>NZ_CP108463.1:6095000-6770000 GCF_036226385.1 Streptomyces sp. NBC_01261
AGCCGATTGTGGTGAAGTGGATGATCCTATGCTGTCGAGAAAAGCCTCTAGCGAGTTTCATGGCGGCCCGTACCCTAAACCGACTCAGGTGGTCAGGTAGAGAATACCGAGGCGTTCGGGTGAACTATGGTTAAGGAACTCGGCAAAATGCCCCCGTAACTTCGGGAGAAGGGGGGCCATCACCGGTGAGAGGATTTACTCCTTGAGCTGGGGGTGGCCGCAGAGACCAGCGAGAAGCGACTGTTTACTAAAAACACAGGTCCGTGCGAAGCCGTAAGGCGATGTATACGGACTGACGCCTGCCCGGTGCTGGAACGTTAAGGGGACCGGTTAGTCACTCTTCGGGGTGGCGAAGCTGAGAACTTAAGCGCCAGTAAACGGCGGTGGTAACTATAACCATCCTAAGGTAGCGAAATTCCTTGTCGGGTAAGTTCCGACCTGCACGAATGGCGTAACGACTTCTCGACTGTCTCAACCATAGGCCCGGTGAAATTGCACTACGAGTAAAGATGCTCGTTTCGCGCAGCAGGACGGAAAGACCCCGGGACCTTTACTACAGTTTGATATTGGTGTTCGGTTCGGCTTGTGTAGGATAGCTGGGAGACTTTGAAGCTCACACGCCAGTGTGGGTGGAGTCGTCGTTGAAATACCAGTCTGGTCGTGCTGGATGTCTAACCTGGGTCCGTGATCCGGATCAGGGACAGTGTCTGATGGGTAGTTTAACTGGGGCGGTTGCCTCCTAAAGAGTAACGGAGGCGCCCAAAGGTTCCCTCAGCCTGGTTGGCAATCAGGTGTTGAGTGTAAGTGCACAAGGGAGCTTGACTGTGAGACCGACGGGTCGAGCAGGGACGAAAGTCGGGACTAGTGATCCGGCGGTGGCTTGTGGAAGCGCCGTCGCTCAACGGATAAAAGGTACCCCGGGGATAACAGGCTGATCTTCCCCAAGAGTCCATATCGACGGGATGGTTTGGCACCTCGATGTCGGCTCGTCGCATCCTGGGGCTGGAGTCGGTCCCAAGGGTTGGGCTGTTCGCCCATTAAAGCGGTACGCGAGCTGGGTTTAGAACGTCGTGAGACAGTTCGGTCCCTATCCGCTGCGCGCGCAGGAACATTGAGAAGGGCTGTCCCTAGTACGAGAGGACCGGGACGGACGAACCTCTGGTGTGCCAGTTGTTCTGCCAAGGGCATGGCTGGTTGGCTACGTTCGGGAGGGATAACCGCTGAAAGCATCTAAGCGGGAAGCCTGCTTCGAGATGAGTGTTCCCACCCCCTTGAGGGGTTAAGGCTCCCAGTAGACGACTGGGTTGATAGGCCGGATCTGGAAGCCCAGTAATGGGTGGAGGTGACCGGTACTAATAGGCCGAGGGCTTGTCCTCAGTTGCTCGCGTCCACTGTGTTGGTTCTGAAACCACGAACAACCCCATGTCCGGGGCCACCGGGTGTGGTGCGGTTGTCTGTTTCATAGTGTTTCGGTGGTCATAGCGTGAGGGAAACGCCCGGTTACATTCCGAACCCGGAAGCTAAGCCTCACAGCGCCGATGGTACTGCAGGGGGGACCCTGTGGGAGAGTAGGACGCCGCCGAACAAATATTGCGAAAACCCCCGTACCGTTTATTCGGTACGGGGGTTTTCTGCGTTTCGGCTACCGTAACTGGCATGAACTACAAGATCCGTTCGATACGCGCTGACGAGTGGGCCGCGGCGAGGGAGCTGCGGCTCGTCGCGCTACAGGATCCCGTCGCGCACCTTGCCTTCCTGGAGACCTACGACGCGGCGCTGGCCCGGCCGGACTCCTTCTATCAGGAGCGGGCCGTAGGGGCTGCCGAAGGTGCTGAGAAGTCCCAGCAGGTCATTGCCGAGGGGCCGGACGGGGAGTGGGTCGGGACGGTGACCGTGCTGCTTGAGGAGGCCGGGACGGTCGACTGGGCCGGCTTCGCGGTCGAGCGGAAGCAGGGGCACCTCGTCGGGGTGTTCGTGCGGCCGGAGGTCCGGGGCATCGGGCTGACCGAGGTGCTCTTCGACGCGGCGCTGGAGTGGGCCTGGGGGCGCGGGGTCGAGCGGGTGCGGCTCATCGTGCACGAGGACAACGAGCGGGCCCGGCGGTTCTACGGCAAGGTCGGCTTCGTCCCCACGGGCGTCACCGTGCCGTTGGGCGGGAACGCGGACGAGCGGGAGCTGGAGATGGTGGTCGAGCGGCCGTAGCCGTAGCTGTGGGCGCCGTAAGTCCCTTTGCTAGACCGGAAGTTCGTGGTGGGGCCAGCGGGCCCTGGCCTGTTCTCTGGAGCGGAGGAGGGCCAGGGTCGGCAGGCCTCGGTCCGCGCCCGTGGCGAGGAGCTCCGGGAGTTGGGGGAGCGGGGCCACGGCCGCGACGTCGTCCAGGACAAGCGTCATTGGTGGGTCGAGGCGACCGGCCGATGACCGTTCGGCCATGTGCCGGCCGCGCTCGACCACGCTTGATGCGAGGGCGGTGAGGAGAGGCATCGCGCCCGGGTTCGTACGGGGGTCCTCGATGGATTCACCGACCAGGTAAAGCGTGCCCCCTTCGTTCGCGAAGGAATCCAAGGAGAGGGCGTCAGTTCTGTTGGGTGTGCAGGCTTCGCGGATGTTGACCGTGAAGAGGGAGGAGAGCGCGCGGCTCGTCAACTCCTGGGCGATGTCCCGGCGTTCGGGGTGGGACGTGAGGGCGGCTTCGAGTTCGCCCGCCGCACCGGGGGCTGCCTTGGCGTTGGTGCGGAGGATTCTCACCGCGTCCTGGATCTGGGTGCCCTGGGACCAGCGGTGGACGTGGCGGATGGTGCGGCCGTCGATCGCGGCGGCGTGCAGGTAGCTGCGGAGGAGGGTCTCGGCGGTGTCCGCCACCGTCTGGTCGATCTTTGCCGTGGGTCTGACCGGGGTGAGGAGGGCGGCGGCTCTTTTCACCGCTGTCGGTTTGTCCTCGCAGCCTGTGGTGGGGGACCAGTGGAGGCGGGCCGGGGTGTCGCAGAGGTGGGCGGGGTCGTAGAGGAGGACCGGGCCCAGTTTGGCTCTGGCGTCCTTGGTGTCCTGCCAGATGGCGGGGTTGGAGGTGACCACCAGGGCTGGGCCTTCCGCGTCCCGTACTGCCTGGGTTGCGGTTGCTTGGCGGCTTTCTGCTGTCGCGAGAAAGACCCTTTCCCACCCACCCACCCGTTCACCGTTGGACAGAGAAGTTGAGAAGACCGGTGCAGGTGGCGCCTGTTCCAGGAGGACCGTCGGCTGCGGTTGTTGTTGTGGTTCCGGGCGTTGTATCGGTACCTCGTGGGGCTCCGGTGGAGGCGGGACCACCAGTCCCACCGCCCGAGTTCTCGCCCGTACCGCCCGCCATCTCGCCAGCGTGCCCATCATGAACACCGTCAGGACGACCAGGATCATCAACTGGCCGATGAACAGGCCCCAGAAGAGGCCGTAGCCGGAGAACTGGGCGGGTGGGGACTGGGGCCAGGCGCCGGCGATGTCGTGGGGCTGGGCGATGAGATGGCGCATGGCCATCGGGGTGCGGGTGAAGGTCACGCCGGTCGGCCAGCCGCCCTGGGAGAACAGGGCGGCCAGGCCGGTGGCCGACCACACCAGCAACGTCATGCCGATGAGGAACGCGAGCAGGCCCACCAACAGGCCGTCGGGGATGCCCCCTTGGCGCTCGCGTCCACCGTCGTCCGGTCTCATGTCATGCCACCGCCGTTCACGCCACCGTGGACTCGGAGGAGCCGTCGAGATCGCTCAACTGCTGTTCCATGAAGGCCGCCGCGCGTTCCTCGGCCTCCAACTCGGCGGCGCGCAGGGCGTCGTCGGTCACTTCCTGGTCGTGGTCGCGGGAGGACTGGGTCATCGCGCGGTCGGTGAAGACGAGCGGGCGTTCCGTCTCGGTGATCAGGTGTTTGACCACCTGGACATTGCCGTTGACGTCCCAGACCGCGATGCCGGGGGTGAGGGTGGGGATGATCTCCACCGCCCAGCGTGGCAGGCCCAACACCCGCCCGGTTGCCCGGGCTTCGTCCGCCTTTTGGGCGTAGATCGTTCGTGTCGAGGCCATTTTGAGGATCGCCGCGGCCTCCTTCGCCGCTGCCCCGTCGACCACGTCCGACAAGTGGTGGACCACCGCCACGAACGACAGGCCCAGGCGGCGGCCGAACTTCAGCAGGCGCTGGAAGAGTTGGGCCACGAAGGGGCTGTTGATGATGTGCCAGGCCTCCTCGACCAGGAAGATGCGCTTCTTCCGGTCGGGGCGGATCCAGGTGTGTTCCAGCCAGACGCCGACGATCGCCATCAGGATGGGCATGGCGATGGAGTTGCGGTCGATGTGGGACAGGTCGAAGACGATCAGCGGTGCGTCGAGGTCGATGCCGACCGTCGTCGGGCCGTCGAACATGCCGCGGAGGTCGCCGTCGACCAGGCGGTCGATGACGAGGGCGACGTCCAGGCCCCATGCCCGTACGTCGTCTATGGCGACGTTCATCGCCTCGGCCGACTCCGGTTCGGGGTGGCGTAGTTGCTCGACGATGTCCATGAGGACCGGTTGGCGTTCGACGATCGTCTCGTTGACGTAGGCGTGCGCCACCTTCAGCGCGAAGCCGGAGCGTTCGTCGAGGCCGTGGCCCATCGCCACCTCGATGATCGTTCGGAGCAGGGCGAGTTGGCCTGTCGTCGTGATCGCCGGGTCGAGAGGGTTGAGGCGGATTCCCATGTCCAGGGCGGCGGTTGGGTCCAGGCGGATAGGGGTTATCCCCAACTCCTCCGCGATCAGGTTCCATTCGCCGACGCCGTCCTCGCCCTGGGCGTCCAGGACGACCACCTGGCGGTCGCGGAAGCGCAGTTGGCGTAGGACGTACGTCTTCTCCAGGGCCGACTTGCCGTTGCCGGACTCGCCGAGCACCAGCCAGTGGGGGGCCGGGAGTTGCTGGCCGTAGAGCTGGAAGGGGTCGTAGATGTAGCCCTTGCCGGAGTAGACCTCGCGGCCGATGATGACGCCCGAGTCGCCGAGGCCGGGGGCGGCCGTCGGCAGGTAGACCGCCTGGGCCTGGCCCGTCGAGGTGCGGACCGGGAGGCGGGTGGACTCGATCTTTCCGAAGAGGAAGGACGTGAAGGCGTCGGTGAGGACGGACAGCGGATCCCGCATCTGAGCCCTACCTCCGGATGCCGGTGGCGAACGGCAGTGTGTTCACAAACGCGCGGTGGTGCTCGCGGTCGCACCACTCCAGCTTCAGATACGACTTGCCGGCGGACGCCCTTATCGTGCGCTTGTCGCGCGCGAGGGCCTCGGGGTTGCGGGAGGAGACGGTGATGTAGCCGACCAGGTTCACGCCGGCCGCGCCGCTCGCCAGGTCCTCGCCGCGCTGGTCCATGCGGCCGTGGGCGGCCACGTCACGGGGGTCGACGGTGCGGTTCATCTTGGCGGCGCGGGAGGCGTCGGCCTCGTCGTTCGTCTTCTCGGTCAGCATGCGCTCGATGGCGACCTCGGTGGGTTCGAGGTCCATCGTGACGGCGACCGTGCGGATCACGTCCGGGGTGTGGACGAGGAGGGGCGCCAGGAAGTTGACTCCGACCGGGGTCATCGGCCACTCCTTCACCCAGGCCGTGGCGTGGCACCAGGGTTCGCGGGTCGACGACTCACGGGTCTTCGCCTGGAGGAACGTCGGTTCCATGGCGTCGAGTTCGGCCGGCCAGGCGTTGCGCTTCGTCATCGCCTGGAGGTGGTCGATGGGGTGGTCCGGGTCGTACATGGAGTGGATGAGCGAGGCGAGCCGGCCCTGGCCGAGCGGCTGCCGTACGCGGATGTCCGCCTCCTGCAACCGCGAGCAGATGTCGGTGAGTTCACGCGCCATGACGACCGCGAGGCCGGCGTCCCGGTCGAGCTTGCGGCCTGCCATGGGGCGGGCGGCGCGGGCCATCGCGTGGGCCTCGGCGGAGAGTTCGCGGTTGAAGTGCATGCAGGCGACGAGGTAGGCGCGGTGCTGCTCGCTGCTGGTGGACACCATCGACTGCAGTTGGTCGTACGACTGCTGGAGCCAGGTCAGTGACTTCTCGTCGCCGCGCTGGGCGACGTCCTTGGCGTGCGCGTCCGGGTCGGCGGGCAGCGTGCGGGCGAGCATCTGGATGCGGGTGACGAAGCCGTCGCCGTTCGCCACGTGCTTGAGGAGCGTGCCGAAGCGGTCGACGAGGGCTTCCTGGTCCTCGCTGTCGCGCAGGCCGACACCCGGGCCCTCGATCTCGATCGCGGCGGTGACCGTACGGCGGTCGGCGTGCAGGAGTACGGCGATCTCGTCCGGGCCGAAGGGGGCGGCCAGCCAGTTGATCCGGCCGATCCCGGGCGGCGGGCCGACCTCGACCTCGCGGCCGTCGAGGTGGACGCCGGCCTCCACGACGGAGGAGCGGTACGTCGTGCCGTTGCGCAGGGTCCGCTTGTAACTGCGGTTGATCTCGAACCACTTGTAGAACGTGCGGCGCTTGTACGGGACGTAGACCGCCATCAGCGCGAGCATCGGGAAGCCCGTCAGCAGCACGATGCGCAGGGACAGGACGGGGACGAGGAGTCCGCTCATCATGCCGAGGAACGCGCCCACGATGATGAGGGCGATCTCGCCGGTCTCGCGATTCTTGCCGACGATCGCGTTCGGCCGGGCACGGCCGATGAGATATGTCCGGCGGGGCGTGATCGGATGGGACAGGTGGGACTCTGTCGTCAACGCCCTTCACCTCCCGTGCGGTTGTTGCGGGCGTTGCCGGCGTGCGGGGTGTTCGCCGGGCTCTGGCGGGGTGCCGGCGCGGCGGAGGGGACTGCTCCGCCGCTGCTCGACGGGCGGCTGCTGTGGGCCGCGACGCCGCCGGAGACCGGGTTGGACGGGCGGGCGCCGCCGCCGGACGAGGACTGGCCGCCGCCGCCGTCGTTCGTGCGGGCGCTGTGGGTCTTGATGCCCTGGGCGACCATGGTGGCCGGGGAGCTGATGACCGCGGCGGCCTTGCCCTCGGCGCCCTGCATGATGCGGTTGTTGCGGCCGCCGGCGATCTCGTCGCCGAAGCCGGGGACGAAGCGGTAGATCATCGCGCTGGCGAAGATGGCGAGCAGGATGATCGCGAGGCCGGAGACGACGGCGGAGAACGAGTCCGGGCCGTCGGCGGTGGACAGCGCGCCGGCCAGGCCCAGCACGATCACGATGACCGGTTTGACCAGGATCACCGCGATCATGATGCCGGCCCAGCGGCGGACGTGGCCCCACAGGTTCTTGTCGACGAGGCCCGCGTAGACGACGGTGCCGAGGAGGGCGCCGACGTAGAGGAGGGCGGCGCGGATGACGAGCTCCAGCCAGAGGACGCCGGCGGCGAGGATCGACACCAGGGAGACCACGATCAGCATGATCGGGCCGCCGCCGATGTTGTTTCCCTTGGCCAGGGCGCCGGAGAAGTTGCCGAAGAAGGTGTCCGTCTGGTTGCCGGTGGTTTTCGCGAGGACCTCGGTGATGCCGTCCGTGGCGGAGACGACGGTGTACAGGATCAGGGGGGTGAACGCGGAGGCGATGACCGTGAGCCAGAGGAAGCCGATGGCCTCGGAGATGGCGGTGGTGAGGGGGACGCCTCGTACCGCGCGCTTGGCCACAGCGAGCAGCCACAGGAGGAGGGTGAGGATGGTGGACGCGGCGAAGACGACGGCGTACTGCTGAAGGAACCGGGGGTTCGTGAAGTCGACGTTCGCGGTCTCTTTGACGGCGTCGCTGAGTTTGTCGATGGTCCAGGAGGCGGCTTCGGCGCAGCCCTTTCCGAGGGAGGAGAGGGGGTCGAGGGTGTCGGTGGTGCTGGGGGTGGTGGTGCTCGTCTCGTTGCTGCGCTGGCAGTACTTCTTGGCCTCGCCGACGATGAGCCTGCAGTCGACGCTCTTGGACGCCGAGGGCGACGGACTGGGGGTCGCGGCGACGGCATGGGTGGCCAGCAGCACGAGGGTCGTCTGTACGGCGGTCACGGCTCCGGCGAGCCTGAGCACGCGTTGCGGGTTACCGGGCATACGTGAACCCTCCGTACTCGTCGATGGCCTTGCTGATCTCGTCCGAGGTGGCGGCCGTGTCGTCGCCGGGTACCGGGGCGGGGCCGTCCTTCTGGGAGTCCGTAACGATCTTCCAGTCGCCGTTGGACCACTGGAGGTCGAAGCTCCAGGTCTTCCACGAGGTGGTGACGGGGTCGGTCGAGGTCTGTCCGGACATGCCGATGAGGCCCACGTACCAGACCGCGACCTTCGCGTCGCCGGCGCTGTACTGCTGGACCGTCGCGCCCACCGGGATCGAGCGGGAGACGAACGTGCTGCCGGTCGGTGCGTTGCCGTTGGCGTCGAGGCCCAGCTTGCTGAGGAAGTCGGCGGAGTAGGCCTGATCCATCGGACCCGTCAGTTTGCTCGCGGCACCGGACGTGTAGAGGGAGTTCACGAGCGAGTGCCGGATCTCCTTCTGGAACATGCCGGTCGAGCCCAGCGCCACGGAGTAGTTCGCCGCGGCCGACTGCGCTCCTTGTTCGGTGTGCGCGAACCCCGACGGAATCCCCCCGGTCTTCGACTCCACCGGCTTCGTCCCGCTCGCTGCCGTGGACGCGGCGTCCGGCTTCGAACCGTTCGACGTGCTGCTGTCGTTCGAGGACGACGTGCCGTCGCCGCGGTTGGCGAAGGCGATGGCGGCGATGAGGACGACGACTACTCCGACGACCGTCACCAGGCTTTTGGAGGAGGATCTGCCGCCGCGGCGGGCGCCGCCGTAGATGTCGCCGCCGGTTCCCTGGGGCAGCCGGGTGCGGGTCTGGCCGGTGCCGCCGTAACCGCCGGAGGTCTCGTGCTCGTCTCCGGGACTCATGCCGGGTACGCCCCTTCGCCGTCGTCCAGAAACACCTGGAAGTACGACGGTAGCCGTGCTGGTTCCCGCGCGGGCGCGGAGTGGTGACTCGACATCAGGGAAACGCAACCTCTGCCGGTGGGCACGACGGGCGGGTGGGTGGGGAAAGGGGGGACGGGCCGGGCTCGGCTATACGGCCATGCCGTACACGATGGTGAAGAGGGTGCCGAGGGAGCCGATGATGAAGACGCCGGTCAGGCCGGCGACGATGAGTCCCTTGCCCTGCTCCGCGCTGAACGTGTCGCGGAGCGCCGTCGCGCCGATGCGCTGTTTGGCCGCACCCCATACGGCGATACCGAGGCAGAGCAGGATGGCGACCGCCATCACGACCTCGATCATCACCTTCGCCTCGTTACCCAGGCTGCCGAAGGGGCCCCAGTCCGGAGCGATCCCGCCGATGATGGTGTTGATGTCTCCCTTGTCGGCCGCGAAGAGCATGTAAGTCACCGCCCCTGGTGGGTAGTTCCGCGTCCCCTGCAGGTGCGCAGAGGTCAGGCATCATTGTCGCCGACAAAGGCGCTGTCGGATGTCGACTTGGCGTCATTGATTGGCGGGTTTCGTACGAATACCCCGTACGGTCACTCTGTGTATCACGGTAGGTAACGCCGGGCAACGATTCCGGAGCGGAACCTGTCCGTGGTTCGGTCGTTAGCCCCTGATTACTCGCTTTGGTTCGCCTTGATGTTCTCATGATGAACGGGCCGCGGCTGGATGCCGCGGCCCGTTCTCTCGTGCCAGGTGTGGCCCCCACGACCCACTGTGGCACGTCATGTGACGGAGGATCAGCTCAGGGTGGGGGGCAGGTTACCGTCAGTTGGCGAAGGCCGAGATGCCCTCCGGGGTGCCCCAGCCGGTCGGGCCGTCGTAGCCGGTCTCGGCGGTGCAGAAGTACGCCGTCGAGCAGGAGCCGTTGTAGCCGCTCGTCACGTCGTTGAGGGACGAGGTGCCCGCGTAGTCGTAGGGGTACTGCGCCGGGTAGGTGCCGCTGGCCGGGGTGCCGGCCAGCGCGTAGACGCCGGCGATGATCGGTGCGGAGACGCTGGTGCCGCCGAAGGTGTACCAGCCGGCGGTGACGCCGTAGGAGTCGTAGACCGAGACGCCGGTGGCGGGGTCGGCGACCGCGGAGACGTCGGACTCCATGCGCTTGGTGCAGCCGGTGTCGGTCTGCCAGGTGGGCTTGGCGTCGTAGGAGGAGCAGCCGGAGCCGGTGCCCTCGGTGCTGGAGGTGCGCCAGACGGACTCGGTCCAGCCGCGGGTGGTGGAGGCGGTGGAGAGCTTGGTGCCGCCGACCGCCGTCACGTACTGGGACGTTGCCGGGTACTCGGCGCCGTAGGCGCTGTCACCGGAGGAGACGGTGATGGCCACGCCCGCGTGCTTGTAGTACGAGGTGTCGTACGACGTCTGGGAGGAGGACTCGGAGCCGCCGTAGGAGTTCGAGACGAACTTGGCGCCCAGGGTGACGGCCTCGTTCTCGGCGGTGCCGAGGTTGGCGTAGCTGGCGCTGGTGGCCTCGACGAGGGTGATGTTGCACAGCGGGCAGATCGCGCTCGCCATGTCGAGGTCGAGGGAGATCTCCTCGGACCAGCCGGCGTCACTGGTGGGGAGGGACGTCGTGGAGCCGGTCTGACTGACCTTCTTGAAGCAGCCGTTGGCCGTCGTGCAGGCCGAGAGGCCGTAGTACGAGCGGTAGGTGGCGAGGTCGGCCTCGGCGTTCGGGTCGTTGTACGCGTCGACGATCGCGATCGTCTCGCCGGAGCCGTTGGAGGCGGCGGCGGAGGTCAGGCCGTAGGCGGACCGGAGGTTGGTCGGGCTGTAGCCGGAGGGGGTCGACGCGTCGGCCGCCTTGGGGGTGATGCCGGTCCTCGCGGCCTGCGCCTTCTGGAAGGCGGTGAGGCCGCCGGTGACGCGGTAGGACTTGCAGGTGAGGTCGCCCGTGTGCTTGGGGGTCGCACAGGGGGTGGCGGCGTACGTCACCTTCGTGGAGGTGGTGGCGCCCGCCGCGGCGTCGGCCTGTACGGCGGTGCCGAGGCCGGTGAGGACGAGTGCGGCCGTGGCGATGACGACGGATCCTGTGCGGCGCCATCTACCGCGCGTGTGGGGGGAGTTGGGGGTCGTGGTACGCAAGGTGCAGCCTCCTGAGTCGGTGGAACAGGGGCGGTGCGGGTGCGTGTCGCCGGCACGGTTTCTCCGGCGGTGGGGGGCGGCCCGCGATGACCATCTCTTGTTGAGTACGCGACAACAAGGGGCTGCTGGAATCCTGACTTCCGGCTTACCGAACAGGGTCTGGCCCTTTACCAAACCCACAGGATTCTCATGGGAGTTGGGGCCTGTCGGGGCCTACGGCACGGCGAACGGGCCGCGGCTGGTTGCCGCGGCCCGTTGCCATTCGCTCCGCCGAGGGGACCCCACGTCCCCCTCTGCCGGCGGCTCCCCGTGACCCGACGGGGAGGTTCTCGCGGAGTGGAGTGCGGTCAGCCGGTGAAGGCGGACACGCCCTCCGGGGTGCCCCAGCCGGTCGGGCCGTCGTAGCCCGACTTTGCGGTGCAGAAGTAACTCGTCGAGCAGGAGCCGTTGTTGCCGCTCGTCACGTCGTTCAGGGCGGAGGTGCCGGCCGCGGCGTAGGGGTACGACGCCGGGTAGTCGCTGCTGCCGGGGGTGCCGGCGAGGGCGTAGACACTCGCGATGATCGGGGAGGAGGCGCTGGTGCCGCCGTAGGTGCCCCAGCCGGTGCCGTCGTCGCCGTAGGTGTCGTAGACCGAGACGCCGGTGGCGGGGTCGGCGACGGCGGAGACGTCGGAGATCATGCGCTTGGTGCAGCCGGTGTCGGTCTGCCAGGTGGGCTTCGCGTCGTACGCGGAGCAGCCGGAGCCGGTGCCTTCGGTGCTGCTGGTCTTCCAGACGCTCTCGGTCCAGCCGCGGGAGGTGGAGGACGTGGAGAGCTTCGTGCCGCCGACGGCGGTGACGTAGCGGGAGCCGGCCGGGTACTCGGCGCCGTAGGCCTCGTCGCCCGCGCTGGCGGTGATGGCGACGCCCGCGTGCTTGTAGTACGAGGTGTCGTACGACGTGTCGGAGGAGGACTCCGAGCCACCGTAGGAGTTCGAGACGAACTTCGCGCCCAGCTTCACGGCCTCGTTCACCGCGGTGCCGAGGTTGGCGTCGCTCGCCGACTTGGCCTCGACCAGGAGGATGTTGCAGTTCGGGCAGGTCGCGCTGACCATGTCGACGTCGAGGGACTCCTCGCCGGCCCAGCCGCTGTCGGCGGTCGGCAGCGAGCTCGTCGAACCGGTCTGACTGACCTTCTTGAAGCAGCCGTTGGCCGTGGTGCAGGCCGAGAGGCCGTAGTACGAGCGGTAGGTCGCGAGGTCGGACTCCGCGTTCGGGTCGTCGTAGGCGTCGACGATGGCGACGGTCTCGCCGGAGCCGCTGGAGGAGGCGGCGGAGGCCAGGCCGTAGGCGGACTGGATGTCCGAGGGGCCGTAGCCGGTGGGGTCGTCCGAGGCGGCCTTCGGGGAGATGGTCTTGGGCGTGACGCCCTTCAGCGCGGCCTGCTTCTCCATGAAGGCGGTGGTGCCGCCGGTGACACGGAGGGCGTTACAGGCGGCGAAGCCCTTCTTCGGGGTCGCGGCGCAGCCGATCTTCGCGTACCGCACGTGGGCCTTGGCGACCTGTGCGGCGATCGTCTTGGCGGTCGCCTTGTGGGGGGTGGTGGCGGCGCTCGCGTGGGCCGCGGTGCCGAGTCCGGCGAGCAGGAGCGCGGTGGTCGCGGCGGCGGCGGTGCCGAGTCTGCGCCGGTTGCCGCGTATGTGGGGGGAGTTGGGGAGTGACGTACGCAACGTACAGCCTCCAGAGAGAGGTTGGCAGAGGCCTGCGGGTGGGGGGTCCACCGGTGAGGTTCCCGGTGGGGGCGGCGGCCCGCGATGACCATCTCTTGTTGAGTACGTGACAACAAGGTGGGTTCCGGAATTCTGACTTCCGCGTTACTCAAGGGGGTTGGGGGATTGCTGATCAGTGGCTGCGGGATGGGGTGGGGATGGCTCGGGCTTGACTCTCTCCACGGGAACTTCACAGCGGGACGCGCGTTGACAAGGAGTTCGGCCGGGTTGCGGCTGGGGGTTCGGTTGCTTGCGGGGTGCGGGTCCGTTGTGGCTGGTCGCGCAGTTCCCCGCGCCCCTGAGGGGGTTGGGCGCGCCCTCGCGGCGGAGCCGCATATCGATGCAGCCCCTCGCCGCTGAGGGAGGTGCTGTTAACCGGCGCCAAGTGGTCGCCGTTCGCTGCTAGTTCTCGCGGGGTGTCAAACCGTTCAGCAAGTGGTGGATCAGGGCGGGGATGTCGGCTACCGCCGCCTCGGGGGTGAGGGTGCCCTGGGCTGCGAAGGATGCCGTGCCGTGGAGGGCGGCGCCGATGACCAGGGCGATGGTCCAGGGGGCGCCGGGGATCACCTCGCCGCGCTCCTGGGCGTCGATGACGACCTGTACGAACTGGGTGGTCGTGCCGTCCACCGCCGCCCGGAGCTGCTCGGAGATGTCCGCGTCGTGCTTGCGGGAGTACATGACCTCCAGCAGCTCGGCGTTCGAGACCGCGAAGTGGACGTAGGTCCTGGCCAGTTCGGTGAGGCGGGCTTCGAGGGGGAGGTCGGGGGTGTCCGCGGCGGTCAGTTCCTTGGTCATGCGCTCGAAGCCGGTGAGGGCGAGGGCGTCGACCAGGGCCTGCTTGTCCTTGAAGTGGCGGCCGGGGGCCGCGTGGCTCACGCCGACGTCCCGGGCCAGTTCGCGCAGGGACAGAGCGGCCACCCCCTTCTCCAGCAGGGTGCGCTCCGCGCTCGCGAGCAGGGCGGAGCGCAGGTCTCCGTGGTGATAGGGGCGTACGGGCATGCGGACCATCGTATCCCGATGTTGTCGATGCCGACATTGTTGTCACCGTCACCATTGTTGTCATTGACAGCATTGTTGGCGTTGCCTACATTGGGAGACATGGACAACACGGACAGGACCATCAGCGGCAAGGGCACGAGCAAGAGCAAGGCCAAGTGGGGCGTCGGGCGGATTCCCGGTCTCTCCGGGCGTACCGCCGTCGTCACCGGGGCCAACAGCGGGATCGGGTTCGCGGCCGCCGCCGAGCTGGCCCGTGCGGGCGCGCATGTCGTGTTCGCCGTACGGGACCTGGAGCGGGGGCGGGCCGCGGCGGCCGAGGTGAGTGGCAGTACCGAGGTGCGGCGGCTGGATCTCGCGGATCTGGCGTCCGTACGGGAGTTCGCCGAGGGGTGGGACCGGCCGCTGGACCTGCTCGTCAACAACGCCGGCGTGATGATGCTCCCCGAGCGGCGGACGCGCGACGGCTTCGAGATGCAGTTCGGCACGAACCACCTGGGCCACTTCGCGCTCACGAACCTGCTGCTGCCGCACATCACCGACCGGGTGGTGACCGTGTCCTCCGGCGCGCACCGGATGGGCGACGGCTTCATCCACTTCGAGAACCTGAACCTGGACGGCATCTACAGCCCCCAGCGCGCGTACTCCCAGTCCAAGCTCGCCAACCTGCTCTTCACGCTCGAACTCCAGCGCAGGCTCACGGAGTCGGGCTCACGCGTCCGCTCCCTCGCGGCCCACCCGGGCTGGGCGGCGACCAACCTCCAGAGCCATACGGCGAACCCGGTCGCGCGCGTGCTCATGGCCGCCGGCAACAAGGTCCTCGCCCAGGACGACAAGGGCGGCGCCCTGCCGACCCTCTTCGTGGCGACCCAGGACCTCCCGGGCGCGAGCTTCGCCGGCCCGAGCGGGCCGATGGAGATGCGCGGGGCGCCGACGCTGGTGGGGCGCAGCACGGCGGCGAGTGACGTGGAGGCGGCGGAGCGGTTGTGGGAGGCGTCGGAGGGGCTTACGGGAGTGGTGTTCCCGCTGGTGAGTGCCGCGCGCTAACTCCAGGTGCGGGCAGCGGTGTTGAAGACCTCGGGGTCGCTGTGCACCGGCAGGACGCAGAGCAGGTGGCCGCCGGGGGCGCGCAGGACCCGGCACTCCAGCCAGCGGGCGGTCTCGGTCGCGCCGAGGGTGAGCAGGCGGGCCGTTTCCGCCTCTACGTCGTCGGTCTCGATGTCGATGTGGAAGCGCGGGTTGGGGTCGTCGATGGACTGAATCGCCGTGACCAGGCCGGGGATTGCCTTGTGGAGCGTTGTGAACTGCTCCTCTCCGGGGACCGGTTCCGCCGGGGTGCCGAGTGCCGCCGACCAGAAGGCCGCCGCGGCGGCGGCCTCCGGGCCCGGGGTGTCGATCAGGAGGGCGTAGACGCGGCTTCTATGCATCCGGCGTATCCAGCGCATCCAGCGCATTCGGTGCATCCGGTCCGATTCCCGTGGTTTCCGGGGGTGTTGGGTCCGTCGTGTTCTCAACGCCCTCCATGCCTTCGACGCCTTCCACGAAGTGGTCGAACTCGCCTGCCTGTACGCCGAGTACGAAGGCGTCCCACTTGCGGCGGTTGGTGGTGACGACGTTCTCCGGGTCGCTGGTCTCGCGGATGTAGACCGGGGCCTCGCCGTCGTCGCCCGGGCCGAAGGCCAGCTCGATCCAGGGGCCGGGGCCCGTGGCGTCCGGTGGGGCGGCTCGTTCCCAGGTGAGGTCGGGGGGGATGTCGGACACGGGGGTTTCCTTTGTCGGGTGCCGGGGAGACGACGAGTATCGCGCAGGAGAGGCGGGAGGGGCGGACGGACAGTACGGTGGACAGACCGCCGGACCAAACGTCGACCTGAGCGCGAACGCGCTGTTCACAGCGAAATTTCAGTAAACGTCGACGTCCTTTCTCACCTTTGTGGGACAGAGTGGGGCCCGATGAAGCGCAGCTCACGCATCTCCCGTTCCGCTCGCCTCGCGGGCAACCGTAGGTACGCGCTGTTCGTCGCCGTGGTGACGCTGGCACTGACCTCCGCCTCCGTGGCGACCGCCGACGACGGTCCCGGGCCCTTCGCCGTGACCACCGTGACCGAGGTGAGCAAACAGAGCGTTCGGATCGGCGCCCTGTTCGGGGCGGCCCACGCCACCAGCCTCGCCGGCGGGCACCACTGCACCGCGTCCGTCGTGCACAGCGCGGGGCACGACCTCATCGTCAGCGCGGCCCACTGCCTGGACGGCGCCCCCGGCGACGTGTTCGTACCCGGCTACCGGGATGGCAAGGCGCCGTACGGGGTGTGGAAGGTCGAGAAGCGGTTCCTGCCGGACGGCTGGTCCAAGGGGCAGGCCGAGGACAGCGACATCGGCTTCGCCACGCTCGTCGAGGTCGGCGGCAAGAACATCGAGGACGTGGTGGGCGCCGACCGGTTCACGACCGGGATGGCGACCGGGGCCACGGCGGTGACGATCACCGGGTATCCCTCCGCGACCGACCAGCCCATCAGCTGCACCAACAAGCCCACCCAGCACAGCAGCACCCAGCAGCGCATCGACTGCCCCGGCTTCACCGGCGGCACCAGCGGCAGTCCCTGGGTGAACGGGGACCAGCAGGTCGTGGGTGTCATCGGCGGGCATGAGCAGGGCGGGCTGACACCGGACATCTCGTACAGCGTCGTGTTCGGGAAAGAGGCGGCCGAGTTGTACAAGGACGCGACGACCGACCCGTAGTGGGACGGTTGGCCCCCGGTCGTACGACTCGCCCGTAATGAGGTGCTGTAAGGCACCGTGTGTGGTGGACGCGACTCGTTGAATACGCGTCAGATGTGGTGGAAGCACGGCGAAATGCCGCCACCCTGCCCCGAAATGGCCTTGAACAGGGCTGACATGGGGGAGGGTTGAGCCGTGCGAAAAGTATGGGTGGCCGGTGGGGTCGCGGCTGGGCTCGGGCTCAGCTTTGTGATGCTGCTCGTCGTCGGGGTCTACCTCGTCGCCGGGAACCTCGCGAACGGGGCCGGCGGCGGGAGCATCGCGCTCGCCAAGGGCGCGGTGCCGACGGCGTACTCGGCGCTCGTGCAGAAGTGGGGCAACCTCTGCCCCGCCCTCAACCCCGCGCTGCTCGCCGCCCAGCTGTACCAGGAGAGCGGGTTCAACCCGAACGCGAAGAGCCCGGCGAAGGCCGAGGGGATAGCGCAGTTCATCCCCGGTACCTGGGCCACGCACGGGATCGACGGCAACGGCGACGGCGTACGCAACGTATGGGATCCGAACGACGCGATTCCGTCGGCCGCGACCTACGACTGCGAGCTCGCCTCGTACGTGAAGGACGTGCCGGGGAACCAGACCGCGAACATGCTCGCCTCGTACAACGCGGGGGCGTACGCGGTCATCAAGTACGGGGGCGTGCCGCCGTACTCCGAGACCAAGAACTACGTGAAGACGATCACGACGCTCTCGCAGAGCTTCGCCGCGCCCGTCAGCCGGGTCGATCCCTCCGAGCAGGCCGCGACCGCCATCACCTACGCCCAGACCAAGCTCGGCACGCCGTATCTGTGGGGCGGGAACGGTACCGCCGACCAGGACGGGCGGTTCGACTGCTCGGGGCTGACCAAGGCCGCGTTCGCCCAGGCGGGGATCACGCTGCCGCGCGTCGCGAACGATCAGTACAACGCGGGACCGCATCCGCAGCGGGCCGAATTGCTGCCGGGAGATCTGGTGTTCTTCTCGGACGACCTCACCAATTCCCGGGCCATCCGGCATGTGGGGATTTATGTCGGCGGCGGGTACATGATCGACGCGCCCCGGACGGGCGCTGTGATCCGTTTCGACCCCATTGACACCCCCGATTACTTCGGCGCCACCCGGGTCACCGAAGATGGCGCGAAAGCACTCCCCACGACGGTGTGAACGGAACGTGAACCCACCCCCTGAGCTGCGGCGATGAGTCTCTCTTCGATAACGTCTGAGTGATCATTCGGTGGAGGGTGGAACGTATTAACCGGGACCGTGCGTTCCTGTTCAGTAATGCGCACGAGAGGTGCGCCCGGAACTACGACGAAGGAGCCGCAGCACCATGGCTGTACTCGCCGAATCCGGGTCGAATCCCGACGTCGGTCTGCTCTACGACATCAATGGGCTCGCCAAGGACGCACCGCACTGGTTCGACCGGGGCATGGAGTTCGTCGGGGAGTACGGGTTGCTCGTCGCGATGGTGCTGCTCGTGGTGGGGTGCTGGTGGTCCGTGCGGCGGCGTGGGGGCGAGGACTCCGCGTCGTCCGTGGCCGCGCTGGTGTGGGCGCCGCTCGCCGCTTCGCTCGCCGTTCTCGTGAACGTGCCCATACGCGGGTTCGTGGAGCGGCCCCGGCCGTTCCTCGACCACACCGGGCTGGATGTGCTGATCTCCGGGAAGACCGACTACTCGTTCGTGAGCGATCACGCGACCATCACCATGGCGATGGGGGTCGCGTTGTTCGTCGCGGACCGGCGGTTCGGGGTGGTGGGCATTGGGCTGGCGCTGCTCGAAGGGTTCTGCCGGGTCTACATGGGCGTGCACTATCCGACCGACGTGATCGGTGGGTTCGCGCTGGGTACGGCGGTGGCTCTGCTGCTGTCGCCGGTTGCCATGGCTCTGCTCACGCCGGTGCTCAAGGCGGTTGAGGGGTCGGCGTGGGGTGGGTGGCTGGTTCGGTCGGCCGGTGCGCGGGGGGTGGGGCGGGATGCCTTGATTCCGGGGGCCCGTACTGAGTCGTCCGGTACGGAGGAGCGGGACCTCGCGGCGTAAGGCTCCGCCGGGAGGTCGGTGCTTTGTCCGCGGGTGCGTTGTGGCTCCTCGCGCCCGCGCGGCGGAGCGGCAAATCGGTACAGCCCCGCGCCCCATGGGGGTGTTGCCGGACCGGAGCTGATGTCGCACCCCTTGCTTCGCCCCCCTACAACCCCTGCGGGTATGTGAAGAAGTGACTCGGGTCGTACTGCTTCTTCAGGGTGGTCAGGCGGGTTGACGCGTCGCCGTAGTACGCCTTGCGCCAGTTCGTCAGAGTCGGGTCCGTGTAGTTCTGGTAGGCCGCGCCGGAGGCGTAGGGCTTCATGGCGTCGTGGAAGGACGTCAGCCAGGACTGGGCCGATGTGCCGGCCGTGCCGGAGGGCCAGGAGACTATGTACTGGGCCAGGATGCGGGAACGGCGGTGGACGAAGGCCGTCGCCGTGGGGGAGACGCGGTTGACCGCGCCGCCCAGGGCCGTCAGGGCGATGTCGCCGGAGTTTCCGCGGACCGCCTTCAGCTGCTTGAGCATCGTCTGGATGCCCGTGGCCGAGATCGAGCGGTCGAAGAAGTCGGAGCGGCCCACGTAGGTCTCCCGCGCCAGCGCGCCCTGCGGGGAGCGGCCCGGGGTCGAGCCCGGCAGGTGGCACTGGGCGTCCGTCGAGAAGGACGTGCAGCCCGCGTACGCCTCCATCGACTCCTCGTACGTGTGCCGCTTCAGCGAGACGCTCGACGCGTTGCCGCCGACCAGGTGGGCCAGCTTGTCGACCGCGTTCTGGAGCTCGTTGTAGGTGCCCAGCGAGAAGCACGCGACCGAGACCCTGGGGGTGCCGCCCGGCGTGTTCGTCAGGTGGCACGACGACCAGATCTCGTCGGGCTGGTCCGGACCCCACTCCTGCCAGGCCTTCACCACGGCCGCCGCCATCGACGACGGCCAGGTCAGATAGCCGGATACGGCCTGGGGTGCGGGGTGGGTCTTGAACTGCAGCTCGGTCACCACGCCGAAGTTGCCGTTGCCCGCGCCGCGCAGCGCCCAGAACAGGTCCTTGTTCTCGGTGGAGTTGGCGACCAGCTGCTTGCCGTCCGCCGTGATCAGCGTGGCCTGGGTGAGGCTGTCGCAGGTCAGGCCGTACGCCCGGGAGACCACGCCGTGGCCGCCGCCCAGGGTGAGGCCGGAGACGCCGACCGTGGGGCAGGAACCCGCGGGGATCGTGACGCCCTTCGCGGCGAGGCCCCGGTACACGTCGATCAGCTTGGCGCCGGCGCCGACGACCGCGGAGGAACCGCTCGCCCGGATCTTGTTCAGCTTCGACACGTCGAGGACGAGGCGGCCGTCGCCGGAGGAGTAGCCGGCGTAGGAGTGACCGCCGTTGCGGATCGCGACGCGGATGTTGTGGGCGCGGGCGTAGGAGAGGACCGAGCGGATGTCGTCCGGGTTCGCGACGTACGCCACCGCGGCCGGCTTCAGGGAGTCGAAGCGGGTGTTGTAGAGCTGGTGGGCCGTCTTCCAGGAGGCGTCACCGGGGCGGACCAGGGTGCCGTCCAGCTCACGGGCCAGGGCGGCCCAGTTGGCGGCGGCCGCCGCGGTGGTGGTGCGCAGGCCGGTCGTGCCCGTCGCGCTGGAGGCGTTGGTCGCCGTGGCGGCCGTGTCACCGCCGCCGGTGTTCTTGCCGTTGCACGCGGTGGTCGCGACCGCCGCTATCGCGGCCACGCCGCCGCCTATGAACGAACGCCGTTCCATTTCGCCTCCTGTGGGGTTCCGTCAAGTGAGATACGGGCCGGACCCCACAAGTTCTCGTGCGCATGTCACAGGTTCGGAACAGGCAGATGCCCGGTGGCATCCGTCCTGGCCTGGCTTCTCGCCCGTCTCGCCGGACCCCGCCAGCCGCACACGCAGCGGGCGAAGCAGAAGGGGCCCTGCTCGACCGTCGTCGTGCGGTGTTCGGGATGTGCGGGGGGAGCCTGTTGTTCGTCCTGCTGCGCCACATCGACCACGGTACCGAGCCCCGGTAAAGCGCTCGTATGGCGGTCGCGCGACGGCCATAGGGCGGTTGTACGGCCGCCACAGCGCGTGACGGGCCCATCCACCCGTCGTTAAGCGGAACGACAGGGCCCGTGACGACGTACGGGGGTACGGCAGGCTATGGAGCGGCAGCAGAGGCGCGCGGGCGGAGCGGTCGTCGCGGCGGGACTCATGGTCGGGGTCTGTGTCGGCACCGGTGGATGCGGCGCCGGTGACGGGGTGGCGACCGCGGACGCGCGCGGCGGCGGGGACGCGGTCGCGGCGGTGCGACGCGCGGCCGACTCCCTTGTGGCGGCGGGGAGTTCACAGGCCCGTACGTCCATGGAGATGGCCACCGGCGGCACCCGCGTGACCATCCGCGGCGAGGGCGTCTACGACTTCCGACGGCAGCTCGGCCGGCTGAAGGTGCAGCTGCCGCAGGACCCGGCGGGCGCCAGCGAGCACCGGCCGATCACCGAACTCCTCGCGCCGGGCGCCCTGTTCATGAAGAACCGGGGTGCCGGGGTGCCCGCCGACAAATGGGTACGGGTCGACACCGGGACGCTGACCGACGGCAACCTCGTGACCGGCGGGGCCACCGACCCGTACGCCGCCGCGGAGTTGCTGCGCGGGACGACTACGGCGACGGATCTGGGGAAGACGGAGGTGGCCGGGGCCTCCGTGCGTCACTATCGGGGGGTCGCCGATCTCGCCGTCGCCGCGCGGAGCGCGTCGGCGGGGAACGAGGCGGCTCTGCGATCGGCGGCGAAAGGGTTCGCCACCGCCCGCGTGCCCTTCGACGTCTACCTCGACGACCAGGGGCGCGTCCGCAAGCTGGGGCAGCGGTTCAGCTTCGTCAACGGGCAGCGCCACAACCCGGTGGCGGTCACCTCGACGACGTTGCTGTACGACTTCGGGGCCCCCGCGGACGTACGGCTTCCGGCGTCGAAGGACATCTACGCCGGGCAGATCGCCGAGAAATGACCTGAAACGGTCGGTGTGGGTCGGGGTGAGGACTAGCCCGTCCGTGCCATGCGCGTTGTGTAGACCGCTCCCTACTCTAGGAAGTCGGTGTCGGCAGAGAAGAGGTGACGCACGTGGCTCCGGTCGGCGGTACGGCAGTTCAGGACCACGTGGCCCTCGCCGAGATCGAGTTGTGCGGAGACCTGATCATCGCGGCCTCGGCCGCCGAGGACCGGCTCAGCCTGGAGAGCATCGACGAGGTGCTGAAGGTCGCCGAGGAGCGGGATGCCTCCGGCGGGTCCAGGGGCTAGGGCCTGTCCGGCGGATCAGGTCGCAGGAAATCGGCGGTGCCTGATCAGCGCCGGTGAGCGGGGCGTGGTGCGTGCGGCTGCAAGGCGGAGCAGGCAGTCGACGCGGTGGGGTCACCTCCCGGCCGAAGGCCGGGGGACGTCGGCGACCGACGACAACGCGGCTGGGGGTCCCCACGCCTCCAGGGCGGTGGAGGAGGGCTTGCCACACCCCGCGTCTGCGGCATGATCCGCCGGACAGGTCTTAGGTGCGCAGGAGTCGGGCGATCGCCTTCGTCGCCTCGTCGACCTTCGCGTCGATCTCCTCGCCGCCCTTGATCGCCGCGTCGGCGACGCAGTGCCGCAGGTGCTCCTCCAGGAGCTGCAGCGCGAACGACTGCAGGGCCTTCGTGGAGGCGGACACCTGGGTGAGTATGTCGATGCAGTAGACGTCCTCGTCGACCATCCGCTGCAGACCGCGGACCTGGCCCTCGATCCGGCGCAGGCGTTTGAGGTGCTCGTCCTTCTGGTGGTGGTAACCGTGCGTCACCGGTTCCTGGGCCACCTCGTCGACCGGCTCGCGCGTCGGTTCGGAGGGCGCTGCCGCCGCGCCGGCCTCGGTGGTCGTCATCGCGTCCATCGCGTCCTCCAGACATATACCCCTAGTGGGTATATCGTAACGAACTTTGCTGGGTATAGGGCCCTTGGTACGCCCCCGTGCGGATCACTGTGCCTGATGGGCGACACTGGGGGACGGCCCATTAGCCGTGGCCGGATGATGCCCTTAGCATCAGCCTGACCGAAACCCATGCTTCCCGAGGACCCCTTGTGCGCTTTCGTCTGACCCCCAGGGAGACGAGCTTCTACGACATGTTCGCCGCGTCCGCGGACAACATCGTCACGGGCTCGAAACTCCTCATGGAACTGCTCGGGGCGGACACCGCCGGCCGGGCCGAGATCGCAGAGCGTATGCGGGCCGCGGAACACGCCGGTGACGATGCCACGCACGCGATCTTCCATCAGCTGAACTCCTCCTTCATCACGCCCTTCGACCGCGAGGACATCTACAACCTCGCCTCCTGCCTCGACGACATCATGGACTTCATGGAGGAGGCCGTCGACCTGGTCGTCCTCTACAACGTGGAGGAACTGCCCAAGGGTGTCGAGCAGCAGATCGAGGTACTGGCGCGGGCGGCGGAACTCACCGCTGAGGCCATGCCGAACCTGCGCACGATGGACAACCTCACCGAGTACTGGATCGAGGTCAACCGGCTGGAGAACCAGGCCGACCAGATCCACCGCAAGCTGCTGGCCATGCTCTTCAACGGCAAGTACGAGGCCATCGAGGTGCTGAAGCTCAAGCAGATCGTGGATGTGCTGGAGGAAGCGGCGGACGCGTTCGAGCACGTGGCGAACACGGTGGAGACCATCGCCGTCAAGGAGTCCTGAACCTCTCCATGGACACCTTCGCTCTGGTCGTGACCATTCTGGTCGCGCTCTTTTTCACGTACACGAACGGTTTCCACGATTCCGCCAACGCGATCGCCACGTCGGTCTCGACCCGGGCGCTGACTCCGCGCGCGGCGCTCGCGATGGCCGCCGTGATGAATCTCGCGGGTGCGTTTCTCGGTTCCGGGGTCGCCAAGACCGTCAGCGAGGGGCTGATCGAGACGCCCGAGGGGTCGAAGGGGATGGGGATCCTCTTCGCCGCGCTGGTCGGCGCGATCACCTGGAACCTGGTCACCTGGTACTTCGGGCTGCCGTCGTCGTCCTCACACGCGTTGTTCGGCGGGATGGTGGGGGCCGCGCTCGCGGGCGGTACGGATGTCATCTGGCACGGGGTCGTCGACAAGATCATCGTGCCGATGTTCGTGTCGCCGGTGGTCGGTCTGGTCGGCGGTTATCTGGTGATGACGGCGATCATGTGGATCTTCCGGCGGGCGAATCCGCACAAGGCGAAGCGCGGGTTCCGTATCGCGCAGACCGTCTCCGCGGCCGGCATGGCCCTCGGGCACGGTCTCCAGGACGCCCAGAAGACCATGGGCATCGTGGTGATGGCCCTGGTGATTTCCGGTCACTCGACCTACGGCGATCCGATTCCGGTGTGGGTGAAGATCGTCTGCGCGTTGATGCTGTCGCTGGGGACGTACGCGGGCGGGTGGCGGATCATGCGGACGCTGGGGCGGAAGATCATCGAGCTGGATCCGCCGCAGGGGTTCGCGGCGGAGACGACCGGTGCGGCGATCATGTTCACCACCGCGTATCTCTTCAAGGCGCCGGTGTCGACGACGCATGTCATCACCTCGGCGATCATGGGTGTCGGGGCGACGAAGCGGGTCAAGGCCGTCCGGTGGGGTGTTGCCAAGAACATCGTGATGGGGTGGTTCATCACGATGCCGGCGGCTGCGGTCGTCGCGGCGCTGGCGTTCTGGATCGTGGACCTGGCGGTCCTGTAGGCGCTGCTGTATGCCGGGGGCTGCGCCCCCTGGCCCCACGGTTTCCCACCCGCGCACCCGTTTACGGCCCGCTGAGAAGGTGCCGTAGAAGCAGAGCGGACCGGAAAGTACGGGCGCGCACTCCCACTGATCCGCGCCAAGAAGCTGGGCCGTCATGTGACCCGGGTGTCTTGAATCGGTCACGTCTCGGCCGACCGTAAACAGGTGGGCGGGTGGGAAACCGGGAACGCGCACCCCGCGCAAACGAACGGGCCCGCCCCCGGGAGCCAGGGGCGGGCCCTTTTCGGCCTCGCGGTGGCACCGCCATGCAGCACCGCGAGGGGTTCTTGACGCCGGGGTCTAGCCGAAGCGGCCCGAGATGTAGTCCTCGGTGGCCTGGACCGACGGGTTGGAGAAGATGCGTTCCGTGTCGTCGATCTCGATCAGGCGGCCGGGCTGGCCGACCGCCGCGAGGTTGAAGAAGGCCGTGCGGTCCGAGACGCGGGCCGCCTGCTGCATGTTGTGCGTCACGATGACGATCGTGAAGCGTTCCTTCAGCTCGCCGATCAGGTCCTCGATGGCCAGGGTGGAGATGGGGTCCAGGGCCGAGCAGGGCTCGTCCATCAGCAGGACCTTCGGTTCCACCGCGATCGCGCGGGCGATGCACAGGCGCTGCTGCTGGCCGCCGGACAGACCCGAACCCGGCTTGTTCAGGCGGTCCTTGACCTCGTTCCAGAGGTTCGCGCCCTTGAGGGACTTCTCCACCACGTCCGCCAGCTCGCTCTTCTTGTAGCTGCCGTTCAGACGCAGGCCCGCCGCCACGTTGTCGAAGATCGACATCGTGGGGAACGGGTTCGGGCGCTGGAAGACCATGCCGATCTCGCGGCGCACCGACACCGGGTCGATGCCGTGGCCGTAGAGGTCCTCGTCGTCCAGGAGGACCTTGCCCTCGACACGGCCGCCGGAGGTGACCTCGTGCATACGGTTGAGCGTGCGCAGGAACGTCGACTTGCCGCAGCCGGAGGGGCCGATGAAGGCCGTCACCGAGCGGGGCTCGACCGTCATCGAGATGTCTTCGATCGCCTTGTGTGAGCCGTAGAAGGCGGTGAGCCCGCTTACGTCGATTCGCTTGGACATGACTGCTTCACTTCCAGAGTTCAGAACGGTCGCTGAGGAGGTCGCGGTCAGCGACCGGTCTTGGGGGCCTTCCAGCGGGCGATGCCGCGGGCCACCAGGTTGAGGATCATCACGAAGGCGATCAGGGTGAGCGAGGCCGCCCAGGCGCGGTCGTAGGCCGCTCCGGCGCCCGCGCTCTGCGCGAACTGCTGGTAGATGTACAGCGGCAGCGACGCCTGCGCCCCGTGGAACGGGTCGTTGTTGATGAACGGGTTGCCGAACACCAGCAGCAGGACGGGCGCGGTCTCGCCGGCGATACGGGCGACCGCCAGCATGATGCCGGTGGTGATGCCGCCGATCGCGGTGGGGAGGACGACCTTGAGGATCGTGCGCCACTTCGGGATGCCGAGAGCGAGGGAGGCCTCGCGCAGCTCGTTCGGGACGAGCTTCAGCATCTCCTCGGTGGAGCGGACCACGACCGGCATCATCAGGATGGCCAGGGCGCAGGAACCGGCGAAGCCGAAGGGCTCCATGTCCCACATGAGCATCAGGGACAGGATGAACAGACCCGCGACGATCGACGGGATGCCCGTCATGACGTCGACGAAGAAGGTGACCCACTTGGAGAGGGCGCCGCGTCCGTACTCGACCAGGTAGATCGCGGTGAGCACACCGATCGGGGCGCCGATCAGGGTGGCGAGGCCGACCTGCTCCAGGCTGCCGATGATGGCGTGGTAGATACCGCCGCCGGGCTCGGAGTCGGCGACCACACCCATCGAGTGGGTCAGGAAGTAGATGTTCAGGACCTTCACGCCGCGCGAGATCGTCGTCCAGAGAAGGGAGACGAGCGGGATGACGGCGAGGATGAAGGCGACCCAGACCAGGCTGGTCGCGATGCGGTCCTTGGCCTGCCGGGTGCCCTCGATGCGGGAGGCGATGACGTACGTACCGAGGACGAAGAGGACCGCCGCGATCAGGCCCCACTGGACCTTGCTGTCGAGGCTGCCGACCAGTCCGATGAGGACGGCCAGGACGATCGACCCGCCGGCGATCGCGTACGGCGACCACTTCGGGAGGGTGGCGCCCTGGAGGGTGCTCGCGGGCTTTTCCGCTACGGCTGCGTTGCTCATGCGTTGGCCCCCGAGTACTCCGCGCGGCGGGCGATGATGAGCCGGGCCGCACCGTTGACCAGCAGGGTGATGACGAACAGGACGAGACCGGACGCGATGAGCGCGTCCCGGCCGTCCGCCGACGCCTCGCTGAACTTGCTGGCGATGTTCTGGGCGAAGGTTCCGCCGCCCGGGTTGAGCAGGCTGGCGTGGATGATGAAGTCGGGCGAGAGCACGGTGGCGACGGCCATCGTCTCGCCGAGCGCGCGGCCGAGGCCGAGCATCGAGGCGGAGATCACGCCGGAGCGGCCGAAGGGGATCACCGCCATGCGGATGACCTCCCAGCGGGTGGCGCCGAGGGCGAGGGCCGCCTCCTCGATCATCTGCGGGGCCTGGCGGAAGACCTCGCGGCTCACGTTGGTGATGATCGGCAGGATCATGATCGCCAGCAGGATGCCGACGGTGAGCATCGAGCGGGGGGCGCCTTCGTCCCAGGAGAAGATCCCGGTCCAGCCGAAGTAGTCGTTCAGCCACCCGAAGAGCCCGACCATGTGCGGTACGAGGATCAGGGCGCCCCACAGGCCGTACACGATGGACGGTACGGCGGCCAGCAGGTCGATGACGTAGGAGACCGGGCCGCGGAGCTTGCGCGGGGCGTAGTGCGTGGTGAAGAGGGCGATGGCGACCGCGATCGGGACCGCGATGACCATGGCGATGATCGAGGACACCACCGTGCCGAACGCCAGGACGGCGATGCCGAACTTCGGCGGCAACAGGTTGGTGTTCCACTCGAAGGTGGTGAGGAAGTTCGCGTGGTCCTTGCTGATCGCGAGGGAGGCGCGATAGGTGAGGAAGACCGCGATCGCGGCCATGATCACCAGCAGCAGGATGCCCGACCCGCGGGAGAGACCGAGGAAGATCCGGTCACCGGGTCGGGTGGCGCCGCGGGCCGTGCGCTTCTGCACGGCGGCCGAGGGCGCTGGGGTGGGAGGGGGTGCCTCTTCGGGGTTCTTGGTCGATATGTCCATCGGGTTTCTCCGGTCTGCGGGTCCACACGTGCGGTGTGGGGTCCGTGGCGGCGGTGCACCGGACGGTGCGGCCGGGTCCCTGGTCCGGGACCCGGCCGCACACTCGGACTAGCTGATGCTCGCGATGGTGCTGCGAACCTTGGTGATGATCGCGTCGGGGATCGGCGCGTAGTCGATGGTGCTGAGGACCTTCTGGCCCTCCTCGCTGGCGATGTAGGTGAGGAACGCCTTCGTCGCGGGCAGCGTGTCGGCCTTGTTGCCCTTGTCGCAGACGATCTCGTACGTCACCAGGGTGATCGGGTACGCGCCGTCGGCCTTGGTGTTGTAGTTCAGCTTGAGCGACAGGTCGGAGCCGGTGCCGACGACCTTGGCGTCGGCGATGTCCTTGGTGGCGCTGTCGGTGCTGGGCGCGACCGGGGCGGCGGCACCGGTGTCGATGCTGACGGCCTTGACGCCGTCACCGACGTAGGAGAGCTCGAAGTAGCCGATGGCACCCGAGGTCGCCTTGACCTGCTGGGCGACGCCCGCCGAGCCGGCCGCGGACTGGCCGCCCTTGGCCTGCCAGGCCTTGCCGCCGGAGTACTTCCAGTTGGCCGCGGTGGTGGCGATCAGGTACTTGGTGAAGTTGTCCGTGGTGCCGGACTCGTCCGAGCGGTGGAACGCCTGGATCTTGAGGTCGGGCAGCGTGGCGGACGGGTTCAGCTTCTTGATCGCCGCGTCGTTCCACTTGGTGATCTTGCTGTCGAAGATCTTGGCGAGCGTCGGGGCGTCCAGGACCAGGTTGTCGACACCCGGGACGTTGTAACCGAGCGCGATCGGGCCGCCGACCATCGGGAGGTCGATGCCCTGGCCGCCGGAGCAGACCTGCTTGGAGGCGGTGACCTCTTCGGGCTTCAGCGCGGAGTCGGAACCGGCGAAGGCCAGCTGACCCTGGTTGAAGGAGGTGACGCCGGCGCCGGAGCCGCCGCCCTTGTAGTTGATCTGGACGCCACAGGCCTGGCTGAACGCCTTGACCCACGCGTCGATCGCGTTCTTCTGCGCGGACGAGCCGTCGGCGAGCAGCTGCTGGCCCTTCTTCGCCGTGCCGCAGTTGGCGGAGCTGGCGTTGGCCGCCGACGAGCTGGTGCTGCTCGAAGAGCCGCCGTTGTCGTCCGAGCCGCACGCCGTGAGGGCCAGGGCGCCGGAGACCGCGAGAGCACCGAGGGTGAGGGCCCGCCGGTTCATGCGCTGAAGCTTCACTTGAAAGAGTTCCTTCCGAGAGCCGCCGTCCTGAATTACGGCGGCGTGCGAAGACGGGGTGACGCGGGTGGCGACCCCCAGGTCGCGGCTCGCATCGCGTAAGGCCGAAATTAGGCAGAACAGGTGAAGGCGCCTATGGGCATAAGTGAACGGAGGGTGAACCCCTGTGGGCGGTGCGGTTAGGTCACGGAACGCTCACGTCGAGGACACGAGGTGATTCCGGACTATGCCAGGTGCGGAGCGGTTCCCAGCGTCTCCACGAGGGGCGGTCCCTCGGCCGGGTGAGGGACCTGCCGTGGCCGCCCGTTCGCAACGTAACGCGAGGTGGGCGGTACGGCACGCGCGGGACAGCGGGCGCAATTCACTGGCCTGGCGGTGTCATGGGCACGTAGGTTCACCGCGTTCCCGGAGGTGAGGCCGTGGCCACGTACGGCACGCTGTTGGTTCCCCTGCCGCTCGACCGGGCGGCCCCCGTTCTGCACGAGGTCCGCGTGGCCGCCTACGCGGCGCCCGCCGGGCCGGGATTCTGCCTCGTCCATCCGGACCGGTTCATCGACGGCAACGGTGTCTTCTCGGTCGCCGGGCCGGTCGGCGCCGCGTTGGGCGTTCCGGTGCTGGCCGCCTTCCAGTACGACGGCGACCGGCTGGAGCTGGAGGTCTGGCAGGACGGAGTGCGTGCCTACCGCTACGACTCCTGGCCGGGCGTCCATGACGACGAGCCCGCCGACGGCACCCCCGCGGACGCGGACCCCGCCGCGTTCCTGGACTTCGCCGCCGGGCCCGTGGACGGCTACCGGCTGGCCTGCGCGCTCGCGGACACCCCGCTGGACGAGAGGGACATGGACGTCGACGGGGAGCCGGGGTACGTCTGGGCGCAGGGCCTGCACCGGGACGTGCTGGCGGCGCTCGGCCACCCGGACCGGGTGATCGGCCGCGCACAGCGGGACCACTGCCACTTCGAGCGCGCGCCGCGGGTGCTCGCGGAGCTGCTGGAGAGCGGAGAACTCGTCGTCGTCGGCACGGCCGAAAGCCGCGACGACATCCCGTAGTCGAGCCGAGCCTCAGTCGAGAGGGTCCTCGTCCGTGCCGACCGCGATCAGCACGAGGGAGATCAGGTCGCGGTCCCGCTCGTAGGTGAGCCGCCGGTGGGCCTCGGCCGGCCGGAGCCAGAGCAGCGTGTTCACCTCGTCGTTGGGCGCGAAGGCTCCGCCGGTCACCTCGGCCGCCCAGTAGCGGACCTCTTTGGGGCGCCCGTGGTGGTCGGCGTAGTGGGCCGACGGGAGTCTCGTCCCCAGCCGGCACGTGTAGCCGGTCTCTTCGAGCACCTCGCGGCGGGCCGCGTCCTCGAAGGTCTCGCCCCGCTTGAGCTTGCCCTTGGGCCACGACCAGTCGTCCCACTTGGGCCGGTGGACCAGCGCCAGTTCGAGGTCTCCGGCGGACCGGTGGCGCCACAGGACGCAGCCCGCTGCCTGGACGATGGTGTCGTTCGTGGAGGAAGTCACTGGTGGTTCACCGTCTCCTCTGCGCGGGGGTGGTGCGCGGCTCTGCTCAAGGCGTCAGGGGGTGCCCACCGCCTGTTTCTGCCACGACTGCTGGAAGGCGAAGCGGGCCGCCTCCACCTCGTGGCGCTGGTCGGCGTGGAGCACGCCGAGCGCGTACGCGGTCGCCGGGGCGATGCGCGGGGTGCGGGCCGCCGCCGCGGCCGCCGCGGCGGCCTCCGAGGCGTCCCGGTGCAGATTGAGGGCCTGGCCGGCCGTCAGCAGACGTACGTCCATCGGCGCGCCGTCCGCGTGCAGCACCTCGTCGGCGTAGCGGTGCAGCCGCAGCAGCAGCCGGACCTGGTGCCAGGGGCCGTCCTGGGGGTGCGGGGCGGGGTCGGGGGAGAGGCCGTGGATGAGGGCCTCCGCGTTGTACGGGTGCCCGGCGGTGACCAGGGGCAGCGCGGTGACCGCGTCGGTGAGGCGCTCCCCGGCGGCGGCGGCCAGCGGGCGCAGGTCGGTGCCGGTCGCGGCCGGGGTCAGCGGGACCTCGCTGGCCAGCACGGCGACCTTGTCGGCGACCGCGTGGAAGCGGGAGGAGCCGAGGGCCTGCAGCGCGGTGGAGTGGGCCCGGGTCCGGGCCAGGGTGAGCTGGCGCTCCAGCAGGGCACCGGCCTTGGCCGCGCCCACGGTGAGGTTGCCGCGCTCGGCGGTGGCGGTCGGGGACGTGGCCGCTCCGCGGCCGACAGCTGTGGCGGGTGCCGGGACGCCCCGGCCCGCGCCGGTGATCCGGCCGCCGACCGCCGAGGCCACCGACTGGGCGGGGAACGCCGTGGAGCCCGACAGCCGGTGCAGGGCCAGCAGGAGCCGCTCCAGGCGGGCCGCGCACGCGTGCTCCAGGGCCAACGTGCCCGACAGCCATGCCAGTTCGGGGCGCATCGCCTCGGACCAGTCGGCTTCCAGCAGTGGGCGGAAGGTGTGCAGGCTGCCGCTGATCCGGCGGGCCGAGTGGCGCAGGGCGCGCGCCGCGTCGACGGAGTCCTCGGTGCCGTTCTGCCCGTTGCCGGTCTCCCGGTGCAGCCGCAGGGCGCGGAGGAACTCGGTGGCCTGGGCCCTCAGATAGCCCGCGAGGGCGTCACCTGTGGGGGTCCCGGAGGTCCCTCCCCGCCGACCGATGTCGGGAGCGGGGGAGGGCCTGGCCGTGGCCGGATCCGTCGGGTCAAGGTGTTGCTGTGCCACGCCGGCGCCTCCGGGCGTCTATGAGCATCTCCTGGACGTTGCGCAGTGGTTGGCCCTCCGCGTCGGTCGCGTGCCGGGTCCATTCGCCGTCCGGGCCCAGGTGCCAGGAGGAGGTGGTGTCCGACATACCGGTTTCCAGCATCCGGTTGATCGTGGCGCGGTGGGCCGGGTCGGTGACCCTGACGAGGGCCTCGATCCGACGGTCGAGGTTGCGGTGCATCATGTCGGCGCTGCCGATCCACACCTCGGGCTCGCCTCCGTTGCCGAAGCCGAAGACGCGGGAGTGTTCGAGGAAGCGGCCGAGGATGGACCGTACGCGGATGTTCTCGGACAGGCCCGGGACGCCGGGCCGCACCGCGCAGATGCCGCGCACCCACACGTCGACCGGGACGCCCGCCTGGGACGCGCGGTAGAGCGAGTCGATGATCGCCTCGTCCACCATCGAGTTGACCTTGATGCGGATGAACGCGGGGCGCCCGGCACGGTGGTGCTGGACCTCCTTGTTGATCCGGGCGATCAGGCCGTCGCGCAGGGACTTGGGGGCGACCAGCAGGCGCCGGTAGGTCTCGCGGCGCGAGTAGCCGGACAGCCGGTTGAAGAGGTCCGAGAGGTCGGCGCCGACCTGCGGGTCCGCCGTCAGCAGCCCGAGGTCCTCGTACAGGCGGGCCGTCTTCGGGTGGTAGTTGCCGGTGCCGACGTGGCTGTAGCGGCGCAGCAGGTCGCCCTCCTGGCGGACCACGAGCGATAGCTTGCAGTGGGTCTTGAGACCGACCAGGCCGTAGACGACGTGGCAGCCCGCCTCCTCCAGCTTGCGCGCCCACTTGATGTTGGCGTGCTCGTCGAAGCGGGCCTTGATCTCGACCAGGACGAGGACCTGCTTGCCGGCCTCGGCCGCCTCTATGAGCGCGTCGACGATCGGGGAGTCGCCCGAGGTGCGGTACAGGGTCTGCTTGATCGCGAGGACGTCGTCGTCGTTGGCGGCCTGCTCCAGGAACCGCTGGACGGACGTGGAGAACGAGTCGTACGGGTGGTGCAGCAGCACGTCCCGGCTGCGCAGGGCGGCGAAGATGTCGGGCGCGGAGGCCGACTCGACCTCGGCGAGGTCGCGGTGGGTGCCCGCGATGAACTTCGGGTACTTCAGCTCGGGCCGGTCCAGCGAGCCGATGCGGAAGAGGCCCGTGAGGTCCAGCGGACCCGGCAGCGGGTACACCTCGGCCTCGCTGATCTTCAGCTCGCGCACCAGCAGGTCGAGCACCTCGCGGTCGATGGACTCCTCGACCTCCAGGCGCACCGGCGGCCCGAAGCGGCGCCGCATGAGCTCCTTCTCCAGGGCCTGGAGCAGGTTCTCGGCGTCGTCCTCCTCGACTTCGAGGTCCTCGTTGCGGGTCAGCCGGAACGCGTGGTGCTCCAGGATCTCCATGCCCGGGAAGAGTTCCTCCAGATGGGCGGCGATGACGTCCTCCAGGGGGACGTACCGGCCCGGGGAGGACTCCAGGAAGCGGGAGAGCAGCGGCGGCACCTTGACGCGCGCGAAGTGACGGTGGCCGGTGACCGGGTTCCGTACGACGACCGCGAGGTTCAGCGAGAGGCCCGAGATGTACGGGAAGGGGTGCGCGGGGTCGACCGCCAGCGGGGTCAGCACCGGGAAGATCTGGTGCCGGAACAGGGTGAAGAGGCGGGCCTGCTCCTTCTCCGTCAGCTCGTTCCAGCGGACCAGGTGGATGCCCTCCTCCGCGAGCGCCGGGGCGATGTCCTCGTGGTAGCAGGCGGCGTGCCGGGCCATGAGCTCGCGCGAGCGGGCCCAGATCATCTCCAGCACCTCGCGCGGCTGCAGGCCGGACGCGGAGCGGGTGGCGACGCCGGTGGCGATACGGCGCTTGAGGCCGGCCACCCGGACCATGAAGAACTCGTCCAGGTTGCTGGCGAAGATCGCGAGGAAGTTCGCCCGCTCCAGCAGGGGCGTGTTCGGGTCCTCGGCCAGCTCCAGGACCCGCTCGTTGAAGGCGAGCCAGCTGCGTTCCCGGTCCAGGAAGCGGCCCTGCGGCAGCTGGGGCCCGTCGTACGGCGACTCCTCGTACTCGTCGAGGTCGGCGTCGATGTCGGGTTCCAGATCGGAGACCGCCGCCGACACGGTGTGCGGGCGGTGGGCGGCTATGGAGCCCACGGAGGGCTGCGCGTGCTGAACCTGGGCCTGGGCGTTGGGCTGGCTGCTCATGTGCCCATTGTTCCGCGCCACCGGTGATACAGGCGCGTCGGAGAGCGCCGGAAGGAGCGGGAGGACGACCCCGTTGCTCCCGTTCACCTCGGGAGGCGGCGAAGGCTCTGGCACGACGGGCTTCATTCGCCGAGCGTCGCAAGCCCGTCTGAACCGTTGGTTACGGCGACATGGCGTGCGGGATATCGGGGGGCGGCTCCCGGACGTCCGAGGCGCGGAAACGAACGTAACGGATGCGGGGGAGCCGCGGGGAGGGGGGTTCCGGTCAGGCCGTGCGGCGGCGCAGCAGGGTGAAGGCGGTGGCGAGGACGAGGGCGGTGACGGCGAGGACGATGCCGGTCTCCACGAGCTGGAGGGGCCAGAAGTGGGAGGCGGGGTGGTACTCGCTGTAGAAGCCGGTGACGTCGTGGGCCTTGAGGCACGCCGTGCTGTCGCGGCACATCGGGTCGGCGATGTGGGCGCCGGTGGAGGTGACGGCGCCGCCGTCGCCGTAGAGGACGTTCCGCGGTGTCTCGTAGTCGGCGCCGGTGCTGGTCGCCCAGGGCCACAGGTGCGGGCGGGCGAAGCCGAGGGTGGTGTCGACCAGGGCCGTGGCGGCGATCGCGAGGCCGATCGAGGTCAGAAGGCGGCGCTGGAGCAGGCCCGCGAGGGCGCCGACGGCGAGGCCGAGCAGGGGGTGGGCGACGCCGAGGGTGCCGTTCGGGATGAAGGTCTCCGCGTTCCACCAGCTCCAGGTGATCGGCACCTTGTGGGCGTCGTACAGCAGCCGGTGCAGCAGGACGAGAAGGGTGGAGCCGGCGGCGATGAGCGCGGCGGGCACGGCGAGGGTGGTGCCGAGCCAGCGGGTCGGGGTGAGGGACTGTGTCCAGGCGAGTCGCGCGGTGCCGTTCTCCAGCTCGCGGCCGACGACCGCGCCCGCCAGGGCGGTGGCGAAGTACGGGATGACGCCGATCAGGAACTCGGCGCCCGCGTAGGCCTGGTGGTAGTTGGTGATCGCGGCGCTCCAGTCGCACCCGTGGGCGCCGCACTTGCGCTGCCAGTCGGCCGCGGCGGCGTTCCCTCCGGGACCGTAGGCCCACAGCAGGGCGCCGGCGGCGACGGTGAAGAGCACCGCCCACACGATCAGGACACCGCGCTGCAGCCGCAGGACCGTGCGGAGGGGGCCGGCCGTACGGACGCCGGCCGTCGGGGCGGTGGTCAGGGCGGTCATACGGCGGCTGCCTTGCGTGCGGGCGCCGACGGGCCGGTCCGGCGCTTGAGGAGTCGGAACGCGGCCACGGTCAGGAGCGCGGTGACGGTGAGGATGATCGCGGTCGCGGTCAACTGGAGGGGCCAGTAGTGGGATTGGGGGTGGTAGTCGTTGTAGTAGCCGACGGCGTCGAGCTTGGCGTAGAGGGCCTGGCAGCCGCTGTTGGTGATGGCACCGCACTGCGGGTTGGCGATGTGGGCGCCGGTGGAGGTGACCAGGCCCTGGTCGACGACGATGCCGGAGCCCTGCGGGACGTTGTTCTTGAGGCTGCTGAGCTTGGTGACCGTGGGCCAGAGGTGGGGCGTCGCGATGGCCATGATGCTCCACAGGAACCCCGTGACGGACAGCGAACCGACCAGCGAGCCGAGGGAGTTGTGCTTGAACAGGCCGAAGAGGGCGCCGATCACCAGGGCGGCCAGGGCCATGGCGGCGGTGGCCGGGCCGTTGGCGGCGTAGGTGCCGAAGTCGTACCAGCTCTTGGCCGAGTCGAGACGGCCCTGGCCCGTCGACCACGCCCAATGGTGCAGCCCGACGAGCAGTCCGGAGCCCACGGCGACGGGTACGGCCGGGACGGCGAGCTTGGCGGCGAGCCAGCGGGTCGGGGAGACCGACTGGGTCCAGGCCAACTGCGCGGTGCCGTGCTCCAGTTCGCGACTGGTCAGCGTGGCACCGGACCAGGCGGCGATCAGGACGGGGACGCCGACGACGGCGAAGGTCGTGTACGTGTACCAGTCCTTGTAGCGGCCGACCGCGCTCGGGTCGTACGCGCAGCCGCCCGACTCGCAGGCGTGGTACTGCTTCCAGCCCTCGACGGCCGCGTCGGTGAGCGGTCCGCCCACCCACAGCAGGAGGCCGGCGAGGACGAGCACGAACACGGTCCAGACCAGCAGGGCCGGCCGGTGCAGGCGGATCAGCCCGCGGAGCAGCTGCGGCGGGGATCCGGCCGGGCGTCCGGTGACCGGAGGTGCGACGAGGGCGGTCATGCGGCGGTCTCCGGAGCGTCGGGGATGGGTGGGTACGGGAGGCTGGGGGTGGAACTAACCACTGTCCTGGCGTGTGAGTGGTTAGAAAGGGCCCCGGCTTTCCGAGGGTGCAGGGTCGGGAGCGGGGCGGGGCGGGCGGTCACGCGACGGTCTCCGGGGTCTTGGTGCCGCCGGCCTCGGGGTTGCGCAGATAGGAGAGGACCAGCTCCTCCAGCGACGGGGTGCTGGTGCGCCAGTCCGTGTCGAGGGTGCTCGACGGGCGGACCAGGGCGCTGAGTTGGCGGCCGGTGGTGCGCGACTCGACGACCGTGTGCGGGGCGAGGACCGCGTGCGCGGGCGCGGACACATGGACGTGCGCCGCGAGCAGTTCGTCGATCTCGCCGGCGAGACGGACCCGGCCGCCGCCGATCAGCAGCAGGTGGTCGCAGGAGTCCTCCAGTTCGGCCACGACGTGCGAGGACATCACGATCGTGGTGCCGGACTCGGCGGCCCGCGCCATGAGGAGGCCCATCATCTCGTGCCGGGCCAGCGGGTCCAGGTCGGCCATCGGCTCGTCCAGCAGCAGCAGTTCGGGCCGCTTGGCCAGCGCGAGGGCGAGGGCGACGCGGGTGCACTGGCCGCCGGAGAGGGTGCGGATGCGGGACTTCGGGTTCAAGTCCCCGTCGGCCACGATGCGTTGGGCGACGGAGGCGTCCCAGCGGTCGGTGTTCAGGTCGGCGCCCATGCGCAGCGTCTCGGCGACGGTGAGCTGCGGGTAGAGGGGCTTGTCCTGCGCGACGTAGGCGACCCGCTCGCGGGCCGCGCCCGGCACCGTGCCGAGGACGGATATCGCGCCCTCGGTCGGGGCGAGCAGCCCGGCGGCCAGCGCGAGGAGCGTGGACTTGCCCGCGCCGTTCGGTCCCACGACCGCGCAGACGCGCCCGGCGGGCAGCCGGAAGGCGCAGTCCCGCAGGGCCCACCCTCCCCGCCGGCCGAACCGCTTGCCGAGAGCGGCGGCCTCTATCGCGGCGGTGCCTGTCATCAGTCTTCTCCTTGGAAGTGCTTTTCGAGTACGGCGGTGAAGAGCGCGGCGACGTCGTCCCGGCCGAGTCCGGCCTCCCGGGCCCGCGCGGCCCAGTCGTCGAGCTCCAAGCGCAGGGGCGAGTCCGCGGGCGTGATGCTCAGCCCCTTGCGGATGAAGGTGCCGAGACCGCGGCGGGCCTCGACCAGTCCTTCGCGCTCCAGCTCGCGGTAGGCCTTCAGGACGGTGTTCGGGTTGATGGCCGTGGCCTCGACGACCTCGCGGGCCGTCGGCAGCTTGTCGCCGGGCTCCAGCATTCCCAGGCGCAGTGCCTGCTTGGTCTGCTGGACGATCTGTACATAGGTGGCCACGCCGCTGTGCCGGTCGATGCGGTACTCGACCACTCGCTTCCACCACCCTTTCACTAATTGAGTAGTGAAAGGGTGGTGCAGAAGGGCTGAGAAAGTCAAGTGAGATCGATGTGCCGGTCCGTGAACCGATCGGCGGGGCTCGTGCGATGAGGAGACGTGAGGGATACGGGAAGCGACGGGGAGCTGCTGCGGGCCATCGCGGCGGACGGCGACCGGCGCGCGTTCGAGGAGCTGTACCGGCGCTACGCGCCCTGGCTGACCGCGCGGCTGCGCGGCCGGTGTGCCGACGCCGGGATGGTCGACGACGTCGTACAGGAGACGTTTCTCGCGGTGTGGCGGGGCAGTGCTCGCTACCGCGAGGACGGCGATGTGGCCGGGTGGCTGTGGCGGATCGGGTCGCGGCGGCTGATCGACGTGCTGCGCGGCGACGGGGCGCGCGGCCGGCTGCGGCAGGCGCTGGGGCGGCTGCGGCACCGGGACGAGGCGTCGGCGGAGGAGCGCGTGCTCGCGGGGGTGGAGCACGGGGACCTCGCGGGCGCGCTGGTCCGGCTCTCGCCGGAGCTGCGGGCGGTCCTCCAGGCCACCGTGATCGACGGGCTCACCACCCGGGAGGCCGCCGTGCTGCTGGGCATCCCGGCCGGCACGGTCAAGACGCGGGCCATGCGGGCCCGTAAGCAACTGCGGGAGGAGCTGGCATGACCTGGCATGTGGCCGAAGACGACGTACGCGCCTATGCGCGGGGCGAGTTGGCACCGCCCATGCTCTGGTCCGCCGACACCCACCTCGCCCAGTGCGCCGAGTGCCGGGCCCTGCTGGCGTCGGTCACCGACCCGGTGGCCCTCGACGCGGGCTGGGAACGCCTCGACGCCGAACTCGACGCCCCCAGAAGGGGGTTGGTGGAATCCCTGCTCGTGCGGATCGGCGTGGCCGACCACACGGCACGGCTGCTCGCGGCGACACCCGTACTGCGCCGCTCATGGCTCGGTGCGGTGGCCCTGCTGCTCATGATGACGGTCCTGGTGACCGACGTCTCGAACGTCGCGGCACCCAACGTCTTCCTCGCCCTCGCTCCACTGCTGCCGCTCGCGGGAGTGGCGATGGCGTACGGCCCGGTCCTCGACCCGACCTACGAGATGACCGTCGTGGCACCGATGCACGGCTTCAGACTCCTCATGGTCCGCACAACCGCCGTACTGGTGGCGGGACTCGGCCTCAACGGCCTCGCGACCCTGGCCCTGCCCGGATACGGCCTCGCCGCCCTGGCCTGGCTGCTCCCCGCGCTCGCCCTCACCTCGACGAGCCTCGCGCTGACCCCGCGCCTGGGCCCGGTCCTCGCGCCGGGTGCGGTCGGCGGGGCCTGGACCGTCCTGCTGCTGGTGGCCCACGGGCGGGCGACGCACGGCGGCACGCTCGCCCCGTTCACCGCGACCGGCCAGACGGTGGCAGCCGCGGTGGCGGTCCTCGCCGCGGGCCTCCTCTACCTGGCCCGCGAGCGCTTCGACACGAAGACCCCGGGCTTCGGCCCAACAGCCTGATCCCTCAAGCGACTTCATTCCACTTCACGCAACTTCACGCCATTTTCCGACTGGAGTACGTCATGACCACCACCGTCTCCGCGGCCGGGCTCAGCCTGCGCTACGGCCTGACGACCGCCCTCGACGACGTGTCGCTGCGGCTCACCGAAGGCGTCACCGGCCTGCTCGGCCCCAACGGGGCGGGAAAGACAACCCTGTTGAGGGTGCTGGCCACCGCGGTCCCCGCCGACGAGGGCACGTTCACCGTCCTGGACCACGACCCCCGTACCACCGCGGGCCGCCAGGAGACCCGGCGCGTGCTCGGCTACCTCCCGCAGACGCCGGGCTTCCACCCCGACTTCACGGCCTTCGACTTCGTCGACTACGTGGCGATCCTCAAGGAGTTGACCGACCGCACCGCCCGCCACGACGAGGTACGGCGCGTGCTGGCCGAGGTCGACCTGTCGGACGTACGCGGCAAGCGCATCAAGAAGCTGTCCGGCGGTATGCGCCAGCGGGTCGCGCTCGCGGCGGCGCTGGTGGGCGACCCCGGCTTCCTGGTCCTGGACGAGCCGACGGTCGGCCTGGACCCCGAACAGCGCATGCGCTTCAGGGAGTTGATCGCCCGCGCGGGGGAGGGGCGAACAGTACTCCTCTCCACCCACCAGACCGAGGACGTGGCGATGCTCTGCCACCGCGTCGTCGTGATGGCCGTCGGCCGCGTCCGCTTCGACGGCACCCCGGCCGAACTCACCGCACGGGCCGCGGGCCGCGTGTGGAGCAGCGCGGAACGGGACCCGAACGCGAAGGCGGGCTGGCGCACCGGCCTGGGCGTCTTCCGCAACGTGGGCGACCCGCCGCCCGGCGCCGAACTCGTCGAACCCACCCTGGAGGACGGCTACTTGCTCACCCTCGACGGCATGCACGCGGAGGCGACGGCATGAGCACCGTACTGACCCTGACCCCCGCCGAGACGCACACGGCACCCGCCCGCCCGTCATGGCAGGCGATCTTCGTCCTGGCCCGCTTCGAGTCCCGCAAACTCCTGCTCCGTATCCCGGTGCTGTTCATGCTGGCGGCCTACGTCGCCTGGATCGTGTGGCGCACCAAGACCGACTGGTCAGGCTACCCGGCCCTCCAGGACGTCGACCGCTCCACCCAGACGGGCCCGCTGCTGGTCGGCTTCGCGGTCCTGCTCTGCGTCAACCAGGCCGTCCTGCGTTCCCAACGACACGACACGGAACGGCTGTTGGGGGTCCTGGTCCTCGAACCGTGGCGCCGTACGGCAGCCCACGCGCTGTCGATCCTGCCGGTGACCGGACTCGTCGCGCTGGGCGTGGCGGCCCAGTTCGGCTGGCAGGCGGTCAAGTCGACGGCGGTGGGCACGGGTTCGGTGGGCGAGCTGCTGGTAGGCCCTCTGTGTGTCCTGTTGTGCGGGGCGATCGGCCTGCTGATGGCGAGGGTGGTGCCGAAGCCGTTCGCGATCCCGGTGGCCGCGGTCCTGCTCCTCGTGTTCTCCGTCCTCGCGCCGGTCTCGATCGGCGGCGGCGGTGCCACGGCCTGGCTGCCCCCGATCGTCGGCGAGGGGAGCACCAAGACGATCCCCTCCGACCTGATCGGCCGCCCGGCGGCTTCGCACGCCCTGTACCTGACGGGCCTGGCCCTGGCGCTGACCCTGCTCGCGGTACTGATCAGCAAGGGCCGCACCAAGACGGCGACGGCGGTACTGGCAGGCTCCCTGGCCGGAGCGATCGCCCTCGGCGTGGTCGGTGGAATCGGCCAGGCGGCCGGTGTCTCGTCCGAGACGGTCGCGGCCCGCGCCCGGGCCACCCTCACCCCGCAGAAGGTCGAGTCCTGCGTCCGGCACGGCCGTTCGACGTACTGCGCGTTCCCCGAGTGGGTCCCCATGACGGCGACATGGGCCGATGTCACGGACCACGTCCAGTCCCTCGCGGGCGGCACCGCCCAGACCCAGAAGCTGCTGGTACGCCAACGGGTCGAGGCCCGCTACGGCATGGAGGCCGACGGCGCGATCGACCCGTCCCGCACGCCGAACCAGGTGACCGTCCGCACGATGTGGGGCGGACCCCGGACACCGGAGTTCTCGGCCGCGGTCGCCTCCGTACTGGTCCTCGGGAACGAGAACGCCGGCGGTGACGTGTGCGACGGCCGCATGGTCACCATCATGTGGCTGGCCCTGGGCTGGACGTCCGACCCGGTCTCCGAGCTCCGCGCGGTCCGCCTGAGCGACACCGTGACCGGCTCCTCCGCCGTCCTGTCGCCGACCAACGGAATGTCCATGACGGCCGGACAGACCAGCGTCGTAAGGGAGTTGCTCGCGGCGGGCCCGTCCACGGTCACCCCGAAGGTGAAGGCGCACTGGGCCGAACTGACCGCTCCGAAGGTGACGACGGCAAAGGTCGCTCAGCTGCTGGGCGTCAAGGCTCCCGGTGGGGCTGACAAGTGCGAGTGATGACGAGGGAGACCGGGGCGTCCGAGCAGCCGGACAGCGCGCAACTCCCTTCTACGGCAAGGGTGTTGGCGCAGCTGATCCGACCGGTCCTGCGCGCCCTGCCGGTACGGGCGCTGGGCGCGACCGCGGCGGTGGCCCTGCTGATCGCGGCCCTTCCCCGCCTGCTCTCGGACGAACCGGACCCGTGGTCCGCGCTCATCGCCCTGCGCGCCGCCGTCCTCACCTTCGCCCTGGGCCTGGCCTTCGTCCTCGACGACCCGGCCCGCGACCTGACCTCCTCGGTACCGACCCGCCGCATGCTCCGCACGACCCTGCGGGTGGCACTGGTCGCCCCGTTCGCGGCGGCCTGGTGGACAGCGGCGGTCCTGCTGGTCCCGTCGAAGATCCGCCCTCCGGTGGGCGACATGACCCTGGAGGCGGCAGCGGCGGCGGTCCTCTCCCTCGCGGCAGCGGCGGCGGCCCTCCGCTTCACGGCCGAACCGGAACCGGGCCAGCGCGTGGCCGGCGGGTTCCTGGTCACCGCCCTGGTGTCGTCCCTGGCCCTGCCGAACGACTGGGGGATGTACGCCACCCCGACGGAGAAGCCGTGGACGGTGGGGCATGACCACTGGGCGATGGTGTTGGTGGGGGCGGCGCTGGTGTGGGCGGCGTGCGGACCGGAACCGGTGAAGCGCAGGCGGCTGATTCCCACCCGGTCGGCGGGGTCCGGCCTGTCCGGCGTCTGAGGACGAGGCGGTTCAGGGTCCGGGGTTCTCCTTCAGGGCTTCCACGAATGCGGTGAAGGTGGGGGCGGGGAAGGTGAGGGTGGCTCGGGCCGGGGTTTTGGAGTCGCGTATGGCTATGCGGGTGGGGTGGTTGGCGATCTCCACGCAGGAGTTGCCGTCCCCGGCGCCGGAGTACGACGACTTCCGCCAGTGGTCGCGGATGTCCATGGGGTGCCTCACAGCTCTTTGACCAGCCCGTCGATGAAGTCACGTGACCGCTCGGGGTCCAGTGACATGCCCTCCACTCTACGGAAGAGCGTTCGAAATACGCCGAGCTGAGCCTCGGAATCGATGAAGGCAGCAGCGTGAGGCGCGTCCCCAACGGCTGTGTCCAGCTTGGGTACGGCACCGCCCGCCAGCATTGCGGCGGTCCAGGATCCGCCGAAGCCGTCCAGGTCGAACGGGATGACCCGCACGGTGACGTTGTCCGCCTCGGAGGCTTCGAGGAGGGTGGCAAGTTGGGTCCGGGAAGCGGCGCGGTCGCTGACGCGGACCCGGAGTGCCGCCTCATGGATGATCACTTGATACGGCCTGGGCTCGGAGCCTTCGAGGATCACCTTGCGCTGCATCCGATGCTGTACGCGCAACTCCAGGTCCTCATCGGGAAGTTCGGGGATCCTGTCGGAGAAGATGGCGCGAGCGTAGTCCTCGGTCTGGAGCGGGCCGGGGATGTACTGGAACTGGACCTCACGCAGGAACGTCGAGTGGTGTTCCAACTCGGCCAGGTCGAGGAAGGAAGTAGGCAGGGACCCCCTGTAGTCCTCCCACCAACCCCGAGTCCGGTCGGTCGCCATGGCGATCAGGGCCCCGATGAACTCCTCGTCCGTGCACACGTAGTGGGCTGCCAGGCTGCGCAGCCGTTTCTCGCTCACACCCGCGAGGGCCGACTCGATATGGCTGATCTGCGCGGGACCCACTCCGAGCAGTCCCGCGGCCTCTCGGGCCGAAAGGCCGGCTGCCTCGCGGAGTCTGCGCAGTTCGACAGCCAGACGCATCTGTCTAGCCGTTGGTTCGCGCCTCAACGCCATCTGCCGCTCCTCGGCTCAACGCGCTTGTGTGCGCGACTTCTTACGGGGGCAGATTACGCGATCGACTTGCCGAACATGAACTTATAGACCTACCGTCGGTGATGCGACGCACACGCTGCGGCAATCCGGGGCACCGGAAGCGCACCACTCCGTCCTGCCAGGACGGCTGTGGCAAGCCACCGCCTGATACAGCCCGCAGCTCTCCGAAACCTCCATCACCGAACCGGAGTTGACGCATGCCCGAAAACCCGCCCGTGCCCTGGGAGTACTGCCTCTACGTCCCGAACGACCTGCGTGCCGTCACCGTCAGTCGCCGCACCCTGCGCCTGATCCTCACCGTGCACGGCCTGATCCGGCTGGCCGACACCGCCGAACTCCTCGCGACGGAGCTGGTCGCCAACGCCGTACTGCACGCGAAGGGGCCCGCCGCCCTGCGCGTGGGCTGGTCGGCGGGGGTGCTGCTGCTCGGGGCCTGGGATGCCGACCCCGAACCGCCGGAGCCGCCAAGGGCATTGGAGGAACTCGGCGACGCGGAGGACGGGCGCGGTCTCGCGCTGGTCCGGGCCTGTGCCGACCAGTGGGGCTGGCAGCCGTTGTCCCGGAACGGCAGGCGGGGGAAGCTCGTGTGGTGCGAGCTGGCTGCGGCTTGAGGGGTCTTCGACGTTGAGTGGCAGGCGGGGCGCCCAGCGTCACGGGGGAGAGGTGACCCGCAGAAATGTGACACTCCAGGGGGAGAGTGTCACATTTTCGCGGGAAGGGTCCCCTCCGGCGGGGACGGGCAAAGGGCCGCACCGCCCGAGCGGGCGCGGTGAACCCTACGACTCCGAGCGGTACATCAGGTCCGTCTCGTACGTCGTGAATCCCAACCGCTCGTACACCGACACCGCCGCCTTGTTGTCCGCGTCGACGTACAGCATCGCCGTAGGAAGTCCCTGCGAGGCCAGATGCCGTAGGCCGATCGTCGTCAGCGCCTTGCCGAGCCCGCCGCCCTGCGCACCCGGCAACACCCCCACCACATACACCTCACCCAGCTGCTCCTCCGCGTGGACCTTGGTCCAGTGGAAGCCCACCAGGTCGCCGTCCCGTTCCGCCAGGAAGAACCCCGAGGGATCGAACCACGCCTCGGACTTACGGTCGTCCAGGTCGCCCTGGGTGAGGGAACCCTGCTCGGGGTGGTGGGCGAAGGCCGCGGCGTTCACGGCCAGCCATGCCGCGTCGTCGACGCCGGGGGCGAAGGTGCGTACGGTCACGCCCTCCGCGAGTACCGGATCCGGCAGCTCCAGGTCGGTCAACGGCCGTCGCAGCTGGCGGAGTTCACGGAACATGGTGAGCCCGAGAACCTGCGCGAGATGACGCGCCGCGGCATGCCCGCCGTGCGCCCACACCCGGAGCCGTTTCCCGGACGCGGCCAGCAGCGCGGCGCCGAGCGCCCGTCCGTGACCGTGCCCCCGGTGCGAGGGATGGACGACGAGTTCGGCTGCCGGCGCCTCCACCGGGTCGGTGTCCTCCAACTGTGCGTAGCCCACGAGTTCGTCGCCCAGGGTGAGCAGCAGATGCGAGACCCCGTCCCGCTCACCCCCGCGGATCCGCAACCGCCCCTGCTCGGACACCGCCGGCTGCCCGTCGACGCGGGCGGCCTCGGCGATCAGCGCGAGGACGGCCTCCGCCTGGTCCGGGGTGAGCGCGGAGTACGTCTCGATGGAACGGGAGCCGGGCGCGGGCCGTACGGTGTCGTCGCTGGTCATGGGTACGAGGGTAAGCCGATCCCCCCGCAAAGTGGCGGCAAAGAAGAAACCAGGATGTAACCAAGAACCCCCTGTCACGCTACGCGCGTTGACCCTAGGCTGCGCCGGAACGTGGTGACCTTCTCAGCCGACACACAGGGGGGCTCATGCCAGCCACAACCCAGCCGAACCGCCCGCGCGGACGCCGTACCGCCGCACTCCTCGCCGCCACGGTGAGCCTGGCCACGGCGGGTGCGCTGGCCGCGGCACTGCCCGCCGACGCACACGGCAACCCGAGCGGAAAGGGAAGCGGAAGCGGCCACGGGCACAGCTCCAAGCCCAGCCGCTACCAGGACGTACAACTCCTCTCCTTCAACGACCTGCACGGCAACCTGGAGCCGCCGACCGGTTCCTCCGGCCGGGTCACCGAACTCCAGGCGGACGGCACGACGAAGACGATCGACGCGGGCGGTGTCGAGTACCTCGCGACGCACCTGCGCGACGCCCGCAAGGGCAACCCGTACTCGGTCACCGCGGCCGGCGGCGACATGGTCGGCGCGTCCCCGCTGATCTCGGGCCTGTTCCACGACGAGCCGACGATCGAGGCGCTCAACAAGCTCGACCTGGACGTCACTTCGGTCGGCAACCACGAGTTCGACGAGGGCGCGAAGGAGCTGGCGCGGCTCCAGAACGGCGGCTGCCACCCCACCGACGGCTGCTACACGGACAAGAAGTTCAAGGGCGCCGACTTCCCCTACCTCGCGGCCAACGTCCTCGGCGAGAAGACCAACAAGCCGATCCTGAAGCCGTATTGGGTGTGGAAGAAGAAGGACGTCAAGATCGGTTTCATCGGCGTGACCCTGGAGGGCACCCCGGGCATCGTCTCCGCGGACGGCGTCAAGGGCCTGAAGTTCAAGGACGAGGTCGAGACGATCAACAAGTACGCCAAGGAGCTGCAGAAGCAGGGCGTGCAGTCGATCGTCGCGCTGATCCACGAGGGCGGCTTCCCGGCCTCCGCGTCGTACAACTACGACTGTGACGCCTCCGGTTCGGGCTCCGGCATCTCCGGCCCGATCGTCGACATCGCGAAGAACGTCACCCCGGCGGTCGACGCGCTCGTCACCGGCCACACCCACAACGCGTACGTCTGCACGATCAATGACCCAAGTGGCAAGCCCCGCATGGTCACTTCGGCGGCCTCCTTCGGCCGCCTCTACACGGACACGACGCTGACGTACGACCGTAGGACCCACGACATCGCGCGTACGGCGGTCAAGTCGGCGAACCACGTGGTCACCCGGACCGTGCCCAAGGCCGCCGACATGACCTCGCTGATCAGCAAGTGGAACACCCTCGCGGCGCCCATCGGCAACCGCGCGATCGGTTACATCTCCGGTGACGTGAACAACACCGGCACCGAGTCCCCGATGGGCGACCTCATCGCGGACGCCCAACTCGCCTACGGCAAGAAGCTGGACCCGGAGACCGACCTCGCGCTGATGAACCCGGGCGGGGTGCGGGCGGGCCTGACCTACAAGGCCACCGGCGCCGAGGGCGACGGCGTGGTGACGTACGCCGAGGGCTTCACGGTGCAGCCGTTCGCGAACACGGTGAACCTCCAGGACTTCACGGGCGCCCAGGTGATCCAGGCGCTCAAGGAACAGGTGAGCGGCACGAACACGGCGGCGCCGAAGGTGCTCCAGGTGTCGTCCGGGCTGACGTACACGCTGGACCTGACGAAGACGGGCGCGGACCGGGTGGTGACGGACTCGATCAAGCTCAACGGTTCCGCCATCGACCCGGCAGCCACGTACCGCGTCGCGACGAACAGCTTCCTCGCGGGCGGCGGTGACGGCTTCACGACGCTGGGACAGGGCACGGGCGACCTGGTCGGCACGGACGACCTGACCGCGCTGGCGGACTACCTGACGGCGAACTCGTCGGCCACCGGCCCGCTGGTGCCCCCGGCGGCGAACCGGATCAACATCGTGCGGTAACCCATCTCTGACGAGGGGCCCGGAGCCGCAGGTCGGCGCCGGGCCCCTTCTGTTTTCCCGTTCTAAATTCTGTGTAAGACCGGGTTCAGTTCCGCAAAGTCCATAAGAATCTTCCACAGGGATTGCTCAGGAAGGTCTAAGCGAAAATCGCTTTTCCTGCGTCAGGAGTCCAGTAGTGTTTTCCATGTCGAAAGCGAACAGCGCAAACGACAAGAAGACGCAAGAGAACGCAAGAGACGAAGGAGAGCACGATGAGCTTCCACAAGATCGCCCCGGTGAAGAAGACCCACAAGCCGGCCCCGGCGCCCAAGAAGGCCCCGAAGAAGCCCGCCCCGGCCCCGAAGCGTCGCCCGGTCGGCCACAAGTAAGCCGTCCGGCCAGCCGCAATAAACCACGGATAAGAATTCCCAGGGAGGGAAATAAATCATGAGCTTCAACAAGATTCACCCCATCAAGCAGACCCGCAAGCCCGCCCCGAAGTGCCGCCCGGTCGCCCACAAGGGCTGACAGAGAATTTACAGACGTAATTCAGAAGTAGTTCAAAGGCAATTGCAGCAGATCGGTAGAGGAACTGTTGCAGAACCGCAGCAGCCGCGACAGAGAGGGACACGCACATGAGCTTCCACAAGATCGCCCCGGTGAAGAAGGCCCACAAGCCGGCCCCGGCCCCGAAGAAGAAGCCCTCGGAGAAGCCCTCCAGGAAGCCCGCTGCCGCCCCGAAGCGTCGTCCGATCGGCCACAAGTAACCCGCGGGGCCGGCCGTAGAAGACAAGCGGCACCCGCAGCACCACCTCGTATCAAGCCGCCGCAGGGCGGCACCCCCAGGGAGGGAATCCACCATGAGCTTCCACAAGATCGCCCCCGTCAAGAAGACCCACAAGCCCGCCCCGGCGCCCAAGAAGCCCGCGCCGAAGAAGCCGGCTCCGGCCCCGAAGCGTCGCCCCGTGGGCCACAAGTAAGCCGCCGGTCCGGCCGTAGAAGACCCGCAGCACCCGCAGCACCCGCAGCACCATCCGCAGGACTCGCACCACTCCACAACTCGCCGCGGCTGAGCGGCACTTACCGGGAGGGACCCCGCCATGAGCTTCCACAAGATCGTCCCCGTCAAGAAGGCCCACAAGCCCGCCCCGGCGCCCAAGAAGAAGGCCCCGAAGAAGCCCGCGCCGAAGCGCCCCGTCGGCCACAAGGGCTGATCGCGCACACCCTGAGGCGGGGCCACCGGTTAGCGAGCGAACTCGCTCCGGTGGCCCCGCCTCGGCCATGACCAGCCCACGCCCTGAAGGGAGTTGACCATGAGGGAAGCCCGTGAGGCCTTCCGCCGTTTCTGGCCGCTGACCCGCGGTGACCGCAAGTGGCTCGCGGTGATCATCGCGTGTGTCGTCGTGTCGGCGCTCTCGGAGACCGCCGCGATCCTGCTGTTCGCGGACCTCACCGACAACGCCCTCAAGTCCGGTTCGCTGTCCGCCTTCTGGGGCCCGGCCGCGGCCTGGCTCGGCGTCGCCGCACTGGGCGCGCTCGTCGGCTACTTCGGCAACTCCCTCGCCACCTGGACCGCCGAACGCTTTGTCCTGCGCCTGCGCGCGAACGTCTTCCGCCACGTCCAGGACCTACCGCCCCACTTCTTCCAGAAGCACCGCCAGGGCGACCTCGTGGAACGCCTCACCGGAGACGTCGAGGCCATCGAGCAGATGGTCGTGTCCGGAGTCGTAGGCACGATCTCGGCCGCCTTCTCCGCGGTCTTCTATGCCTGCGCCGCCCTCTACCTCCGCTGGGACCTGGCCCTGGCCACCTTCGTCCTGGCCCCCCTCTTCCTCGTCGCCGCCCGCCGTTTCGCGGGCCGCATCAAGCAGGCCTCGCAGGACGAACGGGTCGCCGACGGGGCGATCACCTCGGTCGTCGAGGAGTCCCTCGGCAACGTGGTCCTCACCCAGGCGTACAACCGCCGCCGCGACGAGGAGAAGCGCCTCGACGTCGAAGCCCGCGCGTGGATGAAGGCGTCGGTCCGCGGCGCCCGCCTGAGCGAGATGTACGAGCAGTTCGTGGAGGTGGTGGAAACCCTCTGCGTGCTGTCGGTCATCGGCCTCGGCGTCTGGGAGATCTCCGCCGACCGCATGACCCTCGGCGCACTCCTCGCCTTCGCCGCCTTCATCGGCTACCTGTACCCGCCCGTCCGCAACCTCGGCCAACTCGGCCTCACCCTCACCGCCGCCACGGCCGGCGCCGCCCGCATCAACGAGATCCTGGACGCCACCCCGTCCGTCGCCGATCCCGGCCAACCCGTCCCCGCCTGGCCCGTCCACGGCTGGGTCAGCTTCCACGGCGTGACCTTCGCCTACCCCGGCGCGACCCGGAACTCGGTCGCCGACGTCACCTTCCGGGCGGACCCGGGCGAGCTGGTGATCATCACGGGCGAGAGCGGAGCGGGCAAGTCGACCCTGTCCAAACTCCTCACCCGCTTCTACGACCCCTCGGCGGGCGTGATCTGCCTCGACGGCGTCCCCCTCCGCGACGTACCCCTCGAATTCCTGCGGGAGAACGTCGCGTTGCTCCCCCAGCAGACCCTCATCCTCAACGGCACGGTCCGCGAGAACATCGAGTGCGGCCGCCCCGGCGCGACGGACGAGGACATCGAACGGGCGGCGCGATCGGCAGCGGCCCACGACTTCATCGCGTCCCTTCCCCAGGGCTACGACACTCAACTCGCCCCCGGCACGGCGGCGTTGTCCGGCGGCCAGCTCCAACGGATCGCGATCGCAAGGGCAATGCTCCGCGAGGCCCCGGTCCTGGTCCTGGACGAACCGACGGCCGGCCTCGACTCGGTGGCCGCCCGCCAGGTGATCCAGCCTCTGCGCCGCCTGATGTCCGGCCGTACGACCATCATGATCACCCACGACCTGAGCCTCGCCCCGGACGCGGACCGCATCCTGGTCGTCGAGGGCGGACGCCTGGTGGAAGCGGGCACGCACGCGGAGTTGGTGGCAAGGGGCGGCGCGTACGCGCGACTTGCGGGTCCGCTCCCCGAAATGGCGATCACGGGAACGGGACGGCATCGTTCGGAGGACACGATGACCCTGCGCCAGGTCCCGCCGCAGGCACCGGACGAGACGATGATCCTGCGGCTGCCGCTCAAGTAGGCGGAGCGATCCGGAGGCTGTACCCGAGCCCCCGCAGGGTGTGGATGAGCCGCGGTCCGCCGCGGCTCTCCAGTTTCCGGCGCAGGTACATGACGTACACATCAAGGGTGTTGGACGCGGGCTCGAAGTCGAAGCCCCACACCTGCCGGTGGATCTGCGACCGGGTGAGCGCGGCACCCGGATGCCTCAACAGGTGTTCCAGCAAGAGGAATTCGGTCCGGGTGAGATCGAGCGGCAGTCCGTCACGGGCGACGGTACGGGTACGCAGGTCCATGACCAGATCGTGGAAGACGAGCCGTTCGAGCTCGGGCGGATGCTCGTCGGCGGCGGGGCGCTGGGCACCGCGCCGCAGCAACGCCCGTACGCGTGCGAGGAGTTCCTCGACGGCGAACGGCTTGCTGAGGTAGTCGTCGGCACCGTTGTCGAGGGCGACGATACGGTCGCCGACCGCGTTCCGCCCGGTGATCATCAGGATCGGCACGGTGGACCCGGAGGCACGGATACGCCGGGTGGCGGCGAGCCCGTCCAGCTCGGGCATGGTGACGTCCATCAGCACGAGGTCGGGCGCGGCGGCATCGTCCGGTGCGCCGAGGAGATCGAGGGCGGTACGCCCGTCTCCCGCGAGGACGGTCTCGTACCCCTCGAATCTGAGCAGTCGACCGAGCCCTTCCCGTACGTCCACGTCGTCGTCGGCCAGCAGGATCTTCCGCGCCATCCGAACACGGTGTGACGGGCGGCTGTGCTGAGGCTGGCAGGGGGCTATGCGGGGGCTGAGGGCTCAAGGGTCGGGGGTGTCGTTCAGTCCGTGCGGCGGCGACGGTAGGCACGGGTCTTGTTCCGGTTCCCGCAGGCGTCCATCGAGCACCAGCGGCCGCCGCCGTTGCGCGAGGTGTCGTAGAAGGCCCAACGGCAGTCCGGCGAGGCGCACAGTTTCAGACGACTCCAACCGCCACCGGCGACGCTCGCGGCGACCGTCTCCACGATGGCATCGAGGCCGGGCGTACCGCTGTCGGCGACGAGACGCAGCCCGCTGCCGCCCGCGTCCGGAGCCAGCACCAGGGGAAAAGGGGCGAGGGCCCGAGAGGTCTCGGCACGGTCGGTACCGTCGGCTCCGCTGCTGAGGGCATCCCGCAGACCGGCGCGGAGTGCGAGGGCGGCGGTCAGATCGGACGGCCGCAGTTCCTGCCCCGAGCTGACCAGTCCATGAGCCTCCAGCCACGCCAACAGGCCCTGGACAGAGGTCAGTTCGTCGTTGCCGGTGTGCCGCTCCCCGTGCCAGCTGAAGGATCTTTCGTCGAGCGTGTTGAGGAACTGCTCGACCAGGACGAGATCTACGACGCCATCACTCACGACACCACCGTACCGCGAAGCCGGTGTTGACGGCGTGCGACACCGGCTATACGTTTCGAAGGTGTCGAAAACATGGACGACCTCAGCACGGAAGCCGACGACGGACACCATCCCCAGCCCCTTGCTGGAGGTGCCGGACGCGGACCTCGACGACCTGCGGGCCCGCCTGCGCGGGACGAGGTGGGCGGAACCATGGCCCGTGGCCGAGTGGCGGGCGGGCACCGACGCCAAAGAGCTGAGGCGCCTGACCGAGTACTGGGCCGACGGCTACGACTGGCGCGCCCACGAGACCACGATCAACGAGCTTCCGTCCCACTTCGCCGCGATCGACGGCGCGACCGTGCACTACCTGCGCTTCGACGCCGAACGCGAGGGCGCCCTGCCGCTGGTCCTGACCAACGGCTGGCCGAGCACGTTCTACGAGCTGGTCGAACTGGCACAAAGGCTCTCGACACCGTCGCGCTACGGCGGCGATCCGCAGGACGCGTTCACGGTGATCGTGCCGTCCCTCCCGGGCTTCACGTTCTCGTCCCCGCCCCCGAGCCTGACGGACCAGTCACCGCCCACCCACGAACTGTGGCACCGCCTGATGCACGACGAGTTGGGCTTCGAGCACTACGGCGCGCACGGTGGCGACCTGGGTTCGGGCATCACGGCACGCCTCGGCCAGGCCCACCCCGAGAGCGTGGTCGGCATCCACTTGCTGGACATCCTGAGCACGCCCCCAGACGCCACAGCCGCCCAACTGACCGACGAGGAACGGGAGTACCTGACCACCTTCGCCGCCTGGTCCCAGGAAGAGGGCGCGTACGCCCACCAGCAACGCACCCGTCCACTCACCCTGGCCCAGGGCCTGAGCGACTCCCCGTCCGGCCTGCTGGGTTGGATGGTGGAGAAGTACCGCTCCTGGAGCGACTGCGAAGGGAACCTCTCGACCCGCTTCACAGACGACTTCCTTCTCACCCAGGCGTCGCTGTACTGGTTCACGAACACGATCGGGACGTCGTTCATCCCCTACTACGCGTCCGGCCAGGGCCTCCTCCCGAAGCTGGACCGGGTGGAGGTGCCGACCGCCCTGGCCCTGTTCCCCGCCAACCTCGGCGCCGGCACCCCCGCCCCTCGCGGCTTCGTGGAACGCAAGTACCACCTCACCCGGTACACGACGATGCCGCGGGGCGGTCACTTCCCGGCCCACGAGGAACCGGAGTTGCTGGCCGAGGACATCACCGAGTTCTTCAGGTCGGTGAGTTGAGTCGATGTCGTACGGCTGGATGTCGTACGGCTAGAGCCGGGGCTGCTCCCGGAACTCGCGTCCGGGGGGCGGGACTTGGGACTCCCAGCGCCAGTGCAGGAGGGCGGCGAGCAGGGCGAAGGCACCAAGGGGAACGCAGACAAGCAGCAGCAGTGGCTCGGCGTCCCGGCCGGTCGCTATCCGCCACACCGTGACCAGGAACATGGCCACCAGCACCAACAGGGCGCCGCTGGTGGCCCGTTCCCAGGCCTTACGGTGACCGGATTGCCGCCGGATCCGCTCCTCGACCTCGGGCCGCCGCTCCCAGGCCATGCCGCGGTGCCGGGCGGCCGTCTCGCGCAGATCGTCGATCTCGGCGCCGAATTCCGGGAGTTGGCCGTCGTCGACATGTGGGAGCAGCAGGCGCCCGCCGTCGTTGCCGTAGAGGAAGGTGAGCCACTGGGAGTCGCCGCTGCGCTGGTTGCGGCGGGGCTCGACCCGGATGTCGTAGATGTCGTGCCAGCTCCGGCGCCGGATCCGCACGGCTCCGCGTACGGCGATCCCGTCGGCTGTGACGAAGGTGCGCTGGCGCCAACTGGCAAGCAGAGCCCAGACGAGGAACCACAGCAGCAGGGCGTCGATGACCAACCGGGTCCCGTCGCCGAAGATATTGGGGTCCCGATTCATCTGGTAGACGGAGTTCCCGACGGCGAGCCCCATGAAGGCGAGCAACCCGCGAGGGATCCGTCTCCGTCGCCCGTACTCACGCTCGACACCGCGCTCGTGTACGTCCTCGCCCATGCCAACTCCCCCGTGTAGGACGGGTAGATGGTAGATCGGCAAGCTGTGCTTGTCAGGAGGCGGAGGGGGCCGGTGCGCGGGGACGATGAAGGGCCCCGAGGCCAGTGGACGAGACCGGTCCGGGGTCACAGTTCGCACTCCGGGATGCGCTCACCTCGGCTGACGGCGATGCGGAGGACATCCCCGAGGGATTCGGACACCCTGGTGAGCGCGAAACGTACGGCTCGTTCACCGGCCTTCGGGTCGGCCAGCACGGCCTTGGCTCCGGCCAACACCTGTTCCCCGGAGTCGAGTTGGGCCGCTTCGATGTCATCGGCGAGGAGGGAGAGACGGCTGTCGTGGCTGTCGGCGCTGAGGTAACAGGGCTTGCCGTCGGGGGTGGTCCAGGGGAGCAGCCGTAGTTCGTTGCGGGTGGTGTTGGGGACGCTCATGCGCGTACCACCACTCCGTGGATACGACGCGGGCCGACATCGATGCCGTGCACGGCGAGCCAGAGGGCGCGTCGCCGTTGCCGTTGAAGTCGCCGTTTGTGCCGGGCGCGGCGCTGGGACGGGAGCAGGGCGTGCACGAGTGCCATCAGTAGTAACTCCCAGATTCCTACGACGCGTTCACTCATTCTGCTGCGCTCCTCTGTCCTGCCGGGGTCCTGACGAGCGGTGATTACCGTTCGTGCCTCGATGGTCACGGGTGCGGCGTACGCTGCGGAAGAGGGTTGGCGTTGTCTGCGGGCCCAGGCAACGGGGAGGGGTGACGTGTCCGAACAGGTTGACGCCGAGGGCGAGTCGGGGCGCGCGGTACTGGGACGGACGCTCCGGTATCTGCGCGAGAAGGCGGGAAAGTCGCTCGGGCAGCTGGCGGAGGACACCGGCTATGACAAGAGCTACCTGAGCCGGCTGGAGTCGGGGGAGCGGCTGTCCAAGGTGACGGTGATGGAGGACCTGGACGTCTATTACGAAGCCGGTGAGCTGCTGGTCAGTCACTGGAGGGTGGCGAGACTGGACGCGTTCATGGACCCGTACAAGCGGTTCATGGCGCTGGAATCCACAGCTCGGGTGATGTGGAAGTTCACGCCGGCGGTGCCCGGGCTTGTGCAGACCGAGGACTTCGCGCGGGAGGTGTTGTCTGGAGCCCAGACAACACCTGACGGCGCGGAGTTGGTCGAGGAACTGGTGGCTGCGAGGGCCGGACGGCAGTACCTGCTGCGCCAGAAGCCGGAGCCCGACGTCCGAATCGTCGTGGACGAGAGCGCGTTCCGACGCCCGGCCAGCCGCGCCAAGACATGGAGCGACCAGCTGATTCACCTTGAGACCGTCGCGATGTGGCCCAACGTGACGATCCAAGTGCTGCCGTTCTCTGCGGGAGTTCACCACCACATGACGGGATCGCTGACGCTGCTCTGGCAGAAGGACGGAAGCGCTGTTGCCTACAAGGAGGGCAACGAGTGCAGCGAGCTGACTGAGGATCCGGACGACATCCTGCGATACCGACTGTCCTACGATCGGCTTCGCGACCTGGCGCTGTCCCCGTCGGACTCGCTCACGTTCATCAGGGGCGTACTGGAGGATCACAGATCATGACGCACACCCCCGACCTCAGCACCGCTGTCTGGCGCAAGTCGAGCTACAGCGCAGGTGGGGACAACGACTGCGTCGAGGTCGCCGACGGCTACACCGGCCTCGTGCCCGTCCGGGACAGCAAGACCCCCGCCGCCCGCCCGTTGATCCTCGCCGCCTCGGCCTGGTCCGGGTTCGTGGACGGAGTCAAGGCTGAGGTGGGCGTGCGCATGTTCGGGTGACGCGGGTCGAAAGGCCTGACAACCGCCGCTGCGCCTCCCTCGTCGTTGGTCTCCCGGTCGAATGCACGGCCGGGGACCAACAACTGAGAGGGCAGGGACGAGCCGGTTATGGTCGTAGACACCACGCGTCGAAGGAGGACATCGGTCATGGCTGCTCACGCTGCGGAACCCGAGTCGGTTGTCCCTCCGATGCCTGAGCGGACGCCGAAGGGGCTGCGCAAGGCCATCGCCCAGCACGCGCCCACGCTCCTCCCTGACTTCGACGCGCACTGGAAGTGGGCGATCGCCGACACCTACGACCTTGGTCCGGTGCCCGCGTTCGTGGCCCGCTGGTGGATCGAGTACGCGATCGCTCGTGATCCGAAGCTGGATGCTCACCTGCACGACCTGGAACACCGTGCGGCTGAATCCACGGACATCGCCGAGGCCAGGGTTCTTCTCGATGAGGCGTCGAAGATTCGTCACCAGGCTTTGCGGACGCAGCCCGGCGAGTGACCGACGGGTTCATGGGGCCGCCTTGGCAGATGGACTGGCGGCTCGATGCTCTCGCTGCCCGGGACGCACTGCCCGACCACATCCGCGAGATCGTCGATGCCGTGCGGGCCGAACTGGTCACGGCGAAGGATCCGTACTTTCGAGGCATCGAAACCGATGCGGATCTGCCTGAGGGCATGACCGTCGAGCCGGCACTGTCGAGCCAGCCGAAGGGCGCTCGCATGTTCTTCTTCGACCAAGGAAACGGCTGGCTCATCTACACCTTCGTGCCACGCGTGGAGGATCCGCAGATCGTCGTGGAGCAGGTTTTCTGGCTGGGGGACGAATCGCCAGAGGCGCCTCCGGCAGAGCCGTAGCAGAGACTGTCGGGGAATGGGAGCCATGGCAGAGACCACGACCATCCGGGTCTCCCGGCAGACCCGGGGTCACCTCGCCCAGGTCGCCAAGGACCGAGGCATGACCGTGAGGCAACTCGTCGAGCAACTGGCCGTCGAGCAACTGGCCGCCGAGCAGCTGACGTCGGAGCAGGCCGCGGAGCGGATGGTCGCCGCGCACAGGGAGTTGCGGGAACGCGTGGGCGGCCACCGCCCGCTCGGCGACGAGCACTTCGCGAACGGACCGGACGCCCTGCCGCGGCCGTGATCGGTGGACCAGTTCCAGCTGACCCGACACCGAACGGGCTTGGCACCGACCGCCGTTGGAACAGCCCCGCCGGCCAACCCCGCACGTCTTCGTCGTCGTCGGCCGGCAGAATCCTCCGCGCCATCTCAACACGGTGTGTCGGGCGGCTGTGCTGGGGCCGGCAGGGGGTTATGCGGGGACCAGGGCTCGCATGTAGCGCCGACGGAAGAGAAGGAAGAGGAGGGCGTAGACGGCGAGGGGCGCGCAGAAGAGCAGGAGGCTGAGGAAGGGGTCGGGATCGCCGTCGGCGGATATCTCCCACAGCAGGTACGGGAAGGCGGCGAAGAAGACGATCAGGGCCCCGGTGATCGCTCGCTGCTGGGCCTTGCGGTACGCGGCCCGCTCGCGGATGCGCACCTCGACCCCCGGGCGCCGCTCCCAGGTCATGCCCCGGTGCCGGGCGGACGCGGTGTGCAGGTCGGCGACCTCGGCCCAGAGGTCCGGGAGCTGCCAGTCGTCGAGGTAGGGGAGGCGTCCCCTGCGGCCGTCGTTTTCGTAGAGGTAGGTGAACGACTTGACGTCGGCGCCGCGTTGGCCCGGATTGGTCTCTACGCGGAGATCGTAGATGTCGTGCCAGGCCCACCTGCGCACGCGGAAGGCTCCACGTGTGGAGACACCGTCGGCCCCCACGGTGGTGCGTCCCCGTCGCACGGTGAGGATCGCCCAGACACTCAGCAGCGCCATGAGCGCCACCGCGAGCAGCTTGTACCGGGCGGGGAAGGTGTTGTCGGGCCGCGCCATCTGAAGAGCGAAGTTCCCTTCGACGATGCACAGGGCGACGAACCTTCCCCGGGACATCTTTCTCCGCCTGCTGTACTCCCGCTCGATCCCCCGTCCGTCGTCGCGCTCGTCCTCGTCGTCCCCGCCCATCGACCCTCCCCAGAACCGGTGTTGTTCGCTGGACTACGCCATGACCACGAACGCGGCGGCCGCGGCGATGAGGGCTGTGACCAACACCGCGGCCGAGACCGTGCGGTGTCGCGCGCGGCGCCGTATCCGGTCCTCCACCTCGGGGCGCAACTCCCAGGCCATGCACCGGTGTTGGGCGGACTCGGCACGCAGATCTGCGAGTTCGGCGTGGAAGTCGGGGAGTTGCCAGTCGTCGAAGTAGGGGAGGAGCACCCTGCGGCCGTCGTTGCCGTAGACATAGGTCGTCCACTGGGCTTTCTCGGTGCGCCCGCCCGGGTTCAGTTCGGCCCGGATGTCGTAGACGTCGTGCCAGGTCCGGGTGGCTGTCCGTACGGCGTTGCGGGCGCTGATCCCCTGAGTGCCTACGATCGTGCGGCCCCGCTGCCGGTGGAGCAGGACCAGCACGGTCTTGCCCAGGAGGAGCGCCAGGATCACGACCTCGGCCCCGCGCCGCGAGACGTAGGGGTTCGTCGACGCATCCAGGACGAGGTAGACGCCGATGACTACGTTGATGCCGACCTGCCACCACACGATGGCCAACGGTCTTCGCCGTCCGTACGCCCGCTCGATCCCGCTCATGGACCCTCCCCCGGTCAACAGCAGAGGGGGATCGTATGGCAGCAACCTGTGCACGTCAGGAGGGGGTGCCACCGTTCGCAGAGGCGGTCAGGAGTTCCTCGGCTCCGTGAGCACAGGCGGACCTGTTCTCGCCGTCCGGCGTCGGAACAGATCCGCCCACCACCTCAAGGTTTCCTTGATGCGGGGCCGAGGATGCCGTGGTCAGCCTGGTTCGGTGAACCGGGGGGAACCGGGACACGGTATGGCCATGGTAGGGCTATGGTGGCGCCATGGCAGAGAACACGACCATCCAGGTGTCCCGGCAGGCCCGAGACCATCTCGCCCAGGTCGCCAAGGAGCACGGGATGACCTTGGGCCAGTTCGTCGAGCAGTTGGCCGGCGAGCAGCTGACGGTGGAGCAGATCGCGGAGCGGGTGGCCGCCGACCGGAAGGTCGTCCGGGACGTGATCGGCCTGGACATCAGCGACGAGGAGTTCGACAGGGCGCCCGACATCCTCGGCAACGTGTACAAAGTCGCTGCCGAGAAGATCCGTAGGGCGCGAGGCGCGGCGGCGTGATCATTCTGGACACCGGTGCCACCCGTGCTCTCGCGAACGGGCACAAGACGTTGAACCTTCTCGCCGCGAACATGGCCCACACCCCAGGCGACCTGCTTCGGATTCCCGCGCTCTGCCTCATGCGGGCGGAGTCCGAGGACGCGGACGCCGGGGACCGTGTGCTCGCGTTCTCCTCGGTGGTCGTCGACGACTTGACCACGGTCTCCTCGGTCACCGTCGGCACCATGATCCGTGATGGGTACGGTGGACCGGACACCTGTCACGCCCTGTACTGCGCACTGCCGCGGGCCGAGTTCAGGGGCATGTCGGTTCTCCTGACGACCCGGGAAGAGGCATACCCGCCGGGTGTGGTCACTGTCGACATCGACTCCCCTGGAATGCTCGGCTTCCACTGAGGGCGAATGCGACGGGTGGATGCGGAAACCAGCCGACCCTCCCCCTCGCGAAATGTGACACTTCAGCAAGAAGTGTCACATTTTTTCGGGCTACCTACTGGGAGGGGGCGGAGCTTTCGGGCGGTGCAGTCGGCGTCCCCGGGATCCGTACCGTCGCCACCGTGCCGCCGCCCGGCGCGTGCGCCAGGGTCACCTCGCCGCCGGCCTGTTCGACCGTGCGGGCGACGATGGACAGGCCCAGGCCGGAACCGGGGAGGGCGCGTGCCGACGGTGAACGCCAGAACCGGTCGAAGACGTGCGGGAGTTCGTCGTCGGGGATGCCGGGGCCGTGGTCGCGGACGGTGAGGACGCCACGCGTGAGCTGGACCTCGATCGTGCCGCCCTCGGGGCTGAACTTCACCGCGTTGTCGAGGATGTTGACGATCGCGCGTTCCAGGGCGGAGGGCTCCGACTGCACGAACCACGGCTGTACGTCCGCCGTGATCGTCAACTCCGGGCCGCGCAGGCGGGCTCGGCGCAGGGCGGATTCCACGGTGTCCTGGAGCGAGACCACCTGGACGCGCTCACCCCGTTGGCCCTCCGAGCGGGACAACTCCTGCAAGTCGCCGATCAGGGACGCCAGTTCGGTCATCTGCGCCTTCACCGAGGCGAGGAGCGCCTTGCGGTCCGCCGGGGGGATCGGGCGCCCGGTCTCCTCGCTGCGGGTGAGGAGTTCGACGTTCGTACGGAGGGAGGTGAGGGGGGTGCGGAGTTCGTGACCGGCGTCCGCGATGAGTTGTTGTTGCAGCTCGCGGGAGTTGGCCAGGGAGGTCGTCATCGAGTTGAACGAGCGGGAGAGGCGGGCGATCTCGTCGTCGCTGTCCTCGTCCACCGGGATGCGAACGGCCAAGTCCTCGGTACGGGCCACGTGTTCGACGGCCTCGGTGAGTTTGTCGACGGGGCGGAGACCTGCGCGGGCGACCGCGAGACCTGCGGCTCCGGCGCCGATGACTCCGATGCCGGAGGCAAGAAGGAGAAGGAGGGCCAGCTCATTGAGGGTGGACTGTGTGCCCTTGAGGGGCAAGGCGTACACGAGGGCGACGCCTTCGACCACCGTACGGTTGCCGTTTGCGTCGAGGGTGACCAGCGGCACCGTCAGCACCCGTACGGGCGTTCCTTTGGTGTCGACGCCGTTGTGGATGATGGTTTTTGTCGGTTTCTTGGCCACGTCGATGTCGGCGTTGGTGACCCTTACCGTGCCGGGGGAGCCCGAGGGGATGCAGGACTTGCCGTTCGACCTCACCAGTTGGAAGTAGTACTCGGAGGGCGGATGGAAGCCGGTCGTGTCCGGCGGGGACGAGCTGACCTGGTCGCAGCTCCTGATGGCGTCCATGACGCTGCGCTGCTGCGGGTTGCTCGCCGACGTCTTGAGCTGGTTGTTGATCTGGTCGTACAACTTTCCCTGCACGATGAACCAACAGGTGACCGAAACCGCAGCCACCGCAAAAGCCACCGCCGCCGCGACCAGCATCGCCAGCCGTGACCGGATCGGCAGGGTCCGGAACCGGTGCAGGAACCGGTTGAGGACGTTCTTCACTCGGCCCCACCCTGTCGCAGCACATACCCCACACCCCGAACCGTGTGCACCAGCCGAGGCTCACCCCCTGCTTCCGTCTTGCGGCGCAGGTACATCACGTACACATCAAGGGAGTTGGAGGACGGCTCGAAGTCGAAGCCCCACACCGCCTTGAGGATCTGCTCGCGGGTGAGGACCTGCCGGGGATGCGCCAGGAACATCTCCAGGAGGGTGAACTCCGTTCGGGTCAGCTCGACTTGGCGACCGCTCCGCGTCACCTCACGGGTCGCGAGGTCCATGCGGAGGTCGGCGAAGGCGAGGGAGTCGTCCTCGGGGGCGGTACCGGCCGCCGCGGCCGCCGCGTACGAGCTGCGGCGGAGCAACGCCCGTACGCGGGCGAAGAGTTCGTCGAGTTCGAAAGGCTTGACCAGGTAGTCGTCCGCCCCGGCATCCAGTCCCGTCACCCGGTCGCCGACCGTGTCGCGGGCCGTCAGCATCAGGATCGGGGTCGTCGTGCCGGCGCCCCGCATCCGGCGGGCCGCCGTCAGGCCGTCCATGCGCGGCATCTGGATGTCGAGGACGACCAGGTCGGGCTGGTACGCGGTCGCCTTCTCCAGCGCGTCCGCGCCGTCGACGGCGACCTCGGTGTCGTACCCCTCGAACGCGAGGCTGCGCTGGAGTGCTTCGCGTACCGCCGGCTCGTCGTCGACGATCAGGATGCGCTGGGTGTCACGGTCGCCTTCGGCGGGGCTCATGGGCTGGATTCCTCGGGTGCGGTGGGACGGGGAGACAACGATCGGCTGGTCGCAATCAGCCTCGCATGTTTCCCGGCCGGTGCGTGAAGAGGGGAGGAAGTGAGAAAAAGGGTGAGATCAGCCTCGCCCCTCCATCCTCAGTGAGATCAGCCGCGCATCGTCTGGAGGCGGTTCAGCGGCACCTTGCGGTGGTGCGGGCGGGCCGCGCTGGTGCGCAGGCCCATCAGCTCCGGGACGGGTGCCACCTCCGGCGCCCGCGCCGCCGGCGCGTGCAGTTCGTACGCCACCCCGAGGGCCAGGCCGAGACCGGCCGCTCCGGTGTCGGTCACCGTGTGCGAAACCTGCTTGATCATGACGTACTCCCTACTTGGTTCGTGTGGGGCAGTGCCTAGCTGTCGGAACCGCCCGCCCGCAGCGAAGCCAGGTCCGCCTTGACGGTGTTGATCGGGATGGCGAAGCCGATGCCGATGCTTCCGGCCTCGGACGACGAGGACGAGGAGTCCGAACTGGACGAGTACATCGCGGAGTTGATGCCGATGATGTTGCCGTTCGCGTCGATCAGGGCGCCGCCGGAGTTGCCGGGGTTGAGGGACGCGTCGGTCTGGATCGCCTTGTACGTCGTCGTGGACGAACCGGTGTCGCCGTTGAACTGCTGGCCGCCGAACTGGAACGGCCACTGACCGCTGCCGCCCGAACCCGAACCCGAACCACTCTGACTCTGGCTCTCGTCCGTCGACACGGTCACGTCACGGTTCAGGGCGGAGACGATGCCGCTGGTGACCGTGCCGGTCAGGCCCTCGGGGGAGCCGATCGCGACGACCGTGTCGCCGATCTGGACGCCGGCGGAGTTGCCGAGGGTGGCCGCCTTCAGGCCGGAGGCGTTCTCCAGCTTGAGGAGCGCGAGGTCCTTCTTGCTGTCGGTGCCGACCACCTTCGCGGTGTACGACTTGCCGTCGCTCGTCTTGACCTTGATGGACGAGGCGCCGGAGACGACGTGGTTGTTGGTGACGATCTGGCCGTCGGTCGTGATGATCACGCCGGCGCCGGTCGACGAGCCGTTGCTGAGGGTGGCCTCGACCTCGACGACGCTCGGGCTGACGGTCGCGGCGATCGTGGCGACGTCGCCCTTCTTGCTGGAGGGCACGACGGCCGTGGTGGTGCTGGAGGTGGCGACGGTGTCCTTGCCGGTCAGCTCCTGGAAGGCGTACGCCGTGCCGCCGCCGACGGCCGCGGCGACGATCGCCACGGCGGCGAGCAGCGCGAACGGACCCCGGGTGCGCTTCTTCGGCTTGGGCGCCTCGCCCTGGACGTGGGTGAGGAGAGCGGTGTCGCCGCCGCCGTGACCGCCGCTGCCGTCGGCGGCGGGAGCCCCGCCGTCACCGGCGCCGTAGCCGTCACCGCCGCCGTACGCTCCACCGTCGGCGCCGAAGGCGGCCTGTGGGGCGGGCGAGGGGGCGGGAGTCCGGTCCGGCCACCCGGGTGCGGCCGGCTGCTGCGTCTGCTGCACGGGCTGCGTCTGCTGCATGGGCTGAGACTGCGGCACGGGCTGCGTCTGCGGCACCGGCGGCTGGTAGGCCGGCGGGGGCGGCCACTCCGGGTTCACGGGAGAAGAGGCGTGCTGCTGCTGGGGGTACGCCTGCGGCTGGTCGCCCTGGGGGGTCTCGTACTCGCCGCTGCGGCGGAAGCTCTCGGTCATGGAACAGAGCCTGTCGCGCGATCATGAGAGGTACCTGAGTGCCCGCTGAGAAGCCCGACAGAACCTCGTATGCCCGATATAAAGACGCCGGAGCCCCGGAAACTCGGGGATTCCAGCGAACCCCGCGACCGCCGGAGCGAACCCCGCGACCGCCGCCGCAGCCAACCCGGCGACCTCCGCCACGGGTGGGCTCAGCCCTCGCACCCGCAGGACTGCCGTATCACCAGCCGCGACGGGAACACCTTCAGCCGCTCGCGGCGCGACCCCGCGACCCGCAGGCCGTCGTCGAGGACGAGGTCCACGGCCGCGCGGGCCATCGCCGGGCGGTCCGATGCGATCGTTGTCAGCTTCGGGTCGGCCAGGGCCGCTTCCTTGATGTCGTCGAAGCCGATGACACCCAGCTCGCGCGGTACGTCGATGCGCAGCTCGCGCGCGGCCCGCAGCAGGCCGATCGCCTGGTCGTCGGTGGAGCAGAAGATCGCGGGGGGACGACGGGGCCCGGCGAGGATGCCGAGCGCGACCTGGTAGGCGTCGTAGCGGTTGTACGGGGCTTCGAAGAGGCGGCCCTCGGTCGGCAGGCCGGCCTCGGTCATCGCGCGCCGCCAGCCCTCGACGTGGTCGGAGACCGGGTCACCGACGGACGGCGTGTCCGCCGTACCGCCCATACAGGCGACGTACTCGTAGCCGTGCTCAAGGAGATGGCGTACGGCGAGCTGGGCGCCGCCCAGGTCGTCCGTGACGACCGCCACGTCGTCGATCGCCTCGGGGCGTTCGTGGAGGAGGACGACCCGGGCGTCCCACGCGTCGATCTCGGCGGCCGCGTTGTCGTTCAGCGCGTGGCTGACGAGGATCAGGCCGGAGACCCGCATCCCGAGGAACGCGCGCAGGTAGTGGACCTCGCGCTCGCCCACGTAGTCGGAGTTGCCGACCAGCACCATCTTTCCGCGCTCGGACGCGGCCTGTTCGACCGCGTGCGCCATCTCCCCGAAGAAGGGCTGGCGCGCGTCCGGCACGATCAGGCCTATGAGGTCCGTACGCCGCGACGCCATGGCCTGGGCCACCCGGTCGGGTCGGTACCCCAGCTCCTTGATCGCGGCGAGGACACGCTCGCGCGTGGCCGGGGCAACCGGCCGGGGTCCGTTGTTGATGACATAGCTGACAACGGCGGTCGAAGTACCCGCCAGCCGCGCCACATCATCCCGAGTCACCTTGGCCACGCGCGGAGTCTACGCGGATGGACCCGCTCTGGGCAGGGCGTTTCGCAGCTTCTCTCGGCTTCCGCGCACCTTCTCCGCGCGGAGCCGACACCGAGGAGCGACGCCCTGCCCGGAACGGTTACGCCTCGGCCGGGATCTCGGCGGCGTCCAGCGCGGCCGAATCGGCCCTGCCGTCCGCATCCTCCGGCTTTGCGTCGGCGATGGCGGCGCTTGCCTTGAGCTTGGCCTCGTCGCCGCCCCGGTCACCCTTCTCCGGGGTAACGAATCGATAACCGACGTTCCGGACGGTCCCGATCAGCGACTCGTGCTCGACTCCGAGCTTCGCGCGCAGGCGTCGTACGTGGACGTCGACCGTGCGCGTGCCGCCGAAGTAGTCGTAGCCCCAGACCTCCTGCAGCAGCTGCGCGCGCGTGAAGACGCGGCCCGGGTGCTGGGCGAGGTACTTGAGGAGCTCGAACTCCTTGAAGGTCAGGTCGAGGACCCGGCCCTTGAGCTTGGCGGAGTACGTCGCCTCGTCCACGGAGAGGTCGCCGTTGCGGATCTCCATGGGGGAGTCGTCGTTGACGATCTGCTGGCGGCCCATGGCGAGGCGCAGTCGCGCCTCGACCTCGGCGGGGCCCGCCGTGTCGAGCAGCACGTCGTCGATGCCCCAGTCGGCGGTGACGGCCGCGAGGCCGCCCTCGGTGACGACGAGGATGAGCGGACAGCCCGGGCCGGTGGACCGGAGGAGCTGACACAGGCTGCGCACCTGGGGCAGGTCGCGGCGGCCGTCGATCAGGATGACGTCGGCACCCGGGGTGTCGACGAGGGCGGGGCCTTCCGCCGGTGCCACGCGCACGTTGTGCAGAAGCAGGCCAAGGGCCGGAAGCACCTCCGTCGACGGCTGGAGGGCGTTGGTCAGGAGCAGCAGAGAACTCATACGTCTGGTTCCTCCTCGGTCCCTGCGAGGACGTTTGCGGCACTGCGGCATTGCGGCGATGCTCTGTGCCGACGGGGGCTCTGTATCGCCGGCGTCCACCTGCGGTTTCCCGTGGCGTACCGCTTCGTATACAACGCTCCTGAAAGCACAAAAGGACCCGGGGGCTTCGCTGCCCGAGTCCTCTGTCCAGCAGAATAGCCCACATGAGCGCTGGTACGGCAGGTCATGTGGCACGATCCACCGTTCGTCCGAACTCTGAGACGATCAGACGCACACCTTTGCGGACGTTTCTGCACACCGACGACGGGGTGACGATCGATTCCGTATACGAACCGGGGACGCCCGTATACGACGCCTCCCGGTCACCTTCCGGCGATCCGGTGTTCGTCGTGGCGCACGGTTTCACGGGCGACGTGGACAAGCCTCATGTGCGCCGGGTCGCCGAGGCGTTCGCGCAGTACGGGGCCGTGGTCACCTTCTCCTTCCGGGGTCACGGCGCCTCCGGCGGACGCTCCACCGTCGGCGACCGCGAGGTGCTCGATCTGGCGGCGGCGGTCGCCTGGGCGCGCGAGCAGGGGCACGCGCGCGTGGTCACCGTCGGCTTCTCGATGGGCGGTTCGGTGGTGCTGCGGCACGCGGCTCTCCACGGCTCTCAGGCGCACGCGGACGGCCGGAGGCGCGAGGGGCGCACAGAAGCGCACACGGACGCGGTGGTTTCCGTGAGTGCGCCGGCCCGCTGGTACTACAGAGGGACGGCCCCCATGCGCAAGCTGCACTGGCTGGTGACCCGCCCCGAGGGCCGCCTGGTCGGTCGCTACGGCCTCAACACCCGTATCGAGCACAGGGGTTGGGACCCGGTCCCGCTCTCCCCGGTCGAGGCGGTCCCGCGCATCGCGCCGACCCCGCTCCTCATCGTGCACGGCGACCGCGACGGCTACTTCCCCGTCGACCACCCCCGCATGCTGGCCGACGCGGCCGGTGACCAGGCCGAACTCTGGCTTGAGCCGGGCATGGGCCACGCCGAGCACGCGGCCACCGACGACCTGCTGGTCCGCATCGGGCGCTGGGGCAGTTCACAGGACGGTTAGCCTGACGAGTGTTGACGCCGGATCCGTCGACACCGGTCTACCGAGGAAGCGAGCACATGCCAAAGGTCACGGTGCGCTACTGGGCCGCCGCGAAGGCCGCGGCCGGCATCGCCGAGGAGCCGTACGACGCGGCCACCCTCGCCGACGCCCTCGCCGCCGTCCGCGAGCGACACCCCGGGGAACTCGCCCGCGTACTGCTGCGATGCTCGTTCCTGGTCGACGGTGACCCCGTGGGCACCCGCGGACATGAGACGGTACGGCTGGCCGAGGGCGGCACGGTCGAGGTGCTCCCGCCGTTCGCAGGAGGATGAGCGAAGCGATGAGCAACCAGCCGTACGAGGGCTACGACGAGAGTTACGACCCCTACGCACAGCAGCGTCAGCAGCCCCAACAGGCGCAGGCGCAGGCGTGGCCAGGCCACCAGCAGGCGTACGACGATCCGCAGGCGGCCCAGCAGTACACCCAGCAGTGGCAGGGCCAGACCTGGGACACCCAGGTCCAGCGGACCAGGCCCTCCGCGTCCGACCTGGCGTACTTCCCGCCGCAGAACTACCAGGCGGCCCAGCAAGGTCACGACCCCGCTGCCCAGCCCTCCAGACCTGAGGTCCCCGGGGCACAGGCATCCGCCGGAGAGGGCTACGGCCCGCCCTCCCTCGCCGGCAACGCCCGGATCACCGACGCCCAGCGGGCCCGGCTTGAGGGCCGCTCGCCGATCATCGAGCCCGGGATGCAGCCGGCCGGGCTCACCGCCGTCCTGGCGCTCCTGCTCTCCGTCACCGCGCAGGTCGGGTCGTACGCCCTCGTCGTGCCGCTCGTCGTCCTTCAGGCGGTGACGGCCGCGGGCTGGTTCCGGCTGAACGGGATGTGGCCCGCGCGGCAGGGCATCGCGCTGGCCTTCGCCGGTGCGCTCGTCGCGGACGTGGCGCTCCTCGCGGCCGGGCGGGAGAACGGACCCGCCGCGATCCTCGGCACCCTGGGTGTCTGGGTCCTGCTCTCCCTCGTCATGCAGCTGCGTTCGCACGCCGACCCCGACACCCGGATCACGAGCCTGATGGCGACGGTCGCCTCGGCGGCCCTGGCCATCGTCGCGGCCGGTCACCTCGCGGCCGACCCGGACGCGGTGACGGTCGGCGCGGCGGCGGTCGCGGTGGCGATCCTGGCCCGCGCGCTGCCGCTGCCGACCGTGGCGTCGGTCGTCGTGTCACTGCTGGCGGCGGCGGGTGCGGGCATCGCCGTGGGCGGGATGACGGGCATGGGCGCGAAGGGCGCGCTGCTCGGCGCGGGCGCGGCGGTCTGCGCGCTCATCGGCCACCGGGTGGCGAGCTACGACTACCCGTCCCGCTTCGTCCACTTCACGGCCGGTGTGGCCCTGCCGCTCGCGGCGGCGGCCCCGGCGGTGTACCTGCTGGGACGGGCGCTCGTATAGCCCGACAGGCCAACTGCCGCTTCGTGGGCGGTGGTTAAGAGACCTGTCACAGGTGATCGACAATTTCGCGATACACGCGTCCCGCAGGACTACTCTCGCGCTCGGCGGCCATCAGGTCGTCGTACCGCTTTCGTCGACGACCACCGGGTGGGGATCTCCGTACATGCGCGGGCTACGAATACTTCTGATCGTCGTGGTGATTCTGGGGGTGCTGTTCGTGGTCGTGGACCGGGTCGCGCTCCACTTCGCGGAGGAGGAGGCCGCGTCCAAGGTGAAGACCAGCGAGAACCTGGCCAGCACCCCCGACGTCTCCATCAAGGGCTTCCCCTTCCTCACCCAGGTCGCCTCCGGTGAGCTGGACGACGTGGAACTCGGCGTCGGCCAGTACGAGGCCCCGACCGGCAACACGAGCGCATCCGGCGGCGCCACCACGATCCGGATCGACGACCTCAAGGCCGACATGAAGGACGTCAAGTTCTCCAGCGGCTACAGCTCCGCCACGGCGGCCAGCGCCACGGGCACCGCGAGCATCTCCTACGACCAGCTGCTCAAGGCCGCCAAGTCCGCGCCGACGCCCGTCTTCACCGGCGTCACGGCCCAGATCGTCAGCCTGTCGGACGGCGGCGACGGCAAGATCAAGGCCGACATGAAGGTCACGGTCACCGGGATCGGGACCACGACGTATCCGGTGCTCAGCACGGTCACCGTCGTGGGGAACACGGTGAAGGTGCACGCGGACAACCTGCCCAAGCTGGTCGTCGACCTCGCCGACTCCCGGGTCCGCTCGATCACCGACTTCCAGCAGACGCTCGACCAGCTGCCGGGCGGTGTGAAGCTGGACAGTGTGCAGGCCGCGAAGGGCGGTGTGGACATCAAGGTGAAGGGTTCGAACGTCAGGCTGGCCGGGTAGGTCGAGGTCCGGGTGGGCGGTGCCTGTCCGAGGGGCGAGACGGCGGTGTCCGTACGGCAGGGGAATTAACGGCCGAGTGAGCCCGGATTCCCCGCCGTGGAGCCCTTGCCGGCTTTCTCGTCTCACATCACGGACGATCGCGTCTCAAAATACGACACACCGGTGACATGCCCCGCGATCCGTCCCTACGATCGACCCTATGCAGTGCACATTCAGCGCCCTCCGGCCGTGTGGCCAGGCGGACGACCTCACGAAGCGGCGGGCAGTAGACCTGTGCCGCGTCGCCGCCATGCTCTGTCGCACTGTCTGAGCGGAAGCGCAGGCTTCCGTCCTCCCCCTCCGTGTCCCTGATCAGGGACACCCGCGCGAGCGCGCACCCTTTCTCTCACGCACCGCACCGCCGTAACTGCCCCGGAGGAGAAAAGCATGAGCCGCAGTGACGTCCTGGTCGACGCCGACTGGGTCGAGGCCAACCTCGACAACCCGAGCGTGGCGATCGTCGAGGTCGACGAGGACACGTCCGCGTACGAGAAGAACCACATCAAGAACGCGATCCGGATCGACTGGACCAAGGACCTCCAGGACCCGGTACGCCGTGACTTCGTCGACCAGGAGGGCTTCGAGAAGCTCCTGTCCGGCAAGGGCATCGGCAACGACACGCTGGTGATCCTCTACGGCGGCAACAACAACTGGTTCGCGTCGTACGCCTACTGGTACTTCAAGCTCTACGGCCACGACAACGTCAAGCTGCTCGACGGTGGCCGCAAGAAGTGGGAGCTGGACGCCCGCGAGCTGGTCGAGGAAGTCCCCTCGCGCCCCACCACCGAGTACAAGGCCAAGCCGCAGAACACCGCGATCCGCGCGTTCCGCGACGACGTCGTGGCCGCCATCGGCGCGCAGAACCTGGTCGACGTCCGTTCGCCCGACGAGTTCAGCGGCAAGCTGCTCGCGCCGGCGCACCTTCCGCAGGAGCAGTCGCAGCGTCCGGGCCACGTCCCGTCCGCGCGCAACATCCCGTGGTCGAAGAACGCCAACGACGACGGCACCTTCAAGTCGGACGACGAGCTCAAGGAGCTCTACGTCGACGAGGAGGTCGACCTGGCCAAGGACACCATCGCGTACTGCCGTATCGGCGAGCGCTCGGCCCTGACCTGGTTCGTGCTGCACGAGCTGCTCGGTGTCGAGAACGTCAAGAACTACGACGGTTCCTGGACCGAGTACGGCTCCCTGGTCGGCGTTCCGATCGAGCTCGGCGCCAACAAGTAAGCAACCGCACCACCGCTGCGACCTGAAGGAAACCAAGACATGTGTGGAGCGAAGGCCGGCGGCCCCGACGCCTCGACGATCAAGCCCGGTGAGACCACCATCCAGGGCCAGGTGACCCGCAACGGCGAGCCGGTGACGGGCTACGTCCGGCTCCTGGACTCGACCGGCGAGTTCACCGCGGAGGTCCCGACCTCCGCGACGGGCCAGTTCCGCTTCTACGCGGCCGAAGGCACCTGGACCGTCCGCGCCCTCGTTCCGGGCGCCACCGCCGACCGCACGGTGGTCGCCCGGACGGGCGGCCTGGCGGAGGTCGCGATCGCCGTCTGATCGCCGTCTCACTGTCGAAGGGCCGCACCTCCTGAGGTGCGGCCCTTTCGCATGTGCGGGCCTACCCTGGAGAGATGCTGGCACGTCGCCGTCGCACCTACTTCGTCATGATGGGCATCTGCATCGGACTCTTCGTCCTGGCCTGGGGAGTCGTGCGGATCTGGTCGGTGCCCGCGGCCGTGGGGATGTGCGTGGTCGCGATGCTGATCCCGCCGGTCGCCGCGATGGTCGCCAACCGGCGCGGCCCCGACGACCGTTGGTGGGACGACCCGTCCGGCGACCCCAAGTCCGACGAGTGGTGGGACGAGCTGGACGGCAGGAAGCGCCGCCCCTAAGGCACGCGGCGAGCGGGTAGCGGGTAGGGGGCGGGCATGTCGCCTACGAGACTGTCCACCGTGGTGCTCGACGCGCGGGACGCGCACGAGCTGGCCGGCTTCTACGTCCGCCTGCTCGGCTATGTGATCCGGGCCGAGGAGCCCGACTGGGTCCTGATCGGCCCACCCGACGGCGGCACCGGCCTCTCCTTCCAGACCGAGCCGGAGTACGTCCCGCCGGTGTGGCCCACCCGCACCCCCGGCGACCAGCAGATGATGCTGCACCTCGACATCCAGGTCGACGACTTGGACGGCGAAGTGGAGCGGGCCGTGTGCGAGGGGGCCACGCTCCACGCCCACCAGCCGCAGGACGACGTACGGGTTCTGCTGGATCCGTCCGGCCACCCCTTCTGCCTGTGGCGGGAGGAACAGGGAGTGTGACCGAGGGGCACTGCCGGGCCGCTGCCGACCCGGGCGGCACGACGGGTGTCAGCGGACTTCGGCGGCGACCGGCGCGACCTTGTCGAGGCGTTGCCGGGTCTCGTCCGCGTCGAGGGGCCCGCCGTGCCCGGGGAGCAGGCGCCGCGGACGGCGGTCGAGCTCGGTCATGAGCGCCCTGCGCACACCGGCGGCGTCCTCGGTGAAGAAATGGCGCTTCGGGCTCCGGGGGCGCAGCACGCCACCGCGGACCAGGTCGCCGACGAGCGTGTCGTCGCCGGCGCGGACCACGAGCGACCCGGGGGTGTGGCCGCCGAACCGCTCGGCGTGCGCGTCGACGCCGTAGGCACTCAGGTCGAACCCGTCCTCCACCAGGATGTCGGCTTCGACCGGCCGGGCCTTGGCGCGCAGGACCATGGGCTTCAACAGCGCACCGGCCGGATGACTGACCGGGAGTGTGCCGATGCGTCCGGTCCGCAGGAGCTGCTCGTCACCCAGGCCGACCGCGATCGGAACGCCGACGTCCGCGAACGACGCCGCCGTGCCGCTGTGGTCGTTGTGGCCGTGGGTCAGGAGGACCAGGGCGATGTCGCGCGGCTGAAGGCCCTGCGCGGACAGCGCGTCGCGCAGGCGGTCGCCGTCCTCCGGCCCGCCCGTGTCCACGAGGACCGCCTGCTCGCCCCGCAGGAGGTAGGCGTTGCTGTTGCCCATCGAAAGCGGCGTGACGGTAGTGGCGCTCATGCGGCGCACCGCCCGGCGACGGTGCGTATTCGAACGAAAGCGTCCATGGTCATCTTCCTTCACGCTACCCACGTAACCTTACGGCCGTAAGTAGAGCATGAGAACTTACGGCCGTAAAGTCATCGCCATGGCTCCACCGGCAGCACGCACCCGCAACCCCCGAGGTCAGGGAGGGCAACTCCGCGACGAGATCGTGGCCGCGGCCCGCGAGCTGCTGATCGAGACCGGATCGGACAGTGCGGTGACCTTGCGGGCGATCGCCCGCAAGGTCGGCATCGCGCCACCGTCGATCTACGCGCACTTCGACACGCCCGACCAGATCGTCGAGGCCGTGGTCACCGAGACCCGCTCACTGCTGGTGCGTCATCTTGAGACCGCCCGGGCGGAAGCCGAAGGCGCGCGTGAGCGGCTTCTGGCCGACTGTCACGCCTATCTCGCCTTCGGTGCCGAGCAGCCCGAGCTCTACGCCCTGCTGTTCTCCCGGCCGCGCCCCAGGGGCAGCAGCACCACAGATGAACGCGTGGACCGGGCGGTACGCCAACTCGCGCCCATCGTCGGCGAGTCCATCGCCAGTCAGCTCGCCCCCGCCGAGGCGTTCTCGATACTGCTGCGCGACGTCGCCGACGCGATGCACGACGGCACGTCCCGCGCGGAGGACGCTCTCGGCACGGCGACCGCTCTCTGGGCGGCCCTGCACGGCCTCATCCTGCTCCGCGCCCGCATTCCCCGGTTCCCGTGGCCGTCCCCCGATCCGCTGGAGGACGGGATCATCGCTCGGCTCGCACTCCTGGAGGACCCTGCCCCCAGCTGACCGCTTGCCCGATCCCCGGTGGTCCCGGCGATGAAGGCCTACGGCTGCAGCTGCGGCCCCAGGCCCGCTCAGGTCGCGGCGATGATCGCCATCAGCAGGCCGCCGATGCACATCGCCGTCAGCGCGCCGGTCCAGAAGGCGTCCTCGCGCAGGGCCCGGGGCGCGCGGAACCGTCGTCGACGTCGGGCGGGTGGGGGTACGGGTGCGGCGGGTGGTCGTGCGGGGGGCTCCTGCTGTCGCACGACGGGCAGGGGCGGCGCGGGTGGCATGAGCGGGGGCGGTACCGCCTGGGCCGGGGGGACCTGGATCAGCTGGTGAGGGCGGGGACGGTTCATACGGGGTGGGCCTCGCTGCGGTGTTTGCGGAGCAGGACGTTCGCGTCGGTCTCGGCGCTGTAGTCACACGCGGTGCGTGCCGCCGCCCGGACCTCGGCGAGTTCCGCGCAGCCGGCGCACCCGGGGGCCGGCTGCGGCGGTACGGCGACCAGGAACGGGGCGTCGGTGCGGGCGCGGTAGTTCGCGGCACGGACCCCGGCGCTGATGCGCTCCGCGTCCGTGGCCGGTCGGAGCGACCCGGGGTCGGCCTGCCACTCGCGCCCACCGCCGACGGGTCGCAACAGGGCGTAGGGCCCTGCCTTGTCCTGGTACTCGCCGACCGTGTCGGTCGCCGGGTCGTAGAGCAGCGTTCCGGGTTCCATCGGCGTCTCCTCCTCTTCCTTTTTATGCAACTTCCATACAGAATGCGACAGTTGCACTACTCTGTGTGTTCCTGGGTGTGTTACGAGGATGACCCAGGGCGGAGGCGAACGCAGCGCCAACGGGCTCAACTTCCGCGCCTGGCGCGCCAAATTCCACAAATTCCACAGGAGGTTGAGATGCCGCAACGGGTGGCTGTCACGGCGCTGAGCCATGAGCCCAGGAAGCGGTTTGCCGAGGAACTGGTGAGGTTGAGGCGTGAACGGGGCCTGAGTCTTCGGGAGTTGGGGAAGGCGTTGGGGTGGGACGCGTCGCAGTTCGGGAAGATGGAGCGTGGCGGCACGCTGGGTGGGCCCGAGGTCGTGCAGGCGCTGGATCAGTACTACGGCACGGCGCCGCTACTACTCACCCTGTGGGAGTTGGCAGCCGGTGACCCGAGGCAGTTCAAGGAGCAGTACCGGCGGTACATGGCGCTGGAGGCCGAGGCGTTGGGGTTGTGGCAGTACTCCGTGAGCGCCCCGCCAGGTCTGCTCCAGACGGACGGGTACGTGAGGGAGGCCCTCACGGCAGGCGGGCTCCGAGGCGAAGAACTGGAGCAGCAGGTCGAAGCGCGCGTGCGGCGAAGGAAGTTGCTGGAGGGCGAGGAGGCTCCTCCGTTCCGCGCCATCATCTCCGAATCTGTGCTGCGCATGGGGATGCGCGACAAGCAAGCCTGGCGTCAGCAGTTGGAGTTCCTGGCTGAGGTGGCGGAGCACCCAAACATCACACCCCACGTCCTGCCGTTCGGCAGTGGGGTCCACGGTCTGACGAACACCGACACCATGTTCCTGAGGCTGTCCGACGGTCGTACCGTGGCCTACACAGAGAACGATGTGCGCGGCGAACTGATCGAGGAAACCGAACGGGTTGAGCGCCTCCAGCGTGCCTATGATGCGGTACGCGACCTGGCCATGTCCCCGGCGGAGTCGCGATCGTTCGTCCTGCGGATGTTGGAGGAAGTGCCGTGCGAGCCATCGACTTGAGCAACGTGACGTGGCGCAAGAGCAGTTACAGCAACACGGACGGCGGCAATTGCATCGAGGTCGCCCACGACCTCCCCCTCGTCCCCGTCCGGGACAGCAAGAACCCCGCCCACGGCACCCTGGTCTTCAGCGTCGACGCCTGGTCGGAGTTCGTAAGCTCGGCTAAGGCTCAGTAGACGAGTGCCTGCGTACCGTCGGCCATAACCTCCTGCACGAACACCTGCGCCCCGGCGATCCGCACCCCCTCGATGACATCCTTCTCGGCGATGTCCCGGCGGGCCGCGCACTGCGTGCACAGCGTGACGCGGCCCGCGGCCAGGATCGAGTCGATCAGGTCGGGCAGCGGGGCGGCGTGCGGGAGTTCGAACTCGGCGGCGCGGCCCGGCAGGGCGAACCACGCGGACTCGCCGGTGAGCCAGAGCGAGACGTCCACTCCGCTGGCGACGGCGACGGCAGCCACCGTGAACGCCTGTGAGCAGCGTTCGGGGGCGTCGGCCCCTGCCGTCACCTTGATCACGAGCTTCTTCGACATGACCGAATCGTAATCAACTCCCTTACAACTCCCTGCATTGGCCATGGGTCTCCTGTGCGCGCATATGGAATGCGCACGTCATGTTCCGTGGGGGACGTTTTGGAAGTACCGGAAGAATCCATCGAAGAAGTACCTGAGCCGGAGCCGGGGCCCGCGCCCCGCCCGCGTCGCCGGGGCCGCACCACCCTCCTCATCGCCGTCGCCGCCGTGCTCGGAGTCGTAGCCGGCACCTGCGCCGGTTTCGTCGTGCAGGCGAACCGCGCACCCGACGCGCTGCCCTCGCTCTCGCAAGCCACGCTCACGCAGGCGAAGGGGCCGGCCCCCGAGCCGCTGTCCGCCGCCCAGGACCGCGAGGTCAAGGCCGACGGCGACCTGCGCAAGCTCCTGCTGAAGAAGCCGAGCGGGGCGCGGGGCGCGAATTACACCATCGGGGAGGACGGCTGGCTGGACCTGGCCGGGTACGCGGAGACGTACGACAGGCCGGCCAACGCCTTCAGTGAGCTCGTCGCCAACGAGTTCCGCCGCGCGGCTGTCGTGAACTGGCGGGAGGGCAGCTCGCTCTACGTCGAGATCCGGCTCGTGCAGTACCGCCAGCAGGACCAGCTCGTCGTCGCCGATGCCGCGGGCAACGCCTACGCGTACGCCGCGGACAAGCCGCACACCGACAGCTGGCCCATCCCGGGCACCGGTGACGGGATGGCGTACGTCCACAACTCGCCGGACCGCAAGGCCGGTTACACGGACGTGTACAACGCCGACGCGCACGCCTGGCGCGGTGACACCGAGATGCAGATCTGGGTCTCCTCCGGGAACCCCGTCTCCAAGAAGAAGATCATGGATCTGGCCAAGCGGCAGATGGAGCGGCTGTGACCATTGAGGAACCCGAACTGGTCGGCGGCTCCGAGGAGTTGACCCCTGATGCCGTCAGGAAACCGGTGCGCGGGGGCCGTATCGCGGCGATCGCCGGAGTGGTGCTGCTGAGCCTCGCCGTGGTCGGCGGGGTCGGGTACACCGTCGTGACCGTGAACGGCGCGGACCGGGACGCGGGCGACGCCGTATGGAAGTTCCCGAAGTCGTCCACGGAGAAGGCGGTGGGCACGGTGAAGGCGTCCGGGCTCGCCGCGGCGCTCGTGCCGTACGGCCCGGACGGCTGGAGTCAGGGGCCCGACATCGCGGAGTACGGCTACGACACGGCCTTCACCGGGGCGCAGGCGGCGGCACTGCGCAAGGAGGCGTTGCGGGAACTGCCGCTCAAGCAGCGCAAGCCGCTGGAGAAGGAGATCGACAAGCAGCACACCAAGGGCCTGGCGATGCGCAGCTATGTCAGCACCGACGAGCAGGCGTCCGTCTACACGGACAAGGCGTCGACGGTGAACATCGTGCTGGCCCAGATCGCGGACAAGTCGGCGGTACGGAGCGCGTCCCGCTTCCAGAACGAGTTCCTCGACGCCCTGGGCGTCTTCCGCCCCGGCCCGACGATCAACGGTTACAAGAACGCCGAGTGCTTCCTCTCCCCGAAGGACACCGAGGAGAAGCTCGACACGATCTACTGCTCCGCCTACCAGGGCGAAGTCCTGGTCACCCTCACGGCGGAATCCGCCAAGCCGATGCAGACGTACGCCATCGGCCGCCTGCTCCAGGAACAACTCGATCGCATCAAGGACCCGGGGGAGGCGGTATGACCGACCAGCAGCAGGACAACACGACATCCCGGGATCCCGCCCTGACCCCGGCCGCGTCGACGATGACGGACCGCACGGCCGCCCCGGCGACTCCGGAGCCTTCGGCAACACCGACGGCCTCTGAACCCTCGGTGGTCCCGGTGGTCGAGGAGCCGTTCGCGGCTCTGCCCGCCTCGGAGTCTCCGGCCGTTCCGGCGGCTTCCGAGTCCTTGGGGACCCCGGTCGCCATGGAGTCCTCGGCCGCACGGGCAGTCGCCGAGTCTTCGGTGGCTTCGCCGGCTTCGGAGTCCTCTGCGACACCGGCATCCTTCGGGGCCTCGGCCGCACTGGCAGTCACGGAGCCTCTGGCTGTTCCGGCGGCCCCCGAGGCTTCGGCTGTCCTGACGGCCTCCGTCGAGGCTCCGGCTGTTCCGGCCGCCTCCGCCGAGGCTTCGGGTGGCCCGGTGGGCGCACAAGCTCCGCTCAACCCGGACGCTCCCGAGGTCCCGCCCCTTCCGTCGCCTTCGGCCACCACCGATCCGCTCACTCCCCTCACCCCGGCCAAGAAGGACCGCCGTGTCCTCCGGGCGGTTCTCCGTTGGGGTGCCGCCGTCGTGGTGTTCGCGGTGGTCGGGGCCGGGACGGCGTACGGGATCACCGACATGAAGCGGTCGGACGTGCCGGGGCTCGGGACGGCGTCGGACGGGCGGTGGGACTACCCCACCCTCACCAAGCCGCCGTTGCCGAAGGGCAGCCCGGGACCGTTCGCCGAGGCCAACACCGCGGGGTCCCACTTCGCGGATCTGCGGGCGCTGGTGCTGCCGGCGCCGAAGGGGGCCACCGGGGACAAGTCGCTCGACGGCAGTGACGGCTGGCTGGCCACGAAGGTGTTCCTCGCCGAGTTCGCGTCCGGCGACGACCGGACCGAGCTCGCGCAGAAGCTCACCGACGACGGCCTGCGGCACATCGCGGCGCGCGGCTGGACCACCCCTGACGGCACGCGCACCCGGATCTACCTGCTCCAGTTCGACACGGCGACGGTCGCCGACGGCCTGGTCTCGGGGAACCTGGGCGGATACGCGGCCCCCACCTACCCGATCCACGGCGCCGACAGCTACGAGCCGGACGACGACTTCCCGGACGTGGCGAAGGTCACGAACGTCTCGGTCGTCCCGTACACCGAGGTGAAACCGTACGGCGCCGAACAGATCCGGCAGGCGTTCCTCACGGCCGGCGACACCGTCGCGATGATCGTGCAGTCGAGGAAGGGCGAGGCGAACGCCGTCCCGTTCCAGCAGACGGTGACGCTCCAGAGCCAGCTGCTCGGCTAGCCGTACCTCGCAGAGAAGGCCGGGTCCCAGCCGCGTAAGCTGGGGCCCGGCCTTACGCACATGTACACGCATCGCACCACGCTCATCCGAGGAGCACCCGTGTTGGAGATCTTCTTCGAAACCCTGCTGGTCCTGGTCTGCGTCGGCGTTCTCGCCTTCGCCGGACTGAGCGTGAAGAAGCTGTACCAGGGCCAGCGCTGACCCCCACCGAGGAACTGCTGACGTCATGATCGAGATCCCGTCCGACCTCCACAAGGACCTGGTCCCCCTCGTCTTCCTGCTCGGCGAGTGGGCCGGCGCGGGCGTGCACGACTTCCCCGGCTCCGAGAAGTGCAACTTCGGCCAGGAGGTCTCCTTCACGCACGACGGCCGCGACTTCCTGGAGTACCGCTCCCACACCTGGGTCCTGGACAACGACGGCGACAAGGTCCGCCCCCTGGAGACCGAGTCCGGCTTCTGGCGCATCGACGCCGACCGCAAGGTCGAGGTCACGATGACCCGCGACGACGGAGTCGTCGAGATCTGGTACGGCGAGCTCGCCAAGCAGAAGCCCCAGATCGACCTGGTCACGGACGCCGTCGCCCGCACCGCCGCCTCCGGCCCGTACACCGGCGGCAAGCGCCTCTACGGCTACGTCAAGAGCGACCTCATGTGGGTCGGCGAGAAGCAGACCCCCGAGGTCGAACTCCGCCCCTACATGTCGGCCCACCTGAAGAAGATCGTCACCCCGGACGACGTCGAACGCTGGGCGAAGGCCCTCCCGGACGACATGCCGGACGACGGGATCGCTTTCTTCAAGTAGTCGGTCGGCGCCTTCCCTCGCCGGCAAGTCCTCCACGTCCCCCGCGCGCTGCTGAAGCCCGGGGGACGTTGCGTGTCAACCCTTTCGGATCACCCGCGAGGTGGGTTAACAAAATCAACAGCACGGCAATGCGGTTGCGGCGGGTGTGGCCCGTGGCCACAGTGATGTTGTCCTCGCGGAGCGGCCGTCCAGGCCTCGCACATGCGCGGAGCCCCGGTCGCAACGTGCCTGCGACCGGGGCTCCGGATGCTGTGTCCTGGGTGGCTTGCGCAGCAGAGGCGAGCCCAGAACATTCCTTTCGACGCCAGCACAGCGCGTCCGGGGATGCGCCGGGGGAAACCATGACCGATCGCCTGCCCGAATGGATACTGCGAGACCTGTCTCTGCCCCGCCTGAAGCGCTACATCCGTGCCGCGCACGGTGACGCCCGGGCCGCGGAACGCCTGTACTGGTGGAACATCGAAGTGTCGGCTGCCCTGCTCGGTCCTCTTCACTGCCTCGAACCGGCACTTCGCAACGCCCTGCACAACGCGCTCGTCCTGCACCACGGCAGGCCGGACTGGTGGACGGCGGCGCCCTTGAACGAGCGCGGACGCAAGCTTGTGGACGGTCGGCCCCGGCGCACGTGCCGAGGACAAGGGCCGCACCCAGGCTGACGGCGGGGTCCCACTCGTACTCCCGCGTGATCTGCACGGTCAGCGGATCGCCACCGGGGATGCCGCGGTCGTACCCGCGATCGCCTGGGACAGGGCGCGAGCGCTGGTGAAGTACGAACTGGCCGAAGGGGACATTCTCCTGACCCGGACCGGGACCGTGGGCCGCTGTGCCCTGGTTGCCCGGGAGCACGTGGGCTGGTTGTTCCACCCCAACCTGGTACGCCTTCGGCTACCTGGGGCGGGGCCTGTCGGGGCCGCGTATCTCGCCGCGTATCTCAGCGCGACGGCCGCACAGGACTGGATCAGTACACGAACGGCCGGCGCGGTCATTCCCTCGCTGAGCATCCGTGCCCTGGGTGAACTGCCGGTCCTCGTGCCGCCGGCCGCCGAGCAAGCGGCGATCGGTGCCACACTCGCAGCCCTCGACGACAAGATCCAGGCACATACCGAGATCGCCCGCGCGACTCGCGCCTACCGCGGTGCGCTCGCCGACGCCCTGATGAACGGCATCCTGTCGGCCGAGGGCTGAGCCGACGGGCTCCGCCCTAGACTGGACGTGTGGTGAGCACCCGAGGCATGGACCCAGGCACGGACCCAGGCACCGACTGGAAGACCGATCTGCGGCAGCGCGGTTACCGGCTGACTCCGCAGCGGCAACTCGTGCTCGAAGCCGTGGACACCCTGGAGCACGCGACCCCCGACGACATCCTCATCGAGGTGAGGAAGACGGCGTCGGGGGTCAACATCTCCACCGTGTACAGAACCCTGGAGCTCCTCGAAGAACTCCAGCTGGTCAGTCACGCGCACCTGGGGCACGGGGCGCCGACGTACCACCTCGCGGACCGGCACCACCACATCCACCTCGTCTGCCGTGACTGCACGAACGTCATCGAGGCCGATGTCGAGGTGGCCGCCGAGTTCCGGGCCAAGCTGCGGGACACGTTCGGCTTCGAGACCGACATGAAGCACTTCGCGATCTTCGGCCGCTGCAAGGACTGCGCGGGCGAGAGCGCGACCGCTAAGACTTCAACTACCGAGTCGTAGGCTTACCCGTATGAAGAGCCCCCTGTTGTCCCTGCCCGGCGCCGTCTCCGCCGAAGGAGTGGACGAAGGCGTCGCCGCCCACTACGGCGACCTGTTCCGTGAGCAGCGCACCCTCGCCGACGGCACCGGTTTCGTCGACCTCTCGCACCGCGGGGTCGTCGCCGTCACCGGTGACGACCGGCTGAGCTGGCTGCACCTCCTGCTCACCCAGCACGTCAGCGACCTGCCCACCGGCGTCGCCACCGAGGCCCTGATCCTCTCCGCACACGGCCACATCGAGCACGCCCTGTACCTCGTCGACGACGGCACCACGGTGTGGATGCACACCGAACCCGACACCCAGGAGGCGCTGATCGCCTACCTGGAGTCGATGAAGTTCTTCTACCGCGTCGAAGTCACCGACCGCACCAGCGAGTTCGCGGTCGTCTACGTCCCCGCCGGCTCCATCGCCGAGGTTCCGGCCGGTGCCGTCGTGCGCGAGACGCCGTACGGCCGCGATCTCTTCCTCCCGCGCGAGGACCTGGAGTCGTACGCCGAGAAGTCGGGCCCGCCGGCCGGGATCCTCGCCTACGAGGCGCTGCGCGTCGAGCACCACCGCCCCCGCCTCGGCTTCGAGACCGACCACCGCACCATCCCGCACGAGCTGGGCTGGATCGGCACGGCGGTCCATCTCCAGAAGGGCTGCTATCGGGGGCAGGAGACCGTCGCCCGCGTGCAGAATCTCGGCAAGCCGCCGCGCCGCCTGGTCTTCCTCCACCTCGACGGCAGCGAGGTCCATCTCCCGGGCCACGGCACGGAGTTGAGGCTTGCGGAGGAGGGGGTGGAAGGGCGGAAGATCGGTTTCATCACGACGTCCGTACGGCACCACGAGCTGGGGCCGATCGCCCTCGCGCTGGTGAAGCGGAACGTGCCGTTGGACGCGCCGCTGCTGGCCGACAGCACGGCGGCGGCCCAGGAAGTGGTCGTAGAGCCCTAGTTGTGGGGTTTTGGTTGTGGGGTCTCAGAGGTCGATCACCACGGTGAACGGGCCGTCGTTCGTGAGGGAGACGCGCATCTGGGCGCCGAAGCGGCCCGTCGCCACCGTGGCGCCCAGTGAACGGAGTTGGGCCACCACCTCGTCGACCAGGTGCTCCGCGATGTCGCCGGGGGCAGCCGCGTTCCAGGTGGGGCGGCGGCCCTTGCGGGCGTCGCCGTAGAGCGTGAACTGGCTGATGACGAGAAGCGGCGCGTCGATGTCGCTGCACGACTTCTCGTCGTTGAGCATGCGGATCGACCAGAGTTTGCGGGCCAGTTGGGCCGCCTTCTCCTTGGTGTCCTCGTGGGTGACGCCGACGAGGACGCACAACCCCTCGCCCTCGACCGTCTCGCCGTCGACCACGACACTCGCGCTGTCCACTCGCTGCACCACTGCTCGCATGGTCCCCATGATGCCGTGCGGAGGAGAACGGCTCCCGGCGGGCCTATTTTTGATGCTTAACCCCCCATCTGGGGCCGTTCGGGGGCACTCGGTCACATAGCGGCCAGCTGGGGTGGCACGATGCTGTCCACACGCCGGTCGAGGGGACGGTTCAGGCACATGAGCACACCGAGTACCGGGCAGCCCCATGGGCCTGTCTCGCTGATCCGCGCGGGAGGAGCGGCCACGCGCCGCCCGCCCGTGCAGCGCGTCGACAGCCCGCTGCTGCCCGCCGAACCGCCCGCACCCGACCTGACCGCGCTACGGCTCCCGGAGCTGCGCGCGCTGCGCCGCGACGCCCAGCGCGACGAGGCCGACCTGAGTTACGTACGACGGCTGCTCCAGGGCCGGATCGACATCCTGCGCGCCGAACTGGCCCGGCGTTCCCCGGCCGGCGCGGCATCGGTGGTGGACCGTCTCTCGGAGATCCTGACCGACGCACCGGCCCGCCACCGCTCCTCGGCCCGGCACGTCACGCTGGGCACGCCGCACAGCGAGGAGTACCGGCTGCTGGCCGCGGAGATGCTGGCCGAGGTCGAACTGTCCGACCTGGAGGCCCGCACCGACCTGGAGCTGACCACGGCGATGGGCCGCCTGGTCCGCTACGAACAGCAGGTGTCCCGGCGCCGTCAGCTCCTCCAGCACACGGCCGACGGCTGTAGCGCGGAGATCGCCCGCAGGTACCGTGAAGGAGAGGCACAGGTGGACGACCTGCTGACGTGAGTGACGTGAGGGGCCCGATGTGACGGCTGAGGGTACGGACATTGTCGACGGGGCCCCTCCGGTGCTGGCGGAGGTGGTCCGCTCCGGCTTCGTCGAGAGCCGGCACCGGGGCAGTCTGGTGGTCCTGGCCGCGGACGGTTCGGTGGACCTGGCCCTGGGTGACGTGACGACCCCCGTCTTCCCCCGCTCCTCCAACAAGCCGATGCAGGCGGCGGGCGTCCTGCGCGCGGGCCTCGACCTCAGCGGCGAACGCCTCGCGATCGCCGCCGCGAGCCACTCCGGCGAACTCTTCCACCGCGATCTGGTACGCCGACTCCTCTCCGAACACGGCCTGGAAGCGGGCCAGTTGCAGTGCCCCGCGGACCTCCCCCTGGACCCCGTCGAGCAGGAGACGTACCTGGCCTCGGGTGCCGTGCGCGACCGCGTCGCCATGAACTGCTCCGGCAAGCACACGGCGATGCTGGCGGCGGCGGCGCTGCGGGGCTGGCCCCTGGATTCGTACCTGGACCCGGACCACCCCCTCCAAAGACTTATCCACAGGGTTGTGGAGGAACTGTCGGGCGAGCGGGTGGCCGCCGTGGGCACAGACGGCTGTGGCGCCCCGTTGATGGCGATCAGCTTGACCGGCCTGGCCCGCGCCTTCCGCTTCTTCGTCCTGGCCGCCCCGGGTTCGGCGGAACGCCGGGTCGCCGACGCGATGCGGGCCCACCCCGAGTACGTCGCCGGCACCCGCCGCCCCGACACGTGGCTGATGCGCGCGGTACCGGGCCTCCTGTCGAAGATGGGCGCGGAGGCGGTCCAGGCGATCGCCCTCCCGGACGGCCGCGCACTGGCGTTCAAGGTGGAGGACGGAGCGGGCCGAGCGCTGGGACCGGTCCTACGGCGAGCACTGGACCTGATGGACGTACCGACCGGGGAGCTCGGGAGGGCGGCTGTGCTGGGCGGGGGGCGTGAGGTGGGGGAGATCCGGGCGGTGTTCTAGGGGGCCGGGGTCCTGTACTGCCTCGCGGGCCGGAGGGGTCGCTGGAAGCTGGGGGTAAATCTAACCACCGTAATGAGCTTTGAATGGTTAGAAATGACCCCAGCTTCCAGGGGAGGCCGTAGGAGTGCCTCAGGGGCGACAGTGTGCTTCTGCCTTTCATCCTCCAGCTCGTTCACTCTTTCGGCGGAGGGTCGGCACTACTCAGCCTGTCCGGCGCCTGAGGACGAGGCCGTTCAGGCCGAAGCGGGGGTCTGGGGGCGGCAGCCCCCGGGGACGGGAGGGGTAGGGGCGGCGGGGGCGAGAAAAATCCCCGAGACACCCCGCCGCTCGCACACCTAGCGTGATCCCATGACCAGTCACCCCCAGGATCTCGCCGTCCGCCCAATCACCGAGCCCGAGATCCCCGACTGGATCCGCGCCCTGAACACCGGTTTCCTCCGCACCCCGTCCGTATCGGACGAAGAGATCGCCGACCGCGCCACCTACATCGACCCGTCCCGCACCCTCGGCGCCTTCGACGGCCCCCGCTGCGTAGCGACCTTCCGCTCCTTCCCCCAGGAACTCACGGCGGTAGGCGGCACCCCGGTCCCCGCGGACGCCATCTCGAACGTCACCGTCACAGTCACCCACCGCCGCCGAGGCCTACTGACCCGCATGATGGCCCAGGACCTCGCGGCGGCGAAGGAGCGCGGCGACGTCGTAGCCACCCTCATCGCCGCCGAGTACCGGATCTACGGCCGCTACGGCTTCGGCCCCGCCACCTCGGCGACCCAGTGGGAGATCGACGTGACGAGGGCGGGCCTGGACCCCCGCTGGTCGGCGCCGGAGGACGGCGGCCGCATCGACCTGGTGGACGGCGAGGACGTACGCAGACTCGGCCCCGAACTGCACGAGCGCCTGCGCCGCACCCAGCCCGGCGCGATCACCCGCGACGACCGCTGGTGGCAGGTCACCACGGGCGTCGTACGCCTGGAGCGCGCGCCGTGGACGGAGCCGTTCTACGCCGTCCACCGCGCGGCGGACGGCGAGGTGCAGGGCATGGCAGCGTACGTCTGCGACGACACGTGGACGGACGCCAAGCAGCCGCAGGACACGGCCACCGTGATGAAGCTGATCGCGACCACCCCGGCCGCCGAGCGCGCCCTGTGGCGCCACATCTGCTCGATCGACTGGGTGACGAAGGTGAAGTCGGGCTGGCGTGCCCCCGACGACCTGCTGCCCCTCCTCCTGCCGGACCCGCGCGCGGCGACGATCACGACACAGGCGGACTGGTTGTGGGTGCGGGTCCTGGACGTCGTACGGGCCATGGAGGCGCGGTCGTACGAGGGGGAGGGCACGTTGGTGTTCGAGGTGGTCGACGGGGCCGGGCTTGCCGGTGGGCGCTACCGGTTGGAGGCGTCGGCGCAGGGCGCGTCCTGTACGCCGACCACGGAGAGCGCCGAACTCACCCTCGATGTAGGAGAGTTGGGGACGCTGTGGCTGGGTGACGAGTCGGCCGTACGGCTCGCGGCGCTGGGCCGGGTGCGGGAAGAACGAGCGGGCGCCGCCCGTGTGGCCGACGCCCTGCTGCGTACGTCCAGGCGGCCATGGTGCCCGGACATCTTCTGATCCTGAACGACCCTTCCGCCGATGCCTGTTGATGGACTGGACTCATCCGTAGCTGTTCAGTTGTGGTCCTGGTGCCGGCCGCCGGGCTCTCGGCTCCCCTCCAGGAGAGAGACCCAGGCGGCCAAGTCGGTCAAGTTGGTGACCAACTCTCTTCTAGTTATCTCCTCTTGGGTACGTCTCATAACCACCTTTCCTTGAACTGCCCAAAGATGGCGGGAAGTTGTAGTGTTTGGTCGTGGACCCGGAACACGCCACCGTCAATGGACGGACGAGGTCACCACGGCCACAGTGGTCACACCGCGAGCTGGCCGACGAGCTGCGCACCCGGATCAGGTCCGGTGTACTGCGGCCCGGCCAGCGCATGCCCACCCAGGCCAAGCTGGCGGACGAGTTCGGCGTCGAGCGCGGGGCCGTACGACAGGCACTGCGCATCCTCCAGTCCGAGCGACTGCTCACCAACGTGTCCAAGGGCAGTCCGGCGACCGTGGCCCCCGACCTCAACCTGGCCCTGACCGGCCCCGGAGCCCCGCCCCAGCCCACGATGGTGGGCCTGGGGCCGCGCATTTCGGAGGCCTTCGCGCAGCCGCACGTCGAGATCGAGGCCCTCTGCCTGACCGCCGTCTCGCTCACGCTGGCCATCGGCGAACCGCTCCGTCAGATCCACGCCGGACGTCTGAAACCGGCCAAGGTCGACGTCCGGGTGCTGCTGCCGAGCAGCGACATCGACCTCGCCTTCCCCTCCCGCGTGGACGCCCCGGCCGACAGCCGGCTGCAACGCCGCTGGCTGGCCCAACGCAACGCCCAGGGACAGGTGTTGAAGCACAACCTGCTCGCGTTACGCGCGACGCACGGCATCGACGTGCACATCACGTTCCGCGCGCTGCCCTTCACCCCGCCCGTGAAGCTGTACCTGCTCAACGGCTCGGAGGCGCTCTTCGCCTACTACACGCTGACCCAGCGCGAGGCGGAGATCGGCCACGAGCAGGTGGAGATGTACGACGCGGAGGGCACCCAGTCGATGCTGTTCGCCTTCGACCAGGGCGCGGGACTGCGGGACACGACGTTCGTCGAACAGTCGCACCTGTGGTTCAACGCACTGTGGGAGACGATCAGTTCGGAGCTCACGCTGACACCCACGAGCTGATCGCCTCCCGCAGTGGCTGACCTGATGTGACCTTGGGGGCGGCCTTCGGGTCGTACGGTCACAGGGCCGGTCCGGTGACCAGCAGGGCCAGGACGACGGCCCCGATGGAGCTGATGGCCGGGCTCTTGGCCTTGATGCCGATGGAGAGCAACAGCAGGCCGATGATCCCGGTGGCGCCGTACTTCCACTGGACGATCTGCTCGAAGCCGACGACGAAGACGGCGGAGAGGAGGGCGATGGCAGGCACGGTGGTTCCCCCTTCGGGCTGTGGAAGCAAAACTTCCACCAACTTGGAGAAGTTGGCAGCCAACTCTGCTTAAGTTGTTCCCGATTGGCACCTACTCACACCTACTTACAATCAGGTTCCAAACAACTCCCCTTAGATGGGGCAGAGTTATACCGTTTGGTCGTGACCCAGGAGAACGTGGCAGTGAACGGCAGCAGAAGCTTCTCGCCCCAGGAGATCGCCGACGCCCTACGCGACCGCATCCGCACCGGCGACCTCAAGGCAGGAGACCGCCTGCCCACCCAGGCCGACCTGGCAGAGGAGTTCGGCGTGGAACGAGGCGCCGTACGCCAGGCACTGCGACTCCTCCAGGAGGCAGGCCTCCTGACGAACGTGAGCAAGGGGAGCCCGCCGCGGATCGCGGTGCCGCCGACGCCGACAGCGGGTGAGCCCCAGCCGACCATGGTCGGCCTGGCTCCGCGCCTGTCGGACGCGTTCGCGGCATCGAGCGTACGCGTGGACGTCGTGTGCCACACGGCGGAGACACTGATGCTGGCCCTGGGCGAACCCCTCCGCCAGATCCACGAGGGCCGCCTCAACCCCCAGTCGATCGAGGTCCGCATCCTGGTCCCCTCCAAGGAGATCACCCTCGCGTTCCCCGTCCCGGCCGACGGCAGCGGCGAGGACAACTCGGTCCACCAGCGCTGGCTGTCCATGCGCAACGCCCAGGGCCAGGTACTTCAGCACAACCTGCTGGCCCTGAGAGCCACGCACGGCATGGACGTACACGTCACCTTCCGTGCCCTGCCCTTCACCCCACCCGTGAAGCTCTACCTCCTCAACGGCCAGGAGGCGCTGCTCGGTTACTACATGCTCACCAGACGCGAGGAGGAGTACGGCACCCAGACCCTGGACATGTACGACGTCCTCGGCTCCCAGTCCCTCCTCTTCTCCTTCCTCCGCCAGACCGGCGAGCGGGACGCGGCCTTCGTGGATCAATCACAGCTGTGGTTCGACGCCCTCTGGGAAACCATCACGACGGACCTGACACTCTCCTAGTGACTCCTGATACGGCGCAGACTGATCCGGTGACAGAAGAGACAGGCAACGTGCGTGAACTGATCACCGGTGCTCGCTTCGTCCTTTTCGACTTCGACGGTCCCATCTGCCAGCTCTTCCCGGGGATTCAGGCCGCGGAGAACGTGGCGAAGGATCTGGTGGCCTGGCTGGAACGGCAGGGGCTGAAGGGACTGCTGACGGAGAGAGAGCGGAAACATCCCGACCCGCATGTCGTCCTGCACGCGGTCAACAAGCGGCACCCCCGCAGCGATCTGGTGGACGAGTTGGAGGAACTGCTCACCCAGCACGAACTCAAGGCGGTCGACTCGGCGTTGCCCACCCCGTGGGCGGATCCCCTCATACGCACCTGGAGCGCCGTCGCCATCCGCCTCGCCGTCGCCACCAACAACTCCCCGCGCACGGTGACGGAGTACCTCCACGGCCGGGGCCTGCTGGAGTGCTTCACCCCGCACGTCTACGGCCGCACGAACGACCTCGAACTGCTGAAGCCGAACCCCCACTTCCTGAACCGAGCCCTGCGCGCCATGGGTGCCGCCCCCGCGAACGCCCTGATGATCGGCGACACACCCTCGGACTTCGAGGCGGCGCGGCAGGCCGGTATCCCGTTCCTCGGCTACGCGCGTAACGAAGAGAAGGAAACGTCGCTGCGTGAGGCGGGGGCCGAGGTCGTCGTGAGATCCCTGGAGCCTGTCCTGCGGCAGCTTCGAGGGGGGACCTGACGCCTTAACAACAGTGCAACCTGGCGGTGCGATCAGCGGTCGGCAGGTCCGGTAACATTCGGCCACCGTGTGAGTAATCACTCGCTGTTCGTACGTATCGAGAGACGAACACGACAACCGAACGCATCGATCCGAACGACCTCACGCAGAAGAGTGGCAAACCACCCACTGTAGCCACTTGAGCGAGGCGCTGGGCGTACGGATTACACCTGCACGGTCAGCGCCGTGCAGACATTTCACGTCCCGTGCGAACAACCCGGAGCGGCCAGTGGGCGCACCAACCGTTTCCCGTGATCCTGTCGACGGGGAACGCGCCACGAAAGACCTGCCGGCCATTCTGTCGGAGGACGAGGCCGAGGACATTCTGCGGCACGCCGCCGAGTCGGGCCGCCGGATCCACGGGTATCACAACGACAACTACGTACTGACCCTGACCGACGCCTTCATGGCCGCACGCGTGGGACGCGACCCCGGTGCGCATGTGACCGTGCGGATGCGGCGCCGTGACGTGCTGCCCGTGGTGATCCGGACCTGGGACAGCGAGACGGAGATCCTGCGCGCCATCGGCGCTGTCCTCAAGCACATCCCGGAGTCCCTCGTCAGGGCCGGCGGGTTCGTGGTGCACAGCTATGTGGAAGGTGAACCGCTCTCCCGGACGAGCGAATACGGCGCGCATGTCGACCGTCCCCGGATCGAGCAGCTGACCGGGCTGATGGCCCAGATGGCCCAGGTGGGCCGGGAGTCCCTGCCACCGTTGCCGGACGACTGGCCGGCGGACGGGGAAAGCCAGGGCTTCTTGCGCGCTCTCGTCCATCAGACGGACAGACAGATCCGACAGGCCAACTGGCCTGAATTCGGCAGCCTGTTCAACGATCTCGGGGTCGCGGACGACGCGCTGGAACAGCTCGCCGACCGGGTGCCGGACATGAAGGAACGGCCGTACAGCCTTCTCCACACGGACCTTCACCGGGACAACGTGATCGTGACGGACGGCGGTAATCCGCCCCTCGTCTGCGTCGACTGGGAACTCGCGACCTACGGCGACCCCCTGCACGACCTCGCGACCCACCTGGTCCGCATGGGCTACCCGTCCTACCAACGACGTGTCGTGACCGAGGTGTGGGCGGACGCCATGCGCGCCGTCCGGCCCGCCGCCGTCCACGGACTGGACGAGGACCTCAAGCACTACATCGCGTTCGAGCGGGCGCAGTCCGTCTACCCGGACATCATGCGGGCGGCCAGGTCGCTGACGGAGAAGTTCGACCAGGAGAGCCTGGACCGGGCGACGCGGGCGGTGCGGAAGGCCCTCAAGGCCGCGGCCGTGTCGCTGTGGCTGCCTCGGGTGCCTGACCGGGCCGAGATCGCGTGGGCGATCGAGCGCTGGCTGGAGTCCAGACGCCGCAGCGCGGCGAACGAGGAGCAACCGGACGTCCTCCCCGTCTGGGTTCCGGACGAGGCGGTGAAGGAGCACGCCGACTTCCCCTTTTGGGCGGTGAGCGAGGCGCTGGCCGCGGCGGCGGGGCCGGTGCCGGGCGGCCCGGTGTTCAAAGGGACCGTTCACCTGAACTCCGTCGTACGGGTGAAGAACATCAAAGCCCCGGTTGTCGTACGACGTATGGCCGCGGACTTCTGCCGACGGGAGCCCACCTTCTTCAACGAGCACGAGGTACTGCAGGCCATCGAGTCGTCGAAGGTCGCGGCAGCGGTGCCACGTATCTTCGCCCTGGGGAAGAGCCATCGGGAAGAGCCCTTCGCCATCCACACCTACGAAGGCCCTCCGGACCTCCGACGGCTGCCCGACCACCCGGTGGACGGTCTGCTCCCGCACGAGGCGGACGGGCTGATCGACCAGCTCTGCGCACTGACGAAGCTGGACTACCGGTTGATCGCCCCGGAGGCCGGCAGGGGCGGCTTCTACACCTGGCTGAGTGAGCAACTCGTGGACCTGGTGGGGAACCTGCCGGAGAAGTCGCGGCGCGTGGCCCGGTTCCTCGGCCTTCCCGATGCCGCCGGACTTCGGGTCATGCTGGCCCGCCACGGAATGACCCATCGCAGACCGGCTCTGCTGCACGGCGATCTGAACCCCTGGAACCTGGTGCGCCGCGACGACGCTCTCGCGCTGACACTCATCGACTGGGAGATGGCCGTGGTCGGCGACCCGCTCTACGAGTTGGTCCGCCACATGCACCTCACGCCGACGCGCCGGGAGATCCGCGAGCGCATGTTCGATCGCTGGGAAAGAAGGCTGGCGTCCGAGTTCACCGACGGTTGGCGCCAGGACTGGCACGTCTACCGCAAGGTCGAGACCGTCCGCTCCGCCTACATCGACCTCGACCGCCTGGTCACCGGAGTGAACCTCGACGCCCCCAACGTCCGCAGGGCGATCGACTCCTACGCGGTGACCCTGGCGCTCGCCACCGGTTCCCTGGGTCTCCCCGCCCGCCCGATGGACAACCCGCACCTGACACTGACCAATGCACCGGCCTAGGCGGTCCGGACCGATGGGCGGGCAGGGCGGAACTCAACCCGAGGTATCTCAGCCCGCGGCGACGAACAGCGGCATCAACTCCTCTTCCTCGTAAGCCAGATGCGCCTCCAGCGCCGCCGTCAACCGCTCCACCTCCGCGCGGATCACCGCCGCCTCCCCGGTGCTCGCGAGCGTCTCGCGCAGTTCCTCCACCAGTTCCGCGATCCGTTTGTGTTCCTCGCGGAGGCGGGTCAGGGCCGGGATGGCGGCCGGGTGGCGTTCGGTGATGAGGGGGAAGAGGACCGTGTCCTCGCCGGTGTGGTGGTTGTGGAGGCCCTGGCAGAACGTGAGGCAGTTGACGCGGAGTTGGGCGCCGAGGGTGGTCGGGTTGGGGCCGGTGGTGAACTCGGCGCGGATCAGGGAGAGTTCGTGGCGGAACGCGTCGTGGACCACCTTGATGGCCTCGCCGAAGGATGTCGCGTCGATGGTTCCCGGGCCGCCCTGCGCCAGGCTGTGGAGGGCTACGACCGGGATCACCCGGTCGGTCTTCTCCTGGTACGTCGCCCAGCCCGGGTCCGCCTCCACGGCTCGGGCGAAGAGCCGGTCGCGCTCCTCGCCGGTGAGGACCTCGGCCCGTGCCTCGTAGGTGAACACGCCGCTCTCGACGGTGACTTGGGGGTGGGCGACGAGGTTGTGGAACCAGTCAGGGTGCCGGTCGGAGCCGGCCGCCGAGGCGATGACGAGGACCCGGTCCCCGTCGGGGAGGTAGCCGACGGGGGTGGTGTGCGGGGTGCCGGTGCGGGCGCCGGTGGTGGTGAGGAGGAGCAGGCGGGCACCCTCGAAGTAGCCGCTCATACGGCCCCGGTTGGCGCGGAACTCGTCGATGACGGGCTGGTTGAAGTCGTTGGGCATGCGGTGGTGATCTCTTCTCTCTGTCGCTGCGCGCGGATGTGGTGACTCGAATTGACTTCGACTGGGACGCAGTGACAGACGGCGGGCCCCTGGCCCGCCACGGCCTCACTCGGAGGCCGGGTACCCGACTCGCTCACGGCACAAGGCCGACCCGGCAGTCATGAGGAGGACGGTAGCGTCCGTCGTATGACTGATGCCACCGAATTCGAGGACATGCCTACGACCACCCTCGCCGATCTGCTCGGCCACGCGCAGGTGTTGGACCTCGGGGTCCGGGCGTTGTGGGGGCCGATGTCGCGTCTCGCCGGGCCGGCCTTCACCGTGCGGTGCCCGCCCGGCGACAACCTCATGCTGCACGCGGCCATCTACCGCGCCGAGCCCGGTTCGGTGGTCGTCGTGGAGTCCGGTGATGTGGAGTACGCGCTCGCCGGGGGGAATGTGTGCGCCGTCGCGCAGCGGCGCGGGATCGCCGGGTTCGTCGTCGACGGGGTGATCCGGGACGTGGGGGAGGTACGGGCGGCCGGGTTCCCCGTGTTCGGGCGGGGGGTCGTGCCGATCCCGGGGGTCAAGAAGGCCGTGCTGCCGTTGAACGAGCGGGTGCGGTGCGGGGGCGTAGCCGTCGACGCCGGGGACGTCGTGGTGGCCGACGAGGACGGGGTCGTGGTCGTGCCGGGTGCGCGGCGGGCCGAGGTGCTCGCGGGGGCGTTGGCGCGGTTGGCCCAGGAGGGCGCCGAGAGCCTCGACGAGTGGGAGGCCGCGCATCGGGCCCGGGTCGACGAGCTGCTGCGCGCGGGCGGGTTCGAGGGATGACGGGCGTGGCGTAGGCGAGGAATGGCTGACGGGCGTGGCGTGGGAGCGGATTGTGTCCGATCCTGTTGGCGATGCTCCTCTTCCTCGATGTCGACGGGACGCTGCTCCCCTTCGGTGCGTCGCGGCCCTACCCGGTCTACGAACCGGGCTTCGCGCCGCCGGCCGCCGCCGCCCCTCCGCTCCTGACCCGGATCGACCCCTCGCTCGGGTCGCGCCTCGCCGCGCTGCGGTGCGAACTCGTGTGGGCGACGACCTGGATGGACGATGCCAATGTGTGCGTCGCGCCCTGGCTCGGGTTGCCCCAACTCCCCCTGGTGGACTGGCTCGAACCGGCGGAGGGGAGTGAGAGCGAGGGGGAGAGTGCGGTCGGCGGGCGCCTGCACTGGAAGACCCGGTCGCTTGTCGCCTGGGCCGCCGGGCGGCCTTTTGTGTGGGTCGACGACGAGATCCGGGACGCCGACCGCGACTGGGTCACCGCCCACCATCCCGGACGGGCGCTGTTGCAACGCGTCGACCATCGGTACGGGATCACGGGCGCGGACTTCGCTGCGATGGAGGCGTGGTTGGCGGTCAACCTGTAGTGGGGAGTGGGGAGTTGATCAGCCGACGAGGGTGAACCGTTAGAACGGGGGCTCTTCGGACGCCAGTTGCCGTAGCCACTTCGCGCTCTGTGTCGCGCCTGCCGCCCGCGTCTCGTCGGACGCCCCGGGGAAGTGCCGGCCCCACGAGACCGCGCGGCCGATGACGCCGAGCCGTCCCGCCAGAGTCAGCGCGCGGCGAAGGTCCTTGCCGGTAGGGCCAGTTCCTGTCCAGGGTTCCAAGTAGGCGTCCCGGAGGCGGGGCAGCGCATCGGGGCCGTAGCGCTCGGTGACCCGCCCCGCGGGGACCAGGAAACTGCAGAACGGGTGCGATACGGCCGCGTCGCCCCAGTCGAAGAAGGTGAAGCGGCCGGGCTCCGGGTTGAACAGCTGGCCGTCGTGCAGGTCGGAGTGGTCGAGGGAGTCGGGGATGCCCAAGTCGGCTAGTTCTGCTGCCCAGTTGAGCAGGCGCGGCCGTAGGGTGCGCAGGGTGGTGGGGTCGGTGTCGGGGGCGGGGTGTCGTAGCGGTGCCGGTGTTTTGTCGAGGACCGATCCGATGAACTCCACTGTCTCGTCGAAGACTTGGGGGAGGGTCGTGGTCCTCGCGCTGGGGACGCCGAGTTGTTCGAGGTCCTTGGTGTACGGGACGAGGGTGCGCTGCATCGTCGCGTACTGGCGCAGCGGTTCCTCCCAGGCGCGGGCGTCGGTGGGGGTGCGGTCGAGGACCTGCCGGAAGAGTTCGCCGCCGTCGGGGAGCAGGGACCAGCCTCGGTCGGCGTCGACGGCGAGGGGTTCCAGGACGTACTCCGGGACCCGGCGGGCGAGTGCGGCGGTGAGCGGTGCCTCGAAGGCGCTGGCGGGCGGATTGGCCTTCAGCCATACCGAGGTGGAGGTGGTGGCGCCGCCTTCCACGGGGATGCGGACCAGGACGGACCACGGGCGGAGACGTACGTTCCGGCGGGCTGTTCCGCTCTCGCGCAGGCCCCTCGCCGCGAGTTCGCGGGTGGCCCAGGCGAGGGCCTCGTTCCGCCAAGTCGCCTGGTCCCAGGGTGTTTTGGCGTTCTCGTACTGGCCTCGGTCCACGACCGTCGCTGTGTCGTCGTCGCCGTCGTCGTCGTGCATCGGCTCATTCCAGCAGCGGGGCTGCCCGGGATCCATCGTATTTCCGCGCGGTAGCGTGCCGATCATGGCGGACTGGGAGCTACGGCCCGCGTCGGCCGCCGATGCCGACGCGATCGCCGAGCTGCGTGCCGTCGTACTGCGCGACGATCTGGAACGGCTCGGGCGGTACGACGCGCGGCGGGTGCGGCAGCGGTTTCGGGACGGGTTCGAGCCGGGGTGGACCTGGGTGATCGAGGTGAGCGGGGCGTTCGCGGGGTGTGTGGCGCTACGGCCGGACGCGGACGCCCGTTGCCACTGGCTGGAGCATTTCTATGTGGGCGCGCCACACCAGGGGCGCGGGATCGGTTCCGGGGTGCTGGGGGAGCTGCTGGAACGGTGTGACCGGGGTGGGGGTGTCGTCGTACGGCTGAACGTGTTGCGAGGGAGTCCGGCTCGGCGGTTGTACGAGCGGTACGGGTTCGTCGTCGAGACGGAGGACTCGGTGGACGTGTTCATGGTGCGCGCGGCGAGCGGGCCGCGGACAGCCTCCTGAGCTGCGCCTTCGGCGTCCGGACCGGACCGGCCTGACATTCGCGGGGGCTGTGTCGTCGTACGGGTATGAACACAAGAATCCGGTACGTCAGCCTCGGTCTGCTGGCCGTGGTCGGCCTGTACACAGGGCTGTGGGCCTACTTCTCGCCGACGGGGTGGTACGCGAACTTCCCTGGGCTCGGGCTGAGTTGGTTGCCCCAGCTGGGTCCCTACAACGAGCACCTCGTCAAGGACGCGGGGGCGATGTTCCTCGCGCTGGCCTGTCTGACGGTCATCGCGCTGCGCCAGGTGCGGAACACCCGGCTGGTGCAGACGACGGGTGCGGTGTGGCTGGTCTTCAACGTGCTGCACTTCAGCTATCACGTGCGGCATCTCGACATGTACGGGACGCGTGACCAGGTGCTGAATGTCGTGTCCCTGGCCGCGTTGATGCTGTTGTCGGCGGTGTTGCTGGTGCCGGTGCCGGCGCGGTCCGAGCGGCAGGGTGACAACCGATGAAGGAGAGGGCCGGCATGCGGGTGGCGGTGGCGGGCGGTACCGGGCTGGTCGGGCGGTACGTGGTCGAGGAGTTGGTCGCGGCCGGGCGGGAACCGGTGGTGCTGAGCCGGTCGCGGGGTGTGGACCTGGTCGTGGGCGGCGCGGGGCTCGACGCGGCGCTGGCGGGTGTGGACGCGGTCGTCGACGTGAGCAACGTGACGACCACGAGCGCCCGGAAGTCGGTCGCGTTCTTCGAGGCCGTCGGGCGGAATCTGCTGGACGCGGGGGAGCGGGCCGGCGTACGGCATCACGTGGCGCTGTCGATCGTCGGCATCGACCGGGTCGGGCTCGGCTACTACCAGGGCAAACTCCGCCAGGAGGACGTGGTGCGGGGTGGGGCGGTGCCGTGGTCGGTGCTGCGGGCGACGCAGTTCCACGAGTTCGCTGGGCAGACCCTCGAACGGGTGCCGAAGCCGTTCGCCGTGGTGCCGCGGATGAGGACCCAGCCGGTCGCCGCGCGCGAGGTCGCGCAGCACCTGGTGAAGCTGGCGGTGGGTCCGGCTCAGGGCATGGCCCCGGACCTCGCCGGGCCACGCGTCGAGCAACTCGTCGACATGGTGCGGCGGTTGCTGCGGATTCGGGGGGAACGGCGGCTGGTGGTGCCGGTGCGGATGCCGGGTGCGGTGGGGGCGGCCATGACGGGGGACGGGCAGTTGCCGGTGGGGCGTGGGGTGCGGGGTCGGCAGACGTTTGACGAGTGGCTCGGCGAGCGGAATGTGGACGAGGGCGTGCGGGGTGTGAAGGAGGGCGTGCGGGGCGAGCGGGAATCGTCGGGCGGGCGGAAATCGCGGATCGTGCGGGATTCGCGGGACCCGCGGGACCCGCAGGGAGGGTGATTGTCGCGGTGCCGTCCAACTCGTCGTCCGGATTGTCGTCGGGATCGTCGTCGGGATCGGGCCAGGACCCGGCTACCCCGGCCATCCTGAACTCTCGGGACTCGCAGGGCGGGTGATCGTCGCCGTCCGGACCCGGCCAACCCAGCCAACCCGGCCACTCCGGCCACCCAGGCCATCGCGAACTCGCAGGATTTACAGGGAGGATGATCGTCGCCGTGGCGTCCAACTCGTCGTCTGACTCGTCGGCCGGATCGGGCCAGGGCCCGGCCACCCCGCCGGTCCCGGCCAACCCGGCCGTTCCGACGCTCGGTTCGCTCATGGCCGAGCGTCGTCGGTTGCTTAACCTCGGGTACCGGATGCTCGGTTCGGTGCAGGATGCCGAGGACGTCGTACAGGAGACGTACGTCCGTTGGTACGCGCTGTCCGAGGAGGGGCAGCGGGCGATCGACGCGCCGATGGCTTGGCTGACGCGGGTCGCGTCGCGGATCTGCCTGGACCAGTTGGGGTCGGCGCGGGCCCGGCGGGAGCGGTACACCGGTGAGTGGTTGCCGGAGCCGGTGCGGCACGGGGCCGGGTGGGTCAGTACGGGCGGGGCGGGCGCCGAGGATCCCGCCGACCGGATCACCCTCGACGAGTCGGTCAGCATGGGGATGCTGGTGGTGCTCGACTCGATAACTCCCGCGGAGCGCGTCGCCTTCGTCCTCCACGACGTCTTCGGCCTGCCGTTCACCGAGATCGCCGAGACGGTCGGTCGTACGCCGGCCGCCTGTCGCCAACTCGCCTCCTCCGCCCGCCGCCGCCTGGCCCACCGTCCGCCCGGCAGCGCCACGGCGGAGGAACACGGACGCGTCGTCTCGGCGTTCCGCGAGGCCTGCGAGACCGGGGACCTCGACGCGCTGGTCGCCCTGCTCGACCCGGCGGTCGAGTCGCGCAGCGACGGGGGCGGCAAGGTGCGGGCGGCCCTGCGTCCGGTCGTCGGCCGCGACAAGGTGGCTCGACTCTTCCTCGGCCTCATGCGGCGGGAACCCGAGGTGGAGCTTGTCGAGGACGACGTCAACGGGATGCCGGGGGTGGCGGTGCGGATCGGGGGGACCACGTTCGCCGTGCTTGCGGTGGGGGTGGGGGGTGGTGGGCTGATCTCCGATTTGTGGCTGGTGGTCAATCCGGACAAGTTGCGGGCGTGGAATGGGTACGGCGACGCTGAGACTCCGTGACGGCCTCGCTCGCCCTGGGTGCCGTCACTTTCGCGGTGCCACCGGTGCGGAGGTCACCCGCGGGATGTCGTCTCCGAGAGCCGTCTCATACGGCCGTATTCCCTTGCTGGTCATCGGAGTTGTCGTCGTCCGGGGCGGGGAGGAGCCTGCGCCGGGCCGCCTCCAGGCGTTCGCGGTGGTCCGGGGCGAAGATCTCGGGCAGCGACTTGTCGAGGGTGCCGGCGATGCGGTGAAGGGGTGCCCAGACCGCCGCGTCGTCGACGATCCGGCGGAGGTCTGTCATCTGAACCCGCTCCAGCCAGTCGGACAGGACCAGCGCCTGATCCGGGGTGAGTTCGATGACGATCTTCGGATTCTCCACCGTACGAACCTAGTTGGGCCCAGGTCCGTCGGCCAGGCCTTGTCAGAGGGGTCTGGCACAGTGCCCGCGTGGACATCGATACCTTCTGGGGTCTCATCGAGGAGTGCCGGCGGCAGGCGCGGGGCCGGGGTGAACGGCTCGGGTGGTTGCGCGGTGAGCTGTCGCGGCGGCCGGTGGCCGAGATCGTGGGGTTCCAGGTGTGCCTGGACGAGGTGACGTACGAGGCGTCCGCCCGGGAGCTGTGGGCGGCGGCGGAGCGGATCCTCGGTGGCCGGTGTTCGGACGACGGGTTCTGTTACTTCGGGTTGTGGATGGTGGGGCTCGGCCGGGATGTGTTCTCCCGGGCGGTGACCGGTCCCGATGCCCTGGCCGACGCCCCGGAGGTCCGGGAACTGGCCGCCCGCCCGCGGGAGTTGTGGCACGACGACTGGCCCGACTGGGAGTCGCTCGACTACGTCGCCATGGAGGCGTACGGGATCGCGACCGGCGTCGACGACGACGGCGACGCGTTCGATGACGCCGTCGAGGCGGAACGGGGTGAGGGGAACGGTGGTTCAGGGCCGCTCGGCGAACGTCGGGTCGTGCGCGGCGAGGGTGAGGCGCCGCGCGAGTTGCCGAGACTGAGCGCGATGTTTCCGGCGAGGCCGCGCTCAGGGTTGGTGCGGTGACGGGCTCGATCGGCGCGGTGCGGTGCTGGGTGTCGGGCGTTCGGCGGGCCGGGGTGCGGTCATGTCGAGCAGGAGCAGGGCGTCGTGGTCGGGGGTGCCGGGTTCGGCGGTGTAGACGCCGATGCGTTGGCCCGGGGTGCCTTCCACGTGCAGGGACTGGGAGGTGAGGGTGAGGGTGCCGACCTGGGGGTGCTGGAACGTCTTCTGGGTGGGCCTGCGGCCGGTCACTTCGTAGCGCTCCCACAGGCCCGCGAAGTCCGGGCTCTTGAGGAGGAGTTCACCTACGAGGTTGGTCAGGTCGGGGGCGTCGGGGGCCGTACCGGCGATGGCACGCAGCCGGGCGACGCAGCCGGTGATCTGCCGGTCCCAGTAGCCGGCGAACAGGTCGCGGGCCGCGGGGTGGAGGAAGAGGTAGCGGGCGAGGTTGCGCTGCTTGACCGGCCAGTCGTCGAGGCCCGGGTAGAGGGCGAGGCCGCCGGGGTTGTAGGCGAGCATGTCCATGCTGCGGCTGATGACGTAGGCCGGGTTCGGGCGGAGCGATTCGAGCAGCAGCCTGAGGTGGGGGCGCACGGTGCGGCTCGGGGCCGGGGGCGGTTCGGGGGCGTAGCGGGCGGCACGGGCGGCGAGTTCGCGCAGGTGCTGGTGCTCCTGGTCGTCCATGTGCAGGGCGCGGGCGAGCGCGTCGAGGACGGCGGGGCTGGGGCGGGTCTCCTTGCCGCGCTCCAGGCGTACGTAGTAGTCGATGCTGATGCCGGCGAGGGTGGCCAGCTCCTCGCGGCGCAGGCCGGGGGTGCGGCGGAGGCCGGTGCCGACGGTGAGGCCGACGTGTGCGGGGCTGGTCTGGGTGCGGCGGGCGCGCAGATAGCGGCCCAGCTCGGCGCCCTCGCTGTGTGCGCTCTCGGATGGCATGACTCCAGTCTCACCCGTACGGTCCGGGCCGCGCGGGTGCGTGAGGGGCCCTGCCGTTACCCCTGAAGAGCCCGCCCTGCCACACCGGCGTGATCCGGGCCAAGGTGGGTGAGGAAGACGCCGGTACCCCCGGTCCCCGCTCAGCCGCCGCAGGTATCACCGCAGGTACGACCTGCCGGGCCGGGCGAGAGCGGGGGTGGGTGAGGGTGCCGGGCGACGCCATGAACCGGAGAGGGCGCGATGCGGTACATCAAGCTGCGTGACGTGGAGGTTTCCCGGATCGGGCTGGGCGCCATGGGCATGTCCCACGGCTACACAGGCTCAGGCACCGACGACGCGGAGTCGATCCGGACCGTGCACCGGGCGCTGGAGCTGGGCGTCACGCTCATCGACACCGCCGAGATCTACGGCCCGTACACCAACGAGGAGTTGCTGGGCCGGGCGCTGAAGGGGCGCCGGGACCAGGTGGTGCTGGCGACGAAGTTCGGCATGGTCTCGCACGGCGGCGGAGGTGCCTGGAACGTGGACTCCGGCCCGGCGAACATCCGTACCGCCGTCGAGGGCTCGCTGAAGCGGCTGGGCACCGACCACATCGACCTGTACTACCAGCACCGGGTCGACCCGGACACGCCGATCGAGGAGACCGCCGGCGCCGTCGGCGAGCTGATCACCGCGGGCAAGGTGCGGGCCTTCGGGCTCTCCGAGGCCGGCCCGGACACCATCCGCCGCGCGCACGCCGTCCAGCCGGTCACCGCGGTGCAGTCGGAGTACTCGCTGTGGACGCGGGGGATCGAGGAGCGCGTCCTGCCCGTTCTGCGGGAGCTGAACATCGGCCTGGTGCCGTTCTCCCCGCTCGGGCGCGGCTTCCTGACCGGCACGGTCCGCTCCACCGACCAGTTCGACGCCACCGACTTCCGGCGGGACAACCCGCGTTTCTCCGGCGAGAACTTCGGGCGCAACCTCGCGATCGCCGACGAGGTGCAGGCCCTCGCCGCCGAGGTCGGTGCCACGCCCGCGCAGGTGGCGCTGGCCTGGCTGCTGGCCCAGGGCGACGACATCGCCCCGATCCCCGGCACCAAGCGGGTCGGCCGCGTCGAGGAGAACACCGCCGCCGACGCGCTCACGCTGACCCCCGAGCAGCTCGACCGGCTCGGCAGCCTGCCGCCCGCGGCCGGCGACACCCACACCGAGGCCCAGGCCCGGCTGCTCGAACGCTGATCACGTGGACCGACCGGCACGGGTCGTGTTGGAGCGGGCCCGTCATGCGTACGGCGGTGCGCGAACGCGGTTCAGCTGCACCGCACCGCACCGCACCGCTCCCCGCCCCACACACCCGCCGCCCCCGTCGAAGCAGGCCCGTGACGCGTACGGCGATGCGCGAGCGCTGATCCCCGAACCACCCGCACGACCCCCGTTTGGAGCAGACCCCCCATGCGTGCAGCAGTGATGTACGGAGCCGGAGACGTCCGTGTCGAGGACCGGCCCGACCCGACGATCGTGCGGCCGGCCGACGCCGTCGTACGCACCCTCGCCGCGTGCGTGTGCGGCAGCGACCTGTGGCCCTACGCGGCCATGCCCGCCACCGACACCGGCCGCCCCATGGGGCACGAGTTCCTCGGGGTCGTGGAGGAGACCGGCGCGGACGTGACCGGGCTGACGGCGGGTGACCTGGTCGTCGCCCCGTTCACCTACAGCGACAACACCTGCGACTACTGCGCCAAGGGGCTGCAGATCTCCTGCCGCAACGGCGGCCGGTACGGCTTCGACGGCGTCGACGGCGGGCAGGGCGAGGCCGTTCGCGTCCCGTACGCCGACGGCACCCTGGTGAAGCTGCCGGTGGCCGCCGACTCCGCGCTGCTGCCGTCGCTGCTGGCACTGTCGGACGTGATGACCACCGGCCACCACGGCGCGGTCACCACAGGCGTCGGCCGCGGCGACGCGGTGCTGGTCGTCGGGGACGGCGCGGTCGGCCTGTGCGCGGTGATCGCCGCCAAGCGGCTCGGCGCCGAACGGATCGTGCTCGCCGGCCGGCACGGTGCGCGCACCGACCTGGGCCGCGCCTTCGGCGCCACCGACGTCGTCGCCGAGCGCGGCGACGAAGGCATCGCCCGCATCCGCGAGTTGACCGGCGGTGTGGACAAGGTGATCGAGGCGGTCGGCACCCGGCAGGCTCTCGACACCGCCCTGGGCGCGGTCCTGGACGGCGGCACCATCAGCCGCCTCGGTTTCCCGCAGTACGAGCAGGGACCGCTCGGCCCGGCCGGGTTCATGCGCAACCTCACCCTGACCGGCGGCGCCAGCCCGGCCCGCGCCTACATCGAGCAGCTGCTGCCCGACGTCCTCGACGGCACGATCACCCCGGGCCGTGTCTTCGACCAGGAGTTCGCCCTCGACCGTACGCCGGACGCCTACCGGGGCATGGCCGACCGCCGGGTCCTGAAGGCCCTCGTCCGCCCCTGAAACCCCGCCCGTACACGACGCACGACGGCTGCGGCTCGTCGATCGAGCCGCAGCCGTCGCCGTCCGAAGTGGTCTGTCATCCGATGCCTGACGCCTTGGTGAACCGCGTCACCAGGGAGACGAACCGGCCGGAGTCCTGGACGAGCATCGCGTGGCCGGCGTCAGGGAACATGACCAGCTCGGCGTGCTTGGCCCGCTGAGTGATGATGCTCGCGTTCCGGGGCGGGGTGATCTTGTCGAGGGAGCCGTTGGTGATCAGCATCGGGATGGTGCTGTCGGGGAGCTTGTCCCAGGTGCCCTCGAAGGACCCGTACGCCTGCCCGGCCTGGTATTGACGCAGCAGCGTCTCGTCGCTGACCTTCTCGGGCGGGATCAGACCGAGCTGCTCGATGTACGCGGCCCGCGCGGCGGTGGCGTCGGCGGGGAAGAGCAGGTCCATCATCTGCGGCCCCGTGGTCTTGGGGCTGTTGAGCTCCTTGGCCACGGCGGGCGGCGTGTTGACGGCCTCGCTGCCGCCGAGGTCGCCGCCGGTACTCACGAGCGCGCTGATCGCACCCGGGTGGAGCGCGGCGACGGTCAGGCCGATCTCGCCGCCCATCGACCAGCCGAGCAGGGCGGGGTGTCGTAGACCCAGCGCCTTGATCAGACCGGCGGTGTCGTCCGCCATGAGCGGAATGGTGTCGGGGACCGAGGTGTCGTCGGTCGTGTGGCCGACGCCGCGGTTGTCGAAGATCGTGACGTGGTAGTGGCGGCCGAGCCGGCTCAGCAGGTCGGCCGTCCAGTCGCTCATGGTGCCGGTGTCGCCCATGACCATGATGAGGTCGGGGCCGGAGCCGAACTGGCGGTAGCCGATCCTGATGCCGTTGACCGGGATCCGGCGCACCGGTCCGAGGAACGCGCCCCGCCCGCTCGGGGTGGAGTTCGGGACGATGGTCGACGCCGCCTTGGTAGCGGTGACGGCCGTGGCCCGCGTGCTCGGCCTGGTGCTCGAAGCGCCGGTCGCCTGCCCGCCTCCGGACGAGCAGGCGACCGCTCCGAGGGCCACGGTGGCGACGGCCACGGCCAGCCGGGGCAGGGTGCGGGCACGCGGCGTGCGGTGCGATGCGGACATGAGGTACCTCCGTGCTGGTCATGCGCGGGTGGGGTGTTGAGCGGGATGAGAGGCGGGTTCGGTGCGCGGGTCGAGCGCCGTGCCGTGGGCTGTTCCGCGGGCTGTTCCGCGGCTCAGACGTAGGCGCCCGGGCGGTGGGCCGGCTTGTTCGCGTCGCGGTCGGCCCGTGCCTGGAGCAGTTGGCCGCGGATGACGATCGTGCCCAGGCGGACGACGACCTCGCCGACCGCCATCAGGAGCAGGGCGACGACCCAGGCCTGGCCGCTGGTGATGGTGTGCGCGGCGGAGAAGCTGGTCACGTGCGCGGCGCCGGAGGGGTGCGTGGACCACACCGCGAAGCCCAGGCGGAAGCCCATGCTGATGATCCAGAGTGCGGCCGCGCCGCTGGAGGCCTTGATCAGCACGTGCCCGTCGGCGTGCCGGACCCGGGTGAGCAGACCGCCGGCGAGGCCGAAGACGATCCCGGTGGCCGCGAAGATCACGGCGAGCGGCACGTCGTTGCCGGCGGTCGGGATGTCGGTCAGGTAGTTGCCGGCGGCCCAGGTGATCATGCCGAGCGGGAGCAGGATGGTGCGGGTGGTCAGCCGCTCCTCGCGCAGCTGGCGAAGAACGATGAGCAGGAGCGCGATGTCGATGAACCAGTCGGTCGTTGTCATGGGTATGAGCATTCGCCGATGCGCCCCGAACTCCTTCAACCCAGGGGTGTAACCCGGGTTGAGGTCCGCGCCGTTACCGCTCGGTGTTGTCGACCAGGCCGAAGCGCCAGGCCCAGGCGATCAGCGCGCCGCGATCCTCCAGCGCCAGCTTGGCCAGGACGTGGTTGAGGTGCGTTTTCACCGTCGCCAGGCTGACGACCATCTCGCGCGCCACCTGCCGGTTGTTCAGCCCCTTCGCCAGGAGCCGTACGACGTCGACCTCCCGCCTGGTCAGCCCCTCGGCCTCGGGAGGAAGCGTGGCCGGCGAGGACGCGGGCGCGGCGGCGGGCGCCTTGGGCTCCGTCACGACGAGCTGCACGAGCCGTCGCTGCACGGCCGGGTCGAGGACGGTCCGACCGGCCGCCACCTCCCGGACCGCGGCCAGCACCGCCTCGCCGGTCGCGTCCTTGGTCAGGTAGCCGAGTGCGCCGGCCCGCAGCGCGGGCATCACCGCGTCGTCGTCGGCGAACGTCGTCAGGATCAGCACCTGTGTCCCGATGCCCGCCGCCAGTATCCCGGCCGTCACCTGCGTGCCGTCCAGCCCCGGCATCCGCAGGTCTACGAGGGCCACGTCGGGCCGCTCCGCCACGGCGAGCCGTACGGCCTCGTTCCCGTCGCCGGCCTGCCCGACCACCTCGATGTCCGGCGCCGAGGTCAGCAGCAGCACCACCCCGTCCCGCACCACCGCCTGGTCGTCCGCGACCAGCACCCGAATCGTCACGCGTCCGCCTTCCCGTCTGCCGTCATGCCACCGGCGTTGGTGCCGCCTGCGACAGTGCCGCCCGCTGCGGCACCATCCTCGGAAGCGGTGTCCGCCGCGGCGCCGGCGTCCTCCACGACCGGTACACGGAGCGCGATCCGCCAGCCCGGTCCCTCGGGCGCGGGACCGGCGGTCAACGAGCCGCCGACGGCCTCGATCCGCTCGGCCATGCCGCGCAGCCCCGTGCCACTGCCCTGTACTCCCGACGGGCCGCGACCGGCCGGCAGCCCACTGTCCCGTACGACGGCGCGCAGCTCGGAGCCCTCCCACACCAGGTCCACGTCGATGACACTTCCGGTCGCGTACCGCGCCGCGTTCGTCATGGCCTCCTGCACCGCCCGGTACACCGCGTGCCCGGCCTCGGGTGTGAGCCGACCGGTCCGGCCGCTGACGCGCAGCCGCGCCTCGCCCGGAAAACCCCTGGTCAGGCCGTCGATATCGGCCACGCCCCGGAGCGGTACGGAACGCAGCGCACCCACCGCCGCGCGGGCCTCCTGCACTCCGTCGCGGGCGAGTTCGGCGGCGCGGTCCAGCGGCCCGGTCAGCGTCGCCGGAGCACCGTCACGCCGCGCGATCGCCCTGACCGCCTGCAACTGCATGGAGAGTCCGGCGAGGCTGTGCGCGAGCACGTCGTGCATCTCGTGGGCGATCCGCCTGCGTTCCTCAAGGGCCGCCGCCTCCTGCCGGGCCGCGCGGGACGCCTCCACTTCGGCCAGCAGCGCGACCGCGCGGTCCCGTTCGGCCTGGAGCGCGGCGTGCTCGATCGAACGGTCGGCGAGCAGCCACACGCCGACGGCCGACAGCAGGCCGGCCACGCTGCCGAAGATCACCATGACCGCGACGCCGAAGCCGACCGCCAGCAGTGCGACGCAGGCGTTGCGCACCGGCCCGGCCGGGATGCACATCGGCAGCACGGCGGCGGCGGCCAGCACGGGAACCTCGCCGAGCCCGTTGGGCACGAGGGCCATGACGGCGAAGCCGGTCCCGATGGTCAGCGCGACGCCGAACCAGGTAAGCGGCGTCGGCAGGGCCCGGCCACTGAGCACCATGCCCAGCTCCGCGCAGAGCCCGAGCACGGCGACGACGACCTTCAGCGCCGTCCCGTCGGCCGCGATCACCGAGACCACCACGCAGGCGATCAGCGCGCCCGCGCCGATCACGTCACCACGCTCGAAGATCCGGCGGCGGCCGGGACCGGCCGCGGACCGGACCCTGTCGGGCCACATACTCACCATTCCCGCGCTCCGTTCGCCATCGCCCGGCTCCCGCCGTCCGCGCACCGCGCGTCCCCCACGTGACCACGGCTGTGTCGGGCCCGACCGACACGGTGCGCCCACGGCCGGCGGCGCACGGCGGCGAGCATATACGTGGCGTCGACACGTGCCTCGCCGCGCTCGGTCACCCGCCCCGAACGTGGCATGGCGCACTTTTGCAAGCAGGTGCTTGCAATAGTTAGCGCGGGTGGTGCAAGGTGGAGGCATGGCAACGCTCAACGTCGGCAATCTCGGGGAGTATCTGCGTGAGCAGCGGCGCACCGCGCAGCTGTCTCTGCGGCAGCTCGCCGATGCCGCCGGGGTGTCGAATCCGTATCTGAGCCAGATCGAGCGCGGGCTGCGCAAGCCGAGCGCGGAGGTGTTGCAGCAGGTCGCCAAGGCGCTGCGGATCTCCGCCGAGACGCTGTACGTGCGCGCCGGCATCCTCGACGCCGAGCGGGACCGGGACGAGGTCGAGACGCGTGCCGTCATCCTCGCCGATCCCACGCTCACCGAACGGCAGAAGCAGGTGCTGCTTCAGATCTACGAGTCCTTCCGCAAGGAGAACGGGTTCGAGATCGCCGACGGGAGCGAGGACGGCGGCAGTAGCGGTAGCAGTAGCAGTACCCCCGGCGTGGCCGATGTCGGCGACGGTGGCGACGGCGGCGACGGTGCCGCGCCGCACGAGACCGCCGGTTGACCCGCGGACGTACACACCACACAACCCTCAGCTGATAGCAACCGGGAGGACCATCACCATGGCCATCACCGATGACCTGCGCAAGACCCTGAGCGACCCCACCCCCCTCTACTTCGCCGCCGGCACCGCCGACCTGGCGCTCCAGCAGGCCAAGAAGGTTCCCGGCCTGGTCGAGCAGCTCCGTGCCGAGGCGCCGGCCCGGATCGACGCCGTGCGCGGCACCGACCCGAAGGCCGTGCAGGAGAAGGCCGCCACCCGTGCCAAGGAGGCCGGTGCCAAGGCCAAGGGAGCGCAGGAGAACCTGCAGACCAAGGTCAACGAGTTCATCACCAGCCTCGACGGCGACCTCAAGAAGCTCAGCAGCACCTTCGACGCCGACCTGAAGAAGTTCGGCGAGTCCGCCCAGGACTTCGCGCTGCGCGGTGTCGGCGTCGCCGCCGAGTACGCCGTCAAGGCCCGCGAGGCGTACGAGAAGGTCGCCGAGCACGGCGAGCAGGCCGTGAAGACCTGGCGCGGCGAGGCCGCCGACGAGATCGAGGAGCTGGCCGTCGCGGTCGAGCCCGACCCCGCACCGGTGGCCGAGCCCGTCGTGGTGAAGGCCGAGACCCCGGCCCCGGCCGCTCCGGCGAAGAAGCCCGCCGCGGCCGCGAAGAAGGCCCCGGCCCGCAAGACCACCGCCAAGAAGACGACTCCGCCCGCGAAGTGACACGTACGGGTGATCGGTAACGGGTCGGGCACTCCATGAGTGCCCGGCCCGTTCTTCGGGTACCGGGAATCCCGTTGCGGGTACGGTGACCGCGTAGGAACTAGCCGAGTCTGGTGGTGGACGTAGTGCTGATGCAGGGCTTCGCAGGGTTCATGTGGCTGTTGAGCACCGCCCTGATCATTTTCAGCGGCTTCGCACTCGTCGACGCCGCCACGCGTCGCGAGGACGCCTACCGCGCGGCGGACAAGAAGACCAAGCCGTTCTGGCTGATCGTCCTCGGGATCGCCTTCGTGGTGAACCTGATCTTCAACATCCTGTCGTTCCTGCCGATCATCGGCCTCGTCGCGACCATCGTGTACATGGTCGACGTGCGCCCGGCCCTCCGCGGCCTCCCCGGCGGCGGCCGAAGCCGCAGAGGCGGCTCCAGCAGCGACGGCCCCTACGGCCCGTACAACGGCGGCCGCTGAAGCCGTACGGCAACCACCGCACCGCACCGGACCGGTCGCCCCGCTCGCTACGGAGCTACGGCGCCCGGTCCAGCATCACTACCGCCACGTCGTCCGTCAGCTCGCCGCCGTTGAGGTCGCGGACCTCGTTGACCGCGGCCCGGAGCAGTTCCTCGCCCCGCAGGCCCTCGGCGAGTTGGCGGCGGACCATGGCCACCATGCCGTCCTGGCCGAGCCGTTCGCGGCGGCCCTCACCGATCCGGCCCTCGATCAGGCCGTCGGTGTAGAGCATCAGGCTCCACTCCGCGCCCAGTTCGACCTGCATCCGGGGCCAGCGTGCGCCGGGGAGCAGACCGAGGGCGGGGCCGTTGTTGTCGTAGGGGAGCAGTTCGGCGGGGCGGCCGGGGCGGGCCAGCAGCGGAGACGGGTGGCCGGCCAGGCAGAGGCCCGCGCGGCGGCCGTCGGGGGCGATGTCGACCGTGCAGAGTGTCGCGAAGATCTCGTCGTCGGAGCGCTCGTGCTCCAGGACCTGTTGCAGCGTGCCGAGCAGCTGGTCGCCGCAGAGACCCGCCAGGGTCAACGCGCGCCAGGCGATGCGGAGTTCGACGCCGAGCGCGGCCTCGTCGGGGCCGTGACCGCAGACGTCGCCGATCATCGCGTGCACGGTGCCGTCGGGGGTGCGCACGGTGTCGTAGAAGTCGCCGCCGAGCAGCGCGCGGGAGCGGCCGGGGCGGTAGCGGGCGGCGAAGCGCAGCGGGGAGCCCTCCAGGAGGGGGGTGGGCAGCAGGCCGCGTTCGAGGCGGGCGTTCTCCTGGGCGCGCAGCTTGGACTCGGTGAGCTTGCGCTCGGCGCGGTCGGAACGTTTCCGCGCCACCGCGTAGCGGATCGCGCGGCTGAGCAGCCGGCCGTCCAGCTCGTCGCGGAAGAGATAGTCCTGGGCGCCCACGCGGACCGCCTCGGCGCCGCGCTCGGTGTCGCCGGACGCGGTGAGGGCGAGGACGGCGTGGTGCGGCGCGAGCCGCAGGACGTGCTTGAGCACGGCCAGCTCGTCGTCGGTGCCGTCCCCGGCCCGGGCGGGGGCGGGCAGCGCGAGGTCCAGCAGGATGCAGTGGACGTCGTCCGTGAGCAGCCGCTCGGCCTCGGTGAGGTTGCGGGCGGTGCGGACCCGGATCGGCTTGCCGGTCGGGTCGACCAGCTCGGGCACGACCGGCGAACCGCCGGGGTCGTCCTCGATCATCAGCAGGGTGAGGTGACCGGGCGGGGTGCCGTGGGCAGGGGCCTGGGCAGCGCTCGGCGCGGCGTCGGCCGGGCGGTCGTCCGCCTTGCCGTCGTCGGCCGTGCCCTGCGGGCGCGGAGCCTCCGTGACGTCGGAGACGGCTTCGGACACGGCTCCGGGCACCGCCGTGGAGGCGGCTGCGGAGCTGTCCCCGGTGATGCCTCCGGAACTGTCTCCGGAGGGGCCGCCGATCGCGGGCCCGGTCTGCGCCTGACCACTTTCCGCGGCCGGGACGGCTCTCTGCCGCGGTATGGGTGCGGGCATCGTCCTGGTTCCTTCCCTCCCCCCGAGGGCACGGCGGAGCGAGGGACCTCGACCCACCGACGGGGACCATAGCGGTAGTGGGCGCCGTAAAGGAATGGTGTGAGACAGGTCGCCCGGCAGGCGGCCACTGTCATATGCCGTGATCCGTACGGCAGTTGGGCAGGGGGGCTCTTACCGGGGGATGACGAAGGTCACGCCGGGAGGGAGTTTGGGGCGGGTGGTGCGTGCGCCAGGTCACGTGGCCCGGGTCACCGGCCGAGCCCCGCTCACCAACCGGACGTATTACGCATCCGGTCGCACAACGCCCAGTATCGGCATCGAACCCGCCCCCGCGACCGTCACCGTCCGCCCCGGCCGGGGGGCATGGATGATCGCGCCGTCGCCGATGTACATGGCGACATGGCTGGCGTCGGCGAAATAGATGATGAGGTCGCCGGGGCGCATGTCCTTCTCGGCGACGTGTGGGAGCTGCTTCCACTGCTCCTGCGAGGTGCGCGGGATCGGATCGCCGGCGCTCGCCCAGGCCTGCGAGGTCAGCCCCGAGCAGTCGTACGTCGACGGGCCCTCGGCGCCCCACTCGTACGCCTTGCCGAGCTGGGCCGTCGCGTAGGCCACCGCCGCCTTGCCCGCCGCGGACGCCTTGCCGCCGGTGTCCTTGAGGGCACCGGAGTCGAGCCACGCGGTCTGCGCCTTCAGCGCGGCCTGCTGCTCCAGCCTGGCCAGCCGCTCCTTCTCCCGCTTCTCCAGCTGGGACTCCAGCTTCTCGGCCGCCGCGATCTGGGTCGTGACCTTCTTCTTCGCGGTGGCCTTGGCCTGGCGGTTCTTCTCCAACTGCTGCCACTGGGCGGAGGCGTCGGCGGTGTACTGCTTCAAGTCCTGCTGGGTGCGGGTCAGTTCGGAGATCAGGCCCTTGGTGGCGCGCTGGCCCTGCAGGATCCGGCCGGTACCGTCCAGGAACGCCTGCGGGTTGTCGCTCAACAGCAGCTGCGCCTCGTCCGGGATCCCGCCCGTGCGGTACTGGGAGCGGGCCGCGGCACCGGCGCGGTCCTTCAACTCGTCCAGCTTCGCCTGGCCCTTGACGATCTTCTTGGCCAGCTCCACGATCTCCGCGGACTGCTTCTGGGACTTCTCCTCGGCCGCGTTGTAGGCGTCCGTGGCGACGGCGGCGTCGTGGTAGAGCGCGTCGAGCTTCTCGCGTACGGCCTCAAGGTCCTTGTTGGTCACGGGGGTTGGGGACGTGGTCGCGGTCGCCGAAGGGGTCGATGTCGGCGTCGGGCTCGCGAACGCGATGCCGGGTGCCGCGAGTACGGTGACCGCGCAGACGACCGTGATGGCCGTCGTGATCAGGGCTCGCCTGCCCGTTCCCATATCCGTTCCCCCGCATCCCGCATCTGATTGACCGTCAGTAACTTACGGACGCCTGGGGGATCGTGCCATGCCCGCACGCAAAACGACAGAGGCGGTACTTCCCGTACTTCTTCCCTTTCCTGCCAGGTCATGGGCTGCCACAACCGGCGTGCCGGTCTCCCCGTCCGTGTGACGAACGGTCGCCGGGGATCGTTCCCCACGCACCACACCCGCAACCGGATTCACCCGCGCGGGGCCAACGCCCCCCAGGACACGGTCACTTCGCCCTGCCGCCAGCGCACCGGACCGTCGGTCACCGGCCAGTCGGCCGACACATACCGAACGGCCTGGGTCCAGCGCTGCCGCGCACCGTAAGAGGCGAGGGGTGCGGCGGAGGCCCAGGCGTGGTCGAAGTCGCGCAGGAAGGCGTGCAGGGGCTCGCCGGGGACGTTGCGGTGGATGAGCACCTTCGGGAGGCGGGCGGCGAAGTCGGACGGGCGCTCCAGCGACCCGAAGTGGGCGGCGAAGGTGACCGTGCGGGGACCCTCCGGCCCGAGCGCGATCCAGACGTGGCGGCGACCGATCTCGTCGCAGGTGCCTTCCACGAGCAGACCGCCGTGTGAGCCGACCGCCGGGTCGGCGGGCGTGAGGCGGCCACACATGAGTTCCCAGGCCCGGGCCACCTTGGACTCGTCGTACTGGCGCAGCACGTTCGCGGCCCGAATAAGGGTGATCGGACCTCGGACCGGGATCTCGAACCCTCCGCGCCGGAAGATCAGACCCTCGCGTGCGTACGGCTCCGCCCTCTGGACCCGCACCGGTTCGATCTCCACGCCCACGACACGCGTGCGGGGAGCGACGGTGCGGAGCCTGCCGAGCAGTTCCACGGCCGTCCAGGGCGCGGCGCCGTAGCCCAGGTCGACGGCGACGGGATCGCCGGCCCGCCGCAGCTCGGCGCCGTGCGTCGCCGCGATCCAGCGGTCCATACGGCGCAGGCGGTTGGGGTTGGTGGTGCCGCGCGTCACCGTTCCTACGGGACGGGTGGCTGCGCGGGCTGTCATACGTACGAGGGTAGGCGGCCCGGGGTGAGGGGGCATCGACCGCGGCTGCCCCTGGCCGCCGCCCGGCTCGTTGTCAGTGTCGCCTGGCAGGATCGGAGATCGGGTCGGACGAGGTGGGGGTGGGACCAGTGAAGGTGCTTGTCAGCGGCGAAGTGCATGTCGACTACGGCCAGATGTTCGTGGAGAGCGGCGAGGACGGCCGTGACCTGCACGACGCCTTCGCCGGGCAGGAGGGCGTCGGGCTCTGCGGCGGCGGGACGGCCGGGGCGCTGTTGCTCCTGACCGGTCTGCGCATCGGCGGCGTCGACTTCACCGCCGAGCTGCACGACGGCAGGCCCGAGCTGGACGAGACGTGGGAGGAGATCGTCGAGGTCCCGTTCCGGCCGGTGTCGGGGGAGACGGCGCTGCGGCAGTGGAACGGGAAGGCCCGGTGGGAGCTGGGCCTGGAGGAGCGCGACTACCGCGTGCGGTACTCCGCCGTCGGCATGGACGCGGGCCGGAGCAAGAACGTCCGGGAGGACGACGAGCCGCCGACCGACGACCGGTACCTGCTCCAGATATGGCCCGCCGCGCCCGAACCGGCCCGGCTGCTCAAGCGGACCGGCCGCGCCGCCGCGTACTGGCACGCCTTCGCGACGTCGCCGGTGGGCTGACCGGCGGACGGAGGGCGACGTGTCGCCGGACGGAAGGCAACGCACGGAAGGAAGCCAACGCACGGAAGGAGGCCGACGCACCGTCCCCTCGAACGGTTGAGCGATCCCCGGCAATGGATGGGTAAAATCCCCATGCGCCGGAATGAGAATCCGGCCTCCCGATGTTGGCGTCCTTGGAGGGAACCCCACGCCCTCCTTCCGGCATGCCCGCAGCGAGGAGGAACGCCACGTGAGCCAGTACGGCAGCAGGCTCGGGCGGCGTTCCGCGGCCTCGTCCGCCCGGCTGAGGCTGCACCGCAAGCCCCGCCGGGTCGCCATGCTCTCCGTGCACACGTCACCGTTGCACCAGCCCGGCACGGGCGACGCGGGCGGCATGAACGTCTACATCGTGGAGCTCGCGCAGCGCCTCGCCGCGATCAACATCGAGGTCGAGATCTTCACCCGCGCCACCACGGCCGCCCTCCCCCCGACCGTCGAACTGGCACCCGGCGTGCTCGTCCGGCACGTCGACGCGGGACCGTACGAAGGTCTCGCCAAGGAGGAACTCCCCGCCCAGCTCTGCGCGTTCACCCACGGAGTGATGCAGGCGTGGGCCGGCCACCGCCCCGGCTACTACGACCTCGTCCACTCGCACTACTGGCTCTCCGGCCACGTCGGCTGGCTCGCCGCCCAGCGCTGGGGCGTCCCTCTCGTGCACGCCATGCACACCATGGCCAAGGTCAAGAACGCCAGCCTGGCCGACGGCGACACCCCCGAACCCGCCGCCCGCGTCATCGGCGAGACCCAGATCGTCGCCGCCGCCGACCGCCTCATCGCCAACACGGCGGAGGAGGCCGACGAACTCGTACGGCACTACTCGGCCGACCCCGCCAAGGTCGCCGTGGTGCACCCGGGCGTCAATCTCGAACGCTTCCGCCCGGCCGACGGCCGCGCCGCCGCCCGCGCTCGCCTCGGCCTCCCGCAGGACGCCCTGATCCCGCTCTTCGCGGGCCGCATCCAGCCCCTGAAGGCGCCGGACGTCCTGCTTCGCGCGGTGGCGGTGTTGCTGGACGAGCGACCCGAGCTGCGCTCGAACATCGTCGTCCCCGTCGTCGGCGGCCCCAGCGGCAGCGGCCTCGCCAAGCCGGAGGGCCTGCAGAAACTGGCCGCGCGGCTGGGCATCGCGGACGTCGTACGGTTCCGGCCGCCGGTCGGGCAGGAGCAGCTCGCGGACTGGTTCCGGGCCGCGTCCGTGCTGGTCATGCCGTCGTACAGCGAGTCCTTCGGGCTGGTCGCCATAGAGGCGCAGGCGGCCGGTACGCCGGTGCTCGCGGCCTCGGTCGGCGGCCTCCCGGTCGCTGTGCGCGACGGCGAGACCGGCTTCCTGGTGCAGGGCCACGACCCCGTCGGCTACGCGCACGTCCTGCGCCGTCTCGCCGACGACCCGCACCTCGCGCCCCGCATGGGCGAGGCCGCCGCCCGGCACGCCCAGTCCTTCGGCTGGGACACCGCCGCCGCCGCCACGGCGGACGTCTACACGGCGGCGGCGCAGGCCCACCGCCGTCACGTACGCTCGCACCATGGGTGAGGCGGCAGCGGACCAGGAGCGGGCGGCGCAGGTCATCGAGGGTTTCCTCAAGGACGCCGAACTCGACTGGGAGAGCCCGGAGTCCGGCACGTTCGTCGTCAAACTCCCCGGCACCCGCAAGCTGTCGACGACCCTCTCCCTCCTCGTCGGCCGCCACTCCCTCTCGCTCAACGCCTTCGTCATCCGCCACCCCGACGAGAACGAGACGGCCGTCCACCGCTGGCTCCTGGAGCGCAACCTCAAGCTGTACGGCGTGAGTTACGCCGTCGACCAGCTCGGTGACGTGTACGTCACCGGGCGGCTGCCGCTGTCCGCCGTCACCGAGGCCGAGATCGACCGCCTCCTCGGCCAGGTCCTGGAGGCCGCCGACGGCAGCTTCAACACCCTCCTGGAACTGGGCTTCGCCTCCGCGATCCGCAAGGAGTACGCGTGGCGGGTGTCGCGCGGGGAGTCGACGCGGAATCTCGACGCGTTCACGAATCTGACCCAGCGGCCGACGAACTGACCTCGATCTGACCCCTGTTCGACCCCTTCCCTGCGACTGGGGCCTCGTGGCATGCTCACCGCCAGCATATTTATGAACGACGTTCACATCCATGAAGAGCCGCGTGGGAGGACGTACGTATATGAGCAACCTCCGTCTCACCAGACGAACCCTGCTCGGAAGCACGCTGGCCTTGGCGGTCCCGCTGCCGAAACAGGGACCCGGAGGAGGGCCCGGCGGAGGGCCCGGCGGTTCTGGGGGTGAAGTCCCTTCCCTCTGGCGGGAGTTCACCCGCACCCCCTTCACCCACCCGCAGATCCCGTACATCGGCAGAGCGGGCACGCGACGCCACCCCCGGCGCCCCCTCGTCCTCGACGTCCGCCGCTACGGCGCCGTCGCGGACGGTACGACCGACTCCGCCCCCGCGATCAACCGTGCCATCGCCGCTGCCGGTAGGGCCGGCGGTGGCACGGTCCTCATCCCGCCCGGCACCTTCCGCATCGACGACGTGATCCGCGTCGGCCACTCGAACGTGGTGGTCAGAGGCGCCGGCAGCGACCGTACGAAGCTCTACGCGACGAAGAACCTGACCGAACTGATCGGTGTCTACGGCTCCCGTTACGGCGGCGACAAGTCGTCCTGGTCCTGGGCGGGCGGCCTCATCTGGCTTGCCCCGACGGCCCGTTGGGACTCACTGGTCGCCGCGATCAGGGCGAAGGCCTGGCCCTTCGAGGGCTGGACCGGCAACAGGCGTGACGAATGGCGGCAGTTGACGGCGGTCGAGCCGGCGCGACAGGGCGCCTGGACGGTGCGGGTGGCGGACGCCTCCCAACTGAAGCCGGGCGAACTGGTGTTGCTCCGCCTGGCCGACGACACCGCCCACACCCTCCTCCAGCACATGGCGGGCGGCGGCCCCGGCCCCGAGGCGTACTACTGGGACGACAAGACGAAGCTGCTGTCGTACGTCCCCTACGAATGGCCCGTCCGCATCGCGCACGTCCACGGCCGCAAGGTGACGCTCGAACGCCCGCTGCCCCTCGACATCCGCCCCGAGTGGAACCCCCAATTCACCACCCACGTGGCGGAGTTGACGGGATCGGGAGTGGAGGGCCTGACCCTGGAGGCGGTGGAGACCCCACAACAACCGCACCTCCTCGACAAGGGCTACAACGGCGTCGTCCTCCAATGCGCCTACGACTGCTGGGTGGACGACGTGACGGTCCGGCATGTGGACAACGGCTTCGGCCTGGTGGCGGCCTCGGCGTGCACGCTGCGCGGTACGACGGTCGCGGGCCGCGGCTCGCATCACCCCTACTTCTGCCGCGAGGGTTCGCACGACAACCTCATCGAGGACTTCACCATCGAGGAGCGCACGGTCCCGGCCCCGGCCAACACCCAGCTCCACGGCATCAACGTCGAGGGCCTGTCGTCGTACAACGTCTGGTCGCGCGGCGACATGCGCATGGGCACCTTCGACAGCCATCGCGGTCTGCCCTTCGCCAACGTCCGCACCGACATCACGGTCAACAACGACGGCCGCCACGGCGGTGACGCGAACGCCGGTCCGCTCTTCGGCGCCCGCTTCACCCACTGGAACATCCGCGTCACCAATGGCCGCGCGGGCCTGATGAAGATCGACCAACTCGCCCCGTACAGCGCCACGGTGGGCCTCAACACGGTCACCGAGTTCGATCAGATCGACGTCCCCGACTTCACCGGCGACCTGCACGCGCGGCTGGAGCTCTACGGCACGACGGAGGTCGTACGGCCGCGGAACCTGTATGAGGCGCAGCGGAAGCTGTGACTCAGCTCCGGCGCAGGACGTCGTAGCCGATGAAGTCGAACATGCGGGTGCCGGTGGGGAGTTGGCGGGGTTCGCCGGTGAAACGGTGGGCGCCGACGGACTGGGGGATCGAGGGGTCCGACACCCACAGGCGCTCGAAGCCGCGCTCCTCCAGCCAGGCGCAGACCTGGGGGACGAGGTCGGGGGCGAGGTCGCGGCTGCGGGTCCAGACGAGGGTGCCGCCCGTCCGGCACAGGGCGGTGCAGTGGTCGAGGACGCGCTCGACGTCTGCGTCGGAGACGTTGCCGAGGACGCCGCACGCGAGGACGAGGTCGGCGGGGGCGAGTTCGGCGTACTGATCCGTCAATGAGGCGTCTCCGGCGACGACTTCGACGTGGGGGAGGCCGGCGGCGCGGGCCGCCCGTCTCGCGATGTCCACGTTCCGCTCGTCCAACTCGACGAGCCGGGCGCGGACTTCGGGCCCTCGGGGATGCTCGGCCAGTACGCCGATCAGGTCGCGGCCCTGTCCGGCGCAGAGGCTGATCGCGGTGAGCGGGCCCGGCGGGGCGGTGTCGAGGGCGAGGCGGAGGCGTTCCTGGACGATGGCCAGGCGGCGGCTGAGGTAGGAGTCGGGGGAGTCGTAGGCGTCGTGCCACGTGTGCCAGTCCATGTGCGATTCCCTGCGCGATGCCATGGGGCGAGGCTAGCCGCGGAGTCGATGTCCGTCGCGTGAATAACGTCCCGGCGTGACCCCCACCAACTTCCGGAAATGGCGCGTGAGATGGGACTGGTCGTAGAACCCGGTCACCGTCGCCACCTCGCCCGGCGGGCGGCCGTCGAGGAGGAGCCGGCGGGCGCGGTCGACGCGGCGGGACATCAGGTACTGGTGCGGTGCGATGCCGTACGCCCCGCTGAACGCCCGTACCAGATGGGCGGGATGGGCGTGCACGAGCCGGGCGGCCTCGTCGAGGGTGATGCCCTCGGTGACGCGTTCGTCGAGGAGTTCGCGGAGGGTGTGGGCGAGGACGGGGCCGGGAGTCGGGGCGGGGGCGGCGAACGGCCGTAGCCGGGCGTGCAGTTGCTCGGCGATGAGGGTCAGACGGCTCTCGGCCTCCAGCTCGTCGCCGGGGTGGCCGAGCGCGGTGTGCAACTGGCCCACGCGCAGCCGGAGTTCGGGATCGCGGAGGTCCGGCTGGTCGACGGCGGAACCGATCAGGCTGTCCGGGAGATGGGTGCCGTCGAGATAGAGGACGCGCTTGCGGAAGCCGTGCGGGGTGGCGGGCGAGCCGTTGTGCGGGACGTGCGGCGGCAACAGCGACACCGTGTCGTGCGGGGTGCCGTGCTCATGCCGGTCCAGGTCGTACCGTACGGCGCCGTCGTCCACGATCAGCAGCGTCCACGCGTCGTGCACGTGCATCGGGTACGCGTACTCGGTGAAGTGCGCGTGGAAGACCTCGACGACACCGGGGATACGGGGCCGCCAGGCGGAGACTTCCTGCTCGGGGCGCTGCGGGGCCATGCAAAGAACGTACAAGACGGACGTGCCGGGCGGTCGGCAGTCTCGACGTATGAGCACTGAGACCACTGCTGAACCGATCCGCTTCGACACCAAGATCGCCGTCCTGCTGCGGGAGGACCTTGACCCCTGGCAGCGGCTGAACGTCACGTCCTTCCTGGTCAGCGGCCTGGGATCACAGATTCCCGAGGTGGTCGGGGAGCCGTACGAGGACGCCGACGGGGTGCGCTACCTGCCGATGTTCCGGCAGCCGGTGATGGTCTTCGAGGCCACGAAGGAGGTCCTGGTGGCGGCCCACGGGCGGGCGCTGAGCCGTGCGCTGCCCCGGTCCGTCTTCACGTCGGACCTCTTCACCACCGGCAACGACCGGGACAACCGGGCGGCGGTACGGGCCGTCGCGACGGCCGAGCTGGATGTGGTGGGGCTGGCGGTGTACGGGCCGCGGAACGGGGTGGACAAGGTGGTGAAGGGGGCGCGGATGCATCCTTGAGGTCGGAGGAGGTGGTGTTCCGGGGGACTTCGAAGGTGAGCGGTGCGGCGCTCCACCGACGCCGACCGGGCAGGCCCCGCTTCGCGGAAGTGTGACACTTCCGCGCGGAGTGTCACACTTCCGCGCCGCACCCTCCCGGGGCGCCGAGGGTTCCCACGCACCACTGCTTGCGGGCGGGTCGCCCGGCCCCCGGTCGCCCGCTCGCGCTCAGGCCGCGCTGACCTCCGGTTTCGCCGTGATCGGGGTTTCCACGGTCCCCGGTCCCGTGGCCGGTAGCCCCCGCATCAGCGCCCCGTACCCCACGGCGGCCCCCGTCCCCACGACCGCGCACATCCCCCACAGCCACGCCGCCCCGAACCGGTCGATGACGAACCCGGACATCAGCGGGGCGACGAGCGCGGCGACCGCCCAGGACAGGGTGTACATGCCCTGGTAGCGGCCGCGGCCCTGGACCGGGGAGAGGCGGACGACGAGGCCCGTCTGGGTCGGGGCGTTGATCATCTCGCCGAGGGTCCACACGCACACCGTGAGGGCGAAGACGCCGACCGAGCCGGCGAACGCGGTGAGCCCGAAGCCGTAGCCCGCGAGGATCGACGAGACGACCAACAGGCGTTTGGCGTCGCGGTGTTCGATGAGGCGGGTGACCGGGATCTGGAGGGCGACGATGAGGAAGCCGTTGACGGCGATCGCGGTGCCGTAGTCGGCGGGGGTGAACCCGGCCTCGCCCATCGCGACCGGCAGGCCGACCGAGCCCTGCTGGAAGACGACGGCGACGAGGAAGGACAGTCCTACGACGCTCATGAACCGCCCGTCGCGCAGGACCGTTCCGAGGCGGACCGGGGCGGCGGGTTCCCTGCCGTCGGCTGTCGTCGCGACGGTGGGCCGGGACTCGGGCAGCCGCAGGAACACGACGACCGCGCAGACCGCCGTCATTCCGGCCTCCAGCAGGAACCCGGCACGGTAGCTGACCTCGGCGATGAACCCGGCGGCCATGGAGGAGACGGCGAAGCCGAGGTTGATGGCCCAGTAGTTGAGCGAGAACGCGCGGACCCGGTCCTCGGGGCGCACGATGTCGGCCATCATCGCCTGCACCGCCGGGCGGGACGCGTTGCTCGCCGCCCCGACGAGGCACGCCACGGCGGCGATGGCGACGGGGTCGTGCATGAAACCGAGGAGCGCCACGGACGCGGCGGTCGACGACTGCGCGACGAGGAGGGTGGGGCGGCGGCCGATCCGGTCGGTCAGCACGCCCGAGCCGATCGACGAGACGACCCCGCCGAGGCCGTAGAGGGAGGCGACGAGGCCGGCGTAGGTGGCGGAGTAGCCGCGGTCGAGGGTCAGGTAGAGGGCCATGAAGGTCGAGACGAACGCCCCGAGCCGGTTCACGAGGGTGCTCGTCCACAGCCACCAGAACTCGCGGGGCAGACCGGAGACGGTTTCCCGGGCGGCACGTCTCAGGGCGGCGAGTGACATGGATCGTTCCCCCACGGTCGGACAGGTAAGTAAGTGGCTCACGTGCTGGGCACAACTTACGAACGAGACGGCCCGGGGAACCACTCAATTAACAGAAGCCGTCAACTGTGGGGCTGGGAGGCAGGCGCCAGGCGGGGGCCCGAATGCGTGGATTACGCTCTGAGGCATGGCCGACGCACCGTACAAGCTGATCCTCCTCCGCCACGGCGAGAGCGAGTGGAACGCGAAGAACCTGTTCACCGGCTGGGTGGACGTCAACCTGAACGAGAAGGGCGAGAAGGAGGCGGTCCGCGGCGGTGAGCTGCTCAAGGACGCCGGCCTGCTCCCCGACGTGGTCCACACGTCCCTCCAGAAGCGCGCGATCCGCACGGCGCAGCTGTCGCTGGAGGCCGCGGACCGCCACTGGATCCCGGTCCACCGCAGCTGGCGCCTGAACGAGCGCCACTACGGCGCCCTTCAGGGCAAGGACAAGGCGCAGACCCTCGCGGAGTTCGGCGAGGAGCAGTTCATGCTCTGGCGCCGTTCCTACGACACCCCGCCCCCGCCCCTTGAGGACGGCACGGAGTTCTCCCAGTCGGACGACCCGCGCTACGCGACGATCCCGCCGGAGCTGCGCCCCCGCACGGAGTGCCTGAAGGACGTCGTCGTCCGCATGCTCCCGTACTGGTACGACGGCATCGTCCCCGACCTCCTCGCCGGCCGCACGGTCCTGGTCGCCGCCCACGGCAACTCCCTCCGCGCCCTGGTCAAGCACCTCGACGGCATCTCCGACACCGACATCGCGGGCCTGAACATCCCGACGGGCATCCCGCTGGCCTACGAACTGGACGCGTCCTTCAAGCCGGTGAAGCCGGGCGGGACGTATCTCGACCCGGACGCGGCCGCGGCGGCGATCGAGGCGGTCAAGAACCAGGGCAAGAAGAAGTAGGGTTTGTGATCATGCCTCCCACCTGCGCAAACGGCGCGGGCGGGAGGCATTTTCACGGCCTGGGCCCTCTGTGGGACCTCAGCGCGGGGGCTGTTGCGTCGGTCGGAGTGCCTGAGCGAGAGCCTTCCGGGCACGGTCCCGACTGCTCGGCATGAGGTGCGCGTACACCTTCAGTGTCAGACCCGGGTCGGAGTGCCCGAGGTACTCGCTGACGGCCTTGATGCTCTCTCCCGCGTCCAGCAGAACAGACGCGTAGAAGTGCCTCAGGGCGTGCATGCCATGCTCCCGCGCGGCGGCGTGCTCACGGCTCTTCGCCTTGGGGATGACGCCCGCCTTGGCGAGAGCGGGCTTCCAGTGGTCCTCGTTCAGCGACGTACGCCAGACGTGCCCACCGTTGGGCCCGCTGAAGATCAGACGCTTCGTCACGGGCTGACCGTTCGCTCGCATCCACGGCAACGTGATCTCCACGGGCGGGAAGCGCTTGATGTGTTCCTTGAGCGCTTCCGCCACAGGATCGGGTAGAGGTACGTCACGGAGCTTGCCGCCCTTCGGGGGCGCGAACACGGCCTTGCTCAGGCTCAGTTTGAGCTGCTGCACCACGTGCAGAGTGCCGTTGTCGAAGTCCACCTCGTCGACGCACAGTCCGAGGATCTCGCCTTGCCGTAGCCCGCAGCCGGCACCCATGTCCACCATGGGCCGGAAGCGTTCGACCATGGCGGCTCGCATGGCGATGACGCGGTCCGGCTGCCACGGGACCACACGGCGCGTGCCCATCTCGGGGAGCGCCACCGTGCGGGAGTTGCAGGGGTTCCGGCGAAGGTAGCCGTCCTCTACGGCTGCGGAGAGCACGGCGCGGACGTTGGAGAAGATCACGCGGGCGTAGGCCCCGGACATGCCGGACGCTTCGAGCCGCGTCACGAACTCGCGGATGTGGCTCGGCTGGAACGACCCGAGCGCACGCGAACCGATGCGCGGGAAGGCATGCAGTTTGAGTTGGGACTGCATCGAGGCGCGGGTGTTCGGGTCTCCGCTCTGGCTCGCGAGCCACCCTTCCGCGAACTCCTGGAACGAGGTCTTGGACGCGTTCGGGTCGATGTAGTCGCCGCGAGCCACGTCCGCAGTGATTTTGCTCAGCCACTGCTCAGCCAGCCGCTTCTGTCCGTCGGGGAAGGACTTGCCCTTGCGCTTGCCGTCGGGGGCGAAGTAGCGGGCCCGGTAGCGCATGCCGGTTCCGTGGCGGTCGGTCTTGACGCGGACGGTCTTGCCGTTGGTGTCGGTTTCGGTCTTGTACCAGCGGTCTTGGATGCTGCCTGCCATGCGGGGGTGTTCCCTTCGGGGCATGGGCAGGGAGGGCCACGGAGTGGCCCTCCCTGGGGTGTTGAGCTGTGAGGTTGTGGTCGTTTCAGGCGGCGGTGCGGTTGTCGGCCATGCGTTCGGTGACGTAGGCGTGCACGGCGGCGGGGTCGTAGCGCACGTACTTGCCGACGCGGAATCCGGGCGGTCCGGTGTGCTTCCTGCGCCACTGGTAGACGGTCTCTTTGGGCACCTTGAAGATCACGGCGATGTCGTCGGGGGTGAGGTAGCGGTCCGGGAGACCGTTGCGGAGGATCGCGCGGGGGTCGGGTTGACCGGATGGAGTTCGGCTCATGGGGTCCTCGGGGGGTGTCGCGTCGGCTTCGAGGGTTCTCGGATCCTGGACCTGTCCGAGGTGTGGATTTCTGCGTCATTGCGTCGCCAGCGTCATTCAGGCTTCTGACCTGCTGTTTTAGGTGACGCGGGTGCCGAGGCCTGCGTCATGGGCAGCGTCATCCGTGAGGTGGCCCATGACGCAGATGACGAAGGATGACGCAGAGACGGCCGTCTGCGTCATGCCTGTATTCGCAGGTCAGATGCCGTTTTCCGGCTCGCGTGACGCAGATGACGCAGCGTCTTCCCTCTTAGGACAAAAGAGAGGGTGGCTGTCGTAGTGCGGTGCCGCTCAGAACGTGAAGAAGGAGCCGCTGCGCGGCGCGACCTTGGGGCGGGGCTGCGCCCCGAACAGCAAGAGGAGCACCCTCAGGCAGGGCGAGCGGTGCTCCTCTTGCTTGTCCGCGTGAGCGTGGGGAGCGCGGGTCAGAGCATCCGCTGCTGCTCGTGCGGGGGTGCCGGGGCGGGGCGGGTCATTTCCAGGTACCGGCCCTCACTGGTACGGCCCGAATCGATGAGCACACCCCGCGCGGCGAGCGTGGGCTGTAGGCGCTTGAGACGGTCGGAGAGCACTTTGCCGGTGGTCGGCCACCCCTTGGGCAGGGGACGGGAGTCGTCGCCGCTGTAGAGGTGGCTGAGACAGTTGAGCCACTCCGTGGACGTCATCCGCTGCGCCGTGCCCGGCTCGATGGTCTCGGCGTGACGGAGGACGGTCTGTGCCAACAGGTCGCCCTCGATCACGTCGTCGTTCAGGTCGTCCAGCCGGGCCCGGTACGCGGCCAGCGCCCCGAGCCCGGTTGCCGCGTCGAACTGCGCGCACAGGTGCGCGAAGTCGGCCATGCGCAGGTCGGTGGGAGTCTCCGCCTGCGCCGCGCGGACCCTGACCGTGAGATCGAGCAGGGACCCGAGCACAACGGGCAGCACTTCCGCGTACTCCGCCCACAGTTCCGCCTCGGTCCGCCGCACGCGGGGCCGCTCCAAACGCAGCGGGAGCAGGCGGTCGGCAAGATCGGGCCGGATGACACCGACGTCGATACCGGTGAGTAGCAGCGGCCGGCGGTAGCCGACGCGGAACACGTCCCCGTCCGTGAACAGGGCCCGCTTGACGCTCTCGGCACCGGTGACGATGCAGCACATCGCATCCGACAGGTCCGGCGACATGTGCGAGAGGTTGTCCAGCGCCGTGACCCATCCCGCCGCCACGGCAGCGATCAGGTTCTCTTCATCCTTCGGGGCCCGGCGCAGGTCACCGCTCATGCCCTCAATGATCCGCACGAGCATGCGTCCGCCGGTGGACTTGCCCGCACCCTGGGGGCCGGTGAGGAACGGCGCGGGGACGGGCACGGACGGACCGAGGCAGCCGATCAGCCACGCAATGGCCAGGCACTCCGTTTCCGCGGTGGCGAAGTTGCACAGCCGCATCAGCAGATCGATGCCCTTGCCGTTCGTGTCCTTGGCGGGTAGGGGGAGTTCCCCGGTGAGCTGGGTTCGCCGCCAGCACACCTCACGCGGGTCGGGGACGGTGATCTCCCACCCGGTGGGGTGGATGCGGACGGACTGCCCGTCATCGCGACCCAGGTCCAGCCAGGTCGCCCCGTCGAATCCGGGGGCGACGCGGATGTGCACGGGCTGCACGTCCTCGGACAGCGCGAGCGCTTCGATCAGGTCCAACGCCTCTTTCAGGGCTGATCCGTTGAATGCGCCGCGTCCGTCGCGGTAGAGGCCGACCATGAGTTCTTGGCGGTGGCTGCCGGTGGTGCCCTGGGAGCGGATTGGGCGGGCGATGGGGTGGCCGTTCTTCTGCGCGTAGACGGTTCCGTCCGGGGTGCGGAAGTACCGGAAGTGGGATTGCGCGTAGTCGGTGATGATCTGGCGGGCGGGGTTCTTCTCGTCGTCGGCCATGGTCATAGTCCCAATGTGGTGCGGGCGTTGGTCCACGCGTCGGTGCAGTGCCGGGGCGTCTCGCCCTTGGCCTGCGCTGCGGTGAACAGCTGGGCGATGTGGGTGTCGGTGAGGCAGCCGCACCGGCCGTGCGTGGAGAGCACGGCGAGGAACGTCCGATACACGGTGGCGTGCACCGCCTCACGGGCACCGGTGATGCTCCGCTCCGCCATCGCGATCCCACGGTCGAGATATGTGGGCGTGCGGTGGGGGCACTGTCCGCCCGCAGCGGGAGCGGACGCGACGATGGCCACCGGCCGGGCCGGGGCGGGCTCCTTCACGATCAGCGTGCGTGCGACGTCTGGCAGCTCGGTCAGGCGCCCGGTGCCCGGTCCGAGCCAACGGACGTACGCCATAAGCGACTTGATGTCCACGCCAGGCCGGACTGCGTTGGCGGACTGCATGGTGCCCAGGTAGAGCCAGTGCTCACCTCGGGTCGTCGGCACGGTCCGTGTGGCGGGCAGGCTGACGCGGGCCCATGTGATGGCGTCCGCGTTGTCGAGGTCGACGACGGTCAGGCCGGCGTCCCCAGGGTGATAAGCCACGCCTGCTGCCTCTCGCCACGTGCACCGCCACGTCGGCGAGTTGAGGACGTTCGGGTCGGTGGTGGCGGCGGCCCAACCATGGCACGGCGCCGGGCAGGTGCAGGGACCGGGGGTCTTCATGTTCGGTCGGCCACCGCATACGTTGTCAGTACAGCGGCGGCAGTTGCCGAACGGCACCTTCCCAGGTCGGAGCGGCAGTACAGGCACGTTGGAGGCTGCCAGGAAGAGAGCGGCCCGCAGGTGCTCTCCCCCAATGTCGGTGGGTTGGGTCATGCTGGAGGTCTCCAGTCCGTCTCTAGCGCGCTGGATTGGCGGCGGCCCCGATTCATTGGCGTGAGGGGGCCGCCGTTGTCGTGCGTGGGAGTGGTCAGGCGGCGGCGGTGTCGTCGCGGCATGTGGCGGTGAGCCGGCCGTCCAGAGCGCGGATGGCCATGCCGCCGGTCGTGAGGGTCTTGACGGCCTTGGACACGGAGCCCTTGGACAGGCCCGTGAGCGTGGCCAAGTCCTTCTGTCGGACCGGTTCGTCGGCGGTCTCGATGGCCTTGAGGACACGGGCAACGGCGCTGATTGTGGCGGGCGCGTCCGCCGCCGTGTCCTTGACGAGCGTGAGCACCGGCGCGGCTACGGTCGCCACCGCGGGAGTGTTGGTGCGGGACCAGGGGGTGCGGTCGGGCAGGGCGATGACGACGGCCTTGTCCATGTAGCGGACCTTGACGGGGTCGGGCTTGCGCTTGCCGTCGCGGATCAACGCCACGCCAGGGACGGGGAGTTCGTCCGCGTTCCAGCCCTTGGCCTGCGCGTCCTCCCCGAGCACGACGCGGGCTTCGGCGGGGGTGCGTACGGAGAGGCAGATGGAGACGCCGATCTGCGGGGCGATCTGCTTGGGGATGCCGTCGCCGATGGTGGGCTTCTGGGTCATCCACCACAGGTCGACGCATGCCGCGCGACCCATGCGCGCGATGGACTCCAGCCCCGGCAGGGCCGACCGGTTCACGGTGCGGGTCTTGCCGTCACCGGTTTCGGTCTCGTAGGGCAGCTTGTCGGCGGCGGTCATGACTTCGGCGCCTTCGTCGACGACGATGGTGATGCGGGGCCGCTCCGGTGTGGGGGTCCAGGTGTCCTGGCCCTTGGGGAGGATGGCGAGGCGTTCCAGCATCTCCGTCTCCAGCTCGTCGACCAGGTCGATGACGTCATGCGGGGTGGAGGCGACGCGGGCGCGGTGGTCCCACAACCGGCCCTCCACGCGCTTGAGATCGATGATGGCGAGCGCGTTCGTGGCGCCCTCGGAGGCGTCGAAGAGCAGCGGGCGGGAGGCGACCGACTTGCCGGCGCCGGAGCGTCCGGCGATCAGCAGCCGTTCCCCGAGCGGCACCGTCACCGCCTCCCCGGTCACCGTGTCGACCCCGAGCGAGCGCCGCTCAGGCGTCCACACCAGGTCGTCACCATCGGCCGCGCTGCGGGTGCGCAGGATGAGTTCCGCCCACCCGCCGCGCCTGCCCGCCTTGATCTGCATCCGCAGATCCGTACGCGCCCCGAGCAGCGCCCGCACGTGGTCCTCAGCGGCACGCAGCTTGCCCGGCGTCCACTGACCATCGAGCCGGATCGCGCACACAATGCCCGACTCGGTCAGCTTCGGCTGTCCGGTCAACGTGCCGGCGAGACCGCGCTGTTCGGCGTGCTCCTTCCAGTGCTGCGGGGCAAGTCGCTTGAGCAGCGCGGCCTCTTCCGCGTTGGGCTTGAGCCCGTCGTCGCTGCGGTCGCGCAGGATCGCCCACACGATCGCGGCCGTGACGGCGATCGCCACGGCGACGGCCGACCACAGCCACACCCGGACCGGGACGGTCGGCAGCCAGATGTATCCAGCGACGGCCGCGCCGATGGTGGTCTTGGACGCGAACAGCCACAGCGGGTCGGGCACGCGGCGCTTGGCGTGGCGCAGTTCGCGTTCCGCGCGGTGGCGGATGGGGGTGATGCCCTCGGGGTCGATGGCGCGGGCGGTGGCGAGCGCCCGCCGTGCGTCACGCACCAGGGGCTTGCGGTCGGCGCGCAGAGCGCGGCGGCGGTCGGCTTCCTTGCGCCAGTGATCGGCCGTCCAGCGGGCGGCGGTTGCTGCGTACTGGCGGTGCGTCCGCCAGACTGACGTGTGGCTCACGGAGTCCTCGTTTCAGGGATGGGTGGGTCGGTGGTGACGGGCCCTGCGACGGCCCGTCACCACACATGCGGTTACGCGGAGTTAGCGGGTTTCCGGTTTCCTGGTTTCTTGACAGCCCCTCTACGTGCGTGCGCGCGAGGACGGAAACTTCCCTCACGGAGCGTCGCTACGGGGCCTGTCGCGGCCGAACAGGCTTCGGGGGGTGTCGACCCACACGCGAGGGGGGCCGGACGCCCTACGGGCCGCCTACGGCTTCCGCCCGTTGGGGGGCGGGCGGAAGCGGTTCAGTGCTTGGGGCGGGTGAGCTTGAGGGTGATGCCGCCGACGCTGATGGGGCCGGTGGTCTGGGCGATGACGGTGACCGCGTGGGCGGCGGTGTCCATCAGCGCGCACAGCGCGGCGACCAGTCCCCAACAGCCCATGGCGGCGGCCCCCGCGATGACGAGCGGGAACAGGTAGTGGCCCAGCGGGCGCCCGCTCTGGTCGGTGGTGTGGACAATGACGACGACGGGCTGTCCGGTGGCTTCGGCGCGGCGGTAGACGTCGGCGGGAATGTGCGGGGCGATGATCCCCGGCGGGTCACGGTGTGCCATCAGGGCTCTCCCTCAAGTCAGTTGGAGTCGGAGTCGGCGCACGGCACGCACGCGCCGAGCGAGGTGGGGATGACGTATCCGGCATCACGCCGGCACTCGGCGCAGATCCGCCGGGCGCGGTTCGCCCTGGCGAGCGCGGCCCACCGGCCGGGGGTCATCGGGCGGACGGGCTTGGCGCGGTCGACGCGGTAGAGGTAGGCGACCAGCGGACCCCGCCGCCGGCGCGGACGCTGGAGTTCGGCGACCACGTCCTGACCGCCCGGACGCAGCCCCTTCGCACGGAGCTGCCGGCGGGTGGCCAGACCCTCAGGAGCCAACCGCCACCGGTACACCGGCAGCGACCCACTCACGGGCGCGGTGGTCATCAGCGGCCCGAACCGGCGAGATCAACCGGAACACCGTTGACCGGGCCGCGCAGTTCGGCGTAGCGGGTCGAGACCCAGCCCACCGACCAGCCGCACAACTCCGCAGCCGTCCGCACCGACATGCCCTCCGCGTGCGCGGCGGCCACGATCGCGCGGGCGTCCTCCTCCGAGAGCTTCTCCGTGGCAGGACCGGCGGAGAGCAGTGCGGCGCGTTCACGCGCGGCCTGCTCCTCCCGCTCGCTCTGTTCACGGCGCTCCCGCTCAACGCGCTCGCGCTGCTCGCGTTCCGTGCGTTCGGCGGCCTCTTGTTCACGGCGTTCACGCTCCCGCTCACGCTGTTCACGCTCACGGTCCGCACGTTCACGCTGCTCGCGCTCGGCGCGCTCACGGGACTCTTCCCGCTCCCGTTCGTCGCGCCGTGCGGAGGCTTCCCGCTCGGCTTGTTCACGGGCCATGCGGGCTTCGTGCTCACGCTGTTCACGGGTCAGTGCCGCCGCGTGCTCGCGTTCCTCACGGGCCCGCCGCGCGGACTCGTCACGCCGCTCGGTCGCGGCGCGTTCACGGGCTTCCCGCTCGGCTTGCTGCTTGGCTTCCAATGCGACCACGGCGGCGGTGATGGCGCGCCGGTAGGCGAGTCCGGTCTCTGCCGTGACGATCAAAAGCAGGGGTGCGACCGCGTGCACGGCCACGCCCACCAGGTCGTTCTTCAACGCTGAGTCGGCGACGTTGAGGGCAAGGGTCATGCAGCCGGTCATCCACCGCAGAGCGATGGGCCACCGTCCGCCGTTGCCCCCGAGCCGGGCGAGCACCGCGTCCAGGCGGACCACGATGACCACGGCCGCATCCACCACCAGCGGCAGAATCGGCGCCGTCCACGCCCACTTCGCGGGGGTGTGAGCGGAGGCGAGCGGGGTGACAGTGAGGATCGAGTAGAGCATCGCGCCCGCCACGATCAGCCACGTGCCAGCCGACAACGCCCGCTCCGCTGAACGGATGTGAGCGGCGTTCACGCCCCCACCCCCGACCATGAACGCACCCGGATCGCGGCGATCAGGATCACCGGGGAGGCGGGGTCATCCGGGGTCTCGCTGTCCTCGCTCCACTCCCACTCAGCGCCCGGCAGCGGCTCGAAGCCGAGCACACTGAGCGCCTGCGAGCGGGCGGTGAGCGTCGGAACCTTGGGCCCCTGCCTGGAGCTGAACGCGTGCTCCGGCCACCGCTCGGCGGTATTCAGCAGGACCACGTACAGGCGCCAACGGCCCTCACGGACGGACATCTGCGCGGTGAACTCCCGCACGGCGTTCTGTCCGCTCACGCCGCACCGCCCCGGTGCACCGTCACGGCCTGACCCGCCAGCGCGGTCAACAGCCGGCGCCGGGCCCGGCGGACACGCCGCACGTCCAACTCGGTGGGGGTCCGGTCCATCGTGATGATCTGCGCGTCCAACAGGTCAACGTCCGCCAGGATCGCGGGCATCTCCAGCTCGATCGCGTCCAACTCGGCACCCGTCGGCTCCATGAAGTCGGCGAACGCGGTAACAACATCCTGAACAGTGACGATGTGGTCCATTGGGTCGTGTGTCCTTCCACAGGTGAACGGCCCGAACAGCGCCCCCGGAGTGACAGCTCCGGGGGCGCGCGCCGTTGAAGTCGGGTGTCCGGCTCCCCTCAGCGCCGCTCGTACGAGACGAGCAGCGGAGGCAACCGGCCCGCAGCACATGAGCTGCGGAAAGGTCGGGTTGCGCTGTACCGCGCACGGGACAGAACCCGCACACGCCGCCCTCTTGGCTTGCAGAGGTGGAGCGGCTACCTCAAACACTCTGTTGAGTTGTCAAAGAACAGATCCTCCCCAGCAAGCGCGGTAACCCCTGTTCAGAGGGGTTTCTCGTCCTCACGAGACCCGCCGGGCGCTCTGCGGTGGTGCAGTTTGAAGCAGCCCAAGGAAGGGCTCTTCCGCTCGCTGTCCTAGGACTGCGAGCGACCTAGGAAGAGAATGCACCGCAGTCCTGGGACTGTCAACAGTCCTAGGACTGTGCTTCACTGGGACGCGTCGAAAGGAGGTCTGCGTGGCACCGAAGTGGCGCGAACTGGCGGACAGGTTCGCGGAGCAGATCAGGAGCGGCGAGATCAAGCCCGGCGCCCAGTTGCCCCAGATCAGAGACCTGGTCGCGGCCGGCGAAGGGTCAAAGGACACCGTTCATAAGGCGTACAAGGAGCTGGAAGCCCAGGGACTGGTGACGTCCTCGCGTGGCCACGGCACCGTGGTGCGCCAGCAACAGCCGCTCAAACGGCTCGGCATCGCGCGATACGACAAGGCGAAGTGGCGGGACGGTGATGAGGTCGCGTTCATCGCGGACCGCGTGGCGTCCGGGCGCTCGTACCGCCGGAACGAGCAGACCCAGACGGTCAGCCGAGTCAAAGCGTCGCCAGCCGTGGCCGCAGCTCACGGCGTGCCCGAGGGGGCCGATGTCTACGCACGGGCGCGAGTGGTGAAAGAGGGCACGCAGCCGACCCACACCCTGACCAGCTACTACCGGCCCGAACACGTAGAAGGAACCCGCATCGTCGACCCGACCCCGGGCCCTGCCGGGCGAGGCGGCGGGTTCCGTGTCCTGTACGACGCCGGATACGAGATCGACCACATGACCGAGGAACTCTTCGCGCGGGTACCTACGGCGGAAGAGGCTCAGCTACTCCAACTCGCTCCGGGTGAATGGGTGGTGGAGCTGCACCGCACCACGTACACGGCGGATGGGACCGTAGTTGAGTTCGCCATCGGGGTGCATGCGGCGACGCGGTTCGCATGGTCGTACGACTTCAAAGTTCCCGACTCGGCGAAGACAGAGGGTGAGAGCAAGTGATCCCTGCGCAGGCATGGGCGGATGCCCGACTTTTGTGGGACTACCACCGCATGCACCACACACCACGGCCCTGCTCCGTGGCTGTCGGATTGGGCAGTCACGACCTCGGCGTGGCTGACGTGACTGCGGAGCTGTATCACCAGGGCATGGCGCCAGTGATCGTGTTCACCGGGGCGACCAGCCCAACGACCCGAGCACGCATGCCGCGTGGCGAGGCTGTCCACTACCGAGAGCGGGCGTTGCAACTCGGGGTGCCGGAGCCCGCCGTGCTCCTGGAACCGCGCGCCACGAACACTGGCGAGAACATCGAGTTCGCGAAAGAGGTGCTGGCAGAGGCCGGCGTCCCGGTCTCGTCTGTCCTGCTCGTGAGCAAGCCGTATGAAGAACGGCGCTCGTACGCCATGATGCGGAAGCTCTGGCCCGAGATCGAAGTCGTATGCGCGTCCACGCCGATGGGCTTGGAGGAGTACGCGGACTCTATCGGAGACGCTCGCATGGTGATCGACATGATCGTCGGAGCCCTGCAACGAGTGCTCATCTTCCCCGGCTGGGGCCTGGCCATCGAGCAGGCTGTGCCGGATACCGTCGTGGCCGCGTACGAGCGCCTACGTGACCAGGGATTCACGAGTCGACTCATCCCGGACGCGACGCAACGTACCTGATGGGGTCCTGTTCGCTCCGCCTCATCCTCTGACCAGCACGAACAGACCTCGAAAGAGGTCAGCTTGTGGGGGTGAGGGGCGGGTCGGTTCCGCGATTTTAGTCAGTGTCATCTGCTGGCGCCCCGGATGCTGCTGCGTCCGGCAGCATAACGAATTCACGGGACGAAATGCTCTTTTAGGCCACAGGGCAGCTGTGCCGAGCCTGACTACGCTAGGTAGTCCCGCTGGGCATGCCGTACTAAGTGTTGAGCCTTCACGCAGGCCATGCGCGAGCCCTCGGGCTTGCGCTACTGTTCAAGTCGACGTAATTCGTGACAAGGCGTGGGGGTCTGGGATGTCCGAGGCTACTTCGAGCAATGAACTGATTCCGATCGAGAGCCAGACAAAGACCATCCAGACTTGTTTCCAACAGTGCCTGTACGAGGTTCCCAATTTTCAGCGGCCTTATAGTTGGTCACAGGAGCAACTCAGCGACTTTTGGGACGATGTCGTCTTGGCGAAGGGCGATTTCTTCTTTGGATCCACAGTAACGTGGGTAAGTGAGAAGCGGGATCTCTTCAACGATACGTACTCAATCATCGACGGTCAACAGAGGCTGACCACGAGCGCAATTCTTCTATCCGTTGTTCGTGACGCGTTTAACGAAGTGGTTACTAAATACACTGAAGTCGATGATTTCGATACGAGTGTAGCTACTAGTCAGGCGCTCACTACTCAGAAGTATCTGATGACCAAAGACGATGATGGCAAGAGTCATCCGGTTTTGCGTCGGCCTGAGAATATGTTCTACGAAATCATCCAGAACCCGAATGCCATTCCATCTGGAGCGAAGTGGAACGGGAGCGCGGAGCGGATCGGAGAGGCTCGATCCTTCTTTGAAGCGAAGGTTATTGCCGCCATAAAAGACTTGACGCCGGATGGGCAAGTCGAGCGCCTTAAGTCGATTCGGTCAAATGCCTTGAAGGCGCGTGTAATCCAAGTTGAGTTGGCGTCTGAGGAAGACGGCTTTCTGGTCTTCGAGACGTTGAATACACGTGGCGCAGACTTGAGGCTATCAGACCTCGTTAAGAACCTTCTGATCCGAGGTGGTGCCGCAGACGCAGAAGATCGGCAAGCGGTCGCGGATCGTTGGGACCGACTCGTCGACAGTGTGCAACTAGGTCGGGTGAGCCCGGATGTGGTCGACAGATTTATCTGGCAGTCCTGGAACTCGCGACGTGAGGCGGTGAAGGAGCCTGAACTGTTCAAGGAGATTAGCCGCCTCGTGGGCGTCAGTCCCGCCGCGCACCTCTCCTATCTGCAGGAACTTGAACGAGATGCGGAAACCTATCAGTGGCTAGAGGCTGAGCATGTACAGGTCCAGCCGAAGACTCGTGGCGTACGCAATGCCTTCGCCGTCCCGGAATTTGTTGACAGTGTTCGCGCACTTGCGATCTTCAATGTCTCTGTAGCGAACTCGACAGTCCTCGCCGTAGTTCGTAAATTCCGAGAAACGGGATTGATCAAGCAGGCGCAGGTCATCGAAGTTTTGAGGCTCGTTGAATCTTTCCATTTCCAATGGACTGCACTAACGAATAGCGGTTCGACTGGTGGTACTCGAGGTCGATATAATCGCTTCGCTGTTCGCTTGGAGGGTGCAAAGTCTGCCAATGATGTGGCTTTGGCTATCAAGGATTTGAAAGAAAAACTTCGTACAAGTCTGCCCGCTCGCGCGAAATCTTTCCAAGCGTTTTGCTCTTTGTTTTATGCTCCCTCGCTTCAGCTGACTCAGGCACAGAAGCTTCGATCTCGTAAGATTTTCATCGCTTACGTGCTGATGTCGTTCGCGAAGTTGGAAGGATTGCTGCCGGCGGGTCAGAACCTCACGACGTGGTCAATTGAGCACATCAAACCTCAGTCGATGGCCTCGGCGAGTTACGAAGATCCGGTCTACTCGATAGGCAACCTGACGCTACTCACCAATCGCCTTAATAGTTCCCTTGGGGACGCTCCATTGTCGTCCAAGATTGGGGAGCTCAAGAAGGGAAGGGCGTATTTCGATCCGAAACTCGCCACGTGGGAAGCGAGCGCCAACGAGTTTCCGTCTGATGCTCAGATTGAGGAACGGTCGGATTTCCTTGCGACCGACGCGCTGGATCGAGTTTGGAGCCTATAGACCCAGGAAGCCCTTCATGTCGTTGCACCGGTCTCAGTTGTGGTCTCGATCGGTGCTCGATCCAGGGCTGTCCGTCGTCGTTCAGCGCAGTGCGAGCCCGCCTCTGACCAGCGAGGCGAGCAATTTCGCATATGAGTACGGACGTCCCTGGATCAAGATCGAACAAGTCGTAATGCGTTGTTTTCGCGTGAGACGCGAGCGGTATTGCCTCCGGAGGCCAAGGGGGCCGCTTCCACCACGCGTTTCCAGTCGGCTCGGCAGAGGTGAAGTGCTTGCGTGAGGGGAGGCTGCTCCTCTTCGTGGTTGAGGGTTTGTGGCGACAGCGCCGGGCCCTCTCTGGGCCCTCCGAGGTCGACCGGGGACGACCAGTGACGACCACCAACAGCCCCCCGAACGCAGGTCAGTAAGGGTGAACACCCCTCTGACCAGGGTCGAAAAACGGGCCCGCCAGACCCAGGGCAAGAAGAAGTAGGTCTGAACGACCAAGGCCCCTAGCTGCGGTTTGTCCGCTGCTAGGGGCCTTGATGCTGTGCTGGGACCGTCTCTGGACCGTCATTCAGTTGCTCGGGCCGTGTTCAGTGCCTCAGGAAGTCCGGCTCCGGCTGTTCTCTCGTCTCGGCCTGTGCTCCCGCATCGCGGAGGACCGAGACGGCTGCCGCCGCGTCTTCCTCGGGGACGCCGGCGAGAATCACGGCGGGAACCTGCGTCACCAGAACCTTGCTGCGCCAGAGGCTCAGCCCCTTCAGCCGACGCACGACCTGGACAACGTCCAGCACGCGGACACCGGGGCCGGTGAGTACCACGTCATGAGGCACGTCGTCGCACACCAGCAAGAAGTACTCGTCTGCCAAGGCTCTCCCCGCCCCTCTCCGGTTCGGAGCGTACGAGCCGTCAGCCGTCATGTCGCATCGTTTTGGTGGCGTCGAAGACGGCGGCTACGGCTTCCAGGAGCACCGAGGCGTAGAAGTGACGGAGGGCGTGCATGCCGTTCTCGCGGGATTCGGCGCACGACTCACCAGGCTTCCGCTCAGGGATTGCCCCAGCCGCAGCCAACGCCCGCTTCCCAACCGTGGCGGAGGCCTGTGGTGAGCAGACGTCATGCGTCACCCACCTGCGGCCGGCGCGTCAGGGTTCTGCATCCTGGGAACCGTGACGAACCCCGAGGGCCCGTATGTGAAGGTGCACTTCCGGCTTGAGATCGAGGACGAGTGGCCCCCGGCGTCGGTGGAGAGCCTGTGGGCGGCCGACCAGGGCGACGGCACCGCACGGCAGAGCGTGATCAACGCGTTTCGCGAAATCGGAGTCTGCTGCGAGGGGATGGAGAAGTTCGGCATGGTCGCCCTGGACGTCCCGCCCACCGCCGATCTCGCCGAGGTGCAACGGCTGCTCAACCACGGTGTGGCCAAGGAGTGGTGGGACATGGAAGAGGGATGCGTCACCGCGGCGTGGCGGGCTGCCTCCGCCGGCTGATGCCGTTCACGTGACCCATGTCCGGGCCATCCCCGGGCCATCCCCGGGCCGCCCGAGGTCGCTCGACGTCGGCCAAGGGCGCCTCCCCTCCTGACAAGGCATCCCCACCCCCGGATTCCCTCCGGCGAGGAGCTTTGCGCTGCGCGGGACACGGCGCCAGGAGACGGAACCGGGACAGCGCGCCCGGAAGGCGCGGGGAGAAGTCCCGGTGAAGCCCCCGGAAGCGCATCGGAAGCGGATCGACCCTGGTGGCGGAAGCGCCGGTACTGGTGGCATGCAAGGGGTCAATCAGCCTTTTGTGCGGGTTTTCCCGCCGACCCCGATCGGTGGGTTCTCCCGCCGACCCTTCCCTGCCGCCCATCCCGCCCATCCCGTCGGAGCGTCCCATGAACGACCTCGGACCACCACCACCGCCGTCCACCCCCGCCGCACCGAACCTCCCGCCCACCCTCACCGCACCCAACCCCCCGGCCCCCTACCGCGCCGGCGGGCTGATACCGCCCGCCGGGGCTGCCCGCACCTGGGGGCTCACCGTCATCGGGGTGCCCCTGTTGCTCGTTCTGCTGCTGGGGCTGGTCGACGGGTCCTTCTCGACCGGCGGCGCCGGAGCGCAGGCTCAGCCGTGGACCCCGCCCACCGCGTCGTACGCGTACACCCAGTCCGCCACGCCGGACCCGTACAGCGCCTCCGACCCGGTCGCCACGGAGACCGGGGACGCCGGGGGAGGGAGCTCCTTCGGTGAGCCGACGGAGGAGACGGCCACCGCGGCGGCGGAGCCGGAAGCGGTCGTCACCGACTACTTCGCGGCGATCAACAACCGTGACTACCAGAAGGCTTGGGACCTCGGCGGCAAGAACCTGGGCGACGCCGACTACGACTCGTTCGCCAAGGGCTACGCCAACACCCAGCAGGACAGCGTCAGTCAGGTGTCCGTGCAGGGGACCGTCGTGCAGCTGGTCCTCAACGCCCTCCAGACGGACGGCACTTCGCGCTCGTTCAACGTCACCTACACCGTCGAGGACGGTGTGATCACCCACGGCACGGCAATCCCGGTCGGCTGACCATCCCCGCACGAGTGGAGCGCTGAACCATCGTGAGCACACAGGCACCGCACCGCTATCCTCCCGGCAGCCCGCCCGGAGCGCCGCAGGTCACCCGCGTGTACGCGCGGACCAAGGCCACCCGCCTGCTGTCCGCGGGCACCTACCTCGATCCCGTCTACCGCCGGGCCGTCATCAGGGAGTTGCTCAAGAACCGCTTCAGAGTGGTCGCCCCGTCGTACGGCTACGACGCCGTCTCGGTGCTCGCCCACGCGCTCGCGGCCCGCCGACTGCGCCGTGTCCAATGGGGAGTTGTCGCCGGCTCGGCGGTAGCGCTCCTGCTGCTGATGAGCAAGGGGCCGCTGAGCGCCTTCGTCGCCGCCCAGCTCATGTTCTGGGTGCTGTGGGGCGCCGCCTACCTGCGCCGGATCGTCACCCTGCACCTCCTGATGACCCGGCTGAAGGAGACCGGCCCCGCCGGCGGCTTCGACGGCTCCTACCCCGTCGGCGGCAAGCTCACCGACGCCCTGATCGGCAAGATCGACCGCGAACAGGCCGGCCAGACCGGCCTCGTCTTCTACGGCGGTTTCCGGCCCTTCGTCGGCGCCGGGGAGCCGCTGCGCGACTGGGCGAACGCCCAACTCCTGCTCGGCGCACCGAAGAACCGCCTCGCCGCCCGCAAGGACTTCGACGTCAACGGGTCGGGTTCCGGGGCCGACCTCGACGAGGTGGAGCGCAAGCCCGTCGTGCCGTTCACCGTCCACGACATCACCTCGTACGTCGCCGCCCGGATGGACGCGGAACTGCGCGACGAGGCCCGCCGGGACGAACGGATCGAGGGGCTGACCGTCGAGCAGCGCCGCTACACGACGGCGATCCGCACCAACGACCGTACGGCGGGCACCGGTTGGTCCCAGCTGCCGGGCATGGACGACCTCCCGGCCATCCACTGGCGTGAGGACTACGACTCGGCCCGCGAGTACCTGTGCATACGCGTCGGCTCCTGGAACGAGGAGCTGGTGACCTCGATCTTCGTCGGCTTCGACCTCAAGGGCGACACCCTGCACACCGAGTTCTACACCTACGTACTCGGGCCGCTGGTAAGGGAGTTCCACCTCGTCGACCGACTGCCCGACGTGTTCGACGGACGGCTGGCGGTGCGGGTCGCGTGGGACATGGTCAAGGCCGTACCGCGCTGGTGCCTGGCGCTGGCGCTCTGGCCGCTGCGGCTGGTTCCCCGACGCTTCCTGCCGAGGCGGGTACGACGGTTCGTGCGGCCCGCGCGGGGCGGGTGGAGCACCATCACGTTCACCGGAGAGAGCGCGGCGGTCGACACCAGCGAGTTCCAACTCGGGCGCTACGCCAAGGAGTCGGTGGACTGCGGGGCGCTCACCAGCGTCCGGGAGATGGCCACCAGCGACACCTACCACCACTTCTTCCAGAAGACCGACGCCCTGAAGTACACGCAGATCGTCGAGCGCCGGCTGCTCCAGACGATCCGTCAGTTCCTGGGCGAGCACCACGTGGATCTCGCCGACCACGACCGCGCGCAGACCAACATCCTCGTCGGGGACAACTCGCAGGCGATCCTCGGCGGTCACAACGAGAACTTCGGATACAACTACCGTCCGCAGGGCCCCAGTTCGCCCGGCGGCGGAGGGGGAGGGGACTAGTCATGAGCGGGAGCGACAGCCACACGTTCGGGGACAACAGCCAGGTCATCCTCGGCAGGGAGAACAAGGGCTTCGGCTACAACTACCATGCGGCGCCGACGACTTCGGCCGCCGAACCGCAGGCCTCCGACCAGCCGTCGGGGGAACCGTCGGACCGGCCGCCCACCGGTCACGACCGCGGCCGCAGCGTCTTCGTCGTGCACGGCCGGGACGAGGAGGTGCGCGCGGCGATGTTCGGACTGCTGCGCCGGCTCGACCTACGGCCCCTGGAATGGGAGGAGTTGGTGCACGCCACCGGCAAGGCCTCGCCCTTCCTCGGCGAGGTGGTCATGAACGCACCGGCGCAGGCGCAGGCGGCCCTGGTCCTGCTCACCCCGGACGACGTCGCCAAGCTCCACCCGCATCTGCTCGGCAACCGCGAGCGGGACGACGAGACCCAACTCACCGGCCAGCCAAGGCAGAACGTGCTGATCGAGCTGGGCATGGTGCTGATGGCCTACCCCGAGCGGACCGTCATCGTCGAGGTCGGCCGGCTGCGGCACGTCGCCGACACGGCGGGCATCAACGTCATCCGGTTCGACGGAACGGAGTCCTCCCTCGCGAAGATCGTCGCCCGGTTGCGGCTGGCCGGCTGCCAACTCGACGACACCCGGCCGGAATGGCGCGATACCCGCCACTTCCAGAATCTCTCCGCGTACCGACGGCTCGCCTGAATCACAGCGAAGGAGAGGGGGACGGACGCTCCGGCGTCCGTCCCCCTCTCCTTCGCTTCTATACGCGGTCCAGCCCCGACGCCAGCACCCTCAGGAACGCCCCCACCTCCCGCATGTCGATCCGTTCCAGGTCATCCGGCCGCACCACCACCCGCAACTCCCGGCAGACCGCGCCCTCCCGGGACCGCGCGATGAACGACATCAGGATCAGCCGCAGCAGACTGTCCTGGTCGAGATGGTCGAGCCGGGACAGCCCCGATCCCACCAACGGCATGGCCACCGCCTCCAGTTGGGCATGCCGGTGCAGCGCGTCCCACAGCCGGCCGAGGCCGAGCCAGAGGTCCTCGACGCTGGACGCGGCCACACAGTCGTTGCCGATACGGCTGTACGCGACCGCGAACACCAGCCTCGGCCGGGCGCCCAGCACCGCCACCGTGCCGACCGGGTAGCGGTCCAGCTTCCCCAGCGGCTTGCGGTCCCGGTCCTCCCGCCGGACCGGCGCGACCCCGGCGAGCGCCGCGTCCAGTTCCGCGTCGAGACGCCGTACGTCACCGTCGTACCGTCGGAGCAGCAACTGCCCCTGCACACTGGCCGAGTTGATGACCTGGCTGTCGGCGGACGCGGTGTCGAAGGTGTCGCAGAACCCGACGACGAGATGCGCCGGCCGGTCGAACACGTCGCCCGCCTCGACCACCACTCTCAGGTCGGGTCGCCGGAACACCTGTTCCACCCGCAGCACCGGACGTGCCTGGCCCAGCCCCCACACCAGGCATGCCGCCACCGACACCACCGTGACCGTGCCGGGATCGGGAAAGCTCCGTGGGAAGAATTGCCCGACGAACTGAAGGACCGCGGATATTCCGCCGAACGCCACCATCGTGCTGCGCGCGAAAATCCTTCGGGCACGTCCGGTGCCGTAGAACCGCAGAAATCGAGAAAACACGGTTCCTCCAGGACATCATGATAATCTGCTGGTCACTTAGCGGTAACGCAGAGTGATGCAGGGCGATACAGGAACGCGGCGGGGGCGACGCGGGTGGCCGATGGACAAGTGCGCATTCAGGTCAAAGTGCTGGGACCGGTCCAGCTCGACGTCGACGGAATCCCTGTCCGGCTCACACCGCTGACCACCCGGCTGCTGGTCCGTCTGGTGGCCGCCGAGGGCGAGGCCGTGCCGGTACGTCAACTGCGGCGCGACGTATGGGGGTTGGCGGACGGACCGCGCCATCTGGACCAGCGCAATCGCAACGAGGTGCAGAAGCGCGTGCTGGAACTGCGGCGCGCTCTCGACCCCGGCCAGGACGGCACCGCGGCCCGCGTCCTGCGCACCGAGCAACAGGTCACCGTGCACGGCCCGGAGACCGCCTACCGGCTGGTGCTGCGGGCCGGGGAACTGGACAGCGCGCGGTTCACGGCGGTCGTCGGCACCGCCCTCCTCGCCCCGCCCGCGACCGCCGCCCATGAGCTGGCCGAGGCGCTGACCCTGGTCCGCGGCCGGCCGTTGGCCGAGGTCAACGGCGAGAACTTCGCCGACCCCTTCATTCGCCGGCTCACCGCCCTGTTGGACTCCGCCCGCCGTGAACTGGTGCGGGTCCAGGCCGACTTGGGCCGTCCCGACCTCGCGCTGCCGGTCGCCGAGCTGATCGTCCGGGACCACCCCGACGACCTCGACGCCGTACGCACCCTCGACACCCTGCGCGCCGCGCTGCGCGCCCGCCACGGTGCCGAACTGCTGCGTCACCGGGTGCCGTTGCCGGGTCAGCGGGCCGATGTCGTCCTGGTCCGGGGCGACTTGTTCGAGCAGACGGACTGCAATCTGGTGGTCGGTTTCACCGACACCTTCGACACGGAGACCGACCAGGACATCGTCATCAGCCGCGACAGCGTGCAGAGTCAGCTGGTCGACCGGCTCTTCGGCGGCCGACGCCGCCTGCTGGACGAGAAGTTGAAGGCCGGGCTGCGTACGGTGCGGGCCGTCGGCACGGAGAGCGCACGGGCCAAGCCGCGCGGCCGGCGGGTGCGTTACCCGGTGGGCACGACCGTGGCCGTACCCGTCGACGGCCGCCGGATCTTCGCGGTCGCCTATTCGCGGCTCGGCAACGACCTGGTGGCCAGGTCCGGTGACGAGGACCTGCGGACGAGCCTGGACAACCTCTGGGCCTCGGTCGCCGTGCACGGCCTGTTCAGACCGGTCGCCGTCCCGCTCATCGGCTCCGGGCTGGCCCGGGTGACCGACCTCGACCGCAGCCAGCTGGTGGCCCTGATCGTCGACTCGTTCATCACCGCGTGCCGCCGCTACCCCGCGCTCACCCCCGAACTCCGCATAGTGATCCGCCCGGAGGACCTGGCCAGCACCGACCTCTCCCCGGTCGAACGCCGCTTCCACGAACTGGTCCCGGACCTGGACGACCGGGCGGAATGACCAAGGCCGGCAAGTGAGTTGAGGCTGACCCGGCCGAATCCGAGATGAGGCCGACCGAGCCCAAGGTGAGGCCGGGCGGTTCTCGGCGTCCAGCCCCCGCTCCGACGGGTTCCTCCGCATCTTTAGGCTCCCCCATGCGGCATCACCCACCGGTCACTGGCCCGCCACGGCCACCCGGCCTCACCGGACCCCAGTGCACCGCTCCCGCCGCTTCCGCGGGTAGCCACCATCCGCTTCCGATCCGATTCCGACGCCACGGCCCCGCAGGAACTCAGGGGGCGTCATGGGGAACAGAGAGACCGAACAGGCCGCGATCACCCACGTGTTGGCCTTGGAACGGGCCGCGGGCCGCGAGCCCAGGGACGTCCGCACGTCGGGCCTTCCGTACGACGTCGACAGCGCGCCCCGCATGATCGAGGTGAAGGCGTTCAGCCGCTCGGCACGCAGCGAGCCGCTGCCGCTGGAACACCGCCAGGTCCTGGCCGCCCGGGCGAATCCCGACCGCTTCCACCTCTACGTGGTGGACAACCTCGCCGGCCCGGACGGGACCGAGATCGGTGTCCGCGTGCTGCACGGCGAGATCCTCCGGGGGATGATCGAGCGCTCCCAACCGCGGATGACCCAGCAGGGCGGCGAACAGAGCCTTGGCAAGGAACCGCCCCCCTGTCACGATCAAGCCGTGGACGATCTTTCGAAAGTCATGGGGTGGATGGACGTCTTCGCCGACCTGGTGGGTCCGCCGGTCAGCGTTCTGCTGCTGGCGGAGGGGATCCAGATGTACCGCGACGGCGGCTCCATCGGCTGGGTCGTCGGGGCGTCGGTACTGCTCCTGGGCACCCTCTACACGCTCGGGCGTCGGCTCGCCCGGTATCGGAAACGGGCGGCGACGCCGTCGACTTCGGCATCGTCCTCGTCGTGACCGCGGCCGTGCCTGGATATTTCTCGTCATTACGTAGATACGGGATGTGACCGAGCGGGAGGATGGACGCGTCCATACGCACTCTCGGGGGGAAGAGCACCCATGGCCGACCAGTACCCCGGACCACCTCCGGAGCAGCCGCCCGGACAGCCCGGTCAAAATCCCTATGCCGCCCCGCCCGGTGGGCCCTATGCCGAGGGCGCCTACGGCTATCCCGCGGCCCCCACCTACGGCTACCCGCAAGCCGTACCGCCGCAGCCGCAACCGCAGTCGTACGCGCAGCAGCAACCCCAGCCCCAGCCCCAACCAGCCTTCGGCGCCCCGCTGTTGACCCTCGGGGACATCGCGGTCAACGGTGACACCATCGTGAGCCCGGCCGGGTCGATGCCGCTCAGGGGCGCGGTGTGGACGGCCACCGACATGTCACGCACGGAGGAGCGGATTCCGCCGCATGCGATCGTGCTGGCGATCGTGTTCTTCCTGCTGTGCTTTGTCGGGCTGTTGTTCCTTCTGATGAAGGAACGCGTCACCACCGGTTTCGTGCAGGTCGGCGTGAACAGCGGCGGCCGGCACCACTCCACGATGATCCCGGTGCAGTCGCGCAACCAGGTCGTGTACGTCCTCAACCAGGTCAGCTACGCCCAGTCCATCAGCGTGTGAACCATGTGAACCATGTCAACAGGCCGACGGCCCAGGCGTGTTGTGCCTGGGCCGTCTCAGGATGGGTCAGCGCCGGCTCGCCCGCGCCAGCGCCGGTACGAACCGCAGCGCGTCCACCGTGCCGACGCCCGTCGCCATGTCGTAGCCGTTGACCGCGGTGTAACCGGTCACGCCCTCGTACGAGTTGTTCGTGCCGTCGTTCACGTCGACGATGCCGTTGCCCTTGGCTCCGTGCTTCGCGAGCGCGTACAGCGCCGAGTTGATGTCGCCGACCCGGTGCCCCGCCGCCTGGTCCGCGAGGGCGATGATGCCCGAGAAGAGCGGGCTGGCCTCGCTCGTGCCGCCGTAGACGTCCCAGCCGACGGCCGTCGGGTCGAAGCTGGAGTACGTCCACGCGCCGCCGTTGACCGCGGCGGCCATCGAGACGTCGGGGGTGGCGCGTTGGGTGCCGACGACGCTCTTCACGCCGTTCTGGAAGGACGGGCGGGCGAACACGTGGGACTGGCCGCCGCCGCCCGCGCCGTAGTCGTTGTAGACGCTGTCCGGGGTGACGCGGTCGCCCTTGTCGTCCAGGTGGAGCTGCGTGCCGCCGATCGACGTGACCAACGGGTCGGAGGACGGCCAGGAGTTGACCGGCTTGTCGTAGTAACCCTTGCCGTCCGCCGTGGAGTCGGTGGCGCCGCCGTCGCCGGAGGAGGCGAGGACGGTCACGTGCTTGCGGTTGGCGGCCTCGAAGGCGTAGCGCAGCTTCTTGATGCTGGAGAAGTTCCCCTGGTCGAAGCCGGGGAAGGTGTTCTCGGTCGCGCCGAAGCTCTGCGTGATGACGTCGCCGACGCCGTGGTCGATCAGGTACTTCTCGGCGTCCATCATCTCCGGCAGCCCGGTGACGCCCTCGGTCTCGGCGACCGCCGTCTCCACCAGCACGATCTTCGCGTCGGGCGCGACCGCGTGCGCCATCTCGACGTCCAGGGTCGTCTCGCCGGCCCAGCCGGTCATGTCCGCGTTCGTCGGGTCGAAGACCGGGACCTTGCCCCACTTGACGACATTCACCTTGGCGCTGTGGATGCCGAACTGCCTGCTGTACGTGTCGAGATCGTGCTGGATCGTCGGCGAACCGAACGAGTCGACGATGACGATCGTCCGCCCCTTGCCCGTAATGCCCTTCTTGTAAAGCGAGTTGAGGTTGTACGCGGTGCGGTACTGCAGCGGGTTGTAACACGCGATCCGCCACTTGGCCTCGCACTCCGCGCTGGAGAGCGGGGTCGGCACGTCGCGCGCGAGGGTGTGCCCGGTGATCGCCGGGATCGCCTTCGTCTGCGGTACGGCGGCGGGCGCGGCGCCGGCGACACCGCCGAGCGGCGCGGTCGCGAGCGCGGCGACGGCGAGGCCGGCGGTGGCGGCCGTGGCGGCGGCCATGTTCAGTCTCGTGCGGGCTATGTGCATGAATCCCCCCTGAGTGCTGCGGAGTTCGCCCGGCCGTCAGCCGGACGAAGTGGTCTCCGCGCATCTCATCGAGTGAGACATGCACAGGACAAGACTGTTGAACTGTCGATGTCGAACCCTTTGCCCAAACAGCACCAAAGACGCGAACACCCCTGCCGAACCGACCTGTTGACTCGGATGTGCCGACTGTGTCGGCTCAGGCCGTGGCCCCGGCCAGCCGCTGGAACGCCTCCGTCGTGCCGGGGTGCGCGATCTCGTCCAACAGGTGCCGCCACTCGGGGTCGCCCACTCCGGGATGAGCCAGGTCCCACGCGGCCAGCAGCGGCGCGAGGGCGTTCTCGCCGGGGACCGTGGTGGCGTCCGCGTTCGTGAACCGGGTTGATTCCATGGGGTGTTCCTTCCAGGCGGGCGATCAACTGTCGTCGACCGACTTCCACGATGCCTTCGCCCGCCCACGGCGACCATGGAGCGCCCCACCCGATCGTGGGTGGGGCTGGCCGCAGGGCGCCTGCCTCAGATCGAGTACGGCACCGCGTGCACCTCGTCCGCCCGGTGCCCGGCGCGTTCGTGGACGCGCTGGACCGCCTCGGGCGACGGGGCCTCCGACAGGCAGTAGACGGTCCCGGTCTCCGGGTCCGCCCAGGCCCGCTCGAAGTGGACGCCCTCGTCCTTCTCCACGGCGAGGTCCGCCTTGTGGGCCTCCATCAACTGGTCGGCCGTGATGCCCTTCATTCCGTGATGTACGTCCATGTACTGAGCCATGGCCTCACACCTCCTCGTGCTGTCCCTCCCAATGCTGCGCTTCCACGGCGTCCGGGGCCACCGGCGGCCGTACACGCCGGAGGGGCCCCGGCGCCGTAGCACCGAGGCCCCTCGGGGAATGGGCGGCGGTCAGCCGCACTGGCACGGATTGCCGGACTGGCACCCGCAGCCGCAGCCCGAGCCGCAGCCGCAGGCGCCGAAGAGCGGGAGGCTCTTGATCTCGGCGGGCTGCTGCGTCTCGCGCTCCTGCGTCGGGTCCGGCGTGGTGGCGGGGGATTCGGCCATGGGTCCTCCTAGAGGCTGGTGCCTGTGCCCATTGGATGCCCGCTTCGCCGGGCGCATCAACGGCGCATTGAGGCTTCCCCGGACCTAGGCGCCCTCCGCCCCCGTCACCGGCTGGATGTCCGGCTGCAGTTCGTCCGCGTGCTCGCCCGTCACCAGGAACACCACACGCTTGGCGACCGAGACCGCGTGGTCGGCGAAGCGCTCGTAGTAGCGGCCGAGCAGGGTCACGTCGACCGCCGTCTCGATGCCGTGCTGCCACTTGTCGTCCAGCAGGTGCTGGAAGAGCGTCCGGTGGAGGAGGTCCATCGCGTCGTCGTCCTGCTCCAGCTGGAGCGCGAGGTCGACGTCCTTCGTGATGATGACCTCGGCCGCCTTGGCCATCAGGCGCTGGGCGAGCTGGCCCATCTCCAGGATGGTGGCGTGCAGGTCGTGCGGTACGGCCCGCTCCGGGAAGCGCAGCCGGGCCAGCTTCGCCACGTGCTGGGCGAGGTCGCCGGAGCGCTCCAGGTCGGCCGACATGCGCAGCGACGTGACGACGATGCGCAGGTCCGTCGCCACCGGCTGCTGCCGGGCCAGCAGGGCTATGGCCCGGGCTTCGAGGTCGTGCTGGAGGTCGTCGACCTTCTTGTCGGCCTCGATGACGCTCTCGGCCAGCTTCAGGTCGGAGTCCAGGATGGCCGTCGTGGCGCGTCCGATCGCCGACCCGGTCAGCCGGGCCATCTCCACCAGACCGTCACCGATCGAGTCAAGTTCCTCGTGGTACGCGTCCCGCATCAGGGTTCCCTCTCCTACGTTGCTTCGGGGGCTCCGGGGCCCTGGGCCTGTCGATGTGACTAAAAACCGGCCCTTCCACCCCACGCTCCCACGTTCCCGCTCCTACGCGACGGTTTCCGCCACCCCGAATGAACCAATACTGGCTCCAAGGTGAACTCTGGGCGACGAGTGTTCGAGGTCGCACTCCGATGGCTGTGGCCAGGAGGTATCCCATGCCTAACCTGGGGGCATGGACGTGAACGCGGCGGTCGCCGCAGCGGCAGCGATCGCCGGGGTGCTCACCGGTGTCATCGCCATGCTGGCGTTCCGCTGGAGCGAACGCGACCAGAAGCGACCGACCAGGACCTCCCTGCATACGGACCCGGTGCTTCCGCCGGGTGTGGACACCGTGCTCTCGGTGCTCCGCTCCTCGGCCGTGGTCCTCGACGAGGCGGACGCCGTGGTCAAGGCCAGCTCGGCGGCGTACGCCCTCGGACTGGTCCGCGGCGGGAAACTCTCCGTCGATCCCATGCTCCAGATGGCCCGGGACACCCGGCGCGACGGCGAGATACGCCAGGTCGAGCTGGATCTGCCCCGGCGCGGCACCGGCCGCGGGGAGGCCCTCGCGGTCTCCGCCCGGGTGGCGCCGCTCGGCTCCCGGCTCGTCCTGCTCCTCGTGGAGGACCTCACCGAGGCCCGCCGTATCGAGGCCGTACGACGTGACTTCGTGGCGAATGTCAGCCACGAACTGAAGACCCCGGTCGGCGCGCTCTCCCTCCTCTCGGAGGCGGTCATGGACGCCTCCGACGATCCTGAGGCGGTGGAGCGTTTCGCCGGCCGGATGCAGATCGAGGCCACCCGCCTGACCAATCTCGTGCAGGAGCTCATCGACCTGTCACGGGTCCAGAACGACGACCCCCTCGAAGACGCCGAACCCGTCCGCGTCGACGAACTCGTCGCCGAGGCCATCGACCGCTGCCGGCACCAGGCCGGCACCAAGCAGATCACCATGGCCGCCGGCGGCACCGCCGACCTGCACGTCTACGGGAACCGGGGCCAGCTGGCCGCGGCCCTCGGAAACCTGGTCGAGAACGCCGTCAACTACTCGCCCGCCCGCACCCGCGTCGGCATAGCCGCACGCCGGGTCTCCGCGGGCGGCGGCGACCACATCGAGGTCGCCGTGACCGACCAGGGCATCGGCATCTCCGAGAAGGACAAGGAGCGCGTGTTCGAGCGCTTCTACCGTGTCGACCCGGCCCGCTCGCGGGCCACCGGCGGTACGGGTCTCGGACTGGCGATCGTCAAGCACGTGGCCGCCTCGCACGGCGGGGAGGTCACGGTGTGGAGCTCCGAGGGACAGGGCTCCACGTTCACCCTGAGGCTGCCGGAGGCGGGTGCGGCCCGCGACCGTGCCCACCAGCACCCCGACCTCGACGACGAGGTCGAGGCGTCCCCTGAACCATCCCCGTACGAACCGCTTCCCGCCCCGGAGGTCCTTCCGTGACCCGAGTGCTTGTCGTCGAGGACGAGGAGTCCTTCTCCGACGCCCTGTCGTACATGCTCCGCAAGGAGGGCTTCGAGGTCGCCATCGCGACCACCGGGCCCGACGGACTCGACGAGTTCGAGCGCAACGGCGCCGACCTCGTCCTGCTCGACCTGATGCTGCCGGGGCTGCCCGGCACGGAGGTCTGCCGCCAGTTGCGCGGCCGTTCCAACGTCCCCGTCATCATGGTGACGGCCAAGGACAGCGAGATCGACAAGGTCGTAGGCCTGGAAATAGGAGCCGATGACTACGTCACCAAGCCCTTCTCGTCCCGCGAGCTCGTCGCCCGTATCCGGGCCGTCCTGCGCCGCCGCGGCGAGCCCGAGGAGGTCACCCCGGCCGCCCTCGAAGCCGGTCCGGTCCGCATGGACGTGGATCGCCACGTGGTCACGGTCTCCGGCTCCAAGGTCGACCTGCCCCTCAAGGAGTTCGACCTGCTGGAGATGCTCCTGCGCAACGCGGGCCGCGTACTGACCCGCATGCAGCTCATCGACAGAGTCTGGGGCGCCGACTACGTGGGCGACACCAAGACCCTGGACGTTCACGTCAAGCGCCTCCGCGCCAAGATCGAGCCGGACCCGGGCGCGCCGCGCTACCTGGTGACGGTGCGCGGCCTCGGCTACAAGTTCGAGCCGTAAACCGCGAACACTTCCTTACCGGCTCCACGACGAAGGGCGGGACCTCTCCGAGAGGTCCCGCCCTTCGTCGTGGACGTACGACTGCTGTCGCTACGGCTGCTCAGCCGGCGGTGCCCGTCTCAGTGGCCGTGGCCGTCGCGCTGGCGGAGGCCGAGTCGGTCGGGGTGGCCGACGTGCTCTTGCCCGGCTTCGGCGAGCCGGAGGCGGTCGCGGTGGCGCCCGCGGCCGGCGTCGAGGGGATGGAGCTGGGGCCCCACTTGGTGAAGTAGCTGTCGGCCGGGACGACGAAGGCGCTCAGGTTCACGTCGCCGGTCGTGCTGAGGGTGAAGGTGACCTTCTGGGCGTTGCCGTCCGTGATGCCGGCGGGGTCGGTCAGCGCCGCGGAGGCGTTGCCCTTGCCGCCCAGGACGAGCGAGCCGAGAGCCGGGACGACCAGCTTGCCCTTGCCCTTGGCGGGGGTCAGCGTGGCCGTGCCGGCGCCGTCGACGCTGACGGAGTCCAGGGTCTGGGGGTCCTTGCTGGTGTTGAACAGGGTCGCGGAGATCACCGCCGGGCCCGCGGCCTCGGAGCCGGACTCGGTGAGGGGCTGGGTGATGACGAGTGCGTTCTGCACCTTGATGGTGCCGACGGAGACGGCCGCGTTGTCCGGCTTGACCTCCAGCGTCTGTGCGTCGTTGCCGGCAGCGCACGCGGCGAGGGAGGCGATCGAGAACGCGATGGTGGCGGCGGCGAGGGCGCCGCGTCGAAGGCTGCTGCTCACGGCGGCGGCTACTCCTTGAACGTGGGCGGAGCAGGGCGACTCCCGAATAAAGCCGCCCTAAGTGTCTGTCAGCGGCCTTAGGTTACCGAGCCGTTCCCGCAGCACCGCACCCGACCCTCCCCCAACCGGGTACCCATGTGTCTCAAGTGACTCACGGGTCACTTGAGACCGGCACTCGTTCGGCATTCACATAAGCAGCTCAGTCGTCCGTCGGCGGATTTTCGGTGAAGAATGCGCGGGGCCCCGGATAATCGATCACCGGCATCTCGGCGGGCCTCGGTGATCAATTCCGGATTCGTCTCGTACCGGGCTCCGCCCACCGAACGGAGTAGCGGAAGTCGAGCACTTGGAACCAGACATTTAGGGACGTTCGTCCGGTTGGAGGCGCCTCCGGATGTGTGTAACGTACGCGTTTCACCTCGCCCGGAGAGCCGCTCCGACCTGCGAATACCCTCTTCCGCTCGGCCTCCGCAGCACGTTCCTGTTGCAGTTGTCAAGCCCCGAGATGCGCTCTGACCTGCGAAAACGCCATTCAGAACCCGCAGTTTCCGTGTTACCCTGGATAGCCACGGAAGGGGTACCTGTCACATGACGTTCAAGGTTGGCGACACCGTGGTCTATCCCCATCACGGGGCCGCGCTGATCGAGGCTATCGAAACTCGCCAGATCAAAGGCGTGGACAAGACCTATTTGGTGCTGAAGGTCGCTCAGGGTGACCTGACGGTGCGTGTGCCAGCGGACAATGCGGAGTTCGTCGGCGTACGTGATGTGGTCGGTCAGGACGGGCTGGACCGGGTCTTCGAGGTGCTGCGCGCTCCGTATGCCGAGGAGCCCACGAACTGGTCGCGTCGTTACAAGGCAAATCTGGAGAAGCTCGCCTCCGGCGATGTCATCAAGGTCGCGGAAGTCGTCCGTGACCTGTGGCGTCGTGAGCGCGAGCGCGGACTCTCCGCAGGTGAGAAGCGCATGCTCGCCAAGGCTCGCCAGATCCTGGTGAGTGAGCTCGCGCTCGCGGAGAACACGAACGAGGACAAGGCCGAGGCCCTGCTCGACGAGGTTCTCGCGTCCTGACGCAGGCGACTGGTACGCCCTGCTCAGCACACTGAAATGCCGTGGTGCCCGATGACAGCTCCCTTGTCGCCGGGCGCTTCGGCATGTTCAGGGGATTTTTGCGAGCCCCCGAGCCGCGACTCCGTCGAAGCCTCCGAGACCTGAGACTCCGACTCCGTCGAACGTCGGAGAAACATCCCCCGATAATGGTGTGCCGGGCCCGGGCAGCTGTCTCGACCGGTGTCACGGAAGGGTCCGGTCAAGGCGTCGCGCCCGGCACTCCTGAGGCCATACCCACGTAGGTCGAGCACACAAACCTGACAGGAACCGATGTCTGACGATTCGCGCTCTTCGCAGGCGCAGTCCTCCGTCGCCGCCGTGATCCCGGCCGCCGGACGGGGCGTACGCCTCGGCCCGGGCGCCCCCAAAGCGCTCCGCGCGCTGAACGGCACCCCCATGCTGATCCACGCGATCCGCGCCCTGGCGGCGTCCCGCGCGGTCTCGCTGGTCGTCGTCGTGGCCCCGCCCGACGGAGCGGCCGAGGTCAAGACCCTCCTGGACGCGCACGCACTGCCCGAGCGCACCGACTTCCTGGTCGTCCCCGGCGGCGAGTCCCGCCAGGAGTCCGTGAAGCTCGGCCTGGACGCGCTGCCGCCCGGCTACGACATCGTCCTCGTCCACGACGCGGCCCGCCCGCTCGTCCCGGTCGACACGGTCGACGCGGTCATCGAGGCCGTACGGGACGGAGCTCCCGCCGTCGTACCGGCCCTGCCCCTCGCCGACACGGTCAAGGAGGTCGAGCCGGCCGAGCGTCCCGGCGACCCGGAACCGGTCGTGGCCACCCCGGAACGCGCCCGCCTCCGCGCCGTGCAGACACCGCAGGGCTTCGACCGCGCCACCCTGGTCCACGCCCACGAGACGGTCACCGACAACGTCACCGACGACGCGAGCATGGTCGAACAGCTCGGCCGCACGGTCGTGGTCGTCCCCGGCCACGAGGAGGCCTTCAAGGTCACCCGCCCCCTGGACCTGGTCCTCGCGGAGGCGGTCCTGACCCGCAGGAGGCTGAACGATGGCTTCTGAGACGTACCCCCTGCCCCAGGTGGGCATCGGCACCGACATCCACGCCTTCGAGGAGGGCCGCGACCTCTGGTGCGCCGGCCTGAAGTGGGAGGGAGAGGGCCCGGGCCTGGCCGGCCACTCCGACGCGGATGTCGTGGCCCACGCGGCCTGCAACGCCCTCTTCTCCGCCGCCGGACTCGGCGACCTGGGCCAGCACTTCGGCACCGGCCGTCCCGAGTGGTCGGGGGCGTCCGGGGTCACGCTGCTCACGGAGGCGGCGAGGATCGTCCGCGAGGCGGGCTTCATCATCGGCAACATCGCCGTACAGGTGATTGGCCCGAGGCCGAAGATCGGCAAGCGGAGAGACGAAGCCCAGAAGCTCCTGTCGGAGGCGGCGGGAGCCCCGGTGTCCGTGTCGGGGGCGACGACGGATGGGCTGGGCTTCCCGGGACGGGATGAGGGCTTGATGGCGGTGGCAACGGCGTTGGTGGTCAAACGCGGCTGACTGGGCCGACCTTCTTTTAAGGGGCGCGGGGAACTGCGCGACCAGCCCCCACCGGGCCCGCAGACAACAATCAACCCAACCGTCTGAGGCACAGGGCAACGCCCACTACCCTTGTACCGTGACCATTCGCCTGTACGACACCAGCGCCCGGCAGATTCGCGACTTCACCCCGCTCACAGCGGGCTGTGTCTCGATCTACCTCTGTGGCGCCACGGTGCAGGCGGCCCCCCACATCGGCCACATCCGCTCGGGCCTGAACTTCGACATCCTCCGCCGCTGGTTCGAACACCGCGGCTACGACGTCACCTTCATCCGCAACGTCACGGACATCGACGACAAGATCATCACCAAGTCCCGTGAACAGGGCCGCCCTTGGTGGTCGATCGGCTACGAGAACGAGCGCGCGTTCAACGACGGCTACAGCGCACTCGGCTGCCTCCCGCCGACGTACGAACCGCGGGCGACCGGCCACATCCCCGAGATGATCGAGATGATGCGCGGGCTGATCGAGCGCGGTCACGCGTACGAGGCCGACGGCAGCGTCTACTTCGACGTGCGGTCGTACCCGGACTATCTGGAGCTGTCGAACCAGGACATCGACGACCTGCGCCAGCCCCCCGAGGACGGCATCACCGGGAAACGCGACCCGCGCGACTTCGCGATGTGGAAGGCGACCAAGCCGGGCGAGCCCGACTGGGAGACCCCGTGGGGCCGCGGCCGCCCCGGCTGGCACCTGGAGTGCTCGGCGATGGCGCACAAGTACCTGGGCCCCGCCTTCGACATCCACGGCGGCGGCCTCGACCTGATCTTCCCGCACCACGAGAACGAGATCGCCCAGGCCAAGGGCTACGGCGACGACTTCGCGCAGTACTGGGTGCACAACGCCTGGGTCACCATGAGCGGCGAGAAGATGTCGAAGTCGCTCGGGAACTCCGTCCTCGTGTCCGAGATGGTCAAGCGGTGGCGACCCATCGTCCTGCGCTACTACCTCGGCACCCCGCACTACCGCTCGATGATCGAGTACAGCGAGGAGGCCCTGCGCGAGGCGGAGTCCGCGTTCGCGCGGATCGAGGGCTTCGTGCAGCGGGTCGTCGAGAAGGCCGGGGGAGTCGTCGAGCCCGCCGCCGAGGTGCCGCCGGCCTTCGCCGAGGCGATGGACGACGACCTGGGCGTCCCGCAGGCGCTAGCCGTCGTCCACACCACGGTCCGGCAGGGCAACAGCGCGCTCGCCGCCGACGACAAGGAAGCCGCCGTAGCGCGTCTCGCCGAGGTGCGCGCCATGCTCGGGGTGCTCGGACTCGACCCGCTGGACCCGCACTGGATCGGCGAGGGCGGCGACCGGGGCGAGGACCTGCACGGTGTCGTCGACACCCTGGTCCGCATGGTCCTCGACCAGCGCGAGGCCGCCCGGGGCCGTAAGGACTGGGCGACCGCCGACGGCATCCGCGACCAGCTCAACCAGTCCGGACTCAACATCGAGGACGGCCCGCAGGGCCCGCGCTGGACCCTCGGCCCCCGCTGAACCCATCCCGATCGCACCCGGTCAACGAAGATCGACTGTGCCGCCCGGCCTCCCGGGCGGCACACTGCATAGACGTACGTATTCACCGCACCCCCAGACGGGTCACACAGACAGGTAGGTCATGGCAGCCAACAACCGCCGCATGTCCGGCAAGAAGGGCGCGCAGGTCGGCAGTGGCGGCCAGCGGCGCCGGGGCCTCGAAGGCAAGGGCCCCACCCCGCCCGCCGAGGCGCGCAAGGGCCACAAGAAGAACCGCGTCGCCAACTCCAAGGCCAAGCAGGTCCAGCGCCGTCCCGCGCAGCGCGGGCGCGGCGGCAAGGGCACGTCCGAGATGGTCGTCGGCCGCAACCCGGTCGTGGAGGCGCTGCGCGAGGGCGTCCCGGCGGTCACGCTCTACGTCCAGCAGTTCATCGACAACGACGAGCGCGTGCGCGAGGCGCTCCAGCTCGTCGCCGAGCGCGGCGGCGTCCACCTCATGGAAGCCCCGCGCCCCGAGCTGGACCGCATGACGAACGGCCTCAACCACCAGGGCATGGTCCTCCAGGTCCCGCCGTACGAGTACGCGCACGCCGAGGACCTCGCCAACGCGGCCTACGACAAGGGCGAGGACCCGCTGATCGTCGCCCTCGACGGGGTGACCGACCCGCGCAACCTCGGCGCGATCGTCCGCTCCGTCGCCGCGTTCGGCGGCCACGGCGTGCTCGTCCCCGAGCGGCGCGCGGCCGGCATGACCGCCGGTGCGTGGAAGTCGTCGGCCGGTACGGCGGCCCGCACGCCCGTCGCCCGCGCCACGAACCTGACGCGCGCGCTGGAGGCGTACAAGAAGGCGGGTCTCTCGATCGTCGGTCTCGCGGCCGACGGTGAGCACGAGGTCGGTGAACTCGCCGCGCTGGAAGGCCCGGTGGTCATCGTTGTCGGCAGCGAGGGCAAGGGCCTGTCCCGACTCGTGGGCGAGACCTGCGACTTCAGGGTCCGGATCCCGATGCCGGGTGGCGCGGAGTCCCTCAACGCCGGTGTGGCGGCCGGAGTTGTGCTCTACGAGGCGGCACGCAAGCGTTCCTGAACGGGCGTTCGGCACCGTCCCCCACTCGGGGCAATCTGGGCGCCGGGCACACGCTTGACGCGGTCCGGACACTTCCGGCGAGTCAAAGCAGTGTCCTAAACACACGTCACTCGGTTAGATGAGTGTGGACACCAGAACACCCCGCACACCCACGGGGGACGGCCCGTCGGGCTTCGACGACGCTCCCGCGCTGAGCATGGTGAAGGTGCCGAGCGATCCGGCGCAGATCATCGTCAATCATGCGAGCTTCCGCGTGCAGTTGGGCGCCTCGACGCGTTCCCCTTCGCCGCGGATCGCACGGCACCTGAGCGCCACCGAGGCCCCCGGCCGGATCCCCGCCGCCGGCGCGCGTCGCCGGCCCGTCGTCTGGAGCGGCAAGTCCGCGCCGGACGACACCGGCGCCCACCGGCTGCTCCAGGCCGTGCGCGGCACGGGCGTCCGCCACGGCGACGAACCGGTCGGCGACGCCGGAGCCACGCAGGTCATCCCCCGTATCGACAGGGGCGGTTACGACGGCGACCTGACCGCGCAGACCATCGAGACCCCGGTCGTCGGCGCCCAGCGCGGCGGCGACCACGACACCGGCGAGACCCGACTCCTGCCGCCCATGCGGACGGTGGGCAGCGTCTACGACGAACCCGCCTACGGTGACCCGGAGTTCGAGGACTTCGAGGGCGCGGAACACGAGCGCCGCATCCGGCGCAACCCCAACGAGCCCGTACGGCACGCCTATTACCCGGGCCGCCGGATGAACCTCGGGGTCGTCCTCCTCCCGCTCCGCATCTTCCTCGGCTTCATCTCCATCTACGCCGGCATGGGCAAGCTGTGCGACCCCGTCTACTTCGACGGCGGCAAGCGCGGCTCGATGGTGAAGTGGCTCAACACCCTCCATCCGTGGGAAGTCGCCGAGCCGCTACGGCAGTTCGCGCTCCAGCACCCGGTCGGCTCCGGGCTCGTCATCGCCTTCGCTCAGGTCATCGTGGGCGTCCTGACGATCCTGGGCCTGTGGCAGCGGGTCGCCGCGGTCTTCGGCGCGCTGCTCTCGGCGGCCCTGATCGTCACGGTCAGCTGGAAGACCGTCCCGGCCTACGACGCCCCCGACATCATCTATCTCGCCGCCTGGTCCCCGCTGATCATCGCGGGCGCCCCCGTCTACTCCGTCGACGGCCGCCTCGCGGGCAGCGCCTGGCGCCGCCTCGGACCCCGCGCCGACATCTGGGAGCTGCGCAGCTACGTCCTGCGCCGCGGCGCCCTCGTGACGGCCGTCTCCATCGGTCTCACGCTGCTCGTCGGCTCCCTGCTCGGCGGCGCGGTCCGCGACTCCAGCCGCGTGGTCGTCCCCGGCCCCGGCGAGGCCCCGCGCAACGAACTGCCGGGCGCCCCGCTCCCCGGCGAACCGACCAAGAGCCACAGCAGCAGCCCCCGGGCGTCCAAGTCCCCGTCCCAGCACGCGACTTCGGCCAAGCCGTCCGGCGCCGCGACGACCCCGGGAGCGACCCGCTCCTCCTCCGGTACGGCCACCGGCGGCGCCCCCAGCCAGACCCAGGGCACCGCGGGCCGCACCCGGCCCCAGCAGTCCTCCCCGGCCGGCCACCAGGCCCCCAGCACCACCTCCGGACCCACGTCCAGTGGCGGCACCAGCGGCGGCACCGGCTCCAACGGCGGCTCCAGCACCGGGGGTTCGTCCTCCTCCGGCCAGCCGGGCCTGGTGGGCGGCCTGTTGGGGTAACTGGGCCGGTGGGGGGCTTGTTGACCCGGTCGCCCACCGGCTGAACTCCGGTGAGTACGGCGAAGGGGGCCCGCACTTCTAAGTGCGGGCCCCCTTCGGCTCTGTCTTTGGGGGCGCGGGGCTGTGACATCAGCGGCTCCGCCGCGGGGCGCGATCAGCCACAGCGGACCGGCACTCGAAACACAACCTGACTGACCGTCAACGCCCCAGCGCGGCAAGCTCCTTGGCGGCTTCCCGGAGATCCTTCGCGGTATCGATGGCCCGCCAGTAAGCCCCCTGCGGGATAGGGAAGCCGGCCAACCGCCGCTCACGCGCGAGGTGCGGGAAAGTCGTCCGCTCGTGATCCCCCCGCTCCGGCAACAACCCGGCGAACTCGGGCGAGAACACGTACACCCCCGCATTGATCGCGTACTGCGTCGGCGGTGACTCGATGAAGTCCGTGACGCGCCCGAAGCCGTCGGTCTGCACGGCCCCCCAGGGGATCCGCGGCCGAGCCAGCGCGATCGTGGCGACGGCATCGCGCTCGGTGTGGAAGTCGGCCATGTCGCGCAGCGAGAACCGGGTCCAGATGTCCCCGTTCGTGGCGTACCAGGCCTTGTCCGGCCGCGGCAGGTGCGCGGCGGCGTACTTGAGCCCGCCGCCGCGGCCCAGCGGCTCCGTCTCGACGACCGTGGTCACGTCGACCGGCAGGTCGGCCGACTTCAGCCAGTCCTGCAGCACCTCGGCGAGATGCCCGCAGCTGACCACCACGTCGGTCACGCCCTCCTCGGCGAGCCAGACGAGCTGATGGCCGATGATCGGCGTCCCCGTGCCGGGGATCTCGACCATCGGCTTGGGCCGGTCGTCGGTGTACGGGCGCAGCCGGGATCCCTGGCCACCGGCCAGGATCACGGCTTGGGTGGGGCGCGACGCGGCGTTCGGATCGGTCATGACCCGAACTGTACGTGGCGGCCCCACCGTGTCTTTCGGCTGCAACCGTTCCTTAATCAGCCGTTACCGACCTCCTACTCCGACCTCGTCCCCGGGCACCGGCTCCGGTCAGCTGTGCGCGGCCATGACCCCGGAGGCGAACGCGGTGTCGCACACGGGGCGGGCGTAGGACTGGGCACGTGCGGCGCCGTAGATACGGACCGCGGCGCGGCCCAGTGCGCGGGCGATGGAGGTGCAGTGCGTGGCGAGCGACGGGTGGCCGTTCACCGCCTCCTGGAGGTGCGTCAGGACGACGCCGGGGTTCTTGTCCTGAAGCTCGGTCATGAGCTGGTCGCGCAGGATGTCCTGAGGGGCGCGTGCGGCGGCCCTGGAGGAGGCTCCGGCCGCCGTGACGTCCGTCGCGGTGAGCATCGAGCTGGAGGGGCTCCCCGACCAGTTGACCCGGGTGACCGCGAGGGTCCCGGAGAGCACCATGACGACGGGCAGGACGAGGGCGAGCGTGCGGCCGACCCGGCGGGCGGGGCCCCGGCCGCGTCGCGGCTGTTGGTTATTGGAGTGCTTCACGCGTGTGAGGGTAGCGTCCGGTAATGATTTGGCGACATTTAGTCACCAATTCGGGGGATGGATCGGTGCCTCGCATTGGGTAGAGGGTTGACGAACACTGCTCGAAATGACGGGTCTGCCGGGGTATTTGTCGACAGGGTCGGGCGGGATCCGGCGGCGATCCCCAACAGGAAAGGGCCCCGCGGCGAACCGCGGGGCCCTTTCCTAGAACGTTTGATCAGTCGGTGAGATCTGACCCGGTCGGTGAGACCCGATCAGTCGGTGAGACCCGATCAGTCGGTGAGGCGCTCGCCCGTGGAGGTCGAGAACACGTGGATCTCGCCCGGACGCGGGACCACGTGGAGCGTGGAGCCCTTCTCCGGCACCGAGCGGCCGCTGACGCGGACGACCAGGTCCTTCAGGACGTCGTCGACCTTGGCGCTGCCGTAGACGTAACCGTCGGCGCCCAGCTCCTCGACGACGTTCACGGAGACGGCGAGACCGGCCGGGGCGTCCTCGGAGTCCTTCGTGAGGGACTTCGCGGCCTCGCCGTTGTGCTCGTCGATGTCGAAGTGCTCGGGGCGGACGCCGACGGTGACCGTGCGGTCGCCCTTGTCGGTGGCGGCCTTGAGCGCCTCGCGGTTGACCGGGACGACCGAGTTGCCGAACTTCACGCCGCCGTCGGTGATCGGGACCTCGATCAGGTTCATGGCGGGGGAGCCGATGAAGCCGGCGACGAAGAGGTTCTTGGGGCGGTCGTACATGTTGCGGGGGCTGTCGACCTGCTGGAGCAGACCGTCCTTCAGTACGGCCACCCGGTCGCCCATCGTCATGGCCTCGACCTGGTCGTGGGTGACGTAGACCGTGGTGATGCCGAGGCGGCGCTGCAGCGACGCGATCTGCGTACGGGTGGAGACACGGAGCTTGGCGTCGAGGTTCGACAGCGGCTCGTCCATGAGGAAGACCTGGGGCTCACGCACGATGGCGCGGCCCATCGCGACACGCTGGCGCTGACCGCCGGAGAGGGCCTTCGGCTTGCGGGCGAGGTAGTCCGTGAGGTCGAGGATCTTCGCCGCGTCCTCCACCTTCTGGCGGATCTCGGCCTTGTTGACGCCGGCGATCTTGAGCGCGAAGCCCATGTTGTCGGCGACCGTCATGTGCGGGTACAGCGCGTAGTTCTGGAACACCATGGCGATGTCCCGGTCCTTCGGCGGCAGGTGCGTGACGTCGCGGTCACCGATGCGGATGGCGCCGGCGTTGACGTCCTCAAGCCCCGCGAGCATCCGGAGCGAGGTGGACTTGCCACAGCCGGACGGACCGACGAGGACGAGGAACTCGCCGTCCCCTACCTCGATCTCCAGACCGTCTACGGCGGGCTTCTCGGTGCCCGGGTAGATCCGGGTCGCCTTGTCGAACGAAACAGTGGCCATGATGAAGGGCCCCCTTCTACCGGCAGGAACGTGCCGGACGATCCGTTGTAGGAAGGTGGTGGTGTAGTCCACGCGAGTGAACTGGGTCAGGACGGTACCTGGCGTTTGCCTGGTCTGTCAGTACCTGGACCCATGTGAACTTCGAGGAAATTTTCGACAGGGGGCGCCGGGGACCTGGGTACACTGCACGGGCACGTGATCGCGCGCGCCACCGCGCCCACGCAGGCCTCCTTAGCTCAGTTGGCCAGAGCAACGCACTTGTAATGCGTAGGTCGTCGGTTCGAATCCGACAGGGGGCTCCTTCGAAGGCCCAGGTCATATCCATCTGACCTGGGTCTTTTGCTATTTCGATCGTCCGGTTCGGTGGGCGGTCCGGGGAGACCTGGCCATCGCGTCCCGGGCCGACTCTCCAGTTTCGGATGGATCATGATGCGCCGTCACCTCGCCCGCGACTACGAGACCGGACCCACGCACTCCGAAAGCGTGATCCGCATGGCGATGGCGGTTCTCTCAGAGCATGTCGCTCACCCGATGATGGCCGTTGGAGTGGATCAGTTCGGCCTGGGGTGTGAACAGGGAGACCCGGTGGCCGACCGGTGCCGGGGAGCGGGGGACGGGACGCCGGGTGGGATCCGGGGTGCCGATGTAGAGCCAGCCGATGAGCTTCTCGTGCGGAGCGAGGGCCAACAGCGTCCGGGTCCCGGCGGAGTCGACGGCCGAGCCGGTGCGCCAGATGCTGCCGAACCCCCTGTCGTGCAGGAGGAGCATCAGCGAGTTGACCATCGCGCTGCTCGCGGCGAGCTGCTCCCAGTCCGGCACACGGTGGTTGCGCTGGGGCAAGAAGACCAGGGTCGCGAGGAGCGGCGCACGCAACGGCTTCCTCATCTCCCGTCGGACGGTCTCCGCGTCGGTGGCGCCGGACGCGAAGGACACGCCCAGCGCCGCCCGGCTGTCCCCGCGCACGAGGATCCATCGCCAGGGGCGGAGACGGCCGTGGTCGGGCGCGGTCGCCGCCCAGGCAAGCAGTTCGACGAACTCCTCGTCGCTCGGGGCAGGCTCGATCAGACGGTGTTCGCTACGGCGGGTCCGGATGGCGGCTTCCAACTCCATCAGTGATCGCTCCTCGTCGCCGCTCCGCGCCGGCTCACCTGCACTGCGGCGGCAGCCAGAACGACCGCACGCGCCATACCGCCGCGAGACGGTCCCGCGCCATGCTGGTCGCGGCTCCCGCGGTGCTGATGTTCAGGTTCTTCGACCTGGTGAAGATCTCGACAAGCCGTTCCGGGATCATCTCCGCATGCTGCCTGACCCGGTTCATGTCGTGGCCCGCGGGATGCAGCTCGTCGACCACCTGGATCAGGCCGAGCGCGTTGATCACGAAGTCCGGCGCGTACAGGATGCCGCGTGCGGCGAGCCGGTCCGCGATCACCGGCGATGCGAGCTGGTTGTTGGCCCCGCCCGCGACGATCCGGCAGCGGAGGTTCTCCACCAGGTCGGCATCGATGACGTTGCCGATCGCGTTCGGGCTGAGAACGTCCACGTTGAGCAGGTACAGCTTCTCCCGGCTGACGACCTCCGCCCCGCACGCCTCGGCCACCCGCTCGGCCTTCTCCTGGTCGATGTCGGCCACGATCAGCCGCGCGCCTCCGTCCGCCAGGTGGGCCGCCAGCCTGGCGCCCACCTTGCCGACGCCGTCGATGGCGATGAGGCGGCCTTCCAGGTTGTCGCTGCCGTCGAGGTACTTCAAGCACGCCCGGATACCGAGGCTCACACCGTAGGCGGTCATGGCGCCCGATTCACCGGAGCCGCCCTCCTCGACGTCCAGGCCGCGTATCCACTGCGATTCCTTGCGCATGACCCGGAGATCGGCGGTGGTGATGCCCATGTCGCAGGCAGCGATGAACCGCCCGGAGAGGCTCTCCACCGCCTGTCCGAAGGCGCGGAGGAGTGTCTCCGACTTCTCGACTCCCGCGCCACCGAAAATGACGGCCTTTCCGCCCCCGATGTCGAGGCCCGCGCAGGCCGCCTTGTATGTCATCGCGCGGGAAAGGCGTAACGCGTCGTCGATCGCCTGGTCGTCATCGCGGTACGGAAGGTAGCGGACGCCGCCGAGTGCGGGGCCCAGTAATGTCGAATGAATGGCGATGACGCACCGGAGCCCGCCGGGGCCAGAGCTGAACAGAACCTGCTCGTGGCCGTCCATTTCCTTGAACACGCTCATAACCCACCCCAAAATCCCGTCCAGCGACAGCCGGGCCGGCGGTCCCGCCTTCAGGCGCGAACCGCCGGCCCGTCCGGCAGAGAATTTATTCGGTCGGCTGCAGTCCGGACGCGAGCAGCGCCGCGTCCAGGACGTCCCACAGCACACTCAGCGATTCGAGGAAGTCCTCCACGCCCTGCTCGATCTGCGCGCTGTTCGAAGCGTCCATGACGGATGTGACAGCCCTGATCACATTTGCCTCGTGCTGCTGCTCGGCACCGGCATCGCCCCAGTGCTCCGCCATGTAGTGCATCTCCGGCTCGTCGATGTCGGCCTTGTAATGGCCGGAGTCGATGAGCGCGCGCTTCTCGCCCGGGATCAGGGACTGGTTGGAAATGATCTCCAGCGCGAGCGCCGTGCCGAGATTCCGGACGGTGGTCTCGGCGTCGGAGGAGAACCGGCGGCGGAACACCTCGATGGCGGCCTTTGCCTGAGGCGTCAGACCGGTCTCGCGGTCGTATCCCGGCAGTCCGGAGAGCAGCTGGTCCGACGAGCTCTTGAGCCACGCCTCGACCCGCGCGGTGTCGTACACGTCGTCGAACACCTGGGAACCGGTGCGGTTCACGATGTGACCCGCCATCGTCGCGAGTTCGGGGCCGTGTCCGGACTCACTGTCGACGATCTCCTCGATGAGGACCGCCTGCTCGTCCCAGCCGAGGGTGCGCAGGGCGGCGGGGAACTCGCCGCCGGGGCGGGTGGAGGCGCAGAACGACTGCACCTGGTGGAAGAGTGCGCCCGAGACCTCGGCGGACGGGGGCGCCGCGGCCCAGTGCTCGTAGAGAGGATGGTCAAAGACGCGGTGCGTCTTGATCCGGTCGATCAGTGCGTCGGTCGTCGTCATCGATTCCTGCTCCGGTGGGGTAGATGGGTCCGGGGAGGTGGATCGTTCCGAGCGAAGGTGCGGGTCGGCGTCGCTCAGGCGAACTGGAGCTGCGAGGGGTCGACCTTGGGGACGGAGAAACCGATCTTCTCGATGTGCTCGGCGATCGCGGCCTTGTAGAGCTCGCGCAGTTCACCGTTGTCGTTCTTGCGCAGGCCCCACTGGACTGCGAGACGGCCGCGGCGGGAGTCGGGCCGGCCGAACATGTCCAGGGCCATCGGGTAGAACTTGTTCAGCGCCTTCTGAGCCCGGTCACGGGACTGCGTGCCGGCGTCGTACGACTGCTGCATCAGGCGCTTGCCGTAGCCGAAGTGCCGGGCCTCTTCCTTGAGGATCGCGTCGGCCTCGACACGCAAGGGCGCGTAGGTGCTCGTGGTCATCTCCTTGATCTGGAAATGCCCTTCGAGCTCGCAGAGGAAGCTGAATGCGGCGCGCTCCTCCCAGACGGTGAATTTCGTGGTCATGCTCTCTGCCGGGAAGTAACGCCGTTCCGTCACAGCCTGGTTCACCATGTGCGAGGTGTCGACGCCGAGCGGCGTGAGCAGTTTGGCGAAGCGCCGGAAGTGGTCCACTTCTTCCATGCCGAATTTGAGACACATGTAGCGTTCGTCGGCGTTGGGGGCAAGCGGATAGAACGAGTCGACGTACGTGTCGCCCGCGCTCAGCTCGCCTTCGCCGTTCGCGAGCATCTGATGCGTCAGCACCTCACGGTATTCCTCCGGAAGTTCACCGACGCTCTCCAGATTCACGCTCTCCGAAAAGACTGTCGCCATACGAATTCTCCTCCGGGTAGCTGATGAAATTCAGCCTATCCGGGTGGTTCGCGAAGCCGGTAGGCCACGATGGGGCCATATCGCTCGGGAACGTTGGGGGTAGTCCGGTGGCTCTTTAGGGGTACTTCGGGGATATCTCCGCGCCCGGGACCCGTGCCATGATCCCGCCCGTGTCGGTGGGCACACAGCCGACCCCCGCACCACGCGCTGTCGTCGCGTCGTGCGGGGGTCGTGGTGGCGCGTGTTCGCCTACGGCCGCGTACGGCGGGCGAGTTGTCGCCACGAAGTCGCGGAGCAGGGGGAGTTGGGGCCGGGAACGGCCGGAATCCTCAGGCCGCGTTCCGCTCAGGTGGCCGGATGTAGGTCAGGGTGTGGTGGGCGACGAGCTTGCCCGCGGTGTCGGTCGTGGCGGCGGTGCCGTAGACGATCAGGCGACCGGGCCGGACGATCGTGGACTCGCACACCAGATCGGTGCGCGCCGGGCCGAGGAAACTCGTCGTCATCTGCTGAGTGACGGACGGATCGTCCTCACCGAACAGCGACATGATCGCGATCCAGCAGGTCACATCGGCGAGCGTCATCGCACAGCCGCCCTGGAGGACGCCGCCGGGGCGGAAGAGTTCCGGGCGCTGGCGCAGCGAGACCCTGGCCTGCCCCTTCCCGACGGCCTCCACGGTGAATCCCCACCAGGGGCCGAAGGGACTGGTATCGATGACGGCCTGAGCTGCGTCGACATCCATCATCCAGAAAACATAACATTGTTCGGTATGTCGACGCACCGATCCAACGCAGAACGAACCGCGAGTACTCGCGCCCAACTGACCCGGACCGCACGGCAGTTGTTCAGCGAGCACGGGTACTCCTCGACGACCGTCGTGGACATCGCGAAGAGTTCCGGGCTCACGGTCGGTGCGCTGTACCACCACTGGGCGGGCAAGGAGGCGCTGTTGGTGGATGTCGTGCACGACATCCACCGGGAACTCGCCGTACGGATCCAGGCTCTCGACGTCGAGGACCAACCCGTCCCGCGGCTCCTGCGCTCCGGGCAGGCATTCCTCGAACTGTGCGCGGATCCGGCCGTCGCCCGGCTGCTCCTGCTCGACGCGCCCGCGGTGCTCGGCTACGAGCGGTGGCGGCAGATCGACGAGCAGTGGTGGCTGACGGCGACGATCCGGCTGGTGGAGCGGGCGCGCCGCACGGACGGTACCGACCTCGCCGGCACCGGCACCGGTACCGACCCCGCCGGCGACGGTGCCGAGGCGTCCCGTCAGCTCGCGCTCGCTCTGCTCGGCGCGCTGACCTATCTCGGGCACGAGGTCGCGATGAAGGGCGCCTCGACGGTTGTCAGCGCGGGGCAGACCTATGAAGCACTGCTCGCGGCCCTTCTCCGGTGATCATCGCTCATCGCTCATCGCTTCGGGTCGAGCTGGGAGACGAGCAATGCCGCCTCCACCCGGTTGGAGGCCGATAATTTGATCATCGCGTGATGGACGTGCTTCTTGACGGTGTTCTCAGCGATGTGGAGAGCGGAACCGATCTCCTTGTTCGTCATGCCGGTAGCCAGCAGTTGCAGAACGTCGTTCTCCCGCGAGGTGAGACTCGAAATCGCCGCAGAGGTCGAAGACGTCGGATATTCGGTACTGATATCGGAGAGCCGGTCACGCGGGAGGAGATATACCGCGCAGCCCCGGCTGACCATGGCGATCACGCTGGCGAAGTCCTCCTGCAGGATTTCCAGGTCCATGAACCCGGCGACCTTGGCCTGTAAAGCGTCCTGGATCGTGACGACGGAGTCGTGGCACCACAGGACGATGATCGAGGCGTGCGCGCCGATCAGCTGGACGAGACGACGAAAGCTGTCACTCGTCAGATTGCGCAGATTGAGCAGGACGATGTCGGGTTCCTCGCGGTCGACGGTGGTCACGACGCCTGCCATGTCCTGCGCCGCGCCCGCCACGTCAAGCCCTGGAGCTTCCTTGGTCATCGCCATGAGGCCGGATCGGGTCACGACCTGGTCATCGGCGATCAGCAGTTTTATCCGACCCATTACGCGGAGCCCCGTCTTCCCCTGCGAATGGCCGCCTGTGGACCTCTGTGGAGGGCCGAGTGTCAGATGCGACCACAAGATTAAATAAGACCAGAACGCCGACTCGCTGATGATCCGCGTTCCCTTTGGTAAAGGGGAGGCGCGATAACGATGTCAGCGCTCCGGGCCGTCTGCGCAGTGCCGTTCTTCAGAGAATTGGAGCGATCCGAAGGGGGCCTGGCGTGAGCGCGGAACTGGCGCGCAGCGAAACGAGGACTCAAGCGCGGATTGCCCGACTCGCCACTCTCTCCGGATGCCGAACTTTATTCGGATATCTCGTTTCGTGAGCCGCCCCAGCTTCACCACGGCCTACGGAGAACATCAGTCATGTCGTGCGAAGATTCACTTCACACCCACCACGCGTCCCTCATCCCACGCTGGATGCACAGGCAGTGTACATCACTGCATCCATAACGGCGAGATGCGAATGGTATATTCCGGATCCCGCTATTAACGAGGGTGCGGCACGTGCAAATTCGGTCAATTTTTCCGAAAGTAATCGGTTCTTCGGCCGCCAGGAATGGTTCCTCCGTCTCTCGGGAGAAACCGGCCATGACGCACTCCGGCAGAAGCCGTGATCGTGAAATCGGGCTGGTGCTACAGCGGCAGATCGTGTGACCGCTGCTCGGTCATGTCGGTGGATGTGACGGAGGGTAACTCGCCGAGTGGGCCGAGGAGTTGGCCGTACTGCCGGGTGGGCTGGATCATCTGTTCGCGCGGCCGGAGCGGCGTGAGGTGTTCGCGGACCCGGTCGGGAGAACTTCCACCCCGTGCAAGCTCGTCGACGACAGCGCGGCCTGTACCGCGCACCTGGAACTCCGGCTCACGCCCGGCATCCAGGCGTACTCGTTCACCTTCGGCTGGACCCGGACGCGGTCGGAGCCGGACGTGGTCGGAACCGGCCGGCCGACTACCCGGGTGGTCACTTCGGTCAGGCGGCCGGTGACCGTTCCAGTTCCCGCTTGAGGTTGCGCAGGGTCGTCTCGATGTTGCGGGCCTGGTAGTCGGCGAACGTCCTGCCCGAAGTGACCACCCGGTCAAAGGCGTTGGCGACGAACGCCGGCCACGCGCGCCGGTCGTCGGTCCAGGTCTCGGTCACCCGGGTGCCCTCGCCGACCGGCTCGAAGCGGTACTCCCACGTGGCGATCGGGCCGCGCAGCCGGGGACGGCTCCGGCCGATCGCGTGGACCCGGAAGGCGAAACGGTGGCCGGGGTCGGCCGCTGTGACCGTGCACCGCGTCACCCACCGGAACCGGCCCCGCTTGTTGCGCCCGACGAACGTGGTGCCCAGCGTCGCGGAGTCGCCGTCCGCCGGGTCCCCGCCCGTGGAGTCGGCCGTGGTGCCCAGGTTCTCGGGACTCCAGCGGCCCATGTCGGCGGGGCGGCTCACGGCCTGGTAGACGGCCTCGGGGGAGACGTCGACGACGATGCTGCCGCTCACGGTGAACAGACGGGCCACGGGACTTCCTCTCGTCTCGTCGGAAACACGAAGCTACTGTCGAGTAGCAATCATGGCAGGTGGTGGGGAGTGTTGGGGAGTGGTGGTGGGTGGTGGGGGTGGCGGGAATCCGTGGGAATCGGGGAGATCAGGGGGCTGGCGCGGACCATGCCTGCCAGGCCGTGTCGAGGTCCGTGTGCCAGCGCAGGCGATCGTCGTCCGGTGTGGTGCGGGAGCGGAGCAGGGGCGGGGCGAGCAGGTGGATCATGGTGGGGTCGGTCGGCCAGAGCGGGTTCGGCAGGAACTCGTCCTGCGGCAGGCGGAGTTGGCGTAGGTCGAGCCCGACCACCGTGGTGTCGGCGCACCGGGCGGTCAGTTCGATGTGCAGGGCGCGGCTCGTGGCCGGGGTGAGTCGGCCTGCCGCCGCGCACCACAGGCCCGTGTCCGAGACGGCGAGCACGCGGATGCGGAAGAGCGCCGACATGTGCCTTGCCCTCCCTGCCGGAGTCTCTGCGTGACCTGTGACCTGTGACCTGTGACCTGTGACCTGTGACCTGTGATCCCTGATCCCTGATCCGTGAACTGGCCAGGGGCTACGCGGGAGTTGTGTACAGCGGTGAGGGGCGAGGCTCTGAGTGCCTCGCCCCTCACCGTCTCCCCGTCACAGGAGTCGGGTGGCCGGGTACCGCGATGTCGGGTCCCGGCGCTGCTGGTGGTCCGTCAGCTGGTGGGCATCAGGACGGTGTCGACGATGTAGACCGTGGCGTTGGCGGTCTTGACGTTGCCGCAGACGACCTTGGAGGAGTCGTTGACGGTGTAGGACTCACCGGAGCCGGAGGTGGTGAGCTTCGACTTCTCCAGGCTGGTGAAGGAGCCCTTCTCCAGGTCCTTCGGCGTGATCGGCTGGCCGACGACGTGGTAGGTGAGGATCTTGGTCAGCTGGGCCTTGTCGGCGAGGACCTTGTCCAGGGTGGCCTTCGGGATCTTCGCGAAGGCGTCGTTGGTCGGCGCGAACACGGTGATGTTCTGGGCGTTGTTGAGGGTGTCGACCAGGCCGGCCTTCTTCACCGCGGCGACCAGGGTGGACAGGGCCGGGTTGTTGGAGGCGGCGGTGGCGACGGGGTCCTTGGCCATGCCGTCGAAGGAGCCGGCGCCGCTCTTCGGGACGCCGGAACAGGCCGTACCGAAGGGCTGGTCGGCGGCCGTGGCGCCGGCGTTGTTCATGCTGTCGCTTGAAGCGGACGCGGCTGCGGATGCCTTGGTGGAGGCGTCGGACTTCGCGGAGTCGCTGCCGCTGCTGCCGCAGGCGCTGAGGGCCAGCGGAAGCACGGCGGAGGCGGCGAGGACGACGGCGGTACGGCGGATACGGGTGCTCATGGTGTTTCTCCTGTTGAGGGTGCGGCGCGTGCCGCCTGTAGACGGGGTGAGAAAGGTCGTTCGGGGTCGGCCGGACCGACTGGTGGAGATGCCCGCGCCGGCGTACCGGAATCGCCGCGCGAAAAGCACGCTGCGCGAATTCCGCACCCGGGGGATCTGCTTGTTGTCGGTCACGTGGGGAATCCGGTTCCGAAGGCTTGGCGGATTGGCCGTCTGCCCGATCGGATGAATCTTTTTCTCAGACCAATCCGCGGCCGGACCGGCTACGGATAACCCGCTACGGATATGTGGGATGCCGGGATTCGGTTCCGCCGGGGAATATGCGTTTCCGCAGCCGTCCGCCGAGGTGTCCGTGACGGATTGCCTGTGAGAGTGGAAGGGGCTGATGTGCCGTGGAACGCACCTGCGTGAGCTTCGCTCCGCACCGGAGAACGGTCTGCGGCCTATGCGCTGTGCCGTGCGCGCCCAACTGGAACGGTGGGGGCGTGGCGAACTCACGGAAGACGCCGTGCTCGTCGTCAGCGAGCTGCTCGGCAACGCCTTCGGACATGGCGCGGGGCCGGTCCGCCTCTCGCTCGCTCTGCACGAGCGGGCGGGGCACCAGTGGCTGATGATCCAGGTCAGCGACACCAGCCCGGGCTTCGACACCGAGGTGATCCGGGCGAGGTGGACACGTCCGTCCGCCGCGCTGAGCGGAGGCGGCCATGGGCTGTTGCTGGTTGGGGCGTTGTCCCGGGCCTGGGGCGACCGGCATCACCGCCGGGGGCATGCGGTCTGGGCCGATCTGTCGCGGAGTGTCGCCTGAGGGGGCACGGGCTCGCGGCGCCGAGGGGCTGTGGGTCACCTCGGGGTTTCCTCGGGGGCCGGAGAGCTTCGGGGTGAGCGGAGGTGGCCTCGGGCTGTTGCTGGGCGTGGTGTTGTCCCGGGTCCGGGGCGACCGGCACCATCGCCGGGGGCATGCGGTCTGGGCCGATCTGCCTCGGAGCGTCTCCTCGGGGGCTCCTCGGGGGCTCCTCAGGCCGGGAAGGGTGTCAGGGTGAGTGGGGTGGTCGTGGGCTGTTTCGAGCCGCCGGCGGGTTCGACGGTGATGCCCATGCCCGAGGCTCCGTCCACGGCGCCTCGTAGGAGGACGGCCTGGTCGCTGCGGGTGGGGTTCATCAGGCCTGCCGATCGCATGGTGCCGCCGTCGTCGAACCAGAGTTGGTAGACCTTCCCGGCCGGCGCGTGGGCCATTCCGGAGACCACGAACACGGCCTTGTCCTGGCCGTGGGAGACGACCACCGTGCCGAGGGCGTTGCCGGGCAGGCTCACGGCCCGGGTACGGGCGTCCGGTGCGGCGAGTACGGCGGCGATCCGTCCTGTGCCCTGTTCGGCCCGGTGTGCCTGGGCGAGCGCGCTCTCGGCGCGCTGGTGCTGCCACACCGCCGTACCGCCCAGTGCGGTGGCCGCCGCGAGACAGGCGGCGAGCGCCCACCGTGACAACAGCCGGCCCCGCCGCGCCGTGCGGCCGGAGCGGAGCAGCGGGGTGCCGGCCGGGGCCTCCTGGCGGACGGTGGTGATACGGCCCAGGACCCGCTCGCGCATCTCCCGGCGGGGTTCCACGGACACGGCGAGGCCCAACCGGGCCACCGTGGCGGCCAGTTCGGCGGTCTCCTGGGCGCAGGCCTCACAGCCCACGAGGTGCCGCTCGAACGCCTCGCGTTCCTCGTCGGACAGGGCGTGCAGGGCGTAGGCGCCGGTCAGCAGGTGCAGGTCAGCGGTGATCACGCGGTCACTCCCAGGCAGTCGCGGAGCCGGATGAGGCCGTCTCTCAGTCGGGTTTTGACGGTGCCGAGCGGCAGCGTGAGCGCCTCGGCGACCTGGCGGTAGGTCAGTCCCCGGTAGTAGGCGAGGGTGACGGCCTGGCGCTGGATCTCGGTCAGCGTGCGCAGACAGCGCCGTACCTGTTCCCGCTCCAGCCGGGTCTCGACCTGCTCGGTCACCTCGTCGAACTCCGGGGTACGGGCGAGCAGCGCCGCCTTGTGGTCCCGGGCCGCCGCGGCCTCCACCGAACGCACCCGGTCGATGGCCCGGCGGTGGGCAAGAGTGAGGATCCAGTTGACGGCCGTCCCGCGGTCGGAGCGGTAGCGGGGTGCGGTACGCCACACCTCCACCAGCACTTCCTGGGCGACCTCCTCCGACTGCGCGTGGTCGCGCAGTACGGCACGGGCCACACCCAGGACCGGGCTGACGACGGCGTCGTAGACAGCGGCGAACGCGTCTTCGTCCCCCAGGGCGACCCGGGCCATCAGCTCTTGCAGGTCCGGCTGGGTCGAGGGATTTCCGCCGATACTGATGGCTTCTTTCACAGGGGTCCTTCGTGAGTACGACATCTCCGGACGTAATCCGAACCTGACACATCCCACGGATTGGTTCCGCCGAAGCCGAATCGAACTACCGGCTCACAGCGGCAGGTGTGCGAGCAGGCCCCGGCGGGCGGCGTCCACGTGCTCCTCGGCGCACCGGGCCAGGGTCTCCCGGTCGCCGGAGCGCAGCAGCCGGGCCAGCTCGCGGTGTTCGTCGACCACGCGGGCGCTGTAGTGCTCGTAGCCGACGGTGATCCGGCGCAGTTGGAACAGGTGGACCTGCGAGCGCACCGCGTGCCAGGCGCTGCTGAGGCGCCGGTTGCCGGCGGCGGCGTAGATCCGGTCGTGGAAGGCGATGTCGAGGGCGAGCAGTCGGGGGCCGTCCGCAGCCCCCGCCGCCTCCGCCGCCAGCTCCTGGACGAGGCTGTCCAGTTCGGCCAGCCGCCCGGCGTCCGCGGTCGCCTGCGCGCTCGTCGCCGCGAGCCGGTCGAGCGCCGCGCGCAGTGTGTAGACCTCCTCCACGTCGGCTCTCGTCACGTCGATCACGGTCGTGCCCCGGTGCCATGCGCTGCGTACCAGCCCCTCCCCTTCGAGCATGGCGAGTCCTTCGCGCACCGAGCCGCGGCTCACCTCCAGTGAGGCCGCGAGTTCGACCTCGCGCAGGGGCGAGCCGGGCGGGAAGTGCCCGGCGAAGATCGCCTCGCGGACGAGGTCGGCGGCCTCCTGGGCCAGTCCGCGTCGGTTCGCCTTGGGCAGTGCGGGAGTCATGTCCTAATGTTGACATTCGGACAAGATGCGGAGCAAGGTCGAAGCCGAACCGATGAGCAAGGTGGGAGCCGAACGAAAAGGAGTCGGCCGACGACATGGCGTCCGACCACATGCCGTGCGGCCACATGGCGTCCGGCCACACAGTGAGGAGCTGCGGTATGTCGACCCGTCCAGCGGTGCATCTGGCCGTCGCCGTCGATGATCTGAGCAGGGCACGACAGTTCTACGGGGACGTCCTCGGGCTGCGTGAAGGGCGCTCCACCGAGCAGTGGATCGACTGGGACCTGCACGGTCATCAGCTGGTGACGCACGTGGTCGCGGGCGGACCGGCGGCCCGGGGGACGAGTTCGGTCGACGGGCATGCCGTACCGATCCCGCACTTCGGTCTGCTGCTGTCGACCGAGGGATTCCACGAACTCGCCGCCCGGCTGCGCGAGGCCGGCACCGGCTTCCTGATCGAGCCCTACCTCCGCTTCCCGGGCGAACCGGCCGAGCAGTGGACGATGTTCCTCCTCGACCCGTGCGGCAACGCGCTGGAGTTCAAGGCGTTCCGGGACGAGTCAAAGGTCTTCACGCCGTGAGCGCCGTGAGCGCCGGGAGTGCGGGGAGCGCCGAGCGGGGGGTCCTGGTCACCGGGGCGTCCCGGGGCATCGGCCGGGCGGTGGCCCGGGCGTTCGCCGAGCGCGGTGACCGGGTGGCGGTGCACTACGCGACGAACCGCGAGGACGCGTCGCGCACACTGCGGGAACTGCCCGGCGACGGCCATGTGCTGATCGGCGGCGACCTCGCCGACGCCGAGACGGCCCGGACCGTCGTGGAGGAGGCCGTGGAAGCCCTCGGCGGGGTCGACGTCCTGGTCAACAACGCGGCGCTCGCGCCCGGCGCCGGCAACCGGCACCAGGTGGCCGACGTCTCCTATCCGGACTGGCAGGACATCTGGCAGCACATGCTCCAGGTCAATCTGCTGGGCGCGGTGAACGTCACGTACGGCGTCGCGCGGCACCTCATCGACCGCGGTGAGCCGGGCCGCATCGTCAACATCGGCTCCCGGGGCGCCTTCCGGGGCGAGCCCGACCACCCGGCGTACGGAGCGAGCAAGGCCGCGCTGCACGCCTTCGGGCAGTCGATGGCCGTCGCCCTGGCGCCGCACGACATCGCGGTGACCTCGGTGGCGCCCGGCTTCATCGCGACCGAGCGGCAGGCGGGCAGGCTGGCGGGCCCGGACGGCGAGGCGCTGCGCGAGCAGAGCCCCTTCGGCAGGGTCGGCACCCCCGAGGAGGTGGCCGCCGCCGTGCTCTACCTCGCCTCACCGGAAGCCGCCTGGTCGTCCGGTACGGTCCTCGATCTCAACGGCGCCTCGCACCTGCGCACATGACCCGGATCCGGGTTCCGCCCCGCCGTGTCACGCGAGGGCCGTCGGCAGGTCCTTCAGCGTCGGGTCCGTGATGCGGGACGTGAGGGCGTCGGCGAAGCGTTCGGCATGGAGGACCCGGAAGGGTCTGGAGTGGAACGGGCGGGTCGTCGGGTCCACGCGGTCGGTCAGGTTCAGTTGGTTGTGGATGCCGGCCGCCGCTTCGTAGGCGTAGGCGAGGTGCTGCTCCCTCGTGTGCCAGTCCGTGGCCGAGAGGGCGGCCGTGAGGACCGGGATCAGGCGGTGGCCGGCCGTCGTGCGGGCGAAGGCGGTGCCCAGCCATTTGTTGTACGGGGGGTAACGGCGGTCCATGAGGAGGCACAGGCGCATCAGGGTCCGGGTGAGGCCGGCCGCCGCTGTCGCCGAGCCGAGTTCGTCGCCCACCTCGCCGCAGCGGCCTACGAAGGCCTCCTCCTGGGAGATGCGGTTCCACTCGCGGGCCAGGACGTGGAGCCAGACGTCCCGGGGGTACCAGCGGAGGGCGTGGCGGGCCGGGCCGAGTTCGTGCAGGCCGTCGTGGAAGACCGCGCCTCCTGTGACCTCGGCCAGGAGTTGCGTGGGGGGTGCCAGCCAGTCGGCGGCAGTGATTTCGTGGGTGGGGTCGAAGCCGAGCGTTGCCTCGAACCAGGCCGCGGTGTGGGTGACTTCGACTCTGTGGTGGACCGGGCCGGTCGTGCTCTTCATGACTCGGACGTCGCCGTCGGTCGTCGGGGCGAAGTTCGTCGGGTAGCCGTGGAAGGTTTTCGGGAGGTGTTCGGCCAGCTGGTGCCGGATGCGGCCCGCGTGGCGGGGGACGTCGCGGGGGCGGAGGAAGAGCTGGAGGCGCGGGCCCCATTCGTGGTCCGTCGAGCGGGGGGTGTCGTAGCCCAGGACCTCGGAGCCGCTGCCGATGCGGGCGGCGGAGTGCGGGACGTCGGGGGCGGCGTCTTCGAGGAGGGGGCGGACGGCTTCTGTGTAGAAACGGCGGGAGAGTTCGAGGCCCGGTAAAAAAGTTGGCGTATCCGTGAGGCTCATGCCCCGACCCTGCCCGGTCTCGACATGATCGTGCGCGCGAATTCTCGCCGTCGCCCCTTCAACTCCCGGCCACGGACGCCCAGTCGGGCGGACGGGCAGGTGGCCGGCCGGTCAGCGGTGCCCTCCCAGCTCCCGCAACGCCCCGTCCGTCAGCCGGTACACCGTCCACTCGTCCTGGGGCCGGGCGCCCAGCGCTTCGTAGAAGTCGATCGCGGGGCGGTTCCAGTCGAGGACGGACCACTCCAGGCGTTCGTAGCCGCGGTCGACGCAGATACGGGCGAGTTCGGTGAGGAGGGCCTTGCCGTGGCCGGTGCCGCGGGCGGTGGGGCGGACGTACAGGTCCTCCAGGTAGATGCCGTGGACGCCGCGCCAGGTCGAGAAGTTGAGGAACCACAGGGCGAAGCCGACCGGTTCGCCGGTGGTGTCGTCGGTCGCGATGTGGGCGTAGGCGCCGGGGTGTCGGCCGAAGAGGGCCTCGTGGAGCTGTTCCGGGGTCGCCCTCGCCTCCTGGGGTTCCTTTTCGTAGGCGGCGAGTTCGCGGATCAGGGCGTGGATGACGGGGATGTCGGTGGGGATCGCGGTGCGGATCATGCCGAGAGGGTAGACGCGCTCGGGTCCTTGCCGGGGTCGTGGGGAGCGTGCTCGCGGCGCGGGAGCAGGAGCGGGCTGGCCAGGAGGAGGGCCCCGGCCAGCGCGATCGCCGTGCGCGGGGTCGTGGCCGCGGCCAGCAGCCCCCACGCGGCCGTCAGTGCCGCGATCGCCGCGCTGGTGCTGATGGACCAGGCGGTGAGGGTGCGGGCCACGCGGTCGGGGGCGGTGTGGGTGAGCCGGTCGGTGGCCAGGAGGGGGTTGAAGACGCCGATGCAGGTCACCAGGCCGAGTTGGACGGCGGTGACGAGGAGCATCCCGGGGACTCCGGGGCGGACGAACGCCAGGCCGATCGGCCAGCACGCGCGCAGTGTCCCGGAGACCAGCATCACCCGGTGCTGTCCGAACCGGGCCGCGAGCGGGCGCGCGAGGCGCGATCCGACGAAGCCCCCGACGCCGGAGGAGGCCGCGAGCGCGAGGGCGTACTGCCAGGGCGAGAAGCCGAGGCGACCCAGCATGAGGACGGCGAGCAGCGGCTCGGCGGCCATGATCAGGCCGTTGACCACCATCGCGTTGAGGAGCAGTGGGCGCAGGGTGGGGTGGGCGAGGATGTAGCGCCAGCCGTCGAGCAGTTCGCCCGCGCGCAGCCGCGGCGCACCGCTCCGCTCGGGGCGCGGTTCCGTCCCGCCGATGGCCCGGATGCCGAGCGCCGAGAGCAGATAGCTGACCGCGTCGGCCACCACCGTCGTCACCGGGCCGAACAGCCCGATCGCGACCCCGCCGAGCGGTGGTCCGAGCATGGTCGAGGTCCAAGTCGTCGACTCGAAGCGGGAGTTGGCGATCAGCAGGTCTTCCCGTGGTACCAGCGCTTTCAGGTACGAGCCACTGGCCGCGTTGAAGGCGATGTTCGCCGCGGCGACGACGACGGAGACCACGAGAAGTTGCGCGAAGGTGAGCAGCCCGCACGCGAACGCGACGGGGACGGTCAGCAGCGCCGCGAACCGGGTCAGGTCCATCGCGATCATCACCGGCCGCTTGCGCCGGAACTCCACCCACGGCCCCAGCGGTACGGCGGCCAGGGCGCCCACCGCCCGCCCCGAGGCGGCCAGCACCGCGACCTGGGTCGGCCCGGAGTGCAGCACGAGGATCGCCATGAAGGAGAACGCGCCGAAACCGAGCCCGGTGCCGTACGAGCTGACCGCGAACGACGCCCACAGCCACCCGAACCGGCGCCCCAGCGCTCGCCTGCCCGTCATCCCCGCCCCACCCTCTCCGGAAAAATGTGACACTTTCCGCGAAACTGACACATTCTCCGGGACACCCACCCGCAGACCACGACCACGACCACGACCACGACCACGGCCACGACTTCGGCCACCGGCATCAAAGCGAGTGCCGGACGCCGAGATCAAACAACCGACTCGCCGGGAAACTACAACCCCTGGTTGTGCCAGCAGGTGGGCGCTGATTGTCAGTGGCCGCCAGTATCGTCGCCGACGTGGATCTCGACGCTGTGCGCACCTTCGTGGCCATCGCGGACGCGGGCCGTTTCCAGCATGCGGCCACGGAGTTGTCGATCACCCAGCAGGCCGTCTCCAAGCGGGTCGCCGCGCTGGAGCGGACGGTCGGCGTACGGCTGTTCGCGCGGACCCCGCGCGGGGCCGAACTGACCGTCGACGGGCGGGCGTTCCTGCCGCACGCCCGCGAGCTGCTGCGCGCCGAGGCACGGGCGTTCGCCTCCGTCCGGCCCGGCCATCGCGCGCTGCGCGTCGACGTGATCGGCCGAGGGCTCGCCCCGGCCGCGCTGCTACGGGACTTCCACCGGGCCCGCCCCGACGTCGAGCTCGACGTCGTGACCCTCTTCGACGCCGACGCGGCCGTGGACGCCATCCGCTCCGGGACGGTCGACGCGTCCTTCCGCGCCGTCGCGACGACCGGCCGCCGACTCCCCGACGACATCGAGGTCAGCCGGGCCTTCGACGAGCCCGTCCAGCTCCTCACCGGCCCGGCCCACCCGCTCGCCGCCGCCCGCGCGGTCACCCCGGCCGACCTCGTCGGGCACCGGATCTGGATGCCCGGCCTCGTCCCCGGTACCGAGTGGGCCGCCTACTACGACGCGCTCGCCGCCGCGTTCGGGCTCGGCATCGAGAGCACCGGGCCCGACTTCGGCGTGGAGCCGCTGCTGGACACGATCGCCGGTTCGGGTGCGCTGGCGACCTTCGTCGGCGAGCAGACCCGCCTGGTCTGGCCCGCCGGCCACGACCTGCGCCGTATCGCCGTACGGAATCCGACGCCGGTCTACCCGCACTCGCTGGTCCGGCACCGGGACAATCGGCATCCGGCGTTGGCCGCGCTCCGCGATCACCTCCACGACGCCGGCGGGTCCGGTCACTCCGGCGACACGGAGACCTGGACACCGGCCTGGGCGTAGGCGCCCCGGGTCAGTCGCGCAGGCGCCGCGCGATCTCCAGGTGATCCGGCGCGGGCCGGCTCCCGTCCTCGATCGCCCACAGCGCGTTCTGCAGCACCCGGCCGAGCGTCCAGGCCCGCGCCCGTGCCCGGTCGAGGCCCATCACGTCCGTCATCGCGTCGAAGCGCCAACGGATTTCGTCGGCGTCGAAACGGTTGTCCAGCGCCGGGAAGAGCTCGAACCCGGGGTCGCCCGCCAACGGCTTCGGGTCGATGGCCAGCCAGCGCTCCCGATCGGCGGCGAGGACGTTGTCGTAGTGCAGATCCCAGTGCAGCAGCCGGTCGCCGGGCTCCGCCGCGACCTCGCGGACCGCCGCCGCACAGTCCTCGATCAGGCGCCGGTCGGCCGGGTCCGGGAGGCCGGGGAGGGCCGCGGGCACCCGTTCCAGCATGGCCGCCGCCAGCGTGCCGAGGTGTTGGCGCAGCTCCGGCGGTGCGGATACCGCCGTCAGACGCGCGAGCAGACGGGCGATCACGAGGGCCGCCGCGCGGGAGTCCGGCTCGTGCGTGAGGGCACGGGACGCGTCGAGACGCTCCAGGAGCAGGGTGCCGGTCCCGTCGTCGTACTCCAGAAGTTCTACGGCGCCGTCGCCCGCCCAGGTGCGCAGCGCGACCGGCTCGCCCGCGGTCTCCTCGTCGAGGTACTGGAGTTTCAGCGCGGCCCGGGTGCCGTCGGCGCGCAGGACGGGGAGGACCAGGGCGCAATTGCCGTACATCGAGGGGCCGTTGAGCCGTAGTGACCAGAGGTCCAGGAAGTCTGCCGCCCGCTGTGGAAGTTCCGCCACGAAGGCGCGTCCGGCCGCTCCGTTGAACCTGTCCTGGGAGGCGAGCAGCGCGGCCGGGATGTCGATCACGCCTCCGACGATACTTGCGTGCGTGAATCGGCTCATGCGAATTACCCGGGGCCTCCACAGGGTGTGGGCGTACGTCCGCAGCGCCCCCGGCACCTACGTCTGGCTGGGGATCCTCTTCGTCACCACGGTCGCCATGCACCACATGTCACCGGAGTTCGAGCAGGAGTTCCTGCGGCAGCGGTCCACCAACATCCACGAGCTGTCGAACAACCCGGTGCGGGTGCTGTTCGCGAGCGCGATGTGGATGGACGGGGGGCGCTGGCTGCCGTACGCCGCGCTGTACACGGTGTTCCACGCGCAGGCGGAACGGTGGCTCGGTACGGCGCGGTGGCTGATGGTGTGCGTGGCCGCGCATGTGCTGGCCTCGCTGATCAGCGAGGGCGCGCTGCTGGAGGCGATCAGGAGGGGCGTGGCCCCGCAGTCCGCGGTCAACACCCTTGACATCGGTGTGAGTTACGCGCTGGCCGGGGTGGTGGGGGTGCTGGCGTACCGGATCGCGGTGCCGTGGCGCTACCCGTATCTGCTGGTCGTGCTGGCCGTCTACGGGGTGCCGTTGGAGACCGGCCGGACCTTCACCGATCTCGGGCATTTCACCTCCGTGGCGATCGGGCTGGCGTGTTATCCGCTGGTCAGAGGCTGTGGAAAAGCATGGAATCCGAAGGAGACAGTCGCCGCCCTCAGGGGTTAGCGTCCGGATATGAGCAGCTCGGCGAGCGGTGTCGTGAACGGTGTCGTGAACGGTGTCGTGAACGGCGGCATCTCCTTCTGGTACGCGGACGACGGCCTCCCTGCGCGACGGGAGCCCCTCGCCGGAGACGCCTCCGCCGACGTCGTGATCGTCGGCGGCGGATACACGGGGCTGTGGACCGCGTACTACCTGAAGAAGGCGGCCCCCTCCCTCCGGGTCACCGTCCTGGAGCAGAAGTTCTGCGGCTACGGCGCGTCGGGGCGCAACGGCGGCTGGCTCTACAACGGCATCGCGGGGCGCGAGCGGTACGCGAAACTCCACGGCCGGGAAGCCGCCGTACGCCTGCAGGAGGCGATGAACGACACCGTCTCCGAGGTTGTCAGGGTCGCGGAGGAGGAGCGTATCGAGGCCGACATCCATCGCGGGGGCGTTCTCGAAGTCGCTTGTACGCCTGCTCAGTTGGCGCGGCTGAAGGCTTTTCACGAGCACGAGCTGTCGTACGGCGAGACGGATCGGGAGCTGTACGGCGCGCGCGAGACCGGCGAGCGGATCCGGGTCGTGGACGCGGTCGGGTCGACGTGGACGCCGCACGGGGCGCGGCTGCATCCGGTGAAGCTGGTGAAGGGGCTCGCGGCGGCGGTGGAGGCGCTGGGGGTCGTCGTCCACGAGTCGACGCCGGTGACGGAGATCCGGCCCCGGCAGGCGGTGACGCCGTACGGCACCGTTCGCGCGCCCTATGTCCTGCGCTGCACCGAGGGGTTCACCGCGAGTCTCAAGGGGCAGCGGCGGACCTGGCTGCCGATGAACTCGTCGATGATCGCTACCGAGCCGCTCACCGACGCGCAGTGGGAGTCGGTGGGGTGGGGTGGTCTGGAGACGCTGGGGGACATGGCGCACGCGTACATGTACGCGCAGCGCACCGCCGACGGGCGGATCGCGTTGGGTGGACGTGGGGTGCCGTATCGGTTCGGCTCGCGGACCGACAACGACGGGCGGACGCAGGCTTCGACGGTCGAGGCGTTGCGCGAGATCCTGGTGCGGTTCTTTCCGTCGCTCGCGGGGGTGCGTGTCGCGCATGCCTGGTCGGGGGTGCTGGGGGTGCCGCGGGACTGGTGCGCGACGGTGACGCTGGATCGGTCCACGGGGTTGGGGTGGGCCGGGGGTTACGTCGGGTCGGGGGTGGCCACGACGAATCTCGCCGCGCGGACTTTGCGGGATCTGGTTCAGCTGGACTCGGGGCAGGCGGGGGCGACCGAGCTGACCGGGCTTCCGTGGGTCGGGCACAAGGTGCGGAAGTGGGAGCCGGAGCCGTTTCGGTGGTTGGGGGTGCAGGGGATGTACGCGACGTATCGGGCGGCGGACCGGCGGGAGTCGGGCGGGCACAGCGCGGAGTCGTCGCGGTTGGCGCGGTGGGCGGATCGGGTGGCGGGGCGGCACTGAGGTCTGGGCTGGTTCGTTGTCGGCTGCGGGTTGTTCGTGGCTGGTCGCGCCGTTCCCCGCGCCCCTGGGTTGTGGGGGTGCGGCTCTGTCCCTGGGTGCGGGTGCGTTGTGGTTCGCCTGTTGTTCGTTGGGGGGCGGCGCCGCGCCGGGGGGTGTCCGTCCTCGGATTGGCGCGCTGACCGTTGCTCACCGGCTCGGCCGTGCTTGACGCGCCAACCGCTGCGGGCGGACACCCCCCGACACGTCGCCTTGCCGCCGTACGCGGGTGGCGGGCCGCTCGGCTCAGGTCAGTGACTCGGACGCCGACTCCGGGGCGGGTGACTGTGCCGTCGCCCCGTGTTTGGGTGCTCGTGCGGTCACCATCAGGCCCGCGACCAGGCCTGCCAGGAGCATGACGGCTACGGCCCACCAGATGGCGACCGTGTAGCCGTGGACGATGCCCTTGCTGGTGATGAGGGCCTTCTGGGCCGGGGTGTGGAGGTGGGCGACGATGTAGGCCGTGCTGCTGGTGGTGGCGATCGTGTTGAGGAGGGCCGTGCCGATCGAACCGCCCACCTGCTGGGCGGTGTTGACGGTCGCGGAGGTCACGCCCGAGTCCTGCGGGGCGACTCCGGCCGTGGCGGTGGCGAAGACCGGCATGAAGATCAGGCCCATGCCGAGGCCCATCAGCAGCAGGCCGGGGAGGAGTTCGGTCGTGTAGTCCGAGTGGACGGTGAGGCGGGTGAAGAAGGACATGCCCGCTGCGGCCAGGACCGCGCCCGGCACCATCAGGGTGCGCGGTGGGACGTGGTGCATCAGGCGGGCCGAGATCTGGGTCGAGCCGATGATGATCGCGACCGTGAGGGGCAGGAAGGCCATGCCGGTCTTCACGGGGGAGTAGTCGAGGATGACCTGGAGGTAGTAGGTCATGAACAGGAACATGCCGAACATGCCGATGACCGCGAGGCCCATCGTGAGGAAGCAGCCGGCGCGGTTGCGGTCCTTGACGATGTGCAGCGGGAGGAGCGGGCTGGGGGCCCTCGTCTGCCACCACACGAAGGAGACGAGGAGGACGACACCGGCCGCGAACAGGCCGAGGACCAGTGAGTCCGTCCAGCCGCGCGGTTCCGCCTCGCTGAAGCCGTAGACGATCGCGACCAGGCCGCCGCAGCCGAGCAGGACGCCGGGTACGTCGAGGCGGGCGCCGCTGTGGCCCGGGCGGTCGTGGAGGAGGGCGAAGGCGCCGAAGACCGCGATGATCGCGATGGGGATGTTGACGTACAGGCACCAGCGCCAGTTCAGGTACTCGGTGAGCAGCCCGCCCGCGATGAACCCGATCGCCGAACCGCTGCCCGCGAGCGCGCCGTAGATCCCGAAGGCCTTTCCGCGTTCCTTCGGGTCGGTGAAGGACGTGGTGAGGAGGGACAGCGCGGAGGGGGCCAGTACGGCGGCGAAGACGCCCTGGAGGGCGCGGGCGCCGAAGAGCATGCCCGAGCTCGTGGCCGCGCCGCCGAGTGCGGAGGCGCCGGCGAAGCCGATCAGGCCGATGATGAACGTCCGTTTGCGGCCCACCAGGTCGGCGATCCGGCCGCCGAGGAGGAGCAGTCCGCCGAAGGCGAGTGTGTACGCGGTGATGACCCACTGCCGGTTGCCGTCGGACATGCCCAGGTCGCGCTGTGCGGAGGGGAGCGCGATGTTCACGATCGTCGCGTCGAGGACCACCATGAGCTGCGCGAGAGCGATGATCACCAGGCCCCACCAGCGGCGGGGATCGGGGTCGGTGGCCGTCGTTCCGGATCCACCTGATTCGCCTGATTCACCTGATTGGGTGACACTCATCTGGTCAGAAGACCATGAATCGGTAGGTATCGCATCCGCAGTCGTATTCGTGTGTGTGTTCGATAGCGGGCCGGGCGGTGTGCTCGGTTGTGTGCCTGGTGATCGGCTCGGTGTGGTCATGGCTCCAGGACCACCTTTCCGGTTGTTTTCCGGTTCTCCAGTGCGCGGTGCGCTGCCGGCGCGCCGGCCAGCGGGAATCGTTCTACGGCCGGTACGAGTCGGCCCGCGGCGGCCTCGGCGAGTGCTCGTAGTTCCAGGGTGCGGATGGGGCTCGGGCCGCCGGTCTTTCGCATCATCACGGGCCCTAGCACCTGTTCGGACACCCCTTCGGCTTCGAGGGTGTACGGCTGCCCGCTCGACCACCCGAAGACGAGGTGCCGGCCGTTCGGCCCGAGCAGGTCGACCGTCTCCCTTGCTACGGCCCCACCCACCCCGTCGAACACGACCGTCGCGTGCCGTCCGCCCAGCCAGGCGCGTACCTTTCCCGGCCACTCCGGGGCCGTGTAGTCGACGGCGAGATCGGCGCCGTTCTTCCGTACCAGGGCGACCTTCTCCGCCCCGCCCGCGAGACCGATCACGGTCGCACCGGTCTGCTTGGCGTACTGCACGAGCAGCGTCCCGAGTCCGCCCGCGGCTGCCGGAACGACGACTACGGAGTCCACGCTCAGCTCGCTGAACTGCACGATTCCCATTGCCGTACGGCCCGTTCCGATCATCGCGACGGCCTGCGCGAAGTCCAGGTCCGCCGGGATCTCGTGGACCCGGTCGACGTCGACCACGGCCAACTCGGCGTACCCGCCCGGCGCGAAGCCGAGGTGCGCGACCACCCGCTTCCCGAGCCACAGCCCGGCGACCCCGTCCCCGAGCGACTCGACGACACCGGCGACCTCGCGGCCGGGGATCGTGGGGAGGGCGGGGAGTTCGGGCAGCGGGCCGCGCTCTCCCTTCCGTAGGACGGTGTCCAGGAGGTGCACTCCGGCCGCGGCCACGGCGATGCGGACCTGGCCGGGGTGGGGGGAGGGGGTGTCGACGGTTTCGTAGGTGAGGTTCTCGGCGGGGCCGAAGGCGTGGAGTCGTATGGCATGCATGGGGCCACTGTTCGACCTCAAGCGTGCTTGAGGTCAAGGTGTATTGGGTTTGCGCAGGTCAGGGGGATTGTCAGTGGTGGGGTGCAGGATGGGGGCATGGCGAGGAGAGCGGCGACGGGCGGGGCGGGTGGCACGCGTGGGACGGGGGGTTCCCGCGGTGCTGCGGGCGGGGTGAAGGGGGCGCGGCGGCCGGAGGTGCGGTTGCCGGCTCTGGAGGCCTACGGGGGCGGGGAGTTGGAGCCGGACGGGGACTACGACGGGTTGCAGTTCCGGGACGAGGACTTCGTCGGGCAGGACGGCGGGGGTGCCCGGTTCATGGACTGCGCCCTGACGGACTGCGCGCTGGACGAGACGCGGCTGCATCACGCGCGCGTGCTCGACTCCGTCCTCACCGGCATACGGGGTGTCGGCACCGACCTCGCGGAGTCGACCCTGCGTGACGTCGAGGTGGTCGACGCGCGGATGGGCGGGGTGCAGTTGCATGGTGCGGTGCTGGAGCGGGTGGTGATTCGGGGCGGCAAGATCGATTACCTGAATCTGCGCAAGGCGAAGCTGCGGGATGTTGTTTTCGAGGGCTGTGTCCTTGTTGAGCCGGACTTTCTCGATGCTCGGCTGGAGCGCGTCGAGTTCGTGGACTGTGCGTTGAAGGGGGCGGATTTCACGGGGGTGTCGTTCACGGATGTGGATCTGCGGGGAGCGGTGCAGTTGGAGATCGCGCGGGGGGTGGAGCGGTTGTCCGGGGCGGTGATCAGCATGGGGCAACTGGTGGATTTGGCGCCTGTGTTGGCTGTGCAGATGGGGATTCGGGTGGAGGGGTGAGGGGCGCCCTTTCCAGGGGGTGAGCTTTTCGCTTTCACGGGGGCGCAGGTTGCGGAGCAGGGGGCGTCAACCAGCCCGTCCGCCCTTTGAGTGCGGGTGGTGCGGGTGGCTGTATCCGGCTCGTCCGTCACTTGTAAAGGCAGGCCGACACCCGCATCCTCAGCCCGTCCGGCATTCCGACGCAAGCCGGCTGTCTCCAGCTCGTCTGGCGTTGAGGCCGAGCGCATGCCATCCCGATCTCCCATCCACCCGCTGGGGTCACGCCCTCTCGCCCAGGCCGGCTGTTTCAAGCTCGTCCGGCGTTTGAGCCCGCGCGTGCGCCATCCCGATCTCCTACCCATCCGCTGGGGTCACGCCCTCTCGCCCAGGTCGGCTGTCTCCAGCTCGTCTGGCGTTGAGGCCGAGCGCGTGCCATCCCGATCTCCCATCCATCCGCTGGGGTCACGCCCTCTCGCCCAGGTCGGCTGTCTCCAGCTCGTCTGGCGTTGAGGCCGAGCGTGCGCCATCCCGATCCCCCACCCACCCGCTGTGGGCACGCCCTCTCGCCCAGGTCGGCAAAATCAGCCTGTCCGGCGTTTGAGGACGAGGCCCCTTCAGGGCCGATGGGGGTCTGGGGGCGCAGCCCCCAGGGACGGTGCCACCAGGTCAGAGCAACCGGGAAGGTCAGGGCAACCGGGAAGGTCAGGGCAACCGGGAAGGTCAGGGCAACCGGGAAGGTCAGGGCAACCGGGAAGGTCAGGGCAACCGGGAAGGTCAGGGCAACCGGGAAGTTCAGGGCAGCCGGGGAAGTTCAGGGAATCCTCGGGAACCTCGCCTGCAACGTCCAGATCGCCGGATTCTCGCCGAGGGCATCGTGCAGATCAACCAGGTCGGCGATCAGATCGTGCAGGAAGTCCCTTGCCTCGCGCCGGAGTTCGGTGTGGGAGAAGGTCAACGCCTCCTCCTCCCGCCGCATCCAGTCCGCCTCGACATCGACCCACCCGAACCGGCGCTCGAACAGCATCCGGTCCGTCGACTCCGTGAAGTCCAGTTCCGCCCGCTGCGGCCGGGACGCCCGCGACCCCGCCGGGTCCTGATCGATCCGCTCCACGATGTCGCACAACGCCCACGCGAAGTCGAGCACCGGCACCCATCCCCAGGCCGTGGACACTTCCCGGTCCGCCTTGGTGTCGGCGAGGTACACGTCACCGCAGAACAGGTCGTGCCGCAGCGCGTGGACGTCCGCGCGCCGGTAGTCGGTCTGCGGGGGGTCGGGGAAGCGGTTGGAGAGGGCGTAGCCGATGTCGAGCACGTAGGAGATGGTGTCACGGTCGGGGAGGTCCGAGGTCGGTGAGGAGCCGCCCCTCAGGACGCCCCCTCCCGGCGCCCCTCGTCCCGCCCGTCACCAGGCTCCGCGGGACGCTCGCCGCCCCCGTCCCGCCAGGCAACCGCCGCCTCCAGCAGAGCCCAGCCGTCGACCTCCACGGCCCGCGTTTCCCCCGGCCCCGGCAGCCACCCGCGGGCCGACGCCGCGTCGAGGAGGGTGCGGACGGCGCCGGGTTCGTGGAGGTTCAGGGAGGCGCCGCGGACGTAGCCCACATCCCCGGAACCCAAGGGGGCCCCGCCCGGGACGTACCGCCCCGGCCCCGCGCCGAAGACGATCCGCAGCGCACCGCCGGTGCCGGCCGGCCGGGGATTCAGGGTGAGGGTGTGGACACAACCCACGGAGCCGCTGCCGTTGTCCATGCCGCTGCCGCTGCCGCTGCCGCTGCCGCCGCCGTGACGGTGACTGTGACGCAGCGACCACATATACACGCGCCCGTCGGCAACAAGTCGGCGGGGCTTCTTGGAAGAACGGGGCACGGACCCGAGCGTACGAGGACCGCCGTACTCCAGGACGACGAGCCCCGAACTCGTAGGATCGCGCACGTGTCCCGATCCGTACGGCCTGTTCCCACGGTCACCGCGTGCGCGCTGGCCCTCGTCCTGACGGCGTGCGGTGGAACAGGAGGCGTACAGGGCACCGTCGGCAGCACGGGCGTAGCCGACCCGTACTTCCCCAAGGCGGGAAACGGCGGCTACGACGTGACTCACTACGCGCTGACCCTGGCGTACACCCCGGGCACCCCTCACACCTCAACTCCCTTGACCGGTACGGCGACGATCACCGCCCGCGCCACCCAGAACCTCTCCGCCTACGACCTCGACCTCAAAGGCATGCGGGTCAACTCGCTGACGGTGGACGGCAAAAAGACCTCCTGGACCCGCACCGGCCAGGAACTGAGAGTCCGCCCACCCGACACCCTCCGTAAGGGCAAGACGTTCAAGACGACCGTGCACTACTCCGGCACCCCCGAGACGATCACCGACCCCGACGGCTCGGAGGAGGGCTGGCTGCCCACGGCGGACGGCGCGCTGGCCCTCGGTGAACCGACCGGCTCGATGGCGTGGTTCCCCGGCAACGACCACCCCTCAGACAAGGCGACGTACGACATCACGATCACCGTCCCGAAGGGCCTGCAGGCGGTCTCCAACGGTGAGTTGAGGACGGAGACGACGACCCGCGCGGGCCGTACGACCTCCACCTGGCGGACCACCCACCCCATGGCGACCTACCTGGCCACGGTCGCGATCGGCCACTACGACATCACCCGCACCACCACGAAGAACGGCCTCCCCGTGTACACGGCGGTGGACCCGCAGGAGGCGGCGGCGAGCCGCAAGGTGCTGGCGGAGATCCCCGAGATCATGGAGTGGGAGGAGTACAACTTCGGCCCGTACCCCTTCTCCTCCACCGGCGCGATCGTCGACCGCCGTGGCGACGCGGGCTACGCGCTGGAGACCCAGACCCGCCCGTTCTTCCCCGGCGCCCCCGACACCGCCACCCTCGTCCACGAGCTCGCCCACCAGTGGTACGGCGACTCCGTCACCCCGAAGACGTGGCGCGACATGTGGCTCAACGAGGGCTTCGCGACCTACGCGGAGTGGCTCTGGTCGGAGGATCACGACGGCGACACCGCCCAACAGACCTTCGACGCCCTCTACAAGGGCACCTACTTCGACGACAGGTCCGACAGCGAGGCGATCTGGTCCTTCCCTCCGGCCCGCCCCACCTCCGCCGCCCACATCTCCGACAGCCCCGTCTACGAACGCGGTGCGATGGTCCTCCACAAGATCCGCCGGACGGTCGGCGACGCGCGCTTCTACGACATCATCCAGGGCTGGGCAGCCACCCACCGCTACGGCAACGCGAACACGGCGGACTTCACGGCGTACGTGCAGAAGATGGCACCGGGCAAGGACTTCGGCGAAATCTGGAAGGACTGGCTGTACGGGGACGGAAAGCCGGCCCGTCCCTGACGGACGAACGATCCACCAGCCACCGACTCGTCGTACGTCCTCATCGCCCGTGCGAGCAAGGAGAGTCGGAGCGCGAGGTCATCCGTTCCCCGCCTCCTCTCCCGCCTTCTCTCCCGTCCCCTCTTCCGCCTCTTCCGCCTCCTCCTCCACCTTGTCGAGCAGCCCGGCGAGTTCGGGCAGCCAACCGAACTCGGTCGCCCCACGCAGCTCCTCCCGCGTCCACCACCGCCAGGCGAGGATGCCGTCCTTGGCGTGGGCGGCGGAGAGGTCGGGGCCGGTGGGTTCGCGGTGGGGGCCGTGGGTGACGTAGATGTGCTCGTGCTGCCGGATGTGGATGCCGACGCGGATGAAGTCGCGTTCCCGGGTGCAGAGGAGGGGGCCGGTGGTCAGGTCGGTCCAGCCGGTCTCCTCGCGGAGTTCGCGCAGGGCGCCCTCGCGCGGGGTCTCGTCCCCCTCGATGCCGCCGCCGGGCAGGGCCCACAAGGTGCCGTTCGCGGAGTCGTCGTGCAGGAAGAGGAAGACGGAGCCCGAGGGGTCGAGTACGGCGATGCGGGCGGCGCTGCGGAGTTTGCGGAGCTGCTTGCGCAACACGGCGCAGGGGCGGCCGAGTTGGCGCTCAGGGCGGTGGTCGATGACGTCGTAGCCGAGGGCGGTCCAGAAGGCGAGGCCGTCGGGGTTGTTGTCAAGGACGGCGAGGCGTACGGCGGTTCGGCCGGCCTCGCGGAGACGGTCCTCGACGAGGGACGCCAACTGCCGCCCGTGTCCCTGCTGTTGCTGCGCGGCGTCGATCATCAGCAGCCCGATCCAAGGGTCCCTGTCGTCCGGGTCGGGATGCGTCCCGAGGGTGATCGCGATCCCGACGAGCCGCCCGGCGCCGCGCGCGAGCAGTACTTCGACGTCCGGGTCGGCCAGTTCGTCGGCCAGCGCGGTCGCCACCTGCTCGGGCCGGATGTCCTCCGGGTCGGGGAAGTCACCGCTCAGGGCGTGGAACGCGTGGTTCGAGGCGTAGAGGGCGGTCAGCTCGGTGAGCAACTCGCCGGGGAGCGCGCCGGCCTCGGTCGGCGTGAGCGGTTCGAGGAACATGGGGGCACGCTAGCGGCCGGGGGCTCCGCCGAGCTCGAAACCCGCCTCCCAAAAAAGAAGCCCCGCGCACATAGGAATTCGGTAAGGGAACATAATTCAACCCTCACCTCCCCTCTTGAATTCGGCAACTCCCGCCCCCGTACTACCGGTTGCCAACTCCGAGAAAGGGGAACGCCGTGTCCTTCGCGAAGATCGCTCTGGCCAAGAAGGCCAAGAAGAAGGAATGTGCCAAGGAGGCGCATCACAAGCACCACGAGAAGAAGCACCACCGGAAGCACAAGAAGCACGGTAAGTGACCGCCGTGCCGGGGTCCGCCCGCCCAGCGAGTGTGGACCCCGGCACGTGCCGGGACCGGACGGCGGCGGCAGCCGAGGAGCGCCGTCCGTCCCGGCTGCGGCACGCCCGCATCTCCCCCCTCGCCGCCTTCCGCACCTTCTGGCCCCTGGCCCGCGGCAACCGCGTCGCCGTCCTCTCCTCGGCGGCGCTCCTCATCGCCTCGTCCGCCGCCGACGCCGCCGCGATCGCCATCGCGGGCCGGCTCACCGACGACGTCCTCGCCCCCGGCGACCTCGCCGCCTTCTGGGGCCCGGCCACGCTCTGGCTGGGGCTGGCCGTCGTGGGCGCCGTGGTCTCCGCCGCGGGCAGCTACCTGTCCGGCTGGACCAGCGAGCACTTCCTCCTGGGCCTGCGCGACCACGTCTTCCGGCACCTCCAGGCCATCCCGCCGGACACCCTCGACCGCTACGGCACCGGCGACCTGGTCGCCCGCCTCACCGGGGACATCGAGGTCGTGGAGACCCTGGTCGCCTCCGCTCCCGTGGAGCTGATCACCTCCGCCGCGGGCGCCCTCGTCTTCGCCGCCGCCGCGTTCTGGACCAGCTGGCAACTGGCGCTCATCACCCTCGCCGCCGCCCCCCTGATCTGGATCGGCGCCCGCGTCTTCGGCACCCTGATGCGCACCGCGAGCCGTGCCGAACGCGACAGCAACGGACGGCTCGCCTCCCTCCTGGAGGAGAGCCTCGCCAACATGCCCCTGGTGCAGGCGTACGGCCGCCAGCAGGCGGAACGCACCAAGGTGCACCGCGAGGGACGCACCTGGATGCGCGCCGGACTGCGGCAGATCCGGCTGTCGTCCGTGTACGGCCCGCTCGGCGAACTCCTCGAAACCGTCAGCGTGTTGGCGGTGATCGGCGCCGGGGCGTGGCAGATCTCCGAGCACCACCTCACCGTGGGCGGTCTCCTCGCGTTCGCCGCGTTCCTCAGCTACCTCCACCCGCGGCTCCAGGAACTCGGCGAACTCCTCGTCGGCGCCTCCACCGCGACCGCCACCTGCGAGCGCCTGATCGAGCTCCTGCGCACCGCTCCCACCCCCGAAACGGCCCCCCGCCCCGACACCCCGCCGCTCCCCGAGCCCGTACGCGGCGCCGTCACCTTCCAGGACGTCGACTTCTCCTACCCGGGCGCGGCGGGCCCCGTACTCCACCGCGTCCACCTCGACCTGCCCCCGGGTCTCCTGATCGCCGTCACCGGCCCCAGCGGCGCCGGCAAGTCCACCCTCGGCAAACTCCTGCTGCGCTTCCACGAACCCACCCGGGGCCGCATCCTCCTCGACGGCCGCGACATCGCCGAACTCCCGCCCGACGAGGTCCGCCGCCACATCACCCTGCTCCCGCAGGACAGCATGCTGTTCGACGACACCGTCCGCGCGAACATCGTCTACGGCTGCCCGGACGCCGCCGACAGCGAGGTGCTCGCCGCCGCCGTCGCGGCCGACGCGCACGGATTCGTCAGCGCGCTGCCCGAGGGCTACGACACCCCGGTCGGCAAGCGCGGCAACAACCTCTCCGGCGGCCAGCGCCGCAGGATCGCCCTGGCCCGCGCCATGCTGCGCACCGCGCCCGTCCTCGTCCTCGACGAACCCACCACCGGCCTCGACGACGCGGCCACCGCCCGCGTCATGGCCCCCCTGCGCCGGCTCACCGCCGGCCGTACGACGTTCCTCATCACCCACGACCGACGGCTGACCGCCCTGGCCGACCTCGTCCTGCACCTGGCCGACGCCACGGTCGTGGTGACATCCGACCGCGCGCTCACCGGAACGGAATGTTGAGCCAAGGGCTCCCGGGTTCGGACATCAGGATGCGATGGGCGGCGACCATGTCCTGGTACCAGTCCCCGAACTCCTCCTCGTCGAAGTGCAGGCAGCGGCCCAGGACGTAACCGGCGGAGAAGTCGGCCCAGGAGCGGTAGGCGAGGGATGCGGCCCGGCCGGCGCGGATGACGGCCGACTCCGTCTCCGGGAGGGTGGCGAAGCGGGCGCCCAGGCCCCAGCGGGCCATCTTCGAGGCGCGGCCGAGGTCCCAGGCCTCCACCGAGGTGACGTAGCGGTTCTCGGCGAGGATGCCGTCCGCCCGCATACGGGCCTCGTAGCGGGTGATGCGGCCGATCAGGCGTTGTACGCCCTCCACGCGGGCCTCGGTCTCCGACGCGGGGCGGGGGTCGGTCTTCGTCACGCCGTCCTCCGTGATCACCGTGGAGCCTTCGGAGTTGGCGCGGATGACGGTGGCCACCGCCTGGCGCCAGTACCCCGTGTCCACGTGGCCGCCGAAGTCGCGGGCGATCGTGCGGCGCAGGCTCAGTGCGAACTCCCATACGGAGCTGGACGCTTCGCAGGCGAGCAGGTTGCGCAGGTGGTGCTGCCACTCGGCGCGGGTGGTGATGCCCCACCACTCGCGCAGCCGCCGGCGCTCGCCGTCGTAGCCGCTGCCGTGCCAGGCCGGCGCGTTCCAGAGGGAACCGTTGCTGACGCAGAGGAGGGCTCCGCAGGCCAGGCCGTGGGCCACGGGGCCGTGGAGTACGCCGCCGACGTGGAGCGCGCGCAGGCGCATGGCGGTGGAAGGGGTGCCGATCCGTTCCGCCGCGCGTGACCAGTCCGTCGTGCCCAAGGGGCCGTAGGAGAGCGCCAGTTCGCACGGGGTGCCGGGGTCGATGACGATGGCGGGTGGGCAGCGCGGGTTCCAGGCTTCCGCGATCCAGTGCAGCGAGGCGCGGGAGTACACCAGGTCGGGGCGGGGCGCGGGCAGCATGCCGTCCGTGAGGAGTTCCCAGCGTTCCGCGCCGGTGCGGGGGTCGCGGGTGAACGTGCGGTGGACGCGGTCCGGTCGGTCGTCGTAGGACTCGCGTGACATCACGTAGTAGAGGCGGACCCGGGCCAGTACGTCGTAGTACGCGGACCGGTCGCCGCGCGCTCTTGCCTCGGCCAGTGCGCGTTCCGTCTCGGTCGGCGGGGTCCAGGCGGGCGGTGGGGGAGGCCCGAAACCGGCGGGGGACGGTCCGAACAACATAGGCCTCGCTGTCCTTCCAGGTGCCACAACCGCTGTTGATCCCGGCACATTGCCATACGGGGCTGGGACACCCCTGTGCGGCCCCCGCGCCCTGTTCCCTCAACTCCCGGCCCCGCGCACCGCGTTCCCTCAACTCCCGGACCCCGGTGCCGCGTTCCCCGACTCCCGGTCCGCCGCGCCGCGTTCCCGCACATGCCGAGGCCCCCGGCCGCAACCGCAGCCAGGGGCCTCGCACACGGCACTGCTTGCCAGCGCGGTGAACGTCAGACGTTGACGCCGAAGTCCTGCGCGATGCCGACCAGGCCCGAGGCGTACCCCTGGCCCACCGCGCGGAACTTCCACTCCGCGCCGCTGCGGTACAGCTCGCCGAAGACCATCGCCGTCTCCGTCGCCGCGTCCTCGGAGAGGTCGTAGCGGGCGATCTCGGCGCCGCCGGCCTGGTTCAGGATGCGGATGTACGCGTTGCGGACCTGGCCGAAGTTCTGCGAGCGGGTCTCCGCGTCGTAGATCGAGACCGGGAAGACGATCTTCTCGACGTCCGCCGGGAGGCCCGCCAGGTTGACGTTGATCGCCTCGTCGTCGCCCGCGCCCTCGCCCGTGCGGTTGTCGCCGGTGTGGACGATCGTCTGGTCCGGGGTCGACTTGTTGTTGAAGAAGATGAAGTGACCGTCCGAGTAGACCTTGCCCTCGGGGTTGACCGCGATCGCCGAGGCGTCGAGGTCGAAGTCCGTGCCGGTGGTGGTGCGGACGTCCCAGCCGAGGCCTACGGTGACGGCGGTCAGGCCCGGGGCCTCCTTGGTGAGCGAGACGTTGCCACCCTTGGACAGGCTTACAGCCATTGTTGGGAGTCCTTCCCTCGTTGCGGTGCGGGCTTCGTACTGAGGACGAAGCTACCGGTACCTGTATGAACGCCAAGAGGGGTACCGAAGGTTCCAGGCGACTTTACTTTCTTTACCCGCGCCCTCCCGGCGGTCCGCGGGACTCCTGTGGAAATGGGAGTGACGTGGACCGGACAGCTGGGCGACCATGGAGACATGTCCGGTCCCTATCCCGTCCGCGGCTCCGTCTCCCTGCCCGAGGCCGAGCTCATGTGGCGTTTCTCGCGGTCGTCAGGGCCGGGTGGGCAGCACGTCAACACCAGCGACTCCCAGGTGGAGCTGCGGTTCGACCTGGCCAGGACCGAGGCCCTGCCACCGGTGTGGAAGCAGCGCGCGCTGGAACGGCTCGCCTCGCGGCTCGTCGACGGCGTCGTCACCGTACGGTCCTCCGAGCACCGGTCCCAGTGGCGCAACCGCGAGACCGCCGCCGTACGCCTCGCGGCGCTGCTCGCCGAGGCCACCGCCCCGCCGCCGAAGCCACGCCGGGCGACCCGTATTCCGCGCGGTATCAACGAACGCCGGTTGCGGGAGAAGAAGCAGCGCTCCGACACGAAGCGGGGGCGGAACGGGCGGGACTGGGGGTGAGGCCGGCCTCGCCGGACGCGGACCTCGTCCGGCCGTGCGCCTACGGCAGCTCCAGCACCCCGACCGTCTCGCCCTCGGTCAGCTCCCCGTTGGGCCGGAAACCCAGTCCCAGGTAGAACTTCGCCGGGCCCGACGGACCCTCGTGCCACGTCACGTACAGCTCCTTGCCGCCCCGGCGGCGGATCTCCGCGGCGACCGACTCCACCGCGAACCGGCCGTATCCGCGCCCCTGTTGGTCCGCCGCGATGTTCAGCCGCCACAGGCCGGAACGGATGACGCCGCCGTCCAGGTTCCAGTCGATGTCGAAGAAGGCCATGAGGAAGCCGACCGGCCGGTTCTCGTCGACGATCAGGCGCGGCCAGGCGGTGCCGGGATGGACGTAGGCCTGGGCGAGGGACTTCATGACGGGGGAGACCGCGAACTCCTGGTCGGGGCGGACCCGAATGCCCACGGCGGCCTCGAAGTTGCTCGGGGTGATCTCTTCGAGGCGCGGGCCGGGCCCGGCGGTGGTGTTCGTCGTCATGCGTGCACGGTAAGGGGGTCGATCACCGGCGGGCCACCGAATTGGCCGGCACCCCAACTGCCGTTACCGGCCCGGAAATCCGTCCCCCGGCCCCCCGCCGCCTACCCCAACTGCCGGTACCGCCCCCGGAAATACGACAGCGGACCCCCCTCGGCACTCCCCACCTCCGCCGTCAGCACCCGCCCGATGACCAGCGTGTGGTCCCCCGCCGGAAGCCGCTGTTCCGTCCGGCACTCCAGCGTGGCCAGAGCCCCCCGCACCAACGGAGCCCCGGACGCCTCCCCGTGGACGTAGGGGATGTCGTCGAAGAGCAGCCGGTCGCTGATGCGGCCCTTCATGGCGAAGCGGCCCGCGATGTGGCGTTGGCTTTCGGAGAGGACGGAGACGGCCCACAGGGGCTGTTCGTCGAGGAGGTCGTCCATGCGGGAGCCGTTGCGGAGGCTGACCAGGACCAGGGGCGGGTCCAGGGAGACCGACATGAACGAGGTCGCCGTCATGCCCACGTCCTCGCCGACCGGGGCCTGGGGGTCGTCCGGGTCGTAGGGCTCCTCGTGCGCGGTCACCAGGACCACACCGGCGGCCAGTCGCGCGAGGGCGGCGCGGAACTCGTCGTTGCTCACCCCCACAGCATGCCCGGAGGGAACGGTCTCGGTGATCGACGCGGTGTTCAGCACGCTCGAAACGCTAGCCTCGTACGTCCGCGCACCACATCGGACCTGCGGCCCACTCGGGTCCTAGGACCAATGGCCCACGCGGCGGAACATCGTCGTGCATCATGTCCACACACCCGCACAGTTTGCGTTCAGTTAACGCACAGGGAAAAAGCAGAAACTCCACTCAATTGTTCATCTTCTGCTGTGACTTGAGTCACAAGAGGTAGTAATTGTTGACCCTGTGTACCGAGTGGGCAGCGCGCTGTGATTCAGTGGCGGGGAAGATGACCCTTGATTCACTGCGAGGTCTCGGGGGGAGGGCGAGTATGGAGACCGAGTCGGAACCCTACGTCCGTCTTGCGACCCTGCGACAACTGCACACGGTCATGGCGGACATGAACACCGCCCGCAGCCTGGCGGACACCCTGCAGACCGTCGCCGAAGGCGTCGTCAAGGGTCTCGGGTACGAGCTGGCATGCGTCAACCTCGTCCGCCCCGACGGCGACCTCGTCGTCGCCGCCTTCGCGGGCAACTCCGCCGCCGAGTCGCTCATCGCCGGCCGCGTCGGCTCGCGCACCTCCTGGGAGCGCCGGCTCGGCATGGGCGAGGCCTGGGGCGACCTCCGCTTCATCCCGCACACCGAGGGCTGGGTCCTCGACGAGGACGACGTACCGCAGTGGTACACCGACGGCCCCGCACCCCGCTTCGAGGACGAGTGGCACCCGTCCGACCGGCTCTTCGCGCCCATGTACACCCCCGGCGTCTCCGGCGGCTCGTGCGGCGAGCTGATCGGCGTCCTGTCCGTGGACCGCCCGCGCAACGGCCGGCGGCCGGGCGCGTGGGGGCGCGAGGCGCTCCAGATGTACGCGTTCCAGGCGGCCATAGCGATCAGCAACGCCCGGCTGCGCGCCAACATGCAGCGCGCCCTGGTCCGCCTGGAGCGTGAGCAACAGGCCCTGCGCGCAAGCGAGGAGAGCTTCCGGCAGGCCTTCGAGTACGCCCCCTCCGGCATGGCGATAGCCGAGATGGGCGGCGACCAGCACGGCCGAATACTCCGCAGCAACGACGCCCTGTGCCGCCTGCTGGGCCGCCCGGCGTCCGCGATGCGCCGCTACTCCTTCTCGGACCTCGTCCACCCCGAGGACATAGGCACCCTGCTCAGAACGTCGGCGGAGGGCGGACGCGCGGAGCTCCGCCTGGGCCGCCGGGACGGCACGTACGTCTGGGTCTCGCTCCGCAACTCCGTCGTCGCGGACGCCGCCGACGGACCGCGCTTCCTCCTCTCCCACGTCGAGGACATAGAGGACCGCAAGCGCCGCGAGCTGCAACTCGCCCACCGCGCCGCGCACGACGCGCTGACCGGCCTGCCGAACTCGGCGGAGCTGCGCACCCGCCTCTCCGCCCGCCTCTGCCAGCGCCCGCAGGCCACCCACCCCGGCGAGATCGAGTCCATCGACGCCGCATTCGGACATTCGGCCTACGACGCGAACGGCCACGGCTTCGACTTCCGCCCCGGCGCCGACCTCCTCGACGCCTACGACCACCACGTCCACACCATCGCCCCCGAGGGCGAGCGGGACGACGGCACCAAGGGGCTCGCGGTGCTCTTCTGCGACCTCGACGGCTTCAAGTCGATCAACGACCGGTTCGGGCACAACGCGGGTGACGCGGTCCTCATCGAGGTCGCCCGGCGGCTCGGCCGGGCCGTGCGCGACGGCGACACGGTGGCCCGGCTCGGCGGCGACGAGTTCGTCGTCCTGGCCGACGGACTCGGCAAGGCCGACGCCGCCGACCTCGCGGTACGCCTGCGGAACGAGATCATCCAGCCCATCCGGGTCGACGGCCGCGGCATGCGGGTCGGGGCCAGTTTCGGTATCGGGTGGGCCCACTGCGGCATGACGGCGGACGAGGTCCTGAAGTCCGCTGACGAACGGATGTACATCGAGAAACGATCTCGTCCCAAACAGCACAGACGCGCGGGATGATCTCCAGGTCAGCGGTTTGATGCGGTCCGAGTCACCCGTTTGGACGACGCGGAGCGGGTAGGCTCGCAGTTCTCCAGACGTATCGAAGACGTGTCTGAAGCTGACGTATCTGCACCCGCACCTGTTGAGGAGTACCTAGGGATGACGCCCGGCAACAACGGCGCGAGCACGCCCGAGGACGACGACCCGTTCGGCTACCTGTACGAGGACGGCCAGGCCGCCGGCGCCCAGCCGCCGTCCGGCGGTGGCTACGGCTACCCGGGTTCGGTCAACCGAGTGCGCCCGGTGGGCGAGCGCCAGTACGGCGGCCAGCAGGCCGCCGCGGCCCCCACCGCCCAGTACCAGCAGCCCTACGGCCAGACGGTCCCGCAACAGCAGCCCTACGGCGCCCAGCCCAACGCCCACTACCAGGCCCCGGAAACCTTCCCCGGCGGCCCCCCGTCCGGCCAGCAGCCCCCGTCCTACAACAACGGCGGCGGCAACGGCCGAGGCCGCGGCCCCAACACCAAGGGCCTCCTGATCGGCGCGATCGCGGTCGTCGCCGCGGTCGTCATCGGCATCAGCGTGGCGATGATGAACGGCAACGACGACAACAAGACCGGCGACCAGGCGGGCTCGACGCCATCGGCTTCGCAGAGCGCCTCGTCGAGTCCGTCCAGCAGCAACTCGGCTTCGACCGCGGGTGAACTGCCGAAGACCGACGCGAAGGCGCTACGCCTGGAGGGTGGCACCTCTCTGACCTCGGAGATAAAAGGCGCGAAGGCTGACGGTGGCATTTACGTGACCGGCTTCAACCAGGTTGGTGCCAAGGTCACTTGGACGGTCAACGGCGTTCAGAAGGCAGGGGACTTCCGGTTGTACGCGCGTTACAGCGTCCCCGGTGCCGATGCCAATGCGACGCTGTCGGTGAACGGCAAAGCGAACACTCAGCCCATAGGTCTGAAGAACTTCATCGGCTCCCCGAAGGGGGACTATGAAAAGGGCTGGCAGAGCACCTGGGCCCCGGTCAGCCTGACCAAGGGCACCAACGTCATCGAGATCGCCTGCGATCAGGGCAATCAGTGCGACGCACTCTTCGACCAGCTATGGCTGACCGACGGATCGTGAGGCGCCTGGTGCCGCTGCTGAGAGCCGTGAGCGCGATGCTCCGCCCGTGACGGGCGGAGCATCGTCAGTGCGGCTCAGACGGGGCCGCCGGTGTCACGGCCCGTAGACGGCGATCCCCGTGACGGTTCCGGGGTTGTCCGAGTAGGTGCCCGGCTTCAGAGTGATCAGCCGGGTGCCGACGTCGCAGCCGGTGCCGGGGGTGATGTGCCAGAACTCGATCTTGTAGGACGTCTGGTTCGAGACGGACTTGGCGGTGTCGAAGGGATAGCAACCGGGCGTCACTGTCATGACGTTCCTGGTTCCGGTCCTGTTCTTCCCCGTCCATCCGCAGACCTTCCCCTTCGGGCAGGTGTTGGGATCGGCCGCCGAAGCCGGTGTGGCGAAGATGCCGCCCACCAGTACGCCGGCCACAGCGGCCGTCGTCAGGCTCTTCCTGAGCATGCTCATATGAGGTTCCCCCTCGTGTCTTTCGCTGCTGGTCAGTGCAGCGAACGGGTGATCATCTGATCATCTGGCCCGGTGTGAGGGAAAGGGTTTTTCTCGGCCAAGCTCAATGTCAAGCCGCGCTGACCTCCCCCGTCACCGCGACCCGCCCCGCCAGTTCCTCGTACGTCGCGCGGTCGAACTCGCCCGCCACCGGGGCCAGTACGGTCGCCGCCGACAGGGCGACCGCTCGTGCCAGTCGGTCCGGCCAGGGCAGGTGTTCCACCAAGCCCGACAGCAGGCCCGCGACCGCCGAGTCGCCCGCGCCGGTCGGGTTGCCGTGGATGCGGGTCGGAGGTGTCGCGTGCCAGGTGCCCTCCGGGGTCGCCGCCAGGAGGCCCCGCGCGCCCAGTGAGGTGACCACCGTTCGGGCGCCCCGGCGTCGCGCGTCCTGGGTGGCGCGCAACGGGTCGTGGGAGCCGGTGAGTTCGGCGAGTTCGTCGGTGTTGGGCTTGACGATGTCGGGGCGGGCGGCGACTCCTCGGCGGAGGGGTTCGCCGCTGGTGTCGAGGAGGACGGGGACGCCCGCTGTTCGTGCGGTGCGGATCAGGCCGACTTAGGCGCCCACCGGCACTCCCGGCGGCAGGCTTCCGCACAGGGCCACCGCCGAGATCCCGCGGGTCAGCAGGGACCCGTACGCCTCCTGGAACGCCGTCCACTCCGCCGAAGTGACCGTCGGGCCGGGCTCGTTGAGTTGAGTCGTGTCACCAGTCAGCTCGTCCACCACCGCTATCGTGCGGCGGCTCGCCCCGGAGACCGGGATGAGCGCGTCCAACACGCCCGGTGTGCCCGTGAGTTGGTCCTGGACGATGCGTCCGGTCGCGCCGCCCGCGAAGCCGGTGACCGTCACCTCGTGGCCCAGGGCCGCCAGGACCCGCGCCACGTTCAGGCCCTTGCCGCCGGGGCGTTCCGTCACCTCGGACACGCGGTGCGAAGCGTGCGGGTGCAACTGCCGTACGCGGTAGGTGATATCGAGAGCGGTGTTCAGCGTCACCGTGAGGATCACCGGCCGACCTCCCCCGAAGTGTGTGCATCCGCCGTCCAGTTCGGGCCCGATCATGCCAAAGAGGCGGCGGTCCTCCCAGTGTCCCGGGACAACCGCCGCCTCAACAGCATTACATTTCAGCCCAGTTGGGGATCGACCACCCAAGTACCGCGCCGCATCACGCCCTTGAGGTCGAACGCGGAGTCCAGCAGCACCAGGTCCGCGTACTTGCCGGGCTCCAGCGAGCCGATCTCGTCGTAACTCCCCAGCAACCGCGCCGGGTTGGCCGAGATCGCGGCGACCACGTCCTCGACCGGGATCCGGTCGACCGTCACCGCGCGCTTGAAGGCCCGGTCCAGGGTGAGGGTCGAGCCCGCGATGGAGCCGCCCTCCACCAGCCGTGCCACGCCCTCGCTCACCTCGACCTCCAACGGGCCGAGCATGTAACGCCCGTCACCGAAGCCCGCCGCGTCCATCGCGTCCGTGATGAACGCGACCCGCTCCGCACCGGCATGGTGGAACGCCAACTCCAGTGCCGCCGGGTGCAGATGCGTACCGTCGTTGATCAACTCGACCGTGATCCGCTCGTCTTCGAGCAGCGCCGCGATCGGACCGGGGTCGCGGTGACCGAGCGGCGGCATCGCGTTGAACAGGTGCGTGGCGACCGTCGCGCCCGCGTCGATCGCCTCCACCGTCTGCTCGTACGACGCGTCCGTGTGCCCGATCGCCGCGATGACACCGAGTTCGGCGAGGAGGTGTACGGAGTCCAGGCCGCCGGGGAGTTCGGTCGCGAGGGTGACCATCTTCGCCTGCCCGCGGGCCGCGTCGACCAGCTTGCGGACGTCCGCGGGGTCAGGATCCCGGAGCAGGGCCTCGGAGTGGGCGCCCTTGCGGCACGGGGAGATGAACGGGCCCTCGAAGTGGATACCGGCGAGGTCGCCCTGCTCGGCCAGTTCGGAGAGGAGGCCGGCCCGCTGGGCGAGGAAGTCCATCTCGCCGGTGACGGTGGAGGCGACCAGAGTGGTCGTGCCGTGCCGGCGGTGGGTGTGGATGCCCTTGAGGACGTCGTCGATGGTGCCGGAGGTGAAGGAGGCTCCGCCGCCGCCGTGGTTGTGCAGGTCGACGAATCCCGGTACCAGCGTGTATCCGGTGACGTCGAGTACCTGGGCGTTGTCGGGGGCGGCGCCGGTGATGCGGGTGCCGTCGATGATGAGGCGGCCGTTTTTGACCGTTCCGGTGGGCAGGACCAGGTTGGCACCGGAGAGGATCAGGGGCGCATTGGCCATTGCGGGCTGCGGGTGCGTTGTGGCTGGTCGCGCAGTTCCCCGCGCCCCTGAGGTGGGTGCCATCAGCGTGCTACCTCCGTGCGGTCGGTTGAGTTGAGGAGATCCCAAGCCAGCAGGCCTGCGCCCAGGCATCCCGCTGTGTCGCCGAGGGCCGCCGGGACGATGGACGGCAGCTTCTGGAAGGTGATCCGGGCCCGGACCGCCTCACGCAGCGGTGTGAACAAGGTTTCCCCCGCCTCCGCCAGGCCGCCACCGATGATGATCGTGCGGGGGTCCAGGAGGGTGAGGGCGGTGACGAGGCCGTCGGCGAGGGCGTCCACGGCTTCCTGCCAGACCTTCTGCGCGCGCCGGTCCCCGGAGGCGACCGCCTTGGCGCAGTCCGCCGCGTCCGCCCCGGGGTCGCCGGAGACGGCCGCCCACGCCTCGGTCACCGCCGCCGCGGACGCGTACCGCTCCAGGCAGCCGGTCTGGCCGCAGGGACACGGCGTACCGCCCGGTCGTACGACGATGTGGCCGATCTCGCCGGCGAAGCCGTGCGCGCCCGCCTCCACCCGGCCGTCGATGCCGATCGCACCCGCTATACCGGTGCCCAGCGGGACGAACAGGAAGCGGTCGGCGCCCTTGCCCGCGCCGATGCGCCCCTCGGCGAGGCCGCCGGTGCGGACGTCGTGGCCGAGGGCGACCGGGACACCCCCGAGGCGGGCGGCCAGCAGATCGCGCAGGGGTACGTCGCGCCAGCCGAGGTTGGCCGAGTACGCGGCGATGCCCCGCTCGGCGTCGACGATGCCGGGGACGGCGACGCCGGCCGCCGTCGCGGGCTCGCCGTAGTGCTCCTCGCCGTACGCGCGCAGCTCGGCGGCGAAGCCGAGGATGTGCTCGACGACCGCGTCCGGACCGCGCTCGCGGCCGGTCGCCCGGCGGGCCCGGTGGAGGAGCTCGCCCTCCGCCCCGACCAGGGCGGCCTTCATCCCGGTGCCGCCCACGTCGAGGGCGATGACATGTCTCACGGGGGACAGTGTGGCCCGTACACCCGCGAGAGGTCTAGTCCACTCACGTGGTGTAGACCTTATGGGTTCGCAGAGCGAACGTCACGACAGCAAAGGTTGGGGATTCAGCGGTGCAGCGGCGTAGGACAGGAATGATCGCGGTGGTGTCCGCACTGGGCATGACGGCGGTCCTCGGTGGCTGTGGCCTCGGCGGGGGCTCGGGTGACGTCACCCTGAGACTCGTCGCGGCGGACTACGGCGACTCCGCGTCCAACAGTTCGCGGAAATACTGGGACGGACTCGTCAAGGCGTACGAGGCGAAGCACCCGGACGTCAAGGTCGAGGTCAGCGTCTACTCCTGGAACGACGTCGACCGCGAGGTCAAGGAGATGGTCGCGGCCGGCAAGGCGCCCGACATGGCGCAGATCGGCGCGTACGCGGACTACGCCGACGCGGGCAGGCTGTACTCCACGGCCGACCTGCTCTCCATCCCTGTAGAGGCCGATTTCCTGGAGCCGCTGCTGGACGCGGGGCAGGTGAACCACATCCAGTACGGCATGCCGTTCGCCGCGTCTACGCGCGTCCTCTTCTACAACAAGACCCTCTTCACCGAGGCCGGGCTCACCCCGCCGAAGGACTGGAGCGAACTGGCCGCCGACGCGGAGGCGTTGAAGGAGAAGGGTGTGAAGTACCCGTTCGCGCTGCCGCTCGGGTCCGAGGAGGCGCAGGCCGAGACGATGCAGTGGCTGCTCGGCGGGGGCGGTGGCTACACCGACGACATCGGCACGTACACCCTCGACTCGACGCAGAACATCTCCACCTTCACCTGGCTGCGCGACAACCTGGTCGCCAAGGGCCTGACCGGTCCCGTCGCGCCCGCCAAGCTCAACCGCGCGGACGCGTTCGCCGCCTTCGCCGACGGCGACGTCGGCATGCTCAACGGGCACCCGACCCTCATGCAGCAGGCCGCCAAGAAGGGCGTCAAGTTCGGCACGGTCGCGATGCCCGGCCGCAACGGCAAGGCCAAGACCACGATGGGTGTCGCCGACTGGATGGCCGCGTTCAAGCGGAACGGCCACCGCGAGCAGATCGGCGACTTCCTCGACTTCGTCTACAGCGAGAAGAACGTCCTCGCCTTCTCCCGCGAGTACGACCTCCTGCCGGTCACCAACTCCGCGTCCGAGGCGATGCAGGAGTCCGGGCAGGACAAGGCTCTACGGCCCTTCCTGGAGGAACTCCCGCTGTCCACGCTCTACCCGGTCGGCAACACCTCCTGGGCCACGGTCAGCGCGGACATCAAGAAGCGGATAGGGCAGGCGGTGACCGCGAACGGCAGCCCGGGCGGGGTGCTGGGGCAGTTGCAGGCGTCGGCGTCGCTGGCGGAGAGCGGGAAGTAGCGGTCGAGCAGCGTCCGGGGGCGTTGTCAGTGGCGGGGGTTACGGTTCAGGGCATGGACAAGGACCGGCCCTCGCGGCTTCCCTCGCTGAACCGGAGGGAACAGGACATCCTCGCGCTGGAGCGCCGCGGCTTCCCCGGCCCCGGCGTGAAGGAGCGCGCGATCCGCGAGGAACTGGGTCTGGCCCCCGTGCGCTACTACCAGCTGCTCAACGCCCTGCTGGACGACGAGCGGGCCCTGGCCCACGACCCGGTGACGGTGAACAGGCTGAGACGGGTCCGTGAGACGAGGCGGGCGGAGAGGTAGCAGCAGGTGTGGGTCCCGGCCCCGCCCGGATAGGGTCGTCGACATGGGCAGCCCTCAGGACTCCACCGATCCCCTGCACGCACTGCCGACCCCCGCCACCCGCGCCGGGCGCGAGGCTCTGGAGGCGATCCTCGCCAAACCGGCCTCCGCGGTGATCGGGCTCGACTTCGACGGCACGCTCGCACCGATCGTCGCGGACCCCGAGCAGGCGCGGGCCCACCCGGGCGCGGTGCCGGCGCTGGCCGCACTCGCCCCGAAGGTGGCATCGGTGGCCGTGATCACCGGCCGCCCGGCCGGTGTGGCGGTCCGCAACGGCGGCTTCGCGGGCGTGCCGGGCCTGGAACACCTGGTCGTGCTGGGCCACTACGGCACGGAGCGCTGGGACGCGGTGAGCAGCACGGTCAGCGCCCCCGCCCCGCACCCCGGGGTCGCGGCGGTCCGCGCCGAACTCCCGGGCTTCCTGGACGGGATCGGCGCCTGGCAGGGCACGTGGATCGAGGAGAAGGGTCGCGCGCTGGCGGTCCACACCCGCCGGGCGACCGACCCCCAGGCGGCCTACGAGGCCCTCCGCGCGCCCCTCACCGACCTCGCCACCCGCCACGGCCTGATCGTCGAACCCGGCCGCATGGTCCTGGAGTTGCGCCCGCCGGGCATGGACAAGGGCGTGGCGCTCCTCGACTACCTCCGCGAGACCGGCGCCGAGTCGGTCCTCTACGCCGGCGACGACCTGGGTGATCTCCCCGCGTTCGCGGCGGTGGAGAAACTCCGCTCCGACGGCGTTCCGGGTCTGCTGGTGTGCAGCGGTAGCTCAGAGGTCACGGAACTCTCGGACCGGGCGGACCTGGTGGTGGACGGCCCGGTGGGGGTCGTAGGACTGCTGGCGGCGATCGCGGCCCAACTGGGCTGAGCGGGACCGGGCAGGGGCTGTTCCGAAAATGTGACACTGGGTGGCGAGAGTGTCACATTCTTTCGGAGAGGGTGCTCCGGCGCTCAGGCTTTGAGCGCGTTCAGCTGCTCCAGGAACCACTGGGCCGGGGGCAGGGCCGTAGCCGCCGCCGCCAACCTCTTCGTGCGCTCGGCTCGTTCCCCGGCCGGCATGGTCAACGCCTCGTGGAGCGCGGCGGCCGTGCCGATCACGTCGTACGGGTTGACCGGGATCGCGTCCTCGCCCAACTCCTCGTAGGCGCCCGCCTCCCGGGAGAGGACCAGGACGCAGCTCTCGTCGGAGACGACGGGGACCTCCTTGGCGACGAGGTTCATGCCGTCGCGGATCGGGTTCACCAGGGCGACGTCGGCGAGGCGGTACGCGGCCAGGGAGCGGGCGAAGTCGTCCTTGACATGGAGGACCACCGGGGTCCAACCGGGCGTGCCGTAGCGGGAGTTGATCTCGTCCGCCACCCGCTGCACCTCGGCGGTGTAGTCGCGGTAGACGGCGAGGTCCTGCCGCGAGGGGTAGGCGAACGCCACGTGGACGACCTGTTCCAGCAACTCCGGGTGGTCGTCGAGGAGTTGGCGGTACGCCAGGAGTCCGCGCACGATGTTCTTGGACAGCTCGGTGCGGTCGACACGGACGATCGTCCTGCGCCCCTCGCCGATCTCCTCGCGGAGGGCCACGATCCGCTCCTCCACGTCCGGCTCGTGCGAGCGGGCGCGCAGGAAGTCGGCGTCGGCGCCGAGGCCGTGGACGCCGATCAGGGTGTCACCGACGCCCCCGGCGAACTCCGTGCAACAGGCCGCGAACGCGTCCGCCCAGCGGTGGGTGAGGAAGCCGAGGCGGTCCGCGCCGAGCATGCCCGTCAGCAGTTGCTCCCGGATGTCGTCCGGCAGCATCCGGAAGTAGTCCGCCGGCGCCCACGGCGTGTGCGAGAAGTGGCCGATCCGCAGGTCCGGCCTCAACTCCCGCAGCATCCCCGGGACCAGGCACAGGTGGTAGTCCTGCACGATCGCGACGGCACCCTCCGCCGCCTCCTGGGCCAACGCCTCCGCGAACGCCCGGTTGTACGTCTCGTACGACGCCCACTGGCGCCGGAACTCCGCGTCGAAGACCGGCTCCAGCGGGGTCTGGTACAGCATGTGGTGGACGAACCAGAGCACGGAGTTGGCGATGCCGTTGTACGCGTCGGCGTGCACGTCCGCCGGGATGTCCAGCATCCGTACGCCGTCCTCGCCGACCCCGCGCCGTACGGCCTCGCGGTCGCCGTCGGACAGCGCCGAGCACACCCACAGCGCACCCGCGTCCGGGCCGATCGCCGACAGCCCGGACACCAGGCCGCCGCCACCCCGCCTGGCGCGCAGCGAACCGTCGTCGCCCACCTCGTACGAGACGGGGCCGCGATTGGACGCGACGAGCACCTGAGCAGCACCGCGAGGGGGCGTGGAAGGCGTAGAAGCCGTGGAAGCCATACGCCACAACCTAGCCCGGCCCGGAAACGCTCAAACGTACGGACGGCCGTCGGCGGACTGTACGAGTCCGTATACGACCGTCCGTGAGCGTCTGTAACTGTGCGGTTATGCGACCTTGCGTGACTGGTACTCGGTGATGTCCGCCATCGGCGGCCGTTCCTCCGTGTCCACGGAGTACGTGCGCGGCTCGAAACCGTCCGGACCCCGCTCGAACTGGGTGAGCGACGGCCGGATCAGATGCCCTCGGGCCAGCCTCAGCTGAGCCGTGCGGTAGATCTGCGCGGCCATCCGCCCCAGGGCCTGACCGTCCTGGTGGCGGTGCTTGCGCACGCCCACGTCGACCTGGGCGAGGGCGTCCAGCCCCACCAGGTGCAGCGCGTCGACGAGCATGCCCAGTTCGACGCCGTACCCGACCGGGAACGGCAGCTGTTCCAGCAGCGAGCGGCGGGCCGCGTACTCGCCGCCGAGCGGCTGCACGAAACCGGCCAGCTGCGGCCAGTGCATGTTCAGCAGCGGGCGCGCCATCAGCTCGGTGACACGTCCGCCCTGGCCGGCCGCGCCGCCGAGCGGGCGGTCGTACATCGCCTTGACGAGGTCGACGCCGGGGTCGGTGAGCAGCGGGCCCACGATCCCGGTGACGAAGTCGGAGGAGAACTCCTTCAGGTCCGCGTCGATGAAGGCGACGATGTCGCCGCTGGTGACCAGCAGCGAGCGCCACAGCACCTCGCCCTTGCCGGGCACGGCGGGGATGCGGGGCAGGATGTCGTCCCGGTGCACGACCCGGGCGCCCGCCGCGGCGGCCACCTCGGAGGTGCGGTCGGTGGACCCGGAGTCGACGACGACGATCTCGTCGACGAGCGGGACCTGCTGCATGAGGTCGTGACGGATGATCGCGACGATGTCGCCCACCGTCGCTTCCTCGTTGAGCGCGGGCAGCACGACGGAGACCGACTGGCCCGTACGGTGCTTCGCGGCCAGGATCTTGTGGAGCGGCCGGTCGGTCATGGACCAGGAGCGGGTGCTCAGCCAGTGCTCGACTTCTTTCAGCACGTTGCGCGGCTCCTCTGCGTTCTCTCGGCGAGAGGCGATCACCCTGTGTAGGTGATTCGTCTCGCGGTTCGGACGGCTCACTCAACTGTCCTGGCCTTCGGTTACAGTCTTGAACAACGCTGATGACCATCGCATGTCGGGGGCCGTCAACGCTCACGCAAGTGACACAACCGCATACACAACTGAACACCGCTCATCCAGAGGGGCAGAGGGATACGGCCCGTTGAAGCCCCGGCAACCCTCCAGCCGGTCTTGTCACGTTGATGTGGCGAGGCTCCCGGCTCGGGAAGGTGCCAAATCCGTCTCATGGCGAAATGCGTCGTGAGGAAGATGAGGAAAGGGCCTCGCCTCCATGGCTGCGCAGACTGTTGCAAGCACCACGAACTCCGTAGACGCCGTCGATCTCGGCCCCGCCGTAGCGCTGTCCTGCCGCGAGTGCGGCCACCGCGTCCCGCTCGGTCCGGTCTTCGCCTGCGAGGAGTGTTTCGGCCCGCTGGAGATCGCCTACGACTTCTCGGCCTACGACACCGAAGAGCTCCGCAAGCAGATCGAAGCGGGCCCCGCGAACATCTGGCGTTACGCGCCCCTGCTGCCCGTCCCCGCCGACGTGGCCGACAAGCCGAACATCAACCCCGGCTGGACCAAGCTCGTCCAGGCCGACAACCTCGCCCGCGAACTGGGCGTGGACGCGGGCAGGTTGTTCGTCAAGGACGACTCCGGCAACCCGACGCACTCCTTCAAGGACCGCGTCGTGGCACAGGCCATCGAAGCGGCCCGCGCGTTCGACTTCACCACCCTCTCCTGCTCCTCCACCGGCAACCTCGCGGGCGCCGTCGGTGCCGCCGCCGCCCGGGCCGGCTTCCGTTCCTGCGTGTTCATTCCGCACGACCTGGAGCAGGGCAAGGTCGTCATGGCCGCGATCTACGGCGGCGAGCTCGTCGGCATCGAGGGCAACTACGACGACGTGAACCGCTTCTGCTCCGAGCTGATCGGTGACCCGGCCGGCGAGGGCTGGGGGTTCGTCAACGTCAACCTGCGGCCGTACTACGCGGAGGGCTCCAAGACCCTCGCGTACGAGATCTGCGAGCAGCTCGGTTGGCGGCTCCCGGACCAGCTCGTGGTGCCCATCGCCTCCGGGTCGCAGCTCACGAAGATCGACAAGGGCTTGCAGGAGCTGATCAAGCTCGGGCTCGTCGAGGACAAGCCGTACAAGATCTTCGGGGCGCAGGCGGAAGGGTGTTCGCCGGTCTCCGTCGCCTACAAGGCCGGGCACGACGTCGTAAGGCCGCAGAAGCCGAACACGATCGCGAAGTCGCTGGCCATCGGGAACCCGGCGGACGGTCCCTACGTGCTGGACATCGCCCGGCGGACCGGTGGGGCGGTGGAGGACGTCAACGATGAGCAGGTCGTCGACGCGATCAAGTTGCTGGCGCGGACCGAGGGGATCTTCGCGGAGACCGCGGGTGGGGTGACCGTCGGTGTGGCGAAGAAGCTGATCGAGAACGGGTTGCTGGATCCGACGCTGACCACTGTCGTGTTGAACACCGGTGACGGGCTCAAGACGTTGGATGCGGTGGCCGGTACCGGGCTCACCGCGACGATCCGGCCGAACCTTGAGTCGTTCAGGGAAGCTGGACTCGGGTCCTGAGCGTCGTTCTTTGACTGCGGGCCCGTGAGGGCTGGCCGCGCGGTTTCCCGCGCCCCTGAGGGCATCACCTGACCGGAGGTTTCATCGTGAGCGTTAGTGTCCGCATCCCTACCATTCTCCGCACCTACACCGGCGGGCAGGCCGAGGTGACCGCCGAGGGCGCGACCCTCGCCGAGGTCATCAGCGACCTGGAGAAGAACCACACCGGGATCTCCGCCCGCGTGCTCGACGATCAGGGCAAGTTGCGGCGGTTCGTCAATGTGTACGTGAATGATGACGATGTGCGGTTCGAGCAGGGGCTGGAGACGGCCACTCCGGACGGGGCCGGCGTCTCGATCATTCCGGCTGTCGCCGGCGGCTGAGCGGGGGCCTGAAGGTCCCCGGAAATTACCCTCGGTAACGCCGATTACCAAGAGTTCATCGAATTGCCCCCTCCGTGAGAGAAGCGGAGGGGGCAATTCTGTAGGGTTGAACGGGGTACAGTTGGGGAACCCGCTCCACTCCGCATGCCGGACGCATATGAGTACCCGCTCCGCGTGCGATGAGAAGTAGCCAAAGTGTGCATTCCTTTTGCGCGTTATGTTCCCTTTATCGGGCCCGACTTGCCCTAAAGTCGGACGAATTCTCCGTATATTCCCGACCGGTCCTGCCCGGAATTCTCGTCGGATTGACCTGTTGCAGACGGCAGTTGGACGGATACATTCGGCCGCGGTCGACGCGTTCCGGCGCACGCCCCCAATCCTGTGGGGGGTGAGGTCTGACCCGGATCCGCGAAGTGCGGGTCCGTGCAAGGGCCAGTAATAGGGGAGTTAGGCATGGCTCAGGGCACCGTCAAATGGTTCAACGCGGAGAAGGGGTACGGCTTCATCGCGGTCGACGGTGGTGCGGATGTTTTCGTCCACTACAGCGCGATTCAGATGGACGGCTACCGCACCCTGGAAGAGGGTCAGCGGGTCGATTTCGAGATCTCGCAGGGTCAGAAGGGGCCGCAGGCGGACATGGTCCGGCTCGCGACTACCTGAAGCACGCGCCGACGAACAGCAGCGACGTTCTTCGTTCCTCACCGAAGGGCTCGTACTCCTGGGGGGTCACCTCCTGGGGTACGAGCCCTTCGGCATGCCCGGAGGGCCGGTGTGCCTGGTGTTTCCCTCGCGCGCGCCCGTGAGGAAGAAGGCCCAGAACCTGGGAGCCGCTTGCACTCGACCATGCCGAGTGCTAATCATTGGCGTTAGCACTCTGAAGGTGAGAGTGATAACGAAGGATCGGGTCGGTGAGGCCCGCAGGCCAGGTGGCGCAAGGAGCCACGGGGCAGGCGAGCCGTCCGTCGCGGGCGCCAGCGCGGTCCGGAGCAATCCACCCCAGTCCGGGAGGACCACTTCACATGGCCAAGATCATCGCGTTCGACGAGGAGGCGCGGCGAGGCCTTGAGCGCGGTATGAACCAGCTCGCCGACGCCGTCAAGGTCACCCTCGGCCCCAAGGGCCGCAACGTCGTCCTTGAGAAGAAGTGGGGCGCCCCCACGATCACCAACGATGGTGTCTCCATCGCCAAGGAGATCGAGCTGGAGGACCCGTACGAGAAGATCGGCGCCGAGCTGGTCAAGGAAGTCGCCAAGAAGACGGACGACGTCGCCGGCGACGGTACGACCACCGCGACCGTGCTCGCCCAGGCTCTCGTCAAGGAAGGCCTGCGCAACGTAGCCGCGGGCGCCAACCCGATGGCCCTCAAGCGCGGTATCGAGAAGGCCGTCGAGGCCGTCTCCGGTGCCCTGCTGGAGCAGGCCAAGGACGTGGAGACCAAGGAGCAGATCGCTTCTACGGCCTCCATCTCCGCCGCCGACACCCAGATCGGCGAGCTCATCGCCGAGGCGATGGACAAGGTCGGCAAGGAAGGCGTCATCACCGTCGAGGAGTCCCAGACCTTCGGTCTTGAGCTGGAGCTCACCGAGGGTATGCGCTTCGACAAGGGCTACATCTCCGCGTACTTCGCCACCGACATGGAGCGTATGGAGGCCGTCCTCGACGACCCCTACATCCTGATCGCCAACTCGAAGATCGCCAACGTCAAGGACCTGCTCCCGCTCCTGGAGAAGGTCATGCAGTCGGGCAAGCCGCTGCTGATCATCGCCGAGGACGTCGAGGGCGAGGCCCTGTCCACGCTGGTCGTCAACAAGATCCGCGGCACCTTCAAGTCCGTCGCCGTCAAGGCTCCGGGCTTCGGTGACCGTCGCAAGGCCATGCTCGGCGACATCGCCATCCTCACGGGCGGCGAGGTCATCTCCGAGGAGGTCGGCCTCAAGCTGGAGAACGCGACCGTGGATCTCCTCGGCCGCGCCCGCAAGGTCGTCATCACCAAGGACGAGACGACGATCGTCGACGGCTCGGGCTCGGCGGACCAGGTTGCCGGTCGCGTCAACCAGATCCGTGCCGAGATCGAGAACAGCGACTCGGACTACGACCGCGAGAAGCTCCAGGAGCGCCTCGCCAAGCTCGCCGGCGGCGTCGCCGTCATCAAGGCGGGCGCGGCCACCGAGGTCGAGCTCAAGGAGCGCAAGCACCGCATCGAGGACGCCGTTCGCAACGCGAAGGCGGCCGTCGAGGAGGGCATCGTCGCCGGTGGCGGCGTCGCGCTCATCCAGGCGGGCCACGTCTTCGAGAAGCTTGAGCTCGAAGGTGACGAGGCCACGGGTGCCGCGATCGTGAAGCTGGCCCTTGAGGCCCCGCTGAAGCAGATCGCCGTCAACGGTGGTCTCGAAGGCGGAGTCGTCGTCGAGAAGGTCCGCAACCTGCCCATCGGTCACGGCCTCAACGCCGCCACCGGTGAGTACGTGGACATGATTGCCGAGGGCATCATCGACCCGGCGAAGGTCACGCGCTCTGCCCTGCAGAACGCCGCGTCCATCGCCGCGCTCTTCCTCACCACCGAGGCGGTCATCGCCGACAAGCCCGAGAAGGCCGGTGCCGGCGCGGGCGCCGGTGGCGGCATGCCGGGCGGTGACATGGACTTCTGATCGACCTCTGGTTGATCAACTGTCTTACCGAGGGCGGTACTTCCTGTTCCGACAGGGGGTACCGCCCTCGGGCATGTCCGGGGTCACGGTGTTCGGAGTCACAGGTGTCCGGGATCACAGGCCACGGTGCGGGACGGCCGGAATGAAGGTCTTGGCCGGACGGTTGTCGTTGACGCATGATCGATGCATACGCACATACCGGCTGGTACCCGATATCCGGTGCCTGGTCTCCCGAGGAGCCCCCACACGTGTCTACGACCGCCCCCGCCCCCCGAGCGGCCGAAATCCTCGGCCGTCCGATCACCCTCAACGGCCTGACCGTCCCGAACCGGATCGTGATGGCGCCGATGACCCGGCAGTTCTCGCCGGGCGGCATCCCCGGTGAGGACGTGGTCGGTTACTACGCCCGCCGCGCCGCCGCGGGCGTGGGCCTCATCGTGACCGAGGGCACGTACGTCGGCCACGAGTCCGCCGGGCAGAGCGACGACATCCCGCGCTTCCACGGCGAGGAGCAGCTCGCGGGCTGGGCGAAGGTCGCCGAGGGAGTGCACGCGGCGGGCGGCACCATCGTGCCGCAGCTGTGGCACATCGGCATGGTCCGCGAACAGGGCCAGCCGCCGTACGCGGACGCGCCCGCCGTCGGCCCCTCCGGGCTGCGGATCGGCAGCGACGAGGTCACCGGTACGGCCATGACGCAGCGGGACCTGGACGACGTCATCGGCGCGTTCGCCGAAGCGGCCGCCGCGGCGGAGCGGATCGGCTTCGACGGGGTCGAGCTGCACGGCGCGCACGGCTATCTCCTCGACCAGTTCCTGTACGCGGGCACCAACCGCCGTACGGACGCCTACGGCGGTGACGCGGTCGCCCGTACGAAGTTCGCGGCGGAGATCGTGGCGGCGGTCCGCGAGACGGTCTCTCCCGAGTTCCCGATCATCTTCCGCTACTCGCAGTGGAAGCAGGACGTCTACGGCGCCCGTCTCGCCGAGACCCCGGAGGAGCTGGACGCGATCCTGACTCCGCTCGCGGCGGCGGGAGTCGATGTCTTCCACGCGTCCACCCGTCGGTACTGGGTCCCCGAGTTCGAGGACACCGGCTCCGATCTCAACCTCGCCGGCTGGACCAAGAAGCTCACCGGCAAGCAGACCATCACGGTCGGTTCGGTCGGCCTCGACGGCGACTTCCTCAAGGGGTTCCGGGGTGAGGGCGCGCCGGTCAAGGGCATCGACGACCTCCTCGACAGCCTGGAGCGGGACGAGTTCGACATGGTGGCTGTGGGGCGGGCGCTGCTTCAGGATCCGGAGTGGGCTGCGAAGGTCCTTGCCGGGCGGGTGGAGGAGCTGGCGCCTTATGACGCGGCGGCGCTGAAGTCGCTCAGCTGAGCTGCTGAGTTGTGGGTGCGGGTGGATGGGGGTGCGCGTTCCTGGGGGCCGCGCCCCGTCCCCTGTCCGCCGCCCCCAACTCGGGCTAGCGTTCGCGCACATGAGGATCCTGCACCTGTCCGACACCCATCTCGAACGCACCGACGCCCCCAACCGCCACGGCATCAACGCGACCGACTCCCTGCGGCTGATGCTTGCCGAGTTGCGGCATCAGCGGGGGGTGGACGCGATCGTCGTCACCGGGGACCTCGCCAACGACGGGGCGGTGGAGGCGTATGCGGCCGTGCGGGAGTTGGTGGGTGGGTTCGCCCGGGTGATGGGTGGGGTGCCCGTCTTCTATACGACCGGGAACCATGACGAGCGGGAGGCGTTCGGGAAGGTGCTCGGGAGTGGGCACGTGGCTGCCGACGCCGTGTTTCCGGTGGAGTTCGGGTGCGCTGCCGTCAGCACCGTCGGCGGGTATCGGTTCGTCACGCTCGACTCGCTTGTGCCGGGGGAGGTTTACGGGGCGTTGAGCCGGGCCCAACTGGACTGGCTGGGGGAGGAGTTGAGGACTCCGGCCGAGTTCGGGACCGTTCTTGCCTTTCACCATCCGCCGATCAACCTCGGTACGCCGATGCAGCGGGCCTTCGGGCTGCGGAATCCGGGGGAGTTGGCGGACGCGATCCGGGGGAGTGACGTACGGGTCGTGCTCACCGGGCACTTCCACCTTCAGCTCTTCGGGTTCCTGGAGGCGACGCCGGTGTGGGTCACGCCCGGTGTCGTCAACCGGATGGATCTGACGACGGCCTACGGCACGGAGCGGGCCGTGCGGGGCGCCTCGGCCTCGCTCGTGGAGCTGGGTGGGGAGACCGGGCCGATGTTCCACACCTTCCACGCGCGGGATCCTCGGGCGCACGAGACGGTGTATCAGTTGGACGCGGAGCAGGTTCGGTCGGTCGTCGAACGGCATGCGCCCTAGGGGTCGTTGGCGGGGTATACTGGATCTTGAGCCCGTCGCCGTAACTCCGGTCGGCTGGTGCTGCGTTGGTGGTCCAAGGAAAGACGTCCCGCTTCCTGCGGGGAGATGCAGGTGCAAGGCCTGCCCGGCGCTCCGAACGAAGTCCCCGTCCCGCATCGCGCGGGGCGGGGACTTCGCGTTGTGCGGACTACGGGTACTACGGGTACTACGGGTACTAGAGATTCCCGAGCGGCTCGATGTCCACGTGGACCGGTGTGCCCCAGACCCGGAGCACCTCGTAGTCCGTGAACTCGTGCACGAGGCGGTACGCCATCGCCGGGCGGGAGCCGCGGCGGGCGGCGTTGATGTACAGCTCGGCTTCGTGGCGGTCGCGGCGCGGGGTGCCGCAGAGCTGCCAGGCCTGGCCGTTCCACAGTTCGGGGAGCCAGCGCTGCTGGGCCTGCGGGCGGTCCTCGCGGACGCCGTAGCGGGACGGTGTGGTGTCGGTGGGCCGGGGCACGGCGGGGCCGTTGAACTCGGAGCGGCGGGCCGAGCGGCGGCGGGTCTCGCAGAGCAGGCAGAGGTCGGGGGCGTCGGCGTCGACCGGGCCGTTCGGATGCTCCGGGCAGCGGGTGGTGGGCGCGGCGCCGCTGACGCTGTCGTCCAGCAGGTCCAGGGCGCGCTTCAGGTCCGCCTTGACCTCGTGGAGCTTGCCGTCGGGGGTGTCGGACGTGAGGGCCTCGCCGTGCTCGCCGAGGAGGCGGAGGGCGCGGCCTAGGGCGGTCTGCTGGGCGTGGTTCATGGTTCTGCCGACGATAGTCGGCTTTGCCGCGGGCCGTTCCCCTGGAAGGGGACGGCGGCGCCCGTTCTCCGCTCAGGTGGCCGGGTGTGCCTCCGGTACCCGGAGCCGGTGGGCGAGGTGGCCGAGCAGTACGGCGTTGGCCAGCCCGCACAGGGCCGAGGCGCCGGCGAAGACCAATGGGCTCGACGTCGGCAGGAGGAAGGCGAGGAAGCCGGCCGGTGCCGTGGCCATCAGCGGCCATATTCCGGCGAATCCCGGGTCCGCCAGGACGTACTCGGCGCAGAGGAAGAACGCCAGCGAGGTCGCGACCACGGCGAGGTATGCCCGCGCGGGCCAGTTGTCCACGGCGGGGGCGAGCAGGGTGCGTAGGCGAGCGCGAGTGCGAGTGCTGGTGCTGGTGCGGGTGGGAGGTGTCGTGGTTGTCGTCGTCGTGGATCTCTTCGCGAGGGCGCCGAGTACGGCGGCGTTCACGAGGGCGCAGAGCAGGAGCCATACCGTCCAGGAGCCGATCGCCACCGCTTGTAGCGACCCCTCGGTGCCGGGGCCGAAGGGCAGGATCACGCTCAGCAGGGAGAGGGGCGCCGTGAGGATCAACGGGCCTGCGGCGACGGGGCTTTCCGGGGCGACGAACATCGCCGCGACGGAGACGCCCACGGCGGTCAGATAGGCCCGGGCCGGCCAGTTGTCCGTGGCGAGGGCGAGGAGACGGCGCGGGCGTGAGGTCTGCGGCATCGAGGAGTCGTCCTTCGCGTCGGTCGGTCCGGGGTGGTGAGGACAACGGTGGACCGGGGGGCGCGCCTGGACATGAGTACCGGTACTCAGTGGGAGGTGCGGAAGGACTTACCTGCCTGCCTTGAGCCTGCCTGCCTTGTGCCTGCCTGCCTTGAGCCCGCCTGCCCGGAGCCTCCTGTCCCGAGCCACCCGCCGTGATCGACTGCCCCCATGCCCCTGATCCCGCCCCGCCTCCTCCGCGCCCTCGAATCCTTCAACTCCGCCCACCCCTGGAGCCACAACGCCCACTACCACCCTTGGCTGCTACGGCAGTTGCCCCGCGGGTTCGGGCGGGCCCTGGACGTGGGTTGTGGGAGCGGCGACCTCGTGCGGCTGCTGGCCGCGAGGAGTGCGGGTGGTGTGGAGGGGATCGACTCCGATCCCCAAATCATCGCCAAGGCACGGGAGTTGACCCCGCCCGGCGTCTCCGATGCCCCCGCGGCCTTCGCCGTCGTCGACGCCCGGGACGGAATCCCCGCTGGCCCCTACGACGTCATCACCTGCGTCGCCACCCTCCACCACCTCCCGTTCACCGGGACGCTGACCCGCTTCCGCGACCAACTCGCCCCGGGCGGAACCCTCGTGGTGGTCGGCTGCGCCCGTGAGGAGGATGCCGTCGACGCTCTCCTCGGAGCCGTCTCCGTCGCCCTGAACCTCGTCGTGGGCTGGGTGAAGAACCGGGGTCGTAGGGCAGGGTCCCGTCCGGTGGCCATGACCGCCGTCACCCGGCCGCCGGAGATGACCTTCGCCGAGGTCCGCCGCGAGGCGATCCGTGTCCTGCCGCGGGTCCGGCCGCGGCGGTGGTTGTTCTGGCGGTACACGCTGGTGTGGCGGGCGCCCCTGGCGTGATGAGCCCCCTGCGACACCCCTGTCATGATCGCGCGACTTCGTCACGTGGATCGCGCGGGTGAGTGGTCACCGGAGGGGTCTGAAGAAGTAGCCGATCCCGATCCCGATCCTGATTTCGATCCCGATCCCGATCCCGGAACTCCGTTGAGGCCGAAGGCGTACGTCGCCAGGAAGCCGACCAGGTATCCGGTCAGCAGGCCTCCCGCGTAGATCGCCGCCGTCAGGGGCAGCGGCCTGTTCCCCGCCAGCAGCGGGAACAGTGCCCAGCCCGACGGCCCGATCGCCGTCGCCCCGACCCTGTCGCCCAGCATCGCGAAGAACCCGACGAACGCCCCGCCCGCCGCCCCGCCCGCACAGGCGGTCAGGAACGGGCGGCCGAGGGGCAGCGAGACGCCGTAGATGAGAGGTTCGCCGACGCCCAACAGCCCTGCGGGAAGCGCCGACTTGATGGTCGTGCGGAGTGAAGTGTCGTGGTGCATACGGAAGTACACCGCCACCGCCGCACCGACCTGGCCCGCGCCCGCCATGGCCAGGATGGGCAACAGGGCGGTGTAGCCCTGCTGTTCGATGAGGGTGGTGTGGATGGGGATGAGGGCCTGGTGGAGGCCGAGCATCACCAGGGGGAGGAAGAGGCCGCCCAGGATCAGGCCGGCGAAGGGGCCGGTGGTGGACAGGAGCCAGTTCGCGGCCGTGCCGATGGCGGTGGAGATCTCGCCGGCCGCGTACATGAGGCCGTAGAGGGTCGCGAGGCCCGCGGTCAGGACCGTCAGGGTGGGGGTGACGAGGACGTCGAGGGTCGCGGGGACCCAGGTGCGGCACCACCTCTCGACGTACGTGCCGAGGACCGCGGCGGCCAGTGCGCCCAGTACCCCGCCCTGGCCGGGGGAGAGGGCGACCCCGAACGCGGTCACCTTCGCGACCCCGGGGTACACCACGACCGCGGCCACCGCCCCGCCCAGCACCGGTGTCCCGCCGAACTCCTTCGCCGTGTTGTAACCGACGAAGACCGCGATGAGGGTGAGGAACGCGGAGGGGATGACGGCGAGGGCGCCCGTCACTCCCGGGAGCCAACCCATGTTGATCAGCAGCCCGTTGAGGCCGGCGAGGACTCCGCAGCCGATCAGGGCGGGGATGAGCGGGACGAAGATGTTGGCGATCCGGCGGAGGAGCAGTTTGCCGGGGGTGGCGTTGCGCGCCCGCTGCGCTTCCTTCAACTCGGCGCCGCGCGCGGCCAGTTCACCGGCGGCACCGCGCAGCAGCTTCTCGAACTCCGGGGTCACCCGTGCCACCACCCCCGGCCCCAGCACGATCTGGTACGTGTCGTCGGCCACGACCCCGAGTACGCCGGGCAGTGCCCGCAGCGCCTCCTCGTCCACCAGCGACCGGTCGGCGAGGCCGAGCCGGAGGCGGGTCATGCAGTGGGCGACGGAGGTGACGTTCGCGGGGCCGCCGACGAGGGGGAGGAGGGCGGCGGCGGTGTCGTACGGAGTATCCACCCCCTGAGCGTGCTGGTCAGTCGGCCGTCGCGGTCAGTGCCGCGCGCAGCCGGCCGCCGGACTCCTCCAGAAGGCGGGCGGCCGTCGGGCCGTCGACCCCCGCGAGGACGACCAGGATCGCGTTCTTCACCTCGCCGTCGGTGGCCGCGAGGGCGCGCTCGATCTCCGCGTCGTCCGCACCGGTCGCGAGCGCGACGATACGGCGGGAGCGGGCGCGCAGCTTCTCGTTCGACGCGCGTACGTCGACCATGAGGTTCCCGTAGGTCTTGCCCAGCCGGATCATCGTGATCGTCGAGAGCATGTTGAGCACGAGCTTCTGGGCTGTGCCCGCCTTCAACCTCGTTGATCCGGTGAGGAGTTCGGGGCCCACGACGACCTCGATGCCGTGTTCGGCGGCTGCGGCGAGGGCGCTGTGCGCATTGCAGGAGAGCCCGATGGTCAATGCCCCGAGCCGGCGCGCGTGCGCTACGGCGGCGATCGCGTACGGGGTGCGTCCCGAGGCGGAGATGCCGACCACCGTGTCGTCGCGGGTCAGCGTGAGTGCGTCGAGGTCTGCCTCCGCCGACTCCCTTGAGTCCTCGGCGCCTTCGATCGACGTGACCAGGGCGTCCGGGCCACCGGCGATCAGTCCGACGACCTGGGTTGGGTCGGTGTTGAAGGTCGGGGGGCACTCGGACGCGTCGAGTACGCCGAGGCGTCCTGCGGTACCGGCGCCCATGTAGATCAGCCGGCCGCCGCGTCCCATCCGGTCGGCTACGGCGTCGATCGCGGTGGAGATCTCGGGGAGGCGGAGGGCTACCGCGGCGGCGACCGTGGCGTCCTCGGTGTTCATGAGGCGGGCGATGTCGGGGGTGGGGAGTTGGTCGATCCCGGCGAGTTCGGGGCGGAAGGCTTCGGTGGTGAGTGACTCCAACTCGGCGCGGACGTCACGGGGGTTGGACGTTGAGGTCATGGAGAAGCGGCTCTTTCCGTTCGTTCTTGTCTGCCGGCCGGCGGGGGCTGGTCGCGCAGTTCCCCGCGCCCCTGAGGGGTGGGGTGTCGGCGGTGTTTTCGAGTGTGCGGGGGAGTGGGGGGCTGGTCGCGCCCACGTGGCGGAGCCGCAAATAGACACAGGCTGGGCGCGCCCAGGCTTTCAGGGGCGCGGGGAACTGCGCGCTCAGCCCCCACCGGGCCCGCAGCCAACCACGAACCGTCAGCGCCTGTGCCGATGCGCCAACGCCTCGTAGGACGCCGACAACGCGGGCGCGGCCTGTTCGTACGTCCGCTGCGCCACCCCGATGAACAAACAGTCCACCACCAGCAACTGACTCGTCCGGGACGACATCGCGGCCGGCCGCAGCTCACTCTCCCGGGCTGTGGACGTCGTGAGGATGTGATCGGCGTACTGCGTCACCGCCCCGTCCGGCCGCCCGGTGATCGCGACGGTCGTAGCCCCGTGCTCGAAGGCGACGCGCAACGGTTCGATGACGTCACCGGTGGACCCGGAGTGGGTGATCGCGATGGCCACATCGCCCGCCTTCAGCTGCACGGCGTTCGTGACGGCGAGGTGCGGGTCGCTGTGGGCGTGGGCTATGAGGCTTATGCGCAGCAGCTTCTGGGCGAGGTCCTGGGCGACGAGCCCGGACGCCCCGACGCCGTAGATGTCGGTACGACGGGCCGCGGCGAGCGCGGTGACGGCCGCGCCGAGCTGGACGGTGTCGAGTGCGGCGGCCGTGTCGGCGAGGGTCTGCTGCTCGTCGTAGGCGAGTTTCGCGACGACGTCGGCGATCGGGTCGTCGACGGCTATGTCGGTGGTGAGGGCGGGCGCCCGCCCGGACTGCTGCTGCGCGGCGAGCCCGGCGAGGGCGAGGCGCAGGTCGCGGTAGCCGGGGTAGCCGAGGATGCGGGCGGTGCGGACGACCGTGGCCTCGCTGGTGCCGGTGCGTTCGGCGAGGCCGGTGACCGTGAGGGCCGCGCAGCCGGCCGGGTCGGCGGCGACGGTCTCGGCGACGCGCTGCATGGAGCGGGTCATGGAGGGGGCGAGGGTGCGCACCTTGGCGGCCAGTGCGGCGGGTGGCGTACTCCCGGAGGCGCTTCCGAAACTTTCCTTCACTTCCTGGGTCACCTCTGAAAGATATTTTCGCGGCGGTGGTCCGGTCAAGAGTGCGCACAATGGGTGCATGGCATCATCCGACAGCACCCCTGACGACGACCCCCGTGACGAGCCCGTCCGCATAAGCCCCCTGGAGCGGGCGCTGCACGCCGCCCGCGCCCTCGTGCTGGCCGATCTGGCCGCGCGCGAGGTGGTTGCGGCGGACGTGGTGTCCATGGTGGAGGAGTCCATCGTGGAGCGGCGGTGGTGGGTGGAGCAGTGGCCTGAGGGTGTCGAGTACGTCGCCGGGCTGGTCGCTCAGGACGTGCAGGACGCGCTGCTGGAGGCGTACGGACGCTGGCCGCTCTGCCCGGTCTGCGAGGCCGGCGACCCGCACGCCCTGGAGGTCGAGCCGGAACTCGGACCCGACCCGCACTGGGTCTGCCACCAGGCGGGCGTGAAGGTCGCCGCCGTGGGAACCCTGGGATCTCGGTGACCGTCTACATCGACCCGCCGACCTGGCCGGGGCACGGACGCCTCTGGTCCCACCTCGTCAGTGACGTCTCCTACGACGAACTCCACCTGTTCGCCGAGGAGTTGGGCGTACCGCGCCGGGCCTTCGAGCGCGATCACTACGACCTTCCCTCGCATCGTTACGCGGACGCGGTGGCCGCCGGGGCGGTGGAGGTCCGGAGCCGGGAGGTCGTGCGGTTGCTGACGGCGGCCGGGCTGCGGAGGCCCAAGGGGCGGGCCCAGTAGGCGAGTTGCTCAGCGCCGGAGCTCGCGGGTCACCGGCCGCCGGTCGAACGGGCTTGTTCAGCGCCCGAGTTCGTAGGCGAACTCGCCCTCCACATCGTCCTCGCTCACCTTCTTGAAGCCCGCCCGGGTGACCACGGCCTGCGACGCGAGGTTGTCGCGTTCGATCGTCGCGAAGACGGTGCGTACGTCGTCGCGGGCCAGCGCCCACTCCGAGAGCGCGCGGAGCGCCTCCGTCGCGTAGCCCTGGCCGCGGGCGCCCTCCGCGAGGTCGTAGCCGATCTCCGCGCGGCCCTCCTCGTCGGGCGCGCCGTGGAAGCCCAGGCCGCCGACCGCGCGGCCGTCCTCGCGGCGGACGAGGGCGAACACGCCGAACTCCGGGCGGTGGACGCCCGACGCGTAAGCCTTCAGCAGGAAGGTCGCGGCCTCGCGGGTGCCCTCGTACGGGCCGCCCTCGATCCACTCGAACCCGCCGTCGCCGCCCGCGACCAGGTCACCGGCGGCCGCGGGGGTGATGCCCTGGAGGGTGAGGCGGTCGGTGGTGTGGACGAGGTTGTTGTTCCACTTCCAGCCGGTGACGGGGGCACGGCCGGGGAGTTCGCCGCGGCCGGTCGCCCACAGCAGGGTGCGCCAGTGGTCGGCGTCGGGGCGGATGTGCGGGAAGATCCGGCCGAGGACGAACTCGCTCATTTCCGGGGCGGGTTGATAGGTCAGGCCCAGGCCCTCGGCGATGTCGTGCGTGTGCAGCAGCAACTCGGCGGTGCCCATCGCGGCGAAGCCCTCGCGGTTCGCGCTGCGGAACGGGTACGGGTGGAAGGCGCGCACCTCGCGCGGGGTGGTGCGGAGGGTGGCGGCGAGCAGGGCGCCGGTCGTCCGGATCACGTCCAGGACACCGGAGTTGTCGGTGCCGTCGTCGAAGGTGATCTCGAAGGGGACGTACGCCTGCTGCGCGCGACCGGCCAACTGCCCCGCGTACGCGATGAGATCACCGGCGATGTGCTCGGCTGTGTCCCGGCAACTCCACTCCAGCCGACCCGCCTTCGTCCCGTCCCAGTCGCGGTCCGTCGCCGTCCCCAGCAGCGCGAGGCAGCTCGCGACGGCCTCTTCCACCTGGTGTGCGGCTGAATGCCCGGCCATGTCTCCGCCCGTGTTCCCCATGCGGGGAGCATACGGGCGGTGGCCGGCGCCCGCCGTGATTAAGCTGCCAGCAGCTCCAGCTCCGCCGCCAGGTTGTACCGTGCCGTGGCCTCCCATTCCGCGGCCCCGAACGGCGTCCTGAACAGCCGTGGCAGGTCGAGGAGTTGCCGCAGGATCGCCGAACGGCCGTCCCGGAAGGCGTCGTTGGGGACGAAGTGGTACTCCTCGCGGACGGCGGCGGTGTAGGCGGCGTACGCGGACGGCGGCGCGGCCAGGATCGCGAGGTCCGCGTCGCACAGCACCTGGCCGTCGCGGTCGTCGTCGGCGGGATCGTGCGTGACGGTGAGCCGGACCAGGCGGGCGACCTCGGCGGTCCTCGCCTCCGGCACACCCGCCTCGGCCAGCGCCCGCTCCGCGAGCCGCGCGGACCGCTCCTCGTTCTCGGACCGGTCCGGGAGATACACCGCGTCGTGGAACCAGGCCGCGAGCCGTACGACGTCCGGGTCGGCGGCGTGCTTCTCCAGCACGTCGACGTGGTCGAGGACCGAGGTGAGGTGGGTGAGCGTGTGGTAGCGGCGCTGCGGCTCCTGCCAGCGGGCGAGGAGATTCTCGGCGTACGGCGAGGGGTCGGGACCGCCGTCGGGTGTGCGGGCGGGTGCGTGGGCGGGCGTGCGGGCGCCTTCGAGGGCGCGGGTCCAGCGGGCGCGGAGGGCGTCGAGATCGGCCATGTTCCTTATTTTCCTCCCGCGGTCGCGCCCCTAGCGTGGAACGCATGACTTACGCCGACACAGCACACGACGTACGCGACCCCGAACTGCCCGGCCGCCTCCTCGCCACCGAGCGCGACGCGCTGATCCCGCTGCTCCGCTCCCGCCCCGACGAGGACTTCGCGCTGGCGACCCGCGCGTGTCCGGGCTGGACCGTACGGGATGTGCTCGCGCACTGCTCGGCCGCGCTGACGCGGGTGGTGGAGCGCCGGTTCGAGGCGGGCGTGTTCTCGCCGGAGGCCAACGACCGGGACATCGCGGAACGTGCCGACTGGACGAACGCGCAGGTCGTCGACGAGTTGGAGCGGGGCATGACCGGGGCGGGCGCGTCGATCGCCCGCGCGGGCGGCGCGCTGGATGCGGTCGCACTCGGCGAGTGGGTGCACGCGGGCGACGTACGGGACGTCCTCGGCGTCCCCGGGGCCTACGGCGGCGAGGGGCTGTCCTCGGCTCTGACCCTTCTCACGCTCGTGACCCGTCAGAAAAACCACCGGCCGCTGCACGCGGACCTCGACGACCTGGACGACCCCCTGCGCCTGGGCGACCTTTCGGGCGACCTGACCCCGGCGCGCTACATCGGCGACGCGCCGACGCTCGTACGGCTGTATTCGGGGCGGTCGGTGCCGACCGGCACGGGGTACGAGCTGGCCGGTGCGGAACCGGCGGAGCTGAACATCTTCGGCGGCTGACGGCCGGCCCGTGGCCGACCCCGGTGGGGTGGGTGACGTCCGTCGGTGACGACGCTCGTGGGGTGGCCGGCATTCGGCCGCCGGCCTACCCCTGTGCGGTGGGCGGTGTCTGGGTGGCAGTCGACGTCCGTGCGGCCGCTGGCCCACGCCTGCGCGGTGGCCGGCATCCGGCCGTCGGTCGACATCTGTGCGGTGGGCGGTGTCTGGGTGGCAGTCGACGTTCGTGCGGCCGCTGGCCCACGCCTGCGCGGTGGCCGGCATCCGGCCGTCGGTCGACATCTGTGCGGTGGGCGGTGTCTGGGTGGCAGTCGACGTCCGTGCGGCCGCCGGCCGACACCTGTGCGGTGGCCGGCATCCGACTGGCGGCCGACGCCCGACCGGTGGCTGACGCCTGGCCGGGGGTCGGCACCCGTCGGGTAGACGGCACCTGGTCGGCGGCGCGCGGTGACGGGGGCGATCTCGCGGCCCCTCGGCCTCCCGCGTACCCTGAGATTGGACTAGACCTGTAGCCGCTCCAGGGAACACGACGGAAGGGGTCCTATGAGCACGCGTGCAGTCCTGGAGGTGATCGCTCTCGGCGCCGAGGACGCGGTCGCCGCCCAGGCCGGAGGCGCGGACCGTCTCGAACTGGTCACCGACATGGCGGCCGACGGGCTCACCCCGCCGGTGGAGACCTTCGCCACGATCCGGGCCGCCGTCGACATCGACCTGCGCGTGATGCTGCGCCTCGCGGACGGGTTCGCCGCGGGTGACGTGGACCGGCTCGTCCGGGTCGCCGGGGAGCTGCGGACCGCCGGCGCCGACCAGTTCGTGCTCGGGTTCCTCGACCAGGACGGCCGCGTCGACCTGGACGCGGTGGAGCGGGTCGTCGCCGAACTGGACGGCTGCGCCTGGACGTTCCACCGCGCGATCGACCGCGCCGCCGACCGCGACGCCCTGCGCAAACAACTCGCCGACCTGCCGGGCCTGGACGCCTACCTCACCGCCGGTTCCGCGGACGGCGTCGACGACGGCCTCCCCACCCTGCTCCGCGAGGCGGCCCTGCGCGGCGAACCCGGCTACGAGCAGCGCATCCTGGTCGGCGGCGGCCTCCGCCTCGACCACGTACCGACCCTGCTCGCCGCCGGAGTCGACGCCTTCCACATCGGCGGAGCCGCCCGCCCGGAGGGCTGGGACCGGCCGGTGTCGGCGGCAGCGGTGGGCGAGTGGCGGGCGGTGCTCGACCGAGCGTGAATCGCCCGTTCCACCGACCGCCCTTGCCGCCAACCGCCCTTTTCGCTCAGGTGGGTTGGGGCGGCAGCGGTGGGCGAGTGGCGGGTCGTGCTCGACAGTGCCCGACGTGTCCTCTCGCTGACCGCTTCTGCCGCCAACCTCCCCTTCCCCTCAGGCGAGTTGGGGCGGCAGCGGCGCCGCGTGCGTGACGATCAGGCCCGACACCGCTCGGGTCAGGGACACGTACAGGCGCCGCAGGCCGGTGCGTTCGTCCGGTTCGCCGTCGACCACGGCCTGCGGCTCGTCGAGGACCACGTAGTCGTACTCCAGACCCTTCGCGAGCGACGCCGGAACGAGGGTCAGCCGGGTGTCTACGGTCGTCTCCTCACCCGGGTCGATGTAGCCGATGCCCGCCGCCGTGAGCGCCTCCGCCAGTTCGGGGATGCGGGCGTCGGCCGCGATCAGGCCCGTCGAACCCTCGTTGCGCAGCAACTCCTCGCAGGCCGCGACCACTTCCGCCGTGGCGGTGGTCTCGCGGAGGTCGAAGAAGCCCGGGTTCTCACGGACCGACGCGACCGGGGTCAGACCCGGCGCGATGTGGGGGAGGAGCCGGGAGGCGTAGGTGATGACGTCGGTCGGCACGCGGAAACCGGCCGTCAACTCCTCGATCACGCCGTCCGACTTGCCGAGGTGTGCCAGCGCCTCGTCCCAACTCCGCGTCGCCCAGGGCGTGGTGCCCTGCGCCAGGTCGCCGAGGACGGTCGCGGAACCGGTGGTGCAGCGGCGGCCGACCGCCCGGTACTGCATCGGGGAGAGGTCCTGCGCCTCGTCGAGCACGACATGCCCGAGCGAGTGCGTCCGCTGGACCAGGTCGGTCGCCTCGTCGATCAACACGGCGTCCGCGGCGGACCACTTGGCGGCCTTCACGCTCCGCACGGCCCGTTTCCCAGATCCGGGCAGCGCCCAGAGGATCGTCTTCTGCTCGTCCTCGTCGAGGATCCCGTCCGCGTGCGCGGCGAGGAAGTCCGCGTCGGTGAGCAGCCGCAGCACGAGCTTCGCGGGTTCGACCGGCGGCCACATCGTCTTGACGGCCGCCTTCACCGCGGTGTTGCGGGCCACCGCGTCCTGTACCCGGTCGTCCGGTGCCTCCCCGGACCGCTCCATCTGCACCAGCACAACATGCGCGATGCGCTGCGGAAGAGCCTCGCGTGCGGCGCCGTAGCGGATGTCGCGGTCGAGCAACTCCCGGACGATCGCTTCGAGTTCGTACGCCGGTACCCGCCAGCGGCGCGAGCCGCGCACCACCATCACCGGCTCGGTGGGGATGGTGACGTGCGAGTAGATGGCCCGCCGGAGGACCTCGGCCATGCGAGCGTCGCCCTTGATGACGGCGGCCGGTGCCTCGTCGGTGCCGCGCACCTCGACGTGCGCGACCAGGTCGCCGACCGTGCCCTGGCGGACCGTCAACTCGCCCAGCGCGGGCAGGACTTGCTCGATGTAGTGGAGGAAGGACTTGTTCGGCCCGATGACGAGGGTGCCGGTCCGGGCGAGCCGCTCGCGGTGGGCGTAGAGGAGGTACGCGACCCGGTGCAGACCGACGGCCGTCTTTCCGGTCCCCGGCCCGCCCTGCACACAGACGGTGCCGCCGAGTCCGGACCGTACGATCTCGTCCTGCTCGGGCTGGATGGTCGCGACGATGTCGCGCATCGGGCCGACGCGCGGGCGCTCGATCTCCTGCTGGAGCAGTTTGCTGGTGGCGGCCGCCTCGGCCGGGTCCATGAGGTGCTCGTCCTCGTACGCCGTGAGGTCGCCGCCCGTGTAACCGAAGCGGCGGCGCAGCGAGATGTCCAGCGGGTCCTTCTTGGACGCCCGGTAGAACGGCTGCGAGACCGGCGCACGCCAGTCGATGACCATGGGGTCGCCGTCGGCGTCGTGCACATGCCGGCGCCCGATGTAGAACTGCTCGCCCTCCGCGCCCTCGGCCTGGTCGGCGCCGGGTGAGTGCAGGTAGTTCAGGCGGCCGAAGAACAGCGGGGTGTCGCTCAGGTCGGCCAGCGCCTTGATGCGGTCGTCGATCTGGCGGGAGAGGACCTCGGCGTTGACCCAGTTCGCGGTGACGTCCTTGATGTCGAGCGACTCGACGTCCTCGCGCATGGCGCGCAGCGCGGAACGGGAGGAGGCCAGGTGGGAGCGTTCGCGAGAGAGCGGATCGTCGGTGGGCGTGGACAAGGGGGTGCCTCCGGAGGGCCTGCTGATGCGGCTGCTGGGTGGGATACCGACCGGTTTCCGTCCGGGCGGTGGCACTCCCTGCGGGGAGGCGGGCAAGAGCGGAGATTCTAGGTCAGGGCAACTGGCGGAGGCGAATGGTTTTACGGCCGCGTTGACGCCCGCGTGTGCGTCCCCTAGGGGACGACCCCTCCACCCAGGAGGGGAACGGGTCCGCCCGGAGGCGTACACGGGCGGCCCGGAGGTTGGCTCTCTGGACCGATGCCGACCTTATGTCCCAAGACGCACCATGGAGACATGAGCGCAGCAACCATCACCCCGGTCCCCGTCCGCCCGACCGGCGCCACACCGGCCACCGGCGGCAGCCACCCCCATCGCCTCGGCAATGCCCTCCGCGCGATAAAAGTGTTCGCGGGCGCCGCGTTCAGCGTGGTCGTCCTTGGCGAGTACGGCGAGGAAGCGGGCGTTCGCCGTAAGTGACCACCGGCTCCGCCCGCTCCATCACCTTCACCCGCTTAACCCGCGCCTCACCGTGACGCTCAGTTCTCCGCGAGGATCTCGTCCGCGTCCATGATCCGGTAGGCGTACCCCTGTTCCGCCAGGAAGCGCTGGCGGTGGGCGGCGAAGTCCTGGTCGATCGTGTCGCGCGCGACGACCGAGTAGAAGTGGGCCTGGTGTCCGTCGGCCTTCGGCCGCAGCACCCGCCCGAGGCGCTGTGCCTCCTCCTGACGCGAGCCGAACGTCCCCGACACCTGGATGGCGACGGTCGCCTCCGGCAGGTCGATGGAGAAGTTCGCGACCTTGGAGACCACGAGCACGCTGATCTCCCCCTCGCGGAAGGCGCCGAAGAGCTTCTCCCGCTGCGCGTTGGAGGTCTCGCCCTTGATCACGGGCGCGTTCAAGTGCTCGCCCAGCTCGTCGAGTTGGTCGATGTACTGCCCGATGACGAGGATCTGCTGACCGGCGAACCGGCGCACGATCGCCTCCGTGACCTTCCGCTTCGTCGCGGTGGTCGCACAGAAGCGGTACTTCTCCTCGGCCTCGGCGGTGGCGTACGCGAGCCGCTCGGACTCCGTGAGATTGACGCGCACCTCGACACAGTCGGCGGGCGCGATGTACCCCTGCGCCTCGATCTCCTTCCAGGGCGCGTCGAACCGCTTCGGCCCGATGAGCGAGAACACGTCCGACTCCCGGCCGTCCTCACGCACGAGCGTCGCGGTCAGCCCGAGCCGCCGCCGCGCCTGAAGGTCGGCGGTGAACTTGAAGACGGGCGCGGGCAGCAGGTGCACCTCGTCGTAGAGGATGAGCCCCCAGTCGCGGGAGTCGAAGAGCTCCAGGTGCGGGTAGACACCCTTCCGCCGCGTCGTCAGCACCTGGTACGTGGCGATGGTGACGGGCCGGATCTCCTTCCGCGTCCCGCTGTACTCCCCGATCTCCTCCTCGGTCAGCGAGGTCCGCTTGATCAGCTCGTGCTTCCACTGCCGGGCGGAGACGGTGTTGGTGACGAGGATGAGCGTGGTCGACTTGGCCTGCGCCATCGCCCCGGCCCCGACCAGGGTCTTCCCCGCCCCACAGGGCAGGACGACGACACCGCTGCCACCGTGCCAGAAGTTCTCCACGGCCTGCTTCTGGTACGGCCGCAGCGCCCACCCGTCCTCGTCCAGCTCGATCGCGTGCGCCTCGCCGTCGACGTACCCGGCGAGGTCCTCGGCCGGCCAGCCCAGCTTCAGCAGCACCTGCTTGATCTGCCCGCGCTCGGAGGGGTGCACGGCGACCGTGTCGGGGTCGAGCCGGTTGCCGACGAGTGGGGCGACCCGCTTCGACCGCAGGATCTCCTCCAGCACGGGCCGGTCGGTGGTGGTGAGCACGAGCCCGTGAGCGGGGTGCTTGCTCAGGGTCAGACGGCCGTAGCGGTCCATGGTCTCGGCGATGTCCACGAGCAGCGCGTGCGGCACCGGATACCGGCTGTACTCCACCAGCGCGTCCACGACCTGCTCGGCGTCGTGCCCGGCGGCCCGCGCGTTCCACAGCCCCAGCGGTGTCACCCGGTACGTGTGGATGTGCTCGGGCGCCCGCTCCAGCTCGGCGAACGGCGCGATGGCGCGCCTGCACTCGTCGGCGCGCTCGTGATCGACCTCAAGGAGAAGGGTCTTGTCGGACTGGACGATGAGGGGGCCATTCACGCGCGACTGCCTTTCTGCGGGGCTCGCCGGGCCTGGAGGACTCGGGGCGGCCAAACGTCCAGTGTGCACTATCGGCCGATGATCACGGCGGCGCTCTGAGAGGGTGAGGCGATGGGAGAGCTGGGGTGGAGGCGTTGGGAGAACTGAGGGCGGAGGCCATGGGAGAACTGGTGGACCGGGTCGACGAGCAGGACCGGGTGCTCGGGGTCGTGGACCGGGGCGAGGCCATCAAGCACCACTGGCTGCACCGCGTCGCGACGATCGTGTGCCGGGACGAGGAGGGCCGGGTCCTGGTGCACCGGCGGGCGGCGGACATGTCCCGGTTCCCGGGGCAGTACAACTTCATGATCGGCGGCGGCGCGGAGGCCGGGGAGTCCTACGAGGAGGCGGCGGCCCGTGAACTCACCGAGGAACTCGGGGTGCGGGCGCCGGTCCAATTCGCCTTCAAGTACCTGTGCCGGGGCGAGATCAGCCCGTACTGGCTCGGCGTCCACGACGCGGTCATCAGCACGGACATCACCCCCGACCCGGACGAGATCTCCTGGCACGCGTGGGTCACGGAGGACGAGCTGCGGGAGATGGCCCGGCGTCCGACGTTCGTGGCGGACTCCGTCGAGGCGCTGGACCGCTATCTGACCTGAGCCGGTCCGAGCCACCCTTTCGGCGGAAATGTGACACATGGGGGCGTGAGTGTCACATTTCTCGGGCCGCCTACCCCTCCGCCAGCTCCGCGACCCCTGTCACGCGGTGCAGCGGATACGTCCGTACCTCGTCCGCCGTGTGGTCGTACGCCGTGACGAAGCCGCCCTCCACGCGGATGGGGGCGATGACGCGCTGGCTGGCGGCGCCCTCGGCGTTGACGTAGCCGATCCAGAGGGTGTCGCCGGTGAGGACGGCGGCCTGCATGGTGGCGAGGGTCTCGGCGGAACTGGTGCGGGGGAGTTCGCCGTTCGGGGACGGGGTCGATTTGAGGGGCGTAGTGGAGGCGCGGTCGCCCGCCCTGATCGCGTGGATCGCCGCAGACAGGAGGGTCGTGTCCGGGGTCGGCGGGCCGTCCGGTACCGGTTCGGGGGCCGTGCGGGGCGGGGTGCGGTGGGCGTGGGCCCGGGTGATGACGACATCGCCCTCGGCGGACTCGGCGGCCGGCGCGAAGCCCATCGCGCGCAGCCCGTCGAGGAGCGCCGCCGGGTCGGCCTGGGCCGCCAGCACGGTCGGGGCGAGGCGGCGCAGGCGCAGGCCCGCCGACCGTTTGTCCGCCAGGATCTCGCTGAGCACCGAGTCGTCGTCGCAGCGCACGTACGCCGAGGCCGCGCCGATCCGCAGATGCCCGTGCCTGCGGGCCACGTCGTCGATCAGATAGGCGAGGGGCTGCGGGACCGGCGTACGGGAGTGCGCGGTGAGGAAGTCGTGCAGGTCGGAGGCGGACCGCCCCGCGTCCAGCGCGCGGCGCACCGACCCCGGTGTGAACCGGTAGACCGTCGCCCCGCCCTTCGACTCCACGTCCGCGAGCACGTCCAGCATGTCCGCCAACGGCCGCTCCAGCGGGCCGGGGGCCACTGCCGTCAGGTCGGCCTGGAGGAGGACGTGGTCCAACGGCTCGGGGAGAAGCGGCGCGAGGAGACGAGCGGCTGCGGCACTCGCGGCGGCCTGTTCGGCGGGGGAGAGGGGTTCGGGGGGAGCGGGCGGACGGTGCTGGTGGTGATGGACGGGAAGCTTGTCGCCGGGGCCGGAGGAATCGGAGGAGCCAGAGGGGACTGAGGGGACAGGGGAGCCAGAGGGGCCAGAGGGGCCAGAGGGGCCAGAGGAGGCTGAGGAAGCTGAGGAGCCAGAAGAGGCTGAGGGGACAGACGGGGTAGAGGGGTTGGCGACGCCGGAGGAGCCGGCTGCCGCGAGCGCGCCGCCCCCGTCCTCGCCCTCCACACCTCTGCCTCTGCGTTTGCCACTGCCACTGCCACTGCCACCCGCCACCGCACCCCGCGGCCCCAACAACGCCCGCCCCTGCGCCGACAGGGCCCCCCGCCCCGTCACCCCCAACATCTCCGCCTCGCTCAACGTCCACCGGGCAAGCCGACTACGCAGATCGTCGTCCCCCTGAGCACCCGCACCCTCTGTACTCCCTGCACTCCCCGTACTCCGCTGCGCACCCCCCGCCCCCCGGACCGGCCGCTCCCACCGCAACCGCGCCAACACCGACTCGGCGGACGGCGAGGCCCCCTCCGGAAGCCCCGCAAGCAAACCCAGCACCCGGTGCCGTACCTCCGGAGCCGCCGACCGATCCAGCCCCGGCCCCAGCGCGGACAACGTCCGCTCCTTCGCGTCCCGCCCACCCACCAGCCCCGACGTCCGCGTCGCCGTCAGCCACGCCTCAGCGAGCCGGACCCAGCGCTGCGCGGCGGGCAGCTCCAGCCACTCGTCGAGGGCCGGGGTAGCCGCGTACCGCTCATCGGCGTCGCCGTCGGAGGCCAACAGCCCCGCCGCATAAGCGAGTTCGACCCAGAACGCGGCGACCGGCTCCGCCACGTCCAGCGCGACCGCCGTCCGCTTCAGATCGCGGACGCTGAGCCCGCCCGCCCGCATGACGGTCGGCCCGCCCTCGTCCCAGTCCTTCAACAGCTCCTCGACGGTCGCGAGCGCGGTGTACGCCTGCCCGGCCGCCGTCGTGTCCACAACCTGTGGACGATGCGTCGCCTTCGCCTCGACCGCCGGTGCCACCGGCTCCGTCTCGCGGTGCGCGCGCCCGGCCCGCAGATGCAGGGCAACTTCACGCGGGAGTACGACAGTTCCGGGCGCGGTGGGCAGCAGCAGCCCCCGGTCGATGAGCCAGCGCAGCCGGGCCGCGGGTTCGGCGGTCACCTGCCCGTACGGCGGCCCCCAGACCAGCCGGTTCAGCACCTCCAACGATTCCTCGGGAGCGCGCCCGAGCAGCGCCTTCATCCGCCGCCGGCCAGTGAACAGCTTGGTGAGCGAGGCCACCGCGGAAACGGAGTCATGGGTGGAGGACAGCCCGGCGGCCGTCACGATCTCCTGGATACGCCCCGGCGACATCCCCGCCGTGGCCTCCGCGACCGTGGGCCCGAGGCCGGTCGGCGACGGATGCTGCGGCGACGGCGCCAGCAGCTCACGTGCCGTCCGCACCAGCCGCAGCCGGTCGTCCGCGCCCCACACCAGCGCCTGTTCGCGCAGGGTCGCGAGGGCGCGCGGCAGCGCGTGCACGACGGCGGCATCGCGCGCGTCACCCGCCATCAGCCCGACCAACTCGTCGTACGACGACGGATCCGCCGCCACGGCCAGCGCCTCCGCCGTCTGCAGCGCGAAACGGTCCAGCCGCTCCAGCGCCCGCACGACCGACCCGCGCGTACCGGCCCGGGTCGCGAGCTGGGTGAGGTCGGTGGGCACAGGCGTGATGAGGTCGGGGCGGCTGCGCAGCAGCGCGGCCAGGGACGCGTCGTCCCTGGTTCGGAGTGCCTCCGCGAGCGAACGGGGCGGCGTGGCCGGGGTGCTCATCCGACCCACGGTAGCGGGTGCGACGGCCGGACCGGTGCCGCCCACCCGACAGTGCCCACCCGGGAAGGCCCCGCACCCTCGGCCGAAGACACCCCATGCGTGGACGGCAATCACTTCGCGGCCGGGGCCGACGCCAACCCCCGGCGGTCGGCGATCGCCGCCTCACCGCCCGCCGGGAACGCCCCGCTCGCCTACGGCGGCCCTCGTCCCCCTCGCTGGTCGGGGGCCCGTGCGCGGGCCTGATGTTGCCCGTCCGGCAGTGTGCGGCTGGCGACGCTCCGCACCCCCCGGCCGAGGACACCTCCTTCCTGGGCAGGGATCACTTCGAGGCCGGGGCCGACGCCAACCCGCGGCGGCCGGCGATCGCCGCCTCGCCGCCCGCCGAGAACGCCCCGCTCTTCCACGGCGGCCACCCTCTCCCCGGGCCGGGTGCCCCGTGCGCGCACCGCGATCACTCCCGCCCGGTCCGCGAACACCCGCCCCCGTACAGCGCCCACCCCACCCGGACCCACCTCGGCACCCCGGGCGAGGGCACCCGTGCACGTCCCGTGTGGGCGTGGCGCCCCCCGATGTCCGGGCCGACACGACGCCCGACCTGCGCTACGGTCGTTCCGGCGGGGTATCCAACGCACCCGCCCCGGAGGGGACTTCGTGGGTATCGAGAGCGATCAGGTCGTCTACGAGTATCTGAGCCGCGTCGGTGACGTGGCTCAGCAACGGCAGCTGCCCTCGGTCACGCGCATGCGGCTCGTGTCCGAGTTGCGCAACGAGATCGACCGGCGGCGTGCCGGGTCCACCGTCGACACACCGGCCGCCGTCCAGCGCATTTTGAAGGGCCTCGGCAGCCCGGACGAGATCGTCGCCGCGGCCGGCACCGGCGCCGGTGTTCCGCAGATGCCGACCGCCTCCGTCCCCGTACAACGGGACCACGAGGACGATCTACGGCCGAAGGGCCTGCGCCGGGTCGTACCGCTCCCGCGCACCCGCCTCACCAAAGCCGCACCCACTCCTGAGGCCCAGCCCGACAACTCCGCCTCCGCACCGCACCTCGCGAGCGCGTCCGAGCTCGGCGCGAGCGTCCTGCACCCCGACTGGTGGCGGCCGGAGAACGGCAACGGGTTCGCGCTCGGCGACAGCGTGCCCGGGTTCACCGGCGGGGTCGAGATCCCCGAACTGCTCAAGCCCCCGCCGCCGAAGGAGCCCCCGAAGGAGACGCCGAAGGCACCGGAGCCGGTGGTCGCACCGGTGATCGAGCAGGCGGCGCAAACCCCGGGCCGCCGACGCCGCATGGTCCCGCGCCTCCCCGCCGGACGCTGGTCCAACCCCCTCCTCCTGATCGCCGCCGCGCTGCTCGTCGTAGGCGCCGTCCTCGGCAACTGGTTCGCCCTGCTGCTCGGTTGGGTCATCGCGTACGCGTCCCGCCGGCTGACCGACGCGGAGACGAAGGCGGCGGTGATCGGCCTGCCGACGGCGGCCGTCGCGGCCGGGATCGTCTGGCTGTGGGGCAGGAACGACGGCCGCTGGGGCACCCCCATCGCGCACGGTCACATGAGCGACGCGATCGCCGAGACCTGGCCGTGGGTGGTGCGGGGCGCGGCGGTGGCGTCGGCGCTGTACCTGGTGTGGCGGTCGCAGAGACAGCGGTAGCGCGGTCGGCGGGCCCGGGTGCGGTCGGCGGGCCCGGTGGGATTGTCGTAGGGACTGGGCACAATGGCCCGTATGAGCCCGCACCCTGAGCCCGCCCTGACCGTCGGCTTCGATCTCGACATGACCCTCATCGACTCCCGGCCCGGGATCCACGCCGCCATGCTGGCGCTGGCGGAGCGGACGGGGACGTACATCGACGCCGATCTGGCCATCACCCGGCTCGGGCCGCCGCTCGGGGACGAGTTGATCAACTGGTTCCCGGCGGACGAGGTGCCCGCCGTGGCGGACCTGTACCGCGAGATGTACCCGTCGTTCGCCGTCGCCGCGACCCCCGCGATGCCCGGCGCCCCCGAGGCGATCGCGGCTGTGCGGGCGGCCGGCGGTCGGGCGGTCGTCGTCACCGCGAAGTACGAGCCCAACGCGAAGCTGCATCTCGCGCATCTCGGCATCGACGCCGACGCCGTGATCGGCAACCTGTGGGCCGAGCAGAAGGCGGAGGCACTGCGCGAGGAGGGCGCGAGCGTCTACGTCGGCGACCACGTCGGGGACGTACGCGGCGCCCGTACCGCCGAGGCCGTGTCGGTCGCGGTGGCGACCGGCCCGTGCGACGCCGACGAACTCCGCGCCGCCGGCGCGGACGTGGTCCTCGGCGACCTCACCGAGTTCCCGCGATGGCTTTCGGACTACCTTTCGGCGCGCGCCTGACGCCGCCCCGCGGCGACCGACTGGAGCACGCCTCCGGCGGCCAGCAGGAATCCGACGCCCATGAGCATGCTCAAGAGGTACATGTACGTCGGAAAAGGCGTCGTGTGGAGCAACAGCGGTACCACGGTGACGAGTGTGGCCACCGCACCGATGAAAAAGACGATGGCACCGGCACGGATCAGTCGGTCACCGGCGGCGGCGGAATTCGTTTGGGTTTTGTCGCGCACTGGACCAGGGTAGTTCCCTGCGCAAAGGAACAACCCGGCGACGTCTTGTCACCGGCCTGAAGACCATTAGCCTTGGTACCGGCGGGTCCCGACGACCCGCCGGTCTGCTATCCGAAGCAGTTTTCCGACGAGTACGAGGACGAGGACAGACGTGCCTACCGGCAAGGTCAAGTGGTTCAACAGCGAGAAGGGCTTCGGCTTTCTCTCCCGTGACGACGGCGGTGACGTCTTCGTCCATTCCTCGGTTCTGCCCGCCGGAGTTGATGCCCTGAAGCCCGGACAGCGCGTGGAGTTCGGGGTCGTCGCCGGTCAGCGCGGCGACCAGGCCCTCTCGGTGACCCTGCTCGACCCGACCCCGTCGGTCGCGGCGGCCCAACGCAAGAAGCCGGACGAACTGGCCTCCATCGTCCAGGACTTGACGACCCTCCTCGAAAACATCACGCCCATGCTGGAACGCGGCCGCTACCCCGACAAGCCCGCGGGCGCGAAGATCGCGGGCCTGCTGCGCGCGGTCGCCGACCAGTTGGACGTGTAGAAGGACGCGGACCAGGGGTCCAGGGATCCAGGAGATTCCGAGCAAGTCCGGGCCGAGGGGCGGTACCAGCCTCTCGGCCCGTGGCATGCGCGGGGGTTCTTCTTGGCGCTGGGGCGCAGCCCCCAGGGACGGCGCCCCAGTTCAGGGCAACTGGGAAGTTCAGGGCAAGCGGGGAGGGGAGTTCAGGGGAACGTGAGCGCGTCCGGTGCGAGGGCCGGTACCAGCCCCTCCGCCGCCGCCCGCGTCAGCAGACCCCGGATCGCCGCGTACCCGTCGACCCCCAGATCCGCCGTGAACTCGTTGACGTACAGCCCGATGTGCTGGTCGGCGACGCCCGGGTCCATCTCCTGCGCGTGCTCCATGACGTACGGCCGGGATGCCTCGGGGTCGTCCCAGGCGGCGCGGACCGACGTACGGACGGAGTCGGCCAGCAGGTTCAGCGCGTCCGCGCCCAACGACCGCTTCGCGATGATCGCGCCCAGCGGGATCGGCAGCCCGGTCGTGGCCTCCCAGTGCTCGCCCATGTCCGCGAGCTTGTGCAGGCCGTAGTTCTGGTACGTGAAGCGCGCCTCGTGGATGACGAGCCCCGCGTCGACCTTCCCGTCCCGCACGGCCGGCATGATCTCGTGGAACGGCATGACGACGATCTCGCCGACCCCGCCCGGGATCGTGTCCGCGGCCCAGAGCCGGAACAGCAGATACGCCGTGGACCGCTCACTCGGCACGGCGACGGTACGACCGGTCAGATCACCCGGCCCACGAGTGAGGACCAGCGGGCCGCAGCCCCTCCCCAGCGCACCCCCGCACGGCAGCAGCGCGTACTCGTCGAGGACGTAGGGCAGGACGGCGTACGACACCTTCAGCACATCCAACTCACCGCGTTCGGCCATGCCGTTGGTGATGTCGATGTCCGCGAAGGTCACGTCGAGCGCGGGCGCACCCGGCACCCGGCCGTGCGCCCAGGCGTCGAAGACGAACGTGTCGTTGGGGCAGGGGGAGAAGGCGATCTGCAGGGGCTCGGTCAACGGGGTCATACCTGTCTCCAACTCTCCAGTACGGGCGCGCACTTCCCGAATCCCTCCGTCAGGGCCGCGAGCGCGTCGCCGATGCGCCAGGCGGTGCGGTCGCGCGGGCCGACGGGGTTGGAGACCGCGCGCAGTTCCAGGACGGGGATGCCGTGGGCGGCGGCGGCCTCGGCGACGCCGAAGCCCTCCATCGCCTCCGCGAGGGCGCGGGGGTGGCGGGCCCGGAGTTCCGTGGCGCGGGCGGCCGTTCCGGTCACCGTGGAGACGGTGAGTACGGCTCCGGTGCGCGCGCCGGACGCGACCGCGAGGTCTCGTACGAGTGCACTCGGCGGACGGTGGGTGACGGTCCCGAAGCCGAGCTCGGTCACCGGGACGAATCCGTCCGGGGTTTCCGCGCCCAGGTCGGCCGCGGTGATCTCGTCGGCGATCACGAGGGAGCCGACGGGCGCCTCGGGCTGGAAGCCGCCGGCGATCCCGGCGGAGACGACGAGGGCGTACGGGGTACCGGCGAGGGCGGTGGCCGTAGCGGCGGCGGCAGCGGCGGGACCCACCCCGGCGGCGATGACATCGACCCGGCTGTCCTTCGTGAACGCCCGTGCCACCGCGTCCCGTTCGGCGGGGACGGCGGTGGCGACGAGAATCCGTACGGAGGACGGTGTGGACGCGGACGTGGTCAGGAGTCCTTCTTGAACTTGAAGGACCACAGGCCCTTGACCGTCTTGTCGCCCTCCTTGATGGAGACGACGGTCGAGTTGCCGGTCGCGCCGTACTGGGTGTTGAAGAACACGCTGCCGGGGATCGTGCGGTACGTCTTCTTGCTGGAGTCGGTCAGCGGCTGACCGTTCATCAGGATCGTCCAGCCGTTGTCGGCGATCTTCGGGTCGACACCGAAGCGCACGGTGTCGTCCGGGTCGACCGAGATCGACGTGGAGGCCTTCAGGCACTTCGGCAGGTCCGCGGTCTTCACCGCGTCGCCGTCGTTGTAGCAGGTGGCCTCGGTGTGGACCGAGTTCCTCCCGACGGTGATCGTCGAGATCGGCGTCGGCTTGTCGCACGCCGACAGGACGAGCAGTCCGGCGGAAACGGCGCCGGCGGCGGCGACGGCGCGGCGGCGTCGCACAGCGGATTGCATGGTCATGGGGCGAAGGCTATCGGGCCCGTCCGGTACTCCCCCCACGTGGGGTGCGGCGCGGCGGGCCGGGTGGTGCGGGTTAGGCCACTCGCGGGCGTCCACCGGCCCCGTGCCGGGCCGAGGCGAGCAGTCCGCGCAGGGTGGTCAGCCAGCCCAGGGCGATGACCGCGGCGGCGAGGGTGAAGCCGAGGGCGCCGTTCAGCGGCATGACGATGCCGATCGCGCCGCCGAGCACCCAGGCCATCTGGAGCATCGTCTCGGAGCGCGCGAACGCCGAGGTCCGCACCAGCTCGGGCACGTCCCGCTGGATCAGCGCGTCCAGGGACAGTTTCGCCAGCGCCTGGCAGAACCCGGCCGTGGCCGCGAGACAGGCCACCAGCACGGCCCCGAAGAAGATCGCGGCGGTGATGGCCGCGCCCAGCACCAGCGCGACGACGGTCACGATGATGAGTTCCGGTGCCCGCTGCCGCAGCCAGGAACCGACCGCCGTGCCGAGCGCGTTGCCCACGCCCGCCGAGACGGCGACGATGCCCAGTGACACGGCCGCGCTCTGCCCGGTCATCGGGTGCTCGCGCAGCAGGAACGCGAGGAAGAAGGTCAGGAACCCGGAGAGCCAGCGCAGCGCCGCGTTGGCGCCCAGCGCGTGGGTGACGGCGATGCCGACCGTGCGCAGCCCCGGACGCTTGACCTCCTTGGGATGCGGGCCGTGCAGATGGTCCTCGTCGGCCGCGAGCAGCGCCGTGTCCTCGCCCTTGGCCGAGTCGACCTTGGGGTCCAGGAAGAAACACAGGACCGTACCCGCGACGAAGATCACGAAGGCGCCGTAGAGCGGCCAGGGGTCGCCGATGGCGTGCAGACCGCCCGCGATCGGGGCGGCGACGCCGGTGGCGAGGAGCCCGGCGAGGGTGACTCTGGAGTTGGCCTTCACCAGGGAGATGCGGGGTGGCAGCAGCCGGGGCACCACGGCGCTTCTGACGACGCCGTACGCCTTCGAGGCGACCAGGGCGCCCAGGGCCGCCGGATACAGCTCCAGGCTGCCGCTGGCGACCGCGCCGGAGATGATCAGCGCGAGGAGGGCGCGGGCCAGCATCGCGGCGGCCATGGCGGCGCGCCGCCCGTGCGGAAGTTTGTCGAGCAGCGGCCCGATCACCGGCGCGAGGACGGTGAACGGAGCCATGGTGATCGCGAGATAGAGGGCGACCCGCCCCCGGGCCTCGTCGGTCGGGACGGAAAAGAAGACCGTCGAGGCGAGGGCGACGGTGATCATGACGTCGCCGGCGCCGTTCACCGCGTGCAGTTCGATGAGCCGGCCGAGGCCCGACTCGCCCGCGCCGTGGGCGTGGGTGGCCTTGCGGATGCCGCGGGCGGTACCGGTGACGGGGAAGTGCAGGGCACGACCCATCGCGCGGACGGAACCGCTCACCCGGCCCGAACCGCCACCTCGGATGTTCCCCTTCGTGCCACCGATCCCGGTGGCACCTTGGGGCGACCTCGCGGCTGCCACCCCGTCATAGTGCCCCGAGAACGGCGCCAGTAGTGCGGTTACCGCGCGTATGGAGGCGTACGGGCGTGGATTCCGAGCCGATCCACAGGTCCCCGGGGGGCCGTCGCACAGGTCTCGGTCCGGTCGCCGCGCAGCGCCCAAGAGGCTGTCGGTGTGGGCGCATGGCGCGGGAGAAGGTAGCGTGCGTAGCGCGCCGTGGCGATTGTTCTCGGCCGCGCGCCTCTCGGCCATCCCGCAGAATGGATGGCGTAGGCGTGCCCGAGCGCGATCGGGCGCGGACGTCGACGCGGCCCTCCACCAGTGCCCCCAAGGGCCTGGTACATGTCTTTCAGCCGCTCCGTCCGCTCCCTTCGTCACACCAGGCGCACCCGTGAGACGGCGTAGGAGAGAAGCGATACCTGTGAGCGCAGCGACCACGCGAAGCCGCACCCCCGACCGCCTGTGTGCCGAGGCCGTCGACCTCGCCCGTGCCGCGGCCGAGGAGGCCGCCGCACCCGGTGTGGTCGGCGAGCACGCCGGCTTCGAATCCGACGGCGACCGTGTGGTCACGCACTTCTTCGAATGCAAGGAGTTCGGCTACCGGGGCTGGCGCTGGGCGGTGACGGTCGCGAGGGCGTCCCGCGCGAAGCTGGTGACCCTGGACGAGGTCGTCCTGCTCCCCGGCCCGGACTCCCTCCTGGCCCCCGAATGGGTCCCGTGGAGCGAACGCCTCCGCCCCGGCGACATGGGCCCCGGCGACCTGCTCCCCACCGACGCGGAGGACCTCCGCCTGGAGCCCGGCTACACGGGCGAGGACGAGCCCCCGCCGAACTCGGCCGTGTCCGAGGAGATGGCGGAACTGGTCGAGTCGGAGGACGCGGAGGTGACGGCGGGCGCGCCGTCGGCTCTGCCTGTCGCGCCGACCCGCGGTTCGATCGCGGCGGTGGCGGAGGAACTGGGCATCCGCCGCGCCCGGGTCCTCTCCCGCTACGGCCTCCACGTCGCCGCCGACCGCTGGGAGGACGGCTTCGGCCCGAAGGCCCCGATGGCCCAGGCAGCGCCCGCGGCCTGTGTCAGCTGCGGCTTCCTGGTCGCGATCGGCGGCTCCCTGGGCCAGGCGTTCGGCGTCTGCGCGAACGAGTTCTCCCCGGCGGACGGCCGCGTCGTGTCCCTGGCCTACGGCTGCGGCGGCCACTCGGAAGCAGCGATCATGCCCAAACCGCCCCAGCCGCCGCCGCATGTGATCGACGAGACGATGGTCGACCCGTTCCCGCTACGGCCTGCGGCGGACTCGGGGTCGGTGTCGGTGGGCGTGGATGAGGATTCTGCGGAGTTGGGCCACTCGTAGCGGTGTGCCGGTCGGTTCACGGCTTGGGCCGGCCGGTGCCCCTGTCCTCTCCGTAGCGCGGCAGATTGTCCGTGGAGATCGTCCAGTCGGCGATAGTGACGTCCTCGCCGTAGACGAAGTCCTTGCGGGTGGCGTAGCGGGGGCCGTCGGGGGTGGCGTGGATGTCGGTGAGGACGGCGCCGGTACCGGTGCGAGGGTCGAAGACGGCGTAGGTGGGGATTCCGATCAGGGGATAGTCGCGCATCTTGCCGACCCAGTCGTTGTCCGGGTTGGAGCGGGAGACCACTTCGACGGCGGCGATGAGGGTGTGCGGGTCGATGGAGGCTTCGGTGTCCAGGTCGGTCCAGGCGATCACCATCACGTCGGGGTGACGCATGATCCCCTCGGGCTCGTCCTCCACGTCGGGAGTCCCGTTGTGAGCCAGCAACTCGTCCGGCATGGCTTTCTCAAGTCGCCGGCTGATGCGCGCTGCCGTGACCTCGTGCCGCCCTCCCGGCGACATCATGTCGTGGACGATCCCTTCCTTGGTGATCTCGAACTTGCCGGGAAGGGTGTCGTCCATGGACTGCACGACGTCCCTCATGGCCCGGTACTGGTGGGTGGCGCCCTGCTGCGCGTTGTCCGAGGCGATGGTCATGGCGCTCGCTCCTCGTGGTCTGTGCCCAGGGGCAAGGATCGTCCCCTTCATGCTAGGCGGCCCCCGGAAGATCGGTTCGGCACTCATGGCAGCGTCCTGGGGTGGGCGAGCGGAAGGCTCGGTCACAGCCGTCGCAGTTGTGGAGCGGGTGCCGTACGGCCGGTGGCGGGGCCGGGGTGCGGAACGGTGGTGGGGGCGGCAGTTGGGCCGTCAGGCGGTGGGCCAGGAGGGCTGCGGGGCGGCGCAATCCCTCGGGCGGCAGGTCCGTGGTCAGGGCATGGCGTACGGCCGTGGGGGTCACGTCCCGCTCCAGCCAGGCCGCGACTCCCGGCGCGAGGTGGGCCGTGTCGCAGGCCGACAGGAGCAGGCGGGGATCGTGCCGCCGGAGCCCCGTGAGGAGGTCCGTGGCCTGCTGGATGAGCGCGGGGGAGGGGTGGGCCGGACGCGGTACGGGCGGCAGCGCCTTGCGGGGTGCGTGCCTCTTCGGCGTACTCGGCGTACTCGCCGTACTCGGCGTCTCCGGGGCATCGCTGTCCCTACGGCCGCTGCCGGGCTGGTTGCAGGAGATCGTGCGGGTGACGATGCGGCCGTCGGGAACCCGGTGCCGTTCGCGACGCAGATAGCCGTGGGTCTCCAACTCCCGTAGCGCGGCGGCGATTCGGGTCGTGCCCTCCGGGAAACGGGCCGCCAGCGACTTGATGTCGACGCGGGACCCTGCCGGGAGCGACTGGATGTGAACGCCGAGTCCGATCGCGAGAGCCGACAGCTCCGGGTGCTGGGCGAGATGGTTGCCGATCACCGTGAAGCGGGCGGTGTGGCGGGCGTTGTCGTGCGTGAGGCCGCCGTGACCATGACCGTTGGGCCGCCGGTTCGGGTGGTTCGCGCGAGGGTTGGCGGTGTGCCGGGACTGGGCGCGCGGGGGCGCGCTAATGTCGTGCGTATCCATCGGGAAGGTGCTTTCTTCCTTGGTGGTCAGGCCCTCGCCTTGGGATTGCCGTCCCGGCGAGGGCCGTCGTATGTCTGGAGTTGTTTCTGACGTGCTGCGTCGGTGTTGCGCTGAGCGTAGATCACGCAACCTGCCCGGAATCCAGCCCAGTTGATGATGTTCACCCGGATGGGTGAATGGCGGGCCCGGCTGCCCGGAGGGTGCCCGGCTGCCGGGAGGGTGGGGTGGGGCTTGGTGATGGTCCTTTCCCTGTCGTGGTTCTTGGGAAAAGGCGCCCCTTGAACCGGAGTTCGGGTTTCTGGAGACCGGTGCGAGGTGTTGGCGGAGGGGGCGGGCGGTCACGCCTCCGCGGCGAACGGGTCGCCCAGAACACCGGCCAGCCGGATGAGCCCCGGCTTACAGCCGGTCTCCCCGCTCGGCTGGTTTCGGAGGATGCGGGCCGCCGCCGTCCTTGGCGTCCTCCTCGCAGGTTCGTCCTTGGTAGGACTGGTCGTTGGGGACCAACAGCACTCCGGCAACCTGCGCGGGGTGCTCCACGGTGAGCCAGTCGTCGCCCGTGGTGCCGCCGTTCGGCCCGAACGCCGCCGACGAGTAGACCGTCCGACACCCCAACGCCACACGCTTCTTGTCGACCGCGCAGACGTCCAACGCCGGGCCGTTGAACTCGTCGGCGCCGTCGAAGCGGAAATGGAAGTGGACCAGGTCACCTACGGACGGCTCCTGCGGATGGAGCTCAAGCCGCCAGTCGACGACCTCGGCGGTGCCCCCACGAAGCTGCCCGTACACATCCTCGACCCGCACCCTGACGCCGGCCTCACCACGCTCCACCGTCGTGTCGTCGCAGCCCCAGGTCGAAGAGCAGCCGGACCCGGCGAGAACCACCAGAACCACCAGAGCCAACGGAACACCGACAGACACCCGCACGGGAAACACTCGGACGACCCCCACTCAGAGAACCCCCACTCAGAACCCCACGCGCCCGCAGCCGCCGACGAAGCGGGAGCGGATCGTGGCGGTACGGCGCAGCCCGCCGCGTACCCGGCACCAACCCGCCCGACTCTGACAACACCAGTGGGGCCCCGCAAGCGGCGGGCTCGCCTTACCGCCACGACCCCGACCCCACCCGCACACCCGTGGGCGCACCCACGCCAACCCCCACTCACCGCAACCCCCGTCCCCACCCGCATCCCCCTCCCCACCGGCCCCGCGCCACCCCCTCCCCTCCGCGCGGTACCTTCATCGCGACGTCGATGAGGAGAGTGAACGTACGTGAGTAAGTTCGTGCGGCCCGCCGCCGAGGGTGCCGACCCGTTCGGGACCGCCCGTCTGCGGCGTGGGGTGCTCGACGCCTGGGCGACCAGCCCGGCCCGGTTCCGGGAGGACGCCAACGCCGAGGAGGACCTCGTCCTCGGCGGGTACCGGGACCGGCTCGTCGTCGAGCTCGCGCAGAACGCCGCCGACGCCGCCGCCCGCGCCGGTGTCGCCGGACGGCTCCGGCTCACCCTCCGCGACGGCGTCCTCTGCGCCGCCAACACCGGCGCCCCCCTCGACGCGACCGGCGTCGAATCCCTCTCCACCCTCCGCGCCTCCGCGAAGCGCGACGCGGGCGACAGCGCGGTCGGCCGCTTCGGCGTCGGCTTCGCCGCCGTCGTCGCCGTCACCGACGAACCCGCCGTCCTCGGACGGCACGGCGGCGTCCGCTGGTCCCTCGCCGAGGCCCGCGCCCTCGCCGACGACACCGCCCGCCACAGCCCCGGCCTCGGCACCGAGATCCGCCGCCGCGACGGCCACATCCCGCTGCTCCGCCTCCCGTTCGCCGCCGAGGGCACCGCCCCCGACTCCTACGACACGGTCGTCGTCCTCCCGCTGCGCGACACCGCCGCCGAGGACCTCGCCGAGCGCCTCCTCGGAGCCTTGGACGACGCGCTTCTCCTCGCCCTCCCGGGGCTGACCGAAGTCGTGGTCGAGGTCGGGGACCAGGAACCACGCACCCTCACCCGCCGCACCGACCGCGCCGACACGGTCGTGGACGACAGCCGGGACGGAACCACCCGCTGGCGTACGGCCGCCGCGCACGGGGAGTTGGCCAAGGAACTCCTCGCCGACCGCCCCGTCGAGGAGCGGCTGCGGCCCTACTGGTCCATCACCTGGGCCGTGCCCGTCGACAAGGACGGCACCCCGGCCCGCCCCCGCACCAGCCCCGTCGTGCACGCGCCCACCCCCAGCGACGAACCCCTGGGCGTACCGGCCCTGTTGATCGCTTCCCTCCCCCTCGACACCACCCGCCGGCACGCCGCCCCCGGCCCGCTCACCGACTTCGTCGTGGAGCGCGCGGCGGACGCGTACGTCGAACTCCTCGCCGCCTGGCGCCCGGTGACCACCGGCATCATCGACCTCGTCCCCGGCCCACTGGGCAAGGGGGAACTGGACGGCACCCTGCGCCAGGCGATCCTGAAGCGCCTGCCGCGAACGCCCTTCCTCCCGCCCGCCATCGAGCCCGCAGGTGACGACGACGACCTGCCCGAGTCGCTACGGCCCCGCGACGCCGAGGTCGTCGAGGGCGCCGGCGCCGACACCGTGCGCGTCCTCGCCGAGGTACTCCCCACCCTCCTCCCCGCCGGCCTCGAACGCCGCGTGGAACTAAGGACGTTGGGCGTCGCCCGCGTCCCCCTCACCGACGCCGTGGACCGCCTGGCGGGCCTGGAGAAGGACCCCGGCTGGTGGCGGCGCCTCTACGACAGCCTCGCGGGCGTCGACCCCGACCGGCTCACCGGCCTGCCCGTGCCGCTCGCCGGGGGCACCTCCCAGGCTTTCGGCTCTGGGGGAGGCAGGACGACGATCGGGCCACGCCACGTTCTCCTCCCCACTCCCGACTCCGCCCAGGTCGAGCCCGAAGTCCTCGCCCGACTGGGCCTGAAGGTCGCCCACCCGGACGCCACGCACCCCCTCCTGGAGAAGCTCGGCGCACTGCCCGCGACACCCCGCGCGGTGCTCACGACACCTCAGGTACGGGCCGCCGTGGCCGCCTCCCTCGACGAGGAGGGCGGGGCCATGTGGGACGAAGTCGCCCCGGACAGTGAGGAGTTGGCGGAGACCGTCCTCGCCCTCGTCCGGGACGCGGGGCTGGAACCCGGTGACGAACCCTGGCTCGGCGCCCTCGCCCTGCCCGACGAGGACGGCGAACTCGCCCCCGCCGGCGAACTGGTCCTCCCCGGCAGCCCGTTCGCCCAGGTGATGCGGGACGACGAACTGGCCTTCGTGGAAGCGGACTTGGCCGACCGCTGGGGCGAACAGCCCCTCGCCGCCTGCGGAGTCCTCGCCACCTTCGCCCTCGTCCGCGCCACCGACGTCGTCCTCGACCCGGACGAACTGGAGCCCCGCGACAGCGACTTCGCGGAACCCGACGACCCCGGCCTCCTGGACTCCGTGGACGTCTGGTCGGAAGACGTCCTCGACCGCTTCCCCGACACCCCCGTACCGCCCGTAGCCACCGAACTTGTCGCCGTACGCGACCTCGACCTCGTCGACGAGGACCGCTGGCCCCAGGCCCTCGCCCTCCTCGCCCGGCCCCCGCTCCGCGACGCGATCACCCAACAGGTCCGCATCCTCATGCCGGACGGCACCCACGAGGTCGTACGGTCCTACACGGCCTGGTGGTTGCGCGGCCACCCGGTACTCGACGGCCGCCGCCCGGCCGGCCTGCTCGCCGCAGGCGGCGACCCGCTCCTCCGCGGTCTCTATGACGAGGCCGACGCGACCGGGTTCGACGACGAACAGGTGCTCCGTGCCCTCGGCGTCCGCACCTCGGTCGCCGCCCTCCTCGACGAGCCCGGCGGCGCCGCCGAACTCCTCGACCGCCTCGCCGACCCCGACCGCGAGGTCACCGGCGCCCAACTGCACGCTCTCTACAGCGCGTTGGCCGACCTCGACCCGGAACAGGTGACCCTCCCGGACGACCTGCGCGCCGTGGTCGACGGCGAGGTGACGGTCGTGGACGCGGCGGACGCCGTGGTCGTCGACTCACCCGACCTGCTCCCCTTCACCTCCGGCACCCCCCTCCTCCCCGTACGCCCGTCCAGGGCGGCCGAGTTGGCCGACCTCTTCCAGGTCCGCCGCCTGAGCGAGTCGATCACCGGCGAGGTCACTTCCGAGGGCGCCGAGCACGACGTACCGGAATCCGTCCGGACGCTGCTGGGCCCGCTCACCCCCGCGACCTACGTCGAACACGACGAACTCGTCGTGGACGGCGTCGAGATCGACTGGCGCCGGACCCGGGACGGCGTACTGCACGCCTCGACCCTGGAAGGCGTAGCGGCCGGCCTGTCCTGGGCGGCCGGCCAGTGGCCTCGCCGCTTCGAGGTGGCGGCGCTGCTGGAAGACCCGTCGCGGACGGAGGAACTGGCCCGGGACCGGTGGTTCGACTGAGCGGGTCGACGATCTTCACGGCTGTTCCGAAAAAAGTTCACGGGTCGTACAACCATTCCCTTTCGCTGTGCATCTGATCAGCTGAGCCAATAGGCTTCACGATCACTTCTCTACCTGGGGAACCCATGCGCATGCGTGCCACCCTCGGCGTCCTGACCGGCGCCCTGGCCCTCTCCGCTCTCGCCGTGCCTGCCGCGCAGGCCGACGAGGGCCGGGGAGACACCACGATCTCGACCGTCGTGGTGAACGGCGGCAAGCCCGTCGTCGTGGGCGCGACCGCGAAGAAGACCATCACCGTCAGCTTCACGGTCAAGGACGGCTCGGGCGTCGACTGGGCGCAGGCGATCCTGTACCACGGCGCCAACATCGACTCGTCCGACAGCGGCGCCATCGCCAACGGCAGCGACGGCCGCGCCACCTGCACCAAGGTCAACGCCACGACGTCGACCTGCAAGTCGACCTTCGACCTGACGCCGCGCTCCAACCTGATCAACTCCGTGGCCGGCGGCTGGAAGGTCTGGGCGGTCGCCAGGGGCAAGGACAGCGACTACGTCCAGAAGGACAACGCGAAGACCTTCCAGGTCCAGCGCCTGTCGAAGCTCACGGCCAACGCCGCCCCGGAGCCCGTCAAGAAGGGCAAGACCATCACGGTCACCGGCAAGCTGACCCGCGCGAACTGGGACGCCGCCACCTACTCCGGTTACGCGTCCCAGCCGGTGAAGCTCCAGTTCCGCAAGAAGAGCGCCACCACGTACACCACGGTCAAGACCATCAAGACGAACTCGGCGGGCAACCTGAGCACCACCGTCAAGGCGACGGTCGACGGCTACTTCCGCTACAGCTTCGCCGGCACGTCGACCACCCCGGCCGTCAATGCCGCGGGTGACTTCATCGACGTGAAGTAGGACCCGACGCGGCCACGCCGGCCGGCGGAGTCTCCACGCTTCACCATCAGTTCGCAATACCCGCACAAATTCTCGATTCGCCGTACAACCCTCACCACGGGTCGCGAATCACAACACGTGAGCCAACAGGCTCCGCCATCACTTGGGCCCCGGCGCCGACGACGAGCCGTTCGGAACGACCAGCGCGTCGGGGCCCCCTTTCCCACTTGGGGAACGCATGCGCATAAGCGCCACCGTGGCCGCCGTCTCCGGCGCCCTGGTCCTCTCCGCCTTCGCCGTACCGGCCGCGCAGGCCGCGGGCTCCGACGCCGGCTCGTACCGCTCGGACATCGCGAAGATCCGTGAGGCCGCCCACGCCGCCTCCGGCAGGACCGCGTTCAGCAGCTCCACCGTCGCCACCCCGGCCGACGACGAGCCCTACGCCCTCAACGTCACCTTCTCCAACATCAAGGTGCACAGCGGCAAGCCGATCGTGGTCGGTGCCGCCGCCCACGTCTCCGTGCCGGTCACGTACACGCTGACGCACGGCGCCGACGTCGACATCACGGCGTCCGACTTCCTCAGCGGCCCGTACATCTACAAGGGCAGCTTCGCCACCCCGACGAACATGCTGTTCGGCGACGACGCGGGCACCTGCACGGTCACCTCGGCGACCACCGCCTCCTGCAAGGCCACGCTCGACATCTACCCGGGTGACGGCGAGCTGTCGAACACCGACGCCGGTGCCTGGAAGGCCGGTGCCGAGGCCATCGCGCTGAACGGCCAGGACCCGACGAGCAGCACCTTCGACATCACCAAGGTCGGCCTCGCCGACCAGGGCAACTTCGCCTCCCCGAACGTCCAGCGCCTGTCCAAGCTGACGGTCAACGCCGCCCCGGAGCCCGTGAAGAAGGGCAAGACCATCACGGTCACCGGCAAGCTGACCCGCGCGAACTGGGACGCCAACAACTACACCGGCTACTCCACCCAGCCGGTGAAGCTCCAGTTCCGCAAGAAGAACGCCACCACGTACACCACGGTCAAGACCATCAAGACCACCTCCAACGGCAGCCTGAAGACCACCGTCAAGGCCACGGTCGACGGCTACTTCCGCTACAGCTTCGCAGGCACCTCGACCACCCCGGCGGTCAACGCCACGGGCGACTACGTCGACGTGAAGTAGCAGCACCCAAAAGCAGCTGCCGCGCCCCAGTTTCCGGGGCGCGGCAGCTGCATTTGGAGGCACGGCCTCAAGAACAGGGGTGCGGCGAGCTGCTGTTATGGGCGCGCGCCCGAGAAGAGGGGCGCGGCAGCCGCTTTTAGGGGGCGAGGGTTTCAGAACAGCGATGCGGCGAGCTGCTTTCAAGGGCGCGCGCCTGAGAACAACGGTGCGGCGAGCTGCCTTTAAGGGCGCGCGCTTAAGGCCAGGGGTGCGGCGGCTGCCTTTAAGGGCGCGGGCTTAAGAACAGGGGTATGGGGAGCTGCTGTTATGGGCGCGCGCCTGAGAAGAGGGGTGCGGCAGTTGCTTTTAGGGGGCGGGGGTTTCAGAACAGCGGTGCGGTGAGCTGCTTTCAAGGGCGCGCGCCTGAGAACAACGGTGCGGCGAGCTGCCTTTAAGGGCGCGCGCTTAAGGCCAGGGGTGCGGCGGCTGCCTTTAAGGGCGCGGGCTTAAGAACAGGGGTATGGGGAGCTGCTGTTATGGGCGCGCGCCTGAGAAGAGGGGTGCGGCAGTTGCTTTTAGGGGGCGAGGGTTTCAGAACAGCGATGCGGCGAGCTGCTCTTAAGGCCGCGCGCCTAAGCACAACGGTGCGGCGAGCTGCCTTTAAGGGCGCGCGCCTGAGGCCAGGGGTGCGGCGGCTGCCTTAAGGGCGCGGGCTTAAGAACATGGGTGCAGCGAGCTGCTCTTATGGGCGCGCGCCCGAGAAGTGGGGTGCGGCAGCTGCTTTTAGGGGGCGCGGGTTTCAGAACGGCGCTGCAGCGAGCCGCATTTAGGGGCGCGCGCGCCTAAGAACGGCGTCGCGGCAGCCGCCTTTAAGGGGCGCGGGGAACTGCGCGACCAGCCCCCACCGGCCCGCACCCGACGAACTCGCCGCCACCGCCCCGCACCCGACGAACCACGCCCCCACCGGCCCGCACTCGACGAACTCGCCGCCACCGCCCCGCACTCGACGAACCACGCCCCCACCGCCCCGCACTCGACGAACTCGCCCCCACCGCCCCGCACCCGACAAACCACGCCCCCACCCCCCACTCAAGCCACCCCCCGCCGATCAACCAACCTCCACACCAGCTCCAACGCCACCCCCGCCACCCCCGCAATCCCCACAGCGATCCACGGCATGGTCACCCCCACCAACTTCAGCGCGAAGAAATGCTGAAGCCACGGCACGATCAGCACGACCACGAACGCGGCCCCCATCGAGGCGACCAGAGCCACCCGCCACCACGTGTACGGCCGCGCAATAATCGCCAGCACCCACATGGAGATCAGGAACAGGGTCAAGGTCGCGGCACTGGTCTCCGCCCCCAACGCCCCCTTCCCCGCGTAGTGGTGACGGGCGATCAGATACGTGACGAAGGTCGCGGCCCCGGCGATCACACCCCCCGGAATCGAATACCGCATCACCCGCCGCACAAAATGGGGTTTCGCCCGCTCCGTGTTGGGCGCCAACGCGAGAAAGAACGCCGGAACCCCGATCGTCAACGTGGACAACAGCGTCAAGTGCCGCGGCAGGAACGGATATTCGACCCGCCAGCACACCACCAGCACCGCCAACAACACCGAGTACACGGTCTTGACCAGAAACAGCGTCGCCACCCGAGTGATGTTCCCGATCACCCGCCGCCCCTCGGCGACGACCGAAGGCAACGTGGCGAAGCTGTTGTTGAGCAACACGATCTGCGCGACGGCCCGGGTCGCCTCGGACCCCGACCCCATGGAGACACCGATGTCCGCGTCCTTCAACGCGAGGACGTCATTCACTCCGTCCCCGGTCATCGCGACCGTGTGCCCGCGAGACTGCAACGCCCCCACCATGTCCCGCTTCTGCTGCGGAGTGACCCGCCCGAACACCGTCCCTTCGTCGAGGGACTTCGCCATCTCCTCCTGATCCGAAGGCAGTTGACGGGCATCCACGACCTGCCCGCTGAGCCCCAGCTTCCCGGCCACCGCGCCCACGGACACCGCGTTGTCCCCGGAGATGACCTTCGCGTGCACATCCTGCTCGGCGAAGTAGGCCAACGTCTCCGCCGCGTCGGGCCGCAACCGCTGCTCCAGCACCACCAACGCCGTCGCCTCGGCCTCCCGCGCGACCTCGGGATCGTCCAGCTCACCGGAGATTCGGGCCAGCAACAGCACCCGCAGACCCTCCTCGTTGAGCCGCCCGGTCTCCGCCAGCGCGGGATCATCCGCACCCAGCAGCACATCGGGTGCCCCGAGCAACCACGTACTCGACTCCCCGGCCCCCTCACTGAACGACGCCCCGCTGTACTTCCGCGCCGACGAGAACGGCAGCGACTCCACGCACCGCCACTCCCCGCTGTCCGGGTAGGCGGTGATGATCGCCTGAAGCGACGCGTTCGGCCGCGGGTCCGACTCGCCCAACGCGCCCAGGACTTTGCGTACGTACGTTTCGTCGGCCCCGCCGAGCGGGCGCAGCTCGGTGACGTCCATGCCACCCTCGGTCAGCGTGCCCGTCTTGTCGAGGCAGACCGTGTCGACGCGGGCGAGGCCCTCGATGGCCGGAAGCTCCTGGACGAGGCACTGTTTCCGGCCAAGCCGGATGACACCGATCGCGAAGGCCACCGAGGTGAGAAGGACCAGCCCCTCCGGGACCATCGGGACGATCCCGCCCACCGTCCGCGCGATGGAGTCCTTGAACCCGTGCTGTTTGACGACCAGTTGGCTGATGACCAGGCCGATCGCGGTCGGGATCATCATCCACGTCACGTACTTGAGGATCGTGGAGATACCGGTCCGCAGTTCGGAGTGGACGAGCGTGAACCGCGAGGCCTCCTCGGCGAGTTGGGCCGCGTACGCCTCACGCCCCACCTTCGTCGCCTCGAACGCGCCACCGCCGGCGACCACGAAACTCCCCGACATGACCGCGTCCCCCGGCCGCTTGACCACCGGGTCCGCCTCACCGGTGAGCAGCGACTCGTCGATCTCCAGCCCGTCGGCCTCGACGCACTCCCCGTCGACGACGACCTTGTCACCGGGCCCGATCTCGATGAGATCCCCCAGCACGATCTCGGAGGTGCTCACCTCCACGGCCGCCCCGTCGCGCCGTACCGTCGGCTTCGACTCGCCGATCACCGCGAGGGAGTCGAGGGTCTTCTTCGCCCGCCACTCCTGGAAGACCCCGATCCCGGTGTTGGCGATGATCACGTACCCGAACAGGCTGTCCTGGACCGGCGCCACGAACAGCATGATCAGCCACAGCACGCCGATGATCGCGTTGAACCGGGTGAAGACGTTCGCGCGCACGATCTCGCCGAGCGAACGGCTGCTGCGCACCGGGACGTCGTTGACCTCCCCGCGCGCCACCCGCTCCGCGACCCCGGCGGCGGTGAGTCCACGTGCCCGCGCCGGAGGGATGGGCACGGGGTGCACAGGATCGAGTTCGGCGCCCGCGTCGGTGTGCGTCATGCATTCGACGGTACGTGCGGTTTTACGGCTTCACCCGCCGAGTGCCCGGAAGATCCGACCACGGGAGGACGGTGGGCGGGGCTGGCTGATGCCCCGGGTGGAGAGGAGCCTCATCACTCCGCAGCGGAGGAGGGGGTCTCCGTGGCCGAAGCGGCGGCGGCCATGCGCTTGAGGGCGGCGTCGCGCCCCCGGACGTACCAGATACCGATCAGCCCGAGCCCGGCCCCGGCCAGGCAGGTCCACAGCCACCACAGATGCCCGTGGTCGTCGAACCAGCCGTAGAAGGGGAGCTGTACCAGGAAGAGGACGAACCAGAGGAGGGTGAGGCCGATGATCGTCGGGACGATCGGGCCCTCAAGGGGCTCCGGTGCCTCGTGTGTCGGTGTCCACTTCGCCATGCCCCCAGCTTACGAGGCGACACAAGGCCCGTGGATCTCCGTGTGTCTACGCGCGGAGATAGCGCCTGACGTCTTCATATGTTCATACTGAAACGGTTTCCGTCTGTCCACTTCTGCTCGTAGGAACATCCAATGCCGACCGCCCTGGACCGCTACTTCAAGATCTCCGAACGGGGCAGCACGCTCCCCCGTGAGATCCGGGGCGGCTTCGCCACCTTCTTCGCGATGGCGTACATCATCGTGCTCAACCCGATCATCCTGGGCAGCGCGAAGGACATGTACGGGCACCACCTGGACAACGGCCAGCTGGTCACCGCCACGGCCGTGACGGCCGCGTTCACCACCCTCCTCATGGGTGTCATCGGCAACGTGCCGATCGCGCTGGCCGCCGGACTCGGTGTGAACTCCGTCGTCGCCCTCCAGCTCGCGCCCCGCATGACGTGGCCGGACGCGATGGGCATGGTCGTGCTGGCCGGCCTGGTCGTGATGCTGCTGGTCGCCACCGGGCTGCGCGAGCGCGTGATGAACGCGGTGCCGTACGGACTGCGCAAGGCCATCTCGATCGGTATCGGCCTGTTCATCATGCTGATCGGGCTCGTGGACTCCGGGTTCATCTCCCGCATCCCGGACGCCGCCCAGACCACCGTCCCGCTCCAGCTCGGCGCCGACGGCCACCTCAACGGCTGGCCGGTCCTCATCTTCATCCTGGGCGTCCTGCTCACCCTCGCGCTGATCGTCCGCAAGGTGTCCGGCGCGATCCTCATCTCCATCGTCACGATGACCGTCCTCGCGCTGATCGTGAACGCGGTCGCGACGATCCCCTCCTGGGGCCTGACCACCCCGAAGTGGCCCGGGAACCCGGTCGCCACCCCGGACTTCGGCCTGATCGGCAAGTTCAGCCTGTTCGGCGGCTTCTCCAAGGTCGGCGTGCTGACCGGTGTCCTCTTCGTCTTCACGGTCCTGCTGTCGTGCTTCTTCGACGCGATGGGCACGATCATGGGCATCAGTGACGAGGCCAGGCTGACCGACGGCGAGGGCAACATGCCCGGCATCAACAAGGTCCTCTTCGTCGACGGCATCGCGGTCGCGGCCGGCGGTGCCAGCTCGTCCTCCGCGACCACCTGCTTCGTGGAGTCCACGGCGGGTGTCGGCGAGGGCGCCCGCACGGGCTTCGCGAACGTCGTCACGGGCGCGCTCTTCGCCGTAGCGCTGTTCCTCACGCCGATCGCCACGATGGTCCCGTCCCAGGCGGCCACCCCCGCGCTGCTCGCGGTGGGCTTCCTGATCCTGGCGGGCTCCGTCAAGGAGATCGACTGGGCCGACCACACGATCGCGATCCCGGCCTTCATCACGATGGTGATGATGCCGTTCACCTACTCGATCACCAACGGCATCGGCATGGGCTTCATCACGTTCGTGGTGCTACGGCTGGTGGCGGGCCGGGGCCGGGAGGTCCCGGTGCCGATGTACGTCGTAGCGGCGGTGTTCGGGTTCTACTACCTGATGCCGGCGCTGGGTCTCACCTGATCGGGCCGGGTCACGTGACCCCGTAGAACTTCTCCGTCTCCTCGACCGCGGTCTGGAACCGCTCGTCGAAGTCGTCCCGGATGAGCGTCTGGACCACATAGTCCTGGACGCTCATTCCCCTTTTCGAGGCATGGTCCCGGAGCCGTTCGAGCAGCTCCCCGTCTATCCGCAGGCTGAGCACGCTGGTCCCCATAGGGACGAGGGTCCGGGGCGGTTCCGCGTGGTGCGTGACGTTCCGCGCCGGTATCACTCATATGGGTGACGGAAGGGTTCAGTGGTCAGGGTCACGGGCATCCCGGCGTGTCGCCATTGGTCTTTAGCGAGAGTAATGAGTTACGCTAAAGAACATGCCGGACCTAACCCATGGCGACGACGCTGCCGCTGTGAACTCCTTGCGATCAGCCGTGATGCGGTTGTCCCGTCGACTCAAGCACCAGCGGGTCGACGAGTCACTGAGCCCCACCGAGATGTCGGTGCTCGGCACCCTGTCCACCTGCGGCAGCGCGACCCCTGGCGAGCTCGCTCGCAAGGAGCATGTGCAGCCGCCCTCGATGACCCGCATCGTGGCGCTGCTCGAAGCGAAGGGTCTGGTCCAGCTGGAGCCGCACCCCGAGGACCGGCGCCAGAAGGTCGTCACCAAGACCCCCCAGGCCGAGGCGATGCTCGAAGAGAGCCGCCGCAAGCGCAACGCGTTCCTGGCCGGCCTGGTCGACGGCCTCGACGAGGACGAGTGGGCGAAGATCGTCGCCGCCGCCCCCGTGCTGGAGAAACTCGCACATCTGTAAATCCCCCTAGCCTGGAGGCGACCTTTTGAGTTCGGGACCCGGAGCAGACTCCGCCCCCGCGCCAGCCACCCCCGACTCCCCGCCCACCCCACCTGGTAAGTCCTCGATGTTCAGCTCGCTGAAGATCCGGAACTACCGGCTGTTCTTCATCGGCCAGGTCGTCTCCAACACCGGCACCTGGATGCAGCGCATCGCCCAGGACTGGCTGGTCCTCAGCCTCACCGGCTCCTCCGCCGCCGTAGGCATCACGACCGCCCTCCAGTTCCTGCCGATGCTGCTTTTCGGGCTCTACGGCGGTGTCCTCGTCGACCGGCTGCCCAAGCGCCCCACGCTGCTCGTCACGCAGTCCGCGATGGCCCTCACCGGCCTCGCCCTCGCCTTCCTGACCCTCTCCGGCCACGTCCAGGTCTGGCACGTCTACGTCGCCGCCTTCGCCGTCGGCCTCGCCACGGTCGTCGACAACCCGGCCCGCCAGTCCTTCGTCTCCGAGATGGTCGGCCCCGAGCAGCTGCAGAACGCGGTCAGCCTGAACTCGGCGAACTTCCAGTCCGCCCGCCTGGTCGGCCCCGCCGTCGCGGGCGTCATGATCACCGGCGTCGGCACGGGCTGGGCGTTCCTCTTCAACGGCCTGTCCTTCGTGGCCCCGTTGGCGAGCCTGTTCCTGATGCGCAACCGCGACCTGCACTCCGTCCAGCGCGCCCCGCGCGGCAAGGGCCAGCTCCGCGAGGGCCTGCACTATGTCGCCGGCCGCCCCGACCTGATCTGGCCGATCGTCCTCGTCGGCTTCATCGGCACGTTCGGCTTCAACTTCCCGGTGTGGCTGTCGGCCTACGCGGACGACATCTTCCACGCGGGCGCCGGAGCGTACAGCCTCTTCAACACCCTGATGGCGGTCGGCTCCCTGATCGGAGCCCTGCTCGCCGCCCGCCGGGGAACCACCCGCCTCCGCGTCCTGATCGCGGCGGCTGCGGCGTTCGGCATCCTTGAGGTGGTGGCCGCGGTGGCCCCCTCCTACTGGCTGTTCGCCCTCCTCATGATCCCGATCGGCATCTTCGGCCTGACGGTCAACGTCACGGCCAACACCGCCGTCCAGATGGGCACCGATCCGGCCATGCGTGGCCGCGTCATGGCCCTGTTCATGATGGTCTTCATGGGCGGTACGCCGGTGGGCGCACCGATCGTCGGCTGGATCACCGACGCCTACGGCCCCCGGGTGAGCTTCGCCCTCGGCGGCGTCATCGCGGCCGTCGCCGCGGCCACGATCGGCGTGATCCTGGCCCGCATCGGCGACCTGCGCCTGTCGTTCGACTGGAACCACGGCCATCCGAGCGTGGCCTTCGTCCCACGCGAGCGGGACCAACTGGCAACGGCGGCCTGAGAGTTGGCAACGGCGGCCGGAGAGTCGGGGGCGCGGCCCGGAGGGTGACGGTTTACACCCTCCAGGCCGGCACCTGTCCCGGCCACCGGTCGTTCCCGACGAACGCCTCGGTGGCCGTGAACCCGTTGCTCTCGTCATAGGCGACGAGCTTGCGGTCGTCCCCCGCGTGCGCGAGCAGTGCCCTGCCGACGCCGTAGCCCTTGAACCGCCGGCCGGAACGCCGCCGACCTCGGCGATGCAGGGCGAGCCCTGCGCCACGGCCCTCGGATTCTCCGACCACGGCGTGCTGCCCCACTGCCCGGTACGCCCCTGCGCTGTCGAACATGCCGAGTATCGCGGGGATGTCGTCGGGCCACCGTCTCTGATGCTGATGCTCGTGTCGGTCTCCATCGCAGCAGGCCAGGGGTCCGAAAAGGCTGTGCTCTGAACTAACCGTCCAAGTGCGGCAGACCGGTTAGTCCAGGACACACACCTTGGGAAGTGGTGGAAGGCTGGCCCCATGAGACTCTTCGCGGCGCTGCTGCCGCCCGAGGACGTACTGGCCCAACTCGGCACGGCCGTCGACGAGTTGCACGGCCTCCCGGGTGCGGACGGCCTCCGCTGGACGGCCCGCCCGGGTTGGCACCTCACGCTCGCCTTCTACGGCGAGGTCGACGAGGACGCCGTACCCGAACTGTCGGCCGCCCTGGAGCGCACCGCGCGCCGGACCGAACCCTTCGGGCTGGCGGTGCGCGGCGGCGGGCAGTTCGGGGACGGGCGGGCGCTGTGGGCAGGGGTGGCGGGAGACGCGACGGCCCTACGACACCTCGCGGAGCGCTGCGAGGAGGCCACGGCGACGCGGGAACACCGGCGGTACCGCGCCCACCTCACCGTGGCGCGCGGCCGGGAGGCCATGGACGTACGGCCGTATCTCGACCGGCTCGACGACTTCGCGAGCCGCGAGTGGACGGCGGACGAACTGGTCCTCGTCCGCAGCAACCTGCCGAGGTCCGGTGTGCCGGGGGAACAGCCCCGGTACGAGGCGGTCGCCCGCTGGGCGCTGTCGGCGGCCGGTTAGGCTCGGGTACGTGGACCCGAAAACCCGGAACCGGATCATGGCCGGTGTGCTTGTGCTGCTGTTCGTCGTCGTGGGGCTGGCTGCCGCGCTCGGTAAGTGAGGGCGGGCGGGGCGTGGGGGACTGCGCGACCGTGGCCGGGTGCGGGCTGTATGTGGCTGGTCGCGCAGTTCCCCACGCCCCTGAAGGGGCGCCTGCCTCAACGGCGTTTACCAGGCGAAGGCCTCCGGCGACGGACCCGGCCCCGGGAAGATCTCGTCAAGTGACCCGAGAAGTTCCTCGCTCAACTCCAGCTCTACGGCCCTCAGCGCGCTGTCGAGCTGTTCGGCGGTGCGCGGACCCACGATCGGGCCGGTGACGCCCGGGCGAGTCAGCAGCCAGGCCAGGGCGGCTTCGCCGGGTTCGATGCCGTGCTTTTCGAGGAGGTCCTCGTAGGCCTGGATCTGGGCGCGTGAGGTCGGATTGGCCAGGGTGTCGGCGGCCCGGCCGCTCGCCCGGCGTCCGCCCGAGACCTCCTTCTTGATGACCCCGCCGAGGAGACCGCCCTGCAGCGGGGACCAGGGGATGACCCCGAGGCCGTACTCCTGCGCGGCCGGGATGACCTCCATCTCGGCGCGCCGCTCGGCGAGGTTGTAGAGGCACTGCTCGCTGACGAGCCCGATGGTGCCGCCGCGGCGCGCGGCGATCTCGTTGGCCTGGGCGATCTTGTAACCGGGGAAGTTCGAGGAACCGACGTAGAGGATCTTGCCCTGCTGGATGAGGGTGTCGATCGCCTGCCAGATCTCCTCGAAGGGGGTGGCCCGGTCGACGTGGTGGAACTGGTAGATGTCGATGTAGTCGGTCTGCAGCCGCTTGAGGCTGGCGTCGACGGCCCGCCGGATGTTCACGGCGGAGAGCTTGTCGTGGTTGGGCCAGGCGTCGCCGTCCGCGCCCATGTTGCCGTAGACCTTGGTGGCGAGGACCGTCCTGTCGCGGCGACCGTCGCCCTTCGCGAACCAGGTGCCGATGATCTCCTCGGTACGGCCCTTGTTCTCGCCCCACCCATACACATTGGCGGTGTCGAAGTAGTTGATGCCCGCGGCCAGTGCCGCGTCCATGATCGCGTGGCTGTCCGGCTCATTCGTCTGCGGTCCGAAGTTCATCGTGCCGAGGACCAGTCGGCTGACCTTGAGGCCTGTGCGTCCGAGCTGCGTGTACTTCATGAGTACCTAGCCAACGACTTCGAGTGCGCTCTATGCAAGGGGGGTCAGTCGCGGGGGAAGTCGGCGGTGCTGAGGGTGAGACCGACCACGGTGCCGGTGAGATCCATGTCGTCCCCGAACGCCACCTTCGTCTCCGTCGCGTAGTCGTCGCCCTTGGGGTGGGTGTAGACGTGGCAACGCCCCTGGTGCGGGTCGGCGATGACGTAGACGGGGACCTCGGCGAGGGCGTACGCGGCCTTCTTCGGGCCGTAGTCGTTGGCGGCGGTGCCCTTCGAGATGACCTCGGCGACGAACTCGACGTCCTGGTGCTGCCCGTATCCCTCGGGGCTCTTCTGCATGCCGAACTTGTCCTCCAACGCCCTTACGACCCTGCGGATGATCTCCCAGTGGGTGTCCCGCTGCGGCGACATGTAGATGTTCCCCCCGACGATCTCGACCCTGATTCCCTCGGGGATGGGCATTTTCTCAAGCCACTCGAACATGACATCAAGAGTCAGCTCGCCGCTTACCTCGGCCATCGCGATCCTGTCTTCACGGACGGTCATCGTGGCGCTCCTCGCCGGCCGCCCTCCACACAAGTGCAGCCGCGCGGTTCAACGATACGCACGGTGACCGGGATGCGTAGTGATCACGCCATCGACCGACGTGCTCACGTCCCCCGGCTCAGCGGCGGGCCGACCGCCTCAACGAGGAGTGGTGCGCCCGGTGTTGGGTGCTGTCGTCCTCGGCCGGGGCGTCCTCGCCGTACTCCCCACCCACCCCCCACGCCTGATGCATCGCCCCCGCGAACGCCCCCGTGATCTTGTGCTCGCCGGACGCGTTCGGGTGGGTGCCGTCGTACGTGTCGTGGGTGACGTCGTACGAGTCCGGGAGGGAGGCCAGGAGGAGGGGGGAGCGGGGGGCGTCGAGGTCGGCGACCGCCTTCGCCTGGAGTTCGTTGAAGAGGGCGACCTCGGTGGCGAAAGGGGCGTCGGTCTCGGCGCGGACGTTCGGGATCACCGGGAGGAACACCATGCGGACGGACGGTCTCGCGATGCGGGCCGCCGCCACGAAGGACCGCATGTTGTCGGCCGTCTGCGTCGCGTTCGTGTAGAAGCCCAGGTCGATCAGGCCGAGGGAGACCAGGAGCACGTCCGCCCGGTGCGCGCGGACCGCCTCGCCGATCAGCGGGGCCATGTGCAGCCAGCCCTCGCCCCAGCCGGCCAGGTGGAAGTGCGGGAAGTCGGGGTCGGCGTACTCGTACGACGTGGGCGTGTCCGTCGCCTTGTCGTACAGCGTCTCGCGCGGGCCGACCACGGCGAACGGGCCGCCGTAGGTCGCGCGCAGGTGCTGCCACATCCGGTAACGCCATGTGTGTTCGCCCGCGCTCCCGATCGTCATGGAGTCGCCTACGGGCATGAACCTGAGCATCCGCTCATGATGGACGATCAACCACCGAGGGATGGAACGGGTGGGGTGTGAGGCCCACCACGCCCGGCCCGCCACAGCACTCTCCGTTCCGCGCCGCACGGGATGGCAGGCTTGGGGCATGCGTCGCTTCCTCGCGTTCCTCGGTGCCGGCCTCCTCGTCGGCGCGCTCGCCCTGCCCGCAGCCGCAGCACCCTCCGACGACGGTGACGGCAAGGGCGACAAGGGGTTCACGATCACCGACTCCCGGATCACCGAGTCCAGCGGGCTCGCCGCCTCGCACCTCCACCCCGGCATCTACTGGACGCACAACGACAGCAACGACGGCCCGTACATCTACGCCGTCGACAGCGGCACCGGCAGGACGGTCGCCACGGTCACCTTCAGCGGGGTCGGCAAGCCGCGCGACGTCGAGGCGATCTCCATCGGGCCGCACAACGAGATCTACGTCGGCGACATCGGCGACAACCTCGACGGGACCTGGCCGTACGTCTGGATCTACAAGCTGCCCGAGCCGAAGGTGCTCAAGGACCAGACGATCCGGGCGACGCAGTACGTCGTGAAGTACTCGGACGGCGCCCGCAACGCCGAGTCGCTGATCGTGCACCCCAAGACCGGGCGCGTGTACATCATCGACAAGAAGGAGGACGGCGGGCATCTGTTCGAAGGGCCCGCCAAGCTCTCCTCCTCCGGCACCAACTACTTCAAGCCCATCGCCGCCGTCGACCTCTGGGCCACCGACGCCGCCTTCTCCCCCAACGGCCAACAGCTCGCCGTACGCGGCTACTTGGGCGGTATCTACTACGACTGGAACGGCGGGAGGATCAAGCGCGAGGGGCGCCTCGACGTACCGTTGCAGGGGCAGGGGGAGTCCGTCAGTTACTCGGCCGACGGCACCAAGCTGATGTACGGGAGCGAGGGCACCGACAGTCCGGTGCAGGCGGAGGACGCGCCCGGGGGTGGCTCGGACTCCTCCAAGTCGCCCTCCGGTGGCGGGAGTTCGGCGAGCGGTGACAGCGGCGGCGGCTCCGGGAGCAATGTGAAGATCGGCGCCCTGGCCATTGTGGTCGTCGGCGGGGCGCTGTTCGGACTACGGCGCCTCACGCGTCGTAGGAGCTGAACCCGCCCGTTTTCGAGGCCTGTTGGCCCTCGCCGCGCTGTCGGACCACGACCTCCAGCCCGTCCAGGATGCGCCCGAGCCCGAACTCGAAGTGGTCGAAGCCGGCGGTGAAGGTGTCGGGGGAGAGGGACGCGAGCGTCGGGTACGCGCCGGTCGCCATCGCCTTCTCCAGCGCCGGGACCTGGGCGCCGTAGAACTCCGCGTCGGTCAGACCGGTGCTGCGGGCCGCCTCCTCCTGGTGGACCTGGGTGCGGGCGGCGCCGACGACGTAGCCGTCGATCATGACGACCGTCGAGACGAGTTCCGGGTCGGTGAGGCCCATCGGGCGGATGCGGCCGAGCAGGTGTTCCAGGGTGGCGAGGGCGCGGGGGCCGAGCAGCGGGCGGGACTGGTTGACGCGCAGCAGCCAGGGGTGGCGGCGGTGGACGGCGAGCGCCTCGCGGGCGGCTGACTCCAGCGCGGTACGCCAACTGCCGCTGCCCGTACCTTCGTCGGGGCCGTCCGGGAAGCGGACGCGGTCCAGCATCAGGTCGAGGAGTTCGGCCTTGCCGGGGACGTACCGGTACAGGGACATCGCGCCGGTGCCGAGGTCGGTGGCGACCCGGCGCATGGATACGGAGTCCAGCCCCTCCTCGTCCGCGATGCGGATGGCCGCGTCCACGATCCGGTCGACGGACAGGCCGGGCTTGGGGCCCCGGCTGGGGCGGGGACCGGTGTCCCAGAGGAGTTCGAGGGTGCGGCCGATGTCACCGCTGCCGCTGGACTCCGTCGAGTGGGAGGTCGGATTGGGGGGCCTGCTCGTCATGCGGGGGAGTCTAGGTCGCCGTGCGAAAACCGAGTACACCGTACGCGCAATCGGATACGGTGCACGCAGTTCGGGAGGGAGGGTTCATGAGCGGCGGACACAGCGGCGTACACAGCGACGGACATGTCGTGGAGGCCGAGGGCCTGCGGAAGCGCTACGGCGACAAACACGCCCTCGACGGCTTCGACCTGGCCGTCCGCGAGGGCACCGTGCACGGGCTGCTCGGCCCGAACGGCGCCGGCAAGACCACCGCCGTCCGCATCCTCTCCACCCTCGTCCGGCTCGACGGCGGCCGGGCCACGGTCGCCGGCCTCGACGTGGCCCGCCATCCGCGTCAGGTCCGCACCCGGATCGGACTCACCGGCCAGTACGCGGCGATCGACGAGATCCTCACCGGCCGGCAGAACCTGGAGATGTTCGGCCGCCTCTTCCATCTCGGCCGCAGGCGGGCCAAGTTGAGGGCGTCCCAACTCCTGCGCCAGTTCGACCTGGAGGCCGCCGCCGACAAGGGCGCGGGCGGCTACAGCGGAGGCATGCGCCGCCGCCTCGACCTCGCCGCGTCGATGATCCTGGCCCCGGCCGTCCTCTTCCTGGACGAACCGACCACCGGCCTGGACCCGCGCAGCCGGGGCGAAGTCTGGTCAGCGGTACGGCAGTTGGTGGCCGACGGCACCACCGTCCTCCTGACCACCCAGTACCTGGAGGAAGCCGACCGCCTGGCCTCCCGCATCACCGTCATCGACCAGGGCCGGGCCATCGCCGACGACACCCTCGACGGCCTCAAGAACCGCGTCGGCGGCGACCGTATCGAGGTCGTGCTGTGCGAACCGGCCCACATCCCCTACGCGTTGCAGGCGGTCGCGAGGGTGGCCCGCGGCGGCCAACCCGAGGCCGACATGGGGGAGTTGCGGGTGCACGCGCCGGTGGCCGACCGGGTGGGCTCGCTGACCGAGGTCGCCCGCTACCTCCACCACTACGGCATCCCGGTCGAGGACATCGGCCTGCGCCGCCCGAGCCTGGACGACGTGTTCCTCCGGCTGACGGGCCGCCGTACGGAAGAAGAACCGGCCGCCCAGGAGCCGGAGTTCGAGGTCTCGGAGACCGAGGGGGCGGCGGCGTGAGCGGCAACGTCTCGACGGCATCCGAGGGCACCGGGCGCACCTACCGAAGACGCCCCCAACACGGCCGCGTCTTCTGGACGATCGCCGACTGCTGGAACGTCGTCCGCCGCGGCCTGACCCACTACCGGCGCCAACCGGTCAGCATCCTCTGGCAGTTGGGCTTCCCGATCCTGTCCGTCCTGCTGTACGGCTACGTCTTCGGCAAGGCGATGCGGGTGCCGGGCGGCGGCGACTACAAGGCGTTCCTGATGCCGGGGATGTTCGTGATGACGGTGGCCATGGGGTTCGTCTCCACGGCCACGATCTTCGTGAACGACGCGAAGAAGGGCGTCATCGACCGGTTCCGCTCCATGCCGATGGCGCCGTCGGCGGTCGTCGCGGGGCGTGGCGCGACCGATCTCATCGTCGCCTGCGCCGAGTTGGGCATCATGATGGCCACGGCGTACGGCATGGGCTGGCGCCCGGAGTTCGGCGCGGGCCCCGACCTGGGCGCGGGCCTCGGCATCGACATCGGCCTCGGCCTGGACTTCGTGAAGGCGGTGGCCCTGCTCCTGGCACTCCGCTTCGCGCTGATCTGGGTAGGCGTCTGGCTCGGACTCCTGCTCCCGGGCCCCGAACAGGTCGGCGGCCTGTTCGCGATCGTCTTCCCCCTGACGATGATCTCCAGCATCTACGTCTCCCCGACCCAGATGCCCCACTGGCTCGGCCAGGCCGCCCTCTGGAACCCGCTCTCGTCCACGGCGGGCGCGACACGGGCGCTCTTCGGGGCGCCGACGGGGCAGGGCACGTCGTGGCCGGAACAGCACACGTTGCTGCTCGCGGGGGCGTGGCCGGCGGCGCTGACGCTGCTGTTCCTTCCGCTGGCGATACGCAGGTTCCGCAGGCTGAGCCGATAGCCGTGGGCGACTGTCGGCGTCCATTGCCTTGACGTGTCCACGTGACGTCGCTTCCATGGGAGGCGCAGGGCGGTGGGAGCGCTCCCACCAGTTCCGGGCCCGCGCCTCCCGAGAGGAAGCAGCGACATGTTCCGCAGCTTGAGAAGAGCGCTGGGGGTTGTTGCCGCGGTGCTCGTGCTACCGCTGGCCGGTGTGCACGCGGCACAGGCGACCGGTGTGCACGCGGCACGGGCGGCCGATACGGCGAGTGCCCCCGGCGCCGGTTACTGGCACACCAGTGGCCGCCAGATCCTGGACGCGGCCGGCCGGCCGGTCCGTATCGCCGGGATCAACTGGTTCGGCTTCGAGACCGCCAACTACGTCGTCCACGGCCTCTGGTCGCGCGACTACAAGAGCATGATCGACCAGATGAAGTCGCTGGGCTACAACACCATCCGCCTTCCCTACAGCGACGACATCTTCAAGCCCGGCACGGTCCCCAACAGCATCGACTTCTCCAGCGGCAAGAACGCCGACCTCCAGGGCCTCGACTCCCTCCAGATCATGGATAAACTCGTCGCCTACGCCGGCCAGGACGGCCTGAAGGTCATCCTCGACCGGCACCGCCCGGACGCGTCGGCGCAGTCGGCGCTCTGGTACACGGCGGCGGTACCGGAGTCGACGTGGATCGCCAACCTCCGCTCCCTGGCGACCCGTTACGCGGGCCAGTCGACGGTGATCGGCATCGACCTCCACAACGAGCCGCACGACCCGGCATGTTGGGGCTGCGGCGACGTGGCGACGGACTGGCGCCTGGCGGCGGAGCGCGCGGGCGACGCGGTGCTGTCGGTCAACCCGGACCTGCTGATCTTCGTGGAGGGCGTGCAGACGTATGCCGGCGTATCGGGTTGGTGGGGCGGCAACTTGATGGGCGCGGGCCAGTACCCGGTCCGGCTGACCGTGCCCGGCCGGGTCGTGTACTCGGCCCACGACTACGCGACGAGCGTGGCCCAGCAACCGTGGTTCAGCGACCCGTCCTTCCCGGCGAACATGCCCGCCGTGTGGGACAAGTACTGGGGCTATCTGTTCCAGCAGAACATCGCGCCGGTGTGGGTGGGCGAGTTCGGTACGACGCTGGCATCGACGGTGGACCAGAAGTGGCTTGCCGCGCTGGTGAGTTACCTGCGCCCGACCTCGACGTACGGCGCCGACACCTTCTCCTGGACCTTCTGGTCGTGGAACCCCAACTCCGGTGACACGGGCGGAATCCTGAAGGACGACTGGCTGACCGTCGACACGGTGAAGGACGGATACCTGGCGAGCATCAAGGCGGCCGGATTCCCGAGCACGGGGACGGGAACGGGCGGGGGAGACGGAGGGGGCGGCGGAAGTACGGCCGCGTGCACCGCGACCTACACCGTCACCAGCGACTGGGGCACCGGCTTCAACGCCGACGTGACGGTGAAGAACTCCGGGACCTCGGCCCTCAAGTCCTGGCAGGTGAAGTGGACTTGGCCCGGCACCCAGCAGATCACGAACATGTGGAACGCGACGTACACGCAGAGCGGGACGAGTGTGACCGCGGTGAACGCGGACCACAACGGGACTGTGGGGGTGGGGGGTTCGGCGAGTTTCGGGTTCGGGGGTGCTCCGGGAGGTGGGAGCGCGCCGAGCCTGAGCTGTACGGCGACGTGAGGGCCTGACGGCCTGAGGGGACGGGGCACGGGCAGGGGGCCGAGTCGGGCGACACGGCCGACACCGCGCGCCCCGTCTCACCCCCTCGGCGTGATGCGGGCAAGCCGTACCTCACAGCGCGACGTCGGCGTCCGCATCGCCTTGTGCGCCGGCGGTACCCGCGTCCACGCCGGTGCGCCGTCCCAGGGTCGAGATAGCCGAGTCGGTCGAGTCGGCCGGGCCGGTCGAGTCGGCCGGGCCGGACACCGCACCGTCCCGCTTCGCCCCCACGCACAACCAGACGTAGACCAGGTCGAGCACGCTGCACATGATGCCGAGCCCGAGCAGGAAGCCGTCGTGCTGGAGGGCGCCGAAGAGGATCGTGGGTGCGAGCGTGCCGAGCCACTTGGCCACCGCGATGAACAGGGCGGACATCAACAGGTTCTGGAGGAACGCCGAGTGGGCGACCCCGTCCTCCGCGCCGAACTTCGCCAGGAACAGCCACTGCACGGCGAACGACATCCCGAACAGCAGCACGCTCAGCCCGGCGAACATCCGTGGCGTGACGAACGACGGGAACTCGGCGCGGCCGTACCGGAAGAACGTGTACACGATCACGGCGTCGGCGATGCCCCACACCAGGTTGATACCGCCCTGCACCGACGGGTCGAAGACCAGGTCGTGCACCGCGTACGTCCACTCCCACGCGAAGTTCAGGCCCAGCACCACGGCCGGCATGGCGTAGGTGCGCTCGCGCAAAGTCGTCGTACTCCGCGCGGCCGGGCGCCTGCGTCGAGGGCGCCGACACCGCAGCCCACGGCCGCGCCGTCCGCGACAGCAAGCACCCGGAAGACGGCTCCCCCGTCTTCGCTGTCTCCCGTGAGGGCTGGCAGGGCTTTCTCTCGCAGTTCTGACACGCGCTGCCGGCTCCCCGCCCGGCCACCCACCCCGCGAAAATGTGATACTTCCGCGCGAAGTGTCACACTTTCCCACCACACCCCTCGGCGCCCACGTCGGGAGGTTACCCGCGGGGCAACGACGTGTTGGTGATCGGCAGCTTCCGCACCGCCCCCGCCACGTACAGGTCCGTCGGGGCCGTGCGCAGCGTGAACGTGTCGTCGTAGGACGAGACACGCACCGACAGGACGAAGAAGCCGTCGTCCTCCGCGGTCACCTTCACGTGGGACTCCTGCTCCCAGTACGTCTGCAGGAAGACCTCCGTGCCCTGGGGCTCGACGCCCTGGGGGAGGGTGACCTTGCCCTGGACGGTGAGGATGTCGCCCGCCTTCACCTTCTTCTTGTTGACCGAGTAACTGACTGAGCTGGAGCGGGTGTTGGCGGCGACCGTGGTCTCCGCGAAGTAGCCGTCCTGCGGGGTGTCGAGGTCGCCGTCCTCGTCGTAGAGGGCGGTGATGTGCACGTCGTGCTGGACGTTGAGCAGGCTGCTGCCGCCCGAGTGGTCGATGTCGACGTCCGGGATCGTGAACTTCCCGTTGGCGTCGGTGACCGGCTTGCCCAGGTCGCGGGGCTCGTAGTAGTTGGGGTCGATCGGGTCGCCCCACGGGTTCCAGGTCGTGAACTGGACGACTTCCTGGAGGGTGACGGGGATGTTCGGCGCCGGGGTGCCGTCCGCCTTGGTGACGGTGCCGGTGACGTCGACGTGCCGTTCCTGGTAGTTGGTACTGGCCGGGTTGGTGGTCACGGTCAGCACGTACGCGTCGCCGGGCGCGGCGTCCGAGGGTGCCGCCGAGGCGGCCGGCGCGGACAGGACGCCTGCGGCGAGGAGCAGTGCGGCGGTCGCGGCGAGCCGCGTCGGCAGGGACTTCCTGGGCATGGGGCAACTCCAACTTCGGTCGGGAGTCGAGGAGTTGCGCCGCAGGTGTGCGACGCGTCGAGTTCGACCGGCGGGGCGGGGTGGGAGTTGTCCGCTGTGCGTTCGCTGTTACGCGGCTGTGGTGTGCGGGGGGTTTGTCCGGGTTCCGGGTTCACCTGGACTTCGGACGCAGGCTTCCCCGCATTGCCCTACGACGACGAAAGGCGCCCTGCGGTTGATCCGCGGGGCGCCCCTCGTCGTCGTAGCGAGAACGACTAGAGCTTCTCGATGACGTAGTCGACGCACTTCGTCAGCGCCTCGACGTCCGCCGGGTCGATCGCCGGGAACATCGCCACGCGGAGCTGGTTGCGGCCGAGCTTGCGGTAGGGCTCGGTGTCGACGATGCCGTTGGCGCGCAGGACCTTGGCGACGGCCGCCGCGTCGATCTCGTCGGCGAAGTCGATCGTGCCGATGACCTGCGAGCGCTTGGTGGCGTCGGACACGAACGGGGTCGCGTACTTCGACTCCTCCGCCCAGCTGTACAGACGGCTCGACGAGTCCTTCGTGCGGGCCGTCGACCACGCCAGGCCGCCCTGGCCGTTGATCCACTCAAGCTGCTCGTTGAGGAGGAACAGGGTGGACAGGGCAGGGGTGTTGTACGTCTGGTTCTTGCGGGAGTTGTCGATCGCCGTGGGGAGCGAGAAGAACTCGGGCACGTGGCGGCCGGACGCGTGGACGCGCTCGGCGCGCTCGATCGCGGCCGGGGAGAAGACGCCGATCCACAGGCCGCCGTCGGAGGCGAAGGACTTCTGCGGGGCGAAGTAGTAGACGTCCGTCTCGGCGATGTCGACCGGGAGGCCGCCCGCGCCCGACGTGGCGTCGACGAGGACGAGGGAGCCCTCGTCGGCTCCCGCGACCCGCTTGATCGGGGCCGCGACGCCCGTCGACGTCTCGTTGTGCGTGTACGCGTACACGTCCACGCCCGCCTCGGCGGCCGGGTCCGGGTGCGTGCCGGGGTCGGAGGAGATGACGGTCGGCTCGGCCAGCCACGGCGCCAGCTTGGCCGCCTTCGCGAACTTCGAGCTGAACTCGCCGAAGGTCAGGTGCTGGGACTTGTTGTCGATCAGGCCGTGGGTCGCGACGTCCCAGAAGGCCGTCGAACCGCCGTTGCCGAGGACGACCTCGTAGCCCTCGGGGAGCGAGAACAGCGCGGAGACGCCCTCACGCACCTTGCCGACCAGGTTCTTGACCGGGGCCTGGCGGTGGGACGTACCCAGCAGAGACGTACCGGTGGCGGCCAGCGCGTCCAGCGCCTCCGTCCGCACCTTGGAGGGGCCAGCGCCGAAACGTCCGTCGGCGGGCTTGATGTCAGCGGGAATCTGGATATCAGCCACGAGCCGGAGCGTATCCCCTCGGTGAAACCGGACGGAAACGCGTCCGTTCGATGAGACGACCGCTCCGGCCCGTGGACAAGTGGATCAGTCGCCCGGCGTCAGTTTTACCGGCAGCTCGAAGATGTCGTTCTGCGTCACCACCGGCTTGTTGCGGAGCTCGGCCGCCGGGACCGCCAGGTCCAGGTGCGGGAAGCGCTCGTAGAGGGCCGGGAGCGCCACGTCCGCCTCCAGGCGGGACAGCGCCGCGCCCGGGCAGACGTGCGGGCCGTGGCCGAAGGAGATGTGCCGGTTCTCGCTGGTGCGGGTGATGTCGAACTCGCCCGCCGTCGGGCCGTGGGCCTCCTCGTCACGACCGATCGCGGCGTACGACACGATCAGCGCGTCCCCGGCCGGGAGGACCTTGTCGCCGACCTGGACGTCCTCCGTGGCGAAGCGGATCAGGACGTGCGAGGTGGGCGTCGAGTGGCGCAGGGTCTCCTCGACCACCGAGGACCAGTCGGCCTCGCCGGCCAGCACCAGGGCGCGCTGGACGGGGTGCGTCGACAGGTTGACGACCGCGTTGACGATCAGTGAGATCGTCGTCTCATGGCCGGCCGCGACCATCAGCTGGAGCGTGGAGACGATCTCCTCGTCGGTGAGGTGGTCGCCGTTCTCGGACGCCGCGATCAGCGCCGACGTCAGGTCGTCGCCCGGCTCCGCCCGCTTCGCCGCGACCGTCCGCGCCATGATGCCGGCGAGTTCCGTCAGCGTCGCGATGACCTCCGCCGGCGGCGTCTGCGTCGAGAAGAACTTCTCGAACAGCTCCTTCAGGCGCGGGAGTTGGTCCTCCGCTATGCCCATCAGGTCGGCGATGACGTACATGGGGAGCGGGTACGCGAACGCCGCCTTCAGGTCGACCTCGTCCCCGTCCAGGCCGTCGAGCAGGCCCTGCGTCCGCTTCGCGATCCGCTCCCGCATCTGCTCCACCCGGCGCGGGGTGAGCGCCTGCGCGACCAGCGTGCGCATCCGGCGGTGGTCCGCGCCGTCCACGGTCAGCATCGAACGGCCCGGGTTCGCGAGCCCGATCAGCGGCCAGTCCGCGGGGATCTCGCCGCGCTGCCAGGCACCCCAGACGTTGATGTCCTTCACCAGCCGCGGATCCGTGAGCAGCTGTTTCGCCTCGGCGTGCCGCGTCACCGCCCACACGGGCACGCCACCGGGCAGTTCCACGGCGGCCAGCGGACCGGCGGCGCGGAGCCTGGCGCTCTCGCCGTCCAGGTCGCCGACGAAGGGGTCGAGGACGATACGGGTCTCTTCGGTACCGGTGCTCATACGGGAGTGCCTCCAGGGCAGGGCTCAAAGAGCAGGGATCAAAGGGGGGCAGGGCTCGAAGGGGGAGCTGGGCTCGAAGGGCGGAACTCGGATCTCAGAACTCGGAACGCGGAAGCCGGAACGCGGAAGCCGCAATTCAGAGCGCGGCGACGGGCGTGAACCGCACCGGCAGTTCGGTCAGTCCGCGCAGCCACGGCGACGGTCTCCGCGTCAGGGACTCGGCCGGTACCGCCAGGTCGATGTCCGGGAGGCGGTCCAGTACGACCTCGATCCCCGTCCGCGCGATCACCTCGGCCACCTCCTGCGCCGGGAACGGACACCGGTGCTCCCCGTGCCCGAAGGAGAAGTGCGCGTTGTTGCCGCCGGTGAGCGCGGAGCCGTCGGTGCGGACCTGGGGGTCGGAGTTGGCGCCCTGGAGACCGAGGAGGAGCAGATCGCCCGCGCGGATACGGCGCCCGCCGAGCTGCGTGTCGCGGGAGGCCCAGCGCCCGGCCACGTTCTGCGTCGGGGTGTCCTCCCAGAGGACCTCGTTCATCGCCTCGGCGACACTGTTGCGCCCGCCGAACAGCGAGGCCGCGAAACGGTCGTCGGTCAGCATCAGGCGCAGCGAGTTGCCGATCCAGTCGGCGGTCGGCTGGTGGCCCGCGGCCATCATCACCATCAAGTCCTGGGCGATCTCGACGTCGTTGAAGCCGGAGGTGTGCGTGAGCATCCTCGACACGACGTCGTCGGCCGGCTTCTCCTTCCGGTCGGCCAGCAACTGCCCCATGGACGTGGCCAGATGGGTCTGCCCGGCGATCGCGCGCTCGCGTCCGTCGATCATGTCGTTGAGCGCGGTCACCAGCCCCGGACCCTGCTCGTCCCGGAAGCCGTAGAGCCGGGCCAGGACGCGTACCGGCAGCAGCATCGCGTAGTCGCCGACGATGTCCGTCTCGCCCTTGGCGCAGATCCCGTCGATCAGCTCGTCCGCGAACTTCTCGGTGTACGAACGGAGTTCGGACGGGTCGACGGCCTCCAGCGCGTCGCTGATCATGCCGACGCGCTCGCGGTGCCGCTCGCCGACCGTGTAGAGGATCGACGGCTGCTTACGGCCGATCATCGGCAGCAGCGGCCAGTCGTCGGGGATGCCGTCCCACTGGTTCCACAGGTCGGAGTCACGGCTGAACAGCACCGGATCGCCGGTGACCTGGTGCAGCTCGCGGTAGCCGAGCACCAGCCAGGCCGGGATGTCGCCGTCGAGCACCACAGGGGTCACGGCGCCGTGCTCGCGCCGCATCTCCCGGTACAGCTGCGCCGGTTCGGTCTGGAACCTGGGTCCACTCAGCGGTACGGGCGCGGTCACAGGGCCAACTCCTGCTGGGGGGAGGGGACTTGGGGGCGGTCGGTGCCCTGGCCGTCGTGGCGGCCGGGGTCCTGGCCGTCGTAACGGCCCCTGGTCTGTTCGTTCTTGACGTGCTCGACCAGGGAGATCAGCACCTGTTTCGCGGACGCGCGGGAGCGGGCGTCGCAGTCCAGGAGGGGGACGTGCGGGTCGAGGTCGAGGGCCTCGCGGATCTGCTGCGGGGCGTAGGTCGGGCCGCCGAAGTCGTTGCAGGCCACGATGAAGGGGGTGCCGTGGTGTTCGAGGCGGTCGATGGCGTACCAGGAGTCGCCGATCCGGCGGGTGTCGACGAGCACGACCGCGCCCAGCGTCCCGGAGAACAGGCGGTCCCAGAGGAACCAGAACCGTTCCTGCCCGGGGGCGCCGAACAGGTACAGCACATTGCGGGCGTCGAGCGTGATGCGGCCGAAGTCGAAGGCGACGGTGGTCGCGGACTTGCCGCGCACCTCGCTGATGTCGTCGACGGCCTCGCCGGCCTTCGTCATCGTCTCCTCGGTGTTGAGGGGACGTATCTCGCTGACCGAGCGGACCAGCGTGGTCTTGCCGACGCCGAAGCCGCCGACGACCACGATCTTCAGGCCGTTGTCGGCGGAGGCACCCAAGGGGGTGCGCGCGTCAGAGGTTGCGGAGTCCAACGAGCACCTGTTCCAGGACGTCGGGATCGAGATCGGCCTTGCGCGGATGGCGGGCGCTGACCCGGCCGGCCGAGAGAAGGTCGGAGAGGAGGATCTTGGTGATGCTCACCGGGAGTTTCAGCTCGGCCGCCAACTCGACGACGGCCGTGGGGTGTTCGGTGATCCGCAGGATCGCCGCGTGCTCCGACTGCATCCCGGCCGCCGGATCGCACTCGGCGACCACGAGGGTCACCAGGTCGAACGGGCTGTCCGGGCCGGAACGGGTGCGGCCTCCGGTGAGCGTGTAGAGGCGGTCGGGTGAGTCGTCCCTGCCGGGGCGGCTCATCACGAACGGGGTTCCGCGCGCAGGTGCTCGCCGAGCTGTTCGACCAGCTCGCTCATGTTGTGCCCGATCAGCCCCGCGTCCGCGTCCTCGGTGGTGACCAGGGCCAGGTGAGCGCCCTCGCCCGCCTCGACGATGAACAGCACCCCGCCGTAGAACTCCGTCATCGCGGAGCGCACACCCCCGCTGCCGTCCCCGAACTCCATCGACGCGCCGTGCGACAGCGACTGGATCCCGGCGGCGATCGCGGCGAGCTGGTCGGCCTGGTCGACGGAGAGTTCGGGCGTCCGGCACAGCTTCAGGCCGTCCCGCGACAGCACGAGCGCGTGCCGCGCGCCCGGGGTGCGCTCCAGGAGGCCCTCGATGAGCCAGGTGAGCTTCTCGTCGGCGGTCGTCGTGCCGGTCATGAGGTGGGGTTGCCTTCCGGGTGGGAGAGGGAGGGGGTGGGCTCTGCTGATACGGGGAGCTCTGCTGATACGGGGAGCTCCGCTGATACGGGGAGCTCCGCTGATACGGGGCTGTCCGCGTCGGTGCCGGACGCGCGCGTGCCCTGGTCGGTCGCCGCCTCGCGCACGGCCTGGCGGAAGCTGTTGAAGCGGGCGGTGCGGGCGAGGGTGTCGTCGGCCGAGGGGGCGGGGTGCGGCTCGGGGGCCGGGGACTCCGCACGCGCGCGTGAACGTTCGGCTTCCGCGAGTGCCTGACCCCGGCGGCGCTTGGGCAGGCCTTCGGGCAACGTGTTCGCCGCGTCCATCACGGCATCGGCCGGGGCACCCCGGTCCGGCGACTCGTGCGTGGGCACCGGGTCCGGGTCCAGATCGGCGAGGGTGCGCCCGGCGGCGTAGGACATCCACGGATGGTTCCGGACGGAGGCCGCGGGCTCGGGAACTGCCTCCGGATCCACCGGTGTCGACGGCGACGACGGTGACGGCTCGGGAAGGTCCAGGGACACCTGCGGTGTCGGCGCGTCTTGGGGCACCAGGATGTCCTGCGGTACGAGCATCAGGACGCCGGTGCCGCCCCGCGCGGAGGGCCGGTACGACACCTTCAGGCCGTACTTGCGGGCCAGTCGCCCGACGACCGCGAGGCCGAGCCGGGTGCCGGTGAGGCCGCCCAGTTCGGTGGAGTCGCCGGACACCGCCCGCTCGGCGCGGCGCAGCTGGATGTCGCCCATGACCAGGCCGCTGTCCTCCACCGAGAGGATGACCCCGGCGGGCACTTCTTCTACGTAGACATGCACTTCGGCGCTCGGCGGCGAGAAGTTCGCGGCGTTGTCGAGGAGTTCGGCGAGCGCGTGCATCACGCCCTCGGCCGCGTGCCCGGCTACGGCGGTGTCGCTCGCGGAGTGCACGCGTACGCGTTGGTAGCCGCTGATCCGGCCCATCGCGCCCCGCAGGATCGACTCCATGGCGATCGGGCGGGCCCAACGGCGGCCGGAGCGGGCTCCGGTGAGAACGGCGACGGAGTCGGCGAGACGGCCCGCCTGCGCGGTGCGGTGGTCGAGGTGGAGCAGGTCGGCGAGGACGTCCTCGTCCGAGTGCCGCTCCTCCATGGCACGCAGGTCGGCGAGCATGCCTGTGGCCAACGCCTGCATCCGGCCCGCCGCGTTGGCGGTCGCGGAGAGCGCGGCGGCACGCTCGTGGGAGTCCCGGCGGGCCTTCTCGGACAGCTGCTTGTTCTCGGCGGTCAGCCGGGCGCGCTCCAGCTCGCTCTCCTCCGTGAAGCGGCCGCGCTCCTCCGCGAAGGAGGTGGTGAGCCGCATCCGCTCCTGGGAGAAGTCGGAGGTCAACCGGGCGCGTTCCTGCGAGAGTTCCGCGGTCAGCCGGGCCCGCTCGTGGGTCAGCTCCTCGGTCAGCTGCACGCGCTCCCGGTCGAAGTCCGTGCTCAGCCGGGCCCGTTCCTGCAGCAGCCGCCCCGCGTCCAGCGAGACGGCCTCAAGGCGGCGGCGGGTGATCCGGGCCGTCTGGTACGCGTGCGCGGCGAGCGCGACGGCCGCGCACAGCAGCAGCGCGCCGGCACCGGCACCGCAGGCGACCGCGAGGCGCTTCGAGCCGGGCGTCACATAGACCGCGCCGGCGACCGCGAGCCCGGCCAGCACGGCGGTGAACACAGGGGCGGGGGCGACGGTGCGGAAGGTGGGTCGTTCGCCGGGAAGTATGGGGGCGGTCATGAAAGGGGTCCTCGGTCGGGTCCTCGGGCGTCTTTGGTCGTGGTCCTCAGTCGTCCTCGGTCGTGTCCTCGGGGGGTGCTCGTCGGGTTCCTGGGCGAGAAGCGACTCCGGGTGCTCAACTGACGGTCACTATATGAGAGTTAGTGATCGAACTGGGTGGGTTCTGGATGCGTTTACGGAATCGGCCCCGTGGGCGCGAAGTTTCCCGGAACGTTTCGGCAGATGCCGGACGGTCACTGTCAGTGGTCGGGTGCATGCTGGGGGCATGGCGGATCTTGAGGCGGAGCTGCGCAGGACCGTCCGGGGCGAGGTGGGTTTCGACGTCACGTCCCGGGCGCTGATGATGATGGACGCGTCCAACTACCGGCGCGTCCCGCTGGGCGTCGTCGCGCCCCGTGACGCCGACGACGTGGCGGCGACGCTCGCGGCCTGCCGGGCGCACGGGGTGCCGGTGGTGGCCCGCGGCGGCGGCACGTCCATCGCCGGCCAGGCGACGGGCACGGGCGTGGTCCTGGACTTCACCCGCCACATGAACGGCCTGGTGTCCCTGGACCCCGCCTCCCGTACGGCGGTCGTGCAGCCCGGCCTGGTCCTCGACCGCCTCCAACAGGCCGCCGCCCCGCACGGGTTGCGTTTCGGCCCCGACCCCTCGACCCACAGCCGCTGCACCCTCGGCGGCATGATCGGCAACAACTCCTGCGGCTCCCACTCGGTCGCCTGGGGCACGACGGCGGACAGCGTGAGCGAACTGTCCGTGATCACCGCGCGGGGGGATCTCCTGCACCCCGGCCGCGACTGGGCGGGCGCCCCGGAGGGCCTGCGCCCCCTCGCGGAAGCCGAGTTGGCCCGCCTGCGCACCGGCTTCCCGGACCTCCCCCGCCGTATCTCGGGCTACGCCCTGGACGCCCTCCTGCCCGAGAACGGCGCGGACGTGGCCCGCTCCTTCTGCGGCAGCGAGGGCACGCTGGGCATCCTCACGGAGGCGGTCGTACGCCTCGTCGAGGCGCCCCGCGCGCGTGCGTTGGCGGTACTCGGATACGCCGACGAGAGCGCGGCGGCGGAGGCGGCGGCGGGCCTGCTGGTCCATGGGCCGCTCACCGTCGAGGGCATGGCGGCCGACCTGGTCCGCTCCACGGCCGACCTCCCCCGGGGCGGCGCCTGGCTGTTCGTCGAGACCGGCGGCGACACGGAGGCGGAGGCACGCGCGCGTGCGGAGACCGTCGTCCGCGCGGCCGACGTCCTCGACTCCCTGGTGGTGACGGACCCGTCGGGCCAGCGCGCGCTGTGGCGCGTCCGCGAGGACGCGAGCGGTACGGCGACGAGGATGCCGGACGGCTCGGAGGCCTGGCCGGGCTGGGAGGACTGCGCGGTACCGCCGGCTCGACTGGGCCCGTACCTACGCGACTTCAGGGGCTTGTTGACCGCACACGGCCTACGGGGCACGCCGTACGGCCACTTCGGGGACGGCTGCATCCACGTCCGCATCGACTTCGACCTGCTGACGGAGGCGGGGGTGGCCCGCTTCCGCGGCTTCTCGGAGGAACTGGCGGAGTTGGTGACGGCCCACGGTGGCTCGCTCTCCGGGGAACACGGGGACGGGCAGGCGCGGGCCGAACTCCTCCCGAAGATGTACGGCGCCGAGATGGTGACGTTGTTCGAGCGGGTGAAGGGAGTCTGGGACCCCGACGACCTCCTCAACCCCGGGATGCTGGTGAGGCCGGCCCCGCTCGACACGAACCTCCGCTTCTCCGTACTGCCCCGCGAGCCGGTGGACGTGGTGTTCGGCTACCCGTCCGACGGCGGGGACTTCTCGGCGGCGGTGCGTCGGTGCGTGGGGGTGGCCAAGTGCCGTACGACAGAGGTGTCCGGATCGTCGGTGATGTGCCCGTCGTTCCGTGCGACGGGCGAGGAGGCGCACTCCACGCGCGGGCGTGCCCGACTCCTCCACGAGATGCTCGCGGGTGAACTGGTCACCGAGGGTTGGCGGTCGACGGAGGTCCGGGACGCGCTGGACCTGTGCCTGTCCTGCAAGGGCTGCCGCACGGACTGCCCGGTCGGGGTCGACATGGCCACGTACAAGGCGGAGTTCCTGCACCACCACTACGAGGGCAGACGCAGGCCCGCGGCCCACTACGCGATGGGCTGGCTGCCGCGCTGGCTCCGGCTGGTGGCGCGCACGCGTACGGCGTGGCTGGTCAACTCGCTCGCTTCCGTACGGCCGTTGGCGGCGCTGGCGAAACGGCTGGGCGGGATCGCGGGGGAGCGGGGGATTCCGCGGGTGGCGGGGACGACGTTCACGCGGGCGTGGCGACGGCACGCGAGAGCTGGGGTGCCTGGTCGAGAGCGTGTCTTCCTGTGGCCGGACACGTTCACCGAACACCTCTCGCCGGAGGTCGGGCTGGCGGCGGTGCGGGTGCTGGAGGCGGCGGGGCTGGACGTGCTTCCGGTTGCGGCGCTTTCGGTTGCGGCGCTTCCGGTGACGGTGCCTTCGGTGACGGTGCCTTCGGTGACGGCGCCTTCGGTGACGGCGGGGAAGCCGGTGTGCTGCGGCCTGACCTACGTCTCGACGGGCCAACTGGACCGCGCCCGCGCGGTGATGCGCCGGACGCTGGACGCGATGGACGAGCTCCCGGGCAGGGGGGATGTGCCCGTCGTCGTCCTGGAACCGAGCTGCGCGGCGGCCCTCCGCACGGACCTCCCGGAGTTGCTGCCGGACGACCCACGGGCGGCCCGCCTGTCCGCCTCGGTCCTCACCTTCGCCGAGGCCCTGGAACGCCTGGCCCCCGACTGGACCCCACCCCCCATCAACCGCCCCACGGTCGGCCAGACCCACTGCCACCAGCACGCGGTACTGGGCGACGCCCCCGACCGCCGCCTGCGCGAGGCGGCCGGCCTCACGGGCGAACTGGTCGGCGGCTGCTGCGGGTTGGCGGGCAACTTCGGCTTCGAGCAGGGCCACTACGAGGTGTCGACGGCCTGCGCGGAGGAACAACTCCTCCCGGCGGTACGCCAGGCCCCGGAGCACGCACTGGTCCTGGCGGACGGCTTCTCGTGCCGTACACAGCTGGAGCAGCTGGCCGGGGTACGGGGCCGGCACCTGGCGGAGGTACTGGCGGACGCGCTGGACGGAGAGCGGAAATGACCGACGAACTGGGCCGAGTCGCCGTCCTCTCCGACATTCACGGAGTGCTCCCCGCCCTCGAAGCGGTCCTGGCCGAACCGGAAGTGGCCGCCGCCGACCGCATCGTCCTCACCGGCGACATCACGGCGGGTCCCCAACCGGCGGAAGTGGTCGACCTGTTGCGTGCGCGGGCCGACCGAGTGCTGTGGATCTCGGGCAACGCGGACCGCGAACTGGTCGAGTACCGCAGAGGCGAACGCGCCGACATCCCCGACCCCATCGCCCCCTACGCGGCGACCGCCCTCCGCCCCGACCAGATCGATTTCCTGGCCGACCTCCCCAAGACGCTCACCCTCGCGATCCGCGGCCTGGGCAGGGTCCTCTTCTGCCACGCGACTCCCCGCGACGACGAGGAAGTCGTCCTGGTCGACTCCCGCCCCGCCCGCTGGACGGAGGTCCTCACCGGCCTCGACGACGACATCCGCACGATCGTCTGCGGCCACACCCACATGCCCTACGTCCGCCTTGCCCACGGCCGCCTGATCGTCAACCCCGGCAGCGTCGGTATGCCGTACGGCCGCCCCGGCGCCCACTGGTGCCTGCTCGGCCCCGGCACGGACCTGCGTGTGACGCCGTACGACATCCCGGCGGCGATCGACCGCCTCACCCGTGAGTCCGGCTACCCGGAGATCGCCGAGTGGGCGGACCACTTCCTCAACGCGCGGGCGTCGGACCTGGACGCGCTGGAGGCGTTCGGACCCCGGGACGGGCGCGGGTGACTGCCTACGCTGGCCGTTCGACCACGGTTTCGATCCGTCAGGGAGCCCGCGTATGACCAACCTCCGTGTCCGCCCCATCACCCCCGCCGAACATCTCGCGTTCATCGCCGCCCGCCCCTCCGCCAGCCATATGCAGGTGCCGTCGTGGGGTGCGGTGAAGCCCGACTGGCGGGCGGAGAGTCTCGGGTGGTTCGAGGAGGCGAGTGGGCAACTGGTCGGGGTGGGGCTGGTGTTGTACCGGCCGGTGCCCAAACTCAAGAAGTACCTCGCGTACCTGCCCGAGGGTCCGGTCATCGACTGGCACGTCGCCGATCTCGACCGCTGGCTCGACCCGATGCTCGCGCACCTCAAGTCGCAGGGCGCGTTCACGGTGAAGATGGGCCCGCCCGTCGTCGTACGCCGCTGGAGCGCGGACGCGGTGAAGGCGGCGATCGCCGACCCGGACGCGCGCCGGCTGAAGGACGCCGCGCCCACGTCGTACGAACCGCGTGCCTACGAGGTCGCCGACCGCCTGCGCCGCGCGGGCTGGCAGCAGACGGAGGCCGGGGGAGAGGACGGCTTCGCGGCCGGGCAGCCCCGGTACGTCTTCCAAGTACCGTTCGCGGGCCGCTCGTTGGACGACATCCACCGCGGCCTCAACCAGCAGTGGCGGCGCAACATCAAGAAGGCCGAGAAGTCCGGCGTGAAGGTGGTCCAGGGCGGCTACGACGAACTCCCCGCCTTCTACGAGCTGTACGCCGAGACCGCTGAGCGCGACCGTTTCATCCCGCGCCCGCTGCCCTACTTCCAGCGCATGTGGACCGCCCTCACCGCCGAACACCCCGACCGCATGCGCCTCTACCTCGCCCACCACGACGGCGAGATCCTCGCCGCGGCCACGATGCTGACGGTCGGCCGGCACGTCTGGTACTCCTACGGCGCCTCCACCAGCCGCCGCCGCGAGGTGCAGCCCAACAACGCGATGCAGTGGCGCATGATGTCCGACGCCCACCAACTCGGCGCCGACGTATACGACTTCAGGGGCATCACCGACACCCTGGAGGAGTCCAACCACCTGCTGGGGCTGCTGCGTTTCAAGGCCGGCGCGGGCGGAGAGGCCGTCGAGTACCTGGGGGAGTGGGACTTCCCCCTCAACCGGCTGCTGCACAAGGCGCTGGACCTCTACATGGCGCGCCGCTGAGGGTCGGACGGCCTCGGGCAGGCCCTCCGTTGAGGGCGGAAGCACAGGTTCATTAAGGCTGCTCTCAGGTTTATTAGAGAACTCTCAGGTTGGCGGCTGTAACTCAGGATTCACAAAGGTATTCACAGCCCGTGTTTGCCGTTCGGTCGACGACTTTGCTGCGACTTGGCTACAGGGCCGTGTAAGTTTCTGGGTGTCGGGAATTCCCCGGGCGGTAAAACGCTCGACTTTGACGCATAAATTCCACTGCACAACCTAGGAGTTCGGAATGGGCCTCAACAAGCTCGCCCCGCTGCCCAAGCCCAAGAAGCAGCAGCTGCCGCCCCCGCCCCCGAAGCCGCGCAAGAAGCACCAGCCGAAGCCCCTGCCGAAGCCGCTGCCCGGCCAGGACAGCTGAACCGGCAGTAGAGGGAGGGCCGACCCACGCAGTCGGCCCTCTTTTCTTTCCTGAATTCGAAAATCCAAGGAATTCTGATGACGGAAAGCGAGCGTGTTATGGACATGGATGCGGATGAGGAAGACCTCGAATGCGACGAGGACTACGGAACTCCCACCATTCCCGCCCGCACCGCTTTCCGTCGTTTCTGGCCGCTGACCCGCGGCCTCAGACGCTGGCTGGTCCTCGTCTGGGTGTGCACGGTGATCGGCGCGCTCGCCGAGACCGAGGCGATCCTCCTCTTCGCCGACCTCACCGACCGCGCCCTCGCGAAGGGCTCGCTGAGCGCGTTCTGGAGCCCCGCCGTGAAGTGGCTGGGCGTCGCGATCGTCGGCGCGCTCGTCTCGTACGCCGGCAACTCCCTTGCCGCGTGGGCCACCGAACGCTTCGTGATGAGACTGCGCGAGCATGTCTTCGACCACGTACAGCAGTTGCCCCCGCACTTCTTCCAACGGCACCGCCAGGGCGACCTGTTGTCCCGCCTCACCGGCGACGTCGAGGCGATCGAGACCCTCGTCGTGTCCGGGGTCATCGGCACCGCCTCCGCGCTCTTCTCGGCCCTCTTCTACGCCGCCGCCGCGTTCTGGCTGCGCTGGGACCTGGCCGCCGCCACCTTCGTCCTCGCCCCCCTCTTCTGGCTCGCGGCCCGCCGCTTCTCCGGCTCCATCAAGGACGTCTCACGCGAGGGCCGGGTCGCCGACGGCGCGATCACCTCCGTCGTCGAGGAGTCCCTGGGCAACATCGTCCTCACCCAGGCCTACGGCCGCCGCGACGCCGAACGCCGCCGCCTGAACGAGGAGGCCGGCGCCTGGTTCCGGGCCTCCGTCCGCTCGACGCGGCTCAACGAGGCGTACGAGCAGATCGTCGCCGTCATCGAGACCGTGTGCGTGCTCGCCGTCATCGGCATCGGCGCCTGGGAGATCTCCACCGGCCGCATGACCCTCGGCCAACTCCTCGCGTTCTCCGCCTTCTTGGGCTACCTCTACCCGCCCGTCCGCGGCCTCGCCCAACTCGGCCTGACCATCACCGCCGCCACCGCGGGCGCCGAACGCCTCATCGAGATCCTCGACGTCCGCCCGTCCGTCGCCGACCCCGCCCGCGACTCCGAGACCGGCCGCCCCGACGGCACGGTCGAACTCCGCGACGTCACCTTCAGCTACCCCGGCGCCGACCGAGTCGCCCTGGAAGGCCTCTCCTTCACCGTCAACCCCGGCGAACTGGTGATCGTCACCGGCCCCAGCGGCGCCGGCAAGTCCACCGTCTCCAAAATGCTGCTCCGCTTCTACGACCCCGACGCGGGCGACGTCCTCCTCGACGGCGTCCCCCTCCGCGATCTCTCCCTCGCCCGCCTGCGCGAGTACGTGACCCTGCTCCCCCAGGAGACCCTGGTCCTGCACGACACCGTCCGCGCGAACATCGCCTGCGGCCGCCCCGGCGCGAGCGAGCAGGCGATCATGGACGCGGCTGTCGCCGCCGACGCCCACGAGTTCATCCTCCGCCTCCCCGACGGCTACGACACGAAGGTCGACCCCAACTCGGCCCGCCTGTCCGGCGGTCAGCTCCAACGCCTGGCGATCGCCCGCGCGATCCTGCGCGACGCCCCGGTCCTGGTCCTGGACGAACCGACGACCGGCCTGGACTCGATGGCGGCCCGCCGGGTCGTGAAGCCTTTGCGCCGACTGATGGCGGGCCGTACGACCATCATGATCACCCACGACCTCAACCTCGCCCCCGACGCCGACCGCATCCTGGTCGTGGACCGGGGTCGGATCGTGGAGACGGGCCGGCACGAGGAGTTGATGGCGCGAGGCGGGGCGTACTCGCGGCTGCACCGCTCGCAGAACAACGCGGTGATGGACACCGGGGAACTGCGGTTGCCGTCGCTCGCGGAGACGGGGGTTCCGGTGGAGGTGCCGGCGGCGGGCGCGGGTTACGGGTACTCCTCGGCACCGGTCTTCGTCGAGAGCTGGGCACCGCAGACGTACGGGTCGACGTACGGGCCGACGTATCAACCGACCTACCCGCAGACCGAGTACCCGGAGTACTCCGATCTCCTGTACTCCGACCCCCTGTACTCCGACCCCCTCTTCGGGCCCATGCCCACCACCCTCCCCGACGGTCGGCCCCTGTTCCGGGACCAGGCCCAGTGACAGTTGCATAAAGGGTTCTCACACCTGTCGAAGTCCATTACCATGGACCGAGCAGTGCATCGTGATGGACGAATGCGCGCTGAACGAGCCCTGGAAGCCCCGTGAGCATCCCCAGTACGCCGACCCCCGCCCCCGTGGCCAACCCGACCGCCGACCTGACCGCAGACTCGGCCGCGGCTCCGTCCCGCGTGGGTTCGCTCGGGCCGGTGGGGCTGGTGCTGGCCGGGGGGATCTCGGTGCAGTTCGGTGGTGCGCTGGCGGTGACGCTGATGCCCAGGGTGGGGGCGCTGGGTGTGGTGACGCTGCGGCTGCTGGTGGCCGCGGTGGTTCTGCTCGTGATCTGTCGCCCGAGCGTGCGGGGTCACTCGCGGGCGGACTGGAACACGGTCGTCGTCTTCGGCATCACCATGGCCGCGATGAACGGCCTCTTCTACCAGTCACTGGCCCGCATCCCCCTGGGCCCGGCGGTGACGCTTGAGGTACTGGGCCCGCTGGCCCTCTCCGTCCTGACATCCCGGCGCGCGCTGAACGCGGTATGGGCGGGACTCGCCCTGGCAGGCGTCTTCCTCCTCGGCGGCGGAGGCTTCAGCAGCCTGGACCCCGTAGGCGTGGCCTTCGCCCTGGGGGCCGGCGCGATGTGGGCCACGTACATCATTTTCAGCGCTCGTACGGGGCGTCGCTTTCCGCAGGCCGATGGGTTGGCGCTGGCGATGGTTGTGGCGGCGGTGGTGTTCCTGCCGCTAGGCATCGCGGAGTCAGGCACGGAGCTGCTGAACCCGGCGACGATCGCCCTCGGGTCCGCGGTAGCGATCCTGTCCTCGGTCCTCCCCTACACACTCGAACTCCTGGCGTTGCGCCGCCTCCCCTCCTCGACCTTCGCCATCCTGATGAGCCTGGAACCAGCCGTGGCGGCGACCGCGGGCTTCCTGATCCTTCACCAGGCACTGTCCGCTCCCGAAGCGATGGCCATTGCGCTGGTTATCGCGGCGAGTATGGGGGCGGTGCGGACGCAGGTGGGCCGGGGGAAGGCGAAAGTAGACGCGTAGGTGGACGTTGGGCCACTCGCTTCTTGGTCAGTGTCGTGCTTCCGCGTCCCGAGTAAAGGGCGCTCCCTGCGGTCGCGTCGGCTGCGCCGATTCCGCTGCGCTCCACCCTTGACTAGGGCCGCTCCAGCCCGTTTCGGAAGCGAGCGAGCGGCCCGGAAGGACGGGTGGCCAAGGTGGGCGGGCCCCTGTCTGTACTGCGTTCCGGGCCGGTGCGAAGGGGCGCGTTCGCGTCCCGCCTGCACGCCGGGTCGGCTCAGCGGCTATCGCCCGGTGGGGTGGGGGCGGGGGGTGACCGCCGCCTTGGGCAGTTCCGGGCCGGGGTGAGGGGACGCGTCCGCGTCTTGTCAGCAGGCCGCCTCGGCTCGGCGGCTGCCCGTCGGTGGGGTGGGAGGGTGCGGTGGGGACTGCCGCCTCGGGCTGATCCGGGCCGGTGCGCGGGGACGCGTCCGCGTCTCGCCTGCACGCCGGGCTGGCTCAGCGGCCAACGGCCGGTGGGGTGGGAGGGTGCGGTGGCGACTGCCCCCTGGCCTGATCCGGAACGGTGCGAGGGGGCGCGCTCGCGTCTCGCCTGCACGCCGGGCCGGCTCAGCAGCCAACCCCCGGTGGGAGAGGAGGCACGGGTGGTGACCGCCGCCTCGGGCTGATCCGGGCCGATGCGCGGGGACGCGCTCGCGTCTCGCCAGCACGCCGCCTCGGCTCGGCGGCTGCCCGTCGGTGGGGTGGGAGGTGCGGTGGGGACTCCCGCCTCGGGCGGATCCGGGCCGGTGCGAGGGGGCGCATTCGCGTCTCGCCTGCACGCCGGGCCGGCTCAGCGGCTATCGGCCGGTGGAGTGGAGAGAACACGGGAGCACAGGGCACAGGGCACGGGGCATGGGGTATGGGGGTGCGTCCTGCCGTCTCGCCCGCATGCCGTGCCTCGGCTCAGCGGCCGGCCCTGGGTGGGTGGGTGGGTGGTTGCTGGAAGCCGGGGGTAAATCTAACCACCGTCCTGACCTTTGGCCGGTTAGGAAAGACTCCGGCCTCCCGAGGAAGCGGGACCGGCGGCCGGGGTCGGGAGGGGGGAGGTGGGTCCGGGAAGTGTGACACTTCCGCTTCGAGTGTCACATTGCTGCGGACCGGGTACCCCAGGGCCCGGGGAAGGCCAGCCGGTCGACGGGGATTCACCGCCCAGACCACCCCCCCTCCTCCCCCCAGGACATCGCCCGGGCCGCCGCCCGGAACCAGTCCGGAGTCCGGAGCCTTCCGCCATGCCTACGGCCCGGAACTGCCCATCAGCCACAGCCTGTTGACCAGGACCCGATGCCCGTGACGTTGGTCCCCGCGTGCCGCACCGGCCGGTGGCCGCTGAACGGGCCCCGCGTGCGGGCGCGCCACCTCGCCCCCGACCCCACCCTCGCTGGAAACCGGGGTCTTTTCTAACCGGTAACGGCACACCACACCAGTTAGTTTTACCCACAGCCTCCACCCCCCCCACCGGCCGTTGGCCGGTGGCCGCTGAGCCGAACCGACGTGCAGGCCAGACGCCAGCGCCCCTGCCTCGACCCGGCCCACTCTTCTCTGGAAGCCGGGGTCATCTCTCACCAGTAAAATCCTGCCACGGTGGTTAGATTTACCCCCGGCTTCCCGCAACCACCCACCGACCCGCCGACCTGCCGGGGGTTGGCCGCTGAGCCCGCCCGGCGTGCTGGCGAGACGCGAGCGCGCTCCCTCACCCCGGACCAGAACGCAGCCCACCCGACGGGATTCGTGCCTGGCCACCCATCCCTCGGGGCCGCCCGCTCGCTTCTCACCACGGGATTGCGGGAGACGAGTCAAGGGTGGAGCGCAGCGGAATCGGCACAGCCGACGCGACCGCAGGGAGCGCCCTTTACTCGGCTCCCGCAATCCCGACACTGACCAAGAAGCGGGCGGCCCAACGGACACGTCACAACTCAGGCCCACGGCACTCCCCCCGGGTCCCAGATTCCCTCATCCCGCCCCGTCTAATAATGCAAGCACGCTTGATTGTTTCTAATGCCCCTGCCATGCTCCCCCCATGTCCGATCCGACGCGCGTGTTCGACGACCTGCGTGACGAGAGCGAGGAACTCGACCGGCTGGTAGCCGAGTTGAGGCCGGAGGGCTGGGCCTTCGAGACGCCCGCCGCCCGCTGGACCGTCGCCCACCAGATCGCCCACCTGGCCTGGACCGACCACTCCGCCCTGCTCGCCGTGACGGACGGGGAAGCGTTCCGCGCGCTGGTCGAGAAGGCGCTCGCAGCTCCCGAGACGTTCGTGGACGCGGGTGCGCAGGAGGGGGCCGCGAAGACGCCGGCCCAACTCCTCGCCGACTGGCGGGCCGGGCGGACGGCCCTGCTGGCAGCCCTGTACGCCGCGCCCACAGGAGTCCGTTTCCCCTGGTACGGGCCACCCATGTCGGCCGCCTCCATGGCCACCGGTCGGCTGATGGAGACCTGGGCCCATGGGCAGGATGTCGCCGACGCGGTCGGTGTGGTCCGGCCGCCTACGGACCGGCTCCGGCATGTGGTGCGCATCGGTGTGCGCGCACGTGACTTCGCCTTCGGTGTGCACGGGCTCACCCCACCGAGCGGGGAGTTCCGTGTTGAACTCCGCGCTCCCTCCGGTGAGTTGTGGGTCTACGGCCCTGAAGACGCTCCCCAACGTGTCACCGGCCCCGCCCTCGACTTCTGCCTCCTCGTCACCCAGCGCGCCCACCGCACCGACCTCGCCGTGGAAGCGGTCGGCCCCGACGCCGATCGCTGGCTCGACATCGCCCAGGCCTTCGCGGGGCCGCCTGGTACTGGACGCCCGCCGAAGCCGAAGGGGGCTGGACAGTGACCTCCACTGTCGCTCCCCTCCGCATAGGCAACGCCTCCGGCTTCTACGGCGACCGCTTCGACGCCCTCCGCGAGATGCTCACCGGCGGCCAACTCGACGTCCTCACCGGTGACTACCTCGCCGAGCTGACCATGCTCATCCTGGGCCGGGACCGGCTGAAGGACCCCGGCGCCGGGTACGCCCGTACCTTCCTCAAGCAGCTGGAGGAGTGTCTCGGGCTCGCCCAGGAGCGTGGGGTGCGGATCGTCACCAACGCCGGGGGGCTGAATCCCGCTGGACTCGCCGACGCCGTAAGGAAGTTGGCCGACCGGCTCGGGATAGCCGTACGGGTCGCGCATGTCGAGGGGGACGATCTCGCCGGGCGGTATCCGGACGCCCTTGCCGCGCACGCCTATCTCGGGGGCTTCGGGATCGCCGCTTGTCTTGATGCGGGGGCCGACGTCGTGGTCACCGGGCGGGTCACCGATGCCGCCCTGGTCACCGGGCCCGCCGTCGCGCACTTCGGGTGGGGGGCCGACGACTACGACCGGCTCGCGGGGGCCGTGGTCGCCGGACATGTGCTGGAGTGCGGGACCCAGGCGACCGGCGGCAACTACGCCTTCTTCACCGAGCACGCGCCCGAAAAGCTCCGCCGCCCCGGCTTTCCGCTCGCCGAGATCCATGAGGACGGCTCCTGCGTCATCACCAAACACCCCGGCACGGGGGGAGTCGTGGACGTCGGTACCGTCACCGCGCAGCTCCTCTACGAGACGCACGGCGCCCGATACGCCGGTCCCGATGTCACCGCCCGCCTCGACACCGTCCGGATCGGTGAGGACGGGACAGGGGCCGGGGTCGACCGGGTTCGGATCGAGGGTGTGCGGGGAGAGGCTCCGCCGCCGAGCCTCAAGGTCGGGCTCAACCGGCTCGGCGGCTTCCGCAACGAGGTCACCTTCGTGCTCACCGGCCTCGACATCGAGCGCAAGGCCACGCTCGTCCGGGAGCAGATGGAGGCCGCGTTCGGCGAGGAGAACGCCAAGTCCCGGCCCGGTGAACTCCGCTGGGATCTCGCCCGTACCGACCACGCGGACGCCTCCACGGAGGAGACCGCCAGCGCGTTGCTGCGGCTCGTCGTGCGGGATGCCGACCCGGAGGTCGTCGGACGGGCGCTGAGCGCCGCCGCCGTCGAACTCGCACTGGCCAGTTACCCCGGCTTCCATGTGCTGACCCCACCTGGAAAGGGAGCGCCCTATGGCGTCTTCGATGATGTGTATGTCCCCCATGGCGACGTCGACCATGTGGCCGTCCTCCACGACGGGCGCCGGATTCCTGTGGCCCCGGCCCACGGCACCCGCGTACTGGAAGACGTTCCGCAGCCGGCCCTCCCCGAGCCTCCGCCGGACGGGCCCACGGCGCGGGCGCCCCTTGGTCTGGTCGCCGGGGCCCGTAGCGGTGACAAGGGAGGGAACGCCAACGTGGGGGTGTGGGCGCGTACGGATGAGGCGTGGCGCTGGCTCGCCCATGCGCTGACCGTCGAGCGGTTCCAGCAACTCCTGCCGGAGACAGCCGAGTTGGGCGTCACGCGGCACGTTCTGCCCAACCTTCGCGCCCTCAACTTCGTCGTCGAGGGGATCCTCGGCGAGGGCGTCGCCGCCCAGCATCGTTTCGATCCGCAGGCCAAGGCCCTGGGCGAATGGCTGCGTTCCCGCCGTCTGGACATACCGGAGGCACTCCTGTGACCGTCCTTCCGACCGCCCTGGACACCAACGGTCCCGACTACACGGCCCACCGCGAGGCCATGCTCGCCAAACTCGCCGAACTCGACGCCGAGCACGCGAAGGCGCTCGCCGGTGGCGGGCCGAAATACGTCGAACGGCACCGCAGACGCGGCAAGTTGCTCGCCCGCGAGCGCATCGAACTGCTCCTCGACCCCGATACCCCCTTCCTCGAACTGTCCCCGCTCGCCGCCTGGGGCAGCGACTACGCGGTCGGCGCCTCACTCGTCACCGGCATCGGGATGGTGGAAGGCGTGGAGTGCCTGATCACCGCCAACGACCCCACCGTGCGCGGGGGAGCCAGTAATCCGTGGTCGCTGAAGAAGGCCCTGCGCGCCAACGACATCGCCCTCGCCAACCGCCTCCCCTGCATCAGCCTCGTCGAGTCCGGCGGCGCCGATCTCCCTTCGCAGAAGGAGATCTTCATCCCGGGCGGCGCCATCTTCCGTGACCTGACCCGGCTTTCGGCCGCCGGCATCCCGACGATCGCCGTCGTCTTCGGCAACTCGACCGCGGGCGGCGCGTACATCCCCGGCATGTCCGACCACGTGATCATGGTCAAGGAGCGGGCGAAGGTGTTCCTCGGCGGACCCCCGCTCGTGAAGATGGCGACCGGCGAGGAGAGTGACGACGAGTCGCTCGGCGGCGCCGAGATGCACGCGCGCGTCTCGGGCCTCGCGGACCACTTCGCCGTGGACGAGCAGGACGCGCTGCGCCAGGCGCGCCGCGTCGTCGCCCGCCTCAACCACCGCAAGGCGTACGGCGATCCGGCCCCGGCCGCGCCTCCCAAGTACGACGAGGACGAACTCCTCGGCATCGTCCCGGGGGACCTCAAGACCCCCTTCGACCCGCACGAGGTCGTCGCCCGGCTCGTCGACGGCTCCGACTTCGACGAGTTCAAGCCCCTCTACGGCACGAGCCTGGTGACGGGCTGGGCCGCCCTGCACGGCTATCCGGTCGGCATCCTGGCGAACGCCCAAGGCGTCCTCTTCAGCCAGGAGTCCCAAAAGGCCGCCCAGTTCATCCAGTTGGCCAACCAGCGCGACATCCCGCTGCTCTTCCTGCACAACACCACCGGCTACATGGTCGGCAAGGAGTACGAACAGGGCGGCATCATCAAGCACGGCGCGATGATGATCAACGCCGTCAGCAACAGCCGCGTACCGCATCTGTCCGTGCTCATGGGCGCCTCGTACGGCGCCGGCCACTACGGCATGTGCGGCCGCGCCTACGACCCCCGCTTCCTCTTCGCCTGGCCCAGCGCCAAGTCCGCCGTCATGGGCCCCCAGCAACTCGCCGGCGTCCTGTCGATCGTCGCCCGCCAGTCGGCCGTGGCGAAGGGGCAGCCCTACGACGAGGACGCGGACGCGGCGCTGCGCGCCATGGTGGAGCAGCAGATCGAGTCCGAGTCCCTGCCGATGTTCCTGTCGGGGCGGCTGTACGACGACGGTGTCATCGACCCGCGCGACACCCGCACCGTCCTCGGCCTGTGCCTGTCCGCCATCCACACCGCGCCCTACGAGGGCGCGCGCGGTGGCTTCGGCGTCTTCCGGATGTGACGGCCATGACCGATGTGAGGGGCCACGTGATTTCGACCGTCCTTGTCGCCAACCGGGGCGAGATCGCCTGCCGGATCTTCCGCACCTGCCGCGAGCTCGGCATCCGCACGGTCGCCGTCCACTCGGACGCCGACGAGCACGCGCTCCACACACGCGTGGCCGACGCGACGGTACGGCTGCCTGGCTCGACGCCCACGGAGACTTACCTGCGCGGGGAGTTGATAGTGAAGGCGGCCGTCGCGGCGGGCGCCGACGCGGTCCACCCCGGCTACGGCTTCCTCTCCGAGAACGCCGACTTCGCCCGCGCCGTCCAGGCCGCCGGCCTGCTCTGGATCGGCCCCCCGCCCGAGGCGATCGAGGCCATGGCCTCCAAGACCCGCGCCAAGCAACTCATGGGCATCGCCCCCCTGGAACACGTCACCGAGAACGACCTCCCGGTCCTGGTGAAGGCCGCGGCGGGCGGCGGTGGACGCGGTATGCGCGTCGTACGCCAACTCGCGGACCTGGAAGCCGAGTTGACGGCGGCCCGGGCCGAGGCGGCCAGTGCCTTCGGCGACGGCGAGGTCTTCGTCGAGCCCTACGTGGAAGGCGGCCGACACGTCGAGGTACAGATCCTCGCCGACACCCACGGCACGGTCTGGGCCCTCGGCACCCGCGACTGCTCCCTCCAACGCCGCCACCAGAAGGTGATCGAGGAGTCCCCGGCCCCGGGCCTGCCGGATCAACTCACCGAGGAGCTGAGCGAGTTGGCGGTACGCGCCGCCCGCGCGGTCGCCTACGAAGGCGCCGGAACGGTCGAGTTCCTGGTCTCTTCCGACAACCAGGCCCACTTCCTGGAGATGAACACCCGCCTCCAGGTCGAACACCCGGTGACAGAGGCCGTGTTCGGCATCGACCTGGTGGCCCTGCAACTGCGCATCGCGGAGGGCGAGCCCCTCGAAAGCGAACCCCCGAGCGCGCGCGGCCACGCGATAGAGGCCCGCCTCTACGCCGAGGACCCGTCCCACGACTGGACCCCCCAGACCGGCACCCTGCACCGCCTGGCCGTCCCGAACGGCGTCCGCCTCGACACGGGTTACACCGACGGCGACACCATAGGCATCCACTACGACCCGATGCTCGCCAAGGTCGTAGCCCACGCCCCCACCCGCGCCGAAGCCCTCCGCAAACTCGCCGGCGCCCTGGAACGGACGACCATCCACGGCCCGATCACCAACCGCGCCCTCCTCGTCAACTCCCTTCGCCACAAGGAGTTCACGACCACCCACATGGACACGGGCTTCTACGACCGCCACCTCCCGGAACTCACCCGACAAGCCCCCGACCCGCACGCCCCCCTCGCCGCAGCCCTCGCCGACACCCACGGCCGCTCCCGCTTCGGAGGAGGCGGCTGGCGCAATCTCCCCTCCCAGCCCCAGACCAAGCGCTACACCATGGCGGGCGAGGAGCACGAGGTCCACTACCGCCACACGCGGGAGGGCCTGACGGCGGACGGGGTACGCGTCATCCACGCGGACGCGGGTCGAGTCGTACTCGAAGTGGACGGCGTGCAGAGGAAGTTCGAGGTCGCGAGCTACGGCGACGACCAGGTGTACGTGAACGCGACGACCCTGACAGCCCTTCCTCGCTTCCCCGACCCAGCCGCCCAACTGGCCCCCGGTTCACTGCTGGCACCGATGCCGGGCACGGTGGTGAGAGTGGCGGAGGGCTTGGCGGTAGGAGCCCAAGTAGCAGCAGGCGCCCCCTTGTTGTGGCTGGAGGCAATGAAGATGGAACACAAGATCACAGCCCCGGTCACGGGAAGTCTGACGGCCCTGAACGCTGTACCTGGCCAACAGGTACAGCTAGCCGCCCTATTGGCGGTAATCAAGCCCACCTAAAAGGGGCGCGGGGAACTGCGCGACCAGCCACAACGAGGGAGCCACATGCCCACGACCGAAACCGAAGAACACAAGGCCCTACGTTCAGCCGTCTCCGCCCTAGGAAAACGCCACGGCCGGACCTACGACCGAGAACAACTCTGGTCCGAGGCGGCCAAACTAGGCTACCTAGGCGTCAACCTCCCCGAGGAATACGGCGGCGGCGGAGGCGGCATCTCCGAACTCTCCATAGTCCTGGAGGAGTTGGGCGCAGCCGGATGCCCCCTCCTGATGATGGTCGTGTCACCAGCAATCTGCGGCACAGTAATCGCCCGCTTCGGCACCGAAGAACAAAAGCAGACCTGGCTGCCCGCGCTGGCCGACGGCACCCGCACCATGGCCTTCGGCATCACGGAACCCGACGCCGGCTCCAACAGCCACCGCATCACCACCACGGCCCGCAAAGACGGCACGGACTGGCTCCTCACCGGCCGCAAGGTCTTCATCTCCGGCGTCGACCTGGCCGACGCGACCCTCATAGTCGGCCGCACGGAAGACTCCCGCACAGGCCGCCTGAAGCCCTGCCTGTTCATCGTCCCGCGAGACGCCCCCGGCTTCACCCGCCGCCAGATAGACATGGAACTCCAGGCCACGGAGAAGCAGTTCGAGCTGACCCTGGACGACGTACGACTCCCCGCCGACGCACTGGTCGGAGACGAGGACGCCGGCCTCCTCCAGCTCTTCGCCGGTCTCAACCCCGAACGCATCATGACCGCCGCCTTCGCGATCGGCATGGGCCGCTACGCGCTGGCCCGAGCCATCGAGTACGCGCGCGACCGCACCGTATGGGACGCCCCCATCGGCGCCCACCAGGCCATCGCGCACCCCCTCGCCCAGGCGCACATCGACCTCGAACTCGCCCGCCTGATGATGCAGAAGGCGGCGTACCTGTACGACGCCGGTGACGACGTGGGCGCGGGCGAGGCCGCCAACATGGCCAAGTACGCGGCCGGCGAGGCCTGCGTGCGGGCCGTCGACCAGTCCGTGCACACCCTCGGCGGCAACGGCCTCACGCGGGAATTCGGGCTCGCCTCGTTGATAACCGCCGCGCGCGTGGCTCGTATTGCTCCGGTGAGCCGGGAGATGATTCTCAACTACGTCTCCCACCAGACCCTGGGCCTGCCCAAGTCGTACTAGCCCAAGGCCCGAAGCCCGCCAGAAGCCCAGTGCCGCGCCAGGAGGAACCATGTTCCGCAGCGAGTACGCAGACGTTCCGGCCGTCGAACTCCCCATCCACGACGCGGTGTTGGCCCGGGCCGCCGAGTTCGGCGACGAACCCGCGCTGGTGGACGGCACGGACGGCACCACGCTCACGTACACCCAACTCGACGCGTTCCACCGGCGGATCGCGGCCGGCCTCGCGGACGCGGGCGTGCGCAAGGGGGACGTGCTCGCCCTGCACAGCCCCAACACGGTCGCTTTCCCCCTGGCGTTCTACGCCGCCACGCGCGCGGGTGCCTCCGTCACGACGGTGCACCCGCTCGCCACCCCGGAGGAGTTCGCCAAGCAGCTGCGCGACTCGGCGGCCCGCTGGATCGTCACCCTGTCACCACTCGTCGACGCGGCACGCCGTGCCGCCGAACTCGCGGGCGGCGTCGAGGAGATATTCGTCTGCGACAGCGCGCCGGGCCACCGCTCCCTCGCCGACATGCTCGGCTGCACGGCCCCCGAGCCGGTGGTCGACATCGACCCGGTGACGGACGTGGCGGCCCTCCCGTACTCCTCGGGCACGACGGGCACCCCGAAGGGCGTGATGCTCACCCACCGCCAAATAGCGACGAACCTCGCCCAGTTGGAGCCCGCGGTGCCCACCGGCCCCGGCGACCGCATCCTCGCCGTGCTCCCCTTCTTCCACATCTACGGTCTGACGGCCCTGATGAACGCCCCCCTGAGGAAGGGTGCCGCGGTCGTGGTCCTCCCGCGCTTCGAGCTGGAGACCTTCCTCGCGGCCATCGAGAACCACCGCATCACCGGCCTCTACGTGGCCCCGCCCATAGTCCTGGCCCTCGCCAAGCACCCGGCGGTCGCCCAGTACGACCTCTCGTCCCTCAAATACATCATCAGCGCCGCCGCCCCCCTCGACGCGAACCTCGCCGCCGCCTGCTCCCAGCGCCTGGGCCTGCCGCCCGTGGGCCAGGCGTACGGCATGACGGAACTGTCCCCGGGCACCCACGTGGTCCCCGTACGGGACATGCCCACCGCACCCCCGGGAACCGTGGGCAAACTCATCGCCGGCACCGAGATGCGGATCGTCTCCCTCGACGACCCCGACAAGGACCTCGGCATCGGCGAGGCGGGCGAACTCCTCATCCGCGGCCCCCAGGTGATGAAGGGCTACCTCGGCCGCCCCGACGACACCGCCGCGATGATCGACCGGGACGGCTGGCTGCGCACCGGGGACGTCGGCTACGTGGACGACGGCGGCTGGACGTTCGTCGTCGACCGGGTCAAGGAACTCATCAAGTACAAGGGCTTCCAGGTGGCCCCCGCCGAACTGGAGGCCCTCCTGCTCACCCACCCCGGCATCGCCGACGCGGCCGTCGTGGGCGAGTACAACGACGACAACAACGAGGTCCCGCACGCCTACGTGGTCCGCCAGCAGACCGCCCTGGACCTCTCCCAGAGCGAGGTCCTGATGTACGTCGCCGAACGCGTCGCCCCGTACAAACGCGTCCGCATGGTCAGCTTCGTCGATGCCGTCCCACGAGCCGCCTCCGGCAAGATCCTGCGCCGGGAACTGCGAGGCCGCGCATGACACTGATCGGTCGTACACGCGCACGTGGTATCGAGACCCTGAGCCTGGACTCACCGGCGACCAGGAACGCGCTGTCGGCGTCCCTGGTGGGCGAGTTGGCGGACGCGCTGACGGAGTGCGCGAAGGACGCCGACGTACGGGCGATCGTCCTCACCCACACCGGCAACACGTTCTGCGCGGGCGCGGACCTGCGGGACCCGCCACCCCCGGACGCCCTGGTGGCCGTACTCCGCCGGATCATCGAACTCCCCAAGCCGGTGGTGGCGCGAGTGACAGGCCACGTAAGGGCAGGCGGCCTGGGCCTGCTCGCGGCCTGCGACATCGCGGCAGCCGCGACCGAGTCCGCCACCTTCGCCTTCACAGAGGTACGGATCGGGGTGGCCCCGGCGGTGATCTCCCTCCCACTCCTTCCCCGCACGGACCCCCGACTCCTGGCCCGCTACTACCTCACCGGCGAGCGTTTCGACGCGACGGAGGCGACCCGCGCAGGTCTGCTGACGGTGGCGGGAGAGGACGTGGACGAGGCACTGGCACCGATCCTCGACGGCCTGCGCCGGGCCGCTCCCGAGGCCCTGGCCGAGACGAAACGGCTGCTCACGGCTAGGGTGCTGGAATCCTTCGACCGGGACGCGGCCGACCTGACCGCGCTCTCGGCACGGCTGTTCGGCTCCGCGCAGGCCCGCGAGGGGATGACAGCATTCCTCGAACGACGGGATCCCGCATGGGTGGTGTGAGCGCGACGACGGCGCCGGGCGCGGTCGACCGCAGACCCAAGCAGGACCGCAGCCGGGCCACCCGCCAACGCCTCCTGGAAGCCGCCGTGTCCTGCCTGGCCGAACACGGCTGGGCCGGCTCCACGGTCTCCGTCGTGGCCGAACGCGCCGGCGTCTCCCGAGGCGCCGCCCAACACCATTTCCCCACCCGCGAGGACCTCTTCACGGCGGCGGTCGAGTACGTCGCCGAGGAACGCTCCACGGCACTGCGTTCCCTCTTCCCCCAGGGCGCCGCAGACCGCCGAGCCGTGGTCGAGGCCCTCGTCGACCTCTACACCGGCCCCTTGTTCCGCGCGGCCCTCCACCTCTGGGTAGCCGCGTCGAACGAGGACCAACTCCGCCCCCGGGTAACCGAGTTGGAGGCGAAGGTGGGCCGCGAGACCCACCGCATCGCGGTCGAGCTGCTGAACGCGGACGAGTCCCGGCAGGGAGTGCGGGAGACAGTCCAGGGCCTCCTGGACATGGCGAGAGGCCTGGGCCTGGCCAACCTGCTCACGGACGACAGGGGCAGGCGGGAGAGGGTTGTGGCTCAGTGGGCGGTGCTGTTGGAACACACCTTGGGGTGAGGGCTCTTGGTCTTTCAGGGGCGCGGGGAACTGCGCGACCAGCCACATCGAGCCCGCACCCGCCCACGCTCCCAAGGCCCCCCTTCAGCGGGCGATATCCGAGAACCCCTCGATCGACTGAGGCCCACGAGACTCCGGCCCCACATACCGAGCGGACGGCCGCACAAGCCGCCCCGTCCGCATCTGCTCAAGAATGTGCGCCGACCATCCCGCCGTACGCGCACACGTGAACATCGACGTGAACATGTGCGCCGGCACCTCGGCGAAGTCCAGCACGATCGCCGCCCAGAACTCGACGTTGGTCGCCAGCACCCGATCGGGCCGCCGCGCATGCAACTCCGCCAGCGCCGCCTTCTCCAACGCCTCCGCGATCTCGAACCGCGGCGCCCCCAACTCCCGCGCGGTACGCCGCAGTACACGAGCCCGAGGATCCTCGGCCCGGTACACCCGGTGCCCGAACCCCATCAACCGTTCACCCTTGTCGAGCGCCTGCCGCACATACGCCTCGGCATCCCCGGTCCGCTCGATCTCCTCGATCATCCCGAGCACCCGGGACGGCGCCCCACCGTGCAGAGGCCCGGACATCGCACCCACGGCACCGGACAGCGCGGCGGCGACATCGGCACCGGTGGAGGCGATGACGCGAGCCGTGAAGGTAGACGCGTTCATGCCGTGCTCGGCAGCGGACGTCCAGTACGCGTCCACGGCAGCCACATGCTTCGGATCCGGCTCCCCCCGCCACCGGATCATGAACCGCTCGACGACCGAGTGCGCCTTGTCGATCTCACTCTGCGGAACCATCGCGTTCCCCTGCCCGCGCGCGGACTGGGCGACGTACGACAGCGCCATCACGGCCGCGCGGGCGAGGTCGTCGCGGGCCTGCTCCTCGTCGATGTCGAGGAGCGGCTTGAGGCCCCACACGGGCGCGAGCATGGCCAGCGCGGACTGTACGTCGACGCGGATGTCCCCCGAGTGCACCGGGATCGGGAACGGCTCGGCGGCCGGCAGCCCGGGGTCGAAGGCGCCGTCGACGAGCAGCCCCCAGACGTTGCCGAACGAGACGTGACCGACCAGATCCTCGATGTCGACGCCCCGGTACCGCAGGGCGCCGCCTTCCTTGTCCGGTTCGGCGATCTCCGTCTCGAAAGCGACGACTCCTTCGAGTCCGGGTACAAAGGAGGGGTCGAGGTCGGACATCAGGCGGCTCCTCATGCTGTGGCTCCACGGTCACGGAGGACTCGCGGGCCGAAGATAGAGACATCAGCACCATAACGCCGGGTGCCACACAAGGGGAGGGTCTACGGCACTGAGTGCCACCCGAACTCGCGACCGCACGCGACGGCCCGCGAGGGCAGGCGACCCCACGTGACCGCAGACGGGCCGCACGCAACCGCCCCGCCCCCACACCGCCGTACGGCAGGATGATCGTGTGACCGACCGCGATCCCACCGACCGTGATCCCCGCCTCGACCCCGCCGTGATGCGCGAGCAGTACCGCGCGGAGGGCCTCGACGAGAAGGACCTCGCAGCCGACCCCATGACACAGTTCGGCCGCTGGTTCGAGGAGGCAGCGCTCCAGGACCTCGTCTACGAGCCGAACGCCATGGTCGTCTCCACCGCCGACGCCGAGGGCCGCCCCAGTTCCCGCACGGTCCTCCTGAAGCACTACGACGCCCAGGGCTTCGTCTTCTACACGAACTACGACTCCCGCAAGGCCCGCGAACTCGGCGTCAACCCGTACGTCTCGCTGCTCTTCCCCTGGCACCCGATGGCCCGCCAGGTCCTGGTCACCGGCACCGCCCGCCGCACCGGCCGCGACGAGACCGCCGCGTACTTCCGCACCCGCCCGCACGGCTCCCAGCTCGGCGCCTGGGCCAGCACCCAGTCCACGGTGATCCACTCACGGGCCGAACTGGAGTCGTCGTACGCCGGCCTGCTCGCCCGCTACCCCGAGGGCGAACAGGTCCCGGTCCCCCCGCACTGGGGCGGCTTCCGCATCGCCCCCCAGACGGTCGAGTTCTGGCAGGGCCGGGAAAACCGCCTCCACGACCGCCTCCGCTACACGGCGGAACCGGCAGGCACCTGGCGAGTGGACCGCCTGAGCCCCTGACCCGCAGGGCCCCGGAAACACAGACGACCCGCGAGCTCAGGTCCCTCCGCCTCACAGCGGGGGAGCCGGCCGGACGTACCGGCGAGCTCGCGGGTCGGGTGACTGCGTTGGGTTAGGCCGGTTGCGCGCAACTCACACACGCTGGTCCGGCGCCGAACCGAGTACGACGGCGGGCCACTAGCCCGCAGTCACCTCTTCCGTCCGGTTTCCATACATCTGCCGAACCACCTCCTTTCCGAAGTACTCGCCACCCTAGGAACCCCTCGCCGACGGATCAACCGCTTTTTTCGAGTTATGAACTCACTGGACGAGAATGCGCTGGTCATCTAGGTTCCGGCCCATGACCGACCTGCGTATGGAACCGGTGGATCCGGAGGCTGAGGACGCCCTCCAGGACTGGCGGCACGTCCACAACCTGATCGTGCCGCCCGCCGCGCTGTCCCTCGACGAGGTGCGGGAGCGGAGCGGGCGGAACCGGCTGGAGAACGCCTACCTGGGGGACGTGCTCGTGGGCTGCTCCACCGTGCGGCCCCCGCAGGGCGAGGACGCGGTGGCGACCGTCATCGCGCGCGTGCTGCCCGATTTCCGGCGGCGCGGCTACGGAGTCGCCCTCTACGAAAACGGCCTCACGCGCGCGCGTGCGCTCGGCGCCGGTGCGATCGAGACCGTCGTCCTGGCCGCCAACACGGACGGGCTGCGGTTCGCCGAGGCGCGGGGCTTCGTCGAGACCGAGCGCTATGTGCTGGATGGCGAGACCGACTTGTGGATCACCCTGCGGTTGCGGTCGTGGACTCCGTAGGCCAGGGCGGGACCGTCAACTCCGGCTGCGACGAGGTTGTTTGGAAGAGGTACCTCGTGGTCGGGTTCCAGCCAGTGTCGTCCGTGGCGCGGTGAGTCGTTCGTCGAGCGGGAGACGGGCGGGCATCGGTCGAGTGTGCCGGGAGCGAGCCGGCGTCGTACAACGATTCCCTCAATCTTGCGGGAACTCGGTGTGTGCTGCGTCACGTTCGAGTTGAATGAGGGGGAGTGAGTGAACCGACGCGTCGTGTCCGCGGACGCAGCCTGCAGGGGGTCCAGGTGAGTGCTTCCCGGCGTAGTGGGACCACCGATGAGTTGGGTCCCGACGAGCCCGAGCGGGACGGTGAGCCCGAAGGGGTCGGCGGATCCGACCTGTTGGCCGCGTTGCTGGACGGGATGGACGCGGCGCTGTGCGCGTTCGACGCGGACGGGGTGCTGACGCACTGGAACCGCGAGGCGGAGCGCATCCTGGGCTGGACCGCGGCCGAGGCCGTGGGGCGGCAGGGGCTCGCCGGGTGGGCCGTGCGGAGTGCGGACGCCGAGGAGGTCGAGGGGCGGCTCATGTCCGCCATGCAGGCCCCTGGGCGGCAGGTCCACGAGTTCGCTCTGCTGACCAAGGACGGTGGGCGGGTGCTCGTGCGGACCCAGTCCGCCGCCGTGCGCGGGCCCGACGGGAAGCCCGCCGGGGTCTACTGCGCCTTCAGCGAAGTGCATGCCCAGATCGACCTTGAGCGGTCAATCGCCTTGAGTGAGGCCCTCTTTGAGGATGCCTCCTGGGGTGTTGTGCTCGTTGATGCGGACTTGCGGCCTGCTGTCGTCAACTCGCATGCCGCTCGTGCGCTTGGTACCGGGCGTACCTCCGTGCTCGGGCGGCCCCTTGGTGAGCTGCTCGCCCAAGGGGTCGAGGAGTTGGAGGCCGCGCTCACGCATGTGCTCGCCGAGGGTGCGCCGCCGGCGCCCGCGGAGATCTGGGTGAGTGTACGGACGCCGGAGGGCAATCTCCGGCGCTGCTGGCGGAGTGGCTTCCTGCGGCTCTCCTCGCCGCTCACCGAGGAACCGGTGCCGCTCGGCGTCGGCTGGCTCTTCCAGGACGTCACCGAGGCCAAGCAGTTGGAGCAGGAGGCGTCGTTGCTGCGCTTCCGCGCTCAGCAACTGCACCGCGCCGCCCGCGCCGCCGCCGAGTGCGAGGACCCGCGCGACGCGGCGACCGTCCACCTCGACTTCGCTCTCGCCGGCTTCGCCGACCACGCCCTCATCGACCGGGTCGCGGGCGGATCTTTGAACGACAGTGAGGGCCTACGCGGTGGTACGGCGGCCGTACGACTCATTCGGGTCGCCGCTACGCCCACGGGGGCACCCGGCCCCAGCCTCCTCACCGGCGCCGCCGGGCTGCCCGTGCGCTACGGAGAGGGGCATCCCGCCCTGCAGTGCGTCGAACGCGTCGGCTCCGTGCGGGCCAGTATCGGCAACGTCCCGCCCGAGCAGGCCCGCGAGTGGGCCCGGGTCAGGCAGTGGCCCACGGACGCCGTGCACGCCCTGTGCGCGGTGCTGCGCAGCCGGGGGCGCACCCTGGGCGTCGTGACGTTCCTACGGGGCGCCGGGCGCAGCCAGTTCGAACGGTCCGACTCGATCTACGCCGAGGACGTGGCCGTACGGATCGCCGCCGCGCTGGATCTGGCGGAGGCGGCGGGCGAGAAGCGAGCCGCTACCCAGTAGTGAGCCACTACTGGGCCGTCGCTCAGTACTGGTAGAAGATCCGGTCCCGGTACTCCTCGAAGACCCGGCCGTTCCACTCGTGGCCGCCGTCCACGTTCCCGGAGCGCAGCAGTGGCGGCTCGATGCCCCGGTCGGCCAGGGTCGCCGCCGCCGTCGCCATGACCGCCTGGAGGAGGGCCGTGGTGACGGCCGTGGAGGCGGGGGCGAAGGGGGCCGGGATGGTGTCGAGGGTGAGTTCAGCGTCGCCGATCGCGATCTTCGAGTCGAGGACGACGTCGCAGTGGTCCTTCAGATACGTCCCGGAGACGTGCCGGGACGTCGTCTCCGAGGCGTACGCCACCGACGTCACGCCGATGACCCGGACACCGAGGGAGCGGGCCTTCATCGCCATCTCCACGGGGAGCGCGTTGCGCCCGGACAGCGAGATGATCACCAGGGCGTCTCCGGAGCGCAGCGGTGACGTCTCCAGGACGACGCTCGCGAGGCCGTCGACGCGCTCCAGGGCGGAGCCCAGCGTGGCCGGCATGACGTCGACGCCGACGACTCCGGGGACGGTGAGCAGGTTCATCAGGGCGAGCCCGCCCGCGCGGTAGACGACGTCCTGGGCCGCGAGGGAGGAGTGCCCGGCACCGAAGGCGAAGAGGCGCCCGCCCTCGGCGACGGTGTCCGCGAGGAGCGTGCCGGCCGCCTGGACGGAGTCGGCCTCTTCGTCGCGGACCCGCTGGAGGAGGGTGATCGCGGCGTCGAAGAACTGGCCGGCCGGCGTACGGTCGCTCATGCGGAAGCCCCTTCGGTACGGTTGCCATGCGGCTGTGTCGCGGATCACCGTGCGGTCTGGACCAGCGCGCTGTCAATACGGCGGGCAAGGCCGGGGAACCCGGGTGGCGGGCCGCCGCGCAGGGGCCCACAGGTGGCCGTAACCGGCTGGTTTCAGCGGCGCGGCACGGTTGTCAGTGGTATGCGTCAGAATTGAGTCCAGGGCCAGCGCACGCGCCGCGGAGCCGTCGAGCTTCGGGCAGAGGTAATCGAGGGGCACGTATGTCCGGACTGATCGACACCACGGAGATGTATCTCCGCACCATCCTTGAGCTTGAGGAGGAAGGTGTGGTCCCCATGCGCGCCCGCATCGCCGAGCGGCTCGACCAGAGCGGCCCGACGGTGAGCCAGACGGTGGCGCGCATGGAGCGCGACGGCCTGGTGGCCGTGGCCAGCGACCGCCACCTGGAGCTGACCGACGAGGGCCGCCGGCTCGCCACCCGCGTGATGCGCAAGCACCGGCTCGCCGAGTGTCTGCTCGTCGACGTGATCGGCCTGGAGTGGGAGCAGGTGCACGCCGAGGCCTGCCGCTGGGAGCACGTGATGAGCGAGGCCGTGGAGCGCCGCGTCCTTGAGCTGCTGCGCCACCCCACGGAGTCGCCGTACGGCAACCCGATCCCCGGGCTTGAGGAGCTGGGCGAGAAGGACGGGGCCGACCCGTTCCTGGACGAGGGCATGGTGTCGCTGGCCGACCTCGACCCGGGTGTCGACGGCAAGACCGTCGTCGTACGGCGGATCGGCGAGCCCATCCAGACGGACGCGCAGCTGATGTACACGCTCCGGCGCGCGGGCGTGCAGCCCGGCTCGGTGGTGAGCGTGACGGAGTCGGCGGGCGGGGTGCTGGTGGGCAGCGGCGGTGAGGCGGCCGAGCTGGAGTCGGAGGTCGCCTCGCACGTGTTCGTGGCCAAGCGCTGAGCCGAGGGGTGAGGGGCGGGCCGAGCGCTGAGCTGCGGGTCGTTCAACTCATGGGGCGCGAGGGGTAGTTGTGGCGTCCCGGCGGGGCCGTCGGCGAACTCGGCGAATCCGAGATTCGCTGCGCTGAATCGCAGCGCTCCGGCGCTGCGCGTGCCAGGCTGTCGCGTAAGGCATATGACCGTGAGGGGGACGGGAGGATGTGCCGTAGACGTGGAGAGGGCCCCGGCGCCGTGCGGCGCCGGGGCCTGTCCTCCCCTGTGCTGACCCGGAGCCCCGAGCTCTCAAGGTCATCCCCTTCGGACCGGTTTCCCCGAGCGGTCCGCCTCCCGCTGAAGATCTCCCCTCGGCGGCGGCGATCATTCCTTGAGCCGGGTCACTCGAACGAGGGGTGTTGCGGCCCGAGACGGTATTTTCGAATCTGTATTCGATAACCTGTGGATGATGAAACCAGCGGGGCATGAGCTGTAGGAAGAGACGAGCGAGAGAAGAGACGGCGACAGGAAGAAACGGCACAGGCGGCAGAGCGTGGTTCACAGGACCGGTGGGCTCGAAGCGGGAGCGAGCGGTCCGTGCGGAGCTAGGGGGGTCCCAGGACCAATGGCGCGGCGCATCGACGTGACCGGAGCAGGCGGCGTACGCCTGGCCGCATGGGAGTTCGCGGACCCGCCCAAGTCGGGGGAGACCGAGCGGGCACCCGGAGTTCTGTTACTGCACGGCCTGATGGGCCGTGCCTCGCACTGGGCGTCCACCGCCCGCTGGCTCTCCGAACGGCACCGCGCCGTCGCCCTCGACCAGCGCGGCCACGGCCAGAGCGAGAAGCCGCCCCGGGCGGCCTTCACCCGCGAGGCCTACGTCGAGGACGCGGAGGCGGCGCTGGAGCAGCTGGGGCTCGCTCCGGTCGTTCTCATCGGGCACGCGATGGGCGCGCTCACGGCGTGGCAGTTGGCGGCGAAACGGCCCGATCTGGTGCGGGGGTTGATCATCTGCGACATGCGGGCGTCCGCGCTGGGCGCGGCCTCGCAGCGGGAGTGGGCCGACTGGTTCGAGTCCTGGCCCGCTCCCTTCGCCACGCTTGCGGATGTCCGTAAGTGGTTCGGCGAGGACGATCCGTGGGTGGAGCGGCCGAATCCGTCCCGGGGGGAGTTCTACGCCGAGGTCATGCACGAGTCTGGCGACGGGTGGCGGCCGGTGTTCGAGCCTGAGCAGATGCTGAAGTCGCGGGAGACGTGGGTGTACGACGCGCACTGGGAGGAGCTGGCTCAGGTGCAGTGTCCTGCGCTGGTCGTTCGGGGGCTCGACGGGGAGTTGGGGCGGGCTGAGGCGCAGGAGATGGTGCGGGTGCTGCCGCGAGGGGAGTACGCGGAGGTTGCCGATGCCGGGCATCTGGTGCACTACGACCAGCCCGAGGCCTGGCGGGCGGCTATTGAGCCGTTTCTTGACGGGGTGCTGGTGTGAGATCGCCTAGGAGCTCGGGGGTTGCGGCTGTGTGGCGAGTGCGGGTGCGTTGTGGCTGGTCGCGCAGTTCCCCGCGCCCCTGCAAGCCGTAGGTCCCGGGGGCTGGAAAGTTGGCGCCCCCGCGATCTTGAAAAGCGCCACCCCTGTGCCCCTGAGAAGCGCCGCTCCCGCGCCTCTGAGGGAATCGACCGCTCCCGCGCCTCTGAGGGAATCGCCAGACCCCGCGCCCCTGACGGAATCGCCAGACTCCGTGCCCCTGAGGGAATCGACCGACCCTGCGCCCCTGACGGAATCGCCCGACCCTGCGCCGGAAAGTCAGCCCTTGCTGACCGCTGCCAAGATCTCCGGTAGCCGCCTCGCTGTTCCCGGTGCTGCCAGTCGTAGCCCCGCGTACGTGAGCGCCGTCCCGTACCCCGCCCCCGCAGGCAGCAGCACCCAGCTCCACCGGTCGCCGTCCGCGCTGACGTTTGCCCAGATGGTGAGGACGATGACGGGGGCGCAGAGGAGGGCCGCGGAGATCATGCCGCCGAAGATGGAGATCCAGGCGAGGCCGGCCTGGCCGGGGGCGACGTTTTTGTGGGTGCCCTGAGGGATGGAGTAGGGGAAGCGGGCCGAGGTCCAGGCGCCGGTCGCGAGCATCGCGCCGAGGAGGGCGAAGGAGAGGCCGAGGACCTCCGGGAGCCGGGACCAGTCGCCGAGCAGCGCTGTCGTCAGGACGGTGACCAGTGCCGCGTACGGCAGGGTGATCACCAGCAACGCCAAGGCGCGGGCCCGGAGTTCGGCGTAGGCGTCCCGCGTCGTGGAGATCGTCATCGCGACCATCCAGAACGCGGACGTGTCCTGGCCGAACTGGTTGTACATCTGGATGCCGAGCATCCCGGCGGCGAAGCACGCGAAGTACACCGAGCCGGTGCCCTGCAACGCGTTGAACACCGGCACGATCAGCCCGATCGCCAGCGAGGTCACCCACGCCGCCTTGGTCTTGGGGTCGCGCCAGACGTAGCGCAGGCTGCGTTCCATGACCGTTCCGGTGCGGCCGGACGGGAGGAAGCGGGCCAGGCCACCGGTGGACGCCCTGTCCTTCGCCGCCGGTTCCGCGGACTGGAGCGTCGAGCCGTCCGGTGCCGTCATCAGCTTGGTCAGGCTGCGTGACCAGAGGAGCACGAGAGATGCCAAAGCGGCTGCCGACAGTGTCAGTTGGGCGGTCGCCAGGCCGTACGAGCCCTTGCTCACCGAGTCCACCGCGCCGATCGCCGACGCCGGTGGTACCCAGCGCAACACCTCTGCCGGCGCGTCGAGTTGGGACAGTCCGGTCGAACCCAGGCGCTGCACACCGAAGTTGACCAACTGCACGCCGACCGCGATCACCAGCCCGCTCAGCACCGCCAGGTCCCGCCCCCTGCGGCTGCTCAGCAGGCGGATGTTGGCCGCGGCGACCGCCCGCGCGAGGGCCACGCAGACCAGCAGCCCGAGGGCGACCGCGAAAACGGCCGTGACGTACGCGGCGGGCCCGTGCGCCACCGCGATCACGGACCCCAGCAGCAGTACCAGCGTGAACAGCGGCCCGATGCCGACCAACGAGGCCGCCAGCAGCGCTCGTACCAAGGGCTGGGGCCGAAGTGGCAGCATCACCAGGCGAGTTGGGTCGAGGGTCTCGTCGCCGGTCGGGAAGAACACCGGCATCACCGCCCAGCCCAGCCCCAGTACCGCCACCAGGATGACGACCACGGAGACCGCGTGCGTGTTCCCGCGCAGCGAGATCAGCCCGATCAACTGGAGCGCGGCGAGCAGCAGCGCCACGACCGCCGACGCGACGTACGCGGCCCGCCGGCCACCGGACTGCCGTAGACCGTTGCGGAGCAGGGACAGCTTCAGACGTACGACCACGGGAGTGATCGAAACCGCTGTCGTGGTGTCGCTCATCGGGTGCCGCCGCCCAGCCAGTCGAGGTCGGAACTGTGGTCGCGGGCGCCCGCGCCGACGAGTTCGAGGAACGCCTGCTGGAGGGTGGGGGATTCGCCGCGCACCTCCGCGAGGGTGCCCTGGGCGCGGATGCGGCCGGCGGCCATCACGGCGACCCAGTCGCAGAGGGACTCGACGAGTTCCATGACGTGGGAGGAGAAGACGACGGTGGCGCCGGAGGCGGTGTAGCGCTCCAGGACGCCCCGGATGGTCTGCGCGGAGACCGGGTCGACGCCCTCGAACGGCTCGTCCAGGAACAGGACTTCGGGGTTGTGGAGGAGAGCGGCGGCGAGCCCGATCTTCTTGCGCATACCGGTCGAGTAGTCGACGACGAGCTTGTGCTGCGCCCCGGCCAGGTCGAGCACGTCGAGAAGCTGCGTGGCCCGCTTGTCGACCTCGGCACCGGGCAGCCCCCGCAACCGCCCGCTGTACCCGAGGAGTTCACGCCCCGAGAGCCGCTCGAAGAGCCGCAGCCCTTCCGGCAACACCCCGATCCGCGCCTTCACCGCCACGGGATCCGCCCACACGTCATGCCCGACGACCGAGACGCTCCCCTGATCGGGCCGCAACAACCCGGTCACCATGGAGAGGGTCGTGGTCTTCCCGGCCCCATTGGGCCCGACCAGCCCGATGAACTTCCCAGCGGGCAACTCCAGATCAATCCCGGCCACGGCAACTTGCTGCCCAAACCGCTTCCAGAGCCCACGCACACTCACGGCAGCAGACGTCATACCTTGCAGCCTACGGTCAGGGGCCCTACCTGAGGGGCGCGGGGAACCGCGCGACCAGCCCCCACCGAACCCGCACCCGCCGACCTACCGATCCCGCCCACACGCATAGGCGAGCGGCGAGATCAACTCCTCCGCATCCGGCAGCCAACGATTGGCCGCAGTCGGCCGACAAGCCCACTGCACAGCCCCCCGAGACCCGAACCGAGTGGGCGGCGCGGCCACGTACCCACCCTCACCCAGCACCACAAGATCAAGGGACGCGGGCGCCCACCCGATCCTGCGCACCAGATCCGGCACCTTCACCGAAGCCCCCGGCAGCACGAAGAACTCCATCCGCCGCGCCGGCGTCAACGTCACGGGCCCCAGCGTCAACTCCATGCGCTCCATCCGGGCCAGCGCGAGGAACCCCGAACTCTCCGGAACGGAAATCGCGTCGAACGTCCGCCCCGTGGGCAGCAGGATCGAAGCCGCCGGCTGCTTCTGCCACATCCGCCGCGCGACCGTCGCACTGCCCGTCGCCTGCGTCGCCCAGTCCTCACGCGCCGGGTGTGCGCCGGGTGCGGCGCACGCGGGGTCGCCGCAGGAGCAGTGCTGCACCCCGTCGACGGCTTCCAGCCAGGTGCCGGGGAAGACGTCCCAGTGGCGCTCCTCGGCGTAGCGTACGGCTGTCTCCAGCAGCGATTCCCCGCGCTGCTTCGGAATCTGAGCGGCTTCGGTGCCCGCGATCGTCTCTTCCACGCCCAACACAACTCCCGCACCCACCTGGAGTTACGGGCGTAGCGCGCGCGGGGGTGGGGCATCGATTCCGCAACTGGGGCGCATGGAGGCATGTGCGGGGGCGCGCGGGAGGAACGACAGCGGGAGTTGGGTAGCCAGGTGTGGGGCGAGCACCAGCTTTTACCCCGGCATTCCTCGCATGCTTCGCATTTTCGCCATGTTCGCTGGGCATTGATCTTCACGGCCGGATCTTTTCGCTTCAGGGGTTGTTCCCAGGGGGTACGCCATGGCCGCAAGGCCACTTGTCGCGCGGCAGCCGAACGAACGGCTGCAGGCGCTCATCCAGGAGGCGGGGTGCTCGAACGCCGGGCTGGCCCGCCGGGTCAACATGTGCGGCGCCGAGCACGGTCTCGACCTGCGCTACGACAAGACGTCCGTGGCCCGTTGGCTGCGGGGGCAGCAGCCGCGCGGGCGGGCTCCGGCGATCATCGCCGAGGCACTGGGCCGCAAGCTGGGCCGTACGGTCACGATCGACGAGATCGGCATGGCCAACGGCAAGAACCTCGCGTCGGGCGTGGGCCTGCAGTTCTCGCCGACCGTCCTCGGGGCCATCGAGCAGGTGTGTGAGCTGTGGCGCAGTGACGTGGGGCGCCGGGACTTCCTGTCCGGTTCGTCGGTCGCCGCGTCCGCGCTGGTCGAGCCGAGCCGCGACTGGCTGATCTCCTCGCCGGACTCGCAGGTCGCGCGGGCGGCGGGACCACGTGTCGGCCAGTCCGACGTGGCGGCCGTGCGCGCGATGACCCAGGCGCTGAGCGAGCTGGACCACCAGTACGGCAGCGGGCATGTGCGCCCGGTCGTCGTGCACTACCTCAACAGCGTCGTCTCCGGGCTGCTCGCGGGGTCGTACCGGGAGGCCGTGGGGCGTGAACTCTTCGCCGCCGTCGCCCGGTTGACGGAACTCGCCGGCTACATGGCCGTCGACACGGGTCAACCCGGCCTGGCGCAGCGGTACTACATCCAGGCGCTGCGCCTCGCGCAGGCGGCGGGGGACCGTGGCTACGGCGGCTATGTGCTCGCCGCGTCCATGAGCCACCTCGCCGCGCAGCTCGGAAACCCGCGTGAGATCGCCCAGTTGGCGCGGGCGGCGCAGGAGGGGGCGCGTGGGCGCGTGACCCCGCGGGCCGAGGCGATGTTCTACGCGGCGGAGGCGCGCGGGCACGCCCTCATGGGGGACGCGCGGTCGGCGCAGCTCGCGTCGGGGCGCGCGGTGAGCGCGCTGGACGCGGCGGATCCGTCGACCGGGGACGACCCGGCGTGGATCGCGCACTTCGACGAGGCCTATCTCGCCGACGAGTTGGCACACTGCCACCGCGACCTGGGCCAGGCCGAGGCGGCGGCCCGGTCCGCGCAGGAGTCCCTGGACGGGCACCCGGAGTCGCGGGCGCGCCGCCGGGCCATCGGGTACGTCCTCCTCGCGAGCGCGCAGGTGCAGCAGCGCGAGATCGAGCAGGCCTGCAACACGGGCCTGAAAGCAGTGGAGTTGCTCGGCTCGCTGCGGTCCAACCGGGGCGCCGAGTACCTGGAGGACTTCCAGCAGCGGCTGGAGCCGTACCGGGACGAGCCGGTGGTAAGGGAGTTCGGGGCACGGATGGAGTTGCAGGCCGCCGCGTGAACGGCGGGGGGACCAGCAGGTGAACACCGCTCCGGTGCGGAAAGGAGTGCGTACAGCGGCACTTGGAGCGGATGAGGGCCCGGGACTGTTACCGGCGTCACAAGATGGCAGGTCCGGTCCAGTGCTGCGTGGCACCGGGCTCGGGGTACCCGGTAGCGTGAGCCGACGATCCCGTAGGTCCCCCATTCGTAGGAGTCCCGGTGACGCAGAGCGGACAGGGCGAGGAACCCTCGGCGCGGCCCGCGCGCGAAGGCATCGTGCTGCCCTCCGACGGAGGCGCACCCCTCCTGCCGGGTATGACGGGCGGACGCGGTGACCAGCAGTCGGGCGGGCAGCCGTCGACAGCACCTCCGACCAGTGGCCAGTCCTGGGGCGGGTCGTGGGGCCCGGACCAGCACGACCAGCACCGGACCCCGGCCCCGCCGCCGGGCCAGGGCTGGGGCGAGCGGCAACACGAGCCGCAACAGCAACCGCAGCAGTGGGGCGCCGGGCCCGAGCAGCCCGCTCCGTCCCCGTGGGGCGCCCAGGACGGCATCCCCGGCCAGCCGGGCGCCCTGCCCCAGGAGAGCGCCCAGCACGCGGCCTACGGGGTGCAGCAGCAGTCGTACGCACAGGAGTACCCGTCGGGATACGCCCAGGAGCCCGCCGCCGGGTACGTCGGCGCGGGCTACGCGTCCGACCAGTCGCCCGCGATATCCCAGTCCGCCGGCCAGGGCTACGGGACCGATGCCCAGGGCTATGGATACGGACTCGGCTCCTCCGGTTCCGGCACGCCCCTGCCGACGTCCTCCGCGCCCCTGCCCGCCGCCGCGAGCGCGTTCCCGAGCGCCCCGCTGCCGCCCGCCGACGAGGGGGCGACGCAGTACATCCCGTCGGTGGTCAACGTGCCCGGTGACGAGGGCGCCACCCAGTTCCTGCCGCCGGTCACCGCCGCCGGCATGGCCGCGATGGACGAGGGCGCGACCCAGTACATCCCGCCCGTCGGGCCCGGCGCGCTGCCGCCCGAGATGCCCGCGGGCCCGATGCCGCAGGCCTCACACCCCGACGCGCAGCCCACGCAGTTCCTCCCGCCGGTGCCCGCGCAGGGTGCCGCTCCCGGGTACGGGGCGCGGCCGGGCGGGCCGGATGACCGGCAGCCGCCCGCCGAGTTCGACAACCTCTTCCGCAACGACGCCGGAGGCGAGCAGCCCGCCGCGTCCACGCAGCAGATGCCCCGCTTCCAGCAGCCGCCGCGCGCCGAGCAGCAGGGCCAGCCGGGGCAGCAGGGCTACGGCCAGGCCCAACCGCCGTACGCGCAGCCGTCGTACGCACAGCCCGCGTACGCCCCGCCCGGGGACGGCGGCGGCCGGCGTGGGGCGCAGGGTGACGACGGCGGTCGGGGCGGGCGCCGTTCGCGGGTGCCGCTGATCGCCGGGGTCGGGGTCGGTATCGCGATCCTCGGGGTCGGCGCGGGGGCGCTGCTCAGCGGGGGCGGCGGCAAGAGCGACGACAGCGACAAGACGGTGGCCGCCACCTCGGCCGCGACGGACGGTTCCTCGTCGGCGGGTACCGATGCCGCGAAGCAACAGGCCGTCGCCCTGGACAAGTTGCTCGCCGACAGCGGCAGCAGCCGTGCCTCGGTGATCAACGCCGTCGGCAATGTGAAGGCCTGCGACAAGCTCGGCGACTCGGCCTCCGACCTGCGGGACGCGGCCAAGCAGCGCGGCGAACTGGTCACCAAGCTCTCGCAGTTGACGGTGGACAAGCTGCCGGGCAACGCGGCGCTGACGACCGCGCTCACCAACGCGTGGAAGGCGTCCGCGTCGGCCGACAACCACTACGCGACCTGGGCCGACCAGGCGGCCGGCAAGCACGGCTGCAAGAAGGGCCAGGCCCGCACCACCGGCCAGACCGCGGCCGGCAACGCGGCGAGCGGCGTCGCCAGCAACCAGAAGAGCAAGGCCGCCGCCCTCTGGAACACGATCGCGAAGACCTATGGCCTGACCCAGCGCCAGCCGACCCAGCTCTGAGCACTCACGACAGCGCGGACTTCGGCGGACCTCAGTCGAGGTCCGCGCTGTCCAGCGTCCCGGTCATGTCGAAGAAGCCTTTCTTCGCGGATACCAGCACGCCCTTCCGTACGACCTGAAGGGTCACGTTCGCGTTCACCAGCCGGGCCAGGCCGACCGAGGCGAGGTTGTCGTCGCGGGGGCTCCACTGGAGCGTCGGCGTGAGCCCGCCCGTGCTGACCTTCACGCCGTCGTCGAGGGCGCGCCGTACGGTGTCGGCGGTGATGTCACCGCTGCCGAGCGAGTTCACGACGGTCTTGAACGCGGTGTACGCGATCCAGGTGGTCTGCACCCCCGCGTCCGCGGGGTCGATGCGGTTGTCGCCGAAGGCCACCTCGTTGATGGCCTTCTTCATCGGATCCCAGCGCGCGTCGCTCGCGACCGGGTACCAGCCCGTGATGTACGACCCCTCGTACGGCCCGGACTGCCCGCCCGTCGAGTTGATCTCGGTCTGGTCGACGCTGCCGAGCACGGTCGCGGCGTGCACCGCGGGATAGTCCTGGCGGTCGCGCCGGAAGGAGTCCATGAAGGTGTCGGTGTGGTCCCCGAGCGAGGGCACCACGCAGCCCTCCTTGCCCGAGCCGCCGCTCGCGCTCTCCAGGGCGCGCGTCGACTGGCTGGAGTACTCGGTGGCGTCGTCGGCCGCGAGCTGGTCGGTCGCCGCCGCGTGGCCGCCCGCGGCGAGCCCGGCGTTCAGCAGCGGGGGCAGGTCGTCGCCGGCGATGGAGTCGGGCCGTACGAGGGTGACCGGGCCGCAGGCCGGGCCGAGTTCCTTGCCGAGGCCCGCCAGGAGCGCGGGCTGGCCGCCGTTGACGGGGTAGGACAGGGCGCGGGTGAACTCCTCGGTCGTCACGCCGTAGCCGCCTATGTACGGGATGCCGGCGCCCTCCAGCGGGGCGAAGTACGAGTCGCTGAACTCGCTGTAGGAACCGACGACCGCGACGACGTTCTCCTGCACGGCCTGCCGGGCGCACTTCGCGGCGGCCACGCTGCTGTTGTGGTCGTTGCAGGTCAGGACCTTGAGTTTGCGGCCGTTGATCCCGCCGTGCTTGTTGATCCACTTCGCGTACGCCGTCGCCATCGCGGGCATGCCCGGTTTGTTGGTCGCGCCGGTGTCCCACGGCGCCCAGGTCATGACGGTGATCGAGCCGTCCCCGGAGCCCCCCGTGACGCCGCGGACGACCCCGCAGCCGGCCACGAGCGACGCGCATGCCCCCAGAGCCACCGCCGACAGGACGGTCGCTCTGACGGGCCGGGTGAGGGTGGGGAGGAAGGTGCTGCGGTTGCGTCGCCTGCCTGTCATGGACAGACACGCTTCCGCCACACCACAAACCCGGGTGTGACTCCGGGTCAACAAGTGGTGACGCCGGGGTGAATTACGGGGGGCGTTCCTGTGTGTGTGACGAGGAACGTACGATCGATGACCGTGCAAGGTTCGGAGAACTCTTCCCGTCGCCCCCGTCGCTCCTCCACCATGGGCGGCATGCCACTGAACGACATGCCCTGGTGGCGCTGGCGCAGCAACGTGCGTTCCGCGCTGCACATGCTCTCCGATCCGGCGTTCCAGCAGAACGTCTGGCTGGCCGGTGTCGACGGGTACGGGGACGTCACCGACGCCGTCTACCGCCTCGTCGAGGACACCTGGCTCGACAACTGGTCCGCCGAGAAGTACGTCGGCACGATCTTCCGCGACTCCCAGGAGGCGGCCCTCGTGGACACCGCCGTCCTGCGCGTCCTGCGGATCATGCACCAGGTCGGCCCGGACGCCCACGTCTCCGTCTACGTCGACCACGAGGCGTGGCCGGACGCGGTACGGGCGGCGCGCGACGCGCACGTCCGGATGGCGGTGAGCGACGGGGACGATCCGGACACGCCGCCGCGGACGCTTGAGGTGCTGCAGATCATCACGCGGTCCGCGTAGGGGTGGGTTGCGGGTGGGTTCGTGGCTGTGTCGCGCCCAGGTGGCGGACGGCGGTGCCTCCGTTCAGGGGGGTATGGGACCCTGTCCTGCATGAACGCCCAGTCCACCGCCGCCGCGGCAGCCGCCGACCAGTACGTCCTCACCCTGTCGTGCCCCGACAAACAGGGCATCGTGCACGCCGTGTCGAGCTACCTCTTCATGACCGGCTGCAACATCGAGGACAGCCAGCAGTTCGGCGACCACGACACGGGACTGTTCTTCATGCGCGTCCACTTCTCGGCGGAGTCGCCGGTGACGGTGGAGAAGCTGCGGGCTAGCTTCGCGGCGATCGGTGACTCCTTCCACATGGACTGGCAGATCAACCGGGCCGCGGACCGGATGCGGGTCGTGCTGATGGTCAGCAAGTTCGGGCACTGTCTGAACGACCTGCTCTTCCGGGCGCGGATCGGGGCGTTGCCGGTGGAGATCGCGGCGGTGGTGTCCAACCACACGGACTTCGCGGAGCTGGTGGAGTCGTACCACATCCCCTTCCACCACATCCCGGTGACGAAGGACACCAAGGCCGCGGCCGAGGCCCAGGTTCTCGACCTGGTCCGCGAGGAAAACGTCGAACTCGTCGTCCTCGCGCGCTACATGCAGGTCCTCTCCGACGACTTCTGCAAGGCGCTCAGCGGGCGGATCATCAACATCCACCACTCGTTCCTGCCGAGCTTCAAGGGCGCGAAGCCGTATCACCAGGCTCACTTGCGGGGTGTGAAGCTGATCGGGGCGACGGCGCACTACGTCACCGCCGACCTCGACGAGGGGCCGATCATCGAGCAGGAGGTCGAGCGGGTGGGGCATGACGTCACGCCGGACCAGTTGGTGGCGGTCGGGCGCGATGTGGAGTGCCAGGCGCTGGCGCGAGCGGTCAAGTGGCACGCCGAACGCCGGATCCTCTTGAACGGGCGCCGGACTGTCGTGTTCGCCTAGGAGCGCGGGGGGTTGCTGATTCGGGAGCGGCTGCGGGTGCGCCGTGGCTGGTCGCGCAGTTCCCCGCGCCCCTTCGAAACGGGCGGTGCGTTCAAGGGGCGCGAGGAACTGCGCGAGCAACCACGAACGACCCGCACCCGTCGACGAACCCGAACCCCCCTGAGAGGCGCGGGGAACGGCGCGACCAGCCCCCACCCACCCACCCGCACCCGCCGACGAACCCGCGACCAACCCCTACATCCGGCTCAACGACGCCGTGGCGAACAGCACATCCCGGATCGCCTCCCGGTCACCGAGCTGCCCCGCAGCCGCCTCCTCCGGCGACACATGCCCCGCGGCCAGGTGGCAGAACTCGACCCCGTCCAGGGCGATATGGGCGACCTCCCGCTCGGCGGAGCCCACCGCGCCGGGCGAGTCGAGGGCGATCAACCACTCACCCCCGCCATGCCCCTCGATCTCCAGCCGAAGACTGCGCCCAGGCTCACCCGCACCCACCAGATGCCGCCCGCTCAACGGCGAAGCCAGCCCATGCCGCCGCCGCTCCGCCAGCACCACCGGCAACATCCGCGCGGCGAGATCGATCATCCGGTTCAGGTAACGCGGGGACGGCGGATCGTACGGATAGTCCACCGCCTCCGCGATGTCCCCCGCGTGCACCCAGCACTCGAAGGCCCGGTCGAGCATCGCATCGTGCAGCGGAAGCTCGAAGTCGCCGTAGGAGACGGCCAGTTTGCCGGTGCTGCCGCCGGTGAACGACACCGTGCGGACGATGTTGTGGCTCTGCTCGCGCCACGGCGAGCGGATGGACCGGGTCGGCGGGAAGTGCGACGACCTCCAGTACGCCTCGGTACGCGCCGCCGGCGTCATGGGCTTCGCGGTCTCCCCGGTCAGCGGGTCGTCGAGGCCGAGCGCCGCCGCGACCAGCCCGTCGACGGTCAGCAGATGCGCGATGACCCCGGCGACAGTCGTACGACGGCTCGTCGGCCCGTCGCCCTCGAACCACCGCAGCCGCACGGGCGCGTGCCACTCGGCGTCACCTATGTCCTGCAACAGGGCATCCAGACGGGCCGTCTCGGCGTCGTACGGCGCCGCCCACGCGGGTACCGGAATGCGCGGCGGCCGGCGGTCGAAGGAGCCGCTCAGTACCCGGGTGCGCAGGCCGGGGTCGAGGTCCAGGGGTTCGACGGGGTGCAGCAGCCCGACCGCGCCGCGCAGCCGCAGCGCCTCGTCCGCACAGGCCCCGCACTCGCCGAGGTGCTCCTCCACGGCCGCCGTCTCCGCCGCCGAACACGCGGCCAGCGCCCACGCCCCGAGCAGCGCCTTCAGCACCCGGTGCTCCAGCACCAGCGGCACGCCCCGGGACTCGACCGCGTCCAGCTCGGGCAACGGCCGCCCGCTGTCCTCAACGGAGGCCCGCGGCATGGGAATCCGCGGCGAGTCCCCCTCACCGCTCACGGCACCACGGTCTACGGAACCTCCGTTCCCGGAACTCCCGCCGACGGAACCGCTGTTGGCGGAACCGCCGTCACCCGGCCCGCCCGGCGCACCGCGCATGCCGTCGTCGCCGTCACCGTCGTCGTTCACCGAACCGCCGTTCCCGGAGCCGTCGTTCGCGGAGGGGCCGTCCTCGGAGCCACCAGGCCCACCGGGTCCACGCGGACCCCCGCTCGCCCCACCCTGCGCCGGCACGACCTCCTCACCTTCCCCGGCCCCTCCGCCGTACCCCTTGTGACCCTCGTACCTCTCGAAGTCCTCGCGCCACGCGTCGCTCACGCGCCACCCCCCGCTCCCGGCGGTACGCCGGCGTCGTGGGCGGTGGAGAGGAGCTGGAGGCCGAGGCGGAGGCGGCGGCGGGCCTCGTCCTCGGTGACGCCGAGGTCGACGGCGGTCTGGCGGTAGTCACGGCGCTGGAAGTAGGCCAGCTCCAGGGCGGCCCGCAGCGGGGCGGGCATGGACGTGACGATGTAGTCGGCGCGGGCGGCGACGGAGGCGCGGCGGACCGTGCGCTCCAGCTCCTCCGTGGAGCCCTCGCCGCCGTGGGCGAGGGCGACGGTCTCGGTGGTGCGCAGGCGCTGCACGGCGAGGCGGTGGGTCAGCGCGGCCACCCAGGAACGCAGGGGGCCCTGCTTGGGGTCGTAGGCGTCGGGGTGTTCCCACACGTGGGCGAAGACCTCGCGGGTGATGCCGTCGGCGGCGCGCTCGTCGCCCAGGACGCGGTGGGCGAGGGAGTGCACGAGGGAGGCGAAGCGGTCGTACAGCTCACCGAGGGCCGCCGCCTCGCCGCGGGCCAGCCGCTGCTGCATCTTGCGGTCCCAACGGGGCGGTGCGTCCTTCGTCGCCATGCGGCCCCCTCACCGTGTCCGTGCCCGGGTCAAGCGTGCGCCCACCGTTTCCTCGAATGTAGTGGGCACGTCTGACAGCGCACCCCCCATTCTGCAATTGCACGCCCCCGAAGCGGCGTGAGTGGTAACGGATCTGCGCCTACCCCACCCACATCTGATCGAACAGGATCGAAGGCGACTAAAACAAGCCTCTTCCGGACGGTTTCCGTTTCTGCCCTCGTGTTTCAGGGAACGGCCGCTGGGCAGCCGCGCTGCAAGGAAGCGTAGGTACGGCTTCCGTTTCCGGACGGTCTCCGGGAGTTCCGGCTAGCGAAAGGCGCGATGGTGGCCTTCAAAGTGAACGACGGCGAGCGCGGCGGCTGGTCCGTACTCCTCGTGTCCGGCGAACTGGACCTGGTGACCTCGCCGGTGCTGCGCCAGCGGGTGCACGACGTGGTGGCCGAGGGGCGGCACAGCCTGGTCCTGGACCTCTCCGAGGTGCTGTTCTGCGACTCCAGCGGGGTCGGCGTGCTGATCGCCTCCCGCCGTCTCATCCGCTCCTGCCAGGGCCACCTGCGCGTCGTCCTGCCCGCCCAGGGCGCGGTCGACGGCTCGCACGTCAACCGGGTCCTCGGCGCCCTCGGTGTGCGCCGTCTCTTCGACGTCTACCCCGATGTGATGACGGCCACAGAGGACGAGCCCGAGGACGAGGCGGACCCCCTCTCGGCGTGACGTCGTTGTTTCGGAGTTTCCCCGATCTTGGTACAAGCGTCGTTTTCCGCTCCCGGACCCGCCCCGGCGTCGTACGCTCCGTCCCAAGCGCACCCCCACATGAGTAAGGCGGCCCGAAAGACATGGTCAGCACCGAGTACGAGCGACGGATCGCCGCCCGGTTCGCCACCTTCGACCAGGACGGCAACGGCTTCATCGACCGGGAGGACTTCAGCTCGGCGGCCAAGGCGCTGCTCGCGGAGTTCGGTACGGCGGCCCGCTCCGACAAGGGCCAGGCCCTGTACATCGGCGCGGAGGCGTTCTGGCAGGGCATGGCCGGCATCGCCGACCGGGACGGCGACCAGCGCGTCAGCCGCGAGGAGTTCGTCAACGGCGCCGTCAAGCGGCTGCGCGACAACCCGGAGCGCTTCGCCGAGATCGGCCGCCCCTTCCTGCACGCGGCCCTCGACGTCGCGGACCCGGACGGCGACGGCTCGGCCACCATCGCGGACACCGTGCGCGTCCTCAAGGCCCTCGGCGTACCGGACGACATCGCCGCCATGGCGGCCGACGCCCTCGACACGGACAGCGACGGCAAGGTGGGCGAGGCGGAGATCATCTCCTCCTTCTCCCGCTACTTCACCGTCCCCGAATAGCGCTCCCGCAGCTTGTACTTGAGCACTTTCCGCAAGGCGTCGTTGCGTGGAAGGGCGTCCACGATCTCCAGCTGCTCCGGCAGCTTGTGCACGGACAGCCCTTCCGCGCGCAGATAGTCCGTGACGGCGGCAAGCGTCAACTCCCCGGCCCCCGGCGGCTGTTCGACCACCGCGCACACCCGCTCCCCGCGCTCCGCGTCCGGCAGCCCGACGACGGCCACGTCCCCGACGCCCGGATGCGCGGCCAGCAGATCCTCGATCTCCTTCGCCGAGATGTTCTCCCCCTTGCGGATGATCACGTCCTTCAGCCGCCCGGTGAGAATCAGATGCCCGGTCGAGGTGACTTCCCCCAGATCCCCGGTACGCAGAAAACCGTCCGCGTCGAACGCCTCCGCGGTCTGCGCCGGGTCCAAGTACCCCTGACACACGGCCTCCCCGCGCAACCGCACCTCCCCGCCCGCCGCGATCCGTATCTCCATCCCCTCCGGCGGGCGCCCCTCGGTCGTCGCCAGATTTTCCACGGTGTCGTCGGGCGCCCCCATCGTGATCATCGGCACCTCGGTCATGCCGTAGCCGTGGGTGAGCTGGACCCCCATCTCCCGGACGACGGAGTGGTAGACCTCCGGCGGCTTGGGAGCGCCGCCGCCCGCGAGCAGCCGTAGCGAGGGAATCACCTTCTGGCCGGGTTGCTTGCGCTGTTCGGCAAGGAACATGGAATAGAAGGCGGTTGACCCGCCGGCCACCGTCACCCCGTGCTTGCGGTACCCCTCCAGCGCGTCCGGCAGCGCGAACTGCTCGAACATCACCGCCGGGAAGCCGTACAGCAGCAGCATCACCGTGTAGTCGGGCCCCGCTATGTGCGCGTACGGGAAGGCCATCGAGCCCACGTCGTCCGCCGTGAGACGCAGCGCGTGTGCCAGGCAGGAGCCGCCCGCGATCAGCGAACGGTCCGTGTGCAGCACGCCTTTGGGGTCGGAGGTGGTGCCGGAGGTCCAGTAGATCCAGCGGACCGAGGTGCCGTCGGCGGGCGGCGCGGGGAGCGACGCCGGGTCGCCGTCCGGGAGTTGAGCGCTGTCGTACGCCTCGAAGATGCCCTTCGCGCCGAGCCGCCGTGCCATCTCCCCGTAGTCGAAGCCGCGCCAGACGCCCGGCACCGCGAAGTACTCCGCCTTCGACTCCCGTAGCGCGAAACCGACTTCGCGGTCCCGGTAGAAGGGGATCACCGGCGTCTGTACGGCGCCCAGGCGGGCCAGCGCGAAGGAGAGCAGGGCCGTCTCGACGCGGGTGGGCAGCTGCCAGGCGACGACCGTGCCGGGGCGCACGCCCATGCCGTACAGGCCCGCCGCCACACGCTCCGACCGGTCGCGCAACTCGCCGAAGCTCAGGGCCCGGTCGTCCTGGAGGAGGACCGGGCGGTCGGGGGTCAAGTCGGCGCGGCGGGCGACCAGTTCCCACAGGGTTCGGGAGGAACTCAGGGAGTACGCCGTCTCGTTCATGGTCCCCTCCTTGGCTGACGACTCGTCAGGTGACATGCTATCTGACGGGTCATCAGATAAGTGCCGTCCCTGCGGAGGGGAACCCATGACCACCGAACTGCCCCGCATCATCAGCGTCGACGACCACGTGATCGAACCCGCGCACCTCTTCGAGACCTGGCTGCCGAAGAAGTACCGCGAGCGCGGCCCCCAGCCGCTCACCGCCGGAATCGGCGAACTCGCCTACGTGGCGGGCAAGTACCAGATCACGATGGACCCGGACGGCCCGCCCACCGACTGGTGGATCTACGAGGACCTCAAGTTCCCGTACAAGCGCAACATCGCCGCCGTCGGCTTCGACCGCGACGAGATGACCCTGGAGGGCATCACCCGCGAACAGATGCGCCCCGGCTGCTGGGACCCGGCCGAGCGGCTCAAGGACATGGACCTCAACCACGTCGAGGGCTCGCTCTGCTTCCCGACCTTCCCGCGCTTCTGCGGCCAGACCTTCGCCGAGGCCCACGACAAGGAGGTCGCGCTCGCCTGCGTCCGCGCCTACAACGACTGGATGGTCGAGGAGTGGTGCGGCGACAGCGGCGGCCGGCTCATCCCGCTGTGCCTGATCCCCTTGTGGGACGTCGAGTTGGCCGTGGCGGAGATCCGCCGCAACGCGGCCCGCGGCGTCCGCGCGATGACCTTCTCCGAGATCCCCACCTACCTCGGGCTGCCGTCCATCCACTCCGGCTACTGGGACCCGTTCTTCGCGGTCTGCCAGGAGACCGGGACGGTCGTCAACATGCACATCGGCAGCAGCTCCCAGATGCCCGCCGCCTCCCCGGACGCGCCCCCCGCCGTACAGGCCTCGCTCTCCTTCAACAACGCCATGGCCTCGATGATGGACTTCCTCTTCAGCGGCGTCCTGGTGAAGTTCCCGACCCTCAAACTCGCCTACTCCGAAGGGCAGATGGGCTGGATCCCGTACGCCCTGGAGCGCGCCGACGACGTGTGGGAGGAACACCGCGCATGGGGCGGGGTGCGCGACCTGATCCCCGAGCCGCCGTCGACGTACTACTACCGGCAGATGTTCTGCTGCTTCTTCCGCGACAAGCACGGGGTCGCGTCCCTGGACGTCGTAGGCCGGGACAACGCCACCTTCGAGACCGACTACCCGCACGTCGACTCGACCTTCCCGCACACCAAGGAGGTCGCCCTCGACCATGTGAAGGGCCTCGACGACGAGACGGTCTACAAGCTCATGCGGGGCAACGCGATCCGCATGCTCGGCCTGGACCTCGACCGGTAATGGACCTCTCGTACACGGCCGAGGAGGACGAGTTCCGGGCACGCCTGAGGGAGTGGCTGGGCAAGGTGCTCCCCACCTTGCCCTCGAAGCCGTCACCGGACGACTGGCCCGGCCGTCGCGCCTACGACCTCGGCTGGCAGCGGATGTTGTACGACGCCGGGTACGCCGACGTGCACTGGGGCGCGTCCCCGACCACCCGGCTGATCTTCCTGGAGGAGACGGAGAAGGCGGGCGCGCCCTACGTAGGGGCCAATTTCGTCGGGCTGCTGCACGCCGGGCCGACGATCGCCGCGGAGGGCACGGCCGAGCAGCGGGAGCGGTGGCTGCCGCCGGTGCTGCGCGGTGACGAGGTGTGGTGCCAGGGGTTCAGCGAACCGGACGCCGGGTCCGACCTCGCGGCGTTGCGCACGCGCGCGTGGCGGGACGGCGACGACTACGTAGTGAGCGGTTCCAAGATCTGGACCTCGCACGCGGAAGTCGCCGACTGGTGCGAGCTGTTGGTCCGGACGGACCCGTCGGCACCCAAGCATCGGGGGATCAGCTGGCTCGCGATGCCGATGGACGCGGCGGGGATCACCGTACGGCCGTTGCGGACGCTGGCCGGGTCCGCGGAGTTCGCCGAGGTGTTTCTCGACGAGGTGCGGGTGCCGGTCGGGAATCGGGTCGGGGACGAGAACGACGGGTGGCGCGTGACGATGGTGACGCTGTCGTTCGAGCGCGGTACGGCCTTTGTGGGAGAGGTCGTCGCCTGTCGGCGCGTGTTGGGTGAGCTGGCGGTGGAGGCGCGGCGGAACGGGCGTTGGGACGATCCGGCGCTCAGGCGTCAACTGGGGCGGTTGAACGCCGAGTTCCGGGCGTTGTGGCGGCTGACTCAGTGGAACGTGAGTGCGGCCGAGGCGAGTGGGGGAGTGCCGGGGGTCGGGGGGTCGGTCTTCAAGCTGCGGTATTCGCATGCGCGGCAGGAGCTGTACGACGTCGCGGCCGACGTTCTTGGGCCGGACTCCCTTGACCTGGAACGGCCTTGGGTGCTGGACCGGCTGTCCTCGCTGTCGTACACGATCGCGGCCGGTACGTCGCAGATTCAGCAGAACATCGTGGCTGAGCGGATTTTGGGGTTGCCGAAGGGGCGGTGAGCGGTGCGGTTTCAACTGACCGGTGAGCAGAAGGCGTTGCGGGCTGCTGTGCGGGATGTGGTCGGTCGTTCGTCGGCCGCGGGTGCGTGGGGGCTGGTCGCGCCCCGCGGCGGAGCCGCTGATGTACACAGCCCCGCGCCCCTTGTGGACCGGGGTTTCTGGCGGGCTCTTGGAGAGCTGGGGGTGTTCTCGCTTCGGTTGCCGGAAGTGGACGGGGGAGCCGGACTCGGGTTGCCGGAAGCCGTGTTGGTGTTTGAGGAGCTTGGGTGGGCGTTGGTGACCGGGCCGTTGGTGGCCACCCATCTCGCGGCGGGGGTCGTGCCGGGGGCGGCTGCGGGGGAGGTGGTCGTGGCGGCCGTGGACGATGGGTTTGTGGAGTGGTTGGACGCGGCTGACGTGGTGCTCGGGGATGCCTCGGGGGCCGTGGCGCTGCGATCGGTGGATCCGTTGACGCCGTTGCATCGGGTGCCGGCTCCGGGGCGTACCGAGCCTGTCGCCGTTCTTCTCACCGCCGCCGAGCAGCTCGGGACGGCCGCGCGGGTGTGCGGGCTCGCGGTGCAACACGCCCGGACGCGTGAGCAGTTCGGGCAGCCGATCGGGGGGTTTCAGGCCGTCAAGCATTTGTGCGCGCAGTCGTTGGTGCGGGTGGAGGTGGCGCGGGCCGCCGTTTACGCGGCGGCTGTGACCGGGGACGTGGTGGACATCGCGGCGGCTCGGCTGCTCGCCGACGAAGCGGCTGTGCGGGGGGCGCGGGACTGTCTGCAGGTGCATGGCGGGATGGGCTTCACCTGGGAGTCCGAGGTTCATCTGCACCTGAAACGGGCGTGGGTGCGCGCTCGGCGTGGTGGTGGGAACACGGAGAGTGAGGAACTGCTCGCGGCGGATCTGCTGGCCCGCGCGGCCTAGCGGGGCGACTGCCTGCGAGGACCGGGACGGCCCCGACAACGGTGTCGCGGATCGTGGCACGGCGGAAATCACGCAGCGTTGATATCGGGTTGTGTCCTATGCGTGACTCGTCACGGCCTGGAGTCGTCTGTGGGCTCCGGTACCTTGTGTGGGATGCGAGTGGTTCAAGGTACGAGCCATGCCGGTGTTGCCTGTGAGGCGGCTCCGGATCGGGCGATGCGCACCCCCGCTCGTACGGCAGAACAGGCATTCACCCCGGCCTGTTCGACTGCCCGCGGCGAGCGTCGCACAGTATCCCGCACTCGTACTCCTTCGCGCTGGAATATGCCCGAAGCGCTTGTTGGGGTGACTGAACGTCAATCATGCTGTCTCGCAAGGGATTCACGTTCCGTGACCCTTGTTCTGGCCGTTGTTCTGGTCATGCAGGAAATGGCTACGATCGTGGCCCTTGTGAGGCGCGAGGCCAAGTGTCCGCCGGTTCGGATGGTGTGAGCGGTGCAGGTGCTTCAAGTGCAGCTGGAGATCCGGCCCGACCCCGCTGAGGTGGGGCGAGCCCGGCGGTGGGCGCGCTCCCGGCTCGCGGGGTCCGGGATAGAGGCCGACGAACCGCTCGCGGAGACGCTGATCCTGCTCGTCTCCGAGCTGGTCACCAACGCCGTGGTGCACACCGGCTGTCCGGCCGTGCTGAGACTCTCCCTCCCGGACGTGGCGACCGAGTCGGCCACCGTACGGCTGGAGGTGGCCGACACCAGCTGCAAGGCGCCCGTGCCGCGCTGCGCGGACGGCGACGAGACCGGTGGCCGCGGCCTGGCCCTGGTGGACGGCCTCGCCGACCGCTGGGGCTGGAGCGCCGAGGGCACCGGCAAGCGCATCTGGTGCGAGATCGACCGGGGCAGCGAACCCCGGGAGGCCACGTGCGGGGGCGCTGTCGCGGCGTACGAGGGCTTCGAGTTCGAGGGCTTCGCGTACGAGGCCGTGTAGGTGCTGACTGCAAGTGCCGGGCGGAGATGCGCCGGGCCGTGCTTCCGTGCGCGCCCTGCGATAAATGGTGCTTACGGAACAAATGCCCGGCTGGGCGTTGACGCGACGTGACCATGTGGTCACGCTTGTGGGCAGCGATTCGCCGCGAGGGGACGGCGAGGGCTTCGGTGACGGGAGCCCTCGGCGAGTGTGGGTCGCGTTCGGCGTGGGTCCCCTCGGGGCCGGGGATCAGGGCGGGGCGCCGGAGTCGGATGGCGGCACGCGGTGCCGTGCTCGGGGCGGGCAGCAGCGCGCCGCCATCCGACCGTAAGTCCGGCCCTCGTCAAAACCGGACTGCCCTAGAGGATGGCGATCGGAGCCACCGGGGTTCCCGTCGCGCCCACGAAAGGTTCGGGCATCGCCGACAGGAGGAACGCGTAGCGGTTCTCTTGTCCACAGGCTGTGGACAACTCTTCGAGATTCCAGTTCTGGCCCTGCAACATGCCCATCTCGACCAGATCGAGAGCGTGCACCGGCAGCCACAAGTCGGCTTTTTCCGGCGGAAATATCTCAAAGGTGAGGGTGTCGTTGGCGACCGCCGCGACATCCCGCGCGTGGAACCACTCCGGCGTACGGACCGACAGCCCGGGTGACGGATAGCCGTACCCGTGCTTGTCACCGGCCAGATACACCTGCACCTGCCCGGTCCGTACGAGCACGATGTCGCCCGCGCGGACCCGCGTGCCGGCGAACTCCTCGGCGGCTTCCAGGTCTTCCGGGGTGACGGCGTGCCCGCCCTCCAGTCGATCGACCCCACGCGCGCGTGCCACGTCGAGCAGGACCCCGCGCGAGACGATGTGCCGGGCCTTGTCGATGCCGCTGAACTCGGCGCCGCCGTGCGGGGTCACGGTGCCGGCCGGGCGGCCGTTGTAGAGCTTCCCGGAGTGCGAGACGTGGGTCAGCGCGTCCCAGTGGGTGCCGGCCTGCAGCCCCATCGTCACGGTGTCGTCGCTGCACGCGACCGTTCCCGGGCCGAAGAGTTCCTGGTTGATCTGCACCATCGCGTGCAACGGGTTGATCCGGCCGGGGATCAACCCCGTCTGGACTCCGTCCTGTTGGAGGGGCAGCGCGAGGGGGATGCGGCGGCCGGTGCGGATCTCGGCGGCGGCTGCTCGGACCACCTCGTCGGTGATCAGGTTCAGCGTGCCGATCTCGTCGTCCGCCCCCCAACGGCCCCAGTTGTTCACGCGCTTGGCGATGTCGTGGAACTCCGGACCAAGTGACGGCGGTGACGTCTGCGGTGACATCGGGGCCTCCCCGGGGCTTGTCCTCAGGTATCTGACGGGTCGTAGAATCTGAGTCGAATCTAACGGACCGTCAGAAACCGCGGGAGGGGCCGGACATGGGGAACTTCTTGGCTGGCAAGGTCATCGCCGTGACGGGAGCGGGGCGGGGGATCGGGCGGGCCGTCGCGCTGGGGGCCGCCGCCGAGGGGGCGCGGGTCGTCGTCAACGACTACGGGGTCTCGATGGACGGGGCGTCGCCCACGAGCGAGATCGCCGAGGGGGTTGTCAAGGAGATCCTGGCGGCGGGTGGGGAGGCCGTTGCCGTTGCCGACGACATCTCGACGATGGCTGGGGGGCAGCGGGTTGTCGATGTCGCGGTGTCTTCGTTCGGGCGGATCGACGGGGTGGTGTGCGTCGCCGGGATTCTTCGGGAGCGGATGCTTTTCAATATGTCCGAGGAGGAGTGGGATCCCGTTCTCGCCACTCATCTGAAGGGGACGTTCACTGTGTTTCGGGCGGCTTCGGCCGTGATGCGGAAGCAGCGGGCCGGGACCTTGATCGGGTTCACCAGCGGGAATCATCAAGGGTCGGTTTCGCAGGCCAATTACAGTGCGGCCAAGGGTGGGATCATTTCGCTGGTGCGGAGCGCTGCGCTGGGCCTGAACAAGTACGGGGTCACCGCCAACGCGGTGGCGCCCGTTGCTCGTACGCGGATGTCCGCGAATGTTCCCATGGAGTTGGCGGAGATCGGGTCGCCGGAGGACGTTGCGGCGCTGGTTGTTTATCTGTTGTCGGACTCGGCTCGGGAGCAGGGGATTACCGGGCAGGTCTATACCGTCGCTGGGCCGAAGATCGCTGTTTGGGCGCAGCCGCGCGAGCTGAGGGCGGCGTATGCCTCCGGCGGGTGGACGGCCGAGAAGATCGCTGAGTTTCTGCCGGGGTCTGTTGGGGTGGATCCGATGCCGATGCTTTCTCGGTTGCAGGAGATGGAGCGGGCTGCGCGGGATGGGAGTCGACCTAACGCCTAGTGGGGTGGGCGGTTCGGTTGTTGGGCGGGTGCGGGCCTGTTGTGGCTGGTCGCGCCGTTCCCCGCGCCCCTTGAGTAGCTGACCTGAACGGTGTTCTTAGGGAGCCCCCTGTGGAATTTGGATTCGCTGCCGAAGATGAAGTGTTTCGGGCTGAGGCCCGGGCCTGGCTTCTTGCGCATGCTGAGGCAGGTCAGGATCGGCGTGCGTGGGAACGGGCGCTTGGCAAGAGCGGGTGGATCGGGCTGGGTTGGCCCGAGTCCGGCTACGGGAATCGCAGTGCCACCCTCACTCAACAGGTTGCGTGGGCCGAGGAGTATGCGCGGTCGGATGCGCCGCCTCGGTCCGGGCATATCGGGGAGAACCTGCTGGCTCCCACGCTCATCGCGCATGGGAGCGACGAGCAGAAGTCCCGTTTCCTGCCTGCTGTCGCTGCGGGCGACGAACTCTGGTGCCAGGGGTACAGCGAGCCCGGGGCCGGGTCCGATCTCGCCGGGGTGCGGACCGCTGCCGTGCGGGATGCGGGGGACGGGTCCTATCGGGTCACCGGGCAGAAGATTTGGACCTCGCTCGCCCATGAGGCCGACTGGTGTTTTGTGCTGGCTCGGACCGAGGTGGGGTCTCGGCGGCATCGGGGGTTGAGTTTTCTGCTGGTGTCGATGGATCAGCCGGGGTGTGTCGAGGTGCGGCCCATACGGCAGTTGACCGGGACCAGTGAGTTCAACGAGGTGTTTTTTGACGGGGCACGCGTGCGTCCCGAGCATGTGGTCGGGGGCGAGGGGGAGGGGTGGCAGGTCGCCATGAGCCTGCTCGGGTTCGAGCGGGGGGTGTCGACCCTGGCCCAACAGATCGGGTTCGCACGGGAGTTGGGGCGGGTCGTCGAGGCCGCCGTTGCCTCGGGGGCCGTTGGTGATCCCGTCGTACGCGATCGACTCGTGCGGCAGTGGGCCGAGTTGAAGGCCATGCGGTGGAACGCCCTGCGGACCCTCGGCCGGGTCGGCGATGCGGGCGCGCCCAGTGTGGCCAAGCTGTTGTGGGGCGGGTGGCATCAGCGGCTCGGGGAGCTGGCGATGCAGGTGCGGGGGGCCGCGGCGGCGGTCGGGCCGGTGGACTGGACGCCGTCGCTGTCGTACGAACTCGACCTGTTCCAGCACCAGTTCCTCTTTTCGCGGGCCGACACGATCTACGGCGGCTCGGACCAGGTTCAGCGCACGATCATCGCCGAGCGGGTGCTCGGTCTGCCCAGGGAACCCAAGGGGGTCGTCTGATGCGCGGTGTGGTCTTCGACGGCAAGCAGATCCAGGTCGTGGACGATCTGGAGGTCCGGGAACCGGGGCCCGGGGAGGTGCTGGTCGCGATCTCGGCGGCCGGGTTGTGCCACAGCGATCTGTCTGTGGTGGACGGGACCATACCTTTTCCCGTTCCCGTGGTGTTGGGGCATGAGGGTGCGGGGGTCGTGGAGGCCGTGGGTGCGGGCGTCACCCATGTCGGGCCCGGGGATCATGTGGCTCTTTCCACGCTCGCCAACTGCGGTACCTGCGCCGAGTGCGACCGGGGGCGGCCGACCATGTGCCGGCAGGCCATCGGGCGGCCGGGGAAGCCGTTCACGCGGGGCGGGCAGCCGGTGTACCAGTTCGCTTCCAACTCCGCCTTCGCCGAGCGGACCGTGGTCAAGGCCGTGCAGGCCGTGCGGATCCCGAAGGACATTCCGATGCCGTCCGCCGCGCTCATCGGGTGCGGGGTGTTGACCGGGGTCGGTGCTGTGCTCAATCGGGCGCGGGTCGGTCTCGGGGACAGTGTCGTCGTGATCGGGACGGGTGGCATTGGGCTCAATGTTCTTCAAGGGGCGCGGATCGCGGGGGCGTTGACGATCGTCGCGGTGGACGCGAATCCCGGGAAGGAGGGGGTGGCTCGGCAGTTCGGGGCCACTCACTTCCTGACGTCGGCTGAGGGTGTGCGGGAGATCCTGCCGAACGGGGCCGACCACGCCTTTGAGTGCGTGGGACGGGTGGAGTTGATTCGGCAGGCGGTGGATCTGCTGGACCGGCACGGGCAGGCGGTGTTGCTCGGGGTGCCGTCGGCTACCGCCGAGGCGTCCTTCCTCGTCTCGTCCATGTACTTGGACAAGTCGATTCTCGGGTGCCGGTACGGGTCGTCGCGACCGCAGCGGGACATCGCGCTGTATGCCCAGCTGTATCGCGAAGGGCGTTTGCTGCTCGACGAGTTGGTGACCGAGACGTATCCCGTCGAGGACTTCGAGAAGGCGGCGGGGGACGCGGAGGCGGGGCGGGTGGCGCGGGGGGTGCTGACGTTCTGACGGCGGCGTAGGGCGTGCTTGACGGTTGCATGGCTGGAGTTATCCACAGGCGTGGGAAATTCGTGGGGCGTTGTCGGCCCCGACCCGTAGCGTTTTGGCATGACTTACCGCGATGTGGTCTCCCGACAGGTCCTGACCTGGGCCTGCACCGCCATCGGTGCCCGGATGCCGGATGCCGGTGGCCATGGCGCCGCCGGCCCTGGTCAACGTGCCGTAGCGACCGGTCAGTTGAGTGCGTCGACCGTGCCGTAGCGCGCGGAGTCGGTGTTGACCCTTGCTGTTCCCGTCGTAGCCGTCGTCCCCGTTCGGAAGGTGCGGCGGTAGCCGGTGGGGGTGACTCCGAGGGCTGTTTGCAGGTGCTGGCGCATTGACTGGGCTGTGCCGAAGCCGGCGTCCGTGGCGACCTGGTCCATGGAGAGGTCGGTGGATTCGAGGAGGTGGCGGGCTCGTTCGACGCGTTGTTGGGTGAGCCACTGGCCGGGGCTGATGCCGACCTCCTCGCGGAAGCGGCGGGTGAAGGTGCGGACCGACATCGCCTCCTGCTCGGCCATGTCCCGGAGCTGGAGGGGCTCGTGGAGGCGGGCCAGGGCCCAGGTGCGGGCGGCGGTCGTGGTCGCCACCTGCGGGTCGGGGACCGGGCGGTGGATGTACTGCGCCTGGCCGCCGTCGCGATGGGGCGGTACGACCGTGCGGCGGGCGACGTCGTTGGCGACCGCGGTGCCGTGGTCGCGGCGGACCATGTGCAGGCACAGGTCGATGCCGGCGGCGACACCGGCGGAGGTGAGGACGTCGCCGTCGTCGATGAACAGGACGTCCGCGTCGACCTCGATCTGCGGGAACAGTTCCTGGAAGCGCTCGGCGTCGGCCCAGTGCGTGGTGGCGGGGCGGCCGTCGAGGAGACCGGCGGCGGCGAGGACGTAGACGCCGGTGCAGATGGAGGCGAGGCGGGTGCCGGGGCGGATGTGGGCGAGGGCGGCGGCGAGTTCGGGGGTGAGGACGCCCTCCTCGAAGACCGGGCCGAGTTCGTACGACGCCGGGACGATCACGGTGTCGGCGGTGGCGAGGGCCTCCGGGCCGTTCGGGACGTGGATGGCGAAGTCGGCGTCGGTGTCGACCGGGCCGGGCGGGCGGACCGAGCAGGTGACGACCTCGTACAGCAGCCGTCCCTCGGTGTCCCTGGGGCGGCCGAAGATGCGGTGCGGGATGCCCAGCTCGAAGGGGAGGAGGCCGTCGAGGGCGAGGACGACGACGCGGTGGGGGCGGAAGGCGGTACCGGCGGTGGCCATGGCTCGATTGTATGGCCCGATTCTAGCGAATGCTGTCCTTCGGGCCAGTGGCTCGGGAGGGGTGGGATGCCGGAAGCTCATTGACGTGACGCAGACAACCGATGCCGCGACCGGCCCCGGCGCCGCCGAGGAGCCCGGCCCCGCGCAGGGCCCCACGCCCCGTAGCCGTATCCGCCCGCGGCGGAGCCGCATGATGTCGGTGCATCGTGCCTGGTTCGTCGCCGCCGTCACGTTCGTGACGATCATCGGGGCCGCGGCGTTCCGGTCGCTGCCCGGGCTGCTGATCGATCCGCTGCACCAGGAGTTCGGGTGGTCGCGCGGCACGATCGGGGCGGCGGCGTCCATCAACCTCGCGTTGTACGGGCTGACGGCCCCCTTCGCGGCGGCACTGATGGACCGCTTCGGTATCAGGAGGGTTGTCGCGGTCGCGCTGACCGTAATCGCGCTCGGCTCCGGCCTGACGGTGTGGATGACGGCGCCGTGGCAACTGCTGCTGTGCTGGGGCCTGTTGGTGGGGCTGGGCAGCGGTTCGATGGCGCTCGCCTTCGCGGCGACGGTCACCAACCGCTGGTTCACCGCGCGCAAGGGCCTGGTCACCGGCATCCTGACGGCGGCCTCGGCGTCGGGGCAGCTGATCTTCCTGCCGCTGCTGTCCTGGATAATCGAGGAGCACAGTTGGCGCCCGGCGGCGGTGACGGTGTCCCTCGCGGCACTGGCCGTCGTCCCCTTCGTGTGGCTGCTGCTGCGGGACCACCCGGCGGACGTGGGGGTGAAGCCGTACGGGGCGACCGAGTTCGTGCCGAAGCCGGAACCGGTGACGGGGGCGGCCCGCCGTACGATCGCGGTCCTCCTCAAGGCGGTGCGCACGGGCCCGTTCTGGCTGCTGGCCGGCACCTTCGCGATCTGCGGCGCCTCCACGAACGGCCTGATCCAGACCCACTTCGTGCCCGCCGCCCACGACCACGGAATGCCCATCACGGCGGCTGCCTCGCTGCTCGCGGTGATCGGCGTCTTCGACGTGGTCGGCACGATCGCCTCCGGCTGGTTCACCGACCGCTTCGAACCCCGCCGCCTGCTCGCCGTCTACTACGCCCTGCGCGGCATCTCCCTCCTCTTCCTCCCCATGCTGCTCGCCCCCACGGTCCACCCGCCCATGCTCTTCTTCATCGTCTTCTACGGCCTCGACTGGGTCGCCACGGTTCCCCCGACCCTCGCCCTGTGCCGCGAGCAGTACGGCGAGGACAGCGCGATCGTCTTCGGCTGGGTCCTCGCCTCCCACCAGATCGGCGCGGCGCTCGTCGCCTTCCTCGGCGGGGTCGCCCGGGACGCGTTCGGGTCGTACGACATGGTCTGGTACGTGTCCGGGGCGCTGTGCGCGGTGGCGGCGTTGATGGCGCTGGTGATCCGGCGGCGGCCGGTAGCGCGGATGGGCGCGGTCGCGGTGGCGTGACGGCTGACGGCTACGGGGCGGAGGTGATGTTCCCCTTCGCGTCCACGGTGTGGGTCTGCCAGTACGTGTCCCACTTGTCGTCGACGTGCTGCGGCATCTTCCCCTTCGGGTACCGCGCGTAGCCGCTCGGCGGGGTGTCGCCGTTCTTCACGCAGGCGCCGCCCGCGGTGCTGCCCACGGCCAGGACCGGGTACTCGCCCCCGCCGCACATGGCGTCCGCCGTGGAGAACGAGCAGGCGGACAGCAGCCCGGCGGCGGATATCAGGACGGACGTGAGAACGGACGTGAGAACGGCGACTCGCGTGCGCTTGCTCATGGTGGAGGTCCCCCGGTCAGATGCTCGAATCGGTCTGAGAGCAAGGCTGCCGGAGATGGAGCGGACCTTCATGAGTACGCGGGCTCAGCATCGGAGCGCGGGTTACTCAGGACCACTCGGAGGAACCGCCGTCCGCACGGGCGCGCTGCCGCGTCCGTGACCCCGGCCGCCGAGTTCGGCGTCGAACGTCTCCTGGGCGACGCGCATGGCCTCGGCGTACGCGGGTTGCCGCAGCCGCTCCCACATCTGGTCCTCGGGGACGTCCTCGACATGGGCGACCACCCACCAGATGTTGCCGAAGGGGTCCTTGATCCGGCCGCCGCGCTGCCCGAAGGCGTGGTTCGCCAGGGGCGTGAGGACCTGACCGCCGGCGTCGAGGGCGCGGGCGAACGCCTGGTCCGCGTCGGGCACGAACACGCGGAGCAGGCTCGGCATGACGGGCCAGTCCGGGCTGCGGTCGAAGGCCAGCACGACGGTGTCGCCGACCCGGATCTCACCGTGCCCGATCGCGCCGCCCTCGGTCACCACCCGCCCGAGTTCCTCCCCGCCGAACGCCGCGGCGACGAAGTCGAGAAAGGCCCCCGTGTCGTCGGTGACGACCCAGGGGGCGACGGTGGTGTAGCCCTCCGGGGCGGAGTCGCTCTGCTGGGGCATGGTCGCGGGTCCCTTCGTCGCTGCCGGGTTTCGGGCGCGACGATAGGGGCGGGGTAGGACAGGCCCTGTCCTGGTGACGGCCAGATGTCCTGGTGACGGTCAGAGGAAGCGCCCCTTGTGGAACAACAGGGGCACCCCTTCCCCCTCGTCGGTCCCCAGCCCGTCCACCCGTCCCACCACGATCAGATGGTCGCCCCCGGTGTGCACCGCGTGGATCGTGCAGTCGACCCAGGCCGCCGCGTCGGTGAGGCGGGGGGAGCCGGAGATCGGGGAGGCGTCGTAGGGGACGTCCGCGAACTTGTCCGTGCCGCTCACCGCGAAGCCGCGGCACAACTCGCCCTGGTGGGCGGCGAGTACGTTGACGCAGAAGACGCCGGCGCGGGCGATGCGGGGCCAGGTCGTCGACGTACGGCCGACCATGAAGACGACGAGCGGCGGATCGAGGGAGAGGGCGGAGAAGGACTGGCAGGCGAAGCCGGCGGGGCCGGGTTCGCCGGTGGCCGCGGGGGCGGTGATCACCGTCACGCCGGTCGCGAACGTGCCCAGGACGCGCCGGAACTCACCCGGGGCGACCGGTGCCCGCTCGTCGTCCGTGACACACCGAAGCTCCGGCCGCGGCAGCGCCTCGACAGGCTGCGCGGCCGGAGCGCTCCCGGACGACCTGAGGTACCGGACGGCGGCCGCTGCCGCTCCTGCGTGTCCCATCACATCACCCATTGAAGCTGACGGATCATCAGATAGGAAGGGGTACGGTCGCGCCGGCATCCGGAGCGGAGGGTTCACTCAAGTCGCCGGTCCTTCGTCTGTCCTCAGGGGAAAATCACAGGTTACGGGGCAGAACATGGGGGTTACGTCGCCCCACGGACCCCTCCGGGTCACCCTCCGCACGCCAACCCTCAGCAGAGTTACGGAACGACCGCCACCGGTACATCACCGCCGGCAGCCGTGACCTGAGGAGCACCCACACGATGAACCGTCTCACCGCCCGCGGCGGAGCCGTGGCCACCGTCGCCGGCCTCGCCCTGACGCTCGCCGCCGCCCTGCCCGCGCAGGCCGCCGACTCGACCGTGACCGAGTCCCAGTGGCTGACCGACGTCGCCGCCGTCACCGGCCCCGCGCAGACCTACATCGACTCCCGTGCCGCCGCCAACACCTCGGGCACCAAGCAGGCGATCGTCCTCGACATCGACAACACCTCGCTGGAGACCTACTTCGAGGGCGGCATCACCGTCCCCGCCACCCCGCCGGTCCTCGCCCTCGCCCAGGACGCGCACGCCAAGGGCATCAGCGTGTTCTTCGTCAGCGCCCGCAGCAACCTCTTCAACGCGGTCACCAAGTCCAACCTGAAGACGGTCGGTTACACGGTCGACGGCCTCTACGCCCGCACGGTCGCCCAGCTCCTGACCGAGTCCATCGCCGACTTCAAGACCTCCCAGCGCAAGGCGATCGAGGCGAACGGCTACGACATCATCGCCAACATCGGCAACAACACGACCGACCTCTCGGGCGGCTACGCCGACACGACGTACAAACTCCCCGACTACGACGGCCTGTTGGACTGATCCGCACAACGGCCCCGGGCCCGCGCGGAGTTCAGCGAACCAGCTTCATGATGATGTCGTCGAAGTCGGGGAACTCCCGCGTGGCCCGGTCGATCACGACAGCCGCTGTCGCGCGACGGTCGGGCGCGAACTGTTCGGCGATGGCGGCCAGTTCACGGTTGGGACGCGGGACCCAGTCGGGCTCGGGATCGTCCGCGACGGATGCCTCCAGCGGGCCGAAGCCGTCGGCCAGCAACCACAGGAACGCGCCCAGGTCGCCGGCGACGACGCCGGTCGCTCCCTCGGAGCCGAGGAAGACGACCGGCTGCTCGGCCGGCGCCCGGCCCGGGCGGACGATCCAGAACGCGGCGTTCCCGCCGGTGCCGTCCTGGCCGAACACCCGGAACGCATCGCCGTCCAGCTCGCCGTTGCCGGTCCACGCACGCAGCCAGTCGGTCGTCCCGTCGGCACTCAGGAAAGCGTCGTAGGGCTCGAAGTCGACACCGTCCTCGCCGATCCATGCGAGCCGGACCGCCATGGCGGCGGCGAGCGGGGCGGGGAACCGGCGGTCGTCGTTCGGCGTCACGCGAACAGACCAGCGGCGCGACCGTGACCGCGAACGAGCCCCACGACCGCCCCCCGACCACCCACTCCACGGCCGGTCCGCTCTCGTGACCGAGTGCCCGCGGAGCGTGTCAGAAGTGCGTGCCGATTCCGAAGACGCGTCGCAGTTGCGCCATGTCGTGCCGGTCGCGTTCCGTCGGCTCGTATCCCCGGTGGAAATGGACCTGTTGCTCGGCGGACAGGCTCGGGACCGGCGTTCCCCTGATCGTGCCTGTCACGAAGCACGAGGAGGGGTAGGTGAAGGGGCGTTCCGGTTCGGGTGAGGCCTGGGTCGCTGAACCGTCGGCGGTGAAGCGCAGGGGGTGGAGGTCGATCTCGCGCCCGTCCGGGGCCGTCACGACGAAGCGGATCGGCCGCCGGTCCAGGCTCTCGGCGAAGCCCTCGGCGGAGAGCGCCGCCAGCACCGCGTCCTCCTGGTCCCGGCGGTGCATCAGGTCCAGGTCGCGATGGTCCCGGGTCTGTTCGCCGATCAGGGCGTCGATGCCCCAGCCGCCGCCGATCCAGACGTCCGCCTCCGCGCGGCGCAGCAGCTCCACGATGAACAACACCTCGTCGGCACCCATCACTTGAGGCACGTCAGAAGTGACCGCCCGGGACACGCGAACCGTTTCGCGAGGTGAAGCCCGACGCTCACCGTCCCCGGTACTCGGGGCTCCGCCGCTCCACGAAACTCGCCACCCCCTCCCGTGCGTCCTCCGTCGTCATGTTGATCTCCTGTGCCGCCGCCTCCGCCGCGAACGCGGTCGTACGGTCGCTGTCCAGGGACGCGTTGACGAGCTGCTTGGTGAGGGCGAGGGCTCGGGTCGGGCCGGTGGCGAGACGTTCCGCCCAGTCGCGGGCCGTCTTCTCCAACTCCTCATCCGGTACGACCCTGTTGACCAGGCCGAGCCGTTCCGCGTCCGCCGCGCTCACCGTGTCGCCGAAGAACATCAGCTCCTTCGCGCGCTGCGGGCCGATCAGGCGCGGCAGCAGATACGCGCCGCCGCCGTCCGGGACCAGCCCCCGCCGTACGAACACCTCGATGAACTTCGCCGATTCCGCGGCCAGTACGAGGTCGCAGGCCAGGGCCAGCTGGGCGCCCAGGCCGGCCGCCGTGCCGTTCACCGCCGCGATCACCGGTTTCTCGCAGTCCAGGACGGCGGCGATCAGGCGTTGCGCGCCCTGGCGGATCGTGCGGGCCACGTCTCCGGCGATCCGTTCCCCGGACGAGCCGCCGCCCCGCAGGTCCGCGCCCGCGCAGAAACCGCGCCCGGTGCCGGTGAGGACCACCGCCCGTACCGAGGGGTCAGCCGATGCCTCTCCCAACAGGGTTATCAGGCGGTCCCGTTGGGCCGGGGTGATCGCGTTCAGGGCCTCGGGGCGGTTGAGGGTGAGGTACGCGACGCCGCCCGCCGTCGCGTGCGTGACCTCAGCCGTCGGATCGCTCATCGGCACACCGCCAACGCGTCCAACGCCACCGCGCCCTGCCCCCTGGGCAGCACCATCAGCGGGTTGATGTCCAACTCCGCCAGCACATCGCCCAGTTCGAGGGCCATGCGCTGCACGCGCAGGATCACCTCCACCAGGGCGTCGAGGTCGGCCGGGGGGCGTCCCCGTACCCCGTCCAGCAACGGCCGCCCGCGCAACTCGCCGAGCATGTCCCGCGCCGCCTCCTCGCCGAACGGCGGCACCCGTACCGCGACGTCCCGCAGGACCTCCACGAGCACCCCGCCCAGCCCCACCGTCACCGTCGGGCCGAACAACTCGTCCTGGGTGACGCCCACGACCATCTCGACGCCCCGTTCGACCATCTGGCAGACGAGGACACCGTCGAGGGTCACGCCCTCGTAGCGCGCGATGTCCGTCAACTCGCGGTACGCGTCCCGGACCTGGCTCGCCGAGGTCAGGCCCACCTTCACCAGGCCCAGTTCCGTCTTGTGCGCGATCTGCGCGCCGGACGCCTTCATCACCACCGGGTAGCCCACCAGCCCGGCCGCTCGTACGGCCGCTGCCGCGCTGGTCACCAACTGCTCGCGGGGGACCCGGATTCCGTAGGCCCGCAGGAGTTGTTTCGCCGCGTGTTCGCTCAGCTGCTGGCCGGGGCGCATCAGGGCCTCGGCCTTGCGGAAGGAGGGGGAGACGGTGCGGGGGGCCTCGTCGAAGGGGGAGCGGTAGGCGTGGACGAAGCGGTGGTGGGAGAAGTAGGCGTGGAGGGCCGTGATGCAGTTGCCCACCGTGCGGAAGGTCGCCACTCGGGACGAGCCCAACAACCGCTCCCGGTAGGCCGGTTCGGTGCCCACCGGTGAGCCCCACACCACGCACACCAGCTTGTCCGTCTGCTCGGCCGCCGCCACCAGGTCCTCCACCAGCTTGTCGCTCAGCGGAGGGAACGGGCCCGTGATGGGGCAGACCAGCACCCCTACCTCCGGGTCGTCCAGGATCGCGTCGATGATCTTCCGGCCGCGCCAATCACCCACCGGGTGACCGCCGTTGTCGACCGGGTTCGCCACGCTCAGGTACGGCGGTATCCACTCGTGGAGTTCGGACTGTTTCGCCTCCGACAGCCGCGGCAGTCGCAGTCCCGCCTCGCTCGCCAGGTCGGCGAAGTGGGCGCCCGTGCCGCCGGAGATCGAGTACACGACCACCCCCTCGGCCACCGGAGCCTTCGCCCGGGCCAACAGGGCTGCCGTGTCCTGGAGTTCGTCCAGGCCGTCGACGCGGATCACGCCGTACTGGCGCATCGCCGCGTCCACCACCGTGTCCGCGCCGGTGAGTTTGCCGGTGTGGGAGGCGGCCGTCCGGGCGCCGGTCTCGGTGCGGCCGACCTTCACCGCGACCACCGGGACCTTGCGGCGGGCGGCGCGGTCGGCGGCCAGGAGGAAGGAACGGCCGTCCTTGAGACCCTCCACGTAGCAGGCTATGGCGCCGACTTCGGGGCGCTCGGCGAAGTAGGAGATGAAGTCGGACGTCTCCAGGTCGGCCTCGTTGCCGGTGGGGGCCCAGTGGGAGAGGCGGATGCCGAGTTCCTGGAGGGCGAAGACCGGGCGGCCCTGGTGACCGGACTGGGTGATGAGGGCTATCGCGGGTCCTTCCAGGTCCTCGCGGAAGTTCTCGAAGGCGTTGAGGTTGGTGTTCGGGCCGAGGAGGCGGAGCCCGGATCGGCCCACGGCGGCGGCCAGTTGGGCCTGTGCCAGCGCGCCCGCCTCGCCCGTCTCCGCGAAGCCGGACGCGAAGGCGACCGCGAACTTCACCTTGGCCTCGGCGAGTTGCTCGATCACGGGGAGCGGGTCGGCCACCAACACCACGGCCAGGTCGACCTGTTCGGGGAGGTCGGCGATGGCGGGGAAGCAGGGGACGTCGAAGACCGTGGCGCGGGTGGGGTGCACCGGGTGCAGACGGGCCCCCACCCGCCCCGCCCAGGCCATGAGTTGGCGGGTGATGCCGGTGTTCGGCCGGCCCTCCGCGTCCGATGCGCCGATCACGGCGACCGACTCGGGGCGGAAGAAACGGTCCAGGTCGGGTACGCCCGCGTACAACGGCCGCCCGCTGACGTCGAGATCGTCGACGTCGGCGGGCCTGCCGTGGACGGCGGGGCCGGGTTGCTCACCGCAGGCGATGACCCGGGCCCGGCGGGAGTCGGTGGTGAGGGTGCCGTGGGTTGATCCAAGCATCGGTCCGCCCCGCTCCTGTGTGACAGTCGTGACAGTCATGCCAGCGCAATTACCTGACGCAGTGTCAGATTAACGAACTGACAGTCCGTCAGGAACTGTCGTGCACGCAAAGAACGGACGGACCCCGGGTCAGGACGCGGCCGGAGCTCCCTTGGAGGCCGCCTTCGAGGCCTTCTTCGAGAGCCTCCTGGTCTCCTTGGCGACCGCCTTCGCGATCTTCTCCGCGTCGATGGCCAGCTCGCGGAGCATGCCGCTGATGGGGTTGGTGAACCCGGTGAAGTACAGGCCGGGCGCGTCCTTCGGGGTGCGGGCCCCGTTCACGACCGGCTTGCCGCGGGCATCCAACACGCCCAGATGGCCGACCAGTTGCTCCAGGGAGCGGACGTAACCCGTGGCCGCGATCACCGCATCCGGACCGATGCGGTCGCCGCCGGCGAGGACCACCTTGCCGTCCTCGAAGCTCTCCACGGCCGGCACGATCTCGACCCGCCCCTTGCGCACGGCGTCGATCAGTCCGACGTCCTGCACCGGGATCGACCCCTCCTTGACCCGGCTGTACAGCCCGGTCTCGGGGCGCGGCAGTCCCTGCGCCGACAGGTCCGGCACGCTGACCTTGGACACCGGCCCCGCGAGCCGGTCGACCAGGCCGACCGGCAGCCGTCGTACGAGAACGCCTGTGTACTGGGCCGCCCAGCCCGCGGTCGAGCGGCGCAGGATGTGCGGAGCCGTGCGGACGGAGAGCCGGACGCGGGACGCGCCCCCCCTCCACCAGGTCCACGGCGATCTCCGCGCCCGTGTTGCCGATGCCGACGACCAGGACGTCCTGGCCGGCGTAGGGCTGGGCGGCGCGGTAATCGGCGGCGTGCAGGAGGTCGCCGGTGTAGGTGTCACGGCCGGGCCAGTCGGGGACACGGGGGGTGTGGTTCGTGCCGGTGGCGACGACGACCGCGCTGCCGGTGAGCTCACGGCCGCCGGTGGCGTGCAGCAGCCAGCCGCTGCCGTCGGCCGAGCGTTCGACGCGGGAGACCTCGACGCCGGTGACGATCTCCAGCTCGTGGACCTCGGCGTACTTCTCCAGATAGCGCACCACGTCGTCCCGCGAGACCCAGCGGCCGAACCGGCGCGGGATGGTGAGCCCGGGCAGGCTCGACAGCCGCCGGGTGGTGTGCAGGTGCAGGCGGTCGTAGTGCCTGCGCCAGGACGCCCCGACCCGGTCCGACTTCTCCAGTACGACGGCACGGATGCCCTGCGCGCGCAGCGCGTACGCGGCGGCGAGACCGCCGGGGCCGCCGCCGATGACGTACACGGGACGGTCTGCGTGGTTCTGCGCCGCGGGGGTCGGGGACGCTGTGGAGTCGGCCATGAGCGCGAGCGTAATCACGTCCCACGTTGATGGGTCTCGGTCAAGCCCGGAATTGGTTGCGGATCGATCACGGGTGTGGAGGAGTGGGTGAGGTCGGTGGCGTAGGGCCTCTGGTTGCGGGAGCGGGAGGGTTGTCTACCGGCGCTTGGCCTGGTGGCCCGTCACCCGGGCGATCCACGTGATGAAGTCGCCCGGGTCGGTGTTGGAGCCGTGGCCCTCGTCCCAGTAGTAGAGGTGGTTCACGTCGTCGCCCAGGTTGTCGAGGCGGGCGGCGAGGTTGGCGGCGACCGTCAGCGAGGTGTCCGAGTCCTTGGTGCCGAGGCGGATCCACCAGTGCTTGGAACGGTTCGGGTTGACCTTCTCGACCAGGTGGTACATCGGGTTCATCAGGTCGAGCTTCGCGGGGATGTCGCTCGGAACCCGCTTGCTGCTCAGGCCCGTTGAGTCGTTCTGCGCGCCGTACGCCGTGAAGTGGCGGGCCAGGGTCGTGCCCGTGCCGAACTCGTTGTTCTCGCCGGCCGACAGGTCGAAGGCGTCGAAGGCGGGGGCGTCCTTCTTGCGGGCGCCGACGTGGGTGAGGAAGTCGGCCCAGGTGAAGGTGGCCTTGCCGCCGGACCAGGTGATGAAGGTGTTGGCCTTCAGGTAGGTCGCGCGGGCGGAGTCCGAGAGGGCGGCGAGATAGGTGGTCGCCGAGGGCTCCAGGTACTGCTCGACCATGTACGCGTCGAGGTTGCGGGCGTTCAGCGGACCGAAACCACCGAGGCCGCGCAGCTTCAGGCCGGCCTGGTACTCGGCGAACCGCGCCCGCAACGCCTTGGAGACCGTCTGGTCGACGAGCTTGCCGGTGCTGAGGTCGTTGGCGCCCCAGTTCCACTCGTAGGCGCCGTCCGCGTGCTCCAGGTCGGTGATCGGGCACCAGGCGCCGGTCGCGAAGATCGCGTCGGAGGCGTCGGCCGCGCCCAGCGCCTTCAGGTACGTGTCGTAGATCGGGCTGTCGCCGGACGCGCCCAGCAGGGACGACAGCGCGCCGCCCGCACTGGTCCCCGCGGAGACGATGCGCTCGACGTCGCCGGGGATACGCCCCTTGTTGGACCGCACGTACCGGACGGCCGCCTTGAGGTCGACGATCGCGGTCGGTGCGGTGCCGTAGTACTCGCCGCCGGAGTTCTTGAGGGTACGGCCGCGGGCGCCGGGCTCGATGACGACGTAGCCGGCGGCCAGCGCGAGGAGCTGGTTGCTGGAGGTGGCGCCGCCGGTGGCGTTGGTGTTGCCGTTGGCGCCGGGGGCGGAGGCGCTCGCGGAGGCGGAGGCGCTCGCGGAGGCTGAGGCGGAGGAGCTGGGGGCACCGGACGGGGCCGCGCCGCCGCCCATCGCCGAACCGCCGCCGCCGACCTCGGTGGCGGTCGCCACGGAGGCGGGGAGGTAGCCGCCGATGGAGTTGGCGAACAGGATCGGGGCGTTGCTCGCGTCGACCGCCCTGCCGTCGATCGACACCGGGGAACTGACGATCAGGGACTGGTAGGTGGCGTCCACCGGGTTGGCGACGTACGTGATCGCCTTCCAGAAGTGGTAGACGACCGTGTGCTTCGTGCCAGCGGTGTCCGTGATGCTCTTCGTGAGCTTCGTGTAGGCGTCCGGGTCGAAGACCAGGGTGTCCGACGAGGAGGACGACGATTTCGAGTCGCTCGAAGCGTTCGCGCTGAGCGCGATGCCGCCGACCGCCGCGACACCGGCGGTCGCGCCGATGCCCATGACTACCGTCCTGCGCTTCACTGCCCTGTGCTTCACCGTGCTGCCTCTCGTCTTCCCGACCGCGTCTTCGTGACCGCTCCTTGGCCTTGCGCTTGCGAACGTAATCGGCGTCGAACAAAATCGTCAACAATCTGCGGGGATTCATGGCGGACCCACAGCGGCACGGTCCGCGCACAGGATTTTCATGGCTGCCCCTCGGTTTTCTTCAGCTTCTGACGTACCGTCAGATTCATGGATGCGATCTGGCTCAGCGGAGCGGACTGGCTCGCGGTCCTCCGCATAGGACTCGGGCTGTGGTGGCTGGAGAGCTGGCGGCACAAGGACAAGAAGGCCTGGTTCGAACGCGGCACCGGCATCGCCTGGGCGGCCGACGTGGCCGCCAAACACCGCTGGAAGGCGGTGCGTTCGGGCTTCGACACGATGGTCGCGCCGCGCCCGCGCACGATGGCGTACGTCGTCGTCTACGCCGAGTTGGCGGTCGGCCTGGGCCTGGTCGTGGGCTTCCTCACCCCGGCCGCGCTCGTCGGGGGCCTGCTCCTCAACGTCCTCTACTTCACGCTCATGATCCACGACTGGGCGGAGCAGGGGCAGAACGCGATGATGGCGCTCATCTCCCTGGTCGCCCTGTTCGCGATGTCCTGGCAGGTGTGGTCGCTGGACGCGGCACTGGGATGGTTCTGATGGGGACCTCCCCGCGCCACGACCTCCCCGAGCCCGACGCGTTCACCCGCACCTACTGGGACGCCGCGGCCCAGGGCCGCCTGCTCCTCCGCCGCTGCACGGACTGCGGCCGGGCCCACCACTACCCCCGCGAGTTCTGCCCCCACTGCTGGAGCGAGCACGTCACCTGGGAACCCGCGACCGGCCACGCCACCCTCTACACCTGGTCCGTCGTCCACCGCAACGACCTCCCGCCCTTCGGCGAGCGCGTGCCGTACGTGGCGGCGGTGGTCGACCTCGCGGAGGGGCCGCGGATGATGACGGAAATGGTGGCGGCCGGGCCCGCCGAACTGCACGCGGGGCTGGCGGTCGAGGTGGCGTTCCGGGACGGGGTACCGGTGTTCAGACCGAGGGAAAATGGCATACCCGGGGCGCACGACGCTTGATTCAATGGCGCGATGGCCCACATACGCGAGCGGTCTCCGCAGCAGCCCCTCCCCGAGCTCTACGGTCACGGACTGCGGCTGCGACCCTGGGACGCCGACGACGACACCGATGTGACGGACTGGCTGCGCGGGGTGTCGGACCCCGAGTTCCAGCGCTGGAACACCCCGCTGCGACCGATCACGGACTTCGTCAGCGCCCGTAACTCGCTGCGGTCCCGTGCCGAGAACGCGGAGGACGGCGTCAGCGCCTCGTTCTGTGTCACGGACGCGGCCGGCGGTACGACGCTGGGGCACATCGGCGTCAACGACATCGACCACGTCATCCGCGTCGCCCGCGTCGGCTACTGGACGCTCCCCGAGGCCCGGGGCCGCAACGTCGCCACCCGCGCCCTCACCCTCGCCGCCCGCTGGGCCCTGACCGACCTGGGCCTGCACCGCCTCGAACTGGGCCACGCCCTCGGCCACGACGCGTCCTGCCGTATCGCCGAGCACTGCGGCTTCCCGGCCGAGGGGACGCTGCGCGGGGCGATGTTCGAGGCGGGGCAACGGGACGCGTTCCGTGACGTCCACCTGCACGGCCGGCTGGCCACGGACCCGGAACCGGAGGTGAAGGTGTGACGGACCCCGACTGGCACATCACCGGGGACCTGGACCAGTTCCTCACCCGGGCAGGGGAGTTCCTGCGTTCCCGCCCCGCCCTGCACACGGTTCACCTGACGGTGACGGCGGCGCTGCGCAACCGAGGGCTGCGGATGTACGGCGAGGGCGACCCGGTGTTCGGCGCACTGGAACGGGACGGCGACGTACGGGCCGCCTTCTTCCGCACACCTCCCGGCCGCCTGATGCTGACACCCCTCGCAGCGGAGGAGGCCGTCGAGCTGGCCGCCCAATTGGCCTCGCGCGGCGACGAGTTGCCGGGAGTCATGGCTGAACTGGACACGGCATCCACGTTCGCGGAGGCATGGGCGAGCCGAACGGGCGCCCTCCCCGAACTCCACGCACGCCAACGCCTGTACCGCCTGGGCGAGTTGACGACTCCGCAGCCCTCCCCACCGGGCCGCCCGAGAATCGCGACGGCAAACGACCGCGAGCAACTCATCCGCTGGTACGTCGAGTTCACCGCGGCGATCGGCGAGAGCGGCACCTCGCAGGACCCCGGCGAGTGGGTCGACTCCCGGATCGCGTACGGCGGGATCACGCTCTGGGAAACCCCGGACGGTACGCCGGTGTCCATGGCCGGGCTCACGACGAAGGTGGCCGGCCAGGTCCGAGTGGCCCCCGTCTACACCCCGGCGGACCTCAGGGGCCGGGGCTACGCGGGCGCGGTGACAGCGGAGGTCAGCGGAATGGCCCTCGCGGCGGGCGCGGACGAGGTGCTCCTGTTCACGGACCTGGCCAACCCCACGAGCAACGCCCTTTACCAGCGCATCGGTTACCGCCCGGTGGAGGACTTCGCGGGCTACGACTTCCGGCCCGGCGCGAAGCGAAGGTGATACTCGCCCCATGGGAACGGGATCAGCATCAGCATCGGGATCAGCATCGGGATCGGGAACAGACCTTCACGAACTGCTGAAGTCACTACGGGTATGGGCCCCGGAGGTGACCAAGCTGCCGCCGCTGGACCCGACCGCGGCACCGGACACCCCCCTCGCCCTCTTCACCACCTGGTTCGCGGAGGCGGTGGCGGCGGGCGAGACCGAACCGCACGTGATGTCGCTGGCGACGCGGGACGGCGACCCGGAGTCCGAGGGCGGCGGCCTCCCGGACGTACGGATGGTCATGCTGCACGGCGCGGACGCGGAGGGCTGGTCCTTCGCGACCCACGCCACGAGCCGCAAAGGCCACCAGCTGAAGGGCTTCGCCTACGCCGCCCTCGCCTTCTACTGGCCCCTCCTGGGCCGCCAGGTCCGCCTACGAGGCCCCGTCATCCCGGCGACACCGACCGAATCCCAGGCGGACCTGCACGCACACTCGACGGGTGCGTTGGCGGCAGCGCTGACCGGCCACCAGAGCGAAGTCCTCTCATCCTTGGGCGAGTTGGCGCAGACATCGGAAGCGGCCTGGGAACTGGCACAACGAGAACCCAAAGCCGCTGCCCCCTCCTGGACCCTGTACCGCGTGTTCCCGGACGAGGCCGAGTTCTTCCAGGGCGATGCGCTACGACGACACGTGCGCCTGAGCTATGTCCGGGGGGAGCGAGGCTGGTCGAAGGGGTTGCTCTGGCCCTGAGCCGTGCACTGAACGTTGGGCCACTCGCTTCTCGGCCAGTGTCGGGCTTCCACGGCCCAAGTAAAGGGCGCTCCCTGCGGTCGCGTCGGCTACGCCGATTCCGCTCCGCTCCACCCTTGACTAGGGCCGCTCCAGCCCGTTCCAGAAGCGAGCGAGCGGCCCGGAAGGACGGGTGGCCAAGGTGGGCGGGCCCCTACCTGTACTGCGTCACCGGCCGGAACGCAGGGACGCGCTCACGCCTCGCCAGCACGCCGGGTCGGCTCAGCGGCCAACCCCGAGTGGATAGTTGGCTTCCAGATTGCGGCGTCCAGGTTGCGGCTTCCGGGGAGGGCGGGGCCCGGGGGTGAGGGGGCGCGTTCGCGTTTCGCCTGCAAGCCGGGCTGGCTTAGCGGCTATCGGTTGGTTTTGGGTGGCGCCCCAGGCGGCGGCCCTGGGCGATGCCTTGGGCGGTGGCTTCCCGTCTGCCGATCGGCTCTCCCCGGGCCCCGGCCCCCGGGCCCCGGCCCCTGGCCCCCGGGCCCTGGCCCCCGGGCCCTGGCCCCCGGGCCCTGGCCCCCGGGCCCTGGCCCCCGGGCCCTGGCCCCCGGGCCCTGGCCCCCGGGCCCTGGCCCCCGGGCCCTGGCCCCCGGGCCCTGGCCCCCGGGCCCTGGCCCCCGGGCCCTGGCCCCCGGGCCTCTGGCCCCCTGGCTCCCGGGCCTTGGCCCCCGGGCCTCTGGCCCCCTGGCTCCCGGGCCTTGGCCCCCGGGCCTCTGGCCCCCTGGCTCCCGGGCCTTGGCCCCCGGGCCTCTGGCCCCCTGGCTCCCTGGCCCCCGGCCCCCGGCCCCCGGGCTCCGGGCCCCGGGCTCCGGGCCCCGGGCTCCGGGCCCCGGCCTACGCCCCGGCCTCCGCTCCCACCCCCTCCCCCAGCCCTCGGACCCCGGGCCCGGGACCGGGCCCGGGGTACCCGGTCCGCAGCAATGTGACAGTCGAAGCGGAAGTGTCACACTTCGCGAACCCACCTCCCCCCTCCTGGCCCCCCTCTTGGCCCCCCTCCTGGCCCCGGCCTCCGGCCCTGCCCCCTTTGGAGGCTGGGGTCTTTTCTAACCGGTCAGGGGTCGTGACGGTGGTTAGATTTATCCCCGGCTTCCAGCGGCCACCCGCCCGGGGTTGGCCGCTGAGCCGACGCGGCGTGCTGGCGAGGCGGCATCGCGTGCCCTCGCTCCGGCCCGGATTCATCCACGGGGCAGTCCCCGCCCGCACCCTCCCTGGAGGTTGGGGTCCTATCTAGCCGGTCAAGGCGGCGACGGTGGTTAGATTTGTCCCCGGCTTCCGGTAACTATCCACTCGGGGTTGGCCGCTGAGCCGAGGTGGCGTGCTGGCGAGATGCGGACGCGTCTCCTGCGTTCCGGCCCGGAACGCAGTACAGGTAGGGGCCTGCCCAGCTTGGCCACCCGTCCTTCCGGGCCGCTCGCTCGCTTCTGGAACGGGCTGGAGCGGCCCTAGTCAAGGGTGGAGCGGAGCGGAATCGGCGTAGCCGACGCGACCGTAGGGAGCGCCCTTTACTTGGGCCGTGGAAGCACGACACTGGCCGAGAAGCGAGTGGCCCAACGTCCACTGGTGAGGGGCTTGTGGGTGACGAGGAGGGTCGCGATCTCGTCCTCGTCGAGTCGTAGGCAGGGGGTACGTTGATCTCCAAGTTCGTTGAGGAGAGGGCGGGGAGGCCGTGAACGTGCGCCGTCGGTCGAAGTGCGCGGCCGGCGCCGGAGCAACCGTCACCTTCCTGCTCGCGGCGCTCACCTCCTGCGGCGGCGCGGCAACCGACAAGGCGCCCTCGATCACCGCACCCGAGATGTTCTACCTCCGCCCGGTCGGCGACAAGTCCGGTCCTCATGGCAAGGAGCCGTTCCACTTCTCCGTCGATGACGGCAAGGTGCACGCCGGGGGCAGGGGACCCGCCGATCGCACCCTCACCGTGGACGTGCCGCCCGGTGCGAAGAACGCGGTCGTGCTGCGCAAGGGCGGGAACTGTACCGGCAGCCCCACACATATGACGTGTGCGGTGGGTTCCGAGTACGACAGCAGGTCGGACGGGGGTGTCTCCCTGGTCGCGGCCAAGGACAGCAAGCCGGGTGATACGGGCGAAGTCCGGTACACGTACACGGACCGGAGCGGCAAGAAGGTCACCGCGCGGACGAAAGCCGTCGTAGGCGAGCCGGTGGTCGAGGTGCTGACAACGAAGGCGGTCAGCGGGGTTCGTCCGGGGGCCGTGCTGAGCGGGCCGATCGTGGTGCGGAACACCGGTGAGGTGCCGGTCAGGGGACTGGTGCTCGAAGTCGGCCTCGAACAGCTGGAGTTCGAGGCGCGGTACGCCAACTGCCGTTATCCGGGCTTCTACAAGGGCCACATCACGGTCTGCGAGTTCCCGGATCTCCGCATCGCGCCCGGACAGACCGTGACCGTCCGGCCCGCGCTCCGGCTCCGTACGCCCAAGACCCGGATGTACGCCTCCTTCAACAACGAGGCCCGGGCGCTGGACGTGGGACCGGAATACGGCGGTGTCATGGCCGGCGGGGACCGCGGCGACGGTCCGGCCCTTCGCCCCGAAGTCACCGCCGCCAAGAAGGGCACCTACGCCAACGGCGGCGGCTGGACGAACGTGGTGCTCGACACCCACGCCGACTACTCCGTCTCCGACGTGAACCTGTACGGCACCCCCGGCACCAGACGCACCTTCAAGCTCACCGTCCGCAACAACGGCCCCGCCGACGCCGGCGCCACGGAACAGCTCGTGTTCAGCCCGCCGCTCGGCACGACCATGGTCAAGCAGCCCATGCGCGAGTACGACGACGACGCCTACGAGCCCTACTGCGAGCACGGCGCCTACGCCTACACCTGCGACGTCAACGCCCTGAAACCCGGCAAGACCCAGACCTTCATGTTCACGATGCTCCTCGGCGACCCGGGCGAGGGCACCCTGACGCTCCAGGACAGGGCTCCGGTCCGTGACTGGTACGTCGGCGATCGCGACCCGGACTCCGCCAACGACAAGGCCGTCGTCACCGTCCGGTCCGACCGGTAGCCGCTTGCCCTGCCCGTTGAACTGCTCGGCCGGGCGCCGCGTACCACTCGCTGAGGACGGCATCGAAGGAAGGGCCGAGCGATTTCAGTCTCAGTGGATGTGAGAGCGAGCGCGGCACCGGTGCGTCGGCAGGTGCTGGGGCTGGACGGCCTCCGCGGGCTGGCGGCGCTGTACGTGGTGCTGTTCCACTGCTGGCTGTACACCTTCCCGGGGTACCCCAACAGTTCGGCGCCCCGGGTGCTGGACGTGCTGATGTTCGGCCGCCTCGCCGTCGTCTTCTTCCTGGTCCTGTCCGGCTTCTCCCTCGCCATCTCCCCGGCGCGGCACGGCTGGCGTTCCGGCGGTGTCACCCAGTTCCTGCGCCGACGCGCCTGGCGCATCCTGCCGCCGTACTGGGCGGCGTTGGCCATGAGCCTCGTCGTTTCGCTGTTCGTGGTGCCGGCCTCGCACTACGGGCCGCCCGACGGTTCGTCGATCCTCGTCTACGGCCTTGTCCTGCAGGATGTGTTCTTCGCCCCGACCCCGAACGGCGCGTTCTGGTCGATCGGGGTGGAGGCCGAGTTGTACCTCCTCTTCCCCCTCATCCTTCTTGTCCGGCGGCGGTTCAGCGCCGCGGTCGCGGTCGCGTGCGTGACGCTCCCGGTGATCGTCCGCGGTTTGCTGGCCACCGGCGCGAACCCGGTCGAGGGCGACAACTGGCTCGCCCCGCATCTCGCCCCCGTGTTCGTCGCGGGCGTGGTGGGTGCGGGGGTCGTGGTCGCGTCCGAGCGGGTCCGGCGCCTGCCGTGGGGGTGGTTCGCCGTCCTGGCCGCCCTGCCCGTCGTGGCGGTCGGCGTCGTCCAAGGGGCCGTGTGGACCGTGAACCACTACTTCTGGATCGATCTCGCCATCGCCCCCGCCATGACGATGCTGATCGCCGCCGTCGCCACCGGCCAACCCGCCTTCCTCGTACGGTTGTTGACCGCCCGGCCCCTTCGGGTTCTCGGCGATGCCTCCTACAGCCTCTACCTGATCCACCTGCCGATCGTCCTGGTCGTCATCCGCCGCGTGGCCCCGCGTTTCGTCGCGCCCGGGATGCCCACGTTCTGCTTCACGCTTCTCCTGGGACTGCCCGTCTCGGTGCTGACGGCATGGCTCTTCTCCCGGATCTTCGAACTGCCCTTCAAGCGGAACCGGTCCTGGAAGTCCCTGATGGCTCAGTCCCGCCCCAACACCACCGTCCCCGAGGAGCAGAACCAGCCACCCGTTCCGGAGGCGACTCCGAGTCGCGGCAAGTCGCCGTCCGCGCCCGTCACTTGACGAGCACCGGCCTCCCCCCGCAACTGCCGCACCGCCTCCACCAGCAGGAACAGCCCCCGCATCCCGGGGTGTTGGGCCGACAGCCCGCCGCCGTCTGTGTTCACGGGCAACTCCCCGCCTGCCACCCGCAACCGTCCCTTCTCCACGAAGGCACCCCCCTCGCCCTTCGCGCAGAAACCCAGATCCTCCAGCGTCACCAACGTCATGTAGGTGAACGCGTCGTAGATCTCCGCGAAGTCGATCTCCGACGCCTCGACTCCCGCCCGCTCGAAGGCCAGTCGCCCGCTCACGGCAGCCGGTGACACCGTGAAGTCGGGCCACTCGGACATCGCCGCGTGCGAGACGTGCTCCCCGGTGCCGAGCACCCACACCGGTGCCGTACGGCAGTCCCGTACGTACTCCTCGGCTGCCAGCAGGATCGCCGCCCCGCCGTCGGACCGTATGCAGCAGTGCAGTTTGGTGAAGGGGTCGGCGATCATCGGGCCGGAGAGGACGTCGTCGACGGTGATCGGGTCGCGGAACATCGCCTCGGGGTTCAGGGCGGCGTTCGCGCGGGCCTGTACCGCCACCTCCGCCAACTGCTCGATGGTCGTGCCGTATTCGAGCATGTGGCGGCGCGCGGCCATCGCGTACTTGGCGATCAGCGTGTGGCCGTAGGGGACCTCGAACTGGAGCGGGCCCCGCGCGCCGAAGGAGAGGTTGCCGGTGCGGCGGCCCGCCTTGATGTCGGCTCGGGCCGTCGAGCCGTAGACGAGCAGGACGGCGTTCGCGTGGCCCGCCGCTATCGCGTCCGCCGCGTGGGCCGCCATCACCTCCCACGTCGAGCCGCCTACCGAGGTGGAGTCGATCCACGTCGGGCGCAGGCCCAGGTATTCGGCCACCTCGACCGGGGCCAGCGTGCCCAGGCCCGCCGACGCGAAGCCGTCCACCACCTCTCTGCCCAGGCCCGCGTCCGCCAGCGCGCGGCGGGCCGCTTGGGCGTGCAGGGCGTAGGGGGTCGTGTCGTCCACGCGTCCGCAGTCGGACAGGGCGACGCCCACCACGGCGACCTTGCGGCTCCCCGGTGTCATGAGGCGCTCCTCCCTCTGTGCATATCGTGCCCGGACTCCTAATATGACGGACCGTCAGATCTGGAGGGAAGTGCCATGGACGCCAGCTTCACCGCAGAGCAGGACGAGATCCGCCGTACCCTCCGCGAACTGCTCCAAAAGCGGTGCGGTTCCCAGGAGTCGCGCACCGCCGTCGACACCCCCGCCGGACACGACCCCGCCCTGTGGACCGTCCTCGCCCGGCAACTGGGCCTGCCCGGACTCGCTCTCCCCGAGGCCTACGGCGGGGTCGGCTGCACGGCGACCGAACTCGCCCTCGCGGCAGAGGAGACGGGCCGTTTCGTGGCCCCCTCCCCGCTCCTCGCCACCGCCGTGCTCGCCGCACCCCTCGTCCTCGCCCTCGGCACCGAGACCCAGCGCGCCCGCCTGCTGCCCCGCATCGCCGCCGGCTCCCTGACCGCCGCCCTCGCCGTACCCGGCACCGTCCTCACCACCGCCCTCACCCTCACCGCCCCCAACGCCGGGGAATGGGCCGGGGGCGGGCGCGCGGGCGGGGTGCAGGCCAGGCAGGTCGGGGACTCCGGGTGGCGGTTGTACGGGCAGGTCGCGCAGGTTCTCGACGGGCACAGCGCGGAGTTGCTGCTCGTCGCCGCCCATGCGGGGGGCTTCGCCCGGTCGCGGACACTGCTGTTCCTGGTGGCGGGGGATGCTGTCGGGCTCGTGCGCGTACGGCAGACCTCCCTCGACGCGACCCGGCCTCAGGCTCGGCTCGAACTACGGGATGTCGAAGCCGAGTTGCTCGGCGCCGACGACAGTCCGCACGTCCTACGGGAGCTTTCCGCCGCCGGTGACACCGTCGCCGCCGTACTCGCCGCCGAAGCCGTCGGAGCCGCCGACCGGGCCCTGGAGCGGACCGTTCAATACGTCAAGCAGCGTGAGCAGTTCGGGCGGGCCATCGGGTCCTTCCAGGCGGTGAAGCACCGGTTGGCCGACGTGTATGTGCAGGTGCAGGCGGCCAAGTCGGCTGCCTACTACGCCGCTTGGGCGACCGGCCAGGGGGAGCGGGTGGGAGGGCTCGCGCTCGCTCAGGCGCTGGAGGCCCTGAGGATCGCCGCCGCCGAGGGCATCCAGCTGCACGGCGGGATCGGGTTCACCTGGGAGCACGACGCCCATCTCTACTTCAAGCGGGCCGCCGGTGACGAGCTGCTGTTCGGGCCGGTGCACCGGCTGCGGGCGTACGCCGCCGAGGGTGCGCACCTTTTCGAGAACCGCGAGGTGACGGTGTGATCGGTGTGCGTGCGGTGCAGAAGGTGTCCTCGACCCGGGCGTTCGCGCGGATCGCCCCGCATGTCATCCCCGCCATGGACCGGACCGTGCACCGGCTCACGCGCGGGAAGGTGCTGCTCAGCGCCCAGATGCTGCCGGGGGTGATCCTGACCTCCACCGGGGCGCGGAGCGGGCAGGCGCGGCGCAGTCCTCTCGCCTGTATGCCGGAGGAGGGCGGCTGGGTGCTCGTCGGGTCCAACTTCGGACGTGCCGGTCATCCCGCCTGGACGCACAATCTCATCGCTCGTCCCGACGCCGAGATCAGCTGGAAGGGGCAGGAGATCCCGGTCACCGCAAGGCTGTTGGAGGGTGAGGAGCGGGCGGAGGTGTGGAAGACCGCGCTGGCGTTCTGGCCGCCGTACGCCACGTACCAGAAGCGGGTGGAGCGGGAGATCCGGCTGTTCCGGGTCGTGCGGCGGTGAACTCGGCGTAGACGCAGGGCAGGCGGTGGTCCACCGGAGTGAACCACCGCCCACGAGACAGGACTTGGGACCTGGGAAGTCAGAGCCTGGACAGCAGGAACTCCTACTTCGTCGGCTTCTTGCCGGTCACGCCCAGGTGGACCAACAGCGCCAGGTTCGGCTTGAGTTCAGCCTGCTTGACGCCCCACGTCTGGAAACCCTTCTGGTGCGAGGCGACGGCCGCGAGCATCGCGACCAGTGAACCGGCGATCGCCGCCGGGTTCACGTCCTTGTCGACCCTGCCCTTGGCCTGCAACTCGGCCACCGCGTCCGAGAGGGAGTTGTTCACGGAGTTCAGGATCTTCATCCGGATCTTGTAGAACCGTTTGTCTCCCTCGGCGGCTCCGAGATCGACGACCCTGAGGATCGCGTCGTTCCTGCGCCAGAACTCCAGGAAACCGTCCACGAGTTCCTGGGAGGTCTGCCAACCCGCCTTGCCGACCCATGACCGGCCGGCCAGCAGTTCGGTCAACTGACCGCCCTCCGTGGCCATTTGCTCGGCGATCTCCAGGACGGCGCCTTCGACGTCCGGGAAGTACTGGTAGAAGGTCGCGGGTGAAGTCCCCGCCTTCCGGGCGACATCGATGACTTTGACGTCCCGGTAAGGGGAGGAGCTGAGCATCTCGCTTAGGCAGTCGAGCAGCTTCTGCCGGGTCGCCTGCCCACGCCGGCCGGCCACGCGGCCGTCGACGGTACGCACTTGTCCTGTCATGCCGTCAGCTTACCGAGGGGTGATCGGAGCGCGATTCGGCCGACTGCAAATGGGGTGCACGGGGGTCGAGAGGGTGGTGTGCCTGGTCTGCGGGGTGCGTGCGGCGCCGTTACTTTGACGGTATGGCCGAAAACAGGGCATCCGCGAAGGAAAAGACCTACGGAGAGGGCGTCCCCTGCTGGCTGGACGCGCAGCTGCCGGACCTGGCCGCGGGCCGGCGGTTCTACGGTGAGCTCTTCGGGTGGACCTTCGAGGAGGCGTACGGCGGCTCCGTATGGGCCCGCAAGGACGGCGAGGCCGTCGCGGCGCTCGCCCACAAGGCGGACGGGCGGATGCCGACCGTGTGGACGGTGTACTTCGCGACGCCGGACGTGGTGCGGCTGAGCGGGCGCATCCGGGAGGCCGGTGGGCAGGTCGTGATGGCGCCGGTTTCCTTGGGGGAGCTGGGCACCGCCGTCCTCGCAGCCGACCCGGAGGGGGCCGTGTTCGGGCTGTGGCAGGCCGCCCGGCATTCCGGTTTCGGCACCCGGCACAAGGCGGGCACGTTCGGCTGGGCCGAGCTGTACACGCGCGACACGGAGGCCGCGAACACTTTCTACGGCGGACTTTTCACAGACGCCTTGTTCGGACCGGACGCCGCCCCCGATTTCGGGCGCGCTCCCGTCTCCGACGTCTTCCCGGTCGAGATGCCGCCGCATTTCCTCGTTCACTTCCGGGTCGAGGACATCGAGTCCGTACTGGGGGCCGTGCACCGGCTCGGCGGGCGGGTCCAGGTTCCGCTCTTCGAGACGTCGTACGGGAAAGTGGCGGTCGTCACGGACAATCAGGGGGCGTCGTTCGCGCTGCTGCAACGCTGACACCTGGACGTTTGTCCGGAGATATGGCGAGACACCCCGATTAGTCGCCGGGTTCGCAACCTGTGGCCCGGCCAGGAAGAATCAGGGTGCGTGCCGCCATGGCGGTGCGGTGGTGAGACGCTGCACGGGGTCGCGTACATATGTGGGTGGCGTGGCCCGTACGGGGAGGTGGCAGGCAAGTGGTGGATCAGCTGACGCAGCACGATCCGCGGCGGATCGGGCCGTTCGAGGTGCTGGGACGGCTGGGCGCGGGCGGCATGGGGCTGGTCTATCTCGCGCGCTCGGCGTCCGGCCGGCGGGTGGCGATCAAGACCGTGCGGACGGAACTCGCCGAGGACCAGCTGTTCCGGGTCCGCTTCACGCGCGAGGTCGAGGCGGCGCGGGCGGTCTCCGGGTTCTACACGGCCGCCGTGGTCGACGCCGATCCGCGGGCCGCCGTGCCCTGGCTGGCCACCGCGTACGTGCCCGCGCCCTCCCTCGAAGAGATAGTGAACGAGTGCGGGCCGATGCCGGCCCAGGCGGTGCGCTGGCTCGCGGCGGGGGTCGCGGAGGCGCTCCAGTCCATTCACGGCGCGGGTCTCGTCCACCGTGACCTCAAACCGTCCAACGTGCTCGTCGTCGAGGACGGCCCGCGGGTCATTGACTTCGGTATCGCCTCCGGTGTGTCGAACACGCGCTTGACGATGACCAATGTGGCCGTGGGCACCCCGGCCTACATGTCTCCCGAGCAGGCCAAGGACTCCCGCAGCGTCACCGGCGCGAGCGACGTGTTCTCGCTCGGCTCGATGCTCGTCTTCGCCGCCACCGGACATCCCCCGTTCCACGGCGCCAACCCGGTCGAGACCGTCTTCATGCTGCTGCGCGAGGGCCCCGACCTCCAGGGCCTCCCGGACGAACTGCGCCCGCTCATCGAGTCGTGCATGCAGATGGAGGCCACCGGCCGGCCCAACCCGGCCGACCTCCAGGCCCAGCTCGCCCCGCACCTCTTCGGCTCCGGCTCCGACGACAGCGGTACGGCCTCGGCCTGGCTGCCCGAGCGCGCGGTGACCCTGATCGAGACCCGGCGCGGCGGTCGCCCGCCCGTGAAACCGACGCCCACCGCCGGGCGCAGCGGTGGTGGGCGCGCTGCCGTGCCGCCCCCGCCCTCCCACGACCCCGTCGTACCCGTCCCGGTCGGCGCCCCCGACACCGGGCCCGTACGACTGGCCGGCGCCCCGGTCCCCATCGGCCCCGGTCCCCGTGTCGCCGACGCCCGCGCCGCCGCCGTGAAGGCACCCCCTCCCGAGGCCGGCCTCGTCGCCACCTGGTCCCGGCCCCGCCCCGGCGTCAACGGTGCCGACCCCGCCGCCGTACCCCCGCCCCCCGCGCTGCCACCGGAAACGGCCTCCGGCTGGCGCCCCTGGCGGTTCCGTATGTCGAACGACGTCTGGGGTACCCCGACCGTCGCCGGTGACCTCGTCTACGTCACCTCCTTCGAGGTGCACGCCCTGGACGTGCAGACCGGCCGCCGCTCCTTCAAGACCCGGGACGTCGCCTGGTCGATGGCGGTCGCGGACGGCCGTATCCACGCCTCGGACGGGCCCACCCTCTTCGCCCTGGACGCCCGCGAGGGCGGTGACCTGTGGCGGCTGTCCACCGACGCCTGGGTGTACTCCCTCAAGGCCGAGCGCGGCACCGTCGTCACCGGCACGCGCGGCGGCGGAGTGCAGGGCTGGGAGGCGTCCACCGGGCAGAAGCTGTGGCAGCTGACCGGCGCGCAGACCGACTTCGAGTCCCCGGAGGCCGGCCCGGCCCTGCACGACGGCACCGTCTACGTCTGGCAGGACGCCCGCCTCCGCGCCCTGGACGCCCGGACGGGCGACGAGCGCTGGGCGTACCCGATCGGCGACGCGGCCTCCTGCGGCGGCGTCCCCGTACGGATCACCCCCGCCCCCGACGGTCAGGTCTACGTCGCCGCCGGCACCCGTGTCCTGTCCGTCGAGGTGGCGAGCGGCCGGGTCCGCTGGCACTTCGAGGCCCCGGCCGTCTTCCTCTGCCCGCCCACCTTCGCCCCCGGACCCGCGGTCACGGGCGGCGGCATCTACCTCGCCGACCACCTCGGTACGGTCTACGCCCTCGACGCCGCCGACGGCCGCGACCGCTGGCGCATCGCGACCGAGTCCCGGGCGTCGATCGAACCGGTCCTCGTCGCCGCCGGCCACGTCCACGTCGGCAGCGGCAAGGGGCTCTACACGCTCGACGCGGTCACCGGTACACCCAAGTGGCGCTTCCAGGCGGGCGGCGACATCGTGGGCACCCCCGCGGTCGCCGAGGGCCGTATCCACTTCGGCTCCACCGACCACCTCCTCTACACCCTCAAGTCCGACGACGGCCGCCTCCGCTGGAAGCTCGCCACCGGCGGCGAGATCACCGGCGCACCGGTGGTCAGGGACGGCGTCGTGTACGCGTGCAGCAAGGACCGCTGCGTGTACGCCCTCGACGCGGAGAAGGGCACGGGCACCGCAAGGACCGCGTGAGGGAAGCCGGTTGGTCCCGGTAGGTACCATGATCCGATGCATACGCGGGGGCGCAGGCTCAAACTCACGGCGGTACTGGCACTGACGGTTCTCACCCTCACCGGCTTCTCCACGGGACGGCACCACAGCCACAGCCGTCACGGGAGCGGCGGGGGCGGGGGCGGGTGCAGCAGCTCCAGCCAGGACCACGACACGTCGACATCGTCGGGCGGTACGACGAACGGCTCGACGCACCGTTCGCGGCCCACCTACCGTTCCACCCCCACGGCGACCTCGTCCGCCACCGCCCGGCCTCTGAAGGACGGCACCGCGGTGCTCAAGCGGTGCGCGAGCGTTGCCGACCCGTACACGACTGTCGAGGTCAGGAACCCGAACGGGCGCGAGGCGCTCTTCACCGTGAAGGTCGCGTACAAGGACAGGACCGGGTTCACCCTGGCCGACGCCGGCAGCCAGGTGTCGGTGCCCGCGAACGGCAAGGCGACCCTCCGGATGGCCGCCGCCAGTACGGGGGCCCTGGACCGGCTCGATCACTGCGAGGTCGATCCACGGGCCACGGCCGATCGGTGACGCCCCTCAGTGCCGCTCACCGGGTCCGGAAGCCACCGTTCCGCCGGTCGGCGAACAACTCCGCCTGCCGTTCCGTCGGGAGATTACCGAGGGCGATGAGCGGCGGCGCCTGCGCATACGCCTGCGCCCGCGCCGCCTCCTTCGCCGCCCACAACGCCCGCACGGTCCCCTGGACCCCCTCGGTCGGATACCCGGCGATGACGGTCGCGCAGGCCACGGCCGCCGCCAACGCCCGCCCGGGTTCCGTGAGTTCGGAGACCAGTCCGAGCTCGTACGCCCGCCGCGCGGAGATCCGTTCCGCCGTCCCCATGAGCATCATCCGCGCGACCTCGCCGTACGGCATCCGGTGCGCCATCAGCACCGACTCGTACGCGCTGACCATGCCGTACGTGGTGTGCGGGTCGAAGAACACGGCGGTCGGGTCGGCGACCACGAACTCGCTCTCGCCCAGCAGATAGAAGGCCCCGCCGCAGGCCATCCCGCGCACGGCGGAGATCACCGGCTTCCACAGGTCGTTGGCCTTCGGGCCGATGTGCAGCAGCGGATCGTCCTGCATGTAGGGCGAGTTGGGCTGCGGGACCACCGCGTCCCGGTCGAGCCCGGTGCAGAAGGCGCGCTCCCCGGCGCCGGTGAGGACGACGGCCTTTACGGAGTCGTCGAACCGCAACTCCCGCCATACAGCGGTCAGTTCGGCGGCCGTGGTGAGGTCGATGGCGTTGAGCTTGCGCGGCCGGTCGAGGGTGACGACCGCGACGCCGGTGTCCTTGTCGACGGAGGTGTCGAGCGTCATGACCGCTCCAGAACCCACTGCGGAAGCCCGTCCGCGTCGAACACGACCTGCACCCGCGCCCCGATCCGGATCCGGCCGGGGGAGAGGGAGTTGATCGCGGCCCCGGCCTCGCTGACGAGGTTGCCGACCAGCCGGATGCGCGGGGCGTCGACCAGTTCGACGACGATCACGTTGTAGGGCGCGACGGCCGCGTAGTCGGGGAGAAGGGGCGGATGAGGGAAGACGTACGACCAGACCCGCCCGCGCCCGCTCACCGGCCGCCACTCGCTCGCGAAGGACTGGCAGTGGGGGCAGCAGGGGCGAGGTGGGAAGCGGGGTTCGGCGCAGTCGGCGCAGGTCTGGACGCGGAGTTCGCCCGCGCGGGCGTACTGCCAGAAGGGGGCGCCGTCGGTGTCGGTGAGCGGAGTGAGCATGGCGGTCGACTCCTCATTTCACTTCGTGAGCAGCAGGGCGGAGGTGGGGACGCCCTCGCCCGCCGTCACCAGGCAGGTGGCGGCGTTCGGGACCTGGGCGGTGCTGGTGCCGCGCAACTGCCGTACGCCCTCGTTGATCAGGTTGAAGCCGTGGACGTACGCCTCGGAGAGCCCGCCGCCGCCGGTGTTCAGGGGGAGTTGGCCGCCGATCTCCAGAGCGCCCCCCTCCGTGAAGGCGCCGCCTTCGCCGCGTCCGCAGAAGCCGTAGCCCTCCAGGGAGAGCGGGACGAGGGCGGTGAACGCGTCGTAGATCTGGGCGACATCGACGTCCTGCGGGGTGAAGTCGGCGTGTTTCCACAGGTGTCGGGCGGCGGTCCAGGCGGGGCCTGTGAGCGGGTCGTCGTTCCAGTAGTTGACCATGCCGTGGTGCTGGGCGGGGAGGCCCTGGGCGGCGGAGTGGACGTACACGGGCCGGCGCCGGCAGTCGCGGGCGCGTTCGCGGGAGACGATCACGCAGGCCAACGCCCCGTCCGTCTCAAGGCAGTTGTCGAAGAGGCAGAGGGGTTCGCTGATCCAGCGGGAGGTCATGTACATCTCGCGGGTGAGGGGCCGGTCGTACATGATGGCCGCCGGATTCTGGTTGGCCCTGTTCCGGCAGGCGAGGGCGACGTTGAACAGGTGATCCCGGGTGGCGCCGAACTCGTACATGTAGCGGCGGGTGAGCATCGCTATCTCATCGGCGGGGCGGAGGAGTCCGAAAGGGCGGGTCCACTGGGCGGGGGTGGGGAGTTGGCGGGTCGTGTTGGTCCACGGTCTCGCCCCGCTGCCACGCTTCCGGGACCGCCAGGCCACGCCGACCGTCGCCTGCCCGGCGGCGATGGCGGTGGCGAGGTGGGCGACGGTGGCGCACGAACCCCCGCCCCCGTAACCGACTTTGCTGAAGAAGGTCAGGTCCCCGAAGCCGACCGCCTTCGCCAGCTCGACCTCGTCCGTCTCCTCCATCGTGTAGGAGGCGAGGGCGTCGACCTCGCTCGGGGCGATGCCCGCGTCGTCGAGGGCGGCGAGTACGGCGCGACACGCCAAGGTCCGCTCGTCCTCGGGGAGTTGTTTGGCGAAAGAGGTCTGTCCGATGCCGACGATCGCGGTCGCGTCCTTCAGTCCGGCCATGTTCTGTGCACCTCCGCGTGACACCGGGGCTGCTGACAGGGCGTCAGGCTACAGCTAATCTGACGGGTAGTCAGCTAGTGGGTGTGGGGAGGCCGTTCATGCGCGGAGACGTGGAGTGGGGCACGGTCCCGGGCCTGGTGCGCTCGGCGGCGGAACGGTACGCGGACGCCGAGGCGGTGGTGGAGGGCCGGACGAGGATCTCGTACGCCGAACTGGGCGCCCGGGTGGAACGGGCGGCGGCCGCCTGCGTCGCCGCCGGGGTCGAGGTCGGCGACCGGGTGGGCATCTGGGCGCCGAACTCGACGGACTGGATCGTCTCGGCGCTGGGCGCGGTGTCGGCGGGCGCGGTCCTCGTGCCGCTGAACACGCGGTTCAAGGGGAGCGAGGCCGCGTATGTGCTGCGCAGCAGCGGGGCACGGTTGTTGTTCGTGACCGGGACGTTCCTGGGGACGTCGTACGTGGCGTCGCTGCGGCGCGCGGCCGGGGAGGGGGCCGGGGACGGTCCGCTGCCCGGGCTTCCGGCGCTGGAGCAGGTGGTGGTGCTGGCCGATGACGCGCCCGCCGACTTCCGTACCTGGAAGGACTTCCTGGCCGGCGGGGAGGGGGTGGGCGCGGCGGAAGTGCGGGAGCGGGAGCGGGAGTTGGACGGCTCGACCGTCTCGGACATCATCTTCACGTCCGGTACGACGGGCCGCCCGAAGGGCGCGGTGATCACGCACGCGCAGACGCTGCGGGGATACGAGATCTGGAGCGACCTGGCGGGGCTGAGGCAGGGCGACCGCTACCTCGTCGTGAACCCCTTCTTCCACACCTTCGGCTACAAGGCGGGCGTGATCGCCTGTCTGATGCGGGGCGCGACGATGATCCCGCAGTCGGTGTTCAACGTCGACACGGTGCTCGCGAACATCGCGGCGGAACGGGTGTCGGTGTTGCCGGGTCCGCCCACCCTCCACCAGTCCCTCCTCGACCACCCGGCCCGCGACGCGCACGACCTCTCGGCGCTGCGGCTGGTGGTCACGGGCGCGGCGGTGGTGCCGTTGCGGCTGGTGGAACGGTTGCGGGGCGAGCTGGGCGTGGGGACGGTGCTGACGGCGTACGGCCTCTCGGAGGCCAGCGGCATCGTGACGATGTGCCGGCGCGGGGACGACCCGGCGGTCATCGCGTCGACGTCGGGACGCGCGATTCCGGGGACCGAGGTGCGGGTGGAGGCGCCTCCCGGTTCCCCGGGCGAGGTGCTGGTCCGCGGCTTCAACGTCATGCGGGGCTACTACCAGGACGCGGCGGCCACGGCGGAGGTCCTGGGGGAGGACGGCTGGCTGCGCACCGGTGACGTCGGCGTCCTGGACGACGAGGGCAATCTCCGCATCACCGACCGGATCAAGGACATGTTCATCGTCGGCGGCTTCAACGCGTACCCCGCGGAGATAGAACAGCTCCTCGGCGTCCATCCCGACGTGGCGGACGTGGCGGTGATCGGCGTACCGGACGCGCGGCTGGGCGAGGTCGGCAAGGCGTACGTCGTACGCCGCCCGCACGTGACACTGACCGGCGACGACCTGATCGCCTGGGCGCGGCGGGAGATGGCGAACTACAAGGTGCCGCGGGTGGTGGAGTTCGTGGGGGAGCTGCCTCGGAACGCGAGCGGGAAGGTGGTCAAGGGGGAGTTGCGGGGGCTGTGAGCGGCCCCCTGTCGGCCTGGTCGTCCCGCGGTACGGCCCGGCCCGCGACCCCGCCCGCCCCCGGACGCACATCGGCCGCGACGGCTCCCCCCAGAGCAGTCGCGGCCGATCCCCCGTGCTGGGAGAAGGTCTAGCTGGGTTCGGACGTCACGTGGGTGTTGTCCGGGGTGTCGGTCCCGCCGTCCGCGAGGACGGTGACGTGGGTGTTCAGCGGCTTGATCGGGCTGCTGGTCACGTGGGTGTTGAGTGGCGTGATCTCCTCGCCGGCCGGCTCGTCGGTGACGTGCGTGTTGTCCGGCGTGACCGTGTCGTTCTCGGTGTCGCTCATGGTGGTGCCTCCCCTGTTGAAGCAAGTCGGAACTGTGAGAGACCCGTCCGGTCATTCCCCCGAGGATGACCGGACGGGTACTCGGTCGCCCACCCTAGATGCAGGAAAAGGCGACCTCACCGGCGGTCCGTCTGCCCCCCGACGCGACGGATCGACTACGCAGAGACTGCCGGGCGGGGATAAACGAACGATGAACGCCACCCGGGTCCCCGGCCGGGCGGCGGGAGCCCTCAGGAAGCCGGGACCGGGGTGAGGAGCGAGCGCACCTGTGCGGCCTCCGGGGAGTCCAGCCTCTCGTAGATCTCCAGGGCTTCCCGCAGGCAGACCTGGGCCCGCCCGGAGTGCCCGATCCCGTTCAGCGCTCTGCCCAACACGGTCAGTACGTGCGCGCGGCGCCATTCGCCGCCGATTCCCCGGAGGACGGTGAGCGCCATCTCGGCATTGCTCGCGGCGCTCGCCTGCCTGCGGGCGTCGAGGTCGACCTCCGCGAGCCGGCAGAGCGTCATGCCCTCCCACAGGCGCTGGCGGCTGGAGCGGAAGACCCGGAGGGCCTCCTCCAACTGCTCGGCGGCGTTGGCGTGTTGGCCCGTCTTGCCGAGGGCCATCCCGAGCGCGTAGTGCCCGTTCGCGCCCCGCAGGGAGTGGCCCAGGTTCTCGTAGATGTCGGTGCCCTGCCGGGCGAGCTCGACCGCCGACTCGGCACGGCCGGTCGCGAGGTGGAGCCGGGACAGGTTGCAGAGGGCCGCCGCCGCTCCCGCCATGTCGCCGCAGTGCCGGAACTTCGTGATGGCCCGGCCGAAGTGGTCCTCGGCGTCCCTGTGCCGGTTCTGGTAGAAGGCGATGCCCCCGAGGATGTTCGCCGCCCAGCAGGACGGCAGCAGGTCGTCGGTGGTCTCCGCGAGCCGGAACGCCTCCTGCGCCTCCCGGTACGCCATGTCGAAGAGTCCGGAGAAGAGGCGCGCGTTGCTCAGGACGACCGAGGCCCGTCCCTCCGCGCGGACGTCGCCCTCGGACCGCGCGGCATCACGCAGGGCCGCCGCCGCCGTCTCGTACTCCTTAGTGTTGGCACCCGACTCGGCGAGGTCGACCGACGCCCACAGGAGATCGATCGCGCGCCGCAGGGCGCCCTTCTCGGTGGACTGCCGTACGCAGGCGAGCAGCGGTACGGCCTCCAGGTAGAGCCAGTCCCAGGCCGCTTGGCGGTTCGCGAACGTCAGGCCCGCGACCGCGGTCGGCTCCAGGTGGTCCACCAGCCGGTCCCCGGGGCGTTCGATCGCGTAGACCCCCGCCGCCGTCGCCAGATAGAAGTCCAGCAGCCGCGAGAGCGCCGCCCCCCGCTCCGTCGGCGACGACTCGTCCCGTTCGGCACACGCACGCGCGTAGAGCCGCACCAGATCGTGGTACCGGTACCGCCCGGGAGCCGCCGATTCGACAAGTGACGTGTCCACGAGGGACTCCAGCACGTCCTCCGTGTCCTCGACCGGGAGGTCCAGCACCGCCGAGGCCGCCGCGAGGGAGATGTCCGGGCCGTCGGCGAGGCCCAGCAGGCGGAACGCGCGGGCCTGGGCCGGCTCCAACTGGCCGTAGCCCAGCTCGAAGGTGGCCTTCACGGCGAGGTCGCCGGCCTGGAGCTCGTCCAACCTCCGCCGCTCGTCCGCGAGTTTGGCGGCGAGGACGGAGACCGTCCAGGTGCGGCGGGCCGCGAGGCGGGAGGCCGCGATGCGGATCGCGAGGGGGAGGAAGCCGCAGGCCGCGACGACGTCGAGGGCGGACTCCCGTTCGGCGGCGACGCGTTCGGCGCCCACGATCCGGGTGAAGAGCTGGAGGGCCTCCTCGGGGGACATCACGTCCAGGTCGACGAGATGGGCTCCCGCCAGGTCCACCATCCGGACCCGGGAGGTGACCAGCGCGGCACAGCCCTCCGTGCCGGGCAGCAGGGGTCGTACCTGGGCGGCGTCCTTGGCGTTGTCCAGCAGCACCAGCACCCGGCGGCCGTCCAGCACCGACCGGTACAGCGCGGAGCGTTCCTCCAGGGAGTCCGGTATCGCGGAGTCCGCGGTGCCCAACGCCCGCAGGAACGCGCCCAGTACGGTCTCCGGCTCGGCGGAGCGGGAGCCCGCGCCCTGGAGGTCGACGTACAACTGGCCGTCGGGGAAGGCGGATCGGGACTGGTGGGCCACGTGGACGGCGAGGGTCGTCTTGCCCACCCCGCCGATTCCCGCGAGCGCCGACACCGCCATCACGCGACCCTCCGCCGAGGCCAGGACATCGCTCAGTTCGGAGACGAAGGACACGCGGCCGGTGAAGTCCGGGACCGTCGCCGGGAGTTGGTGGGGGCGGACCGGTGCCGTCACGGTCTCCGCCGCCGGTGCGGAGGGCTCCGCGAGGCCCGGGTCGGCCTGGAGGATGCGGTTCTGGAGTTCGCGCAGGCCGGGGCGCGGGTCCACGCCCAGCTCGTCGGCGAGCAGGCGCCGGGTGTCCGCGTACACGGCCAGGGCCTCCGCCTGGCGGCCGGAGCGGTACAGCGCGAGCATCAGCAGCTCGCGGAGGCGTTCACGGAGCGGGTGGGCCGCGGTGAGGGCGGTCAACTCGCTGACGGCCTCCGCGTGGCAGCCCTGCTCCAGGTCCATGTCGAGGCGGGATTCGAGGAGTTGGAGCCGCCACTCCTCCAGCCGGACCCGCTGAGCCTCCGCGTAGGGCCCCGGGAGTCCGGCCAGCGGCTCGCCGTCCCACAGCGCGAGCGCCCGGCCCAGCAGGTCCCGCGCACGGCCCAGGTCACCCGCCGACTTCGCCTTCTCCGCCTCGTTCGCCAGGTCGTGCACCTCGGCCACGTCCAACGCGCCCTCGGGCAGCCCCCGTACGGCATATCCGCCCGACTCGCTGACCAGCACCCCGGCGTCCAGCGCCTTGCGCAGCCGGGACGCGTACGTCCGCACCGCGGCCAGCGCCTGCGACGGAGGGTCGTCACCCCACAGCGCGTCGATCAGCTCACCGGCGGTCGCCGTGCGGCCCTCGCGCAGCAACAGCGCGGCCAGCAGGGCGCGTTGCTGCGGCGAGCCCGTGTTCAGCGCAACAGGGCCCCGCCAGGCACGTACCGGACCGAGCACGCTGAAGCGCAGCGCGGTCGACTCCTCCGAGCCGGACCCGGGGCGCCGCTGCTCCGGTACTCGCGGTCCACCGTCCATCGCCGTTCCCCCTAGGCAAGCCTGTTAACTACGACAGTTTGCCTTGTCCGCGGCGGATGCGTCAGCTCTGGGAGACACCGCTCACACCTGGCCGCGCGGGATATCACAAGGCCGTCACACGGCCCGCGCACAAGTCCGCACAGAACCGAGCACCCCGAACCCGGATCCAGCTAGCTGACGGGTCGTCAGATCGGCGCTACCGTGAGCGCCATGGACACCCAGAACCCCCAGCACACCGACCGGGCGACGCTCCCGCCGATCATCTCCGTCGACGACCACACCGTGGAGCCCGCCGACGTCTGGCAGCACCGGCTGCCCAAGAAGTACCTGGACACCGGCCCGCGCATCGTGCGCGCGCCACTGAAGGAAATGACCTTCCTCGGCGGCCGGTTCAAGCCCGTCATGGGCGAGCCCGGCGACGACGGCCCCATCGGCGACTGGTGGGTCTACGAGGATCTGCACCGCCCCCTCACCCGCCTCGACACCGCCGTCGGCTACAGCAGGGACGAGATCAAGCTCGAAGTCATCACTTACGAGCAGATGCGTCCGGGCTCGTACGACGTCCCGTCCCGGCTCGCCGACATGGACGTCAACCACGTCCAGTCCGCGCTCTGTTTCCCCACCTTCCCGCGCTTCTGCGGCCAGACGTTCACCGAGGCCGCCGACCGCGAACTCGGGCTGCTCTGCGTCCGCGCCTACAACGACTGGATGGTGGAGGAGTGGTGCGGCCCCGACGCGCACGGCCGCCTGATACCACTCCCTCTCATCCCGTTGTGGGACCCGGAGTTGGCAGCCGCCGAGGTCCGCCGCAACGCGGCCCGCGGCACCCGCGCCGTCGCCTTCTCCGAGATACCCCCGCACCTCGGCCTGCCCTCCATCCACACCGACGACTGGGACCCGTTCCTCGCCGCCTGCGCCGAGACCGGCACGGTCATCGCCATGCACATCGGCTCCAGCAGCCGGATGCCCTCCACCTCGGCCGACGCGCCGCCCGCCGTCGGCTCCACGATCACGTTCGCCAACTGCTGCTATTCCATGGTGGATTGGCTGATGAGCGGCAAGTTCGAACGCTTCCCGGACCTCAAAGTCATGTACGCCGAGGGCCAGATCGGCTGGATCCCCTACATCCTGGAGCGCGCCGACGTGGTCTGGGAGGAGAACCGCGCCTGGGGCGGCGTCGCCGACAAGGTCCACCGCCCGCCGTCCGAACTCTTCACCGAGCACGTCTACGGCTGCTTCTTCGACGACGCGTTCGGCCTGAAGAACCTCGACTCGATCGGCGTCGGCAACGTCCTCTACGAGACCGACTACCCCCACTCCGACTCCACCTGGCCCAAGTCCCGCGAGGTCGGCGAGGCCCAGATGGGCCACCTGGCACCGGACGTGGTCGAGCGGATCGTCCGGGGCAACGCGATCGAGCTCCTGGGCCTGACCCCGGACGGACTGTGGGAGGGCCCCAAGTGACCAGCCTCGCCTACGGCATTCAGCTGCCCGTCCAGTCCCAGAGCACCATCTACGCCGAGCCCTGGGAGGCCGACGCCGGTCCCGCCGACCTCGTCGAGATCGCGCGGGCCGCCGACCGGGCGGGCTTCGACTACATCGCGGGCTGCGACCACGTCGGCGTCCCGCGCCGCCTCGCCACCGCCATGAGCACGATCTGGTACGACCCCGTCGCCACCCTCTCCTACCTCGCGGGCATCACCGAGCACGTCCGCCTGCTGAGCCATGTCGCGGTCGTGGGCCTACGGCATCCGCTGCTCACCGCCAAGCAGTACGCCACCCTCGACCACCTCAGCGGGGGCCGGCTGATCCTCGGGGTCGGCGCCGGGCACGTACAGGAGGAGTTCGAGGCGCTGGGCGTCGACTTCGAGCGGCGCGGGCCCGTCCTCGACGAGTCGATCGACGCCTTGCGTGCCGCCCTCGGGCCGGACGAATTCCCGGAGCACCACGGCAAGTTGTTCGACTTCGAGGGGCTCGGGCAGCGGCCCCGGCCCGCGCAGGAACACGTCCCCCTCTGGGTGGGAGGGTCGTCCCCCGCCGCCGTCCGCCGGGCCGCGCTCAAGGCGGACGGCTGGCTGCCGCAGGGCGACCCCCGGGACAAGCTGCCCGCGCAGATCGAGCGGATACGGCGACTGCGCGAAGAGGCCGCCGTGGAAAGGCCGTTCGTTTTCGGGGCGATCACCGAGCCGCTGTACATCGGAGAACCGGGGTGGGAGGTCGGGCGACGCACGCTCACCGGAACGCCCGAGGCCCTCGCGGAGTCCCTGCGGGCCTACGGGGCGATGGGCGTGGACCAGATCCAGGTGCGGTTCCGCTGCCGCGACCGGGCCGAACTCACGGACCAGATAAGCGAGTTCGGGTCCGAGGTGGGGCCGCTGCTCTGATCGCGCCTCTGATCACGGCCTGTTTGAACACGGTTACGCCGAGCCGCGTATGTACGGACGTACGGACGTGATGGCTCCGGCGGAAGGACCCCCGAAGTGCGATCCTCCGAGCGGCTCGTAGTCGCCGTGGCCTCCGCCGGGGTCACCTGGCCGCACGAGGACTGGCCGCCCCAGGACGATCCGTACGTGGACCGTGTGCTGCATGTCCCCCCGCCTCACCACGGGTTGGCGGAGACCGCGGCGGACGTCGTCGTGCTGCACTGCGAGGACCCGGCCGTGTCCTTTCCGGGGCTGCTGGAGGTTCTCCGCACCCGGAGTGTCCCGGCGGTCGTGGTCAGTCCGCGCCGGGACACCGAAGCGGTCGTCGAGGTGTTCCGGGCGGGGGCGGGCTATCTGGTCGAGGGCGACCACTGCCCCGAGATGATGTCCTCGGCGATGGTGGCGGCCACCGTCGGGCACACCTACCTCTCGCCGTCGGCGTGCGACGCCCTGCGCGAGGGGGCCCGTCGGATGACCGCGACCGACGAGGCGTTGGAGCGGCTGCGAGCCCTGCTCTCGCCGCGCGAGCAGCAGATCATGGAGCTGCTGTCGACCGGCCTGGGCGCACAGCAGATCGGACAGCGCCTACGGCTGAGCGAGAAGACCGTGCGCAACAACCTCAGCAACATCTATGCCAAGTTGGACGCCAGGAGCGGCACGGACGCGGTCCTGCGCTGGCTGGGAGCCACGCCCGTGCTTCGCACCTGAGAACCGGGGAACCGGGGATCAGGGTGCCGGAACCTCCGTCAACGGTATTTCCACGTCGGTGACACGGGCGCCGCCCTGACCGAATCCGGCCTCCTCGGACTGGAGGGCCTTCGTGGAGTTCGGGGCGGCATCGGCGGCGGTCGTCTCGCATTTCACATTCCGCAGCCAAAGGCGCCCGTCAGGCGTTCCGTTGTTCAGGATCTGCGGATAGAAGACATGCACGGTGGCCGCTCCCTCGCTCGGCGCGAAGAACACCGTCCGGCCGTCCTGTGCCTCTTTGTACGTGGCTTTCAGGAATCCGCTCACATCGGTGCGCTTGGCGGACCACATGAAGAAGGCGGTGCTGTCCGCCTGCACGGTGTCCGTCCGGCTGAACGCGAGGGTGGTCGTCTTGTCGTCACGGGTGATGTTGATGGTCGACGTGCTGAATTCCAGGCCGACTTCGAAGAGCGAGTTCCCGAGTTTCGTACCGGCCTCGGTGACGGTTCCCTCCTCCACCTGAAGGGTTCTCGTCACCGACGTGCTCACGTTGAAGGTTTTCGTTGCGGTGCCCGTGGAACCGCAGTTGTCGGACACCGGGGAGACGCGTTCGTTGGGCCCGAGGCTGTTCGCCTTGAACTGGACGTCCACGAACTGGCAGTCGGCCAGTCTGTCGGAGTCCGAGGAGCAGTCGGCGCTCACTTCGGACGGGGTGGCGGCATTCGCCTGGTTCATCAGCGGGACGATCACCGCGAGCGCCGCGAGGGGGGCCAGGGCGAGGGTGATGCGCTTCTTCCTGCTCCGGTGACTTCTCGTGCGGCCGTTCCGGGACATGGGTATCTCCTCTGCGCTGTAAGGGAGTTGAGCTGCGGGTTCCTGACGGCGGGCCGGGGCTCAGCAGTCCTCCAGGACCGCCTTCGAGGTGCCGTCCACGACACCGGGAGCACCGGCCGCACCCGGCAGGACGACGGGTCCCTCGACGACGTCCGGCGCCACGAAGTTCCGCTCCGGGCTGGCCGGCAGGACGGTGGTCTGCTCCCGGGCGTCGACACGCACCCGCCATTCCCCGGTCATCCGCTGCAACTTGGGCGTGAACTCCATGTGGAGCACCTTGCCGACCGGCACGTCCCGCGCCTCCGTGTCCCCGGCCGTCGCCGATTTCACGGTCATGTCGAGGGTGCCCTTGTGCTTGGCCCAGGCCCCGCTCAGGAATCCGAAGAGGCCGCCGGCGACGCCCTGTTGGGTGGAGACGTACTTTCCCTGTCCCTGGGCGGCGGTCGACGACCAGGTGATGGAGACCTTGGCCGGATCGGTGGCGTTCGGCTCGCAGTTGGGGAAGTCGATGGACGCCTTTTCGGTGGGTCCGTCGAAGGTCTCGAAGTTCGTCTCCACGTAGTCGCAGTTGTCGGCCTGGAAACCGTCCGCGAAGGCGCCGCCGAAATCCTCCACGGACCGCTGTTCGCCATTGACCACCGCGGACCTCTCGCACATGGTCATGATCTGGTCCGGCGTCTTCGCGTCGGCCGCGTTCGCCGACGGCAGCAGTGTGATGACCACCCCGCCGGTGGCGAGTGCCGCGCCGATCGCCACGTACCTGACTTTCCTGTTGCGCAATCTCCGCTTTGCCATACCCGGCATTCTTGGAGTCAAGCCGGGGTATGGACAGAGTCAAATGTCCCTACTCCGCGGTCACTTGAAGTGCGCTTGTGCTCTTGCCGTGTGCTTGTGCAAGGTCTCCCTCTTGCGCAAGGAGCCCCCTCCCACTATCTGACGCTTCGTCAGATACGGCGCTACGATGCCCTGCATCCACCGATCCCGAGGAGGCCCGCATGGGCAAGCTGGACGGGCGTGTCGTCATCGTCACCGGGGCGGCGCGCGGGCAGGGGGAGCAGGAGGCACGGCTGTTCGCGGCCGAGGGCGCGAAAGTCGTCGTAGCGGATGTGCTGGACGAGCAAGGGGAGGCGCTGGCGAAGGAGTTGGGCGCGTCCGCGTCCTACGTCCATCTCGACGTCGGCGAGGAGGCGGACTGGAGTGCCGCCGTGCGGGCCGCCAAGGAGGCGTACGGGCGGATCGACGGGCTGGTCAACAATGCCGGGATCCTGCGGTTCAACTCCCTTGTGGACACGCCGCTCGAAGAGTTCATGCAGGTCGTGCGGGTCAACCAGGTGGGCTGTTTCCTGGGGATCAAGACCGTGGCGTCGGCGATGGAGGACGGCGGCACGATCGTCAACACCGCCTCGTACACGGCGGTCACCGGGATGGCGGCGGTCGGGACCTACACCGCCACCAAGCACGCGATCCTCGGGCTCACCCGGGTGGCCGCGCTGGAGCTGGCGAGCCGGCGGATCCGGGTCAACGCCGTCTGCCCCGGGGCCGTGGACACCGCGATGTCCAACCCGGCGCGGCTCGACCCGGACGCGGACCCGGAGGAGATGACCCGGGCGCTGGACGAGCTGTACCGCAAGCTCGTGCCGCTGGGTCGGATCGGGCGGGCCGACGAGGTGGCGCGGCTGGCGCTGTTCCTGACGTCGGACGACTCGTCGTACATCACCGGGCAGCCGTTCGTGATCGACGGGGGCTGGCTGGCCGGGGTCAGTGTCATCTGACGTCATCTGACGGGGCGTCATCTATTGACGAATCTGACGGCACGTCAGAAAGTCGTAGCACTCATAGGAACCATCTGGACTGGGACGGTGAACCTCCTTGGAATTCGGGCTCTTTGTACAGGGATACGTGGGCAAGCGTGCCGAGACCGACCCGCTGGCCGAGCACAAGGCGCTGATGGAGGAGACCGAGTACGTCATCCAGGCGGACAAGTCCGGCTTCAAGTACGCCTGGGCGTCCGAGCACCACTTCCTGGAGGAGTACTCGCACCTCTCGGCCAACGACGTCTACCTCGGCTACCTCGCCCACGCCACCGAACGCATCCACCTCGGCTCGGGCATCTTCAACCCCCTCGCCCAGGTCAACCATCCGGTGAAGGTCGCCGAGAAGGTCGCCATGCTCGACCATCTCTCCAACAACCGCTTCGAGTTCGGGAGCGGGCGGGGTGCCGGGTCGCACGAGATCCTCGGGTTCATTCCGGGGGTGACCGACATGAACTACACCAAGGAGATCTGGGAAGAGACCATCGCCGAGTTCCCCAAGATGTGGCTCCAGGACGAGTACGTCGGCTTCCAGGGCAAGCACTGGCAGCTGCCGCCGCGGAAGATCCTCCCCAAGCCGTACGGGAAGGCGCACCCCGCGATGTGGTACGCCGCCGGGTCGCCTCCCTCGTACGCCATGGCCGCGCGCAAGGGGCTGGGGGTGCTCGGGTTCAGCATCCAGAAGGTGTCCGACATGGAGTGGGTGCTGGAGCAGTACAAGACGGCGATCGTGAACGCCGAGCCGGTCGGGGCGTTCGTCAACGACAACGTCATGGTGACCACGACGGCGATCTGCGCGCCGACCCATGACGAGGCGATCCGGATCGCCACGAGTGGGGGGCTGCACTATCTGCCCTCGCTGGTGTTCCGGTACCACGACACGTTCCCTCGGCCCGAGGGGTTCCCGGTGTGGCCGGAGACGCTGCCCGAGTACACGCCGGAGTTCGTCGAACTCCTCGTGGAGGAGGAGCTGTTGATCTGTGGGGATCCGGATGAGGTGCTCACCCAGTGCAAGCGGTGGGAGCAGGCCGGGGCTGATCAGTTGAGCTTCGGGTTGCCGGTGGGGGTGCCCAAGGAGGAGACGTTGCAGACGATTCGGTTGATCGGGGAGCACGTGGTTCCGAAGATCGACACGGATCCTGTTCACCGGACCACGCGGTTCCGTCAGGCGGCTTGAGGGTTCGTTGCGGGGTGCGGGTGCGTGGGGGCTGGTCGCGCAGTTCCCCGCGCCCCTGGGCAGGGCCGCGCCCCCGGAGTCCAAGGAGGCAAGGCTCATGCTCGATCACGTCATCAAGGGCGCGACCGTCGTCGACGGGACGGGGGCGCCCGGCTTCATTGCCGACGTCGGTATACGCGGCGGTCGTATCGCCGCGATCGGCACGATCACCGAGGAGGCCCGTACCGTCGAGGACGCGCACGGCCTCTTCCTCGCGCCTGGGTTCGTCGACCCCCATACCCACTACGACGCCCAGCTCTTCTGGGATCCGTATGCCACGCCCTCCCTCAATCACGGGGTGACTACGGTCGCCGCCGGGAACTGTGGGTTCACGCTCGCGCCGCTGATGCCGGCGGACGCCGATTACACGCGGCGGATGATGTCCAAGGTCGAGGGGATGTCGCTGGTCGCGCTGGAGGAGGGGGCGCCCTGGAGCTGGCGTGGGTTCGGGGAGTACCTGGACGCGCTCGAAGGGCGGATCGCCGTCAACGCCGGGTTCATGGTGGGGCATTGTGCGCTGCGCCGGTATGTGATGGGGGCGGACGCCGTGGGTGGGCAGCCCACTGAGGAGCAACTTGCAGCCATCGTGCGGCTGTTGCACGAGGCCATGGACGCGGGTGCCTGGGGTTTCTCCACCACCCAGTCCTCCACCCACTCGGACGGTGACGGGAAGCCGGTCGCCTCCCGGCACGCGCTTCCCGCCGAACTCATCGCGCTGTCCAAGGCGGTTGGGGAGCACGAGGGGACACAGATCGAGGCGATCGTCGCCGGCTGTCTGGATCAGTTCAGTGACGCGGAGATCGATCTGTTCGTCGAGATGAGCGCGGCGGCCGGGCGGCCGTTGAACTGGAACGTGCTGACCATCGACGCCGCCGTGCCCGAGCGCGTGCCCCGGCAGCTGTTCGCCAGTGAGCGGGCTCGGAAGGCCGGGGGGCGGGTCGTCGCGCTGACCATGCCGATCCTCACGCCGATGAACATGTCGCTGGGCACCTTCTGCGCGCTGAACCTGATACCCGGGTGGGGACCGATCCTGAGCCTGCCCGTGCCCGAGCGGATCGCCAAGCTGCGGGAACCGGACGTACGCGCCGAGATGCTGCGGAACGCCAGCTCCAAGGAAGCGGGCGTCTTCCGGCGGCTCGCGAACTTCGGGCGGTATGTGATCGGGGACACGTACAGCGCGGCCAACGAGGGGCTCACCGGGCGGGTGGTCAACGACATCGCCGCCGAGCGTGGTCAGGAGCCCTTCGAGTGTCTGGTCGAGATCTGCGGCGCTGATCAACTCCGTACGGTTCTGTGGCCCATGCCCTCCGACAACGATCCCGCCTCCTGGGCGCTGCGTGCCGAGACCTGGCAGCACGAGGACGTGCTGCTCGGTGGGTCCGATGCCGGGGCACATCTGGACCGGATGTGCGGGGCGCCGTACACGACCCGGTTCATCGGGGACTGTGTCCGGGGGCGGAAGCTGGTGGGGCTGGAGCAGGCCGTGAAGATGCTCACCGATGATCCGGCTCGGTTGTTCGGGCTGCGGGAGCGGGGGCAGGTGCGGGAGGGGTGGCATGCGGACCTGGTGCTCTTCGACCCGGAGCGGATCGACGCCGGCAAGGCCACCCTGGTGCACGACCTGCCGGGCGACAGTCCGCGTCTGGACTCCACGGCGATCGGCATAACGGCCGTGTGGGTCAACGGAGTTGAGGCCATCCGGGGCGACGTGGTGAGCGGGAACGTGCCGGGGCGGGTGCTGCGGTCGGGGCGGGACACCAGGACGGTGAGCACGAAGTGAGTTCCCGAGTCGGTTCTCAAGTCGCGGACGGTCAGAGGTTGTTCGTCGGGGGTGAGTGGGTCGAGCCGGACGGTGGGTACTACGCCGTGGTCGATCCGGCTACCGAGGAGACCGTGGGGTGGGCGCCGGAGGCCTCGCGGGGGCAGGTGTTCGCCGCTGCCGCCGCGGCGCGGGAGGCGTTCGGGCCGTGGTCGCGTACGCCGGCCGAGGAGCGGGCGGCGATTCTCGGGCGGGCGGCGGACATCATCCGTCGCGGGCTCGTGCCGTACGCCGAGCTCGCCCAGGCGGAGACCGGCGCCACGACCGGGACCGCGCGGGCCATGCAAGTGGGCGTCGCCGCGGCCCGGTTCCGCCGGTACGCGACCGTGGAGCCGGCCGAGTGGGCGATCGCGCCGCAGGTCAACGAGGCGGGGCCGTTCGGGCGGGCGGCTGTCATGGGCGCGATCGCCGTGCGGCAGCCGGTCGGTGTCGTCACCTGCGTCACGTCGTACAACAACCCCTGGGCCAACCCCGCCGGGAAGATCGCCCCCGCCCTCGCCATGGGCAACACGGTCGTCGTGAAACCGGCCCCGCAGGACCCGCTGTCCGTCTACCGGATGGCGGAGGCGCTGGAGGCGGCCGGGGTGCCGCGCGGGGTCGTGAACGTCGTCAACGGGCAGTCGGTGGAGGTGGGCGAGGCCGCGGTCGAGTCCGGTGACGTCGACATGGTCAGCTTCACCGGTTCCACGGCCGTCGGGCAGCGGATCGCCGAGGTGTGCGGGCGGGGCATGAAGCGGCAGCTGATGGAGCTGGGCGGGAAGGGCGCGGCGGTCGTCTTCGACGACGCGGATGTGTCGGCCGCCGTGTCCGGGATCGGTACGACGTTCTCCTTCTACAGTGGGCAGATCTGTACGGCGCCCACGCGGGTGCTGGCGCAGCGGGGTGTGTACGAACGGGTCGTGGAGCAACTGGCCGGTTATGCCCGGGCGTTGAAGGTCGGCGATCCGCGCTCGCCGGACACGGTCGTCGGGCCGGTGATCTCGGCGGCACACCGGGAGCGCGTCGAGTCGTACGTCGAACTGGGCCGCAAGGAGGGCGCGGTGGTCGTCGCGGGCGGCGAACGCCCCTCCGACGGACCGGGGTTCCTCGTCGCCCCCACCGTCCTCGCCGACTGCGGCCCCGAGATGCGGGTCGTCCGCGAGGAGATCTTCGGCCCGGTCGTCGTGGTCGTCCCCTTCGACGACGAGGAGGAGGGAATCACCCTCGCCAACGACAGCGACTACGGCCTCATCGACTACGTCTGGTCGGGGGACGTGGCCCGCGCCTTCCGCGTCGCCCGGCTGCTGCGGGCCGGCGGGGTCGGGGTCAACACCGTGGGGCGCAACATGGAGGCACCGTTCGGGGGCTTCAAGAAGAGCGGGGTCGGCCGGGACGTGGGGTCGTACGCGCTGCACGCGTACAGCGAGGTGCAGGCGATCGTGTGGCCGGGGTGATGCCGAGCCCCCCGTCCGCCGGGCCACATCCCCCGCCCCCGGTCACTTGTCCAGATCCACCCGCACCGTCAACAGACTCGACCCCATCGCCTTCACCGCCGCGCTGTTGAAGCGGGGGAGAGTGCGCAGGCGGGCCCGGGGGTCGTCGTCGGGGAGGAGATGGGCCGTGCCGGTGTGCCAGCGGCCCAGGATGCGGACCCGGACCTTCGGGTTCGCCTTGATGTTGCGGACGTACTGGGAGAGCTCGCCGAACTCCGATACCAGCCAGAACGTGTCGCCGACGCGACGGCCGCCGAGCGGGGTGCGGCGCGGTTGACCGGAGACCCGGCCGGTGGTCTCCAGGACGGTCTGGGTGGGGAGGTGGCGGGTGACCGAGTTCAGCACGCGTTGGATCCGGCTGATGGTGCGGTACTTGGCCTCGGGGTTCGGCGTCGGCATCTTTCTCGGATCTCCTGTTGCTCGGACGGGGCGTGGACTTCAATGATCCCGTGCGCGTCGTGACGTGGAACCTGTGGTGGCGGTACGGGCCCTGGGAGGCCCGGCAGAAGGCGATTCTCGCCGTGTTGCGTGAACTGCGGCCCGATGTCGTCGGGTTGCAGGAGGTGTGGGATGCCGAAGGTGTGAACCTCGCCGGGTGGCTCGCCTCGGAACTCGGGATGCACTGGACCTGGGGAGCCTCCCACGACCCCGGGTTCTGGCAGCGCCGACTCGGCGATCCCACCGTCGGGATCGGCAACGCCGTCCTCAGCCGTTGGCCCGTCGCCGAGCGGGCCGTGCTGCCGTTGCCGCCCGGGGACGGTGACGGCGGTCGGCTCGCGCTCTACGCGGGGCTGGACGCGCCGGGGTACCGCGTCCCCTTCTTCACCGCCCACCTCTCCTCCGCCACCGACGCCTCGGCCGTACGGTGCCAACAGGTCACCGCCCTCGCGGAGTTCGTCGCTGGCCACCGTGGCGACGGGCCCTTCCCGGCCGTCGTCACCGGTGACTTCAACGCCTGGCCGGACTCGGACGAGGTGCGGCTCTTCGGGGGGTACCGGACCGCACCGGCCGTGGGCGGTCAAGTCCTCATCGACGCCTGGGACTTCGCCGAGCCGGGGACGCCCTCAGCTACCTGGGACCTTGCGAATCCCTACGTGGCGGGCACGTTCGGGCCCAGCGTGCGCGTCGACTACGTCTTCGTCGAACCGACCGGGAAGGGCGGGACCGGGCATGTGCGGGGCGTACGGCGGGCAGGAGACGGGCCGGTCGACGGGGTGTGGCCGACCGACCACGCGGCCGTTGTCGTGGACCTGAGTGACTGACGGCAGGGCCTGGTTCACCGCTTGGCTCCGCCCAGGAAGATCGGGTTCGTGAACGCCGCCAGCGCCCCCGGTACCGCCCCCGCCGCCGTCTCGTGCCTCAACTCGGCCCGTACGTACGCCGCGTAGGCAGCCGTCGTACTCCACTCGACCACCCCCGCCCCACCCACCGGCAGCGGATCGCTGGTGAACAGCACCCCCTGGTCGGTCACGAAGCGGACGGTGCAGCGCGGGGCGCCGGTGGCTTCCAGCCGTAGCGTGACCGGGGTGTCCGCATCCACCCTCAACCGCGCGCCGATTCCCGCGTGTTGGGCCCGGCCGCCGGACGCGGTGAAGGTGAGGGAGAGGTTCTTGGACTCGGAGACGTACGAACGCCCCGCGCGGAGGCCGTCCTGGATCGCCTCCCGCGTCAGGTCGTCGGCCAGGACGACGGTTTGGGGCAGGCCGATCGCGTCGGGGTCGCGGTGGGCGTCGCTGTTGCCCATCGCCGGGAGCCACTCCCGGTTCTCCCGTACGGATGCCACCAGGGTCGCGTCCCAGGAGGCCAGGGCGATCTCGTCGTCCGGCGTGTAGGGGCCGTTCCACACCTCGACGGCGTCCGCCTCGCCGAAGCCGAACTTCCAGGCGCAGCCGATGCAGGTGGCGTGCGGGTGGGCGGGGACGACCAGACCGCCGGCCCGCCGGATCTCGCGGGCGAACTTTCCGAAGCGGTTGTCGCGCGCCCGGTAACGCCAGTCGACGAAGGTGCCGGGTTCGGTGCCGAGGGCGACCACGTGACCGTTACGCGTGGTGACCTCCTCGCCGAGCATGATGAGCAGGTCGTCGCGCGCCTCCGGGGCCCAATGGGGGTGTGAGGACTGGGTGTTGTGGTCCGACGAGTTGATGAAGTCCAGGCCCGCCGCCCGCGCCAGCGCCGCGATCTCGGCCGGGGTGCGGCGTCCGTCGGAGTACCAGGAGTGCAGGTGGCAGTCGCCCCGGTACCAGGCCCGCCCGCGCCCCTTCGCCCGCTCCGGCGGATACACCGGCCGCGGCGCGACGCCCGGTTCGCCGTAGGTGAGCGTGATCGTGAGCTCGTACGACAGCCCCTGCGGGGAGACGGTGTACGGGCCCAGCGCGACGTGCCAGGTGCCGGCGCGCACCGGGCCGGGGAGGTAACCGGGCGTCGCGTCGTCCACGCGGATGAAGAACTCCGTGCGGGCGCCGCCCGACCAGCCCCGGAAACCCCTGCCGCCCAGGTCCGTGCCGTGCTGGTCGAAGACGCCGATGTCGAGCGCGTTGCCCTGGGTGCCGGCCGGGACGGACGGTCTGTCGTACGTGTAGGCCACCTTGATCTCGGCGACCCCCGTGGGGACCTCGACGGGCACGTACACATAGTCGGGCGAACCGGTCGGGAGCGTGCCCCGTACCGTCCGCGTCTCCTGGGCACCGCTTGCCGGGGTCGCCGCACCGCTCGCGAAGGTCACGCTTCCCAACGTAAGCGCGGCGGTGGCGCCCGTCACGATCAGCGCACGTCGGTTCAGGCCGTTTCCGTGATCGTCGTCGCACATGCCGCTGCTCCCGGGGTGTCGTGAGTGACAGGGATCGTGCAGGAGTGACTCGCAGGACTGCTACGACTCTGGTAGTCGGCTGTGAACTCCCGTGCAAGGGAAGGAAATCGACACCTGTCCGGAGAACGACGGCGGACCCGGCGGGAGAACGCGCCGCCGCGGCCCGTTACACCGTGTAACGAACTCGGCGGCGGGATGAATCGGGCGCCCCTCTTTGGCCTGATCAGGCCGATCGTATGCTCGAAGGATGACGACTCCCGCGAGCTCCGGAACCGGCCCGACCGAGAACTCCATGCGTCGCGCCCTCAAACGCGCCCGTGACGGCGTGGCCCTCGACGTCACGGAAGCGGCGGTGCTGCTCCAGGCGCGCGGCGAGGCCCTCGACGACCTCACCGCGTCCGCCGCCCGGGTGCGCGACGCGGGCCTGGAAACGGCCGGCCGCCCCGGCGTGATCACGTACTCGAAGAGCGTCTTCATCCCCCTCACCCGCCTCTGCCGCGACAAGTGCCACTACTGCACCTTCGTCACCGTCCCCGGCAAGCTCCGCCGGGCCGGCCACGGGATGTTCATGTCCCCGGACGAGGTCCTCGACATCGCCCGCCGAGGCGCCGAACTCGGCTGCAAGGAAGCCCTGATCACGCTCGGCGACAAGCCCGAGGACCGCTGGCCGGAGGCGCGCGAGTGGCTCGACGCGCACGGCTACGACGACACGATCGCGTACGTCCGCGCCATCTCCATCCGCATCCTGGAGGAGACGGGCCTGCTCCCGCACCTCAACCCCGGGGTGATGACCTGGACGGACTTCCAGCGCCTGAAGCCGGTGGCACCGAGCATGGGCATGATGCTCGAAACGACAGCTGCGAGGCTCTGGTCCGAGCCGGGCGGCCCGCACTACGGCTCCCCGGACAAGGAACCGGCCGTACGCCTAAGGGTGTTGGAGGACGCGGGCCGTTCATCCGTCCCCTTCACGTCCGGCATCCTGATCGGCATCGGCGAGACGTACGAGGAGCGCGCGGACTCCCTCTTCGCGCTCCGCAAGGTCTCCCGCTCCTACCACGGCATCCAGGAACTGATCATCCAGAACTTCCGCGCCAAGCCGGACACGGCGATGCGCGGCATGCCGGACGCGGAACTGGACGAGCTGGTGGCGACGGTCGCGGTGGCCCGGCACATCATGGGCCCGGCGGCCTGCATCCAGGCCCCGCCCAACCTGGTCGACTCGGAGTACAAGCGCCTGATCGGCGCGGGCATCGACGACTGGGGCGGGGTCTCCCCGCTCACCATCGACCACGTGAACCCCGAACGCCCCTGGCCCCAGATCGAGTTGCTGCGCGAACAGTCGGCGGAGGCGGGCTTCGAACTGCGCGAACGCCTCTGCGTCTACCCGGAGTTCGTGGGCCGCGGCGAACCCTGGCTGGACCCGCGCCTGCTGCCGCACGTACGGGCACTGGCGGACCCGGAGACGGGCCTGGCCCGTGAGGACGCGGTGGTCGAGGGCCACCCGTGGCAGGAACCGGAGGAGGCGTTCGTGTCGTCCGGCCGCACGGACCTCCACACGACGATCGACACGGAGGGCCGTACGTCCGACCGCCGCGACGACTTCGACGAGGTCTACGGCGACTGGGGCGCCCTGCGCGAGGCGGCGGCACCCGGCATGGTCCCCGAGCGCATCGACACGGACGTACGGCAGGCCCTGGCGACGGCCGCCGACGACCCGACGAAGCTCACCGACGCGGAGGCCCTCGCGCTGCTGCACGCGGACGGCCCGGCGCTGGACGCGCTGACGCGGATCGCGGACGACGTACGGAAGTCGGTGGTCGGCGACGAGGTGACGTACATCGTCACGCGGAACATCAACTTCACCAACGTCTGCTACACGGGCTGCCGTTTCTGCGCCTTCGCGCAGCGCCGTACGGACGCGGACGCGTACACACTCTCCCTGGACCAGGTGGCGGACCGGGCCCAACAGGCCTGGGAACTCGGGGCGGTCGAGGTCTGCATGCAGGGCGGTATCCATCCCGACCTGCCCGGCACGGCGTACTTCGACATCGCGAAGGCGGTCAAGGAACGCGTCCCCGGCATGCACGTCCACGCGTTCTCCCCCATGGAGGTGGTGAACGGCGCGACGCGCACGGGCCTCTCCATCCGCGAGTGGCTGACGGCGGCGAAGGAGGCGGGCCTCGACACGATCCCCGGCACGGCGGCGGAGATCCTCGACGACGAGGTCCGCTGGGTCCTGACGAAGGGCAAGCTGCCGACGGCGACATGGATCGAAGTGGTCACGACGGCTCACGAGTTGGGCATCCGTTCGTCGTCGACGATGATGTACGGCCACGTCGACCAGCCGAGACACTGGCTGGGCCACCTCCGGACCCTGGCGTCCGTCCAGCAACGCACGGGCGGTTTCACGGAGTTCGTGACGCTGCCGTTCATCCACACCAACGCGCCGGTGTACTTGGCGGGGATCGCCCGCCCGGGTCCGACGATGAGGGACAACAGGGCGGTGGTGGCGATGGCGAGGCTGCTCCTCCACCCTCACATCCCCAACATCCAGACGAGCTGGGTGAAGTTGGGCTCGGAGGGCGCGGCGGAGATGCTGCGTTCCGGGGCGAACGACCTCGGCGGCACGTTGATGGAGGAGACGATCTCGCGGATGGCGGGTTCGTCGTACGGCTCGTACAAGTCGGTACGGGACCTGGTCGCCGTAGCGGAGCTGGCGGGCCGCCCGGCGAAGCCGCGCACCACCCTCTACGGCGAGGTGTCGGAGGAGCGGCAGCGGACCGCTTCCGTCTCGGACGGACACCTGCCGGAGCTGCTGCCGGTGCTGGACTGAGCGGGAGGAGGGCCGGACGGGGGCCGGTACGATGATCCGACCCCTGTTCGATCGGGATGTGGGGGCTGTGAGTAGCTGAGGAGATGCGTGCCCGTGCCTGCCTCCAAGGTCTGGGTGACCGGTCTGACGGTGGGAGCGATCGCCGCGGTCACGGTCCTGGCCGTCCAGGCCAACAAGGGCCCGCACCCGAAGGCGTCCGCTGCCCGCCCGAGCGCCTCGGCGTCCGCGCACGCGTCCACGTCCCCGAAGCCGCACGCGACGGCCGCCGCCGCGGTACCGGCCTCCTCCGGTACCGGGCGGCGCATCGTCTACGCCGTCGGCCAGAAACGGGTCTGGCTGGTCGACGCGAGCGACAAGGCGGGCCGTACGTTCGCGGTCTGGCCGGGCACGGTGAGCCCCGACCCCGGCAAATACACCGTGTCGGTCCGCAAGGACGCCACGACGGGTTCCGACGGCGTCCAGATCGAGAACATCGTCTACTTCGCCACCAAGTCCGGCCTCAACATCGCCTTCTCCAACGCGGTGGACGGTTCCTCGCCCCCGCCGGCGGCGGGCAAGGAGACGGGCGGCGTCCGCATGGGCAAGGCCGACGGGGCGGCGCTGTGGGCGTTCGGGACGACGAGCACGAAGGTGATCGTGGTCAAGTAGCGGAACTCCTGGCCGGGAGCTGCACGACGAGCAGCACGACCCCGCTCAGCAGGAACACCCGGGTCGCGGCCTCCAGCCCGTTCCAGTCCTTCGACTGCCACATCGAGAACCACTCACCGCCGACCGCGATGAACCCGGCCCCGAACAACACCATGAGCATGAGCAGCCCGTAGGTGGAGAACCCCCGCGCCCGCTCGTCGTCCCGCCGGACCCACAGCCAGGTCCCACAGCCGAGCACAAGCGCGGCAAGCGTCTCCCACGCGATGATCACCACATAGGCCGCGTCCTGCGGCCCCTTGCTGGTCACCGCCCGCCACATCAGATCGTCGTCCTTGAACGTCGTGTCCATGGCCAACACATGCCGCACGAACTGCTGGTTGGTCCCGAAGTCGGTGATGTTCCCGAAGGCGACGAGGGCGATGTAGAGGGCGACGGTGGCGGTGAGCAGGGTGGCGGCGAGCTGTGCCGCGGTGAGGCCCATGCCGGCTCAGCGGCCAACGGTGAGTGGGTGGGACTGACGCGACGGACCCGAGCGCCTCTTCCTGGGGCACCCGGTCCGCGGAAGTGTGACAGTTCTGGCGGAAGTGTCACAATTCCCCGACCCACCTCCCCGCCCGGGAACGCGGTACAGGCAAGGGAATGCATGCCTGGCCGCCCGGCCCGACGCCGCGTGTCGATTCACCTCTATCCACCCCCTCAACCCACCGTCCCCGTTCGATTACAGTGCTGAACTGACTCGTACGTACGACGGAGCTCCGAGGAGGCCTTGGTGAGTACGGCGACCGCGGCCGTCTGGGGTCGGGTGGAGCAGCAGGATTTTCGGAGTCGGGTGCGGGGGACGGTGCTCGGGGCCGCCGTGGGGGACGCGCTCGGTGCGCCTGTGGATCTGTTGGCGGGGGACGAGATCCGGGAGGCCTACGGCGCTGAGGGCGTCGTGGATCTCGTCTTCGGGTACGGGCGGCGGGGGGCCGTCACTCATCTCACGCAGCTCAGTCTGTTCACCGTCGATGGGCTGATCCGCGCTCAGGTGCGGCGCGATACCGGGGCCTGGCATCCGCCCACCGATCTGCATCGGGCTTACTTGCGGTGGGCCGCGACCCAGCATGACTGGGGGCCCGACGAGCGTCGTAAGGAGGATGGATGGCTTGCGCGCGAGGAGTGGCTCTATGCGCGGCGCGATCCAACTCGGGCCTGTTTGCTGGGGTTTGGGGATGAGCGGATGGGGACGCTCGACGCGCCCAAGAATCCTGGCGAGGTGGGAGGGGAAGCCGCCGCTCGTTCCGCGCCTTTCGGGTTGCTCGTGGGGTGGGAGCCTCAGCTGGTGATGCAGCTCGCCGTGGAGTGTGCCGCTCAGACTCATGGGCATCCCGTCGGGTATCTCTCCGCCGGCGCCTACGCCGTCATCGTGCATGGACTCGCCCGCGGGGAGAGTCTCGACGCCGCCGTGCAACGGGCGCTCGGCCTGCTTGCCGCCAGATCCGGGCATCAACCCGTCTCCGTCGCCCTCCAGCGCGCCCTCGGCGCCGTACGGCAGGGGATGCCCACCTCCGCGCGGGTCGAGGAACTCGTGGGGGAGGGGAACGCGGACGGGGTGCTCGCGGGAGCTGTCTACTGCGCGCTGGTCGGCGAGGACGTACGGCATGGGCTGTGTCTGGCCGTGAACCACGGTGGGCCCTCCGGTACCGCCGGGGCGCTCACCGGTGGTCTGCTCGGGGCGTTGCACGGCGAGACGGCCCTCCCGCCGGCCTGGCTGGCCGAGTTGGAGGGCCGTCCCACGTTGCTTGTGCTCGCCGACGACTTCGCGGTGGAGATGACCCAGGGGCCCGCGTTGCACGGGCCCGCCGGGTCCGCCCCGGGGTGGATCGCCAGATACCCGAGAGGCGCGTAGCCGTAGCTACGACTGGCTGCCCACCACGTCGTCGTCCGCACCCGCCTGCGTACCCGCCTGTGCCGGTACCGCCACAGCGGCTGCCTCGCCGTCGTCGTCCCCGCCCCCGTTGATCTTCTCGATCAGCGCGTCCCGTTCAGGCGTGTCCTCGGGCTTCACGTAGCCGATGAGGATGTAGAGGACCAGGGAGACCGCGAGCGGGATCGACACCTGGTACTGGAGCGGGACCCCGCCGTCCACCTCCCAGTTGATCGGGTAGTTGACCAGCCAGAAGGCGAACAGGCCGGCCGCCCAGCTCGTCAGTGCCGCCGTAGGACCGGACTTGCGGAACGGGCGGAGCAGACCCAGCATCATCGGGATCGCGATCGGGCCCATCAGACCGGCGACCCACTTGATGACGACCGTGATGATGTCCTTGAACGTGGGCGAGTTGATCTGTGTCGCCACCGACATCGACAGGCCGAGGAAGACGACCGTCGTCACGCGGGCCGCGATGAGCCCCGAACGGTCGTCCCACGCGCGGGCCTTGGCGGATACGACCGGTGCCACGTCCCGCGTGAAGACGGCCGCGATCGCGTTCGCGTCGGAGGAGCACATCGCCATCGTGTGCGAGAAGAAGCCGACGACCACCAGGCCCAACAGGCCGTGTGGCAGCAGCTGTTCGGTCATCAGGCCGTAGGAGTCGGAGCCGTCCGGCTTCTGCGCGTGGACCAGGAGCGGGGACATCCACATGGGGAAGAAGAGGACCGTCGGCCAGATCAGCCACAGCGCCGCCGACAGGCGGGCCGAACGCTCGGCCTCGTGGGGGCTCTTGGTGGCCATGTAGCGCTGGGCCTGGTTGAGCATGCCGCCGTTGTACTCGAAGAGCTTGATGAAGAGGAACGCGAGGAGGAACACCGTGCCGTAGGGGCCGACGAGCGGTTTGCCGTGGCCCTGGAGCGCGGGTTCGTCCCAGGCGCCGAGGAATCCGATGCCCTTGTCGTGCAACTTCAGTACGACGGCCACGAACATGGAGACGCCGGCGAGCAACTGGATGACGAACTGGCCGAGTTCGGTCAGCGCGTCCGCCCACAGGCCGCCGATCGTGCAGTAGACGGCCGTGATCGCACCGGTGATGAGGATGCCCTGGTTCAGGGACACACCTGTGAACACCGACAACAGGGTCGCGATCGCCGCCCACTTGGCCGCCACGTCCACGATCTTCAGCAGCATCCCGGACCAGGCCAGCGCCTGTTGGGTCTTCAGGTTGTAGCGGTTCTTCAAGTACTCCAGCGGGGACGCCACGTGGAGCCGTGAGCGCAGCCGGTTGATGCGCGGCGCGAACAGCTTGGAGCCGATGGCGATGCCCAGCGCGATCGGGAACGACCAGGTGATGAAGGATGTGACGCCGTACGTGTAGGCGATGCCCGCGTAGCCGGTGAACATCACCGCGCTGTAGCCCGACATGTGGTGCGAGATGCCGGACAGCCACCACGGCATCTTCCCGCCGGCCGTGAAGAAGTCGCTCACGTTGTCGACGCGTTTGTGCGACCACACACCGATCGCCACCATCACGCCGAAATAGCCGATGAGCACGGCCCAGTCGAGCCCGTTCATATGCGCCCTCCCACGATTGAGCCGGTTCAGCCCGGGGCTCATCGTGGGCGTTCGCGCGTGAGCACGACAAGTAAGCGCACGGTCAAGGGGAAGTAAAATCGTTCGGATTGATGTTCCGTGTTCACCTACATGAACTCACCGCATCAGCTCCCCGGCGTTGACCAGCAACGACTGACCCGTGATCGCCCGCGCCCGGTCCGACGCCAGGAACACCGCCGCGTCCGCCACATCCCCGTCCGTCGCCAGTTCGGGCAGCGCCATCCGGCCGGCCAGCCGCTTCAGCACCTCCGCCTCCGGCACCTTCTCCGTGTGCGCGGTGAACTGCACGTACGCCTCCACCGGCGGCCCCCACATCCACCCCGGCAGCACGGTGTTCACCCGGATCCGGTACGGCCCCAACTCCCGTGCCAGCGAGTACATCGCGCTCGTCAGCGCCCCCTTCGACGCCGCGTACGCCGCCTGCCGCACCTGCGACGGGGAGGCTACGGCCGACTGTGTCCCGATGAACACCACCGAGCCGCCGCCCACCTCCTTCAGTGCCGGCAGGCAGGCCCGCGTCATCTTCAGCGTCCCCAGCAGATTCACGTCGATCACCGACTGCCAGGTCGCGAAGTCCGCGTCCTCGACCCCGCCGAAGTAGCTGTCCCACGCGGCCACTTGGACCACCGCGTCGACCCGTCCGAACCGTTCCCGCGCCACCGTCACGAGCGCCTCGCACTGCGCCTCGTCCGTGATGTCCGTCGCCCGGTACGCCGTGTGCGCGCCGTCCGGATCGATCTCGGCGGCCGACTTGGCGAGATTCGCCTCCGTGCGCGCACCGAGGACGGCGTTCCCCCCGTCCCGTACGACGGCGGCGGCGACCTGGTGGCCGAGTCCGGCCCCGACCCCCGAGACGACGACGGTCTTGCCCGCGAGCAGCGACATCCGATCCCTCCCGGGGTCTGGCGATTTATCTGACGGGGCGTCAGAGTATGGGCGACCGGCGGAGGACGGAAGGGGAGCGACGTGAGCGAGGAAACCCGGAGCGACGTGTACGCCGAACTGGCCGCCGTAGGACCGTACGGAGTCCGGCCGGGGCATGCGCTGATCACCATGGTCGAACCGCGTCCCGGCCACGAGTACGCCTACAACCGCTGGTACGAGGACGACCACTACTACGCCGGCGCGATGGCCATGCCCTGGATGTACTCGGGCCGCCGCTGGGTCGCCACCCGCGACCTCCAACTCCTGCGCCGGCCCGAGAAGTCGGCCATCGCCGAGCCCGTCACCGCCGGCTGCTACCTCTCCACGTACTGGGTCACCGAGGGGCGCTACGACGACCACATGAAGTGGACCGTCGGCATCAACAAACGGCTCAATCGGGATGGGCGGGTGTACCAGGACCGTACGCACGTCTTCACCGCGTTCCAGGACCACGAGGCGACCGTCTACCGCGACGGCGCGGCGGGCCCGCGGGACTTCCACGCCCTCGACCACCCCTACGCCGGGCTGGTGTTGGAGGTCGTCGACAGTGAATCGGCGGAGCAGCGCGCCGAGTTGCTGGAGTGGCTCCGCTCCCGGCAGCTGCCCAAGCGCCTCGCCGGGTCACCGGCCGCCATGGTGACCGTCTTCCGGCCGACCCCACTGCCGGGCGACCGCATGACCTACGTCAAGCAGGTCGAGGGGGTCGACACCCGGCTCACGTTGCTGTGGTTCCTGGAGGCGGATCCGCGGGAGTGCTGGGAGGAGCACTTCGCGGATCTTGAGACGCCGGTGGCCGAATCGGGCCTGGGGCGCGTGGAGTTGGTGGCACCCTTCATCCCGACGGTGCCGGGCACGGACAAGTACGTGGACCGGCTCCGCTGACTACTTCAGCTCATCGGGGCAGGGAGTGCCCCGGGGCAACTGGTACGGCGCCGCCAGGCGATACGTCCCCGTCTTCGGCGCCAGCAACATCGTCCACTTGTCGCCCTTGGAGTCCTCCTCCGTCTCCATCAGGCAGCCGTTGAGGTTGTCGAACGTCTTCGGCGTGCCCTCGGCGCGGTGCTTGGACGCGTCGGTCTCCTGCGGGGGCTTGAGGCTCTTGCCCTTCGCGTCGACGATGCTCAGCCACGGCGAGTACGGGATACGGATGAGGATCCGCCCCTTCTTCTTCACCTCGATGGTCAACTCGCCCTGCTCCGCCCGGTCGACGACCGAGTTCGGCTCGGCGAGCGGCGTCGGGTCGGTGACCTGGAACAGCTGCCAGTTCGTGTCGCCCCAGACCTGCTTCAGATACGGCATCCCGCGCTGGACCAGGGTCCGTTCGCGCTCGCCGCCGTCGCCGTCCAGCTTGTCCTTCGGCAGCACGACGTAGTGGACGGCCCAGCGCTGGAGCCACTCGTGGTAGTTCGCCGAGTTGAGGGTGTCGTCGTAGAAGAGGGGGTTGCGCTCCATGTCGGCCTGGCGGTTCCAGCCGCGGGCCAGGTTGACGTAGGGCGCCAGCGCGGAGGCCTCGATGTGGGACGCGGCCGGGACGACCTCGACCCGCCCGCGCTCGGCGCCGACGGTCTGTAGTTCGTTGACCAGCGGCGCGAGTTCGTGCGACCAGGACGCGGCCGGGGCGGTGTTGATGACGTCGTCGACCGACTTGAAGCCGATCCACCCGTTGAAGCCGACGAAGGCCAGCGCGATCGCGTACCACTTGCGCGAGCGCGGCACCGCGAAGGGCAGTGCGGCGATCAGGGCCACCCCGGCGAACAGCATCGCCAGCCGGCTGATGTTCGAGCCGATCTGTGAACTGACCAGCCAGACGAGGATGACGCCGATGCTGTACACGGCCGCCGTGATCCGTACGGTCGTCCACGCGCGCGGCACCAGGAAGTAGACGATCACCCCGGACGCGAGCGGCAGGATCATCGAGCCGAACAGCATCGGCTGCGTACCGGAGAACGGGAACAGCCAGGCGGAGACCGCCACCACGGCCGCGGGCGCGAGCCCGAGGGCCCACGCACCCGGGCGTCGCTTCTGCAGGAACAGCGCTACGGCGACCAGGCCCACGAACAGTCCGGCCACCGGCGACGACATGGTCGCGAGCGCGGCCAGCGGGGCGGCGCACAGGGCCTTCGCCCAGCGTTTGTAGCGCCAGCGGTACGGCCAGCAGAACACCACGGCCACCGCGCCGAGCCCGAACACCAGGCCCAGGCCGTACGTCACCCGGCCCGACGCCGCGTTGCACAGCAGCGCGAAGACGCCCGCGAGCGAGGCCCACAGCGGGTTCCGCACCGAACGGCTGCGGATCAGGATCATGGTGAGCAGGCCCGCCGAGATCGTCCCGGCGATCATCATCGTCGTACGGACACCGAGCACCGACATCAGATACGGCGAGACCACGCTGTACGACACCGGGTGCATGCCGCCGTACCAGGCGAGGTTGTACGCCGAGTCCGGGTGGCGGCCGACGAACTCCGCCCAGGCGTCCTGCGCCGCGAGGTCGCCCCCACTGTTCGCGAACGTGAAGAACCAGACGACGTGGAGGACACCGGAGAGGAGCGTGAAGCCGATCACCGGGTGGCGGAGGAAAGGGGCGCGGAGACGGTCGACGAACCGCGTCAGGCGCGTGCTGTTCTCACGGGTCCCGCCGTCGTCCGTGTGCTGGGCGTCGGCCGGCGCCGCGTCATCCGTCCTGTCTGTCGCGGTGTGCGCGGGTACGCGTATTCGCGGGCCGGTTACCGGGCCCGGATCGGCATCGTCGGCACGTGTCGGCTCCGCTGTGGCCACCTGAAGGCACTCCCCGTGTCCCGTCTTCCGTTCTCGGCCGCGTCCTGTCCCGTTCCCGGCCTGTTCGACGCCGCGTCCCGCTCGACCGGCGACGTGCCCCGATTCGCGACGCTAGCACGCACCCCGCCGACGGGCTCCCGGGTGGGGGCCCGCCGACGGGACGCGGTGACGTGCAGCGCCTCGTGGGTCAGCCGAGGCGGGTCAGCTTGGACGTCAAGGCCGGTTCCGCGAGGTCCTTCTGGAGAGCGACCGGCACCTTGACGGCACCGCTCGAACCGTCGCCCACGGTGAGCGTGCCCACCTTGGTGCCGGCCTTCGCGGTGTGCGGTACGGCGTCGGGGGCGAAGGACAGCTTCACCTTCAGGCCCGCCCAGCCGACCGCCGCGACGTCCTTGGTGACGACGACCGGGGTGTGACCGCCGAGTTGGTCGTCGACGTACCCGACCACGGTCCCCTTCTTCAGGATCTTCGCCGAGGTCATCGCGTCCTGCGCCGCGAGCATCGCCGTCTTGCTGACCGCGTTGACGGTGTCGATGATCGGCGCGGTGTGCTGGCCGAGGATCGCGCCGACGACGACGGCCGTCTCACCGCCGACCTCCTTGGTGGCGGCGAACAGCAGGTTGCCGCCGGCCGCGGTGGTGGTGCCGGTCTTGATGCCGAGCGAGTTGTTGTACGGCACCAGGCGGTTGTAGTTGGTCCACTTGTGACCCGACGGGTCGACCCAGCTCGGCAGCTTGGTGATGTCCATCAGCGCCTGGATCTTGACCAGTTGGTTGCCCAGCTTCACCTGGTCCTCGGCGGAGGAGACGGTCGTCTCCTTGAGACCGGACGCGTCGGTGTACGTCGTGTTCGTCATCCCCAGCGACTTCGCGGTGTCGTTCATCTTCTTGATGAACGCCGCCTCGGAGCCCGCGTCCCAACGGGCGAGCAGGCGCGCGATGTTGTTCGCCGACGGGATCATGATCGCCGAGAGCGCCTGCTTCTCCGTGAGGATGTCGCCGGCCTTCACGGTGTTGAGCGTGGACTCGCCGTCCTTGTCGTAGCCGCCCTCCTTCTCGGCGGTCGCGTCGACGGTGATCTTCTCGCCCTCCGTGCCCGCCTTCAGCGGGTGGTCCTTGAGGACGATGTACGCGGTCATCGCCTTGGCCACGGACCCGATCGCGACCGGGGTCTGCTTGCCGAAGTCGCCCATCGTGCCGATGCCGTTGACGTCCATCCAGCCCTGGCCCTCGCTGGGCCACGGGAGGTTCACCTTGCTGCCGTCGAAGGTGTACGCGTCGTCGGCGGTGAGGGTGAGGGAGGGGGTCGGCAGCGGGCGTACAGCCTGTACTACTGCAAACACGATCGCCAGGAGGATGACCAGGGGGGTCCAGATCTTGACCCTGCGGATCGCTGTGCGGACCGGGGTTTCCGGGGGTGGCGGGGTGTTGGTCAGTTCGGCGAGGAGGTCCAGCGGGGGCTTCGGGGGGAGGGGTTGTTGGGTGGTGTGCTCGGGGCCGAGCTGGGGGACGGGGCGGGTGGCGTCCTTCGGGGGCGTTTCCCTGCGGGGCGTTTCCTTGCGGGGCTCGTCGAGGGGCTTGAGGGCGACGAACCTACTGGTGCGTTCGGCCGGGGTCTCGGGGGTCTTGGGGGGCTTCGGGGCGGTGGGGGCCTTGAGCATGGTGGTCGGCTGGTCCACCGCGTCCTTGGGCGGGCGTAGGGCCTTGAAGACGGTGGTGGGGTGATCGACGGCCTCGGCTCCGCCCTCGGCCGCCTTCGTGTTCCCACCCGCACCGCCCGTGCGGGTCTCGTTGTCGGGTGCGGGTGGCCCTGCGGGGGCCTTCTCGCCGTCGGCGGCTCGCGGTCGTGCGTCGGAGGGAGCAGCGTCGGCCGGGGCGGCGGCGGTGGCGGCGGCAGTGGCGGCGTTTTCGGTGCCAGTGCCAGTGCCAGTGCCAGTGCCGGTGCCGGTGGTGCGGGGGTCCGCGTTCGTTTTGCCTTCGGCGGCTACTGCACCGGTGGCGGGTTCGCCTTCGCCTTCGGCGGACTCCGGGCGGTTGTCGGTCTTCGGACCGGTCGTGCCGGTGGGCGTCTCGCCTTCGGCGGACTCCGGGCGGCTGTCGGCCTTCGGCGCGGTGTCGGTGGGTGTCTTGCCTCCGGCGGACTCCGGGCGGTTGTCGGTCTTCGGACCGGTCGTGCCGGTGGGCGTCTCGCCTTCGGCGGACTCCGGGCGGCTGTCGGCCTTCGGACCGGTCGTGTCGGAGAACGTCTCGCCTTCGGCTGACTTCGGGCGGCCGTCGGTCTTCGGATCGGTCGTGCCGGTGGACGTCTTGCCTTCGGTCGAGTTCGGGCGGGCGTCAGCCTTCGGTCTGGTCGTGTCGGAGGGTGTGTCGCCTTCGGCGGGCTTCGGGCGGCCGTCAGGCTTCGCGCCGGTTGCTTGGGGGAACGTCTTGCCCTCGGCGGGCTCCGGGGCCGTGTCGGCCTCGGCTTCAGCGGACCCGGCATCAGCGGTCTCGCCCGCGGCGGTGCCCGTGGCTTCCGGGCGGGCGTCGACATCCGCACCGGCCTTGCCCGTCGTCGCTGCCGCGGGCACCTTGTCCGCCCCGGAGTCGTCCTCCGAGTCGGCGTCGGCGTTGCTCTCGGCGGCAGCGTCAGCGGCCCGCTCGCCCTCGGTCACGTCACCGTCGGCGTCGGACTCGCGCTTCCCGGCGTCAGCCGAACCGCGCGCCTTGTCACCCCCGGCGGGCTTCGCGTCCTCGGGGTCACCAGTCACCGCAGCCGCCCGCTCGGCCCGCTCGCCCGCGTCGGCTTCCTGGGCGCTCTCGGCGCCCTCGGAGGCGTCGGCCACGGAAACTTCCCCCGTGTCCTCGGCATCCCCGGTCTCCGGGCCTCCAGCGGGCGTCTCCGCGCCCTCGGCCGTAGCGACGTCCACCGAACCCTCAGCCCCGTGAGCCGCCTCGCCGCTCCCGGCCGGCTTCTCGACCGCGTCCTCGGGGCCCTCGGGGTCTTCGGCACCGGTCGGCCTCTCCCCGGTCGAGCCCGACGACACCCAGGCCGCCACAGCCGCCGCCAAGCGCGCATCGCCCGCCGGCCCGCCGGACCCGTCCTTGGCGGAAGGGTTCTGCGTATCGGCGTCCTCGGAATCGGAGGGGGGCTCCGCCCCCTCGGTCTCCTCCGACCGCAACTCCCGGATCGAGAAGATCTTCGTCGCCGTGTCCACGCCCCCGCGCCGAGCCGCGGACGACGACGATGTCGCGTCCTCTCGGGCCACCGCCAACCGGGGATCGCGCTCACCCCGTGCCTCAGGAACCGGACTCGCGCTCCCCGGCGTCGGTTCTGCCGACGACTCGCGCTTCTTCGACCTGTCGGGGGACTCGCCCGCCACCGATGCCTCCTCCATGCGCCGCACGCGCCGCGTGCGTCAACCGAACCGACCGAGATAACCGAGTTAGCTACAAAAACAGCCACAAAATCAGCTGGAAGCCAGCTGGATGTCAGCTGGAAAACCTCTTACCCGCAGTCCGGACGACGCATCAACACCGTTGTCCGAACCATGTACCAGTGTCCTGTGTGCGGGCTTAACCCCTGCGGTAGACGAGAACGACATACCTGCCGGTTCCATCACGAAGCGGTCACGCACCCTCGACAGACCAATGTGAGAGGGGTCACCCTGTCATTCATCCACGCGGGGAGGCATGGATGGGCAGGAGCCGCAGAACTCTTCCGGAAGAGCTTCTGCTGCTGGCATTGGACCCGGCCACGGGTACCACTGCACAGCCGCAGTCGCTCGACCTCGGTCTGGCCGGAGCACAGCTAGTGGAGCTGGCGCTGGCCGGACGGATAGCCCCAGACGGGGATCGTATCGCCGTGGTGGTACCACGGCCGACCGGAGATCCGACTTTGGACTGCGCGTTGGAGTTGCTGCGAAGGCGTGGCGCTCCGGTACGTGCAGTGAACTGGATTGGCGGGCCCCGACTGGGACTTCGCCAGACCTACCTCTCGCATCTGGAGCGGTGCGGCATGGTGCATGCCGTGGCGGGACAGATGTGCGGGGTGCTGCCGACGACTCGCTATCAGGCGACGGACAACGAGATCAGCCGTGAGATCAAGGGCCGACTCGATTCCGCGATCCGCACCGGTGTGCCACCGGACCCGCGGACAGCCGCGCTCGCCGCACTGGCGCACGCGGTCGGTCTCGGCAAACACCTGTATCCGGGTAACGAGGGACGCTCGTCCCGCTCCCGGCTGCGGGACCTGATCAGGCACGACCCCATGGGCGGACTCGTGGCGCACGCCGTGATGGACGTCCAGAACGGAGTGGCGGCACAGCCACGCCGTAGCCAGGCCCCGGCCGGCCGTCAGGCCGCGCCCGGATCAAGGCCACCGGAACCGGCTCGTGGTGTTCCGATGCAGCCGCACCGAGGCACCATGGCGCGCGCCGTGGCTCACTGAGCCGCAGTCCCACGGCACACGCCGGCGCCGCGGAGCGGCACGATCGGAACCGCACGACCGGTACCACCGCACGACCGCAGTACACGCCGCACCGCAGTCCCCAAGACCCGGTTCGGGAGCCGCTGGTCCGAGCGGGGTGGAGTAGACGTAACGTCTCTCCACCCCGCTCGGCCGCATCTACGGCCGCCTTCGCGGACGCCTCGGGCAACCCGAACCTGGCTCGTACCCGCCGCATATCCACCGTTTCCCAGCGGTAGAAACCACCTTGGTGGCAGTCTGCTCAACAGCAGATACGCAAAGTGGCAAGCGCGTGGCAAGCAGTGAGCAGCAAGCAGCGGTAAGCACAGCAGTAAGCAGTGGCAAGTAGAGGCATGCAGCCGGAGGTGCACGTTCCCGTGGCGTCAAGTGTCAATCCCACCGTCAGGAGACGCCGGTTGGGCCAGGAGTTGCGTCGACTCCGAGAGCTCAAGGGCATGACGGCCGAAGAGGTCGCCGAGCGGTTGCTGGTGTCGCAGTCGAAGATCAGTCGGCTGGAGAACGGGCGGCGCAGCATCAGCCAGCGCGACGTCCGCGACCTGTGCGGGGTCTACGAGGTCGAGGACGTCCGCATCGTCGACTCACTCATGCAGATGGCCAAGGACTCTCGCCAGCAAGGCTGGTGGCACTCCTTCGGCGACATCCCGTACAGCGTCTACATCGGCCTGGAGACGGACGCGGCGAGCCTGCGCGTCTACGACCCCCAGGTCGTCCCCGGTCTGTTGCAGACCCGGCAGTACGCCGAGGCGCTCATCACCGGGGCGCTGCCCGAGACCGCCCTGGCCGATGTCGAGAAGCGGGTCCAGGTGCGGATGCGGCGGCAGGAGCGGATCTCCGCGCCGGAGAACCCGCTGCGGCTGTGGACCGTGATGGACGAGTCCGCGGTGCGCCGCGTGGTCGGCAACCGGTCTTTGATGCGGGACCAGTTGGAGCATCTCGTCGAGCAGTCCCAGCTGCCGCACGTGACCGTGCAGGTGATCCCGTTCGACATGGGCGCCCATCCGGGGCTCAACGGGCAGTACGCGATCCTGGAGTTCCCCGACGCGGCGGACTCCAGCGTCGTCTACATCGAGGGCGTCACCAGCGACCTGTACCTGGAGAAGGCGAACGACGTCCAGAAGTACAGCGTGATGTACGAGCACTTGAGGGCGCAGGCCCTGAACGTGGAGCAGTCCCGTCAGTTCATCGCGGACATGGCGAAGGAATACGCGCGCTGAGAGGCCCCGTTGGCGGAAGGTGCCGCAGGGTACACCTTCCGCCGGGCGGGATGGAAGACACCAGGGGTATATGCCACCCGGTCGAGTGAATGGCCGCTTCGCGCGCCGATGTTGGCGAGTAGCGTCGATCACGCCATCGAGTAACAGGCTTTGGCGCAAACCGTGTTGTGCGTCCGGAGGGTTCGTGGCCGGACGTGCCGCGCGGTGACAGCACTCATCAACTGGCAATAACCGGAGCAAAAATGGCAATTCGTCAGGGCGCCGCGGACATGTGGACCAAGTCCTCGTACTCCACCGGGAACGGCGCATGCGTCGAGATCAAGTCACCGGTTCTCGCGGCCATGGCCGTACGGGACTCCAAGGTCGACGGGGGTCCGACGCTGGCCTTCCCCGCCGACTCGTGGAACGCGTTCGTGGCAGATGTCGCGCGGGGGGCGCACGACCTTCACTGATGCGGTTGGTTCACCTTTCACAACTCCATAAGCAGCACAGTGCAGTTCATGCACGACAAGCAGTGCAAGCAGTGCAAGCAGTGCAAGCAGTGCAAGCAGTGCAAGCATTTCAAGAAGAGCCCTCTCGACTGGCCCGCCGTCCTGGCCGAGGGGGCTCGGCTTGTGCCCGGCGCCGTACGCCGGCCGGTGCCTCATCCCACCGGGAACTCCACCGGGAACTCCACCGGGAACGCCACATCGCACACGGGATCCCCGGGCCCCGCCGCCGCCCAGTCCGCGAAGTACACCTCGCGGCACGGTCCGGCGTACCGCAGCCCCTGCGCGGCGACCCACTGCTCCACCGCCTCGAACGCGGCCAGGATCTGTGGATGCGCCACCTGCGCCTTGGTGATGCGGGCGTAGGCCAGCCGCCGGGCCGGTTCCACCCGGACCGCCGTCTGCCGGGCCCGCCCCTGCCGTGCGGCCCACGCCCGCGCCGCCGCCTCGTCCGCGACCGGTACGCAGGCCTCGGCCGGGCCGTCGCTCTCCATCGACACCTCGGCGTGGTAGACGACGAACGGTGCCGCGCTCACGCCGCCGCACTCCTTCGCGGCGACTTCAAGTCGCCCCAGGGAGGCGCCGATCCAGGCCGGCAACTCGTCCACGAGGGTGTGCCGGGTCTCGGTGATCAGCACCTGTTCCGGTACCTCGACCGTCTCGACCACGAACGTTCCGTACATCTCGGAGCTCCTCCCCGAAAGGCGTGCACGGAGGTACTCGGCGAGCGTGCGCTGCCCGGCGACCCGGGTCTCCACGTCCGTCCAGTACGCGGCGAGGAGATCGGCGGCGTCTGCCCCGTCGGCCTCCACCACCGAGGCGATCCGGGCCAGCGGCATGTCCAACTGCCGTAGCAGCGCCACGAGTCGGGCCCGCTCGACCTGGTCGGCGCGGTAGTGGCGGTAGCCGCTGACCTCGTCGACATGAGCCGGGGCCAGCAGCCCGAGCCGGTCGTACAGCCGCAGCGCCTTGGCCGAAAGCCGTGCCCGGGCCGCGAACGCGCCGATGGTCAGCAGGTCGTCGTCCACCCTCGCAGCCCCTTTTCCGGGTCGGCGCGCCCCTTTGGCTCGCTCGCCCTCCGTCACCGGGCGGTTTCTGTCCGCCCGGCGACCAGGACGCTCGGCCCTGCCCCAGGGGCAAGGTCAACACCTGCCTACGACAGTCCTAGGCGACGGCCGTCTCCACCGCCGCCACGACCTCCGCCGACTCCGGCTCGGTCTGCGGGGAGAAGCGGGCGAGCACCGTGCCGTCGCGGCCGATCAGGAACTTCTCGAAGTTCCAGCGGATGTCACCGGTGTGGCCCTCGCCGTCCGCGAAGCCCACGAGGCGGTCGTACAGCTCGTGCCGGCCGTCCCCGTTGACCTCGACCTTCTCGGTCAGCGGGAAGGTCACGCCGTACGTCGCCGAGCAGAACTCGGCGATCTCCTCGGCGCTGCCGGGCTCCTGCCCGAGGAACTGGTTGCAGGGCACGCCGAGCACGGTGAAGCCCTGCGCCGCGTACCGCTCCTGAAGCCGCTCAAGGCCCGTGTACTGGGGGGTCAGCCCGCACTTGGAGGCCACGTTCACCACGAGGACGGCCTTGCCCGCGTACTGCGAGAGGTCCGCCGAGCCGCCCGTGAGCGACCCGATCTCGACACCGAGGGGACCCGTGTTCTCTGTAGTCGTCATAACCGGATGCTAACTCCGGTAAATGTCGTTCTCCCCACGGGCCCATGAGCCTCTGTGCTCACGGGCCCCCATCCCTCTGTTCACGGGCCCCCACCCCCCTCTGCTCACGGGCTCGCACACCCCGGTACTCACAGCCCCGCCGCCTTCACCACGACCTCCCCCGCCGCCGTACGCGAATACAGCACCGACCGCCCCGCCCGCCGCCGCTCCACCAGCCCCGCGTCCAGCAGCACCCGCAGATGCCGCCCCACCGAGCCCAGCGCCTGCCCGGTCACGGCGGTCAGCTGGCTGGTGCTCATCGGTGACCCGAGCAGCATCAGCACGCCCGCCCGCGAGGGACCCAACAGCGCCCCCAGGCTCTCGGGCACCGCGCGCGGGCCGTGGTCGGCGAGGACGCCCGCGCACGGGTAGACGATGGCGTACCGGTCCGGCGCCTCCCACGACACCCACCCGCTCTTCGGCGTGACGGGCATGAGGAGCAGCTCCGCGCCGGAGACCTCCCGCGGCGGATTCGCGTGCAGATTGATCTGCAGCCGGCTCTCCCCGAGCCACCGCGTCCGCCCCGGCTGCAGGGTGTCCAGCACGGCCGCCCAGCCGCCCTGGCTCACCTGCGCGGTCCGGGCGACCACATCGGCCTCCAGGACCCGCCGGCGCCGAGCCCAGTACGGCCGTACGGTCTCCTCCCAGACGTACTCCAGGAGGCGGGCCGCCCGCTCGGGCAGATCGTCGCGTTCCAGGGCGGCGGGGAGCGGCCCGGCGAGCGAGACGCGGAGGTTGTCCCGCGCGTCCTCGGGCCGGGTCTCCCGCACCCGGGCGACGGTCTCGGCGAACGACTCCCGGTCCGTCTGCGTCGGACAGAAGAAGTCGGCGATCCAGGACCGCCCGAGCGCGGCCCGCACCAGCGCTCCGGTGGCCGGGTCGGCCGCCAACAGCGCCCGGTAGCCCGGCAGATGGTCCCGCAGCCACCCCTGCTCACCGGGGTGCGCGCCCACCCCCGCGTGCAGCAGTTTCAGCGCGGCGAAGGTCTCCGCGAACGACGACAGCACGAACCGGCTCCGCGCGAGGGTGTCCGCGTTGAGCTGCCACAACCCCATCCGCCCACCCCCGTGTTTCGCGTCCGCGCGAAAGAATAGGACCCCCGCCCACACCCCCGCAGACTCCGCGCATGCGCAGCTACCGCGAGCTCTTCCGCACCCCCGAATACACCCCGTTCTTCTTCTCCTTCGCCGCCCAGAACGCGGCCCTCACGATCAGCGGCCTGGCGCTCGCCACCCTCGTCTACAAGGCGACGGCCTCGCCCTTGCTGTCGGCCGTGAGCATGTTCGGCCCGCAGCTCGCCCAGATGCTGGGCGCGACCTTCTTCCTCTCGGGCGCCGACCGCCTGCCCCCACGGGTCACCCTGACCGGCATCAACACCGCCTTCGCCGTCTGTACGGTCCTGCTGGCACTCCCCGGCCTGCCGATCGGCGCGATCTTCGCCGTCGTGTTCCTCCAGGGCCTGATCGCCTCCCTGGGCGGCGGGGTGAGCGGCGGCCTGCTGAACGAGATCCTGCCCAAGAACGGCTACCTGCTGGGCCGTTCGGTCTTCAACATGGCCTCGGGCCTGATGCAGGTGACGGGCTTCGCGACGGGCGGAGCATTGCTGGCCCTGCTCTCTCCCCGTGTCTGTCTCCTCCTCGCGGCGGCGCTGTACGCGACGACGGCCCTGGTCCTCCGTCTCGGCCTGACCGCCCGCCCACCCCGCGCGGCGGGCCGCCCGTCGGTGGCCGCGACCTGGCGCACGAACGCCCTCCTGTGGTCCTCCCGCCCCCGCCGCCTCACCTACCTCGGCATGTGGGTCCCCAACGGCCTGATCGTCGGCTGCGAATCCCTCTACGTCTCCTACGACTCCGGGTCCGCGGGCGCGCTGTTCGCGAGCGCGGCACTGGGCATGTTCGTGGGCGACCTGACCCTGGGCCGCTTCGTCCCGCGTACCCTGCGCACCCGCCTGGACATCCCCCTCCGCCTCCTGCTGGCCACCCCGTACCTGTTCTTCGCCCTCCACCCGGGCATGCCCTGGGCCGCCCTGGCGGTCTGCGTCGCCTCCGTCGGCTACGGCGCGAGCCTCGTCCTCCAGGAACGCCTGATGGAACTCACCCCCGACGAACTGGCAGGCCACGCCCTCGGCCTCCGCTCCGCGGGCATGCTCACCATGCAGGGCGTCGGCGCGACCCTCGCCGGCACGGTCGCCCAACTCACCTCACCGGCAACGGCGATGACCTTGGTGGCCGTGGCGTCGGTAGCGGTGACCCTGGTGCTGGCGGTACTCGGCCGACAGGTGCGGGGGGAGATCCCGGAGGTGCAAACGGCTTGAGGGGAAGGGGCGTTGGGACGCCCGGCCGAACGGGCAGGAACCGTGCCGGGCGCCCCGTCTCCACCTGCACGCGGAGCGTGACGGGGTCGGCCTGGACCTGCGGTTCACCGATGTTCCGGGGCGGTTGTACCGGGGGAGGGCGATCCGTACTTTTCCGTAGCCACAGGCATCCTTGACAGCGTGCGTACTGTTTCGCGACGTTTGAGCCCTGCCGAACTGTTCGTGTCTCGTCGTACCTTGGGAGACGTAGGCAGGACGCGGACGACGCGTCGTGGGGGAAATGTGGGGGGACGGTCGCCCATGCGATCCATGCGATCCGCCGGCAAGGCGGACATCACGATCCACAGACCGGAGGAGCTCGGTACCACGCTCCGCCAGGCCTGGCACAAGGCGATGGACGAGTCGCCGGACTACGCGAACCCTTTCCTGGCACCGGAGTTCGCGGACGGCGTCGGCCGCCACCGCGGCGGCGCGCAGGTGGCGGTTCTGCACGAGGGCGGCGAGCCGGTCGGCTTCTTCCCGTACGAGCGCAACCCCGTCGGCGTCGGCCGGGCCATCGGCCTGGGCCTCTCCGACTGCCAGGCCCTGGTGCACCGGCCCGGTGTCACCTGGGACGTCCAGCAACTCCTGCGGGCCTGCGGCCTGTCGGTCTTCGAGTTCGACCATCTCGTCGAGGAACAGCAGCCGTTCGGCCGCCACGTCACCGGCACCTTCGCGTCCCCGGTGATCGACCTGAAGGACGGCGATGGCGAGGTCCCCTACCCGGAGTGGCTGCGCGGCGCGTACCCGGGTATCGCCAAGACGACCCTGAAGAAGGAACGCCGCCTCGGCCGCGACCTCGGCGAGATGCGCTTCGTGTACGACGAGCGCGACCCCGAGGTGCTGCACACCCTGATGCGCTGGAAGTCGGCCCAGTACCGCAGGACCGGCCGCATGGACCGTTTCGCGCGCCCGTGGATCGTGGACCTGGTGGACCACCTCTTCCGCGTCCGCGAGGAACACTTCACCGGCGTCCTATCGGTCCTCTACGCCGGTGACCGCCCCGTGGCGGCCCACTTCGGCCCGACGTCCCGCACGCTGTTCGCGGCCTGGTTCACGGCGTACGACCCCGAACTCCGGTACTACTCACCGGGGTTGATCATGCACCTCAGGATGGCCGAGGAGGCGGGCCGGCACGGTGTGCGCCTCATGGACCTGGGGCGCGGCGACAAGGAGTGGAAGGACTGGCTCAAGACCCGCGAACTGCGGGTCGGCGAGGGCTTCGCGACCCGCCCCCACCCGGTCGCCGCGGCCCACCGCCTGTGGCGCCGCCCGGTCCGCGGCCTGCGCAACACGGTCCTGGCCCACCAGCGCCTGCGCGAGCCGGCGGACCGCCTCCTCAAAACGGTGGGCACGCTGCGCACGACCGGCAAGGTGCCGCCGAAGAAGTGACGATGCGGCACGATCCATCGGCGAGGGGCCCCGGACCGGAAGGCCGGGGCCCCTTTCGCGCTCCGGGCCGGTCGGGTCGTGGGAGATCCGCCCCCGTCACCTGTACGACAGGCGGTCGTGGTAGACAACGCCGATGATGGTCGGGGCTGTTGATGCCCGGCCCGCGGGCGACCGCGCGACAACAGGAAGGGGCAACCCGTGCTTCTGAAGACCTTCCGCTGGTCGTTCGCGGTCACCGCGCTCGGCCTGGCCCTGGGAGTCTGGTACGGCGGCTGGACGGCGTTCGGGGTCATCGCGATCCTGGCCGTGCTGGAGATCTCGCTGTCGTTCGACAACGCGGTGGTCAACGCCGGGATCCTGAAGAAGATGTCCGCCTTCTGGCAGAAGATCTTCCTCACGGTGGGCGTCCTCATCGCGGTCTTCGGCATGCGGCTGGCGTTCCCGGTGGTGATCGTCGCGGTCACGGCGAAGCTCAATCCGTACGACGCGGTCAACCTGGCCCTGACCGACAAGGACCGCTACGAACAGCTGGTCACCGACGCCCACCCGGCGATCGCGGCCTTCGGCGGCATGTTCCTGCTGATGATCTTCCTCGACTTCATCTTCGAGGACCGGGACATCCAGTGGCTGCGCTGGATCGAGCGCCCGCTCGCCAAGCTCGGCAAGGTCGACATGCTGTCGGTCTGCATCGCCCTGATCGTCCTCCTCATCACCTCGTTCACCTTCGCGGCCCACGCCCACCAGCACGGCGGCGCGCATGCCGACAAGGCGCAGACGGTCCTGATCTCGGGCATCTCCGGCCTCATCACCTACATGATCGTCGGCGGCCTCTCGGGCTTCTTCGAGGACCGGCTGGAGGCGGAGGAGGAACGGGAGCGCGAGAGCGACCGCTCGGCGGTGGTCCTGGCCGGCCAGGCCGCGTTCTTCATGTTCCTGTACCTCGAAGTCCTGGACGCGTCCTTCTCCTTCGACGGCGTGATCGGCGCGTTCGCCATCACCAACGACATCGTCCTCATGGCCCTCGGCCTCGGCATCGGCGCGATGTACGTCCGCTCGCTGACGGTGTACCTGGTCCGCCAGGGCACCCTGGACGACTACGTCTACCTGGAGCACGGCGCCCACTACGCGATCGGCGCCCTGGCCGTGATCCTCATGGTCACCATCCAGTACCAGATCAACGAGGTCATCACCGGCCTGGTCGGCGTCGTCCTGATCGGGTGGTCGTTCTGGTCCTCGGTACGGCGCAACCGGGCGCTGGCGGAGGGGGAGGGGACGGCGGAGGCTGCGGATAGGGCGAGGGTTCCGTAGAGGGCTAGAGGGCTAGAGGGCTAGAGGGCTAGAGGGCTAGAGGGCTAGAGGGACAGGGGGCCAGGCAACTGGCTGCCGCTCGCCCGGTACTCCACGGTCAGTCGAACCAGATGACGAGCCGCACGTTCTCCGCGCCGTGGAGCCCGCCCAGCGTCCGCACGACCTCCCATGTGGGCGCCCAGTAGCTGCTGTCTCCCGCGACCGCGCGACGGCTGCGCGTGCCGGAACGGTCGGTCTCGTCCCAGTCGGCGTCGGCCAGTTCGTCCCCGGTGATCCAGGTGGCGCTGTGGACGTCGCCGGGCCCGCTGTACGCGGCGAAGGTGGCGCGCGTCTCGTCGGAGGCGTCCGCCGGCAGCCCCCGCCCCTTGGCCAGTGGCCGGAACCCGTAGGAGTTGCGCACCCCGAAGAGACAGGCGAGCGCGTCGTACGCGTTGCCGGTGTCGAGGACGGTCAGGTCGATCGCGCCCACCCAGACGGAGTCCTCGTCATCCACGCCCCAGATCCGGGCGCCCGGCCTGCACTCGATCATTCCGCTCACGTCGGTGGACATGCTCGGATTGTGGCGGGCGGGGGTGGGGGTTGTCCTGCGGGTTCACGGGGCTACGGCGATCACCGCACTCGGCGCGGACCCGGCACGGTGGCCTCCCATCCGAACCCCGAGGCATCGCGCGCGACCGAGCGGTGGAACGGCCACACCTGTTGTGTGACCTCGGGCAGGCGCCCGGCCGGTGAATCACCGTAATCCAGTGACTTCCTGTCACTGCGTCGGCGGCGAGGCTGGATGTGTCGCGGCAGGTCACTGCCGTGGCGTCATCAGTGGTCGGCGTTCGTCCGCGGACGGGGCGTGCCGGCCGGTCGAGCGCATGGCCGAGGAGACGTGGCATGGCTTTGGACAACGAGCAGATCGTCCGGCAGGCGCGCGAGGTCGCCGAGAAGATGGACATGGCCGGGTGGGCCGCGGCGTTCACCGAGGAGGGCACGTTCACCGACTCGTCCATCGGCGTCACCTGGAAGGGGCCGGCCGAACTCCCCACACAGGTCGAGAACTACCACCGGGCCTTCCCGGACATGCACCGCGAGCTGTTCCGGTTCTACTCCACCGGCAACATCGTGGTGGTCCAACCGGCGCTCCAGGGAACGCGTCTCGGCCCGCTGCACCTGCCCGCCGGAACGCTGCCGGCGACCGGCAAGCGCATCGACGCCCCGTGCTGCGACGTCTTCCCGCTGCCGGCCGGCGCCGAGACGATCGTGACCCGCTGCTCCTGGACCGCCCTGTTCAGGGCGTCCACCGGACCGTGCCGAAGGATCAGACCGGACTCTCCCCACCCCGGCACCCGGCCCGAACCCTCCACGGCGGGCCGGTCGATCAGCGCGCGCTCCAGGGGATCAGTCCGGCCGATCACGCCGGGACCGGAGAGCGGAAGGCCGACTCCAGGCTGTCGCCGGTCGGCGAGGTACGGACATCCGTGCCGTGTCTCCGCCGAGACGACAAAGACCCTCCCGTCCACCGGACGGAAGGGCCTCTGAGCAAGCCTGCGCGAACAACCACCGCGCTGTGCCCTCGGCAGGATTCGAACCTGCGACACCGGCTTTAGGAGAGCCGTGCTCTATCCCCTGAGCTACGAAGGCGGGACGGATCGCCCCGGAAGGCGGTCCAGGACAGGGTAGCGGATCCGGGGAGCCGGTTCGGTGGGGAGGGCAGGGCGCGGACGGGCAGGGCAGGCGGGAACGGCGGGCGAGGCGGGGCGCGGACGGGCAAGGCGGGGCGGTCACCGGGCTCAGGACGCCGACACCCGCGTGAAGCGCCCCGCAACCCGCACATCCGCCTCGATCGCGCTCGCCGTGGCCGTCAGTTCGGGGAGGATGTCCCGGACGTACTCCTCGACCGTTCGGCCGGTCACATGGGTCGCCGTGTTCAGGGCGGCGACCACCCTGCCCGTACGGTCCCGGATCGGTACGGCGATCGAGCGCAGGCCCGCCTCCAACTCCTCGTCCACCAGGGCGTATCCCTGCGAACGGACCGTGTCCAGCGCCGCCGCCAGCGCCACCGGGTCGGTCAGCGTGCGGGGGGTCAACGCGTGCAGCTCACCCAGGGCGGAGCGTTCCGCGGGCGGGGCGTCCGCCAGGAGCACGCGCCCCAGTGCCGTCGCGTACGCCGGGAACCGTGTACCCACCGCGATGTTCACGCTCATCACCCGGCTCGTGGCGACCCGGGCCGTGTACTGGACGTCGTCGCCGACGAGGATCGCGAGGGACGCCGACTCGTGGATGCGGGAGGCGAGGGCGGTGAGGTGGGGGAGTGCCAGGTCGGGGAGGGTCGTACGGGAGAGGGGCGGGAAGCCGAGGGACAGCACCCGGGGTGTGAGGGCGAAACGGCGGTCGCCGGAGGTGGTGATCAGGCCCAGGTGCTCGTACGTGATCAGGGCCCTGCGAGCTGTCGCCCGTGCCAAGCCGGTCGCCTGGGCGACCTCCGTGAGGGTCAGTTCGGCGCGGCCCTCGCCGAACGCCGTCAGGACCGTCAGCCCGCGGGCGAGGGACTCGACGAACTCCCGCCCGAGCTCCTGCTTGGATGCCCCCGTCCAGGTCGCGAGTCCGGAGGGGGCGGCGACCAACTCGCCCCGCGGAGTCTCGCGCAGGTCCGCCGCCAGGTCCTCCTCCATCGTCCGCACCGCCGAACGCAGCCTGGGCAGAAGGGAGTTGCGCAGATCCTCCGCCGTGTGCCGGCTCGTATGGCTGACGACGCTCGCCACGCACGCGATCGTGCCGGTACGGGGATCCCGCACCGGCACGGACACCGCCACCAGCCCCGGTTCGATCAACTGGTCGTCCAACGCCCAGCCGTCCTGGCGCACTTGGGCGACCCGGCGCTCGAAGTCGGGCCCGGGCGACGACCGTTCGGGAACGGCCGGAAACCCCTGGTCCGCCGGATCGACAGCCCGCCGCTCCCGCCACCGCCGCCACTCCAGGTCCGTCCACTCCGTCGCGAACAGCGGTCCCGGCGCGGTGCGTTCGGCGGGGAGCAGGTCGCCGATGCGGAAGCTGAGGGACATCGCGCGGCGGCGGGTGGCCTGGTGGATGAACCGGATGCCGTCCCGGTCGGCGACCGCGAGCGACACCGACTCGTCCAGCTCGTCGGCCAGGGCGTCCGCGCGGGCGTCCAGGACGGAGGGCAGGCGCAGGGCGGCGAGATAGGCGTTGCCCAGCTCCATGACCCGAGGGGTGAGAACCGCGTCCCGCCCGTCGAGACGGACGTACCCCATGCGCGCGAGCGTCGCGGTGATCCGGTCGACCGTGGAACGGGCCAGCCCCGTGGCCCGTTCGAGCCCACTGAGGCTCAACATCCCGCCCGCATCGGTCAGTTGACGCACCACCGCGACCCCGCGGATCAACGGCGCGACCGCCTCCGCGGGCACGACGACAGCAGGATCGACCAGCGCGAGGTCAGCGGCGTCAGTGGGCATCGACTCTCCGGTACGGCAATCTCGACAGCCCTACGGTAAGCCCGAGGCGCCGTGGCCCTCGTCGCCGACGGCGCTGCGGTGGCCGGGGCCGGACCTTCACCGCCGCGACAGTTCTCCGATGGGCCCGTACCCGGCACCCGCACCGCAGGAGGCCCAACGCCGCCTCGCGCCCGGTGCACTTCATCTCCGGCGAACCCGCGACACCGGCTTCAGGAGAGCCGTGCTCCCTCCACCGAGCCGCGCCCCCGCGCGCCCCGCCTGCCACGCTCGCCTACTTCTACGCCCGCCCCTCCCCTCCCCCTCGACCCCCGCCCCCTACCGCGTCCGCGTAACCGTCACCCGATAGTCCCCCGCCGCATCCGCCCCCGTCACCGCCACCCGGATTCCCCTCCCCGGGTCGTTGAAGCTCTCGCCCGCCGTGAACGGGGCGTCCGACAGTTCGGCGTGGACGTTGGGGCTTCGGGTGCAGCCGCCGCTGTCCCGGTGGGCGTCGTAGACCTTCACCGGGCCCATGCCCGTGTCCACGTCCGCCTCGACCTTGTAGATGAGGACGCCGGGGCGGCACACCGCCTCGTCGTTGCCCTCGCGGGTGCGCAGTTCCAGGGCGTAGCCCGTGCGTCGGGTGAGGGGGACGAAGACCAGGCGGGTGCCGTCGGTGCCGGGGTGTTCCAGGGGGGTCAGGGTGTACTCCGAAGTGCCTCTGCTCATCGCGCAGTTGACCTGGGACGGGTCCAGCCAGCCGAGTTTCCACTTGTGCCAGCCGAGGAGGTCGTTGTCGGCGCCCCAGTCCTCGCTCATGATGTCCCAGTGGCCGACCGCGCCCCCGCCCTCCTGGGTGTAGAGGTCGGGCAGCCCGAAGACGTGGCCGTTCTCGTGGGGGAGGACGCGGTATCCGGTCTGGGAGTACGAGCCGGAGCCGTCGTCCTGGCGGGAGTAGACGAAGGACGCGTTGGAGACGGGAACGCCGTCCGCGACCGGGGCCTCCGTGTTGCCGGCGAACGTCACCGACAGGACCGTGTCCAGGGCGGAGGGGCCCGCGTTCGGGGTGACCAGGACGTTCAGGAGGTCGTACTGGCGGAAGTCCACCGTCGGGTCGGCCGCGGCCACGATGTCCTGGACGAGCTGCCGGTACCCGGGGTCGAAGGGCGCGCCGCGCTCTATGCCGTAGGACCTGAAGGGCTTGGGCATACGGAGCCAGTGGGTGACCGGGGTCTTTGGGCGGTAGTCGAGGCGGCCGTAGGAGCTGGTGGCGAACCACTCCTGGGTCTTGGGGAAGAACTCGCGGTACCGGTCCATGGCCGTTCCCTCGCCGGGGGCGTCGGAGAAGTCGACCATCAGGGTCAGGGCGTGGACCGTGCCGGTGGAGCGGGAGTAGCCGCCCGGGGTGGGGATGCCCTCGGACATCTGGACGTCCAGGGGGCCGTTGATCATGCAGGGGCCGAGTGCGGAGGTACGGGCGAGCGCGACCGGGCCCGCCGCCGTCATGGTGCCCGGGGTGAGGTGTCCGGTGCCGGCCGAGGTGCTGACCGCGAGGGTCAGGACGGTCACGGACGCGAGGGCGGCCACGCGGCGCGGGCGTATCCGACGGCTGGGCTGCATGCAGGGACCCTTCGCGCCAACGGCAGCCGCCGGTCTCCGGCTGCACCCTTTCGATCACCCTGTGTCGTGTGCCGCGAGGGCGCGCGCTGGAGGAGACCGACCGTGTGTTTCTCGCTGGTAGGGGGCCGAACGGGGAGCCCCGCGGGAGCGCCGGGCGAAGATCCAAACCGGGATTCGGGTGAATGTGACTCAGGTCACATCAGAACAATCGCGGAGGTGGAAATAACCGGGGAGCGTCTCCCCGTTTAGCCATGTGTCCGAGCGAAACGGGGAGTGCTTCCCCGGATCGCCCCAGCAGTCCAAGACCTTCAGGAGTACGCCGTGACGACCGCGACCCCCGTACAGCGAAAGGTGACCCGGCCGCGCGCCGACGCTTTGCGCAACCGGGAGCGGATCGTCACCGCCGCCCGTGAGATGTTCGTCGAGTTCGGCCCCGATGTGCCGCTCGACGAGATCGCCCGCCGGGCCGGCGTCGGCAACGCAACGCTTTACCGCAACTTCCCGGACCGTGACGCCCTCGTTCGCGAGGTCGTGGTCTCGGTCATGGACCGTACGGCGGAGGCCGCCGAGCGGGCGCTCAACGAGACCGGCGACGCCTTCGCCGCTCTGGAGCGCTTCGTGCACGTCTCCGCGGACGAGCGGATCAGCGCACTGTGCCCGATGATCGCCAGCACCTTCGACCAGTTCCACCCGGACCTGGAAGCCGCGCGCAAGCGGGTCGAGGAGCTCATCGACGAGGTCATGGAACGGGCCAGGAGGGCCGGGCAGCTCCGGTCCGACGTGGGAGTCGGCGATCTGATGGTCGCCGTGGCCCAGCTCAGCCGGCCCCCGGCCGGCACCGGCTGCCTCAGCGCCGACCGCTTCGTACACCGACACCTGCAGCTGTTCCTGGACGGACTGCGGGCCCCGGCCCGCTCGGTCCTGCCCGGCACCGCCGCGACCATGGAGGATCTCCGGCAGCCCTGACCGATTAGTTCAGCGCTTCACCTCAGTCCCAACTCCGACACCAAGCTCCCGGCAGGCGCCGCGGAACCGGCGACAAGCCGTCCCCGAAGACACCCTTTTTCCGTCACGAAGTCCCGAAGTGGGTACCACCATGTCTGAAACAGCTCGAAGCGCCCCAGGCGCTCTCGACAAGGCCTCCGAGGCCGCCGAGCACGAAGCCCATGCCAACCGCTGGAAGGCGCTCGCGTTCATCGCGCTCGCCCAGCTGATGGTCGTGCTCGACGCGACCATCGTGAACATCGCCCTCCCGTCCGCCCAGACCGACCTGGGCATCTCCGACGGCAACCGGCAGTGGGTCGTCACGGCCTACGCCCTCGCCTTCGGTGGTCTGCTGCTCTTCGGCGGTCGTATAGCCGACCTGTGGGGGCGCAAGCGCGCCTTCGTCGTCGGTCTGACCGGCTTCGCCGCCGCGTCCGCGCTCGGCGGTGTCGCCACCACCGGCGCCATGATGTTCGGCGCCCGTGCCCTCCAGGGCGCGTTCGGCGCACTGCTCGCACCCGCCGCGCTCTCCCTGCTCGCCGTGATGTTCACGGACGCCAAGGAACGCGCCAAGGCGTTCGGCATCTACGGCGCGATCGCCGGTGGCGGCGGCGCCGTCGGCTTCATCCTCGGCGGCGTGCTGACCGAGTACCTGGACTGGCGCTGGACGTTCTTCGTGAACATCCCGTTCGCGATCGTCGCCGCGCTCGGCGCGTACTTCGTCATCCGCGAGCCGGAGGGCGGCCGCAACCGCAACCCGCTCGACATCCCCGGCGTGCTCCTGTCGACCCTCGGTCTGGTCTCGCTCGTCTACGGCTTCACCCGCGCCGAGACCGACGGCTGGGGCGACTCCTCCACCATCGCGCTCTTCATCGCGTCGGCGGTCCTGCTGGTCTCGTTCGTGATCGTCGAGTCCAGGGTCAAGGCCCCGCTGCTGCCGCTGCGCGTGATCACCGACCGTAACCGCGGCGGTATCTACCTCTCGCTCGGCATCGCCATCATCGCGATGTTCGGCACGTTCCTCTTCCTCACCTACTACCTGCAGGTCGTGAAGGGCTTCACGCCCATCAAGACCGGCTTCGCCTTCATGCCGATGATCGTCGGCATGATGGTCGGCTCGACCCAGATCGGCACCCGGCTGATGACCCGCCTGCCGGCCCGTCTGCTGATGGGCCCCGGCTTCCTGGTCGCCGCGGTCGGCATGCTCCTGATGACGCAGCTGGAGATCGGCTCGTCGTACGCCTCGATCATCCTGCCCGCGATGCTGCTGCTCGGTCTCGGCATGGGTACGGCGTTCATGCCCGCCATGTCCCTGGCCACCCTGGGCGTCGAGCCCCGGGACGCGGGTGTCGCCTCCGCGATGGTCAACACCTCGCAGCAGGTGGGCGGCGCGATCGGTACGGCCCTGCTGAACACGATCGCCGCGTCCGCGACGACCGCGTACATCAAGGACCACATCGCCGGCGCGGGCACCTCCAAGACCCAGCAGCAGCTCGTCGCGCTGCAGGGCCAGGTGCACGGCTACACCAACGCCATCTGGTTCGCCGTCGGCATGCTGGTGGCGGCCGCGGTCATCGTCTCGGTCCTCGTCAACGCGGGCAAGCAGGGTTCCGACCCGGTCGCCTCCGGTGACGACGTCGAGGACGAGTTCAGGATCCCGGTCGTCGCCCACTGACGACGCCCGGCCGGTCGTACCCCCTTCGCACCATCCGTGCCTACGGGGAAGGGGACGCCCCGTAGGCACGACTCCCAGGAACTTCCCTGGTACTCCGTTGAGTTGAGCGGCTCAGCGGAGCCAGGGCAGATCCGCGCCCGCATCGTTCGGCTGAAGTCCCTCGGTGACGATCTCCATGATCTCGCCGAGGGACTTCTGCTGTTCCGGGGTCAGCCGCGCGAACAACGCCTGCCGTACGGCGGCCACATGACCCGGCGCGGTCCGGCGGAGCACGCCGTAGCCCTCGTCCGTCAGCACCGCGAACTGGCCGCGCTTGTCGGAGGGGCAGTCCTCGCGGCGCACCCAGCCGTTCTTCTCCAGGCGCGCGATCGCGTGCGAGAGCCGGGAACGGGTGATCTTCGCGTTCATGGCCAGCTCGGTCATCCGCAGCCGGCGGCGCGGGGCCTCGGCGAGCTGCACGAGAAGGCCGTAGTAGATGTGCGGCATGCCCGCGTCGCGCTGCAGCTGGCGGTCCAGATGGTCCTCCAGGAGGGTGCTGGCGTGCATGTAGAAACGCCAGACGCGCTGCTCCTCGGCGGTGAGCCAGCGGGGTTCGTCGGAGGGTGCCGCCGCGTCAGCGGGTGCGGGTGCCGTGTTCATGCACTCCACTGTACGAGAGCCCTCCTTGAACGTTAAACAAACGAGGCGTAAGCTGCGTTTCAGGGAATTTGAGAGTTCAAGCATAGGGAGTGACCGTCATGTCCACCGCCGCACCGGAGCGCATGCCCGCCCTCTATCTCAGCCACGGCGCCCCGCCCCTCGCGGACGACCCGATCTGGCCCGGCGAACTCGCCGCCTGGTCCGCCGATCTCCCCCGCCCCAAGGCGATCCTCATGGTCTCCGCCCACTGGGAGGAGGCCCCCCTCGCCCTCGGCGCGGTCGACCCCGTCCCGCTGGTCTACGACTTCTGGGGCTTCCCCGAGCACTACTACCAGGTTCGCTACGACGCCCCGGGCGCCCCCGAACTCGCCGAGTCCGTACGGAAGTTGCTGCGCGCCCCGGGTATCCCCGTCCAGGACGTCCCGGACCGCGGCCTCGACCACGGGGCGTACGTCCCGCTCGTCGAGATGTTCCCGGCGGCCGACATCCCGGTCCTCCAGGTGTCCATGCCGACCCTCGACCCGGCGAAGCTGATGGACATCGGCCGCAAGCTCGCCCCGCTGCGCGACGAGGGCGTCCTGATCGTCGGCTCCGGCTTCTTCACCCACAACCTGGCCGCGCTGCGCCACACCGGCGGGGGAGTGCCCACCTGGTCCTCCGAGTTCGACGACTGGGGCAGGCGCGCGCTGGAGTCCCGGGACTGGGACGGCCTGCTGGACTTCCTCCACAAGGCACCGGCCGGGCGCTACGCCCATCCGCGCACCGAGCACTTCGCCCCGCTGTTCGTCGCGATGGGCGCGGCGGAGGCGGCCGGCGAGCTGGATGCGCGGGAGTCCGTGAACCCGTCCGTGATCGACGGGTTCTGGATGGGGATGGCGAAGCGGTCGGTGCAGTTCGGCTGACCCGCCCGGACCCGCGCACTCCTGGAGCTACAACTCCCGTTCGTACCAGGCGACATCCCAGTAGCGGCCGAACTTGCGGCCCACCTCCCGGTGGACGCCGATGTGCCGGAACCCGAAGCGTTCATGCAGCCGCGTGGACGCTTCGTTGGGCTGTGCGATGCCCGCGTACGCCCGGTGCACGTCCTCGTCCGCCAGGGCCTCGAACAGGGCTTTGTAGAGCAGTGTGCCGATGCCCCGGCCGCCCGCGTCGGGGGCGAGGTAGACCGTGACCTCGACCGAGGTCGCGTAGGCCGGCTTCGCCCGGTAAGGGCTGGATGTGGCGTAGCCGAGGATTCGCTGTGAGTTTCCTTGGAAGGTCCCGTCCACGGCAACCTTCAGGCGGTATGGCCCGTCTTCAGGGTGGGAGAGCAGCCAAGGGCGACGCTCCTGCGGTGTGAAGGGGACGGTGTCGAAGGTGATCGGGGTCTCGCGCACGTAGTGGTTGTAGATGTCCGTGAGGGCGTCGAGGTCACGCTCGACTCCCGCCCTGACCTGCGCCTCTGTACGTTCCGACGGCATCGTTACCCCCTTGTGGCCGGACAGGGTACTGCAAGATCAGAAAAATAGGGGACCAGGTTGGGAATTCTGTCCGGATTCCAGTCGTTGTTTCCATCAGATGCAGGGCACACGAGAAGAGTCACCGGACAAGTGCCACAGCATCGGACGAACACCTGCTGACCCGCCCCCAGTGCCAAAGGGCCTGGGGGGACCCCCATTCGCAAGGGAGCACGCATGGCAACCCGTGCCGTCGCCCGTCGTAAGTCCGCCTCCGGCGAGACCTCCGGCGTGGCGCGCAGTGTTCGCGCCCATGGCGGCGAGATCGCCGACCGCGACCTGGTCGGCATGTATCTCGACGAAATCGCGCGCACACCGCTGCTCGACGCCGCCAAGGAAGTCGAGCTTTCGCAGACCATCGAAGCGGGCGTGTTCGCGCGCCAGGTCCTTGAGGGCGAGGAGAAGTCCCAGGCGGACGCCACCCGCGCCGAGCTCGAAGCCCTGGTCGCCGAAGGGGAGCGTGCCAAGGACGTCTTCATCCGTTCCAACCTCCGCCTGGTCGTGGCCGTGGCCCGCCGTTACCCCCGTAGCGGCCTGCCCCTCCTCGACCTGGTCCAGGAGGGCAACGCGGGCCTGGTGCGCGCGGTCGAGAAGTTCGACTACCGCAAGGGCTTCAAGTTCTCGACGTACGCGACCTGGTGGATCCGCCAGGCCATCACCCGCTCCATCGCCGACCAGTCCCGGACCATCCGCCTGCCCGTCCACCTCGTGGAGGAGCTGGGCCGGATCCGCCGGGTGCAGCGCGAGTTCAACCGCAAGAACGGGCGGGAGCCCGAACACGCGGAGATCGCCGCCGAGTTGGAGTCGACCCCGGAGCGCGTGACCAACGTCCTGGACTGGGCCCGTGACCCGGTCTCGCTGAACATGTCGGTGGACGACGACGGCGACACGCAGTTCGGTGACCTCCTGGAGGACACCTCCGCGGTCTCGCCCGAGCAGTCCGTCATGACCCTGCTGCGCAGCGAGGAACTGGACGACCTGATCGGCCGCCTCGACCAGCGCACGGCCTCCATCATCAAGATGCGGTACGGCATGGAGGACGGCCGGGAGCGCACGCTCACCGAGGTCGGCAAGGAGCACGGCCTCACGCGCGAGCGCATCCGCCAGATCGAGAAGCACGCACTGCTGGAACTGAAGAAGCTGGCCAGCCAGACCGGCTTCGACGCGGCTGCGTAAGAGGCCGTGAGCGGTCGTGAGCGTGCCGGGGGCGCGAGTCCCCGGCCTCCGGCCCGGTGGACGCGGGGGCGCGTACGAACGAGGTACGCGCCGTACCGCGTACGCCTGGTGGCGGGAGGCCGCGCGAACATGGCCGTGTAACGCCGCTTCAAGCTGCTGGGCCCTGGGAACAAGACTTCAGAGCCCAGGAGTTCGGGTCCGGGGCCACGCCCCGAGATCCTCCGAGCCAAGTCCCGACGCACCACCCCCCCCGGCGCCGGGACTCTCCCGAACCGGGCTTCGGCGCCTGTCCCCCCAGGCGTCGGGGCCCGGTTCTCCTCGTTCGAGGGACGGGCGGGGCGCCGGCAGGCAGGGACGGCGGGGCACCCCGTACCTGAACCCCGGGGTGGCCCGCCGAATGGCAGATTGTGCCACATCGGCATAGCCTGCCGATGTGAGCAGCCCCACCCCAGCACCGGATTCCACCCCGGCCTCCCCCGCTGCCCCCTCGGCCTCCTCCGCACCGCTCTCGCTGACCGAGCGGCGCAAGGCCGAGACCCGGATGGAGATCGCCCGGGCCGCGGCCGGACTCTTCGTGCGACACGGGCTGCGGGCCACCCGCGCCGAGGACATCGCCCAGAGCGCGGGCATCGCCCCCCGCACCTTCTACCGCTACTTCGCCACCAAGGAAGAGGCCGTCGCCCCGCTCTACGCGGCGGGCGCCCAGCGCTGGGTGGAGGCGGTCCGCGCGGCCCCGGCCGCACTGTCGGTACCGGAGGCCCTGGAACACGGGGTCCGCCACACGCTGACCCCCGGGGTGGGAGTCTCCGTCAACTCCTGGACCTGGGTCCGCACGTTGATCGGCATGGCCGAATCCAGCCCCGCCCTGCGCCGGGTGTGGGCGGAGGTCTACCAGGCCTCGGAACGCACCCTGGGCGAGATCCTGGCGGAACGCCTCACCAAGGGCGACGACACCGACGCCGACCCGGCTCCGCCCGTGCCGTCCCCCGAGGTGCGCTTCGCCGCCGCCGTGGCAAGTGCCGCCGTACGGACGGCTGTTGAGGGGTGGGCGTCCGGGGAGGGCCGGGGGAGTCCGGTGGAACCGGCGCTGCGGAATCTGCGGGCGTTGCGGGACTTTCCCTGGGGGGAGCTGGGGGCGGAACGGGGCACGACGGGACGGGGCGCTGTGTGAAGTCCGCTCACGCCCCCCCGGAGGCTCACGCCTGCGGCTCGCCCCCATTGACCGCCCGGCTCAACCGTTCCCCCAACTCCCTTACGTACGTCACCAGTTCCTCCGGCTCGTGCACCGTGAACTCGCAGCCCAGCATGGCCAGTCGTACGGCCAGCCAGTCCACCGCGTCGCCGGTCGTGGCGTGCAGGCGGCAGCTGTGCTCGTCGAGCGGCTCCGGGGTGCCGAGCCAGGCGGGGATGCGGGCCGCGACGACGTCGGCGGGGGCGGCGAAGGTGACGGCGTACTCGTACGTCTCCTGACGCCGGTGCATCGACTGCCGTAGGTACTCCGCCGCGCTTCCCGTCGGCAGCTCGCGCGGGGTGAACCGCGCCCCGGTCGCGAAGGGTTGGCTCACCCGGTCCACCCGGAAGGTCCGCCAGTCCTCGCGGTCGAGGTCGTAGGCGACGAGGTACCAGCGCCGGCCGGTCGAGACGAGGCGGTACGGCTCCGTCCGGCGGTGGGACTCGGTGCCGTCCTTGGCGCGGTAGGCGAAGCGCAGCCGCTCGCGGCCGGCGACCGTGGAGGCCATGACGGTCAGCGTCTCGGGGGCGATGCTCGCGCCGTCGCCACTGGTCAGCGGAGTGGTGGCGGCCTGGAGGGTGGCGACCCGGTGCCGCAGCCGCGAGGGCAGTACCTGTTCCAGCTTCGCCAGCGCCCGTACGGAGGCCTCGTCCACGCCCTCGACCGCGTGCCCGGCGCCCGCGCGCAGGCCGACCGCGATCGCCACCGCCTCCTCGTCGTCCAGCACCAGCGGGGGCATCGCCTTGCCCGCGACGAGCCGGTAGCCGCCGTCGGAGCCGAGCGTCGCCTGCACGGGGTAGCCGAGTTCGCGGAGCCGGTCGATGTCCCGCCGGACCGTGCGCCGGGACACCCCGAGCCGGCCGGCCAGCTCGCCGCCGGGCCACTCGCGGGGCGTCTGGAGGAGCGAGAGGAGCTGGAGGAGCCGGGCCGGGGTGTCCGTCGTCATGAGCCCTCCGTCGTAGTCATGAGCTCTCCGTCGTCGTCATGGATTCGAGGATGTCGTAGAACTAGGACACGATCTGACCTAATGAGGTCATAGCTTCAAGCCATGACCTCCACCGAAACCCTTGTCGACAGCCCGACGGACGTGGCGGACCCGGTACGCACCGGTGACCGGCGTCGCTGGTTCGCCCTCGCGATCGTGATGACCGCGGCCTTCATGGACCTCGTCGACGTCACGATCGTCAATGTCGCGATCCCGTCGATCCAGCGGGACGCGGGCGCCTCCTTCGCCCAGATCCAGTGGATAACGGCCGGTTACGCGCTCGCCTTCGCCGCCGGGCTGATCACCGGCGGGCGGCTCGGTGACATCTACGGCCGTAAGCGGCTGTTCCTCCTCGGGATCGGCGGCTTCACGCTCGCCTCGGCGCTGTGCGGCCTCGCCGCGAACCCGGAGATGCTGGTCGCCTCGCGCATCCTCCAGGGCGGGATGGCGGCGATGATGGTGCCGCAGGTGCTGTCGATCGTGCACGCGACCTTCCCGGCGCACGAACGGGGCAAGGTGTTCGGGCTGTTCGGCGCGATCGTCGGCCTGGGCGCGGTCTCGGGCCCGCTGCTCGGCGCGCTGCTCACCGAGTGGAACCTCTTCGGTCTCGAATGGCGCCCGATCTTCCTGATCAACCTGCCGGTGGGGATCGCCGGCCTGATCCTCGGCAGCCGTTTCATCACCGAGTCGAAGGCGCCGCGCGCCCTGAAGCTGGACCTCGTCGGCGTCGCCCTGGTCACCCTCGGCCTGCTGATGCTGCTCTATCCGCTCACCCGGGGCGACGAACTGGGCTGGCCCGCCTGGGGGTTCGTGTCGATGTCCGGCTCGATCGGGGTCTTCTCCGCGCTGGTGGCGTACGAGAAGCGGAAGGCCGCGCGGGACGGTTCGCCGCTCGTCGAGCTGTCGCTGTTCGAGGTGAAGAGCTTCGCGGTGGGCATCGCCGTACAGACGGTCTTCGGCATCGGGCTCGGCATCTTCTTCCTGGTCTGGACGCTGTACATGCAGATCGGGCTGGGCTGGAGCCCGCTGCGGGCGGGGCTGACCGGCGTACCGTTCTCGATCGCGGTCTCGGTGGCGGCCGGGATGTCCGTGCAGAAGCTGGTGCCGCGGCTCGGCGGACGCAATGTGCTGCAGACCGGCGCGCTGGTGATGGTCGTGGGCGTGCTGCTCTACCTCTGGGAGGCGGACCGGTACCAACTGTCCATCGCCTCCTGGCAGATGGCGCTCCCGCTCGTCGTGATGGGCGCCGGCATGGGCCTGATCTTCGCCCCGCTGACCGACACGATCCTCTCCGAAGTGCCGCGCGAGCACGCGGGTTCGGCGTCCGGACTCATCAACACCGTTCAGCAGATGGGCAACGCGCTCGGACTCGGGCTGGTGTCGGTGGTCTTCTTCGGCTCGATCGGCGACCGGCTGACCCCGGCGCAGGTGGGCCCGGCGTTCGTGAACGCCTTCCAGAACGCGCTGGGTTGGGTGGCCGCGGTGCTGGGCTTGATCTTCCTGCTGATGTTCGCGCTGCCGGGGCGGGCGGCGGGGCGGGCGGCCAAGGAGGCTGCACAGAACGGGAGTTGACGCCGCCCGCCGCCGCACGAGATGTCGTACGACAGCGCCCCGCCCCGAGGCAGTACGGGGGCGGGGCGCTCGACGTGAACCGCCGGACGATGGCGTACGCCGGTGCGTGGGGGGAGGCGTACGCCGGGAAGATGGGACGGCGCGGGCAGCGTCGAATGTCGCGCTGTGTAGTGGATGGGTTGCTTACGGAGTGAACAGTCCGGCTCCGTGGCGGCCTGTGCGCCCAACTCGCCGGGACTGTAAGGAAATTGACGGAGTGGGAGATGGCGACGGTAAGGGCGGGGTGGAAGGGGCCGGGTGATGATGACCTTATCCACTAGTCGATATTTTGCTGTGTGCTGCGGTGAACCCCGGCTTTCCCGGCGGTAATCCGTTCCCCGTGTTGATCGACGGTATTTATTTCCGAATCGGACTGCCTCTCGGAAGGGAATTCCTGAGGCGCCGGTCAGTCAATTCTTCGGGTGCCCCGTCGGTCGATCGGATCGCAGGTCCGGTGGGGGCGTGTTGGCGGAATCTGTTTGGTCTTGAGCGATGGCTGCCATGTGAGGGTGCTGTCACACCCCTCTCGGGATGGGGGCGGTCCCGCTTTCATGTCTGCAAAAGGGATAAAGCGTGCAGTCGGGTGGGATGTCCCGACGGCGTGTGCGGGAGGGTGTGCTGTCGGTGACGGCCCCGGGTGGCGGTTGCTGCTGGCCATCCGGTGGCGGAGCGGCCTTGTCGCCCGATGGGGAGTGACCCAAAGGCCGGTCGTGGTGTTTACTGGGCAGCGGTCTGATCCCTGACGGGTCCGGGCCTTTCCGGGAGGTCCTGGGGGTGGTGCCCCGGGGCCTCTCGTCTTTGCCGCCGGTTTGTGTGGGCGTCATATGTCGCTCACCGGAGAAGTGTCCCGACGCGCCTCTGAGAAGGTGCGGACCGCGAGGATAACCGGTTTGGTAATTGCGAAATTGGTAGTCACTTTTCCGTCCGGACTACGTGTGTTCGTCAGTGGCGAAGCCCCGCTGTGAGGGGTTTCGGGCCATGATCACTATTCGTCGCGGTACCTTCGGAATCGCGACTGGCTCTTCTATCGCAACGAGCGGTACCGTTCTGTCTCGCTCAACTGTTTTCCCCCGGCCTCACCACCCGGGCGCTGCCGCACCTCCCGGAGAGGGAGGCCGGACCCGTCACCCGTGACCCCGCTGACCGGCGGGGCCGCAGAGCTTCAACAGAACAGAGAAAGGGACTCAGACCCCAATGCGTACCGTGACACATCGTCACCACCCCGCGCTTCACGGCGCGTACGCCGGGACATGCGCCGCCGCGGCCTTCGGAGCCGGGGAGTGAGGATGCTCGCGACCGACGACACCGCGCCGCCGATCGACCTTCTTCATGGGTGCGAGAGCAAGCCCCCGGGCAGCTTTCTGCGGTGTCTGGACACGGAGGACTGGCGCGCTCTGCTGGAGGCCGGTCTGCGCAGTCGTGGCTTCGCGCGGGACGAGCCCCTGCCGATCGGACCGGACGACCGGAACATCTACATCATCTGGGACGGTGTCGTACGTCAGGACCGCTTCCCGCTCGGCGAGGGGGAACATGTCCCCACCATCACGCGGTTCCGGGGCCGCGGCCAACTGGTCGGCGAGGCCAAGCTCGTCACCTCCGGCTCCGCCGTCCTCACCAGGTGCCTGGCCGAGACCGTGGCCATTCCCTGCCGCGCCCGCTACTTCAACGCCCTGCTCGGTAAGTGGCCCGACATCCGACTCGCCCTCCTGCGCAGCCTCGAAGACCGCAACCGCAGCGACGAACTCGTCTACGACATGGCTGCCCGGCCGCCCCTGGAGCGTGTCAGCAGGCTTCTGGCGCACCTCGCCGACACCGTCGGTTCCCCCGGCCCGAGGGCAGGCTCCACCACCATCACCGGCCCGAGTCAGAAGGACCTCGCCGCGGCCCTCCAACTAGCCGTCTCCACCACGGAGAACGCGATCCGGACCCTGCGCTACCACGGGATCATCGAAGCCCGGTACCGCCGGTTCGTCGTGCACGACGTCGACGCGCTGCGTCACCTCGCCGCCGGGAACTGACACCGCCCGGCGTGCCGGACCCCCCACCCCGGCGCACCGGCCTGTCCGCCGCTCACGCTCCGCCCCCGAACGGATCACCGCATGATGACCAGCACCACCACGCTGGCGATCGGTACCAGTGCCGGCACCCTTCTCCTGACCACCGCCTCCGCCCTCGTCACAGGTCTCTTCGCCGGGTTGTCCCACCGGCACCAGAGACGGCTCTTCGCCTGGATGCGGAAGGTCCGCCGCAAGGACGAGACGAACACCGACTTCGACAAGCCGGCCGAATGGCTCGGCGACCTCTACAAGGCGCAGTGCGGCCTCACCCGGAAGCCCTGCGTCGTCGACGACTTCGCGGAGATCTTCTCGATCGGCAACATGATCGAGGGCATCACCGACCACACCGAGGCACTCCGCCTCGAACTGACGAAGGTGGTCGAGTGCGTGAAGGGCTATGTCGCCACCGCCCTGCCCGACCCCGGCCCCGTCACGCGCATCACCGTTCCGTACCACCGTGCCCAGCTCACTCTCGCCATGCGTCAAGAAGCCGCCCGGGGCGAACTGGTACGCGCCATCCTCGCCGCCCAGAAGAGGATCAAGGACCTGCGCCGCGCCTGACGGCACACCGCAAGGCGCCCCCGAGAAGACACCGGACGACACACCCCAAAGGCCTCTCTGCCCGTTCATGTCCACCTAATGCCCGAACCTGTTTACTTTCCGGAAATCCGGGCGTAGCCTCCGAGCGAAACCACAAGTTCGGGCACAGGTCGGAGGCGAACGGACATGTACGCACCGGAGCGGCAGCAGGAGATCCTCCGGCTGGCCCGTGACGGCGGCCGGGTGGACGTGATCTCGCTGGCCGAGGAGTTCCAGGTCACGGCGGAGACGATCCGCCGGGATCTGAAGGCCCTCGACCGCGCGGGACTCGTCCGCCGGGTGCACGGCGGTGCCATACCCGCCGGGCGGCTGGACTTCGAGCCGGACCTCGCCGAGCGCGAGTCGACGGCGGCCGACGAGAAGGACCGCATCGCCAAGGCGGCCCTCGCCGAGCTGCCGACGCAGGGCACGGTGATCCTCGACGCCGGCACGACGATCGCCCGCCTCGCGGGCATCATCCCGCTGGAGGCCGAGCTCACCGTCGTCACCCACTCGCTGCCCATCGCGGCCCGCCTCGCGGACCACCCGGGCATGCAGCTCCACCTCGTCGGGGGGCGCGTGCGGCACCGTACGCGCGCCGCCGTCGACGCCTGGGCGCTGCGGGCGTACGGCGAGATCCGCGCGGACGTCGTGTTCGTCGCGGCCAACGGCTTCTCCGCCGGGCACGGGCTGACCACCCCCGACCTCGCCGAGGCCGCCGTGAAGCGCGCGGCGATGTCCGCCGCCCGCCGCGTGGTGTTGCTCGCCGACTCCGCCAAGCACGGCCAGGAGCACTTCGCCCGCTTCGGCGCCCTGAGCGACGTGGATCTGCTGATCACCGACAGCGGGCTGAGCCCAGAAGACGCCACCGCCATGGAGCGCGGCGGCATGGAAGTAGTGCGCGCATGATCCTCACCGTCACCCCGAACCCGTCCCTCGACCGCACCTACGAGGTCCCCTCCCTCGACCGCGGCGAGGTCATACGGGCCACCGGCGAGCGCATGGACCCGGGCGGCAAGGGCGTCAACGTCTCCCGCGCGGTCGCCGCCGCGGGCCGCCGTACGGTCGCCGTCCTGCCGCTGGGCGGTGCTCCGGGCGCGCTGGTCGCGGACCTGCTCGACGCGCAGGGCATCGAGGTCGCGCCGGTCCCGGTCGCCGGGGCCACCCGCTCGAACATCGCCCTCGCCGAGGCGGACGGCGTCCTCACGAAGATCAACGCCCCCGGCCCCGAACTGACCGCCGCCGAACAGGAGTTGCTCCTGGAGACGGTCCGGCGGCAGTCCCGTGACGCCGACTGGATCGCCTGCTGCGGCAGCCTTCCGCGCGGCCTCGCGCCGTCCTGGTACGCCGAGTTGGTCGCCCGCGCCCACGCCGTCGGCGTCCGGATCGCCCTCGACACCTCCGGCCCCGCGCTCATCGAGGCCCTGCGCGAACGCCCGGACGTGGTGAAGCCCAACGCCGAGGAACTCGCGGAGGCCGTCTCCCGCCCCCTCGCCACCGTCGGCGACGCGGTCAAGGCGGCTGAAGAACTACGGGAGTTGGGCGCCGGCGCCGTCCTCGCCAGCCTCGGCGCGGACGGGCAGCTGCTCGTGGACGGCTCCGGTGTCTGGTTCGGCAGCGCGCGCGTCGACGTCGTACGCAGCAATGTCGGCGCGGGGGACTCCTCGCTGGCCGGCTTCCTCATCGCCGGCGGCCACGGCCCCGAAGCCCTGGCCTCGGCGGTCGCCCACGGCGCCGCCGCCGTCCAACTCCCCGGCAGCGTGATGCCCACCCCGGCCGACCTGGACCCGGCCGCGGTGACGGTCACGACGGACGTCCCGGTGGACCGCGTCCTGACGGAGCCGGTGGCATGAGTGCGCACATGGTCTCTACGACCGCCCACCTCCCCTCCCTGTTAACCGCCGCCCCCTTCCGGCAGTCCCGTAGTACCCCCGTCCCCGTCCCCACCCCCGCCCACGGCAGTCCCCGGGCGATACGCGTGCGAAGGAGCCCGCGATGAGCGAGATGATCACCGCGGACCTGGTCGACCTCGACCTGTCCGCCGATACCAAAGAGGCGGCGGCACGTGCCCTCGCCGAGCGCATGGTCGCCCAGGGCCGGGTCACCGACCTCGACGGCTTCCTCGCCGACGTGGCCGCCCGCGAGGCCCAGATGCCGACCGGCCTGGACGGCGGCATCGGCATCCCGCACTGCCGCAGCGAGTACGTCACCGAACCGTCGCTCGCCTTCGGCCGCAGCGCCGAGGGCGTCGACTTCGGCGCCCCCGACGGCCCCGCCGACCTGATCTTCCTGATCGCCGCGCCCGCCGGGGCCGACGACGCCCACCTGACGATCCTCTCCGCCCTGGCCCGCCAGCTCATGAACGCCGAGTTCACCTCCGCCCTGCGCGCGGTGGGCGACGCGGAGAGCGCGGCGGCTCTGATCCGCGGCGACGAGACGCCCGCGCCGAGCACCCCCGCGCCCAGCACCTCCGAAAACTCCGCCGCGACGCCGGTGGCGGCCTCCGCCGGCGTCGCGGCGGGCAGTTCCGCGGCCGACGCCTCCCCGGCTGCTACGGCGGCCGCGGACACCGGCGCCGACGAGCAGCCGTTCCGTATCGTCGCCGTGACCTCCTGCCCGACCGGTATCGCGCACACGTACATGGCGGCCGAGGCGCTGGAGAACGCGGGGCGCGCGGCGGGCGTCGACCTCGTCGTGGAGCCGCAGGGCTCGGCCGGTTTCACCCGGCTCGACCCGGCGGTGATCGCGGCGGCGGACGCCGTGATCTTCGCCCACGACGTGCCCGTACGGGAGAAGGAACGCTTCGCCGGCAAGCCGACCGTCGACGTCGGTGTGAAGGCGGGCATCAACCGGCCCACCGAGCTGATCAGCGAGGTCCGCGGCAAGGCTGAGCGCGGCGAGGTCACCGGCGGATCCGCGCCGACACCGGTCGAGCGCGGCGGCGAGGCGGGCGAGGGCTACGGCTCGATGCTGCGCAAGTGGCTGATGTCCGGCGTCAGTTACATGGTCCCGTTCGTCGCGGCGGGCGGTCTGCTGATCGCCCTCGGCTTCGCTATCGGCGGCTACGAGATCAAGTCCGCGCCCTCGGTCATGCAGCACTTCGTGTGGACGCAGACCGACAGCTGGGCCGCGCTGACGTTCCAGATCGGTGCCGTCGCCTTCGGCTTCCTGGTCCCGGTCCTGGCCGGCTACATCGCCTACGGCATGGCGGACCGGCCCGGTCTGGTGCCCGGCTTCGTCGGCGGCATGATCGCCTCCACCATCAACGCGGGCTTCCTCGGCGGCCTGGCCGCCGGTCTGATCGCCGGTGGTGTGGTGCTGGCGATCCAGAAGGTGAGGATCCCGAAGGCGGTGCGCGGGATCATGCCGGTGGTGGTGATCCCGCTGATCTCCACGGCGATCGTCGGGTTCCTGATGTTCGTGGTCATCGGGAAACCGATCGCCTCGGCGCAGAAGGGCATGACCGACTGGCTCAACGGCCTCAGCGGTTCGAACGCGATCCTGCTGGGCGCCCTGCTCGGCCTGATGATGTGCTTCGACCTCGGCGGCCCGGTCAACAAGGTCGCGTACACCTTCGCCACGGCGGGCATCGCGGTGTCGAGCCCCAGTGACTCGGCGATGAAGATCATGGCCGCGGTCATGGCGGCCGGCATGGTCCCGCCGCTGGCGATGGCCCTGGCGACGACCGTGCGCGGCAAGCTCTTCACCGAGACCGAGCGCGAGAACGGCAAGGCCGCCTGGGTGCTGGGCGCCTCGTTCATCTCCGAGGGCGCGATCCCGTTCGCGGCGGCCGACCCGCTGCGGGTCATCCCGTCCGCGATGGTGGGCGGCGCGATCACCGGCTCCCTGTCGATGGCGTTCGGCGCGACCCTGCGGGCCCCGCACGGTGGCATCTTCGTGGTCCCGCTGATCGGCCACGCGTTCCTCTACCTGATCGCCATCGCGGTCGGCATGTGCGTCACGGCGGCCCTGGTCGTCGTACTGAAGGGCATGCGCAAGCCGGCCGCCGGCAGCGCGGCGCCCGGAGCACCGGAGGACATATCCGCCCCTACGGCGGACACGAAGCAGCCGGTCGCCGTCTAGCCGCTTTCCGGCCTCTTTCGAGCCTCTTTTGGGCCGCTGTGAGGTGTTCACGGCAACTGCGAGATACGTCACGGTCCGGGACCACGGTCCCGGACCGTGGTGTCTACTGGAACGCATGCCTGAGCACGTCTCGATCCTCCAGCTGACCGGTGTGGCCGTTCTCGCCCTGGCGACCGTCGCCTGGGTGTTCGGCCTGACGCGCGTCCTGCGCCGCTCCCTCGTCGAGCCCACCGCATGGCGCGCGGCCCACCCGCTCCACGGCCTCCCGAACCAGCGCCACACCGCGCCGCACGTGGAGTCCGTCGAACTGACCCCGGCGGAGCGGGACGCCTTCGCGGGTCTGGTACGACAGCTCAGCGACGGGCGTTGAAGCCTTCCCCGGTCACGTCGGTCAGGAGACCTGCGTCGCCCGCCGCTCCATCGCGTCGCGGGCCGCGTCCTCGCTGACGTACACCTCGCACATGTGCCGGCCGTCCGGCGTCGCCGTGTGCTCGACCTCCCACAGGGAGATCTCCGCGCCGTCCTGCAGCAGGAACGCGTGCTCGTAGAGCGAGAAGCACAGCGCGGCACGGCCCGCTCGGAACGGGCGGCCGAAGGCCTGCGTGATCTGGTGCGCGAACGCCGTCTCCAGCAGCGCGGCCGTCTCGTCGTCCGGCCGGTCCACGTTCTCCGCCCGGCGCAATAAACGGCGTGCGTGGTCCGCGGAGTCGTCCGCCAGATACGTGTGCCGGGGCTCCGGGAACGGCGCCAGCTGCACCATCACCGGCAGTTCGAAGTCCGAGGTCTCCGGTGTGTCCGGCGGCAGCGGCAGCCGCGCGGTCGCGATGCGCAGCTCCTCCTCGTCGACGTACACCTCGTGCTGTGTGTCTCTGCCCAGCACGGTGTTGTGGACGAGCTCCCACAGGGTCAGCGCCGAGCCGTCGGCGAGCAGCCAGGTGTGCCGGTACGTCTCCCGGTGCAGGCCGGCGCTGTGGTGCGCGGAGTACAGCGAACTGTCGTGCGCCAGCGCGCAGTCGAGACGCCGTATGGTCTCGTCCGGCAACTCGAAGGAGTTCAGGGCGCGGCCGAGGAGTCGCGCGAGATGCTCCTCCGGAGACTCGGGTTGTTCGTACGCTGCCGTGTCGTACGGAACGCTCAAGGCTTCTCCCGGCGTTGCTGCATGTCACCTTGTGGGTGCATACCGTAGCCCCTCGGTCGGACATCATGTCTGTGAACCGAGAAAACGTATGCCCGGAAAACGCGCGGGCCGCGCGAGATGTTCCCGCGCGGCCCGAAGTTCCGTCAAAACCCGCCGGTCAGGCGGCACTTCCGGCGGTCCACTCGCTCCACGCCATGTTCCAGCCGTTGAGTCCGTTGTCCGGGTCCACTGTCCTGTCGGGGGAGTTCTTCACGATCACGACGTCCCCGATGAGGGAGTTGTCGTAGAACCACTTCGCGTTCGTCGCGCCCTGCGCGCCCTGTACGTCCGCGAGCCCGACACAGCCGTGGCTGGTGCCCGTCTGCCCGAAGGGCGGATTGGACTTGCTGTACCAGTAGTTGCCGTGGATGAACGTCCCCGTCGAGGTCAGACGCATCGCGTGCGGCACGTCCGGGATGTTGTACTCGCCGCCCAGACCGACCGTCCGGCTGTCCATCCGCGTCTGCGTGAACTTCTCGGAGATCACCATCTGGCCGTTGTACGTGGTGTGTTCGGGGCTGCCGGACGAGATCGGCAGGGACTTGAAGGTCTGGCCGTCCCGTACGACCGTCATGGTCTGCGTGTCGACGTCGACCGTGGAGACCTGCGAGCGACCGACGTTGAACGTCACGGTCTTCTTCTGCACGCCGTAGGCGCCGTTCGCGCCCTCCACGCCGTCCAGGTCGATCTTCATCGTGACCTTGGAACCGGCCTTCCAGTAGTCCTGCGGCCGGAAGTCGAGCCGCTGCGCCCCGAACCAGTGCCCCACGACCTGCTGCCCGCTGCTGGACGTCACCGTGATGTGCGACTGCACGGCCTTCTTGTCGCTGATCACCTTGTCGAACGTGAACGACACCGGCATCCCGACACCGACCGTCGTCCCGTTGTCCGGGGTGTACGTTCCGATGAAGCTGTTGCTCGACGTGACGGTGGTGAAGATGGAGTTGGCGGCCGCGGTCTTCCCGCTGGAGTCCTTCGCGGTGGCCGATATCTGGTACTTGGTCCCGCGATCCAACTGCCCCTTGGGCTTCCAGGTGCTCCCATTGGCGGATATCGCACCGTCCACGACCTGCCCCGACCCCGCGACGGTCATCTTCACGTCGGTCAACGTGCCGTCGCTGACCTGTACGCCGGTGGAGTTGATGGACGCGTTCGTCGAACCGTCCTCGGCGGAGATGGCGATCTTCGCGGTGGACGTCTTGGCGGTCGTGTTGCCGCCGCCCTTGTTGTCGCCGTTGGCGTCCGCGCTGGCGTTGCCGCCACACGCGCTGAGGGTGAGGGTGCCGACCACCAGGGCGGCGATGGCCCCCAGTACGCGCCGCGCTGCTATGTCCGGCGTTGTCACGGGCTGCTCCAGGTTCGTGGGATGTACGTGATGCGTGATGCGTGATCCGCTGCGATGCGTGGACAAAGAGGGGCCGCACCCCCGCACGGGTTCCCCGCGTTCCCCATGGACGCCGTCCGGTGACAGAACCGGGACATGTGCGGGGCGGGGCCACTCACTTCTCAACCAGCGTCGGCCTTGCACGGCCCGAGTAGAGGGCGGCCAAGGTGGGGAACCCGTCGGGCGGACTACGTCCCGGGCCGGCGTGAGGGGACGCGCTCCCACCTCACCAGCACGCCGCCCCGGCTCAGCGGCCAGTCCCGGGTGGGTAGTTGCTGGAAGCCGGGGGTAAATCTAACCACCTCAGTGGCCTTTGACTGGTTAGAAGCGATCCCGCCTCCAGACACGGGAGGGCCAGAGCCGAGAACGGGACGAGCCCGGGTGCCTGTCGCCTCAGGGTGTCTATCGTCTCCCGTACAGCTCCTCGTACGACTGCCATGTTCCGCCCGGTCCGTCCACCGGCTCGGCGGCGCGTACCGCGCGCACGATCGCGCGGGTTACGACGTCCGCGCCGGCCGCTAGGACGGCGTTGAGGGCGAGGGGGTTCTCGGCGTCGAGGGGGCGGGACCCGGTGGCGAGCGTGAACACCGTGTCCCCGTCGTTCAGCAGGTGCACCGGACGTACGGCGCGCGCGATGCCGTCGTGCGCTGTGCCGGCGAGCTTCTGGGCCTGGGCCTTGGTGAGTTCGGCGTCCGTGGCTACCACCGCGAGCGTGGTGTTCAGCGGGGGAGGCGCGTTCTTGGCGGCTACCTCGACGAGGCGCAGCCGCGCGGCCTCATGGATGTGTGGCTCGGGATATTTCACCCTCCCCCCGAACAACTCCCCGTACAGCACGCCCGTTTCGGGGTCCGCCGCCGACCCCGCCGCGTTGGCCACCACCAGCGCCGCCACCGTGATCCCCGACTCCAGCACGACACTCGCCGTCCCGACCCCGCCCTTCAACGCCCCGACCACCGCCCCCGTACCGGCACCCACACATCCCTCACGCACCCGCACCCCGGGCCCACTGATCGCGGCAGCCTCGACCGCGGCACGTCCAGTGGCCGCGTCCGGCCTGGCCCGGAAGGCGCCGCCCCGCCCCAGGTCGAAGACACAGGCAGCGGGCACCACCGGCACGACGTGCGCCGGGTCCACGCCGACCCGAACCCCGCGCCCCTGCTCCTCCAACCAGGCCATCACTCCGGACGCGGCGTCGAGCCCGTACGCGCTGCCGCCGGTCAACACGATCGCGTCGACCCGCTGCACCAGGTTCCGCGGATCGAGCGCGTCCGTCTCCTTGGTGCCGGGCCCACCGCCCCGCACATCCACGGCGGCCACCGCGCCACCCTCCGGCGCCAGCACGACAGTGGTTCCGGTGAGCCAACCGCCCCCCGCCCGCGTCGCATGCCCCACCCGCACCCCGGCCACATCCGTCAACGCGTCAACTGTCATGGAGGTCAGTCTTGCCCAGCACCCGGCCGATTCGGGGACTGTCGGCACGGTGCGCGCCGGTGATCCGCAAACGGTCAGCCCGGCTTGGGCCACTGTTCCCGTGCCGGTCGACTGAGCTTCGGCGACTGTTTCGGGGGAGGCCGGTCCAGCGCGTGTGGTGGCCGTGCCGGTGGCGCTGGGCTCAGCGGGTGTTGTCGCTGCCGCACCGGTCGCTCTGGCGCGCCCAGCCGGTTCAGCCGCCGTCAGCCCACCGGCACCGCCGCCCCGCCGCCGTTCTCTTCGGCGGCAGCCATCCTTGCCGTCAGCGTCACCCCGACCGCCACCGTCAGCGCCGACACCAGCCCCGCTGCCGGCACCGCCCACTGCCCCAGGAACGTGCAGCAGATCACCAGCAACGCGGCCACCGGGAGGACCAGTTGCTGAGCGAGGCCCACCTTGTAGTGGCGGGCGTGGAGTGCCCAGACGCTGAGCAGGTACAGCGCTGTCGGCAGGGTCACCGCGGCGGACGCCGCCAGCGTGGAGATGTGTGACTTGCCGACCGCCTCCGTGACCGCCACCTCCAGGCCCGCGCCGATCGTGGCCGCCGAGGCGAAGATCAGGTAATGGCCGTAACCCCACAGGAACGCCTGCCGGTTGGAGCGGAGATGTCCGTGGATCGGCACCACGAAATAGATCCACCAGGCCGCGAACACGATCAACAGGCCGCCGGCCGCGATGGGCAGCAACTCGCCCAGCGCGTCGTTCTCGTCCACCCCCGACTTCACGGCGACCGTCGCCGCCGCGATCGTCTCGCCCAGCACGATGATCGTGAACAGCCCGTACCGCTCGGAGATGTGGTGCGGATGCCAGTGCGTCGTGTAGTCCTTCTCCGCGTAGAGCGGCACGCACAGCTCCGCGATCACCATCACCAGGAACACCCACACCCGCGCGTGTTCCGGCAGGACCACCAGCCCCAACCAGCCGACGAGGCAGAGGAGTACGCCACCCGCGTACCGCAGGGCCATCGTCCGCTCCGGGCCCTGAGCCGACCGTGCCGCCCGCAGCCACTGCGCGGCCATCGCCAGCCGCATGATCAGGTAGCCGAGCCAGACGACCACGTAGTCGTGCTGGTCGAAGGCCCGCGAGACCCCGGCCGCGAGGACCAGGACACCGGCGATCTGCACCAGGGTGACGACCCGGTACAGCACGTCGTCGTTGTCGTAGGCCGAGGCGAACCAGGAGAAGTTCATCCAGGCCCACCAGATCGAGAAGAACTGCATCGCGTAGTTCAGGACGCCCTCGCCCGCATGGCCCTCGGCGACGGCGTGCGCCAACTGGAGGCCCGCCTGCGCGATGGCCACCACGAAACACAGGTCGAAGAACAGCTCCAGCGGTGAGGCGACCCGGTGCGGCTCGTCCCGGCCCCGGGCGGTGAGCGGGCGCAGGGGTCGGAGGGGGCGCTGGGGGCTGTGAGTCTCGGACGTCATGGGGCCAAGCACAGCAGATAACGTCCGCCGGGGGCCGTACCCTGGAGGCATGAGTACCGTCCCCGCACCCGAGCCGCGCGATCCGAAGCCCGCGCTGGTCTTCGACGACCCGTTGAGCCGGCCGTCCTCGGACGACACGGACAGCGGGTGGGGCGAGCGGCCCGAGGGCGACAGCGCGGCCGACCTGAAGCGCTTCCTCGACGAGAAGCCGCCCCACCACATCTGAGCGGTCGGCCTCGCCTGAGCCGCCGGTCGTATCCGAACCGTCAGCCGTGCCCGAGCCGTCGCTTACGGCTCCCGGTGTCCCTCGCCACGCTGCGCCACGAGCGCGTCGCGGATCTCCTTGAGGACCTCCAGCTCGGTGATCTCGATGATCTCCTGCGTGCCCTCCTTGGCCTTCCGCTGGGCCTCCGCCCGGGCCAGGTACTTCGACATCGGCAGGACCATCAGGAAGTAGACGACCGCCGCGGTGATCACGAAGCTGAGAGCGGCTCCCATGACGGAGCCCCACATCAGCTGGATGCCCTTGTCGCCCGAGCAACTGCTGCTCAGGCACGAGCTGTAGGTGTCCAGGTTCTGTGTGCCGATCGCCCCGACGAGCGGGTTGATGATCCCCTTCACCACCGAGTTGACGATGTTCGTGAAGGCGGCGCCGATGACGACCGCGACTGCCAGATCGACGACGTTCCCGCGCATCAGGAAGGCCTTGAAGCCCTGCCAGACGCCCGATTCCTTCTTCTTCTCGCTCAACTCGGAGCCTCTTCTCGCACGCGCGGGGGGTGGAACCAACAGCTCCGCAACCTACGTCAAGGTGCGGCCGTCCTGTCCAATTCAGTAACTCGAACGAGGGACTTGACACGAATTCGCACAGGCGACGGAAGGCCCGGATCACGACGCGTAGCGTGCGGTTCACCACAGTGTCACCGCCAGCCGTGCCGTGGCGCTCGCGCCGGCCAGCCGCGCCGCCGTGGAGCGCGGCACCGACAGCACCACCAACGCCCCGCCGCCGTCCGCCACTTCGAGCGGCTCGGGCACCTTCGTCACCCGCGCACCGCGCGCGACCACATGAGCGTCACCGCCCGCCGCCGACTCCTCGGCGGCGATCACATCGACCCGGTCACCGGCCCGCAACAGCCGGACCGTGCCGGCGTCGGCGATCCGCACCGGCGCCGACACCCACTCGACCGCCCGGCGCTGCCGTACCGCATCGACCACCGGATGCCCGCGAGGCCGCTCACCGTGCCGCGCCTCCGCCACATCACGCGGGCCCGCCGCCACGAGCGCGGCCGCGGTCAGCGCCAGGCCCGCGGCCACGGCCCTCCTCCGGTGCCGTAGCAACCGGCGCAGTTGACCGCGACCGCCGCGCACCCGCACCGGCGCGAAGTGCGGCACCTCGCACGTGGGCGGAGCGTCGACGCCCAACGGGCGAGGGAAGGAGAGAGGGGAGGGAGAGGAGAGGGACATGGGGACCACCACCTGCGACGAGGGATCGGCTTGCGGTCCCACGATGCGGCAATCCGCCGAGGCCCGTCGGAGCCCGTGTGCTACCCGCCGGTTGTGGACAATTCCCTCACCCGAACGGGAAGTTCCGCATCCCCGGCCCTCTCCGCATCCCCAGCCCCAGCGTCCACGGCACCAACCGCGGCTACGGCAGCTCGAACCCCGGGTCCATCCCGCCCAGCGCGTTCGCGCACAGGCAGTCCCGCGCCCCGTTCTCCGGCAGCGCGGCCACCGTGTCGAACAGCACGCCCCGCAGCCGGTCCACGTTGGCCGCGAACACCCGCAGCACCTCGTCGTGGGAGACGCCCTCGCCGGTCTCGGCACCCGCGTCGAGGTCGGTGACCAGGGTCAACGAGGAGTAGCAGAGCTCCAGTTCACGGGCGAGCGCCGCCTCGGGGTGGCCGGTCATGCCGACCACCGACCAGCCCTGTGCTTGATGCCACAACGACTCGGCACGGGTCGAGAAGCGCGGGCCCTCGATCACCACGAGCGTGCCGCCGTCGACCGGTTCCCAGTCCCGGCCGCGCGCCGCCTTCAGCGCGGCCGCCCGGCCGGTCGGGCAGTAGGGGTCGGCCAGGGACACGTGCACCACGTTCGGCACCGCGCCGCCGGGCAGCGGGAGTCCGTCGAAGTACGTGCCCGTCCGGGACTTCGTACGGTCCACCAGTTGGTCCGGCACCAGCAGCGTGCCCGGCCCGTACTCGGGGCGCAGCCCGCCCACCGCGCACGGGCCGAGGACCTGGCGCACGCCGACGGAGCGCAACGCCCAGAGGTTGGCCCGGTAGTTGATGCGGTGCGGCGGCAGATGGTGGCCGCGCCCGTGCCGGGGCAGGAACGCGACCCGCCGGCCGGCGATCTCACCGAGGAAGAGGGAGTCGCTGGGCGGTCCGTAGGGGGTGTCCACCTGGATCTCGGTCACGTCGTCGAGGAACGAGTAGAACCCGGAGCCACCGATTACGCCGATCTCTGCGTTCGCCATGGCCAGCACCCTAGCCGCCGTCGAAAAGCCACAGGAACGGATGCGGGAACCGGCTCCGGAAACGCCGAAAACCCTGTCGTCGCACGACGACAGGGTCCCGCGGAAAGGTCCTACGCGGCGGAGCTGTTACTGCTGGACGAGGAGCCCGAGCTCGACGACTTCGCGTCCGAGGAGGACGACGAGGTCGAGGGGGTGGACGGCTTCGAGTCCGAGGACGTCGACGGCTTCGCGGGGGCCGGCGAGCTGCTCGACGAGGAGCCGCGGCTGTCGTTCCGGTAGAAACCGGAGCCCTTGAAGACAATGCCGACCGCGGAGTACACCTTCTTCAGGCGGCCACCGCAATTGGGGCACTCGGTCAGGGCGTCGTCGGTGAACTTCTGCACCGCCTCAAGGCCCTCGCCGCACTCGGTGCACTGATACTGGTAGGTCGGCACTGTTGTCTTCCTCCTGGCACTCTCACTCAATGAGTGCTAACGAACGTCCATACTGACGTATTCCCGGGGATCAGTCCACTGCCACCGGCACGCGGTGACCGACGCCACGTGCCACGGTGCGGCTGTGGGGCCGGGTCGCGAGGCGTGACCGGAGGGCCACCAGGGTCCCCAGGGCGAGCACCGTACCGGCCATCGGTACCAGAAAACCGGCGCCGCCCCACAGACGGTCCTCCAACTGTCCGGCGACCGTGACGGCGGCGGCCTGGCCCAGGGCGACCGCGCCGGTCAGCCAGGTGAAGGCCTCGGTGCGGGCGCCGGCCGGGACGAGCCCCTCGACCAGCGTGTAGCCGGTGATCAGGGCGGGCGCGATGCACATGCCGACCAGGAGACCGAGACCGGCCAGGAGCGGCACCGAGTGGGCTGTCCACAGGGCGGACGCGGTCAGCGCGAGCGCCGCGTAGCCGACCAGGAGGCGGCGCTGCGGGGCGACCTTCCAGGCGACCGCACCGCAGACGAGTCCGGAGAGCATGTTGCCGGCGGCGAACGTGCCGTAGAGGACGCCGTTCAGGCCGGGTTCGCCGATCGACTCGGTGTAGGCGGCCAGGGAGACCTGCATGCCGCCGAAGACGGAACCGATGCCCAGGAAGGTCACGATCAGCACGCGCACCCCGGGGATGCTCAGTGCGGAAACGTGCTCCACGCGTGCGTGCCCGACGAGGGCCACCTTGGGCTGGGTGCTCTTCTGGGCGGCGAACAGCAGGCCGCCGATCAGGGTGAGCCCCGCCTCCGTGATCAGGCCCGCGGCCGGGTTCACGGCGGTGCACAGGGCGGTCGCCAGGAGGGGGCCGAAGACGAAGGTCAGCTCGTCCGTGACCGACTCGAAGGCGGCCGCGGTGCTCAGCAGGGGGGAGTCCTGGAGCTTCACGCCCCAGCGGGCACGCACCATGGGGCCGATCTGCGGCACCGAGGCGCCGGTCGGGACGGCCGCCACGAACAGCGCCCACAGGGGCGCGTGGCCGAGCGCGAGGGCCGTGAACGTGAGGCCCGACAGGGTGTGCACCAGGACGCCGGGGAGCAGGACGGCCCGCTGTCCGTGGCGGTCGGCCAGTCGTCCGCTGTAGGGCGCGAACAGGGCCATGGAGACGCCGGTGACGGCCGCGGCGGCGCCCGCCGCGCCGTAGGAGCCGGTGGTGTGCTGCACGAGCAGCACGATGGAGATGGTGAGCATCGCGAACGGCTGGCGTGCCGCGAAGCCGGGGAGCAGGAACGTCCAGGCGCCACGCGTGCGCAGCAGCTGCCCGTATCCGGGACGGGATCCCGTCCCGGAGGTGACCGTGGATGCCACGGCCCGTGCCTTTCTGCCACCTGGTAGCGCGCCCTGTGCGGGGGGCGCCGAGAGCTGTCCTCTTGCGCGGAACTGCGGTAGATACCGGTGCCCACGCGGAGAGGGATTCGGCCGCCATACGGTCGCGCCAGCACTGCGTCAGGCAGAGTTGGTTCGATCAGAATGTGCCTTCATCGTACAGGTGGTGAAGGTCGGTGAGCCTGTGAAAACGGGCACCACGCGCGCGTTCACCTGTGATTGGTGAACATGTGAACCGTACGAAACATGCCCTTAACGACCGGCGCCGGTCGTGTCCGTGCCCAGCCACCCCGCCAGCTTGCCGCCGTGACCCACCGCGCGCAGCCGCCGTTCCGCCGCGTCCCGGACGGGGTCCGTGGCGACCACGAGGAGCTCGTCCCCGCGCCGCAGAACTGTCGAGGGCAGCGGGACAAACGATTTTCCGTCGCGTACGACGAGGGTGACCGCGGCCCCTGCCGGCAGCCTGAGCTCGTTGACCTCGACGCCGTGCATCTTCGACTCCCCGGGGATCGCGACGGACAGCAGATGCCCGCGCAGTCGCTCCAGGGGTGCCGATTCGATGCCGAGGTCGGCGGCCTCCGCCCCCTCGCCCAGCTTCAGTTTGCGGGCCAGCCAGGGCAGCGTGGGCCCCTGGACGAGGGTGTAGACGACGACCAGGACGAAGACGATGTTGAAGATGCGGCGGCTGCCGTCCACGCCGTTCACCATGGGGATCGTCGCCAGGATGATGGGCACGGCGCCGCGCAGCCCGGCCCAGGACATGAGGGTCTGCTCCTGCCAGGGCACCCGGAACGGCGTGAGGCTCACCACCACGCTGAGCGGCCGGGCCACCATCGTCAGCACCAGGCCGATGAGGAGCGCGGGCCAGACGTCGTCCCCCAGCTCGTGCGGGGTGACCAGCAGGCCGAGCAGGACGAACATGCCGATCTGGGCGATCCAGCCGAGCCCCTCGGCGAAACCGCGCGTGGCGGGCCAGTGGGGCAGCTTGGCGTTGCCGAGCACCATCGAGGCGAGATAGACCGCGAGGAAGCCGCTGCCGTGCGCCAGGGCGCCCGCGGCGTACGCGGTGACCGCGATCGCCATGACGGCGATCGGGTAGAGGCCGGAGGCGGGCAGCGCCACGTGCCGCATCCCCCAGGAGCCGAGCCAGCCCACCGCGATGCCCATGGCCGCGCCGATGGCCAGCTCCAGGGCTATCTCGGCAACCAGCATGTACCAGTGCTCGACCGGGCCGGCGGTGGAGAAGGCGACGACCAGGATGACCACCGGGGCGTCGTTGAAGCCGGACTCGGCCTCCAACGTGCCCGTCACGCGCGCGGGGAGGGGGATTCTCCGCAGCACGGAGAAGACCGCCGCCGCGTCCGTCGAGGACACCACCGCCCCGATGATGAACGCCTGCCGCCAGTCCAGTCCGACCAGGTAGTGCGCGCCCGCCGCCGTGACGCCGACGCTCACCGCCACCCCCGCCAGCGCCAGCGTGGCGGCCGACGACAGGACCGGCCTGACCTCTTTCCACTTCGTGCCGAGGCCGCCCTCGGCCAGGATCACGACCAGGGCCGCGTACCCGATGACCTGGGTCAGCTCGGTGTTGTCGAAGTGGATGTCGCCGACGCCGTCCTGGCCCATGGCGACGCCGATCCCCAGGTACACGAGCAGGCTGGGGAGCCCGCTGCGCGAGGAGATCCGGACCGCCGCGACGGCGACGAGCAGGACGAGCGAGCAGACGAGCAGCAGCTGGTCGAGGTGGTGGACAGTCAGTGGCCTTCCCTTCCTCGGCTGACGCGCGTGCAGCGCGGCAGCACATGTACAGGGGACGCGAGGCTGCGGCGCCATGCATCCAAGTACTTCGTTACCTTACCTAACTCTTGACGCTTTCTTGACACTTCGCGAGGCAAGATCGAACGCCCGTCCGCGTCGGTACCCGACTCCGCGTCAAGTCGCTCGGGACCCTGCGCCTATGGTTGCTCCAGCGCTCAGTCAAAAGCACAGCCCGCCCTGCCGCTCGCGTTAGGACAGCAAGGACAGCGATGCCCCCCAACACCACCGCCTCATCGGGTCATAAGCCCGGCAAGTCCGGCAGGAAAAAGGGGCGCAAAGCCCGTCTACTGGTGCTTGTTCTGGTAATGGCCATCATCGGGGGCATCGCCTACGGCGCGTACTGGTCCGTCAGCACGGTCCGTGCCTCCCTTCCGCAGACCACGGGCTCGATCACGCTCGACGGCCTGTCGGGCCCCGTCGACGTCAAGCGCGACGGCTACGGCATCCCGCAGATCTACGCGTCCTCCGACGCGGACCTGTTCATGGCGCAGGGCTACGTCCAGGCGCAGGACCGGTTCTACGAGATGGACGTGCGCCGGCACATGACCGCCGGGCGACTGTCCGAGATGTTCGGCAAGAGCCAGGTCAAGAACGACGAGTTCCTGCGCACCCTGGGCTGGGACCGGGTGGCTCAGAAGGAGTACGACACCAAGCTGTCGGCCTCCACGAAGAAGTACCTCCAGGCGTACGCCAAGGGGGTCAACGCCTATCTCCAGGGCAAGGACGGCAAGGACATCTCCCTGGAGTACGCGGCTCTCGGCTTCAAGTACGACTACACGCCGGAGAAGTGGACCCCGGTCGACTCGGTCGCGTGGCTCAAGGCGATGGCCTGGGACCTGCGCGGCAACATGAAGGACGAGATCGACCGCGCCCTGATGACCAGCCGCCTCGGCCCCCAGCAGATCGCTGACCTGTACCCGGACTATCCGTACAGCCGCAACCAGCCGATCGTCACCGAGGGCGAGTACGACGAGTACACCAAGACCTTCGACGGCGGCGACAGCTCCTCCAGCACGTCCACGAGCGGCACGACGGGCTCGACGTCGTCCTCGTCCGGTTCGGCCCTCACGAGCCAGCTGGCGGGCCTCTCGAACGTCCTGGACGACGTCCCGACCGCCGTCGGCGTGAACGGCCAGGGCATCGGCTCCAACTCGTGGGTCGTCGCCGGGAAGAACACCATCACCGGCAAGCCCCTCCTGGCCAACGACCCACACCTGGAGGCGTCGCTGCCGTCCGTCTGGTACCAGATGGGCCTGCACTGCCGCGCGATCTCCAGCAAGTGCCAGTACGACGTCAGCGGCTACACCTTCGCGGGCATGCCCGGCGTCGTCATCGGCCACAACCAGGACATCGCCTGGGGCATGACCAACTCCGGGGTCGACGTCACCGACCTCTACCTGGAGAAGCTCTCCGGCGACGGCTACCTGTACGACGGCACGACGAAGCCCTTCACGACCCGCACGGAGACCATCAAGGTCGCCGGCGGCGCCTCCAAGAAGATCGTCGTCCGGGAGACCAACAACGGACCGCTGCTCTCGGACCGCAACGACGAACTGGTGCAGGTCGGCAAGAAGGCCGCCGTCGACACCGCGGCCCCCGACAGAGGCGACGGCTACGGCATCTCCCTGCGCTGGACCGCCGAGGACGCGGGCACCACCATGGATGCCGTCTTCGCCATCGACAAGGCGTCCGACTGGAGCGAGTTCCGCTCCGCGTCCGCGAAGTTCGACGTGCCCTCGCAGAACCTCGTCTACGCCGACACCAAGAACAACATCGGCTACACGCTGCCCGGCAGGATCCCGATCCGCGGCAAGGGCGACGGCTCGCTGCCGGTGCCCGGCTGGGACTCCAAGTACGACTGGACCGGTTACATCCCGCAGGCCGCCCTGCCGTACGAGTACAACCCGAAGCGCGGCTACATCGTCACCGCCAACCAGGCCGTGATCGACAAGGACAAGTACCCGTACACGCTCACCACGGACTGGGGCTACGGCACCCGTAGCCAGCGCATCACCGATCTGATCCAGTCGAAGATCGACGGCGGCGGCAAGATCTCCACCGACGACATGCGGCAGATGCAGCTCGACGACAGCAGCGAGATCGCCAAGCTGCTCGTGCCCAAGCTGCTGAAGATCGACGAGCCCGACCCGGACGTGCGCGAGGCGCAGAAGCTCCTGGAGGGCTGGGACTACACCCAGGACGCCGACTCGGCGGCGGCCGCCTACTTCAACTCGGTGTGGCGCAACATCCTCAAGCTCGCCTTCGGCAACAAGCTGCCCAAGGAGCTGCGGGTCAAGGGCCAGTGCCTGTTCGTCTCGCCGGTCGACACCACCGGTCCCGCCGACGAGGACAACCCGAAGGTGCGCGAGTGCGGCGAGCGTGACGCCGACCAGGCCCAACCGGACGGCGGCGACCGCTGGTTCGAGGTCGTCCGCAAGCTCATGGACGACCCCACCAACGACTGGTGGAAGACCCCCAAGTCGGGCAACCGCCCGGGGGCGAGCAACATGAACCAGCTGTTCAAGCGCGCCATGATCGACGCCCGCTGGGAGCTGACCGCCAAGCTCGGCAAGGACATCGACACCTGGAGCTGGGGCCGGCTGCACCGCCTGTTCCTGAAGAACCAGACCCTGGGCGTCGAAGGCCCCGCCATCGTCCAGTACGTCCTCAACCGCGGCCCCTGGAAGCTCAGCGGCGGCGAGGCCACGGTCAACGCGACCGGCTGGAACGCGGCGGGCGGCTACGGAGTCGTCTGGGTGCCGTCGATGCGCATGGTCGTGAACCTCGACGACTTCGACAAGTCCAAGTGGATCAACCTCACCGGCGCCTCCGGACACGCCTACAGCGCGCACTACACCGACCAGACCAGCAAGTGGGTCGACGGTGAACTGCTGTCCTGGTCGTTCTCGTCCAAGGCGGTCGACGGCAGTACGAGCGACACCCTGGTGCTGAAACCGTGACTCTTTGAACAACCGGACAACCCGAAATGGCCCTCCACGCACGCGTGGAGGGCCATTTCGGTTCCTCTTCAATTCCCCGAGAACCGCCGCACACCCGAGGGCGTGACCACCGCCCGCACCGACCGGTCGTGCGCCTCCGCAGGCACGTGCTCGACGACCTCGGAGTCGTACAGCAGCACCACCGGCGCGGGATGGGCGCCCGCCCGCTCCAGCCGCGCCAGCACGCGGTCGTACGACCCTCCGCCGCGCCCCAGGCGCATCCCGCGCCCGTCGACCGCCAGACCGGGCAGCAGGACGACGTCCGCGCCGGTCACGGCGTCCGGGCCGAGCCGCCGGCCGGACGGCTCCAACAGGGCCATCTTTCCGCCGTGTCGGACCCGCGCGAGCGAGCCTTCGCCGTCGTAGGAGCCCCAGTCCAGGTCGTTGTCCGGGAGGAGCGCGGGGAGCAGGACGTCGATGTCCCGCGCGCGGAGTGCGTCCAGGAGTGCGTGCGTTCCGGGTTCGCTCCCGACGGAGACGTACGCCGCCACCGTGCGCGCGTGCGCCAACTCGGGCAGTTCCAGGGCGCGTTCGGCGAGCGCGACGGCGGCCTCCCGTACGTCACCGGCCGTCAACCTGTTCCTCACCGCGAGGAACTCTCGTCGCAACATTCGCTTGTCAGGCTCGGGTTCACGTCGTGGGTCACTCACAGGTCTCACCCGTACCCTTCCTAATGTGCTCATATGAGAGCGTTTTAACCGGAGCCACAGATTCTGCACAAAGGCACCGGATAAGGTTCGGGCATGACTCAGTCGCACCCCAGGATCAGCAAGGCTGTCATCCCCGCAGCCGGTCTCGGCACCAGATTCCTGCCGGCCACGAAGGCAACTCCCAAGGAGATGCTGCCGGTCGTGGACAAGCCCGCGATCCAGTACGTGGTCGAAGAGGCCGCGTCGGCTGGGCTCGACGACGTCCTCATGATCACCGGGCGCAACAAGCGCCCCCTTGAGGACCACTTCGACCGCAACTACGAGCTCGAATCGGCCCTCCAGAAGAAGGGCGACGCGAGCCGGCTCGCCAAGGTCCAGGAGTCCAGCGACCTCGCGACCATGCACTACGTCCGCCAGGGCGACCCCAAGGGCCTCGGCCACGCCGTCCTGTGCGCGGCCCCGCACGTCGGCCACGAGCCCTTCGCCGTCCTCCTCGGGGATGACCTCATCGACCCCCGCGACCCCCTCCTCGCGCGCATGGTCGAGGTCCAGGAGCAGCACGGCGGCAGTGTCGTCGCCCTCATGGAGGTCGCACCCGAGCAGATCCACCTCTACGGCTGCGCGGCCGTAGAGGCCACCGCGGACGACGACGTCGTCAAGGTGACCGGCCTGGTCGAGAAGCCGGACGCGGCCGACGCCCCGTCGAACTACGCGATCATCGGCCGCTACGTCCTCGACCCCCACATCTTCGACATACTGCGCAAGACCGAGCCCGGCCGCGGCGGCGAGATCCAACTCACCGACGCCCTCCAGCAGCTCGCCACCGACGAGAAGGTCGGCGGCCCCGTGCACGGCGTCGTCTTCAAGGGCCGCCGCTATGACACCGGCGACCGGGGCGACTATCTGCGTGCCATTGTCAGACTCGCGTGCGAACGTGAAGACCTGGGACCGGACTTCCGGGCCTGGCTTCGCAGTTACGTAGCCGAGGAGATGTAGCAACGTTGAGCACCGCCGCGACCCGCACCGCAGGGCCCGATCACCTCTGGACGGTGGACGAGCACCTGGAGGACATCCTCGCGACCGTCCGCCCCCTGGAACCCATCGAGCTGCAACTGCTCGACGCCCAGGGCTGCGTCCTGGTCGAGGACATCACGGTGCCGGTCTCGCTCCCGCCCTTCGACAACAGCTCGATGGACGGGTACGCGGTGCGGGTCACGGACGTCGCGGGCGCCAGCGAGGAGTTCCCGGCCGTCCTGACGGTTATCGGCGACGTCGCGGCGGGCCAGGCCGAACCGCTCCACGTGGGCCCGGGGGAGACCGCCCGCATCATGACCGGCGCCCCGCTCCCGCCCGGCGCCGAGGCCGTCGTCCCCGTGGAGTGGACCGACGGAGGCCTCGGCGGCGGCCCGGTCACTAGCATGCGGGCCCGCAGTCAGGCCCCCGAGGCGGCCACCGGGCACGTGCACGTGTACCGCTCGGCGGAGGCACGCGCGCACGTACGCGCGAAGGGCAGCGACGTGAAGGCGGGCGACCGCGCCCTGGACGCCGGCACTGTCCTCGGCCCGCCGCAGATCGCCCTGCTCGCCGCGATCGGCCGCGGCACGGTCCGCGTGCGCCCCCGCCCGCGCGTGGTCGTCATGTCCACCGGCAGCGAACTCGTCCAGCCCGATGAGCAGTTGGGCGACGGCCAGATCTACGACTCCAACAGCTTCGCCCTCACCGCCGCCGCCCGCGACGCCGGAGCCATCGCCTACCGGGTCGGCGCCGTCGCCGACGACGCCGAGACCCTCCGCGACACCATCGAGGACCAGCTCGTCCGCGCCGACCTCATGGTCACCACCGGCGGCGTCAGCGTCGGGGCGTACGACGTCGTCAAGGAGGCGCTGTCCTCCGTAGGCGACGAGGACGAGGAGGGCGCCGGGATCGACTTCCGCAAGCTCGCCATGCAGCCCGGCAAACCCCAGGGCTTCGGCACCATCGGCCCCGACCACATCCCGCTGCTGGCCCTCCCCGGCAACCCGGTGTCGTCGTACGTCTCCTTCGAGCTGTTCGTCCGGCCCGCGATCCGCGTCCTCATGGGCCTGGGCGACGTCCACCGCCCGCGGACCCGGGCCGCCCTCACCACGGACAAGGCGCTGACCTCCCCGAAGGGGCGCAGACAGTTCCTGCGCGGGACGTACGCCGACGGCGAGGTCACCCCCGTAGGGGGCGCCGGATCGCACCTGGTCGCGGCCCTCGCGCTCGCCGACGCGCTGATCGTCGTCCCCGAGGACGTCGAGTCCGTGGAGCCCGGCACCGAGGTCGAAGTGGTCCTGCTCGGCTGAGTACTCCTGGTTGGCGGTACCGTGTCGCGCACAACACGCCCGGACCGGGAGCGCCACACAGCATGACTGAGCCTTTCCGGGGGGAAACCCCTGGACCCCTTGCGCACGACCGACTGACGCACATCGACGACGCGGGCGCCGCCCGGATGGTCGACGTGTCCGGGAAGGACGTGACCGCGCGCACCGCCACCGCCAGCGGACGCGTCCTCGTCTCGCCCCGCGTGGTCGAACTGCTGCGTGGCGAGGGCGTCCCCAAGGGCGACGCCCTGGCCACCGCGCGCATCGCCGGGATCATGGGCGCCAAACGCACCCCGGACCTCATCCCGCTCTGCCACCCGTTGTCGGTGTCGGGTGTGAAACTGGATCTGTCGGTCGCGGACGACGCCGTACGGATCCGGGCCACCGTGAAGACGACGGACCGCACGGGCGTCGAGATGGAGGCCCTCACCGCGGTCTCCGTAGCGGCGCTCACCGTGATCGACATGGTCAAGGCCGTCGACAAGGGAGCGGTCATCACGGACGTGCGCGTGGAGGAGAAGACGGGCGGCAAGTCGGGCGACTGGAGCCGGACATGACGCCCGACAGCACCCTGCCCGCGCGGTACCGCGCCCTGGTGGTCACCGCCTCCAACAGGGCCGCCTCCGGGGTCTACGAGGACCGGGGCGGCCCGTTGATCGCCGACGGCCTCAAGAGCTTCGGCTTCGCGGTCGAGGGCCCGCAGGTGGTCCCCGACGGCGACCCGGTGGAGGCCGCGCTGCGGGCCGCCGTAGAGGCCGGTTACGACGCCGTCGTCACCACCGGCGGCACCGGCGTCTCGCCCACCGACCGCACCCCCGAGGCGACCCGCGCGGTGATCGACTACGAGGTGCCGGGCATCGCCGAGGCCATCCGGGCGTACGGACGGGAGAAGGTGCCGACTTCGGCGCTCTCCCGGGGCCTGGCCGGAGTCGCCCGGGGCACACTGATCGTCAACCTGCCGGGGTCCACCGGCGGGGTGAGGGACGGCCTCGCCGTCCTGGAACCCCTGCTGGCGCACGCCGTCGACCAGATCCGAGGCGGCGATCACACCAGACCCGCCGACACCAGTGGGGGTGCGAGCTGAACAGCCCATCCTGGCCCGCCGTGCTGGTGGACGGCGACATCGTCCTGAGGCCGATAAAACTGCGCGACCAGCGCGTCTGGCGCGATGTCAACCGGCGCAACCGGGACTGGCTGCGTCCCTGGGAGGCGACGATTCCGCCGCCCACCCCCAGCGGGCCGATCGCGCACCGGCCGACCTACCGGCAGATGGTCCGGCATCTCCGCTCCGAGGCTAACTCGGGCCGGATGCTGCCGTTCGTCATCGAATACCAGGGGCGCCTGGTCGGGCAGTTGACGGTCGCCGGGATCACCTGGGGCTCGATGTGCTCGGGTCACATCGGCTACTGGGTGGACGAGTCGGTGGCCGGCCGCGGAGTGATGCCGACATCCGTGGCACTCGTCGTGGACCACTGTTTCCGGGCCGTGGGACTGCACCGCATCGAGGTCTGCATTCGCCCGGAGAACGGCCCCAGCCGCCGGGTCGTGGAGAAACTCGGATTCCGCGAGGAGGGGCTCAGACCCCGCTATCTCCACATCGACGGCGCCTGGCGCGACCATCTCGTCTTCGCGCTCACCGCGGAAGAGGTGCCCGAGGGGTTGCTGGCCCGCTGGCAGCGGGCACGCTCCCGGAGCACCCCGCACGACAATCCGGCATAGCGGCAAGCCTGTTGAGCCCGAAGCCCAGAAATGGAATAAGTGTTCGAAAGTGATCGACGAATGACCGTCTTGGGGCAATGAATTCGCCAACTCGGCGGCCTGTTGATCGCATCCATCACAAAAAAAGCTCGAAATATCAGCCAGATCGTGCGACACACCGACTCAATTGGCAGATGGCCTCACGCAAACCCCTCTACCGTGTGAGGCGTGAGCAGCAGCGGCCTCATCTACGCAGTCATTGTCGGGGCCTGGGCCGCCTACTTGGTGCCGATGTGGCTCCGTAGGCAGGACGAGCTGAACGAGGCCCGTCCGACGGAACGCTTCAGCACCGCCATCCGGCTGCTGTCCGGACGGGCGGGGATGGAGCGCCGGTACGCCAAGGACCTGCGGGCGCGCTCCACCGAGGAGGAGGAGCCCAGCGCCGTCGTGCCGGACGCCGTCACCGACTCGGTGGACGTCCGGGCCTTCGCCATGCCCCCGGCCCGTCCCCAGGTGCACGCGCCCGTCCGGCAGCAGAGCCAGGAGCGGCCGGAAGCGGCGCGAGAACCGGAGCGCGGGGCGGTCCGTGAATCGGAGCGCGCGGCGGCACGGGAAGCGGCGCGCGAACCCGAGCGTGAGCCGGTCCGCGAACCGGCGCGTGAGCAGGCGCCCAAGTCGGCACCGCACCAAGCCTCCGTGCCGGCCCAGGCACCCAAGTCCGCACCCCCCTCCGCCTCCGCGCCTGCGCGCAAGCGCGTCCCGGTAGCGCGACGTTCGCCCGCCGAGGAGGCCGCGGCAGCGCGCGCCCGGCGTGTGAAGGTGCTCGCGCGCCGTCGACGTACCACCGTGATGCTCTTCCTCGCCTTCACGCTCGGCGCGATCGTCGCGGCGGTCGGCGGGCTCGCCCTGCTCTGGGCGCCCGGCGTACCGGCGATCCTGCTCAGCGGGTACATCGCCTACCTGCGCACCCAGGAACGCCGCCGCTTCGCCTACCAGATGGACCGGCGCCGGGCCGAGATCGCCGCGCAGCGACTGAGGGAGCGTCAGCCGCGCAGGCGCGCGTCCGTGGACGCCGGGATCGACGACGCCGAGGAGGGCCCGGAACCGGCGACGGACCCCGGGTTGTCCGCACTCGCCGCCGACCGTCGCGCCCTCGTCGAGCAGACCGACCACGCCGAGTGGGTCGACCAGCAGCGCGAGCGGCAGCGCCGGCCCGGCCAGGGCGACAGCTGGGACCCGGTACCGGTACCGCTGCCCACCTACGTCACCGCGCCGGTCGCGCCACGCGCCACGTCCGACGTGGACCTCGGGGCGCCGGACGCGTGGAGTTCGGCCCGCTCCAGCTCCATGGCACCGGAGCAGGAGGCGCAGTCCGCCGCACGGGACGACCGCGATGCCCGCGACACCGGGGACGTTCTGGACGAGGACGCGGAGGACCTGTCGGAGGACAGGATGACGGCGGACGGCCGCACCGACGCCCGTCGCGCAGCCTCCGCCCGCCGCGCCCGCGAGCGGGGCCGCACGCCCCTGTTCGATCAGTACGAGGACGGCGAACGACCCCGCGCTGCCAACGAGTGACCAGGCAAGGAACGGATTTCCAAGCACCCTGACGGGGATGCTAGAGTTTCACTCGTTGCAAGGGCCTGTGGCGCAGTCTGGTAGCGCACCTCGTTCGCATCGAGGGGGTCTGGGGTTCAAATCCCCACAGGTCCACCGCAGCTCAGAGCCCCAGCCGGAGAGATCCGGCTGGGGCTCTTTGGTGTTCAACTGCTCTTCCTCGACCGCTGTTCGGCAGTCGCCGCCGCTTCATTCGGCGGGGAGTCCGAACCACCGTAGATGGACGGGGCGGGCGCCGGGTGATGCGTCTTCCGGGCCGTGCGAGAAGCGGGCCAGTAGGTCCAGGTAGGCGTCGTGGAAGGCGCCGAGTTCTTCCACGGTGAGATGGCTGAGGCCCCGTGAGCCTCGCATCCACCCCTTCGAGTTCGCGTGCTCCGCCATGAAGCGGCGGGCGAGTTCGACGTCCTCTTCCATCCTCAACCGGTCGAGCGTGCTCGCTACGGCACGCTCGCCGTCCGTCATCTCGTCCTGCGCGGGCCTGCGCACGTCCAGGCCGCGAACGGCTCGCCACCAGCGTTCGCGTCCGCCGGGTTGGTCCGGGGCGTCCTCGATGAACCCGCCCTGCTCCAGCCGACGCAGGTGGTAGCTCAGGGTTCCGGTGTTCTCGCCGAGGGCGGCGGCGAGGGTCGTCGAGGTCGCCGGGCCGTGGATGCCGAGGTGACGCAGGATCCGCAGGCGCAGGGGATGGGCGAGTGCCTTGAGGGCGGCGGGGTCGCTGACCGTGCGACGGGCGTCGTCTGGCTCAGGGGCCGGGCCCGGAGCCGGCTCGGGGTTCGGCTTGGGATCCGGCTCGGGGCGCTCCTGCGATGTGCTCACGGCGGCAGCCTACAGCCGATCCTCTGCAGATTTTTCTCTGCAAGTCTTTCTATGCAGAGAAAAGTCTGCAATGCTGACAGAGGGCAGCCACTCCTTCAAGGTCCTTCAGCTCGCTCCACTCGACGCTTCATTCGGAGGTCGCCATGCTTCGTGTCGCTCGCACAGCCCGCCTGGTTCGACGTCTTGCCGTGTCGCTGGCCGCTCTGACGCTGGGAGCGGGCGCAGCGGCGGGGCCGGCCCATGCGGCTGGTGCTGCGCCCACTGTGCGAGGCGCCGACTTCGGCGCCTGTCCAGCTCTCTCCGTGCTGCCTGAAGGCGCCGATCCCGCGGCCTGGCGCTGTGAAGCCATGACCGCCGTCGGGCATCTGACCCTCGGTCGTATCGATCAGTCGCTCGGTGGGGCCATGGCGATCACCTTCGCCGAGGGCACCGTGGACGGCGAATTCCACCAGGTCTTCGGCGGGATGACGGCCGTACCCGTGCGGGTCCGGGGCATGCCGCTGGCGATCACGCCCCGGTATGCGGGCTACTTCGACTTCCAGTCGAACGACGAGCGGCGCGGAGAGCTGGACCTGACGTTCCGGCTCTCGGGACCCGCGGTGCCGTCCGGGTGCTCCATCGGTACCGACGCGGATCCGGTACGGCTGGTGCTCAAGGAGACCAAGGCGTCGACCGTCGTGTCGCAGGACCCGTTGCTCGTTGCCTTCGGGGTGGCGGACAACCGGTTCACGGCGCCGAGGACTTCGGGCTGTGGCCGGCTGGGGCCGGTGCTCGACAGGGTGCTCCGGATACCGTCCCCGGCCGGCGCGAACAGCCTCGATCTGGATGCCCGGGTGTCCTTCCGCTCGTACGGTTCTACGGCCGGTTCCACGGCCGAGATATCCCGATGAGTCGCTCGGCGGACCACGGGCACTGAACGCCCCCGCCGGGGGAGTTGCAAGGGCTCACAGGGTCTTCGCGAAGCACCGGCTGTCGTCGTGGAGGCGGTAGTAGCCGAACTTCACGCAGGGCTCGTAGCCGCTGGACGTGTAGAGGGCGATGGCCTCCGGCTGCTTGGTGCCGGTTTCCAGGACCATGCGGGTGCGGCCTGCCGTGCGGGCGTCGTCCTCCAGGGCGGCCAGCATGCGGCGGGCGAGGCCCAGGCCGCGGGCCTGCTCGATCACGTACATGCGCTTGAGCTCGGCGTCGCCGTCCTCGTTGCCCTCGCCGTTGGCGTCCTGGGAGCGCCAGCCGCCGGTGGCCACGGGGTCGTCGTGCTCGTCGTACGCGATCAGGTAGACGCCGTTCGGCGGGGTGAAGTCCGACGGGTCCAGGACCGTGGCGTCGCCGCCGTCGCCGTAGCGGTCGTGGTACTCCGCCTGGACCTGGTCGTTCAGCTTGACGGCGTCGGGGTGGTCGAACGGGACGGGGCGTATATTCATGCCAAGTATCGTACTTCTATGCGTAGGGAGGGTCTGCGGGGTTCTGTGCGGGCCCGCGAGGGTCTGCTCGGGGCGGATCCGGACTCCGTCCAGTGTGCCGGTATTGTGCCCGAGTGCTCACTGTGACCTCTGCCAATGTGAACGGACTGCGGGCCGCCGCGAAGAAGGGCTTCGTGGAGTGGCTCGCGGAGACCTCCGCCGATGTGCTCTGTCTGCAGGAGGTGCGGGCCGAGCCGGAGCAGTTGCCGGAGCACGTCCGTACCCCCGAGGGCTGGCACGTCGTGCACGCCCCGGCCGCCGCCAAGGGCCGCGCGGGCGTCTCCCTCTACACCCGCCGCGAGCCGGACCGCGTCCAGGTCGGCTTCGGATCGGCCGAGTTCGACGGGAGCGGCCGGTACGTCGAGGTCGACCTCCCCGGTGTCACGGTCGCCAGCCTCTATCTGCCCTCCGGTGAGGTCGGCACCGAGCGACAGGACGAGAAGGTGCGCTTCATGGGCGAGTTCCTCGTCTATCTGAAGGGGCTGCGCGCGCGGGCCGCCGCGGATGGGCGCGAGGTCGTCGTCTGCGGTGACTGGAACATCGCCCACCAGCCCGCCGACCTCAAGAACTGGCGCGCCAACCAGAAGAGCTCCGGCTTCCTGCCGGAGGAGCGGGAGTGGCTGAGCAGCGTCTTCGACGCGGAGGACGGGGCGTACGTCGACGTCGTACGCGCCCTGCATCCGGATGTGGAAGGGCCGTACTCCTGGTGGTCCTACCGGGGGCGGGCGTTCGACAACGACAGCGGATGGCGGATCGACTACCACGTCTCGACGGCCGGGCTCGCCGCCAAGGCGGTCAAGGGGTACGTCGAGCGCGCGGCCACGCATGACGAGCGGTGGTCGGACCACGCGCCCGTGACGGTGGTCTACGACCTCTGAGGTCCCCGGTCGCCGCCACCGGCCTGGAGTCGGCGGTCCATCGCCATCGAGAGTTCGGCCTCTACGACGCTCTTCGCCAGCGGTCGTAGGCGTTGCAGGTCCTCCGCCGAGCGGTTTCCGGAGATGACCAGGTCGGTGAAGAGTTCGGCGAGGGCGTCCGTGTGTGCGCGGACGCGGCGCCCCGCGCTGAGGACGTCGGCGAGGGGGATGCCCTCGCGGACCAGCGCGGCCGTGACGTCGAGGAGGCGGCGGCTGATGTGGACGATCTCGCCGCCGTCGGTGCCGAGGTAGCCGAGTTCCAGTGAGGCGGCGAAGTTCTCCGGGGTCGCCTGGTCGCCGAAGTAGTCGGCGAGGGCCTCCGGGGTGAGCCGGACCGGCGTCTCCTCGGTGGGGGCGCCGAGGCCCAGCAGCTCGCCCACGTTGCGGCCGTGGTCGAAGGCCTCGGCGAGTTCCGCGATGCCGTTGAGGGTGTGGCCGCGCTCCAGAAGTGCCGAGATCGTGCGCAGGCGGGCCAGGTGTGTCTCGTCGTACCAGGCGATACGGCCTTCCCGGCGCGGCGGGTGGATGAGTTTGCGCTCGCGGTAGAAGCGCAGGGTGCGCACCGTGATGCCGGCCTCCACGGCCAGTTCCTCCATGCGGTACTCGCGCTTCTCCGCCCGCTCCGCCTGTTCTGCCTTCTCCGCCACGCCCGCACCCTACGTCGTGCCGTCGGTACCCGTGGCGGCAGCCGCTGATGTAAACGTCCTCGTCCCGCCCCCTACCCATGAGTACGAAGCTGGCCTACGCTCCGATTGCGCCAGTGTTCACTGGCGCGGTTGCATGGGTCGTATGGAGGGCACGGGATGACCGAACACGAACACGAACGCGAGCATGTGCGGGTGGCGGTGATCGGGTCCGGGTTCGGGGGGCTGGGGGCCGCGGTGCGGTTGCGGCGCGAGGGCGTCACCGACTTCGTCGTCCTGGAGCGCGCCGACAGCGTGGGCGGGACCTGGCGGGACAACAGCTATCCCGGCTGCGCCTGCGACGTACCGTCCCATCTGTACTCGTTCTCCTTCGCGCCGAACGCCGACTGGCCGCGCACCTTCTCCGGGCAGGAGCACATCCGCGCCTACCTGGAGAACGTCGCGGACGTCTTCCGGCTCCGGCCGCACATCCGCTTCAACTCCGAGGTCAAGATGATGACCTGGGACGCGGAGCGGCTGCGGTGGGACATCGACACCACCGCCGGTTCCTACTCCGCCGACCTCGTCGTCTCCGCCACCGGGCCGCTGTCCGACCCCAAGATCCCGGACGTCCCGGGGCTCGACTCCTTCCCCGGCAAGGTCTTCCACTCCGCCCGCTGGGACCACGACTACGACCTGCGCGGCAAGCGCGTCGCCATGGTCGGCACCGGCGCCTCCGCGATCCAGATCGTGCCGGCGATCCAGCCCGACGTGCGGCGCCTCACCCTCTTCCAGCGCACCCCGCCCTGGGTGATGCCCCGGGTCGACCGCCCCATCAGCGCCGCCGAACGCGCCGTGCACCGCGCGCTGCCCTTCACCACCCAGGCCCGGCGCGGACTCCTGTGGGGGCTGCGGGAGTTGCAGGTCCAGGCGTTCACCAAGCGGCCCGACGAGCTGGGAATGGTCGAGCAGTTGGCCAAGCGGAACATGGCCCGCTCCATCAAGGACCCGGCCCTCCGCGCCCGGCTCACCCCCGACTACCGCATCGGCTGCAAGCGCATCCTGCTGTCCAGCACCTACTATCCCGCCCTCGCCCGGCCCAACGTCGATGTCGTGCCGAGCGGGTTGAGCGAGGTCCGCGGCTCGACCGTCGTCGCGGCCGACGGCACCACGGCCGAGGTCGACGCGATCGTCTTCGGTACCGGCTTCCACGTCACGGACATGCCGATCGCCGAACGGGTCGTCGGCGCGGACGGACGGTCGCTGGCCGAGGCCTGGCAGGGCGGGATGCAGGCCCTGCGCGGGGCCTCCGCGGCCGGGTTCCCCAACTGGATGACCATCATCGGGCCCAACACCGGCCTCGGGAACTCCTCCATGATCCTGATGATCGAGTCCCAGCTGAACTATCTCGCCGACTACATACGGCAGTTGGACGTCCTGGGCGGCCGCGTCGCCCTCGACGCCCGGCCGAGCGCGGTGAGCGCGTGGAACCGGCGCGTGCAGGACCGTATGAAGCGCACGGTGTGGAACACGGGCGGCTGCACCAGCTGGTACATGGACGCCTCCGGCGTCAACACCACTATCTGGCCCGGCACCACGGCCGAATTCCGCAAGGCCACCAGGCGAGTCGACCTCACGGAGTACGAGGTGGTCCGGGCGAAGACCGAAAGGAAGGCGGAGGTCGAGGCGGAGGTGGCGAGCGCGTGAGCCGTCTCATGCACGTTGCCTCCGGGCCGTACGCCCCGCCCGTCCCCGCCCGCGAACTCACCGCCACCTCGGCCGACGGCTCCCGGCTGCACGTCGAGGTGCACGGCCCCGAGGACGCGCCCGCCGTCGTCCTCGCGCACGGCTGGTGCTGCTCCACGGCCTTCTGGGCCGCGCAGATACGGGACTTGGCCGTCGAACACCGCGTCATCGCCTACGACCAGCGCGGGCACGGGCGCAGTCCGGTGGCCGTCGCGCACAGTACCGACGCGCTCGCCGACGACCTGGAAGCCGTACTGGAGGAGACGCTCGCGCCCGGGGAGAAGGCCGTGGTCGCGGGGCACTCCATGGGCGGGATGGCCGTGCTGGCGGCTGCCGGGCGGGCGCGGTTCCGGGAGCACGTGGTGGCCGTTCTGCTGTGCAGTACGGGGAGTTCGCGGCTGGTCGACGAGTCGCTCGTGGTGCCGTTGCGGGCCGGGCGGATGCGGACCCGGCTGACCCGGAAGATACTGGGGACGCGGGCACCGCTCGGGCCGGTCACGCCGACCGCGCGGCGGATCCTCAAGTACGGGACGATGGGCCCCGGTTCGGCCCCGCACATGGTCGAGGCGTGTGCGCGGATCGTGCACGCGTGTCCGCGGGCGGTGCGGTACGCGTGGTCGCGGGTGCTTGATTCGCTCGATCTTGACGGCGGGGTACGGGAGTTGGCGGTGCCGACGGCCATTGTCGTCGGTACGGCGGACCGGATGACTCCGCCGGTGCATGCGCGGGCGTTGGTCGCCGCGTTGCCCAACTGCGTTGGGATCACCGAACTTCCCGGGCTCGGTCATATGACGCCCGTCGAGGCGCCGGAGCCGGTCAGCGCGAAGATCCGTGAACTGGCCGCGACGTACGTGCAGTTCAGCCAGGGCGATCAGGTCAAGGAGGGTGCATGAGCAGCAGGGTGAGTCTGGAAGGGCAGGTCGCGGTGGTGACCGGGGCCGCACGGGGTGTCGGGGAGTTGCTCGCCCGCAAACTCTCTGCGCGCGGGGCCAAGTTGGCGCTCGTCGGGCTGGAACCGGACGCGCTGAAGCAGGTCTCCGAGCGGCTGCACACCGACAGCGATCACTGGTACGCCGATGTCACCGATCACGAGGCGATGGCTCGGGTCGCGGCCGAGGTCAAGGAGCGGTTCGGGAAGGTCGACATCGTCGTCGCCAACGCCGGTGTAGCCAACGGCGGGCCCTTCCTCGACTCCGATCCGGTCGCCTGGCGGCGGGTGATCGAGGTCAATCTGATCGGGTCGGCCGTGACCGCGCGGGCGTTTCTGCCGGTGCTGATGGAGAGCCGGGGGTATCTGCTGCAGATCGCCTCGCTGGCCGCGATCACGCCGGCGCCGATGATGACCGCGTACTGCGCGTCCAAGTCCGGCGTCGAGGCGTACGCGCACAGTCTGCGGGCCGAGGTCGGTTACAAGGGGGTGCGGGTCGGGGTCGGGTATCTGTCCTGGACCGACACGGACATGGTGCGGGGGGCTGATCAGGACGCGGTCATGCGGGAGTTGAGGGAGCGGTTGCCCTGGCCGTCGAACAAGACGTATCCGCTGGGGCCGGCCGTGGATCGGATCGTCGCCGGGATCGAGCGGCGGTCCAGTCATGTGTACGGGCAGTGGTGGTTGCGGGGGATGCAGGGGGTGCGGGGGTATCTGCCGGGGGTCATCGGGTCGGTGGGGCAGCGGGAGATGCGGCGGTTCGGGTCTCGGCTGGAGGGGATGCGGTCGGGGCTTGTGGGGGCGGGTGGGGCGGCGGACGAGGCGGCTCGGGCCACGGCCCGTGTCACGGAGGGTGACTGATCGAAATGCGCGCTTTGTTCTGGCGTGTGAATCTGGTCGAGGCCCCACCTGGGGGCCCCGCAAATCCCCCCCCCATCAGTACGGGAGTGAACCCACATGGGTATGAAGGACCAGTTCCAGGACAAGGCCAAGGACCTCGCGGACAAGGCCAAGGACCGTATGGACCAGGGCAAGGACCAGGCGCGGGACCGTGGTCAGCAGCGGGACGAGGACGTTGAGCGTACGGGGCAGGGTGCGCGGGAGCGTATGGATCAGGAGATGGACCAGGACTACGACGCGTAGTTGAGGTCTGGTTGCGTGGGGCGCCCTGTGTTTGGGGGCGCCCCACGTTGCGTTGTCGGGTGCGGGTTCGGTGGGGGCTGGGTGCGCGGTTCCCCGCGCCCCTGAAAGAAGGGAGTTGGCGTTCCCTTCTCAAGAGCGCGGCGGCAGTTTCGGTCTGCTTCGGTCCGGGACGGATGAGTAGTCGGGCGGGGTTGCCGCCGGGTGGAGGGACAGTAGGTCCAGGGCCAGTTTGATGGCGTCGTCCAGCTGTGCGTGGCGGCCCTCTGCCCAGTCCAACGGGGTGCGGAGGATCTCCAGGTCCGGGGTCACGCCTCGGTTTTCCACCGACCAGCCGTACGCGTCGAACCAGGCGGCGTTCATGGGGACCGTGATCACCGTGCCGTCGCCGAGTTGGTGGCGGCCGGTCATGCCGACCACTCCGCCCCAGGTTCGTTGGCCTACCACCGGGCCGAGTTTGAGGAGTTTGAAGGCGGCAGTGATCATGTCGCCGTCCGAGGATGTCGCCTCGTCGGCGAGGGCAACCACCGGGCCCCTGGGGGCGTTCGACGCGTACGACACCGGTTGGGCGTTGCGGGTCAGGTCCCAGCCCAGGATCGTGCGGGTGAGTTTCTCGACCACCAGCTCGCTGATGTGGCCGCCCGCGTTGCCGCGGACGTCGACGATGAGGGCCGGGCGGGACACCTCAAGGCGCAGGTCGCGGTTGAACTGGGCCCAGCCGGAGCCGCCCATGTCGGGGATGTGGAGGTAGCCGCAGTGGCCGCCGCTCAACTCCCGTACCACCGCCCGGCGTTTGGCCACCCAGTCCTGGTAGCGCAGAGGGCGTTCGTCGATGAGGGGGACCACGGCGACTCTGCGGGCCCTGCCCTCGCCCTCGGCCGGGGTGAAGGTCAGCTCGACCGTTGTGCCGCCCGCGCCTGCCAACAGGGGGTAGGGGCCGGTGAGTTCGTCCACCGGCCGGCCGTCCACGTGGGTCAGGATCGCGCCCTCGCGGATGCCGGTACCGGCCAGCGGAGAGCGGGCCTTGGAGTCCGAGGACTCGCCGGGGAGGATGCGCGCCACCGTCCAACCGCCCTCCCTGCGCACGAAGTTGGCGCCCAGCAGGCCCTGTCGGCGCTGGTAGTGGGGCGGGCCCTCGTTGCGGCGGGACGCGGTGACGTAGGCGTGGGACGTGCCCAACTCGCCCAGGACTTCGCGGAGCAGGTCCGCGAAGTCGTCCGGGGATGCCACCCGCTCGATCAGCGGGCGGTACTGGTCCAGGACCCCGGTCCAGTCGATGCCGCACATCCGCGGGTCCCAGTAGTACGCGCGGATCAGGCGGCCCGCCTCCTCGTACGACTGGCGCCATTCGGCGGGCGGGTCCACCTCGTGGAGGATGCGGCGGAGGTCGATCCAGACCGTCGAGTCGCTGTCGCCGGACTCCGTCGAAGGGACCGCGCGCAGTTCGTCCTCGTCGACCACGACCAGGCGTGAGCCGTCGCCGCTCACCGCGAACCAGTCGAGGTGGTCGACCAGTTCGGACTTCTTCGCCTTGCTGATGTTGAAGTATTCGAGGGTCGGACGGCCGCTGGTGTCGTCCGGGTTGGCGAAGGTCTCGCCCAGCGCGCCCGAGATCGGCCAGCGCAACCAGACCAGTCCGCCGCCCGAAACCGGGTACAGGGCCGAGTACTTGGAGGCGGACACGGGGAAGGGCGTCACCCTGTTCTCCAGTCCTTCCACCTCCACGGTCACCGTGCCGTCCGCACCGTCGTCGTCCTCCGCCGCGTCCAGGCCCCCGGCGGCCGGACGGCCCTCCGGGGTCAGCGCGAACGGGGAGGGCGTGGCCGAGGAGAGGGGGACGAGGTAGGGGCGGCAGCCGAGCGGGAAGGACAGGTCGCCGGTGTGGACGTCGTAGACCGGGTCGAAGCCGCGCCAGGAGAGGAAGGCGAGGTAGCGGCCGTCCCGCGTGAAGACCGGATTCTCGTCCTCGAAGCGGCCGTTGGTGACGTCGACGATCAGACGGTCCTTTATCCGCGCCATCTTGATCTGGCGGAGCGAGCGGCCGATGCCCGGGTGGGACCAGGTCAGCCAGCTGCCGTCCGGAGAGAAGGCCAGGTCCCGTACCGGGCCGTTGATCGAGCGGATCAGCTCCGTCACCTCGCCGTTGGAGTCCTCCGTGGCGTCCAGGAGCAGGAGCCGTCCGTCGTGGGCCGCGATCGCGAGGCGCTCGCCGGCCGGGTCCGACACCAATTCCAGTACGCGGCCCACCTCGCCGGAGGCGAGTCGGCGGGGCTCGCGTTCTCCCGAGGCGCGGGGGAGGTAGGCGATCTCGATCGCGTCCTCGCCGTCCGCGTCGGTGACGTAGGCGACCTGTCCGCCGCTGCCGAGCATCTCGGGCAGGCGGACCCGTACGCCGGGGGTGTCGGTGATGGTGCGGGCGGGGCCGTCGCGGTGGGTCAGCCAGTACAGGCTGCCGCGTACGACGACGGCGCTCGCGCGGCCCGTCTCGTCGACCGAGATGCCGTCGACGTGCTGGGCGGCGGGTACCTGGTAGGTACGGCGGCCCGCGCGCGGGCCGCTCAACCGCACGTCCAGCTTGCGGGGGACCGATGTCGGGGAGAGGTCGTCGACGATCCACAGGTCACCGGCGCACTGGTACACGACCCGGGTGCCGTCGCTCGCCGCGTGCCGGGCGTAGAAGGCGTCGTGATCGGTGTGGCGCCGGAGGTCGGAGCCGTCGTAGGAGCAGGAATAGAGGTTGCCGATGCCCTCGTGGTCGGAGAGGAAGGCGATGCGGCCGTCGACGAACATGGGGGAGTGCAGGTGGCCTTCGAGGTCGGCGAGCAGGCGGCGGCCGTGCAGCCAGAGGCGGCCCATGGCGCCGCCGCGGTAGCGCTTCCAGGCGGCCGGTTCGTGCGGCGGGGTGCCGGTCAGGAGCAGGGTCTGGAGTTCGCCGTCGACGTCGGCGAGCTGGATGTCGGAGACCGGGCCCCAGGGGAGACGGCCGCCGGGGTCGCCGTCGGTGGGGACCTTGTGGGCCCAGGTGAAGTACGAGAACGGCTCGCCGTGCGAGGCCACGGCGAGGATGTCGCCGTCCGGGGTCCAGCCGCAGACCTGGGTGTCGGCGCTGCCCCAGTACGTGAGCCGGCGGCCGGGGCCGCCCTCGACCGGCGCGAGATGGATCTCCGGGACCAGGCTGCGCCAGCTCGTGTACGCGATGTGGCGGCCGTCGGGCGAGAAGCGGGGGTGGCCGACCTTCGTGCGGTCGACGGTGAGCCGCCAGGCGCGGCCCCTGCCGTCGAGCGGGGCCAGCCAGAGGTCGTCCTCGGCCACGAAGCTCAGGAGGTCGCCACTGAGGTGCGGCAGGCGCAGATAGCTCACCTCCCTATGCTTTTCCGGGGGACGGACCCGAGCAACTTATGAAAAATCGCCGGGGTGACTCGGCGGGCGGCTCGGCGGGTGACTCTCCACACGTACGAAACGGTTTCGTTTCGTTGGAGAGTGCGCTACATTCATGACTACGCGAGGCGGTACGAAACCGTCTCGTTCGGATCCGGAGAGGTGAGTGGCATGACTGAAGTCGCAACGGCGCGTCGCAGTCGCATCACACCCGAGCGCGAGGCCGAGCTGTACGCGGCCGTGCTCGAACTGCTCCGGGAAGTCGGCTACGACGCCCTCACCATGGACGCCGTGGCCGCCCGCACTCGTTCCAGCAAGGCGACGCTCTACCGCCAGTGGGGCGGCAAGGCCGAGCTGGTGGCCAAAGCGGTGCGGCACAACAAGCCCGGCGCATCGGCCGCCGCCGTCAACACCGGTTCGCTCAGGGGCGACTTCCACGCCCTCACGATGCGGTCGGACGACTGCGAGATGGAGCAGAACTCCGCGCTCATGCGGGGCCTGGCCATGGCGATGCACGGCAGCCCGGACCTCCTCAAGGCGTTCCGGGAACACCTCGTCGAACCCGAGATGGCGGAGTTCCAGACGATGCTCCGGCGGGCGATCGACCGGGGTGAGATCCGTGGCGACAATCCGGCGATCGAGTACATCGTGCACATGATGATCGGCGGGTTCGCCGCCCGCACCATGATCGACGAGCAGCCGCCCACCCAGGCCTTCCTGCTGTCGTACATCGACGCCGTGGTGCTCCCCGCACTGGGCGCACCCGTACCCACCACCTGAACGACCCACAGCACGCCCACCTGACGTAACCGCTCACGTCGTCGGGCCGATCAACCGTGTCCCCAACCGGTCGATCACCCCTGCCCCGAAGAACCCCACGACCTGACCGGGAGTACGCCCTCGTGGCCACGTTCCTCTACAAAGTCGGCCGGCTCGCCTTCAGGCGACGGCACTACGTCGCCCTTCTATGGATCGCGCTGCTGACGCTCGCGGGAGTCGGCGCGGCCAGCGCGCCCGCGGCGGGCTCCACCTCCTTCTCCATACCCGGGACCGAGGCCCAGAAGGCCTTCGACCTGCTGGACCAGCGCTTCCCCGGCTCCAGTTCGGACGGCGCCACCGCGCGTGTCGTCTTCAAGGCGCCGAGCGGCGAGAAGATGACCGACGCCGGCAACAAGGCGACCGTCGAGAAGACGGTGAAGGAGCTGGCCGACGGCTCCGAAGTCGTCTCCGTCTCCGACCCGTTCACCACGAACGCCGTGAGCAAGGACGGGACGGTCGCCTACACCTCGGTGAAGTACGACGTCGCCGGCATGGAACTCAAGGACGCCAGCAAGAACGCCCTGGAGGACACCGCGTCCCAGGCCCGGGCCACCGGGCTGACCGTCGACGTCGGCGGTGACGCGCTCCAGGCCGCCGCGGAGATGGGCGTCGGCGAGATCATCGGTATCGCCCTGGCCGCCGTCGTCCTGCTCATCACTCTGGGTTCGCTGGTCTCGGCCGGCCTGCCGCTGCTGACGGCGATCATCGGGGTGGGGATCGGCGTCTCGACGATCACGGTCCTGGCGAAGACGCTGGATCTGGGATCGACGACCTCGACGCTGGCGATGATGATCGGCCTCGCCGTCGGCATCGACTACGCGCTGTTCATCGTGTCCCGCTACCGGGCCGAACTGGCCGAGGGCCGCGAACGCGAGGACGCGGCCGGCCGGGCCGTCGGCACCGCGGGTTCGGCGGTGGTCTTCGCCGGTCTCACGGTCGTCATCGCGCTGGCCGGTCTCGCGGTCGTCAACGTGCCGATGCTGACCAAGATGGGTGTCGCGGCGGCGGGCACTGTCGTGGTCGCGGTGTTCATCGCCCTGACCATGATCCCGGCGCTGCTCGGCTACGCGGGCCGCAGGATCAAGCCCACCGGCGAGAAGGCCAAGTGGCTGGGCGGCGGCAGCGCCAAGGAAGCGGACAAGGCGGCCAGGCCGAACATGGGCACCCGCTGGGCGAGCTTCGTCGTACGGCGTCCCGCCGCCGTCCTGATCCTCAGCGTGCTCGGCCTCGGCGCGATCGCGCTGCCGGCCAGCCAGTTGCAGCTGGGTCTGCCCGACGACAGCTCGCAGCCGACGTCCACCACCCAGCGACGGGCCTACGACCTCCTCGCGGAGGGCTTCGGTCCCGGCTTCAACGGCCCGCTGATGATCGTCGTGGACGCCAAGAACAGCGACGCGCCCAAGGCCGCCGCCACCACGGTGACCGACAAGATCAAGACCCTCGACGACGTGGTCTCGGTCAGTCCGGCCATGTTCAACAAGGCCGGTGACACCGCGACGATCACCGTCGTGCCCGACTCCAAGCCGTCGTCGGTCACCACCGAGGACCTGGTGCACTCCATCCGTGACGAGGGCGCCGGCATCAAGGCCGACACGGACGCGCAGGTGCTGGTCACCGGCACCACGGCGATGAACATCGACTTCTCGCAGAAGCTCAACGACGCCCTGATCCCGTACCTGGCCCTGGTGGTCGGACTCGCCTTCCTGCTCCTGATCGTGGTCTTCCGCTCGATCCTGGTTCCGCTGAAGGCGGCCCTCGGCTTCCTGCTCAGCGTGCTCGCCTCGCTCGGCGCGGTCGTCGCCGTCTTCCAGTGGGGCTGGCTGGCGGGCCTGATCGGTGTGGAGGAGACCGGTCCGATCATGTCGATGATGCCGATCTTCCTGGTGGGCGTGGTCTTCGGCCTGGCGATGGACTACGAGGTGTTCCTCGTGACCCGGATGCGCGAGGCCTACGTCCATGGCGAGAAGCCCAGCCAGGCCGTCGTCACCGGGTTCAGGCACGGTGCCCGGGTCGTCACGGCCGCGGCGGTCATCATGATGGCGGTCTTCGCCGGCTTCATCACCTCCAGTGAGTCCATGGTCAAGATGATCGGCTTCGGCCTGGCGGTCGCCGTCTTCTTCGACGCGTTCGTGGTCCGCATGGCGATCGTCCCGGCGGTGCTGGCCCTGCTCGGCAACCGTGCGTGGTGGCTGCCGAAGTGGCTGAACCGGATACTGCCGAACGTGGATGTCGAGGGCGAGGGCCTGCGCGAGCTGGACTCCAAGGACTCGGATCCCGACGAGGACCGGGAGTTGGTCCGGGCCTGAGGCGGCTGCCGCGAGGCACTGAGGCACCGGGCAACTGATCTGCCGCGTCACCGAGTTCGGGTGGCGCGGCAGATCGCGTCGGTCGCGGGGCCGGTTTGGGCCGAGCGGATGTCAGTGGGCCGCACTAGCGTGTTGAGCATGACCACACTCACAGAACGCCCCAACACCGCACTCCTGGTGATCGACGTCCAGGTCGGTGTCGTGGCCGACGCGTACGGGCGTGACGCGGTCGTCGCCAACATCGCCGGACTCGTCGACAGGGCCCGTGAGGAATCCGTGCCGGTCGTCTGGGTCCAGCACTTCGACGAGAACGTGCCTAAGGGCAGCGAGGCCTGGCAGTACGTCCCCGAACTGACCCGCCGCGACCCCGAACCCCTCGTCCCCAAGAGCTACCCCGACTCCTTCGAGGGCACGTCCTTGGAACAGGTACTGGCCGAGGCGCGGGTCGGACGCCTCGTGGTGGCCGGCGCGTCCACCGACGCCTGCATCCGCTCCACGATCCACGGCGCCTTCGTGCGGGGCTACGACGTGACACTCGTCAGCGATGCCCACACCACGTCGGACTTGAGTGGGTGGGGTGCGCCGCCGCCGGAGCAGGTCATCGCCCACACGAACTTGTACTGGAAGTACCACGAGGCGCCGGGTCGTACGGCTGCTGTCGCTCAGGCGAAAGAAGTCACCTGGTCGTAGGGCCGCTCCAGCCCGTTTCAGAAGCGAGCGAGCGGCCCGGAAGGACGGGTGGCCAAGGTGGGCGGGCCCCTGTCTGTACTGCGTTCCGGGCCGGTGCGAGGGGACGCGTCCGTGTCTCGCCAGCACGCGGGGTCGGCTCAGCGGCCAACCCCGCGTGGGTGGTTGCTGGAAGCTGGGGGTAAATCTCACCACCGTCGCGACCTTTGACTGGTTAGAAGAGACCCCGGCCTCCAGAGGAGACAGGGTGGGGGTGGAGGGAGGTGGGTCCGCAAAATGTGACACTTCCGCTTCGGCTGTCACATTTCTACGGACCGGTTGCCCCCCGGGGGAGTCAATCGACGGATGGGCAGCCATCACCGGGGCCATCACCCGGGCCGCCAACCGGAACTGGCCCGGAGCCCCCTTCCGCGCCCCTGGACCAGAACCGCCCGGCGTGATGGCGAGGGGCGAGCTCGTTCCCCTCACACCGGCCCGGTACGCAGTACAGGTGGGGGGATGCGTACCTGGGCCACCCATTCCTCGGGGCCGCCCGCTCGCTTCTCGTAATCCCGACACTGGCCAAGAAGCGGGCGGTCCGACGGTCGGAACTCAGTCGCAGGCCCAGTACACCCACCGCTACCGTGCCCCCATGAGCATGAACAACACCGAAGACGACAACACCGGCGCCAACCCCCGATTCGCCGCGGTGCTACGGGAGTTGGGGCTCGCGGATCTGCTGGGTCGTATTCGGCGGTTTCCGGACGCCACCCGTACCGCAGCCGAGGCCGCCGCCGCGATCGGATGCGAGCTGAGTGAGATCTGCAAGTCGTTGATCTTCGCGGCGGACGGGGTCCCGGTACTGGTGCTCATGGACGGGGCGTCCCGGGTGGATGTGGAGCTTGTCCGGCGGGAACTCGGGGTGGAGAAGGTCACTCGGGCCAAGGTGGACGTCGTACGGGAGACGACCGGGTATGCCATCGGGGGCGTGCCGCCCTTTGGGCACCGTACGAAGACTCGTGTGCTCGCCGATCGTTCGCTGCTCGCGCACGACGTCGTGTGGGCCGCCGCCGGCAATCCGCATGCCGTGTTCCCCATGGAGCCCAAGGAGCTTGTCGCGTACGCCGGTGCCACCCTCGTGGATGTGCGCGAGCAGTCCTCGTGACTCCGGAGGTCGCCGCCGCCGTCCTGCTCGCCGCTGTCACCCACGCCTGCTGGAACGCCCTCGCCCACCGCATCACGGACAAGCTCGTCGGCTTCACGCTCATCGCGGGCGGCGGGACGGTGATCGGGTTGGCGTTGGCGCCGTTCGCGGCGTTTCCGGCGGCGGGAGCATGGCCGTATCTGATCGTGTCGGGTGTCATCCACGTCGTGTACTTCCTGCTGCTGATGAAGTCCTTCCAACTGGGGGACTTCGGGCAGGCGTACCCCATCGCGCGCGGCACGGCGCCCCTCCTCGTGACCGTGCTGGCCGCCGTCTTCGCCCACGAGGTGCCGAACGCCTGGGCCGCCGCCGGCATCGCCCTGTCGTGCACGGGCCTGACCGGCGTCGCCCTGTGGGGAATGCGCGGGCGACGGCCCAACTGGCCTGCGATCGGCGCTGCGTTGGCGACGGGGGTGTCGATCGCCGCGTACACCGTCGTCGACGGACTGGGCGTACGTGCCTCGGGGTCCTCGCTCGGGTACATCTCCTGGCTGATGGTGATCGAGGGCCTGGTCATCCCGGCGTACGCACTACACCGCTGGCGAGGCCAATTCGCCGCGAAACTAAGGCCGTTCGCCACCGTCGGCTTCCTCGGCGCGGCCCTGTCCTTCACGGCATACGGCCTCGTCCTGTGGGCCCAGACCCGCGCCGAACTCGCCCCGATTGCCGCCCTGCGCGAGTCGTCGATCATCGTCGGCGCGGCGATCGGCACCGTCTTCTTCAAGGAGCGGTTCGGCGCGCCCCGTATCGCCGCCGCATTGCTGCTCGTGGCCGGGATCGGGATGATGTTGCGGGCGAGTTGACGGGTCGGAGTCCTCGTCCGTTCTTTGCCGGGCCATGCTTCTGGTTCCGGTGTGTCCCTGCCAGCCTGGGAGGTCAGGTGACTTGGCCGGCTCGCGGGTGAGGGAAGCGTGGGAGACGTCGCGGTGCGGGTGGACGGTGTCTTCGGCGGGCGGTTGAAGTGGCGCTCCCGCCGTGTCGTCCGCGAGGCCCGTCGCCGGGGCTGGATTGGCCTGTTGATTCAGGTGGACCTGCGCGACCCTCCCCGCAGCATGTCGCCCAAAGTGGTGCCGACTGTCCGTCAGGGACGGCGTACCGCCACCGCGTCCACCTCGAACAGCATCCCGGGCAGGGCGAGGGACGCGACGCCGCTGAGGGTCTGGGCCGGGAGGCGGTCGCCGAAGTTTGCGTGCAGGGCCTTGCCCAGGGTTTCGAGCTTGGTGAGGTCGTGGTCGACGATGAACGTGCCCAGGCGGACCACGTGTTCGAAGTCCAGGTCCACTCCCGCCAGCGCTGATCGCAGGCGGGTGAACGCCAACTCCACCTGTGCCGCGAAGTCGCCCGGTACCGGTGTGCCCGTCTCGTCGGAGGCGTACTGGCCGGCGATGAAGACGAGTTCACCGGGTGCCGAGACCGCGTGGCTGTAGCCGAACGGGGTCGGGTCGTGGAGCGTGGGCGGGTTGGTGATCGTGCGGGCGTCGGTGGAGGGGGCGGTGGCGGTGTCGGCGTTCTTGGGCGTCATGGACGGGGAACCCTTCGGTCGGGCCGGTTCATTCCGCTGATGCCAAAGATGTCCGTACCGCCCGTACCAGCGCCTGCGCTCTCGGGTCCGCCGTCACGCTCTTGCGGAAGCCGTTCGTGACGTAGCCGAACGCGATGCCCGACTCGGGGTCCGCGAAGCCCAGTGCGCCGCCTCGGCCCGGGTGGCCGAAGGAGGTCTCCGAGAGGAGAGGGGACGCGCTGCCGTGCAGCATGTAGCCCAGGCCGAAGCGGGTGTTCACGATGAGGACGCGGTCCGGGCCCGACGAGCGTTCTGCGCGGGCCAGTTGGACCGTCGCGGGGGTGAACAGGCATACCCCGCCGTCGACTTCACCGATCAGTGACGCGTAGAAACGGGCCAGGCCGTCCGCCGTCGCGATGCCGTTCGACGCGGGGAGTTCGGCCGCCCGGTACGCCGGGTCGTTCTCGTCCGGCATCGGGGTGATCGCCCCGAACGCGCGCCGGGTGAGGGAGTCGGGGTTCGCGTACGCCTCGGAGACCGAGCGCTTGGGGCGGGTGCGGAGAGCGCTCGCGTCCGTTGTCGCGGCTTCCAGCTGTGCGACCCGGCCCACCCGGTTCGCCGAGGACGCCGGCAGGCCCACCCACAGGTCCGCCCCGACCGGGCCCGCGATCTCGCCCGCGATCCACTCGCCGATCGACCTGCCCGTCACCCGGCGAACCAGTTCACCGGTCAGCCAGCTGTACGTCTGCGCGTGGTACCCGTGGTCCGTGCCCGGCTCCCAAGCCGGTGCCTGCGCCGCCACCGCCGTCGCGCTGAGCACCGGGTCGGCGGCCTGCTCCGGGGTCAGCGGGCGGTCCAGCACCGGCACGCCCGCGCGGTGGGCCAGCAGGTGCCACACCAGGGTGCGCTCCTTGCCGGCCGCCTTGTACTCAGGCCAGTACTCGCCCACCGGAGCGTCCAGGTCCAGTTCCCCGCGCTGCGCCAGCAGCAGGAGTACGCCGGCTGCCACGCCCTTCGTCGCCGAGCGGACGATCTGGGCCGTGTCCTGTTCCCAGGGCTCGGTGCCGTCCACGTCCTTCGTGCCTGCCCAGAGGTCCACGACCCGGTGCCCGTGCCGGTACACCGTCACCGCCGCGCCCCGGTCCCCGCGCGCCTCGAAGTTCCGTACGAACGCGTCCCTGACCGGCTCGAAGCCCTCGGCCACCACGCCGTTCACGTCCACGTCCGCGCTCCCAGTTCTGCCGTCCGGCCTCTCTCTCAACCAAGCAGGATCGTCACGTCGATGTTCCCGCGGGTCGCGTTCGAGTACGGGCAGACCTCGTGCGCCGCGTCCACCAGCTTCGCCGCGATGTCCTGGTCGAGGACCGGCAGGGACACGCTCAGGGCGACCGCGAGGCCGTAGCCGCGCTGCTTGTTGGGGCCGATGCCGACCTTCGCGGCGACCGTGGAACCGGTCAGGTCGAAGCCCGCCCTACGGCCGACCAGGACCAGCGCGTTGTGGAAGCAGGAGCTGTAGCCGGCCGCGAAGAGCTGTTCGGGGTTGGTGCCGTTGCCGTCGCCGCCCAGCGCCGGGGGCATCGCGACCTGGAGGGCGAGCTGGCCGTCCTGGCTGCTGACGAAGCCGTCCCGGCCGCCGTGGGCGGTGGCCTCGGCGACGTACATGATCTTCGTCGGGCGGGTGTCGACAGCGGTGTCGGTGGTGACAGCGGTGTCGTCGGTCATGGCGGGACCTCCCCCGGGGACGGAAAGCACGAGCGCGCGCGGCTCCTTCGCGCCCAAGATACTGACCGGTAGCACAGCCGTGTCCACCCGGGGGTGATGACCGTCGGTAACGTCACGCGCCCATCGTCACGGACCGCGGGTCGAACCCGAAGGGCAGCTCCAGGCGATGCGCCCGCATCAACGCGTCGTCGGAGAGGAGCTCGCCGGTCTTCCCGTCCGCCGCGATCACGCCCTCGCTGAGGACCAGCGCGCGCGGGCACAACTCCAGTGCGTACGGCAGGTCGTGGGTGACCATGAGGACCGTCACGTCCAACGACCGCAGGATGTCGGCCAGTTCGCGACGGGAGGCGGGGTCGAGGTTGGAGGAGGGCTCGTCCAGGACGAGGATCTCCGGTTCCATCGCCAGGACTGTGGCGACCGCGACGCGCCGCCTCTGCCCGAACGACAGGTGGTGCGGGGGACGGTCCGCGAAGCCCGCCATCCCGACCAACTCCAGTGCCGTACGCACCCGTTGCTCCAGCTCGGCGCCCTTCATCCCGGCCGCCGCCGGGCCGAACGCCACGTCCTCCCGGACCGTCGGCATGAACAGCTGGTCGTCGGGGTCCTGGAAGACGATCCCGACCCGGCGCCTGATCTCCGCCATGTGCCGCTTGCCGACCGGGAGTCCGGCCACCGTCACCGTTCCGGCGCCGGCCGTGAGGATGCCGTTGAGGTGCAGGACGAGGGTGGTCTTGCCGGCGCCGTTCGGGCCGAGCAGGGCGACCCGTTCGCCGCGCGCGACAGTGAAGTCGACGCCGAACAGGGCCTGTTGGCCGTCGGGGTAGGCGAAGGCCAGCCCGGAGACCTCCAGCGAAAGCGAACCGGTCACAGCGTCCATCCCAACAGGCATACGGCAAGGGCGGTACAGGGCAGAGCGAAGGCGTACGACCACTGGGCCCGGGACGCCGTCACCTCGTCGATCACCGGCATCGAACCGGTGTAACCCCGGCTCACCATGGCCAGATGGACCCGCTCCCCGCGTTCGTAGGAGCGGATGAACAACGCGCCCGCCGACTTCGCGAGCACACCCCAGTGGCGGATGCCCCGGGCCTCGAAACCCCGTGACTCGCGGGCGATCCGCATCCGCCGCATCTCGTCCGTGATGACATCGCCGTAGCGGATCATGAAGGACGCGATCTGGACGAGGAGGGGTGGGAGCTTCAACCGCTGGAGGCCCAGGAGGAGTTCGCGGAGTTCGGTGGTCGCGGCGAGGAGGACCGAGGCGGCTACGCCCAAGGTGCCCTTCGCGAGGACGTTCCACGCGCCCCAGAGGCCGTTCACGCTCAACTGCACGCCCAGGACGGTCACTTGGTCGCCCTCCGCCACGAAGGGCATGAGGACCGCGAACGCCACGAAGGGGATCTCGATCAGCAGGCGGCGGAGGAGGAAGGCCGCGGGGACGCGGGCCGCGTACGCGACCAGCCCCAGCAGTACCGCGTACCCGCCGAACGCCCACATCGCCTCGCGCGGGGTCGACACCACGACCACCACGAAGGCGAAGACGGCGGCCAGTTTGGTGTGCGGGGGCAGCGCGTGGACGGGGGAGTGGCCGTGTCGGTAGAGGCGGTGGGCGTGGCCCGCGCCCATGTCAGGCCGCCTGCGAGGTGGTGCTGCGACGCTTGCGGACCGCCCAGAAGACGCCCGTGCCCGCCACGACCGTGACGCCCACGCCGATCACGCCCGCGAGGCCGCCGGAGAGCCGGGCGTCGTCGATGTCGCGCACGCCGTAGTCGGCCAGCGGGGAGTCGGCCGAGGTGTGCTCCTTCGCCTTCTGGTCGATGCCGTGGTCGGCGGCCACCTTCTCCAGGCCGTCGGGGTTCGAGGAGGCGTAGAAGCTCACGAAACCGGCGAGGAGGAGGGACGTGACCAGGCCACCGATCCACAGTCCGCGGCGGGAGGTCCGGGGGGCGGCGACCGGCTCCAACCGCGGTGTCGCGTCCACGAGTTCACCGTTCACGCGCAGCTTGAGGCGCTGCTCCAGGCCGCGTGCGCCATGGACGAGATCCGGGCGTACGGCGATCACGGCGCCGACCGTCAGCGCGGTGATCGCGGCCTCGCCGACGCCGATGAGGACGTGGACGCCGATCATCGCGGTGGCGACCTTGCCGAGGGAGACGTCGGTGGTGCCGCCGAGGGCGTAGAGGAGGGTGAAGACGAGGGCGGCGGCGGGGACGGAGAGCAGAGCCGCGGTGAAGGACGCGGCGGTGATCGAGCGGCGGGTGCGGGGCAGCACCTTCACCAGGCCGCGGAAGACGGCGTAGGCCACGACCGTCGTCGTGATCGCCATGTCGGTGATGTTCACGCCGAGCGCGGTCAGGCCGCCGTCCGCGAACAGGATGCCCTGCATGAGGAGGACGACCGAGACGCAGAGCACGCCGGTGTAGGGGCCGACCAGGATCGCGGCCAGCGCGCCGCCCAGGAGGTGGCCGCTGGTGCCGGCCGCGACCGGGAAGTTGAGCATCTGCACGGCGAAGATGAACGCGGCGACCAGGCCCGCGAGCGGCGCCGTCCGTTCGTCGAGTTCGCGGCGGGCACCGCGCAGGCTCACGGCGATGGCTGCCGCGGCGACCACTCCGGTCGCGGCGGATACGGGGGCGTCTATGAATCCGTCAGGCACATGCACGGGATGATTTTAGATGCTTGTTGCGAGTCCTTTGCAAGAGCGAGGAAGTCTCTTGCCGATATGTGAGATCTGTCGCCCCGAGGGGCGCTCCCGAGAAAATGTGCGACATTTGGGTAGTGGAAGCGGATGCATAGCTTTCACACAGGTCACTCAGCGTAAGGGGCCGCCCGATGTCCGTAGTCGAACAGTACGCGCGAGCCCATATCGTCACCGACGAGGACGTGGACCGGCTGGACCGTGACGCGGTGCCGGTCGTCCTGCGGTACGACCCCGAATCCGATCCCCGAGCCGTCCGTATCGGCCTGCCCGGACCGCATGAATGGACCTTCGACCGGGCGCTGCTGGAGCAGGGGCTGCGTGCCCCGGCCGGCAGCGGCGAGGTGCGGGTGTGGCCGTGCGGGCGGGTGCAGGCCGTGGTCGAGTTCCACTCCGAACAGGGCGTCTCCGTCGTCCAGTTCGAGACGAAGACGATCATGCGGTTCCTGCGGCGGACCTATACGGCCACCACGCCGGTCGCCGGCTGACCCGCACAGAGGATCAGCTGAGCCCCGGGGACGTTCAGGGGCTCAGCGGGCTCAGGCCGGGGGTCAGCCGCCGAGGCTGCTGCCCAGCTTGAGCAGGGCCGCCACGATCGGGCCCGCCGTGTCGCCGCCGTGGCCACCCGCCTGGACGACGCCCGCGGCGACGAGGTCGCCCTTGTACGCGGTGAACCAGCCGTTGGGCTTTTTCTGGCCGTCGACCTCCGCCGAGCCGGTCTTCGCGCCGTAGTCCGGACCGAGCCCGGACATCGCCTGCGCCGCCGTGCCGTAGTCCGCCGTGTACTTCATGACCTCCTTCAGCTCCGACTGCGTCGTCGACGACATCGTGCGCGAGGCCTTCGCGATCGTGCGGTTGTCGACCGTCGGGGAGACCAGGTACGGCTGGTGGAAGGTGCCCGTGTCGACGGTGGCGGCGACCGACGCCATGTTCAGCGGGTTCATGCGGACCCCGCCCTGGCCGATCAGCGAGGCGCCCATCTGCGCGCCGCTCTGCACCGGGACCGAGCCGTCGAAGGTGGGGACGCCGATGGCCCAGTTGTTCATGCCGAGGCCGTAGACCTGCTGGGCCTCCGTCGTCAGGTCGCTGTTCGACAGCTTGGGCGCGAAGTTGATGAAGGCGTTGTTGCAGGAGGCCCCGAAGGCCATCTTGAACGTGCCCTTCTTGATCTCCGAGTCGTCGTCGTTGTGGAAGGTCCAGCCCGCCAGCTTGTACGTCTTGGGGCAGGGGTGCGACGCGTCCGGGGTGATCAGGTTCTTCTCGAAGAGCATCGTCGACGTCACGACCTTCATCGTGGAACCGGGGGCGAGGGAGCCCTGGAAGGCCACGTTGAAGCCGTGCGAGGCGTTCGCTACGGCCAGGATCTCGCCGGTCGACGGGCGCATCATCACGACCGAGGAGTTCTTCTGCTTGGTGACCTGTGTCTCGGCCGCCGCCTGGAGCGTCGGGCTGAGCGTCGTCCTCACCTTGCCCGGCGTGCCCTTGCTCAGCTCGACGAGCGTCTTGTCGGACTGCTTGGACTTCTTGCCCCGGATCACCTGGAGTTCGATGCCCGCCTTGCCGCCGGCCTTCTTGCCGAACTTCTCCCGCAGCCCGTCCAACACCGGCCCCAGCGACGGGTACTTGGCCGTCGTCAGCTCGCCGCCGTCACGGTCGTAGGCCTTGATCGGCGGAGTGCCGGACTCGCCCGTCACCAGGGTGTCGCCGTCCGCGAGGTCCGGGTGGACGACGGAGGCGTGCCACTGGACGTACGGCTTGCCGTCCTTCGCGCTGCGCACGACGGTGAGCGAAGTGGCGTACGTCATGGGCTTGTTGATGCCCTTGTACGACACCGTGCACTTCACGGAGAAGGGGACCTTGGTGCCGGTGCGGGCGCCCTCGGTGACGGTGATGCCCTTCATGTGGGCGTTCTTCGTGTACCCGGTGAGCAGGGCGGCGGCTGCCGTCGACCTGTCCGTCGTCGCGGCGGCCTGGGCGACCTTGCCCTGCTGCCAGTCGGCCAGGTACCGCTTCGCGGTCGTCTGCACCTCGGTCGCCGACAGCGGGCCCGTCCTGATCGCCTTGTGGTCGGCGGTGGTTGACGTGCCCGCCTCGGCCGAGGCCCCGCCGTCGTACAGTGCGTAGGCGCCGACGCCCGCGCCGACGACGGCCACGGCGATCACCCCGCCGACCACGGCGGGTCTCGCCTTGCGCCGCTCGGCGACGACCTTCTTCTTGCCCCTCGTGCCCACAGTTCCCGATCCTCCGCGAATCCCTTTGGGCCCCCGCCGTCACTCGGCCCCGTCTCAGCCCTCACACGCCCCAACGACGGGGCACACCTTAGAGTCCCGTCCTGTGCGGGTGAGTTCCCGTCTCACGGGGGTGAGTTCAGCCACCCGCCGCCAGTACCGCCCGGACGATCGGGCCCGCGGCGTCGATGCCGTGGCCGCCGTCCTGGGTCATGGCCGCCGCCGACACGTCGTCGCGGTAGCCGGTGAACCAGCTGTTGGACTTGGACTGCCCGTCCACCTCGGCCGATCCCGTCTTCGCGCCGATGCTGCCGCCGAGCCCGGACATGATGCCCGCCGCGGTGCCGCTGATCGCCGTGCGGTTCATCATCGCCCGCAGCTGGGCCGACGTACTCGCCGACAGGCCCCGGGCGGTGGCCAGTTGGCGGTCGTCGAGGCTCTGCGCGACGAGGATCGGCTGGCGGAACGTGCCCGTCTTCGCGGTCGCCGTGACCGACGCCATGTTCAGCGGGCTCATCTGCACCTGGCCCTGGCCGATCAGGTTGGCCGCGGTGTCCGGGCCGCCGGACGCGGGGACCGAGCCGTCGAAGGACGGGATGCCGGTCTTCCAGTTGTCCCGGCCGAGTCCGAAGCGGTCCTCGGCCTCCTTGGTCAGGGAGTCCACCTTGACCGAGTCGGCGTACTTCACGAAGGCCGTGTTGCAGGAGCGGGCGAAGCTGTCCGCGAGCGTGGCGCCCAGGTCCGGCTTGAGGCCCGTCAGATTGTGGAAGGTCTGGCTCTGCCAGACCGCGTCGGGCGTGCAGGGCGCCGGGCCGTTCATCGTCGTGATGTCGTTGTCGATGAACGTGGCGGCACTGATGATCTTCATCGTCGAGCCGGGCGCCAACTGCCCCAGGAACGCGGCGTTGAAGCCGTCGTCGCGGTTGTTGGCGATCGCCAGCACCTGCCCGGTGCTCGGCTGAAGGGCCACGACGGACGACTCCGAGTACTTCGTCACGGCCTTCTCGGCGGCGGCCTGCACGCTCGCGCTGAGCGTCGTGCGCACCTTGCCGGCCTTGCCCTTCTCCAGGGTCAGCAGCGTGGTGGCGGCCGAGTCCGCGACGGCGTGCTTGATCGACAGCTCGATACCGGGCGTACCGCCCGCCTTGTCACCGTACTTGGCACGCAACTCGTCCAGGATCGGCCCGAGGGAGGGGTACTTCTCCTTCGTCACCACGACCCCGTCCCGGTCCACGGCCTCGATCGCCGGACTCGCGGACTCCCCGGTGACGAACGTGTCGCCGGTCTTCAACTCCGGGTGCACGACGGCCGGTTGCCAGTCGACGAGGGCCCGCCCGGTCGTCTTCCCGCGTACGACGGTCAGCTGACTGCGGTAACCGAGCGGCTTGGAGATGCCCTTGTACGACACCGTGGCCCGCACGCCGAACGGCACGGTGGCCCCGGTCGCCGTACCGGGCGTGATCTTCACCTTGGTGATGTGACCGGCCCCGCTGTACGACCCCAGGACGAGGTCGGCGGCGGCGTCGTTGTTCGTGTACGACGCGGCGGACACCGCGTTCCCGCTCTCCCAGGCGGCGAAGAACTTCTTCGTCGTCTCCTTGACCTCACTGCCGCTGGGCGGCCCGGTCTTCTTGGCCGAGGCCCCACCGATCCCGTCGACCCCGTCCGAACCCCCCAACGCGGACACGACGTTGAACGCCCCGTACCCCGCCCCGCCCACCATCACAGCGAACACACTGCCGATGACGGCGGCCTTTACCCCCTTGCGCATGCCCCTGTCCCTCCCCGTTATCAGTCCTTCGAACTGTAGGTGGCGTGGGGGAAAGCTGTGAGGGGTGTTGCCTTTTGTTGTCCTAACGGAGATCAGCTGACTGAATTGCGCGGTCGGGTGGGCCACGTATGTGAACGTACGGCGAACAGTGGGGGATATCGGGCAACCGGGAGTGGGGGTTGAGGGTCGGTCGTGGTGCCGGATCCGACATCCCGGCCCACGGAGGCGGCACGATGTTCTCCCGACTCGGCGGGCACCGGGTGGTGCGGGTCGCGGTGGTGGCAACTCTGGTGGTGGCGCTGGGCGTTGTGGTGCGGGTCGTGGTGATCCCCGGGCCCGCGCCGTACAAGGGGCCGCCGGCGAAGGCCGTGGTGCGCGGCGAGGTCGTCTACACGGCCGTCCGGCATCAGGCCAACCACGTGACCGTCACCGAGACGTCGGACAGTCAGGGACTGGTCGTCACCCACCTGATCGACGACGTGGTCCCGATCCGCCCGTCGGGGCCCGGCTGCGTCTCCCCCGACGCCGAGGACCGCACCGAGGTCGCCTGCACGATCGTGATCGAGGAGATGGCGACGGACCCGTACCCCACACTCCTGCTGAACCTCGGCGACGAAGGCGACTCCGCCGTCGTGCACAACGACATCCCCGGTGACGCCCATGGCTGTCTGGGCCACAACGTGGTCCACCTCGGCGCGGGCGAGGACACCTGGACCGGCACCGCCCGCGAGGCCCAGGCCGTCTACGGCGACAACGGCGACGACACCATCACGGTGCGGGCCGGCGGGTATGCCGAAGGCGGCAGGGGCGACGACACGATCCACGCGGTCGGCGAGGGCGCCGGCGCACGAGGCGGCCCCGGCGACGACGTGCTCCGCGGCAGCGGGGGCGACCGGAGCCTGAGCGGCGAGCAGGGCGACGACACACTCTACGGCGGCCCCGGCGACGACGTGCTCCGCGGCAGCGGGGGGCGACCGGAGCCTGAGCGGCGAGCAGGGCGACGACACGCTCTACGGCGGCCCCGGCGACGACCAGCTGTACGGCGGCGTCGGCGACGACGTGCTCCGCGGCGACAGCGGCGACGACACCCTCTACGGCGACAACCGCGGCGGCGGCAGATTCGACGGCGGCAAGGACAGGCTGTACGGCGGACCCGGCACGGACGGACTGGATGGCGGGCCCGCCGACGACTTCGTCCAGCGGGACTGACGGGCGGGCTAGACCCAGGTGTCCAACCACATCCGCGACCGCCACTGGTCGATCGGGATCGCCGTGCCCGTGTACAGCGGCCAGAAGTAGATGAAGTCTGCGTGGTGGGGCCCGGTGGGGCCCCGACCAGCACGTTCACCTTGAGGCGGGGCCGGTTCAGGCGGCTTGGGCCGTCCCTGGGCCGTGATCTTGAGGATTCGACGCCAGATAGAGGCTGTCGACCGCTTTCCGGGTACGTCCCTCGCTGCTCGGCATGAGGTGCGTGTAGGTCCGGAGCGTGAACCCAGGGTCGGCGTGACCGAGGTAGGAACTCAGGGCCCGGATGCTCTCGCCGGCGTCCAGCAGGACGGACGCGTAGAAGTGCCTGAGCGCGTGCATGCCGTCCTCAGCGGCTGACGCGTACCGCTCACCTGCCTTCCGTTCCGGAATGATGCCTGCGGTGGCCAGAGCGGGCTTCCAGTGGTGATCGTTGAAGTTGCTCACCCGGACGTGCCTTCCCCCGACTCCGCTGAAGATGAGTCGCTTCGTCACCAGGGGGCCATCAGGTGTGCGCCACGGAAGCGTCACGTCGATGGGCTCGAACTCCTTCGAGTGGTCCCGGAGCGCGGTAGCAACGGCCTTGGGCAACGGCACGTTGCGAGTCTTTCCACCCTTCGGCAGTGCGAAGACGTACTTGCCCCGGATGCGCTTGAGTTGATGGCCCACGGCCAGCCAACCGCCCGTGTAGTCGAGTTCATCCACTGCGAGGCCGAAGATCTCACCCTGACGAAGTCCGCAACCTGCCCCGGCATCCACGGTGGCCCGGTAGCGGTGGGGGAGACCGGAGCGTACGGCGAATACCTGCGCTGACGTCCACGGGTCGACGCGTGGCTTGCCCGGTTTCGGGAGCGTCACCGAGCGGGCGTGGCATGGGTTCTTGCTCAGCAAGCCGTCCTCAACTGCTGCGCTCAGCGCTGCGGACACGGTGCCGACGATGATGCGGCGATGTGACTCCGCAGGCACGGTGTTTTCCAGATCGGCGATCCAGGCCCGGATGTGCTCGGGCTTGAACGAGCCGAGCGGGCGGGTGCCGATGTGGGGGTACGCGTGCAGTCGGAGTCGACGCTCCGCAGCCTCGCGGCTGTTGATCTCGCCGGTGTGAGTCTTGACCCAGCGTTCGGCGTACTGCCGGAACGTGGTCCGTGTGGTGCGGGGGTCGATGTACTGTCCGCGAGACATGTCCGCTTCGATCTGCGCGAGCCACTGCTTAGCCAGCCGCAGTTCCTTGTCACGGAATGACTTGCTCTTCTCGGTGCCGTCGGGGCCGACGTAGCGAGCGCGGTAGCGCAGGCCGGTTCCGTGGCGGTCGGTCTTGGTGCGGACGGTCCTGCCGGCAGTGGTCGTTTCGGTCTTGTACCAGCGGTCTTGGATGTGGCCTGCCATGTGGCGGTGGTCCCTTCGGAGCATGGGAAGGGAGGGCCACGGTGTGGCCCTCCCTGGGGTGTTGAGCTGTGTGGTTGTGGCTGGGTCAGGCGGCGGCCTGATCGGCGGTCTTGAGTGCGGTGACGTAGGCGCAGACGTCGGTGGGGTCGTAGCGGAGGTGTTTGCCGATGCGGAATCCGGGCGGTCCGGTGCGCTTCTTGCGCCACTGGTAGACGGTTTCGACGGGCACCTTGAAGATCACGGCGATGTCTTCGGGGGTGAGGTACCGGTCTGGCAGGCCGCTCCGGAGGGTGGCGCGGGGGTCGGCTTGAACGGTGGCGGGCGCGCTCACTGAGTCCTCCGCAGGTTGGAAATACATTGCTCTGAGTCGCAACTCATCGGCACTCAACGGCACTCAGAGGGGTCTTGAGACGCGATGAGTCGCGACTCAGGCAAATGTGGTTCGCACTGAGTGAGGGTGATCCCGTTGTAGGTGACCACCTGCCGGCCGTACTCGTCGCGGGGGCGGGTGCGGTTGAGTTGGGGGACCACGGAGAGCAGGTTGCGGCCGAAGACTTGTTTGGTGCCGGCGCGGACGCCGTTGTCTTCGGCCCACTCGCGCCAGACCGTCCACAGGGCATCTACGGGGACGCTGCATGTGGGTCCGGTGGTGCAGCGTTCGCGGACGAATGCGCTGGTGGGTGAGGCGGTGTCCTGCATGGTGGTGACCGCTTCGCGGCTGGACTGCGGTTGGGTGATTCGTCCGGTGCGTTGGAGTCGGGCGAGTCCGTCCAGTGCCCAGTTGAGGATGCCGGGCATCTCTGTGGTGAGGCGGTCGATGAGGATGGGATCTTCCTTGCCCAGCCACGACATCCGCATATTGAGCAGGACGAACCGTTTGGCGATGACGCCGGATGAGTCGCCGAAGTGCGGCAGTTCGTTGGACAGCAACATGAGCCGGGTGGGCAGTTTCCCGGTCCACACCTCGCGGTACTTGCGGTCGACGTCGATGGTGTCCTCGCCGGAGATGGTCAGCAGCCGTTCTACGACTTGGCTGTTGTCGTTGCCGGAGAGGCGGGCGTCGGAGATGACCGCGAGGGGCTTGCCGACGAGGGTGGACAGGCCGAAGTTCGTGCCGAGTCCGGCGAGTGTGGGGCCGGCGAGGTTCTCCTTTCCGACGAGGGTCTTCAGGACGCGGGCGATGGTGCCTTTGCCGGAGCGGGAGGGGCCGACGATGAGCAGGATCTTCTGTTGGTCGGTGCGGCCGGAGAGGACGTAGCCGAACCATTCCTGGAGTGCTGCGATGGCGTCGGCGTCGTCGGGCCAGACCTGCGCCAGGAAGCGTTCCCAGGTCGGTGCCTGTGCTGCGGGGTCGTAGGCGAAGGGCACGGAGCCGAGGTTGAAGAAGCCTGGTCCGTGCGGGAGTAGGGCGCGGTCGTGGATGCGCAGCAGGCCGTTCTCGCAGGCCACGATCAGGCCCTGGTCCCGCTCGGGGGCGCCCTGGTCGTCGATCCACGAGGGGGCGTCGGTGTCGGTGGGGACCAGGGTGATGGAGCCGAGGGCATCCAACAGGTTGCTGATCTTTTGCTTCGTGGGTGCCCAGTCGCGTTCCTCGGTCTCCCCGTCCTTGGTCGGGGCGAGGAAGACGACGTGTTCGAGGCGCTCGTACATGGCCTTGCGGATCTGTGCCTCGTCGATCTCGCGCCAGCAGGTACCGGTCCAGCGCATCCATGAGGCACGCCAGCGCCGGCAGACGAGCTTGCCGTCCTCGCTCTGCCAGTCGGGCAGCAGTCGGCGGGCGACCGCCAACGGGTTGGAGGGCGGGGGCAGTTCCTCGGTCTGGGTGTCGGGGCGGTTCATCATGCGGCCGTCCTCCCTTCCTGCGGGGCCCGCAGCGGGCATGCGTCGCGGTGGTCGGCGTGGTCGGTGATCAGGGCGAGTACCTTGCGGGCGCCGAACGCACGGCGGTCCCTGCCGCAGAGGCACGTCGACCGGGCGGTCGGGGTGGCGCCGCGAGGGGTGCAGATGGTCAGCCACGCGATGAGGTACCGCCCGTCGCTCTGCTGCGGGTCAGGGCGAACAGCAGTGGGGACGCCTGCGGCGACGCCCTTCGATTCGCCTAAGTCCGCCTGTGGCGAGGAGAGTTCGGCGAGACGGGGGCCGGTCGGGGTGGTGGTGATGCCTTTACCTGCGGGGCGGGGTCGAGGGGTGGTCATGCCGTCTCCCGGGGCCAGGCCGTGCGGATGGAGTAGTCCAGGGCCTTGCGGATGGTGTTGCGGCACTCGGCCGGCGAGAGTCCCGCCGACTCACCCCCGCAGGTAAAGGCCGCTTCGACGGTGGCGCGGTCGAGGTCTCCCCAGGCCACGAACCGGCCCACCGCCCGTACGGCGCGCAGGAGTTCGGCCTGGCGTCCGCCCTCGGACGTGGCCGCCACGGTGGCTACTTCGCGTTCCAGTGCCGTTGCCGCGTACCGGTCGGTGTCGCGAGGCAGTGCGGGCAGGATCGGGGCCCTGGCGGGCTTCTGTGGGGCCGTCAGAGCCTTTTGTAGCCATTCAGGCAGGTTTGCAACGGGCGCCCCGTCCAGGACCGTGTACGGGCCTTGTGGCGTCTTGCTGCCGGGGGCGACCACCTGTCCGCCCCACGCGCGGGTGTCGATGTGGTGGGCGAGTGTGCCCGTGGTGTTGGCGAACCTGACGTCGGGCGGGGTGGTGAAGTACAGGTGCTCGCCTCCGCTGGGGGTCCGGATGCGGCGGGTGGTGGGGGCGGTGTGTCCGGCGCGCTCGCAGAGCGCCAGGAAGTTCGTCGCGCCGTCAGGCGTGCCGTCATCGTCTGTGGGCTTGAGGGTGTCGAGGTCGACGACGAGCAGGCCGGCGGGGCCGGTGGCGATGCCGACGTTGAACGGGCCCGCACTCCAGCAGCGTTCGATGCGGGCGGGGTCGGTGGTGGCGCGCTGCTCGAACGTGCGGTGTCCGTCGGTGCAGGCGCCGGTGTGGGGGCAGCGGCGTTCGCCGTGCAGGGCGGGGACCTTGCTGCGGGGGCGCAGCGGGATGACGGGCCAGCCGCGCGCGGCGGCGTCCAGCGCTGCGTGTAGCAGCGCGGATCGAGCGTCATGGGTCATGCTGGAGACCTCCAACAGGTCTGTTGAGGACGGGTTGGACAAGAGCGGCCCCGGGTTCTTGGCGGAATAGGGGGCCGCTCTTGGCGTCACTGCTCGTTGTTCGTCTTGGCCCACACCCCGGTGGTCCGGGTCTGGATGTTGCGCTGGTCCTGGTAGACGGGGCCGTCGTAGTGGTGGTGGACGTCCGGGGCGGGCTTGGCGCCCTTGAGGAGCTGGGCGAGCGCGAGGACCAGGGCGGTGGGCGCTCCGAAGACGAGTCCGCACACGAGCGGGTCGGCGAACTGGGACACGTACATGAGCACGGCCGCCGTGCCGCCGACCATGGTGGTGGTAACGCCGCCGGCGAGCATGAGCACGCTCGCGTCGGTGGCGCCCTGGCTCATCGGGGGGCGTCCCGGCTGCGCGACGGGCGGGGTGTCGCCCCGGACGGGGACGGGGCTGGGGTCACGGTAGGCGGTGGGTCGGTAGGCGTCGGCGATGATCCGGCGAGCCTCGGTAGCCGCTTCGGCGTCGCTCATCACGGCGTCCTGCGGGGTAGCGTCGGGGTACATGCGGAATCCCTTCCGGATATGGGTCAGGGAGGCAGGGACACCCCCTGCCGGGGGCGCTGTGGAGGGGGTTTCAGGGGTCTGGCCTGGGATGCCTCCCTGCTTCCCTGAATGATCATTCGTGCAGGTCAGGGCGAGGGAGGCGGGTCAGGGAGGCGTTCAGGGAGTTCTCCCTGCCTCCCTGACCCGGAAGGTGTCGCCTCCCTTCGTCAGGAAGCGGAAGCGGAATCCTCGTCGGGGCGGTTGGCGAGTGCGCGGGCGACGCGGTCACGGCCAACGACCATGACCCCGTCGGACTTGTACGGCTCGTCGCCGACGTCCGCCAGAACCCGCTTCAGGTCGGCGAAGGTCCACTTGCCGTAGGCGTCACCGTCGAGCGTCGCCAGGCGGGTGATGACTTCCTGGGTCCGCACCCGGGCATCGGTGCCCAGCACGCTGAGGATGTCCGCGAGGGCGTCACGCTCCTCGCCCCGCTCGATGACGTGCAGCGTGGTGACCCCGGAGCGCAGTGCCTTTGCCCGTGCGGCGATGACGTCGGCGGGGTCGTCGTCGATGAAGTGTGTGCGCACGGTGATCGACGTCTGGCCCTTGGGGATCTCGATGCCGTCGGAGGCGACGACGAGGGTTCCCTTGTCGAGGCCCTGGCGGAGCAGGTGTGGGGCGGCACCGCCGTTGATGGCCTTGTCTCCCAGCGCCATGCGGGCCTGCGACTCCGTGCCGAGCACGAGGGAAGCGCGGGTGTGGGCGCCCTCGCGGACCAGCTTGGGGAGGTTCTGGTCGGTGGGGTCCTGGGTGCCCTGCCACAGCAGCACGTCGACCGCACGGCCCTGGTTGTGGATCTTGCGGACTGCCATGAAGTACCGCGACAGCGAGGACGAGCCGCCGTAGGGGCGCTTCTCGTCGTCCTTGACCGGGCACATGAACGCGACCTGCGCTTCGTCCACGATGACGATCAGCGGCGGGAACTGGGTGCCCGACGGTGCCAGCAGGCGCCGGTTCATCTCCGCTACCGCGTCCTCGACCATCTCGGTGACCTGGATGACGTGGTCATCGGTGGGTCCTTCGATCAGGACGTCGGCGATGCCGTTGAACATCTTCCAGTCGCCGATGCCCTTGAGGTCACCGATCCAGAACTGGACCGACTTGTCCAGCGCCAGCCACAGGGCGAGGGAGCGCAGGGATGCGGTCTTGCCCTGGTTGGACAGGCCGGTGACGAGCAGGTGGCGCTGATACAGGGACAGCAGAGCCGCGTCCCCGCGCAGGTCCTGCCCCCACGGGGCCTTTCCGGTCTTGTAGTTGGCGGTCATCGTCTCGTCGGTGACCAGGGGAGAGGGGCCGATCGGCTCGTCCAGCGCCCCGGAGTCGGCGACCCACAACCGGACGGTGCGGGCGGCCTGCGGGATGGTGATGAACACCTCGTGCTCGTGCCTCGTCAGGTTCTCTGCCAGCTTGCGGCGGCGCTGCTGGACCTCGACCGTGGACACCCCGGACGGCAGGGTGACGTCGACCTCGACCCCGCATCCGGCGATCGTGATCGGACCGAGCATGCTCGCGCCGGCGTCGCCCATCTCCTTGATGGCGTTGCGCAGCGCGGGTACTCCCAGGTCGCGCAGTGCCTTGACCACGATGGACGGGGTGATCGGTTCACCCTCGCCGTTGCGGACGCCTGCGGGGAGGGCCCACTGGGGTGCGGCCTGCTGCTTGCTGCCCACCGACCACAGGGCGAGCAGGGCGAACAGCGGACCGAGGATGACGGTGGTGGGCCAGACGACCTGGACGATGCGGATCAGGGTGGCGATGAAGTCGATCGTCGCCTTCAACGGCGTGATCACGTCGCGGATGTCGTGGTTGTTGATGGCCATGACGACCCCGAGCGCGACCAGCGCCCCGACGCTCATGCCGACGCCGACCCCGACACCCTTGGCGGCTTCCACCGGGGAGTGGAGGAGGTCCATGCGGCGGTGGTGGCGGGCCTGGCGGAAGCGCTGCAACCGCTCCTCCCACTCCTCGGCTGCTTCCAGGTTCCCCGCGGCTTCCGCCGTGCGGATCATGCGCTCGTAGCGGGCACCGGTCTTGCCGTCCCAGGTGCGGCGGGCCACGATCCGCCCGCCGTTGAATGTGTAGAGGCTGTGCCGGGCCACCGCACGGGCGGCGGACTTGGTGTTCTCGTGGGTGACCGCCGTCTTCACGGCCCGCCCGGAGCGCACCCACAGTGGGACCAGGGGCGCGGGCGGGGCGTCGGGGACCACGGTCAGGACCGTGGGACCCGCGTCCGGCTCAGAAGGGGCCGGGGGGTTCTTGACGAGTCGTACGACGTTCTCGGTCATGCTGGGACTGCTCCTGACTGCCCTGTGCGGGGCGGGAGTTCGAGGAAAGACGAGGGGGTCAGCGCTGGTGCCGGGCGCGGTTCTCGGCTCGGCTGAGCTGGGACGGCTCACTACGGGGGCCGTCGAACCAGCAGAACGGACGGGTCGTGTCGGCGGCCTTGAACACGCGGATCGCGGCGCCCTGGGGGGCGTCGGGCAGGGCGTGGACGCTGCCCCCGTCTAGGGAGGCGAGGAGGCGGGCGCCGTGGTGCTCGCATCCGTCCGCGCCGGCGCCCGCCGTGTCCAGCACGGTCACGGCGGGCGGGCCGGTGCAGGGGGTGGGGTCCTGCGGGTGGGCGGCGTGGCAACGCTGCTGGTCCACGCTCACCACCACCCCGACGCTTTCTTCGCGGCCTTCGCGCGGGCCGCCTCGGTCAGCAGGCGCTGCTTCTCGGTGTGCAGGGCGGTCAGTTCGGCGTTCAGCCGGGCCGTGACCGAGGAGTCGATCGACTCCATCCGGCTCTCGGCACCGCCCGTGCTGCGCCCCTTGTGGACGCTGCGGGCGCCACTGGTCAGCGCGCGCGTCATGGCGAGGCGTTCACGGCCGGTCAGCGGCCACCACTCGCCCCGCTGCACCGCTTCCAGCTTCTTCTGGGTCTTCTGGATCTCGCGGTCCAGGCGGCGAATCTCGGCTTTGGACACGCTCAACTCCCTTGTGGAGTAGTGGTGTTGGGGTAGGCGCACAGCACGCAGCAGCCGAGTGAGCGCGGCATGCAGTAGCTGTAGACGACCTTGCAGATGGGGCACGTTTGGCGGGCGAGCATGGCCAGCGCGAGGGCACCCCACTTCCGCGAGGTCATCGGCCGTACCGGCAGGGCGAGGTCGATGCGGTAGAGGTAGGCGACGCGGACCGTGCCGGCGCGGCGGTTGATGCGCATGACCTGCGCCGCTATCGGCTGACCCCCCGGACGCAGGCCACGCGCCCGCAGTTGGCGGCGGGTGGCGTACTGCTCGTCACTGGGGGCGTACTTCCAGGGGAAGGTGGGGACGCCGTAGCGGGCGCCGGAGGGGTCGAAGCACTTGCCGTAGGCGGCACTCATGCCGCCCCCACCGCGCGCTTCCAGGCTGCCCGCAGGCGAACCTCGGATGCGGAGTGTCCGGCTGTCCGGAACAGCGTCGCCACCTCCCGGTAGGAGACCGACCGGCCTTTCTGGGCTTCGGTGGCGATGATGTTGGTGACGATCCACTCAAGGTCGGTGTCGCTCAGCGTGGGCGGTGTCCACCCGAGAGCGGGAACGGGCTCGGAGCGGCCCCACACGGGGAGTTCCCAGGCGGGTGTGACGCCGGGTGTGACGGGCCTCGTCACGCTGGTCAGCGCCCTGCTGGTGTCCTCGCCCTGCCGGGCTGTCTCCAGCGTCGACCACGCCTGCGACAGACTCTCTGCGGTCTTGGCCTGGACGCGTGCGACGCTCGCCCCTGCCTGCGTCACGGCCGTCAACCGGGTGGTCTCCGTGGCTGCTTCGGCCCGGAGGCGGGCGCGGGCGACGGCGGCTTCGTCGCGGGCTTCCTGCTGGATGCCCCGGATCGCGTCCAGGGCGGTCGGGGTGAGTGCGGTGCGCTCCCACATGCCGTGGACCAGCCACAGTGCCTTGGCCGCGATCGGCAGCCACGCCACCGCCAACCACGCGCCGGAGGATGCTTCGGCGGTGAGGGCGTGAGCGACGAGGACGCCGGCCGCGATGGCGCCGAAGCACCAGCCGACCCCCGTCACTGTGCGGGAGTGGTCGCCCTGCGCGGCGAGGCGCCGTTCGTAGGCGAGGGTGGCGAGCCATCCGCCGTCGATGCCGAGTCCGACGACGAGGGCGACGGGCCACGGCATCGCGCTGCCGAGCCACATCATGACCACGGCGAGGGTGAGCACCATGGACACCGCCGTCATCGCCACGGCCGGCAGGACGGTCTTTGCGTTCTTGGCCCTCATGCCACACCGCCCGCTGTGTCCTCGCCACCCTGGTTGGCCAGCTCACGGCGGGCCGTCAGGAGTCGGCGCCGGGCACGGCGGATGCGCTGGCGGTCCAGCTCACTGGGGGCGCGGTCCAACGTGAGGATCTGCGCGTCGATCAGGTCGACCTCCGCCGCGATGACGGGCATCTCGGAGTCGATCGCGTCCAGTTCCGCGTCGGTGGGCTCAAGCCACGGGGCGAATGCGGTAACAGCCTCTTGAACAGTGACGATGTTGCTCATTGGGTCGTGGTTCCTCTCGAAGGTGGAACGGCCCGAACAGCACCCCCGGAGTTCCAGCTCCGGGGGTGCACGCCGTTGGGGGAAGAGCCGCACGCAGACGTGCGGCATGACCGCTGAGCAGCGGCCGGAGCGCCCCGACCGGGAGTCGAACCCGGTCTGCGACCTTCGGGGCGGCGGTGCAGGGGGTCAGGCGTAGACGTGCTCGGCGCCTGCGGTGCGCAGTGCGGTGTGTGCCACACGGGCCCGCAGGCCGGCCGCGTCCAACTCGCTTTCCGGGGCGTCCCCGAGGGCCATCGCGGCGTTCACCGCTTCCTGCGCCAGCGTCAACAGGACCGGGTCGGTGGTGGTCATGTGCAGCGTGTCCATCGCGCTGGTGACCTGCGAGCGGGCCGCGTAGCGGGCCTGTCGGGTGTCGGGGGTGTCGGGGGTGTCGGTCAGTCCGTCGCGGCGGGCCACGATCTTCAGGTACTGCTGCTCGCGGTGGCGGACCAACGCGGCGAGCAGGGCCGGTATCGCGTCGGCGAGCGCCCTGCGGCGCTGTTCGGCCGTGGCGGCGCGGGTCGTGCGAGTCGTGGTCACGTGCTGCATGAATCCGGCCACGATGGTTCCGGCGAGCGTGCCGAGTACGGCGACGAGCGTTGCGATCATGCGAACTCCCAAAGGGGGAAGGGATGTTCCGACTCCCTGCCACCCCGCCCGTACGGCGAAGAGCCGGACGGGCGGGGGAGGCAACCGGCCGCAACGCCACACGGGCACTGCGGAGTTGAGGAAACGTGCGCGGACCAGGCCGCGCGGCCGTCTTTTCGACTCGGGGAGACGGGGCCCACCTGTTGAGTTGTCAACCAACCAGCGCTTCCTTCGTACTCACCCCTGCGGGCTTTCCTCCGGGCACATCCATAGACTGGACCGGTGGACCGGTCCAGTCAAGTCCCAACTCCCCTGCATGTGCGGCGAACTGACTATCCGTCCAGCTCAGGGGCGCAAAAAGGAAAGAAAAAAGCTGGACCGGCGGACCGGTCCAGCTTCCCTATGGGTTCACTCTGGCTTACATCGCATAGCTCTCCGCATGCTCGAAGTGAGAGGAGGGCGTGACCCCTTCCTCGCACACGAGCGGCCGGCCCTCTTGGTCGTAGGCGGTATGCAGCACTACGGCAACCGCCGTCACGCCGGACAGTCCCAGATGGACAACTTCGGAATCGGTTGCCAGGCGGACCGTGGTCACGTCCACCCCCTCCGCCGGGAAGCGGCCTGTCTGCCGACGCACGTATCGAGTTGTCCCCTCCGGGATGGGTGCGGTCTGCGCAAGTCGGGGGGCCGCCTCGGCGATCTCGGGCGGGAACCATGCTTCCGCGTAGCTGTGAGGACTTCCGTCCGGGAGCTGGAGAATCCGGATGCGCCGCAACGCGGTGACACCCTGGTCCAACCCCAGTACGGCAGCCACTCGCGCAGGCGGTTCTGCCCAGTCCGGCTCGCCGACGCGCAGGAAGGGCATGCCGCCGGCGATGCGAGCAGAACCCGCTCGCCGTGCGCCCGCCGGTCGAGCGATCGGGGTCCCCGTGACTACGAAGCCTGTCCCCTGCTTGGCAACGACAACGCCGTCGTTCCGTAGGACTTCCATCGCTTTGATGACGGTCGCGCGGGAGACCGACCATTGTTCTGCCAGGTCACGGCCGGATGGCACCGTATCGCCTGCCTCGAATTCGCCAGCGGCGATGCGGGTGCGTAGTGACTCCGCGATCTCCTCGTACTTCAGTAGCGCCATGGCTGCCTCTCTCGGTGTCTCCTTGCTGGACTGGTCCACCGGTACACAGCATACTGCTGTCATGTCGAATCCTGGATTGGCTTCCTCCGTTCTGCGCTTCTACGGCGAGACCGTGGACGAGAGCAGGCGCCTGCACCGCTCGGCGGATGGGCGCCTTGAGCTGGCCCGAACCAAGGAGCTTCTGCGTCGCTTCCTTCCCCCAGCGCCGGCGAGCGTGCTGGACGTCGGAGGCGGGACCGGCGTGCATGCCGAGTGGCTGGTCGAGGACGGATACGAGGTCTCCTTGGTGGACCCCATCGCTCGCCACGTTGAGCAGGCAACTTCCATCTGTGCAGCGTCACTTGGAGACGCGCGAGCACTGGACGCGGGTGACGGTAGTTACGACGTGGTCCAGCTACTGGGCCCGCTCTACCATCTGCCCGATGCCGACGACCGTAGGCGGGCGCTCGCGGAAGCGCGTCGCGTGGTCAAGCCCGGTGGGCTGGTAGCCGCAGCAGCAATCAACCGTTACGCATCGCTCTTCGAGCACGTCACCTACGCCCACCTGCATACCGAGCGCATGTATGAGCCTGTGTCCAAGATTCTCCGCACCGCAGTGCATGACGGCGCTCACTTCACCCTGGCGTACTTCCACCGGGCAGAGGAGCTTGCCGACGAACTTCGCGGGGCGGGGCTCACGGATGTGGAAGTCTTCGGGATCGAAGGCCCGGCATGGTCACTCGTCAAGGCTGTCGAACAACAGCCCGGCGACGGACCCACCGATGAACTGATTGAGTCCGCCATGGCAGCCGCACGGATGGCTGAGCCGTATCCAGAGTTGCTGGCTGCCAGTTCGCATCTGCTCGCAGTCGGGCGGGCCCCTGCCAACGCCGTGTGAAGTGGCGCTGTCTGCTGCCCTGTGGCCAACCTCCGGCCAACAACCGCAGATGCTCGTAGGCCGACCCACTATTCATGCAGCTTAGCGGCTAGCTAGGACACCTGAACAAGGTCGTGTTACGAGCTCAAATGCGATCCGCCTGCCTTGCATATATAACCTCGGGCGCGCCATTTCGCCAACCTACCGAGCCCTCATAGCGGTGAAGTCAACCTTTGTCGGAAGACTTGTCTCGTCAGCTACGAGTCGGTCCATTGCAACTTCCCACACGTCGCGATCAAGCTCTGGCAATGCGTCGAGAAAACTGAACATAAATCTCTGCTGAACGACATCATGCGCGAGAAGGATTTGCATTGCAATATATTCCGGGTCAAGTAGCCCAGCCTTCACAGCTGCCGTGAGAACCTCAATTCTCGCAGAGAAATCTTCGTCATCCCTGCATGGCTCGAAAGAGCTGACAATAAGACAGACTGCACTTCTATGCCGAATGTCAACCGAGGCACTATTTGAGATTTTTCTCCACTCGCGAGAGATTACGCCACGATCCCCCTTAGAGATGGCACTTAGCTCTGAAGTGCAAAGCGCAAGTCCGAGTTCAACTTGAGAAAAATCATTCACCCATTCTCTATAGATAGTAGACGGGGCGTGTGGCATCCAAACAGAACGGGGATTATCTCCCAGTGCTTGATTGAGCCATGCTCCGGTACCTTTTGGAAGTTTCCGCGCGCGAGTTAGCCAAGAAAGGTCCACATGGCCGAGTCCCGCCATGGCGATCTCGGAAAGTCTCATGAGGCTTTCAACCTCTGCTATTCCAACTTGTCCTCTATCCAAGACGCGCGCAGCGCTAACCGTGAGCTGAGCGATCTGTGACCTTACATAACGAGGCGAGGCTGAGAGCAGTAGGGCCATGTCAGCTAGGTAGCCAGAGGTAACTCCTTTGCGTCCGCTGGCAGATGGCGGGTCGAAACTTCGTCCTAGGCTTGCCGACAAAGGAAGATACGGGAGTTGGCCGCGAACGCTTAGATTAAAGCTCTGTCCTAGGCGTTCAAGTGGGATTGGTTCCTGCCATGAGGCCTCAATCTGCCGCCAAATGTCAGCGTCCCCAACTTGGGATGGATCTCCGAGAGAGTCTCGGGGTGTAACCTCATATGCCACATCTTGGAGCGCCGCAAAAATCGGCCAAGGAAGAAACCAGTTGCTCCAAAGCGTTTCGAATCCAGATACGTTAACCGAAATAGCAGCTTCCTTGAGCGATGTGGTCGACGGCTCATCATGAAATCGCTTTACGGCATGCATCCAATGGTCAACAGGAACCTCATTCAGATCAATGTCACGCCAAACTTGATGATCTTCAAAGCTTGAGATGTTGCAAGTGAGCCTGCTGCCACCAACTACGAGTGATGGTGAAATGGTTCCTTGATTCGAAGGGTGCTCATAGGCGGAAATGAAATTAGATACCCATGTGGGGCCTGCATTAATCTGCAAAGGCCGAGAATAAGGGCGCCTCCACCGAGCGGCTAGAAACATTGGGAGATCCTGAATAGGAACATCTAGAAGACGCTCGGCCGAAACGCTAAGCAGTTCCGGTGAAGAAACTTCGAAGGCAAGCCCAAGGACTCTGCCTTGTGCCCGCTTGTCCATTCCTGCATAGATCGTATCAAGAGTCGTCTTGGCCCATGCGTCACCCCTGGCAGTTAGGTCAGCCAGAAAGATAAGAAGGTTCTCACTCGTCCGCTTTCCTTCAATTAGCCAATTTTCAACGTTCCCCTTGGCGGTTTGGAAGCCGCTATCGGATAGGGCTGGAACGAGCCGCTCAATATCATTGATGGACGGCAAGCCGAAGAGCTTCACGGCTTGGTCAACCAAGACAGCCTCATGCTTTGGAGCCTTCACCATACCGTCAGCCAAGATATCCAATGCGAGACGCGAACCTAGAGCCAAACGACGAGTGGGCGCCTGCGGATCTTTTGTGTGAATGTTCAACTCGGCCACAACGGCAGTCACTGAGTCGCGTAGATGACGTCTTTCGGCATAGATTTTACCCACTGCAAATAGAAACACATTTCGCCAGTGAGAACTTGAGCTAATCAAGCTAAGGCGGTCACGAACTTCCTCATCGCTAGCTGACATCAAAGCATCTGCGGCCCAGAATTCCTGTAGCGATCGGATCTCAAAACCGACTTCACCAGCGCGAGACGGAACCAGGAAGACGAGGCGATCTGTGGCCGCGAGACTAATTGACTTGGTAAGCGAATTAAGCGATCCTCCTGCGTGTCCCTCACTTTCGAGGCGCTGTCGGATTATAGTGCTAAATTCCTCAATTGAAATCCTGGATTCCGTGTCCCCAGACCGTTCGCTTCGCGTTTGAAGCAAAAGACCCACGTCGGCATGAATGGTATCAATGTCTGCTCTATGGTCCCGGAGAAGGTTGGTTGCGGCTCCCTCCTTCTCTAGCTCCCGCTCATAGATAACTCTGTAGTAATCCTTGAAAAGAGTATACCGATCCTTTGGTGCTTTTCCCATTCTGTCAAGCAGCACTGCCATGATTGTGACCTGAAGTGGCGATGACATTAGGCGTGCCGTTGATACTTCCTCGGCTGCCTGATTCAATCGATGCATGAGCCTCGTGGACCGCTCCGAATCGGCACCATGGCGAGCAGTAGCCAACTTTCCGGCATAGTGAAGCGCACGCTCTTTTCCGAGAGGCTTTAGCTCCAAGTGCATAAAATTGGAGGGAGAAAATTCCTCCGTGTATCCCTGAGGGCGCGTAGTGGCAATCAGCATCACGTCAGCAGAAATTTCGTCAACGTCCATAAGAAATTCGTTGATTGCTGACAACACTTGATCCCGGTTGCTGGAGGCCGGCACTTCATCGAGGCCGTCCAAAAGAAGAAGCCAAGGGAAGGTTGCGAGCCATTCACGGAGGTCTTGTGGGGTGATGTTGACGTCGGAGGAATCCGAGGCGCGCGCAGCAATGAATTGCAAAAGTGACTTTGCGTGACCATGTGCCAAGTCGTCTGCAAGTTGAGTGAGTGGTACTTTTACCGGCCATCGGTGAGAATTCGGCATCAAGCTTTCGCGCGCTGCCTGCTCAGTGATGAGCTTTACTGCCTGCGCAACTTCCGTGGAGCGCCCCACGGAAGTTCCCTCAATGAGCCGCGCCCGGTAAATCTGGCAAAGGAACTGACTTACAGTGCTCTTGCCTTGACCAGGCCCTCCTACAAGGACGTATCGACCATGACTTCCTTTTCTCCGGTCAGTCGTGCTCGAAGACCCCCTCTTATCGCATGAATGGACAAGGCCTCGTAGTACGTGAGCGTGCGAGGCTGAGTTACTCGCGCCCGGAGGACCCACAGGCAAATCGATGAATACCTCCGCGAGAGGAATCTGCAAGTCGTCCGCAGAGCCGGCTTGATCCAAGTTAACGTGGAGATCGCGCACCAGCTCTTTCGCTAGATATCGTAGTAGGCCTTTGCCGACCTCTTTCTTGCGTGCCGAAAACTGGGAGTACAGCTCTGCTAGCACATCGCCGGGGAGAACCCATGCCGCATAACTTGTGCGGATCTGGGGGTGGATCTCTAGCAACCGATTTACGGTTTCCCCGTGCCAGACATGCCACTTCTCAATACCCAGTGCCTCGCACTGTGTCTTGAGTTCCTTTTCTACCCGATCAATACCACCCGTGTTCGGTACTCCCGATAGTGTAACGTTTGTCGCAAGAATGAGGCAGTCTGGTTTCCTGGCTCGCTTAGCGGAAGTCTTCCAATCCTTTAGTTCATTGCGAATCTGGCTAATTAGCCAGGTTGCATCCTTTCTTGGCGTGGTGAGATTTTCGCAGTACTTCGCCTGAAGCACCCCGTATCCATCCACGGTCGGGCCGTTCCTGCCCAATCTGACAGGACCCTCGAAGGTTGCTTCTCTCCCGCCGTCTGGGCCAGGGCCGAAGACACTCAGAGCTGAACCGATTTCGGCAAGGGCTAGGGACTGAGTGAGGTTCTCGAACTCGCGAGACCCTAGCTTGGAGAGATCAAACTTCATGGCGGCATTATGGCCGACACGTTCGTTCTTTGCTGGGTTTTCGGAAGAGAGACTGTCCTGTGGTAGCCCAGATGACGTCGGACGCCGCCTTGGAGCTGTCCCGTAGGCGATCTACCACGTGTTCGTTGACCTGCCTATTTCTCCCTGTCCCTCCTGGGACGCCCCTGGGCAGTCCGAGGAGTGCCGACGACGACCAACAACGGCCAGAGGCAACCGCAACCGCGCAGTTCTCCAGTGGGGTGCTGACCAACGCCGCATCCCCGCAGCATGTCGGGTCGATATCAGCGCCTGTGGACGCCGGGCGCGCTGTGCTCTGGTCGCAACCTCAGGAATCCCAAGATCAGGACGAGACGCGGACGGTGTCCGGCTAACAGATACCTAGAGGGTGTGAACCGGCAGGTCGGACGGCATGTAGTCGCGAGATCTTGGGTGGACTGTAAATTTGCCGGGCCCAGAGCTGGGCCGTCCTCCGGCCGCGCGAGGGCGCCAAAGACAACCGCCAACGGCTGACAACGGCCAAGGGGGCGCGGCAGGTTGCCACGCCCCCTTGTTATGTCTGTGCAGCTAGACCCAGGTGCCCAGCATCTGTGGGGAGGGGAGCGCAAGGTGGTCAAGGTCTCTGGTAGGGCTCGTCTTCGGTGGAACCCGGCCTTCTGGTTGGGCTCTTTGATAGTCGCGGGCATGGTCTTCGTCCCTACCTGGTTGTGGGGAGCGTTCTCCGGTGGCCTCGATGTGGCGGAGACTTGCGCTCTTGGGGAGGGGCAGCCCTTCGACGCGAGCTACCGGCAGGGGCTTGGGCCGCAGCCGTCGGGTCCGTTCCCTTTGCACAACATGTGCAACGCCTCGTATGACCTCGTTCCAGGCTGGGTGAATCCGACGCTTGCCTGTCTGGCTGTCATCGTCACCGGGTCTCTGATCGCGACCGTCGTGACAGGTGTCGTTCAGCTCAGGCGTGCGCTCTCCGGGCGTCGAAGCGGAGAGAGGCCAACTGCGTAACGCCGCGATTGTCCTCGAAGACAACGTGGGGCGGGTGTGGGGCCAGCATGCTCGGGTCGTGGACAAGCCCGGCTCAGAGCGGGTCTCCCACACCGTCTGTAAATCTGCCGGGGTCCAGAGCCGGGCCGTCCTTGGGCCGTCCGAGGGTGGCCCACGACAACCGCTAACGACCAATAACGACCACGAGGGCGCGGCTGACAGCCGCGCCCTCGTGGTGTGTCTGCCCAGCTACACCCAGGTGTCCAACCACATCCGCGACCGCCACTGATCAATAGGGATCGCCGTCCCCGTGTACAGCGGCCAGAAGTAGATGAAGTTCCACGTGACCAGCAGGACCAGCACGCCTGCCCCGACCGCGCCCGCGACCCGGCGGGTGTCGCTGGAGCCGGGTGGGCCGATGACCGCGCCGATCAGCATCGCGACCGCCAGGCACAGGAACGGGAGGAAGACGATGGAGTAGAAGAAGAAGATCGTGCGGTCCTGGTACATGAACCAGGGGAGGTAGCCGGCCGCGACGCCGCAGGCGATCGCGCCCGCTCGCCAGTCGCGGCGGAACGCCCAGCGCCACAGGACGTACAGGAGCGCGAAGCAGGCCGCCCACCAGAGGAGGGGGGTGCCGATCGCGAGGACCTCGCGGGCGCATTTCTCGCCCGCGCTCGCCGGGCAGCCGTCCGCGCCGGGGGACGGGGACTCGTAGAAGTACGAGACCGGGCGGCCGTCGACCAGCCAGCTCCAGGGGTTGGACATGTACGTGTGCGGGGAGTGCAGGCCGACGTTGAACTCGTAGACCTCATGCTCGTAGTGCCACAGGCTGCGCGCCCAGTCGGGCAGGTAGTGGCTCCAGAAGCCGCCCTTGCCGTCGGTCGCGGCCCAGTTGCGGAAGTAGCCGCCGGTGCCGTTGGCCGGGGAGAGGATCCAGCCGAGCCAGGAGAGGACGTAGACCGAGATCGCGACCGGGGCGGTGGAGACGAAGGCGAGGCCCACGTCGTGCTTGAGGACCGCGGCGTACGGCTTGCTCGCGCCCGCGACCTTGCGGGAGCCGACGTCCCAGAGCACGGCCATCACCACGAAGGCGGCGGCGTAGAACATGCCGTTCCACTTGGTGGCCATCGCGAGGCCGAGCGTCAGGCCGGCCATCCAGCGCCAGGGGCGCCAGCCGAGGGAGAGGGTGTCCGCGATGTGCGCGTCCGGGCGGACCCGGCCGTCCGCGTCGACCGGCAGCGCCGCCGCGAGTTTCGCCCGGGCCCTGTCCCGGTCCAGGAGCAGGCAGCCGAACGCGGCCACCACGAAGAACATCAGGATGCCGTCGAGGAGCGAGGTGCGGGCCATCACGAAGGCCAGGCCGTCGAGCGACATCATGACGCCCGCGACGCAGCCCAGGAACGTGGAGCGGAACAGGCGGCGGCCGATGCGGCACAGCATCAGGATGGCGAGGGTGCCGAGCAGCGCCGTCATGAAGCGCCAGCCGAAGGGGTTGAAGCCGAAGATCAGCTCGCCGAGGCCGATGACGTACTTGCCGACCGGCGGGTGCACGACATAGGCCGCGTCGGTCGGGATGGGGATGTGACCGTTGTGCTGGAGGATCAGGTCGTTGGCGTTCTTGTCCCAGTTGACCTCGAAGCCGCGGTGGACCAGCGCCCACGCGTCCTTCGCGTAGTACGTCTCGTCGAATATCACCGCCTTCGGGCTGCCCAGGTGGTAGAAGCGCATCACGCCGGCCATGAGCGTGACCAGCAGCGGGCCGCCCCAGCCCGACCAGCGGTTGACGCGGTCGACGAGCGCCGGTGAGAAGCCGAGCGCCGCCCACAGCCGCGGGCTGGGCTCCGCGTACGGCGGCACCAGCCGGTCCCGTACGTCGCTTCTGGGCCCCGCCGTGTAGCCGAATCGGCGCAGCCGCTGCTGCCACGACGGCCGCTGGTCTTGCGGGGCCTGCCCTTGCCGGGTGTCCGTGGAGTCCATGGACGACGCTGTACTGGTCACCGCGCCATCGTAGGGAACAGGTCTGTGTGAGTCCCGCCTCTCTCCCCTGAGAGGATGGAAACGTGACAGTTGCTCCCGGAACTCTGGTCCTTGCCGGCACCCCCATCGGCGACATCGCGGACGCCCCGCCGCGCCTCGCCGAGGAGTTGGCGGGTGCCGACGTGGTCGCCGCCGAGGACACGCGACGGCTCCGGCGGCTCACGCAGGCGCTGGGGGTGCAGCCCAAGGGGCGGGTCGTGTCGTACTTCGAGGGCAACGAGGCGGCGCGGACACCGGAGTTGGTCGAGGCGCTGCTCGGCGGCTCGCGCGTGCTGCTGGTGACCGATGCGGGGATGCCGTCCGTGTCCGACCCGGGGTACCGGCTGGTCGCCGCCGCCGTGGAGAAGGACATCAAGGTCACCGCCGTACCGGGACCGTCCGCCGTGCTCACCGCGCTCGCGCTGTCGGGGCTGCCGGTGGACCGGTTCTGCTTCGAGGGGTTCCTGCCGCGCAAGGCCGGCGAGCGGCTGTCGCGGCTGCGGGAGGTCGCCGGTGAGCGGCGGACCCTCGTCTACTTCGAGGCACCGCACCGGCTCGACGACACCCTCGCCGCGATGGCCGAGGTGTTCGGCGCCGAGCGGCGGGCCGCCGTCTGCCGTGAGCTGACGAAGACGTACGAGGAGATCAAGCGCGGCCCGGTCGGTGAGCTGGCCGAGTGGGCGGCGGAGGGTGTGCGGGGGGAGATCACCGTCGTCGTCGAGGGCGCTCCCGAGAAGGCCGAGGAACTCGGTGCCGACGAGTTGGTACGGCGGGTGCGGGTGCGCGAGGAGGCGGGGGAGCGGCGTAAAGAGGCGATCGCCGCCGTGGCCGTCGAGGCGGGCGTTCCCAAGCGCGAGGTGTTCGATGCGGTGGTGGCGGCGAAGAGCGCGCAAAAACCCGTTTGAGGGCACGCGGGACTCCCGGTGGGCATACGGGAGATTCCTGCGGGGCGCACGTGAGATTCCTGTGGGGCGGTACCCGCGAACTTCTGTCGGACTTTGTGCGGGAACCGTTGTCGCCGGGCTTCGTACACGAAACCCCGCCGCGCCGAGCCTCGCGCGAGAAACCCCGCCGGGGTCGCACGGAAACCCCATCTGACCTGCGGCGAAAGTTCCTCTGAGCGAGGCGCGCCTCCCATGAGCGCGCGCCCCATGGCGGGGCAAAGCGCGGTCACGAAGTGCAAAGCCAGGACCGCCTTGACGGGGCGATTCGACAAGGAAAGTCCAAATCGCCTCCAACAGTCGACAGGACTGATGCATTCGCCCTGCCGGAAGCGTCCACTGGACGAAGGGACGCACCCGTCCCTCGCCTCCAAGGGGATTCCGGGGGGAATTCCCCAGCCGGGGCGCTTGTCCAGCGGAGAGCAAGCAGGAGCTGGCATGAGTGAGATCGCAGGGCAGACCGGCGTCCGTGGCGCTGCCACGGCCGTGGTCAACGAGTCGTACTCCTTCGCCTGCATGCGGTGCGGGCACGGCTGGGAGCAGTCGTACGAGATAGAGCACCACGTCGACACCGACGGCCACCAGTTCGTGATGTACGTGGCGGAGGGTCAGGTCGTGCCGTCACCGCTCAGCCGGCCCGCCTGCCTCAACTGTGACGGGCATGTCGTACGCATCATGCGCGCGGGCCAGGTCTCGTCGGTACGGGAGGCCGCGCAGCGGCAGTACCAGGCGCCGCGGTCCCGGGCGGCGGCAGTTGCGGACGCCACGGCCGCGGAGGACGGCGACGCCGCCGTGACCCCGCTGCCGGAGCGCGAGGACCACCACTGGCACCTCTCCGACCTCCTGCACCCGTTCCACCGCAAGGCGAGCTGACCGGCTCCGACGACCGGGCGGGCATGCCCCTTTCGTAGGATCGGGGCATGCCTTCCTCCAGAGACAGCGACAGCGGGCGCGGCGGCGATAAGAACGCGGCGCCGCCGCTCCCGGAACCCCTCCGGGTGGCCGTCGCCGACTCCCACACCCACCTCGACATGCAGTCCGGCACGGTGGACGCGGCGCTCGCCAAGGCCGCGTCGGTCGGCGTCACGACGCTCGTCCAGGTCGGCTGCGACCTGAAGGGCTCCCGCTGGGCCGCCGAGACGGCCGCCCGGTACGACGCCGTCCACGCGACGGTCGCCCTGCACCCGAACGAAGCCCCGCGCATTGTGCACGGCGACCCCGACAACTGGTCCCGGCAGGGCGCGCGCGTCCCCGGCGGCGACAGCGCCCTCGAAGAGGCCCTCGCTGAGATCGACCGTCTCGCCGGACTCCCGCAGGTCAAGGGCGTGGGCGAGACCGGCCTCGACTACTTCCGCACCGGGCCCGAGGGCAAGGCGGCCCAGGAGAAGTCGTTCCGCGCCCACATCGAGATCGCCAAGCGGCACGGCAAGGCCCTGGTCATCCACGACCGCGACGCCCACGCCGACGTCCTGCGCGTCCTCAAGGAGGAAGGCGCCCCCGAGCGCACGGTCTTCCACTGCTACTCCGGCGACGCCGAGATGGCCGAACTCTGCGCCCGCGCCGGGTACTTCATGTCCTTCGCCGGCACCGTCACCTTCAAGAACGCCCAGAACCTGCGGGACGCGCTCGCCGTGGCACCCCTGGAGCTGGTCCTGGTGGAGACCGACGCGCCCTTCCTCACCCCGGCCCCGTACCGCGGACGGCCCAACGCGCCCTACCTCGTTCCGGTCACGGTGCGCGCGATGGCCGCCGTGCGGGGCATCGAGGAGGACGAGCTGGCGACGGCGCTCGCGGCCAACACGGCCCGGGCGTTCGGCTATTGAGAGTCCTCACGACGTTTCACGGCCTCATCGAACACAACTCTGGGTAGCCGTGCCGCTTTGGAGAGTGACGGTCACTCCGCTAGGTTCTGTTGGCCCGATCCGGACCCCCGTGGCCTTCTGGAGCGTGTCGGCGTGAGCAACTACGAGACCTACGAGACCTACGAGACCTACGAGACGTACGACCGCGGTGTGCGCGCCGACGCGTACACCGACGGGCCCACCGAGGTGTACGAGGACACGTACCGCCCCGCCTACGAGGCGTACGAACCCGTGTTCCCGCGTCAGACGGGGACCGTCCCGCCGGAGAGCGAGCCACCGGCCCGGCACGGACGGCGCCGAAGAGCCGAGCGCTCGGACCCCGGCTCCGCGATGCGCCGGCTGGTGCCGCAGGCGCTGGTCGTCGCGTTCCTCGCCGGCGGCACCACCGCGTTCGTCGCCAAGGACAAGGCGATCGAGCTGAACGTCGACGGCAAGCCGCGCACCCTGCACACCTTCGCCGACGACGTCACCGAACTCCTCGCCCAGCAGGGCGTCGACGTAGGCGCCCACGACGTGGTGGCCCCCGGCCGCGACGCGCCCCTCGCCAGCGGCGACGAGGTCGCGGTGCGCTACGGCCGCCCCGTGCGCCTCACCATCGACGGCCACCGGCGCGAGGTGTGGACCACGGCCCGCACGGTCGACGGAGCCCTCGAACAACTCGGCGTACGGGCCGAGGGCGCCTACGTCTCCACCTCGCGCTCCCAGCCCATCGGCCGCGCCGGACTCGCCCTCGACGTCCGCACCGAACGCACCGTCACGATCATGGCCGACGGCCGCGCCCGTACGATCCGCACCAACGCGGCGACGGTCGGCGAGGCGGTCCAGGAGGCCGGTATCGGCCTCCACGGCGAGGACACCACCTCGGTCCCGCCCACCAGCTTCCCGCGCGACGGCCAGACGATCACGGTCCTGCGGGTGACGGGGACGCGCGAGGTCCGCGAGGAGGCGATCCCCTTCAAGGTGGAACGCTCCGACGACCCCACCCTGTTCAAGGGCACGGAGGTGGTCGAACGCGCCGGCCGGCCGGGCCTGCGCCGGGTCACCTACACCCTCCGCACGATCAACGGCGTCAAGGAGAAACCGCGGCGGGTGGGCGACGAGCTGGTGCGGGAGCCTCGCTCGCAGGTCGTGAAGGTAGGCACGAAAGCGATGCCCACGTCGGTCCAGGGCGCGGACCAGTTGAACTGGCACGGCCTCGCGACCTGCGAGTCCGGCGGCCGCCCCGGCGCGGTGGACCCGTCGGGCACCTACGGCGGCCTCTACCAGTTCGACACCCACACGTGGCACAGCCTGGGCGGCAGCGGACGCCCCCAGGACGCGAGCGCGGAGGAACAGACGCTGCGGGCGAAGAGGCTGTACGTGCGACGGGGTTCGAGCCCGTGGCCGCACTGCGGGACGAGACTGAACGGCTGAGGGCTGGGGGATAGGGGGGCGCAGCCCCCATCCCCCAGGGGCGCGGGGAACTGCGCGACCAGCCACAGCGGCCCCGCAGCCGAATGACGGCCAAGCCCAGCGCAGCGGCCCCGCCCCGTAACCTAGGGACGTGAGCAGCAACCCCGACGCCCTACTGGGCCCCGCCGAAATCCGCGAACTGGCGGCAGCCCTAAACGTCCGCCCCACAAAACAGCGCGGCCAGAACTTCGTGATCGACGCGAACACGGTCCGCCGCATCGTCCGCACCGCGGACGTCCGCCCCGACGACGTGGTGGTGGAGGTAGGCCCCGGGCTGGGCTCACTCACGCTGGCGCTCCTGGAGGTCGCCGACAGGGTCACCGCCGTGGAGATCGACGACACCCTCGCGAGCGCGCTCCCGGCGACGATCGCGGCCCGCATGCCCGACCGGGCCGACCGCTTCGCGCTGGTGCACTCGGACGCGATGCAGGTGACGGAGTTGCCGGGCCCGCCCCCGACCGCGCTGGTGGCCAACCTCCCGTACAACGTGGCCGTACCGGTCCTCCTGCACATGCTGGAGCACTTCCCGACCATCGAACGCACTCTGGTGATGGTCCAGGCAGAGGTCGCCGACCGGCTGGCCGCACCGCCCGGTTCCAAGGTGTACGGCGTCCCGTCCGTCAAGGCGAACTGGTACGCCGAGGTCAAACGCGCCGGCTCCATCGGCCGCACGGTCTTCTGGCCCGCCCCGAACGTGGACAGCGGCCTGGTGGCGCTGACCCGCAGGCCGGAGCCCCTGAAGACGACAGCTACGAGGCGCGAGGTCTTCGCCGTGGTCGACGCGGCCTTCGCCCAACGCCGCAAGACCCTCCGGGCGGCACTCGCGGGCTGGGCGGGGTCGGCGGCAGCGGCGGAGGTGGCACTGGTGGCCGCCGGGGTCTCGCCGCAGGCGCGGGGCGAGTCGCTCACGGTCGAGGAGTTCACGCGCATCGCGGAGGCCGCGTCATCCCGGGGGACGACCCCCGAACCCCCGAAGGAGCAGGGTCAGCAGTGAGCGTCACCGTCCGCGTCCCCGCCAAGGTCAACGTCCAGCTCGCGGTGGGTGCCGCGCGGGCCGACGGGTTCCATGACCTGGCCAACGTGTTTCTCGCGGTCGGCCTCCACGACGAGGTCACCGTGACCCCCGCCGACGAACTCCGGGTGACCTGCGCGGGCCCGGACGCGGCCCAAGTCCCCCTGGACGGTACGAACTTGGCGGCTCGGGCGGCCGTAGCACTCGCCGAGCGGTACGGGCACGACCCCGCCGTGCACATCCACATCGCCAAGGACATCCCCGTCGCCGGGGGCATGGCGGGCGGCAGCGCGGATGGCGCGGGCGCGCTGGTGGCGTGCGACGCGTTGTGGGGCATCGGTGCCTCGCGGACCGAACTGCTCGACATCTGCGCGGAGTTGGGCAGCGATGTGCCGTTCAGTCTGGTGGGCGGGGCGGCGCTCGGCATCGGGCGGGGCGAGAAGCTGACCGTCCTGGAGACCGGCGGCACCTTCCACTGGGTGTTCGCGATGGCCGGGCGCGGGCTGTCCACCCCTGCTGTCTTCCGGGAGTTCGACCGCCTGGGCGCGGGCACCGACATCCCCGAGCCGGTCGCCTCCCAGCCACTCCTCGACGCGCTCGCGAAGGGCGATCCGGACGCGCTCGCCGCCGCGGTCTCCAACGACCTTCAGCCCGCCGCCCTTTCGCTCTTCCCGGAACTGGCCGACACCCTCGCCGCGGGCCGCACCGCGGGCGCCCTCGCCGCACTCGTCTCCGGCTCGGGTCCCACGACGGCGTTCCTCGTCCGCGACCCCGGTTCGGCGGCGAAGGTCGCGGAGGCGCTGACAGCCTCCGGCACCTGCCGGACAGTCCGCACGACGACGGGCCCGGCGCCGGGAGCGACCGTCCTCGACGTGCCTTCGGCCTGACCGGAGTCTTCAGTTCGACCGACCCCCGCCCCGCCCCCCGTCCAGTTCGACCCGCCCTCCCCGCCACCATCTCCCCGCCAACGGCGCGACCAGCCACAACGGAGCCGTAGCCGAAAGGCGGCACTTCGTGGCGACGACACCGCGCCTGACCTGCCCGGATCGGCAGCCTTCCGTCGCGCATTACTCTGGGAGGCTGACCGTCCCCCCTGTCAGGAGAGAAATGGCCGTCAACCTGGTCAATGTCGAGAACGTCAGCAAGGTGTACGGCACCCGTGCCCTGCTCGACGGCGTCTCGCTCGGTGTCTCCGAAGGGGACCGGATCGGGGTCGTGGGCCGCAACGGAGACGGCAAAACCACCCTGATCCGGATGCTCGCCAAGCTGGAGGAGTCCGACACCGGACGCGTCACCCACTCCGGCGGACTCCGCCTCGGTGTCCTCACGCAGCACGACTCCCTCGACCCGGAGGCGACCGTCCGCCACGAGGTCATCCGGGACATGGCCGACCACGAGTGGGCGGGCAACGCCAAGATCCGCGACGTGCTGACGGGACTCTTCGGCGGGCTCGACATGCCTGGCTTCCCGCAGGGACTCGACACCGTCATCGGCCCGCTCTCCGGCGGCGAGCGCCGCCGTATCGCGCTCGCCAAGCTGCTCATCGAGGACCAGGACCTGGTCGTCCTCGACGAGCCCACGAACCACCTCGACGTCGAGGGCATCGCCTGGCTCGCCCAGCACCTGCGCGAACGCCGTTCCGCGCTCGTCTGCGTGACCCACGACCGCTGGTTCCTGGACCAGGTCTGCACGCAGATGTGGGACGTGCAGAAGGGCGACGTCTTCGAGTACGAGGGCGGCTACACCGACTACGTCTTCGCCCGCGCCGAGCGCGAGCGCATCGCCGCCACCGAGGAGACCAAGCGGCAGAACCTGGTCCGCAAGGAGCTGGCCTGGCTGCGCCGAGGGGCCCCGGCCCGTACGTCCAAGCCGCGCTTCCGCGTCGAGGCCGCCAACGAACTGATCGCGGACGTACCGCCGCCGCGCGACACCAGCGAGCTGATGAAGTTCGCCTCCTCGCGCCTGGGCCGTACGGTCTTCGATCTGGAGGACGTGACCGTCCAGGCCGGGCCCAAAGTCCTGCTGAAGCACATCACCTGGCACCTCGGCCCCGGCGACCGCGTCGGCCTCGTCGGCGTCAACGGCGCCGGCAAGACCTCCCTGCTGCGCGCCATGGCCGAGGCCGCCCGCAGCGACGGCGACACCCAGCCCGCGGCCGGCAAGGTCGTCGTGGGAAAGACGGTGAAGCTCGCCTACCTCTCCCAGGAGGTGGCCGAACTCAAGCCCACGCTGCGGGTGTTGGAGGCCGTGCAGCAGGTGCGCGAGCGCGTCGATCTCGGCAAGGGGCGGGAGATGACCGCCGGGCAGCTGTGCGAGACGTTCGGCTTCAACAAGGAGAAGCAGTGGACGCCGGTCGGGGATCTGTCCGGTGGTGAGCGGCGCAGGCTGCAACTCCTCCGTCTCCTCATGGACGAGCCCAACGTCCTCTTCCTCGACGAGCCCACGAACGACCTCGACATCGAGACCCTGACCCAGCTGGAGGACGTCCTCGACGGCTGGCCGGGGTCGATGATCGTGATCTCGCACGACCGGTTCTTCGTCGAGCGCACCACCGACAAGGTGTACGCCCTCCTCGGCGACGCTACCCTGCGGATGCTGCCGCGCGGCATCGACGAGTACCTGGAGCGGCGCCACCGTATGGAGGAAGTGGCCGCCGCTGCCGTCCCCGTCGTGGAGAAGTCCGCACCCGCCGTGAGCGCCGCCGACCAGCGGGCCGCGAAGAAGGAACTCCAGAAGATCGAGCGGCAGTTGGACAAGGTCTCCGAGAAGGAGGCCAAGCTGCACACCCAGATCGCCGACAACGCCACGGACTTCGCGAAGGTGGCCGAACTGGACGCGAAACTGCGGGACTTGAGCGGCGAGCGCGACGAGCTGGAGATGCGGTGGCTGGAACTCGCCGAGGACGCGTGAAGGGTGAGTGAAGGCGCATAACGGCGACGTCACGGGCCGGTCCTCCCTTGGGAACAGGGGTGAACCGGCCCGTTCCTCATGGACAGCTCAGTGATAGAAAGGGCCGTCTGAGAACTGTCTGAGCACTGTTGAATACGACTCTGGGTCCTTCGCGAACCTCAGGGCGTGGCTAAAAATCAGTGAACGAGGGGGAGCCGCTGATGACTCAGCCGCCCGAACAGCCGCCGTCCGGTGGTTACGGAGCGCCGCCGAACCAACCGCCACAGCCACCTTCGGGCGGCTTCGGGGCCCCGGTTCCGCCGCAGCCCGGCTACGGCTATCCGCAACAGCAGCAACCGCAACAGCCCGGCCCCTACGGCTATCCGCAGCAACCCGGACCTTATGGCCAGCCGCAGCAGCCGGGGCCGTACGGTCAGCAGCCGCCCTACGGCGGGTACGGATACCCGCCGCCCCCGCCCCAGTTCACCCCGCCGCCCCCCGGCGGTGGCTCCCGCAACCCCTTCAAGGGGCGGCCCGCGCTGGTGATCGCGGCAGCGGTGGCGGGGCTGTTGGTGGTGGGCGGCACGGTGTGGGCGGTCACGGGCGGCGGTGACGACAAGAAGCCGGTGGCGGAGAAGAGCGACAGTCCTCGGCCCTCCGGCAGCGGCGCCGCCGACGACCCCGCCAACCCCGGCGACGGCAGCGGCGACGGCCGTTCCGACCCCGAGAACCTCAACGAGGGCCGTAAGTCCGGCGAGGCGAAGGTGCTCTGGTACAAGGAGGCGCCGGACGCGCCCGGTTCCGGCGCCGACGCCCCCGGTATGTGGATCACCGGCAAGACGGCGGTGAAGGCGGCGTACAAGGAACTCGTCGCGTACAACGTCGGCAACGGCAACCCGACCTGGCCCACGGTCACCTTCCCGCAGAAGATCTGCGCGGTCACCCCGGCGAAGTCGGACGACGGCAAGATCGTCGTGGCGTACGAGAGCGGTGTCAGCGACAACGCCAAGTGCAACCAGCTCCAGCAGCTCGACCTGAGCACCGGGGCGAAGGGCTGGACGGCGGTCGTCCCGGACGGCGGCCTCTTCGACAGCGCGCTCAGCATCGGGCTGTCGGTCACCGGCAAGACGCTCATGGTGGGCCGCTCGGAGTCCGGGATCGCCTACGACATCGACACCGGCAAGAAGCTCTTCGAGAAGAAGAAGTACGGCGCCGCCTGTTTCCCGGGAGCGTTCGCGGGCGGCGCGAAGCTGATCTCGGTCGCGTCCTGCGGAGCGGGCTCCTCCACCGAGCACGACGAGGTGCAGGAGCTGGACCCGGCCACCGGCAAGGCCAGGTGGACCAAGTCGATCCCCAAGGGCTGGACGGTGGACCACGCCTACTCCGTGGACCCGGTCGTCCTCTACATGACCGACTCCGACCACAAGCACTGGAACATCTCGACGCTGAAGAGCGACGGTTCGGTCCGCTCGCAGGTCGACTCCAAGGCCGCGTTCGCGCCCTCCTGCGGTTCGTCGTTCATCGACAACGACCTCCAGAGCTGCCAGGGCGTAGCGGTCGACGCGAGCACCCTGTACCTCCCGACGGACGCGACGACCGGCGCCAACCAGATCGTCGCGATCGACCTGGCCACCGGCAAGGAGAAGTGGCGCGTCAAGTCGCCCGCGGACGAGTCGATGCTCCCGGTCAAGGTCGAGGGCGGCAAGCTCCTCGCCTACGTCGACGCCTCCTACGACGCGGGCGGCCAGATCGTGTCCGTCCCCACGACCGGCTCCTCCCACGCGACGACGAAGCTGCTGCAGATGCCCGCCGGCACCGCGCAGATCGAGTCCAGCTTCTTCTCCCGGGACATCGACTACGTCGACGGGCGCTTCTACATCTCGTCGACCCGGCTGAACGGCAATGACGACACGAAGGAGAAGTTGATGCTCGCGTACGGCAAGTGAGACCCCGACTTCTTCCCGCCCCGCCGTCCTCCCCGAGGTACTCGTCATGACCCAGCCCCCACCGCCCCCGCCGAACCAGCCCCCGTCGGGTGGCTTCGGCCCACCCCAGGACCAGCCCCCGCAGCAGCCGCAGACCCCGCCGGGCTACGGCCACCCGCAGGCGCCTCCGCCCCAACAGCCGGTCTACGGCTACCCCCAGGCACCCCAGCAGCCCCAGGGCCCGCAGCCGCCCCAGGGCCCCCCGCAGGCCCCGCCGCCCGGCTACGGCTACCCGGGCCAGCAGCCGAACCCGTACGCCCAGCCGCAGCAGCAACCGCAGCAGCCGTACGGTCAGCAGCCCAACCCCTATGGCCAGCAGCCGGGTTACGGCTACCCGGGGCAGCCGACCATGCCGCTGCACCCGCAGCCGGGCCAACCGGGCGGCGGCGGGCGGAAGTTCGGGGCGCCCGCGGTGATCATCACCGCCGCGGTCGTGGCGATCGCGCTGATCGTCGGCGGCGGGATCTGGTACGCGTCCTCGTCCGGCAAGAAGGACGACGACACGAAGAAGACCGCGACCGCCGGCGGCTCCACGGGCGGCACGAACGGCAAGGGCGGCACCGGCGGCACGACGTCGGGCGGCAAGGAGAAGGTGCCCGCCGACACCGCCTCCAAGGTCCTCTTCCAGGTCCCGATGCCCAAGGTCGCCGACACCATGGTGACCTCCGGCTCCTGGCTCACCGACAAGGTGTACGCCAAGACCGGCAGCGCCGAGGTGGTCGGCTACAACCGCGACACGGGCGCGAAGCAGTGGACGATCAAGCTCCCCGGCCCGGTCTGCCAGGCGACGAAGCACACAACGACGGACGGCAGGACAGCCATCCTCTACGAGCCCGCCATGCCGACCAAGGACAAGCCCTCGCACGGCTGCAGCCAGATCGCCGCGATCGACCTGAACGCGGGCACCAAGCTGTGGACGAAGACCGCCAACTCCGGTGACCAGCCGATCAGTTTCGAGAACGTCACCGTCAGCGCGAACACGGTCGCCGTGGGCAGCACCGACGGCGGCGCCGCCTTCGACATCTCCACCGGCAAGGTCCTGTGGAGCCCGAAGACCGCCGACTGCTACGACGCCGGCTACGGCGGCGGCGCCAAGCTGGTCGCGGTGCGCAGGTGCGGCACGTACGACTCGCCCACCCTCCACATCCAGACCATCGACCCGGTCTCCGGGAAGGTGGTCTCGGACTACAAACTGGCCCAGGGCATCGAGTACGCGAGCATCGTGTCGACCGACCCGCTGGTCGTCGCGGCCGACGTCGGCGACAGCGCGGGCGACGGCAGCGGCATCTCGGACTTCTTCTCCATCGACAACAGGACGGGCGCCCTGCGCTCGCACATCTCGGCGCCGGGCAAGCAGTACGCGGCCCGCTGCGACGGCATCACGCGCGTCGAGTACTGCACCGAACTGGCCGTAGGGAACGACCGGTTGTACGTGCCCACCGAAGAACACGACGGTTCCGGCGACTCCTACAGCCGGACCAACGAGATCGTCGCCTTCGACCTGGCCACCGGCAAGCAGACCGGCCAGCGCGCCGACGCGGGCGACGGCTACACCGTCGTCCCGCTGCGCATGGACGGCACCAACGTCATCGCCTACAAGTCCCCGCCGTACGACAAGGGCGGCCAGATCGTCAGCATCGACGGCTCCTCCTTCAAGGAGACCAAGCTGCTGGAGAACCCGAGCACGGAGACGGTACGGAGCACGGAGACGACCTTCCTCCCGGACTACGCGGAGATCCTCTACGGGGAGGGCCACCTCTACATGTCGGCGGTCTACGCGGACAAGGCCTCGACATCGTCAACAGGCGACAAGGACTTGGCGATCGCCTTCGGCACAACAAGCTGAGTCACCACGACCCCCAGGACCCCCACCACCCCCATCACTCCCGAATGCCAGGAATGCGAAAAAGTCCGTCGATCTGGGGCACTTCTCTCCAGTAGGGGCAGCGCAACGTCGAACAAGCGTGTAGCTTCCGGGGGCATGAAGAGCGGGGGTGCTGGGGGCCCTCTGTTCTTGGGGACCGGTGGGCATCCATAGTGGGCATCCATTGGGGGGACTGGGGGGTTGCTCGATGGGAGTGCGGCTGATGGTGGTCGACGACCACCGGTTGCTCGCCGAGGCACTGGCCTCGGCACTGAAGCTGCGGGGACACCGGGTGCTGGCAGCCGCCGCACCCGCGGCGGGCGCGGCCGAGCTGGTGATCACCCGCGCCCCCGAGGTATGCCTGATCGGCACGGCCACACCGGCCGAACCGGGCATCTTCGACCCGGTGGTGAAGATCAAGCGTGAGCGTCCACAGGTGGCGGTCCTGGTCCTGGGCCCGGTACCGAGTCCCCGAGGCATAGCGGCGGCGTTCGCCGCGGGCGCGTCCGGCTATGTCCGGCACGACGAGCGCATCGAGGGCGTGGAGCGGGCGATCATGAAGGCGAGGGCGGGCGAGGCGGCGGTAGCCCCGCAGCTGCTACAGGGCGCCTTCAGCGAGCTGTTGAACCCAGCGGCCCAGCCGGACGACGAGGGCCAACGGCTCTTGCAGATGCTGACCCCGAGGGAGGTGGAAGTCCTGGTCCGGGTGGCAGACGGCGAGGACACCCGCCTGATCGCCGCGGGCATGGGCATCGCTCCGTCGACGGCCCGCACGCATGTGCAGAGGGTGCTGATGAAGCTGGGGGTGGGGTCGCGGCTGGAGGCGGCGGCACTGGCGGCGCGGACGGGGTTGTTGGACCGGGCGGGGCCGGTGAACCATTCGGCGGGGCCGGATCTGTAGGGGCGCGAGGAACCCCGCGTCACGTGGGAAGCCATGGCCAAGAGCGAGCACGGGCGAACCGACACGGGACCCCGCGACCGCGCTGCTCGCACTGCAGTGGGCCTGGGCTGTCATCGGGTCGCCCGGTGCACGCAGGCGCTACCCCTACCTGCCGTTCCTGGAGTCCCTCGGCGTGCGAACGGGACAACCATGATGGTGGATACGGCAGTCCCGCTCAGCACTCCCTTTCGGCTTGGCCGGCGGACCGTATGCCGTGGAGGAGGGCGGCGAGGGCCGTGGGGGTGGTGGTGAGGTGCGTGGTGGGGGCGTCACTTTCGCGGAGGTGGAAGGCGGTGGGGGTGGTGGCGAGTTCGATGCAGTTGTTGCCGTCGCCGCTGCCGGAGAAAGACGACTTCTGCCAGTTGTTGGGGATGGCCACGGTGCGCCTCACAGTTCCTTCGCCAGCCTATGGATGAGGTCACGCGACTGTTCCGGGTCGAGTGACACCGCCTCCACTTTACGGAAGAGCGTTCGAAAGGCGCCGAGTTGGGCTTCGGAGTCGATGAAGGCCGCGCCGTGGGGTGCGTCGCGTACCGCAGTGTCGAGCTTCGGTACGGCGCCTCCCGCGTACATCATGGCGTTGGTGGCGCCGGCGAAGTCGTCCAGGGTGAAGGGGATGACGCGCACGGTGATGTGATCCGCTTCGGAGAATTCGAGAACGCGGGTGAGCTGAGCCCGTGAGCAGGTTCGACCGCCGACCTTGATGCGAAGCGCTGCCTCGTGGATCACCGCTTTGTACGGGATCGGAGTGGTGCCCTCGATGATCGCCTTGCGATCCATGCGATGGCGTACGCGCAGTTCGAGGTCGTCGGCCGGGAGTTCGGGGACTCGGTACGAGAAGACGGCGCGGGCGTAGTCCTCGGTCTGAAAGAGCCCGGGGATGTGCAGAAACTCCACGTCGAGTCGGTAGGTGGAGTGGTAGTCCAACTCGGCGAGATCCAGGAACGGTGTGGGCAGCAGACCCCGGTACTCCTCCCACCAGCCGAGCGTCCGATCGGTCGCCATGGCCACCAGCGCTTCGATCAACTCGGTATCCGTGCAGGCGTACTGGGCGGCAAGTCGCCGTAGGCGCTCCTCGCTCACGCCCGCCGTGCCGAACTCGATCTGACTCATCTGAGCCGAGTCCGTCCCGAGCAGCGCGGCGGCTTCGCGCCCCTTGAGCCCTGCGGCCTCACGGAGTTTCCGCAGTTCCGCGCCCAGACGTTCCTGGCGTGCGGTGGGTTTTTTCCTGCGCGCCACGACTTCCTCCTCGTACCTGAGTGCCCCGCGAGGGCAACTCGTTCGAGGGGCAGATTACGGGAACGGCTCGCGTGGTCCCAAATTGTGACCGTACTGTCGGTGGTGCGACGCATACCCTGCGGATTTTCGGACCCCCGGAAGCGCACCAAACCGTCCTGCCATGACGGTGTGACAGGCCACCGCCCGTGAACCGCATCAACTCCCCACGCCACCAATGGAGTTCACGCATGCCCGAAACCGAGTCCGAGCCCGATCCCTGGGAGTACTCCCTCTCCGTCCCGCACGATCGCCGTGCCGTGACCGTCTGTCGCCGCACCCTGCGCCTGGTCCTCACCGCGCACGGTCTCATCCGGGTCGTGGACACCGCCGAACTCCTCGCGACGGAGCTGGTGGCCAACGCCGTACTGCACACCGAGGGACCCGTGATGCTCCGTGTGCGGTGGTCGGCGGGGGTGTTGCGGGTCGGGGCGTGGGACGCGGACCCCGAACCCCCTGAACCGCCGGGGCAGTTGGGGGAGCTGTTGGACGCCGAGGCGGGGAGAGGGCTGGCGCTGGTGCGGGCCTGCGCCGACTCCTGGGGGTGGCAGCCGTTGTCCAGGAACGGGCAGCGCGGCAAGTACGTGTGGTGCGAACTGGGCGTGTCCTAGGGCCAAGGACGCGGCAGGCGCCAACTCCCCAGGAGTGCGGGGCTGTTACATGTGCGGCTCCGCCACGGGGGCCCGATCAGCCATAGCCCCCCCCGGGCACCCGGCATACGTGCCGCGGCGGGTTTTGCGGAGGGGATACCCAGCGTGATCGGCAGCCGGAAGGCGGCGCCAGGACTCGCGGGGCGGTCCCGGACCTCGGCAGGGCAACGACTCGCACTGACCGACGGATCCGTCGGGCCCTGGCCGACTCCGGATGCTGTTGACGAATCCGGTGCGGCCCGGCCACCCCCGTTATGTTTTCCGCGGTCCTGCAAGAGGGCCGCTGGCCTCCGGGCCCGGTATGACTGTTGCCCCCTGTCGAAGGCATGACCTGGGGGGTGGTGTCACCGGGCCCGGGAGGTGCCGTCGGAGACGCTGATGAGAGGTCCGGCCACCGCCCGGTCCGGCGCAATGCCGGACAGCTCGCGGGCGGCAGGTCTGCATAACGTGGATGCGCGCGTACGACACCAACGCCGAGGCCGGCACGTTCAACTCCCTTGGAAGGGCGCGATGTTCGACACCGAAGACGTGGGCGTGTTCCTCGGCCTGGACGTCGGCAAGAGCTTTCATCACGGGCACGGGCTGACTCCGGCCGGCAAGAAGGTCTTCGACAAGCAACTGCCCAACAGCGAACCGAAACTGCGGGCCGTGTTCGACAAACTGGCCGCGAAGTTCGGCACGGTCCTGGTGATCGTGGACCAGGCCGCATCCATCGGAGCCCTCCCGCTCACCGTCGCCCGGGACGCCGGCTGCAAAGTCGCCTACCTGCCCGGACTCGCGATGCGGCGGATCGCCGACCTGTATCCGGGCGAGGCCAAGACCGATGCGAAGGATGCCGCGGTCATCGCGGACGCGGCCCGGACCATGCCGCACACCCTGCGCGCCCTGGAGCTCACCGACGAGATCACCGCCGAACTCACGGTCCTCGTCGGCTTCGACCAGGACCTCGCGGCCGAGGCCACCCGCACCTCCAACCGCATACGCGGCCTGCTCACCCAGTTCCACCCGTCACTGGAGCGCGTCCTGGGCCCCCGCCTCGACCACCAGGCCGTCACCTGGCTGCTGGAGCGCTACGGCTCCCCGGCCGCACTGCGCAAAGCCGGCCGCCGCAGGCTCGTCGAGCTCATCCGGCCCAAGGCCCCGCGCATGGCACAGCGGCTGATCGACGACGTCTTCCAGGCCTTGGACGAGCAGACCGTCGTGGTCCCCGGGACCGGCACCCTCGACATCGTCGTGCCCTCCCTGGCCCGCTCTCTCGCCGCTGTCCACGAACAGCGCCGGGCCCTGGAAGCCCAGATCAACGCCCTGCTGGAGGCCCACCCTCTTTCCCCGGTCCTGACGTCGATGCCCGGCGTCGGCGTCAGGACCGCCGCCGTCCTCCTGGTCACCGTCGGCGACGGCACCAGCTTCCCGAGCGCCGCCCACCTGGCCTCCTACGCCGGACTCGCCCCGACCACGAAGTCGTCGGGGACCTCGGTCCACGGCGAACACGCCCCGCGAGGCGGAAACCGCCAGCTCAAACGCGCCATGTTCCTCTCCGCTTTCGCCTGCATGAACGCCGATCCCGCCTCACGCACCTACTACGACAAGCAACGAGCCCGCGGCAAAACCCACACCCAGGCCCTCCTCCGCCTCGCCCGCCAACGCATCAGCGTCCTGTTCGCCATGCTCCGAGACGGCACCTTCTACGAATCCCGCACGCCCGCGGACGTCGAGCTCGCCGCATGACCCCAGCAAGACCGAATCACCCCAAACCCCACAGGGACGCCTTGACGAAGGACATAGAGGCACCCCCCCCAGGAAAATGTGACACTTCCCGCAAGAGTGTCACATTTTCTCAGGTGGACAGGGTTGCCCCGACCCGCTGACGGGATTGGCCAACAGCGGCCGACTCCGGCCAGGGCCCGGCGCACGAGGCGGTGAGAATCTCCGGAACCGGCCCGGTGCCGGACCCCGCTCGCCAAGACTGTCCGGGTGACGACCACCCCCTCAGACCTCTGGCACCACTACGGCCGCACCCGCGCCGAGCACGACCGCGCGGTCCCCGACACCTTCCACTGGATCTGGAACTGGAGCCAGGACAGCGGCCCGGGCCCGGAAGTACTGGGTGAACTGTCAGGGCTGGTCGTCGGAGACCTCGGCGCCTCCCCGGCGCAGCACGAGATGGCGCTCGACCTGTTCGGCCACCTCGCACCACGCCTGCACCCCGGAAGGGGAAACGTGCACGATGCGTCGGTGGGTGCTCCAGGGGCAGGTCTGGGTGAAGGTCTTGGACGAGGCCGGGTTCACCGAGACAGTCGTTGACGTGCTGCCGTCGACCGCCGAAGGACCAGGCACCGCGGACACGCTGCTGGTCACCGCAGTGCGTTAGCGACCAACACCGCCGGCACCAACCCCCTTAAGGGGCGCGACCGAGGCAGGACCACTTGCCAACTCGGCGAGCCTGGGCCCCCAAGGGGCGCGGGGAACTGCGCGACCAGCCACAGTCCACCGCACCCGGCAGCCGACCTAAGCCCCCTCTTCCTTCTCCGCGACCTCCGCCACTTCCACCGGAGGTGTCGGTCGCAGCTTCAGCCAGGCCAAGAAAAAGATCCCGAGCAGCAGCATCGCGATCCCGGTCCAGAGATTGATGTTGACGCCCTCCGCCTTGTCCAGCGTCGCCTGCGACGGGCTGATCCCGGCGATCGTGACGATGACGCCGTAGACGACGAACAACCCCCCGATGATCAGCCGTAGATCGAACAGGCGGGACGCAGTCGTGGACTTGCCCTCCAGCTCGCTGACCTCGCGCTGGACGTCGTGCTCGGAGTGCCCTGAGTGTTCGGAGTGTCCTGAGTTCTCAGACATGGTTTCTCAATCCTCCCGCGACTAGAACGAGAACGGGATGTAGCAGAGGGCGGCCAGGATCACCGCGCCCCAGCCGAGGAGCGCGGGCCGGCGGTACCACGCGTCGTCGCCCGCGGCCGGCGCCTCGGTCATGCCGGGGCTGGTCGTGCCGTAGACGAGGCCCTGGAGCTGTTCCGCGGACTTGGGCCGGGTGAACAGGGAGACGGCGAACATGACCACCGCACCGGCGACGAACCCGGCGATCGCGGAGACGAAGTTGGCACCCTGGTCGGAGGGGATGGAGATGATCCCCTGCTTGTAGATCCAGAAGTAGTTCACCATCGCGGTGACCGTGCCCGCGAGCAGGCCCCAGAAGCCGGACTTCGGGGTGGCCTTCTTCCAGAACATGCCGACGATGAAGACGACGAACATCGGGACGTTGAAGAAGGAGAAGAGTGTTTGGAGGTAGCTCATGATGTTGGAGAAGGACGAGGCCAGGAAGGCCGTGCCTACTGATGCCGCTACGCCGACCACCGTGATCAGGCGGCCGAAGCGGACGTAGTACTCGTCCTCGCGGTCCGTCACGACGTACTTCGCCCAGATGTCGTTGGTGAACACCGTGTTGAAGGACGACACGTTGGCCGCCATGCCTGCCATGAACGCCGCCAGCAGGCCCGTCACCGCGATGCCGAGGACGCCGTTGGGCAGCAACTCCTGCATCAGGTACGGGATCGCGTCGTTGTACTGGAGGTCCGAGCCGCTGGTGCCGATCTTCGGGACGAGCGCAGCCGCGACCAGGCCCGGGATCATCACCAGGAAGACGATGAAGACCTTCGGGTACGCGGCGATGAGCGGGGTGCGCTGGGCCGCGGACAGGTTCTTCGCGGAGAGGGCGCGCTGCACCTCCGCGAAGTTGGTCGTCCAGTAGCCGAAGGACAGCACGAAGCCCAGGCCCAGCACGATGGTCAGCCAGTTCGCGCCGAGCGGGTTGGCGCTGCCGATGCCGGTGCCGCCCCATGCGGTCGTGAAGTTGTGACCGTGGGCCGCGTCCAGCTTGTGGGTCAGCCCGTCCCAGCCGCCGACCTTCTTCAGGCCGAGGTAGGAGATGGGGATGAGGGCCGCGAGGATCACGAAGAACTGGAGCACTTCGTTGTAGATCGCCGACGACAGCCCGCCGAGGGTGATGTACGCGAGCACGAACGCGCCGGCGACCACGATCGCCACCCACTGCGGCCAGCCCAGCAGCGCCTCGACGACGATCGCGAGGGCGTACAGGTTCACACCGGCGATCAGGATCGCGGCGAAGGCGAACAGGATCGAACTCAGGAGGTGTGCCCACTTGTCGAAGCGGAGGAGGAGGAACTCCGGGACCGAGCGCACCTTCGAGCCGTAGTAGAAGGGCATCATCACCAGGCCGAGGAAGACCATGGCCGGGATGGCGCCGATCCAGTACCAGTGGACGGTGTACGCGCCGTACTGCGCGCTGTTGGCGGCCATGCCGAGGATCTCGGTGGCGGCCAGGTTGGCCGAGATGAAGGCGAGACCGGTGATCCACGCGGGCAGCGAACGCCCGGAGAGGAAGAAGTCGAGGCTCGTCCTCACCGATCTGCGGGCGGCCAGACCGATCCCGAGGACGACCACGAAGTAGATCGCCAGGATCGTGTAGTCGAGCCCGTTGGTGGGGAGCCGGAGCTCGGCGGCGAGGGAGGTGGGGGTCTGCAGAGTCCGCATCAAGCGCTCACCTTGGTTGATGTCTGGTTGATGTCTTTGGTTGGTGTTCTTTGTTTGATTTTGATGGTGACGACTGGGGGGATCGGTGGTTTGATGTGTTTAGTTCTGTGTGAAGCCCGGATGCGGCGTGGATGTACGTACGGATGGAGAGCCCGGCGTGAAGAAGACCTCGACCCGGTTGGCCGACGGTCGTGAGCTCATCTACTACGACCTGCGGGACGACACCGTGCGCGACGCGGTGGACCGACGCCCGCTGGAGCGCACGGTCACCACTTCGGAGGTACGGCGGGACGTGCTGCTCGGCGACTCGGTGGCGATCGCCTCGCACCGCCAGGGCCGCATCTACCACCCGCCGGTCGACCAGTGCCCGCTCTGCCCGACCACGGGTGATCGGCTCAGCGAGATTCCGGACTCGTCGTACGACGTCGTCGTGTTCGAGAACCGTTTCCCCTCGCTGGCCGGGGACTCCGGGCGCTGTGAGGTGGTCTGCTTCACCTCCGACCACGACGCGTCCTTCGCCTCGCTGACCGAGGAGCAGGTGGCCCTCGTCCTCGACGCGTGGACGGACCGGACGTCGGAGCTGTCGCATCTTCCCTCCGTCGAGCAGGTTTTCTGTTTCGAGAACCGCGGCGAGGAGATCGGCGTGACGCTCGGTCATCCCCACGGCCAGATCTACGCCTACCCCTTCACCACCCCGCGCACCGCGCTGATGTTGCGTTCACTCGCGGCCCACAAGGAGGCGACCGGCGGGGAGAACCTCTTCGACTCGGTCCTGGAGCGCGAACTCGCCGGTGAGCGGGTCGTCCTTGAGGGTGAACACTGGGCGGCCTTCGTGCCGTACGCGGCGCACTGGCCCTACGAGGTCCACCTGTATCCCAAGCGTCGGGTGCCCGATCTGCTCGGGCTGGACGAGGCGGCCCGCACAGAGTTCCCCAAGGTCTATCTGGAACTCTTGAGGCGCTTCGACCGGATCTTCGGTGAGGGCGAGCCTCCGACGCCGTACATCTCCGCCTGGCACCAGGCGCCGTTCGGCACGCTGGAGGAGTTCGACGGGGTGAGCAGGGACGACTTCGCTCTCCACCTTGAGCTTTTCACCATTCGCCGTACGTCCGGCAAGCTGAAGTTCCTCGCGGGTTCCGAGTCCGGCATGAGCGTGTTCATCAACGACGTGCCGCCGGAGTTCGCGGCACAGCGACTGCGAGAGGTAGCGAGTTGATGAGCGGTAAGTACCTGGTCACGGGCGGCGCGGGTTACGTCGGCAGCGTGGTCGCCCAGCACCTGCTGGAGGCGGGCCACGAGGTCACCGTCCTGGACAACCTCTCGACGGGTTTCCGCGAGGGGGTCCCGGCGGGCGCTTCCTTCATCGAGGGCGACATCCGCGACGCCGCCAAGTGGCTGGACTCCTCCTACGAAGCGGTCCTCCACTTCGCCGCCTTCTCCCAGGTCGGCGAGTCCGTCGTCAAGCCGGAGAAGTACTGGGAGAACAACGTCGGCGGCTCGATGGCCCTCCTCGCCGCGATGCGCGAGGCCGGCGTCCGCAAGCTCGTCTTCTCCTCCACGGCGGCCACGTACGGCGAGCCGGACGAGGTCCCGATCGTCGAGACCGCCCGCACCTCCCCGACGAACCCCTACGGCGCGTCGAAGCTGTCGGTCGACTTCATGATCACCAGCGAGGCGCAGGCCCACGGCCTGGCCGCCGTCTCCCTCCGCTACTTCAACGTGGCGGGCGCGTACGGCAGTTGCGGTGAGCGGCACGCCCCCGAGTCGCACCTGATCCCGCTCGTCCTCCAGGTCGCGCAGGGCAAGCGGGACGCCATCTCCGTCTTCGGCGAGGACTACCCGACGCCGGACGGCACCTGCGTCCGTGACTACATCCATGTGGCGGACCTGGCGGACGCGCACCTGCTCGCGCTCAAGGCCGCGACGCCCGGCGAGCACCTGATCTGCAACCTCGGCAACGGCGAGGGCTTCTCCGTCCGCCAGGTCGTCGAGACGGTCCGTCAGGTCACCGGGCACCCGATCCCCGAGGTCGTGGCCCCGCGCCGCGACGGCGACCCGGCGACCCTGGTGGCCTCGGCGGCCCGGGCCAAGGAGCGCCTCGGCTGGAACCCGTCCCGCGCGGATCTCGCGGGCATCGTCGCGGACGCGTGGGCGTTCGCACAGAACGTATCGAAGGGCTAGGGATCGCACGTGGGTGTACGCGAGGGCTTCGAGGAGCTGTACGGGACCGCTCCCGAGGGCGTCTGGGCCGCGCCGGGCCGGGTCAACCTGATCGGCGAGTACACCGACTTCAACGAGGGCTTCGTGATGCCGCTCGCCCTGCCGCACACGGCGGTGGCGGCGGTGTCCCGCCGCAGCGACGGCGTCCTGCGCCTCCACTCGGCGGACATCGAGGGCCCGGTCGTAGAACTGCATGTCGACGAGCTGGCCCCGCGTACGAACACGAGCTGGGCCGCGTACCCGGCGGGCGTGGTGTGGGTGCTGCGCGAGGCGGGCCACGAGGTGACGGGCGCGGACATCCACCTCTCCTCCACCGTCCCGACGGGCGCGGGCCTGTCGTCCTCGGCGGCGCTGGAGGTGGTCACGGCCCTGGCTCTGAACGACCTGTTCGAACTGGGCCTGTCCGCACCGGAGTTGGCCCGCTTCTCCCAGCGCGCGGAGAACGACTTCGTCGGCGTCCCCTGCGGCATCATGGACCAGACGGCCTCGGCCTGCTGCGAGGAGGGCCACGCGCTCCACCTCGACTGCCGTGACCTGTCGATCCGCCAGATCCCCTTCGACCTCGCGTCCGAGGGCCTCTCGCTGCTGGTCGTCGACTCCCGCGTGAAGCACGCGCTCGGCGACGGCGCGTACGCGGAACGCCGGGAGGGCTGCGAGGAGGGCGCGCGGCAGCTGGGCGTCCCGTTCCTGCGGGACGTGGCGTACGAGGACCTGGAGTCGTCACTGGCACGCCTCTCCGACGAGCGGGTGCGGCGCTACGTCCGCCACGTGGTGTCGGACGACCACAGGGTCGACCAGGTCATCACCCTCCTGGACGCGGGCGACGTCCGCGCGATCGGCCCGGTCCTCACCGAGGGCCACGCCTCCCTTCGCGACGATCTCCGCATCTCCTGCCCGGAGTTGGACCTCGTGGTCGACACGGCGGTCGGCGCGGGTGCGCTCGGCGCGCGCATGACGGGCGGCGGCTTCGGCGGCTCGGCCGTCGTCCTCGTGGAGGCCACGGAGGCGGACACGGTCACGAAGGCGGTCGAGGAGGCGTTCGCCGCGGCGGGATACACGGCGCCTCGGGTGTTCCCGGCGGTGCCGTCGGCGGGGGCGCGGCGGGTGGAGTGACCCTGGGGTGCGGCCTGCGGGCGAGCGGGGGCGTGTGACGTCCGGGTGTGCGGTGGGGGAGGAGCCATGTGGGCTGCTGGGCCGAACTCCGTGACCGTCTCGGCCGCACACCCTCGGCATCAGCCGGGATCCCGGACGCGCTCAAGGAGCTGTGAGCCTCCGTACCCCCGGAGCCAGCAGCGCCGCGCCCGTCGCCAGAACCACCAGCCCCGCGCAGCCCGCGAGCGTGTGACCCAGGCCCACGGTCGCCGACAGCGGGCCCGCGATCAGCAAACCCAGCGGGGCGAAGGCCAGGGAGCCGAAGCCGTCGTAGGAGCTGACTCGGGAGAGGGATTCCTCGGGGATCTCTCGGTGGATCGTGGTGGCCCACAGGACGCCGAAGATGTCGCTGGAGACGCCGGCCGTGAACATCGCGGCGGCGATCAGCCAGACGGGGGCCCGTACGGCGAGGAGGGCTACCGGTAGTGCCGTCGGGAACGTGGCCAGGACCGCCACCAGGATCGGGCGGTCGACCCGGACGCGGGCGGCCAGGCCCGCGCCGGCGATCGTGCCCAGGGCCTGCGCGGCGACGATGAGCGACCAGGCGCGGGCTCCGCCGAGGTAACGGTCGGCGGTCAGGGGGCCGAGGACTCCTACGTTCGCGTTGAGCGCCGCCACCACGATCGACCACTGCGCCACCACGACCCACAGCCACTGCCGGGACGCGAACTCCCGCCAGCCCTCCCGGAGATCGGCCCAGCCGGAGGACTTCTTCGGCGGGCGGGCCGGGACCGGGAGGCGGGCGGTGAGGGCCGCGCTGAGGGCGAAGGACACGGCGTTCAGGGCCAGGGCCCAGCCGGGGCCGACCAGCGCCACCGTCACGCCCGAGAGCGACAGACCCAGGAGCAGCGCGCTGTTGGTGCCCACCCGCAGAAGGGCGTTCGCCTGCTGCAACTGGTCCGTGGGGACCACCAGCGGCATGATCCCGTTCATCGCCGGGGCGAACAGCGCGGTCGCCGTGCCCGCCGCCACCGCCAGCAGACACATCGCCGGGAGCGGGGCGTGCCGGGTCAGGACCATCGCGGCCAGCGCCGTGTAGGCCCCGGCCCCCAGCACATCCGCCAGCGCCATCAGGCGGGCGCGTGACATCCGGTCCGCGATGACCCCGCCCACCAGGATGAACACCAACTGCGGCAACGCCTGGCAGGCCAGGACCAGCGAGAGCCGGCCCGGTCCGGCGCCGGGCAGCGCCAGCACCGCGAAGGCGAGCGCGACCCGGGCGAATCCGTTGCCGAGTACGGAGACGGTGCGGGCGGAGGCGAGCAGCACGAACGGCCGCTCACGCCACAGCGTGGATTTTCCGGAGCCCTGCGTCGAAGTGAGTGTCACGGCCAGGGACTTTAGAGGGTCGGCCTCAACGCACGTCCACAACCGGCCACTTCACCGGCCCGGCCGGACGGAGCGCGTCCCCGGCGGCCAGTTCACCCGGGGTTCGTCCGGTCCAGCCTCTTCGTCAGGGTGTACTCCGTGAGCCCCGGCGGATAGTCCGGGATCACGCACACCACCTCGTACCCCTGCTTCTTGTAGAACTCCGGCGCCTGGAAGTTCCACGTCTCCAGGCGGGCCGCCCCGCAGCCGCGCTCGTCGTGGGCGACGCGTTCCGCCTCGGCGAGGAGGCGGGAGCCGAGGCCGGTGCCGCGGTGGCGGCCGTCCACCCACAGGTACGTCACGTGCAGCCAGTCCGCCCAGGTGTGGCCGACCAGCCCGCCCGCCAGTTCACCCGTCCCGTCCAACGCCCACACCTGGAGCGGAACTTCACGTTCGCGAGGGGTTCCGCGCAGGGCGCGCAGTACCGGCGATGCCGCCGTGTTGGTTTCGAGCAGCCGGGCGCGGAGCAGATCGCGTCGCTCCTTGTCGACTTCCGTCTCAATACGAAACATGCGGCTCACCATAAACGCGCCGGACGGTCAGTTCTGCAAATTGGGTTCCGCTGCTGCGCCCCAGCCGTACGCTGTGAGCAGCACCGGTGGGGGCCGGTGCTGTTCAGGGGGCGAGACAAGTCGGGTACGACGCCCGATGTGGGGGTAGCAGTGTCAGCACGGCGGCGGCCGTGCGGCGCAGGCCCTCCCGGGCGTCGTACCCGCAATCATCGCTTCGTCTCCCGACGATGAGGTATCCCCTGCTCCACCAGGAGCCTGGGGAAGGGGGTTTCGTGGTTCGCATCCGAGTCCTGGTCGTCGACGACCATCGCATCTTCGCCGAATCGCTGGCCGCGGCACTGGCCGCCGAGCCAGATGTCGACGTGTCCGCGGCGGGCAGCGGTCCCGCCGCGCTGCGCTGCATGGAGCGCGCGAACGCCGAGGGCCGCAGATTCGACGTCCTGCTCGTGGACGCCGATCTGGGCGGCAACGTGCCGGGCGTCCGGCCCGCCGTACCCGTACAGGCGGGCAACGAGGACGGGCTGGTGGACGGGATCTCCCTGGTCGCCGGGGTCCGTTCGGCCCAGCCGAGCGTACGGATGGTCGTGCTGGCGGAGAAGGACGATCCGCGCCGGGCCGCGCTGGCCCTGCAGGCCGGGGCGTCCGGCTGGGTCGCCAAGGACTGCTCGCTGTCCAGGCTTTTAACCGTCATCCGAGGGGTGCTTCGCGACGAGACGCACCTGCCACCCGCCCTGCTGACCGGCGTCCTGCGTGAGCTGACGGCCGCGCGCAAGCACCGCACCGAGAGCGAGCGCCTGGTGGAGTCCCTCACGCCGAGGGAACGGGAAGTCCTGCGCTGCATGGTGGCGGGTCTCGGGCGGAAGGCGGTCGCCGAGAGACTCTTCCTCTCCCCGCACACCGTCCGCACGCATATGCAAAACGTGCTCGGCAAGTTGGGCGTCCACTCCACCCTCGCGGCGGTGGCTCTCGCCCGGCGCGCGGGCGTGGGCCCCGTCGACCTGGCCGGGGATGTTGTCGAGCGGGGCGGTCAACTGGCGTAGCGGGTCTGCCGGTTCGGTCTGTTGGGTGCGGGAGGGTTCCGTACGTGGTGGGCGGGTTGGGTGTCCGCTTCGCCCTCGGGGTGGTGGCTTTCGCGCGGCGTGCGGGGGTGGGTCCGGTCGGTCTAGCCGGGGGTGTTGTCGAGCGGGGCGGTCAACTGGCGTAGCAGGTCTGCCAGTTCGCCCCGTTGGGCGCGGGAGGGTTGCGCGTGTGGTGGGCAGGTTGGGCGTGTGCCGCGCGGGCGCGGGTCCCGTCGGTCTAGCCGGGGATGTTGTCGAACGGGGCGGTCAACTGGCGTAGCAGGTCTGCCAGTTCGCCCCGTTGGGCGCGGGAGAGTTCCGCGAGGATCGCGCGCTCCTGGGCCAGCAGGCCGGCCAGGGCCTGGTCCGCGCGGTCCTGGCCCTCCTCGGTGAGGCGGACCAGTACGCCCCGGCGGTCGCTGGGGTCGGGGAGCCGCTCGACCAGGCCCTTCTTCGCGAGGCGGTCGATACGGTTCGTCATCGTGCCGGACGTGACCAGGGTCTGGGTCAGCAACTGGCCGGGGGAGAGCTGGTAGGGGCTGCCCGCGCGCCTGAGCGCCGTCAGCACGTCGAACTCCCAGGGCTCCAGGCTGTGCTCGGCGAACGCCAGCCGGCGGGCCCGGTCCAGGTGCCGGGCCAGCCTGCTCACCCGGCTGAGCACCTCAAGTGGCTCCACGTCGAGGTCGGGGCGCTCCCGGCGCCACGCTGCGACAAGCCGATCGACCTCGTCCTCCATGACGATCAGTGTAGTGGTTGTGTCGACATGAAGTCTCTTGATGTCAAGCATCTTGATTAAAAGTCTCTTGACATCAAGACATTCGGCCGAGGAGAGTGGACGGCATGACGACTTGGGACCCCGCTCAGTACCTGCGCCACGCCGGCCACCGCGCCCGCCCGTTCGCCGACCTCCTCGCCCGCGTCACCGACCTCCCCGGTGCCGCGCCCCGGATCGCTGACCTCGGCTGCGGCCCCGGCAACGTGACCACCGTGCTCGCCGACCGCTGGCCCACCGCGCACATCACCGGCTACGACAACTCGCCCGAGATGCTCGCGAAGACCGAGCCCTACGCCGGTCCCACCTCCGCCGGCGGCCGGCTCGACTTCGCCCACGCGGACGCGACGGAGTGGACGCCGTCGCAGACGTACGACCTGATCGTGTCGAACGCGGCGCTGCAGTGGGTGCCGGGGCACCTGGACCGGTTCGGCGACTGGGTCTCGGCGCTGGCCCCCGGCGGCACCTTCGCCTTCCAGGTGCCGGACAACATCGACGCACCCCTGCACGCCCTGATGCGCGAACTGGCCGGCAGCGCCCGCTGGAAGGCGCGGTTGGGCGAGGTCCTGCGCCGCGAGGACTCGGTCCACGCGCCCGGCGTCTACCTCGACCACCTGGCCCGCCTGGGCTGTGCCCCGGACGTCTGGCAGACGACGTACCAGCACATCCTCCCCGGCGACGACCCCGTCCTCGACTGGGTCAAGGGCACCGGCCTGCGCCCGGCCCTGACCGCCCTGGCGGACGACCCGGAGGCGCGGGACGCCTTCGTGACGGAGTACCGCGACCTCCTCCGCGAGGCGTACCCGACAGCGGACTACGGCACGGTCCTCCCGTTCCGCCGCCTGTTCGCGGTGGCCCGCAAGGAGGCGTGAGGGATGCTCGCGGCCGTGGACCATGTGCAGCTGGCGGCTCCGGCGGGGTCGGAGGACGCGCTGCGGAGGTATTACGTCGACGTCCTGGGCATGGCTGAGATCCCCAAGCCGCCTGTGCCGGCGGCGCGGGGCGGGTGCTGGTTCGGGGCGGGGGTTGTCCAGCTCCACCTAGGGATCGAGACCGATTTCCGGCCCGCGAGGAAGGCGCACCCCGGGCTCCGCGTGACCGGCATCGAGGCGTATGCGGCCCGGCTGAAGTCCCTTGGCGCGCCGGTCACTTGGGACGAGAACCTGCCTGGGTACCGGCGTTTCTACTCGGAGGATCCGGTGGGGAATCGGCTGGAGTTCCTGGAGCCCGACGTCTGATCGGTGTTTGTCCCTCGCCTTCGCGGCTACCCGGTGGGTGGCGCCGAGTTTCCGAGTACCGAGTTTCGATCCGACCGGGAGTTGATGAACCGTGGCGAAGGACGAGAAGGCCAAGGCCAAGAAGGAACAGGCCAAGGGCAAGGTCAAGGAGACCGTGGGCCGGGCCGTGGGGAACGAGACCATGAAGGCCAAGGGGCAGGCCGAGAAGTCCAAGGGCGACGCGCGCGAGGCCAAGGAGAAGGCCAAGGACGCCTTCAAGCGCTGACGCGCCAGTGGTGGACGACAGTGGCGGGGCCCCTGCTGAGAAGCAGGGGCCCCGCCACTTTGTCCGTATGTACGGGTTCAGCTTTTTCGGCGCCCTATCAGATGCGGCTTCGACTCCAGCCCGTCCAGCCCGTGCCAGGCCAGGTTCACCAGATGGGCGGCCACCTCCGCCTTCTTCGGGCGGCGGACGTCCAGCCACCACTGGCCGGTCAGGGCGACCATGCCGACGAGGGCCTGGGCGTAGAGGGGGGCGAGTTTCGCGTCGAAGCCCCGGCTCTTGAACTCGCGGCCCAGGATGTCCTCGACCTGGGTCGCGATGTCCGAGATCAGGGACGCGAAGGAACCCGTGGACTGCGGGATGGGGGAGTCGCGGACCAGGATGCGGAAGCCGTCCGTGTACTCCTCGATGTAGTCGAGGAGGGCGAAGGCCGCCTGTTCGCAGAGTTCGCGGGGGTGGCCGGCCGTGAGAGAGCTGGTCACCATGTCGAGGAGGCGGCGCATCTCGCGGTCCACGACCACCGCGTACAGGCCCTCCTTGCCGCCGAAGTGCTCGTAGACCACCGGCTTGGAGACCCCGGCCTTCGCCGCGATCTCCTCCACCGACGTCGCCTCGAAGCCCTTCGTCGCGAAGAGCGTGCGGCCGACTTCCAGCAGCTGGGCCCGGCGCTCGGCTCCCGTCATCCGGGTGCGGCGCGCGCGTCGGGGCTTCTCGTTGCTCGGGGTGCTGCTGGGATCGGTCGCCACGGCGTCAATCATGCCGCCTCCGCCGACTCCTTCCGGGGCTGAGAGCCGTCCGTACCGGAGATACGGCGCGAATCGATACGTGAGCGTGACGGCCAGCGCACGTCATGGGCCCAGCCGAGCTGCTCGCACCAGCGGATGATCCGCGCCGATGAGTCCAGCTGGCCGCGCATCACACCGTGCCGCGCGGACGTCGGGTCGGCGTGGTGCAGGTTGTGCCAGGACTCGCCGCAGGACAGGATCGCCAGCCACCACACGTTGCCGGAACGGTCACGGGACTTGAAGGGGCGCTTGCCGACCGCGTGGCAGATCGAGTTGATCGACCAGGTGACGTGGTGCAGCAGCGCGACCCGCACGAGCGAGCCCCAGAAGAAGCCCGTGAACGCGCCCCACCAGGACATCGTCGCCAGTCCGCCGATCAGCGGCGGCAGCGCGAGCGAGAGCATCGTCCAGAAGATGAACTGGCGGGAGATCGCCCGGATCGTCCGGTCCTTGATGAGATCCGGCGCGTACTTCTCCTGCGGGGTGCGCTCCTCGTCGAACATCCACGCGATGTGCGCCCACCACAGGCCCTTGATCAGCGCCGGCACCGTCTCGCCGTAGCGCCACGGCGAATGCGGGTCGCCGTCCGCGTCGGAGAACTTGTGGTGCTTGCGGTGGTCGGCCACCCAGCGCACCAGCGGTCCCTCGACCGCCATCGACCCGGCGATCGCGATCGCGATCCGCAGCGGGCGCTTCGCCTTGAAGGAGCCGTGCGTGAAGTACCGGTGGTAGCCGATCGTCACGCCGTGGCAGCCCAGGTAGTAGAAGAAGACCAGCAGGCCGAGGTCCAGCCAGCTCACCCCGCCCCAGCTCCACGCCAGCGGCACCGCCGCGAGCAGGGCCAGGAACGGGACGGTGATGAAGAGGAGAAGGGTGAGTTGTTCCAACGACCCCTTCTTCTCGCCGCCCCGCGTGGCGGCGGGGAGCGGAGTGCCGTCGTCGTTCGCCCGCGGGGCGTCGTCGATCACATCGGAGCTCGTGGTCATGGGCGTCCCCTGTGGGGTTCGGAGGTGGAGGCGGAGCGTCGGACGGCGGGAGCCGGGCAGCAACAGTTCAGCATGGACTTCCCTACGGTTCCGTAACCTACGGCGACGTAAGTATGGCAGCGCGTCGACCTGTGGACGAAGCCCGTGAGACCGCGCGTCAGAGTGGACACCTATCCTGGGTGTCGGTCGGACAGCGCGGTCCGCTCTGTTTTCTTCCCGGATGTCCGTCCCGTATGCGGCAGCCGCCGTGGGACCGCCGTCCGGGTTCCCTCCAGACGAGCTTCAAACACTGCAAGGAGCCGCACCTGTGAGCAGTGCCGACGACCAGGCCACCACGACCAACAACGAGCTGCGCGCCGACATCCGGCGACTGGGCGACCTGCTCGGCGAGACCCTCGTCCGCCAGGAGGGCCCCGAGCTGCTCGAACTGGTCGAGAAGGTCCGCCGCCTCACCCGCGAGGACGGCGAGGCCGCCGCCGAGCTGCTGCGCGGCACCGAGCTGGAGACCGCCGCCAAGCTGGTCCGCGCCTTCTCCACCTACTTCCACCTGGCCAACGTCACCGAGCAGGTCCACCGCGGCCGCGAGCTGCGCGCCCGGCGGGCCGCCGAGGGCGGTCTCCTCGCCCGTACGGCCGACCGCCTCAAGGACGCCGACCCCGACCACCTGCGCGAGACGGTCAAGAACCTGAACGTCCGCCCGGTCTTCACCGCGCACCCCACCGAGGCCGCGCGCCGGTCGGTCCTCAACAAGCTCCGGCGCATCGCCACGCTCCTGGAGACCCCGGTCATCGAGTCCGACCGCCGCCGCTACGACACCCGGCTGGCCGAGAACATCGACCTGGTGTGGCAGACCGACGAGCTGCGCGTCGTACGCCCGGAGCCCGCGGACGAGGCCCGTAACGCCATCTACTACCTGGACGAGCTGCACGCGGGCGCCGTCGGCGACGTCCTCGAAGACCTCACGGCCGAGCTGGAGCGCGTCGGCGTCAAGCTGCCCGACGACACCCGCCCGCTCACCTTCGGGACCTGGATCGGCGGCGACCGCGACGGCAACCCGAACGTGACCCCGCAGGTCACCTGGGACGTCCTGATCCTCCAGCACGAGCACGGCATCAACGACGCCCTGGAGACGATCGACGAGCTGCGCGGCTTCCTCTCCAACTCCATCCGCTACACCGGCGCGACGGAGGAGCTGCTGGAGTCCCTCCGGACCGACCTGGAGCGGCTGCCCGAGATCAGCCCCCGCTACAAGCGCCTCAACGCCGAGGAGCCGTACCGCCTCAAGGCCACCTGCATCCGGCAGAAGCTGGAGAACACCAAGAGCCGGCTGGCCAAGGGCACCCCGCACGACGACGGCCGCGACTACCTCGGCACCGCCCAGCTGCTGCACGACCTCACCCTGATCCAGACCTCCCTGCGCGCCCACCGCGGCGGCCTCTTCGCCGACGGCCGCATGGACCGTACGATCCGCACGCTCGGCGCGTTCGGCCTCCAGCTCGCCACCATGGACGTACGCGAGCACGCGGACGCCCACCACCACGCGCTCGGCCAGCTCTTCGACCGGCTCGGCGAGGAGTCCTGGCGCTACTCCGACATGCCCCGCGAGTACCGCACCAAGCTGCTCGCCAAGGAGCTCAGGTCCAGGAGGCCGCTGGCTCCCACCCCCGCGCCCGTCGACGCGGCTGGTGAGAAGACCCTCGGCGTCTTCGAGACCGTCAAGAAGGCCCTCGCCGTGTTCGGGCCCGAGGTCATCGAGTCGTACATCATCTCGATGTGCCAGGGTGCCGACGACGTGTTCGCCGCCGCCGTGCTGGCCCGCGAGGCCGGGCTGATCGACCTGCACTCCGGGTGGGCGAAGGTCGGCATCGTCCCGCTGCTGGAGACCACGGACGAGCTGAAGGCCGCCGACACCATCCTTGAGGACATGCTCTCCGACCCGTCCTACCGGCGGCTCGTGGCGCTGCGCGGGGACGTGCAGGAGGTCATGCTCGGGTACTCCGACTCCTCCAAGTTCGGTGGCATCACGACGAGTCAGTGGGAGATCCACCGGGCGCAGCGCCGCCTGCGTGACGTGGCGCACCGCTACGGCGTCCGCCTCCGCCTGTTCCACGGCCGCGGCGGAACCGTCGGCCGCGGTGGCGGTCCGTCCCACGACGCGATCCTCGCCCAGCCGTGGGGAACGCTGGAGGGCGAGATCAAGGTGACCGAGCAGGGCGAGGTCATCTCCGACAAGTACCTCGTGCCGTCACTGGCCCGCGAGAACCTCGAACTGACCGTCGCGGCAACCCTCCAGGCCTCCGCGCTGCACACCTCGCCCCGCCAGTCCGACGAGGCGCTGGCCCGCTGGGACGCGGCCATGGACGTGGTCAGCGACGCCGCCCACGCCGCCTACCGCAGGCTGGTCGAGGACCCGGACCTTCCGACGTACTTCCTCGCCTCCACGCCCGTGGACCAGCTCGCCGATCTGCACCTGGGGTCGCGGCCCTCCCGCCGCCCCGGCTCGGGCGTCTCGCTCGACGGACTGCGCGCGATCCCGTGGGTGTTCGGCTGGACCCAGTCCCGGCAGATCGTGCCGGGGTGGTTCGGTGTCGGCTCCGGCCTGAAGGCGCTGCGCGAGGCGGGCCTGACGGCGACATTGGGAGGAGAGGGCGTGCTCGACGAGATGCACGAACAGTGGCACTTCTTCCGCAACTTCATCTCCAACGTCGAGATGACCCTCGCGAAGACGGACCTGCGGATCGCCCAGCACTACGTCGACACCCTCGTCCCGGACGACCTCAAGCACGTGTTCGACACCATCAGGGCCGAGCACGATCTGACCGTCGCCGAGGTGCTCCGCGTCACCGGTGAGGCCGAACTGCTGGACGCCACCCCGGTGTTGAAGCAGACCTTCACCATCCGCGACGCCTACCTCGACCCGATCTCCTACCTCCAGGTCACCCTCCTCAAGCGCCAGCGCGACGAGGCGGCGGCCGGCGCCGAGCCCGACCCGCTGCTGAGCCGGGCCCTGCTCCTCACGGTGAACGGTGTGGCGGCGGGCCTGCGCAACACCGGCTGACCGGACACCGACGAAGGGTGCCCCCGAGCTGTCGTAGAGGCTCGGGGGCACCGTCATGTCGTACGGCGGACCGCTGCCGTCAGAGGGCGACGAACGCCGCCGTCAGCAGCGCGATGCCCGTCCCCGCCAGCACCCACGCGGCCCGGGTCAGCCGCAGCCCGCCCGCGACCACCACCGAGGCGAGCAACAGGGCGCCGCCGAGGGGCACCCAGGCGTAGAGGACACCGGCGGGACCGGAGCGCATGACCTCGTCGGTGCCGGGCCGCACGACCACCGCGTACGTCCTGCCCTTCTTCACCGCGACCGTGTGGTCGATGACGACCTCGGCGCGGGCCTTCGACCCCGTCGAGACCGGGGTGTAGGGGCCGGTGCAGGTGGCGTCGCCGCACGCGGTGACCTCGATCGTGCCGCTCTCACGGCCCTTGGTGAGCATCACGTTGTGCGCGGTCGGCCACGAACCCCACACCCCGGCGATCAGGATCAGCACGGTCACCGTGCCCATCGCCGCGAGCCGTCCGAAGTTCATGGCGGGGATCATTGGCCATACCCGCACGCGCGGTCAACTTCCGCGCGGGACAAGACGGTTAAGTCGGGCAAGCCGGGCAGGTCGGGCAGCTCAGGAGTTGTACGCGCTCTGCGCCCGCTCCAGGCCCTCGCTCACCAGGCACTCCACGGAGTCCGTCGCCCGGTCCACCAGGAAGGCCAGTTCCTTGCGCTCCGTGGAAGAGAAGTCCTTCAGGACGAAGTCGGCGACCTGCATCCGGCCCGGCGGGCGTCCGATGCCGAAGCGCACCCGGTGGTAGTCGGGGCCCATCGCCTTCGTCATCGACTTCAGGCCGTTGTGGCCGTTGTCGCCGCCGCCGAGCTTGAGGCGGAGGGTGCCGTAGTCGATGTCCAGTTCGTCGTGCACCGCGACGACGTTCGCGAGCGGCACCTTGTAGAAGTCGCGCAGCGCGTTGACCGGGCCGCCCGACAGGTTCATGAACGACGTCGGCTTGACCAGCACGACCCGGCGGCTCGCCGGACCCGGCGCGCCGATCCGGCCCTCCAGGACCTGCGCCTGTGCCTTCCCGGCCCGCTTGAACTTGCCGCCGATCCGCTCGGCCAGCAGGTCGGCCACCATGAAGCCCACGTTGTGCCGGTTGTTCGCGTACTCGGGGCCGGGGTTGCCCAGTCCCACGATCAGCCAGGGGGCATTGGCGTCGGTCGTCACGTCCATGTCTCCTTGCTGTGTTTTCGGGGGACACCCCCGGATCCTCGGCAGCCAGCCGCTGCTCCCGGTGGGAACAGCGGCTGACGAAACGGTGAGCGGTGGGGATCAGGCCTCGGAGCCCTCGGCGTCGGCGTCGGCGGACGCCTCCTCCGCCTGGGCGGCCAGGACCTGGAGGACGACCGCGTCCTCGTCGATCGCCAGCGTGGTGCCCTTGGGCAGCGGGATGTCCTTGGCGGCGATGGAGGCACCGGCCTCCAGGCCCGCGATGGACACGGTGACCGACTCGGGGATGTGCGTGGCCTCGGCCTCGACGGTGATCGTGCTCAGCACGTGCTCCAGCAGGAAGGAGCCCGGGGCCAGCTCGCCCTCGGTGTGGACGTAGACCTCGACGGTGACCTTCTCGCCGCTCTTCACGGTGAGCAGGTCGACGTGCTCCAGGTAGCCCTTGATGGCGTCACGCTGGACGGCCTTCGGGATGGCGAGCTGGGTCGTGCCCTCGATGTCCAGGGTGAGCAGGACGTTCGGGGTACGCAGGGCGAGCTGCAGCTCGTGGCCCGGCAGGGTGATGTGCAGCGGGTCGACACCGTGGCCGTAGACCACGGCGGGGACCTTCTTCTCACGGCGGATACGGCGGGCGGCACCCTTGCCGAACTCGGTGCGGGTCTCGGCGGCGAGCTTGACGTCGGCCATGGTCACTCCTCGTAGAACAGTCGGGGAAGGCGGTCACCCGGCCGAACATCGGCCTGCTACGAAGAGCGCGTCGATAACGGACCGCCGTACCCGAAAACCGGTACGGCCTCCCTCGCCGAGCAACTGTGGCAGCTTACTCGGCAGGGAGGCCGTACCGGAAATCGATCTTCTGGAAGCGCCGGTTCACGAGCGCCCCAAAGGGGCGCGGGGAACTGCGCGATCAGCCACGACGAAGCCGCGGACGATCGACGGCATATCGCGGCCCTTCCAGCGGAGCGCTCAGTGTCCCTCGAAGAGGCTTGTCACCGAGCCGTCCTCGAAGACCTCGCGGACCGCGTTCGCGATGGTCGGGGCGATCGACAGGACCGTGATCTTGTCGAGGTCGGCGCCGACCTCGCCCGGGGTGGGGAGGGTGTCGGTGAGGACGAACTCGCTGACGCGGGAGTTCTTCAGGCGGTCCGCGGCCGGGCCGGAGAGCACGCCGTGGGTGGCCGTCACGATGACGTCCTCCGCGCCGTGCGCGAACAGGGCGTCCGCGGCGGCGCAGATCGTGCCACCGGTGTCGATCATGTCGTCGACCAGGACGCAGACGCGGCCCTTGACCTCGCCGACGACCTCGTGGACGGTCACCTGGTTCGCCACGTCCTTGTCGCGCCGCTTGTGCACGATCGCGAGGGGCGCGCCGAGGCGGTCGCACCAGCGGTCGGCGACGCGCACGCGGCCGGCGTCCGGGGAGACGACGGTCAGCTTGCTGCGGTCGACCTTGGAGCCCACGTAGTCCGCGAGGAGCGGGAGGGCGAAGAGATGATCCACGGGCCCGTCGAAGAAGCCCTGGATCTGGTCGGTGTGCAGGTCGACGGTGAGGATGCGGTGCGCACCCGCCGTCTTCATCAGGTCCGCGATCAGACGGGCCGAGATCGGCTCGCGGCCGCGGTGCTTCTTGTCCTGCCGGGCATAGCCGTAGAACGGCACGATGACGGTGATGGAGCGGGCCGACGCGCGCTTGAGCGCGTCGATCATGATGAGCTGCTCCATGACCCACTGGTTGATGGGAGCCGTGTGGCTCTGGATCACGAAACAGTCCGCACCGCGCACCGACTCCTCGAAGCGGACGTAGATCTCGCCGTTCGCGAAGTCGAAGGCCTTCGTCGGGACTACCCCGACACCCAGCTGCTGGGCGACCTCCTTGGCAAGCTCGGGGTGGGCGCGGCCGGAGAAGAACATCATCTTCTTCTCGCCGGTCGTCTTGATCCCGGTCACAGCACTGTCTCCTCAGAGGTCATTCAACTGGGTGTGCGTTTATCACGGTACGCCGTGTTCGACGCGCCCGTTTCCGGTCAGTTCTCGCTCTCGCCCTGGCGGGAAGCCGTTTCCGCGGCCTTCGCAGCCGCGCTGCCTGGACGCTTGCGGGCCACCCAGCCCTCGATATTCCGCTGCTGGCCACGGGCCACGGCCAGCGAACCGGGCGGTACGTCCTTCGTGATCACGGAGCCGGCGGCGGTGTAACTGCCGTCCCCGACCGTGACGGGTGCCACAAACATATTGTCCGAACCCGTCCGGCAATGCGATCCCACGGTGGTGTGGTGTTTGTCCTTGCCGTCGTAGTTCACGAAGACGCTGGCGGCACCGATGTTGGTGTACTCGCCGATCGTCGCGTCCCCGACATAGGAGAGGTGCGGGACCTTCGTGCCCTCGCCGATCGTCGCGTTCTTCGTCTCGACGTACGTCCCGATCTTGCCCTTCGCGCCGAGCCGGGTGCCGGGACGGAGATAGGCGAACGGGCCGACGGACGCCTGCGGGCCGATGTGCGAGCTGACGGCGACGGTGTTGTCGACGCGGGCGCCGGCCTCGACGGTGGTGTCCGTCAGGCGGGTGTTGGGGCCGACCTCGGCGCCCTCGCCGATGTGGGTGGTGCCGTGCAGCTGGGTGCCGGGGTGGACGACCGCGTCCTGGGCGAAGGTGACGTCGACGTCGATCCAGGTCGTCGCCGGGTCGATGACGGTGACCCCGCCGAGCATGGCGTCGGTGAGCAGCCGGTCGTTGAGGATGCGGCGCGCCTCGGACAGCTGTACGCGGTTGTTGATGCCGGCGATCTCGCGGTGGTCGCCCGCGACGGAGGCGCCGACCCGGTGCCCGGCCTCGCGCAGGATGCCGAGGACGTCGGTGAGGTACTCCTCGCCCTGGCTGTTGTCGGTGCGCACCTTGCCGAGCGCGTCGGCGAGCAACTGCCCGTCGAACGCGAAGACTCCGGAGTTGATCTCGCGGATCGCGCGCTGCGAGTCGGAGGCGTCCTTGTGCTCGACGATCGCGGTCACCGCGCCGGAGGCGCCGTCGCGGACGATGCGGCCGTAGCCGGTGGCGTCCGGGACCTCGGCGGTCAGCACGGTCACCGCGTTGCCGTCGGCGGAGTGGTCGGCGGTGAGGGCGCGCAGGGTCTCGCCGCGCAGGAGGGGGGTGTCGCCGCAGACGACGACCACGGTGCCGTCGACGGTGCCGAGTTCTTCGAGCGCCATGCGTACGGCGTGCCCGGTGCCGTTCTGCTCGGCCTGGACCGCGGTCCGTACGCCGGGGTCGGTCGCGCCGAGGTGCGCGGTCACCTGCTCGCGGGCGTGGCCCACGACGACGACCAGGTTCTCCGGCTCCAACTCGCGGGCGGCGGCCAGCACATGACCGACGAGGGTCCGGCCGCAGAGCTCGTGCAGAACCTTCGGTGTGGCCGACTTCATACGGGTGCCCTCACCCGCTGCGAGGACGACGACGGCTGCCGGGCGAATGGCGCTCACGGGTTTGCCCTTCGGCTTCGGAATGCTGGGGGGTGGACATTCGCAGGATACCGGGGCGTTTCATGGGGGACATGAGAGTGGGCCCTGACAGTGCTGTCAGGGCCCTAACAGGGGTGTTGGGAGAGGGGGTTGCTCAGATGTCGATCAGTTGCGATCGGTTTTTGCTCCCCCGCCAGGACTCGAACCCGGACAAATGGCACCAAAAGCCACGGTGCTGCCGATTACACCACGGGGGATCAAACTCGGTTGAAACAGACATTCCGCCTGGTCGCCGAGTGGGCACAGAACACTATGCCGTACGTGATGCCCTCCGTGCGACGGGACTTGTCCCGGGTGATCGGTTTCGTGGCCGTGCGATTACGGGCCGTGGTGTAGGCCGGTGCGCCGAAACTCGCCGGAAAACCGGGCCCGTGCGCCCGTAGGCTGGAGGCATGACCACGACGGGGGAAGACCATGCCACGGCCCGGGGAGGGCCGTGGTGGTGGACCAGGTGGCGCAGTGCGGTGCTCGACACGGGGCTCGCGGCGGGGTCCGCCGCGGAGTGCGGGGCGGAGGGGGTCCGGTTCGCGCACGACGCGGGGATCCCGGCCGCCGTCGGTGTCGTCTTCGGGGTGCTGGCCGGGTCGGCGCTGATCGTCCGGCGGAAGTGGCCGATCGCGGTCGTGCTTGTTTCCATCGCCATCACCCCGGCCCAGATGGGCTACCTGATGGGCATCGTCGGCCTGTACACCCTGGCTGCTTCCGAGTTGCCGCGCCGGATCATCGGATCGCTGGCCGGGATGTCGTTCCTCGGGATGCTGATCGTCATGTTCGTGCGGGTACGCCAGGACATGCAGCGGGGGACGTGGGAACTGGGGAACTGGTTCGTTCCGTTCGCCTCCATCACCACGGCGGTCGGGATGACCGCGCCGCCCGTGCTGCTCGGGCTGTACGTGGGTGCCAGGCGGCGGTTGATGGAGAGTCTCCGGGAGCGCGCCGACAGTCTGGAGCGGGAGCTCCAACTGCTAGCCGAGCGCGCCGAGGAGCGTGCCGAGTGGGCCCGGGGCGAGGAGCGGACCCGGATCGCTCGGGAGATGCACGACGTCGTCGCGCACCGGGTGAGTCTGATGGTCGTGCATGCGGCGGCGCTGCAGGCCGTCGCTCGCAAGGATCCCGAGAAGGCGGTCAAGAACGCGGCGCTCGTCGGGGACATGGGGCGCCAGGCGCTCACCGAACTGCGGGAGATGCTCGGGGTGTTGAGGAGCGGGGACAGTCGGGGCGTCCGCGAGCGGCCGGCCGTGCCGCTGGTCGCGGTGGGCGTGGCTGCTGCTGCGGCGGCTTCGCGGGCCGTCGACGACGAGGGTGCGGGTGCGGGCGAGGGGCCCTGTCTGTCCGACGTGGACGAGTTGCTTGGGCAGTCTGCGGCTGCCGGGATGGCCGTGGACCTGTCTGTCGAGGGGGAGACCCGCTCGTATGCCGCGGAGATCGAGCAGACCGCTTACCGGGTGGTGCAGGAGGCGTTGACGAACGTGCACAAGCACGCGGCGGGTGCGAAGACGCATGTACGGCTTGCGCATCGGGTGTCGGAGATCGCGATGCAGGTCGAGAACGAGCCGCCGCCTGAGCCGGCGTCTGCGTCTGCGGCGCGGTTGCCCTCTGGGGGGAACGGGCTGGTGGGGATGCGGGAGCGGGTGCTTGCGTTGGGTGGGGTGTTTGTTTCCGGGCCTACGGATGCTGGGGGGTTTCGGGTGTCCGCGGTGATTCCGGCGGTTTGAGTTGTCGGGTGCGGGCCGGTGGGGGCTGGTCGCGCCCACGCGGCGGAGCCGCACATTGACACAGCCCGGCGCCCCTGGGTGGTGTGGGGTGCGGCTTTGTGGGTGGGTGCCGGTGCGTTGTGGTTCGCCCGTGGTGCGTTTTGGGTCGGCGCCGCGCCGGGGGGTGTCCGTCCTCGGATTGGCGCGCCGGCCGTTGCCTACCGGCTCGCCCGTGTTTGACGCGCCAACCGCTGCGGGCGGACACCCCCCGACACGTCGCCCTGCCGCCGTACGCGGCCTGCGGTCCGCTTTGCTCGGGTCAGCCCGCTGTGAGTCGTACCGGCTCTATGCCGGAGACCAGGGTGGCGAGGGCCTGGTCGATGTCGGGGCCCAGGTACCAGTCGCCCGTGTGGTCGAGGGCGTAGACGCGGCCCTCGGAGTCGATGGCCAGGAGGGACTGGGTGTCCGGTTCCTCGCCCAGGGGGCTGACGTCGGTGTCCAGGGCTCGGCCGAGGTCGCCGAGGGTGCGGGCCATGTGGAGGCCGTGCAGGGGGTCCAGGTGGAGCGTCACGGGGGAGATCTGGCGGCCGGGGCCGGAGGGCGTGATGCGCAGGCCGCCGAACTCGGCCCAGGCCTCCACCGCCGCCGGGAAGACGGCGTGCTGGTGTCCCGCGGGCGAGGTGTGGTCGCGCAGGGTGTCCGCCCAGATCTCGGCCTGTTTTATGTCCCAGCGGCCGGGCTGCCAGCCGGCGGCGCGCAGGGCGGCGTCCACGGGTACGGAGAAGCGCGTGGAGTAGTGGCGGTCGGCTTGCATCTGCCTTCGATCGTCGGCGTCAGGGACGGTGGTGCCGGTGGTGCGCTGGAGCTGTTGTGCGGTGGGGCGGTGGGGCGGTGGTGCGGTGGTGCGGTCGTGCGGTGGGGCCGTCGTGCCGGTGGTGCCGGTGGTGGGGTCGGTGGGTCGGTGGGTCGGTGGTGCGGTCGTGCGGTGGAGCGGTCGTGCTGGTGGTGCGGTGGGGCGGTCGTGCTGGTGGTGCCGGTGGGCCGGTGGGGCCGGTGGGGCCGGTGGTGCGGTCGTGCGGTGGTGTTGGTGGTGCTGGTGGGTCGGTGGTGCGGTCGTGCGGTGGAGCGGTCGTGCTGGTGGTGCGGTGGGGCGGTCGTGCTGGTGGTGCCGGTGGGCCGGTGGTGCCGGTGGTGCCGGTGGTGCCGGTGGTGCCGGTGGGCCGGTGGGCCGGTGGTGCGGTCGTGCGGTGGGGCGGGCGTGCTGGAGTTTTGTGGTGGTGCTGTCCTGGGTTGGTTTTGCGGGGGTGGGGTCAGCCCGATTCCGTCGCGGGGTCTACGACTCGGACGCCGAAGTGGGCGCTCAGGGCTGTGCAGGCCCGGCAGGGGGGCGCGAAGCTGCCGTGCAGGGGGTCGCCGTCCTCGCGGATGCGGCGGGCGGTGAGTCTGGCCTGCTTGAGGGTCTTGCGGGCCTCGCCGTTGGTCATCGGCTTGCGCGCGGCGCGCTTGCTGCGGGCCTCGTCGGCGGTGGTGATGTGCCGGGAGATGAGGATCGCCTCGGCGCAGCGGCCGGTGAACCGGTCGCGCTGGGCGCTGGTGAGGGTGTCGAGGAAGTCCCGCACGAGCGGGTGCAGCGCGGGCGGCTGGTCGCCGCGGGCGGCGGTGCCGGTGAGGGTGGTGGCGCCGCGCACGGAGAGGGCGGCGGCGACGGTCGGAAGTATGCCGTCACGGCGGTGGTTGAGGGCCGGCGCGTGCTGCGCCTCGGTGGCGCTCCAGCCGACTCTGGGGTCGCCTGAAGGTCCGGTGTGCGCCCCGGTGTGCGGTCCCGTCTGCGTCGCGTTCATGATCGTCATCCCCTCCCGAGCATCCCCCGGCGGGTCACAGAGTGCCAAATGCCGTGGCTGGTGCGGTAGCTGGGGCGGTGCGACACGCCAGGGCTTCGGCGGGCTGTCACGACGGGGTGACGGCAGGTCACGGAAGTGCGGGTTCGGTGACGGATGCGGTGCGTTCGGTGAGGGGTGCGGTGAGCGGGTGCGGCCGACCGCCGCCGGTGACCGGTGTCGCCGTACCGCATAGGCTGTCCGCACCGCGATCCATGCGGTCGACGCGTGGAGACACGCGGGGAGACGGTCGAACGCAGACGTCAAGAAGACGAGACAGGCGATACGGGGCACAGCGGGGCGAGTTGGACATTCGGCCGCTGTGAATCGTACTGAATGCCGCAGGGGGCAACCGCCATGACGACAGGTCGGCTCGGGCAGCGAGCCGCGCCACCGAACGCGGCCTACGCCGGGCAGGTCGTGCACTTCCCGGACCCGGTCCGGGCGGCCCGCCACCCCAGAGGGGTGCGGATGGACGAGCACGGCTACCCCGACTTCTCGCCGTACGCGCGCGCGGTCGCCGAGATCGCCGAGCCCCCGGAGGGCTTCGGCGTCGACGAACTGCGCCTCACGGACTACGTGTCGGCGAACGCGGCGCTCGCCGCGACCGGTCACGAGCTGTGGGGCACCGTGCCCGCGGTGGCCACCCCGCACGGCTGGACCTGGCACCACGTGGTCGGCACCCGGCGCCTCGAACTCGTCCCCGTCGACGTGAAGGCGCTGCTGCGCCACCACGGCGGGATCGCCACGGCCGCCGTCGACCACGACAAGCGCGGCACCCGCCCGCTCCAGGAGACCCGCCCCGCGCACTTCGGCCTGCCGAAGTCGACGGTCGCGGTGACCGAGGCGCAGGTCCAGGGTGTCGAGGAGGACCTCGGCTACCGACTCCCGGGCGCCTACCGCTCGTTCCTCAAGGCGGCCGGCGGCTCCGCGCCCATCGGCACCGCGCTGGACGCCGAGTTGGGGCTGCTGATCGACCAGCCGTTCTTCACGGTCCGTGACGAGGCCGCCGTCAACGACCTTGTGTACGTGAACAAATGCCTGCGCGACCATCTCACCAAGGACTACCTGGCCGTCGGCTTCGTCCAAGGCGGCCTGCTCGCCGTGAAGGTGAAGGGGCAGCGGATCGGTTCCGTGTGGTTCTGTGCCTACGACGACGCCCGCGACGTCGATCCGTCCTGGGCGCCGGCCCTGCGCGTGGAGCGGCTGCTGCTGCCCGCCGGCGACGACTTCGACCAGTTCCTCGCCCGACTCGCGGGAAATCCCCCGGAGTTGGAGACGGTGGCGAATCTGATGGTGGACGGCGGGTTCGCCCAGTCCGTTCCGGTGTCGTCCGCGGCCTCGGCGTCCGCGGCGGGGGAGTGAGCTGACCGATGGTGACCTTCGCGCAGGCGCAGGAGCGCGCCGAGGAGTGGATCAATGGCGATGTGCCGTCGTACCAGCATCGCGAGGTACGGGTGCGGGAGTTCGAGCTCGGCTTCGTGATCTGGGCCGAGGACCGCGCCGACGGACCGCGTTCGGACGGCGGCGCACAGCGGATGGTCCTCGCCCGCGACAGCGGTGAGGCCACGCTGTGGCCCGCGCTGCCGGTGGGTGAGGTCGTCCGCCGCTACGAGGAGGAGTACGGCCGATCCGACGAGATCGTCGACGCGGTACCGGCCGCTCCCGCGCGGGTGGACCTGAACCAGACCTCGTTCCTGCTGAGTCCGCCGGAGTGGTTGCAGGAGGCGGCGGACAAGCTGGGGATTCCGGACCGGCGGGGGGAGTCGGCCTCGACTCCGGCTCCTGGTGCGGGTGTCGGGGTGCAGAGTTCGGCGCGGAGTTCGCTCCCGGAGACGCAGGCCGGGGTGCCCGCCGCTTCGGCGTGGCCCGACGCCGGCGGGTCCGGGGTGCCGGACGACGCGCCCGCCGTGCCTGCCGGGGCGACTCCCTGGGCGGGGACCGACACCAACGCGGATTCCGGCGAGGACCGTTCGGTACCGCTGCCCGCGACCGTGTTCGCGCCGCCGCTGCGGGAGCCCGAGGACAACACCCCGCCCGACGCCAAGACCGCGCTGATCTCCGGGGGCAGTCAACTCCCGCGTACGGCAATGTCTCCTGCGCTCGACGAGTCCCACTCCGGCTCCAACTTCAACTCCGGTGGTGGGGTTGGTGGTTCGCAGGGGCCTGGTGGTGCGCCTCAGGGCAACACTCCGCCGTCCTACGGGTATCCGCAGGGTGCGCCGCAGCCGGCTCCGCCGTCGTACGGGTATCCCCAGGGTGCCGGCAACGTGCCTCAGCCGCCCGGTGGGCCCGGGGTGCCTGGACGGGCGCTCGCGCCCAACGCCGGGGACATCGCCGACGCCGCGACCAGCAAGGCGGCGCCTCCGCCGCGCCGGGGCGGTGGTTCCACGACGCCACCTCCGCCGGGTGCTCCGGGGGCGCCGGGTGCGCGGCCGGGTGGTCCGGCCGCATCGCCTCCGCCTCCGCCGCCGGGTGGGTATGTGGCGACGCAGATGGTTTCCGGGCTCGGGCCGGACGGGCCTGGTGGGCTTGGCGGTCAGGCGGGGCCTGGTGCGCCGCAGCCGCCCGGTGCTCCGAACACTCCCGGGGGTACGCCTCCGGGTGGGGTGCACCATGCCGCGACGATGCTTGCCGATCCGGGGCAGGGTGGGCCTGGGGCGGCGGGGCCGAGGCCTCCGCAGCCGCCGGGTGCCCCTGGTGTACCCGGGGTTCCGGGCGCGCCCAAGCCGCCTGGTGCTCCCGGAGTTCCCGGTGCGCCCCAGCCGCCGAACGCTCCCGGCGCTCCCGGCAACCCCGGTTCGCAGGGCGGTGCGCACGGTGCCGTGCATCACGCGGAGACCATGCTCGCCGGGCCCCCGATGGGTGGGCCCGGGGTGCCTCCGCCGCCGCAGTTCCCGGGCGCGCCCGGTGCGTTGGGCGCCCCCGGTAGGCCGCCGGGTGCGATGCCTCCCGGTGCTGTGCCGCCGCCGGGGCGGCCCATGCCCGGTCAGGGCATGCCGCCCGCGCCCGGGCAGCCGTTCCCCGGGCAGCAGCAGCCCGCGTACGGCTATCCGCAGCAGGGGCTGCCGACCGTGGGGCCGGGTTATCAGGCCGTGTTGCGGTACCGCGCGCCGGACGGGTCCGAGCAGCAGCTGATCCGGCGGTCCGCGCCGGGGACGCCGCACCCGGAGTGGCAGATCTTCCACGAGCTGCGCGGCATGAACATCCCGCCGGACCAAGTCCTCGAACTGCACACGGAGTTGGAGTCCTGCGAACTGCCGGGCGCGTACTGCGCGCGGATGATCCGCGAACAGTGGCCGCAGGCCCGCATCGCGAGCATCGCGCCGTACGGCACGGATCACGCGAGCCGGCAGCAGGGGATGCGCGAACTGATCGCCCACCAGGGCGAGTTGCACCAGGTCGCCGACGGACCGGCCCGACTCGCCCCGGTGCGGGCGCCGTTGCCGCCGGTGCAGCCGACGCCGCCGATCCCGCCGGAGGCGATCGCGCAGGAACTGGCGGGCGCGTTCGGGCCGGGAGTGTTCCGGTTCGAGCAGGCGGCGGTGTCCCGGCAGGGCGTACCGCCGGTCGTCGCGCACACGCTGGTCGCGGCGGGACTGCCGATGGACCTGGGCCCGTTCTTCTGGGCCCAGGCCCAACCGGGGCGCCCCGTACCGACGTTGGCCGAACTCGCGCAGGAGCGCGGGGTACGGCCGTCCGCCGACGCGGGCTCCTACCTCGTCATGGGCAGCGACTTCGGCCGCGCGATCTGCGTCCAGTACGGCACGGCCAACATCGTCGCCGTGCCCGTGGAGGCGGGGCCGGGCGGTGCGCCCGTACCGCCGCAGTTCGTGAACACGGGGCTGCCCGAGTTCGCGCGCTGTCTGGCGCTGCTCGGCCGGATGTGGCGACTGCGGTACGGGCTCAACCAGGAGCAGGCGGGCCGTTGGACCGTCGACTTCCAGGCGCAGCTCGCTTCGCTGGATCCGGCGGCGCTCGGGTCGCCGGAGAGCTGGTGGTCGGTGTTGCTGGAGCAGATGTGGGACGGGTTGTTGTGACGCCGACGGTCTGTTGAACAGGCCGTATTGAAGGATTGAAGGGCCGGACCCGGTCGCGTGATCGGGTCCGGCCCTTTTGCGTCGCGTGATGCCCGTGACCTCTCTGCGGAGTGTCGCGTTATGAACACTTACGCCCGATCCATCAAGATATGCGGCAAATCATCATGTCGTGTCCGTCGGATGGAGAGGGGTTCCAGGATGAGCAGCGCATCGGTGTCACCACGTGGCTTCGTGGCCGTACGGGGGCGCGGCTACCGCCCCGACCAGGTCGACGCGTACGCGGCGGCGATCTCGCGGTACCGGGACGTGGCCTGGGAGCGGGCCGCGCGGCTGACCGTACTGGCCAAGGACATGGAGGCGGAGGCCGAGCGGATGCGGGTCGCCGTGTCCCGGCTCGCTCCGCAGACGTACGAGACGCTGGGCGAGCGGGCTCAGCGGCTGTTCCAGCTGGGGGTGGAGGAAGCCGCGGCTCTACGGGAGTCCGCGCGGCGTGCGGCGGAGGAGCGGGTCGCGGAGGCCGAGGCGCGCGCCGCGGGTGTGCTCCAGGCTGCGCGGGAGCACGCCGACGCGCTCCGTGCCGAGGTCGAGGAACGGGCTCGGCAGCGGCTTCTCGCCGCCCGCGCCGAGGCCGACGACATTCGGATCGGGGCGCGTCGTGAGGTGAAGGAGGGGCGTACGGAGGCGTTGTCCGCCTTGCGCGAGGTGCGGCAGCGGACCGCCGCGATGTTGGGGGAGCGGGCCAAGGAGCACGACGAGCGGTGGGCGTCGGCCGAGGGGGAGGCGTCGTCGCGGGCGGCTGCGCTGGATGCGGAGTACGCCGAGCGGGTGGCTCTCGCGGAGGCCGCGTTGGGGGAGGCTGAACAGGCCCTTGCCGAGGCGGAGTTGTCGGATCGGCGGCGGCAGGACGAGGCGGCTGAGCGGGCGGCCGAAGTGGTGGCGGAGGCGCGGGTGCGGGCGGAGCGGGTTGCTCGGGATACGGAGCGGGTGCTGCGCGAGCATGGGGAGACCTGGGATGACGTCCAGGCGCATATGGATCATGTGCGGAGTAGTTTGACCGCGCTTACGGGGCGGGCTGCGGCGGAGTGATGTGGCTGCGGGCCGGTGGGGGCTGGTCGCGCCCACGCGGCGGTAGCCGCACATTGAACACAGCCCCGCGCCCCTTGGGTGGGGACAGGTGCCCGGCGTTCCAAGTCACGGGTGATCTGCGCAGCATGGTGTCGGGTTGGGGACCTCGAAGGGGGCCAGGGTGTTGCCCACCGCCGGGACCAGTGCCAGGACCAGGTGGCCCTCGCGCCACTCGGGGCGTACGTGGTCCTGGGTGAGGATCGGGGTGGTGGGGTCCGGGGTGGCCAACGGGGCGCCTACCACCGTCAGTTGGTCGATCGCCGTGGATTCCAGCAGGTCGGCCACGGTGACTGTTCCGGTGAGGCGGTCTACGCCGGCGTAGAGCACCGCCCGGCCGGATCGTCGCGCCGCGTGCTCCGCCGCGGCCAGGGCTGCGGCTTCGGACGGACCGTGTCTAAGGTCGCCCAGGGCCGCGCCCATCTCCGTCGCCGTGAGCCGTTGCCAGGCCTCCTCCGCTGAGCCCTCCTCCGGCAGGGCGAGCGAGACCGCCGTACCCCTCCGCGTATCCGTCCGGATCAGGTGGGTGCACGCGACCGTCCCCGGTGGGAGCCCGAGCGTGGTCCTCAGGTCGCGGATCAGGTGGTCCGCCTCGCGGAGCGTCGTCGTGCCGGCGTCCACCCCAATGACGGGGTGGACGCCGGACGGGTCGTAGGCGGTGGTCATGCGGGGAGGACCCACATCGGGTTGGAGTAGAACCAGAGGTCCTTCCACGGGTCGGCGTCGCCGAGGACGTCCATCGCGGGGCCTACGGGGTCTACGGAGGCGCCGTTGATGCCCACGGCGGAGCGGTTGCCGTCGGTGCCGCGGAGGCGGACGTAGACCGGCTTGTCGAGGCGGCCGAGGGAGTACGTGAGGCGGACGGTGCCGGTGGACCTGTCGACCTCGAAGGACTTGACGACCTTCGTCTTGGGGGTGGCGAACACGTCCCGGTCCTTGACCGGGCCGGTGACATCGCCCTGGATGACGTCCACGCGGGCCAACTCGGGCTGGAACTGGGCCCAGTTGGGGCCGTTCGCGAGGCTGATCCTGATGGTCAGGTCCACCTGCGCGCCTCGGCGTACGTGCAGCGTGCCGCCCAGGGTGACCTCGCGGCCACCGTAGGACAGGCGGGCGTCGAGGCCGCTGATCAGGCCGCCGTGGTCGACCCAGACGCGGCCCGCGCGGATGCCGTCCATGACCGCCTTGTAGGCGAAGGAGGTCGCGCCGACGTGCGTGCGGGAGTACTGGCCGGGCCAGAAGTCGGTGTCGGTGAGGCTGATGCCGGTGCCGTAGACCGGGTCCTCGTAACGGCCGTTGGCGTTGAAGTCGCCGCCCGGGCCGCGAACCGCCGTGTCCGCGTAGACGTTGTGGGAGTCGGAGTTGGCGGTGATCCACCAGGGCTTGCCCTCGGCGAGGAGGCTGTCCCACAGGCCGCCGACCGTCGACGTCATCCAGTCGAAGCCGCCCCAGGTGCGGTAACTCTCCAGCGGGTAACCGGGGAACGAGTCCGCGCTCGGGCTGCCGTCGTAGATGCCGCGTCCGCCGCCCGGGCCGTTCGGCTTGGGGATGCCGCCCGCCTGGTGACCGGGGGCGCCCTCCATGCCGACGGCGATCGAGGGCTGCGCGTCGCGCCAACCCCGGATCTCGTGCGGGGAGTCGATGCCCTTGCGCGCCGGGTGGTTGGCGAGGAACAGGGCGTCCTTGACCTTGCGGCGGCGGACCTGGTCGGCGAGGAAGTTGACGCCCGCGATGGCGAGGGCCTCGTTGGCGGGCGAGTTGCCGCTCGCGTTCTTCACGCTGCCGTCGAAGGAGTTCTCGAACTCCTTGAGTACGGCCACCTCGTTGGCACCGGGGTGCACGAACACCGTGCCGTGCTCGGCACCCGGGATGTTCCACTCCAGGCCCTGGAAGACGAGGGTGTCGTCGGTCTGGTCACGGGCCTCGACGATGTCCGGATTGACCTTCTCCACACCGATCTTGGCGTGCGCGACGCTGCCGTGGTCGGTGATGACCATCCAGTCCAGGCCGTGCGCGTTCGCCTGGCGTACGTGGTCGACGACCCGGTACTTCGCGTCGCTGCTGTACTGCGTGTGGATGTGGTGGTCGCCCGCCAGCCACAGGTAACGGCCGTTGTCCTTCGACGACTTGGCCGCCTGCTGCTGCACCGACGCGGCTGCCTCCCCCGCGCCCGCGAGCACGCCGCCCGCCGCGAGTCCCGCTCCCAGCAGGCCGGTTCGGCGCAGCATGCCTCTCCGCGACAGCTGACTGGGCGTCAACTCGGTGTCCGGGACGGACGTGTCGAGGGCGGGCGGCAGCGACGAGGTGTCGCCGTCCCCGTGGTGGTGATGGTGGTGACCGTGGTCGCCGTGACTGTGGCCGTGGCTCATGTTCAACTCCCGCTGATGCAGGGACCTTCACGCTCGGACGTGCAGAGTCTGGAAAGGAGCGGTGAACAGCGGGGGTCCGGGTGGTGGTGTGGCAAAGAACGAGTCATGCACGGCTACAACACCGGTCACGCGGGGCTTTTGCGTCGGTCATGCGGTGGCTCCTCGGGTGTCCCGCCGCTGTCTCTCCGTACCGCGCCCGCCAGGATCCAGCCCTCCATCGCGTCGTACCGCCGACGCTGTTCCTCCTCCTCGCGGCGGCCCGAGGCGACCGTGCCCAGCCAGCCGCAGGCGAAGCCGAGGGGGATCGTGACGAGGCCCGTCGTGGTGAACGGGAACCAGTTGAAGTCGGCGTTGGGGAAGGCGGCGGCGGCCGAGCCGGAGACCAGGTTCGTGCCCGGCATCAGGAGGAGGACCGCGAGGGTGCCGCCAATGAGCGTGCTGAGCAGGCCCGTTCGGGTGTAGCGGCGCCAGAAGAGGCTGTAGACGAGGGCGGGCGCTATGGCCGAGGCGCCCAGGCAGAAGGACAGGGTGACCAGCGGTTGCAGGCCCCGGTGCTGGACCAGCGTCGCGAGCAGGATCGCCGGAACGCCCACCGCCAGCGCCGAGTAGCGGGCCAGCGTCATCTCGCGGCGGACCGGCATGTCCTGGACGCGGGTCGCGAAGACGTCGTGGGCGAGGGAGTTGGCGCAGGCGAGGATCATCCCGGCGACGGAGGCGAGCAGGGTGAGGAAGACGGCCGTGGTGACGGTGGTGAAGAGGAGGGTCTCCGTCGTCGACATGCCGGCCCCGAACACCGCCCGCGAGCCCAGGAGATACGCCGTGTTGCCCTGCGGGTCGGCCCGCGCGATCGCCGCCCGGCCGAGCAGCGCCGTCGCACCGAACCCGACGACCGTCACGATCGCCACGAACAGCGCCACGCTCGACACCGCCCACGACATCGACCGCCGCACCTGCCGGGCGCTCGACGCGGTGTACATGCGCATGGTGATGTGCGGCAGACAGGCGCCGCCGATCACCACGGTCAGCTCCGAACTGATCATGTCCAGCCGGGGACTCGGGCCTCCGGCGAACTCAAGTCCCGAGCGCAGGAAGGCCGGTCCGGCACCGCTGCGCTCCGCCGCCGTGTCGAAGAACGAACCCAGGTCCCAGTGGAAGCGGTTCAGCAGGAGTACGGCGATCACGGCTCCCGAGCCGAGCAGCATCACGATCTTCAGGATCTGGATGAGGGCGGTGCCCTTCATGCCGCCGATCGCCGCGTAGCTGATCATCAGCGCGCCCAGGCCGATGATGCAGCCGGTCTGCAGGAAGTCGCTGGAGAAACCGAGGATGAACGCCAACAGCTGCCCAGCGCCCGCGAGTTGGACCAGCATCAGCGGCAGCAGCGCGATGATCGTCACCGCGCACGCGACGATCCGTACGGAACGCCCCGGCATCCGGCGGGCCAGCGCGTCGCCCATCGTGAACCGGCCCGCGTTGCGCAGCGGTTCGGCCAGCAGGAACATCAGCAGCATCAGCGACAGGGCCGTACTCAGCGCGAGCACCACCCCGTCGTAGCCGTACAGGGCGATCACCCCGCCCGCGCCCAGCACGCTCGCCGCGGAGATGTAATCACCCGCTATGGCAAGGCCGTTGCGGAGTGGAGAGAGGGAGCCGTAGCCCGTGTAGAACTCGTCCAGGTCGTCGCGGTCCGGGCCTGTCATCACGCAGAGCAGGAGGGTGATCGTGGCGACGGAGGTGAAGGCCACCAGCGACATCGTCTGCGAGGAGTTCCTGAGACCGGTCATCGCGGTCACGGTCGTCGTCGCGGTCGTTGCGGTCATCGTGCCGCCTCCCGTCTCGCGTCCAGTTCGGCCTGCTTGCGGAAGCGGTCAGCGAGGGGGTCGACGCGACGCCGGGCCGTGCGCTCGTAGAGCGCCGTCGCGAGCCAGGTGACGGGCAGTTGGGCCAGCGCGAGCAGCAGCCCGGTGGGCACGCCGCCGGTGCCGGTGCTCGACATCAACGAGGGCGTGAACGCGGAGAGTCCGAGGAAGAGGCAGAAGTAGCCGAGCGCCGCGCTGGTCGCCACCCGGCGCTGACGCCGGTACGCGCCGCGCAGGATGCGCAGATCGCTGTGGTTGCCGAGAGCGGGGCGACGGGGCAGACGGCGGCGCTCGGGTGGAGGCGGGGGTGGCTGCCAGGGGTAGGTGACGGTGGGCGGGGAGGTGCGCGGGGGCGGGGGCGCGGGTGGGGTCGGGGGTGAGGTCGGGGGTGGTGCGTGGTCGTACGGGGTGTAGGGGACGGAGTCGGGGTCGTACGGGGTGTACGGGTCGGCGTCCGGGTCGTACGGGGTGTGGTGGGCGGTCTCGGGGTCGTACGGGGTGTACGGGTCGGGTGACGACTGCACATCATCCGGGCGGTGCGAATCATGCGGAGGGTACGGGTCGTAGGACATCCCGTGCTCCTTGCGTGGCTCGGGTCCGTGGCGGCGGACCGCAGGGAGTGGGCGGCGGGGGTCACGCACGCTACTCGCCGGGTGGGGGATGTGGGTGGTTTTCGCCGAACCGGGCGGTCGGGGGACGCCGCCGCGTCAACACCCGCTGACCTCGGGTGTTGCCGCGGCGGCGCCCAACTCGGGCCCGCTCACTGCTCCTTGAGGACCGGGAAGCGTCGCGGTGCCAGGAACAGCAGCACCAGGAAGGCCACCGCCGCCGCGCAGCCGGCGCCGATGTACACCGCGTGCACCGCGTCCGCGATCGCCCGCCGGGTGGCCTCGGGAACCGCGCCCCCGTCGAGGCCGCGCGTGATCGAGTCCAGGTCGCTCGCGCCGCCCAGCCGGGACGCCAGCACCCCGTTGGCGACCGCCCCGAAGACGGACGCGCCGATGGTCTGGCCGGTCTGGCGGCAGAACAGGACGGACGCGGTCGTCACGCCCCGCTCCTCCCATCCGACCGTCGACTGCACCCCGACGATCAGCGGGAGTTGGAAGAGTCCGAGGGCCGCGCCGAGCAGCAGCATCAGCACCATCGGCTGCCAGGCCGCGCCCGGGTACGGCAGGAACGGGAACGCGAACAGGATCAGCGTCGCCGTCCCGATCCCGAGCATCGCCGTGTTGCGGAACCCGATCCGCCGGTAGACGTGCTGGCTCAGCGCGGCCGACACCGGCCAGCTCAACGTCCATATGGACAGCACGAATCCGGCCGCCACGGGTGCCAGCCCGAGCACCGACTGCGCGTACGTCGGCAGGAACACGCTCGGCGCCACCATCAGCAACCCCAGTGCGCCCAGGGCCAGGTTGACGGCCGCGATCGTACGGCGCCGCCACACCCACCCGGGGATGATCGGTTCCGCCGCCCGGCGTTCGATCGCGACCACCAGTCCGGCCAGCGCAAGTCCCGTACCGAACAGGGCCATTGAGGGTGCGGAGAGCCAGGGCCACGCGACCCCGCCCTGGACCAGCGCCGTGATCAGCACGCCTCCGCACGCGAACACCGCGAGCGCGCCCGCCCAGTCGATGCGGGGGCGGGAGGTGCGGGCGCGTTCCGGTTCGTGGAGGTGGCGGACGATCAGCCACAACGCCACCGCTCCGACAGGGAGGTTGACGAGAAAGATCCACCGCCAGCCGGCGTACGCGGCGAGCAGTCCGCCCACTCCCGGGCCCGCGACCGCCGACACCGCCCACACCGTGGACAGCTTCGACTGGATCTTCGGGCGTTCCTTCAGCGGGTACAGGTCGGCGGCGAGCGTCTGCACCGTGCCCTGCAACGCCCCGCCGCCCAGGCCCTGTACGACCCGGAACGCGATCAGCGTGCCCATGTTCCAGGCCACCGCGCACAGCAGCGAACCGGCGAGGAAGACCGCCGCCCCGACGATCAGCACCGGCTTGCGGCCGAAGGTGTCGGAGAGCTTGCCGTAGACGGGCAGGGTGACCGTCACGGCCAGCAGATAGCCGGAGAACAGCCAGGAGAAGACGGAGAAGCCGCCGAGGTCGCCGACGATCTGCGGTACGGCGGTCGAGACGATGGTGGAGTCGAGGGCGGCCAGGGCCATCGCCAGCATGAGGGCCGCGACGACCGCGCGCTTGCGCCGGTCGGGAGGCGCCGGCGTGGATTGCTCGGCCGCCTCGGTTCGTATCTCGGTTTCGGCGTCGGTGTCGCTGTCCCCCTGGTCCACAGGATTCCTTTCCCCTTGCATCTATCTGCCGCGCACCAGCTTCCCACTTGACCCTCACGTAGCGGCAGGGCGGAAGCTGGCCGGGCTGGTGGGTGGACCGGACCCCGAGATCGACTCCACCCGGCGGTGGAGAGCCCCTAGGGGTCCCTCCGTACTACGACCTGGGGACGGTTCGTACCGGCGGAGGAGGAGAAGGGGGAGGGGGCGTCCTTAACCTGGCTTTATGCCGCTGGGGGGCGGCAGGCCGAACCCAGGAGGGTGGGGTTTTCCCCCGGGAAAGACTGCGCTGAGCACCAGCGCGCCGGACCCCCTCCCACCGCCAGACTCATCGACGTAACCAGTTGGAACACCTCGACCGGACACCGGCACGCTTCTCTGCCGACCGACTTAGGAGACATACCGTGACATCGGCTGTGACCATTCCCAGGCACGGGGGCACTGGAGGGCGTACGGCCGTTGCCGCGCGAGCGCGGCAGGTCGTCAAGGCGTACGGGGCCGGGGAGACCCGCGTCGTCGCCCTCGACCATGTCGACGTGGACATCGCCCGCGGCCAGTTCACCGCGATCATGGGCCCCTCGGGGTCCGGCAAGTCCACGCTCATGCACTGCCTCGCCGGGCTCGACACCGTGACCTCCGGGCAGATCTACCTGGACGAGACCGAGATCACCGGCCTCAAGGACAAGAAGCTCACCCAACTGCGCCGGGACCGGATCGGGTTCATCTTCCAGGCGTACAACCTGCTGCCGACGCTGAACGCGCTGGAGAACATCACCCTCCCCATGGACATAGCCGGCCGCAAGCCCGACAAAGGGTGGCTGGCGCAGGTCGTGGACACGGTCGGACTCTCCAGCCGGCTCAAGCACCGGCCCAACCAGCTCTCCGGCGGTCAGCAGCAACGCGTCGCCGTGGCACGGGCGTTGGCCGCCCGCCCCGAGATCATCTTCGGTGACGAGCCGACCGGAAACCTCGACTCCCGTGCGGGCGCCGAGGTGTTGGGCTTCCTGCGCCGCTCCGTGGACGACCTCGGCCAGACCATCGTGATCGTCACGCACGACCCGGTGGCCGCGTCGTACTCGGACCGCGTCCTGTACCTCGCGGACGGCCGGATCGTCGACGAGATGTTCAAGCCGACCGCGGACGCCGTCCTCGACCGCATGAAGGACTTCGACGCGCGGGGGCGTACGTCATGACTGTCATGAAGACCTCGATGCGCAACTTCTTCGCGCACAAAGGGCGGATGGCGCTCTCGGCGATAGCCGTGCTGCTGTCGGTGGCGTTCGTGTGCGGCACGCTGGTGTTCACCGACACGATGAACACGACGTTCGACAAGCTCTTCGCGGCCACCGCGTCCGACGTGACGGTGCTGCCGAAGGCGGCCAAGGCCGACGGCAGCACCCCGCAGAACGGACTGCCCGAGTCGCTGCCGGCCTCCACGGTCGCGCAGGTGGCGAAGGCCCAGGGGGTCAAGTCCGTTGAGGGCGGCGTCAGTTCGATGAACGTGACTGTCGTCGACAGCGCCAACAAGAACATGGGCTCGTCGACCGGAGCGCCCACCATCGCGGGCAACTGGACGAAGAACGACCTGCGTTCGATGGAGATCACCTCCGGACACGCCCCGCGCGGCCCGACCGAGGTGATGGTCGACGCCGACACCGCCGACAAGCACCACCTGAAGATGGGCGACTCGCTGCGCACGATCTCGCAGACCGGTGACTTCACCGCGAGGATCGTCGGCATCGCCACCTTCAAGGTGACCAACCCCGGTGCGGCCGTCGTCTACTTCGACACCGCCACCGCGCAGCACGAACTCCTGGGCGCCACCGGCCGGTTCACCCAGCTCGGCGTCACCGCCGCGAGCGGTGTGACGGACACTCGGCTCAAGCAGAACGTGGCACAGACCCTCGCGTCGTCGGGGACGTACAAGATCCAGACGGCCAAGGAGAACGCCGACGAGAACCGCAAGGGCGTCGGCCAGTTCATGAACGTCATCAAGTACGCCATGCTCGGCTTCGCCGGGATCGCGTTCCTGGTGGGCATCTTCCTCATCATCAACACCTTCTCGATGCTGGTCGCCCAACGGACCCGCGAAATAGGCCTGATGAGGGCGATCGGCTCCTCCCGCAAGCAGGTCAACCGCTCGGTGCTGGTCGAGGCGACCCTGCTCGGGATCGTCGGCTCGATCCTCGGGGTCGGCGCCGGTGTCGGGATCGCCGTGGGCCTGATGAAGCTGATGAGCGCGGCGGGCATGGACCTGTCGACCCGGGACCTGACGGTGAAGTGGACCACCCCGGTGCTCGGCCTGCTCCTCGGCGTGATCGTCACCATCCTCGCCGCCTACCTCCCGGCCCGCCGGGCCGGCAAGGTCTCCCCGATGGCCGCACTGCGCGACGCCGGCACACCGGCCGACGGCAAGGCGGGCTGGGTGCGGGGGCTGATCGGCCTGGTGCTGACGGGGGCCGGTGTGGCTGCCCTGTTCGCGGCGGCGACCGCCAAGAAGGCGACGGATGGTTCGCTGGTACTGGGGGCGGGTGTCGTACTGTCCCTGATCGGCTTCGTGATCATCGGCCCGCTGCTCGCCAACGGAGTCGTACGGGTCATCAGCGTCGTACTCCTGCGGGCCTTCGGACCGGTGGGGCGCCTGGCGGAACGCAACGCGCTCCGCAACCCCAGGCGTACGGGTGCCACGGGTGCGGCCCTGATGATCGGCCTCGCGCTGGTCGCCTGCCTCTCGGTGGTCGGCTCCTCGATGGTCGCCTCGGCGACGAGTGAACTCGACAAGTCCGTGGGCGCCGACTTCATCGTCCAGGGCAACCAGCGGATCGTGCCGCAGGCGGAGAAGGCGATGGAACAGTCGCCGGACCTCGTCCACGTCACCCGCTACAAGGACATCGACGCCACCCTCACCTCGCCCGACGGCCAGAAGGACACCGACGGCATCACCGCCGCCGACCCGTCCTACGCCCAGGACCTGCGCCGCGCCACCACGGCCGGCGACCTGTCCGCCGCCTACGGCACCAACGCGATGTCGGTCGGTTCCAAGTACGCCAAGAAGCACGGCGTCCACGTCGGCGACACGATCGGCGTCGCCTTCAAGGGCGGCGAGACGGCGAAGCTGAAGGTTGCGGCGATCACGGACGACGACGTCGCCATCGACCAGGGCGCGCGGTACACCAGCATCGCGACGATGCAGAAGTACCTCCCGGCCAACAAGGTCCCGCCGAACGAGATCATGTTCGCCAAGGCCAAGGACGGCCAGGAGAAGCAGGCGTACGCGGCCCTGAAGAAGGCCATGGACCCGTACCCGCAGTACCAGGTACGCGACCAGACCGACTACAAGCAGGAACTGAAGGACCAGATCGGCCAGCTCCTGAACATGGTCTACGGTCTGCTCGCTCTGGCGATCATCGTGGCGGTCCTGGGTGTCGTGAACACCCTCGCCCTGTCGGTCGTCGAGCGGACCCGGGAGATCGGACTCATGCGAGCGATCGGCATGTCCCGCCGCCAGCTCCGCCGGATGATCCGCATGGAGTCGGTCGTGATCGCCCTCTTCGGAGCGCTGCTCGGCCTGGGCCTGGGGATGGGCTGGGGGGCCACGGCTCAGCAGCTGCTCGCCCTGGAGGGGCTGAAGGTCCTGGAGATTCCCTGGGGGACGATCATCGCGGTCTTCATCGGGTCGGCGTTCGTGGGCTTGTTCGCGGCCTTGATCCCGGCGTTCCGGGCGGGGCGGATGAATGTGCTGAACGCGATCGCCACGGAGTAGCCAATCGAGCCACTGTCCAACGGGGGCAGGCCCGGCGCCGAGAAGTCACGGGGGACTTCTCGGCACCGGGTCTGTCTTTTCTTGTCGTTTGTCTGTCGTCTTTGAGGTCGACTTCTCAGTTGCCAGTAAACGGGTGGGTGGGAAAGGCTTTTTCGGCAGTGCAGGGTGCCAAGAAAGCGAGGGTTATCCACAGGCCCCGGCACACGGCACCGCACCGACGTACGCTGGATACCCCCCGGCCCACCCTCCGCGTCGGGCCCTTCGTGTTGCCCACCCCCCCAGACGGAAAGCCCTCCATGAGCCTGCACGGTCTGCTCGACGCCGTAGTCAAGGACCCCGCCCTCGCGGAAGCCACCCGCGCCGCGACCGACGGCAACCGCATGCACGTCGACCTGGTGGGCCCCCCGGCGACCCGCCCCTTCGCCGTGGCGGCGCTCGCCAGGGAGACCGGCCGCACCGTCCTCGCGGTGACCGCGACGGGCAGGGAGGCCGAAGACCTGGCGGCAGCCCTGCGCTCACTGCTCCCGCCGGACGGCGTCGTGGACTACCCGTCCTGGGAGACCCTCCCGCACGAGCGCCTCAGCCCGCGCAGCGACACCGTGGGCCGCCGCCTCGCCGTCCTGCGCCGCCTGGCCCACCCCAGGGAGGACGACCCGGAAACGGGCCCGGTCTCCGTCGTCGTGGCGCCCGTGCGGTCCGTGCTGCAACCGCAGGTCAAGGGGCTCGGAGACCTGGAGCCGGTCGCCCTGAGGACGGGCCAGAGCGCCGACCTGAACGCGATCGTGGACGCGCTCGGCGCCGCCGCGTACGCGCGCGTGGAGCTCGTCGAGAAGCGCGGCGAGTTCGCGGTGCGCGGCGGCATCCTGGACGTGTTCCCGCCGACCGAGGAACACCCCCTGCGCATCGAGTTCTGGGGTGACGACGTCGAGGAGATCCGCTACTTCAAGGTCGCCGACCAGCGCTCCCTGGAGGTCGCCGAACACGGCCTGTGGGCACCCCCCTGCCGTGAACTCCTGCTGACCGAGGACGTCCGCGCGCGGGCGCGTGCCCTCGCCGAACAGCACCCCGAACTGGGCGAGCTGCTCAACAAGATCGCCGAGGGCATCGCCGTAGAAGGCATGGAGTCGCTGGCCCCGGTGCTCGTCGACGACATGGAACTGCTGCTCGACGTGCTCCCCAAGGGCGCGATGACCGTCGTATGCGATCCGGAGCGGGTACGCACGCGTGCGTCCGATCTCGTCGCCACCTCGCACGAGTTCCTCCAGGCGTCCTGGGCCGCGACCGCCGGTGGCGGCGAGGCGCCCATCGACGTCGGCGCGGCCTCCCTGTGGGCCATCGCGGACGTACGGGACCGGGCGCGCGAGCTGGACATGATGTGGTGGTCGGTGTCGCCGTTCGCCGCCGACGAAGAGCTGACGGAGACATTTGCCGCCGACGCGGCGGGGGACACCCTGAAGCTCGGGATGCACGCCCCCGAGACCTACCGGGGCGACACCGCGAAGGCCCTCGCCGACACCAAGGGCTGGCTCGCCGACGGCTGGCGCACGGTCTTCGTGACCGAGGCCCACGGCCCCGCCGCCCGCACGGTCGAGGTCCTCGGTACCGAGGGCGTCGCCGCCCGCCTGGAGACGGAGCTCGGCGAGATCGCCCCCTCCGTGGTGCACGTGGCGACCGGCTCGATCGACTACGGCTTCGTCGACACGGCGCTCAAGCTCGCCGTCCTCACCGAGACCGACCTCTCCGGACAGAAGGCCGCCGGCAAGGACGGCGTCCGGATGCCGGCCCGCCGCCGCAAGACCATCGACCCGCTCACCCTGGAGGCGGGCGACTACATCGTCCACGAGCAGCACGGGGTCGGCCGCTACATCGAGATGGTGCAGCGCACGGTGCAGACCGCCACGCGCGAGTACCTGGTCGTCGAGTACGCGCCCGCCAAGCGCGGCCAGCCCGGCGACCGGCTGTACATCCCCACCGACCAGCTGGAACAGATCACCAAGTACGTCGGTGGCGAGTCCCCGACCATGCACCGCCTGGGCGGCGCGGACTGGACGAAGACCAAGGCGCGCGCCAAGAAGGCCGTCAAGGAGATCGCGGCCGACCTCATCAAGCTGTACTCGGCCCGGATGGCGGCCCCGGGGTACGCGTTCGGCGCGGACACGCCCTGGCAGCGCGAGCTGGAGGACGCCTTCCCGTACGTGGAGACGCCCGACCAGTTGACGACCATCGCCGAGGTCAAGGACGACATGGAGAAGTCGATCCCGATGGACCGGCTGGTCTGCGGCGACGTCGGCTACGGCAAGACCGAGATCGCCGTACGGGCCGCCTTCAAGGCCGTCCAGGACGGCAAGCAGGTGGCCGTCCTCGTCCCGACGACCCTGCTCGTGCAGCAGCACTTCGGGACGTTCACCGAGCGGTACTCGCAATTCCCGGTCAACGTACGGGCGTTGAGCCGCTTCCAGACCGACACGGAGGCGAAGGCGACCCTGGAGGGCCTGCGCGAGGGCTCCGTGGATCTCGTCATCGGTACCCACCGCCTGTTCTCCTCCGAGACCAAGTTCAAGGACCTCGGCCTGGTCATCGTCGACGAGGAGCAGCGCTTCGGTGTCGAGCACAAGGAGCAGCTGAAGAAGCTGCGCGCGAACGTCGACGTGCTCACCATGTCGGCCACGCCGATTCCCAGAACCCTGGAGATGGCGGTGACCGGCATCCGCGAGATGTCGACGATCACGACGCCCCCGGAGGAGCGTCACCCTGTGCTGACGTTCGTCGGCCCCTACGAGGAGAAGCAGATCGGCGCCGCGATCCGCCGCGAACTCCTGCGCGAGGGCCAGGTCTTCTACATCCACAACCGCGTCGAGTCGATCGACCGCGCGGCGGCCAGGTTGCGCGAGATCGTCCCGGAGGCGCGCATCGCGACCGCCCACGGCCAGATGTCGGAGCAGTCGCTGGAGCAGGTGGTCGTCGACTTCTGGGAGAAGAAGTTCGACGTCCTGGTGTCGACGACGATCGTCGAGTCGGGCATCGACATCTCCAACGCGAACACGCTGATCGTCGAACGAGGCGACAACTTCGGCCTGTCGCAGCTTCACCAGCTGCGCGGTCGGGTCGGGCGTGGCCGCGAGCGGGGTTACGCGTACTTCCTGTATCCCCCGGAGAAGCCCCTCACCGAGACCGCGCACGAGCGCCTCGCGACGATCGCCCAGCACACGGAGATGGGCGCGGGCATGTACGTGGCGATGAAGGACCTCGAAATCCGGGGCGCGGGAAACCTGTTGGGCGGCGAACAGTCCGGCCACATCGCGGGCGTCGGCTTCGACCTGTACGTCCGCATGGTCGGCGAGGCCGTCGCGGACTACCGCGCCTCCCTGGAGGGCGGTGTCGAGGAGGAGCCGCCCCTGGAGGTCAAGATCGAGCTCCCGGTCGACGCGCACGTCCCGCACGACTACGCCCCCGGCGAGCGTCTGCGCCTCTCCGCCTACCGGTCCATCGCCTCCGCCAACACGGAGGAGGACATCAAGGCCGTACGCGAGGAACTCGTCGACCGCTACGGCAAGTTGCCCGAGCCGGTGGAGAACCTGCTGCTGGTGGCGGGCCTGCGCATGCTCGCGCGCGCGTGCGGCGTCGGCGACATCGTCCTCCAGGGCACCAACATCCGCTTCGCACCGGTGGAGTTGAGGGAGTCCCAGGAGCTGCGCCTCAAGCGCCTCTACCCGGGCACCGTCATCAAGCCGACCGCCCACCAGGTGCTGGTACCCCGCCCGAAGACGGCCAAGGTGGGCGGGAAGCCGCTGGTCGGGCGGGAGTTGCTGGGGTGGGTCGGGGAGTTCCTGGCGACGATCCTGGGGTCGTAGGGGCGATCCTGGGGTCGTAGCGAGAGCTGCAGGGAGCCGTAGAGGCGTCTTCCGGTCGGTCGGGGGCAGAGGTGCGCGCTGGTCGGTCGCGTCAGGCGGGGGGCGGGGTCGGGCCGGAGGTCGGGCGGAACAGCATGCCCGCCAGGACCCGGAACACCTCCTCCGGGTCCCGCTCACCCACCGCCCCGTCCAGGTTGTGACCCAGGAGCAGGGTCGCGAAGCCGTGCGCCAGGGACCACGCGGCGACACCGGCGAGACGGTCGTCGGGGCCGCGGCCCTCGGGGGGTACGGCGGAGACGGCGTGGCGCAGGGCGTCGGTGGCGAGGGCGCGGGCCGTGGTGAGTTCGAGGTCGCCGTCGCGCAACAGCTCGGGCGCGAACATCACTTGGAAGTGCGCCGGATGCTCGCGCGCGAAGCGCACATAGCGGACGCCCGCGTCCTTCAGGTCCGCCGCCTCCCCGATCGCGCCCGCCAGCAGCCCGAAGCCCTCCGCCGCGATCGCCGTCAACAGCCCTGTGCGGTCCTTGAAGTGATGCGCCGGCGCCGCGTGCGAGACACCGGCACGGCGGGCGAGATCCCGCAGGCTCAGGGCGGACGGGCCGTCGGCGGCGATGACGTCGAGCGCGGCGGTGAGGATCGCGCGGCGCAGATCGCCGTGGTGGTACGGGCGGCGACTGCTCTCAGAAGTCTCGGCGGTGCTCATGGTCAGCAGCGTACGCCGAATCTAGGCATTGACAAGTTCGGACGGTTGGGGCAATCTTGTCAGTGTCAAGTTGTGGAACGACCGGGATGCGACGAGGGGTTACGTCATGTCGGAAAGCGTGCGTGGAGTGGAGACCACGAAGAGCCTCCCCACCGTGGAGCTGGGCCGCGTGCGCCAGCTCTGGCATCTGCTCGAACCCCTGCACGCGGTGCTGTATTACGCGCCGGAGGTCTTCGAGGAGGCCGCCGCCCTCGGATACGACACCGGGGAGCGCTGGCCGAGCTACTTCCCGTTGCGCGCCGCGCCGTTGGGCCCGGCCGGCGGTGAGCGGGTGGCCTCCGCCTTCTACAGCTTCAACCCCCGCATGGTCGCCGAGCACATGGGCTCGGCGTGGAGCACCGCGAGCCCGGACGCTGTGTTGAAGGCGAGGCTGCGCGGCATGGACCGGGCCTACCGCGCGATATTCGGCGACCGTGTCGACAGCCCCGAGCTGGCGGAGGCCGCCGACCTCGCCCGCCGCGCCGCCGAGGCGGCTGACAACGCCGGCCGCCCCCTCGCCGCGGCCAACGCCGAGTTGGCCTGGCCCGCGGAACCCCACCTCCAGTTGTGGCAGGCGGCCACGATCCTGCGCGAACACCGGGGCGACGGCCACCTCGCCGCCCTCCTCGTCGCCGACCTGGACCCGGTCGAGTCCCTGGTCTCCTTCGCCGCGATCGGGGCCGCCTCCGTCCAGCGCTTCGAGAGCCGGGGCTGGAGCCGGGAGGAGTGGGCGGCGGCCCGCGAACGGCTGGTCGTCCGCGGCGTCATAGACGACAGGGTACGGCGACGCGGGCGGGCCGCGATCTGCGCCAGGAGGTCGAGCGCCGCACCGACCAACTGGCCGCCACGCCATGGCAGTTCCTCGGCCGGACCGACACCGACCGACTCGCCGACCTGCTGGGGGAGTTCTGGGTCGCCGTGCTCGGGTCCGGGCTGCTGCCCTCGGAGTCGACGTTGGGCATCGGCAAGGTCTGAGGGGGTGCGGGTCTGACGGTCCGACGGTCTGAGAGAGCGTGAAATCCGGGGCGGAGCAAGGGGAGTAAGGAGAGGGGGTGAGGGAAGCCGGTACTTCGGCCTGTTCCACCACTGCGATACAGGCGAGTTACGTGCCATGGGGACTTAGGACCCGTATGCCCGTGACGCGTCCGCCGCTACCGTGGGGACCAGGCAATATCCGCCCCTGCAGGGGCGGGGCCGGGTGAGCAAGGGGAGGGGCGCACGTGATGCGTCTGAGGGGTGGGGCGGCAATCGCCGCCCTGGTCATGTTGTCGGTCGCCGGATGCAAGACGGACACCACGGGAACGGGCGACTCCGGGCCCGAGGCGACGGCCGGAGGAGGCTCCGGCGGGGGCGCGGCCCTGACCGCCGCCGAGTCCCTGACCGTGAAGGGGCGTGCGCCGAAGACCGGTTACTCCCGTGAGCGTTTCGGCACCGCCTGGGCCGACACGGACTCCAACAGCTGCGACACCAGGGACGACATCCTCAAACGGGACCTGAAGCAGGTGAAGTTCACCGACGGCGACTGCAAGGTGTCGTACGGCGTCCTCGAATCCGATCCGTACTCCGGCAAGGAAGTCGTCTACAAGCGCGGCGCCAGCCTCGTCGACATCGACCACCTGGTCGCCCTCTCCGACGCCTGGCAGAAGGGCGCCAAGTACTGGGACGCCAGCAAGCGCATAGCTCTCGCCAACGACCCGCTCAACCTCCTCACCGTCGGCGCCAGCCCCAACCGCAGCAAGGGCGACGGCGACACGGCGACCTGGGTGCCGCCCAAGGCGTACCGGTGCACGTATGTCGCCGCGCAGGTCGCCGTGAAGAAGAAGTACGGGCTGTGGGTCACCTCGGCTGAGAAGGCCGCGATGGTCAAGGTCCTCTCCACCTGCTCCAAGCAGGCCCTGCCGACCGGCGGCAACCCGACGAACGCGCCGGCGAGGTTCCACGCGAACTGAGGTGACACGGCCTTGACCCGCGGCCACGGCACGCCCCGTGAACGTGCCGTAGCCGCGGGAGACTTGGTGGCTCAGCTGCCCAGCTTGTCCAGGTCCAGGATCTTGCCGGTGGGCTTCTTCGCCGGTACCGGCTTCTCGTACTCGCCGAACGTGAGCGTCCCCGGGTCCTTCGCGGAGACGCTGTCGATACGCAGCACATACGGCTTGCCCTCGGTCGCCACGTACAGCGTGTAGCTGTCCTTGCCGTCCTTCTCGTGCAGGGCGATCGCCGGGGTGCCGTCGAGGGTGGTCGTCTTCCCGCGCGTCGCATCCGAGTTGCCGTCGGCCGCGCCGCCGAGCATCGAGTTCAGGTCGCAGAAGCTCGCGATGTCCTTGGCGTCCGCGCCCTTCGCGGACATCTTGGTCCACTTCCCGGCCATCATGTCCACGACCGCATCGGTGTCCGCCTTGGACTCGCCGTCACTCTGCGCCCGCAGGAACGCCTCGTCGTACTTCATGTAGATGGTGTCGCCGGACTTGACCATGTCGGCCTTGCCCTTGCCCTGAAAGCTCAACGTGCCGGCGCACTCGCCCTTCTTGTCCAGCGCCATGTCGATCACGATCGTGCCGCCGCTCTCGTCGTCGGGTATCTCGCCCTTCAGCCGTAGCGACGAGGCGCCGGTGGTGGCGGTCAGGGACCGGTCGGCGATCTCGCCACCGGTCAGCCCGGCGAACGGTCCCTTCGGCTTGCTGTCCGCCTTGTCCTCGCCGGGCAGACACCCGGTGAGTCCCGCGGCGGCCACGGTGGTGAGGCAGAGAGCGGCAAGTGCGGTACGACGCATGGCAGTTCCTTGATGGAGTGGTGAGCGGTGACGAGATGAGGGAGGCGCCCCGAAGCGGGGTCCGGAGAGGCGCCGGGCGGGCCGACGCGCAGAGATGTGCCTACGGCGGGATGGGCACGCGTGGGGCAGAGGGACGAGCGTTGACCTGACCTGACCTGACCTGACCTGACCTGACCTGGCCCGACCTGATCAGAACGTCAGGCCGTCTTCGTCCAGTCCTTGCGGCCGGTCGTCTTGAAGTGGGCGTCCTTGGTGCTGATCGTGACGACGGCCGTGCCGGTCACGTTGTCGTTCGCGAGGATCGAGTCCAGCCCGTGCTCGGCGTCCTTCGCGCGCTCCCAGTAGCACAGGTGGTCCTTGTTGCCGGTGGACCTGTAGGTGCCGGGGGCGATGTCGGTGCCGACCTTGAACATGCCGCCGTCGCCGGCCATCCTCGTGGCGGGGGAGCCCTGCGGCTTCGCGTCGACGGTCTCCCAGTCCTTGCAGCCACTGGACTCGAAGATCTTGTCGGTGGCCTCGACGGTGACGTAACTGGCGCCGCTCACACGGTCGTTGGCCGGCAGCGAGACCGTGTCGCCCGAGGCGTCCTTGGCCCGCTCCCAGGAGCACATGCCGTCGGTGTTGCCGCTGGTGCGATACGTACCGGGCTTGATGTCCGTGCCGACCCGGAAGTCGCCGTCCCCGTCGAACGTGGCCTTCTTCGTCTCGGCGGCCTTGGTCGTGCCCGTGTTCTTCTTGCCGGTCGCCCCGTGTTCCGCGCCGGCGTTCGCCGACACGACCCCGATGACGACGACCCCCACGACGGCGCCGAGCGTGAGCCTGCCCTTCATGCCCATGGCTGTCCCCCTCCCCGATGCGGCGACCGCCTCCCTCCAGCGGCCGCTCGTTCGCTGGGTCAATGAGAGCAGAGGCTGTGAACCGAGTCAACACGATTCACGAGATGCTGTGTGTACACGGCCGTGAAGGGGTAGATCTTGCCTGCGTCGGTATGCTCGGCGTCACAGACGGACGGCAGGCGCAACGCGGACGCAATGAGGACAGAGCGCAGAGGTGGCGCGGACGCGGCGCGGCCGGTGCGACGAGGGGAGTGGGGCGAGTGCAGGACAACGCGACAGAGGTGACCGCCGCCGGAATCGCCCGGCTCGCCGGTGTCGGCCGTGCCGCCGTCAGCAACTGGCGCCGCCGTCACGCGGACTTCCCCAAGCCGGTCGGCGGCACCGAGACCAGCCCTGCCTTCGCCCTCGCCGAGATCGAGTCCTGGCTGCGCAAGCAGGGGAAACTCGCCGAAGTCCCGTTGCGCGAACGGGTCTGGCAGCAACTCGTCGGTCACCCCGAGGGTCCGGTCACCGCCCTGGTGTACGCCGGCTGCGCCCTGCTGCTCATCCATGAACGCCCCACCGTCTGGCTGGACGTGAGCGCCGGTTCGGACGAGCGGATGGCCGCGATGCTGCCCGGCGCGCTGGAGCAGGTGATCGTGCCGCGCTTCGGTGCGGTGCGCGGACGCGGAGTTCACAGGGGGCAAGAGGGGAGCGCCGCGGCGGCTGTGAACACGCCGAACACCCATGCCGCCCGAAACACCCCGAACACGCAGAAGACTGTGAACACCCCGGCCGACCCGACAACGCCCCCGGCTCCCGTGAACACTGCCCACCCTGTGAACACGGCTCTGCCCGCGAACACCGTTCCAGCCGTTCACACGCCGCCGGCCGTTCACACACCGCCCGCCGCGTACCTCGCCCCCACCCCGAGCCCCACCACACCCCCCACCCCCGCAGTCCAGACCCCCACCGGCCCCCAACTCCTCCCCTCCGCCCCCCTCCTCCGAGGCACCGCGGAACTCGCCGCGGAGCTGGGCGCACGCCAGGCGTTCGAGTTCCTGCTCGGGCGGCATCTCGACGCCAATCCGCGCCAGTACACGCTCACCCCGACCGAACTCGCCCGCCTGATGGCCGAGTTGGCCGAGTCGGCGGGCCCGGCCGGTATCGCGCTCGACCCGGCCTGCGGCACCGGCGCCCTGTTGCGTGCCGTCACCCCCCGCCCCGGCCAGGAGCTGTACGCCCAGGACGACGCCCCCGACCTCGCGGCACTCACCGCGCTCCGGCTCGCCCTGCACGCGCAGGTCACCGTCCGCGGCACGGCCGGCGACACGCTGCGCGCCGACGCGTACCCGGCGCTGCGGGCCGACGTGGTCCTGTGCCATCCGCCGTTCAACGAGCGCAACTGGGGCCACGACGAACTCGCCTACGACCCCCGCTGGGAGTACGGCTTCCCGGCGCGCAACGAGTCCGAGCTGGCCTGGGTGCAGCACGCGCTGGCCCGGCTCAAGGACGGCGGCACGGCCGTGCTGCTGATGCCGCCGGCCGCGGCCTCCCGGCGTTCGGGGCGCCGGATCCGCGCCGACCTGTTGCGGCGCGGGGCGCTGAAGGCGGTCGTAGCGCTGCCGGTCGGGGCGGCGCCGCCGTACAACATCCCGTTGCACCTGTGGGTGTTGCGGCGGCCGGAGCGGGCGGCGGCGCAGCCGGAGGTGCTGCTGGTGGACACCGGGCGGTTCGCCACCGAGGGGCGGGGCGGGCCGGACTGGCAGGCCGTGCGGGGCGCGGTGCTCGACGCCTGGAAGGCGTTCGACCGCGCGGGGCGGCTGGACGACGAGCCGGGGCTGGCGCGTTCCGTGCCGGTCATCGAACTCCTCGACGACGACGTGGACTTCGCCCCCGCCCGACACCTCCCGCCCGCGACCGCGGCCGACGGCGCCGACGAGCTCACGGCCGTCCGCGAGCGGCTCGGCGAGACGCTCCGGCTGACCGCCGACCTCACCCCGCCACCCGTAGAGCACTCCACCGACCCCGACCGCCCCACGCGCTGGCCGCTCACCACGATCGGTGAACTCGCGCGCGGGGGCGCCCTGGTGATGCGGACCGGAGGAAACGGCGGCCACGCGCGTGTGCCCGTTCTCACCGACCACGACGTCCTCGCCGGAACGGCCCCTTCCGGCATCCTCCCCGAGAGTGACGAGGACGCCGTCCTCACGGAACCAGGCGATGTCGTCGTTCCGGTGCTGGGCGGCGGTTCGATGGCCCGCGTGATCGACGGCACGACCGCGGGCGCCGCCCTGGGGCGCAGCCTCGTCCTGCTCCGGCCCGATCCCGGCGCCCTGGACCCGTGGTTCCTCGCCGGCTTCCTGCGCGGCACCGCCAACAACCGCCAGGCCAGCAGCTACGCCTCCACGGCGACCCGACTCGACGTCCGCAGGCTCCAGTTGCCGCGCCTCCCCCTGGACGAACAGCGGCGCTACGGAGCCCGGTTCCGCGCCCTGGAGGACTTCGAGCGGGCGCTGCGGCAGGCGGGCCGGCTCGGCGAGCAGCTCGTGCGCGGCATGTACGACGGCCTGACGGACGGCACGGTCACGCCCGACTGAGGCGAGCCGCCCGGCCGCCCCTCGATCCGCCCCCGTTGCCCGCCTCGTCCCGGAAGGCCCCGCTCCGCGCGCACCCGACCGCACCTGCGACGTCGTACGAAGTGATCAGCACGACAACGGTTCGGTACAACCCGGGACCGGTTGTCGGTGTCGGCCTATACGCTCGAAGCGACAATCGCACGACCGCTGTCGTCCGCGCGCCGAACACGCGCCGGACCGACGGCGGTCGCCGCACCGTACGTCCTCCGAAGGCACCAGGAGCAGCCATGCAAGGCCACGGCTACCCGCAGCCGGCGAAGCCACCGCCGCCCACCGGGGCGCTGGTCCTCGTGCGCGTGCTGTTCGTGGGGATCTCGGTGTTCTGCATCGGGTTCCTGGCCTGGACGATGCTGCTGCGGCTGGCCATCGTGACCCGCAAGTCCCTGGACTGGGGCCTGTTCGTGGCCGCGCTGGCGGCGGACGTGCTCAGTATCGTGCTGCTCGGCTCCGAGCCCGGCGAGGACGTCCACACCGCCGGCGGCTATCTGGGCATCACCCTGCTCCTGGGCACCCTGGTGGCGTCGATCGCGTACTACCTGGCGGCGGACATACGCCACTTCCAGCAACTGCGTTACGGCGGCGGCTACGGCGGGCAGCAGCCCCCGGCCCCGGCGTACGGCTATCCGCAGTCCTCGCAGCCGACGCCGACCCCGTACACCGCGACGACCGCGCCGCAGCACACCCCGCCGCCGATGCCGCACACGCCCGTGCCGCGGCAGCACACCCCGCCGCCCGTGTCGCAGCCGCCGATGAACACCCCGCCGCCGCAGCGCCCCGCGCCCGCCCGTATCGACCAAGTGCGGGCGGAGCTGGACGAGTTGAGTGACTATCTGCGCAAGCACGACGAGGGCGGAAGGTGACCGTGGCGGCAGGACGGGTCGTCGCGGACCGCTATGAACTGTCCACGCTGATCGGACAGGGCGGCATGGGCCAGGTCTGGACGGCGTACGACCGGCGGCTGGACCGGCGCGTGGCGGTGAAGCTGCTGCGCCCCGACAAGGTGGCGGGCCAGGAGGCCGACGAACTGCGCCGCCGCTTCGTGCGCGAGTGCCGGGTGACCGCACAGGTCGACCACCCCGGGCTTGTCACGGTGCACGACGCGGGCAGCGAGGGCGAGGAGCTGTTCCTCGTCATGCAGTACATCGACGGCGCCGACCTCTCCGACCACCTCGCCGAGCAGGACCCGTACCCGTGGCAGTGGGCGGTCGCCGTCGCGGCCCAACTGTGCGCCGTCCTGAGCGCCGTGCACGCCGTGCCGATCGTCCACCGCGACCTGAAGCCGCGCAACGTGATGGTGAAGCAGGACGGCACTGTCACCGTCCTCGACCTGGGCGTCGCCTCCGTCATGGACGCCGACACCACCCGCCTCACGCACACCGGCACCCCCATCGGATCGCCCGCCTACATGGCCCCCGAGCAGGCGATGGGCGGCGCGGTCGGCCCGTACACCGACCTGTACGCGCTCGGCGTGGTCCTGCACGAACTCCTCAGCGGGGACGTGCCGTTCGCGGGCTCCACGGCCCTCGGCGTGCTGCACCGGCACCTGTACGAGCCGCCGGTGCCTGTCCGCCGTATCCGCCCCGAGGTCCCCGAGTCGCTCGAAGCGCTCGTCCTGCACCTGCTCGCCAAGGACCCGCAGCACCGCCCCGGCTCCGCGCAGGAGGTCTACGAACGTCTCGCGCTGCTGCTGCCCGCGCGCGGGATGCCCACCGGGGCGCCGCTCGACCCCACCCGCCCGTTCCTGCGCCCGCACGCCCCCTGGCCGGACCGCGCCCGCACGCCCGCGTCGCAGCCCGCCCCGCTGGCGCCGCCCGCCGCCGAGAAACGCGATGTCGCCGCCGCCGTCGACGAGGTCAAGCGGCTGCTCGGCGAGGGCCGCATCACGCAGGCCGTCGACATCCTCGGCGCGATCCTGCCCACCGCCGCCGAGCAGCACGGCGTGCACTCCCCGGTCGTCCGCACCCTGCGCAAGCAGTACGCGGCCACGCTCATGGACGACGGCCAGTACCGGCGCGCGCTGCCCGAACTGCGCCGCCTCGCCGACGAACGCGCCGCCGAGGCCGGCCCGTCCGACCCGCAGTCCCTGCGCTACCGCTACGAGGCCGCCCAGTGCCTGGAGTCGCTCGGCGACCCGGCGGCGGCCCTCGCGGAGTACCGCGCGCTGCTGCCGTACTACGAGAACCAGTACATGGCAGGCGACCCCGAACTCGCCCACGAGGTCCGCCGCCGCATGGGCCACCTGCTGCTCGCCCTCGGCGACCGGGGCGCGGCCCACGAGACCCTCGCCCGCCTCCTGGTCGACGTCGAACGCCGGCACGGCCCCGGCCACCCGCTCGCGGCGGACATCCGGCGCACGCTGCAATGGCTGGGGCAGGTGCGGGGCTAGCGCGACCGGCGGCTAGATTTTGCCCAGCACGCGCGCGTAGCGCGCGACATCAAGCAGGCGTACACCAGGGGTGGGGTCTTTTCATGTCCGAGCACCGGCAGTCGAAGAAGCGCAGATACATAGCCTGGGGCGTCGCCGGTGCCGCCGTCGTCGCCGGCGGCGGTGTCGCCGCGACGGAATCGATGGCCGCCACCACCTGGCCCGCCCAGAAGACCTACACCGGCCACGCCTTCGACACCTGCGCGGCCCCCTCCCTCGCCGCGATGAAGGCCTGGCACACCGACGGCGCCTACGGTGCCGCGGCCGTCTACATCGGCGGCAGGAACCGCGGCTGCAGCCAGCCCAACCTGACCGCGTCCTGGGTCAAGTCCCTCAGCACGGTCGGCTGGAAGTTCATCCCGCTCTACGTCGGCTCGCAGCCGTCCTGCGGTTCCGGCGGCTCGGTGAAGATCAGCGCCTCCACGGCCGCGTCCGTCGGCAAGTCCGAGGCGGACGACGCGGTGACCAAGGCGAAGGCGCTCGGCTTCAAGGCCGGCAGCCCGGTCTACCTGGACATGGAGGCGTACGACATCACGAACACGGCCTGCAACAACGCCGTGCTGACGTACGTCCGCGCCTTCGACAAGGAACTGCACGCCAAGATCTACCGCACCGGCTACTACGGCTTCAGCAGCTCCAGCGCCAAGGCGATCGCGACCGCGACCAACAAGACGGACCTGCCGGGCAACCTCTGGTACGCGCTGTGGGACAAGACGTACACCACGACCTCGGACTGGCCCTGGGGCTCCACCCAGTTCACCAACCACAGCCGCGCCCACCAGTACATGGTCAACAGCAAGGAGACCCGCGGCGGTTACACGATCACCGTGGACCGCGACGCGTGGGACGCGCCGGTCGCCATCACCGGCTGAGCGCTGGGGCCCGTAGCGGGCGGGCGGGATGGAGCTCGCGGAGACCACGCGTGCGTGCCGGTGCCCGAAGTCCTGGTGAATCGTTGGTCGAATGGGTTGGCCCCAGGCGACCCACTGCCTACCATCGATCACCGCAAGACTTTGTGCACCGTCGCACAATCTCCAACGGGAGGCTCCCTTGCACCGCCGCCGTCGTACCGCGCTCGTCCTCACCGCCGTGATCGCCGCCGCGTCCCCCGCCCTGACCGCCTGCGGAAGCGAGGCGCATCCGGGCGCCGCGGCCGTCGTGGGCGGCCAGCGCATCACCGTCGCGCAGCTGCAGAGCCGGGTCAACGAGGTGCGTACGGCCCAGCGGTCGGCCGTACAGAACGAGGCACAGTACGAGCGCGCCATCGCCACCACCGGCGGCCTCACCCGCGAGACGCTCTACGGCATGGTCTTCGACCAGGTCGTCCACCGCGCCGCGCAGGACGCCGGGGTCACCGTCACCCGCAAGGACATCCAGGACATGCGGACCGCCCTCGCCCAGCAGGCGGGCGGCGCCAAGGCCCTGGAGGCGACCTGGCTCGCCCAGTACGGCGTCCCCCCGCAGCGCCTCGACGAGAACCTCCGCCTCCAGGTGGAGGGACGCAAACTCGCCGCGAAACTCGGCACCGACACCACCCAGCCCGCCTTCTGGAAGGCCCTCTCCACCGCGTCCAAGGAACTCCACGTCGACCTCAACCCGCGCTACGGCACGTGGGACGTGACCAAGAGCAGCCGGGTGGACGCGAAGACGCCGTGGGTGCGGGAAGTCACCGCGACGCAGACGCAGCAGTCTGCGTAACGGTACGGCGGCTCGGCAGGCCCGGTGGTCGGGGGCCGGCGGGGTGCAGGCCTTCGGGTCGGGCGTCGGCGGGTCGGGGTTCGGCCTGTGGACAACGGGGGTGCGCGCCGGCCTGGGGAAAACAGCGGCGCCCGTCGGCCTGTGGATAACTCCGGGGCTGTCGGCGGCGTGGGTTACGTTCGGTGGGTGAACGCAACCAGCCCCAGTTCCGACGCGACCGACCCCACCCCCGAGGGCGCCCACCCCGGCCGCATCGTCCTGCTCACCACCAGCCACCGCGTCGCCCCCGGCCTGCTCTCCTGGCCCGCCTGGCAGGCGCTGCGCGACGCCGACCGGGTGCTGTGCGCGGACGGCGCGCATCCGCAGCTGCCGTATCTGAGCGAGGCCGGCATAACCGTCGTCGAGGCCTCCCCGACCGCAGAGGAACTGGTCGCCGCCTGCGCGGACGGCTCCACGGTGGTGGTCGTGGCCACGGGTGAGGGCGAACCGGCCCTGACCGACGGCCTGGCCCGCCTGGCGGGCTCGGGCCGCGTCCAGATGCCGGACCTGGAACTCCTCCCCGCCTCCTACGACCTGCCCGGCGCCCGCCTCCTCGACCTCGTCCAGGTCATGGACCGCATCCGCGCCGAGTGCCCGTGGTCCTCCCAGCAGACCCACAAGGGCCTGGCGAAGTACGGCATCGAGGAGGCGTACGAACTCGTCGAGGCGATCGAGGAGGGCGACCGCGACGAACTCCGCGAGGAACTCGGCGACGTCCTCCTCCAGGTCGTCTTCCACGCCCGCATCGCCGAGGAGGACCCCGACACCCCCTTCTCCATCGACGACGTCGCAGCGGGCATCATCACCAAGCTGATCCACCGTCACCCCCACGTCTTCGGCGACGAGACGGCGTCAACTCCCGAGGAGGTGAAGGCGCATTGGCTCCGCACGAAGGCCGAGGAGAAGCGCCGCACCTCCATCACCGAGGGCATCCCCATGGGCCAGCCCGGCCTAGCCCTCGCGTCGAAGCTGGCATCGCGCGTGCGTACGGCGGGACTTGAGGTTCCGTTGCCTACGGGGGATGCCGGCATCGGGTACGAGCTGCTGGCGCTGGCTGTGCGGGCGGAGGCGGCCGGGGTGGATCCGGAGGCTGCCTTGCGGGCGGCGGGGCGGGCTTATCGGGATGCGATCAGGGAGAAGGAGAGCGGCAGCGAGGCCGGTAGCGGGAGTTGACTCGGCCTGCTGACGCACTCCGTGTTCGGAGCGAGGCCCGCCCGGGTGATCCACGCCTCTCAGTCGGCGGTGAACTTCACCGGGAGGTTCCGGAGCCCCCGCATGATCAGTCCGCCTCGCCAGCGCAAGTCCCCTGGATCGACGTCAAGTTGGAGATCGGGCAGACGGCGCAGCAAGGTGGCCAGCGCGGTGCGACCTTCTAGACGGGCGAGCGGGGCGCCGATGCAGTAGTGGATGCCGTGTCCGTAGCCGAGGTGCTGGTTGTCCCTGCGGGAGAGGTCGAGTGTGTCCGGTTCGTCGAAACGGGCGGGATCGCGGTCGGCGGCGGCGAGGACCACGAGCACGGGATCACCGGAGGCGATGGATTGTCCGCCGATTTCGAGGGGCTCGGTTGCGTAGCGCCAGGTGGCCAGTTCTACCGGGCCGTCGTAGCGGAGCAACTCCTCGACGGCGGTGTCGAGGAGTTGCTCTTCGCCACGCTCGATCGACTCCTGAAGTTGCGCCCTCTGTTTCGGGTTGCGCAGCAGGGCATAGGTGCCGTTGCCGATCAAATTGATGACGGTCTCAAAACCGGCGAAGAGCAGTACGAAGCACATGGCCGCCGCTTCGTTCTCGGAGAGGTGCTCGCCGTGGTCGGAGGCGCGGATGAGTCCGGAGATGAGGTCTTCGCCGGGGTCGGGGGTGTCCGGGAGCGCCTCCCGCTTGCGGTGGATCAGTTCGGCGAGGTAGGCGCGCATCTTCTTCACGGACCGTGCGACCCCGCCCCTCGGGCCGCCCTGGTGCCGGATCATCATCCCTGCCCAGTCCCGGAAGTCGTCCTGGTCCTCGCGGGGGACGCCGAGCAGGTCGCAGATGGCGTGGATGGGGAGGGGGAACGCGAACTCGTGAATGAGGTCGGCGCTTCCGGTACGCGCGAACCGATCGATGAGCTGGTCGGTCAACTCTTGGACCCGCGGCGCGAATTCGGCCACTCGACGGGGTGTGAACGCCTTGGAGACGAGCCGACGGAGCCGTGTGTGGTCCGGCGGGTCGATGTTGAGCAGATGCGTCATGAGGTTGGCGCTGCGCTCACCGGGGATGCCCGTCCTGCTCTTGCCGCGGGCGTCTTCCGCGTGGTGCACGGGATTCTTGGAGAGGCGCTGGTCGGCGAGCGCCGACTTGGCGTCCGTGTATCGGGTGACCAGCCAGGCCTCCACCCCGCTGGGGAGCGTGGTGCGGTGCACGGGCGCATGCTCCCGGAGCCATGCGTAGGCGGGGTAGGGGTCGCTGGCGAACTCCCAGGTGAAGAGTTCGGGTTCGATATGCGGGGCGCTCACGGGGAGACGGTACCGGGAGCCGCGTTGCGCGGGTGAGATCGCCGGATTGTGCGATTCCCCTTCAACTGCGCAGAGTGAAAAGTAATGTTCCCCGAAACGGCCCCGGCCCCAGAGCGCTTGCGACAGCGCGAAGGAGCCGGAACCTTCCCGGCGGCCGTTGTGGTCGCCAGGTACGCGCGCGTCTCCACTCTGGACCAACTCGACGGCTTCGGGCTGGAAGACCAGGACAGGGTCTCGGACGCATGGCTCGCCCGGCATCCTGAAGTCGCGGTCCACGACTCCTACGTGGACGAAGCGGTGTCCGGGGCCTTGGAACGCCGTCCCGAGACGGACCGCCTCGTAGCCGACGCACACCGACAGTGCTTCAACCGCATCCTCGTTCCCAAGGTCGACCGCATCGGGCGCACGGCCCGAGCCGCCTACCTGTGGGCCTGGAACATGACCGCCTCGGCATCCACTTCATCTCGGTCACCGAAGGGATCGACACCAGCACCGAAGAGGCTGGCAGCGGTTCATGCAGTACGTCACCTTCGCCGAGATGGAGTGGCGACGTATCAAGGAACGCACCGTCGCCGGCCGAGAGTTCACGAGTAGGTATGACATCCGGCGCCGGTTCGAGGGGATGCTCCACAGGCTGCGGCACGGCCTGACATGGGGTGACATGCCCCTCATCCGGGGGCCCGTCGACCCGATTCGTGTGCGGCGGCTCTCCTGGTGGCAAAAAGGTGCATGGCCTGAGGTCGTGAGGAGCCTGGGCGGCGACGCCGTCGGAGTGGCCGCCTACAGGCGGCCGTCCCTGCCGCCGCTCGTGGTGACTGCTCAGTTCGGCGCCGGGGCCCGCGATGGACCCGTCCCCGCCCGTCTCTGAATTCGGACGCGCGGGCCGCCTCCTCCCCCCCCGTAACCCCGAACCCGAACGGCCACTCCGACGCCGTGAACCCGAAGCCGAACGGGTCATCTCGCCCCCTAAACCCAAAGGTGACAGTTCTTCACCTCTGTGATCTTCACGTGATCTCCGTGGCATTAACTTGTGACAAGTGATCGACTGTGGGTACGTTCACGTACCAGCGCGGCGCCCCGCATCACCCCTCGCACCACCCGCCGCGCGGTCCCCCCGCTGTCACGCGAAAGGCCTCCGCATGCTCTCCGGGAACGGTCGTCACCGTCGCCCCCGTCAGGCTCCGGCGCTCCTCGTCGCGGCCGGGGTGACCGGCTCCGCCATCGCCATCCCCCTCCTCGCCGCCGCCTCCGCGAACGCCGCCGACGGCACCACCTGGGACAAGGTGGCCAACTGCGAGAGCGGCGGCTCCTGGAGCATGAACGACGGAAACGGCTACTTCGGCGGCCTGCAGATGACCCAGGACGAATGGGAGAAGTACGGCGGCCTCGCCTACGCCCCGAGCGCCGACCTGGCCAGCCGCTCGCAGCAGATAGCCGTCGCCGAGAAGGTCCTCGACGACAAGGGCACCTCCGCGTGGACCACCTGCGCGCTGCTCTCCGGTCTCACCACCTCCTCGGGTTCGACGGACGTCGACACCGGCCTCGCGAGCGACTCCCCGTCGGCCACCCCGACCGGCTCCTCCGACTCCGGTTCCGACTCCGACTCCGGTTCGTCCGACTCGCCCGCTTCCTCCGGGTTGTCCGACTCCGGCGCCACGGACTCGACTTCGTCCGACGCGTCCGGCGGCGACTCGTCGACCGACAGTCCCTCGCCCACCGCGACGGACAACTCCAGCAAGTCCGACAAGTCCACCACCCCTTCGGTCGGCAACGACTCGGTCGCCGCCTCCCCGAAAATCGACGAATCGGACAACCCGGCCCAGGCGGTGGGCAAATGGAGCCTCGTCGACACCGGCGCGCTCGGTGATTCCGACGACCAGCAGGGCGATCAGCAGAGCACTCAGCAGAGTGCCGGTAAGCATCGCGGCGCCAGTGCCGAGGAGAGCGTGTCGCCGCAGACCTACATCGTCCGCGCCGGCGACTCCCTCGCGTCGATCGCCGACTCCCTTGGCTACGACGGCGGATGGACTGCGCTCTACGCCGAGAACAAAAAGGTGATAGGCGCCGATCCGACCCAGATCGCCGCCGGTCAGACCTTGGACGTCGGTACGGAAGCGGACGAAAAGTAGCAAGAGAACAGCGGGAGTTCGCGTCATGCTTCGCTCGGGAATGTCCGGTTTGATCAAAGTGTGGGATGAGTCTCAGAAGCCCTGATCGTCTTTGAAATTCCGCCGATTCCGTGTCTACGGTCAAGGCCGCTCGTCACCACGAGCCCCGGTTGCCGCACACGCCGAGTCCTGCCAGCGGCCTCCGGGAACAGTCGTCGCGTCAAGCGCCGTAGGCAGGAGCGGGGGACCCAAGGTAAGCGCCGGGCCCGGGAGTTGAGAGACGACCGGAACCGGCTTGGGGTTAAGTCGTGCCGCGTACGAGACGTACGAGCACGGCCGGGCAACTCACACGGCCCGAACCCGACAGCTCACCTCGCAGGCGTCGGTGAGGGGATTGGGATTTTCCATGCTGTTTTCCAGCAAGGGCAAGCACCGCCGTCCGTCCAAGGCCACCCGCGTCGCCACGCTCGCCGGCGTCACCGGTGTCGCGATCGCCGCGCCGCTCATGGCCACCGGCAGTGCCTCCGCCGCCACCGCGTCCGAGTGGGACACGGTCGCCAGCTGCGAGTCCGGCGGCAACTGGTCCATCAACACCGGTAACGGCTACTACGGCGGTCTGCAGTTCTCCGCCTCGACGTGGGCCGCGTACGGCGGCACCGCCTACGCCTCCACCGCGAACCAGGCCTCCAAGTCCCAGCAGATAGCCGTGGCGGAGAAGGTTCTCGCCGCCCAGGGCAAGGGCGCCTGGCCCACCTGCGGCACCGGCCTCTCCGGCGCCTCGTACTCCGGCGGCAGCTCCAGCTCGTCGAGCGGCTCGAACAGCTCCAGCTCCTCCAAGAGCACCACCGAGCGTTCCACGAGCGACACCACCGCCTCCCGCTCCGCCGAGCGCCCGGCCGCCAAGAAGACCGTCACCACCCCGACCGGCAAGAAGGTCAAGAAGGGCGACGGCGAGTACAAGGTCGTCAAGGGCGACACCCTCAGCTCCATCGCCGAGAAGCACAAGGTGAAGGGCGGCTGGCAGCAGCTGTTCAAGCTGAACAAGAACATCATCGACGACGCCGACTTCATCTTCCCGGGCCAGCAGCTCCACCTGAAGTGACCTATCGGTCTCGTAGCTGAACCACAGCGCCCTCACATCCGGGGTCCCCATCATGGAGACCTCGTGAGGGTCACCCCCGTCCCCCACGGGCTCCCCGCTCCGGTGCGTGTTCCCCCGTACGCACCGGGGCGGGGCTTTTTTGCGTCCTCGGCCCGCCGCCCCCGTCCCCATACCCGCCGCTTGCCGGGACTTTTTGTTCCGTTCGGAAACAATTTACTCTCGGTTCTGTCCATCAGGCGGCCGACCGGATGGCCAATCGCCCCGAGCCGGTTAGGCTCGTCTCGCAGAGCCGCTGCGGTGTTGCCGTAGCCGCGTCAGATCCCAAGAAGGAGATGCTCGTGCCGTCCATCGACGTCGTCGTAGCCCGGGAAATCCTGGACTCCCGAGGCAACCCCACGGTCGAGGTCGAGGTCGGCCTCGACGACGGCAGCACGGGTCGTGCCGCCGTTCCGTCCGGCGCCTCCACGGGTGCCTTCGAGGCCATCGAGCTGCGTGACGGTGACCCCAACCGCTACGGCGGCAAGGGTGTCGAGAAGGCCGTCCTCGCCGTCATCGAGCAGATCGGCCCGGAGCTCGTCGGCTACGACGCCACCGAGCAGCGCCTGATCGACCAGGCGATGTTCGACCTGGACGCCACCGACAACAAGGGCTCGCTCGGCGCCAACGCCATCCTCGGCGTCTCCCTCGCCGTCGCGCACGCCGCGTCCGAGGCCAGCGACCTCCCCCTCTTCCGCTACCTCGGCGGCCCGAACGCGCACCTGCTGCCCGTTCCGATGATGAACATCCTGAACGGCGGCTCGCACGCCGACTCCAACGTGGACATCCAGGAGTTCATGATCGCCCCGATCGGCGCGGAGTCCTTCTCCGAGGCGCTGCGCTGGGGTGCCGAGATCTACCACACCCTCAAGAAGGTGCTGAAGACCAAGGGCCTGTCCACCGGTCTCGGCGACGAGGGCGGCTTCGCCCCGAACCTGGAGTCCAACCGCGCCGCGCTCGACCTCATCATCGAGGCCATCAAGCAGGCCGGTTACATCCCCGGCGAGCAGATCGGGCTCGCGCTCGACGTCGCCGCGTCCGAGTTCTACAAGGACGGCAAGTACGAGTTCGAGGGCAAGTCCCGCTCGGCCGCCGAGATGACCGAGTACTACGAGGAGCTCGTGGCGGCCTACCCGCTCGTCTCCATCGAGGACCCGCTGTACGAGGACGACTGGGCCGGCTGGAAGGTCATCACCGACCGCATCGGCGACAAGGTCCAGATCGTCGGCGACGACCTCTTCGTCACCAACCCGGAGCGCCTCGCCCGCGGCATCGAGGAGGGCACGGCCAACGCCCTGCTCGTCAAGGTGAACCAGATCGGCTCGCTGACCGAGACCCTGGACGCCGTCGAGATGGCCCAGCGCAACGGCTTCAAGTGCATGATGTCCCACCGCTCCGGCGAGACCGAGGACACCACCATCGCCGACCTCGCCGTCGCGGTGAACTGCGGCCAGATCAAGACCGGCGCCCCGGCCCGCTCGGACCGCGTCGCCAAGTACAACCAGCTGCTCCGCATCGAGGAGATCCTCGACGACGCGGCCGAGTACGCGGGCCGCAGCGCCTTCCCGCGCTTCAAGGGCTGACCCCAGGGGATCCACCGGGTCAATCCTTAGCCAGTCGCACGTACGTCCTCGCACCCGGTCCCGTACCGTGTGCGGGGACGTACGCACGTGTGAAGGGGAGGCGGGACATGGCCGTGAAGGACCGGGACCGGTTCTCCACCGCGACCAGGCTCAAGCTGCTCGGCGAGCAGACGGCGGCCCGTGTCTACCGCTCCCAGACCAAGCGGCAGGCCCGCCGCTCCCGGCTCACCGGCCGGGCGGCCCTCCTCGCCCTGGTGCTGTGCTCGCTCATCGTGGCGCTGGCGTACCCGATAAGGCAGTACGTCTCCCAGCGCGCCGAGATCTCCGACCTGGAGCGGCAGCAGGCGCAGGCGCGGCAGCGCGTCGAGCAGCTCCGCGACCTCAAGGCGCGCTGGCAGGACGACTCGTACGCGGAGCAGCAGATCCGGCAGCGGCTGCACTACGTGATGCCCGGGGAGACGGGCTACATCGTGATCGACCCGGACGCGGCGAAGCAGTCGCGCGCGGAACTGGGGGCGGCCGACCGCCCGTGGTACTCGAACGTCTGGGACGGCGTGGACAAGTCCGACGCCTCCGACCGGTGACTGAACTGCCCAGTCGCCGAACCGAATTGAACTGACAGAGAGACTTTCGTACAGGCATGGAAAAGCCCCCGCCGTCCACTCCGCGCACCGAGCCCACCGACGCGGACGTCGAGGCCTTCAAGCAGCAGCTCGGGCGTCCGCCGCGCGGGCTGCGCGCGATCGCGCACCGTTGCCCGTGCGGACAGCCGGACGTGGTGGAGACGGCCCCCCGCCTCCCCGACGGCACCCCCTTCCCGACGACGTACTACCTCACGTGCCCGCGCGCGGCTTCGGCGATCGGCACCCTTGAGGCGAACGGCGTGATGAAGGAGATGACGGCGAGGCTGGAGTCCGATCCCGAACTCGCCGCCGCGTACCGTGCCGCGCACGAGGACTACGTCGCGCGCCGCGACGCCATCGAGGTCCTGGAGGGCTTCCCGAGCGCGGGCGGCATGCCGGACCGCGTGAAGTGCCTGCACGTCCTGGTGGGCCACTCCCTGGCCGCGGGCCCGGGCGTCAACCCGCTCGGCGACGAGGCGATCGCCATGCTGCCGGAGTGGTGGGCCAAGGGGCCGTGCGTGACGGTGCCGAAGGAGGACGAGAAGTGACCCGTGTCGCCGCCGTCGACTGCGGTACGAACTCGATCCGCCTCCTCGTCGCCGACGTGGACCCCGCGACGGGTCAACTCGTCGACCTGGACCGGCGGATGACGATCGTGCGGCTCGGCCAGGGCGTGGACAGGACCGGCCGGCTGGCCCCCGAGGCGTTGGAGCGGACCTTCGCGGCCTGCCGCGACTACGCGGCGGTCATCAAGGAACTCGGCGCCGAACGCCTCCGCTTCGTCGCCACGTCGGCCTCCCGCGACGCCTCGAACCGCGACGACTTCGTCCGCGGGGTCGTGGACATCCTCGGCGTCGAACCGGAGGTCATCACCGGCGACGAGGAGGCGGAACTCTCCTTCACCGGCGCGACGAAGGAACTCACCGGCCGCGACGACCTCGCGAAGCCCTACCTGGTCGTGGACATCGGCGGCGGCTCGACGGAGTTCGTGGTCGGCGACGACGCCGTCCGGGCCGCCCGTTCCGTGAACATCGGCTGCGTCCGCATGACCGAGCGTCACCTGGTCCGCGACGGCAAGGTCACCGACCCGCCCACCCCGGACCAGATCACGGCGATGCGCGCCGACATCGAGGCGGCCCTCGACCTCGCCGAACAGACGGTCCCGCTCCGCGAGGCCCGCACCCTGGTCGGCCTGGCCGGCTCGGTCACCACGGTCTCGGCGATCGCCCAGAACCTTCCCGAGTACGACACGGACGCCATCCACCACTCCCGCGTCTCCTACGACCGCGTCCGCGAGATCACGGAGTCCCTCCTCCGCTCCACCCACGCCGAACGCGCCGCCATCCCCTCGATGCACCCGGGCCGCGTCGACGTCATCGGAGCGGGTTCCCTCGTCCTGCTCGCGATCATGGAGCGGGTCGGAGCGACGGAGGTCGTGGTGAGCGAGCACGACATCCTGGACGGGATCGCGTTCCATACGGCACTCACGTCGTGATGATGCGGTAAGCAGCGGTTCTCGGTGGAGTCGGCGGTTCAAGGTGCGCGGGCCCGCTAGGACCCGCGTGCCTCACGGGCTGCGGTAGATGTCCCGCCGGTTGCCCACCTTGACGACGAGGATGACGAGTTCACCGTCGTTCACCTGGTAGGCGACCCGGTGGTTGCCGACCCGGAGCCGGTAGAGCCCCGATGTGCCGGTGAGTTTCTTGACGTCGGCACCCTCACGGTACGGGTCGTCGCCGAGCGCGGTCAGGGCGGTCAGGATGCGCATGGCGTCGAGCCGAGCGATGTCCCCAAGCTGCCGCTGCGCCGCCGTGGTGAACCGGAACGCGTACTTCACGCGGCGCCTTCACCGTGCTCGGTGAACAGATCTGCCAGCAGCTCGGCCATGGTCACGGTGGGGCCGTTCTCGGCCAGGACCGCTTCGGCCTCTCGGGCCAACATGACGTCGGCCGCCTCTTCCAGGGCTTCGAAGTCCGCGATCGGTACCACGGCGGCTACCGGGGTGCCGTTGCGGGTGATGACCGTCGGGGTGCCTTCCTCGGCCAGGTTGATGCGCTCCGCGAGATGGGCGCGGGCTTCCCGTATGGTCACGGTCTCCTCGGTCATGACGTCAGTGTACGCGCTTGTGTGTACACGTGGTCGAAGCGGGCGCGCAGGGCGGCTGAGGCGACGGGCTCAGGGCCATGGCCGGGGTGACCTGTGGTCGGAGGGCGGAACGTGTTCGTCGGGGGGTGGCGGTGATGGCAGTGGTGCCGTTCGACATCGTGATCGTCGTCCTGATCGGGTTGCTGATCTGGGCATTGGTCCGTTCCAGTAGTCGACGTGCCCAGGCGCGACGTCAGGCCGGGACCGGACCGACCGTTCTTCCGCGCGTCCCGCAGACACGCGACCAAGGGGGTCGTACCCCTTCCGCATCTTCACCGGCCGGTGACGCGGGGCGGCGTCCGACGCTGACGGTGGCTGCCGAGACAGCCGGAATCCTCGGGCTGTTCATCGCCCTGATCGCCCTCGTCTCCACTCGCTAGGCAGGGGCGGACGCGGGCGCGCTCCCGGCATCGAGTCCGAGGCCGCCGTGCCGGTGCCGGACGCGCACCACCAGCTTCCCCGTGGCCCGATCGTGCTCCATGTCGCCGTGGGCCTGGGCCACTTGCTCCAGCCCGTCGTACACCCGGTCGACAGGGAAGGCGAGTTGGCCGGTGGCGACCGCGTCGAGGATCTCCTGGAAGACCGTCGGGGACAGGTCGGACGCGTCGCCGAAGTAGCCCGCGAGGCGAACTCCCCTCGGCAGGTACTCGTTCGGGGAGAAGTCCCGCACCGTCCACTGGTTGGAGAGGCTGCCGCCGAAGCAGGCCGTGCCGTGGACGCGTACCGCGCGCAGGGTGTCGGGGAGGGTCGGGGTGCCGACGAGGTCGAGGGCGGCGTCGACGCCGGACGGGTACAACTCCCGTACGGCGGGCGCTACTTCGCCGGTGTCGAGGAGAGGGTGGTCGACGCCCCGCTCCTTCAGCAGAGCCAGGCGATCGGGGCGGCGGGTCGTGGACAGCACCGTCGCCCCGCGCCAGGTCGCCAGCGCCGCTGCCGCCAATCCCACCGAGGACGTGCCGCCCCGGATCAGCACGGTCTGGCCGGGTCGTAGATCCAGGCCGACGGTGAGCGAGCCGTAGGCCGTCTGCACCATCTCCGGTAGCGCGCCCAGGACTTCCCAGGGCAGTTCGGTCTCGACGGGGATCACCTGGGCCAGCGGCACCGACGTGTACTCGGCGTACCCGCCGTCGTAGGTCCGCCCCATGTCCCCCATCATCGCGACGACCTTCTGCCCGGGAGTCAGCCCACTGCCGGGCGGCGCCACGTCGACCGTGCCGGTGGCCTCGATGCCCGGCACCCGGGGAAAGCCGACACCCTCGCTCACCCCCAACCGCAGCTTCAACTCGGACCGGTTGACCCCGAACGCCTCGACCCGGATACGCACCCACCCGTCCCGCTCGGGCGGCAGCGGAAGCGTGGTCAGCCGCAGGTTCTCCACGGGGCCGGGGCCGGAGAGCTGGACGGCGCGCATGGTGCTCGGCGAGGACGTCATGGGCCTGCCAACGTGCGGCCGCATCGGCTTCATTCCCGACTCGCCCCGGATCCACGGCCGTTGGCGCACATGTAGGTCAGTTGATGTACGCGCGGCTCAGAGGTCCGCGACCAGGAGCCGGTGGCCGGCGTCGAGGGTGTCGCGGGTGAGCAGGTCGGTGTGTCGGGTGTGCCGGCGGTCTGTTGTGAGGTTGTCGGCGAGTGTTGTCAGGTCGGGGTGAGGGTGTCGGTCCGGGCTGGGTGAGCATGGAGATGTCGGTGGGTACCTCGGGGTCAGAGGTCGGCCACCAGGAGCCGGTAGCCGGCGTCGAGGGTGTCGCGGGTGAGCAGGTCGGTGTACCGGGTGTGCCGGCGGCCTGTCGTGAGGTCGTCGGCGAGTGCTGTCAGGCCGGGGGCGAGGGTGTTGTCGCCCGTTTGGGCGAGCATGGAGATGTTGGTGGGTACCTCGGGGTCGAGGTAGGCGTGCGGGCGGCGCCAGTACGCCGCGCCGAAACCGTCCGTGCAGTCGTGCGGGACCGGGACGGTCTCCAGCCGTGCCCCGCCGAGCAGCGCGGCCAGCCGTTCGGTCGGGACGGCGCGGGTGTCGTCGTAGGCGGCGGCCTGGGGGAGGTAGTCGCGGACGAGCCAGAAGCGTTCGCGGAAGACCCGCTGGTCCCAGGTCAGGACGACGACGCGGCGGCGGGCGACCCGGCGGAGTTCGGAGAGGCCCGCCGCGAGGTCGGTCCAGTGGTGGACGGTCAGCAGTGCCATGACGGCGTCGGCCGCGTCGTCGCGCAGCGGGAGGTGTTCGGCGACCGCGCACACGGCGGGTGCGGAACCGGGCGGGCGCTGGGCGAGCATGGTCCGGCTGGGTTCCACGGCGAGGAGCGTGCGCGGTGACGCGGGTTCGTAGGAGCCGGGGCCCGCGCCCACGTTGATCACGTCCTCGGCGTCCCCGAGGGCCGCGTGGATCCGCGCGGCGATGCGGGGGTCCGGGCGCCGGGTTCTGGCGTACGTCGTGCCGAGCGTGTCGTAGACGGCCATGCTTCTGAGTATGGGGAGAGCAGGGTGTGCGGAGAAGCCGCTGTGCCGACCCTTGTGACCCCGAATTGTTACCGGCCGGTATTAAACTCCTGAGCAGCCCATATAACGTATGAGCGGTTGCGGGGGCGCTCGCGGACCCCCTCCGGAACGCGTCCGTAAGAAAGTTCGTGAAGTTCTTCACAAGGAATTCTGTCCTGTGGGACGACGAGACTGGCCCGGTTGGCCCTTCCGGGGTCCCGGCGGGGCTGGGAGCGTGTTCGGAGGGGTGATGCGGGAGTGATTCGGGGGAGTTTCGGGAGGGTGTCGTGGAGGTGTGGTCCAGGAGGGCCGAAGGGGTAGAGCGGCAGCTCACGCGGCCTTGACAACGGGGCGAACCGACCCGTGGTTCCCCGCCCGCGGAGTGACTTGGATCATGCAAGTCGCGGAGGATAACACACCCCCCACCGATGCTTGTGAAGGGGCGCACGAGCGACCCCCCTGGGGCAGGTGGATACTCGATGCCATGAGCACCACGGAGCGTCCCAGGATCCTCGTAGTAGGCGGTGGGTACGTAGGCCTGTACGCAGCTCGGCGCATTCTCAAGAAGATGCGCTACGGCGAGGCGACCGTCACGGTCGTCGACCCCCGGTCGTACATGACCTACCAGCCCTTCCTCCCCGAAGCCGCCGCCGGCAGCATCTCCCCTCGGCACGTCGTCGTCCCGCTGCGACGCGTGCTGCCGAAGGCGGAGGTCCTCACCGGCCGGGTCACCACCATCGACCAGGACCGCAAGGTCGCCACGATCGCCCCCCTCGTGGGCGAGGCGTACGAGCTGCCTTTCGACTACCTGGTCATCGCGATGGGCGCGGTCTCCCGCACCTTCCCGATCCCCGGCCTCGCCGAGCAGGGCATCGGCATGAAGGGCATCGAGGAGTCCATCGGTCTGCGCAACCACGTCCTTGAGCAGCTCGACAAGGCCGACTCCACCACCGACGAGGAGATCCGCCGCAAGGCGCTCACCTTCGTCTTCGTCGGCGGCGGTTTCGCCGGTGCGGAGACCATCGGTGAGGTCGAGGACATGGCCCGGGACGCGGCCAAGTACTACAACAACGTCTCCCGCGAGGACATGCGCTTCGTCCTCGTCGACGCCGCCGACAAGATCCTCCCGGAGGTCGGCCCCAAGCTCGGCCTCTACGGCAAGGAGCACCTGGAGAGCCGCGGGATCGAGATCTACCTCTCGACCTCGATGGACTCCTGCGTCGACGGCCACGTCGTGCTGAAGAACGGCCTTGAGGTCGACTCCAACACGATCGTGTGGACGGCCGGCGTCAAGCCGAACCCCGTGCTCTCCCGCTTCGGCCTCCCGCTCGGCCCGCGCGGTCACGTCGACGCCCAGCCGACCCTCCAGGTCACCGGCACCGACTACGTCTGGGCCGCCGGCGACAACGCCCAGGTGCCCGACATCGCCTCCCGCAAGGCCGGCGTCGAGAACGCCTGGTGCCCGCCGAACGCCCAGCACGCGCTGCGCCAGGCGAAGGTCCTCGGCGACAACGTGATCTCCGGTCTGCGGGGCTTCCCGCAGAAGGAGTACTCGCACGCCAACAAGGGTGCGGTCGCCGGTCTCGGCCTGCACAAGGGCGTCGCGATGATCGTCATGGGCAAGGTGAAGATCAAGGTCAAGGGCCGTCTCGCCTGGTACATGCACCGCGGCTACCACGGTCTGGCCATGCCGACCTGGAACCGCAAGATCCGCGTCTTCGCCGACTGGACGCTCGCGATGTTCCTCAAGCGCGAGGTCGTGTCGCTCGGCGCCATGGAGAACCCCCGCGAGGAGTTCTACGAGGCCGCCAAGCCGGCACCGGCACCCGCCGCGGCCGCCGAGCCCGCTGCGGGCAAGACGGAAGCGAAGGCCAAGGCATCCTGACCGCCTCCGGTCGCCGCTGACCCGTAGTACCCGTAGTACCCGTAGTCCCTGTAATACCCGTAGTCCCTGTTACGCCCGAAGGGGCCGTCCGCCATCCGTGGTGCGGGCGGCCCCTTCGGCGTGCCGCACGCGTCACCTTCATGGTCGCTACATCTATTTTGCCTACTCGTAACGCTCAAGCAGGACTGCGATCGGGCCTGGCCGGTGTTTACGTAGTGATGGACAATTCCGGGATCCGCGTCACGGAGGTGTGCGCCATGGCTGATGCCGCGCTGCGGCTCAAATCCCTCTTCGAACAGCTACTGGGAACCCCCATTCCGGTGCGCATCCGCGCCTGGGACGGTTCCGAGGCAGGGCCGCCCGATGCGCCGACCTTGGTCGTACGCAATCGCCGCGCCCTGCGCCGACTCCTGTGGAAGCCCGGCGAACTGGGCATGGCACGCGCCTGGGTCGCCGGCGACCTGGACATCGAGGGCGACCTGTACGCCGGGCTCGACCGGATGTCCGCCCTCGTGTGGGAGCGCGGCGACGACGCCCGCACCCTCACCCAGGCCCTGCGCGACCCCGAGGTACGGTCCGCCGTCCGCGGGCTGGTCAAGCTCGGCGGGCTCCCGCTGCCGCCCGCCCCGCCCCCGGAGGAGGTCCGCCGCAGCCGGGCCCACCTCCACACCAAACGCACCGACAAACGCGCCATCAGCCACCACTACGACGTCGGCAACGACTTCTACGAGATCGTCCTCGGCCCGTCCATGGTCTACTCGTGCGCCTACTGGGACTCCCCGGACGGCAGCTTGGAGGACGCGCAGCGCGACAAGCTCGAACTCATCTGCCGCAAGCTGGAGTTGACGCCGGGGCAGCGACTCCTCGACGTCGGCTGCGGCTGGGGTTCGATGGCGATCCACGCGGCCCGCGAGTACGGCGTGAGCGTCGTCGGCGTGACCCTCTCGCAGGAACAGGCGGCCTACGCCCGTAAGCGCGTTGCCGAGGAGGGAGTCACCGACAAGGTCGAGATCCGCGTGCAGGACTACCGTGACGTCACCGACGGGCCCTACGACGCCATCTCCTCCGTCGGTATGGCCGAACACGTGGGCAGCGAGCGGTACCTGGAGTACGCCAGGGACCTCTTCGCACTGCTCAGACCGGGCGGGCGGCTGCTCAACCACCAGATCGCCCGCCGCCCGTGGCAGGACGAATCGGCGTACGACATCGACGAGTTCATCGACGCGTACGTCTTCCCCGACGGTGAACTCGCCCCCATCGGCACCACCGTGACCCAGCTGGAGAGTGCCGGGTTCGAGGTGCGGGACGTCGAGGCGATCCGCGAGCACTACGCGCTCACCCTGCGCCGCTGGGTCGCCAACCTGGAGTCCGAGTGGCGGCGCGCGGTCGGGATCGTCGGCGCCAGGCGGGCCCGCGTGTGGCGCCTCTACATGGCGGCCTCCGTGCTCGGCTTCGAGCGCAACCGCATAGGGGTCAACCAGGTGTTGGCCGTCCGGACCCCCGAACCAGGTGATTCCGGAATGCCGTTGCGCGCCCGCACCTGGAACTGAGCACGCGCGGGAGAGAACAGTAAGGGGCCCCGTTCCGCACCGGAACGGGGCCCCAACTCATGTACCGCTACTCGGACTTGATGGCCGACAGCATGTTCAGCCTGGCCGCGCGCCGGGCCGGCCACAGGGCCGCCAGGACACCGACCGTGCCGGCGAGGAGCAGGAAGAGCGCCATCCGGGCCCAGGGGACGACCAGTTCGTACGTCGCCATCTTCGAGCCGATCAGCTCGCCGGCCGCCCAGCCGAAGAACACGCCGAGACCGATGCCGAGCACCCCGCCGAAGAGCGAGATCACCAGGGACTCCAGCCGGACCATCCGCTTGATGCCCTTGCGGTCGAGGCCGATCGCGCGCAGCATCCCGATCTCCTGCGAGCGCTCGAAGACCGACATGGCCAGGGTGTTGATGACCCCGAGGACCGCGACGATCACCGCCATCGCGAGCAGGCCGTAGACCATGTTGAGAATCAGGGTGAAGACCTGCGCGATGCTGTCGGAGAGGTCCTTCTTGTCCTGGACCTTGACGGCCGGGTTGGAGCCGAGGGCCTTCTCCAGCCGGTCCTTCGTCGAACTCGACGCCCCGTCGGCGGTCTTGACCAGGATCTGCATGTCGGCCGGGTCGGTCTGGTGCGGGGCGAGCGTCGCGTTGTCGAGCATGATGCCGCGGATCAGCGCGTTGCCCTCGTAGACCGCGGAGACGGTGAGTCGCTGCGCCTTACCGTCCTCGTAGTGCGTGGTGAAGGTCGAACCGGCCTTCCAGCCATAGGACTTGGCCGTGTCGTCGTCCACGACGACCTGCGTGCCGGCGACCTTGAAGGTGCCGCTGTCGACCTTGAGGTCGGTGAGCTTGCCGATGGCGGAGCCGTTGACGCCCGTCAGGAATTCGGACTCGCCGTCGATGCGCGAGGGGGCGTTGCGCAGCGGGCTGGTGGCGGTGATGCCGGAGGTGGTGGTGAGGGTCTTGTCGACGTCCGGGGAGAGCGAGTTGCCGTTCGCCATCGACACGATGTAGTCGGCGCTGATCGCGGACGAGGCCATCTTGTCGATCGCCTGCTGGAGGCTGCCCGCCATCACCGTCATGCCGGTGATGAGGGTGAGGCCGATCATCAGCGCCGACGCGGTGGCGGCCGTACGGCGCGGGTTGCGCACCGAGTTCTGGCGGGCCAGCTTGCCGGAGATCCCGAAGATCCGCAGCACCGGGGCGGAGGCCGCGATCAGCGGGCGGGACAGCAGCGGGGTCAGGATGAACACACCGATGATGAGGAGTACGGCGCCGACGCCCATGGGCGCCTGGCCGTCCGAACCGCTCATCGTGGTGGCCGCGATGACGACGGCGACGCCCGCGCCGGAGAACAGCGCGCCCAGCGTGTTGCGCAGGACCAGGGACTTGGTGGTGGCCGTCGCGTGCAGGCTGCTCATCGCGGCGACCGGCGGGATCTTCGCGGCCCGGCGGCCGGGCAGCCAGGCGGCGAGCATGGTGATGAGGATGCCGACCGCGAGGGCGCTCAGCACCGTGTTCGAGGTGATGACCAGCGGGCCGTCCGGGACGGTCGCGCCGATCGTGCCCATCAGGGCGCGCAGTCCGGCGCCGATGCCGATACCGGCGAGCAGACCGGCCACCGCGGCGATCGCGCCGACCACGAACGCCTCAAGGAGCACCGACCGCGTGACCTGCCGGCGCGAGGCGCCCACGGCGCGCAACAGGGCCAGTTCCTTGGTGCGTTGGGCGACCAGCATGGTGAAGGTGTTGGCGATGATGAACGTGCCGACGAAGAGCGCGATGCCGGCGAAGACCAGCAGCCCCGACTTCAGCCCGCTCATCGACGAGGCGATCGTCTCGGCCTGGTCGTCGGCGAGCTTCTTGGCGGTGGTGGTCTCGGTGAGGCCCTTCGGCAGGGCGCTGTCCAACTGCGTCTTCAACGCGGCCTGACTGGTACCGGCCGCGGCCTTCACATCGATCTCGTCGTACGTCCCCGCCTTGCCGAACAACTTCTGCGCGGTCGCGGTGTCGAAGAGGGCGAGGCTGCCGCCGGCGGCGACGTTGCCGTCGTCGGTGGTGAAGATGCCGGTGATCTTCGGGGTCAGCACCGGGCCGTCGACCGAGATGCGCACGGTGTCGCCGACCTTGTACCCGGCACGCTTGGCGGTCTCGGAGTCGATGGCGACCTGGTCGGAACCGTGCGGTGCGGCACCGGAGGTGAGGGGATAACGGGCGTCCTTGCCACCCCAGTAGTTCCCGCCCTCGGACTGGAAGCCGCCGCCGATGAGCTTGCCCTTCTTGTCGGCGATGGCGGTGAAGCCGTTGACGACCCCGGTCGCGGACGCGGCCCCCGGCACCTTGGCGCTGGTGTCGAGCATGGCCTGGGTCAGCTCGGGCGTCTTGCCGACCGTGTCGCCCTTGTCGTCCTGGTACTTGGCCTCCACGGCCACGTCGACCTGGTCGAAGCCCTTGGCCGAGCTGTTCTGGAACGCGTTCGAGATGGTGTTGGTGAAGACCAGGGTCCCCGACACGAACGCGACGCCGAGCATCACGGCGAGCACGGTCATGAGGAGCCGGGCCTTGTGCGCGAGTACGTTGCGCAAGGCGGTACGGAACATGGGTTGTCTCAGTCCAGGTCTACGAGGGGCTGGCCGGGCGGTGGGGATGGGTACCGGGGCGGTGAGGTCGGGGGCCGGGCTTTGACATCGCGGCCGGGGCGGTGGAGCTGGGCGCTGGGGCTGCGAAGCCAGTTGCCGGGGCAGCGAGGTCGGGCGCCCCGGCGGTGAAGCCGGGTGCGGGGGTTTTGACCTTGCGGCCGGGGTGGCGGAGTCGGGTCTGGGGCGGCGGAGTTGAGGGCCGGGCGATGGAGTCGAGGTCCCGGGCGGCGGAGTCGAAGCCCCGGTGGTGAAGCTGGAGGCGGGGGTTTTGACCTTGTGGCGAGGGTGGTGGAGTTGGTTGCTGCGGATGCGAAGTCAGTTGTCCGGGCGGTGAGGTCGTGTGTTCCGGCGGTGAAGTCGAGGGCCGGGGTGGCGGAGTCGAGGGCCGGGGTGGCGAAGTCGGGTCTGGGGCAGCGGAGTTGAAGGCCGGGCGATGGAGTCGGGGCCCCGGGCAGTGGAGTCGAAGCCCCGGTGGTGAAGCTGGAGGCGGGGGTTTTGACCTTGTGGCCAGGGTGGTGGAGTTGGTTGCTGCGGATGCGAAGTCAGGTGGCCGGGGCGGTGAGGTCGTGTGTCCCGGCGGCGGAGTCGAGGGCCGGGGTGGCGAAGTCGGGTCTGGGGCGGCGGAGTTGAGGGCCGGGCGATGGGTTCGAGGTCCCGGGCAGTGGAGTCGAAGCCTCGGTGGTGAAGCCGGAGGCCGGGGTGGTGAAGGTGGGGGGCAGGTGTCTTAGTGGCTAACCTGTGTGCCCGCCGCGCGAGTTGAGGGACCGTCAACGGGATCGCCGGGTCAGTCGGGCGCCCTGCTGATGGAACGTCAGCTGGTGCGGACCTTCGCGTCGAACTGCTTCATGCGGTCCAGTACCGAGTCCGCCGTCGGCTCGTAGACCTCGTCGACGATGCGGCCGTCCGCGAGGAAGACCACCCGGTCCGCGTACGCCGCCGCGACCGGGTCGTGGGTGACCATGACCACCGTCTGGCCCAACTCCCGTACGGAGTTGCGGAGGAAGCCCAGCACCTCGGCGCCGGAGCGCGAGTCGAGGTTTCCGGTCGGCTCGTCGCCGAAGATGATGTCGGGGCGGGAGGCCAACGCCCTTGCCACGGCGACGCGTTGCTGCTGGCCGCCGGAGAGCTCGGACGGCCGGTGCTTCAGCCGGTCGGCGAGGCCGATCATCGTGATCACCGAGTCCAGCCACTGCTTGTCCGGCTTGCGGCCCGCGATGTCCATGGGGAGCGTGATGTTCTCCAGGGCCGTCAGTGTCGGCAGCAGGTTGAACGCCTGGAAGATGAAACCGATCTTGTCCCGGCGCAACTTCGTGAGCTGCTTGTCCTTCAGGGAGCCCAGCTCGGTGTCACCGATGCGCACGGAACCGGACGAGAAGGTGTCCAGGCCGGCCACGCAGTGCATCAGCGTGGACTTGCCGGACCCCGAGGGACCCATGATCGCGGTGAACTCCGCCTGCCGGAAGGCGATGGAGACCCGGTCGAGGGCGACCACCTGGGTCTCGCCCTGTCCGTAGATCTTGGAAAGATCCGTGGCACGCGCGGCCACGGAGGTGGTCCGGTCGGCGATGGGGGTGGTGGTCACGGAGGGCGCTCCTGTCGGGACGACGGTATTGCTGGATACGCCACCCATCCTCTCCGCCCCATCGCGCCGTGTAGTCAGCCGCTGTTCCGGTTCCGGGGGCAGCCTTCAGTCGGACTGCGCTCAGCGCTGTCATACCTGGGGATGAGGACCACCCCCGAGACGGCCCCTGAGACAGCCGCCGGGACGGTCCCCGAGTCCGCCCCTGGGCCCGCCTCTGCCGGCGATCACGTCAAGAACCGGTGGAGCACCCTCGTTCGGGCGGTGAAATTCCGTCATTCCGCATACGAGGCCCCAGATCGCACGCAAGGCTGTTGGCAAGTGCTGATGGCGCATTCAGTGGTCTGATGCACCCTCAGACATCAATAAAATAAGACAACATCGGTCCGCCTGCCCGCTGTTGGGGACGCGCGCCCCGATAGGCTCGTGACCTCGATGCGGAGCCCACGGCCTGCCCGGATGGTGGAATGCAGACACGGCGAGCTTAAACCTCGCTGCCCCTTCGCGGGCGTGCCGGTTCAAGTCCGGCTCCGGGCACCATCGCAGTTACTCGGCATGACGCATGGCAACGGTGTGTTGCCTCGGTGTCCCCTCGGTGGCCGTCGCCACCCCCTTCCCGACCGTTGACAGGTGACCCGTGCGGTCGGAGACTTGAGTCGTACCGATGAGGTGAAGAGAACTTCACCAGGCGAACATCGATCAGGTCAGAGCAAGCGATCAAACAGGAACGACCGCCACCGAACGGCTCACCCCCGAAGGGAACGTCCGATGCGTACCACCGTCGGCATCATCGGAGCCGGCCCCGCCGGGCTCCTCCTCGCCCGGCTGCTGCACAACGCCGGGATCGACTCGGTCGTGCTGGAGAGCCGGGACCGGGAGTACGTCGAGCACCGGCAGCGGGCCGGGATCCTGGAGCAGGGCACGGTCGACGTGCTGCGGGCGGCCGGGGCCGGTGGGCGGATGGACCGGGAGGGGCTGCGGCACGACGGGATCGAGCTGCGGTTCGACCGGAAGCGGCACCGCGTCGACTTCCCGGCCCTCACCGGCGGCCGTAGCGTCACCGTCTACGCGCAGACCGAGGTGTGCAAGGACCTGATCGCCCTTCAACTCGCCGACGGCGGACCGCTGTTGTTCGAGGCGGAGGCGCTGGAGGTGGAGGGGGCCGACACCGACCACCCCCGCGTCCGCTTCCGGCACCAAGGCCGCGAGGACGTCCTCGACTGCGACTACGTCGTCGGGTGCGACGGCTTCTGGGGCGTCGCCCGCAACGCCGTCCCCGCCGAACTCGTCCGCGTCTTCGAACGGTCGTACCCCTACGCCTGGCTCGGCATTCTCGCCGACGTCGCGCCCTCCCACGACGAGCTGGTCTACGCCCGCCACGAGCGCGGCTTCGCCCTCCTCTCCATGCGCTCCCCGTCCGTCTCCCGTCTCTACCTCCAGGTGGAGGAGGGCGCGGACGCCGAGAAGTGGGGCGACGACGACATCTGGAGCGAACTGGAGCGACGGTTCGAGACCGAGGACGGGTGGCGGCTGGAGCGCGGCCCCATCACCCAGAAGTCCGTCACCCCCATGCGGTCGTACGTCCATGAGCCCATGCGGTACGGGCGGCTCTTCCTCGCCGGTGACGCCGCGCACATCGTGCCGCCGACCGGTGCCAAGGGGCTCAACCTCGCCGTCGGTGACGTCGTCACCTTCGCGAGGGCGCTGACGTACAAGAAGGAGACGGGGAGCGAGGAGCGGCTCGACGGGTACTCCGCCACCTGTCTGCGGCGGGTGTGGCAGGCGGAGCGGTTCTCCTACGACATGACGAGCCTCCTGCACCGCGCGCCCGACGCGACGGCCTTCGAAGGGCGGCTCCAACTGGCCAGGCTGGAGCGGATCGCGACCTCGCGGGCGGCCGAGACGGATCTTGCCGAGGCGTACACCGGGTTCCCTTTCGAGGAGCAGGGATAAGAGGGCTCCAAGGGGGGCGTCACGGCTTGGTACCAGTGTTCGCACGGCGTGCGATCCACCGCGTACCTTGGCAGGACGAGGGGAAGATCCTCCCCAAGAGGTAGGGTCAATCCTTTGCCTACCTATTACTCTTGAGCCCAAGGCCGCGCGAGGCGGCCATGGAGGAGTGAAATGAGGAGCAGAAACCCGGTCTTCTCGCGACGGGGGTTCAGCCGCGACAACGGCTACGCGGGCTTCAACACCGCGCCGCAGGCCGGGGGCCCCGCCGTAGGCACGCAGGGCAACCCCTACGCGGGCGGCAACCCGTACGCGCAGAACCCGTACGCCCAGCAGGACCTTCAGCAGGGTGCACCGCCGCAGGCCCCGGCCACCACCGGCCGGATGACCATGGACGACGTCGTCCTGCGCACCGGCACCACCCTCGGCACGCTGATCGTGACGGCCGCGCTCGCCTGGGCGCTGCTTCCGGTCGACGACGCCAACATCGGCCGTTCGTACGGCATCGGGATCGGCGCCGCGCTGGTCGCGATGGTCCTGGCGTTCGTCCAGTCCTTCAAGCGCAAGCCCGTCCCGGCGCTGATCCTGTCGTACGCCGCACTGGAAGGCGTCTTCCTCGGCGTCGTCTCCAGCGTCGTCGACAACCGCATCGCGAGCGGCGCGGCCATGCAGGCCGTGATCGGCACGATGGCGGTCTTCGCCGGTGTGCTCATCGCGTACCGCGCGGGCTGGATCCGCGTGAACCGCCGGTTCTACGGCTTCGTGATGGCGGCCGCGCTCGGCTTCGTGCTGCTGATGGTCGTGAACCTGCTGTTCTCGGTGTTCGGCGGCGGTGACGGCCTCGGCTTCCGCAGCGGTCCGCTCGGCATCTTCTTCGGCGTCGTCGGGATCATCCTCGGCGCGTGCTTCCTCGCCCTCGACTTCAAGCAGGTCGAGGACGGGATCGCCTACGGCGCGCCCAAGGAAGAGGCCTGGCTCGCGGCCTTCGGGCTCACGCTGACGCTGGTGTGGATCTACATGGAGTTCCTGCGACTTCTCTCGATCCTCAACAGCAACAACTAGCGGTCCGCACGATCGCGAAAGGGCCCCGGGTTCGTTCCCGGGGCCCTTCGTCATGTCCGTGGTGCGCGCCTAGAGCAGTTTGCGCGCGGCCCTCCTCAGGTCGTACTCGTGAATGATCGCCTTGGCGTGGCCGTACGCGAGGTCGTGCTCGGCGCGGAGCCAGCTGACCTTCTCCTCGAAGCGGAAGAGGGCGGGGCCTTCGTCGACGGTGCGCAGCCAGTCGGACACTTCACGACCGGTGCAGTGAGGGATGCGGGCGAGCATGTTGCGGTGGGTCTCCTGGGAGAACACTTGGGACATCGGCGCCTCCGGACGCATGGGGTGTAAGCCGGTCCTTCAGGTCACCGTGCCTGAGCGTTCGCCCGTTGGCAACAGTCCCGGTACGGCGCGTAGTCTCGCGACGTGGTGGATACGACGCGGTTGACTCAAGCGGTGGATCACTTTGCGGACCGGCTCAGGGCTGCGCCGCAGAGTCGGTTGCAACGGGGCGCTGCCGCGGAGGCGCTGGTGCTGGCCAGGGAAATGACTCGGCGGGCGCAGTTGGTGGAGGAGCCCGGGGTGGAGCCTCGGGAGATGCCTGACGCGGGGATGTTTGCCGCCGCCGACCAAATCACCGTGGCTGTGCATGACTTCGCGCTCGTGTTGGTGAATGACGCCGAGGTTGATGAGGCGCTCGTGTTGGTTGCGGAGGCGCAGAAGAGGGCGGGGGTCTGAGGTGCGTTGGCGGCTGCGGGCGCGTCGTGGCTGGTCGCGCAGTTCCCCGCGCCCCTAAAGACCAAAAACGCAGGGCCCGCCGTGTTTTTCAGGGGCGCGGGGAACTGCGCGACCAGCCCCCACTCGCCCGCACCCGACAACGAACCGGCGCACCCCGGAAATCAAAGCGACGCTATGACCCTGTCCGCCAGGATGTAGACGTTCTCCTCGCCGCACGCGAACGTCAACGTGTAGGCGCCCGATACTCCCGAGCCGCCCAGCAGGAACGGGGTTTCGCCCGCGTGGAGGGCCGCTGCGAGGCGTTCGGCGGTTTCGCGGTGGCCCGGGGTCATGCAGAGGGTGGTGCCGTCGGCGAAGACGTAGACATCGAGGGTGCCCAGGGGGCCCGGGCGGACGTCGGCCAGTTCTACGGCGGACTCGGCCAGCTCCTCCAGCGTCGCCACCGTGCGTTCGTGGTCGTTCGCCGTCGGCGACTGGGCCGGGACGAAGTCCGGGTGGGACGGGTGGCGGCGACGGGCCGCGGCCAGTTCGGGTGACTCGCCGGCGAACTCGTCGGCGTCCGCGGACAGCTCGGTGACCGGCTCCAGCGGTTCCAGGCCCACGAAGTCGCTCTGGCGGGGCAGGAACAGCTCGCTGTCGGGCAGACCCAGCAGGGTCGGCACCTCGGTGTCGCGGGACTCCTGGGCGGCCCAGAAGGCTCGCGCCTCGGCCAGTTCCCGCTCCCGCTCCTCGGCCAGCGCCTCGGCCACGGCGGCGCGTATCTCATCCGCGTCGGTGTGGCTGCGGGCGGCGGGCACGAGCGCCCGTACGGCGGCGGCCCGGCCCTCGGCCAGTTCGGTGTGCAGGTCCGCCACCTGTCGACGGAGCACCAAGAGGGTGCGCAGGACGGCGACGCCCACGGCGCCTGTGGCGGCCGTGGTGAGCAGCAAAGCGATCGGCATGACGCTCACTGACGTACTCCCGGTTCAAAGTCGACCCCCGACTTCCTACATCAGCTTGAGGGGCGGACTAACCAGCTGTCAGTGCGTAACGTCACGAAACGGGCAGGACTTTGGGCCCGATGTTTGGTGGTGAAACGGCCCTGACCTGGGAAAATCCCTCTTCGAAGGGAGATAGGTCACATCCTGGGGGAGATTGGATCACAAATCGGCCCAGAACCCAGGTGGTTACTGGGTTCCGGGCCAAGAGGTGACGCAAAGTTCCCGTGCGATTACGGGGAGTTGGTCAGCTGAGGCGCTCGATGACCATCGCCATGCCCTGGCCGCCGCCGACGCACATCGTCTCCAGGCCGAACTGCTTGTCGTGGAACTGGAGGGAGTTGATCAGCGTGCCGGTGATGCGGGCGCCGGTCATGCCGAAGGGGTGGCCGACGGCGATCGCGCCGCCGTTCACGTTCAGCTTCTCCAGCGGGATGTTCAGGTCGCGGTAGGACGGGATCACCTGGGCGGCGAACGCCTCGTTGATCTCGAACAGGTCGATGTCGTCGACGGTGAGACCGGCACGGCCCAGCGCCTGCTTGGACGCCTCGACCGGGCCGAGGCCCATGATCTCGGGGGAGAGGCCGGAGACGCCGGTCGCCACGATCCGGGCCAGCGGCGTGAGGCCGAGCTCGCGGGCCTTCGTGTCGCTCATGATGACCACCGCGGCGGCGCCGTCGTTCAGCGGGCAGCAGTTGCCGGCCGTGACCAGGCCGTCGGGGCGGAACACCGGCTTGAGGCCGGAGACGCCCTCCAGGGTGACGCCGGCGCGCGGGCCGTCGTCCTTCGACACGACCGTGCCGTCGGGCAGCGTGACCGGGGTGATCTCGCGCTCCCAGAAGCCGTTCTTGATGGCTTCCTCGGCGAGGTTCTGCGAGCGGACGCCGAACTCGTCCATGTCCTGGCGGGTGACGCCCTTGATCCGGGCGAGGTTCTCCGCGGTCTGGCCCATCGCGATGTACGGGTCGGGGAGCAGGCCGTCCTCACGCGGGTCGTGCCAGCTGGAGCCCTCGGACGTGGCGGTGGCGACGGTGCGCGCCTGCGCCCCGTCGAAGATCGGGTTCGTGGTGCCCGGGAGGCCGTCCGAGCTGCCCTTGGCGTAACGGGAGACCATCTCGACGCCGGCCGAGATGAAGACGTCGCCCTCGCCGGCCTTGATGGCGTGCAGGGCCATGCGGCTGGTCTGGAGGGACGAGGAACAGTAGCGGGTGATCGTGCAGCCCGGCAGGTGGTCCATGCCCATCTGTACGGCGACGATCCGGCCGAGGTTGTAGCCCTGCTCGCCGCCGGGGAGGCCGCAGCCGAGCATCAGGTCCTCGATGAGCTTCGGGTCCAGCTCGGGGATCTTGGCGAGGGCGGCCTGGATGATCGTGGCGGTGAGGTCGTCGGGGCGCAGGTCCTTGAGGGAGCCCTTGACGGCGCGGCCGATGGGGGAGCGGGCGGTCGAGACGATGACGGCTTCGGGCATCACGGCTCCATTGGCGTATGTGCGGGGACTGGCACGGCTTTCTTGGGAAGTTACCCGCACGTATGGCGCAGGTCACGGGGATCGCTGTGTGACCCTGACCGCAGTTTTCTAAGCGCTTGCTTGGGCCTTTGGAGGATGGGCGGGCGGGCCGGTGGGGGTGGGCGTCCCTCGGGGCTGCGCCCCCAGACCCCCATCGGCCCTGAAGGGGCCTCGTCCTCAAACGCCGGACGGGCTGGAAGGTGCCGCCTCGGGTTCCGGTACCCGGCGCCGCTTCCGCCGCTTCAGCAACGCCCACGGACCCCGTGGCCCGGTCGGCATCGCCGCCGTGACCTCCGTGCCCGGCTCCGAAGCCGCCTCCGCGGCGGCGCGGGCCACCGGCAGGAAGCCCTCGCGGCGGGACGCGTCCGGGCGGTCCTCTTCCGCCGGCCAGAGGCCCAGGGCGGCGCACACCGTCGGCAGGACGGCCATCGCCGCCGTCGCGTAGCCCTCCGCCGAGGGGTGGAAGTTGTCCGGGCCGAACAGCTCGCGGGGGTTCGCCGCGAACTCGGGGCCCAGCAGGTCGCCCAACGACACCGTGCGGCCGCCCTGCTCGACCGTGCCGATCGTCTGGGCCGCGGCCAGCTGTCTGGACGCGCGGCGGGCCAGCCAGCGCAGCGGCTGCTGGACCTGCTCGACCGTCCCGAGGTCGGGACAGGTGCCGACGACCACCTCGGCGCCGGCCGTGCGCAGCCGCCGTACCGTCGCCGAGAGGTGGCGGACCGAGCGGGTCGGGTGCATGCGGTGGGTGACGTCGTTCGCGCCGATCATGATCACGCAGACGTCGGGTACCCGGGTGGTGTCCGCGAGGGCGAGCGCCACCTGGCGGTCCAGGTCGTCGGACTGCGCGCCCGGGAGTGCCACGTTGTGCAGCTCGACCGGGCGTTCCGAGACCGCCGCGAGCCCGGACGCCAGCAGCGCGCCCGGTGTCTGCGCCGCCCGGTGGACACCCTGGCCCGCCGCCGTGGAGTCGCCGAGCATGGTCAGCCGGATCGGGGGTTCACCCGGGGTGTCGTAGACATGTCCGTACCGGCCGTCCGCGCTCGGCACATGGTTACTGCCCGGCGCATGGTCGTTGCCCACATGCCGTTTCACGAAGCGGACCTCGGCCAGCACCAGCCCGATCGCCGCCGCGCCCACCAGTCCGACCCCGCCACCGCCGTACGCCGCACCGGCCGCGATCCGCCGGGCCACCCGCGCCCTCGACATCCTCGTCATACGTCGCCGCCACCTCCTCGTAGCCGTCATCCACTCCTTGCCCCGAACAGCACGTCGTCCAATCTCAACGGGCGGTGAACGTCATTTCGGGGCCTTACGCTGACAGGACCATTCACGACACTTCTTTGCAGCAACCGGAGACAACGGTGCAATTCCACGACTCGATGATCAGCCTCGTCGGCAACACCCCGCTGCTGAGGCTCAACAGCGTGACCGCGGGCATCCAGGCGACCGTTCTGGCCAAGGTGGAGTACTTCAACCCCGGCGGATCCGTGAAGGACCGCATCGCGCTGCGCATGATCGAGGCGGCCGAGAAGAGCGGGGAGCTTCAGCCCGGCGGCACCATCGTCGAGCCGACCAGCGGCAACACCGGCGTCGGCCTGGCCATCGTCGCCCAGCAGAAGGGGTACCACTGCATCTTCGTGTGCCCCGACAAGGTGTCCACCGACAAGATCAACGTGCTGCGCGCGTACGGCGCCGAGGTGGTCGTGTGCCCGACCGCGGTGGACCCCGAGCACCCGGACTCGTACTACAACGTCTCCGACCGCCTGGTCCGTGAGACGCCGGGTGCCTGGAAGCCGGACCAGTACTCCAACCCCAACAACCCCCTCTCCCACTACCACTCGACCGGCCCCGAGCTGTGGCAGCAGACCGAGGGGAAGATCACCCACTTCGTCGCGGGCGTGGGGACCGGCGGGACCATCTCCGGCACCGGGCGCTACCTCAAGGACGCCAGTGAGGGCCGGGTGCAGGTCGTCGGCGCCGACCCCGAGGGGTCGGTCTACTCCGGCGGGTCCGGGCGGCCGTATCTCGTCGAGGGTGTCGGTGAGGACTTCTGGCCGACCGCCTACGACCGGACCGTGGCGGACGAGATCGTCGCCGTGTCCGACAAGGACTCCTTCCAGATGACCCGTCGGCTGGCCAAGGAGGAGGGGCTGCTCGTCGGCGGCTCCTGCGGCATGGCCGTCGTGGCCGCGCTGCGGGTCGCCGAGCGGCTCGGCCCCGACGACGTCGTGGTCGTACTCCTCCCCGACAGCGGGCGCGGGTACCTCTCGAAGATCTTCAACGACGAGTGGATGGCCGACTACGGCTTCCTGGAGGACGAGGGTCCCAGCGCCCGCGTCGCCGACGTCCTCAACGACAAGGTGCACGGCGCCATCCCGTCCCTCGTGCACATGCACCCGGAGGAGTCGGTCGGCGAGGCCATCGAGGTGCTGCGCGAGTACGGCGTCTCGCAGATGCCGATCGTGAAGCCGGGCGCCGGCCACCCGGACGTCATGGCGGCGGAGGTCGTCGGCTCGGTCGTCGAACGGGAGCTGCTGGACGCCCTGTTCACCCAGCGCGCCTCGCTGACCGACCCGCTGGAGAAGCACATGTCGGCCCCGCTGCCGCAGGTCGGCTCCGGTGAGCCGGTGGGCGACCTGATGACCGTGCTCGGCGCCGCCGACGCCGCGATCGTCCTGGTCGAGGGCAAGCCGACCGGTGTCATCAGCCGGCAGGACCTGCTGTCCTTCCTCGCCAAGGGCGGGAAGCAGTAGGAAACGTCCGGTGAACGGGCCGTGCCGACGGCGACTTTGCGGTTGCCCACCGAAATGGCGGACTTCGCGGAAGTGGTACGAGGGCGTCACGTCCACGCAGCACACGCTTAACAAGCGTCGGGCAGATTGGTGGATGTCGGCAGGGCGGGAGCGGCTCCCCGCCTCGCCGGCACAAAAACGGCGTCACGGACCTCCGGAGCGGCTCCCGGACCTCCACCGACGCCTAGGACGCGCACGCCCGGTCCTGACCCGGCACGCGTCCCTCGCGGGGACCGCCGTCGTCCCGCCCTCCCGGCAACGGGGGGTGCGGCGGTCCCCGCGCACAGCTTTTTCTACGGCCACATCGGCTACGGCCCCGTAGGTCCCGCGGGCCCCGTCGTGGCCCAACTCCCCAGCAGCGCAAGGCGCTCCGCCGTCTCCGAACCCGGCTCCGGTGTGTAGACCACGATCGTCCGGTCCAACTCCCCCGGTACCGCGAGTGTTTCGTACGGCAGCGTCAGCAGGCCCGCGACCAGGTGCCGCACGCGCTTCACGCCGTAGGCGCACTCCTTGACCTCGTGGTCGGCCCACAGGCGGCGGAAGTCCTCGCTCCGGAGGGAGAGTTCAGCGACCAAGGCGCTCAGCTCGGGGTCGTCGCCGCGGCCCGAGGTCACCCGCAGGTTGGCGACGGCCTGTGCGGCGACCTCGGCCCAGTCGGGGTAGAGGTCGCGCGAGGCCGGGTCGAGGAACACCTGGCGCGGGATGTTGCGCACGGCCGGGGGCATGCGGCTGAAGCCGCTCAGCGCGTCGGCGAGCGTGTTCCACGCCAGCACGTCCATCCGCGGGCCGAGCACGAACGCCGGCATGCGGTCCATGCCGTCCAGCAGCACCTGGACACCGGGGCGGACCCCGGGCGCGGGCGTCCGGTCCTTCTTCCCGCGTTGGGGGCGGGCCACCGTACGCAGGTAGGCGTGTTCCGTGTCGTCCAGGCGCAGCACGCGGGCGATCGCGTCGAGCACCGCGTCGGACACTCCCCCGGACTTCGTCCGGGAGGGGCTCCCCGGCCCGCGGCCCTGTTCGAGCCGGATGTAGTAGTCGACGCTCACCCCGGCCAGCTGCGCCACCTCCTCGCGGCGCAGCCCTGGCACACGACGGCGCCCGTGCGAGGGCAGCCCCACGTCCTCGGGCTGGATACGAGCACGGCGTGAGCGCAGGAAGTCTCCGATGTCCCCGTCCATGGGTTCGATGCTAGTGCCGTGTTCGAGGCGGGGAGAGGGCGGCGAGGACCTCAGCCACGACGGTGGTGACCTTCGGGTCGTGGGCGGTCTGGTTCCCGGTGACGGCGCGCGGGCTCAGTACGGGGGTCGGGGCGGGGGTGGTGCGGGCGCCGGTGGCGCGGAGGATCGTCTCCAGGTGGGCTTCCGCGCCGTGGGAGTGGTAGCCGATGACCAGGCCGGTGGCGGGCTTTCCGGCGAGGGGCGAGTCGTCGCGGGGGCGGGAGAGCCAGTCCAGGGCGTTCTTCAGGGCGGCCGAGATGCTGCCGTTGTTGACCGGGCTCAGGACCAGCAGGCTGCCGGCGGAGCTGACCTGGGCGCGCAGGGCGGCCACGCCGGGCGGGGCGGGTTCGGTGTCCAAGTCCTCGTTGAACAGGGGGAGTTGGTCCAAGGTGGCGGCCAGGATGACTTCGTGTTCGGGACGGTCCTGGGCCACGGCCGCGAGGGCGACCTGAGTGGTGACGGCCCCCGCGCGCAGGCTTCCGGACAGGACCAGGGTGCGGTGAGGGGCGGCGGATGGCTGCGGTTGCGGCATGACGGCGGACTCCAGGGGAGGTCGGGAGGAGGGGAGCGAGGAGGTCAGACGGCGGGGCCGGCGATGGCGTCCAAGGTGCGCAGCGTCTCCGACGACAGGCCGATCGTCGCGGCGGCGATGTTCTCGGCGAGGTGGGCGCGGGTGGAGGTGCCGGGGATCAGCAGCATCGTGGGGGAGCGGTGCAGCAGCCACGCGAGGGCGATCTGCCGCGCTGTGGCGCCGAGTTCGGCCGCGACCTGTTCCAACGCCTTGGCCTGTAGCGGCCGGAACCCGCCCAGCGGCCAGAAGGGCACGAACGCGATGCCCTGTTCGGCGCACCGGTCCACCAGGGCGTCGTCCTGACGGAAGGCGACGTTGTAGTGGTTCTGCACCGCGACCACCGGTGCGATCCGCCGCGCGGCCTCGACCTGCTCCGCGCTGACGTTGCTGACGCCGAGGCTGCGGATCAGGCCCTGGTCGCGCAGCTCGGCCAGGACCGTGAACGGCTCGACGATGTCGTCCGCCGCCAGGGTGTCGGTCATCCGCAGGTTCACCAGGTCCAGCGCCTCCAGGCCCAGGTGGTCCAGGTTGTCGTGGACGGCCCGCACCAGCTCCGGCCGCGACAGCGCCGCGGGCCACCCTCGCTCGGCCGTGCGGCGCGCGCCGACCTTGGTGGCGATGTGCAGGCCCTCGCGATAGGGGTGCAGGGCCTCACGGACCAGCCCGTTCACCAGGTGCGGGCCGTAGTAGTCGCTGGTGTCGAGGTGCGTGATGCCCGCCTCGACCGCGGCGCGCAGGACGGCCAGGGCCTCGTCACGGTCGCGGGGTGGGCCGTAGGCCATGGGCCCGGCCAGCTGGAGGGTGCCGTAGCCGACGCGGGTCGGGGTCAGGGTCTCGGACAGGCGCAGGGTGCCGCCGGGAAGTACGTCGCTCATCGCGAACTCCTTGCTGAGAACACACTCGGGGGTGGGTCCCAACACTGCCGCCGCGATGACGGAACCGACAGCCGATCACGGCAGAAGCGCGCCGAACCTCCAATGGGGGAGATCAGGGCGTCCGGTACTTCCGTCCCGGATCGACTCGACCGGCGTATCGTGCAGCGCCGCGCCCTGTGGTGAAGGCGTCGGTCAGGCCGGGATCAGGCGGCCGTCGCGGAGTCGGGTGCCCGCCTGCTTGAGGCGGTGCAGGACCGGGACGACGTCGACCTGATGGACCGCGTCGAGGGCGCCGACCTTGGTGGTGACGTAGGAGTAGAGGTCGTCCATGGTGCGGCAGGTGACCGTCACCAGGAGGTTGGCGGAGCCGGTGACGGCCGCGGCGAAGGTGGTCTCGGGGTGGGCGGAGAGGGCCTCGCCGGTGGCGTCCAGCCGGCCGGGGGCGACGGTGAGCCACAGGTAGGCGGGGGCGTGGAAGCCGAAGCGCGGGTAGGCCAGGTCCACGGCGACGCGCAGGGCACCCGCCGCGAGCAGTTCCTCCAGCCGCGCGGAGACCCGGGACTTCGACCAGCCGCAGGCGCGGGCGAGTTCGACGACTCCGGCGCGTCCGTCGCGGGCGAGTTCGGTCATCAGCGGGCCGTCCTGCTCGCGCGGCGCTCCCGCGTTCCGGACGTCCTGGACCACCGCTCCGCCTCTGTCTCCGTCTTCGCCGGTGGTGGCGCGCTGCCGCTGGTCGGAGGCGTGGAGCAGAGCCGCCCGGTCGTCGGTGAGAGGGTCGTCGAAAGCCAGCCACTCGGCGCCGCTGCCCAGGTACATGTGCATGACCGCACACGCGTCGAAGCCCAGCACCCGGGCGGTGCGCGGCAGGCGTTGCAGCACCGATCCGCCCTGGTCGCGGAGGCCGGTGTGGGTCTGGCACACGATTTCGGAGCCGCCGGAGGTGACGCTGACGTAGGCGGTGTCCTCGCGGGCGGCCAGCGCGTCCGCCAGGGTGTCGGTGGCGTCGGGACGGCACCGGACCCGGACGAACCAGGTCCGGTCGCCGAGCAGCGCGTGGCGGGGCAGGGCGCGCACGCGGACGGCGCCGTCGGCGACCAGGGCGCGGTAGCGGCGGGCCACGGTCTGCTCGGAGACCTCGGCCACCTCGGCGATACGCCGGAAGGACGCCCGCCCGTCACGCAGCAGGCATTGAACGATCCGCCGGTCCGTCGCATCCATGACGGAAGCGTAGGGGCTTTTCATCGAATGTCATGGAGCTTCGGCCGCCACGTGACGGTCTGGCTGGGGGCGGCGGGCGGTGCGGGGCGACCGTGGTGCCCTGGCCCACCGTGCCCTGCGAAAGGGATCCCCCGATGACGAAGTCCCCCTCCCCGACCCGGCCGCCTCCGAACCTGGTACTGCCAGACCCAGGAAAAACGCATCCCTGGGTAGCCCCGACGCACCGGACCAGTGTGGTGGGTGTCGCCGGGGAACCGCCCCGGTGGCACCCACCACAGGAGCACCTCATGTCGTACGAGAATCTGGCCGGCCGTACCGCCGTCGTCACCGGCGCAGCCAGCGGGATCGGCCAGGCCGTCGCCGTTCAACTGGCCGCGAACGGGGCGCGGGTGGCGCTGCTGGCCCGGCGCGGGGAACGGCTGGACGCGATCGTCGGGAAGATCCGGGCCGAGGGCGGAGAGGCCCTCGCGGTCGTCGCCGATGTCACCGACGACGCGTCCGTGGAGGAGGCCGCCGCGCGCGTCCACGACATGTACGGGACCGTCGACCTGGTCGTCAACGCCGCCGGTGTCATGCTGCCGCACCCCGTCGACGACGGGCGGATCGACGAGTGGCGGCGGATGCTCGACACCAACGTGACCGGCGTCCTGCGCGTCGTCCGCGCCTTCACCGGGGACCTGGTGGCGGCGGCCGGGGAGGGCCGTACCGCGGACCTGGTGAACATCTCGTCGATCGGCGCGCACGTCATGTTCCCCGGCTACGCGGTCTACGGAGCCACCAAGGCCGCCGTCACCCACATCTCCCAGTCGCTGCGCTCCGAGTTCGGGCCCCGTGACGTGCGGGTCACCAACATCGAGCCGGGGCTGACCGACACCGAGCTGGGGACGCACGTCGGCAGCGCCGAGATGAGCGCCCAACTGGACGAGCTGTTCGGGGCGTTGGGCGGACTGTCCGCCGAGGAGGTCGCCGACGTCGTGGCCTACGCGGCGAGCCGCGCCCGGCACGTCAACCTGCGACAGATCGTGGTGCTGCCGACCCGCCAGGCGTGACCGGGACGGTCAGTCCTCCCACGCGTCGTCCGCGGACCGGGAGGACTTCGCGCGTCGGCCGCCGAAGAGCCCCGGGGTGGTGCGGGCGGCCTGGACGGCGTTGACACCGACGATGCCGGCCCAGGCCACCAGCAGGCCGGGGAGGTGGGCGATGCCGCCGCCGATCGCGGACAGCGGGATCGCCAGGACCATCGAGACGATGCCGAAACCGAAGCGTTCGCCCCACGAGTCGGTGGGCTTCGGTCCGCGCGAGCCGCGGGCGGCCACCATCTGCTGCTCGGCCATCTGCCGGCGCACGCGGCGCTCCACCGCGCCGTCGATCCGCTGGTCGACCTTCTCCAGGAACGAGTCGACCAGCGCCGACTCGTACTCGTCGCCCAGTTCCCTGCGCGCCTGCAGGGTGGCGTTGAGTTCCTTCTTGAGTTCGACGTCGTTCCCGTCCATTCCCGTCATGCGACTCAGATTAGGGAGCCGCCGCGCCCGCTGCACTGGGGATAGCCCCCCTGTTGGACGTCGGGTTCACCGGGAGCACCCCGAGCGACTCCAGCACCCGGCGATGACCGTGCTCGACACCCGTGATGCTCACCTCGATACCCCGGTCCCGCAGCTCGCCCACCGCGTCCCTCAGCGCGAGCGCGCCCGTCGCGTCGACCGCCGTCAGCCCTGACAGCCGTAGATCTACGGCTGTCACGTCCTGGACGTCGGCGAGGCCGCGGCGGAAGCGGTGGGCGGCGGCGAAGAGGAGCGGGCCGTCGAAGCGGTACGTCACCGTGCCTGCCGCGCCCGGGAGTTCGTCGGTCGTGGCCGGGGTCAGGCGGGTGCCGCGCATCGCCGCGCGCAGGGCGAGCAGGACCGAGACACCGAGGCCGATGAGCACCGCGCGCACCAGGTCGAGGGCGAGGGTGCCGGCCGCGGTGAGGACCAGGACCAGGGCGTCGCCGTGCGTCGAGCGGGCCATCGCGCGGACCGCGTCCGTCTCCACCATGCGGATCGCCGTCGCCAGCAGCACTCCGGCCAGCGCGGCCAGCGGGATACGGCCCACCAGCGGCGCCGCGACCGCGACGATCCCGGCGAGGATCACGGCGTGCGCGAGCGCGGCCAGGCGGGAGGTGGCGCCGGTGCGGACGTTGACCGCGGTGCGGGCGATGGCGCCCGTGGCCGGGACACCGCCGAAGAGCGGGGCCGCGAGGTTGGCGATGCCCTGGCCGAAGAGTTCCTTGCCGGGGTCGTGGCGCTCGCCGGGGCGCATCGCGTCCGCGACCGAGGCGGACAGGAGGGATTCCAGGGCGGCCAGTGCGGCTACCGCCGCTGCGGGGAGGAGGAGCGAGGGGACCCGGGACACGTCCAGGAAGGCGAGGGACGGGGCCGGGATCGAGGACGGGAGCGTGCCCAGCCGGGTGACGTGCAGGCGCAGGGCCTCCGAGACGATCGTAGCCACGGCAACTGCCGCCAGGGAGAAGGGAACTGTGGGCTTCCAGCGCGCCCCGGCCAGCATCAGCGCGGCCGAGCCGAGGGCGAGGAGCAACGCCGCCCAGTGCGGGGTCGCGTCGAACTCCTCCGCCGCCCGGGCCGCGACCACCGCGACCTGGTCACCGCCCGGGGTGGGCACCCCCAGCGCCGACGGCACCTGCTGGAGCCCGATCACACACGCGATGCCGATCGTGAAACCGGCGATCACGGGTGCGGGGACGTACGCCATCGCCGCTCCCGCGCGGGCGAAGGCGAGCACGAGGAGCATGAAGCCGGAGACCAGACCGACCGTCAGGACGCCGTTCGCGCCGTACTCGTGGACGATCGGGACGAGGACCACGGTCATCGCGCCGGTCGGCCCGCTGACCTGGCGCGCGGAGCCGCCGAACAGCGCGGCGAGCGAGCCCGCGACGATCGCGGTGATCAGTCCGGAGGCGGCGCCGAGACCGGACGTGACCCCGAATCCCAGGGCCAGGGGGAGCGCCACGACGGCGACGGTGAGGCCGCACAGCAGATCGCGGCGCGGGGCGCGGGTCATGGTGCGGAAGTCGGCGGGGGAGGGCAGGACGGAGAGCACGCCGTTCATGTTCATGAGCTTCTTCGTGTGGGGGAAGTGGTCCTACGGCAGCGGGAGTCGGGGCTAGGGCAGCAGCGACACGAGCCCCGTGTCGAGGTCGAAGCGGGCCGCGACGACATGCGCGGAGGTGAAGGCGGGGTCGGCGCGGATCGCGTCCCGGACCCAGGCCGTGTGGGCCCGCATGGTGTGCTCGGCCCAGTCACCGGGCAGGGCGCGGGTGCGGCGCGCGGCCGGGCTGATCTCGTCGACCAGGAGGGCGAGATGGCCGGGGACGGGGGCGCCGGTCTCCAGGTGTGCGAGGGTCGCCGCCACCGCGCCGCAGCGCTCGTGGCCGAGCACCAGCACCAGGGGGATGCGCAGTTCCTCCACCCCGTACTGGATGGACGCGAGCACCGCCTCGTCCAGGACCTCGCCGGCCGTCCTTATGCACAACAGGTCGCCGAGGCCCTGGTCGAAGACCAGCTCCGGCGGCACCCGGGAGTCGATGCAGCCGACGATCACCGCGAACGGGTGCTGTGCGGTGGCCAGTTGGTGACGGAGTCGGCGGCTCTCGTCCGGGTGGCGGGAGTGGTCGGTGGCGTAGCGGCGGTTGCCGTCCAGGAGTTCGGCGAGCGCGGCGGGGGCGGTGGCCGGGTGGGGCGGTGGGCCGACGGCGACGGTGGCGGTCGTAGGGGCGGTGGCCAGCGCGCCTGCGGCGGTGGCCGTCAGAAAGGCCCTGCGGTTCGAGGCCATGCGTTTCCTCAGGTGGTGGGCGTGCAATCACCCTACGCATGCGATCAGTTACCGAGAGTGCCGATTTAACGACACTTGACTGATCCCTCGTCAGATCATCAACGGGCCATTACTTCGTGATGCCGTGCTGCTTCGCGTACGTGTTCGCCACGTCCTCCGGGTCCTTCTTGTCCTTGTCCACCTGGCGGTTCAGCTCGGTGAGTTGGGCCGTCGTGAGCAGGTTGCCGAGCCGCGCGAGCGCCTTGCGGACGGTGGGGTCGGCCACGCGGTCGGCGATCAGCGGGACGATGTGCTGACTGGGAATCAGGGTCCTGGGATCGGTCAGGACGACCCAGTCGTTGGCCTTGATGTCGGTGTCGGTGGTGAACAGGTTCGCCACGTCCACATCGCCCTTCTTCAGGGCGCCCTTCACCAACGGCCCGTCGGAATCAAGGGACTTGAACTCCTTGAACTCCACGCCGTAGACATCCTTCAGTCCTACGACGCCCACCTGACGGGTCTTCACCTCGGCGGAGGCGCCGAGGGTCAGCCTGCCGTTGTGCTTCGCCAGGTCGGCCAGCGAGGTGAGGCCGTACTTCCTGGCGGTCGCGCGGGTGACGACGAAGCAGTCCGCGTCCTCGGCGATGCCGTAGGGCAGGACCTGGAGGCCGGCGGGGAGGGCGAGGGTGAGGGCGTTCTGCATCTCGCCCGCCTCCGCGACCTTGGACCTGGGCTGGAGGTAGGTGAGCAGGGAGCCCTGGTACTCGGGGAGGAGGTCGATGTCGCCGCTCTTGAGGGCGGGGAAGACGATCTCGCGGGTGCCGAGGTTGGGGCGGACCTTGACCTTCACGCCGGCCGCTTCGAGGGCGGCGGCGTAGAGGTAGCCGAGGACCTGGTTCTCGGTGAAGTTGGCGGTGCCGACGGTGACGCCGTTCTTGCTGGAGGCGCTGCCACCGCCGGCGGAGCCCCCGCCGTCCAGCGAGGTGACGCCGCTCGCGCAGGAGGACAGGACGGGGACGGCGACGGCCGTTCCGGCGAGGGCGCCGAGGAGGGTGCGACGGTTCATTTCGGAGTTCCCGGTTTCCCTAGGCGGTGCGGTGGCGGAAGAGGAAGCGCTGCAGGGCGGACAGGCCGAGGTCCAGGACGATGGCCACCAGGGCGACGAGCACCGCCCCGCCGAGCACCTGCACGAGGTCGCGTTGGGCGAGTCCGTCGAAGACGTAGCGGCCGAGGCCCCCGAAGGAGACGTACGCGGCGACGGTGGCCGTGGAGACCACCTGGATGAGCGCGAGCCGCAGGCCGGTCATGATCAGGGGGAGCGCGAGGGGCAACTCGACCTGGAACAGCACCTGGTGGCCGCGCATGCCCTGCCCGCGTGCCGCGTCCTTCACGTCCGGATCCACGGCCGTCATCCCGGCGTAGGTGTTCGTGACGATGGACGGGACGGCGAGGGCGACCAGCGCGATGTACACCGGCCACATCGACAGGCCGCTCGCCAGGAAGACCAGGACGACCAGGCCGACGGTCGGCAGGGCGCGGCCGAAGGAGGCGAGGTTGATCGCGAGGAACGCGCCCTTGCCGGTGTGGCCGATCAGCAGGCCGAGCGGGAGACCGATCACGGCCGCGACGAGGGTCGCGAGCAGCGAGTACTGGAGGTGCTCGGCGAGGCGGTGCGCGATGCCGTCCGTGCCGGCCCACTGGGAGCCGCTGGTCAGCCACTTGCCGAGGTTCTTGAAGAGTTCGAACATCAGGCTCGCCGCCTCTTCCACGGGGTGAGGACGTACTGGAGGGCGACCAGGGCCGCGTCCGCGACCACGGCCAGCAGCAGGGTCAGGACGACGCCGACGATGACCGGCGTCGGGAAGTCGCGCTGGAAGCCGTCGGTGAAGAGCTGGCCGAGGCCGCCGTCGCCGATGTAGGTCGCGACCGAGACGAGCGAGATCGACATGACGGTCGCGATGCGGACGCCGGCCATGATCACCGGGAGCGCGAGGGGGAGTTCGACGGTGAGGAGCGTGCGCAGGGGGCGCGTGCCCATCGCCTTCGCGGCCTCCTTCGTCCTCGCGGGGACCGAGTCGAGGCCCTCGACCGTGTTCCGCAGCAGCACGACCAGCGTGTAGACCGTCAGGCCGATCACGGTCGTGGTGCGGGTCAGGCCGCTGATCGGGAGCAGGAGCACGAAGATCGCGATCGACGGGATCGTGAACAGGACGTTCGACAGGCCGAGCAGGAAGCCCCGGAGCGGGCGGACGCGGTGGGCCACGACCGCCAGCGGGAGCGAGATCAGCAGGCCCAGGAAGACGGCGGTCATCGCGGCCTGGAGGTGCGAGAACGTGAGGCTGGTGAGGTCGTCGGTGTGGTCGCCTATCCACGACCAGTCGATGGTCATGCGGCGGCCGCCTCGGTCTCCGTGTGTGTCCGCGCTTCCGCGTGGGCCTGGCCCGCGTGGGTGTGGATGTCGTCGCGGGAGGAGACGCCGGTGAGGACGCCGGCCGCGTCGACGCGGGCGATCAGGCCGTTCGGGGAGGCGACGGACTCGTTGAGGGCGGCGAGGAGGGAGTCGCCGTCCGTCAGGGGTCGTACGGGTATCTCGGCATCCTTCGCCGCCCAGTGGAGGGGCTTGCGGGCCTCGTCCACGACCAGGGTCCAGGTGCCGCCCTCGGGGGCCGGGCCCTGCGGGACCTCGGCGAGGGTCTTCAGGGAGAGCAGCTTGAGGCCGCGTTCGGCGCCGAGGAAGTCGGCGACGAAGTCGTCGGCCGGGCGGGCGAGGAGTTCGGCGGGGGCCGCGCACTGGACGAGGTGGCCGCCGGTGCGGAAGATCGCGATGCGGTCGCCGAGCCGTACGGCTTCGTCGACGTCGTGCGTGACGAAGACGATGGTCTTGTTCAAATCCCTCTGCAGGCGCAGGAGTTCGTCCTGGAGCTGAGTGCGCACGACCGGGTCGACGGCGCCGAAGGGCTCGTCCATCAGGAGCACTGGCGGGTCGGCGGCGAGCGCGCGGGCCACGCCGACGCGCTGCTGCTGGCCGCCGGAGAGCTGGTGCGGGTACCGCTTGCCGGCGTCGGCGGCGAGCCCGACGGTCTCAAGGAGTTCGGCCGCGCGGGCCCTGGCCTTCTTCCGTCCGTGGCCCAGGAGCAGCGGCACGGTGGCGATGTTGTCGAGGACGGTGCGGTGCGGGAAGAGCCCCGACTGCTGGATGACGTACCCGATGGAGCGGCGCAGTTCGGCCGCGTCCTGCTGGGTGACGTCCTTGCCGCCGACCTTGATGACGCCCGAGGTCGGGTCGATCATCCGGTTGATCATCCGAAGGGTGGTCGTCTTGCCGCAACCGGAGGAACCGACCAGTACGGTGACCCCGCCTTCCGGCATCTCCAGGGAGAGGTCGTGAACTGCTGTCGTGCCGTTGGGGAAGCGTTTGTGGACCGCGTCGAACTGGATCATGAGTTGTCCCTTGCCCGGCTGTATAACGTCATGCAGAGTTCTCGGTGTCTGAATAGTTTGTCAATGTCTCCGCGTTAATCCGAAGTAACGGATGCCCGGCAGGCAAGATCGAGTGTCCTGATTGAGGGGAGTTCGTCGCCTTATGTCGTCTCAGATCGTGGACGCCTCTGATGTGGCGCTGTCCGGAGGCACCGATCTGGTCGTCCTCGACGGGGTCGGCTTCGGGGTCACCGACGTCGTACGCCTCGCCGACGGGGACGCCCGCCCGGTCCCCGGCACCGACGCGATGAAGCGCGCGACCGAGTCCTGGGACGCGGCCCGCCAGATCGCCGCGACCGGCCGCGTCTACGGCCGCTCGACCGGCGTCGGCGCCAACCGGAACGAGGACGTACCCACGGAGGCGGCGGCCGAACACGGCCTGCGGCTCCTCCGCAGCCACGCGGGCGCGATCGGCGACGAACTCCCGGCCCGGGAGGTCCGCGCGATGCTCGCGGTCCGGGCCAACCAGTTGCTGGCGGGGGGCGCGGGACTACGGCCCACGGTCGTCACGGCCCTGTGCGAGGCACTGGAGAACGGCGTGTATCCGGTCGTCAACGAGTTCGGTTCGGTGGGGACGGGGGACATCGCGGCACTGGCGCAGGTGGGGTTGGCGTTGGTGGGGGAGCATCCCTGGCGGGGGGTGGGGCCGGGTGTGGCGGGTTCCGGCGGGCGGGGTGCGGGGACTTTCGGAGGGCTCGGTGCCGGGGATTCCGGCGGGCGCGGCGCCGGGGATCGCGACGGCGGGGGTTTCGCCGGCGCCGGTGCCGGGGCTTTCGGGGGGCCTGGTGATGGTGATGGCGAGGGCTTCGGGCGGCGTTACGCCGAGGGCCTCGATGGCCGTGGTGCGAGTGTTTCCGGTGGCCGTGGCGCTCAGGGTTTCGTCGGCCGCGATACCGAGGACTCCGGCCTTGGCGGCGTCGAGGGTTCCGGCGGCCGTGATCCCCATGCCCCAAGTGCTCGTGCCCTAGCCGGAGTTACCGATCCCCACGCCCTCGCCGGAGTTCCCGAGCCCCAGCCCCTCGACAACAATGACGCGCTCGCGCTCATCAGCAGCAACGCCCTCACCCTCGGCCAATCCGCCCTCGCGCTGCACGAGTTGCGCGGGCTGATCGGGGCGACCCAAGTCGTCGGGGCGCTTTCGTTGCTCGCCGTCGACGGGTCGCACGAGCCGTATGCCGCGCCGGTGCACGCCGCTCGGCCGCATCGGGGGTCGACCGAAGTCGCCCGGCGGATGCGGGAGTTGATCGGGGCCGCCGACCGGCCCACCCCGCCCCTCGGGCGGATTCAGGACCCGTACGGGTTCCGGTGTCTGCCGCAGATCCATGGGCCCGCGCATGACGCGGCGGACGCGTTGGAGGCGGTGCTCGCGATCGAGATCAACGCCGCCGCCGAGAACCCCTTCATCTCCGCCGAGGACATGACCGCCTACCACCACGGCGGCTTCTACCAGGCCCAACTCGTCCTCGCCCTGGACCACTTCAGGCTCGCGCTCACCCAGGTCGCCCGGCTGTCCACATCCCGGCTCTCCTCGCTGAACGAGCCCGCGTTCACCCGCCTCAAGCCGTTCCTCGCGGACAACGAGGCCGCCTCCTCCGGCGTGATGATCCTGGAGTACGCCGCTGCCGCCGCCCTCGGCGACCTGCGCGCGTTCTCGGCTCCCGCCTCGCTCGGCCACGCTGTACTCTCCCGGGGCGTCGAGGAACAGGCCAGCTTCGCCTCGCTCGCCGCACGTCAGACACTGCGCGCCTGCCGCGCGTACCGTCTCGTCGTCGGCTGCGAACTGGTCGCCGCCGTACGGGCGTTGCGACAGCGCGGACTGCGGCCCGACCCGGAACTCCCGGTCGGCCGCGCACTGGAGCTGGCCGAATCGGTGCTCGACGACGAGACGGCGGACCGGCCGCTCACGGACGATGTGACGGCGGCGGCGGGACTGCTGGACCGGTTCACCGAGATCTGGAGGGGGAGCACGTCATGAGCGTGGACAGGAGTGTGGAGGGGATGGCGGAGGGGAGCGCGGATGCGGTCGTGGACTCGGCGATGGACAGGAGTGCGGGTGTGAGCGACAGCCCGGCCGCACGGCTGCAGGCGCTCTTCGAGGGGCACCGGCTCACGCCGACCCAGCGGCGCATCGCGCACAGCATGGTGCGCCGCGCCGCCGACGTGCCGTTCCTCTCCAGCGTCGAACTCGCCGAACTCGCCGGCGTCAGCCAGCCCTCCGTGACCCGCTTCGCGGTCGCCCTCGGCTTCGACGGCTACCCGGCGCTGCGCAAACACCTCCGCGAGGTCGCGCCCTCGGAGTCGGCCCCGGACACGGCGTCGTACAACGAGTACCAGCAGGCCGTGGAAGCCGAGATCGAGAACCTGAAGCACCTCGCCGAGATACTGGCCGACCCCCGCCCGGTCGCGAAGGCCGGCCGGCTGCTCGCCGCCTCGCGCCCGCTGCCCGTCCTCGGCCTGCGCGCGGCGGCTTCCCAGGCGTACGGCTTCGCGTACTTCGCCGCCAAGGTCCACCCGGACGTACGGCTGCTCAACGAGGGCGGCACGATGATCCACGACCGGATCGACGCGGCCGTCCGGGCCGGCGCCACCACCCTGCTCTGCTTCGCGCTGCCCCGGCACCCGCGCGAGGTCGTCGACACCCTGGCGTACGCGAGGGAGGCGGGCCTGACCGTCGTCACCGTCGCGGACTCGGCGTTCGCCCCCGTCGCCAAGGTCTCCGATCTGCTGATCCCGGCCGCCGTCGGCACCGGCCTCGCCTTCGACACGGCCTGCGCCCCGATGCTGCTGGGCCGGGTCCTCCTGGAGGCGATGTGCGACGACCTGCCGGACGCGCAGGCGAGGCTGGAGGAGTTCGACGCGCGGGCGGCGGCGCGGGGGCTGTTCGTGGAGTGAGACACCCTGTCCCGTCCGGTGTCTTCCTGTCCCTTCCGGTGTCTTCTCAGACTCGTCTCACGTTCGCTCACTAGTCTCCCGGCCGGACAGAACTGTGCCGGCACGACCAGGAGGCGGGACGTGGCACGCGGAGATCGCAGAGTCCAGGGGCTGGCCCGAGTGGCAGTCGTCATACGGGCCGGAGCGGCCCCGATGTGGTGGTTCGGGGTGCTGGCGGCGGGTGTCGGGGTGCTGCTGCCCGGCATCACGGGGCGCCGGATCGGGGTGATGGCCGGGGCCGCGCTGTTCATCATCGCGGCGCTCGCGGTGTCGTACGCGCGTCGCAGGCGCTACACCGCGCTGGCCCGCGGCGCCGTCCGGGCCGGGAAGCACGACGTGCTCCAGGACCGCGCGGTGAGCACCCGGAACTGGCGTCGCGCCCACCGCTGGTGGCTCGTCCTCGCCTTCGCCCTCGCGCTGGCCAGTGGGTTCGCCGTGCCCGCGGCGGGCGGCATGCTGCTCGCCGGTGCCGGTGCCGGGCTGCGCCTCAAGGCCGCCTGGCTGGGCCGCCGCGAGCGCGCCGACGACGTGCTGCTGTGGATCCGCGTGGACTGGCTGGACAAGCGCGACGGCGCCCCCGCCGGCAAGCCGGTCAGGGGTTACCGCTCCACCGGCATCGCCGCGGGCGACGCGACCCCGGGCGGGGCGCGCCGCCGCAGCGACGTCTTCGCGTAGCCGGGGTTCTAGACCTCCAGGTCCGCCTCGATCTTCTTCAACTGGTGCCTGGCCATCGCCAGGTTGGCGCGGCCGGCATCCAGCACCAGGTAGAGGAAGAGGCCGTTGCCGCCGCGCCCCTTGAGCAGACGGATCAGGTGGTACTGGCTGGACAGGGTGATAAGGATGTCCTCGATCTCGCCCTTCAGGCCGAGGTGTTCCATCGTGCGCAGCTTGGAGCGCACGACGTCGGTGTTCCCGGCGGCGGCGACGCCGAGGTCGAAGGTCTTGCTGCCGCCCATCGTGCCGAGCGCCATACCGCTGGTGTAGTCGACGAGCGCGACCCCGGTCGCGCCCTCGATGGAGGTCAGCGCCTCTTTGAGGGAGGTTTCGGTGTTGGCCATGACAGTGCTCCTTTGGTTCCGTTCAACTTTCCGTGGTGGTACGCGCGTTGGTGCCTGTGGTGGTGCGTGGTGCGCGCGCTGTTCTCGTGCGTGCGGTGGTGGTTTTCGGGGGCGCCTTGACGGGCGGCGCCGGGTCGGTCCGCTCCTCGGCCACGGCGGCTTCGGTCTCTGCCTTCTCTGCCTCGGCCGCCGCCCCGGCGTCGACCAGCTCGCCGATCCGGGCCCCCGCGCGGCGGCCCTCCAGCAGCAGCCGGCCGACATGGACGCGGTCCTGGGCGAGCACGGTCAGCACGGCGCCGCGGCCCGCCGCGTAGGTCGCGACATAGCCGTAGACCCCGCGCACGATCAGCTCGCGGAAGTCGCCCTGCCCGGTCGCGTCCGCCATCCGTACGGCCACACCGAGCGCCGTCACGGTGAGCGCGGCCACCCGCTCCGGCTCGACGCCCGGGGTGTCCTGCGCCAGCACGAGACCGTCGACGCCCGTCGCCAGCGCCCCGGTCAGCTGGGGCACGCGGGCTCTCAACCGGCGCAGCTCGTCGAGGATCTCTGCCTCGGAGGCCATCGGCTCTCTCCTCTCGGCGCGTGCTCGCTGCCACTCAAAGGGCCTCCAGCGCATCTCTGAGCCTCTTCAGCAAGGTGATGTCGGGATCGGTGACGTCGGGCAGGGGAGCGGCGGCGGGCGCGGGCGGCCGGGGCGACACGAGCCCCGCCGACACCAGCCGCCGGACGTCCAGCAGCGTGGGGTACGTCCGCCGTCCCAGCGCCCGCGCGATGTCCGGCGCCGTGCGGACGCCGTCCACCCGCGCCAGCACCGCCGCCTGTCGGGCGGTGACCGGCGGGGGCGCGACGGGGTCGGTCCGCACCAGCGGCGCGCCGTCCGTCGCCGCGTCCGGCCACACCCGGTGCAGCAGATCGCGGCGGCGCAGCGTCTCGCGCTCCAGTGCGGCCACCGGAACCGGCCGCACACCTCCGAGCGGATGCGTGACGCCGTAGCGGAACCGGCCCGGGGTGCTGCTCGGCGCGAGCACGAAGTACGCGGCGTCGTACAGCGCCCCGAGATGGCACAGTTCCAGCGCGCCGGGGCTCAACTGGCCGCTGTCCAGCAGCAGTCGGGTCGTGGCGTGCCGGTCGTCGGTCGCTCTGGCCGCGGCCTCCCAGGCCTCGGTGCGCAGGGTGCCGTGCGCGGTGAGGAGGAGGCCGAGGCCGGGGGCGGACGGACTCTCGGCGTGCACGACGTGGCCGTCGACGAGGTGCAGGCTGCCGCGCTCGCGGACGAGGACACCGGTGGCCTCCTCGGCGGCGAGCCGGGTCAGCATCGGCGAGACACCGCCCCAACCCCGTTCGCCGGCCGCTGCCTTGGCCCGCACGGGCAGCCGGGGCGGCGGGGTGGTGGGCGTGGCCTTGACCGCGGTCATCCCAGCACCAGCCGTCCGGCCATCTCGCCGAGCCGGATGCGGGCCAGCGCGAGGTTGCCCTCCGCGCGGGTCAGCCACAGATGCAGGAACACACTGCTGTCGAACGACGTCCGCACGAACCGCAGCACGTGATAGCTGTCCCGGTTGCTGACGATCAGATCCTCCAGCGGAGGGTCGTCGGCCGTCTCACCGTCCTCCCCGACGGACGCGAACGCCCGGTGCTCCGCCGCGAGCCGCGCCAGTTCGGCGGCCTCGGCGGCACTGGCCTCCTGGTCACCCCCGGGCGACTCCCCTACGACGCCCAGGGCAAGCCCGCTCGTCCAGTCGACCAGCGAGGCTCCCCGGGCACCGGGCAGTCGCATGGCCTCCAGTAAGCACTCGTCGATTCCGGGCACCGTGGCTCCCCTCCCGCCTGCGGTTCGGCTGAGTGACGACGAAGCTACGCACCGTGTGGCCGAGGGGGTGAGGGATCTGGCATTTTCCGGTGGAACATGCCCCCGAGTGACTAAGGTGGGTCAACTGACCCCGTTTTCACACGAGTTGCATGGGTCAGTTGAACCCTGCTCGCAGGGGCGTACGTCAACGGCTCCCGGGTGCCCGCAGGGTGGTGAGCGCGGCGGCGTGCGCCCCGCCGGATTCGGCCACGATCTCCGCGACCGTCTGCGGCTTGCGCACCGTCGCGAACGACACGCCCCCGGAGCCGTCCCGCACGAAGCCGTAGATGCCCGGCCGGGCAAGGGAGTTGTAGGCGTAGTGCGCCGCGAAGTAGTACGCCCCGGTGTCCAGCGCCGCCGCGTAGTCACCCTGCTCCAGCAAGGGCAGCGCCTGCCCCTCGGCCAGCAGGTCACCCGCGAAGCACGCGGGCCCGGCGACGTCCTGCACCACGTCCGCCCCCGACTTGGGCCGCCCCTTCCCGTCGTAGGCGGCGATCCGCAGCGGCCACGACTGCGGCGCGTACACCGTCCGCGTCGCCACCTGCACGCCCGCGTGCGTGATCGCGATCGGCCGCCCGCCGGCGCTCTTCGCGTACTCGACCCGGGCCACCACCGTGCCCTGCTTGGCCAGCATCGACCGCCCGAACTCGGTCACCAGCCCGTACCGCCCGTCGAACAGCCCCGGCACCGCCTCCCGCAGCAGCCGCGCGTACTGGTCGTACGTCGGGGTCGTCGCGTCCGAACCGAAGTTCACCCCCAGGCCGCCGCCGATGTCGAGCGTGTCGATCTGCGGCCGCCCGAGCCGCGCGTTGATCTCCTCCGCCAGCTGGTACGTCTCCGCCACTCCTCGCGCCAGCAGCGACAGCGGGATGCCCTGCGACCCGGTGTGCGCGTGCAGCCGGGTCAGCCACGGTCGCTCGGCGAACGCCCGCACCACCCACTCCCGCGCCCCCTCGTCCCGCAGCGCCACCCCGAACTTCGAGGTCGCCGTCGCCGTGGAGAGCGCGGCGATCGACCCGCCGCCGATCTGCGGATTGACCCGGATCCCGAGCGCGGAGCGACTGGTCGCCGACCGCATCAGCGCGTCGATGCGCTCCAGCTCCTGCGGATTGTCGGCGTTCACGGCGATCCCCAGCGCCAGCGCCTCCCGCAGCTCCGCCGGCGTCTTCGCGGGCGCGTCCAGCACCGTCCGCTCCGGCCGTACGCCCGCCGCCCGCGCGAGGGCCAGCTCGCCCGGGCTCGCCACCTCCGCGCCGATGCCCTCCTCGTGCAGCAGCCGCAGCACCGGCACGAGCGGACTCGCCTTCACGGCGAACGCGTGCAGCACGGGCGTCCCGGGCGCCGTCACCGCGTCGAACGCCGCGCGGAGCGCCGCCGCGGACTCCCGGATGCCGGTGACGTCCAGCAGCGCGACGATGGGGGCGCCGGGCCCCAGCAGCCCCTGCTCCACGGCGGCCCGGACGGCGTCGTCCCGGCGCGCGGTCCGTTCGGCACCGGGTTCGGTGCCGGGTTCGGTGCCGGGATCCACGCCGGGTTCGGTGCCGTCCGTGTGACCCTGGTTTCCGTCGTTCACTGGAGCCCCCGTCATGTCGTCGCCCATGGTCGGTACATCCGGCCAAACACTCAGAGCCTGCCCACAGAGACGCCCTGATGTATTGACTAGTTCTATTCACGAAGTCAGGATGTGAATAGCTGTAGTAGGAAATCCGCTGAGAGCAGTCCGCTAGGAGGCAGACCATGTCAGGACCCCGCCCCGTACGAGCACCCCGCGGTACGGAACTGAGCGCCCTGGGATGGCAGCAGGAAGCCGCCCTGCGGATGCTGCAGAACAACCTGGACCCCGAGGTCGCCGAACACCCCGACAAGCTCGTCGTCTACGGCGGCACCGGCAAGGCCGCCCGCGACTGGCGCTCCTTCGACGCCATGGTCCGCACGCTGCGCACCCTGAAGCAGGACGAGACGATGCTCGTCCAGTCCGGCCGCCCCGTCGGCGTGATGCAGACCCACGAGTGGGCCCCACGGGTCCTCATCGCCAACTCCAACCTCGTCGGCGACTGGGCGAACTGGGAGGAGTTCCGCCGCCTGGAGGCCCTCGGCCTGACCATGTACGGCCAGATGACCGCCGGCTCGTGGATCTACATCGGCACCCAGGGCATCCTCCAGGGCACCTACGAGACCTTCGCCGCCGTCGCCGCGAAGAAGTTCGACGGCACCCTCGCCGGGACCATCACCCTCACCGCCGGCCTCGGCGGCATGGGCGGCGCCCAGCCCCTCGCGGTCACGATGAACGACGGCGTCGCGATCTGTATCGACGCCGACCCGCGCGCCATCGAACGCCGCATCGAGCACCGCTACCTCGACGTCAAGGCCGACAACCTGCGCCATGCGTTGGAGTTGGCTGTCGAGGCCCGCGACGCACGCCGCCCGCTCTCCATCGGCCTCCTCGGCAACGCGGCCGAGCTGCTCCCGCGGATGCTCGCCGAGGGCGCCCCCATCGACATCGTGACCGACCAGACCTCGGCCCACGACCCCCTCGCCTACCTGCCGGTGGGTATGGCCTTCGAGGACATGGCCGACGAGGCCGCCAAGGACCCGGCGGGCTTCACCACCCGCGCCCGTGAGTCCATGGCGCAGCACGTCGAGGCGATGGTCGGCTTCATGGACGCCGGCTCCGAGGTCTTCGACTACGGCAACTCGATCCGCGGCGAGGCCCAACTCGCCGGGTACGAGCGGGCGTTCGCCTTCCCCGGCTTCGTCCCCGCCTACATCCGCCCCCTCTTCTCCGAGGGCAAGGGCCCCTTCCGCTGGGCCGCCCTGTCCGGCGAGGCCTCCGACATCCACAAGACCGACAAGGCGATCCTCGACCTCTTCCCGGAGAACGAGTCCCTCCACCGCTGGATCAAGCTGGCCGGCGAGCGCGTCCACTTCCAGGGCCTCCCGGCCCGCATCTGCTGGCTCGGCTACGGCGAGCGCGACAAGGCCGGCGAGCGCTTCAACGACATGGTGGCTTCAGGCGAGTTGGCTGCCCCGCTGGCCATTGGCCGCGACCACCTCGACTGCGGCTCCGTCGCCTCCCCGTACCGCGAGACCGAGGCCATGCTCGACGGCTCCGACGCGATCGCCGACTGGCCCCTGCTGAACGCGATGGTCAACGTCGCCTCCGGCGCCTCCTGGGTCTCCATCCACCACGGCGGCGGCGTGGGCATGGGCCGCTCCATCCACGCCGGCCAGGTGACGGTCGCCGACGGCACGCCCCTCGCCGGCGAGAAGATCCGCCGCGTCCTCACCAACGACCCCGGCATGGGCGTCATCCGCCACGTCGACGCCGGCTACGACATCGCGGACCGCGTCGCGGACGAGCGGGGCGTACGGGTACCGATGCGCGAGGGTGACGACGCGTGACCGTTCGTGAGACCGGGGGCGGCAACTCCCCGGTGGGGGCGGGGCCTTTGTCGCCGACCGCGGCTCCGACCGTGCCCGATGACGAAGGACCCGCCCTGCGGAACGACTGCCCACGGTCCGTGGCGGGTGACGGCGGTCCGGAGTCCGCGCCGGGTGACGGCGGCCTGCGGCCTGTCGCGGGCGGCGGCACCACGCCGCCCGTGTCCGGCGGCGCCCAGCCGCGGCCTGCGGCGGGTGCGGGGCAGCCGCGCCCTGCGGTGAGTGACGGCTGGGCTCAGTCCGTGCCGCCCGCAGGCCCGGCCCACACCCCGCCCTCCTTCCACGAGATGTGGCGTGAGCTGCGGCCCATCGGGCGGCACGCCGACTCCGGTGGGTATCGACGGTTCGCCTGGACCGGTGCCGACGCCGAGTGCCGGGACTGGTTCAAGGCTCAGGCCGAGGCTCGCGGGCTGACCTACGAGCTCGACCGCAACGGCAACCAGTGGGCCTGGCTCGGGGATCCCGCCGCCGGGGACGCTGTCGTCACCGGGTCGCATCTCGACTCGGTACCCGATGGCGGGGCCTTCGACGGGCCCCTCGGGGTCGTGTCCTCCTTTGCCGCGCTCGACGAACTGCGGGGCAGGGGAGCGGAGTTCACCAGGCCGCTCGCCATCGTGAACTTCGGTGACGAGGAGGGGGCCCGCTTCGGGCTCGCCTGTGTCGGGTCGCGGCTGACCGCCGGGCAGCTCACCGTCGAGCAGGCGCACCGGCTGACCGACGGCGACGGGGTCACGCTGCCGCAGGCCATGGCGGCGGCCGGTTACGACGCCGACGCCATCGGCCCCGACCCCGAACGGCTGGCCCGTATCGGCGCGTTCGTCGAACTCCACGTCGAACAGGGCCGCGCGCTGGACCTGTCCGGCGACCGGGTCGGCATCGCCAGCGCCATCTGGCCGCACGGGCGGTGGCGGTTCGACTTCCGGGGCGAGGCCAACCACGCCGGTACGACGAGGCTGACGGACCGGCGGGACCCCATGCTGTCGTACGCCGAGACCGTGCTCGCCGCCCGCCGCGAGGCCCAACTCGCGGGCGCCGTAGCGACGTTCGGGAAGATCGCCGTAGAACCGAACGGCGTCAACGCCATCCCCTCCCTGGTGCGCGGCTGGCTCGACTCCCGCGCCGCCGACCAGCGGACCCTCGACACCGTGGTCACCGGCGTCGAGAAGGCGGCCCGCGAGTACGCGGAGGCGCACGGCGTCGACCTGGACATCGTCCGGGAGTCCTTCACCCCGGTCGTCGAGTTCGACCACGCCCTGCGCGACGAACTCGCCCGGGTCCTGGGGAAGGCGAACGGCGAGGACACGCATCTGAACGTCCCCGTCCTCGGCACCGGTGCCGGACACGACGCCGGAATCCTCTCCGGGAGCATCCCGACCGCCATGCTGTTCGTGCGCAACCCCACGGGCGTCTCGCACTCCCCGGCCGAGTTCGCGGCCGAGGACGACTGCGTGGCCGGGGTGACCGCACTCGCCGACGTACTGGAAGGGCTGGCCTGCAGGTGACGCACCCCACCACGCGGACGTACTGGCTGGAACACGCCTGGCTCGACACCAACGTCGAGCCGGGCGTCGCCCTGGAGGTGACGGACGGCCGTATCACCGCCGTCCGCACCGGAGTCGACACCCCACCCCCCGGCGCCGAGCCCCTCCGGGGCCTCACCCTCCCCGGCCTCGCCAACGCCCACAGCCACGCCTTCCACCGCGCCCTGCGCGGCACCGTCCAGGTCGGCTCCGGCACCTTCTGGACCTGGCGGGAGTTCATGTACTCCTTCGCCGACCAGCTCACCCCGGACACCTACCACGCACTGGCCCGCGCGGTGTACGCCGAGATGGTGCTGGCCGGGATCACGGCGGTCGGCGAGTTCCACTACGTGCACCACGCTCACGGCGGCACCCCGTACGCCGACCCCAACGCCATGGGCGAGGCCCTCGTCGCCGCCGCCTCCGAAGCCGGTATCCGCATCACCCTCCTCGACACCGCCTACCTCTCCTCCGGCTTCGGACAGCCCCCCAACCGCCACCAGCTCCGCTTCTCCGACGGAAGCGCGGACGCCTGGGCCGAACGCTGTTCACTTCTCAAGGAACGGGATCACGCGAGGATCGGTGCCGCCATCCACTCCGTACGGGCCGTGCCCGCACGGGAGTTGGCGACCGTGGCGAGGTGGGCCGAGGAGCGCCGGGCCCCGCTCCACGTGCACCTCTCCGAGCAGACCGCCGAGAACGACGCCTGCCGCACCGCCCACGACTGCACGCCGACCCAACTCCTCGCCGACCACGGGGTGTTGGGCCCCCGCACCACCGGCGTCCACAACACGCACCTCACGGACGAGGACATCGCGCTGCTGGGGCGCTCGGGCACCGGTACCTGCATGTGCCCGACGACGGAACGGGACCTGGCCGACGGCATCGGCCCGGCGGTCGCCCTCCAACGAGCCGGCTCACCCCTCTCCCTCGGCTCCGACAGCCACGCGGTGATCGACCTCCTCGAAGAGGCCAGAGCGATGGAGCTGAACGAGCGCCTGCGCACCCGCACAAGAGGTCACTGGACGGCGGCGGCACTGCTCCGCGCGGCCTCGGCCGACGGCCACGCGGCGCTGGGCTGGGAGGAAGCGGGCACGCTTGAGGCAGGCGCGCTCGCCGACTTCACGACGATCGCGCTCGACTCGGTCAGAACAGCGGGGCCGGTACCCAGGCTCGGCGCCGAGACGGCCGTATTCGCGGCGACGGCAGCGGACGTACGGCACACGGTCGTGGGCGGCCGGCACGTCGTACGCGACGGGGCGCACGCGCTCGTACCGGACGTACCGCAGGCGCTCGCCGCAGCCGTCGAAGCCCTGCGCGCGTAGAGCCGACCGCCGACCCGCGCACGCACGAGGCCACGATCCCCCGCACCCACGAGGACACGATGAGCAGCACCAGCACCAGCACCACCGTCATCACCAACATCGCCACGCTGGTCACCAACGACCCCTCCCTCGGTGACAGATCTCCCCTCGGTCTGATCCAGGACGCGGCCGTCGTCATCGACGGCGACCGCATCGCGTGGACCGGTGAAACAAGCAAAGCACCCGCCACTGACAATCGGGTCGACGCCGGTGGGCGGGCGGTCCTGCCCGGCTTCGTGGACTCCCACTCGCACCTCGTCTTCGCGGGCGACCGCACGCAGGAGTTCAACGCCCGCATGTCCGGGCGGGCGTACAGCGCGGGCGGCATCCGTACGACGGTCGCGGCGACGCGCGCGGCGAGCGACGCGGAACTGGAGGCGAACCTCACCCGCTACCTGACCGAGGCCCTCCGTCAGGGCACCACCACCTTCGAGACGAAGTCCGGCTACGGCCTGACGGTCGCCGACGAGTCCCGCGCCCTCCGCATCGCCGCCGCGCACACGGACGAGGTGACGTACCTCGGCGCGCACATCGTCTCGCCCGACTACGCCGACGACCCCGCCGCGTACGTGTCCCTGGTCACCGGCGAGATGCTCGACGCCTGCGCCCCGCACGCCCGTTGGATCGACGTGTTCTGCGAGAAGGGCGCCTTCGACGGCGACCAGGCGCGCGCGATCCTGACGGCGGGCAAGGCGAAGGGCCTCCACCCCCGCATCCACGCCAACCAGCTCTCCTACGGCCCCGGCGTCCAACTCGCCGTAGAACTGGACGCGGCGAGCGCCGACCACTGCACCCACCTCACGGACGCGGACGTGGACGCGCTGGCGAGCGGCGCGACGGTCGCGACGCTGCTCCCCGGCGCCGAGTTCTCGACCCGCGCGCAATGGCCGGACGCGCGCCGCCTGTTGGACGCGGGCGTCACGGTCGCGCTGTCGACGGACTGCAACCCGGGTTCGTCCTTCACGTCCTCCGTCCCCTTCTGCGTCGCGCTCGCGGTACGCGACATGGGGATGACCCCGGACGAGGCGGTGTGGGCGGCCACGGCGGGCGGGGCGGCGGCGCTACGACGGGACGACGTGGGGCGGGTCGCGGTGGGGTCGCGGGCGGACCTGATCCTGCTGGACGCGCCCAGTCATGTGCATCTGGCTTATCGGCCGGGGGTGCCGTTGGTGAGTGGGGTGTGGCGGCAGGGGGCACGGGTTGTCTGACTGACGTCGGGACTCGGGACTCGGGGCTCGGCGGAGGGACGGGGCGTTCGGCCGCCATCTTGGAGTTCGGACCTGCCCTGGCAGGCGGATGGCGGCTCTGAGAAACCCGGTAACTCTGCCCTGACTACGGGGTGTTGGGGCTCCCGGCGCACAACGCGTGGTCGATCAGGGCGCTGGCCGCGTTCTCCTGGGCGAGGATGTGGTCCAGGGTGTCGCCGCGGGCCTCGGACATGGAGACCACGGCGCTTCGACCGCCGGTGCCCGTGACGCCGTTGAGGGTGATGTAGCCGCCGTCTCCGCCCTCGTGACTCCAGTAGGTTCCTCCGCAGCTCAGGGGGCGTTCGGCCAGGCCGAGTCCGTATCGGCCGCCGGGCCACAGCAGTTGGACCTCCGCGCTCACCGGGACGGTCCGCTTCATCTCGGCGAGTTGCCGCGGCGGCAGCAGGTGGCCGGCGAGCAGCGCGCGGAGGAAGGTGTTCTCGTCGCGGGTGGTCGTGACGTAGGAGAGGTTCTCGTGGTCCACCGGTATCTGCTCGGTGACGTCCACCAAGGAATCGGGCCCGAAGAGCTGATAGGCCTTCGCGTGCGGACGAGGCAGGGTGGACGAACTACCGCCCCAGCGGGTCTGGTTGAGACCAAGTGGACGGAGAATACGGTCGTCGATCTCCTGGTGGGCGGGCTGACCGGTGGCCTTCTGGATGATGGTGTCGAGCAGGACGTAACCGGTGTTGGAGTAGCTCCAGCCCTCGCCCGGTGGGAAGTCCGGCGCGTGGGTCATGGCGCGGGCGATCAACTGCTCGGGGCTGTAGACGTCGTAGCGCTGCTCGTAGTACTCCTCCGGGGTGGTGTATCCGGGGAGGTCGTCGTGGATTCCGCTGGTGTGCTGGAGCAGTTGGCGGATGGTGATGCGGGTGCCGTCGTTGCCGTTGCCCCGCACCACGCCCGGCAGCCAGTGGTCGACCGTGTCGTCCAGCGACAGCCTGCCCTCGGCCTCCAGCTGGAGCACCACGGTGGCGACCAGCGTCTTGGACGTGCTGGCCATACGGAAGTAGCCGTCGGATCGGACCGGCCGGCCGGTGTCCAGGTCGGCGGTACCGCTGGTGGCGACCGACTGCCTGCCGTTCGGTGCGACCGTGCGGGCCTGGACCCCGCTGACACCGAGGGCGTGGATCGCCTCGGTGTCCTGACGCAGCTGTTTCGCGGGGGAGGGGGTGGTGGGTTGGGCTACGGCGGTGCCGGTCGCGGCGGCCAGCAGGGTGGCGATGCCGAGGGCCAGGGTGAGGGGCTTGTGCGGGGCCGGAGTCATGGCTGAACGCTAGGTTCGGGGTCCGGTGGGGGGCGATCCGGTGTGCCTCAGGATCGGGGTGGGGGATAGCCCCCGGGCGAGGGCGTGCTCAGGTGATGGTTCGGGCTGACTTGAGTTCGCGTATCAGGTGGGGCAACGGGGTTTGGGTGATGATGAGTTGGGCGTCGGGGTTTTCGCTTTCGCGGAGGTGGAGGGTGGTTGGTGAGGGCGCGCCGAGGGGTGGGCGGCTGCCATTCCGCGTACCTCCCAGCGGCGTCAGATCGACGTCCCCGTCCCCGTCCCCGCCGACGTCCGCGACCGCATCCTCGCCTCCGCCGATCTGGACGAACTCGGTACCTGGTTCGACCGCTCCCACGAGGTCGCCGACGCGCGGGAGTTGTTCACCGAGGGGTCCTGAAGCAGCGGGTTGATCCGCCGGGGCCTCACCCCGTCGTCCCCTCGCCCGGCGGACGCTCGCTCCATCGCCCCGTCCTACCACCGCACCCCGAAAGCCGAGCCCGTTTTCTCAACCTCCCGTCAAACCGCCCGTCCAACCTTCCGTGAGGCGTCGTAGCGACGCCCGCGCCGGCGGACCCCACGTCGACTTGCCCCCGGGCCGCCCGTGGTCGCCGGCATGGCCGATATGGAGGCCGCCGAGGGCGCGCAACACCGCACAACCCCGTGCACGGCGCAGGGTCGCGGTGTCGGCAGCCGGACGGTAGGCCTCGTGGAAGACGTCCGCCGCGCCGTCGGGCAGCAGGATCCACGCGGCGGCGAGGTCGTAGGCCGGGTCGCCCGCGCAGAGGTCGCCGAAGTCGATCACACCGGCGAACGTCCCGTTCGTGGTCAGGACGTTGGCCGGATGCAGGTCACCGTGGAGCCACAGCGCCGGGCCCGCCCACTCGGGTGCCGCTACGGCGTCCTCCCAGACCGCGCGGACGGCGTCCGGGTCGGGGACCAGCCCCAGTTCGGTGGCCGACGCGAGCCCGTTCGCGAAGCCTTCGGCGTCGTCGGACAGCGGGCCCCCGCGGCCCCGACCCTCCGACGCCCCCTCGGGCGCGGGGCGATGGAGCGCGGTCAGGAAGGCGGCCAGCGCTACGGCCGCTTCCGCGCCGCGCGTCACGGGGGCACGGTCGGCGGGCTCGCCCGGTACCCAGGTGGTGATGAGCCAGGGCCGCGGGAACCGTTCGGAGGGTTCACCCAGGAGCTGCGGGACCGGGACCGGCAGTGGAAGGTGCGGAGCGAGACCGGGCAGCCAGGCGTGTTCCTTGCGCAGCAGCGCGTCCGCGGACTCCGTCGCCCACGGCAACCGGACGGCGAGGTCGTTGCCGAGCCGCCACACCTGGTTGTCCCAGCCGAGCGCGCCGAGCTTCAGGGGGCGGTCCGCCAGGTCGGGGTACTGCTCGCGCAACAGATCCCGGATCAGGGCCTCGTCGATGTCCACGATGTCCGTCTCGGTGGCTGTCATGCGCGACAACCGTAGTCGGGAGGCGAGTTGACCGAAGGCCGGCCGGCGCTCCGAACGATCCGAAACGGACCGGGAACAGCCGGAGCGCGGCGCACGCACACGCGCGCCGCGCTCAGCACAGGCAGGGGAAGACCGGCTCCCGGAGAATCAAGTCGGGGCCTACTCCTCGACCGTAAGTCCCTTGCGCAGCCGCACCAGTGTCCGCGACAGCAGCCGCGACACGTGCATCTGCGAGATGCCCAGCTCGTCGCCGATCTCCGACTGCGTCATGTTGGCGACGAAGCGCAGGGAGAGGATCTGCCGGTCCCGGGACGGGAGTTCGGCGATCAGCGGCTTCAACGACTCGACGTACTCGATGCCTTCGAGCCCGTGGTCCTCGTAGCCGATACGGTCCGCGAGGGCGCCCTCGGAGTCGTCCTCCTCCGGCTGCGCGTCGAGTGAGCTGGCCGTGTAGGCATTCGACGCCGCCATGCCCTCGACGACCTCCTCCTTGGAGATCTTCAGGCGCGCCGCCAACTCGCCCACGGTGGGGGCGCGGTCGAGTTGCTGGGCCAGTTCGTCGCCGGCCTTGGCCAGGTCGAGCCGGAGTTCCTGCAGTCGGCGCGGGACGCGCACGGACCACGAGGTGTCGCGGAAGAAGCGCTTGATCTCACCCATGATGGTTGGCATCGCGAAGGTGGGGAACTCGACGCCGCGACTGAGTTCGAAGCGGTCGATCGCCTTGATCAGGCCGATGGTGCCGACCTGGATGATGTCCTCCATCGGTTCGCTGCGCGAGCGGAACCGGGAGGCGGCGAACTTGACCAGCGCGAGGTTGAGTTCGACGAGCGTGTTGCGGACGTACGAGTACTCGTGCGTGCCTTCTTCGAGTGATTCCAGCCGCTCGAAGAGGGTCTTGGAGAGCGCCCGCGCGTCGACCGCGCCGATCTCGTCGTACGGGGGGATCTCGGGGAGCCCCTCGATGGGATTGGGATCCAGTTGTGCCGGTGGGGGTGTCGACGTCGCTGTCGGGGTAGGCGATGCGTCGAGCCGGGGTGACATGGCGTCCTCCATCGTTCTCGGCATATGGCTGCCGAAGCCGGTGCGTGCACTGCGGAGTGCGGCGCCTCCAAAGCCGGTCGTGTCCATCGGTCGGTCGTTTCGACAGTCGGGTCGGCATCCGGTCGGTAACCGGACTTGTCCGTCGTATCGAATGTCCAAATACTTGTCTCTACTAGCCCTACCCGTTTTCCGGAGCCCGCCGCAAGTGCACTGTGCCCCTATATGTCCCTTTACGGGCGGTTGTTCGGGTGTTGGAGAGTGTGAGGAAGGCGTAGTGTTCCTGGGCGAACGTCAATAGCCACGACCTCGGGAGAGAGAGACGGCATGGACCGCGGGACGGTCGGCAGCGCACAGTCTGGCCGGCTTCTGGTCGAGGTGCGGAAACAGGGCCTCAGCGCTGTCGTGACACCGGCGGGTGAGTTGGATCACCACACCGCCGATCTGTTGCGCGAACCGCTGGAGGACCTGCTCGCCCATGGGGACGCACGGCTCGTCGTGGACTGCTCACGGCTGGAGTTCTGTGACTCCACGGGCCTGAACGTGCTGCTCGGCGCGCGCCTGAAGGCGGAAGCCGCAGGGGGCGGGGTGCACCTCGCGGGGATGAAGCCCGCGGTGGCGCGCGTGTTCGAGATCACTGGGGCGGAAGCGGTCTTCACCGTCCACGACACCCTCGGGGCCGCCCTCGCCGACGAGTCCGGCTGAGTCCCGTTCTCCCCCGTGCGACCGGCAGATTCCCCGTGCCTCGTCTTCCGTGCCGAGTAAGGGGTGTTTTGCCGGTTCGCTCGGGCAGGAGAACATCTGAACCTGTCGAGACCCCGAGCGACCACATCGCTCCTGATCCACGTACTGACTCTTGAACACGTACCGACTCTTGAATCGTGAACCGGTGAATCGGTGAGGTGAAGCGCTGATGAGCACCACCCGGCCCTACCCGCCGGGCGACCGCCCGGAGTCCGGTGGCGCCGCGGAGGCGCCCGCCGGAGGCGCTGCCGTGCCGTCCGTCGGGGACGACGCCGAACCGGCCGCGGGCCGGGACACCCGCAGGCTCAGTTTCGCGGGCGAGAGCGGGGTCGTACCGCTGGCCCGCGACTTCGCCCGCCAGGCCCTGTACGCCTGGGGCTGGCTGCCCGCCGAGGGCGCCGACCGGCGCGCCGCCGCCGAGGACGTGCTCCTCGTCGTCTCCGAGCTGGTCACCAACGCCTGTCTGCACGCCGAAGGCCCGGACGAGATGTGGATCACCTGCGAGAACAAGGTGATCCGGGTCGAGGTCTCCGACCGCGGCACGGGCCAGCCCGCCCCCAGAACCCCGCACCGCGCGGGCCGCCCCGGCGGCCACGGCATGTTCATCGTGCAGCGGCTCTGCCTGGACTGGGGCGTCGTCCGCGCCCCGGGAGTCACCGGCAAGACGGTCTGGGCGGAGCTGGGCGCCCCCGCCTAGCCCGCCCCCGTCTAGCCCGCCCCCATGGAGCCGATCGGCGAATCAGCTGGTCGGCTGTTCCATGGAGCCGAGAAATTCCTCTCCCCGCCCCCCCGGGCGGATCCCCTCCCGAGCGCGGGGAGGAACGGCCCGCCACCCCGGCGAACCCCGTGCCATCCCGGCGGACCCCACGCCCCGCCGACCGGCCGCCCCCGTCATCGGGCCGGAACGAGACCGTTCTACGGCGGTACGCGACCGTTTCCGCGGCCGTACGACCCCGGGACCGGTGAAGGCGTGGTGGCACCGCGAGCACCCTCCCGCCCACGCCCCGCGGGATCACCCCCGGGGCGATGCGTGTGCCCCGCCTCGAACAGCATCAGCGGGCCGACGGCGCGGTCGTGGTGCCCGCGATGCCGCGCCGCTGGAGCCTGCCCGACCGGCTCGGCTGACGCCGACCTCGGGTTACCTCCGGTCACCCCATCCACTTGTCGACCTTTTCGCACACGCTGGATCGTCACAACTCCGGCGTGCGCCTTGTCTTCCCTCCTCACGACCCCGGGCGTACCTTGACGGCCGATCTGATGTGCCGTCAGGAATGAGGGGACCGTGTCGTACCAGAAACGAACCGCAGCGCTCGCGTCCGTCGCGGCCCTGGCCGGCTCGGCGGTATTCATGGCCGCCCCCGCAGCCCGGGCCGACGTGGTCGACGTCAACTACAAGTGCCAGACGCCCATCGGCGTCAAGACCGCCGTCTCGCCGATCGACATCAAGGGTGTCAAGAGCGGCAGCGGCTACCAGCTCACGATGTCCTGGCAGAAGGGCGTCTCCTCCAGCCCCGTCGAACTCGGCAAGGGTGCGATGAGCCCGAGCGCCACCATCAAGCTGGGCGGCGCGGACAGCGGCACGGTCGCGGTGTCGGGCCCCGCCAACCAGGCCGCGATCCCCGCCAACACCCCCATCAAAATCAACGACTTGACGGGTACGTACACCCCGAAGGCGTCCGGCAAGGTCACGTTCACGGCGGCCGTCCTCACCATCAAGGCCCTCGGTACGACGACGACCTGCACCCCCACCAACAGCCCCGGCCCGTCCCTCACGCTCGACGTCACGGCGGCGGGCGGCTCGTCGGGATCCAGCGGCTCGACGGGCTCGACGGGCACGACGGGCTCGACGGGCACGACGGGCTCCACCAGTTCCGGCACCGGTACGGACTCCGGCGGCACGCTCCCGAAGACCGGCCCCGACGACTCGGTCATCGCCCTCGGCACGCTCGGCGGCACGGTCCTGCTCGCGGGCGCGGCGGGCACCCTGTGGCTGACCCGGCGCAACCAGACGGCCCGCGCCCGCCGCTGACAGCCCCCGCAAGCCCGCTGGAGCCGCCCATGATGTCGTCGACCGCCCGCGTCCTGTGTCTGTCCCTCCTAGCCCTCCTGGCGGCCACGCCGACCGCAACGGCCGCCGGGGGATGGACCGTTGCGCCCGCGGGCGGCGGACGCCCGACGTTCTACGCCGAGGGCGAGCCCGGCACGACCCTCCAGGACACGCTGTCCGTGACCAACCCCACCACCCACCCGGTCACCGTACGACTGCACGCCACGGGCGTCCCGATCACCTTCGCCGACACGGGAGTCGGGGTCCCGGCCCGCACCCGGGCGGACATCCCGTTCACGGTGAACGTCCCGACGACCGCGGCCCCCGGCGACCGGACCGCCACGATCACCGCGCGCGACACGCAGGGCCGAGAGGCGAGGGTACGACTCCAACTCCACGTACGCGGACCGGCGTTGTCGGCCCTGACCGTCGAACACGTGGCGGTCCACGGCGACCGCATCACCTACGACCTGGTCAACCGCGGCACCACACCCCTCACCCCGAACCTCGCCGTCCACGCCACCGGCCTCTTCGGCACCCTCCTGGACCGCACCTCCCGCGCCCTCCCCGTCCAACTCCCGCCCGGCCAACGCCTGAAGCTCACCGAACCCTGGCCCGACCACCCCACCCTGGACGCGGTCCACCTACGCCTCACGGTCACAGCGACAGGCGGCGCCCACGACACGGCGAACGTGTCGACACGGTTCGTGCCATGGGAAGCGGTGGCGGGTACCGGCGCCGCGCTGACGGCCGGGGCGGCCCTGCTTCTCGTACGCCTACGCCTACGACGTCGACGGCACCGTACGGATGAGGACGATGCGACGGCCGAACACCCGTACACGCAGACCGAGTTGACGGGAGCGGCGATGTGAGCGGCAAGGTGCGGATTCCGGCGCTGGTGGCGGTACTCGCGCTGCTTCTGCTGCCGTTGGCGGGGACGACGTCTGCCGCGGCGGCGGGCGGGCCGAGCGTGAAGCTCTCCAAGTCGCAGGCGGGGGCGGGCGGTTCGATCACCGTCTCCGGGAGCGGCTGGCGGCCGCACGCCCTGCTGATGATGCTGATCTGCGGACAGGCGACGCCCGCACGCGGGGTGATCGGCGGCACCAACTCCTGTGCGAACGCGAACGGCAGAGCCGTGACGACGGACGCCAAGGGCGTCTTCAGCAAGAAGCTGCCGGTGTCCGAACCGCCGGTGCCGTGCCCGTGCGTGGTGCATGTGGCGACGGTGACGGGCGCGAGCGCGTCGGCGGACACGGTCTTCCAGGTGGCCGGACACGCAGTCGAACCCCTACCCGCGGAGCCCTCCGCCGGACGTCTGTCGGTCCTGTCGGACACCCGGCTGGACGGTTCGAGCGGGCTGCTGACCTGGTTCGGGGCACCACCGTCCCGCACGCTGGTCTTCACCGTGGGCAACGCAGGTTCGTCCCCCGTCAAGAACCCCGTGTTCCAAGTCGGCACCTCCCACGGGGTGTTCGCGCCGCAGTGGGACGACCAGCAGTTCAGCGGCACGATCGCGCCCGGCGGAAAGGCGGAGATCAAACTCCCCGTCGAACTCTCGGCCGGCGCGCACGGCGACTACACCGTCTCGATGAAGTACGGCGGCCGGGTGCTCGCCGAACAACCGTGGGGCGTGGGCCGCCCCTGGGGCGTGACCCTGTTCTGGATCCTGGTCTGCGTGGTCGTACCGGCGGCGGTGTTCCGCATCGGGATGGCCGTGGTGGACCGCCTACGGCCACGCAAGGCGGCCCGCAGCATGGGCCCGCCCCGGCACCGGGGCCTGCACGTGCCTGCCCAAGTCACCCTGCGCATGCCGAAGTTCGGCAAACCGGCCGACTCTCAGGAAGCTGCCGCCCCTACGACCTCGACCCTGCCGTGGTTCACCCCGGACTCGGATCCGGGCACGGCGGCCGGTCGACTCTCCGCACCGCACGACGACAGCCCGACGAGTCCGACGACTCCCACCAGGAAGGGACTTACGTGAGCAAGCGAAGGAGAGTCATACCGGTCGGCGGAGGCGGTGTACGGAGAGCGGGCGCGGCCACGTTCGCGCTGGTCCTCGGCGGTGCGGGCCTCGCGCTCGGCCTGACCGCCGGGACCGCGCAGGCCGCCGAGGTGTCCTACGCCACCCACTGCGTGCCGCCCGCCGGCATCGACCCGGTCGACGGCACCACCAAGGTCGAGATCACCGCGCCCGCCACGGCGAGGGTGGGCGACACGGTCGACGTCGTCTGGAAGTTCACCCAGGCCGCGTCCAAGAACCCCGACATCATCGACCTGCCCGCCAACTCGGTCCAGCCGTCCGGGATTCTGAAGGCGGGCGGCGCACAGACCGCCGACATCGCGATGCTGGGCCCGCGCACGAACCCGGCGATTCCCAAGGGCGCGGTGATGACCCTGTCCGACATGAAGGGCACGTTGAAGCTGACGACGGCGGGGTCGGTGACGCTGACGCCGGACGCGTACACGGTCAACGCGTTCTCGACGGACACGAAGTGCGCACCGACGGCGACGGTCTCGCCTTCGGCGACGATCAATGTGACGGCGGGGGACGGCAGTTCGTCCAGCACGTCCCCAACCCCGTCGGACTCGACATCGGCTTCAGCATCGGCATCGGCATCGGCATCGGCATCGGAATCAGCCTCGCCCAGCGACTCGGCATCGGCGAGCTCCAGTGACGGCACCGGAACCGGTCAGACGGACTTCACCGGCAAGGAGGTCTCCGTCCCGTACGCGTGCAAGACGCCTATCGGTGACAAGAACGCGACCTCGCCCGTGCAGATCAACGCCACGAAAGACGGCGGGAGTTACGACCTCACCGTGAAGTTCAACGGGTCGGTGATGGACAGCCCGGCGGACATTCCGGCGGACTCCGTGAAGCCGTCGATGGAGGTGGTCCTGGGCGGCGCCGACAAGGGCACGGTCCACGTGGAGGGGCCGACCAACTCCGCCGCCATCAAGTCCGGCGACCCGATCGCGATCCCGGACCTGACGGGCACATACAAGCCGGGCGCGAGCGGTACGTCGACACTGTCCCCCGGCGTCCTCACGGTCAACGCCCTCGGCACGACGACCACTTGCACCCCCACGAAGTCGGAGGTCTCGCTGACCCTGGACACGACGGAACAGGCAAGCGGCGCGTCCGGCGGCTCGTCGACATCGGGCGGTACGTCAACGTCGACATCCACTTCAGGGGGCTTGGCGGAGACGGGCTCGGACAGCCACGGCGGCCTGAAAGCGCTCGGCCTCGTCTCCGGTACGGCGATCCTGCTTGGCGTGGCGGTGTTCACGTTCATGCCGGGACGGAGGCGACTGCGCTGACAAGTACGGGTTGGCTGCCCGCTTCTTGGTCAGTGTCGGGATTGCGGGAGCCGAGTAAAGGGCGCTCCCTGCGGTCGCGTCGGCTGTGCCGATTCCGCTGCGCTCCACCCTTGACTCGTCTCCCGCAATCCCGTGGTGAGAAGCGAGCGGGCGGCCCCGAGGGATGGGTGGCCCGGGTACGCATCCCCCCACCTGTACTGCGTTCCGGGCCGGGGTGTGGGGGCGCGCTGCCGTCTCGCCAGCACGCCGGGCGGGCTCAGCGGCCAACCCCCGGCGGGTCGGCGGGTGGGTGCGGGAAGCCGGGGGTAAATCCAACCACCGTGGCAGGATTTTACTGGTGAGAGATGACCCCGGCTTCCAGAGAAGAGTGGGCCGGGTCGAGGTCGGCGCGCCGGCGTCTGGCCTGCACGTCGGTTCGGCTCAGCGGCCACCGGCCAACGGCCGGTGGGGGGGGGGGTGGAGGCTGTGGGTAAAACTAACCGGTGTGGTGTGCCGTTACCGGTTAGAAAAGACCCCGGTTTCCAGCGAGGGTGGGGTCGGGGGCGAGGTGGCGCGCCGGCGTCGCGCCCGCACGCGGGGCCCGTTCAGCGGCCACCGGCCGGTGTGGCACGCGGGGACCAACGTCACGGGCATCGGGTCCTGGTCGACAGGCTGTGGCTGATGGGCAGTTCCGGGCCGTAGGCATGGCGGAAGGCTCCGGACTCCGGACTCCGGACTCCGGACTGGTTCCGGGCGGCGGCCCGGGCGATGTCCCGAGTGGTGGCCTGGACGGTGAATCCCCGTCGACCGGTCTGCCTTCCCCGGGCCCTGGGGTACCCGGTCCGCAGCAATGTGACACTCGAAGTGGAAGTGTCACACTTCCCGGACCCACCTCCCCCCTCCTGACCCCGGCCTCCGGTCCTGCCCCTTCGGGAGGCCGGAGTCTTTCCTAACCGGCCAAAGGTCAGGACGGTGGTTAGATTTACCCCCGGCTTCCACCAACCACCCACCCATCCAGGGTCGGCCGCTGAGCCGAGGCACGGCGTGAGGGCGAGACGACAAGACGCACCCCCATGCCCCATACCCCATGCCCCCGTGCCCTGTGCCCTGTGTCCTGTGCTCCCGTGTTCTCTCCACTCCACCTGCCGATAGCCGCTGAGCCGGCCCGGCGTGCAGGCGAGACGCGAACGCACCCCCTCGCACCGTCCCGGATCAACCCAAGGCGGCAGTCCCCACCGCACCTCCCACCCCGCCGGCCGTTGGCCGCTGAGCCGGCCCGGCGTGCTGGCGAGACGCGAATGCGTCCCCGCGCACCGGCCCGGATCAGCCCGAGGCGGCGGTCACCACCCGCACCTCCCACCCCGCCGGCCGTTGGCCGCTGAGCCAGCCCGGCGTGCAGGCGAGACGCGAACGCGCCCCCTCGCACCGGCCCGGATCAGGCCAGGGGGCAGGCGCCACCGCACCTCCCACCCCACCGGCCGTTGGCCGCTGAGCCGGCCCGGCGTGCAGGCGAGACGCGAGCGCGCCCCCTCGCACCGTCCCGGATCAGCCCAGGGGGGCAGTCCCCACCGCACCCTCCCACCCCACCGGCAGATAGTCGCTAAACCAGCCCGGCGTGCTGGCGAGACGCGAATGCGTCCCCGCGCACCGGCCCGGATCTGCCCAAGGCGGCGGTCACCACCCGCGCCTCCCACCCCACCGGGCGATAGCCGCTGAGCCGGCCCGGCGTGCTGGCGAGACGCGGACGCGTCCCCTCCACACCGGCCCCCGACGCAGTACAGACAGGGGCCCGCCCACCTTGGCCACCCGTCCTTCCGGGCCGCTCGCTCGCTTCTGGAACGGGCTGGAGCGGCCCTAGTCAAGGGTGGAGCGCAGCGGAATCGGCGCAGCCGACGCGACCGCAGGGAGCGCCCTTTACTCGGGACGCGGAAGCACGACACTGACCAAGAAGCGAGTGGCCCAACGTTCACTGGAAAGCGCCGGGGATGGGAAAGAGCCGCCGTATCCCGAAGGATCCAGCGGCCCTTTGGCGCGTTGCCGTAGACGCATGTCAGTGGACGTCGCCCATGAGTTCCCTGACCTTCTTGCGGTACATCCAGACCGCCGCGCCCGCGAGGACCGCGAGGGCCGCTTCGAGGGTGACGATGCCTGTCTTGTTGAGGTTGACGCCGGCGATGGAGAGGAGGCCTGTCGTGGCGTCGCCTGCCGTGACCGCGAGGAACCAGACACCCATCATCTGGGAGGCGTACTTCGCGGGGGCCATCTTCGTGGTGACGGAGAGACCGACGGGGGAGAGGGTCAGTTCGCCGACCGTCTGGACGAAGTAGATCGCCACGAGCCACATCGCCGCCGCCTTGTGACCGCCGTCGGCGATCGCGAGCGGGGCCAGGAAGAGGAAGAAGGACGCGCCGATGAGGACCAGGCCCATCGCGAACTTCGTCGCCGTGCTCGGCTCCTTGCCGCGGCGGGCCATGGCCAGCCAGGCCCAGGCGAAGACCGGGGCCAGGGCCATGATGAGGACCGGGTTGACCGACTGGTACCAGGAGACCGGGAAGTGCCAGCCGAAGACGGTGTTCTTCGCGGAGGAGTCGGCGAACAGGGACACCGTCGAGCCGCCCTGGTCGTAGATCATCCAGAAGACGGCCGCGGCGACGAAGAACCAGATGTACGCGGACATCTTCGACTGCTCGGAGCGGTCGAGGTCCTTGTCGCGCTTGATGCGGGCGATGACCAGGACCGGGATCAGCAGGCCGGCGATGGTGATCGGGACCAGCAGCCAGTTCAGGGTGTAGTGGCCGGAGAAGCCGACGATCGCGTAGAAGACGACGGCGACGGCAGCCCACAGCGCCGACTTGCGCAGCGTGGCTGTCTTCTCCTCGGCGGACAGCGGCGTGGGGACGATGTCCGAGCGGGAGCTGAGGTGACGCGTGCCGAGCAGGTACTGGGCGAGGCCGATGGCCATGCCGACCGCGGCGAGCGCGAAGCCGACGTGCCAGTTGAAGTTCTCGCCGACGGTACCGATGGCCAGCGGCGCGGCGAACGCGCCGATGTTGATGCCGATGTAGAAGAGCGTGAAGCCGCCGTCGCGGCGCGGGTCGTCCGGGCCGTCGTAGAGGTGGCCGACCATCGTGGAGATGTTGGCCTTCAGCAGACCCGAGCCGATCGCCACCAGGCCGAGGCCCGCGAAGAACGTGCCCGAGGACGGGAGGGCCAGGGTGAGGTGGCCGATCATGATGATCACGCCGGCTACGGCGACCGTCTTGCGGGGGCCGAGGACCCGGTCCGCGAACCAGCCGCCGGGGAGGGCGAGCAGGTACACGAGCGACAGGTACACCGAGTAGATCGCGGTCGCGGTGGCCGCGTTCATGTGCAGGCCGCCCGGTGCCACCAGGTACAGCGGGAGGAGAGCCTTCATGCCGTAGTAGGAGAATCGCTCCCACATCTCGGTCATGAAGAGAGTGGCCAGTCCGCGGGGGTGGCCGAAGAAGGTCGTCTCGGAACCGGGGGTGCCCGGAGTCACCGAGTCCTTCGTCAGGCTGGACGCCATGGTCGTTCCTTGCTGGTTCGGGACGCGCGTGCAAGAGCGGTCGCGCGCCCGGTGGGGGGCGGCCGGCACCGGCGGGATCTGCACATCCGTCCCCACGCCCTCGGGGAGTGCGCCCCGGGTCACCCGGCCACAGGTCATTCCTTTCAAGGCTGGCGACAGCCAGCCCGCACACAAAAGAGACCTTCAGCTGTAAATGCTCGCCAAAGGTCCCCGGTGTTGCTACAGGCGTTCAGGTCACCATACGGCAGGACACCGCCGGAAATGGAAGGACTTGAGACATCGATCACAGGGTGAAGTGGAACCGTGGTCGACTTTTCGAAGGTGAATACAAGGATCACATCCCACAGGCACAGGTTCGGACCAGATTCTTCACCGCTGCGGATCCGACTTGCCCGAAGGTAAGAATCACTCGTGGCGATCACACCCCGACCGCTGTCCGAGGCGGACTACCATCACCTCATGACCCGTGTACTGCTCGCCGAGGACGACGCGTCCATCTCGGAGCCGCTGGCCCGCGCTTTGCGACGGGAAGGTTACGAGGTCGAGGTGCGCGAGGACGGACCGACAGCGCTCGACGCCGGCATCCAGGGCGGCATCGACCTGTGTGTCCTGGACCTGGGCCTGCCCGGCATGGACGGCCTGGAAGTGGCCCGCCGACTGCGCGCCGAGGGCCACACCGTCCCCATCCTCATCCTGACCGCGCGCGCCGACGAGGTGGACACCGTCGTCGGCCTCGACGCGGGCGCCGACGACTACGTCACCAAACCCTTCCGGCTCGCCGAACTGCTCGCCCGTGTCCGGGCCCTGCTCCGGCGCGGCGCGGCCGAGCCCGCGCAGCCGCCCGCCACGCACGGCGTCCGTATCGACGTCGAGTCCCACCGCGCGTGGATGGGCGACGAGGAACTCCAGCTCACGGCCAAGGAGTTCGACCTGCTGCGGGTGCTTGTGCGGGACGCCGGGCGGGTGGTGACTCGTGACCAGTTGATGCGCGAGGTGTGGGACACGACGTGGTGGTCGTCGACCAAGACCCTCGACATGCACATCTCCTGGCTGCGGAAGAAGCTCGGTGACGATGCGGCCAACCCCCGGTACATCGCGACGGTGCGGGGTGTGGGTTTCCGGTTCGAGAAGAGCTAGGTCGGTTTACGCGCGTCATCGCCATGGTGGCTTGGGTGGGTGCGGGGGTGCTGGCTGCGTATGGCTGGTCGCGCAGTTCCCCGTGCCCCTGAAGCGCCCTTGAAGGGGCGCTGACGTCACCCTTTCTCGGAGAGTCCCGTGCGTCGTCGTCTTATTCAGTCCACGCTCGCCGTGGTGCTCGTGGTCATCGCCGTCTTCGGTGTGTCTCTTGTCATCGTCGAGACGCGGACCATCAGCAACAGCGCCCAGGAACGCGTGGATTCCGAGGCGCTCAGGCTGGCCAGCATCGTGGACAGCCGGATTCTCGGGGCGGAGATCGTCGACTCCGAGGTGCTGCGCACGCAGGTCACGGAGGACCGTTACGCCGTGATCCGCATCCCGGGCGACCCGGTGATCGCGGTGGGTACCAAGCCGACCGGTGACGTCATCCGCTCCACCGCCAAGGGCGAGGAGGGCGAGACGGTCACCGTGGAGGAGCCCCGCTCGACCGTCACCCGTGAGGTCGGGCGGACGCTGCTCATCATCGGCGCCGTCGCCCTGCTCGCCGTCGTCGCCGCGGTGCTGCTCGCCGTACGGCAGGCCAACCGGCTCGCCTCACCGCTCACCGATCTCGCGGAGACGGCAGAGCGGCTCGGTTCCGGTGATCCGAGGCCCCGGCACAAGCGGTACAGCGTCCCGGAGTTGGACCGGGTCGCCGACGTCCTCGACTCCTCCGCGGAGCGCATCGCCCGCATGCTCACCGCCGAGCGCAGGCTCGCCGCGGACGCCTCGCACCAGCTGCGTACGCCGCTGACCGCGCTGTCCATGCGGCTGGAGGAGATCACCCTCACGGACGACCCGGACACGGTGAAGGAGGAGGCGACGATCGCGCTGACACAGGTCGAGCGGCTCACGGACGTCGTGGAGCGGCTGCTGACGAACGCGCGTGACCCCCGTACCGGATCCGCCGTCTCCTTCGACCTCGACGAGGTCATCCAGCAGCAGCTCGCCGAGTGGCGCCCCGCCTACCGCAGCGAGGGCCGCGCGATCGTCAGCTCGGGCAAACGGCACCTCCAGGCCGTCGGCACCCCGGGAGCCGTCGCGCAGGTGCTGGCCGCGCTGATCGAGAACTCCCTGATGCACGGCGGCGGCACGGTCGCCCTGCGTACCCGCGTCACCGGCAACCAGGCCGTCGTAGAAGTCACGGACGAAGGGCCCGGTGTTCCCACGGACCTCGGTGCTCGCATCTTCGAGCGGACGATCAGTGGCCGTAACTCCACGGGGATCGGGCTCGCGGTCGCCCGGGATCTCGCGGAGGCGGACGGCGGGCGGCTGGAGATGCTGCAGGCGCAGCCGCCGGTGTTCGGCCTGTTCCTGTCGCGTACGCCGCCGACGAAGCGGCTGCCGGTGGACGACGACGAGCCCACGGTCCGCTAGCGACCGGAGGGAGCGGGCGGGTTCAGCTCACGTGCTGCTTGGGGCGGGGCAGCGGCTCACGCTGCGGCTCGATGAGGGGGGCCTCCGTCTTCGCGACGGGTTCCCCGGCCTCACCCTCGTCCCCGTCCTCCGTCGGCAGCGCCTTGAACACCCAGCTGCGGTACGACCAGAAGCGGAACAGCGTCGCGATGCCGATGCCGAGCACCTTGAAGACGTTGCGCTGCAGCGAGCTGTCCCAGCCGAAGCCGTAGATCGCCGCGAACAGGACGCCGTTCTCGATCACCAGGCCGACCAGGCTGAACGCCAGGAACAGGCTCAGTTCCTTGGTGCGGGCGCTCTTGTCGCGGTCACGGTAGGTGAAGTACCGGAAGCCGACGTAGTTGCACGCGATGGCGACGATCGTCGCGATCACGTTGGCGCGCACGGCCTGCAGGCTGGTCAGATGCCACAGCAGATTCGAGACCGCGAAGTTCACCACGGTGCCCACCACGCCCACCGCGCCGAACTTGGCGACCTCGCGGGCGAGCCGTTTGAAAGGCCCTTCGGAACCAGGCTCCATGGTTGTGCAGGCCCCCGTCTTCTCGGATTCTCGACCCAGCCATGCTAACCACCGCTTTCCCCCGGCGCCCGTGAAGCCGCTCACAGGTCGGGAAGAGACCCGGAAAAGAACGGTAAGAGGTACGGAAATCAGGCCGCCCTGGCGTGACCGATACCCTGGGGGAGTGACGTTTCCGGTAGTCGGCATGGTCGGCGGGGGGCAGCTCGCTCGTATGACACACGAGGCGGGCATCCCGCTCGGCATCAAATTCAAGCTCCTCAGTGACACCCCTCAGGAATCCGCGGCGCAGGTCGTCGGCGATGTCGTCATCGGCGACTACCGCGACCTCGACACGCTGCGTGACTTCGCGCGGGGCTGCGACGTGATCACCTTCGATCACGAACACGTACCCACCGAGCATCTGCGCGCTCTGGAGGCGGAGGGCATCCCCGTGCGCCCCGGCCCCGACGCGCTCGTGCACGCCCAGGACAAGGGCGTGATGCGCGCGAAGCTCGTCGAGATCGGCGTGCCGTGCCCGCGGCACCGCCTCGTCAGCGACCCGGCGGACGTCGTCGCCTTCGCGGCCGAGGGGGACGGCTTCCCGGTCGTCCTCAAGACCGTCCGCGGCGGCTACGACGGCAAGGGCGTGTGGGTCGTCGACTCCCCGGAGGAGGCCGCCGACCCCTTCCGCGCCGGCGTCCCGGTCCTCGCCGAGGAGAAGGTCGACTTCGTGCGGGAGCTGGCGGCGAACGTCGTACGGTCCCCGCACGGCCAGGCCGTCGCCTACCCGGTCGTCGAGTCCCAGCAGGTCAACGGCGTCTGCGACACGGTCATCGCGCCCGCCCCCGACCTGGACGAGTCCCTCGCGCTGCGGGCCGAGGAGATGGCGCTGCGCATCGCCAAGGAACTCGGGGTCGTCGGCCACCTCGCCGTCGAACTGTTCCAGACCCGCGACGGCCGCATCCTCGTCAACGAACTCGCCATGCGCCCGCACAACTCCGGTCACTGGACCCAGGACGGCGCGATCACCAGCCAGTTCGCGAACCACGTCCGCGCGGTCCTCGACCTCCCGCTGGGCGATCCGCGCGCACGTGACACATGGACCGTCATGTGTAACGTTCTCGGCGGCGACTACCCGGACATGTACTCCGCGTACCTGCACTGCATGGCCCGGGACCCCCAGCTGAAGATCCACATGTACGGCAAGGACGTGAAGCCCGGCCGCAAGGTGGGCCACGTCAACACCTACGGCGACGACCTGGACGACGTCCTGGACCGCGCGCGCCACGCAGCCGGCTATCTGAGAGGCACGATCACCGAATGAGCTCCGTCGCAGGACCCGTCGTAGGAATCGTCATGGGGTCGGACTCCGACTGGTCCGTCATGGAGGGTGCCGCGAAGGCCCTCGACGAGTTCGAGATCGCGTACGAGGTCGACGTCCTCTCCGCGCATCGCATGCCGCGCGAGATGATCACGTACGGCGAGCGGGCCGACGGCCGCGGTCTCAAGGTGCTCATCGCGGGTGCGGGCGGCGCCGCCCACCTCCCGGGCATGCTCGCCTCGGTGACGCCGCTGCCGGTGATCGGCGTTCCCGTGCCGCTGAAGTACCTGGACGGCATGGACTCGTTGCTGTCCATCGTGCAGATGCCGGCCGGTGTCCCCGTCGCCACCGTCTCGGTCGCCGGCGCGCGCAACGCGGGTCTGCTCGCCGCGCGCATCCTGGCCACGCACGACGACGAACTCCTCGTCCGTATGCGGGAGTTCCAGCAGGAGTTGAACGACCAGGCCACCGAGAAGGGCAAGCGGCTGCGGGCCAAGGTCGAGGGCGGCGGCGCCAGCGGCTTCGGCTTCGGGAAGTGACGGCGATGACGGCGATGACGGGGACGACGGGGATGACGTCACTGGACCGGGCCCGGGAACTGCTCCGTGAGTTCCCGGTCGTCGACGGGCACAACGACCTGCCCTGGGCGCTGCGCAAGCAGGTCACCTACGACCTCGACGCCCGCGACATCGCCGTAGCGCAGAACGCCCATCTGCACACCGACATCCCGCGCCTGCGCGAGGGTGGCGTCGGTGCGCAGTACTGGTCGGTGTACGTGCGCTCGGACCTGCCCGACCCGGTGTCGATGACGCTCGAACAGATCGACTGCGTACGGCAGTTGCTCGCGCGCTACCCGCGGGACCTGGCGCCCGCGCTGACCGCCGCGGACATGGAGTCGGCGCGCGGGGAGGGCCGTATCGCCTCCCTCATGGGGGCGGAGGGCGGGCATTCGATCGCCAACTCCCTCGGCACGCTGCGGGGGTTGTACGCGCTCGGCGTCCGTTACATGACGCTCACCCACAACGACAACGTGGCGTGGGCGGACTCGGCGACGGACGAGCCGGGGGTCGGCGGACTGTCGGCGTTCGGGCGCGAGGTCGTGCGGGAGATGAACCGCGAGGGCATGCTCGTCGACCTCTCGCACGTGGCGGCGACGACGATGCGCGCCGCGCTGGACACGTCGACGGCTCCGGTGATCTTCTCCCACTCGTCGTCGCGGGCCGTCTGCGACCACCCGCGCAACATCCCCGACGACGTGCTGGAGCGACTGCCGGGCAACGGCGGCATGGCGATGGTGACGTTCGTGCCGAAGTTCGTGCTCCAGGCCGCCGTGGACTGGACGGCCGCGGCCGACGACAACATGCGGGCGCGCGGCCTGCACCACCTGGAGACCACGGAGGAGGCGATGAAGGTGCACCGCGCCTTCGAGGAACTCCACCCGCGCCCCGTCGCCACGGTCTCCACGGTCGCCGACCACCTCGACCACATGCGCGAGGTCGCCGGCGTCGACCACCTGGGCATCGGCGGCGACTACGACGGCACGGCCTTCACCCCGGACGGCCTGAACGACGTCTCCGGCTACCCGAACCTCATCGCGGAACTGCTGGACCGCGGCTGGTCCGAGGCCGACCTCGCCAAGCTGACCTGGAAGAACGCGGTACGGGTGCTGGGCGCGGCCGAGGACGTGGCGCGCGGGATCCGGGCGACGCGGGGGCCGTCGAACGCGACGATCGAGTCGCTGGACGGCTGACCGGCGCGGCGCGGGAGCGCCCACTCCCGCGCCGTACCCCGAACGCCCCGCCCACCAGGTGGCCCCCTCGCGGGCGTGCGACGGTGACCGTACTGCCGTAACGACGTACGGAGCCCGCCATGGCCGACCTCCAGGACCAACTGCACGCGCCGACCGAGGTCGGCGAGCTCGACGACTTGGTCCACGAGCCCTTTCCCGGTGGGCCGTTCCCGCCGGACACCGCGGAACCGTACGACCCCGTCTCCGACCCGGCCGCCGCCCCGCTGGAGCGCGCGCACGCCATCCTCGCCGCGCACCCGGTCGCGGACGGCTACAGCGGGCTGCCGTGGGCGCTGCGGCATCTGCCGTGGTTCGACCTGGAGCTGGGGGAGAGTTCGGTGGACACCGATGTGCCGCGGCTGCGCGAGGGGCATGTCGGCGCGCTGTTCTGGTCGCTGCACCTGCCCGAGGGCCTTGCCGGGGACCGGGCGGTCGGCGCCACCCTGGAGCAGCTGGATCTGGTCAACACGGTGGTCCGCGCCCACCCCGAGGGCCTGCGCCTGGCGTACACCGCCGGGGAGACCACCGACGTGCGCCACTGCGGCCGTATCGCCGTGCTGCTGGGCCCCGCCGGAGCCGCCGCGCTCGGCGACTCCCTGGGCATCCTGCGCTCCCTGCACGCGCTGGGTCTACGGGTCCTCACGCTGTCCGGGGTGTCCTGGGCGAGCGAGGCCGGGCTGACCCGGTTCGGCGAGGAGGTCGTGCGCGAGATGAACCGGCTCGGCGTGCTCGCCGACCTCTCCGGCGCCTCCGACGGCACGATCCGCCGCGCGCTGGCGGTCTCGAAGGCACCGGTGCTGTTCACCCGTTCCGCCGCCCGCACGCTCCGCCCGCACCCGGCGAACCTCTCCGACGAACTCCTCGCCGCGGTCGGTGCCGCCAAGGGCCTGTGCATGGTGCCGCTCACCGCCGAGCAGACCGGGCCGTCCGTCCGGGACGTCGCCGACCACCTCGACCACGTCCACGAGGTCGCGGGCCGCGAGTGCGTCGCCCTGTCCGGCACGTACGACGCCGGTACGGCCCACCCGCAGGACCTCGCCGACGCCTCCTGCTATCCGAACCTCATCGCCGAGCTCCTGCACCGCGGCTGGTCCGAGCCCGACCTCGCCCTGCTCAGCTGGGGCAACGTCCAACGCGCCCTGCGCAGCGCCGACTTCACGGCCCGCGCCGCGCAGCAGCGCCGCGAGCCGTCGACGGCGAAGATCGCCGAGCTGGACGGGTAGCGCACAGGACCTACGGGTGGTCGATCCGGCAGAGGCAGAAGGGATGCCCTGCCGGATCGGCGTACACCCGGAAGTCCTCCTTGTCCTCCTGGTGCAACGGCCGCGCGCCGAGCGCCAGCGCCTTCGCCTCCGCGACCTCCAGTTCCTCCCAGGTGGGCCCGGAGTCGAAGTCGAGATGGAGCTGCTGCGGCCGGTCCGCGCGCGGCCACTCCGGCGGGGTGTAGTCCGTCACCCGCTGGAAGGCGAGCCGCGGCCCGTCCGGGATGTCGAGTACGACCCACTCGTCGTGGGCGACGTGGGGTGTGCCGCCGAGGATCCCGGCGTAGAACTCGGCGAGCGCGAGCGGGTCGGGGCAGTCGAGCACGGTGGAACGGAAACGTGCCACGGCGGTCATGGTGATCTCCCTGGTGTCGGCTGTGTGGGCTGTGTCGGCGGTCTCAGCAGGCGCAAAGACAGAACGGGTGCCCCGCCGGGTCGGCGTACACCCGCCACGCGCGCGAGCGGTCCTCGGTGTCCAGCGGCGTCGCGCCCAGCGCCAGTACGTCCTTCTCGGCCGCGTCCAGGTCCGTGACGGTCAGGTCGAGATGGAACTGCTGGGAGCCGCCGGGCGCGGGCCACTCCGGCGGTGTGTGCCCGGGGGCCTCCTGGAACGCCAGCGTCCGCCCGCCCGGCAGCTTCAGGTCCACCCACTCGCCGCCGTCCTCGTCCTCGACGGTGCCGCCCAGGATCCCGGCGTAGAAGGCGGCGAGCGCGCGCGGATCGGGACAGTCCAGGACGACGGCACCCAGCTCGGCGATGGCCATGACGGACTCCTTCGGGTTACCTGTATATACCGTCAAGCAGTAACGGTTACTGCATGCTCCCGCATGGGAGGTAACGTCGCAAGCATGAAGCGGTCGCAGCCATGAGTGAACGAGGTCCCGCCCCCGGCGACCTGGCCCTGATCGAGGCCCTGGTGAACACGCTGGACATCGAGGCGGGGGCCGACGCGCTCGACACGGAGGACGGCCGGACACCCTTCGGACTCACCGCGCACCAGGTCCCGCACGCCCGCGAACTCCGCGAGTCCCTGCGCGCCACGCTGCTGGCCCACGCGGGCCACCCCGCGCACCAGGACGTGACCCCGCTCGGTGAACTCCTCGCACGGGCCCCGCTGTTGATCGAACTCGACGCCCGCGACGGCTCCGCCCGCCTCGCCCCCGCCGACGCGGACCCGCTGCTCTCCCGCGTGGCAGCCGCGATCGCCGGGTCCCTCGTCGCGGGCACCTGGCCCCGCCTCAAGGCCTGCGAGGCCCCGACCTGTCACTGGGCGTACTACGACCGCAGCCCGGCCGGCCGGGGGCGCTGGTGCTCGATGGCGGTCTGTGGTTCGCGCGCGAAGATGCGCCGCTACCGCGCCAAGTAGCCCTAGCGGAAGGCGACTTGAGCGGTCCCGACGCCCAGCTCGGCCCAGTGGTGCAGAATGCAGCCAGACGCCGGTCCGGCCGACTGAGCCTCGGCCGGACCGGCGTCGTCCGGCTGCGGGCTGCCGCCTATGCCGTGGGACGCCCCATCGCCCGGAACGTCCACCCCGCCTTGCGCCACAGCGCCGGGTCGAGCGCGTTGCGCCCGTCCAGGACCACGCGGGCGCGTACGGCCTCGCCGAGGGTCGCCGGGTCCAGTTCGCGGAACTCGCGCCACTCCGTGAGGTGGAGGACGACGTCGGCGCCGCGTACGGCCTCGATGGCGGTGTCGGCGTAGCCCAGGGTCGGGAACAGCCGTAGGGCGTTGGGCATGCCCTTCGGGTCGTAGACCGTGACCTGGCCGCCCTGGAGGTGTATCTGGCCGGCGACGTTCAGCGCGGGGGAGTCGCGTACGTCGTCGGAGTCCGGCTTGAAGGTCGCGCCGAGGACGGCGACGCGTTTGCCGAGGAAGGAGCCGCCGCCGAGGGCCTCGCGGGTCATCTCGACCATCTGGCCGCGGCGGCGCATGTTGATGGAGTCGATCTCGCGGAGGAAGGTCAGCGCCTGGTCGGCACCCAGTTCACCGGCGCGGGCCATGAACGCCCGGATGTCCTTCGGGAGGCAGCCGCCGCCGAAGCCGATCCCGGCCCGCAGGAACTTCTTCCCGATCCGCTCGTCGTGCCCGATCGCCTCCGCCAGCTTCACCACATCGCCGTCCGCGGCCTCGCAGACCTCGGCCATCGCGTTGATGAAGGAGATCTTCGTGGCGAGGAAGGAGTTCGCGGCCGTCTTCACCAGCTCGGCGGTCGGGAAGTCCGTCACGACGAACGGCGACCCGGCCGCGATCGGCGTCGCGTACACCTCGCGCAGCAGCTTCTCGGCCCGCTCGCTGCGGACGCCGACCACGATCCGGTCCGGGTGCAGCGTGTCCTGGACGGCGAAGCCCTCGCGCAGGAACTCCGGGTTCCAGGCCAGCTCGGCGTCCGCACCGACGGGCGCGTGCTCGGCCAGATACGCGGCCAGCCGGTCCGCCGAACCGACCGGCACCGTGGACTTGCCGACGACCAGCGCGGGGCGCGTGAGGTGCGGGGCGAGCAGCTCGAAGGCCCGGTCGACGTACGACATGTCGCAGGCGTACTCGCCGTGCTTCTGCGGGGTGTTCGTGCACATGAAGTGGACGTCGCCGAACTCCGCGACCTCGGCCCAGTCCATGGTGAAGCGCAGCCGCCCGGTGGAACCCTCTATCCCGGCGACGTGCTTGCGCAACAGCTCCTCAAGCCCCGGTTCGTACATCGGGACCTCACCCCGTTGGAGCATCTCGATCTTCTCGGGGACGACGTCCAGACCCAGCACCTCGTAGCCCAGCTCGGCCATGGCCGCGGCGTGCGTGGCGCCCAGGTAGCCGGTGCCGATCACGGTGATCTTGAGGGCCATGAGTGCTCCAGAAGGGGTACGGGGGCGATGCGCGCCCGAGCATAACCGGCGCTCTCACCGGGCACCTTTCCCCCTGTCGCCAAGCTCACGTATCCCTCCCGTGGGCGGGCCCCTAAAATTTGGGTTACTTAACGGTAATTAGCACTGTGATCACAGCGTCCTTGGAGCGTGAGAGATCTTGGCCGGATCGGCTGACTTCGACCTGTACCGCCCGTCGGAGGAGCACGACATGCTCCGCGACGCGATCCGTTCACTGGCCGAGGCGAAGATCGCGCCGTACGCCGCAGCGGTGGACGAGGAGTCACGCTTCCCGCAGGAGGCCCTCGACGCCCTCGTCGCGAACGACCTGCACGCCGTCCACGTCCCCGAGGAGTACGGCGGCACCGGCGCCGACGCGCTGGCCACCGTCATCGTGATCGAGGAGGTGGCCCGCGTCTGCGCGTCCTCCTCCCTCATCCCCGCGGTGAACAAGCTGGGCTCGCTCCCGGTGATCCTCTCGGGCTCCGAGGACCTGAAGAAGCGCTACATGACCTCGCTCGCCAAGGGCGACGCGATGTTCTCGTACGCCCTCTCGGAGCCGGACGCGGGCTCGGACGCGGCCGGCATGAAGACGAAGGCGGTCCGCGACGGCGACCACTACGTCCTGAACGGCGTGAAGCGCTGGATCACCAACGCGGGCGTCTCCGAGTACTACACGGTGATGGCGGTGACGGACCCCGAGAAGCGCAGCAAGGGCATCTCCGCGTTCGTCGTCGAGAAGTCGGACGAGGGCGTCTCCTTCGGCGCCCCGGAGAAGAAGCTCGGCATCAAGGGCTCCCCGACCCGCGAGGTCTACCTCGACAACGTCCGCATCCCGGCCGACCGCATGATCGGCGCCGAGGGCACCGGCTTCGCCACCGCGATGAAGACCCTGGACCACACCCGCATCACCATCGCGGCCCAGGCCCTCGGCATCGCCCAGGGCGCCCTCGACTACGCCAAGGGCTACGTCAAGGAGCGCAAGCAGTTCGGCAAGCCGATCGCCGACTTCCAGGGCATCCAGTTCATGCTCGCCGACATGGCCATGAAGATCGAGGCCGCCCGCGCCCTCACCTACCAGGCGGCAGCCGCATCGGAACGCGGCGACAAGAACCTCACCTTCCAGGGCGCCGCCGCCAAGTGCTTCGCCTCGGACGTCGCCATGGAGGTCACCGTCGACGCGGTCCAGCTCCTCGGCGGCTACGGCTACACCCGTGACTACCCGGTCGAGCGCATGATGCGCGACGCCAAGATCACCCAGATCTACGAGGGCACGAACCAGGTCCAGCGCATCGTGATGGCGCGCAACCTGCCGTAGCCGACGAGCAGTTACGAGCAGCATCGGCGAGGGCACCCCCGGTCTCCCGGCGGGTGCCCTCGCCGTTCCGTCGGGCATGCTGCGGCCATGACCGACCCGACACAGACCCAGCGCCAGGCACAGACCGCCTTCGACACCGCCGAACGCACCATGTGGTCCGGCCGCGCCCACGCCTACGCGGCGAGCTTCGCCCGGCTCTGCGCGCACCCCGTGGAGCGGCTTCTGGACGCCGCCGGCATCGAGACCGGGGCGTACGTCCTCGACGTCGGCACCGGAACCGGTACGGCGGCCCTGGCCGCGCTGGCGCGGGGCGCACGGGTGGGTGCCGTGGACGCCGATGCCGGGATGGTGGCGGTCGCGCGGGAAGCGGGGGTGGCGGCCCGGGTCGCCGCGCTGCCCCAACTGCCCTTCCCCGACGGCGAGTTCGATGCGGCCATAGGCAACTTCGTCGTCAACCACGTCGGCCGCCCCCGCGCCGCCCTCGCCGAACTGCGCCGCGTGCTGAAGCCGGGCGGCCGGGTCGCGCTGACCCTCTGGGGTGCTCGGAGGGGCGCCGGGCAGGAGCTGTTCGGGCGGGCGTTCGCGGCGGCGGGGGCCGTGATCCCCGCGGATCTGCCCCGGCTCGACCCGGCCGAGGACTTCGCGCGTACGGCGGACGGATTCGCGGAGCTGCTCCGCGAGGCCGGCTTCACGGACGCCGGTGCCGACGAACTGGAGTGGGACCACCGCACCACCCTCGACGAGTGGTGGGACGGACCCGCCGCCCGTGTCGCCACCGCCGGGATCGTCATCACCTCGCAGGACGAGGGGACGGTCGTACGGATCAGGCGGGAGTACGAGCGGCTGGCCGGTGAATTCGCCGCAGGGGGAGACGAGTTGGCCCTGCCGCACATCGCCTTGGTGGCGTGCGGCAGGGCCTGACGACTACCGGTCTCCCCGTCTCTCAGTTGCCGGAGACCGTGACCTTCTGGTCGTTGTTCAGCTCGTTCACCAGCGTCTTGACCTTCGCCTTGTCCCAGACGAGGTTGCCCCCCGTGGAGCCGGAGATCGGCATGTTCATCGAGGTGCCGTCGCCGCCGCTGACGCCCTTCATCGCCCAGAACATGGAGGCGAGGTCCCAGAGCGACATGTCCTTGTCGACGCTCAGCGAGTCCAGGCCCGCGCCCAGCGTCGGGTAGAGCTTGAAGGGGTTCAGCAGGGTGCCCGGGGTCGCCACCTGGTGGGCCAGGGCCGACAGGAACTTCTGCTGGTTCTTCGTGCGCTGGAGGTCGGAGGCGGCGAACGCGTGCCGGGTACGGACGAAGGCCAGCGCCTCCTCGCCGTTCAGCGTCTGCTTGCCGGCCTTGAAGTCGGCGCCCGAGTACGAGTCCTTGAAGCCCTTGTCGATGTCGATGGTGACCCCGCCGACCGCGTCCACGATGTCCGCGAAGCCGTTGAAGCCGATCTCGACGTAGTGGTCGATGTGCAGGCCCATGTTGTACTCGACGGTCCGCACCAACAGCGTCGGCCCGTCCTCCGCGTACGCCGCGTTGAGCTTCTCCTGCCGACCCGTGTTCTTGTACGTCTTGCCGGAGCTGGATCCCACGTACGACGGGATCGTGACGTTCGAGTCACGCGGCAGCGAGACCAGGGTGTCGCCGCTGTCGCCCACGTGCAGGATCATCATCGAGTCCGTGCGCTTGCCCGCGGCGGAACCGGTGTGCAGCTTCTTCTTCTCGGCCGCGGACAGCCCCTCGCGGCTGTCGGAACCGACGATCAGGTAGTTCGTGCCGTCGCCCGCCTCCGGCCGGTCGATCACCTTCGACAGGTCGACGTCGCGGTTCAGCTTGGAATCGGCCCAGAAGTAGGTCGCCACGGAGGTCACGACCAGCACGGTGACCAGGGTGATCGCGCCCCACTTGATACGACGCCGCCAGTTCGGCGGCCGGCGTGGGCCACGCCCGCCATCCGGCCCCTGCGGTCCGCCCGGCCCGCCACCGCCGTAGACCTGGCCGGTGTTGTAGCCGTCGTACCCGTCGTTGTCGTGGCCGCCCTGGCCGTAGCCGTTCTGGCCCTCGTCATAGCCCTGGCCGCCCGTGTACGACGGCTGCGGCGGGACTCCGGCGCCGTACGGCGGGGCCTGCGGGCCGCGTCGTACCTGGCGCATCACACGTGCGCTCTCCGGCTGTGCGTTCGCGCTACCGCGTCCGTACTCGTTGCCGCGGTTGCCGCCGGACCATCCCTCGGGCCAATCGTTCATGGGGCCCAGTGTGCAGGTAGCGGCCATGTCGTTTACAAGGGTCGTAGGAAAATCAGGGCACGGCTGTTGCGAAGCCAACACAAAGTCCGCAGATGTCCACCCCGGCATAGGGTGGCGACCATGACAGACCTGCCGGGCAAGCCGACGTCCGCCTCCCGGACCACCCTCAGCCACATCATGACGAACGCCGACACGAACCTGCTGGGCACGGTGCACGGCGGGGTCATCATGAAGCTGGTCGACGACGCGGCGGGCGCCGTCGCCGGGCGGCACAGCGGCGGACCGGCCGTCACCGCGTCGATGGACGAGATGGCGTTCCTCGAACCGGTCCGGGTCGGCGACCTCGTCCATGTGAAGGCCCAGGTCAACTGGACCGGGCGGAGCTCCATGGAGGTCGGCGTGCGGGTCATGGCCGAGCGGTGGAACGAGTCGACCCCCGCCACCCAGGTCGGCTCCGCGTACCTCGTCTTCGCCGCTGTCGACGCCGACGGCAAGCCCCGCGCGGTGCCGCCGGTCCTCCCGGAGACGGAGCGCGACGAGCGCCGCTACCAGGAGGCCCAGATCCGCCGCACCCACCGCCTGGCCCGCCGCCGCGCCATCATGGAACTGCGCGAGAAGCGGGCGGCGGAGGGCCTCGATTTCTGAAATGTGACACTCGGCCCCCCGAGTGTCACATTTTCAGGAACACCCCACCTCGTCCCCGGTCACCACCCCGAACTCACCCTGCTGCACATCCGTCGCCCGCACCCGCGTGACCTGCTTGAAGTCACTCCCGGCGATCACCTTCAGCACCGGCCCCTGCCCCTTCACCGCGCGCAGCTCACTCCCGGGCAGCGCGGCGGAGAGGGACTTCGCGGAACGGTCCCAGCGGGGGTCGTAGGCCACGACCGTCCGGCGTACGGCGTGATCGGCCGCGCTCGTCGGCAGGTGCGTCGTACGGAAGCCGGTCGCCGCGAGCGCCGCGTCGACGCGCTTGCCGAGACCGCCCGCCGCCGTGCCGTTCTCCACCTGGACCTGGATCTGCTGCGGGGCCACATCCACCTTCACGGCGTTGGCGTGCGCCGCCTTGTGCACGGTCAGGGGCTTGTCGTCGCGCAGGGCCTGGAAGAGCTTGGCCGCCTTCGGCTCGTCCCACTTCAGGGTGGAGCCGATGCCCTTCACGACGTATCCCATCTGCCCGATCGGGACCGTCGTGAACTCGGAGGAGGACGGCGAGAAGGTGCGCATCGCCCGCCCGAGGTCGAGGAGTTCATCGGTGCCGAAGCCCTTGTCCGCGCGGACCGAGCCGAGCACCGCGCGGGTCACGTCACGGAACTTCAGCGGGTTCAGCAGCACCCCGGAGGAGGTGGCCTGGTCGATCAGCGCCGCGAGGAAACGCTGCTGGCGCTTCATCCGGCCGAGGTCGGAGGCGCCGTCGACGTGCCGAGAGCGGACGTACTGCAGGGCCTGCCCGCCCATCAGGGTGTGCGAACCGGCGGGCAGATCGAGACCCGTGTACGAGTCCTTGAGCGGCTCGGCGGTGCAGATCTTCACGCCGCCCAGGACGTCGACCGTCTTCATGAAGCTGGTGAAGTCGACCTCCAGGTAGTGGTCGATCTTCACGTGGGTCATGGACTCGACCGTCCGGACGGTGAGGTTGGGACCGCCCTCCGCGTACGCCGCGTTGAGCTTGATGGGGTGCGGGCCGTGGTGGTCGCCGGTGGTCTGGTCGACGTGCGGGGGCGTCTCGGCGTAGGAGTCGCGGGGGAGGCTGACCACGCTGGCGCGCTCCCGGTCCTCCGAGATGTGCACGATCATGATCGTGTCGGTGCAGTGGCAGGGCGCGCCGCCGAGGTGGTACTGGCGCCGCTCCTGCTCGGTGATCTTGTCGCGTCCGTCGGTGCCGACGAGCAGGACGTTCATGCCGTGGCCCGCGCGCGGGCGGTTCTTCATGTCCTTGAAGGGGTCGACGCGGGCGATGTCGGCGTCGAGGCTGGTGACCACCGCGTGCCCGATCCCGGCGGACGCGAGCACCACCACGGACAGCGTGGTCGCCGCCCGCATGGCCCAGCGGGGCTTCTTCTTCGGTCGTACGGGGGGCCGTGGGCGCCGCTGAGGGGGACGGGCGGCGGGGGAGCGGCGGGGCGGCGTGGGCATGGGGGACACCTCCGCGAGGGCCGTACGTGGGATCTTGAGCACCGTAGGCCGATACGATCTGATACGACGGCAGACGCCCGGGCGGGGCGCGTCCGTGTCCCCCGTTCGCGGTAACGTGAGCCCCCTATGAACGCCAAGCCCGACGTGCGACTCCCCGCCGTTTCTGTGATCATGCCCGTCCTCGACGAGGAGCGGCATCTGCGCGGAGCCGTCCAAGCGATCCTTGCTCAGGAGTACGACGGCGAGATGGAGGTCGTGATCGCCATCGGTCCCTCGAAGGACCGTACGGAGGAGATCGCGGCCGAGCTCGTCGCCGAAACCGCGACTTCCGAGAACAAGCGCGTGCACACCGTCCCGAACCCGACCGGTCGCACGCCCGCCGCCCTCAACGCCGCGATCAAGGCCTCCCGCCATCCGATCGTCGTCCGCGTCGACGGCCACGGCATCCTCTCGCCGAACTACATCGCCACCGCCGTACGGCTCCTGGAGGAGACCGGCGCGCGGAACGTCGGCGGCATCATGCACGCCGAGGGCGAGAACGCCTGGGAGGACGCGGTCGCCGCCGCGATGACCTCGAAGATCGGCGTGGGCAACGCGGCCTTCCACACGGGAGGGGAAGCGGGCTCCGCCGAGACGGTCTACCTCGGGGTGTTCCGCCGCGAGGCGCTGGAGCAACAGGGCGGCTACAACGAGGAGTTCATCCGCGCCCAGGACTGGGAGCTGAACTTCCGGATCCGCGAGGCGGGCGGCCTGATCTGGTTCTCGCCCGAACTCCGGGTCTCGTACCGCCCCCGCCCGTCGGTGAAGGCCCTCGCCAAGCAGTACAAGGACTACGGCCGCTGGCGCCACGTCGTCGCCCGCTACCACGAGGGCTCCATCAACCTCCGTTACCTCGCCCCGCCGACGGCGGTCTGCGCGATCGCGGCGGGCATCGTGGTCGGCGCGGCCCTGACGCCCTGGGCCTTCCTGATTCCCGCCGGCTACCTCGCGGCCATCACCCTCGGCTCCCTCCCCGCAGGCAAGGGCCTCTCCCTGAGGGCCCGCCTCCAGATCCCGCTGGCCCTCGCCACCATGCACATGTCCTGGGGCTACGGCTTCCTCACCAGCCCCAAGTCCCTCGCCCGCAGGGTGATCGCGTCCCGGCGGCCCGCGGTGCTCAGCTCGACCAGCAGCTGAGCACCGCCACACCGACGACCCGGACTGCTACCAGACGTAGTTCGGGTCGACGTGCATGCACGCCGTCGTGTCCGAGCCGTTGAGGGCGTCCGCCGAGGTCGGGGTTTTGTCGTCCTCGGTCGGGGCCTTGTACTTGGTGCCGGTGGTCCAGTCCGCGCCGACGACCAGGGTGACGCCGGAGACGCTCGTGGACTTCTTCACCGCGCTCGTCGGGATGCCGAGGGCCTTGGCGACCCGTTGGGCGTCGCCCTCCAGGTCGGCGCTCGGGTAGCGGACGAGCGTGGTGGCCTCGCTGGGGGTCGTCGAGGAGTCGGCGACCGCCTCCTTGAAGCCCTTGCCGACGAGGAGGTGGGCGATCGAGGTGGCCCGGCCGCGGACCGCGCCCGTCGTGTCGGTACGGGTGCCGTTCTCGACCTGTACGGCGATCTTGTCGTCGGCGGCGGCCGGGTCGGTGGACGCCTTCGCCGGCGTCGTCTTCTTCTTGTCCTTGCCGTCCAGCGCGATGTCCTCACGGACCAGCCGGAACAGCTGGTCGGCGTCGGTCGTCCTGGGCACCACCCGGCCGCTGCTGCCCGAGTACTCCCACGGCATCGTCGTCATGGTGATCCGGCCCGTCGGAACCTTCTTCAGCTCCTTGCTCAGGTCGTACAGCTTGGCCACGGTCCCGAGGCCGTTGTCGACCGTGAGCGCCTTGGTGGCCGTCTCGGCGAGGCTGCGCAGCTTCGTCGGATTGCTGAGCGTCGCGTTCTCCCGCAACTGCCGGACCATCGAGTTCATGTACTGGTGCTGCGCCTTGGTCCGGGCGATGTCGGTGTCGTCCTCGAAGCCGTAACGCGTCCGCAGCCACTGCAGGGCCTGCGTGCCCTTCACCGCGGTGGTGCCCTTCTTCAGCTTCAGGCCGGAGCCCTTGCCGGAGGAGGTGTGCGAGTAGATGTTGGCGTCCACACAGACCGGCACCCCGCCGATCGCGTCCGCCATCGACACCACACCCGCGAAGTCGACCATCATGAAGTGGTCGATGTGGATGTCGGTCAGCTTCTCCCAGGTCGCCACCGTGCACCCGGGGCCGCCGCGGCCCAGCGAGTCGTTCGTGATGACGTCCGTCTCGGCCGCGTACGCCTTGCCGGTGTCCGGGTCCGTGCACTTGGGAATGTCCGTCAACGTGTCGCGCGGCATGCTCACGACCGACATGTTGCTGCGGTCCGCCGAGACGTGGAGCAGCATCTGGACGTCGGCACGGGCCGGGGTGTCGAACGTGTCCTTGGCGCCGCCGAGTTTCTGGTTCTCCGCGGAGTCCCGCGCGTCCGAACCGATCAGCAGGATGTTCAGCGGCTTCTGCCCGGCCGCGTTGGCCCTGGACTCGGCCGCCCGGTCCTTCTCGTCCCCGATGTTCAGGGGGTCTTTCTTTATGTTGTGGTTGAGGTGCTGGTAGTACAGGAATCCGGCGCCGGCCGTCCCGAGTATGACCAGCACGAGGACACTCGCCGACCAGCGCAACGCCCGTCGGCTACGACCCCTGGGTCTGCCCCCGTCCGACGGTCCCTTCCCGGCCGCCGGTCTCTTTCCGTCCGCCGACGTGAGCGACATCGTGTCCTCAACCGCCGGCACCTCCCCACGCACGCTGCTCCGAGTCAAGTCCCCACCCCTCCACGACGCGCCCTGACGCACGGGTCCGCCCCGCGCCCTGTTAGACGCGGAACGGACCCGTGTGGTCACTTACTTGGCGCACTCAACCTTGTCCGCCGTGGACTTCTGGACCCCCTCCGGCGTCGACCCCGCTGTCGAGGTGAGCGGGACGCCGGCTCCCTTGAAGTCCTTGCCCAGGGTCAGCGTCATCGCCGGCAGTCCCTGGGAGTTCTGCACACTCTTGCCCGGCTTCAACGCGGACCCCGAGAGACCCATGATGGCGGCGAGCCGTCGAGCCTGGTCCGCCTGGTCGGGTGCGTACTCAAGGGTCGTCTTCGCGAGCGCCGCCGGAGCGTTGCCCGCGTTCTCGGACTTGAGCACGCCCTCATCATTCTGCAGCCACGTAAGAGTTTCCTGTGCGCTGCCGGCGACGGCCCCTCCGTTGAGGATCCGCACCCGCACCGCGGAGGCGGCGGACTTGGTGCCCTTGAGCCGGGCGGCCACGGCGGCCTTCTCCTTCGCCGCCTGCTGCTTGACCGCGGTGAAGGAGGTGTCGCTCTTGATCAACGAGAAGACCTGCGGGGCGGTCGTGTTGTTGAGGACGACCGTCACCGGGGTCTTCTCCGCCGGGTTGTCGACGACCGGCACGGTGGTGAAGGTCAGGTTCTTCGGGTTGAGCTTGCCCAGCTCCAGACCGAGGTCCTTCAGCTTGCCGATGGTGTCGAGGTTGTCGTCGACGGTCAGCGCCTTGGTGCCGGCCTCGGCCAGCTTCAGCATCTTCTCGGGGCTGGTGAGCGTGGAGTTGGACTTCAGCTTCCGCATCAGCGCGCTGAGGAACTGCTGCTGCAGCGTGATCCGGCTGAGGTCACCGCCGAAGCCGACCGAGTGCCGGGTCCGCACGAAGGCCAGCGCCTGCTCGCCCGAGAGGTTGTGCGTGCCCTTGGACAGCTTCAGATGCGAGTCGGCGTCGTCGATGTTCTTGGCCAGACAGACCTCGACCCCGCCGACCGCGTCGGTCAGCGTCTTCACGGCGTTGAAGTCGGCCACCATGAAGTCGTCGGGCTGGATCCCGGTCAGCTCGGTGACCGTCCGCACGGTGCAGCTCGCCGTACGGCCGTCCTGGCCGAGGCTGGTGTTGAAACGGACGCTCGTCGTGCCCGGGATGACCTTGGTCGTGCCGTCCGACTGCGCGGTCTGGCAGTCCGGGACGTCGGTGATCAGGTCACGGGGGATGCTCAGCGCGGTCGCGTTCGAGCGGTCCTTGGACACGTGCAGCAGGATCGTGGTGTCCGCGTGGCCGACGCTGCCCGCGTCGCCGTAGCCCTCGTTGCCCGAGCCGGTGCGCTTGTCGGTGCCGATGACCAGCAGGTTGATGGCCTTGCCCTTGCTGAAGCCACCGGTGCTGGCGCCGTCGTCGGAGACGGACGTGATGTTGTCGTTGAGGTGCTTGATGTAGAGATATCCGGCCGCGGAGACGGCGACCAGCACGAAGGCCAGACCGCCGCCGGTCCACATCAGGATCTTCTTGCCCTTGGCCTTCTTCTTCACCGGCCGGCGCCCGCGCCGCGCCGGTGGCTCCTCGGGCGCGCCCCGCCGTCTGCGCGGCGACGGCACCTCACGCTCGGGACTCTTCGGGACCGTCTCCCGCTCCGGCGCCGCCACACTGCGGTTCTGCGCAGTGGCTCTACGGGGCCCCGGCACCGCTGACTGCGGTGTGGAAGGAGTCAGTCGCAGTTCGTATTCACCAGTGTTCGGATTGAGTACCCACTGGTCTGCGGGGTCGATGTCGCCCGCCCGCCCACGGCCTTGCGCGTCCACGGTTTACCGAATCCTCCGTCGGGGCCACGCGGCGCCTTCCCCCTCCAGGCGCTCGGGTCTCGTTCATCCGGTGCGCAAGCACACAGCACACCGGATCGCTCACACTATCCGTCCAGTTGAGCGTCAAGTGACTGTGGTGACAAATTCCACGTCCCTACAACCGGTCAATCCGTCCTATTTTTCGGAACAAAAGTTCGTCTGCCTGGCGATCGCTTTACCCGCAGGTGTCCTCGGCGGCGGTGTTCCCGCGAAACGTGGGCGCGGGCGAGACTCCTGAACTGGGCGCCGTATTACGGGCGTTTGCCACGGAATCCTGCGGAACCTGCCGCGTCACGGCGACGGCCGCGTCCGCCCGGAGCCGGGCGAACAGCTTTTCGGCCTCGGGCTCCACGAGCTGGTCGCGATTCGCGTTGTAAATGTACGACTCCCGCGGAACGGTGAGGAATTGCACATGTTCGGTGGGGATGTTCCGCAGCCCGCGCACCAGTTCGTACAAACCGCGCAGATTCGCCAATTCCGGATCGGTGGTGAGTGACGAGGTGGCCGCGTCCAGCACGGGATACAACTTCACCGGATTGAACAGCACGTCGTCGCTCTGCACCTTGTTGACGAGTGCCCCCAGAAACCCCTGCTGACGGTCCATCCGATCGGTGTCGCTGCCGTTCCCGAGCGACTTCCGGGCCCGCACATACCCGAGCGCCTGCTCCCCGTCGAGGGTGACCCGGCCCGCGGGCAGCCTCAACTTGGCGGCCTTGTCCCGGATAGGAGCCTTCAGACAGACGTCCACCCCGTCCACGGCGTCGACCATGTCCTTGAACCCATGGAAGTCCACCACCATGTGATGGTCGATCCGCACGTTCGTCAGCTTCTCCACGGTCCGGATCGTGCACCCCGAACCACCCACCTGGAACGCGTAGTTGAACATCGCGAACATCGGCTCGGTCCGCGTCCCGTCCGGCCGCAGACACCCCGGCACATCGACCATCAGGTCCCGCGGCAACGACACGGCGGTGGCGCTGCGCCGGTCCGCCGCCAGATGCAACAGGATCGTCGTGTCCGACCGCTCGGTCCCCGAGTCCCGCCCGTACTCCGCGTTCCCGTCCCCCGACCGCGAGTCGGACCCGATCAGCAGAATGTTCTGCGCCCCCTTCACGAGGGCGGTGGGCCGTTCCTTCTCGTACCGGGCGAGCTCGGCGGCGGCGGCGTCGTCGGGCGTGATGTTCGAGTCGAGCTTGGCGTAGACACCCCATCCGACCCCGGCGGCCCCTACGACGACCACTCCCACCCCGGCCCCGACCCACCGCACCCACCGCCGACGCCGCCGTCGTACGAGCCCCGGCCCGGAAGCGGAAGCCCCCGCACCCGGCCCGAGAACGCCTCCTGCGGTGTCGTCGAACACGTGCGGTTCCACCCCTCATGGCTGAGTAAGAGCGCGTGGTCCTGCGTGCGGTTCTGCTCTTACGACCATGGCGTGGATGGGGTGGGGGAGGCGGGCGTTGCTGACCCATTCGGGTGACCGGTGCTTCCTGCTTTCAGGGGCGCGGGGCTGTATCGATTGGCGGCTCCGCCGCGTGGGCGCGACCAGCCCCCACCGGCCGAAACTCGCCCAACAACCGTCACCACCCCCTTTCAGAGGCGCGAAACGGTCACCCGCTCACTCTCCACCCGCTTCGCCAGCGATTCCTCACTCAACTCCGCCAGGTTCCGACACAGGACCACGGACCCTCCGGAGGCAAGCGGCGCGTACAACCCCGCGCTCAACCCGTCCCACGTGTCGTACGACAGCCCCGACAACACCCGGCCCCCCGCATCCACACCCCCGTCGGCAACAGCCCGCTCGACAACCTCGGCCCCCGTGAACTCGCTCCCACCCACGACCAGAGCGGGCTCCCCAGGATCGACCGGTGAGAACGCCACGAACCGATCCCCCTGCCCCGGCACCTCGACGGCATAGTCGACAAACCCGGCCGGAGTCTGCGGAAACCGCCCCCCGAGCGGGCGCAGGGCAAGAGCGACCCGCTCCCCGCCGCAGGCGCGTGCCGCTTCCAAGGACTCCGGCCCACTGACCACCACATCGGCCCCGGAGGGATCGCCCCCCACGTCAGCGACAACCCCCACGGACGAACACGCCAGCAACCACACCGCCGTCTGCCAGTGCGCCGGCAACAGCACCGAGACCCGGTCACCGGGCCCGGCACCGAGATCCCCCTGAAGGAGATTCGCGGTCTTGGCCACCCAATTGGCGAAGGTGGCCACGGACAATTCGACACGTTCCCCCGTGGCGTCGTCGTAGAAGGTCACCAGGGGGCGGCCGGGATCCGCGGCGAGCGCGGAACGCAGCAGGTCGGCAGGGGTGCGATCGGTGGCGTTCACCCGCGCAAGCGTACGCGGGCGCCCGCCGCGGCACGCCCCCGCGTCCGGCGCCGTACCACCGGTTCGGACGAACGGCAGCCGACGGTCCGTCAATTCCCGGATGGGCGGATATGTATGGCTATGTTCAGAATCAGGGGCATGCGTGGATTCCTTGCTTCCTCGATCGGCGTCACCTGCGCGGCCGCACTGGCCCTCCCGCTCACCCTGCCCGCGTCCGCGGCGCCGGCACCGGCATCGGCGGCGCGGTCGACGAGCGGCGCGAGAACCGCGTCGACGACCGCCGCACCGGACCTCCCCGGCAGCACCCAGTCGCTGCCCCTCACCCCCCGTACCCGCGACCGCACCCTGGGCGCGGCCCCCGAACAGGGCCTGACCCGCGCCGGCGTCCACCGTTTCTCCCTCGTCGGCGTCACCTGGTCCGACCCCGACACCGAACTGCGCGGCCAGGTCCAGGTCCGCACCCGGGCCACCGGCACCGGCACGTGGTCCGGCTGGCAGGACATCGACACCCACAACGAGGACCACGGCGCCGACCCCGGCACCGCCGAACGCGACTCGGGTCACGTCCACGGCTCCACGGCCCCGCTGTGGGTGGGCGACTCGGACGGAGTGGACGTACGAGTAAGAGCGAACACGGCGGCGACACGGACCGTGGGAAACACCGACGAACAGCCGTCCCTCCTCCCCACCGGCCTGCACCTGGAACTGGTGGACCCGGGCGCGGCACCGGCCCCGTCCGCAGGCGCCCGCCCCGCGACCGCCAACCGCACCGCCACCCCCCGCCTCGCCGCCACCGAACTCCCGGCGCTGAGCAGGCAGGCCACGGAACGGGACATGGTCGCCCTGGGCGCCAAGGCGCAGCCGTACATCGGCCCGCGCCCGCGGATCGTCACCCGGCACGGCTGGGGCGCCGACGAGAAGCTGCGGGAGAAGGGGTTCGTGTACACGAAGAAGGTCAAGGCGGCCTTCGTGCACCACACCGCGACCGGCAACAACTACCGTTGCTCGCAAGCGCCTTCCGTCATTCGCGGTATCTACCGCTACCACGTCAAGAGCAGTGGCTGGCGCGACATCGGCTACAACTTCCTCGTCGACAGGTGCGGGACCATCTACGAGGGCCGCGCCGGTGGAGTCGCGAAGGCGGTCATGGGAGCCCACACCCTCGGTTTCAACACCGACAGCATGGGGATCGCGGTCCTCGGAACCTTCGGCAGCGCCAAACCGTCCTCGGCGGCAGTGACCGCCATCGCCAAGCTCACCGCATGGAAGCTCGGGCTCTACGGGGTCAATCCGCGCGGCAAGACATACCTGAAGTCCGGTGGTGGCAATCTCTACCGAAAAGGAAAGAACGTACGACTCAATGTGATCTCCGGCCATCGGGACGGGTTCGCCACGGAATGCCCGGGAAGGCAGCTCTACGGCAAGCTCGGCTCGGCCCGTTCCACGTCGGCCCGGTACCAGGGCCGCTGACCGGGGCGGACCGACAGGGGGCCGTGGTCTGCACACACTGGCCGGCCGAGTCGACACCTCGGCCGGTCCCGGCAGGAAGCAGAGACGACAGGTGACAGAAGCGATCCTCCTGGTCGGCGGCAAGGGCACCCGGTTGCGCCCGCTCACGGTGCACACCCCGAAGCCGATGGTCAGGGCGGCGGGGGTGCCGTTCCTCACGCATCAGCTGGCGAGAGCGAGAGCGGCGGGCGTGGACCACATCGTCCTGGCCACCTCCTATCTGGCGGAGGTGTTCGAACCGCACTTCGGTGACGGTTCGTCCCTCGGCCTCCACATCGAGTACGTCACGGAGGACGAGCCCCTCGGCACGGGCGGCGCGATCCGCAACGTGGCCTCGCGGCTCCACTCGGGTCCCGACGAACCGGTCCTGATCTTCAACGGCGACATCCTGACGGGCCTGGACATCAGGGCCCTGGTGCGCACCCACGAGACAACGGGCGCGGACGTCTCCCTCCACCTCACCAAGGTCACGGACCCGCGCGCCTACGGCCTGGTCCCCACGGACGGGACGGGCCGGGTCCTGGCCTTCCTGGAGAAGCCCCAGACCCCCGAGGAGATCGTCACCGACCAGATCAACGCGGGCGCGTACGTCTTCCGCCGCTCGATCATCGACACGATCCCGGCGGGCCGCCCGGTGTCGGTGGAACGGGAGACCTTCCCGGACCTGCTGGCCGCCGGCGCCCACCTCCAGGGCCTGGTGGACTCGACGTACTGGCTCGATCTCGGCACCCCGGCGGCCTTCGTCCGAGGCTCGGCGGACCTGGTCCTGGGCCGAGCCCCGTCCCCCGCGATCCCGGGCCGCTGCGGCGACCGCCTAGTCCTCCCCACGGCCCAGGTAGCCCCCGACGCCAAACTCACCGGCGGCACGGTGGTCGGCGAGGGCGCTTTCGTGGCAGAGGGCGCGAGAGTCTTCGGTTCGACGATCCTCCCGGGCGCGGTGATCGAACCGGGCGCCGTCATCACCGACTCCCTCATCGGCACCCGGGCCCGAGTCGGCGAACGCTCCGTCCTCACCGGCACGGTCGTCGGAGACGGCGCGATCATCGGCGCCGACAACGAACTCCGTGACGGCATGCGGGTGTGGTGCGACGCGCGGATTCCGGCGGGGGCGGTTCGGTTCTCTTCGGATCAGTGAGGGGGCCGGGGGCCGGGGGTGCCTGGGTGGGCATAGGTCTAGGGGGGCTGGGGGCGGAGCCACCAGGGACGCCAACTGGAGCCCCCGGCACCTCACAACAACCTCACAACGCCCCGATGTCACCCCGTGGCATCTTCGGCGCCCGTCTCGCCGGAGTCCGCCCGCTCAGCAGAATCAGCCGGACCGCCCGATGCCGCTGCCCCGCATACGGCTCCAGCAACGACAGCATCACCGAGTCGTCCGCGTCCCGGTCCCCGGCCAACGCCCAGCCCACGATCCCCGGCAGATGCAGATCCCCCACGGTCACCGCATCCGCCGCCCCATGGCTCCGCTGGACGGTCTCCGCGGACGTCCACACCCCCACCCCCGGCACCACCTCCAACCGAGCCCGCGCATCCTCCGCGGACATCGCCCCCGCCTGCTCAAGCCGCGCGGCAACCCGTACGGCACGCAGAATCGTCGAGGCCCGCTTGTCGTCGACCCCGGCCCGATGCCACTCCCACGACGGGATCAACGCCCACGCCCGCGGCGCCGGCATCACCCACATCCGCCCGCCCACAGGACCAGGACCGGGCGCCGGCACCCCGAACTTCCGTACCAACAACCGCCAGGCCCGATACGCCTCGTCGGTCGTCACCTTCTGCTCCAGCACCGACGGGATCAACGACTCCAGCACCAGCCCGGTCCGCGTCAACCGCAACCCCGGCCGCCGATGCCGAGCCACCGCCACAAGCCGATGCCGGGGCACGAACGCCTCCGGATCGTCACCGGCGCCAAGCATCTCCGGCAACCGCTCCAACAACCACTCCGCCCCCGGCCCCCAGGCCTCTCCCCGCACCTCACCCCCGTGCGCGGACACCCGCAAGGTCCCCGGCCCCACGGGCGTAAGACTGGCCCGCCACACAGCCCCGTCCGCGTCCACCCGGAACGTCGGATCCCCGGGCCCCCGCCGCAACGGCCCGAGCACCAGCCCCAGATCGAGCGGCCCGTCCGGCACCCACCTCCGCACCCGCCCGGCCTGCACACCCTGCCGAGGCACACCCCCGGGCAGGACGACATCCCCACCTCGCACAGTCGTACGAGTGGGCCGATGAACGAAGCGTCCGGCCACAGTGAGATCCAGGGGGTGATGTGAGATACCTGAAGAGTCTTACGAACCTAGGCCGTAGCGCCCCTTTTTAGGGGCGCGGGAACTGCGTGACCAGCCACAGGCGACCCGCACCCGCAACGGACACCAGCCCCCAACGGCGATTCACCGCACCTCGATAAACGCCCCCGCACCCCGCTCAGCCCGAGCGGCAGGCGCCGCCGCCGCGTGCCCCACAGCCACCGCCCCCATCGGATCCCACCCCTCGGGCAGTCCCAACACCCCCCGCACGACATCCCGGCAGAACATCGTCGACGAAACCCACGCCGACCCCAACCGCTCCCCGGCAAGCGCCACCAGGAAGTTCTGCACGCCGGCCCCCGCCGCCACCACGAACATCTCCCGCTCCGCCCCGTCCCGCCGCACATCCCCGTACGTGTGCGCCCCGTCCATGACGAGACACGGCACCACGAGATACGGCGCCCCGCGCAACACGTCTCCGCGCCGCACCCGCTTCGCGATGGACTCCTCGGACTTCCCGTCCCGCCGCAGATCCGCGATCCACGCGTCCCGCATCGCATCCAGCAACGCGCCCCGCGACTCGGCGGACTCCAGCAGCACGAACCGCCACGGCGTCGTGTGATGCGGCGCCGGCGCGGTCACGGCCGCGGCCACGGCCCGCCGTACGGCACCGGGGTCGACCGGCTCGTCCGTGAAGGCCCGCACCGTACGACGCTGGGTCACCGCCTCCCGTACCGCCTCCGAGGTCCCCAGCCGGAACATGTCGTCGCGCCCGCCCCGCACGATGGCCCGCGCCCCCGCCCCGTCGTCCTCGGCGGTCACGACATGCGGCAGCCCCCGCACCACGGCGACCGGCAGCCCCGCGGCCTTGCCCTTGACGAGATCACCGGCGGCGGCCAGTTCGTCGGCCGTAGCCACGACGGTCGCGCTCAGCGGATTGCCGTAGGCATCCGTGCCCCCGCGCAGATCGTCCAGCACGCGCACCCCGGCGGCGCCGATCGCGACGTCCGTGAGCCCCGTGCGCCACGGTCGCCCGAAGGTGTCGGTGACGACGACGCCGACGACGACGCCGAGCGCGTCCCGCAGCCCGTCGCGGATCGCGCGCGCGGACGCGTCCGGGTCCTCGGGCAGCAACAGCACGGTCCCGGCAGGGGTGTTGGAGGCGTCGACGCCGGCCGCGGCCATGATCAGCCCCTGCCGGTTCTCCACGATCCGCAGGGCCCCGCGCCGCGCGACGACCCGTACGGTCTCGGCGTCGATCGCGGCCTCCCGGTCGGCCGCCTCGACGATCCGACCCTCCGCCTTGGACACGATCTTCGAGGTGACGAGGAGCACGTCCCCGTCGACGAGCCCGGGCTCGGCCGCGGCGATCAGCTTGGCCAGATCGTCCCCGGCCGCCACCTCGGGCATCCCGGGCACGGCCCAGACCCGGTACCCCTCCACCGGCGCCACCTCGCTCATACCGCCCGCACCTCCTCCGCCAACGCCAGCGCCTCCCGCGCCATCCGCGCGGTCGCCTCGGTGTCGGTCATCATCAGCGGTACGGCCCGGCAGCGGATGCCCGCCGCCTCGACATCCGGTACGGCAGCGGCGTCCACGGTGTCGACGAGCCAGCCGTCGAGCAGCCCCGAGCCGTAGTGCTCGGCCACCGCCGTGGCCGTGGACTCCACGCCCACCGCCGCGAGCACCTTGTCGGCCATCCCGCGCACGGGCGCGTCCCCGACGATGGGGGAGAGACCGATCACGGGCACCCCGGCCTCGGCGATCGCCTCCCGGATGCCGGGCACGGCGAGGATGGTGCCGACGGAGACGACCGGGTTGGACGGCGGGAAGAGGATGACGTCCGCCTCCGCGATCGCCTCCAGGACCCCGGGCGCGGGCTTGGCCTGCTCGGCCCCGACCGGCACGACGGCTACGGCGGCGACCGACGCGCGCAGCCGTACCCAGTACTCCTGGAAGTGGATCACCTTGCGCTCGCCGTCCACCTCGACGGCGACATGCGTCTCGACGCGGTCGTCCGTCATGGGGATCAGCCGCACTCCGGGCTGCCAGCGGTCGCACAGCGCCTCGGTGACCGCGCTCAGCGGGAAGCCGGCGCCGATCATCTGCGTCCGCACGATGTGCGTCGCGAAGTCCCGGTCGCCGAGCCCGAACCACTCGGGCCCGACCCCGTACGCCCCGAGCTCCTCCTTGAGGTGGAAGGTCTCGTCGGCCCGACCCCAGCCCTGTTCCTCGTTGATGCCGCCGCCGAGCGTGTACATCACCGTGTCGAGGTCCGGGCAGACCTTCAGCCCGAAGAGGTGGATGTCGTCCCCCGTGTTGCCGATCACCGTGATGTCCGCGTCCGGCACGGCCTGCTTGAGACCGCGCAGGAACCGGGCACCACCGATACCGCCTGCCAGAACCACAATGCGCATGGGGACAAGTCTTGCAGGCGGGTCCGACAACGCGGCGGGCAGTCGCCGGATCGAGGGCCGGGCGGTCGTCGTAGCGCGCGCCCGGCGGTCACCGCGTCGCGTCAGGCGGTCACCGCGTCGCGTCAGGCGGTCACGGCGTCGACCGGCTCGGATCCGGTGCGCCGCGCGCACGCCGTGTGCATCGGCATCTCGGTCAGGCCGGGGAAGTAGACGTGCAGGCTTATGGCCGGTTCGAGGGTGTCGTTGACGACCTCGTGGACGTACCCCGGCGCGAACACCCGCTGCGCGCCCGCCCCCAACGCGCGCGTGCCCCCCTCGGTGCGCTCGGTCAGCGTGCCGTCCAGGACGGTCAGCACACCGGAGGAGGGGCCGTGGTCGTGCGGCCCGCTGCCCTGTCCGGGCACCCAGGACAGCAGCCACACCTCGTAGCCGGGGCCGGTGCGCAGCCGGTGGTACCAGCGGGTCGTCGCGTCGAACTCGACGAGGTGCTCCCACTGGGCGCGGTCGGCCGCGACGGAGCGCGCCAAGCCGACGAACTCGGCCACGGTGGCGGGGTGTTCGCGCGGCGGCTGGAGGAGGTGCGGGACTTCGAGGATGTCGCCGGCGATCTGGAGGTCGCTGTCGCTGTTCATGGGGGTGCGGTGGTTCCTCGGCGTAAGAAGTAACGGCGGGGGCTGGGTGTCACCAATGAAGAAAGCAGGCAGGGCCGGAGCGCGTGGGCTCAACAGCCGGAACAGCAACAACAGCTACAGCGAGCGTGGGCAGCACCGAGGGACCCGGCGGTGCGGGTCGAGGTGGATGCCAAGTTCGCGAGCATGCCCACAAGGACAGCGGTTCACACCCGCACTGTCAACTCGACGCCCGGTATGTGGGACATGTTTCACCCCATCCGGTTCATCTTCGAGGTGAAAGGTTTGTTCAGGTGTCTACCAGGACACATGGCGCACAACCGGGCGCACGAACCCCAGTGGAACGAGATCGAACTCCTGGGCGTCCTCCCCCGTACAGGCTCCGTCTCGGGGTAGGAGGCGCTCGGGGGGTCTCTTCTGCTTGTCAAGGTTTATGCCGATTTGAACACTTTCCGCTAGCCCTTGGTTCCGCAGAGTGAATAAGGGGCCCAATAGCAGATCTCGGCTTGACTCGCCCGGAGCAGCACACTTGTAATTTCACTCGTGTCGTTCAGCCGACATCGGTAACGGCCACATCACGGGGACGCGAAAGACGGACGAGGGGCGCACATGACCGAGCTGGTGCAGCAACTGCTGGTCGACGACGCGGACGAGGAGCTCGGCTGGCAGGAGCGCGCGCTGTGCGCCCAGACCGACCCCGAGTCCTTCTTCCCCGAGAAGGGCGGCTCCACCCGCGAGGCCAAGAAGGTCTGCCTGGCCTGTGAGGTGCGCTCCGAATGCCTCGAATACGCCCTCGCCAACGACGAACGCTTCGGCATCTGGGGCGGCCTCTCCGAGCGCGAACGCCGTCGGCTCAAGAAGGCCGCCGTCTGAAGCCGGACGGCACACCTCCGCACATACCTCGGGACACACCTCGGGACGCACCGAACGGCCCGTCGCAGCTGGGTTATCCACAGGCGGCGGGCCGTCGTCATGCCCAGCCGATAGTGTGGGCGCTCGTCCGAGACGTACCGCGGTCCCCTCGGGACACGGGCGTCCACCGCAGTCCATCGAACCGGGGCCCGTACCTCGATGTCCGTGCACAGCCACACGGCAGGCCAACACGACGCTGCCACTCCTGAGTTCCCGCGTCACGTGGTGACCGCGGTGCTCGTCTCCCACGACGGCGCCCGCTGGCTGCCCGACGCGCTCGCCGGGCTGCTCGGCCAGGAGCGCCCCGTGCAGAGCGTCATGGCCGCCGACACCGGCAGCGCGGACGACTCCGCCCAGCTGGTCACCGACGCCCTCGGCGCCGACCGCGTGCTCCACCTCGCCCGGCGCACCGGCTTCGGCCAGGCCGTCGAGGAGGCCAACCGCACCTCGCCGCTGCTGACCCCGGACGAGCTGCCGTACCTGAAGCGCCCCAGCGGCTGGGACCCCGTCACGCGCACGTGGCGCGACGACGCCTACGACATGCCCGAACTCCCGCACGGCGAGCCCGTCCAGTGGCTGTGGCTGCTGCACGACGACTCCGCCCCGGAGCCCGACGCCCTGGCGCAACTGCTGCGGGTCGTGGACCAGGAGTACGAACTGGGCCGCGACGACGTGGCCGTCGTAGGCCCCAAGCTGCGCGGCTGGTACGACCGGCGGCAGTTGCTGGAGGTCGGCGTCACCATCGCCCACTCCGGCCGCCGCTGGACCGGCCTGGACCGCCGCGAACAGGACCAGGGACAGCACGACCACGTACGGCCCGTGCTGTCCGTGTCCACCGCCGGCATGCTCGTCCGGCGCGACGTCTTCGACGAACTCGGCGGCTTCGACCGCCGGCTGCCCCTGATGCGCGACGACGTCGACCTGTGCTGGCGCGCCACCGCCGCCGGCCACCGCGTCCTGGTCGCCCCCGAGGCGGTCGTACGGCACGCCGAGGCGGCCTCCCGCGAGCGCCGCGCCGTCGACTGCGCGGGCCGCACCGTCGCCTCCCCGCACAAGGTCGACAAGGCCGGCGCCGTCTACACCCTGCTCGTCAACAGCCGTACGGCCGTGCTGCCCTGGGTCCTCTTCCGGGTCGTCGTCGGCACGCTGCTGCGGACCGTCGCCAACCTCGTCGGCAAGGTCCCCGGACAGGCGCTCGACGAGATCCGCGGCCTCCTGGGGACCCTGCTGCGCCCCGAGCGGATCCTCGCCGGACGGCGCAGGCGCGCCGGCGCCCAGATCGACAAGGCCGAACTGCGGCCCCTGTTCCCGCCCCCGGGCGCGACCGTGCGGGCCACCTTCGAACAGGTCGCCGGAAGCTTCGTCGACACCTCCGACCCCGAGATCACCTCCGGAGCCGGCCGGCACGGCGGCGCCGTCGAGTCCGGACCCGGCGGCGACGACGCGGACTTCCTGGAGATCGAGCAGTTCGCGCGCGTGAAGCGCATCGCCCGCAAGCCGGGCCCGGTGCTGTTCCTGGTGCTGCTGCTCGTCTCCCTCGTCGCCTGCCGCGGCCTGCTCGCCAGCGGCGCGCTCACGGGCGGCGCGCTGCTGCCCGCCCCGGGCGACTCCAGCGAGCTGTGGTCGCGCTTCCTGGACTCCTGGCACCCGGTGGGCGTCGGCGGCACCCCGTCCGCGCCGCCGTACCTCGCGTTCGTCGCGATGCTCTCCTCGCTCCTCTTCGGCTCGACCGGCCTCGCGGTCACGGTCCTGCTGGTCGCGTCGGTCCCGCTGGCCGGGTTCACCGCCTACTTCGCGTCCCGCCCGCTCGTCGAGTCGCGCCTGCTGCGCGCGTGGGCCGCCGTCGTCTACGCCTTCCTGCCCGCCGCCACCGGCGCCCTCGCGGGCGGCCACATCGGCACCGCCGTGCTCGCCGTACTGCTCCCGCTGATGGCCCGCGCGGGCATCGCGGCCAGCGGCCTCACGCACGCCTCCGGGGCCCGCGGCAGCTGGCGCGCCACCTGGGCGTACGCCCTGCTCCTGACGGTCACCACGGCCTTCACGCCGATCATCTGGCCCATCACGCTGCTCCTGGGCGTCGCGCTGCTGGCCGTGCGCCGCGGCGACCTCGTCGGCTACGGTCCGCGCTTCCTGGCCCAGTACGGCACCCCGCTGCTGATCCTGGCGCCCTGGTCGCTGCCCCTGCTCCCGTTCGGCTTCTTCCAGCAGGCGGGCCTGGAGTACGGCTCCGGGTCCGCGTCCCCCCTCGACCTGCTCGGCGCCAGCCCCGGCGGCCCCGGCACGGTCAGCGGGCTGATGCTCATCGGCATCGTGCTGGCCGCGCTCGCCGCCCTCCTGCGCAGTGAGCGTCAGTTCGGAATCTGGACGGCCTGGGGCGTCGCCCTGGTGGGCCTCGTCTTCGCCGTCCTGTCCAACAGCTCCACCTGGGCGGGCCCCGCGACCCTCGTCTACGGCCTCGCCCTCCTCGCCGCCGCCGCGCTCGGCGCCGACGGGGCACGCGCGCGCGTGGCCGAGCAGAGCTTCGGCTGGCGCCAGCCGGTGGCCGTCCTGATCGCCTTCGCCTCGGCCGCGGGCCCGCTGCTCGTCGCCGCCGGCTGGATGATCCGCGGCGCCGACGGCCCCCTGGAGCGCCACGACCCGACCCAGGTGCCCGCGTTCGTCGCCGAGGAGAGCGGCACCCGGGACCAGGCCCGCACCCTCGTCCTCGACAGCGACTCCCCCGCGCACGTCGGCTACATGCTGGTGCGCGGTTCCGGCACCCGCATGGGAGACGGCGAGTTCGCCGCGGCGGACGGCGAGAACACCAAGCTCGACAAGGTCGTCGCCAACCTCGTCGCAGGGTCCGGCGCCGACCAGGCCGACGAACTCGGCGGCTTCGCCGTGCGCTACGTCCTCGTCCACAAGGGCGCGCCCCGCGAGGTCAGCCGCGTCCTGGACGCCACCCCCGGCCTCAGCAGGCTCAGCCAGGCCGACGGCAGTGCCCTGTGGCAGGTGGACGAGGAGGTCTCCCGCGCGGCGATCGTCACCGGCTCCGCCACCCCGAAGCCCGTCGCCGCCGGCCCCGTCGACATCCACACCACGATCCCGTCCGGCGCCACCGGCCGCGTCCTGCGCCTCGCCGACTCCGCCGCCGCGGGCTGGACAGGCACCCTGGACGGCAGGCCGCTCACCCGCACCACGGTCGACGGCTGGGCCCAGGGCTTCGAACTCCCCGCCTCCGGCGGCAGGTTGGACGTCACCTACGACGACCCGATCGGACACACCGCCTGGCTGTGGACCCAGGGCGCGCTCGCCCTCGTCCTCGTCGTGCTCGCCCTCCCGGGCCGCCGCCGCGAGATCGACGACGACCTCCCCGAGGAGGAGCTGATCCCGGCCCAGGCGGTCGCGGGCGAGGGCCGCAGGGCCCGCCGCCTGCGCGCCCAGGCGGAGGCCGAGTCCACCGACGAGACCGACGACCCGGCGGACACCGGCCAGTTCGACGCCTTCGCGACGAACACCATGCCTCCTCCGGAGGAGGAGGCCGTCGCCGCGATCCCGCAGCAGCAGTCCTACGGCGAGTGGGACGCGGCGAGCTACGCGGGCGCCGAGTACGGCACCTACGGCGGCGAGCAGTACCAGGCCAACGAGCAGTACCCGGCGGGTACTTACGACCAGTCGTACCAGGCGGACCCCTACCAGACCGGTCAGGGCGGCCAGTACGACCCGTACGCGTACGGCGGCCAGCCCGCGACACCGGCGTACGACCCGACGTACGACCCGGGCTACGACCCGAACCAGGGCCCGAACCAGGGCCAGAACCAGGGCTACGACCCGAACTACGACCCCGCCTACGACCCGACGTACGACCCGGACCAGCAGCAACGACCGCACGGCAACGAGCGCCCCGACGGGAGCCAGCAGTGAACCGCCCCACCCTGTCCTTCCTCGCCGGTGTGGTCGCGCTCGCCGCCGTCACCGGGTTCGCCGAGATGAAGGCACCGGCCGCGTCCGGCACCGGCACCGCCAGGACGGCCGCCCGGCTGCCCGTGGAGCGCACCAGCCTGCTCTGCCCGGCGCCCAGCACCTCCGACCTCGCCGACACCTCGTACACGTCCTTCACGCCCGTCACGACGGGCACGGACAGCGGCGGCAAGGCCGAACTTGAGTCCGCCACCGAGGAGTCGGGCGACGGCACGAGCAGCAAGAAGAAGCCCGCCAAGCCCGTCCTGGAGCCGAAGGCCCCCGGCACCGCGGCCACCGGCGACAGTTCCGGCGCCGACGCGCCCGCGCTGCTCGGCACCGCCGAGGGCAAGTACGCGCCCGGCTGGTCCGTCCAGGAGACCACCGAGGTCGCCGCGGGCAACGGCCGCGGCCTCCAGGGCGTCAACTGCACCGCCCCGGACACCGAGTTCTGGTTCCCGGGCGCCAGCACCGCCACCGGCCGCACCGACTACGTGCACCTCACCAACCCGGACGACTCCGCAGCCGTCGTCGACATCGAGCTCTACGGCAAGGACGGCGACCTGAAGTCGACGGTGGGGGAGGGCATCACGGTCGAGCCGCACGCCAGCGAGCCGATCCTGCTGTCCACGCTCACCGACGACCCGGAGACCGACCTGACCGTGCACGTGAGCGTGCGCAGCGGCCGGGTCGGCGCGTCGGTGCAGGCCCTCGACTCCAAGCTCGGCGGCGACTGGCTGGCCGCGTCCACGGACCCGGCGGGCAGCCTGGTCATGCCGGGCATCCCGAAGGACGCCACCTCCGTGCGGCTGATCGCCTTCACGCCGGGCGACTCGGACGCCGACCTGAAGGTGCGGCTGTCGTCACCCACCGGGATGATCACGCCGGCCGGGCACGAGACCGTGCACGTGAAGGCGGGCATGACGACCGCCGTCGACCTGGGCGACGTCACGCGCGGCGACCCGGGCTCCCTGGTGCTGACACCGACCGACCAGTCCGTGCCGATCGTCGCCGCGCTGAAGGTCGTACGGGGCAAGGGCAGCAAGCAGGAGACGGCGTTCATCCCGGCGACGAGCGCGGTCGGCACGCGCGCGACGTCCGCCGACAACAGCGCCAAGGGCTCCACGCTGTCCCTGGTCGCGCCCACCCGCACCGCGACGGTCAAGGTCACCGCGTCCGCGGGCAGCGGCGGCGGTACGCCCGTCTCGAAGACGTACACGATCAAGGCCGGCACCACCGAGGACGTCGAACTCCCGGTCCCCGCAGGCCTGAAGGGCACCTACGCGCTGACGGTGGAACCGCAGTCTGGCGGTCCGGTGTACGCGGCCCGCATGCTGTCGGCGACCGAGGAGGGCGTACCGGGCTTCACCATCCAGACGCTGCCCGACGACCGGGGAACGGTGTCGGTGCCCCAGACGGACGAGGACCTGTCGGTGCTGCAGAAGAAGTAGGAGCCGGGGGCACGCGCGCGTGGGGAGGGTTCAGTCCTCCCCGTAGCGCGGATCGACCGTCTCCGGGGTGAGCCCCAGCAGTTCGGCGACCTGCTCCACGACGATCTCGTGGACGAGTGCGGCCCGTTCGTCGTGCCCCTTCGTGCGGATCTCGACCGGGCGCCGGTAGATCACCACGCGCGCGGGCTGTCCCTCGCGGGCGGCGATCGTGCCACCCAGGGGCACCGACTCGTCGTTCCAGCCCTCGCCCGCACCACCCAGTCGAGGGACTTCCAGGACGAGGAAATCGATGTCGGACAGCTGCGGCCAGCGCCGCTCCAGGCGCTCCACGGAGTCCTGCACCAGATCCGCGAACGCGTCGGCGCGGCTCGCGGCGAGCGGAACCTGGGGCGGCGCGATCGGGCCGCGCATGCCCCGGCCGTGGCGATCGCGGCGGCGGGGCCCGGGGCCGGCGGCGGAGGGCGGTACGGGGGTGTCCATCACTGGTGAAGCGTAGTCCCCGTAGGGTCCGGCCGCCCGACTCCACCGCCGTCGGACGCTCCGCACGGCATGTCGCCGGATGACCGTTCCAGCCAAGGTTGGGCTCGATTTCGTATGTCTCGAAGACCGTCCCTCTCAAGGCAATTGACGGTGTTTGTGCCGAGTGGTGACGGGATTCGACCCCGTTCGAGATCGCGGGAGAGGGTGTCCGCGCAGGTCAGCCGCGTGTTGCCGGTGGGGTGTGTGGGACGTTTCACAGCCCGACACGGTGGGGTGACCTGGGGGAGAGTCGTCGCGGCCCGCTCAAGAGTGCGGTACCGTCCAACGTCGTGAGCCCTGTACGTCGCTGTTCGCGCACCGCTTGCGGCCGCCCCGCCGTCGCGACGCTGACGTACGTCTACGCCGACTCGACCGCGGTCCTCGGCCCGCTCGCCACCTACGCCGAACCCCACTGCTACGACCTGTGCGCCGAGCACTCCGAGCGCCTCACCGCGCCCCGCGGCTGGGAAGTCGTCCGTCTCCTCGACAGCTCCGCCCCGGCCCGCCCGAGCGGCGACGACCTGGAAGCGCTCGCCAACGCCGTGCGCGAGGCGGCCCGCCCCCAGGAGCGGGCGGCAGGGGCCGGCGGCGGAGGCGGGGCCCGCACGGTGGACCCGATGGAGGTCGCGCGCCGGGGGCATCTTCGGGTGCTGCGCTCACCGGACAACTGACGGCGCCTGTCCAGGAGTTCGTTGCCGGAGTTCGTTCAACAATCCCGTTGTCCAGTCGGCCGGTCGTTCGACGATCCGGTTGTTCAGTGAACCCGTCGTTCAACGATCCACTCGCTCGGTGATCCGGTCGTTCAACGATCCGCCTGGCCCGCGGGCGAGTTGTTCAACGATTCACGCGGCCTGGCCCCCAACCACCTTGTGCCGCTGGGGTAGATGCCGCTCTGAGCTGAGGTAACGGTGTGTGGACGGCTCGGTTGCCGCACGTCGTATGCCGGTCCTGGCGGGTAGTTTGGGGCGACCGATAGGACTTTCTGGAGGGTTGGCCGTGTCTGCTGATCTGTCACAGCTCGTGAAGGCGTACGACGTACGGGGCGTCGTCCCGGACCAGTGGGACGAGTCGTTGGCCGAGCTGTTCGGAGCGGCCTTCGTCCAAGTGACCGGCGCGAACGCGATCGTGACCGGGCACGACATGCGGCCCTCGTCCCCGGGTCTCTCCGCAGCCTTCGCGCGCGGGGCGGCGGCGCGCGGCGTCGACGTGACCGAGATCGGCCTGTGCTCCACGGACCAGCTGTACTACGCGTCGGGCGCCTTCGACCTGCCCGGCGCCATGTTCACGGCCTCGCACAACCCGGCGAAGTACAACGGCATCAAGATGTGTCGGGCGGGCGCGGCCCCCGTGGGCCAGGACACCGGCCTCGTGGAGATCCGCCAACTCGTCGAGTCCTGGCTGGACTCGGGCACGCCGGAGGTCTCCGGACCGACGGGAACGATCACCCGGCGGGACACGTTGGAGGACTACGCGGCGCACCTCCGCGGCCTCGTCGACCTGGCCTCCATCCGCCCCCTGAAGGTCGTCGTCGACGCGGGCAACGGCATGGGAGGCCACACGGTCCCGACGGTGTTCGCCGGCCTGCCGCTCACCCTGGTCCCGATGTACTTCGAGCTGGACGGCACGTTCCCGAACCACGAGGCCAACCCGCTCGACCCGGCCAACATCGTCGACCTCCAGGCACGCGTCCGCGAGGAGAGCGCCGACCTCGGCATCGCCTTCGACGGCGACGCCGACCGCTGCTTCGTGGTCGACGAGAACGGCGACCCGGTCTCCCCGTCCGCCATCACCGCCCTGGTGGCCTCCCGCGAGCTGGCGAGGAACGGCGGCAAGGGCGTCATCATCCACAACCTGATCACCTCCTGGTCGGTCCCCGAGGTCGTCAAGGAGAACGGCGGCACACCGGTACGCACGCGCGTGGGCCACTCCTTCATCAAGGCCGAGATGGCGAAGGCCGGCGCGATCTTCGGCGGCGAGCACTCCGCGCACTACTACTTCAAGGACTTCTGGAACGCCGACACGGGCATGCTGGCCGCCCTCCACGTCCTCGCCGCGCTCGGCGGCCAGGACGGCTCCCTCTCCGCCCTCGTGGCCCAGTACGACCGCTACGTCGGCTCCGGCGAGATCAACTCCACGGTCGACGACCAACAGGCCCGCCTCACGGCGATCCGCACCGCCTACGCGAACCAGACCGACCTCACCCTCGACGAACTCGACGGCCTCACCGTCTCCTCCGCCGACTGGTGGTTCAACGTCCGCCCGTCCAACACGGAACCGCTGCTGAGGCTCAACGCGGAGGCACGGGACGAGGCGACGATGGGGAAGGTGCGGGACGAGGTGCTGGGGATCATCAGGGGGTGACGGCACTGCGGCCGGCGGCTCTTGTCGATGCCGGTCGGTGGATCCAGGGCGCCCGGCGTCTGAGGTCGAGTTCGCTGTCCTGAAACCCCACCTACCCGGAGGCGAGACCTCTGCGGCGGCGGTCGGCATTCTCAGCCGAACCGGTGTCCGAGACCAAGCGCACCGTCCGGCCCGCACACAGAGGGGGCTCACCCCTCCAACACGGGCCCGCATTTCCACCTCGCCCGGTGTCGGGGGCCGAGTTGGCCGTCCCTCACCCCCATCCGCCCCGGTGGGGGCTCACACCTCCAACACGGGCCCGCATTTCCACCTCGCCCGGTGTCGGGGGCCGAGTTGGCCGTCCCTCACCCCCACCCGTCCCGGAGGGGGCTCACACCTCCAACACGGGCCCGCATTTCCACCCCGCCCGGTGTCGGAGGCCGAGTTGGCCGTCCCCAACCCCCACCCGCCCCGGCGGGGGTCCACCTCTCCAGCACCGGCCGCCATATCCAGCCCGTCCGGCGTTTGAGGACGAGGCCGTTCAGGCCGAAGGGGGGTCTGGGGGCGCAGCCCCCAGGGACGTCGGCCCCAACCCCGGCAAGCCTCCTCAAGCGGCGGTACCCTGACCAGGCACATCCGCCCAAGCGTCGCAGACACCCCCTCGGAGGGACACCTCATGCCGCTCGAAGCCGGCCTCCTGGAGATCCTGGCCTGCCCGGCCTGCCACGCCCCCCTCAAGGAGCAGGACACCGAGCTGATCTGCACCGGCGCGGACTGCGGTCTGGCCTACCCCGTCCGGGACGGCATCCCCGTACTGCTCGTCGACGAGGCCCGCCACCCCGCGTAACCGACGACGACGCGATCGGAGGCCGCCGCCCATGCTCGACGAATCGCTGCTCGACACCCCGGAGGCACTGGCCGAGGCCGACCGCCGGGCCCTGCTCCGCGGTGCCGCCGAAGCCGGTGCGCGGGTGCGCACAGCCGCCCGGCACGCCGCCGAGGCCGGCGTCCACGACCTGAAACCGGACGGCCGCCCCCGCGCCATCCTGATCGCCGGCCCCGGTGCCGCCGCCACCTGCGTCGCCGACCTGCTCGGCACCCTCGCCGGAGCCAGCAGCCCCGTCACCCGCCTGGCACCCACCGGCGTGGCCCCCGCGGCCGGCGCCCTGCGCTGGGAACTCCCGGGCTGGGCGGGCTCCGTGGACCTGCTGGTGATCACCACCCCGGACGGCACCGAACCCGGCCTGTCCCTCCTCGCCGAGCAGGCCTACCGCCGCGGCTGCACCGTCGTGGCCGTGGCACCGACCCGCAGCCCCCTCACCGAGGCGGTGGACGGCGCCCACGGCCTCTTCGTACCGATGGCGACCGCCCCGTACGAACACGACGAGCCGTTGGCAGCCTCCGCCCCCGGAGTCCTCTGGGCGCTGCTCACCCCGCTTCTCGCGATCCTGGACCGCACCGGCCTGCTCAGCGCGCCTCCGGAGGCCCTGGAGAAGGTCGCCGACCGGCTCGATCAGGTCGCCGAGCGCTGCGGGCCCGCCGTCGCGACGTACAGCAATCCCGCGAAGACCCTGGCCTCCGAACTCGCCGACTCGCTCCCGGTGATCTGGACGGAGGGCACGTCCGCTGGTCCTGCGGGCCGCCGATTCGCCGCCGCGCTGGCGGAGTTGGCCGGCCGCCCCGCGCTCGTCTCCGAACTCCCCGAGGCACTCGCCGAGCACAACGCGCTGCTGGCCGGTCCGCTCGCCGGCAGCGCCGATCCCGACGACTTCTTCAGGGATCGCGTCGACGAGGCGCCCGCGCTGCACGCACGCGTGGTGCTGCTCCGGGACCGCCCGATCGGTGGCCTCACGGCAGCTCCGACCGCGCGTGACCTGGCCCTCAGTCACGACACGCCGATCAGCGAGCTGGAGCCCGAGGAGGGCGGCGAGCTGGAGACCCTTGCCGAGCTGATCGCCATGACGGATTTCGCCGCCGTCTACCTGGCGCTCGCCTCGGGCGCCTGATCCTGTCGTCGAAGCCCTGAGCCGCCGTACACCGTCGTACGGGGCGCGAAGCCACGTCGTACCCAGGTCGTCCTCGGGTCGTACGCAGAGAGAACCGGTAGAGAGCCACATGGACCGCCTCGACAACACCGTCCGCCCCTACGCCTGGGGTTCGACGACCGCCATCCCCAAGCTGCTCGGCGTCGAGCCGAACGGCGAACCGCAGGCGGAGATGTGGATGGGCGCGCACCCGGGGGCACCCTCGCGCACCGCGCGCGGGACGCTCGTCGAGGTCATCGAGGCGGCTCCGGAGCGGGAGTTGGGGGAGAAGGCGGTGGCGAAGTTCGGCCCGCGCCTGCCCTTCCTGCTGAAGATCCTCGCCGCCGGCGCCCCGCTCTCCCTCCAGGTGCACCCCAACCTGGAGCAGGCGAAGGAGGGTTACTCCGACGAGGAGCGCCGGGGCATCCCCGTGGACGCCCCGCACCGCAACTACAAGGACGCCAACCACAAGCCCGAACTGATCTGCGCGCTCACGGAGTTCGACGGTCTGTGCGGCTTCCGCGACCCGCTGCGCGCCGCCGACCTGCTCGCCGGCCTCGGTGTCGACTCCCTGAAGCCGTACGTCGACCTCCTGCACGCACACCCCGAGGAAGCCGCCCTGCGCGAGGTCCTCACTGCGATCCTCACCGCCGACCCGGAGGAAATGCGCCACACGGTCACCGCCGCGGCGACCGCCTGCACCCGCCTGGGCGGCGACTACGCGCCCTACGCCGACATCGCCCACCACTACCCGGGCGACCCCGGCGTCATCGCGGCCATGCTCCTGAACTACGTCCGGCTCCTGCCCGGCGAGGCCCTGTTCCTCGGCGCAGGCATCCCGCACGCCTACCTCAACGGCCTCGGCGTCGAGATCATGGCCAACTCCGACAACGTCCTGCGCTGCGGCCTCACCCCCAAGCACGTCGACGTCCCCGAACTCCTGCGTATCGTCCGCTTCGAGGCGAGCGACCCCGGAGTGCTGCGCCCCGAGGCGTCCCCCGACGGCGAGGAGGTCTACGAGACCCCCATCGACGAGTTCCGGCTGTCCCGGTACGTCCTCCCGGAGGGCACCGGCGCCCACGACCTCACCCTCGACACCCCGCAGATCCTGCTCTGCACGGCCGGTGCGGTGAAGGCGGGCGAGTTCGAACTGGCGCCCGGTCAGTCGGTGTTCGTCCCGGCGGGAGACACGGCGGAGGTGTCCGGAGTGGGCACGGTCTTCCGGGCCACTGTGATCGTATGACCGGGCCTGTGGATACCTGACGAGCCGTCGCCGGGCAGGGCTGCAAGAATGGCCCACCGGCAAAGGACGGGCAAAGACGGTCGGACGGCCCATCCGGGGCAGACGTCCGACGTAGACGTACGAAGGCGAAGGGACACCGCGAACAGATGAGCGCGTCAGGCGGCACCAAGGCGATCGTGGCGGCACTCGGCGCCAATCTCGCGATCGCGGTATCGAAGTTCGTGGCGTTCGCCTTCAGCGGCTCGTCCTCGATGCTCGCCGAGGGCGTCCACTCCCTCGCGGACTCGGGCAACCAGGCCCTGCTCCTGATCGGCGGCAAGAAGGCCCAACGCGAGGCCACCCCGCAACACCCCTTCGGCTACGGCCGCGAGCGGTACATCTACGCCTTCCTCGTCTCGATCGTCCTCTTCTCCGTCGGCGGCATGTTCGCCGTCTACGAGGGCTACGAGAAGATCAGACACCCGCACGAACTGGAGCACTGGTACTGGCCGGTCGGCGTCCTGGTGTTCGCGATCATCGCCGAGGGCTTCTCGTTCCGTACGGCCATCAAGGAGTCGAACGAACTGCGCGGCACGCACTCCTGGGCGCAGTTCATCCGCCGCGCCAAGGCCCCCGAGCTGCCCGTCGTCCTCCTGGAGGACTTCGGCGCGCTCATCGGTCTCGTCCTCGCCCTCGGCGGCGTCGGCATGGCGCTGCTCACCGGCGACGGCATCTGGGACGGCATCGGCACCCTCTGCATCGGCATCCTGCTCATCCTGATCGCGCTGGTCCTGGCCGCCGAGACCAAGTCCCTGCTGCTCGGCGAGTCCGCCGGCATCGAGGACGTCAAGAAGATCGAGACCGCGATCGTCGACGGCCACACGGTCACCGGCATCATCCACATGCGCACGCTCCACCTCGGCCCCGAGGAACTGCTCGTCGCCGCCAAGATCGCCGTCCAGCACGACGACACGGCCACCGAGGTCGCCACCGCGATCAACGCCGCCGAGTCCCGCATCCGCGAAGCCGTCCCGATCGCCCGCGTGATCTACCTCGAACCCGACATCTACAGCGAGTCGGAAGCAACGAAGGGCGCGGACCGCGAGGCGACTCCGGGGGGCCCGGCCCAGCACCCCGCCGAGCACTGAGCCCCTCCGCTGCTACGGCAGCAGGGCCGGCCGAGACGCTCGACGGGCCCTGCTGCGCCAGCTACTGGCCCTGCTGCACGGGCCACGGCGCGACCGGCGCCACCCTCCGCCGCCGTACGACGAACGCGGCGATACCCAGGCCGATACCGACCAGGGCGAGCACGACCCCGCCGATGACGGCCACCCCGATGCCGGAGGCGGCCGTACGGTCGTCGGTCACCCGGCCCCGGACGGCGGACTCGGCCACCGTCCCGTCGTGGTCGCTCGCGAAGAAACGCGAGTCCATCGCGTTCGCACGGTTGTCACCGAGCAGGAACAGCCGCCCCTTCGGGACCGTCACGTCGTACGTCTTGCGCACACCGTCGACATCGCCCTGCTTCACATAGGGCTCCGCCAGCGGCTTTCCGTTCACGGTGATCCGCGCGGCCGTGCCCGAACCCGTGCAGCACACCACGCGGTCACCGCCCACCCCGACGACCCGTTGCATCACGCTCGCGCTGAACCCGTAGCGGTCCGGCGCCGAGAACAGCACGACGTCACCGCGGCGCACCTCGCCGCCGCCGACCTGCTCGTAGATGATCCGTTCGCCCGGCTTGTACGTCGGCGCCATGCTCTGGCTGCTTATGGTGGAACTGCCGTAGGCATTGCGTGCGTACGCGAGCGCGCCGACCGCCAGCACCACCCCCAACAGCCCCACCACGACAGCCGCGACCCCGAGTCCCCGCCCCTTGCCCGACATCGTTTCCCTCCCCATGCGGCCCTTCCGCGGGCGCGAGGCCAGCGGGTCTCTGTGAACAGTCCGCGCGGGCCCGCACCGGCCGGCTAACCGGCCTCGCTCAGCACACCGAGCACCGCCGACTCGTCCTCGGCCGCCGACAGCCGCTCCCGGAACCCGGCATCCATCAACTTCCGCGACAGCAGCGCCAGAATCCGCAGATGCTCATCACCGGCGGCCGCCTCCGGTACGGCGATCATGAACACCAGCCGGGCCTTCGTACCGTCCAGGGAACCCCACTCGACCCCCTCAGCCGACCGCGCGAACCCGACCACCGGCGCACTCACCGCATCCGTCTTGGCATGCGGAATCGCGATCTCCTCCCCGAGCCCGGTCGTCCCCTGCGCCTCCCGCCGCAACGCGGTCGCCACCAACTCCTCGACGTCCACGACCTTTCCGGTCCGCGCCAACAACCCGGCCAACTCCCGGATCGTGCCCTCCTTGTCACCCGCGTCGAGCCCCACCTTCACGGTCTGCTCGGTGAGGTAGCCGGAGAGGACTTCGGGGGGAACCTCAGGGAGAGCCTCGGGGAGAATTCCGGGGCGGATCTCCGGGCCGGGACTCGCGGCGGGGGAGCCGGAGCCGGAGCCGGAACCGGGGGCACCTTCAGCGTCGGCCGAGTCGGAGGTGACCGAGCCCGAGTTCGCTGAGTCGATGTCGGCCGAGCCGGCGTCGGCCATGATCTCAACGGCAGCCGCAGCACCCGCACTTGACCCTGCCGACCCGACCACACCGGCCGACACCGCGCCCCGACGCGAAGCCCGCTCCGCTACGACGCCCCCGGCGCCCGGCGCTCCGGCCCCGACCAACGCAAGCTCGGGTTCGTACGGGCTGACCTCGTGCCCGACGGACTCCCCGCGCCGCTTCCGCTCGCTCACATCGACCAGCGCGACCGTCGTCACCGCGGTGACCGCCGTACCGATCGCCACCGCCACGAAGAACATCGGTACGCCGCTCACCGCGCCCAGCACCGCGACGATCGGCCCGCCGTGCGGCACGGCGTCCTTCACCCCGGCGAGCCCGGCGACCGCACCGGCCACCGCGCCGCCCAGCATGTTGGCGGGGATGACCTGCGCCGGCCGAGCCGCCGCGAACGGGATCGCGCCCTCGGAGATGCCGAAGCAGCCCATGAACAGCGAGGCCAGACCGGTCTCCCGCTCCTGCTCGGTGTAGGACCGCTGCCGTATCAACGTGGCCAGGCCCTGGCCGAGCGGCATCACCGGGATCGCTGCGGCGCACATGCCCATGACGGCCTGGTTGCCGGTCGCGATGAGCCCCGCGCCGAACAGGAACGCCGTCTTGTTGACCGGCCCGCCCATGTCGAACGCGATCATCAGCCCCAGGATCGTGCCGAGCAGGATCGCGCTGGTGCCGGTCATCCCGCCGAGCCAGCTGGTGAGGTGCTCGAACACCCAGGAGATCGGCTTCCCGATGACATAGATGAAGAACAGTCCGAGCGCCGTCGTCGCCACGATCGGGATCACGATGATCGGCATGATCGGCTGCGCGAACTTCGGGACCTTGGCCTTCTTGATCCACAGCACCAGATAGCCGGCGAGGAACCCGGTCACGATCGCCCCGATGAACCCGGCGCCCGCCTTCGAGTCGTACAGCGAACCGGTGTTGGCGATCCATCCGCCGATCATGCCCGGCACGAGCGCGGGCCGGTCGCCGATCGCGTAGGCGATGTAACCGGACAGGATCGGCACCATCAGCGTGAAACCGATCACGCCGATGTTGTTCACGTCCATCCAGAAGGAGTCCTTCGGGATGACCAGACCGCCGGAGGGGTCCGGGTGGCCGCCGAGCGACAGCGAGATCGCGATCAGCAGCCCGCCGACCACGACGAACGGGATCATGTAACTGACCCCGTTCATCAGCGCCTTGTACGCGACGCTCCGCTCCTTGCCACCCGGCGCGGTTGCTGTCGCGGCCGTACCGCCCGCCGTGTGCACGGGCGCGGACCGCACCTGCTCGATCAGCCGTTCGGGATGCCGGATGCCCTCGGCGACCCCGACCACGAGGACCCGCTTGCCGACGAAACGGCTCAGGTCCACGTCCTTGTCCGCGGCGATGATGACGCCGTCCGCCGTGCTGACATCGTTGTCATCGAGGACGTTCTCAGCCCCGATGGATCCCTGCGTCTCCACCTTCATGTCGATGCCGCGGCTCTCGGCGGCCTGCGCGAGTTTCTCAGCGGCCATGTACGTGTGGGCGATGCCGGTCGGGCACGCGGTCACCGCGAGCAGCCGCAACCGCTGCCGTCCGCCATCGCCGCCGCCCGTGGGGGGAGGGCCGGCCGTACTCGTCACGTCGTTCTCCTAACACCTTCGTCCAACACCTGCGTCGCGCGGAACGCCGTCCCGGACGTCCCGCGAGATCGATCAGAGACTCCTGATCTCCGTGCATCCTGCGACATCCGACATCCGACATCCGACGCCCGACCCAAAGACGCGGAAGTCCCTGGTCGCCGTCGTCCGGTCCCCTCCGCCCACGCTCGCGGGCATCTTGTTGCGGCTCCCCCGGAAACCCGGTCCGACACCGGACACCCACCGGAGTTCGGCCGGATCCGTCCGGAGGTGGGCTGGGGGCGGCCGGGTCCACCGGTGTAGCTTGGGTGGGAGCCAGACGTCGCTGCTGATGGCGGTCGGGCGGTCCCGACGCGGACCGACCGAGGGAGAGAGGGCCTCCGACGGACTGCGCTGCGCGTACGGGGGCATTCCTGTGCCCTCCCTCGGCCACCCCTGTGTCCGCTGCCGCGCAGACCAGCCGTATCCACAAGGCCCCAATCCCTAGGAGCTCCTCGTAATGACGACTGTCGACAACCGACAGGACTTCAAGGTCGCCGATCTCTCCCTGGCCGAGTTCGGCCGTAAGGAGATCACCCTCGCCGAGCACGAGATGCCCGGCCTGATGTCGATCCGCCGCGAGTTCGCCGAGGCGCAGCCGCTGGCCGGCGCCCGCATCATGGGCTCGCTGCACATGACCGTGCAGACCGCCGTCCTGATCGAGACCCTGGTCGCCCTCGGCGCCGAGGTCCGCTGGGTGTCCTGCAACATCTTCTCCACCCAGGACCACGCGGCCGCAGCCATCGCCGTCGGCCCGAACGGTACGCCCGAGAACCCCCAGGGCATCCCGGTCTTCGCCTGGAAGGGCGAGACCCTGGAGGAGTACTGGTGGTGCACGGAGCAGGCGCTGACCTGGCCGAACACCCCCACCGGCGGCCCGAACATGATCCTGGACGACGGCGGCGACGCCACCATGCTCGTCCACAAGGGCGTCGAGTACGAGAAGGCCGGCAAGGTCCCCTCCCTCGACACCGCCGAGTCCGACGAGCACCGCGTCGTCCTCCAGGTCCTGACCCGCACCATCTCCGAGGGTTCGCAGAAGTGGACCCAGCTCGCTTCGGAGATCCGCGGCGTGACCGAGGAGACCACGACCGGCGTGCACCGTCTCTACGAGATGCACCGTGACGGCACCCTCCTGTTCCCGGCGATCAACGTGAACGACGCCGTCACCAAGTCGAAGTTCGACAACAAGTACGGCTGCCGCCACTCCCTGATCGACGGCATCAACCGCGCCACCGACGTCCTCATCGGCGGCAAGACCGCGGTCGTCCTTGGCTACGGCGACGTGGGCAAGGGCTGCGCGGAGTCCCTGCGCGGACAGGGCGCCCGCGTGATCGTCACCGAGATCGACCCGATCTGCGCGCTGCAGGCGGCGATGGACGGCTACCAGGTCACGACGCTCGACGAGGTCGTCGACAAGGGCGACATCTTCGTCACCACGACCGGCAACAAGGACATCATCATGGCCGCGGACATGGCCAAGATGAAGCACCAGGCGATCGTCGGCAACATCGGTCACTTCGACAACGAGATCGACATGGCCGGCCTGGCGAAGATCCCGGGCATCGTCAAGGACGAGGTCAAGCCGCAGGTCCACACCTGGAAGTTCCCCGACGGCAAGGTCCTCATCGTGCTGTCCGAGGGCCGCCTGCTGAACCTGGGCAACGCCACCGGCCACCCCTCGTTCGTGATGTCCAACTCCTTCGCGGACCAGACCCTGGCCCAGATCGAGCTGTTCACCAAGCCCGAGGAGTACCCGACCGACGTCTACGTGCTGCCCAAGCACCTCGACGAGAAGGTCGCGCGCCTCCACCTGGACGCGCTCGGCGTGAAGCTGACCACGCTCCGCCCCGAGCAGGCGTCGTACATCGGCGTCGAGGTCGAGGGTCCGTACAAGTCGGACCACTACCGCTACTGATCCGGCGACCCCGCCCGCTGTGACCGCGTCCGTGCACTGACGCGGTTCTCAGCGGCGGGTCCTCAGCAGCAGATCCTCCGAGGCAGGCCCCCGCACCCCCGTGCCGGGGGCCTGCCCCTTTGGTTCCGTCGGCCGGACCGGCCCGTCAAGACCCAGGACCCCGATGCCCCGCGGCCGTTATTCGCTCCACGATCCGCACGATCACACCCCCCTCGCTGTCGAACACTTCCATTGCGCCCCCGGCCCGTCCGGCTGGCGTTTTGTCTCCCAACTCACCACCCCCTCGGGCGACCACAGCGGTTCCGTCGACCTCACCCTCGACGAACTCGGCCGCCCCATCCGGCTGGAACTCCACGCGGCGAGCTGGCAGGTGCGCGGCGCCGCTCTCGACGGCGTCACCTGGGTCCGCACCGACCCCACCGGCACCGATGCCACCGAAGGCAATGTCCGCGCGCACGCATTCACCGGCACCTCTCCCGCGTTCCTCATCGCCACCACCCGTCTCCTGCGCCTCACCCCTTCCGCCTCCGCGACCCGCGTCCGCCTGGTCAGCCTCACGGAACCGGTCCTCGCCCCCCGCACCGTGGACCAGTCCTGGGCCTTGCTGAAAAGAGAAACACACGGCACTGACAACGGCCCTCTGACCGTGGACGAATACCAGGTCACAGCCCTGGACACGGGCGAGCAGCACGCCGTACACATCGCCGGCGACGTGGTGCTCGCGGCACCCGGCATCGAGCTGGAGGAGTTGGAGACGCCACCGTCCGTCTTCGGCTGAGTGGTGGCGTCCCGGCCCGGTCACTGAGCCGCAGGACACGGCCGGGAGCGTCAGGCGGGCGGCGCGAATCCGGTGGAGGACCGGGGTTCGGCGGGCGCTGTGTTCCGCGGCGCCGACGGCTCGGGGCTGGACGCGACTTGATCGGCTTCCGCACCTGCAGCAGGGGCACGCCAAATCGGGGGAGTGGAACCGTACGGCTGCTGAGGAGCCGGCGACGGCTGGAACGCCGAGTTGCCGAAGGCACCCGGCACACCCGCCCCGGGCCCGAAACCGCCGGCCGGTACGCCCCCGACCGCGCCGTTCCCGAAGGCCCGCCGGACATCCCGCGCCTGCCGCTCCTGCACCACCGCAGCCAGATACGCGGCCGGCGGAACACCCTGCGGAGCCGGAGCACCCGTACGAGCCACGAGGTCCGCGGCGAGCCGCTCGGCCATGGCCCAGCCGACCTGCGGATCCAACTGCTGCATCCGCGTCAGGTACTGCCGGATGGCCAGCCACAGCCCATCGGGAACGGCGGACAGATCAAGCTCGGCGAAACGTCCCGTCAGCCACGGCGGCGGAGGAGGCACAAAGGCCGTCTGCCCGGCGGACACTCTTTCCCGTACGACCAGAGTGCCCGCGAACACATCACCGAGCCGCCGACCGCGCGCCGAGACGAGCGAGGCGATACAGGCGACGACCCCGAAGGTCATCAGGATCTCGATCACACCGATCGCACCCCGCACGAGCGCGTGCCGGAACCGGATCGGTCCGCCGTCGTCCCGCACCACGCGCAGCCCGAACGCCAGCTTCCCGAGCGAGCGCCCATGGCTCAGCGTCTCCACCGCTATGGGACCGCCGACCAGCACCAGTACAAAGGCCGCGATCGACATCGCGACCTGTGCCGCGTCGTCCAAAGAGGCGGTGGAAAACATCAGCGCCACGGTCACGCCGGTGTAAGCGGCGATGGCCACGATCAGATCGAGCAACACCGCCAGCGCCCTGCTGGGCAGCCTCGCGGGGCGCAACTCCAGCGCCACCGCCTCGCCCGTCACCAGCTCACTCACGCCTGCCGCCCTTCCCCTGCCCTGCCCCTGGAACAGCCAGTCTGCCAAGCTGAGGGCACATCGCGCCCCAGTACGACAAGCTGATCCCGGACCAGTAGTCGACGAGCAGCCGAGGAGCAGGCAACCAGATGGACCTCGACGTCTTCGTCTCGGCCCACCGAGCCGAGTGGGACCGCCTCGACGCGCTGCTCCGCCGCCGGCGTCGCCTCAACGGCGCCGAGGCCGACGAACTCGTCGCTCTGTACCAGCGCACGGCCACCCATCTCTCCCTGATCCAGTCCAGCGCCCCGGACCCCCAGCTCACCGGTCGGCTCAGTCAACTCGTGGCACGCGCGCGTAGCGCGGTGACGGGAACCCGTCGCGCCTCCTGGCGCGATGTCACACGCTTCCTGGGGCACAGTTTTCCGGCCGCGGTGTACCGAGCACGCCACTGGTGGGTCCCCACCGCGCTGCTGTCGACCGTGGTCGCGGTACTCCTGGGGTGGTGGATAGGCACTCACCCCGAAGTGCAGTCCTCCATCGCGGCCCCGAGCCAACTGCGCGATCTCACCCGCCCGGGCGGCGAGTACGAGACCTACTACTCAAGCCACCCGGCGGCGGCCTTCGCGGCACAGGTCTGGACGAACAACGCCAAGGCCGCCGCGATGTGCCTGGTCCTGGGCGTGTTCCTGGGCCTGCCGGTCCTCTGGATCCTCTTCGAGAACATGCTCAACCTGGGGGTGGGCATCGGCCTGATGTCGTCGGCAGGCCGACTCGACACGTTCCTCGGCCTGGTC
>NZ_CP108463.1:6772500-9007500 GCF_036226385.1 Streptomyces sp. NBC_01261
TCAGAGGCCAGTTCATCGGCGAACGTCCGGTGCTGGTTGCTCAAGGGTGGAACGTTGATTATTCGGTGTCGCCGCTCATCTCGGGCTGCAAGTACTGCTCTTCGGGGCGTGGAAAGCTGACCACGAGTGACGGGGATATTGGGCACGCTGTTGGGTGTCTGAGGGCACGGCCGTGAGGCTGCCTTCAGTGCCGACCCCGGTAAAACATCGTGTGAGCGGTGTGTGACGGGTGGTTGGTCGTTGTTTGAGAACTGCACAGTGGACGCGAGCATCTGTGGCCAAGTTTTTAAGGGCGCACGGTGGATGCCTTGGCACCAGGAACCGATGAAGGACGTGGGAGGCCACGATAGTCCCCGGGGAGTCGTCAACCAGGCTTTGATCCGGGGGTTTCCGAATGGGGAAACCCGGCAGTCGTCATGGGCTGTCACCCTTGCCTGAACACATAGGGCAAGTGGAGGGAACGCGGGGAAGTGAAACATCTCAGTACCCGCAGGAAGAGAAAACAACCGTGATTCCGGGAGTAGTGGCGAGCGAAACCGGATGAGGCCAAACCGTATACGTGTGAGACCCGGCAGGGGTTGCGTATGCGGGGTTGTGGGATCTCTCTTTCACAGTCTGCCGGCTGTGAGGCGAGTCAGAAACCGTTGATGTAGGCGAAGGACATGCGAAAGGTCCGGCGTAGAGGGTAAGACCCCCGTAGTCGAAACATCAACGGCTCGTTTGAGAGACACCCAAGTAGCACGGGGCCCGAGAAATCCCGTGTGAATCTGGCGGGACCACCCGCTAAGCCTAAATATTCCCTGGTGACCGATAGCGGATAGTACCGTGAGGGAATGGTGAAAAGTACCGCGGGAGCGGAGTGAAATAGTACCTGAAACCGTGTGCCTACAAGCCGTGGGAGCGTCGCTGTATGTGCTTGCACATGCAGTCGTGACTGCGTGCCTTTTGAAGAATGAGCCTGCGAGTTTGCGGTGTGTTGCGAGGTTAACCCGTGTGGGGAAGCCGTAGCGAAAGCGAGTCCGAATAGGGCGATTTAGTAGCGCGCTCAAGACCCGAAGCGGAGTGATCTAGCCATGGGCAGGTTGAAGCGGAGGTAAGACTTCGTGGAGGACCGAACCCACCAGGGTTGAAAACCTGGGGGATGACCTGTGGTTAGGGGTGAAAGGCCAATCAAACTCCGTGATAGCTGGTTCTCCCCGAAATGCATTTAGGTGCAGCGTCGTGTGTTTCTTGCCGGAGGTAGAGCACTGGATAGGCGATGGGCCCTACCGGGTTACTGACCTTAGCCAAACTCCGAATGCCGGTAAGTGAGAGCACGGCAGTGAGACTGTGGGGGATAAGCTCCATGGTCGAGAGGGAAACAGCCCAGAGCATCGACTAAGGCCCCTAAGCGTACGCTAAGTGGGAAAGGATGTGGAGTCGCACAGACAACCAGGAGGTTGGCTTAGAAGCAGCCACCCTTGAAAGAGTGCGTAATAGCTCACTGGTCTAGTGATTCCGCGCCGACAATGTAGCGGGGCTCAAGCGTACCGCCGAAGTCGTGTCATTCATACAATAGGGCCAACGCCTGTATGGATGGGTAGGGGAGCGTCGTGTGCCGGGTGAAGCCGCAGCGGAAGCTAGTGGTGGACGGTTCACGAGTGAGAATGCAGGCATGAGTAGCGATACACACGTGAGAAACGTGTGCGCCGATTGACTAAGGGTTCCTGGGTCAAGCTGATCTGCCCAGGGTAAGTCGGGACCTAAGGCGAGGCCGACAGGCGTAGTCGATGGATAACCGGTTGATATTCCGGTACCCGCTGTGAAGCGTCAAACATCGAGCCCATTAATGCTAAGGCCGTGAAGCCGTTCCGGACCCTTCGGGGAATGGAAAGTGGTGGAGCCGCCGGCCCAAGATGGTAGTAGGTGAGTGATGGGGTGACGCAGGAAGGTAGTCCATCCCGGGCGGTGGTTGTCCCGGGGTAAGGGTGTAGGACGTGGTCTAGGCAAATCCGGATCACACATAGTCTGAGACCTGATGCCGAGCCGATTGTGGTGAAGTGGATGATCCTATGCTGTCGAGAAAAGCCTCTAGCGAGTTTCATGGCGGCCCGTACCCTAAACCGACTCAGGTGGTCAGGTAGAGAATACCGAGGCGTTCGGGTGAACTATGGTTAAGGAACTCGGCAAAATGCCCCCGTAACTTCGGGAGAAGGGGGGCCATCACCGGTGAGAGGATTTACTCCTTGAGCTGGGGGTGGCCGCAGAGACCAGCGAGAAGCGACTGTTTACTAAAAACACAGGTCCGTGCGAAGCCGTAAGGCGATGTATACGGACTGACGCCTGCCCGGTGCTGGAACGTTAAGGGGACCGGTTAGTCACTCTTCGGGGTGGCGAAGCTGAGAACTTAAGCGCCAGTAAACGGCGGTGGTAACTATAACCATCCTAAGGTAGCGAAATTCCTTGTCGGGTAAGTTCCGACCTGCACGAATGGCGTAACGACTTCTCGACTGTCTCAACCATAGGCCCGGTGAAATTGCACTACGAGTAAAGATGCTCGTTTCGCGCAGCAGGACGGAAAGACCCCGGGACCTTTACTACAGTTTGATATTGGTGTTCGGTTCGGCTTGTGTAGGATAGCTGGGAGACTTTGAAGCTCACACGCCAGTGTGGGTGGAGTCGTCGTTGAAATACCAGTCTGGTCGTGCTGGATGTCTAACCTGGGTCCGTGATCCGGATCAGGGACAGTGTCTGATGGGTAGTTTAACTGGGGCGGTTGCCTCCTAAAGAGTAACGGAGGCGCCCAAAGGTTCCCTCAGCCTGGTTGGCAATCAGGTGTTGAGTGTAAGTGCACAAGGGAGCTTGACTGTGAGACCGACGGGTCGAGCAGGGACGAAAGTCGGGACTAGTGATCCGGCGGTGGCTTGTGGAAGCGCCGTCGCTCAACGGATAAAAGGTACCCCGGGGATAACAGGCTGATCTTCCCCAAGAGTCCATATCGACGGGATGGTTTGGCACCTCGATGTCGGCTCGTCGCATCCTGGGGCTGGAGTCGGTCCCAAGGGTTGGGCTGTTCGCCCATTAAAGCGGTACGCGAGCTGGGTTTAGAACGTCGTGAGACAGTTCGGTCCCTATCCGCTGCGCGCGCAGGAACATTGAGAAGGGCTGTCCCTAGTACGAGAGGACCGGGACGGACGAACCTCTGGTGTGCCAGTTGTTCTGCCAAGGGCATGGCTGGTTGGCTACGTTCGGGAGGGATAACCGCTGAAAGCATCTAAGCGGGAAGCCTGCTTCGAGATGAGTGTTCCCACCCCCTTGAGGGGTTAAGGCTCCCAGTAGACGACTGGGTTGATAGGCCGGATCTGGAAGCCCAGTAATGGGTGGAGGTGACCGGTACTAATAGGCCGAGGGCTTGTCCTCAGTTGCTCGCGTCCACTGTGTTGGTTCTGAAACCACGAACAACCCCATGTCCGGGGCCACCGGGTGTGGTGCGGTTGTCTGTTTCATAGTGTTTCGGTGGTCATAGCGTGAGGGAAACGCCCGGTTACATTCCGAACCCGGAAGCTAAGCCTCACAGCGCCGATGGTACTGCAGGGGGGACCCTGTGGGAGAGTAGGACGCCGCCGAACAAATATTGCGAAAACCCCCGTACCGTTTATTCGGTACGGGGGTTTTCTGCGTTTAAGGCGTTCTGAATTCTGTGAAGGGCTCTGCTTTTCGAGCGGGGCCCGCTGTATTACAGACGGCCCGCGCTCTTGAGAGCCAGATATGCGTCCGCGAGTGCCGGCGCGAGATCGTCCGGTGTCGCGTCGACGATGGTGACGCCGGCCCGGCGGAGTTTTTCCGCGGTGCGGTCGCGTTCGGTCTGGGCGCGTGCGGCGGCTGCCGCCTCGTAGACCGCCTCTGTGTTTCCGCGGGCCGTGGCCATGCGGGCGATGTGAGGGTCTGCCACGGATGCGACCAGAACCGTATGGCGCTGGGTGAGTTGGGCGAGTACGGGGAGCAGGCCCTCTTCGACCGGGGCCGTGTCGAGGCTGGTCAATAGGACGATCAGGGAGCGGCGGGGTGCCGTGCGGATCGCGGTGGCTGCCAGGGCTCGGGCGTCTGTTTCGACGAGTTCCGGTTCGAGGGTCGCCATCGCGTTGACGAGTGACGGGAGTACGTCTCGTGCCGTGCGGCCCTGGACGAGGGCGCGGACCCGGCGGTCGTAGGCGAGGAGGTCCACGCGGTCGCCGGCGCGGGATGCGAGGGCTGCGAGGAGCAGGGCGGCGTCCATGGAGGCGTCGAGGCGGGGGGCGTCGCCGACGCGGCCCGCTGAGGTTCGGCCGGTGTCGAGGACGAGGAGGATGTGGCGGTCGCGTTCGGGGCGCCAGGTGCGTACCGCGACTGTTGTCTGGCGGGCGGTGGCGCGCCAGTCGATGGAGCGGGTGTCGTCACCGGGGACGTACTCGCGCAGGCTGTCGAATTCCGTGCCTTCGCCGCGGGTCAGGACGCTGGTGCGGCCGTCGAGTTCGCGCAGGCGGGCGAGTTTCGAGGGGAGGTGCTTGCGGCTGGTGAACGGGGGCAGGACGCGGACCGCCCAAGGGACGGCGTGGGTGCCTTGGCGGGTGAGGAGGCCGAGGGGGCCGTAGGAACGGATTGTCACTCGGTCTGCGTGGCGGTCGCCGCGGCGGGTGGGGCGTAGGCGGGTGGTGAGGCGGCGGCGCTCGCCGGGTGGGATTGTCAGGCGGTGGCGGGATCCGGCGAATTCGGTGCCGGGGCGCCAGCTGCTGGGGGGCCAGGCATCGCGGATGCGGGCGCGGAGCGGGCGGCGGGATGGGTTGGTGATCGTCAGGGTGACGTCGGCGGATTCGCCCAGCCGGACGGAGGTGTCGCCGGAGCGGGTCAGGCTCAGGCGGCGTACCGGGGCGGCCAGCGCGAAGTCGCAGGCGCAGGCCACCGCCAGGGGGGCGTTGACGGCCAGGATGCCCGTCCAGCTGGGTTCCCAGATGCCTACGGGGAGGGAGCCCAGGGCGGCGAGGAGGGCGGCGCGCCCGGTGAGGGCCATCAGCGGGGGACCGGGACGTGGGCGAGGATCGCGTTGATGACGGAGTCCGCCGTCACGCCCTCCATCTCGGCCTCGGGGCGCAGTTGTACGCGGTGGCGGAGGGTGGGGAGTGCCAGGGCCTTCACGTCGTCCGGGATCACGTAGTCGCGGCCCGTGAGCCACGCCCACGCGCGCGAGGTGGCCAGGAGGGCGGTGGCGCCGCGTGGGGACACGCCGAGGGTGAGGGACGGCGATTCGCGGGTGGCGCGGCAGATGTCGACTACGTACGCGGTGATTTCGGGGGAGATCGTCGTCTTGGCGACGGCCGCGCGGGCTGCTTCGAGGTCGGCCGGGCCGGCCACGGGGCGCAGGCCGGCGGCGTGCAGGTCGCGCGGGTTGAAGCCCTCGGCGTGGCGGGTGAGGACGTCGATCTCGTCCTGGCGGGAGGGAAGAGGGATCGTCAGTTTGAGGAGGAAGCGGTCGAGTTGGGCCTCGGGGAGGGGGTACGTGCCCTCGTACTCCACGGGGTTCTGCGTCGCGGCGACCAGGAACGGGTCGGGGAGCGGGCGCGGGGTTCCGTCGACCGTGACCTGGCGTTCCTCCATGGCTTCCAGGAGGGACGACTGGGTCTTGGGAGGGGTGCGGTTGATCTCGTCCGCGAGGAGCAGGTTGGTGAAGACCGGGCCGGGCTGGAAGCGGAACTCGGCGGAGCGCGTGTCGTAGACGAGGGAGCCGGTGACGTCGCTCGGCATCAGGTCCGGGGTGAACTGGATGCGCTTGGTGTCGAGTTCGAGCGCGGATGCGAGGGCGCGGACGAGCAACGTTTTGGCGACCCCAGGGACTCCTTCTAGGAGAACGTGTCCACGGCAGAGGAGGGCGACGACGAGGCCGGTCACGGCGGGGTCCTGGCCGACCACGGCTTTGGCGATCTCGGCTCGCAGGGATTCGAGGGAGGCCCGGGCGGTGTCCGGATTTCCCGCGGTCCCGGCGTTGTCAGTGGTCGGGTCCATCATGAACGGCGTACCTCTCTTTCGAGGGCGTCGAGTTGGTCGGCAAGTGCGATGAGGGCCGTGTCGTCGCTGGGCGGCGGGCCGAAGAGGAGGGCGTGCAGGGTCTGTCCGTCGCCGTGGAGATGGGCGGAGAGCGCGGGGAGCAGGGCTTCGGGCGCGTGCGCCTGGGAGACGGGGACGCCTACGAGGGGGGCGAGGCGGGTGCGGGTGGTGGAGCGCAGGGCGTTGGCCGCGCGGTCGCGGGCGTTGGCCTTGCGGTAGAGGCGGGCGCGGCCTTCGACGGTCTCGGAGGCGCGGATCACCACGGGGAGTTTCTCGGGCACCAGGGGGCCCAGTCTGCGTGCCCGCCACAGGGCGGCAACTCCTGCTGCGATGAACAGTTGCAGGGTGCCCCAGAGCCAGCCCGAGGGGAGCAGGTCGAAGAAGCTCTGGCTGCCGGAGGCGGTGGCCGAGGCGTCGGACAGCGAGGGGAGGTACCAGACCAGATGGGGGCGGGAGCCGAGGAGTTGGAGGGCGAGCGAGGCGTTGCCCTGCTTGTCGAGACGCTTGTTGAAGAGGATGTCGGGCGAGCCGATGACGACGGTGTCGCCGCCCTCGGACGCGGCCGGGAGGCGGAGCAGGGTCGATCGGCCCTCACTGGGGTAGCACTGGTCGGCGTTGTCGGCCGTGGTCGTGTACCGGTAGTCGCCGGTCTCCGCGTCGCCCGCGCGCCGGGCGGCGGGCAGGGAGCAGTCGGGGGAGAGTGTCGAGGCGAAGGCGGGTGCGGAGTCCGCGGTGACCTCGGGGGCGAGTCGGGGCAGGGACGCGGGACCGGGGGCGACGAGGACCGTACGGCTGCCGGAGTTGGCGAACGCCGAGTGCAGGCCGGACTGTTGACGCTTCGTCAGCAGATCGGGGACGGCGACCAGGAGGGTGGTGTCCGGGTCGGCCGCGGCGCGGGCCTGGGCCAGGGTGGTGACCACGCGCGTGGACACGCCCCGGTCGCCGAGGAGTTCGGCGACGGCGCGGCTGCCGTAGGGGTCGGCGGAGCGCGGGTCGAGGTCGCCGTGCCGTTCGTCGGAGCGGATCGCGGCGATCGCCACGCCTGCCGCCAGGAGGATCACGAGCGCGAGGAGGATGCCCCGCGCGCGGGTCCACACCTGGCGGGCGGTCGGCGAGGCCGAGGTGGCGGGAAGCGTGGCCTCCGCGGTCATTCGGCGGCCCCCTGGCTGCTCTGGTGGGCCGTGCTGTGGGCGCTGCTCGTGAGGACGGGCCTGGTGCGCTCCAGCTCGCGGTCGAGTTCGGCGATGCGCCGGTACGACTGCTCGCTCGCGCCGCGTCCGCCGTACGTCACGTCGTCGAAGTGCGCGGCGGCGGCGCGGAGTTCGGCCCTGTGCGAGGGCAGCGCGCGACCGGCTTCCGCGACGGCTTCGTCTGCTGTGCGGCCGGGGCGTACGTCGAGCAGGGCCCGTTCCTCCAGGGCGCGGACGATGGCACGCATGCGTTCCTGCACGGCGGGGTTCCAGTGTCCCTGGGCGGCGTGCGCCTCGGCGGCGGCGCGGTGTTCGGCGGCGCTGCGGGGACCGTCCTCGAACAGGGCGGCGGCGGAGCCGGGTTGGCGGCGCGGGGTGCCGAGGCGCCACCACAGGGCGGCGCCGACGACGAGGACGGCCAGGATGACGACGACCAGGCCGAGTGTGCCGCCGGGTGCTGCCGCCGATGCCGTGCCGAACAGTTTGTCGATCCAGTCCCAGATGGCGTCCAGGGCCCGCTGCACCAGGCTGGGGTCGTTCTCGTGGTACATCTGCTTGGACAGTTCACGCCGGGCCGCCTCCCGCGCGGGGTCGCGCGGGATCGTCACCGGCGGCTCGTCGCCCGAGAGGGCCGATGACCGTACGACGGTGCCGTGGGCGCGCAGCAGTGCCCCCGCGGCCGATGAGACGGCACGCGGCAGCGCCGCGGGTACCGCTGTGAGAACTCCCCCCGCCAGGCTCACCGCATCAACTCCCCGGAGTGGGGCCGGTGGCGGCGGTGCCCTGGTCCTGGACGCCGGCGGCGCGGGCCAGGTCGAGGTCGAGGGCCTCGCGCCGGATGCGCTGGTCGATGTACAGGAGCACGGTGACGCCCGCCGTGATCGGGAACGCGATCATGCGGCCGATCACCGAGCCGAGGCCGCTGATGATGAGGAACGTCCAGCCGAGGTCGCCGGTGCCGTCGACGAGGCCGCTGATGCCGTCGCCGCTGAACAGGCCGGCGATGAAGGCGAACGGGATGACGAGGATGGACGAGAGGATGCTCGCGATGATCTGGGCGAGCAGCTGGATGCCGAAGATCCGCCACCAGGAGCCGCGCACCAGCTTGGCGGAGCGGGTCATCGACTTCACGATGCCCTGCTTCTCCAGCATGAGCGCCGGCGAGGCCAGGGAGAAGCGGATCGCCAGCCACAGGGTGACCACGCAGCCGGCGAGGCCACCGAGGACGGCGAGCGCGATGCCCCCGTCCTGCGACCCGGTGACGGCCACGATGATGCCGGGCACGGTGGGGACGCCGATCAGGACGACGGCCATGAGGATCAGCAGGCAGATCAGGCCGAACAGTTTGAGCACCTGGGGGCGGGCGTCGCGCCAGGCCTCTCCGGCGGTGACCGGCTTGCCGAGCACGGCGCGGCTGGTGACCGAGGTGAGCAGGGCGGTGGCGACGACGGTGCCGATGAGGACGACCAGGTAGACGACGCCGGTGCTGAGGAAGGCCTCGCTCATGGCGCGGGTCACTTCGGAGGCGCTGGCGTTCGGGTCGTCGAGGGCCTGGGTGCTGGCGAGGTCGTTGAAGGCGAAGCCCTGGACGAGGACGACGACGGTCTGCATGACGACGGCGACGGTGAGGGAGATGCCCAGGACCGTGCGCCAGTAGGTCCGCATGGTGGAGACGGCGCCGTCGAGGATCTCGCCCACACCGAGCGGGCGGAGCGGGATGACACCGGGCTTGGCCGCGGGCGGGGGGCCGCCCCAGCCGGTTCCCCAGCCGCCGGGAGCGCCGTTGCCGCCGTAACCTCCGTAGCCGCCGCCGTATCCCGCAGGGCCTCCAGGGCCCGCCGGGCCGCCGGGGTGGCCGCCCCAGCCCGGGCCGGGCGGTGGGGGCGGGGGCGCCTGGCCCGGGCCGGGGGCGCCGGTGGGCGCGGACCACTGGGCGGGTGGCGGCTGCTCCTTGGACCACTGCGGGCCGGGGCCCGACGGGTCTGTGCCCGGCTGGTCCGCGGGCTGTGCGGGGCCGGGGCCGTCGGTCGGCTCGGCGGGACCGGACGCGCCGGGCTCGGGCCCGTCGGGCGGGGCGGATCCGGGCGAGGCCCAGCCCGGAGTGTCGTTCATCGTCGCTCCTTCACGGTGCCCGTCCGCGGGCGCGGCGGCAGGTTGGCAGCCATCGTGCCATGGGGTGGTCGGGCGGTGACCGGCCGCGGTATGGGCTGCACACCTTCAATTGTCCGCCGGATCCGGGGCAGACTGACCGCATGGCTGATCAGTACGCGCAATCCGGCGAGGACGGCCGGCCGACCGAAATACCCGCGATCCGTTGGGACGAACCTCCCGAGGGCCCTGTGCTGGTCCTTCTCGACCAGACGAGACTGCCGGCCGAGGAGGTCGAGCTGGTGTGCACGGACGCGTCCGCGCTGGTGGAGGCGATCCGCTCGCTGGCGGTGCGCGGTGCGCCGCTGCTCGGCATCGCGGGGGCGTACGGCGTCGCGCTCGCCGCCGCGCGGGGCTTCGACGTGGACGAGGCCGCGATCGCCCTGGCGGGTGCCCGGCCCACCGCGGTGAACCTTTCCCTCGGCGTGCGCAGGGCCCGGACAGCGCACCGGGCCGCGCTCGCCGAGGGAGGCGGTGTCGAGCGGGCGGCGGCGGCAGCGTTGGCAGCGGCGCGGCGATTGCACCGGGAGGACGCCGAGGCCAGCGCGCGGATGGCCGCGCACGGGCTGGCCCTGCTGGACGAGCTGCTGCCCGGCGGTGGGCACCGGATTCTGACCCACTGCAACACCGGGGCGCTGGTGTCGGGCGGCGAGGGCACGGCCTTCGCGGTGGCGCTCGCGGCGCACCGGGACGGGCGGCTGAGGCGGCTGTGGGTGGACGAAACGCGTCCGTTGCTGCAAGGTGCTCGCCTGACGGCGTATGAGGCGGCACGCAACGGAATGGCGTACACCTTGCTCACGGACAACGCGGCGGGCTCTTTGTTCGCGGCCGGGGAGGTGGACGCGGTACTGATCGGGGCGGACCGGATCGCCGCCGACGGTTCGGTGGCGAACAAGGTGGGGAGCTATCCGCTCGCCGTGCTCGCCCGGTACCACCATGTGCCGTTCATCGTGGTGGCGCCGGTGACGACGGTGGATCCGGACACGCCGGACGGGGCGTCCATCGAGGTGGAACAGCGCCCCGGCTTCGAAGTGACGGAGATCACGTCACCCCAAGTGACGGTGTCGGGAGCGGGAGGCGGGATTCCGGTGGCACCCCTGGGGACGCAGGCGTACAACCCGGCGTTCGACGTGACGCCTCCCGAGCTGGTGACGGCGATCGTCACCGAAGAAGGCGCTGTTTCGCCCGTGACGGCGGAGGCGCTGGCAGAGCTGTGTGACAGGTCACGACAGGTAACGATTTAGTTAATGGGATGATGTCGTTTATGAAGGGACGAGTCCTTGTCGTCGATGACGACACCGCACTGGCCGAGATGCTCGGCATTGTGTTGCGTGGTGAAGGTTTTGAGCCGTCTTTCGTAGCCGACGGCGACAAGGCGCTGGCCGCTTTCCGTGAGAGCAAGCCCGACCTGGTGCTCCTGGACCTGATGCTGCCCGGACGGGACGGTATCGAGGTGTGCCGCCTGATCAGGGCGGAGTCCGGGGTACCGATCGTGATGCTCACCGCGAAGAGCGACACCGTCGATGTCGTGGTGGGCCTGGAGTCGGGCGCTGACGACTACATCGTGAAGCCGTTCAAGCCGAAGGAGCTGGTCGCCCGGATCCGGGCGCGGCTGCGGAGGTCGGAGGAACCGGCGCCCGAGCAGCTCGCCATAGGCGATCTGGTCATCGACGTGGCCGGTCACTCCGTGAAGCGGGACGGGCAGTCGATCGCGCTGACGCCGCTGGAGTTCGACCTGCTGGTCGCGCTGGCCCGTAAGCCGTGGCAGGTGTTCACGCGTGAGGTGCTCCTGGAGCAGGTCTGGGGCTACCGGCACGCGGCGGACACCCGGCTGGTGAACGTGCATGTCCAGCGGCTGCGTTCCAAGGTCGAGAAGGACCCGGAGCGGCCGGAGATCGTGGTGACCGTCCGCGGGGTCGGTTACAAGGCGGGACCGAGCTGACATGTCCAGGGACAGTGCCGCTTCGGCGCCCGGGGGGTCCGGGGCCCGCGCGGGGCGGCCTGTCGGCCGGACGGCGGCGGGCTCCCGGTGGGCACGCCTGTGGGAGGGCGCGCTGCTGCAGGGCGGGGTCCAGGGCAGCCCGGTCCTCCGCCTGTTCATGCGCTGGGTGCGCCGGCCGCTGCTGCCGGTCATGCGGCTGTGGCGGCGCAACATCCAGCTCAAGGTCGTCGTCACGACCCTGCTGATGTCACTGGGCGTCGTCCTGCTGCTGGGCTTCGTCGTCATCGGGCAGGTGCGCAACGGCCTGCTGGACGCCAAGGTGAAGGCCTCGCAGAGCCAGGCCACGGGCGGTTTCGCCGTGGCCAAGCAGCGGGCCGACGAGGCGGGCAGTGGCGCCGCCGCCGACGGTTCCGCGACCGACGACGGTTCCTCCCAGAACGTCATCTCGTGGATGAGCGACCTCGTGTCGTCGCTGTCCAGTGGCGGCCAGGGGGCCTTCGACGTGGTGACACTGCCCGCGGGCATGGACAGCGGCAGCGGACGCAGCCCGCGCGGCTCCGGGTACGTCGACCCGTCCGCCAGCGTGCCCGAGGACCTCCGTGCGCGGGTCAACGACCGTACGACGGCGGCCCAGAGCTACACCCGCATCATCTACAGCAACGGCAAGGAGTCCCAGCCGGCGCTGGTCGTGGGCAAGCAGGTCAACGACCCGAACGGCGACCCCTACCAGCTGTACTACCTCTTCCCGCTCACCCAGGAGGAGAAGTCGCTCAGCCTGGTCAAGGGAACCCTTGCCACGGCTGGGCTCTTCGTCGTCGTCCTCCTGGGGGCCATCGCCTGGCTCGTCGTACGGCAGGTCGTCACGCCGGTGCGGATGGCCGCCGGGATCGCCGAGCGACTGTCCGCCGGGCGTCTACAGGAGCGCATGAAGGTCACCGGTGAGGATGACATCGCGCGCCTCGGCGAGGCCTTCAACAAGATGGCGCAGAACCTTCAGCTGAAGATCCAGCAGCTGGAGGACCTGTCGCGGATGCAGCGGCGGTTCGTGTCCGACGTGTCGCACGAGCTGCGGACGCCGCTGACGACCGTACGGATGGCGGCCGATGTCATCCATGACGCGCGCGTGGACTTCGATCCGATGACCGCGCGGTCGGCCGAACTGCTCGCCGACCAGCTGGACCGGTTCGAGACGCTGCTCGCGGACCTGCTGGAGATCAGCCGCTTCGACGCGGGCGCGGCAGCCCTGGAGGCCGAGCCGATAGACCTCAGAGTGGTCGTACGGCGGGTCCTCAGCGGCGCCGAGCCGCTCGCCGAGCGCAAGGGCACACAGATACGCGTCGTCGGCGACCAGCAGCCCGTGGTGGCCGAGGCGGATCCCCGGCGGGTGGAGCGGGTGCTGCGCAATCTCGTCGTCAACGCCGTGGAGCACGGCGACGGCAAGGACGTCATAGTCAAGCTCGCCACCGCGGGCGGGGCTGTCGCCATCGCGGTGCGCGACTACGGGGTGGGGCTCAAGCCCGGTGAGGCGACCCGGGTGTTCAGCCGCTTCTGGCGCGCCGACCCGGCACGCGCGCGTACCACCGGCGGTACCGGTCTGGGGCTGTCCATCGCCCTGGAGGACGCGCGGCTGCACGGCGGCTGGCTGCAGGCGTGGGGTGAGCCCGGCGGCGGTTCGCAGTTCCGGCTGACGCTGCCACGGACCGCGGACGAACCGCTACGGGGCTCACCGATACCCCTGGAGCCGAAGGACTCACGCCGTAACCGCGGGCTCAGCGACGCAGGGCTGCCGAGCGGGGGCGGCGACAAGCGCGCGACGGTCCCGGTGCAGCCGATGGGCGACCAGGTGCCGCCGATACCCTCGCGGGCCCCGATCGCCCCCAGGATGGCCGCCACGACCGCCACGGCGGACCCGACGGCGCTGCCCGGCAACGGCGCGCGTGTGGTGCCCCGGCCGACCGGCGGAACCCGGCGGCAGGAGGACCGGTCGCCCGCGGAGTCGGCCCGGAGCGAGACCACGGGCATGGACCCGGCCGGCGTACCTGAGGACTCGAACAAGCAGGGGGAGGCATCTCGTGGGCGCTGACCGCGCGGTGGGCGCCCGGCGGAAGCCGGCACGCGCGGCGGCGTACGTCGCGATGGGCGTCGTAGTGCTGGCGGGATGTGCCTCGATGCCCGACAGCGGGGATCTCCGGGGGGTCGAGTCGACGCCCCGACAGGACACCCAGGTGCGCGTTTTCGCGATGCCGCCCCGGGAGGACGCGTCGCAGGGGGAGATCGTGCAGGGCTTCCTGGAGGCGCTCACCAGCGACGATCCGAACTACAAGACGGCGCGTATGTACCTGTCCGCCAAGGCCGCGCGGAACTGGCAGCCGGAGCTGTCCACCACGGTGCTCGCCGACGGACCGAGCACGGAGGCCGTCCGTCCCCCGGTCGGCCGGGAGGACACCGGCACTTTCACGTACACCCTGACCGGCGACCGGGTCGCCACGGTGGATTCGCAGCAGGCGTACGCGCCGGCGGACGGGCAGTACAGCAGGGCCGTACATCTGACGAAGGACGCGAAGAGCGGCCAGTGGCGCATCGACGACCTGCCGCAGGGCGTCGTCATGGGCGAGTCGGACTTCCAGCGCAACTACATGTCGGTCAACAAGTACTACTTCGCGTCGAACACGACGGCCGGGACGAGCTCCCAGCCGATCGCGGTCGCCGACCCCGTCTTCGTACGGCGGCGGGTGGACCCGATGACGCAGATGGTGCGGTCGCTCCTGAGCGGGCCCACCAGTTGGCTCGGGCCCGTGGTCAGGTCGAGCTTCCCGACCGGGACGGCGCTGCGGAAGGGCGTCACCTCGCTGACGCCCGACGATCAGAACAAGGTGACGGTCCCGTTGAACCAGAAGGCCTCGCGGGTGGGGCTGGCCCGGTGCGACGAGATGGCCACGCAGATCCTCTTCACGCTCCGGACCATGACGCCCACGGTGGACAAGGTCGAGCTGCAGGCCGCCGACGGCGCGCAGTTGTGCGACTACAACGAGAGCGACGCGGACACCCTCGCGGCACACGGTGTCGTGAACCATCCCGTGTACCTGTACTTCCTCGACGACAAGCACCGTGTGGTGCGGATGTCCAGCCGCGGCGCGCACGCCGATCCGGTGCCGGGCGCGCTGGGCGAGGGCGAGACGCAGCTGCGGTCGGTGGCGGTGTCACGCGACGAGGAGACCGGGGCCGGGGTCGGCCTCGACGGGAAGTCGCTCTACGTCGGGTCGATGGTGTCCGGTGCCTCGCTCGGGGACCCCGTGCTGACCAGCCAGGGCAAGACGGAGGCCGACCGCCTGACGGCTCCCAGCTGGGACGCGCAGGGCGACCTCTGGGTGGCCGACCGGGACCCGAAGAAGCCTCGGCTGCTCCTGCTGCAGAAGGGCGCGGGACAGCCGATAGCGGTGGAGATGCCGGGACTGGACGGCCGTATCGAGTCGGTGCGGGTGGCCGCCGACGGGGTGCGGATCGCGCTCGTCGTGGAGAAGGACGGCAAGCGGTCCCTGCTCGTCGGGCGGATCCAGCGGAGCGGGGCGGCGGGGGAGACCCCGGTGATCTCGGTCCTCGAACTGCGTTCCGTGACCCCGGACCTGGAGGAGATCACGGCCATGTCGTGGGCCGGGGACAGCCGGCTCGTGGTGGTGGGGCGCGAGCACGAGGGCGTGGTGCAGATGCGGTACGTCCAGGTCGACGGCTCCACGCCGGAGGGCCCGGCGCCCGCGGCCCTGACCGGGGTGAAGGAGATCGCCGCGTCCGAGGACGACAAGCTGCCGCTGGTGGCCTACTCGGAGGACGGGATCGTACGGCTGTCCAGCGGGGCGCAGTGGCAGAAGGTCGTCAAGGCGGGGTCGGCGCCGGTGTATCCGGGGTGACGCGTTGACGCACCGATGCGTCGAGGCTTTGAGATGGCCGAGGCACTGAGGTGGCGGACTGAAAGCGGCCGTCTCCGGTCGGGCTGAGGCTCGGGGAGGCGGCCGTTCGCGTGTTCCGCGGTGGCTGTTCCGGGTGGCCTCGCACTCGTGTGGGTGACGGCTGTTGACGGTTGCGCGGAGTTGTCCACAGGCCCTTGTCCACAGGGGTGGCCGGTCGGGCGGGGCGTTGGCACAGTGGTGGGCATGCGGGGGTGGTGGCGGGACCTCACGGATCTGGTGCTGCCGGCCGAGTGCGGGGGCTGCGGCAGGCCTCGCACGGTCCTCTGCCCGGAGTGCCGTGCGGCTCTGAGCGGGGCCGTACCGGGCCGGGTACGACCGATGCCCGAGCCGGTGGGGCTGCCGGCGACGTATGCGGCGGCTCCTTATGCGGATGAGGTGCGGGCGGCGATCCTCGCTCATAAGGAACGGGGGGCGCTGGGGCTTGCGGGGGCGTTGGGGGCGGCGTTGGCGGGGGCTGTGCGGGTGGGGCTTCGGGAGAGCCGGGGGCGAGGCTACGGGGCTGTGGCCGGGCGGGATGCGGGCTTGCTGGGGATGGACGGGGGTGTGGAGGGGCTGGGCGGAGGCTTGGCGCAGACATTTGGGGAGCTGGGGGAGGAGGAGCTGCGGGAGGAGGCCGACCGGGGCGGTTGGGCGCGGGGCGCGGCAGAACGGTCGGGGCGGGGTGCGGGAGATCCCGGCTCTGGTGGTGGGCAGGTCGCGCGGTTGAGGGTGGCCGGGCCTGGTACGGGGGAGGTGGGGGAGGCAGCGGCAGAGGCTGTGGGGTATGGCGCAGGGCTTGGCGCAGGGCTTGGTACGGCGCCGAGTGGGCGGGATCAGGCAGATTCGGTGCAGGGTGGGCAGGGCCAGGTACCGCAGCCGCAGGCACGACAGGCTCACGCTGGGGGAGCCGCGCAGGCTCCGGCAGGACAAGCCGCGCAGCCCTGGACGAAAAGAGCTGCGCAAGCTCGTGCAGGACATGACCAGGCTGAGGTCGGGCAAGTCCCGGTGGGGCTTCGCCAGGATGAAGGCGGGCAACTTCAGGTGGGGCTTCGCCAGGATCAGGGCGGGCAACTTCAGGCGGGGCTTCGCCAGCCGCAAGTCGGGTGGCACACGGATGCCGGTCGTGTTGAGCCCCAGAGCCACGGTCACGCGCCCGTGCTGCTCGTCCCCGTGCCCTCTGCGCGGAGCACCGTGCGGGCCAGGGGGCAGGATCCGGCCCGGCGGATCGCGCTCGCCGCGGCGGGGGAGTTGCGGCGGACCGGGACGCCGGCTCGGGTGGTGGCGGTGTTGCGGCAGCGGAGGTGGGTCGCGGATCAGTCGGGGCTCAACTCGCGGGAGCGGATGGGGAATCTCGACGGTGCGCTGGAGGTGGTCGCGGGTGGTGCGCGGTTGCTCGTCGGCGGTCCGGTGGTGCTCGTGGACGACCTGATGACGACCGGGGCCTCCTTGAGGGAGGCGGCGCGTGCCGTGCGGGAGGCGATCGCGGGCGGCGGGGAAGTTGGCGCGACTGCCCCTGTGTACGCGCGTGTGTCCAGGGAAGGCAGAGAGGAACACAACGAGAGATCAATGGAGAACGGGAGGAACATGGCACTCAGTGCACCGGGAATCGTGAGTGCGAACGGCCCCGCTGACCTGATCTGCGCCGCGGTGATCGCGGCGTCGCCGGATTCCTTCGAAATAAACCGGAACTGACCGTGAACTTGCGTCGTTGCAGGTAATGACGAGACCAATTCACCTGAACGGAGGTACGCGGCAGTAGAGGGTGACGACATCCGTCCGGGCGAGATATGTTCGGTTGTGAGAGAAAGGCGCAGGCCGCACCTCTCCTATCCGAATGCCGTGCTGTGGGTTTTCTGCAATCACCCGCGGCCATGGGGTGGAGATCTTGCCCATGGGGGAGGAGGAGGTGGAAGTCACCGAGTCCGAGGGTCCGGGGTGACCGGAGCCTGGTGCGAAAGGGAGACGCTCCGCAGCGAAGCGGAGCGATCCGGGAACGGAGTTCTGCGTGGACATCGTCGTCAAGGGCCGCAAGACCGAGGTGCCCGAGCGGTTCCGCAAGCACGTGGCCGAGAAGCTGAAGCTGGAGAAGATCCAGAAGCTCGACGGCAAGGTGATCAGCCTCGACGTGGAGGTGTCCAAGGAGCCGAACCCCCGACAGGCCGACCGCTGTGACCGAGTGGAGATCACGCTCCGCTCCCGCGGTCCGGTGATCCGGGCGGAGGCATCGGCCAACGATCCGTACGCGGCACTCGACCTCGCGGCGGAGAAGCTGGATGCCCGGCTGCGCAAGCAGCACGACAAGCGCAACACCCGGCGCGGCGCCCGCAGGCTCACCGCCGCCGAGGTCCCCGACCATGTCCCGGGCGCAGCAACGCTCAACGGCAACGGCCACGCCGTCCCGGACGAGCAGTCGGACGGTGTGCCCACCAAGAAGATCGGCTCGCTGGAGGTCAAGGGCGAAGGCCCCCTGGTCGTCCGCGAGAAGACCCACGTTGCCTCTCCGATGTCCCTCGACCAGGCGCTCTACGAGATGGAACTGGTCGGACACGACTTCTACCTGTTCGTCGACTCCGAGACCAAGGAACCGAGCGTCGTCTACCGACGCCACGCCTACGACTACGGCGTCATTCACCTCAGCACGGACCCGATGGTCACGCAGGCGCAACCGCCCGCGGCCGGCGGCACGCTGGGCGGCTGACCCACCCGGCAGACAGCTGAGCCGGTGCCCCTGGAGCGCGTGTGCGCCCCCAGGGGCACCGGTGTGCGACCACTTCGCGCCCCGCTCCGTGACCGCACCGTCGTCCGGGCATGGAATCATGGCCGTACAGGCCCAACCGGTGGGCCGCTGCCTTGGGTTGGCGATGGCACAGGACCACAGGCCACAGCCTTCAGGGGGAGGAACGATGGCGGACAGCTTCGGACCGATGCATGTCGGAGATGCCGACGGCGGCGTCGTCGGTATGAGCCCTGATGCGGGCTCGACACGCAAGGAGCCGATCAGAGTCCTTGTCGTGGACGACCATGCCCTCTTCCGTCGTGGCCTGGAGATCGTGCTGGCGGCCGAGGAGGACATCCAGGTCGTCGGCGAGGCGGGCGACGGCGCCGAGGCCGTGGACAAGGCCGCTGATCTGCTGCCGGACATCGTCCTGATGGATGTGCGGATGCCGAAGCGGGGCGGGATCGAGGCGTGCACCTCCATCAAGGAGGTGGCACCCAGCGCGAAAATCATCATGCTCACGATCAGCGACGAAGAGGCCGATCTCTACGACGCGATCAAGGCGGGCGCGACGGGTTATCTCCTCAAGGAGATCTCGACCGACGAAGTGGCCACCGCCATTCGCGCCGTGGCCGACGGACAGTCGCAGATCAGCCCCTCCATGGCGTCGAAACTGCTCACCGAGTTCAAGTCGATGATCCAGCGCACCGACGAGCGCCGGCTGGTGCCCGTGCCCCGGCTCACCGACCGTGAGCTGGAGGTTCTCAAACTGGTCGCCACCGGAATGAACAACCGCGATATCGCCAAGCAGTTGTTCATCTCCGAGAACACCGTGAAGAACCATGTGCGCAACATCCTGGAGAAGCTGCAGCTGCACTCCAGGATGGAGGCGGTCGTCTACGCGATGCGGGAGAAGATCCTGGAGATCCGCTGACCCTCGGGCCAGGTGTCCCTCATGCCAGGAGGCGGGCCAGTTCTCCGGCGAGGGGGGCGCGCAGCTCGGGGGCGTCGACCCGCTCCACGCGTACGTCCGTGCAGTCCACCCAGCTCGCGGCCTCGACCAGGGCCTGGGCGACGGACGGGACGGCCTTCACGCCGTCCAGGGTGACCTGCTTGGCCACCAGTGTGCGGCCCTCGCGCGCGGGGTCGACGCGACCGACCAGCCGGCCTCCCGCGAGCACCGGCATCGTGAAGTAGCCGTAGATCCGCTTGGGCTTGGGGACGTAGGCCTCCAGGCGGTGGGTGAAGCCGAAGATGCGTTCCGTGCGGGCCCGTTCCCAGATCAGGGAGTCGAACGGGGACAGGAGTGTGGTGCGGTGGCGGCCGCGCGGGGGTGTCTCCAGGGCAGCCGGGTCGGCCCAGGCGGGCTTGCCCCAGCCCTCGACCGTGACCGGGACCAGGCCCGAGTCGGCGATCACCGCGTCGACCTGCTCACCCTTGAGGCGGTGGTAGTCGGCGATGTCCGCGCGCGTGCCGACGCCCAGTGAGGCGCCCGCCAGGTTGACCAGGCGGCGGAGGCACTCCGTGTCATCCAAGTTGTCGTGCAGCAGCGCCTTCGGGATCGCGCGCTCGGCGAGGTCGTACACCCGCTTCCAGCCGCGGCGCTCCACGCACACCACCTCGCCGTACATCAGCGCGCGCTCCACGGCGACCTTGGCGCCGGACCAGTCCCACCACTCGCTGGTGCGCTTGGCGCCGCCCAACTCCGTTGAGGTGAGCGGTCCTTCGGTGCGGAGCTGCTTGATGACCTGGTCGTAGGTGCCGTCGGGGAGGTCGTGGTTCCAGTGCGGGCGGCTCCGGTAGGCGCGGCGGCGGAACGCGAAGTGGGGCCACTCCTCCACCGGGAGGATGCACGCGGCGTGCGACCAGTACTCGAAGGCATGCGTCTCGGTCCAGTACGCGTCCTCGACCGTCTTGCGGGGGACCGCGCCGAGGCGGGCGTACGGGATGAGTTCGTGGGAGCGGGCGAGGACCGAGATGGTGTCGAGCTGGACCGCGCCGAGATGGCGGAGCACGCCGCGCACGCCCGCGCGGCGGTCGGGGGCGCCGAGGAAACCCTGGGCACGCAGGGCGATGCGGCGGGCATCGGCTGCCGACAGGTCGGTCGTGGGGCGCGGGGCACTCGTCATGTCTCCGCACGATAGAGGGTGGCACTGACAACGCGGGCCGACCTGCGGATTCGCCGCTGCTTCAGCGCCGGGCGGGCAGGTACGGCGCCGTCGACGGCAGGCCCAGGTCGGACGGGAGCAGGGAGCCGCCCCAGCAGTCCCGGCGTACGCCCCCGTGGTTGATCGCGGAGCGCAGCGTGCCCTCCATGGTGAAGCCGGTGCGTTCCGCGACCGCGCGCGAGGCCTTGTTGCCGACCTCCGCGCGCCATTCCAGGCGGTCGATCGACATGGCGGTGAAGGCCCAGCGGGCAACGGTGAGTACGGCCTCGGTCATGTAGCCGTTGCCGCGGTTTTCCTTCGTGCCCCAGTAACCGACCTCGCCGACGCCGAGCGAGCGCATCGTGATCCCGAGCATCCCCACCAGCTCCCCTTCGGGGAGAAAGAGACCGAAGGTGAACATCGAACCGTTCGCCCAGCCCTCCGGGACCAGTTGTTCGGTGAAACTCTGCGCGTGCTCCAGGAGGTAGGGCGAGGGGATCGTCGTCCAGCGCTGGATGTCGGGGTCCTGGGCGGCGGAATACACGACGTCGGTGTCCTGCGGGCCGACGCTGCGCAGGAGGAGACGGTCGGTCGAGAGCGTTACGGGTTCCATCGGCCGATTCTGCTCGGGGGCGCACAAGGACGCCATACTTTTGCGCAGCGTGAGCGGGTGATCACATTTCGCGCAATTCCTCGGAGGGGCGCGGCACCATCGGCGACCCCCGGCCGTTGTCCCTTTGAAGCAGATGTGAAGGAGTGGGCGGTCGGCGTCCCCGGCAGGCTCCCGGCGTGGCGGGGTCCTCGCATACGATGGCCGTTGCTCAGTCATGTCATTGGTAACCGACCGTCCCAGGCCCGACCGGCAAGGAGACCAAGCCCCGTGTCCGTCCTCTCGAAGATCATGCGTGCAGGCGAAGGCAAGATCCTGCGCAAGCTGCACCGCATCGCGGACCAGGTCAAGTCCATCGAAGAGGACTTCGTGGACCTCTCCGACGCCGAGCTGAAGGCCCTCACCGAGGAGTACAAGCAGCGCTACGCCGACGGTGAGACCCTGGACGACCTGCTGCCCGAGGCGTTCGCCACCGTCCGCGAGGCCGCCAAGCGCGTCCTCGGCCAGCGCCACTACGACGTGCAGATGATGGGCGGCGCGGCCCTGCACCTCGGCTACGTCGCCGAGATGAAGACCGGCGAGGGCAAGACCCTGGTCGGCACCCTGCCCGCGTATCTGAACGCCCTCTCCGGAGACGGCGTCCACATCATCACGGTCAACGACTACCTGGCCGAGCGCGACTCCGAGATGATGGGGCGCATCCACAAGTTCCTGGGCCTTGAGGTCGGCTGCATCCTGGCCAACATGACCCCGGCCCAGCGCCGCGAGCAGTACGCGTGCGACATCACGTACGGCACGAACAACGAGTTCGGCTTCGACTACCTGCGCGACAACATGGCGTGGTCGCAGGACGAACTGGTGCAGCGCGGCCACAACTTCGCGATCGTCGACGAGGTCGACTCCATCCTCATCGACGAGGCCCGTACGCCGCTGATCATCTCCGGCCCGGCCGACCAGGCCACCAAGTGGTACGGCGACTTCGCCAAGCTCGTCACCCGCCTGAAGAAGGGCGAGGCGGGCAACTCGCTCAAGGGCCTGGAGGAGACGGGCGACTACGACGTCGACGAGAAGAAGCGCACGGTGGCCATCCACGAGGGCGGTGTCAGCAAGGTCGAGGACTGGCTGGGCATCGACAACCTCTACGAGTCGGTGAACACCCCGCTGGTGGGCTACCTGAACAACGCCATCAAGGCCAAGGAGCTCTTCAAGAAGGACAAGGACTACGTCGTCATCGACGGCGAGGTCATGATCGTCGACGAGCACACCGGGCGTATCCTCGCCGGCCGCCGCTACAACGAGGGCATGCACCAGGCCATCGAGGCGAAGGAAGGGGTGGACATCAAGGACGAGAACCAGACGCTCGCCACGATCACCCTTCAGAACTTCTTCCGCCTCTACAGCAACCTCTCGGGCATGACCGGTACGGCGATGACCGAGGCCGCCGAGTTCCACCAGATCTACAAGCTCGGCGTCGTCCCGATCCCGACCAACAGGCCCATGGTCCGCAAGGACCAGTCGGACCTGATCTACCGCACCGAGGTCGCGAAGTTCGAGGCGGTCGTCGACGACATCGCCGAGAAGCACGAGCAGGGCCAGCCGATCCTCGTGGGTACGACGTCGGTCGAGAAGTCCGAGTACCTCTCGCAGCAGCTCGCCAAGCGCGGCATCCAGCACGAGGTGCTGAACGCGAAGCAGCACGACCGTGAGGCGCCGATCATCGCCCAGGCCGGCCGCAAGGGCGCCGTGACCGTCGCGACCAACATGGCCGGCCGCGGTACGGACATCAAGCTCGGCGGCAACCCCGACGACCTCGCCGAGGCGGAGCTGCGCCAGCGCGGCCTCGACCCCGAGGAGCACATCGAGGAGTGGGCGCAGGCCCTGCCCGCCGCCCTGGAGAGGGCCGAGCAGGCGGTCAAGGACGAGTTCGAAGAGGTCAAGGACCTCGGCGGCCTGTATGTCCTCGGCACCGAGCGGCACGAGTCGCGCCGTATCGACAACCAGCTGCGAGGTCGCTCCGGCCGCCAGGGAGACCCGGGCGAGTCCCGCTTCTACCTCTCCCTCGGCGACGACCTGATGCGGCTGTTCAAGGCCCAGATGGTCGAGCGCGTGATGTCGATGGCGAACGTCCCGGACGACGTTCCGATCGAGAACAAGATGGTCACGCGCGCGATCGCGTCCGCCCAGTCGCAGGTCGAGCAGCAGAACTTCGAGACCCGCAAGAACGTCCTCAAGTACGACGAGGTCCTCAACCGCCAGCGTGAGGTCATCTACGGCGAGCGCCGCCGTGTCCTGGAGGGCGAGGACCTGCAGGAGCAGGTCGTGCACTTCATGGACGACACGATCGACGCGTACATCACCGCGGAGACCGCCGAGGGCTTCCCGGAGGACTGGGACCTCGACCGGCTGTGGGGCGCGTTCAAGCAGCTCTACCCGGTGAAGGTCACCGTGGAGGAGCTGGAGGAGGCGGCCGGGGACCGGGCCGGTCTGACCGCCGAGTTCATCTCCGAGTCCATCAAGGACGACATCCACGAGCAGTACAAGGACCGTGAGGAGCAGCTCGGCTCCGAGATCATGCGTGAGCTGGAGCGCCGCGTCGTGCTGTCGGTCCTGGACCGCAAGTGGCGCGAGCACCTCTACGAGATGGACTACCTCCAGGAGGGCATCGGCCTGCGCGCGATGGCCCAGAAGGACCCGCTGGTCGAGTACCAGCGCGAGGGCTTCGACATGTTCACCGCGATGATGGACGGCATCAAGGAGGAGTCCGCCGGCTACCTGTTCAACCTGGAGGTCCAGGTCGAGCAGCAGGTCGAGGAAGTCCTCCTGGAGGACGACAAGCCGTCGCTCGACAAGGAGGACACGGTGCCCGCGCAGGCGAGCGCCCGTCCCGAGATCCGCGCCAAGGGGCTCGACGCCCCGCAGCGGCCGGACCGGCTGCACTTCTCCGCGCCGACCGTGGACGGCGAGGGCGGCATCGTCGAGGGCGACTTCACCAGCGACGACGAGCCGGTGCGCTCCGAGGCGGACGGCCTCACGCGCGCGGAGCGCCGCAAGCAGGGGCGTCGGAGCAGCCGCCGCAAGAAGTGACGGTCGCTCCGCGGGTCGAGCGGTTGAGCTGCGGCGGGCGGCCCCTTGATGAGGGGTTGCGCTTGCCGGGGCCGCCGCTCTCCGGTGGAGGACCTTGAAGGGCCGGGCATCGTGAAGGTGCCCGGCCCTTCGGCGTGTGTGCGTGTGTGCGGGCGGAATGCGGGCGTGTGCGGTTGCGGGCGGGCGCGGGGCAGCGGTGGGTACGGCGGGGCGCGTCGACCGGCGCGGACGGGAGCGACCCGGCGTAGCGTGCGGTTGCCTTGCCCGCCAGCCGCCAGCCGCCAGCCGCCAGCCGCCAGCCGCCAGCCGCCAGCCGCCAGCCGCCAGCCGCCAGCCGCCAGCCGCCAGCCGCCAGCCGCCAGCCGCCAGCCGCCAGCCGCCAGCCGCCAGCCGCCAGCCGCCAGCCGCCAGCCCACCCGATCCCGGTTCGCTCTAGCCGCCGTAGCCCTCGGTCCGCCGGCAGGGCTTCTCAGTCGTCGTCCGGGTGCGGTGCGCGGGGGCCGCCCAGTTCCACCGCCTTCGGTCCGCCGGCAGGGCTTCTCAGTCGTCGTCCGGGTGCGGGGCGCGGGGGCCGCCCAGTTCCACCGCCGTGCAGCGCCAGCGGAGGTCCGCGCCGCGTTCCAGGCGGAAGGCCATGGCCCGTACCTGGTCACCGGCGCCGATGCGGGCGAAGGCCTCCACGGCGCCCTCGCGGGCGACGTAGTAGCCGATGTCGCGGACTACCGGGCGCGTGCCGCGAGTGGCGCGCAGGGGGCCGTGTTCGGCGAGGCGGGCCAGTTCGTCGTAGGCGCGTCCGGCGGTGTGCCGGAGCATCCAGTGGACGGGTCGCTGACCGCTCAGGACGGCGAGGAGACGGTCGGCGAAGAGGTCGGTGGGGCGGGGCTGCGGGACGCGGCTGCGGGCGGCCTGGGCGGGCACGGTGTGGGGGTCGGCGTGCGGCGAGGTGTGGGGAGCGGCTCGGCCTGCCACGGGAGTTGATGCCGTTGGGGCTGTGCGGTGGCTGGGCGCCGGTGCGAGGGCCGTAGGGGCTGCGCCTCGGCCTGAGGTCGGCGTGGGCGTGGCAGAGACTGCGCCTCGTCCCGCCGCAGCCGGTGTACGAGCCCCGCGTCCCGGCGCGGCTGCCGGGCGGCCGTCTCCCGGTGCCGTACGGGCTGCGCCCTGGCCGGGAGCCGCAGACGGGGTGTCCGTGTCTGTGTCCGTCGCCGGAGCCGCGCTCTCCGCCGCAGGTGTCGTACGGGACGTGCCCCCGCCCTGTCCGCGAGGCGAAGCCGTGCCGGGGCGGCGGGGGTCGCGGCGGGTCGGGGGGCGGGTCGGGGTGTGCTGGGCGGTCCTGGTCATGACCTTGTGCATGGGGTCCCCGTTTGGTCGGCCCGGGATGTACCGGGAAGTAACTTCGTGGTTGGGGATCTTGTACGGGGCCATGGGCGGGGGTTGCAAGGAAGGGGCGGCGCGCGTCGGAGGGGCTGGATTGTTCACTTATCCGAGTGATTGAGGGGCCTCGAAGCCCGTCGGCGCAGGGGTGTCCCGGGTGAATTTCAGGCGTGGGGTGGACGCCTCCGGGGGTGTGGGTGGGGACTCGATGGGGGACCCCGCGCACGTATCCTGGAGCCCCTCCCGGAGGCGCGGCACCGTCCGCGGAACCCCCTTCCTGGGGGCACTCTCCGAACTACGAAAGCGGCCAGCCATGCGCGTCTACGTCCCCCTGACCCTCTCCGGTCTCGCCGAGGCGTACAAGACGGGTGAGCTGGGGACGGGGCCCTTCGCCGCGTACGCCGTGACGCCCGCGCTGCGCGAGTGGTACCTCTCCGACGACATCGAGGAGCTGGAGTACGCGGCGCTGAACCGGGCCGCGCTCGGCTCGCTGCGGCTGCTGGCGTTGCACCCCGACGCGCCGCGGCGCCGGGTCGTGGTCGCCGTCGACGTACCCGACGGCACCGCGCACGCCGACCCCGATCGCGGACTCGACCCGGCGGCGCTCGGCGAGGTGCGGGTCAGCGGAACGGTGGCGCTGGCCAAGGCGGCCGCCGTACACGTGGATCTCGGGGACGCGGAGGGCGATGTGCGCGCCGCCGCCGACGCGCTTGCGGCGGCGGACCGCGGGGACGACGACGCGCAGTTCGTCGTGGACGGGGCCGAGGACCACGAGCTGCTCTGGTACGCGACGCAGGAGATCCCGAACCTCGTCGGGCTGGCCGACTGAGCCCGTTCGGCGGCGGCCGGATGGCCTTATGTGCCCGTTGACCTGCGATTATCTTGATTGTCAGTGGCGGCGGGTACTTTTTTGGCATGGGGATGCAAGGAAGCGCGCACATCGTCTGGGACTGGAACGGCACGCTGTTCCACGACAATGACGCGATCATCGGGGCGACGAACGCGGCGTTCGCCGAGTTGGGGCTGACGCCGATCACGATGGAGGAGTACCGGGCGCTCTACTGCGTGCCGGTACCCAAGTTCTACGAGCGGCTGCTGGGGCGGCTGCCCACCGGTTCCGAGTGGGAGGTCATGGACGTGACCTTCCATCGGTACTACGCCGAGCACCGCGTCGTCTGCGGGCTCACCGAGGGCGCGGCGGACCTGCTCGCGGGGTGGCGGACGGCGGGTCGCAGCCAGTCGATCCTCAGCATGTACGGCCATGACGAACTCGTCCCGCTGGTGCGGGAGTTCGGTATAGAACCGCACTTCATACGGGTCGACGGGCGCACCGGCCCCTCCGGCGGCAGCAAGGCCGAGCACATGGTGCGGCACCTCGGCGCGCTGACCGGCGTGGACCCCGCGCGCACCGTGGTGATCGGGGACGCCGCCGACGACGCGGTGGCCGCCCTGCACGTGGGGGCGCGGGCCGTGCTCTACACCGGCGGTTCGCACAGCCGGGCCAGCCTCGAAGTGGTCGGCGTACCGGTGGTGGACTCGCTGGCGGAGGCCGTCGCGGAGGCGGAGCGGCTGGCGGCGTGACGGTGACCGGTCGGCAGGGGTGACGAGCCGCGACGCCTTCAAGAGGCCGTGTCTTCCGAAGTGCCGCGTCTCAAGGGCTCTGTGCCTCAGAGACACGGCACTTCAGGAAACACCGCTCACCTCGTCACCTCATGCAGACCGCCGAGGTCACGTCACCGGTGCCTTCGCCCGCAGCACCGTCAGGAACTCCCGCATCCAGCTGGAGTGATCCGGCCACGCGCGAGCGGAGACCAGCGTGCCGTCGACCACCGTCTCGGTGTCCTGGAAGGTCGCGCCGGCGGCCTGCATGTCGAGTTCGAGCGCCGGGTACGCCGTGACGCGTCGGCCGCGCAGGCCGTCGATCGCGGCGGTGAGCAGGGGGCCGTGGCAGATCTGGGCCACGGGCTTGTCCGTGTCGAAGAAGGACTTGAGGATCTTGCGGAGTTCGGGATCGTTGCGGAGGTACTCGGGGGCCCGGCCGCCGGGGATGACGAGGGCCGCGTACTGGCCGGGATCGACCTCGGAGAAGGCGAGATCGGCGGGCCACGTGTAGCCGGGCTTCTCGGTGTACGTGTCGAAGCCGGGTTCGAAGTCATGGACGACGAACTGCAGCTTCTTGCGCTCGGGAGCCGCGATGTGGACCTCGTAGCCCTCCTCGCGCAGGCGTTGGTAGGGGTAGAGGACCTCCAGTGACTCCGCTGCGTCTCCGGTGACGATGAGGATCTTCGCTGTCATGTCGGTGCGCTCCTCGGTGGCCGTGGCATGCGTCTCGGTCGGGCGTCATGAGCTCACGGGTTCGTGGACTCATGGGCAACGTGCCGCGTGCCGGGGTGCTTGCCAAGGGGCCTCACAGCTCGGACACCGTCATCGTCCCGACTGCCCGTGAATACGACGATTTCACGTACTGCGCCCCTGTGCATAACGTCAAAGTTCCACCCTCTGTTTTGTACACAACCGGCTCATGACGAGCCCCCGGTAAGGAGAGATAGCCTTGTGGCGTGATCAGCGCGATATTTCGCGGGGGCATCGTCGCCCCTGCTCCGCGCCCGGCGACCACGGACGACATCCGTGACCGGGCGGCGGTCGCTGGTCCCAGGGTCTGTCCGACAGACCCTCGCGGGCGGGACGGAGCTCCAAGGGCTCCCAGGACGCCGTGCACACCCCGGGTACCGACGCGACAGAGAGCAGCGTCACACCCGTCGGGCGTGCCGAAAATGGCTGATAACCCACCGCTCATCTCACCTTGCGGCATAGCGTCTGAGCAGACCGGAGAACCCGGGCCGTGGCGTCGAGCCGCAGGGGAAGTGACCGTACTTCTTTCTACGTCACGCAACGGCGCGCGACAGGAGCCAGAGGACAATGCAGACCAAGCTGGACGAAGCAAAGGCCGAGTTGCTTGAGAGGGCTGCTCGGGTAGCTGAGAACAGCCCGGTCGGGGGGCATCTACCGACCGGGACGACGGACGAGGGCACCCCGGACCGGGACACCGTGCTCGCGTTCCTCCAGCGCTACTACCTGCACACCGCCCCGGAGGACCTCGCGGACCGCGACCCGGTCGATGTCTTCGGTGCCGCCTTCTCCCACTACCGGCTGGCCGAGACCCGACCCCAGGGCACGGCGAACGTACGGGTGCACACCCCGACGGTCGAGGAGAACGGCTGGACGTGCAGCCACACCGTCGTCGAGGTCGTCACCGACGACGTGCCCTTCCTCGTCGACTCGGTGACCAACGAACTGACCCGCCAGGGCCGTGGCATCCACGTCGTCATCCACCCGCAGATCGTCGTCCGCCGCGACCTCACCGGCAAGCTCGTCGAGGTGCTCACCACCCCGCCCGCCGGTGAGCTGCCGCACGACGCGCACACCGAGTCCTGGATCCACGTCCAGATCGACCGCGAGACCGACCGCGCCGACCTGAAGCAGATCACCGCCGACCTGCTGCGCGTCCTGTCCGACGTGCGCGAGGCCGTCGAGGACTGGGAGAAGATGCGGGACTCGGCCCTGCGGATGGCCGACGAGCTGCCCACCGAGCCGACCGCCTCCGACCTGCCCTCCAGCGATGTCGAGGAGGCCCGTCAGCTGCTGCGCTGGCTGGCCGCCGACCACTTCACCTTCCTCGGCTACCGCGAGTACCAACTCCGCGAGGACGACTCCCTCGCTGCGGTCCCCGGCACCGGCCTCGGCATCCTGCGCTCCGACCCGCAGCACGGCGGCGAGGACAGCCACCCGGTGAGCCCGTCCTTCGAGCGGCTCCCGGCCGACGCCCGGGCCAAGGCCCGCGAGCACAAGCTCCTCGTGCTGACCAAGGCCAACAGCCGTTCCACGGTGCACCGTCCGTCGTATCTCGACTACGTGGGCGTGAAGAAGTTCGACGAGAACGGCGAGGTCGTCGGCGAGCGCCGCTTCCTGGGCCTGTTCTCCTCCGCCGCCTACACCGAGTCCGTCCGCCGGGTGCCCGTGATCCGGCGCACGGTCGACGAGGTGCTCGAAGGCGCCGGGTTCTCGCCCAACAGCCATGACGGGCGCGACCTGCTGCAGATCCTGGAGACGTACCCGCGCGACGAGCTGTTCCAGACCCCGGTCGACGAACTCCGGTCCATCGTCACGTCCGTGCTCTACCTGCAGGAGCGCCGACGGCTGCGCCTGTACCTGCGCCAGGACGAGTACGGCCGCTACTACTCGGCCCTCGTCTACCTCCCGCGCGACCGCTACACCACGGGCGTACGCCTGCGGATCATCGACATCCTCAAAGAAGAACTCGACGGCATCAGCGTCGACTTCACCGCCTGGAACACCGAGTCGATCCTCTCCCGGCTGCACTTCGTGGTCCGCGTCCCGCAGGGCACCGAGCTGCCGGAGCTGTCCGACGCCGACAAGGACCGCATCGAGGCCCGCCTGGTCGAGGCCGCCCGCTCCTGGGCCGACGGCTTCGGCGACGCGCTGAACGCCGAGTGCGGCGAGGAGCGCGCGGCCGAACTGGTGCGCCGCTACGGCAACGCCTTCCCCGAGGGCTACAAGGCGGACCACTCCCCGCGCGCCGCCGTGGCCGACCTGGTCCACCTCGAAGCGCTCACCGAGGAGCAGACCTTCGAGCTGAGCCTCTACGAGCCGGTGGGCGCCGCCCCCGACGAGCGCCGCTTCAAGATCTACCGCAAGGGCGCCCCGGTCTCCCTGTCGGCCGTGCTGCCGGTCCTCAGCCGCCTCGGTGTCGAGGTCGTCGACGAGCGGCCGTACGAACTGCGCTGCTCGGACCGTACGACGGCGTGGATCTACGACTTCGGGCTGCGGATGCCCAAGTCGCAGAACGGCAGCGGGGACCACCTCGGCGACGACGCGCGCGAGCGGTTCCAGGAGGCGTTCGCCGCCACCTGGACCGGGCAGGCCGAGAACGACGGCTTCAACGCGCTGGTGCTGAGCGCCGGGATCGACTGGCGACAGGCCATGGTGCTGCGGGCGTACGCCAAGTACCTGCGGCAGGCCGGTTCCACCTTCAGCCAGGACTACATGGAGGACACCCTCCGCAACAACGTCCACACCACCCGGTTGCTCGTCTCCCTGTTCGAGGCGCGGATGTCGCCGGACCGGCAGCGCGCCGGGCGCGAGATCGTGGACGCCCTCCTCGAAGAGGTCGACGCGGCGCTCGACCAGGTGGCGAGTCTCGACGAGGACCGCATCCTGCGGTCCTTCCTGACCGTCATCAAGGCGACCCTGCGCACCAACTTCTTCCAGGAGGCGCTCGGCGGGCACGCGCACGCGTACGTCTCGATGAAGTTCGACCCGCAGGCCATCCCGGACCTGCCGGCGCCGCGACCGGCGTACGAGATCTGGGTGTACTCGCCGCGCGTCGAGGGCGTGCACCTGCGCTTCGGCAAGGTCGCGCGCGGCGGGCTGCGCTGGTCGGACCGGCGAGAGGACTTCCGTACCGAGATCCTCGGCCTGGTCAAGGCGCAGATGGTGAAGAACACCGTCATCGTGCCGGTCGGCGCCAAGGGCGGCTTCGTCGCCAAGCAGCTGCCCGACCCGAGCGTGGACCGGGACGCGTGGCTGGCCGAGGGCATCGCCAGCTACAAGATGTTCATCTCGGCCCTGCTCGACATCACCGACAACCTGGTGGCCGGCGAGGTCGTCCCTCCGGCGGACGTCGTCCGGCACGACGAGGACGACACCTACCTCGTGGTCGCCGCCGACAAGGGCACCGCGACGTTCTCGGACATCGCCAACGGGGTCGCCGAGAGCTACAACTTCTGGCTCGGCGACGCCTTCGCCTCCGGCGGCTCGGCCGGCTACGACCACAAGAAGATGGGCATCACCGCGCGCGGGGCCTGGGAGTCCGTCAAGCGGCACTTCCGGGAGCTGGGCGTCGACACCCAGAGCGAGGACTTCACGGTCGTCGGCGTCGGCGACATGTCCGGTGACGTGTTCGGCAACGGCATGCTGCTGAGCGAGCACATCCGCCTGGTCGCCGCCTTCGACCACCGGCACATCTTCCTGGACCCGACCCCGGACGCAGCCGTCTCGTACGCGGAGCGGCGCCGCATGTTCGAGCTGCCGCGCTCCAGTTGGGCCGACTACGACACCAACCTGCTGTCGGCCGGCGGCGGCGTCTTCCCGCGTACCGCGAAGGCGATCCCGGTCAACGCCCACGTCCGCGAGGCCCTCGGCATCGAGGACAAGGTCGCCAAGATGACACCGGCCGACCTGATGAAGGCGATCCTCAAGTCGCGGGTCGACCTGCTGTGGAACGGCGGCATCGGGACGTACGTCAAGGCCAGCACCGAGTCCCACGCGGACGTCGGCGACAAGGCCAACGACGCGATCCGCGTGGACGGCGCCGACCTGCGCGTCAAGGTCGTCGGCGAGGGCGGCAACCTGGGCCTGACCCAGCTCGGCCGGATCGAGTTCGCCCAGCAGGGCGGCAAGATCAACACGGACGCGATCGACAACAGCGCGGGCGTGGACACCTCCGACCACGAGGTGAACATCAAGATCCTGCTCAACGGCCTGGTCACCGACGGCGACATGACCGTCAAGCAGCGCAACAAGATCCTCGCCGAGATGACCGACGAGGTCGGTGCGCTCGTCCTGCGCAACAACTACGCGCAGAACACCGCGATCGCCAACGCGCTCGCCCAGTCCAAGGACATGCTCCACGCCCAGCAGCGCTTCCTGCGCACCCTGGTCCGCGAGGGCCACCTCGACCGCGCGCTGGAGTTCCTGCCCACCGACCGCCAGATCCGCGAACGGCTTGCCCAGGGACAGGGGTTGACCAGTCCCGAGACGGCCGTCCTGCTGGCGTACACGAAGATCACGGTCGCCGACGAGCTGCTGCACACCACGCTGCCCGACGACCCGTATCTGCGCACCCTGCTGCACGCCTACTTCCCGACCGCGCTGCGCGAGACGTTCGCCGAGCAGATCGACACCCACGCGCTGCACCGCGAGATCGTCACCACGGTCCTCGTCAACGACACGGTCAACACCGGCGGTACGAGCTTCCTGCACCGCCTCCGCGAGGAGACCGGGGCCTCCCTGGAGGAGATCGTCCGGGCGCAGACCGCGGCCCGCGCGATCTTCGACGCCGCCGAGGTGTGGGACGGCGTCGAGGCCCTCGACAACACCGTCGAGGCGCCCGTCCAGACCCGCATCCGGCTGCACTCGCGCCGCCTGTGCGAGCGCGGCACCCGCTGGCTGCTCAACAACCGGCCGCAGCCGCTCCAGCTCGCCGAGACCGTCGAGTTCTTCAGCGAGCGCGTCGAACAGGTCTGGTCCCAGCTCCCCAAGCTGCTGCGCGGCGCGGACCTGGACTGGTACCAGGAGATCTACGACGAGCTGACCGGCGCCGGCGTCCCGGCCGAACTCGCCACGCGCGTGGCCGGGTTCTCCTCCGCCTTCCCGGCGCTCGACATCGTCTCGGTGGCCGACCGCACGGGCAAGGACCCGATGGACGTCGCCGAGGTCTACTACGACCTCGCCGACCGCCTGCACATCACCCAACTCATGGACCGCATCATCGAGTTGCCCCGCGCGGACCGCTGGCAGTCCATGGCCCGCGCCTCCATCCGCGAGGACCTGTACGCGGCCCACGCGGCGCTGACGGCCGACATCCTCGCGGCGGGCAACGGCACCTCGACCCCCGAGCAGCGCTTCGCGTCCTGGCAGGAGAAGAACGCGGCGATCCTGGGCCGGGCGCGGACGACCCTGGACGAGATCCAGGGCTCGGAGACGTTCGACCTCGCCAACCTGTCGGTGGCGATGCGCACGATGCGCACGCTGCTGCGCACGCACTCGTAGTCCCTGAGTCGTAGTCACTACGCGCCTTCATTAGAAGTCGCCCATCAGTAGCCGCTACGACGAGGAGGGCGCCCTGGGCCGTGACGGCTCGGGGCGCCCTTTTCATGGAGTGCCTTAGGGGTAATCGGAGGGAGGACTTACTCTGCCCCGCTAAGCCTGGTGACGTGACTCCGAACCTCACCGAGGAACGCGTGGCCGAGCCCGTCCGACCGGTGCGCAAGGTCGTCCTGGAAGTCGTGAAATTCGGCATCGTCGGCGGCAGCGGCGTCCTCGTCAACTTCGCGGTCTTCAACGCCCTGCTGCACGGCCTGCGGTGGCCCGCGATGCTCGCGACCGTCCTGGCCAGCTGCGTCGCCATGGGCGCCAACTACCTCGGCTTCCGCTACTACACCTACCGCGACCGCGACGCCCCCGGCGCCCGCCGGATCGCCCTGTTCTTCGTCTTCAGCGGCATCGGCGTCCTCATGGAGAGCGGCCTCTTCTACGTCGGCTACCACGGACTGGGCCTCCACGGTCCGCTTGAGGCGAATGCCGTGAAGGCCCTGTCGATCGTGCTCGCGTCCGCGTTCCGCTTCCTGGTCTACCGCACCTGGGTGTTCCAGGACGAGGACCTCTAGACGACGGCGACCTGGCCCGCCGGCGCCGGCGCCGGGGTCGCTTCCTTGGGCTTGTCGGCGCCGCCCGTGAAGGCCTCGTACGCCTCCAGGACCTCCTCCGTCGGCCCGTCCATCAGCAGCTCGCCGCGCTCCAGCCACAGCACGCGGTCGCAGGTGTCGCGGATCGACTTGTTGTTGTGGCTGACGAGGAAGACCGTGCCCGCGTGCTGGCGCAGCTCGCGGATCCGCTCCTCGGAGCGCCGCTGGAACGACCGGTCGCCCGTCGCCAGCGCCTCGTCGATCAGGAGGACGTCGTGGTCCTTGGCGGCGGCGATGGAGAACCGCAGCCGGGCGCCCATGCCGGAGGAGTACGTCCGCATCGGCAGGGTGATGAAGTCGCCCTTCTCGTTGATCCCGGAGAAGTCGACGATGCCCTGGTAGCGCTCCTTGACCTGCTCCCGGGACATGCCCATGGCCAGGCCGCCGAGGTACACGTTGCGCTCGCCGGTCAGGTCGCCCATCAGGGCCGCGTTGACGCCGAGGAGGGAGGGCTGGCCGTGGGTGTAGATACGGCCGTTCTCGACCGGGAGGAGGCCCGCGACGGCCTTGAGGAGGGTGGACTTGCCGGAACCGTTGGTGCCGATGAGCCCGATCGCCTCGCCCTTGTAGGCGACGAAGGACACCTTCTTGACGGCGTGGACCCTGCGGACACCCGCGGCCTTCTCGGTCTTCTCGCGGTGCATGATGCGGTTGAGGGCGGCGGTCGCGGAGCCGCGTCCGGCGCCGGTCCCGTTGACCCGGTAGACGATGTCCACGCCGTCGCAGACGACGGTGGGGATGGTGCTGTCCGCGGCCACGGGGGTCCGCTCGGTGTGGTACTCGACGGTCTGCTCAGCCACGGCCGTAGGTCTCCTCAGCCTTCCAGAAGTAGATGAAGCCGCCGACTCCGGCGATCAGCGCCCAGCCCAACGCCGCCGGCCACACGTGCGGGGGGAGCTGGCTGGAGTGGTAGCTGTCGATCAGCGAGTAGCGCATCAGGTCGATGTAGACGGCCGCCGGGTTGGTCTCCAGGGCGAGCGTCACGATGTGCGGCAGGTGGTCCTTGCTGGTCAGCTTGTCGATGCTCCACATGACGCCGGAGACGTACATCCAGGTGCGCAGGATGAACGGCATCAGCTGCGCGATGTCCGGCGTCTTCGCGCCCATCCGGGCCATGATCATCGAGACGCCCGCGTTGAACGTGAACTGGAGGATCAGCACCGGGATCGCCATCAGCCAGGAGAAGCTGATCGGCACACCGAAGCAGAGCAGGATCACGACCAGGGCGGCCATCGAGAACAGCAGCTGCTGGAGCTGCTGGAGCGCGAACGAGATCGGCAGCGCGGCCCGCGGGAAGTGCAGGGCCCTGACCAGGCCGAGGTTGCCCGAGATCGCCCGGGTGCCCGCCATGATCGAGCTCTGCGTGAACGTCCAGATGAACACGCCCGTCACCAGGAACGGGATGTAGTCCGGCACGCCGCGCTTGGTGCCCAGCAGGATGCCGAAGATGAAGTAGTACACCGCCGCGTTCAACAGCGGCGTCATCACCTGCCAGACCTGGCCCAGCTTCGCCTGGCTGTACTGGGCGGTCAGCTTGGCGGTGGCGAACGCGGTGATGAAGTGCCGGCGCTCCCACAGCTGGCGGACGTACTCGCTCAGGGAGGGGCGGGCGCCACTGACCGTGAGGCCGTGGCGTGCGGCGAGCGCCGCGAGGTCGTCTTCGTCGGCCGGAGCCGGCGAAGGGGGCGGTGTGTGGAGGACCTGGCTCACATCCGCTGCTTTCGCTCGGGGGGAGGGGGTGCGTGCGTCCGGCTGCCGTGTTCCGTTGCCCGGCGTTTTCTTACGCTTCTCTTTACGTTCTCTTACGTCGGGACGGGACCGTATCGTCGCAACGTGAGCGTAGGCGGATTCTGCGTCGGAACGCAACCGTTTCGTCGTGACGGATGTGATGAGGCCGTTAGGTTTTGGGCCGGGACGGGTCTGTTGCGTCGATACGGTCCGAGTGGACGGGGGTGGACGGGGGTGGACGGGGGTGGACGGGGGTGGACGGTGGGATCTTGGCGTGGGGTCGGGCCGGGCGCGTTGCGAGGACGGGCCGGTTCCGTCGCGGCGACGGGCCGGTTGCGTCCCCACGAGCCGCCCGCTCGCTCATCGGTCCACCGTCCGCCGCGCGCCGTCCGCGTCACGACGAGCCTGTTTCGTCGCAACGCGCCACGCACACGCCGCGTCGGAACGCAACCGTTTCGTCGCAACGCCCCTATGCTTGGGCTATGACGACGAACGCCGACGAGCCCCAGACACGTCAGCGCCGCCGCACCCCCGCCGGGGCGGCCGTACTCCGCGAGGATGTGACCGAAGCCATCCGGGCGGCGGTCTTCGAGGAGTTGGCGGCGGTCGGATATGCCCGCATGTCGATCGAGGGGATCGCACGGCGCGCGGGAGTCGGCAAGACGGCGGTGTACCGTCGCTGGCGTTCGAAGCTGCACCTGGTGCTCGACGTCGTGTCGGCGATCGCGGTCATGGGACTGCCGACGCCGGACACCGGCTCGCTGGAGGGTGACCTGCGGATGCTGTACGAGGTGACGTCACGGGCGTTGCGTCACCCCGTCGCCTCGCAGATCATCCCGGACCTCCAGGCGGAGGCGGCCCGTAACCCCGAGATCGCCGACGCCATGCAGAAGGCGCTGCGCGAGGGCCAGGAGGGCGTGGCCAGCAAGATCCTCGCGGCGGCGGAACGGCGTGGCGAGATCCGCCCCGGCATGGACGAGGACCTGGCCCTGGACCTGATCTCCGGCCCCCTGTACTGGCGTGCCGTGGTGATCCGCAGCCCGAAGCTGCCGAAGGGCTACCTGGGGGCGCTGGCCCGGGCGACCACGGAGGGTCTCAAGGCGCTGTAGGCCTCCGCCGTACCCGCCGGCTCCCCGACTCCCTCTCTCCCGCGCCTCTCGGTCGACCGGTGAGTCAGCCGCCCCCGTGGTCCAACCGCCGCGCCAGCTCCCCGAGTTCAGCCGCGCGCAGCACCCGCCCGCTGAACCCCGGCAGTGGTACGTGCAGGACCTCGGTCCAGCGTTCGGGGATCGCCGTGCTGCCGTACACCGCGCCGGCGAGGCCGCCCGTCAGGGCGGCGACGGTGTCCGTGTCGCCGCCGAGGTCGATCGCGGCGCGTACGGCGTCCTCGTAGGAGGACGTGGTCCGCAGGGCCCAGACGGCGGAGCCGAGGCAGGGCCAGACGGCCCCGTTGAACTCCGTCGCCAGGTCGGGGTGCCAGTCCGGGGCGAGGACGACGCGGTAGCGCTCCTGATGGTCGGGGTGGACGGACCGGAGGGTCTCCGCGACGGCGTCCAGTGGGTCGCCGCCGTTCAGTGCGACGCGTGTCAACTCGTGGAGGACGGCGGTGCCTTCCCAGGCCGCGCGGTCTCCGTGGGTGAGGGCGGCGATGCGGCGGGCGGCGTCCGTCGTGGCGTCGCGTCCCGCGCGCGCGAAGTGGACGGCCGACGGGGCGGCGCGCATCAACGCACCGTTCCCGGCGCCCCGTTGGCTCGTCTGGAGGTGCAGGGCGGCGGCCTGGTCCCAGGGGTCGCCGCTGCCCAGTACGGCCTCGGTCTGCAGCCCGATGTCCTTCGGGTCGGCGGCCGCCCATTGCCGGAACCGCCGGAACATGTCCGGGAGTTGGAGCCCGCCGCACTCCAGCAGCGACTCCGCGACGAGTACGGCCATCTGCGTGTCGTCGGTCGCCTCGCCCGGGTCCCAGCCGCCGCCCCCGCACATCTCGCCGCCATGACCGGGCACCGGAAAACGGACGGAGAAGGCGCCTTCGGGACCGAACTCGAAGGGCGCGCCGAGCGCGTCACCGACAGCGGAGCCGAGGACGGCGCCCAGAGCGCGTTCCGATCGCGAACAGCCGTCCACAGGGCCGGAGTTCATCAGTCCCCCGTGTTCATCCAGACCGCGCGGCCCCCGGATGCAACCGCACCCACCCCTCCCAGGCCGACGCGATCATGTCCTGGACGTCGTGCTTGGCCTTCCAGCCCAGCTCGGTGGTGATGCGGTCGGCGGAGGCGACGACGCGGGCCGGGTCGCCGGGGCGGCGGGGGTGGACGGTCGGGGGGCGGTCGTAGCCGGTGACCGCGTTGATGAGGTCGATCATCTCGCGGACCGAAACGCCTTCGCCGCGGCCGATGTTGAGGGTCAGGGCGCGGCCGGGGGAGGCCTGGAGGGCGCGGGCGGCGACGACGTGGGCCTCGGCCAGGTCCACGACGTGGATGTAGTCGCGGACGCAGGTGCCGTCCGGGGTGGCGTAGTCGTCGCCGAAGATGCGCGGGGGCGCGTTCTCGGTGAGCTTCTCGAAGACCATGGGGACGATGTTGAAGACGCCGACGTCGGCGAGTTCGGGTGCGCCGGCGCCGGCCACGTTGAAGTAGCGCAGGGAGGCCGTCGACAGGCCGGTCGCCCTGCCCGTCGCGCGGACCAGCCACTCGCCGGCCAGCTTGGTCTCGCCGTACGGCGACATCGGGACGCAGGGCGTCTCCTCCGTCACCAGCTCCACGTCCGGCATGCCGTAGACGGCCGCCGAGGACGAGAAGACGAAGGACGGGACGCCGGCCGTGGTGACCGCCTCCAGGAGGACGCGCAGGCCCTCGACGTTCTCCCTGTAGTAGTGCAACGGCAGGTCCACCGACTCGCCGACCTGCTTTTTCCCCGCCAGATGCACGACTCCGGTGACGTCCTGGTCGGCGAGGGTGCGGGCCACCCGTTCCGCGTCCAGGGTCGAACCCACCACCAGGGGCACGCCGTCGGGCACGCGCTCGGCGATGCCGGTGGACAGGTCGTCGTAGACGACCGCCTGTTCGCCCGCCTCGGTCATCGCCCTCACGACGTGCGCTCCGATGTAGCCGGCGCCGCCGGTGATCAGCCAGGTCATGTGCGGCCGTCCCCTCCGTCACTGGATGTCGTTCGACCCGCGCGCGGTGCGTCCCCCACGCGTTCCGGGCCTCAGTCAATCAGGCGCCGGAGTGTGCCGAGGTCAGCTGCTGGGACTCCCCGTAGGGGCCGGGGGACTGCACGCGCGCGTGCGTCGTCGCCGGGAGCGGCCTCGACGACCGCCACAGACGGACGAACGAGAGGACGGCCGCGGCGGCCAGCAGGCCATTGCGTACGACCATCAGGGCACAGCCCGTCCAGGTGGAGTGGATGACGTCGAGGTACAGGACGGGAAACTCGACGGAGCTGACCGCGGTCGCCGCCACGATCAGCGCGGCCGTCGCGCGCTGGGTCGTGAGCCGCGAGGTCAGACAGACGGCGGCCAGGCCGAGCAGCCAGATCATGTACTGGGGACTGATCACCCGGCTGGTCACGGTGAACAGCAGGACGGCGCTCAGCGCGGCGTCGTACGGGGTCGCGTCGGTCCAGCGGCGGGCCCGGAGCCGCCACCAGAGCAGGAGCCCGAAGGCGACCGCCGTGAGCGCGAGGGAGGCGTCGGTCACGGAGGAGACGTACGGCCCCGTGAACTCCATCGCGCCGTATCGGTAGTGCACCTGGCCCGGCCAGCCGACGTGGGTCGCCAGGCCGAGGGCCGTGCCGCCGAGCGACTCGATCTGTACGCCCCGGCCGCCCTGTTGGCGCAGGAAGGCGAAGGGATTGTTGAACAAGACCACGAGAGACATGAGCGACAAGGCCCCCGTCCCCACCGCCCACGACCACACCGACCGCGTGGTCCGCCCCCTCGGCATCCCCAGCAGCACCAGCGCCGGCCACACCTTCACCAGCGCGCCCAGCGCGGCGAACGCGCCGCACACGCGCGTGGAGCGCGACAACGTCAACAGGGAGATGACGGCGAACGCCGTGACCTGCACGTCGTAGCGGACGAGGGGCATGTGCAGGAGGAGGGGGAGGCAGGCGATCCAGTACGCGGCGCCGCGCAGGCTGTGGCCGGGGCGGGTGCCCGCGCGGGCCAGGGTCAGCGTGATCACGGCATCGGTCGCGAGGGTGAGGACGACGAAGGCCTGGAAGTACGTCAGGTCCGGCAGCAGCGCGGGGGCCAGGAGGACGGGGCCGGCGCCCGGCGGGTACTGCCACAACGGGTCGTGCGCCGGGAACGCGCCGTGCGAGAGGACGCCGTACCAGTGGTGGTACAGCCGCCACACCTCCCGTGCGACCCCACCGTGGCCGAGCAGGGGGAGGCCGTTGTACGCGAGGAGGAGCAGCATCCCCGCACGGGTGGCGAGCCAGGCGAGGGTGAGGGCGAGGAGACGGTGTCTGCGGGCGGCGTTCATCATGGCGGATCGTAAGCCGGGCGAATGCCGCAGGAATGCTAATACACCGTCAATCGTCGGTAAGAGCTTGCTAACAGTACAAAATCAGCCAGGTGGACAGCCAAGGTGAGGGTGAGTACAGGCACGGGCGACGGACGCGTGCGGGGGTCGTGGCCGTGGTCGTGCCGGTGGTCGTCATGCTCGCGCTGGGGCTGTGGGGGCTCGACCGCGGCGGGATGTGGGGCGACGAGGGTGTCACGTTCCTGGTCGGGCGGCGCACGGTGCCGCAGATCTGGCACCTGTTGCACGGCGTCGACGCGGTGCACGGCCTGTACTACCTGCTCATGCACGCCGTCCTCGCCGTCCACCCGGGTGAGGTGACCCTGCGCCTGCCATCGGTGTGCGGCGCGGCGGCCACGGCAGGCCTCGTCGCGGCCCTCGGCGTCCGCCTGGCCCGCCCCCGCGTCGGCCTCTGGGCCGGCCTCCTCTACGCGATCACCCCGCTGACCGGCCACTACGCCCAGGAAGGCCGCTCCTACGCCCTTGTCGCGGCGGGCGTGGCGTGGGCGACGCTGCTCCTGGTACGGGCGTTGGAGGGGCGTTCGTGGTGGCCGTACGGCGCTGTCCTCGCCGTGACCTTCCTCCTGCACGAGTTCGCGGTCCTGGTGCTCTGCGCCCACGCACTGACGCTGGCGGCGGCGCGGGCGCCCAGGGCGACGTGGCTCGGCTGGGGCCGTTCGGCCGGTGTGGCGGGGGGCGCCCTGTTGCCCCTGGCCTGGGTCTCCCAACGCCAGTCCGCGCAGGTGGCCTGGCTGAGGATCCCGGACTGGGACACGACCGAACGCCTCGCCCGCGACTTCCTCGCCGTCGCCCCGACCGGCATCGTCTTCTGGGCCTCACTCCTCCTGATCCTCCTGGGCCTCGGCTCCAACCGCCTCACGTCGGTAGCCCTGCCGTTGCTCCTGGTACCGCCGGTCCTCCTGCTGACGGTGTCTCAATTCAGGCCCTTGTTCCACGAGCGGTACGTGCTGTATGCGCTCGCGGGGGCGCCGTTGCTGGTGGCGGCGGGGGCGGACCGGGTGGTGGGGGCACTCAGGTGGCTGTGGCTGGAGGCACGGGGCGTGCCGACCGGTCGGCGCACAGAGGTCGAGCGGATGGTCGTTGGGGCCGGGAGTCGCCGCGAGTCGGCGGGTGCGGTGAGCGGGGTTGGTCACCGCCTGGGGGACGACCGTAGGACAGGAGCCGGAGTCGCAGCCCAAGCCGACGCCAGGGACGAAGCCGCATCCGAAGCCCTGGAAGAACCCAGGACCCGAGCCGACGTACGAGACAGAGCCGCAAGCGCAGGCGAAGCCGGAGCTGGAGGCGGCGCCCGACCCACAGCCGGACTGGGAGCCGGACCCGCAGCCGGAGTCGGAGCCGGGCCCCGAGCCGGAACCGGAGACAGAGCCGGAGCTGGAGACGGCGCCCGAGCCGCAGCCGGACTGGGAGCCGGACCCGCAGCCGGACTGGGAGCCGGTGCCACAGTCGGAGTCGGAGCCGGGCCCCGAGCCGGAACCGGAGACAGAGCCGAAGCTGGAGACGGCGCCCGACCCACAGCCGGACTGGGAGCCGGACCCGCAGCCGGACTGGGAGCCGGTGCCACAGTCGGAGTCGGAGCCGGGCCCCGAGCCGGAACCGGAGACAGAGCCGAAGCTGGAGACGGCGCCCGACCCACAGCCGGACTGGGAGCCGGACCCGCAGCCGGACTGGGAGCCGGTGCCACAGTCGGAGTCGGAGCCGGGCCCCGAGCCGGAACCGGAGACAGAGCCGAAGCTGGAGACGGCGCCCGACCCACAGCCGGACTGGGAGCCGGACTGGGAGCCGGTGCCACAGTCGGAGTCGGAGCCGGGCCCCGAGCCGGAACCGGAGACAGAGCCGAAGCCGGAGCTGGAGGCGGCGCCCGACCCACAGCCGGACTGGGAGCCGGACCCGCAGCCGGAGTCGGAGCCGGGCCCCGAGACAGAGCCGAAGCCGGAGTTAGAGGCGGCGCCCGACCCGCAGCCGGACTGGGAGCCGGACCCGCAGCCGGAGTCGGAGCCGCGCCCCGAGCCGGAACCCGAGACAGAGCCGAAGCCGGAACCGGAACCGGAGACAGAGTCGAAGCCGGAGTTGGAGGCGGCGTCCGAGCCGCAGCCGAACGGGGAGCCGGTGTCACAGTCGGAGCCCGATACGGAGCCGCAGTCGGAGCCGGGCCCCGAGGCAGAGCCGCAAGCGCAGGCGAAGCCGGAGCTGGAGGCGGGATCCGGGCCACAGCCGCAGCCACAAGCCACCCATCTTTCATCGGAGTTGACCGTACGACCCTCCTACGGTCCGGCACCAGCCGCCCCGCGACCGACCGCCGCCCACCCCGCCGCACCCACCTCGCCACCCGCGCCAACCTCGTAACCCTCGCCGGCGTCCTAGCCGCAACCGCCCCCTTCCTCCACAGCCTCCCCGCCTACCGCGACGACCGCTCCGCCGCCCACCGCCCCGAGAATCTCGCCGCCGTCTCCACCCTCGCCGGGCGTGAACTCCGCCCAGGTGAACCGGTGTTGTTCCTGCCCTCGTTCTGGCGGGTGACGGCGCTGGCGTATCCGGGGCCGTTCGTAGGGGCCCGGGATCTGGCGTTGGGGGAGTCGGGGGCGAGGTCGGGGACGCTCAGCGGACGGGAGGTGGGGCCGGGTGAGTTGAGGGCGCGGCTCGCCGGGGTGGACCGGGTCTGGATCGTCGCGCAGTCGAATCTGCTGCCCTCGCGCTGGGTACCCGGCGACCCGACCGACCGGGTCAAACTCGACGTCGTGGACGGGGAGTTCGCGCGAAGACAGGAGTACGTACGAGGGCGAGTGAAGCTCGCCCTCTACATCCGCCGAATGCCCCCGCAATCCACGCAGCCGAACCAGCCGGCACCTACACCTACACCTACACCTACGCCTCGTCCAACGTCGCCGAATCCAACGCCCCCGTGAGCTGGTCAAGCCGCTCCCGCAGCGCCCGGATCTCGTCAAGGTCGAACCCCGTCGCCCCCAGGATGCGCCGAGGCACCTCGACCGCCCGCTCGCGCAGCGCGACCCCCTCGTCCGTGAGCCGCACCTCCACCGACCGTTCGTCACGGACGCTGCGCTCACGCCGTACCAGACCCGCCGTCTCCAGCCGCTTGAGCAGCGGGGACAGCGTGCCGGAGTCGAGCCGCAGGTGTTCGCCGAGCTTCTTGACGGGCAGCTCGCCGTGCTCCCACAGCACCAGCATCACCAGGTACTGCGGATACGTGAGCCCGAGATCCTTGAGGATCACCCGGTACACACCCCCGAAGGCACGCGACGCGGCGTTCAGGGAGAAGCAGATCTGCTGGTCGAGGCGGAGCCAGTCGGTGCTGGGAGAGGCGGCGGGAGTGGTGGTCATGCCCCCAGGATAGCGCTAGTGGGCCATTTAGTTGTGTGCAATTGAATTGTGTGCTCTACTTCTCTCTGTGAGGCGGTCCGGACACCCGGACCGGCCACCCCCGTACAGACTTCCGAGAGGGATGGTTTCCATGGACGCGATCTACACCGCCGTAGCCACCGCCACCCACGGCCGTGACGGCCGCGCGGTCAGCAACGACGGCAAGATCGACCTTCAGCTCGGCATTCCGGTCGAGATGGGCGGCAACGGCCAGGGCACCAACCCTGAGCAGCTCTTCGCCGCCGGTTACGCCGCCTGTTTCGGCAGCGCCCTCGGCCTCGTCGGCCGGCAGGCGAAGGTCGACGTCACCGACGCGGCCGTGACCGCCGAGGTCGGCATCGGCAAGCAGGGCGAGGGCTTCGGCCTCAAGGTGACCCTCCGCGTCGAGCTTCCCGACACCGTGGACGAGGCGACCGGCCGCAAGCTGGTCGAGACCGCCCACCAGGTCTGCCCCTACTCGAACGCCACCCGCGGCAACATCGAGGTCGACCTCGTCATCGAGTAGTCGCTACGACCCTCCCGTGACCCGGCGCAAAGGTGGCCGACGGCATACGCGCCGTCGGCCACCTCGTCGTACCGCACCTCACCTCACCGCAACGAGTGGGCGTGCTCCCCAAGTCCCTGCCCCGGCACCGGCGTCGGCACGGGTACGGCCCCTGCCGCCTTCCCCCGCACCACACCCTCCAGCAACAACGGCACCCCCACCACCGGCAACAACCACACCAGCACGATCAACCGCCCACCCCACACGCTGATATCGGGATGCGCGGCCTGCGTGAGAATCCCCGTGAACGCGGCCCCGATCAGGAACACCCCGAACGCCGGCCGCCGCACCGCACCCCACGCCCCCGCACCCAGCGCGGCCACAAGCATCGGCTGCCACAACTGCTGCCGCGTCCACTCCAGCCAGAAGTCCGCTTCCAGGTGCAGGAATTCGGGCCACAGCCGCGTGCGGTCGGGCCGGGCATAGTGATCGGTGAGCAGGTCCTGAAGACTGTCGGTCTGGGACGGATAGTGGAGCGCACTCGCCAGAACCAGCGTGCCCAGCGCGGCAGTTGCCCCGAGCACGGCGACCGTCACCAACGCCCGCCCCGGCGCCCGCCCACGCCGCATTCGCCCTACGGCGACCACCGCACCCGCACCGGCCAGGCACAGCCCGAGGAACAGGGACTGCGAGTGCTTGACGGTGAAGAGAAGCACCAACGAACCGCCGACCAACGAGAGCCCGACACGCGTACGTTGCCCCTTCAGCACGAGCGCGCAGCCCCACACCGCGGCCAGCGTCAGGGCCGTCATCAGCCCCTCGGTCATCGGCCGCATCGAGGTCGTCCCGCACGGCAGCACGTAGTAGAGGGCCTGCCCGGTCAGCGCGAGCGGCACCGACACGGACAACGTGCGCAGGATCAGGAAGACAAGGATCCCACCCCCGACCGTGAGGACGACACTCGCCGACCACATCCCCCAGACCGGCCCGAGCAGCGTCACGAACGGCACCAGGAACACCGGGTAACCGGGCCGCACTTCGAAGATCCGCATGAACCGCTCGGACGTGAACGGCGTGATGAACCCGCCCGTCTGCCCTGCCTGCAGCCGCGCGTTCACCCGCCGCCACTCCGCGTCCCGGCACTTCTTCGCGACCCGCGCGGCCGGGTCCTTGCCGTGGAAGTTCAGCGGGTTCACGCTCTGGTCGCGCCGCGCGTTCGCCCCCTGGCTCGCGCAGCTGTAGTCGATGGCGACGGTCGCCGCCTCACGCTCGCTCGCCCCGCGCAGACTCATCGCGTACGACAGGTAGTTCTTCGTGTCGGGGGTCGCCCGCCCGGTGACATTGGCGAGTTGGAGCACCGCGAACACCGCGGCCAGCACCAGCACCCAGGTACGCGGCCTCATGAGGACGCCAACTGGTCGTGCCCACTGGCAGGAGAGGGCACCCGCGCACCGGGCTCGGCCTGCGGCAGCCGGCCCCCGTCGCCCAGAAGCAGGGTCCGTACGACCCTCTCCGCGGCCTTCCCGTCCTCGAACTCGCAGTACCGCGACCGGAATTCGGCCCGCAGCCGCGTCGAGTCGTCGTCCCGCCAGGCACCCGACGCGAACACCCACGCCAACTCCCGGTAGGAACCGGACACATGACCCGGTGGCGCGGCGGTGACGTCGAAGTAGGTACCCCGGCTGGCCGCGTACGCCTCCCGGTCGTCGGCGTGCAGCACGATCGGCCGGTCGAGGGTGGCGTAGTCGAACATCAGGGCTGAGTAGTCGGTGACGAGCGCGTCGGACGCCAACATGACGTCCTCCACGGAGGGTTCGTCGGTCGCGTCGACCAGGACCCCGCGCCGGTGCAGGTCCGCGAGGCCCATCCCGCGCGCGGGTCCGGTCGCGAGGGACGGGTGCAGCCGGACGACGAGGGTGTGCTCCGGGCCGAGATCCTCGGCGAACCGGGCCAGGTCCAGCCGGTCGACATGCCCGCCCCGGACGTACTCGCGGCGGGTCGGCGCGTACAGCACGACGGTGTTCCCGGCGGGGATGCCGAACCGTTCCCGAACTGCCGCCCCCGCTGCGGGAGTCGCGCCGACGAGAACGTCGTTGCGCGGGCTCCCCGTCCGCGCCGAGGCGAAGTGACACGGATACGCCCGCTCCCACACCAGCTCCGAGTGCCGGTTGGCGACGAGGCTGTGGTCCCAGCGGTCGGCCCGGCGCAGCATCTGCGGTACGTCGACGCCGAAGCGCCCGCCGGGCTTGTCCAGCAGGTCGGCCGCCATGTACTTGAGCGGGGTGCCCTGGTGGGTGTGGATGTGGACGCTGCCGGGGCGCTTGGTGAGGGTGCCGGGCCAGTTGACGTTGTTCACGAAATACGTTGCACGGGCGGTGAGTTGGCGGTACCGCAGGGTGTTGAGGAGGACGTGCTCGACATCCGGCGGCAGCAACGCGGCCTGCTCCGCGTCCTGTACGACCCACACGCCCCTCAGCTGCGGGGCGATCTCCCGCGCCTTGTAGTAGACGGCGGCCGGGTCGCCGAGGACCCCGCGGTGCGAAAAGGCCGAGTACACGACGAGGTTGGGGTCCAGCGAACGGCGGGCGTGCAGCGCGCCCCAGCCGCCCTTGACCCGTCCGGCCGCCGATTTGCGGGCCTGCGACGCCCGGCGTTCGAGCTGCCGGGCGGCCCGCCCCGCCTGCCGCCGCACCCGGTACCGCGCGTAACTGCCTTCCAGGGCACGGACTTCGGCGTCCGCCTTCGCGCCCACCGGCTTGTGCCTGGCGAACAGTTCGGCCGTACGACGGAAGAACTCGGCCTTGTCGGACGGGGGCAGCCGGTCCGGCTTGGCGAGGATGTCGAGACAGTGCTCGGCCATCTTGCGGTGCAGGTACGGCAGCCAACTCGCCAGCTCCGGGCGGGAGTCGACGAACGCGAAGACCCGCTCGTACTGGTCGTGGACGTCGAAGTGCTTGCGGCTGGTGGTGGACAGGATGTTGCCCTGGCGCCGCTGCCGGTAGTTCAGGCAGATCCGGTCGAGGGTGGCGATCCGTTCGGCGCTGAGCAGCACCGGGAACGTCCAGGGCGTGTCCTCGTAGTAGCCCGGCGGGAACTCGAAGGCGTGCTTGTGCACGAACTCCCGGCGGTACACCTTGTTCCACACGACCATCAACAGGTCGAGGATCTCCGGGTGTTCGGCGACCGTGAAGGTGCCGTCGACCTCCGTGAGGACGTGCGCGAGAACGTTGCGCCGGGTGCCGCCCCACCAGTAGGTGCGCGCGTAGTCGAAGACCAGGACATCCGGGTCGCCGCTGGCGTCGAGCCGGTCGGCCATCGCGCGCAGGGCACCCGGCGTGAGGGTGTCGTCGCTGTCGAGGAAGAACAGGAAGTCGCCGGTGGCCAGGGGCATTCCGGCGTTGCGGGCGCGGCCGAGGCCGACGTTCTCCGGCAGATGCAGGACCTGCACACGCGGGTCGCGGGCCGCGTACTCGTCGAGGATCGCGCCGCACCCGTCCGGCGAGCAGTCGTTCACGGCGATCACCTCGATGTCCTGGTACGACTGCTCCAGAACCGAGTCGAGGCACTCGCGCAGAAAGCCCTGCACCTTGAAGACGGGGACGATGACGCTGAAGCGGGGCACTTCGGGTTCAGCTCCTTACGAGGGTGGCGGCGGGGGCCGGGACGCGCTCCGAGAGCGGGACCACGGGCGGCACGGTCTCCGGCGGCTCGCCGAGGAACACCCGGCGTACGACCCGCTCGGCGGCCAGTCCGTCGTCGAACTCGCAGAAACGGGACCGGAATTCGGCCCGCAGGGCGCTGGACTCCGCCCCCGCGTACGAGCCGTCGCGGAACACCTCCGCCAGCTCCTCGGGCGTGCGGGCGACCGGGCCCGGCGGCGCTTCCATGAGGTCGAAGTAGACGCCCCGCGTCTCCCGGTAGACCTCCCAGTCGTCGGCGTACACGACGATCGGCCGGTCGAGGTTGGCGTAGTCGAACATGATCGACGAGTAGTCCGTGACCAGCGCGTCGGCGGCCAGGCACACGTCCTCGGAGGAGCGGTGGCCGGTCACGTCGATGATCCGGCCGCTGCTCTTCGCGCGGCCCTGGTCGTAGAAGTAGTGGGCGCGCAGCAGCACGACCACGTCGTCGCCGGCCGCCGCGCAGAAGGCATCCAGGTCGAGGCCCGTGTCGAAGCCGGTCTGGTAGTCGCGGTGGGTGGGCGCGTACAGGACGGCCGTCTTGCCCTCCGGGACCCCCAACTCCGCCCGGACACGGGCCACTTCGTCCGCCGTCGCCGTGTAGTAGACGTCGTTGCGCGGATAGCCGTACTCCAACGCCTCGTACGAGCCCGGGAAAGCGCGCTCCCACATCTGGGTGGAGTGCCGGTTGGAGGAGATGTTGTAGTCCCAACGATCCACCCGGCCCAGCAACTTGGCGAAGCTGCCGGTCGCGGCGGCCACCACCGGGTACGTCGACTGGTCGACGCCCATCTTCTTCAGCGGGGTCCCGTGCTGCGTCTGGACGTGCACGCTGCCGGGCCGTTTGACGACGCCCTCCGCGAAGTTGGCGTTGTTCACCAGGTACTTGGCCCGCGCCAGCACCTCCCAGTACTTCCGGCTGCCGATGACGGCGTGCTCGACACCCTTCGGTACGGCGTCCACCGCGTCCGGCTCGACCAGGAACACCGAGCGGATGTGCGGGGCGAGTTCACGCGCCTTGGCGTGGATCGCGGCCGGGCTGCACGCGTAGCCGCGTCCCCAATAGGCGCAGTACACAGCCAGGTTGGGGTCGAGGCGACGGCGCAGGGCGCGGGCGTAGAGGAGCCGGGTGCGGAGCATCCGGGGGCGCGGGACCCTCCCCCAAGCTCTCGACTTCGCTCGACTCGGGGGGACCCCCATGGCCGCCCCCACCACCGACCGGTTGGCGCCGCGCAGCGCCTTGAACGCCGTGTACGCCCCCGACGCCAACAGCCGGTGCTGCACTCCCAGACTCCCGCCCGGCGCGTGGAAATCGGCGGGCCGGTGACTCCGGTACAGCCGTCCGGCCCGGCGGAAGAAGGCGCGGTGCCCGGAGGGGAGGCGCTCGGGCCGCGAGGCGGTCTTCAGCACCACGGCGAAGAGCTGCTCGAACAGCGCGTGCGACCGCTCGGGAGCCAGACCCTGGGCCGCGCCGAGCACCAACTCCACCTGGTCGAGCAGTTGATGGTGGTGCTCGCCGGGCAGGTTGAGCCGGCTGCCCTGCCTGCGCAGCAGATGCCGTACGACCACCGAGCGCAGGACCGCCACGCGCTCGGCGGCGACGGTGACCAGGCCGCCCCAGCCGAGGTCGGTGAACCGGCCCTCGGGGAAGGTGAGTCGGTGCTCGGTGAGGAAGGCGCGGCGGTAGGCCGCGCTCCACGCCGGGAGCTGCACGCCGGTCAACTGCGGTGCCTGGGAGGGGGAGAAGGCGCCCGCCGGGGTCTTCGCGAGCAGCGGGGCGGCCGGGTTGGTGGGCTCGCCCTCCCACCACGGGGTGCGCTCGTGCTCGAAGTACAGGACGTCGACGTCACCGGTCTTTGTCAGCCGGGCGTCCAGCGCGGCCAGCGCGCCCGGGGCGAGGGTGTCGTCGCCGTCCAGGAACAGGACGTGGGCGCCGGTCGCCGCCCGTAGCCCGGTGTTGCGGGCCCCGCTCAGGCCTGCGGAGGGTGGCGAGTTGACCGGCGCCACCCGGGAGTCCCGCCCGGCGTGGCCGGTGGCGACGTCGGCGGCCGGGGAGCCGGGGGCGTCGCAGACGGGGATCAGCTCGAAGTCGCCGTAGGACTGGGCGAGGACCGAGTCCAGGGCCAGGGACAGCCGGCCGGCGACCCCGTGGGACGGGACGATGATGCTGAAGCGGGGCATTCTGTTCTTTCTCCCGTGGTGCGGAGGGGGCCGGGTCAGTGCGCGCGGCAGGCCCTGGGGCGTCCGGTCGGGCGCCAGGTGGTCGGGCGGGTCGGGGTGGGACGTGACGGGCTTGAGGGCATGTGAACTCCCCGGTGTGGGAACGGCGTTCAGAGGCGGTCGGTGACGGGCTGGGACGCCGCGGGCTGCGGCACGGTGGCGAGCGGGGAGCGCGTGGGGCTCGCGGCGGTCGACGGCACCGGGTGGCGCTCGGCGAGCGGCACGACCGGCGGGAGGCCGGTCTCGCCCAACACCACGTGGCGTACGACGCGTTCGGCGGCGCGGCCGTCGTCGTAGGGGCAGAAGCGCTCGCGGAACGCGGCGCGCAGCTGGGCCGAGCGGGAGCCGCGCCAGTGGTCGGTCGCGAAGATGTCGATCAGTTCGTCCTCGCTGCGGGCGACCGCGCCCGGCGGGAAGGCGCGCAGGTCGAAGTAGGTGCCGCGGGCCGCCTCGTAGGCCTCCCAGTCGTCGGCGTGGATGACGATCGGGCGGTCGAGGTTGGCGTAGTCGAACATCAGGGACGAGTAGTCGGTGACCAGCGCGTCGGAGGCGAGGCAGAGCGACTCGACGCTGGGGTGGTCGGTGACGTCGATGATCCGGCCGGTCGCGTGGGCGGCGAGCGGGCCGTCGTGCCAGTAGTGGGCGCGGGCCAGCACGACGAAGCGCGGGCCGAGGCGGCGCAGGACGCGGTCGAGGTCGAGGTGGGCGCGCTGGACGCGCCGGTAGTCGCGGTGGGTCGGGGCGTAGAGCAGGGCGATGGTGTCCTGCGGGATGCCGAGGGACTCGCGCAGCCGGGTGACGTCGGCCGAAGTCGCCTGCTGGAACACGTCGTTGCGCGGGTAGCCGTAGGCGAGCGTGGTGTAGCTGCCGGGGTAGACGCGCTCCCAGGTCAGGGTGGTGTGGCGGTTGGCGGACAGGACGTGGTCCCACTTGTCGACGCCCTTGAGGAGTTCGGCGAAGTCCATGTCCCGTGCCGCTGCCGGGCGTTCCTGGAGGTCGAGGCCCATGTGCTTGAGCGGGGTGCCGTGTTGGGTCTGGATCATGACCTGGCCGGGACGCTTGACCAGCCGGCGGTCGAAGTTGACGTTGTTCACCAGGTACTTGGAGCGGGCCAGCGCCGTCCAGTAGGAGGCGGTGTCCGGGCGCAGCCTGCGGGTGACGGCCGGGATCGTGTGGTGGTGCTCGGGGCGGGCGATCCACGCGGTGCGGATGTGCGGGGCGTGGGTGCGGAACGCGCTCTCCAGCGCCCCCGGGTTGCAGCTGTGGCCGCGTCCCCAGTAGGCGGCGAAGACCGCGTGATCCCTGAGCGGGAGCCGGAGTTGGACGCGGTAGTGGAGCTGGAGGATCGCCGCCCTGAGTGCGCGCAGGGCCTTCGCGGTGAGCTTGACCGCGCTGCGGCGCCAGCTCATCGCCTTCTGCAGGGCGCGGAACGTGCGGTGGACGCCGAAGTGGACGAGCGTGTGGCGCATCCGGGTGCGCAGCGGGACCGGGGTGCCGGGGATGCGGTAACGGCGGTAGTGCGCGCGGGCTTTGCGCAGGAACTCGGCGCGGGTGCCGCGCGGCAGCCGGTCGGGCTTGGTGAACACCGTCGCGAGGTGGTCGACCATGCGCCGGAACAACACCGGCCGCCACTGGGCGAGTCGGGGGCGCGCGTCGACGAACGCGAAGACCCGGTCGTACTGGTCGAAGACGTCGAAGTGCTTACGGCTGGTGGTGCCGAGGATGTTTCCCTGGCGGCGCTGGCGGTAGTGGACGCAGACCCGGTCGAGGGTCGCGATCGTCTCCGCCGTCATCAGGACCGGGTAGGTCCACGGGGTGTCCTCGTAGTAGCCGGGCGGGAAGGCGAAGCCCTCGCGCTCGACGAACTCCCGTCGGTACGCCTTGTTCCAGGCCACCATGATGACCCGCAGGAGCCCGGGGCGGTCCTCCAGCCGGAAGGGCGCCGGGCCCTGTTCGGTCAACTGGGCGGCGACCTTGTTGCGTTGTGCCTCGCCCGACCAGAAGGTGCGCGCGTAGTCGAAGACCAGGACGTCCGGCTCGCCGGTCTCCTTCAGGCGGTCGGCGATCGCGCGCAGCGCGTCGGGCGTGAGCGTGTCGTCGCTGTCGAGGAAGACGAGGTAGTCGCCGGTCGCCTGTTCCAGACCGGCGTTGCGGGCGCGGCCGAGACCCTGGTTCTCGGGGAGATGGACGGCGCGCACCCGGGCGTCGCGGGCCGCGAACTCGTCGATGATCGCGCCGCAGGCGTCCGGCGAGCAGTCGTCGACCGCGATCAACTCCAGATCGGGGTACGACTGGGAGAGCACCGATTCCAGGCATTCGTGCAGGTACGCCTGCACCTTGTACGCGGGGACAATGACACTGAACCTGGGCAAGGGACATCCATGGGTCGGTCGGCGCGGGCGTTCTGCCCGGGAACGGCCGATGGAGTGACTTGGTTACGCCGGGTACGGCATACGGGGGACGCACGGTGAACGAAAAGGGGCGGGCCGGTGACGGCCCACCCCTTCGAACTATGCGCGTTTTGTGGCTATTTGACCGCTCCTGCCATCACACCGGTCACGAACTGCCGCTGGAACGCGAAGAACACGGCCAACGGGATCACCATGGAGATGAACGCACCGGGTGCCAGCACGTCGATGTTGTTGCCGAACTGGCGTACCTGCGTCTGCAGCGCGACCGTGATCGGCTGGGTGCTCGACTTGGTGAACACCAGCGCGACCAGCATGTCGTTCCACACCCACAGGAACTGGAAGATGCCCAGGCTCGCGATCGCGGGGCCGCCCAGCGGCATCACGACCCGCGCGAACAGCCGCAGTTCGCCCGCGCCGTCCAGCCGGGCCGCCTCCAGGAGTTCGCGCGGGATCTCCGCGAAGAAGTTCCGCAGCAGGAACACCGCGAACGGCAGCCCGTAGCCGACATGGAACAGGATCACCCCGAAGATGGTCCCGAACAGGCCGATTTTTCCGAAGAGTTCGGCGATCGGGATCAGCGCGACCTGCACCGGCACGACCAACAGGCTGACCACGCCCAGGAACCACCAGTCGCGGCCCGGGAACTCCATCCACGCGAACGCGTAGCCCGCGAGCGAGCCGATCACCACGACGAGGATCGTCGCCGGGACGGTGATCAGGACGGTGTTCCACAGCGAGTTGGTGATGTCGCTGTTCTCCAGCAGCGTCTTGTAGCTGTGGAGGGTGAGCTGGGACGGCTGGCTGAAGACCTTCCACCAGCCGCTCGCGCTCATGTCCTCCGGGCTGCGCAGCGAGGACAGCAGCAACCCGAGCGTCGGCACCAGCCAGAACAGGCCGACGAGGATCAGGAACACCCGGACCAGACCCCCGCTCGCCGCCGCCGCGAGCCGGGAGCCGAGCGACTCCCGCGCCTTGACGACCTCGACGGGCCCTGTCTTTCCCAGAGTTCCGGCATCCGTGGTCATCGCCGCACCTCCCGCCTGAGCCGACGCACATTGAAGAGCATCACCGGAATCACCAGCAGCAGGAGGAACACCGAGATCGCGCTGGCGATACCCGGCTGGTCCTCCGAGAAGCCCTTCCGGTACAGCTCCAGGGCCAGCACGTTCGCGTCGTCCTGCGAGGAACCCGGGGCGATGATGAAGACCAGGTCGAAGATCTTCAGCACGTTGATCATCAGCGTGACGGCGACGACCGCGAGCACCGGCGCCAGCAACGGCACCGTGACGCGCCGGAACACCTGCCACTCGTTGGCGCCGTCGACCCGCGCCGCCTCCAGCAACTCCCGTGGCACACCCGCGAGTCCGGCCGCGATCAGCACCATCGCGAACCCGGCCCACATCCACACGTACGACCCGATGATGGCCGGCGTCACCAACGACGGGCCCAGCCACTCCACTCCGTTGTAGGGCGCCTTGAAGTTGCCTGCCGGGAGCCGGAGTTGGGCCCCGTCGGCCTTGGCGGGCAGCGTGAAGGTGCCGTCGCCCGCGGCCTTCGTCGAGGCGACCACCTTGCCGTCCTTGACCGCCTCGATCCTCATGCCGCCGTAGCCGAGTTCGGACGGGTCGACGCCGCCGAGCTTGCCGACGCCCTTGCCGCGGGTGAAGTCCTGCCAGGTCGTGCCGGTGATCTTTCCCGGCTCAGGCTTCGCCGCTACGGCCTTCTTCGCGCCGTCGGGCATCTGGTCGGGGGCGACGCCGACCAGCGGGAGCGTGACGGTCTGGCCGGTGTGGACCGTCGTACTGGTGATGAAGGCGCCGTGGTCCGCCTTCAGCGGCGACTCGCGGCCCGGGTGGGCGTTGGGGAACGCCGACGACGAGACGAACGTGTCGTGGATGCCGACCCAGACCGCGTTGGCGACGCCCTTGTGCGGGTCCTGGTCGTAGACGAGGCGGAAGATGATGCCGGCGGCCAGCATCGAGATCGCCATCGGCATGAAGACGACCAGCTTGAACGCCGTTCCCCAGCGCACCCGTTCGGTCAGCACCGCGAAGATCAGACCGAGGGCGGTGGCGACCGTCGGCGCGAAGATCACCCAGATGACGTTGTTCTTCAGGGCGGTGCGGATGCCGTCGTCGGTGAACAGGGCCTTGTAGTTGTCGAATCCGGCGAATCCGTCACCGGCCTGGTTGCCGAAACTGCGGACCAGCGAGTACCCGATCGGGTAGACCACGAGCGCGCCGAGCAGCACCAGGGCGGGCAGCAGGAACAGCACCGCCACGGTCCTGCTGGTGCCGGTCACGCTCTTGCGGTTGCGGGGAGGGACGGAGGCCCCGGGGGCCTCCGCCGCAGCCGATGCCATCTCGGCTCAGCTCCCGCTCGCGTACGCCGCCGCCGCGTCCTTCTCCAACTGCGCCTGCGTGCCCGCGACATCCGTCGGGTTCTTCAGGAAGTCCTGGAGGTCCTTCCACTCGCCCTTGCCGGGCGTACCGCCGAAGGACTGCGGGGCCTGGTCGGACATGTCGAAGCGGAAGTCGTCACCGGCCGCGACCAGCGACTTGGCGATCGTCCGCTGCACCGCGTTCGGGTACGCCGAGTCCGGCACGTTCTTGTTGGGGGAGAGATAGCCGCCGAGCTTCGCCTGGATCGTCGCCGCGTCCGGTGAGGCGAGGAAAGTGGCCAGTGCCTGGGCCGCCTTGGAGTCCTTCAGGATGACGGCCGCGTCGCCGCCGGAGACCACGGGCGCGGTGGAGCCGACCGACGGGAACGGGAACACCTTCGCGTCGGTGCCCACCTTCGCCTTGGTCTCACCGATGTTGACCTGCACGAAGTCGCCCTCGTAGACCATCGCGGACTTCGGCTGGTCGCCGCCGTTGAAGGTCTGCGTGACGGACGCGGGGAACTCGGTCTGCAGCGCGCCGTTCTGGCCGCCTGCGATGTAGGCCTTCTTGCCCCAGATCTGGGCGAGCGTGGTGAGGGCCTGCTTGACGGAGGGGTCCGTCCACTTGATCTTGTGCTGGGCGAGCTGGTCGTACTTCTCGGGGCCGGCCTGCGACAGATAGACGTTCTCGAACCAGTCGGTGAGCGGCCAGCCGTCCGCGCCCGCGATCGAGAACGGGGTGACCCCGGAGTCGTAGATCGTCTGCGCGGTGGTCAGCAACTCCGCCCAGGTCTTCGGCTCCTTGGCGCCCGCGTTCGCGAAGACCTTGGCGTTGTACCAGATCAGCGACTTGTTGGCGGCCTTGTAGTAGACGCCGTACTGCTTGCCGTCGACCTTGCCGATGTCCTGCCAGCCCTGCGAGTAGTTCTTCTGCAACTCCGCGAGCGCGTCGGCGCCGAGGGGCTTGGCCCACTTCTTGTCGACGGCCTGCTTGATGGCGCCGGGCTGCGGGAGCATCGCGACGTCCGGCGGCTGGCCGCCCGCGATCTTCGAGCCGAGGAAGTTGATGATCGGGTCCTGCGCGGGCACGAAGGTGACCTTGGCACCCGTGCGCTTCTCGAACTCGGAGAGCACCGCCTTGAAGTTCTTCTGCTCGGCACCCGTCCACACGGCGGCCACTTCGAGGCTCGCGCCGTTCAGTTTCGGGAGGGTGACCGTGCCCGCGGTCTCCGAGGGACTGCTGGATTTACTGCTGTCGCTCTTGTTGTCACTGCCTCCACAGGCGGCGAGCGAGAGCGTCAGTGCCCCGGCGGCGACAACTGCCGCTGTACGTACGGTGGTGCGTGTCCGGTGTGTGCTGCTCGTGCTGCGCATCACTGCCCCGTTCTTCGTTCCTCGTCGAACGCTCGAACGCTTCCGTGCGCACTGTCTACGCCCGGTACTTGAACGCGGCAAGATGGCGTCCGCTGTCAAGTACGCGATCGTGATTGGGTCGTGACGTGGGGTTGTGTGGGCAACCTGTGAACGATCAGAGGAGCGACGGCACCTCCGCCGCCGACACCGAGCGCGTGGCCCGCTCCAGCGCGCTGGCCAGGAGCGCCAAGTCCGTCGGCCCGTTGCCCAGTTCGCGGACCGGGCGGCGGGCCGGCGGGTCGCCCATGCGCTGCCACTCCAGCGGCACGACCGTGGGCCGGAGCGTCGCCGTACGCGGGATACGGCCCGTCACACGGCCACCCTGGAACGGGGTCGCCCGCCCGTCCGGCAGCGTCAACCGGCCACGCCCCGGGGCGGGTTCGTCCGGCCCCTGGGTCGTCGCGTCGAGGCTGACCCGGAGGGTGATGTGCCGCGCGGGTTCGGTCTCGGACGTACGGGCCTCTACGGCGGCAGCCGCCACCAGGTGCACGCCGAGCCGCTCGCCCTCGCGGGCCACCGCCTCCAGTGCGCGTATCACCGACCCGGCCGCGGGACGCCCGGGGGAACCGAGCGGGGGCTTCACCAGCGCGTCCAGATCGTCGACCACCACGACGAGCCGGGGCAACGGCGGTGCCGCCTCGGTCTGTTGACGGGCCGCCGCCGACGGGCGCAGCCGGATCGTCGAACTGGTCGGGGACTCCAGATCCCCGGCACCGGACGTGCCGCGCTGGGAGATGATCCGCCCCGACACCTCGTGCCGCGAGTGCCACTCGACGAAGCCGATCCGGCCCAGCAACTCGGCCCGCCGCTTCAGCTCGGCGCTCAGCGACTGCGCGAACTCCCGCATGCGCACAGGGTCGTTGGCGGTGAGGTGGGTGGTGACATGCGGTACGTCCGTGCAGACCCGCAGCCCCTCGCCGTGCCCGCAGCTCGCGCCGACGCTGTCCCGCCCGTCCATCAGCACGATGCCGAGCCGGTCCGGGCGCTCGGCGGCGGCCAGGGACGCGACGACCGCCCGCAGCGACTCCGTACGGCCACTGCCCGGTGGGCCCTCGATCAGCAGATGCGGCCCCTCGGCGGCGAGGTCCGCGGTGACCGGCCCGCGCGGCCCGGCCCCGAGCACCGCCCAGGCCCGCCCGCCGACCGCGTCCTTGTCGTCCCCGGCATCCGCCCACCGCGTCAGCAGCGAGGCCGGGGTGGCCCGCGCCAGCCCCAACTCGTCCAGCAACCGCGCCGATTGAGGCAACGGCGCCGACACACGCGCGTGCCGTTCGTTCGCGGGCCCGTCCGTCCGGAGCGGCGCCAGCGCCCGCGCGAACCGCTCGGCCCAGGCGAGGGACACCGCGTCCACGGCGGCGATGGTGCCGTTCCCTACGGGGCCGGGGCGGGAGAGGGCGGGGTCGTGCCGGCCGAGGTGTGCCTGGTCGGGGTAGGGCTGTCCGAGGCCGGTCCGATCGGGGGCGGTGGCGGTCTGGTTGGGGCGCGATGCCGCTGTGCCGGGGCGGGATGCCTCCGTGCCGGTCCGCGGTGCTCCGGCTCCGTTTCGCGACGCTTCCGTACCGCCGGCCCGCGACGCTCCCGTACCGCCGTGCGCCACCCGCAACAGCCGTAGCGCCGTGGCGACATCACCGCTCAGCAGCGCGACCGCCCCGCACTCCCGGAACGTCGGCGCCGCCGCGCAGGCGGCCTCGTAGGTCTCCGTCACGGGGGACACGGGCGAGGCCGCCTCCGTCTCGGCGAGGCACACGACGTGGATACCGGCCCGGGGCCCTTCGTGGGCCAGCCGCGCCACCGCCTCGCGCACATCGGCGCCACCGGGATCACCGTCCACCACGAGCACGGTGTACGGCCCCACGAAACCGTCCGCCGAGCCGTCACCGTCGTCGGTGCGGGCCCACGCGGGACGGTGGGCGGCGCCACGGAGGGAATCGGCGGAACTGTCGGAGCCGGCGGGCCGGGGCCGGGTGGCGCCGGAGACCGGGTCGTCGGAGGTGCCGGAGCGGTGGTGGTGGGCGTCGTCGGTGGTGTGGTAGGTGGTCGGGGTGCCGGAGGTGCCCGTCGCCCCGCGCTGCTGACGGTCGTCGGCCGTGCGCCCCGCGGCGGCACTCAACTGGCCTTCGGCCGAACCGTGTTGTGAGGCGAGTGAACCGTGTGGTGCGGGGAGACCCGACCGTCCCTCCGCCGACCCGCGCTGCGCGCCGATGCCCGGAGTGCGACGGCCGGAGGCGCTGGAGGAGTTGGAGGCGCCCGAGGTGACACCCGGTCGCCCCCCGCCCCGCGCATCCATGACGTGGTCCTCAAGCCGCCGCAGCAGCTCATCAGTCCGGGCCGTCGCCTGTTCGCGGTCGTAGGCCAGCAGCAGTCGGCAGTCCTGGCCGTGTCCGGGGCGCAGGTGCGGCAGCCAGCCGAGCCAGGACCACTCGGCGGTTCGCTCGGCCACCGTACGCGCGCGGTCCGTGCTGATCAGCACGATCTCCAGGGCGTCGGGGGAGTGCAGCGCGGCGAGTTGGGCCACCACCGCGCGGGCCAGCCCCGAGAGCCGCGCGCGCGGACCGGCCAGGCCCAGTGCGCCGACCTCGCGGAGCCCGGCGGTCACCGGCACCGCGGGCAGCAGCGCCGAGCCGTCCGGAGTCGCCCGGTCCGCCGTGCCGAGCCGCACGGTGAGCGCCTCGGGGTGACCGGGGGCGCGCTCCCACAGGCGGGGGCCCGGGCCCAGGGCGGTGAGCAGCAGGGCCGCCGGATCGGGCCAGGTGTCGGGTTGCTGGAGGACGACGGGCGGGGGCGGCACGCTCTCGTCGGCGACCTCCTCGTCGTACGACGACTCGGGGTCCCCGGCCGTCGACTCGCCACGGCCGCCCGTCAGGCGCCGCGCCCACTTGCCGATGCCGCCGCGCCTGCGCACGCCCGGCGGCACGTCGGTGCCCTGGAGCGGGGTGCCCTTGCGTCCGCCGTGGGCGTCGTCGGTGTCGTCGTACGGGGGAATGCGGGAGGTCGTCGTAGGCGCGGAGAACAGGTCCTCGGCGCCCTCCGACCGCTCGTCGCCGAGAGGCTCGCCGAACACGCCGAAGCGGCCCGCGTGGGTGTCGCCGCCCTCGTGGACGCCCCGGTGCTCGATGCTCGGGGCGCTGCCCTGGCCCGGCACCACGAGGGGTTCGCCGCGGGAGTCGGCCGGGGTGCCGGGGGACACGCGCACGTGGCCCTCGCCGTCGGGGGCCGTCTCGGCGCGCGCTCCCGGGCCGCCGGACGGGGTCAGCCGCAGGGCCGACTCGCCGATGCGGAGCAACGCGCCCGGGGCGAAGCGCACAGGGCGGGTGCCCACGCGCGTGCCCGCCAGGGTCGTGCCGTTCGTCGAGCCCAGGTCGGCGACCGAGACGCGGCCTCCGGGGTCGACCGTCACCGCGCAGTGCAGCCGGGAGACGTCCGGGTCGTCCAGCGGGACGTCGGCGTCGGCGGAGCGGCCGATGTGGATCTGGCCGCCGTGCAGGAGGTGCACCCCGCCCGCGTCCGGGCCCGCGACCACATGGAGCCGGGTCGGGGCGTCGTCCAGCTCGGGATGTGCCTCGGGCTCGGCGGGGGCGCCCAGGGACAGCACCGCGCCGTCCGTCAGCGGCGGCTCGCCGAGGGTGCAGCGCTGGGTGTCGAGGCGCTCCACGCCCGCGTACAGCACGATCGGGCCGCCGGACTCACGGCTCCGCTCGGACTGCGACGCGGCCCCGTCGGCGGAGACCGCCGAGGCCAGCGCGGACGCCACCGCGGCCAGGGCCGTGCCGGCGGGCGCGGTGACCAGCACATCGCAACTCGCGGAGCGGCCCCGCGGCTGCGCGGGCGGCCCCAACGGGTCTACGACGGTCAGCCGGATCTGCATCGCCGTCAGCGGTCCCTTCTGCCCGGGCACGGAATTTCCCCCACCCCGCGCGAGCAATCGGCCAGTACTGCACGCATCCTCGCACCTGCCACTGACAACTCGCCCGGGGCCCGGTGGCAAGTGATCTTGATTGGTCAGCTCTGTCCCCAAAAGTGCCTGACCAGTGCCGCACCGGTGATCGAGTGAGACCGGTCATGTCCGCCTTCGGTGACCATTGGGGCAACCGGGAGACCGGGGAGAGCGTCTTTCCTTCGAACATGTACGGCGATGCTTACGTAGGTAGCCGCGAGAAGGGCGGCACTACAGTGGACCGGAACACAGGCAAGCAGCAGGGAGCGCAGACGTGCGGCCGGTAGGCAGCAAGTACCTCCTGGAGGAGCCACTCGGACGCGGCGCCACGGGCACCGTCTGGCGGGCCCGCCAGCGTGAGACCGCGGGCGCCGAGGCAGCCGTCCAGGGACAGCCCGGCGAGACCGTCGCGATCAAGGTTCTCAAAGAAGAGCTCGCGAACGATCCCGACATCGTGATGCGGTTCCTGCGCGAGCGGTCGGTGCTGCTGCGCCTGACCCACCCGAACATCGTCCGGGTCCGCGACCTGGTCGTCGAGGGTGATCTCCTGGCGCTCGTCATGGACCTCGTCGAGGGCCCCGACCTGCACCACTACCTGCGCGAGAACGGCCCCTTCAGTCCCGTCGGCGCGGCCCTGCTCACCGCGCAGATCGCCGACGCGCTGGCCGCCAGCCACGCCGACGGCGTCGTGCACCGCGACCTGAAGCCGGCGAACGTCCTGCTCAAGCAGGGCGGCGGCCAGATGTACCCGCTGCTCACCGACTTCGGCATCGCCCGCCTCGCCGACTCCCCGGGCCTGACCCGCACGCAGGAGTTCGTCGGCACGCCCGCGTACATCGCGCCGGAGTCCGCCGAGGGCCGCCCGCAGACCTCCGCCGTGGACATCTACGGCGCCGGCATCCTGATGTACGAGCTGGTCACCGGCCACCCGCCGTTCTCCGGCGGCTCGGCCCTCGAAGTCCTCCACCAGCACCTGAGCGCCGAACCGCGCCGCCCCTCGACGGTCCCCGACCCGCTGTGGACGGTCATCGAGCGCTGCCTGCGCAAGAACCCGGACGAGCGGCCCAGCGCCGAGAACCTCGCCCGCGCCCTGCGCGTCGTCGCCGAGGGCGTCGGCGTGCACGCGAACGCCGCGCAGATCGCCGCCGCCGAGAACGTCGGCAGGCTGCTGGCCCCCGACCCGGACCCCGCCGCCGTACCGGGCGTGCCCGGCGCCGCCGACCCGACGCAGGTCCTGTCGCACAGCGCGGGCGCCTACGACCCGAACGCGGCGACCAGCGTCCTCCCGCACACCAGCGGTCCGGTGGGCGCCGCCGACCCGACCACCGTGATGCCGAACCGCGGCGCGGCCGACCCGACCACGGTCATGCCGCAGAGCCAGGCAGGGCAGTACGGCCAGCAGAACCAGCAGAACCAGTCCGGCGGCCCCGAGCAGCCGCACCCCTGGCAGAACCAGCTCCGCGCGGCCCGCGACCGCAACGAACAGACCCAGTTCCAGCCCTACCTCGACCCGGGCGAGGACCCGCTGCGCCGCCGCCCCCAGCGCCAGGTCTCCCACCCGCAGCAGCAACCCCGCCAGGCCGCCCAGCAACGCCCGCAGCAGCGCCCCTCGCAGCGCCAGCAACCGCAGCGGCAGGGCGGCGGCTACGGCCATCCGCAGCAGCACCAGCCGCAGCAGTACGCCCCGCCGAGCCGCCAGCAGCCCCAGCGGCAGCCGGAGCCGACGCGCGAGCCCCGCCAGCCGCGGCAGCGCAGCGCCAACCCGATGAAGATCCCCGGACTGGGCTGCCTCAAGGGCTGCCTGTTCACGATCGTCCTGCTGTTCGTCGCGGGCTGGCTGGTCTGGGAGCTGACTCCGCTTCAGGACTGGATCGGCACGGGCAGGAGCTACTGGCACGAGATCAGCCACGTCGCCGGACAGGTGAGCGGCTGGGTCAAGGATCTGAGTTCCGCGACCGGCAACTGACGGGCAACCGACTCTCGACGCGACCGGCAACTGCCCCCCGAATCGCCCTTGTCGGACGCTGGCTTGGGGATTTGTCGACACCCAGTGGGTGATTTCCGCCTCGGCGGTGAAGGTTGGCTCATCCGACGCGTAGTTTTAGCGACACACGCGTCGGTAGGAGCAGCCTTGGCACGGAAGATCGGCAGCCGGTACACCGCCAACCAGATCCTGGGGCGGGGCAGTGCCGGCACGGTGTGGCTGGGTGAGGGACCCGAGGGGCCCGTCGCCGTCAAGCTGCTGCGCGAGGACCTCGCGTCCGACCAGGAACTCGTCGGACGCTTCGTGCAGGAGCGCACGGCCCTGCTCGGCCTGGAGCACCCGAACATCGTGTCCGTACGGGACCTGGTCGTCGACGGCAACGACCTCGCCCTCGTCATGGACCTGGTCCGGGGCACGGATCTGCGCACCCGCCTCGACCGGGAACGCCGGCTCTCCCCCGAGGCGGCGGTCGCGATTGTCGCCGACATCGCGGACGGACTCGCGGCGGCCCACGCGGCCGGCGTCGTCCACCGGGACGTGAAACCGGAGAACGTGCTCCTCGACATGCAGGGCCCGCTCGGCCCCGGCGGCGCGCACCCCGCCCTGCTGACCGACTTCGGGGTCGCCAAACTCATCGACTCCCCGCGCCGCACCCGCGCCACGAAGATCATCGGCACGCCCGACTACCTCGCCCCCGAGATCGTCGAGGGCCTGCCCCCGCGCGCGGCCGTCGACATCTACGCCCTGGCGACCGTCCTGTACGAACTCCTCGCCGGATTCACCCCGTTCGGCGGCGGCCACCCCGGCGCGGTCCTACGGCGCCACGTCACCGAGACCGTCGTACCGCTGCCCGGGATCCCCGACGAGCTGTGGCAGCTGATGGTCCAGTGCCTGGCGAAGGCCCCGGCCTCCCGCCTCCGCGCCTCCGAGCTCGCCGCCCGCCTGCGCGAACAACTGCCCCTGCTGGCCGGCATGCCCCCGCTGGACGTCGACGAGCCGGACACCGAGCAGGAGGAAGCGGAGCAGGAGGAGACCCCCGCGCCCGCGCCCGCGCGCAGCGAGCGGGTACGCCGGGGCGCCGTACCCCTGGTCCCCGGCGCCAAGCCCGCCGACTCCAACCGGGACACCCACACGTCGATGCGGGTCCCGGCACCGGACGAACTGGCGGGCGGCCCCCGCGGCACGGCCCGCGCCCCGCGCCCGGCGGGCGCCCCGCGCCCCGGCTCGGCCCGGCACCGCGCGGCCACGCGCCGTCGCCGGCTGACGCTGGCGGCGGCGGGCGTGGTGCTGGTCGCGGCGGTCGGGGTCGGCACGTGGGCGGCGACATCGGGCGACTCCGGTGGGGACTCCCCGGACACGAAGAACTCGGCACCGGCTTCGCCGTAAGGGGTCCGGGGGCGGAGCCTCCAGGGACGCCCGCCCCGGCGCCCGCTGGCCAGAGCCCCGTTTCAGGCCCGGCGCTGCCCGCTTGGCGGAGCCGTTACGCTGGAGGCGTGGCAGTCGTCGATGTATCCGAAGAGCTCAAGTCCCTCTCCTCGACCATGGAGTCGATCGAGGCCGTCCTGGACCTGGACACGCTGAGGGCAGATGTCGTCGTCCTTGAGGAGCAGGCGGCAGCGCCCTCCCTGTGGGACGACCCGGAGGCGGCGCAGAAGGTCACCAGCAAGCTGAGCCACCTCCAGGCCGAGATCCGCAAGACGGAGGCCCTGCGCAGCCGGATCGACGACCTCTCGATCCTCTTCGAGATGGCCGAGGAGGAGGACGACCCGGACACCCGCGCCGAGGCGGAGAACGAACTGACCGCCGTCAAGAAGGCGCTGGACGAGATGGAGGTCCGCACCCTCCTCTCCGGCGAGTACGACTCCCGCGAGGCCGTCGTCACCATCCGCGCCGAGGCCGGCGGCGTCGACGCCTCCGACTTCACCGAGAAGCTCCAGCGCATGTACCTGCGCTGGGCCGAGCGCCACGGCTACAAGACGGAGCTCTACGAGACGTCGTACGCCGAAGAGGCCGGCATCAAGTCGACCACCTTCGTCGTGCACGTGCCGTACGCCTACGGCACGCTCTCCGTCGAACAGGGCACCCACCGGCTGGTGCGGATCTCGCCCTTCGACAACCAGGGCCGCCGGCAGACCTCCTTCGCCGGTGTCGAGATCCTCCCGGTCGTCGAGCAGACCGACCACATCGAGATCGACGAGTCCGAGCTGCGCGTCGACGTGTACCGCTCCTCCGGCCCCGGCGGCCAGGGCGTCAACACCACCGACTCCGCGGTGCGCCTGACCCACCTCCCCACCGGCATCGTCGTCTCCTGCCAGAACGAGCGCTCGCAGATCCAGAACAAGGCGTCCGCGATGAACGTCCTCCAGGCCAAGCTCCTTGAGCGCCGCCGCCAGGAGGAGCAGGCGAAGATGAACGCGCTCAAGGGCGACGGCGGCAACTCCTGGGGCAACCAGATGCGTTCGTACGTCCTGCACCCGTACCAGATGGTCAAGGACCTGCGCACGGAGTACGAGGTCGGCAACCCCGAGGCCGTGTTCAACGGCGAGATCGACGGCTTCCTGGAGGCCGGAATTCGCTGGCGCAAGCAGCAGGAGAAGTAAGTTTGTCGACAAGGCAACTGCCGCCCACCGGGCGGTAGTTGCCTTTCGTGTATCCGGATGTCTGGGTTTTACATCACACTCACAGGTTCCATCTCCCAGCAAAGAACCCGTAGATGGACATTGCGCTCGCAACGGCCTTGACGTTGCTGTGAAAACTGGGAAGGGTGAAGCGTGGCATGCGTGTCTGCGGGGCGCATGTGAACCGGGGGGATCTCAGCTTTCGCCAGCCGCCACCCCCGTCGATCACGGCCCCGGACACCGACGCGCCACCCTGACGACGAGCTACTGGGGGTAGCAACCTAATGACCAAGAAGACGCGGATCCGTGTCGCGCGCATAGCGGCCGGCGCGATCATCGCCGCCGGCGCCTCGCTGACCGCCGCGGGTGCCGCATCGGCGCTCGACCTCGGTGTGACCGTGGACGGGAGCGGGGTCGGCGCGGACGTCAACGTCGACGACCCGACCACGCCGAGCACCCCGACGGACACGCCGACCGACGAGCCCACCGTCATCCCGACGGATGAGCCGACCTCGACGCCGCCGACGGACGAGCCGACCTCGACGCCTCCCACGGACGAGCCCACCGAGCCCACCGGCAACCCCACGGAGCCGACGGACGAGCCGTCCTCGGTCAGCCCCACGGACACCGCCACCAGCGGCTCCGGCACGGGCTCCACCGGCGGCAACAACACCGACCCCGACGGCGGCTCCTCCGCCCAGGAGGCGGGCACCTCCGCGCTCACCGACACCGGTTCCGACACGTCGGCCCAGGGCAAGGGCGGTGAGCTCGCCGAGACCGGTGCCGGCCAGACCACGTTCCTGCTGCTCGGCGCCGCGACGATGATCGCCGGCGGCATCGCCTTCCGCGTCCTGCCGCGCCTCGCGAGCAGCAACCGCGGCGGCACGATCGCCTGACGGTAGCCGTCCCCGTACGGACCGTACGCGCGTCGTACGACGAAGGGCCCGGAGCATGTCGCTCCGGGCCCTTCTGTATGTCCTTGTACAGGCCGCCTACGCGGTGACAGGCCGCCTATGCGGTCTGGTGCGCCACCAGCGCCAGCGCCGCGATCAACACCGCGAGCAGGGCGATCAGCGCCATGGGGTTGAGATTGCCCCACGGATTCTCCTGCTGCAGCCGCGCGCGGCTCGCACGGCAGACGGGACAACGGCCCTCGTTCACGGGCGCCGCGCAGTTCGCGCACACCAACCGGTCGTACGTCATGCGCTCGCCCTCCTTGCACCGGCTTTCACAGACACAACGCCGCGGGATACGAGAACGTTCCCGAACGTTCCCCTCCACTGTGCCAGGTTCCGCGGGATTCGGCGCGGCTCGCCTTATCCTGCCCCGACCCTGTGCGTTCCAGCCCTTCAAATCGGCGACAAAACGTGCAAGCGTCGCACAACCCCGGACGCCGACTGCGCGGGCACACCCGGGTCGCGTATGGTCACGCTCACCTACCCCCGGCTACCCGTGGTGCACCCGTGATCCGATTCGACAGTGTCTCCAAGGTCTACCCCAAGCAGACCCGCCCCGCCCTCAGGGACGTCTCCCTGGAAGTGGAGAAGGGCGAGTTCGTGTTCCTCGTGGGGTCCTCCGGCTCCGGAAAGTCCACCTTCCTGAGGCTGGTCCTCCGCGAGGAGCGGTGCAGTCAGGGCCAGGTGCACGTGCTGGGCAAGGACCTCGCCCGCATCTCCAACTGGAAGGTGCCGCAGATGCGCCGCCAGCTGGGGACCGTCTTCCAGGACTTCCGCCTGCTGCCGAACAAGACGGTCGCCGAGAACGTGGCCTTCGCGCAGGAGGTCATCGGCAAGTCCAAGGGCGAGATCCGCAAGTCGGTCCCCCAGGTGCTCGACCTCGTCGGGCTCGGCGGCAAGGAGGACCGCAGGCCGGGTGAACTCTCCGGTGGTGAGCAGCAGCGCGTGGCCATCGCGAGAGCCTTCGTGAACCGGCCCAAGCTCCTCATCGCGGACGAGCCCACCGGCAACCTCGACCCGCAGACCTCCGTCGGCATCATGAAACTGCTCGACCGGATCAACCGGACGGGCACCACCGTGGTGATGGCGACGCACGACCAGAACATCGTGGACCAGATGCGCAAGCGCGTCATCGAGCTGGAGGGCGGCCGTCTCGTCCGTGACCAGGCGCGTGGCGTCTACGGCTACCAGCACTGACAGCCGACCGACCGCCGTCTGATGTCCGTCCACGGAAAGGCCTGAAGAAGCCGCCATGCGCGCCCAGTTCGTACTCTCCGAGATCGGTGTCGGTCTCCGCCGCAACCTGACGATGACCTTCGCGGTCGTCGTCTCCGTAGCCCTGTCCCTGGCCCTCTTCGGCGGCTCGCTCCTGATGAGCGACCAGGTGACCACGATGAAGGGCTACTGGTACGACAAGGTCAACGTCTCGATCTTCCTCTGCAACAAGAGCGACGCCGAGTCCGACCCCAACTGCGCCAAGGGCGCGGTGACCGACGACCAGAAGAAGTCGATCGTCTCCGACCTCGACAAGATGGCCGTCGTCCAGAAGGTCGTCTTCGAGTCCCAGGACGAGGCGTACAAGCACTACAAGCAGCAGTTCGGCGACTCCCCGCTGGCCAGTTCCCTCACTCCGGACCAGATGCAGGAGTCGTACCGCATCAAGCTCAAGGACCCGGAGAAGTACCAGGTCATCGCGACGGCCTTCGACGGCCGCGGCGGCGTCCAGTCGGTGCAGGACCAGAAGGGCATCCTGGACAACCTCTTCGGCCTCCTGAACGGCATGAACTGGGCCGCCCGCGCGGTCATGGCGTTGATGCTGGTGGTCGCCCTGATGCTGATCGTCAACACGGTGCGTGTCTCGGCGTTCAGCCGGCGCCGCGAGACCGGCATCATGCGCCTGGTCGGCGCCTCCGGCTTCTACATCCAGGCCCCGTTCATCATGGAGGCCGCGGTCGCCGGCCTGATCGGCGGCACGGTCGCCTGCGGATTCCTGGTGGTCGGCCGGTACTTCATCATCGACCACGGCCTGGACCTGTCCCACAAGCTGAATCTGATCAACTTCATCGGCTGGGACGCCGTTCTGACGAAGCTCCCGCTCATCCTCGCGACGAGCCTCCTGATGCCCGCGCTTGCGGCGTTCTTCGCGCTGCGCAAGTACCTGAAGGTGTGACACATGCCAAGAGGGCCGTACGGGCAACCGCCCGTGCGGCCCTTCGCGTTGTCCTAGACTCACCGCCATGTCAGGTCGTGACCTGTTCTGTCAGCCCCGCCGCATCCGCCGCGGGGCCGCCCTGACATTGGTGTTCGCGAGTGTGCTGGTGGCCGGTGCGGCGGCCGGGTCGTTCGACGAACCCGGGCGGGCCGACCGGAAATCGGCTCCCGGTACGGCGCGTTCGGCGCACCTCGGACGTACCGAAGAGGTCGCGAAGGCCGCCGCCGAGGCCAAGGCCGACGGCAAGTCGCCCATGGAGGCCGCCGAGCGCGCCGTCAGCCGCAGCGGGGACCGGTGGGGTGCCGTGTACTCCCAAGGGGAGTACGAGGAGTTCGAGGAGGCCCTCGACGGCCAGTACACCGGCGTCGGGCTCTGGGCCCGCCGGGAGCGGGACGGCCGGATCGAGGTGACCCGTGTGCAGTCCGGGTCGCCCGCGGCCACCGCAGGGGTCCGCAAGGGCGACCGGCTGCGCAGCGTCGACGGGGAGAACGTCGACGGACAGCCCGTCACCGAGGTCGTCTCCTTACTACGGGGCGACGCCCAGGACGCCGCCGCCGGCACCGCCGTCACCCTCGGCCTGGAACGCGGCACGCACGCGTGGAGCGAGACCGTACGGCGCGCCCGCCTCTCCACCGACTCCGTGACCGTCCGCAGGCTCGCCGGTGAGGTCACCGTCATCAAGATCGCCGCGTTCACCAAGGGCGTCGGCGACCTCGTCCGCACCGCCGTACGACAGGCTCCCGCCGACTCCGCGTTCATCCTCGACCTGCGCGGCAACTCCGGCGGACTGGTCACCGAGGCCGTCACCACCGCCTCCGCCTTCCTCGACGGCGGCCTCGTCGCCACGTACGACGTCGACGGCCGGCAGCGCGCCCTGCACGCGGCCACCGGCGGCGACACCACCAGACCTCTGGTCGCGCTGGTCGACGGCGGCACGATGAGCGCGGCCGAGATGCTCACCGGCGCCCTCCAGGACCGCGGCCGTGCGGTCGTCGTGGGCTCCAGGACCTTCGGCAAGGGCTCGGTCCAGATGCCGAGCAAACTCCCCGACGGCGTCGTCGCCGAACTGACCGTCGGCCACTACCGCACCCCCTCCGGCCACACCGTCGACGGCCGGGGCATCACCCCCGACCTCGACGTCACCGCACAGGGACAGGCCGCCGTGGAGCGCGCCGAGACGGTGTTGAGCGGACTCGGGGACGCGTCGTAGGCGTTTGTGACGCCCGTCTGTAATCGCCTTTCCCTCGGACCCCCCTGTAGTGCGAAAATGGGCAGCACTATGAGCAAGGGAATGTACGTACCCAAGGAGTCCCAGCCCAAGCAGGGCGGCGGGGCCGCCGCCGGCAAGGCCAGGGACGGCGAGAAGGGCGGCAAGCGCAAGATCGTCGCCCAGAACAAGAAGGCCCGGCACGACTACGCGATCATCGACACCTACGAGGCCGGGATCGTCCTCTCCGGTACCGAGGTCAAGTCGCTGCGTGAGGGCCGGACCTCGCTGACCGACGGCTTCGTCCAGATCGACGGGGGCGAGGCGTGGCTGCACAACGCCCACATCCCCGAGTACCACCAGGGCACCTGGACCAACCACTCCGTGCGCCGCAAGCGCAAGCTGCTGCTGCACCGCGAGGAGATCGACAAGCTGGAGTCCAAGATCCAGGAGACGGGTCACACGATCGTGCCCCTCGCCCTGTACTTCAGCAACGGCCGGGCCAAGGCCGAGATCGCCCTCGCCCGAGGCAAGAAGGAGTACGACAAGCGGCAGACCCTGCGCGAGAAGCAGGACCGCCGGGAGTCGGACCGCGCGATCGCGGCGGCGAAGCGGAAGCAGCGCGGCGAGTAGCCACGAGGAATACGGTGGCCTCGCCGTGCGTTGGTCACGTACGATGGCGACTGCACCCCACAGCGGGTGTGTATCCCTCTCCGGAGGGGCTTGAAAAAACAACATGGGGATGATCGGTTTCGACAGCGGATGTCGAAGCAGGTGAAGCGTGTCGAGGAAGCGGCAATGATCTCGTTAACCATATGTCGCAACCAATAATCGCCAATTCCAAGAGCGATTCCCAGTCCTTCGCCCTCGCTGCCTAATAACAGCGACTGAAGGACCCTAAAAGGGTGTCAGCCCGGGAGTGTTCCCGACCCGGACCCTGGCATAATCTAGGGAACTAAACCATCGAGCCCGGTCACGGGGTTCGATGGGAAATCAAACAGTGACTGGGCCCGTCGGCGACTTGTTCGCGTGATCACCGGGGCCGAGAAAATCACAGCGAACTGCACACGGAGAAGCCCTGATTCTGCACCGGTGGACGCGGGTTCGATTCCCGCCATCTCCACTCATCCCATGTTTGTGATTGAGCACAATGGTAAAGCCCCCTGCCGCTTCGGCGGCAGGGGGCTTTTTCCTGTCACTGAATGGCGAAGGTCGCCATTCGCAGCCCGTCGCTCAGGACCAGGTACACGTCCGTACGACCCTTCGCCGCACCCGACAGGTCGGCGGTCACCGTCTCATAGTCGTACGACGACGCCGTCCCGCCCGCACGTGCCGTACCGACGAGCCTGCCGGTCGGAGAGCCCAGCCGGACCTCGACCGTGCCGGCGCCCGTACCCGCCACCCGGGCCGTGAACTTCGTTGCCCCCGCACCCAGTTGCGTATCCGCGAACTTCAGCCACGCCCCGTCCGCAGCCGCACCCACCGCCGTCCCGCTCGCCTTCGACTCGTCCATGAGGTGAATGCCGGAGTAGTCGTCGAAGGTCTCGGCGCGGGTCGTCCGGGACAGGTTCCGGGGTGGAATGGTCTCCCCGTGGACGCGCCAGGTCGTACGGGCGCGGATGTCCGCCGACGACGCTCCGGCCATGACGTCGTACGTGCCGCTTTCCACCGCCCATTTCGAGCGGGTGACGTCCCAGTGCGCGAGGTCTTTCCGCTGGATTTCCAGGCGGACCGTTTTTGTCTCGCCCGGTTTCAAGGAAACCCGCCGGAAGGCCTTCAATTGCTTCAGGGGTTCTTTGTCGCGGGATGTGCGCTGGTGTGTGTAGAGCTGTACGACCTCGTCGCCGGCCCGCGTTCCCGTGTTCGTCACCGGGACCTCGTACCCGCCGGTGACGGGCTTCAGGGCGCCGTAGCGGAAGGTCGTGTACGAGAGGCCGTAGCCGAAGGGATAGAGCGGGGTGCCCTGGAAGTACTCGTACGTGCGGTCGGACTTGATGATGTCGTAGTCGAGGATCGACGGGAGGTCCGACTCCGAGCGGTACCAGGTCTGGGTGAGGCGGCCGGACGGGTTGACGTCGCCGTAGAGGACGTCGGCCAGGGCGTTGCCCGTCTCCTGGCCCGCGTGGGAGGTCCAGAGGAGGGCCGGGACCTCCTTCCGCAACGCGCCCAGCGTGGTGGGGTAGCTGTTCTCGACCACCACCACCGTCTTCGGGTTGGCCGCGTGGACCGCCCTGACCAGGGTCTCCTGGGTCGGGGCCAGGGCCATGTCGGTGCGGTCGTGGGCCTCGCGGCCGTTGATCGACGGCATGGAGCCGATGACGACGACCGCCGTGTCCTTGCCCTTGACCGCCGCCACCGCGTCGGCGACTCCGCTGCGGACCACGTCCTTCGCGTAGTGCGCGGCCTGGTCCTTGGAGACCAGGCCCAGGGTGCCGTTCGCGTCGGTCGGGCCGAGGTAGAGGGGGCTCGACCACCAGGACTCCGACGTTTCGTAGCCCGCGTACTTCAGCAAGTACGTTCCGTCGTCCTGCTGTTCCAGCTTGAACTGCTGCTGGACGTACCAACCGTTGGGCTGCGTCTGGTCGTTGACGAAGTTGGACCAGTTGTAGCCGACGTATTTGCCGTTGGCGGCAGAGCGCAGGGTGACGATGCCGGAGCCCCAGTCGAAGGCGTCGAACTGGGCCGCTGTCGTAGGGGTGTTGGTGGTCTCCTGCAAGGGCGCGCCGGTGTCGCCGGTGCCCGCCGTGACGTACTTGCCGGTTGCCGTGTCGCGCAGGGCGATGCGGTCCACGCCCTCGCTGGTCGTGACACCGGTGCCGAGTTTCGTGGCGATGCCCTGTGCGGGGGTGACGGCGTAGGGGAGGGTGCCCGAGTACCAGTCGGTGTAGAGGGTGTCGGCGAGAGGGCCGACCACTGCTACGTTTTTCTGTGACACTTTCAGTGGAAGTGTCACACTTTTTTTGAGCAGCACCATTCCCTCGGCCGCCGCCTTGCGCGCCAGCTGCTGATGGGCCGGGCTGTTGATGACGGACGCGTCGATCGAGCCGTACTTGCCGCCGCCCGGGTCGAATTCACCGAGTCGGACGCGGACGGAGAGGATGTGGGAGACGGCCGTGTCGATGTCCGAGGGCTTCAACAGGCCTTGTTGGAGAGCCGAGTTGATGGCCGTCGTCGTCGGGCCGGGGTCGGCGCTGTTGTCCGTGAAGCTGTCTACGCCGGCCTTGAGCGCGGCAGCGTCGCCCTCCGTGACGCTGGGGTAGTACTGCTGCGGGGTGACGAGGTTGCCGGGGGCGAAGGCGTCGGTGACGTTCAGCAGGCTCTGGTCGGTCCACTTCCGTACGACGTCGTTCAGGTCCGGATTCACCGTGCTGGGGCGACCGTTGACCAGGTTGTACGACGTCATCACGCCCGTGGCCGCGTCCGCCTCGATGGCCGGTTTGAAGGCCGCCTCGTCGTACTCCTTCTCCACCCGGGGGCGGAGATCGGAGGACGTGGTCGCGCGGTCGACCTCGTTGTCGTAGGCGAGGTAGTGCTTCAGGGTGGGGGCCGTCTTGAGATGGTTCGGGTCGCCGCCGGTCAGGCCCTCGCCGTAGGCCGTCGAGAGGGCGCCGGTGAGTTCCGGGTCCTCGCTGTAGCCCTCCTCGTTACGGCCCCAGCGCGGGTCGCGGAGGAGGTTCACCACCGGGGCCCAGAGGTTCAACCCCCATCCGTCCGGGCGCTGTTGCTGGAAGCCGCGGGCTTCGTCGCCGACCGCCGAACCGACCTGCCGCATCAGCGCCGGGTCCCAGGTCGAGGCGAGTCCGATGGCCTGCGGGAAGTCGGTGGCTCTGCCGAGCCAGGCGACGCCGTGCAGGGCCTCGGTGCCGGTGCGGAAGGACTGGATGCCGAGGCGTGGGATCGCGGGCTCGTACTGGTGGAGGAGGGAGATCTTCTCGTCGAGGGTCAGTCGGGACAGGAGGTCGTCAACGCGCTTGCCCACCGGGAGAGTTGGGTCGCGGAAGGGGTACGGCGTGTCGGCCGTCGCCGGGGCCGTGGCTCCCAGACCGGCGATCAGGGCGAAGGCGACGACGAGGGTGGTTCGGTGTCTTCTCGTGCTGTGTCTTCTTCTCTTGCCTTTCATGTCATGGCTCCTCAAGTAGGGCCTTGCCTGCGGGCATTACCGAACTCGGAGACCTCAGGGCGCGTTGCGCGGTGCCGTGCTCGCGCGTTCCGTCAGCCGGGGGGACAGGAGCGTCGCGTCGGGCACGGTCTTGCCGCCCAGCTTCCGCATCAGCAACTCGACGGCCCTGGAACCGAGTTCGGCGGTCGGAAGGGCGACCGACGTGACCGGGACCCGTACGGACTCGGCGAGTTCGTCGGGGCAGATCGCGGTGATCGACAGATCGCCGGGGACGCGCAGTCCGAGGTGCTCGAAGGCGTCGATGAGGGGTTCCAGGAGCGGCTCGTTGTGGACGACGACTCCGGTCAACGCGGGCTGTTCGCGCAGCAGTTGCTCCGCTACGGCGGCTGCCGCGGCCGGTGCCGCCTCACAGGGGTGGACGGAGGAGGCGAGCCGGTTGCGGTCGGCGGCGGCCGTGAAGCCCTGAACGACCCGCTGGGCGAAGGCGGTTCCGCGGACGTACACCTCGGGCGGTGAGCCGACGAGGGCGACGACCCGGTGCCCGAGCCCCGCGAGCCGTTCCACGCACAGCTCGCCGGCCGCCTTGAAGTCGAGGTCGATACAGGTCAGCCCGTCCGCCTCGGCGGGAAAGCCGATCATCACGGACGGCCGGTCCAGGGAACGGAGCAACGGCAGCCGGGGGTCGTCGAGTTGGACGTCCATCACGATCATCGCGTCGACCAGTGCGGTGTCCGCGACCCGCCGCAAGCCCTCCTCGCCCTCCTCCTGGGTGAGCAGCAGGACGTCGTGGTCGTGGCGGCGGGCGGTGGTCACCACGGACACCGCGAACTGCATGACGACCGGGACGTGGATACCGGTCCGTAAGGGGATCACCAGGGCCAGGACGTTGGACCGGCTGCTGGCCAGGGCGCGGGCGCCGGCGTGCGGCCGGTAGCCCAGCTCGCGGATGGACGCCTCGACACGCAGCCGGGTCTCCTCGGAGATCGGGCGCTTGCCGCTCAGGGCGTACGACACGGTGCTGGGGGAGACACCGGCGTGCCGGGCCACATCCGTGATCTTCACCATCAGCCCAGCTCCAGGGTCAGGAACCCGCTGCCCGACTTCGACCGCGAACCGGCGGCCAGCGCCCACGAGATGGACGGATCACTGCAGGACGCCCGGAGCGTGTCCCCTTCCCGTACGACCGTGAAGGTCACCTCGCCGACCGACACCGTCACCTGCGCGCCCCGCCCCAGGTCGTACGCCCGCAGGGTGACGCCGTCCGTGTAGTCGTAGTCGGGCCGGTCGGACACCGCGCCGACCGGGATCACCGCGCCCGGCCGGACCAGGAGTGGCACGCTGTCGAAGCCGTGCTTCTCGCGCACCCAGCGCGGTCCGGTGACCGTCCGGCCGGTGAGGTAGTGGGTCCAGGTGCCCTCGGGGACGTAGTAGGAGACGTCCCCGTCGTCGCTGAACACCGGTGCGACCAGGAGATCCGGGCCGAGCATGTACTGCCGTTCCAGGTGCGTGCACCCGGGGTCGTCCGGGAACTCCAGCACCATCGCCCGCATCATCGGCACGCCCTCGGCGGAGGCGGTGCGCGCGGTCTCGTAGAGGTACGGCATGAGGCTCAGCTTCAGGCGGGTGAACTGCCTTAGTACGTCCACGGATTCCTCGTCGAAGAGCCACGGGACGCGGTACGACGAGCTGCCGTGCAGGCGGCTGTGGGAGGACAACAGGCCGAAGGCCAGCCAGCGTTTGAAGAGGGCGGGGGTCGGGGTGCCCTCGAAGCCGCCGATGTCGTGGCTCCAGTAGCCGAAGCCGGACAGGCCGAGCGAGAGGCCGCCGCGCAGCGACTCGGCCATCGACTCGTACGTCGCCTCGCAGTCGCCGCCCCAGTGGACGGGGTACTTCTGGCTGCCGGTTGTGGCCGATCGGGCGAAGACCACGGCCTCGCCCTCGCCCCGGTGCTTGCGCAGCACGTCGAAGACGGTGCGGTTGTAGAGGTAGGTGTAGTAGTTGTGCATCCGCTCGGGGTCCGCGCCGTCCGCGTAGGCCACGTCGACGGGGACGCGCTCGCCGAAGTCGGTCTTGAAGCAGTCGACGCCCTGCGCGAGGAGCGCCTCCAGCTTTCCGGCGTACCAGTCGCGGGCGGCCGGACTCGTGAAGTCGACCAGGGCCATGCCCGGTTGCCACAGGTCCCACTGCCAGACGCTGCCGTCCGGTCGGCGGAGGAGGTGCCCAAGTGCCTTGCCCTCGGCGAAGAGTGGCGAGCGCTGGGCGATGTACGGGTTGATCCAGACGCTGATGTGCAGGCCTTTGGCCTTGAGCCGGGTGAGCATGCCCTCCGGGTCGGGGAAGACCCTCGGGTCCCACTGGAAGTCGCACCAGTTGAACTCGCGCATCCAGAAACAGTCGAAGTGGAAGACGGAGAGCGGGAGTTCACGCTCCCGCATGCCCTCGATGAACGACGTCACCGTCTCCTCGTCGTAGGAGGTGGTGAACGACGTCGACAGCCACAGGCCGAACGACCAGGCGGGCGGGAGGGCCGGGCGGCCGGTGAGGGCGGAGTACTTGCGGAGGATGTCCTTGGGGGTCGGGCCGTAGATGACGTAGTACGTCAACTGCTGGCTCTCCACGCTGAATTGGACCCGGGACACCGCCTCCGAGCCGACCTCGAAGGACACCTTTCCGGGGTGGTCGACGAAGACGCCGTAGCCCGCGTCGGTCAGGTAGAAGGGGACGTTCTTGTAGGCCTGTTCGGTGGCGGTGCCGCCGTCGGCGTTCCACATGTCGACGACCTGACCGTTCTTGACGAGCGGGCCGAAGCGTTCGCCGAGTCCGTAGACGGAGGTGCCCACGTGGAGCCCGAGCTGCTCGCGGAGGTAGTGGGCGCCGGTCGCGTCGCGCATGATGCCCATGCCCTTGGGACCGCTGCTGGTGAGGGTGCGGCCGTGGGCGAGGAAGTCGACGTGCCAGGGGCCGGTGCGGGCCACCTTGACCGAGAGCGCGCCGGAGGTGAGGGTCGCGTGTTCGTCGTCGTAGGAGGTGTGTACGGCGAACTCCTCCTTCTGCACGTCGAACTGGGGGCCGCGCGGCTGTTCGCCCTCGAAGTGGGTGAAGGTGACGCCGATGATGTCGGGCATCGGGGCGTGGGCGCTGATCGTCACGACCGGTCCCTTCAGCAGGTCGCCGCGGTGGCGGATCGGCATGGTCGGCGCGTGGATCTCCAACGCCCCGTCCGGAGCGGTGACATCGAGGACCTCGACCGGGTGGGCGGCGGTGACGCCCTCGCGCAGCAGCCAGTAGCCGTCGGTGAACTTCATGTGGGGGTCCCCTTGCTACTTGACGGCACCCACGGCGATGCCGCGTGTGAGGGTCCGCTGGAAGACGAGGAAGAAGACGATGGCGGGCAACACACCCAGCAGGGCAGCCGCGTTGGTCATCGTGGCGTCCATCAGACGCTGGCCCTGGAGGACGCCGAGGGCCACCGACACGGTCTGGTTGTCGTTGGAGATGAGCATGACCAGGGGGAGCAGGAACTCGTTCCAGGTCCAGATGAAGAAGAAGACCAGCAGGACGCCGATGGTCGGGCGGCTGACCGGGACCACGATCCGCCACAGCACCTGCCACTTGTTGGCACCGTCGATCCGGGCCGCTTCGAGGATCTCGCGGGGGAACTGGCCGAGCACGGAGGAGAGGAGGTACGTGCCGAACGCCGCCTGGATCACCGTGAAGACGATGATGACGCTCAACCTCGTGTCGTACAGGCCGACTTGCTTGCTCAGGTAGTAGATCGGGTAGACCAGCGCCTCCTGCGGCAGCATGTTGGCGAGGACGAAGAAGGCCAGCACCCACGTGCGGCCTTTGATACGGCCGATGCCGATCGCGTACGCGTTGAGGACGGAGAGGGCGGCGGCGAGGAGGGCCACCGAGCCGCTGATCAGGGCCGAGTTGAAGAGTTTCTGGCCGTAGTCGACGCGCTGCCAGAAGTCCTTGAGGCCGTCCAGGTAGAGGCCCTGGGGGAGGCTGAGAGGGCCGTGTTCGGAGTACTCGGCCGGTGACTTCACGGCATTGACCACGACGATCAGGAACGGCACGACCATGAAGAGGGCCGCGAGGCACAGGGCGATCAGTACGGGGTAGCGGCGCAGGGCGGTCGTCATGTTCGGGCCCCTTCCTCGGCGTCCTCCGCGCGGGTCTGGAGTTTCAGGAAGGCGAGGGAGAGCACCAGGATGATCACCGTCAACACCGTTGATATCGCGGCTCCGTAGCCGACCTGGGTCTTCTCGAAGAACGTGGTGAAGGAGAAGTAGGACGGGACGTCGGTCGCGCCGCCCGGACCGCCCTTCGTGAGGACGTACACCGCGCCGAACACCTTGAGCGCCGCGATCGTGCACCAGGTGAGGACGACGTATATCTCCGGGCGGATCTGCGGCAGCGTGATGTGCCAGAAGCGGCGCCACCAGCCGGCGCCGTCCAGCTCGGCCGCCTCGTAGAGCTGCGGGTCCACGCGTTGCAGGCCCGCCATGAACACCACGAGCGGGAAGCCGAGTTGGACCCAGACCATGACGCCCATGACGCTGTAGAGCGCGATGTCGGGGTCACCCAGCCAGTCCTGCTGCCAGGAGCCCAACCCGACTGCTTTCAGAAGGGCGTTGAGGGAGCCGTTGTCGGGGGCGAGGATCCAGCTCCAGACGATGCCGGCCACCGCGATCGGGAGCACCTGGGGGAGGTAGAAGCAGGCGCGGAGGATCGCGGCGATGCGGGTGCCGAAGTGTTTGGCTATGTAGTCGAACAGGGCGGCGGCCAGGACGAGTCCGACCAGTGTCGGTACGGCTGCCATTGCCACGACCATGAACAGGCTGTGGCGGAAGGACGCCCAGAACTCCGAATCGTCCAGCAGGTCACGATAGTTGGCGAGGCCGGTCCACTTGGGGTCGCCCACGCCCTGCCAACTCGTGAAGCTCACGGCCGTGTTCATCAGGAAGGGGATGACGATCACGGCGAGGGCGGCGAGGGCGCCGGGGAGGAGGAAGAGGGCGTAGGAGTTGCGGGGGTGGGGGCTACGAGGGTCGCGCGGGCCGGGGTGTCGGTTCCTGCGGGTGGCCCGCGCGCCCTTCTCGACGGTGACCGTCATGTCGACGGGACGCCCTTGTCGTACGCCTTCTGCAGGTTGCTGAGATAGGCGTCCGGCTTCTCGCTGTTCGTGATCAGCTTCTGGGTCTCGGAGACGAGGACGTCGTAGAAGCCGGGGACCGGCCAGTCCGGGTAGAAGGCGAGGCCGTCGCGGGCGGAGACGGTGTTGAAGTTGGCGATGAGTTCCTTGGACTTGGGGTCGGTGATCGCGGAGGTGTCGGCCGCGACCGGGATGCCGCCCTTGTTGCCCATCAGGTTCTGGATCTTCTTCGACAGGGTGATGTCGATGAAGTCGTAGGCGAGTTGCTTGTTCTTGGCGCCCTTGGGGACGACCCAGATGTTGCCGCCGGAGCCGAGGGTGAGGTTCGAGCCGGGCCAAAGCGTCGTGTCCCAGTCGAACTTGGCCTCCGTCTGGAAGCGGCCGTACCACCAGCTGCCGGAGAAGAGGATCGGGGCCTTGCCCTGGATCCAGGAGACTCCGGCGTCCTCGGCCTTGGTGGAGCTGGAGGTCTTGGCGATGTAGCCCTTCTTCACCCAGTCGGCGAAGGTGGTCGCCGCGTAGGTCCAGGCCGGGTCGTGGAAGTCCGTCTTGCCCTTGTACAGCTCGTACTTGTCGACCCAGGCGCGGTCGGCCTTCGAGAGTGCCAGTTGGTAGAGGTACTGCTGGGCCACGTACTCGGCGCCGGCGTTGGCGAGGGGGGTGATGCCCTTCGCCTTGAACTCGCCCAGGGCGGTGGTCAGTTCGTCGAACGTCTTCGGTTCGGCGATCTTGTACTTCTTGAAGAGGGCCTTGTTGTAGTAGACCATCGTGTACTCGCCGTAGTCCGTGACGCCGTACCACTTGCCGGAGCCCATCACCCCGTCGGTGTTGTAGACGTCTGTCGTGCCTACGCTCGCCGGGATCTTCTTGTCCCAGCCGCGTGACTTCGCCTCGGCGGTGAGGTCTGTGAGCAGGCCTTGTTTCGAGAGCAGGCCTGCCGTCGCGTTGCCTTTGTTGTACTCCATGATGTCCGGGGCGTCCGAGGAGTTGAGGACCATGGGGGCCGTCTTCTGGATCTGCTCGAAGCCTTTCTCCTCGAACTTCACCTTGACGCCCGGGTGTTGGGCCTCGAACTCCTTGATGGCCTCGTTCCAGGCGACGCCCATCGCGCTGTCGGGACCCTCGTAGTGCCAGAGCTTGAGGGTTTTGCTGTCCGAGGAGTTGCTGTCGGAGCCGCCGCAGGAGGTGAGGAGCAGGGATCCGGTGAGGATCAGTGCGGCTGTCGTTGCTCGCCGTTGTGTCGTCAGCATCCAGTGCCTCCAGGGGAGTCGGAGGGGATCGAATCGATTCGACGGAAGGTGTCGAAGCGCTTCGATGAAGGAAGGTATGTAGGGGCTGTGAGGGCGTCAATGGGTGCGGCAGGGATTGGGGCAAGCGGTTCGATGGGTTTGTGGGTGGGTGCGGGTCCGGTGGGGGCTGGTCGCGCGGTTCCCCGCGCCCCTCAAGGGGTTGCTCTGCTCGGTGCTGCGATGACCAGCAGTGCTGTTGCTGCTGCCGCGACCGGTATCAGGAAGCCGGCCGTCACTCCCGCGTGCTCCGCCGCCCAGCCGCCCGTTGCCGAACCGCACGCGATGCCCAGCAACAAGCCCGTCACCGCCAGGCTCATGCCTTCGTTCAACCTGCCCTTGGGGGTGCGGTGTTGGAGCAAGGTCATTGCGGTGATCATCGTGGGGGCCGTTGCCATGCCTGCCGGCAGCAAGGCCGTCGCCAGTGCCGTCAGGGAGTCGAGCGTGCGTGCCGCCAGCAGGGGGAGGGACATCGAGATGCTCATCGCCAACAGGCACCATCGCAGGCGGCGTTCCGGTGCGTCCGTCGGTCTCAGCGTGCCGTAGAGCAGGCCCGCCGCGCAGGAGCCCGCCGCCTGGAGGGCCAGTACCGCGCCGCCCGCCGTGCGGTGGCCCGTCGCGTCCGCGTAGGCGAGTGTCGCGACCTCCATCGCGCCGAACACCGCACCGGTTGCGATGAAGCCGGCGATCAGGGGTGGGATGCCCGGGGTGCGGAGAGGCGAACTGCCCTTCGGGGTTGGGCTTGGCGGGGGTTCCGTGGCGCGCTGGGCCGTGAAGATCAGGATGCCTGTCACGAGCAGGACCGCCCCCGCCAGCGTGCCCGCCTCCGGGAAGAACGTGCCGCACAGGAAGGCCGCGAGCGCCGGGCCCAGCATGAAGCACAGCTCGTCGGCCGCCTGCTCGAAGGAGTTGGCCGTGTGGAGGGCCTCGGGATCGTCGGCGAGGAGGTGGGCCCAGCGGGCGCGGGACATGCCGCCGGTGTTGGGGGTCGTCGCGGTGGCCGTGTACGCGGCGAACAGGGTCCAGTCGGGGGCGCCGTAGTGGACGCAGAGGAGGAGGGAGAGGGAGCCCAGTGCCGCAACTGCCGTCGCTGGTACGGCTGTTCGGGACTGGCCGTGTCTGTCGGTGAGTCGGGCGATCCAGGGGGCGGTCATCGCGGTCGCCGCCAAGCCCGTTGCCGTCACCGCGCCGGCCAGGGCGTACGAACCCCGTGTGCCGGCGATCATCACGACCGCGCTCACGCTGAACATGCCGGCGGGGAGGCGGGCGATGAGGTTGCCGGCGGTGAAGGCCCGGGTGCCGGGGAGGGTGAACAGGCTGCGGTAGGTGGGCTGTTGGGGCGTACTGGGTGGCATGCGGCAAGCGTCGTCCGGAGTGGATCACCGGGTCCAACACCTGGTCAGGGGCGATTCACGCACCTGCGTTGTAGGTTCGCCGGATGCCTGCCCACCTGGACCCCCGACTCCTCCGTGCCTTTCTCGTCGTAGCCGAAGAACTGCACTTCAGCCGTGCCGCCGCTCGTATGTATGTCGCCCAGCAGGCGCTCAGTCGTGATGTGCGGCGGCTGGAGCGGGAGTTGGGGGTCGAGTTGTTCGTACGGACCACTCGGCAGGTGACGTTGACGGCGGACGGTGAGCGGCTGGTGGCGTATGCGCGGCGGGTGCTCGGGGCGCAGGAGGAGTTGCTTGCCGCGTTCCGGGAGGCCGGGCCCCGGCCGTTGCTCGTCGATCTGAACCTGCCGGGTCTGCTCACCGGGCGTCGCGTGCTGCACCGGGCCCGTGAACTCGCCCCCGAGCAGGAGCTGATGGCCCGCTACGAGAGTGGACTGACGGGCGCGGCGGGGGAGTTGCTGGCGGGGCGGCTCGATGTGTCGTTCGGGCGGTTCGCCGGGCTGGAGCCGGGGTTGCGGGCCGGGCTCGATCATCAGCTCGTGCGGTACGAGCCGATGGCGGTGCTGTTGCCCGAGGGGCATCGGCTGGCGTCGCTCGACGCGGTGCCGGTGGACGCGCTCGTGGGGGAGGTCGTGTACGCGGGGGCCGGGAATCCTCGTACCCCGGAGTGGACGGATCTCGCGCGTCGACTGTTCGAGGGGCGTGACATCGAGGTTGCCGCGCCCGCGCCCATGGCCGTAGGCGAAGAGGAGTTCGAACGGGTCATGGCGAAGACGGGGACGCCGATTCTCGCCGTGGTGGATTTTCCGGCCATGCCCCGGACAGTGCTGAGGCCATTGGTGAACCCGGTGCCGTTGTCCGTGGTGTCGCTCGTGTGGCGAAAGGGGCTGGTGCACCCCGGATTCGATGCGCTTCGACGTGCTGCGGTGGAGATCGGCAACGCCGATGGATGGCTGCGTCGGCCGGTTGATGGATGGATTCCAGCCATCGACGTGGACATGCTAAAAAGGAGGAAATGACGCATCCCGTCACATGGGGTGCTCCCCGTGCGCTACCTTCAGGGCCTGAGCACGGTGTGGTAAGGGGGGCGCGAGGACCGGGTGGGGGCCCGGTTCGGCGGCGTGTGCTCAGGGTCGTCTGCGCACCCGGAACAGTCCCGTGGGGGGATGAGCGTGCGCATGGAAAAGTGGCGAGAAGACGCCCAACCGGAATGGCCCCAAGCTGCATCCGCGACCAGAGAGGTACCGGTCATAGGCGGAGAGGCCGAGGAGGCGTTCCCGGACACCGAAGTGACCGGAGCGGTCGGAGGAACCAGAGGACCAGAAATCCTGGAGGGGGGCCGGCATGCCGCCAAGGTCGGTCGAAATATCGGCTCGGACGGTCGGCATGGCGGCGCGGATGCTCGTCATGCGGGCAAGGACAGTCGTCGTACGGCCAAGGACGGTCGCCGTATACGGACCGGGTGGCCCGAGCCGCCCGCCGGCAAGGACGTGTCCGCCATCGGCGCGGGAATCCTCGCCGATCCCTGGGGCGCGTCACCGGAGACGGGTACGGGGGCCGGGACCGGGTCCGGGTCCCAAGGGGGCGTTGCCGATCCCGACGAGGTGACCGTCCAGCTCGACGGGCCGGCCCAGCACGCGGAGGCCGGGGGCAAGACCGGCACCGGTGCCGGCCAGGACGGTTCCGACCGGCCCGTCTTCGTCGACGAGTCCGGACGTCGTAGCCGTAGGTACCGGCGGTTCGGTATGGCCGTCGGCATCGCGTGCGCGGTGTACGCCGTCGTCATCGTCATCACGTTGCTGTCCGGCAGTTCGGACGCGCCGTGGCTGCCGGTGCCGGGGCAGAAGGACGACGCGCCCGCGGGCAAGGTCGACACCTCGCCGTCGCCCGACCGGTCGGGGAACCCGTCCGGCGGCAGCGACAGCGTGGCGCCGGGGAACATCCCGACGGCGAGCGACGGTACGACGCCGTCGCCGGGCGCGCGCGCGAGCGGCACGGCCGGCGCGTCCGCGAAGCCCGGCGGCAGGACGAGCGCGTCCGCGTCGCCCGGGGCGTCCGCGAGCAGGAGCGCCTCGGCGCCGGCGGGGGGCAGCGCCACCAACCCGGTCGTACAGCCCTCGCGGTCGTCGACCACGCCGTCGTCCGACCCGTCCCCGACCGCCAGCGTGAGCACGCCGGTCGATCCGACACCGACCCCGAGCGCGACGACGGGCACCGGCACGGTGGCCGACGCGCCGAGCACCCCGTCGCCCGTGGCGCAGGGACCGGCCGCTCCCTCGGAACCGGCACCGTCCAAGACCCCGGAGCACATCCTCTGATGGCATCGCACAACCGCCGCCCCAGGCCCGCGAATCGGGCCCCGGGCGGGCGCCATGGCACAACTCCGTCCGGTCGGGCGGAAGTTGGGGGCAGCTCTGGGGCAGGGTCCGGAGCCGGCTCCGGAGGTGAGCCCGGATTCGGATCAGCTTCCGAGTCCGGAGTCGGGCCTGGAGCCGGCTTTGGAGCCGAACCGGGGTCCGCGGCGGCACCCGTGTCCGGAAGGCGGCCACCGGCGCCCGGAGAACCGCAGCGCGCCGCGCACTCCTCAGTGCCCCGCGCCCCGCATCGCGCCGCCTCTCGCGCCCCGCGCGTGCTCCGGCGCCGCCGGCTGTCCATGCGGTTCCTGCTGCCGATGCTGCTCCTCGTCGCGCTGCTGGCGATGATGATGCTGCGCGGCTACGTGCACAGCGAGATCCTCGCCGACCACCGCATCCGCCCCGAGGCGGCCACCAACAAGGTGCCGGACAAGATCCTCGACGGCGGCCCGGTCATCGACACCCGCAGCGGCCGTACGACCAGCCTGGACGTGCCGGACCACGACATCGTGCTGACCTTCGACGACGGCCCCGACCCGACCTGGACGCCCAAGGTCCTGGACGTGCTCAAGAAGCACAACGCGCACGCCGTCTTCTTCGTCACCGGCACGATGACCTCGCGCTACCCGGAGCTGGTCGAACGCATCGTGGCGGAGGGCAACGAGGTCGGCGTGCACACCTTCAGTCACCCCGACCTGTCCTTCCAGTCCAAGAAGCGCATCGACTGGGAGCTGTCCCAGACCCAGTTGGCGATCACCGGCGCGGCGGGCATCCGTACATCTCTCTTCCGCCCGCCGTACTCGTCGTCCGCCGACGCGATGGACAACCTGTCCTGGCCGGTGACCGAGTACATCGGCACCCGCGGCTACATCACCGTCGTCAACAACACGGACAGCGAGGACTGGCAGAAGCCGGGCGTCGCGAAGATCATCAGCAACGCGACCCCGCGCGGCGGCAAGGGCGCGATCGTCCTGATGCACGACTCGGGCGGCGACCGCCACGAGACCGTGCAGGCGCTGGACAAGTTCCTGCCGGAGATGCAGGCCAAGGGCTACAGGTTCGACAACCTCACCCAGGCACTCGGCGCGCGCAGCGCGCTCACCCCGGTGACCGGCGTCAACCTGTGGAAGGGCAAGGCGTGGATCTTCCTGGTCCGGGCCGCGGACGACATCACGGGCGTCCTGGTGGTGGGCCTGGCGATCACCGGCTCACTCGTCATCGCCCGCTTCGCGCTGATGCTCCTGCTCTCCGGCATCCACGCCCGCCGGGTGCGCCGCAAGGACTTCGCCTGGGGGCCACCGGTCACCGAACCGGTGACAGTCCTGGTCCCGGCGTACAACGAGGCCAAGTGCATTGAGAACACGGTCCGTTCCCTCATGGCGAGCGAGCATCCGGTCGAGGTGATCGTCATCGACGACGGCTCGGCGGACGGTACGGCGAGAATCGTGGAGGCGCTGTTCCTGCCGAACGTACGGGTCGTACGCCAGGTCAACGCGGGCAAACCGGCCGCCCTCAACCGCGGCCTGGCGAACGCCAGTCACGACCTCATCGTCATGATGGACGGCGACACGGTCTTCGAGCCGGCCACCGTACGGGAGCTGGTCCAGCCCTTCGGCGACCCGCGTGTGGGCGCGGTCGCGGGCAACGCCAAGGTCGGCAACCGGGATTCCCTGATCGGTGCCTGGCAGCACATCGAGTACGTGATGGGCTTCAACCTCGACCGCCGCATGTACGACATGCTCCGCTGCATGCCGACGATCCCGGGCGCCGTGGGGGCCTTCAGGAGAAGCGCGCTGGAGCGGGTCGGCGGCATGAGCGACGACACGCTCGCCGAGGACACCGACATCACGATGGCGATGCACCGGGACGGCTGGCGGGTGGTCTACGCCGAGAAGGCGCGGGCCTGGACCGAGGCGCCGGAGACGGTCCAGCAGCTCTGGTCGCAGCGCTACCGCTGGTCCTACGGCACGATGCAGGCGATCTGGAAGCACCGGGGCGCCCTGCTGGACCGGGGCCCGTCCGGCCGCTTCGGCCGCGTCGGCCTCCCGCTGGTGGCGCTGTTCATGGTGATCGCCCCGATCCTGGCCCCGCTGATCGACGTGTTCCTGCTCTACGGCCTGGTGTTCGGCCCGACGGAGAAGACGTTCCTGGCCTGGCTGGGCGTGTTGGCGATCCAGGCGTTCTGCGCGGCCTACGCCTTTCGCCTCGACCGCGAACGCATGACCCACCTCGTCTCCCTGCCCCTGCAACAGATCCTCTACCGCCAACTCATGTACGTCGTGCTGCTCCAGTCCTGGATCACCGCGCTCACCGGCGGCCGCCTGCGCTGGCAGAAGCTGCGGCGGACGGGGGTTGTCGGGACGCCGGGGGGTGCGGTGCCGGGGGCGCGCAGCGGTAGCGGTAGCAGTAGTGACCGGAGGACTGTGGCATGACGCACGGATACACGGCGGGTACGGGCACGAACCCGGATCCCGAGTCGACACCGGCGTACGGGATACCCCAACAGCGCCAGCAGGAAACGGAGTTGGCACCGGAGCCGAAGAAGGCGAAGGGGGCGGGCGGCCGGGACCGCTACCTCGACCTCCTCCGCTCGATCGCCCTGGTCCGGGTCGTCGTCTACCACCTCTTCGGCTGGGCGTGGCTGTCGGTCCTGTTCCCGTCCATGGGCGTGATGTTCGCGCTGGCGGGTTCGCTGATGGCCCGCTCGCTGAACCGTCCCGCGCTGGGTGTGATCAGGGGTCGGCTGCGGCGACTGCTGCCCCCGCTCTGGGCGTTCGGCGCGGTCGTGCTGGTGATGATGTTCGCGAGCGGCTGGAACCCGCTCAAGGACCCTGACCTGGGCGGCAGTTGGGGTGTGCTGAAGCTCTTCGACTACCTCGTGCCGTTCGGTGCGCCGCCGTATCCCGAGCATCTGGGTTCGGAGTCGGGCCTGTTGGAGAGCACGTGGGCCGACCAGGCGGCGGGCCCGTTGTGGTACTTGCGGGCGTACCTGTGGTTCGTGATCGCGTCGCCGTTGCTGCTGTGGGCGTTCCGCAGGATCCCCTGGGCGACGCTGCTGGCACCCTTGGCTCTGACGGCGGTTGTGGGCACGGGCCTGGTGACCATCCCCGGCGAGACGGGCAACGCGGTCTCCGACTTCGCGGTGTACGGCGGCTGTTGGGTCCTGGGCTTCGCGCACCACGAGGGCGTACTGAAGAAGGTCCCGCGCTACCTCGCGGTGTCGGGCGCGACCCTGATCATGGGCTTCGGGCTGTGGTGGGCGTCGGGTCATCTGGGCCCGGACGGCTGGGACCTGAACGACATCCCGCTCGCGCAGGCGGCCTGGTCCTTCGGCGTCGTGGTGATCCTGCTCCAGTACGCGCCGTCCTGGCAGCAGTTGCCGGGGCGGTTGGCTCGCTGGGACAAGCTGGTGACGCTGTCCAACAACCGTGCCGTCACGATCTACCTGTGGCACAACCTCCTCATCATGGCCACGGTCCCGATCATCGACCAGCTGTACAACCTGCCGTTCATGGAGAGCGACGCGGCGACGTCGCTCCTCGACAAGGCGGACACGTTCCTGATGTTCCTGCTGATCTGGCCGCTGATCGCGGTGGCGATCCTCGCGTTCGGGTGGATCGAGGACATCGCCGCCAAGCGGAGTCCGAGGCTGTGGCCCAACGGGGTTGTGCGGGGCCGGAGTCGGCGGAAGGTGGCGTCTTCTTAGTCGGAGTCGGAGTCGGAGTCGGAGTCGGAGACGGGGGCGGAGAGAGCGACGGCGACCGGTCCGAACAGGTTCACCAGTTGCTGCTGGAGAGCCATCACATCCGTCATCGTGTACAGGCCCCGGCCGGGTACGGGTTCTCCGCCTCGTGGCCCGTCCGCGTGCGCCGCCGCGACGGACCTGACCTGATGGGCCGGGTCGGGCAGATACGTGAGGCCGGTGACGCGGAAACGGGCCAGGGCCGCCGGCTGAACGTGCCCGCGTAGAACTCGATCACGGGCGTCTCGTTGAGGCCCTCCACCTCCCACACGTAGGCGGCGTGGAAGCGCCTGCCCAACTCGACGGACAGGACATCGCCCGTGCGCAGGAACGTGAGGGGGCGGGGGACGCTCGGCTTGCGGGTCAGCGGAGCGGGTTCCGTGGACAGGAACTTCTTGATGTTCTCCGACTGCCGCGCGAAGGCGTCGGAGAGCACGACATCGTGATTCAGCTAGTCGATCGCCCTGATCGCGTGCGCGGTGAACTCGTCACCAACGCCTACCGGCACCCACACGGCCCCGCGTCCCTACGGCTCCTGGGGCGGCTGGCCGATCGGGGACGGCTGGTCGATGGACCGGGGAGCGGGAAAGCTGCTGCAGTTCGAAGGGGGCGGCCATTGAGTTACCGCCGAAGTCCACCCGAACCCGGTGCCGGGGCGACGTGGTAGGGGGATGCTCCCGCCCTTCGAGCCCCCGACACCCTCCTCTCAGAAATGTGACACTTTGCTGCAAACTGTCACACTTCCACGACCCACCTCCCCCCGAGAGCCCCCACACCCGCCAGGTGCCCACCTCACCGCGCCCACCCTCCGCCCGTGAGAGCAACGTTCCCTTCCGGTCACTCACAGCCACAGCGTGGAAACGCGCCCTCCCTACCTTCGGGATGCATCACTGCTCGTTACCCCGTAGTGCACCGTGGAGGCGTCATGACAGCCACTGGCAAGTGGATCGAGCACTGGGACCCGGAGGACGAGACCTTCTGGCGGGAGACCGGGGAGAAGGTCGCGCGGCGGAATCTCGTCTTCTCCGTGCTCTCCGAGCACATCGGCTTCTCGATCTGGACCCTGTGGTCCGTGCTGGTGCTCTTCATGGGCCCGGAGTACGGGCTGACCCCGGCCGACAAGTTCCTGCTGACGTCGATGGTCACGCTGGTCGGCGCGGTCGTCCGGGTGCCGTACACCTTCGCGGTCGCCGTCTTCGGCGGGCGGAACTGGACGATCGTCTCCGCGAGCCTGCTGCTCGTCCCGACCATCGCCGCCTTCGTGGTGATGAAGCCGGGGACCTCCTTCGACACCTTCCTCTGGATCGGCCTGCTGGCCGGCATCGGCGGCGGCAACTTCGCCTCCTCCATGACCAACATCAACGCCTTCTTCCCGTTGCGGAAGAAGGGGTGGGCTCTTGGGCTCAACGCCGGTGGGGGCAACATCGGTGTTCCGGTCATCCAGTTGGTCGCCCTCGCGATCATCGGCGCCGGTGGCGGGCCGCGCGTACTGCTCGGGATCTACATCCCGCTCATCCTCGTCGCCGCCGTCCTCGCCGCCCTCTTCATGGACAACCTCACCTCCGTGAAGAACGACACCGGCGCCGCCAAGGACGCCGCGCGCGACTGGCACACCTGGATCATGGCGTTCCTGTACATCGGCACCTTCGGGTCGTTCATCGGGTACGCGTTCGCGTTCGGGCAGGTGCTTCAGGTCCAGTTCGGCCGTACGCCGCTGCAGGCCGCGTATCTCACCTTCATCGGCCCGCTGCTCGGCTCGCTCATCCGCCCGGTCGGCGGGTGGCTCGCGGACCGCTACGGCGGCGCGAAGATCACGCTGTGGAACTTCGTCGCCATGGCCGCCGCCACCGCCGTCCTGATCGTCGCCAGCATGCAGAAGTCGCTGCCGCTGTTCGTCACGGTGTTCATCGTGCTGTTCGTGCTCAGCGGGCTCGGCAACGGGTCGACGTACAAGATGATCCCCGGCATCTTCCAGACCAAGGCGCTCGCGAAGGGGCTCGAAGGGGACGGGGCCGCCGCCTACGGACGTCGGCTCTCCGGGGCCTCCATGGGGCTCATCGGGGCCGTGGGCGCGCTCGGCGGGGTCGGCATCAACCTCGCCTTCCGGCAGTCGTTCCTGTCCTCCGGCTCGGGGACCGGCGCGTTCGTCGCCTTCCTCGTCTTCTACGGCCTCTGCTTCGGGGTGACTTGGGCCGTATACCTTCGCCGCCCGACCGCCCAGGCTCAGGCCAAAGCTTCCGCATCGGAGGCGAAGTCGCAGCTCAGCTATGCCGAGGTGTGACGTAACACCGGCGACATAAAGCCGAACCGAGCCTGTCACGCACCGTTGACAGGCTCGGTTCGGCATGTAGGCACCGGGTCATTCCACACACGACCGCGTGTACGACTACGTTCGGGACGAGAGCCATGCACGAGGAACAGCAGCCAGCGGAGCGCGCGCAACACGGGCCCCTCTCCGGGTTCACCGTGGGCGTCACCGCCGCGCGCCGTGCCGACGAGCTGGGGGTACTGCTCCAGCGGCGCGGCGCGGTGGTCGTGCACGCGCCCGCGCTGCGCATCGTGCCCCTCGCCGACGACAGCGAACTGCTCGCCGCGACCAAGGAGTTGATCGACCAGGCGCCCGACGTCGTGGTGGCCACGACCGCGATCGGGTTCCGGGGGTGGATCGAGGCCGCCGACGGGTGGGGGCTCGGCGAGGCGCTCCTGGAACGGTTGCGCGGGGTGGAACTGCTCGCGCGCGGGCCCAAGGTCAAAGGGGCGGTGCGCGCCGCCGGGTTGACCGAGGAGTGGTCGCCGTCGTCCGAGTCCATGGCGGAGGTGCTGGACCGGTTGCTGGAGGAGGGTGTCGAGGGGCGCCGGGTCGCGATCCAGCTGCACGGCGAGCCGTTGCCCGGGTTCGTGGAATCGTTGCGGGCCGGGGGAGCGGACGTGGTCGTCGTTCCCGTGTACCGGTGGATGCCGCCCGAGGACATCGCCCCGCTGGACCGGCTCCTCGACGCCACGGTCTCCCGCGGCCTGGACGCGCTGACGTTCACCAGCGCACCGGCCGCCGCGTCACTCCTCTCCCGCGCCGAGACCCGGGGCCTGCTCCCCGAACTCCTCGCCGCCCTCCACCACGACGTCCTGCCGGCCTGCGTCGGCCCCGTCACCGCCCTCCCGCTCCAGAACCACGGCATCGCCACCGTCCAGCCCGAACGCTTCCGCCTCGGCCCCCTCGTCCAACTCCTCTGCCAGGAACTCCCCGGCCGCGCCCGCACGTTGCCCATCGCGGGCCACCGCGTGGAGATCCGCGGCCACGCGGTCCTGGTAGACGGCGCGCTACGACCCGTCCCACCGGCCGGCATGTCCCTGCTCAGGGCCCTGTCCCGCCGCCCGGGTTGGGTCGTCGCCCGCGCCGAACTCCTCCGGGCCCTCCCCGGTGCCGGCCGCGACGAACACGCCGTGGAAACAGCGATGGCCCGCCTCCGCACAGCACTTGGTTCCCCGAAGCTGATCCAGACGGTGGTGAAGCGGGGGTACAGGTTGGCGTTGGATCCGGCGGCCGACTCCAAGTACTCCGACGAGTGAACCGGTGCGAGGGCGGGCGTGGGGGGCGGCCGTAGCTGAGGGCCGCGCCCCCAGACCCCCGCGTCGGCCCTGAACGGGCCTAGCCCTCAAACGCCGGACGGGCTGGATCGTGCCGCACCGCGCTGAGAAGCGACCCTGCGCCGAAAGCCCCCGTACAACACCAGCCCTCGTACCAGACACCCCACGCCCACGGTCGACAGGACAGCCCGCACCACGTTCCACCCCACCCACGCGCTCTCGAACCGCTCCCGCGCCACCCCCGCGTCCGCCGTGTCCGCCAACCCGTCGTTCAGCGGGATGTTGAAGGCGACCGTCACCAGAAACGCCAACGCGTACGCGACCAACCCCGCCCACACCCACCCCCGGTACGGCCTCCCGCGCGCCTGCCACGCGGACACCCCGGCCAGCACCAACGCCCCCATGAAGCTCAGGAAGAACACCGGGTTCTGGATCACGTCGTTGATGTTGCGCATCACCTCCACGAACACCCGGTCGTCGCTGCGCGCCAGCGCCGGCATGATCGCGCAGGCGAACACGTAGAAGACCCCGGCGATCAACCCCATCGCGACGGTGGCCGCACCCAGTACCCAGCCCGTACCGCTCGTGCCCTGTTCCTCTGTCATGCCCTCCAGTCAACGGACAGGGCACCCCGCCGAACATCGCCGAGACGCGCGACCGCATACGCGACCGTCCACACCGATGTCCACGCCCGCCCCGCACAAGGGGTTACGGCCACGCGAGCGGGCAGGCACTGTAGGGAGAACGGCTTCCCGCACCCGCGACCGCACCCCGCACCCCTCTTCGCCCCACTCACCCACCCACCCCCACCGACCGACCCGACGACCGGGGCAATCCCTAGGTGGTGACAGGCACATGGCACTGGGTTCGACCATGGCCCCGTACGAGCTGCGTTTCGACGCCGGGCGGATCTGTCTGGATCTCCTCGCGACCACGCATCCCGAGGAACGGCTCGACGCGCCGGAGCCGCTCCGCGCGTGGATCGTCCGATCGGGACTCGTCCCCGCGACCACCCCGCTCACGCACGTCGATTCCGGCTGGCTTGTCGGTTTTCGTGAACTACGGGGGCAAGTAGCCCAGTTGGTGCGCAGGAGTACTGGTTCCGACATCCGGACCTACGACCTCGCCCTCGCCCGCGTCAACGACCTCGCCCGCGCCGCACCCCCCGCTCCCCGTGCCGTACGCGATGAAGAGGGCGTGCTGGTGCGGCGGTTGGACGGGACCCCGGGGTGCGGCGCGCTGCTCGCGGTCATCGCGCGGGACGCCGTGGAACTGCTCACCGATCCCGTCGCGCGGGCCTCGCTGAGGGAGTGCGCGGGGGACAACTGCCCGATCGTCTATCTGGATTCGTCCCGGGGGCGGCGGAGGCGCTGGTGCTCCAGCGAGGTCTGCGGGAACCGCGAAAGAGTGGCCCGGCATCGGCGGCGCGCCGCGCTCGCGCGAGCCTGAGAATCCCTTATGTGGCTTCTGTGGAGTGACGGGACGTCAATTGCCGAAGTGATTTCGACAACAGTGCGTTTCACTCCGGCGCGGTCCGGGCAGCCCTCGTGATCTTGCTCGTGTGGTGGAAATGTAAAGATCGTACGGTGGGAATGTGCACTCATGTCCCGCTCGTCACGTCAGTTCAAAGAAAACTGTCGCCTCACGTTGAACACCCGCCCACCCGCTCGCGTACCTCTCCATGAGCGACCGACCGGGGGAACCCCCGGACACCGGAGGTGGGCGTGCGCAAGGATTCCGTCGTGGCCAATGAACACGCACCGAGGGCCCGACATCGCATGTCCCAGTCCTCGGAACCTGATGAGGAGCTGATGCGTGCCCTGTACCGAGAGCACGCCGGACCCTTGCTCGCCTATGTGTTGCGGCTCGTCGCCGGGGACCGGCAGCGTGCCGAGGACGTGGTGCAGGAGACGCTCATCCGGGCCTGGAAGAACGCCGGCCAGCTCAACCGGGCGACCGGATCGGTACGACCCTGGCTTGTGACGGTGGCACGGCGCATCGTCATCGACGGTCACCGCAGCCGGCAGGCCCGGCCGCAGGAGGTGGACCCGTCGCCGCTGGAGGTCATCCCCGCGGAGGACGAGATCGACAAGGCGTTGTGGCTGATGACACTGTCGGACGCGCTGGACGACCTGACCCCGGCCCACCGGGAGGTGCTCGTCGAGACGTACTTCAAGGGACGTACCGTCAATGAGGCGGCCGAGACGCTTGGCATCCCCAGTGGCACGGTGCGCTCAAGGGTGTTCTACGCCCTTCGATCGATGAAACTTGCTCTGGAGGAGCGGGGGGTGACGGCATGAGCATTTACGGGGGATACGGAACGGGTAGTCCTGGTTCCATGCAGGGATCTCAGGGCTCGAACGAACACGAGACCGTCGGCGCCTACGCCCTCGGAATTCTCGATGACACCGAAGCAACCGCTTTCGAGGCCCATCTCGCCACCTGCGAATGGTGTGCCCAGCAGCTCGACGAGCTGGCCGGGATGGAGCCGATGCTGGCGGCGCTCGCGGATCTGCCGGGCACCGGTACCCCTGCGATCGCCGAGTCCCTGGCCGCGAAACCCAGTCCACGGCTGGTGGAGCGGCTGGTCGACGACGTCGGTGAACGTCGGGCCCTGAAGCGCCGACGCAGTTTCTACATGATCGCCGCCGCGGCGGCCCTGATCATCGCGGGACCGCTGGCCGTCATCGCGGCCAACGGCGGCGACAGCTCGGGCCAGAAGGGCAGCGTGGCCGCGTCGCCCGCCAAGACCACCTTCGACACTTTGTCCGACAAGGTCACGGCGACGGACGCGAGCACCAAGGTCACCGCGACCGTGGCGATGTCCAAGAAGGACTGGGGCACCCTCGGGGTCGTCGAGCTCAAGAACGTCAAGGGCCCGCTGAAGTGCTCCCTGATCGCCGTCGGCAAGAACGGCGAACGCGAGACCATGAGCTCCTGGTCGGTCCCGGCCTGGGGTTACGGCATCGCGAACGCCACGAAGACGGAGGCCAAGAACCCGCTCTACGCCCAGGGCGGCGCGGCCTTCACACCGAACGAGATCGACCACTTCGAGGTCATGACCTTCGACGGCAAGAAGCTCGTGGCAGTGGACGCGTAAGCACCGGTACAACCGACCGGTTGTGGTGTGTGGGGCCCGGAACGCGGAAGGTGCGCGTGCCGGGCCCGCGTCTTTGTCAAGATCCACCGGGCAGGCCCCTCACTACCGAGGCCTTTTTTCGCGTACGGTTGACGGCTGCCCAGCACGTCAGAAGGGGGCCCGGTGGCCGCACAGGCTCAACAGGAGACCGCGCTCGACACGGTGTCCGACAAATCCGCCCAGGATTCACTACGGGACCGGGAGATCAGCGTCGAACAGGCACACCTGGACCGGGTGTACCGGCGGCTCGAAGAGAAGATCCACGAGGCCGAGTTCCTCATGAACGACGCGGCCAAGCGCGGCCAGGTGGGCACGCCCGGCGCGCTCGCCGAACGGGACGCACAGGTGTTCCGCGCCGGTATCCACCTCAACCGGCTCAACAACGAGTTCGAGGACTTCCTCTTCGGCAGGATCGACCTCCTGCTCGGAGAAGACGGCAAGAAGGGGCCCGACGGCGCCTACACCGCCGTGGAGCCCGCCGAAGGCGCTGTCCGGGACGACCGGACCGCCGACATCGCCGAGACCCTGCACATCGGGCGGATCGGGGTCCTGGACTCCGAGTACGCGCCGCTGGTCATCGACTGGCGGGCGCCCGCCGCCGCGCCCTTCTACCGGTCCACGCCGGTCGATCCGGGGCGGGTCGTGCGCAGGCGCGTCATCCGGTCCAAGGGGCGGCGGGTCCTCGGGGTCGAGGACGACCTGATGCGGCCGGAGCTGACCGCCTCCCTCGACGGCGAGCAACTGGCCGTCATCGGCGACGGCGCCCTCATGGCCGCGCTCGGCCAGGCCCGCAGCCACACCATGCGCGACATCGTGGCGTCGATCCAGGCCGAGCAGGACCTGGTGATCCGCGCCCCCGCCGCCTCGGTGACATACGTCGAGGGCGGCCCGGGGACGGGGAAGACCGCCGTCGCGCTGCACCGCGCCGCCTACCTGCTCTACCAGGACCGGCGCCGGTACGCGGGCGGCATCCTCATCGTCTCGCCCACCCCGCTGCTGGTCGCGTACACCGAGGGTGTCCTGCCGTCCCTCGGCGAGGAGGGCCAGGTCGCCATCCGGGCGATCGGTTCGCTCGTCGACGGCGCCGAGGCCACCCTGTACGACTCCCCGGCGGTGGCCCGCGCGAAGGGGTCGTACCGGATGCTCGCGGTGCTGCGGAAGGCCGCGCGCGGGGCCCTGGAGCTGAGCGATTCGCCGAACCGGCTGCGGGTCGTCGCCTTCGGGCGCCGCCTCGAACTGGAGGCCGCCGACCTGGAGCGCGTCCGGCAGAGCGCGCTCAGCGGTACGGCCCCGGTCAACATGCTGCGGCCGCGCGCCCGCAAGCTGCTCCTGGACGCCCTGTGGGAGCGCTCCGGTTCGGCCGGCCGGCACACCGACCCCGAACTCGCCGCCGAACTGCGCTCGTCCTTCGACGAGGACATCGCGAGCGAGGACGACTTCATCGCGTTCCTCGACGCCTGGTGGCCCGAACTCACCCCGCGCGCCGTCCTGAAGTCCATGTCCGACGAGCGCAAGCTGGGCCGCTGGGCCCGGCGCATCCTCAACCCCGGCGAGGTCCGCAGGGTCGCCCGCGCGCTGAAGCGGGACGGCCTCTCGGTCCACGACGTGGCGATCCTCGACGAACTCCAGGCGATCCTCGGCACCCCGGCCCGCCCCCGCAAGCGCCGCGACCTGGACCCGCTGGACCAGCTCACCGGCCTCGAAGAGCTGATGCCGACGCGTGAGGAGTCGCAGCGCGAACGGGCCGAGCGGCTCGCCCAGGAGCGTGTCGAGTACGCGCACGTCATCGTGGACGAGGCCCAGGACCTCACCCCGATGCAGTGGCGCATGGTCGGCCGCCGCGGCCGGCACGCCACCTGGACGGTCGTGGGCGACCCGGCCCAGTCCTCCTGGTCGGACCCCGACGAGGCCGCCGAGGCCCGCGACGAGGCCCTCGGCTCCCGCCCCCGCCGCCGCTTCACCCTCACGGTCAACTACCGCAACCCGGCCGAGATCGCGGAGCTGGCGGCGAAGGTCCTGGCCCTGGCGATGCCCGGCTCCGAGTCTCCGTCCGCGGTCCGCTCGACCGGTGTGAAGCCCCACTTCGCCGTCGTACGGAACTCGTTGTCCGAGTCGGTCCGCGCGGAGGCCGCCCGGCTGCTCGACCGTGTCGACGGCACGGTCGGCGTGGTCGTCGCCATGAACCGCCGCGAGGAGGCCCGCCGTTGGCTCACCGGCCTCGGGGACCGGGTCGTGGCCCTCGGCAGCCTGGAGGCCAAGGGGCTCGAATACGACGCGACGGTCGTCGTCTCGCCGGCGGAGATCGCCGACGAGTCGCCCGCCGGCCTCAGGGTCCTCTACGTCGCCCTCACCCGCGCGACCCAGCAGCTCACGGTCGTCTCGGCCGAGCGGGACGAACCGGACGCGAACGGGGTGCCGGATCTGCTGAGGGACTGACCGGACCGGACCCGATCGAGGGGTGCTTTATATGAACTCTCGGGATGGGAATGGTCTTACGGGATCTGTTTGTTAGCCTGGTATGTGACACCGGCCCGATCCAAGCCCCCGGGCCCAACCTTCGTCGCTTAGAGCGACCACTTGCCGCGAGGCGAGCATGGCGGGTCGGTGTCATTGCTTGTCAGAGAGGTCCCCGTCACGGGAAAAGTGACGGGGACCTCTTTTTCTTGCGAACAAAACGTTCGCAATCGGGGGCGGCTAACGCCTACCCGGTAGTAGGTGCGACCATCGGAACGCATACTCAGCTCAACGGTGAAAGCAGAGGAAGTCGGCCATGGCTACGGCGCCCAGCGTCTCCTACTCGATCACGGTCCGTCTGGAGGTGCCCGCCAGCGGAACGGCGGTATCCCAGATCACCACGGCCGTGGAGTCCCACGGAGGCTCGGTGACCGGCCTCGACGTGACCGCCTCCGGCCACGAGAAGCTCCGGATCGACGTCACCATCGCGGCGTCCTCGACGGCCCACGCCGACGAGATCGTCCAGCAGCTGCGTGGCATCGAGGGCGTCACCCTGGGCAAGGTCTCCGACCGTACGTTCCTCATGCACCTCGGCGGCAAGATCGAGATGCAGTCCAAGCACCCGATCCGCAACCGTGACGACCTCTCGATGATCTACACCCCGGGTGTCGCCCGCGTGTGCATGGCGATCGCGGAGAACCCCGAGGACGCGCGCCGCCTCACCATCAAGCGCAACTCCGTCGCGGTCGTCACCGACGGCTCGGCCGTGCTGGGCCTCGGCAACATCGGTCCCATGGCCGCGCTGCCGGTCATGGAGGGCAAGGCGGCCCTGTTCAAGCGGTTCGCCGGCATCGACGCCTGGCCGCTGTGTCTGGACACCCAGGACACCGACGAGATCGTCGCGATCGTCAAGGCGATCGCCCCGGGCTTCGCCGGCATCAACCTGGAGGACATCTCCGCGCCGCGCTGCTTCGAGATCGAGGCCCGGCTGCGCGAGGCCCTCGACATCCCCGTCTTCCACGACGACCAGCACGGCACCGCGATCGTGGTCCTCGCCGCGCTGACGAACGCGCTGCGGGTCGCCGGCAAGGGCATCGGTGACATCAGGGTCGTCATGTCCGGCGCGGGCGCGGCCGGTACGGCCATCCTCAAGCTGCTGCTCGCCGCCGGCGTCAAGAACGCGGTCGTCGCCGACATCCACGGTGTCGTGCACGCCGGCCGCGAGGACTTGGTCGACGCCAAGCCCGACTCGCCGCTGCGCTGGATCGCCGACAACACCAACCCCGACGGCCTCAAGGGCACCCTGAAGGAGGCCGTGCGCGGCGCCGACGTCTTCGTCGGTGTCTCCGCCCCGAACGTCCTCGACGGCGACGACGTGGCCGCGATGGCCGAGGGCGCGATCGTGTTCGCGCTCGCGAACCCCGACCCCGAGGTCGACCCGACGATCGCCCGTCAGACGGCGGCGGTGGTCGCCACGGGCCGCTCGGACTTCCCGAACCAGATCAACAACGTGCTGGTCTTCCCGGGTGTCTTCCGCGGTCTGCTCGACGCGCAGTCCCGCACCGTCAACACCGAGATGATGCTCGCCGCGGCGACCGCACTCGCGAACGTGGTGACCGAGGACGAGCTGAACGCGAACTACATCATCCCCAGCGTCTTCAACGACAAGGTCGCCGGCGCGGTCGCGGGCGCGGTGCGTGACGCGGCGAAGGCGGCGGGAGTGGTGGCGGCCTCGACGGCGCCCTCCGCGTCGTAGAACCCCTCGAACGGCGGGTGTGCGGCGGTTGTGAGGATCGCCACGGCCGCTCACCCACCGGCGCGTCGCGGAACCCCGGGCCTTCGGCGGCCGTTTATCGTGGCGGCCAGGTTTCGGGCCTTCCAGGCCCGGCCCTCGCTGCCGGGAGCCGACGGAGCGTCACCACGCAGAGGGCGTGGCGCTCTTCGTGTGACTCCCAAGGGTGTTCTCGCGACTCCTACGGGTGCCGGATTGGCTTTCCCGCCGCAGGTAGGGGCAGGATGCGTCTTCGGGCGCGAGGGTCTGGACGACGGACCCGGGTCCGGGGACTCACCGAGGACCCTGGCAGCATCGGCTTCACCGTGCCCGATATGCGGCTCCGCCGCGTGGCACGCCTCAAACGGCAAGAAGAACACGGGAGTAACAACATGAACCGCAGTGAGCTGGTGGCCGCGCTGGCCGACCGTGCCGAGGTGACTCGCAAGGACGCCGACGCCGTTCTGGCCGCGTTCGCCGAGACCGTCGGTGAGATCGTCGCCAAGGGCGACGAGAAGGTCACCATCCCCGGCTTCCTGACCTTCGAGCGCACCCACCGTGCCGCTCGCACCGCGCGCAACCCGCAGACCGGCGACCCGATCAACATCCCCGCCGGTTACAGCGTCAAGGTGTCCGCGGGCTCGAAGCTCAAGGAAGCCGCCAAGGGCAAGTAGTCCTTCGCGTACGCGACGGGATTGCGTACGAGGCTCAAGTAACGCGAATGGGGCGGCCACCCGGTCAGGGTGGCCGCCCCATCGTCGTACGACCGACTGCTAGCCGAGCGCCTTGCCCGGGAGTTCGACCTTCGCGCCCAGCTCCACGAGCTTCTCCATGAAGTTCTCGTAGCCGCGGTTGATGAGGTCGATGCCGTGGACGCGGGACGTGCCCTGGGCCGCCAGCGCCGCGATGAGGTACGAGAAGCCGCCGCGGAGGTCGGGGATGACCAGGTCGGCGCCCTGGAGGCGGGTCGGGCCCGAGACGACCGCCGAGTGCAGGAAGTTGCGCTGGCCGAAGCGGCAGTGCGAGCCGCCCAGGCACTCGCGGTAGAGCTGGATGTGCGCGCCCATCTGGTTGAGCGCGGAGGTGAAGCCCAGCCGGGACTCGTAGACCGTCTCGTGCACGATGGACAGGCCCGTCGCCTGCGTGAGGGCGACGACCAGCGGCTGCTGCCAGTCCGTCTGGAAGCCGGGGTGCACGTCCGTTTCGAGCGCGATGGACTTCAACTGGCCACCGGGGTGCCAGAAGCGGATGCCCTCGTCGTCGATCGCGAAGGCACCGCCCACCTTCCGGTAGGTGTTGAGGAACGTCATCATCGAGCGCTGCTGCGCGCCCTTGACGTAGATGTCGCCCTCGGTCGCCAGTGCCGCCGACGCCCAGGACGCGGCCTCCAGACGGTCCGGGAGGGCCGCGTGGGTGTAGCCGCCGAGCGAGTCCACACCGGTGATGCGGATCGTGCGGTCGGTGTCCATGGCGATGATCGCGCCCATCTTCTGCAGTACGCAGATGAGGTCCTCGATCTCCGGTTCCACGGCCGCGTTGGCGAGTTCGGTGACGCCCTCCGCCAACACCGCCGTCAGCAGCACCTGTTCGGTCGCGCCGACGGACGGGTACGGCAGCTGGATCTTCGTGCCGCGCAGCCGCTGCGGGGCCTCCAGGTACTGGCCGTCCGCCCGCTTCTCGATCTTCGCGCCGAACTGCCGCAGCACCTCGAAGTGGAAGTCGATCGGCCGGCCGCCGATGTCGCAGCCGCCCAGCCCCGGGATGAACGCGTGCCCGAGCCGGTGCAGCAGCGGACCGCAGAACAGGATCGGGATGCGCGACGAGCCCGCGTGGGCATCGATGTCGGCGACGTTGGCGCTCTCCACGTGCGACGGATCGAGCACCAGCTCGCCCGGCTCCTCACCCGGACGGACCGTCACCCCGTGCAGTTGCAGGAGGCCGCGTACGACACGAACGTCACGGATGTCCGGAACGTTGCGCAGTCGACTTGGCTCACTGCCCAGCAGGGCGGCGACCATGGCCTTGGGTACGAGGTTCTTCGCACCGCGGACACGGATCTCGCCCTCCAGCGGGGTTCCGCCGTGGACAAGCAGTACGTCGTCTGAGCCGTTGACGGTCATGAATCTCGCGTTCCGTGGAGTTGGGCAGGGGCCGAAGAGACAGAGTAATCGCCGCCCACCCCCCTCCTGTAAGCCCAAGGAGTACCCAGCTACGTCATAGCTGTGTCACAACACGAACCGTTCCCAATCGGGCACATGGGGTCACGGGGCGGGGGTGTGCGCGGAGGACGCTTCGGTGCGCCCTGAGCTGCGTTCACTCAGGTACCCGCATTGCCTCCCCCATCACGGGGAAGATGCGGGATCATGTCAGGCATGACCGAGGTGTCCTCGCTCACAGGGCGGTTGCTCGTGGCAACACCCGCCCTGGCGGACCCGAACTTCGACCGCGCGGTGGTGCTCCTTCTCGACCACGACGAGGAGGGCTCCCTCGGTGTCGTCCTCAACCGCCCGACCCCGGTGGACGTCGGCGACATCCTGGAGGGCTGGGCGGAGCTCGCCGGCGAGCCGGGAGTCGTCTTCCAGGGCGGCCCGGTCCAGTTGGACTCGGCCCTCGGCGTCGCCGTCATCCCGGGCGGCGCGACCGGCGAGAGCACCCCGCTCGGCTGGCGGCGCGTGCACGGCGCGATCGGGCTCGTCGACCTGGAGGCCCCGCCGGAGCTGCTCGCCTCGGCGCTCGGCTCGCTGCGGATCTTCGCCGGGTACGCCGGCTGGGGGCCGGGGCAGCTGGAGAACGAACTGGCGGAGGGCGCCTGGTACGTCGTCGAGTCGGAGCCCGGTGACGTGTCCTCGCCGTCCCCGGAGAGACTCTGGCGCGAGGTGCTGCGCCGCCAGCGCAGCGAGCTGGCGATGGTGGCGACGTATCCGGACGACCCGTCCCTGAACTGATCCCCGAACCGATCCCCGAACTGAACGACCCTTCGCGGAACCGATGCCCGTGAGCTTCAGTACCCTTGGCACTATGAGCACTCTTGAGCCCGAGCGCGGGACTGGTACGGGGACCCTCGTAGAGCCGACGCCCCAGGTGTCGCACGGCGACGGGGACCATGAGCGCTTCGCCCATTACGTCCAGAAGGACAAGATCATGGCGAGCGCCCTCGACGGCACTCCCGTGGTGGCGTTGTGCGGCAAGGTCTGGGTGCCGGGGCGCGACCCGAAGAAGTACCCGGTGTGTCCCATGTGCAAGGAGATCTACGAGTCCATGGGCTCGGGCGGGGACGGCGACAAGGGCAAGGGCGGCGACAAGTAGCCGTTCGGCCGGTCCGACTTTCTGAGGCTCTCGGTTTCTGAGGCCCTCGGGGCGCGCTTCGGTGCGCTCCGAGGGCCTTTTGCGTGTCACGAAGTGGTTGAGACCTCTTGTGGCCGCGTTCATCCACTCCTTAATCTCCGTGGTGTTGTGCAGAGCGAAACGCCCATTGCATATGTTGCAACGCACGCCCGGATTCCCGGAGGAACGCTCCATGAAGCTCGCCCCCCGATTCGCCGTACTCGTGGCGGCCGCCGCTGTCGTCGCCGGCTGCGCGCCCCAGACCTCCGACAACTCGTCCTCCGACAAGGACGACCAGAGCGGCACCCTGCGGGTGTGGCTCTTCCAGGAGGTCGGCAACGATCCGAAGGCGAAGGTCGTCGACTCCGTGGTCGCCGCCTTCGAGAAGGCGCACAAGGACACCGAGGTCGACGTCGAGTACATCCCGATCGACACCCGCGCCCAGCGCGTGAAGGCCGCCTTCAACGACCCGAAGTCCGCGCCCGACGTCATGGAGTACGGCAACACCGACACGGCCGGCTATGTGAAGGACGGCGGACTCCTCGACGTCACCGAGGACTTCGGCGCGTGGAGCGAGGCCAAGGACACCGACCCGACCGCGAAGCAGTCCGTCACGGTCGACGGCAAGATGTACGGCTCCCCGTTCTACGTCGGCGTCCGCGCCCTGTACTACCGCACCGACGTCTTCAAGGACCTGGGCCTCCAACCCCCCAAGACCATGGCCGAGTTGGCCGCCACCGCCCGGAAGATCCACAAGGCGAAGTCCGACCTCTACGGCCTTGTCGTCGGCGGCGCCTACACGTACGGCGCGATGCCCTTCGTCTGGGCCAACGGCGGCGAACTCGCCACGGCCAAGGGGGGTTCGGGGGACTCGTACACCTCCGCGATCGACAGCGCCGCCGCCCAGAAGGGCATCAAGGCCTACACCTCGCTGTTCACCAGCGACAACTGTCCCGCCGCCAAGTGCGCGGTGATGGGCGGCAACGACACGATCACCGCGTTCGCGGCCGGCAAGGCGGGGATGGCGATCGGGGGCGACTTCAGCCACACGGCGGTCGAGGCGGGCAAGGTCAAGGGCAAGTACGCGGTCGTGCCGTTGCCCGGGGTCGCGTCCGGGTCTGTCGCCCCCGCGTTCGCCGGGGGCAACAACATCGGTGTCCTGAAGAGCACTTCGCACCGCACGCTCGCGGTGGACCTGATGGAGCAGCTCACCTCGAAGACGACGCAGGCGTCCATGTTCGACGCGATGGGGTTCCTGCCGACGTTCACCGACGTCCGGGACGCGGCCGCGGCGAAGGTGCCCTTCGAGAAGCCGTTCGTGGAGACGCTGGCCGCGGGGACGAAGTTCGTTCCCGCGGCGCCGGGTTGGTCGGAGATCGACTCCTCGTTGGTGCTGCCGACGATGCTGCAGGAGGTCATCAGCGGCAAGAAGAGTGTGGCTGCGGCTTCGGGGGATGCGGCGAAGAAGATGAACGACGCGTTCAGCTCCGCGGGTTGAGCGGATGCGTACGCGAAAGGCCTGGACCCCCTGGCTCTATCTCGCCCCCGCTCTGGTCGTCCTTGGCGGGTTGCTGGTCTACCCGATTTACCAACTCGGCCTGATCTCCTTCTTCCAGTACACGCAGGCCCAGGTCAGTGGTGGGGAACCGACGACCTTCAAGGGGTTCGGGAACTACTCGGAGTTGTTCTCGGACAGTCAGTTCTGGCAGGTGCTGCTGTCGACCGTGTTGTTCGCGGGGGCGTGTGTAGTCTCGACGCTCGCCGTCGGGTGTGCGCTCGCGGTGTTGCTCACGCGGGTGCGGGCCTTGCCCCGACTGGTGCTGATGCTGGCCGCGTTGGGGGCCTGGGCTACGCCTGCGGTCACCGGGTCGACCGTCTGGCTGCTGCTCTTCGACCCGGACTTCGGGCCGGTGAACCGCATCCTGGGCCTCGGTGACCACTCCTGGACGTACGGACGGCTCAGCGCGTTCTTCCTCGTCCTGCTCGAAGTGGTCTGGTGCTCCTTCCCGTTCGTGATGGTGACGGTCTACGCCGGGATTCGCGCCGTGCCCTCCGAGGTGCTGGAGGCCGCCGCGCTGGACGGGGCCTCGCAGTGGCGGATCTGGCGGTCCGTCCTCACGCCGATGCTGCGGCCGATCCTGACCGTCGTCACCATCCAGTCCGTCATCTGGGACTTCAAGGTCTTCACCCAGATCTACGTCATGACCAACGGCGGCGGCATCGCGGGCCAGAACCTCGTGCTGAACGTGTACGCCTACCAACAGGCCTTCGCGTCCTCGAAGTACAGCCTCGGCTCGGCGATCGGTGTCGTCATGCTGCTGATGCTGCTCGCCGTCACGCTGGTCTATCTGCGCCTGCTGCGCAGGCAGGGGGAGGAGCTGTGAGTCTGCTTCGCGGTCTTGTACGGCGGCCCTGGCGGCTCGCCGCCGAGGCCTCGGCGCTGCTGATCGCGGTCGTCGTCGCCTTCCCCCTCTATTGGATGGTGCTCAGCGCCTTCAAACCGGCCGGGGAGATCGAGTCGAGCGAGCCCCGGCCATGGACGCTCGCGCCCTCTCCGGACTCGTTCCGGCGGGTGTTCGGGCAGCAGGAATTCGGCCGGTACTTCGTCAACAGCCTTGTCGTGGCGGGCTCGGTGGTCGTCGTCTCGGCGCTGATCGCCTTTCTCGCCGCGACGGCGGTGACGCGATTCCGGTTCCGCTTCCGGACCACCCTCCTGATCATGTTCCTGGTGGCCCAGATGGTGCCCGTGGAAGCGCTGACGATCCCCCTGTTCTTCACCATGCGGGGGCTCGGGCTGCTGAACACCCTGGGGTCGCTGATCCTGCCCCAGATCGCGTTCTCGCTGCCGTTCGCGATCTGGATGCTGCGGGGGTTCGTGAAAGCCGTACCGGACGCGCTGGAGGAGGCCGCGTACATCGACGGGGCGAGCCGGACGCGATTCCTGTGGCAGATCCTTTTCCCGCTCGTCTTCCCGGGGCTGGTCGCCACGAGCGTGTTTTCCTTCATCTCGGCCTGGAACGACTTCCTCTTCGCCAAGTCCTTCATCATCAGCGACACTTCCCAGTCGACCCTGCCGATGGCCCTCCTCGTCTTCTACAAGCCGGACGATCCTGACTGGGGCGGGGTCATGGCGGCCTCCACGGTGATGACGATTCCGGTGCTGGTGTTCTTCGTACTCGTACAGCGACGTCTGGTCTCGGGGCTGGGCGGAGCGGTTAAGGACTGACGTGACTGACGTGACTTCAGAGACGGAACTGATTCCGGCGCCGAGCAGCGTCGCGCACGCGCTGCCCGGTGGGGGTGTGGGCTACGTCCTCGACGCCGGGACCGAGATCGACGCGGGCCCCGGCACCGAGCGGGTGGCGCAGTGGCTGCGGGCCACCGTCGGCGCGGCGACCGGACTGCCCCTGTCGCCTCATCAGGACAGCGGAAACCGCATCATGCTGCGCGTCGGCCCGGGGGAGTCCGACGATTCGGAGGCCTACACCCTGATCGTGGACGGGTATCTGGTCCACCTCTGGGGGGCCGACGAACCCGGCCTGTTCTACGCCGCCCAGACCCTCCGTCAACTCCTCGGCCCCGAGGCGTTCCGCCGCGCCCCGGTCACCACCGAGCGGCGCTGGGAACTGCCCGCGGTCAGCATCCGCGACGCACCCCGATTCCGCTGGCGCGGCCTCATGCTCGACGTCGCCCGGCACTTCATGCCCAAGGAAGGCGTCCTGCGCTACCTGGATCTGATGGCGGCGCACAAACTCAACGTCTTCCACTTCCACTTGACGGACGATCAGGGCTGGCGCGTACAGATCAAGCGGTACCCGAAGCTGACCGAGATCGGGTCCTGGCGGGCGCGCACGAAATTCGGCCACCGTGCCTCACCGCTGTGGGACGACAAGCCCCACGGCGGCTACTACACGCAGGACGACATCCGCGAGATCGTCGCGTACGCCGCCGAGCGGCATATCACCGTGGTCCCCGAAATCGACGTACCGGGACACTCGCAGGCCGCCATCGCCGCGTATCCGGAACTCGGCAACACCGACGCCCTCGACACCGACTCCCTCTCCGTCTGGGACACCTGGGGCATCAATCCGAACGTACTCGCCCCCACTGACAACACCCTGCGCTTCTACGAGGGGGTGTTCGAGGAACTCCTGGAGCTGTTCCCCTCGGAGTTCGTCCACGTCGGCGGCGACGAATGTCCCAAGGACCAGTGGAAGCAGTCGGCGACCGCGCAGGCGCGCATCAAGGAACTCGGGCTCGCGGACGAGGACGAGTTGCAGTCGTGGTTCATCGGGCACTTCGACAAGTGGCTCTCCGCGCGCGGGAGAAGGCTCGTCGGCTGGGACGAGATCCTGGAGGGCGGGCTCGCGGACGGAGCTGTCGTGTCGTCATGGCGCGGCTACGAGGGTGGGATCACCGCCGCCCGCGCGGGCCACGACGTCGTCATGTGCCCTGAACAGCACGTGTACTTGGACTGGCGGCAGGCCCCCGGGGAGGACGAGCCGGTGCCGATCGCCCATGTGCGCACCCTTGAGGACGTCTACCGCTTCGAGCCGGTTCCCGAGCAGCTCAGCGAGGCCGAGGCACGGCATGTGCTGGGCGCGCAGGCCAACGTGTGGACCGAGGTGATGGAGGATCACGCACGCGTGGACTACCAGACGTTCCCCCGGCTCGCGGCCTTCGCCGAGGTCGCCTGGAGTGCTCTTCCGGCGCCCGCGGAACGGGACTTCGGCGACTTCGAGCGCCGGATGGCCGCCCACTACCCGCGCCTCGACGCCCTGGGGGTCGCCTACCGTCCGCCCACCGGACCACTGCCGTGGCAGCGGCGCCCCGGGGTGCTCGGCCGACCCAAGGACGGCCCGCCCCCGAACGCGTAGAACCCGTAAGGGAAAAAGGCCCCATGGGTCACCGTTGAGTGGCAATCCGCGCGTACCGGTGATGCCGTACGAAAACGGACCATCTCCCTGATGAGGCGGGCGAATGCCTCCTTGCGGACCCCCGCGCTCGGGTCTTGCGAAGATGTGCCAGAGTTGCCACGTCCGCCCTGTCAGCACGTACCGTACGGCAGCAACAGGTGGGACCAGGTGGGGCAGCGGGAAGGGGCAGCCGGTTTGACCACGCACGCACCGCAGGCGGGGCAGTCCGTCACGCTGCCCACGACGCTGGACGAGGCCGTGGCGGCGCTCACGGACCTGCCCACGGCCGTCCCGGTGGCCGGTGGCACCGACCTCATGGCGGCCGTCAACTCGGGCCAGCTGAGGCCCAGCGCGCTGGTCGGTCTCGGGCGGATCAGCGAGATCCGCGGCTGGCAGTACCAGGACGGGCACGCGCTGCTCGGCGCGGGCCTCACGCATGCCCGGATGGGCCGCCCGGACTTCGCCGCCCTCATCCCGGCGCTCGCCGCCTCCGCGCGTGCCGCGGGCCCGCCGCAGATCCGCAACGCGGGCACCCTGGGCGGCAACATCGCCTCGGCCGCGCCCACCGGGGACGCGCTGCCCGTACTGGCCGCCCTGGAGGCGACGCTGATCATCGCGGGCCAGGACGGAGCCCGCCGGGAGATCCCGGTGTCGCACCTCCTGGCCGGCGTGGAGATGCTGCGCGGCGGCGAACTCATCGGCTTCGTGCGCGTGCCGCTGCTGCACGCCCCGCAGGTCTTCCTGAAGGCCACCGGCAGGACCGGCCCCGGGCGCTCGGTCGCGTCCGTCGCGGTCGTCCTCGACCCCGCCCGGCGCGGGGTCAGGTGCGCCGTCGGAGCCATAGCGCCGATGCCGCTCAGACCGCTGGACGCCGAACAGTGGGTGGCCCGGCTGATCGACTGGGACAACAGCCGCACGATCGTCCCCGAGGCGCTGAGCGCCTTCGGGGAGTACGTCGCCGCGGCCTGCATCCCCGACCCGGTACCGGCCGAGGACGGCTCCGTGGAACAGCTTCCGCCCGCGGTACTGCACCTGCGGCGCACCGTCGCCGCACTGGCCCGACGAGCACTCGGGAGGGCGCTGTCGTGACCGACGACCAGCACGGAGAGGGCACCCCTCAGGGCGGCGGACGCTGGGACCCGCTGCCCCAGGGCGACTACGACGACGGCGCCACGGCCTTCGTGAAACTCCCCGAAGGCGGCATCGACGCCCTCCTGGCCGCCCCGGGGCACGGCTATGTGCCGCCGCCCATCACGGCCACCCCCGCCCCGGACGCCGACCCCTCGGGCACCGGCTCCTGGGCGATTCCCGCCGAGGGCGTCCAGTGGCCCGACCCGAACGCCGTACCGCAGCGCGGGACGGCCGGGGGCGACCAGTTCTCGTACCGCCCCGGGTCCACCGGCCAGTGGACCTTCCAGGACACCAACGCCCCGGACGCGGGCGCCGCTCCCGGTCGCGACGTGACCGGGGAGTGGTCGATCCCCGTCGCCGGCGGTGATCTCCCGGACGAATCGGGCGAGTTCACCACCTCGGCCCTGGTCGAGCAGTGGGGCGGCACCCCGCCGGCCACCCTGCCCGGCGGCGCACAGGCGCCCTGGGCGACGGACGGCGCGGGCCAGAACTGGGCGCAGCAGGCGTCGGACACCGGAGTGGTCGAGCGGCCCGGCGAGCACACCGACGGACGCGGTCTGGAACACCCGGCCGACCGGTCCGCCACGCACACCACCGGCGAGGTGTCGGCACGGGCCGCCACCCGGCCGCCCGCCGAGGCGACCCGGCAGCCGTACGGCGAACCCGGCGACCCGTACGCGCACACCCGATCCGAAGCACCCGGCGACCCCTACGGCGACGCGCGCGCCGACCGCCACGACGACACCGCCGCCGAACTCGCCGCGGACGACGCGCAGTCGGCTCACGGGAGCGGCGCGGCGGGCGACGACGGCGAAGGGCCCGCGGAGGGCACTGAAGGGCCCGCTGCGGCGTCCGCGGCGGTCGATGCGGCCGACGGTGCCGACGACGCTCCGGAGGCCGCTGAGGCGCCCGTGGCGGCCGTCGAGCCCGACGCGCCGGACGAGGCCGCCGAACCGGCCCCGAAGATCCCCGGCGAGGAACACCCCCTCGCCTCCTACGTGTTGCGCGTCAACGGCGCCGACCGGCCCGTCACCGACGCCTGGATCGGCGAGTCGCTGCTCTACGTGCTGCGCGAACGCCTCGGCCTCGCGGGCGCCAAGGACGGCTGCTCGCAGGGCGAGTGCGGGGCCTGCAACGTCCAGGTCGACGGCCGGCTCGTCGCCTCCTGCCTGGTGCCCGCCGTCACCGCCGCCGGCTCCGAGGTCCGTACGGTCGAGGGTCTCGCCGTCGAGGGGCAGCCCTCGGACGTGCAGCGGGCGCTCGCCAAGTGCGGTGCCGTGCAGTGCGGTTTCTGCGTGCCCGGCATGGCGATGACCGTGCACGACCTCCTGGAGGGCAACCCCGCGCCCACCGAACTGGAGGCGCGCCAGGCCCTGTGCGGCAACCTGTGCCGCTGCTCCGGCTACCGGGGTGTCCTGGACGCCGTACAGGAGGTCGTCGCCGAGCGCGAGGCGCACGCCGCTGCCGCCGAACCCGAGTCGGACGGCGACGAAGCGCGTATTCCCCACCAGGCGGGTCCCGGGGGCGGTGGCGTCCACCAGTCGGCGTTCGAGTCCCCGCGCACACAGGACCAGGTGTACGGCCAGGACGGAGGTCAGGCGTGAGCAACGAAGCCGCCACCGCGACCACGGAGGCCGCGCCCGCCCCGGAGCTGCCGGGCCACGGGCTGGGCGCCTCGCTCCCGGCCGCCGACGCCCGCGCGAAGACCGAGGGCACCTTCCCGTACGCGGCCGACCTGTGGGCCGAGGGCCTGCTCTGGGCGGCCGTCCTGCGCTCGCCGCACCCGCACGCGCGCATCGTGTCTGTCGACACGTCCCACGCGCGGGACATGCCGGGTGTCCGGGCCGTCATCACGCACGAGGACGTGCCGGGCCGGGACCGCTACGGCCGGGGCACGGCCGACCGTCCGGTGTTCGCCTCCGAAGTGGTGCGCCACCACGGGGAGCCCATCGCCGCGGTCGCCGCCGACCACCCCGACACCGCGCGCATGGCCGCCGCGGCCATCATGGTCGAGTACGAAGTACTCGACCCGGTGACCGACCCCGAGCAGGCCTTCGAGGCCGAACCGCTGCACCCCGACGGCAACCTGATCCGGCACATCCCGCTGCGTCACGGCGACCCGGACGCGGTCGCCGACATCGTCGTGGAGGGCCTGTACCGCATCGGCCGCCAGGACCCCGCCCCCATCGGCGCCGAGGCCGGTCTCGCCGTACCCCGCCCCGACGGCGGCGTCGAGCTCTACATCGCCTCCACCGACCCGCACAACGACCGCGACACGGCCGCCGCCTGCTACGGCCTGGAGCCCGACCGCGTGAAGGTCGTCGTCACCGGCGTCCCCGGGGCCACCGCCGACCGCGAGGACCAGGGCTTCCAACTCCCGCTCGGACTGCTCGCGTTGAAGACCGGCTGCCCGGTCAAACTCACCGCCACGCGCGAGGAGTCCTTCCTCGGCCACACCCACCGCCACCCCACGCTCCTGCGCTACCGCCACCACGCCGACGAGGACGGCCGGCTGGTCAAGGTCGAGGCCCAGGTGCTGCTCGACGCGGGCGCCTACGCCGACACCTCCTCGGAGGCGCTGGCCGCCGCCGTCTCCTTCGCCTGCGGCCCGTACGTCGTCCCGAACGCCTTCATCGAGGGCTGGGCCGTGCGCACCAACAACCCGCCCTCGGGACACGTCCGGGGCGAGGGCGCCATGCAGGTCTGCGCCGCCTACGAGGCGCAGATGGACAAGCTCGCCAAGAAGCTCGCGATGGACCCGGCCGAGCTGCGCCTGCGCAACGCCATGGCCACCGGTGACGTCCTGCCGACCGGTCAGACGGTGACCTGCCCGGCGCCGGTCGCCGAACTCCTCCAGGCCGTACGGGACTTCCCGCTGCCGCAGCTCCCCAAGGACACCCCCGAGGACGAGTGGCTGCTGCCCGGCGGCCCCGAGGGCGCGGGCGAACCGGGCGCGGTGCGCCGGGGCGTCGGCTACGGCCTCGGCATGGTCCACATGCTCGGCGCCGAGGGCGCCGACGAGGTCTCCACGGCCACCGTGAAGGTCCACGACGGCATCGCGACGGTGCTGTGCGCGGCCGTGGAGACCGGCCAGGGCTTCACCACGCTGGCCCGGCAGATCGTCCAGGAGACCCTCGGCATCGACGAGGTGCACGTCGCCCCCGTGGACACCGATCAGCCCCCCGCCGGCCCTGGTTGCCGAGGCCGTCATACCTGGGTATCGGGCGGCGCCGTCGAACGCGCCGCGAAGATGGTCCGCACCCAGCTCCTCCAGCCCCTGGCGCACAAGTTCGGGATGTCGACCGAGCTGCTCCAGATCACCGACGGCAAGATCACCTCCTACGACGGTGTCCTCTCGACGACCGTCACCGAGGCCCTGGACGGCAAGGAACTCTGGGCCACCGCCCAGTGCCGTCCGCACCCGACCGAGCCCCTGGACGAGGCGGGTCAGGGCGACGCCTTCGTAGGGCTCGCCTTCTGCGCGATCCGCGCGGTGGTCGACGTGGACATCGAGTTGGGCTCGGTCCGGGTCGTCGAGCTGGCCCTCGCCCAGGACGTCGGCCGCATCCTGAACCCGACCCAGCTGGTCGCCCGCATCGAGGGCGGTGTCACCCAGGGCGTCGGCATCGCGCTGACGGAGAACCTGCGCACCGCGCGCGGGTTGATCCGCCACCCCGACCTCACCGGCTACGCCCTGCCCACCGCCCTGGACGCCCCCGACATCCGGATCGTGAAACTCGTCGAGGAACGTGACGTGGTCGCCCCCTTCGGGGCGAAGGCGGTCAGCGCGGTCCCGGTGGTCACGTCCCCGGCGGCGATCGCGTCCGCGGTGCGCGCGGCGACGGGCCGTCCGGTGAACCGGCTGCCGATCCGCCCGCAGGCTGCGGTGGTGACGAACAGCGGTCCCTACGGGCAGTAGGTGCCAGGTGCTTGAGGGGGTCGTCCTCATCACCGGCGTGATGGCCTCCGGCAAGTCGACGGTCGCGCAGGCGCTGGCGGAGCGGCTGCCGAGGGCGGCGCATGTCCGGGGTGACGTCTTCCGGCGGATGATCGTCTCGGGGCGCGAGGAGTACGTCCCCGGTGCGGGCGGCGCGGGGGAGTCCCAACTCCGGTTGCGGTACCGGCTGTCGGCGGCGACCGCGGACGCGTACGCGGAGGCCGGGTTCACCGCGGTCGTCCAGGACGTGGTGCTGGGCGCGGAGTTGTCGGCGTACGTCGACCTGATCCGCACCCGCCCGCTGCACGTGATCGTCCTCGCGCCGACCCCCGCGACCGTGACGGCACGGGAGGCGGGGAGGGCGAAGAGCGGCTACGGCGCGTGGACGGTCGAGGAGTTGGACCGCGCGCTGCGGACGGAGACCCCGCGCATCGGCCTGTGGCTGGACACCTCCGGGCTGACGGTGGGGGAGACGGTGGACGCGATCGTCGGGGGACGGGAACGTTCGCGGGTGGTCTGAGCGTCTGATGAGGTGAGGACGTTTCGGACGTTTCGCGTCCTCCGGGGCTCTGTAGGGCGTTTTCGCTGGTCAGGGCCGTTGTCAGTGGTGCCGCGTAGTGTTCTGGGCAGTGGGGACGACAGCGGAACACCGGTGCCACACGGGGAAGATTCACGCACGGGGGAACGATGAGCAGGACCGACGCCGGTGCTACGGCGACCATGATCACCTTGACCGAGGACGACCTCGATCCGTACATCACGCACGCGTCGACGCGTCGTTGGCTGACCGGTCCCGGACTGCCGGGCGACAGCGGCCTGTTGACGTTCGAGGAGCTGCGCAGGGCGGGCCTGCGGACGGTGGCTGACTCGCTGGGCGACCCCGCGCCGCTGGCGGAGGAGCTCCGGGACCAGCTGGTGATAGGCGCGCTCTGGGGACCCGACGGCGGCGAGGCGGAGTCGATCCTGCTGGACGGCGAGACGGGCGAGATCGCGACGACGTACTTCTTCCACGACCGCCCGCACCTCATGGAGACCGGCCCGCTGGCCCCGTCGATCGAGACGCTGGCCCGCTTCACGACGACCACGGACGAACTGACGGACCTGCGCGGCCAGTTCGCGTCCTACGAGGGCCGCCACGGCACGAAGACGGCGGCGGAGGCATCACGTCAACTCCTCGCGGTCTTCGAGTCGGAGACGGACGGCGAAGTCCCCCCGTTCTGGAAGGCGGCGGCCCTGATCCGTCCGCTCGCGCTGGTCGCGGGCCCGGGCACGACGTCAGGCCTGACCCTCGACATCCCGGCCCGCCTGCTGGACCAGGAGTTCGGCCAGGGCGCGGTCGCCCGCTTCGAAGAGGTCGACTTCCCCGCCACCCTCACTCACGAACCGACCCGCCGCTTCCTGCGCGAGACCGGCCTTCCCGAGGACGCGTTCCTCTTCCAGCTCGACACGGAGGTCCCGCTCCCCACCCTCACCGAGTTCTTCGAGGACGAGCCCGCCGAGGAACTCCCGCCCCGCGCCGACCAGTTGATCCGCCTCGGCTACCTCATGGAGGACAACAGCCTGGTGGTGGACGGCGCGACGGGCGAGGTCCTGACGTGGAGCGAGCCGGAGGCGACACTGGCTCCCCTCAACACGGACGTCTCGACCCTGGCCTTCACCCTCTGGCTGCTCCACCGCGAGAAGGCGATCGACGCGGACCTGTCGGGCGAGCTGACGGCAGAGGCGTACGACCAGTTGGCGACGACGATGCTCCAGACGCTGTCGGCGGTGGACCCGACGGTGGCGGGGCGCCGGCGGGCCGGCCGCGATCACCCGCACTACTGGACGGAGGCGTTCCAGGACGAGGCGGGCGGGGTGCTGTGACGCGCGCGTGGGCGGCCGAGGAATTCGTTCGCGCCGCGGTGGGGCGAGCCGCTACCGTCCGCGTGGCCGCACCGCGGTGGGTGGGGGCGGGGTACGAGACGGCACGGGCGAGGGGACCACACATGGAGACCGAGCGCATGCGGACCGACCGACTGGGCCTGCTCCTGGAGCAGTTCGACAAGGCCCGGGAGATGGCCCAGGTCCGGCTGAAGGGCCTCGGTGACGAGGAGTACCTCTGGGAGCCGGCCCCCGACTGCTGGTCACTCCGGCACCGGAGCGAGGCGGTGACACCGAGGGCGTTCGGACCGGGGGAGTGGGTTCTCGACCTGGGCGCGGCGGACATCCCGGCGAGCGAGTACGCGGAGGTCGCCCGGCAGGCCGCCGACGGCATGACGGTCGCGAAGATCGCCGAGGACTGGAGCGTGACCGTCGAACGCGTCGAGGAGATCCTCGCCCACGAGGGCGAGCCGGAACCCGACACGACACCGATCACGACCATCGCGTGGCGCCTGGGACACCTGCACTTCCAGTTCGCGGGGGCGTGGGAATGGGCGTTCGGTGAGCGGCGCCGGGACCCGAAGCAGATGGTCGACTTCAGCCCCTCCGCAGCCCTGACCCTGGACCGGTTCTGGCCGGTGATCGACCGCTGGCGAGCAGCCGTGGCCACGGTCACGGAGGACCAGTTGGACGTGGTCGGCTTCTCCCGGTACCCGTACGGCTCCGACCCGGACGACCCGTACGTCTCCGTACTGGCGGGGGCGAACCTGGAGTTCATCCACCACATGGCGGAGATCGCGTTGCTGCGGGATCTGTGGCGGACGCGGGGTGCGAGCGAGGGCTGAGCCCGAGGCGCCTTCGGGGAGTTCAGGCGCCTCGCGGGAGTTCGGCCGAGGGCGGGGAAGGGAAGCACCTCAGGCCGGGGCGAGGGGCTCGGCGGGAACGGTGGCACCGAGCGCGGCGTTCTGCAGGGCCGTGATGCGCTCGATCACGAGCCCCGCCAGTACGGCAGCCGCGATCATGAGTGCCTCCTCCACCACCAGGAAGGCCATCGAGCCCGGGGCCACCCGGATCGCGACCGTGAGCACCAGCGCGTGCCCGACCCAGGCGGCCCACCACGCGTTCACCAGGGTCGTGTCCCGCTTCTCCTGCCAGGACGCGGAGCTCGCGCGTCCGATGGCGAGGACGATCCCGCGAGGGACCACGAGGTTGACCAGCGGAACGAACCACATGCCGATCGTCCGGCCCCGGCTCGGCACCGAGGCCCCGGGCGACAACTCCTGCGCGTTGCGCCGGGATTGGGTGAGCCACACGAGGAACAGCACGATCGCGAGAGTCGTCAGATAGACGGAGACCATGGAGACGAGGCCCGACTCGGATGCGTCCGTGCGGTGCAGGTATTGATCCCGGACCGTCGCCGCACGGAACACGTCCCCCACAGCGGACACGGCTATCGCCACCTGCGCGGAACGGACCAGGATCCGGGGAGCTCTGCGGGCGGTACTCGTCATCGGCTTCGGCCTGTCTCGGAGGCGGGTGCGGCCGCGGCGGACGCCGGGGCTGAGTGATCATAGGGTCCGATCGCCGCACGCGCGTACGATTTTCGCGTCCCCGCTCCGGGACTTCGGCCGGTCAGCCCGCCGCAGGACTCTGCGGGTCCTGCGGAACCCGCGCCCGCACGAACCCGTGACTCCGCTCCACCTTCGCCACATGCAGCGTGTAGCTCTCGTACCACTGGTCCTGCCCGCGTTTCTGCGCCGCACGGTGCTCCGCGTTGGTCCGCCACTCCGCGAGCGCGTCGGCGTCACGGAAGTACCCGACGGTGATCCCCAGCCCGCCCGGAGTCTGCGCGTGGTCCATCCCCAGATACCCGGGGATGGCCCTCACCAGCTCCTCCATACGTGCGTTGGTGTCGCCGTAGCCGCTCTGCTCCTGGGTTCGCACGGTGGTGAACACGGCTACGTAGTAAGGGGGTTGATAGGCCTCGACGGGCGTGACAGGCGCGACAGGTGCTTCGGGGTGATCGCTCATGGCGCCACGGTAGGGCAGGGCGCACCCGGTGTTGACGCCGAGAGGTGAACCGGCACGTGGCACCGCCGAGGTCGGGCAGAGGGCCACGCCGCGTGCTTGTCGGACGTACGACCGGAGGCCGTGGCGGGAATCGAACCCGCGTAACTCGCCCTGCGGGCTTGCCTGTTGTGCCCCTCTGCGGGGGAGTCGCAGCCGTACCTCGGTCAAGGTCGTCGCCACTGCTGCCGACGTCAACGACAAGCTCGCGACGCCGAGCCGCCGACCCGCGCCCGGCCGGTTCTGCCGGTTCGGTCGGTTCGGCCGGGATCAGTGGTCGGAGGCGGTCAGCAGGCCGATCAGGTAGCTCGCGATCGAACGCTCCAGCGCCGCGGCGAAGGGCGTACGGAGGAAGGCGAGGCTCGGAGCGTAGGCGTAGGCGGTGCGTGCGGCCTCCGCCGGGTGCCGGGTGCCGGGTGCCGGGTGGTTGCGTGTCCACAGTGCTCCGACGAGGACGCTCGTCATGTCGGCCGCTTCGGCTTCCTTCCGGTCGCCGGGTTCGGGCAGGAGGGCGTACGACCTGTTGCGGATGTTCGGCCGCGAGGGGTAACTCACGCCGCTGGGACAGGCGTTCGTCGAGTACGGGCGGATCGCCGAGACCCTCTGCGCCTGCTCGCCGTCGTCGACCCGGCCGATGACACCTACCGCCGGCGGGCGACGCGGTACATCGGCGCCGCCGCCGCCCGGCTCCGCGCCGTGGGCCACGAGATCCGCGACGAGGATGTCGCCCGCCCGTCCCCGCTCAAGCACCGCGACCTCGACGTCCCGGGCCGCTACGGCTTCGATGCCGTCCGTCCCCGTCGGCGGGAGCCTGCGGCCGTTGCGCGATTGGCAGGCGGCGGGGCTCGACGACGGTGAGGACGGTGGGCGGGACTGGCCGGGCGGTGGGTCAGAGGGTGAACTCGACGGGTTCCCTGCCCTGCGTGACGAGGCTCTTCCACAGGTCGCTGGGGTTGCCGGTGGAGGCGTTGCGGAACTCCTCCCAGTACCAGTCGGCGCCCAGGAGCTGCTTGACGCGGGGTACGGCGACTCCGTCGGGGCCGGTGTAGTAGCGGACCTTCTCGATCCTGCCGTCCGTGACCGCCTGGTAGATGGCCTTCGCGGTCACGGCCGGGCTGGAGCCGGTGCCCTGCATGCCGAAGAAGCGCTGCATGCCGGACTGGTACTCCTCGGGGATGTCGTCCGCCTGGTCGATCTTGGTGAAGATGCGTGTGGCGTGGGCGCCCGGGAAGACCGCCTTGACCGAGACCCCGAAGGCCGCCATCTCGATGTTGAGGCCCTCGGAGAAGGCCGCGACCGCGGCCTTGGAGGCGGCGTAGACGGCGGTGTAGGGGTAGCCCTGGTCGGCGCTGATCGAGGCGATGTTGACGATCACGCCGGAACGCTGCTCGCGGAAGTGCGGCAGGAAGGCCTTGGTCAGGGCCATCAGACCGAAGACGTTGGTCTGGAACTGGTCGTGGACCTGCTCCATCGAGGAGGCCTCGACGGGGCCCATGTGGTAGTAGCCGGCGTTGTTCACCAGCGCGTCGATGCCTCCGAACTGGGCGGCGGCCTGTTCGGCGAAGGCGGCGTCGGCGCCCTCGTCGTTGACGTCGAGCAGCAGGGTCTTCACGTTCGGCAGGTCGTCGTGGATGGCGAGGTCCGTCTCCTTGCGGACGGTCGCCACGACGTTCCAGCCCTGGGACGCGAACAGGCGGACGCTGTCGCGGCCGAAGCCTGAGGTGGTGCCGGTGATGACAACGGTGCGGTTCATGAGGGGGACTCCTTCGTGGTCTTGGCGGTGTCGATCCGCCGGGGCACACGCCGCCGGATGGCCCGGCCAGAGGTGGCGGTCTCTTGCGTGATCACGGATCGGCAATTTCAGACCGCCGGTCTGTTGAGATGCCCCCAACTTAAGGTACCGGCGGTCTGATGTCAAAAGACCGGGAGTCTGTAATATGTGGGGCATGAGTACTTTCCAGCGTGCGCGCAGCGAGGAGCAGCGAGAGATCCGGCGGCGGGCGATCCTCGACACCGCCGCCGCCATGCTCGACGAGATGCCGGTGAGCGCGGTCAGCCTCAACGAGCTGAGCCGTCGCGTCGGGCTCGCCAAGTCGAACGTGCTGCGCTATTTCGAGTCCCGCGAGGCGGTCCTGCTGGAGCTGCTGGACCACGCCTGGAAGGGGTGGACGGCAGACCTGCCCGACCTGCTGACCGCCGGTATCGACGCGGAGGCCGCGGCGGAGGAGCGCGGCGAGCAGTTCGCCGCGGTGATCGGTGACTCCCTCGCCGAACGCCGCATGCTGTGCGATCTGCTCAGCGCACAGGCCGGCGTGCTGGAACACAACGTCTCCCCGGAGGTCGCCGCCCGCTACAAGAGGGCCGCCGTCGACAACGTCGACGCGCTCACGGCCCTCGCCCGCGTTCACCTGCCCGAGCTGGGAGATCGCGCTCAGCAGCTGGCCGCGTCCATGATCATGGTGATCGGCGCGGTGTGGACCCACGCCCGCCCGTCGCAGGCGATGCTCGCCGCCTACGAGGCCGACCCCTCGCTCGCTGTTCTGAAGATGGACTTCGCCATCGCCCTGCGAGAAGCGCTGGCCACCCTCACCGTCGGCACGCTCGCCCGCACTTCTCCCTGAATCCCACCCTCAGCCCAAAGCCGAGCCACCCCCTCTCATGCCTAGGAGCAGCCGTGCGCGTCATCGTCTTCGGAGCGTCCGGAATGGTCGGCCACGGCGCGGTGCGCGCCTGTCTCCTCGACGAGGCCGTCACCGAGGTCCTCGTCGTCGTCCGCAGCCCTCTTCCTCTGGACCATCCAAGGCTGCGGCAGATCATCCACACCGACTTCACCGACTACACCGCCGTCCAGGACCAGTTGAAGGGCCTGGACGCGTGTTTCTTCTGCCTCGGCGTCTCCGCCGTCGGGCGCGGTGAGGAGGAGTACACCCGCGTCACCTACGACTACGCCCTCGCCGCCGCCCGCGCCCTGAACGCCGCGAACCCCTCGCTGACCTTCGTCTACGTCTCCGGCGAGGGCACGGACAGCACCGGCAGGAGCCGCCAGATGTGGGCCCGCGTCAAGGGCCGCACCGAGAACGACCTGCTCGCCATGCCGATGCGCGCGTACATGTTCCGCCCCGGCTACATCCAGCCCGTCGGCGGCGCGACCTCCCGCACCCCGGTCTACCGCGTCCTGTACCGCATCACCGCGAGCCTGTACCCGGTCCTGCGGCGAGCCTTCCCCCGCCATGTCACCACCACCGACGCCGTCGGATCCGCCATGCTCGCCGTCACCCGGCTGAAAGGCGCGGGCCCCACGGTGCTGCACAACCCCGACATCAACCGCCTCGCCGCAGCCGAGCCCGGGCAAGCGCCCAAGCCTCCGCACTCCTGACTGCCCTGGGGGCCGCTCCCGGTGACCCCCGGCCATGGGCGTGGCGCTCCGGATCGGCTGCGCGAGGACGTCGACCGTCCGTCAGGAGCAGATCAGCACCCGCATCAACAGCAGGCCCTCAGAAATACGGCCGGCCCCACCGTATTTCTGCGTTCGGGTGGGGCTGCGACCGGAACCGCTCGCGCAGGTCGATCTCCTCAGCGGCGAGCGGGTCCTCGGGCAAGCAACTGACCCGGACCCGTCCTGAACGGGGCCCCAGACCTGGAGAGCGGCCTTCGATCAAGGAACATGCAGATCAAAGCTACTACTGGAGGCCGTGGCGGGAATCGAACCCGCGTAACTCGCTTTGCAGGCGAGTCCCTGAACCACTCGGGCACACGGCCGTGTTTGGTGATTTGACCGTAGGGCCGGGGGGTGGGGCCGGGCAAGGGGGCCGGGGGTGGTGCAACGGGACTGCCACACGCCGTTCATGAAGAGGAGCGGGGCGGCTGTGGTCGTACGACCAAGGTCTCAGTCCTCGACCATCCTCCGACAGGGGTCAACCCGGCCTGTGGACCTTACGCTGGCGGGCATGACCGTCCTTGAACCTCGTGACGCCGACGTCACCGACAGCGCCTCTGACCTGGCCGACGAGTGTCGTGACTCCGTGTTGGGGCGGTCGCATCGGGCGCTCAGTGTCGGGATCGTGTCCGTCGTTCTGCTGATCGCCTTCGAGGCGACGGCGGTTGGGACCGCGATGCCGGTTGCCGCTAGGGAACTGGGCGGGGTGTCGTTGTACGCGTTCGCGTTCTCCGGGTACTTCACGACCAGTCTCTTCGGGATGGTGTTCGCCGGGCAGTGGTCGGATCGGCGGGGGCCGCTCGGCGCGTTGACCAGTGGGATCGGGGCTTTTGCCGCCGGGCTGGTGGTGGCCGGGACCGCTCAGGTCATGTGGGTGTTCATTCTCGGGCGGGCCGTGCAGGGGCTCGGGGGTGGGCTCGTCATCGTCGCTCTGTACGTCGTCGTCGGGCGGGCTTATCCGGAGCGGTTGCGGCCCGCCATCATGGCCGCGTTCGCGGCGAGTTGGGTGGTTCCGTCCATTGTCGGGCCGCTCGCCGCCGGGGCCGTGACGGAGCATCTCGGGTGGCGGTGGGTGTTCCTCGGGATTCCGGTGCTTGTTGTCTTTCCGCTCGCGCTCGCCCTTCCTCAGATACGGCGGCGGGCGGCCGGGCCCGTGTCGGAACACGATCAGCAGTCGTCCGGGTCCTTCGACCGGCGGCGTATTCGGCTCGCCTTCGGGATCTCGGTCGGCGCCGGGCTCTTCCAGTACGCGGCTCAGGACGTGCGGTGGTTCTCGCTTCTCCCCGCTGCCGCCGGTGTCGCGCTGCTCGTGCCCGCCGTGCTCGGGTTGTTGCCGCGGGGGACGTATCGGGCGGCGCGGGGGCTGCCCTCCGTCGTGTTGTTGCGAGGGGTGGCCGCGGGATCGTTCATCTCGGCGGAGTCCTTCGTGCCGTTGATGCTCGTCACGCAGCGGGGGCTGTCGCCGACCTTGGCCGGGTTCTCGCTCGCGGCGGGGGGTGGGACGTGGGCGCTCGGGTCGTGGGTGCAGTCCCGGGCGGGGGTCGAGCCGTATCGGGAACGGCTGATGACGGTCGGGATGGTGCTGGTGGCTGCCGCCATCGCCGGGGCGCCGAGTGTTCTTTTCCATGCCGTGCCCGTGTGGATCGTCGCCGTCGCGTGGGCGTTCGGGTGTTTCGGGATGGGGCTGGTGATCTCCTCCACCAGCGTGCTGCTGCTTCAGCTGTCCGCTCCGGCGGAGGCCGGGTCCAACTCCGCCGCGTTGCAGATCTCCGACGGGTTGTCGAATGTCGTGCTGCTCTCTGTCGGCGGGGCCGCGTTCGGGGCGTTGGGCGGGGGCACGGTGGGGCATGTCGTCGGTTCGGCGGGTGGTGGGGGACATCCGGGGGCGTTCGCGGCGGTGTTCCTGCCGATGGCGGGGGTGGCGTTGGCGGGGGCCTGGGTGACCACCCGGGTGCGGGCGGAATCGCGGTGACGTCGCGTGTGGCGCTCGGCGCCGCTCGCCGGCGCTCGGTGTCGTTGAAGGGCGGTTGGACCGACTGTGGTACAGGGACGAGGGGGGCTCGATGCCCCTGCGTGACCGCTCGGCGGGTGGTGGGGGCCGTCCGGGGGCCTGGGTGACCTACGCGGGTGCGGGCGGAATCGCGGTGACGTCGCGTGTGGCGCTCGGCGCTGCTCGCTGGCGCTCGGTGTCGTTGAAGGGCGGCTGGACCGACTGCGGTACACGGACGAGGGGAGCTCGATGCCCCTGCGTGACCGCTCGGCGGGTGGTGGGGGCCGTCCGGGGGCGTGGGTGACCACGTGGTGCGGGGGAACGTCAAGGAGCCGTGAGCCGTAGAGCGGGATCGTGGTGATATTCCGTCGCCTGCCGGTGATCGGCGCCCCTACCCTCGCCCCATGCACCAGCCGACCTCCCGCCACCAGCTCCACCTCGAACTCGACCCCGGCCTCCGGCAGGCCCTCGATGACCTCGCCGACGCCACCGGCCGGCCACCGGAGGACCTCGTGCGGGACGCCGTAGGCAGATATCTGGACGAGGAGGGTGCGGCGGTGCGGGCGGCGGCCGAGCGGCTTGCCGTCGCGCATGCCGATCTGTTGAGGAGACTCGGCGAATGACGTACGACTCCAGCGCCTCCGGCCGTCGTCACCTCACCGTCGGCGAAGTGACCGACGTCGCGCGGATCGCCTTCGGCGGTCGGGCGCCCGAGGTGCGTGAGCCGGGGCTGTTCGCCTCGGCGGTTCACCGGCCGCGCGCTCGTATGTTCGGTACGGCGGCCTACGCGGATCTGTACGAGCAGGCCGCCGCTCTTCTCCACGCCCTCGCCACGAACCACCCCCTCGTCGACGGCAACAAGCGCACCGCGTGGCTCGCCGCCGCGGCCTTCCTCGCCGTCAACGGGGTCGATCTCGCCGAGGTGGACCAGGACGGGGCATATGACCTGGTCATCGACGTGGCCTCGGGGACGGAGGGGGACGTGGGGGTGATCGCGGAGGTGCTGCGAGGCCTCGCCGGACAACCGATGTGACCTCAGTCCCACCCCCGCCACCCCGGCGCAGTCCGCACGCTGACACCGCCACCCCGCCGGTAGGGTGGCCCGGTTGTCATATGTAGCCGACGTAGCCGACGTGACCGAGCCGCCCTACCCCCGAACCCGGAGACCGTGACTACTACCGCCGCCTCCTCCGCCAGCTCCCACCACCTCTCTCCCGCCTTTCCCGGCCGCGCCCCCTGGGGCACCGCCGGCAAGCTGCGTGCCTGGCAGCAGGGCGCGATGGACAGGTATGTCCAGGAGCAGCCGCGGGACTTCCTCGCGGTCGCGACCCCCGGTGCCGGCAAGACGACCTTCGCGCTCACCCTTGCCTCCTGGCTGCTGCACCACCATGTCGTGCAGCAGGTGACCGTGGTCGCGCCGACCGAGCACCTGAAGAAGCAGTGGGCGGAAGCCGCCGCGCGGATAGGGATCAAACTCGACCCGGAGTACAGCGCGGGGCCGCTCGGCAAGGACTACGACGGTGTCGCGATCACGTACGCCGGTGTCGGCGTACGGCCGATGCTGCACCGCAACCGTGTCGAGCAGCGCAAGACGCTCGTCATCCTCGACGAGATCCACCACGCCGGTGACTCCAAGTCGTGGGGCGAGGCGTGCCTCGAAGCCTTCGAGCCGGCCACCCGCCGCCTCGCGCTGACCGGTACGCCGTTCCGGTCCGACACCAATCCCATTCCCTTCGTGACGTACGAAGAGGGAAACGACGGGATCCGGCGGTCCTCCGCCGACTACACCTACGGGTACGGCAACGCGCTCGCCGACCACGTCGTCCGGCCCGTCATCTTCCTCTCCTACAGCGGCAACATGCGCTGGCGGACGAAGGCCGGTGACGAGATCGCCGCGCGGCTCGGCGAGCCGATGACGAAGGACGCGATCAGTCAGGCCTGGCGTACGGCGCTGGACGCGCGCGGTGAGTGGATGCCGAGTGTGCTGCGCGCCGCCGACCAGCGGCTGACCGAGGTCAGGAAGGGCATCCCGGACGCCGGTGCCCTCGTCATCGCCACCGACCAGGACTCCGCGCGCGCCTACGCCAAGCTGATCCGCGAGATCACCGGCAGCAAGGCGACCGTCGTGCTGTCGGACGACACCGGTGCCTCCAAGCGCATCGACGACTTCGCGGCGAGCAACGACCGGTGGATGGTCGCCGTACGCATGGTGTCCGAAGGTGTCGACGTGCCTCGCCTCGCCGTCGGCGTGTACGCCACCACCATCTCCACGCCCCTCTTCTTCGCCCAGGCCGTCGGCCGCTTCGTGCGGTCCCGGCGGCGCGGCGAGACCGCCTCCGTCTTCCTGCCGACCGTCCCGGACCTCCTCACCTTCGCCAACGAGATGGAGGTCGAGCGCGACCACGCCCTCGACAAGCCCAAGAAGGAGGGCGAGGAGGACCCGTACGCCGAGTCCGAGAAGGAGATGGAGGAGGCGAACAAGGAGCAGGACGAGGACACCGGCGAGCAGGAGCAGTTCTCCTTCGAGGCCCTGGAGTCCGAGGCCGTCTTCGACCGCGTGCTCTACGACGGCGCCGAGTTCGGTATGCAGGCGCACCCGGGGAGCGAGGAGGAGCAGGACTACCTCGGTATCCCCGGACTCCTCGAACCCGACCAGGTGCAGATGCTGCTCCAGAAGCGGCAGGCCCGGCAGATCGCGCACAGCCGCAAGAAGCCGGACGGGGAAGCCGACCTGCTGGAGCTGCCCGCCGAGCGGCGGCCCGTCGTCTCCCACAAGGAGATGATGGAGCTGCGGAAGTCGCTCAACACCATGGTCTCCGCGTACGTCCACCAGACCGGCAAACCGCACGGCGTCATCCACACCGAGCTGCGGCGCACCTGCGGCGGTCCGCCGAGTGCCGAGGCCACGGCCGGTCAGCTGCGGCAGCGCATCGCGAAGGTCCAGGAGTGGGCCACCCGCATGCACTGACCGACCCCGCTCGCGCACCCGCCTGACCCGCACATCTGTACGGAATCCGCGCAGGAGCGACCCCCAGGTCAGGACATATCGACATGAACGGAACCGGTCCGTACCAGTCGGTGACCGGATTCTGGACGGAGACTTCCGCTCAGCGAACCGCCTTCGCTAGTGTCCCGCTACGCACACGCCCCGTGGCAGCGCCGCCGCGGAGCGCAGCCGTGAAGCGACTGGGCCCGGACACGCCGGGCCGCCTCGCCGATCGGCGGCCTCTGAAGCGCGTCACTGACGGGACTCGGTGACGCATCCGCCGCCAGGGGGCCGCCGACCTCACCACTTAAGGAGTGGGCGTCGTGACCGCGGAGACCTCCCAGACGCTCGACCGAGGACTGCGCGTCCTCAAACTGCTGGCCGATACGGACCACGGGCTGACCGTCACCGAACTGTCCAACAAACTGGGCGTCAACCGGACCGTCGTGTACCGGTTGCTGGCCACCCTCGAACAGCACGCACTCGTACGCCGTGATCTCGGCGGCCGGGCCCGCGTCGGGCTCGGCGTGCTGCGACTCGGCCGCCAGGTGCATCCCCTCGTACGGGAGGCGGCGCTCCCCGCGCTGCGTTCGCTGGCCGAGGACATCGGGGCGACCGCTCACCTCACCCTGGTCGACGGGGCGGACGCCCTCGCCGTCGCGGTCGTCGAGCCGACCTGGACCGACTACCACGTCGCCTACCGCGCCGGCTTCCGCCACCCCTTGGACCGTGGTGCCGCCGGCCGCGCGATCCTCGCCGCCCGGCACCAGGCCGCGGACGAACCCGGATACACCCTGACGCACGGCGAGTTGGAGGCCGGCGCGAGCGGTGCCGCGGCTCCGCTGCTGGGCGTCACGGGGGTCGAGGGCAGCGTCGGCGTCGTGATGCTGGCCGACGCGGTGCCCGAGCGGGTCGGACCGCGGGTCGTCGACGCGGCGCGCGAGGTCGCCGAAGCGCTGCGCTGAGGCCTGAGGTCGTTTACCGCCAGGGGTGACCGGCGCCCGGCCGAAAGTGGCCGTCGCGTTAGATTGATCCCGTGCTCCTCTCTCGCCTCACGCGCCCCCAGGCCGTAGCCGTCTGCGCCCTGCCCGTCGTGGCCCTGCTCGCCACGGCGGGTTTCGCGCCGCTGCCGTTCTCGCTGGCGCAGCCCGGCCTGACCGCGAACGTGCTCGGCGAGAACAAGGGCACCCCGGTGATCACGATCTCCGGGGCGCCGGTGCGCACGACGAGCGGTCAGCTGCGCATGACGACGATCGAAGCGACCGGGCCCGATCAGCGTGTGTCGTTGAGCGATGTGATCGACAGCTGGTTCCGTACCGATCGAGCGGTCATGCCGCGTGACTCGGTCTACCCGAGCGGCAACAGCGTCAAGGAGATCGAGCAGCACAACACGGAGCAGATGCGGGAGTCGCAGGACGACGCGACCACCGCCGCGCTCAATTACCTGAAGCTCAGCGACAAGAAGGTCAAGGTCACCCTCACGCTGGCGGACGTCGGCGGCCCCAGCGCGGGCCTGCTGTTCACCCTGGGCATCATCGACAAGCTGAACGGCGACGGCAGCGGCGGTGATCTGACCGGCGGTCGCACGATCGCCGGTACGGGGACGATCGGCACCGACGGTACGGTCGGCGCGGTCGGGGGAGTGGCCCTCAAGACCCAGGCCGCGCGACGTGACGGTGCGACGGTGTTCCTGGTCCCCAAGGCGGAATGCTCGGACGCCAAGTCCGAACTGCCCAAGGGTCTACGACTGGTCGCGGTGACCTCGCTGAAGGGCGCGGTGTCCGCCCTGGAGGCGCTGGAGACGGGTAAGGGGTCCGTGCCGGGCTGTTAGGCGAGCGCCGGCTTCGTACCGCCGGGGGTGGCGGCCAGTCGCAGACCCAGTTCTACGAGGGTCCAGCCGAGGCGGGTGCGGAGTTCGCGGGGGTGCCTGGCCTGGGCGGCGAGGCGATGGGCCGCGGCGTCGGCCTGGAGTTCGGCGGCGCGGGCATGGTGCAGCTGAAGGTGGGTTTCCGGGTGCATCGGGGTCTGCCTCGTCTCACTCTGATTCGGTCGGGAAGGCGTGCAGGTGGAAGCGCACCTGTTCTGCTCCGGGTGCGTTCTCGTCCTCATAGCTTTCGAGCAACTCGTGCATTTTTCCGACGAGTTCACGGGTGCGCTCGGGTGTCAGCCGCACGGTCCAGTCGCTCATGTCGGTCGAGTGGGACCAGTTGGGCAGCCAGTCCTCGCGGGTGCCGACCCAGGTCGACAGTTCACGGGCGTGGGTGGTCGCCACCTCGTGCAGGAACGTGTCGGCCGCGCCACGCACCGCCGGGTCGGCGTCGATGAGCAGGTTCTCGTCGAAACCGATGCCCTGCTCGACCGCCTGCCACCAGCGCTCCCGCCCCTTGCCGCGCTCCGGGGCGTCTTCGACGAACCCGTGCGTGGCCAGCTGGCGGAGGTGGTAGCTGGTCGCCCCGCTGGACTCGCCCAGCCGCTCGGCGAGCATCGACGCGGTGGCCGGTCCGTACCGTCGCAGCGCGTTCAGCAACTGCATCCGCAGCGGATGGGCGATCCCGCGCAGCGAACGGGCGTCGAGATTGCGGTACTTGGACGGTTCGGGCTCGTACATGAGTACAAAGATAGCGTTGCAAAGGACCGGTTGCAACGGATTCTTTGCAACTAACCCTTTGGAACTCGCCCCCCCCGCAAGCCCTACTTGACCAACCCCTCCGCCTTCATCCAGTCCAACGCCACCTGATGCGGATCCTCCCCGTCGACATCCACCTTCGCGTTCAGCGTCCGCGCCACCGTGTTGTTCAGCTTCTTCGTCACCGGGTCCAGGACCCGCGCGATCGCCGGCCACTTCTTCAACGCCTTCGTGTTGATCTCGGGCGCCGCGTTGTAGTTGGGGAAGAACTTCTTGTCGTCGGCCATCACCGCGAGGTTCATCGACTTGATGCGGCCGTCGGTGGTGAAGACCTCGCCGTACGTGCAACTCCCCTTCTTCACCTGGGTGTAGATGATCCCGGTGTCCATCTGCGTGATGTTCTTCGCGGGGAGGTTCATCCCGTACGCCTTCTCCATGCCCGGCAGCCCGTCCGCGCGGTTGGCGAACTCGCTCTCCACGCACACCGTCACCGCGCCCGGGTCCCGCTTCGCCAGCGCGGCCACCTCGGACAGCGTCTTCGTGCCGTACTTCTTGAAGTTGGCCTGGTTCATCGCGAGGGCGTAGGTGTTGTTCAGGGCCGACGGCGGCAGCCAGGTGATGCCGTTCTTCAGGTCCGCGTCCCGTACCGCCTGCCACTGCTTCATCGGGTCGGTGATCGGCTTGCTGTTGCCGAGGTAGGTGATCCACGCGGTGCCGGTGTACTCGTACATCCCGTCCGCGTCACCGGACTTGACGGCCTCCCGCGCTCCGATCGAACCCTGGATGCCGGTCCGGTCCAGGACGTCCGCGCCGGCCGCCTCGAAGGCGATGCCCATCATCGCGCCGAGGACCAGCTGCTCGGTGAACTCCTTCGAGGTGACGGTGAGATGGGCACCCTTGAGGGGCTCGCCCCGCCCGACCGTGCCGGGGCTGACGTCGTCGACCATCGGGGAACCGCTGGTCAGTCCGCAGCCGGAGACGACGACCAGCGTCCCGGCCAGCACCAGACAGGTGCGCCTCATGAGCCCGTCTCCAATCCCCTTGGCCGCAACAGGAGTTCGGCCAGGGAGGCCAGCCAGTCCACGAGCAGGGCGAGACTGACCGTGAGGATCGAGCCGAGCACCAGGACCGGCATCCGCTGGGTGGTGATGCCGGTGGTGATCAGGACGCCCAGGCCGCCGCCCCCGCCGAAGGTCGCCAGGGTGGCCGTACCGACGTTGAGGACCAGGGCGGTTCGGACCCCGGCCAGGATCAGCGGGACGGCGAGCGGCAGCTCCACCTTGGCCAGGACGCCGAGTTGGGACATGCCGATGCCTCGGGCGGCTTCGAGGAGGGTCGGGTCGTTGGCCTTCAGGCCCGCGATGGTGTTGGACAGGACCGGCAGGACGGCGTAGATGATGATGCCGATCAGGGCCGCCTTCTCGCCGGTGCCGAGCCAGATCACCAGCAGGGCCAACAGGCCGATCGCCGGGGTCGCCTGTCCCATGTTGGCGAAGGTCATCGCCACCGGGGCGGCCTTGCGGAACGCCCTCCGGGTCAGCAGGACGCCCAGCGGGATCGCGATGATCAGCACGAAGAACGTGGAGATCACGGTCAGTTGGACGTGCTGCCAAAGAGCCTTGCTCACCTGGCCGTTGGAGAGGGCGTTCTCCGAAATGGCGTCCAGGTGCGCCTGGTTGAACCACAGCCAGGTCGCCAGCAGGATCGCCACCAGGGCGGCGGGCAGGAACGTCAGCTTCTGCCAGGTGATCCGGCGTTTCGGGGGAGTCGCGGGCGGCGGGGCCTCGACTTCCGTCTCCTCTTCCAGCTCGGGAGTGGTCACGCCTTCTCCTCCCCGCCGGCGCCTTCCTGCTCGGCGTGCGTCTGGAGGGCCCGGGCCTCCTCCAGCCCGTGTTGGGCCTCCATCGCCTCCAGCCGGTCGGCCTCCAGGAGTTCGTGCACGGAGTTCATCAGCGTCTCCATGTCGACGACGCCGGTGTACTCGCCGCGCCGCCCGGTGACCGCGACCCGCCCCGCGTTGTCCGTGAGCACCGCCTCCAGCGCGTCCCGGAGCGTCGCGTCCCGCGTCACCGTGTCGCTGACCAGCGTGCCCGCCCGGGCCAGCGACCCCTTGGCGCGCATCATGTCGCCGCGCCGCAGCCACTTGTAGGGCCGGCCCCGCTTGTCGAGGAGGAGGATCTCGTTGGTGCCGCTGTCCCGGAGCTTGTCGAAGATGTTCTGGAGCGGGTCGTCGACGGTCACCGTCGGGTAGTCGGTGATCTCCACGTCCCGTACGCGGGTCAGGTTCAGCCGCTTCAGGGCCGCGCCGGCGCCCACGAACCCGGACACGAAGTCGTCCGCCGGGTTGGTGAGGATCGCCTCCGGGGTGTCGAACTGCGCGATGTGCGAGCGTTCGCGCAACACCGCGATCCGGTCGCCCAGTTTGATCGCCTCGTCGAAGTCGTGGGTGACGAAGACGATCGTCTTGTGCAGTTCGTGCTGGAGCCTGATCAACTCGTCCTGGAGATGATCGCGGGTGATCGGGTCGACCGCGCCGAACGGTTCGTCCATCAGCAGCACCGGCGGATCCGCCGCCAACGCCCGTGCCACGCCCACGCGTTGCTGCTGTCCGCCGGAGAGCTGGCGCGGATAGCGGCCCTGGAACTCGCCGGCGTCCAGCCCGACCAGGTCGAGCATCTCCTCCACCCGGTCCCTGATCCGGGACTTGGACCAGCCGATCATCTTCGGCACGAGCGCGATGTTCTGGGCGACGGTCATGTGCGGGAAGAGCCCGCTCGACTGGATCGCGTAGCCGACCTTGCGGCGCAGCTTCACCGGGTCGATGTCGGTGACGTCCTCGCCGCCGATGCGGATCCGGCCGCCGGTCGGTTCGATCAGCCGGTTGATCATCTTGAGCGTCGTGGACTTGCCGCAGCCGGACGGGCCGACGAAGACGACGAGTTCGCCCGCCTTGATCTCCATGTTGACGCTCTCGACGGCCGGGTCGGCGCTGCCCGGATACCGCTTGGTCAGGTTCTCCAGCTCGATGGAGGCACCGGAGGTCGCGGTCGCCGGCTCGGACGCGGATCGCTCGGACGCGGATGGCTCAGGCACGGATCCCCCTGGGAATGGTCAGCCGTCCGAGAAGGACGTACGCGGCGTCGAACAGCAGCGCCAGGACGATGATCCCGAGCGTGCCCGCGAGCACCTGGTTGAGGGCGTTCTTGCTGCCCAGCGACCCGATCCCGCGGAAGATCTCGTTGCCGAGGCCGGGCCCGGAGGCGTACGCCGCGATGGCCGCGATGCCCATCAGCATCTGGGTGGAGACCCGGATCCCGGTCAGGATCGGCGGCCAGGCCAACGGCAGTTCGACCCGCAGGAGCCGCGCGAGCCGGGACATCCCGATGCCCTTCGCCGCGTCCACGAGCGACGGGTCGACCCCGCGCAGGCCCACGATCGAGTTCCGGACGATCGGCAGCAGGCCGTACAGGGTCAGAGCGATCACCGTGGGCGGAACGCCAAGACCGACGATCGGAATGAGCAGACCGATCATGGCGAGCGACGGAATGGTCAGGATGGTCGAGGTGGCCGTGGTGGCGAGGTTGCCCGCCCACTCGCTCCGATACGTGACGACCCCGATCACCACACCGATCAGCGTGGCCACGACCATGCACTGGAAGACCGCGCTGGCGTGCTGGTAGGCGTCGGTGAGCAGTTGCTGGTGCCGGTTGCCCACGTACTCCCAGAAGCTCACATGCCCACACCCCTACGTCGGCCAGGTCGTCCCTTCCGGGTCTTCCGCCGCCTGTTTCACCAGCGGGATGATCCGCAGCGGAACGGGGTTCTCCATGACGATGGCGGTGGCGGCCCGGACAATGCCATCAAAACCGACAACCCGGTCGATGACCCGCTGGAGATCGGCGTTCGACCGGGCCACGAGCCGGCACAGCATGTCCCCGCTGCCGGTGGTGGTGTGCAGTTCGAGGACCTCGGGGACGGTCGCCAAGTGCGCCCGGACGTCCGGGCCTTGCCCCTGCCGGATCTCCAGCGTCGCGAACGCCGTGACCGGATACCCGAGCGCCGCCGGATCGACCTGCGGGCCGAATCCCCGGATGACGCCATTCGACTGAAGCCGGTCCAGCCGCGCCTGCACCGTCCCGCGGGCCACCCCCAGCCGCCGGGACATCTCCAGCACCCCGATCCGCGGCTCCTCGGCCAGCAGCACGATGATCCGGCCGTCGAGACGATCGATGCCCATGGTGTCCGCCTCCGAGGATGGTCATCCTGTACAGAAAGACCGCCGAAACGGTCGTATCGCTGAACAGAATGCCCAGCAGATACGCAAACTATTGCGCACCTTGCCAGGGAGGGGGGAGCCTGCGGACATGACGCAGACCACTCACCACACCCCCGACACCGCCCGGCAGGCCGACCCCTTCCCGGTGAAGGGAATGGACGCGGTCGTCTTCGCCGTGGGCAACGCCAAGCAGGCGGCGCACTACTACTCCACGGCCTTCGGCATGACGCTGGTCGCCTACTCCGGTCCGGAGAACGGCAGCCGCGAGACCGCCTCGTACGTGCTCACCAACGGCTCCGCCCGCTTCGTCCTCACCTCCGTCATCAAGCCCGCCACCGCCTGGGGCGAGTTCCTCACCCGGCACGTGGCCGAGCACGGCGACGGTGTCGTCGACCTCGCCATCGAGGTGCCGGACGCGCGCGCCGCGTACGCCTACGCCGTCGAGCACGGCGCCCGCTCCCTCGCCGAGCCGTACGAGCTGAAGGACGAGCACGGCACGGTCGTCCTCGCCGCCATCGCCACCTATGGCGAGACCCGCCACACGCTCGTCGAGCGCACCGGCTACGACGGCCCGTACCTCCCCGGCTTCGCCCCCGCCGACCCGCTCGTCGCGGCCCCCGCGCACCGCACCTTCCAGGCGATCGACCACTGCGTCGGCAACGTCGAACTCGGCCACATGAACGAGTGGGTCGGCTTCTACAACAAGGTCATGGGCTTCACGAACATGAAGGAGTTCGTGGGCGACGACATCGTGACCGAGTACAGCGCGCTGATGTCGAAGGTCGTCGCCGACGGCACGCTCAAGGTCAAGTTCCCGATCAACGAGCCCGCCGTGGCGAAGAAGAAGTCGCAGATCGACGAGTACCTGGAGTTCTACGGCGGCGCGGGCGTCCAGCACATCGCGCTCAACACCAACGACATCGTGCAGACCGTACGGACGATGCGCGCGGCCGGAGTGAAGTTCCTCGACACCCCAGACTCCTACTACGACACCCTCGGCGAGTGGGTCGGCGACACCCGCGTCCCCGTCGACACCCTGCGCGAGCTGAAGATCCTCGCCGACCGCGACGAGGACGGATACCTTCTCCAGATCTTCACCAAGCCGGTCCAGGACCGGCCTACGGTGTTCTTCGAACTGATCGAGCGACACGGCTCGATGGGCTTCGGCAAGGGCAACTTCAAGGCGCTGTTCGAGGCGATCGAGCGGGAGCAGGAGAAGCGGGGCAACCTGTAACGCACAGGTCCCGCAAGGGACTTGGGAGGACCGTGGCCGACGCGCCGATCGACCTGTCGGCACCGGCGCTGCGCTGGCTGTGGCAGAAGGGCACCCTGCACGAACCCACGGTCCTCCAGTCGTTCGCCCTCGACGAGGTCCACCAGCGCCTGTACGTCCTCCAGTTGAGAACGGGCGGCGCCGACACCGGCAACCTCTGCCTCAACCAGCTCGACTACACGGGCAGGGCGCTCGGCCACATGCACCTCCAGGGCTTCGGGCACGGCGTCAGCATGGGCGTGCAGAACACCGCCGACGGCGACGTGTGGATCTGGACCGAGGCCGCCGCGAAGACCGGTTCGGGCGGTGCCTACGGCCAGGCCGTCACCCGCTTCCACTTCGCCGGCGGCGCCACCCGCACCTCCGCCGACGTCGCCATCCGCAAGCCGATCGCCGACTCCACCAACAACCAGCCCACGGTCTGCATGACGTCGAAGCGGTTGGCGATCCGCTACCGCATCGCCAACCAACCCCGTTACAGGGTCTGGGACTTGGACGCCTTCGTAGCCCGCGACTACGCCACTCCGCTGGCCGACATAGCCCAGACCGGCGCCCACCCGAACCCGGCGATCCCGTTCCAGGGCTACGCCCTCGACGGCGACCACCTCTACCAACTCGCCGGAACCGCCTACGAATCCACCACCAACCCGCCCGCGAAACACGGCAACGCCTACGTCTCCTGCCTCGACATCCGCACCGGCGAACTCGTCCAGCAGTCCCGCACGGAGGCCGGCTACAACCTCACCTACCGCGAACCGGAAGGCCTCGCCGTCCGCACCAAGCCCCGCACCCGCCTGTGCGTCGGCTTCGCGTCCGGGGAGGCGGGGGCACGGAAGTTCTCCCTCTGCTACAAGCCGTAGCGGTCAAACAGGTCCGGTCGGCTTCTCCTGCGGCTCCTTGTCCGTCGGCAGGGGCTCGGTGGGCGGCTCGCCCAGCGTCGCCAACGCCGCCTGCGCCGGCGGCACCCGCAGCGGTGAGAAGTACGGGTTGATCTGCAACGCCTCCTGGAGATGCCGGCGCGCGGACGCGAACTTCTCCAACTCCTTCTCGATCATGCCCCGGTGGAACGCGTACAGCGCGTCCCGCACCCCACCCCCGTGCACCCTGTCCGTCGCCGCCGACGCGAACTTCAGCGCCTCCTCGTCCTGCCCCGCCCGGTGCAGCGCCCACCCGAGCGCGTCGGCCACCGGGATGCCCGGCTGCCGCGTCCACTCGGCACGCAGTCGCCGTACGGCGTCCCGGGCGTCGCCGTGGTCCGCCTCGAACACGCCGAGGATCAGCTCGTCGTCCACGCCGGCCGCCGCGTCCTTGGCGGCGAGGGCGCGCAGCGTGTCGTACTGGACGCGGGCGGCCTGCGTGAGTCCGAGCGACTCGTACAACTCACCCAGTTCCAGGGCGTATTGGGGGGTCGGCTGCTTGGCGAGGGCGACCTGGTAGGCGTTCAGGGCCTCCGAGGTGCGGCCCAGCGCCGCCAGCGCGCGGCCCTTACCGGCGAGCGCCTCCCGCTGGTCGGGGTCGAGCCGTACGGCCGCCTCGAAGTGCCGTAGCGCGACCTCACGGTCCCCGCGTTCCCAGGCCAGCTCGCCGGCGCGCTGCAGCCAGGCGGCCTGCTCCGCCGGGGCGGTGGCCTTCGCCGCCGCGTCGGCGAGCTGGGCGGCGGCGTCCTCGCGCCAGCCCCGGTCGCGGTAGACGGCGGCGGCCCGCGCCATCACGGCCGGGCCGGTGTGCAGCTCCAGCAGCTTTTCGAGGGTGCGCTGGGTCGCCTTGTAGTCACCGAGGCCGGTGTACGCGTCGATCAGCAGCGGATACGTCGTCCACCGCCTCGGCGCCGCCTTCACCGCGGCCTCGCCCCAGGTGCGCGCGGCACGGAAGTCCCGCCGTTCGTTCGCGAGGGCCGCCAGGCCGTCCATCGCGACGGCGCTCGCGTCGTTGCCCTTCGCGCGCACCTTCAGCGAGGTGCGGAGGGCCTCCTCGGCCTTCGGGTAGTACAGGGTGTCCCCGGTTCGCCGCCCCTGCTCCACATAGGCCGAGCCGAGCACCGCCCACGACCGGGCGTCCCTCGGATGGACCCGTACCCGCGTCTCGCGGTCGCCGATCAGCGCGGCCAGGTCGGGCAGCGCGGCCGGCACCCCCGCGGTGACCGCGCTCAGCGCCTGCGCCTTGGGGCCCGGAGCGGGCGGCGGCGCCGGACGCGGCTCCTCGGGGAGCAGCCACAGCAGTCCGCCGACCACGGCGCACCCGGCGACCGTCGCGATCAGCACCCGGCGCGGAACGGGGGAGCGGCGCCTGGGCGCCTCCGCCACCAGGGACGTACCGGGGCCCCGCTGTTCGTTCTCCATGGCGCTCACTGTGCGTCAGTACGACGACCACATCCCGGCACCCAAAGCCACGCGCGGACGGGGTTCACACCGATGGCCGCGAGTGCGACGCTGTGATCATGAGCCGTATCGAAGCGCCTCGCGACCAGGACACCGGGACCCTCGTCGACCGGCTGCTGGCCGGGCTGCCCGCCGAGGCCGTCCTGACCGACCCGGACGTCACGGCCTCGTACGCCAACGACATGGCGAGCTTCTGCCCGTCCGGCACCCCTGCCGTCGTCGTGCTGCCGCGCACGGTCGAACAGGTCCAGCACGTCATGCGCGTCGCCACCGAACTGCGTCTCCCGGTCGTCCCGCAGGGCGCCCGCACGGGCCTGTCGGGCGCGGCGAACGCGTCCGAGGGCTGCATCGTGCTGTCCCTCGTCAAGATGGACCGCATCCTGGAGATCAGCCCGGTCGACCGCATCGCGGTCGTCGAGCCCGGGGTCATCAACGCGACCCTCTCCCGCGCGGTCAACGAGCACGGCCTCTACTACCCGCCGGATCCCTCCAGTTGGGAGATGTGCACGATCGGCGGCAACATCGGCACCGCGTCCGGCGGGCTGTGCTGCGTGAAGTACGGGGTGACGGCCGAGTACGTCCTCGGCCTGGACGTCGTCCTCGCCGACGGGCGGCTGATGAGCACCGGCCGGCGTACGGCCAAAGGCGTCGCCGGGTACGACCTGACCCGGCTGTTCGTCGGCTCGGAGGGCTCGCTCGGGATCGTCGTCAAGGCGACCCTGGCGCTGAAGCCGCAGCCGCCCCAACAGCTCGTGCTGGCGGCCGAGTTCGGGTCCGCGGCGGACGCGTGCGACGCGGTGTGCCGGATCATGGCGGGCGGGCACGTGCCGTCCCTCCTCGAACTGATGGACCGTACGACCGTCAAGGCCGTCAACGACCTGGCGCACATGGGACTGCCGGAGAGCACCGAGGCGCTGCTGCTCGCCGCCTTCGACACGCTGGACCCGGCCGCCGACCTGGCCGCCGTAGGAGTCCTGTGCGAGGCGGCCGGAGCCACGCAGGTCGTGCCCGCCGAGGACGCGGCCGAGTCCGAACTGCTGCTCCAGGCACGGCGGTTGTCGCTCACGGCGCTGGAGGCGGTCAAGGGCACGACGATGATCGACGACGTGTGCGTGCCCCGGTCCCGGCTCGGCGAGATGCTCGAAGGGGTGGAACGGATCGGTGAGAAGTACCGGTTGACGATCGGCGTCTGCGCGCACGCCGGTGACGGCAACACGCACCCCACCGTGTGCTTCGACGCGCAGGACGCCGACGAGTCCCGGCGCGCCCGCGAGTCCTTCGACGAGATCATGGCCCTCGGCCTGGAACTCGGCGGCACCATCACCGGCGAACACGGCATCGGCGTCCTGAAGAAGGAGTGGCTGGCCCGCGAGATCGGCCCGGTGGGCGTCGAGATGCAGCGGGCGGTCAAGGCGACCTTCGACCCGCTGGGGATCCTCAACCCCGGCAAGCTGTTCTGACGGCGGGCGCCGGGCACCCCTTCCCGACAGAATGTGACACTTGGGGGGTGGAGTGTCACATTTCCTGAACTCACTCCCCGTCCCGCGACTCGTCCGACGGCCACGGGTCGCGCAGCCACAGATCGTCGGCCGGGGTCGGTGCGAGCAGCTCGGCCAGGCCGGCGTCGATGCCGAGCTGCTCGGCCTCAGAGCCCGGAGGGACCACCCGGAGGGTGCGCTCCAGCCACGCCGACACCTGCGCCGACGGGGCCTCCAGCAGGGCGTCCCCGTCGGGTGAACTCAGCGCCATCAGGACGACACTGCGCCGCTCCACCTTCGTCGGCCACACCCGCACGTCCCCGTGCCCGCATGGCCGGAACACGCCCTCGACGAGGAGTTCGCGGGCGAACGTCCAGTGCACGGGGTGCTCGGAGTTGATGTGGAAGGAGATGTGGACGGCGTACGGGTCGTCGGTGCGGTAGCTCAGCCGGGCCGGGACCGGAATGCTGCGCTCCGGCGACAGGATGAGTTTGAGCTCCAACTCCCGCTCTACGACTGTGTGCATGACGTGTGTCTCCTCTCGTTGACCGGGCCTCGCGGTGGGCCCGTACGAGTGGAGAGGGGGTGCGGGCGGAAGCATTACGCGAGTTCGGGCATCTTTTTTTTCCGTGGTGCGTCACGAAGGCTTCGCGGGGCTTCGGGGCGTGTGGACTCCGTGCACGAGGTTGCCCGGAAAGGGGTGGGTCCGGCGGGACGGGCAGTGGTGGTCGCACGGGTCTGGTAGATGTGGACACCCCCATTTGACCTCCGAGCAGATACGGGACGACGGACATGAGCGCCCCAACGCCGGCACCCGGTGACGACAGGCCCCGCGAGGGGTACTACCCGGACCCGTCCATTCCTGGCTATGTCCGGTACTGGAACGGCGCGGCCTGGGTGCCCGGCACCAGCCGCCCGGCGCCGTCGGACGGCCTGCCGCCGGGCGCGCCGGGTGCGTCCGTCGAGGAGACCGGGCCGCACTTCTTCGACGAGGACCCGGCACCGGGCCACCAGGTGAGCCCGGCTCAGGCCCAGCACGGCAGCCGTCCCGAACCGGCGGCGGCCTGGGGCGCGGACCGCGCCCACCAGAGCGGCTTCGGCGGCGACCAGGACCGCCGCGTCTCCTGGGGCTCCCCGGACCCGAGAACGCCCGCCGACCCGAGAGTCCCCGTGGACAGCCCGGCGACGGTCTCCCCGGAGGACCCGCCCAGCCCCGGCACCTTCGTCTTCCGCCGCCCGACCACCGGGGGAGGGGACACCCCGTCGACCCCGCGCACACCCCAACAGGGCGGGGCGTTGGGGGCGCACGCCGGGGGCGCGGGGGATGCGGGGGGCTTCGGCCCCCACAACCCCGTCGCCAACAACCCCGTCGGGAACACCCCCTCCAGCGACCCCTCCGGCCCCGGCTTCGGTGCCGGTAAGGCAGCCGCCGCTCGTGCCGCGCAGGCTCAGGCGGGCCAGGCGGGTAGCGGCTCCGGGGCAGCCGCCCCCGTGGCGCCCTCCGCCGCCTCCACGGCGCTCTCCGGGCCCCAGCAGGCCGCCCCCGGTGTCCCTCAGCAGTCCGGCCCGGCGCAGCCGCAGGGTGCCGGCGTGGGCATGCCCATGGCTGCCGGCCCCGGAGGCGGGCAGCCGTCCTGGGCGCAGCAGGTGCACCGGCTGGCCGGGGACGAGGACGGGCCGGTGGCGCCCTGGAAGCCGCCTGTGGAGGACGTGTTCCAGGCGGCGGCCCGGCGGCAGTCGGCGGCGCGGCCCGCGGGGCTCGGGAAGCGGCTGGTCGCGCGGCTGATCGACACCGTCGTGCTCGGCGCGGTCACCGCCGTGGCCGCCGTACCGCTGGGCACCAAGGCCGTGGACCACCTCGACGACAAGATCGACGTGGCCAAGCTCTCCGGCCGTACCGAGACGGTCTGGCTGCTGGACGGCACGACGGCCGCCTGCCTGGGGATCGTCCTCGCCGTGCTCCTCCTCTTCGGGGTCCTCTACGAGGCGCTGCCCACCGCCAAGTGGGGCCGCACCCTGGGCAAGAAGCTCTGCGGTATCGAGGTCCGCGGGATCGAGAGCCACGAGCCTCCCGGCTTCGGCGGGGCGCTGCGCCGCTGGCTCGTCTACAGCGTCCCGGGGCTGCTCGGCATCGGGATCGTCGGCGTCGCCTGGTGCCTGTTCGACCGGCCCTGGCGCCAGTGCTGGCACGACAAGGCAGCACATACGTTCGTGGCGGCATAGGGGCCTACGGCATCCGGGGTACCTGATTCCGTACCCCGGACGGCCGCTCGCCGGATGCGGAGGCGGGCGGTTCGCGGTCGACTCGGCCCATGAGCACCGAACCGCCTCCGGGCTCCGGCCAGCAGCCGCCGGAAGACGACCCGTTCAGGAAGCAGCCCCCTCCTGGCCAGGGATCGGGCTCACCGTACGACCAGTCCTACGGGAACCAGCCCCCGCAGCCTCCTCCGTACGGCGGCGGTAGCGGCGGCGGTGACCCCTACGGCGGCGGCTCCTACCCCACCGACCCCCTCGCCGGTATGCCCCCGCTCGCCGACAGCGGCCGGCGCACGCTCGCCCGGATCATCGACCTGATCCTCGTCGGCATCGTCGTCTGGCTGCTCACCTGGGCCTTCGGCGTCCACGAGTACGACGTCGGCTCCAACGGCGCCTCGTACGCCAAGTCGCTCGGCCAGTCGCTCATCGCGGCCGTGCTCTACATCGGCTACGACACCGTGATGATGGCCAAGTCCGGTCAGACGCTGGGCAAGAAGTGGCTGGGTCTGCGCGTGGCCAACCTCGACAACGGGTCGACGCCGTCCGTGCAGACCAACCTGATCCGCGCGGCGGTGCTGTGGATCCCGTTCGCGTTCTGCTGCGCCTGCATCTGGACGGCGATCTGCGGCGGTTGGAGCTTCTTCGACAAGCCGTACAAGCAGGGCCTGCACGACAAGGCCGCCAAGACCGTGGTGGTCAGCACGCGTTGAGGCGGGCGCACACAGCGATCGGCGGGTCCGTGGTCAACGGGCCCGCCGATTCGCGTAGTCGAGCTTGAGGCCGAGCTTGGGCTTGTGCTTGGTCTAGGGAGTGCTCCGCTCCCGTACCGGCTCCGCGGACGACACGGCGGCGGCGGACACGGTCTCGCGCCGTACCGACACCGGCACCCGCTGCCGCTGCGGAACGGCCGGAGCCGCGGTCTGGGGGGCGGCCTGGGCCACTGTCCGGGTACGGGTCTTCGGCTGCGGCACCGTCAGGGAGACGAGCACCCCGAGGGCGAGTGCCGCGCAGGCGATGACAGCGATGCCCAGACCCGAGTTCGTCTGTGACAGCAGCAGCATGGCGAGCGTCGAGAAGATCACGGTGAACGAACCGTAGGCGAGCTGTGCGGCGGTCGGACGAGGCATGGCAATCGAGTCCTCGTTAGGCGATGGAGGGGAGACTGTGAAAGGGGGGTGCGACAAGGATGTCGGCCTGGCTTTCCGCCGGTTCCGGGCGTTCCGCCAGTCGACTCTATTCGCCTGCATGCCCGAGTGGAACGTGCAGTAAGCATGACCTAACACACGGCTCCGGTGCATGGGGGGCGCACAGAGTCATACCGTCCACCAAGTGGACGGATGTACGCGCCTGTTGAGTGATCCACGAGTCGGCCGTGCGCGTCCGTAAAGCGGACCCCGGCTTCGCATAGTGCACTTGTCCTGCTCAAGTCAAGGTCTGTCTTTTCTCGTAAACCTCTAGTCAAATAACGTCACTTGACTATCACGCGGACACCGCGCGCGGACCTTCCATGACTTCCAGGACCCCCCTTCCGCGCGGTCGGGTGCGCAGGGGAGGACCTCAAGTGACCAGCAGACCCTGGACGTTCAGAGCGGCCGCGGTGGGCGTCGCCCTCGCGGCGGCCACCGCCACGTTCTCGACGTTCGCCGTGGCGGAGGCCGGTACCGCGGCCAAGTCCGCCAGTGTGAACCGGCACGACCCGGCACCGGTCGCACAGAAGGAGCACGACCTCGACGGCCCGCTGAGCAAGACGCAGGACGCGCAGCGCCAAGAGGCCCTGAACCAGGTCATATCCGGGAAGGCGTCGGTCAAGGACCGCAACGGCTCGAAGGTCGTCCAGCTCAAGAGCAAGGGCGGCAAGAGCAAGTACGTCGAGCTGGGCCGCGAGAAGACCGACAAGATCTTCACGATCCTGGTCGAGTTCGGCGACCAGGTCGACAGCCGCTACGGCGGCACCGTCGGCCCGCTGCACAACCAGATAGCCGCGCCCGACCGGGCGAAGGACAACTCGACGGCCTGGCAGGCGGATTACAACCAGGCGCACTTCCAGGACCTGTACTTCGGCACCGGCAAGAAGACCGAGTCGCTCAAGAAGTACTACGAGAAGCAGTCCTCGGGCCGCTACTCGGTCGACGGCGAGGTCACCGACTGGGTCAAGGTCCCCTACAACGAGGCCCGTTACGGCTCCAACAAGGCCTCCACCGGCGCCTGGTACGCGGTGCAGGACGGCGTCAACGCCTGGGTCGCCCAGCGCGAGGCCGCCGGTGACACGGCCGCCGAGATCAAGACGGAGCTGGCCCAGTTCGACCAGTGGGACCGCTACGACTACGACGGCGACGGCAACTTCAACGAGCCCGACGGCTACATCGACCACTTCCAGATCGTGCACGCCGGTGAGGACGAGTCCGCCGGTGGCGGCGCGCAGGGCGAGGACGCGATCTGGGCCCACCGCTGGTACGCCTTCGGCACCGACGCCGGCTCCACCGGCCCGGACACCAACAAGCTCGGCGGCACCCAGGTCGGCGACACCGGCGTCTGGGTCGGCGACTACACCATCCAGCCGGAGAACGGCGGACTCGGCGTCTACGCCCACGAGTACGGCCACGACCTCGGCCTGCCCGACGAGTACGACACCGCGGGCGGCGAGAACTCCACCGGCTTCTGGACGCTGATGTCGTCCGGCTCCTGGCTCGGCACCGGCAAGCAGGCGATCGGCGACCTGCCCGGCGACATGAACGCCTGGGACAAGCTCCAACTGGGCTGGCTGGACTACGACATCGCCAAGGCCGGCACCAAGTCCAAGCACACGCTGGGCGTCGCGGAGTACAACACCAAGAACCCCCAGGCTCTCGTGGTGCAGTTGCCCGAGAAGGCGGTCACCACCGACGTCATCGCCCCGGCGCAGGGCGCCACGCAGTGGTGGAGCGGCAGCGGCAACAGCCTGAGCAACACCCTTTCCCGGTCGGTGGACTTGACCGGGAAGACGTCCGCCGCGCTCACCCTGGACGGCTGGTACGACGCCGAGGCCGACTACGACTACCTCTACACCGAGGTGTCCACCAACGGCGGCACGAGCTGGACCCCGATCGACGGCACCCTCGCCGACGGCTCCGCCATCCCGCGTGACGGCAGCGGCAACCCGGCCCTCACCGGCACGGCGGCGGCGTACCAGAAGCTGACGTACCCGCTGAACGCCTACGCGGGCCAGAAGATCGACGTCCGCTTCCGCTACCAGACGGACAGCGGGGTGGCGCAGAAGGGCTTCACGGCCGACGAGATCACCGTGACCGCCGACGGCACCGCCCTCTTCTCCGACAACGCCGAGACGGCCGATCCCGCGTGGACGGCCAAGGGCTTCACCCGCATCGGCTCGTCCTTCACGGACGACTACGCGCAGTACTACATCGCCGAGAACCGTCAATACGTGTCGTACGACAAGGTGTTGAAGGTCGGCCCGTACAACTTCGGCTTCTCGACGACCCGTCCGGACTGGGTGGAGCACTACGCCTACCAGAACGGCCTGTTGATCTGGAAGTGGGACACCTCGCAGGCGGACGACAACACCAGCGAGCACGCCGGTGAGGGTCTGATCCTGCCGATCGACTCCCACCCGACGCAGCTGAAGTGGTCCGACGGCACCCTGATGCGCAACCGCGTGCAGGCCTACGACTCGCCGTTCGGCCTGGAGCGCACGGACTCGATCACGCTGCACAACGCGGACGTCGCGACCAAGATCAAGTCGCAGCCCGGCGTTCCCGTCTTCGACGACAGGAAGTCGACCTACTACGACACGTCGAACCCGACGGCCGGTGTCAAGATCACTGACACCAACACCCGGATCAAGATCGTCAAGCAGCCGCACGACGGCTCGACGGTGAGCGTCCAGGTCGGCCCCTCGGCGAAGTAGTCGGTAAAAGCGCAGGTCAGAAACGTATCGGCGGTGACCCCCTGGCGGGTCGCCGCCGATCCGTGTTTAGGTGCGTCCTGTGCTTGGCTTATTGACACCGACTTCTACCTCGACCCGCCAGGGGGTGTGACCGCATTGTCCGCAGGAGGTTTCTGCAGGCTGCCGACCGGCAGCGTGGTGGTGGCGTTGAACCTGCCCAGACCCAGCGCCCAGGGTGACGGCTGCGTCCGCGTTCTCGTCCACGCACGCAACCGCGCCCGGGCTCTGACCCGGCTCCGCAACCTCGGGATGCGGGCCGTCTACCTGCGCGGCAACGCGGAGCCGCCGACACCGGACGAGATCACGGCCGTCCTGCACCACCCCGACGGCCTGATATGGCGCACGGCCCCGGCCCCTGACAACGCTGTCGTGATCCCGGGACCGGAGCGGGCACAGGAGCTGTGGCATCCGATCCGGGCGCTGCTCCGGAGGCCTGCGGCCTCGGCGTAACGCTCCGCGGGAGGGGCGGTGTTCTGTCTGCCGGCCCGGTGGGGGCTGAGCGCGCAGTTCCCCGCGCCCCTTGGGAGCAGCCCCTTCGGGGCGTGCCATCGCGAGGGCGCCAAGCTACGCGCCGAAACAGCCGTGCGCCCCGCAAGGGGCGCGGGGAACTGCGCGACCAGCCCCCACGGCCCGCGGACGACGCACGACCCCCGACAGGCGGACTGGGCCGATCGACCCCATCCTGGGATGGCTCGGGGCACCCTAGACCGCTGCGGAGGCCCGTTCGTGGCTACCGTCCTGTACCGCCTGGGGCGCCTGGCCTTTCGCCGGCGTTGGTATGTGACCGTCCTCTGGGTCGTCATCCTCGCAGCCTTCGGCTTCGCCTCCAGCAAGGCGGCCGACGCCCCCGCCACCACCTTCTCCACCCCGGGTGTCGAGTCCCAGCGAGCCTTCGACCTGATCCAGGAGCGCTTCCCCGGCGTCCAGGCGGACGGCGCCGTCGCCCGTGTGGTGTTCGTCGCACCGGATGGGCGGAAGATCACCACCGGCACGGACCGCGCCGCTGTCGTCCGGCTCGTCGACGAGGTCTCCGGCGGACCACAGGTCGTCGGCGCCGTGAACCCCTTCCAGGCGGGCGCGGTCAGCAAGGACGCGACGACGGCGTACTCGACGATCACGTACACGGTGCAGGCCAACGACCTCACCGACGTCGCCAAGAACAACCTCGGAAACGCCGCGCGACAGGCCCGCGCCGCCGGCCTCACCGTCGAGATCGGCGGTACCGCGCTCGCCGCACAGCCCGCCGCGGGCGGCGTCGGCGAGGTCATCGGCGTCGGCATCGCCGCCGTAGTGCTGCTGATCACCTTCGGATCACTGGCCGCCGCCGGACTCCCGCTGCTGACCGCACTCCTCGGCGTGGCCATCTCGATGACCGTGATCACCACGCTGGCCGCCACCCTCGGCCTCTCCGACACGACCGGCACCCTCGCCACGATGCTGGGCCTGGCCTGTGGCATCGACTACGCGGTGTTCGTCGTCTTCCGCTACCGCGAGGAACGCGCCAACGGCCACACCACCGAGGAAGCGGCGGGTCTCGCCGTCGGCACGGCCGGTTCGGCGGTCGTCTTCGCCGGTCTGACCGTCGTGATCGCACTCGCCGGCCTCGCCGTCGTGGGCATCCCGCTCCTCACCAAGATGGGCCTCTGCGCCGCCGCCGCGGTCGCCCTCGCCGTGCTCATCGCGCTGACCCTCGTCCCGGCCCTGCTCGGCTTCTGGCCGCGTGCCGTCCTCTCCCGCCGCTACAAGACGACCGGCCGCCGCATCCAGGGCGTGGCCGGCAACATGGGCAGCCGCTGGGCCGGGTTCGTGCTGCGCCACCCCTGGCCGGTGCTGTTCGGCACGGTCGCCGGCCTGGTGGTCCTCGCGCTCCCCGTGCTGGGCCTGCAACTGGGCCAGTCCGGCGACGAGGCCAAGTCCACCGCGACCACCGAACGCCGGGCCTACGACGACCTCGCCAAGGCGTTCGGCCCCGGCTTCAACGGCCCGCTGACGGTCGTCGTGGACGTGTCCGACTCCGCCCACCCCAAGGCCGCCGCAGCCACGGTCGAGCGCCGGATCGCGGCGGTACCGGGCGTGGTCTCGGTGACCCCGATCCGCTTCAACTCCACTGGCGACACGGCCCTGTTCACCGCCGTGCCCGCCGAGGCACCCACGAGCGAGAAGACCGTGGACCTCGTCCACACCATCCGCGACGACCGCCCCGCTGTCGAATCGGCGGCCCCCGGCGCGACCTTCGAGGTCACCGGCACCACCGCCCTCAACATCGACGTCGCCCAGAAGGTCAGCGGCGCCCTGGTCCCGTACCTGATCGTCGTCGTTGGCCTGGCGGTACTGCTCCTGCTCCTGGTGTTCCGCTCGATCGTCATCCCGATCAAGGCGGCCGTGGGCTTCCTGCTCTCGGTGCTGGCCGCCCTCGGCTGCGTGGTCGCGGTCTTCCAATGGGGCTGGGGCGCAAGCCTGTTGGGCGTGGAGACCACCGGCCCGATCATGAGCCTGATGCCGATCTTCCTGGTGGGCATCGTCTTCGGCCTGGCCATGGACTACGAGGTCTTCCTCGTCTCCCGCATCCGCGAGGCCTACGTCCACGGCAGCGCTGCCCACGCCTCGATCGCGACCGGGTTCCGCTACAGCGCCCGCGTCGTCACGGCCGCCGCCCTCATCATGATCTCGGTCTTCGCGGGCTTCATCACCGCCGGCGACTCGATGATCAAGATGATCGGCTTCGGCCTCGCGATCGCCGTCCTCTTCGACGCGTTCATCGTCCGTATGGCCTTCGTCCCGGCCGTCCTCGCCATCCTGGGCGACCGCATCTCCTGGCTTCCGCGCTGGCTGGACCGCCTGCTCCCGAACGTAGACATCGAGGGCGAGAGCCTGAGCCGCCGACACCCGGTGAGCGGGAGCGCCCCTGAAGGGGCGCGGGGAACTGCGCGACCGGCCCCCACCGGCGCGCAGACAAAGAACAACTAGACGACAGGTTTCCCGGTCAACTCGACACCGGCCGAACGCAGTTCCTCCAGCGCCCGGTCGGTGGTCTCCTTCGCCACCCCGGCCGTCAGATCAAGCAACACCTGCGTACGAAACCCTTCCCGCACGGCATCCAACGCGGTCGCCTTCACGCAGTGATCGGTCGCGATCCCCACGACATCCACCTCGTCGATCTCCCGCGCCCGCAACCACTCCCCGAGCGAAACCCCGTTCTCGTCCCGCCCCTCGAACCCGCTGTACGCCGCCGCGTACGCCCCCTTGTCGAAAACGGCATCGATCGCCCCGGAGGCGACCGCGGGCGCGAAGTTCGGGTGGAACCCGACCCCCTCCGTGCCCGCGACACAGTGCGCGGGCCAGGAGTGGGCGTAGTCGGGGTTGTCGGCGAAGTGCCCGCCGGGCGCGATGTGGTGGTCGCGGGTGGCCACGACGTGCCGGTAGCCGGCCGGCGCCTGCCCGATCAGCTCGGTGACGGCGGCGGCCACATCCGCACCGCCGGCCACCGCGAGACTGCCTCCCTCGCAGAAGTCGTTCTGTACGTCAACGACGATCAAGGCGCGGCGCATGGTGGTGTCCTTCGACGGTGAGTGAACTTCGAGCGTAGAGACTCCGGCGGCACTACGGGAGGGCGTACCCCTGATTTTCGTACGGGTCTTAACCAGCGGGCCTCGACCAGCGGGTCCCGACCGGGGGTCTTCATCGGCGGTTCTTAACTACCCGACCGCAGATGCACGTACTCCGTCGGAATCACGGCCTCCCCGCGCGACAACTGGGTAGCCGACAACGGCAGGTTGCCCCGCGCCCCCGCATGCCGGTCCCGTACGACGTCCAGCGTTTCGCGCGCGACGACCTCGCCGCCCTTGACCAGCTCCACCAGCAGCTGCCGGTCGGCCAGTTCGGCCGGGACCGGCCCGGTGCCGACGACCTCGGCCTCCGCGATCCCGTCGTCGTCGACCCGCCGTGCGGCCCACTTGCGCCCGCCGATCGACGTCTTGCCGCCGCTGGACTTCTTCGCGACCGGCACCAGCGGCGCCTTCGGATCGGCGGACTCGGCGCGCGCGACCAGCTTGTAGACCATCGAGCAGGTCGGATGCCCGGACCCGGTCACCAGCTGGGTGCCGACGCCGTACGCGTCGACCGGCGCCGCCGCCAGCGAGGCGATGGCGTACTCGTCCAGGTCGGAGGTCACCACGATCTTCGTGTCGACGGCGCCCAGCTCGTCCAACTGCTGCCGCACCCGGTGCGCGACGAGCAGCAGGTCGCCCGAGTCGATCCGGACGGCGCCCAGTTCGGGCCCGGCGACCTCGACTGCCGTACGGACGGCCTCGGTGACGTCGTACGTGTCGACGAGCAGCGTGGTGTTGCGGCCCAGCGAGTCCACCTGGGCCTGGAACGCGTCGCGTTCGTTGTCGTGGAGCAGGGTGAAGGCGTGCGCGGAGGTGCCGACGGTCGGGATGCCGTAGCGGAATCCGGCCGCGAGGTCGGACGTAGTGGCGAAACCGCCGACGTAGGCCGCGCGGGAGGCGGCGACCGCGGCGAGTTCGTGGGTGCGGCGGGCGCCCATCTCGATCAGCGGGCGCTCCCCGGCGGCGGAGGCCATGCGGGAGGCGGCGGCCGCGATCGCGGAGTCGTGGTTGAGGATGGAGAGGATCACCGTCTCCAGGAGCACGCACTCGGCGAACGACCCCTCGACCCGCATGATCGGCGAGCCCGGGAAATACACCTCGCCCTCCGGGTAGCCCCAGACGTCACCGCTGAAGCGGTAGTCGGCGAGCCACTCCAGGGTCTCCTCGTTGACGACGTTCCGCTCGCGCAGGAAGCCGAGGACGTCCGCGTCGAACCGGAAGTTCTCCACCGCGTCCAGCACGCGCCCGGTGCCCGCGACGACGCCGTAGCGACGTCCTTCGGGCAGCCTCCGGGTGAAGCACTCGAAGACCGAACGCCGGTCGGCCGTCCCTGCCTTGAGGGCGGCCTGCAGCATCGTCAGCTCGTAGTGGTCGGTGAAGAGCGCCGTCGAGGGAACGTCCACCGGCAGCCCAAGGTCCGCTGTGTTCATGGCAACGGATGGTACTCCCATCTCGTCACTCTGACGATTTGTGGGGTCCATTTGTGCGGGGCCCCCCTTGTGGTGGCAGCATGGGCCGTGTGACGTCACCCGCACCCCTGGAGATCGAACGGACCGAGTCGGCGGAGGAGGCTTTCGCCGTACCCGAGCCGGACGTCCCCTGGGTCACGATCGTGCACAACGACCCGGTCAACCTCATGAGCTATGTCGCGTACGTCTTCCAGACGTACTTCGGCTACTCCAAGGACAAGGCCCACAAGCTCATGCTCGACGTCCACCACAAGGGCCGCGCGGTCGTCTCCAGCGGAAGCCGCGAGGAGATGGAACGCGACGTGCAGGCGATGCACGGCTACGGTCTGTGGGCCACCCTTCAGCAGGACCGGAAGTAGCGACCCATCCCGATGCCAGGACACTTCGAACCACTTCGCGGCGGCGGCGCGGCCGTCGCGCTCGACGACGTCGAGATCTCCATCATCCGCTCGCTGGCCGTGCAGCTCCTGGAGCTGATCGGCCCCGGCCCGGGCGAGGACGCCTCCGCCGACCCGCTCGCCGAACTCTTCGCCGAGGGCCCGAGCGAGCCGCCCGCCGACCCGGTGCTCCGGCGCCTGTTCCCGGACGCGTACACCGACCCGGAGCAGGCCCCCGACTCCCCGCAGGACGCGGAGGAACGGATGGCGCACTCCGCCGAGTTCCGCCGCTTCACCGAGAACGACCTGCGGGCCGGCAAGCGCGAGAACGCCCTCGCGGTGGTCCGCACCCTCGACGCGCTGACCCTCGGGGGCGACGGCGGCGCGATCCTCAAGCTCACCGCCGAGGAGTCCCGGCAGTGGCTCGGCTCGCTCAACGACCTGCGCCTGGCGATCGGTTCGCGCCTCGACATCACCGACGAGGACGACACCGACGACCTCTACCGGCTCCCGGACGAGGACCCGCGCAAGCCGATGGTGATGGCGTACCTCTGGCTGGGCGGCCTCCAGGAGACGCTGGTCAACACCCTGATGCGCTGACCGGAGCAGCCGTTCCGTTCGCTCAGCGGACCCTCAAATCCGGATAACGATCACGTCACCGCGACGGCCGGGAATGCCGGCCGTCGCTCCTTTTTGTCCGCTTCTTCCTGTGGTGTGTGCCACAAATGTCCCCGCCGATCGCGATTCTGACCGTGATAGATCTTCACGACCGCCCGGCGGACGCCACCCATGTCCCGCCGGGTTCGCCATGCGGCCGACGGACCTCGGCCGGGCAGCTCCAAGTCCATGGGGGGATTCGGAGAAAGGCGCACCACACATGACCTCCGCTCAGGTCGGGACGGACAAGGCCCCCGAGGAGGGGTACGAGCGCGGGCTCGGCAGCCGTCAGGTCCAGATGATCGCGATCGGCGGCGCCGTCGGCGTCGGACTGTTCCTGGGAGCCGGGGCGAACATCGCCAAGGCCGGCCCCAGCCTCATCTTCATGTACGCCCTCGCGGGCGTGATCATCTTCTTCATCATGCGGGCACTGGGCGAACTGCTCCTGTACCGCCCGGTGTCGGGCTCCTTCGCGGAGTACTCGCGCGAGTTCCTCGGCCCGTTCTTCGGCTACTTCACCGCCTGGACGTACTGGCTGATGTGGGTGGTGACCGGCATGGCCGAACTCACGGCCGCCGCCATCTACGTCAACTACTGGTTCCCCGCCGTCTCCCAGTGGGTGACCGCGCTCGCCTTCCTGGTGATCCTCTTCGTGGCCAACCTGATCTCGGTGAAGCTGTTCGGCGAGATCGAGTTCTGGTTCTCGATGGTCAAGGTCACCGCGCTCATCGGCATGATCGTGATCGGCCTGGGCGTCCTCACCTTCGGCTTCAGCAGCGCCGGTGACACCGCCTCCGTCGCCAACCTCTGGCAGTTCGACGGCTTCTTCCCCAAGGGCATCGGCTCCTCCCTGATGACCCTTCAGGGCGTCATGTTCGCCTACCTGGCGGTCGAGCTGGTCGGCGTCACCGCGGGCGAGTCCGAGAACCCGGAGAAGACCCTTCCGAAGGCGATCAACACCCTCCCGTGGCGCATCGCCCTCTTCTACGTCGGCGCCCTCACGGTCATCCTCTGTGTCGTCAAGTGGACCGAATTCGCCCCGGGCGTCAGCCCGTTCGTCGAGGCGTTCGCGAAGATCGGCATCCCGGCGGGCGCCGGAATCGTCAACTTCGTGGTCCTCACGGCAGCCCTCTCGTCCTGCAACTCGGGCATGTACTCCACGGGCCGCATGCTCCGTACCCTCGCGGACAACGGCGAGGCCCCCAAGGTCTTCAGCAGGCTCTCCGCCTCCAGGACCCCCGCGACCGGCATCACGATCTCCGTCGCCTTCATGGGCATCGGCGTGGTCCTCAACTACATCGTCCCGGAGAAGGCGTTCGGCTACGTCACCTCGGTCGCCACCGCCGCCGGCATCTGGACCTGGCTGATGATCCTGATCAGCCACGTCCTCTACCGCCGCGCGGTCGACGCGGGCCGCCTCCCGGCCTCGTCCTTCCCGGCCCCGGGCGGCGCGAAGTTCTCCTACGTGGCCATCGCGTTCCTGCTCTTCGTCACCGGCCTGATCGCCTACGACCCCGACTCCCGCGTCTGCCTCTACGTCATGGCGGGCTGGACCATCGCCCTGGGCGCCGGCTGGTTCGCCCTCAGGATCCGCGACCCGCAGGTCACCGAGCGCCGTGACCCGGAGTTCGAGAAGGTCGGCTGACCCGACCGATCCCGGCATACGGGCCGCCCCGTACCACCACTCGGTACGAGGCGGCCCTTCTGCTTATCCTGACGACCATGCCGACCCTGACCATCACCCAGGCCCTCTTCGACCAGATCGTCGCCCACGCGCGCGCGGACCACCCCGACGAGGCGTGCGGAGTCGTCGCGGGCCCGGCGGGCCAGGGCCGCCCCGAGCGCTTCGTCCCGATGCTGAACGCGGCCCGCTCGCCCACGTTCTACGAGTTCGACTCGCAGGACCTGCTGAAGCTCTACCGCGACCTGGACGACCGCGACGAGGAGCCGGTGATCATCTACCACTCCCACACCGCGACCGAGGCCTACCCCTCCCGCACCGACATCGCCTACGCCAACGAACCCGGCGCCCACTACGTCCTCGTCTCCACCGCCGACTCCGACGAGGTGGGCCCCTTCCAGTTCCGCTCGTACCAGATCCTGGAGGGCGTGGCCACGGAGGAGGAGGTCAAGGTGGTGGAGTCGTACTGATCAGGCCCTGCTCTCGTGCCGACCCGGCCCTGATCTCGTACTCCGGATGAAATCCGTCCGAAGCGTGAGATCCCCTACTGAGGACCGGACCGGGAATCGATACGATGAGCCCATGGTTCTTCTCGACGTGAGCGACAAGGCGCCGGGCACGCTGCTCGTGGCGCGGCTGCACGTCGACCTGTGCAGGCTGAACAGCGCCATCTGTTGACAGCGCGCTGTCGCCGCACGGCCGTGCACCGCGACGCGTCCACACCTGGGCCGCGCGCCCACCGAGACCAGACCCCTCCCGCTTCCGACAGGAGCCCCTTGCCATGGCCATCGAGGTCCGCATCCCCACCATCCTTCGCACCTACACCGGCGGCGAGAAGGCCGTCGAGGGTGCCGGCGAGAACCTCGCCGCGCTCTTCGCCGACCTCGAAACCCGGCACGCGGGCATCCAGGCCCGCATCGTGGACGGCGGCGAACTGCGCCGCTTCGTCAACGTGTACCTGAACGACGAGGACGTCCGCTTCCTCGACGGCATCAACACCAAGCTGACCGACGGCGACAACGTCACGATCCTGCCGGCCGTCGCCGGCGGCATGCGCTAAGGCCCGCTGACCGCTGATGCGTTACGACTCCCCGCTGGCCGCGGTGGGCAACACCCCTCTGGTGCGCCTGCCGCGGCTCTCGCCGTCCACCGACGTCCGCATCTGGGCCAAGCTGGAGGACCGCAATCCGACCGGCTCGGTCAAGGACCGCCCGGCCCTGCACATGATCGAACAGGCGGAGAAGGACGGCCGCCTCACCCCCGGCTGCACGATCCTGGAGCCGACCTCCGGCAACACCGGCATCTCCCTCGCCATGGCCGCTAAGCTCAAGGGCTACCGCATGGTCTGCGTGATGCCCGAGAACACCTCTCAGGAACGCCGCGACCTGCTCAACATGTGGGGCGCGGAAATCATCCCCAGCCCGGCGGCCGGCGGCTCCAACACGGCGGTCCGCGTGGCCAAGGAACTCTCCGCCGAACACCCGGACTGGGTGATGCTCTACCAGTACGGCAACCCGGACAACGCGGGCGCCCACTACGCCACGACCGGCCCGGAGATCCTCACCGACCTCCCGTCGATCACCCACTTCGTAGCGGGCCTCGGCACCACGGGCACGCTGATGGGCGTGGGCCGCTACCTCCGCGAACACAAGCCGGACGTCAAGATCGTCGCCGCGGAACCCCGTTACGACGACCTCGTCTACGGCCTCCGCAACCTCGACGAGGGCTTCGTCCCCGAGCTCTACGACGCCTCCGTACTGACGACCCGCTTCTCGGTCGGCTCGGCCGACGCGGTCACCCGAACCCGGGAACTCCTCCAACAGGAGGGCATCTTCGCCGGCGTCTCCACCGGTGCGGCCCTCCACGCGGCGATCGGCGTGGGCAAGAAGGCCGTAGCGGCCGGGGAGAGCGCTGACATCGCCTTCGTGGTGGCGGACGGCGGCTGGAAGTACCTGTCGACGGGCGTCTACACGGCGGCAACGACAGAAGAGGCGATCGCCACGCTTCAGGGCCAACTCTGGGCGTGAGGTGAGGCTTTTAGGGCGCGGGGAACTGCGCGACCAGCCCCCACGACCCGCACCCGACGTACGACCGTCAGCCGGTGAGGTGACGGACCTGATCCCACAGGACCGGGTCCACCACCCCAACCCTCCGCCGGAAGTCGGACACCGCCACCTTCCGCAACTCGTCGGTCTCCAGATAGCTGGCCCGCCCCCGAGAATCGCCGACGGCCCCCGGCGGCAAGGGAATCACCCCGCCCCGCCCATCGTGATACTTGCTGGTGATCTTCGCGACGGTGACCTTCCGCCCCCGCACCGCAAGCACCAGACAAGGCCGATCCTTCGCGGCCCCGGGTTGATCCTCGTAGGGCACGTTCGCCCACCAGATCTCAGCGGGCCGAGGCCGATCCCCCCGCACCCGCCGGGACGACCCCCGCCCCCACCCGTCGACGAGCGTGGCGACCAACGCCAGCAACACCACAGCCGCAAGCCCGAGCCACCAGTACGTGTTCATACGAACGACCGTACCGGCGCGCAAACAGCGCCGCGCGCCCTCTTGGAACCCCACGCGCCCCGGTTCCAGCCGAACCGGTGACACCACAGGTGAGTTCCCCCACAACAGCCCTTGGCGGAGGAGCGACCGGCCCTTTTGCGCCTTACGCTCGACGGACCGCACGACCCCCGTCACCCAACTCCAGAAGTTCCCGCCAGCGGAGGTTTCTGCTTTATGAAGCTCACCGTCGTCGGCTGCTCGGGGTCGTTCCCGTCCGCGGAATCGGCCTGTTCGAGCTACCTCGTAGAGGCCGACGGCTTCCGGCTGCTCCTCGACATGGGCAACGGCGCCCTTGGCGAGCTGCAGCGCCACTGCGGTCTCTACGACCTCGACGCGATCTTCCTCAGCCATCTGCACGCCGACCACTGCATCGACATGTGCGCGTACTTCGTCGCGCGCTACTACCGCCACGACGGCGGCCGCTGCGACCCCATCCCGGTCTACGGCCCCGAAGGCACCGAACACCGTCTGACCACGGCCTACGCCGACACCCCCACCGCCTCCTCCATGAGCGAGGTCTTCGACTTCCACACGGTGAAGCCGTCCACGTTCGACGTCGGCCCCTTCACCGTGCACACCGAGCGGGTCCGCCACCCCGTCGAGGCGTACGGCATCCGCGTCGAACACGGCGGCCGGTCCCTGACGTACTCCGGCGACACGGGCGTCAGCGAGTCCCTCGACGAACTCGCCCGGGACACCGACCTGTTCCTGTGCGAGGCCGCGTTCACGCACGGCAAGGAGAACATCCCGGACCTCCACCTCAACGGCCGCGAGGCCGGCGAGACGGCCACCCGCGCCGGCGTCCGCCGCCTGGTCCTCACCCACATCCCCCCGTGGACCGACCCCCAGGCCAACCTGGCCGACGCGCGCGAGGCCTACGCCGGACCGGTGGAACTGGCGGCGCCGAGAGCGTCGTACGAGATCTAGTCCTACGCAGGTGAAGGCCCCCGGTACCGAAAGGTGCCGGGGGCCTTCGTCACGCTGGTTTCACGCTGCCGCGAGGATCACGCCTTGGTGAGGTCCTCGACCTCCTCCTCGGGCTCGCGGCCCGGGGTGGGGAGGTTCCACTTGGTGATCGCGAAGCGGAAGACGAAGTAGTAGATGGCGCCGAAGACCAGACCGATCGGGATGATCAGCCAGGGCTTGGTGGCGAGGTTCCAGTTGAGGGCGTAGTCGATGAAGCCCGCGGAGAAGGTGAAGCCCGCGTGGACGCCGAGGGCCCAGGTGATCGCCATGGACAGGGCGGTCAGCACCGCGTGGATCGCGTAGAGCACCGGGGCGATGAACATGAACGAGAACTCGATCGGCTCGGTCACACCGGTCACGAAGGACGTCAGCGCGAGCGAGATCATCATGCCGGTCACGGCCTTGCGGCGCTCGGGACGGGCGGTGTGCGCGATGGCGAGCGCGGCGGCCGGCAGGCCGAACATCATGATCGGGAAGAAGCCCGCCATGAACTGTCCGGCGGTCGGGTCGTGGGCGAAGAAGCGGGTGAGGTCGCCGTGCACGACCGTCCCGTCCGGCTTGGTGAAGTCGCCGATCTGGAACCAAGCCACCGAGTTGACGAACTGGTGCATGCCCACCGGGATCAGACCGCGGTTGATCAGACCGAACAGACCGGCACCGAACGCGCCCAGACCGGTGATCCACTCGCCGAAGTTCGAGATGCCCTCACCGATGGGCTTCCAGATCAGGCCGAAGAAGACACCCATGATCGTGCCGACGAACGCCATGATGATCGGGACGAGACGGCGGCCGTTGAAGAAGCCGAGCCAGTCGACCAGCTTGGTCCGGTGGAACTTCTGCCACAGCACCGCGGAGAGCAGACCCATGATGATGCCGCCGAGGACACCGGGGTTGTTGTAAGTCGCGGGTACGTCCGCGCCCTTGAGGATCTGCGCGTCGGTGACGGGGAAGGCCTTGAGCACATTGCTGTAGACGAGGAAGCCGACAAGCGCCGCGAGGGCGGTGGAGCCGTCGGACTTCTTGGCGAAGCCGATCGCGACACCTATACAGAACAGCAGCGGCAGGTTGTCGAAGATCGCGCCACCGGCGGTGGCGAAGACAGCCGTCACCTTGTCCGGCAGGTGCAGCTTGTCGTGGATGTCGTCCTGACCGAACCGGAGCAGGATGCCCGCCGCCGGAAGCACGGCGATCGGCAGCTGTAGGCTGCGACCGATCTTCTGCAGGCCCTGGAACAGGCCGGATCCCCACTTCTTTGTGGGTGCCGCCGTCGGCGCGGTGGCAGTGCTCATGGACTTCCTCCATCGGGTGGTGGTCTACACCACTCAGTGGTGTAGACCTGTTGTAGCAGATGAAGTCCGCATAAAGGAACCCGCGAATCCTGCGACCGAATCGCTACGCGACGTACACGACGACGTACCCGGTGGCGTCCATGAAGAAGGGCCCCCGGACCGATGGTCCGGGGGCCCAACTCGCTTGCCCTGCCTGCCTGTTCCGTCAGGCCTTGGTGACGTCCTCGCGCTCGTCCTCCGGCTCCCGCCCCGGCGTCTTCAGGTCGAACTTCGTGATCGCGAAACGGAAGACGACGTAGTACACCGCCGCGAAACACAGCCCGATCGGAATGATCGCCCACGGTTTCGTCGCCAGGTTCCAGTTGATCGCGTAGTCGATCAGCCCCGCCGAGAAGCTGAAACCGTCGTGCACCCCCAGCCCCCAGGTCACCGCCATCGACACCCCGGTCAGCACCGCGTGGACGGCGTAGAGGACCGGCGCGATGAACAGGAACGAGTACTCGATGGGCTCGGTGATACCGGTCACGAAGGACGTCAGCGCGACCGAGAGCATCAGGCCGCCGACCTCCTTGCGACGGCTCGGCTTCGCGCAGTGTGCGATCGCGAGCGCCGCCGCCGGCAGCGCGAACATCATGATCGGGAAGAACCCCGAGGTGAACTGCCCCGCGTGCGGGTCGCCCGCCAGGAACATGTTGATGTCACCGTGCACCACCGTCCCGTCCGGCTTCGTGTAGCTGCCGAACTGGAACCAGATGGGCACGTTCAGGAACTGATGCAGCCCCACGACCAGCAGCGCCCGGTTGGCGAGACCGAACACCCCCGCACCCAGCGCACCCCGCGCGCTCAGCCAGTCGCTGAAGTGTTCGAGCCCGCTGCCGATCGGCGGCCAGACCCACAGCGCCACCGCCGCCACCGCGATCGCCACGAACGACATGATGATCGGCACCAGCCGCCGCCCGTTGAAGAAGCCGAGCCAGTCCACCAGCTTCGTACGGTGGTACCGCGCCCAGAAGAACGCGGTCAGCAGCCCCAGCACGATCCCGCCGAACACCCCGGGATTCTGGTACGTGAACACCGAGACCGAGTGATCGGCGGCCTGGCACCCGATGCCGGGCACCACGTTCGTGCCGCCCGTGCAGTCCTTTGGGAACTGGCGCAACACGTTGTAGTAGACGAGGAAACCGACGAGCCCGGCCAGCGCCGTCGACCCGTCCGACTTCTTCGCCATGCCGATCGAGACACCCACACAGAACAGCAGCGGCAGCCCGAGCTGCCCGTCGAGCAGCGCCCCACCCGCACCCGCCATCACCTTCGAGACATTGGTCCACCCCAGCCCGTCGTCCCCGAACACGTCCGGCTGCCCGAGCCGGTTGAGGATGCCGGCCGCCGGCAGCACGGCGATGGGGAGTTGGAGACTGCGGCCCATCTTCTGCAGCCCCTGGAACAGACTGCCCCAAAGGGTCCGCCCAGGACGGGCGGCGGCACTGTCGGCACTCATGGACGCCCCTCGGTAATGTGGTGTAGACCAGTTGGTGACGTGATCGTTAACCATCATTCGGCACGCACGACATGACCGCTCGCGAAGCTGGGCCAACTGTGGGTTACTGCGACAAAGCGGTTCGGATCAGGGAGAGAACAACATGGCCACCAAGGCTGAGAAGATCGTTGCCGGGCTGGGCGGCATCGACAACATCGAAGAGGTCGAGGGCTGCATCACCCGCCTGCGCACCGAGGTGAAGGACCCGGCCCTCGTCGACGACGCCGCCCTGAAGGCCGCCGGCGCCCACGGCGTCGTCAAGATGGGCACGGCCATCCAGGTCGTCATCGGCACGGACGCGGACCCGATCGCGGCGGACATCGAAGACATGATGTGAAGCGCGGGGATCGTTCCCGGCTTTGACCCGAGCGCCGACCCCGGCCTCATCCACGGCGTCACGCGCTGAGGGGCTCCTCCCACCGCGGGAGGAGCCCCTTCCTCATGTACCACTAGGCTCTTCGCCATGTCTCGAATCGACGGCCGCACCCCCGAACAGCTCCGCCCCGTCACCATCGAACGCGGCTGGAGCAAGCACGCCGAGGGCTCCGTCCTCGTCTCCTTCGGCGACACGAAGGTCTTCTGCACCGCCTCGGTCACCGAGGGCGTCCCCCGTTGGCGCAAGGGCAGCGGCGAGGGCTGGGTCACCGCGGAGTACTCCATGCTGCCCCGCGCCACCAACACCCGCGGCGACCGCGAGTCCGTCCGCGGCAAGATCGGCGGTCGCACCCACGAGATCAGCCGCCTCATCGGCCGCTCGCTCCGCGCGGTCATCGACTACAAGGCCCTCGGCGAGAACACCATCGTCCTCGACTGCGACGTGCTCCAGGCCGACGGCGGCACCCGTACGGCGGCCATCACCGGCGCGTACGTGGCGCTCGCGGACGCGGTGACCTGGGCCCAGGGCAAGAAGCTCATCAAGGCCGGCCGCCAGCCGCTCACCGGCACGGTCAGCGCCGTCTCGGTCGGCATCGTCGGCGGAGTCCCGCTCCTGGACCTCTGCTACGAGGAGGACGTCCGCGCCGAGACCGACATGAACGTCGTCTGCACCGGCGACGGCCGCTTCGTCGAGGTCCAGGGCACGGCCGAGGCGGAGCCCTTCGCACGCGACGAGCTCAACGCCCTCCTCGACCTCGCGGTCGCCGGCTGCGACGAGCTGACCGCCGTACAGCGAAAGGCACTTGAGGCCGCGCTGGAGAAGTAAGAGGCTGGACCGGTCAAGTAAAGGACGTACCAAGAGAGGCGGGCTGCGGGGTCAACCCGGCGGCCCGCCCCCGCGTCCCTACGCATACGGAACGGAAACGGGGACGGCCACCCAGGCCCACCCCAGGGGGAGGCACCGAACCATGGCCGCAAGCCGACGAAGCCGCAGCAGTCGACGCAGTATCGCCATAGCCGCCACCGCGGCGGTGATCGGCCTGACCGCCGGCCTCGCCACCGGCTGCGACGCCGTCGACAAGGCCATCGACTGCGTCCAGACCGCCGACACCATCGCCGACAGCGTCACCGGCCTCCAACAGGCGGTCGAGAACGCGGCCAACGACCCCACCCAGACCGACGCGTCCCTCAACTCCATCGAGAAGGACCTCGACAAGATCGGCGACAAGACCGACAACGCGGACGTCAACAAGGCGGTGGACGATCTCGGCAAGGCCGTCGACAACGTCCGTACGGCGGTCAAGAACGGCGACAACACACCCGACATCAGCCCGGTCACGGACGCGGCGGGCGAACTGACGAAGGTCTGCACGTCATAGGCGTGTGACGGGGGTTGGAATACTGAACGCCATGACACGCCTGATCCTCGCCACCCGCAACGCCGGCAAAATCACCGAACTGAGGTCCATCCTCACCGCCGCGGCCCTGCCCCACGACCTCGTCGGCGCGGAGTCCTACCCGGACATCCCCGACGTCAAGGAAACGGGCGTGACCTTCGCGGAGAACGCCCTCCTGAAGGCCCACGCCCTGGCCCAGGCAACAGGCCTCCCGGCGGTGGCCGACGACTCGGGCCTCTGTGTGGACGTCCTGCACGGCGCCCCCGGCATCTTCTCGGCCCGCTGGTCCGGCCAACACGGCGACGACCAGGCCAACTTGAACCTCCTCCTCGCCCAGCTCTCGGACATCGCGGACGAACACAGGGGAGCCCACTTCGCCTGCGCGGCGGCCCTGGCCCTACCGGACGGCACGGAACGGGTGGTCGAGGGCCAGTTGCGGGGCCTGCTCCGCCACACCCCGACAGGCACGAACGGCTTCGGCTACGACCCGATCCTCCAGCCGGAGGGCGAGACACGAACCTGCGCGGAACTCACGGCCGACGAGAAGAACGCGATCAGCCATCGGGGGAAGGCGTTCCGGGCGTTGGTGCCGGTGGTTCGGGAGCTGTTGGGCTGACTTCACGAAAATGCCCCGCATCTGCGAATCGCAGGTGCGGGGCATCCTTGTGCGCCCGGTCGGATTCGAACCGACAGACACGACCACCTAAAGATCGCCGCTCAGCCCTTGGCGTACGGGCGCCAGTGCTGAGACCTACTTTACTGGGCGCCGCAACCGCGTTGTCGACCTCCTCTGCACCAGGTGCTGGTGATCGCGTGACAGCCGGGGCACAGCAACCGAAGGTTCTCGCGCCGGTCGTCACTCCAGTCCCCGTTGATGTGATCGACCTCCGGCGTCATGGGTCTCCCGAGCCACTCGGGGCCGATCCCGCATTCGGCGCACACCTCTGGTGCACCTACCTCCAGGAGCGCCCGACGCAGCAGATGGGTTCTCGTTCGGCGGCTGCCGTCGTGCTGGACGAGGATGTCTTCGGCGCGCCGAAGAAGCACGCCGCCTGACCGACCTCGCTGGTGCGCCTGTCCCAGAAAGTGAGAGGTGTCGAGGTCGTCCTCCGACAGCCGTTCCCGGCGCAGCGTGCGCAGTCTGCCGTTGTACGGATCCATCCCCAGTGCGCGGAGCGCGTCCGCGATGGATGTGGCTCCCGCGATGGCGCGGCACAGTTCGTCGGTGCTCGGTTTGGCCGGCGCCGCGTTCGATCGTCTCGGCCGTGGCATGGGGGAGACGTCGATTCCGAAGTGGTCGAAACGCCGGAAGAGGTAGCGGCGAAGCTTGCCGTGGGGCTGGGTACCGAGGAAGCCGATGACCTCGTCGATGTCGGAACAGCGCGCGGCTGCTTCGGCCAGGCGCGCGCGGGTGTACTGCGCGCTGCTGCTCATGAGACGTCACCCTTGACGCGTCCTTTTCCGCGCCCCCGGCAACTGTCGGTCGTCGAACGGCAGTTGGGGCGCAGGAACCGCGGATTCTCGATTCGGTTGTCGCGCCAGTTGCCGTCGATGTGATCGACCTCCAGCGGGAGCGGATGCCTTCATCGCCCACTTGAGCCGATCGCTCGGGATGCGCCGAGCCCGACCGGTCGGCTGCTCGACGAGCATTCCCTCAGGCGTCCGGGGCGCCGGGCTTCACCCCGCCGGGTGGGCATCCGAAAGTGTGAGGTGTCGATGTCGTACGCCTTGATGCGGCGGCTGATGTGCGTGTGGTGTCCGCCCACGACCTCCAGCCCGAGACGCCGCGGTACCTCGCACATGTTCGTCGACGCCGAAACGGCCGCCTGGAGTATCTCCTTCGTCCACCTCACCCCCTCCCGCTCGAAGGGGGAGACGTCCACTCCCAGCCTTTCCAACGCCTCGGACAACGTCCGAGCCCCCTGAGCCGCCTCCTCCAGCCGCTTCTGCGAATACGCGCTGACTCCCACCGTTTCCCTTCCGATCCCGACCACACGTTCGCGGTCTCGAACGGAGTAACGAGAGGCTTGTCGGACAGTCACGCCCGACACGTAGAGCGGTTGGTAGACTGTGGGTCGCTGAAGCCTTCCAGGAGTGGACCTTTGTCCGCCCGGGAGGCTTTTTTCATGACCTCTTTCATGGCGGCACCACATGTACTCGTACGACCAGCCACCCCCGCCGACCGCCCCGTCGTCGAGCGGCTCTGGCTGATGTTTCGGCATGACCTGTCCGAGTTCGCGCCCGGAGGGCAAGTGCAACCTCAACTGCCCAACCCGGACGGCACCTTCCGCAGTGAGCGGGTGACCGCGGCGTTCGGCGGCTCGGACGGTGACTGGGCGCCGTATCTCTTCGTGAGCGGCGAGCATCCCGTCGGGTTCGCGTTCGTGCGGGGGATCGGCTCGCCCACCCGGATCCTCAACAGCTTCTTCGTCGTGCGCGGCGCCCGGCGGGCCAGGGTCGGGATGGGAGCCGTGCGGGATGTCGTCGCGCGGCATCCGGGGAGTTGGGAGGTCGCGTTTCAGGACGCCAATCCGGGGGCCGTGGCGTTCTGGCGGCGGGTCGGTGAGGAGCTTGCCCCCGGGGAGTGGGGCGAGGAGCGCAGGCCGGTGCCCGGGCGGGCCGACCTGCCTCCCGATGTGTGGATCTCGTTCAGGTACGGAAAGGCGGTAGGGGCCTAGAGTCCCGGAACCTCAGACGCCCAGGTCCTTGATGATCTTCGCCACGTGGCCGGTCGCCCGGACGTTGTACAGCGCGTGTTCGACCTTGCCGGACTCGTCCACGATGATCGTGGAGCGGATCACGCCCATGTAGGTCTTGCCGTAGTTCTTCTTCTCGCCGAAGGCCGCGTAGGCGTCGAGGGCCTTCTTGTCGGGGTCCGCGAGGAGGGTGACCTTGAGGTTCTCCTTCTCGCGGAACTTGGCGAGCTTCTCCGGCTTGTCGGGGGAGATGCCGATGACGTCGTAGCCGGCGCCCGTCAGCAGGTCCAGGTTGTCCGTGAAGTCGCAGGCCTGCTTGGTGCAGCCGGGGGTCAGGGCCGCCGGGTAGAAGTAGACGATGACCTTGCGGCCCTTGTGGTCGGCGAGGGACACCTCGTTGCCGTCGGCGTCGGGGAGCGTGAAGGCGGGGGCAACGTCCCCGGGCTGGAGTCGTTCACTCATCGCGCTAGCGTAACCGGGGGTGCTGACAGTGCACTCCGCGCGAGAGCTGACAGACTGTCCGGCACAAGTACCAGCAGACTTCGGAGGCCGTACGGTGACGGACACGTCGAACACGCCGGACACCAGAACCCCGGCGCAGATCGAGGCGGACATCAAGCACCGCCGCGATGTCCTCGCCGACACGCTCGACGAGATCGGGGTGCGGGTGCACCCGAAGACCATCGTGGGCGACGCGAAGGCCAAGGTCGCGTCGAGCATCGACCACACCCTCGGCAGGGCGTACGTCGGTGTCAACCGGGTCGTGAGTGACGTCAAGGGTCAGTTCGTGGACGAGGAGGGTGCGCCGCGCGTCGAGCGGATCGTTCCTGTCGCTCTCGTCGCCGTCGGGGTGGTGGGGCTGTTCGTCCTCGGATCCCGGCGTCGCGGTGGCCGTAAGGGCTGAAACCGTGGGTGACCCGCCCGCGTACGGACGGGTCCTGGGCAGGTAGGTTCGTGGGCGTGAGCGCCAAGAGAGACGAGCAGAGCACCCAGCACGACAAGCTGCCCATCCGGATGCTGCACGACCGTGTGCTCGTGCGGCAGGACAAGAGCGAGGGCGAGCGGCGTTCGGGTGGCGGGATCCTGATCCCCGCGACGGCGGCCGTGGGGCGCCGGCTGGCCTGGGCCGACGTCGTCGCCGTGGGCCAGAACGTGCGGACCGTGGAGCCCGGCGACCGGGTCCTCTACGACCCCGAGGACCGCGCCGAGGTCGAGGTGCGCGGGGTCGCCTACGTCCTCATGCGCGAGCGGGATCTGCACGCCGTCGCCGCGGACCGGTTCGAGGGTTCCGAGGACTCGACCGGCCTGTATCTGTAGGACGCGTACCTGTAGGCAGCAAGCCCCGAGGGGGCTGGTGACCATCGTCACCAGCCCCTTTTGCCGTCCCTTTGCTACGTTGGAGAGCAACCCGACGAGACGCGCCGTACCGGGAAAGCGACACGGAAAGACGACGCACCCCCGTTCAGTACGTACGTCTCGGAGGTGCCTGTCATGGCCTGGGTTCTGCTCGTCGTCGCCGGTCTGCTCGAAGTCGGCTGGTCGATCGGCATGAAGTACACCGACGGTTTCACCCGCCTCGTCCCCAGCGTGTTCACCGGCGCCGGAATCGTCGCCAGCATGCTGCTGCTCTCGTACGCCGCGAAGTCGCTGCCCATCGGTACCGCCTACGGCGTGTGGGTCGGGATCGGCGCGGCGGGGGCGGCGGTGCTCGGCATGGTGGTGCTGGGGGAGCCCGTCACCACCGCCCGGATCTTCTTCGTGTGTCTGCTGCTGGTCGCCGTCGTGGGGCTGAAGGCCACCTCCGGTCACTAGGCGCCGGCGGGACCGGTCACTCCTTCTTGCGGCCTGTGCTCTGCGGGCCGGCGGTCGTTCCTCCGGTCGTCGTGCCGTCGGTGGTGCCGTCGGTCGTGGTTCCTGTGGTGCCGCCGGTCGTCGTGCCGTCCGTGGTCGTGCCCGTCGTACCCCCGGTGGTCGTGGTGTCGCCGTCGGTCGTCGTGCCGCCCGTGGTGGTGGTGCCGTCCGTCGTGGTGCCGGTCGTGCCGCCGGTGGTCGTGGTGTCGCCGCCGGTGGTCGTCGTGCCGCCGGTCGTCTGGCCGCCCTGTGTCTGGCCCTGGGTGCCCGGGCCGCCCGTCGTGGTCGTGCCGCCGTTGTCCTGGTCGCCCGTGGTCGCCGGCCGGCTGGGCTGGAGGCTCGGGGGTGCGACGGTCTCGGCGCCGTCCTGGAGCTGGAGGTCGAAGTCGCTCGCCTCGGTGCCCTTGAGGGCCGACTTGGTGAACTGGGCCCAGATCTCCGCGGGTGCCCCGCCGCCGTTGACGCGTTCGAGGCCCATCGCGCCGTAGAGCGACTTGTGGGCGGCGGTCGTCGGGTCCTGGCCCATGACCGAGACGACCGTCGCCAGGTCCGGGGTGTAGCCCGCGAACCAGGCCGCCGTGTCCTCCTCCGCCGTGCCGGTCTTGCCGGCCGCCGGGCGGTCGGCGCCCTGGGCCGCGGTGGCCGTGCCGTTGTCGACGACGCTCTGCAGGACCGAGGTCGTGGTGTCGGCGGACTCGCGGCTCACCGCGCGGGTGGTCTTGTTCGCCGGCAGCTTGATGTCGCTCGTGCCGTCCTTGGTGATCTTCGAGATCATCGTGTACGTGTGCCGCTCACCGTGGTTGGCGATCGTGGCGTACGCCTCCGCCATGTCGAGCACGCTCGCGGTGGACGGGCCGAGCGCGATGGACGGGGTCGCGGTCAGGTCGGGGGTGTCGGAGGGGAGGCCGAGGGCGACGGCGGTCTGCTTGACCTTCGTGGGGCCCACGTCGACCGCCATCTGCGCGTACACCGAGTTGACGGACTTGTCCGTCGCCGTACGGACGGTGATGTCGCCGTAGGAGACCTCGTCCTCGTTCTCGGGCGCGTACGAGCCGCCGTTCCAGCCTTCCACGGGGCGCTTGTTGGTGCCGTCGTAGTAGGTGTTGGGCGTGATGGTCTGGCCGTCCTGGGTCTGCGAGTCGTTCTGGATCGCCGAGGCGAGGACGAACGGCTTGAAGGTGGAGCCCACTTGGAAGTCGCCGCGGGTCGCGCCGTTCGTGTACTGCTTCACGTAGTCGACGCCGCCGTACATGGCGACGATCCTGCCGGTCTTGGGATCGACCGAAGCCCCGCCCGCGCGCACGTAGTTGTCGACCTTGCGGCTCTTCTTGTCGAGCTTGGACATGACTTGGTCGTTGACGGCCTTCACGAAGGCGTCCTGCTTGTTCTTCTGGAGCGTGGTGGTGATGCGGTAGCCGCCGGCTTCGAGGGTGTCCGCGTCGATGATCTTGTTGGTGGTGAGGTAGTCCTTGATCGCGCCGACGATGTAACCCCGCTGTCCGGACATGCTCGTTGAGGCGGTGGCCTCCTTCGGCATGGGGAACTTCATGCCGGCGCGCGCGGACTCGGTGAGCCAGTGCTTCTTGACCATGCCGTCGAGGACGTAGTTCCAACGGGCCACCGCCGCGGCCTTGTTCTCGGGATGCGCCACGACGTCGTACTCGCTCGGCGCGTTCAGCAGCGCGGCGAGGTAGGCGCCGCGGCCGGCGTCGAGTTCGGTGGCGTCCTTGCCGTAGTAGGCCTGGGCGGCGGCCTGGATGCCGTAGGCGTTGCGGCCGAAGTAGCTGGTGTTGAGGTAGCCCTCCAGGATCTCGGCCTTGGACTCCGTGCGGTCCAGCTTGATCGAGATGAAGAACTCCTTCACCTTGCGGGTGACGGTCTGTTCCTGGCCCAGGTAGTAGTTCTTGACGTACTGCTGGGTGATCGTCGAGCCGGACTGGGTGCCCTTGCCGGTCGCGGTGTTCCACGCGGCGCGGACCATCGCCTTGGGGTCGACGGCGGACTCGGTGAAGAAGTCCCGGTCCTCGGCGGCCAGTACGGCGTGCTGGGCGTTCGCGGAGATCTGGTCGAGGCCGACGTTCTCGCGGTTCACCTCGCCGTCGCGGGCGAGTTGGGAGCCGTCCGCGTAGAGGTACACGTTGGACTGCTTCATCGCGAGGGCGTTGGCGGGCGGGATCTTGACCAGCGAGTAGCCGAGGAAGAACGCGCCGATCAGCAGTGCCACGAGCACGACGAGCCCGCCGAGCGTCATCCGCCAGGTCGGGATCGCCCGCCGCCACCCCGTGCGCTTGGGCCGCTTGGCCTTCTTGGGCTTCTCGCCCCCGGATGCCCCGGCTGTCCCTGCTGTCTCTGCTGTCCCGGGCACCCCAGGCGCCTCGGGTGCGGCGGCCGCTTCCGGCTCTCTCGGTGCCCAGCCCTGATTCGGCTGCGGCGGCTGCGGCTGGTCGCTCATGTCGTGCACGGACTCCTGTTTCGCGTCGTACCGTCCCGCACTGCCTCGTACGTTCCTGTACGGCCTTGTGCGCTTCTGCGCCCCCAGACGAAGACTCTCGCACCATGCGTTCCGTTCCCGCCGATCGGCACGCACTTGCCCGGAAAATGCGTGGCGTGCGTCACCACCTGCGGACTAGGCTCCTGCGCTTCGGTGTCAAGACGGGGTGGAGGGTGGTTTCTGTGGGCGCTGGGCGGTTGTACATGGCCGTCGCGGCGGGGGGTTTCAGGCGGTACGCGACGTACCGGGCGGCGACGCTCGCCGGGGTCTTCACCAACACCGTCTTCGGTGTCGTCCTCGTCTACACCTACCTGGCGCTGTGGGACGAGCGACCCCATCTCGGGGGGTACGACCAGGCGCAGGCGGTGACCTATGTGTGGCTGGGGCAGTGCCTGTACGCGACGCTGGCGATCCAGGGCGGCGGGTTCGAGAAGGACCTGATGGAGCGCATCCGCACGGGCGACATCGCCGTCGACCTGTACCGGCCCGCCGACCTCCAACTCTGGTGGCTGGCGAGCGACTTCGGACGGGCCCTGTTCCAACTCCTCGGCCGGGGCGTGATCCCGTTCGTGTTCGGCTCGCTGTTCTTCCCGATGGCGCTGCCCACCGACGTCATGTCCTGGGCGGCCCTCCTGGTCGCGCTGCTGCTGGCGATCCTCGTCAGCTTCGGCATCCGCTACCTCGCCGCCCTGAGCGTGTTCTGGCTGATGGACGGCACGGGCATCAACCAGGCCATGATGATCCTGGGGATCTTCTGCTCGGGCATGGTGCTCCCGCTGAACGCCTTCCCGGGCGCGCTCGGCGATGTCGTACGGGCGCTGCCGTGGGCGGCGCAGATCCAGATGCCCGCGGACGTGCTGATGGGGAAGACCGCTCCGCTGCACGCGTACGCCTTCCAGGCGGCCTGGGCGGTGGCGCTGCTCACGGCGGGGCGACTGATGCAGTCGGCGGCGACGCGGAGGGTGGTGGTTCAGGGTGGCTGAGACGACCCGAACGAGTGAGGGGGTGACCCTTCGGTATCCGGGTGACGGTGAACTGCCGCGCTGGCGCGAGGGGTTGCGTGCCTACGGGATGATCGCCGGGATGTGGATCCGGTCGAGCATGACCTACCGCACGTCCTTCGTCATCACTGTGATCGGCAACCTCCTGGTGACCGGCCTCGACTTCGCCACGATCCTGCTGATGTTCTCGCAGGTCCACTCGCTGGGCGGCTGGTCCCTGCCCGAAGTCGCCTTCCTCTACGGCCTGTCGGCCACCGCGTTCGGCATCTCCGACCTGGTCCTCGGCTCGATGGACGTGCTGGGCGCCCGCATCCGCGACGGCTCCTTCGACACGCTCCTCGTACGCCCCGCACCGGTCCTGGCCCAGATCGGCGCCGACCGGTTCGCGCTGCGCCGCCTGGGCCGGATCACCCAGGGCGGCCTGGTGCTGGGGTACGCGCTGCTCCACATCGACGTCAACTGGACTGTCGGCAAGCTGCTGTTGGTGCCGATGATGCTGATCTGCGGCGCGGCGATCTTCGGTTCGCTGTTCGTGGCGGGCGCGGCCTTCCAGATCCTGGCGCAGGACGCGGCCGAGGTGCAGAACGCGTTCACCTACGGCGGCACCACGCTGTTGCAGTACCCGCCGGCCGTGTTCGGCAAGGACTTCCTGCGGGGTGTGACCTTCATGCTGCCGCTCGCCTTCGTCAACTGGGTGCCCGCCTCCTATGTGTTGGGGCGGCCGTACCCGCTGGACCTGCCGCCGGGCGCGGAGTTCGCCTCGCCGCTGGTGGCACTCGCCTTCTGCGTGCTGGCCGGGCTGGCCTGGCGCGCCGGGCTCAAGTCGTACCGAAGTACTGGGAGTTGAGGGTGACAGAGCAGGCGTTCATCGAACTGGACCGCGTCGAGAAGGTCTTCGACGTGCGCAAGAAGACCGGGTTCATGAAGCGGGAACGGCGCCAGGTGCGGGCCGTCGACTCGATCTCCTTCGCCGTGGCCCGCGGCGAGATGGTCGGCTACATCGGTCCGAACGGCGCCGGGAAGTCGACCACCATCAAGATGCTGACCGGCATCCTCACCCCGAGCGGGGGCCGGCTGCGGGTCGCCGGCATCGACCCGTCCCGCGAACGCACCCGGCTCGCGCACCGCATCGGCGTGGTCTTCGGCCAGCGGACCACCCTGTGGTGGGACCTCCCGCTGATCGACTCGTACAAGCTGATGCACCGCATGTACCGCATCCCCGACGCCCGTTACGCCGAGAACCTCGACCGCTGTGTCGAACTCCTCGAACTGGGCGCCCTGTTGGACGTGCCCGTACGACAGCTCTCCCTGGGCCAGCGGATGCGCGGCGACATCGCGGCGGCCCTGCTGCACGACCCCGAGGTGCTCTACCTCGACGAGCCGACCATCGGCCTGGACGTCATCTCCAAGGCCCGAGTCCGGGAGTTCCTGCGGGACCTGAACGCCGAGCAGGGCACCACGGTCCTCCTCACCACCCATGACCTCCAGGACATCGAGCAGCTCTGCTCCCGCGTGATGGTCATCGACCACGGCCGTCTGATGTACGACGGCCCCCTCGCCGGTCTGCACGAGGCGGGGGAGAGCGAGCGGACCCTGGTGGTGGACCTGGAACGGGAGTTGCCCCCGATCGAGGTGCCGGACGCGCGGGTCGTGAAGGTGGAGGGCCCGAGGCAGTGGCTGGCGTTCCCGGCGTCGGAGTCGGCGGCTCCGCTGGTCGCGCGGATCGCGGCGGAGTACCCGATGGTGGACCTGTCGGTGCGCGAGCCGGACATCGAGGCGGTGATCGCCAAGATGTACGCGGAACAGGCCGAGAAAGCGGTCTCATAGCCCCGGTGAAGTCACCTCACAGCTCCGCGTGAAGTCACCTCGTAGCCCTGCGCGGAGTGACCTCGTAGGCTGCTCCGTATGACCGACGACGCAGTCCCGGAACTCCGCGCATCCGACGCCGACCGTGAGCGGGTCGCCGAGGTGCTGCGCGACGCCGTCGCGGAGGGCCGCCTCGACATGGAGGAGTTCGAGGAGCGTCTGGAGGCGACCTACAAGGCGCGCACGTACGGCGAACTGACGCCCATCACCCAGGACCTGCCGGTCGCCGGGGTCACCCCGCCGCCGGTGAACATGGTCAAGGAGCCGGTGGACAGGGGGAGTTGGGCCGGGCGGATCGTCGGCGGCGAGGGGTCCTCGACCTGGGCCGTGGCCATCCTGTCCGGGTTCCAGCGCAAGGGCCGGTGGACGGTCCCGAAGCGGTTCACCTGCTTCTCCTTCTTCGGCGGCGGCGAGATCGACCTGCGCGAGGCGAACTTCGCGGACCGCGAGGTCGAGATCAACTGCATCGCGATCATGGGCGGCGCCCAGGTCGTCGTGCCGCCGGGCGTCGAGGTCGTCGTCCGCGGCATCGGCATCATGGGCGCCTTCGACCACAGCCAGGAGGGCGTGCCGGGCGACCCGGGCGCCCCGCGCGTGATCCTCACCGGCTTCGCCTTCTGGGGCGGGGTCGGCGTGGAACGCAAGGTGACCCGGGCGGAACGGCAGCGCCTCAAGGAGGAGCGCCGCCAGGAGAAGCTGGAGCGCGGCTCGTCCGCCAAGGAGCTCTACGGCTCCCACCGCGACGCCCTGTCCGGCCTGCACGACGCCCACCGCGAGGCCATGGACGAACACCGCGAGGCGATCCGGCGCCGCCACGAGGAGCGCAGGGAACGGCACGAGGAGCGCCGCGAGCGGCACCGGGACCGGCGGGAGCGCCGGCACCGGGACTGGGACTGAGGCTTTTTTACGAGGGGACCGGGTTACAGCTGGGCGGGGACCGCGCCCTTGAGGTCCGCCAGATCGATCGTGGCGCCCATCTTCCGGTAGCCCCGGTCGCTGGGGTGGAGATGGTCGCCCGAGTCGTACTCGGCGGCGAACCGGCGCGGGGCGTACGGGTCGCGCAGCGCCTTGTCGAAGTCGACGACGGCGTCGTACACCGTGCCGCTCCTGATCGCCGCGTTCACCTCCTGGCGTACGGCCTCCCGGGCCGCCGTGTACCGGAAGTAGTCGCCGAAGGGCATCAGGGTCGCGCCGATGACCTTCACGCCGCGCGCGTGGGCCTGGCGGACCAGGGTGCGCAGGCCGGCGAGGACCCGGTCGGCGCGGGCGCCGTGCAGGACGTCGTTGACGCCGAGGTCGACGACGACGACCTTGACGTTCGGACGGCCCAGCACGTCACGGCCGAAGCGGACGAGGCCGCTCTGGTTCTCGGCGGGCCGGCCGGCGAGGCTCGTGAGTATCTGGTTGCCGCTGATGCCCTCGTTGACGACGCTGTAGCGCGGCACGTCCCGCCCGGCGGCCAGGGCCGCGCGCAGCCGCTCCGAAAAGGCGTCCGGCCAGCGGCGGTTGGCGCTCTCCGTCGAGGTCGACCCGTCGGTGATCGAGTCGCCGAACGCGACGACCGTGCCCTTCGCCTGGTCGCTCAGCACGTCCACCGCGGTCAAGTAGCGCCAGATCGCGGTGCGTTCGCGGTACGGCGTGCCGGTCGCGTCCTCGGCGTGGTCGCCTTCGGCGAGATAGGAGATCTGCCGTGCGTACGGGTGGTAGGTGACCGGTCCCGACGCGGTGGGGGAGTAGGTGGTGACCAACAGGTCGGCGCCCGCCGGGACTTGGAGGCGCACGGCGTCGCTGAGGATCTGCTGCCCGGCCGGGATCGTCACCGAGGTCGCGCCGCCGAAGGTCAGCCGCCGCATGGTGCCCTGGGCCGCGGCGGAGCTGTTGCGGGCGGCGGCGACGGCGATCGAGGCGTGCGTGATGCTGAGCGGGGCCCGGCCGTAGAGGTTGGAGAGGGTGATCCGGGCGCTCGCGCCGCCCGCGCTGGTGTGGACGATGTTGCGCACCGAGCGGCGCGCCGTGCCGGTCCGCTCCGTACCGGTCTCGCCGCTCACCGGAGCGGCGGCCCAGGCGCCCACCCAGGTGCCGGCCGAGGCGGGGGCGGCGGAGTTGCCGCCGGAGCGTGCGCCGGCGGAGTTCTTCCCGTCGTCGCCCCGGCTTCCGTCGCCCGCGGCGGCCCCGACGTATATGCAGACGGAAAGGACCGCGATCAAGGTGATGATCGCGGACAGTAGGGCACGCTGCTTTGTGGGGGACACCCCCACACCCCCGTCACGAGGCTTGGTCACGCGGTGGGCCTCCTCGGGTGAGTGGCAGGGCTCTGCCATTTTGCCCGATCGGGTGACTGTGGGAACTCCTGTTCCGTTCCGGGAGTCGATCAGGAAGGGACAATATGTACGGTACCGGCGAACGGGCGGGGCGGTCGGAGCGGGTGGAACGGGTGGAGCGGATGGAACGGACAGAGGCGGGGTTGGGGGCGGCGACCGAGAGTGACGGGTCCCGCCGCACGATGACCACGTTCAGCGCGGCCGACCAGGAGCGACAGCGCGGCGTCCGCCGGATGAAACTGACGGCGCTCGCCCTGTTGCTCTTCGTGGCCGTCGTGTACGTGCTCGCGAAATGGGCGTCGCACTCGGGCGCGGGCCCCTGGACGGGTTATGTCGCCGCGGCGGCCGAGGCGGGCATGGTCGGCGCGATGGCCGACTGGTTCGCGGTCACCGCCCTCTTCCGCCACCCGCTGGGCCTGCCCATCCCGCACACCGCGATCATCCCCACGAAGAAGGACCAACTGGGCGTCTCCCTGGGCGAGTTCGTCGGCGAGAACTTCCTCTCCGAGGAGGTCGTACGGCAACGCCTGCGCGCGGTCGGCATCGGCAGCCGCCTCGGCGCCTGGCTGGCGGACCCGGACCACGCGGACCGCGTGACGGCGGAACTCTCGGCGGCGCTCCGGGGCGCCCTCACCGTCCTGCGGGACTCGGACGTCCAGGCGATCGTCGGCGAGGCGATCACCCGCCGGGCCGACGCCCAGGAGATCGCCCCCGGCATCGGCAAGACCCTGGAGCGAATCGTCGCCGACGGCGGCCACAAGCGAGTCGTCGACCTGATCGTGGCCCGCGCGCACGACTGGCTGGTCCTGCACGACGAGCAGGTCATGGACGCGGTCGAGGGCGGCGCCCCCGGCTGGACCCCGAGATTCGTCGACAAGCGCATCGGCGAGCGCGTCTACAAGGAACTGCTCCGCTTCGTCACCGAGATGCGCGACATGCCCTCCCACCCGGCCCGTGGCGCCCTGGACCGCTTCCTCGGCGACTTCGCCGCCGACCTCCAGTCCGACACGGAGACCCGCGCGCGCGTGGAGCGCCTCAAGGGCGACGTCCTCGGCCGCGGCGAGGTCCAGGACCTGATCGCCAGCGCGTGGACGTCCGTACGCTCGATGATCGTGTCGGCCGCCGAGGACGAGCGCAGTGAGCTACGGCTGCGGGTGCGGGCCTCGCTGCTGTCGCTGGGCGCGCGGATGGCCGTGGAACCGAAGCTCCAGGCGAAGGTCGACGGCTGGGTGGAGGGCGCGGCCGTGTACGTCGTGACGACCTACCGCAAGGAGATCACCTCCCTCATCACGGACACCGTGGCGGGCTGGGACGCGGAGCACACGACCCGGAAGATCGAGGCGAACATCGGGCGTGACCTGCAGTTCATCCGGATCAATGGCACGGTGGTGGGGTCGTTGGTGGGCTTGTTGATCTATACGGTGACGCGGCTGGTGGGGGTGTAGGCGGGGTGCGGGGGCGGGTGTAGGGGTCGAATTCCGGGGGCACCCGGAGGGGGTTCGCTCGACGAGGAGGAACCCCGATGGCCAGTGCGAGTGAGAGTGCGCGTGCGAGTGCCGAGACGCCGGCCGGGAGTGGTGGTGGCCGGACGGTCACCTCGTCCATTCCCGCCCGGCTCGACCGCCTCCCGTGGTCCCGCTGGCACTGGACGATCGTCATCGGCCTCGGCACCGTATGGATCCTCGACGGCCTGGAGGTCACGGTCGTCGGCAACATCGCCGGCCGCCTCTCCGAGCCCGGCAGCGGGCTGCCGATCAGCTCCGGGCAGATCACCGGTATCGCGGCGGCCCTGTATGTGGCGGGTGCGTGCGTGGGTGCCCTGTTCTGGGGCCGGCTCACCGACCTCTACGGCCGTAAAAAGCTCTTCATGATCACGCTGGTGGTGTACCTCGCCGCTACGGCCCTCACGGCGGCCTCCTTCTCCACCTGGTGGTTCTTCACGTTCCGCTTCCTCACGGGCTTCGGGATCGGCGGCGAGTACGCGGCGATCAACTCGGCGATCGACGAGCTGATCCCGGCGTACTGCCGGGGCCGCGTCGACCTGATCATCAACGGCAGCTTCTGGGTGGGCGCGGTGGGTGGGTCGTTGTTGTCGATCGTCGCGCTGAACACCGACATCTTCGCGGCGGACGTGGGTTGGCGGCTGACCTTCGCGCTGGGCGCCGTGCTCGCGCTGGTCATTCTTCTCGTGCGACGGCATGTGCCGGAGAGCCCGCGCTGGCTGCTGATCCACGGGCGGGATCGGGAGGCGGACGAGGTGGTGACGTCGATCGAGCGTCGGATCGAGGCGGAGCAGGGGCACGAACTGCCGCCCGCCGAGGGCGAGATCACCATCCATCAGCGCAAGAGTGTGTCGTTCGGGGAGATCGCCCGCACGATCTTCCGCGACTATCCGAAGCGGGCGACGCTCGGCTTCTCGCTCTTCATCGGGCAGGCGTTCCTCTACAACGCGATCACCTTCGGCTTCGGCGCGATCCTGACGAAGTTCTTCGACGTGCCCACGGGCAACACCGGTTACTACTTCGCGGTCATCGCGGTCGGCAACTTCCTGGGCCCGCTGCTGCTGGGCAGGCTGTTCGACACGGTCGGGCGCCGGGTGATGATCTCGTCGACGTATCTGCTCTCGGGGCTGTTGCTGTTCGGCACGGCGTGGTTGTTCGACCGGGGGTCGCTGAGCGCGACCACGATGACGGCGTGCTGGTGCGCGGTCCTGTTCTTCGCGTCGGCGGGCGCGTCCAGCGCGTATCTGACGGTCTCGGAGATCTTCCCGATGGAGACCCGGGCGATGTCGATCGCCTTCTTCTACGCGTTGGGTACGGCGGCGGGTGGGATCAGCGGGCCGCTGCTGTTCGCGGATCTGACGGGGACGGGGAAGGTGGGGGACACGGTGCTCGCGTTCCAGATCGGGGCGGGGCTGATGTGTGCGGCGGGGCTGGTGGCGGCGGTGCTGGCGGTGCGGGCGGAGGGGCGGTCGTTGGAGGATGTGGCTACGCCGTTGACAGCGGTGAAGTCGCCTTCGGTCGGTGCGGCGGGGGCGGCGTAAGGGGGCCGGGTCCGGTGGATCCGCCGGATCTGAGTACTCGTACTCTGTCGCGGCCCCGGCGGCGGGGGAACCCTCGTACGTATGACCGAGAAGCTGCTGAGCCCCCTGCGCACGCGCCCCTGGCCGGAACGCTGGCTGACCCGGATGCTCGGTGCGGGGGGCGCGGCGGCGGCGTACGTCGTGTGTGTTCCGTCGGGATCGGTGCCGGTGTCGGTGGCGGGTGAGGTGTCCGGTGGTGGCGGGGTGCTGCTCGCGGTGATCCTGGTGTTCCTGGCGGGCTACTTCGGTCACCGGGACGACCTGGCCTGGCCGTTGCTGGTGGTGGCGGTGCCGCCGGCCGTGTTGATGTACGTGTCGTTCGAGTCGGAACAGCCGCTGGCGTGGGCGTTCGCGACGTTGGTGATCGGGGCGGGGGCGTTGATCGCGGCGGCGGTGGGACGCTGTTTCCGGCCGCGCGGCGCGGAGGATTCGACCGAGGGTGTGCTGTGCGCCGCTGCCCACCGATCGTGAGGAGCCGTATCCGATGAGCGTCCGCAGGATCGTCCCCGACTTCCGAGTGGCGGCGGAGGGCGAGGACTCGATGAGCACGAACGCAGACTTCTACGGCCTGCTGGGCTTCGAGGAAGTCATGAACCAGGGCTGGGTGATGACCCTGGCGTCTCCCTCGAACCCCAGTGCCCAGATCAGCTTTCTCACGGAGGAACGCACCGCCCCTGTCGTTCCTGACCTGAGTGTGGAGGTCGAGGACGTGGACGCGGTGTGGGCGGAGGTCGTCGCGTCCGGTGCGGAGATCGTGCGGGAGTTGCGGGACGAGGAGTGGGGGGTGCGGCGGTTCTTTGTGCGGGATCCGGGTGGGCGGGTGGTGAATGTGCTGGGGCATCAGCACTGAGGCGGTCGTCTTCGGGTGCGGGTTGGGTGGGGCTGGTCGCGCCGTTCCCCGCGCCCCTGGGTGGTTGGGGGTGCGGCTTTGTGTCCCGGTGCGGGGTGCGTTGTGGTTCGCCTGCTGTGCGTTGGGGGGCGGCGCCGCGCCGGGGGGTGTCCGTCCTCGGATCGGCGCGGGAACCGTTGCTCACCGACTTGACCGTGTTGACGCGCCGACCGCTGCGGGCGGACACCCCCCGACACGTCGCCTTGGCGCCGTACGCGGGCGACGGTCGTCACGCGTGGCGGTCGGCTACCGCCCAGGAGGCGAGGGCTACGGCGCCGGCGACACCGAAGACGGCGGGCCAGGCGCCGACCTTCTTGGCCAGCGGGTGGGAACCGGCGAACGCGGCGACGTAGGCGACCGTGAGTGCACCGGCCGCCTTGCCGCCGGCCTGCTGGCGCCACTGTTGTGCGGCGGTGGCCACGGCGAGGGCGACTCCGCCGAGCTGGCGCTTCCTGGTCCAGCGGGCGACGCCGTACCCACCGACAAGCCCGCTCGCGGCGACCACCGCACTGGGAACGTTGCGGACGCTGGGGACCTTGGCCATGACGTGCCTCCTGGAGCTGATGGAACCGAGCTGACCGGATATAGCCACCGAGGCTAACGCGCGGTCCTACGTCAGTCTCGGTGGCCTACGGCTTACACCTCAGGTCTACGGCTCACGGCTCACGGCTCACGAGGAGAGCCACTCCGTGGCGTTGAGGGCGAGGGCGGCGTTGGTGGCGCCGGTGTCGTTCCAGCCGTCGTAGAGCGTGTTGCCGGACTGGCCGGTGCCGTCGTCGATCGGTGAACTGTCGCCCCAGAACGCGACCTTGCCGCTGCCGAAGGTGCTGGTGGCGAAGAAGGCGCCGGTGTTCCCGGAGTAACCGGAGCGGTACAGCAGGCCCTTGACGGCGGAGTTGTCGGCGGGCTTGAGGGTGGCCGTGGTGCCGTTGGCGATGAGGCTCTTGGTGACGGTGCCGAAGGAGCCGTGCAGTACGGCGTTGCTGCTGTCGCTGATGGCGGCCGGGTAGCCGGAGCTGATGTTCAGCGAGTCGATGGAGAGGCCGAACGGGTCGGTCGAGTCGACGCTGTTGTTGGTCATCAGGTCGTTGAGGATCTGGACCGCGTCGTAGCCGTCGTTGTTGCGGTCGGACCCGGTGTGGTCCGAGATCATGAACAGCCCGCCGCCGGCCTTCACGAAGTTCATGATGGCGGTCTTCTCGGCGGTCGTGAACTTGATGTTCGGCTCGGGCAGCACGAGCGTGTCGAATTTCGAGAGATCGGTCGCCGACGAACCCCCGTAAGTGAGCGCGCTGGTCGCGGTCTTGAGGCTGTAGTCGCCGGTCTTCTGCAGCGCGATGCCCCACGACGAGAGCGCCCCGGTCCAGTCCTTGTCGGAGGAGGGGGAGGAGTCCTGGGACAGCGGGTCGGGCTTGCTCGTGGAGATGATCCAGTCCGCGTTGCCCGCCTCTTCGGCGTGCCCGTCGTCGAACAGGACACGGTGCGTGGTGGCCGCGTGCGCGGGGGTGACGGTGGCGGCTTGTACGGCAGCGCCGGTGGCGAGCATGCCGAGGACGGTGAGGGCGGTGGTGAACCTGTGACGTGACGTGAACTTGCCAAGCTTGAGCATCCGGTGAACCTCCGTGAGTGGGGGATTCCATCAGTGGGGGGGTGGAATGAACAGGGGTGCGGGTGCTGCGGATGTCACTGACTGCGGTGAATCTTCGCGCGTAGAACGGTAGTTGAGTGATCACCGATCGACACACGGGAGGACGGTACACAGGGGGGTGGGGGTGTCGGGAGGGGGCCTCGGCGGTTCACGTAGATCTCTTACTCGGCGATACCGCGGGCGGGGAAAGGGCGCGGTGCCGGGCGCGACGACGCATCGCGACCCGGCACCGAAGTGCTGACGAACTGATGTTGAGGTGCTGATGTTGAGGTGCTACCGAACCGCTTACCGGACGTCGACGAAGTCGCCGGGCGCTGTGGCCGCGGCGGTGGTGGCGGTGCCGGCGAAGACGTAGCGGTAGTAACCGTCGACCGTGGCCTTGGTGGTGGTCTTCAGGACGCCGGTGCTGTTGGTCTTGACCGTCTTGAGGGTGGTGTAGGTGCTGCTGCTCTTCTTCCGGAACTGCAGCTTCGCGGGCTGGGACACGTACCCCGCGTACTTGCCCGTCGACCAGTTCGCGCGGGCCAGCTTCCCCGTGACCGTGATGGTCTTGCCCTTCTTGACCGGCTCGGGCGTGGCGTCGGCGGTGAGGGTGGCGGCTTTCTTGATCGAGGCGGTGGCGACGTCGTCGTTGTAACTGGCGTTCGCGTACAGGTCCCAGGCCCCCAGGAACAGCTTCCAGGTCCCGGCAACCCCGTTGTTCTTCATGTCGGTTGCGGGGTGGATGTTGAAGACGGCCTTGCAGGTGTACGTGCCCTGGGTCGCCGTCTCCGTGCAACTCGGGTCGTCGTCCGTCCCGAGCCCACCGGTGATGCCGTCCGTGGTCGAACTGTCGGTCCCCTGCCACAGGAACGCCTCGGTGAGCGCGATGCCGTTCGCGTCCTTGGCGGTGTACGTGACGGTCACGGACTTCGTGCCGGTGGTACCGAGGACGATGTCCTTGCCGCCGTTGATGGCGGGGTGCGAGAACTTGGTGTTGCCCGAGGAGTCTCTGGGCTGAACGGACTTCGCTGCGAAGGAAGTTAGCCCCGCCGTCGTACTGGGACGCTCCGCCGCCTGGGCGGCCACCGGAAGCGCGAGCGCGGACAGGACGACGGCACCGGAGACAACGGCGGCAGCCGCAACACGTATGCGCATGAAACCCCCACAGGAACCTGAGAGGCCCGCCCAAGTCTCCCCTTGGTTGGGCCTGTTGATCTCCGCATGATATGGACTCGGGTCGGAAATGGTGAAGATCTTTTGTGCAATAAGTGCGTAACGGGCCAGAGGGGCTTGGGAGTTGGGTGAGGGCATCGAATGCCTTGTGGCGGAGGGCCAGTTCAGCGGTGTCGGTGATGTCCTGCGGAACCGTATGCCCCGAGCGCAGCCGCAGGAGCTGGCCATTCGCTACAACGCGGTCCGTACGATGAGGACCCCGCCACTCAGACTCACGGTCGCGGCTTTGATCGCAAACTGGACGACGCCCAGGAGCCCCGCAGTGACCACCCCTGTCCGCCCTCGACTCCCCACCCCGACAGGCAAGTTGCCCCGTCCCGACGCATCCGCACTCTGCGCGCTCGTCCTCACCCTGGGCCACCTGGTGACGGCATACCTGACACTCCTGGCATACGCCGCCGACCCCGCAGGCCCCTGGGACAGCGAGACGGTCGCCCACTCGAACTTCGCGGCCGGCTCCTCCTTGGCGCTCACTGCCGTTACGGCGGGGTTGAGTTGGGCGTTCGTCAAGGGTGAATGGCTCCGTCGATGGTGGTACGCGATCCCGTCGGCACTGGCGGTCGCGGCGGTGCTTCGACTTACCTTGCTGGCTCCGGAGCTCTGACCTTCACCCGGAAACGGGGGAAATGAAGTGGCCGACGTTCTCGGATCCCCGGGGCATTGCACGTCGTTCTCGGCTGAGTGGTGTCCCAACACCACCAGCTGCTTCGGGAGTTCATGGCAGGATCTGCCCGCATGGAATTCTCCGAGGTGGTCCGCCGGCGACGCATGATCCGGCACTACACCCACAAACCGCTGACCCCGGAGGTGATCGAACGCATCCTCGCCTCCGCGCTACGAGCCCCCTCGGCCGGCTTCTCCCAGGGCTGGGCGTTCCTGGCCCTGACCGACCCGGCCGACCGCGCCCGCTTCTGGCCGTTCGTCCCCACCCGGGTTGAGAACACTCCGACGATGCAGGACGCCCCGCTGGTCGTAGTACCCCTGGCCCACAAGGCGGCCTACCTGGCGCGCTACGCCGAACCCGACAAGGGCTGGGAGGACCGAGCCGAGGCCCGCTGGCCCGCGCCGTACTGGTACATCGACACGGGAATGGCCTCCCTGCTGATGCTCCTGACCGCGGTCGACGAGGGGCTCGGTGCCTGCTTCTTCGGCATCATGCCGGAGCATCTGGAGCCGTTCCGGGCGGAGTTCGGGGTGCCGGAGGAGTACGACCCGATCGGCGGGATCACGGTGGGGTACCGGGCTGAGGACGTTCCCGAGCAGAGCGGGCGGGTCGCGGAGCGGCGGCGGGGCATGGAGGATGTCGTGCACCGGGGGCAGTGGGGGCGGCACGCCTGAGTGGGAGCGGGCCAGGGCCGGAAGCGCTGCGCTGGCCGGGGTGAGGACTATCGCTCGGTTGGCGCGTCTTCAGGCAGGTCCCTCAAGGCTGCGAAATCCGCCTGTCCTGCAAGGCGTTCGTGAAGGCATGCCAAGCCTGTCGCCGGACGCTGAGTGAAGAACCCTTCTGGTTCTTCGAGTCCCGTATCAGAGCCCCATCTTGCGTACGCGCGCACTCGACACACTCCGTCCCACTACCCCCGCTGTACGAGGACTTGAACCACTGGTGCGTCGAGGGCGCCGACATCAGGACTCCTTGCTTATGCGGTGGACGATATCCGTGGAGGACTCAAGGTCGAGTGCCTGTGCGCTGAGGTACTCGAACGCCAACCTATAGCGCGCCAGTTCCTGCGGCTTCTCCATGAAGAGGCCACCGCTGAGCAGGTCCACGTACGCCACGTCGAGGTCCGGAGTCGGGCCCCGCAGGATGGCGAAGCTGCCAACTGCCGCTGCGTGTGCGCCCTTTGAGAAGGGGAGCACCTGAACGGTGACGTGCGGGCGTTCAGCTAGGGCTAGCAGGTGGCCGAGTTGCTCCCGCATGACCTCGCGTCCGCCGACCTGGCGACGGAGCGCCGCCTCATCGATCACGCACCAAATGCGCGGTGGCTCGTTGCGGTCGAGGAGTTCCTGGCGCTTCATGCGGATGTCGACCATGTGCTGCACTTCGCGCTCCGGGCACTGCACCTCCGAGGCTCGGTGGACTGCCTCGGCGTAGGCGCGAGTTTGGAGTAGCCCGGGGACGTACATGCACGCGTAGTGGTCTTCGCGTACGACCTCGTCCTCAAGCGTGAGCATGAGGTTCATGGACTCAGGGATCGGGTCGGCGAGTGATCGCCACCAACCTTGGATCTTCGCGCCCTTGGCCAGCTCGACGAGGGCGAGACGTTCTGCGTCAGAGGATCCGTATTCACGGCAAAGGGCGTCAACAGCCGGCCACTTGACAGTCCCTTCCTTCGTCTCGTAGCGACTCAGCGTTGCCTTTGAGATGCCGACACGGGCACCTGCCTCCTCCAGGGTCAAACCCTTGGATTCACGGAGTCGGCGCAGGTCGGCGCCCAGCTGGCGCCTTCGAGTGGTGGGTCCAACTGGCATGCTTACGGCCCTTCGTGTCGATCTATCAGATCGTGCTGGTTGTTCGAGTCTGACGGCAAGACAGCGCGCGCCGGGGGCGCGTGAGGCCGGAGTGCGCTCCTTCCAGTAGAAAATGAGAGTTCCATTTTGAGAGTTCCAGTGCAACCCTCGGTGTGAAGGTAGTGACGCATCGCAACCTGCCGTGCAGGTGGAGGGATTGAGACATGGACTGCGCTATGTGCACGCCGAGGGCGGCGTGGGAACTCCCGTTTCTGGCAGAGCCCGAGGAAGTGGCCGCTCTACGTCGGGTGTTACGGATCCATCTGAGGATCTGGGGCCTGCAAGAACTGACCGCCGCGGTCCAACTCTGTGTCAGTGAGCTCGTCTCCAACGTGATCACTCACGTGGGCGCAGGTACCCCGACCACGCTCGTCGTCTCTGTGAACGGCACCCGCCTGCGCATCGAAGTCCATGACCCGGATACGCGTGCCCTACCCACACTCGTGGACGCTACCGATGATGCCGAAACAGGGCGGGGTATGGCCCTCGTGACGGCTACCACTGACCGCTGGGGTGTTCAGCTCCTCGCCGATCGCAAGGTGACGTGGTGCGAGTTCGCTACTGCTCTGCACGCCCCCGACGAGCACTGCGGTAGCCGTCGGGCAAGTCGCCTTGGGGCGGCAACCACGGAGGCGGCGGCGATCGATGCCATCTCTGATCTTCTGCACTGGCTTCGGGTGCACGGCCATGACCCGGAGGAAGCCCTAGACCGAGCTCAGATGCGTTTCGAGGCTGAACTCGGTCTTGTGGGCGACTAGTTGGGCAACGCTACCCAGCAGCAATCGCGGAGTAGGTCCAAACATCCGCGGGGAGCGTGTGCTTCAACTTCCACTTGATCGCCATCGGCTTGCTCCCGGTGGAGCCGTCGAATTCGGCGGGGCCAAGCAGCATCCACGGTTGGGCGCCCCCGATGTCCGTGCTTTTGTAGCGGCGTACGAAGAGCAGGACGTGACTGCCCTCGGCTACGTGATTCTGGTAGCGCAGACCGGTGGGAGACGTTGCCGACGTCTGGTTCTGGGACTCCCAGTGGAAGAGGGTCTCGCTCAACGCGTAGTCGTGGTAGCGGGTTTGAGGAGAGAAGTCCTTCTCGTCCTTCTCCAGCGTGATCAGGAGCGCGTCGGTCTTGATCGACTCGCACCACTTCACGCCCTCGCGGAAGTCGGCCGGCATGAAGCCACCGATGGAGGACTGGCCAAGGGCAGGGAGAATTTCTTCGCGGCTGTACGAGGCATGCACGGTCAGCGGAATACCGCTTTGTCCGCCTACGCCGAGAAGCGGGATCGGGACGTGTTCCGTGTGGGCGAGGTTGTACTCCAGCATCTGGCGCAGCTCGCTGCGAACTGCGTTCTGTTCAAGCAGAGTTGAGAATCCCGCGTCGTAGTCCGCGAAGCCCTTGCGGGTGATGCCACCAAGCGGCCACAGCTGGAAGAACAGCATGCGGGCGTAGGCCCGACCCTGCTCGTCGAGTTCGCCGTAGGCAGGAGCGTCGTCCGCCAGCATCCGCGTGTATGCGGCTACCCGTAGCGGGTCGTCCACGTGGAGAAAGGCGGACACGCGCTTGAGGAGGGCGGCTTCACCTTCCGGCGGCTCACCCTGCAGAAGCCCGGAGCGGCGCAGCAGGCCTGTCCAGGAGTTGCCGTTGCCTCGGTAGAGCTCCTTCAGCTCGCGACCGCTCTCGTGCAGGTACCGGCTCAGGCTCGGCTCGGCGTAGTCGGCAACCTCACGTGCCAGCGCCGTGACGTTGACGCCGATCTGGTCCTTGATGTTGGCGATGATGGTTTTCTTCGCCTTCTCCTCAAGGATGATCTGGCAGCCGGACGGCAGCTGGGGGAAGTCATGCTCGATGTTGTCGAGCAGCCGCTTGCGGGTGAGGTTCGTGAGCGCGCGGAACTGGTTCTCGAAGCGGAACTCCTTGCGGTGCTGCCCAATGAAGTCCAGCACGGTCAGTACGGCCTTGTCTTCGGTGCGGCGAAGGCCGCGGCCGAGCTGTTGAAGGAAGACGGTGGCGCTGGAGGTAGGGCGCAGAAGAAGCAACGTATCCACGTCAGGGATGTCGAGCCCTTCGTTGAAGAGGTCGACCGAGAAGATCACTTGCAGTGCACCCGACCTGAGGTCTGCCAGGGCCTGTGCGCGCTCTTGGCTGGATGACTCCCCGGACAGGGCAACGGCGTTGAGGCCGGCCGTTCGGAAGGACTCGGCCATGAAGTGCGCGTGCGCAACCGAGACGCAGAAACCCAGCGCTCGCATAGCCCCAGGGTCGGTCACCTTGTCTCTGACAGCCTTCACGACCAGCCGCGCTCGTGCCACGTTCCCCGTCAGCACGTTGCTCAAAGCGCCCGCGTCATACGCCCCGCGCTTCCACTCCACCGTGCTCAAGTCGGTGGTGTCGGTGATACCGAAGTAGTGGAAGGGGCTGAGGAGTTCATTTTCGAGTGCTTCCCACAGTCGCATCTCGGCGGCGATACGGCCGTCGAAGAACTCGTCCTGGATGTTCTTGCCATCCATGCGCTCGGGCGTTGCGGTCAGCCCGAGCAACTCGGCCGGCTGGAAGTGGTCAAGGATCTTTCGGTATGTCGGTGAGGTCCCGTGGTGGAACTCGTCGATCACGATCACGTTGAAGTGATCACGGGCGAGACGGTCGAGCGCTCGTGCGTTCAGCGACTGGACGCTGGCGAACATGTGATTCCAGCGCTCCGGAATCTCACCGCTGTGAAGCGACTCCCCGAAGTTCGCGTCCATCAAGACGTCTTGGTAGGTCCGTAGAGACTGCTGAAGGATCTCCTTGCGGTGCGCGACGAACAGCAACCGCAAGTCGCGGCCGTGCTTCTTCCGCAGCTGTCTGTAGTCAAGTGCAGCCATCACCGTCTTGCCGGTGCCTGTCGCTGCGACCAGCAGATTCCGGTGTACATCATGCACATCCCGCTCGACGTTCAGCCGCTCCAGCATGTCGCGTTGATGTGGATACGGTCGTACCTCAAGGCCGGAGAGAGTAATCCCGCGGTCTTTAGCGGCAGTTGAAGAGGTCCCTCCTGCGATGGCCAAGGCCTCCTGGAGTCGTTCTCCGTCGGCGTCGGGGTCGTACGTCTCGAAGGACAGGTCGTTCCAGTACGCCTCGAAGGTCGCCTCGAACTTACGCAAGACGTCTGGCGTGGCGATCGAAGAGAGCCGGACGTTCCACTCCAAGCCGTCGAGGAGAGCGGCCTTGGAGAGGTTGGAACTGCCTACATACGCAGTGTCGTAGCCGCTCTCGCGACGGAACAGCCACGCCTTCGCGTGCAGTCGCGTCGATCGCGTCTCGTAGTTGACCTTGACCTCGGCGTTGAATTCTCGCACCAACCGGTCCAGCGCGCGCCGTTCGGTGGCGCCGATGTAGGTCGTGGTGATGACCCGTATCGGCACGCCACGGTTGTGGGCCGCTTGCAGGGACTGCTCGATGATGCGCAGTCCGTGCCACTTCACGAAGGCGCAGAGTAGGTCGACGTGGTCGGCAGTGGCGAGCTCGGCACGTAGTTCGAAGCCGAGGCTTGGGTCCTCCGGCGAGTTGGTGATGAGGGCGGTGTCGGAGAGAGGGATACCGGGGCGAACGGCGAAGACGCCGGGTGCCTCCTGCCGTGTCAGCGCGAGGAGTTGACGAGGGCCGTCAGCCACCAGGTCCACCCATTCTTGGGCGCCTTCGAGGGTGCTGATGGATTCCAGGATGTGGTTGGCCGCGTGTACCCGCTCCACGCTCGGGAGGCTTTGCAGCACGCGTCGCACGGTCCCTGCGACGTGCCGGGCCAATACGTGTGGTACTGACTCCGACCCCACAGCATCTGTCACGGGATACCAGCCTAGGCTGCCGAGCTCCTTCAACTGCTGCTCGAAGCGCAGCGTGATGAGCTCTTCGTAGAGGCCTGCTGGGGGCTCCGTGGGTACTCCTGGCTTGGTCACGTCGGCATCCCCCGCTCGCTCTGACAGATGTCCCATGTCTAACAGAGGGCACTGACACCGACACATGAGGCATGGGAGTGGTCGGTTCACGGATCACAAATGATCAATGCCGAATACTTGTTTGACATGACCGATCGAAGTCGGTCCAGTATGGGCTGTGGAAATCAAACGGGTGTCCGGGAACATCGATGGTGTCGTCGTAGGGGATCTCTTCGGTAGCCGGCTCGACGTACTGGGCGCCAAGCTTCATCAGACCAACCAACGGGGCATCTCCTGTCTCAAGGATGAGGAGGATGGCCTGCACATCGCCGATGCCATCGTCCTCAACGGTGGGTACGTGGACGATGACGACCAGTGGACGTTCATGAGGTACACGGGAGCGTCAGAGGGAAAGGGCCGGGACTCCACTACTGGCCGACTTCTGCGCAGTCAGTCGTGGGAGTACGCCGACAATGCCGCCCTCAAGCGAAGCTATGAACGTGAGCGCCCGATCCGCGTCATACGTGGCTTTGAGGGTGATAAACGTTACTCGCCGCCCAAGGGCTACCGATTCGACGGCTTGTTCAGGGTTACGGCCATTCGCACGGCCACCTCTAAATGGCCTGCTCCCGATGGTTCCGAGATCGATATCTGCCAGTTTGATCTGGAGCGGCTGCCTGACTCGGAGCAGGCGCTGTCGGCCATGGGGAGCCGAGTTGCCGAAGCGCTCGAAGCGGTAGAGCAAATCCTTGAGGAACCGGGCGAGGAGAGATACCCGGAGGCGCGGACCGTGGAGATTCAGCGCCTCATGCGGAGTGTTGCAACGTCACGTCGCGTCAAGAAGCTGTACGACGGGCAGTGTCAACTCTGTGGCCTTCGCTTGCTCGGGCCGGATGGCGAGCCGCATAGCCAAGGTGCGCATATCAGGCCCTTGGGTAGGCCTCACAACGGACCCGATGTGGAGCCGAACATTCTCTGTGTGTGCCCCAACTGCCATGTCCGGCTGGACGTTGGTGCTGTTGTTGTGGACGAGAACTGGTCGATCATTGTGCGCGCAACCATCTTCGGAACGCCTATGTTGCCGAGGCTCAAGACCAAGCGTTCGCATCGAGTGCACCCGGACTACCTGCGCTATCACCGTGAGTGGTGGGAGAAGCTAGGGACCCGTGGACAGGGATCGTAGCGATTCGTCCCGCCACACGGCCGCCAAGTAGATGTAGGGCTTGGCGGCCGCGGAGCGCCCGTCGGATCAACGTGGTTGCCCGTGACACTCCCCATAAGCCCGCCCCGACCCACACCAGCAACTAGCCCCCCGCTGAGGCGGCCAAACCACAGCCCGCCCCCGAGCCGCAAGAGTCGTCGCATACTGCGGCAACAGATCAACATCCCCCGGCGAAGCCCCCTCAGACGCAGCGAACGCCTCATAAGAAGGCACAGTCCCGGTCACGATCCCCAGGTTCTGCGTCCCGCTCGCCGCCAGCTCCCGCAACGACCCCTCTATCGTCGCGAGGTGCTCCTCGTGCGACGGGTACTCCACCGCGAGGGACTCGTACGCCCCCACCAGTTCGGCCAACTCCCCCTCGGGCCAGTGCAGTACGGCCACCGGGAAGGGCCGGGACAACGCCTCTCGGAACGCCCCCAACTCCGCCCGCAACCGCGAGATCTCCGCCTCAAGCTCCGCCGGGTTGTCCGACCCCAGTGACCACACCCGCTTCGGATCATGCAGCTCGTCCAGGGACACGGGCGACGACGACGATGAGGGAGACGAGGAGGGCGAGGAAGACGACGAGGACGCGTGGGCCGAATGCAACGTGTCCGCCAGCGTGTCCCACTCGTCGTGCGACACGCCCAGCATCCGCCGCACCCGGTGTCGGCCGTACAGCAACGGGTGGGTGGAGTAAGGGGGTTCGGGGACATCGGTCAGGAGCAGCGTCACGCCCTCCGTGAACGTCTCCTGCGCCGCCTCCAACTCGTCGTGGGACTCCAGGGACTCCGCGACGATCACCCAGGGGGCGGCATCGCGGGGGGACGCGGTCCGGACCCCGTCGATGATGGCCCTGGCCTCGGCCTCGTGGCCGTACTCCCAGAGGTTCGAGGCCTTGAGGGCCCGTACCAGGTGCGGGGTTTCCAGGGCGTCCGCCGATGACAGCAGGCGGTCGTAGAGCGCGGTGGCGGCGGGGCGGTCGCCGGCCAGTTCCAGGTGGGCCGCGGCCTGGAGGAGCAGGGCTTCGGCGTCCTCGGGGTAACGGGCGGCGGTCCGTTCGAGGCGGGCCGCTTCGGCGGAGTGGTCGACGTTCTCGGCGGGCGTGTCGGGGCGCATGAACGACACGGTACTGCCGATGCCTGCACAGATGGAGGCAAGGGCAGAGATATGCCCAGGTCGGCCGGTGAGAGTGGCGTGGGGGAGCGGTGAGGGGACCGCCTCGCGGGGAACACCGGGTTGCTTCCCGGTTCCCGCCGGTTTTACGGCCGCCTCCTTTCTACGATCCCTGTGCTTCTACAACCCCTGTGCTTCTACGATCCCTGTGCCTCTACAACCCCTGTGCCTCTACAACCCCTGTGCCTCTACGACCCCTGTCCTTCTACGACCTTCACCTCCCGCCCCCGCCCCGTCCCGCCAGCCGCAACCCCTCCAACCCACACCGCAGCCCCCATAACCCCCATCCCCACCCCCACAATCCCCGCCCCCACAAACAACGGAGCCGCATACCCAAACCCCGCACTGATCACCAGACCCCCCGCCCAAGCCCCCACCGCGTTCCCCACATTCGAAGCCGACACATTCGCGCTCGCCGCCAACGGCACACCCCCCGCCGCATCCGTCACGCGTGTGATCATCCCGGGGACCGTCGCGAAGCCGAACACGCCCAGCAGAAAGACCAGGATCACCGAGGCCGGGCGGCTGCTCGCCAGTAGTCCGAATACCGCCAGTGTGAACGCCAGGCCCGCCAAGGACACGAGCAACGTCACGTCCCGGTCGTGGTCCGCGCCCCGCCCGCCCGCGATGTTGCCGACGACCAGCCCCGTGCCGTAGACGACCAACAGCCAGGCCACATCCGTCGTCGAGAAGCCCGCGACCCGCGTGAAGGTGTACGCGAGGTAGCTGAACGCGCCGAACATGCCGCCGTAGCCGAGGGCCGTGGCTGTCAGGGTCAGCCATACCTGGGTGGAGCGGAAGGCGCGCACCTGCGTGCGGAGGTCCGCCGAGCCACTCCTCGCTCCCGCCGACGCCGGTACGAGTACGGCGATGGCGATCAGCGCCACCGCCCCGATCGCCGTGATCGCCCAGAACGTCGCCCGCCAGCCCCACCGTTCGCCGACGAGCGCGCCGAAGGGGACGCCCAGCACGTTCGCCACCGTCAGGCCGGTGAACATCAACGCGACTGCCCGCGAGGCCCGTTCGGGAGGGACCAGGCGGCGGGCGACAAGGGAGCCTATGCCGAAGAACGAGCCGTGGCACAAGGCCGCCACGACTCTGCCCAGCAGCATCACGCCGTAGTCGGGGGCCAGCGCCGACAGCAGGTTCCCTGCTACGAACAGGGCCACCAGGCCTACCAGGACCGGCTTTTGGGGCAGGTGCGCCGTCGCCGCCGTCACCGCGATCGCGCCCACCGCGACCGTCAGCGCGTAGCCGGAGATCAGCCAGCCCGCCGCCGCCGTGGACACGTGCAGGCCGCGGCTCACCTGGGGCAGCAGCCCGGCGATCACGAACTCGGTCAGGCCGATTCCGAAACCGCCGAGCGCCAGGGCGAGCAGGCCGAACCGGCCGCCGCCGTAACCGGGTTGGAGGCCCGGGGTCAGATCACCACTCCGTCGATCTGCAGCGTCTGCACCGCCCCCGCCGCGAACGTCGCGCTCACCGTCTTGCCGCTCAGGTACGTGTCCGAGTGGGAGGCGTACAGGTCGCCTCCGCCACCCGTCACCGTGTTCCAGCGCGGGACCAGACCGCTCGAACCGCCCGCCACCGTCGTGAACTTGGACAGGTCGAAGGTCAGTTTCGTCGACGACGAGCCCGTGTTGGCGGCGACGATCACCAACCGCTTCGCCGATGCGTCGTAGCCCGCCGCCGCGTAGCTCACTCCCGTGTCCAGGATCGTCATGCCGGGGCGGATGTGGCGGCTGAACTGGGCCATCACGTAGTACTTCGTCTGCACCGCGCCGGCCGTGAGCGTGTTCTGGTCGTACGCGATCATCGCCCAGCCGGACGACGGGTCCATGACCTGCCAGTACGTCCATGCCGTGGGGTGCAGCCAGCGGAAGTCGTAGAGCAGGTTGCCGGCCATCGTCAGGCCCGTGGAGTCGCTGTCGCCGGTCTCGGAGTTCCAGAGGGCCTTGCCCGCCGTCGTCACCACGTCCGTGTAGAGCAGGTCTCTACGGCCGCCCGAACCCTGGTAGCCGTGGACGTTGACCCGGTTCACGTACCCCTTCGTCGTCGAGCTGAAGGCGCTCCAGGTCGTGCGCGCGAGGTCGTAGCTCGTCTCGTCGGACGCCGAGATCTTCGTGCTCGTCAGGCCTCGGCTGTCCAACTCGCTGCGCACGTACGGGAGTACGGCCGACTGGACCGTCGAGTCCATGTGGCAGCCCTCCTGCGTACCCGTCGCCGTCCACCAGCTCGACGAGGGTTCGTTGAAGGCCTCGACCGTCGCGAAGTTCACGCCCCAGTTGTTCTTCGCGTAGAGGGCGACGGACGCGAGATGGGAGGCGTGCTGGCGGTAGTTCCAGGTCTGGAGGTTGTTGCCGCCGCCCGAGGCGCCCGACGGGTTGTGGTTCGAACACATCCACCACATGGGGGAGTTGGCGAAGAGTTCGGTGGTCGCGCCCCGCGAGGTCGCCTTCACCAGCATCGCCCGCTGGGTCGCGTCCGCCGTCCAGTCCCAGGCCGAGGACGTGGGGTCCTCGTTGTTCCAGTCCTGCCAGTAGCCCTCGATCTGCTTGAACGCGGGGATGTTGGCGGAGGCCACCATCGACTCGCCGCTCACCGAGTTCCAGCTGCACGCGCCGAGGTTGTAACGGGCGATGTTCAGGCCCAGGCCCGGCAGCGAAGTGCCGTTGTACGTCGTCGACTTGGTGGTGAAGAAGATGTCGGCGAAGTCGTCCCTGGCGCCGAAGACGTTCGCCCACCAGGCCAGCGAGGTGCCCCAGCCCTCCCAAGTGCCGTACTTCGTCGCCGGGTTGACCGCGACCGTCGCGTCGGCCCGTGCGGTACCGGTCGCCAGGGCGGTGCCGAGGAGCCCACCGCCCGCTGCGGCCAGCAGGGTTCTGCGTCGGATCATCTCTACTCCCGATTCGCTCAACCGCCGGTCGTCCCACCGGCGTCGGCCATCCCCCCGGCTCGTGCCATCAGGAAGCATCGGGTGCGGTGCGTGAGGTTGTCGAGGGTTGCGACACCCCTTTCTAAAACCCGTGTACGAAGGACCGAACGGGCACCCTTTCCGGTCATCGGAGCCGTGACTCTGGTGAGTTCGCGAACCGGCCCCTATCGTGCGGCCCATGCGGGTTCCCGTCGTGCAGCACCGCGGCCGTCGACGCCGTGCGCTGGGCCGACGCGCCCTGTGGACCGGTGGGGAGTTCCTCGTCACCGCCGGGGTCGTCCTGCTCCTCCTCGTCGTCCACGAGCTGTGGTGGACCAACCGGGAGGCCCGTCAGGGCGCCGAGCACCAAGTGCGGGCCCTGGAACGGCAATGGGCGACACCGGGTGCGGGAAGTGGCGACACCCCGTCGGCCAACGCCGGGCTGGCGGGCGGCAGTTCACCGCGCCGGGGCACCTCGGCCGGTGGCTCGACCACGGTCACCGGTTCCGCCACCGTTCCCCGCCGCTCCCAGGCCTACGCCGTCCTCACCATCCCCCGCCTCCACCTCCGCGTCCCGATCGCCGAGGGCGTCAGCAAGCAGAACGTGCTCAACAAGGGGTACGTCGGCCACTACCCCGGCACCCAACAGCCGGGCCAGGCAGGGAACTTCGCGCTCGCCGGACATCGCAACACCCACGGCGAGCCGTTCCGGTATCTCCCGCGACTGCGCCTCAAGGACACCGTCCAGGTGGAGACGAGCGCGGCCACCTACACGTACACCGTCGACAGGATCCTGCCGCAGACCTCCGCCTCCGACTCGGGCGTCATCCGGCCGATCCCGCGCTCGATCGTCAAGCCGTCCTACGGCTTCAGCCGGCCCGGCCACTACGTCACCCTCACCACCTGCACCCCGGACTTCACGTCCAGGTACCGCATGGTGGTGTGGGGCACCCTGACCTCCGCGCGAGCCCGGTGACCTCTGACCTCCACGCGAGCCCGGTGAAGACTCACGCGCGCTCCCGCAGCACGACCACACTCACCGCCGCCACCACCGCGAGCCCCGCCGACACGACCATCGCGACGTCCGCGCCGCGGGCGAGTCCGCCGCCCGCCGACGTGGCGATCGCGATGGTCAGCGCGACCCCGGCGCACGAGCCGATGTAGCGGAACGTCTGCTGTGCGCCGGAGCCCATCGCGGCCCGGGCCGCCGGTACGGACTCGACGGACAGCAGCGGCAGCGCGGCGTTCAGCAGGCCGCTGCCGACGCCCGCGATCACCAGTCCCGGCAGCAGCCGTAGCCAGGAACCGGAGTCCAGCGCGCCCAGCATCGTCAGGACGCCGGCCGCGTGGAGCAGGAAACCCAGGGCGAGTTGGTGCCGGGGCGAGACGCGGCCGGCGAGGCGGCGGGCCTGGAGGGCGACCGCGAAGGACAGGCCCGACCAGAGGAGGAACAGCCAGGCCGTGTCCATCGCGGACAGGCCCAGCGTCTGCTGCAACAGCGCCGGCAGGAAGCTGAACAGGCCGATCACCGCGAAGCCCGTGAAGAGGCCGCCCGCAGAGGACGCCAGGAAGAGGCGGTGACGCAGCAGGCTCAGGTCGATCATCGGGGTCGCGATCCGGCGTTCCACCAGTGCGAAGACGCCGACGAGCACCACGGCCGCCAGTGCCAGCAGGCCCACCGGGGCGCGCAGCCAGCCGTCGCGGCCCAGCGTGAGGGCGGCGACGAGGGCGACCAGGGCCAGCCCGAAGGTGACCGCTCCGGCCAGGTCGGGGCGTCCGCCGCGCGGCGCGCGGGACTCGGACAGCGTACGGACGCCGAGGGCCGCCACGACGATCGCCGCCGCGCCGAGCACGGCGTAGATCAGCCGCCAGTCCGGCATCGCGCCCGCGACCAGCGGGCCGACCGCTATGCCGCCGCTGACGAACGCGCCCCATACGCCGGTCGCGTGCAGACGGCCGCGCGGGGTCGGGAAGGCGTGCACGATCAGGCCCAGGCTGCTGGCGAGCAGCGCCGCGCTGGACGCGCCCTGCGCGATACGGGTCAGGGTGAACAGCCAGGTCGAGGACGTGAGCGCGGAGAGCGCCGTGGTGATGCCCAGCGCGAAGGTGCCGGCGAGGAAGATCCGGCGGCGGCCGTAGTCGTCGGCGAGGCTGCCGGCGACCAGGAGCAGCGCGGCCAGGCCCAGCGGGGTGCCGTTCAGGAGCCAGGCCTGGGCGGAGAGCGGGGTGTGCAGGGCGGTGGCGATGTCGGGGAGCGTGACCATCGGCGCGGTGTACGTCATCAGGGCCACGGCGGTGGCCGCGCTGGTCAGGGCGAGGGTGGCGCGGGGGTGCGGCACGCTCGGCCCGGAGACCTCGGGGGCTTTCGTCACCTCGGCGGCCTCGGCGACCTCATCGAGGGTTCGTTCATTGAACCTAGTCATGTGGAGCACCGTAGCACCTCAGGTTCGTTCATTGAACTTACTGGCGGAAAGTGGCTACAGTGGAGGGCATGTCACTAGGCAAGGACTACGCGGGACAGGAGTGCTCGATCGCCCGGGCGCTGGAGGTGGTCGGGGAGCGCTGGACGCTGCTCGTCGTCCGGGACGCCCTCTACGGCGTACGGCGCTACAACGACTTCCTCGCCCACCTCGGCATCCCGCGCGCGGTCCTCGCCGGCCGCCTCCAGGCCCTCACCGCCGAGGGCATCCTCGAAAAGCGCCGCTACCAGGAGTCCCCGCCGCGCGACGAGTACGTCATCACCGAGCGCGGGGTCGCCCTGTGGCCGGTGCTGCGCTCGCTCGGCCGGTGGCAGCGCGAGCAGTACGACGAGACGCAGCTGCGCTACTTCCGGCACGCGGACTGCGGCACCGAACTCGGCTCCTACGGCGAGTGCCCCACCTGTGCCGTCGTCGTCCCCGTCGCGGATGTCATCATGGACCCGGGCCCCGGACTCGATCCGGACCCGACGGACCCGGTCAGCCGGGCGTTCCTCGAACCGAGGCGACTGCTCCAGCCGATCGAGCCGGATCCGGTATAACGAACGGTACGAGAACGGCAGTTGGAGAGGGGGAGGATCATGAAGCGCCAGCATTGGGCGAGCGCCCTGCTGCTCCTCTTCCTGCTCCCGATCGTGCTGGTGGACGCCGGTAGCCTCCCGGCCGTCGTCGCGCTCGCCGCGACCGGTACCGCCCTCGCCGTCTGCGCCCTCCTCACCGCGCGCAGCGCACCCGCCGTACCGCCCACCCGGGTCCGTACGGCCATCCGCGACCGGGCCCGCCGTACGGCGTTCCTGCCCCAGCGCGACCCCGACGCCTCGGGCCGCCCACGCCCCCGAGCCCCCGGACACCCCCTCCGGACGACCACCGCGTAGGCATTCCCGGAAGCCTTTTCCGCCGCCACGCGGGGCCGTCCCGTCGCCATGCCCACTCCCGGCACGACGAGACCCACGGAGGGCTCACCCATGTCCGTCTTCGCTGCCCTGGTCGGCCAACTCGCCGACCTGCTCCACCCGTTGTTCGGTACGGCCGCTGCCGCCGCCGCGATCGTCCTGTTCACCGCTCTCGTACGACTCCTCGTCCATCCCCTGTCGCGGGCCGCGGCGCGCGGGCAGCGGGCGCGGGCCCAACTCCAGCCGCGGGTCGCCGAGTTGCGGAAGCGGTACGCGAAGCAGCCCGAGAAGCTGCGGAAGGCCGTACTCGACCTGCACACCGAGGAGAAGGTGTCCCCGCTCTCCGGAATCCTGCCGAGCCTGCTCCAACTCCCGGCGTTCTTCCTCCTCTACCGTCTGTTCTCCGGTGGCGGCGACGGCCTGCTCGCCCACCGGCTGTTCGCCGCGCCGCTCGGCGGACGCTGGGCCGACGCGCTCGCCGGGGACGGAATGTTCGGACCGGCCGGGCTCGTCTACGTCGGGCTGTTCCTCGTCGTCGCCGCGGTCGCGACCTTCACCTACGTCCGCACCCGGCGCGCGGCCACCGACACAGGTACAGGTGCAGGTACCGGCACGGGCGCCCTCGGCAAGGTGCTGCCGCTCCTCTCCTACGGCACGCTGATCACCGTGGCCGTCGTGCCGCTCGCCGTCGCGCTGTACGTGGTGACCAGCGCGGCCTGGAGCGCCGTGGAACGGGCGGTTCTCTACACGTGACGGCAGCCTGACGGCTCGTGGTTACGGTCCAGTCCGTGAACCAGGTATTGCGGACTGGACCGTGAGCTTGGAGGATCGACCAGTCCTCCGATGGCTGCACCCATCGGTCGACCGTCCGCGATCGATGGAGATGGTGAACATGAAGCTGCTGCGAGTCGGTACGGCGGGGGCGGAGCGGCCCGCGCTGCTCGACGCCGAGGGAACCCTGCGGGACCTGTCCGGCATCGTCCCGGACATCGACGGGCCGCTGCTCGCCGACACCGCCGCGCTGGGCCGGATCCGGGCCGCGGCCGACGCCGGGGAGCTGCCGGCGCTGGACGCCGACGGGCTGCGGGTCGGGCCGCCGCTGGCGGGGATCGGCAAGGTCGTGTGCATCGGGCTGAACTACCACGACCACGCCCGCGAGACCGGCGCCGAGCCGCCCGCCGAACCGGTCATCTTCTTCAAGGCGGCGGACACGGTCGTCGGGCCGTACGACACGGTGCTGGTCCCTCGCGGGTCGGTGAAGACCGACTGGGAGGTCGAACTCGCGGTCGTCATCGGGCGTACGGCCCGCTACCTGGAGTCCCACGAGGAGGCGCTCGCGCATGTCGCGGGGTATGCGGTCGCGCATGACGTGTCCGAGCGGGAGTTCCAGATCGAGCGGGGCGGGACGTGGGACAAGGGGAAGAACTGCGAGACGTTCAACCCGCTCGGGCCGTGGTTGGTGACGGCGGACGAGGTTCCGGATCCGCAGGGGTTGTCGCTGCGGCTGTGGGTGAACGGGGAGTTGAAGCAGGACGGGACGACGGGTGAGCAGATCTTCTCGGTGGCTGAAGTGGTGCGTTATGTCAGCCAGTTCATGACCTTGTATCCCGGGGATGTCATCAACACCGGTACGCCTGCGGGGGTTGCTCTTGGGCAGCCTGAGCCGAAGCCGTTCTTGCGGGCCGGGGATGTCGTGGAGTTGGAGATCTCTGGGTTGGGCAAGCAGCGGCAGGAGTTCAAGGACGCCTAAGGGGTGGGGGCTGCTCGTCGTTCTGCGGGTGCGCGGCCGTTGGGGCTGGTCGCGCCCACGCGGCGGAGCCGCAAATCGATACGGCCCCGCGCCCCTAAAAACTCAGGTCAGTAGAGAGGCGAGCTTGCGCCAAGCCTCGCGGGGGAGGGAGTCGCGTGCGGCCCCGTCGACCACTTGGAGCGCCACGTGGTCCGCGCCTGCCGCTAGGAAGGCGTCGATCCTGGCGCGGATTGAGGACTCGTCGCCCCAGGCGAACACCGCGTCCACCAGGCGGTCGCTGCCGCCATCAGCGAGGTCGGACTCGGTGAAGCCGTTGCGGAGGAAGTTGTTGGTGTAGTTGGGGAGGGCGAGGTACATGGCCAGGTAGTCGCGGGCCAGGGTGCGGGCCCGGGTCGGGTCCGTTTCCAGGACCACCTTCAACTCCGGGGCCAGGAGCGGGGTTTCGCCGAGGATGGCGCGGGCCTTGGCCGTGTGCTCGGGGGTGACCAGGTACGGGATCGAGCCGGCCGAGCGGTCGCGGGCCAGCTCCAGGGTCTTCGGGCCCAGGGCGGCCAGGAGGCGGCGGTCGGCGGGGACTCCGGCGGTGTCCAGGGCGTCCAGGTAGCTCACGAGTGCCGAGTACGGGCGGCGGTACTGGTCCGCCAGCTTGGCGTGGCTCACCCCGAGGCCGAGCAGGAAGCGGCCGGGGTGAGCCGCCTCCAACTCCGCGAAGCCCGCGGCGCTTTCGGCCGCGTCGTACTGCCAGATGCTCTGGATGCTGGTGCCGACGGCGAGCGTCGAGGTCGCCTCGATCAGCGGTACGGCATGTTGGGCGGCACTGCTGCCGCCCAACCAGACGGCGCCGTAACCGAGTTGCTCCAACTCGGCCGCCGCGTCGGCGAGTTCACCGCGCCGGGTTGGGTCCTCGGTGCGCAGGCCCACGCTCCAGATGCCGTACCGCCCGACCGTTTCCCTCAGCTTCTTCGGCGTATCGCTGCTCATCGCTGCTGTTCCCTCCGCTGTCGGACCTGGACCTGTGGACCTGTGAGCCCTGTGGACAGTGCCAACCGGAGTCGGGCCGCGCTTAATCCCGTCGTTCAGTCCCGTCGTTCGTCGTCCAGGAACTGCTCCAGTGCCGCCACCACGAATCGGTGGTCCTGCAACTGCGGCAGCCCGCTCACGGTCACCGTGCCGATCACACCCACGCCCTCGACCCTGATCGGGAACGAGCCGCCGTGGGCCGCGTACTCGTCCGGGTCGAGGCGGGAGGAGTCCTCGAAGGTGCTGCCTTTGGCGCGGAAGCGGGTGCCGACCAGGTAGGAGGCGGCGCCGAAGCGTTCGACCACCTTGCGCTTGCGGTCGATCCACGCGTCGTTGTCGGGGGAGGAGCCCGGCAGTGCCGCGTGGAAGAGCTGCTGGCCGGCGCGGCGGATGTCGATGGCGACCGGGGCCTGGCTCTCGCGGGCCAGTTCCACGAGGAGGGAACCCAGCGCCCAGGCGTCGTCGTAGGTGAAGCGCTGGAACACCAAGTGCCGTTCCTGTGCTTCGAGTTCCTCCACCGTCGGGGTGATCTCGGGGGCGATCCGCTGGGTGATCGCGGGCTTGTTCTGGGTCACAGGGTCACCGTCACTCCGTCGCGGGCGCTGCGGCGCGCGGCTTCCAGTACGTCGAGGGTGGCGGCCGCCTCCAGGGCGGTCACCGGGTTGGGGCCGCCGTCGCGGAGGGCGGCGGCGACGGCCGCGTAGTACGCGGGGTAGTCGCCGGGGAGGGTCGGCTCGGGGCGGCCGCCGCCGGTGAGCGGGGACTCTCCCGCGCCGACACGGCCGTGGAGCGACTCGGGTTCCTGGCCCCAGGTCTTCTCGGTGCCCGGGCGCTTGCCGTCGCGGAGGTCGGCCTCCTGGGGGTCGAGGCCGTACTTGACGTAGCCCGCCTTGGAGCCCAACACCCGGAAACGCGGGCCGAGTTGGGCGGTGGTCGCGGAGACGTACAGGTGCGAGCGGACGCCGCTCGTGTGGGTCAGGGCGAAGAACGTGTCGTCATCCGTCTCCGCGCCCGGGCGGCGGATGTCCGACTCGGCGTACACGGAGGTGACGGGGCCGAAGAGGGCCAGTGCCTGGTCCACGACGTGGCTGCCGAGGTCGTAGAGGAGACCTCCGATCTCTGCCGGGTCGCCGGACTCGCGCCAGCCGCCCTTGGGCTGCGGGCGCCAGCGCTCGAAACGGGACTCGAAGCGCCAGACGTCGCCCAGTTCGCCCTCGGCCAGGAGCTTGCGGACGGTCAGGAAGTCGTTGTCCCAGCGGCGGTTCTGGAAGACGGAGAGGAGCAGGCTGTGCTGCTCGGCGAGGGCCGCCAGCTCGCGGGCCTCGGCTGCCGTGCCGGCGATCGGCTTGTCCACGACGACCGGGAGGCCGGCCTTGAGGGCGGTGGTCGCGAGGGCGACGTGCGTCTTGTTCGGGGACGCGATGACGATCAGGTCCAGGTCGTCGGCGTGGGCGAACAGTTCCTCGGGGGTCGCGGCCGTGCGGACGTCCGGGAACTCCGCGCGGGCCTGTTCCTGCCGCTCCGGGTTCGAGGTGACGACCGTGTCGAGGGTGAGGCCCTCGGTGGCGGCGATCAGCGGGGCGTGGAAGACGGAACCGGCGAGGCCGTAGCCGACGAGGCCGACGCGGAGGGGTGTGCGAGTCGTGCGTCCAGTCATGTCCCCCACTTTCGCAACGCTGTTGCCAAAGTGCAAGTGGTGGGGAGAATGGGGGTGTGGACAACAGTGCGCGGGGCGGGACGGCGGCGGCGGGGGCGGCGCGGGCTGAGGCTGGGGCGGGGTCGGGGGTTGGAGTCGCGGCGGGGGTCGGTTCGGCGAGTGAGGCCGGGGCCGGGGCCGGGACCGGGACCGGAGTGGAGATCGGAGTGGGGATCGGTTCGGCGGGCGAGGCAAGGGTCGGGGCAGGGATCGGGGCAGGGATCGGTTCGGCGAGCGTGGCAGGGGGCAGGTCGGGGGTCGGTCCGGTGGGGGCGAATCTGCTTGCCGTGCGCAGTCACAACGCCGCGCTGGTTCTCGACCTGCTTCGGACGGCCGGCACGGACGGGATCAGCCGGCTCGAACTCGCCGACCGCACCGGGCTCACTCCGCAGGCCGTCAGCAAGATCACCGCCCGGTTGCGGGACTCCGGCCTCGTCGCGGAGGCGGGGCGGCGTGCGTCCACGGGCGGGAAACCGCGCACGGTGCTGAGGTTGGTGCCGGAGGCCGGGCATGCGGTGGGGGTGCATCTGGACCGGGATGAGCTGCGGGTGGTGCTGGTCGATCTCACCGGGGCGGTGGTGGGGGAGCGGGGGGCTCCGCTGGATTTGGGGGCGGGGGCCAGGGTTGTTGTGGAGGCGGTGGCTCGGGAGGTTGAGGAGTTGGTGGGGGGAGGGGGTTTGGGGGGTGGTGCCGGTGCCGGTGTGAGTGCTGATGCGGGTGCCGGTGCTGGCTCGGTGGCTGGCGGTACGGAGGTTGTCGGTGCGGCGGGTGCGGGTGTCGAGCACCGCCTCGCCGATCCTGCGGGCCTTGCTGACGCTGCCGGTCCTGCTGATCCTGCGAGCCCTGCCGACGCCGTGCGTCCCGCTGGCCTGGTGCGTTCCGTGAACCCGGCATCCGGGCGTTCTGTCGATTCCGGGCGCCTCGCTGACGCTGCGCGTCCTGCCGATCTTGTGGGCCCGGCTGACGCCGTGCGTCCCGCTGACCTGGTGCCTCCCGCGAATCCGACATCCGGGCGTCCTGCCGGTTCTGGGCGCCTGGCCGACGCTGCGCGCCTCGCTGACGCCGGGCGTCCCGCCGACCCGGTACGTACCGTGAACCCGGCGTCCGTGCGTCCCGCCGATCCTGCGCGTTCCGCTGATCCTGCGTGTCTCGTGAACCCGGCGTCTGTGCGTCCCGCCGATCCTGCGAGCCCCGCCGATGCAGCCCGTCCCGGTGATTCCGCTGATCCCGCCCGTCCCACTGACCCCGCACCGCACCGCACCCCCGCTCACCTCCTCGGCGTAGGCGTAGCTCTCCCCGGTCCGCTCGATCACGCTCGCGGCATCCTGCATCGGGTTACTGGGTTTCCCGAGTGGGACGGGTTTCCGTTGCGGGACGCGTTGGCACGGCGGCTCGGGGTGCCTGTTGTGGTGGACAAGGACACGAACGCCGCCGCGTTGGGGCTGGCCGTCGGTGGGGAGGGCGGGTCGTTCGCCTATCTGCATCTCGGAACCGGGCTCGGTGCCGGGCTGGTGATCGGCGGGGGTGTGCACCGGGGGGCGCGGACCGGGGCCGGGGAGTTCGGGCATCAGGTGATCCAGCTGGACGGGCCGCCCTGCGACTGCGGGAACCGGGGCTGCATCGAGGCCCTGTGCCTGGCCGCCGTAGCGCGCGGCGATGTCGATGAGGCGGCTCGGGTGCTGGGCGCGGGCGCCGCGAATCTCGTGGGCCTGCTCGACATCGACCTCGTGCTGCTGGGCGGCCGCACTGTGGCCGCCGACCCGGAACCCTTCGTGCGCGGAGTCGCCGCCGTCCTCGACGAACGCGCCCGGCGCGAGGGCGCACGCGAGGTCGCCGTGCCCGTACGGGTCGCCCCCGGCGGGGCGCGGGGGGTCGCGGAGGGGGCGGCGCAGTTGCTGCTGGGGCCGCTGTTCGGACGGGCGGACGGGTAGGTGTCCGGAGGAATGTGACACTCGCACCCCGGTGTGTCACATTTCCGCCGGAGGGGGTCGGTCCCGCGTCCGTGCGAGGCATTCGCGCCGCGGACCGGCAGGCAGAGGAGCCAGGCGGTCCGGGGAAGCGTGACACTTCCGCCGGATCTGTGACACTTCCGCCGAACAGGGGTCCCGCCGCGCCCGTTCGAGGCATTCGCGGCCCGCGCTCGGCACGGCACCCCGATCGCCAGCGCCCGTCCGGCACGCTCATGTGTTTATGCGACTTCCCCTGAGTCCACGCACCCCACTGCGCACACCCCTGCCCCAATCCCAGCCCCGGTCCCAGCCCCTGTCCTCGTCGCCGTCCCGGCCCGTGACCCTGTCCCGGTCCTCGCCCCCCTCTCCGTCCCTGTCCCGGTCCTCGTCGCCCTCCCCGGACCAGCCCGTGACCCCGGACCAGCCCGTGACCCCGAACCAGCCCGTGACCTCGGACCAGCCCTCGTCCCCATCTCCGTCCCGATCCCCATCTCCGTCCCGATCCCCATCTCCGTCCCGATCCCCATCTCCGTCCCGATCCCTGTCCCGGCCCGTGACCCTGTCCCGGCCCGTGACCCTGTCCCGGCCCGTGACCCTGTCCCGGCCCGTGACCCTGTACGGGCCCCTGTCCCTGTCCCGGCCCCGATCCCTGTACGGGCCCCTGTCCCTGTCTCAGCCTCCGTCCCGGTTCCTGACCCGGTCCCTGACGCTGACCCAGTCCCTGCCGCTGCACCGGCCCGTGCCCCTGCCCCGATCCCTGTCCCTCCGACTCGCCGCAGCCGCCGCCCCCCTCCTCTTCCTCCTCCTCACCGCCGCCCCGCCGGCCCACGCGGCGGCCTCCGCCCCCGCCTGCGCCGCCCCCGACGCCCGCGCCTTCCCCCTCACCACCCGCATCCACGACGGCCCGGACAGCTACGCGGCCGGCGGCGGCTACGGCACCTGGTATCTCGACCTCACCAACACCACCGCCCGCCGCTGCACCGCGATCCACCCGGTCGTCGTCCTCGTCGACCGACAGCGCGCCCTGAAACCGTCCCAGCCCAAGCTGGAGTTCTACGACGGCACCCGCCCGCGCCCCTACCCGGTCCACTTCGAGAAGACCGACGAGGCCGAACTCGTCGGCGCCTTCGACGACGGCTTCCCGGGCTTCACCGTCGACCCCGGCAAGACCCTCACGGTGAAGGTGCGCCTCGCCCTCGCCCCGGACACCGTCGCGAACGAGATCACCGCCGACGCGGCCGTCGTACAACGCCATGCCGACGACGGGGACTGGATCGGTCAGTCGAACGACTACCGCTTCGATGTCGAGCCCGCCGTCCCGGGATCCACCGCCCCCGCCACCTCTACGACGACTCCCGCGCCCGCCACCACCGCGCCCGCCGAGGACCTCTCGTTCACCGACGAACTCGCCCGCACCGGAATCGGCCCCGCACACCTCGTCCTCGCCGCCACCTCCGTCCTCCTCGTCACCACCGGCGCCCTGCTGCTGGCCCGGAGGCGCCGATAACACCGGCCGCCACCTCTGCGACGATCTCTCCGTGGACTACCCGAACGACCAGGCCCCCGGCGCCCCCGTGCGCTCCGGCATCCCGGAGCACGGCCGCATCCCCAAGTACTACGCGGTCAAGGCCCAAATCGCCGTGCTCGTCGACGAGTTGGGGGAGGGCGGCCTGATCCCCACCGAGCGCGATCTCTCCGAGCGGTACGAGGTCGCCCGCGAGACCGTGCGGCAGGCGCTGCGCGAACTCGTGCTGGAGGGCAGGCTGCGCCGGCAGGGCCGCGGCACGGTCGTCGCGGGTCCCAAGCTGGAGCAGCCGCTGTCCCTGGCCAGCTACACCGAGGGCGTACGGCGGCAGGGGCGCACCCCGGGCCGCAGCCTCGTCACGCTCGACCGCTTCCCGTGCACCGACGCGCTCGCCGCCGAGACCGGGCTGACCCGCGGCGAACCCGTCTGGCACCTGGAGCGCGTCCTCCTCGCCGACGATGAGCGGGTCGGCCTCGAAAGCACCTACGTCTCCGTCGCCCGGGTCCCACACCTGGATACGGACTTCGAGCCCGACTCCTCCTTCTACGGCTATCTGGGCGCCCGGGGCATCCACTTCGGCGACGCCGACGAACGCATCGAGACCGTGCTCGCCACCCCGCGCGAGGCCCTCCTCATCGGCACCCCGCCCGCCCTTCCGATGCTGCTGATCCACCGGGTGTCGAGAGACACGGAGGGCCGCCCGCTGGAACGGGTGCGGGGCCTGTACCGGGGCGACCGCTTCTCCTTCACCACGCACCACCGCGGCTGAGAAACGCGGACGCTCCACACTCCCTAATTATCACGGATATATAACGGGTCTAGCCCAAACGTGATGGGTCGTTCACGCTTTCGTTGGGAGCCGGACCTTTCCGGTTCCCGGATCCGGAGGAGCGTGGCCGTCGTGAGAGTGACAGTCGTCGGAGGCGGCGTGGTGGGAACCATGCACGCCTGGCAAGCAGTGGAACGCGGCCATGAGGTCGTACAGATCGAGCGCGAGGCGGAGGCTCGCGGTGCTTCGTTGCGCAACTTCGGGCAGATCTGGGTGAGTGGCCGCGCGGGCGGCGAGGAACTCGAAACCGCCCTGCGGGCAAGGGAGTTGTGGGAGGGGATCGGCGCCCGTGTTCCCGCGCTCGGCTTCCGGGCCAACGGGTCGCTGACCCCGGTGAGGGGCGACCGTGAACTCGCCGTCGCCGAGGCCGCCGTGGCCCGTGAGGACTCCGCGGCCCGCGGCTACAAGCTCCTCACCCCCGCCGAGGCCCGCGCCGTCAACCCCGCCCTGCGCGGCGACTTCACCGCCGCCCTGTACTGCGAGCGGGACGCGGCCGTCGAGCCCCGCACCGCCCAACTCGCCCTGCGCGCCGAGCTGTCGAAGTCCCCGAACTACACCTTCCTGCCGGGCCGAGAGGTCCGCGAGGTCATCGGCGAGCACGCGGTACGCGACGACCACGGGGACGTGCACGCCTCCGACGCGGTCGTACTGTGCACGGGCGCCTGGCTCGGCGGTCTCGTCCGCGAACTTGCCGGGCCCGAACTCCCCGTCCGCCGCGTCCGGTTGCAGATGATGCAGACCGACCCGCTCGGTGAGCCGCTCACCACGTCGATCGCCGACGCGGACAGTTTCCGCTACTACCCGGCCTACCGAGGCCCGGCCCTTGACCAACTCAACGCCGAGCAGCCGCAGTTGCCGACCGCCGCCGAGCACGCCATGCAACTCCTCATGGTGCAGCGCGCCGACGGCGGACTGACCATCGGCGACACCCACGAGTACGAGCACCCCTTCGCCTTCGACACCACCGAGGACCCCTACGACCACCTCGCCGAGGTCGTCGAGTCGTTCCTCGGCCGCCCCCTCCCGAAGATCCGCCGCCGCTGGGCGGGCGTGTACGCGCAGTGCACCGACCCCACCCGCGTCGTCCATCGCCAACAGGTGCGCGACGGCGTGTGGTTGGTGACCGGGCCGGGCGGTCGCGGCATGACCTGCTCCCCTGCCATCGCCGAGACCACCGCGAACGAACTGGACTGGTGACCCCCGTGACCTCTCTCATCAACCCCGCGACAGCCGACATCCGTCTCGTCGTTCTCGACATGGCCGGCACCACGGTCGCCGACGGCGGTCTCGTCGAGGAGGCGTTCGCCGCTGCCGCCCGGCACATGGGCGCGGAACCCGCTGACATGCTCGACTACGTCCGCGCCACCATGGGCGAGTCCAAGATCTCCGTCTTCCGCCACCTGTTCGGCGAGGAGACCAAGGCCCAGGACGCCAACAAGGCCTTCGAGACGGCGTACGCCGAACTCGTCGACGGTGGCCGGGTCGCCGCCCTCCCCGGCGCCCGCGAGACCATCGAGACCCTCAAGTCCCAAGGCCGTACGGTCGTGTTGACCACCGGCTTCGCGCGCACCACGCAGGACGCGATCCTGGCCGCGCTCGGCTGGCAGGACCTCGCCGACCTCACGCTGTGCCCCGCCGACGCCGGCGGCCGGGGACGTCCCTACCCGGACATGGTGCTGACCGCCTTCCTGCGTACGGCAGTCGCGGATGACGTACGGCAGCTGGCCGTCGTCGGCGACACCTCGTACGACATGCTCAGTGGGGTACGCGCGGGGGCGGGCCTGGTCGCCGGGGTCCTGACCGGCGCCCATGGCGCGGACGCGCTGCGGGCGGCCGGGGCGGACCAAGTCCTCGACGGCGTCGGACAGTTGCCCGGAGTCATCGCATGAGGAACGGCATCCGGTTCGACTCCGTCACCGTCGCCTACGACGGCACCGTCGTCCTCGACGCCCTCGACCTCACCGTCGAACCCGGCGAGGTCATGGCACTGCTCGGGCCGTCCGGCTCCGGCAAGACCACCGCGCTGCGGGCCGTCGCCGGGTTCGTACGGCCGGTGTCGGGGCGGGTGTTCCTCGGCGGCCGTGACGTCACCGACCTGCCGCCGTACCTGCGGGGCGTCGGGATGGTCGTCCAGCAGTACGCGCTGTTCCCCCACCTGCGGGTCGAGGAGAACGTGGCGTTCGGGCTCAGGGCGCGGAAGGTGGCGCGGGCGGAGATCCGTACCCGGGTCGCCGAGGCGCTGGAGATGGTCGGCATGGGGGAGTATGCCCGGCGCCATCCACGGGAGTTGTCCGGCGGGCAGCAGCAACGGGTCGCGATCGCACGGGCGTTGGCGATCCGGCCCGGGGTTCTTCTTCTGGATGAACCCCTCTCCGCGCTCGACGCACAGCTGCGGTCCGGGATGCTGGCCGAACTCGCCCGGCTGCACCGGGAGTTGCCCGAGGTGTCGATCCTCTACGTCACCCATGACCAGGTCGAGGCGCTCACTCTGGCCGACCGGATCGCCGTGATGGACCGGGCTCGGCTTCAGGAGTGCGGGACGCCGCGCGAGCTGTACCGGGCGCCCAAGAGTGAGTTCACGGCGTCCTTTGTCGGCAGCGCGAATCTGTTGCCGGTGACGGTGGGGGAGCGGGGGGTGTTCTTCGGGGAGCGGCGGGTTGAGGTGCGGGGGGTTGTGCCGGGGGCGGAGGCGACCTTGTGCGTACGGCCGCATCTGGTCGGGCTGGGGGATGGACCCAATCAACTCGCGGGTGTCGTACGGGAGATCCAGTGGCGTGGCGCGACCCACCGGCTCTACGTCGATGTGGATGGGCAGCGGGTTGTGGCTGACGTGCCGGAACTGAAGAAGCCGCCTGTTCATGGGGACGCGGTGACTCTTCATTTCGCTCCCGATGATGCGGTGTTGCTGGCTGCTGGAGTTGGCGATGAGTGAGGTTGTTCGTTGGCCGCGGGCCGTCCGGGGCTGGTCGCGCAGTTCCCCGCGCCCCTGGGGGGTGGCTCTGGCCCCAATCATCATCCTCGGGCTCTTCTTCCTTTACCCGCTTGGCCTCGTTGTCCAGCAGTCGTTCCAACCCGACAGTGGCGGAACCTCCCTCCAGCCCTACGCCGACGTCTTCTCCTCCGAGTTGTTCCGTACCGCCCTCTGGACCACCGTCTGGATCGCAGTCACCTCCACCGCCGGCTGCCTGGTCCTCGGTTTCGTGCTCGCGCTGATCATCGCCTTCGTCCCCTTCCCCGGAGCGAAAACCGTCGCCCGCTTCATCGACGTCTACCTCTCCTTCCCCTCCTTCCTCATCACCCTCGCCCTGCTCTTCATCTACGGCACCACGGGGATCGTCGGTTCGTTCCAGTTCCTCGCGACGCCCTGGGGAGTGCTGCTCGCGGAGGTCACCTACTTCACGCCGTTCGTGATGCGGCCGCTGCTCGCCGCGTTCTCGCAGCTGGACACCGCGCAGTTGGAGGCGGCCAGTTCACTCGGAGCCAGGGCGCCCCGCATCATCCGGCAGGTCATCCTGCCGGAGGCGCTCCCCGCGCTCGCCGCCGGCGGGAGTCTCGTCCTCGTCCTCTGCCTGAACGAGTTCGGGATCGTGCTGTTCACCGGGGCGAAAGGGGTCACGACTCTCCCGATGCTCGTGTACAGCAAGGCGATCCTGGAGTCGGACTACCCGGGCGCGTGTGTGGTCGCCGTCGTCAACGTCCTTATATCCGTGGGGCTTTACGGCCTCTACCGGGTGGTGAGCCGTCGTGTTGGTGCATAGCCGCAAGGCGAAGTGGGCTGTGTGGCTGGTCTTCGCCGTGCTCTTCCTGCCCCTCTTCGCGCTGCCCCTCCTCGTCGTCCTCGGGGCGTCCTTCGCCACCAACTGGTCCGGTGTGCTGCCCTCCGGTTTCACCACCTCCCACTACTCCGCCGCCACCAGGGGCGAGGCCCTCCAGGCGCTCACCACCAGCCTGGTCACCGCCCTCACCGCGAGCGTGTTCGCGCTCGCCATCGGGACCTGGGCCGCGCTCGCCGCCGCCGGGCTCAGGAAGCGCCAACGCAGGGTGCTGGACGCCCTGTTCGTGCTGCCGGTGGCCGTGCCGTCCGTCGTGGTCGGACTGGCGATCCTGGTCGCGTTCTCCAAGCCGCCGATGCTGCTCAACGGCACCCGGTGGATCGTGATCCTCGCCCACACCGTGCTCGTGACCGCCTTCGCCTACCAGTCCGTGTCCGCGGCGATCGTCCGCCTCGACCCGGCCTACGAACAGGCCGCCGCCTCCCTGGGCGCCCGGCCGCTGTACGTCCTGTGGCGGATCCGGCTGCCGTTGCTGCTGCCCTCGCTCACCGCCGCCGTAGGACTCTGTTTCGCCCTGTCCATGGGTGAGTTGAGCGCCACGATGATGCTCTATCCGCCCGACTGGACCACGCTTCCGGTCCTCATCTACTCGGCCACCGACCGCGGCGCCCTCTTCGCCGGGTCCGCGCTCGCCGTGGTCCTGATGGCGGCGACCCTGCTCGTCCTGCTCGTCGTCTCCCGCGTCCGGAACCGAGCCTCGTACCGCTGATCCCCACCCGCCGCGGATCTCCAACCACCTTCGCCAAGCAAGGAGTTCACCTCGCCATGCCCAGAAACACGCTCAGGATCGCCGTAGCCGTCTCGCTCTGCGCCAGCCCGTTGCTCACCGCCTGCGGCGGCACCTCCGCCGCCTCGGACGCCAAGGTCGTCACCGTCTACAGCGCCGACGGGCTCAAGGGCGAGAACGGTGACGGCTGGTACGACGAGATCTTCAAGGACTTCGAGAAGAAGACCGGCATCCAGGTCAAGTACGTGGAGGGCGGCTCCGGCGAGATGGTGCAGCGGGCCGTCCGCGAGAAGAGCAACCCGCAGGCCGATGTCCTGGTCACCCTGCCGCCGTTCATCCAACAGGCCGACAGCAAGGGGCTGTTGCAGAAGTACACCCCGGCCGGCGCCGACCAGGTGAGCGGCGCCGACAAGGCCACCGACGGCACCTGGACCTCTGTCGTCAACAACTACTTCGGGTTCGTCTACAACAAGAAGCAGCTCACCCAAGCGCCCACCACCTGGGACGAGTTGCTCGACGGCACGTACAAGAACAAGCTCCAGTACTCCACGCCCGGAGTCGCCGGTGACGGAACCGCCGTACTGATCAAGGCGATTCACGACTTCGGCGGGAAGGACGCGGCCCTCGCCTACCTCAAGAAGCTCCAGTCCAACAACGTCGGGCCGTCCGCCTCCACCGGCAAGCTCGCGCCCAAGGTCGACAAGGGCGAGCTGCTCGTCGCCAACGGCGATGTGCAGATGAACTACGCCCAGTCCAAGACCATGCCGAACCTCGGCATCTGGTTTCCGGCGAAGCGGGGCGGCAGGCCCACCACGTTCGCCCTCCCGTACGCGGCCGGCCTCGTCACCGAGGCCCCGCACAGCGCCAACGGCAGGAAACTCCTCGACTACATGCTCAGCCGCACCGCCCAGCAGCAGGTCAGCTCGGTCGGCGGCGGCTTCAGCGCCCGCCGGGACGTCAAGGCCACCGACGCCAACGCCACCGCCCTGACCGAGCTCATGACCGGCGTCGAGATCTTCCAGCCGGACTGGGCCGACATCGACAGGAACCTGACGTCGTACGTCGAGGACTGGCAGTCCGCCACGGGCAGTTGAGCCTCCTGGAGCCTCCCGTGAAGCCGACCCTCAGATGAGGTCGACGAGGTCCGCGATGGAGTCGACGACGTTCGTGGGGCGGTAGGGGTAGCGGTCGAGGTCGCCCTTGGTCGTCAGCCCGGTGAGGACGAGGAAGGTCTCCATCCCGGCCTCCAGCCCGGCGAGGACGTCCGTGTCCATGCGGTCGCCGATCATGGCGCTGGTCTCCGAGTGCGCGCCGATGGTGTTCAGCGCCGACCGCATCATCAGCGGGTTCGGCTTGCCGACGAAGTAGGGCTCCTTGCCGGTCGCCTTGGTGATCAGCGCGGCCACGGAACCGGTGGCCGGCAGGGCGCCCTCGGGCGAGGGGCCCGTGTTGTCGGGGTTGGTCGCGATGAACCGGGCGCCGTCGTTGATGAGCCGGATCGCCTTGGTCAGGGCCTCGAAGGAGTAGGTCCGGGTCTCGCCCAGGATCACGAAATCGGGGTCGGAGTCGGTCAGTACGTACCCCGCGTCGTGCAGTGCCGTCGTCAGCCCGGCCTCGCCGATCACATAGGCGGTGCCGCCGGGGTGCTGGTTGTCCAGGAACGCGGCGGTGGCCAGCGCCGAGGTCCAGATGTTCTCGACCGGCACGTCGAGGCCGATCCGGTTCAGTCGGGCGTGCAGGTCACGCGCGGTGTAGATCGAGTTGTTGGTGAGGACCAGGAACGGGCGTCCCTTCTCGCGCAGCGTCTTGATGAACGCCTCCGCGCCGGGCACCGGGACGCCCTCGTGCATCAGCACCCCGTCCATGTCGGTGAGCCACGATTCGATGGGCTTGCGCTCTGTCATGGGTGGGCTCTCCTGCGGTACGCGGGCATGTGAGGTGACCATGCTATGCACCTTCCGGCGCCGTCCCCCATACGGAGCAGCGGGGCGTGGCTGAGGATGCGGGTGCCCGCTGCGAGGAGGAGTCTCCAGATATCTGGAGGTTCACGATGGGTTCACTGAAAGTCACACTCTGTGCGGGTGCCGCGGTGGTCCTCGCGACGCTCACCCCGACGGCGTACGCGGCGGACGGAGGCGGTGTCACGGTGACCCCCGCCTCCCCGGCCCCCGGCGCCGACGTCGCGCTGAGGATCAGCGGCTGCGCCGGTACGACGGGATCGGCGGCGTCGGCCGCGTTCGTCGCCGACGCCAAGCTGGTCGGCGCGGCCGGCACCCTCGCCGGCGAGACCCGGGTCCGCACCTCGCTGGAGCCGGGCAGCTACGACGTGAAGATCACCTGCGGGAGCGTGACGGTGAAGGGCGCGATCAAGGTCGTGGCGGACGCTTCCCAGTCGCCCTCGGCGCCCCCCTCCGCCCCCGCCTCGCCCGTCGCCCCGGTCCACGCGGGCGGCGGCGGTGCGGCGGCGCACCTCGCGGCCGTGGACGCGCGCGCGGTCGGTCCCGGTACCGCGCACGCCGTGGTGGGTCTGCTGCTGGCCGGCTTCGCCGCGGCGGCCGTGGCGCTGCGCAGCGCCCGCCGGAGCCTGAGGCCCTGTCGCCGAATTCCCGTCCGCCCAGCGACGCCCGGCACGTTCCCCCGCAGCCTTCAGGGCGTGGGAGGTGCCCCCACTCGCCGCACCGGGCCCAGAACCAAGGACGTCCAGTACGAGGCTCTGGACCCGGCACTCCCCAGCCTCCGGCCGGGGGCCCCGGAGCAGGCGCCGGACGCCGCCGGGCCCGCCCTCCGGGCGGACGACGGGAATGTGACGACAGGGCCCAGGACGGGCTGACCGGCCATGTTCGATCACGACAGGCCCGCCGAGCACGAGCGTTCCTCCGGCACCGGGCGGCTGCTGACCGGGGTCGCCTGGGCCGTGCTGCTGCTCGGGCTCTGGCTGTGGGGGCAGGACCTGACCGACATCCGGCTGGGCATATCCGCGCCGACCACCGGTGACGTGGCAGCGGTCGGACGGCCCCCGGAAGCCGAACTCCCGCCCGCCGCGCAGCCGTTGGGGAACGCGCTGCCGCAGCGCGTCGACATCCCTCAACTCGCCGTCCAGGCACCGGTGGTGGCCCGCGGCCTGGACACGCAGGGCGCGATCGACCCACCGCCGTTCGACCAGGCGGGCGTGGTCGGCTGGTACGGCAGCGGAGTACGGCCCGGGGCCGTGGGCACCGCGTTGATGGTCGGGCACGTCGACACCGAGACCCGACCCGCCGTCTTCTACAAGCTCAGCACGCTCCGCCCGGGCGGAACGATCCGGGTGATCCGCGACGACGGCAAGGTGGCCGAGTTCACCGTCGACGACGTCCGCGTCCTGACCCGCGCCCACTTCGACGCCCAACAGGCCTACGGCACACGGCAGTCGGGCCGCGCCGAACTCCGCCTCATCACCTGCGGCGGCACCTTCGACCGCGTCGGCCGCAGCTACACGGCGAACGTGATCGTGTCCGCCTACCTCACCGGCACCGGACTCTGACAACCGGGCCCGGCCGACGACCTGCTCCCCCCTGAAGCCGCCGACCGGGCTGGTCCTCAACCGCACGCGCACGGGCTGCGGGAGTAACCCGGCGAACGGCGCGGGAGGTCTGGAAAGCCAGTGGTGGAAGGTGTGGACTCGGCCAGGGGCTGGGGCCGTTGGGAATGACTCTAGAACGAATGGGCGTCCGGGCCTAGAGGGCGAATAACGCCATGTCCCACGGCAGTTGCTCGCTGTCATATGCACTGGTCACAGTCGATCCACCGGTCCCCCCTCGATCACCGCGAGCGCGACCCGGTCCAACGGCAACCGGCGCCGCCGCGCATGCCCGCGCAGCGCGATGAACGCCTCGTCGGTGCCGATCTGCCAGCGCTCGGCGAGCATCCCCTTGGCCTGCTCGATCCGTACCCGGCTCGACAGCGCCTCCTGCAACTGCCCGGCCAGGGAACGGGATTGGGCATACGCGCGGTTGTTCTCCAGCCCGAGACCGGCGGCGTCGGCGAGTGCCTGCGCCACCACCAGCTCCGAACGCCAGCTGTCCGAGGCGCGGTCGGGCAGCGTGGGCACGAACACGTTGAGCGCGCCGAACAGGGAGTCCCGCCGCCGCACCGGCACCGCGAAGGTCGCCACGACGCCGTGCCGCAGGGCCTGCTCGGTGAACTCCGGCCAGCGGGCGGCCTCGTGGGCCTCGCCGATCGAGACCGGCGGAACGGGCCGCCCGGAGCCGTAACTCTCCAGACAGGGCCCGCCGTTGCGCTGAGCGGCAAGCAGGTCGAGAGCGACCTCCTCCCGACCGCCGCGCGTGCTCCCGCCCAGCGCCACCGCCTCACCACGGTCGATCAGCACGATCCCGGCAGCCCAGGCGGACAGCAACTCCACGCAGCGATCGGCCAGCCGCCGCAGATAGTCCCCGGTGTCGAAGGTCTCCGTCACGGTGTCGGCGGCCTCCACCAGCGCCGCGGCGAACCGGCCCTCCCGGGTCGTGTGGTGCATGACGGCCACCTTCTCCCTGCCCCGGAACCGATCCGCCGGGCAGACCCTAGGCCGCGCACCTACCCACAAGGACGGAGGTGTAACGGCCCGCCGACAACACTCCGGTGTTCTCGTGGGCGGCACGCCACGTATGTCGCGATTGACCCTTGGATCGGTACAGTCAAGGGGGAGTTGGACGTACGGCGGCCAGAGGACCCCTGTCTCCTTGGTGCGCGAACATCGGCGCTGGCCCTGGGGGCGGCACTGCCAACGGCGGGATGCTCCTCCTCGGGGGACGGGGACAGGAAACCCGACGCGGCCCGCCTGGTGGCCCCTTACGTCAACGCGGGCAAGGTGGCCGCACCGGGACTGCGGCCAGTACTCCCACGGTGGCGCGTACCGGGCCTGGATCGACGCGATGCCCCCTCCAGCATCTGTTCCAGCGCGGGCCCCTCCTCCCCGCGAAACCCCGCAAACTGTTCCGTACGCGCGAAACGCGGTGTTAACCGGTCATACGCGTTCATTGGGGCGCGTGTGCGGATCATGTGGAGCCGTTGTGGACAATCTTGTGCGCACGTTGTCGAAGTGCTCTCTTATGGCGTTCTCGGCACGTTTCGCATCCCCGGACCGGACCGCGTCGAGGATCGCCCGGTGCTGACGGCAGGTGACCTCGGGGTCCTGCGGGCCGGTCGCGAGATCGGTGTGGACGCGGTGGAAGGCGTCCCAGAACGCGTCCAGGACCTCGCTCAGCAGCACGTTGTCCAGCCCCCGGTAGAGCGTGGCGTGGAAGGCCCGGTCGGTGGCCGCCAGCCCGATCCCCTCGGCGGCCTCGCGCTCCATCTGCCGTACCAGCGCGTCCAGTTCGACGAGATCCCGCTCCGGCAGCCGCCCCGCGAGCCGGGCGACGAGCCCCGACTCCACCGCCTCCCGCAGTTCGAGCAGCTGGAACAGGCTGTCGTCGCCGCGGTAGTGCCCGACGACGGTACGGAACGCGAGGCCCTCGACCATCGGCGCCAGCGACATCGGGCCGACGTACGTCCCGAACCCGTGCCGGATCTCGACGATCCCCATCGCCTGCAACGCCTTGAGCGCCTCGCGCACCGAGTTCCGGCTCGCGCCGAGCAACGCCATCAGTTCGGGCTCGGTCGGCAGCGGGGCCCCGGAGGACAGCCGACGGTCGAGGATGAGCTTCTTGATCCGCTCCTGCAGGTCACGGGCTGTCATGGCGAGAGGGTATCCGGCCAAACGGGGGGCGAGCTGTGTTCCGCCCGCACGGATGTTCCGTCCGCCCGGATGTCCCCACCCATGCAAAAGGCCCTCCGCGGTGCGGAGGGCCTCGCTGTCTGTGCGCCGCCAGGGACTCGAACCCCGGACCCGCTGATTAAGAGTCAGCTGCTCTAACCAACTGAGCTAGCGGCGCCTGTTGACCTGCACAACTCTACCGGATGCCCCGGGGTGCTCCCGACCACCCCCGGACGGGCCCCGGTGGGCCGCTGTACATCATTCGGACCGTCAACATGCGAGTCCGGAAGACAGTTGAGAAGCTGGCGGATGTGCACGAGCGCGGATATTTCCACCTGGAGTGTGAGGGGCATCGCATGGAGACTCCGGTATTCGAGGAATTCGATCCCGCGAGCGATTGCGACTGCCCCGGATGTGCTGACCGGCGGCGCCTCCAGTCGCATTCCCCGACCGGCCGGACCGTCGGCCACCCCGCCGCCCAGCGGGCCCTCTTCGTGGCGGCCGCCGCGTCCGCCGCCCTCGCCGCCGGGCACGCCGTACCGGCCGCGGCCGCTCCCCACGCTCCGGCTCGCCCCGGCGTTCCCGCAGGTGACACGGGTGACGAGCCCGCGACCCCGCAGGGGAGCAAGGCCCCGCTGCACGGCCCGAGCGGCAAACCGGCGAAGCCGGCCGGTGCGGTCAAGGCGCCCACGACCACCCGCGCGGAGATCATCAACCGGGCCAAGACCTGGATCGCGGCGCAGGTGCCGTACAGCATGAACGCGTACTGGTCGGACGGTTACCGGCAGGACTGCTCGGGGTTCGTCTCGATGGCCTGGGGGCTGCCGGGGAACGAATGGACCGGGAGTCTCGACCAGTACGGGGTGCGTGTTTCCAAGGACGAACTGGAGCCCGGCGACATTCTCCTGTTCCACAATCTCGCGAACCCCGAGAAAGGTTCGCACGTCGTCATTTTCGGCGGCTGGACCGACTACACGCACACCTACTACATCGCCCTGGAGGAGACCCCCTCGCACGCCCGCCGTCAGTCCACTCCGTACGCGTACTGGAGCCACTCGGACAGCTATGTGCCGTACCGCTACAAGGGCGTGACGGGCGGTACGGAAGGGGTGACACCCGTGGCTCCGGTGACCCCGGTGGACGCGGGCAGGACGAACACGCCGTATCCGGGAGCGTCTTCTTTCGGCCCCGGTGCCGACAACAAGTACGTCACCCAGCTCGGCACGATGCTCGTCGCCCGGGGCGCCGGGTCGTACTACACCGCGGGTCCGGGCCCGCGCTGGTCGGACGCGGACCGGCGGGCCACCCAGGCGTTCCAGCTCGCCCAGGGCTGGACCGGCGCGGACGCGGACGGCCTGCCCGGCCCGCAGACCTGGCAGCTCCTCGTCACCGGCAAGGGCAAGAACGTAGGCGGCGCGGCGGTGGGGGCGGCGGGCCCGCCGGCACCTTCCTCCCACGGCGTCCCCGGCTACCCGGGCAAGGCCGTGTTCCGCCTCGGCGCGAACAACAAGTACGTCACCGAGCTGGGAAAGCAGCTGCTCAAGAAGGGTTTCGGCAAGTACTACACGACGGGCCCGGGTCCGCGCTGGGGCGAGCCGGACCGCCGTAACGTCGAGGCCTTCCAGCGCGCCCAGGGCTGGCGCGGCGGCGCGGCGGACGGCTATCCGGGCCCGGAGACCTGGCGCCGGCTCTTCTCGTAACCAACGCACGATCACGCTCATCCCCACCCGTTGTGACGCATCTGGCGCGGAGGCTGGAGGCACCTATGAGTACGACGACCACTTCACAGACGCCCGAGAACGAGGGGCCGCCCGAGGGACAGACCCGTCCCGCGCGGCTCATCCAGAACGAGGCGACCACCGAGATCCCCGTCCACCTGCTGTTCCGCGACGACCCCGACCCGGTCTCGGTACCGCTCAGGCCCGCCGTCGTGGCGCGTCGGCAGGGCACCGGCGAGCAGCCCCGCTTCCGCCGCCCGGTCCCGGCCAAGCCGCGCCCGGCCCCGGAGGTCGACCCCGACCTGGTGGAGCGTCCCGCGCGGGTGCTGCCCGGCTCGGCGGGCGTGCTCGCCGGTTCCTGCGGACTGGCCGGCTGCCTCGCCACCTCGTGGTGGGCGGGCGTCCTGCCCCCGCTCGCGACCGGGGCGCTACGACTCCCGTTCTACGCCGGTGCCGGACTCGGTCCCGCGCAGTGGGCCGCGTACGCCGGGGCCGGCGCGCTCGGGCTGTTCGGCTTCGGGGGGCTGGCCCGGGGCCGTACCGGACGGGCCTGGGTGCTCGGCCTGTTCGGGCGGTACCGGGGGACCGTCCGGCGCACCGGGCTGATGTGGGTCAACCCGTTGCTGCTGCGCCGCCGCGTCGACGTACGGCTGCGGCACTGGCGCAGTGAGCCGATGCCGGGGGCCGACGCGAACGGGGTCGCGCTGCGGGTCGTGACGCTCGTGGTGTGGCGGGTGCGGGACACCGCGCGGGCCACGCTCGGGGTCGAGGACCATGAGACGTATCTGCGCGAGTGCGTGGAGGCGGCGCTGGCCCGGGTGCCGGTGGAGCCGCCGGGCGGGGGCGCGAAGGGCGCGGCCGACCTGGCCGTCGACGCGCTGACCCGACTGGTCGCGGCGGACTCGGCGCCGGTCGGCATCGAGGTGTTCTCGGTGCGGCCGGTCCGCGTGGAGTACGCCCCGGAGGTCGCCGCGGCGATGACCCGGCGGCGTATCGCCACGCTGGACGCGCAGCAGCGGGCGACGATGCTCACGTCGGTGGTCGACTCCGTGGAGGACACGGTGACGCGGCTGACCATGCGGGGTCTGGTGGAGCTGGACGACTACGAACGCCGGGCGCTGGTGAAGGACTTGACGGTCGCGTTCTGCTCGGGGCGGGGGGAATCGGCGCCGTGAGCGGTATGGACAGGGTCAAGTAAGGGCAATAATCTGGGACTTGGTCTAGACCTGCACGGCTCACGGAACCTCCCCACACGTTTTCCAGGAGCGGCAGCATGCGCAAAAAGACCAAGTGGTACGCGGGCGTGCTCGGGCTCACCACGGCCGGGGCCATCGTGCTCTCGTCCGGGGCCGCGAGCAGCCACGGCTACACCGACCTCCCCATCAGCAGGCAGAAGCTCTGTGCCAACGGCACGGTGACGAACTGCGGTGACATCCAGTACGAGCCGCAGAGCGTCGAGGGCCCCAAGGGCTTCCCGGCGGCCGGCCCCGCCGACGGCCAGATCTGCAACGGCGGAATCAGCCGCTTCGCCCAGCTCAGCGCGCCGAAGGCCCCGTCGGGCGTCGCCTGGCCGACGACCAAGGTGACGGGTGGTCAGTCGTACACGTTCCGCTGGCAGTTCACGGCGATCCACGCGACGACGGACTTCAAGTACTACGTCACCAAGGCGGGTTGGAACCAGAACCACAACCTGGCCCGCTCGGACCTCAACACCACCCCGTTCCTCACCGTCCCCTACAACGGCCAGCGTCCCTCGTCGTCCACCATCTCCCACACCGGCACGCTGCCGTCCGGCCTCTCCGGCCACCACGTGATCGTCGCGGTGTGGACGATCGCGGACACGACCAACGCGTTCTACTCCTGCTCGGACGTCACGTTCTGAGGGCGTGAGGTTCTGAGCCTCGCTTGAGGCGGTTCGGCATCCCCCGGGGGTAGGTTCCCTCCACCAAGCGGTACTTGACCTCGGGGGACACCATGGAAGCGCTGTTCTACGTCGTACCCGTACTCATGATCGTGCTGGTGCTGTTCGGCGCGGGCGCCGTGATCCGTCGTTCGCGGCGCGTCAGCAGTGCCTGGAGCAGCGGGCTCACGGCCGAGGCCCGCTGTCTGCGGACGTACACGACGACCAGCGGCGGCGGGGACACCATGGTGTCGACGTCGCTGCACCACGTGTACGAGTTCACGACGCGCGAGGGCCGGATCGTCCGGTTCGAGGAGCGGGGCGGACCGGGGACGACCCTGGAGGGCGACATCGTCACCGTGCACTACGCGGCCGACCACCCCGAACGGGCCACCGCCCACGCCCCGTCCCGCGGGAAGCTCGCGGCGGGCGCGGGCTGCGCGCTGGTGTTCTTCGGCGTGGTCGTCGCCTTCTGTGTCGTCTTCATCCTCGTGGCCCACAAGATGTTCGACTTCATGGGCTCGTAGTCTCCATATCTGACGGTACGTCAACTACCCTGCGCCTCCATGGAGTCCAGCAGGCGTACCGTCGCGGAACTCGTGCAGGCACGGTGGGGTGACCACCGTCCCGGACTGTGGTGCGGGCAACAGGTGCTCACCCACCACGAGATGGCGTCCGGCGCGGCGGCCAGAGCGGCGCTCCTCGCCGACCTCCTGCCACCCGGCACCGCACCCCATGTCGGTGTACTGCTCGACAACACCCCCGAATATCCACTGTGGTTGAGCGCGGCTGCCCTCGCGGGAGCGGCCGTCGCCGGTATCAACCCCACCCGCCGGGGCCCCGAACTGGCCCGCGACATCCTGCACACCGAGTGCCGGTTCCTCGTCACCGAGCGCGCCCACCTCCCGCTCCTCGATGGCCTCCAACTCCCCGGCGTGCAGCTCTTGGTGACGGACACCCAGGCATACGACGACCTGCTCGCCCCGTACGCCGACGCGAAACCGGACGCTTCCCGCGCCACCCCCGACGACCGCGTCCTGCTCTACTTCACCTCCGGTTCCACCGGCGCCCCGAAGGCCGCGATCTGCACCCAGGGCCGACTGGCCGCCGCCGGGCGCTCGTTGGCCGACAGCTTCGGGGTCCGCCCGGACGACGTGCACTACATCTGCATGCCGATGTTCCACGGCAACGCGGTGATCGCCGACTGGGCACCGGCGTTGGCGGCCGGGGCGGGGGTGGCGCTGCGGCGGCGGTTCTCGGCGTCACGGTTCCTGGACGACGTACGGACGTACGGGGCCACGTACTTCACCTATGTGGGCCGCGCCGTGCAGTACATCCTGGCCACCGAGGAACGCCCCGACGACCGGGACAACCCGCTGCGGACGGGCTTCGGGACGGAGGCGGGGGCGGTGGACGCGGCGGCGTTCGAGCGGCGGTTCGGGGTGCGGCTGGTGGAGGGGTACGGGTCCTCGGAGGGCGGGGCGGCGGTGCAGTGGTCGCCGGGGACTCCGGCCGGGGCGGTCGGGCGGGCGGCGCCCGGGCTCGCCGTACTCGACCCCGAGACGCGGGCCGAATGCCCGCCCGCCGTCTTCGACTCGGCCGGCCGGCTGCTCAACGGGGAAGAGGCGATAGGGGAGTTGGTGAACCGCGGCGCCAACCCCTTCGAGGGCTACTGGCGCAACCCCGAGGCGGATGCCGAGCGGCGCCGGGCGGGCTGGTACTGGACCGGCGACCTCTTCTACCGCGACCCCGACGGCTACCTCTACTTCGCCGGCCGCACCGACGACCGCCTCCGCGTCGACAGCGAGAACCTCGCCGCCGCGATGATCGAGAACATCCTCGCCCGCTACGAGGGCGCCGACGCCGTGGCGGTCTACGCCGTACCGGACCCGGTCACCGGCGACCAGGTCATGGCCACGATCGCCGGGCACTTCGATCCGCTCGACTTCGCGGAGTTCCTGCTGGCCCAGCCGGATCTGGGGACGAAGATGGCACCACGGTTCGTGCGGGTGGTGGAGCGGATGCCGGTGACCGCGACCAACAAGATCCATCGGGCGGGGCTGCGGCGGGACGGGGTCGTATGTTCCGATCCGGTGTGGTGGCGGCCTCCTGGGGAGGCGGCCTACCGACGACTGACCCCTGAGGACGCCGAAGGGCCCCTCGTCGGAACGAGGGGCCCTTCATCGGTGCGCCGCCAGGGACTCGAACCCCGGACCCGCTGATTAAGAGTCAGCTGCTCTAACCAACTGAGCTAGCGGCGCGTGACTCACGCCTTCCGCTGGATCTGAGTCTCGCGGAGGGCGACGAGAAAAATACTACCTGGTCCGGAGGGGTGCTCTGAACCAGGTTTACGCGCGCTAGATCGCGAGGGACAGCAGTACCGGTCCCGCCTCGCGGTTCAGCGTGTCCGCCGCCTCGCGCAGGCGGTGGGCGTGCTCGACCGGGAGGGAGAGGGCCAGGCAGCCGACCGAGGCGCCGGCCGTGATCGGGACCGCCGCGCAGACCGTGCCCACCGCGTACTCCTGGAGGTCGAGGTGGGGGACGGTCGGCGGCTGGGTCTCCAGGCGGGAGAGCAGCAGCCGGTCGCTGGTGATCGTGCGCGAGGTGAGGCGGGCCATCTTGTGCCGGGAGAGATGGTCGCGCCGGCCGTTGTGGTCGAGCTGGCCCAGCAGGCTCTTGCCGAGCGCGGTCGCGTGCGCCGAGACGCGGAAGTCGACCCACTCGTTGACCGCCGGGGTGGTGGGCCCGGCCGCGTACTGGGTGATCGTGACCTCGCCGTCGACGTACCGGCTGACGTAGACCGCCGCGCCCAGACAGTCGCGCAGCCGGTCCAGGGTCCGCTGGATCTGCTCGCGCACCGCCTGCTCCCGGCCCGCCGCCGAGCCGAGCCGGCTCAGCGCCTCGCCGGTGATGTAGGCGCCGTCGGTGAGCTGCTCGACGTAGCCCTCGCGGCGCAGGGTCCGCAGCAGTATCGTCAGGCGCTCGGTGCCGAGGCCGGTGCGACGGGCGAGTTCGGTGTCCGTGACACCGGTGGAGTGTCCGGCGACTGTCTCCAGGATGCGCAGTGCGTCCTGTACCGAGTGGTAGGGAGCGGTCGGCTCGTGCATCAGCGCCACGGTGTTTCTCCCTGCGCTCGCTTTTTGGGCCGTGATACCGGACAGCGAATCCCCTCCACGATAGCTGTCAAACGGCCGATGTGGAGCGGCTGTTGGCGAGATTGTGGCCTTCCTTATGGCCTCCGAACTGCGGCGCGAATCCTTTGGCATATGCCTTTGTCATGTCACGTGACGTGGACCTTGGGTGTTCGATTGCTCACGTGTCGTAATTGAATAAATGTCAAAGAATGGCGCCGAGGAATTCCCGGGTCCGTTCTTGTTCCGGATCGCCGAAGATCTGCTCCGGCGGGCCCGATTCGATGACCCTGCCCGCGTCGAACATCAGGACTTGGTCCGAGATGTCCCGGGCGAAATTCATCTCGTGGGTCACACAGAGCATGGTGATGGCGGTGGTGCGGGCGATGTCCCGCAGGACGTCGAGGACGCCCGCGACCAGTTCCGGGTCGAGCGCGGAGGTCACCTCGTCGAGGAGCAGCACCTGCGGCCGCATCGCCAGCGCCCGCGCGATCGCGACGCGCTGCTGCTGACCGCCGGAGAGCTGGGTCGGGCGGGCGCCGGCCTTGTCGGCGAGGCCGACCAGGTCGAGCAGTTCCAGGGCGCGCGCCTCCGCCTCGTCCCTGGGCAGGCCCAGGACGGTGACCGGCGCCTCGGTGACATTGCGCAGCACGGTCATGTTCGGGAACAGGTTGAACTGCTGGAACACCATCCCGATCTTCTTGCGGATCTCCCGGACCTGCTTCTCGGGCGCGGGGAAGAGCTGCTCCCCGTCGACGGTGATCGTGCCCTCGTCCGGCTTGGTCAGGGTCATCAGCAGCCGCAGGATCGTGGTCTTGCCCGACCCGGAGGGACCGATCAGGGTGACGTGCTTGCCGGACTCCACGGAGAAGTCGAGGTCGTCGAGCACGGTGTTGGACCCGAAGCGCTTGGTGACGTGGTCCAGGCGGATCAACTCGCTGCCGTCCACCGGGGGGTTGGCGTTGGCGTCGGTTTCCTTCGTCAGGGGCGTGTCAGCGGACAAGGCGTCGCTCCAGGGCTCGGATCAGCAGGGAGGCGGGATAGGAGATGAGGACGAAGGCCACACCGATCACCGTGATGGGCTCGGTGAACTGGTAGTGGTCCTGGGAGAACAGCCGGGCCCGGCCCATCAGTTCGAGGACGGTGATCACCATCAGGATCGGGGTGTCCTTGAGCATCGCGATCACGTAGTTGCCCAGCGCCGGGATCACCCGGCGGATCGCCTGCGGCAGGATCACGGCCGTCCAGGTCCGGCGCACCGACAGGTTCAGCGCGGTCGCAGCCTCCCACTGACCGACCGGCACCGCCTCGATGCCCGCGCGGTAGACCTGCATCGTGTACGTCGAGTAGTGCAGCCCGATCGCGAAGACACCGGTGGTCAGCGCGGAGAAGGTCAGGCCCCATTCCGGCAACACGTAGAACAGGAAGAACAGTTGCACCAGCAGCGGGGTGTCCCGCACGAACTCGGTGACGACCCCGACCGGCCAGCGCACCCAGCGAGTCGGCGCCCGCATCAGCAGCGCCCACACCAGTCCCAGCACGAAGGACATCGGCGACCCCAGGAGCAGGATCTGCAGGGTGACTTTCAGGCCGTCCCAGAAATACGGCATGAAGTCGCTCACGGCGTTCCAGTCCCACTTCACGAGACCCCACCTCCGACACCCACGGTCTGGCCCCGCTGGGACTCGGTGCTCGCGGGCCCCTTGCCGATCCCGGCCTTCAGCTTCTTCTCCAGTCCGCGCATCAGCCGGGTGAGCGTGAAGGCGATCACGAAGTAGATCAGCAGGATGTACGTGTAGATCTCCGCGCTCTGCTGCAGCGCGAGCCGCACCAGGTTGGCGCTGAAGGTGAGATCGCCCATGCCCATGACCGAGACCAGGGCGGTGCCCTTGAGCAGTTCGATCAGCAGGTTGCAGAAGGACGGGATCATCTCCGGCACGGCCTGCGGCAACAGGATCAGCCGCATCCGCTGCCAGGGCGTGAAGCTCAGCGCGACACCGCCCTCCTGCTGGGCCGGGTCGACCGCGTTGAGCGCGCCACGCACGATCTCCGTGCCGTACGCGCCGTAGGTCAGACCGAGAGCGAGCGTGCCCGCCCACAGGGGGACCAACTGCCAGCCGAAGGCGACCGGCAGGACGAAGAACACCCAGAAGATCATGACGAGGGCGGAGGTGCCGCGGAACACCTCGGTGTACAGACCGGCGAGGAAGCGGACGATCCACAGTCGGTGGGTACGGGCGACGCCGACGACGAAGGCCACGGCGGTCGCCAACAGCGCGCTGAGGACGAGGAGTTGGACGGTGGTCCAGACTCCCCTGAGGACGAGTTCCCAGAGGCCCGAGGTCATCCGCCGCAGAGCTCCTTCGCGGTGAGGTCCGTCATCTCGTCCTTGCTGAACCCGAAGGGCCGCAGGATCCGGAACAACTCCCCGCTCTTCTTGAGCTTGCGCAGCTCGACGTTGAAGGCGTCGCGCAGCCTCGTCTCGGTCGGCCGGAACGCGAAGGCGCCCCCGTCGATCCGCGGTTTCCCGTCGACGAGCGGCGCGAAGGGCGTGGTCGACTCCGCCTTGGCCGACTTCTTCACGACCGCGCGTGTGGTGAGCGCCGTACCGGCGAAGACGTCGACACGCCCCGCTTCCACGGCGTTCAGCCCCGCGACCTGGTCCGGGACGATCAGGATGTCGCTCTGCTCGTACCCGGCGTCGACGGCGTGCTGGATCTGCGCGTACCCGGTGCCGGTGGCGAACTTCGCCTTCTTCGTGACGACGTCCTTGTAGGTGCGCAGCCCCTTCGGGTTGCCCTTGCGGACGACGAACGAGTCGAGCACCTGGTAGTCGGGGTCGGCGAAGATGACCTGCGCGCAGCGTTCCGGGGTCACGTACATCCCGGCGGCCACGACGTCGAACTGCTGCGAGTTCAGGCCGGGTATGAGCGAGCCGAACTCGGTGGGCACGGGCTGCACCTTGTCGACGCCGAGCCGCTTGAAGATCGCTTCCGCCAACTTCGGTGCCTCACCGGTGAGTTGACCGTCCCTGTCGATGTACCCGAACGGGATCTCACCCGCGATCCCCAGCCGTACGACGCCCTGCGCCTTCAGCCGGTCGAGCAGTTCACCGCCGCTCGTGGTCGACGCGGTGGCCACACGGCTGCAGCCGGCCGCGCCCAGCGCACCTGCCGCCGCCACCCCGGCGAGCAGTGCCCGACGGGTGTGACCCGGCGGGTGACCGGATGTGTGTCTGTCGTTCCCAATTGGTGGAGCCATGGGCGCGCAGCTACCCGACCGCCCCCGGGTTATGCACCCTGGAAGACATGACGGATCACTTCATCGAGGTCTCACTCGCAAAGCGGAACGTCCACTGCCGGGCAAAACTGCTGGTGGAACGCGCCCCGCTGACCTGCGCGGCCATCTCGGACGCACTCCCGCTCATCGGCGACGTCTACCACGCCAAGTACGCCCGCAACGAGATCTACGCCCTTTTCCCGCCCTTCGCAGAAACGGAACCCCCGCTGGAGAACCCCACGGTCACCCCCATACCGGGCGATCTCTGCTATTTCGCCTTCGCCGGCACGGAACTCGGCACGAAGGCCTACGGCTACGACCGTGAGGTCCGCGCCGGCACGACGGTCGTCGACCTGGCCCTGTTCTACGAACGCAACAACCTCCTCCTCAACGGTGACGTGGGCTGGGTGCCCGGCATCGTCTGGGGCCAGGTGGTCGAGGGCCTGGAGGAGATGGCGGAGGCCTGCAACGACCTGTGGCGGTCGGGGGCGGCGGGGGAGAGCCTCAGCTTCCGGCGGGCCTGACGCCGGAGACCTCGGCGCCGAGCAGCGCGTGCGCCGCCCGCAGCACCAGATCGTCCCGGTGCCGGGCCCCCACGATCTGCAACCCGACCGGCAGCCCGTCGCCGTCGTTCCCCACCGGGACGGTGGCGGCGGGCTGCTGCGTCAGGTTGAAGGGGTACGTGAACGGGGTCCAGCCCGTCCAGCGGCGGTACCCGGAACCCTTCGGGACCTCAACTCCCGCCTCGAACGCGGTAATGGGGAGCGTCGGCGTCACGAGAAGGTCGTAGCGCTCGTGGAACAGGCCCATCCTGCGGCCGAGTTCCATGCGGGCGTCCACCGCCGCGAGATAGTCCAGCGCCGAGAAGCCCGCTCCCGTCGCGCAGATCTCCCGCAGCCCCGGGTCGAGCAACTCCCTTTGTCGCGGCGCGAGTTTCTGCGTCACGCGGGCCGCGCCGCTGAACCACAGGGTGTGGAAGGCGTCCACCGGGTCGCTGAAGTCGGGGTCGGTCTCCTCGACGTACGCGCCGAGCGCGGCCAGCCGCTCCACGCCCCGCCGTACCGCCGCCGCGACCGCCGGACGCACCGCGACCTGGCCGCCGAGGGACGGGGAGTACGCGATCCGCAGGCCCTGTATGCCGTCCGCGAGCCCCTCCGTGAAGGAGGTGGGCGGGCGGTCGAGCCCCGACCAGTCACGGGCGTCCGGTACGCCGATCACGTCCAGCAGCAGCGCCGCGTCCGCCGCGTCCCGGGTCATCGGGCCGACGTGCGACAACGTGCCGAACGCGCTCGCCGGGTACAGCGGCACCCTGCCGTACGTCGGCTTCAGCCCGAAGATCCCGCAGAAGGACGCGGGGATACGGACACTGCCGCCGCCGTCCGTGCCCAGCGACAACGGGCCCGCGCCGAGGGCGACGGCCGCCGCGCTCCCGCCACTTGAACCACCCGCCGTGCGCGAGGGGTCGTGCGGATTGCGGGTGATCCCGGACAGCGGGGAGTCGGTGACGCCCTTCCAGCCGAACTCCGGGGTCGTCGTCTTGCCGATGAACACCGCGCCGTGCTCACGGAGCCGGGCCACCGAGGGCGCGTCCTCGTCCCAACCGCCCTGCTCGGCAATGGTCCTGGAGCCGCGCAGGGTCGGCGCGCCGCGCTGGAGCAGGATGTCTTTGACCGTGACCGGCACCCCGTCGAGGAGTCCGGCGGGTTCCTCGCGCTGCCAGCGTTCCGCGGACTCGGCGGCCCGCGCCAACGCGCCCTCCGCGTCGAGCCGTACGAACGCGTTCACGGCGGGCTGGATCTCCTCGGCCCGATCGAGGGTGGCGCGGGTCGCTTCCACGGGACTGAACTCCCTTCTGCGGTAGCCGTCGAGGAGTTCCACGGCGGTCAGCTCGGTGAGTTCGGTCGTCATCCGGCCCTCCAGAGTGGGGAGTTCAGTGCCCCGGTACGTACCCACGCTTCTTGTCGACCACGTTCGGCAGCGGCTTTCCCGCCTCCCATCTCTCGTACGCCGCCACGAACTGCGTGCCGAGTTCGTCCCGCCAGCCGACCGTGTCGCCGCTCATGTGCGGGGAGACGATCAGCCCCGGGACCTGCCACAACGGGCTGTCGGGGGTGAGGGGTTCGGCCTCGAAGACGTCCAGTGCGGCGCCCGCGATCCAGTGCTTGGTGAGGGCCTCGGCGAGCGCGCTCTCCACGACGAGTTGGCCCCGCCCCACGTTGATGAAGCGGGCCGAGGGCTGCATGCAGCCGAAGCGCCGGGCGTCGAACATGCCCCGCGTGTCGTCGGTGAGCGGGGCCGCCGAGATCACCCAGTCGGCGCGGGCCATCAGCCGGTCGAGTTCGCCGGGGCCGTGGATACCGGTGCGCGGGGTGCGGCCGACCAACGCGGTAGTCACCCCAAGTGCCTTGAGCGTGCGGACGATCGCCCGCCCGATCGGCCCGGAGCCGACCACACAGGCACGCGTTCCGGCCACCCGCTGCGCCTCGCGGTGCCGCCAGGTCCGCTCCTGCTGGAGTTCCAGCGTCCTGGGCAGGTCCTTGGCCATCGCGAGGACGAGGGCGGCGACGTACTCGGCGATCGGCTGGTCGAAGACACCGCGCGCGTTCGTCACCACCGTGTCTGAGGCGGCGAGTTCGGGGCACATCAGGTGGTCCACACCCGCGCTGGCCGTGTGCACCCAGCGCGGCCGAGGACCCTCGCCGGGCCAGGCGGCACGTACCGCGTGCGAGGCGAAGTCCCACACCAACAGGACGTCGGCGAACGGCAGTTGATCAGCGAGCGTCGACGCGTCGGCGTGCGCGACGCGGACCCGGCCGGTGAGCTTGCCGAGCCGGGGCAGCGGGTCGGCGTCCAGAACGAGAAGGGTGGGCAGGGCAGGGGGAGTTGCGGTCATGCGAAGCCGTTTCTCGCGGGAGGTACAGCGTGAAGCACGGCGGGAAGCACCGGGCCCGGCCGTCTGACATGCACGGATTGACCACGCTCGCACTCGAACCTACCTTCGTCAACACGGACGCCCGCACGGACCGTTGTCACCCCGTTTCTCTTGGTGAGGCCGGTGTAGCCATGCATGTTTCCTTCCTGGGCGGACCCCGCCCGCAGCGCGGTGTCGGTGTTGTCGCCCCCTTCGACTTCGCGCTGGACCGCGAGTTGTGGCGCTGGGTCCCCGACGACATCTCGCTGCATCTCACGCGGACGCCGTTCGTGCCCGTCGAGGTCAGCCTCGACCTGGCGCGGCTCGTCAGCGAGCACGAGACGCTGCACGACGCGGTCCGCACGCTGAACGCGGTCGCCCCCGAGGTCGTCGCGTACGCCTGCACCTCCGGGAGCTTCGTCGGCGGGGTCGCCGGGGAGCGCGCGATGTGCGAGGCGATGACCCGGGCCGGCGAGGTCCCGTCCCTGACCACCTCGGGCGCCCTGCTGGCCGCCCTCACCGAACTGGGCGCCCGCCGTATCGCCCTGGTCACGCCGTACACGGTGTCCGTCACCCAGTCCCTGGAGGAGTACCTCGCCGAGGCCGACGTCGAGGTCACCGGCCGCGCCTTCATGGGCCTGACCCGGCACATCTGGAAGGTGCCGTACCGCGACGTCGTCGACATGGCCCGCCAGGCCGTCGAGGGCGTGGTCGACGCGCTCTTCATCAGCTGCACCAACCTCCCGACGTACGACGTGATCCCCCAGCTGGAGGCGGAACTGCGCATACCGGTGATATCGGCCAACCAGGTCACGATGTGGGCAGCCCTGCGTCGACTGGGTACGCGTGCCGTGGGCCCCTATCAGGCGCTGCTTGGGGACACCTCCCACGCCCATGGGGGCAGTGGGGAAGAGTCCGCCCGTCGCCAGGGGCCGGTACTGCCGGAAGAACACCAGGAAGGCTGGTCATGACCGCACTCGGATTCCTCTACCCGGGCCACTCCGCCGAGGACGACTACCCGCGCATGGAACAGCTCCTCGGCAGTGACGTCCGCCTCGACGTGGTCCACACGGACATCGGCGAGGACGCGCACCGCGTGGACGCGCTCCTGGAGATGGGTTCCCCCGAGCGCCTCACGGCGGGTGTCGAACAACTCCGCATGTCCGGCGCCGAGGCCGTCGTCTGGGCCTGCACGAGCGGCGGTTTCGTCTACGGCTGGGAGGGCGCCCAGGGCCAGGTCCGCGCCCTCGCCCGGTCGGCGGGTCTGCCCGCGTCGTCGACGTCCTTCGCGTTCGTCCACGCGGCGAAGGAACTGGGGGTGCGACGGGTGGCCGTAGGAGCGACGTACCCGGACGACGTGGCGGCCCTGTTCGCGGCCTTCCTGCGAGCCGGGGGAGTGGAACCGGTCACGCTGCGCGCCTCCGGCATCATCACCGCCGCCGAGGTCGGCACCTGGGGCTACGACGAGGTGCTCGCCCTGGCCCGGGCGGTGGACGGCCCGGACGTCGAGGCGGTCCTCCTCCCGGACACGGCCCTGCACACCGCCGCCCACATCCCGGACCTGGAGAAGGAGTTGGGCAAGCCAGTCCTCACGGCCAACCAGGTCACGGTCTGGGAGGCCCTGCGCCTGGCGGAGCGCAAGGTCAACGCGCCGGATCTGGGCGCGCTGTTCACGAAGGAACCGCTCGTACAGGCCGGCTGAACAAGCCGGGCCGGGGCGTGGGGGTGTCCTCGGGGAATGTGACACTCGGGGCCCCGAGTGTCACATTCCCCGAGGACACCCCCACCACCACCTGCCTGCCGAGAGCCCTCCCTCCGGGAATAAAGCGGAGACAGCCTCCTGTTAGGCGGAGAACGAGCGGGGAAGCACACCGCACAGCTCACAACAGGAGGCACCCACCGTGGCGGCAGACGACGAGATCCGGGGCACGGTACAGGGCACCGCCCCCGTACCCCTCTCCGTACTGGACCTGGTGACCGTGGGCGCCGGCCGCACCGCCACGGAGGCGCTCGGCACCAGCGTGAAGATCGCCAAGCTCGCCGAGTCGCGCGGCTTCCACCGCTACTGGGTCGCCGAGCACCACTCGATGCCGGGTGTCGCCTCCTCCTCGCCCGCCGTGATCCTGGCGAACCTCGCCGCCCACACGGACCGCATCCGCCTCGGCTCGGGCGGCGTCATGCTCCCGAACCACGCGCCGCTCGTCATCGCGGAGCAGTTCGGCACCCTGGAGGCACTCGCCCCGGGCCGCGTCGACCTCGGCCTCGGCCGCGCCCCCGGCACCGACGGCGCCACCGCCGCCGCCCTGCGCCGCACCGACCGGCTGAACGAGGGCGCCGACGACTTCCCCGAGCAACTGGCCGAACTCACCCGCTTCTTGGACGACGACTTTCCCTCCGGCCACCCCTACGCCCGCATCCACGCGGTCCCCGGCCCGATCCAGTCGACCTCGCCCGGCGGCGTCCAGTCCCCGCACCGCCCGCCGATCTGGCTGCTCGGCTCCTCCGGTTTCAGCGCCCGCCTGGCCGGCATGCTCGGCCTGCCGTTCGCGTTCGCCCACCACTTCTCGGCGCAGAACACGATCCCGGCCCTGGACCTCTACCGCGAGTCGTTCCGCCCGAGCGCGGTGCTCGACGCGCCGTACGCCCTGATCGGTGTCTCCGCCCTCGCCACCGACGACGAGAAGGAGGCCCGCCGCCAGGTGCTGGCCGCCGCCCTCAACATGGTCCGGCTGCGCACCGGCCGCCCCGGGCTCGTGCCCACCCCCGAAGAGGCCGAGGCGTACGAATTCAGCGCCATGGAGCGGGAGTTCATCACCTCCTGGAACGCCAACGTCATCCACGGCACGGTCGACGAGGTCCGCGCCGGACTCGACGACCTCCAGAAGCGCACGGGCGCCGACGAGTTGATGCTCACGTCCCACGCCCACAACGGCGACCTGCGCCTGCGCTCGTACGAACTGATCGCCGACGCCTATGAGTTGACGGCCGGTCAGGAAGCCTGATTGCAGGCCTTCGTCCCCAGCAGCTCGGAGATACGATCCGGCGCCACCGGACGGGAGTACAGCCACCCCTGTCCGGTGTCGCAGCCGATCCGGCGCAGCCGGGCGGCCTGCGCCGAGGTCTCCACGCACTCGGCGGTCACCGACAGGCCCAGCTGGTGGGCGAGTTGGATCATCGCCTCGACGATGACCTCGTCCGCCGGGTTCGGCGGGACGCCCTCGCCCTCGTACTGGAAGCCCCGCACGAAGGACCCGTCCAGCTTCAGCACGGAGACCGGCAGCCGGCTCAGGTACGCCAGGTTCGAGTAACCGGTGCCGAAGTCGTCGATGGCGATGTGCACACCCATGTCGCTCAGCGCCTGGAGCGTCTGCAACGGCCGCCCCGCCGACCCCATCACCGCGGACTCGGTCAGCTCCAACTGCAGCAGCCGCGGGTCCAGTCCGGTCTCGGCCAGCGTCTTCGCCACATCCGCGACCAGGTCCGAGTCCCACACCTGCCGTACGGCCACGTTGACGCTCACGAAGATCGGCGGCTCGTCCGGGTGGTCCAGCTGCCAGCGCCGGGCCTGGCGGCAGGCGGTGACCAGGACCCAGTGGCCGAGCTGCACGATCGAGCCGTCCTCCTCGGCCAGTCCGATGAACCGATTCGGCGTCAGCATGCCGAACTGCGGGTGGTTCCAGCGCACCAACGCCTCGACCCCGCGCAGCCGTCCGTTCTCCATCCCCACCAACGGCTGGTACTCCAGGGTGAATTCACCCCGCTCGATGGCCGGGCGGAGCGTGGAGGCCAGCGCCTGACGGGTCATGCGGTGCGCGTTGCGCTCCGGATCGAACAGTGTCCAGCGGGACTTGCCGTCCGCCTTCGCCCAGTACAGCGTCGTGTCGGCGGCCTGCATCAGCCCGGTGGCCGTCGTACCGGACGCGTGCCGCTCGACCACGCCGATCGACGCCGACAGCGACAGCCGCTGCCCGGACAGGTCGAACGGCGCCTGCAAGGCCTTCAGCACCGACTCGGCGAGTTCGGCCAGTTGGTCGGTACCGGTCGAGTCCTCGACGAGCAGCGCGAACTCGTCCCCGCCCAGCCGAGCCACCAGCGGCGAACTCGCCCGCGCGTAACCGGCTTCGTCCGCACACCGCGTCAACCGCTCGGCCACCGCGGCCAGCAGCCGGTCGCCGACCCGGTGGCCGAGCGTGTCGTTGACCGCCTTGAAGCCGTCCAGGTCCAGATAGCACAGGCCGATCCGCCCGGTGCCGCCCTGCTCGTACGACTCCGCCTCCAGCGCGGCCGAGAGCCGCTCGAAGAACAGGGTGCGGTTGGGCAGCCGGGTCACCGGGTCGTGCATCTCCAAGTGCCGTAGTCGCGCCTGGAGTTCACGGCGGGCGCTGATGTCCGTGAGCGACAGCAGCACACTGTGCTCCTCGGCCGGCAGCGGCGCCACGGTCACCTGCACCCACAGCACGTGCCCGTCGGGGTGCTTGACCCGGCGGGTGCAGCTCAGCTTGGCCTGCCGGCCGCGCAGCACCTCGCGATAGGCGTCCCAGGTGCGCGCGTCCGACTTCAGGTCCATCAGCTCGGCCGCGACCAGCCCGGTCAGCGCGGCCCCCGCCTTGCCGAGCAGCGCGCCGAACGAGTCGTTCGCGCTGACGACCAGACCGTCGCGGTCCACGACGGCCATCGCGAGGGGAGCCGCGGAGAAGGCGGAACCGAGACGGCCGTCTTCGAGGGGCTCAAGGGACCCGGGGGACGGATGGGGCTCGTGGGAATCCGGGATCCCGGTGGAATCGGGGACTTCGGTACGAGGCGATGCCTCGCCCTTACTCTCTGTGACGGCTGGCCGGATGAGGTCTGCCTCGGGCGCCGGCCCTTCGGACGTTCCGCTCACCGCTCGCTCCCGCAGTGCACTCGATCTTCGGATGGGTCTCGTCGGGATGGCCGACCGGGTGGGGGGCCGCCGTGCCGTGTCCGTGCAGGAAAGTGTGCCGATCATAGAGGTTGGCCCCCGGCCCTTCCAGCCACTGTCCAGTGTCCCGGAACAACGGCCGGTTCCGGCAGATCGTTTCCGCCCGCACCTGGACGGGTTCTTCAAATGGCCGACCACATGTGACGTTCCGTGAGTGTTTCCGGATGTCGGCCCGGGCGTGTCCCGGCCACCCCCTCACTCATCTGGTGCAGATAAACAGGGCGTACCCCAACAAACCATCACAGGCTGGGTGTCGGTGTCCCGCGAACCCGCTCCCGGAGGTCCAACGTGCCGTGTCAGCTCCCCCTCAAGGGGCTCTCCCGTACGGCGCTCAAGGGGCTCGCCCGGTGGCGCACCCGACCCGGACTGCGCGGCACCGCCGCCGTGTTCACCACGATGTCCGCGCTCGCCGCGACCTCGATCATGTCCAGCCAGTCGGTCGCCGAGCCGTTCTCGACCACACCCTGTGCCCTCAAGCGCACCGACGCCCACCACTCCGAGGGCCTCGACACCTGGAACACCGCCTACCCGCGCCCCACCCGCGCGCTCGACGCGGTGATGATCTTCCTCTCCTTCCCCGACGCGACCCCGCGGACCACCCCCGCCGAACTCGCCGCCGACCACTTCCCGGCCACCACCCGCTTCTACGAGCGCGCCTCCTACGGCAGGTTCACGCTCCGCCCGCACCCGCTGCGGAACTGGATCCGCATGCCGCACCCGTCGACGTCGTACGCCATACAGCGCGACTGGAACCCGGTGAACCGCGCCGCGTACCTCCGCGACGCGCTCGCCGCCGCCGACCCCCAGGTCGACTTCTCGCGCTACGGCATCGTCTACTTCGTGGCCGATCCGGACGCGCCCGGCGTGGACTCGGACGCGACCAAGGTCGTCAACCTGGACACCCCGTTGCGGGCCGACGGCACGGACGTCCGGCGGGTCGTCACGGTCTTCGAGAAGCATCCGCCGGACCGGCTCGTCCTCGCCCACGAGACCGGCCACGTCTTCGACCTCCCCGACCTCTACCACCGGCCGGTGGACGGCAAGGGCGACTGGGACACCTACGTCGGCGACTGGGATCTGATGGGCAGCCAGTTCGGCCTCTCCCCGGACCTGTTCGCCTGGCACAAGTGGAAGCTGGGCTGGCTGGATCCGCGCCAGGTGGTGTGCGTGCGGGGCACCGCGCCGAAACGGCTCACCCTGGAACCGGTGGCCGCCGGGCCGGGTACTTCCCCGGCGGGCGGCGCCGCGGGATCACCGGCCTTCGGCCTCGGCCTGGGGGTCAAACTGGCGGTCGTACGCACCGGGACCGACAGCGCGCTGGCCTTCGAGGCACGCAGCTCCGTCGGTAACGACAGCACGGCCTGCAAACAGGGTGTCCTCGTGTACCGGGTGCGCGGCGGCGCGCCTTCCGGTAACGGCCCGATCGAGGTCGTCGACGCCCACCCGCACACCGAGGCCTGCTGGGAGACCTCGGTCTACCCGCCCCTCGCCGACGCCCCGGTCTCCCTCGGTGAGAGCTTCACCGTGCCCGGCGACAACGTGAAGGTGGAGGTGGAGGGGCGGACGGTTTCGGGGGCGTGGACGGTGACCGTCACGCCGGGGGAGCCGACCGGGACGGGAGGGTGATCCCTCCCGTATGCCGGGTACGTCAAAGGGCCCCTCGTTCTCACGAGGGGCCCTTCGCAGGTGCGCCGCCAGGGACTCGAACCCCGGACCCGCTGATTAAGAGTCAGCTGCTCTAACCAACTGAGCTAGCGGCGCCTGCTGACGTCGTAGACCTTAGCATCCTGATCCGGGGGAGGAAAAATCGATATCCGTACGGCGGTCCGGGCCGCCCGCACAGCCGCCCAGAGCAGGATTTCGGCGCCGGGAAGCCAGGGCCGACGGGTGTCCGGAGCGACCAGCCAGCGCGAGTCGAACGGGTCCGACGCCGCCCCGCCGGCCAGCGCCGGGACGGTCACCGCGTCGCCCCTGCCGTGACACAGCAAGGGCGGGACGGACCCCGTACGGCTGTGCTCCCCGGGGTGCGCGCCCCACTCCTCCCACCCCATCAGCGACGGCAGCCGCTGAGCCGTACCCGGGCTGGCGAACAGGAGCATCCGCCCCCGGTGCGTCGCGACCGGCCCCGACCCCGGCCCCTCCTCCCACAGGCGGTCGACCATGCGCCGCCCGAAGACCACCGGGGCGCTCACCACGTCGAAGGCGGACCCGCAGGGCAGGACGACCGGGGCGTCCGGCCGCTCCCTCCAGAGGGCGAGAGTGCTGCGCGGATACGTTCCTGCCGAGGCGAGCCAGGCGGCACCGTCCGAGGTGACACCCGAGATGTCGAAGCGGTCGGCAAAGGGCTCATCCTGTGTACGGCTCATGTCCCCCAGGTCTACCGGCCGTGAGCGTCCGCTCTCTGAGGGTTGCCGGAAATCGGGACAGGAGGGGGCGGGAGGGAGTATCTTGCCCGACCGGCATATGCCAGAAGTTCTTTCTGGGGGCGGGTGGGGTGGAGGAGAGTTGTGGGGGTTGGGGGTGCTGAGGGGATGGTGGGGCGCGGTGGGGGGCATGGGCACCGCCGGGGTTCTGGGTGCGGCCGAAGGCGTGGGGCGTCGCGGGATCTGCGGGTCGTCGCGAGGAGCTGCGCGCACCGCAGGAGTCGTTGACCCAGATCCCTTGGCCCTCTGACCCCGAGCTACCGATCCCCGCGCTCCCGTCCCGGGAGCCTCCGGGCCCTGGGGATCAAGGTGGCGACGGCCCCCAGCTCCCATCCACCGAGTCCTTGGCACCCCGGCCCGCGAACTCCCGATCCCCGGCTCCCCGTCCCACTAGCCTCCGGCCTCCGGGCCTCCGGTCCCCGAGCCCCTGGCCTCCGGTCCCCGTCCCGCGAGCCTCCAGTCCCCAGGCCTCCGGCCTCTGGGCTCCGGTCCCAGGGCCCTGGCCCCGGGCCTTCGGTCCCCGTCCCGCGAGTCTCCAGTCCCCAGGCCTCCGGTCCCCGAGCCCCAGGCCTCCGGTCCCCGAGCCCCAGGCCTCCGGTCCCCGAGCCCCGGGCCTTCGGTCCCCGTTCCGCGAGTCTCCAGTCCCCTGGCCTCCGGTCCTCGGGCCCTGGCCTCTGGGCTCCGGTCCCCGAGTCTCCGGTCCCCGAGCCCCTGGCCTCCGGTCCCCGTCCCGCGAGTCTCCAGTCCCCTGGCCTCCGGTCCCCGAGCCTCCGGTCCCCGAGCCTTCGGTCCCCGAGCCCCGGGCCTCCGGTCCCCGTTCCGCGAGCCTCCAGTCCCCTGGCCTCCGGCCTCCAGTCCCCTGGCCTCCGGTCCGCAAACGCCCCGCCCCCAGCCCCGAGTCCCGAGCCCCCAAGGTCACACCGGGTCGGCGCCCCCGCTGTCCCTGCCCTCTGTGCCGCGCAGCAGGTCCCGGCCGAACTCGACCATCTTCTTGGCGTAGTCCTCGGTCCACTCGGCGCGCTCGGCGATGTCCGCCGGGGTCAGCCGGTCGAAGCGGCGTGGGTCGGCGAGTTGGGCCGCCGCGATCGCCTGGAACTCCACCGCGCGGTCGGTCGCGGCGCGGAACGCGTGGGTCAGTTCCGTCGCGCGGGCCAGCAGCGCGCGGGGATCGTCCATCGACTCCAGGTCGAAGAAGTGCTCCGGGTCCTCGGCCGCCTGTGCGGGCTCGAAGAGCAGGGGTGCGGGGCGTAGCCGCGATTCGTTGCGACGCGGCGTGTGCTCCGCCATGTCTTCTCCTCCTCGTACGTCACTGATGACCCGCCTCACGAGCGGGACCATCGTCCATTGTCCCCCGGCGGCGCAAGGGGCCCCGGGCATACTCCCGAGGCACCGATCCCGCACCGCATGATTGGATGCCCAGCCGCCCGCCCCGGTATTCATCACCCCACGGACCGAACCGCGAGGGGGCGCAGGTCAAGGTCTCGCGCCCCCCGGCGTTCGGACCAGCGGGCCGGTCACGGTCTCCACGCCACCCGGTGTTCCGCGAGATGCGCCAGCACCGCGTGGTTCGCCTCCCAGCCGTCCGGAAACTTCACCGTCACCCCCAGCTGCACCGGCTCCGTGGACGGATGGTCGTCCAGCAACTCGCCGACCCCCGCCCGACAGACCACGATGCACGCGTGCCGGTGTCGGGAGGCCAGGACGCACAGGCGGCCTGTCTCCAGGTGGAAGGCCGTGGCGTCGGGGCGACCGGAGAGCGGGTGCAGGACCACCGTGACGTCGAACTCCCGGCCCTGGAGCCGGTTCGCCGTGTCCACCGTCACGTCCGTGACGCCCAACTCGCCCAGCGCCGCCCGGATCGCCGCCGCCTGGTCCCGGTGCGCGGTGCCGACCGCGATGCGGTCGGCGGTCAGGGGAGTGGGGTCGGGTGAGCGTTCGGACGTGGCCGCGCCGCCCCGGTCCAGCAGGCGTCGTACGACCGTCGCCACCGCCCGCACCGCCTCCGGGTCCGTACGAGGGGTGTGGCGGGCGGGCAGTTCCAGCAGGCCCCAGCCCGACTCCGCGGCCTCGTCGATCACCCGGTCCGGGCCCGAACCGTCCGACGGGACACCGAAGTTGAGCCGCCGGTCGCCGTGGTCCGTGCCGCTGCGGAAGCGGGTGTACGGGTAGAACGCGTCCGAGACCAGAGGGGCCGCCGATGCCGGGAGCCGCCACGACACCGGCAGGCGGTGCTGCGGCAGTTCGGGGTTGTGGGCGAGCAGGGTCGTCACCGCCGAGGACGAGGGGTCGTACGACAGGCCCGCCCACTGCTCCGCGCCGACGATCGCGAACGGGTCCAACTGGCCCGGGTCGCCCACGAACAGCGCCCGCTCGAACAGCCCGGCGACGGCCAGCAGCGAGTCCGAGCGCATCTGGTACGCCTCGTCGACGATCGCGTGCCGCCACGGCTCGTCGACCTTGACGTGCGCCCACTTGGCGGCCGTGGAGATGACGACCGGGAGCCCGGCGAGCTCGCCCGCCTTGGCCGACTTCCGTACGTTCGGCAGGTCGTCCAGTGCCTTGTCGTACGGGTCGGCGTCGCTGCTGTGGAGGCGGCCGACCGGCAGCTCGCCGTTCTTCTCGGCGAGCCGGACGACGAGGTCGTCGACCTGCGCGTTGGTCTGCGCGACCACCATCAACGGGCGCCCGGCGTCGGCCAGTTCGAGCGCCGCGCGGACGACGAGCGTGGACTTGCCGGCGCCCGGCGGGGAGTCGACGACGACACCGCGCGCGGTGCCGTGCAGGGTGTCGCGGAGGATCGCGTCGGTCGCGCGGCCGGCCTCGGCACCGGGGTCGAAGACGGTGTCGGCGCTCACAGGACGTCCTCCTCGGTCACCGGGTCGGCGGCCTCCTGCACGGCGTTCTCCTCGCCCGGCGGACCCCCGTGCGTCCACGGCGTCTCCTCCTGGTCGGGCAACTTCGCGCCGCCCCGCTGCTCGTGCTCGAACAGTGTGAAGCAGATCCGGTCACCCTTCTCCGGCAGCGAACCGGTCTCCGGCTCCTTGCCGCGCCCCATCTTGTCGACGACCCGGAGGACGACGAGGGCGCCCTCCTCCTCGTGGCCCACGAACTCCGCGGACTGCGGCTTCCCGCCGAGCGACCGGAACACCTTCACCCGCTCCCCGAGATGCGGCCGGTCGTCCGTGCGCACGGTCACCAGCGGGCGCGGGCGGGGGCTCTTGCCCTCGCTGTACGCCATGACGACATCGATGACCTCGCCCGCGAACGCCTCCCCGGCGAGCCGCCGCCCGGCCATCACCAGCGGGTCGTCCAGGGCCTCCTGGGCATCCAGCCGGGCCTGTTCACGCTCGCGCGTGGCCAGCTTGTTGGCCGCGGTGACCGCGTCGTCGCGGCGCGGCTGCGGGGGCTCACCGGCGACGATCCGGTCCCGGTGCCCGGTGAACGACCAGCGGTCCCGGGTCCACCGGTCGACGGCGTGCGCGCCCTCCGGCAGTGCCCGCAGCAGGTCGAGCCCGTGCCAGACCGCGTCCCAGGTGGGGCGGGTGATGCTCGCGACGAGGGACCTGATCTCCCGCTCGGCGGCGGTGAGTTCACCGAGCCGGTCGTCGGCCTCCAGTCCGTCCTCGGCGGCGGCGAGGGCGGTACGGGCGCGGTCGTAGCGCTCGATGGCGGGGGCGAGCAGCTTGTTGTCGAACGCCGGGTCGGTGGCCGGGCCGGCCGGCGGGCATGCCAACTGGCCCCGCGCGTCCCGCCGTAGCTCCGCTTCGAGCGCGGCCTCGGCGCCGGAGACACCGTCCGGCGGGTCGATCCAGGCGAGCAGCGCGGCCAAGTGCTGGTCCTCCAGGCTGGATTGGCCCGTGGCCCAGTGCCGGCCGAGGACCTCGGTGAGCGCGAGCAGCAGCGCGGAACCGGGCACCCGGGCCCGCTCCCCGAAGTGCGTCAGCCACCGCCCGAGCAACGGCACGCGCGGGGGTGCGGGATGTGGCGTCTCCGGGTCCTGTTCGGCCGTACGCCGGAAGCGCATCGAACGGCCCAGCAGTCGTACCAACTCGATGCCCGCGCGACTCGGCACGATCAACTGCGGTGCGTCCGCGCACAGTTCGACCTCGACCTTGACCCGCTTCCCGGTCTCCGGATCGGTCTCGCTCCGCTCGGCGGCCTCCACGTCGTCCGCGAACGTGTCGATGTACGGCAGGACCACGTCCGCCAGTTCGGCGAGAAACGTGAACCTGAGGTCCCGGTCCCGCGGCTGCGGTACGACGAACAGCCGCGGCGCGTCCCGGTCCGTACCGACGAGCGCACCGAGGGGCGCCCCGGCCTCACCGGCGGTGGTCAGCGGCACGAGGACGAGGGGGCGCGCGGAGAGGTGCCGGTGCAGGACGGTGGCGGTGGGCTGGGCGCGGCCGGTCTGAACTGCCTCCAGCCGGGCGAGAGTTGACATCAGTGACACGGGGTCCCCTTGGGGTGGGTGACCGGGAGCGGGGTGCGGTGGTGCGGGCTGTGTGGGCTGTGTGGGTGGTGCGGGGCGCGGGATGTCGGCGGGCGGCGCGGTGCCGGGGCGACGGGGGCGTCCGGGGTCGCGGGCGTCGCGGGTCGCGCCGGGGTGGCGACGGCGGCGTAGGGGCTCGGGGTCACCCCGTGTCGCGTGGTGGCGGTGACGCCGGCTCGGGGGAGCGAGGCCGTCGTGTGGTGCGTCGGCCCCGCGACGACGGCGCACGGGTTCGTCGCCGTCGCGGCTCGCGCCTCGGCGGCGACCGTGCCGAAAAGGATCACAGTCACCGCGCCCCACCGCCCGTCGCACTTCCCAGTGCCTCCATCGGCAACCCGGCCGCGCTGCCCGGCGCCTGCCCGCGCGGCGCAGCCGCGTCCCTCAGTGCCGCCGCGTTCTCCAGGGCCTCGGCCCGCAGCTCGGCCGCTCTCCGCAGCGCCGCCACCGTCGGGTCGTCCGGGTCGCCGGACTTGCCGTGGGCCGCCGACAGGACCTCGTCGACCGTGGTCAGGTCGCCGAGTTCGGCGCGGAGGGAGCGGCCGAGGGTGGTGACCGCGCCGGAGGTGCGGGAGTGGTCGCGGCAGTGGAAGGCCAGCTCGCAGGCGGCCAGGCACTCGGGGGCGTAGGCCGCGGGGACCGACTCGACGGCGGCGGTCAGCTCGGCGGCGGGGCGGTCGGGGGCGAAGCAGGTGCCCTCGGGGAGGGTGTCGGCGATGTCCTCGATGCGGGTGAGGCGGTCCAACTGGCGGCCGGTGACCGCGCGTTGCTTGCGGATGTCGACGGCGGACGCGGTGGGCAGGTTCGAGAAGTCCTTCGGGCAGACCAGGAGGATGCGGTGGCGGACCCGGGGAGCGGGATCCAGTTTGGCCGCGACCTCTTCCAGGGCCAGCACGTACACCGCCGACTGGCGGGCCGCCGCGCCTACCTTCGCCGGGTCAGCCGAACCGTCCAGCATCGGGAAGGACTTGATCTCCACGACCGTCCAACTGCCGTCCGGGTGCACGACGACCGCGTCCGGCTCCAGGAACGCGGGCGACCCCGCCACGTCGAGGGCGAGCATCGGGTGGTCGAGCAGGGTCCAGGCCGTGGCCTCGGTGGCCTCGCGCAGCGCGAGCGCCGTACGCGCCGCGCGCCCCTCGGGGCCGATCGCCTCCAGCTCGGGCACCCGCGCGCGGGTCGGCGGCTCGGCCCCCGGGTCCAGCTTCTCGTGCACCAGCCGCAGCAGCTCCGCGCCGCCGTCCGCCTTGACCCGGGCCTCGAACGCGTTGCCTCGCATGAAGGCGAACTGGGACTGCCCGAAGGACGACGGCGAGCCGAGCGCGTCGGCCAGCACCGCCTTGTTCACCCCCGCGCCGTCCAGGATCGCCCGCCGTTTGCAACCCGGGTTCGCGGCCAGCGCCGCGAGGGCGCGCGCGTCCAGCGCCTTGGCCGGGACGTCCGGGCCCCGCAGCTCAGCGAGCCGGTGCCGGAGCGCCGTCCCCCGCGTCCGTGGGGGAGGCACCCGGCTCGGCTCCGGTACCGAGCTGTGACTCGCGCTGCCGTGGAATTCGCTCACCCGGCGAAGTCTGGCATCCGCCACTGACAATTGAGGTTTCTGAGCCACGAGAGGCGTCACGAGGGGCGTCGTGGGGAGCGTCCCGAGCGGCGTCACGCGAGCGGGCCGCGACGAGCGATCCGCGTCCCTCGAACCGCGCCCTGAGCCGGTCCGCCGCCTTCATCACCTGCGGCGTCAGCAGGAACCCGAGCCCCATCACGACCACGCCCGCGACCGCGTCGAGGAGATAGTGGTTGGCTGTGCCCATGACGACGATCGCCGTGAGCAGCGGATAGGCGACCCCGACGACCTTGGTCAGCCGGGTCCCGCCGTAGCGCCAGAGCATCACACCGCACCACAGCGCCCAGCCGCAGTGCAGGCTCGGCATCGCCGCGTACTGGTTCGTCATGCCGCCGAGGCCGCGCGGCGCGCTCGCGTCGCCGCCCCACCAGCCGTACGAGCTGTACTTGGCCATCGTGTCGACGAAGCCGTAGTCCGGGGACAGCAGCCGGGGCGGGCAGGTCGGGAGCAGGGTGAAGCCGATCAGGCCGATGAACGTGGACGTCATCAGCCAGGTGCGGGCCGCGCGGTAGACCTGGGAGCGCGACCTGAACAGCCAGATCAGGATCGCGGGCGTGATCAGGTAGTGCAGCGACGCGTACCAGAAGTCCGCCGGGATGCCGATCCAGGACTCGCGCGTGAAGAGGCGGTTGAGCGGGTGCTCGGCGTTGATGTGCAGGACCTTCTCGATCCGCAGGATCGACAGACCGTGGTCCACGGCACTCGCCGTGTCGCCCCGGGCGAGCAGCCGGCCCGCCGAGTACGAGGCGTACACCATGAGGATCAGCGGCAGCTCGGTCCACCAGCGCAGCCGGCTTCGCCGGTCCGCCTCGATGCCTGGTGTCTCGGTCTGCGGCATCCGATCGCCCTCCCCCTTCTGTTCTGAGCGCTGCCCCGTGGTCCGGCTTCCCGATAGCCCGGTCGGAACACTTTACGGCGTAGGTGAGCGCCCTGTTTCGGGCGCCCCCGGACCTCAAAGACGCAGAGATCGCCCCCCGGGTTGCCCTTCTCAAGGGTGCGCGATGATGGAGTGACCCGCCTCTCGTTTCTCCCGGAAAGGTCGCTCATGGCACCGCGCATCCTGTTGGCCCGGCACGGACAGACGGAATGGTCGCTGTCCGGGAAGCACACCGGCAGGACCGACGTCCCTCTCCTCGAAGAGGGCCGTCGCGGCGCCAAGGTGCTCGGCGAGCGACTGCACCGGCCCCCCTTCGACGGCCTCCCCGGTGTGGAGGTCCGCACCAGCCCGCTGGCACGCGCGCGTGAGACCTGCGAACTCGCCGGCTTCGGCGACCGCGCGACCCCTTGGGACACCCTCATGGAGTGGGACTACGGCGCCTACGAGGGCCTGACCCCGGAGGAGATCCGTTCCGTACGCCCCGACTGGCTGATCTGGCGCGACGGCGTCCCCGAGGGGGAGACTCTCGCCGAGATCACCGCCCGCGCGGACGAGGTCGTCACCTGGGCCCGCTCCGAGGACCGCGACGTCCTGGTCTTCGCCCACGGCCACATCCTCCGCTCGATCGGCGCACGCTGGCTGAACCTACCGATCGACTTCGCGGCGCGGATACGCCTCAACCCCACGTCCCTGTCGATCCTGGGCTGGGCCTACGGCGACCCGGCGATCGAGAACTGGAACGACCTGGGCCATCTGACCGCGTAGGCATGGGCGCCCTTCTTTCAGGGGCGCGGGGATGTGTCTATTTGCGGCTCCGCCGCGTGGGCGCGCCCAGCCGCCACCGGCCGGCAGATTCACGACAACGCTTCCCCGGAGGAATCACGCCGCAGTACGAGGCAACCCCGAGTGTCTGTCCAGAAACGTAGACACCCCTGAAGCCCGCCGGTGAGGCAACAGCACCCGCGCGGTACCCGCCAACATCGTCTGAATCCGCGAAGACTGCACCAGATCCAGAAGATCCAACACCCGCATCCCGGCCGTCGCCGCCTCATCCGGCCGCCCGCCGCGCGCCAGGTCATCCGCCAGCTCGGCCATGTACAGCGCGATGTTCCGAGTGAAGTGCGGATCCTGAAGATGCGCCGCCCGCCGTGCGTGACGGGCGGCGCGAGGCCAGTCGCCCAGGGTGGACCAGCACTGCGCCTCAAGCCCCTCCAACTCGGCCTCTCCGTAGAAGCTCATCCACTCCGGGTCGGCGTCCGAATGCCCCCGCGCGAAGAGCGCCTGCGCCCGGGCCAGCGCCTGTTCGCAGCCGGTGCGGTCGGCGAGCCCCGCCCAGCCGCCCGCCTCGCGCAGCGCGAGCAGCGACATCAGGCGGGCGGAACCCAGCGGGCGTCCGACGCGCTGCGCGGCCTGCGCGGCGCGCACCGCCTCCCGTGGCCGACCGGCGTCCCGCGCGAGGAACGCCGTATTGCAGAAGGCGTGTGCCTCAAGGCCGGGGTCGTCGGTCATCCGGGCGGTCGCGAGCGCCTCCGCGTAGTGCGAGCGGGCGTCGTCGAAGCGGCCGGAGTCGTGGGCCAACCAGCCCACCGAGATGGCGAGTTCACCCGCTCCGGAGTGCAGTCTCTCGGCGACCGACTGCCGGGTGGTGCCCGCGTCGAGCAGGGCGTAGGCGGCGCGCAGCGGGGCCGCCGCGCGCCGGTAGAGGCCGTCGGCGCCGTGCCGGTCGTCGAGCAGCCGGATTCTGCGGACGGCCTCTTCCAGGGCGCCCGCCTCGCTCGTACCGGGGCGGCGGACGGAACGTTCCGTTGCCACGGCGTCCAGGGTGAGCCCCAGGGGGCCCAGCGTGCCGGCGGCCACCGTGACGGTGCCGCCCCTCATGAATACGCGACGCAGCACGTCGCTCTCCTCGTGGTTCTCGTGGTTCTCGTGCGTGTCGTACGGGTCCTGCGTGTCATACGGCTCGTACACGTCTCGCGTCTCACCCGTCCTGGCCGCCTCATCCGTGCTGAGGGCCGGGATCGTGAGGTGTACGGGGGGCGTGTCCTCGGCGGTGCGCGCCCCGCGTCCGCGTACGGACGAGCGGGGCGCGAAGCCGAGGTCGGCGAGCGTGCGGCCGGGGAACATGTGCAGGAACACCCGCTCGTACGCGTAGTTGGGGCAACGGATCTCGCCGGCCTCGACGCGGCCTACGTAGCGCGCGTCGCAGCTGACCCGCTCGCCGATCTCCCGCGCGGACCGGCGTACGGCCGCGGCGAACTCCGCCGGTGAGCGCTGTCCGCGCAGCCGCCGGAAGGCGAGATTGGGTCTCGGTGGTCGGGGGAACGGGGACGGGGTCACCATTGACGACGCCATGGCCGGGTCCTCTCGTGCGAACCGTCGAACCATGCCGGATTCAGGGTGACTTGTTGAGTGACGCCCTGTTTCCAGCGGGCAAGAACGTACCTGCTGTGCACGACCCGACACACAGGGTTTGGCTACAAACCGGATATCTCATCCGGGATCTGCCATGAACTGCCATCCTTTGCGGCTGACTTGTGCCGTAGCCGTTGACGCTTCAACGCGTTGAACTCCATGGACCCGGGAGCCACCCGACTCCCGACCCGCTCGTCCAAGGAGGGGTTCCGTGGTGGAGACCGGGATGGAGACCAGGCAGAGCGTCGATCCTCGAATGCCGAGCGCGGAATGCAGTGCGCCACCGTTCGTGGACCCGGCCTGTGATCTGGTGACGGTGCCGACGCGGCAGGGCCTGGAGGCGGTCGACATCCTGCGGCGCGGCGCGTGCGACGGGGTCGGCCCCGTCCTGCACGACGACGGCGACGACACGCTCGGCTTCCTCGTACCGCCGGGCACGGCGGCGGCGTGGGACCTGCCGGGCAGCACGTGTACGGAGACCCACGGCAGGGGACTGCGCCTCGCCCCCGACCCCGAGCCGCCCGTCGAGGGCTCGGACTGGCTCCTGCCGCCGGGGGACGCCGACCTGGCGACCGACCCGGAGGTGCTGCGCGCCGCGCTGGGTGAGGCGGCTCGGTTGATCGAGGCGGCGGACGGCTGCCGGTAGCTCCGCCGGGCGGCGGTGATCAATCTGCGGGCCGGTGGGGGCTGGTCGCGCCCACGCGGCGGAGCCGCATATCGACACAGCCCCACGCCCCTTTGGGGCGCTGATGCCACCCGGGACTCATAGGCCGAACGCGCCGGACCACCCTCGGCCGCCGATAATGGGCCAATGGGAAAGTCCAGGAGTACCCGGCGAGGCGGTGCCGGCACCGCCGAAGCCGTCGTCGAGGCCGTCGACGGTGGGCTTGCCGAACTCATACCCGACCGGGAACGCGCGCGTGCCTGGACGTTGCTGATCGACGGGGCGCCGCAGTCGTACGTCGATCTCGACGACCCGGCGTATCTGTCCTTCGAGTACCAGCGGCGGCTCGGGCACGTCATCGACCTCGTCGCGCCGGCCGGGAAGCCCGTCCACGTCGTGCACCTCGGCGGGGGTGCCCTCACGCTCGCCCGGTATGTCGCCGCCACCCGGCCCCGATCCACCCAGCAGGTCGTCGAGTTCGACGCGGCGCTGGTCCAACTGGTCCGGCGGGAGCTGCCGTTGGACCCGAACGCGCGGATCCGGGTGCGGTCGGCCGACGCCCGCGGGGGGCTCGCGAAGGTGCCCGAGGGGTGGGCCGATCTCGTCGTGGCGGATGTGTTCAGCGGAGCCCGTACGCCCGCCCACCTCACCTCGACCGAATTCCTCGACGAGGTGCGCCGGGCGCTGAAACCCGGTGGGTTCTACGCCGCCAACCTCGCCGACGGCCCCCCGCTCGCCCACCTCCGCGGCCAAATCGCCACCGTGGCCGCCCGGTTCGCGGAACGCGCGCTGATCGCCGACCCGACCGTGCTGCGCGGCAAGCGGTTCGGCAACGCGGTGCTCGTCGCCTCCGACCACCCGCTGCCGCTCGCCGAGTTGACCCGGCGCGCCGCCTCCGACCCGCACCCGGGCCGGCTCCAACACGGCCGCGAACTCACCGACTTCACCGGCGGAGCCGTACCCGTGACGGACGCGGCGGCGGTCGCCTCACCGGCACCGCCCCCATCCGTGTTCCGCTAGCCGGAACAATTCAGCCGGAGCAATTCAGCCGGAGCAACGCACCCGGAGCAACGCACCCGGAGAACTCAGTAGTTGCCCACGTCCACCCGCGGCGCCCCGTCATGCCACGTGCAGATCACCGACACCTTGTCCGTGTCCTTGGTGAACTCCACCCGGAGCCACGAGTCCGTCTTCCACACCTGCATCGACCAGCCCGTACCCGGTGTCGCCGACACGAGCGCCACATAGGCCGGGGAGGTGTCGAGTTCGAGCACCACCCGCCCGCCGTCCGTGGCGTAGCTCTTCACCTGGCCGGTGGTGGAGGGAGAGGGGGGCGGGCTCGCCGTCGTCGTCTTCGTGGGGGTCGGGCTGGGACTGCGCGTCGGCGTCGGGGTGCTCGTCGGGCTCGGCGAGGACTCGGCCCGCACCGGTGCCGAGGACGGTGGCTGAGCCGCCTGCGCGGTCGGGCCGGCCGCCGTGATGGGCAGGGCGCGCGGCGGGTCGTAGGCCGTGCCGGTCATGACCGTGTGGACGCCCCACCAGGACAGCGTGACGGCCGCGCCGGTGGCGAGCGACCAGGCCAGCACGTGCACGAATCCGTTGACGAGTCCTCTGGGCATCGCCGCCATACTGCCTCACGCGCCCCACAGGTGTCCCGTCGATCTCCCACCGGTTGTCCACAGGCGGGAGTTGTCCACAGGCCCGGATGCGGGTCGCCCGCATGGCGTACGGTGCGGCGCATGGCAAGTGTGCTCGTGGTCGAGGACGACCAGTTCGTGCGCTCGGCCCTCATCCGGCATCTGACCGATGCCGCGCACACGGTGCGCAGTGTCGGTACGGCACTTGAGGCGCTGCGAGAGGTCGCCCATTTCCGTTTCGACGTGGTCATCCTGGACCTCGGACTGCCCGACCTGGACGGGTCCGAGGCGCTGAAGATGCTGCGCGGGATCACGGATGTCCCCGTGATCATCGCCACGGCCCGGGACGACGAGAGCGAGATCGTCCGGCTGCTCAACGCGGGCGCGGACGACTACCTCACCAAGCCCTTCTCGGTCGACCATCTCTCCGCCCGCATGTCCGCGGTCCTACGACGCTCCCGTGCCGCCACCGGCGAGGCACCCCCGTCCACGGTGATCCGCGTCAGCGGTCTCACCGTCGACCCGCTGCGCCGCCAGGCCGAGCTGGACGGCGTCCGACTCGACCTCACCCGGCGCGAGTTCGACCTCCTCGCCTTCCTCGCGGGGCGCCCCGGTGTCGTCGTACCGCGCAAGGAACTCCTCGCCGAGGTGTGGCAGCAGTCGTACGGCGACGACCAGACCATCGACGTCCATCTGTCCTGGCTGCGAAGGAAGTTGGGGGAGACGGCGGCTCAGCCGCGCTATCTGCACACCCTGCGGGGCGTCGGCGTGAAGCTGGAGCCACCGGGAGCGGAGTCACCGCGATGAGGTGGGCGCTGGTCAGGGTCTGTCTGGCGATCGCGGCGATGGTCGTCGTCGCCTTCGCGGTGCCGCTCGGCCTGGTCATCAAGGAGATGGCCCGCGACCGCGCCTTCTCGAACGCCGAGCGGGAGGCCGCCGCCGTCGCCCCCGCGCTGTCCATCACCACGGACCGGGACCAGCTGGAGAAGGTCGTCGCCTCCGCGGGCGCGGACTCCGGGATGGCCGTCCACATACCGGCGGGGGACGGGAAGGCCGCCCTCGACATCGGGTTGCGGCGCGCCGCCGGCAAGGACATCGCGACCGTACGGAAGCTGGGTCGCGCCTCCACCACCGAGGTGCCCGGCGGCTCCGTCCTGCTCCAGCCGGTGGCGCTCAGCTCCGGCGAGATATCCGTCGTCGAGGTCTACGTCCCGGAGTCCGAGGTCAGCAACGGTGTGGGCACGGCCTGGGCGGTGCTCGCCGGGGTCGGCCTCGCGCTGATCGTCGGTTCCGTCGCGGTCGCCGACCGGCTGGGCGTACGGATGGTGCAGCCCGCGCAGCGCCTGGTCGAGGGCGCGCACGAACTGGGGGAGGGGAAGCTGGGGGCGCGGGTGCCCGAGGAGGGGCCGACCGAACTGCGGCTCGCGGCGGTCGCGTTCAACTCCATGGCCGACCAGGTCGTACAACTGCTGGCGAACGAGCGGGAGTTGGCGGCGGATCTGTCGCACCGGCTGCGTACGCCGCTCACCGTGCTGCGGCTGAACGCGGCCTCGCTCGGGGACGGGCCCGCCGCCGAGCAGACGCGGACCGCCGTCGCGCAGCTGGAGCGGGAGGTCGACACGATCATCCGGACCGCGCGCGAGGCCAAGCCGCAGACCGTGGCGGCCGGGCCCGGCGCCGGGTGCGACGCGGCCGAGGTGGTCCGCGAGCGGATGCGGTTCTGGTCCGCGCTCGCCGAGGACGAGGGCCGCAAGGTGCGGGTGGCCGGGGTGGAGCGGCCGGTGCGGATACCCGTGGCCCGGGCCGACCTGGTCGCCGCCCTCGACGCGCTGCTCGGCAACGTGTTCCGGCACACGCCCGAGGGCACGGCCTTCGCGGTCGACGTGCACAACAGCGAGGACGCGGTGATCGTGCTCGTCTCCGACGCGGGCTCCGGCATCCGCGACCCCGAGTCGGCGATGGCCCGCGGGCGCGGCTCCGGCAGCGCCGGGTCGACCGGGCTCGGGCTGGACATCGTGCGCAGGCTCGCCGAGTCGACGGGCGGGGACGTCCGCATCGGCTCCTCGATGCTCGGCGGCACCGAGGTGCGGATCTGGATCCAGCTGGACGGGCGGGAGCCGGAGCGCAACGGGCACCGGGGAGCCGTACGACGACGTCGGCGCGGGAAATTGGTCTCGACCTTTAACCGTTCCCGATCCCTTCCTTAAGCGCACCCTAAGATCGCCAACCTCCGCCCGGATCAGGAGCTTTGCCCGATTCCGGATCGCTAGCGTGCTGCCGCACCCCACCCCCGTACGGCGAAAGCAGGCACGCGATGAGCACGCACCGGCGCAGGATCAGCAACAGGAACAAGGTGATCGGCGGAGCGGTCGCCGTCGCGGTGGTCGGTGGCGGTGCGATCATGCTGACCGGCATCGCCCAGGCGGCGAGCGTCGGCGCGGCCTACACCAGAACCAGCGAGTGGTCGACGGGGTACACCGCGCAGTACGTCGTCACCAACACGACCGGTGCCACGAAGAAGGACTGGACGCTGGAGTTCGACCTGCCGTCCGGCTCCAGGCTCAGCTCGCTGTGGAACGCCGAGTCGAGCGTGAGCGGGCAGCGCGTCACCGTGAAGCCGCCGAAGTGGGACACCGACGGCCTCGCGGCCGGCGAGTCGGTCACGGTCGGTTTCGTGGTCAACGGCACCGGCCGGCCGACCGGTTGTCTCATCGACAACGCCAAGTGCTCGGCGGACGGCACCGCGACCCCCGAGCCGACCGGCCGCCCGACGACCTCGTCGCCGACGCCCGGGCCGACCGCCTCCCCGACCTCCACGCCCACGGCCACCCCCAAGCCCACGGCGACCCCCACCCCCACCGCCTCGCCGACCGGGACGACCGGCACCGGCACGACGGCCGGCGCGGGCTTCGCCCCCTACGTCGACACCTCCCTCTACCCCGCCTTCGACCTGCTCGCCAACGTCACCGCGACCGGCGTGAAGAACTACAACCTCGCCTTCATCACCGACGGCGGCGGCTGCACCCCGAAGTGGGGCGGGGTCTCGGACCTCGGCAGCGACGGCGTGGCCGCGCAGATCGGCGCGCTGCGCGCCAAGGGCGGTGACGTCCGGGTCTCCTTCGGCGGCGCGTCCGGCTCCGAGCTGGCGACGACGTGCGGTACGGCGAGCGCGCTGGCGACGGCGTACGGCAAGGTCGTGGACGCCTACAGCCTCACCAAGGTCGACTTCGACATCGAGGGCGGCGCGCTGCCCAACACCGCGGCGAACACCATCCGCGCCCAGGCGATAGCCAAGCTCCAGCAGCAGCACCCGAACCTGGACGTCTCCTACACGCTCCCCGTGATGCCCGAGGGGCTGACCCAGGACGGGGTGAACTTGTTGTCCAATGCCAAGTCCAACGGCGTCAAGATCAACACGGTCAACATCATGGCCATGGATTACGGACCGGCGTACAGCGGAAATATGGGAACGTACTCACAGCAAGCGGCTACTGCGACTCAGGCCCAAGTCAAGAGTGTTCTCGGGCTCTCGGACAGTGCTGCATGGAAAGCGGTTGCAGTAACGCCGATGATCAGCGTCAACGACGTTTCATCGGAGGTCTTCAAGGTCGAGGACGCGAACGGGTTGGTGGTCTTCGCGAAGGCGAAGGGTCTGGGCGGCCTCTCGATGTGGTCCGCGACCCGGGACGAGCAGTGCCCGGGCGGCGCCAAGGCCGGCGCGGACGCGACGTGCAGCTCGGTCGTCCAGGCCCCGTCCGCCTTCACCAAGGCGTTCTCCGCCTTCCAGTAGGCGCCCCACGGGCCCCGGGAACCCCTCGTGGTCCCCGTGGTCCCGGCCTCCCCGGAGCGGACGTGTGGCCACTCGGCCGCACGTTCGCTCCTTTTGCTCGCGAGTGTCGATTACGTTTCGACAAATGAAGGCGGCGGGTGTTGACGCATGACCAGACATAGGACTGTTATTACGCCACCGTGTTTGGTCGCGTTGGTTTCTGGTCGGTTACGAAGACCTTGGGCCGTGGCGCATTCCGGCCGAACCCTGTCCGTCAGGAGCCGTTCATGCCCGACTTCTCCCTCCCCGCCGCCAGTCGCCGCTCCGTCCTGCGCGGTATAGGCGGCGCTGCCGTGCTCGGCGCCGGCATACCCCTGCTGAGCGCCTGTGGCGGCAGTGGCAGCTCGTCCGACCCGAAGACCGTCACCGTCGGCTCCAACGCGTCCGACGCGGTGCCGAAGAAGGCGTTCGCGAGCGTCTACGCGGACTTCAAGAAGACATCCGGCATCACCGTCAAGGTCAACACGAAGGACCACAACACCTTCCAGGAGCAGATCAACTCCTACCTCCAGGGCACGCCGGACGACGTGTTCAACTGGTTCGCCGGGTACCGCATGCAGTTCTTCGCGGCCAAGAAGCTCGCCACGTCCATCGACGACGTCTGGGCGAAGATCGGTGACAACTTCCCCGACGCGATGAAGCAGCTCAGCAAGGGCGAGGACGGCAAGTACTACTTCGTGCCGATGACCACGTACCCGTGGGCGATCTTCTACCGCAAGAGCGTCTTCGCGGCGAAGGGCTACACCGTCCCCACCACCTGGGACGAACTGGTCGCCCTCTGCAAGAAGATGAAGAGCGACGGTCTGGTCCCGATCGCCTTCGGCGACAAGGACGCCTGGCCGGCGATGGGCACCTTCGACCAGATCAACTTCCGCCTCAACGGCTACGACTTCCACAAGTCCCTGATGGCGGGCAAGGAGGCGTGGACCGACCCGAAGGTCAAGGCGGTCTTCGACCACTGGGCCGAGCTTCTCCCGTACCACCAGGACGGCTTCATGGGCCGCACCTGGCAGGACGCCGCGCAGGGCGTGGTGTCGAAGAAGTCCGGCATGTACCTCCTGGGCACCTTCGTGGCCCAGCAGTTCACCGTCAAGGCCGACCTCGACGACCTCGACTTCTTCGCCTTCCCGGAGATCAACTCCGCGTACGGCCAGGACACCGTCGAGGCACCCACCGACGGCTACATGGTCAGCAAGTCCCCGAAGAACCACGACGGTGTCGTCAAGCTCCTGGAGTACCTGGGCAGCCCGGCGGCCGAGCAGCTGTACCTCAAGACCGACCCGAGCGTGGTGGCCGCCTCCAGCAAGGCCGACACCTCCGCGTACTCGCCGCTGCAGAAGAAGGCGTTCGACATGATCGGCGCCGCCAAGAGCCTCACCCAGTTCATGGACCGCGACTCCCGTCCGGACTTCACCTCGACGGTGATGCAGCCCGGACTGCAGAAGTTCCTCCAGAACCCCAAGGGCGTCGACAGTCTGCTGACCTCGATCGAGCGCCAGAAGAAGACGATCTTCGCCTCCTCATGATCTCCGAGACGACTACGACGAGCCCGGAGGCGGACGCCGTTCCGCCTCCGGGCCCCGCGCCTGAGAAGAAGCGGGTCCCGCGGGGCGCCAAGCGCCTGCTGACCCGCCGTGACCGCATCACGCTCGCCTTCATGGCGGGCGTGCCGACGGTCCTGCACGTGGCCCTTGTCTGGGTCACCGCCCTCGCCTCGATCCTCCTGGCCTTCACCAGCTGGGACGGCATTGGCTTCGGCTCGATCAAGTGGGTCGGCCTGGCCAACTTCAAGGAGCTGTTCAACGACAACCCGCAGTTCTGGCCCGCACTTGAGCACAACGTCATCTGGTTCGTCGTGCTCATCCTGCTGCCGACCCCCTTCGGCCTGTTCCTGGCCGTGCAGCTGGACAAGAAGATCCGGTTCAGCCGCGTCTACCAGACCGCGTTCTTCCTGCCGGTCGTGATGTCGCTGGCGGTCACCGGCTTCGTCTGGCAGCTCATCTACAACCCCGACACCGGCCTGATCAACAGCCTCATCGGGGCCAACAAGCCCGGCCACTACATCGACTGGATCGGCGATCCGAAGCTCAACCTGTGGGCCGTCCTGATCGCCGCGTCCTGGCGGCACGCGGGCTACATGATGATCCTGTACCTGGCCGGCCTGAAGGGCGTGGACCCGTCGCTGAAGGAAGCCTCGGCCCTGGACGGGGCGAACGAGTGGCAGACGTTCAAGAACGTCATCTTCCCGACGCTGCGGCCCACCAACACGGTCGTCCTGGTCGTCACCATCATCGAGTCGCTGCGCGCCTTCGACCTGGTCTACGTCTTCAACAAGGGCGCCCAGGGCACCGAGTTGCTGTCGATCCTGATCACCAACAACATCATCGGCGAGTCCAGCCGGATCGGTTACGGGTCGGCGATCGCCGTCGTCCTGCTGGTCATCTCCCTCGTGGTCATCATTCCGTACCTGATCGCGACCTTCCGGAAGGAGCGGCGCGCATGACCACCCCCACCGCCGCGCTCGGCGTGAAGCGGCGCACCCCGCTGCGCCCGGCCCGGGTCCTGCTGCACGTGTTCCTCGTCGTCACCTCGCTGGCCTGGCTCGCCCCGCTGCTGTGGGCGGTCTACGCGGCCCTGCGCCCGTACTCGGAGACCAGCAACAAGGGGTACGTCTCCTGGCCGGACACGCTGAACCTCGACAACTTCAAGAACGCGTTCGAGCAGTCCGACATGACGCACTACTTCGTCAACACCCTGATCATCGCGGTCCCGGCCGTGCTGCTCACGCTGCTGCTGGCGTCGATGGTCGCGTTCTACGTCAGCCGCTTCGACTTCCGCCTCAACATCTTCCTGCTGCTGGTCTTCACGGCCGGCAACCTGCTGCCCCAGCAGGTCATCATCACCCCGCTGTACCGCATGTACCTGTTGATCGACCTGCCCGGCATCACGATGAGCGGCAAGCTCTACGACTCCGCGCTCGGCCTGGTCCTCATCCACGTGGCGTTCCAATCGGGCTTCTGCGCCTTCGTGTTGAGCAACTACATGCGGATGCTGCCGCACGAGCTGACCGAGGCGGCGCTGGTCGACGGGGCATCGGTGTGGCGGATGTACTGGCAGATCGTGCTGCCGCTGTGCAAGCCGGCGATGGCGGCCCTGGCCACCCTGCTCTCCATCTGGATCTACAACGACTTCTTCTGGGCGATCGTGCTGATCTCGACCGGCGAGAACATGCCGATCACCTCCGCCCTGAACAACCTCTCCGGCCAGTACTTCACCGACCCCAACCTGGTCGCCGCCGGCGCCCTGCTCACCGCGATCCCCACGCTGATCGTGTACTTCGCACTCCAGCGCCAGTTCGTCAGCGGCCTCACCCTGGGCGCCAACAAGGGCTGACCCGCCGGCTGTCGAGCCCTTCGGAAGCGAGGCACCGCGTACGACCATCCCTTCACCCCGCTCACTGGTACCCCGGTACCAGTGACCAGCGGGGTTTGTCACCCGCGGGCCCACGGTGCCTTGTGCGGCCGCTCCTAGCCTCGAAGCAGTGACCCGGCGGGATGCCGGGCAAGGCGGAAGCGGGGAGTGGCGCTGTGATCGAGGTTCGTGGGCTGACGAAGCGGTACGGGGACAGGACGGCGGTGGACGACCTGAGTTTCACCGCCCCGCCCGGACAGGTCACCGGGTTCCTGGGGCCCAACGGGGCGGGCAAGTCCACCACCATGCGGATGATCGTGGGCCTGGACAGGCCGACCAGCGGCACGGCCCTGGTCAACGGCAAGCGCTACGCCCAACACCGGGCTCCCTTGCAGGAGTTGGGGGTGCTGCTGGAGGCGAAGGCCGTGCATCCGGGCCGCTCCGCGTTCCACCACCTGATGGCGTTGGCGTACACCCATGGCGTGCCGAAGCGTCGGGTGGAGGAGGTCATCGACCTGGCCGGTCTGCACGACGTGGCGCACAAGAGGGTCGGGGCGTTCTCGCTGGGGATGGGCCAGCGGCTGGGCATCGCCGCCGCGCTGCTGGGTGATCCCGCGATCGTGGTGCTGGACGAGCCGGTCAACGGACTCGACCCCGAAGGCGTGCGCTGGGTAAGGGAGTTGCTGCGCGGACTGGCCGCCGAGGGCCGCACGGTGATGCTGTCCTCGCACCTGATGAGCGAGATGGCGCAGACCGCCGACCGTCTGGTGGTCGTCGGGCGGGGTCGACTGCTGGCCGAGACGACCGTCGACGCGCTGGTCGAGCGGAGCGAGGGCAGCGGAGAGAAGGGAGTGCGGGTGGCCACCGGCGAGCCCGCGCGGCTGCGCTCCCTGCTGGCCGCACCGGGCGTCACCGTCACCTCGACGGGCGCCGAGCGGCTCGTGGTCTCCGGTCTGGACACGCGCCGGATCGGGCAGGTGGCCGCCGAGCATCAGGTGCCGCTGTACGAACTGGTCACCGAGTCGCTGTCGTTGGAGGAGGCGTTCATGCATCTGACGCAGGACGCGGTGGAGTACCACAGCAGCGAAGCGGGGAGGGCCGCCTGATGAGCGCGAGCACCATCACCGCCACCACGCCGGTGGGTCCGGAGTACCGGGTGACCGGCCGACGGGTGGTCCGCTCCGAATGGTCCAAGTTCTGGTCGCTGCGCTCCAGTTGGATCACGCTGGGGGTGGCCGTGCTGTTCCTGGTGATGATCGGGGTGATCGCCGCCGCTCTCTACAGCCCGAGCGGCCCCCTGGGCGGCAAGGACGCGGCATCCGGTGCCGCGCTGACCCTGGCCCTGGCCGGCACCAACCTCGCGGCACTGGCCGTCGGCGCGCTCGGCGTCCTGCTGTCGGCCGGTGAGTACAGCACGGGGATGGTCCGCTCGACGTTCGCCGCCGTGCCCGGCCGACTGCCCGTGCTGTGGGCGAAGTGCGCGGTCTACGGCCCGATCGCCTTCGTCACGTCCACCGTAGGCGCCCTGGTCTCGTTCCTGCTCGGAAGCGCCGCCCTGCACGGCGAGAAGATCGCCCTGTCCCTGGGGGACGCCGGGGTCTTCCGGTGCCTGGTGGGCGCGGGCCTGTATCTGGGCCTGGTCGGCGTGTACGGCGTGACGGTCGGCCTGATCGTGCGCAACAACGCCGGGGGCATCGCGATCCTGGCCGGTGCGGTGCTCGTACTGCCCGGCCTGACCGGACTGCTGCCCAGTTCCCTGGGCGACACCGTCAGCCGCTACCTGCCCAGCAACGCCGGCCAGTCGGTGATGACCCTGCACGAGTCCAGTGACTCCCTGGTCGGCCCCGGAGCGGGTCTGGCGGCGCTGCTGGTGTGGGCCGTGCTGCTGCTGGCCGGTGCCGCCCATCGGCTGCGCCGCAGTGACGTCTGAGGCCGCGTCCGCGAGGATGGAGCCGATGGATCACACAAGGTCGGGTCACTCGGGCCGGGTGGGGACGGCTTCCCCCTCGGCCGGGTCTGCCCGGGCAGGGGCGGCCTCGCCCTCGACCGAGCCGTCCCTCGGGCCGGAAGGCGTCCGCCCGGGGCCCGAGGCCGTCTGGGCGCACCCCGTCATACGGACGCTGCTGCGGGTGCTGACCCGTCTGCGGACGGCCGACCGGCGGCGTCCATGGCTCCTCGACACCACCGTGGTCGTCCTGGTCGCCGCTGCCGCGCCGCCGGACCTGCTCGTGCACAGCCCCGGTCACCCCGTGTCGCGCCCGGTGGGAGCCGGCCTGCCCGTCGGCGTGGTGCTGGCCATCGCCGCCGTGCTGGTCGTACCGCTGTGGTGGCGGCGCCGCGCTCCCGTCGCGGTCTACGGTGTCTGCCTCCTGGTGTGTCCGGTCATGTGGTCGCTGGGCCTGGGGCCCGCAGGGGCCGCCGTTCTGCTGATCGCCCTGTTCGACCTCGCGCTGCACGCTTCGCCCCGGGCGATCTGCTGGGCGCTGCCGGTGACCGTGGCGGGGTGGGTGCTGATCGTGGTCGGCGTCATCCCGGCGGCCGACCCGGTGACCTTCCTGATCCTGTCCGTCGGCACCGGCGTAGGGGCCGTGGCTCTGGGTCTGACCTTCCGGATCAGCCGGCTGTATCTGTCGGCGCTGCGGGAACGGGCGGCGCGGCTGGAGACCGAGCGCGATCAGCGCGTCCGGTTGACGGCCGCGGCGGAGCGCTCGCGGATCGCCCGGGAGATGCACGACATCGTGGGTCACAACCTGTCGGTCATGGTGAACCTCGCCGATGGCGCCGCGGTGCTCGTCGCGCGTGACCCCGGCCGGACCGAGCAGGCGGTGCGGCTGATCGGTGACACCGGCCGGCAGGCGATGGACGAACTCCGGCGCGTGCTGGGGGTGTTGAGCGAGCCCCGGGAACGGGAGCACACCTCGCGGTCCCCGCAGCCGGGTGTCCGGGACCTGGACACCCTGCTCGACCGGGTGCGCGCGGCCGGGCTGCCGGTGGCCTACCGCACCGTCGGCCCGGTCGACGCGCTGGGCCGAGGCGTGCAGCTCACGGTGTTCCGGGTGGTGCAGGAAGCCCTGACCAACACCCTCAAGCACGTCGGCCCCGGTGCCACGGCCGACGTGTCGATCGCGGTCGAGGACAGCGGGCTCCGCGTCCGGGTCACCGATGCCGGTTCACCGTCGCGGGAACGGTCCACGGCTTCCCGGGGAGACACCGGACACGGCCTGGTGGGTATCCGCCAACGGGCCGCGCTGTACGACGGCACCGCCACCATCGGGCCGCGGGACGACGGCCGCGGCTGGGTCGTGGAAGTCCTGATGAACCCGTCCGCCTCGGCCACCTCCGGAGAGCCCGCGCCATGACCACCGTACTGATCGCCGATGACCAGCCACTGCCCCGCATGGGCTTCCGGATGCTGCTGGACGGCACCCCCGGTACGACCGTCGTCGGTGAGGCCGACAACGGGGCGCAGGCCGTCCGTATGGTGGCCGACCTGCGCCCCGACGTGGTCCTGATGGACGTACGGATGCCCGGTGTCGACGGCATCGAGGCGACCCGGCGGATCGTGGCGGCGGGCGGCCGTACCCGCGTGCTCATCCTGACCACCTTCGACCTCGACGAGTACGCCTACGCGGGTCTGCGCGCCGGGGCCAGTGGCTTCCTGCTCAAGGACGTCCGGCCGACGGAACTCCTCGCCGGGATCCAGGCGGTCGCGACCGGCGACGCCGTCGTGTCACCCCGGCTGACCCGCCGCCTGCTCGACGCGCACGCCCACGACGTCCTGGCGCCCGAGGCCGAGCCCCGGGCGGACCCGCGTCTCACGGCGCTCAGCGAACGCGAGCACGAGGTGCTCGTGGCCGTCGGCACGGGCTGGACCAATGTCGAGATCGCCGAACGCCTCGTGCTCACCGAGTCCACCGTGAAGAAGCACGTCGGCCGGGTCATGGCCAAGATCGGTGCCCGCGACCGTATCCAGGCGGTGATCATCGCCTACGACGCGGGACTGGTCGCGCCCCGGTCCTGAGGGTGTGGGTGAGCGGGTTATCGGTGGGTGCGCTTCCTGTACAGCTTCAGCGGTACCCGGCTGATGACGGAGTCGAGGGAGGAGTTGTCGCGCCCGTCGGCCCACGTGACGTACGCGTACCCGCCGGCGAGGGTGATCCCCGACCAGCGGTCACCGGGAGGACCCGTCTCCCCGACCGGCTCGGTCACATGGTTGACCCGCACCGGTGCGCTGAACGAGCGTCCGTGGTCGAAGGAGACGGCCGAGAACGCGTCGCCCGTGGTGGTCCGCCACATGACCCCGAGATCACCGTTGGCGCCGAAGTCGATCGCCGGACGTACCGCGCCCGGAGTGGAGATCGTCGCCGGCCCGGTCCAGGTCCTGCCGGCGTCCGGGGTGACGTAGACGTCGAGGGTGTTGGAGTCCCGGGGCACCATGACGGCGAACCGGCCGCGGTGGGCGGTGTCGGCGGCAACCCACGGGACGGGGTCGGCAGCCGCACCCAGGGCCGGAACCGGCACCAGGGACCCGGTGCCCGCTGGAACGGGGGTTCCCGTGCCGTCGTTCACCGTCGTGTTGGTCCACGTCCTGCCGTCGTCACGGCTGACGTGGAAGTTCACGGGCTCGCCCGCCTCCTGGGAGGCGGACACGAGAATCCCGCCGTATACGGCGATCTCGCGACCCGGGTAGCCGCACACGAGCGGGATGCCCGGCGCCACCTCGATGCACGGCTGCGGGCCCGGGATCACCCGCGAGTCGCTACTGAAGGTCTTGCCGCCGTCGGCGCTGACGGAGACCGCGCTCGGGTACTCCCACGCCGCTCCCGCGACCGCGTAGACCTTGCCGGTCGCGACGTCCACCCGCATCTTCGGGGCACCGCCGAGGAGCAGCGGGGTGGACACCGGGTCGGTCCAACTCCGGCCACCGTCCGTCGACTTGGCGACCTGGTTGTGGTTCACCAGGTTCGCGGCCAGCCCTGAACCGACCTGGTTGTTGTCCACGTACACGGTGCCCTTCGCGTCGAACTGCACGCTCGGCTCACCGCACTTGGGCGCCGCGTCGCCCAACGGCCACGCCACCCGGGTCCAGGTGTCGCCCTTGTCGTTCGAGTAGGCGAGGAAACACCCGCCGTCGACCGGCTCCAGACCCGGCGACGGCGGGAAGATCGTCGATACGAAAACGAGGTTCTTCGGATTCCTGGGGTTGACGGCGACCGTGGGCTGGCCTTCCTTGGTGGCCGGCATGTTGGTGACGTCGACCTCGTGAACGGCCGCTGGACCCGCGCCGTTCGGCGCGGCCACGGCGGCGGACGATTCACAGAGCAGGAACAGCGCGGAGAGTGCCGCCGCACTCAACTTCGCGGACGGACTTCTGAACAGCACCATAGGGATCCCCAAGGCTCATGGATCGGGTCCGGCCGGTGACGGTCACCGGTGGTGCCGGATTCCCGCACCAGGCTAGGAACGCCCACGGCCGTGTCCGTGGGACCGCCGGACACAATCGGCTCGGCCGAGTGGGACCGCGGTACCACTGGCCAACTGGGTTGAGAACCAAGGGTGGTTGAGGATCGGGGTGGTTGAGTCCCGCTGACCGCTCCTCGCTCAGAAGCCCCCGGGCCCACCGAACCCGCCGGGGTGGTGGTACGGCGTGCCCGTGCCGGGCCGCGTGGACGCGGTGTACGTCTGCCCGCCCACCGTGACCTGCCCACCGGCCCCCTGCGCGGGCAACTCGGGCCCGGGGTCGAGTCCCAGGGCGCCACGGGCGGTTCGGATGTGATGCGGCCCCTAGACGGCGGTCTGCGCCACCAGCCCGTACCGCATCGGCGTCGTAGGACTGCTGCGCCGCCCCGGGCCCGGCACCGAATCCGAACCGCGAACTCCCTTTCCCCGCCTGCCTCTTACTGAAGGCGACGGTCCCGCCGACGATCAGGGCCAGCAGCGCCGACACGATGAAAAACATGAGGTCGCTGGACGGGGTCTGAGGGGTGGCTGTGAGTGGCGGCGGGGTTCTCGCCCCTTCGGCCCTGCAGCCTGGATACCTCCATCAGGCGCAACAGTTGCCTGCGCATGACCGCAGGGCCGCCCACGCGCGTGCGGAGCGCGGATGACGGCGCGGTACGTGACGGGTGAGGCGCCGGTCAGCACGCGTTGGCGGGCGGCCCGCGCGGACGCGGGTGCCTTCGACCTGTTGCTGGACTAGGAGAACTACCGTCGCCCGGCGGGAGCTTGAGCCGCCCCTCGCCACAACCCCGCCGGGGCGCGGCACGCCCCCATGACGCGCCGCGCCCCGTCCCCGGAGTCCCCCGTCGCTCAGGCTTCGCCCACCGCCGGTAGCACGCCCGTCCGCGCCGCCTCCCCGTACCACCGCGCGCTCGACTTCGGCGTGCGCGCCAGTGTCGCGTAGTCCACGTACACCGCCCCGAACCGCTTCCCGTAGCCGTACGCCCACTCGAAGTTGTCCATCAGGGACCACAGGTAGTAGCCGCGTACGTCCGCGCCGTCCGTGATCGCCCGGCGTACGGCCGACAGGTGGCCGTGGAGGTAGGCGATCCGCTCGCGGTCGTGGACGTTGCCCTCGGGGTCGGGCTTGTCGTCGTAGGCCGCGCCGTTCTCCGTGACGTACAGCGGCAGGCCCGGCGCCTCCCTCGTGTAGCGCATGATCAGGTCGTGGAGGCCCGTCGGGTCGATCGTCCAGCCCATCTCCGTGCGCTCGCCGGGAGTCTGGAGGAACGCCACGTCGTCCGCGCCCGGCCAGGGGGAGTACGCGCTCAGGCCGTGCCCGTCGGCCCGCGGACCTGCCGGGGCCGCCTCCGTCGCCTCCACCATTGCCGGTGTGTAGTAGTTCAACCCCAGTGCGTCCAGCGGCTGGTGAATGAGCGTCAGATCGCCGTCCCGGACGTACGACCAGTCCGTGACCGACCTCGTCGCCTCGAAGAGGGACTGCGGATACGTCCCGTGCAGCATCGGCCCGTGGAACACCCCGTTGGCCAGGTCGTCGATCTTCCGGGTCGCCGCCATGTCCGCCGGGGACAGTGAAGCGGGCCTGACCACCGCGGAGTTGAGGCTCACCGCGATCGAGTTGTGGGCCGGCATCGCGGACCGCAGTGCCGAAGTGGCCAGCCCGTGCGCCAGGTTGAGGTGATGGGCGGCCCGAAGCGACGCGCCCGCGTCCGTACGGCCCGGCGCGTGCACCCCCGAGCCGTAGCCCAGGAACGCGCTGCACCAGGGCTCGTTGAGCGTGGTCCACTGCTCCACGCGGTCGCCCAGCGCCTCGCCAACGATCTGCGCGTACTCGGCGAACCGGTACGCCGTGTCGCGCTCCGGCCAGCCGCCCGCGTCCTCCAACTCCTGCGGCAGATCCCAGTGGTAGAGGGTCAGCGCCGGTTTGATGCCGTGCGCGAGCAGCTCGTCGACCAGACGGCGGTAGAAGTCCAGGCCCACCTGGACCGCCGGACCCCGGCCGGTCGGCTGCACCCGCGGCCACGAGACCGAGAAGCGGTACGCCGTCAGGCCCAGGTCCGCCATCAGCGCCACGTCGTCGCGGTAGCGGTGGAAGTGGTCGACAGCGACGTCGGCGTGATCACCGCCCGCCGTACGGCCCGGCGTATGACTGAAGGTGTCCCAGATCGAGGGCGTACGGCCGCCCTCCCGCACCGCCCCCTCGATCTGGTAGGCGGAGGTCGCGGCTCCCCACAGGAAGGCGGGAGGGAAGGGCGGGGTCGTCAGGTCGGGCATGGAATCGCTCCCATGGGTCGAGTGGCGCCCATTATGCATGGGAGCGCTCCCATGAGCAAAGGGGTTGCCCGCCCTATGTGTGCGCACGGTCGCCGCGGACACCGCTCAGGCCGACTCCCGCACCACCAGCCGCGTCGGCAGGACCACTTGGCGGTGATCGCCGCCGACCTCATGGCGGTGAGCGCCCCCGCGTCGGGCGATCTCGTCCAGCAGGAGGCTCGCCATGGTGCGGCCCATCTCCTCCAGCGGCTGGCGGACGCTGGTCAGCGGGGGATCGATGTGCCGGGCCACGATCGAGTCGTCGAAGCCGACGACGGCGACGTCGTCCGGCACCCGTCGGCCGGACGCGCGTAGTTCCAGCACGGCACCCGACGCCATCACGTCGGACGCGGCGAAGACGGCGTCGAGGCCGGGGCGTCTGCGCAGCAGCTCCCGCATGGCCGCGCGTCCGCCCTCCTCGCGGAAGTCGCCGTACGCGATCAGGTTCTCGTCGACGGTGAGGCCCGCGTCCTCCAACGCCTCGCGGTAGCCGTCGAGTCGGGCCTGGGCGGCGTCCATGTCCAGGGGGCCGGTGATGGTGGCGATGGTCCGGCGGCCCTTGGCCAGCAGGTGCTCGACCGCGATCCTGGCGCCGCCGTTGTTGTCCGCGCGGACGTGCCCCAGCGGCTCCCCGTGGCCGCGCCGGCCGGCGAGCACGGTCGGCACGGCGAGTTCGTGCAGCCGGTCGGGCAGCGTGTCGCCGCTGTGGACCGCGAGGATCAGCACGCCGTCCACCCGGTGCGCCGACAGGTAGGTGGCCAGCCGCGCGTACTCCTTCTCGTCCGGTGTCAGTACCAGCAGCAACTGCATCTGCGCGATGGCGAGTTGGGCCGACACACCGCGGATGATCCCCGAGAAGTAGGGCTCGGAGAAGAGCCGGTCCTCGCCCTCGGGGACGACCACGGCGACCGAGTCGGTACGGCGGGTGGCCAGGGAGCGGGCGGCGGGGTTGGGGACGTAGCCGAGTTCCTCGATCGCCCGCTCCACCGCCGCGCGGGCGTGGGCGCTCACCTTGGGGGAGCCGTTGATGACCCGGGAGACCGTGCCGCGGCCGACGCCGGCGAGCGTGGCCACGGCGTTGAGCGTCGGGCGCCGGACGTCAGCGCGCCGGGGCGGCTGCTCGGCAGGGCTCATCGTTCACCTTCCGGCGATCAGTGGGGACTTGCCTCATTCTTGCCCAGAAAATCGGGCGACGGCCCGGACGGACGGCCCGGGCGCCGGGCTCGCGCGGCAGACCCTTGGATCACCTGCGTGAATCCTGTGCGAGGCCGGTCCGTGACGGCCCGGTGACGCCTGGTGGAGCGACACATTCCCGTGACGCCCGGAACACGCTTGCGCAACAACGCCGTTTTCAAGTCTTGACACCCGGCCCGGCACGAAGGAGTCTTCCGGCATGCCGCGTGGGAGCGGTCCCACGGAACCTCGGGGGCTTCCTTCCGTGTGGACCAAACCACCAACGGCCCGTCCCTCTATCTCGCATGGCACACCGTTGACCAGCACCTTTTCACCGCACGTACCGTGCTGTGGGCTGGCCGCTGCTCGAAACGAGAGGGCAGGTCCGGATCGTCGAGCCTCGGCGGTCCGATTCCTGAGACCCCGTTCCCCACTGGAACAAGGAGTAGTGGAATGCGCATCACCCGTACCGGCGGCGGCCACGGCCGCAGAGCAGCGGCCCTGACCACGACGGTCCTGACGGCCTCCGCCCTGCTGCTGACCGGCTGCAGCAGCGACGACAGCTCCTCGGACGCCAAGGACTCGAACGGGAACATCACTCTCACGGTGGCCGACTTCGGGCAGTTCGGCTACAAGGAAGCCGGCCTGTTCGCCCAGTACCACAAGCTGCACCCGAACATCACGGTCAAGGAGAACACCACCGCCAACGAGGCCGACTACTACCCGAAGCTTCTTCAGCAGCTGAACACGACCAGTGGCCTCTCGGACGTCCAGGGCATCGAGGTCGGCCGGATCAAGGAGGTCGTCGACACCCAGGCGGCCAAGTTCGCCGACCTGAGCAAGACGATCAACGTGGGCGACTGGGTCTCCTGGAAGGAGAAGCAGGCCACCGCGTCGGACGGTTCGGTCATCGGCGCCGGCACCGACATCGGCCCGATGTCCCTGTGCTACCGCTCGGACCTCTTCAAGGCGGCGGGCCTGCCGAGCGACCGTGACTCCGTCGCCAAGGCCGTCGCGGGCGGCTGGGAGGACTACCTCAAGCTCGGCGAGAAGTTCAAGGCGAAGGCGCCCAAGGGCACGTACTTCATGGACTCCGCGAGCGCCATGTACAACGCGGTCGTGGGTTCCTCCGCGGAGCAGTACTACGACGCTTCCGGCAAGGCGATCTACAAGAACAGCCCCGCCGTGCAGCAGGGCTGGAACCTGGCCGCGGAAGCCGCGTCCAAGAAGCTGACCGAGGGTCTGCCCCAGTTCACCGACGCCTGGACGGCGGCGCTGCGCAAGGGCACCGTGGCCACCGTGGCGTGCCCCGCCTGGATGGCCGGCCAGATCTCCACCAACGCCGGTGACGCCTACAAGGGCAAGTGGGACATCGCCCGTGCGCCCGGTACCAGCGCGGCCAACTGGGGCGGCTCCTTCCTGGCCGTGCCCAAGAGCGGCAAGAACGTCAAGGAGGCCACCGACCTGGTCAAGTGGCTGACCTCTCCCGAGCAGCAGGCCGCCGTGTTCAAGGCGATCGGCGTCTTCCCGTCGAACAAGGGCGCCTACGACCTCGCCAGCGTGAAGAACGCGACGCTGCCGTACTTCAACAACGCCCCGATCGGCCAGATCTACGCCGACGAGGCGAAGGCCATCCCCGAGGCCGTGCTCGGCGCGAAGGACGGCACGATCAAGGACACGATCTCCACGCAGATCAACAACATGGAGCAGCGGGGCACCAAGCCCGCCAAGGCGTGGAAGGCCGCGACCGACTCGATCGACAAGGTGATCGGCTGACACAGGCCGCGGTGCGGGCGGCCCGGCGGCCGCCCGCACCGCGCCACGTGCGTGGGGCCGCGCGGCGGCCCCCGCCGTGGGCACGGGGCCGTCCGCACCGGCCCCGGTCGTCAAGTGCCGGTCTTCTCAGCGGTGTTCGGCGCACACCCACCGGACACCGCGGCATCGTGTCCGCCGGACCGGCGACTGAGTACGACGACGTGTCCCGGGCCAGCTACCCGCCCCCGCCCGTACCCCGCCGAGATCCAGGGAAGGACCCCCTCCGTGGCAACCACAACCCCCACACGGGGCGCCCCCACCCCGCCACCCGGCGGGGTCGGGGCCGTGTCGAAGGAACCCAGCGTGTGGCGTACCCGTCTGTGGCGTCTGGACGACAAGGCGTCGCCGTACGCGTACATCGCCCCCTTCTTCCTCATCTTCGGTGCCTTCGGCCTCTACCCGATGCTGTACACGGGCTGGATAGCCATGCACCGGGTGGAGATGACGAGCCTGAGCCAGTCCGAGTGGGTCGGCTGGGACAACTTCGCCAAGATCCTCCAGGACTCCGAGTTCTGGACGGCCGTCACCAACACCTTTGTCATCGGCGTCATCTCGACCGTCCCGCAGCTCCTGATGGCCCTGGGCCTGGCCCACCTGCTCAACTACAAGCTGCGCGCCAGCACGTTCTGGCGGACGGTGATCCTCACCCCGTACGCCACCTCGGTCGCGACCGCCGCCCTCGTCTTCGCCCTGGTCTTCCGGGCCGACGGCGGCCTGCTCAACTGGGTGCTGCACTTCGTCGGCGTCGGCAACACCGACTGGGGCAACGGCGAGTGGTCGTCCAAGTTCGCCATCTCGGCCATCGTGATCTGGCGCTGGACCGGCTACAACACCCTGATCTATCTGGCGGCCATGCAGGCCGTGCCCACGGACCTGTACGAGGCGGCCTCGATCGACGGGGCGACGCGCTGGCAGCAGTTCCGCAAGGTGACCATCCCCTCGCTGCGGCCGACGATCCTGTTCACCATCGTCATCTCGACCATCGGTTCCATGCAGCTGTTCGGTGAGCCGCTGCTGCTCCAGGGCGGCACGCTCGGCTCCACCGGAGGCAGCGAGCACCAGTACGAGACGCTCAGCATCTATCTCTTCAACTACGGCTGGAAGCTGGGGCACTTGGGCCCGGCCGCGGCCGTCGCCTGGGCCATGCTCGTCCTGCTGCTGCTCATTGCCCTGATCAACCTGATCGTCGGCCGGGTCCTGCGCAAGAGCGCGGCGTGACGGGAGCGATATCGATGACCACGACCAGTCCCACCCCCACCGCGCCGGACCTCGATCCGGCGCCCCTCCCCGTCACCCCGGGCACCGGCCGCCGACGTTTCAAGATCGGCGCCGGCCAGCAGCTCAAGGGCGGCCCCTTCACCTACGCGGCCCTGATCATCGTCGGCCTGGGCTCGGTCTTCCCGCTGTACTGGACGCTGGTGGCCGCCTCGCACGACCAGCAGCGGGTCCTCGACAGCCCGCCGCCGCTCCTGCCGGGCGGCCGGCTGTGGAGCAACCTCCAGTCGGCCTGGGACCAGGCCCACCTGGGGAAGGCCATCGTCAACACCGTCGTCGTGGCCGGTTCCATCACCGCGGCCACGCTGTTCTTCTGCACCCTCGCCGGCTACGCCTTCGCCAAGATGCGCTTCCGCGGTCGCGGCGCCCTGATGACCGCGGTCATCGCGACCCTCACGATCCCGCCCCAACTCAGCGTCGTACCACTGTTCATGATGATGGCGGACATCGGCTGGGGCGGAAAACTGGAGTCGGTGATCTTCCCGACCCTCGTCGGTGCCTTCGGTGTCTTCTTCATGCGCCAGTACCTGCTGGAGGCCCTGCCCTACGAGCTCATCGAGGCGGCCAAGGTGGACGGGGCGACCAACATCCGCATCGTCTGGAACGTGGTCCTGCCCGCCGCCCGCCCCGCGATGATGGTGCTCGGGATGCTCACCTTCGTGCAGGCGTGGAACGACTTCTTCTGGCCCTTCCTCGCCCTGAACCAGGACAACCCCACCATCCAGGTGGCGCTCGGCCAGCTCAGCGCCTCCTACACCCCCGACCAGAGCATCGTCATGGCCGGGGCGCTGATCAGCACCCTGCCGCTGCTGCTGGTGTTCGTGATCTTCGGCAAGCAGATCATCGGAGGCATCATGGCGGGCGCCGTCAAGGGCTGACGCAGGCCGCCGACTTCCGTTCTCGCAAGCCCCGTTCACCGTCCCGTACGGCCCGCTCCGCAGGCGGGCCGTACCCGGCCGGGCGCCCGTCGTCGTGCCCCGTCCGCTTCCCCGCACCGCCGGATCACCGTCCGGTTTTTACCCACTCCACTTCGGGAGCGCTCACATGACCGCCGTACGACAGGAAACCAAGGCCGAGCCGGCCTCCGCCACCTCCTTCCCCACGGGCTTCGTCTGGGGTGCCGCCACCGCCGCCTACCAGGTGGAGGGCGCCGCCGCGGAGGACGGCCGGACCCCCTCCATCTGGGACACCTTCAGCCACACGCCCGGGAAGGTGCGCAACGGCGACACCGGTGACATCGCCGCCGACCACTACCACCGGTACCGCGACGACGTGGCGCTGATGAAGGACCTCGGCCTGAAGGCGTACCGGTTCTCCATCTCCTGGTCCCGGGTCCAGCCCACCGGCCGCGGACCCGCCGTGGAGCGCGGTCTCGACTTCTACCGCCGGCTCGCCGACGAACTCCTGGCGGCCGGCATCACCCCCGTCGCCACCCTCTACCACTGGGACCTGCCGCAGGAGTTGGAGGACGCGGGCGGCTGGCCGCAGCGCGACACCGTGCACCGCTTCGCCGACTACGCCGAGATCATGGGCCGGGCCCTGGGAGACCGCGTCGGCCTGTGGACCACCCTCAACGAGCCCTGGTGCAGCGCGTTCCTGGGCTACGGCTCCGGCGTGCACGCCCCCGGCCGCACCGACCCGACGGCCACCCTGCGCGCCGCGCACCACCTCAACCTGGGTCACGGCCTGGCGGTCGGGGCGCTGCGCGAGGTCCTGCCGGCCACCGCGCAGACCTCCATCACCCTCAACCTGCACCAGGTGCGCCCGCTCACCGGCAGCCCCGAGGACGCGGAGGCCGCCCGCCGTATCGACGCGGTCGGCAACCGGATCTTCACCGGCCCCCTGCTCGACGGCGCCTACCCCGAGGACCTGCTCGCCGACACCGCGCACCTCGTCGACTGGGCGGAGCTGGTGCGCGACGGCGACCTGGCCGAGATCTCCCGGCCCATCGACGTGCTCGGCGTCAACTACTACGCGCCGACCGTCGTCTCGGCCGGTTCCGGCGACGGCACCACCAAGAACGACGGCCACGGCGCGAGCGACCACACACCGTGGACGGGCTCCGAGAACGTGGACTTCCACCTCGCCAACGACCACCTCACGGCGATGAACTGGGCGATCGACCCCAGCGGCCTGCACACCCTCCTGACCGACCTGGCCGCATCCCACCCCGGGCTGCCGCTGATGGTCACGGAGAACGGCGCCGCGTTCGACGACTACGTCTCCCCCGAGGGAGTGGTGAACGACCCGCAGCGGATCGCCTACCTGCACGCCCACCTCGACGCCGTCCGCCGGGCCGTCGCCGACGGAGCCGACGTGCGCGGCTACTTCCTGTGGTCGCTGCTCGACAACTTCGAATGGTCCTACGGCTATTCGAAGCGCTTCGGCGCCGTCTACGTCGACTACTCCACCCAGCGCCGCATCCCCAAGGCGAGCGCCCACTGGTACACCGGGGTGATCCGGGGCAACGCGCTGCCGACGGCCGGCGAGGACGGGTGAGGCCCGGCGGGCGCTGAACCCGGTCGACGAGGGACGATGGAGGGCGGGGCGTCCGGCCTCGACTGTTACATTCCTGGCCTGAAAGCTGCGAACGGAAGGCGGCGACCATGGCGGTCAGCGGTGGGCGGAACCGGGGCGGCAGGCGGCCGACCCTGGAGGAGGTCGCCGCCCGTGCCGGTGTGGGCCGCGGCACGGTCTCCCGGGTGATCAACGGCTCGCCCAGGGTCAGCGACGCGACCCGCGCCGCCGTCGAGGCGGCGGTCGCGGAGCTCGACTACGTCCCGAACACGGCGGCCCGGGCGCTGGCCGCCAACCGCACGGACGCGATCGCCCTCGTCGTCCCCGAGCCGGAGACCCGCTTCTTCGCGGAACCGTACTTCTCGGACATGCTCAAGGGTGTCGGCACCCAACTGTCCGACACGGAGATGCAGTTGCTGCTCATCTTCGCGGGCAGCGACCGGGAGCGACAGCGCCTCGCCCAGTACCTGGCCGCGCACCGCGTGGACGGCGTGCTGCTCGTCTCGGTCCATGCGGACGACCCGCTGCCGGACCTGCTGTCCGCGCTGGAGATCCCGGCGGTGATCAGCGGCCCCCGCTCGGCCGCCGAGCCCCTGACCTCGGTCGACTCCGACAACTACGGCGGCGCCCGCTCGGCCGTGGAGCACCTCCTGTCCCGCGGCCGCACCCACATCGCCCACATCACCGGCCTCCTCGACGTCTACGGCGCCCAACGCCGCGTCGACGGATACCGCGAGGCACTGCTCGACGCGGGCCACGAGGTGGACGAACACCTCATCCAGCCGGGCGACTTCACCGAGGAGGGCGGCCGGCGCGCGATGAAGGAACTGCTCGCCCGCCGCCCCGACGTGGACGCGGTCTTCGCCGGCTCGGACGTCATGGCGGCGGGCGCCCGCCAGGTGCTCCGCGAGGAGGGCCTGCGCGTACCGGACGACGTGGCCCTCGTCGGCTACGACGACTCGGCCATAGCCCGCCACATGGACCCGCCCCTCACCAGCGTCCGCCAGCCGATCGAGGAGATGGGCCGTGCGATGATCGACCTCCTCCTCGCCGAGATCGCGGACCGCCGCCCGGCGACACCCGACGGCCCGGAGCGGCAACATGCCGTACTGGCGACGGAGTTGGTGACGCGGGCGTCGTCGTGACCGGCGACGCCGACTGGCCGCGTGAGTTGCCCGCCGTCGAGCCCTACCTCCGCACGGTGGGCAAGGTGTTCCGCGCCTTCCGCGAACAGGACTCCGGGTGCGTCTCCTACGGCGTCCAACTCCCGGACGGGGAACGCTGGTTCGTGAAGGAGGCGACAACTCCCGCCGCCCAGACCTCACTTGACGGCGCCTGGACCTTCCACCGAGCCGTACGGCACCCGGCGATCGTCCCGCAGCTGCACCGGATCGCCGTGGCGGCCGGCGGCCGTACGGCGGTCGTCATGCCCTGGCATCACGGCGAGTCCCTCTACGGCCCCGCCCGCGCCCGCTTCCGCGCCCTGCCCCTGGCCTCCGTCCTCCGCGCGGTCGACCGCGTCCTGGACGCGCATCTCGCCGTGGAGGCCGCGGGGTTGGTGGCGGTCGATCTCTACGACGGCGCGTTCCTCTACGACTTCGGCGCCGACGTCCTCCACCTCATCGACCTCGACGAGTACCGCCCCGGCCCCTTCGTCCTCCAGGGCGACCGGCTCCCCGGGTCCGCCCGGTTCATGGCCCCCGAGGAGTGGCACCACGGCGCCCGCATCGACATCCGCACGACGGTCTACGCCCTCGGCCGCACCGCCCGGCTCCTCCTCGACGCGGGGGACGGCGAGCGCGCCTGGCGGGGTACCGCGGGTCAACTCGCCGTGCTGGCAAGGGCTACCCGTGCCGATCCCGCCGAACGGTTCGCGGGCGTACGGGAGTTCACGGACGCGTGGCGCGCCGCCACCTGATCTCGCCGTCCTGCCACGCGTCGGTCGGCGTCAGGCCCGCCGCCGTGGCGACCGCTGCGGATGCCCGGTGGTCCGGGTGGATGTGCGCCACGACCGTACGGACGGCGGGGTGGGCGGTGAGCCACGACACCAGGCCCTGCGCCGCCTCGCTCGCCAGGCCCTGGCCCTGCCAGGAGGTCCCGACCACCCAGGCGATCTCCGCGACCGAACCCGCCTCCGTGACCGTTGCCTGGACCGTGCCCACCAGGCGGTTCTCCACCCGCAGGCGCAGTACCCAGTTGCACCAGACGGTGGCCGGGTCGGGGGAGCCGGCGGCGAGGCGGTCGTAGCGGGTCCGCAGGGCGTCGGGGGAGAGGGGTTCGCCGCCGATGTAGGTGTGCAGGGCGGGGGAGGAGAGGACCGTGGCCATGTCCGCCGCGTGGGCCGTGCTCAGCGGGACGAGATCCAGGCGGGCGGTGCTGATGAGTTCGGTGTCCATCGTGGGCGGGCTCCCGTCGCCGGAAAACGAATCAGCCGGTGACCTCGTTTCCGAGGCCACCGGCTGATTACACAGGGTGAGTGACGGGACTTGAACCCGCGACTTCCTGGACCACAACCAGGTGCTCTACCAGCTGAGCTACACCCACCATGCCCGGTCGTTCACTCTGCGAGTTTCCGACCGGCCGAGAAAAAGTGTACAGGGTCCGAAGGGGTGCTCGCGCACGCCTTTTACGGGGTGGGCAGGACGTGCTTCGCGGCGATCGTGCGGGCGGTTTCCGAGTCGGGGCCGGGCTGCGGGACGAAGATCGCCTCGCGGTAGTAGCGCAGCTCGGCGATGGACTCGCGGATGTCGGCGAGGGCGCGGTGATTGCCCTTCTTCTCGGGGCTGTTGAAGTACGCCCGCGGGTACCAGCGGCGGGCCAGCTCCTTCACCGAGGACACGTCCACGATGCGGTAGTGGAGGTACTCCTCCAGAGTCGGCATGTCACGGAGCAGGAAACCGCGGTCGGTGCCGACCGAGTTGCCGCACAGCGGGGCCCTGCCCGGCTCCTTGACGTGCTCCCGGATGTACGCCAGGACCAGCTCCTCGGCGTCGGCCAGGGTCGTACCGCCGGCCAACTCGTCGAGCAGGCCGGATGCGGTGTGCATCTGGCGTACTACGTCCGGCATCGTCTCCAGCGACTGGTCCGGCGGGCGGATGACGATGTCCACCCCTTCGCCGAGCACGTTCAGCTCGGAGTCGGTGACGAGGGCGGCCACCTCGATGAGAGCGTCGTCTGACAGCGAGAGGCCGGTCATCTCGCAGTCGATCCACACCATGCGATCGTTCATGTGTCTAACCTTAAGGTGCGTGCCGCCCGGCTGAGCCGACCGTGCGCTGACCTTGTGCCGCCGGTACATGCGGAAACCCCCGGAGATCTCCTGCGAGAGACCTCCGGGGGCGTGCGGTTGCTAGGTCGCGCTCCGCTGGCCGGGCAGACTCGCGGCCCGGCTTGTGGCGTACGCCTCACGGCCGTTCTCCGCGGCGGAGGCCGTCGCGGACGCCGTCGCCGACAGCGCGCTGGCCGCCGTACGACGGGTCTGCATCGGGACCGGGCCGTCCGGGTGCAGCGCGGGCGGCAGCCCGGCCGGACCCAGGGACGCCGGACCGCCGGGCTGGCCGGGGGCGCCGTCGCTGTCCACCTGCTTGTCGCCCTGGGGCCTGCGAGCGCGGTACGCGGCCCGGTAGGCGGCGGGCGACGAGCCCAACTGGCGCCGGAAATGGCCGCGCAGAGCCACCGGCGAGCGGAAGCCGCAACGGCCCGCGACCTCGTCCACCGAGTAGTCCGACGTCTCCAGCAGGCGCTGCGCCTGGAGCACCCGCTGCGTGATCAGCCACTGCAGGGGGGCGCTCCCGGTGAGCGAGCGGAAGCGGCGGTCGAACGTACGCCTGCTCATGTACGCGCGTGCCGCCAGCGTCTCCACGTCGAACTGTTCGTGGAGGTGCTCCAGCGCCCAGGCGACGACCTCCGCGAGCGGGTCGGCGCCGATCTCCTCCGGTAAAGACCGGTCGAGGTAGCGCTCCTGACCGCCGCTTCGGCGCGGGGGGACCACCAGGCGCCGGGCGAGCGCGCCGGCCGCCTCGTTGCCGTGGTCCGTCCGCACGATGTGGAGACAGAGATCGATTCCGGCCGCCGTGCCGGCGGACGTCAGCACGTCCCCGTCGTCGACGAAGAGTTCCCTCGGATCGACGTGCACCGACGGATAGCGCTTGGCCAGCGTCGGCGCGTACATCCAGTGGGTGGTCGCGGGACGGCCGTCCAGCAGGCCCGCCGCGGCCAGCACGAAGGCGCCGGTGCACAGGCCGACGATGCGGGCGCCTTCTTCGTGCGCACGGCGGATCGCGTCGAGTGCCTCCTCCGGCGGCGGCGAGGTGATCGACCGCCAGGCCGGCACGACGACGGTGCCCGCCCGTGAGATCGCCTCCAGGCCGTGCGGTGTGGTGAGTTCCAGTCCGCCGGTCGTGCGCAGCGGTCCTTCTTCGCCACCGCAGACAAGAAGGCGGTAGCGCGGAACTCCGGCGTCCTGCCGGTCGATTCCGAACACCGACAGCGGTATGGAACTCTCGAAGATGGGGCCGCCGCTGAACAGCAGCACCGCGACGATCTCCTTGCGGCGTCGCCCGGAAAGTTTCCGGGCCGCGGCTTCCGGCGCGGCAGTGGAGTCGTGGCTCATACTGCTAAGCCCCCCTCGGTGGTCGCGTCGCCCCTATCTTGTCGGGCTTGTCGCTCCAGCACGTTTCCCCTCGGTCCTGCACGAGTCCCCCGCCGTAAGACGTCAAGATCGAATCTACTGTGTCCAGTGGTGCCGGGGTGACCAGTTCGGCAACCGGCATATTGTCGACATGGCAACTTGGCGTGAAGCATTCGATCACGAAGCGTTGCACTCGTGGGCCGTGCAGGGAAGTGCGCCTCGTCGTAGTGGCCAATCCCCGTAGGGTGCGCAAGGCCCCTCAGACCCTTTCGGTGCAGGTGGAACGGGGGTTGGGGGGTGGTTCGGACAACAGATGCGCGGTGACCGGAAGTTGGCTGAAAAGCGTCGGGCGCGTGCGCTGAAACCGGTCAGTCGACCGGTGCACTTCCGCCCGCGTGCCGCCCGCCCCTGTGCGCCCCCGCCGTGGCCCGGTGACGGTGGCCGCGGTGTGAGGAGTGTTCTTCGGCCAGTGGCGGTGCCTGCTCCTCGGGCAGCAGCCTGGCCTCGCCCTGTTCGGAGCGGCGCAGCAGCACCCGGCAAGCGGCGGTGACGGCCGCGAGCCCCAGGGCCGTACCGGTGGCGCCGGCGAACGAGGTGCCGTACCAGAGGAGGACGAGGGGGACGAGGACGCAGCTGAAGACCGCCCAGCGGACCACGTCGGTGGCGGTGTCGTGGCTGGGGTGTGCCTCGGAGGTCGTGCGGTGTCCGGACATGGCGTGCTCCCTGGGGCGGTGGCTCGCCGGGTTCAACGCGTGTTCGATGCGTCGGTCACTGTAGGGCAGTCCATGGAGGGACACGGACGCCCGCGGACAAGTGAATGCTGTGCAAACCGCCTGTACGGGTCAGCAACCATTGCGTTACGGGCGCCCCCTCGTGCATGCTCCGGGGAACTCCGCCGGAGCATGTGCGGGATATGGGCTAAGGAGGAGTGCCGCCGTACCCTTGGGGGTATGGGGTTGGGAAGATGATTCCCGGACACAGCTCCGCCGCACCCTGTTGTCCCCTCCCAAGAGGATCAAAAAGCCGAGACACCCATGGCCGGTCACGAATCTTTCGAACCAGCGGACCGCAAGCGCCCCGTCGCCGATCCCACGGCGGCCGAGCCCCTGGCGGCGGAACAGCCACGTCATTCCTGCGATCCAGCCTTCAAGCACGGAGTGGTCGTCGGCTTCGACGGCTCCACGTCCAGTGAGCGTGCCCTCGCCTACGCGATCGGCATGGCCCATCGCTCGGGCTCGGGCCTGGTCATCGTGCATGTCGCCAACCGGCTGCCCACCACGGTGTGGGCGGGCTGCGAGCCACCGGTCTTCGTCGATGTGCCGGACCACCGCACCGAGGTGCTGGGTCTGGAGCTGGCGTGCGCCGAGTACTTGGCGGAGGTGCCCTGGATCCTCGTCGAGCGGGGTGGCGACATCTGCCATGAACTCGAAGAGGTGGGGCGGGAGTACGAGGCGGACGCGATCGTCGTCGGCTCGACCCACGGCATCGTCGGCCGCATCTTCGGGTCCGTCGCGGGGCGGCTCGCCAAGCGGGCGCAACGACCCGTAGTCGTCATCCCGTAGGTCCGTGGCCCGGCCGGATCGCTCCTGAATTCCCTGCTGTGCAGAGGTGTTCGTGTCCTTGTGAAGGGCATATATCGGTCACACCGCACCAACGCACATGCATGAAGGGAGCCCGCCGTGGACAATGACGTCTCCGCGGGAAGCACCACCTCGATCGCCGGCCGACTCGCCCTGGGAATCACCCTGTTGGCGTTCGGGCTCGGGTACACGAATGTCATCAACGGGGTCTCCACGGCTGACGCCGTGTCACTGGCCCACTATGTGGGCGGAGTTGCCCTCTTCGTCGTCGGACTGCTCGCGTTCCGCGAGGGCGACACGGCTACCGGTACGGCGTTCACCGCGTTCGGCGCGCTCTGGTTCACCTGGGCCGTGAGCGCGGGTAACTCCGTGTCGGACAACGCGGCGGGGTTGTTCCTGGTCCTGTTCGCCCTCGTCGCCCTCTCCGTGACCCTCGCGGGTGGGGACCAACTCACCCAAGGGACATACGGGTTGTTCTTCGTCTCCCTCGTGCTGCTCGCGATCGCCCAGTTCGCCGGGAACGACGGGCTGGGCAAGGTCGGGGGGTGGTTCGGTGTCGCCGCGGGGGCTGTTGCCTGGTACTCGGCGACTGCGGCGTTGGCTCACTGGCCGACGGTGCTTCCGTGGCGGGCTGCGGGTCGGGGCGTGACGGCCACCGGCTAGCGGCGCAGGCTGGGGGTTTCGACTCCCGGCGATGTGAACGAACCCCCCGTGCATTGAGGCTGCACGTGGGGGTTCGTTCTGTTTCGTCGGCCGCCGCGGGTGCGTCGTGGTTGCTCGCGCAGTTCCCCGCGCCCCTAAGAGCAGAAGACCAAAGACCTCTACTCGACCGTGACCGACTTCGCGAGGTTCCTCGGCTTGTCGATGTCGCGGCCGAGTGCCAACGCCGTGTGATAGGCGAGGAGTTGAAGCGGAATCCCCATCAGGATGGGATCCAGTTCGTCCTCGTTCTTCGGGACCACGATCGTCTGGTCGGCCTTTTCCTGGTGCTGGTGGGCCACCGCCAGGATGCGGCCGCTGCGGGCCTTGATCTCCTCCAGGGCGGCGCGGTTCTTCTCCAGGAGGTCGTCGTTGGGGACGATCGCCACCGTGGGGAGGGCGGGCTCGATGAGGGCGAGGGGGCCGTGCTTCAACTCCGAGGCGGGGTAGGCCTCGGCGTGGATGTACGAGACCTCCTTGAGCTTCAGAGAAGCCTCGCGGGCCACCGGGTAGCCGCGGACCCGGCCGATGAAGAGCATCGAGCGGGCCTCGGCGTACTCGGCCGCCAGCTTCTTGATCTCGTCCTCCTGGTCGAGGATCTCGGAGATCTGGGCCGGCAGCTTGCGCAGGCCCTCGATGATGCGCTTGCCGTCGCGGACCGAGAGGTCGCGGGTGCGGCCGAGGTGCAGGGCCAACAGGGCGAACGCCACTGTGGTGTTGGTGAAGCACTTGGTCGAGACGACACAGACCTCGGGGCCCGCGTGCACGTACATGCCGCCGTCCGCCTCGCGGGCGATCGCCGAGCCGACGACGTTCACCACGCCCAGCACCCGGGCGCCCTTGCGCTTCAGCTCCTGGACCGCCGCGAGGACGTCGTACGTCTCGCCGGACTGCGAGACCGCGATGTAGAGCGTGTCGGGGTCGACCACCGCGTTGCGGTAGCGGAATTCGGAGGCCGGCTCGGCGTCCGCGGGGATGCGGGCCAGCTCCTCGATCATCTGGGCGCCGATCATGCCCGCGTGGTACGAGGTGCCGCAGCCGAGGATCTTCACGCGGCGGATCTGCCGGGCCTCGCGGGCGTCCAGGTTCAGGCCGCCGAGGTGCACGGTGGAGAAGCGGTCGTCGATGCGACCGCGCAGCACGCGGTCCACGGCGTCGGCCTGCTCGAAGATCTCCTTGTGCATGTAGGTGTCGTGGCCGCCCATGTCGTAGGAGGCGGCCTCCCACTCGACGGTGGTGGGCTCGGACGTGGTGCGGGTGCCCTCGGTCGTGTATGTCCGGAAGTCGTCGGCCTTGAGGGTGGCCATCTCGCCGTCGTCCAGCGTCACGATCTGGCGCGTGTGCGTCACCAGCGCGGCGATGTCCGAGGCTACGAACATCTCCTTCTCGCCGATCCCGAGCACCACCGGGGAACCGTTTCGAGCCACCACGATGCGGTCGGGGAAGTCGGCGTGCAGGACGGCGATGCCGTACGTCCCCTCGATCACCCGGAGGGCGTCGCGGACCTTGTCCTCCAGCTTCTCCTGCTGCGAGCGGGCGATGAGGTGGGTGAGGACCTCGGTGTCCGTCTCGGAGAGGAACTCGACGCCGTCCGCTTCGAGCTTCTTCCGGAGGTCCGACGCGTTGTCGATGATGCCGTTGTGGACGACGGCGACCTTGCTGTCGGCGGACAGGTGCGGGTGGGCGTTCACGTCGGAGGGGGCGCCGTGCGTGGCCCAGCGGGTGTGGGCGATGCCGGTGGTGCCCTTGAAGCGTGCCGGGACCTTGGCCTCCAGGTCACGGACCCGGCCCTTGGCCTTGACCATCTTCAGGCCGGCCGTCCTGGGGGTCGTCACGACGATGCCCGCCGAGTCGTAGCCGCGGTACTCCAACCGCTGCAGGCCCTCCAGCAGAAGGGGAGCAACGTCACGCTTGCCGATGTATCCGACGATTCCGCACATGTATAAGCATTCCTAGCCGTAGACGATGCGGCGCAACTGCCTGAGCGTGAGCTCCGGCGGTGCGACCGCCCGGTATTTCAGGTCCGCCTCGATCCGGTCGAAGATCGTCGCGTTCACCAGGCCCTGGCCCTGGAGTTCGCGGTGGCGGCGACGGACGTAGTCCTCGGTCGTCTCGTCGAAGTAGGCGAGCACGTCCTGGATCACCCGCAGTGCCTCGCCCCGGTTGAGGGTCGTGGAGCGCGTCAGATGATCAACGAGTTCGTCGTGCACCCGGTTGATCCTGGGGTACCGAAGAGCGGTTTGCAAGAATCCTGCCCGATATCGGGCAACGGGCTGTTGAAAGTCTTATGGGGCTCTGTTCGTAAGCTGTCCATCCTGTGTCTTGCGCACCGTTGCCCATGTCGACGAGTTTCAGACGCCATGGACATTCCTCGTATGGGCGTACCCGCGGAGCTCGCTGAACGCATGAGCATGGCGGAGCAGCACGAGTACCTGCGCTCGAAATTCTCGCGGCGCACGATGATCAGAGGCGGTGCCGTCACGCTCGGCGCCGTCGCGGGTGGCGTGTTCGTACCGGGCGGCATCGCCCAGGCGGCCGTCCCCACCCAGGCCGCCGCCACCACCAGGACCACCCCCGCGACCGAGTCGGTGAACGGGGCCCTCGTCTCCCCGTTCGGCCGGCACCTCGCCTTCGGCAACGACCCGAGCACGGAGGTGACGGTCTCCTGGCAGGTCCCGACCAACGTCAGGAAACCGTTCGTCCGGATCGGCGCGCATCCCTGGGACCTCTCCCACAAGATCGAGGCCGAGGTGCGCTCGCTGTACACCCCGGCGGGCGTCGGCGCGAGCGGCGACCACACCCAGTACTACCTGCACGCCAAGCTGACCCACCTGCGCCCGGGCAAGACGTACTACTACGGCGTCGGCCACGCGGGCTTCGACCCGGCCGAGGCCCACCTGCTCGGCACGCTGGGCACCTTCACCACCGCCCCCGACCGCGCCGTGCCGTTCACCTTCACCGCCTTCGGCGACGAGGGTGTCGGCTACCACGGCCTGGCCAACAACAGCCTGCTGCTCGGCCAGAACCCGGCCTTCCACCTGCACGCCGGCGACATCTGCTACGCCGACCCGGCGGGCGCCGGCCAGACCGCCGACGCCGGCTTCGACTCGCGCACCTGGGACCTGTTCCTCGCGCAGACCGAGTCGGTCGCCAAGTCCGTGCCGTGGATGCCCGCCTACGGCAACCACGACATGGAGGCCTGGTACTCGCCCAACGGCTACGGCGGCGAGGACGCCCGCTGGAACCTGCCGGACAACGGCCCCGACAAGGCGAACCTGCCGGGCGTCTACTCCTTCGTCTACGGCAACACGGCGGTCATCTCGCTGGACGCCAACGACGTGTCCTTCGAGATTCCGGCCAACCTCGGCATCTCCGGCGGCACCCAGACCAAGTGGCTGGAGGCGCAGCTCAAGAAGTACCGCGCGTCCCGGGACATCGACTTCGTGGTGATCTTCTTCCACCACTGCGCGTACTGCACCTCGACGGCGCACTCCTCGGAGGGGGGAGTGCGCAACGAGTGGGTGCCGCTGTTCGAGAAGTACACGGTGGACCTGGTCATCAACGGCCACAACCACCAGTACGAGCGCACCGACGTCATCAAGAAGAACGCGGTCGTCAAGAAGCTGCCGATCGGCGGCACGGCGTACCCGGAGACCGAGGGTGTCGTCTACGTGACGGCGGGCGCGGCCGGCCGCAGCCTGTACGCGTTCTCCGCCCCGGACTCCTACGAGGGTCACGTCGCCGACGTCGACACCGTGGCCGCCTTCGTCAACACGAAGGACGGCAAGGTCAACGAGACGGTCGCGTGGTCGCGTGTCCGCTACCTCAACTACTCGTTCCTGCGCGTCGACGTCCAGCCCGCCCACAAGGGTCGTACGGCGACCCTGACGGTCCGCGGCATCGCCGAGACCGGCGCCGAGATCGACCGCTTCACGGTCGCCCGCAAGGCCAAGTAGCCCTGAAGTAAAGCGAGTTGTGCCCGGAAGGCAGGGCGCCACTCGTCCCGCGGGCGGTCCTCCCCGGATGGTCACATCCGCTTGAGGACCGCCTGTTTGGCCATCGCGAACTCCTCGTCCGTGAGCACCCCGTCCCGGTGCAGCTCACCGAGTTCCCGCAACCGCCGCAACAGCGCGTCGTGCCCGTCCTCCGTCGCGGCCACCAACTCCCGTACGGGCTCCGGCTGTTCAGGTCGTACGTCCGTCTCGGCGGCCGGGTGCGGCAGGCGCGCCTGTACGGCCGCGGCGACCAGGGCCATCAGCGGGTCCTTCTTGAAGCCCCACAGCTCCACGGAGTGGGGGTCGTACTTGGGCGGTGCCTTGGTCGGCGCGTGGCGCACCGAGAAGCGGAGGTAGCCGTTCTCCAGCCCGGCCGACGGACGCCACTCCACGCCGACGAGGTCCGTGACGGCGAGGGTGCGGGCACCGGTGGCGGACTTGGCGTCCTCGGTCTTCCAGTTCCACTCCAGCCGGACGCGCTCGCCGTCGAAGCTCGCCGTGCCGTCCCCGGCGGACACCGAGAGCGGTACGGCGGGGCCCGGCAGCAGGTACGTGTCCACCGGGTCGGCCGGTACCCGGTCGAGCAGCAGGGCGTTGCGCACCTCGTCCACGAAGTACTCGGCGACGCCGTACCGGTCCGACTCGACGGGGAGCTGATAGGGATCGTCGCCCTCGGTGAGCCGGCCGCCGGTGGCGTGCAGCAGCGGGTCGGCGCCGTCGCGCAGCCGCAGTCTCAGCCGCCCGGACCTCCGGCCCTGTTCGAAGGAGACGCCCGCCAACGCGCCCAAGGGGACGACGAGTTCACCCAGGGTCCTGCGGAACAGGCCGACGTTCTTGTCCCGTCCGGGAGTCAGCCGCAAGGCGTCGCCGTCGAAGATCCAGGTGCCGTCCTTCTGGATGATTTCCGCCATAGGAGGGATTGTTCCATCGCTCTGACGACAGAATGGTCTGTACCTGTCCGGGCTCAAAGGAAGTTCAAAGGAAGGGACCGCTCGTGAGACGCCTTGTGAGACAGCGCCACAGAACGACCCGCCTCCTCGGTTCGCTGCTGCTCGTAGCCGCCGCGAGCGTGTCCGTCGTCGGCGCCGCACCCTCCGCCGCGCCCGCCACCGACACCCCGCTGGGCCGGGTGGTTCCGGCACCCGCCAAGGTCACCCCTGCCGGGCATCCGTACAAGATCACGAGCAGCACCCGTATCCGCGTCGACGACACCCGGGAGTCGCGCCAGGTCGGCGCGTACCTCGCGGGCATCCTGCGCCCCTCCACCGGCTACCGGCTGCCGGTCACCTCGCGGGGCAAGGGCGGCATCCAACTCCGCCTGGCCAAGGGCACGTTCGGCGCCGAGGGCTACCGGCTCGTCAGTGGGGTCTCGGGGGTCACCATCACCGCGAGCAGGCCCGCCGGACTCTTCCACGGCGTGCAGACCCTGCGCCAACTCCTGCCCGCCGCCGTCGAGAAGAAGTCGGCGCAGCGCGGCCCCTGGCAGATCGCGGGCGGCACCATCGAGGACTCCCCGCGCTACGCCTACCGCGGCGCGATGCTCGACGTCTCCCGGCACTTCTTCACCGTCGCCCAGGTCAAGCACTACATCGACGAGTTGGCGCTCTACAAGATCAACACCCTGCATCTGCACCTCAGTGACGACCAGGGCTGGCGCATCGCCATCAACTCCTGGCCACGGCTGGCGCCTTACGGCGGCTCGACCGAGGTGGGCGGCGGCACCGGCGGCTCCTACACCAAGGACGACTACAAGGAGATCGTCCGCTACGCCTCCTCGCGCTACCTGGAGGTCGTGCCGGAGATCGACATGCCGGGCCACACGAACGCGGCCCTCGCCTCCTACGCCGACCTGAACTGCGACGGCGTCGCACCCCCGCTCTACACGGGCACGGACGTCGGCTTCAGCTCGCTGTGCGTCGGCAAGGACCTCACCTACCGCTTCGTGGACGACGTGGTCCGTGAGCTGGCCGCGATCACCCCGGGCCGCTACCTCCACATCGGCGGCGACGAGGCGCAGTCCACCAGCCACGAGGACTACGTCAAGTTCATGGACCGGGTGCAGCCGATCGTCACCAAGTACGGCAAGACGGTGATCGCCTGGCACCAGATCACCGGCGCCCACCCGGTGAAGGGCGCGCTCGCCCAGTACTGGGGTCTCGACGACACCGACGCGGCCGAGAAGGCACAGGTCGCCGAGGCAGCGAAGAACGGCACCGGGCTGATCCTCTCGCCCGCCGACCGGGTCTACCTCGACATGAAGTACACCGAGGACACCTCGCTCGGCCAGGACTGGGCGGGCCTCGTCGAGGTCAAGCGGTCCTACGACTGGGACCCGGGCAACTACCTTGCCGGGGTGCCGAGTTCGGCGATCAAGGGTGTCGAGGCGCCGCTGTGGTCGGAGACCATCGTGACCGGCGCGAACATCGACTACATGGCCTTCCCGAGGCTGCCGGGCGTCGCCGAACTGGGCTGGTCGCCGGCCTCCACGCACGACTGGGACACGTACAAGGTGCGGCTCGCGGCACAGGCCCCGCGCTGGGACGCGCTCGGGATCGACTACTACCGGTCGCCGCAAGTGCCCTGGCCCGCGAGCTAGTTGGCGCGGAAGGCCGCTGAGTCACGGCAGAAGGGCGGGCACCCCGGGGGACCGTACCCCGGGGTGCCCGCCTGCTTGTGGTGTCAGAACCCGGCGATGGGGTTCTTCAGGGTGCCGACGAGCTGGAGCGCGCCGGACGGGTCCGCCAGGTCCACCATCTGCTTGTTGTCGCGCAGTTGGAGACGGTTGAGGCAGGACAGCGAGAACTCGGGCGCGAACATGTCGTACTGCCGGAACTTGTCGGCGAGTTCGGGTGCCGCGTCCTGGTACTCGCGGGTGACCTCCGCGACCGTACGCCAGAAGTCGTCCTCCTCCAGGACGCCCTCGGCGGCCAGGTCGGCGGCGAGGAAGCGGAAGAAGCAGTCGAAGACGTCGGTGAAGATCGAGAGCAGTTTCTTGTCCTCGGGGACCTCGACCCGCAGCCGCTCCACCGTCGGCGGCAGGACTGCGTCCGGGTCCATGACGGCGATCTCCTCGGCGATGTCCTTGTAGATCGCGCGCTCGACGACACCGTCCTTCAGGACGAGGACGACGTTCTCGCCGTGCGGCATGAACACCAGGTCGTAGGCGTAGAAGCTGTGCAGCAGCGGGGTGAAGTACGCCCGCAGGTACCGCCGCAGCCACTCCACCGGGGCCAGTCCCGACCGCTCGATCAGCGCGCCGGCGAAGGACGCGCCCTCGTGGTCCAGGTGCACCAGCGAGGCCATCGTCGCGAGGGACTCGCCGTCCTGGAGCGAGGAGACCGGGCTCTCGCGCCACAGCGCGGCGAGCATCTTGCGGTACGGCGAGTAGCGGTCGGTGGCGGCCTCGTACTCCAGGTGGCGGTAGCCGACGGCCGCCTGCTCGCGGATGATCGACAGGCCGGTGGACTTCAACACCGGGTCGTTGTCGATGAGTTGGGCGAGCCAGTCGTTGATCGCCGGGGTGGCCTCCATGTAGGCGGCCGACAGTCCGCGCATGAAGCCCATGTTGATGACGGACAGGGCCGTCTTCACGTAGTGCTTCTCGGGGTTCGACTTGTTGAAGAAGGTCCGGATGGACTGCTGGGCGAGGTACTCGTCGTCGCCCTCGCCGAGGCACACGAGGTGGCCGCGGGCGATCTCGGCCGCGAAGGTGACGCTGAGCTTGTTCCACCACTGCCAGGGGTGGACGGGGATGAGGAGGTAGTCGTCGGGGTCGAGCCCCCGGTCGACCAGGGTCAGCCCGAACCGCTCGACGGTCCCGGCGCCCAACTCCCGGCGCATGAACGACTCGTACTCGATACCCACGCCCGCGGTGAACGCGGCCCGGGAGCGGTGCGCGGCCAGCCACACCAGGCGGACCGGGCTCGCGGTCTCGGGGGCGTACGAGAGGTACTCGTGGATGCCGAAACCGAGCCGGCCGTTGTTGGCGACGAAGCAGGGGTGGCCCTCGGTCATCCCCGTCTCGATGGCCTGGAAGTCGCTCTTCACCAGCTCGGCGACCGGGATCTGCGGCTTGGTGAGTTTGTAGCAGGTACCGGAGAGGGTGGAGGAGATCTCCTCCAGGTAGACCGGCAGGATCTCCTCGCTCAGCCCGAGCGCCTGCTTCAGCTCGATGAAGAACTCCAGCGCGGCGAGGGGGAGTTCGGCGCCGTCGCGGTGACGGGTGATCGAGTCGGCGTCGACCTGCCAGTGGTCGAGGGCGTGCCGGGTGGCGGTGAACCGGTAGCGGGTCAGACCGTCGTCACTGCGGACGATGTACAAGTCACCGTCCTGCTGGGCCAGTTCGGGGGTGATCAGCCGCTCGTGCGCGAACTCGGCGAGTGCCTTGCGGATGAGGAGGCGGTTGGCCTTCTCCCAGCGCTCGGGGGAGAGATGGGCGACGGCGTCGGCGAGACTCATCCGGACACCGCCGTAGCGGCTGTCGCCCTCAAGAACTGTTCCCGTGTGCAGAAGCTCAACAAGGCTTTCTTCTCCGGCTTTTGGATCTCACGCTCGGGCACGAAGCCGACCGCCTCGTTCAGGGCGTGCACGGCGGTGTTGGACACGTCCGGTTCCACGACGACGCGTTCGACGGCAGGGTCCTCGAAAAGGCGGGCCAGCACGGCGGTGATCACCGCACGGGTGAAGCCGTGCACGGGCGTCTCGGTGGCCGGCGTCAGGAAGTGCATGCCGACGTCACCGGGCAACGGCTCGTACAGGCCGACCAGTTCGCGGTGACGGGGGTCGTAGTACTCCATCAGGAAGACGGGGACCCCGTCCTGGAGCCCGAGCAGCGCGTGCTGGTGCTCGTCGGCCGCGATCTCCATGTACGCGCGCTCGACGTCCTCCAGTTTCGCGTCCCGCATCATCCAGAACGCGGCCTTGGGGTGGGTGAGCCACCGGTGCAGCAACTCGGCGTCCTGGAGCGGGTCGAGGGGGCGGAAGGCGAAGGCGCCTGTGTCGGTGAGGGTGCTCATACGGCGAACTCCTGGAACGCGATGGTCTGTTCGACCGGGTAGTACTCGGTGCCGAGCAGCTCACGGATGATGTACGAGTTGCGGTACGCGCCCATGCCCAGGTCCGGGGATGTGATGCTGTGCGCGTGGACGCCGGCGTTCTGGAGGAAGACGCCCCGGCCCGTGGTGTCGATCGAGTAGTTGCGCGCGATGTCGAAGTTGCCCCGGGAGTCGTAACGCAGCCGCTCGTGGACGGGCTTGAGGAACTCCGGCTCGGCGTACTTGTAGCCGGTGGCGAGGATCAGGCCCTGGGAGCGCAGGGTGTAGTCCTTCTCCTGCTCCTCCTGGCGCAGGCCGAGTTCGTACACACCGTCGCGGTAAGTGGCGCTGTCCAGCGCGGAGTTGGTGAGCAGCCGGGTGGGAACGGGTCCGCCGACCTTCTTCTGGTAGAGCAGGTCGAAGATCTCGTTGACGAGGTCGCCGTCGATGCCCTTGAAGAGGCCCTTCTGCTCGGCCGTGAGGCGGTAGCGGGTCTGCTCCGGCAGGGCATGGAAGTAGTCGATGTACTCCGGGGAGGTCATCTCCAGCGTGAGTTTCGTGTACTCCAGCGGGAAGAAGCGCGGCGAGCGCGTCACCCAGTTCAACTCGTAGCCGTGGACGTCGATCTCGGCGAGGAGGTCGTAGTAGATCTCGGCGGCGGACTGCCCGCTCCCGACCAGCGTGATCGACTCCTTGGTCTGCAACTCCGCTTTGTGGTGCACGTAACGGGAGTTGTGGATGAAGTCCCCGCCCAACCCCGCGACGGCCTCGGGGAGATACGGCGGGGTACCGGTGCCCAGGACCAGATGCCGGGCGCGGAACACGTCACCGGCCTCGGTCCGGACGACGTAGACCTCGCCCTGTTCCTCGTACGTCACCTCGCTCACCGTCGTGCCGAAGCGCACGTTGGTGAGCTTGCCTGCGGCCCAGCGGCAGTAGTCGTCGTACTCGACGCGCAGCGGGTAGAAGTTCTCGCGGATGTAGAAGGGGTACAGACGCCCCTTCTCCTTCAGGTAGTTGAGGAAGGAGTACGGCGAGGTCGGGTCGGCGAGGGTGACCAGGTCCGACATGAACGGGGTCTGGAGGTGGGCGCCGTCGAGGAACATGCCGGCGTGCCACTCGAAGTCGGGCTTCGAGTCCAGGAATACGCCGTCGAGTTCGGCGATGGGCTCGGTGAGGCAGGCGAGGCCGAGGTTGAAGGGTCCGAGCCCGATGCCCACGAAGTCGTGGGTCTTGGTGGCGGGTTCAGGAAGCGCGGTCAAGGGACTCTCCCAGGTACTGCTCGGCGTGGCCGGCGATCAGGTCGAGGACGGCGGCGATGTCGTCGGCCGTCGTCTCGGGGTTGAGCAGGGTGAACTTCAGGTAGTGACGGCCCGCGACCTTGGTGCCCGCGACCACCGCGTCACCGGAGGCGAACAGGGCCTTGCGGGCGTACAGGTTGGCGCGGTCGATCTCGGCCGGGTCGGTGACGGCGGCCGGGATGTAGCGGTAGACGAGGGTGGAGAGCGAGGGCGCGGCCACGACGTCGAAGCGCGGGTCGGCGGCCAGCAGCCTCCACCCCTCCTCGGCCAGGTCGCAGACCTCGTCGAAGAGTTGGCCGATGCCGTCGGCGCCCATCACACGCAGCGTCATCCACAGCTTGAGCGCGTCGAAGCGACGGGTGGTCTGGAGGGACTTGTCGACCTGGTTGGGGATGCGCTCCTGCACCGCGCGGCGCGGGTTGAGGTACTCCGCGTGGTAGGTCGCGTGGCGCAGGGTGTCGGCGTCGCGGACCAGCAGGGCGGACGAACTCACCGGCTGGAAGAAGGACTTGTGGTAGTCGACGGTGACCGAGTCGGCGCGCTCGATGCCGTCGATCCGGCCCCGGTACTTCAGCGAGGCGAGCAGACCGCAGCCGTAGGCCGCGTCGACGTGCATCCACACCCCGAACTGCGCGCACAGGGCGGCGACTTCGGGCAGCGGGTCGATGGAGCCGAAGTCGGTGGTGCCGGCCGTGGCGACCACAGCCATGGGCACCAGCCCGGCGTCCTTGCAGCGCTCCAACTCGCGGGCGAGCACGACCGTTTGCATGCGCTTGTCGGCGCCGACGGGTATCGACACGACGGAGTCCTGCCCGAGGCCGAGCAGTTTCGCCGACTTCTGCACGCTGAAGTGGCTCACCTCGGAGGCGAAGACACGCAGTTTGGCCAGGCTGTCGGTCTTGGCCTCCTCGCGGGCCAGCAGCAGCGCCTGGAGGTTGGACTGGCTGCCGCCGGAGGTGAACACCCCGTCGGCGTGCGGCCCGAGGCCGATCCGCTCGTTCGTCCAGTCGATCAGTTTCCGCTCGATGAGCGTGCCGCCGGCCGACTGGTCCCAGGTGTCCAGGGAGGAGTTGACGGCGGAGAGCACCGCCTCGCCGAGCACGGCCGGGATGACGACCGGGCAGTTGAGGTGGGCGAGGTAGCGGGGGTGGTGGAAGTAGATCGCGTCACGCAGATAGACCTCGTCCAGCTCGTCCAGCACCGCGCCGGTGTCGTGGAGCGGGCGGTCGAGGTCGATCCGGTCGATGAGGGGGGGAGAGGGCGTCGACCGTGACGCCGGTGAACGGTCGTTCGGTGGTGGCGAGTTTGGCCGCCACCCGCTCCACGCCTTCCGTCACGGAGCGGCGGTAGTGCTCCGCAGTCGTGTCATTGAGCAGGTGCGAGCGCATGTGGGGGTCCTCCGGTGGGGAAGTCCGTGCGGGACAGGTGAGCGGCAGGGTTCCGCAACATCAACTTAGGTAAGCCTAACCTAACTTAATGTCCAGGAAACCCGCCGCTCCCGTGACAGCCGTCACTCACGCCCCGGCTGCCCCGCTCACCGTCACCCGGCGTCGCGCAACTGCTCCTCGCTGAGCCCCTGCCGCCAGTACCCGACAAAGGTCACCCGCCGCCGGTCGAACTCACGCTCACCCACGAAGTGCCGCCGCAGCGCCTTCACTTGACCGGCCTCACCCGCGATCCACATGTACGGCCGCTCGGCGGACGGGAGTTGGGCATCCCGAAGGGCGCCGAGGGCCATGGGGGACCCCTCGACGCCCTGGTTCTCCCGCACCAGCCAGGTGACTTCGGCATCGGCATCGGTCGCCAAGTCCTGGATGTCCCCGGCATGTTGGACTTCCAGCCACACCCGAGCACGGGTACCCGCAGGCAGCCCTTCGAGAATCGCCGAAGCGGCCGGTACGGCGGTTTCATCGCCCCACAGGACCACGAGATCGGCATCCTCCGGCGGCCGGAACCGAATCGCCCGATTGTCCGCCACCGCCGGCCCGAGCAGCACGACCCGATCACCGGCGGAGGCACACGACGCCCAACGGGAGGCGGGCCCGGCGGGCTCGTGCAGCACGAAGTCGATATCGATCTCGTCGGGGCGGCGGCGCAGGGCGCGCAGGGTGTACGACCGCATCACCGCCCTTACGTCGTCCGGGAGTTCACGCCAGCCCTGCCACCACCCGTCCCCGAGCTCGTACGGAACAGCGGGCTCCAGCTGACCGGGTCGGGGGAGGAAGAGCGACAGGGACTGATCACACCCGTCGGAGAAGAAGTACGCCAGATCGTCCCCCGCGAAGGTCACCCGGACCAGAGACGGCCCAAGCCGCTCCGTCCGCACGACGTGGAGTGAGAAGAAGCGGAACGGGGCGGCAACGGCCGTAGTCATAGGGGGTGACTCCTGAGTTGGCGTCAGGGATACATACCTAGGGGCGCGGGGAACTGCGCGACCAGCCACACACGGCCCGCAGCTCCCCACAAAACGCAACCACCCCTAAATCAACCGACCTTCTTCGCACTCTCGATGGCCTTCGCGAGATCCTCAAGCAACGGCGCACACTTGTCGTAGGACAGAATCGGCTCAGGGTTACGCGCGATGACCTGCCCCGCCTTGACAGCCGGGAGCTTCTTCCACGTGCCCTCGGTGATGTCCGCAGGCTGAATCGCCGACGTCCGGTTGTCCATCATGATGACGTCCGCCCCGTACTTGTCGACGTTCTCCCAGCTCAGGTTCTCGTACCACCCACCACTCGCCTTGAGCGCGGCGGCGGACGGCTCGACGAAGTTCACGCCGAGGGACTTGAAGTACTCCAGGTCGACGGAGAGGTTCGACCCGGAGACGTAGAAGATGTCCTGGCTCGCGGAACCCACGAGGACCTTGATGTCCGGCTTGGCCTTGGCCGCGGCGCGCAGCCGGGCGGCGGCGTCCTCGAACCGCTTCTTGGCCGCGGTGATGGTGGCCGAACTCGTGTCCGCGCCAAGGGACTTGGCAAGCTCCAGCATCCGCTGCAACGGCGTCGGCAGCTGGACGTCGTACACCGAGATGCCGACGGTCGGCGCGCCCACGGCGAGGATCTTCTTCTTCGACTCCTCCGGGACGTACCAGAGCGTGCCGGCCGAGTCGAACATCGTGGTGATGAGGACGTCGGGGGAGAGGGCCGCGTACTTCTCGATGTTGAACTGGCCCCACTCGTTGCCGATGACGGTGACCTTGCTGATGTCGAGGTCGCCGGCCTGCACGTCGGCCTTGCCGTCCTTCAGCTTGGTCGGCCCGAAGACGCCCTTGGACTCGATGCCGTAGTCGTGCAGCGCGGCGGCGACACCGATGAACGAGACGATGTTCGCCGGGATCCTGTCGGTCTTCGCGGTGGTGCCGCGGTCGTCCTTGAAGGTCCAGGGGCCGGACCTGGCGGCCGTCGTCTCCTTGTCCGAGCCACCGCTTTTCGCGTCGTCGTCGCCGCAGGCCGCGAGCACGGCACCGAGGCCGAGGGCGCCGCCCGCGGCGAGGATGCCGCGGCGGGAGAGGTGAGTGGCACGGGCGTTGGGCATGTGTGACTGCTTTCGAACAGGGCGGAGCGCCCGCCGGACAATTCGAAGGTAGGTTAGCCTAACCTCACTAACTGTCCAGCGGGCGGGGTGATCACCGCCCGGGACCGCACGCGCGCCGCGCCTGTCCTGTGCCGGGCCTATGAGCCCGTGTCCTATGCGATTTGGCTTTCAACCGCCTTGTCTCGTCCGCCCGTTGTGATCACGCTCCTTCTACGGGGATCTGCGCGCTGCTGTTCGGTCGTCTGCGGAGGTGGAGTGGCTACCACGATGGATGTGACGGACGTGGAAGCGGTGGTCCGGAGCGACGCGGCCCTGCTGGAGGACGACCTCGCCGAGTTCCTCGACGCGCTGACCGCCCCGGCGCGGGCGGCGGCGGTCTCCGTCCACGACACGGCCCTGCGCCGCGCCCTGTACGAACCGGTCGCCGACGCCCTCGGCTCGAAGGTGGGCCAGCAGGCGCTGCCCCCCACGGCCGGAGCACCCGGCGGCCGGGCTCCGCTGCGGCCCTCGATGGTGTACTGGGCGTACCGCAACTACCGGGGGTTCCCCGAGGGGGCGGAAGGGTTCTCCGGGAAGGCGGAGAGGTCCCCCGAGAGGGCGGACACCGCTTCCGACCTCGCGGTCATCCGCCGCACGGCAGTTGCCGTAAGGATTCTGCTGAAGGCCGCCGTGGCCCTCGACGACATCCAGGACGACAGCGACGTCCGCTACGGCGAACCCGCCCTCCACACCACCCACGGCACCCCGCTCGCCCTCAACACCGGCGCCTGGCTGATCATGTCCGCGCTCCGGCACGCGGCCGACCCCGCCGTCGTGGACAGCCTGGTGCGCTCGGTCGGCAGCGGCTTCACCGGGCAGGCCGTCGACATGTCCTCGCGTACGGCGCTCACGCGCGCGGAGCTGCTGGCCGCGCCGCGCGCCACACGGGTCGACTTCTGGGAGTCGACGGCCGCGCTCAAGACCGGAACCCTGTTCTGGATGCCGCTCGACGCGGCGGTCGCGGGGCTGCGGGTGGTCGAGGACGACCGGCTCGCACTGGACGGTGCGATGCGCCAACTGGGCCTCGCCAGCCAGCTGTTCAACGACCTGACCGACTTCGTGCCCGAGTTCGGCGGCGCCAACACCCACGAGGACTTCGACGGTCTGGGCAACCGGGTCTTCCTGGAACTCCTCGACGAGGACGGCGGCGTACCGCCCGGTGAGGACTTCAAACCGTACGTTCTCGGTCACCCCCAACTGGAGCGCACGCTCCTCGCGCTCGCCGAGGAGGCCGTGGCCCTCAAGCGTGCCGCGAAGGACGCCGTCCACGGGGTGTGCCGCTCCGAGCGCAGCGCCGCCTACTTCGACGTGACGATCGAACGCAAGGGCCACCTCATCGACCGTCTGCTCGCGACGGTCCGGCAGCGGAGCGGCGAATGACGGACCTGCTGAGCGGACGCCTGAGGAACGGCACCCGCGCCTGGCACCAGGCTCTGGAGAGCACCGGGTTCGCCACCGCGATGCTCGCCGGGACTCTGCCACTCGACCGCTACGTCGGCCAACTCGCCGCCTACCGCGTGGTGTTGTCGGCCCTGGAAGCCGAACTCGCCCGCGCCACCTGCCCGTCCGTCACCTCGGTGTGGTCGCCGGACCTCGTCAAGCTCCCTCTCGTCGAACGCGACCTGCACCACTTCGCCGCCGCCCAGGGCGCCCTCCCCGAACCCGGCCCGGCCGCCGAGGAGTTCGCCGAGGAGATCCGGCGCACCGCCGCGGCCGAACCCCGTGAACTCCTCGGCTTCCTCTACGTGTTGGAGGGCTCCACCCTCGGCGCGATGTTCCTGTGCCGGTACGTCACCGAGGCGTACCGGCTCACGGACGGGAACGGTGCCTCGTACTACGGCAGCGGCGACCGCACCCGCTGGGCGGCCTTCACCGAACGCCTCGACCGCGCGCTCGGCGAACCCGCCGTACAGGAAAAGGTGTTGGCCGCCGCCGAACGGGCCTACCGCCACATCGCCCTGATCTCAGGGGAGTTGTCGGCGGGCCTGGGCGCCCCGACACCTGAGCCCGTTCAGCCGGCTGTCAGCCCGTGAGGCCCAACTCGCGGGCGATCAGCATCCGTTGGACCTCGCTGGTGCCCTCGCCGATCTCCAGGATCTTGGAGTCGCGCCACATGCGGGCCACCGGGTACTCGTTCATGAAGCCGTAGCCGCCGTGCACCTGGGTGGCGTCGCGCGCGTTGTCCACGGCGATGGTCGAGGAGTACAGCTTGGCGAGGGCCGCCTCCTTCTTGAAGGGCTCCCCGGCGACCAGGCGGGAGGCCGCGTCGCGCCAGGACAGCCTGGAGGTGTGGGCCTTCATCTCCATGTCGGCGATCTTGAACTGGATGGCCTGGTTGGCGCCGATCGGCCGCCCGAACGCGTGCCGTTCCTTGGCGTACTTCACCGACTCGTCGACACAGCCCTGGGCGAGACCGGTGGCCAGCGCCGCGATGGCGATGCGGCCCTCGTCGAGAATGCGCAGGAACTGGGCGTAGCCGCGGCCGAGTTCGCCGAGCAGGTTCGCCGCCGGGACCCGGACGTCCGCGAAGGACAGCTCGCGGGTGTCGGAGGCGTTCCAGCCGACCTTCGAGTACGGCGCCGCCACCGTGAAGCCGGGGGTCCCGGACGGCACGATGATCGAGGAGATCAGCGGCTTGCCGTCGGGCTTGCGGCCGGTGACCGCGGTGACCGTCACCAGACCGGTGATGTCCGTACCGGAGTTGGTGATGAAGCACTTGGAACCGTTGATCACCCATTCGTCGGTGTCCGGGTCCAGGCGGGCCGTCGTCCGCGTGGCGCCCGCGTCGGAGCCGCCGTCCGGCTCGGTCAGCCCGAAGGCGCCGAGGATCTCGCCGGAGCACAGCCGGGGCAGCCACTCGGCCTTCTGGGCGTCGGTGCCGAAGAGGTGGATCGGCATCGCGCCGAGCGACACCCCGGCCTCCAACGTGATCGCGACCGACGAGTCGACCCGGGCCAGCTCCTCAAGGACCAGGCCGAGCGCCAGATAGTCGCCGCCCATCCCGCCGTACTCCTCGGGGAACGGCAGCCCGAACAGGCCCATGCGGCCCATCTCGCGGACGATCTCGTACGGGAACTCGTGCCGCTCGTAGAAGTCGCCGATCTTCGGCGCGACGACGTCGTGCGCGAACTCCTCGACCGTACGGCGGAGTTCTTCCAGCTCGGGGGAGAGACGGTGGTCCATGGCGGGTCACTGCTCCTTGTGGGGCTGTGTTGTTTTACCGAGTGCTCGGACGGTGCGGGACGGGCTGGGTCGGCCCAGTTGTTCGGCCATCCACACGCTGGTGGCGGTGAGACGGGCGAGGTCGACTCCGGAGTCGATGCCGAGACCCTGGAGCATCCACACGAGGTCTTCGGTGGCGAGGTTGCCGGTGGCGGACTTGGCGAACGGGCAGCCGCCGAGGCCGCCCGCGGAGGCGTCCACGGTGGTGACGCCGTGCTGGAGGGCGGCCAGGGTGTTGGCGAGGGCCTGGCCGTAGGTGTCGTGGAAGTGGACGCCCAACAGGGTGGTGGGGACGCCCTGTTCATTGAGCGCGGCCAGCAACTCCAGCACATGGCCGGGAGTTGCCACCCCGATCGTGTCGCCGAGGCTCAGCTCGTCGCAGCCCATGTCGACCAACGCCCGGCAGACGCGCGCGACTTGGGCGATGGGGACCGCGCCCTCCCAGGGGTCGCCGAAGCACATGGAGACGTAGCCGCGCACCTGGGCGCCCTCGTCCTTGGCGCGGGCCACCACGGGGGCGAACACGGCCAGCGACTCGTCCACCGTGCGGTTGAGGTTGGCCTTGGCGAAGGACTCGGTGGCGCTGGCGAAGACGGCGACGCGGGTCGCCTTCAGGGCCAGGGCCCGGTCGAGTCCGCGGGCGTTCGGCACCAGGACGGGGAGGTGTACGCCCGGCAGGTCCCGCACGAGCGGGAACAGCTGCTCGGCGTCGGCCAGTTGGGGCACCCACTTGGGGTGGACGAAGCTGGTCGCCTCGATCGTGGTCAGGCCCGCGTCGGCCAGCCGCCGCACGAACTCGGCCTTCACCTCCGTGGGCACGGTCGCCTTCTCGTTCTGCAGTCCGTCCCGCGCGCCCACTTCGTGGATGCGCACCCGGGCGGGCAGATCGGGGGACGGTACGACCATCGGGAGTGTCTCCGGTCCGCGTGTCACTGGTCCTCCTCCACGGGTGTGACGACGGCCAGCACCTGGTCCATGGCGACCGTCGCGCCGGGTGTCACGTCGAGTTCGGCGACGGTGCCGGCGTGCGGCGCGGAGACGACGTGCTCCATCTTCATCGCCTCCACCACCAACAGGCTCTGCCCCGCGGTCACTTGGTCCCCCACGGCGACCTTCACCACGGTCACCGTCCCCGGCATCGGCGCGGTCAGCGAACCGGCACCGGACCGGTCGGCCCCGCTGAGCGACGCGGCCACCGGATCGTGGTCCCGCACCTGCCACGCGTCCCCGTCCCGGCCCAGCCAGGTGCCGTCCGGCAGGGCGGTGAAGGTGTGGACGAGTCCGTCGAGCCGCAGAACGAACCGGCCGTCGGGCCCGGACCGGCCGAACCCGCCGAGCGGCTTCTCGGCGCCGTCCGGCAGGAGTTCGGTCCCGCCCTCGGGCGTGCGGCGTACGCGCACGGTCACCGGGTCGTGGCCCGGCACCTGGAGCGGATGCGCCGTCCAGGCCCGCTCCCCGCCCAGCCGCCAGCCGTCCGTGGCGGCGAACGGGTCGGCCCAGCCGGAGCCCCGCCCGGGCGCGAGCGCCGCGTGCCGCAGCAGCGCCGCCGCCGCGTAGACCTCCACCGGTACCTCGCCGGGCACGAGCCCGTCCGCCTCCCGCTCGACGAGCCCGGTGTCCAACTCGCCCGCCACGACCGCCGGATGGGCCAGCAGGCGCCGCAGGAAACCGGCGTTCGTCGGCACGCCCAGCGTCACCGTGTCCGCGAGGGCCGCCCGGAGCTTCCTGAGCGCGGTCGCGCGGTCGGGGCCGTAGGCGATGACCTTGGAGAGCATCGGGTCGTAGAGACTGCCGACCTCGGTGCCTTCGGAGAGGCCGGAGTCGGTGCGGATGCCGTCGCCCGAGGGTTCGTTCAGTTTCAGGACGGTGCCGCCGGAGGGGAGGAACCCCCGTGCGCCCTCTTTGACGGACACGGTCTCGGCGCAGACGCGGGCCTCGATCGCGTGCCCGGTGAGGGTGATGGCGTCCTGTGCGAAGGGCAGTCGCTCGCCGGCCGCCACCCGCAGCTGCCACTCCACGAGGTCGAGGCCGGTCACCAACTCCGTCACCGGGTGCTCCACTTGGAGGCGGGTGTTCATCTCCATGAAGTAGTACGACGAGGGGTCGCTGCCCGGCACGATGAACTCGACCGTGCCCGCGCCCGCGTACCCGCACGAGCGGGCCGCCTGGACCGCCGCCTCGCCCATCGCCGCGCGCGTGGCCTCGTCCAGGAGAACGCTCGGGGCCTCCTCGACGACCTTCTGGTGGCGGCGCTGCAAGGAGCACTCGCGTTCGCCGAGGTGGACGACGTTGCCGTGGCCGTCGGCCAGGATCTGGATCTCGATGTGGCGGGGGCGGTCGACCCAGCGCTCGACCAGGAGGGTGTCGTCGCCGAAGGAGGCGCGGGCCTCGCGGCGGGCGGCGGCGATCTCCTCCTCCAGGAGGGTGAGGTCGCGGACCAGGCGCATGCCCTTGCCGCCACCTCCGGCCGACGGCTTGAGGAGGACGGGGGCGCCCAACTCATGCGCCGCCTTGGTCAGTTCGGGGTCGCGTCCGCCGGGGACGACCGGGACCCCGGCCGCCTCCACCGTCTCCTTGGCGCGGATCTTGTCCCCCATGAGGGCGATCGCGTCCGCCGGGGGACCGATGAAGACCAGCCCGGCGTCGGCGCACGCGCGCGCGAAGGCCGCGTTCTCGGCGAGGAAGCCGTAGCCCGGGTGCACGGCCTGCGCGCCGGAGCGGGCCGCCGCCTCCAGGAGCCGCTCCACCGACAGGTAGCTCTCGGCGGCCGGTGCCGGGCCGAGCCGTACCGCCGTGTCGGCCTCGCGGACGTGTCGGGCGTCCGCGTCGGCGTCGGAGAAGACGGCAACCGAGCGCACGCCGAGGGAGCGCAGGGTGCGGATGACGCGGACCGCGATCTCGCCCCGGTTGGCGACAAGGACCGTCTTGAACATCACGGGGACCTCGGGCGTATCGGGATTCACGGGGACCTCGGGCGTCTCGGGATTCTCGAATGTGTCGACCATCTCGGGCACCCTCATCACATCCGGAAGACGCCGAACTGGGGGTCTCCCAGCGGCGCGTTGGCACAGGCGGTCAGGGCGAGTCCCAGCACCTGGCGGGTCTCCGTCGGGTCGATGACCCCGTCGTCCCAGAGCCGGGCGGTGGCGTAGTAGGCGTTGCCCTGGCGCTCGTACTGCTGCCGGATCGGGTCCTTGAAGGCGTCCTCGTCCTCGGTCGGCCAGGACTCCCCGCGCCCCTCCAACTGGTCCCGCTTCACGGTCGCGAGGACCGACGCGGCCTGCTCGCCGCCCATCACGGAGATCTTGGCGCCGGGCCACATCCACAGGAAGCGGGGGGAGTACGCCCGGCCGCACATCGAGTAGTTGCCCGCGCCGTACGAGCCGCCGACGACAACCGTCAGCTTGGGCACGCGCGCGCAGGCGACGGCGGTGACCATCTTGGCGCCGTGTTTGGCGATGCCGCCCGCCTCGTAGTCCTTGCCGACCATGAACCCCGAGATGTTCTGGAGGAACACCAGGGGGATGCCGCGCTGGTCGCACAGCTCGATGAAGTGGGCGCCCTTCTGGGCGGACTCGGAGAACAGGATGCCGTTGTTGGCGACGATGCCGACGGGGTGGCCGTGAACGCGGGCGAAGCCGGTGACCAGGGTCTGCCCGAACTCGGCCTTGAACTCGGCGAACCGGGAGCCGTCGACCACGCGCGCGATGATCTCCCGTACGTCGTAGGGGGTACGGGAGTCGACGGGGACGGCGCCGTAGATCCCGTACGGGTCGACCTTCGGCTCCACCGACTCGGTGACCTCCCAGGGGAGGGCTCCGCGCGCGGGGAGTGTGGCGGCGATGGTGCGGACGATCCGCAGCGCGTGCGCGTCGTCCTCCGCGAGGTGGTCGGTGACGCCCGACACGCGTGCGTGGACGTCGCCGCCGCCCAGCTCCTCGGCGGTGACGACCTCGCCGGTGGCGGCCTTCACGAGGGGCGGGCCGCCCAGGAAGATCGTGCCCTGATTCCGGACGATGACGGCCTCGTCGCTCATGGCGGGGACGTAGGCGCCGCCGGCGGTACAGGACCCGAGCACGGCAGCGATCTGCGGAATCCCGGCCCCCGACATCCGGGCCTGGTTGTAGAAGATCCGCCCGAAGTGGTCCCGGTCCGGGAACACCTCGTCCTGCATGGGCAGGAACGCGCCCCCGGAGTCGACGAGGTAGATACAGGGGAGGCGGTTTTCGAGGGCGATCTCCTGGGCGCGCAGATGCTTCTTCACGGTCATCGGGTAGTACGTGCCGCCCTTGACCGTGGCGTCGTTCGCGACGATCACGCACTCACGGCCGCTGACCCGGCCGATGCCGGCGATGACACCGGCGGCCGGGGCGGCTCCGTCGTACATCCCGTCGGCGGCGAGGGGAGCCAGCTCCAGGAAGGGTGAGCCCGGGTCGAGCAGTGTGTCGACGCGGTCGCGGGGGAGCAGCTTGCCGCGCGCGGTGTGCCGGTCCCGGGCCCGCTCACCGCCGCCGAGCCGGGCCGCGGCGAGCTTCTGCCGCAGCTCCTCGCCCAGCGCGCGGTGCGCCGCCTCGTTGGCCCGCCATGCCTCCGACGCGGGATCGGCCGCGCTCGTCAGCTCCGGTGCCTCTTGCATTCCGTGGGTCCCCTCGCACAGCGATCGGCCGCTCTCGACTGTTAATGAGCGTTAACCATTTCCTTCAGGTTAACGACCGCTAACCTCCCTGTCTAGAATTGCTTCCATGACCACGAGAACCGACGCCCCCACCCGTCGCGAGCAGATCCTCAAGGAGGCCGCGCGGCTCTTCGCCGAGCGGGGTTTCCACGGCGTCGGGGTCGACGAGATAGGCGCGGCCGTCGGCATCAGCGGGCCCGGCCTGTACCGCCACTTCCCCGGCAAGGACGCGATGCTCGCCGAGCTCCTGGTCGGCATCAGCGGCCAGCTGCTCACGGGCGCGAAGCGCCGCCTGGCGGAGGCGGAGGGCGTGACCTCCGCGGAGCCGCTCCTCGACTCCCTCATCGAGGGCCACATCGACTTCGCCCTCGACGACCGCCCCCTGATCACCCTCCACGACCGCGAGCTGGACCGCCTCCGGGACACGGACCGCAAGCTGGTGCGTCAACTCCAGCGCCAGTACGTCGAGTTGTGGGTCGAGGTCGTACGAGAGGTGTTCCCGGACCTGGCCGAACCCAGCGCACGGTCGGCGGTGCACTCGGTGTTCGGGCTGCTGAACTCGACTCCGCATCTGGGGAGGCCGGGGTCGCTGCCGGGGCGGGGGGCTACGGCGGAGTTGCTGCATCGGATGGCGAAGGGGGCGTTGGGGGCGGCGGCATTGGGGGAGTGAGGGGGGTGGGGTCCGGGGCGGAGTCCCGTGTCGGGGGCGCTCGGCCTACCGAGTCGGGCGGGTGGGTGGGCGAAGAGCGGGTGGGTGAGTGGAGCGACGGCGTGACGAGCGTTACGTACTCGTTCCGCTGGACGCTCCTCCTACTCGCCGGTACCGTGAGGTTCTGAGCAAGCGCTTAGAAATGGACCCTGGGCTAGCTGGAGGTGGCGGCGGTGCGCCGTACGGTGTTTGACGAGGACCACGAGGCGTTCCGGGAGACCCTGCGCGCCTTCATCGAGGCCGAGGTCGTCCCGGTCTACGACGAGTGGTTCGCCGCCGGCCAGGCGCCGCGCGAGTTCTACTACAAGCTCGCCGAGCTCGGCGTCTTCGGCATCCGCGTGGACGAGGAGTACGGCGGCGCGGGCATCGACTCGTACAAGTTCGAGGCCGTCCTCTACGAGGAGACCGCGCGCGCGGGTGTCTCCTTCGGCGGCTCCGGTGTGCACGTGCTGCTCGGCCTGCCCTACATCAAGCTGCTCGCCAACGACGAGCAGAAGAAGAAGTTCCTGCCGAAGTTCGTCTCCGGCGAGGAGATGTGGGCCATCGCGATGACCGAGCCGGGCACCGGCTCCGACCTCGCGGGCATGAAGACCACCGCCAAGCTCTCCGAGGACGGCACGCACTACGTCCTCAACGGCGCCAAGACCTTCATCACCGGCGGTGTGCACGCCGACCGCATGATCGTCTGCGCCCGCACCTCCCCGTCCACCAAGGAGGACCGCCGTCACGGCATCTCCCTCTTCGTGGTGGACACCAAGGCCGAGGGCTACTCGGTCGGCCGCAAGCTCGACAAGCTCGGCCTGAAGACCTCCGACACCGCCGAGCTGGCGTTCGTCGACGTGAAGGTCCCGGCCGAGGACCTCCTCGGCGAGGAGAACAAGGGCTTCTCCTACCTCGGCCACAACCTCGCCTCCGAGCGCTGGGGCATCGCCTTCGGCGCGTACGCGCAGGCCAAGGCCGCCGTCCGGTTCGCGAAGCAGTACGTCCAGGAGCGCGTGGTCTTCGGTCAGCCCGTCGCCGCGTTCCAGAACACCAAGTTCGAACTGGCCGCCTGCCAGGCCGAGGTGGACGCCGCCGAGGCCGTCGTCGACCGCGCGACCGAGGCCCTGGACGCCGGCGAGCTGACCCCCGCCGAGGCGGCCAGCGCCAAGCTGTTCACCACCGAGGTCGCCCACCGCGTGATCGACCGCTGCCTCCAACTGCACGGCGGCTACGGCTTCATGAACGAGTACCCGATCGCCCGCCTGTACGCGGACAACCGCGTCAACCGCATCTACGGCGGCACCAGCGAGATCATGAAGACGATCATCGCGAAGGACATGGGCCTGTAAGGTCCCCGAAATTACCGGCCCGTAGAAAAGGTGCCATGAGCAAGGCACTTCAGGGACTCCTCGATCTGCTCGACCTTGAGCAGATCGAGGAGAACATCTTCCGCGGCCAGTCCCAGTCCGCCGTCGTCCCCCGCGTCTTCGGCGGACAGGTGGCCGCCCAGGCGCTGGTCGCCGCCGGCCGGACGGTCTCCGCGGACCGTCTCGCCCACTCCCTCCACGCGTACTTCCTGCGCCCCGGCGACCCCGGCGCGCCCATCGTCTACACCGTCGAGCGCATGAACGACGGCCGCTCCTTCACCGCGCGCCGCGTCGTCGCGGTCCAGCACGGCCAGCCGATCTTCGCCCTCTCCGCGTCCTTCCAGCGCCACGAGGACGGCCTCGAACACCAGGCCCCCATGCCGTCCGCCCCCGACCCGGCCACCCTGCCCACCTCGCAGGACCGGCTGCGCGGCTACGACCACATCGCCCCCGAGGTCGTGGAGAGGTTCATCGAGGCCCGCGAGGCCATCGACCTGCGCTACGTCGAGGAGCCGCCGTACGGCAGGTTCGGCGCACCGCGCGAACCGCACTCGCAGGTGTGGTTCCGCACCAACGGCAAGCTGGACGGCCCCGTCGACGAACCCCTGCTCCACGTAGTACTCGCGACCTACGTCTCCGACATGACCCTCCTGGACTCCGTCCTCCTCGCGCACGGCCGCGGCGGCTGGGCCGTAGGGGATGTCGTAGGGGCCTCCCTCGACCACGCGATGTGGTTCCACCGGCCGTTCCGCGCGGACGAGTGGCTGCTCTACGACCAGGAGTCGCCGTCGGCGTCCGGCGGGCGGGGGCTCGGGCAGGCGCGGATCTACACGCGGGACGGTCAACTGGCCATCTCCGTCATTCAGGAGGGCGTGGTCCGGGTTCCTCGGGAACACTGAGGGCATGGCAGATACAGAGGAAGGTGACGGCGGCGGCGAGTCCACCGTCACGGTGATCGTCGCGGCCGTGGCCAACCTGGGGATCGCGCTGGCCAAGGCGGTCGCCGGCGTCATCAGCGGCTCCAGCGCGATGCTGTCCGAGGCCGCGCACTCGGTCGCCGACACCGTCACCGAACTCCTCCTCCTCACCGCCCTCAAACGCAGCAGCAAGCCCGCCGACGAGGAACACCCCCTCGGCTACGGCCCCGAGCGCTACATCTGGGCGATGCTCGCCGCCGTCGCCACCTTCGTCGGCGGCGCGGTCTTCTCGATCTACGACGGCATCCACACCCTCGTCGCCGGCGAGGACCTCGGCGACCCGCTGATCTCGTACATCGTGCTCGGCGTCGCCTTCCTCCTGGAGGGCTACTCCCTGCGGACGGGCGTACGCCAGGCGCGCGGCGAGGCGGCCCGTTTCGACGCCAGCTTCAAGCGCTACCTCCGCTACACCCCCGACACCGCCGTCAAGGCCGTGGTCCTTGAGGACTCCGCCGCTTTGGTCGGCCTGGTCCTCGCGGCCGGCGGCCTGCTCGGCGGCCAGCTCACGGGCTCAGGGGTGTGGGACGGCATCGCCTCGCTGTGCATCGGCGCCCTGCTGCTCTGCGTCGCCTGGGTGCTGGGCCGCTCCAACGCGGAACTCCTCATCGGCCGGCCTCTCCCCAAGGCCATGCGGGACCGTATCCGGGAGGAGCTGCTCGGGGTCGAACACATCGAAGCCGTACTGGAGTTGACGACCCTCGTGCAGGGCCCGCGCGAGGCACTGGTGGCCGCGAAGATCGACTTCCGGGACCGGTCGAGCGCCGCGCAGATCGAGTGGGCCTGCGAACAGGCCGAGCAGCGGCTGCGGGAGGCGTTCCCGTCGGTGAACCGGGTCTATCTGGACCCGACACCGGGGTACGCGCAGCGCCGGGCGGAGGGGCTCAACCCCTGGCCGTGACAGGGGAGTTGAGTCCCGCCCCTCAGCTGAGTCCCGCCTCCGCGAGCAGATAGGCCGTCATCGGGTCGTAGTACCTGGGGCTGACGACGTGGTCGTCGAGGGGGACCGTCACCTGGACGGTTCCCTCGGACTCGGCGAGGAAGAGCGCGGGGTCGTTCGAGTCGGCGTACCCCACGGAGTCGACCCCGTGCCGCCCCGCGTACCCCGCCCAGCCGTGGTCGGCGACGACCAGGTCCGGCAGCGGGCGGCCCTCGCGCTCCAGGGCGGTGAGGATCGCCTTCATCGGCTCACCGGAGTGCGTGTGCCACAGCGTCGCGCCGTGCTCCAGGACGGCCACGTCCGCGAACTGCATGACGTATCCCTCCTCCGTCTGCAGCCCCTCCGGGATCACGACGATCTCGCAGCCGGCCGTGCGCAGGGCGGCGGCCGTGGCGTGGTGCACGTCCAGCAGGCCACCCGGGTGACCGGTCGCGAAGAGCACCCGCTGCCGCCCGTCGGCCGCCTTGCGCAACCGCGCCGCCAGCCGGTCGAGCCCCTCGACCGTCAGCTCCGGGTCGATGGTGTCCTGGCCGTAGCGGTACTCGGGATCGTCGTTCACACCCACCCGCTCCGCCATCACCGCGAGCACGTCCTGCTCGTCGGTCCAACGGCTGCCGAGCTCCAGGCCGAACCAGTAGTGACGGTCGCCGTTCGCGAGCTTGCGGTAGTGCGAGAGGTTGTTCTCGCGGGGCGTGGCTACGTCGCCCGCGATACGGGTCTTCACGAGGTGATCGACGAGCTCGGCGCGGCTGGGGGTCCCGGGTATCGGCATGCCTCCCATTGTGAAGCAGAGCGCTGTGCGCGTGCCCGACGTCCCGCACGCTGGGATGTGGATCACTCACACGTGCCCTTCACAGGTGGCGCAGGCCGAACCACAGCTCCATCCGTACGTCCGGATCGTCCAGGTCCGTCTCCAGCAGCGCCGCGCACCGGGCGATCCGCTGCCGCACGGTGTTGCGGTGCACGGCCAGGGCGACCGCCGTACGGTCCCAACTCCCGTGCAACGAGAGCCAGGTGCGCAGGGTGTCGGTGAGCGCGGGGTGGGCGGCGAGCGGGGCGAGAAGGGTACGGGCGTGCGCCTCGGCCTCGCCGTGGGGGAGCAGCTCGGCGAGACCGGCGCGGCCGGCGGAACCGTGCCGGACCAGCGGGGTGCGGGTCGCCCGGGCGCGGGCCAGGGCGCGGGACGCCTGGGTGTCGGCGGCGGGCCACGCCTCGGGAGTGACGGCGGCGCTGACCCCTAGGGTCCAGCCGGGTTGCGGGGCGGGTTCGCGATCCGCGGGGACCAGTACCCGTACTACGTCCGGCGCCAGGTCGAGCAGCGTGGAACCGAGGGCGGCGGCCAGCGCGGACGCGGCGACGGGGTCGGGGGTGGGCGTGTGTGCGGTGGCCGTCCCGGCGTCGGGCGCCGCGTGCACGACGACCCACCGGTCCCCGCCGAGCAGCGACGCGACGTCCTCCGGCGGGGCGCCCAGCAGCAGCCGTACGAGCGCCGACGAACGGTCCGCTCCCGTGCGGCTCTGGTGCTCGCCGGTGAGGAGGGAGAGGAGTACGGCGGCGACGGAGGCGATGGTGTGGTCGCCGGGGGCGCGCTGCGGGGCGGCGACACCCAGGACGAAACCCTGACCGGTACCCAGGGCGTACGTGGCGAGATGGGCGCCGGGGACGGTGTCGGTGGCGGAGGTGGGGGTGGGGGCGGGGCGGTTCGGGGGTGCGCTGTCGGTGGAGGCGAAGGTGGGGGACGTAGGGGATGAGACGGGGGACGTAGGGGATGCGGTGGGGGATGCGATGCGAGCGGCCGGGGGCCGGACCACCCGTGCCAGCTCCGCCAAGGCCTCCCGCACCTCCGCGCCGCTCGCCTGCGCGCCGGCCGCTCCTGCTCCGTGTCCAGCCTGTGCGCCGGCCGCTCCTGCTTCGCGTCCCGCCTCCGCTCCCGTCGAGCCTGCTTCGCGTTCCGACTCCGCTCCCGTCGAGGCCGCCCTGCGTCCCGCCTCCGCTCCCGTCGAGGCCGCCCTGCGTCCCGCCTCCGACCCCGTCGAGGCCGCCCTGCGGCCCGCCTCCGGCCCCGTCGCTCCGACTGCCCGCCCCGCCGCCGCGATCTCCGTGCCGTCCGGCCCGAACAACACCGCGCGCCCGCTGACCCGTTGGGCGAGCTGCCGTAGCACCGAAGGGACCGGATCCGGGCGGGAGGCCGCTGCGGCGAGGCTCTGCTGGGCCTCGGTGACGCGGCGGAGTTCGGCGAGGCGGGCCTGCGCCATCAGCTGCCAGACTGCGCGGGCCACGCGGGAGAACGGGGTGGGCGGCGGGACCTCCAGGAGCGGGAGGTCGTAGTGGTCGCAGGCCGCGACCAGGGCCCGCGGCACGGTGTCGTGGACCGGTGCGACGCCGAAGCCGAGGGCCACGCCGCCCGCCTCGACGATCCGGGCGACGTAGTCGTCGAAGTACTCCCCCAGTTCCGGCTTCGCTCGACCGGGGGGACCCCCATCCGAGCCGGCCGCGTCCGGGATGTGGACGCCCGCGGTGAGGAGCAGCTCGCCGCCCAGCAGGTACGGATACGGGTCCGGCATCTCCGACGTGTGCGCCCAGTGGATCGCGATGTCGGGGTCGGACGGTCCGGCGATCTGCCGCAGCCCCAGGTCCTCGCGGGCCAGGAGGGCGGAGAGGAGCACGGGTGGTGTGGGCGGAACCGTGAGGTCCGGCATGGTGGACGTTTCCTCCATCGCCTGGGGCTCGGATGGATGAAACGTACACTTCGCAGCCGCTTTCCGGCCACCTAGGGTCAGTCGCGACGCAAGCCACCCCGAGACCCCGGGACGACCCCGAGAGCGCGCGAAGGAGGCCCCCACATGGCCGTCGACTACACCGTCATCGTCGTCTACCTGGCCGGCATGCTGGCCATGGGCTGGTGGGGCATGCGCCGCGCCAAGTCCAAGAGCGACTTCCTGGTCGCGGGCCGCCGCCTGGGCCCCGTCATGTACTCCGGCACCATGGCCGCGATCGTCCTGGGCGGCGCGTCCACCATCGGCGGAGTCGGTCTCGGCTATCAGTACGGTCTGTCCGGCGCCTGGATGGTCTTCACCATCGGCCTCGGCCTGCTCGCCCTCTCCGTCTTCTTCTCCGCCCGCATCGCCCGCCTCAAGGTGTACACGGTGTCGGAGATGCTCGATCTCAGGTACGGCGGTCGCGCGGGGCTCATCTCCGGCATCGTCATGTGGGCGTACACCTTGATGCTGGCGGTCACCTCGACCATCGCCTACGCCACGATCTTCGACGTCCTCTTCGACATGAACCGCACCCTCGCGATCGTCCTCGGCGGCTCGATCGTCGTCGCGTACTCGACGCTCGGCGGCATGTGGTCGATCACGCTGACGGACATGGTGCAGTTCGTGGTGAAGACGATCGGCGTGCTGCTCCTGCTGCTGCCCATCGCGGTCGTCAAGGCCGGCGGCTTCGGCGAGATGAAGGCGAAGCTGCCCACCGGGTACTTCGACCCGCTGGGCATCGGCGGCGAGACGATCTTCACCTACGTCCTGATCTACACGTTCGGCATGCTCATCGGCCAGGACATCTGGCAGCGCGTGTTCACGGCGGGCAGCGACAGGACCGCCAGGTGGGGCGGCACGGTCGCGGGCACCTACTGCCTCGTCTACGCCGTCGCGGGCGCCGTCATCGGCACGGCGGCCAAGGTCCTCTACCCGAACCTCGGCAGCCCGGACGACGCCTTCGCGACCATCGTCAAGGACGAACTCCCGGTCGGCGTAAGGGGGTTGGTCCTCGCCGCCGCCCTGGCCGCCGTGATGTCGACGTCGTCGGGCGCGCTGATCGCCTGCGCCACGGTCGCCAACAACGACATCTGGTCGCGGCTGCGGGGAGCGGTCAAGGACCGGGACGACGAGGGCGGCCACGACGAGGTGCGGGGCAACAGGGTCTTCATCCTCATCATGGGCATCGGCGTGATCGGCACGGCGATCGCGCTCAACAACGTCGTGGAGGCGCTGACGGTCGCCTACAACCTCCTCGTCGGCGGCCTCCTCGTCCCCATCCTCGGCGGCCTGCTGTGGAAGCGCGGCACCGCACAGGGCGCGCTCGCCTCCGTGATCGTCGGCGGCCTCGCGGTCGTCGGCCTGATGGCGACCTACGGCATCCTCGCCAACGAGCCCGTGTACTACGGCCTGTTGCTGTCTCTGGCCGCCTACTTCACGGTGTCCCTGGCGACGCCGGCGACCGACGCGGCCGTACTCGCCGCGTGGCGGGACCGGCTCGCGGGGCGCGGTGCGCCAGAACGCGCGTCCGAACCGGTCGCCGCCCACCAGTAAAGTCGTAGCCAGGCGTACAAAACCGCAGGAAAAATACCATACGCGACGAAGCGTAGGAAAGAAGGCAGTGCCCATGACCAGCAACGAGACGCCCCGCGGTCCGGTCGACTCCTCCCGCACCCCGCGGTACGCCGGACCCGCGACCTACGCCCGGCTGCCGCGCCTGGACGAGGTCGGTACCGCCGATGTCGCCGTGGTCGGGATGCCCTTCGACGCCGGTGTCTCGTACCGGCCGGGCGCGCGCTTCGGCGGCAACGCGATCCGCGAGGCGTCCCGGCTGCTGCGGCCGTACAACCCGGCGCAGGACGCGTCCCCGTTCGCCCTCGCGCAGGTCGCGGACGCCGGTGACATCGCGGCGAACCCGTTCAACATCAACGAGGCCGTCGAGACCATCGAGGCGGCGGCGGACGAACTCCTGCACACCGGGGCGCGGTTGATGACCCTGGGCGGCGACCACACGATCGCGCTCCCGCTGCTGCGCTCGGTGGCGAAGAAGCACGGCCCGGTGGCGCTGCTGCACTTCGACGCCCATCTCGACACCTGGGACACGTACTTCGGGGCCGAGTACACGCACGGGACGCCGTTCCGCAGGGCGGTCGAGGAGGGCATCCTCGACACGGAGGCGCTCTCGCACGTCGGAATCCGCGGTCCGCTGTACGGCAAGCAGGACCTCAAGGACGACGAGAAGATGGGCTTCGGCATCGTCACGTCGGCGGACGTCTACCGCCGGGGCGCCGACGAGGTCGCCGACCAGCTGCGCCAGCGCATCGGCGACCGGCCCCTCTACATCTCCATCGACATCGACTGCCTCGACCCGGCCCACGCGCCCGGCACCGGCACGCCCGAGGCCGGCGGCCTGACCTCCCGCGAACTTCTGGAGATCCTGCGCGGCCTGGCATCCTGCAACCTGGTGTCGGCGGACGTCGTCGAGGTGGCACCGGCGTACGACCACGCCGAGATCACGTCGGTGGCCGCGTCGCACACCGCGTACGACCTGATCACGATCATGTCCCGTCAGATTGCCGAGGCTCGTTCGAAGTGACCCACGACCACGACCTGGAACTCCGCCCGACGGCGGCTCAGACGGAGGCCGCGCTGAATCCTCCCCCCGGCCGCAACGGCGGTGACCTGGTCGTGGAGACCCTCGCGGGCCTCGGCGCGACGACGGTGTTCGGCCTGCCGGGCCAGCACGCGCTCGGCATGTTCGACGCGCTGCGCCGTTCCGACCTCCGGTACATCGGCCTACGGGTGGAGAACAACGCCGGGTTCGCGGCGGACGCCTACGGTCGCATCACGGGCGAGGCGGCACCGCTGCTGCTGTCGACGGGGCCCGGCGCGCTGACGTCACTGGCGGCGCTGCAGGAGGCGCGGTCGGCCTCGGCCCCTGTCCTGGCGATCAGCAGCCAGATCCCGACGGCGGGTCTGGGCGGCGGCAGGCACGGGTATCTGCATGAACTGCCCGACCAGTCGGCCTCGTTCAGGGGCGTGGTGAAGTCGGTCCACACCGTCCGTGCGCAGTCGCAGATCCCGTCCGCGATCGCGGAGGCATGGAAGTCGGCGCTCACGGCTCCGCACGGCCCGGTGTGGGTGGAGATCCCCCAGGACGTGCTGCTGGCTCCGACCCTCCTCCCGGTGGTGACGGCGGTGGACGCGACACCGGAGGACGTCCTGCCACGCCCCGAACTGACCGCCGTAGCAGCCGACTTGCTGTCGCGCGCGGCCCGCCCCGCGATCATCGCGGGAGGCGGAGTGGTCCGTTCGGACGCGTCGAAGAAGCTGCGGCAACTCGCGGAGAAACTCCGGGCGCCGGTGGTGACGACGCCGGGTGGCAAGGGGGCGTTCCCCTGGACGCACCCGCTGTCCCTGCAGTCCTGGCTGGAGGACCGTCACACGACGGACTTCCTGGAGGACGCGGACGTAGTCCTGGTGGTGGGCTCGGGCCTGGGCGAACTCTCCTCGAACTACCACACGTTCAAACCGCGAGGTCGTGTCATCCAGATCGAGGCGGACCTCGGCAAACTGGAGTCGAACCACCCGGCGTTGGGCATCCACGCGGACGCGTGGCACGGCTTGCAGGCGCTGTTGGAGACGGTGGCGGAGCGGGCGGATCCGACGGCGGAGGGGCGGGTGGCCGAGCTGCTCGACCGCGTGCGGGAGCGTATCGACGCGCAGGAACTGACCCTGGAACAGGGCGTGTTGGAGTCCGTCCGCAGGGCCCTGCCGGCCAACTCCCCGTCCTTCTGGGACATGACGATCCTCGCCTACTGGGCCTGGTCGGCCTTCGACGCGAAGGGCCCCAACCAGCTCCACTCCGCCCAGGGCGCGGGGGGCCTCGGCTACGGCTTCCCGGCGGCCCTCGGCGCGGCGGCCGCGGACCCGACGCGTCCGGTGCTGGCGGTGTCGGGGGACGGCGGCGCGCTGTACTCCATCGCGGAGTTGGCCACGGCCAAGCAGTACGACCTGAACGTCACCTGGCTCATCGTCGACGACGGCGGCTACGGCATCCTCCGCGAGTACATGACGGACACGTTCGGGGAGGCTACGGCGACTGAACTGACCCGGCCGGATTATGTGGCGCTGGCGGAGTCGTTCGGGGTGACGGGGGTGCGCACTTCGCCGGAGACGCTGGAGTCGGACCTGGCGAAGGCGTTGGGGGAGCCGGGGCCCTCCGTGGTCGTACTCCCTGCCGTGCTGCGGATGTTCGCGGCTACGCACTTGGGGTGACGGGACCCTCCCCGCGGAAATGTGACACTTCGGCGTTGAGTGTCACATTTCCGGGACCCACCCCTGGCCTCACATCCGCGGATCCGGCGTCAGCAGTGCGAACACCGCTCCGAACGGGTCCCCGAGCCAGGCCATCCGGCCGACCTCGGGTACGTCCGTCGCCGGCATCAGCACGGAACCGCCGTTGGACCGCGCCGCCGTGATCGTGGCGTCGACGTCCGTCGAGTGGAAGTACGGTACCCAGCGCGGGAGTTCGCCCGCGCCGTCGCCCAGCGGTGCGACTCCGCCGAAGGAGGCGTCCTGCTGGTCCCCTTTCGCGGTGCTCAGTACCCGGTACGTCATGCCGGGTGCCGGCATCTCCTGGCTGCGCCAGCCGAACAGGCCCTGGTAGAAGGCGATGTCAGCCTCCGGGTCGGGGGCGTGCAGCTCCGCCCAGAGGAGGGTGTTCGGGGCGGAGGTGAGTTCCAGGCCCGCGGTCCTGCCGGGCTGCCAGAGCGCGAACTGCGCGCCCTGCGGGTCGGTGGCCTGGGCCAGCATGCCCTCGCCCATGACGTCCACGGGCTCCAGGCGGACGGTTCCGCCGCCGTCCGTGACGGCCTGGACGGTGGCCGTGATGTCGTCGGTCCTGAAGTGGATCATCCAGGCGGAGTTCGCCCCTTCCTCGGTGAGCGGTCCGAGGGCGGCGACGGTCTTCCCGTCCACCTGGAAGAAGCCGTATCCGCCCGTGTCGGGACCGGCGGAGACGAACCGCCAGCCGAGGACGGCGCCGTAGAACGCGGCGGCGGCCTCGGTGTCGGGGCTGCCGAGGTCGAGCCAGTTGGGCGATCCGGTGGTGAAGTCGGTGCCGAGCATGAGGTACTCCTGGGCGAGGGGTGGGCCGGGACGGGAGCCACGATGCCGTCCCGCCCGTCGCCGTCCGCGCACGAGCACTGACAGGACGCCGGTTTCCACCGAACGGCCGAACGGCCGAACGTTCGCCAGTGCCGGCGCCGTGCGCCGACAGACTTCCCGCCATGGGCGGACACCGGGTGGGCGAGGCGGCCGGGCGCCGAAGTCCGCGTGGCCCTTGGACTGTTGGCCGCGTGGGCGGTGCACGATCTGGAGGAGGTGGCCGCGATGCCGGACTGGACCCGAGGACACGTGCCCGGGCTGCGGCAGCGGTAGCCGCGCGTGCCGGAACGGGTGTGGCGGCGGCTGGAGTCCATTGATGGGCGGGGTGGTCGCGGTCCTTCACGCTGTGGGCCCGGGGCCGGCTGCGGCGGGCCGGTGTCCTGCGTCCCGCGCGACCGCGCGACGTGGCACAGGGGCTGGCGCTCGCCGTGGTTGTTGCACAGCGCCGCCGGTCTGAACTCCCCCTGGAGCAACGGGAGTTCAGACCGGCAGCCGCTTCCTACCAGATCGCCTCCACCCACTCCGGGTGGTCGATGAACGGGTTGCGGTTGTGCTGGTAGGTGTCGTAGATGACCTGGTTGCGGTTCTCCTCGAAGGCGCTCGGCGGGTCCGCCGCGCTCCAGGCCTTGAGGACGGCGAGCTTGCCCATGTAGGGGTTGCTGCCGTTGTTGACCTTCTCGTTGGGCTCCAGGTCGGCGAAGCCGTCGTCGCCCTCGTAGCGCACGGCCATGTAGAGGATCATGCGGGCCACGTCGCCGCGGTCCGCCGCGCGGGGTGCGAAGGAGTCGGAGTCGACGGTGCTGCCGCCGCCGTTGGTGACCGCGCTGCCGCCGTTGTCGAAGTCCAGGTTGCCGCGGATGCTGTTGACCTGGACGTCCGCGGGACGCAGGTGGTGCAGGTCGGTGCCGGGACCGGTCACCTCGCCGAAGTCGCCGTGGGACTTGGCCCAGGTGTGCTCGCGGTTCCAGTCGCCGACGTCGCCGCCGTTGAGGGACTTGGCGCGCGAGACACCGCTGTACAGCAGGATCACGTTGTTGCTGTTGTTCGGGTCCTGGTCGGTGACCTTCAGCGCGTTCCAGACCGCCGAGTACGAGATCTTCGTCTGGCTGCTGATGATCGTGTGCAGCGAGGACTTGAGGGCGGTGCCCGTCTTGCCGACCGCGTTCTTGTAGTACGTCGAGTCGTACGAGGTCGTCGTGGCCGACGCCGGGGTCGCGGTCAGGGTCGGCGCGGTGAGGCCGACCAGGACGGCCGCGGTGGTCAACGCCACCGATTTCCAACGGTGCATGCGAGTCGCCAACATAAAGAGTGTCCCATCTACGCGGGTTGAATGGGGCGGCAAACGGGAGCGTGACATGTTCATGCGGTCTAGTAAATAAACGGGACGTGTCGATCCGGTGACCTGAAGCGACAATCTGCCCTGTGTCTACGCGAGTTGACGATGGGACGACGTACCGAAACGGCCCCCGACCTTGTGGTCGGGGGCCGTTGGCCGTTCAGCTACGTCGGTGTCGCCTACGTCGGTGTCACTTCACGTCCGACGGGTCCAGCCGGTAGATCGTCGACGTGGTGGTCGTCGAGGTGCCGGTCGTGGAGGACGAGGAACTCGAACTCCTCTCCGTCGACGCGCTCTTGTCGTACGCGCTCTCCTTCACCGCCGTCGCGTTCTTCTGCACCCACGCGGTGATCTCGGTGTTCAGGCTGCTGTTGCCGCCCATGCCACCGCCACCGAGCTGGATGTAGTGCAACTCGCCCTTCTTCACCAGCTCCTTGAGCTTGGCGAGGGTCATCGCCTTGTCGGAGCCGGTGAAGCCCCACATGGAGATGACGGGCTTGTGGGTGCTGAGGATCAGCTGGCCCGCGCTCTGTGAATTGGACACCGCGAGCAGCCACTTGGCGCCGTCCTGGTGCTTCTCCAGGTACGAGACGAGCGCGCTGGACGTGGTGCCGCCCATGCCGCCCCCGCCGCCCGTACCGCCGCCGCCGAAGCCGCCGCGCGTACCGCCGGTGCCGCCACCCGGAGCCGTACCACTGCCGGTTCCGGTGCCGCCAGGAGCCGTACCGCCGCCGGGGAACTCCCCGGTGGCACCGCCCTGTTGACCACCGGACGTGCCACCGGTGCCGCCGGTCGGCGCCCCGCTCGGCGCGCCGCCGCCCTGCGGTACCTCACCCGTGCCGCCGCCACCCGGGGTCATCCCACCGGGCGCCTCGCCGCTCGCCCGGCCGCCGCCCTGCTGGGTGCCGCCGCCGGCCATCTCGCCGGGACCGCCCTGGCCGCCGCCGAAGCCGCCACGGCCGCCGCCCCCACCCGGGCCGCCCATGCCGCCGCCGGTCGACGGACCGGCCGTCGGGTTGGTGCCGCCCATGCCGCCGGTGGTGCTGGAGGCCGCCGGGGACACGGCGTACGCCGTCGGACCGGCCAGCGCCGCGATGATCGCCGCCACGATGGACGCGGTCAGCAGCCGGGCCCGGTTGCCGGAGCCCGAGCGGAACACGAACAGGCCCGCGATCGCGAGGACCATCAGCACGCCGACCGTCGGCCACAGCCAGGTGTTCCAACCGGAGGCCCGGCGCAGCACCACGATCGCCCAGATCGCCGTGACCGCGAGACCGGCCGGCAGGATCCAGGACCAGCGCGCGTCACCGCCACGGAAGGCGCGCCACAGCATGACGCCGCCGCCACCGCACAGGGCCGCGATGCCCGGGGCGAGCGCGGTCGTGTAGTACGGGTGCATCGTGCCCTGGGCCATGCTGAACGTGACGTAGTGCAGCAGGGTCCAGCCGCCCCACAGGACCAGCGCGGCGCGCGTCGGGTCGGTGCGCGGGGCGCGGCCGACCAGGAGCAGGCCGGCGATCAGGGCGATGGCCGAGAAGGGGAGCAGCCAGGAGATCTGGCCGCCGAGGACGTCGTTGAACATCCGGCCGATGCCCGCGGTGCCGGCGAACGTACCGCCGCCGCCACCCCCGCCCCCGCCGCCGTTGCCCTCGCCGCCGAACACGCGGCCGAAGCCGTCGTAGCCCATGATCAGGTCCCAGGCGGTGCCGTCGGTCGAGCCGCCGATGTACGGGCGGTCCGAGGCCGGGACGAGGGAGACGACCGTGGCCCACCAGAAGCTGGAGACGGCCAAAGCGACTGTGGCCAGGGCCAGTTGGACGATCTTCTTCTGCCAGCCGAGCTTCGACGCGAACAGGTACACGGCGAAGACGGCGGGCAGGGCGATGTAGCCCTGGAGGAGCTTGGTGTTGAAGGCGAAGCCGAAGCAGACCGCGGAGCCGATCAGCGGCAGCAGCTTCTCGGTGCGTACGGAGCGCAGGCCGAGGGCCGCGCCCGCCACCATCAGGAGGACGAGCAGGGTGTCGGGGTTGTTGTCACGGTTGATGGCGACCGTGATCGGCGTCAGGGCGAGGACCAGCGCGGCGATCACCGCGGCCACGTGCCCGAAGTACCGCTTCACGGAGGAGTGCAGGATCCAGATCGTGCCGAGCGCGGCGGCGACCTCCGGCAGCATCATCTGCCAGGTGCCGAAGCCGAAGATCCGGCACGACAGGCCCATCACCATCAGGGAGAAGGGCGGCTTGTCGACCGTGAGGAAGTTGCCCGCGTCCAGCGAGCCGAAGAACCAGGCCTTCCAGTTCTGGGTGCCGCTGTAGATCGCGCTGCTGTAGAAGCTGTTGAGGCTGGAGCCGGAGAGGTTCCAGGAGTACAGCACCGCGGCCAGGACCATGATGGCGATCAGCGCGGGCAGCGACCAGCGGGGCGCCTTCTCGGGCGGCGTGTCGGCGGGTGGGGCCGGCGGCGGCCAGTCGGCGGACGCGGGTTCGGTGTGGGGGTGTGGATCGGTGGCAGATGTCACCCGGGCATCGTGCGAAAACAGGGTGGGTGACTGCTGTGCCGAACCTTGCCACCGGCTGTGAATTCGCAAAGGGGCGGGTAACGCGTCGTACAACTGTTCTCCAACCCGTACAACCTTTCACGCCTTGCTGTGAGTCAACTCAGGTATGACTCAGTCTCTTTGGACATCCCGCCGAGCCAGAGCGGTGGCTGTCGGCGTGGGCGCCGGCGTCCTCATACCCGTGCTGGCCGCCGCGACGCCCGCTGCCGCGGCTACCCCGACGGTCAGCTGTACGTCGGCCAAGGCGGGCCTCGCCGCCAAGCTGAAGAAGGACATCACCGCGGCCCTCGCGACCCGTAAGGGAACCGTCGCCGTCGGCCTCTACGACCGCACCACCAAGACCACCTGCACCCTGCGGGCGACGAGCGCCTACGACTCCGCCAGCACCGTCAAGGTCACCGTCCTCGCCACGCTGCTGTGGGACGCGAAGAAGCACAACCGCACGCTGACGACGCGGGAGTCGACCCTCGCCAAGGCCATGATCACCAAGTCGGACAACGACGCGACCTCCACCCTGTGGAAGCAGTTGGGCCTGACGAAGATCAAGGGCTTCCTGACGGCGGCCGGCATGACGCAGACCAAGCCGGGCGCGAACAACTACTGGGGCCTGACGCAGGAGACCGTGACCGACGAGCAGAAGCTGCTCAATCTGGTCACCGCCAAGAACACGGTGCTGAGCGACAACTCCCGTGCGTACATCCTGATGTTGATGAACCAGGTCATTTCCAGCCAGCGCTGGGGCACCCCGTCCGGAGCCCCCTCCAGTGTCACCGTGCACGTCAAGAACGGCTGGCTGCAGCGCTCCACGCACGGCTGGCGCGTCCACAGCCTGGGCACCTTCAACGGCGGCGGCCACGACTACATGATGTCCGTGCTCACCCAGGACAACAGCACGATGAGCTACGGCATCACCACGATCCAGGGTGTCGCGAAGGCGATCCACAAGGACCTCGCGTAGGTCCCGTCCTGGGGAAGCGCTTTACTGCGCGGTCTCCCGCACGTCACCCACCCGTCCTACGGTGACGCCCATGCGCCTGAGAACCGTACTCACGACCGCGACCGCCGGCCTGGCGGCGGCCACCTGCCTCACCGCCGCCGCCGGTCCCGCGAACGCCGGCAACTCCCGTACCGGTAACGCCTGTTCATCGTCCGTCTCGATCGACCGCTTCTCCGACGCGCTCGACAAGACGACGTACGACGGCACCTTCGTCGGCAACTTCTCCGCGCTCGCCGTGGACAAGGACGGCTCGATCGCAGCCCTGGAGGACCGCTCCTCGCTGTTCGACCTCAACGCGAAGTCGCTCCAGCCGAAGCGCGCCGTCCACCTCGCCGACGAGAACGGCGCCGACCTCGACTCCGAGGGCCTGGTCATCGACCGCGACGGCACGCGCCTGATCACCTCCGAGACCGAACCGTCGATCCGCCGCTACTCCGCCGACGGCAAGATCCTCGACCGCCTCCCGGTCCCGTCCTCGCTGCTGGTCGCCCCGGCGGGCCGGGCCGTCTCCAACCAGACCTTCGAGGGCCTGACCCTGCTGCCCGGCGGCCACACCCTCCTCGCGTCGATGGAGTACCCGATCGCCGGGGACACCTCGGGCGACGTCCGCTTCCAGACCTGGACCCGGACCAGGGGCGACCACTTCAAGCTCGCCGCGCAGTACGCGTACAAGCCCGACGCCTCCTTCCTCGGCGTCCCCGAGGTGCAGGCCCTGCCCGACAGCCGCCTCCTCGTCCTGGAACGCGGCTTCACCAGCGGCGTCGGCAACACGGTCCGCCTCTACCTGGCCGATCCCCGCCACGCGACGGACACCAGCAGGACCGACACCCTCACCGGCAGGCCCGGAGTCCACCTCGTCGAGAAGACCCTGCTGGCCGACATCGCCGACTGCCCGACCCTGGGCGCCACGGCGAAGCAGCCCCAGCCGAACCCCCTCCTCGACAACATCGAGGGCATGGTGATCACGGGGAAGGAGAAGGGCCGCTACAAGGTGTTGCTGGTGAGCGACGACAACCAGAACACGGCCCAGACGACCCGCTTCTACTACCTCCGGGTACGTGTCTGACGGCTTCGCCTGCCGACGGTTTGTTGCGGAGGGATGAAATCCGCTTCAATGCGCGTTGGTGCCTTCCGTAGGACCAGCTGATCAGGGGCGAACGGAAGGCACCGCGTGGCAGCGAAACAGGGGGAAACACAGGGCTGGGCCCGAAGGCTCGCCGGATACGCCTGGCGCTACCCCAAGGACCTGGTCCTGGCCCTCGGCGCCTCCCTGGCCGGCATGGCGGTCACCGCCCTCGTCCCCCTGGTCACCAAGGTGATCATCGACGACGTGATCACCGGCCACACCCGCACCATGGCCCCCTGGGCCGCCGCCCTGATCGTCGCCGCCCTCCTCGTCTACGTCTCGACGTACATCCGCCGCTACTACGGCGGACGCCTCGCCCTGGACGTCCAGCACGACCTCCGCACCGAGATGTACGGGACGATCACCCGCCTCGACGGCCGCCGCCAGGACGAGCTGTCCACCGGCCAGGTCGTCGGCCGCGCGACCAGCGACCTCCAGCTGATCCAGGGCCTGCTCTTCATGCTCCCGATGACCATCGGGAACGTCCTGCTCTTCGTGATCTCCCTCGCGATCATGGCCTGGCTGTCCCTGCCGCTGACCCTGATAGCCCTGGCGGTCGCCCCCGCCCTCGGCTTCATCGCCCGGCGCAGCCGCAGCAAGCTGCACCCCTCCACCTGGTACGCGCAGGCCCAGGCCGCCGCCGTGGCCGGTGTCGTCGACGGCGCCGTCAGCGGCGTACGTGTCGTGAAGGGTTTCGGCCAGGAGGACCAGGAGACCGGGAAACTCCGCGAGGTCGGCCGCCGTCTCTACGCAGGCCGCCTCCGCACGATCCGCCAGAACGCCCGCTACACCCCCGCCCTCCAGGCCGTCCCCGCCCTCGGCCAGGTAGCGATGCTGGCCCTCGGCGGCTGGCTCGCGGTGCGCGGGCACATCACGCTCGGCACGTTCGTCGCGTTCTCCACCTACCTCGCCCAACTCGTCGGCCCGGTACGCATGTTGGCCATGGTCCTCACGGTCGGCCAGCAGGCCCGCGCCGGCACCGAACGCGTCCTGGAACTCATCGACACCCAGCCCTCCATGACGGACGGCACCAAGGAACTCCCCGCCGACGCCCCGGCCACGGTCGAGTTCGACGACGTCTCCTTCGGCTACGACCGCGCCCCAGGCACAACCAGCCCGGTCCTCAACGGCCTCACCTTCGAGATCCGCCCCGGCGAGACCCTCGCGGTCGTCGGTTCCTCCGGCTCCGGAAAATCCACGGTCTCGCTGTTGCTGCCCCGCTTCTACGACGTCACCCACGGCGCCGTCCTCATCGGCGGCCACGACGTCCGCGAGCTGACCCTCGACTCGCTGCGCGCCGCGATCGGCCTGGTCCCCGAGGACTCCTTCCTCTTCTCGGACACGGTCCGCAACAACATCGCCTACGGCCGCCCCGACGCGACCGAGGAGGAGATCCTCACCGCCGCGCGCGCCGCCCAGGCCGACCGGTTCATCCAGGAACTCCCCGCGGGCTACGACACGACGGTCGGCGAGCACGGCCTCACCCTCTCCGGCGGCCAGCGCCAGCGCGTCGCCCTCGCCCGCGCCATCCTCACCGACCCGCGCCTGCTGGTCCTGGACGACGCGACCTCGGCGGTGGACGCCCGCGTCGAGCACGAGATCCACGAGGCCCTCAAACAGGTCATGCAGGGCCGCACCACCCTGCTCATCGCGCACCGCCGCTCCACCCTCAACCTCGCCGACCGCATCGCCGTCCTCGACGGGGGCCGCCTCGCCGACATCGGCACGCACGACGAACTCCAGGAACGCTCACCGCTCTACCGCCGCCTCCTCACCGACCCCGACGAACTCGGCGGCGTCTCACCGGGCCACGCCCAGCCCGCCGCACCGGCCGAAGACACCTCCGTACGGGACGAGTTGGACGCGGAGTTCGACGCCGAGCGCGGGGTCACGCCCCGGCTGTGGACCGGCGACCGCGAGCCCAAGGACACCGCGCTGTCCGGGATGCCCGCGACGCCCGAACTCCTCGCCCAGGTCGACGCGTTGCCCCCGGCGACCGACGTCCCCGACATCGACGAGGCGGGCGCGGTCCGCGCCGAGGACTCGTACGGACTGCGCCGACTGCTGCGCGGTTTCGGCCCGCCGCTGCTGATCAGCCTCGGCCTCGTCGCCGTGGACGCGAGCATGAGCCTGCTGCTGCCGATCATGATCCGGCACGGCATCGACCAGGGCGTGACCAAGATGGCGATCGGCGCGATCTGGTCGGCGTCGCTGCTCGCGCTGGTGGCCGTGGCGGTCCAGTGGGTGGCGCAGCGCGGCGAGACCCGCATGACGGGCCGTACCGGCGAGCGGGTCCTCTACACCCTCCGCCTCAAGATCTTCGCCCAGCTCCAGCGCCTCGGACTCGACTACTACGAGCGGGAGTTGACCGGCCGGATCATGACGAGGATGACGACGGACGTCGACGCCCTCTCGACCTTCCTGCAGACGGGGCTGGTCACGGCCTTCGTCTCGGTCGTCACCTTCTTCGGCATCATGGTCGCCCTGCTGGTGATCGACGTACAGCTCGCGCTGGTCGTGTTCGTCACCCTCCCCCCGCTGGTCGTCGCCACCTTCTTCTTCCGCCGGGCGAGCGTGAAGGCGTACGAACTCGCCCGTGAGCGTGTGTCGTTGGTGAACGCGGACCTCCAGGAGTCGGTGTCGGGGCTGCGGATCGTGCAGGCGTTCCGGCGCGAGAAGGACGGCGGCCGGCGCTTCGCCGAGCGCAGCAGCAGCTACCGCGCGGCGCGTACCCGGGGCCAGTGGCTGATCTCGATCTACTTCCCCTTCGTACAGCTGCTGTCGTCGGTCGCGGCGGCGTCCGTACTGATCGCGGGCGCGGGCAGGGTGGACAACGCGACCCTGACGACAGGCGCGTTGGTCGCCTACCTCCTCTACATCGACCTGTTCTTCGCCCCGGTCCAGCAGCTCTCCCAGGTCTTCGACGGCTACCAGCAGGCGACCGTCTCCCTGGGCCGCATCCAGGAGCTGCTCCAGGAACCGACGTCCACACGGGCCGCCGACGAACCGCTCGAAGTCCTCTCCCTGCGCGGCGACATAGCCTTCGAGAACGTGCACTTCGCGTACGGCTCCGCCGAAGAGGCAGATACCGAAGAGGCCATCGGTGGCGTCGAGTTGAGCATCCCCGCCGGCCAGACGGTCGCCTTCGTCGGCGAGACGGGCGCGGGCAAGTCGACGCTCGTGAAGCTGGTCGCCCGCTTCTACGACCCGACGGGCGGCCGGGTCACGGTCGACGGCACCGACCTCCGCGCCCTCGACATCACGTCGTACCGCCACCACCTGGGCGTCGTCCCCCAGGAGCCGTACCTCTTCCAGGGCACCGTCCGCGACGCCATCGCCTACGGCCGCCCCGACGCCACCGACGCCGAGGTGGAGGCGGCGGCCCGCGCGGTCGGCGCCCACGAGATGATCGCCACGCTCGACGGCGGCTACCTCCACGAGGTGGCCGAACGAGGCCGCAACCTCTCGGCGGGCCAACGCCAGCTGATCGCCCTGGCCCGCGCCGAACTGGTGGACCCCGACATCCTCCTCCTGGACGAGGCGACAGCGGCCCTGGACCTGGCCACAGAAGCCCAGGTCAACCAGGCCACCGACCGCCTCGCGGGCCGCCGCACCACCCTCGTCGTCGCCCACCGCCTGACAACGGCGGCACGAGCGGACCGGGTCGTGGTGATGGATCACGGGCGGGTCGTCGAGGACGGCACGCACGACGAGCTGCTCGCGCTCGGCGGTTACTACGCCGACCTGTGGCGCACGTTCGTCGGTGTACCGGGGGCGGAGGAGCAGGTCACCGCCCCGCGCTGATGGTCGCGCAACCATGCGACATACGTCTTGCGTCCGTACATCAGTACGCTGTTCGGCTGCTGTGCTGTGCGGGAGGGACGACTGTGGAGATGGGTGCGCTACGACGGCGGGTGGCGCTCGGCATGGCCGTGCTCGGCACGTCCGGGCTGCTCGCGTTCGCCGTCCCCGGCACGGCTCAGGCGGCCGCGGTCTGCCCGGGGCGGGAGGTGGAGACGCTGCACTTCTCCACGGGCACCGTCCACGTCTTCCGCCGGGGCGACTACATCTGCGCGTACACCGTCCCCAAGGCCTCCGGCGCCAAGCGCTCGATGTCGGTCAGCGTGCAGGCCCGCGGCAACCGCCCCGTCGTCGACAAGGGCCGCTACAAGCACCGGGCCGGACCGGTCACCGTGCACGCCGGTCACCGGTGCGTGCTGGTGAGGGGCGCGGTCGGCGGCGGATCGGTCAGCTCGGGCTGGATCCTCTGCTGAGTCGCTGGCCGGCGGCGTAGACGCGCCGGGGCGGCCACCGCCGCCGCCCAGACCGGCCAAGTCACCGATATCGAGGACCAGTTGCCGACGACACCCGGCACGAGCCTGGTCCAGGAGGAGCCGCGTACACCGGCTACCGCTACTTCGTCCCGAACTGCACCCAGCCGCAGCGAACCGACCCGGATCGCGGACACAGACCCGGACAACCTCCTTACCGCGCACGGCCGTTGACAGTCACCCGACTACACCGGCCGGGCGCAGCCCACGGGTCGCTCGCCGCCGAGCTGGACGTACAGGGCGGTCGACGCGGGGCAACTCGCGCGCCGGAGCACGGCCTTGACCACCTTGTACTGCGGCTTCCGCCGCCCCGAGCCGTCGCACGTCGTCTCCCGGACCTGCCCGCTGCCCGAGCCGTAGACACAGTCGCCGACGATCGTGCGGGGGCCGCCCCCGCCGCCCGGGTCACCGGGGTGCGGCGGCTCCAGGTTCCGCATACAGGCGTAGCCCTTGGGTATGACCCCGTCGCCGCCCGCGCCCGACGACCCCTGGGCGCCGATGTGCAGCACGAAGTCGGTGGTGGCCGGACAGGCTGGACCGTCGCTCACATCAGCGTCGTAGCGGGCGACGACCCTGGCGGCGGCGCGCTCGCTGGTACACGGCACCTCGGTGAAACTCGTCGTACCGAAGGAGCTGCACTCGGCGACGCCGAGGAACACCGCGCCGTAGCCGGTGGGTTGGGTGGTCGCGGACGAGGTCATGGACGAGGTCGCGGCTGACTTCCCGCCGAGCCGTCCGTCGCCCGCACCCTCGCCCGATCCGGAACCGTGCGCGGCCTGGCAGCCCGTGGCCAGGGCGGCGAGCAGCACCGCGCACACCGCCCCCACGCACCATCGCTCACGCATCGATCCCCCCGACTGCCCCCGCCCAGCGTGACCCGCGGCAGCGGGGGCACGCCAGACGTGCGGGGGGCTTTGGTCCGGTTGGCGGGGGTGGGGCGGGTGTGGAACGTACCCCTAGTACGACAGCCCGTGCCCCAGGGGATACAGCACCTGCGCCGGATCATCCGCGCGCCGCACCGCGACCGGCAGTTTCCCGCGGGGCCGGACCCGGCCCGCGATCACCCGTGCCGCCGCCCGGAGTTCTACGTCGGTCCAGGAGTAGGCCGCCAAGTAGGCGGTGACGGAGGGCAGTTGGGCAACATCGTAGGGGTTCCGGACCGCGACGGCCACGACCGGTGTCCCGGTGGCGACCAGTTGCTCGACGAGAGTCTTCTGCGCGTCGGCCGCCGTGACGTTGTAGGTGGCCACAACCACCACATCCGCCTCACGCGCCGCGGCCACGGCCTTCGCGACGGTCGACGCGGAAGGAGCCGTACCGGTGGAGAGGGCGGTCGCCGTGAACCCCGACTCCCCGAGCGCCGCCGCGAGCACGCCGGTGGGTGGACCCGTAGTACCCGTGGGGGAGGCCGGATCGGCGCCGACCACCAGAACCCTCCCGTGCGTACGACGGGACAGCGGCAGCAGTCCCGCCGAGTTGACCAGCAGGGTGGTGGTCCGCTCGGCGATCCGGTCGGCGGCGGAGAGATGTGCCGCGCTCCCGACCGTGCGGTCGACACCCGCCCGGCTGACGTACGCGTCCTCGAACAGCCCCAGCCGCTCCTTCAGCCGCAGCACCCGCAGGATCGACTCGTCGAGCCGCGCCTCCGTCAACTCCCCACCCTGCACGGCCTTGAGGACGGCGTTCCAGGCGACGTCGAGGGAGGGCGGATTGAGCAGCTGGTCCACCCCGGCCTTCAGCGCGAGCACCGGCACCCTGTCGTCCCCGTACTTCTGGCGTACGCCCTCCATGGCCAGCGAGTCGGTGATCACGACCCCGTCGTAGCCGAGTTCGCCGCGCAGGATGCCGGTGACGATGGGGTGGGAGAGGGTGGCCGGGTCGCCGGAGTCGTCGAGGGCCGGGACCATGATGTGGGCGGTCATGATCGAGTCGATGCCCGCCCGGACGGCAGCCCGGAAGGGCACGGCGTCCAGCGCCTCCCACACCTCCCGGCTGTGCGTGATGACGGGAAATCCGAAGTGGCTGTCCACGGCGGTGTCCCCGTGCCCCGGGAAGTGCTTGGCGGTGGCGGCGACCCGGCTGCTCCGATACCCCTTCACCTCGGCGGCGACGAGCGCGGCCACCGCGTCCGGGTCGGCGCCGAAGGACCGTACGCCGATGACCGGGTTGGCCGGGTTGACGTTCACGTCGGCGTCGGGGGAGTAGTCCTGGTTGACGCCCATCGCGCGCAGCTCGGCGCCGGAGATCCGGCCGAGGGCACGGGCGTCGGTACGGGAGCCGCCGGCACCGATCGCCATCGCGCCAGGGAAGAGGGTCGCGGGCGCGCCGATACGGCAGACGATGCCGTGTTCCTGGTCGGTGGCGACCAGTAGGGGCAGCCCTCGGGGTCGGCCGAGGGACGCCTTCTGGATGCCGTTCGAGAGGTCGGCGATCTGTTGGGGGTCGCGGGTGTTGTGCGCCCAGGTGAAGTAGATGACGCCGCCGACGTGGTACTCGGCGATCAGCTCGGCGGCGGTACGCACGCCGATCTCGCTCAGGTTGGCATCGATGTCGGCCTGGTCGGGGGCGGTGGCGGAGTGGCCGTAGACCCGCATCACGAAGAGCTGGCCGACCTTCTCCGGCAGTGTCATGCGGGAGATCAGCGAGCGGAGTCTCTTGTCGTCGGCGTGGGCGGTGCCGCCGACCGCGAGGGACGCGGTGACGCCCATGGTCGCGGCGAGGACGGTACGTCTGGAGGGCACGTGCGCTCCTTCCGGAGGTGTTCCACTTCGGATCATCGGATCCGCTGAAGGAAACTTCCACGACTTCACGAATATCCGGGAAGTTTCTGCCAGTCAAGGGAGCGCACAGTAAACCGGAGGAGGGGCCGCCATCGGCGCAGTTGGAGGGGGGCGCGCCGATGACGGCTTGCTGCCGGCCGCGGTACGGAGGAGAGGGTTGGTCAGCGTTCGCAGCCAGCAGCGAGGCCGACGCCGTACCACGGAGACTCATCCGGCAGCATGCGGTTTGGACGGCGGGGAGGGGATGCGGGTTCCCTCCTTCCGGTCGATTCCCGGAAGTTGGTGAACCCGTGCACAACGGGACGGATGCGGTCACCCACAGGAACGCGCGAGCGGACGGCGGAGGCGTACGGGAGAACGGCAGGGGCCCAGGGGAGAACGGTGGTCGTCCATCCCGTGGACGTCCCGGCGGTCCGGCCGACCGCCGCCCGATCATGAGGGCATGCCCGTAGTCGACATCCCCGGTTCCAAGTCCATCACCGCCCGCGCGCTGTTCCTGGCGGCCGCCGCCGACGGCGTCACCACCCTCCGGCGCCCCCTCCGCTCGGACGACACCGAGGGTTTCGCCGAGGGCCTGACCCGGCTCGGCTACCGCGTGGGACGGACCCCGGATGCCTGGCAGATCGACGGACGCCCGCAGGGTCCGGCGGTCGCGGAGGCGGACGTGTACTGCCGGGACGGCGCGACGACGGCCCGCTTCCTGCCGACGTTGGCGGCGGCCGGGCACGGCAGCTTCCGCTTCGACGCGTCCCCGCAGATGCGCCGCCGCCCCCTCCTTCCGCTCACCAGGGCCCTGCGCGACCTGGGCGTCGACCTGCGCCACGAGGAGGCCGAGGGCCACCACCCCCTGCGCATCGAGGCGTCGGGGGTGGAGGGCGGAGAGGTGGTGCTGGACGCCGGCCAGTCCTCTCAATACCTGACCGCGCTGCTTCTGCTCGGCCCCCTGACCCGGAAGGGCCTCCGCATCAGGGTCACGGACCTGGTCTCCGCGCCGTACGTCGAGATCACGATCGCGATGATGCGGGAGTTCGGGGTGGAGGTCAGCAGGGAGGGTGCTACTTACGTCGTCCCGCCGGGGGGCTACGGGGCTACCACCTACGGGATCGAGCCGGACGCGTCCACCGCGAGCTACTTCTTCGCCGCGGCGGCCGTGACCGGCGGCGAGGTCACGGTCCCCGGCCTCGGCACGGGCGCGCTCCAGGGCGACCTGGGCTTCGTCGACGTACTGCGCCGGATGGGCGCGGAGGTGGAGACGAGCGCGAAGGGCACCCGGGTGCGCGGCACGGGCGAGTTGCGCGGCCTCACGGTCAACATGCGGGACATCTCGGACACCATGCCGACACTGGCCGCGATCGCCCCCTTCGCCTCGGGCCCGGTCCGCATCGAGGACGTCGGCAACACCCGGGTGAAGGAGTGCGACCGGCTGGAGGCCTGTGCGGAGGGCCTCCGGCGGTTGGGCGTGGAGGTGGCGACGGGCCCGGACTGGATCGAGATCCGGCCGGGTGCCGCGCCGGGGTCAACTCCCGTCGCAGGCACGGAGATCAAGTCCTACGGCGACCACCGCATCGTCATGTCCTTCGCGGTGACCGGGCTGCGGGTACCGGGTATTTCGTTCGACGACCCGGGGTGTGTGCGGAAGACTTTCCCGGGTTTCCACGAGGCGTTCGGGGTGCTGCGGGGGCAGTTGCAGGGGTAGGGAGGCGCGGGTGGGGCGGTACAAGGCGCGGGCGGACAGGTTGAGTTGACGGTGGACCGCACCCGGCACCGGATCACCCTCCACACCCTGCACCGATCACCCTCCGCCCCGGGCGCCGGTGGCTTGTTCGCGCAGGGACGCCCGGTCGCCGTCAACTGGACCGATCGGCCGGTGATCGGAAACCATCGGCCTCATGAACTCCTACCTCATCCTCCACGGCTGGCAGAACCACCGCCCGAAGGAGCACTGGCAGCACTGGCTGGCCGACCGGCTCGGTGAACTCGGGCACCACGTCGTCTACCCCCAGCTGCCCGACCCCGACGTCCCCGACCTGGACGTGTGGCTGGGTGAACTCGCCCGCTGTCTCGACGAGTTGAAAAACGGCGGCGGCACCGAACGAGTCGTCCTCGGGCACAGCGCCTCCGCGCTGCTCTGGCTGCACGCCGTGGCCCGCGGGCAGGTCCAGGGCGGTGCGGCGGACCGTGTGCTGCTGGTCGGACCGCCCTCGCGTGCCGTGGTCGCCCAGTATCCGGAGGTCGCCGGATTCGCCCCGCCCGCCCCCGACTTCACCCTCCCCGGGAACGTCCGCCTCGTCGCCGGCGACGACGACCCGCACTGCCCGGAGAACGCCCGCACCGCCTACGGCGACCCGTTCGGCATTCCCACCGAACTCATCCCGGGCGCGGGCCACTTGGACCTGGTCGCCGGTTACGGCTCGTGGCCCGCGGTGCTGGACTGGTGCCTGGACGGGACGACACGGCTGGTGGCCCGTCCGGCGTAGGACTGACTCCGGGCCGGCCCGGTCTGTGCGGGTGGGCGCGAAGGCGCGGTGGCTCACGCCTCGTCCGGAGTGACCCCGACCCCCGCCCCGGCCCGCAGTTCAGGCGTACTCGCCCCCACCCCCACCACCGCCAGCACACACAACAACCCGCCGGTGAACAGGGCCGTCGCGCCCGAGGTCCAGCCGGCGACCAGGCCGCCGCGGAGGTTGCCGAGGTTGGGGCCCGCCTGGCCGACCATCTGTTCGGCGGCGGAGACGCGGCCCAGGAGGGCGTCCGGGGTGTGGGTCTGGACGATCGTGCTGCGGGAGATCACGGACGTGGAGTCGGCGGCGCCGGCCAGGGCGAGGAACGCGAGGCCCGCCCACGGGTTCGTCATCAGGCCGAAGGCGGCCAGCGCGGCGCCCCACGTGCTCGCGCCGAGCAGCATCACCAGGCCCGGGCGGCCGAGCCGGGTGACCGTGCCGGAGAAGACGGACGCGGTGATGCCGCCGACGGAGATCGCCGAGAGGAACAGGCCCAGGGTGCGCGGATCACCCCCGAAACGCTCGGAGTTGATCAGCGGGAAGAGGCTGACGGGCATCGCGAGGACCGTCGCGGCCAGGTCGGTGAGCAGCGCGCCGCGCACCACCCGGTGGCCGGCCAGAAAACGCAGGCCGTCCAGGACACCGTGCAGTCCGGCCCGCGACGGTTCGCCCTCGGGCGGCAGCGCGGGCAGGCCGAAGGCGCCGTGGAAAGCGAGGAGGAAGGTGAGCGCGTCGACCAGGTAGCAGGCGCCGATGCCGGCCCAGCCGATCAGCAGGCCGCCGAGCGCGGGGCCGACGAGCATCATGGTCGTGAAGGACATGGTGTTGAGGGCGAGACCCGCCGCCACCTGGTCCTTCGGCAGCAGCCGGGGTATGAACACGCCCGACGCCGGGCCGCCCACCGCGCCGAAGCACGACTGAGCGGCGACCAGCGCGAGCACACCGAGCACCGGGACGTGCCCGGCGAAGCCCTGCACGGCGAGGAGCAGCGAACAGACGGACTGGCCAACCGTGTTGAAGAGGTAGATGCGCCGCCGGTCGCCGCGATCGACCCACGAACCGGCGAACAGCCCGACGACCACCGTCGGCACCGCGTTCGCCAGCCCGACCGCACCGGTCCAGACCGTGCTGTGGGTCATGTCCCAGACCTGGTACATGACGGTCACCATGGTCATGAACATCCCCAGCACGGACACCGTCCGCCCGATCAGCAGCCGCCGGAACACCGGGGACGTCCGCAAGGGCCGGACGTCGATCAACGTATGGGCGAGTCCGGGGCTCATGAGGGCATGACGGAGCGCGGGGTGGGGTGAGGAGGCACCGGGGGACCCTAAGCCGCGGCCCGCCCGGGCCGCCAGTCGTTTACGCCGAGTCGTTGAGCAGCCGCGCCAGGTGATCGTGACCGGCGGCCAGCAGTTCGGGCAGCGGCGCGGCGGCCTCGTACCACCGCTTCTCGTACTCCCAGCAGAGCCAGCCGTCCCACTCGTGCCGGGAGAGGACCTCGACGCACTCGGCGAGCGGGAGGACGCCGGCCCCGAGCGGCAGCGGGGTGGTGTCGGCGGCCGACGCGATGTCCTTGACCTGCACGTATCCGAGATACGGGCCGAGCGCGGCGAGCGTCTCCGACGGCTGCTCGCCGCCGAGCCAGGTGTGCATCACGTCCCACAGCGCACCGGCCTGCCGATGCCCGACCGGCCCGAGCACGCGGAGCGCGTCCGCGCCGGTGCGGTGCGAGTCGTGGGTCTCCAGCAGCACCCGTACGCCGAGATCGGCACCCCACTCCGCCGCGGTACCGAGCCGCCGCGCGGCCGTGGCGTCGGCCTCCTCGACGGACTGCTCGGCATCACCACCGGGAAAGACACGGATGAAGGGCGCGCCCAAGTCCCGTGCCAGCTCCAGCAGTTCACGGATCTCCGCGAGTACGGCGTCGTCGTCGCCCGGTGCCGCCACCCGCGCATACCCCGCGAGGCCCAGGACTTCGACCCCAGCCGCCTTGAACTCGGCCGCCACGTCGGCCCGTTGGCCGGCGTCGATACCGGGGTGCACGGGCTCCTCGGGATGCGCGCGCAACTCGACGCCGTGGTAGCCGTGCGTGACGGCTAGCTGGAGCACGTCGGCCACGGGGAGGCCCGGGACACCGAGGGTGGAGAAGGCGAGCTTCATGGTCAGGACCCTACTCGTCACCGCTCAGTGTGGCTCGTGCAGGTCGAGCCGCCAGTCCTGGCCGACGAGATCCTGGCCGAAGGAGCGGTGCGGTTTCTCGGCGGCGAGGACGAAACCGTGCCGTTGGTAGATACGGCGGGCGGCGCCGAGGATGTCGTTCGTCCACAGCACGAGGTCGCGATACCCGACCCCGCGCGCGAACTCGACGACGGCGGCGACGAGTTGATCCCCGATCCGCAACCCGCGCGCGTCCGGCTCGACGAGCAGCAGCCGCAGCCGGGCGGTACCCGGAGCGTCGTCCCGCACACACATCACGCACCCCACGGCCCGCCCGTCGAGCTCGGCGATCCACACCCGCTCCAGATGCGGATCGTGATCCTCGGCGAAATCGGCGACGATCCGCGCGACGAGCCCTTCGTAGTCGGCGTTGAAGTCGTACTCGGCGGCGTACAGGGCCGCGTTCCGCTGCACGATCCAGCCCAGATCACCGGGCCCGGGCTCCCGCAGTACGACGTCCTCGGGCTGCGGCCGGTGCTTGCCCGACGCCGACAGAACCGTCCGTACGGTGTGCAGCGCCTCGGCGAGCCGCGGCCGGTCGGCCTCCGGCACGGTCGCGAGCAGCGCCCCGACGGATTCGTCCGCCCGCTCCGCCAACAGAGCGGCGGTCTCCCGCCCCCGCACGGTGAGCGTGACCTGCCGCCGCCGCGGATCCCGCTCCGAGGGCGCCCGCTCGACCAGCCCGTCCTGCTCGAACCGGTTCAGGATCCGGCTCAAGTACCCGGCGTCGAGGGAGAGTTCGGTTCGGAGATCGGCGGCGTCCGTACGAGGGGAGTGCGCGAGTTCGTACAGGACGCGGGACTCGGTGAGGGTGAACGGGGCGTACAGGTGGCGGCTGTAGTCGAGGGCGCCGATGACGTTCGTGTAGAAGCGGTTGAAGGCGCGAATGTCCTGGACGGTCATGATCGATCCCCGGTGCTCGCTCAGGGTAGTTGACTCAGTCAGAGGTATTACGGGTCCGACGGTAGTACCGGGGAGGGCCGCGCGTCCATGTTTCCGGGCCACGCGTCCGAGATTCTGTTCGCGTACTCGGGGAACGGTGTCGGCGGATCGTCCACCATGTTGTCGGCGGTCGACAGCACATGTTCCAGGGCGAGTTGCTCAGCGTGGGAAGCGGAGCGCCCGGCCGCCCACCCCACGATCGCCGGTACATCGGCGCTACGACGCGCGGGCACGAGGGACAACTGGCAGGTGTGCACGAAGGGTCCGTCCCCGAGCGGATCCCCTACGGCCCGCCCGGCGGCCTGCGCCGCGCTCACCCCGGCACCCGTGTCGGGCACGCTGTCCGGCAACACGTCGACCGCCGCCGGATTCGACCAGTACGGCAGCCGCCGGCGCCGGTACTCGGCAGGGAGGCACTGACACTGGCGCCGGGGGAGCGGAGCTGGGGGCGGATCCGGGGTTCGTTGCGCGCGTCCGTCCGCCGTGCTTGGCTCGCCCGATGAACCTTCTGCTGACGGCGAGTGGCCTGCGCAACGAGACGCTGCGGGATGCGCTGCGGGACATGCTGGGAAAGCCGTTCGGGTCGGCGAACGTCGTGTACATCCCCACGGCGTCGGTCGCCGAGCCCGGGGACCACGGGTGGCTCGTCGCGGACCTGAACCGGCTGCACGGCCTCGGCTGGCGGGAGTTCGACGTCCTGGAACTGAACGGCCTGCCCCGGCAGTTGGTGCTCGACCGGCTGCTGCACGCCGACGTCATCTATGTCGAGGGCGGCAACCACTACCACCTCGCACGCAGCATCACCGGCAACGGCCTGGCCGACGGCTTCCTGGAAGTGCTGGAGAACCGGGTCTATGTCGGGGTCAGCGCCGGTTCGATGATCTTCAGCCGCAACCTCACCGGACACTCCGCCGACGTCATCGGCGACACCACGGACCTCCACGTACTCGGCGCGACGACCGTGGACCCCCCGTTCGGCCTCTTCGACTGGTACCTCAAGCCCCACCTGTACTCGCCGAACTTCCCCGAACGGGACGACGCCTGGGCTGATCGCATCACCGCGCGGGCGGACTTCCCGATCTACTTCATCGACGACGACACGGCCGTCCGCGTCAGGGACGGCAAGGTGGATGTCATTTCTGAGGGCCGGTGGCGGTTCCATCAGTGACGTGACGTGACGTGACGTGACGCGTGGCGGGGAGCCCCGGACAGGGGAGGGGCGCTGCTGAGTCGCCGGGGCGAGCGTCTGCGTCAGCGCCCTGAGAGGAAGGCATCCTCGGCCGCGTAGTCGAAGTACTCCGCGAAGTAGCCGTCGTCGAGGGGTCGTTGGCCGCCCTCGGCCGCTTCCACCAGCCAGTCCAGTACGGGCGCGATCGTGGTCGCGTAGGTACCGGCCGGCCGGTAACCGAGTGCCGTAGCGGCGGAGGTGTCGAGGACGATCGGGTGCGGGGAGTCCCAGGGGGTGGTGCCCAGGCCGGCAGGCGCCGTGTCGTCAAGCAGTACCACCTCCTCCCACTCATGGCCCAGGTGCCCAGCAATCGCCCGGCAGATCTCCCGCACGCTCGGCGCGTCCGGATCGGCGCAGTTGAGGACGCGGGTGCCGGGCCGCTCGGCGACCGTCTCGATGAGCGCGGCGAGATTCGCGGCGGCGGTGGTGTGGACGACCCCCGCACCTCGCCGGGCCAGCAGCAAGGCCGTACGCCCGTCCAACACCCGCTTGACGACGGCCCATTCACGCGCCGGTGACGCCCCGACCCCGTGAATCTGCGAGGGCCGCAACACGCTGATGGGCAACCCGCTCTCCAGGGCGACGAGTTCGGCGGCGACCTTGTTCGCGCCGTAGCCCTCGCGTGAGCGGTAGTCGATGTCGTCGCGCGGGGCCATGGTCGGGTTGGTCTCGGAGATCGGGCCGGAGAAGCGAGGCGGGGTCGACGAGTTGACGTGGTTGCCAGCCGCGTCGATGTAGACGGCCCGGCCGGAGATCAGCACGGTGGAGGTCGCGTGCGTGGCCAACGGCAGCAGCGAACGGGCGTCGGCGCCGGTGAAGCAGAGACAGTCGACGAGGAGGTCGGTTCCCTCGCCGACCGCGGCCCGCAGGGCGGTGGCGTCCGCGCGGTCCACGGCCCTGAACTCGCCCCCGAGCGCGCCCAGTTCGGTCGGCATGTGGGCGGGGTCCCGGCCGGTCACGTCCACCCGCCATCCGGCGACCAGCAGACGATGCGCGACGGCTCGCCCGACCAGTCCGGTTCCGCCGAGGATGAGAGCACGGGGCATGAAGGGATCGTAGGCCGGCACCGGGCACGGGAGTTGGCGCTTTTCGGAGCGTTACTGCGGGGGGGATGCCTTTACCGTGCGCGGGAGTTGCCGTCTCCCGGATCTCTACGGCTGCGAGGACGCCGGCCGCGCCGCGGCAACGTCGTACTGCCAGAACGGTCTGACCACCAGCGCCCCCGCGATGACCACGAACACGCACACCAGCGAACCGCCCGTCCACGCGAGGCCCAGGCCTGTCGTTGAGGCCATGGCGCCGGCGCGCAGGTCGCCGAGGCGGGGGCCGCCCGCGACGACGACGGTGAAGACGCCCTGGAGACGGCCGCGGAGGGCGTCGGGGGCGTAGGTCTGGAGGATGGTCTGGCGGTAGACCGCGCTGACGAGGTCGGCCGCTCCGGCGGCTGCCAACAGGGCTGCCGCGGCGAGGAGTTGGTGGACCGTACCCGCGAGGGCGACCGCCGCCGCCCAGACGACGACGGCGACGGCGAGTGCCCGGCCCTGGCGGCGTACGCGCCCGATCCACCCGCTGAACAGGCCCGCCGCGACGGACCCGATCGCGATGGCCGAGTACAGCAGCCCCACCCCGCTACCACCGAACCGCGTCTGCGCCGCCTCCGGGAACAGCGCGGTCGGCATGGCCAGGGTCATCGCCGCGATGTCGACCGCGAAGGACATCCACAGCACGGGTGCGACGGCGATGAACCGCAGCCCGTCGAGCACCGAGCGCAGCCCACCCTTAAGGGCCTCCGAGCCGGTCGGCTTGACCGAGGGCAGGCGAAGAGCCGAGTACAGCAGGAGCGAGAACAGCACGGCGTCGGCGCCGTACGCCCAGCTGTAGCCGTTCGGGAGGGAGATCAGGACGCCCGCGACCAGCGGCCCGGCGACCTGTCCGACGTTGCCGGCGGTGAAGTACAGGGTGTTCGCGGCGGGTACCAGCGGGGTCGGCACGACACGGGGGATGATCGCGCCCCGGGCCGCGGACGACACGGCGAAGGCGCCGGCCTGCACGGCGACGAGGCCGAGGATGAGCGGCACCGAACGCACGCCGGCGACCGCCTGGAACAGCAGGGCGAGCGTGACCACCCAGGTCAGACACGCCGACGCGAGGTACAACGTACGGCGGTCGAACCGGTCCGCGACGGCACCGCCGTACAGCCCGAAGACCACGAGCGGTACGAGGCCGGCCATCCCCGTCAGCCCCACGGACAGCGACGACCGGGACAGGTCGTACACCTGCACCGGGATGGTGACGTCGGTGACCATGGTCCCGACGTAGGCCGCACTCTGCCCGATCAACAGGCGCCGGAAAACGGGGAGTTGGAACGGGCGGGTGTCGAGCGCGGCACCGCGCAGCCCGGCGGCGAGGCGGGTCTTCAGCGCGGGCGGGGAGGGAGAGGGAGAAGGCGCGGGGGGTGTCGTGGGCATGGTTCTCACGCTGGCAGGGCGGCCAGGTGCGGCGCTTCCGTTATTCTGCCGAGTCATGTCGGAAAACGGCCACACCGAGACGGCGGAGGAGGTGGAGGAGGTGGACGGGGCGGAGGAGGCGGAGAAGGCGGAGGAGGTGGACGGGGCGGAAGCTGCGGACGGCGCGGCTACGGAGCCCAGGGACACCACCCACGCCCACCTCGCGGGTGACGTCATCGGCCGTCACCAGCACGGCTACCACCAGCTTCTCTACGTCAGTGCCGGTGTGCTGGCGGTGCAGACGGGCGAGGCGTCCTGGGTGGCGTCCAGCGCGCGGGCCGTCTGGCTTCCGGCGGGCATGTGGCACCAGCACCGAGTGCACGGGCACAGCTCCGTGCACACCATCGGCTTCGCCGCCCACGACGTTCTGCTGGACTCCGGGACCCCGGTCGTCGTGGCCGTGGACGCCCTGGTCCGCGAACTGATCATCGCGTGCAGCGAACCGGACCTTCCGCAGCAGGAGTCCCGCCGCCTGCGCGCTGTCCTGCGGGACCGCCTGAGAAGAGCCCAAGTGGAGCCGCTGACGCTCCCCACCCCCACCAACTCCCTGCTCCGGCAGGCATGTTCACTGGTGACGGACGACCTACGGCAACCCCGCACCGCCACCTGGCTCGCCCGCCGGATCGGCGTCAGCGAACGCACCCTGGCCCGGCTGTTCAGAACCGAGTTCGGTATGACGTACCCGCAATGGCGCACCAACGTCCGCGTCTTCCACGCCATGGTCCTCCTGGCGGAAGGCGCGACGGTCAGCGAGACGGGCCGCCAGTGCGGTTGGTCCACGACCAGCGCCTTCATCGACACGTTCAGCCGCACGATGGGCCAGACACCGGGTACGTACCGCATCGGACCTGGTGGATAGGCACGTGGCACTCCGGGCCGGGCATCCCCCTTCCCGGCGATTGGCTGGGTGGGGACACGCCTGGCTCTTGCGTAGGTGACCGTTGGGCCGCCCGCTTCTTGGTCAGTGTCGGGCTTCCGCGTCCCGAGTAAAGGGCGCTCCGCTGCGCTACGCGTCGCCTTCGGCGATTCCGCTGCGCTCCACCCTTGACTCGGGCCGCTCCAGCCCGTGGGAGAAGCGAGCGGGCGGCCCGGAGGAACGGGTGGCTCAGGGAGAGAGCCCGTTACGGCGGTTACGTGGCCGGCCTGCGCTGGGGGAACGCGCTCGCGTCTCGCCAGCACGCCGGGCCGGCTCGGCGGCCAACGCCGGGTGGGGGGTGACGCGATAGCTGATGGGCGGCACGCCGTGTGGGCTTAGCGGCTGACACCGAGTGGGTGTGACGCGACGACTGATTGGCGGCACGCCGGGACGGCTCGGCGGCTGACACCGAGCGGGAAGCGGGCGCGTCAGACCGCAGACGGCACGCCGGACCGGCTCAGCGGCTGACACCGAGCTGGCGGCGCGTCGGCAGAGTGGCGGCACGCTATCTCGGCTCAGCGGCTCAGCGGCTTGCGGTTGGGGGGTGGTGTGCGCTCGTGTCTCATCCTTGTGGTGGGTGGGCTTCGCGGCTGCGAGCGAGCGGACGCGGGACCGGGGCGAGTCTGGCCGGGCAGAGCCGGGCGGGGGTGTCGGGAAGCTGTCCGCAAAGTAACCCTCTAACCGCCCTTTGACTGGTTAGAAAAGGACACAGCTTCCCGCCCCCCGTGTCCGGACCCTGTCACCACCGGGCCGCTCGCGATGGGACAGCCCCGACCTACCACCCACCACACCACCCGCACACCCCACTCGGCGCCAGCCGCTAGTCCGACCCGCCGCGCCGCCAACCCGCGGGCGCGCCATCCCACTTGGCGTCAGCCGCTAGCCCGACCAGGCGTGCCGCCACTCTGCCGACACGCCCCCCCACTTGGCGTTGGCCGCTTAACCGGCCCGGCGTGCCGCCCACCCGGGGACGCGCCCCCAACTTGGTGTCAGCCGCTAGTCCGACCCGGCGCGCCGCCAACCCGTCGACGCGCCCCCACCTCGGTGTCGGCCGCTAAGCCCACGCGGCGTGCCGCCACCCTGTCGTCGCGCCCCCACTCGGCGTCAGCCGCTAGCCCGACCAGGCGTGCCGCCAACTCGTGTGCGTGCCAACCCACTTGGCGTCAGCTGCCAAGCCGACCCGGCCTGCCGCCAACCTGTGGGCGCGCCATCCCGCTTAGCGTCAGCCGCTAAGCCGACCGGGCGTGCCGCCACCCTGTCGTCGCGCCCCCACTCGGCGTCAGTCGCTAGCCCGACCCGGCGTGCCACCAACCCGTGGGCGCGCCATCCCACTTGGCGTTAGTCGCTAAGCAGACGCGGCGTGCCGCCACTCTGCCGTCGCGCCACCCCACTTGGCGTCAGTCGCCAAGCCGGCCCGGCGTGCCGCCAACCTGCCGACGCGCCACCCCACTCGGCGTCAGCCGCTATGCCGACCCGGCGTGCTGGCGAGGCGCGAGCGCGTTCCTCGGTGCTGGGTGACGGCATGACTGGCCCGAGGGCCCGCGTACCTGGGCAACCGTCATTCAGGGCCGCCCGCTCGCTTCTGAAGCGGGATTCCGTGGGCCGAGTCAAGGGTGGAGCGGAGCGGAATCGGCGGAGCCGACGCGTAGCGCAGCGGAGCGCCCTTTACTCGGGTCACGGAATCCCGACACTGGCCAAGAAGCGGGTGGCCCAACGGTCACGTATCGGCTCAGCTCCGGTACACCTACTTCCGCGGCACCCCAGAAGACCCCCGAACCATCAACTCCCCCCGAACCGTGGCGATCCCACCCGGCGGCGGCTCCTCCCGCCCCATCGCGATCCGCCCCGCCCGGGCCCCCGCCTCCGACAACGGCAACCGCACCGTCGTAAGCGAAGGCACCGCGTCCACGCTGAACGGCAGATCGTCGAACCCGGCAACGGAGACGTCGTCCGGAATCCGCCGCCCAGACTCCCGCAGCGCCGCCGACGCCCCCACCGCGACGGAGTCGTTCGCCGCGACCACGGCAGTCAGCGACGGATCCCGTCGCAGCAGCTCCAGCGTGGCCTCGTACCCGGAGCGCCGGTCGTAGCGGCCGTGCACAGTCCACCGCGGATCCTCTACGATCCCGTGCGCGACCAGCGCCTCCCGGTGGCCCTCCAGCCGGTGCCGCGTCGTCGTCCGTTCCTCCGGGCCCGCGATGTAGCCGAGCCGGCGATGGCCGAGGCCGATCAGGTGCTCGGTCAGTTCCCGGCCGCCCCCGCGGTTGTCGAAGGTCAGCGCGAACGCCCCGGTGTCCGGCGCCGGCGGCCGCCCGCACAGCACCACCCGCGTCCCCGCCTCCCCCAGTTTCCGCAGCTTCGCCGCGACCGCCGCCGCGTGCGGCGCGTTCTCCATCGCGCCGCCGGTCAGCACGACCGCCGCCGCCCGCTGCCGCTGCAACAGGGTCAGATACGTCAGCTCGCGCTCCGGGGAGCCCCCCGTGTTGCACACCACCGCCAGCCGTTCCCCGCCCGCGCGGCCCCCCGGCCCCCCGATCTCGCCCTGGATCGCGCTCGCCATGATCCCGAAGAAGGGGTCGGCGATGTCGTTGACCAGGATGCCGACCAGGTCGGAGGTGGCCGCCGCCAGCGCGCTCGCGGGACCGTTCAGGACGTAGTCCAGCTCGTCGACCGCCCGCAGAACCCGCTCGCGCGTGGTGGCCGCGACCGGATAGTTGCCGTTCAGTACGCGCGACACCGTCGCGGGGGAGACCTGGGCGCGGGCCGCCACGTCCGCCAGGGTCACCGTCATCTTGTTCGTCCTCCGGTCGCGCATCTTCGGTCGCGCATCTTGTCGTACGCCGTTGTACACAGGCTGCTCAAAGGAAGCCCCCGTCCGAGCAGACCATAAGGCCACCCGCTCCGGTTGTTCGCCCCCTCGAACAACTCGACCCCATCACGGTCTTGTACAGACCAGTGGGCAAAGGCTAGCTTCTGCATATATAGAAAGCGCTTGCTGCAATCTTGGGACATGCGCTGAGACATGCGTCGAGACGCATGTGGACGAAGGGGAACACGTGACACGCAAGACGGTGCGTATCGCCATGAACGGCGTGACCGGGCGCATGGGCTACCGACAGCACCTCGTCCGCTCGATCCTCGCACTGCGCGAGCAGGGTGGTCTAGACCTCGGTGACGGTACGGTTCTGTGGCCGGAACCGATCCTCGTGGGCCGCCGCGAGCACGCGTTGAAGGCGCTTGCCGAGCAGCACGGGCTGGACCCGGCGAACGTCTCCACGGACGTCGACGCGGTCCTCGCCGACCCGACCGTCGAGATCTACTTCGACGCCCAGGTCACCTCGGCCCGCGAGGAGGCGCTCAAGAAGGCGATCGCCGCGGGCAAGCACATCTACACCGAGAAGCCGACGGCCACCGACTTCGACGGTGCCCTCGAACTGGCCCGCCTCGCCGACGCCGCCGGCATCAAGCACGGCGTCGTCCAGGACAAGCTGTTCCTGCCGGGCCTGCTGAAGCTCAAGCGGCTCATCGACGGCGGCTTCTTCGGCCGGATCCTGTCCATCCGGGGCGAGTTCGGCTACTGGGTCTTCGAGGGCGACTGGCAGAGTGCCCAGCGCCCGTCGTGGAACTACCGCTCGGAGGACGGCGGCGGCATCGTCGTCGACATGTTCCCGCACTGGGAGTACGTCCTGCACGAGCTGTTCGGCCGCGTGAAGTCCGTCCAGGCCATCGCGACCACCCACATCCCGCAGCGCTGGGACGAGAACGGCAAGCCCTACGACGCCACCGCCGACGACGCCGCCTACGGCATCTTCGAACTCGACAGCGGTGCCATCGCCCAGATCAACTCCTCCTGGGCCGTCCGCGTCAACCGCGACGAACTCGTCGAGTTCCAGGTCGACGGCACGGAGGGGTCGGCCGTCGCCGGTCTGCGCAACTGCCGTGCACAGCACCGCAGTTCCACCCCCAAGCCGGTCTGGAACCCGGACCTCCCCGCCACCGAGGTCTTCCGCGACCAGTGGCAGGAAGTCCCCGACAACACCGACTTCGACAACGGCTTCAAGGCTCAGTGGGAGCTGTTCCTCCGCCACGTCTACGCCGACGCCCCGTACCACTGGGACCTCCTGGCCGGCGCCCGCGGTGTCCAACTCGCCGAGCTGGGCCTGAAGTCGTCCGCCGAGGGCCGCCGTTTCGACGTACCGGAGATCACCCTGTGACCATCCAACTCCCGGACTCCGGTGGGGCCTTGCGGGCGTACGAGCCCCGCCAGGAACCCTTCGCCGTCACCTCCGGCACCCCCTTCACCTCTCGTACGGTGTTCTCGGCGGCCCACGTCGTCGCCGACCCGTTCGCCGACACGAGCCCCGACTCGGCCGCCGCCGTCGACTGGGACGCCACCCTCGCCTTCCGCCGCCACCTCTGGTCGCACGGGCTCGGTGTCGCCGAGGCGATGGACACCGCCCAGCGCGGCATGGGCCTGGACTGGGCGGGCGCGGCCGAGCTGATCCGCCGAAGTGCCGCCGAGGCGCAGGCTGTCGGCGGCCGTATCGCCTGCGGCGTCGGCACCGACCAGCTCACCGGCCCGGCGTCCCTGGCCGACGTACAGGCCGCGTACGAGGAGCAGTTGGCCCTGGTCGAGGCGTCGGGCGCGCAGGCCATCCTGATGGCGTCCCGCGCGCTCGCGGCCGTAGCGAAGGGCCCCGAGGACTACCTGGAGGTCTACGGCCACCTGCTCCGCCAGGCGTCCGAACCGGTCGTCCTGCACTGGCTGGGCCCCATGTTCGACCCGGCACTTGAGGGTTACTGGGGTTCGTCCGACCTCGACGCGGCCACCGACACGTTCCTCGACGTCATCGCCGCGCACCCCGACAAGGTCGACGGCATCAAGGTGTCGCTCCTGGAGGCTCAGCGGGAGATCGACATCCGGCGCCGACTGCCGCAGGGCGTGCGCTGCTACACCGGCGACGACTTCAACTACCCCGAGCTGATCGCGGGCGACGACCAGGGCTTCAGCCACGCCCTGCTCGGCATCTTCGACCCGCTCGGCCCGCTGGCGGCGGAGGCGGTCCGCGTCCTGGACACCGGGAACGCGGCCGGATTCCGTGAACTCCTCGACCCGACAGTCGAGTTGTCCCGTCACCTCTTCCAGACCCCCACCCGCTTCTACAAGACGGGCGTGGTGTTCCTGGCCTGGCTCGCGGGCCACCAGGCGCACTTCACGATGGTCGGCGGCCTCCAATCGGCCCGCTCCCTCCCGCACTTCGCCCGCGCCTACGAACTCGCCGACGGCCTGGGCCTGTTCCCCGACCCGAAGCTCGCGGAGGAACGGATGAAGAACCTGCTGTCCCTGTACGGAGTGAACCAGTGAGCGCCGCCGACCTCTCCCGCTTCTCCATCAACCAGATGACGGTCAAGCAGCTGTCGATGCCCGAACTGGTCGACGCCTGCCTGGAGTTGGGCGTCCCCGGCGTCGGCCTCTGGCGCGAGCCGGTCCAGTCGTACGGCCTGGAGGAGACCGCGAAGCTGGTCCGCGACGCGGGGCTCACGGTGACAACGTTGTGCAGGGGCGGCTTCTTCACGGCGCTCGACCCGGCCGAGCGTGCCCGCGCCCTCGACGACAACCGTCGTGCCGTGGACGAGGCGGCGACTCTGGGCACCGACACCCTCGTGCTGGTGTCCGGCGGTCTCCCCGCCGGTTCCAAGGACCTGCACGGCGCGCGGGAGCGGATCGCCGACGCGCTGGGGGAGTTGGGGCCCTACGCCGAGGAGCGGGGTGTACGGCTGGCCATCGAGCCGCTGCACCCCATGTTCGCCTCCGACCGCTGCGTGGTCTCGACCCTCAGCCAGGCCCTCGACCTCGCCGAGCGCTTTCCCGCCCAGCAGGTCGGTGTCACGGTGGACACCTACCACATCTGGTGGGACGACCGGGCACCCGAGCAGATCGCCCGGGCGGGCGCGGGCGGCCGTATCCACACCTTCCAACTCGCCGACTGGACCACGCCGTTGCCCGAGGGCGTGCTCAACGGCCGTGGGCAGATCGGCGACGGCGCGATCGACATGCGGGAGTGGAAGTCGTACGTCGAGGCCGCCGGATACACCGGTCCCATCGAGGTCGAGCTGTTCAACGACGGGTTGTGGGCGCGGGACGGCCGCGAGGTGCTGGCGGAGACGGCGGCATGCTTCGTGGAGCACGTGATCCGGTAGTCGGAATGTGAGAGTCACCTTCACGCAGCTCGTTTTCATAAACGCAGATCGGGGTCCGTGCAGTGGGCGATATTCCTGTGACTAGCCTGTCGATTTAGGTTTTTCGGATCTTTTCGGAACCGTATCTCCCCAGGTCATGTCTGTAGGATCGTGCTCGCCGCAGGGCCGGGAGAAAGCCCGGAAGCGCGGTCTTCCGGGCTTTCTCTAACGCCGCGCCCGCCCCGGCGAGCATCACCCTCAAGGCCAACCAAAGACCGCCGGTCTGAAGGAGGGCAGCAAGGTGACGCTCCAGGTCAAGAGCGGTGCGACGTGGAAGTCCCTGCCCGTGACCGCCAAGGTCGGCCACAGCGCCTACAAGCTGACCGACAAGTTCCGGAAGAAGGGCGTCGAGGTCCTGCGGGTCAAGGACGGCGCCGCCGTGTCCAAGGCGGTCTCGGTCACCGTCCGCTGACGCCGACCGCACCGCACCGATCCGGGGTGGGGCAGGAGGTCAGGAGTGTGCCGTACCGACCTGCCTGCCTGCCTGCCTGCCTTCTTCTTCGGCCTATCGCTTCTTCGCCGCCCGCTTCGTGAGCACCGCGAGCACGGCCGGGATCAGCATCTCGACGACCCGTGCCACGGTCGCGGGCGGCAGCCCCGTCTTCTTGGCCACCGCGTTCGCCACCGGCCTGGCCGCCTTCGCCAGCACCCCGGCCATGAGCCCGCCCGTCGCGAAACCGCCCAGCGTGGCCACGCCCTGGAGGGGAGCCTCGCGAGGCGTCTCCGCGGTCGCCGCCTCACCGGACAGGGCCGACGCGGTCGTACCGACCACGTCCCGGGCGCCCGCCTCGTCCGTCCCCAGCAGGCCGGCGATCTCCTGGACCTTGGCGCCGCCCAGCTCGTCGAGGATGTCGTCGTGGAAGGTCGTAGCAGAGTCTTCGGTCATGCCTGAAACGCTACGTCCGCCCCTATTTGTCGGCACCTCGAACCCGTCTTGAAGAATTCTCAAGATGTCGTACAACCCTCTCCCCGCCACGCGGGTCGTACTTGGCATCGGGACTCTTGGAGGGGGATCTGGGGGGATCGCGGGGGTCCTGATGCCGGAGGGGAAAACCCGAGGGGGCACGGTCGACGGACCGGGCCCCCTCGAATTTGAGAATGTGACACATGACCCCCCAAGTGTCACGTTTCTAGAAGAACACCCCGCACCGCAGCAGCACGTTCGCGTACGGCCGCGCCTCGCCCGTCCGTACGATCAGCCGCGCGTCCGCCGACAGCTCCTTGAGCCGCTCGTGGGAGACGAGGTCCAGGCCGTCGGGGAAGCGGGCGTCGAGCAGGGCCGTGGCCGCGCGATTGGCGCCGCGCACCTCGGTCGCCGCCGTCGCACCCTCCACGACCAGCTCGGCCAGCAGCCCGTCCAGCACCTCCGCGAACGACGGCACCCCGGCCCGGAACGCCAGGTCCACGACCCGGGGCCCCTTGGGGATCGGCATCCCCGCGTCGCACACCAGCACCCCGTCCCCGTGCCCCAACTCGGCGAGCGCGCCGGAGAGATGACGGTTGAGAATCCCTGCCTTCTTCACAGCGCGGCGACCTCGTCCGCCGTGGGGAAGGAGTCCTGCGCACCCTTACGGGTCACGGCGACCGCCCCGACCCGGGCCGCGTACTCCGCCGCCTCGGCCAGCGACAACCCTGCACCCAGCTTCCACGCCAGCGCCGCGGTGAACGCGTCGCCCGCGCCCGTCGTGTCCACGGCGTCCACCTTCACGGACGGCACCCGGGTGACCCCCTCCCGCGAGGCCACCAACGCACCCTCCGCGCCCAGCGTCACGACCACCGAACGCGGCCCCTTCGCCAGTAGGATCCGCGCCCAGTCCTCGGGCCGCTCGCTCACACACGCGTCCCCGAGGATCACCTTCGCCTCGTGCTCGTTGACGATCAACGGGTCGCAGGCGGCCAGGACTTCGGCCGGGAGCGGCCGGGGCGGCGACGGGTTCAGCACGAAACGGCTGCCGTCCGCGAGACTCCGTACGACCTCCACGACCGTCTCCAGCGGGATCTCCAGCTGTACGGAGACCACCCGGGCGGCCTGGAAGAGGCACCCGGCGGCCTGGACGTCCACGGGGAACAGCTTTCCGTTGGCGCCGGGCGACACCACGATGCTGTTGTCACCGGACGGGTCGACCGTGATCAGCGCGACCCCGGTCGGCGCGCCGCCGACCAACACGCCCACCGTGTCGACACCGGCGGCCCGCTGCGAGTCGAGGAGCAGCCGGCCGTGCGCGTCGTCCCCGACCCGGGCCAGCAGGACCGTACGGGCTCCCAGCCGGGCGGCGGCGACCGCCTGGTTGGCGCCCTTGCCGCCGGGGTGGACGGTCAGGTCGGAACCGAGGACCGTCTCGCCTGCGCCCGGCCGCCGCTCGACGCCGATCACGAGGTCGGCGTTGGCCGATCCCACGACCAGGAGGTCGTAGTCGTACATCAATTGACTCCCCACAGTGGTGACTTGGAGTGGTGGACCCGGTCCTCGTCAGCCGGTGAACCCGGCCACATTCTCCTTGGTGACGACCTTGACCGGCACCTTGACCGTCGACTCGACCTTCTTCCCCTGAGCGGCGCGCAGCGCGTTGTCCACGGCGATCTTGCCGAGCTGGGAAGGCTGTTGGGCGACGGACGCGTACAGCGTGCCCTGCTTGACGGCGGTCAGGCCGTCCGGCGTGCCGTCGAAGCCGACGACCGAGACCGACGTGCCGGCCTTGGAGCCGAGCGCCTTGATCGCGCCGAGCGCCATCTCGTCGTTGGCGGCGATGACGCCCTGGATGTCGGGGTGTGCCTGGAGCAGGTTCGACATCACGTCGAGGCCCTTGGTGCGGTCGAAGTCGGCCGGCTGCTGGGCGACGACCTGGATGCCGGGGTAGGCCTTCAGCCCCTTGGCGAAGCCCTCCGCCCGCTCACGCGCCGCCGAAGTGCCCGCCTGGCCCTGGAGGATGACGATCTTGCCGTTGCCGCCGAGTTTCTCGGCGACGGTCTTGGCGGCGAGTTCACCGCCCACGACGTTGTCGGACGCGACCAGCGTGTCCACGGCCGCCTTGTTGACGCCCCGGTCGACGGCGATGACCGGGATCTTCGCCTTGTCGGCGGCCTTCACGGAGTTGCTCGCCGCGTCCGAGTCCACCGGGTTGACGATGATCGCGCCGTAGTTCGAACTGGTGAAGTTCTGCAGCTGGTTGGCCTGCTGCGAGGCGTCGTTCTGCGCGTCCGTGACGGTCAGGTCCAGGCCCAGCTTCTTCGCCTCGGCCTGCGCGCCCGACCGGATCTGCACGAAGAACGGGTTGTTGAGCGTGGAGAGGGACAGACCGAGCTTGGGCTTCGACGTCGTGGAGGAGTCGTTGTGCAGGAAGGAGGTGGCACCGACGATCGCGATGGTGACGACGGCCGCGAGCGCGTACGTGGTCGCCTGCCTGCCCTTGCTGCCACCGCCACCGCCCGCACCGGAGGCGGGAGTCGCCCCCGCCTTGCGGCGCACTGTGTCGAGCAGGACCGCCAGCGCGATCACGACACCGATGACGACCTGCTGCCAAAAGGCCGACACGGAAAGGAGGTTGAGGCCGTTGCGCAGCACCGCGAGGATCAGCGCGCCGATGAGCGTGCCGGAGGCCTTGCCGGTGCCGCCCGCGAGGGAGGCGCCGCCGATGACGACCGCGGCGATCGCGTCCAGCTCGTAACCGTCGGCGGCCTGCGGCTGCGCGGAGGAGAGCCGGGAGGCGAGGACGATGCCCGCGGCGGCGGCGAAGACACCGGACAGGGCGTAGATCGCTAGCTTCTGCCTGGAGACGCGCAACCCTGAGAGGCGCGCGGCCTCTTCGTTGCCGCCGATCGCGTACATCGAGCGGCCGATGTAGGTCCGCCCGAGGATGAAGGCCGCGATCAGCCCCATCACGATCATCACCAGGACCGGCACCGGCAACCAGCCGCCGAGCGTGTCACCGAGGTGCGAGACCGAGTCCGGGAAGGCGATCGGGGAACCCTGCGAGATCACCAGCGACAGACCACGCGCCACCGACAGCATCGCCAACGTCGCGATGAACGGCGGCAGTTTGCCGTAGGCGATGAGGAAACCGTTGACGAGACCGGCCGCGATACCCGTGGCGATCGCGAGGACGACGGCGAGGAAGACCGGGACGCCGTGCTGCGTGGCGCTCCAGGCCAGCACGGTGGCCGACAGGGCCGCCACCGAACCGACCGACAGGTCGATGCCCGCCGAGACGATCACGAAGGTGACGCCGAAGGCGAGGATGGCGGTCACGGCCGCCTGGACACCGACGTTGAGGAGGTTGTCGGTGGTCAGGAAGTCGCCGGACAGCGCCGACATGGCGATGACCAGGACGATGAGCGCGGTCAACGCCCCGTTGTCCAGAAGCAGTCGGCGGATCCCCGAGGCGCCACTCGCGCCCGGCGTGCTCTTGAGCGTGTCAGTGGCCACGGTGGCCCTCCACAGCGGTAGTTGCTTGGGTTGGTGTGCTGACGGCGAGTGCCATCACGGAGTCCTGCGTGGCCTGTTCGGCGGAGAGCTCGCCCGCGATACGCCCCTGGGCCATCACGAGCACCCGGTCACTCATACCGAGAACTTCGGGCAGATCACTGGAGATCATGAGCACCGCGGCACCACCGGCGGTGAGTTCATTGATGAGTTGATAGATCTCGACCTTGGCGCCGACGTCGATACCGCGCGTCGGCTCGTCGAGGATCAGCACCTTGGTGTCGGCGAGCAGCCACTTGCCGATGACGACCTTCTGCTGGTTGCCACCGGACAACGTCCGCACCTGCTGGCCGAGTCCGGCCATCCGCACGCCGAGCTGCTTGGCGATCCGCGCGGCGGCCTCGCGCTGCCCCCTGAGGTCGACGAGCCCACCCTTGGTGGCGGCCCGCATGGTGACGAGCCCGAGGTTCTCCTCGACCGACTGGTCCAGGACAAGCCCCTGCCCCTTGCGGTCCTCGGGCACGAGCCCGATCCCGGCGGCCATGGCCGCGTTGACGTCATGCCTGGGGACGAGTCCACCGGAGACGGTGACAGCTCCCTGGTCGTACGGGTCGGCCCCGAAGACAGCCCGTACGACTTCGGTACGACCGGCCCCGACGAGCCCGGCGATGCCGACGACCTCACCGGCCCGCACCTCGAAGCTGATGTCGTGGAAGACCCCGTCCCGGGTGAGCCCCTCGACGGAGAGCAACGCGGCGCCGGTGTCCGGGCGTTCACGCGGATACTGCTGCTCGATCGACCGCCCCACCATGAGCCGTACGAGTTCGTCCTCGGGTGTCGTGGCGGGCACCTGCCCCACGCTCTTCCCGTCCCGGATGACGGTGACGCGGTCCCCGAGGGCGGCGATCTCCTCCAGGTGATGGGTGATGAAGACGATCCCGACCCCGTCGGCGCGCAGTTGACGCACGATGGAGAACAGCTTCTCGACCTCTTCGGAGGTGAGGACGGCGGTCGGTTCGTCCATGATCAGCACGCGCGCGTCGAGACTGAGCGCCTTCGCGATCTCGACCATCTGGAGCCGCGCGATACCGAGTTCACGCACCCGAGCGCGCGGCGAGACGTTCACACCCACCCGCTCCAGCAGAACGGCGGCGTCGGCCTCCATCCGCTTCCGGTCGATCATCCCGAGGCGACGCGGCTGCCGCCCCAGGAAGATGTTCTCGGCGACCGTCAGATCGGGAACGAGGTTGAACTCCTGGTAGATGGTGGCGATCCCGAGCCGCGCGGAGTCCTGCGCACTGTGGATGCGCACCTCCTCGCCGGCGGCCAGAACGCGGCCTCCGTCGGGGCGATAGGCGCCGGAGAGCATCTTGATGAGGGTGCTCTTGCCCGCACCGTTCTCACCGAGCAGCACATGGACCTCACCCCGACGCAGATCGAAGTCGACGCCGTCCAGCGCGACGACACCGGGGAAGGTCTTGCGGATGCCCTCGATGCGCAGCAACTCGTCCTGGTTGCTCACGACTGGCTCCTTCGAACGGGTTGAACTGGGGCAGTTCCAACAGGGGGTTGCGCGGAGTCCGGCTCACCGCACGAGCGGCGCACGACGAGCCGCGCGGGAAGGGTGACGGACTGCGGCGCCCGCCCCTCGATCCGGTCGACGAGCGCACGCACGGCGGCCCGCCCGAGGTCACCCGTCGGCTGGGCGATCGCGGTGATCGGCGGATCGGTGTGCACGAACCACCGGATGTCGTCGAACGCGGCCAGCGCGAGATCCTCCGGAACCCGCAACCCACGCGCGCGTACGGCGTCCAGCGCACCCAGGGCCATCAGGTTGTCGGCCGCGAACACGACCTCCGGCGGCTCGGCCAGATCGAGAAACCCTTCAGTCACCCGCCGCCCGCTCTCGACCTGGAAGTCGCCCTGCCCGATGTAGACGTCGGGGAGCGGAATCCCGTACTCACCGAGCGCGTCCCGGAAGGCGGCGACGCGCTCACTGCCGGTCGTGGTGGCAGCGGGGCCGGCGATGATGGCGAGCCTGCGATGCCCGAGCCCGTGCAGATGCGCGACGAGATCCCGGATCGCGGCCCGCCCGTCGGCCCGCACGACGGGCACGTCCAGGCCCGGGATCCACCGGTCCACGAACACCATCGGGGTCCCCGCGCGGGCGGCGTCCAGCATCCCGGGGGAGCCACCGTCGGTCGGCGACACGAGCAGTCCGTCGATACGACGGTCCAGCAGCGTCCGCACGTGGTGGTCCTGCAGCTCCGGCCGCTCGTCGGCGTTACCGATGATCACGCTGTACCCGAGCGCGCGGGCCTCCTCCTCGACGGAGCGGGCCAGCTCGGTGAAGTACGGGTTGAGCACGTCGCTGATGACCAGCCCGAGGGTGCGGGTCTGATCGGTACGCAGCGAACGGGCGACGGCGTTCGGGCGATAACCCAGCGCCGCTACGGCGGCCAGCACGCGGGTACGCGCGTCGTCACTGACCGACGGATGGTCGTTCAGCACCCGCGACACCGTGGCCACGGAGACCCCGGCCTCGGCGGCGACGTCCTTGATGCTCGCCATCGCCGTTCCACCTCCTCGTGGAATCGATTACATGAGGGATTGGAATCGATTACATGCGAGTTAACAAGGGGGTGTGACCGAATTGTGATGAACGCCGGCGCGCTTGCTCGCGGGGTGGGTGTTCCGGGGGAGATGGACGAGGATCCTCGGCGCCAGGAGGGGGTGTGGCTTGGGAAATGTGACACTTCGCCCTTGAGTGTCACATTTTCACGAGAAGGTTCCCGCTGGGAGGGCCGGGGTCGCATCGCCCGGGCTCGAAGACCCCTGCGGCCACCTCAAGCAGCGCCGAGCTCGCACCACACGAGCTTCCCCCGCCTGCCGTTCCGGGACAACGGCTGCCGGCCCCACTGGTCGGCACAGGCCCGCACGAGTGCGAGACCGCGCCCGTCCTCCGCGTCCCAGGCCCCGAGCCGCAGCACCCCCGCCGTCCAGCCCACGCGCAGGGCGGCGGGCCCCTCCGCGTGCAGTACGGCGTTGGCGACCAGCCGGATCAGACTCTCAGGGCACGGGCGGGTTTTCGGGCATGCGTCAACTCCGGTTCGTCGAACCCGAGCGGTCACGCGAATTCATCCACAAGCTGGAGAAAGAGCTGTGAGGCAACGCATGGACAACTGGCGGAAGTCGTCCTATTCCGGCGAGGGTGACGGCAACAGCTGCGTAGAGATCGCGAGCACCCTCACCCACGTAGCCGTCCGCGACACGAAAACCCCGTCCAGGGCCACCCTCACCTTCCCCACCCCCCTGTCACACCCGCCCGGTACCGTCGACCCATGTCCAACCAGGCGGCGAAACCGGGGAACTCCACAGGCGAGCGACACCTCGCCGTCCTCGAAGGCGTCCTGGAACGCATCACCTACGCCAACGAGGAGAACGGCTACACGGTCGCCCGCGTCGACACCGGCCGGGGCGGCGGCGATCTCCTCACCGTCGTAGGCGCGCTGCTCGGCGCACAGGCCGGTGAATCCCTGCGCATGGAGGGCCGTTGGGGCTCGCACCCCCAATACGGCAAGCAGTTCACCGTGGAGAACTACACAACACTGCTCCCCGCCACGATCCAAGGCATCCGGCGCTACCTCGGCTCAGGCCTCGTCAAGGGCATCGGCCCCGTCTTCGCCGACCGCATCACCCAGCACTTCGGCCTGGACACGCTCCAGATCATCGAGGACGAGCCCAAGCGCCTCATCGAGGTTCCCGGGCTCGGCCCCAAACGCACCAAGAAGATCGCCGAGGCCTGGGAGGAGCAGAAGGCGATCAAGGAGGTCATGCTCTTCCTCCAGACCGTCGAGGTGTCCACGTCGATCGCGGTGCGCATCTACAAGAAGTACGGCGACGCGTCGATCTCCGTCGTCAAGAACCAGCCGTACCGCCTCGCCTCCGACGTCTGGGGCATCGGTTTCCTCACCGCCGACAAGATCGCCCAGTCCGTCGGCATCCCGCACGACAGCCCGGAGCGCGTCAAGGCGGGCCTCCAGTACGCCCTTTCGCAGGCCACCGACCAGGGCAACTGCTACCTCCCCGAAGAGCGGCTCATCGCCGACGCGGTGAAGCTCCTCCAGGTCGACACCGGCCTCGTCATCGAGTGCCTCGCCGAACTCGCCCTCCCGGACGAGGAGTCCGGCGACCCCGGTGTCGTACGAGAGAAAGTCCCCGGCCCCGACGGCGACTCGGAACCCGTCACCGCGGTCTACCTGGTCCCCTTCCACCGTGCCGAGCTCTCCCTCGCCGCCCAGCTCCGCCGCCTGCTGAACACGACCGCGGACCGTATGCCCGGCTTCCACGACGTGGCCTGGGACAAGGCGCTGGGATGGCTGAAGGGGCGTACCGGCGTGGAGCTGGCCCCCGAGCAAGAGGCCGCCGTCCGGCTCGCGTTGACGAAGAAGGTCGCCGTCCTCACCGGTGGTCCCGGCTGCGGAAAGTCCTTCACGGTCCGCTCGATCGTCGAGTTGGCCCGCGCCAAGAAGGCCAAGGTCGTCCTCGCCGCCCCCACCGGCCGCGCCGCCAAACGCCTCGCCGAACTGACCGGCGCCGAGGCCTCAACTGTCCACCGCCTCCTCGAACTCAAGCCCGGCGGCGACGCGGCGTACGACAAGGACCGCCCCCTGGACGCGGACCTGGTGGTCGTGGACGAGGCCTCCATGCTCGACCTCCTCCTTGCCAACAAGCTGCTCAAGGCCGTGCCCCCGGGGGCACACATCCTCTTCGTCGGAGACGTGGACCAACTCCCCAGCGTCGGCGCCGGCGAGGTGCTGCGCGACCTGCTGGCCGACGGCGGTCCGATCCCCGCCGTACGCCTCACGCGCGTGTTCCGCCAGGCCCAGCAGTCCGGCGTGATCACCAACGCGCACCGGATCAACTCCGGGCAGCAGCCGGTCACCGACGGGATGAAGGACTTCTTCCTCTTCGTCGAGGACGACACGGAGGAGACCGGCCGGCTCACCGTGGACGTGGCGGCGCGGCGGATTCCGGCCAAGTTCGGGCTCGACCCGCGCCGGGACGTGCAGGTGCTCGCGCCCATGCACCGGGGACCGGCGGGCGCGGGCAACCTCAACGGACTGCTGCAACAGGCGATCACGCCCGGCCGCCCCGACGTCCCCGAGAAGCGGTTCGGCGGCCGGGTCTTCCGCGTCGGCGACAAGGTCACCCAGATCCGCAACAACTACGACAAGGGCGAGAACGGCGTCTTCAACGGCACGGTGGGCGTCGTCACCTCACTCGACCCGGTGGACCAGCGCCTCACGGTGCTGACGGACGAGGACGAGGAGGTTCCGTACGAATTCGACGAACTCGACGAACTGGCGCACGCCTACGCGGTGACCATCCACCGCTCCCAGGGCAGCGAGTACCCGGCCGTCGTGATCCCGGTCACCACGGGCGCGTGGATGATGCTTCAGCGGAACCTTTTGTATACGGCCGTCACCCGGGCCAAACAGCTGGTTGTGCTGGTCGGATCGCGCAAGGCGATCGGACAGGCCGTGCGTACGGTGTCGGCGGGACGGCGCTGCACGGCACTGGACTTCAGACTGAGCATGAAAAATGATCGATCAAATGAGTCAGGAAGGTCACACAGCACTTCCTGATAGCGGGGTGGAGGGGGCAGGATGAGCAGGTTGGCGGCACTGAGTGCCGCCAATAGGCCCAATGGTCGACCCCGAGTGCACTCTCCTGCGCCAAATGGGGGATGGTAGAGACAGTCAGGGCAACCTCGAAGAAGAGGCACAACGTCGGTGAGGGATGACGTGAGCGACAACTCTGTAGTACTGCGGTACGGCGACGGCGAGTACACCTACCCGGTGATCGACAGCACCGTCGGCGACAAGGGCTTCGACATCGGGAAGCTCCGCGCCCAGACCGGTCTGGTGACGCTGGACAGCGGTTACGGGAACACCGCCGCCTATAAATCCGCCATCACCTACCTCGACGGTGAGCAGGGCATCCTCCGGTACCGCGGCTACCCGATCGAGCAGCTGGCCGAGCGCTCCACCTTCGTGGAGGTCGCCTACCTGCTCATCAACGGCGAGCTGCCGACCGTCGACGAGCTCACCGTGTTCAAGAACGACATCACGCAGCACACCCTGCTGCACGAGGACGTCAAGAACTTCTACAAGGGCTTCCCGCGCGACGCCCACCCGATGGCGATGCTGTCGTCGGTCGTCTCGGCGCTGTCCACCTTCTACCAGGACAGCCACAACCCGTTCGACGAGAAGCAGCGCAACCTCTCCACGATCCGGCTGCTCGCCAAGCTCCCGACGATCGCGGCGTACGCGTACAAGAAGTCGATCGGCCACCCGTTCGTCTACCCGCGCAACGACCTCGGCTACGTCGAGAACTTCCTGCGCATGACCTTCTCGGTCCCCGCCCAGGATTACGACCTCGACCCGGTCGTCGTCTCCGCGCTCGACAAGCTGCTGATCCTGCACGCGGACCACGAGCAGAACTGCTCCACGTCCACGGTCCGCCTCGTCGGCTCGTCCCAGGCGAACATGTTCGCGTCGATCTCGGCCGGCATCAACGCGCTGTGGGGCCCGCTGCACGGCGGCGCCAACCAGTCCGTCCTGGAGATGCTGGAAGGCATCCAGGCGAACGGCGGCGATGTCGACTCCTTCATCCGCAAGGTGAAGAACAAGGAGGACGGCGTCCGCCTGATGGGCTTCGGCCACCGGGTGTACAAGTCCTTCGACCCGCGCGCGAAGATCATCAAGGCGGCGGCGCACGACGTCCTCTCGGCCCTCGGCAAGTCCGACGAGCTGCTGGACATCGCGCTGAAGCTCGAAGAGCACGCGCTGTCGGACGACTACTTCGTCTCGCGCAACCTCTACCCGAACGTCGACTTCTACACCGGCCTGATCTACCGGGCCATGGGCTTCCCGACCGAGATGTTCACGGTCCTGTTCGCCCTGGGCCGCCTGCCGGGCTGGATCGCCCAGTGGCACGAGATGATCAAGGAGCCGGGTTCTCGTATCGGGCGCCCGCGCCAGATCTACACGGGTGTCGTCGAGCGGGACTTCATCCCGGTCGAGGGTCGCTGATCGCTCCGCTGGGTCCGCGTGGTTAGTTCACCGCGGGCCCGGTGGGGGCTGGTCGCGCAGTTCCCCGCGCCCCACGTCGGCGAGTGAGCCGAAGGGGCGCGTCGGTGTCGAGAGCGCGAACGCGCGGAGGCCCGCAGGGTCGAGCACGATCGCGCTCTCGACACCGACTTTGGCGCCCCGGAGGCGAACCGAGCCTTAAAAAAGGGGTGGGAAGAAGGCGCCCTGCCGACGGTCCCCCCACGGGCCGGCGTACAGGGCGCCTTCCCATGTCCCGGTGCGGATTCCCCCCACGGGATCCGGCCGGGCGTCTTAGAGAACCAGCGCCTGAATCGCTGTACTGCGTACTGCCGAAGCTCGATGAAGCTGAGCCTCGTTGAGTAGAACGAGCGGAACTCCTCGTACTACTGGGTGGAGCCAGTGATGTGTGCGATCTGCCGGGACATCGCACGACGGGAGGGCCGCTCAAAGCTCCCCGGTGTACGTGTCCCGGCAACGCATCTCTGAGGAAGTCCCCCAAGACATCCTCAGATGCCAGTTCGCGCCCCCCAAGACGCTTGCTGACATCGTCAACTTAGACCTTCGAACCCCTTCGATGGTTACGTTCACACCACTGTGATCTGCGTCTCTTGCATTTGTCCGTTAGGTGCGCAAGAGCCCCGATGTCGTGGTCGGGACCCCAGCGTAAGGATGATGCGCGAGCCTTGTGAAGAGCTTATGTGAGGCCGTCCTCCGTCTCTAGGGGGACTCTTACTTCGAGTTCCCGTAACTCCCGGTAACTTTGCGGAACTTCAGCGAAATGTCCGAAGTCGCAGGCTGTTGGAGACCACGAACACCGACGAGAAGGCCATCGCGGCTCCTGCGATCATGGGATTCAGCATCCCCGCGGCGGCCAGTGGGAGCGCTGCCACGTTGTATCCAAAAGCCCATACGAGATTGCCCTTGATGGTGCTCAGCGTCCGCCGGGACAGCCGGATCGCGTCCGCGGCCACCCGCAGGTCCCCGCGCACCAGCGTCAGATCGCTCGCCTCGATCGCCGCGTCCGTCCCGGTGCCCATCGCGAGCCCGAGATCGGCGGTGGCGAGCGCGGCGGCGTCGTTCACGCCGTCGCCGACCATGGCGACGCTCCGCCCCTCGCCCTGCAGCCGTCGTACGACAGCGACCTTGTCCTCGGGCAGCACCTCGGCGATGACGTCCCCGGGGGCGATCCCGACGGCGGCGGCCACGGAATCGGCCACCGCGCGGTTGTCGCCGGTCAGCAGCACCGGGGTGAGTCCGAGGGCCCGGAGCTGCCGTACGGCCTCGGCACTGGTCTCCTTGACCGTGTCGGCGACCGCGACGACTCCGCGCGCGGCTCCGTCCCAGCCGACCACCACGGCCGTACGTCCGCCGCTCTCGGCCTCGGACCTGGCGCGGGCCAACTCCTCCGGGAGATCGCCGTAGAGGCGCCCCACGGCCACCTCACGGCCCTCCACGCGGCCGCGGACGCCACGGCCGGGCACGTTCTCGAAGTGCTCGGCCGACGGCAGCGGTCCGACCCGCTCCTCCGCGCCCGCCGCGACGGCCCGCGCGACGGGGTGCTCGGAGGCGTGCTCCAGGGCGCCCGCGAGCCGCAGCAGCTCCCGCTCGTCGGTGCCGTCGGCGACGTAGACCTCCTGGAGGGTCATGCGGCCGGTGGTGATCGTGCCGGTCTTGTCGAGTACGACCGTGTCGACGCGGCGGGTGGACTCCAGGACCTCGGGGCCCTTGATCAGGATGCCGAGCTGGGCGCCGCGGCCGGTGCCGACCATGAGGGCGGTCGGGGTGGCCAGGCCCAGCGCGCACGGGCAGGCGATGATCAGCACGGCGACGGCCGCGGTGAACGCGGCGGCCACATCGCCCGTGACTCCGAGCCACACCCCGAACGTGCCGACCGCGATCAGCAGCACCACCGGCACGAAGACCCCGGAGATCCGGTCGGCGAGCCGCTGCACCTCGGCCTTGCCGTTCTGCGCGTCCTCCACCAGCCGCGCCATCCGCGCGAGTTGGGTGTCCGACCCGACACGGCTCGCTTCTACGACGAGTCGCCCGCCGGCGTTCACGGTCGCGCCGGTGACCCTGTCGCCCGGTGCCACGTCCACCGGCACCGACTCGCCGGTCAGCATCGACGCGTCGACCGCCGAGGCGCCCTCGACGACGGTGCCGTCGGTCGCGATCTTCTCCCCGGGCCGTACGACGAAACGGTCGCCGACCGCCAACTCGGCCACCGGCAGCCGTACTTCACGGCCGTCCCGCAGTACGGCCACGTCCTTGGCGCCCAGTTGCATGAGCGCGCGCAGGGCCGCGCCCGCACGGCGCTTCGAGCGGGCCTCCAGATAGCGGCCCAGCAGGATCAACGCGACGACTCCGGCGGCCACTTCGAGGTAGATCGTCGAGGCGCCGTCCGTACGCGAGACGGTGAGGCGGAACTCGTCGTGCATGCCGGCCATGCCCGCGTCGCCCCAGAACAGCGCCCACAGCGACCAGCCGAACGCGGCCAGCGTGCCGACCGAGACCAGGGTGTCCATGGTGGCCGCGCCGTGCCGCGCGTTGGTGAACGCGGCCCTGTGGAACGGGAGTCCGCCCCAGACGACGACGGGCGCGGCGAGGGTGAGCGCGAGCCACTGCCAGTTGTCGAACTGGAGGGCCGGGATCATCGAGAGCAGCACGACGGGCGTGGCGAGGAGGGCGGAGACGGTCAACCGCTCGCGCAGGGAGGCGAGTTCGGGATCCGGGGGGTCCTCGGGGGTTTTCGCCTCGGGCTCCGGCGGCGCGGGTTCCTCGGCGGTGTACCCGGTCTTCACCACGGTCGCGATGAGGTCGGCGACCTGGATGCCCGCCGGGTAGCTGACCTTCGCCTTCTCGGTCGCGTAGTTCACGGTGGCGCTGACGCCGTCCATGCGGTTGAGCTTCTTCTCGACGCGGGCCGCGCAGGAGGCGCAGGTCATCCCGCCGATGAGCAGCTCGACCTCGGCGGCGGACTCGGGGGCCGCGGCTATGGGTGTCTCCGCGATGGTGGTGGGTGTCGCTGTGGTGGTGCTGGTCATGTCCGGACTCCAGACATCGGACCGGACCGCGCGGAGCCAGTATCAGCTGGTCGGCACGGCCCGGTCGAAAAACGGAAGTGTCGTGCGGGGGCGTTCCCCTGGGAGTGCCGCGATGTGCCGTCGGTCGTCTGCGGCGCCGTCGAACCGCGGCGGGCTTCGCCCGATCCGCTGTTTCAGACCTGGCCGACGAGCTCGAAGCCGGCCTCGTCCACGGCCGCGCGGACCGCCTCGTCGGTGAGCGGGGCGGCGGACACGACCGTGACCTCGCCGGTCGACGCGACGGCCTTCACCGAGGTGACGCCAGGCAGCCCGGAGATCTCGCCGGAGACGGAGCCCTCGCAGTGTCCGCAGCTCATCCCGCTCACCTTGTAGACGGTGGTGACGGAACCCTGGGTGTCGGTCTGGGCGGTCATGTCGTTCTCCTCGTGGAGGCGTGTGGAGGCAGATGGGGTCGGAGTGGCCCACGGTGGCTCACTCTGTGTTCCACACTATACCCCTAGGGGGTATTTCTCCAAGAGGGATCGCGCCGGGCCAGCGACCGCACCCAGGCGATGCCGAGCAGGGCCACGAGCACCGTCCCGCCCACCGAGAACGTCGTGAACAGGTGCTCCTGCTGGTCGGTCGGCCCCGTGATGTACCCCTGGGCGAACAACTGCTTGTCCAGGCCCGCGCCCGACAGCCGGGCCACCAGCCAGATGGCGATGCCGTGCGTCGAGTCCCACAGGGCGTGCAGCAAGGAGACGCCGAGACACGTGCCGACGACCGGGGCGGTGAACCGGAACCGCCCGTTCAGCTGCCGGTACGTGAGCAGGACGCCACCCGCGATCGCCGTCCACAGGCCGTGCCCGAAGGGTGCGAGGACCCCGCGCAGGATCTCGGTCTCCAGGAGCGCCCGCAGATCGATGCCCTTGGTGGAGACGGCCGCGTTGAAGGCGTACCCGGCGCTCTCCAGGGCCGCGAAACCGAAGCCGACCGTCGCGCCGAGCACGAGCCCGGCGCGCATCCCGTGCAGCCGGGGCTGCCGGCGCAGCACGAACATCAGCGCCCCCAGCTTCACGACCTCCTCGATGAGGCCGACGCCGACGAACATCCACAAGGAGGGGTGCAGCAGGTAGTACTCCATCACCGAGGCGCCCAGCACCCCGAGCGTGCCGCCGGTCAGGAAGCAGCCCAGGATCACGCTGACGCCCAGGTCGCGCCCGTGCCGTTCGTACGCCCACAGGACGAAGGTCACCGGCACCAGGAAGCTGCCGAGCAGGATCAGCGTCGGCAGCAGGGTGGTGTTCTTCGTCGCGTACGTGACCAGCGCGGTCAGCACCCACAGCGCGAGCCCGCCGCCCAGGCAGTGCTTCCAGCGGCCGGTGCGGATCTGGGGGTACGTCGGCGGCGGCTGCTGCGGCCCGGGGATACGGGCCCGGGGCGCACCGGGCGGCGGAGAGTAGGTCACGGCAAATCCCCTCGTACTCCTACAGGGCAGATTTACCGGCACTTTATGGTAGATACGGCTCATGCCGCAGTCCGGGACGCCCGTCCTGATCGCGGCCATCGCCGTACCGGCACCCCGGCCGGCCCACACGATCGGCCGCCGACTCCCGGTCCCGCCGGTCATCTCCGAGATCCTGCCGGGCAACCTCGCCGGTACCGACCTACTCGGCTGGGCGGGCGACGGGCAGGTGATCGACACCCTCTCCGGAACGGAGGGAGCCGTCCCGGATGCGGAGGGAGCCGTCAGGGGGTCCGGGTCGTGGTGATGTCCCCCGGGGTCCCGTTCTCGGCGCCGTTCCCGGTCCGGCACTCGGCCCGGTTCTCGGCGACCACCGGTGCCAGGTAGCGGATCAGGACCTTCTTCAGCTCCAGGGTGTAGGCCTCGCGCTCGGCGCCCTCGTGCGAGAGGACCAGTTCGAGGCCGGCCTTGTAGAGGCCCAGGCACATGCGGGCGGTGCGGGTGACGTCGGCGGCTGGAGCGTCGGGCAGGAACGCCGCGATCACCGCCTCTATCCCGGCGAGCAGGTTCGCGTGCAGCGCGTCGTGGTCCTCGGCGAGCCGGCCGGGGATGTCGGGGCCGTGCATCAGGGCGAAGAACACCGGGTGCCGGCAGTTGAAGGCGGTGAAGCGGTCGACCACCCGGCCGACCGCTTCCTCCAGTGGGGTCGCCGGGTCGATCGGGGCGAGCGCCTCGTCGTACATGTCCCGCATCTCGTGCATCAGCCGGTCGCCCAGCTCGATCGCGATCGCTTCCTTGTTCGGGAAGAACTGGTACAGCGTGCCCGGTGAGACACCGGCCTCGCGGGCGATGGCGTTGGTGCTGGACGCGGTGTAGCCCGTCGTGCAGAAGACGGACGCGGCGGCCTCCAGCAGCTGGGCGATGCGGCGCTCGCCGCGGGCCTGGCGGCGGGGGCCGGCCTTCTCCTGGTCCACGGACACGAGTTATCCCCAGCTCTCCGAACGGCGTTGACAAACGCGAGCGGTCGCTCGCATTCTGGTGTTCCGGCGAAACGCGAGCGCTATCTCGTGTTTCCCATTCTATTGCAGGGCCGACCCATGCCACCGCTCTGCGCCGAGGCCGGGTCGAGGTGAAGGGGAGCACCACACGATGACCGAAGTCAACAGCCCACCGCGGCTCGGGGGATGGACACGTTTCGTGACCGCCCGCCCCCGGTTGTCGCTGCTCGTCGCCCTGGTGCTCACCGCGCTCGCCGTGGTCGCCGGCAGCGGAGTCGCCGACCGGCTGGGCAGCGGCGGCTGGGAGGACCCGAACGCCCGGTCGACGTACGCGACCAAGGCGCTGGAGCGCGAGTTCCCGGCCTCGCAGCCCAACCTCCTGCTGCTCGTCGACTCCGGCACCGCCTCCGTGGACGACCCGGCGGTCACCGCCGAGGCCGACCGCCTCACCGCCCGCCTGGCGAGCGAGCCGGGCATCACCGGTGTCGGCTCCTACTGGCAGACCAGATCCCCGTCCCTGCGCGCGAAGGACGGTCACGAGGCGCTGATCGCCGCCCACCTCACGGGCGACGAGAAGGCGACGAACGACACCCTGGACCGCATCGCACCCACCCTCCGGGGCACGCACGGCCCGGTGCACGTCAAGGTCGGCGGCATCGTCGCCGTACGCCACGAGATGCAGACGATCATCAAGGAGGACCTGGCCCGCGCCGAGATGATCGCCCTGCCGGTGACCCTGCTCCTGCTGGTGATGGTCTTCGGCTCCGCGATCGCGGCCCTGCTGCCCCTGGGCATCGGCATCGTCGCGATCCTCGGCACCAACGCGGTGCTGCGCGGCCTCACGGAGTTCACCGACGTCTCGGTCTTCGCGATGAACCTCACCACGGCCCTGGGCCTCGGACTGGCCATCGACTACGCCCTGTTCATCGTCCGCCGCTTCCGCGAGGAACTGGCCACCGGCGCCGACCCGTTGACGGCCATCGCGACCACCCTGCGCACGGCCGGCCGCACGGTGCTGTTCTCCGCCCTCACGGTCGCGGTCTCCCTGGCCGCGATGCTCGTCTTCCCGATGTACTTCCTGCGCTCCTTCGCCTACGCGGGCATCGCCGTGGTCCTCCTGGCCGCGGCAGCCGCCCTGATCCTCCTCCCGGCGGCCCTGCTGCTGCTCGGCCACCGGGTCAACTCCCTCGATCTGCGGCGCCTGTTCCGCCGAGGCCGCCCGGCGAAGGTCTCCGGCGAGGAGGGCACGGGCTGGGCGCGCACAGCGAGCCTGGTGATGCGCAGGGCCCCCTTCTTCGCCCTCGCCACCACAGCCGTCCTCGTCCTCCTCGGACTGCCCTTCCTGGGCGTCAAGTTCGGCACCGCGGACGACCGCCAACTGCCTTCGGGCGCCGAGTCGCACGTCGTGCAGCAGCACATCCGCGACGGCTTCCCGGGCAACCCCGGCGGCGGCCTCGAAGTGCTCGCCGAGGGGCGGGCGACACAGGCGCAGTACAGCGCGTACAAGTCCCGGATCGCCCAACTCCCCGAGGTGGCACGGGTGGACGGCCCCCTGGTGAAGGACGACTCGGCGTACTTCACGGTGCTTCCCAAGGGCGAGGCGGTCGACTCGGCGGCCCAACGCCTGGTCGGCGACCTGCGCGCCACGGACGCCCCCTTCACCACCCAGGTGACCGGCACGGCGGCCGTCCTGGTCGACTCCAAGCACGCGATAGCCACCCGCCTGCCCTGGGCGGCGGCCCTCATCACCGTGGTCACCCTGCTCCTGGTCTTCCTCCTGACCGGCAGCGTCCTGATCCCGATCCAGGCGGTCCTGCTCAACGCGCTCAGCCTCACGGCGATGTTCGGCGCGGTGGTCTGGGTCTTCCAGGACGGCCACCTCTCCGGCCTCCTCGGCTTCACCAGCACCGGCTCCATAGAGACCACCCTCCCGGTCCTGATGTTCTGCGTGGCCTTCGGACTCTCCATGGACTACGGCGTGTTCCTGCTCTCCCGCATCAAGGAGGAGTACGACCGCACGGGCGACCACAACGAGGCGGTCCGGCACGGCCTCCAGCGCACAGGCGGTCTGATAACCGCCGCCGCCGTCATCCTCGCGGTGGTGATGGTCGCGATCGGCACGTCCCGGGTCACCAACACCAAGATGCTGGGCCTGGGCATCGCTCTCGCGGTACTGATGGACGCGATGATCGTCCGAAGCCTGCTGGTCCCGGCGGTGATGAAGCTGACGGGACGGGCGACTTGGTGGGCGCCCGGTCCGTTGCGAAGGTTCCACGACCGGTTCGGCTTGAGAGAGGCTGAGACTGAGCGCCCCGAAAGGGGCGCGGGGCTGCATCGATATGCGGCTCCGCCGCGGAGCGCGACCAGCCACGACGATCCCGCAGACAAGAACGGCGATGGGAGCCCAAGTGAAAGCGGTGGTGTTCGAGCAATACGGTGACCCCGCCGAGGTACGAGACGTACCCGACCCCCATCCCGCACCCCACGGAGTAATCGTCCGGGTCGAAGCCACCGGCCTCTGCCGCAGCGACTGGCACGGCTGGCAGGGCCACGACCCCGACATCACCCTCCCTCACGTACCGGGCCACGAACTGGCCGGCGTGGTCGAGACGGTAGGCACCCGGGTCACCGACTGGCACCCCGGCGACCGAGTCACCGTCCCGTTCGTGTGCGCCTGCGGAACCTGCCCCACCTGCGCAGCGGGCGACCAACAGGTCTGCGAGCGCCAGACCCAGCCCGGCTTCACCCACTGGGGTTCCTTCGCCCAGTACGTCGCCCTGGACCACGCCGACGTGAACCTGGTCGCGATGCCGGACGGGATGACCTTCGCGACGGCGGCCTCGCTGGGCTGCCGGTTCGCGACGGCGTTCCGCGCGGTGGCGCAGCGGGGCCGGGTCGCGCCGGGGGAGTGGGTGGCGGTGCACGGCTGCGGGGGAGTGGGCCTGTCGGCGGTGATGATCGCGGCGGCTGCGGGCGCCAGGGTCGTCGCGGTGGACATCTCACCCCAGGCGCTCGCGCTGGCAAGGAAGTTCGGGGCGGCGGAGTGCGTGGACGGCACGAGCACCCCGGACACGGCACAGGCGGTACGCGAACTGACGGGCGGCGGCGCCCACTTGTCGCTGGACGCCCTGGGCTCCCCGGCGACCTGCGCCGCCTCGGTGGACGGCCTGCGCCGCCGAGGCCGCCACATCCAGGTCGGCCTGCTCCCCTCCCCGTCCGGCACGACCCCGGTCCCCATGGCCCGCGCGATCGCCCTGGAACTCGAACTCCTCGGCAGCCACGGCATGGCCGCCCACACCTACCCGCCCATGCTGGAACTGGTCCGATCGGGAGTGCTCCGCCCCGACCTCCTGGCCACCACCACCATCCCCCTGGACGAGACCCCGGCGGCACTGGCCGCGATGGGCACGGCACCGGGAGCGGGGGTGACGATCATCGAGCCGTGGAGTTGAGGTCGACTTCGGGATACCCGCGGTGCGCACTCCACTCGCGGTCCAGTACGCCCATGACCACCTCGTCGACCCACTCCCCGTCCCGCGACTGGGCCTCGCGCCGCACACCTTCGACCACGAACCCGACCTTCTCGTACACCCTCAGGGCCCGGTGATTGTTGCCGTAGACCTCCAACTGGACGCGATGGAGCCCCAGTTGCTCGAATCCGTACCCGAGGATCAGGCGGGTCGCCTCCGTGCCGATGCCCCGGCCTCGGCCACGGGGGCCGATGAGGGTGCGGAAGGCGCAGCTGCGGGCGGCGGGATCCCACTCGAACAGGACGACCTCGCCGAGGAGTTCGCCGGTGGCGGGGTCGGTGACGGCGAGGTCGAGGCGGTCGGGCTGGGTGGCTCGGGCGCCGTAGACGGAACGCAGTCGCTCCAGGGTGAGTTCGGTCGACGGTTCGAAGGTGAAGCGGACGATCTCCGGGTCCTGGATCAACCGCCACATCGGATCGGCGTCCGACGCGGTGAAGGGGCGGAGGACGGTCTTCTCGCCGGTGAGGACGGGTTTGGCGGAGAGGTTCATCCGGGGATCCTCGGCCGCGGCCGGTCGCACCGGCAACCGAATTGCCCGCCCGCGGACGCGGTACCGGGCGCCCGGTACCGCGTCCGCGCACCCGCTCGGCTCAGTCGTCTCTGCGGCCCCGGTTGCCCGGCCGGGAGGCGACCCACGCGCGGACCGTGTCGGCGTACCAGTAGGGCTTGCCGCTCTCCACGTGGTCGGGCGGGGGCAGCAGGCCGTGCTTGCGGTACGAGCGGACGGTGTCGGGCTGGACGCGGATGTGGGCCGCGATTTCCTTGTACGACCAGAGCCGTCGGTCGGTCATGAGTGCACCTCCCTGCGCGCGCCGCGGCGGCGGCCGGGGGCGGCCGTCGGGGGAGCCGTGCGCTGCGCTGGCGATCACAAGCCTGTGCCGGGTGAACGACGCGGAGTGAGGGACGGGAAGCGCCTGTCGACCGGGTGTGACCCAAAACCCGCGTACACGCGATATGTGTGACACGAGGGGTGCTTTTGTGACACAAGTGAAGCAAAGGCGCACGCGGGCGCAAGGGCGCGGCGCGTTGACTACGGCGCCCGTAGGGGGGCGGGGCCGTCCCGGCCGACATCGTGCAAGCCCTTACCCTCAAGCTGCCCCCTCGTCTCGTCCGAATGTCTGGACAAAACATTGACAGGGCTCGGGGCGCGGGACTACAAACCGTGGAGAGCCGAAACGAAGCCGCTCCGCGTCCGGTCCTCAGGAGGTCCGGACGCGCGGGCGCGAAGGGAAGTCGATGGCGTACGACCTGATCACCATGGGGCGGCTAGGGGTGGACCTCTATCCGCTGCAGACGGGCGTGCCGCTGCCCCAGGTGACGACCTTCGGGAAGTTCCTCGGCGGCTCGGCGGCGAACGTCGCGGTCGCCGCCGCCCGGCTGGGCCGCGAGGTCGCCCTGGTCTCGCGCACCGGCGACGACCCCTTCGGCACCTACCTGCACGAGGCGCTGCGCGACTTCGGCGTCGACGACCGCTGGGTCACCCCGTTCCCCGGACTGCCGACCCCGGTCACCTTCTGCGAGATCTTCCCGCCGGACGACTTCCCGCTGTACTTCTACCGGCAGCCCAAGGCCCCGGACCTGGAGATCGACGCCCACGCGCTCGACCTGGACGCGATCCACGAGGCCCGCATCTTCTGGATCACCGGCACCGGCCTGAGCGAGGAGCCCAGCCGTACGGCCACGCTCGCGGCCCTCGCCCACCGCGCCAAGTCCGGTACGACGGTCTTCGACCTCGACTGGCGTCCCATGTTCTGGAAGGACCCGAGCGAGGCCCGCCCCTTCTACGAAGAGGCCCTGCGCAACACCACCGTCGCCGTCGGCAACCTCGACGAGGTGGAGGTCGCCACCGGCGTACGCGAACCGCACGCCGCAGCCCGCGCCCTCCTGGACGCCGGTGTCGAACTCGCCGTCGTCAAGCAGGGCCCCAAGGGTGTCCTGGCCGTGCACCGCGACGGTACGACCGCCGAGGTGCCCCCGCTGCCCGTGACCGTCCTCAACGGACTCGGCGCCGGTGACGCCTTCGGCGGCTCGCTGTGCCACGGCCTGCTGTCCGGCTGGGACCTGGAGAAGATCATGCGGCACGCCAACGCGGCCGGCGCGATCGTCGCCTCCCGCCTGGAGTGCTCCTCCGCGATGCCCACCGTCACCGAGGTCGAGGGCGCGATCGCCGCCGGAGCGGTCCTGTGAGGGCCGGCCGCGTGGCGGGCGCCGAGCACGGGGGCGAGTTCGAGGGCCAGTACGAGGGCGGGGACGGCGTGGCGCACGCGCACGGGGACCAGGACACCGGGGACGACGTCTCCGGCCACGAAGGCACCAACGGCACCGGCATCGGCGCCGCCATCGGCACCGGCACCCGCACCGGCCCCCGCGTCGACATCGCCGAGCTCGTCCGCGTCCGCACCCGCCACCCCGAGGCGATCGCCGAGGCCGCCGCCCGGCGCGTCCGGCGCCCGCTGCTCAACGACGCCGGCCGGCTGATGATCGTCGCCGCCGACCACCCGGCCCGCGGCGCGCTCGGTGTCGGCGAGCACAAGTTCGCCATGGCCAACCGCGTCGAACTCCTCGAACGCCTCTGCCTGGCCCTCTCCCGGCCAGGCGTCGACGGCGTCCTCGCGACCGCCGACATCCTGGACGACCTGCTGCTCCTCGGGGCCCTCGACGGCAAGGTCGTCATGGGCTCGATGAACCGCGGCGGCCTCCAGGGCGCGAGTTTCGAACTCGACGACCGCTTCACCGGCCACCGCGCCCAGGACATCGAGCGCCTCAACTTCGACGCGGGCAAGCTCCTCCTGCGCATCGACTACGACGACCCGGGCTCCCTCACCACCCTGGAGTCCACCGCCCGCGCCATCGACGACATGGCCGCGCGTCGACTCCCGCTGTTCGTCGAGCCGTTCATCAGCCGCCGCACCGACGAGGGCAAGCTGAGGAACGACCTCTCCGCCGATGCCGTCATCAGGTCCATCGCCATCTCCTCGGGCCTGGGCGGCACTTCGGCCTACACCTGGCTCAAGCTCCCCGTGACCGAGAACCCGGACGACATGGCCCGGGTCATGGAGACCTCCACCCTCCCCGCCGTGCTCCTCGGCGGCGAGGTCGGCGCCGACCAGGACGGCGCCTACGAGAAGTGGCGCGGCGCCCTCCAACTCCCCACCGTGCGGGGCCTCGTGGTCGGCCGCTCGCTGCTCTACCCGCCGGACGGAGACGTCTCCGCCGCCGTGGACACCGCCGTAGGACTGCTGTGAGGGCCGCCTTATGACGACCGCCGAGCCGTACGTCCCCGAGCTGTACGTCCCCAAGGGCTCCGCCGCCAACGCGCAGTACGCCGTGGACATCGACCCGAAGCGGGCCGGCTGGACCCACAGCAGTCTGCGGGTCGTCGAGCTGGGGCCGGGCGGGACCCACCACTTCACCACCGGTGACAGCGAGTGGATCGTGCTTCCGCTCAGCGGTGGATGTACCGTGCGAATTGCGGACGAAGAGTTCCAACTCCTGGGCAGGGAAAGCGTGTTCGCCGGAGTCACCGACTTCGCGTACGTGCCCCGCGACGCCCAGGCCAAGATCGCCTCCGGCGCGGGAGGCCGCTTCGCCCTGGCAGGAGCGAAGTGCGAGCGACGACTCCCCGCTCGCTACGGCCCCGCGCCGGAGGTTCCGGTGGAACGACGCGGCGACGGCACCTGTTTGCGAAGGGTCCGCAACTTCGCCTCGGCCGACGCCTTCGACTGCGACAGGCTGATCGCCGTGGAGGTGATCACGCCCGGTGGCAACTGGTCCTCGTACCCGCCGCACAAGCACGACGAACAACGGCCTGGCGAGGAAGCCGAGTTGGAGGAGATCTACTACTTCGAGATCGACGGCCCGAACGGTTTCGGCTATCAGCGCGTATTCCCCTCCCGTGAGGGCGGATCCGACGTCCTCGCGGAGGTCCGCTCCGGCGACGCCGTGCTCGTGCCCGATGGCTGGCACGGCCCGTCGATCGCCCAGCCGGGTCACGACATGTACTACCTGAACGTCATGGCGGGGCCGGGTGGAACGAGGGAGTGGCGGATCTGCTTCCACCCGGACCACGTTGAAAGCACAGGTGGTTACCGATGACCTCGACGACCAGGCTGACGGTCGCACAGGCACTCGTACGGTTCCTGTCCGTCCAGTACACCGAACGCGACGGCGTACGGCGGCGGTTGATCGACGCGACCTGGGGCATCTTCGGCCACGGCAACGTGGCCGGCCTCGGCCAGGCCCTCATCGAGTACGCCGATGAGATGCCCTACCACCAGGGCCGCAACGAACAGTCCATGGTCCACGCGGCAGTCGGCTACGCGCGTCAGTCGAATCGCCTGGCCGCACACGCCGTTACGACGTCCATCGGCCCCGGCGCCACCAACCTCGTCACCGGCGCCGCCCTCGCCACCATCAACCACCTCCCGGTCCTGCTCCTCCCCGGCGACACCTTCGCCGGCCGCCCCGCCGACCCGGTGCTCCAGCAGCTCGAAGTCCCCTACGCGGGCGACGTCTCGGTCAACGACTGCCTGCGCCCGGTGTCGAAGTACTTCGACCGCGTCACCCGGCCGGAAGCGCTCATCCCCGCCGCCCTGAACGCCATGCGCGTGCTCGCCGACCCCGTGGAGACCGGAGCCGTAACTCTCGCTCTCCCGCAGGACGTTCAGGCCGAGGCGTACGACTGGCCGGACGAGTTCTTCGCCGAACGCATCTGGTGCGTAAGGCGACCGGCCGCCGACCCGGCCGAACTCGCCGAAGCGGTAAGGGCAGTTCGGGCGGCCAAGCGCCCCCTGATCATCGCGGGCGGCGGAGTCCACCACAGCCGCGCGGAGGCGGCCCTCGCGGAGTTCGCGTCGGCCACCGGCATCCCGGTCGCCTCCACCCAGGCCGGCAAGGGCTCCCTGAACCACGACCACCCCCAGGACGTCGGCGGCATCGGCCACACCGGCACCGCGACCGCCGACGAACTCGCCCGCCTGGCCGACCTGGTGATCGGCATCGGCACCCGCTACACCGACTTCACCACCGGCTCCCACACCCTCTTCGAACGCCCCGGCGTCCGCTTCCTCAACCTCAACATCGGTGCCTACGACGGCCACAAGCTCGCCGGACAGCCACTGATCGCGGACGCGCGGAGCGGACTCGCCGCGCTGGCAGGGGAGTTGGGCCGCGACGCGTACCGGGTCACCGCGTCGTACATCGCCGAGTACCGCGAGGACAAGGAGCGTTGGGAGCAACGCGTCGACGCCTGCTACGAGGCCGAGGAACCCGACGTACGCCCCACACAGCCCCAAGTCCTGGGCGCACTGGACGAGATCGTCGACGAGTCCGACATCCTCATCAACGCGGCGGGCTCGCTCCCCGGCGATCTGCACAAGCTGTGGCGGACTCGGTCGTTCGACCAGTACCACCTGGAGTACGGCTACTCCTGCATGGGCTACGAGATCCCGGCCGCGATCGGCGTGAAGCTGGCCGCGCCGGACCGGCCGGTGTGGGCGCTGGTCGGCGACGGCACGTATCTGATGATGCCGACGGAGATCGTGACCGCCGTACAGGAAGGCATCGCGATCAAGGTCCTGCTGATACAGAACCACGGATACGCCTCCATAGGCGGCCTGTCGGAGTCGGTGGGCGGCGAACGCTTCGGCACGGCCTATCGCCACCAGGCGGACGACGGCACCTACACCGGCGCCCCACTGCCCGTCGACCTCGCCGCCAACGCGGCCAGCCTCGGCATGCGCGTGCTGCGCGCGAAGACGGTCGGCGACCTGCGCGAGGCACTCGCCGTGGCGCGGGCGGCCGACACTCCCACATGTGTCTACGTGGAGACCGAAACCGCAGACACAGTGTCGGGCGCGCCTCCCGCGCAGGCCTGGTGGGATGTACCTGTGGCCGCGACCGCGACCCGATCGTCCGCGGTCAAGGCACGTGAGCTGTACGAACGGCACGTCTCCACCCGACGCCGCCATCTGTGAAGGAGTATCTGGGCATGACGAAGATCGTCAACCACTGGATCGGCGGCAAGACCGTCGAAGGCGCCTCGGGCAACTACGGGCCGGTGACCGACCCGGCGACCGGCGCGGTCACCACCAAGGTCGCCTTCGCGACGGTCGACGAGGTCGACACGGCCGTCGCCGCCGCCAAGGACGCGTACGCGACCTGGGGCACCTCGTCGCTCGCCAAGCGCACCACGATCCTGTTCAAGTTCCGCGCGCTGCTGGACGCCAACCGGGACGCGATCGCCGAGCTGATCACCGCCGAGCACGGCAAGGTGCACAGCGACGCGCTGGGCGAGGTCGCGCGCGGCCTGGAGATCGTCGACCTGGCGTGCGGGATCACCGTGCAGCTGAAGGGCGAACTGTCGACGGAGGTCGCGAGCCGCGTCGACGTGTCGTCGATCCGCCAGCCCCTTGGCGTGGTCGCGGGCATCACGCCGTTCAACTTCCCGGCCATGGTGCCGATGTGGATGTTCCCGATCGCCATCGCGACCGGCAACACCTTCGTCCTCAAGCCGTCCGAGAAGGACCCGTCGGCGTCCCTGAAGATCGCCGAACTGCTCGCCGAGGCAGGCCTCCCCGACGGCGTCTTCAACGTCGTCAACGGCGACAAGGTGGCCGTGGACCGCCTCCTTGAGCACCCGGACGTCAAGGCCGTCTCCTTCGTCGGCTCGACGCCGATCGCCCGCTACATCCACACCACGGCCGCCGCGAACCACAAGCGCGTCCAGGCCCTGGGCGGCGCCAAGAACCACATGCTGGTCCTCCCGGACGCCGACCTCGACGCGGCGGCGGACGCGGCCGTGAGCGCGGCCTACGGCTCGGCGGGCGAGCGCTGCATGGCCATCTCGGCCGTCGTGGCGGTCGGTTCGATCGGCGACGAACTGGTCGAGAAGATCCGCGAGCGCGCCGAGAAGATCAAGATCGGCCCCGGCAACGACCCCACGAGCGAGATGGGCCCGCTGATCACCGCGGTCCACCGCGACAAGGTGGCGTCGTACGTCACCGGCGCGGCGGCCGAAGGCGCGGAGGTCGTCCTCGACGGCACCGGCTACACGGTCGAGGGCTTCGAGGACGGCCACTGGATCGGCATCTCCCTGCTCGACAAGGTGCCGACGACGGCGAAGGCGTACCAGGACGAGATCTTCGGCCCGGTCCTCTGCGTCCTGCGCGTCGACACGTACGACGAGGGCGTGGCGCTGATCAACGCCTCCCCCTTCGGCAACGGCACCGCGATCTTCACCCGCGACGGCGGCGCCGCCCGCCGCTTCCAGCTGGAGATCGAGGCCGGCATGGTCGGCGTCAACGTCCCGATCCCGGTCCCGGTGGGCTATCACTCGTTCGGTGGCTGGAAGGACTCCCTCTTCGGGGACCACCACATCTACGGCAACGACGGTACGCACTTCTACACCCGCGGCAAGGTCGTCACCACCCGCTGGCCCGACCCGGCGGACGGCCCGTCGGGCGTGGACCTGGGCTTCCCGCGCAACCACTGAGAATCGCCAAGCTCGACACATGGGGCCGTCCGGATCGCGGACGGCCCCATTTTTTCGCCTACGACGGCTGCGGTTCCCGTAGCGCTCGCAGGCGGGACCGGCACTGCCTCTGGGTGCCGAATACGGCGCTCCGACCGGACTGGATCAACGGATTCCGTAGGTGAACACCCATTGACGTGATGGTTTCCGTCAATGTTCCATCAGCGCGTGACCGACACCCTCCCCACTGCCGAAGCCGCCATGGCCGAGGCGCCGGACACCTCCGGGCATCCGCAGCAACTGAAGCGCTCCATCGGCATCGTCGGCGGCACGCTCCTCACGCTCTCCTGCGTGACACCGGCGTCGACGCTCTTCGTGGTCGTCCCCGACCTGTTCGGCTCGCTCGGTACCGCGACCGCCCTCACGATCGCGATCGGCTCCGTCCTCTGCGTCGCCGTGGCGTTCTGCTACTCGGAGCTGGGCACCCTCGTTCCCAGCGCGGGCGGCGAGTACGCGATGGTGTCGACGCTGGCGGGCCGCTTGGCGGGCTGGCTGGTCTTCGTCCTGTCCCTCCTGGTCGTGATGATCGTCCCGCCGGTGATAGCGATGGGTACGGCGGACTACCTGGCCCCGATCGCCCACCTGAACCCGTCCATGACCGGCGCCGGAGTGATGCTCCTGGCAACGCTGGCAGGCCTGTTGGACCTGCGCGCCAACGCGTGGATCACGGGCGTCTTCCTGGTCCTGGAGGTCATAGCGGCAGGAGTGGTGGCGCTCCTGGGTTTCACACACGGCCAACGAGGCCTGGGCAGCCTGACGTCGATGCAGGTAGCCGGGACAGGCGGGCACACGGACACGGTGACGGCGATGCTGGTGGTCTCGGGCCTGGCGATAGCCCTCTTCGTCACGCAGGGTTTCTCCACGGCGGTCTACCTCTCCGAGGAGTTGGAGAACCCGCGCCGCGACGTGGCCCGCACCGTCCTGGCCACCCTCGCGATCTCGACGGTGATCATCCTGGTCCCGGTGGTGGCGATCACGATGGGCGCGAACGACCTCTCCACCCTGACCGACGGCGACATCGGATCGATGGTGACGGCCTGGTCCAACTCCGCGGTGGGTACCTTCGTCAGCCTCTGCGTAGCCCTGGCGATCATCAACGCCGGCATCGTCATGGTCATCCAGAACTCCCGAGTCCTCTTCGCCTCGGCCCGGGACAAGGCCTGGCCCCACCCGGTCAACACGGTCTTCTCGAAACTGGGCCGCTTCGGCTCCCCTTGGGTGGCCACGCTCGCCGTCGGCATACCCGGCGCGATCCTCTGCTTCGTCAACCTCGACACCCTCTACGGCGTGACAGGCGTCTCGGTGACCGGCATGTACCTTCTGGTCGCGGTCGCCGCGCTGCTCTCCCGACGCGGACAACACCGGCACACACACGCGTGGCGCATGCCGCTCTGGCCCGCGATGCCGATCCTCCTGATCGCGGTCCTGGCCTACATCCTCACCCAGCAGGAGACGACCTACTTGCTGTGGACGGGCGGGATAGTGACGGTGGCCACTCTGTACTGGGCGTTCTATCTCCGCCCCCGCAGGGAAACCCGCTGGCTGATCTCAATCCCGGAGAACTGAAGGTCTTTCAAGGGGCGCGGGGAACTGCGCGACCAGCCCCAACACACCCGCACCCGGCAGCAAGCAGCACCACCCGGGCTATTGGCCGTACACCAAGCGCGGTACACAGTCATCCCCGGTTCACCCCAGGGTCTGCCCCAACTGTCAGAGACGCCCCGTACCGTTGAACGCATGGATCTTCGACTGCCCGGGCTGCAAGGCCTACGACGACTACGACACCCCCGGCGCTGGCTGGCAGCCACCGCGGCCGTCGTCGTGCTCGCCGCCGCCGGCACCTGGACGGCCGCAGCCTCGGACACCACACCCCCGGTCCACCAGACAGACCGCATGATGGCGATCGACGGCGTCACCCTGGACACCTCGTACTTCACGACGGGCGGATCAGCCCGCCGCCCCGCCGTCCTCCTTGCCCACGGCTTCGGCGGCAGCAAGACCGACGTACGCAAAGAAGCCCAGGACCTGGCCGAAGACGGCTACGCGGTACTGACCTGGTCAGCCCGCGGCTTCGGCAAGTCCACCGGCAAGATCGGCCTGAACGACCCGTCCGGCGAGGTCAAGGACGTGTCGAAGCTGATCGACTGGCTGGCGGAGCGACCGGATGTCCAGCTCGACAAACCGGGCGACCCGCGCGTGGGCATGGCAGGCGGTTCCTACGGAGGAGCCATCTCCCTCCTCGCCGCCGGCTACGACGACCGGGTCGACGCGATCGCCCCGGCGATCACGTACTGGAACCTCGCGGACGCCCTGTTCCCGAACGGCGTCTTCAAGAAGCTCTGGGCCGGCATCTTCATCAACTCCGGCGGCGGCTGCGCCAAGTTCGAGCCCGCGCTGTGCCAGATGTACGACCGGGTCGCCGAGTCCGGAAAGCCGGACGCCCAGGCCCGCGCACTCCTCGAAGCCCGTTCACCGTCGGCCGTGGCCACGCACATCAACGTGCCGACCCTCCTGGTCCAGGGCCAGACCGACTCCCTCTTCCCGCTCGGCCAGGCCGACGCCGCCGAGAAGGCGATCCGCGCCAACGGCGCCCCCGTCGACGTCGACTGGATCGCGGGCGGTCACGACGGCGGCGACATGGAGACGAGCCGCGTCCAGGCACGCGTGACGTCCTGGTTCGACCGGTACCTGAAGGACGACAAGAACACCGACACCGGCCCCGCGTTCCGCGTCACCCGCACCGGAGGCGTCGACTCCACGGACGGCGCCGCCCTGCTGCGCGGCGCGAGCGGCAGCGCGTACCCCGGCCTGGAGAGCGACCCGCGCACGATCGCCCTGACCGGCCGCCGCGAGCAGTCCTTCACCAACCCGGCCGGCGCCAGCCCACCCGCCATCTCGGCCCTCCCCGGCCTCGGCAGCACGGGCGGCCTCTCGCAACTGTCCTCCCTGGGCATCGGGGTGTCCCTCGACTTCCCCGGCCAGTACGCGGCGTTCGACTCGGCCCCCGTCACCAAGAGCCTCCGCATCACCGGCTCGCCCACGGTCACCGTCCACGTCACGTCGACCAGCGACGACACCGTCCTCTTCGGCAAGGTCTACGACGTGGGCCCGGGTGGCACCCAACAGGTGCTCCCCTCCCAGCTGGTGACCCCCCTCAGGGTCGATGGCACCAAGGCCGGCAAGGACGTCACGATCACCCTCCCGGCCATCGACCACGACGTCCAGAGCGGCCACCACCTGCGCCTGGTCCTCGCCTCGACGGACCTCGGCTACGCCTCCCCGGCGGCCCCGGCGACGTACACCGTCACCCTGAAGAGCGACCTCAAGGTACCGACGGCCCCCGGCGTCACGACCGCGGCGGCGACCCTCCCGTCCTGGGTGTGGTGGTTCCCGCTCGCGGGCGCGGCGATCGCCGCGGCCCTGCTCCTGACCGGCCGCAGGCGTGCGGCATCGACACCCCCCGCCCCCGAACTGGCCGAAGTCCCGCTCCAGATCACCGACTTGAGCAAGCGGTACGCGAAGTCGGCGGACCGGTACGCGGTACGGGACCTGTCCTTCCGCGTCGAGAAGGGCCAGGTGCTCGGCCTCCTGGGTCCGAACGGCGCGGGCAAGACGACCACCCTGCGCATGCTGATGGGCCTGATCAAGCCGGACGCCGGCGAGATCAGGGTCTTCGGTCACGCGATCCGCCCGGGCGCACCGGTGCTGTCCAGGGTCGGCGCGTTCGTCGAGGGCGCGGGCTTCCTCCCGCACCTCTCCGGGCGCGAGAACCTGGAGCTGTACTGGCAGGCGACCGGACGCCCGCCCGAGGACGCCCACTTGGAGGAGGCCCTGGAGATCGCGGGCCTCGGCGACGCGCTCGCCCGCGCGGTCCGCACCTACTCCCAGGGCATGCGCCAGCGCCTAGCCATCGCGCAGGCCATGCTCGGCCTTCCCGACCTCCTCATCCTCGACGAACCGACCAACGGCCTCGACCCGCCCCAGATCCGCGAGATGCGCGAGGTGATGATCCGCTACGCGGAGGCCGGCCGCACGGTCATCGTCTCCAGCCACCTCCTCGCCGAGGTCGAACAGACCTGCACCCACCTCGTGGTCATGGACCGCGGCCGCCTCGTCCAGGCGGGCCCGGTCGCCGAGATCGTCGGCTCCGGAGACACCCTCCTGGTCGGCCTCGCCGCCGACATCTCCGACCCCCTGATGGAGAAGATCGCCGCCCTCCCGGACGTGGAGTCGGTGGCCCGCGCGGAGGGCGGCCTGCTGGTGCGGCTGGCGCCGGGTGACGAGTTGGTGTCCGTCAACTCCCCCACAGGAGAGGCGAGTTCACCCGTCGGTGCGGCTCCCGCACCGACGCCTGGCGTCGCCGTAGCCGAGGCTTCCGACACCGCACTCGACGCACCGACATCCCTGCCCCCCTCACCTCCCACCCACGGCTCGCCCACCGCGGCCCGCCTCCTCGTAGAACTCGTACGACTCGAAGTCCCCGTCTCCTCGGTCGGCCCGCACCGCCGGCTCGAAGACGCCTTCCTCACCCTGATCGGAGGTTCCGCGTGAGCACGCTCGCCGAGCCCGTCGAGGTGGCCTCCGGCTACCGGGCCGGCCGCACCCTGCCCCTACGGGTGGAGCTGGTCCGGCAGTTGAAGCGGCGCCGCACGCTGGTCATGGGCGGCATCCTCGCCGCGCTGCCCTTCATCCTGGTCGCCGCCTTCGCGATCGGCGGCACCCCGGGCGACCGCGGCTCCCAGCTGACGCTGATGGACACGGCGACCTCGTCCGGCGCCAACTTCGCCGCGGTGAACCTGTTCGTGTCGGCGGGCTTCCTCCTGGTCGTCCCGGTCGCCCTGTTCTGCGGGGACACGGTCGCCTCGGAGGCCAGCTGGTCCTCCCTGCGCTATCTGCTCGCGGCACCCGTGCCCAGGGCCCGCCTCCTGTGGTCCAAGCTGGTCGTCGGCCTGAGCCTCAGCCTCGCGGCGATGATCCTGCTCCCGCTCGTCGCCCTCGCCGTCGGCACCGCCGCCTACGGCTGGGGCCCGCTGGAGCTGCCCACCGGCGGCGCGATCGGCGCGGGCACGGCGGCCCAACGCCTGCTGGTCGTCGTGGCGTTCATCTTCGTGTCCCAACTGGTCACCGCCGGGCTCGCGTTCTGGCTGTCGACGAAGACCGACGCACCCCTGGGCGCGGTCGGCGGCGCGGTCGGCCTGACCATCGTCGGCAACGTCCTGGACGCCGTCACGGCCCTCGGCCACTGGCGCGACTTCCTGCCCGCGCACTGGCAGTTCGCGTGGGCGGACGCCGTACAGCCCCATCCGGAGTGGTCCGGCATGATCCAGGGCACGGCGGTCTCCGTTACGTACGCCATCGTGCTGTTCGCCCTGGCCTTCCGGGGTTTCGCCCGCAAGGACATCGTTTCGTAGGTCACCGGAGGATCTCCGACCGGTCTCGACGGGCCTTGATCGCGACCCCTTCGAGACGCTTCCGCAACGCCCCGTAGCGCACATTCCCGCCCCCTCCGCCGTCACAGTCGCAAGAAGTCGACGTCAACGGACCGAGGGGGCACGGGAGATGGAGACCAACCGAACACGACCGGGCGAGCTGCCGGGGGAGTGGTCACGCCGCCGCACCCGGCGCGTGCGCACCACCCTGCTCGCCCTCACCGCCGCGGGCGGCCTGCTGCTCACGGGCTGCGGCGAGGGCGGCGGCAGCAACTCCGGCAACTCGGGCGCGGCGAACCGGTCCGGCTTCCCGGCACCGGCCCCACCCGTCGCCTCCGGTGGTGACAACAGCAGCGAACAGGACGGCGAGCAGACCGGCACCCCCGCCGACAAGGTCGCCCCGTCCCCCGACTATCTCTCCACCTTCGCCCTCGACGTGGACACCGCGTCCTACGGCTACGCCCGCCGCGTCCTCGCCGACGGCCGACGCCCCGACCCGTCCACGATCCGCCCCGAGGAGTTCGTCAACAGCTTCCGCCAGGACTACGACCGCCCCGACGGCAACGGCTTCACGGTCACCGTCGACGGCGCCCGCACCGACATCAGCGACTGGTCCCTCGTCCGCGTGGGCCTCGCCACCCGCACCGCCGACTCCAGCGACGAACGCCCGCCCGCCGCACTGACGTTCGTCATCGATGTCTCCGGCTCGATGAGCGAGACGGGCCGCCTGGACCTCGCGAAGAAATCCCTCGACGACATGACCGACCGACTGCGCGACGACGACTCGGTCGCGCTCGTCACCTTCAGCGACGAGGCCGAGACCGTCCTCCCGATGACCCGCCTCGACGGCCACCGCGGCCAAGTCCACGACGCCATAGACGAGTTGGAGACCCAGTCCTCGACCAACCTCGGTGCGGGCGTCGAGACCGGCTACGCCACCGCCACCGAGGGCCTGCGCAAGGGCGCCACCAACCGCGTCGTCCTCATCTCCGACGGCCTCGCCAACACCGGTGACACCAACGCCGATTCGATCCTCGACCGCATCGCGGACGAACGCCGCGACCACGGCATCACCCTCTTCGGCGTCGGCGTCGGCAGCGACTACGGCGACGCCCTGATGGAGAAACTCGCCGACAAGGGCGACGGCCACACCGCGTACGTCTCGAACGACGCGGACGCCCGCAAGGTCTTCGTCGACCAACTCCCGCAGAACATCGATCTCACGGCCCGTGACGCCAAGGCCCAGGTCGCCTTCGACCCCGAGACGGTCGCGCAGTTCCGGCTCATCGGCTACGAGGACCGCAAGGTCGCCGACGACGACTTCCGCGACGACAACGTCGACGGCGGCGAGATCGGCCCCGGCCACACCGTGACCGCCCTCTACGCCGTCCGCACCAGGCCCGGTGCCGACGGCCACCTCGCCACCGCGAGCGTCCGCTGGCTCGACCCCAACACCCGTGCCCCGCACGAGGAATCGGGCCAACTGGAGACCGACGCCCTGCACGACTCCCTGAGCAGCGCCCCGAACACCTTCCAAGTCACCGCCGTGGCCGCCTACTTCGCCGACACCCTCCGCTCGCCCGAGGACAGCGCGGGCACCCTGCCCGGCAACCCCGGCCTCGGTCAACTCGCCACCCGAGCCCACACGTTGGCGAAGAAAACGGAAGACAAGGACGTACGGCAACTCGCGGAGGCGATCAACGAGGCCCGCCGAATCGACTGAACCCACCGGAACCGCACAGACCCCATTGACCTTCCCCTACTTGCGAGTAGGTTGACGTCCCAGTCACCGTCGACCGGGAGCCGTCATGGGCGTACGCAAGGACCTGAAGCGGGCGCGGCAACGCACCGACCTGGCGGCCCGCACCCGGGTCCACCTCACCCGGGACGAGCGGGGCGTCGTACGGGAGGCGGGCACGCTGCCGCTCGCCGCGCGCCCGACGACCGGAAGTACCGCCGACCTTCCGTTCGCCAACGCGGCGGAGGCCCCCGACACCGTGGTCCTCCGCCGCGAACGGGCCGGCGCCTGGCACCCCGTCACCGCGACCGCCTTCGCCCGCGAAGTCACCGCCATCGCGAAGGGGTTGGCAGCCGCGGGCCTCGAACCGGGCGGCCGGGTCGCGGTCATGTCCCGCACCCGCTACGAGTGGACGGTCCTCGACTTCGCGATCTGGGCGGCCGGCGGCCAGACGGTACCGATCTACGCGACCTCGTCGGCGGACCAGGTGGAGTGGATCGTCAGGGACTCGGGCACCCGTTTCGTCGTCACGGAGACCGCCGAGAACACCGACACGGTCACCACCGGCACGGCCCGCCACCCCCAACCCCCGCGCGTCTGGCAGCTGGAAGCTGGAGCCATGGCCGAACTCGCCGCCCTGGGCGAGGAGTTGCCCGACGACGAGATCGCCAAGCGCCGCGCGTCCCTCACCCCGGACACGATCGCGACGATCTGCTACACCTCCGGCACCACCGGCCGCCCCAAGGGCTGCGTCCTCACCCACGCGAACCTGCACGCCGAGGCGGCCAACATGGTCGAGCTGCTGCACCCCCTCTTCACGGAGGTCACCGGCCAGGTCGCCTCGACGCTGCTCTTCCTCCCGCTCGCGCACATCATGGGCCGCACCCTCCAGATCGCCTGCCTGATGGCCCGCATCGAGACCGGCCACTGCCCGAGCATCAAGCCCGACGAACTCCGCCCGGCGCTCAAGGAGTTCAGGCCCACGTTCCTCGTCGGCGTGCCGTACCTCTTCGAGAAGATCCACGACGCCGGCCGCGCGACCGCCGAGAAGATGGGCCGCGCCGCCTCCTTCGACCGCGCCGACCGCGTCGCCGTCCGCTTCGGCGAGGCCTACCTCAACAAGTTCCTCGGCACCGGCAAGGGCCCCGGCCCCGCCCTCTACGCCGCGTGGGCCCTCTACGACCTGCTGGTGTACCGCCGTATCCGCAAGGAACTCGGCGGTCGCCTGCGGTACGCGATCAGCGGCGGTTCCCCGCTCGACCGCGACCTCAACCTCTTCTTCTCCGCCGCCGGAATCATCGTCTACGAGGGCTACGGCCTCACCGAGACGACCGCCGCCGCCACCGTCGTCCCGCCCCTGCGGCCCCGCCCCGGCACGGTCGGCCTCCCGGTGCCCGGCACCACGATCCGCATCGCCGACGACGGCGAGGTGCTCATCAAGGGCGGGGTCGTCTTCGGCGCGTACTGGAACAACCCGGCGGCCACCGACGCCGTACTACGGGACGACTGGTTCGCGACCGGCGACCTCGGCGCCCTCGACGAGGACGGCTACCTCACCATCACCGGCCGCAAGAAGGACATCCTCGTCACCAACGGCGGCAAGAACGTCTCCCCGGCCGTCCTGGAGGACCGCCTGCGCAGCCGCGCCCCGGTCGGCCAGTGCCTGGTCGTCGGCGACAACCGCCCCTACGTCGCCGCCCTGATCACCCTCGACCCCGAGGCCCTCGCCCACTGGCTCGCGGTCCGTGGACTCCCGGCCGACACCCCGCTCGCCGACCTCGTCGAGGACCCCCGCCTGCGCGCCGACGTCCAGAAGGCCGTCGACCACGCCAACGAGGCCGTCTCCCGCGCCGAGTCCATCCGCGCCTTCGCCCTGATCGAGGGCGAGTTCACCGAGGACAACGGCCTCCTCACCCCGTCCCTGAAACTCAAACGGCACGTGGTGACGGCGGCGTACGCGGAGGACATCGAGGCCCTGTACGCGAAACCGAGACGGACATAGCGAGAAGCGGGCCGCCGAAGTGCTCGGCGGCCCGCTTCTCGTGGTGCGTGGTGCTGAGGTCAGCTGCCCACGGCGCCGTTGCCGGACAGGACCGGGATGTTGTCCAGGATGTGCGACAGCGGCTCGTCGCCCTTGGCCTGGGTGGAGTTCTCGGTGCACTGCTGGTTCTGCGGGGCCGAGAGGACCGGCACGTCCTGCAGAACGGTGACCGGCACGAGGCCGACCAGCGAGGCGGCGTTGACCTTGGCGGGCAGGCCGACACAGGGCTTGTTCAGGCTGCCCTGAACGAGGGAGAGCTGGGGGCTCATGTCGCCCTTGGTCTCCTGGTTGCCGTACTTCTGCACGGCGCCGTTGCCCTGGGTGGTGGTGACACCGTCGTCGTTGCCGATCGCCATCGCCGGGGTGGCGACAGCGGCGGTGGCACCGGCGAGGGAGGCGGCAACAGCCGCGGTCGCCCACAGCTTCTTCATGTTCAAACCCTTTCGGAGGACGGACTCCCGTTGCGGAGCCGCGCAATGATCAACTGAGTGACGACTGGTTTGGTTGCGGCCTTTGCCCCGTATGGAGCAATAAGTCGGCTCGCGTGTAAGCAAGGTGGCTTCCCCGCCCGGGGACGCGCTGGATGATCCGCGGCGGGTCGCTCGGCAGAGGTTGCTGTCCGCGGGGGGACCAGCGGACGGGCCGCGCGCAGCTTCCCGAACTCCTCGGCCGCCTTCCGCGCGTCCCGGCGAGGCAAGCCAACGGGCCGCCGAGAGATCGGCGGCCCGCTGTGCACGTCCGCGAGGTCAGCTGCCCGCGGAGCCGTTGCCCGACAGGACCGGGATGTTGTCCAGGATGTGCGACAGCGGCTCGTCGCCCTTCGCCTGGGTCGAGTTCTCGGTGCACTGCTGGTTCTGCGGCGCGGAGAGGATCGGCACGTCCTGGGCGACGGTGACCGGCACGAGGCCGACCAGCGAGGCGAGGTTCGCCTTGGCCGGCAGGCCGATGCAGGGCTTGTTCAGCGAGCCCTGGATGAGCGCCATCTGGGGGCTCATGTTGCCGTACGTGGCCTGGTTGCCGTAGACCTGCTCGGCGCCGTTGCCGTTCGCCGTGGTGACGCCGTTGTCGTTACCGATCGCCATCGCCGGGGCGGCGACGGCAGCCGAGGCTCCGACGACGGAAGCGGCGACAGCCGCAGCAGCCATAACCTTCTTGATCACTTGCGTGGTCCCTTCTGGAGTAACCCCGTCCACCGGAGCGACCTGAACAACTGGCGCCGGGCCGCATGGTTGCTCCGATTCACTCCAATGGCCCAGATGAATCCAACCGGGTGAAGCCACGCAACCAATCCGGCCGACCTCTGTTGATGGGGGAGCAGGAATTGTGTCTCTGCCAGGAAAGGACCGCAGAAATGCTCAAGAAGGCAATGGCTGCGACGGCTGTCGCGGCTTCCGTCGTCGGCGTCTCGGCGACGGCCGCCCCGCAGGCGCTGGCCATCGGCAACGACAACGGCGTCACCACGGTCAACGGGAACGGTGCCGAGCAGGCCTATGGCAACGCCAAGACGACCGGCGACATGAGCCCCCAGCTCTCGGTCGCCCAGGGCGCCCTGAACAAGCTGTGCCTCGGCGTGCCGGTCAAGGCCAACGCGGCCTCGATCGTGGGCGTACTGGTGCCGGTCACCGTCCTCCAGGACGTGCCGGTCCTCTCGGCCCCGCAGAACCAGCAGTGCGCCGAGAACTCCACCCAGGCCAAGGGTGACGAGCCGCTGTCGCACCTCGCGGACAACATCCCGGTCCTGTCGGGCAACGGCGCCATCGGCAGCTGACCGTCCGTCAATAGAGCGGCCGGGGCGGCCCGTACGGAAATCTCCGTGGGGGCCGCCCCGGCCGTTTCGCATAGCCGTCCTCTTCCTGACTTCCCTTGAAGAGAACCGTTCCTGCATCCGTGCGGCCATCGCGTCAATTCGGTGCGGACGATCGAGTGAATTGTCAGGTGACACGCGTTCTTGAGTTTCTTCCTGCGTCTATCCCTCGTTTTACAGGCTGCAGGTCATGGTGGGCATGACCGCAGAGAAGGGAACGTTCATGAAGAAGAGTGCTGCTGTTGTCGCTGGTGCGATCATGGCTCTCGGTATGGCCGCCCCGGCCTTCGCCGACGCGGGTGCCGAGGGTGCCGCTGTCGGTTCGCCGGGTGTCCTCTCGGGCAACGTGGTCCAGGTTCCCGTGCACATCCCCGTCAACGTGTGCGGCAACTCGATCGACGTGATCGGCCTGCTGAACCCGGCGTTCGGCAACACGTGCGTCAACGACTGACGACGTAACGCACCAGCCGTTCCGGCTGTGTCATGGCCGGCCTTGGACAGGTTTCCAAGGCCGGCTTTTCCCACTTCAAGCAGGAAGACAACGAGATTGCGACAGACCCTGGGTAAGGGAATGGTCGCGGCGGCCGCCGCGACGAGCATTCTGTCCCTGTGCGGCAGCCCCGCCCTGGCCGATTCGTACACCGGCGGCGCTGCCAAGGATTCGCCGGGCGTCCTGTCCGGCAACAGCCTCCAGGTCCCGGTCGACGTACCGGTCAACGCCTGTGGCAACACCGCCGACGGGGTGTCCGGGCTCAACCCGACGTTCGGCAACGGATGCGTTGGCGGCAAGGGCGAGCACCGGCATGGTGGAGAGCACGTCGGCCACGACCGGTGGACCGAGCCGTCGTACGGGGATTCCGACGACGACTCGGGTGATGACTATGGCTACGGCTCCGGTTATGGCCGCGGTCACTACTCCGGCCACGGCTACGGTCACGGTCATGGCTACGGAGACGACTCCGGGTACGGCTCCGGCGACCACTCCGGCTACGGCTCCGGCGATTCGGGCTACGGCTCCGGTGACTCGGGCCACGGCACTCCGGACGACTGCGAGGAGACGCCTCCGCCTCCGACCGGCGGCCACCACCACACGCCGCCTCCGACGGGTGGCCACCACCACACGCCGCCCCCTTCGGGTGGGCATCACCACACGCCGCCCCCTTCGGGTGGGCACCACCACACCCCGCCTCCGACCGGCGGACATCACACCCCGCCCCCTCCTACGGGTGGGCACCACACGCCGCCTCCCCCCACGGGCGGGCACCACACTCCGCCCCCTCCTACAGGCGGGCACCACACGCCGCCTCCGGCCGGTGGGCATCACACCCCGCCGCCCACGGGTGGGCATCACACCCCGCCGCCTCCCAGCGGCGAGCACCACACCCCGCCGCCTCCCAGCGGTGGCAACGACACGCCTCCCCCCGCGGGCGGCAACCACACGCCTCCGCCCAGCGGTGGGGAGCACACCCCGCCGCCCGTTCTGGCGCACACCGGCAGTGAGGCCATGCTGGCCACGTCCGGTGCCAGTGCCGCGTTGATCGCGGGTGGCATGATCCTCTACCGACGAGGCCGAGCCGCGTCCCGTAGGTAATACGCACGGGGTGCCGGACGTCACCGCCCGGCACACCTGCGCCGCCCTCGCCGTCAGCGCCGTACGAAGGCCGGGGTGCTCCGTCGTCCCGGTGCCGGGATCATGCCGCCGCGCGGCTCCGAGCGCAGCCGGCGTTCGACTCCCCGCACCAGCGCGCCCGCCGTGTACGTGGCGCCGTGCACGAAGCGCATCGCCGGGCCGAAGCCCGAGGCCGTCACCAGGCCCGCCATGAAGAGGCCCGGGTGCGAGGACTCGAAGTCCCGGCCGACCTCGGGGGAACCGTCGCCCACCGCGGCCAGGGAACCCCTCAACTCGCTGGAGAGCAGCCCGAGTCGGTTGGTCGTCGCCTTGAACCCCGTTGCCGCGATGACGTGTTCGGTGTCCAGGACCCGCGTACCGCCCGCCCGGCTCACCGTCTCCAGGCGGACCCCGCCCGGCACCACGTCGGCCGCCGCGACCTCGTGGCCGAGGAGTACCTCCACCGCCGGTTCGACCCGGTCCCGAACCCACCAAGCGCCCGCCGGACCAAGGGCGTTGGCCGCGATCCTGGCCCGGGTCGACTCCGGGAGACGGCGGAAGAGGTCGGGGCGCTCGGAGTAGAACCAGTTGCGCCAGCCGGGGCCCAGGCCGCTGTGCGGGGAGCGGGCCGACTGCCACCACGGGCGCTCCCACGCGGGCGGCACGTCGTTCCAGAAGAGCTCGTCGGCACGTGCCAACACCCTTACCCGCGTGCCCTGTTCGGCGAGCAGGGCCGCCGTCTCCAGTGCCGCCTGGCCGCCGCCGATCACCGTGACGTCCTTGCCGCGGAAGTCGTCCAGCGTGCTGTGGTGGCTGCTGTGCGAGACGAGGGTCCGGCCCAACCCCCTTAGCGCGGAAGGGATTTCGACGAACGGCATGACGCCGACCGCGAGGGCGACGGTCCGCGCGTGCAGCACCGTGCCGTCGTCGGTCACCGCCTCGAAGCCGCCCGGCACCGGCGCGATCCGCTCCACCGTCCGCTCGTCCACCTCCGGAACGGCGTTGCGCGCGAACCACAGGCCGTACGAGGCGAACATCTCGACCGGGATCGGCTCCCCGTGCCGGGCCTCCACGCCCTGGCCCGCGCAGTACACGTCGAGCGGCCAACGGCCCTCAGGGTCCGACAGGTTGGAGGCCCAGGGCTCCGACTTGAGGAACATGCCCCGGGGCATGTGGTCGCGCCAGGACGCCATCGGCCGGCCGAAGACGCGCAGGTTCAGCCCCGCGGCCGCGGCGTGGGACGCGATGGACAGGCCGTACGGGCCCGCGCCCACCACCAGCAGGTCGTACATCAGCAGCTGCTCGCTTTCTCGTCGTCGCTCAACTCGGTCAACTTGGTCAACTCGGCCGGTTCGACGGGCCCGTTGGGGTGACTCTCGCCCGCCTGCCGGACCACCCGCACCTCAGCCGTACGCACCGCCGGGGGCGGCCCGCCCAGCCGCTCCCGCACCTTGCGCAGCACATGCAGGCCCCACAGCCCCCACATCGCGCGGCCCGGCCCCGGGTCGTCCGGCGCGTGCCAGGCCAGCTCGCGTCCGCCGAGCACCGGGCGCAGCGCGCTGAGCGGCGCGTAGTTCTCCACCACGAACGTCCGCCCCGGCCGCGGCGCCCCGTCCGGCAGCGGACGGTGGGTCAGATCCAGGTGCAGGGCGCGGACGACGTCCAGGCCCGCGGAATCGGCGAAGAGCCGGAACTGGGCGCCGGGCCGCGGGTTGAAGTCGAGGAGGTGATAGCGGCCGGTCGAGCCGCAGCGGCGGAAGTCCAGGTCGAAGATGCCCCGGTAGCCGAGCGAGGCGGTGAGCCGCTCGGCCAGCGCCCGCACCTGCGGGTTGGGCGTCCAGCGGCCCACCGCCGTCAGCCCCGCGCCACGCGGCCAGGCCCGTTGCTTGCGGCCGGAGCCGCCGCCGCGCACGGCACCGGACCGGTCGGCGTACCCGTGGAAGAACCAGTCGCGGTCGGGCCCGGACGGCAGGAACGCCTGCAACAGCAGTCGGCTGCCCGCCTCGTCGGCGCGCAGGAACAGCTCGCGCGCCTCCTGCGCGCTGTGCACCACCACCGTGCTGCGCAGCCCGGTCCCGGCCGGCACCAGCCAGGGCCGGCTCCACTTCGCGACCACCGGCAGCCCCAGCTGCCAGGCGGCGCTCGCCGCCTGCGCCGGGCTCTCCGGGATCAGCGTCACCGGGTGCGGGATGTCCGCGCCCGCGCACACGGCGGCCAGTTCGGCCTTGTCCGCGACCCGTTCGGACAGCGCGCCGGGCTGCTGCGGCAGCAGAAAGGAGGGCGCGAGTTCATCGCCCAGACGGCCGACCGCGACGGCACTCGCGTCGTCCATCGGGATCAGTACGGCGGGACGCGCGATCCGCGCCGCGACCCGGCGGAGCGTGCCGGCGATGTCGCCGGGAGACGCGCCGGGTGCCGGCGGGGGATGCATCTGGCAGACAAAGCGGGAGCTGCGTACGGGACTTCCGGCGGAATCGGCGACCACATGCACCTCCACTCCCGCCCGGCCCAGCGAACGCACGGCACCCAGCGTTCCGTGGTGAAAGGGATTCCGGTCGATCCGCAACAGAACTGCGGGGACACGGATGTCGAGCAGCGACACGGACTGTTTCCTTCGGTCGGTTCACCCGTGCGGGCGATAGAGGAACTCGGAAGCCGTAACGGCGGTGGCGTAATTCATATTCATATGACTGAGTGTCAGTAGAAGGAAAAGCAAAGTCGGCACGGAGTACGAGAGTGGAGAGAGGAGCAGGCATGGCCCCACAGCAGCGACGGTCCCGAACCGCCCGGCTGGCCTTCATCGCGGCTACGGTCGCCGCGTCGGCGGCTTTCGCGTCGGGTCCCGGGTTCGCGGCGGGGGTGACGCGGGTCACCGATCCGCCTGCTCCCGCGACCACCCCGGCTGTCGTAGAACCCACCAAGACCCCGGAGCCGAGGCAGACCCCCGAGCCGAAGCAGGCCCCCGCGTTCGGGGCCTTCCTCGACTCCGGGGCCCGGGGTGTGGCCCGGATGGCGGCGCTCAGCAGTTGGCTGGGCGGTGCCGAACTGCGCGTCGGGCACACCTACCTGCCCGGCAATCACTGGAGCGACATCGAGGGCGCCCCCGGTCTCCTCGACGTCTGGGCGGACTGGCGTACCGAGAAGTCCGACCGGATGCTCGTCCTCAACGTGCCCATGCAGGAGCACAACGAGGACGGTGTGTCCGACTGGCAGGTGCGGCAGCTGCTCCAGCAGGGCGCGGCCGGGCAGTTCGATCAGCACTTCAAGGCCCTCGCCGAGCGGCTGGTCGACCTGAAGGTGCCGGACACGGTGATCGTGCTCGGCTGGGAGATGAACGGCACCACGTACACCTCTCGTTGCGGGCCGGACCCGGAGGCCTGGAAGAAGTACTGGAACAGGATCGTCACCACGATGCGCTCGGTGCCGGGACAGAAATTCCGGTTCGACTTCGATCCGACCCGTGGCCGGGACGCCGTTCCCTGGACGCAGTGCTATCCGGGGGACGACACGGTCGACATCGTCGGAATGGACTCGTACGACCAGCCTTCCGGGCTGACGTTCGACGAACAGGTGAAAGAGCCCTACGGACTTCAGGCACATGTGGACTTCGCCAAATCTCACGGCAAGCCCATTTCCTATCCTGAATGGGGACTCTTCCGTAACGGCGACAACGCGGAGTACATGAAGCGCATGCTCGCCTGGATGGACGAGCACAAGCCGCTGTACAACACGGTGACCGACTACTGCCCGCACGGTGTGTGGCAGTGCTCCGAGAACCCGAAGTCGTCCCAGGTCTATCGCTCGGTCCTGTTCGGCCGCACCGAGGACCCGACCACGACCCCGACCGCGCCTACGACACCCACGACACCCGTGACGCCCACGGCCCCGGTCACTCCGGAGCCGACCAAGCCGACCGCACCCACCACACCGCCCACCCCGACCCACCCGGCCAACTGCTCGCCGGTCGAGCTGGGCGACTGGGTGGAGTACTGGCTCGGCGGGAAGCTGTGCGTGAAGTTCGACTGGTGGCAGCGCGACCGCTGAACCAGAGGTGGCGGCGGGCCGCTCACGGTCCGTCGCCACCGCGTTCCTTCCACTTCCGCACCAGCACCTTGCCCCGCCGGCGCGCGGCGACATCGCAGACGACCGCCCCCATCAGCGGCGCCGTACGCCGCCGGGCCAGCAACAGCCGCTGGTTGACGACCGGTTCGGGCCGCCAGTGGTGCTTGTACGGCTCGTCCCCGCGCAGCAGGCTGAGCGTGCGGGGCCCGTCGGCACCGGTGTGCTCGGCGCACGCGTCGAGCAGCATCACCGCCACATCCGCCTTCCGCTCCCGCAGCCGCGGATGCGCGCCGTAGAGATAGCCGCCCGCGAGCCGCCGCGACAACAGCGTCAGATCCACGGCGACCACGTCCTCGTCGAGCCGGAACTCGGTGACGACGGCGTCCCCGGAGCGCACCATCGGCCCGACCGAGCGCACCAGGTGCTCGCAGAACCGGGTCTGGAGATGCTCGGACGTCACCTTCCGCCCCTGCCACTGGAGTTCGTGCAGTTCCAGCAGCCGCCGTAGCGCCGAGTCCACCCCGTCCGGGTGTACGACGTGACGCTCGACGCCGAGTGCGGTCAGCTTGCGGAGCTTGGCGCGGACGCGCTGGGCCTTGGAGGAGGGGAGACGGGCGACCAGTTCGTCCATCGGTACGGCGGGCAGCTCCAGGCACAGCGAGTCGTGGACGCGGCGGCGGGGGCCGCGCCAGCGGTCGTAGACGCGCTCGACCGCGCCGCCGGGGCGCACCTCGCGGAAGTCGATCAGCGCGGTGCGGGCGGCGGACGCGAGGCCCTCGGTGAGCGCGGCGACGGCCGGGTCGCCGTGGTCGTCGTCCAGCAGGACGTCCCCGTAGTCGGAGATCGCGCCGCCGAGCGGGACCAGCGAGGGCACCGGACTGCGGACGAGCATCAGGGGTGCGGCGGCGACGAGTTCGCGGCCGTCGCGGACGACGAGCAGACGCAGACGGCCCGTTCGGCCGTACGACAGCCACCAGGAGTGCAGCCAGGCGTGGGACTGGAACGGGGTCGCCGCGCCGCACTTCTGGTACAACCGGCCCCAGGCCGGGGCGAGTTCGGCGAACTCCTGGGCGTCGGTGACGAGTTCGGTCGAGTACACCGGTGTCACAGCACGTCGGCCGCGGTGGCCGGGCTGGGCACGGAGGCGGGACGGCCGGTCTCCTCGGTGGTCCGGCGCGGCCGGACGAGCAGCAGCAGGCCGCCGAGGAGTCCGCCCGCGCTCGCGCCGACCAGGCCGGTCACCGCGGCCGAGGCCGAGGTGGGCGCGGCGGGCTTGATGGCGCGGGCGAAGGTCTGGAGTTCGACGTGGGTCGCGGCCTTCGCGTCGTTCGCGTGCACGGTCAGCGAGCGGGACACGGCGTTGGCCATGTCGGCGGCGAGGTCTGCGCGCGAGGAGGTGGCCGTCACGGCGACCATCGGCGCGTCCGGCGAGGTCGCCGTCTGCACGCTCGACTGGAGCGTCTTCACCGGCACGCCCGCCCACACCTGCGCGTCCCCGAGCACCGCGAGCTGCGTGGCGACCCGGCCGTAGGCCTGCGCGAAACCGAGCGCGGTCGAGGAGTCGGCCTTGTCGGTGGGGACGGCGATGACGTAACTGGTGGCCGTGTACGTCGGGGTCTTGACGATGCCGTACGCGCCGCCGAGCAGGCCGCCGGTCACGGCGCCGGCCGCGAGGAGGGACCAGGCCGGGAGGGCTTTCGCGCGGCTGAGGGGGAGGTGCTGTCGGATCTCGGTCATGAGGAACTGGCTCCCTGGGGTGCGGGGGACGGCGACGAGGTGGAGACCGCGGCCGCGTACACGTCCATGAGTTGGGCGGCGCTGCGGGTGATGCAGTAGTGGTGGGCGGCGTCCGGTGCGGTGCGTGGACGCGGGCCCTGCGCGCGGGCCGCCGCCAGCGCGCGGGCGAAGACCTCGGGACCGCCCTGCACCCGCCGGGCGCCGGCCGCGGCCTGCGGGGGGAGGTCCTCGATGGCGGGACAGGAGGCGTAGAGCACGGGCAGCCCGGACGCCAGACCTTCTACGACCGCCAGGCCGAAGGCCTCCTCGGGGGACGGCGACGCGAGCAGGTCCATCGCGGCGGTGAGGGAGGGCAGGTCGGGGCCCGGTGAGCCGTCGGGTGTGTAGGGGCGTTCGCCGGTGAACAGCACCCGGTCGGCGACCCCGTAGTCGTGGGCCGTGCGGCGCAGGAGGTTCTCCTCGGTGCCGCCGCCGACCAGCAACAGCCAGTAGTCGTCCGGGAGTTGGGCCAGGGCGCGGACCAGGACGTCGAAGCGTTTCCCGGCGGCGAGGCGGCCGATGCCGCCGACGACGTACGCGCCCTCGGGCAGGCCGAGCCGCTGGCGGGTGCGCAGGCGCTGCGCCGGGTCGAAGCGGAAGCGGGCCAGGTCGATGCCGTTCGGGACCACCTCGATGCGCGAGCCCGGTACGCCCCAGTGCTTGAGGCGTTCGGCGACCGTGGGGGAGACGGCGACCGTGGAGCGGCCCAGGCGCTCGCTGGCGAGGTACAGGGCGCGGACCCCGGTGCTGAGGCCCCGGCCCTCCATCTGCGAGTCGCCCAGGGAGTGTTCGGTGGCGACGACCGCCTTCACGCCCGCGATCCGGGCGGCGAGCCGGCCGTAGACGCAGGCGCGGTAGAGGTGGGTGTGGACGAGGTCGTAGCGGCCGGTGCGGATGATCCTGACCAGGCGGGGGAGGGCGGCGAGGTCGCGGTTGCCGGTCATGCCGAGGTGGAGGACGCGGACCCCGTCGGCGGTCAGGCCGTCGGCGACCGCGCCCGGGTTGGTGAGCGTCACGACGTCGCAGTCGACCGGCAAGTGCCGGATCAGCAGCCGCAGTTGCTGCTCGGCGCCGCCGACGCCGAGCCCGGTGATGATGTGCAGGGCCCTCATGCGAGCCCCTCCACCGGACGCCGGCGCAGGCGATGCAGCCGGTACTTGAGGAAGAGGCGTACGGCGGTGTCGTTCTGGCCGATGTGCACGCGGGGGAGCGCGTGCGGGCCGTTGAGGTCGCCGGGGTCGATGGCGCAGGCGTAGGCGTAACCGGCCTCGCGTACGGCGTCCATGGCGCGGGCGTCGATCGTGCCGTAGGGGTAACAGAAGCCGTCGACCGGGGAGTTGACCAACTCCCGTAGCCGGGAACGGCTTTCGGCGACCTCGGCGCGCAGGGTGGCGTCGTCCGCCTTGGTCAGGTCGACGTGGGTCAGGCCGTGCGAGCCGATCTCCACGCCCTCGGCGGCGGCCTGGCGGATGCCGTCCGCGGTGAGGAGGGGTTTGCGTGGGCCCTGTGGGTCCCAGGCGTTGTCGCCGCCGAGCCTGCCGGGGAGGACGAAGAGGGTGGCCCCGCAGTCCCGACGGGCCAGCAGGGGAAGGGCGTTGGTGACGAAGTCGGCGTAGCCGTCGTCGAAGGTGAGACCGACCAGGCCCTGGCCCTCGCCCCGGGCGCGGGCGGCGAGCAGGTCGGCCATGGACACGCCCCGCAGTCCGCGCCTGCGCAGCCAACTCAGCTGCTGGTCAAGGCGGTCGGGGGCGACCGTGATGCGATAGGGGTCGTCGGAGCAGTCGCCCACGGAGTGGTACATCGCCACCCACGGGACCGGGCCCGTGACGCGTCTGCCGGTGGTCGGGGAATCAACGGGAGCGGCCATGGATGAGCCTTCGTGTGATCGAGCGTACGGATTCCAGTGCGGGTGCGAAGCCCTGGGCGCCCAGGGCCCAGCCGAGCAGGACGAAGACGACGGTGACGGTCGTGCAGCCGACGGTGAGACCGAGCAGCGGCGAGGGCAGCGCGTGGGCCACGAACGCCCCCGCGATCGTCGCGACCACGGCCGCGCGCACCGGCCGGCTCAGCTCGATCAGCACCTGCCGGGTACGGAGCGGGACACTGCGCGGGCCCGATCCGTAGAGCAGGAGTACGGCGGTGAAGGTGATGCCGGTGGCGTTGGCGACGGCGATGCCGATGACGCCCCAGGGGCCGACCGCCCAGGCGCCGATCCAGGTGGTCACGACGATGCCGGCGGCCATCGCGCCGACCGGGTACCAGGTGGGGCGGCCCGCCGAGAAGTAGGAGCGGACCAGGACGCCGACCAGGGTCTGGCCGAGCAGTCCCAGGGCGTACACGCGCATCACGCCCGCCGTGGCGGCGGTGTCGTGGACGGTGAACGCGCCGCGCTGGAAGAGGAGTTGGATGATCTGCGGGGCGCAGGCGATCACCACGGCGGCGCCGAGCAGCACCAGGCAGGCGGCGAGCGCGAGGTCGCGCTCCACGCGGTCGCGGGCCTTCTCCGTGTCGCCCTCGGCCAGCGCCCGCGCGACCACTGGGAAGGTGACCGTGCACAGCATCAGCGAGAGCACCATCGGCATCTGGGCGACCTTCTGCGCGTAGTTCAGGTGCGAGATGGCGCCGGCGGGGAGGTGGGAGGCGAGGAAGCGCTCGATGAGGACCTGGGACTGGCGGCACAGCGCGAAGAGCAGCACGGTGGCCATCAGGGCGAGGTTCATCGGGCGGGCCTCGGCGGGGCCCGCGTCCGGGGTGGTGGGCTTGTGGCTCGTCAACTGGCGCCACAGCGAGGGGAGTTGGGTCAGCACCATCAGGACGCCGCCGCCGGCCACGCCGAGGGCCGCCGAGCGGACGCCCCAGTGGGCGCCGAAGGCGTACATCCCGGCGATGATGCCGATGTTGTACGCCACGTAGATCGCCGCCGGGGCCACGAAGCGGCGGTGGGCCCGGAGGGCCGCGCTGCAGTAGCCGGCGAGGCCGAAGCTGAGGACGCAGGTGGCGGTGAGGCGGGTGCAGCTGATGGCCAGGGCGGGGTTCGGCAGGCCGGGGGCCAGGGCTTCGACCAGGTAGGGGGCTGTGCCGATGAGCAGGGCCGATACCGCGATGAAGGCGAGGGTCAGGCGGGGGAGGGTGGTGGCGACCAGGGAGCGGACCGGGTCGCCGGGGGCGCCTTGGGCCCTGCGGGCCAGGGCCATGCTGAAGGCCGGGATCAGGGCGAAGGCGAGGCCGTCCTCGATCAGGAGGGTGGCGGCGAATTCCGGGATCGTCCAGGCGATGAGGAAGGCGTCCGTTTCGCTGCCGGCGCCGAAGAGGCGGGCCAGGGCCTGGTCTCTGGCGAGGCCCAGGAGGGAGCCGGTGATGGAGAGGACGGCGGTGATCAGCGCGGCTTTGGCCAGGAAGCCGCGGGGTTCGGGGGTGGGGGTTCCGGTGGGCGCCGGGGTGGCAGTGCGTGCTTGTGGGAGGTGTGGGGCGGTGTCGGGTTCGTCGGTTGTGGGTCCTGAGGCTGTCTCGCGGGTTGCGCGCCGTGGGGGCTGGTCGCGCAGTTCCCCGCGCCCCTTAGGGGGGTTGCTGCTGGCCTGTGTCGTCATTGGGGCACGGCCTCTGGCTGTGTCGTGCGCACCGGAGCCTGGAGGACCGGCTGCTCCTCCGCGGTTGCGCCCACCAGGGACCACCACGCCACCACCCCGAAGACCACCGCCGTCAGGACCGTTGACGGGCCGCCGATGTCCGCGTACATGAAGTCGATCAGTTGCCAGGTCAGGAGGCCGGTGGCGACCAACGCGCAGTCCAGGCCCGGGAGTTTGGTGCGGTGGACGCGGAACAGGCCGCGCAACGCGCAGACCAGGAGGGCCAGCCAGCCGCCTGCCAGGGTGAGGAGGCCGAGGAGGCCCTGTTCGCTGAGGACCAGGAGGTACATGTTGTGGGGGGAGAGGAGGGGTTGTTTGAGGAAGGCGGCGCCTGCTCCCTCCGTGTCGCTGCCGGAGGACAGGGCCAACGAGGCGTTGCCGTCCCGGTGTTCGGGGAAGCCCTTCAAGCCGACGCCGGTCAGCGGGTGTTCGCGCCACATCGCCGTCGCCGCCGCCCACATCGTGTAGCGGTCGATCACCGACTGGTCGGGGGCGTCGGTGACTTGGGTGATGCTGTCGATCCGCTCCTGGAGCATCGCCGTACCGACGCCGAAGCCGCCGACGAGGACCACGCCCGCCGCCGTCACCGCCGCGGCCACCTTCAGGGCGCGGCGCAGGCCGGCCAGGGCCAGTTGGATCGCGCAGGTCGCCGCCGTCGCGATCCACGCGCCTCGGCTGAAGGAAAGGGCGAGGGGCACCAGCAGAGCGAACGCACAACCTGCCGCAACTGCCCGCCGGCGTGCGTCATTTCGGCCCAGGGCCAGGGCCAGCGCGCAGATCAGGCCGAAGGAGACGACCGTCGCCATGCCCATCACGTCGGTCGGGCCGAAGGTGCCCACCGCGCGGATGTCCTCACCCTGGTACGAGGCGCCGGTCGCGGTGACGTACTGCTTGACGCCGATCGCCCCCTGCCACAGCGCGAGGGACACGAACGACCAGGCCAGGAGGCGGAAGTCGCGGCGGTCGCGGATCAGCAGGACGACTGCCGCGGGGACCAGTACGAAGATCTGGAGGTAGCGGCCGAGGCCGCTCAGGCCCGCGCCCGGTGAGGACGCGCCCATCGCGGCGATCGACAGGCCGAGGACCGGAAGTCCCATGACCGCTACGGCGGTTGGGGTCAGCGGGCGGCTGCGGTCGCGGAGGAGCCGGATGCCGCAGTACAGCACGACGAGACCGGAGACCGCGTCGGCCGGACCGGCGCCGCCCTCGCCCGGGGTGAGCGGCAGGCCGAGCAGGGCGATCACGGCGACGACCGGGAGGACGGGGGCGAACACGCGGACGCGGCGCAGCACGGTTCAGCTCCCCGTCGGACGTACGGGCGGGACAGGGGCGTTCATACGGACTCGGTGGTTCACGGCTCAGCTCCCGGTCGGACGTACGAGCGCGGTCACCGTGCGGGCCAGGATGCAGATGTCCTGCCACAGCGACCAGTTGTCGATGTACGCGTTGTCGAACCGGCAGCGGTCCTCGATCGAGGTGTCGCCGCGCAGCCCGTGGATCTGGGCGAGGCCGGTGATGCCGGTCTGCATCCGGTGGCGGGCCGCGTAACCGGGGTAGGTCTGGCTGAACTGCGCGACGAAGTACGGGCGTTCGGGGCGCGGGCCGACCAGGCTCATGTCGCCGCGGAACACGTTCCAGAGCTGGAGCAGTTCGTCCAGCGAGGTCTGGCGCAGGAAGCGGCAGAAGCGGCTCATCTGCGGCTCGCGCGCGATGTTCCAGCGGGTCGCCGCCTCGTGCTCGTCGACCGGGCGGTGGGTGCGGAACTTCAGCAGGGTGAAAGGGCGTCCGTCCTTGCCGATGCGCTCCTGGTGGAAGACGACACCGCGCCCGTCGGTGAGACGGAGGACCACCGCGCACACCAGCAGCAAGGGGCTGACCAGGAGGAGCAGGGCGCCGGACGCCAGCACGTCCAGGGCCCGCTTGCCGAGGCTGCCGGGGTGGTTCGACCCCAACTCCAGCCTGCGGCAGGCGAATCCGGCGAGCTGGTCACGCATCTCGTACGACGGGGAGTCGGCGTCGACCTCCCAGACCGCGCAGCCCGACTCCGCCAACGCCCTCAGCAGCGGCCCGCGTTCGGACCGTACCGAGGGATGCACGGTGAGGACGGCCCGGACGCCGTTCTGGATGAGGGCCCGCTCGACCTCCTCGCCGGTGGTCAGGACCGGCAACCCCTCGGAGCCGTCCGGGTGTTCGGCGACGATGCCGACCGGCTCGATCCCGCACCTCGGGTGCCGTAGCACCGCCGCCGCCACGCGTTGCGCGGTCGCGGCCGGGCCGATCACCAGGGCGGTGCGGGGGTGGTTGACGAGTGCCTTGCGGCGGCGTCGGTGCACCGCGCCGCGGGCCACGCAACTCGCCGCCGATTGAAGGGCGAAGCCCAGGAGCAGGGTGCGCGGGGAGAGGGCGCGGTCGGGGTCGTAGGCCGCGGTGAGGGTGCCGAGCGCGAGCCACGCGACGGCGATCCGGCCGCAGACGGCGGGCAGTTCGTCGAGGACGCGCGGTACGGCCCGGGGCAGCTGCGGGCGCAGCAGTATCGACCCGGCGATCAACAGGGCCACCAGGAGCGGTCTGCGCTGACCCCCGGTGAGCGCGAGGGCGCCCACCAGGGCGGCGGTGAGATCCGCGCCGAGCAGCGGCAGCGGGGAGGTCGGCCGCGCGGGCGGGCGGCGGACCGGGAACCGGAAACCGCCGCCGGTGCGGCGGGGGATGACCGAGACGTTCGAGAATCCGTGGTCCCGTGGCTGTCCGCCGGGGGAGGGGACGGTGCTTTCCGCGGTCACGAGTGGATGGACTCCCTGCACTCGGTGGGCACGACGGGTTTGCCGCTGAGGAGATCGCGATAGACCTCCGCGACCGCCTCGGCGGAGTGCCGCACGTCGTGCGTGGACTGGACGTACCGGCGTCCCTGGTGGCCGAGGGACTCGCGCAGCAGCGGGTCGAGCAGCAGCTCGGCGACGGCCCCGGCCAGCACCGCCGGGTTCTCGGCCGGGACCAGGCAGCGCGGCACGAGAGCGGGGGGCAGGCTCTCGCGGGCGCCGGCCACGTCCGTGACGACGACGGGACGCCCGCAGGCCATCGCCTCCAGCGGGGCGAGTGCCATGCCCTCCCAGCGCGAGGGCAGGACCACCAGGTCGGCGGCCTGGTACCAGGGCACGGCATCGGGGACGGCACCCGCGAACAGCACGGAATCCGGGGCGAGTTGACGCAACGCGGCCCGGTCGGGTCCGTCGCCGACGAGCACCAGCCGGGCCTTCGGCACGCGCCGGACCACCTCGTCCCACGCCGTCAGCAGGACGTCCTGCCCCTTCTGTCGGCACAGCCGCCCCACGCACACCACCAGCGGTGCCGCCGGATCGACCCCGGCGAGCTGCTCGATGCCGGCCCGTACGGTGTCCACGGCCGCGGGGTGGAAGCGCTCGGTGTCGATCCCGTTGGGGATCACGCTCCAGCGGCCCCGGACCCCGGCCCGCAGCCCGGTCGTACGCTCCGCCTCGCTCACGCACACCGTCCGGGTGGCCCACCGCGCGCCCCAGCGCTCCCAGCCGACGGCGAGCGTGGCGGTGACCCCGCCGACCGCCTCGAACGACCAGGCGTGCGGCTGGAACACGGTCGGGATCCGCCCCCGCACGGCAAGACGTCCGGCCAGACCGGCCTTCGCGCTGTGCGCGTGCACGAGATCGGGCCGCACCTCCGCGACCACCCGGGCGAGCCGCCGTACCTCGGAGACGAGCGCCGGGCCGGGTGACCGGGTCGCCTCCCACCGGCGTACGTCGGCGCCGAGCGCCCGGACCCCGTCCGCGAGGCCGCCGCCGGCGGGGCAGGCGACCGTGACGTGCAGGCCGGACGCGAGCTGGGCCCGCGTCAGATCGATGACGACACGGGCGACCCCGGCGTCCACGGGCTGGGCGAGGTGCAGGACCCGTGGCCGAGTGTCGGTTGCTGGCTGGTGCATTGCGCGGTTTCCTCGCTCACGGGTGGCGCTCGGGACTGCGGGCGGGAACGCGCCTCACTGCTGGGCGTCGACGGCGACGAAGAGCGCCCCGAACCACGCCGCGTCCCGGTGGGAAACGAGCCGGAAGGCCAGCTGGTCACCGCCGGGACGCAGCGCCTTGCCGAGATCGAACACATCGGAGTCGTAGCCGAGCGTGTTCGCATACGCGGGCGCACGCTCCGAAGGCGCCGCCGCCGGGTCGCTGATCGTGGAATTCAGCACGTCGTCACGGGGGTTGGCGCCGTCACCGAGCGCGGTGGCGTTCGTACGACCGGTCGAAAGCGTGAGCGAATCCCCGGTGCGGCCGCGATCCCCGTCGTACGCCACCACGCCCGCGCGTCCCCCGGCGTGCGCGGGCATACGCACCCCGCGCATTCGGATCTCCGCGCCGGTACGGGAGTCCAGCGCGTCGAAGCCGTCCCACAGCTCCAGCCGGCGCAACGGCTCCTGCGGCTTCTCGTACGCCACGACGAGCGTCCAGCCGCCCCATGCACCGGCCGCGGACCTGCCCATGGCGGTGTTGATCTGGGCCACGGTGTAGAGGCCCGAACCACTCGCCCGGACCAGCTCGGTGACGTCCGCCGAGGCCTGGAACGCGTCCGCGCCGCCCGCCACCCGGTGCCCGACGACGGTGTCCGCGAGCACCGCCTTGTAGTCGCCGCCGGGCTCCGCGATCAGTACCCGACCGTTGTCCTTGGCCGGCTTCTGCTCGCCCACGCGGAGGTTGCCGCCCCAGTACAGGCGCGCGTACGTGGCCCGGGCGCCCTCGGGCAGCCGGACCTCCGCGCGGGAGGAGTTGTAGGTGTTCGGGTCGCTGTCGACGTCGACGTAGAACATGTCGAAGTCGCTGTTGACCGCCGCCTGTCCTTTTCGTACGGCCGGGCACGCGGCCGAGTTCGTACGGCAGCTGACGGAGGTGTTGGCCGCGCGGACGATGCCGCCGTGCTGGAGCGCGGAAAAGCGCTGGGTGAACGGGACGCGCGTCGCCTCGGCGGGCGGGGCGGATGCTCCGGAGGCGGCCGGGGCCCAGATCGTGACGAGGGCGAGAGCGCCCGTCGACGCCCGGCGCAGCAATGGACCCAGGGAATTGCGCATGACCGGAGGTGCCCTTTCGGGAAGTACGGCCCCTATGTGCGATGTGATGGCTATAGGGGTACTTCGGGAGGTGCGCAACTGTAGTGGCTGTCTGGATTAATCCGTCGAAACGCAACAAGTGTGTCGGAATGGTGAAGTTGGGCTTTCTGGGAGATCACCCCATTGGCGGCACAACCCCTTTGGGCGCCGCGCGTTGACACAGCGCCGGGCATCCCCGCCCGGATGTTTGTTTCAACCCCAAGGAGCACCTCTCCATGTCGCGTATCGCGAAGGGCCTGGTCCTGACCTCCGTTGCCGCCGCCGCCATGGCGGGCACCGCCGGCATCGCCGCCGCCGACAGCGACGCGCACGGCGCGGCCGCCCACTCCCCGGGCGTGCTGTCCGGCAACGTCGTCCAGGTTCCGGTCCACATCCCGGTCAACGTCTGCGGCAACACCGTCAACGTCATCGGCCTGCTGAACCCGGCCTTCGGCAACACCTGCGTCAACGGCTGACGTCCGCGCGCATCACTTCGTCCGGCCGTTCTCCCGTGGTGTCGCCACGGGGGGACGGCCGGTCGGCGTTCGGCGGTGTTGCCCCGAATGGGCGGTAGCGATCCCGGTCCGGCGCTTCGGTCTTGACATGGCCCTCACCAGGCACGACGTCGACCGTACGGCTGACGGACGGTCACCCGGCGCGTCCGACCGGTTGCAGATGGTGGTGAGCGCTTTCACGGTGGGCTCAAGATCCGAAGCACCACCGAAAGGAAACACCCATGCGTGGTCTGCCCGCACGGCGCGTCGCGTCCTCCGTGCTCTGTGCCACCGTCCTGATCGGGATCGCCGGCCCCGCGGCCGTCGCCGCCGACAACGACTCGGCGCGGAAGCACGTCCACGCCGCGTCGAGCGCGCCGGTCCCGAACGCCGACACACTGCTCGCCCCGGTCAAGAGCCTCGGCGACCTCGGCAGCGTACTCGGCCCCGTCACCGACCTGTTGAACCAGGCGCTCAAGGCCGACAACGGCCAGCTCTCCGCCGACCAGGCGAAGTCGCTGGGCGCCGCCATCACCACGGCCGTCGCCAAGATCACCGCGGCGGCGCCGGCCGCACCGGCGGTTCCGGCGGTCCCCGCGGCGCCTGCCGTGCCCGCCGCCCCCGCGGTTCCCGCCGTGCCCGCGCTGCCCTCGCTCAAGAGCGCCGACGACTCCAAGGCGAAGGCGCCCGCCGACCTCGCCGGTGACGCCCTCGCGTCCCTGCAGAAAGCGGTCACCACGCTGCTCGCGGCGGTCACCTCCGGCGATGTCGCCGGCGTCGTCCCGGCGGTCACCGGTGTCGTGACGGGCCTCGTCAACGTGGTCGCGGCCACGCTGCTCGGCGGCGGTCTGCCCGCACCGAGCCTGCCCGGTCTGCCCGCGTTGCCGTCGTTGCCGTCGACGCCCGCGCTTCCGGCGGTGCCCGCGGTACCGGCGGCACCGGCGGTTCCCGGCGTCTGACGCGAGCGGCCGTGGAACGGTCGCGGAGCAGTCGCAGAACGGCCGTCGGGCCGGTCCCTTTCCTGGGGTCGGCCCGACGGCCTTTTCCGCTGTACGGCCTTTTCATATGAGGATGGGAAACGCCGATGAGACACACGCCGCATTCGGGTGGGCAGCAGAAAGTTTCTGCGCACGGGGTTTCCGCCCCGGCCGGAACTCGTTACACACGGCGACAGAATTCGCTCTGGTGACATGAGTTGCCGAAGAAAGGAACACGATGAAGTCCCTGAAGGCTGCCGCTGTCGTTGCCGGGTCCCTCGCCATCGCCGGTGCCGCCGCGCCCGCGTTCGCCTACAGCCCCGCCGACGTGACGCCCACCAGCCTCACCGGCGCCGTCAACACCCTCACCAGTGGCCGGCTCCAGCCCGCCGACGTGATGCCGCTCCAGCACCAGTCGGACGCGCTCGACACCGAGAACAAGGGCTCCGCGCTCAACACCCTCAAGGGTGCGACCGCCGCGCTGAACCAGCACAACCCGCTGCTCGGCGGTCTGCCGCTGCAGAGCTGAGTCTCTCCGGTGGTGTTCGAGGGGCGTCGCGAGGCGTCCCTCGTTCGTGTGGCGGGGTGCCCGCACCATCGGCCGGACGGGTGAGAACGCGGCCGGTTGCCTTCCGGCCCGTCGATAAGGTCGCGCGGTGACCTCAACCTCAAGCGAAACGCGCCCCTTCCGCGTCGCCGACCTCGGCACCCTCGTCGTCCTGGCGTGGAGCGGCGAGGCCCCCGACGGGGACATGCCCTATCTCCTCGCCTACACCCTGGGCGACGCCGCGGACGGCCCCGAGGCCGCCACCGCCGCCGTGGAACGGCTGCTGACCGACAACGGGCTCCCGGTCGGTGGCAACGTCGTCGACGGCGCCACCAAGCCCAGCCTGCCGATCACGATGCTCGTCGAGTCCGGGCAGGCCGTCCTCAACATGCCGCAGCTCAACGCCCAGTGCGTGCCGCCGCCCGAGTGGCTCGCGGCGGTCGGCGAACGCGGCTTCGCCTACCTCGTGTTCACCACCCGCCCCTGGCCCGAGGCCGAGCCGGGCAAGCCCGTCACCCCCGAGGCGCTGGCCGAGTTCGCCGGCTCCGAGGACACCCTGAACGCCGCCGCGCACATCATCCTGCCCGCCCGCAGCCTGCGCGGCTGAACGACCGGACAGCGGGCGGGAATTCCGGAAAGCTGACTACTACGGCACCCGGGGGAATCTTGAACTGATGCGCTGTCCGGCCTCGTTACCCGGTCAGCACGCAGAGCATCCGAATTCCGAAAGGGACCGCACTCCATGAAGTCGACCACCCGAGGAACCATCGCCGCTGTCATCACGGCCGTGGCGGCCGCGACCGGCGCCGCCGTCGCGACCCCCGCCGCCGCGATCGGCACGGTCCCCGTGCCCGTGCCGCTTGAGGGTGCGGAGAGTGCCCTCGGCATGGAACTCCCCAAGCTGGGCGGGGAGGTGCCCGTGCCCATGCCGGGTTCGCCCGAGGGCCCGCGGTACGTCGAGGGCCGGCTCATCCCGGAGCGGGCCGTGCCCCAACTCCCGGTCCACGGCGGGCTGCCCGGCCTCGGCCTGCGCGCTCCGCTGCCGCACGTCCTCGGCGACGGCTTCGACCACGTCGGCGTCAGCACGCCGGCCTCCGACCTGCGCACGATGGCTCCGGGCCTGGCGCTGGACGTGCCGCTGACCCCGCCCAACCCCGACAACTTCGGCCTCCCGGACCTGAAGGCGCCCCAACTGGGCGTCCTGGCACCGGTGTTGCAGACGGTGCCGGGCGCGGACCTGGTCACGGGCGCCGGCCTCTAGGCCGTAGCGCGGGAAGAACGAAGGCGGCCGCAGGGCCGGAACGGACGAGGGCCCGGGTGGTGCGACCCGGGCCCTTCCGTCTGTCTGCCGTCGGCATGGTGACCGGGCGGGGTGTCGGACGGTTAGCCCCTCGAACGATGCCGAACGGACGAGGAGTTGGGCCATGAGCGTGAGCGTCGGTGGAGTACCCGTGGGCCGGGAGCCGGTCAGACCCGGTGCGGTGCGCAGGACGCGGCGGGAGGCGTTGCGCGGGGCGTTCGGTGCCGTGCTCGCCGTGGCCCTCGTGCCCGTCGTCGCGGCCTCGCGGCCCACGCGCTCCGGCGAGGACCCGGGGGACACCGCCTTCGACGAGACGTACCGGGGCCGCCGTATCCACGGTGTGCTGAAGGACGGGTGGCAGGTCACGGTGGACGGCCGGCCGCTGCATCTGATGCGGCGCGCGGACGGGACCTGGCTGAGCATGGTCGACCACTACCGGTCGTATCCCACCGCCCTGGAGGCCACGCGCGCGGCCGTCGACGAACTGAGCCCCGGCCGGGAGTTGCGCGAGGCGGACGGGCCGATGGAGCAGATGCACATGGGGGGAGACCATGGCGTACACGCGTAAGGACGTCAGCACACTCACGAGCGCCGAGAAGCGGCGGTTCGTGGCGGCGCTGCTGGAGGTCAAACGGCGGGGCGAGTACGACGAGTTCGTGCGCACCCACATCGAGTACTTCGTGCCGGACGGGGAGTACGGACTGCGCTCCGCGCACATGGCGCCCTCCTTCCTGCCCTGGCACCGGCAGTTCCTGCTGGACCTGGAGCGGGCGCTGCGCCGGGTCGACTCCTCGGTGACGGTGCCCTATTGGGACTGGACCCGGGACCGCTCCGCGACCGCCCTGCCCTGGACGAAGGACCTGCTCGGCGGCACCGGGCGGCGCTCCGACCACCAGGTGACGACCGGGCCGTTCGCCTACGCGGCGGGCAAGTGGAGGATCACGGAGAACATCACCGACGAGCCGTACCTCACCAGGGACTTGGGCCGGGCCGGCGCCCCGATCGCGCTGCCGACGAAGAGCGACCTGGACGGGGCGCTCGCCGATCCGGTCTACGACATCTCGCCCTGGGACTCGACCTGCCGCACGGGGTTCCGCAACCGGCTCGAAGGGTGGGGCACCGGGTCGGGCAGCGCGTCCTGGCGCAACCACAACCGGGTCCACAAGTGGGTCGGGGGCGTGATGCTCGGCGGCGCGTCCGTCAACGACCCGGTGTTCTGGCTGCACCACGCCTTCGTCGACCTGCAGTGGTCGCGCTGGCAGAGCAGGCACCGCGGCGCCCGCTATCTGCCGGCGAAGCCGCCGGGCGCGGGCGACGACCAGGAGGGGCGGGTCGTGGCACGGCGGGAGCGGATGCCGCCGTGGGACGTGACGCCGGAGCAGCTGGAGGACGTCAGCGCGATCTACCGGTACGCGTGACGCCGGTGTACCGCCACGGCTGACCGGTCGTGGCGGTCCGGACACGGGGAGAGCCCCGGCGCCTGAGGTGCCGGGGCTCTTCGCGTACGTACGTCCGTCCGCGTGTGCGGTCGGATCAGTGGCCGTAGCCGTTGCCGCCGTAGCCCGGGCCGGGGTGGCCGGGGTGGCCGTGGCCGCTCACGTTGGCGCAGGTGTTGCCGAAGGCCGGGTTCAGCAGGCCGATCACGCTGATGGTGTTGCCGCAGACGTTGACCGGGATGTGGACCGGGACCTGCACGACGTTGCCCGACAGGACGCCGGGCGAACCGACGGCCGCACCCTGCGCGCCCGCGTCCGCCATGGCCAGGCCGGCGCCACCGAGCGCCACGGCACCCGTGCCGAGGGCGACAACGGCCGCCTTCGCGATGCGAGACATCACGTTCTCCTTTGGTTCGATGAGTGCGACGGCAGGACTCGCCACCGCACTTGGAGTTCAACGCGGCGGCGCATGGCTGGTAACGGCGCAGACGTGGGGATCACCCTTTTTGAACACGGCTTCGAGCGCCGGGCGCGGATGTTCGACGGCGGAAAATCGGTGCCCCCGGCGGGCGGGTGTCCACTAGCCTCCGGACATGGCAACCGACCAACTGATCCGTCTGTTCGCCGAGGAGAACCGGGTGCGCGCCTTCGCGGCGGTGGCCCTGGGCGCGGAGACCTCCGAGCGGGTCGCCGAGGTGGCGGGTCTGACCCCGAGGGGCACGGCCGTCGCCCTGCTGCGGCTGCGCGAACAGGGCGTGGTGAAGACCATGGACGACGGTGAACTCCGCGTCGACTACGACCTGTTCAAGCAGCTGGCCCGCGAGGGCGACGATCCGGCCGAGGACGGCCCGGCCACCGGCGACGAGCACACCGACATGATCCTGCGGACCTTCGTCCGGGGCGGCCGGCTGATCCGCCTCCCCGCCCAGTGGACCCGCAAGCAGGTCGTCCTCCAGCACATCGCCGAGCAGACCTTCGCCCCCGGCATGGAATACCCCGAGCGCGTCGTCAACGAGAAGCTGCGCGCCTGGTGCGACGAGGGCGAGGTCGACCATGTGACGCTCCGGCGCTACCTGGTGGACCTCCACCACCTGCGCCGGAGCGCGGGAATCTACCGCCTGTCGACAGCCGCGTGACCCGCTCTCTCCACGGCAGCCGTCGTACGGGCCCCGGGTTCTACGGCAGCTGTCGTACGGGCGAACCCGCCAGGTAGGCCTGGATGTTCTCGACGGCCTGCCCGTAGTACGTCGTGTAGTTGGCCCGCGACACATACCCGAGGTGGGGTGTCGCGAGCAGGCGCGGGGCCGTGCGCATCGGGTGACCGGCGGGGAGGGGCTCGCTGTCGAAGACGTCGATCCCGGCGCCGGCGATCCGGCCCTCGCGCAGGGCGGCGAGCAGGGCGTCCTGGTCGACGATCGCCGCGCGCGAGGTGTTGATCAGGTACGCGGTGGGCTTGAGGAGGGCGAGTTCGGCGGGGCCGAGGAGACCGCGGGTGCCGTCGCCGAGGGCGAGATGGACGGAGACGAAGTCACTGTCCGCGAGCAACTGCTCCTTGGACGGGGCGAGTTGTACGCCGACCTCGTCCGCGCGCTCTTGTGTGAGGTGCCGGCTCCACGCCGTGACGCGCATGCCGAAGGCCAGGCCCACCTGTGCGACCCGGCTGCCGATCTTCCCGAGCCCGAGCAGCCCGAGGGTGCGGCCGTGCAGGTCGGCGCCGACCGTCCGCTGCCAAGGGCCGCCGCCGCGAAGGGAGTTGGCCTCCTCGACGATTCCCCGGGCGAGGCCCAGGAGCAGCGCCCAGGTCAGTTCGACGGGCGGGGTGGAGGAGCTGGCCGTACCGCACACGGTGACGCCGTGGGTCTTCGCGGCGGTGTAGTCGATGACGGAGTTGCGCATACCGGAGGCGATCAGCAGCTTCAGGCGGGGGAGCCGGGCGAGGAGCGCGGCGGGGAAGGGGACGCGTTCGCGCAGGGTGACGACGATGTCGGCGGTGGCAAGGGCGGCGGCCAACTCGCCCTCGTCGTCGAGGTGTTCGCGCAGGCTCACGACCTCCACGGTGTCCTTGAGCGGCGACCAATCGGCTAGTTCGGTCGCCGCGTTCTGGTAGTCGTCGAGGACAACACAGCGCAGGGGCACGGTAGTTCCTTGGGTAGGTTCCCGGTGATCGTCCGGAACGCTACTCCTTGGTGAGCGAGAGCGAGTTGGCCGTGCGGGTCGGCTTGCCCAGGGCCCAGAAGAGGACGCCGAGGAGCATGAAGGCGAGGAGCGGTACGAGCTCCGTCAGCAGGTACTTCCAGCGTTCGGCGTGGGTCCAGCCGTCCGGGAGGTAGTCGGCGCCGAACCAGTGGTCGCCGAGTCCGGGGGCGATCAGCTGGATGCTGGCGAACAGGATGAGCACCGTGAGGACCGTGCTGATGGTGCGGGGGAAAGGCGCCCTGTAGGGGCGGGGGACGTCCGGGGCCTTGCGGCGGAGTACCGCCAGGGCCGGGAAGATGCCCAGGTAGCTGACCAGCGTGGTGGACACGGCGAGACCGAGGACGGCGCCGAAGAGTTTCGCCGCGCTGCCGTTGGTGAGCTGGTGGGCCAGGACCAGGACCAGGGTGGAGACCAGGCCGCTGAGGATGTTGACCCGGACCGGTGTGCCGAAGCGGCTGGAGATGACGCCGAGGAAGCGGGGCGCGGCGCCGTCGTAGCCGGAGACGGCGAGGGCGCGGTCGGAGCCCATGACCCAGGTGACGCCGGAGGACAGCACCGTGAGGATGAACAGGACCGCGGCGATGTCCCCGAGGACCGTGCCCGCGCCGCTGCTGGTGACGGTGCCGTCGGCGGCCACGTCACCGCCGTAGACGGTGAAGACCTGGCGGATCGCGTCGAGGAAGCCGCCGAGGCCGGTGATGGCCTTGACCGGGAGGACGAGCAGGATGCCGAGGATGGGGAGGGCGTAGAGGAGGACGGCGAGGGCGGCGCTGCGGAAGATCGCGAAGGGGACGTCCTTCTGGGCGTCGGTCATCTCGTCGCCGGCGGTGTTGGGCAGTTCGAAGCCGACGTAGTTGAACATCAGGACGGGGACCAGGCCGACGAAGCCCGCGTACGTCGGGGAGAAGTCACCGAGGCCGAAACCGTGCAGGCCGTGCTGGATGCCGTAGATGACGACCGTGATCGTGAACAGGCCCAGGAGGACGAAGCGGCTCCAGGCGCCGATGGTGGGGATCCACTTGCCGACGTCGAAGGAGAGGATCGCGGCGAGGACGCCCACCCAGATGAAGACGAGGGCGAAGACGTAGAAGGCGGGGGTGCTCAGGTCGTGGCCGTCGTTGAAGAAGGTCGTGTACGCCGTGACGGCGGAGACGGCGAGGGTGCCGCCGAGCCATACCGGGTTGGTGATCCAGTACAGGAAGTTGTTCACCGCGCCCGCGAGGCGGCCGAAGGCGCGGCTGGTCCAGATGTAGGGGCCGCCCTCCTCGGGGAACGCGGCGCCGAGCTCCGCGATCAGCAGCGCGGAGGGGACGAAGAACACCGCGGCCAGGATGATGAGCCAGGTGAACGCCTCGGCGCCGGACGAGGCGACCGTGCCGATCGTGTCCACGCCGACGATCGTGCAGAGGAGGAAGAAGAGGATGTCGAAACGGCCGAAGTGCTTGCGCAGCTTCTGCCGCTCCACCTGCGCTGCGGCCGACGTACCGGCCGGCTCGGAGTCGATCTGACCTGCGGCCACCGGGGCTCCTGCGGGTTCGGGGAGGAGGGGGGACTAACGGGGACGGGGGTGGGGGTGAGGCGGGGACGGGGAGGGGCGGGATTCGGCCAATGATCCGCCGTCCTTGTGAAATCCCACAAGCGTTCGGGGCCAATTCTTGACCATTGCGTATCCATCCGGGCGTATCGGAAACCGGGATGAAACACGGGTGGAAACAGGGGGCGGGACGGGGTGGATCGAGCGGCCGGGCGTAACGGGATTCGCACAGGTGACTCCGGTTCGTGTCGGGGGTAGCACTCGTTCGGCCGGGTCCGGTCGTCGCCGGCCTTCGTGGCGCCCGCGCGGATCGACTCCGGTGTCGTGGCTCAGTCGGCGATGTCGACTCCGTATCCGCGGGCGAGGGTGGCGAGGCCGTGCTCGTAGCCCTGGCCCACGGCGCGCAGGCGCCAGAGGGGGCCTCTGCGGTAGAACTCCGCGAGGAGCATGGTGCGTTCGGTTGTCGCGGCGTCCAGGGTGGCCCGGGCGAGGGGCGATCCGCTGGTGCCGGGGGCCGCGCCGATCTGGATCGCGCCGACCGTTCTGAAGGTGGCCGGGCCGTCGACGGCCGCGGCGACGACGACCTTGCGGGTCGCGGGTGGCAGGGCCGCGAGGTCGAGGGCGACGGTCTGTTCGGCGGGGCCGCCGGTGAGGAGTCGCACGGTGCCGGCGGGGCTCTCGGGGGCGCCGTAGAAGATGAAGTCCTCGTCGAAGGTGACCTGTTCGTCCTCGTCGAGGATGAAGGCGACGACATCGATCTCGCAGGTGGACTGCGGAGCCCAGGTGACGGTGAGGTGCCACTCGGGTGTTGGTGTTGGCGCGGGTGTGTCGGATGACGTGGGTAGGTCGATGACGCCGCCCCTCGGCATCACGTGTGGTTCCTTCGGCCGGGACGGTGGTGTGCCCGGGGTGGTGGCCGTCGGGGAAGTGAGCCAATCCGCTGTGTGCACGGGGAGTTGAAGGGCCGTGATGCGGCTCATACGGCGGTCCTTCTCGCCGTCCGCCAGGACGACTACGTCGGTGACGCTGGTGGAGAGGTTGACCGCCGCGGAACCGCCCAGTTCGACGACGCGGGTACGCGCTGCGGCGGCATCGGTGTGGTCGCCGCCGAGCACCAGCACACGGCGGTTCGTCAGGGGTTTGGTCAAGTCGTGGTCGGGGGTGGTGCGTTGGCGAGGAACGGGCGGTGACGGGGCGGGAGGTACCGGGGCGGGAGGTGCCGGGGTGGATTCGGGCTCGGTGGTTCGAACTCCTTTCGCCGGCCGTGTGGTTGAGGCGGAAGTGGTCGTTCCTTCGTGCGCCGTTCCGCTGCGCACGTCCGCCAACAGCCTTAGGAACGTGGGTTCGTCGATGACCGGTACGCCCTCGGTGGCCGCGCGGCGGGCCTTTGTGGACTCGGACGTCGGCTCGTTGGTGACGAGCACGCTGGTGTGGCGGCTGACGGAGGTCATCATGTTGAGGCCGGCGGCGACGGCGCGGCCGATCAACTCCGCGCGGGCGAGCGCGGTTTCACCGGTTATCGCGATCTTCATGCCCTGCAGCAGCGGGCCGCCGGGCGCCATCCGTCCCGGATTGCGGTACGCGCACGGCGTCTTGGGCGGCTTCGGCGTGAACTGCGATTCCGCGCGGGGTGGGCAACTCACCAGCGGCAACGGCAGATCGAGCCGCGCCGCCTCGCGCAGGGAGGCCCGCAGGATGCCGGCGAGCACCCGGGTGTCGTCGAGGGCGTCGTGGGCGCGCTGTTGCGGTACGCCGTAGTGGGCGGCCAGTGTGCCCAGTTTCATGTCGTTCGTGGGCGGGTCCACCTGACGATTTAAAGCCAAAGTGCAGAGCCGCTGGGACACCGGCAGCCACCTCCGCGCACGGGCGAACTCGTAGGCCAGGAAGTCGTAGTCGAACTGGGCGTTGTGCGCGACCAGGACCCGGTCCTGGAGCATCGCCCCGATCCGCCCGGCGACCTGGTCGAAGGCCGGAGCGCCCCGCAGCCTCTCGGCGGTCAGCCCGTGCACCTCGACGGGTCCCGGGTCGCATCCCGGGTCGAGCAGGGTGGAGAACTCCCCGGTCTGCTCGCCGTCCGGCCCGATCGTCACCACCGCGACGGCCAGCACCCGGTCCCGCCGGGCGACGAGCCCGGAGGTCTCCACATCGACGAGGGCCCAGTCGCGGGCGTAGTCGCCCGTGGCGGGCAGGTCGAAGGGGGCGGAGGCGGGACTCATGGCGTCAAGGGTGATGCGATATATGGCCGTCCTTCAACCTGAATGCCGTTTTGCCCGGTTCTGGAACGGTGCGGCCGACTCGGCCTTACGCCGCTGTGACGCCGTGCTCGCTACTATGCCCCTGACCAGCAAAAACGCCCTCCCGGAGGGAGGGCGGATACGGGATGTACGCGAAGCGCCCCCGGCAGGACTCGAACCTGCGGCCAAGCGCTTAGAAGGCGCCTGCTCTATCCACTGAGCTACGGGGGCCGGGTGTGTGGCCTCGGTCGTGGTGTGCCCGGGTGTGGGCCGGTCCGTGACGTTGCCGGGGACAAGGATAGGGCTCCCGGGTCCTTGTCCCTGTTGCTTCACCTCCGTGGCTCGATGTGGAGGTTCAGTGAAGCGGTCCTGATAATCGCAGGCAGGTACGAATCGTGCATCGCTTTTGGTGCGCGGCGCCACGGGTGTTGTGCACTCGTTATGCCTGGACTGTGCCCATGCCCCAGTCATCCCTTCCGTCCGTTGTGTTCCGTCGGCGCGCAGACATGCTCATATGCTTCAGAATTCCCCCAAAATTGGGCATTCTTCACATGTGGTGACCTTGGACGTACGGCCTCAGCTGCTCGACGCACTCTCCGCCCTGCGCGACCGTGTCGCCGCCGCACGCTTCCCGCTGCCCCTGGCGGGGGCTCCACGCGCGCGTGCCAATCGCGATGAACTGCTCGCCCAGCTCGACGACTATCTGGTGCCCCGCCTGAAAGAACCCGAAGCACCCCTGCTGGCCGTGGTCGGCGGCTCCACCGGCGCGGGGAAGTCGACGCTCGTCAACTCCCTTGTCGGGCGCCGGGTCAGCGAGGCCGGCGTGCTGCGGCCGACGACCCGCACACCGGTGCTCGTCTGCCACCCGGAGGACCATCACTGGTTCAGCGGCATGCGGGTGCTGCCCGACCTCACGCGCGTGTGGGTGCCTCATCAGGACCCGGGGGACGAGTTGCTCCTCCCCGGTGAGGACGGTATGCGTGTGCTGCGGATCGAGACCGCCGACACCCTCCCCCGCGGAGTCGCCCTCCTGGACGCGCCCGACATCGACTCCCTGGTGGCCGACAACCGGGTGCTGGCCGCCGAGTTGATCTGCGCGGCCGACATCTGGGTCATGGTCACCACGGCCGCCCGCTACGCCGACGCCGTGCCCTGGCATCTGCTGCGCACCGCCAAGGAGCACAACGCGACCCTGGTCACCGTCCTGGACCGGGTGCCCCACCAGGTGGTGTCCGAGGTGTCACGGCAGTACGGCGCCCTGCTCGCCAAGGCCGGCCTCGGCGACGTACCCCGCTTCACGGTGCCCGAACTGCCCGAGTCCGCCTGGGGCGGGGGGCTGCTTCCGGCCAGTGCCGTGGCGCCGCTGCGGAGTTGGCTCGTGCAGCAGGCCCAGGACCCGGGCGCCCGCCAGGAGTCGATGGCCCGTACGGCCTACGGCGTCCTCGACTCGCTCACGTCGCGGATGCCCGAGCTGGCCAGCGCCGCCGCCGCCCAGTACGCCGCCGCGCTGCGCCTCACGGCCGCCGTCGACGGGGCGTACGACAGCGAGCACGCGCGGGTGCGGGGGCGGTTGCAGGCCGGGGCCGTGCTCGCCGGGGACGCGCTGAAGCGCTGGCGCGCCTTCCCGCTCGACTGCTCCGCCGGTGAACTGCTCGACGCCCTCGCGGAGAGCCTCGCCGCACTGCTGCTGTGCGCCGTCACGGCCGCCGACGAGCGTGTCGACGACGCCTGGCGCCGCGAACCGGCCGCGGGTGCCCCAGAGCTCACCGAGCGCGATCCGTCGCCGGAGAGCGCCGAGCACCGCATCGGGATGGCCGTACGGCGGTGGCGGCGCGAGCTGGAGGAGTACGCCGAGGAGGAGGTGGCCGACCTCGACCGGAGCATCGCGCCCGATCCCGAGGTGGTCGCCGCCCTGGTCGCCACCGCGCTGCTGGGCGGCCGTAGGGCGCGGTCCGCGGGCGAGGGCCTCGCCGAACGGATCGGCGCCCACGGCGCGTTGCGGCTGCGCGACCGGGCCGGGCGGCTGCTCGACGAACATCTGGACCGGGTCGTGCACACCGAGCGCGAACGACGGCTCGCCCCGCTCGACGCCCTTGAGGTGCACCCCGAACCCCAGGCCGAACTCATCGCCGCGCTGTCCGTACTGCAGAAGGAGAGGTGACCGGTGACTGCCGTCACTGACCAGGACCACACGGACGAGATGGACCACGTCACGCACGCCGGGGACGCGGTCGCCGCCCAGGACGAGCACCCCGAGAACAGCTCCCCCGTAGAGGGCGATTCAGCGGCGGCTCCCGCGAACGGCCTCCCCGTGGAGGGCGCGGAGGAGGCGGGTGCCCCGGAGGACGCCGACGACCACGCGCGCGCGCGGGCCGACGCCGACACCTCGGGTCGTACGGAATCCAAGGCGTCCGCGGACCCGGCGGACCCCGAGGCGGACCCCGAGGAGTCGACCGGTTCCTGGGACGACGGGCTGATCGCGCGGCGGGTCAACGAGACCACCGCCGCGCAGCAGGCCGCCGCCGTGGAGATCAGGGCCTCCCGCGCGCAGGCCGCGCACAGCGCGCACGCCGCACAAGCCGCGCACGTCCCGGCCCCGTTGGCGTACGACGGGCCGCTACGGTCCCGTCTCGACGCGCTGCGCGAACTCGTGGGGCTCTCCCGCACCCGGCTCGACAGCGGCACCCTCGCGGAGGCGGGGCGGGTGCTCGACGAGGCCGCCGCGCGGCGCAGGCTCTCCGGGCAGCACACCGTGGTCGCCATCGCGGGCGCCACCGGCAGCGGCAAGTCGCAGCTCTTCAACGCGCTCGCCGGAGTGGCCATCTCGGAGACGGGCGTGCGACGGCCCACCACCGCCGCGCCCATCGCGTGCAGCTGGAGCGACGGCGCGGCCACCCTCATCGACCGGCTCGGCATCCCGGGACGGCTGCGGCGACGCCCCCTGCAGAGCGCCGAGATGGAGGCCCAGCTGCGCGGGCTCGTCCTGGTGGACCTGCCCGACCACGACTCGGCGGCCGTCGCGCACCGGCAACAGGTCGACCGGGTGCTCGCGCTCGTCGACGCGGTCATCTGGGTCGTCGACCCGGAGAAGTACGCCGACGCGATCATCCATGAGCGCTATCTGCGGCCGATGGCGGGCCACGCGGAGGTCATGTTCGTCGTCCTCAACCAGATCGACCGCCTCCCCGGAGAGGCCGCCGACCAGGTCCTCGACGACCTGCGGCGACTCCTGGACGAGGACGGCATCGCCCTGGGGGAGTACGGGGAACCCGGCGCGACCGTGCTCTCCCTGTCCGCGCTCACCGGGGACGGCATCCCCGAACTGCGCGAGGTTCTCGGCCAGTTCGTGGGGGACCGCGGGGCCGCGGCACGGCGGATCTCCGCCGATGTGGACGCCGCCGCGTGGCGACTGCGGCCCGTCTACGCCACGGGGCGGCGCACCGGGCTCAGCGAGGAGGCGCGGGACGAGTTCGCCGCGCGGCTCGCGGACTCGGTGGGTGCCACCGCGGCGGGCGAGGCCGCCGAACGTGCCTGGCTGCGCAACGCCAACCGCGCCTGCGGCACGCCCTGGCTGCGGCTGTGGCGCTGGTACAACGACCGGCGCGAACCCATCACCGGCCGACTGCCGGTCCGCGCGCAGGCGGACGAGGAGGCCACGGCACGCCAGCGCGTCGAACAGGCGGTCCGTACGGTCGCCGACCGGGCCTCCGGCGGGCTCCCGGCGCCGTGGGCGCAGGCGGTGCGCGAGGCGGCGGTACGCGGGTCGCAGGGGTTGCCCGAGGCGCTGGACGAGCTGGCGGCGCGGGCCGGGCTGCCCGTGGGGCGGCCCCCGCGGCCGGGCTGGTGGCCGGCGGCCGTCCTCGCGCAGGCGTCCATGACGATCCTCCAAGTCGTCGGCGGGATCTGGCTGGTGGGTCAGATCGTCGGCTTCATGGCACCGAACCTGGGCGTTCCGGTGCTGCTGATGGTGGCCGGCATCATCGGCGGCCCGCTCGTCGAGTGGAGCTGCCGGATGGCGGCCCGCGGCCCCGCCCGCCGCTACGGCCTCGACGCGGAACGCCGACTGCGGGAGGCGGCGGCGGGATGCGGACGGGCGCGGGTGCTCGACCCGCTGGCGGCGGAACTGCTGCGGTACCGGGAGGTGCGGGAGCAGTACGCGCGGGTCACGGGGGCGGGGATCGGGGCCGGGTGAACACCGGCCGCGCTGTGGGCGGGTGAGTCACGGTCCGAACGTCGTTCCCTCGTCCGGGTGACGAGGTTTTCCACAGGTGGGCGGTGGTCCACAGCGCTCAGCGGGTCCGGCTCGGCGGAGGCAGTCTGACTGCAGCCGTACGGGACGGGCCCGTACGCGTTTCCGCCCGGCCCCGCGGGGCCGGGGCAGGGAGGGACGAGCGATGAACGAGACCACGATCTGCGCGGTCGGGAATGTGGCGACCCAGCCGATGTACCGGGACCTGGCGACGGGACCGTCGGCGCGGTTCCGGCTGGCGGTGACCGCGCGGTACTTCGACCGCGAGAAGAGTGTGTGGACGGACGGTCACACCAGCTTCTTCACGGTGTGGGCCAACCGCCAACTGGCCACGAACGTGGCGGCGTCGCTGTCGGTCGGCGACCCCGTCGTCGTCCAGGGCCGCCTGAAGGTGCGGACGGAGGTACGCGAGGGACAGTCGAACTGGGCCTCGGCGGACATCGACGCGATGGCGATCGGTCACGACCTGGCACGCGGCACCTCGGCCTTCCGCCGGGCCAACAGGCAGGAGACGGCGGCCTCTCCGCCCCGGCCCGAGCCCAACTGGGAAACGCCGACGGGGGATTCGACCGACTCGACCGCCGATTCCACCGATTCCGCGGAGGACGCTGTTTCCGCCGACGGACAGCATTCCGACCAACAGCTCGCGGAAAGCCTCGTGGTGACGTGATGTCAGTGAATGCCCCCGACTGATCGAACTGCGGCTTATCGATGAATACGCTCCGAAAGACCCGGTGGATTTGTCGATAAGCCCTGCTCGCAGGCGATCTTGGGGATAACGATTCCGAGTCGGATCGGTTATCGGACGATCCGACTGGGGAAGGCGGTGTGCTCGCGTCCCTAGGATGCCGGGCATGGCTCGGGCACAGTTCCCGGTGCTCTGATTCTGCTGGTGGGACAGCACTCCCACGTCGACGGGTCCTGCTCGAAGGGGAGTTCCGTGTCACCTGCGTTGTCTGTGTTCTCCGCGTTGTCCCTGCGCGGCCGAGGCGCTGCGCGCTTCGTCGCCGCGACCTGGGCGTGCGGACTCGTCGCCGCCGGAGTGCTGGCCGGTGCCGGCCCGGCCGTCGCCGACGAGACACCGCAGACCCAGGGCGGGGCGACGGCGACGATAGGCGGGCTCAAGACGTACGGCGCCGCCGTGATCCACGGGGACAGCGGCGACCAGCAGGTCTCCGCGGGCCTGTTCGAGATGTCCGTGGACGGCGGCGGCACCCTGCAGACGTACTGCGTCGATCTCCGCAACCCCACCCAGCGGGACGCCAAGTACCACGAGACCGCGTGGAGCGGCACCTCGCTGGGCGCCAACAAGAGCGCGGGCAGGATCAGTTGGATCCTGCAGCACTCCTACCCGCAGGTGAACGACCTCGCGGCGCTCTCCGCGAAGGCCGGCACCAAGGGCCTGACCGAGAGTGACGCGGCGGCCGGCACCCAGGTGGCCATCTGGCGTTACTCGGACGGCGCCGACGTCGACGCGGTCGACCCGCAGGCGGAGAAGCTCGCGGACTACCTGGAGAAGAGCGCGCGGAACGTGGCGGAGCCGAAGGCCTCGCTGACCCTCTCCCCGCCCGCCGTGTCCGGGCACCCCGGTGGGCGGCTCGGCCCGGTGACCGTGCACACCAACGCGACCGGGGTGACGGTGACGCCGCCCGCGGATGCCGCCACGACCAAGGTCCGGATCGTCGACAAGGACGGCAAGGTCGTCACGTCGGCGGCGGACGGCAGCCAGGTGTTCTTCGACGTGCCCGAGGACGCGGGGGCCGGGTCGGCCAACCTGACCGTGCAGGCCTCCACCACCGTGCCGGTCGGCAGGGCCTTCACCTCCGAGAGCAGAAGCCAGACGCAGATCCTCGCCGGTTCCAGCGAGTCGACGGTCGCCGCGGCCGCGAGCGCGAACTGGGCGGAGACCGGTGCCATACCGGCACTGTCGGCGCAGAAGAACTGTGCCGAGGGCGCTCTGGACATCACCGCGACCAACCAGGGCGACCAGACGTTCACCTTCGAGCTGATGGGCATCGAGCACGGCATCGAGGCCGGGAAGTCCGCGACGGTGAAGGTCCCGCTCCAGGAGGACCAGGCGTACGACTTCACGATCACGGCGCCGAACGGCTACGAGAAGAGATTCACCGGGGTCCTCGACTGCCGCACGCAGAGCGACGCGGGCGGTGCCGTGACGCAGACGCTCAGTGAACCGAGCCCCGCGACGGTGGGCGGCACCACCGTCGACACGAACCTCGCGGAGACGGGCGGCTCCGGCATCACCCCGATGATCACGGTCCTCGCCCTCGGCCTGGTCGGCATCGGCGCGACGACCCTGGTCCTGCTGCGGGACCGGAAGCCCGGACAGGGCTGAGCGACAGCCGTACCGGTACGGAACACCGTCGACACCGGATGTGGGGGGAAAACCCACTGATGAAGACCACCGTTCGCCGTGGAGCGGTCGTCATGGCCGCGAGCGGTTTGCTCGGCGCCGTGCCCGGGACCGTCGCGGCCGAAGCCGCCCAGCCGCGGGCCGCGACGGCCGCGGCGTACACGTGCGGATACGGAGCGGTCTCGGTCTCCGACGCCGCCGGGTCGGTGGTGCCCACGGCACACAGTGCCGACGTGCCGCTGCACGCCCGCCTCCGCGTGCACGACACCGAGGCGGTGGCACTGCCCAGGGCCACCTATGTCCTCGCCCTGGGCGATCTCATGAAGAACCGTGGGCCGGCGCCCCTCGTGCAGTGGCGCGTGGGCAACGGTCACTGGCACAAGGCGAGCCTGCACCGGAACAAGAAGACCAACGGTTCACTGGCGCTGTGGAACTCCACGTCCCTGCCCCTGGGCACGATCCCCGCGCGGGGCACGGTCACCACCGAGCTGTCGGTGACCTTCCCCAAGAAATCGATCAAGGCCGTCGACTACGACTTCCTCGATGTCCGCAGTGGCGTCTGCGGCGGCACCAGGCTCGACTGGTACACCGGCAACGGGTTCGAGTACTGGCCGCGGAACGGGACTCCGGGCAAGCCGGCGTAGTTCCCGCCGGGCCGGGCGCAGCCGTCCACGGCGAACCCCCAGCTCACAGCCCCCCGACCAAACGGGTTACCACCCAAGCCGGGACCTCAGGCAAGATGGATACGTCTGCCCACTCCAGATTTCAAGCTGCCGGACGGTTTCTCTTGGCTGAGTACATCTACACCATGCGCAAGACGCGCAAGGCGCACGGCGACAAGGTCATCCTTGACGACGTGACGCTGAGCTTCCTGCCCGGCGCGAAGATCGGTGTGGTCGGGCCGAACGGTGCCGGTAAGTCCACCGTTCTCAAGATCATGGCGGGGCTTGAGCAGCCCTCGAACGGCGACGCGTTCCTGTCGCCCGGTTTCAGCGTCGGCATCCTCATGCAGGAGCCGGAGCTGGACGAGACCAAGACGGTCCTGGAGAACGTCCAGGACGGCGCCGCCGAGATCATGGGCAAGCTCAACCGCTTCAACGAGGTCGCCGAGCTGATGGCGACCGACTACTCGGACGCGCTCCTTGACGAGATGGGCAAGCTCCAGGAAGACCTGGACCACGCCAACGCCTGGGACCTCGACGGGCAGCTGGAGCAGGCCATGGACGCGCTGGGCTGCCCGCCCGGCGACTGGCCGGTCGTCAACCTCTCCGGTGGTGAGAAGCGCCGCGTCGCGCTCTGCAAGCTGCTGATCGAAGCCCCGGACCTGCTCCTCCTCGACGAGCCCACCAACCACCTCGACGCCGAGTCGGTGAACTGGCTGGAGCAGCACCTCCAGAAGTACGCGGGCGCCGTCGTCGCCGTGACTCACGACCGGTACTTCCTGAACAACGTCGCCGAGTGGATCCTCGAACTGGACCGCGGCCGCGCGATTCCCTACGAGGGCAACTACTCCACGTACCTCGAAAAGAAGTCCACCCGCCTCAAGGTCGAGGGCCGCAAGGACGAGAAGCGCCAGAAGCGGCTCAAGGAGGAGTTGGAGTGGGTTCGCTCCAACGCCAAGGGCCGTCAGACCAAGTCCAAGGCGCGCCTCGCCCGTTACGAGGAGATGGCAGCCGAGGCCGACAAGATGCGGAAGCTGGACTTCGAGGAGATCCAGATCCCGCCGGGCCCGCGTCTGGGCTCGATCGTCGTCGAGGTCCAGAGCCTTTCCAAGGCGTTCGGCGACAAGGTCCTCATCGACGACCTGAGCTTCACGCTGCCGCGTAACGGCATCGTCGGGGTCATCGGTCCCAACGGCGCGGGCAAGACCACGCTGTTCAAGATGATCCAGGGCCTTGAGACCCCGGACTCCGGCTCCATCAAGGTCGGCGACACCGTCAAGATCAGTTACGTCGACCAGAGCCGCGCCAACATCGACCCCAAGAAGTCGCTGTGGGCCGTCGTCTCCGACGAGCTCGACTACATCAACGTCGGCCAGGTCGAGATGCCGTCGCGGGCCTATGTGTCCGCCTTCGGCTTCAAGGGCCCGGACCAGCAGAAGCCGGCCGGTGTCCTCTCCGGTGGTGAGCGCAACCGCCTGAACCTGGCGCTGACCCTCAAGGAGGGCGGCAACCTGCTGCTCCTCGACGAGCCCACCAACGACCTCGACGTGGAGACCCTGTCGTCGCTGGAGAACGCGCTTCTTGAGTTCCCCGGTGCGGCCGTGGTCATCTCCCACGACCGCTGGTTCCTGGACCGGGTCGCGACGCACATCCTCGCGTACGAGGGCGAGTCGAAGTGGTACTGGTTCGAGGGCAACTTCGAGTCGTACGAGAAGAACAAGGTCGAGCGACTCGGTGCGGACGCGGCGCGTCCGCACCGCGCCACCTACAAGAAGCTGACCCGGGGCTGATCTTCTTGCGCCACATCTACCGTTGCCCGCTGCGCTGGGCGGACATGGACGCGTACGGCCACGTGAACAACGTGGTCTTCCTCCGCTACCTGGAGGAAGCCCGTATCGACTTCCTGTTCCGCCCGGACAAGGACTTCCAGCAGGGGTCGGTGGTGTCGCGCCACGAGATCGACTACAAACGCCAGCTCGTCCACCGGCACGCGCCCGTGGACATCGAGCTGTGGATCACGGAGATCAGGGCGGCGTCCTTCACCATCACCTACGAGGTGAAGGACGGCGACCTGGTCTACGTCCGGGCCGCCACGGTCGTCGTCCCGTTCGACTTCGAGGCCCAGCGCCCGCGCCGGATCACCGCCGAGGAACGCGAGTTCCTGGAGGAGTACCGGGACGACGCCGAGGACGAGGCCGTCGCCGCATGACGGTCCTCCACCTCGCCGACGAAGGGGAGGCGGCGGATCTCGCGGCCTTCCTCTCCCGGCTGCTCCACTACGACCGCGCCGCCGCGGTCCGCCTCCAGGCGTCCGGCACGGCGCTCGCCGTCTTCGGCCGGCCGCCGTCCTTCGAGGTCCTCGCCATCCGCGCGGTACGCCTCGCCAAGCCCTACGAGAACGGCCTCGACGTCACCCTCGACGTGACCGTCTCCGCCGGTGAACTCCTGGAATCCCTGGACGAGTTGGCAGCGACGGCCGGGGTACCGGCCGCGGTGACCGGCCCGCCGTGGGCCGGGGTGCTGCCGCCCCGCGGCGGCTGGACCCCCGAGTCCGGGCTGCCGGGTCCGCAGGCGCTGAGCGGGATGATCGCGGCCGGAGTCGCCGAATTCCGCTCCCGCACCCAGGACTTGACCGCCGAGACCCGCACGCGCTCCGAACTCGACCGCATAGGACGGGAGATCTGGTCCCGCACGGTCGGCGAGACCTCGCTCCCGGTGCGCGCCGTGCACGCGGCGCAGTCCCTCGGTTTCCTCCGCCCCGGCGCCGAGTCGGGCCTGTTCTCGTCCGGCGCGTGGCTGCGGCTCCGCACCCCGTACGGCTCGATCGCCGTCCGCAGGGCGGGACTTGGGGCGCTCGGCGTCAGCGTGCGCTGAGCGCGGTCACCGCTGCTCGCTGTCGTCGGGCCACACGCCGATGTGGTCCGCCTCCAGTTCCAGGGCCACCCGGTCCCGCATGTCCAGCGACTCCGTGTATTCGGCCGGGAGTTGGAGCCGCCCAGCCCGGTCCAGCATCGCGTACTCCCGCGCCACGACCGTCTCGTGGCCCGTCGTCGCGTCGACCTCGCTGCGCCGCAGGACCTCCGTGGAGGTGCGGCCGTCGCGGATGGCGACCGTGCGGCGGACCTCGGCGGCCACCGCCTGGTCGTGGGTGACGATCACGATGGTGGAGCCCAACTGCTCGTTCGCCGTGCGGAACGCGGCGAAGACCTGTTCGGCGGTGTGGGAGTCGAGTTCGCCGGTGGGTTCGTCGGCGAGCAGCACGGCCGGGGCGTTGGCGAGGGCCACCCCGATCGCCACCCGCTGCTGCTGACCGCCCGACATCTCCCGCGGGCGCCGGTCACGGCAGTCGGCGACCTCCAGCAACTCCAGGAGTTCCAGGGCGCGTTCGGCCTTCGCCCGGCGCCCGGAGCGGATGCCGGACAACTGCATGGGCAGGGCGATGTTCTGAGCCGCCGTCAGGTAGGGGAGCAGGTTGCGGGAGGTCTGCTGCCAGACGAACCCGACGACCTCACGGCGGTAGGCGAGCCGGTCCTTGGCGGTCATCGTGAGCAGATCCCGGCCGGCGACCCGGGCCGCACCGGCGGTGGGCGTGTCCAGGCCGGCCAGGATGTTCATGAGCGTCGACTTGCCGCTGCCCGAGGCCCCCACCAGAGCCATCAACTCGCCCTCCCTGACCAGGAGATCGAGCCCCTGCAACGCCTGCACCTCGACCCCGTCCGCGGTGAAGACACGGACCAGCCGGTCGCAGGTGATCAGCGCGTCATGGCCGTAGGCGGGCCGGTCGCGGCTCTCGGCCGCGCGGGTGGCCAGCTCGGCGAGGGTGGGGTTCGTGGTCATCGACGCTCTCCTCGGTCCCGGCCGGCACTCCGGCCCAAGCCTGCTCCACGGACACCTGCTCCACCGACACCCGCGCTACGGCTCACCGCGCGTCCCCCGCCCTCAACTCCCGTACGGACGACTGCCGTCCGGACCACCACGCCTGCACCCCCGCGACCCCCACCGCCACCAGCAGCACCCCGATCGCCGGGACGGCCAGTGACACCGGATCGATTCTCAACCTGGCCTCCCCGACCGGGTTCTGAGCCGACGCGAGAGCCACCGACGTCAGGTCCATGCCGGGGGCGAGCAGCCGGATCGTCGCCCAGCCGGTGAGCGCGCCGCCCGCCGCCGCCAACACGGCCTGGGGCAGCGACTCCAGGATCAGCAGCCGGCGGCCCTGCGCTCGGGTGAGGCCCATCGTGCGGAGGCGGGCCAGGAGCGCGGCGCGTTCCGGCGCGGCGCGCAGCAGGGAGAGCAGCAGGGCCAGTACGGCGTACCCGGCACCCGCCGCCACCGCCGCCGTGTAGATGCGCTCGGCACCGGACTGGAGGGGCGAGTCGACGTACCGGGCGCGTTCCTCGGCCCGTACCGTCACCCCGGCCGAGGAACCGGCCGCGCCGCGCAGCGCGGAACCGCTCACGTGGGCGCCGGTCACCAGCAGCGAACTCGGCCGGGCCGCCGTACCGGACAATCCGGTGCGGTCCACGACCAGGAAGTCGGCGCCGGACACGGCCGGGGTCACGTCCCGGACGAGGACGATCCGCACGGTGACCGCGCTGGTGTCCGGCAGCCGGACGAGGAAGGGGCGGGTGCCGTACGCCCTCGCCACGGAGGGCGAGGCGAGGGCCGGGAGGACGGCACCCGAGCCCGCGCGGCGCTTCAACTGCCCCTCGGGGAAGGCTCCCAGGCCCGTGTGACCCGCCAACTCCGCGTAGTCGCCGGGGTCCACGCCCACCAGCGGCACCGACTCCAGGCCGTCCAGCGGTTTCGCGTCGTCGGTGATGCTCACCCCGGCGAGACCGTGCACTCCCGGCAATCGGCTTACCTCGCGGGGGAGTTGGCTCGGCAGCGGAGCGGTCGCGTCGACGCGGGCGTCCGCGCCGACGGCGAGGAGTGCCGCGTGGTCGCGGGCGTCGCTCACGCCCGCGAGGACCGAACCGCCGAACGCGGCCGTGGTGAGCGCGGTGAGGAGGGCCAGCAGGGGCAGGACCGCGGAGACGGACGTACGGCCCGCCCGGGCCAGCGACAGATGGCCCACCGCGCCCCGCAGCCGGCTCGCCGGACGGGCCAGCCGGCGCAGCAGCGGCGGATAGACCCGGACCAGCACCAGGGCCGCGATCACGCCCACCAACACCGGTGCCAGTGCGACCAGTTGATCGCCCGCCGAGCCGGACGTGCCGCGTCTGCGCAGCGCCTCCACCGCGCCGGACGCCAGCACCAGCAGGGTGAGTTCGGCGACCGTACGGCTCAGGGACGGACGTACGGCCGTCACGTCCTCGCGCGGGCCGTGGACGCGCACGGTCCGATGGGTGAGCGCGGCGCGCACGGGCAGGGCGGCGGACGCGGTGAGGGCGACCGCGAGGGCGGCGGCGACGGCCTGGGCGCGACGGCCCTCGGGGGCGGCCAGCAGCGCTGCCGTCAGCCCGACCGCGCCCGCCGGTACGGCGATCACGGCCGTCTCGGCGAGCAGGCGGGCGGTGAGGCCGCGCAGCGAGGCGCCGCGGGCGCGCAGCAGGGCGAGTTCCGTGCGGCGGCGGTCGGCGGTGAGGCCGCCCGTCATGAGCAGGACGACGAGCGCGACCGTGCCGGTGCCGAAGGCGGCGACGGCGGTCAACGGGCGGATGCCCGAGCGGAGTTCGCCGTAGGCGGTGAACATGTCGTCGAGGCCGGTGCTCACGTCGGTGTCGGGGGTCGTGTAGGTGCGGGCCAGTTGGAGGCCGGGACCCGATTCGACGGAGGCGACCGCGGTCTTCAGGCGGTCCAGGTCGTGGGCGTGCAGGGTGGTCAGGTCGGGGGCCAACTGCCAGTACGGGCCCGGCTGCGCCGAGGTGCCGAGGAGGGCCGGGGCCGCGTCCGGGGCCAGCAGCAGGGCGCCGAGCCAGTACTTCGGCCGGTCCGGCGTCGGCAGGGCCACCAGGGTCGGAGTGCGCAGCAGCGGCTGGGTCGACCAGTAGGCGCCGGCCGGATCGCGCGGGACGAGGATGCCGGTGACGCGGACGGCGAGCGGGCCGCGTCCCTCGCCGGGCAGGTGGACCACCGAACCCACCCTGATGTGCAGGCTCTTGGCGGTCGCGGCGGTGACGGCGGCCTCGACCTCCGGGGTCTGCGCGGTGACCGGTGCGGAGGCGCGCGGCAGTCTGCCCTCCCGTACGGTCGCGTGTCCGGCGAGGTTGCTCTGGGTGGCCGGGTAGACATGCGCGGGCAGGCCGTTCGGGCGCGGTATCCAGGGGTCCGGCACGGCCGGTTCGTCGGCCGGGCGCACGCCGTACGCGGACTGGGCGGTGTCGACGACAAGGGGACGGCCCACCACGGTGCGCGCCCGCTCGTACCCCGTGCGCAGCACGTCGGGGCGCAGGGCCGCCTCGCGCTGGTCCGGCGGGAGCATCGGGTCCGGCTGCTCGCCGGAGAGCTGGACGGAGGTCCGGTCGGGGCCCGCCTGCGCGGCGGAGCGCCGCAGCCCGGCGTCCTCGTACCGGTCGAGAGCCCGCGGGAACACGGCGGCCAGACACGCGGTCACCGCGACGAGCAGCGCCAGCGCCCAGGCGGTCCCGGACGCGGAGCGCAGATGGGTGCGGATCCAGGGGGCGGTCACGGAGCCATGCGGGCCGCTCATCTCACTCGCCTCCCGGGGCGGGCGCGGAGGGGTGCGCGGTGTTCATCACTCGCCTCCCTGTTCGCGGAGCGGAGTTGTGGGGGTGGGTCGGTGTAGAGGGGGCTTCGCCGGCATGGGCAGTGGTGCGGTGGCTGTGGCGGTGAGTGGGGCCCGGGTGGTGTCGGGGGGTGGTCGCGGAGGGATGCGGGGTGTTCATCACTCGCCTCCCTGTTCGCGGAGCGAAGTCGCGGGGTCGGCCCGGCGCAGTGCGAGCGTCGCCGTCACGATCAGCGGTGTCACCGCCACGGCCACAAGGAGCAACGCCACGTGTGCGACGGGGAGTTGGACCAGGACGCCCGGTACCGGGCGGGTCGCCTGGGCCGTGAGGACGATCAGGGGGATCACCGCGCGGGTCAGCACGGTCCCCAGGGCGACGCCCACCACGAGGGCGAGGGCGACCAGGACCCCCTGCTCGGCGGCGATCATCCGGGCCAGCTGGCGCCGCGGGGCGCCCAGCGCGCGCAGCACGGCGAACTCGGCATCGCGCTCCCGCAGCGAGCCCGCCGCGCTCACCGCGAACCCGACCGCCGCGAGCGCCGCCGCCACCAGCGCCGCCGCCGCGAACGCGGCCTCGGGACCGGCGCCGAACGGGTCGTCGCGCAGCTCCTGGGCGATCTCCTCCCGCACCACCACCTCCCCGGGATCGACGTCGGGCAGGGCGCGCACCGCCGCGGCCACCGCCGGCGCGTCGCCCGGCGTCGTCCCCAGCCACCACTCGGTGGGCGTGACGCCGTCGACGAAGCGCGTTCCCAACACCCGGTTCACGGACCGGAGATCGACCAGCAGCGCACCGCCGTCGCCCTCCTCGACACCACCCGTCGTCGGCAGTCCCCGCACCGCCGCCACGATCCGCACCGGCAGGTTCTCCCCGCCGAGCGTCACCTGCACCCGCTGTCCGGTGCGGGCACCCGCCGAGGTCAGGAAGCGGTCGGTGGCGACGGCCGTGATCTCGGGCGCCGGGGGCTGTGCGACCCGCAGCCGCACCGTGACGGTGGAGATCGTCCAGATGTCCTTGCCGGGGATGTACCCCGTGCCGTAGTCGACGGTCAGCGGCTTCGCCGAACGCACCTTCGGGGTAGGCGGGTTGGAGCGCGGACCGTACGACTCGCCGGCGGAGGCCCGCGCCGTCCAGGCGGCGGGCAGCGGCAGCGGCCGGACCTTTCCCTGGGCGTCCGTGGCGGTCAACCCACTGACGGTGAGCCGGTGTCGGGACGAGTGCTCGCCGGGCTGGGGCAGGTCGAGCTGAAGTCCGGTGAGGGTCAGCGGGCCGGGTGACGCGGAGACGTCCAGCTTCAGGTCGTACTGCCTTCCGTCGGTGGGGAGTTGGCCGAGGGGTTCCTGGTACGGGGTGCCGTAGCGGTCCTCGACCGTGGCCGTGACGTCGGCCGTGGTCCGCGGGCCCGTGCCGCCGATGCCCGCCCGCACCGTCAACCCGGCCGTTCCCGCCGGGATCCCGGTGCCGCCTGTGCGTCCCCTCGGGCCCAGGCCGGTCAGCAGCGGGCCGGCGGGGTGGCCGGAGGCCAGGTCCCGGCGGATGAGCACCGTGTCCGACGCGTGGGCCGTGTCCAGGGCCAGCACGGTCGCCGTGCGGTCGCCCGAGAGGGACTGGGAGGTGCGGACGGCGGGGGCGGCCTCCCGCACGTGCGGGAGGTTCGCGTAGGTCTCCGTACGGCCCAACCCGCCCTCGCCGGCGGCCAGTACCCGCACCGGCACCCCGGCCTGGAAGTCGGCCTGGTCGCTCTGCGAGCGGTTCCAGGAGGCGCTCTGCCCGATGGCGAGCATGCCCAGCGCCAGGGCGAGCACGAGCAGCAGCACCGGCCCGGCACCGCGCATCGGACGGCGGCTGAACTGCCAGCCCGCCAGCGCCACCGGCAGCCCCCGCCCGGCGCTGGCCCGGCGCTCGGCCAGCCGTGCCACCGGCGGCAGCAGCCGTAGCGTCAGGACCGTGCCCGCGAGCAGGGCGAGCGCGGGGGCCGCGACCAGCAGCGGATCGATGCCCAGGGTCCCGGAGTTGTCGGTGCTCACGGCCCCCGAGGTCTGCCGGTTGAGCTGCCAGTAGGCGACCCCGGCCACCACCAGCAGGCCGACGTCGGCGCCCGCGCGCAGCGGAGCGGGCAGGGCACGGGCCCGGCCGCCCTCGAAGGAGGAGGTGAGCGCGGGCAGCGTCACCGCGAACGCGCAGCCCAGCGCCACGGCCGCCGCGACCAGCCACACCCCGGCCCGGCCGCCCGCCGAGGTGTCCAGGTGCAGCCTGATCCGGGCCAACGCGCCGTACCCGGCGAGGAGTTCGGTGAGCGGCCCCGCCAGCAGCGGGGCAACTGCCGTCGCCGGTACGGCGAGCAGCAGCGCCTCCACCGCCGACAGACCGGCGATCCGCGCCCGGGAACCGCCACGCGCCCGCAACAACCGGCTCTCGCCCGCCCGTTCGGCGCTCAGCAGCCGGGCCACGAGCAGCAGGGCGTACCCCGCGAGCAGTGCGAGCTGGAGCGCGACGATCAGCAGGGTGGAGCGGGAGACGAGCAACGAGCGGTCGATCCGGTCGAGTACGTCCGGCAGCGAGGTCGTCGCGGTGGTGACTCCCGGCACCGCGACGGACTTCCGCAACGAGGTGCTGCCCGCCGCTGCCGTCTCGCGCAGGGAGCCGATCCGCCCGGTCGTCAGCGTGGAGAAGTCGGCCGACGCGAGCCACCCGGACTGCCCGGCGCTCAACCCGGCGAGGCTCGCGGGGTCGGTGAGCAGCGGGCCGTAGGTCGTGAAGCCTGCCGTGCTGAGGCCTCGGCCGCGCAGGTCGTCCAGGAGCCAGTAGGCGGCGCTCGCGTCGGCGGGCCGGTAGACGCCGGTGACGAGGATGTGCGCCGTGGGGCCGCTGAGCCGGTTCGCGAGGGTGAGCCGCTTGCCGGGCTGCACGCCGAGGCCCTCGGCGGCGGTGCGGGGCAGGGCGACCTCGACGTCGCCCGAGGCCGTCGCCCGGGGGAAGCGGCCCGCCAACAGCCGCACCTGCGTCCGGTCGAGGGCGCCGAAGTAGGTGAGATCGGGGTCGCCGGAGCGCTGCGCGGGCGGCTGGAGCGAGCGCGGGAGGGCGTACGGGCCCGAGCGCATCAACGTCCGTACGGTCACGGGCAGTTCGTCGAAGGTCCGCCCCGCCGCCTTCCGTACGGCGACGCCGGCGGCCGTGCGTCCGGCGGGTGGGACGTCGGCCTTGACGATCAGGGCGGTGTCGGGGGTGTTGCGGGTGTCGTTCAGGGAGTGCTGGAGCGCCGCGTCGCCGATCGCGCCCGAGTAGGCCGTGAACGTCGTGAGGACGGCCGTGGTCAGCAGCACCGTGAGCAGGGCAGCGGCGAGCAGCAGGCGGTGTGCCCGCGCGCGTACCAGGACGAACCCCACCGGGCCCCCCGCCGTCGTCCGGATCTTCCCCGGCGATGCTGCCAGAGGGGACCGGCGGCGAGTAACCGTTCGCGACCACTGCTTGACCGGATCGTGACCGGAATTCGATGCCGTACGACCGGAATCCGACGTTCAGTGAACGGCGGTCAGCCCGCCGTGTTCACCATCGAGGCGGCCGCGTACGTCAGGTAGTTCCACAGCGTGTGCTCGTGCTCCTCGGACAGACCGAGTTCGTCGACGGCGACCCGCATGTGCTTCAGCCAGGCGTCGTGCGCGGCCTGGTCGACCTGGAACGGTGCGTGCCGCATGCGCAGACGCGGGTGGCCGCGGTTGTCGCTGTACGTCGTCGGGCCGCCCCAGTACTGCATCAGGAAGAGGGCGAAGCGCTCCTCGGCCGGACCCAGGTCCTCCTCCGGGTACATCGCCCTCAGCAGCGGGTCCTCGGCGACGCCCTCGTAGAAACGGTGGACGAGCCGTCGGAAGGTCTTCTCCCCGCCGACCTGCTCGTAGAAGGTCTGCTCCTGAAGCGTGCCGCGCCGAATCTCGTTCACACTCCCCATGGTCTCAGACGGGGCGGCGGAGGACTTCGGACTGAGGACCGCTCGCCTCCCGGCCGCTACGGCAGGACAGTGGACGTATGAGCGCGCACGCTCTCGACGCGGACCACGAGGACGACCGGCACCTGGACGCCGTCGCCGTCTCCGCGCGGGCGGAACTGGTGCGGGCGATCGACCTGAGCGGCGCCTGGGACGCGGATCCGGGCTGGCGGGCGGTGTTCTCCGCCGTACCGCGGCACCTGTTCGTGCCGTACTACTACGTGGCTGTCGCCGACGGGAACGAGCGGCTGTGGCGGGGCAGCCCCGACCCGCGCACCCGGGAACGCTGGCTGCGCGGGGCCTACGCCGACGTACCGCTCGCCACGCGGCTACGGGACGGGGAGTTGGTGTCGTCCAGCAGCCAGCCGTCGTTGATGGCGCGGATGCTGGCCGAGCTGCGGGTGTCCGACGGCGACCGGGTGCTGGAGATCGGCGCGGGGACGGGCTACAACGCGGCCCTGCTCGCCCACCGGCTCGGCGACGAGCAGGTGACGACCGTGGACCTGGAACCGGAGATCACCGACTCCGCCCGCACCCACCTCGCCGACGCCGGCCACCGTCCGACCGTCGTCACCGGCGACGGCACCCGAGGAGTCCCCGAACACGGCCCCTACGACCGCGTCATCGCCACCTGCGCCCTGACAACGATCCCGCGGGCCTGGCCGGCCCAGTGCACCCGCGGTGCCCGCATCCTGGCCCCCCTGGCCACCGGCCTGATCGCCCTCACCGTCCACGACGCGACGCACGCCGAGGGCACCTTCCTGCACACGGCCGCGTACTTCGTCCCCCTGCGCGGCACCGAACCCGCCGTACAGGGCGAGATCCCGCACCGCCCCGGCGACCACGAACTACTCCGCTTCCTGCTGACCCTCACCCACGGCACGCTCGATCCGCGGGAGGCCCGCGAGCTGTGGGAACGCGAGGGGAGACCCGGGCGGGAGCGCTACGGCATCACGGTCGACGGTGCAGGGGCGCGGGCATGGCTGGACGCTCCGGAGAGCCCGCACACCTGGCAGCTCCCCTAGCTGCAACGCTCCTGCTCAAGGGGCGCGAGGAACTGCGCGACCAGCCACGACGCGGCCGCAGACGACGAACGACGCTGCGGGGCCTTCTAACTAACCGCGCCGCACAGTGATCGTCGTCCAAGCCCCCACGTGCACCCGATCCCCGTCCTGCAACGGCACCGGCACAAACGGCTGAATAGGCTCCTCGCCGCCATTCACCGTCGTACCGTTCGTCGAGTTCTGGTCGACAACCGCCCAACTGCCGTCCGGCTGCTGGACCAGCACCGCGTGCTGATGCGAGACACCCGGATCCTCCGGCGGAACCGACAGGTCGATGTCGGGGGACTCGCCGGTGGAGTGACGACGGCGCCCGATGGTGATCTGGTTCCCGCTCAACTGCCGCTGCTGCTCAGGGGAGTACGCGGGCAGGTTGAGCCCCGCGGCCTCCGGCCCCGAGCGCTGCATCATCGCCATGAAGTACTCGCGGTCCGGCCCGATCGTCGCCAGCCAGGTCATCGGCTGCTGCTGGTACGCGGGACGCGGCGGGGCCTGGTTCGAACCGGGCTGCGGATAGCCGTAGCCGCCCCCGCCCTGACCGGGACCACCGGGACCACCGGGACCACCAGGACCACCGGGACCCCTTGGGCCACCCGGACCGCCCGGGGAGCCGGGGGTCGGCGGGGAGATCACCCAGTCGTCGTCACCGCCGCCGAAGGGCGAGCCGCCCTGCTGCGGACGGTTCGTCTCCTGCGGGAACCCCGGCGGGGCCGGCGGAGCGGACTGCTGGAAGGCCTGCGGGGCACCGCTCGTCCCACCGGGACCCGCGGGCGGGGTCGGTCCGGGCGGCGGCGGGACCGGCCGCGAGGGGTCGGGGCCGAAGTTCGGGGGACCCTGCGGGTTCGAGGGCTCGTTGCCGAACGGTCCGGGCGGACCCTGCCGCTCGCCGCCGAAGGTACCGGGGCGGCCGCCGCCGAAGTCGCCCTGACGGGGACGCTCGGTGCCGAACTGGCCGCCGGGACCCGGGGATTGCTCGTTGCCGAAGGAACCGGGCCGACCGGACGCCTCGTTGCCGAAGGGCGGGGGCGGGGGCGGGCCGGAGGGTTCGTTGCCGAACGGCCGCGGCGGACCGGACGGGTCGTTGTTCCCGAAGGGCGAGGGACCGCCACCCTGACGCTCACCACCGAAGCCCTGCGAGCCGGGGCCGCCAGGACCGCCAGGTCCTCCGGGCCCGCCTTGCCGCTCGTTGCCGAAACCTTGCGAGCCGGGGCCACCGGGGCCGCCCTGCCGCTCGCCACCAAAGCCCTGCGAGCCCTGGCCACCGGGACCACCAGGTCCACCCTGCCCACCGGGACCGCCGCCCTGACGATCACCGCCGAAGCCTTGTGCACCGGGGCCGCCAACTCCGCCGGGCCCACCCTGCCGCTCATTGCCGAAGCCCTGTGAACCCTGACCACCGGGGCCACCGGGTCCACCTTGGCGTTCGCCACCGAACCCCTGTTGGCCGGGACCGCCAGGACCGCCGCCGGGTCCACCCTGCCGCTCGTTGCCGAAGCCCTGCGAGCCGGGACCGCCCGGTCCACCGGGCCCACCCTGCCGTTCGCCACCGAAGACACCGGGGCCGTTCGGTCCGCCAGGACCACCGGCTCCACCGGGACCGCCAGGCGCACCAGGTCGCCCCGTCGGTTCGTTGCCGAACGGGGGTATGGGCTCCGCGGGCCGGTTCATCTGCGACGGCCGCGACCCCTGGTACTCGTAGGGGTCACCGCCGTACGACGGACCGGCACCGGGCGGCGGAGGCTGCTGGAAGCGGGACGCCGGGCTCGGGCCGGGGCCCGGGTTCGTGGGGCGCGGGGCGGCCGGGGTGTACGACGTCGCCGTGTTCGTGAGGAAGTTCCACCGGCACTCCTCGCAGAACGGCGCACCGCCCTCGCGGGGCGTGCGGCACTGCGGGCAGAGCTCCGCCTCGGCGGACGGGCCGCGGCCGGGCGCGGGCGGCGGGAAGCCGTAGCCGCCGCCGGGGGGCGGGGGAGGGGGCGGGGGCACGGCACCGGCCATGCGGTGACCGCAGACCTCGCACCAGTCGTCGGAACCCGACTGGTGTCCGTTCGGGCAGGTCGGCATGTCGGCGCGTCCCCCTTTCGCACAGGGTCGTTCTGGGTCTCACGGAGTCGTGCTGGCTAAGTCACTTCTTTACACGAACAGTCTTTGTGGACCGTGTTTCGAGAGTCATCTCGTCGGCCTCCGCGACCTTCGCCTTCAGTCGCACAGTACCCGCCGCGGCATCGACCACGTCCACCACCTTCGCAAGCAGTTTCGCAGTATCCGCGTTTCCGGAGACGCTGGCGAGCTGAACGGCCCGTCCCAGTTTGGCCGTTGCTCCATCGACATCACCCGATTTGCGGAGATCGAGGCCTTGTTGGATGACTTGCGCCAGTTCGGCCTGGCCGGTGTAGTGCGCGACCTGCGGGTTGATGGACGTGGACGCCACCATGTCGTCGGTCCACAGGGCCTTCACCAGGCCCTGTGCGCCCAGGTTCTGGGTACTTCCGTCGGGCTGCGGGACGACCAGCGAGACCCGGGCGGCGAGCATCTCCTGGCCGACGCCGGCCTCGGGGACCTCGACGCACACGTGGTAGTCACGCGACTCGTCTCCCCAGGACCCGGTGGGGTAGTCCCCGGCGCGGGGTCCCGCCTCGGTGCGCCGGTCGGTCAACTCCTCGACCCTGGGCGCGACTTGCTTGACGAACTTGATGGCCGTGCCCACCGGCGTCCACAGCCGCAGCGCGACGTCCGCGACCTCCTTGCCCATCGCCGTCTCCATCATCTTCGTGAAGTCGGCGGCGAGGTTGGCCGGGTCGGCGACGATGTCGGCGGTGCCGAGCAGCGCGGAGGCGATCCCTGTGACTTCTTTCACTTCCCAGTCGGTGCCGACGCCCCGCGCGTCACAGGTGAAACGTCCGGCGCAGGAGTCGAGGGCCGCCTTCAGGTCCTCCGGCGCCTCGTGCTCGTTGCGGCCGTCGGTCAGGACGATGCCGTGGCGTATGGAGACGTCCGCGGAGGACAGCAGCCGGTCGGCGAGGCGCAGCCAGGTGCCGATCGCCGTGCCGCCGCCCGCGCTCAGCTTGCGCAGCGCGTGCTTGGCCTGCTCGCGGGTGGTGGCATCGGCGACCGCGAGCCGCCCGCTGCCCGGATAGACCTCCTTGGCGACGTGCGTGCCGCCGATCACCGCGAAGTGCACCCCGTCACGCAGGGTGTCGATCGCGGCGGCCGTGGCGTCCCGGGCGTTGCGCATCTTGGTCGGCGGGTAGTCCATCGACCCCGAGCAGTCGACCATGATCGCCACGGCCGCGTCCGGGCCCTGCCCGGCCGAGTACAGGTGGGGCGCCGCGACCGGGCTCCCGATGGTGCCGCCGCCGGTCGAGGTCACCGTGACGATCGCGTTGACCTCACGCCCGCCCTCCGGCAGGTACTCGTTCTGGTACACGTCGACCGAGAACTGCGGCACGTTCGACTTCGAGAAATTGGCCATGCCTGCTCTGATCCCCCTCAAGTACCCCACCTGGATGGGGTGATGACTACGTGCTGACCGGTCCCCACCGGTCCAAGACCGACGTTTCCTCGCGATTCCGCGGTTTTACGGCCTTCAGCCGATTACTGCCCCCTGCGGCGGGGCGGGGAACGGGACGACGGCCACTGTTACGTTGTCGTGGCCCCCGCCGTCCAGCGCGTGGCCGACCAGGACCTGGGCGCTGTGCAGCGGACGGGCCGCCGCGTCGACGGGGACGATCTCGGCCATCTCCTCGGCCGACTCCGCGTAGTTCCACAGTCCGTCCGTGCAGACCACCACCACACCGGGGCGGTCCGGTTTGAACGAGGCGGTGTGCGGCTCCAGTTCGTACGCGTCCGCGCCGAGCCAGCCGGTGATCGCGTGGGCGCGCTCGTCGGCGTAGGCCTCCGCCTCGCTCATCAGGCCCGCGGCGACCATCTGCGCCGCCCACGAGTCGTCCTCCGTGAGCCGGGCCGGCGGTGAACTGCGGTCCACCGGGATCCAGTAGGCGCGGCTGTCGCCGACCCAGCCGACGACGAGGAGGGTCGGGGTGACGATGGAGCCGACCAGCGTGCAGGCCGGCGCGTTCTGGTGCGGGGCGTGCTCGCGGGCCGTGGCGGGCTCCTGGGCCAGGGAGTTGACCGCGTGCGAGGCCGCGATGATCGCCTCGTGCATCGCCGCCTGCGGATGCGTGCCCTGCGGCAGCGCGGCCAGCAACGCCTCACCGGCCTCCCGCGAAGCGGCCAGCGAGGCCGCGTCGGGCCGCGTCGCCGACGACACCCCGTCACACACGACCGCGACCAGCGCGGGCGTCCCGTCGGGCAGCGCACACTGTCCCACGGCGAAGGCGTCCTCGTTGCGGTGGTGCCGCAGCCCGCGGTCGCTGACCGCCGCGAGCGGGCCCAACTCCTGTTCCATGTGGTCGCGTTCGCGGGGCTGGGCGTGCCCGCAGTTCTCGCAGTAGCCGTCCGGGTCCACCCGGCCCGAGCGGCAGGCCACACACACCTTGACGCCCTCGCCCGCGGTCGGCGGATCGGCGGCGACCCGCGGGTCCGGCGCCTGCAGCGGGTACTCGTCGGGCTCCGGCGGCCGGTCGAACCGTACGCCCGTCGCCGCGGCGGCCGGTGAACCGGCGGGCGGCGGCGGGGCGTTGGACGGCAGGGGGGTGCCGCCCGAGTCGGTGCCGGGCAGGTCCGTCGGGAGATGGACCGCCGGCGGGGTCCCGGCGCCCTCCGGCGGGGGGACCACGGGCCAGTTCACGTCCGCGGCCTCCTCGGGCGGGGGCGGCACCGCGCCGTTCATGGTGAGCGTCGGGTGGTCGTCCGGCGGCGCGGGCACGGCGGACAGGTCGTATCCGCACGCGCCGCAGAAGCGGTCACCGGACTCCAGGGGCTCTTCGCAGCTCGGGCAGGCGGAGAGCTGGGGCATCTGCGACATCAACTACACCCACGTCCGGGGGCGGTAACGGTTGGCTCGTTCCACCAGGTCGATCCTCTCCTCGCCGTCCCGTGCCAGCCGGGCCAGCGTGCGGTACGAACGCTCCAGGCCGAAGCGGAGTCCCCGCTCGTCCAGTTCGCTGCCGAGCAGCTCCCGCCGCGTGAGCGGTACGGAACCCTGGCCTCCGGAGAGTATCCAGTCGAGGGCGCGGCCGAGGACCTCGGCCGACAACCGCTCGCGCCGGACCGCGTCCAGACCGTATCCCTCCAGCGCTTCCACCTGTCCGGCGGCCGCGGTCAGATCGTCCAGGAACGGCGTGTCGTCCGCCGTCGCGGCCCGCTCCCGAAGCCGCGCCCGTACGGCGGCCACGCGCGCGGCCGTGTAGTGGATCGACGCCTCGGGCACCGACTCCAGCGTCCGTACGGCGCCCCGCCGGTCGCCGGTCGCGAACTGGACGCGGGCCAGGCCGAAGGCCGCGCTGACATAGCTCGGGTCGGTCGACCACACCAGCCGGTAGTACTCGGCCGCGTTGTCCAACTGCCCCAGCACCTCGGCGCACAGGCCCAGCGCCAGCTTCGGCGCGGGCTCGCCCGGGAAGGCGTCGTAGATCGCGTCGAAGGACAGCGCGGACGCTTCGTAGTCCCGGGTCGCCAGCGCGGCCACGCCCGTGTACCAGACCACCCGCCAGTCGTCGGGCCGCTCGTCCTCCAGCTTCGCCAGGGCGTCCAGCGCGGTGTACGAGTCGCCGTTCTCCAGCCAGGCCCGGATCTGCCGCAGCCGGGTCTCCACGGACGGCGACGGCGCCGACGCGAGCGCGCCGAGCAGTTCGGTCGCCGCGGTCGCCATCAGGCCCGCCAGGAAGCCCGCGTTGGGGTCGGTCGGGTCGACGTGCGGAACGGGCAGCGCGAGAGCCACGGCCGGGGAGTCGACCTGCTTGACGATGCTCGGCGCGCTGCCGTTCAGCCCGGTCAACACCGCGCCGCCGTGCGGCCGTTCGGCAAGTGCCGTGCCGGAGCGGGCACTTGGGGTCCGCTTCGGCGGCAGTACCGCTCTCGCCCCCAGCAGGGACACATCCCCGTCCATCTTGGGGAACAACTCCGTGTCCGTGACCTTGAGTTCGGGCCCGAACAGGGTGGACAGGGACGGGCGGGCCCGCCCGGTCTGCAGCGAGACGACCTCGCGCAGCACGCCGGTCAGCTGCTCGGCCATCTCCTGCGCGGAGGCGAACCGGCGGGCCGGGTCGGGGTCGGTGGCGCGGACCAGGAGCCGGTAGAACGACTCGTAGCGGCGGAAGACCTCGATGTTGTCCGGGTCGGGCAGGGAGTCCACGAAGACGTTCGTGTAGCCCTGGAAGTCGAAGGTCATCACCGCGAGCGTGCGGGCGACCGTGTACAGGTCGCTCGCCACCGACGGGCCGACCTCCGCGACCTCCGGCGCCTGATAGCCCACCGTGCCGTAGATGGCCGACTCGTCGTCGTCCATCCTGCGCACCGCGCCCATGTCGATCAGCTTGAGCTGGTCCTCGGTCTGGATCGCGTTGTCGACCTTGAAGTCGCAGTACAGCAGGTTGCGGCTGTGCAGGTGACCGAGCGCCTCCAGGGCCTCGATGCCGTACGCGCAGGCCTGCTCCACCGGCAGCGGATCGCGCTTCCCGCCTTCCGTACGGCGGTCGTTGGCGATCTCCTTGAGGGACTTGCCGCCGACGTACTCCATGACGATGTACCCGTCCAGCGAACCCGTCCGCTGGTCGAGGTGCTCCACGAAGTTGTAGATCCGCACGATGTTGGCGTGCTCGATCTCGGCGAGGAAGCGCCGCTCGGAGATCGCGGCCTCCATCGCGTCCTGGTCACCGGTGTCGAGGAGACCCTTGAGGACCACCCAGCGGTCGGAGACCGCGCGGTCCACGGCGAGATAGACCCAGCCGAGGCCGCCGTGCGCGAGGCACCCCACGGTCTCGTACTGGCCGTGCACGATGTCGCCGGCTTCCAGCTTGGGCGTGAACGAGTAGGGGTTGCCGCACTTGGTGCAGAACCCCTCCGTGCGCCCCGGGCTGTCGCCGCGGGAACGCCCCACCGGCGCACCGCAGTCCGAGCGCGAGCAGAACCGCTTGCGCTCCGGGACCTCCGGGTTCTCCAGCACCATCTCGCGCGGGTCGGGCCGCGGCACCCCCGGCACCTGCACCAGACCGACGCCGAGCCGGCCGCGGCTGGAGGTCCCGGACGAGGAGCCGGAGCTGCGCACCGACACCGAACGGCCGGTGGAGCGGCCCGACTCCGAGCGCGAGAGCCGCCCCGACACCGAGCGCCGGGACTTCGACGACTGCGACGACGTACGCGAACTGCGGCTGCTGGTACGGGAACTGCCGCTCCCCGTGCCCCGCGAGCCCTTGCCGCTGGTCATCCCGGTGGGCGGTGAGCTGATCGCGCCCTTCGCCGACACCACCGGCGCCAGACCGCACGTGTCGCAGTACAGCTCGCCGCCGCCGACGTCCTCGTACGAGCCCTCGCAGCCCGGCCGTTGACACTTCTGCTGTGTCTCGCTCATGACCGACCCCGCTTCTTCCCCGTCACTCACGCGCCCGGCCCCCTCTGGTCCTCGGGACCGCCCTGCGGCTGTGTCCGCGGAGCGTTGAACTGCTCGGCAGCCGCGTGCTGGTAGCGCAGCACCGCCTGTTCGGCGACGCGCAGGTCGCAGGGCGCGCTCCACAGCATGCGGCGGGCCGCGTCGTACCGCTCGATCAGCAGCGGGTCCTCCGCGAGGCCGTGCCGGGCGACCTTCGCCTTGTACGCGTCGAGGCGCCCGCGCAGCTCCGCGCGGACCGCCAGCGGCTGGGTGACCGCGGTCAACGACTCGCGGGCGCGCAGCAGTTCGTCCTCCGCCTTCCGCTCCAGGGACTCCAGGAGCGGGGACAGACGGTGCCACTGGGCGTGTCTGCGGTACTCGGCGGCCGTCGACAGCTGCTCCTGCAGCACGGTCGGCGGACCGCCGACGACCGGCACCTCCGTGGCGGCGATCTTCGCGAGGACCTCACCGCGCGCGGTGCGCGCCTCGGCGAGCGTGCGGTCCGCGCGGGAGAGCACGTCCCGCAGCTTCACCAGCCGCGCCTCCGCGTCCTGCCGGACGGTGAGTACGGCGTCGATCTCGCGGCGCACGTCCTCCAGGGCGCGCGCCTCCCGGTCGTAGACCGTGGTGTCCGGGCGGCCGCCGCCGGGGGCCGAACTGCCCTGCGCCCGCACCCAGTAGGACAGCGGGTCGGAGATGACCCGCTCGCGCAGGTCGGTCAGGACGCGGGTGATGCGCTCCAGGTCGTCGCCCGCCGGGTGTTCGCCCGGGCGGACGCCGACGGAGTGGGCGAGCTGGCGGGTGCGCTGCAACTCCGCGGCCAGTAAATCGATCCGGGCGGGCAGCGCCGACCACACCGCGTCGGAGGTGACGACCATGTCGAGCGAGTTCGCGTACAGGTCGTTCATCTCGTCGACGAGCGCGCTCAGCGAGAACTGGTGGCTCAGCTTGCTCGAACCGCCGGTCAGCGTCGGCATGTTGGCCGTCGCCGTGGTCGAACCGGCGACCGTGACGGACTCGCCGCGCAGCAGCTCGGTCAGCTCGACCAGGTCCTCACGGCTGGACCAGCGGCGCCGGGAGCGGATGCTCTGTGCGGCGCGGAACGCGTCCGTGTAGGCGTCGAAGTACGCCCACAGCAGCGTGATCGACGCGTCGGTGGACGCCCAGCGCTCCTTGGTCGTGCCGGTCAGCTCGGCGCCTTCGAGGAGTCTGCGGCCCGCGTGGTCCTGCAGGGCGAGGAGCGAGGTCTCGATGGCCTCGTGCTCCGCGCCGAGCCGCGCCAGCGCACGGTCCACCTCGTCCCGGTCCATTACCGGCCCGGGGGGTCCCGTGACGCCCATCGATCACCTCTCGCTGCGTTGTGTTCCGTGGAAGGTCCGTTGTGCCGTTCGGTAGTTGACGGTCCGTCACTTGTAGTGCGGGGGCGGCGGGTCGGCCGACTCCGAGTTCTTACCCAGGGTGGGCAGCAGCCATTTCGCGTACGACGCCCGCCAGCCGTCCGGGCCGGTGCGGTAGCTCTCCAGTATTCGGTTGACCCGCTGCACCAGATCGGTGGCGTCCTTGTTCATCGCCACGCCGTAGTACTCCTTGGTGAACGTGGTGCCCTTCAGCTCCACCGTCGGGTCCTGTGCGGCCTGGCTCGCGGCGAGCGCGCCGTCGGTCACCACCGCGTCCGCCTGGCCGAGTTGGAGCTCCACCAGGCAGTCCAGCTGGTTGGCGACGGGGGGCAGGATCCGCACGCTGGCGGGCAGCTTGCCGCTCGCCTTGTCGTCGGTCAGCCGGTCGTTCGCCGTGGAACCCGACGCGGAGCAGACGCGCTTGCCGGCCAGGGACTTGTCGTAGCCGGTGATCGTCGACGCCTTCGGGGCGAGGACCTGCTGGCCGGTGAGGAAGTACGGGGCGGAGAAGGCCACTTGACCGGCTCGGGCGCAGGTGATCGTCATGGTGCGGACCACCATGTCGACCTGCTTGTCCTGGACCGCGGGGATGCGCTGGTTGGTCGGGATGGCCAGGAACTGGACGCTGTTGGCGGTGTACGCGTCGCCGAAGATGTTCTTCGCGATCGCGGTGACCAGGTCGATGTCGAAGCCCTCCAGGTCACCGGAGGAGCTGTTGGGGTTGCGGTAGCCCCAGCGGTAGCTGTTCTGGTCGATGCCCACCTTCAGCACACCGCGCGCCTTGATGGCGTCGATCGTGGTGCCGTCGGCGTCCGACGGGGACGGGCTCTGGTTCTGGACGGTCGACTCGTCGCACTCGGGCGCCCTGGCCTGGGTGCCCTGGACCGTGCGCTGACCGCCGAGGGCCGCGCCGCCCTCGCCGCGCGACTGGGTCAGCGGCAGCAGCAGCACGAACGCGACCGCGAGGACGCAGACGACCGCCATCGCGCCCACCCCGCCCCAGCCCCGCAGGCCGGCCCGCAGGCGCCGCACCGCGCTCAGGCGGCGAAAGAAGTCACTCCGTGCGCGCATCGTCACGCCCCCTTTCACCGGTACTCCGACAGCCTGCGCCCGATGCCCAGGACGGCCCCGGCCGCACCCAGCACCGCGAGCACCGCGGCCCCGACGGTGAGGCCGGTCATCGCGTCCAGGCCGTCGCTCGCCGACTGCCTGAACTCCTTCGTCTCGTGCACCAGCGCCGTGTTCAGCGAGGCGTCCACCGCGTTGAAGCACTCGCCCGTCGCGCCGCTCTTGCCGATGACACCGTCACGGGCCTGCTGGTAGAGGCCCTTCTCGTTGTCGTCGCTGACCTTCGCGTGGCGGGAGATCCACACCTTCATCGAGCTGTTGGCGACCGCGACCGGCTTGCGGCCCGCGGAGTCGTCGGCCAGCGAGTCGGCCAGCTTCAGACCCTTGCCGAGCTTCGCGATCTCCTGGTCGTACTCGTAGTCGTAGGCGTCCACGACCGTCTTGTCCGCCAGCGTCTTCGTCTCCGCGCCGCGGCTGACCAGCGTCAGGTTCTCGTCGCTGCGCGCCTTCAGGGAGGCGATCCGGGCGTCGTGCAGCACGTTGAGCGACTTCACCCCGTGGTCGTACGAGGCGTCGAGGCCCGCGCGGGCGACGGTGTGGCCGACGACCACCCACAGCAGGACGACCGCGGTGGTGGCCGAGGCGGCGACCAGGCCGTGGTTCAACACCCGGTTCGTGCGCTGGTAGTTGCGCCGCTGCGCCCACGCAAGGCCGCCGAGCGCGAGGAGTCCGAGGACGATCGCGAACCACGGGTACGGCTTCGCGTCCCCGTAGTCGTCGCTCAGCCGCTGGTTCTCCGTCTTGTAGAGCGTCTCGGCCTTCGGGAGCATCTTGTTCTGCATGGTGTCGTTCGCGGCGCGCAGATAGGCGCCGCCCACCGGGAAGCCCTGCCGGTTGTTGGCGCGGGCCGACTCGACCAGACCCTTGTACTCCGGCAGCAGTTCGTTGAGCTGCTCGATGGTGGTCGCGGACGACGAGCCCGGGTCGGTGTTGGCGGCGGCCGTCACCAGCTTCGCGGCGGCCGTCCTGATGTCCGCCTCGTACTGGTCGCGGGTCGCCTGCGTCTCCTGGAGCCCGGCCAGATAGCCGCTGGCCGCCATCGTGTTGGCGTCGGCGAGCGAGCGGTAGATGTCCGCCGCGTCCGAGCTGAGCGGCTGGCTGTGGTGGAGCACGTCGCCGGCCGCCGTCGCGCGGCTGTCGGTCTGCCAGGCGGTGACCGCGCCGAACGCGATCACCAGCACGGCCAGCAGCGCGCCGATCGCGCGCAGCCGGCCCGGCTCGGTGGTGGCGGCCACGCGCAGCCGGTCCACGCCCTCGGCGAGCGCCGTACGGCGCGCGGGCGCCGCGTCCGGCGTACGCCGGGGCGCGGGCGCCCCCGGCCGGCCCGGCTGCGGCGGCAGCACCGGCATCGTGGGCACGGCGGTGCCCGGTGGCGCTGTACTGCTCTTCTGCGGTTGTGTCACTGCTGACCTCCCCCAGGGTCATCCCGTCGCGGCAAGTATCGCCGCAGGGACTGACATTCCGCACCGGCCTTCACTGGATCTTGATCGGATCGCAGCGTGGTCACCGGATTTCCGGCACCACACAACGCCCCGCACCGCCCCCCTGTCCATGAATACGCCGTGGGAATCTGTTCGGTTCCCGGGTGTCAGTGCTCGTAATAGGCCCTGGCCCGCACATGTGCCTCGGCCACGGCGCCCACATGGTCCAGACCGAGCAGGACGGCGCCGAGGACCGGTCGCGCGGTGACGACCGTCGCCACCGCCTTGGGCGCCTTGGCCGCCAGCAACTCCCGTATACGGTCGTCCAGTTGGGGATGCCGGGCGGCGAGGACGCTGCCGCCGAGCAGCACCGACGCCTCCTCGTCGAGCAGGTCGAGGCGGGTCAGCGCGACCGTCGCCATCGCCACGACCTCCTCCGCCATCCGGTCCACGATCGAGCGGGCCACCGGATCGCCGTCCGCCGCCGTCGCGAACAGCACTGGAGTCAACTCGTGTCGCCGCTCGTTCGTGACGTGTTCGAGATGCAGCGCCTCGATGAGGGCGTACATCGAGTCCAGGCCGAAGTACGCGGGCAGCGTGCGCGCCAGGGCCGTAGGACCGCCGCGGCCGTCCTCGGCGCGGGCCGCGTGCCACAGGGCCTCCTCCGCCAGGCCCCAACCGCCTCCCCAGTCACCGGAGATGCGGCCGATCGCCGGGAAGCGGGCGGTGCGGCCGTCGGGGCGCATGCCCGCGCAGTTGATGCCGGCCCCGCACACGACGGCGACCCCGCGCGGCTCCGGGATGCCCGCCCGCAGCACGGCGAACGTGTCGTTGCGGACCTCCACACTCGTGCCCCACGCGCGCGCGTGCAGCGCGACGGCCAACTGCTCCTCCTCCACGGGGAAGTCGGCGTTGGCGAGACAGGCCGACACATGCTCGACCGAGCTCACCCCCGCCTCCGTGAAGGCGCGGGCGACGGCCTCGGCGACGTTGTCCACGGCCGGCCCGATGCCCACGACCGGCGGCCGGAACCCGCCGCCGCGCGCGGTGGCGAGGACTTCCCCGTCGGCCGCCACGACCGCGACGTCGGTCTTGCTGTTGCCCGCGTCGATGGCGAGGACACTTGCGGTCAGGCCCACGCGAGGTGCTCCCGGTTGTGCGCGATCAGCTGGTCGGTCAGGGCTTCGGCGTACTCGTACTGGCCGATCAGGGGATGCGAGAGCAGCGCCCGGAACACCCGGTCCCGGCCCCCGCGCAGCGCGGCCTCCAGGGCGAGGTCCTCGTACGCCGTCACGTTGGCCATCAACCCCGCGTACAGCGGATCGACGTCCGCCACGGCAAGGGGGGTCGCGCCCTTGGCGCCGACGGCGGCCTGCACCTCGATCACCGCGTCGTCCGGCAGGAACGGCAGCGTCCCCTTGTTGTACGTGTTCACCACCTGGTAGGGACTGCCACCCCCGCCGAGCAGCGAGGCGGCCAGGTCGACGGCGGCCTCGGAGTAGTAGGCGCCCCCGCGCTTGGCGAGCAGCGCGGGCTTCTCGTCGAGCGCCGGGTCGGCGTACATCTTGAGCAACTCACGTTCCATCTCGGCCACTTGGGAGGCGCGGGACGGCTTGGTCCGCAGTTCCCGTACGACCTCGTCGTGCGCGTAGAAGTAGCGCAGGTAGTACGACGGGACCACGCCGAGCCGGTCGAGCAGCACCCGGGGCAGGCTCAGGTCGGCGGCGATGTCGTCGCCGTGTTCGCCGAGCAGCTTGGGCAGCGCGTTCTCGCCCTCGGGACCGCCGAGCCGCACACCGGTCTCCCAGGTGAGGTGGTTGAGGCCCACATGGTCGAGGTGCACATCGGCCGGGGTGACCCCGAGGAGTCCGGCGAACTTGCGCTGGAAACCGATCGCCACGTTGCACAGGCCAACCGCCTTGTGGCCGGCCTGGAGCAGGGCGCGGGTCACGATCCCCACCGGGTTGGTGAAGTCGATGATCCAGGCGTCCGGGTTCGTACGCCGGACCCGCTCGGCGATGTCGAGAACGACCGGTACGGTCCGCAGCGCCTTGGCGAGGCCGCCCGCGCCGGTCGTCTCCTGGCCGACGCAGCCGCACTCCAGCGGCCACGTCTCGTCCTGCTCGCGCGCCGCCTGCCCGCCGACCCGGAGCTGGAGCAGCACCGCGTCGGCGCCCTCGACACCGGCGTCCAGGTCGTCCGTCGTGACGATCCGGCCGGGGTGGCCCTGCTTGGCGAAGATCCGGCGGGCCAACCCGCCCACCAGCTCCAGGCGTTCGGGCGCCGGGTCGACGAGGACGAGTTCCTCGACGGGCAGGGTGTCCCTCAACCGGGCGAAGCCGTCGATGAGTTCGGGTGTGTAGGTCGAGCCTCCGCCGACCACGGTCAGTTTCATACCTGGTTAACCCTTCACTCCGGTGAGCGTGACGCCCTCGACGAACGCCTTCTGGGCGAAGAAGAACACGAGGATCACGGGGGCCATGACCAGTACGGTCGCGGCCATGGTGAGATTCCAGTCGGTGTGGTGCGCGCCCTTGAACGACTCCAGGCCGTAACTCAGCGTCCAGGCACCGGGGTTCTCGGACGCGTAGATCTGCGGCCCGAAGTAGTCGTTCCAGGCGTAGAAGAACTGGAAGAGCGCCACGGCGGCGATACCGGGCTTGGCCATCGGCAGCACGACCCGCACGAGCGTCTTGAAGTCGCCGCAGCCGTCGACCTTCGCCGCGTCCAGGTACTCGTTCGGGATGGTCATCAGGAACTGCCGGAGCAGGAAGATCGAGAACGCGTCCCCGAACGCCATCGGGATGATCAGCGGCCACAGCGTGCCCGACAGGTCCAACTGCTTGGCCCAGAACAGGTACATGGGGATGATCACGACCTGCGGCGGCAGCATCATCATCGAGATGACCAGCATCAGCGACAGATTCCGGCCCCGGAAGCGGAACTTGGCGAGCGCGTACGCCACCGGGATCGACGACACGACGGTCAGCACGGTGCCGAGGCCGGCGTAGATCAGCGTGTTCTTCCACCAGGTCAGGAAGCCCGGAGTGTCGAACACCTTGCGGTAGTTGCCCCACTCCCAGGTGTGCGGGATCAGGTCCCGGCTCAGGGCCTGGCTGTCGCTCATCAGCGAGGTCAGGAACACGAACACGAACGGGAGCGTGAAGAAGAGGGCCGCCGCGACGCCGAGTGAGTGGACCGCGATCCACTCCATGAGCGCCTTGCGGCGGGCGGTGCGCTCGGCGGGGGTCACCGGCGCCCTCAACTCCACGGGCTTGTCGAGTACTTGGGCCATGGTCAGTCACCTGCCAGGTTGAGGCCGCCCCGGCGCCGCATCAGGAACGCGGTGAACACCATCGACAGGGCGAACAGGACGAGTGCCACCACGCAGGCCGAGCCGTAGTCGAAGCGCTGGAAGCCGAGGTTGTAGACGAGCTGGGGGAGGGTGAGCGTGGACTTCTCCGGGTAGCCGGGCTCGAACTGCGTGCCGGCGCCCTGGATGACGCCGGACGCGACCTTCCCGGCGATGAGCGGCTGTGTGTAGTACTGCATGGTCTGGATCACGCCGGTGACGACGGCGAACATCACGATCGGCGAGATGTTCGGCAGCGTGACGTACCGGAACCGCTGCCAGGCCGACGCGCCGTCCAACTCCGCCGCCTCGTACTGCTCTTTGGGTACGTCGAGCAGCGCGGCCATGAAGATGACCATGAGGTCGCCGATGCCCCAGAGGGCGAGCAGGGTGAGCGCCGGCTTGGACCAGGTGGGGTCGTTGAACCAGCCCGGGGCCGGGATGCCGACCTTCTCCAGGAGTGAATTCACCGGCCCGGTACCGGGGTTGAGGAGAAACGCGAACGCCATCGTCGCCGCGACCGGCGGGGCGAGATACGGCAGATAGAACAGCGTCCGGAAGACACCCGTGGCCGTCTTGATCTTGGTGATCAACAGCCCGACGCCGAGCCCGAACAGGACCCGGAGCGAGACCATCACCACGACCAGCCACAGAGTGTTGCGCATCGCGGGCCAGAAGTACGGATAGTTCTTGAAGACGTACGTCCAGTTCTTCGTCCCCACCCACGTCGGCGGCTTGAAGCCGTCGTAGTGCATGAACGAGAAATAGACCGTCGAGATCAGCGGGTACGCGAAGAAGACCGCGAAGCCGATCAGCCAGGGCGACATGAAGGCGAGGGTGCGAAGCGCCTGTTTCCGCTGTTTCGCGGCGAGGCCGGGCGTGCGGTGCTTCTTCGCCAGGGTGACTGTGCTCATGCTGCGGCTACTTCGCCTGCGCGATGTCGGTGTCGATCTGCTTGGCGGTGCTCTTCAAGGCGGAGTCCAGGTCCTTCACCTTGCCGCTCTCGTAGTCGTACCCGAGGTTCTGGATCGTCGTCAGATACACACCGCCGTTGATGGAGGCGGGACTTGTCGTCGAGTACTGGTTCGACGCGATGTCCAGGAACGTCTTGAAGCGCGGGTCGTACTTCAGCTTCGGGGACTTGAGGGCGGCGAGGGTGGAGGGCACGTTGTGGATGCCGTTGGAGAAGTTCACCACCGCGTCCGTGTCCGTGCTGATGTACTTGACGAACTCCCAGGCGGCGTTCTGCTTCTTGCTGGTCGCGGCGATTCCGGTGATCGTGCCGGTGATGTAGCCCTTGCCGTACTGGGCGACCTGGTCGTCCGGCACGGGCAGCGGGGCGACTCCGATGTCCAGCTTGGGATTCGCGGCCGTGGCCATCCCGAGCCGCCACTCGCCGTCGAGCTGCATCGCGACCTGGCCGGTGTGGAAGGGGTGCTTGTCGCCCCACTCGTCACCGAGCGTGGAGCGGTAGCTCTCCAGCTTCTTGAATCCGCCGAGTCCGTCGACGAGCTTCTTCTGCAGCGTGAAACCGGCCTTGAACGCGGGGTCGGTGGCGAGCGCCGACTTGCCGCTCTTGTCGAAGTACGTCGGCGAGAACTGCGCGAAGATGTGCTCGGTCGTGGTCTCCCAGCCGTGGTAGTCCGGCATGAACCCGAGCTGCGAGTAGGTGTCGCCCTTGCTGATGGTCAACTTCTTAGCGTCGGCCTCGAATTCGGACCAGGTCTTGGGCGGGCTGGTGATGCCTGCCTTCGCGAACTCCGTCTTGTTGTAGTAGAGCCCGTACGCGTCGCCCAACAGCGGGGCGGTGCAACGGTTTCCGTCGAACTGGGTGTACTCGTTCATCGCCTTGGGGAACGTGGTCTCCGGGTCGATGTTCGCCTTCTTGAAGAAGGGGTTGAGATCGACCAGGGCGCCCGACGAACAGAACTTGCCGACGTTGTTCGTGGTGAACGACGAGATCACGTCCGGGGACTTGCCACCACCGGTGCGCAGCGCCTGGTTGATCTTGTCGTCGGTCATGTTGCCGACGACGTTCACATGGATGTTGGGGTGCGCCTTCTCGAACCCGGCGACCAGCGACTTCACGGCGCTCAACTCCGAGGCGGCGCTCCAGGCGTGCCAGAAGTTGATGGTGACGTCCTTCGAGGCGTCGTCGGAGGCACCGGACGAGGACTGCCCCGTACAGGCGGTCGCAAGCAGGGCGAAGGAGGCGGAGGCGGCGAGCGCGATAACCGCTTTCCGGGATATTCCGGGCATGACGAGGTCTCCCAAGGGCAGGGCAGGGCGGGGTGAGGTGAGGTGGTTGAGGGGCGCCGGTGGGGCGGGCGGGGTGAGGAAGCGGGGTGGGGCGGGGTCGGTCCGGAGGGGCCGGGTGGGGCGGGGTGGTGCGGGCGGTGCGGGGTGGTGCGGAGTCGGTCCGAGGAGCAAGCGAGGCGGATCGGGGTCGGTCTGGAGGTGCGGGGTGGTGCGGAGTCGGTCCGAGGAGCAAGCGAGGCGGATCGGGGTCGGTCCGGAGGTGCGGGGTGGTGCGGAGTCGGTCCGAGGAGCAAGCGAGGCGGATCGGGGTCGGTCCGGAGGTGCGGGGTGGTGCGGAGTCGGTCCGGAGGTGCGGGGTGGTGCGGGCGGTGCGTGTGGGTCGGAGTCGGTCCGAGGAGCCAGGCGGATCGGGGTCGGTCCGGGAAGCCGGTTGGTCAGTTGGTTCAGGGGAGCAGGGTGGGTCGAAGTCGGTCCGGGGGAGCCGGGTGGGTCGAAGTCGGTTCGGGGAGGGCGGAGTTGGCTGGTCGGAGCGGGGTCTCAGCGGGAGGTGTCGAAGACCTCGTCGCGGGTGGTTGCCAGCGCGCTCTCCAACGCGCCGCGCAGCACGGGGTGTTCATGGACGTCGCCGACGACGAGCCGGGGCCGTGACGCCGCCAGCTCCTCCAACTCGGCCTGGACGAGGGCGCGGAGAGGTTCGCCGCCCGCGGCCAGCGAGCCACCGCTGAGGACGACGAGTTCGGGGTCGAGCACGGAGACGAGCGAGGCGAGACCGGTCGCGAGATGGGTCGCGTAGATCTCCAGGAGCCGCCGCTGGGGTCCGGTCGTATGGTCGGCGGCGGACGCGACGAGGGCGGCGGCGACCTCGGCGTGCGGACCCGTCGGGATCTCGGTGATGCCGAGTTCCCGGGCGAGCCCGGGCAGCGCCTGCGAACCGGCCAGGGCCTGGTAACCACCGCTGTTGGCCTTGGTCACCTGGCGGACCAGGGGTGCGCCCGGCACCGGCAGGAAGCCGACCTCGCCCGCACCGCCGGTCCAGCCGCGGTGCAGCCGGCCGCCGAGGACCAGGGCGGCACCGAGACCGCCCTCGTTCCACAGCAGCACGAAGTCGCCGTGCCCGCGGGCCGCGCCGAGCCGCTGCTCGGCGATGGCGACGAGGTTGACGTCGTTCTCGTACTCCACCGGCATCGGCAGCGCGGCGGCGAGTTCGTCGAGCAGGGCGGGGGAGTGCCAGCCCGGCAGGTGGGAGGCGTAGCGCAGCCGGCCGGTGTTGGGGTCGAAGGCGCCGGGGGTGCCGATGACGAGCCGGTGGACGTCGTCCCGGGCGAGCCCGGCCGCCTTCACCGCCCCGTCGAGGGCATCCGTCACCTGCCGTACGACGGGCTGGGCGGGCCGCCGGCCAGGAGTGGCGAGCTCGAACTCTCCCACCGTCCGTCCGGTGACGTCGGCGACGGCGGCGCGGATGCGCTCCGGCGTGACGTCGAGCCCGGCGGCGTACGCGGCACCCGGATTGACCACGTACAGCTGGGCGTTGGGGCCCGGCCGCCCCTCGCTGGTCCCGGTGGCGAGTACGAGCCCCGCGGCCTCCAGCCGGGCCAGCAGCTGCGAGGCGGTCGGCTTGGAGAGGCCGGTGAGCTTGCCGATCCGGGTGCGGGAGAGCGGGCCGTGCTCCAGGAGGAGGTCGAGGGCGGCACGGTCGTTCATGGCGCGCAGGACGCGGGGGGTGCCCGGGGTGCCGCTGCCCGGGGTACCGGAGGTTCCTGCCATGTCTTACGCCACCTGCCTTTCGAACTCCCGAACCACATAGCGTGTCACGTGATCACTGTTAGGAAAGTTTCCAATTGGGTGGGAGGAACGTAAGCCCGGGACGAAGGGGGCGTCAATAGACACCGCCCCCGAGGCAACAGACTCGTTACCTGCGGGGGCGGTGGGGGAGGGGTTGGTGCTACCCGGCGTCCTACTCGACGTCGATGAAGTCACCGGCGGCGGTGGCCGCGCCGGTGGTGGAGGTGCCGGCGAAGACGTAGCGGAAGTAACCGTCCTGCGCCGCCTTCACGGTCGTCGTCAGGGCACCGCTCTTCCCGGTGGTGACCGTCTTGACGGTGGTGTAGGTGCCCGAACTCTTCGCCCTGAACTGCAACTTGGCGGGCTGGGACACGTAGCCGGAGTACTTGCCGGTCTCCCAGTTCGCCCGCGTCAGCGCGCCGGTGACCGTGATGGTCCTCCCCTTCTTCACCGGCTCCGGGGAGGCGTTGGCGGTGAGTTTGGCGGCGCGCTGGATCCTGACCTTGCCCTTGTTGCCCCAGGCGGCGAAGTCCATCGACGAGCTGATCTTGTCGTCGGAGTCGTCCAGGTCGACGTCGTAGCGGCCGTACATGCCGCCGACGTTCCAGGTGGTCGCGTCGGCGGTCTCGTACAGGCTGTCGCCCGGGTCGACCGTGATCGTGTCGGAGCACGACTCCGTGACCGTGGTGTCCGTCGTGGCGGTCGTCGTGCACGTCGGCGACATGTCGCTGTCGAGCTCGTTGTCGAAGTCCGAGAGTCCGCCCCGGTAGAGCATGATCCCCGCGAACGTCGTCTTGTAGTCGATGACCAGGTCCGAGGGTCGCGTCAGGGTGTACGTCACGGGCACCTTCACCGCGGCGGTGGTACCGACGACGACCGCCTTCCCCTTGTTGACCGTCACGCCGGAGAAGACCAGGTCCGGCGTCGCGGCCTGCGCGAGCGGCGCGGCCAGACCGGTCAGGGCCAGGGCACCGGTCAGGGCCAGGGCACCGGTCAGGGCGGTGCCGATGGCGATTTTTCTCATTCTTGTCCCCGCATTCGAAACGGGCCCCTGGGCATTGCGCTCCAGAACAAGGGCCCGTCGTGGGGCGACCTTAGGCATGGGGAGCCTGCGATGAAAATGAATTGAACCTGTGAAGGTGATCGCATCACGGCTTCGTCACGATGGGTAAAGTCGCAGGTGGGAGCGGGTGGCGGAGATTCTCCCGATGTGCCGGAATTGCGAGCCCTGTTGGGCGCTTTTCAGCCGCTACGGCTCCGCCCCCGAGGCCGATTCGTGATGTGGACCGACCCGTCCTGCCAGTCGCCTCACAGGCTTCTGACTTTTGATCAGCGGCGTTTGCGAGACAAGGGGATCCAGGGAACGGGGTGCGGGGCGTGAGGGTGTTGGTGGGGTGCTGGCGGGAGGCGGCGGGTGGGTTCGGCGCCGTGCTCGGGACGGTCGAGATGCTCCGGGTGGCCTTGGGCCAGGACGGCATCACCTGGGCCGAGGCGGGCGAGGACGTCGTGTTGTGGGCCGCAGTCAGTGTCGTCTGGGCGGTCGTGACATCGCTGTCGCTACGGCGACGGGCCCGTACGGTGGGTGTCGCCTTCACCCCGGATGTCCTCGCCGACCGTCAGACCCGCCAACTCCGCGCGCTACAGCCCTCGGTGGGCTGGTCCGACCGGATGGGCGCGGAGTTGAAGGCCTCGGACCGGGTCGCCGTCACGGCGGAGAAGGGACGCGAGGAGATCTGGTTCCGCTGGCGCCCGGGCCGCCATGGCCACACGGTCTGGGGCTCGATCACCTTCGACGAACCTTCGGGGACGGTCCTGCTCGACCTTCGCGAGGGGGAGGCGTACACGGGGATCTCAGGGGTGCGGCGGGGGGTGTCATTCGTCGCGTTGTGTCAACTGGCCCAGGGGTTGGGGTTGGTGGAGGCCGAAGCGTGCCGACAGGCCGGCCAGGATCTGCGGACGTACCGGGGAATGGGCTTGCTGCGCGGGTGACTTGGGCGTGGGGTTGGGGGTGGGCGCATCCCGTCGACCGCGATGTCCAGGAGCCGGGACGCCCGGCGCCGAGGGGTGGGGTGTGGAAATGTGACACTCGGGGCGAAAGTGTCACACTTCTGCGGGGAGGGTGTCCTGTGGGGGACTTGGAGTCGCGGATGGCTATGGTGCCGGGGATGTTGCGGGCGACTTCGAGGCACTCGCCGCTTCCACTGCTGTAGCTGGACGTCACGAAGCCGAAGCCGTGCGTAGACCTGGAGTGGCTCGGGCGCCGACAGGCCCTCGCTGACGACCACCCCTCGCGCGTACTCGGGCTACGGATTTCGACTCGTCCAGCCCGTAGAACGCGCACAGCACCCGGATGTCGGGGTCCCGCATGGGCACCCAACCCCGTTCCGAGTGGGAGCGCCCCGCCCTCGCCGGTGATGTCGCCCTCGTCGTATCCGAGTTGATGACCAACGCCCTGCTGCACGGCAGCCTGCGGGACCGGGTGATCCGGGTCCGCATCACAGTCACCGGGGTCACCCTCCGCGTCGACGTCAGCGACCCGCGCGGCGAACGGTTGCCGAACCCGTGCCCGGCAGGCGACACGGATCAGTTCGGGCGGGGACCACTCCTGGTCGGAGCCTTGTCCCACCGCTGGGGATGGGAGCCCCGTTGGCGTGAGGGAGTGACGGGAGCGGCGTTAGCGTGGGCACGTCCCACAAGGGCGCTCGGTGAGCGGAAGGGGCGGCCGATGACCATGCCGTACGCGGAGGGGGACGCTCCACTGATCCCCCGTCCCGACCTCACGCTTCCGGCACTTCGGCAGGCCGTGGCCACCGTCGTCCCCTCCCGCCTCCCGGAGTTCTTCGAGGACGTGCGGAGGGCGTTTGTACGGGCCGGTGACGAGGACAGCGTCGTACCGATCCGCATGTTCCACCGGGAGTGGGGCGTGATCGTCGAGATGGAACGCCACCCGGAGACTGCACGCCGCCGAGCAGGCGATCAACAGCGCCGACGCCTCCGTACACGACCGTGCCATCCGCGAAGCCGGCGAGATCGCCGTACGCGAGTCCATGGTCCTTCAAGTGGGCTGGTTCGGCCGGCGGTTCACCGATCGCGGGACGGTGAGGAGTGGGGGAGCAACAGGTGAGCGAGCAGTCCTGGTACGGCGTCCGGTGGGTGTTCCGGCATCGTGAACTCGGTGTCTATGAAGAGAGGTTGACCCTGTGGCGGGCCACCTCGCTCGACGAGGCCATCAGCCGTGGGGAGTTGGAGGCGCACGAGTACTGCGCGGACCTCGACGGCGTCGAGTACGCCGACTTCGCCGAGGCGTACCGGATGTTCGGCGAGCCGGGGGAGGGCGCCGAGGTCTTCTCCCTCATGCGGGAGAGCGGTTTGGCCGCCGGCGAGTATGTGGGGCGGTTCTTCGATACGGGGGCCGAGCGGGCGGGGTTGGGCGAAGCCCGCCCCACCTCGCGTCGGCCTCCTACGCCTAGCGCCCCGTAGGCCGCTGCGAGGAAAGCGGCGAAGTGGCCGCCACCTGAGGCGAGTCCGAGTTCGAGTACACCGACGGCGCCGCGACCGACTCCGTCGGGTCCGCCACGTCGTCCACCGGATCCGCCGTCGCCCCGCCCACGATGCGGATGTTCGCCTCGTCGAAGGCCCGCTTCACCCGCCACCGCAGCTCCCGCTCGACCGTCACCGACTTGCCCGGCATGGTCTTGGCGGAGAGCCGGACGACCATCGAGTCGATCAACACACTGTCCAGGCCGAGGACTTCGATCGGGCCCCAGAGGAGCTCGTTCCAGGGCTCCTCCTTGCTCATCTTCTCCGTGACCGAGTCGAGCGTGGCCTTCACCCGGTCCAGGTTCTCGGAGGCACGCACCGTGACGTCGACGCCCGCCGTGGCCCAGCCCTGGGACAGGTTGCCGATGCGTTTGACCTCGCCGTTGCGGACGTACCAGATCTCGCCGTTGTCGCCGCGGAGCTTGGTCACGCGGAGGCCGACCTCGATGACCTCGCCGGAGGCGACGCCCGCGTCGATCTGGTCGCCGACGCCGTACTGGTCCTCAAGGATCATGAAGACGCCGGAGAGGAAGTCCGTGACGAGGTTCCGGGCGCCGAAACCGATCGCCACGCCCGCGACACCGGCGGAGGCGAGAAGCGGGGCGAGGTTGATCTCGAAGGTCGCCAGCACCATCAGTGCGGCTGTGCCCAGGATCACGAAAGACGCCACCGAGCGGAGGACCGAGCCGATCGCCTGGGAGCGCTGGCGGCGGCGTTCCGCGTTCACCAGGAGGCCGCCCAGCGCCGTGCCGTCCACCGACTCGACCGTGCGGTTCATCCGGTCTATCAGCTTGGTGATCGCCCGTCGCACCGTCATTCTCAGGACCGCCGCGATCACCACGATCAGCAGCACCCGGAGACCTATCGCCAGCCATGTGGACCAGTTCTGCTCCACCCAGCTCGCGGCGTTGGTCGCGCTCTCCTGGGCGTCCTGGAGCGAGGGCACGGTCACCGCCGTCTCCGAGGGGCTCGGAGAGGGCGACGGCGTGGCGGCGGCCGGCAGGACGGCGGACAAGGACACGGCAGGTACCTCCAGGTGCGGTCCGCCCCCGGCGCTGCGGTCAAGGTCGTACACGTCTTCGTACACGCGGTTCTAGGTCACGAATAGGTCACCGTAGGGGCAGGCACACCACACTATCGGGGCATCGTGTGTGGATCGTTGCCATGTTCAGGGGAGAGGCCGCGCTCAGCCGGGAATGAACAGGTGGGACGAACCCACACCCGTCCCGGGACGGCGTCACATGTGGTCGAAAACACTCCCAGCCCGTTACCGGGACATGGTGGCGCTTCCACCAGGCATGAGGGGAGACTGACTACAGATCGTCCCGGCGCGAGCCACGCGCCGCCGACGCACAAGGAGGCATCCGTGCCGCATGTCCTGGTCCTCAACGCGTCGTACGAGCCACTCGGCGTCGTACCGCTCCGCCGCGCGCTCGTCCTCGTCCTGGAGAACAAGGCTGTCTCCCTTGAGGAATCCGGCGCCTTTATGCACAGCGCAACCGTCACAGTCCCCGCACCCAGCGTGGTCCGGCTCAAGCGATTCGTACGGGTTCCCTATCGGGGGCCCGTTCCTCTCACCCGCCGGGCGCTCTTCGCGCGCGACGGGGGCCGGTGCATGTACTGCGGTGGCGTCGCAACCAGCGTCGACCATGTCATTCCGCGCAGCCGCGGGGGCAAGCACGTCTGGGACAACGTGGTGGCGTCCTGCCGCCGCTGCAACCACACGAAGGCCGACCGACACCTCTTCGAGATCGGCTGGCGGCTGCGCCACAAACCCGCCCCACCCACCGGCCTGGCCTGGCGCATCATCGGGACAGGCCATAGGGACCCGCGCTGGCTGCCGTACTTGCAGCCGTACGGCGCGGAGGACGCGATGGCCCGGATCGACGGCATCTCCGCCTGACGATCCGGGCTTTTGTGTACGCCCACGCACGGCGGTACGGAGTCGTCCGCCCCGGCAGCCCCCCGTGCTGCCGGGGCGGACCGTCATGCGTACCGCAGCTCGCCCGGCCGCACCGACCGCCGCAGCAGCGGCAGTGACGTGGCCGCCGCCAGCACGCAGGCCGCGTACACCCCGACCGGCACCAGCAGCGCGCCGTACGGCACCGGCACGTCCGTGTGCCTGGAGACGGCGGCGCCGTACCAGAAGCTGATCGCCGTACCGCCGAGGCCCGCCACCGCGATCGCCGGGAGCAGCGGCAGCGCGGTCTCCAGGAGGAGCGCGCGGGCCAGTACGGCGTGCGGCACCCCGGCCGCCACCTGTGCGGCCAGGCCCCGGCGCCTGGTGGCGAGGGACTCGGCGGTGCCGACGGCCAGGGCGGTCAGGACGAGCGCGAAGGCGACGAGGATCGCGGCGGCCGTGAGGTCGATGCCCGTCGTGTAGTACGACATGCGCGTGCCGAGGTGGCCCCTGCGGCGCATGTCCTCCAGGCCCGCGAGCAGGATCTGCCGTACGCCCGCGAAGCCCGAGCCGACGACCGTCACCAGCAGCAGCGCCGCGTGGGTACGGGCGGTCGACCAGGGGTCCTCGCGCATCCGTTCCGCCGCGATCAACAGGGCGGGGCGGGAGGTGCCGGCCGCGAAGCCCTCACCCAGTTGGCGGGACGAGGCCCCGGAGAGCCAGATCGCGATCAGGCTGATCAGTACGGCCAGGACCAGCACGGTCACGGGGCCGAGTCCGAAGGAGACGGGGCTGCCGAAGACCGGCGTCAGCGCGATCGCCGCCGCCGTCACCGCCAGCAGTCGCGTCGCCGTACCGAACAGCCGCCCCGGCCCCCGCACCGGCCGGGTCCGCCGTACCCGGCCCAGCGGATCGGCCACCACCCGGCGCAGCGCCACCGCGCTCACACCCGCGCCCAGCACCGGCACGGCCGCGGCGACCAGGACGACACCGGCCCAGGCGACGGCGTACGGCAGCAGCGGTACGACCACCGCCGTCGCGACCACCGCACCGGCCAGGCACGCGAGCCCCGACTCCAGCGCCGCGATCCGCCGCACCTGCCAGGGCCCGGCCCCCGCCAGCCGCAACGCGGCCAGCCGCCGGTCCCGGTGCACCGCCCCGATCCGCGCGCACTGCCCGAGGAACCCGAGCACCGGGATCAGCAGCAGCCCGACCGCCAGACTCACGTTCTGCCGGTCACCGGGGGAGTCGAACAGCCCCGACCCGAAGGACACGGCGTAGAACCCCTCCAACGACAGCAGCGCTACGACGGCCAGTCCGATCCCCGTCGCCAGCGCGGCCCCGAATGCCGTGAGCCCGACCCGCCACCACTCCCGCCGGTCCGAACCCCGGGTCAGCAGCCAGGCCAGCCGCAGATCGGACCCCAGTGACCTCAGTGACCTCATACCGTCACCCCCGCCGTCGCCACGGTCCCGTCCGTCAGCCGGATCTCGCGGTCCGCGTACGCCGCGACCTGCGCGTCATGAGTGATCAGCAGGACCGCCGTACCGGACTCGCGGGCCGTCGTGACCAGGGCCGTCATCACCTGCTCGCTCGCCAGGGAGTCCAGCGCGCCCGTCGGTTCGTCCGCGAAGACGACCTTCGGGGCGGTGACCAACGCCCGGGCGAGGGCGACCCGTTGGGCCTGGCCGCCGCTCAGCTCGCCCGGCCGCGACTCGGCCTGCCCACGCACCCCGAACCGCTCCAGCCACTCCCCCGCGGTGGCCCGGGCGTCCGAGCGCGAGGCGCCCGCGAGCAGCAGCGGCAGCGCGACGTTGTCGACGGCCGTCAGCTCGGGTATCAGCTGGCCGAACTGGAAGACCACCCCGAACTCGGTCCGCCGCAGCTCGCTGAGCCGCTTCTCGGGGAGTTCGTCCAGCCGTTCCCCGGCGTACGTCACCGTCCCCTCGTCGGGGCGGACGATCCCGGCCAGGCAGTGGAGCAGGGTGGACTTGCCGCTGCCGCTGGTCCCCGTGACGGCGAGGATCTCGCCGGCGCCCAGGTCGGCCGAGGCGCCGCTCAGCGCCCGGGTCCTGCCGTGCGTCTTGGCGAGGTCACGGGCCGCGAGAAGCGGCACCGAGGTGTCCTCCTGGTTGCTCATGCTGTGTCGACCTCCGCGGTCAGAGTGGTCAGCCGGGCCGCCGTCGTCGCCATCCAACGGAGGTCCGCGTCAAGGTGGTTGAGGGCGTAGTCCGCCGAGAGCACGGTCGCCAGGTCGGATCCCTTGGCGGTCTTGACCGCCGTGAGTTCCCTCATCCGCTCCATGTGGGCGGCGCGTTGGGCCCTCAGATACGCCTCCGGGTCGCCGTCGGCCAGGATCGAGACGACGACCTTGGCGAAGATCTCGTTCGTCACGAAGGGCGCGGGCGGCGCGATCTCCCCCGCCCAGCGCGCGAGTTCACGCGAACCCTCCGCCGTCGAGCGGTACGCCGTGCGCTCCGGGCCGCCGTCCGAGCCGGTGCCGTCGACCTCCGCGAGACCGTCCCGGACCAGGCGTTGCAGGGTCGTGTAGACCTGCCCGTACGCCAGTGGGCGGGCCTGCGGGAAACGTTCGTCGTGGCGTCGCTTGAGGTCGTAGCCGTGGCTCGGTCCTCCGGCGAGCAGGCCCAGCAGGATGTGGCGGGTGCTCATGGCGCTCAGTATGCACCAGGTACATGTACTGAGTGAATAGTGATCAGTAGGAGAATGGCGGGGAGTGGGAGGCGGGAGTGGCTGCCGTGCCACCCGTACCCCAACCTGGAGGTCTGCCGTCGCGCCCACTGGGTAGGGCTGCGGTGACCCGCCCGCACGCCCGACACGACAGAAGGAGGCCCCCGTGGCCGCAGCATCGGCGTCGCTTCCGCGCCCGGCCCGCTCCAAACGCACCCCGGAGCCGGCCGCCGACCTCACCCCCGACCTGTTCTTCCTCGACTCCGAGGGAGCCTGGGCCGAGACCCCGCTGACCAGCGAACCGCCGCTGGCCGACGCCGAACCCCTCACCAGCGAGCCCCCGCTCGCCGACGCCACCCCGCTCACCAGCGAGTCCGCCACCATGGACGCGCCGCTCACCAGCGAGGCCGTCGCGTTCGACGACCCGATGGGCGGAGAACCGCTCGCTTTCGCCGACCCGGACTCGACGAGGCCCTAGATGACCGCACCCCGGCCGGCGGACACCCTCGGCGAGGACCTGTCCCGGCTCGCCGAACTGCACGGCGTCGCCACCGCCTACAGCCCCTCCCCGGACCGCGCGGTCCCCGCCTCGACCGTCGCGGTCGTCGCCGCGCTGGCCGCCCTCGGCGTCGACGCGAGCACCCCGCGGGCCACCGCCACCGCGCTCGCCGCCCGCCAACAGGAGCTGGCCGAACGGCTGTTGCCGCCCACCGTCGTGGGCCGGTACGGCGGTACGCCCGCCGCGCTCGACGCGCTGCCCGAGGGCACCGTGCTGCACATCGAGACCGAGCAGGGCGAGGCGCGGGCGAGCGCCGAGCAACTCCCGCCCGGCGTCCACCACGTGACCGCCACCGCGCCGGACGGCCGCAGCGCCGAGGCCCAACTCGTCGTCGCCCCGGACCGGTTGCCCGCGCCCGCGGGACGGTCGTACGGGCTGATGGTGCAGGTGTACTCGCTGCTCTCCCGGCGCTCCTGGGGCATGGGCGACCTCGGTGATCTGGGTGAACTCACCGCCTGGGCCGGGCGATCGCTCGGGGCCGGGTTCGTGCAGGTCAACCCCTTGCACGCGGCCGTGCCTGGCGCGCCCACCGACCCGTCGCCGTACCGGCCGTCCTCGCGCCGCTTCCCCGACCCGGTGTATCTGCGGGTCGAGGACATCCCCGAGTTCGCCTACGTCGAGGAAGCGGAGCGCGAGAGACTGCGCGGGGTCCTCGAACGGGCCGTACGGCTGCGGGAATCCGTCCTGGAGAAGGACGCGTTGATCGACCGCGACGCCGTGTGGGAGCTGAAGCGGGAGGCGCTGGAACTCGTCCGCGAGGTCCCCCTCGGCCCCGGACGACGGGCCGCCTACGTCGACTTCCTCGCCCGCGAGGGCGAGGCGCTGGAGGACCACGCCACCTGGTACGCGCTTGCCGAGGTGCACGGCTCGAACTGGCGGGAGTGGCCGGCCGCGCTGCGCGACCCGCGCTCACCCGAAACCGCCCGCGCCCGGGGCGAGTTGATGGACCGCGTCGACTTCCACTGCCGTCTCGCCTGGCTCACCGACGACCAACTCACCGCCGCCCAGCGGGCAGCGCGGGACGCGGGCATGCCGATCGGGGTCGTGCACGACCTCGCCGTCGGGGTGCACCCGGACGGTGCCGACGCGTGGGCGCAACAGGAGTACTTCGCCGCCGGCATGTCGGTCGGAGCGCCCCCGGACGCCTTCAACTCCCTCGGCCAGGACTGGGGGTTGCCCCCGTGGCGCCCCGACCGTCTCGCCGAGTCGGGCTACGCCCCGTACCGCCGCCTGCTCCGCGCCCTCTTCCGCTACGCCGGCGCCCTGCGCATCGACCACGTCATGGGCCTGTTCCGCCTCTGGTGGGTCCCGCAGGGGCACCCGCCGACGGAGGGCACCTACGTCCGCTACGACGCCGAGGCCATGCTCGCGATCCTCGCGCTGGAGGCGTCCCGCGCCGGATCGGTGGTGATCGGCGAGGACCTCGGGACCGTGGAACCGGGGGTGCGGGAGACCTTGCAGGAGCGTGGGGTGCTCGGCACGTCGGTGCTGTGGTTCGAGCGGGACTGGGAGGGCGACGGGCGTCCGCTCGCGCCGGAGCGGTGGCGGGCCGACTGCCTCGCCACCGCCACCACCCACGACCTGCCGCCCACCGCGGCCCGGCTCACCGGCGAACACGTCGAACTCCGCGACCGGCTGGGCCTGTTGACCCGGCCGGTGGAGGAGGAGCGGATCGAGTCGGCCACCGATGTGGGGGAGTGGCTGGCGCTGCTGTCCCGGCTCGGCCTCTACGAACACGCCGAGGGCGGCGGGCGGCCCGCGTCCGAGGAGGAGGCCGAGATCCACGCCGTCCACCGCTTCCTGCTCCGCACCCCGGCCCGGATGATCGGCGTCTGGCTGCCCGACACCGTCGGCGACCGGCGCCCGCAGAACCTGCCCGGCACATGGGACCAGTATCCGAACTGGCGCCTGCCCGTCGCCGACGCGGAGGGGCGGCCGGTGACGCTGGAGGAACTGGCCGCCTCACCGCGGCTGCACGCGCTGGTGGACGTGCTGCGGGTGGGGTCGGGGGAGGGGGCGGAGGTCGGCGGAGAAGGGGGCCAGTGAGGGGTGTGCGCCCCATACGGCACCCCCGGGCGCGCGGCCCGTTCGGGCGTTCGCTACTTTTGCGGTGTGGACAAGAAGAACGCTCTGCGCGCCGGTGCCCTGGCTGCCGGTACGACGCTGATGATGCTGCTCATGACGTCCCCCGCGCTCGCGCTCACCCGCGACGACGGTGACGACCCGGGCAATGGCCTGAGCGTCGCCGAGACGCTGGGGCTCTATGTCCTGATCCCGCTCGCCCTGTTCGCGGTCATCGCGGGCCTGGTCATGGCGCTGGACAAGTCCAAGGACCGCGCGCCGAAGGCCAAGCCCGGCAAGACCGGCACCGCCGTCGACGCCAAGGTCTGACCTCACGTTTTCCGGAGGGCGTCCGCATCACCCACAGCGGTGAGGCGGGCGCCTTCGGCATGTCCGCTTCCGGTCAGGGGCTCGGTGCCGTCAGGTAGCGCTGCAGGGTGGGGCCGAGCCAGGCCACGATCTCCTCGCGGGCCAGCGCCACGGTGGGCGGGAAGCGCAGTACGTAGCGCGTGAGCGCGAGCCCCAGGAGCTGGGCGGCGACCAGCCCGGCACGCGCCGGTGCCTGCTCCGGGTCGGGGCACGCCTGCCGCGCGACCGGCATCAGCTGATCCCGGAAGATCCCCTGCATCCGCTCGGCCCCGCCCTTGTTCGTGGCGCCGACCCGGAGCATCGCCGTCAGCTCCTCGTTCTCCTCCCACATGGCGAGGAAGTGTGTGACCAGGGCCCGCCCGACCTCGCCCCGCGGGGTCGAGGCCAGGTCCGGCAGCCGCAGGTCGTAGGAGACGGCCGCCGCGAACAGGCCCTCCTTGTTGCCGTAGTAGCGCATCACCATCGACGGGTCGATGCGCGCGTCCTTGGCGATGGCGCGGATGGTCGCGCGTTCGTAGCCATCGCTGGCGAAGCGCTCGCGCGCGGCTTCGAGGATGGCGGTGCGGGTGGCGTCGGAGCGGCGGGCGCCATGGGTGCCGTTGGTGCCGTCGGTGGTGCTGTCGGTGGTGCTGTCGGTGGTGCTGTCGTCCATGCCAACGAGCGTAGGCCAACACGTGTTGACAGTCCAGGGAACGGGTTTTATGTTGGCCAACAAGCGTTGGCAAACGGTCGTTGGCATTTGGAGGCCACCATGAACGGCACCAACATCATCCGCACCGGCAACCCCGACCGGACCGTCATCGTCGTCGGCTCCGGACCCACCGGTCTGCTCCTGGCCGGTGACCTCGCCGCCGCCGGCGTCCCGGTCACCCTGCTGGAGAAGCGCCCGCGGAAGATCAGCAACCTGTCCCGCGCCTTCGTCCTGCACGCCCGCGCCCTGGAGCAGCTCGACGCCCGCGCCCTCGCCGACGAGCTGGAGACCGTCGGCCAACCCCTCGACCGGCTCCGCCTGTTCGGCCGCCTCACCGTCGACCTCACCACTCTCCCCTCCCGCTTCAACCACCTCCTCGTCCTCCCGCAGTACGAGGTGGAGAAGGCGCTGCTGCGCCGCGCGACCGAGGCGGGGGTCGACTTCCGCCACGAGACCGAGATGACCGGGCTGGCGCAGGACGCGGCCGGCGTGACCGTCGAGGTGCGCGGGCCGGGCGGGGTGGCCGGGTCGCTGCGCGCCGCTTACGTCGTCGGGGCGGACGGGATGCGCAGCGCGGTGCGGGACGCCGTCGGGCTGCCCTTCCCCGGTCACTCCGTCATCCGTTCCGTCGTCCTCGCGGACGTGCTGCTCGACGAGAAGCCCGAGACCCTGCTCACCGTGGCGACCGTCGGCGACGCCTTCGCCTTCATCGCGCCGTTCGGCGACGGCTACTACCGGGTCATCGGCTGGAACCGCGCCCATGACGTCGCCGACGACGAGCCCCTCGACCTCGACGAGGTCAGGGAGATCACCCGGCTCGCCCTCGGCCGTGACTTCGGGATGCGCGACGCCCGCTGGATGTCCCGCTTCCACAGCGACGAACGCCAGGCGCCCGCCTACCGGGTGGGCCGCGTGTTCCTCGCGGGCGACGCCGCGCACGTCCACACACCGGCCGGCGGCCAGGGCATGAACACCGGCCTCCAGGACGCGGCCAACCTCGGCTGGAAACTGGCCGCGGTGATCGACGGCCACGCGGCCCCGGGCCTCCTCGACACCTACCAGACCGAGCGCCACCCCGTCGGCAGGTCGGTCCTCCGCAGCAGCGGCGGCATCGTCCGCCTCGCCATGGCCAAACGCCCCTGGACCCTCGCCCTGCGCGCGGTCCTCACCACGGTCCTCGACCACGTGGCCCCGGCCCGCCGCAAGGCCCTCGGTCAACTCACCGGCATCGGCTACAGCTACCCGGCGCCCCGAGGCGCCCACCGCCTCGTCGGCACCCGGGTCCCGGACGTGACCCTCGCCGACGGCGGTCGCCTCTACGAGGCGCTGCGCGGCGGCCGGTTCGTACTGATCACCCCGGAGCCGTACGAGGACCAGGGCACCCGCAAGGACCGGCTGGCCGTGGAGCGCTGGGCGAGCGACCGTCGTACGGCACTGCTGGTGCGGCCCGATGGGTACGTGGCGTGGGCAGCCGATGCCGCGGACGCGAAGGAGATCGGCGGGGCGCTCGCCGAGCACGTCGGCTGACAGGTGTCGTAGGAGACGGGCGGTTCAACGAAGGCGCCAGGGGCGGGACTTGGGCTACCGCTCGGTCGAGGTCAGCAACTTCCGGAGCAGGTCGGCCAGTTGGGCGGCCTGTTCGGGGTCCAGGCCGGAGAGGGCCGCCGTCTGTGTCGCGAGGCCGGAGCCGACCGCCTCGTCGATGAGTGCCAACCCCTTCTCCGTCAGGGTGACTTGGAGGCCCCGGCGGTCGTGCGGGTCGGGGGAGCGGCGGAGCAGGCCGGCCCGTTCCAGTTTGTCGAGGCGGCCGGTCATGCCGCCGGTGGTGAGCATCAGGGTCGCGGAGAGTTCGCGCGGCGAGAGCGTGTACGGCTCGTCGGCGCGGCGCAGGGTCGCGAGGACGTCGAACTCGCCGCGTGAGATGCCGTGCGGGACGTACGCCTTCTCCATGCGGTCGCCCATGGCCCGGGCGAGCCGGAAGATCCGCCCGAAGACCTCCATCGCGGCGGTGTCGAGGTCGGGCCGCACGGCCGCCCACTGCTCGACGATCGCGTCGACGGGGTCCTTGTCGTTCATGGGGTGAGTATCCGCCGGTCAGTAGGTCGGTCGCAAGAAAGTGGATCAGTGGTCAGCGGATCACCGACAAGTGGCTTGACGGTAACTAGCTTACGGCTAAGCTAGTTACCAGTGACCTACTTTGGAAGGTGTCTCCCATGGCCAGTCGTCCGGTCCTGACGGCCGCGCTCACCGCCCTCGCCCCCATCTCCTGGGGCACCACCTACGCCGTCACCACCCAGTTCCTCCCGCCCGACCGCCCCCTCTTCACCGGCCTGATGCGTGCCCTCCCCGCCGGTCTCGTGCTCCTCGCGCTCGCCCGGGTGCTGCCGCGCGGTGCCTGGTGGTGGAAGGCGACGGTGCTCGGCGCGCTGAACATCGGCGCCTTCTTCCCGCTGCTGTTCCTGTCCGCGTACCGGCTCCCGGGCGGCATGGCGGCGGTCGTCGGCTCGGTCGGGCCGCTGATCGTCGTGGGCCTCTCGGCGCTGCTGCTGGGGCAGCGGCCCACGGTCCGGAGCGTGCTCACCGGCGCCGTCGCGGCCTTCGGCGTGAGTCTCGTAGTCCTGAAGGCGGCCGGAGCGCTCGACCCGGTCGGGGTGCTCGCGGCCCTCGCGTCCACCGCCTCCATGTCCACCGGCACCGTGCTGACCAAGCGGTGGGGCCGCCCCGACGGCGTCGGCCCGCTCGCCCTCACCGGGTGGCAACTCACCGCCGGCGGGCTGCTGATAGCCCCCGTCGCCCTCCTGGTCGAGGGGGCGCCGCCCGCGCTCGACGGGCGGGCGGTCGGCGGTTACCTGTACCTCGCGCTGGCCAACACGGCGATCGCGTACTGGCTCTGGTTCCGCGGCATCGGCCGGCTCTCCGCGACCCAGGTCACCCTCCTCGGCCCGCTCTCCCCGCTGACCGCGGCCGTCGTCGGCTGGGCGGCGCTCGGGCAGGCGCTCACGGCGGTGCAGGTGGCTGGGATGGCACTGGCGTTCGGGGCGACCGTGTTCGGGCAGATCGGTACGCGGACGCCTCCTGTTCTCGTTCGGGAGGTAGCGTCACGCGGGAATGTCGTTACGCAACGCCGGAGGCGCTCGTGGCCGAAGACCCCTGCCCCAGTTGTGGCAAGCCGCTCGCCGCACGGGCGGGCCGTACCGGCCGGCGTTCCGTGTACTGTTCCGCGGCCTGCCGGCAGAAGGCATACCGGGAGCGGCAGGGTGGTACCGGGGTCGGAGTCGACGGGCTGATCAAGGAGATCGGGCGGCAGGTGGAGGAGCTGGTGCCGCAGCCGCCTTCCGTCTTCTACTCCGGCGTGACGGAACTGTCGTCGTCCGTCGCGCGGCTGCGGCGGGTGGCGCGGACGGCGCGGGACACCGCTCAGGAACCCGTCACTCACGTACCCGTTACGGAAGCCCCCGCAGGTCCCGAAGTCCCTGTCGACGAAGGCGACTTCGCGGCCCTCGTCGAGTCGTACCGCCGTGAGATCCAGGTCCACTGCTACCGCATGACCGGGTCCTACGACGACGCCGAGGACCTGGTGCAGGAGACGTTCCTGCGGGCCTGGCGGGCCCGGGACACCTTCGAGGGGCGGGCCGGTGCCCGTACCTGGCTGTACCGCATCGCCACCAACGCCTGCCTGGACTTCCAGCGCCGTACGGCCCGCCGCCCCAAGCGCTACGAACCGTTGCCCGGCATGAACCACGGCGGCGGGGAGCCGCCCGCCCGTATCACCTGGCTACAGCCTTACCCCGACGACGAGTTGCCCTCCGCCGAGGAGCAGCCGGAGGCCGCCGCGGTCTCCCGCGAGACCCTCGAACTGGTCTTCCTGGCCGCCGTGCAGCATCTCCCGCCGCGCCAGCGCGCGGTGTTGGTGCTGCGGGACGTGCTCGGGCTGACCGCCGTGGAGACCGGCGAGGCGCTCGACATGACCGTGGCCTCGGTCAACAGCGCGCTGCAACGGGCCCGCCCCACCCTGCGCGACCGCCTGCCCGGCCGCCGCGCGGACTGGCCGACCGACGAGCCCACCGAGCACCAACGCACCCTGGTCAAGCGGTACATGGCCGCCGCCGAGCGCCTCGACCTGTCCGAGGTCGCCGCGCTGCTCAGCGAGGACGTCACCCTCACCATGCCGCCGAACCCGTTCTGGTTCACCGGCCGCGACGCGCTGCTGGAGTTCCTGAGCGTGAGCCTCGACGCCAACTCGCCCATGTTCCTTGGCCATTGGCGCCACCTGCCCGCCCGCGCCAACGGCCATCTGGCGGCCGGGGGTTACGTCCGCCGCCCCGGTACGACCGTCTACCGCGCCCAGGTCCTCGACGTACTGCGCTTCGGCGCCGACGACCGGATCGTGGAGATCACGTCCTTCGAACCGCACTTGTTCCCGGCCTTCGGACTACCGCTGAGACTGTGAGCGACGGGTGGTGACCAGTGACCGATGAGTGGTGGACCCCGCGTGCGTCTGTATGGCCGACTCGAACGACACACGACCCGCAAGGAGAACCACCATGCTGCTCACCGACAGGACCGCGGTCATCTACGGCGCCGGCGGCTCGATCGGCGGTGCGGTCGCCCGTGCCTTCGCCGCCGAGGGAGCCCGCGTCCACCTCGTGGGACGCACCCGGGAGACGCTGGAGGCCGTGGCCGGTGACATCAAGGGCATCGGTATCAAGGACGCCGAGGTGGCCGTCGTCGACGCCCTCGACGAGACGGCCGTGGAGGAACACCTCGCCCGTGTCGGAGACATCGACGTGTCCTTCAACCTCGTCTCGCGCGGTGATGTTCAGGGACTGCCGATCACCGACATGCCCGTCGACGCCTTCCTGGCGCCGGTGATCAACGGCACCCGCGCCAACCTCATCACCGCCCGCGCCGCCGCCCGCCGCATGGCCGAACGGGGTTCCGGCGTCGTCCTCACCCTCAACAGCGGTTCCGCGCACGGCAGTCCGATGATGGGCGGCACCGGCCCCGCCGACGCGGCGACCGACAGCCTCGTGCGCAACCTGGCGATGGAACTGGGCCCGCGCGGCGTGCGCGCCGTAGGACTGTGGGCCGCCGGCATCCCCGAGACCCTGACCGTCGAGAAGCTCGGCAAGGTCAACCCCGACCTCAACGAGGCCGCGATCCAGGGCATCCTCGACCAGCTGTCCAGCCTGCGCATGACCCGCCGCAACCCCACCCTCGCGGAGATCACCGCCACCGCCGTCTTCCTCGCCTCGGACCACGCGGCGAGCATCACGGGCACGTTCGTGAACGTCACGGGCGGGATGTTCCCGGGCTGAGCGGCGCACGCGAAGGGGCGCCCGGCACGATGCCGGGCGCCCCTCGTGGCCGTAGCGGAACCGACTACGACGCGGTCGCGTCCGCGGCCTGTGCCTTCAGCGCGCGTTCCACGCCCGAGCGGGATTCCGAGACCAGGCGGCGCAGGGCCGCGTTGGGTTCGGTGGTGGTCAGCCAGGTGTCCGTGCGGTCCAGGGTGTCCTGGGAGACCTGGATCGACGGGTAGAGGCCGATCGCGATCTGCTGGGCGATCTCGTGCGAACGGGTGTCCCAGACCTCCTTGACCACCGCGAAGTACTTCTCCGTGTACGGCGCCAGGAGTTCGCGCTGGTCGGTCTGGACGAAGCCCGAGATCACCGCCTCCTGAAGGGAGTTGGGGAGCTTGTCGGACTCCACGACCTGCGCCCAGGCCTCCGCCTTCGCCTCCTCGGTCGGACGGGCGGCACGGGCGGTCGCCGCGTGGCGCTCACCGGCGGCCGTCTTGTCCCGCTCGTGCTCGGAGGCGATGTCCTCCTCGTCGAAGTGCCCGACCGCCACGAGCCGCTCGACGAACGCCCAGCGCAGCTCGGTGTCGACGGCCAGCCCCTCGATCGTCGTCGCGCCGTCCAGCAGGGAGTCCAGCAGGTCCACCTGCTCCGGGGTGCGCGCGGTCGCCGCGAACGCCCGCGCCCAGGCCAGCTGGTGGTCGCTGCCCGCATCCGCGGAACGCAGGTGCGCCAGCGTGGCATCCGTCCACCGGGTGAGCAGGACCTCGCGGGCGGCCGGGTCGGCGTACAGCTCGATCGCGAGCTTCACCTGCCGCTGGAGCGACTGCACGACGCCGATGTCGGACTCCTTGCCGATGCCCGACAGGACGAGCGACAGGTAGTCACGGGTGGCGAGTTCGGCGTCCCGGGTCATGTCCCAGGCCGAGGCCCAGCACAGGGCGCGGGGCAGCGAGGACTCGAAGTCGCCGAGGTGCTCGGTGACGAACGCGAGGGACTGCTCGTCGAGGCGGACCTTCGCGTACGACAGGTCGTCGTCGTTGAGCAGCACCACGTCCGGACGACGCTTGCCCACCAGCTGCGGTACGGCGGTGAGTTCGCCGTCCACGTCCAGCTCGACGCGCTCGTCGCGCACCAACTTGCCGGTGTTCTCGTCGAGTTCGTACAGGCCCACCGCGATGCGGTGCGGGCGGAGGGTGGGCTCGCCCGTCGCACCGGCGGGCAGGGCCGGGGCTTCTTGGCGGATCGCGAAGGCCGTGATGACGCCGTCCGCGTCCGTCTCGATCTCCGGGCGCAGGATGTTGATGCCGGCGGTCTGCAGCCACGCCTTCGACCAGGCGCTCAGGTCACGCCCGGAGGTCTCCTCCAGCGCGCCCAGCAGGTCCGACAGGCGGGTGTTGCCGTACGCGTGGCGCTTGAAGTACGCCTGCACGCCCGCGAAGAACTCGTCCATGCCGACGTACGCGACGAGCTGCTTCAGGACGCTCGCGCCCTTGGCGTACGTGATGCCGTCGAAGTTGACGAGGACGTCGTCCAGGTCGCGGATCTCGGCCATGATCGGGTGCGTGGACGGGAGTTGGTCCTGCCGGTACGCCCACGTCTTCATCGAGTTGGCGAACGTGGTCCACGAGTGCGGCCAGCGCGAGTCGGGCGCGTACGCCTGACAGGCGATGGAGGTGTAGGTGGCGAACGACTCGTTCAGCCAGAGGTCGTTCCACCACTCCATGGTCACGAGGTCGCCGAACCACATGTGGGCCAGCTCGTGCAGGATCGTCTCCGCGCGCACCTCGTACGCGGCGTCGGTCACCTTGGACCGGAACACGTACTGGTCGCGGATGGTCACCGCGCCCGCGTTCTCCATCGCGCCCGCGTTGAACTCCGGGACGAACAGCTGGTCGTACTTCTTGAAGGGGTACGCGTAGGCGAACTTCTCCTGGAACCAGTCGAATCCCTGCCGCGTGACCTCGAAGATCGCGTCCGAGTCGAGGTACTCGGCGAGCGAGGGCCGGCAGTAGATGCCCAGCGGCACGCTCTGTCCGTCCTTCTCGTACACGCTGTGCACGGAGTGGTACGGCCCGACGATCAGCGCGGTGATGTACGTCGAGAGGCGCGGCGTCGGCTCGAACACCCAGGTGTCGTCCCGGGGTTCGGGCGTCGGGGAGTTGGAGATGACGGTCCAGCCGGAGGGCGCCTTCACGGTGAACTGGAAGGTGGCCTTGAGGTCGGGCTGCTCGAAGGCCGCGAACACGCGGCGGGCGTCCGGCACCTCGAACTGGGTGTAGAGGTAGGCCTGTTGGTCGACGGGGTCGACGAACCGGTGCAGTCCCTCACCGGTGTTGGTGTAAGCGCAGTCGGCGACGACGCGCAGAACGTTGGGCCCCTCCAGCAACCCCGCGAGCGTGATCCGCGAGTCCTTGAAGACCTCGTCGGGGTCGAGCGGGTCGCCGTTCAGCGTCACCTCGCGGACGGCCGGGGCGACCAGGTCGATGAAGGACTCGGTGCCGCCCTCCGTCACCTCGAAGCGCACCGTCGTCGCGGACCTGTAGGTCCCGCCCTCCTGCGCGCCGGAGAGGTCGAGATCGATCTCGTACGAGTCAACGGTGAGCAGCGTTGCCCGCTGCCGCGCCTCTTCGCGAGTCAGGTTTGTGCCAGGCACGCGGTCATCTCCTCGTTATGTGTGGGTTGCGCCATCCTTCCACGGGAGCTGCGGGAAGCGCGATGTCCGTATCCCGCCGGTGAGCGGGGCGGACGAGCGCGAGCCTGGTGCCATGACGACATACACGGCACGGCCCGTCGACTCGACAGTCCTGAAGGAGCTGCGCTCTGCTGACGATGCGGGGCGCGGAATGGTTCCCGCACTCGACGAGGAGGGCGGCGCTCCGCTCCGCTGCTGCCTGCGCCGCAGCGAGCCGGGCGAGCGGATCGCCCTCGTCTCCTACGCCCCGCTGCGGCGCTGGGCCGCGGAAACGGGCGCCGAGCCCGGGCCGTACGACGAGCAGGGCCCGGTGTTCATCCACGCGGAGGAGTGCGCGGGGCCCGCGGCCGGCTCCGGGTACCCCTTCGCGGACGCCCACCGCGTGCTGCGCCGCTACTCGGCCGAGGGTCACATCCTGGGCGGCGAGCTGGTCGACGCCCTCGACGACGAGACCGTCCGTAGGGCCTTCGCCGACCCGTCCGTGGTCCTCGTCCACGTCAGGGCGGTGGAGTACGGGTGCTTCTTCTATGAGGTACGCAGGGCGTAGCACCCTGGGGGATGGGACGGGTAGGGGCGGCGGGGGCGTAGAACTCCCGCCGTACCGCCCCACCCCCCGGCGTCAGCTGTTCAGCTCGGCCGCCACCAGCTCCGCGATCTGTACCGCGTTCAGCGCGGCGCCCTTGCGGAGGTTGTCGTTGGAGATGAACAGCGCGAGCCCGTGCTCGACCGTCTCGTCGGCGCGGATACGGCCGACGTAGGACGGGTCCTGCCCGGCCGCCTGGAGGGGCGTCGGGATGTCGGTCAGGGCGACACCCGGGGCGCCGCCGAGCAGCTCCGTGGCGCGCTCGACCGAGATGGGCCGGGCGAAACGGGCGTTGACCTGGAGGGAGTGCCCCGAGAAGACCGGGACACGGACGCAGGTGCCGGAGACCTTCAGCTCGGGGATCTCCAGGATCTTGCGGGACTCGCTGCGGAGCTTCTGCTCCTCGTCGGTCTCGTGCAGGCCGTCGTCGACGATCGAACCGGCGAGGGGGAGCACGTTGAAGGCGATGGGCCGCTGGTAGACCTGCGGCTCGGGGAAGTCGACCGCCGAACCGTCGTGGGTGAGCTTGTCGGCGTCGGCCACGACCTTCAGCGCCTGCCCGTGCAGCTCGGCCACACCGGAGAGCCCGGAACCCGACACCGCCTGGTACGTGGCGACGACCAGCGCTTCGAGGCCCGCCTCCGCGTGCAGCGGCTTCAGCACCGGCATCGCGGCCATCGTCGTGCAGTTCGGGTTGGCGATGATCCCCTTGGGCCGGTCGACGATCGCGTGCGGGTTCACTTCCGAGACGACCAGCGGGACCTGCGGGTCCTTGCGCCACGCGGAGGAGTTGTCGATGACGACCGCACCCTGCGAGGCGACCTTCTCGGCCAGCGCCTTCGAGGTCGCGCCGCCCGCCGAGAACAGCACGATGTCCAGCCCGGAGTAGTCCGCGGTCGCCGCGTCCTCCACCGTCACGCCGTCCAGGACCGTCCCCGCCGAACGGGCCGAGGCGAACAGACGCAGCTCGGTGACCGGAAAGTTCCGCTCCACGAGGATCCTGCGCATGACCGTGCCGACCTGACCGGTGGCTCCGACGATTCCGACCTTCACGGCGACTCCCTTTGCGTGCGTTCTACGTGGTCCAGCGCTTCCATGATGCGTCTCACCCGTGCCCGCCTGTCCAATCCTTTCGCCGCCCGGCCCGAGGAGTGGGACGCGACACCGGACCGCCCCCGGTTCGATCCTGCGGCGACGGCTCCGCGCGCTGCGAGAAATCCGCCCCGCACCGGCCCCGGACCGCAAGCCGTCCCGCCCGCCGGTGTGATCCACGCCTCCGCCCGCCGCCGCGGAAAACTCCTCCTCGCCCGGCCGAACGTTTCCGCCCGCTCCCGCGTCGTAGAGGAAACGCGGTGAGGGGGTGGCTTGTGCTGCGCAGAAAGGCCCGCCGGGTCCAGGAGGACGATCCTCTGGACGCGGCCCAGGAACGCCGGGTACGGGCGGTGCTCGCGCTCGGCGGGGTGCCGCAGGCGGATCTGCCGGACGGCGTCCAGCAGGTACGGCTGCGGTTGCTGGAGCGGGCGGCGAAGGGCGACGAGGCGCCGCGCGACGTCTCGGCGTGGGCGGCGGTCGTCGCCTCCAACCTCGCCATGGACTGGCACCGCGCCAAACGCCGCCAGGAGCGGGTGGGGGAGCGGCTGGCGTCCCTGCGCCAGCTGGAGCACCCCTCCGGCGAGGACACGAGTGTCCTGTCCATGGCGGTGGCACAGGGCCTGGACGAACTGCCCGACCAGCACCGCCAGGTCCTCGTCCTGCGCTTCTTCGCCGACCTGCCCGTGCGCGGGATCGCCGAGGAACTCGGCATCCCGGAAGGCACGGTCAAGAGCCGGCTGCACACCGCGGTCCGCGCCCTGCGCGACCGCCTGCACGAGGACGAGGTGGTGTGACATGACCGCCGAACGACATGAGAACGAGTACGACGGCGACGCGTACGACGGCATGGACGCACTGATGGCCGCGATCACGGACGAGCCCCTGCCGGAAGCGGCCCGCGCGGACGCCGGGTTCATGGCCGAGCACGCGCTCGCGACGGCCGAAGTGGCGCTGCTGAGAGAGCAGTTGGGGCTCATCGGGGAGGCGTTGTCGGCGCCCCCGGCACCCTCGGTACCGGAACCGGTGATCAGCGCCCGCCCGGTCCGCCGCCGCCGTCCCGCCCTGCGCGTCCTCGCCTACGGCACCCTCGCTACGGCGGCCGTCGCCACGACGATCACCGGGCTCGCCTGGCTGGTCGCGCACAACGGGGTCTCGGGCGACGCGGCGAGCAGCAGCGCGGACCGGGGGGCGAAGACCGGCTCCGGCCCGGCGCAGGACAAGGCACCGGAGGCCTCGGGCGCGCTGTCCGACCCGGAGCTGTACGTGGCCTGCTCCCGTCTCCTCGTCGAGGGGACGGTGACCGAGGTGCGGCCGAGCTCCGACCCCCGGAAACGGATCACGCTCGCCGTCACCCGCTCCTACCGGCCCGCCCACGGCCCGTCCGACGTCACGGTCGTCCTGGCCGCGGGGGCGCAACCGGCGCCGCGCCAGGGGCAGCACGTGCTGGTCGGGGTCCCGAAGGGCTCGGACACGGCGACGCTCTGGGCCGTCGGCGACGACGCGGTCGCCGCGGACGGTGCCACGATCGTCGAGGCGCTGGCCGGACCCGGCACCACCACCTGCCCGACCGGCTGACAACGAGAAGGGCGGGCGCCCACATGGACGCCCGCCCCTCACGCCGTACCGATGGCTACGACGTGACCTTCTCGATCTTCACGCTGCCCAGGCCCGCGACCGTGCCGCGCGCGTTGACCAGCTGGACCTGGCCGAAGAACTCGCGTCCCTCGGGAGCCGGGGCCAGGGCGGTGACACTGCCCGAGACGGTCGCCGAGGCGCCCGTGGCGAGCTTCACCGGCGTCGAACCGTCGACGGTGACCGTGCCGAGCGCCGGGGAGAAGAAGACGTCCCGGTAGTCGTACGCGGTCGAGCCGGACGGCACCGAGTAGCCCGCGACCTCGACCGTGTACGTGCCGGCGGCCGGGTTGGCGATGGAGACGGCCTCCTCCGAGTCACCGTCGGCGGAGGTGCCGACGACCGTCCCGGCGGCGTTCTTCACCGTCAGGTCCAGGTCCGCCGCCGGGTCCGACACGTTGCCGATCGCGACGTCCAGGGACGTGGCACCGGCGGGCACGTCGACCGTGGTGGTCTGGGTGACGCCCTCGGTGATGGTGGGCCGCGCGGTCAGCGAGGAGCCGAGCGGGCCGCCCTTCAACGTGCCGGTGAGAGCCGCGTAGTTGTTCGTCACCTTCCAGGAGGCGGTGGCCGGGACGCCGACCTTCGCCTCGGGCACGGTCACGGTCTCCGGGTCGAAGGCCGCGCCGAGGACGGTGGCGTTCAGCTTGTACGGGTTGTCGAGCAGCGGCGAGGTACGGCGCGCTTCGACCTCGATCTCCCAGACCCCGGCCTGCGGGTCGGCGTACGACCGCACGTCGGGCTTGCAGCCGTTGCCGTCCAGGTAGTTGTTGTAGCAGTACGGGGTGCCGGTGTCCTCGACCGGGACGCCGTACGGGTGGATCGAGATGAACCGCGTCTGGCTCTTGTCCTTCAGCCCGCTGATCGCGACCTCAAGGGCCTTGGCGCCCGCGGGGACGGTCACGAAGTACGACTGGGTGCTGTTGCGCTGCACCGAACTCGCGGTGGAGTAGGTGTAGTTGACGGGCGAGGCGACCACGACCGTCGTGAGGATCTGCTTGTCGAGGCCCTCGGTCCTCGGGTCGTCGACCTCCAGGATCGCGCTCTTGATGCCCGAACTCCTGGGCGCCGCCTGCACCTTGACCGTGACCGGCCGGTTCAGCGGGAGCTTGACCTCGTCCGGGCCGACGATCCGGAAGGTGTCACCGGCGTTGTTCCCGAAGTGCAGCTCGTGCCGAACCGCCTTGTCCGCACCGGTGGTTCGCGTGATGGTGATGTCGTACGTCTTCTTCGCGCCGGCCTTGAGGCCGCCCTCGCGGTCGTACAGTCCCGTGCCGAAGCCCGGGGTCTTCAGCGCGTAGTCGATCGCGGTGTCGACGGGAGCCTTCACCGTGTACTCGTGGGAGGTCGCGCCGTCCTTGATGGACTTCCACGCGTCCACGATGTCGATGAGGCCCGCGCCCTCCTCGTAGGCCTGAACACCCTTGATGTGATCGGCGGTTGAGGTGAGCGCCGTGCGCAGGGTCGCCGGGGTGAGGGCGATGTGCTTCTGCTTCGCGGCGCTCAGCAGCAGGGCGGAAGCGCCCGCTGCCTGCGGGGAGGCCATCGAGGTGCCCTGGAGCATCGAGTAGCCGGCCGGCAGCGTGTAACCCGCCTCGGGGACCGGGGCACCCGGCAGCCAGGTCTGGGTCGAGTTGATCGCGGCGCCGGGCGCGACGAGCGTCGGCGTGAAGCCGCCGTCCTCACGCGGACCGCGCGAGGAGAACGGCAGCAACTGGTACTTCTTCTCCACCTGGGAGCCGTAGTTGGCCGCCCAGGTCTGCTTCGAGATCGCGGCGCCGACCGAGATCACCTTGTCGGCCAGGCCGGGGTCGCCGATCGTGTTGGCGCCCGGACCGGAGTTGCCGGCCGAGATCACGAGCTGCACGCCGTAGGTGTCGATGAGCCGCGTGTACAGCTCGGCGCGCGCGTTGTTGCCGTCGTTCAGCGCGGGCAGGCCGCCGATCGACATGTTGACGATGTCGACACCGCGGTTGGCGACGAGGTCGATCATGCCCTCGGTGAGCGCCACGTTGGTGCAGCCGCCGGTCCAGGTGCAGGCGCGCGAGGAGACGAGCTTCGCGCCCGGCGCCTCGCCGTTCATCCTGCCGCCGAACAGGCCGTTCGCCGCGGTGATACCGGCGACGTGCGTGCCGTGCTCGGACTCGATGACACCGATGTTGACGAAGTCGGCCGTCTTGCCGACCCAGGACCCGCCGTACGGGTCCATCGGGACGTCCTTGCTGATCTGCACGACGAACGGCTGCCGCTCGACGACGTCCGTCGCCGGGTTGTCGGTCCCGAAGTAGCCGATCTGGTAACCGTCCTTGTACGGCTTCATCGGGGTGTCGTCGCTGAAGTTCTGGTTGTTGTTCAGGTCGACCGTCACCGTGCCGGCCGCCGGGTCGTACAGGACACCCCAGGCGTCGGTGGTGTCACCGTCACGGTTCGCGTCACCCGCCGCGTCACCGCCGGTGGTGTACGACTCCTTGAACGTGCTGATCTCGTACGACCCCGTCGGCGCCGTCCAACTCGTGCCGCCGTAGGTGAAGTTGGGGCCGGAGACGGCCGTCACCATCGGGCGCCAGGTCTGGTCGCCGTCGACGATCGGGTCGGTCGAGGTGACCCAGTCGACGATCTTGCGCTCGCCGGTGGTGGTCTTCTGCAGCGCCGGGTGGCCGAGGTCGACGCCGGAGTCGAGGATGCCGATGGTGATGCCGCGGCCGTCCGCCTTCGGGTTCTTCTTCACGAAGTCGACGGCGCCCGTCTCGAAGGACGGGTTGTACGGGTTCACGGCGGGGGTGTTCTTGTTCGGCGCCGAGTAAGTGGTCGTCGCCGTGGCCTTGTTGGCGCTCTTGGCGCCCTTCGCGGTGTCCGCGCTCGGCGTCGGGTCGTCGAGCGCGATCTCCTGGCGGAGGTCGATGGCGTGCACCGAGGACAGCTTCGCGGCGGCGGCGATCGCCGAGTCCGCCCTGCCCGTCGGGACGGTGGCGCGGACGTAGCCGAGCTTGTCGTAGGTGCGGCCCACGGAGCCGCCCTTGACCGCGTCCAGCTGCTGGGCGACCTGCTCGGTCGCGCCCGGCGCGGTGGCGATCATCATCGTGACGTTCTTGTCGCCGTCGGCCTTGGCCGTGGCGAGCAGGTCGGCGTCGTCCGAACCGAGTTTGGCGGCGGCGGACTTGACCGTGCTGTCCGCGGGTGTGGTGGCGGACGGCGAGTCGGCGGAGAAGGCCATGGGTATCGGCCCGGCCGCGGAGAGCGCGGCGACGAGACCGGCGGCCACGGATATTCGGGCCACGCGTCTCTGGTGGGAGAGGGTCATCGGCATCCCTTGTAGGTGAAGAATCCAGTGCCGGACGAGGGCACAGCTTTACCCAAGGGACGGTTGTTTGGGAAGTGTTGACCGAAACGCTATGAACGTATGGGGAAAACCCCCTATTCGCTCCGGGGGCTCGAACGTGCGTAGTGGCGGGACGCCTTCGCGCGGTTGCCGCAGGCCGCCATCGAGCACCAGCGGCGGGTGCCGTTCCGCGACGTGTCGAAGAAGCGCAGGACGCACGCCTCGTGGGCGCAGCGGCGGATGCGGTCCGGGGCGGTGGAGAGCAGCTCCAGATAACTGCGGGCGGCCAGCCAGCCGGGCCCCCACCTGGGGTCCTCGAACTCGGGCACCTCGCCGGGCCCGTCGGCGGTGAGGGTGGCCCGGATGCGTCCCATGCCGAGCACGGCGTCGAGGTCGTCCGTGCGGCCGTCGTCCAGGGCCTGCCTCAGCGCGGTGCGCGTGATGTTGACGTGCGTCAGGGTGACCGTGTCGGCCGCGAACCGTTCGTCGAGCCCGTTCGACCCGAGCCACACGGCGAGCCCGCCCGGGACCGTGAGCAGATCCTGTAGGACTCCGTCCCGCATCCACCACGTGTTGAGCAGGTCGAGCGCGAGCGGCTCGCCGATGAGCGGCCGGGGGTCCTCGGCGAGGGGCGTCGGCTTCGACTTGGGCTTCGGCATATCGGGTGCCTCTCTTCCGATCTAACCGGTCAAGAGTACGTGACCGGTTGACGCTCTCAACTCTAACCGTTAACGTCACTTACAACGGTTAGATTTTGGGAGGGCTTCGCATGACCCTGCACCTCGGCCACATCGGCCTGAACGTCACCGACCTCGACCGCTCGCTCGCCTTCTACCGAGACGTCCTCGGCTTCGCGGTCCTCGCCGAGGGCAAGGAGGACGACCGCCGGTACGCGTTCCTGGGCGACGGCGAAGGCGACGGCCGCCCCGTCCTCACCCTCTGGCAGCAGGCGCGGGGGCCGTACGGCGGCGACCGCGCCGGCCTGCACCACCTGGCGTTCGCGGCCGACTCGATCGAGCGCGTCCGGCGGTACGAGGAGGCGCTCAAGGCCTACGGTGCCGAGTTCGCGTACGAGGGCGTGGTCGCCCACGGCGAGGGCGCGGCCTCCGGCGGCATCTTCTTCCACGACCCGGACGGCACCCGCCTGGAGATCTCGGTGCCGACCGGCGCCGAAGACGCCCCGGCCCCGAGCGCAGACGCCCCGACCTGCGGTTTCTTCTAGCCATGGAGGCCATGGAGACCTATCACACGGGCTCCCGCACCGTGCAGGACCGGGTGGGGGTGCGCGAGTTCGCCGACCACGTCGGCCAGATCATCGGCCAGGGCATCAAACCGGTGGCCGCCGCCTTCCTCGAAATCCAGCCCCTCCTGATCCTGGGCGCGGCGGACCCGGCGACGGGCAAGGTATGGGCCTCCCCGCTCACCGGCACCCCCGGCTTCGTACGGGCGACGGGCCCCCACCAGATCTCGATCACCGGCGCCACCCGCCCCACGGACCCCCTCACCCCGGCCCTGGCCGGCGCGCACGACCTCCCGGTCGGCACGATCGCCCTGGACCCCCGCACCCGCCGCCGTATGCGCGTGGACGGCCGACTCCGGCGCACGGCAACGGGGTTGGCGATCGAGGCGGAGCGAGTGTTCGCCAACTGCCCCAAATACATCCAGCGGAGAGAGTCCTACGAGACGATCGCCGACCGCGAACCCGCCCCGCCCCTGCGCGGCACCGAACTGACCACCACCCAGGCCGAGTTCATCACGGCGGCCGACACCTTCTTCCTCGCCACCGTCCACGAACACGGCGCCGACGCCAGCCACCGGGGCGGCAACCCCGGCTTCGTGCAACCGACTTCACCCCGCGAACTGACCTGGCCGGACTACGCGGGCAACGCCATGTTCCTGAGCCTCGGCAACCTCCTCACCGACCCGCGCGCGGGCCTCCTCTTCCTGGACTGGAACACGGGCACCACCCTCCAACTCACCGGTGAGGCAAGGCCTGAGTTCGACGCGGACGGCGAGCGCAGGGTGCGTTTCGCCGTCACCGAGGTCGTCGAGACCGCCGCCGCACTCCCTCTGCGCTGGTCCGCCCCCGAGTACTCCCCTGCCAATCCAACCCCGGCGCGTCAAGCCCCCTAGGGGCGCGGGAACCGCGCGACCAGCCCCAACGGCGCCGCGGCCAGACAACACCACATGTGCGGCACTTCCCACAGGACCGGCTACCACGTCGAGGTCACCGGACTGCTCGGCGTGGACACCACCCACCACGTCCTCCCGTGGAGCCACCGCCGCAAGGTGGACCACCACGGCGTCCGGCTCGTCCACGAGGCCAGGATCGTCGGCGGCGAGCTGCGCAACGAGATCGGCGGGTCCACCGACATGGCGGCCCGGCATCCGCTGGACGACGTCCCCGGCCTGCCCCGGGTCCGGTTGATCGACGTGGCGCTGCGGCTGGGGCGGGAGCGGCCGGCAGCCGGACGGGTGGAACGGGTCCCGGAATAGCTTCAGTACCCCGGCAGATGAACACGGAGTAGCCGCTTCCCGGCGGCTCGACGAGCGTTCGCGAACGCACAGGGGGCGCCAAGATCCACGTACGGTGATCGGCGCTACGCGTTGCCGTCTCGTTTACGCGCAGGTCATCCCCGATGCCAAGCATCCAGTACGAGCGGGAAGTTCGCGACCGCGATCGAAAACCGATCGCCGCGACCGCCCGCGACCACTGCCGACGCAGTTCGTACTCGGGGAGATCGCGCCATGTCGCGCACACGCTCTGTCGCCAGCTCCGCGCTGGGGGTCAACCGCCGTACCGTCCTCGCCGCCACCGCGGCCGTGTCCGTCTCCGCAGGCGTCGGATACGCCCTACGGCCCACCGACAGCCAGGCCGCCACAGTCACCGCCGATGCGGCGAACGCCGCCGCCGAGGCACCCGTCGCGCACTCCCGCGTGGCACCCGCCGCACCCCTCGCCCCCTACACCAAGGGCACCACCCTCGCCACGGTCGCCGCCCCGCGCACCCACTCCGGCTACCGCCGGCTCGGCGACGGCGCCGGCTGGAAGCGCGTCGTGCGCGGCGACCTCGCCAACGCCAAGTCCGGGCGCGCGGGCCGCCGTACGGCACTCGCGTCGTTCGTACAGTTCACGGACCTGCACCTGATGGACACCCAGCACCCGCTGCGCCTGGAGTACCTGCGCTCGACCGACAAGCACGCCTGGCGCCCGCACGAGGCGCTGACCGTGCAGGGCGGGATCTCGCTGGTCGAGCGGGTCAACGCGCTGCGCGGCGCCCCGGTGACCGGCTCCCCGCTGCACTTCGTGATGACCACCGGCGACAACACGGACAACAACGCGAAGTCCGAGCTGGAATGGTTCATGAAGATCATGAGCGGCGGCCGGTTCACCCCCAACACCGGTGACCCGCGCCACTACGAGGGTGTCCAGAACAGCGGCCTCAAGCTGTACTGGCAGCCCGAGTCCACCGTGCGCGACGGCGACAAGCAGGTCGGCTTCCCGCACCTCAAGGGCTTCCTGGCCGCCGCGATCCGCGAGGTCCGCAGCCCCGGTCTCAACCTGCCCTGGTACTCGACGGTCGGCAACCACGACGCGCTCCCGCTCGGCTGCTTCGGCTCGCACGCGGACCCGTACCTCACCGAACTCGCCATCGGCGGCAAGAAGTTGATGACCGCGACGGCGGCCGAGGCGAAGAAGCTGCAGAACTCGATCCGGGACGCCAAGGACCCCAAGGGCACGGGTTACCGCGACTTCCTCAAGGCGCACGCCCGCTCCGCGCGCTCGATCACGCCGGACGAGAAGCGCGCCCCGTACACCTCCGCCGAGTACCTCAAGGCCCACCTGGACCCGGCCTACCAGGGCCTCGGCCCGGTCGGTCACGGCTACTCCTCGGCGAACGTCGACGCGGGCACCCAGTACTACGCGTTCCGCATCGCCGACGACGTGATCGGCATCAGCCTCGACACCACGGACGCGGGCGGCCACTACGAAGGGTCCATCGGGGCAACGCAGTTGAGGTGGCTGGACAAGACACTCCGCGACAACAAGGACTCGTACGCGGTGATCTTCAGCCACCACACCAGCCAGACGATGGACAACACCCGCCCCGACCCGGCGCACCCCACCGAGCGCCGCTACGAGGGCTCGGCCGTCATCGCCCTCCTCGGCAGCCACCCGAACGTGCTGGCCTGGGTCAACGGCCACATCCACCGCAACGTCATCACCCCGCACTCGGCGCCCGACGGCCGCAGCTTCTGGGAGATCTCCACCGCCTCGCACGTCGACTATCCCCAACTCGCCCGCGTCATCGAGCTGGTGGACAACAAGGACGGCACGCTCTCCCTCTTCACCACGCTCATCGAGTCCGCGGCCCCGCACCGCACCGACTTCTCCGACCTCACCCAGACCGGCCTCGCGGCTCTGTACCGCGAACTGTCGTACAACGCACCGGGTTCCAGCACGGTGCTGGGCGGCGACGCGAAGGACCGCAACACGGAGCTGCTCCTCAAGAAGGGCGGATCCTGAAGAAGGGCTGAAACTCGCTCAACTGGCGTAGACCCGGGCAACCTTCGCACCGGATGACCGTGTCCCTCCCCTCGACCGAGCCGAACCGGGCTCAACAGAGGGGGAAGACATGGCAGTTCGTGCGGTAGTGATGGGTGCGACGCTGGTGGCGTTGTCGGTGGCGCTGGCGGGTCCCGCGACGGCGGCGCCCGCCGGAGGGGACCACACGGCGACGCGGGAGGCTCTCCGGGCGGCCGTGGAGGACGGCGTCCCCGGCGTGACGGCCACTGTGCGGGACGGCGGCACCACCTGGTCGACGACGGCCGGCGTGGGCAACCTCCGTACCGGCAAGCCGCGTTCGGCCGACGACCGCTACCGGGTGGGCAGCATCACCAAGACGTTCGTGTCGACGGTGCTGCTCCAACTGGAGGCGGAGGGACGCCTGTCGCTGGACGACAAGGTGGCGACATGGCTGCCGGGCGTGGTCGAGGGCAACGGCAACGACGGCGGCAAGGTCACCGTCCGCCAGCTCATGAACCACACCAGCGGCATCTTCAACTACACGGCGGACGACGACTTCGGCAACGCGTACTTCACCAAGGACGGCTTCTTCCAGCACCGTTACGACACGAAGACCCCGGCCGACCTGGTGGCGATCGCGATGTCCCACCAGCCGGACTTCGCGCCGGGCACGTCGTGGAACTACTCCAACACGAACTACGTCCTGGCCGGGATGGTGATCCAGAAGGTCACGGGCCACTCGTACGAGACGGAGGTCCGCGACCGCATCATCAACCCCTTGAAACTGAGGGCGACTTCACTCCCCGGCACGCGGGTCACGCTCCCGCGGCCCAGCAGCCACGCCTACAGCAAGCTGGCGGACGCGACGACGGGCCCGACGTACGACGTCACACGGTTGAACCCGACCATCGCCTCCTCGGCGGGCTCGATGATCTCCGACTCGGCCGACCTGGACCGCTTCTACGGTGCCCTGCTGGGCGGAAAGCTCCTCCCGCCGAAGCAGCTGAAGGAGATGAAGACGACGGTGGCGACGGGCGACGACAGCGACGGCACGCGCTACGGCCTGGGCCTCACCGACATCACCCTGCCCTGCGGTGTCCATGTCTGGGGCCACGACGGCGGCATCCACGGTTCGTCGTCGGCGGCGGTGACGACGGTGGACGGCCGCCATTCCCTGGCGTTCAACTTCAACGGGGACTGGTCGGGGGACGCGGGGGCGGTGGTGGTGGGGGAGTTCTGCGGTAAGTGAGGTCTGATCGCAGTCGCGTGGGTCGGTCTCGCGGGCGGGTGCGGGAGGCGGTCGGCGCTCCGGAAGGGTGGGGCGCGGAAGTGTGACAGTTGGGGGGGGAAGTGTCATATTTCTGTGGGGTGGGTGTGGCTGGGGGTCAGTCGCGTGATCCCGGCGCACGGAGGTGGGAGAGGAAGGGGGCCCATGCCGTCACGGGGAGGAGCAGCGCCGGACCAGCGGGCTTCTTGGAGTCGCGGACCGCTATCCCGGTGGAGGTGAGGTGGGCGGCTTCGACGCAGTTCTGGCCCGGGTCGCTGTAGGAAGACTTGAACCAGGCGGACTCAGGAGCGATCTCGGGGTTCATGGTTCTACAGCTCTCGTTCCAGTCGGCGGAGGAACTCCGGGGTGTCCTCGGGTGGCAGTGCTGATGCTGTCATGGCGTCGAAGCGGCGTGTGAAGCGGTCGACTTCACGTGGCTTGTCCGAGGTGGAGACGGAACCCCAGGCGCTGTCGGTCTGTACGCGAGGCGGCAGGTTGTTGCCGAAGTCGAGGATCGCGAAGTCGTTCGTCGAGCGGTAACTCCGGCGGAACGGCAGGACCTGGATGGTGATGTGGTCCCAGCCCGACAACTCCTCGATCCGGTCGTACTGTTCGCGCATCACCTCGGCACCCCCGACCGGATACCGTAGCGCCGCTTCGCCGAGGATGACGTGCAGTTTGACGGGGATTTCGCGTGTGAGTACCTCCTGCCGCCGCATCCGGAGCGCCACGCTGTTGCGGATGAACTCCGAGGTGTATTCCTCAATCGGCTTGTGTAGCTCGTGAGTTGCCCGTGCGTAAGCCTCGGTCTGGAGCAGGCCGTAGACGACGGTCGGGTGGTAGGCCTTCATGGAGCGGGCTTCCGGCTCCAGTCCGACGAACCCGGGAAGACCCGCAGGCAACAACCCCCGGTACTGAGTCAGCCAATCCTGCTGATTTGAATCCCGGTTGAGGCCGATCAACGACTCGACGACCTCCTCGTCGCTCACCCCGTATTTGGTGAGCAGCTTGCGCAGGTCGCCTACGTTCCGGAAGTTGAGGGAGCCGGTCTCGATGCGTTGCAGGGACGCCTCCGAGATGCGTAGCCCCTGCACCGCCTGTTTGCGGGTGAGCCCCGTTCCGTGATCGCCCGCGTCGCAGTTCTCGCGTAACTGCCGTAGCTGAAGCCCCAGTTCGAGCCGCTGTGCCGTGCGCCCGCGCTTTGCCGCCATGTGTGTCGCCTTCGTGCCGTAGTACCTGTCACCTGTAGTTCTGCGCCGAGTGTGGCATCGCGTGCTGCCTTCACGCAGGCACTTGTGCAGATCCCGGCATAGTCCACTTTCAGCACCGCTGAATATTCAGTGCGTTTTCGATTGCGGCCGTGGGAGAGGGGCGAACACGCTGGGTTCACGTCCCCCTACGTGAAGGGCCCCACATGCACCCCACCCTCCTCACCCCCGACTGGTCGATGAGCTACCCCATGACCCCGCGGAGCGTCCGCCTCGCCCGCACCCACACCCGCCGCCGCCTCACCCTCTGGAACTGGCCCGGCGACATCGACGACGCCGTCCTCGTCACCTCCGAGCTCGTTGCCAACGCCGTACGACACGGCAAGGTCGTCGGACACGAGGTCTGGCTACGAGTCGCCGTAGACGAAGGGAACGCCGGTCTGACGATCGACGTGTCGGACCCGACCCCGGCGTTCCCCGTGGTCAGGCAGGCCCCCGGAGACGAGGACGGGCGCGGACTCCTCGTCGTCTCCGCCCTCTCCGAATCCCTCGATTGGTTTCTGCGGGGAGACATCGGCAAGACAGTTCGCGTCCAGCTCGCCGTAGGCCCCCGTACCAATTGACCCCCGGATAACCAACCGGACCCAGACACGAGACGCCCAGTTCATTCGGACGAAATGTCCGTGCCGCCTCATAACGGCTAACCCGCTGTTCACGGGGATGGCTCGATTCATATGCAAGGCGGGTGGTCGTGTGCGCGCTAGACACGAGCTGCACGTGCTGTCGGTCTACGAGGGGTTCTTCTCCGGAGGAGCCCGCATCGTCCACAGCGACGTCGTACTGGGGCTGGTGGAGGGCGGCCAGCACCATACGGTGCTCAGCATCCACGGAGAAGTACACCGAGAAGCAACCCGGCAGGCCATGGAGAACGACGCCTGCTACCAGCAACTGACCGCGGCCGGCGTCGGCGTCTCCACCCTCGGCCGCAGCTTCGGCGGCGACCGGGACCCGGACGGGACCGTCACCGGAGGATTCACCGGACCCGAGCTGGCCGACGCGGCCCGCGCCCTCGCGGACGCCGACGTCGTCCTGTCGCTCAAGGAACAGCCGCTCTCCCTGCTCAACCAGGCGGGTCTGCCCCGCCGCCCCGTCGTCGTGTGCCTGCACCGTTCGGACCCCGAACACCAGGGCGCCGCCCTCGACGAACTGAAGGCCGCCATCGCCGACGGCAAGGTCGTCGCCGCCGTCTGCTGCGCGGAGTCCACCCGCGACGCCTACCAGGCCGCCGGCATCCCGCCCGAGGTCCTCCACGTCATCCCCAACGGCGTCGACCTGTTCCGCTTCCGGCCCGACCCCGCCCGGCGGCTGGCCCTCCGGGCCTCCCTCGGGATTCCGGACGCCGCACCCGTCGTCGTGTTCGCCGCCCGCTACGCCACCATGAAGAACATCCCGCTCTTCCTCCGCGCCGCCCACGAGTGGCTACGGCGCGAACCCGCCGGCCACGTCCTCATGTGCGGCACGGGCATGACCGCCGACAACCAGCCCGCCCTCTCCGCAGACATCGACGACGCCTTCGGGGCGGACCGGGCGCGACTCGCCGACCGGCTCCATCTCCTCGGCGTACGGCGGGACATGGAGACCGTCTACGCCGGTTCGGACGTCGTCGCGCTGACGTCGTCCTTCGGCGAGGCCGCGCCCCTCTGCCTCATCGAGGGCATGATGTGCGGGGCCGTACCCGTCTCCACCGACGTCGGCGACAGCGCCTCCATCGTCGCCGGGCACGGCATCATGACACCCCCCGACCCGGACGCCATCGCGTCGGCCTGGACCGAGGCGGTCACCGGCCGCGCGGAGTTCGCCAGGGCCCACGCCCGCAGCCGCGAACGCTTCAGCCGTACGCGCATGATCGCCTCCTACGCCGCCCTCATCGACGGCCTCCACGCGGGCCACACGACGACGAGCACCGCCCCGCCACCGTTGCCCGAGCCCCTGTAAGCACGTGTGAGGAGGGGCCACCCAACCCGGTGGCCCCTCCTCTCCCCTCCTGATCCCGCCCCGGTCCGTCACTACCGGGGCAGCACCACGACATACGCGGCCGGATCGCGGTCCGCCGACGCCATGAGCGCCGTACGGACCACCGCCGCCTGTTGCTCCATCGCGTCCCGGAGCTTCTTCGGGGTGATGTGGACGACCGTGATGCCCAGCCGCTCCAGATGTTCGCGCTTGCGGGCGTACTCCGACCACAGGGCGTCCTCGTCCTGACGCGGGGCGCGGGTGTCGAGTTCTACGGCGACCGCCTGTTCCGGCCAGTACGCGTCCAGGCCGCCCAGGTGCGGGCCGCCGGGCAGCCGCAGGTCGACGTTCCAGACCGGGTCGGGGAGGCCGTGCTCGCTCACCATCCGGTAGAGGCGGTCCTCGGCGATTGCCCTGCCCTCCGCCAGGAGGGAGTCCACCGCGTCCACCACGTGCGGGCGGCTCAGCAGCTTGGCGTTGTTCAACTCCCTTACCACCGCGGCCGGTTCGCAGTGGCCGCCGCGTACCGCCTCGGTGAGCAGCCCGCGTACCGCGTTCGCGTCCGACAGTTCGGCCACCGCGTCCGCGAGGGCCCGCGGTACCGGGGCGACCGGGACGCCCTTCACCTGCTGCGGGGTGGGGAGCGCCGCCGTGCGGACGATCCGCGCGCAGCCGGTCGAGCGGAGTCGCCGCATCCGGGGGACCAGGACGTCGATCTGCTTGAGGGAGCGCAGTTCCGGGGCCGACGTGAAGCCGTGCAGGGTCAGCGCCGCCAGGCCCGTGAGCATCGTCTCCGTGTACGTCGGGCGGTGCGGGCCCTCCGCGCCGGGCTGGACCGGGACCCCCGCCGTCCGCTCCCGTGCCGTGTACATCAGCACCGCGTGCAGCCGCTCCTCGCCGGTGGGCGGGCCGGAGTGCAACAGGACGACACCGGGGAGGAGTTGCTGCCACGGCCCGTCGGGACGGCACCGCTCGTTCACCTCGGCGGCCGGGACGCCGTGCGCCCGGAGCTGAACCGTCGTCAGCACGCGGCGGTGCACCTCGGTGAGGTGGCTGAGGGGGCGGGGGGAGAGCGGGGTGTCGTGGTTCATGCAACGGGGTTTCCCGCGCCGGATCCGCTCCCTAACCGCTGTTACACGCTCGTCGACAAATCCGGACAACGCGGCACTAAAGGACAGGCGTTCGGATGCCGAGTAGGCGCCGAAAACCCCTGGTCCGGATGGGGTGGACCAGGGGTTACGGGGTGGATTACCTGTATTCAGTAACGGTGACGGAGAGGCCAATCACAGGCCAACGATCAGCCCCTCGGCCCCCAGCCCCTCGGCCCCCAGCCCCTCAGCCCCCAGCCCCTCAGCCCCTCAACTCCTCGGCCCCTCAGCCTTCAGCACCCCGCCCCTCGTTGTCCGCCGCCTGCGCCCGCAGCGCCCGCGCCAGATCGTCCCGCGACTCCAGCACCAGCCGCCGCAGCGCCGGCGCCGCCCCCTCGTGGGACGTCAGCCACGCGTCCGTCGCGTCCAGCGTCGCCTGCGCGTCCTCGGCCGCCGGGTACGCCGGGAACAGCCCCCGCACCACGTCCACGCCGATCTGGATCGACCGCTCCGACCACACCCGCTCGATCGCCGCGAAGTACTTCTCCGTGTACGGCGCGAGCAACTCCCGCTGCGACGGCTGCGCGAACCCCGCGATGGTCGCCTCGACGAGCGCGTTGGACAGCGCGTCCGACTCCACGACCTGCGCCCACGCCTGCGCCTTCACGGCCGCCGAGGGGCGGGCGGCGAGACAGCGGACCTGGTGGCGCTTGCCGGACGCGGTGTCGTCCCGGGCCAGTTCGGCGGCCACGACGGCCTCGTCGGCGGCGCCGTGCGCGGTCAGCGGCTCCAGGAACGCCCAGCGCAGCTCCTGGTCGACAGCCAGCCCCTCGATCTTCTCCGTACCCTCCAACAGGGCGTGCAGCAGGGCGAGTTCCTCCGGCGCCGACGCCACCGAAGCGAAGAACCGCGCCCACGCCAGCTGCCGCTCGCTGCCCGGCTCGGCGTCCCGCAGATCCCGCAGCGCGATGTGCGCCAGGATCTCCGCGCCGGTCCCGCGCCACCACGGCGGCGAGTAGTTGACCAGCGCCGAGTTCGCCCACGCGTGCAGCATCTGCAGGACACCGATGTCGGTCTCCCGCCGCCCGAACCGCGCCACCAGGTCGATGAAGTCCGGCGCGAGCAGCAACGCGTCCCGCGTCATGTTCCACAGCGCCGACCAGCACAGCGCCCGCGCCATCGGGTCGGTGAGCGCGCCGAGTCGCTCGCGCAGGGTCGCCAGCGACACGGCGTCGAAGCGGGTCTTGGCGTACGTGAGGTCCTCGTCGTTGACGAGCACCAGTTCCGGCGCGTCCGCACCGGCCAGCTCCACCACGACCGTCCGCGGCCCGTCGACGTCCACCTCGGCCCGCTCGTACCGCACGAGCCGGCCGTCCTCCATCCGGTAGAGGCCCACCACGACCCGGTGCGGGCGGAGTTCGGGGTGCGACTCCGCCGCCTCCTGAATCACCGTCAGCTCGGCGATACGGCCGCCCTCCACGTCCAACACCACTTGCGGAGTGAGGGAGTTGACCCCGGCCGTCTGGAGCCACGACCGAGACCAGGACGCCATGTCCCGCCCGCTCGTCTCCTCCAGCACCGACAACAGGTCACCGAGGCGCGTGTTGCCGTACGCGTTCCGCTTGAAGTAGCGCCGCGCGCCCTCAAGGAACGCGTCCTGGCCGACGTACGCCACCAACTGCTTCAGTACGGAAGCCCCCTTGGCGTACGTGATGCCGTCGAAGTTGAGCTTCGCGTCCTGGAGGTCGCGGATGTCGGCGGTGATCGGGTGTGTGGACGGGAGTTGGTCCGCGCGGTACGCCCACGCCTTGCGGCGGTTGGCGAAGCTGATCCAGGCATCGGTGAAGCGGGTCGCGCCGACGTTCGCGAACACGCCCATGAAGTCGGCGAACGACTCCTTCAGCCACAGGTCGTCCCACCACTCCATGGTGACGAGGTCGCCGAACCACATGTGCGCCATCTCGTGCAGGATCGTGTTCGCCCGCCCCGAGTACGACGCCTGCGTGACCTTCCCCCGGAAGATGTACTCCTCGCGGAAGGTGACGAGCCCCGGGTTCTCCATCGCGCCGAGGTTGTACTCCGGCACGAACGCCTGGTCGTACTTCCCGAAGGGGTACGGGTAGTCGAAGTGCTCGTGGAAGAAGTCCAGGCCCTGCTTGGTGATCAGGAAGACGTCGTCGGCGTCGAAGTACGGCGCCAGACCCTTGCGGCACATCGCGCCGAGCGGGATCTCCAGCGTCGTACCGTCGTCGAAGGTGCGGGAGTAGGAGTCCGTCACGTAGTGGTACGGGCCCGCCGCGAACGCCGTGATGTACGTCGAGATCGGCTTCGTCTCCGCGAACTTCCATACACCGTCCGCCAGTTCGCCGACGCCGTTGCTCCACACCGTCCAGCCCTCGGGGGCCCGCACCTCGGCGCGGAACGGCGCCTTGAGGTCCGGCTGCTCGAAGGTGGCGAAGACGCGGCGCGAGTCGGCCGGCTCGTACTGGGTGTAGAGGTAGACCTCGCCGTCCTCGGGGTCGACGAAGCGGTGCATGCCCTCGCCGGTACGGGAGTACGCGCACCGCGCGTCGACGATCAGCTCGTTCTCGGCGGCCAGGTCCTCCAGCTGGACGCGCGTGCCGTCGAAGACCGCGCCCGGGTCGAGGTCCTTGCCGTTGAGCGAGATGGCGGTGACGGCCGGCGCGATCAGGTCCGCGAAACTCGCCGCGCCCGGCTCGGCGCAGCGGAACCGGATCGTGGTCACCGACCGGAAGGTCCGCGGCCCCTCCGCGGCGCCCTCGCCCCCGGCGGAGTCACCCACCGCCGAACGCAGGTCGAGGGACACGTCGTACCCGTCGACGGACAGCAGGGCGGCCCGCTCACGGGCCTCGTCGCGGGTCAGATTCTCACCGGGCACGGAGGCACTCCCTCGGATGGTGTTCGATCAACGGTGTTCGCTATGCGGTCAGGGCCGATCCTGCCATGTGCCCCTGACGGCGGGTACCCGGGAATGAGGTGGCGAGGGGCGGTGTTGCGGTGGGGAAACGGCCGTATTCCGAGGAGCGTCATGTCTGAGACCGCCAAGACCCCCGTGGACTTCTGGTTCGACCCCCTGTGCCCCTGGGCCTGGATGACCTCCCGGTGGGTGCTGGAAGTGGAGAAGGTCCGGGACATCGAGGTCCGCTGGCACATCATGAGCCTGGCGGTGCTCAACGAGCCCCGGCTCGACGAGCTGCCCGAGGAGTACCGCGAGCTGCTCGCCACCAAGGCGTGGAAGCCGATCCGCGTGGTCACCGCCGCCTGGCAGAAGCACGGCCCGGACATCCTGGGCCCGCTCTACACCGCGCTCGGCACCCGCATCCACAACAACGGCGAGGGCCCGACCATCGAGGCCGTCGCCGGCGCGCTCGCGGACGTCGGCCTGCCCGCCGACCTGATCGACTACGCGGACCAGGAGGACTTCGAGTTCGACGCCGAGCTGCGCGCCTCCCACAAGGAGGGCATCGACAAGGTCGGCCAGGACGTCGGCACCCCCGTCATCGCCGTCCCCGGCCCCGACGGCGAGCAGATCGCCTTCTTCGGCCCGGTCGTCACCCCCGCCCCCAAGGGGGAGGAGGCGGCCCGCCTCTGGGACGGCACGGTCGCGGTGGCCTCGGTCCCCGGTTTCTACGAGCTGAAGCGCACCCGCACCAAGGGCCCGGACTTCAGCAACCTGGTCTAGGCACGGCGGCGCTCACTCCGGGGCGGTGGCCTTCTCCTCACGGAACTTCTCGGGGAGATCGCCGCCGCGTCGCGTGCTGAACCACGGCTGGTACCACACACAGCCCTTGACGTCGCAGCGCCACAGATCGTGCACGAAGTGCCGGGGCCCCTTCTCCTCACGGACGGTGGCCTTCTCGGCGGCGACCATCCTCCGGAAGTCCTGCATCCCACGACAGTTCGGGCACCATTTTCGACGTACCGCCATGAACTCCTCCTCGCCACGCACGGCCAGGCCGGTAGTACACCGCGAATCGCGGGCGCCCGCCCCCGAAATCACCGGCTCCGGTGCCGCGCTGCCGCCAGCCGCGCCAGATGGTCCTCGAACCCCTTGGCGTAGAACGCGGCCCGCCCCGCGTCCGGCTCCACGATCTCCGTCGGCCGCGTCCACACCCCCGCGTCCAGCGGAACCCCGTACCGCTCGGCCGCCGCGAGCACCGCACCCCGCGCCCCCACCTCACCCTCCACGACCCGCAACGGCCGCCCCAGCACATCCGCGAGCAGCCGCATCCAGGCCGGGCTGCGCGTACCCCCACCGCACACGGCCAGCGACCCCGTCAGCCCCGCCGCCTCCAGACAGTGCCGGGCCGCGTAACCGATGCCCTCGCAGGTCGCCCGGATCAGGTCGGCGGGCGTCGACTCCAGGGAGACACCGGTGAGTTCGGCGCGGAGACGGGGCTCGACGAAGGGCGCGCGCTCACCGGACGGCGCGAAGTACGGCAGCACCCGCACCCCGTTCGCGCCCGGCGGGGTCGCCGCGAGCAGCCCGTCGACCTCCTCGTGCCGGACGCCGGTCGTCGACAGCACCCAGTCCAGGGCCGCCGTACCGACCATCGCCGGCATGGCCCGCAACCAGTGCCCCGGCCGGTCGAGGGAGATGTACAGCCCGGCCGGTTCACCGCTCAGGTCCAGCTCCGTGGTCGCGACCAGACCGGCGAGACACGTCCCCACGATGAGCAGCCCGTCACCCGGTTCCGTCACCCCCGCACCGAGCGCACACGCGGGCAGGTCGTACGGCCCGTTGGCGATCCGGGTCCCCGCCGGCAGCCCCTCGCCGCGCGTCTCGGCCGTCGCGACCGGATCGCTGACCGGCGCCAGCAGCCGCCGTCGCCGCGTCAGCCCGAGAAGCTCGACGACACCGTTGTCGTACGACCGCGTCCGGGGGTCGAGGAACGGCATCGACGCGTCCGAGACATCGGTGGTCGCCCGCACCCCCGTCAGCCGCTGGAACACCATGTCCTTGCAGTACAGGGCGGTGGCGGCAGCGTCCAGCGAGGCGGGCTCGTGCGCCGCGAGCCACGCCAGCAGCGGCCCCGGACACCCGGGGAACATCGCGCTCCCGGTCCGCCGGAACACCGTCTCGAAGGTCCCGTCCGCCAGCCACTGATCGAGCAGTTCGTGCGCCCGCCCGTCCATCCAGGACGCCGCCGCCCGCACCGGCCGCCCCTCCGCGTCCACCAGCCACACCCCGTCGCCCTGCCCGGTCAGCCCGGCGAGCTCGAACGGTCCGTCCACGTCCGACGTGAGTTCGTCGAGCACGGCGACGACCGCGCCGTAGACCTCGTCCATGTCCTGCTCGACGAACCCGCCGCGCATCGACAGGCCCACCGGCCGGGCCGCTACGGCGAGTTGGTGCCCGGAGCCGTCGAAGGCGGCGGCCTTCACCGTGGATGTGCCGACATCGATTCCGACGTACATAACGCCTCCTTCTTTTTTGGCTCGGTCGCCTTCGGGGCGCCCAAGCCGGTGTCGAGAGCACGACCGTGCTCAGCGCTCCGCGCCTCCGCGCGCTCGTACTCTCGACACCGGCGCGCCCCTACGGCTCCCTCGCGGCCGACGCGTGGGGACAGTGAATGTTGGTGGGCCCTCACCCCAGTTCGTGCGCGAGCGGCTCCCGACGCGCCCACCGTCCCACCTCCGCCGCCGCGATCCGCGCCGCCTTCTCGGCCACGGCCCGGGACGCGCCCCCGAGATGCGGGGTCAGGGTGACCCGGTCGGCGAAGCCGAACAGCCGTGCCCCGGCGGGCAACGGCTCGCGCGCGTAGGTGTCCAGTGCGGCAGCCGACACCTGCCCGCGCTCCAACGCGTCGCACAGCGCCTCCTCGTCCAGCAACGGACCCCGCGCCACATTCACCACCACCGCGCCGGGCCGCAGCAGCGCCAGCTCGCGGGCACCGATCAGACCACGCGTCTCCGGGGTCAACCGGGCGTGCAGCGTGATGACTTGGGAACGCCGGAGGAGCTCGTCCAGCCCGCTGACCCGGAGTCCGTGGATCTCGCCGTGCACATACGGGTCGTACACCATCACGCGCGCCCCGAAGGCACAGAGCACCCGCGCCACCCGGCTGCCGACGGCCCCGTACCCGACGAGCCCGACCGGCAGATCCTCCAGCTCCAACCCGCTCTGCTCGTAGGTGTAGTAGGCGGCCCCTGCTTCCCAACTCCCCTGCCCGGAGAGGAGTTCATGGGCCTGCGGGATGCGCCGCAGGGCGGCCAGCATCATCCCGATGGTGAACTCGGCGGTCGCGGCGGCGTTGCGCCCCGGCGCGAAGCACACCCGTACGTCGTGGGTCTTCGCCGCGTCCAGGTTGACGTTGACGGGACCGCCCCGGCACACGACGACCAGCCGCAGATCCGGGCAGGCCGCGAGCACGCGCTCGGTGACCGGGCCCATCTGGGTGACGAGCACCTGGCCGCCGCTGCTCCGCAGGGCGTCGATCACCTCGTCCTCGGCATCGCCGGCCTCCTCCACCTCACCGACGGGCCCGAAGGGCTCCAGGGGCCAGCCGAGCGTCAACTCGCGCACGGCGAAGGGGTGTTCGCGCAGTTCCTCGGCGACGGCCGACGTGATCAGCGAAGGCAGTACGAAATGGTCACCGGCGGCGACGACACGCAGGGTCTCGGTCATCGTGGGGCTCCCTCCCTCTCCGCCACGATGAACGGGGAACGACGAATGCGTAACCCCTGTGGGAGGTCCGGATGATGTTCGACTGCGAAGCCGAGGCGTGGCTGGGGATCGACCTGGGCACGCAGAGCGTCCGCGCGCTGCTGGTCACGGCCGACGGCACGGTCCTCGGCGCGGGCACCGCCCCGCTGACCAACCACCGGGACGGCGTACGGCACGAACAGGACCCGGGGGAGTGGTGGGAGGCGGTGTGCACGGCGTCCCGGGCCGCGATGTCGCAGGGATCCTCACGGGTACGGGCGATCGGCGGCCTCGCGGTGTGCGGCACCTCCGGGACCGTCCTGTTGACGGACGCCCAAGGCCGCCCGCTCACACAGGGGTTGATGTACGACGACGGGCGCGCGGTGGAGGAGGCGGCGCGGGTCGGGAGGCAGACGAGCTGGGCACTGCCGAAGGCGTTGTGGCTGTTGGACGCGTACGGGTGGAAGGAGGGGAGGGGGCAGGCGGCCCGGGTGACGCACCAACCCGACGTGATCACCGCGCGGTTGACGGGAGAGGTGGTCCCGACCGACTCCAGCCACGCCCTCAAGACGGGCTACGACGCGGAGCGCGAGGCGTGGCCGCCCCAACTGGCCCACTTGGGCGCGGTGTTGCCGGAGGTCGTCCGCCCCGGCACCCGGCTGGGCGAGGTCTGCCGGGCCGCCGCGGAAGCGACCGGCATCCCTGCGGGCACCCCGGTCGTCGCGGGGATGACGGACGGCTGTGCGGCCCAGATCGCGTCGGGGGCGTTGCGCTCCGGCGCCTGGAACTCGGTGCTCGGCACCACCCTGGTTCTCAAGGGAGCATCCGCGAACCCCGTCCGGGACGACGCCGGGGTGGTCTACAACCACCGGTCACCGGACGGCAGTTGGCTGCCGGGCGGGGCGTCGAGTGTGGGCGCGGGGGCGCTGCCGGTGGGGCCGGACCCGTCGGAGATGGACATCCGGGCGGCCGAGTACGAACCGTCGGACGCCCTGACGTATCCCCTGGCCTCGCCCGGAGAACGCTTCCCGTTCCTGGCCCCGGAGGCCACCGCCTTCACACTCGGCACCCCGGCGTCCGAGGCGGACCGATGGGCGGCGGTACTGCAGGGCGTGGCGTTCACGGAGCGCCTGTGCCTCGACTACCTGCACCACCTGGGCGCGCTGATGGACGGCCCCCTCACCTTCACGGGCGGCGCGGCCCGCAGCGCGTACTGGAACCAGCTCCGAGTCGACATCCTCGGCCGCCCGGCCCGAGTGCCGGAACAGATCGAACCCGCCCTGGGAATGGCGGTGTTGGCGGCGTACGGAACGGGGACGGGTGGCATCGCTCTGCCGGATGTGGCCGACCGGATGGTCCGCATCCGAACGGTCCTCGAACCCCGCGCGTCCCACACGGCCCGCTTCACCGAGCCGTACGCTCGCCTGGTGGACGAACTGGAGACCCGAGGCTGGCTGCCGACCCCGCTCGCGACCCACACCCGCACCCGCCTGAACCAGGACACGATCGACTCATGAGCGCCACCACCCTCCTCCTCGCCCGCCACGGCCAGACCACCTGGCACGCCGAGAACCGCTACGCCGGCATCAGCGACGTCGCCCTGACGGACACGGGGGTCGCGCAGGCGGAAGCCCTGGGCCGCTGGGCCGCAGCCCACCCGGTCGACGCGATCTGGACGTCCCCCCTCTCCCGAGCGGTCCGCACGGCGGCCCCCGCCGCCCGCGCCCTGAACCTCACCCCCCACACCGAACCCGCCCTGCGCGAATGTGACTTCGGCGTGGTGGAGGGCCGTACCCTCGCGGAGTTCGCGGCGGAGAACCCCGGGGCGGCGGAGGCCTTCCGGTCCGACCCGGTGGCGAATCCCTTCCCGGAGGCCGAGGATCCGCCGGCCGCCGCCGAACGAGGCACCGCCGCCCTGCGCCGCATCGCGGTCGCCCACCCCGACCAACGCGTCCTGATCGTGGCCCACAACACCCTGCTCCGCCTGGTGCTGTGCCGGTTGCTAGGGATTCCGCTCGGCGAGTACCGGCGGGTGTTCCCGCAGCTGCGCAACGCGGCGGTGTCCGAGATCCGGATGGCGCCGGGTGGGACGGCGTTCCTCTCGCTTAACGTGCCTGTGTGATCGACGGCCGAAAAAGGGTGGATCCGACGGCGTGCGTCCGCGCAGGACATCGAGGACTTCGAGAACGGGCAGGCGCTGCTTGTCGCGGGGTTCACGAAGAGCATCGGCGGGGCAGCCATGTCCTCGGTCGGCAAGGGCAGGCAGATCGCACGCCTCAGATCGGGACAACTGCGCCTGGCCGTGGGGGAGGAACCGGTCTGGACAGACCGGCGGGGAGAGCGGACCGCGAGCCTGAGACCGCCGTTCTCCCTCAAGCCCACCGGTGTGAAGCTGCCGCTGGGACCGAAGTTCGAGCGCTACGAACTCGTCACCGCCGACGGCACGTTCGACCTGGCGCTCCCCGAGAAGGACCGGGAACCGGTGAGGCACGCCTTCGAGGCGAAGTGAGGTGAGGAGGACCCCCGCGAGTCACGTCCTCGCGGGGGTCCTCCTGTTCATCCGCCCGCCCGCGTGAAAGGTGAGAAGACGATCACGAGGCAGGACGCTTCATGGGGTCATACCGGCAGGATCGTCTGCCGGGACCTCGCCGCCTCGTAACGCCTCGCCACGTCCTGCCAGTTGACGACCGCCCACATCGCGTCGATGAAGTCGACCTTCTGGTTCCGGTACTGGAGGTAGAAGGCGTGCTCCCAGGCGTCGAAGACGAGGAGGGGGGTCGAGCCCTGGCCGACGTTGCCCTGGTGGTCGTAGACCTGCTCGACGATCAGACGGCCGCTCAACGGCTCGTGGGCGAGGACGCCCCAGCCCGAACCCTGCGTCGTCGCGGCGGCCTTGGTGAGCTGGGCCTTGAAGCCGGCGAAGGAGCCGAAGGAGTCGGTGATGGCGTCGGCGAGGCCGCCGACGCCATCCGCGGCCAGCGGTTCGCCGCCGCCGTCGCCCGTCATGTTGTGCCAGTAGATGCTGTGCAGGATGTGGCCGGAGAGGTGGAACGCCAGGTTCTTCTCCAGGCCGTTGACCGACCCCCACCGCTCCTTGTCGCGCGCCTCCGCCAACTGCTCCAGCGAGTCGTTGGCTCCCTTGACGTACGCCGCGTGGTGCTTGTCGTGGTGCAGCTCGATGATCTCGGGGCTGATCACGGGCGCGAGCGCGGAGTAGTCGTAGGGCAGGTCGGGCAGCGTGTAGACGGGCATGGCGGATCGATCCCCTTCGAGCCTTGTTGCACATAGGTTGCAACTACAACCTAGCAGCGAGAAGGCTCTGTGTGGCTACTCCGCCACCGACGTGTAGTGCGACGCGTCCCCCTCGATCGAGTAGCTCTCCTTGCCCTCGATGCCGACCGGGATGTCGCCGGCGACGGTGACGCGGTTGAGGCGGCGGGGCTGGTCGTCGTAGTTGTCGATGGCGTAGTGCTGGGTGATGCGGTTGTCGAAGAGGACGAGCTGGTCGGGGGACCAGCGCCAGCGCAGGATGTTCTCCGGGCGGGTGACGTACGCCTGGAGGAGATCCAGGATCTTGCGGGACTCGCCCGCGGACAGGCCGACGATCCGCTGCGCGAAACCCCCGATGAACAGGCCGCGTTCGCCGGTCAGCGGGTGGACGCGGACGACCGGGTGGACCGTACGGAACGTGATCGACGTGAACTGGGCGCGCTGGGCCGCCTTCTCGTCGTCGATCTCCTCCTCCGGTACGGCGTAGTCGTAGTCGTTGGTGTGCTCCGCCCAGAGGGTGTCCGCCAGGACGCGCAGCGGCTGGGGGAGGTCGCGGTAGGCCGCCGCCGAACTGGCGATCAGGGTCTCGCCGCCGTACGGCGGGATCGTGATGCTGCGCAGGGTGCTGGCCTGGGGCGGGTTGAGGACGAAGGTGACGTCCGTGTGCCAGTGGTTGGCGCGACCGCGCTCGCTGTCGACGGGCAGGACGTTCGGGGCGCCGTCGACCGCGGGCACGGTGGGGTGCGCGGTGGTGAGGTCGCCGAAGTGGCGGGCGAAGGCCTCCTGGCCCTCGTCGTCGAGGTGGACGTCGTCGAAGACCAGGGCCTTGTGGACGTTGAGGGCCTCGCGGAGAGCGGTTGTCTGTTCTTCGTTCAGCGGCTTGTTGATGTCCACGCCCGACACGCGGGCGCCGATGTTCGCGGTGACCTTCTGGATCTCGATGGACATGTGAAGTCCTTTCAGACGAGCGCGGGTCGGGCGTACTGGTTGGTGGGGCGGGGGAGGCCGTAGCGCTCCCGGAGGGTCGTGCGTGGGCCGTACTCCGTGCGGAGGAGGCCGCGGGTGCGGAGGAGCGGGACGACGTGGTCGACGAAGGCGTCGAGGCCGGACGGCAGCACCGCGGGCATGATGTTGAAGCCGTCGGCCGCGCCCTGCGTGAACCACGACTCGATCGCGTCGGCGACCTGCTCCGGGGTACCGGCGAAGGTGAGATGCCCGCGCCCGCCACCGAGTCGGCCGATGAGTTGCCGTACGGTCAGCCGGTCGCGGCGGGCCAGTTCGACGACGAGTGTGTAGCGGCTCTTCGCGCCCTCGATGGAGTCCTCGGGAGGCAGATCGGCGGGGAGTGGGGCGTCCAACTCCAGCGTGTCTGGGGGTAGTTGGAGGAGTCGCTCCAAGCGGTCCACGCCGTGCGTGTACACGATGTGGTCCTCCAGCAGCCGCTCGCTGGCCCGCGCCTCGGCCTCCGTCGAACCGAGCACCGGGACGATGCCGGGCAGCACCTTGATGTGCTCGGGGTCCCGGCCGGCCGCCGCCGTACGGGACTTGAGGTCCTTGTAGAAGGCCTGCGCATCGGCCAGGGTCTGCTGCGCCGTGAACACCGCCTCCGCGTACCGCGCCGCGAACGCCTTGCCGTCCTCGCTCGAACCCGCCTGTACGAGCAGGGGATAACCCTGGGGTGAGCGGGGGACGTTGAGAGCACCCGCGACACTGAAGTGCGTCCCCTGGTGACGCGGCGGGTGGATCTTCGCGTCGTCGCCCCACACGCCGGCCGCCTTGTCGGCGACGATCGCGTCGTCCTCCCAGCTGTCCCAGAGCTTCAGCGCCACATCGAGGAACTCGGCTGCCCGCGCGTACCGTTCGGCGTGCGCGGGCTCGTGCTCCAGACCGAAGTTCCGGGCGGCCTCGGCACCGGCGGTGGTGACGATGTTCCAACCCGCCCTGCCGCCGCTGATGATGTCGAGCGAGGCGAACCTACGGGCCAGGTTGTAGGGGGAGTTGTACGACGTGGACGCCGTGGCGATCAGGCCGATGTGCTCGGTGGCCGTCGCCAGCGCGGTGAGGAGAGTGAGGGGTTCCAGTGCTCCGGCGGGGCGTTGGGCGAGGTTGCTCCACAACTGCGGGCCGTCTGCCAGGAAGAGGGAGTCGAAGGTGCCGCGCTCCGCGATCCGGGCGAGGTGCGTGTAGTGCTCCAGCTCGACGTGGGCGTAGGGGTTGCTCTCCGGGAGACGCCAGGAGGCCTCGTGGTGACCGGTGTTCATGAGGAAGGCGTTGAGGTGGAGTTGGCGGGGCATGGGAGGTCCTTCAGGTGAGGGTTCAGGGTGGGTGAATCAGCCCGTTGGGGGTCCCCCTCTGGGGGAGTTTGAGGACGAGGCCCCTTCAGGGCCGATGGGGGTCTGGGGGCGCGGCCCCCAGCGGGCGGCACGAGCAGCCGACGTTCACCAACCAGCGGACGTTCACCAACCAGCCGACGCTCACCGGGAATCCGACGTCACACCGAGCGCCGCCAGCAACCGCTCCCGGTACTCCGCACGCGGCACCTCGGGGTCGACCACCAGGTCCAGCCCGATCCGCCCCTCCTCCAGCACCAGCACCCGATCCACAAGCACGATCGCCTCATCCACGTCATGGGTGACCAGCAGCACCGAGGGCCGATGCCGCTCCCACAGCTCCCGGAGCAGCACATGCATCCGGATGCGGGTCAGCGCGTCCAGTGCCCCGAACGGCTCGTCCGCCAGCAGGAGTTCAGGCTCACGGACGAGCGAACGGGCCAGTGCCGCCCGCTGCGCCTCACCCCCGGACAGCTCGTTCGGCCAGGCCCGCTCCCGCCCGGCGAGCCCCACCTCGGCCAGGGCTTCGCGCCCCTTCGCGGCGGCTTCCTTGCCCTCCGTGCCCAGCAGCACGTTGTCGAGAACGCGCCGCCACGGCAGCAGGCGGGAGTCCTGGAAAACCACCGACACCCGCTCAGGGGCGGTGAGTTGACCACTCCCGACGACCTCGTGGTCGAGCCCCGCGATGGCCCGCAGCAACGTGCTCTTGCCGGAACCGCTGTGCCCGAGCAGCGCGGTGAACTGCCCGGCGGGCAGATCCAGATCGATGTGGTCGAGGACCGTACGCCCGTCGAACGACCTTGTAAGAGAGCGGAGTTGGACCGCGGGAACCGTAGGGACGGCGGTCGCGGTGGTCAGCTGCTGAGTGTGCGGCGCCATGACAGCACCCTCCGTTCGACGAGACGGACCGCGCTGTCGGAGACCAGGCCGAACACGCCGTAGATCAGCAGGCCGACGAGGATGACGTCCGACTGGCCGTAGTTCTGGGCCTGGAACATCATGTAACCGAGGCCGCTGGTGGCGTTGATCTGCTCCAGGACCACCAGGCTCAGCCAGGAACCGGTCACCCCGAGGCGCAGGCCCACGAAGAAGCCGGGCAGGGCGCCGGGGATGACGATCTGGCGGACGAACTGGAGCCTCGACAGCCCCTGGACCTCGGCCAGTTCGACATAGCGGTGGTCGATGCCGGACAGCGCGGCGTGCAGGTTGAGGTAGATCGGGATGTAGACGACGATCGCGATGATGGCGATCTTGAAGGTCTCGCCGATGCCCAGCCAGAGGATGAACAGCGGGATGAGGCCGAGGGTGGGGATGGCCCGGTTGAGCTGCACGGTCCCGTCGATCAGCGCCTCGCCGATCCGGCTCAGCCCGGCCGCCAGCGCGAGGACGACACCGGCGGTGAGGCCGAGCGCGAAGCCGTAGGCGGCGCGTTCCAGCGAGGTCAGCATGTCCGTGGGGAGCGTGCCGGACGTCCACAGCCGGCCGGCGGTCTTCAACACCGTCCAGGGCGCGGGGATCGCGGCCGGGTCCAACTGCCCGGCGGCGGAGGCGACGGCCCACAGGGCGAGGAAGAGCACGGGTCCGACGGCCCGGGAGGCGGGCAGTCGTTTGCCGGGGGCGAGCCCGCGCCGTCGCCTCCGCCGTACGGCCGCGCTCCCCTCGACTGCGGTCTCCGGTACGGAGGTTGCGACGGACGCGTCCGTCGTCGGGGACGTGGAGGTCGTCACGGCCGTCACCTCCGGTACTCCGCCGCCACGGCCTTCGCCGCGATCCCCTCGAAGCGCCGGTCGAAGAGCGAGTCCACCGTGAACTCCTTCACGAAGCCGCCCTCCGCGAGCAGATCGGCGGTCTCCTGCTCCCACTTCACGGCCTCGTCCCAACTCGGCGAGAACAACGGCTTGTTGGCGAGCGCGGTGACCGACTTGGCCTGCGCGAGGGTCAGGTTCTGCGTCTTGACGTAGAACTCCTCGTTCCAGGCGTCCGGATGCTCGTACTGCCAGACCTGGCCCTGTGCCCACTGCGGGATGTAGGCGGCGATCGCGGCCGCCTTCGCCGGGTCCGCCAGCACGGCGGACGGCGCCCACAACAGATTGAGCAGGTCTACGACATCGGTGGTGATCGCGCGGGCGCCCTTCGCCTCGTACTGCTTGAGGTACGCCGGTGCCTGGCTGTTGGCGAGCGGGGCGACGTCGACCTGGCCCGACTGGAGGGCCGTGAAGAACTGGTTGCTGGTGAGCGGGACCAGTCTCACCTCGTCGTACTTCAGCCCGGCTTCCTTCAACGCCCGCAGCAGTACGACGCCTTGGGCCTGCCCCTGCGAGAACGCCAGCTTCTTGCCCTTGAAGTCGGCGACCGTGTGGATGTCGCTGCCGGGCTTGGTGGCGAAGAGGTAGTTGGGCTTGCGGGTGACGTCGATCGCGACGATCTTCGCGTCGTAGCCCTGGTAGTGCGCCTGGATCGGCGGGATGCCCGCGTTGTTGGCGAGGTCCAGGGACTTGGCGCGGAACGCGTTGATGACATCGGGACCGGCCCCGATGTTCACCCAACTCGACACGGTGAAGGGCAACTTGGGCAGTTTCGCCAGCTTGAACTGGAGCTGCTGGGTGCTCAGGTACGAGGAGATCCTCAGGCTCGTGCCGGACGGGACCTTCTCGGCGAGCGGGGCGGACAGTCCGGCCCCCGACTTGGCGGCCGCGGCACTGCTCGTGGCACAGCCGCTGAGGCCGGCGATGCCTGCGGCGGCACCGAGCACGGAGGTGAGGAAGAGCCGCCGGTCGACGCCGGGCGCACGGGAATGAGGCATGGGAGGACTCCCTGATCAAAAGTCGCGGGAACGCGGGAACGCACGCGGAATTCACGGACGGAGAAAGACGGACCAGTCCGGAGAAGGAAATTCAGGCAGCATGAGACCGGCGCCCGGGGCGCGTCAACGGGTCAGCAACAAGAAGTGCGACAACTCATCTGCAGGCTCATGACCAGGATGTTCCCGGTCATGCGAGCCCCCTGTCAACATTCCGAGTTTCTGAATTAAATACGCCCCGGTGAAAGACTCGGTCACACGCTCAAGGGATCCCGGTACAGCACGTCGAGCATCACCGAACCGCCCGCCACCGCCAGCACGGAATCCGGAAAGCTCGTCGGTACGACGGCCGACGCCCGCGCGTCCCCGACCTCCTCGCGCAGTGCGCGCAGGCAGTCCTCCCGCCGTATGACACCCAGCTCGGTGACGACCACCGTCTCGGGGTTGAGGATGTCGAGCAGCAGCCCGACCGCCCGCCCCACCATCCGCGCCCGCTGCGTCAACAGCCGTACGGCGACGGGGTCTCCGCGCTCGGCCGCGGTCACGACGTGGGTCGGGTTCACCCCGTCGACGATCCCCGCCTCCCGGGCCCGCCTGCACAACGTCCGTTCGCTCAGCTCGACCTGGAGGCAGCCGACACGTCCGCAGCCGCACGGCTCCGTGCCGCCGCGCAACGGCAGATGGGCGATCGCCCCGGCCTGCGAGCGCGGCCCGTGGTGCACCTCGTCGTTGGTCGCGAAGGCCGCGTCGACCACGTTGCCGACGAAGAGATGCAGCACGCTACGGCTGCCGCGGACCCGCCCGAAGAGCCGCTCGCCGTTCACCAACGCCCGTGCGTGGCCGTCCACATGGACCGGCAGCCCGGTGCGGGCGCCGAGCAGTTCGCGTACCGGCACGTCCCGCCAGCCCAGCAGCGGATGGTCGACGATGGTCCCGGAGTCCCGGTCGACCCAGCCGCCGGCGGCGACCCCGACACCCAGCGGGGTGGCCCCGGCCGCCTCCGTCAGCAGCGTGTCCAGCCCTTCGGCGGCCCGCGCCAGCACCCGGGCCGGATCGGCGAGGGAGCTGTCGTGCCCGATCCGCCGCTCGGCCACCACGCGCCCGCGCAGATCGAGCAGGGCGACCGTCGTGTAGGGCACCGCCACATGGACTCCGCCCACAACGAACCGTGACGCGTCCAGGTCGACGGGCACATGGGGCCGGCCCACACCCTTCGAGCGTTGAGGTGTGGCGGACTCCCGTATGAGCCCGAGTTCGGTGAAGCGGGCGCAGTAGTCGGTGACCGATGCCGGGGACAGTCCGGTCAGCCGGGAGATGGTGGAGCGGGCCACCGGGCCGTGTTCCAGCACCGAGCGCAGGATGACGCTCGCGTTGGTGCGCCGCCGGTCGCTGTCGGCGGCGCGCGGAACGGGGGAGTTGGGGGAGTGGAAGGCGAGAAGGGGTGCCGCGGTACGGGGCATGGGGATCTTCCTCGGGAACGGGTCCGACAGTGCGCCGTCTCGGATGGGAGGCGCACCGGATCCGCTCCGCCCGCCTCAGGGGCGGTAACAGGTCGCCGCGGCCTGGCGTCGCAGGTCGACGTAGCGACGCGACGCGAAGTTCCGGGCCTGGGCAACCATGCGGTCGAAGCTAGCAAAACGGCCCACGGCTGCCCAGACGGTGACCGGTGTGCGAGACGGCACGGCGGCCGGTGCGCGAGCTGGCGACGGTGCCGGTGTGCGAGACGGCACGAGGTCCGCGTGACCGGCGTCACGCCCGAGCGCGTGTAACGGGCATCCTTTGTCCGGAGCCCACCAAGTCCCCGTCGAACCCTTTGTCGAACGCTGACGGTGATCGGACCGAGGGCCCCGGGATAGCGTCACAAAGTCCCCCCGTACCCCCGTCAACCTGCGGAGTCCCCCTTGAGTACCGCCGTCGCCACCGCCCGCCCGGGCCAGGTCCTCGCCGACCTGCTGCCCGCCTCCCGCGTCCGGGACATCGCCCTCGTGCTCGGCGGCGCCGCGCTCACCGGCCTCGCCGCCCAGCTCGCCGTGCCCGTGCCGGGCTCCTCGGTCCCGGTCACCGGCCAGACCTTCGCCGCGCTGCTCGTCGGCACGTCCCTCGGCGCCCGCCGCGGCTTCCTCTCCCTCGCCCTGTACGCGCTGCTCGGCCTCGCCGGCGTGCCGTGGTTCGCCGAGGGCACCTCCGGCGGCGGCGCCTCCTTCGGCTACATCGTCGGCATGCTCCTCGCCTCCGCCGCCGTCGGCGCCCTGGCCCGCCGCGGCGCCGACCGCTCGGTGCTCCGCATGGCCGGCACGATGCTGCTCGGCGAGGCGATCATCTACGCGATCGGCGTCCCGTACCTGGCGCTGAGCCTCGACCTCTCGACGAGCGCCGCGCTCGCCGCCGGCCTCACCCCGTTCCTCATCGGCGACGCCCTGAAGGCGGCCCTCGCGATGGGTGCGACGCCGACCGCCTGGAAGTTCGTCAACAAGCAGAGCTGACAAGGCGGTTCCCGCGGAAGAGGTTCGCCGGGTCGTAGTGCGACTTGAGTTCGGCGAGCCTCTTCCGCGTCTCCGCGTCGTACAGCCCCGCGCTCCGATCACCGGCCCCGAACGCGAAGGTGACCGTCCGCCCGAGCGTCACGGGCGCGAGCAGCGCGAAGGCCGGGTCGAGCTGCGCACGGGCGGACGCCCGCTCCCCGACCGCCACCATCCGTACCAGGAACCGCCCTTCGCGATACGGCACCGAGTTCGGCGCGGGCCTCGCCAGCGCCCCGCCGAGATGATTGACCTGGACGACACACATCGAGGCCGCGTCCGGGCCGGCGAGCGACAGCACCTCGCCCACCAGCGCCACATCCAGCTCGCTCACCACCGCGCTGTCCCCGTAGTACGCGTGCGGTTCGGGCGGGTCACTGTGGATCGTGTGACTCTCGGCGTACGGCATCTCCCGCAACGAGTCCGCGAGCACCGGCCCGAACTCCCGCAGCGGCGCGACCAGTTGGTCCCCGTCGTCTGCGGTGCCCGTATAGGCGACGCGCACGGAGAGCACGTACCGCCCGCGCAGATGCGGCGGCAGCGCCGGGATGTCCGGATACGGTACGGCGGCGAAGGACGAGGTCAGCTCGTCCGGTACGGTCCGCGTCCACTCCTCGTACGCCCGCAGCAGGGCCGTGGGATCGACCTCCCGCCCGTCGAAGGCGAGCGAACCGCCGTAGAGCGTCCGCACGGGGACGAGGTCGATCTCCAACTCCGTGACGACACCGAAGGCATGACCGGCGCCGAGCAGTGCCCAGTACAGGTCGGGCTCCGACTCCCTTGTCACCCGCCGGAGTCGACCGCCGGCGGTGACGACGTCGAGGGAACGGACGTGATCGGCCGCGTACCCGAACTCCCGCGCCAGGATGCCCAGTCCACCGCTCAGCGTGTACGACACGGCACCCACGCTCGGCGCGGATCCGTTGAGCGGAGCGAGACCGTGGGGTTCGGCTGCGGCCACGACCTGCCCCCAGCGCACGCCCGCCTGGACCCGGACGGTACGTGCCTCGGGGTCGACCCGGACCCCGTCCATCCGCCTCGTCGTGATCAGCACCCCGCCCTCGGAGCCACCCGGCAGCCCGTGCCCGGTGGCGTGGACACCGACCGGCAGGTTCTCGACGGCCGCGTGCCGTACGGCGGCGATCACGTCGTCGGCCGAGCGAGCGCCGTGGATCACGGCGGGGCGCTGGGTGAACCCGGTCTGGAAACCGGCGAGTTCCTCCTCGTAGCCGGGGTCGGTGGGGCGGAGGGTGAGCGGCTGTGTGTGGTCCATGAGGTCATGCTCACCGCATTACCTGACATGTGCCGTCAGGCTTTCCGGTGCGGGTGAGAAGGGGGAGGGCCGAGTGCTCCCGCTACCCGGCCCTCCCCCCTGCCCTAGCTTTCCAACGGGCGCTGCCCCGGCCGCCGTTGGGACCAGTACAGGCCCGCCGCGCCCGCCGCGATCAGTGCCGCGCCGGCCGCGCCCAGGGGCAGGACGTCATCGCCGACGCCCGTCTTGGGCAGCGTGTCGCCGCCCGGTGCCACCGGTTTGTTGTCGGTGCCGAGCAGCAACGGGGTGGCCGGGGCGTTCGGCGACGGGTTCGTCGTACCGAACGGGACCGGGCCCTGCTGCCAGAAGGTCTTCTTGCCGTCGGCGGACATCACCGGCAGACAGATCTTCCCGGCCTTGCTCAGGTCGTACGTCGCGTCGACGGCGTACGACTTCGACTTGCCCGCGGCGAGCGCGCCGACGGAGCACTTGAATCCGCTGTTCGAACCGGGCGGCAGATCCTTTTCTCCGATCGCCGAACAGCCCTGCACATTGGTGACCTTGAGGCCGTCGAAACCGACGACCAGGAGATGGAGATCGCCGCTCTCCTTGGTCCCCTCATTCTTCACCGTGGCGGTGATCGCCGTCTTTTTCGAACTGTTGTCGACCGAGATCTTCTCCGGCAGGAGCGTGGTCAGTTCCACTCCCGCCGGAGCCGCGTCCATCGCCTTTCCGCCCTTGCCGCTCCCCGGTCCCTGGTCATCCGCCGAGGCGGTGAAGGAAAGGATCATCACCGCCGAGAAAGATGCCGTGAGCAGCGATCCCGTGACGGCCGTGGCAATGGCCGTCGCACGACGAGAACTCATGTTCGTCCCCCTTGTGTTCCCCTGATATCCCCCTGCGACCGTGCCTGAATTCGCAGTACTTGAAGAGGTACCACAAGATTTCTCCGCACTATGCTGGTACGGCATGAAGTGTGACCATTGTGGGGGTGCGGCGGATTGCCGAGGAATATGGGAAATTCGGGGAACATGGGGAGCGGCGGTACTCCGGGACTATTGGTGACCGGACGCTATCGGCTGGTCGAGAGTATCGGTCAGGGGGGAATGGGGCGGGTGTGGCGAGCCGCCGACGAAATGCTCGACCGGCAGGTCGCGGTCAAGGAAATGCGCATCGACGGCCTCGACGCGGAGGACACCCGCACCCGCCGCGAGCGCACCCTGCGCGAGGCCAGGGCGACGGCCCGCATCGACCACCCGAACGTGGTGCGCGTCTACGACGTCGTCGACGAGGGCGAACGCCTGTGGATCGTCATGGAGTTGGTCGCCGGGCGCTCCCTGGAACGCATCCTGACGGACGACGGCGCGCTCGGCCCGCGCGAGGTCGCCCGCATCGGACTGGGCCTGGTGGCCGCCCTGCGCCAGGTGCACGCGGGAGGCGTCCTGCACCGCGACATCAAACCCGGCAACGTGCTCGTCGAGAGCCGCGGTCGACGCGTCGTGCTCACCGACTTCGGCATCGCCGCGATCCAGGACGCCACGGCGCTGACCGTGGTCGGCATGCTGGTGGGCTCGCCCGACTACATGGCACCCGAGCGGATCTCCGGCCATCCCCAGGGACCGCCCTCGGACATCTGGTCCCTCGGCGCGACCCTCTGCGCGGCGCTCGGCGGCCGTTCACCGTTCTCCCGCGACACGACACTGGCCACTTTGCACGCGGTTCTGTACGAGGAGCCCGAACTCCCGTCGGCCGCCGGCCCGTTGCGCGACATCCTCGCGGAGCTGCTGCGGAAGCAGCCTGAGGCCCGGCCGGGGGTGGGGGAGCTGGAGCGGGCGTTGGTGCGGGTGGCGTCTCCGTCGGAGGTCGAGGAACCCGGTTCGGTGGAAGGGGAGTCGACGGAGGAGCCAGGTGCCTATCAGGAGTCACCCACCCCGGCCTTCCTGGCACCGTCACTCGTCCGCGCGGCACGCGATCCCCGGATCTACGACCCAGACTTTGACCGTCACCCCGTCGAGGACGCGATACCGACGCAGCGTCCCGCCGTAGAGGAACCGGCTTCCGCTGTCGAAGCCGCCTCCGAGCTGAGCTCCGAGGCCTCGTCCAACAACTCCCGGCGAGCTGCGCCACGCAGGACGGGCGTCTCCCTTGTCCGCGCCGAACAAGCCGAGCCCGCCGAACAAGCCGGGCGCAGCGAGGACGCTCAACTCGCCGAACGAGCCGCCGCGTTGACCGAGCGGAAGCCCGTGCCCCTCCCGGCCCACCCGCCGGCCCCGCGTCCGGCACCACCACACCCCGGCCTTGGCCCCGACCCCGTTCCCGGCAACCACCCGGCCCGCTCGCCCCGCCCGGCTCCCCAGCGACTCGACCTGGGTCCCCACCCCGCCCGGCTGCCCCGTTCCGAGGCCTCGTCGCGCAGCCGCCGCCGTATCGGACTGACCGCCGCTGCCGCAGTGGTGGCCGCAGGTGCGGTCCTCGGGACGATCCTCGCGAACTCCAGCGGCCCGTCCGGTACTTCGTCTACTTCATCTACTTCGTCTACGCCGGCGACGTCGACCGAACCGTCCACATCCAGGGCCACCTCCCCGTCCCCCACGGTCGAGGGCACCTCCCGCCCTCCGACCCTGCCCCCGGGCACGCACCGCGAGGCGGGCGGGTTCGCGTGGGCGACGCCCAAAGGGTGGCGGCGGGATCTGAAGACGGGGGCCGAGGTGCACTACACATCCCCTGACGGCACCCAGGAGCTCGTCGGCAAGTCGTCGCTCGCGCGCGGTGACCTGATGGAGACCTGGGAGGCCTCGGAGCGGAGCGCCCATCAGGGGAAGAGCTACCGGAAGATCCGCCTCGACAGGACGACGTTCCGCGGTTATCCGGCGGTGAGTTGGGAGTACACGTTCACGCTCAAGGGCGTCCCGTGGCACGCCCGGCTGCTCGGTTTCGACGAGGACGGGAAGTCGTACCAGATCAACACCTGGTACCAGCCGGGCGTGGAGACCCAGGCCCTGAAGACCTACGACAAGGTCAAGAACAGCTTCGTCGTGTTGTGAACGGCTTCGGCGAACTCCCTCAACCCACAGACACCTTGTCCGCGTCGGTATCCGTCTCGGCGGTCGCGACCGCCTCTCCGCCCCGCACCCGCTCCTTGATCACCGACACCGCCACGACCGCCAACGCGACCAGCAGGGACAGCAGAACGGTCGTACGGCCGCTGCTCTCGCCCTCCGTGTCGGTGAGCATGTAGCCGAGGACGAAGACGATCAGGGCGATCGTCGCCCAGGTCAGATACGGGTACAGCCACATCCGCACGACGAGCTTCTCCGGCGACTCGCGCTCGATGATCCGGCGCATGCGCAGCTGGGACGCGCAGATGACCAGCCACACGAACAGGGCCACCGCGCCTGAGGAGTTGACCAGGAAGAGGAAGACGGTGTCGGGGAAGGCGTAGTTGAAGAACACGGCGACGAACCCGAAGACGACGGAGGCGATGATCGCCGCCATCGGCACACCGCGGGACGTGGTCCGGGCGAACGCCTTCGGCGCGTCACCGCGGCCGCCGAGCGAGAAGGCCATGCGGGAGGCCGTGTAGAGACCGGAGTTGAGGCAGGACAGCACCGAGGTCAGCACGATGAAGTTCATGATCTGGCCGGCGTGCGCGATACCGAGGGAGTCGAGGGCGGCGACGTAGGAGCCCTGCGCCTTGATCGACGGGTCGTTCCACGGGAGCAGGCAGATGACGATGAAGATCGAGCCGAGGTAGAAGACGCCGATGCGCCAGATGATGCTGTTGGTCGACTTGGTGACCGCGCGCTGCGGGTCCTCGGACTCACCGGCGGCCAGCGTGGCGATCTCGCTGCCCATGAAGGAGAAGACGACCAGGAGCACGCCGGTCAGGATCGCGCCGGGCCCGTTCGGCAGGAAGCCGCCGTGGTCGGTGAGATTGCCGAGGCCCGCCTTGTCGGTGTGGGCGCCGGGCAGCACGCCGAAGATCGCCAGCGCGCCGACGACGATGAACGCGCCGATCGCCACGACCTTGATCCCGGCGAACCAGAACTCGAACTCGCCGTAGGAACCGACCGACACGAGGTTCGTGGCGGTCAGTACCACCATCACGATGAGCGCCCAGCCCCACTGCGGTACGGCCGGTATCCACCCTTCGAGGATCTTGGCGCCGGCGGTCGCCTCGACGGCGAGCACGACGACCCAGAAGAACCAGTACAGCCAGCCGATGGAGAAACCGGCCCAGCGGCCGAGCGCGCGGTCGGCGTGCGCCGAGAACGAGCCGGAGGTGGGGTTCGCGGCCGACATCTCGCCGAGCATGCGCATCACCAGCACCACGAGCGTGCCGACGAGCGCGTAGGAGAGCAGGATGCCGGGGCCCGCGGTCGCGATGCCCGAGCTGGAGCCGACGAACAGGCCGGCGCCGATGACACCGCCGATCGCGATCATCGAGAGATGTCGGTTCTTGAGTCCTGCCTGGAGGCCGGAACCATCAGTCATGGGGGCAGTCATGGGGGGAATTCCTTTACGCCGGTTGGGATGCCGGTGGGGGTGCTCGTACGAGCGGCGTACAAGTCGGTCCAGTGAATCGGAGGCCAAGGAATTCCTGAACCTTTGAATCCAGATCGTTACTTGAGGTTTCCTTGAGGTTGCGAGGTGTTGCCTGTATTTAACGAGGTCGGGCCCCGGAGCTGCTTCCCGGAAACAGCCGTGTCACACTCGACGCATGCGCGTGTATCTCGGCTCCGACCATGCGGGCTTCGAACTCAAGAACCACCTCGTCGAGTGGCTCAAGGAGGCGGGCCACGAGCCCGTCGACTGCGGGCCGCACATCTTCGACGCCCAGGACGACTACCCGCCCTTCTGCCTCCGCGCCGCCGAGCGCACCGCCGCCGACCCCGAGGCCCTCGGCATCGTCATCGGCGGCTCCGGCAACGGCGAGCAGATCGCGGCGAACAAGGTCAAGGGCGTGCGGGCGGCCCTCGCCTGGAGCGAGGAGACGGCGTCGCTCGGCCGTCAGCACAACAACGCGAACGTCGTGGCTGTCGGCGCGCGGATGCACACGGAGGAGGAGGCGACGAAGTTCGTCGAGACCTTCGTCGGTACGCCGTTCTCCGAGGACCCGCGGCACATGCGGCGGATCGACATGCTGACGAAGTACGAGGCGACGGGGGAGCTGCCGGAGATTCCGGCGCACCATCCGCAGCAGTAGGCACGCTTTTCAAGGCCCACCCGTCAACTGACCGAGACGGGTGGGCAGGTGGGAAAGGGAGTCCGTCAGGTGCCAGAGGGGCACACGATCCACCGGCTCGCACTGGACTACGGCGGTCACTTCACCGGCCGAGCCGTACAAGTCACCAGTCCCCAGGGCAAGTTCAGCGACGCCGCAGCACTATTGACCGGTACGGAACTCACCCGCACGGAAGCCCACGGCAAGCACCTGTTCCTGGGTTTCCGGGACGAGGAGTGGATCCACATCCACCTCGGCCTGTTCGGCAAGGTGAGCTTCGGCGGAACCCCCGCACCCCCGCCCACGGACACCGTCCGCCTGCGCCTCGCGAACGACACGTCGTACGTCGATCTCCGCGGCCCCACCACCTGCGCCCTGATCACGGACACCGAGAAGCGGGCGATACACGACCGCCTCGGCCCCGACCCCCTGCGCCCGCCCGAGGACACCGACCCGAGCTCGGCGTACCGGCGCGTCTCCCGCAGCCGTACGACGATCGCGGCCCTGCTGATGGACCAGAAGGTCATCGCGGGCGTCGGCAACGTCTACCGCGCCGAGGTCCTCTTCCGGCACGGCATCGACCCGTACCGCGCGGGCAAGGACCTCACGCCCGCCGAGTGGGACGCGATCTGGACCGACCTCGTCGCGCTGATGCGCGAGGGCGTCCGCACCAACCGCATCGACACCGTCCGCCCCGAACACACCCCCGAGGCGATGGGCCGCCCGCCGCGCGTCGACGACCACGGCGGCGAGGTCTACGTCTACCGCAGGGCGAACCGCCCCTGCCACATCTGTGGCGGCGAGATCCGCACCGCCGACCTCGCCGCCCGCAACCTGTTCTGGTGCCCCGACTGCCAGCAGTCGTAGGGGCGTCCAGTAGTACGGCTAGAACCCGTGCGGCAGCCAGGGCGCGACCGTCGACCCGAACGCCAAGGACGCCTCGGCCAGCGCCCCGGCCCGCAGCTCCCGCACCCGCCCGGCCCCCGCGAGGGACGCGAGGGACACCCCGCCGAGATACGCGGACCCCAACTCCCTTACGGACAGCGCGAGATCGGCCGGTTCCTCGGTGCGCTTGCAGGAAGCGGCGCCCTTCGCGTCGCCGGTGAGCCGCCAACGCCCCTCGTTCCAGGGGCAGAAGGCGTCCGCGACCTCGAACACGACGTCCACGGGCGCCTGGTAGGTGCGCGCCTCCAGCGCGGCCCCCAGCTCCACCAGCCGTACGTGCAACGAGTCCCGCTGCCGGATCGAGCACCGCCGGATGTCGGAGACGAGATGCTGCCAGGCGTCGTCGACGGGCCGGCTGTGGATCGCCACCTTCCCCGTCAGGTCGATCTCGCAGAGGAACCGCCACAGCGTCGCGTACGACGCCGGGTCCAGCGCCGCCATGTCCCGCAGCCGTACGGTCCCCTTGGGGCCCTGGATGTCCCACTCGGGCTTGACGAAGTACCGCGTGTAGCCGACGACTTCACCGTCCCGCTCCGCGACCACGCACCGCAGCGGCGAGGCCCCCTCGCGCTCGCTCTCCGGGTCCAGCAGCGGCAGCTCCTCCCACCCGGGCCGCCGCGCCAACATCCCCGGCCGCCCGGCCACCAGCCGCGCGTACACCGCCTCGCACTGGTCCCGTACGGCGGCGGGCTCGGCGTAGCGCAGGCGTACGTCGTCCGTGCCCGGCGGCACCGAGAGCCGGACGCGGTCGGTGTCGATCTCGGCGGTCGTGGTCATCGTCGCGATGCCGTACCCGAAGCGGCCGTAGATCTCCGGCTCGGAGGCCGTCAGGACGGCCAGCGGTTCGCCCCAGGACCGTACGTCGTCCAGCTGCCGGCGCATCATCGACCTCAGGATGCCCCGCCGCCGGTGCGTGGCGGCGACACTGACCATCGTGACGCCGGCCGCGGGCACGGAGGCGCCGCCGGGCACGGTGAGCCGGAAGCTGAAGGCGCCCGCCGTCCCCACGCACGTGTCCCCGTCCCAGACGCCGAGGGAGCGGTCGAACTCGGTGAGCCGCTGCCACAGCTCACGTTCCTCGGGCGACTCCGGGATGCCGCCGAAGGCGTTGACAAGGTTGTCGTACCAGGTGTTCCACTCGTCCTGGCGCAGTACCCGCAGCTCGGTCGGCCCGGCCGGTGTGTTTCTCGCAACTGTCCCCATGGACCATGCCTACCAGCGCATTGCGGGACGAGCCAGGGAATTTCCGCCGGGCGCCTCCACGAGGGCCTCCGGTGAAGTTCACTGTGAAGTTGAACCTCGCAGGGGGGACAAGTGGGACCTCCCGTGCCAAGCGGCTGGTCGGATGGATAGGGTCCCGAACTAATGGCAGCAGGACGAGAGCGGCGCGCGGAGGCCGACACGTTCACGGCCCGGTTGAAGAAGCTGGTTCACCGGGTCCGCACCGGCCTGCGCAGAAGTGCCGTGGACTACTTCCGCGGGGACGGTTCGGACTGGGTCGCGCTGGCCGGGCTGCTGATCACGATCCCGGTGATCGTGGCCATGACCCTCGCCAACGCGGTGTGGTTCTCGGCCGCCGCGCTGGTCCTTCCGATCGTCGCGGGCGGCCTGCTGCTGCGCCCCGCGAGCCTGCTCGGCCTGTACGCGGCGGCGGCCACCGGTCTGATCGTGGAGTCGGTGAAGCTCGGCCCGTACACCGAGGGCCCGGCGCGGGTGACCCCGGGCGTGGTGCTCGTGGTGGCCGCGTGCGGTTTCTTCGGGCTGCTGATCGCGCAGTTCCGCAGCCGGGTGGGCGTGCCCTGGCGGCGCGGCGGCACCATGCTCTTCGACCTGCGCGAGCGGATCCGGGTGCAGAGCAAGCTGCCCCAACTCCCGCAGGGCTGGCACCGGGAGATGGCGCTGCGGCCGGCGGGCGGCCAGTCGTTCTCCGGGGACTTCGTGGTCGCGGCCCGCACGAACGGTGGTCGGACCATGGAGGTGGTCCTCACGGACGTCTCCGGCAAGGGCATGGACGCGGGCTCCCGCGCCCTGCTCCTCTCCGGCGCCTTCGGCGGCCTGCTCGGCTCCCTGCCCCCGCACGCGTTCCTGCCCGCCGCCAACGGCTATCTCCTCCGCCAGGACTGGGACGAGGGCTTCGCGACCTCGATCCACCTCGTCCTGGACCTCGACTCCGGCGACTACGAACTCTTCTCCGCCGGCCACCCGCCGGGCCTCCAGCTCAGCGCGGGCAGCGGTCGCTGGGAGGAGAAGGCGGCGGAAGGGCCGTTGTTGGGTGTGTACGACGGCGCGCAGTTCGACCCTGTGAAGGGATCGCTGCGGCCCGGGGACGTGTTGATGCTGTTCACGGACGGCCTGGTGGAGACCTCCGAACGCGACATCGTCGAGGGCATAGACCGCCTCACCGGCGAGGCCGACCGCTATGTCGCCGGCGGCTTCCACGGCGCGGCCTGGCACCTGATCGAGGCGGTCGCGAAGGACGTCAACGACGACCGGGCTCTGCTGCTGGTGTGCCGGGAGGGGCCGACGGCGCAGGCGGCGCGCTGACGTCACCGGCGGGCGAGGCGGTTCCTCCCCGAACTCGGGTGAGGAAAGTTCGACATCGGTGCGCAGGCGCAGGCGCAGGCGCTGTCGACGTTGATGCGTGACTCGCGCGGATCGAGCCAGGATCTGGGGACGCTGGTCGGGTTCGGCGGCTGGGACGCCATGGGGCAGGCGTGGAAGGGCCTGGCGCAGTTGGCGACCGGGTTGACGCTGTCGATGATGCCGGGTGCCCAGCTCGCTTTCTGGGCGTCGCCGGACAAGGCCCTGCCGTCGTGGTTCCGTGAGTCGCGCAACACGATGAAGCAGACGGGGAAGGCGCTGCCGGCGTGGGACGAGTGGGGCAGGAATCCCGCACGTGCGGCGGGTGCGGTCACCTTCAACGTCCGCACCACCGTCTTCACCGGTGGCGAGGGGGCGGCCGTGGCCGGCGCGGGCAAGGCGGGCGCGGTGGCCAAGGCGGTCTCCCTGGCCGGTAAGGCCGGCAAGATCATCGACCCGATGACGTACGTCATGAAGGGCGCCGGCGCCGGCCTGACCAAGGTCGGCGACATCGCCAAGAACCTGAAGGGCATCGGCAAGATCGACATCCCGACCCTTCCCGACGGCTCCGTACACCTTCCCGACGGCCGGGTTCTGGAGCCGAACGGAAACCTCCTCGACCACGCCGGCAACGTCGAGACGACCCCGATCCCGAAGGGAGCGGCCCCCGGGCTCCCGTCCCACTGGACCCTCCCCGCCTCGGAGCCGGCGTCCGTGGGCGTCTCCCACGCGGCGGACAACGGCGTACACCGGGCCCTCCCGCACACGACGGACAGCGTTCCCGGCGGGATGCCGTCGGCTGCCAACGACGGTGTCCACGGCGGGATTCCCCACTCCGTGAGCAACGCGGTTCTGCGGAGGTTTCGGCGCCGTTCCCGGCAACTCGGTGGCCTTGGGTACGCCGCCCGCCCGTCCGTGTTCTATGTTGCACGGGCGAAGTCACGGGGACGAGGGGGATGCTGGATGCCGTACGACGCACCGTCCGACGGGTCGTCCGCACAGGTCATGACGCTCGCCGAGGTCGAGTCCATCGCCCGTGCCGCGCACGCCGCCCAGCGGGACAAGGCCGGTCGGCCCTACGTCGAGCACCTGGAGGCCGTCGCCGAAGGCGTACGTGCCCGTGGTGGTGGTTGCGAACTCATCGCCGCAGCCTGGCTGCACGACGCGGTCGAGGACGGTGTGCTGAGTGAGGAGTGGCTGGCGGCGGCAGCGCTCACCCAGCGCACCAAGGACGTCGTGCAGGCCCTGAGCAAGCGGCCGGGCGAGGACCCGCGGGTGTACGCGGAGCGGATCCTGGCCACCGAGGGCGCACGGCTGGTCAAGGAGGCCGACCTCGCGCACAACGCCGACCCGCGCCGGCTGGCCGCACTCGACGAGCCCACCGCACGGCGTCTGACGCGGAAGTACGCCGCCATGCGGCAGTACCTCGGCCTCACCGCCGAGACCCCTGGCATCCCCGAAAACCCCACGACCTCCGACGACTGACGACCGCACAGAGAACACAGGCACAGGACCAACTCGATGGCACGGGACTACGACAGCCAACTGCTGGAGTCGGTGGCGGTGCGCCGGATGCGTCGGATGGTCCTTCCTGCAGGCCACCCTGGCCAAGCAGAAGCAGAAGCAGAAGCAGAAGCAGCAACAGCGGCAGCGGCAGCAGTACGGCGGCCCCTCCGCGCAGCCGTCCTCGGCATCCTCGGCCACAACTTCGCGATGAATGGGTTCCGGTAGGTGGTGAGCACAGCAACGACGTCCCGGACACAACTGAGCCGGGTCACGCTGGTCGGTGAGCGCCGGCGCGTCGACATCGCTCTGCCGTCGGACACCCCGATCGGGCAACTGCTGCCCGACATCCTGCAGTTGCTCGACGACCGGGCCGGCGCGCGGCCCATGACCCGGGCAGCTGATCACCTCCGACGGCTCGGTGCTGCCGCACGAGGCCACACTGTCGTCGTCCGAGGTGCCCGACGGCGCCGTGCTCCAGCTGGTGCGCGCCCATGCCGCGCCGCCCGCACCCGTCGTGCACGACGTCACCGACCAGGTCGCCGACGACCTCGATCTGCGGGCCTGGCGTTGGCGGCCCGCCGCACGCCGGGCCAGTTCCGGGGTGGCCACGGTCGTGTTCGCCGTGGCCGCGGCCCTGCTGGCCCGGCGCGAGTTCCCGCTTGAGTCCGTCACCATCGCGCTCGCGGCCGTCACGGTCGTGTTCCTGGTCGCCGGCGCGCTCGTCTCGAAGTTCGGCGACGGCAACCGCGGGCTCGCCACGGCACCGCTGCTCGCCTCCGGGGGGCTCGGACTGCTCGCCGCCTGGACCGCCGCCGACACCTACAGCTGGTCCGGCCCGGTCCGGCCGGCCGGAGTCGTCGCGGCGCTGGTGCTCACCCTTGTGCTGCTCGCCCACTTCTCCCCGCTCGGCCGTGGCGCGCTCCTCGGGGCCGGCGCCACCGCCTTCATCACCCTGGTGTGGGAGGCGGTCGCCGCCGTGCAGGACCGGCCGGACCGGCCGGACCGGCTCGGTGCGGTGATGGCCGTGTTCTCCGTCGTGCTGCTCGGCTCGGCGTGCTGCCGCGGCTGGCGCTGATGGCCTCGGCGCTGACGGGACTCGACGACCGGCGCTCCGCGTGGACCGAGGCTCGTGCCACCACCGGCGTCAAGGAGGCCGAGGAACTCGCCGGTACCTTCGCGGCCCGCGTCGCCACCCTGGCCGGCGGCACCGCCTGGCCGCCGCAGGCGGCCCGGTCCCTGGCGGTGGTCGACAACCGACGGGGTGCGCGCGGTGCCGGTTCCGGCCGCGGCGCAGCCCGCCGTGGACGTGCTCACCGACAGGTCGCCGTGGTGATCCAGGACCGCCCGGTGGTCGCGATGACCGCCTGGCTCTCGGACGCCTTCCGGGCCGTCGCCAACGCCGGACCGGGCCTGCAGATCGCCACCCCCGCCGGCACGCGCCTGTCCCCGGCGGTCCGCGGCAACCTGTCGGGCTGGCCCTCGCGCTGGGTGGTGCAGGACGGGAAGGACGGCTACTACGACGGACTGTCCGGAGCCGTACTGCGCTGGGACAACGGCCTGTTCGTGACGGCAGGGTCCCCGGACGCGACGCCGGAGGACCCCCGTACCTCCGTGGCCGAGTCGTTCACCCCCCGAGGTCGCCGACGACGGCGAACGCCGACTGGCCGTGTCCTTCCGGGCCGTGCACCCGGCGGACGAGCGGCTCGTGCTCGGCGGCGCGCTGGAAGCCGTATGGCGTGAGCTCACCGGTGAGCCGCCGGCCGGCTGGGGTACCGAGGAGCCCGCCAACCTGCCCTGGTCGCCAGGCCAGTTGACGGACCTGGCCCACGAGCGGGCGCCCGAGCCGACCTGGCTGGTGGTCGTCGGCGGTCCGGAGCGCCCGGACCTCGCGACGGTGCGGATCAGCCGTACCGAGGGCGGTGTGGAGGAGGACGTCACGCTGGCGTTCGGTTACGGCCCGGGTGAACGGGTGCCGACGGATGCCGAGGTGACCCGGGCGGCGGAGGTCCTCGCCACCCGGCACGATCTGCAGTCGATGTTGGTCCAGGTCCGCCGGGCCCGCCGCGGCCTGTCCGTACCGCCGCGCTTCGAGGGGCCCGGCGTCCCGTACGCCTTCGTCCTCGGTGCCGAGGAGGTGCGTGAGCTGCCCGGCGACCGGGCCGGGCGCACCCCGCTGCCCCTGCCGCCACGCGAGTTGGGCCCGAAGAGACGCCCGGCGTTGTACTACCCCTTCCGGGGCGACCCCTCGGACCTCGCGGGATGGGCGGACTCCGAGCGACTGATGAGGCATCTCAAGGGCGCCTGAGACATCCCGGGTGCTCAGCTCACCAGCGTCCTCTGTCGCTGACGGGCGACTTCGGCCGCGTCCCGCTCGAACGCCCACTCCATGTCCGGCTCGATCGCGAAGCGGAACACCCGGCGTACGGGCGGGGTGCACAGCAGGGTGACGGCGGTGAGCGCGAGGGCGGTCACCAGGGCGACGCCGTACGGGCGGTGCAGCCAGGTGTGGTCGTACAGGCCCGCGTAGCCGGCGCCCTTGATCAGGAAGCCGTGCAGCAGATAGCCGTAGAGGGTGCCCGCGCCGAGGGCCGTGAACCAGGTCTTCCGGCTCGGCACCCAGGAGTAGAAGGCGGCGGTCAGCAGCAGCGAGCAGCCGAACATCGCGAGCATCATCACGGGCCCGGCCCACCAGGGCGCGCCGAACTCCTGCGCGGAGTCGTGGTGGTAGAGCCAGCTCGCGTTCATCCGCGGCACCGCCCAGTAGCCGAAGACCAGCGCGCTCACGAACACCGGCACCGCCAGCATCCGCGCCTCGCGCCGCCGCACCAGCCGGAAGTGCTCGGGCCTCAGGACCAGGCCGAGCACGAAGTACGGCAGGAACTGCGCCGTCCGCTGCAGATCGAAGTCGTCGGTCATGGCCGGGGTGCAGGAGGCGAGCATGGCGATGCCGAGGGCGACCGGCAGCGGGTGCCGGACCAGTTTCCAGACCGGGGTGGTCAGCCGCCAGATGAACAACGAGCAGAGGAACCAGGTGAGATACAGCGGGTCGAGGAGGGTGATCTGCTGGTGCGGGTCGTCGTTGGCGTAGCGGCTGAAGAGCGAGTACGCGATCTCGAAGACGATGTACGGCAGCGCGACACCGGTGAGGAGCCGCTTCAGCCGGGCGGGGCTCATGTCGAAACTGCGGGAGAAATAGCCGGAGATGACGATGAACGCCGGCATGTGGAAGCTGTACACGACCATGTACAGGCCCTGGAGCGCTCTGCTGTCGCCCTTCAGGGGCTCCCAGGAGTGCCCGATGGCGACCAGCAGGATCGCCAGGTACTTCGCGTTGTCGAAGAACGCGTCGCGCGGTTTGGTCTGTTCGTTCTTTTCGTTCTGTTTGCTCTGTTCGTTCTGGCCCGGGGGCGCGTCAACGTGGAACATCTGAGGCACCCTAGCGTTGCCTGTGGAAATCGGTGAAACCATCGGACGCGCGTCCGGAATCTGTTCGCGATGTCACGATTCATCCCGATCAAAAGGCGCAAAAGGGCACACGGAGAAGGCCCGTTCATGTGCGCATGCCAATAATGCGAACGAACTGCGAACGCGACCCTGCCGAACCTTTGCGACCAACGATGCGTCACCCGCCGCATACGTGGGCCGCGTTGGTGGCACGATGGTTCTGGCGGGGTGCGCGGGTTGCGTCCCCGGGCCGGGAGAGCGGACCGACCGAGGGTGTGATCAGTTGTGGCCATTTCACTGTCTGTGGTGCTGCTGTTGGCGATCATCCTGGTGGTGTTGATCCGAGGGGGATCGATCAAGGCCGGCCCAGCCGTGGTCGCGATCCTCTTCGGCTTCTTCCTCGCCTCGACCGGGATGGCCCCGTCCATCAACCGGTTCATAAACTCACTGGCGGAGACGATCAACTCGATCAGCTTCTGAGCCGCCGGCAGGGGCGGGACTCCGGGAACGACTCAGGGCCAGGTCGGAGAGTGGTTCTCCGACCTGGCCCTGAGTCGTATGGAGCGGGCGACGGGAATCGAACCCGCGTAGCTAGTTTGGAAGACTAGTGCTCTACCATTGAGCTACGCCCGCACACGACGCGCCGCAGGTCAGACGACCGCGGCACAGAAGGCATCGTAGCGGGTCGGGTGCCCTGAGCGCACACCGCATTCCCCATGTCCCGTCCGGCACCCCGGCGCTCGTGAAATGCGGCGGCCCGACCGCCTGCGGGCATGTACCCTACGTGTCGCACCAGACGGGGTGTGGCGCAGCTTGGTAGCGCGTCCGCTTTGGGAGCGGAAGGCCGTGGGTTCAAATCCCGCCACCCCGACCACATACCGGACCTCCGGGACCGGTATCACACCAGTACCTCGCGGGATCGCCTTTTGGGGGGTCTCGTCGCTGCGGCTACTATGCAAGCTGCGCGCCCGTGTGTCTCTCACACTCTGAAGTCCTCCGGGCGACCAGAAACCGCCGGACCTGTCTGGGTCCGCACCCCAAGAAGTCAGCCCCCAAGGAGACCGAACCGTGAAGAGCGCCGTGGAGACCCTGAACCCGACCCGGGTTCGGCTCAGCATCGAGGTGCCCTTCGAGGAGCTCAAGGACAGCCTCGACGCGGCGTACAAGAAGATCAACCAGCAGGTCACGGTGAAGGGCTTCCGGAAGGGCAAGATCCCGGCGCGCGTCATCGACCAGCGGTTCGGCCGCGGTGCGGTCCTGGAGGAGGCGGTCAACGACGCGCTTCCGAAGTTCTACACCGAGGCGGTCAACGAGGCGGAGCTCAACCCGCTCGGCCAGCCCGAGGTCGACATCACGGAGCTGAAGGACGGCGAGACGCTGAACTTCACCGCCGAGGTCGACATCCGCCCGACCATCGAGATCCCGGACTACTCGGGCATCGAGGTCGAGGTCGACGCCGTGGCGGTCAGCGAAGAGGACATCGACGAGTCGGTCGAGCAGCTGCGCGAGCGCTTCGCCGCGACCTCCCCGGTCGAGCGCGCCGCCGTCGACGGTGACGTCGTCACCCTCGACCTGGAGGCCAAGGTCGACGGCGAGGTCCTGGAGGACGGTGTCGCCGAGGGCGTCTCCTACACCATCGGTTCCGGCGAGCTGCTCGAAGGCATCGACGAGGCCGTGACCGGCCTGGAGGCCGGTGGCGAGGCCACCTTCGCCTCCGAGCTCAAGGGCGGCTCCGCGGCCGGCCAGGAGGCCCAGGTCACCGTCAAGGTCACCCAGGTCGCCGCCCGCGAACTGCCCGCGCTGGACGACGAGTTCGCCCAGCTCGCCTCCGAGTTCGACACTCTGGAGGAGCTGCGCGCGGACAGCCGCAAGCGCCTGGAGAACATGAAGCAGTACGACCAGGCCACGCAGGCCCAGGAGCGCGTCCTGGAGAAGCTGCTGGAGCTCGTCGAGGTGCCCGTCCCCGAGAAGCTCCTTGAGGACGAGATCAACACCCGCAAGCACAACCTGGAGCACCACCAGCTCGGCCAGATGGGCCTCGACCTCGACAAGTACCTGGAGATCCAGGGCAAGACGGCCGAGGAGTTCGACACCGAGACCAAGGAAGCCGCGGTCAAGGGCATCAAGACGCAGTTCGTCCTCGACGAGCTCGTCAACAAGGAGAAGCTGAACGTCAACCAGGAGGAGCTCACCGAGCACCTCATGCGTCGCGCGGCCTCCTCCAACATGTCCCCCGACCAGTTCGCCCAGGCCGTCGTCGAAGGCGGCCAGGTCCCCCTCCTCGTCGGCGAGGTGGCCCGCGGCAAGGCCCTGGCCGTCGTCGTAGAGGCCGCCACGGTCAAGGACACCAACGGCGAGATCGTCGACCTGGACGACGAGGACGACGAGACGGCCACCGAGACGGCCGAGGCCGTCGAGGAGCCGACCGAGGCGTAAGCAGCGAACGAGGGGCCCCGGGGTTTGCATCAAGCCCCGGGGCCCTTTGCCATACCGCCCACTGGGGCGCCCTGAAGGGGCGCGGGGAACGGCGCGCTCAGCCCCCACCGACCCGCAGCCCCGCTACAAACCGCACCCACCCCACCGCGAGGGATTCCGCTCAGGCCAGCGCAGCGCTGTGTGCTGACAGCGAACAGTTCCCTTTGCGGGATTCTCCGAAGGGACCCGCGCGTTAGGGTCCATGAATACGAGGGCAGGGGAGTCCCCATTGCCCCCGGCAGTACACGGTGAGACGGCCCGGCGCCGTCGTAAAGACGAGCAGGTGGATACGTGACGAATCTGATGCCTACAGCCGCCGGCGAGCCCTCTATCGGTGGCCTCGGCGACCAGGTCTACAACCGGCTGCTCGGTGAGCGGATCATCTTTCTCGGCCAGGCGGTCGACGACGACATCGCCAACAAGATCACCGCGCAGCTCCTCCTCCTTGCCGCTGACCCCGACAAGGACATCTACCTCTACATCAACAGCCCCGGCGGCTCGATCACGGCCGGCATGGCGATCTACGACACCATGCAGTTCATCAAGAACGACGTGGTGACCATCGCCATGGGCCTCGCCGCCTCCATGGGCCAGTTCCTTCTCAGCGCGGGTACCCCGGGCAAGCGCTTCGCGCTGCCGAACGCCGAGATCCTGATCCACCAGCCCTCCGCCGGCCTGGCCGGTTCGGCCTCCGACATCAAGATCCACGCGGAGCGGCTGCTGCACACCAAGCGGCGCATGGCCGAGCTCACGTCCCAGCACACGGGCCAGAGCATCGAGCAGGTCACCCGCGACTCGGACCGCGACCGTTGGTTCGACGCGAACGAGGCCAAGGACTACGGCCTCATCGACGACGTGATTCCCACGGCCGCCGGTATGCCGGGCGGCGGCGGCACCGGGGCCTGATGCCCCAGCACAGCCCCCAGCCGACCGTCACAGCCCCTAGGAGAGAGACAGTGAACGACTTCCCCGGCAACGGCCTGTACGAGCACGCACGCGCCGAATACACGGGTCCCGCCGCCGAGTCCCGTTACGTGATCCCGCGCTTCGTGGAGCGCACCTCGCAGGGCGTGCGTGAGTACGACCCGTACGCGAAGCTCTTCGAGGAGCGCGTGATCTTCCTCGGTGTCCAGATCGACGACGCGTCGGCCAACGACGTCATGGCACAGCTGCTGTGCCTGGAGTCGATGGACCCGGACCGCGACATCTCGATCTACATCAACAGCCCCGGTGGCTCTTTCACGGCGCTGACCGCGATCTACGACACGATGCAGTTCGTGAAGCCGGACGTCCAGACGGTCTGCATGGGCCAGGCCGCGTCCGCCGCCGCCGTCCTGCTGGCCGCCGGTACGCCGGGCAAGCGCATGGCGCTGCCGAACGCGCGCGTGCTGATCCACCAGCCGTACAGCGAGACGGGTCGGGGCCAGGTCTCCGACCTCGAAATCGCGGCGAACGAGATCCTCCGGATGCGTGCGCAGCTGGAGGACCTGCTGGCCAAGCACTCGAAGACGCCGATCGAGAAGATCCGCGAGGACATCGAGCGCGACAAGATCCTCACGGCCGAGGACGCCCTGTCGTACGGCCTGATCGACCAGATCATCTCCACCCGGAAGATGAACAACGCCGACGTCCGCTGACCCGGACCTGTATCGTCCACCACCCCTTGGCACGTCCACGTGGAAGTGAACCGTGCCAAGGGGGGCCCGAACGGGGGGCCCGGCAAGGTACCGTCGGACATAAGGCAGCACCAGGAGTCGCTGGACCTAGGCGTCTCCCAGGCGAAGGGGAAGCACACCGTGGCACGCATCGGTGACGGCGGCGATCTGCTCAAGTGCTCGTTCTGCGGCAAGAGCCAGAAGCAGGTCAAGAAGCTCATCGCAGGGCCCGGTGTGTACATCTGCGACGAGTGCATCGACCTCTGCAACGAGATCATCGAGGAAGAACTGGCGGAGACGAGCGAGGTGCGCTGGGAGGAACTCCCCAAGCCCCGTGAGATCTACGAGTTCCTTGAGGGGTACGTCGTAGGCCAGGAGTCGGCCAAGAAGGCTCTCTCGGTCGCGGTGTACAACCACTACAAGCGCGTCCAGGCCGGTGAGCACGGCGGCGGTCAGAACCGCGAGGACGCCATCGAGTTGGCGAAGTCCAACATCCTCCTGCTCGGCCCCACGGGCTCGGGCAAGACCCTCCTCGCACAGACCCTGGCCCGCATGCTGAACGTGCCGTTCGCGATCGCCGACGCGACCGCGCTCACGGAGGCGGGCTACGTCGGCGAGGACGTCGAGAACATTCTGCTGAAGCTCATCCAGGCCGCTGACTACGACGTCAAGAAGGCCGAGACGGGCATCATCTACATCGACGAGATCGACAAGGTCGCGCGGAAGAGCGAGAACCCCTCGATCACCCGCGACGTGTCCGGCGAGGGCGTCCAGCAGGCCCTGTTGAAGATCCTGGAGGGCACGACGGCCTCGGTCCCGCCGCAGGGCGGCCGTAAACACCCCCACCAGGAGTTCATCCAGATCGACACGACGAACGTCCTGTTCATCGTGGGCGGCGCCTTCTCGGGCCTGGAGAAGCTCATCGAGTCCAGGGCCGGCGCCAAGGGCATCGGCTTCGGCGCGACGATCCGCTCGAAGCGGGAGCTGCAGGCCAAGGACCAGTTCGAGGACGTCATGCCCGAGGACCTGGTGAAGTTCGGCATGATCCCCGAGTTCATCGGGCGCCTCCCCGTCATCACCTCGGTCCACAACCTGGACCGCGAGGCCCTGCTCCAGATCCTCATCGAGCCGCGCAACGCGCTCGTCAAGCAGTACGAGCGCCTCTTCGAACTCGACGGCGTGGAGCTGGACTTCGAGCGCGAGGCCCTCGAAGCCATCGCCGACCAGGCCATCCTCCGCCAGACCGGCGCCCGCGGCCTGCGCGCCATCATGGAGGAAGTCCTCCAGGGCGTCATGTACGAGGTCCCGTCCCGCAAGGACGTGGCCCGGGTCGTCATCACTGCGGACGTCGTCCTGTCGAACGTCAACCCGACCCTGATCCCGCGCGACGCGCGGGGCCGAGGCCCGGGCGAGCAGAAGACGGCGTAGCCGCTTTCTCCCCTACGACACGAAGGGCGCCCGGTCAGTCGACTGACCGGGCGCCCTTCGTGGTTGAGGCCTCCGGGGCTAGCTCTTCACCCGAACTTCCTTGCGGAGCTTGGTGGTCATGGAGACGGCGGTGTCCTTCGACACATCGGCCGTGTTGTCACCGGGGGACACCATCGCGATGGTGCTGTAGTCGGCCCAGGCGCAGAACCAGTCGGTCTGCGTCTTCTTGGTCACCTGGTTGGTGCCCTTGGCCGCCTGGCACTTCATGACCGCGCCGTTGACGTCGACCGACTCGGGGTCCCCGACCAGCTTGCTGCCGCCCGACGAACTGCTGGAGGAGCCGCTCTGGTTGACGTCCTTCTGGATGTCCGCGAAGAACGCGTCCAGGGACTTCTGCGGATCGGCGATCTTGCCATAGGCACCGATGAGCGAGATGCCCTTGGCCGTGAGCAGCTCCGCCGCGCTGGGCGCGGTGGAGGGATCGCTCGGGTTGTAGCCGCTCAGGTCGGCCGTCGTGTAGGCGCCGAAGACGGCGGTGCCGTTCTTGACGCCGCTCTTCTCCAGGTCCTTGACGGTCGACGAGCCGCTGTCGCTGGTGTCGCCGTCCTTGGTCGCCCGGTTGTAGTCGCCGAGCACCTTCGCCGGCGTCGTCAGCTTGTGCGGACCGTCGTCCGCGAGACCGGACGACCCGGTGTAGCCGAGCACGAAGTACACGCCCACGCCGATGGCGGCGACGACCGCCACCGCGCCGATGATGAGCCCGGTCTTCTTCTTCCCGCCGGGCGGCGGCTGCGGAACGCCGTACGGGGGCTGCCCGTAAGGCGGTTGGCCATACGGCGCCTGCTGGCCGTACGGCGGCTGCGGCTGGCCGTAGGGGCCCTGCGGCGGGACGCCCTGCGGGGGCTGGGGCTGCGTCGGGTAGCCGTAGCCCGGCTGGGCGGGGGGAGCCTGCTGGGGGTAGCCGTAGCCGGGCTGGGGGGCGCCCTGCGGCGCCTGCTGGGGAGGCTGGCCATAGGGACCCGGCTGACCGTACGGACCGGGCTGCTGGGGCTGCCCGTCGTACGGGCCCGGCTGGTTGTAGCTCATTTCTGGGTTCCCCTCCAGATGCTTATGTGATCCCGACATCCTGGCCCAGTCACAGGAAGCGCAGAGCATCGGGGGGCGCACCGTTACAGAACAAACGCGTTTCGGGACACCCCCGCGACACCCCTAAACTGGGCCCGTGACCGAGAACGCTCAGCAGCAGCCACCAGCGCCCGACTCCGAACTGCCGACCCAGTACGCGCCGGCCGATGTAGAGGGGCCGCTGTACGAGCGCTGGGTGGAGCGGGGTTACTTCGAGGCGGACGCGAAGAGCGAGAAGCCGCCGTACACGATCGTCATCCCGCCGCCGAACGTCACGGGCAGCCTGCACCTCGGGCACGCCTTCGAGCACACGCTCATCGACGCCCTCACGCGCCGCAAGCGCATGCAGGGCTACGAGACGCTGTGGCAGCCCGGCATGGACCACGCCGGTATCGCCACGCAGAACGTCGTCGAGCGCGAGCTGGGCAAGGAGGGCAAGTCCCGCCACGACCTGGGCCGGGAGGCCTTCGTCGAGCGCGTCTGGCAGTGGAAGGGCGAGTCCGGCGGCCAGATCTCCGGCCAGATGCGCCGCCTCGGCGACGGCGTCGCGTGGTCGCGCGAGCGCTTCACCATGGACGAGGGTCTCTCCCAGTCCGTCCAGACCATCTTCAAGCGGCTCTACGACGACGAGTTGATCTACCGCGCCGAGCGCATCATCAACTGGTGCCCGCGCTGTCTCACCGCGATCTCCGACATCGAGGTCGAGTACCAGGACGACGACGGCGAGCTCGTCTCCATGAAGTACGGCGACGGGGACGAGACCATCGTCGTCGCCACGACCCGCGCCGAGACCATGCTCGGTGACACGGCCGTCGCCGTTCACCCCGGCGACGAGCGCTACAAGCACCTCGTCGGCAAGCTCATCAAGCTGCCGCTGACCGACCGTTCCATCCCGGTCGTCGCGGACGAGCACGTCGACCCCGAGTTCGGCACGGGTGCCGTCAAGGTCACCCCCGCCCACGACCCGAACGACTTCGAGATCGGCCAGCGGCACGACCTCCCGGCCATCACGGTCATGGACGAGCACGCCGTCATCACCGTCCCCGGCCCCTTCCAGGGCCAGGACCGCCTCGAAGCCCGCTCCGCGATCGTCGCCGCCCTGCGCGCCGAGGGCCGGATCGTCGCCGAGAAGCGGCCGTACGTCCACTCGGTCGGCCACTGCTCGCGCTGCAAGACGACCATCGAGCCGCGGCTGTCCATGCAGTGGTGGGTCAAGGTCGCCCCGCTCGCGAAGGCGGCGGGCGACGCGGTCCGTGACGGCCGGGTCAAGATCCACCCGCAGGAGATGGAGAAGCGCTACTTCGACTGGGTCGACAACCTCCACGACTGGTGCATCTCACGGCAGTTGTGGTGGGGCCACCGCATCCCGGTCTGGTACGGCCCGGAGGGCGAGGTCGTCTGCGTCGGCCCCGACGACGAGGCCCCGACCGGCGAGGGCTGGCACCAGGACACCGACGTCCTCGACACCTGGTTCTCCTCCGGCCTGTGGCCCTTCTCCACCCTCGGCTGGCCCGAACAGACCGAGTCGCTCGCGAAGTTCTACCCGAACTCCGTCCTGGTCACCGGCTACGACATCCTCTTCTTCTGGGTCGCCCGGATGATGATGTTCGGCCTCTACGCGATGGACGGCACCCCGCCGTTCCACACCATCGCCCTGCACGGCATGGTCCGCGACCAGTTCGGCAAGAAGATGTCCAAGTCCTTCGGGAACGCGGTCAATCCGATCGACTGGATGGACAAGTACGGCTCCGACGCGCTCCGTTTCACCCTCGCGCGCGGCGCCAACCCGGGCGTCGACGTCCCGATCGGCGAGGACTGGGTCCAGGGTTCGCGCAACTTCGCCAACAAGCTCTGGAACGCGACCCGTTTCGCCCTCATGAACGGCGCGACGATCGAGGGCGAACTCCCGGACGCCGACCGCCTGTCGGCGACCGACCGCTGGATCCTGTCCCGCCTGAACTCCACGGTCGCCGAAGTCGACGCGCTCTACGAGGACTACCAGTTCGCGAAGCTCTCCGACGCGCTGTTCCACTTCGCGTGGGACGAAGTCTTCGACTGGTACGTCGAGTTGTCCAAGACGACGTTCCTGGCGGGCGGCGAGCCGGCCGAGGTCTCCAAGCGCGTCCTGGGTGAAGTCCTCGACGTCACCCTGAAGTTGCTGCACCCGATCGTCCCGTTCGTCACGGAGACGCTCTGGACGACCCTGACGGGCGGCGAGTCGATCGTCATCGCGGACTGGCCGAAGGACTCGGGCTTCCGTGACACACCGGCCGAGAAGGAGATCGAGACCCTCCAGCAGGTCATCACCGAGGTCCGCCGCTTCCGCGCCGACCAGGGCCTCCAGCCCGGCCAGCGCGTCCCGGCCCGCCTCACGCTGGACGGCACGGCCCTGGCGCCCCACGAGGCCGCCATCCGCCAGCTCCTCCGCCTCCAGCAGGAGGGCGACGCCTTCGCGGCGACGGCCACCCTCCCGGTCGGCGGCGCCACGGTCGCCCTCGACCTCTCCGGCACGATCGACGTCGCGGCGGAGCGGAAGCGCCTCGCGAAGGACCTCGCCGCCGCAGAGAAGGAGAAGGCCCAGGCAACGGCCAAGCTCGGCAACGAGGCGTTCCTGGCCAAGGCCCCGGACAACGTGGTCGACAAGATCCGCGGCCGCCTGACGAAGGCCGACGAAGACATCGCCCGCATCAAGAACCAGCTGGACGGCTTGCCGGAGGCGTAGGGACTTGTCGTAGGCACGTGAGGGCCCCGGAACTTCTAGTTCCGGGGCCCTCACCTACCTAGGGGCGCGAGGCTGTATCGATGTGCGGCTCCGCCGCGTGGGCGCGACCAGCCCCCACCGGGCCCGCAGACGAAAGCCCCCCACCGGGCCCGCAGACGAAAGCCCCCCACCGGGCCCGCAGACGAAAGCCCCCCACCGGGCCCGCAGACGAAAGACCACCCCAACCTCCGTAGACTGGCCCACGTGACTGACAGCGACCCGTTCGACGAGATCATCGAGGCCGAGACCGACCGCGACCCCGACCTCGCGGTCATCGAGGCCGGCAGCCGCACCCTCCGAACCCAGGGCACCGGCGCCCCCCAGGCAGACGTCCCCGGCCGCCCCGAAGACCCCGCGCTGGACAAGGCCCTGCGCGAGGTGGAGACCGAGCTGGCCAACCGCTGGGGCGAGACCAAGCTGGAGCCGTCGGTCAGCCGTATCGCCGCGCTGATGGACGTCCTGGGCGACCCCCAGCGCTCGTACCCCTCGATCCACATCACCGGGACGAACGGCAAGACGTCCACGGCCCGCATGATCGAGGCGCTGCTCGGCGCCTTCGAGCTGCGCACCGGCCGCTACACCTCCCCGCACGTCCAGTCGATCACCGAGCGCATCAGCCTCGACGGCGCCCCGATCTCCGCCGAGCGGTTCATCGAGACGTACGAGGACATCAAGCCGTACGTCGAGATGGTGGACGCCCAGCAGGAGTTCCGGCTGTCGTTCTTCGAGGTGCTGACCGGCATGGCGTACGCCGCCTTCGCGGACGCGCCGGTCGACGTGGCCGTCGTGGAGGTCGGCATGGGCGGCACCTGGGACGCCACCAACGTCATCGACGCGGCCGTGGCCGTAGTCACCCCCATCGACCTCGACCACACCGACCGCCTCGGCGGGACGACCGGCGAGATCGCCACCGAGAAGGCCGGCATCGTCAAGCAGGACGCGACCGTGATCCTGGCGCAGCAGCCGGTGGACGCGGCGCAGGTGCTGCTGAAGAAGGCCGTCGAGGTGGACGCGACCGTGGCCCGGGAGGGTCTCGAATTCGGTGTCGTGTCCCGGCAGGTCGCCGTCGGCGGGCAGGTCGTCAGCCTGCGTGGCCTCGGTGGCGAGTACGAGGAGATCTACCTCCCCCTGCACGGGCCTTACCAGGCGCACAACGCCGCCGTGGCCCTCGCCGCCGTAGAAGCCTTCTTCGGTGTCGGTGCGCAGCGACCCGATCCGCTCGCGATCGACACGGTGCGGAAGGCGTTCGCGTCCGTGACCTCGCCCGGGCGGCTGGAGGTGGTGCGGCGGTCGCCGACCGTCGTGCTGGACGCGGCGCACAACCCGGCGGGCGCCCGTGCGACCGCCGAGGCCGTGGCCGAGGCGTTCGACTTCAGCCGGCTGATCGGCGTCGTCGGGGCCAGCGGGGACAAGGACGTCCGCGGGCTGCTCGAAGCGTTCGAGCCGATGTTCGCCGAGGTCGTCGTCACGCAGAACTCCAGTCACCGCGCGATGGACGTGGACGAGCTGGCCGGGATCGCCGTCGAGGTGTTCGGCGACGAGCGCGTGCAGGTCGAACCGCGGCTGCCCGACGCCCTGGAGGCCGCTATCACGCTGGCCGAGGAGGACGGCGAGTTCGCGGGCGGCGGTGTGCTCGTCACCGGTTCCGTCATCACCGTCGGTGAAGCCCGACTGCTCCTGGGGAGGGGCTGACTTTCCGTGCGTACCCTCTGTTCTTCCACGCTGATCGGCGAGTTCTTCGTGATCGGCTTCGCCGGTCTGGTCGCCATGAAGGACCCGGACCTGACCACCTCCACCGTGTGGACGGTGTGCGGGATCGCGATGTTCCTGTCCGTCGCGCTGTGCGGGGTGGTGACCCGGCCGGCCGGCATCGCGCTCGGCTGGGCGCTGCAGATCGCGCTGATCGCGTCGGGCCTCGTCGTGCCGTCGATGTTCTTCCTCGGGGCGATCTTCGCGGCCCTGTGGTGGGCCTCGGTGCACTACGGCCGGAAGATCGACGAGGCGAAGGCACGGTTCGCGGCGCAGGCCGCGCAGGCCGGCTCCACTACACCTGACGCTGCGTAAGGGACGCATGGACACGCCCTGTAACCTCGGGTTTGTCGTGAGGCGACCGTGCCACGACCGTGAGTCGACCCGCACATCATGATCCGAAGGAGTCCCGTCGTGACCCAGCGCACCCTCGTCCTGCTCAAGCCCGACGCCGTACGTCGTGGCCTGACCGGCGAGATCATCAGCCGGATCGAGCGCAAGGCCGGCTGGCAGATCACCGCGCTGGAGCTGCGCACCCTGGACCAGGACACCCTGGAGCAGCACTACGGCGAGCACAAGGGCAAGGTCTTCTACGAGCCGCTGGTGGAGTTCATGGCCTCCGGTCCCGTCGTCGCCCTGATCGTCGAGGGCGAGCGGGTCATCGAGGGCGTACGCCAGTTGGCCGGTCCGACCGACCCGATCGCCGCCGCGCCGGGGTCGATCCGCGGGGACTTCGGGGTCATCGTGCGCGAGAACCTGATCCACGCCTCGGACTCCGAGGAGTCCGCCGAACGCGAGGTGAAGATCTTCTTCCCCGGGCGCGGCTGAATCTCCATCAGTAACCCACATGCCTGACCAGGGGCGGCCGTGTTTTTCCGGCCGTCTCTTGGCATATGCGTGCCGATCGGGGGAACGAGTGCCCCCGTTGGGCCGTCTCCACAAGCGAGGCGGCGCCTCACATGCTGACAATGGCGAAGACCCTCGCGCAGTGTTCGTGACGGCGCGTCTACGATGGAAGCCTTCACGTCACAGCACCCACTTCGCCGACCTGAAAAGCCCTCAAAAGCTCCCAGGAAGGCCAGACGAATCCTGATGGGGAACTCAATGTCGTTCATCGGCCGTGACATGGCTGTCGACCTCGGGACCGCCAACACGCTGGTGTACGTCAGGGGTCGCGGGATCGTACTCAACGAGCCGTCCGTCGTCGCGATCAACACCAACACCGGTGGCATTCTCGCGGTCGGCTCCGAAGCCAAGAAGATGATCGGGCGCACGCCCGGCAACATCGTTGCCGTACGTCCGCTGAAGGACGGTGTCATCGCCGACTTCGAGATCACCGAGCGCATGCTCCGCTACTTCATCCTGAAGATCCACAAGCGGCGCTATCTGGCCCGCCCCCGCGTCGTCGTCTGTGTGCCCTCGGGCATCACGGGCGTCGAGCGCCGTGCCGTCATCGAGGCGTCGTCCCAGGCCGGCGCCCGCCAGGTGCACATCATCGAGGAGCCCATGGCCGCGGCCATCGGTTCCGGCCTGCCGGTCCACGAGGCCACGGGCAACATGGTGGTGGACATCGGCGGCGGCACCACGGAGGTCGCGGTCATCTCGCTCGGTGGCATCGTCACCGCCCAGTCCATCCGCGTCGCGGGCGACGAGTTGGACAACGCGATCATCCAGCACATCAAGAAGGAGTACTCGCTCCTTCTGGGTGAGCGGACGGCTGAGCAGATCAAGATCACGATTGGTTCCGCGTACGACCTCGACGACGACCAGCACACCGAAATCCGCGGCCGGGACCTGGTCTCCGGCCTGCCCAAGACCGTTGTCATCTCCGCCGGCGAAGTCCGCAAGGCGATCGAAGAGCCCGTCAACGCGATCGTCGACGCGGTGAAGACGACCCTCGACAAGTGCCCGCCGGAGCTGTCCGGCGACATCATGGACCGAGGAATCGTTCTGACCGGCGGCGGAGCCCTGCTGAAGGGGCTCGACGAGCGGCTGCGCCGGGAGACCGGCATGCCGATCCACATCGCCGAGGACCCGCTCGACAGCGTGGCGCTCGGCTCCGGCAAGTGCGTCGAGGAGTTCGAGGCGCTCCAGCAGGTTCTGGACGCCCAGCCGCGCAGATGACGTAACGCTTCGATTCCGCCGTACGGGATGATCTCCTCTCGTGCGGCGGATCGTTGATACGGAGGCATAGGCTCCGACATGAGCCTCCGTATCCATCCGTACGGACAACTCCCGCACACACCACACCTGCATACCTGAACCTCTGCACATTTCTATGAGGAAGGCACGGCCGCCGCACGTGAGGGACACACGAGAGAGCCGGCTGCTCCTGGTGCTGCTGATCGCCGTAGCGTTCGCGCTGATCACGGTGGACATCCGGGGAGGGCAGGACTCGCCGGTCGACGGAGCCCGCCGGGCCGCGGCCACCGTGTTCGGCCCGATCGAGAACGGCGTGTCGTCCGCCGTCGACCCGGTCGGTGACGCGGTCTCCGCGGTCCGCGACTCCGGGGAGCGGCACGACCGGCTCGCCGTCCTGGAGAAGGAGAACGCGGCCCTCAAGGCGAAGCTCGGCAGCGACGACCGCAACCGCAGCCGCCTGACCCAGCTGGACAAGATGCTGAAGGTGGCCGGCGAGGGCCAGTACGGCATCAAGGGCGCCCAGGTCATCGCGATAGGAGCCGCCCAGAGCTTCTCCTGGACGATCACCATCGACGTCGGCGCCAACGACGGCATCAAGCGCGACATGACCGTCCTGAACGGCAACGGACTGGTCGGGCGCGTGACGACCGTCGGCCCGGACGCCTCGACCGTCCTCCTCGCCAACGACCCCGACTTCACCGTCGGCACCCGGATGGAGGGCAGCGACGAACTCGGCTTCGCCTCCGGCGAGGGCGACGGCCCGCTGCGCGTCGAACTCCTCAACGGCAAGGCGGAGGTGCAGAAGGGCGACCGGCTGGTCACCTTCGGCTCGCAGGCCGACAAGCCGTTCGTGCCGGGTGTCCCGGTCGGTGTCGTCTCCCGCGTCGACCCCTCCGGCGGCGGCCTGACCCGCACGCTGTACGTCACGCCGTACGTCAACTTCACCAAGCTCGACATCGTCGGCGTGGTCGTGGAGGCCCCGAAGAAGGACCCGCGTGACACGGTCCTGCCGGCGAAGCCCAAGCCGACCCCGATCCCGACGGTGACCGTCACGGTCACCCCGTCCGCGAACGCGCCGGTCGACGGCCAGCAACAGCAGTAGGAGCCCATCCCCATGCGTGTCAACCGGATCCTCCTCTCCGCGCCGCTGGTCGTCGTCGCCCTCGTGATCCAGGTGAGCGTCCTCGCCCGCCTCCACCTCCCGGGCGCCGTCCCCGACCTGCTGCTCCTCACGGTCCTCGGCCTGGCCATGGTCTACGGCCATGTCGCGGGCGCCCTCATCGGCTTCGGCGCGGGCCTCCTCGCCGACCTCGCCCCGCCCGCCGACCACGCGGCCGGCCGGTACGCCCTCGTCCTCTGCGTCATCGGCTACCTCGCGGGCCTCGCGAAACCGGAGAACGGCCGCCTGAAGTCGGCGACCGGCCCGATGGCCGTCGTGGTCGCCGCCGCGATCGGCGCCACCCTGCTCTACGCCGGTGTCGGCGCCCTCGTCGGCGACACCGCCGCCCGCCATGTCGGCCTGGGCAGCCTGCTGTTCACGGCCTCCCTGTACGACCTGCTGCTCGCCCCGTTCGTCGTCCCCGGCGTGATGGCACTGGCCCGGCGCGTCGACAACGACCCGCTCGCGGAGACCAACGCCGCCAAGTCGGCCGACATCTCCTCGGGCTGGCTCTCCTCGGGCACCGGCCTGAAGATCGGCGGCCAGCGCGGCGGCCTGCGGATGAAGACCGCACGCGCGCGTGTCGCCCGGGCGGGACGTATCAAGGGGGTCAAGAGGCTTTGAACACCCGGGAGTTGGCACACGGACTCACAGGTCCGTCGTATATGACTCATACACGCATCGTGTACACGCACTGAGAGGGGGAGGCAGCACAAGTGACCAACATCCCGGAGACCGGTCGGACTCCACGGGTTCAGATCAGGCTCGTCGTCATCCAGATTCTCGTCCTCTCCCTCCTCGGCACCCTCGGCGGGCGCCTCTGGTACCTGCAGATCCGTGAGGGCGCCGCGTACCAGAAGGAAGCGTCCGGCAACCACGTCCAGCAGGTCGTCGAGCCCGCGGTGCGCGGGTCGATACTGGACGCGCGCGGTGTGCCCCTCGCCGACAACGAGACCCGGCTCGTGGTCTCCGCCTCCCGCACCGACCTGCTGAAGCAGGCCGACGACGGCAGGGCCGTCCTCACCAAGCTGGCCGGTGTGCTCGGGCTGAAGCCCGCGGACGTCATCCAGAAGGTCCGGCTGTGCGACGCGAAGACCCCGCAGCCCTGCTGGAACGGCTCGCCCTACCAGCCCATCCCGATCACCGACGAGGCCACCGCCAAGCAGGCCCTGCAGATCCGTGAGCGCGCCGAGGACTTCCCCGGCATCACCGCCGAGCCCGAGGCCGTACGGCGTTACGCGGCCCCCGGCGACGCCAACGCGGCCCAGGTCCTCGGCTACCTCTCGCCGGTCACCGACGACGAGATCACCCAGGCCAAGGACAGCGACTCGCCGTATCTGCGCTCCGACCAGGTCGGCCGCTCGGGCCTGGAACGCGAGTACGACAAGGCGCTGCGCGGCAAGGCCGGCGTCACCCGCTACGAGGTCGACAACCTCGGCCGCGTCATCGGCAAGGCCAAGTCCGATGCGCCCGAGCCCGGTTCGAACCTCGTCACCAGCATCGACGCCCGCGTGCAGCGCGTCGCCGAGTACCAGCTCGACAAGGCGATGAAGGCGGCCCGCCAGCAGTACGACAAGATCACCGGCGAGAACTACAAGGCCGACTCCGGTGCCGTCGTCGTGATGGAGGCCAAGACCGGCCGGATCGTCGCCATGGCGTCCGCGCCGACGTACGACCCGAACGTCTGGGTCGGCGGCATCTCCGCCAAGGACTACAAGCAGCTCACCGGCAAGAACTCCGACTACCCGCTCCTCAACCGGGCCATACAGGGTCAGTCGGCGCCCGGTTCGACGTTCAAGGTGGTCTCCACGGCCGCCGCGGTCGAGGCCGGCTACACCTGGGACGGCGGCTACCCCTGCACCAGTTCGTACTCGGTGGGCGGCCAGGTCTTCAAGAACTTCGAGGGCGAGAACTTCGGCCCCATCTCGCTGGGCCGCGCGCTGGAGGTCTCCTGCGACACCGTCTTCTACGGCCTCGCCGACGCCCAGTGGAAGAAGGACGGCGGCATCAACCCGAAGAAGGGTGAGCCGAAGGACTACTTCTACAAGGCGGCCCACCAGTTCGGCCTCGGCAAGGTCACCGGCGTCGACCTCCCGAACGAGGTCACCGGCCGGATCCCGGACCGCAAGTGGAAGCAGGAGACCTGGGCGGCCAACAAGGCCTACTGGTGCAAGACCGGCAAGAAGGGCGGCACGTACGTCCAGCAGATCGCGTACGAGAACTGCCTCGAAGGCAACAAGATGCGCGAGGGCGACTCGATCAACTACTCCATCGGCCAGGGCGACACCCTCGTCACGCCGATCCAGGAGGCCATGATCTACGGCGCGCTCGCCAACGGCGGCACCGAGTACGTCCCGACCATCGGCAAGGCGATCGTCAGCGCCGACGGCAAGACGGTCCAGGAGATCAAGCCGCAGGTGAAGGCGAAGCTGCCGATCAGCGCGGCCACCCACAAGGGCATCGACAAGGCCCTCGCGGGCGTGGTCACCAGCGGTACCGCCGCCTGGAAGTTCCAGGGCTGGCCGCAGGACAAGATCGAGCTGCACGCCAAGACGGGTACGGCGGAGGTCTACGGCAAGCAGACCACCTCCTGGTTCGCCACGTACACCAAGGACTACACGGTCGTCATGACGATCGCGCAGGCCGGTACGGGTTCCGGCGCCTCCGGTGAGGCTGTGCGCAACATCTACAACGCGATGTACGGCGTCCAGGCCGACGGCTCCATCGACAAGAAGAAGGCGATGCTGCCCTCGCCGCAGACGAGCCTCCCGAAGGTCCGCGCCGACGGCACGATCGCCTCCCCGAAGATCACCGCCGACCCGGCCAAGGAGCTGGAGAAGCAGCAGGAGAAGGCGACCGAGGGCGGCGTCACGCCCGCCGACGACACCCAGCAGCCGGCCATCGCGCCCTCACCGAACACCACCAACAGCAACACCCGCAGGCGTCCGCGCAGAAGGGGTGGCCGGAGGATGCTCACATGACCGGCAACAGCTTCTCCGTCTCCGGATACGGGCCCGACCGGGCCGGCTGGACACGGGTGTTCGCCCGTGACTCGCTGGCCCGCCGGCTGGACTGGCCGATACTGCTGTCGGCGGTCGGCCTGTCCCTGATCGGCTCGCTCCTCGTCTTCTCGGCGACGCGCAACCGCACCGAGATCAACCAGGGCGACCAGTACTACTTCCTGCTCCGGCACCTGATGAACACCGGCATCGGCATCGCCCTGATGATCGGCGTCATCTGGGTCGGCCACCGCACCCTGCGCGTCGTCGTCCCGTTCCTCTACGGCGCCTCGGTGTTCGGCATCCTGCTGGTGCTCACCCCGCTGGGCTCCACGGTCAACGGCGCGCACTCCTGGATCGTGCTCGGCGGCGGCTTCTCGCTCCAGCCCTCGGAGTTCGTGAAGATCACGATCATCCTGGGCATGGCGATGATCCTCGCCGCCCGGGTCGACGCGGGCGACAAGCCCTACCCCGACCACCGCACGGTCCTCCAGGCCCTGGGCCTCGCCTCGGTCCCGATGATGATCGTCATGCTGATGCCCGACCTCGGGTCGGTCATGGTCATGGTCATCATCGTGCTCGGCGTGCTCCTGGCCTCGGGCGCGTCCAACCGCTGGGTCTTCGGCCTGCTCGGCGCGGGCACCCTGGGCGCGATCGCGGTGTGGCAGCTGCACTTCCTGGACGAGTACCAGATCGCTCGCTTCGCCGCCTTCGCCAACCCGAGCCTCGACCCGGCCGGCGTCGGCTACAACACCAACCAGGCCCGCATCGCGATCGGCTCCGGCGGCCTCACCGGCGAGGGCCTCTTCCACGGCTCCCAGACGACGGGCCAGTTCGTCCCCGAACAGCAGACGGACTTCGTCTTCACGGTCGCGGGCGAGGAGTTGGGCTTCGTCGGCGCGGGCCTGATCCTCGTCCTCCTGGGCGTGGTCCTGTGGCGCGCCTGCCGCATCGCCCGCGACTCGACCGAGCTCTACGGCACGATCGTCGCCGCCGGGATCGTCGCCTGGTTCGCCTTCCAGGCCTTCGAGAACGTCGGCATGACCCTCGGCATCATGCCGGTCACCGGCCTGCCACTGCCCTTCGTGTCGTACGGAGGTACGTCGATGTTCGCGGTGTGGCTCGCGGTGGGGTTGCTGCAGTCGATCCGGGTGCAGCGGCCCATGTCCGCCTGAACCGCGCCTTCGCCCGGCCGCTACCTCCCTATTTGCCGGAGTTCCCTGGGGGGTTGTCCGGGACGCCCCCTGCCGTCCCGGCCGGTCGGCAACTAGATTCAGGTCATGGCGGACACAAAGCGTGAAATCGAGCGTAAGTACGAGTCCGACGAGAGTGGTCTGCCCGACCTGACCGGCGTCGCCGGGGTGAAGGCCGTCATCGACAAGGGCGTCGTGAGCCTGGACGCCGTGTACTACGACACGGCCGACGAGCGCCTCGCCGCCGCCGCACTGACCCTGCGCCGCCGCACCGGCGGCTCCGACGCGGGCTGGCACCTGAAGGTGCCGGTCGCGCCCGGTGTCCGCGACGAGATCCGGGAACCGCTCTCCGACACCGTGCCGGACACCCTCGCCGCGCTGGTCCGCTCCCGCGTCCGCGAGGCCGAACTGCTGCCCGCCGTCCGGCTGCGCTCCGACCGCGACGTACGGCACCTCATGGACGCCCAGGGCAAGCTCCTCGCCGAGGTCAGCGTCGACGCCGTGCACGCGGAACGCCTCACCGAGGGCGGCGGGACCGCCCAGTGGACCGAGATCGAGGTCGAACTCGCCGACGACGGCGACCCGGCGTTCCTCGACCAGGTGGAGAAACGGTTGCGCAAGGCGGGCGTACGGCCGTCGTCGTCCGCGTCGAAGCTGGCCAGGGCGCTGCGGGAGACGGCTCGCACGGCGGGATCCGGAAAGCAGGGATCCGGAAAGCAGGGATCGGGAAAGTCAGGGTCGGAAAAGCCGGGGTCGAAGAAGAAGCGCGAGGCTGCGCCCGTGCCCGCGGAGCCCGCGGAACCGGTCACCGCCGGCGACCACGTCCTCGCCTACGCCCGCGCCCAGCGCGACGCGATCCTCGAACTCGACCCCGCCGTACGGCAGGACGCGTACGACTCGGTCCACCGCATGCGCGTCGCCACCCGCCGGCTGCGCAGCACGTTCCGCTCGTACGGCAAGGTCCTCGACCGTACGGTCACCGACCCGGTCGGCGAGGAACTGAAGTGGCTGGCGGGGGAGTTGGGCACGGACCGCGACCGCGAGGTCGTGACCGAGCGGCTGGCGACGGTCCTCGGCGAACTGCCCCCCGCCCTGATCTCCGGCCCGATCCGCACCCGCCTGGACACCTGGGCGAACGCCCGGCACGGCGGATCACGCGGCCGACTGATCGGCGTCCTGGACTCCCGGCGGTATCTCGCGCTCCTCGACACCCTGGACCGGGTGATCGCCGAGCCACCTCTCCTGAAGGACGCGGCCGGCAAGCCGGAGAAGGTCATCGGCAAGGCCGTGGACAAGGACTTCGGGAAGGTCTCCGCGCTCGTCGAGGAGGCGATCGGGACCCCGCCCGGCGCGGACCGCGACCTCGCGCTGCACGAGGCCCGCAAGAAGGCCAAGCGCACCCGGTACGCGGCGGAGGCGGCGACGCCCGCCCTCGGTACCTCGGCCCGCGCGCTCGCCAGGTCCATGAAGGCGCTGACCGGCCTGCTCGGTGACCACCAGGACAGCGTGATGGTCCGGGTGACCCTGCGGGAGCTCTCCGCGGTGGCGCACGCGGCGGGGGAGAGCTCGTTCACGTACGGGGTGCTGTACGGGCGGGAGGAGCAGCGGGCGGCCGGGGTGGAGGCGGCGCTGCCGGAGGCGTGGGAGGGGATCGCGGCCGAGGGGTCCGTCCAGGTGTGACGGCTGGTGCGTACGGGTGAGGTCCGGGATCGCGTTAGTCTGGATGGTCACCCGTCCGTTCAGTCCCGCTCACGAAGGTTCGCGAGATGCCTGCCGAAGTCGCTGCGGCCGCAGAGTCCGTGTTTCCGCAGCTCGAAGCCCTGCTCCCGCAGGTGCAGAAGCCGATCCAGTACGTCGGCGGCGAGCTCAACTCCACGGTCAAGCCGTGGGAGTCGTGCGATGTCCGCTGGGCGCTGATGTACCCGGACGCGTACGAGGTCGGCCTGCCCAACCAGGGCGTCATGATCCTCTACGAGGTCCTGAACGAGCAGGAGGGCGTCCTCGCCGAGCGCACGTACAGCGTGTGGCCGGACCTGGAGGCGCTGATGCGGGAGCACAAGGTCCCGCAGTTCACGGTCGACAGCCACCGCCCGGTGGGCGCGTTCGACGTGTTCGGGCTCAGCTTCTCCACCGAGCTCGGCTACACCAACATGCTCACAGCCCTGGACCTGGCGGGCATCCCGCTGGAGTCGAAGGACCGGACGCTCGACGACCCGATCGTGCTGGCGGGCGGCCACGCGGCCTTCAACCCCGAGCCGATCGCGGACTTCATCGACGCGGTGATCATCGGCGACGGCGAGCAGGCCGTACTCGACATGACGAAGATCATCCGAGCCTGGAAGGCGGAGGGCCGCCCCGGTGGCCGCGAGGAGGTCCTCTTCCGCCTGGCGAAGACGGGTTCGGTCTACATCCCGGCCTTCTACGACGTCGAGTACCTGCCGGACCACCGCATCGCGCGCGTGGTCCCCAACAGGTCGGGCGTCCCGTGGCGGGTGAGCAAGCACACGGTGATGGACCTCGACGAATGGCCGTACCCGAAGCAGCCGTTGGTCCCGCTCGCCGAGACGGTCCATGAGCGGATGTCGGTCGAGATCTTCCGGGGCTGCACGCGCGGTTGCCGTTTCTGCCAGGCGGGCATGATCACGCGCCCGGTGCGCGAGCGGTCGATCACGGGTATCGGCGAGATGGTCGAGAAGGGCCTCAAGGCGACGGGCTTCGAGGAGGTCGGCCTCCTGTCGCTCTCCTCGGCGGACCACTCCGAGATCGGCGAGATCGCGAAGGGCCTGGCGGACCGCTACACGGAGGACAAGGTCGGCCTGTCCCTCCCGTCGACCCGCGTGGACGCGTTCAACGTGGACCTGGCGAACGAGCTGACGAGGAACGGCCGGCGTTCGGGCCTCACCTTCGCACCCGAGGGCGGCTCGGAACGCCTCCGCAAGGTCATCAACAAGATGGTCTCGGAGGAGGACCTGATCCGCACGGTCTCGACGGCGTACGGCAACGGCTGGCGCCAGGTGAAGCTGTACTTCATGTGCGGCCTCCCGACGGAGACCGACGAGGACGTCCTGCAGATCGCCGACATGGCGATGAAGGTGATCGCCGAGGGCCGCAAGGTCTCCGGCCAGAACGACATCCGCTGCACGGTCTCCATCGGCGGCTTCGTCCCCAAGCCGCACACCCCGTTCCAGTGGGCCCCGCAACTCTCGGCGGCGGAGACGGACGCGCGTCTCGGGAAGCTCCGCGACAAGATCCGCGCCGACAAGAAGTACGGCCGCTCGATCGGCTTCCGCTACCACGACGGCAAGCCGGGCATCGTCGAGGGCCTGCTGTCGCGCGGCGACCGCCGCATCGGCGCGGTCATCCGCGCCGTCTACGAGGACGGTGGCCGCTTCGACGGCTGGCGCGAGCACTTCTCCTACGACCGCTGGATGCGCTGCGCCGAGAAGACGCTGCCCGCCTTCGGCATCGACGTCGACTGGTACACCACCCGCGAGAAGACCTACGAGGAGGTCCTCCCCTGGGACCACCTGGACTCGGGCCTGGACAAGGACTGGCTCTGGGAGGACTGGCAGGACGCCCTCGACGAGACAGAGGTCGAGGACTGCCGGTGGACCCCGTGCTTCGACTGCGGAGTGTGCCCGCAGATGGACACGTCCATCCAGATCGGGCCCACGGGCAAGAAGTTGCTCCCGCTGACGGTGCAGCAGCCTGCGGGGGGCGGGCACACGCACTGACCGGGTGCGTCGGTCAGCTGACGGGGTTGTAGGCCGCGGCGATGTCCTTGGACCCCGCCCAGCGGCTGTAGGTGGGGGACTGGGGCCAGCCCTCGGGGGAGTCCTGCCATTCCTCCTGGCGGCCGTAGGGCAGGAGGTCGATCAGGGCGAAGCTGTGGCTGAGTTGCTCGGTGCCGCGGCCGTCGGTGTGCCAGGTGCGGTAGACGGTGTCGCCGTCGCGCAGGAAGACGTTGACCGCGAATCCTCCGTCGGGCGGGGCACCGACATCGGCGCCGAAGGAACTGTTCGCGGTCGAGTACCAGGGCATCCGGTTGCCGACCCGCTCCTTGTAGGCGAGCGCCTCGTCGATCGGGCCCTGGGTGACGATGACGAACCGGGCGTCGTAGTTGTCCAGGAACTCCAGGCGCGTGTACTGCGAGGTGAACCCGGTGCACCCCGGGCACTGCCATTCCTTCCCGGCGAACCACATGTGGTTGTACACGATCAACTGCCGCTTGCCGTCGAAGACTTCGGCCAGGCGGACGGGGCCGTCCGCGCCGTCGAGGGTGTAGTCGGGCATCTCGACCATCGGCAGGCGGCGCCGCTCGGCGGCGATGGCGTCGAGTTCGCGGGTCGCGGCCTTTTCGCGGGCGCGGAGGGTCGCGAGCCGGGTCTCCCAGGTCGTGGTGTCAACGACGGGCGGCAGTGCGTCGGCGGTCATGGTCCCTCGCAGAGTTCGTGGGCGTGGCTGTGCCTCGTGCGGGGGTAGACCTCGCCGTGCTCCGGAACTCATCGGTCAGTCCGAAACCAGCCACACACCGACCCCCGCCAGCGTCCCCTCCCCGGAGTCCGATTCCACGTCGCGGGCCAGGTCGGCGATCGTGACGGACCGCAGGGCATCCCGGCGGGCCGACTCGGCCGCGGCCATCGTGCGGGAGATCGCGCACGGTGTGGTGCAGGCGTCGGGCGGGGTGGCCATCGGGCCGCGTCGGCGGATCTCCGTGCAGACGAAGGCCGGGTCGGGGCCGTCGATCGCCTCTACGACGTCGAGGACCGTGATCGACGCGGGGGAGCGGGTCAGGACGTAGCCGCCGGACTTTCCCTGCACCGAGCGGACCAGGCCGGAGCGGGAGAGGGCCTGGAGCTGTTTGGCCAGGTAGGTCGGGGACACGTCGTGGAACGCGGCCAGGCGGGCGGCCGGGACCGGGGCCTGGGTCGAGGTCAGGACAACGCAGCAGTGCAGGGCCCACTCGACTCCGCCGGACATCTTCACTCGCTCATTTTACTCAGACTCCGGTTGACTCGGACATGTATTGTCCGAGTAATATCTCGGATAGAAAGTGTCCGAGTTTGGTCTTGGGGTGCCGTCGGGATCGCTCGGCGGTACATATCGGACATCAGGCATCGGGCATAGGTCACCTGGCAGCAGCCGGGTGACGTCAGTCATCTACGGAAGGCGTAGGCCATGAAGATCGCAGTCATCGGCGGAACCGGGCTGATCGGGTCGCAGGTCGTGAAGAACCTGAACGCGGCCGGACAGCAGGCCGTGCCGCACTCGCAGTCCACCGGTGTGGACATCATCAGCGGTGAGGGGCTGGAGGCGGCCGTCGCCGGCGCCGACGTCGTCGTCAACCTGACGAACTCACCGACCTTCGACGACGCCTCGATCGGCTTCTTCCAGACGTCGATGGACAACCTGCTCGCCGCGAGCGAGAAGGGCGGGGTCGGGCACTTCGTCATCCTGTCCATCGTCGGCGTGGACCAGGTCCCCGGGCTGGACTACTACCGGGCGAAGGTCCTCCAGGAAGATCTCCTCAAGGGTGGGGCGGTCCCGTACTCCATCGTCCGCGCCACGCAGTTCATGGAGTTCATGGACGCGACCCTCGCCATGACCACCGACGGCGACACCGTCCGGCTGCCGCGTACGCCGATCCAGCCGATCGCCGCCGCGGAGGTCGCCGCCGTCGTCGCCGAGGTCGCCGCGGGCGCCCCGCTGAACGGCGTCCTCAACATCGCGGGCCCGGACGTCTACCCCCTCGACGACCTCGGCCGGCTCACCCTGACCGCCAAGGGCGGCGCGGGTTCCGTGGTCACCGACGACGCCGCCGGCATGTTCGCCGCCGCCCCCGGTGACGTCCTCACCGCCCCGGACGGCGCCCGCGTCACCGCCACCCACTACACGGACTGGCTCGCCGGGCACTAACTCCCTTACGGCTGGGGTGCCTTCGGGGTTCCGGCCGCGTGCGGGGACCCCAACCGGGCCAGCGCCGCCGCGTCCTCCGTGTCCGGCTCCGCCGTGCCGACCAGCAGGCACTGGCCGGGGGCGCTCTGCACGTCGAACGTCTGGTACGTGAGCCTGATGCGGCCCACGTCCGGGTGGTTGAAGGTCTTGGACCGGCGGCCGGGGCGGCTGACGCTGTGGTCCTGCCAGAACGTCGCGAACTCCTCGCTCCCGCCCAGGAGTTCGGCGATCAGCGAGCCGAGTTCACGGTCGTCCCGGTCGTGTCCCGTGGCCAGGCGCAGCGCCTCGGCGGAGCAGCGGGCGACGTGCTCCCAGTCGGCGAACAGCTCCCGGGCCGCGGGGTCCAGGAACAGCGAGCGGACCATCCTGCGGCGGTCGCCCAGGGGTGCGAGAAGCGCGTCGGCCAGCGCGTTCGACGCGAGGACCTCCAGGCGCCGGTTGATGACGTACGCCGCCGCCGTCGGGAACGCGTGCATCAGCTGGAGCAGGGCCGGATCCACCTCGTCGGACGGCTCGGCGGGGACCGGCCTCGGGACCAGGCCGGCCAGGCGGTACGCGTGCCAGCGGGCGTCCGTGTCGAGGCGCAGGGCGCGGGCGATGGCGTCGACCACCTGGCCGGAGGGGCTGCGCTCGCGGCCCTGCTCCAGCCGGGCGTAGTAGTCGGCGCTGACCCCGGCCAGCACGGCGACCTCCTCGCGCCGCAGCCCGGCCACCCGGCGCGCCCCGGAACTGGGAAAACCCACCTCCGCGGGCGTCAGCCGGGACCGCCGGGCACGCAGGAAGTCACCGAGCGGGTAACCGTCCGTACCGTCCATGCCGTCCATTCCAAAAGCCTACGGCGGTCCGCTTCCCCGCTCCCGCTTCCCCGCTCCCGCTTCCTGGGAGTGGCGCACCCCGGAAGCCTCGTCCTGCCTCATCGGGTCGATCCCGCCGATGCTCGGAGGGCGCGGTGGAACACCGTCGCGCGTTCGGGATCATGCGAAAGGCTCCTCATGACCGCCTCCACCGCCACCGACCGGTCCACCTCCACCTCCACCTCCACGTCCCGTACCGGCAAGGTCGTCCTGATCACCGGCGCGAGCAGCGGTATCGGCGAGGCCGCGGCCCGGCTGCTGGCCGAGGCGGGGCACCGGGTGGTCCTCGGCGCCCGGCGCGCCGAGCGCCTCGCCGCCGTGGTCAAGGAGATCCGGGTGGCCGGGGGCACCGCCGACCACCGCGAGCTGGACGTGACGGACCTGGCGAGCGTGCGGGACTTCGTCCGGGCCGCGCAGGAGTCGTACGGCCGGGTCGACGTGCTCGTCAACAACGCGGGCGTGATGCCCCTGGCGATGCTGGAGGCCCTGAAGGTCGACGAGTGGAACCGCATGATCGACGTGAACATCCGCGGTGTCCTGCACGGCATCGCCGCGGTGCTGCCCGTCATGCGCGAGCAGGGCGCGGGGCACATCGTGAACGTCGCCTCCGTCGCCGGGCACCGCGTCGACCCCACGGCCGCCGTGTACTGCGCCACCAAGTACGCCGTCCGCGCCATCTCCGAAGGCCTGCGGCAGGAGAGCCGCGACCTGCGCGTCACCGTGATCAGCCCCGGCTTGACCCGTACCGAACTGACCGACGGCATCGGCGACTTGGGCATGCGCGCGGTCGCCGAGGACATGATGGGCATCGCGATCCCCGCGACGGCGATCGGCGAGGCGATCGTCTACGCCGTCAACCAGCCCGCGGAGGTCGACGTCAACGAGATCGTCGTCAGGCCCACGGCACAGGGCTGAAGTCCCTTCGGGTTCAGGCGAGTTGGCCTCGCGCGGAAGATTCGGCGGTCGTGTCACCGCAGACCCGGCCCCTGCGCCGACTGGTCGCACGAGCGCTCGATTCCCCCGGGTCGCACCGACGTTGGCTCCTGCACGGCAAGTACTGGCGTCGAGACGGGGCCCAAGTCCGCCCACCGGTATGGGGAGTTCAGAGCGCGGCGGCCCAGTCCGCCACCGTCGTCACCTCCGCCTGCATCGGGAACACCTTCTCCGTGAGGACGCGGTGGACCTCCGGGTCGTTGTCGAGGCAGGCGTCGGACAGGACGGTGAGGGTGAAGTCCAGGTCGGCGGCCTGGCGGAGGGTGGACAGGACGACCCCGCTGGTGGCGATGCCCGTCAGGACCAGGTGGTCGATGTCGTTCGCCCGCAGGACCATGTCGAGGTCGCTGCCCGCGAACGCGCTCACCCGGCGCTTGGTGACGACGATGTCGCCGGGGTCGGGGGCCACGTCCGGGTGAACCTCGGCGGCCTGGGGCGCGGCCGACGCGGGGGCGCCCGCGAGCCTGCCGAACAGCTTGTTGCGGGGGCTGATCTCCGGGGCGCCGGGGCGGAACCCGACGGTCACGTAGATCACGCGGACGCCGTTCGCGCGGGCCGTGTCGATCGCCTCGCGCAGGCGCGGCAGGTAGGCCGGGTCGGGGTAACGGTCCACGATCATGCGCTGGACGTCCATGACGAGGAGGGCTTGCTCGGACACCGGGGTCCTTCCGCGAGCTGAGTGCTCGGTCGCTAAGTCATCAGGTGATTACTTGCCTAACGTAACCATGCCCTGTAGTCATGTCAACGAGTGATTACTTCAGCTGGTCGAGGGAGGTCGCCGGTGGTGACGGGTGGGTCGAGTGGCTCGGGTGACGTGAACGAGGTCGACGGACCCCGGCGGCGGGACGCTGCGGCGACCCGGCAGGCGTTGCTGGAGGCCGCGAGCAGCCGGTTCACCCGACTCGGGTACGACCGCACGACGTTGCGGGACGTCGCCGCCGACGTCGGGGTCAACTTGGCGCTCATCAAGCGGTACTTCGACTCGAAGGAGGGGCTGTTCAAGGCGGCCCTTGCCTCAACTCCCCGGTTCCTGGGCCGAGATGAGGAGTTCCCGCACGACCGGGCCGGTCTCGCCGAGGCGCTCAGTCACCAACTGTCCGCCGGCGCGTGGCCGGAGTTCGGCGAACACCCCGTCCTGATGCTGCTGCGCGGCTCCGGCGACGAACGCGTGGACGCCCTGCGCCGCAAGGCCCTGGACGAGTTCAGCCGCCAGATCCTCGAAGCGTCCGGCGAGGGCCCGGCGGGGGAGGACGACGAACGGCTGCTGCGCGCGGAACTCCTCGTCGCGCTCGGCGTGGGCGTCGCCGTCGTACGGTCCGCCGTAGGCCTGCGCCCCCTGCGCGACGCGACCGCCGACCAACTGGCCGCGCCACTGCGGGAGATCGTCGACGCGCTGCTGGCGCCCCCTGCCGACGACCGCTGAACTGCCGAGTCGGATGTCGTCGCGGGGCTCCGGTGGCGCTGGATTCGGGAGAACGGGGACCAACCCGTCACCACCCAGGAGGAGTTCGTCCGGCACTTCGTCGACTGGGCCGCGGAGCACGGGAGTTCACACCGGTGCGTGGTCGCCGTACGGGGCGGTGTGCTCATCGGGATGGCGTGGCCGGCCCGCGCTCGGGGCCGCGGGCTCGAACGCGTCACCGTCCAGTCCTCGCCCCGGCTCCCGCACGCCCTCGTCGGCCGCACCGACCCCTACCCTTGACCGATGCCTCAGCTGATCCTGCCCGACGCCCGGTTCCGGGTCTCCTTTCTGGACGCCGTGCACGAGCACATCGTCGAGGACGACTTCTTCGGGGGCACGCTCGCGCGTGAACTGCGGGAGCACGGCAGCAGCTGGCGGCAGCCGGCCGGGTTCGCGCGGTACGTGGAGTCGGTGCGCGAGGAGGAGTCGGAGGACGGGCGCCGGCCCGAGGGCTTCGTGCCGAACACCTGGTACTGGTACGTCGACGGCGACACCTACCTCGGCCGGATCCAGATACGGCACCGCCTCACCCAGTGGCTCCTCGACTACGGCGGCCACATCGGCTACGGCGTCCGGCCGGGCGCCCGTCGCCGCGGGCACGCGACCGCGATGCTCCGTGACGTGCTGCCGTACGCTCGTGAACTCGGCCTGGATCCGGTCCTCGTGACCTGTGATGCCACCAACATCGCGTCCCGCAAGGTGATCGAGGCCGGTGGCGGGAAGTTCGAGGACGAGCGGGACGGGAAATTGCGGTACTGGATCCGGACCCGGACGGGGAGCTGAGGCGTCTTGCCCGGTATGGACGCCCCCAGGAAATTCGAGAAGCCGCCCGCGCGGCCGTCGTCGCGGTCGCCCGAGGGATGTCTCGCCGTCGCGATCCGCGTCCCGGTGCGGATCGTCGTCCTCGTGCTGGTCGTGCCGGTCCGGCTGGTGTGGGACGGGCTGGTGGTCGGCGGGCGGTTCCTGTACCGGACCGTGCTGCGGCCGCTGGCGCGCGCGGTGTTCGTGTGGCCGTGGGTGGCGCTGTGGCGGTACGTCGTCGTGCCGCTCGCCAAGGCGCTCGGCCGGCTCACCGACCTTCTTGTTCTTGTGCCTCTCGTCTGGCTGTACCGGTACGTGTTCACCCCGGTCGGGCACGGCCTCGCCTGGGTCGCCCGGCAGGTCGGGGGCGGTCTGGCGTGGCTGTACGCGCGCGTGCTCACTCCCGTCGGGCACGCGTGCGCGTGGGTGGTCAACGGGGTGGCCGCCGGCGTGGCCTGGCTCGGGCGGTATCTGCTCGTCGTGCCCGCCGGGTGGCTCCACGCCTGGATCCTGACGCCGATCGGGCACGCGGTCGCCTGGTGCGGGCGGGGGGTCATGTGGCTCGTGCGGGCGGTCGGTACCGGGATCGGTCTCGTCCTGTACTGGGCTGCCCGGATTCTGCTCGTCCTGCCCGCGATCGCCCTCTGGCGCTGGGTGCTGACACCCGTCGGGCGCGTGCTCGCCGTCGTCGGGCGGGAGCTCCGGGACGCCCTCGGGCATGCCTGGCGGATCGCCGGGCACATCTCGCTCGCCGTGGGGCGGGTCCTCGGGACCCTCTTCCGGTGGATCTTCGTCGAGCCCGTGAGCTGGGTGTACCGGACGCTCCTCACCCCGGTCGGGCACGTCGTACGGGACCTGGTGCTGCGGCCCGCCGCAGAGGCCGCGCACGCTGTGGGGCGGATCACCCGGCAGGTGCTGGCCGCCGCGCGCGAGTCCGCCCGGCAGGCCCGTGCCGACTTCCGGCGGATGGTCTTCGGCGAGCCGCGGCAGCCGGAGCCGGTGGAGCTGCGGGAACCGATGAGCGACGACACACGTACTCTTGGTAGAAGTACGACCGTTCTCACGAAGGACTAGGACACTGGGCAAGCGACAGCCCGAAGGCCCGCCGCCCGCACCCGCGGTGCAGCGCATCCGACTGCGCTACACCAAGCGCGGCCGCCTCCGGTTCACCAGCCACCGAGACTTCCAGCGCGCCTTCGAGCGTGCGCTGCGCCGCGCCGAGGTGCCGATGGCGTACTCGGCGGGATTCACGCCGCATCCGAAGGTGTCGTACGCCAATGCCGCACCCACCGGCACGGGCAGTGAGGCGGAATACCTGGAGATCGCGCTCACCGCCGAGCGCGACCCCGACAAGCTGCGCGAGCTGCTCGACGAGTCGATGCCCGTGGGCCTCGACATCATCGACGCGGTCGAGGCCCGGACCTCCGGGCTCGCCGACCGGCTCACGGCTTCCGTGTGGGAGCTGCGGCTGGACGGGGTGGCGCCCGAGGACGCCGAGCGCGCGGTGGCCGCGTTCAACGCGGCCGAGAGCGTAGAGGTCCAGCGCATGGCCAAGAACGGCATGCGGACGTTCGACGCCCGACCCGCCGTAGCGCATCTTGAGACGCTTCGTCCACAGGCTGATAGGCCTACCGACCAGGCCTGTGCGATACTCCGGTTGGTTGTTCGGCACGTGACGCCTGCCGTTCGACCCGACGACGTCCTGTCCGGTCTTCGCGCCGTGGCCGACCTGGCGCCGCCGGTCGCCGCAGCGGTGACCAGGCTGGCGCAGGGGCTGTTCGATGAAGAGACCGGCACGGTGACCGACCCGCTCGCGCCCGACCGCGAGGCAGTAGTGACCGGGAATCCACCGGTCGCCGAAGCTGCCGCCGCGAAGGCGCCGGCGTAGGGAAGGTTCCGCGCAGGGACCGATGTCGTAGCGCCGCCCTCGGACTCGGGAGCCACCTGGGTCGGGCAGCGTACCGACCACAAGACTTTCGCCAGGCCGTCCGCATCTGGGCGTACGGAACCGGCGAGACAGGACACAGAGAGCTCCCGTGCGGCGCCCGCGCCCCGGACGGCGGCACCGCGCAACGCGCGAGCCGCGGACGTCACCGGCATCCCTGCCGGACCAGGCGCGGCGCCCGGGAGCCTGACGGGAGAAACGCCCGCATGCTCGAACCGACCGAACCCGCAGAGGGTTCCGAACTCAACACCCCGAGCGACACGCTGCCGCCGCGCCGTAGGCGCCGCGCCGCGTCTCGACCCGCGGGACCGCCGGCCGCCCCCGAGGGCGCCGTCGAAAGCGGCGCTCCGGCCATACCGGCCGAGGTGAGCGACGAGAAGCAGGACGAGAGCGTCGACGTCAGCGCGACTGTTGAAGCCGCTGCGACTGCCGAGGCTCCTGCTGCCACAGAGGAAGCCGCGCCTGCCGGGCGTACGCGTCGGCGGGCCACACGACGGGTGTCCGCGCCCGCCGGTGCGCCGGAGGCGAGCGAGGTGCCCGAGGCGGCCGAGCTCGTGGTGCCGGCCGTTGCCGCCGCCGCGCCCGCCGCCGTCGAGGAGACCGCGCCGCCCGTGGAGTCCGACGGGGATGCCGCTCCGCCGCGTACCCGCCGTCGCGCCACGCGCCGGGTGACCGCGCCCGAGACCGTTGCCCCGGCTGCCGTGGCCGAGCCGGTGGAGGAGCCCGAGGCCGCGCCTGTCGTCGCCGAGGCGCCCGCCGTCGTAGAGGCTGCCGTGGAGGAAGCGGCTGCTGCGCCCGCTGGGCGTACGCGTCGGCGTGCCACCCGGAAGGTGTCCGCACCCGCCGGTGCGCCCGAGGCGAGTGAAGCGCCCGAGGCCGCCGAGAGCGTTGCGGTGACCGAAGAAGTGACCGAAGGTTCCGCGGCTGCCGTGTCCGATGAGGATGCCGGGCCGCGTCGGAGCCGTCGTCGCGCCACGCGCCGTGTGTCCGCGCCTGCCGGGACGCCCGTGGGCGAGGAGGCCCCTGTGAACGACGAGACCACCGCGGACACCGCGGAGACGAACACCACTGCCGAGGTTCCCGCCGAGGACTCCGGGCCGCGACGTCGGCGCCGGGCCGTGCGGACCGCCGCCGGCGGGTTCTCCGCGCCCGCGCCCAAGAACGGGAACAGTGCCGAGGACGAGGACGGACCGCGTCGGCCGAGGCGGCCCGCGGTGGCCGTGTTCCAGGCGCCCGTCTTCACCGAGCCGATGTTCCAGACCCCGGAGCGGGCCGCGGCAGCCGCTGCCGCCGAAGCCGTGGAGGACGACGAGGAAGAGGTCGTCGTCGTAGCGGAGCCCGTGGCCGTGGAGGTTGTCGAGGAGGAGACCGGCGGACGTCGTCGGCGTCGTCGCCGGGGTGCCGCCTTCGAGGCCGAGCCCGAGGCGCCCGCCGTCGTCGAGGCCGTCGTCGTGGAGGAGGAGCCCGAGGAGGCCGACGAGGCCGAGGACTCCGCCGACGGTGACGAGGCCGAGGAGACCGGGTCGCGCCGCCGCCGTCGCCGTGGTGGCCGCCGTCGTCGCCGTGGCGAGTCCGCCACCGGCGAGGACGAGGGCGACGACAGCGAGGAGTACGCCGCCGAGCTGGCCGTGCGGGCCGATCAGGACGCAGAGGACACCGCCGAGCAGGTCGAGGAGGACGCCGAGGAGGCGGACGACGACCAGGGCGGTTCCGGGTCCAGCAGCAGCCGTCGTAGGCGCCGTCGGCGTCGTCGCGCCGGCGACTCGGGCGGCGAGAGCGAGACGCCCGCGTCGACCGACGACCCCGAGCGCACCGTCGTCAAGGTCCGCGAGCCGCGCGCCAAGAAGGACGACCACCCCAGCGACGAGGTGCAGTCCATCAAGGGCTCCACGCGTCTCGAAGCCAAGAAGCAGCGCCGCCGCGAAGGCCGCGAGCAGGGGCGCCGGCGCGTCCCGATCATCACCGAGGCGGAGTTCCTGGCCCGCCGCGAGGCCGTCGAGCGCGTGATGGTCGTCCGGCAGAGCGGTGAGCGCACGCAGATCGGTGTCCTGGAGGACGGCGTGCTCGTCGAGCACTACGTCAACAAGGAGCAGTCGACCTCGTACGTCGGCAACGTCTACCTGGGCAAGGTCCAGAACGTGCTGCCCTCCATGGAGGCCGCGTTCATCGACATCGGCAAGGGACGCAACGCCGTCCTGTACGCCGGTGAGGTCAACTTCGAGGCCCTCGGCATGGCCCACGGGCCGCGCCGCATCGAGTCCGCCCTGAAGTCCGGCCAGTCGGTCCTCGTGCAGGTCACCAAGGACCCGATCGGGCACAAGGGCGCGCGTCTGACCAGCCAGGTCTCCCTCCCGGGGCGCTACCTCGTGTACGTCCCCGAGGGCTCCATGACCGGCATCAGCCGCAAGCTGCCCGACACCGAGCGGGCCCGGCTGAAGACCATCCTCAAGAAGATCGTCCCCGAGGACGCGGGCGTCATCGTGCGCACCGCCGCCGAGGGCGCGAGCGAGGACGAGCTGAGCCGCGACGTCGAGCGCCTCCAGGCACAGTGGGAGGACATCCAGAAGAAGGCGAAGAGCGGCGGCGGCTCGAACGCGCCGACGCTGCTCTACGGCGAGCCGGACATGACCGTCCGCGTCGTCCGCGACATCTTCAACGAGGACTTCACCAAGGTCGTCGTCAGCGGTGACGAGGCGTGGGACACCATCCACGGCTATGTCGCGCACGTCGCCCCCGACCTCGCCGACCGGCTGTCCCGCTGGACCTCCGAGGTCGACGTCTTCGCGACGTACCGCATCGACGAGCAGCTGATGAAGGCGCTGGACCGCAAGGTCTGGCTGCCCAGCGGCGGTTCGCTGGTCATCGACAAGACCGAAGCGATGATCGTGGTCGACGTCAACACCGGCAAGTTCACCGGTCAGGGCGGCAACCTCGAAGAGACCGTGACCAGGAACAACCTGGAGGCGGCCGAGGAGATCGTGCGCCAGCTGCGGCTGCGCGACCTGGGCGGCATCGTCGTCATCGACTTCATCGACATGGTCCTGGAGTCCAACCGCGACCTGGTCCTGCGGCGTCTGCTCGAATGCCTGGGCCGTGACCGTACGAAGCACCAGGTCGCCGAGGTCACCTCGCTCGGCCTGGTCCAGATGACCCGCAAGCGCGTCGGACAGGGCCTGCTGGAGTCCTTCTCCGAGACCTGCGTCCACTGCAACGGCCGCGGTGTCATCGTGCACATGGAGCAGCCGACCTCGGTCGGTGGCGGCGGCAAGCGCAAGCGGCGCGGGCGGGGCGGTGACGGGAACGGGCAGGACGTCCACGACACGCACGAGCACGACCACGAGCACGAGGTGGCCGACGACGAGGTCGAGACCGAGGCCGAGGTGGCCGCCGAGGTCGCCACGCCGGTGCCGTTCGCCGAGCCCGAGTTCCGGCCCGACGAGGACCTGTACAGCAGCGCCGCCGAGGCGGAGGCCGCGGCCACCCGTGGTGGGCGTTCGCGGCGCCGGACGAGCCGGCGGGCGTCGGCTCCGGCCGGTGCGCCGAGGGGCGAGCGGCAGTCGCGCGAGGTGCGTGAGGAGGCCGAGCCGGCCGCTGTCGCGCAGGCCGCGCCCGTCGCCGTGGAGGACCCGGTCGTCGAGGCTCCCGTGGTTCAGGAGACCCCGGTGTCCGCGCCGGCCGTCGAGGCTCCGGTGGTCGACGACGCCGCGCCCAAGGGGCGTACGCGCCGTCGTGCGACCCGCAAGGCGACCGCGCCCGCCGGTTCGCCGGCCGGATCCGAGGAGGCCGCCGTCGTGACGGTCACCGAGACCGCCGCGCCGGTCGTCGTCGAGGCGCCCGCGCCCGTCGAGCAGCCCGAGGCGCCCGTCGAGAGCGCGGCTCCGGCCCGCCCCCGGCGTCGTGCCGTGCGCAAGGCGACCGCGCCCACCGCGTCCGAGGAGGCGGCCGTGACGGTCGTACCGTCGGCCGTGGTGGAGGAGGCCCCGGTTGCCGAGGCAGCCGCGGAGGCCGATGCCGAGGTCGAGGCTCCGGCCAAGAAGACGGCCGCTCGCAAGGCCGCCAAGAAGGCCCCGGCGAAGAAGGCGGTCGCCAAGAAGACGGCGGCCACCAAGACCGCGGCCAAGAAGACGGCCGCGAAGAAGACGACGGCCAAGAAGGCCGCCAAGACCACGTCGAAGAAGACCGCGGCGGCGGAGCAGACGAACCCGTCCTCCGTCACCGCCTCCACCGACGAGGGCTGAACCCCGGGCGGGTGCGGCTGGTCCATGTGACCAGTCGCACTCCCCACCGGGCCCGGTTTGACCCGTTCGGCTGCGGCCCCGTAACCTTGACTGTCGGCGTGTCCACTGGTGACACGCCACATCCCCGTAAACCTCTTCCTCCCGGGCGCGTTCCGCCGGGAGAGGCCGTCTGCCTTGCAGGGCGGCTGGACTGCGGGGGTGCCGTCCCTGAGCTAGAGAGTGAGATCAGCGTGTACGCCATCGTGCGCAGCGGTGGTCGCCAGCACAAGGTTGCTGTCGGCGACATCGTTGAGGTTGACAAGATTTCCACTGCCAAGGTTGGCGACACGGTCGAGCTCTCGACCCTGCTCGTTGTCGACGGCGACGCTGTGACCAGCGACCCGTGGGTGCTGGCCGGCATCAAGGTCCAGGCCGAGATCGTGGACCACCACAAGGGTGTCAAGATCGACATCCTTCGCTACAAGAACAAGACCGGCTACCGCCGTCGTCAGGGCCACCGCCAGCAGTACACGGCGATCAAGGTCACTGAGATCCCCGCGGCTGCGAAGTAAGGGACTGAGGAGAGATGGCACACAAGAAGGGCGCATCGTCCACCCGGAACGGTCGCGACTCCAATGCCCAGCGGCTCGGCGTGAAGCGCTTCGGCGGTCAGGTCGTCAACGCTGGTGAGATCCTGGTCCGCCAGCGCGGCACCCACTTCCACCCCGGTTCGGGCGTCGGCCGTGGCGGCGACGACACGCTGTTCGCGCTGAACGCCGGTGCGGTGGAGTTCGGTACGCACCGTGGCCGCAAGGTCGTGAACATCGTTCCGGTCGCCTGAGACATCAGGTAACCGATCGGAAGCTTTCGCGAGGCGGACCTCACTTCCCTTCCGGGAAGCGGGTCCGCCTTTCGCGTGTTTCTACTGGTAGCGGCACGTAGCTGCGCCCCTAAGACTTTCCTGTACGTAACTGGAGGCACATCCCATGACCACCTTCGTGGACCGCGTCGAGCTGCATGTCGCCGCGGGTAACGGAGGCCACGGCTGTGCCTCCGTCCACCGTGAGAAGTTCAAGCCGCTCGGCGGCCCGGACGGCGGCAACGGTGGAAGGGGTGGCGATGTCACCCTCATCGTCGACCAGTCCGTGACCACGCTGCTCGAATACCACCACTCCCCGCACCGCAAGGCCACCAACGGCAAGCCCGGCGAGGGCGGCAACCGCTCCGGCAAGGACGGCACGGACCTGGTCCTGCCGGTGCCGGACGGCACGGTCGTGATGGACGGCGCGGGCAACGTACTCGCCGACCTGGTCGGCCACGGCACCTCGTACATCGCCGCGCAGGGCGGCCGGGGCGGTCTCGGCAACGCGGCGCTGGCCTCGGCCCGCCGCAAGGCGCCGGGTTTCGCACTCCTCGGTGTCCCCGGTGACCTCCAGGACATCGTCCTGGAGCTGAAGACGGTCGCCGACGTGGCCCTGGTCGGCTACCCGAGCGCCGGCAAGTCCTCGCTGATCTCCGTGCTGAGCGCGGCCAAGCCGAAGATCGCCGACTACCCCTTCACCACCCTGGTCCCGAACCTCGGCGTGGTGACGGCCGGCGAGACGGTCTACACGATCGCCGACGTGCCCGGCCTCATCCCCGGCGCGAGCCAGGGCAAGGGCCTCGGCCTGGAGTTCCTGCGCCACGTGGAGCGCTGCAGCGTGCTCGTGCACGTCCTGGACACGGCGACGCTGGAGTCCGAGCGCGACCCGATCTCCGACCTCGACACGATCGAGGAGGAGCTGAAGCAGTACGGCGGTCTCGACCGGCGTCCGCGCATGGTCGTCCTGAACAAGATCGACGTACCGGACGGCAAGGACCTCGCCGAGATGGTGCGGCCCGACCTGGAGGCACGCGGCTACCGCGTCTTCGAGGTGTCGGCGGTGGCGCACACGGGACTGCGCGAACTCTCCTTCGCACTCGCGGAGTTGATCGCCGCGTCGCGTGCCGCGAAGCCGCAGGAGGAGGCGACCCGGATCGTCATCCGCCCGAAGGCGGTCGACGACAGCGGCTTCACCGTCGTACAGGAGGAGGACGGCCTCTTCCGCGTGCGTGGCGAGAAGCCCGAACGCTGGGTCCGCCAGACCGACTTCAGCAACGACGAGGCCGTCGGCTACCTCGCCGACCGCCTCAACCGCCTCGGCGTGGAGCAGTCCCTGATGAAGGCGGGCGCCCGCTCGGGCGACGGCGTCGCGATCGGCCCCGAGGACAACGCGGTCGTCTTCGACTGGGAGCCGACGGTGATGGCCGGCGCGGAGATGCTCGGCCGGCGTGGCGAGGACCACCGCTTCGAGGCCCCGCGCCCGGCGGCACAGCGGCGCCGCGACAACCAGGCGGAGCGGGACGACGCGACCCAGGAGTTCAACGAGTTCAAGCCGTTCTGAGGGACGGGGCTGGGTTCGGGGGAGTTGGGCTGGGCGCTGAGCGTTCGGCGGGCGGGGTGATCGTGCGGCTCGGCGGGCTGACTGTCCGTCAGGCGTGCCGCCCGCTCGCCCCGCCCCCCAACTCACCCACACCCTCATCCCCCGTCCGGCCTCAAGATCATCTGCTCCCGTAACAAATCTGGCCGAGACCCGTTGCTCCCGGAGTAACGGGTCTCTCGCTGTGCGCTTATTTGTCATGGACGCGATACTTACTGTTCAGCAGGCGGGACTCCGCGCACTGTGAGGCTTCCAAGTGACCCAAGAGGCCAACGTCGCAAGGGAGTTCACCGATGACCGGAGCCGTATCACCCGACCGACGACGTTTTCTCGCGGCCGGGGCGGCGGTGCTGGGGGCCGCCGCTTCCGCTCAGCTCTGGCTGCCGACCTCGGCGCGGGCTGCCGAAACGCCGTTGCCCGACGGGGTGTTCGGTCTCGGCATCGCCTCCGGGGACCCGCTGCCCGACGGCATCGTGCTGTGGACACGGCTCGCCCCGGACCCGCTCAATGGGGGTGGGATGCCGGATCGGGTCGTCCCTGTGGAGTGGGAGATCGCCGAGGACGCGCGGTTCAGAAAGCGCGTACGGCGTGGCATCGCGCCCGCGCGGCCCGAGTACGGGCACAGCGTTCACGTAGATGTACGAGGGCTGCGCCCCGGCCGTGACTACTGGTACCGCTTCCGTGTCGGCGGGCAGCTCTCCGCCACCGGCCGCACCCGTACGGCACCCCACGCGAACAGCTCCGGCGGCCGGCTGCGCGTCGCGCTCGCCTCGTGCCAGAACTGGCAGAACGGCTACTTCACGCCGTACGCCGACATGCTGTCCCAGGACCCCGACTTCGTGCTCTTCGTCGGTGACTACATCTACGAGTCGGCGCCTTCGGGCGGGGGGCCGCGTCGGCATGAGGGGGCCGGGGAGCCGTACAGCCTCGTGCAATATCGCAATCGGTACGCGCAGTACCGGACCGATCCGGATCTGCTGGCCATGCATGCCAACACCCCCTGGGTCGTGACCTTCGACGACCACGAGGTCGACAACGACTGGGCGGGGGAGGTCCCGCAGGACCCCGACAAGCAGTCGCACGACGCGTTCGTCGCACGGCTGACCGCGGCCTTCCAGGCGTACTACGAGCACATGCCGGTGCGCGCGAGCGCCGTGCCGAACGGGCCGCACATCCAGATGTACCGGCGGCTCGAATTCGGCCGCCTGATGCGGCTCAACGTCCTCGACACCCGGCAGTTCCGCAGCGACCAGGCCACCACGCAGGCCGGCGCCGAGGATTCGGCGATGACCATGATGGGCGCCGAACAGAAGGCGTGGCTGCTGCACGGGCTGCGCCACTCGCCCGCCCGCTGGAACGTCATCGCCTCGCAGATCATGATGGCCGAGACGGACATCCTGCTCGGCGCGGGCAAGCAGTGGTTCTACGACGCCTGGGACGGCTACCAGGTCGAACGCAACGCCCTGCTGGAGGACTTCAAGTCGGTCCGCAACCCCGTGGTGCTCAGCGGCGACCGGCACCTCACGATGATCAGCGATCTGAAGGAGGACTTCGCCGATCCGGACTCCGACGTCGTCGGCGCCGAGTTCGTCGGCACGTCCATCTCCAGCAACGGCGACCAGGACCAGGCCGCCTTCCACGCCCAGTGGGACCCGCTGATGGCGGACAACCCGCACTGGAAGGTGATCGACGCCCACCGCGGCTACCACCTGTTCGACATCCGCAAGGACGGCATCGACGCGCAGGTGAGAGTCGTGGACACCGTGCTGAAGCCCGCGGCGACACCGAGCACGTACGCCTCGCTCCGGGTGGAGTCGGACGACCCGGGCGTCAGCGTCGTATAGACATCTGTGAACCCTGTGTGGCGGGAGCCTGGGACTCATCTGTGTCCCAGGCTCCTCTCAGGTCAAACTCAGGAACAACTCTTACCTTCCGTTAACCATGGAGACGGACTGTATTGAGGAAGCGCTGCCCGCCGGGACCCGGCTGCTGCACATCGGCCCGCACAAGACCGGGACCACGGCCATCCAGGGCGCGCTGTTCGCCGCGAAGGACACGATGCCCGCGCACGGCGTCGACTTCCCCGCGCACAGCAGGCACCCGATGGAAGCGGCCCTCGCCGCCTGCGCCCGGCCCGCGATGATGGGCGACACCGTGCCCACCGACAAACACTGGACGCGCCTGCTCGACGCCGTACGGGCCACCGGCGACCGCACCTCGGTGATCAGCAGCGAGTTCTTCGCCGACGCCCAGGACGACGAGACGCTGGCCAGGATCGTGGAGCGGCTCGGCGGCGAGCGCGTGCACATCCTGATCACCCTGCGCCCGCTGGCGCGGATCATGCCCTCGCAGTGGCAGCAGTACGTGCAGAACGGCCTGCGCATGGGCTACGGCGACTGGCTGGAGCACATGCTCCGCAAGGCGCCGTACGAGCAGCCCAACCCCAGCTTCTGGCGGCGGCACCGGCACGACCGGCTGGTCGAGCGCTGGGCCCGGGTCGTGGGTCCCGAGCGGGTGACCGTCGTCGTGGTCGACGACGGCGACCGGGACGGGCTGCTGCGCACCTTCGAGGCGCTGCTCGGGCTGCCCGCGCATCTCCTGCGGCCGGTTCCGGACGCGGCGAACCGTTCTCTCACCCTCGCCGAGACCGAAATGCTGCGGAGGCTCAACGTGGAATTCCGCGGCAATGGACTCCCCGACGAGCTGTATTCCAAGCTCGTGCGCAACGGCGCGGTCATGCATATGAAGAATGCGTGCAGCCCCACTCCGCAGGACGTGAAGATCACCACGCCCCGGTGGGCGATCGAGGCGGCCGGTGCGCTCGGCGCCGAGATGGCCGGGACCATCGCCGCCACGGGCGTACGGGTCGTAGGGGACACGGCACTGCTTTCGGCCGTACCGGAGGCCGGGTCGGAGGCCGCGCGGGAGGTCGCCGGGGTGCCGCGGATCGCTCCCGAAGTGGCCGCGCAGGCGCTCTACGGGGCGCTCGCGGCGGCCGCCTCGGCGCCCGTGCGGCACAGTGCGCCGGCGAAGGCGCGGACGGTCCACCAGACGTCGTCGAAGGAACTGGTACGGGTTCTCGGCCATCGTTGTCTGAAGAAGCTCCGTCGGCGCTGAGTTCCGTCATCGCCTGGTTACCGGCAGTGCAAGATGAATGAAAGGTGTCGCGCACCTATGCGGTGGAGGTCACTCGCCTTGCACTGCGGTAACCGCGAGTGGGACCATTTGCAAGTTCCCCCGTTGCCCCGAGGTAGGTCAAGGTCACCTGTGTCGCACATAGCCAAGCCCCGCACCACCGCAGTGATCCTGGCCGGCGGTACCGGCCAGCGGGTGGGTCTGTCGATCCCCAAGCAGCTGCTGAAGATCGCCGGCAAGGCAGTCATCGAGCACACCCTGACCACCTTCGAGAACGCCGACTCGATCGACGACATCATCGTCCTGATGGCGCCGGGCTACGTCCCGGACATCGAGAAGATCGTCGCCAAGGCCGGCTTCCAGAAGGTCACCCGGATCATCGAGGGCGGCTCGACGCGGAACGAGACCACCGAGCGCGCCATCGCCGCCCTCGGCGAGGGCCTGGCCGAGGGCGAGGACCGCAACGTCCTCTTCCACGACGCCGTGCGCCCCCTGCTCTCGCAGCGCGTGATCGACGACTGTGTGATCGCCCTGGAGCGCTTCCAGGCCGTGGACGTGGCCATCCCGTCCGCCGACACCATCATCGTGACCCGCACGCACGGCGACGACGGCGAGTTCATCACCGAGATCCCCGACCGCTCCCGGCTGCGCCGCGGCCAGACGCCCCAGGCGTTCAAGCTGTCGACGATCCGCCGCGCCTACGAGGTCGCCGCCGGTGACCCCAACTTCCAGGCCACGGACGACTGTTCGGTCGTGCTCAGGTACCTGCCGGACGTGCCGATCCACGTCGTCGCGGGCGACGAGTACAACATGAAGGTCACCCAGCCCGTCGACGTCTTCATCGCCGACAAGCTCTTCCAGCTCGCCTCCACCGCCGCGCCCGAGCAGGTCGACGAGGCCGCCTACCGCGAGCTGCTCACCGGCAAGACGCTGGTCGTCTTCGGCGGCTCGTACGGCATCGGCAAGGACATCGCCGAGGTCGCCGAGGGCTACGGCGCCACGGTGTACGCGCTGGGCCGCTCGACCACCGGCACGCACGTCGAGAACCCCGAGGAGGTCGACGACGCGCTGTCCAAGGCGTACGGCGAGACCGGGCGCATCGACTACGTCATCAACACCGCGGGCGTGCTGCGCATCGGCAAGCTGGCCGAGACGGACAACGCGACGATCGAGGAGGCGCTGAAGGTCAACTACCTGGCGCCCGTGCAGATCGCCCGTTCCGCGTACAAGTACCTGGCCGAGACCAAGGGCCAGCTGCTGCTCTACACCTCCAGCAGCTACACCCGCGGGCGCGCCGAGTACAGCCTGTACTCCTCGACCAAGGCCGCGATGGTGAACCTCACGCAGGCCCTGTCGGACGAGTGGGCCGGCGACGGCATCCGCGTGAACTGCATCAACCCGGAGCGCACCGCCACCCCGATGCGCACCAAGGCCTTCGGCCAGGAGCCCACCGGCACGCTGCTCTCCTCCGAGGCCGTGGCCCGTACCTCGCTCGACGTGCTGCTGTCCGAGCTGACCGGCCATGTCATCGACGTCCGCCAGCAGGACCCGACGGCCGGCGCGGCCAGGGCCTCCGGCTTCGACGCCGCCCTCGCCTCGGTCCTGGACGTCCAGGACGGCGTTTAATCAAGCCTGACTCTGAGCTCCGGTAAATTACTCGAAACCCCCAAGAGCAGGTTTATCAGTGATTTCCACCGCTATTCGCGTGGCCCGGGTGGGCAGCGCGGCTGAGCTGGCCGCCGCCGCCCTGATGGTGCTGGGATACCCGGCCCTCATGCTGGCCGCCCTCATCCCGAGCGTCCCCGCCTTCGCCGCCGCGGCCGTCGTGACGTACGTCGCGGACCACTATCTGCACCGCCAGGCCAGCTACCTGATCAACCGCCTCAGCAAGGTCAGAGCGGGCCTCTCCATCCGCTTCCTGATCCGCCAGCTCCTGCTGATCCTGCTGCTGGCCCGCATGGACCTCTCCGACCACCTGATCTTCTACGGCGCGATCGCCTGCTTCATCGCCTTCTACGGCCTCCAGGCCCCGCACGGCGCCGTCGTCACGCTGATCCGCAACCGCCGCCGGATGCCGGTCGCCACCCGCAACGTCGACCTCGGCTCGCGCATCCACATCCCGGACGCCCCGAAGTTCGGCCTGCTGGAGCGCTCCGCCGAGAAGATGCTCCACCTCGACCTGTTCGCCGTCGTCGGCCTGCTGATCTCCGCACAACTGGACTCGGCCGTCGCCGCCTTCGTCGGCATCGGCGTCACTCTGTTCCTGGGCACCCTCTACGTCGTCGCGCTCCTGCCGTACATAAGGGGTACGAAGATCCCGCCGACCGCCGAGGTCATCCTCGAAGCCGTCGACGACTGGCTGCACGAGTACAAGCCGCAGACGGTGCTGTGCTTCTCCGGCTCCAAGGACTCGGCGTACCAGGTCAACATGTGGCTGGAGACCATGGAGCAGCTGGACACCCGGCCGCTGGTCCTGCTCCGCGAGCGCGTCATACTGCAGAACCTCGCCCCCACCAAGGCCCCCGTCATCTGCGTGCCCGGCGGTGTGCACCTGATGAACATGGACCTGTCGAGCGTGCGCGTCGCCCTGTACGCGGCCAACGTCGGCAAGAACATCCACCTGCTGCGCGTCCCCACCATGAAGCACGTCTTCATCGGCCACGGCGACAGCGACAAGCTGGCCAGCGTCAACCCGTTCAGCAAGGTCTACGACGAGGTGTGGACCGCCGGCCGCGCGGGCCGCGACCGCTACGCCATCGCCGACGTAGGTGTCCGCGACGACGACATCGTCGAGGTCGGCCGCCCCCAACTCGCCCCGATCCAGACCTGGCAGGGCGTGCCCGAGGGGCGTATCCCCACGGTCCTCTACGCCCCCACGTGGGAGGGCTGGGACAACGACCCCGGCAACACCTCCCTCCTGCTGGCCGGCGAGAACATCGTGAAGAAGCTGCTCAAGGCCGACCCGCCGGTCCGCGTCCTGTACAAGCCGCACCCCTTCACCGGCACCGTCAGCTCCGCGGCCGGCTCCGCGCACCGCAAGGTCACCGCGCTGGTCGAGAAGGCCGCGATCGAGCGCGCGAGCGACCCGCGCTTCCAGGCGGACACGGCCGCGCGGACCAAGGGCAAGGCCGACCTGGCCCGCATCGAGGCCCGCATCGCCGAACTGTCGGGCGGCCCCGCCGACAAGGGCGACGAGGCCGAGCTGACCCGTGACGGCGTGGTCGACCTGGCCAAGTACGAGGAGATCGCCCGGCTGCGCGCCGAGTGGAACGACGCGTACTGGACCTCCGTCGGCACCGTCGAGCACCGGGTCATCGCGGGCGCCGAGCCGCGCCTGTACGACTGCTTCAACGTGTCCGACGCGATGGTCTCCGACATCTCCAGCGTGGTCTCCGACTTCATCGCGAGCGGCAAGCCGTACGCGGTCACCGACTCCGCGAAACTGGGCGTGGAGGAGTTCAAGCGGCAGAACACGGCGGTGCGCGCGGCCGTGATCCTCTCCAACAAGGCAACGGAACTGGGCGAGTTGCTCGCGGCCGTCCGCGCCCCGGACGCCGACCCGATGGCCGAGGACCGCAGGGAACTCAAGGAGTACCTGCTCGGTCCCGACGAGCCCACGTCCATCGAGCAGTTCAACACCGCGGTGGCGAACCTCGCGCTCAAGTCCGAGACACGGAACGTCGGGCAGGAGCGGGCGGCGGCGACGGAGGCCGAACTCACGAGCTGACCTGCGTGTGTCAGTACTTGGTCAAGAAGAGCCCGGTTCTTGGGGAGTGATCCTCGAAAACCGGGCTCTTTTGCGTATCCCCTGCTGACGGAAGACAACCGATCCACTCGGTCGGCCGTCTTGTAGATGGCGCTTCAGCAGATACGGGGGAAACACTCCATGGACAAAGGGGAACGCGTGACCGCGACGCAGCCTGATGTGACCGTGGTCGTCGGGGCGTACGAGGCGATGCCGTACCTGGTCGAGTGCCTGCGCTCGGTCGAGGCGCAGACCCTGGACGCGGCCCGCATCGAGGTCATCGCCGTGGACGACGGTTCGACGGACGGCACGGGGGAGTACCTGGAGGAGTTCGCGGCCCGCGCCGCGACCCACGTCACGGTGATCCACCAGGAGAACTCCGGCGGCCCCAGCTCCCCGCGCAACGTCGGCCTCGGCAAGGCGAGCGGGCGCTACGTCTTCTTCCTCGACGCCGACGACCGGCTCGCCCCCGAGGCCCTGGAGCGCATGGTCGCGATGGCCGACCGCAACGGCACGGACGTGGTGCTCGGCAAGGTCGAGGGCATCAACCGCGTCCCGCCCAAGGCGGCGTGGGTCGAGACGCTGGAGCGCACCGACGTCTTCCACTCCAACATCAAGTTCACGCTGAGCGCCCAGAAGCTGTTCCGGCGGGCGCTGTTGGAGCGGCACAGCATGCGGTTCGACGAGTCGCTGTTCACCGGCGAGGACGCGCTGTTCACGATGGAGGCGTACCTGCGGGCCGACGGCGTCTCCGTCATCGCCGACCACACCTGCTACTACCTGGTGGGCCGGGACGACGGCAAACAGGTGACGAAGAGCGGGAGTTACACCCTGCGCTTCGACTCCGCCCGCGCGTTGATGAACCTCATCGCGGAGATGGTCCCGCCGGGCGTGGAGCGCGACAAGCTCATGGTCCGCCCCTTCCTGGTCACCCTGCTCCCGCAGTTCGGCCCGAAGTACGTCAAGGACACCGAGCAGGTACGGCGCCACAAGTTCGAGTTGGCCAAGCCCTTGATGGCGGCCCACTGGACCCCCGAGGTGGCCCTCCGCCTCAAGGTCGACGAACGGCTGCGCCTGCACCTGGTCGCGCGGGAACGTCCCGAACTCCTGCTTGACGTGGTCGAGTTCATCAAGTCGAAGAAGCGGCCCGACGCCGTCTTGGAGAGGGGTGGGCGCCGCGTGTACCTGGCGTATCCCCATTTCCGCTCCGCGTCGGCCGGCCTCGCCGACTCCCTCTACCTGGCCGAACCCCGGGAGGCCCGAGAGGTCAAGGGGTACCGGGAGGGGGCGGTGGGGGTGTTCCTCCGCCGGGTGACGCGGAAAGCGCGTCGGATGCTGAGAGCGGCTTGAGTTCAGAGTGCGGCCCGGTGGGGGCTGGTCGCGCAGTTCCCCGCGCCCCTTAGAAACGCAGGCCGGCCCGTGTTCTTTAGGGGCGCGGGGCTGTGTCGATTTGCGGCTCCGCCGCGTGGGCGCGACCAGCCCCCACCGGCGCGCACCCGGAACTCGACTCATCTGTCCGAGACCTGGACCAAAGTGCACAGGGCAACCCGGTTCGCGTAGATTGCCAGCCCGATCTACCCGAGGGGACGTCGCACGTGGCAGGGGCAAGGCAGGCCGTGACCGAGGCCCGCAGGATCGTCGTCAAGGTGGGTTCCTCCTCACTGACCACCGCGGCCGGCGGCCTGGACGCCGACCGGGTCGACGCGCTCGTCGACGTCCTCGCCAAGAGCCGCAGCGGGGGAGAGAAAGAGGTCGTCCTCGTCTCCTCCGGCGCCATCGCCGCCGGACTCGCCCCGCTCGGACTGCGCCGCCGCCCCAAGGACCTGGCCCGGCAGCAGGCCGCCGCCAGCGTGGGACAGGGCCTCCTCGTGGCGCGCTACACCGCCTCCTTCGCCCGGTACGGCATCCGCGTCGGACAGGTGCTGCTCACCTCCGACGACATGAGCCGCCGCTCCCACCACCGCAACGCCTCCCGCACCCTCGACAAACTCCTCGCCATGGGCGCCCTCCCGATCGTCAACGAGAACGACACCGTCGCCACGGACGAGATCCGCTTCGGCGACAACGACCGGCTCGCCGCCCTCGTCGCCCACCTCGTCCACGCCGACCTGCTGGTCCTCCTCTCCGACATCGACGGCGTCTACGACGGCGACCCCAGCAAGCCGGGCACCTCGCGGGTGGCGGAGGTCCGGGGGCCCGCCGACCTCGCGCACGTCGAGATCGGCAGCGCGGGCAAGGCCGGCGTCGGCACCGGCGGCATGGTCACCAAGGTGGAGGCCGCGCGGATCGCCGCCGCCGCCGGCATCCCCGTCGTACTGACCAGCGCGGTCCACGCGACCGACGCGCTGAGCGGTGGCGACACGGGGACGTACTTCCACGCCACCGGCAAACGTTCCGCTGACCGGCTGCTCTGGCTCCAGCACGCGTCCACCCCGCAGGGCTCGTTGACGCTCGACGACGGTGCCGTACGCGCGGTCGTCCAGCGCCGGATGTCGCTGCTGCCGGCCGGAATCGCCGCCGTCGAGGGCGAGTTCAGCGCGGGCGACCCCGTCGAACTCCGGGACGCCGAAGGGCATCCGGTGGCCCGGGGGCTCGTCAACTTCGACGCGAAGGAGATCCCCCAGCTGATCGGCCGCTCCACCAGGGAACTGGCGCGCGAGTTGGGGCCGTCGTACGAGAGGGAAGTCGTCCACAGGGACGACCTGGTGATCCTGCACCCGTAGAACACGTAGAACCCGTAGAACCGGTAACCCGTAGAACAACCGAACCGTCCGCCACGGGCCCGCGGTCGAAAAGAGCGGGAACGCCCATCCCGTGCGCCAGCCGTGAGGTGGACCTTCCGCAAAAGCGCCACGCGGACGGCTTCGGCCTGCTCAACTTTGCTCAGGGACACATCCGCGCGAGCACCGCAGCTCGCCCCTTGCGTAAGGAGGCCGTCGTGAGACGAGTGCGCCCTGGGGCGGCGGCGTCCCGCGGTGGTGCCATCTCCCGCGCGTCCGGCGAGGAGCGCACGCTGACGAGCGTCGCGGCCGGCGCCCGGTACGAGGGCGAGGAACCCAAGGACCTGCCCCGGCTCTGGCATGTCACCCTCAGCGTCTCCGGCGGCGAGGCCCCGCTGAAGGAGGTACGGCGCGGTCTGGAACAGCTCGCCCACGACCACCCCTTTCTGCTGACCAGCCGCTACGCCAACGACCACGCGGAGATCCGCTACTGGGAAGAGGCCCGCGACCTGCACGACGCGGCAGCCGTGGCGCTGCGCCTGTGGGGCGAGCACCGCCAGACCGCGAAACTGCCGCCGTGGGAGATCGTCGGCCTGGAGGTCATCGACCGCGAGACCTACCACCAGCGCATCTCCGAGGGATACGGCCCGCTGCCCGCGACCCCGGTCGGCGTGCACCCGTTCTGAGACCCTCAGGATCCGTTTTGAGCCGTCTTCGGGGCCTTCCGCGCTTGTCTCGCGGTTTGGGATAGCCGGTGGACGCCCTCGCAGGGCGCACTACCCTTCCCTCATGACCACGCTCTCGCCGTACGACTCCCTGTCCCCGGTCACGCAGGCCGCGTACCGCGCCAAGTCCGCCGCCGCCGACCTCGCGCCGCTGCCGCGCGCCGAGAAGGACGACGCGCTGCTCGCCATCGCGGACGCGCTGGAGGTCCGTACGAGCGAGATCGTCGAGGCCAACGCCAAGGACATCGCCAAGGCCCGCGCGGCCGGCACCAGCGAGACGGTCATCGACCGGCTGACGCTCACTCCCGAGCGCGTGCGTGCCATCGCCTCGGACGTACGGGACGTCGTCGCGCTGCCCGACCCGGTCGGCGAGGTCGTCCGCGGCTCGACCCTCCCGAACGGCATCGACCTGCGCCAGGTCCGCGTCCCCCTCGGCGTCGTCGGCATCATCTACGAGGCCCGCCCGAACGTCACCGTGGACGCGGCGGCGCTCTGCCTCAAGTCCGGGAACGCGGTCCTCCTGCGCGGCTCCGGTTCCGCCTACGAGTCCAACACCGCCCTCGTGCGCGTCATCCGCGACGCCGTCGGCGGCGCCGGACTGCCCGCCGACGCCGTGCAGTTGGTGCCCGGCGAGAACCGCGAGAGCGTCCGCGAACTGATGCGCGCCCGGGGTCTCGTCGACGTGCTCATCCCGCGCGGCGGCGCCTCCCTGATCCAGACCGTCGTCAACGAGTCGACCGTCCCCGTGATCGAGACCGGCGTCGGCAACTGCCACGTCTACGTCGACGCCGACGCCGACCTCGACATGGCGATCGACATCCTGATCAACTCCAAGGCCCAGCGGCCCAGCGTCTGCAACGCCGCCGAGACCCTCCTCGTCCACCAGGACATCGCCCCCGAGTTCCTGCCGCGCGCCCTGGACGCCCTCGCCGAGGCCGGCGTCACCGTGCACGCCGACGAGCGCGTGCTCGCCTACGCCAAGGACTCCGAGGCCACGGTCGTCGAGGCCACCCCGGAGGACTGGGACACCGAGTACCTCTCCTACGACATCGCCGCCGCCGTCGTCGACTCGCTCGACAAGGCCGTCCAGCACATCCGGCTGTGGAGCTCCGGCCACACCGAGGCGATCGTCACCGGCTCCCAGCAGGCCGCCCGCCGCTTCACCCAGCTGGTCGACTCCACCACCGTCGCGGTCAACGCCTCGACGCGCTTCACGGACGGCAGCCAGTTCGGCTTCGGCGCGGAGATCGGCATCTCCACCCAGAAGCTGCACGCACGGGGCCCGATGGGCCTGCCGGAGCTGACGAGCACCAAGTACATCGTCACGGGCGACGGGCACATCCGCCGCTGAGGCCCCGCCGTCCGGCATATGCGGCGGGCATAACGGCTCGTCGGGGGAGAGGCGTCTCACCCAACGGATGAATTTCCCTACCGCCTGCCCAAATTGCCCCCCCAGGTCTACTCTGGAGAGGTGCCGGAGGACGTGGGGGGCAGGCCGTTTCCCGACGGCGGGGAGCCCGACGACGACCACGACCGCGGAATGTCGGACGAAGAGTTCGCATCCGTGGTCTTCGACGAGGCCTTCATACGGGCGGCCGTAGTACACGAGCCGACCGCCGTCGAGCGCCTCCTGGCCGCCGCGCAGGCAAGAGCCGAGGCCTCCGAGGCCGAAGCCCGCCGTGCGCAGCACGGCAGACGCGGACGAGGCGAGAACGATCCGTTCGAGGACGCCTACGGACGTGAATTCGGCCATGATCCGGAACTCGACGACCTGGACGACCCCGATGTCGTCGAGGGCCGCTACGGCGCTCCGGGCACCTACGGCAAACAGGTCCGCTGGCACCGCCCCGTCGCCTGGCTGCTCGCCGTCGTGATGGGCATCGGCATGGTCGCCCTGGCTTTCTCGGCGGTCTACCGCGGCGCCTCCTCGGGCGGCAGGGACCGCGTCCCGCCCCCGGCCTCCACCGGCGTGGAACAGGGCACGGCGGCGGCTCCCTCCGCTTCCGCCGACAACTCCCAGCCACCGCTGTCCGCCGTACCGCGCACGCCCTGAGCACGCTGTGAGCGGCGCGGTGAGAACCTGTCAGAACTTGTCGTGTACCAGGGCGTTTACCTGAGGCTCCAGAGACCTACTCTGAAAGTATGGGCGGTCCAGGAGACCCACCTGAGGGCACGCCCGAGGGCGCTCCCGGTGGTGGTGAGGACGAGTACCGATCCGTCGTCTTCGACGAGTCGTTCGTCCGCGCTGCCCGCCTCCAGGAGTTCTCCGCGCAGGAGCGCCTGGCCGACCACGCCCCCGCCGTCCGCCGCCGCCCGGCCCTGCGCCGCGGTCTCTCCCGCCAGGCCCTGATCCTGGTCATGCTGATCGCCGTCGCCTTCGGCACCGCGATCTACATGGGCGTACGGCACCCCTACACGACCCCCACGGCCCAGCAGCCCGTCGAACCGCTCCGGATGACCGTCATCCCGCTGTCCCCCCAGGGCAAGGTGCCGGGGGCGGCCGACGCCGAGGACCTCTACGCGCACAGCCCGGCCGCGCAGTTCAGCGTCGGCGCCGAGGGCGTCCCGCTGCCGGCCGCGCGGCGCACCGCGCACTTCTCGGACAGCCAGGTCATCGCCGCCCTGAGCACCGCCAAGGACTACATCGTGGAGTCCTCGCTCTACCCGGCGGTCCTCACCGGCGGACAGATCCGCCCCGCGCGCGTCCTCGTCGACCCGGAGCAACTCGACCAGTTCGACCAGAGTTTCGAGCACCCGACCGCCGACGGCCGGCACGAGCCCACCGGATGGCTGGTTCGCTTCGACCCGTCACGTGTCCAGCTGGCCGACCGCAAGATCCGCGTCCAGGGCACCCTGGCGGCCACCGAGATCGACTCGTCCACCCTCGAAGTCACCGCCGACGGAACCTTCGTCTACGCGCTACGGCCCACCGGCACGACGGCCTCGGCCGGCTCCGGCGAGCAGGCCCAGGTGTCCCTGTTCACCGTCCGCCGCGAACTCCACTTCCGCTTCGACCGCGACGACCTGCGCATGCACCAGGCCCAGCTCGTCGTCTCCTACGTCCAGGCCGGGCCCCTGTCCTGCGCCGAGGACTCCGTGACCCACCTGCGCCCCCTGCTCGCCGGCCAGACCGCCAAGGCGGGCGGCCCGGCCGGCACGGACCCGTACGCGACGGGCAGCGCGACGGCGCTCTGCGGATCACTGGCGACGGACGCGCAACCGAAGGTGTGAGTTTCGTTATTTTCGGCTCCGGGGACGGTGGCCCCGGAAAGGGCTTCCCGAGTGGGGCGGCTTCGCACGCGGGACGGCTCTCCGGGTGGGGCGGTGTCCCGGATGGGCGGCAAGGTGTGGGCGTGAGCTCGGGCCGGCCGCGTGGCCGTGGTCGCGGGCGAGCGCGGTGCACCCGGACCGGCCGCGCGGTCGGCCGGGGTGCACCCGGACCGACCGCGCAGGTGTTCTCCGAGGTGGGGCCGTGCGGGTCAGTTCCCGTCGCGCGGCGGTGTGTCGTCCGTGGGCGGCTGCTCCGTGCCGTTGGCCGAGCCCGACGGCGGCTCGTCCTGCGGGGTCGAGCTCGCGAAGCCGCCGAAGCCGCGCCGCACCCGGCCGCCCAGGTCGCCCGCGCCGCCGGCGAAGTCGCTGACCAGCTTCATCAGCGGGTCCTTGGAGCTCTTGACGTTGCTGGCGTAGCTCGCCGCCGACTCGCGGAACGAGTCCGTGACCGAGGTGTCCTTGTCCTCGCTGCGCCGCGGGTAGTGGCCGTCCATGATCCGCTGGTAGTCGCGGGACTCGGCCCACTTCTTCAGCTCGGCCGCCCGCACGGTGGTGAACGGGTGGGAGCGGGGCAGCACGTTCAGGATCTTCAGCACCGAGTCGCGCAGGTCGCCGCCCGACTCGAACTCCTCGGCCTGCTTGAGGAACGCGTCCACGTTCATCTCGTGCAGGTGGTTGCCGCCCGCGATCTTCATCAGGCCGCGCATCGAGGACCGCAGGTCCTGGCCGACCAGCAGGCCCGCGCGGTCGGCGGACAGCTCCGACTTGCGGAACCACTCGCGCAGCGCCGTCACGATCGCCAGGATCGCGAGGTTGCCCAGCGGGATCCAGGCGACCTTGAGGGCCAGGTTGGTCAGGAACAGCAGGATCGTGCGGTACACGGAGTGGCCGGACAGCGCGTGGCCCACCTCGTGGCCGACGACCGCCCGCATCTCCTCCTCGTCGAGCAGCTCGACCAGGCCGGTGGTGACGACGATGATCGGCTCGTCCAGGCCGATGCACATCGCGTTGGGCTGTGGGTCCTGGGTGACGTACATCGGCGGGACCTTCTCCAGGTCCAGGATGTAACAGGCGTCCCGCAGCATGTCGTTGAGGTGCGCGAACTGCTGGTCCGACACGCGCACCGAGTCGGACAGGAACAGCAGCCGCAGACTGCGCTCGGGCAGCAGCCCGCTGAGCGCCTTGAACACCGTGTCGAACCCGGTCAGCTTGCGCAGCGCCACCAGGGCGGAGCGGTCGGCCGGGTGCTCGTACGCACGCGAGGAGATCCCCGGGAAGCGCCTGCGCTGCCTGCTCGGTACGTTCTCGTGCCCGTTCTGCTCGTGGCCGTCTTCGGACATGTGGTCCCCCATGTGCGTGTGAGTGCCCTGAGTGCCCCCGAAGCAGAGCCCAGCCTAGGCGGAGATACCGTTGACGGGCAGTACAGCGAAGGAGTCAACGCATGGAGCCCCATTCCGCAGCCGCCTGGCTCGCAGAGGCCGCGAGCGCCGCCCCCCGGCAAGGGTCGGGGGATCTGCTCAGGGTCGTACTGATCGTGATGTTCCTCGGCTGCATCCTGACCGCGTGGTTCCTGCTGCGCGGGTACAAACAGAAGGACGACTGAGACGCCCGTCGAGTTCCCTTCCGTGTCCCGGTCTGCTGCCCGTCGGCTTCCAATGGCGGAGTCGGCGTGATCGTCGCCGGGGCGCCCGCTTACCATGAGCCGACATCTTTATCCCGCCCACACCGGATAGGTTCTGCTGAAGATGAGCATCCACGGCACTGCTGCCCAGTTGGTCACTCTTGCCGCCGAGGGGGAGGGCGGGGGCAACCACGAGAGCCTCCAGCCGATCATCACCGGTGGCGGCGCGTTCCTGCTCCTGATGCTCCTGCTGTGGATCACCACCCGCTTCAACCGCGACCGCTAGGTTCTGCCCGTTCTGTCCGCCGGACGGGTCTCGGGGCCTTCACACCGGGCCGGTAGGGTCTGCACGCATGGGAGAGCAGGACATGCCTACCGGTCCGGCGAACGACACGACGCGCGGCACGGAGATCCGAATGGCGAACGGCCCGCGCAACAACGGCCCGTCGAACCCCGGCAAGCGCCGTCTCGGCGTCATGGGCGGAACGTTCGACCCGATCCACCACGGGCACCTCGTGGCGGCCAGTGAGGTCGCCGCGCAGTTCCACCTGGACGAGGTGATCTTCGTCCCGACCGGTCAGCCGTGGCAGAAGACCGACCGCAAGGTCGCCCTGGCCGAGGACCGCTACCTGATGACGGTCATCGCGACCGCCGAGAACCCCCAGTTCTCGGTGAGCCGTATCGACATCGACCGCGGCGGCCCCACCTACACCACGGACACCCTGCGCGACCTGCGGGCGATCAACCCGGACGCGGACCTCTTCTTCATCACCGGCGCCGACGCCCTCGGCGCGATCCTGACCTGGCGGGACGCGGAGGAGCTGTTCTCCCTCGCGCACTTCATCGGGGTCACCCGCCCCGGCCACACGCTGACCGACCCGGGTCTCCCGGAGGGCGGCGTCTCGCTGATCGAGGTTCCCGCGCTGGCCATCTCCTCAACAGACTGCCGTGCGAGAGTCGCGAAGGGTGATCCCGTCTGGTACCTGGTGCCCGACGGAGTCGTGCGCTATATCGACAAGCGCGAGCTGTACCGCGGCGAGTGAGTCGAGAGGGGCACCGGTGAACGACCGATACGACGCCGGGTACGGCGGCGACCAGTACGAACTCGTCGGCTACGACGAGTACAACCAGCCTGTCTACCGGCAGGTCCCGGCCCAGCAGACCCAGCAGACCCAACAGCCCCCGCAGCAGCAGCCGTACGACCCGTACGGGCAGCAGCAACAGGGCTACGCCTACGACCCGTACGCGACCGGCAGCCAGCAGCAGTCGCCCCAGTACGACACGGGCACCCAGCAGCCGTACGACACGGGCCGGCAGGCGCCCCAGTCCGGCTACGACCCGTACGCCACCGGGACGACGACCGCCTACGACCCCTACGGGCAGACCGCGAGCAGCGGACAGCAGCCCCAGGTCGCCGAGCAGACCGCCTACATCCCGCAGCAGTCCGGGCCGGCCGAGGACACGGAAGCCCCGAAAGCCCCGGAGACGGGCGAACGGGACTACGGCACCGAGCAGTTCGCCTTCGTGGAGGAGCCGACCGACGACTCCGAGGACGTCATCGACTGGCTGAACTTCACCGAGAACCGCACCGAGCGCCGCGAGGAGGCCAAGCGCCGCGCCCGCGGCCGTGTGGTCGCCCTCGTCGTGGTCCTGGCGCTGGTCGTGTCCGGCGGCGTCGGCTACCTCTGGTACGCCGGGAAGCTCCCCGGGGTGTCCTCCTCCGCCGCGAAGTCGGGCACCACGACGGCAACCGGCGCCCAGAACCGCGACGTGATCGTCGTCCACCTGCACAACACCGGGAAGGGCGGCACGTCTTCGGTGCTGCTCGTCGACAACACCACCCTGAAGCAGGGCACCACGGTGCTGCTGCCCAACTCCCTCGCCCTCACGGACGACGACGGCAACACCACGACGCTGGCCAAGTCGGTCGGCGACGACGGCACCTCCGGGACCGTCGACCAGCTCAACACCGTCCTCGGCACCGGCATCGAGGGCACCTGGCGGCTGGACACCCCCTACCTGCAGAACCTGGTCGACCTGGTCGGCAACATCGACCTCGACACCAATGCCGACGTGCCCGACCCGGCCGCCACCAAGAAGGGTGCCGCGCCCCTCGTCCACAAGGGCAAGGACCAGACCCTCAGCGGCAGGATGGCCGTCGCCTACGCCACCTACCGCGCCTCCGGCGAGGCCCAGAACGCCCAGCTGGAGCGGTTCGGCCAGGTCATGCAGGCCGTGCTGCGCCAGCTGACCTCCGACCCGACGGCGGCGACCACCACCGTGCAGACGCTGGCCCAGATCCTGGACCCGCCGCTCACCGACAAGGACCTCGGCACCTTCCTCGCCAAGCTCGCCGACCTCGCCAAGAGCGGTGACTACAAGACGGCCCTGCTGCCCGTCCAGAACGACGGCACCCTGACCGCGCAGGCCTCCGCCAGCGTCGTCAAGGACATCCTGGGCGGCACCGCGAAGAGCCCCGACGAGGGTTCGGCGGTCCGGGTCGCCGTCCAGAACGCCACCGGTGTCAAGGACGACACCGAGAAGGCCCGCGTCGTGCTCCTCAACGGCGGCTTCACCTTCCTTGAGGCCGGCACGACGTCCGGGACCTCGGCCACGTCCAAGATCACGTACTCCGACGCGGCCGACAAGGAGAACGCCACCGAGGTCGCCAAGACCCTGGGCCTGCCCACCAGCACCGTGACCAAGGGCACAGTCGCCGCGAACGCGGATGTCTCGGTGGTCCTCGGAACGGACTACAAGCCGTCGTCGTCATCGTGACGACGGCCAAGTGGCTGGGTGACGGAGAGCATGCCCCGGAGGCCGGAGCCGGTGTCCCGACCGGCGTCCTGGGCATGATCCGTTATTCACGTGGGGTGCCGTCCGCGGTCCGTGAGACCCTTGAGGTCTGTTGACCGCCGACCGAAAGCCGCGTAGTGACCGCCACTGACCGCTCCATCGAGCTCATCTCCGCCGCCGCCCAGGCGGCCGCCGACAAGCTCGCGCACGACATCATCGCCTACGACGTCAGCGATGTGCTGTCGATCACGGACGCCTTCCTGCTGGCCTCCGCTCCCAACGACCGTCAGGTCAAGTCGATCGTCGACGAGATCGAGGAGAAGCTCAACAAGGAGCTCGGCGCCAAGCCGGTGCGCCGTGAGGGCGACCGCGACGCCCGCTGGATCCTGCTCGACTACGTCGACATCGTCGTCCACGTCCAGCACAGCGAGGAGCGTGTCTTCTACGCCCTGGAGCGACTGTGGAAGGACTGCCCCGAGCTGGACCTCCCCGTCGAGGCGAAGGCCACCCGCGGCAAGGCTGCCGAGCACGCCAAGCTGCAGGCCGAGGAGGACCCCTCCGAGTTCGGGGAGGTGCGGTGACCGCCGGGGCCGACGGCCGCAAGGCGGGCCGGGGCCGACGCGTCATCCTGTGGCGGCACGGCCAGACCGCGTGGAACGTGGAGCGCCGCTTCCAGGGCACCACGGACGTCGAGCTCACCGAGACGGGCATCGGCCAGGCCCGCCGCGCGGCCCGGCTGCTGGCGTCCCTCAAGCCGGACGCGATCGTCGCCTCCGACCTGAAGCGGGCGGCGAACACGGCCGCCGAGCTGGCCGCCCTCACCGACCTCGACGTCACGCACGACGAGGGCCTGCGGGAGACGTACGCGGGCGTCTGGCAGGGGCTGACGCACGAGGAGATCATCGCCCGCCACGGCGACGAGTACGCCGCGTGGAAGCGCGGGGAGCCGGTGCGCCGCGGCGGCGGCGAGCTGGAGAGCGAGGTCGCCGACCGGGCCGCTCCCGTCGTGCTGCGGCACGCCGAGAAGCTGCCCGAGGACGGCACCCTCGTGGTGGTCAGCCACGGCGGCACGATCCGCACCACCATCGGGCGTCTCCTCGGTCTGGAGTCCCAGCACTGGGAGAGTCTCGGCGGCCTCTCCAACTGCTGCTGGTCCGTGCTCGGCGAGGGCGCCCGCGGCTGGCGCCTGCTGGAACACAACGCCGGCACGCTCCCGGAACCGGTGCTCGGCGACGACGACTGAGCGGCCCTCCAGGGCCCCGACCCCGGATTTCACTTTCCGGCAGGTCGCAGGCTAAAGTTCTTCTTGTTCGCCCGCCGAGCGGGAAGAACACACGGGGCTATAGCTCAGTTGGTAGAGCGCCTGCATGGCATGCAGGAGGTCAGGAGTTCAATTCTCCTTAGCTCCACAGATCGACACTCTTGAGTTGTCAAAGATCGAGAGTCGTCCACGATCGAATCGATGAGATCCCATCCCTTTCAGGGGTGGGATCTTTTCGTCGCTGTCAGCGCCTCCGTGCGGAGCCGAGTCTCCTCGTCGGCCGGGGTGTAGACCACGATCCGGCACTCCGGCATCCCGTTGACCGACAACGACACCGACGTCATCCGCATCTCTCCCACCTCCTCGTGCCGGAACGTCTTCACCCGCCGCCCCGGCTCCGCCACGTCCCCGCTCCTCCACAGCCGCGCGAAGAGCGGACTCACCGCCGACAGCCCGCGTATGAACTCCTCCCAGGCGGGCTCACCGGTATGCACCCCGTAGGCCGAGCGCAGCGTCGCCACCATCACCGGCAGCTCCGTCTCCCGGTACAGCAGCGGACACTCCTCCTCCGGCACCGTGAACAGCTTCCACAGTGCGTTCGGCATCGGGCCCGGCGCCAGCGGCTCCAGCCAGAACACCGTCCGGTAGGGGGAGTTGGTGGCGAGGATGTCGTAGCGCGCGTTGTAGACCACCGCCGGGCGTGGGTCGAGGGCGTCGAGGATGCCCTGGATCTCCGGCCCCACCGACTGCACGGTCGCCTCCGGCGGATGCGCGTACGGCACCTCGGCCAGGTGGTACAGATGCTCCCGCTCCGGCGCGTCGAGCCGGAGCGTGCGCGCCACGGCGTCCAGCACCTGCGCGGACGCGTTGATCGGGCGCCCCTGTTCGAGCCACGTGTACCAGGTGACGCCCACTCCGGAGAGCTGCGCGACCTCCTCGCGGCGCAGCCCCGGCGTACGCCGTCGGAAGCCCGGCGGCATGCCGACGTCGTGCGGTGTCACCCGGGCGCGCCTGCTGCGCAGAAACGCGGCAAGCTCGGGCCGGCGGCGCTGTGTCGTCCCCATCCTCATCGTCACATCCCCCATGTTCGACGCCCGACTTGGTCCGTGCCAGGTGCTGCCGGTACCAGCATCAGCGGGCTCTCGGCACCCGTACCGAAGCGCCCCCACGCTCGACCGCATGACGACATCACCCCGTACGGAACCGGATTCCGCACCCGTTCCCACTCCTGCCACCAGTAAAGACCCTGGCACTGACAATCGCCGCGGGCCGATGCTCGCGGTGCTGCTCGCGGCCCTGTTCATGGCGCTGCTCGACGTGTTCATCGTGAACGTCGCCGCCCCCACCATCGGCACCGAACTCCACGCGTCCGGCGCCGACTTGCAGCTGGTGATCGCCGGTTACACCATCACGTACTCGGTGCTGCTGATCACCGGTGCACGGCTCGGCGACCGGCTCGGTCACACCCGGGTCCACCTCGCGGGGCTCGCCCTGTTCACCGCCGCCTCGCTCGCCTGCGGCCTGGCCCAGGGTTCGACCGAGCTGATCGTGTTCCGCCTGGTCCAGGGTTCCGGCTCGGCGCTGATGATTCCTCAGGTGCTGAGCCTGATCCAGCGCAACTTCGTCGGCGAGGCCCGGATGCGGGCGCTCGGCGTCTACTCGGCGGTCATCGCCGTCGGCGCAGCCGCCGGGCAGATCCTCGGCGGGGTCCTCGTCAGCGCCGACCTGTTCGGCACGAGCTGGCGGCCGGTGTTCCTCGTCAACGTGCCCGTGGGCGTCGCACTCCTGTTCCTCGGCAGGCGCGTGCTGCCGCGGGGCGCCGGGGCTGAGCCGGAGCGCGCACGGGCGTTCGACGTGCCGGGGCTGGTGCTGCTCGCCTCGGCGGTCTCGCTGCTGACGGTGCCGCTGGTGCTGGGGCAGGAGGAGGGCTGGCCGCTGTGGTCGTGGCTGTCGCTGATCGCGGCGGCCGTCCTCTTCGCGTCGTTCTGCGGGTACGAGTCCCGGCTCGCCCGGCGCGGGGGAGCCCCGCTGATCGCACCACGTGTGTTGCGTCACCCTGGCATGGCTCTCGCCGTCTTCCGGATCCTGGCGGTCATGGCCATCAACGCCGGTTTCCTGTTCGCGCTCACCCTGCACGTCCAGGGCGGCCTCGGCTTCAGCGCGCTGCGCGCTGGTCTCACCTTCGCGCCGACGGCGGTCGTCTTCGGGGCGGTCGGACTGACCTGGCGGAGGTGGCCGGCGGCCTGGCAGCCGGCGCTGACCCCGCTCGGATTCCTGGTCACGATCCCGGCCGTCGCGGGAGTCGGCCTGGCGTTCGAAGGCGGCGACCGCGGCGGGGCCGTACTGTACGTGGCGTACGTCGGCGTGGGGGCCGGGCTCGCGCTCGCCTTCAGTCCGACGCTGACCCGGGCCCTCGCGACCGTGCGGCCCGAGGACGCGGCGGACGCCAGCGGTCTGCTGTCCACGGTCGCGCAGCTGGGTCAGCTGATCGGGGTCGCGGTTTTCGGCACACTGTTCTTGAACCGGCTTGAGTCACTTGGGGCCCCGGGGGCGTATACCTCTGCGGAGGCGTTTTTGGCGTGCATGTTCGCGCTGGCGGGGACGGCCGCGGTGGGTGCCGTGTCCGGACTGGTACTGAGGCGTCGCTGACCGTATTGGTCCGGCCGTGGCAGAATCAAACGGCCGGAGGGGGCGCGGCCCGACGGGAGGGAGTAGCGATGCCTGCGAGCATCATCGAGGAGGTCGACCACCTCTTCGATGCGGCGTTGATACGGGATACGATCACCCGCCTGAGCTGCCCTTCCTGCGGTTCCGCCCACGTGGCCCAAGTCCTCGGTGACAACGGCGGAGTTTCCTACGTGTGCACGGCCTGCGGCCACAGCTGGAGCTGATCGATGGGTGCACACAGGCGAAAGTGCGACTGGTGCGGCAGTGGGACGCCGATCGTCCGTGACATGGAACCGGTGAATCCCGACTACCAGTACTGGTGCGAGGAGTGCGCGCGGGCGCTGATCATAAAAGGCGACCCGATCGAGACGTACCGCGAACTTGAGGGCGAGCCGATCTACGGTCGACTCCTGGAAGAGCACTGCACGTTGAAACGGTTCTATTCCTTCGTCACCGCCTGAACCCGGCCGGGACCCCGCGAGGAGGTCCCGGCGATGACGGTCACGATCATGGGGACGGAATCGATTTGGTGGTCCACCGGGTCCACCGGTAATGTTTGCTTCGCCGCCGGGGAGACCCGGTAGCACACCGCGCGGGGCTATAGCTCAGTTGGTAGAGCGCCTGCATGGCATGCAGGAGGTCAGGAGTTCAATTCTCCTTAGCTCCACAGAAGTCGAAGGCGGGTCATCCGATGGGATGACCCGCCTTCGGTGTGTTCAGGGGGAGTTGGCGCCGTTCACGGAAGAACGGGCCACCCCCTCTTGAGAAGAGGGCGGCCCGTTGTTCGTGTGCTGCTCAGCGACCCAGGGCCCGCCGGCCACGGCCCTGGGAGAGGACGGGGAGGTTGCGCGACGGGGTCTTGTCCCGTGGGGCCTCCTCCTCCAGACGTAGCGCGAGCGCCGGGCAACGGCGCACCGCGCGGAGCGCCTTCGCCTCCGCATAGCGCGGCACCTGGGCCTGCGCGACGGTGGGGAAGCCGTCGGCGCCGAGTTCGAAGACCTCGGGAAGGATGTCCGCGCACAGACCGTGGCCCCGGCACAGCGTCCAGTCGACGTAGATCTTCTGACGGCTGGGACCGCTCTCCTCGGCCTCCACGCCGCTCGTGATGCCCGCGGGGAGCTGGCCGGCCTCGAAGAGCGGCAGAACGCCCTCCACGGGCCTTCCGCAGCCGTTTCCGAGGACGTGGGCGGCGAGGTCGTCCGTGAACGCCTTGATGGTCGACTCCAGGAACATCGCGGAGCCGTCCGGGTGCGAGCACGCGCCGCGCCGCTTCACGGCCTTGGCGACCTGCTTCAGCGCCTCCAGGGCGGCCGGGCCGCCGCCGTTGAGGATGTCCTCCATGCCGCGTGCGGCGGCCGGCAGACCCAGGTAGCAGGGACCGCACTGTCCCGCGCTCTCGTCGGCCAGCCACTGGGCCACGCGCAGCGACTCGCCCAGCGGGCAGGTCTCCTGGGTGATCGGCATGATGGCGCCCGCGCCGAGCGCACCGCCCACCGCGTCCAGGGAGTTGCGCGAGACGATCGCCTCGTTGACCGTCGCCGCGTCGATCCACTTGCCGTGGTAACCGCCCGTCAGCACGCCCTGGGGGACCGGCGGGGCGCCGGCCAACTGCAGGACGTAGCGCAGCGGTACGCCGGTGGGGACCTCGATCACCATGGGGCGGGCGACCGCTCCGGAGACCGTGAGCATGACGGTGCCGGGCTCGTCGTAGAGGCCGGTGTTGCCGTAGCGCTCAGGGCCGATGCGGGCGGCGATGGCGAGTTGGGCGAAGGTCTCGGCGTTGGAGAGCAGGGTGGGGACGCCGCCGACGCCGTTCTGGGAGGCGCTGACCTTGCGGCCGGGCGGGATCGCCGGGCCGCCGTCGATCGAGCGGATCAGCGACGCGGCGGCACCGGTGACCATGCGGATCGGGTTGCGCTGGACGAACGCCTTCAGCGCCGAGCGGCGGGTGTTGCTCAGGCCGCGTTCCGAGAGCGCGGCCTCCATGGAGCGCTGCGTCGACTCACGGGTGACCCCCACCACGAGCGTGCGGGCACCCAGGGCTTCGGCGACCAGCAGTGCGCCGTCCAGGATGAGGTGCGGGGCACGGTTGATGAGCACCGTGTCCTTGCGGCAGGCCGGCTCGTCCTCACTGCCGTTGACGACGACGACCGGTCGTACACCGCGTTTGATCGCCGCTTCGGCGACCGACCGCAACTTCTTGTGGAAGGGGAACCCCGCGCCGCCGCGGCCCTTCAGGTTGATGGCCTCGGAGAGCTTCGCGAGCTGCTCCCCGCCCATCGGTTCGAGCGGCCCGTGCACCTTCAGGTGCATGGGCAGGTCGAGTCTCTCGACAAGGTCGAAGCCTGACGTGAGCTGAGGAAGCCCGACCACGCGGACTTCTGGGACGTCGGGCAGGGCCTCGTTCACCTATAGCCTCCGGAAGGCGTGTTCCAAGGTTCGCCCGAGCCGCCCTGCGCGTCGAAGTCGTACGAAGCATTGGGCGTTTGATCAGTGGCGGGACCGCTGTTGTACGTGTCATTGGGGTTGTACGTACCGGAGGTGCCGTTCGACTCACCGGTGGGGTACACGTATCCCTCCCCGTAGCCGCCCGCGCCCGAATTGTTGTTGTACGTAGGGATGTTGTACCCGGTGTCCTGGAGCGGGTCGTAGGCCGACGGGGGCGCCTCGCCGACCGGCGGGGGTGACGGGACCGGCCAGCTGCCGGAGGTGCTGCCGCCGCTGTCCGCGCGCGGGACCGCCTGCGTGTTCTGCATGTCCATCGGCATGTTCATGCGCGAGGTCTGGTCGGTGACGAACGGCATCTGACCGGTGGATTCCGGCGTGGCGGTGCGGTAGGCGGCGGCGAAGTCGTTCTGGGCCGTCTCCGGGGTCATCGACCGCGTCTCGTACGTGGCGTTGGGATCCACGCGCGGCATCGACCCGGTGTCGGTGAACGAGGGCTGCGCGGGGCGCCGACTCTCACGCTTCTCGTAGCCCGGCAGCCCGGACTCGGACACGCGGCCACGGCTCGCGTCGAGTTCGTCGAGACCCGGCCGCTCCTCGTTGCCCAGGAGCATGGCGACCTTGTTGGCGAACTTCCGCTTGAACGGGCGCGGCGCCGAGCGAAGGGCGAGGGCCGCTGCGACCCCGACCAGGCACAGCTCGTACGAGATCATGAAGAACGGCTTCGCCGCGCGGCCCGCGAACAGGCCGTGGATCAGGGCCGCGCACCAGGCCGGGTAGGCCAGCATGTGCATCGCGCGCCAGCGGGCGGCGACCGGCGCGGGGGACGCGAACTGGTTGCGCAGGGCGCCGGTGATGCCCACGAAGATCATGAGCAGGCCGCCCAGCGAGCCGAGACCGATGAGCCCGGCGCTGCCCTTCACACCGAGGCTGAAGGGGATCAGCGCGGCGATCAGGACGGTGTGGTCGAGCGCCAGCTTGACCGTGATGTGCACCACCAGGAACGCGATCGAGCCGACGGCGGTCACCCGGTGGATGCCCTGCGCCACGATCCGCTGGCGGATGTTGAGGATGACCCGGTCCTGGGCGACGAGCCCCCAGATCACCGAGCAGGAGAGGGAGACGAGCGAGAGAACGCCCGCACCGAAGTTGAGGAAGTCCTGTACCTGGCTGCCTCCGGCCAGCACGAACACGGGTATGAAGATCAGGACGACGAGGCTCACCACGCCATAGGCCGAGCGGCCCGGCTTGGGGAGCGAACTGGTACTACGACGAGCGTTCATGGGGGCAACTCCGAGCAGTATCGGGAAAGCGGTCCCGCTGCCGAACTCTAAGTGGCTCCATACCGGTGGGTACGAGGTTTGAGTTATTGCGTTGTTATCAAACGACAATGCGCTTGCTGTGATGTCCCGTAGTGGGTGGTACGCGAAGGTAATCCTTGAACCGGGGTCAGTCCACGCCGGTGTGGACAGGGTGCCAAGGGTGATACGGAAGCGCGTCGCGTTGTGCTCAAGGGCTGCGGTACTCTGACGCCATGCGTGCCGTACGCCTTCTGCTTAGCGAGCCGCGCTGATCAGTCCCGACCACCGGTGAACGGTGAGGTCGGAATCAGCGCGGCGTCCCCTCCTGTGCGAGGGGATTTTTCATTTGGTGGATGTCACACCCTGAATGTCGCAGCCGCTGGCAGAGACGATCGATGGAGCTTTGAGGATCATGAGCGAGACGAACCCCGCTGCCGCCGCCGAGGTGGTCGCCCCGCACCGCTACACGGCCGCGATGGCCGCGGACATCGAAGCACGCTGGCAGGACTTCTGGGACGCCGAGGGCACCTATGAGGCGCCGAACCCGACCGGTGACCTGGCCGGCGACCCCGAACTGGCCGCCCGCCCCAAGAAGTTCATCATGGACATGTTCCCGTACCCCTCCGGTGCGGGCCTGCACGTCGGCCACCCCCTGGGCTACATCGCCACCGATGTGTTCGCCCGGTTCCAGCGGATGACCGGCCACAACGTGCTGCACACCCTGGGCTTCGACGCCTTCGGGCTGCCCGCCGAGCAGCACGCCGTCCAGACCGGCGAGCACCCCAGGATCACCACCCTGGCCGCCATCACCAACATGAAGTCCCAGCTGCGCGCGCTGGGCCTGGGCCACGACAAGCGCCGGTCGTTCGCCACGATCGACCCCGAGTACTACAAGTGGACCCAGTGGATCTTCCTGCAGATCTTCAACTCCTGGTACGACGACGAGGCCGACAAGGCCCGCCCGATCGCCGAGCTGATCGCCCAGTTCGAGACCGGTGAGCGTGCCGTACCGGGACACACGCGCGCGTGGCCCGAGCTGAGCGCCACCGAACGTGCCGACGTCCTGGGCGAGTTCCGCCTGGCGTACGCCTCCGAGGCGCCCGTCAACTGGTGTCCCGGCCTGGGCACCGTCCTGGCCAACGAGGAGGTCACCGCCGACGGCCGCTCCGAGCGCGGCAACTTCCCCGTCTTCAAGGCCAAGCTGCGCCAGTGGAACATGCGCATCACCGCCTACGCCGACCGGCTGCTGGCGGACCTGGAGGAGCTGGACTGGCCCGAGGCCATCAAGCTGCAGCAGCGCAACTGGATCGGCCGCTCCGAGGGTGCCCGCGTCGACTTCCCCGTGGACGACGAGAACATCACCGTCTTCACCACCCGCCCCGACACCCTGTTCGGCGCGACCTACATGGTGCTGGCGCCCGAGCACCCGCTGGTCGACACGGTCACGCCTGCCGCCTGGCCCGAGGGCACGCGCGACGCGTGGACCGGAGGGCACGCCACGCCGGCGGAGGCCGTCGCCGCGTACCGCGCGCAGGCCGGCACCAAGTCCGACGTGGAGCGGCAGACCGAGGCCAAGGAGAAGACCGGCGTCTTCACCGGCACGTTCGCGACGAACCCGGTCAACGGCGAGCGGCTGCCCGTCTTCATCGCCGACTACGTACTGATGGGCTACGGCACCGGCGCGATCATGGCCGTCCCGGCGGGCGACCAGCGCGACTTCGACTTCGCGCGCGCCTTCGAGCTGCCGATCACCTGCATCGTCGAGCCGACCGACGGCCGCGGGACGGACACGTCCACGTGGGAGGACGCCTTCGGGTCCTACGACGCGAAGATCATCAACTCCTCGAACGACGACATCTCCCTGGACGGCCTGGCCGTCGCCGAGGCCAAGGCCCGGATCACGGAGTGGCTGGCCCGCGAGGGCATCGGCGAGGGCACCGTCAACTTCCGCCTGCGCGACTGGCTGTTCAGTCGCCAGCGCTACTGGGGCGAGCCCTTCCCGATCGTCTACGACGAGGACGGCATCGCGCACTCGCTGCCCGAGTCGATGCTGCCCCTGGAGCTGCCGGAGGTCGAGGACTACTCGCCGCGCACCTTCGATCCGGACGACGCGGACACGTCCCCTGAGACGCCCCTGTCCCGCAACGAGGACTGGGTCGCCGTCACCCTGGACCTGGGCGACGGCCGCGGCCCCCAGAAGTACCGCCGCGAGACCAACACCATGCCGAACTGGGCCGGTTCCTGCTGGTACGAACTGCGCTACCTGGACCCGCACAACGACCAGAAGCTGGTCGACCCGGCCATCGAGCAGTACTGGATGGGCCCCCGCGCGGGCATGCCGCACGGCGGCGTCGACCTGTACGTCGGCGGCGCCGAGCACGCCGTACTGCACCTGCTGTACGCGCGCTTCTGGTCCAAGGTGCTGTTCGACCTGGGGCACATCTCGTCCCCGGAGCCGTTCCACAAGCTGTTCAACCAGGGCATGATCCAGGCCTACGTCTACCGGGACAGCCGGGGCTTCCCGGTGCCGGCCGCCGAGGTCGAGGAGCTGGGCGGCGAGTACTACCACCAGGGCGAGAAGGTCTCCCGGCTGCTGGGCAAGATGGGCAAGTCCCTGAAGAACGCGGTCACTCCGGACGAGATCTGCGACGAGTACGGTGCCGACACCCTGCGCCTGTACGAGATGGCCATGGGCCCGCTGGACGTGTCCCGGCCGTGGGACACGCGCGCGGTGGTGGGCCAGTACCGGCTGCTGCAGCGGCTGTGGCGCAACGTCGTCGACGAGGCGACCGGTGAGGTCACGGTCGTCGACACCGAGCCCGACGAGGACACCCTGCGTGCCCTGCACAAGGCGATCGACGGGGTCCGTCAGGACCTGCAGGGGCTGCGCTTCAACACGGCCATCGCCAAGATCACCGAGCTGAACAACCAGCTGACCAAGGCGGGCGGCGCGGTGCCGCGTTCCGTCGCCGAGTCGCTGGTGCTGCTGATCGCGCCGCTGGCCCCGCACGTCGCCGAGGAGCTGTGGCGCAAGCTGGGCCGCACCGACACGGTCGTCCACCAGGACTTCCCGGTCGCCGACCCGGCCTACGTCGTGGACGAGAGCGTGACCTGCGTCGTGCAGATCAAGGGCAAGGTCAAGGCGCGGCTGGAGGTGTCGCCGTCGATCTCCGACGCCGAGCTGGAGAAGGTCGCGCTGGCCGACGAGAAGGTCGTCGCCGCGCTGGACGGCGTGGGCATCCGCAAGGTCATCGTGCGAGCGCCGAAGCTGGTGAACATCGTTCCGGCGTAGTCGGTAGTCGGTAGTCACTAGTTGTTGTCGGCACGGCCCTTTTTGACGCGTCGGGGCGAGTGCCTCGGGGTAGTCCCCTACGGGCAGGTCCAGGGTTCCTGTGGAACTCCGGACCTGCCCGTTGCGTTTACCGTTGAAGAGCGGCGCGGCGTGTGCCGCCCGGAGTCGGTGGAGGAGCGTTGGAAGCCGTGATCACAGTCTTCGCCCTTCTCTTCCTGCTGTTCGTGGTCGTAGGCGGCTACGCGGCGGTCAAGGCGGTCGGTGCGGCCAAGCGCGGCGTCGACCGCACGGTCGCGCAGGCCCGGCGCTCGGTCGAGGACCACACCCTGCGCGCCAAGTCCTTCGCCCAGCCCGGCCCACAGGGACAGGTGGCCCAACTCCGGCTCGCGCTGCGCACGTCGATGCGCGCGACCCAGGACGCGCTGCACGCGGGCGTGCCCCAGGACGAGTCGCTCAAGGAGTCCCTGGGCCTCTTCCAGCGGCTCAGCGCGCACGGCCGTGAACTCGACGGCGAGCTCAGGCGCCTGGAGTCCGAGCCGGACCGCAGGACACTCGCCGAGCGGCTGCCCGCCCTGCGTGAGCGCACCGAGCGCATCACGAAGTCGGCGGACTCGCTGCGCTGGGCGGCCCGCGACCGCGCCGGCCGCTTCGCTGAGGACGACCTGGACACGCTGAGCGCCCAGATAGACATGGAGGCCGGTGCCCTGCGGCACTGGACGAAGGCCGATCCCGCATCGTCCCCGTGGCCGGACGCCCCGCCCGCCGACGCCACGGCGGATCGGCAGACCTGGCCGGAGCCCCCGCGCTCCCGCCCGGCCGCCGAGGAACCGGCCCCGTCCGCCATCACCCCGCCAGGACGGCGCCCTGCCTACCCCTGGCAGAAGAAACCCCGCCCCGAGAGCACGACTTGATCGGGCGGCACGGCGTGGCACGGCATGGTGTGAGCGTTCGGCATGGTGTGATCCGGCCGGTTCCGGCCCAGGTGAAAGGGGTCGGGCTGCCGCCCGGCCGCTACGGCAGGTAACCTCCAGCTCATGTCCCGCCATGTCGCGATCGTCACCGATTCAACGGCCTACCTGCCGCCGCTGACGATGGAGCGCCACGGCATCACAGCGGTGCCATTGACCGTGGTCCTCGGCGACCGGGCGCTCGAAGAGGGCACCGAGATCTCCACCCGCTCCCTGGCCCAGGCCCTGCAGAAGCGCCGCCCGGTCACCACCTCGCGCCCCAGCCCCCAGCTCTTCGCGGAGACCTACCGCAAGGTCGCCGAGTCCGGCGCCACCGGCATCGTCTCCCTCCACCTCTCCGCCGAACTCTCGGGCACCTACGACGCGGCGGTCGTCGCCGCGCGTGAGGCACCGGTGCCGGTGCGGGTCGTGGACACCGGGATGGTCGCGATGGCGCTCGGCTTCTGCGCACTCGCCGCGGCCGAGACGGCGGAGGCGGGCGGCACGGTGGACGAGGCGGTCACGGCCGCGGAGAAGCGGGCCGCCGGCACCTCCGCGTACTTCTACGTCGACACCCTCGACTATCTGCGCCGGGGCGGCCGAATCGGCGCGGCACAGGCCCTGTTGGGCTCCGCGCTCGCCGTGAAGCCGCTGCTCCAGCTGGAGGGCGGGCGCATCGAACTCCTGGAGAAGGTCCGGACGGCGTCGAAGGCGATCGCCCGCCTTGAGGAACTCGCGGCGGACCGGGCGGGCAGTGCGCAGGTCGACATCGCTGTTCACCATCTCTCCGCGCCCGAGCGGGCGTCGGCGCTCGCGGATCGGTTGCGGGCACGGGTGCCGGGGCTGGCGGATCTCCATGTGAGTGAGGTCGGGGCGGTGATCGGGGCGCATACCGGGCCGGGGTTGTTGGGGGCTGTGGTTTCGCCTCGGTGACGGGGTTTGTCGGGGGCGGAGTCTGTGGGGGCGGCGCTCCCGGGGGAGGCGTCAGGCGTTCGCGGGCTGGTGCGTCAGGCGGTGCCTTGAGCGGTGCTTTGAGTGGTGCTCTGGGCGGGTGGCGCTCGTTCGGGTGACGGAGTTATCCACAACTGGGCAGTCGTCCCCGGGAATTGACCAAGATCATCGCCGAGTCGCGGAATATCCGATCCTCGGCGCATGGCACTTCGATCACGCTCACATACAGCGACTGCGACCAGCGGCCCGGGCCGCGCCCCGTCCTCCGACGACCGAACTCGGCATCGCCGCGGGCCCGCACGGGGGCGGGCACAGCGTCAGGCTTCGGCGGAGGAACTTCGGCGACGGGCGGAACTGCTCTTTGGCGAACGTGGTCAAGGTGGTGAACGTGCCGGGGAGCGGGGGGAGTTGGGGAACGGGCCGCCGGGTGAGGACGGGAGTGGGGGTGAGGGCTCTGGGTCGCCGGTAGGGGAGAGGGCGGGGCGGTCTCTTCCGGTGGTGGGCGAGGGTGTGGGGCTTCCTGCTCCGCCGGGGGCCGAGGCCATGGGGGATTCTCGGCCGCCGGGGGCCGAGGCCATGGGGGATTCTCGGCCGCCGGGGGCCGAGGCCATGGCGAGTTCCCCTGAGCTGGTGGCCGAGGCCATGGCGAGTTCCCCTGAGCTGGTGGGCGAGGTCATGGCGAGTTCTCCTGCGCCGGTGGGTGAAGTCGCGGGGGCTCTTGGTCCACCCGCGAGTGTGGCGAGGGGGCGGGCTGTTCCGCCAGTGGTCAGGGCGGCGGGGCTGCGCCTTCCGGCGCCTGTTGATGCAGGGCCATGGGCTGTCCGGGAGCCGGCGCCAGCGTCGGAGCCGACGGCAGGGGCGGGGTTGGGGTCGGGGCAGCGGATGGTCCGGGTGGTCCGGGTGGGTTCGCCTGTGCGTGTTGCCCTTGAGCCTGATGGCTTCTCGTACGCCGGACGGGCCGAATTGGCCGGAGACGGTGGGGAGTTCGGCCGCTCCGGAGAGGTCGATGCCCGGCGGGATCGTGCGGTCGGTGCCTGGCCGGAGCGGGTCGGGGTCGCTCTGCGGGAGCGGATGCCGGTGTGGGTGCAGACGCGGTGTGGGCTGGAGCGGCGGAACGTGATCGCGCTCGGTGTAGTGCTCGTCGTGGCCGCGGTCTTCGCCGTGCAGCACTTCTGGGTGGGCCGGACCCAGCCCGTTCGCGCACCGGAGGTGGTGGGGGCGGCGGCTCCCTATGGAGAAGGGAGCGGAGGCAAGGACGGCATCGGGGGTGCGGCTGCGGGGAAGGGGGCCGGACCGCGTGCCTCGTCGGTCGGAGGACGGGGTGCCGCGGGTGCCGCCGGTACCGAGATCGTCGTGGACATCAGCGGCAAGGTCCGGGAGCCCGGGGTTCATCGGCTTCCGGCTGGTTCACGGGTGACCGATGCGTTGCGGGCGGCGGGCGGGGTGCGTCCGGGCACGAACACCGAGGGGCTCAACCGGGCCCGGTTCCTCGTGGACGGGGAGCAGATCGTCGTCGGCGGTGCGGCCCCTGCGGCGGTGTCTGGTGCGGCGGGCGGTGCGAACAGCACGGGGATCGCGGGCTCGGCCGGGTCCGCTGCGGGGGCCGCTCCGACTGCTCCGGTGTCCCTCAACACGGCCACCGCCGACCAGCTCAACGCTCTGCCCGGCGTGGGCCCGGTGCTGGCCCAGCACATCATCGACTACCGCACCCAGCACGGCGGTTTCCGCTCGGTGGACGAGCTGCGCCAGGTCAACGGCATCGGCGATCGTCGCTTCGCCGATCTGCGGGACCTGGTACAGCCATGACCCGCGTCCACGACGATCCGCCCGAGCCCGCGACGCCTCGCCGTACGGCGCAGGACGACGTCTCCTCACCGGCCCGTCCAACCGTGCACGCCGACTCCGGAAGTCGGCGGGGTGCAGCGCACCCCCAACAGGAAGGACCGACGGACCTACGACTCGTACCGCCCGCGCTCGCGGCCTGGGCGACGGCGGCACTGGCGCTGGACGCGTCGCCGAGCTGGGTCACAGGGGTCGCGGCCGTCTCGCTGGCCGTGGCGCTCGTGCTGTTGCTGGTGACACGGCGACGGGACAGGTCAGGGGCAGGGGCAGGCGGTGGCCACGCCCCGTCACAGCTGGACGCTCACGCTGACCCCTCATCGGAGGGGGGCCGCCCCGCACGCTCATGGCGGCAGGCCGCATGGCCCCGGGTCTCGATCGCCGCCCTGCTTCTCTCCGTCGCCGCGGCCGCCGCCTCCGCCGGGCTGCACGGGGCGGATCTGCGGCGTGGGCCGGTGCCCGAGTTGGCGCGGGAGTACGCGACCGTGACCGCGGAGGTGGAGGTCGGTTCCGATCCGCGGTTGACGCGACCCCGGGTGAGCGGGGATCACGCGGCTCCGGTCTCCGTGCTCGTCGACGCCGAGGTGCGGCGGGTCGAGGAGTTGGACGGGACGGTCGTGGAGACGCGGGCGCCGGTGCTGTTGATCGTCGACCCGGGTTCGTCCTCCAAGGGCGTGGGCGGGGCACGGGGTTCCGGTGGTGGGCCGGAGCGTTCGCCCTGGCTCGGGCTGCTTCCGTCGACGCGGGTGAGGGTGACCGCGAGGTTGGCGCCCTCGCTGACGAGTGGGGACCGGGTCGCGGCCGTGCTGCGGGTGCGGAACCAGCCGGTGCCGGAGGCGGTGGCGGGGCCGTCCGGAGTGCAGCGGTTCGCGGGGCGGTTGCGGGCCGGGTTGCGCGAGGCCACCGACGGGTTACCGGCGGACGCGCGGGCATTGCTGCCGGGGCTGGTCGTGGGGGACACCGCGCGGATCACACCCGAGTTGGACCAGGCGTTCAAGGAGACGGACCTCGCGCACACCCTCGCCGTCTCCGGAAGCAACCTCACCATCCTGCTCGCCCTCCTCATCGGACCGCCCGGTCTCGCCCAGCACATCGAACGCCGTGGTCTGGCACCCCGGTTGGGCATCTCCCTCCGGGCGACCGCACTGCTCGGCGGGGTCCTCACCCTCGGCTTCGTCGTCGTGTGCCGCCCCGACCCGAGCGTGCTGCGGGCCGCGGCCTGCGGTGCCGTCGCGCTGCTCGCCCTGGCGACCGGCCGCCGCAGATCACTGATCCCGGCCCTGGCGACGGCCGTACTGCTGCTGGTGCTCTACGACCCGTGGCTGGCCCGGAGTTACGGCTTCCTGCTCTCCGTGCTGGCCACCGGTGCCCTGCTCACGCTCGCGCCGCGCTGGTGCGAGACGCTGCGACGGCACCGGGTTCCGCCGCGGCTGGCCGAGGCGCTGGCCGCCGCCGCTGCCGCACAGGCGTTGTGCGCACCGGTCGTGGCCGTGCTGTCGGCGCGGGTCAGTCTGGTGGCGGTGCCGTGCAATCTGCTCGCGGAGATCGCCGTCGCACCGGCCACGGTGCTGGGCTTCGCGGCGCTGGCGACGGCACCGGTGGCGATGCCGATGGCCAAGGTCCTTGCCTGGGGCGCGAGTTGGCCCGCCGGATGGATCGCGGACGTCGCCCGGACCGGCGCCGCCCTGCCCGGTGGGGGAGTGGACTGGCCGGGCAACTGGACGGGGGCGTTGCTGCTCGCGCTGGCTGTCGCGGCTCTGGTGCTGGTCGGGCGGCGGCTGTTGAAGCACCCCTGGTTGTGCGGTGCCTGCGGGCTGTTGCTGCTGCTGATCGTGGTGGCGCCGGCGCCGTTGACCCGGGTGATCACGGGGTGGCCGCCGTCGGGTTGGAGATTCGCCATGTGTGATGTCGGGCAGGGCGACGCGACAGTGCTGGCCGCAGGCAAGGGAACCGGCGTAGTCGTGGACGCCGGACCCGATCCGAAGCTGGTCGACCGGTGTCTGCGCACGCTCGGCATCACCAGGATTCCGCTCGTCGTCCTCACCCACTTCCACGCCGACCACGTCGCGGGACTGCCCGGGGTGCTGCGGGGCCGCTCGGTGGGCGCGATCGAGACGACGTCCTTCGAAGAGCCCGCGGAACAGGTCGAGTTCGTACGGAGAGCGGCGGCGGAACGGCACATCCCGATCACCCGGGCCGTAGCCGGCGAGCAGCGACGCACGGGCCCGCTGTCCTGGCAGGTGCTGTGGCCCCCACCGCGCCCGGCGCCGGACCCGGACGGGCCGAACGATGCCAGTGTCGCCCTGCTGGTACGGACGGCCGGGCTACGACTGCTGTTGCTCGGGGACCTCGAACCCCCGGCCCAGCAGGAGCTGTTGAGGTCACCGGCGGCGGCGCTGCTGGGAGGCGTGGACGTCCTCAAAGTCGCTCATCATGGCTCGGCTTACCAAGACGCGGACCTGATACGCAGGGTGGCTCCGCGGCTGGCGTTGATCTCCTGTGGGGAGAACAACACCTATGGGCACCCCGCTCCCAGCACGGTCGCGGCGCTGCGGGCCATGGGCGCGGTGGTCCTGCGGACGGATATGGACGGGGCGTTGGCGGTGAGTGGGGAAGGAGGCGGGCTGCGGGTGGCGCGAGACTGAAGGCATGAATCCCGCACAGATTGATGCCTATCTCCGCCGGCTGGGAGTCCAGCACCCGGCGTCGCCCACCGTCGATGTCCTGCGCGAGTTGCATCTGCGCCATCTGCAGACCGTGCCCTTCGAGAATCTGTCCATCCATCTGGGCGAGGAGATCGTGCTGGAGGAGAACCGGCTGCTGGACAAGGTGGTGGGCGCGGGCAGGGGCGGGTTCTGCTACGAACTGAACGGTCTGTTCGGCGCGTTGCTCACCGCGCTCGGCTTCGAGGTCGAGTTGCTCGCGGCGCGGGTGTACGGGGACGAGGGGCGGACGGGGATTCCGTACGACCATCTCGCGCTGCGGGTGCGGACGGTGGACGGGGGCGCGTGGCTGGCGGACGTGGGCTTCGGGACGCACAGCCACTATCCGCTGGCCTTCGAGGAGCGGGGTGAGCAGGAGGATCCCGGTGGCACGTTCAGGGTCGTCGCGTCGGGACCGGATGCGGCCGGGGTGCGGGGCGGGGCGTCCGGAGCGGATGCGGTTTCGGGGGAGGCGGCTGACCTGGACGTGGTGCGGAACGGAAGGCCCGAGTACCGCCTGGAGGCGCGGCCCCGGGTGCTCGGTGACTTCGTGGCCGGGGCGTGGTGGCACAGCACGTCACCGGCCTCGCACTTCACCCGGTCACTGGTCTGTTCACGGCTCCTGGAGGACGGCGGGAGGATCACCCTCGCCGGCCGGACCCTCACGACGACCACCGGGGAGGGGACGCGGGACGTCCGTGAACTGACCGCGGACGAGGAGGTGTTGGCGATGTACCGGGAGCGGTTCGGGATCGAGCTGGGGTCGGTTCCGGAGGTTCGGGCGCGTGGGGAGAAAATGTCCTCGTGAGCGATGTGAGACATGTGCTGGTGCTGCCCGACCGTGATGCGGCCCAGGAGGCGGCGGAGGTACTCGGGGAGCGGTTCGCGCTCGACGAGGAACCGCGGCTGGTGCGGGACGCACTGGCCGGTGAGGATGATGCCGAGGACGCGCAGTGGCTGCTCGTTCTGCGGGACGAGGACGGGCGACTCGACCCCGCGGAGCTGGACGCGTTCGCGGGGGAGTGGAACGGCTGGCGCGAGGAGCCGTAGCGGCGGCAGGTTCTACGGCCGGACTCGCACTCGAACCCGCACGGCGCCGCCGCGCCGCACTCGAACCCGCGCGGCGCCGCCGCGCCGCACTCGAACCCGCGCGGCGCCGCCGCGCCGCACCCGAACCCGCACGGCGTCGCCGCACCCGAACCCGCACGGCGTCGCCGCACCCGAACCCGCACGGCGTCGCCGCACCCGAACCCGCACGGCGCCGCCGCACCCGAACCCGCACGGCGTCGCCGCACCCGAACCCGCACGGCGCCGCCGCACCGAACCCGCACGGCGCCGCCGCACCGCGCCGAACCCGCACCGTGCCGCCGCGCCGCGCCGCGCCGAACCGGCACCGCGCCGCCGCACCCGAACCCGCACGGCGCCGCCGCACCCGAACCTGCACCCGGCCCGGTCCCGCACCTGTACCCGGCCCGGTCCCGCACCCACACCCGGCCCCCCGTCCGACCCCGGCACGTGGCACGCGGGACGCGTTGTCAGTGGCGCGTGCGATGCTTTACGAGATGGCCAGGAAGACTGCGAATGACGACCCTCTCGCCCCGGTGACGCTTGCCGTGGGCCAGGAGGACCTCCTGCTCGACCGTGCCGTGCGGGAGGTGGTGGCCGCTGCCAGGGCCTCCGACGCCGACACGGACGTACGTGACCTGACTTCGGACCAGTTGCAGCCCGGCACACTCGCCGAGTTGACCAGCCCGTCGCTCTTCGCGGAGCGCAAGGTCGTGGTCGTACGCAATGCGCAGGATCTGTCCGCGGACACGGTCAAGGATGTGAGGGCGTATCTCGGGGCGCCCGCCGAGGAGATCACGCTGGTGCTGTTGCACGCCGGCGGGGTCAAGGGCAAAGGGCTGCTCGATGCCGCTCGCAAGGCCGGGGCGCGGGAGGTGGCCTGCCCGAAGATGACGAAGCCGGCGGACCGGTTGGCGTTCGTGAGGGGTGAGTTCCGGGCGACCGGGAGGTCGGCCACACCGGAGGCCTGTCAGGCGCTGGTCGACTCCCTCGGCAGTGATCTGCGCGAACTGGCTTCCGCTGTCTCCCAGTTGGTCGCCGACATCGAGGGGACCATCGACGAGGCGGTCGTCGGGCGGTACTACACGGGGCGGGCCGAGGCGTCGAGCTTCACGGTCGCGGACCGGGCCGTGGAAGGGCGGGCGGCGGAGGCGCTGGAGGCGCTGCGGTGGTCGTTGTCCACCGGGGTGGCGCCGGTGCTGATCACCAGCGCGTTGGCGCAGGGGGTGCGGGCGATCGGCAAGCTGTCGTCCGCGCGCGGGGGACGGCCGGCGGACCTGGCGCGTGAGCTGGGGATGCCGCCGTGGAAGATCGACCGGGTACGGCAGCAGATGCGGGGGTGGACACCGGACGCGGTCTCTGTCGCGCTGCGGGCGGTGGCCGAGGCGGACGCGGGAGTGAAGGGTGGTGGGGACGATCCGGAGTACGCGTTGGAGAAGGCGGTCGTCGCGATCGCCCGGGCGGCCCGGTCGCGGGGTCAGGCCTAGTACTACAGCCGGACTTCTGCGTTTTTGCAGGTCAGGGCCGTTCTGGGAAGCCGGTCAGGCTGATGGAGTGTCAGTTTGTGGGGGTCTCGCACGGCGCTCACCTGGCAGGATGTCGGCGTACCGCCTGTCGCCGCGCGTATCTTCGGTGACGGCCGTGGCGAAGTCCGGCTGTAGTACTAGGACCTGTCCGGCGGATCACGCCGCAGACGCGGGGTCTGGCACGCACGCCTGCGGCGTCGCCCTCCTACCTGGTCCGCCGGCCAGACCCTGGGCGTATTGCCCCGCAGGGTTGTCGACACGGCGGGGCATGTCGTGGACGTGGGGTGTGGCATGGCCGTCTGCGGTGTCGCCGTCGGCGGGAATCGGGCATCGCCGATTTCCTGCGACCTGCTCCGCCGGACCGGCCCTGGCGACTCTGCCCCAGGTGCGGGCCATCGCGGGGAGATACGGCGAGACGGGGGCGGGGACGGGGAAACAGCAATGCCCCCGAAGTGGGTCCGGGGGCACTGTACGTGGCGTGGCGACCACGATGTCTGTCCGTGAATCGAGGTAGAGGGCTCGACGTTGTCCTCACGGTGGATTGCTACTGGTCCGGTCCGCGCGAGCGCGGGCCGAGGCAAGTGCGGAGGATCAGCCCTGGAGCGCGGTGACCTTGGAAGCAAGCGCCGACTTCTTGTTGGCGGCCTGGTTCTTGTGGATGACGCCCTTCGCGACGGCCTTGTCGAGCTGACGCGCGGCAGCGCGCTGGTACTCGGTGGCCTTCTCGACGTCACCCGCGGCAGCGGCTTCGCGGGCCTTGCGGATCGCGGTCTTCAGGGAGGACTTGACGGCCTTGTTGCGCAGCCGAGCCTTCTCGTTGGTCTTGATCCGCTTGATCTGGGACTTGATGTTCGCCACGAATGAGCCTTTGCAGGTTCTGGCACGGGGCCGCACGGGTCCCGGGCCGATGATTTTCCTTGGGTTGCGCCTCACGCCGAGAGGGCATGAGACACAGCTACCCAGGCTACCAGCCGCCCACCGGCCCACCCAAACCGGTCGCCGGGGGGCCACCGGTCACCGTCCCGCACCGGCCTGAACGGGACCGCACCCTTCGTCTGTCACCCCAGGCCAGGCGCCTGCCGCGACTCCCGAGCAGCCCAAGGCCTCCCCGAACCGCAGCCCGAGTCCCCGAGCGGCCCCAGACATACCCGACCACTCTTCCCGCTCCCCTAGAAGTCCCCGCCCCCCCCGCACCCGCCACCGAACCGACCCGCGAAAACCCCCACGATTACCCACCCGCACCGGCCCAAACCGGACCGCACCTCCCACGCGTGGGACGATGGAAGCTACGTATCGATCCGACCCGAGACCGCAGACACTGCGGACGCCTCAAGAATCAGGACCCTGCGTGCCCGCGATCCCCAGCCATGTGCCCGAGCCGAGCCGTACCGACCCGGCGCTGATCCGCAATTTCTGCATCATCGCGCACATCGACCATGGCAAGTCCACGCTCGCCGACCGGATGCTCCAGCTGACCGGAGTGGTCGACCAGCGGCAGATGCGTGCTCAGTACCTCGACCGCATGGACATCGAGCGCGAGCGTGGCATCACGATCAAGTCCCAGGCGGTGCGTCTGCCGTGGGCCCCCACCGAGGGGGCCGACAAGGGCAGTACCCACATCCTCAACATGATCGACACCCCGGGACACGTCGACTTCACGTACGAGGTCTCGCGGTCGCTCGCCGCCTGCGAGGGCACCGTGCTGCTCGTGGACGCCGCCCAGGGCATCGAGGCCCAGACCCTCGCCAACCTCTACCTGGCGATGGAGAACGACCTCACGATCATCCCCGTACTGAACAAGATCGACCTGCCGGCCGCGCAGCCCGAGAAGTTCGCGGAGGAGCTGGCCAACCTCGTCGGGTGCGACCCCGACGACGTGCTGCGGGTGTCCGCGAAGACCGGTATCGGCGTCGACGTCCTGCTGAACAAGGTCGTCAAGGAGGTCCCGGCGCCGGTCGGGAACGCGGACGCGCCCGCCCGTGCCATGATCTTCGACTCGGTCTACGACTCCTACCGCGGTGTCGTGACGTACATCAGGGTCATCGACGGACTGCTCACCAAGCGCGAGAAGATCCGGATGATGTCCACGAACGCCACGCACGAGCTGCTGGAGATCGGGACGAACTCGCCGGAGATGCTCGGCGCGGACGGGCTCGGGGTCGGCGAGGTCGGCTATCTGATCACCGGCGTGAAGGACGTCCGCCAGTCCAAGGTCGGTGACACGATCACCACCCTGCACAAGGGCGCGACCGAGGCGCTCGGCGGGTACAAGGACCCCAAGCCGATGGTCTTCTCGGGCCTGTATCCGCTGGACGGGTCCGACTACCCGGAGCTGCGCGAGGCCCTCGACAAGCTCCAGCTCAACGACGCCGCGCTCGTCTACGAGCCGGAGACCTCGGCGGCGCTCGGCTTCGGCTTCCGCGTCGGCTTCCTCGGGCTGCTGCACTTGGACGTGATCCGGGAGCGGCTGGAGCGCGAGTTCGGGCTCGACCTCATCGCGACCGCGCCGAACGTGGTGTACCGGGTCGACATGGAGGACGGCAGCGAGCACATCGTCACCAACCCGAGCGAGTTCCCCGAGGGGAAGATCGACAAGGTCTACGAGCCCGTCGTGCGCGCGACGATCCTCGCGCCGTCGGAGTTCATCGGCTCGATCATGGAGCTGTGCCAGACCCGGCGCGGCACCCTGCTCGGCATGGACTACCTCTCCGAGGACCGCGTCGAGATCCGCTACACGCTCCCCCTCGCGGAGATCGTCTTCGACTTCTTCGACCAGCTGAAGTCCAAGACCCGCGGCTACGCCTCGCTCGACTACGAGCCCACCGGCGAGGTGGACTCCAGCCTGGTCAAGGTCGACATCCTGCTGCACGGCGACAAGGTGGACGCCTTCTCGGCGATCACGCACAAGGACGCGGCGTACGCGTACGGCGTGCGGCTGGTCGCCAAGCTGCGGGAACTCATCCCGCGGCAGGCCTTCGAGGTGCCCATCCAGGCCGCCATCGGCTCCCGGGTCATCGCCCGCGAGACCATCCGCGCCATCCGCAAGGACGTCCTCGCCAAGTGCTACGGCGGTGACATCTCGCGTAAGCGGAAGCTGCTGGAGAAGCAGAAGGAGGGCAAGAAGCGGATGAAGATGGTGGGTTCCGTGGAGGTTCCCCAGGAGGCCTTCATCGCGGTGCTGTCCAGCGACGACAGCGGTCCCGGAGCCAAGGGCAAGAAGTAGCGCCGATTCATGGGGCCCGTTGCGCTTTCGCGCGGCGGGCCCTATGTCTTGGCTCTGTACGAAGTGGTCATGGCTCTGGAGGAAGTGACCGTCCACCGCCTCTTACGCACCGGCCGGTCGCGGCTTACTCTGATCACTGCTCGATAGTTACTCGTGAGTTAAACAACAGCCGCAGCAATGGTCCAGCCGCACTGTCGCGGGCCCGGAGGATGTCGTGAGCGACACACAGACCCTGATCGAGAACCGTCCGCCGTCCGTGGCGGGCCTCTTCCTGGAGCGCGTGGCGGCCACGCCGGACGCCGAGGCCTACCGCTACCCGGTACCGGCGGCCTCCGGTGAGGGCCCCGACGACTGGAAGTCACTGACCTGGGCGCAGGCCGCCGAGCAGGTCTTCGCGATCGCGGCCGGGCTGATCGAACTCGGCGTACAGCCCGAGGAGCGCGTCGCGCTCGCCTCCGCCACCCGCGTCGAGTGGATCCTCGCCGACCTGGGCATCCTGTGCGCCGGTGCCGCCACGACCACGGTGTACCCGCAGACCAACGCCGACGAGTCGACGTTCATCCTCGCCGACTCCGGCAGCAAGGTCCTCATCGCGGAGGACGCGGCGCAGCTCGCCAAGGCGCGGGAGAAGCGCGCCGACCTGCCCGAGCTGACGCATGTCGTGGTCATCGACCCGACCGGCGTCGAGACCGGAGCCGAAGAGGGCGGCTGGGTGCTGACCCTCGCCGAGCTGGAGCAGCGCGGCGCCGCGTACCTGGAGAAGAACCCGGACCTGATCAAGGAGCGGGTCGGGGCCATCACCAAGGACCAGCTCGCGACGATCATCTACACCTCGGGTACGACCGGCCGCCCCAAGGGCGTCCGCCTCCCGCACGACAACTGGTCGTACCTCGCGAAGGCCATCGCCGCGACCGGACTGCTCGGCCCCGAGGACGTCCAGTACCTGTGGCTGCCGCTCGCGCACGTCTTCGGCAAGGTGCTCACGTCCGGGCACATCGAGATCGGGCACGTCACCGCCGTGGACGGCCGCGTCGACAAGATCATCGAGAACCTGCCGATCGTGCGGCCGACGTACATGGCGGCCGTCCCGCGCATCTTCGAGAAGGTCTACAACGGCGTCGCCGCCAAGGCGCGCGCGGGCGGTGCCTCCAAGTACAAGGTCTTCCAGTGGGCCGCCGAGGTCGCCCGCGAGTACGCCAAGGTCACCCAGGACAACTTCCGCCGCACCGGCACGGCCACCGCGCCCTTCGGCCTCGCCGCCAAGCACAAGGTCGCCGACGCGCTGGTCTACGCGAAGATCCGCGAGGCCTTCGGCGGCAAGCTGCGCGCCTGCGTCTCCGGATCGGCCGCGCTCGCACCCGACATCGGCTACTTCTTCGCCGGCGCCGGCATCCACATCCTTGAGGGCTACGGCCTGACCGAGTCCTCCGCGGCCTCCTTCGTGAACCCCGGCGAGGCCTACCGCACCGGCACGGTCGGCAAGCCGCTGCCCGGCACGGAGGTGCGCATCGCGGACGACGGCGAGATCCTGCTGCGCGGCCCCGGCATCATGGAGGGCTACCACGGGCTGCCCGAGAAGACCGCCGAGGTCCTGGAGTCGGACGGCTGGTTCCACACCGGCGACATCGGCGAGCTGTCCCCCGACGGCTACCTCCGCATCACGGACCGCAAGAAGGACCTGATCAAGACCTCCGGCGGCAAGTACATCGCGCCGGCCGAGGTCGAGGGCCAGTTCAAGGCCGTCTGCCCGTACGTCTCCAACATCCTGGTGCACGGCGCCGACCGGAACTTCTGCACCGCCCTCATCTCCCTCGACGAACCGTCCATCCTGGAGTGGGCGAAGGACAACGACCTCGCCGGCAAGTCCTACGCCGAGGTCGTCGCCGCTCCCGCGACGGTCGCCATGGTCGAGGGCTACGTCAAGGAACTCAACGAGGGCCTCCAGCGCTGGCAGACCATCAAGAAGTTCCGCCTCCTCCCGCGCGACCTCGACGTGGAACACGGCGAGATCACCCCGAGCCTCAAGCTCAAGCGCCCGGTGGTGGAACGCGAGTACAAGCACCTGATCGACGAGATGTACGCGGGTTCGCGCGAAGCGTGATCATTTGGCGGGCCCCCGCGCCCCGAAGGGGCCGCGGGGCCCATCAGGGGCGCGGGGAACTGCGCGACAAGCCCCCACCGGCCCGCGGACGACAACGGACCCATCAGTCCTGACTCCGCCGCATGTCCCGCACCAGTTGGCCCATCTCCCGCACCTGAACCCGAAGTTCCCGAACCTCGTCCACCGCACTCGCAGCCACCCGCGCCTCAACTTCCTTGAGCCGCAACGCCAGTTCATCGAACTGCCCCTGCTCCCGCGCCAGCATCCGCTCCAACAACTGGTTCTTCCGGTGCAGTTCGAGAAAAGCGCTCACCTTGGCCCGCAGCACCCAGGGATCAAAGGGCTTGGTCAGATAGTCCGCGGCACCCGTGGCGTACCCCCGGAACGCATACCCCGCATCCGAGTCCGTGCCGGTCAGAAAGATGATCGGCACGTCCTTGGTCTGGTCGAGCCGCTTGATGTTGGCGGCGGTCTCGAAGCCGTCCATGCCCGGCATCCGGATGTCCAGCAGGACCACGGCGAAGCGTTGCCGCAGCAGCGCCTTCATCGCTTCCTCGCCCGAACGAGCCCGTATCAGCGGCTCGTTGAGGGATCCCAGGACGGCCTCCAGCGCGACCAGGTTGTCCTCCATGTCGTCGACCAGGAGGATGCTGGCGCGCTCGTCGGTCGTTGCCTCAGCGCTCATGATGACTGTGCCTCACTCAGTCGTCGGCGGTGCCGCCGTCTCCCCTGAAGTACCCGGATCCGCCACCGTGATGTCCTCGGACGCGGCCCCGGCTTCGGCCCCCGCCTCCGCCTCCGGATCCAGCAGCGCGCAGACGACCGTCAGCAACTGGTCGACATCCACCGGCTTCGGTACGTAGTCGTTGGCGCCCCGCGCGATGGACTTCTCCCGGTCGCCCGGCATCGCCTTCGCGGTGAGCGCGACGATGGGCAGCCCGGTCCAGCGCGGGGCGCGGCGGATGGCGGCGATGGTCTCGTACCCGTCCATCTCCGGCATCATGATGTCCATCAGCACGAGTTCGACGTCCGGGTTGCGCTCCAGCGTCTCGATGCCCTCACGCCCGTTCTCCGCGTAGAGCACCGGCATGCCGACCTGGCCCAGCACATGGGTGAGCGCGAAGACGTTGCGGATGTCGTCGTCCACGATCAACACCCGCCGTCCGGGCAGCACTTGACCCGGTCGCCCGGCCTTCCACGCCTCCAGCTTGGTGGGCGTCGGCCATGAGTCGTCCACCTCGGTCGAGGTGAACGACTCGCTGGACAACTGCTCGGGCAGCAGCGGCAGTTCACGGTCCTCGGTGAGCGGCGCGCCGCCCGCCGCGGGCCCGGGGCTGACGACGGGGACGTAGAGAGTGAAGGTGGACCCCCGGCCCGGCTCGCTCTCGGCGACGATACGGCCGCCCAACAGGCCCGCGATCTCACGGCTGATGGACAGCCCGAGCCCCGTGCCGCCGTACTTGCGGTTGGTCGTGCCGTCGGCCTGCTGGAACGCCTCGAAGATCACCGGGAGTTTCTCGGCGGCGATCCCGATCCCGGTGTCGGAGACGGCGAAGACGATGACCTCGTCGCTGACGTCGGAGTAGCGGTGCTCGGGGTCCTTGACCCGGTTGACGCGGAGTTCGACGCGGCCCTTCGCGGTGAACTTGATGGCGTTGGACAGCAGGTTGCGCAGGATCTGCTGGAGCCGCTGCTCGTCCGACCACAGCTCGCGCGGTACGTCGTCGCCGACCGACACCTCGAAGGAGAGCCCCCGGTCCAGGGTGAGCGGGCGGAACGTGGCGTGGACGTAGTCGAGGAGCTTGATGAGCGGGAGCCGCTTCGGGCGTACGTCCATCCGGCCGGCCTCGATCTTCGACAGATCGAGGATGTCGTTGATGAGCTGGAGGAGATCCGAGCCGGAGCGGTGGATCGTGGTCGCGAACTGCACTTCCTGGCCGGAGAGATGACCGTCCGGGTTGTCGGAGAGCAGCCGCGCCAGGATCAGCAGCGAGTTCAGCGGGGTGCGCAGCTCATGGCTCATGTTCGCCAGGAACTCCGATTTGTACTGCGAGGAGGTCGCCAACAGGGCCGCCTTCTCCTCCAGTTCGGCGTTCGAGCGCTGCAACTCGGCCTGCTGCTTCTGGAGTTCGTCCGAGCGCTCCTGCAACTGCGTCGCCAGGCGTTGGGACTGGCCGAGCAGGGACTCCGTGCGGGAGTTGGCGATGATCGTGTTGATCGCGACGCCGATGGTGTTCACGAACTGATCGAAGAACGCGAGGTGGACGTCGGAGAAGCGGGAGAAGGAGGCCAGTTCGATCACGCCGAGGAGCTTGTCCTCGAAGAGGATCGGGATGATGACCACGCTCGCCGGGGCGGCCTCCCCGAGCCCACTGTTGATCTTGATGTAGTCCGGCGGGGCCTCCTCCACCAGGATCCGCTTCTTCTCCCGCGCCGCCTGCCGCACCAGCCCGTGCACCGGCATCCCGCCCGTGTCGACGGTCGCCCCCTGCGCCGCCCCGTACCCGGCGATGAAGGCAAGTCCCTTGGCGGGGATGGCCGTTCGCAGGCTGTCCTCGTCGGGATCGGCCAGGAAGAACGCCCCGTACTGCGCGTTGACCAGCGGGGTCAGCTCGCGCAGGATCAGGTCGGCGACCTCCATCAGGTCCCGGTGCCCCTGCATCAGCGCGGCGAGGCGGGCCAGGTTGGACTCCAGCCAGTCCTTCGCGCGGGTCGTCTCGCGGAGGTTGGCGACCATCAGGTTGATGTTGTTCTTGAGCTCGGTGACCTCGCCCTGGGTCTCCACCGTGATCGAGCGGGACATGTCGCCCTGGGCCACCGCCGAGGCCACCTCGGCGATCGCGCGGACCTGCGTGGTCAGGTTGAGCGCGAGTTCGTTCACGTTCGTCGTCAGGCGCTTCCAGGTGCCGTAGACGCCCTCCACCCGTGCCTGGCCGCCGAGTTGGCCTTCGGAGCCGACCTCGCGGGCCACCCGGGTGACCTCGGAGGAGAAGGAGGAGAGGGTGTCGACCATCGTGTTGATGGTGGTCTTCAGCTCCAGGATCTCGCCGCGCGCGTCCACGTCGATCTTCTTCGACAGGTCGCCCTGCGCCACCGCGGTCGCGACCTGCGCGATGTTCCGCACCTGTGAAGTCAGGTTGTCCGCCATGTAGTTGACGTTGTCCGTCAGGTCGCGCCAGACCCCGGAGACGCCCAACACCTGCGCCCTGCCCCCGAGTCGGCCGTCCGTGCCGACCTCGCGGGCCACCCGGGTCACCTCGTCGGCGAAGGCGCGCAGCTGCTCCACCATCGTGTTGACGGTGTCCTTGAGTTCGAGGATCTCGCCGCGCGCGTCGACGGTGATCTTCTTCGACAGGTCGCCGTTGGCCACGGCGGTGGTGACCTGGGCGATGTTCCGTACCTGTGAAGTCAGGTTCAGGGCCATGAAGTTGACGTTGTCCGTGAGGTCCTTCCAGACCCCGCTGACGCCCCGCACCTGTGCCTGACCGCCGAGGTTCCCCTCCGTGCCGACCTCACGCGCCACGCGCGTCACCTCGTCGGCGAAGGCGGAGAGCTGGTCCACCATCGTGTTGATCGTGGACTTCAGCTCCAGGATCTCGCCCTTGGCCTCCACCGTGATCTTCTTGCCGAGGTCGCCCTGCGCGACGGCGGTGGACACCAGCGCGATGTTCCTGACCTGTGAAGTCAGGTTGTCCGCCATGAAGTTGACGTTGTCGGTCAGGTCCTTCCAGACCCCGGACACGCCCCGCACCTGGGCCCGCCCGCCCAAGTTGCCCTCGGTGCCGACCTCGCGGGCGACGCGCGTCACCTCGTCGGCGAAGGCGGAGAGCTGGTCCACCATCGTGTTGATGGTCGACTTCAGTTCGAGGATCTCGCCCTGCGCGTCGACCGTGATCTTCTGACTCAGGTCGCCGTTCGCCACGGCCGTCGTCACCTGGGCGATGTTGCGGACCTGCGACGTCAGGTTCGAGGCCATGAAGTTGACGTTGTCGGTGAGGTTCTTCCAGACCCCGGACACGCCCCGCACCTGCGCGCGACCGCCCAACTGCCCCTCGGTGCCCACCTCGCGGGCGACGCGCGTCACCTCGTCCGCGAAGGCCGACAGCTGGTCGACCATCGTGTTCACGGTGAGCTTGAGTTCGAGCAGTTCGCCGGTCGCCTCGACGGTGACCGTACGGGTCAGGTCGCCGCGCGCCACGGCCGTCGTCACGAGGGCGATGTCCCGCACCTGCGCGGTCAGCCGGGACGCCATCGTGTTGACCGCCTCGGTCACATCACGCCAACTGCCGGACAGCCGCGTCACCTTGGCCCGCCCGCCGAGTCTGCCCTCGGTGCCGACCTCGCGGGCCACCCGGGTCACCTCGCCGGTGAACAGGGAGAGTTGGTCCACCATCTTGTTCACGGCCCGGCCCAGGTGCCGTAGATCACCGCGCAACTGCCTGCTGCCGTCGTGCAGATCGACCCGCTGGGTCAGGTCGCCGCCCGCCACCGCGTCCAGTACGCGGGTCGCGTTGGCGGCCGGGGCGACGAGGGCGTCGAGAAGCTGGTTGACGTCGTTGACGCGGGAGGTCCAACTGCCCTGGCCGGGGCTGGCCGAGAGGCGTTCGTCGAGGCGGCCGTGGCGCACCAGCTCCCGTTTGACGCGCTGCGTCTCGGAGTTGAAGTGGGTGCTGCGGTCCATGATCTGGTTGAAGGCGGCGGTCAGTTCGGCCACCAGGCCGTGGCCCGTCTCCGGCGCCTTCGTGAAGTCGCCGTCGCGGGCGGCCGTCATCACGGCGAGCAGCGGACGGAGATCGGATGCTCGAATCCAGTCGTCTTTGTGACCGTCTTCGAGCACACGCGTAGCACTGTTCTCACTCATGGCGGCCTACTTCGGTAACTCGGCGCTTATGGCCGCGGTCAGTCTGTCACTCTGTCCGCATCGATCGAGGCGTATTCGTCCGAACTGCTCGGGGAGCTGCGCATGGGGGCCATACCGACGCAACGGGAGACCACTTCGCGTGTCCCCGACGCGCCCGCGCACCACGGCGCGGACCGGCGTACGACGGTGCGCGCCACGCTCTCCGGCAGCCCCCTCGCGCCCGGTTCCGCCCGCGGCCTGGTGCGTGCCGCGCTCCGCGAATGGGCCGAACTCGGCCTGCCCGGCACCGAGAAGCTCACCGACCGGCTGGCCGACGACGCGATGGTCGTCGTCAGCGAACTCGTCACCAACGCCGTCGTGCACGCGGGCACGGACGTCGAGCTGGTGTGCCGGCTTGAGGACACCGACGCGATCGTCGTCGAGGTCGCCGACCACCACCCCTCCCGCGCCCCGCGCGACAACAGCGCCGAACCGGCTTGTGAGACACCGGAGTTCGGCCGCGGCCTGCGTCTCGTCTCCACCCTCGCCGAGGCCTGGGGCGTCACCTACCGCACCGGCGTCAAGACCGTATGGGCCCGGCTGCCCGCCGAAGGCACCCCGGCCGCAGAGGAGTTGGAGACCTGCGCCGGGGAGCGCGGCCTCCGCGTGGCCGAGATCCTCGCCCCCGAACCGCAGCGCGCCGAACGCGACCGGGACTGGCTCGGCCGCGGCGCCCTCTCCTTCCTCGCCGAGGCCTCCGACCTGCTCGCCGGACAGCTCGACGAGGACCTCGTCGCCGCGCTCGCCGGACAGCTGATCGTGCCGAGGCTGGCCGACTGGTGCGCCGTCTGGCTGGAGGACGAGGCGATGGGCCGCGGCGGAGGCTGGGGCGAGGGCGCCGGAGCCGGCGCCGGTCCGCGCCTCGCCCGCGTCTGGCACGGCAGCGAGAACCGCATCGAGGAACTGCGCCGCGCCCTGGAGAAGGACCCGCCCCGCCCGCCGGACTCCCTGCGGCCCGTGTCCTACCCCTGGCCCGCCGACGCGCTGGGCCCGCACGGCACCCACGGCGCGGCACTGTCGTACCGGCTGATCGCGGGCGGCCGTCCGCTCGGCACGCTGGTCATCGGACGGTCCGGGCTGCCCCGCTTCCCCGACGAGGTCACCGGCCTGGTCGAGGACCTCAGCCGCCGCGTCGCGCTCGCGATCGGCGCGGCCCGCCAGTACGCCCGCCAGGCCACCATCAGCCGCGTCCTCCAGCGCGGCCTGCTGCCCGGCGCCGTCGCCGAGATCCCCGGCCTGCAGAGCGCCCTCGTCTACGAACCGTGCGACAAGGGCGGCCCCAGCGGCGACTTCTACGACGTGTTCCCGGCCGGCGACGGCCGCTGGTGCTTCGCCCTCGGCGACGTCCAGGGCAAGGGCCCCGAGGCCGCCGTGGTCATCGGACTCGCGCGCCCCTGGCTACGGCTCCTCGCCCGCGAGGGCTACGGCGTCGCCGACGTCCTGGACCGCCTCAACCAACTCCTCCTCGACGACGCCACCGAGGCCGCCGACGCCGCCGCCCACGCGATGGTGGCGGCGGGCGGCATGCCGGGGCCGGTCGGCGACGGCCCCCGCTTCCTCTCCCTCCTCTACGGCGAGCTGGTCCCCTTCGACGGCGGCGTCCGCTGCACCCTCGCCTCCGCCGGACACCCGCTGCCGCTGCTCCTCGGCCCGGACGGCAGCGTCGGCACGGCAGCCCGCCCGCAGACCCTTCTCGGGGTCGTCGAGGACGTGACGTACACCAGCGAGACCTTCGAACTCCGGCCCGGCGACAGCCTGTTGTGCGTCACGGACGGGGTGACCGAGCGGCGCTCCGGGTCGGTCCAGTTCGACGACGGCGACGGCCTCTCGACCGCGCTGGCGGGGTGCGCGGGCCTGAACGCCGAGCTGATCGCGGAGCGCATCAAACGCCTCGTCCACGAGTTCGGCGGCCGTCCCCCGGAGGACGACATGGCGCTGCTGGTGCTCCAGGCGCAATAGGCGGAGCGGCCGGCCGCACCGGTGCTGGACAATGGAGGACATGCCTTCCGCACTCCCCGACGGCGATCCCGTCCCCGAAGACGGTTCACTGCCCGCACAGGCGCTCGCCGGGGCCGTAGACCGCCCCCTCGGGTTCTATCTGCACGTCCCGTACTGCGCGACCCGCTGCGGCTACTGCGACTTCAACACCTACACGGCGACCGAGCTGCGCGGCACGGGCGGAGTGCTGGCCTCCCGCGACAACTACGCGGACACCCTGATCGACGAGGTCCGGCTGGCCCGCAAGGTCCTCGGCGACGACCCGCGCCCGGTCCGCACGGTCTTCGTCGGCGGCGGCACCCCCACGCTGCTCGCGGCGGGCGATCTCGTACGGATGCTGGGCGCGATCCGCGACGAGTTCGGCCTGGCACCGGACGCCGAGATCAGCACGGAGGCGAACCCGGAGTCGGTGGACCCCGCCTACCTCGCGGCCCTCCGGGACGGCGGCTTCAACCGCGTCTCCTTCGGCATGCAGAGCGCGAAACAGCACGTCCTGAAAGTCCTCGACCGCACCCACACCCCCGGCCGCCCCGAGGCCTGCGTCGCCGAGGCCCGCGCGGCCGGCTTCGACCACGTCAACCTCGACCTGATCTACGGCACCCCCGGCGAGACGGACGACGACTGGCGCGCCTCCCTCGACTCCGCCCTCGGCGCCGGCCCCGACCACGTCAGCGCCTACGCCCTGATCGTCGAGGAGGGCACCCAGCTCGCCCGCCGCATCCGCCGCGGCGAGGTCCCCATGACGGACGACGACGTCCACGCCGACCGCTACCTCATCGCCGACGAGGTGATGTCGGCGGCCGGCTTCGACTGGTACGAGGTGTCCAACTGGGCAACGTCGAATTCCGGCCGTTGTCTCCACAACGAGCTGTACTGGCGAGGCGCCGACTGGTGGGGCGCGGGCCCCGGAGCCCACTCGCACGTGGGCGGCGTCCGCTGGTGGAACGTGAAGCACCCGGGGGCGTACGCGGGGGCGCTGGCCGCGGGCCGCTCCCCGGGCGCCGGCCGGGAGATCCTCTCGGCGGAGGACCGCCGGGTGGAACGCATCCTGCTGGAGCTACGGCTGCGCGAGGGGGCCCCGCTGGACCTGCTCCACGAGGACGGCCTCAAGGCCTCCCGCCGCGCCCTCACGGACGGACTCCTGCAACAGCGGCCCTACGACGAGGGGCGGGCCGTGCTCACCCTGCGCGGCCGACTGCTGGCCGACGCGGTGGTGCGGGACCTGGTCGACTGACCGGATCGACCCGTCAGTACCCGTCAGCCGCCGTCGGGTGCCGTGACGAAGTCGATCAACTCCTCCACCCGCCCCAGCAGTTCCGGTTCCAGATCCTTGTACGACCCCACCTTGGCCAGAATCGCCTGCCACACCGCACCGGTGTTTTCCGGCCAACCCAGGGACCGGCACACGCCCGTCTTCCAGTCCTGACCGTGCGGGACGCGGGGCCACGCGGCGATGCCCACGGAGGACGGTTTCACGGCCTCCCAGATGTCGATGTACGGGTGGCCGACGACCAACGCGTGCTCGCTGGTGACGGACTGGGCGATGCGCCACTCCTTGGTGCCGGGGAGCAGGTGGTCGACCAGGATGCCGAGGCGGGCGTCCGGGCCGGGGGCGAACTCCGCGACGATGGACGGGAGGTCGTCGACGCCCTCCAGGTACTCGACGACCACGCCCTCGATGCGCAGGTCGTCGCCCCACACCCGCTCGACGAGTTCGGCGTCGTGCCGGCCCTCCACGTAGATCCGCCCGGCGCGGGCCACGCGCGCGCGTGCACCGGGGACGGCCACCGAACCGGATGCCGTACGAGTGGGCCGCAGGGGACTGGACACGGGCCTCACCAGGGTGACCACCCGGCCCTCCAGGAGGAAGCCGCGCGGCTCCATCGGGAAGACCCGGTGTTTGCCGAAGCGGTCCTCCAGGGTGACCGTGCCGGCCTCGCAGCGGATCACCGCGCCGCAGAAACCGGTGCCCGGCTCCTCGACCACCAGGCCCGGCTCCGCGGGGACCTCGGGGGCCGGCTTGGGCTTCTTCCACGGCGGGGTCAGGTCGGCGGAGTACTGGCGCATTCGGATGACGATAGGAGAACCGGGCCGACCACCGTCACGACACGCCGAAACGCGTTGCCAACGCGTCCCGTTGGGCCCGCACGAACCCCGCGTCCACCACCGCTCCGTGACCGGGCACGTACAGCGCGTCCTCCCCGCCCAGGGAGAGGAGCCGGTCGAGCGCCGCGGGCCAGAGACCCGGAACCGCGTCCGGGCCCGCCTGGGGTTCGCCGGACTCCTCGACCAGGTCGCCGCAGAACACGACCGGCGGGTCGCCCGGCACCACGACCACGAGATCGTGGGCGGTGTGTCCGCGCATCGCCACCAACCGGACCTCCGGACCGCCGTCCAGTTCGAGCACCGTGGGGCCCCACACGTATTCACTGGGGCACACGAGGAGGTCCGCCGCGTTCTCCGCCGCCCGCGGATCCAACCCGTTGCGCACCGCGTCGGCCCGCAACTCCTCGCCACCGTGCTCGAACAGCTCGCTCAGGCCCCCGGCCACGAGAACCGTCGCCCCGGCAAAGACCGCCGCCCCGAAGACATGATCGAAATGGGCGTGGGTGAGCGCGAGATGGGTCACACGGCGCCCGGCCAGCGCCTGCGCCTGCCCGCGCAACCGCGCGCCCTCCGCCAGGCTCGACCCCGCGTCGATCAACAGCGCCGAGTCCCCGCCGATCACCAGCCCGACCGTGCAGTCCCAGCCAGGCAGCCGGCACCGCCCCACCCCCGCGGCCAGCCGCTCCCACCCCGCCTCTTCCCAAGTCACCGTCATACGGCGACGCTAACGGTGAGGGCACTCAGGGCATGACATCGCAGGACCGGCCTTGCCCGGGGTGTACCTCACGGTCGTACACTGGGCCGGGGAACGCTGGCACTCGCGCGCACAGAGTGCCAGGAAAGGGCAGCCCGGCACCAAGACGGCGACCAGAACTGGAGGTGTGCGCGATGCTCAGCGAACGCAGGCTTCAGGTGCTGCGCGCCATCGTCCAGGACTATGTCGGCACCGAGGAGCCGGTCGGGTCCAAGGCGCTCACCGAGCGGCACAGCCTCGGAGTCTCCCCGGCGACCGTGCGCAACGACATGGCGGCCCTGGAGGACGAGGGCTACATCGCCCAGCCGCACACCAGTGCCGGGCGCATCCCGACGGACAAGGGCTACCGGCTGTTCGTCGACAAGCTCGCCGGCGTCAAGCCGATGACCGGCCCCGAGCGCAAGGCGATCCAGAACTTCCTCGACGGTGCCGTGGACCTCGACGACGTCGTCGGCCGTACGGTACGGCTGCTCGCGCAGCTCACCCGGCAGGTCGCCGTCGTGCAGTACCCCTCGCTGACCCGCTCGACCGTCCGGCACGTGGAGCTGCTCTCGCTGGCCCCCGCGCGCGTGATGCTCGTGCTGATCACCGACACCGGGCGGGTCGAGCAGCGCATGGTCGACTGCCCGGCGCCCTTCGGGGAGAGTTCGCTCGCGGATCTCCGCGCGCGGCTCAACAGCCGGATCGCGGCCCGCCGCTTCGCGGACGTGCCGCTGCTGGTGCAGGACCTGCCGGAGGCCTTCGAGGCCGAGGACCGCGGCACGGTCGCGACGGTGCTCTCCACCCTCCTGGAGACCCTCGTCGAGGAGACCGAGGAGCGGCTGATGATCGGCGGCACCGCCAATCTCACCCGCTTCGGACATGACTTTCCCCTCACCATCCGCCCCATCCTGGAAGCCCTGGAGGAGCAGGTCGTCCTCCTCAAGTTGCTTGGTGAGGCGGGGGATTCGGGCATGACCGTACGGATCGGTCACGAGAACGCCTACGAGGGACTCAACTCCACTTCCGTGGTCTCGGTCGGCTACGGTTCGGGCGGCGAGGCAGTCGCCAAGCTCGGCGTGGTCGGACCGACCCGCATGGATTACCCGGGAACGATGGGAGCGGTACGCGCAGTGGCACGGTACGTCGGACAGATCCTGGCGGAGTCCTAAGTGGCCACGGACTACTACGCCGTTCTCGGCGTGCGTCGCGACGCGTCGCAGGATGAGATCAAGAAGGCCTTCCGTAGGCTCGCGCGCGAGCTGCACCCGGACGTGAATCCGGATCCGAAGACCCAGGAGCGGTTCAAGGAGATCAACGCCGCTTACGAGGTGCTCTCGGACCCGCAGAAGAAGCAGGTCTACGACCTCGGCGGCGACCCCCTCTCGCAGGCGGGCGGCGCGGGCGCGGGCTTCGGAGCCGGTGGCTTCGGGAACTTCTCCGACATCATGGACGCGTTCTTCGGCACGGCGTCGCAGCGCGGACCGCGCTCGCGCACCCGCCGTGGCCAGGACGCCATGATCCGGCTGGAGATCGAGCTCGACGAGGCGGCCTTCGGCACCACGAAGGACATCCAGGTCGACACGGCCGTCGTCTGCAACACCTGCAACGGCGAGGGCGCGGCCCCCGGCACCTCCGCGCAGACCTGTGACATGTGTCGCGGTCGCGGTGAGGTCTCGCAGGTGACCCGGTCCTTCCTGGGCCAGGTCATGACGTCCCGCCCCTGCCCGCAGTGCCAGGGCTTCGGCACGGTCGTGCCGACGCCGTGCCCGGAGTGCGCCGGCGACGGCCGCGTCCGCTCGCGGCGCACGCTCACGGTCAAGATCCCGGCGGGTGTGGACAACGGCACGCGGATCCAGCTCGCGGGCGAGGGCGAGGTCGGCCCCGGCGGCGGCCCCGCCGGTGACCTGTACGTCGAGATCCACGAGCTGCCGCACGCGATGTTCCAGCGCCGCGGCGACGACCTGCACTGCACGGTCACGCTCCCGATGACAGCCGCGTCCCTCGGCACGAAGGTGCCGTTGGAGACGCTGGACGGCATGGAGGAGGTCGACATCCGCCCGGGCACCCAGTCCGGCCAGTCGATCCCGCTGCACACCCGCGGCATCACACATCTGCGCGGCGGCGGCCGGGGCGACCTCATCGTGCACGTCGAGGTCACCACCCCGACCAAGCTGGACGTCGAGCAGGAACGTCTGCTCCGCGAACTGGCGAAACTGCGCGGCGAGGAGCGCCCCATGGGGACGTTCCAGCCGGGTCAGCAGGGGCTGTTCTCGCGCCTCAAGGACGCATTCAACGGTCGCTGAGAGGGTCCGGGGGCTTCCGCCCCCGGACCCTCTCTTCATTCCGAACAGCCTCGTCCCGCATCGCCGAACCGGCTGAAAGCAATGGCATGTGCCAGCGCCAAGGCCGGATTCGGACTTGTTCGGAGGACGTGACAACATGCCGTCATGTCCTCCGCACTGACCGATCTCTTCCCTCATCCGATCGTGCAGGCCCCGATGGCGGGCGGTGTCTCCGTACCGCGCCTCGCGGCCGCCGTGGCCGAGGCCGGCGGGCTGGGATTCCTCGCCGCCGGGTACAAAACGGCCGACGGCATGTACCAGGAGATCAAGCAGTTGCGGAGCCTGACGGCCCGCCCCTTCGGTGTGAACCTCTTCATGCCGCAGCCGGAGTACCCCGGTGCAAGCACCGGCTCCACCGGAGCGGCTGGCGCCGCGTTGCCCTATCGGGCCGCGGTCGACGTCTACGCCCACCAGCTGGCCGGCGAGGCCACGTGGTACGACACGGAACTCGGCGACCCGGACAGCGGCCGTGAGGACGGTTACGACGCCAAGCTGTCCGTCCTGCTCGACAACCCGGTGCCGGTGGCCTCCTTCCACTTCGGCATCCCCACCCCGGAGATACTCGACGCGCTGCGCCGGGCCGGCACCTTCACCCTCGTCACCGTCACCACCGTCGAGGAGGCCCTCGCCGTCGAGCGGGCCGGTGCCGACGCGGTGATCGCGCAGGGCGTCGAGGCCGGCGGCCACCAGGGCACCCACCGCGACCTCCCGGAGAACGACGGCGCCGGCGTCGGCCTGCTCTCCCTCGTCGCCCAGATCCGCGAGACCGTGAACCTCCCGATCGTCGCCGCCGGCGGTCTGATGCGCGGCAGCCAGATCGCCGCGGCCCTCGCGGCGGGCGCGAGCGCGGCCCAGCTCGGCACGGCGTTCCTCGCCACCTCCGAGTCCGGCGCGAACATCCTGCACAAGCAGGCGCTCACCAACCCCCTGTTCACGCGTACCGAGTTGACCCGTGCCTTCTCCGGCCGCCCGGCCCGCGGCCTGGTCAACCGCTTCATGCGCGAGCACGGCCCGTACGCCCCCGCCGCGTACCCGGAGATCCACCACCTGACCTCCCCGCTGCGCAAGAAGGCCGCCGCGTCCGGCGACCCGCAGGGCATGGCCCTGTGGGCCGGACAGGGCCACCGCATGGCCCGCGAGCTGCCCGCCGGCCGGCTGGTCGAGGTCCTGGTCGCCGAACTGGCCTCCGCCCGGACAGCGTTGTCGTCCGGGGGCGACCTCCGATGACCGCGCCGGTGTTCATCCTCGACCCCCTGAAGATCCCGGATTTCAGCGGCGGTGAGATCGTCCTCGACGGCCCCGAGGGGCGGCACGCGGTCTCCGTGCGGCGGATGCGGGCCGGTGAGGACGTCGTCCTCACCGACGGACGCGGCCGGTGGATGGAGGGTGTCGTCAGGGCGGCCGAAGGCAAGGACCGGCTCGTCGTCATGGACCTGGAGTCCGTCAGCGAGGAGCCCGCGCCGCAACCCCGCATCACCGTCGTCCAGGCCCTCCCCAAGGGCGACCGCGGCGAGCTGGCCGTGGAGACGATGACCGAGACCGGCGTCGACGCGATCGTCCCCTGGGCGGCCTCCCGTTGCATCACGCAGTGGAAGGGCGACCGGGGTCTCAAGGCCCTCGCCAAGTGGCGGGCCACCGCACGCGAGGCCGGCAAGCAGTCCCGCCGGCTGCGCTTCCCCGAGGTCGCGGACGCGGCAACGAGCAAACAGGTTGCGGCACTTCTGGCCAAAGCCGACTTCGCCGCCGTCCTCCACGAGGACCGCGACTACGGCAGCGAGCCCCTGGCCACCGCCGAACTCCCCGCCGAGGGCGAGATCGTGCTGGTCGTGGGCCCCGAAGGAGGCGTCTCCCCCGAGGAGTTGGCGCTCTTCGAGGACGCGGGGGCGAAGGCCTACCGGCTCGGGCGTAGCGTGCTGCGTACATCGACGGCCGGGACCGCGGCGACCGCCCTGCTCCTGGGCCGTACCGGACGCTGGTCCTGAACCAGGGGGGATCGCCGTGGAACTCGCCCAAGTACGACTGCTCGTCACCGACTTCGCCGCCTGCTACCGCTTCTACGCCGAAGTCCTCGGCCTGAAGCCCCAGTCGGGGACGGCCGAGGGACCGTACGAGAAGTTCAGCCCCGCGATCGGGTCCGCCGGGATCGCCCTTCAGGACCGGGCGATGATGGCCCAAGTCCTGCGTGAACTGGGGGACTTGGCGACCGGACACCGCTCGCTGGTCGTCCTGCGCGTCGACGACCTGGACGGGTACTGCGAGCAGATCACCGCCCGGGGTGCGGAGCTGCTGCACGGGCCCGCGCCGATGACGGACCGGATGCGGGTCGCCCACCTCAAGGACCCCGAGGGCAATGTGGTGGAGCTTCAGGAGTGGCTCCTGCTGCGCGGCTGAGACCGTCCGCCGGGGAAATGCGCCCCCGGCGCGCGGGTGGCCGTATGCGCTCTTCCGCGCGCGCTCCGACGGTGACAGGCTGCCGCCCATGAGGGTGTTGAGACGGAACCTGCTTCGGCCGCGCGGGCGGCGGGTGGCCGCTGTGGCGGGGCTCGCGGTGGTGACGGTGGGCGGGGCCGTCGCGTGCCAGCCCGGTGATCTCAGCTCGGCGACCGTCGCGTACACCACCGACAAGACGGCGACCGCGGAGCTCAAGCGGGACCACGTGGGCGTGCGCTGGCTGACCTGCACGGGCAACTACGGCGACGACAAGGCCTACACGCCCGGGAAGACGCCCGCGCCGACCGAGACCACGGTCGTCGGCGTCGACTGCCAGGGGCAGACGACCGACAACCGGGACATCACCGTCACCGGCAAGGTCACCCGGGCCGTCGACGGCGCGTGTGTGCGCGGTGACCTGGTCGCCAAGGTCGGCGGCAGGCAGGTCTTCCACGTCACCGGGCTCGGCGACTGCAACGCGGCGACGCCGTCGTCCGTGAACAACCCGAATCCGACGCTGACCTACGGTCCGGGACCGACCGTCACGGTCACCAAGACGATCTGGTGCAAGGGCGATCCGACCTGCTGGCCTGTCGAGGGCAAGTGATCCAAAGGGCTGTCGGCGGATGGCACCGATGCATAACCTGATCAGGTGACTCAGCCCTCAGCGTCCGCAGCCCAGGCCTATCTCCGCTTCCCGCACCTGCACGGCGAGTTGGTCGCCTTCACCGCCGAGGACGACGTGTGGCTGGCGTCCCTCGACAGCGGCGGCCGGGCCTGGCGGGTCAGTGCGGAGAACGTGCCGGTGACCCACCCCCGCATCTCGCCCGACGGCACCACCGTCGCCTGGACCTCCGCCCGCGACGGCGCTCCCGAGGTGCACATCGCCCCGGTCGACGGCGGCCCCGCCAAGCGCCTGACGTACTGGGGCAGTTCACGCACCCAGGTGCGCGGCTGGACCGCCGCCGGCGAGGTCCTCGTGACCAGCGCCCACGGCCAGGCCAACCTCCGCCGCAGCTGGGCCCGTTCGGTCCCGCTGGACGGCGGACCGGCGACGATCCTCCCGTACGGCTGGGTCGGCGACGTCGCCCACGGTGAGACGGCCACGGTCCTCCTCTCCGCCCCCATGGGCCGCGAGGCCGCCTGGTGGAAGCGCTACCGGGGCGGTACGGCGGGCAAGTTGTGGATCGACCGCGACGGCGACGGCGAATTCACGCGCCTGCACGAGGAGTTGGACGGCAACATCGAGTACCCGGTGTGGGCGGGGGAGCGGATCGCGTTCCTCTCCGACCACGAGGGCACCGGCGCCCTGTACTCCTCCCTCGCGGACGGCTCCGACCTCCGCCGCCACACCCCCCTCGGCGGCTTCTACGCGCGACACGCGTCCGGTGACGGCACCCGGATCGTCTACTCCTCCGCCGGTGAACTCTGGCTCCTCGACGACCTGGACGGCGCCGAACCGCGCCGCCTCGACATCCGGCTCGGCGGCCAGCGCATCGACCAGCAGCCGTTCCCGGTGCCCGCGGCCCGCTGGTTCGGGTCCGCCTCGCCCGACCACACCGCACGCGGCAGCGCGGTCGCCGTGCGCGGTGCCGTCCACTGGGTCACCCACCGCTCCGGCCCGGCCCGCGCGCTGGCCGCCACCCCCGGTGTCCGCGCCCGGCTGCCCCGCACCTTCCGCGCCGACGGCGAGGAGTGGGTGGTGTGGGTGACGGACGCCGAGGGCGACGACGCCCTGGAGTTCGCCCCCGCCACCGGCCTCGCCCCCGGCGCCACCCCGCGCAGGATCGCCGCCGGACAGCTCGGCCGCGTCCTCGCCCTCACCGTGGCCCCCGACGGCAGCCGGGTCGCCGTAGGCTCGCACGACGGACGCGTCCTCCTCGTCGAGCGCGAGACCGGCGAGGTCCGCGAGGTCGACCGCAGCGAGGACGGCGACGCCTCGGGCCTCGCCTTCTCCCCGGACTCGGCCTGGCTCGCCTGGTCGCACGCCGGCCCGCGCCCCCTGCGCCAGCTCAAACTCGCCGGCACCACCGACCTGTCGGTCACCGAGGCGACCCCGCTCCGCTTCCAGGACTACGCCCCCGCCTTCACCCTCGACGGCAAGCACCTGGTGTTCCTCTCCACCCGCTCCTTCGACCCGGTCTACGACGAGCACGTCTTCGACCTGGCCTTCGTGGTCGGCGACCGCCCGCACCTGATCACCCTCGCCGCGACGACCCTGTCCCCCTTCGGCCCGCAGCGGCACGGCCGCCCCTTCGAGGCCCCCGACAAGGAGGAGACGCCCGACAGCGAGGGCCGCCCCACCACCCGCGTCGACCTCGAAGGCCTGGCCGACCGCATCGTCCCCTTCCCGGTGGAGGCAGGCCGCTACACGAACCTGCGCGCGGCCAAGGACGGAGTCCTGTGGCTGCGCCACCCGGTCCAGGGAGTCCTCGGCGCCACCCGGGCGACCCCCGAAGACCCGGACCCCAAAACGGAGTTGGAGCGCTACGACCTCGCCCAGCAGCGCATCGAGCACCTCGCCGGGGACGCCGACCACTTCGAGGTCAGCGGCGACGGCAAGCGCGTCCTGCTCTGGACCGACCACAAGCTCCGTGTCGTACCGAGCGACCGCCGGGCCTCCTCCGAGGAGGACGACAACGACACGAACATCAACGTCGACCTGTCCCGCATCCGCCAGACCGTCGACCCGGCCGCCGAGTGGCGCCAGATGTTCGACGAGACCGGCCGCATCATGCGCGACAACTTCTGGCGCGAGGACATGAGCGGCGTCGACTGGACCGGCGTCCTGGACCGCTACCGCCCGATCCTCGACCGCGTCGCGACCCACGACGACATGGTCGACCTCCTCTGGGAGGTGCACGGCGAACTGGGCACCTCGCACGCCTACGTCACCCCGCGCGGCGGCTACGGCCACGGCGAGCGCCAGGGCCTGCTCGGCGCCGACATCTCCCGTCACGAGGACGGCAGTTGGCGCATCGACCGCATCCTGCCCTCGGAGACCTCCGACCCGAACGCCCGCGCCCCGCTCGCCGCCCCCGGCGTAGCGGTCCGCACGGGAGACGCGATCCTCGCGGTGGCCGGCCAACCCGTGGACCCGGTGACGGGACCGGCCCCTCTCCTCGTCGGCACGGCGGGCAAACCGATCGAGCTGACGATCTCCCCGGCAGCCGGCGGAGACCCGAGGCACGCGGTCGTCGTCCCCCTGGCGGACGAGGAACCCCTCTACTACCACGCCTGGGTCGCGGACCGCCGCGCCTACGTCCACGAGAAGTCCGGCGGTCGCCTCGGCTACCTCCACGTCCCCGACATGCAGGCCCCCGGCTGGGCCCAGATCCACCGCGACCTGCGCGTGGAGGTCGCCCGCGAGGGCCTGGTCGTCGACGTCCGCGAGAACCGCGGCGGCCACACCTCACAGCTGGTGGTCGAGAAACTGGCCCGCCGCATCGTCGGCTGGGACCTTCCGCGAGGCATGCGCCCCTACAGCTACCCCGAGGACGCACCCCGCGGCCCCGTAGTGGCCGTGGCCAACGAGTTCTCCGGCTCGGACGGCGACATCGTCAACGCGGCGATCAAGGCACTGGGGATCGGCCCGGTGGTCGGCACGCGCACATGGGGCGGCGTGATCGGCATCGACAGCAGGTACCGGTTGGTCGACGGGACCTTGATCACCCAGCCCAAGTACGCGTTCTGGCTTGAGGGTTACGGGTGGGGGGTGGAGAACCACGGCGTCGATCCGGACGTGGAGGTGGTGCAGAGGCCTCAGGACTACGCGGCGGGGCGCGACACCCAGCTGGACGAGGCAATCCGCCTGGCATTGGAGTCACTGGAGACCGTTCCGGCAAAAACCCCGCCAACCTTGCCAAGTTAGGGGGCGCGGGGCTGTGTCGACGTGCGGCTCCGCCGCGGGCGCGCCCAGCCCCCACGCACCCGCACCCAACGACGATACGATGCCCGCGTAAAACACCCCAGCCTCGGAGGGAACGCCCATGTCAGGGGACCCGCAGGACGACTGCCTGTTCTGCAAGATCGTCGCAGGCCACATCCCGGCGACGATCATCCGGGAGACAGCCACCACCGTCGCGTTCCGGGACATCAACCCCCAGGCCCCGACCCACGTCCTGGTGATCCCGAGGGTCCACTACCCCGACGCCGCCTCCCTCGCCGCGGCCGAACCGGCAGTCGCCGCCGACGTACTGCGCGAGGCCGGCGAGGTCGCGACCGACGAGAAGCTGGACAGCTACCGCGTCATCTTCAACACCGGCAGCGGCGTGGGCCAGACCGTGTTCCACGCCCACGCCCACGTCATGGGCGGTCGCGGCATGCAGTGGCCGCCCGGGTAACTCGCCATGTCCGTACGCGAGTTCGTGGTCCTCGGCACAGCCAGCCAGGTCCCCACCCGCCACCGCAACCACAACGGCTACCTGCTGCGCTGGGACGGCGAGGGCATCCTCTTCGACCCGGGCGAGGGCACCCAGCGCCAGATGCTGCGCGCCGGGGTGGCCGCGCACGACCTGAACCGGATCTGCGTCACGCACTTCCACGGCGACCACTCCCTCGGCCTCGCGGGCGTCATCCAGCGCATCAACCTGGACCGCGTCCCGCACCCGATCACCGCCCACTACCCGAAGTCGGGCCAGCGCTTCTTCGACCGCCTGCGGTACGCCACGGCGTACCGCGAGACGGTGGGCATCACGGAGTCCCCGGTGTCGGAGGACGGCGCACTCGCCACCACTCCCGCGTACACCCTGGAAGCCCGCAAGCTCTCCCACCCCGTCGAGTCCTACGGCTACCGCCTCACCGAACCCGACGGCCGCCGCATGCTCCCCGACCGCCTCGCCGCGCACGGCATCAAGGGCCCGGACGTGGGCCGCGTCCAGCGCGAGGGGACGATCGGCGACGTGACCCTCGACGACGTCAGTGAGGTACGACACGGGCAGCGTTTCGCGTTCGTCATGGACACCCGGCTCTGCGACGGGGTGCACGCCCTCGCGGAGGGCTGCGACCTGCTGGTCATCGAGTCGACGTTCCTGGACGAGGACGAGCAACTGGCCGTAGACCACGGCCATTTGACCGCGGCGCAGGCGGCGGGGGTGGCGCGGGAGGCAGGCGTACGGCACCTGGTCCTCACGCACTTCAGCCAGCGGTACTCCGAGCCGGCGGAGTTCGAGCGGCAGGCGCGGGCGGCGGGCTTCGAGGGGGAGCTGACCGTGGCCCACGATCTACTCAGGGTGCCGGTTCCGAAACGGCGGTAAAACACCCGTACGATACTCCGATGCCCATTCCCAAAGCCGAACTGCACCTGCACATCGAAGGCACCCTGGAACCCGAGCTGGCCTTCGCGCTCGCGGCCCGCAACGGCGTCGAGCTGCCGTACGCGGACACCGAGGAACTCCGGAAGGCGTACCTCTTCGAGGACCTCCAGACCTTCCTGAACCTCTACTACGAGCTGATGGCGGTCCTGCGTACCGAGCGGGACTTCGAGGACCTCGCCAACGCCTATCTCGCCCGCGCCGCCGCGCAGGGTGTACGGCACGCGGAGATCTTCTTCGACCCGCAGGCGCACATCGCGCGGGGCGTGGACATGGGCACGGTGGTGGAGGGCCTGTGGCGGGCCCTGGGCGGCAGCGAGACCAACCACGGCATCTCGACCCGCCTCATCCTCTGCTTCCTGCGCGACGAGTCCGCCGACTCGGCCCTGCGGACCCTGGAGGCCGCGAAGCCGTACCTCGACCGGATCACCGGCATCGGCCTCGACTCGGCCGAGGTCGGCCACCCGCCGGTGAAGTTCCGCGAGGTGTACGAGGCCGCCGCCGCGCTGGGTCTACGACGCGTCGCGCACGCCGGTGAGGAGGGCCCGCCGGCCTACATCACCGAGGCGCTGGACATCCTCGGCGTGGAGCGCGTCGACCACGGGCTGCGGTGCATGGAGGACGAGGAGCTGGTGGCACGCCTGGTCCGCGACCGCGTCCCGCTCACCCTCTGCCCCCTGTCGAACGTCCGGCTGCGCGCGGTGGACGTCCTCGCCGAGCACCCGCTTCCGGCCATGCTGGACGCGGGCCTGCTCTGCACGGTCAACTCCGACGACCCGGCCTACTTCGGCGGTTACGCGGGCGACAACTTCGACGCGGTTCGCTCGGCGCTGGGCCTGACCGAGGACCGGTTGCGCGAGCTGGCCCGGAACTCCTTCGTGGCGTCCTTCCTGGAGGACGACGAGGAGCGGCGGGTTCGTTATCTGGCCGAGGTGGAGGCGTACGAGTTCTCGTAGGTCGGCGGTGACTCTGCGGGCCGGTGGGGGCCGGTCGCGCAGTTCCCCGCGCCCCTGGGGGGTTGGGGCTGGGCGTGTGTCTATGTGCTGCTCAGTTGCCGGGGGCCCGCCGTGTCGTAGGCCCTCTGCGCCGGGACGGCCGGGGTGTCCAGCGGGATCTCGACGACCTGCTGTTCGGGGGCGCCGATCTGCGGGACCGTGCCCCCGCGCCGTCGGACCGTGCCCGGCGCCAGCAGCCGGCCGCCGGTGTGGAGAGCGACCCCGGTCATCGGTACCGCGATCACGACCAGCCCCACCGCGAGGATCGCGCCCATCGCCGGGAATCCGGCCCGGGCCGACAGCACGCTGCCGGCCAGGGGTCCCGCCGCCGTACCCAGCGAGGAGGCCGAGCCGACGAGGACGGCCCAACGTCCGCGCGGATCAAGGGAGGCGGCGAGGCCGAGGACGTAGGACAGGACGATCGGGTAGAGGGTGTTCCAGGCGATCTCGCCGGTCGCGAACGTCCTCAGGTCGTGCGCGGACGCGCTGAGCACGATGCAGCCCGCGATGAGCGCCGTCCCCGCGCCGATCGGCACCGCGCGCCCCAGCCGGGCCCCGAGCGCGCCCGCGCCGATCACGCCCACCAGCCCCGTGCCGAGCGCGATCGCGAAGACCGCGCCGACGGTGACCTCGGAGAGGTGGGCCTGGTTGATGCCGATGCGGCCGCTGACGCCCCAGAGGGAGTTCTGGGCGAGGGACCAGCACACCAGGGTGCCGGCGAGGACCAGTCCGGCGCGGCGGTGGGGGAGTCCGGCGGTCTCCACGCGTGTGTGCGCCGTCGTCGTACGGACCGGGAGGCGTCCGGTCAGTGGCCATACGGCGAGTGCGGTGAGCGCGATCGCGGCGAGCGGCTGGCCGTGGCCCGCGCCGAGGTGCGGGACCGTCAGATAGACGGCACCGGCGAGCGCCGACACGCACAACAGGCCGAGCGTGGACGCGCGATGGGGATCCCGTTCGGCGGCGATCCCGGACGCGGCGACCGTGGTGGCCGTACCCGAGCCGAATCCGCCGACCACCGCGCCCGCGACGACCGCGGGGACGGCGTGGGTGAGGGCGGCCGAGCCGTACCCGAGAACGGCGAGGGCGAGACCGATCCGCGCGAGCGTGCGCGGCCCGACCCGGTCGACCCGAGAGGCGAGCAGAAACCCCGCCGCGGCCGAACTCAGCAGCAGCGCGCTGCCGACGGCACCGGCCTGCGTGGCGGAGAGCGGCAGCCCCGCGTCGAGTCTGCCGACGGTGGTGGGGAGGAGGTAGGGGGCTAGATACCCGGCCGTGAAAAGGGCGATGAGGGGCCAGGGCGTGGTGGTGCTGCGGGCGTACACGGGCGTTCCCAGGGCATGCGAAAGAAGCGGCTCAAAAAGGGGATTGGGCGACGACCGTCGACGGACAGGAACGCGCGGCCAATTTGTATCAAGCACGTGGTTCACGAAAGAAGGGCGGGGGGTGTGATCTGGGGCACGTTCAGTTTGGGGTCGGGAGCACCGGGTAAACGAGCGCCCAATTCCCGGTGCCGGGGGCGTCATTCGGCCTGCCTGGCACGTCTCGGCGCAGGCCAGCGGGCCAGCGGGCTCAGTTCGGTGGGGAGGTCTCGGCGCAGTCCGGCGGGCCGGTAGGTCAGCACGCTCGGTTCAGCTGGAAGGTCTCGGCGCAGGCCGGAACGCTCGGTTGGTCCGGTGCCTTCAGCTCCGGTGCCTTTCGGCTTCCGCGCCTTTCGCTCCGGCGCCTTCGCCTCCCGCGCTTTCGGCTCCTGTGCCTTTCAATGCCGGCCCGCAATTTTCAGCCCGTTGGGGGTCCCCCCTCTGGGGGAGTTTGAGGACGAGGCCCCTTCAGGGCCGATGCGGGGGTCTGGGGGCGCAGCCCCAGAAGGCGCGCCCACTACTACCGCCAGTGCACAGCCCCACCCGCCGCAGCCGACGCACCCTCGATCTTCGCCCGGATCTCCCGCATCACGGCAACGATCCGCCCTTCGTGCCCCGGCGTCAGCCGAGCCACCGGCACCGAGCAACTGATCGCGTCCAGCGGCGGGTTGTCGTAGCGCAGGGCGAAGCCGAAGCCGACGATCCCGGCGACGCCCTCCTCGCGGTCGATCGAGTAACCCCGGGCGCGGATCGAGGCGAGGTCGGCGGCCAACGCGTCCCGGGACGTGTGGGTGTTGGGCGTCGCGGCCTCGTACGGCCCGGCCGGCAGCTCGGCGTCCGGGCGCTCGGCGAGGAGCGCCTTGCCCAGGGCGCCGACGTGGGCCGGGAGCCGTCGCCCCACCCTGCTGATGGTCCGCAGGTACTCGTGCGACTCCCGCGTCGCCAGATACGCCACGTCCCGCCCGTCCAGCCGCCCCAGATGGATCGTCTCGCCGAGTGCCTGGGAGGCCTCGTCGAGATACGGCCGTACGACCCGCACGCGCGGGTCGGAGTCCAGATAGGTCGTGCCGGTGATGTCCGTGCGGACCCAGCCGTGTGCGATCAGGGTCTGGAGGAGGGCGTACATCGAGCTGCGCGGTACGCCCAGCCGGTCGGCGAGTTCCTGGAGGCGCGCGGGACGGTCGCCGCGCGCGGCGAGCAGTTCGAGCAGCTCGACCGTACGGGCGGCGGACTTCACCTCGCGGACGCCACCGGGCTCTGACATGGGGCGATGGTAGCGAGCGCGGGCGCCCCATTGACGGTCGAGGTTCGTGTATCTAACCTCTGTCTTCATACGTGGATAACGTCTACATAGGGAGATGGCAGTGAACGGCGACACGGAGACCGTGGTGCGCAGGCTCCGGGACGGGATGACGGGCGGAGTGCTCTCCTTCCCGCTCACCTCCTTCCACGACGACGGCTCCCTCGACCCCGACGGCTTCCGCACCCATGTCGCGGCCCGGATCGCCACCGCCCCCGGCGCGGTGTTCCCCGCCTGCGGCACCGGCGAGTTCTTCTCGCTGGACGAGGACGAGTACCGCACGGTCGTCACCATCGCGGTGGAGGAGGCGGCCGGCCGCGTCCCCGTCGTCGCCGGAGTCGGCTACGGCTGGGCACAGGCCGCCCGCTTCGCACGCATCGCGGAGGAGGCCGGCGCCGACGCGCTCCTGGTCCTCCCGCACTACCTCGTCGCCGCCCCGCAGGACGGCCTGGTGGCCCAGCTGGAGCAGCTCGCCGCCCGCACCCGGCTCCCGCTCATCGCCTACCAGCGCGGCCAAGTCGCCTTCACCGCGAGCTCGTTGAAGCGGATCGCGGCGATCCCCGGCGTCATCGGCCTCAAGGACGGCCACAGCGACCTCGACCGCCTGCAACGCCTCACACTCGCCGCCCCCGAGGGCTTCCTGTTCTTCAACGGCGCCTCGACCGCCGAGATCCAGGCCCGCGCCTACGCCACGGTCGGCGTCCCCGCGTACTCCTCCGCCGTCCACGCCTTCGCCCCCGAGATCGCGAACGCCTTCTTCACCGCGTTGACGGACGGCGACGACAAGGCCGTCGAGCGGCTGCTGCGCGACTTCTACGTCCCGCTCGTCGAACTCCGCGACCGCGTACCGGGATACGCCGTGTCGCTGGTCAAGGCGGCGGCCCGGCTGCGCGGCCAGCCGGTGGGACCCGTGCGCGCCCCGCTCACCGACCCCTCGGCCGCCGACCTGGCCGAACTCACGACCCTGCTCGCCACCGGACTCGACCTCGTAGGAGCCGCGCTGTGAACCTCACCATCGCCGACGTCCGCCTGACCCCGATCCTGGTCGCCGACCCGCCCCTCCTGAACACCCAGGGCGTCCACCAGCCCTACACCCCGCGCCTGATCGTCGAGATCGAGACGGCCGACGGGATCACCGGCCTCGGCGAGACCTACGGCGACACCAAGTACCTGGAACTGGCCCGCCCCTTCGCCGAGAAGCTGACCGGCCGTCAAGTCAGCGACCTGAACGGCCTGTTCACGGTCGCCGACGAACTGGCCGTCGACAGTTCGCGGGTCTCCGGACAGGTCGACGTCGGCGGCCTGCGCGGTGTCCAGACCGCCGACAAGCTGCGCCTCTCCGTCGTCTCCGCCTTCGAGGTCGCCTGCCTCGACGCCCTCGGCAAGACGCTCGGGCTGCCCGTACACGCCCTGCTCGGGGGCAAGTTGAGGGACGCGGTCGAGTACAGCGCGTACCTGTTCTACAAGTGGGCCGACCATCCCGAGGGCGTCGCGAGCGAGAAGGACGACTGGGGCGCCGCGATCGACCCGGCCGGAGTCGTCGAGCAGGCGAGGAAGTTCAAGGAGCGGTACGGCTTCACCTCCTTCAAGCTCAAGGGCGGGGTGTTCCCGCCCGACGAAGAGATCGCCGCCGTACGGGCGTTGGCGGCGGCCTTCCCCGACCACCCCCTGCGCCTCGACCCCAACGGGGCCTGGTCCGTGGGGACCTCGCTGAAGGTGGCGAAGGAACTCGGGGACGTCCTCGAATACCTGGAGGACCCGGCGCTGGGCACCCCCGCCATGGCCGAGGTGTCCGCCGGGACCGACGTGCCGCTCGCCACCAACATGTGCGTGACGACGTTCGCCGAGATCGAGGAAGCCTTCACGAAGGACGCCGTACAGGTGGTGCTCTCCGACCACCACTACTGGGGCGGACTGCGCAACACCCAGCAACTGGCCGCCATCTGCCGCACGTTCGGCGTCGGCATCTCCATGCACTCCAACACCCACCTCGGGATCAGCCTCGCCGCGATGACCCACGTCGCGTCGACCGTCCCCAACCTCCACCACGCCTGCGACTCCCACTACCCCTGGCAGTCGGAGGACGTCCTCACCGAACGCCTCACCTTCACCGACGCCAAGGTCACCGTCTCCGACGCCCCCGGCCTGGGCGTCGAACTCGACCGCGCCAAGCTGGAGTTCCTGCACCGGCGGTGGCTCGACGACGACGGTGCGCTGCGCGAACGCGACGACGCTGCCGCGATGCGCGTCACCGACCCGGAGTGGGTCACGCCGTCGATGCCGCGCTGGTAGGAACCGGGTGACCGGATCCGGACGTGTGCGGTGCGGTGTCCGCGGGCGGGGCGGCACCGGCCGCGGCACGCACCGTAGAGCCCGGACCTGCGGTTGCCCGACACCGGTGCGACGGGCGGGTCCGGAGCGGGAGCCGCCCTCACGCGCGCGTGGTGGTGCACACTGGCCTGATCCGTATCACGTCAGGGAGCGCACCGTGACCGCGTCCAACGCGTCCACCGGAAAGGGACCGTCGTCCCGCAGCGAAGGGCCGTCCTGCGGGGTCGATCCGCTGGCCGGGCTGCGCGCGGCGGACGATCCGCCCTGGGACGTGTATCTCACCGGCACCGTCTTCCTCGACATCATCTTCACCGGGCTCGAATCCGCCCCGGTGCGCGGCACCGAGTCCTGGGCGCGAGGGATGGGGTCGAGCCCCGGGGGAGTCGCCAACATGGCGACCGCGCTGGCCCGTCTCGGGCTGCGGACCTCCCTCGCCGCGGCCTTCGGCGACGACCACTACGGCGAGTACTGCTGGGACGCGTTGCAACAGGGCGAGGGCATCGACCTCTCCGCCTCCCGCACGGTCCCCGGCTGGCACTCCCCGGTCACCGTGTCGATGGCCTACGAGGGCGAACGCACGATGGTGTCGCACGGTCACGAGCCGCCCCCCGAGGTCGTGTTCGGGCAGGGGGGCGCACCCGACTGCCCGCCACGCGCGCGTGCCGCCGTCGCCTCGCTCACCCCCGGCAAGCAGGCCCCCTGGGTCGCCCAGGCCGCGAGCGAGGGCACCCGGATCTTCGCCGACGTCGGCTGGGACGACACCGGCGCCTGGGACCTCGCCGGACTCGCCGACCTCGCGCACTGCGAGGCGTTCCTGCCGAACGCCGAGGAAGCCATGCGCTACACCGGGGCCGACTGCCCCCGCGCCGCCGCCCACGCGCTCACCGAACACGTACCCCTTGCCGTCGTCACGCTCGGCGCGGACGGCGCCTACGCCGTGGACCGGCGTACCGGAGAGTCCGCCGAGGTCCCGGCGATCGCCGTCGAGGCCCTCGACCCCACCGGCGCGGGCGACGTCTTCGTGGCCGGTTTCGTCACCGGTACCCTGGCCGGCTGGCCGCTCGCCGACCGCCTCGCCTTCGCCGGACTCACCGCCGCCCTCTCCGTCCAGGAGTTCGGCGGCTCGCTCTCCGCGCCGGGCTGGTCCGAGCTCGGTGCCTGGTGGCGCAAGGTGCAGTCGGTCGAGGGCCAGGACCCGACGGCCCTGCGCCGGTACGCGTTCCTGGCGGGGCTCGTACCGGCGGAGCAGGGCAGCGGCAGCCCGTGGCCGCTGCGGCGCGCGGTGCCGACGATCGGGTTCGGCCGGTCGACCTAGGGGCGGCGATGAGGGGCAACGAGGGGCATGGGCGGCCGGGCAGTCGTCGCCGGCCCCGGAGTCCCGGAGGCGAACCGTTCCCGCTCAGCGGGCCGCCGCACGCTCCAGCACACCGGTGACCTCTTCCCGTACCGCCTCGAAGACCGCCTCGGGCAGGGTGCCGAGCGGTGTGAGCGCCAGGGCGCCGAGGACCCGGGCGGCGTCCGTGCCGTAGGGAACGGTCTCGCTGAGCACGTCGTAGCCATCACGGACCGCGACCCGCAGGACGCGCGCCTCCGTGCCCTCCGCCGCTCCCACCGCCACCGCGACCACGAACGGGACCTCGCCCCGCAGCACACCGGTCAGCTTGCGATAGCCGCTGGCGACCGGCTCCGGCCAGCGCAGACTCAACAGCACCGGCCGCTTCGCGAGCAGCTCGGCGAGGTCGGTCTCGACGGGACCGTCCGGCTCCAGGACCACCGCGCGGGCGTCCAGCACCAGCGCGGCGGGCAGCAGACAGCGCAGCGTGCTGCCGACGATGTTGCCGCCTACTGTCGCGGTCCGGCGTACGGCCCCGGTGCCCACGCCCGCCGCGGCCCGCCGCAGCACCTCGGGCACCCGCTCGTCCATCTCGTGCAGCAGTACGGCCGCGCCCAGCGTCCCGTCCCCGATCACCTTCGCCTCGGGCAGCTCCCGCAGGGACACCGCCTGCTCGGGGAACCCGTCCCGTTGCCAGGAGGCCCACACAAGCGTCGCCCCGCCGACGGGCACCGCCCCCTCGGCCAGGCACTCCTGTGCTTCGGACACGGACGTGGGCAGACGCACGAACACAGCGGCCGACCTGCTTTCCCTGTACGGCCCGGCGGTGGGAGCCACGGCCCACCGGCCGGATCTCCTGCTGACACTTGGCTGACGCAGCACATTGTCCGTACAAGCGAGGGGGCGCGAACAGGGCTCACGGCGGCACCCCGCGCGCCTCCTCTGCGCCGGACACGCGCCCCGAGCAAAGCGGGACAGGCCCGGATTTCGTGGCCCGACGGTCACCGAAAAGCCCTACGGCGTTGTCAGTGGCCCGGCGTACCCTGGAAACCACCAGGCCGCCCTTGTGGCGGGCGAGTCTTTTCGAGGAGGACGAGCAAGGCCTACAGAGCCGGCCCATGACTCAGACACCCACAGCTCACAGCCCCGCGCAGGAGCAGGCGAAGGCACGGTTCACCGTCCCCGCCCAGCATCCGATGGTCACCGTCCTGGGGTCCGGAGACGCCCTCCTGCGCGTGATCGAGAAGGCCTTCCCGGCGGTCGACATCCACGTCCGGGGCAATGAGATCAGCGCGGTCGGCGACGCCCGCCAAGTCGCCCTCGTCCAGCGCCTGTTCGACGAGATGATGCTGGTGCTGCGCACCGGGCAGCCGATGACGGAGGACGCAGTGGAACGCTCGATCGCCATGCTGCGGGCGAGTGAGAACGGGGATGGTCCCGAGGAGACACCGGCCGAGGTGCTCACCCAGAACATCCTGTCCTCGCGAGGCCGCACGATCCGCCCCAAGACCCTCAACCAGAAGCGGTACGTCGACGCGATCGACAAGAACACGATCGTCTTCGGCATCGGCCCCGCCGGCACCGGCAAGACCTACCTCGCCATGGCCAAGGCGGTCCAGGCCCTGCAGGCCAAGCAGGTCAGCAGGATCATCCTGACCCGCCCGGCGGTCGAGGCGGGCGAGCGGCTGGGCTTCCTCCCCGGCACCCTCTACGAAAAGATCGACCCGTACCTGCGCCCCCTGTACGACGCCCTGCACGACATGCTGGACCCGGAGTCGATCCCGAAGCTGATGGCGGCGGGCACGATCGAGGTGGCACCGCTGGCATACATGCGTGGCCGCACCTTGAACGACGCCTTCATCATCCTGGACGAGGCCCAGAACACGAGCCCCGAGCAGATGAAGATGTTCCTCACCCGGCTCGGCTTCGAGTCGAAGATCGTGATCACCGGTGACGTGACGCAGGTCGACCTGCCGAGCGGTACGAAGTCGGGGCTGCGGCAGGTGCAGGACATCCTGGAGGGGCTCGACGACGTGCACTTCTCCCGCCTGTCGTCGGCGGACGTCGTACGGCACAAGCTGGTCGGCCGTATCGTCGACGCGTACGAGCAGTACGACAGCGAGAACGGTACGGAGAACGGCACCCACAAGGGTGCCCGTGACAAGCGGAAGTAGATCAGCACGACCATGTCGATCGACGTCAACAACGAGTCCGGAACCGAGGTCGACGAGCAGGCGATCCTCGACATCGCCCGCTACGCCCTCGCGCGGATGCGCATCCACCCGCTCTCCGAGCTCTCGGTGATCGTCGTGGACGAGGACGCCATGGAGCAGCTCCACATCCAGTGGATGGACCTGCCCGGGCCGACCGATGTCATGTCCTTCCCGATGGACGAGCTGCGTCCGCCGAGCAAGGACGACGAGGAGACTCCGCAGGGGCTGCTCGGTGACATCGTGCTGTGCCCGGAGGTCGCCGCGAAGCAGGGGGCCGAGGCCGAGACGCAGCACACCATGGACGAGGAGCTCCAACTCCTCACCGTCCACGGTGTGTTGCACCTCCTCGGCTACGACCACGAGGAGCCGGACGAGAAGGCCGAGATGTTCGGTCTCCAGGCCGCCATCGTGGACGGCTGGCGCGCGGAGAAGGGCCACACCGGCCCCTCCCCGGCACCGACGGTCTCCTAGAGCACGGGGTAAGGGCACAGGTAAGTACGCCTCATGAGTCCTCAGATCGTCGTCGGGGCCATCGCCCTTGTCGTTGTCGCCTGGCTAGCCGCCTGCGCGGAGGCGGGCCTCGCGCGCGTCTCCAGCTTCCGCGCCGAGGAGGCCGTACGGTCCGGCCGGCGCGGCAGCGCCAAGCTCGCGCAGGTCGCGGCCGACCCGACCCGCTACCTCAATGTCGCCCTGCTGGTCAGGGTGGCCTGCGAGATGGCCGCCGCCGCGCTCGTCACCTACGAGTGCCTGCACGTGATCCACGGCACCGCGCCCGCGCTGCTGGCCGCGATCGGCGTCATGGTCCTCGTGTCGTACGTCGCGGTGGGGGTCTCCCCGCGCACGATCGGGCGCCAGCACCCGCTGAACACGGCCACGGCGGCGGCGTACGTCCTGCTGCCGCTCGCGCGGATCATGGGCCCGATCCCGTATCTGCTGATCCTCATCGGCAACGCGCTCACCCCCGGAAAGGGCTTCCGGCGCGGCCCGTTCGCGTCCGAGGCCGAGCTGCGCGCGCTGGTGGACCTCGCCGAGAAGGAGTCGCTGATCGAGGACGAGGAGCGCCGCATGGTGCACTCGGTCTTCGAACTCGGCGACACCCTGGTCCGGGAGGTGATGGTCCCGCGCACCGACCTCGTCGTCATCGAGCGGTACAAGACGATCCGCCAGGCCCTCACCCTCGCGCTCCGCTCCGGCTTCTCGCGGATCCCGGTGACCGGGGAGAGCGAGGACGACATCGTCGGCATCGTGTACCTGAAGGACCTGGTCCGCAAGACGCACATCAGCCGCGACGCCGAGTCCGAACTCGTCTCGACGGCCATGCGGCCCGCCACCTTCGTGCCCGACACCAAGAACGCCGGTGACCTGCTGCGCGAGATGCAGCAGGAGCGCAATCACGTCGCCGTCGTCATCGACGAGTACGGCGGCACGGCCGGCATCGTCACCATCGAGGACATCCTGGAGGAGATCGTCGGCGAGATCACCGACGAGTACGACCGGGAACTGCCTCCGGTGGAGGAACTGGGCGACGACCGCTACCGGGTCACCGCCCGCCTGGACATCGGCGACCTCGGCGAGCTGTACGGCTTCGAGGCCTACGACGACGAGGACGTGGAGACGGTGGGCGGGCTGCTCGCGAAGGCCCTGGGCCGGGTCCCGATCGCCGGCGCCTCCTCGGTCGTGGAGCTGCCCGACGGACGCGAGCTGCGGCTGACGGCGGAGGCCTCGGCCGGCCGTAGGAACAAGATCGTGACGGTGCTGGTCGAGCCGGTGGATCCGGCCGGCCCGGCCGAGGAGGAGACGAAGCCGGAGTGAGCCCCGAGGAACTGCGCGCGTTCTGCCTGTCGTTCAACGCGACGGTGGAGGACTTCCCGTTCAACCCGGACACCTCCGTCTTCAAGGTGCTGGGCAAGCTCTTCGCCCTGACCCGGCTGGACGGCCGCCCCCTCACGGTCAACCTCAAGTGCGACCCGGAGGACGCGATCCGCCTTCGGGAGGAGCACGAGGGGCTGATCATCCCCGGGTACCACATGAACAAGCGGCACTGGAACACGGTGACGGTGGACGGGGGCCTCCCGGACCGGCTCCTCAAGGAACTGATCGAGGACTCGTACGACCTGGTCGTGGCCGGGTTGCCGAGGGCGGAGCGGCTGCGGCTCGACCGGCCTTAAATCCCGGTGAGCGGCTGTTGAAGGCGTGTCAGAATCCGGCGTATGGCTGCTGCTGTGCGATATCCGCGTCCTCTGCGCCCCGGCGACCGTGTCGGTGTCACGTCTCCGTCCAGCGGGGTCCCGGACGCGCTGCGCAAGCGCCTCGATGTCGCGATCCGTGCTGTCGAGGCGCGCGGGTACGAGGTCGTCGTCGGCCGGTGCATGGACGGGGCGGGTCATGTCAGCGCCCCGGCCGGTGAGCGGGCCGCCGAGCTGACGGACATGCTCACCGATCCCGGCATCCGGGCTGTGGTGCCTCCGTGGGGCGGGGAGACCGCGATCGACCTGGTGCCGTTGCTCGACTTCGAGCGGATCGGGCGGGCCGAACCGACCTGGGTGGTCGGCTACTCGGACATCTCGACCCTGTTGACGCCGCTGACCCTGCTCACCTGGACCGCGACCGTGCACGGCAACTCCCTTATGGAGACGCCCTATCGGGCCCCCGAAGGGCTGCTGTCCTGGCTGGACATCGCGGCCTCGCCGCAGGGGGAGCCGTTCACGCAGACCCCGCCGGGCCGCCATCGAAGCCCGGGCCGGGACGACTTCGTGGGTCACCCGGAGGTCCGGGACCTCACCCTCGACACCCCGGGGCGCTGGACCCGCCTCGACGGTGACGGTGACGTCGACATCGAGGGCCGGCTGATCGGCGGCTGCGTCGAGACGCTGGCCAATCTCGCCGGGACGCCGTACCTGGACGTCGCCGCCTTCGCGCGGAGCGCGGCCCCCGAGGGGCTGCTCATGTATGTCGAGGCCTGCGAGGACAACGCGTTCACCATCTGCCGGAACCTGCACGGCATGCGGCTGGCCGGGTTCTTCGACGCGGCGAACGCCGTGCTCGTCGGCCGGACCCACGCGCCCGACAGTCCCACGCTCACCCAGCACGAGGCCGTCATGGACGCGCTCGGACCCTTGGGCGTGCCGGTGGTCGCCGATGTCGAGTGCGGTCATGTCCCGCCGTATCTGCCGCTCGTGAACGGAGCGCGCGGCCGGGTCGTCCACACGGCCGCGCGCTCCGAACTCGTCCAGACCCTGGACTGACATCTCATACGGCGGCCGGGTGGGCCTTCCGGTTCCTGCCGAGGCCTACGGCCACCAGCACCGCCGCCCCCAGCGCGATCGCCGCGTCGATGCCCACGACTGTGTGGACTCCCGACATGAGGTCGCCCGAAGTGGTGGCGAGGACGCCCAGGAGCGGGATGCCGATGGTGATGCCGACCTGCTGGGTGGAGGTCACCAGGCCGGTGGCCAGGCCCTGTTCCTCGTCGGGGACGCCCGAGGTGACCGTCAGGCCGTAGGAGATGATCGCGCCCAGGTGGCACATGCTCGCCAGGGATACGGCGGCCGTCGCCACCCAGACCGACCGGGTGTGGGTGGTGAGGGTGAGGAGGGTGGCGGTGAAAGCCGCCTGGCCGGTGAGGGACGCGATCAGGGTGCGGCGGGCGCCGATGCGGCCGATGACCTTCGGGGCGTAGACGCCGGCCACCGCCGAGAGGACGCCCTGGACGCCGAAGACCAGGCCCGTCTCGAAGGACGACAGGTGCAGGATCTCCTGGAGGTACAGGGTCAGGACGAAGACCACCGTCGACATCATCGAGAAGGTGACCAGACCGCCCAGGTTGCCCCACGCCACCGTGCGGCGGCGCAGCATCGGGAGCGAGACCAGGGGCTGGGGCGTGCGGGACTCGATGTACACGAAGGCCGTGAGGAGCAGGACGCCCGCGATCAGGGTGGCGATGACGTCCGGGTGGGCGAAGCCGTGGTCGGCCGCCGTCGACAGGGCGTAGATCAGGGCCAGTAGGCCGCCGGTGACCGTGATCGCGCCGGGGACGTCCGGACGTGGGCGGTCCGGGGTGCGGGACTCGGGGAGCAGGGCGGGGGCCAGCGGGAGGACCAGGACCGCGAACAGGGTCAGCAGGGCCATCGTCGAGCGCCAGCCGAACGCGTCGGTCAGGACACCGCCGGCCACCATGCCGACCGTGAAGCCGAGCGAGAGCAGGGTGCCGGAGATGCCGAGCGCGCGGTCGCGGGCCGGGCCCTCGGGGAACGTGGTGGTGAGGAGGCTCATGCCGGTGGGGACGATCGCCGCCGCGCCGAGGCCTTGCAGCGCCCGGCCCGTCAGGAACGATGCCGGGTCCCACGCGAAGGTGGCCAGCAGGGAGGCCGCGCCGAACAGGGCCAGACCGGTGAGGAACAGTCGGCGGCGGCCGTAGAGGTCTCCGATGCGGCCGAAGAGGAGCAGGAAGCCGCCGGACGGGAGCGCGAACGCGGTGACCGCCCACTGGAGTCCGGACCGGCTCATGCCGAGGTCGGCGCCGAGGGTGGGCAGGGCCACGTTCAGGACGGAGAAGTCCAGGGCGACCATGAACTGGGCCGCGCAGAGGACGAGGAGGACGAGTCTGTCGCGGGTCGAGAGGTGTGGGGTGCCGAGTGGTTCGTGGGTGGTGGGGGCTGTGGTGTCGGTCGCCATGTGTCGAGCTTCCGGCCGTCGGAATAGCCGTGGGGAGCCGGAAGTTGTGCTGGTGGTGGCACCACCAGCCTTGTACGAGGGGGATCCGTACGTGTCCGAGGACGCGCTGAAGAGTGAACGGCTGCGTGAGCTGCGGGAGTTCCTGATGAGCCGCCGGGCGCGGGTGTCGCCGGCCGAGGCGGGGCTGCCGGACGGCGGGGCGCGGCGGCGGACGCCGGGGTTGCGGCGCGAGGAGGTCGCGGTGCTGGCCGGGGTGGGGGCGTCCTGGTACCAGTGGCTGGAGCAGGGGCGGGACATCTCGGTGTCGCCGCAGGTGCTCGACTCCGTCGCGCGGGTGCTGCGGCTGAGCAATGCCGAGCGACGGCATCTGTATCTGCTGGCGGGGTTGAATCCGCCCGCACCGGAGGTGGCGCCGGAGAAGCGGGACATGTGTGACGGGCTGCGGCGGCTGATCGATGCGTGGATGCCGTATCCGGCGCACATCATGGACATGTACTACAACTGCGTGATGTACAACGCCGCGGCGGCGATCGTCCTCGGAATGCGTCCGGGGAACACGCAGAACTGTCTCGTCGACTTCTTCGTCGATCCGCTGTACCGGTCGCGGTCGAAGAGCTGGGAGCGGAACGCTCGGACCGTCGTCGCGCAGTTCCGGGCCGCGTCCTCGGCCCGGCCGGACGACGAGGGGTATCGGGCGGTGTTCGAACAGCTCGCGGAGTGCGCCGAGTTCGCCGTGCTGTGGGCGGAGCGGGACATCGAGGATGCCGGGCAGATCCGTAAGGAGCTCGATCATCCGTTGGCGGGGCTGCTGGTCGTGGAATCCACGGCGATGAAGGTGCCGGCCCGGCCGGATCTCACGATCGTGCTGCATACGCCGTTGGACGAGGCGGACACGGCGGAGAAGCTGGAGTGGCTGGCGTCGCCCGAGGGGCGGCGGGGGGCGATGTACCCCGTGGCCGGGTGAGGGTCCTTGTCGGTCCTCGTCCTTGCCCTTCGTATGCTCTGTTCATGACCGACAGCAGCGCGCTTGCCCCCGAGGACCGCAAGATCGTCACCCTGGCCCGTTCGGCTCGGGCCCGTAATGGTGTGCCGGAGGGTGCGGCCGTGCGGGACGAGACCGGGCGTACGTATGTCGCCGGGACGGTTGCTCTTTCGTCGCTGAAGCTGAGCGCGTTGCAGACGGCTGTTGCCATGGCCGTTGCTTCCGGGGCGAAGTCGTTGGAGGCGGCGGCGGTGGTGACGGAGGCGGAGTCGGTGGCTGCGGAGGATCTGGCGGCTGTACGGGATCTGGGTGGGGCGGAGACGCCGGTGTTGGTGGCTGGGCTGGACGGGGTCGTTCGGCTGACTGTCGCTGCCGGCTGAGGTGGGTGCTGGGGGCTCCGCCCCCAGACCCCCCATCGGCCCTGAAGGGGCCTCGTCCTCAAGCTCCCCCAGAGGGGGGACCCCCAACGGGCTGGAATATGCGGGCCTGCGCTGAGAAGTGGCCCTGTACGGGCTGAAATTTGCAGGCCTGCGCTGAGAAGTGGGCCCGAGATGCTGACAGATCCCCCGCGCCGGAAATGTCCCCGTGTCCGGAATTAACCCGTCCAGATTTCGCCCTTGCTCTCCCCCCGTCTCCCGCGCATCAATGGAACCGTAAGTTCCGACGGACCGTCAGATTCCCGCTCGCGTGGCGCACCGCACCGCGTTCGTGAGGGGTTTTTGAGGTGGTTGGTCCGTCCGTCCCCACATGGCATTCCCAGACACGGGAAGGGAACCGGATCCATGAAAGGCAAGCTGAGCAGCAAGCGAATCGGTACCGGTGCGGCACTGGTGACGGGGGTCCTCGCGGCCGCCTCGCTGGCGTTCGCGCCCAGCGCGCTCGCCGTCACTCCCCAGACGGCGACGATCACCGCGGACTGCGGCATCTTCGGCGGAGGCGCGGCAACGCTCACCGCCACGCAGGACGGCACCGCGGCCACGGTCACCATCACCTCCTCCATCACGGCGCCGCTCCCCCTGTCGGCAGACTCCATCTCCTCGACCTTCACGTTCGAGAACGCGAGCGGTGGCACCACCGTCTTCAGCGGCACGAAGAACCCGGCCATGGCGACCGGCGACGCGGTCACCGTCGGTCCGCTCGACGGGACCGTGGCCTCAGGCGACAGCCTGGAGGCGTACGGCGGGTCGCTGCAGATGACGATCTTCGGGATCGCCGTCACGTGCACGGCCACCGGACCGCAGTCACCGGGTCCGTTCGTGTTCGACTGAGAAGTCGGCCGAGACGTCGGCTGAGCAGTCGATCAGGTAGTCGGCCGAGAATTCCCCCCACGGGCTCAACTGGGCCGTCGGTTCCCGCTGTTGCGGGAGCTGACGGCCCATCAGTTTGTTTGGGTGTGTGCATTGACTTCTCACGCGATCCCCACATCAATGCCCCCTGTGGGCGCAGATGAGCCGCTGCGCCCATCGTCCTCAGGAGGGGGCACAGCCATGGCTACGACATTCCGAAGACGCCGTTGGGCGTCGTTGCTCGGGGTGACCGCGCTCGCGGTCGCCACGGGCGGTGCGCTGGCCTGTCCGGCCGGTGCGTCCACGAACGTGGACTTCGCAACGCACTGCATCCCGCCGGCGATCGCGGGCATCCCGCCGATCGACGGCACCACGACCGCCGCGATCACGGTGGACAACACCGCGCCGAAGGTCGGCGACACCGTCACCGTGACCTACACGGTGGTCAAGCCGGCCGCCAGCAACCCGACCGCGATCGCCCTGCCGGCCGACATCATGACGCCCACCGGGAAGGTCACCCTCGGCGGTGCCCAGACCGGCAGCCTCACGGTGGCCGGGCCCAAGAAGAACGACCCGGTGCCGGGCAACGGCGCCTTCCCGTCGTTCTCCATGACCGGCACCTTCACGGTCACCACCCCGGGCGCGATCACCCTCTCGCCCGGCGACTACAACATCCACACCAGCTACATCCTGGAGCTGGACACCCCCTGCACGGTGACGAACCCGCCGGCGCCGGTCTCCGAGACCGTCACCGCGACCGCCACCGTTCCGGTCAACACCCGTGCGATCAGCCTGGGTTCGGCCTCCGGGAACGCCGGTGACAGCGTCGCCGTGACCGGCAGCAACTTCACCCCGGGTGCCACCGTGACCCTGGCCGGACGGTCCGGAACCGCCCAGACCGCGGACACGGCGACCGTCACGGCGAGCAGCAGCGGCACGATCAGTGGTTCGCTCGTCGTCAACGACAAGACGACCACCGGGATCGTGGCCTACGAAGGCAGTGCGTGGAGCGCTGACCTCGGTGCCGGTCCGGCCGCCTACGTCGTCAACGACACCACGCCCGTTCCGCCGGGGAGTCAGAAGCTGACGACCACCGTCAAGGCGGGCACGCTGTCGATGGCGCAGGCCGGGGACGCGGTAGGTCTCTCCGCCGTCGACTTCGGCAAGGGCGGTGCCTCCACGGGCGCCCTCAACACGGTGACGGTCCAGGACTTCCGCGGCGGACCCGCGGGCTGGTCCCTGACCGGCAAGGTCACCGACTTCACCGGTCCCGGCGCCAAGATCGATGCCGGGGCGCTGAGTTGGACGCCCGCCTGCGCCACCAAGGCGGGCAGCCCGAGCACCTGCGCGGCCGGTTCGGCGGGCACGGTGGGCAGTTCGGGAGCGACGCTCGCGTCCACGCCCGACGGCACGCTCACCGGCGGCCAGTTCACCGTCGACGCCGGACTCTCCCTGAACGTACCGGCGTTCACGCCTCCGGGCGCGTACTCCGGCGTGCTCACGCTGACGCTCACCTGACCGTCCGCCTCACCTCCGGTGGCCGGGCGACCGCACCCGCCCGACCGCCACACACCTCGTCCGTGGGGGTCCGCACCCATGCGCAAGCTGTACGTCCTCCTCCTGAGCCTCTGCCTCGGCCTCTGTTCCGGAGTGCTCGCCGCGCCCTCCGCCCACGCGGCGGACAACGGCAGTTGGTCCGTCTATCCGGCCGCCTCGCAAGTCGCCGCGCGGCCGTACTTCTATCTCTCCGCCGACCCCGGCCAGACCATCCAGGACAAGGTCGTCGTCGCCAACAAGACGGCCAAGCCGCTGACTTTCCGGCTGTACGCGGCCGATGCCTACAACACCGCGCGTGACGGCGGGTTCGCCGTGCGGACCGTGACGGAGACGATGCGGGGCGTGGGCGCGTGGGCGAAGCCCGCCAAGTCCCGGGTAACCGTGCCTGCCCACAGGACAGTCACCGTGCCGTTCACCCTGCGCGTGCCCGAAGGGGCCGAACCGGGCGACCACCCGGGCGCGTTGGTCGCCCTCGACGAACGCGTCGACAAGGGCGATGGTTCACTCGCCCTAGGCGTGCAGCGGGCCGTCGGCGCCCGCGTCTACCTCCGGGTCAGCGGACCGACGCTGCCCGCACTCGCCGTAGAACACGTGCGGGTGTCCCATCACCAGCCGCTGGTACCGGGGTTGGGGGACAGTGCCGCGACGATCTCCTACACACTGCACAACACCGGGAACGTCACCCTCGATCCGAAGGTGACGCTGAAGGCGCAGGGGTTGTTCGGCCGTACGTTGCTCTCGCGCGGACTGACCCGTATCCCCGCCGAGTTGCTGCCGGGGCAGAGTGTGAAGCTGAGCGAGCCGTGGAAGGGGTCGCCCCAACTCGACTGGGGGGACATCACGTTGACCGCGAGTGCGCCGGGGACGAAGCAGTCGGCGAGCGCGTCGTTCTTCGCGCTGCCGTGGCTCGCGGCGGCGCTGCTGCTCGCGGTCGGGTTCGTCGGGGGAGTGCTCGCGGTCAGAGCGCGTCGGGGCCGCGTTCGCCCGTCCGAACCCGTACGACCGTCTCGACCGGGATCGACCACACCTTCCCGTCCCCGATCTTCCCCGTCTGCGCGGCCTTGACGATCGCGTCGATCACGGCCTCCGAGTCCGCGTCGTCGACGACGACCTCGATCCGCACCTTGGGGACGAGGTCGACGCGGTACTCGGCGCCGCGGTACACCTCGGTGTGGCCGCGCTGCCGGCCGTAGCCGCTGGCCTCGGTGACGGTCAGGCCGTGCACGCCGAGCTCCTGGAGCGCCGTCTTGACCTCGTCGAGGCGGTACGGCTTGACGATCGCGGTGATGAGCTTCATGCCTGGGACTTGACCTTCTGCAGGGAGGGGAGGGACGGGCCGACCGGGGCTCCGTGGCCCAGGACGCCGTGATCGTATGCGCTCTCGGCGTGCACCGTAAGGTCAAGCCCCGTCCGCTCCTCCTCCTCACTCGCCCGCAGCCCCATCACCCGGTCGAGCAGCTTCCCGATGCCGTACGTCACGAGGAACGCGTACGCCCCTACGGCGACCACGGCCACCAGCTGCCTGCCGAGCTGGGCGAGCCCGCCGCCGTAGAGGAGGCCGTCCGTCTTTCCGGTCAGTTCGGTGGTGGCGAAGACGCCGATCAGGAGGGTGCCGATGATGCCGCCGACCAGGTGGACCCCGACGACGTCGAGCGAGTCGTCGTAGTTCAGCTTGAACTTCCAGCCGACCGCGTACGAGCAGACGGCACCGGCGGCGAGGCCGACGACGAGGGCGCCGAGGAGGGAGACCGAGCCGCAGGACGGGGTGATCGCGACCAGGCCGGCGACCGCGCCCGAGGCGGCGCCCAGGGTGGTGGGGTGGCCGTCGCGCTTCTGTTCGACGAAGAGCCAGCCGAGCAGGCCGGTGCAGCCGGCGGTGAGGGTGTTGAGGAAGGCCGCGGCGGCGAGGCCGTTGGCGCCGAGCGCGGAACCGGCGTTGAAGCCGAACCAGCCGAACCAGAGCAGGCCCGCGCCCAGCATCACCATGGGGAGGTTGTGCGGGCGCATGGCGTCTTTCTTGAAGCCCAGGCGGGGGCCGACCACCAGGCAGAGGGCCAGACCCGAGGCGCCGGACGTGATCTCGACCGGGAGGCCGCCCGCGAAGTCGAGGGCGCCGAGGTGCGCCGCGATCCAGCCGCCGGGGCCCCAGACCCAGTGCGCGACGGGAACGTATACGAGGAGCGCCCAGACGGGTACGAAGACCAGCCACGCCCCGAACCGCACCCGGTCGGCCACCGCGCCGCTGATCAGGGCGGCGGTGATGATCGCGAAGGTGAGCTGGAAGGTGGCGAAGAGGAGGGTGGGGACGGTGCCGTGGACGGAGTTCGGGCCGAGGCCCGCCATCCCGGCGTGCTTCAGACCGCCGATGAGTCCGCCGCCGATGTCGTCGCCGAACGCGAGGGAGTAGCCGGCGGTCAGCCAGACCACCGTGACCAGGGCGATCGACACGAAGCTCATCATCAGCATGTTGAGGACGCTCTTCGTGCGGACCATGCCGCCGTAGAAGAGGGCCAGGCCCGGGGTCATCAGCAGGACGAGGGCGGTGGCGGCGAGCAGCCAGGCGGTGTCGCCGGTGTCTACGTGTGCTGCGGCTTGGGCGGCTTCGGTGACAGAGAGGGTCACGGTCGTCTCCAACGGTGTGGGGGCTCGTCAGAGGTTCACCGGCCCGGGTTTCCGGTTGTGCACGTCCGTGTTTCCGTGACGTTTCATTGCGTCGGGGTTACCGAAAGCTCACCGTGTGAGGCTCTGGTGGACTGTTGTGCGGCGAGGGCCTGTGGATCAGGGACAATGGGCGCCATGAGCGTTCGTACCCCGTCATCCAAGCCGTCTGCGTCGTCGGAGGCTCCCCACCGCGCCGGCTTCGCCTGCTTCGTGGGCCGCCCCAACGCGGGCAAGTCCACCCTTACGAATGCTCTGGTCGGCCAGAAGGTGGCGATCACCGCCAACCAGCCGCAGACCACGCGCCACACGGTGCGCGGCATCGTCCACCGGCCGGACGCGCAGCTGATCCTGGTGGACACGCCTGGGCTGCACAAGCCGCGCACGTTGCTCGGGCAGCGGCTGAACGACATCGTCCGTACGACGTGGGCCGAGGTCGACGTCATCGGTTTCTGCCTGCCCGCGAACGAGAAGCTCGGCCCGGGTGACCGTTTCATCGCGAAGGAACTGGCGTCCATCAAGAAGACGCCGAAGATCGCGATCGTCACGAAGACCGACCTGGTGGACTCCAAGACACTTGCCGAGCAGTTGATCGCCATCGATCAGCTCGGCAAGGAGCTTGGCTTCGAGTGGGCGGAGATCGTGCCGGTGTCGGCCGTCGCGGGCCAGCAGGTGGGTCTGCTGGCCGATCTGCTCATTCCGCTGCTGCCGGAGGGGCCGGCCCTTTACCCCGAGGGCGACCTCACGGACGAGCCCGAGCAGATCATGATCGCGGAGTTGATCCGGGAGGCCGCGCTGGAGGGGGTTCGGGACGAGCTTCCGCACTCCATCGCCGTCGTGGTGGAGGAGATGCTCCCTCGCGAGGACCGGCCTGCCGACAAGCCGCTCCTCGACATCCATGCGTTCGTCTACATCGAGCGGCCCAGCCAGAAGGGCATCATCATCGGGCCGAAGGGTGCGCGGCTGAAGCAGGTCGGTATCAAGTCGCGTCAGCAGATCGAGGCGTTGCTCGGTACGCCGGTGTTTCTCGACCTGCATGTGAAGGTGGCGAAGGACTGGCAGCGGGATCCTCGGCAGTTGCGGAAGCTGGGGTTCTAGAGGGGGAGTTGGGGGTTCCGAGGCTTTTTCTCGCCCCCGCCGCCCCTACCCGTCCCATCCTCCAGGGGCTCTGCCCCTTCGACCCCGACACGGGAGCCGGCCCCCGGACCCCCGCTCCTCAAACGCCGGAGGGGCTGAATCGTTGCCGCCCGGGCTTGATCTTTCAGCCCGTCAGGCGGTGGGGGTCATGTCCTGCACGCCTATCACCCGGAGCAGTTGGAGCCGTTCGTGCGACTCCGTGCCGGGGCGGGCCGTGTGGATGATCAGGAGGTGGTGGGTGTCCCGGTTCAGGAGGATTTCGCAGTCCAGCTCCATGAGGCCCACCAGAGGGTGGCGGAAGCGCTTCGTGGACCGGCGGCGTACCGCCACCTCGTGTTCCTCCCACAGTCGTGCGAACTCCTCGCTGGACGACCGGAGTTCGGCCACCAGCGCGGCCGGCTCGGGGTCGTCGGGGCGGGCCGCGGCGACCGCCCGTAGGTTCGCGACATGGGAGCGCGCGTGGTCCGGGATGTCCTCCGGGGGGAACAACTCCCGTGCCGTCGGGTTCAGGAAGAAACGGCGGAGCAGGTTGCGGTCCTGGGGCGGGCGGGCGAACACGTCGCCCGTCAGAGCTCGCGACATCGCGTTCTGCGCGATCATCTCGCCGCAGTCGCTCGACACATGCGCCGGGGTGTCGTGCAGCCGGTCCAGGACCAGGAGCAGTCCCGGCCGCAGGTGCGAGGAACCCCCTCCCCGTCGCGGTGGCTCCTCGCCGGCCAGGTGGAACAGGTGGTCGCGTTCGTCGTCCGTGAGCCGTAGCGCCCGCGCGAGCGCCGTGAGCATCTGGCGGGACGGGTGCGGGCCGCGGGCCTGCTCCAGGCGCGTGTAGTAGTCCACGGACATACCGGTCAGCTGGGCCACCTCCTCGCGGCGCAGGCCCGGCGTACGGCGGCGGGGCCCGGCCGTGAGGCCCACGTCGGCGGGGTCCAGGCGGGCCCGGCCGCGGCGCAGGAAGTCGGCGAGTTCGGCTCGGTTCACGCTTCCAGGGTGCGGCAGTCCGCCCGGCTTATCCAGGGACCGCCGATCCCCTGACCGGAAGGTCTCTCCCGGTACCGGCCCGTCCGCCCAAAGCTGGTACGAGACGAGAGGAGCACAACATGTTGACACTGGTGACAGGCTCGACGGGCCAGGTCGGACGCCGCTTCGTACCGAGGCTGCTGGCGCAGTCCCGGCCGGGGGAGCGGGTACGGGTACTGGTGCGGGACGCGGCCCGGGGCGAGCGATTCGCCGACCTGGGCGCGGAAGTCGTACTCGGCGATCTGCGCGACCCGGACGCCCTCGGCAAGGCGGTCTCCGGCGCCGACGCGGTCGTGAACGTCGCCGCGTCCTTCCGCGGCGTACCGGACGACGAGGCCTGGGCCGTCAACCACGAAGCGGCGGTGGCCCTCGGCCGAGCAGCCCTGACCTCCGGCGTACGCCGCTTCGTCCAGGTGAGCACCGGGATCGTCTACGGCGCCGGTCGCGGCCGACCCCTGACCGAGGAGGACGAGAGCAGGCCGGGCGGCGAGATGTGGGGCGCCTACGGCGAGTCGAAGGTGGCCGCGGAACGGGAGCTGCTGGCCCTCACCGACATGGACGTCCGTGTGGCCCGGCTCCCCTTCGTCTACGGCGAGGGCGACCCCCACCTGGTCAACTCCCTCCAGTGGGCGGCACATTGGGCCTCGAACCAACGCCTCCACATGGGCCACCACGCCGACGTCGCCCAGGGCCTCCTCCGCATCCTGCACGCCCCGGGAATCGCCGGCCGCGTCTACAACATCGCCGACGACGCCCCAGTCACCGCGGTCGACCTGCACCTGCTCAACGGCGTCGAGATCCCCGCCGAACTCGCCCGGCACACCGACCCGGACCCCTGGTTCGGCATCATGTCCACGGAACGCATCCGCCGCGAACTGGGCTACCGCCCGATGTTCCCGACGGCATGGTCGGCACGGGACGCGGGCGTGCTCTGACCCCGCCCCCACACCTGCTCAGTCCACCCCCCGAATCCGCCGGACCAACAACGCCCCCGCCATCCCGATCACCGCGGACACCAGATACAGCACCCGGTACCCGCCCAGATACGTCACGATCGGCGCGGCGAGGGCGGGGGCCGCGACCTGGGGCAACGCGTTCGCCACGTTGATGACGCCGAGGTCCTTGCCGCGGTCCACGGCCTTCGGGAGTACGTCGGTCATCAGGGCGAAGTCGACCGACGTGAAGACGCCGAAGCCGATGCCCAGGACCGCCGCCGCGACGACCGCGCCCGGCCAGGTCTGCCAGCCCGCGAGGACCGCCGTCGCCACCGCCATCAGGACGCCGGACCAGAGCACGAACGGCTTGCGGCGGCCGACGCGGTCCGACCAGACCCCGCCGACCACCACCGTGGCCAGCAGTGTCAGGCCGTTCACCGCCGTGAGGATCAGGACGCCCTGGTCGGGGTCGTGGTAGTGCAGGCGGTCGCGCAGGTAGTAGAGGAGGTACAGCAGCACCAGCGCGTTGCTCAGGTTGATCAGGAAGCGGGTCAGCCACGCCCAGCCCAGGTCGGGATAGCGGCGCGGGCTCAGCCAGAAGCCCCGCAGGAAACCCTGCCAGGACCACGGCGGGCGGGTCTCCGGCGGCAGTCGGAGGTCCTTGTGGCGCAGTACGTACGGCAGCACGCCCACCGCCGTGAACACCGCGCACGCCACATAGCCCGCCCCGATGCCCCCGGCCGCCGTCGCCAGACCCGTACCGCCGACCACGCCCAGGATCTGCGCGGCGCCCAACCAGCCGCCCACAGAACCCCGTTGGAGCCTCGGCACCCGGTCAGGCACGGCCGCCGTGACCGCCGCGAAGGCCGCGTTCAGGGTGAGTTGGACCAGGCACCAGCCGGCCGCCATCGTCCACACCCCGCCGGCACCCGCGAGCAGCAGCAACGACAGCGCCCCGCCCGCGGCCCCGCCCACGATCCACGGCGTACGGCGGCCCCACCGCGCCGTCGTGCGGTCGGACAGCGCGCCGAACAGCGGATTGGCGACCAGCGACACCAGCGCGCCCGCGCCCGTCACCCACGCCAGCATCGACTCCTTGGACATGCCGGTGCCCGGCGCGAAGTCCTTGGCCTGTGACGCCAGCAGGATCTGCAGCGGGCCGTACCAGCCCACCCAGATCGCCCCGTTGGCCAGCGACAGCGCGGACGTCCAGCCCCGGCCCACGCGCTCGACAGGTTCAGCCAGGGCATCCACGGAAGAACGTCCCGTCGTCGTCATCTCTGAGCCCGGAGCATGCCCTGGAACCAGCCGTACGACGCCTTCGGAGTGCGCGCCTGTGTCGCGTAGTCCACGTGTACGAGGCCGAAGCGGCGCTCGTAGCCCTCCGCCCACTCGAAGTTGTCCAGCAGCGACCACACGAAGTACCCGCGGACGTCCACGCCCGCCTCCAACGCCCCGTGCAGCGCCCGGACATGGCCGTCGAGGTAGGCGATCCGGTCCTGGTCGTCGACGCCGTCGTAGGAGCAGCCGTTCTCGGTGATGACGACGGGTGGGAGGCGGTCGCCGTAGCGGTCGCGGAAGGTGGTGAGGAGTTCCGTGAGGCCCTCGGGGACCACCGGCCAGCCGAAGTCCGTCACCGGGACGTTCTCGATCTCCCGCACGGAGAAGGGGAGTTCGGCGGGGAGTGTCAGGCCGCCGAACTCGATCTCCGCGCCCTGGGGTGCCCCGACCCTGCTCGGGGCGTAGTAGTTGATCCCGTACCAGTCGATCGGTTCGGAGATCACCTTCAGGTCGGACTCGACGTCGCCCGGCATCAACTCGCCCAGTCCGGACGGGTATTCGCCGAGCAGGAGCGGATCGGCGAACAGGCGGTTCAGGAGGAGGTCGTAGAAGTTGGCCGCCTCGATGTCCTCCGGCTCCTGCGAGGCGGGCCAGGTCGGGCCGTGGGAGTTGGCGATCCCGATGTCGGTGGCACCGGCCGCGCGCAGCGCCCGTACCGCCAGGCCGTGGGCCAGGAGCTGGTGGTGGGCCACCGGCAGCGCGTCGAACAGGAGCGTCCTGCCAGGGGCGTGGGCGCCCAGCGCGTGGCCCAACAGGGTGTGTTCCGCAGGCTCGTTGAGGGTGATCCACTTCTTCACGCGGTCGCCGAGGCGGTCGGCGACCACCGACACGTACTCCGCGAAGCGGGACGCCGTGTCCCTGTTCAACCAGTCCTGCGTGACCGGGAGATCCCAGTGGAACAGGGTCGGGACCGGACGGACGCCCGCCTCGCCCAGTTCGTCGACGAGACGGTCGTAGAAGTCGAGGCCGCCGGGGGAGTTCACCCGCGGCCAGGAGATCGAGAAGCGGTACGCGTCCACGCCCAGGTCGGCCAGGAGGGCCACGTCCTCGCGGTGGCGGTGGTAGTGGTCGCAGGCCACCGCCGCCGTCGAGCCGTCCTTGATCCGGCCCGGCTCGGCCTCGAACCGGTCCCAGACGGACGGTTCGCGTTCGTTTGCGGCGCCCTCGATCTGGTGGGCCGAAGTCGACACGCCCCAGAGGAAATCGGCCGGGAACCGAGGTATCGGATTGCCTGCATCAGTCGCCATGCGCCGGATCATGGGTACCGGCGGTAACGGGTGTCAACGGGCGGGCGTGAACAAGCAGTTACGCCCGCCCGGGGACATCGGCTCACGCGCCTTCCTTCAACACCCTTGAGATCAGCTCCCGTTGATCGTCGGTGAGCCGGGGGTCGGCCGTGTGCACCGTTTTTCCGTCCACCGTGATCTCGTAGTGGAAGCCGTCCGGGACCCCCGTCGTGGGAACGCTGTGGCCGGCGGCGACCGCCCGTTCGGCCAGCGCGTGCCACTCATGGGCGTCGGGCCGCGTCGAGGTGTCGACCTCGCCGCGGCGCTGGATGCCGCCGAACCCGCCCGTGCGCCGTACTTGAATACGCATGGTCCCTGTCTAGTACGGATCGGGTGCGGTGACGAGGCGAGGAATCCCTAGGTGGTGGGCACTCCGACCTGCTCCCAGGCCTTCTGTACCGCCTGCAACTCCTCGCCGCCGTCCCCGAACCGTGTCTTCGCGGCGGCCACGGTGAGGGTCGCGAAGTCCGCGAACAGGGCGTCCTTCTTCAGCTCGCCGCCGGTCAGGACGTCGTACCAGATCTGGCCCGCCTTCTCCCAGGCGTGCCCGCCGAGCGCGTCGGCGACCAGGTAGAACGCGTGGTTGGGGATGCCGGAGTTGATGTGCACGCCGCCGTTGTCGCTGCCCGTGTTGACGAAGTCGTCCATCGTCGCGGGCTGCGGGTCCTTGCCGAGGGCGGCGTCGTCGTAGGCCGTGCCCGGGGCCTTCATGGAGCGCAGGGCGACGCCGGAGACGCGCGGGGCGAGGAGGCCCGCGCCGATCAGCCAGTCGGCGTCGGCGGCGGTCTGGCCGAGTGTGTACTGCTTGATGAGCGAGCCGAAGACGTCCGAGATCGACTCGTTCAGGGCGCCGGACTGGCCGAAGTAGGTCAGGTTCGCGGTGTACTGCGTGACGCCGTGGGTGAGTTCGTGGCCGATGACGTCGACCGGGATGGTGAAGTCGAGGAACAGCTCGCCGTCGCCGTCGCCGAACACCATCTGCTCGCCGTTCCAGAACGCGTTGTCGTACTTCACGTCGTAGTGGACGGACGCGTTGAGCGGCAGGCCCTCGCCGTCGATGGAGTGCCGGTTGAAGGCGTTGAGGTACAGCTCGAAGGTGGCGCCGAGCCCGGCGAAGGCGCGGTTGACGGTGGCGTCCTTGCCGGGGTCGGAGCCCTCGGCACGCACCTTCTTCCCCGGCAGGTCCTGCTTGTGCTTCGCGTCGTAGATCGTCCGCCGCGGCTTGTCGGACACGGTCGGCGCGGCGAGGGTCGGGGCACCGATGACCGTGGTCAGCCGGCGGTGGGTGCGCTCGTAGGCGTCGCGCTCCAGGGTCTCGCGGGCGGGACCGGAGAGCGCGGGGTCCTCGTGCTGGGCGAGCTTGTCGAGGACATGCGGTGGCACGATCGTGCAGAAGACGGGCTCGAAGCCCCCGTGAGTCGTCATGTCCGGCACGATTGCACTCCGTTAGAGCCATGTCACTACGCGCGACCTTGATTGGTGAAATGTGCGGATGCTCCACTCAAGAGTGGTCGCTCTGTGTTATCGAGTGACGGCCGAGTGTGGCTGGTCGCGCCCACGCGGCGGAGCCGCATATCGATACGGCCCCGCGCCCCTGGGGGGGTGTGGTCCCGCATGTTGATACGGGGCCGCGTGTCCGCGGCGGCTCGGCTAGCATGCTTCGCATCATGCGTATCGGGCTGCTTCTCCTTAGCTGCCGCGGCGAGGGCCTGTAGTCGAGGCCGACCCCCTCCCCGCGGAGTCTGGCGTTGCGCCGTCGGCCGTCCTTCAGGACACCACGAGGAGCCCCCGCATCATGGCAACCAGCCACAGCCGCGCCAATCGCCAGCAGCCCAGTTCCATGCCGATCCAGAAGTACGGCCGGTACGAGCAGGTCGACATCCCCGACCGCACCTGGCCCTCGCAGCGGATCACCGTCGCCCCCCGCTGGCTCTCCACGGACCTGCGCGACGGCAACCAGGCCCTGATCGACCCCATGTCACCGGCGCGCAAGCGCGCGATGTTCGACCTGCTGGTCACGATGGGCTACAAGGAGATCGAGGTCGGCTTCCCGGCCTCCGGCCAGACCGACTTCGACTTCGTGCGCTCGATCGTCGAGGAAGAGGGCGCGATCCCGGACGACGTCACGATCTCCGTGCTGACGCAGGCCCGCGAGGACCTGATCGAGCGGACCGTGGAGTCCCTGAAGGGCGCCAAGCGCGCGACCCTGCACCTCTACAACGCGACCGCGCCCGTCTTCCGCCGCGTGGTCTTCCGCGGCTCCAAGGACGACATCAAGCAGATCGCCGTCGACGGCACCCGCCTGGTGATGGAGTACGCCGAGAAGCTGCTGGGCCCCGAGACCGTGTTCGGGTACCAGTACTCGCCGGAGATCTTCACGGACACCGAGCTGGACTTCGCGCTGGAGGTCTGCGAGGCGGTCATGGACGTCTGGCAGCCCGGCCCGGACCGCGAGATCATCCTCAACCTGCCTGCCACCGTCGAGCGTTCGACCCCCTCCACCCACGCGGACCGCTTCGAGTGGATGGGCCGTCACCTGTCCCGCCGCGAGCACGTGGTGCTGTCGATCCACCCGCACAACGACCGCGGTACGGCCGTCGCCGCCGCCGAGCTCGCGCTGATGGCCGGCGCCGACCGCGTCGAGGGCTGCCTGTTCGGCCAGGGCGAGCGCACCGGCAACGTCGACCTGGTCACCCTGGGCATGAACCTGTTCTCGCAGGGCGTCGACCCGCAGATCGACTTCTCCGACATCGACGAGATCCGTCGTACGTGGGAGTACTGCAACCAGATGGAGGTCCACCCGCGCCACCCGTACGTGGGCGACCTGGTCTACACGTCCTTCTCCGGCTCCCACCAGGACGCCATCAAGAAGGGCTTCGACGCCATGGAGGCCGACGCCGCCGCCAAGGGCGTCACCGTCGACGACATCGAGTGGGCGGTCCCGTACCTGCCGATCGACCCGAAGGACGTCGGCCGGTCCTACGAGGCCGTCATCCGGGTCAACTCGCAGTCGGGCAAGGGCGGTATCGCGTACGTCCTGAAGAACGACCACAAGCTGGACCTGCCGCGCCGGATGCAGATCGAGTTCTCCAAGCTCATTCAGGCCAAGACGGACGCCGAGGGCGGCGAGGTCACCCCGAAGCAGATCTGGGCGACCTTCGAGGACGAGTACCTGCCGAACCCGGACAACCCCTGGGGCCGTATCCAGGTGAAGACCGGCCAGTCGACCACCGGCACCGACGGCGTGGACACGCTCAAGGTGGAGGCGAGCGTCGACGGCGTCGACACCGTCCTGACGGGCACCGGCAACGGCCCGATCTCCGCGTTCTTCGACGCCCTGCAGTCCGTCGGCATCGACGTACGGCTCCTGGACTACCAGGAGCACACGATGAGCGAGGGAGCCTCCGCGCAGGCCGCCTCGTACATCGAGTGCGCGATCGACGACAAGATCCTGTGGGGAATCGGCATTGACGCGAATACGACACGTGCGTCCCTGAAGGCGGTCGTCTCCGCCGTCAACCGCGCTACCCGCTGAACCATCCTGACCGGCGGTTTACTCGTCGTCGAAGGGCCCCGTACGCCGGTCTCCGGTGGGCGGGGCCCCGTCGTTTCCCGGCCATTCCATGTGCAGGTCACGGAGAGGTCTCGTCCGGGGTACTGACTCCGGCTCGACAATGTGGCTAACATCACGCCAGCGCGGCGATGTTGCCGCGGCGTTACGGAGGTGCGACGTGCTGCCTGAACGGGGACGAGACGGCCGAGTTGTCCATGAGGGCCGAGCGGCGCGCGTGCTGGGCATCCGTACCGCGTGGACCAGCGTCGGAGACGGCGAGTTCTTCTGCCCCGGATGCGGGGGCGACCGCAACTACCAGCGGCTCACCGGGCGCCGCCGCTTCACCCTGCTCGGCATGCCGGTGCTGCCGCGCGGCGACACCGGCCCCGTCGTCGAGTGCGCGGCCTGTCAGGGCCACTACGGCACCGACGTCCTCGACCACCCCACCACCACCCGCTTCTCCGCGATGCTCCGCGACGCCGTGCACACGGTCGCCCTCGCGGTCCTCGCGGCGGGCGGCAGCTGCGCCCGTACGTCCCTGGAGGCCGCCGCGGGCACCGTCCGGGCCGCCGGCTTCCAGGACTGCACGGAGGACCAGCTCGGCGCCCTCGTCGAGGCGCTGGCCGCCGACACCGGCCGGGTCTACGGCGAACCCAGCGGCGCGGGCCTCGCCATAGAGCTGCACGAGGCCCTGGACCCGCTCGCCCCCCACCTCGCCCCCGCCGGCCGCGAGTCGATCCTGCTCCAGGGCGCCCGCATCGCCCTCGCCGACGGCCCCTACACGCCGGCGGAACGCGACGCCCTCGCCACGGTCGGCGCCGCCCTCACCATCGGCTCGGACGACGTGACCCGGCTGCTGGCGGCGGCGCGCACGCCCTCATGACCCCGGCCAGTACTCCCCAGGGAGTAACACGGCCGCGCGGACACCCCTGGCAGTAGTCCCGAACTCGCCCTCCCGCGCGACGATTCGCCCCTCCCGCGCCGGAAGTCTGGAGAGCGCAACCAGACATCCGCGCCGGAGGGGGGCCCGTTCCATGGGGGCCGAACAGAGGAACAGCACACGCCGACGAGCCATCCCCTGGGTGATGCTCGCGCTCTGGATCGGGGTGCTCGCGCTCGCCTCGCCGTTCGCGTCGAAGCTCGGCGACGTCACGCACGACAGAGTGACCGACTATCTGCCCGCGAGCGCCGACTCCACCCAAGTCGCCAGGATCCAGCAGGAGTTGCCGGGCGGCCAGAGCACCGAACTGGTCCTCGTCTACCACCGCGACACCGGACTCACGGCCACCGACAAGGCCACGGCGGCCCAACAGCTCGCGCGGATCGGCACGTTGCACCCGCCGGCCGCCACACCCCACGGCGTCCCCTCCGCCGACGGCACCACGCTCATGTACCCGGTCACCAGCAACTGGCCCGGCACCGACGAGAAGAGGCGCACCGCCCTTGTCGACGACATCCGCCAAGTCGCCCACGGCACCGGCGGGTTGACGGTCGACGTCGGCGGCCCCGGCGCCCTGGCCACCGACTCCGGCAAGGTCTTCGACTCGCTCGGCGGCCCCCTGCTCTACACGACCGTCGCCGTCGTCGCCGTCCTCCTGATCATCATCTACCGCAGCCCGGTCCTCTGGCTGGTCCCGCTCGCGGTCGCCGGAGTGGGCGACTTCCTCTCCATGGGCATCTCCTACGGCCTCAACCACGCCTTCGGGACCACCATTTCGGGCCAGAGCACGGGCGTGATGACCATCCTCGTCTTCGGCGCGGGCACCGACTACGCCCTCCTGCTCATCTCCCGCTACCGCGAGGAACTCCGCCGCGTCGAGCGCCCCTACGACGCGATGCGCGCCGCCCTGCGCGGCTGCGGCCCCGCCGTGCTCGCCTCCTCCGGCACGGTCGCCGCGGGCCTGCTCTGCCTGCTCGCCGCCGACCTCAACTCCAGCCGCGGAATGGGCCCGTTGGGCACGGTCGGGGTTCTGTCCGCGCTGGCCGCGATGCTCACCCTTCTCCCCGCGCTCCTCGTCCTCCTGGGCCGCCGCGTCTTCTGGCCGCTCGTCCCGGCGCACGGCTCCACGCCCAAGGCCCGCCGGTCCCCTTTCACCGCGATGGGCAGATCGGCCGGACGCCGTCCGCTGCTCGTCCTCGTGGCCGGCGCCGCCGTACTGGGCGCACTCGCCCTGGGCACCCTGAACCTCCCCGGCTCCCTCAAGCAGGACGACTCCTTCGTCGACCGCCCCGACTCCGTCACCGCGATGCGCACCCTCGCCGCGGCCTACCCCGAACGCTCCGCGCAGCCCATCGACGTCGTCACCCCGGCCGCCCGCGCCGACGCGACCCTCGCCACGATCCGGGCCACGCACGGTGTCGCGGGCGCCCAGGAGGGCCGTAGCGGAAAGGGGTGGACGGAGATCTCCGTCACCGCCGTGGGCGTGCCGCAGTCGGCGGCCGAGACGCGCACGATCACCGACCTGCGGCACACGCTCAAGGGGTCGTATGTCGGTGGGCCGAGCGCTCAGCAGTTGGACCTCCGGGACACCAACGCGCGGGACCGGATGGTCGTCGTGCCGATCGTGCTCGTGTCCGTGCTGCTGATCCTGATCGTGCTGCTGCGGTCGCTGGTCGCGCCGTTGATGCTGGTGGCCGCCGTGATCGCGGTGTGGGGCGCGGCACTTGGCATCGGCGGGCTGGTGTTCGGGCCGGTGTTCGGCTTCGCCGGGACCGATCCGGGGCTTGGGCTGCTGTCCTTCGTCTTCCTGGTGGCCTTGGGCGTCGACTACGGCATCTTCCTCATGCACCGGATGCGGGAGGAGGCGAGCCGGGGCGCCGAACCGGTCGCCGCCGCCCTGACCGCCCTGCGGACCACGGGCGGGGTCATCGCCTCCGCCGGGCTGGTCCTGGCGGCGACCTTCGCGGTGCTGACGAACATGGGGCTCGTGCAACTCGTCGAGCTGGGCTTCGTGATCGCGGTGGGCGTGCTGCTGGACACCTTCCTCGTGCGGACGTACCTGGTGACCAGCGCGAGTGTGCTGCTGCGGCGGAAGGTGTGGTGGCCGGGGCGGCTGTCGAGGGAGCCCGAGGCCGTACGTCCGGAGCGGCAGCCGGAGCCGGTGTGAGGGGCTCGTACGGGACCGGTGGAGGATGAACCCCGTGCAGGCGACGAGACTGAGTGCCCGGCGGCAGGACGTGTTCCTCGCCGTCGGGCTCGCCGTGCTCGCGTCCGTCGTCGCCGTCAGTTTCGGCAGCGGACGGCGGCCGGACGCGCTCGGCTGGACGCTGCTGCTCGCGCTGCACGTCCCGCTGGCGTGGCGGCGCCGGGCCCCGCTGACGGTGCTGTGCCTGATGATCCCGCTGATCGCGTTCTATCACCAGCAGGAGTACGACCACTCGGCGCCGACCGCCGCCTCCATGGTTCTCCTGTACACGGTGGCCGTCACGGGGAGCACCCGGCGGACGGTGACCATCGGCTGTGCGGTGGTCGCGCTGATGCTGGTGCTGAAGGCGGGCCACGGTATGGCGGGGGTCGCCGTGAGCTTCCAGATCACCGGGTGGATCGTGTCGATGCTCGTCCTCGGCGGCTACCTCCGCGTCCACCGTCAGCTGACGGAGGCGGCCCTGGAACGCGCCGAGCGCGCCGAACGCACCCGCGAGGAGGAGGCCCGCCGCCGCGTCGCCGAGGAACGCCTGCGCATCGCCCGCGACCTGCACGACCTGCTCGCGCACAGCATCACCCTCATCGGCGTCCAGACGTCGGTGGCCGCGCACGTGCTGGCCGAGGACCCCGGCCGCCTGGACCGGGCCGCGGTAGCGAAAGCCCTCGACGACATCGCCGACACCTGCCGCAGCGCACGCGGTGAACTGCGCACCACGCTGGAGGTGCTCCGCGACCGCGGTCCCCTCGACGACGAACACGGTCCACCCGACCAGCGCGGCCCACTGCCCGGCCTCGACGGACTGCCCGACCTCGCCGCAACGGCCCGTGCGGCGGGGGCGAGGGTGGACCTGTCGGTGGGGACCGGGGCGGGCATCCCGGCGGCGGTGGGCGCGGCGGCGTACCGGATAGTCCAGGAGGCACTCACCAATGCCGTACGACATGGCGGGCGCGCGGATCTCACGGTCCGGGTCGGTGTGCACGAGCGCGACGGCGCCCTCCGCGTGGACGTCACGGACGACGGCGCGGGCACCGGTGACGGCACCCCCGGCTTCGGTCTTGTCGGCATGCGGGAACGGGTCCGCAGCGTCGGCGGCACGCTGGACGCCGGGCCGCTGGACGAACGGGCGGGCTTCGCGGTGAGCGCCGTACTGCCGCTGCGGGCGCGGGAAGAGGAGGAGGCACGATGACCGCCACCGCCATCCGGGTGCTCCTCGCCGACGACCAGACCCTCGTACGGGCCGCGTTCGCGATGCTCGTCGAGTCGGCGCGGGACATGGAGGTCGTGGGGCAGGCCGCGACCGGACGCGAGGCGGTCGCGCTCGCCCGTACGACGCGCGCCGACCTCGTCCTGATGGACATCCGCATGCCGGACCTGGACGGCATCGAGGCGACCCGTCTGATCGCGGCCGACGAGGACCTCGCCGGGGTGCGGATCCTCGTCCTGACGACCTACGACACGGACGAGAACGTCGTGGACGCGCTGCGTGCCGGCGCGTCCGGATTCCTGGTCAAGGACACCCGTCCGGCCGAACTCCTCGACGCGATCCGCACGGTGGCGGCCGGAGAGGCGCTGCTGTCGCCGGGCCCCACGTCCCGGCTGATCGCCCGCTTCCTGCGCACCCCCGTCGCGCCCGCCACCGGCGGCCCCGCATGCCTCTCCGCACGCGAACGCGGAGTCCTCGCGCTGGTCGCGCGCGGCCTCAACAACACCGAGGTGGCCGAAGCGTTGGGCCTGAGTCCGCTCACCGCGAAGACGCACGTCAGCCGCATCATGGGCAAGCTGGGGGCGCGCGACCGGGCGCAATTGGTGATCGTGGCGTACGAGTCCGGGATGGTGACGCCGGGGAGGCTGTGACGGACAGACAGGTCGGCGTCGTTCGGCGGGCGCGACCTCCGTGAGGCGACGTCCGTGAGGGGGACCTTCATGGGGGAGACCTCCATGAGAGCGACCTCCATGAGGGAGAGCGATGACCATCCTGAGCCGCACGCTCCTCGTAGCAGCCGTCCTGGTCGCTCCGATCACCTTCGCCGCGAACGCCTCCGCGCGCTCCGGCTGCACGTCCTCCGTGCCCTACGTCTCCGGAAGCGGCGGCTACGACACCTACCGCATCCCGGCGACCGTCGTCACCGGCCGGGGCACCGTCCTCGCCTTCGCCGAGGGACGCCACAACAGCGCGGGCGACACCGGCAACATCGACGTCGTCCTACGGCGCTCCACCGACGGGGGCTGCACGTGGGGTCCGTTGTCGGTGGTGGCGGCGGGGGACGGGGACACCCGGGGCAACCCGGCGCCCGTCGTCGACCCGCGCACCGGCGCGATCGTGCTCGTCACCTCGTACAACAGCGGCGCTGTCACCGAGGGCCAGATCATGCGGGGCGAGGTCACGGCAGAACAGAGCCGCCGGGTGTTCGTACAGCGGAGCTGGGACGACGGACGGACCTTCACGGCTCCTCGGGACATCACGGGGGAGGTGAAGCTGCCGAGTTGGCGGTGGTACGCGACGGGGCCGGGGCACGCGGTCGCGCTTACGCGAGGTGCTCATGCGGGGCGTTTGGTGATCCCGGCGAACCACTCCGCCGCGCCTACCGCCGGGTCGAGTGACACGGGGCAGGAGGCGAAGTACTACGGAGGGCATGCCCTCTACAGCGACGACGGGGGTGAGACGTGGCGGGTGGGGTTCGTGGACGCCACGTACGACGGGGTCGACAACGCGAACGAGTCGTCGGCGGCCGAACTCCCTGACGGCAGGCTGTACTTCAGCTCCCGTGACCAACTGGGGACGAGTGCGGGGAATCGGCTCGACACGTACTCCAGTGACGGGGGTGTGACCCTCGATCGGCCCTACGCGGTCCAGCCCACGTTGGACGACGTGCCTGTGGTGGAGGGGAGCGTTCTTCAACTGCCGGGGGATGGGGCCCCGTTGTTGTTCTCGGCGCCCTCTGTTCCCCATGTGCGGGAGGGGATGGCGATTTGGCGGAGCGGGGATGGTGGGGGGCGTTTTGTGAAGGCGGTTACGTTGTCGGGGGAGTGGGCGGGGTATTCGGATTTGGTGGCTGTGGGTGGGGGCGCTGTTGGGGTGCTTTATGAGACGGGGGTGGGGAGTGCGTACGACACGATCGAGTTCCGGCGGGTGGGGGTGGCTGAGCTGGGTGAGTGGGTGGGTGGGAAACCCCGCTACAGCAACCCCGCCCCCGCCAAAAACTTCCCCACCCGCTCCACCTCACCCGCGGACAACCCCACCTGAGGCTCCGCAGTCGCCGCGCACTCGATCACCCCCCGCAAACACAGCGCGGCCTTGAACGCCCCCAGCGCCGACGAACTGCCCCCCATCCGCGCCGGGTCACCAACACCGACCAGTCCGAACAACGCGCACAGCCGCTCCTGTTCGGCACGGGCCCGATCCCAGTCCCCGGCCCGGCACAGCGCGTCGAGACGGACGTACCCGTGCGGATCGACGTTGGCGAGACCGGGCACCGCCCCGTCCGCGCCCAGCGCCAACGCGGAGTCGACGAACAGTTCGGACCCGGTGAGGACGCTGAACCCGGTGATGTCCGGATGGACACGCGCGCCGGTGACGACCGTACGAAAGCCCCCAAGATCCCCGCTGGAGTCCTTGAGGCCGGCCAGAACCCCCTCGGCGGCGAGTTCGAGGACGAGGTCGGACGGCAGCTTCGTATGGACGGAGGCGGGAAGGTCGTAGGCGACCACGGGGACCGAGGACGCGGCGGCGATCAGGCGATAGTGGCGGGCGATCTCGGCGGGATGGGTGCGCGTGTAGAAGGGCGCGGTCACTACCACCGCGTCCGCCCCCGCGTCCGTCACAGCGGCCACATGGTCCAGAACCCGAGGCGTGGTCATGTCGATCGCCCCTGCCAGCACGGGGAGTTGACCGCCGACATGAGCCACCACCGCCTCAACGACATACCTCCGTTGACGATCCGTCAGATACGCCACCTCCGACGTCGACCCGAGCAGAAACAGCCCGTGCACCCCCGCCCCGACCAGATGATCGACAAGCCTGAGGAGGGAACGGACGTCCACCTCGCGGTCCGGTGTCAGGGGCGTGCAGACGGGCGGTACGACACCGGTGAGCGGGGCGGGGAAGGTCATGAAGGCTCCAGGGGGCGGCTTTGGCGAACGAGGTCGCGGGTCGACAGGTCCTCCTCCACAGGATGGTGGCAGCGGTAGCGATGTCCTGGCGTCGACGCGGGCGAAAAGTCCGGCATGGCGGAGGCGCAGACGTCGTCCGCCTTCCAGCAGCGGGTGCGGAACGGGCAGCCGCTCGGCGGTCGCGTGGCCGACGGCACCGGTCCGATCAGCGGGATCGGGTCGATGGGGTGGAGCAGACCCGGGGTCGCCGAGAACAGGGCCCGGGTGTACGGGTGCCGCGCCCGGTCGGTGACCTGGTCGGCCGGGGTCTCCTCGACGATCCGGCCCAGGTACATGGTGATCACCCGGTCGCTCATCCGCCGCACCGTCTGGATGTCGTGGGACACGAACACCAGCGCCAGACCGAGCCGTTCCTTCAGGTCCAGGAGGAGGTTGAGGATCTGGGCCCGGACCGACACGTCCAGCGCGCTGGTCGGTTCGTCGGCCACCACCAGGTCGGGGTCGAGTGCCAACGCCCGTGCGATGGCCACTCGTTGGCGCTGGCCGCCCGAGAGCTGCCCCGGGAGGCCGTCCGCCAGCGCGCGCGGGAGGCCCACCAGCGACATCAACTCCCTTACCCGGTCCTCCCGTTCGGCCTTCGTCCCGCGTCGGTGCACGTCCAGCGGATCCCGCAGTATCTGCCGGATCGTCAGCCGCCGGTTCAGCGCGGTCGACGGGTCCTGGAAGATCATGCCGATGCCGGTGCCCACCGCGGCCCGGCGTTCGCCGTCCGGCATCGACCACAGGTCCCGGCCCCGGAAGGACACCGTGCCGGACGTCGGCCGCTGTACGCCCACCAACACCTTGGCCAGCGTGGACTTTCCGCAGCCGGACTCACCGACCACCCCGACCGTCTCACCGGGCGCGATCGTGAGATCGGCGCCGGTCAGGGCGTAGACCCGGTCACGGCTGAACAGCCCACCGCTGCGCGCCTTGTGCACGACATGGGCATCCGCCAACTCGACCAGCACACCGCTCACTTGACCACCCTCCAACTCAACACCCGTGCCACTCACCCGCCCACCTCCCGCACCTCTCACCCCGCCCACCCTCATGTCCTTGGGGGCGCGGAGCCGCATCGATACACGGCTCCCCCGCGCGACCGGCCCCACCCACCCGCACCTTTCACCCCGCCCCACCCCAACCCCCCAAGGGGCGCGGGGAACTGCGCGACCAGCCCCCACGAACCCGCACCCCGCACACAACCCGAACCACCCACTCCCAACCCGCCCCCCAACCCACCCGCACCGCTCACTCGGCCCCCCTCAACCGCCACCCCGCTCACGTGACCGCCCCGCTCGTCGTGACCAGGTCGACCGCCGGGTGATGGCACGCCGCCGTATGCGTACGCGGACCGACCAGATCCGGCGCCGTCGTACGGCAGAGCTTGCTCGCCAGCGGGCAGCGGTCCGCGAAGCGGCAGCCGGCCGGGAAGTCGGCGGGAGAGGGGACGACGCCCTTGATCTGGGTCATCCGCTCGGCCGCCGACTCCAGGGACAGCACGCTGCCGAGCAGGCCGCGCGTGTAGTGGTGGGCCGGTGACTCGACCAGGTCGGCGGTCACGCCCGTCTCCACGATCTGGCCGCCGTACATCACCACCACCCGGTCGGTGACGTCGGCGATCAGCGCGAGGTCGTGCGAGACGAGGATCAGCGCGAAGCCCAACTCCGCACGCAGGCGCAGCAGTAGCTCTATGACCTGCGCCTGCACGGTGACGTCGAGAGCGGTCGTCGGTTCGTCGGCGACGATCAGTTTCGGGTCGCGGGACAACGCCATGGCGATCAGGACGCGTTGGCGCTGGCCGCCGGAGAGTTCGTGCGGGTAGCTGCGCAGCGTGCGGTCCGGGTCGAGGCCGACCATCGTCAGCAACTCGCCCGCCCCACGGCGCCCTCCGCGCCGTATCACCTGCTTGAGCTGGGCGCGGATCGTCATCGCCGGGTTCAGGGACGACAACGCGTCCTGGTACACCATCGCCATCTCGTGGCCCAGCAGTCTGCGGCGGACACGCATCGGCTCGCCCACCAACTGCCGCTGGTTGAAACGGACATGGCCGCGTACCCGCGCGCCCTTCGGTTCCAGGCCCATCACCGCGAGCGCGGTGAGCGACTTGCCGCAGCCCGACTCGCCCACCAGGCCCAGGACTTCGCCCGCCTGTACCTCGAAGCTGATGCCGTCGACGATGTCCACGCCGTGGTGCCGGCCCTCGAAGCCGATCGCCAAGTTCTCGACCGCCAGGACCGGTTGGCCGTCGGGGTCGGGCAACGGCCGTGCGCGGGACCGGAGTCGTAGTGCCGCCTCCGTCAGGCCGGGGAGCGGGAGCACCTCGCCGCTGCCGGGCTCGGGCGCGTCCAGCGGGTCCTCGTCGTGCCGTACGTCCACCTCGCGCGGCGCCGGTGCCGCCCACGCGTCGGAGACGCCCTCGGACAGTATGTTCAGCGACAGGACCGTGACCAGCATCAGCAGGCCGGGGAAGACCGTCGCCCACCAACCCCCGGTCAGCACCATGTTCTTGCCGTCCGCGATGACACTGCCCCAGGAAGGGTCCGGGGGCCGTACGCCCGCGCCGATGAACGACAGCGACGCCTCGAAGACGATCGCCTCGGCGACCTGCACCGTGCAGAACACCAGGATCGGAGCGGCGCAGTTGACGGCCACGTGCCGCGCCACGATGTGCGGGGTCCGGGCCCCGATCACGCGCTCAGCCGTCACATAGTCCTCGCCGTACTGGTCAAGTACGTTGGCCCGTACGACCCTTGCGACGGGCGGCGTGAACAGGAACGCGATCGCGCAGATCAGCACGGTGATCCCGCCGCCGAAGACCGCGACCAGTACGGCCGCCAGCGCGATGCCGGGGAACGCCATCACCACGTCCAGGCAGCGCATCAGCGTCTCGTCGACGCCCTTGCGGGAGGTCGCCGCGACGGCCCCGAGCAGCGCGCCGACGACGAGGGCCAGCGCGGTCGCCCCGAGTCCGATCGCGAGGGACCAACGGGCGCCGTACATCAGCCTGCTGAGGATGTCCCGGCCCAGGCTGTCCTGGCCCATCCAGTGGCCGGCGGAGGGGTGTCCGGTGCCGTCGACGGGGAGCTGCTGGTCGAGCGGGTCGTCCGGCGCGAGGAGCGGGGCGAACAGCGCGACGAGGACGACGACCGCCAGGAAGCACACCGCGACCTTCGACAGCAGCGGCAGCCGGTGCCGGCCGCGCAGCCGGATGCCGGGCCGGGACAACGTCTCGGCGAGGCCCTTGCGGGAGAACCGGGAGAACTGAGTGAACATCAGGACGCATCCCTCAGGCGGGGGTTGACCAGCAGATAGAGGATGTCGATGACGAGGTTCACGACGACGAACCCGGTCGCCGTCGTGAGCGCCACGCCCTGGACGACGGCCGGGTCGCCGTTCTGCACGGCGTCGATCATCAACTTGCCCATCCCGGGGAGGGAGAAGATGGTCTCGATGACGACCGCACCGCCGAGCAGGTATCCAACGCGCAGGCCCAGTACGGTCAGTGGGTTCATGAGGGCGTTGCGGAGCACGTTCCGGCCGACCACCACCCGCGGTGGCAGGCCGCTGCCGATCGCCGTCCGGACGTAGTCCTTGTCCAGCTCCTCGACCACCGACGTCCTTACGATGCGCGTGAGTTGGGCCGCCACGGGAAGCGACAACGCCAGCGCCGGGAGGGCCATCGTCCTGAGCCAGCCGGTGAGGGAGTCCGCCGGGTTGATGTAGCCGCCGGTCGGGAACCAGCCCCGGTCCACGGCCAGGTACTGGATCATCAGCAGCGCCAGCCAGAAGCCGGGCGCCGCGACCCCGGTCAGCGACACGATCCGGATGATCTGGTCGGGCAGCCGGTCCCGGTAGATGGCCGCCGTCACCCCGCCGAGCAGCGACAGCACCACCGCGATCACCAGCCCCAGGAAGGTGAGTTGGAGGGTGAGCGGCAGTGCGGTGGTGACCTGCTCGACGACCGGTGCCCGGGTCAGCGCGCTGGTGCCCATGTCGCCGTGCAGGAGGGCGCCCACGAAATGGACGTAGCGCAGGGGCAGGGGATCGAGCAGGCCGTTCCGCTCACGGAAGTCGTGCAGCTGCCGCGGTGTCGGGTTGGCGCCCTGGAAGAACGCGGACGCCGGGTCGACGTCCGAGAAGCGCATCACCAGGAACACGAACAGCACGATGCCGAGCATCAGCGGAACGAGCAGCACGATCCGGCGGGCCAGAATCCGGAGGACGGTGACCATGGTCCAACTCCCGAGCTGCTAGACCCACTTGGCCTGGAGGACATTGATGCCGGGGTAGGGCTGCGCCCTTATGCCCGCCAGCTTCTTGGGATCCCAGGCGGTCATCAGCTCGTTGTGGACGACCGGGTAGAGCACGGCCTGTTCGGCGACGGTGTCGATGTAGTCCTGGATCATCGTCTTCTTCTTCGCCGCGTCCGGTTCCCGCGTGGCCAGGTCCATGTCCCTGAAGAGCTGTTCGGCGACGGAGTTCCCGGCCCAACGGGCGTACCCCATCCAGAGGTTCCGCGGGCCGTAGTTGTAGTGCATGATCAGGTCCGCGTCGAGGCCGAACTGGTTGGGGTTCGAGGCTGCGGCGACCACTTGGTAGTCCTGCTTCTGGTCCATCTTGGTGAAGACGGCCGTGGTCTCCTGCGGGGAGAGCGTCGTCCTCACGCCGATCGCGTCCCAGGACGCCTTGATGGTCGGCAGGCAGTCGACGATCCAACTCACGTTCACCGCAAGGATGTTGACCTTCAGTCCCTTGACCCCGGCCGCCTTCAGCAGCGCCCTCGCCTTGTCGGGGTCGTAGTCGTAGACCGTCTTCGCGCGCCGGTAGGCGGGGTTGCCCGTGTCGAGGAACGACGAGGACGGCTTTCCGTGCCCGCGCAGGGCGACTTGGACCATCTTGCCGGTGTCGACGGCGTAGCGGAGTGCCTGGCGCACCCGTACGTCGTCGAAGGGCTTGTGCCGCGTGTTGAACATCAGGAACAGGTTGTTCATCCCGGCCCCGCCCGCGACCGTCATCCCGCCGCCGCGCAGCCGCTGGATGTTGGCGTAGGGGATGTTGTCGGCGATCTGCGCGCCCGCGCTCGACCCGGAGATCTTGGCGACGCGCGGCGCCGCGTCCACGATCGTCAGCCAGTTCATCGTCTTGAAGGCGGGCGGGCGCGGACCGTTGTAGTCGGCGAACGCGGCGAAGGTCGTGTTCGACTTCGGGTGGTGCGCGGTCTGCCGGTACGGTCCCGAGCCGACCGCCTTGCCCTGGATCGCGTCGTCCCAGGCGCCCGGCTTCGAGAAGACGTGCCTCGGCATGATCTTCGCGAGCGTCAGGCGTGAAACCCCTTCAGGGAAGGGGAATTTGAGGACCAGCTCGACGTTCCGCGCGTCGATCTTCCTGACCTCCTTCAGCCAGCTCGCGAAGAAGCCCTGCGCGAGGGTCGTCGTCTTCGGGTCGAGGATGCGGTCGAAGACGAAGACGACGTCGTCGGCGGTGACCGGCTGGCCGTCGTGGAACTTGGCGCCCGCCCGCAGCGTGAACTTCCACGAGGTGCCGCCGGTGTCCTTCGGCACGGCGGTGGCCAGCGCCGGGTAGGGCGCGCGGGTGATCGGGTCGGTGTCGATCAGCCCCTCGTAGATGTGGTTGTTGCCGGCCATGGCGAACGCGGACGCCGTCTGCGTCGGATCCCAGCTGCCGTCGTTGCCGTAGCCGATCACCGCGGTCAGCGTCCGGTTCTTTCCGGTGCCCCCGCCGCTGGTGTCGTTCGTCGACTGCGGCCCCGACGAACAGGCCGTCAGGGACGAGGAGATCGCCGCCGCCGCGCCCAGCGCGCCGGAGTACTTCAGGAACGCCCGGCGGTGCAGCGCGGGCACGTTCTGGGTCACGTCTTCGCGCATGGTTACTCCAGGAGGTACGACGTCCTACGTCCTGCGGTCAGCGCGACGATAAGAGCGGCCGTGGGGGCGGTCAAGGCATCACACACGAATGGCGTAGCCGTCAGAGGTCGGACCAATGGCTGTTTGAAATGGCACATGAAATGGCGCGAGTTGGCTCCTCCTGAGGGCGGCCTCACCTTCCGCGCCCTCACCCGGCACGAGGACGACGTGGACGCGCCGGGCGGCCCTCCTCGAACTCGACCGCGAGATCCACGAACTCGACCGTGAGGTCCACCATCTCGGAGGTGAGAGACCGCCGGTCGGGGGCGCCGAGCGTCCCGCCATCTCTACGCTGGCCGCATGACCGAGCTCTGGAACCCGACCGCCACCGGTGTCCTACGACTGCCTTCCGGCCGCCTGGTCCGGGGCCGCGGCCTGCGCCGGCCGCTCCCGGCCGACAGCCCGGACCCGACGTACGGCGTGTATCTGCTCGGGAAGCGACCGCCCGAAGTCCCGTGGCAGGCGCGGTGGTTGCGCTGGCCGGACTTTCGATTGCCCGCCGATCGCGTCGAGACGCGCGCGATCCTGACGGAGGCCTGGCAGCGGTCGCTCACCGAGCGCGTCGAGCTCGCCTGCGGCGGTGGCCGGGGCCGCACCGGTACGGCGCTCGCCTGCCTCGCGGTCCTCGACGGGGTGCCGCCGGGGGAGGCGGTCGGCTACGTCCGCGCCCACTACGACCGGCACGCGGTGGAGACGCCGTGGCAGCGGCGGTACGTAGCGGGGTTCGGGCCGGTATCAGGCGCGGCGGGCACGGAAGCGTAGGCCGCCGCTCTCCGGGTGCAGATCGACCGTCGCATCCGTGAAGCCGGCCCGCTCCAGCCGGGCCGGGAGGGTCGCCGGATCGAGGGTGTTCATCGTGTCCCGGAAGTGCAACACCCGGAAACGGAAGCTGGGTTGGCTGTCACTGCCCGCGAACGTGCCGCCGGGGCGCAGTACGCGGAACGCCTCGGCGAAGATGCGGTCCTGGTGGGCGGTCGTGGGCACGTGGTGCAGCATCGTGAAGCAGACGACGGAGTGTAACGACGCGTCGGGCAGCGGCAGTTCGGCACCGTCCGCGTGCAGGACGGCCGCCCGGTCGCCCCACCGGGACTGGAGCAGCCGTGCGGTCTCGGCGTCGATCTCGGCGGCGGTGAGGTGCTCGACCCGCTCGACGAGGACGCGGAGGTTGGCGCCGTAGCCGGGGCCGATCTCCAGTACGTCCGCGCCGAGTTCGACGTGTTCGAGGGCCCAGGGCAGGATGCGGTCCTTCGTCGTCTGCGCCCATTCCTCGGAGCTGCACAGCTTGCGGTGGGCTCGGTTCATCGGCATACGTCGACGCTAGGCGGGGCGGGTGGTTGTCCGCCACGGGCTAGGCTGCCGTGTCATGTCGCGGAACGGACAGCGCGGGTGGCACGGGGGCCGTGGGGACAGTGCGGGCCGCGTGTTCGACACGGCGATCCTCGTCGGCCAGTTCACGATGCCACGCGGGACGGCCTTCGCCACGCACTGGCATCCCGTCCACCAACTCGCCTGCTCCGAACGGGGGTTGCTCCGGATCCGCGGCGAACACGGGACCTGGCTGCTGCCGCCGTCGCTGGCCCTGTGGATCCCGGCGGACGTCCCGCACGCCACGGAGTCGGAGGGCGACGCCGTCATGCGCGGCGCGTACGTCGACCCGGTGAGCTGCCCGCACATCGACTGGCGGAACCCCACCGTCGTCGCGGTCACCCCGCTTCTCCGGGCGCTCGTCGAGCACCTGGACCGTACCGACCTGACACCGGACGCCCGTTCGCGCGCCGAGCTGGTGCTCCTCGACGAGCTGCGTCCGGTGCCGGTGACCAGCGTGTCCGTGCCCCAACCGCGCGATCCCCGGGCGCGGTCGGTGGCCGAGGTGCTCCGGGCCCACCCGGCGGACGGGCGGACCCTGGCGGAGTACGGCGGTCAAGTCGGCTCCAGCGCAAGGACGTTGGCCCGCCTCTTCGTCGCGGAGACGGGCCTCGGGTTCGGCCAGTGGCGGGAACGGCTGCGGATGCAGGCCGCGTTGCCGTTCCTCGCCGAGGGCTTGCCGGTGGAGTCCGTGGCGCGACGGGTGGGGTACGCCTCGGCGAGTTCCTTCACGGCGGCGTTCCACCGGGTGGTCGGGGTGACGCCGAGGCAGTACTTCCCGCGCTAGAAACGGTACTTGCCGCGCCAGCGGTGGTGTTGGCTCCGTACTAGCTGATCGCTTCCGCCACCAACTTGGCCGTGCTCGCCACCAGTTGGTTGTCGTACGGGGCGTCGGGCAGGGTCGGCTTGGTCGTCAGGACCGCTAGAACGACCGGGTCACCGGCCTCCGTCCAGGCGATGCCCACGTCGTTGGCGGTGCCGTAGGCGCCGCTGCCCGTCTTGTCGGCGATCGTCCAGGTCGCGGGGAGCCCGGCGCGGAAACGGGCGGCGCTCGTCGTGTTGTTGAGCAGCCACGCGGTGAGCCGGTCGCGGTCGGGGCGGCGCAGGGCGTCGCCGAGGACGAGTTCGCGGTACAGGCCGGCGATCGCGCGCGGGCTGGTGGTGTCCGTGATCCGGTCCGGCTCGGCCGAGTTCAGTTCGGTCTCCCAGCGGTCGAGCCGGGTGACCGGGTCGCCGAGAGAACGGGCGAAGCGGGTGACGGCGGTGGGGCCGCCGAGTTCGCGCAGGATCAGGTTGCCCGCGCCGTTGTCGCTGAACCGGACGGCCACGTCGGCGAGTTGCTCGACCGTCATGCCGTCGGCCAGATGCGCCCGGGTCTGGTCGGAACCGTCGACCAGATCGGCCTCCGTGTAGTGCACGACCTTGTAGAGCACCTCGCCGTGCCGGTCCAGGTCCCGCAGGACGGCCGCGGCGGCGAGCGTCTTGAACGTCGAGCACATCGGGAAGAGTTCGTCGGCACGGTGTACGACGGTCTTCCTCGTACCGAGGTGATGCGCGAACACGCCTACGCGGGCGGTGTGTTGTTCCTCAAGGGCGCGCAGGCCCGCCGTGACGTCGGTGCTGGTGCTGGTGCTGGTGCTGTCCGCTGCCTGGGCCGAGGAGGCACCGGCGAGGAGGGTAGCGGCGGTGGCGGCACTGGCGGTGAGCAGGGTGCGGCGGGTGGTCGTAGGGGTCGTAGGGGACTGTTCGGAGCCTGAGATCGTGCTCTCCTTTGTTCGGTCTCCGTCGACGAACGGTCGATCTCCGTCAACGATCTCTTCAGTGACCGACGCAGGGCGTCATTCCTTGGTTGCGCCGCCATAGACCATCGGCGGACACCGCGACGGGCCCGCGCTCGGCACAGTGGGCGCATGGCGAACTCACAGGGGATCACTCGGGGCCAGTTCCTGACGGGGGCGCTGGCCCTAGGAGCGGCGGGCGCGCTGCTGCCGTCAGGACAGGCGACGGCGCGACCGCGGACGCGACCGCACGCGACACGTGGCCGCCGCCCAGGGCTACGCCACCACGGCGTCGTCTACACGGTCGGCGAGGGCGAGACCCCCGCCACCGCCTGGAACCCGCGCCGGATGCGCGCCGACCTCCGCGCGATCCGGGACGAGTTGCACGCCGACACGGTCGACGTCACCGGCGACGGCGTCGACCGCCTCACCGCGACGGCCGCCGAGGCCGCCGAACTGGGCCTGCACATCTGGCTCCAGCCCACCCTCGCCGACGTCCCGGAGCGGGACATCCTCGAACACCTCGCGGAGACGGGCCGGTTCGCGGAACGCCTCCGGCGCCAGGGCGCGAGCGTCGACTTCAGTGTGGGCTGCGAGTTCTGGCTGTTCGTGCCCGGGATCGTGCCCGGCGCGACGGTCCTGGACCGCGTCCAGAACATCCTGAACGGCACGTTCGACCCGGCCAAGATGCAACGCAGGCTGAATGCCTTCACCAAGAAGGCGGCGGCGACGGGCCGTTCGGTCTTCCACGGCGACCTGAGCTACGCCGCCGCCCAGGACGACGAGGTCGACTGGACCCTCTTCGACATCGTGGGTATCGACTACTACTCCTACTTCCGCCAACCGGCCGACTATGTCCGGGAGTTGAGCGCCTACCAACGCTGGGGCAAGCCCGTCACCATCACCGAGTTCGGCACCTGCGCGTACAAGGGCGCCGAGAAGACCGCCGGCATGGGCTGGAACGTCGTCGACTACGACAAGGACCCGGAGGAGATCAAGGGCCATCTCGTCCGCAGCGAACACACCCAAGCGGCGTACGTGGTCGACCTGTTGGAGGTCTTCGAGTCGATGAACCTCTACGGCGCGATGGCCTTCGAGTTCGTCACCCCGGACGCCCCCCACCGCGCCCACGACCCCCGCCACGACCTCGACATGGCGAGCTACGCCATCACCAGGACCGTCAAGTCGCGCCCGTACGACCCGAGTTCACCGTGGCACTGGGAGCCGAAGGAGGCGTTCCACGCGCTGGCCCGGCACTACGGTCACAGGGCGAGTGTCATGAGGAGGCGGTGCTCGCCCGGCCCGAAGTAGTCCTTGAGCACTCCCTGCTCGGACGAGAACCCCAGCGAGCGGTACAGCATGATCGCGGCGGCGTTCGTCGGTTCCACGGTCAGGCGGACCTGGCGGACGCTCTCCGTGCGCAGCCGGCGCAGGGCCTCGACCATCAGACGTCGGCCCAGCCCGTGGCCCTGCTGGTGGGGTATGACGGCCAGGCTCATGATCCAACTCACGTAGCCGTCCGAGGTGTTGACGAAGAGGATGTAGCCGAGAAGGCCCTCGCCGTCGTCGAGGACGAGGACGCGGTCGCCGTGGATGTCGCAGAACTGCCGGAGCACGAAGGCGGGGTACGGCTCCTCGGGGAAGGCTTCCCTGTCCACGCGGAGGAGTTCGGGCAGGTCGGCCTCGGTGATGCCCCTCAGGGTCAGGTGCCGGTCGGCGCGGTCGGCGAAGAAAGCCTGGTCAGTGCGGCGCCCCACAGAAGGGAAACGTTCCTCCGGAAAGGGCGTCATACTGCCTCCAGGGGGTAGGAAGTCAATTGCGCGTTGACGGCTCGGGCGACTCGTACGGGTGGTACGGGCGAGACGTGTGCGTCCTGCCTTTCTGGTGTGTTCAGCAGGGTTCCACCCATCTTGGGTGGGGCAATCCGGCAGTTCAAGGCCGAATCAGGTCGCATGAATGCATTCGCCACGATGCGCCCCCCGTGCGCCCCAGCAGTGGCTGTGACTTGACGTAGATTGCCCTACGAAATTGACGATCAGGTGTACGTCGCGCCTGTGATGTTGTTAGTGTGGACTGGTGAAAAACGCGGAAGTCGCCTGGAGCGCGTTCGATTCGATCGCATATGTAGATCACAACTATCGTGACCTACAGGCGGAGGACGCCGAGATCCTTCCCATTCTCCGGGATCATTTCGCGGGCCATTTCCGGAATCAGGGCGTCGGCCCGGTATACGGTATCGACGTGGGCGCCGGCGCCAATCTCTATCCCGCGCTGTCCATGCTTCCGTGGTGCGACGAGATCACCCTCTATGAGCGCTCGCCCTCGAACGTGGCCTATCTGCGGAGCCAGGTCGACTCGTACGCGGAGAACTGGGACCAGTTCTGGGACGCCCTCTGCGGGAACAAGGCCTACGACACCTTCGACGCCGACCCCCGCGAGAGATTCCGCAAGGTCGTCAAGGTCCAGCAGGGCAATATCTTCGATCTTGAGCGGTCCGTCGGCCAGTGGTCGGTGGGGACGATGTTCTTCGTCGCCGAGTCGATGACCTCCTCGTACCAGGAGTTCACCCTGGGTGTGGAGCGTTTCATGCGCGCCCTGGCCCCCGGTGCTCCCTTTGCCGCCGCTTTTATGGAACACTCCACGGGTTATCACACGGGTGAGCAGTTCTTCCCCGCGTGCGACGTGGGGGAGAATGAGGTGCGGGAGAGCCTCGAACCATTCGCGGACGAGCTCAAGGTGCAGCGGCTCAAAACCGAGCCCGCGGTACGGGACGGATATTCGGGAATGATCCTCGCGTACGGCTGGCGCGGAAATTCGGACCCACAGATTCCGGTCTGCTGACAGGGCGGCCGACCGGTGAATCTTCACAACAGAAGAGGGATATTCCTCGGCTGAGGGCAGTGCGGTCTGTGTGAGGGGCATGGAATGGAGATCAAGCCGCGGCAGCACCTGCTGGACATCTGGCAGGCGGTGGCCCGCCACTCCTTCGACGGAGGGGAGTGGGCGTGGGGAAAATGGGGCGGTGAGAGCAGCGTCGCCGACGCCGAGCGACTGCTCTGCCTGCTGTATCCGGCGACGGAGCTGCCGTCGTTCCGGCTGGACGACCCCGACACCACGCTGACCGACGTACAGCAGACGCTGAAGCGGGCCGGCGGGCGGCTGGAGATTCCGGCCAATCTCGTCATGGCCGCGGTCGAGTTCATGCGCACCCACACCGACGACAAGAGGCCCACCTTCGCGGGCGGTTACTACTTCCAGTCCCGGGACAAGGAGCAGGACCTCACCGAGGAGCAGCGCCAACTCGGCGTCACCGACTCGTTCTCGATGTCGATCACCCTCTGTCTCGCGCTGCTCGGCTTCCTCAAGGTCTACGAGTCCAAGACCCGCCGCGGCGACATGCAGGAGACGATCAAAGAGCTGAAGGTCGCGACCAGCAACCGGCTCACCGCCGCCATGGTCAGTCTGCTGCGGTCGTTCACGGTCAACGTCTACGACACCGACTCCTCCCAGGGCCAGACGCTCTGCGAACTCCTCGGCCAGGGGCAGTTGTCGCAGCGTCAGGTACTGGAGCAGTTCCAGCGCCGGTTCCGCCCGCTGCGCGCCGCCATCATCGAGAGCTTCATCCTCGGCCTCGACGTCCAGGAGGCCCTCAAGGACGAGAGCCAGCTGTTCGAGTGCGGCTGGGCCTGGAGCCTGGTGCGGGACGCGCCCGAGGTGGAGACCGAGGAGACCATCGGCGTGCAGCCCGTCGGCGTCGCCAACCCGGTGCCGTACCTCTACTTCACGGTGGTCGCGCTCGACGGCATCCAGGACCTGTTCTCGGACCGCACCCTGACCCTGGGCCTGCTCAACGCCGAACAGCAGAAGCTCGCCGAGGCGTTACGACTGCGCTGGGAGATCACGCAGCAGTACTGGTCGCGCATCGCCCGTTTCGACGGCGACCGCTGGCCCCTGGAGGACATCCCCTGGCGTACGACGGGACAGCGGCTGGAGTCCGAGTACTTCTCGCTCTCGGTCGCCGCGATCCTCGTGCACGACCTGATGCGCCGCCGGGCCACCGACGACGACCTGACCCGCACCGTCCGCGTCATGGAGCGGCTCGCCGAACGCGGCCGTATCACCAGCCGGATGACGCGCGACGACCCGATGATCCAGCTGCACAACCCCGGCGTCACCCTGCCCCTCCAGGGCGGCGGCACCATCGGCCCGCCGATGGACTGGACGATGAGCGACTTCTCCGCCCAACTCCTCAAACGTACCGTCCAGTTGTGCACTCTCTCCCGCAACCTCTCCGCGCACGACCGGCTGCTGAGGCTGGCCGAGGACATCTTCGGCCATGTGTGGCGGCGCCGGATGGGCGAGGGCGAGGGCGTCGGCCTGTGGGACAACGTGCACGCCATCTACCCGGAGACCGCCCTCACCGAGGGGCCGGTGTCCTGGAGCATCACCGAGCGGGTCACCGAGGTGATGGTCCAGGTCCACAACATGTACGCGCAGCCCCCGATCCGCAGCCTCGAACTCACCGAGCTGGCACGGGCGTTGCTCAGCGAGTCCACGCACCTCCTGGGCAACGAACAGATGGCGCCCGCGCCCAACGCCGACGGCAAACGCGGCATGCAACTCCGGGGAATCGAGGTCAAGTTGCGCCGCGCCCGCGCGCTCGTCGACGAACAGCCGGGCACCGCCTACTCGTTGACCCTCGACGTACTGGGCCAGCTCGACGCACTCGCCCGGGCCCGCCAGGCCGCCGCGGTCCAGGGAGTGTGACCCGTGCTGATCTTCGCGGCCTCCGACAAGGGAGGCACGGGCCGTTCCGTCACCAGCGCCAACCTCGCCTACCAGCGCGCGCTGACCGGGGACGACGTCTGCTACCTGGACTTCGACTTCGGCTCGCCCACCGCCTCGGCCGTCTTCGACGTGCCCGACGCCCGGCAGGCCGCCGAGGACCGCGGACTGCACTCGTACCTGATAGGCGAGATCAGCGAACCCGTCCGCATCGACGTCTGGGCGGACACCGAACACCCCGTCCTGCGCAACCAGCCGCCCGGAGCAGGCCGGTTGATCCTCATGCCGGGTGACCTCAGCGGCGGCGAGTTCGCCACCTCCGGCGACAACCTGCGCCGCTGCGTGGACCTTCTCCTGCGCCTCAACGGCGAGTTCGACCTGATCGTCGTCGACCTCAGCGCCGGCCGCAGCTACGCCGTCGACATGGTCCTCGCGGCCACCTCGCAGCGGGCGATGAGCGGCGTCCTGGCCCGCTGGCTGGTCTTCCACCGCTGGACCCGGCAGCACGTGGAGGCCGCGGCCAGCCTGGTCTACGGCAAGCGCGGCATCATCGCCGGCGGTGTCGCCCGCGGCCACGACGAGGACGCGCTGCGCGGCGCCATCCGCTTCGTACGGGCCGCCGTACCCGATCCCGACTCGGCCCTGTGGTCGCAGGCCACGCCCACCCAGTCGGCGTGGATGGAGCAGTGCGACACCGAGCTGAAGCATCTCGCCTCGCACCACGGCATCGGCTACAGCCAGGTGCTGGGCTCGGTGCCGCTGGAGCCGGTGCTGCAGTGGCGGGAGCAACTCATCACCGACGAGGACGTGTTGGACAGCCAGATCGCCACCATGGAGACCTGGCAGGCGCTGAGCGACCTCGCCGCGCGGCTGACCGACGACAAGTACTGGGAGGAGGCATGACGGAGGCCGTCTTCCGGGAGACCACCGCGGACCCGCGCACCCAGTCCGTGCCGCTGGCCCATCTCTCGCTGGAGCTGGGCCACCTCTACATGGAGGACTTCGAGGCGGGCCCCGAGCGGCTGCGCGAGCACTTCGCCGAGGTCCGCATCTGGGTGGACGCGGCCCGCGCCTCCGCCGCCCGTCGCACCGGCGGCAAACGCCCCCGCATCAGCACCTGTTTCCTGATCGACGACTACTTCAGCCGCTTCTCCACCCCGGCCGAACTCGTCCCGCTGGTCCTCGAAGAGGCCGAGAAGGCCGGCCTCGTCATCGACTACCTCGCCCGCGAATCGGGCTGCGCGGTCGCCGACCGCATCGAACTGGCCGAGTCCGTCATGCACCGCCTCGTCGAGTCACCACCTCCCGGCAGCCACGGCTCCCGCCCCCCGGTCAGCCAGACCGGCTGGCTCGCCAACGGCGAGCGCACCACCCCAACGCGCAGCGCCCTGGCGGAGATCGTCACCTGGCAGCCACCGCACGAGACCGCGGCCCGCAACCACTCCGTCTTCATGGACGTCGAGCTGTGGTCCGAGACGGACAGGGGCCGCCTGTGGTCCTGCCCGTTCCTGGCCGCCGTATGGCAGTTGGCCCGCCTGGGTCTGCTACGGCACCTGGGCGAGCCCGTGTTGGTCCCGCAGCCGTGGACCGGCGGGGACTTCCCGCGCGACTGGGACCGGCTGCCGCCGCTGCTCCAACTCAGCGACACCCGGGTCCCGTTCAGCGCGTACCGCACCTGCACGCTGATGGCGAACCGCTTCGTCGCCGTAGAGGACGCCGTACGGCTCATCCTCGACCAGGTGGACGTGGACTCCGTCGCGCTCGAACAGGTCGCCAAGCGGTCCGCGGGTGAAGGCGTCGCGGTACCGGAGGCGGTGGCCCAGCGCGCCACCTACGTGTTCTACGAGGAGCCCCCCAACTCGGTTTCACCCGACGGGACATGACATGACGACACCCGGACGGCGGACGCGCTCGGTCCTCGCCTGCGGCGAGGTGCGCACCGGCCTGCTGCCGTCCTTCCAGGCACTGGACGGCCGCGCCGCCGCCCAACTCCTGCGGCTGCGTGCCGACGAGCACGTCCGCGTCTCCGAGCGACCCAATCTCTACGCCCTCTCACCCGAGGTCCTCACTGGCGTGGACTGCCGACTCCCCACCTCGAACGGCGCGAAGGTCAGGGCCGTGGGTACGGTGGCCGCCCGCGCCGCGCTCACCGAGGGCCGGGTCATCCAGTCCACCGCGTACTTCAGCGCCCCGGCCGCCGGACCCGACGTACGCCGGCCCTGGGGGCATTACCTGGTCCGCCCCGGGGTTGTCGAGCCGTTCGGGAAACTGCCCGAACAGGCCACCGCGGAAGGCGTGTTGCGCGGTGGCGGCCGTGGCGAACTGGACCTGGGGATGATCGCCGAAGGCCTGCTGGCGCAGCTGGTGCGCCACCCCCTCCTCGACCACAAGGCGCCGTTCAAGTCCCGCCGTACACAGCTGCGTTGGGCCGCACGGCAGGCGTCGGAGGGCGAAGGACCATCACTGGACCGCTTCACGCTGGCCGAAGACGGCCTGCGGACGGTCGAGTTGAGAGTTCCTGAGGGCGTCGAGGCGGTCGCGGTCGCGGGGCTCTGCGAGGACCTCGCGTTGCACGACTGGCTTTTGACGACGGTGGTGCACATGCTGGAGAACAGCCGGCTCGGTGCGGCCGACGGGCCCGCGGCGGTCCTGGCGCTGCGTCCGGCCGTGGATCACCTGCTGCATCTGTGGATGCCGCGCGCGCACGTGGACCGCACGCTGGGGCACCTGTGGGACGTGCTGGAGCGGGAACCGGGCTTCAGCCGCCAATGGGAGAACCTTCGCCAGCGTATCCGGGACCAACTGGCCATACAGGCCATTCCGTTGCTGCACCAGGCGCTGAGCACGCGCTGACGGGGCGGCACGAACCGCATATCCGACGGGGGAGAGGCTCACATGAACGGAGTGACGACAACAGGGGCGGGACCAGGGGCCGTTCCACAGCAGGATCAGCCCCAGCGCGGGTCGAGGCTGTTCATCAGGACCGGGTTCGCGGTCTTAGCGGGAGTGGCCGCGTTCTTCGTGACCAACGTCCTCAACGAGAACGACGGCGACCTGTGGCAGTGGACGATGTCCATCGTCCTGGGCTGCGCGACCCTGATCGTGCAACTGCTCGTGGACTTTGGCGAGCGGCTTGAGGCCGTCCAGGAGAGCCAGAAGCGGCGCATCCGGGACATGAAGGACAGCCTGTCCAGCCATCACACCGAGATGCGCGCGGCGGTCGACGAGAGCTTCGCGAAGATCAACGCGGCGACCGAGCTGTACAGCAAGGTCGACGGCTCGGTGCTCCGCTCCGACGAGGTGACCCGCCTGGTGCTGGGCTACACAAAAGTCGGCGAGCAGGGCGCGGACATCGTAAAAGCCTTCGCCGAGGAGGAGTTGGGCCGCCTTGCCCTCCTCATGGAGAACCTCGGCAACGGCACGGCGGACTGCCCCGGCGAGAACCACGAGTGGCTGATCGACCTCACCAAGTGCGTCAAGCGCACGCTCTACGCCACCAGCACGTCGGTCGACCGCGACTTCTGGTCGAGCGAGCCGGCCCGCCGCTATCTCGCGGCCCAGGAATCGGCCATCAAGTCCCGCAGGGTCCAGATCCGACGCGTGTTCCTGGTGGACGAGGAGTCGGAAGTCACCGCCAGCCTCCGCCAACTCTGCGAAAGACACCGCAAGTTCGGGATCGACGCGCGTATCGCGGTCCGCTCCCTCCTCGAACCGACCGCCCAGATGAACTCGCTGAACGACTTCATCGTCTTCGACGGCGAACTCTGCTACGAGACCGAGCCCGACATCCGCGTCATGCCGGCCAAGACGACCCTGAAGATGACCCGCGAGCACGTGGAGGAACGCATCAACCGCTTCAACGTCCTGTGGGAGGCGACGCCTCCGGACCGGGACCGGGACCCGGAGCCTCAGCAGGGCTCCACCTCGGCGGCCACGTCGGGTTGACGGTCGGCTTCACCGGTGCGGCGGGCGGGCGGGCCGTCGGCGAGCGCGATCGTCGTCGTTCCGGAAAACACTTCGACCGTGCTCAAATCGTCCAGTACGGTCGCGAGGTTGTTTTCACTGCTGGGAGCCCCTGAGAGCAGGTTTTTTCATGGCGAGTCGTATCGGTGAGCTGGTGCTCGGGTGTCGTGACCCCGAACTGCTGGCGCGGTTCTGGTGCGCGGTCCTGGACTTCGTCGTGCTCGAACGCGAGGAAGGGCAGTGGGTCGAGATCGGGACGCCGGAAGGGTTCGGCGGGCCGCATCCGACGCTCTTCTTCAGTCGGCGGGACGAGCCCGAGCCGGGGAAGTCCCGGTTGCACATCGACGTCAATCCCACGGATCGGGATCAGGACGCCGAGCTCGAACGGCTGTTGGCGCTCGGTGCGCGGCGGGCCGACGTCGGTCAGACGGGGGAGGAGCAGTGGCATGTGCTGGCCGACCCCGAGGGCAATGAGTTCTGCCTGCTGAAGACTCGTATCAACCCGCTCTGACGCGGCGGAGAGCGGCGCGCCTGCCCCCGCCTCCAGGCCCGAGGCCGTCGTCCGTGAAGTCGATGAACCATGTTCCGGCGCCGGCCCCGGCAATGCCGTCGGTTTTCCCGATCTCGTCAAACCTGATGGAAAGATTCATTTGCGGTTTCCGAATTTCCCGTTCGAATTCGCCGATGTGACTGCCGGGGGCAAAACCCCGAGCCCCAAACCTCAAGCCGCGGGTCGTGAACCGTTGGCCATAGCCAACCCCCCTGTTCTGCACCGCAGTTGAAGTCGACAGACTCCTGCCGAGTGTAGGGGGAGGAGGGGCCCTCGGGAGACGGGAAGCGTGAAAGTCGAAAAGGCGGGGGAGCCAGGTGTGGGCACACTGCTTGGAGGTGGGGGGAAACCTTGATGGAATTCCGGATTCGGGTGCGAGGAGAGCGATGAAGCCGCCTGTCGGATCGGTCGCCGTGGACATCCGTAACGGGAGAGTGGGCATCGTCATGGGGCATGAGGGGCCCTATGTTCAGCTGCGCCCGTACGGCGGCGGGCGGGAGTGGGACGCCGAGCCGGCCGCCGTACGGGACGCGACCCCGGCCGAGCGGCTGAGCGCGGCGACCGCGTATGCGAACGCCCGCAGTCGCGGTGAGGTGCCTTGAAGCGTCGTGGCGCCACAGGGCCGTAGGGGACAATGGGCGGCATGAGTCTGTTCCGCGACGACGGCATCGTGCTGCGCACCCAGAAGCTGGGTGAGGCGGACCGGATCATCACGCTGCTCACCCGGGGGCACGGGCGGGTACGGGCCGTGGCGCGTGGGGTGCGGCGGACCAAGTCGAAGTTCGGTGCCCGGCTGGAACCCTTCTCCCATGTGGACGTGCAGTTCTTCGCGCGGGGCAGTGAACTGATCGGCCGCGGGCTGCCGTTGTGCACCCAGAGTGAGACCATCGCTCCGTACGGTGGCGGGATCGTCGCCGACTATGCGCGGTACACCGCCGGTACGGCCATGCTGGAGACGGCCGAGCGCTTCACCGATCACGAGGGCGAGCCCGCCGTGCAGCAGTATCTGCTGCTCGTGGGCGGGCTGCGGACGCTGGCCGGCGGGGAGCACGCTCCGCATCTCATCCTCGACGCGTTCCTGCTGCGTTCGCTCGCCGTCAACGGATACGCGCCGAGCTTCGGTGACTGCGCGAAGTGCGGGATGCCGGGACCGAACCGGTTCTTCTCCGTGGCGTCGGGCGGGGTCGTCTGCGTGGACTGCCGGGTGGCGGGGAGCGTCGTACCCTCACCGCAGGCCCTGGAACTCCTCGGTGCGCTGCTTACGGGAGACTGGGGGACGGCGGACGCGTGCGAGGCGCGGCATGTGCGGGAGGGCAGCGGGCTGGTGTCCGCCTATCTGCACTGGCACCTTGAGCGCGGGCTCCGTTCACTGCGGTACGTAGAGAAGTCGTAGCAGGTCGTAGAAAGAGGAGACGAGAAGCACATGGCCGTACGCGGGATCCTGGGGCGCCAGCGGCGCGAGTACAAGGCGCCGGAGCCGCACCCGTCGGGGGCCACCGCACCGAAGCTGCCCGGTGAGCTGATCCCGAAGCACGTGGCGATCGTCATGGACGGGAACGGGCGATGGGCGAAGCAGCGGGGGCTGCCGCGCACCGAGGGTCACAAGGTCGGCGCCGAGCGGGTGTTGGACGTGCTGCAGGGTGGCGTCGAGATGGGTGTCGGCGCGATCTCGCTGTACGCCTTCTCCACCGAGAACTGGAAGCGGTCGCCCGACGAGGTGCGCTTCCTCATGAACTTCAACCGCGACTTCATCCGCAAGTCCCGCGACACCCTCGACGAACTCGGCATCCGGGTGCGGTGGGTGGGCCGTATGCCGAAGCTGTGGCGGTCGGTGGCCAAGGAGCTCCAGATCGCGCAGGAGCAGACCAAGGACAACGACGCGCTCACGCTGTACTTCTGCATGAACTACGGCGGGCGGGCCGAAATCGCCGACGCGGCAAGGGCGTTGGCCGAGGACGTGCGGGCGGGGCGGCTCGATCCGGCCAAGGTCGACGAGAAGACCCTCGCCAAGTACATGTACTACCCGGACATGCCCGAGGTCGACCTCTTCCTCCGGCCCAGCGGGGAACAGCGCACCTCCAACTACCTGATCTGGCAGAGCGCTTACGCCGAGATGGTCTTCCAGGATGTGCTCTGGCCGGACTTCGACCGGCGTGACCTGTGGCGCGCCTGCGTCGAGTTCGCCCAGCGGGACCGGCGGTTCGGCGGCGCGGTACCGAACGAGAAGCTGCTCGCGATGGAGCAGGCGATGCGGGGGCGGCCCGAGGAGGGCTGACCACTACGGCTAGCATCCCGCCTCATGGACATGGGGCGGGATGACGTGACGGGGCGCGTGGTCGAGCTGGAGTACCGGCCGGTCGTCGAGGACTTCGCGGCGGCGCTGAGAGCGCGCAGGGGCCTGATCCCTTCGACGCGAAGACAGCTCTGGCTGCTGGGGATCGGGGCCTTCTTCGCCGTGCTGGCGATCGCGAGCGCGCTGGCCAAGGGCAAGTCGGTACCGGTCCCGCTGATCATCGGTGTGTGCGCCGTGGTGGTGGTCCTGGTGTTCCTGCCGCGGATCCAGGCGCGCCAGTTCCAGCGCCTCGCGGAGCGGCGGGGGGTGATCCGGGTGACCGTGACGGATGCCGGGGTGACGGTGGCCACCGACGACTCGTTCACCTCGCTCAACTGGACCGTGCAGCCTCGCTACCGCGAGACGGCGGACGGCTTCTACATGTTCAGCCCCGAGAAGAACGCCCTCAACTTCACGCTGCTGCCCCGGCGCGGCCTGCGGGACCCCGCCGACGTGGACCGGCTGCGGGCGATCCTCGACGCCCATCTGAGCCGGGTCTAGGGCCTCAGCCGGCCGCCGCCGCGCACTCCGCACACGTCCCGAAGATCTCCACCGTGTGCGCCACGTTCACATACCCGTGCTCCGCCGCGATCGCCTCCGCCCACTTCTCCACGGCCGGGCCCTCCACCTCGACCGCCTTGCCGCAAACCCGGCACACCAGGTGGTGGTGATGGTCGCCGGTGGAGCAGCGGCGGTACACGGACTCGCCCTCGTCCGTGCGCAGGACGTCGACCTCGCCGGCGTCGGCGAGGTTCTGGAGGGTGCGGTAGACCGTGGTCAGGCCCACCGAGTCACCCTTGTGCTTGAGCATGTCGTGGAGTTCCTGGGCGCTGCGGAACTCGTCGACCTCGTTGAGCGCCGCCGACACGGCGGCGCGCTGGCGGGTGGAGCGTCCCTTTACGGGCGGGCCGGCCGTCGTCACCGTTGCCTCCTCACGTCTGCACTTTGCCGCGCCATTGTGCCAGCCCGGGCTGTGCCTGGTCAGACGCCGATCTCGTCGGCGGCCTCCCGGGTGGCCGGAATCGCGCACTCCGCCGGGTCCCCGGCAGGTCGCGCGGCGGCCGCGGCCCGCGCCCGGCGCCTCGCCAGCGGGGTCGCCAGGGCCGTGAGCGCGATGAACGCGGCGATCGTCAGGAGCACGATCGTCGCACCGGGCGGGACGTCCTGGTAGTACGAGGTGACGGTGCCGCTGACCGTCACGGTCACGCCGATCACGCCCGCGATCGCCAGCGTCGCCCCGAAACTGCGGGTGAGCTGCTGCGCCGCGGCGACCGGCACCACCATCAGCGCGGACACCAGGATCAGGCCCACGACCCGCATCGCGACGGTGACGGTGACGGCCGCGGTGACCGCCGTCAGCAGGTTCAAGGCGCGGACGGGCAGGCCGGTGACCCGAGCGAACTCCTCGTCGTGGTTCACGGCGAACAGCTGCCGCCGTAGACCCAGGGTGACCACGATCACGAACGCGGCCAGCATGGCGATCGCCGTCACGTCGGACTGCGAGACCGTCGAGAGGGAGCCGAAGAGGTACGAGCTGAGGTTGGCGTTCGAGCCGCCCGGCGCGAGGTTGACGAACATCACGCCGCCCGCCATACCGCCGTAGAAGAGCATCGCGAGGGCGATGTCGCCGCGGGTCTTGCCGTACCAGCGGATCAGTTCCATCAGGACCGAGCCGAGCACGGAGACGGCGGTGGCCATCCACACCGGGGAGGCGTTCAGCAGGAAGCCGAGGCCCACGCCGGTCATCGCGACGTGGCCGATGCCGTCGCCCATGAGGGGCTGGCGGCGCTGGACGAGGTAGATGCCGATCGCGGGGGCGGTGATGCCGACGAGGACGGCGGCGATGAGTGCCCGCTGCATGAAGGCGTAGTCGAGGAGGTCCATCAGCTCAGCAGTCCCGTGCGGATCGGTTCGGCGTCCGCCGAGTGCGGGTGTACGTGGTCGTGGCCGGGCAGCGCGTGCTGGCCCAGGGCGCGCGGCGGCGGGCCGTCGTGCTGGACGCAGCCGTCGCGCAGGACGACCGCGCGGTCGATCAGCGGTTCCAGCGGGCCGAGTTCGTGCAGGACGAGCAACACCGTTGTGCCTTCGGCGACTTGACGGGTCAGGGTGTCCGCCAGCACCTTCTGGCTGGCCAGGTCCACGCCCGCCATCGGCTCGTCCATGATGAGGAGTTCGGGCTCGGCGGCGAGCGCGCGGGCGATCAGCACACGCTGGTGCTGGCCGCCCGAGAGCGCGTCGACCGAGTCCTTGGCCCGGTCTTCCATCCCGACCAGCTCCAGGGCGTGCCGTACGGCCTCGTGGTCCGCCTTGCGCAGCAGGCCGAAGCGGGCGCGGGAGAGACGGCCGGACGCGACGATCTCGGTCACCGTGGCGGGCACCCCGCCCCCGGCCGTCGTGCGCTGCGGTACGTAACCCACGCGCCGCCAGTCCTTGAAGGCGCGGCGCGGGGTGCCGAACAGCTCGATCTCACCCGCGGACAACGGGACTTGGCCGATGATCGTGCGGATCGCGGTCGACTTGCCGGAGCCGTTGGCGCCGAGCAGCGCGACCACCTCACCGCGGCGCACGGTGAGGTCGATGCCACGCAGGACGGGGCGCGAGCCCAGCTCGGCGCGGACTCCGCGCAGCGATATGACGGGCTCGCTCATCAAGTCGCTCATCAACTCGTCCTCCGTGCTGGTCATTTACTTCCCAGGGCCGTCTGCAGGGCCTTGAGGTTGGCCTGCTGGACCGAGAAGTAGTCCTTGCCGCGGGACTTCTTGGTGATGCCCTCGATCGGGTCGAGGACGTCGGTCTTCAGGTTCGCGTCCGCGGCGATGGTCTTCGCGGTCCTGTCGCTGACGAGCGTCTCGTAGAACACCGTGGTGACGCCGTCGGCCTTCGCCATCTTCTCAAGGTCCTTCACGCGCTCGGCACTCGGCTCCGACTCGGGGTCGAGGCCGTTGATGGCCTCCTCGGTGAGGCCGTAGCGCTCGGCGAGGTAGCCGAAGGCGGCGTGTGTGGTGATGAACACCTTGGTCTTGGTGTTCGCGAGGCCGGCCTTGAACTCGGTGTTGAGCGCGTCCAGCTTCTTGACCAGGGCCGCGGTGTTGGTCCTGTAGTCGGCCGCGTTCTTCGGGTCGGCCTTCTCGAAGGCCTTGCCGACGCCCGCGGCGACCTGGGCGTAGCGCACCGGGTCGAGCCAGATGTGGGGGTCGAGGCCGGCCAGCTCGTCGTTCTTCGAGGTGTCGTGCGAGGCCGCGTGGCCGCCGACCTCGTTGCCGTGCTTCTCCTCCGTGGTCAGGGAAGCGGCGTCGATCTTCGTCCTGACCTCGGACTGGCTCACGGCGTCGTCGACGGCGGGCTGGAGGTTCTTGAGGTAGAGCACCGCGTCGGACTCCCCGAGCGTGGCCGTCTGCCGCGCGCTGATCTCCAGGTCGTGCGGTTCCTGGCCGGGCTTCGTCAGGCTGGTGACGTGCACGTGGTCGCCGCCGATCTGCTCGGCGAGGTACTGGAGTGGGTAGAACGCCGCGACGACGTCGAACTTGTCCGTGTTGGCCGCGGCGGCGCTGTCGGAGCAGGCGGAGAGGGTCCCGAGACCGAGGGCGGTGGCCGCGGCGATGGCGATCCCGGATATGTGGCGTCGTCGTACGTTCATGACAGTCATTTTCAACTGACATGGAAACCGTTGTCAACAAGCTCCGGGTGTGGAACCGATTTGATACGGGGGTGGGAGGCGCCGGTAACCTAAGTCATTCGCCCGACCGTCTCCCGACCACCACCCCCCATCGAGGCGCTTCGCGCCGCCCCTCCTTACCGTCCATTCGTCATGAAGAGAGCATCGTGGCCGCCGACAAGATCGACACCATCGTCAGCCTGAGCAAGCGCCGTGGCTTCGTATTCCCCAGTAGTGAGATCTACGGCGGCCAGCGCGCCGCTTGGGACTACGGGCCCCTGGGTGTCGAGCTAAAGGAGAACCTGAAGCGCCAGTGGTGGCGCTACATGGTGACGTCGCGCGAGGACGTGGTCGGTCTCGACTCGTCCGTGATCCTGGCCCCCGATGTCTGGGTCGCCTCCGGCCATGTCGCCACTTTCTCGGACCCGTTGACCGAGTGCACCTCGTGCCACAAGCGGTTCCGCGCGGACCACCTGGAGGAGGCGTACGAGGCCAAGCACGGCCGCGCCCCCGAGAAGGGCCTCGCCGACATCAACTGCCCCAACTGCGGCAACAAGGGCCAGTTCACCGAGCCCAAGGAGTTCTCCGGCCTGCTCTCCACCCACCTGGGCCCGACGCAGGACACCGGCTCCGTCGCCTACCTGCGCCCCGAGACCGCCCAGGGCATCTTCACCAACTTCGCCCAGGTGCAGACCGCTTCGCGGAAGAAGCCGCCGTTCGGCATCGCGCAGATGGGCAAGTCCTTCCGCAACGAGATCACGCCCGGCAACTTCATCTTCCGGACCCGCGAGTTCGAGCAGATGGAGATGGAGTTCTTCGTCAAGCCGGGCGAGGACGAGAAGTGGCAGGAGTACTGGATGGAGCAGCGCTGGAACTGGTACACCGGTCTGGGCCTGCGCGAGGAGAACATGCGGTGGTACGACCACCCCAAGGAGAAGCTCTCCCACTACTCCAAGCGCACCGCTGACATCGAGTACCGCTTCCAGTTCGGCGGCAACGAGTGGGGCGAGCTGGAAGGCGTCGCCAACCGCACCGACTACGACCTGAACGCCCACTCCAAGGCCTCCGGCCAGGACCTCTCCTTCTTCGACCAGGAGGCCCAGGAGCGCTGGACGCCGTACGTCATCGAGCCCGCCGCCGGTGTCGGCCGCGCGATGCTGGCGTTCCTGCTCGACGCGTACGTCGAGGACGAAGCGCCCAACGCCAAGGGCAAGTTGGAGAAGCGCACGGTGCTGCGCCTGGACCACCGGCTCGCCCCGGTGAAGGTCGCGGTGCTTCCGCTGTCCCGCAACCCGGAGCTGTCCCCGAAGGCCAAGGGCCTTGCCGCCGCGCTGCGTCAGAACTGGAACATCGAGTTCGACGACGCGGGTGCGATCGGCCGTCGTTACCGGCGTCAGGACGAGATCGGTACGCCGTACTGCGTGACGGTCGACTTCGACACGCTTGAGGACAACGCGGTGACGGTGCGTGAGCGCGACTCCATGAAGCAGGAGCGCATCTCGCTGGACCAGATCGAGGGCTACCTCGCGGGTCGCCTGATCGGTGCCTAGGGTCTGAGTTCTGAACGGGACTGCGGGCGGGCTGAGTTGATCAGCCCGCCCGCGGTTTTTTGTGCGCTGCTCTCAACGCCCTTGCAGGGACTTCACGTTGTCGCCGAAGGTCCAGTTCTTCGAGCCGTCCCAGTTGATGGACCAGGTCATCAGGCCCTTGAGGGACGTGCCGTAGTGCCTCCACGCCTGGGAGACCAGCGACGGTGACAGGTAGCCGCCGCCCGCGCCCGACTGGGCGGGCAGGCCCGGTACTTGCTTGTCGTACGGCACCTTGATCGTCGTACCCTGCACGACCAGGCCCTTGTTGAGGCAGTCGGTCTGGGCGGTGAAGCCCGCGACCGTGCCCGCCGAGTACGAGTCGCCGGAGCAGCCGTACATGCTGCCGTTGTAGTACTGCATGTTGAGCCACCACAGGCGGCCGTTGTCCGCGTACTTCTTCACGATCGGGAGATACGCGCCCCAGATCGAGCCGTACGTGATGCTGCCGCCGGTGACGTACGCGGTCTCCGGGGCCATCGTCAGGCCGAAGTTGGACGGCATCTGGGCGAGGATGCCGTCGATGATGCGGATCAAGTTGGCCTGGGACGTGGAGAGTTGGCCGATGTTGCCGCTGCCGACCAGGCCCGTCTCGATGTCGATGTCCATGCCGTCGAAGTTGTACTTCTTCAGGATCGGCACGATCGTCGAGACGAACTTGTCGGCCACGGTGGTCGAGCTGAGGTCGATGCCCGCGGCGGCGCCGCCGATCGACATCAGGATCGTCTGGCCGGAGGCCTTCGCCGCGCACATCTCGGCGGGTGTGGCCACCTTCACGCCCGCGTCCATGCCGTCCTCCCACAGGGCCGTTCCGTCGGAACGGATCACCGGGAAGGCCGCGTTGATCACGTTGTAGCCGTGGGTGGCGATCGCGGAGTTGGTGATCGGGGTCCAACCGAAGGGCGGATGAACGCCGTTGGAGGAGCCGTCCCAGTTCTCCCAGTACCCCTGCAGGACCTTGCCGGCGGGGCGGGACTTCACGGCGCAGGTGTCGGCCGCGGACGCCGTGGAGGCGGTGGCGATCGAGAGGGGGACGAGGAGCGTGGCCGTCGTGAGGGCGGCGGTGAGGAGTCGACGGAGCATACGGGCCTCCCGGTGGGGGTGCGGTGAGGTGTCGTGTGTCGTAGGCATGACAGTGCTCGTGGTCCAGACCTTTCGTCAAGAGGTCTGTACCACTCGATCGGGCCGGCGTGCGGTCGGCTGACAAATATGGAATGACAGATATTGAAATCTGTCAGCTGTCATGCCAAGGTGGGACGCATGACGATCCCCACGCGCACTCTCGGAACCACCGGCCCCCAGGTCTCCGCCCTCGGCCTCGGCTGCATGGGCATGTCCGCGTTGTACGGCGACGCCGACCGGGCCGAGTCCGTCGCCACCATCCACGCCGCCCTCGAAGCGGGCGTCACGCTCCTCGACACCGGCGACTTCTACGCCATGGGTCACAACGAGATGCTGATCGGCGAGGCCCTGCGCACCGCCCCGGCCGCCCGGCGCGAACAGGCGCTCACCAGCGTCAAGTTCGGGGCGCTGCGCGGTCCGGACGGCGGCTGGTCCGGCTACGACGGCCGGCCCGCCGCGGTCAAGAACTTCGCCGCGTACTCCCTCCAGCGCCTCGGCGTCGACCACATCGACGTGTACCGGATCGCCCGGGTCGATCCCGACGTACCGATCGAGGAGACGGTCGGCGCGATCGCCGAACTGGTCGAGCAGGGTTACGTCCGGCACATCGGCCTCAGCGAGGTCGGCGCCGACACGATCCGCCGGGCCGCCGCGACCGCCCCGATCGCGGACGTGCAGCTGGAGTACGCGCTGATCACGCGCGGCATCGAGGACCGGATCCTGCCGGTCACCCGGGAGTTGGGGATCTCCGTCACGGCGTACGGCGTGCTGTCGCGCGGACTGATCTCCGGGCACTTCACGTCCGACCGGCAGCTCGGCGCGAGCGACTTCCGGACGCACTCGCCGCGCTTCCAGGGCGAGAACCTCCAGCACAACCTGACCCTGGTCGAGCAGTTGCGGAAGCTCGCCGAGCAGAAGGGCGTCTCCGTCGCCCAACTCGCCATCGCCTGGGTGCTGTCGCGGGGCGAGGACATCGTGCCCCTGGTCGGCGCGCGCACCCGGGAGCGGCTGGCGGAGTCGCTGGGCGCGCTGGACGTCGTACTGGACGCGGCGGACCTGGCGGCGATCGAGGCGGCCGTACCGGCGGACTCGGCGGTGGGCGACCGCTACCCGTCGGCGATGATGGCGCACCTCGACAGCGAGCGCTGATCCGGCCTGCGGGTACGGTCTTCGTCATGGCACCGAGCGAGACCCTGACCGCCGAGCGCATCCTCGAAGCGACCGAGGAGGTGCTGCGCCGCCACGGCCCGGCGAAGGCCACCGTGGTGGACGTGGCCCGCGCGCTCGGCGTCAGCCATGGCACCGTCTACCGGCACTTCCGGACGAAGGCCGCGCTGCGCGAGGCGGTCACCAAGCGCTGGCTGGACCGGACTTCGCGGATGCTGTCCCGTTTCGTGACGGAGGACCGCGACCCGGAGACCCGGCTGCGGCACTGGCTGGCGGGACTGTTCGACGCCAAGCGGAAGAAGGCCGGCGGCGATCCCGAGCTGTTCGCCACGTACTCGGTCCTCGCCGAGGAGGCGGGCGAGGCGGTCAGCGAGCACATCGCCGAACTCACCGGTCAGCTGACGGAGATCGTGCGGGCGGGCGTCGACAGCGGCGCCTTCACGGTGACCGACCCGGCCGTCGCCGCCCGCGTCGTCTTCCAGGCCACCGGCCGCTTTCATGACCCCTCGTACGCGCGGGAGTGGCTGAAGCCGGGCGTGGAGGGGGAGTTCGGGGCGATGGTGGAGTTGTTGGTGCGCGGGTTGCGGTGAACTGGCAGTGGATTCCGGTCAGTTCACCTTGACGGTGACGGTGACGGTGACGGTCGGGGAGCAGGCCGTGCCGGTGGGGCGAGAGGGTCAGTGCCCCGCCGCGCACCCCCAGAACTCCCGCATCAGCGCTGTCGGTGTGGGGCCGGTCATCGCCACCTGGGTCAGCAGGACCGTCACCGTGCCCGTGGGCGGGACCACGTGGGCCGTGGTGCCGGTGCCGCCGACCCAGCCGTAGCGGCCGGGGACGTTCCACGGGTCGACCGGAGCGACGTCGACCTGGCCGCCGTAGCCCCAGCCCTGGCCCTCCAGGAAGAGGGTGGCGGCCTCGCGCTGGGCCGCGGTGAGGTGGTTGGTGGTCATGCGGCTCACGGAGGTGGGGGAGAGGACCGGGGTGCCGTCCGGTGCGGCGCCGGCGTTCGCGAGCATGCGGCCGAAGGCCAGCAGGTCGTCGGCCGTCGAGACCAGGCCGCCGGCGCCGGACGGGAAGGCCGGGGGCCGGCTGAAGCCGCCGTCCGGGGTGTCGGCCCGCTCCAGGGCGCCCGGCTCGCCCGGGGTGTAGGCGGTGGTGAAGCGGGTCCGCTTCGACTCCGGCACCGCGAACGCCGTGTCCGGCATGCCCAGCGGCCCGAAGAACCGCTCCGCCAGGAAGTCGGGGAAGGACGAGCCCGAGGCGCGGGCGACCAGGACGCCCTGGATGTCCGAGCAGGTGTTGTAGAGCCACGCGGCGCCCGGCTGGCGCACCATCGGGATCCGGGACAGGGCGGCGAGCCACTCGTCGGGCCCTGGCTGGAGGTAGGGCGCGCGACCGTCCTGCTGGAACGCGAGCAGCTCCTGGACGGCCGCCAGGAAGAAGTCGTCCGGGAAGCCCCAGCCGGCCCGGAAGCTCAGCAGGTCCTCGACCGTGACCGGGCGCTCCGCCGGGACCACGTCGTCGACCGGCGAGGACGGCGTGCGGACCACCGTCGGCTTCGCCAGCTCCGGCAGCCACTCCGCCACCGGGGCGTCCAGCGCGAGCCGCCCGTCCTCCACCAGCGCCAGCACCGCCGCCGCCGTGACCGGCTTGCTGACCGACGCGATCCGGAAGATCGAGTCGCGGGCCATCGGGGCGGTGCCCTCGACGTCGACGGAGCCGACGGCGACCACCTCGACGTCGTCGCCGCGGGCCACCAGGCCCACCGCCCCCGGCACGGTGCCGTCGTCGACGCGTCGGCGCAGGGTGTCGTGGAGAGAGCTCATCGGTCGGCCTTCCGGTCCGGGGAGTCGTATCGGATACGACTCTCCTCGCCTCGCGAACTCATCGCTCCCCGGTCTCCGCTCCCCGGTCAGTCGGTGGTCGGATCCACCGTCGCCTGGTGCTCCTCGGCCAGATGCTCCTCCGCCTTCAGCCAGGGCAGGAACTGCGCGTTCTTCTTCCAGCCGCAGGTGTCGCACACGATCGTGCGCTGCGCGCCCTTGCGCTGCACGCGGACGACATGTTCCCGCCCGTGCTGGTCCCAGCGGCTCACTTTGCTCGTGTTGATCTGCAACATGCGCCTCGCCTCCGTTCAGGAGTCTCCGGCAAGGAGTGTGCAGCAAGACCAACATCAACAGGGCTCAATTCACGCCGAGTTGTCCAAGCTGTGAACATGACATCCCGGGTGCCGTCCGGAATGTCGTCCGGAATGTCAGCCGATCGTGCGCGGCAGCCGCAGGCTGAGCAGGCCGGTCAGGACGACCCCGGCCAGCTGCACCACCAGGGTTGTCGCCAGGGCGTCCCGCATGCCCATCCCCGGGACCAGGGAGAGGAAGAGGGTGCCGAGCGTGGCCACGCCCAGTGCCAGCGCGGACTGCTGGGTGGTGACCATGACGCCGGCGCCCACACCGGCACGGGCGGCCGGGACCTCGGACAGGATGATCCGGTAGATGATGGGGAGTTGGAGCGCCTGACCGGCACCGGCGACGGCCGCGCCGGGGAGCAGCTCGACGAACCCGAGATGCGGCCACGAACGCAACACGGCCAGCACGATCAGCCCGAGGCCCACCGCCTGGATGACCGCACCCGCCGTCACGACGCGCGTGCCGTACCGGGTCACCAGCCGCGGCCCGGCGAGCGAGGCGAGGAAGAAGGTCACCGCCAGCGGGACGAGCGCCAGGCCCGCCGCGACCGGGCCGAGACCCGCGCCGCTCTGCAACGCCACCGCGATCACGAACATGAACCCGCTGAAGCCGATCGCGAACGGCAGGATCATCACCAGCCCGCGCCGCAGCGAGGTCAGCGCCAGCAGACTCGGCGGCACCAGCGGCGTACGGCCCTGCCGGTCCGCCCTGCGCTCCACCGCGTAGAACGCCGACGCGAGCCCCGGGAACGCGGCCAGCGACAGCCACGTCCACAGCGGCCAGCCCGCCGCCCGGCCCTCGGTCAGCGGCACCAGCAGCGCCAGCAGGGACGCGCCGAGCAGGAAGGTGCCGGGCACGTCCACCGGCTCCGGGTGCTGGGAACGCGTCTCCGGTACGACCTTGGCGGCCAGGAACAGGCCGATGACGACGACCGGCACGTTCACCAGGAACACCGCGCGCCAGCCGGTACCGGCGATGTCCGCGGCGACCAGGATCCCGCCGAGGATCTGGCCGGCGACCATGGCGAGGCCGGCGGTCGCGCCGTACAGGCCCATCGCCTTGGCGCGGCGCGGGCCCTGGGTCGCGGACTGGATGGTGGCGAGGACCTGCGGGAGCATCGCCGCGGACGCCGCGCCCTGCGCGATCCGCGCGGCGACCAGCGTCCACGCGGTGGGTGCGAGCCCGCACGCGAGCGAGGTGACACCGAACGCGGCCATCCCGCCCAGGAACAGCCGCCGGCGCCCGAACAGGTCACCGAGCCGGCCGCCGAGGACGAGCAGCACGGCGTACGAGACTCCGTAGCCGGCGACGACGAGTTCGAGCACGGCCTCGCTCGCCGAGAGGTCCCTGCCGATGGTCGGCAGGGCCACGTTCACGATGAAGAAGTCGATGAGGGGCAGCGCCGCGGCCAGCAGCACCGTGAACAGTCCGAGGGCGCTGAGCACGGGTGCCGCCGCCGGGGATCGGACGGTGCGGGAAGCGATGGTTTCGGTCACGCTGACGAGCGTGCGCCTCTCGCGAGACTGGTACCAGAGTGTCCTTATCCTGGTAGCAGGACTACCTGGAAACAGGCTCCGCAGAGCGGCAGACTGGAGCGATGACGACGATGGCACAGGAGACGGTGACCGAGGCAGCGGTGACAGAGGAAGCGGTGACCGAGGCGGCGGTGACGGAGGCGACGGTCGAGGCCGCAGGTGCTCCGCAGACCGCGTCGACGGTCCGGCGGCATGAACTCGCCGCGTTCCTGCGTCACCGCCGGGAGCACATCGCCCCCGAGCAGGTCGGCCTGCCGCGCGGCACCCGGCGCCGTACGCCCGGCCTGCGCCGGGAGGAGATCGCGCAGCTCGCCGCGGTCGGGGTCACCTGGTACACGTGGCTCGAACAGGCCCGGGACATTCAGGTGTCCGTACAGGTCCTCGACGCCCTCGCCCGCACCCTGTTCCTGGACAGCAGCGAACGCGCCCACCTCTTCCAGCTGGCCGGTGCGATCGACCCCCGGCCGGCCACGAGCTGCGCGGTCGTCACGCCCGCCCTGCAGACGATGCTGGACCAACTGGACCCGATCCCGGCCTGTCTGCAGAACAGCCGGTACGACATCCTCGCCTACAACCGCACCTACGGGATGCTGCTCTGCGACCTGGACGCGGTGCCGCCCGAGGACCGCAACTGCATGATCCTCTCCTACACGCACGAGGAGTGGCAGTCGTCGATCGTGCACCTGGAGAAGTCCCAGCGCCTCATGGCCGCCCGCTTCCGCGGCTCGATGGCCGACCACCTCGCCGACCCCACCTGGAAGACCCTCCTCAAGCGCCTCCGCACGTCCCCCGAGTTCTGCGAGGTCTGGGACCGCCACGAGGTCATGGGCGCCAGCCCGCGCCGCAAGGAGTTCCGCAACACCCACGTGGGCCGCATCACGGTCGACCACACAGACCTGTGGCTGGGCCCGGCGAGGGGTCCGAGGATGGTGACCTATGCTCCCGCGGACGAGGAGTCGCGAGCACGCCTGGAGAAGCTGCACGAACTGGCGCAGGCAAGGTAAGTCACCCCAGGGGCGCACGGCTGTATCTGATGTGCGGCTACCGCCGCGCGGGCGCGACCAGTCACAGCGGACCCGCACCCGCACAACTAGGCGTTGATCCCAGCGGCTTCGCGTACTTCGACAGACTGCAACCGCTCAGCCGTACGGTCAGCAGTCCGACGTGCCCAAACCCCACTGGTCACCGCACCGAGCACCAGCACAGCCAACCCGCACGCCACCAAAATCCACCACCCGGGCCGAGCCGCAGACACAAACGTCTCCTTGTACGACGACGCCACCACCCCGGAAGCCAACACCGCCCCGACCACCGCGACCCCGAGCGTCTGCCCCAACTGCCGACTCGTGGACGCCACGGCCGCCGCGACCCCCGCTTGAGCGCGAGGCATCCCGGACACCGCCGTATTCGTGATCGGCGCGTTCACGAACCCGAACCCGATCCCGAACAACGCGTACCCGATGAACCGCGAGACCCCGGACGTCTCCGCCTCGAACCCGGCGAACAGCACCGCGCTCGCCGTCATCGCCGTCCCCGCGATCAGCAGGGATATTCGCGGCCCGTGACTACCGACCAGCCGCCCGGAGATCGGCGCGCAGAGGAACGTGGGCACAGCCATCGGCAGCATCCACAGACCGGCGTGCAGCGCGTCGAGACCGACCACGTTCTGCAGATACAGCGTGGAGAGGAACAGGAAGCCGCCCAGCGCCGAGAACGCGCTGATCGCGATCACCGTCGCCCCACTGAACGGCGCCGAACGGAAGAAGCGCAGGTCGATGAGGGGTTCGTCGCGCCGCGGCTCGTACCAGAGGAGCCCGGCGAGGGCGGCCAGCGCGAGGATCGCGAAGGGCAGGATCGAGGTGAACCCGGAGCTCGGCGCCTCGATGATCGCGTACGTCAGGGAGCCGAACAGGGCGATCACCATGAGCTGACCGACCGGGTCGGCACGGCGGGCCTTGGGCGCGCGGGACTCGGGGATGAACTTCAGGGTGAGCAGCAGCGCGGCCAGCCCCACCGGCAGGTTGATCCAGAAGATCGAGCGCCAGCCGACCGAGTCCACGAGCAGCCCGCCGATCAGTGGACCGGCGGCCATCGATATGCCGACGACCGCGCCCCACACACCGATCGCCCGGGCCCGCTCGCGCGGCTCGGTGAAGGTGTTGGTGATGATCGACATGGCGACCGGGTTGAGCATCGAGCCGCCGACCGCCTGGATCATGCGGAACCAGATCAGCGCGTCCAGATCCGGCGCGAGGGAGCAGAGCAGTGAGCCGAGGCTGAAGACCACCAGGCCGGCGATGAAGACCCGTTTGCGGCCGATCCGGTCGGCCGTGGAGCCCGCCAGCATCAGCAGGGAGGCCAGGACCAGGGTGTACGCGTCGATCGTCCACTGCAGACCGGAGGTCGAGGCGTGGAGATCGGTCTGCATCGCGGGCAGCGCGACGTTCAGGATGGTCACGTCCAGGCTCACGATCAGCAGACTCATGCAGCAGATCGCGAGCACCAGCTGTCGGCGGCGGTGGCTGAGCTCGGGCATGCGCACCATCGTACGCCAAACTCGATAGTGCGGCTAACTAATTACCGATACATGATCCTGGGCAGGGCGAGGGCGCCGGGTGGGGTCGGGCACCCGGCGACGTACGGGACAATGGGGCAATGTCCACGCCCGTCTCCGTGCCTGTCTCCCCGCCCGTGTCCCCGGCTGTGACCCCCTTGCGGGTCGGCCCGTACACCGTCTCGCCGCCCGTCGTCCTGGCCCCCATGGCCGGGATCACCAACGCGCCCTTCCGTACCCTGTGCAGGTCCTTCGCCGAAGGCGAAGCATTCGCCGGAGGCGAGTCAAAGGATGCGGCCAGTGGCGGCAAGGGCCTGTTCGTCAGCGAGATGATCACGACCCGGGCGCTGGTCGAGCGCAACGACAAGACCATGCAGCTGATCCGTTTCGACGAGACCGAGAAGCCTCGCTCGATCCAGCTGTACGGCGTCGACCCCGCGACCGTCGGCAAGGCCGTCCGCATGATCGCGGAGGAGGGGCTCGCCGACCACATCGACCTCAACTTCGGCTGCCCGGTGCCGAAGGTCACCCGCAAGGGCGGCGGCTCCGCGCTGCCCTACAAGCGGAACCTGCTGCGGGCGATCCTGAAGGAGGCCGTCAGCGGGGCCGGTGACCTGCCCGTCACGATGAAGATGCGCAAGGGCATCGACGACGACCACATCACCTTCCTCGACGCCGGCCGCATCGCCGTCGAGGAGGGTGTCACGTCCATCGCGCTGCACGGCCGCACGGCCGCCCAGCACTACGGCGGTACGGCGGACTGGGACGCGATCGCGCGCCTGAAGGAGCATGTGCCGGAGATCCCCGTGCTCGGCAACGGCGACATCTGGTCGGCGCAGGACGCGCTGCGGATGGTGCGGGAGACCGGGTGCGACGGGGTCGTGGTCGGGCGCGGATGTCTCGGGCGCCCGTGGCTGTTCGCCGATCTCGTGGCCGCGTTCGAGGGACGTGAACAGGACGTCCTGGAGCCGTCGTTGCGCGAGGTCGCGGACGTCATGGTGCGGCACGCGACGCTGCTCGGTGAGTGGATCGGGGACGAGGCGCGGGGAGTCATCGACTTCCGTAAGCACGTCGCCTGGTACCTGAAGGGCTTCGCGGTCGGGAGCGAGATGCGCAAGCGGCTCGCGATCACGTCGTCGTTGGAGGAACTCCGGTCCGGGCTCGACGAGTTGGACCTCGACCAGCCCTGGCCGGTGGGCGCCGACGGGCCCCGCGGCCGTACGTCCGGCAACAACCGGGTGGTGTTGCCGGACGGTTGGCTGAAGGACCCGTACGACTGCGCGGGGATCGGCGAGGACGCGGAACTGGACACGTCCGGGGGCTGAACTCCGTTGGGCGGGGGCTCGGTTCTGCTGCTGCCGCTCAGTTCGTCTTCGGGTGGGGCGTCGAGCCGTACGCCGTGAGGAACTTGTCGCGGAAGGAGCTCATCTTCCACACCGGGGCGTCGTGTGCGGGGCGCAGGCCGTCGGACCAGTTCCAACTGTCGATCTTCTGAAGGACCTTGGGGTCCTTGGCGACGATCGAGATCGGGACGTCACGGCTGGCGTGGTTGCCGCTGACGCGGGCGATCGGCTGGTGGTCGCCGAGGAAGACGAGCACGGTGTTGTCGTTGCCGTAGCGCTCCAGCCACTGGGTGAGGGAGTTCACCGAGTACTGGATCGACTTGCCGTACTCCTGGCGGGACTTGGTGGTGTCGGCGATCACGCTGGACGCCTTGTTGCCGGCCTTCTCGATCGAGTCGAAGATCGAACCGTTGCCCAGCTGGTCCCAGGGGACGAGCTTCGGGATCGGTGCCCAGGGCTGGTGGCTGGAGGTCAGGATCAGCAGGGACATCAGCGACTTGCCGTCGGTGCGGGGCTTGCTGTGCACCTGCTTCTGGAACTGCTCCAGCGCGTACTGGTCGGGCATCGTCGACCAGCTGAACTTCGGTCCCTGGTAGCCGAGTTGGAAGGCGTTGTAGACCTTGTCGAGGCCGTAGAAGCTCTGCTCGGGCCAGCCCTTCTGGATGCCCGGCATCACGCCGACGGTGTCGTAGTCGCCGGTCTTCTTGAAGGCGTCGGTCAGGCTCAGGTGGTCGCTGGCCATCACCGTGCGGTAGCGCTGCTGGTTGCTGACCCACAGGCCCGACATGGTGGTGGAGTGACCGAGCCAGCTGCTGCCGCCGTAGGTCGCCGAGGTCAGCCAGCCGCTCTTCGCGGCGAAGCCCGCCTTCGAGAGGGCCTGGGTGTCGGCGGCGAGCGTCGAGTCGACGCCGGGCGCCATGATCGGGTCCTCGATCGCGCTACGGCCGTAGCTCTCGATGAAGGTGAAGATCATGTCCTTGCCGCGGAGGTCCGGGACGAGCTGGCTGCCGGGGGTGTTGCCGAAGGCGTCGACCTTGGCGACCTTCTTGAACTCGGCCTCGTCGCGCAGGGTTTCCTGCACCGCGCGCACCTGGTACTTGATGACGCCGGCGGTGTGGTCGGCGGCGAGCGGGATGCCGTGGAACTCCAGCGCGAACGCGGTGAGGGTGATCCACACCGTGCCGGCGATCAGGGTGCCCTTGGTCGCGATGGCCTTGTAGGTCACCAGGACGTTGCTGAGCCGGACCATCGCCAGTGCGACGAGGACGATCAGCACGACGATGAGGGCGATGACGCCGACCGTGATGACCTGCGTGGCCGTGCCACCGAAGGTGTCCTTCAGATACCCGCGGGCATCCCCGAACAGGCTCCAGTCCAGGATGATGTTGAAGTGCCGGCCCAGGTATTCGTTGAACCCCATGTCGAACATGTTCAACACGGCGATGGTCCCGACGAGAGCGCCGAATCCCGCGGCCACGATGACTCGGGCCCGCCGCGGCAGGCTCAGCAGAATCACCGCCGCCATGATCGCCTCGGCCGGGATCCGCGCGAACTCCATCAGCCTCAACTGGCCCAGCGTGTTGGGCATTTCGAGGCAGATGTAGACCAGCACGGCAGCGAGGAACGTGACGACCCAGGAGAGCGTGAGCGCGGCTACGGGGTGCCTCTCGCGCCAGGCCTGCATACGACGCCGGATGCCGAGCCGGCTGCTCCGGGTGCGGATGCCGGGGCGGGGGGTGGCTGCGGGGGGCTCGGGGGTGGTGCCGGGGGCTGTGGCGGATTCGGTTGAGGTGTCCGTGTCCGCGTCGGTGGCTGAGGCGTCGGGTTCGACTCCGGTGTCCGAGGCGGTCGCGGTGGTGTCCTCGGCGACCTCGGAGTCGGGTGCTTCGGTGCCTGCGACCGCGGTGGCGGCCTCGGTTGCCGGGGGCTTCACGGTGCTGGACGCGGTGTCGGGCGTCGCGGCGGAAACGGTTTCGAGCACGGCTTCCGCCGTGGCCTCGGACGGTGCTTCTACGGCCCGTTCGGGCGCGGGGGCCTCGGCGTGCTCGGTTCCGACGGCGGGAGAGGCGCCGGCTTCGGTCTTGGCGGCGGCAGGGGTTCCGGGCTCGGTTTCGGTGACGGCGGGGGAACCGGTCTTGGCTTTGGCGGTTGTAGAGGTGCCGGTTTCGGTCCTGGGGCTTGTGGGTGAACCGGGCTCGGTTTCGGTGGCGGCGGGGGAACCGGCCTCGGTTTTGGAGGTTGTAGAGGTGCCGGTTTCGGTCCTGGGGCTTGTGGGTGAACCGGGCTCGGTCTCGGTGACGGCGGGGGAACCGGCCTCGGTTTTGGCGGCTGCGGAAGTGCCCGCTTCGGCCTTGGCACTCGTGGGCGAACCAGCCTTGGCCTTGGCGCCTGTGGGGGAGCCGACCTTGGTCGCGGCGCCGGCAGAGGGCCTGGCCTTGCTCTTGACGCTCGCGAGGCGCTCGGCCTTCGTCTCGGCGACTGCGGAGGTTCTGGCCTTGGTCTTGCCGTCGGCGTCCGCCGAAGAGTCGGCCTCGGCGTCCGCGACCATGGAAAGGTCGACCTCGGTGTCGGCAGCTGCGGAGGTTCCGGTCTTGGCTTCGCTACCGGTGCTCGCCGAAGGGGTGGCCTGCGTTTCCGTGCTCCCGTGAAGCCCGGTTTCTGTCTTCGCGCTTGTGGAAGTGCCGGCGTCGGCCTTGCTGTTGGTGCTCGCCGAAGGATTCGCCTGCGTTTCCGCGCCCTCGCGAAGCCCGGCTTCTCTCTCCGCGTTTGTGGAAACGACGGCGTCGGCCTTGCTACCAGTGCCCGCCGAAGCGTTGCCCCGCGTTTTCGCGCCCCCGCGAAGCCCGGCCGCTGTCTCCGCGCCTGCAGAAATGCCGGCCTCGGCCTCGCTGACCGCGGAACTGTCCGCGTCGGCCTCACCCTCGCCGACCGTGGAACTCCCCGCGCCCGCACCGGACTTGGGCCCAGTGCCGGCGGCGCTGTCGGAGGGCCCGGGTGCGGTCTCCGGCGTTGATATCGCGGCCCCCGGCGTCGGTTCGTCGTTCGTGTCCGGCGGCGGTACCTCGCCATCGGCTGCCCCGGCCGTATTCGGTGTCTGGCGTGTGCTCGTGTGCTGAGGCAACCCGAAGGTCCTTCCGTGCGAGGCCCGTGATCGGAGTGGAGGGGCGGTCCGACTGGGGAGGCAGGACCGCCGCTCTTCCGTACGAGTTGCCTCGGGCCCCTGTTCACGGAACTGGGCAAACACCCGGCAAACGGCTTATCACCGTTGTGTCACGCGCCCCCGACCGCCGTGAGCAGCGCCAATGGAGCAGCCGCCGAACGGGACTCCCGTACGCACGCGTGCGGGTACGGAACCGGCTCCGGGTGGGTGTCGCGGCCGTAGCCCGCGAGGACCTCCGGGAGGCGGTGACCGGTCGCCGTCGCCGCGTCGACCAGCGCGTGCGCGACCGTGCGGGCCTCGTCGTGCAGGCCGTAGCGGGCCAGGCCCAGCGTGATCAGCGCGTTGTCGTGCGGCCAGACCGAACCCCGGTGGTACGAGAGAGGGTGGTACGCCGCCTGGCCCGACGCCAGGGTGCGGACTCCCCAGCCCGAGAAGAAGTCCGGGGCCAGCAGCCTGCGGCCGACCAGCTCGCCGTACTCCTTGTCCAGCAGGCCGGACCAGAGCAGATGGCCCGCGTCCGACGCCAGCGCGTCCACCTGGCGGCCCTCGCCGTCCAGCGCCAGCGCCGGGAAGGAGTGCTCCCGCATCCAGAAGTCCCGCTGGAAACGGTCCCGGAGATCGGACGCCGCCTGTTCCAGGAGGGCCGCGTAGGTCTCGTCCTCCCATACCGTGCGGGCGAGTTGAGCCGTGCGGCGCAGCGCGTCGTACGCGTAACCCTGCGCTCCCGCCGCCATCACCGGACCGCTCGCCCGCGTGCCGTCGGCGCCGCAGATCGCGCCGGGGGAGTCCTTCCAGTTCTGGTTGGCCAGGCCGCCCTGGTCGGCGCGGTAGACCAGGTAGCCGCGCGAGGTCAGGCCGCCGTGGTCGAGCATCCAGCCGATCGCGGCACGGGCGTTGGGTTCCAGGCGCCGGGCGAGCGTCGTGTCGCCGGTCTGCTCCACGTACGCGCCCAGCAGCACCAGGAACAGCGGGGTCGCGTCCACCGAGCCGTAGTAACGCCCGTACGGCACCTGCCCGAAGTGCGCCAACTCGCCGTGCCGCACCTCGTGCACGATCTTGCCGGGCTGCGACACCGACTCCGCGCCCACGGCCGTCGCCTGCGTCGCGGCGAGGGCGGGGAGGGTGGCTGCGGCCAGTTGGGGGCGGTACGGGAGCGCGAACAGGGACGTGAGGAGCGCGTCCCTGCCCAGCAGGGTCAGGAACCACGGGGCTCCCGCCGCCGGTACGCGCAACTCCTCGCCGTCCGGGCCCGTCGCCGGGACCTGGAGCGAGGCCAGGTCCGACAGGCCCCGGGCGCAGGCCGCGGCCAACTCCGGCCAGCCGGTGGGGAAGGAGACGCCCTGGACGTACTCGCCCTCCAGCGCGATGAGTTGGTCGTTCAGGGCGGACGGTGAGCGCGGTACCCGCAGGGCGCGCTTGTCGCCGTGCGGGCGGGCCATCACGCGGAGCGCCAACTCGGCGGTGCCGTGCGGTTCGAGGTCCAGGGTCCACACCATGCGGCGGGCGCCGGTGCCGGTCTCCTCGACGCCGTCCGGAGCGGGCTCGGCCGTGACCGTCGTACAGGAACGCCATTCGCCGCGCTGATAGGCGAACTCGACTCCGTCCTCCAGGACTTGGCGGGAGCGGGTGGCGCCGGTCTTCGCGTAGGTGCGGTAGTCGGAGCGGAGTTCGAACTGGTCCGTGAAGTCGGCGTCGGCGGTGACCGCGAGCCGGACCGTCGTCGGGACCGGACGGTTGCTGGTCACCTTCAGCGACTCGACGAACGCGCCGTCGCCCACGGCCTGTTCACGGAAGAGCGTGTGTGCGGGCGGCTCCTGGCGGCCGCCGCGCGGGACGAGGACACAGCGTGCCATGTCCCCGTCGGCCACCGGTGTCAACGCCTCCGGCACCGCGCCGTCGACCGTCAACTGCCAGCGGCTCAGGTGCCGGGCGTCCCGGACGAATAACCCGTCCGGGGAACTGCCGCCCCGTACGCCGCTGATGTCCCCGCCGTCGCCCACGGCCGCGAACGTCCCGCCGTGCACGAGCAGATGATGCCGGTCCGTCATCCCCGGTCCCCTCCCTTGACTCTCTTGGCGACCTTGACTTCTGTGTCACTGACGTCCGTGTCAGTCACGTGTGTCACTCATGTCGAACGTGCCGAGTCCCGCGGCGGACACGCCGTGCCCAGGGGGCTCGTGAAGCAGATCGAGGGTCAGCGCGGCGGTCCAGCTGAAGCCGGTCGCGCCGCACGCCCCGCCGTCGTACGGGTCGACGTACTCGGCGAAGTCGGTGGCGGCGGCGGTCTCCAGGACCGCCGTGCGGAGCGCGTCCGCGCGCGCCCGCTCGCCGTGCAGCCGCAGGCCGCGCTCCAGCAGCCAGCTCGTGTTGAACCAGGCCGGGCCGCGCCAGTACCGGTGCGGATCGAACGCCTCGCCCAACAGGTCGTAGCTGGGCGGGAGTTGAGTGGTCTCGCCGAGCCCGAAGTGCGGGCCGGACGCCGTACGGACGAGGGCGGTGGTGATGTCCCGGGGCAGGTCGGGGAGGAGGAGGGGGATCAGGCCGGAGACGCTCCGCTCGGGGATCAGTCCCTCGCCCCGTACGTCGCGGCAGAAGAACATGCCCTCCGCCGGGTCCCACAGCCGCTCGATCAGCACCCCTGTCAGCCGCTCCGCGCGCGCGTGCCGGGCCGTACCCGTCGCGCCCAACTCCCGGGCGATACGGGCCAGTGCGTGCTCGGAGGCGATCAGCAGCGCGTTGAAGGACGGGTCCTCGACCGCGAACTCGCTTGCCCCGGCCCCGTATCCCCCGCCCGGCCCATCCCTGTAATCACCGTCCCGGTAGTCCGTCGCGAGGCGCACGTACCGGCCGTAGTCCAGATCCGTGGGCCGGTCCTCGGCGGCCCCGTGGTCGAGGTCGGCGCGGCGGAAGGAGCGGGCCGGGGTCGGCGTGACGCGGCCCAACGGGGCGTCCCAGCAAGGGCTGTTGTCCATACCCTGTTCCCAGGGGTGCACGACGGACGCGAGGCCGCCCCCACCCAGGTCCCGCCGGTGCAGCAGATAGCGGTGCCAGGCGGCCAGCCGGGGGTAGACACCGGCGAGGAAGCCACGCGCGCGGGAGAGGCCCGGATCGGCGCAGTGGACCAGCCACGCGGCCAGCGCGTGGACCGGTGGCTGCACGATGCCCGAGGTCTGTACGGTGCGCGGGGCGCCCGCGGTGCGCCCCGCGGTCGAGGAGCGCCAGAAGTCGGGGCTCGGGAAGTACGCGTCGAGGGGTACGGAGGGGTTGAAGACGATGTGCGGGATACGTCCGTCGCCCCACTGGGCGGCGAGCAGCGTCTCCAGCTCCGTCTGCGCCCGCAGCGGTGAGAGGTGCCGTAGGCCGATGGCGATGAACGCGGAGTCCCAGGACCACTGGTGCGGATACAGGCCGCGGGAGGGGACGGTTGAGACACCCGTCCAGTTCCCTTCCAGTACGGCAGCCGCCCTGAGGTGCAGCGAACCTGACAAGGGTGGCGGATCGTATACGAAGGTGCGTTCCACGGGGAGGGCTGTGAGCTGGGCAGTGCGATCCACTCGGGACTCCACGAAACACGTCGTGCCGACCGGTTCGGTCATGGCTACCGTAGGGTTACGTCTATTTAACACGCAAAACTCAATATGTAATGCAGGGTTGAGAAACACAAGGGGGTGCGCATGACTGGACGAGGTCAAGCGAGCGCCGGCGATCTGCTCGAACTGGTACGCACCGGGCGTGCCACGACCCGCGGCGCCCTCCAACAGGTGACCGGGCTCTCCCGCGCGACCGTCGGCCAGCGCCTGGACCGGCTCTTCCGTGCGGGCTGGTTGCGCGAGGGCGCGGGCGGTCCGGTGGACTCCCCGCTGGGCGGCAGGCCGTCGATCACGCTGGAGTTCGACGACGCTCACGCCGTAGTCCTCGCGGCGGACCTGGACACCCGCCACGCGCGCGCGTGCGTCCTCTCGCTCACCGGCGAGCTCCTCGCCGAGCACGGCGGCACGCTCGTCATCGAGGACGGCCCGGACGCCGTACTCGGCGAACTCGGCCGCTGGTTCGCCGAGTTGCTGGAGAAGGCCGGGCATCGGGCGTCCGAGGTCTGCGGGATCGGGCTCGCGGTCCCCGGGCCCGTCGACAGCGAGACCGGCCGGGTCGTCCAGCCGCCGATCATGCCCGGCTGGGACGGCTACGACATAAGAGGCCGTCTGGCCCGCGCCTTCACCGAACACACCGGCGCCCCCCGGGTCCCGGTCCTGGTCGACAACGACGCCAACCTCATGGCCTACGGCGAACAGCGCACCGGACACCCCGACTGCTCGGCCTTCGTCCTGGTCAAGGTGTCCACCGGTATCGGCGCGGGAGTTGTCGTCGGCGGCTCCATCTTCCGGGGGATCGACGGCGGTGCCGGCGACATCGGCCACATCCGCGTCCCGGCGGGCGCGCAGGCGCTGTGCCGTTGCGGGTCCTACGGCTGTCTCGCCGCCGTCGCCAGCGGTGGCGCCGTGGCGCGACGGCTGGCCGAGACCGGGGTGCCGGCGGCGTCCGGCTCGGATGTGCGGGACCTGCTCGCGTCCGGGCATCCGGGAGCCGCCGCCTTCGCCCGCGAGGCGGGACGGCAGGTCGGGGACGTCCTGGCGACCGTGGTGACGCTGCTCAACCCCGGGGTTCTGATGATCGCGGGAGACCTGGCCGGCACCTCCTTCCTCACGGGCGTACGGGAGCTGCTGTACCAGCGGGCGCTGCCGCGCTCCACCGCTCATCTGCACGTGCTGACCTCGCGGCTCGGTGAGCGGGCCGGGCTGGTGGGGGCGGGGGCGCTGGTCGTGGAGCACCTGTACGCGCCGGAGCGGGTCGAGGAACGGCTGCTCGCGCTGGGCATGTGACGCCCGGGTTTCCGTCCCGGGACGTGTCCGGATGGTGAAATCCGGTCGGGTGTGGAAGCGTGATTCTCGCCACCTTTGATAGGGGTGGCGCTCAGGTGAGCGGATCTTGCGCGGCTGCACTTCTCCAAGGGGTGGCACTCCGTGCCACCCCTTGATCGTTCATCGATCGAAAACAGCCGAGCCGTGAACCGCTCATGTGAGCGTAAATGCGCGCCGATGGGCCTTGTCGCGTTCAAGAAGTGAAAACATCCGGCGGTGTTCGCTTGCCGAGCTTTGACTTTCGATCCGCTGGCGGACTACCGGTTACAGACGCATGACATGCAAGTGGACGTACCCAGACGCCTTCGATCTGGGTATGTTCCTGCCCGTCAGGGCAGCCACCCGCGTCCCGAGGAGTCGAGACCCGTGTCGGAAAACAAAGAACCCCACGTAGTGAAGTTCGTCTACGACTTCACCGAGGGAAACAAGGACCTCAAGGACCTCCTCGGCGGCAAGGGTGCCAACCTCGCCGAGATGACCAACCTGGGCCTTCCCGTCCCGCCGGGTTTCACCATCACGACCGAGGCGTGCAAGACCTACCTCGACAGCGGAGACGAACCGGCGGCACTGCGTGACGAGGTGAGTGCACACCTCGAAGCGCTGGAGTCGACGATGGGCAAGAAGCTCGGGCAGGCCGACGACCCCCTCCTCGTATCGGTCCGTTCCGGGGCGAAGTTCTCGATGCCCGGCATGATGGACACGGTCCTGAACATCGGCCTCTCCGACAAGTCCGTGCAGGGCCTGGCGAAGCAGGCCGGCGACGAGCGCTTCGCGTGGGACTCGTACCGCCGTCTGATCCAGATGTTCGGCAAGACCGTCCTCGGTGTCGACGGCGACCTCTTCGAGGAGGCCCTCGACAAGGCCAAGGACGCCAAGAAGGTCGTCGTGGACACCGAGTTGGACGCGGCCGACCTGAAGAAGCTGGTCACCCGGTTCAAGCGGATCGTCAGGACCGAGGCCGGCCGCGACTTCCCTCAGGACCCGCGCGAGCAGATGGACCTCGCCATCCACGCGGTCTTCGACTCCTGGAACACCGACCGCGCCAAGCTCTACCGCCGCCAGGAACGCATCCCGCACGACCTCGGCACGGCGGTCAACATCTGCTCGATGGTCTTCGGCAACCTCGGCCCCGACTCGGGCACCGGCGTCGCCTTCACCCGGGACCCGGCCAGTGGCCACCAGGGCGTCTACGGCGACTACTTGCAGAACGCGCAGGGCGAGGACGTCGTCGCCGGCATCCGAAACACCGTGCCCCTCGCGGAACTTGAGCAGATCGACAAGGCGTCGTACGACCAGCTCATGCAGATCATGAAGACGCTGGAGAACCACTACAAGGATCTCTGCGACATCGAGTTCACCATCGAGCGCGGGCAGTTGTGGATGCTCCAGACGCGGGTGGGGAAGCGGACGGCGGGTGCGGCGTTCCGCATCGCGACCCAACTCGTCGACCAGGGGCTGATCGACGAGGCGGAGGCCCTCCAGCGGGTCACCGGCGCGCAGTTGGCGCAGCTGATGTTCCCGCGCTTCGACGACGAGGCGAAGGTCCAGCAGGTCGGGCGGGGCATCGCGGCCTCGCCGGGCGCGGCGGTCGGCAAGGCGGTCTTCGACTCGTACACGGCGGTGAAGTGGTCGCGTTCGGGCGAGAAGGTGATCCTGGTCCGCCGCGAGACGAACCCGGACGACCTCGACGGCATGATCGCGGCGGAGGGCATCCTCACCAGCAGGGGTGGCAAGACGTCCCACGCGGCCGTCGTGGCGCGGGGCATGGGCAAGACGTGCGTGTGCGGTGCGGAGGAACTGGAGGTCGACACCAAGCGGCGCCGGATGACGGTGCCGGGCGGTCACGTGGTCGAGGAGGGCGACGTGATCTCCATCGACGGCTCCAGCGGCAAGGTGTACCTGGGCGAGGTCCCGGTCGTCCCGTCCCCGGTCGTGGAGTACTTCGAGGGCCGGATGCACGCGGGTGCCGACGACGCCGACGAGCTGGTCGAGGCGGTCCACCGCATCATCGGATACGCGGACCGGGTACGCCGGTTGAGGGTGCGCGCCAACGCCGACAACGCCGAGGACGCGCTGCGCGCCCGCCGCTTCGGGGCACAGGGCATCGGCCTCTGCCGTACGGAGCACATGTTCCTCGGCGACCGCCGCGGGTTGGTGGAACGCCTGATCCTGGCCGACACGGACACCGAACGCGAGGAGTCCCTCAAGGCTCTTCTCCCGCTCCAGAAGGCCGACTTCGTGGAGCTGTTCAAGGCGATGGACGGACTCCCGGTCACCGTCCGCCTGTTGGACCCGCCGCTGCACGAATTCCTGCCGGACATAACGGAGTTGTCGGTCCGAGTAGCGCTCGCGGAGTCCCGTCAGGAGTCCCACGAGAACGACCTCCGCCTCCTCCAGGCGGTCCACCGCCTGCACGAGCAGAACCCGATGCTGGGCCTGCGGGGTGTCCGGTTGGGCTTGGTGATTCCGGGCTTGTTCACGATGCAGGTAAGGGCGATCGCCGAGGCCGCCGCCGAACGCAAGGCGGCGAAGGGCGACCCGCGCGCGGAGATCATGATCCCGCTCGTCGGCACGGTCCAGGAGTTGGAGATCGTCCGCGAGGAGGCCGACCAGGTCGTCGCGGAGGTGGAGGCGGCAACGGGTACATCGCTGAAGCTGTCCATCGGCACGATGATCGAACTCCCGCGTGCCGCCCTGACGGCGGGCCAGATCGCGGAGGCGGCGGAGTTCTTCTCGTTCGGCACGAACGACCTCACGCAGACGGTGTGGGGCTTCAGCCGGGACGACGTGGAGGCCTCCTTCTTCACGGCCTACCTGGAGAAGGGCATCTTCGGCGTCAGCCCCTTCGAGACGATCGACAGGGATGGCGTCGGCTCCCTGGTGAAGCTGGCGGCGAAGGCTGGCCGCGAAACCCGCCCGGACCTCAAGCTCGGCGTCTGCGGCGAACACGGCGGCGACCCCGAGTCGGTCCACTTCTTCCACGAGGTCGGCCTGGACTACGTCTCCTGCTCCCCGTTCCGGATCCCGGTGGCCCGGCTTGAGGCGGGGCGGGCGGCTTCGGTGGCGCAGGGGAGCGATCACCGGTAGGCCGTACGGCGTTCAGTTGTACGGCCTTCAAGAACCCCGGGGCTGCTGTCGGTCATCCTGACCCTCACCGACGCGGCGGTGGTTCCGGATCACGAGGGGAGGGGCGGCCACCCTGTGCGGGGGTGCCGCCCCTCCCCGCTGCCGTTCTGGTGTCACTCGCAGGCGACGCCGTCCCCGTCCCGGTCGAGGTGGGAGTCGTAGCCGGGGTCGCCCCTGTGGAGGGGGGTGACCCCGGCGGCGCGGGCGGCGGTGCAGTTCGTGTAATACGCGCTGCCGCCACCGGAGTCGGAGTCGTCGGAACCCGAGCCGGAACCTGAACCCGAGCCGGTGCCTGCGGCTGCTTCTGCGGTGACCGTCTTGGTGACCTTGACCGTCTTGGTCGTGGTGACCGTAGGCGCGGGGGCCGGGCTCGCCGTCTCGGTCGTCGTCGCCGTGACGGTCATCGTCGGCCGGGGCCTGGCCGCCGCCGGCTTCGCGTCGGCCGTCGTGTCGGTCCTCTTGTCCTGGCCGGAGCCGCCCGCGCCGATGCCGATGAGGAAGGCCAGGGCGAGGGCGGGGAGTACGTACCGCTTGCGGGCCCAGCGGGGGGCCGGTCGGACGGGCTGGAACGGCGGCTGGGGCTGGGGCATGGGTGGTGTGGCGTACGGGTGAGTCATCTCGTCCCCCTGTGTCTGGTGAGACATGGACCGTATTGCCCCGGTGCGAGCGGTGCAGGAGGAGTGACCATCTCGTGATGGACATGTCGCTCGCTGTGAGCGGAGCGGTGGCGGGCCGGCTCTCGTACGCTGAGATCCCAACCGTCGCCGACGCTTGTCCACGCCCACCGAGGGAGCCCGATGATGTCCGGCTGGAACGAGAAGGCCGTCCCCGACCAGCACGGCCGGGTCGCCGTCGTCACCGGGGCCAACAGTGGGCTCGGCTACGTCACCGCGCGCGAGCTGGCCCGCAAGGGTGCCCGGGTGGTGCTCGCCTGCCGTAGTGAGGTGCGGGGGAGTGCGGCCGCCGACCGGATCGTCGCCGAAGTGCCGGGCGCCGAGGCGCAGTTCGGGCGGCTGGATCTCGGGGACCTGGCGTCCGTACGGGAGTTCGCGGACACCTTCCCCTACGAGCGGCTCGATCTGCTCGTCAACAACGCCGGCGTCATGGCGATGCCGTACGGCACGACGGTGGACGGCTTCGAGACGCAGTTCGGGGTCAACCACCTGGGGCACTTCGCGCTCACCGGGCTGTTGCTGCCGGCTCTGCTCGACGCGCCCGACGCCCGGATCGTCACGCTCTCCAGCTTTATGCACGTGCTCGCCAACATCGACATCGACGACCTCAACAGCGAGCTCCGGTACAGACGTTGGACCGCGTACTCCCGTTCCAAGACCGCCAACCTGCTCTTCACGCACGAGCTGGCGCGGCGGCTCGCGGCGGCCGGTTCGAGGGTGATCGCGACCGCCGCCCACCCCGGGTACGCCGCCACCAACCTCCAGACCGCCGGGCCGCAGGCGGAGGGGCGCAGAGGTGCCGAGCGGCTCATGGAGATCGGCAACCGGGTCTTCGCCCAGTCGGCGGAGGCCGGCGCGCTGCCCTCCCTCTACGCGGCCACCGCCCCCGACGTGCGGCCTGATGCGTTCTTCGGCCCCCGTATCGCCATGTGGCGCGGGGCGCCGGCACCGTCCTGGCGGGCACCCTGGACCCTCAACGACGCGATGGGGCAACGTCTTTGGGCCGCTTCGGAGGAGCTGACGGGGGTTGTCTACGACCAACTCAAGGCGTGAGTAGCCGAGTTACCGGAATCCGTCGCCCGGCCCTCACGCCGTCGCGCCGCTGTCCACCACCAGGTCCGTGCCCACCACCGACGCCGCGTCGTCCGAGGCCAGGTAGAGGACGGCGGCTCAGGTGGGCCGGTCCCGCCGCAGTGACGCCACCAGCAGTTCGGTGAACTGTGTCGCCGACCAGGACGGCCGCCGCCCCGTCGCCGTCTGCACCTGCGCCTCGCGCTGCCGGAACACCGGGTGGTCTACGGGGACGTAGGTCACGCCCTCGGTCACGGAGCTCTGCTCTGTGTCGCCGAGGTCACCGACCAGGGCGAGGCCCCCTCCCGCGCGTACGAACTCGTACTGCGGAGCGAGGCCGTCGGAGACCAGCGCGGGACGGACCGTGATCCCCTCCAACTGCGCCCCGATGTCGAAGAGTTCACGCTGACTGGTGCCGGGCGAGGCCAGCGCCAACGGGTACGCGCACAGGTCGGCGAGGCCGATGCGGTCGCGCCCGGCGAGCGGGTGACCGAGGGGGACGATCGCCACCACCGGGACCACGACCGCGCACTCGACGCGGACGTCGTGCTGCGGGCCCATCGTGTAGGTGACGGCGACGTCGGCGAGGCCCTCGACCACGCGCCGGGTCGCCTCCTGGCGGGCGACCACGTCCACACGGAAGGCCACGTCGGGATGGGCGCGCCGGAAGTCGGCGATCGCCCGCGGGACCAGCCGCCGTGCGAACCCCTCCGAACACGCGACGGCGACACTGCGCGCCTCCGCTCCCCGCCCGGTCCTCAACTCCTCGACGAGCGTGGTCGATTCGGTCTCGGTGCTGCGCGCGTGGGCGAGCAGTCGGGAGCCGGCCTCGGTCAGGGTCATCCCGCGCGGATGCCGGGCGAACAGCGGTACCCCGATGCCGGACTCCAGCTTGGCGACCTGCCTGCTGATCGCCGAGGGCGCGACGTTCAGCGCGTGCGCCGCCTCGGTCACCGATCCGGTGCGGGCGACCTCCAGGAAGTAGGCGAGGTTCACCGGCAGGAGTTGCATGGGTCCCCTGTGATCAGACATTCGGCCAGACATTGCGTTGCCGAAAGGAGAACGCATCACGTCACAAACGGCAATGGTCGCAAGCCCGGATCCGCCCTACTCTGCTGGGACGACGAGAGCGCACCACCCGCCCGACCGCCGCCCTCCCTGGAGAGATCATCCCGTGATCCCTGAGAAACTGGCCCGCAAAGCCGAGGAGTTCGTCGACTCGGGCGCCTTCTTCACCGAGCTGGCCACCATGGTCGCGTACGCCACGGAGAGTTCCCGACCGGAGGGTCGCCTTGCCATCGAGGCATACCTCGACGAGTTCCTGACCCCCGCCCTGACCGCCCTCGGCTGCGAGGTCGCGCGCCACGACAACCCCGATCCGGCGGCCGGCCCCTTCCTGATCGGCACCCGCGTCGAGTCCCCCGACCTCCCGACCGTGCTCGTCTACGGCCACGCGGACGTCGTCGAGGGCCAGGCGGGCCGGTGGAGCGAGGGCCGCGACCCGTGGACGCTCACCGCCGAGGGCGAGCGCTGGTACGGGCGCGGCGCCGCCGACAACAAGGGCCAGCACCTGGTCAATCTGGCCGCCCTGCGGCTACTCCTCGCCGATCAGGGCTCGTTGGGCTTCAACCTGACCTTCCTGCTGGAGTCCGGCGAGGAGATCGGCTCACCCGGACTCGCCGAATTCGCGGCGGAACACCGGGAGTTGCTGCGCGCCGACGTGCTCGTCGCCTCGGACGGGCCACGCCTGGACGCCACGACCCCGACGCTGTTCCTCGGCGCGCGCGGCGGCCTCGGGCTTCAACTCACCGCCGATCTAAGGCCGGACGCCTACCACTCCGGCAACTGGGGCGGCCTGCTGCGCAACCCCGCGACCACCATCGCCGGCGCCGTCGCGACCCTGGTCGACGGCCACGGCCGCATCCGGGTACCGGAGTTGCTGCCGCCCGCGATCCCGCCGGAGGTCCGTGAGGCACTCGCCGGTGTCACCGTCGCCGACTCGCCCGGTGACCCGGTACCGGACGAGGGCTGGGGCGAGCCCCAACTGACCGCCGCCGAGCGGCTCTACGCCTGGAACACCCTCGAAGTCCTCGCCCTCGGTTCGGCCGACGCCGACCGGCCGGTCAACGCGATCCCGGGCAGCGCCCGCGCGGTCCTCCAACTCCGGTACGTCGTGGGCACCGACGCCGATCAGGCAGCCGAGGCCGTCGCCCGGCACCTGACCGAGCACGGGTACCCGATGGTCGACGTCCGTGTGCTCGGCAGCTTCGCCGCGAGCCGGACCCCGCTCGACGACCCGTGGGTGCGCTGGACCCGGACCACGCTGGAGGAGATCACGGGCGGCCCGATCGCCGTACTGCCCAACATCGGCGGGTCCCTGCCCAACGCCGTCTTCACCGACGTCCTCGGCCTGCCCACCCTCTGGCTGCCCCACTCCTACCCCGGCTGCCTCCAACACGCCCCCGACGAACACCTGTTGGCGCCCATCGCCCGCGAGGGCCTGGTCCTGGCGACCGGCCTGTTCCACACGCTGGGCCGTCCACCGGCGGACCGACCGCTCCCCGTACAGCCCCGATAGTCCCCAAATCTCGGCACCCGCGCCCCGTCCGGCACCCCCTCCCCAACACCCGCCGGAAGGACCCCCGATGACCGCTCCGTCCCCCCCCAGCCCGTCCAGCCCACCCACCCCGACGACACCCGGGCGCCGAGTCGACCACTGGGGCGGACCGCTGACCGCACGGCGCACGCAGCGCATCCGGTGCGGAACGGTGGCGTACGTCCGGTGTGTCAGCCCGCCCGCACCTCGTACGTCGCCACCCGCACCGACGCGTCGTCCAGACACTCCCCGGAGATCAGGTCGAACCGCTGCTTGAGCAGCGGCGACGCGACGAACGGGCGGCCCTGGTGCGTGCCGGTCAGGCCGCGGGAGAGGACCGCCGCGCCGCTGAACGGGTCGCGGTTGTCGATGCCGTAGAGGGTGCCGGAGCGGTCGCGGAACAGGGCGACCTGGCGGCCGTCGGGCAGCAGGGCCGCCACTCCGCGGCCGGGGGTGAGCCGGTTGAGGTCGCAGACCGTGAACCAGTCCTCGGTGAGCCGGAGTTGGACCTTCAGGTCGGTCGTCTCGGGAGCCAGGGTCATCGCTGGGCGCTTCCTTCCAGGACGTCTGCGGGCTGCTGGGGTCGCATGCCGATGGTGAGCAACGGCAGGTCGGGCTTGATCTGGTCGCGCTCGGGGACGAAGCCGACGACCGGGTCCGGGGTGTCGGGCGCGTTCACGAAGGACACGAACCGGGCCAGTTTCTCGGGGTCGTTGATGGTCGTGGCCCACTCGTCGCGGTACCCGGCGACATACGCGGCCATCAGCGACTCCAACTCCCCGCAGATACCGAGCGAGTCCGCCACGACCACATCCCGTACGTGGTCGAGGCCGCCCGGAATCCGCTCCAGCCACACGCTCGTGCGCTCCAGCCGGTCGGCCGTACGGATGTAGAACATGAGGAACCGGTCGATCAGGCGCACCAGTTCGGCTTCGGAGAGGTCCTTGGCGAGTAGGTCCGCGTGACGCGGAGTCGCGCCGCCGTTGCCGCCGACGTAGAGGTTCCAGCCGGTGGCGGTGGCGATGATCCCGAAGTCCTTCGACTGGGCCTCGGCGCACTCGCGGGCGCAGCCGGAGACCGCCGACTTGAGCTTGTGCGGGGAGCGCAGACCCCGGTAGCGCAGCTCCAGGTCGATCGCCATCCGGACCGAGTCCTGGACGCCGTAGCGGCACCAGGTCTGCCCCACACAGGACTTGACGGTGCGCAGTGCCTTTCCGTACGCATGCCCGGACTCGAAACCGGCGTCCACCAACCGCGCCCAGATCAGCGGGAGTTGTTCCACCCGTGCGCCGAAGAGGTCGATGCGCTGGCCGCCGGTGATCTTCGTGTAGAGGCCGAAGTCGCGGGCCACCTCGCCGATCACGATGAGTTTCTCGGGGGTGATCTCGCCGCCGGGGATACGCGGCACGACCGAATAGGAGCCGTTCTTCTGCAAGTTGGCGAGAAAGTGGTCGTTGCTGTCCTGGAGGGCCGCCTGCTCGCCGTCCAGGACATAGCCGCTCGCGCCGATCGTCGGGGCGAGGGACGCGACGACCGAGGCGACCGTCGGCTTGCAGATCTCGCAGCCGTCGCCACCCCGGGCGCCGTCACGGCCGTAGCGATCCAGCAGATCCTGGTAGGAGTTGATGCGCAACGCGAGGGCGATCTCGTACAACTCCGCGCGCGTCTGCGCGAAGCAGCCGCACAGGCCCTTGTCGACCTCGACGCCGTTCGCCTCCAGCTCGGCGGTGACCAGCTGGCCGAGCACCTTGACGCAACTCCCGCAGCCGGTACCGGCCTTGGTGCACTTCTTCACCTCCGGCACGCTCGCGCAGGAGTGGTCCGTCACCGCGCCGCGGATCGCGCCCTTGCTGACGTTGTGGCAGGAGCAGATGACGGCCGCGTCGGGCAGCGCGGACGGCCCGAGCTGGACGGCGTCCCCGGAACCGGCCGGCAGCACCAACTGCTCGGGGGAGACGGGCGGTACGGACCCGGTGAACGCGCGCAGCGTGCCGTACGCGTCCGCGTCGCCGACCAGGATGCCGCCCAGCAGCTCGCCGCCCCGCCCGATCACCAGCTTCTTGTACGTCCCCGCCCGCGCGTCGGAGTAGACGACGTCGAGGCAGTCCGCGGTCGCGCCGTGCGCGTCGCCGAAGGACGCCACGTCCACACCGAGCAGCTTCAACTTGGTCGACAAGTCGGCGCCGGTGAAGGCGGATTCGTCCCGCGCGATGGTCGCGGCGGCCGTCTCCGCCTGCTCGTAACCGGGCGCCACCAGCCCGTACACCCGGCCGTCCGCCGCCAGCGCGCACTCGCCGATCGCGAACACCTGCGGGTCGGTGACCGTACGGCACTGCTCGTCGACCGCGATGCCACCGCGCTCACCGACGGACAGGCCGGTGTCGCGGGCGAGTTGGTCGCGGGGGCGGACACCGGCGCTGAACACCACGATGTCCGTGGCGAGTTGGGAACCGTCGGACAGCTTCATGCCGGTGACGGCACCGTCCGCGCCGGTCACGATCTCCTGGGTGCCCACGCCCGTGTGGACGGTCAGCCCCATGTCCTCGATGGTCCGCAGCAGGGCCGCCCCGCCGCCCTCGTCGATCTGCACCGGCATCAGGCGCGGCGCGAACTCCACGATGTCCGTGGTCAGTCCGAGCCCCTTGAGCGCCCCGGCGGCCTCCAGCCCGAGCAGTCCACCACCGACCACGGCACCTGTCGTCGCCCGCGTCCTGGCGTACGCCTCGATCGCGAGCAGGTCGTCGATCGTGCGGTAGACGAAACAGCCCTCGGCGTCCTTGCCGGGGACCGGTGGCACGAACGGGTACGAGCCGGTGGCGAGGACGAGCGTGTCGTACTCAACTGACAGTCCAGAGCGGGCGGTTACCGTCCTCGTCGTCCGGTCGATCGTCTCCGCCGGGTCGCCGACGTGCAGCTCGATCCCGTGGTCCGCGATGAACTCCGGGTCCGTGAGCGAGAGTTCCTCGGGCGTGCGGCCCGAGAAGCACGAGGTGAGCCGGACGCGGTCGTAGGCCGGACGCGGTTCCTCGCACAGGACGACCACACGGTGCGTGGCGGTCAGGCCGCGCTCGGCGAGCGCTTCGAGGAAGCGCTGACCGACCATGCCGTGGCCGACGAGCACGATGGTGGGCACGGTGGGCACCACACGCGGATTCGAGGTCATGCCCAGGAGCCTGCGACGCCGGTGTTACCCGACCGCATCCCACCTGTTTCCCGCGGGGAACGCTGCCCTCAGCGGGAGCGCGCGGGGGGTGTGAGGGTTCGGGGCGCGCGCCGGGGGCGGAGTGTGGGGTTCGGTTAACCGAACCCCCGGGTCCCGTGCAGGCACCATCGTGTACAGCGGGCGGCGGCGGAAAGCTGGAGACATCGGTTCACAGCAGTTCACACGGGCTGCGCCGACTCATGTACGCCGACTCATGTGCAGGGGGACGCACCATGACCACCGCCCCGGACCCGACCTCCGTCCACGCCTGGAACCTCGTCCGCGCACCGTTCACCGCCACCACCTGGCGCCGCACCGCCTACGCACTCCTCGCCCTCCCGCTCGGCCTGGCCTGCATCCCGCTCGCCCTCCTCGGCGCACCCGCGGCCCGCTGGCAACGGGGGCTCGTCCACCGCTTCCTGGACACGGGGATTCCGGGCACCGCACGCGCCGGCGGCCTGCCCCACGCCCTCCTCGCCACCCCCCTCAACCTCGTCACGGCGTTCATCACGCTCTACGGCTGGGTGATCGTCCCCATGAACCTCGGCTGGCCGCTCCGCGCCGGCGACGACTACTCCGGCGCCTGGGGCGGGCCCACCTTCGCCGGAGCCTGGGCCTTCCACGCGGTGCTCGGCGGCATCGGCTTCCTGCTGCTGATGCCGTGGGTGGTGCGCGGCCTGACCGCCGTGCAGGTCCGTGTCGCCAGGTCGTTCCTCTCCTAGGTTGATCCCCATGCCGAGCCTCCGCTCCCGCCTCTGGTCCCGCCTCCGCACCCGCGCCGGCGCCACCTTCGGCCGCCGCGCCCTGGCCGCCGTCCTCTACGGCGTGATCGCCCTCCCGCTCGCCCTCGTCGGCTTCTTCCTCACGCTCGTCGGGCTGGCGTTCGGCGGGGCGCTGTCGGTGACCACGCTCGGCCTGTGGCTGCTGGCGGCGACCGTGCGCGGCGCGCTGGCGCTGGGCGCGCTGCAACGGGGCCTCGCCCGACGGCTGCTCGGCCTGGAGATCGAGCAGCCCAGTGCGGGGGATGGGGGCAAGGGGGTGCTCGGCTGGCGTCGCGGCATCCTGCTCGACCGGACCGGCTGGCGGGCCGTCGGCTGCGCCCTGTTGACACCGTTCACAGCGGTTTTCGCGTACGCAGCCGTCGTCATCGGATACATCTACGGCGTCCTGTTCACACTGCACCCGCTGCTCAAGCGCTGGAACTACAACACGGTTCACAGCACCGACGGCTCCACGCACCCCGTGTCCACGGACCACCACGTGTCACTGGAGCTCTTCGGTTACCAGCTCGACTCCTGGCCACGTTGGTTGATTCCGTTCACAGCCGGATTGCTGTTGCTGGCCGTCGCACCCCTCGTCCTCCGTTACGGCCTCGGCCCGCACCGCGCCCTGTTGACCGTGCTGCTCGGCCCCGACGCCGCGACCCGCCGCATCCGCACCCTGGAGGAGACCCGCGCCCGAGCCGTCGACGACGCCGCCGCCACCCTCCGCCGTATCGAACGCGACCTGCACGACGGAACCCAGGCCCGCCTGGTGGCCCTGGCCATGCACCTCACCCTGATCCGTGAACTGGTCACCGCCGGCGCCGAACCCGACCGCGTCCTCACCGTCGTCGACACCGCCCGGGGCAACGCCACCCAGGCCATCACCGACCTGCGCCACCTGGTCAAGGGCATCCACCCGCCCGTACTCGACGAGGGTCTGCACGCCGCCCTCACCACCCTCGCCGCCGACAGCGCCCTCCCCGTCACCCTCACCACCGACATCGGCACCCGCCCCACCCCGGCCGTCGAGACCATCGCGTACTTCTGCGCCGCCGAACTCCTCGCCAACGCCACGAAACACGCCCACGCCACGTCCGCCGCCGTAGACGTCACCACCCGCGACGGACTCCTCCGACTGCGCGTCACCGACGACGGCCAGGGCGGCGCGATGATCGGCGCGGGCTCCGGCCTGACCGGCCTCCTCGCCCGGGTCCGCACGGTCGACGGCACACTGACCTGCGACAGCCCGCCCGGAGGCCCTACGGTGGTCACGGTCGAACTGCCCCACACGTGACCCCGTACATGACCCCCCACCTGAGCGGACCCGATCGGAGCGGTATGCGCGTCGTCATCGCCGAGGACTCGGTCCTGCTGCGCGACGGCCTGGTCCAGTTGCTCCGGCTACGGGACGTGGAAGTCGCCGCGGCGGTGGGCGACGCCGAAGCGCTCCTCGCCGCGGTGGCGGCACACGCCCCGGACGTGGCCGTCGTGGACATCCGCCTCCCACCCACGCAAACGGACGAGGGCGTACGAGCGGCCGTACAACTGCGCGACCGGCACCCCACGACCGGCGTCCTGCTGTTCTCGCAGTACGTCGAGACGACCCACGCGGCCCAACTCCTCGGAAATCCGGCCGGGTTCGGGTACCTCCTCAAAGAACGGGTCGTGGACATCGGGGAGTTCGTCGGCGCGCTGGAACGTGTCGCGGCCGGCGGCACCGCGCTCGACCCCGAGGTGGTCGCCCAACTCTTCGGCGCCGCCCGCCGATCCACCGCCCTCGACACCCTCACCCCCCGCGAACGCGAGGTCCTCGCGCTGATGGCGGAGGGCCGCACGAACCACGCGATCGCCACCACGTTCACGGTCTCGGAACGAGCCGTGGAGAAGCACGTGGCGAACATCTTCGCGAAGCTCGACCTGCCCCCCTCGGACACGGGAAACCGGCGGGTGCTGGCGGTGCTTCGATACCTGGAGAACGGCCGCTGAAGCTCATGCCCGACTCCTGCTGACGGTGGTCTTCGCACTGGTGGCAAACCTGGCGTACCAGCAGTGGCCGGCCTGAGAACGTCCCCGACTACCCGTGCCCCAAAGAGGCGTGAGGAACTGCGCGACCAGCCACGACGAACCCGCGGGCGACGCACGACCCTTCCCCCGAAGCTCCTACCGACTCCCGCTCAGGTGCGCGAAGACGACGACGTTCCCCTGATACCCCGTCGCCCGCGAATACCCGCCCCCACATGTGATCACCCTCAACTCGGGCCGCCGCGCGGCCCCGTACACCTTCCGATCCGGAAAGCGGCTCGCCCGGTACACCTCGACCGCGTCCACCGTGAACAGCGCGACGCTCCCGTCCAAGCGGTCCAGCTCGATCGTGTTGCCCTTCTTCAGGGCGCCGAGGTCGTAGAAGACGGCGGGCCCGTCGGCGTTGTCGACATGGCCCGCGACGACCGCCGTGCCGGTGTCACCGGGGGTGGTCCCGGCCTCGTACCAGCCGGCGAGGTTCTTCTTCGCGGCCGGGGGCACGTCCAGGCTGCCGGTGCCGGTCAGCTTGAGGCCCATCAGCGGGGCGTTCACATGGATGGCCGGGATCCGGATGCGATCGGGTGGCGACGGCGGCAGCGCGCGGGCCGCGGTACGCCCGGCGGCCGGATCGGGCCGGGCCTCGGCGGCGGACGGCTGCGGCGGGGCGTTCGTATCGGAACCGCTGCTCAACAGCCACGCGCCCGCGCACAGGGAGACCACGGTGACGACCCCTATCGCGGTGTTGGCCCCTGTCGCGGTATTGCCGTATCTACGACGGCGCATGCGGAATCAACCCCTCTCCAGCAACTGGCCCCGCGCCCCCCTCCGGGCCACGAGGGGCGTCGGACCCGGAGGGGGAGGGGACGTGCGGTACCGGCGGACGGACAGCGGAGGGTGTCCGTCAGAACCTGTCGCCTCTCGCCCGGCGGTGCAGGAGCCAGGTACCGCCCGCGGCGGCGACGGCGAGAGCCGCCACGCCGGCCGCGGTCTGCACGGGGTCGGGGCCCAAGGCGCCGCCGACCCCCGTCTTCACACTGCCGCGCGGCTGCACCTGCTGCCGCATCGAAGCCAGCGTCACCATCAGATCGCCGCTGACCTCGCGGCCGTCCGTGCACTTCGCGACGATCTCGTACGTCCCCGGCTGCGCACTCGGCGGCACCTTGAACTGCCCGATCGCATCGCCCTCGTGCGTGCTCGGCGCCAGCGTGAACGTGCCGGCGCCCACCGCGCCGGCATCACCGGCGGCCGTACCGTCGTCGCCGCACGCCGCCGTGTTCACGGTGACGTCGCCGCCCGGCACGGCGTTCGACGGGAACACCTCCAGGCTGCCGGTCTCGCCGCCGTACGCCGGCGCGGTCGCGAGACCCGCGGCGGCTACGGCGAGCGCGGTGCCGGTCAGCAGACGGGCGGTACGTCGCATCGGTGCTCCTCCGAGCTGTGGTTGGCTGCCCTTCCGAGGTAAGTGGCACCGGGCCGAGCCCGCTTCCTGAGCGAGCGTCAGAATTGCGGTGAACGGGTGTCAGAAAGGGCCTCCGGCGCGCCTTCTCGGCGCTGTTTCAGCAGGTCATAGGGGTACGACGGGCTACGGCGAAACCCGTCCCGGAGAAGAACCCGAAGAGCGCAAGCCGCGCGTGTGAACGGGTGATGACCTCACTTGACCTCAAGAATGGTTGAGGTACGAGGCTGCCCTTATGGACACCACCACCGCTCCCCTGGCCGTCACCGTCGTGATCGGCAGCAACCGCCACGGCCGTTTCGGCCCGGTCGTCGCCGACTGGCTCCTCACCCACGTCCGCGACCACCCCGAGCTCACCCTCCAGGTCGTCGACGTGGCCGAGACCGGCCACCTGCCCACAAGCCTCGCCCCGACCCCGGAGGCCACCGCCGCACTCGCCGACATCACCCCGAAGCTGGCCGGCGCGGACGCCTTCGTCGTTCTCACCCCCGAGTACAACCACTCCTACCCGGCCGGCCTCAAGAACCTGATCGACTGGCACTTCACCGAGTGGCGCGCCAAACCCGTCGCCCTCGTCTCCTACGGCGGCCTCGCGGGCGGCCTGCGCGCGGTGGAACACCTGCGCCAGGTCTTCGCCGAACTCCACGCCGTGACGGTCCGCGACACCGTCTCCTTCCACAACGCGGGCGCGTCCTTCGACGACCGCGGCCACCTCAAGGACCCCGCGGCACCGGACGCGGCCGCGAAGGCGATGCTGGACCAACTGGTCTGGTGGGGAAGGGCGTTGAAGGAGGCGCGCCAGGTGCGGCCGTTGATCTGACGAAAGAGGATCTGACGAAAGAGGATCTGACGAAAGAGGATCTGACGAAAAAAGGGGGGCGGCCGACGCAGGTCGGCCGCCCCTCTCACACCGTCACCGATGGCCCGGTGCGTTGCCCGGGCTGGTGCGCCGGGCGGACGTGTCAGAAACCGAAGATGCCCTCGAACGTGCCGCGGTCCCACTCGTGGTCGGTCTTGCTGTTCGACGCGTAGACGGGGCCGACGTGGTCGATGACACCGGCGAACATGGTGCTGTCGGTGTGCCCGGAGCCCTGGGAACCGGTGCCCTGGACGACCGCGCCGTCGTCGTGGGGGAACGGGCCGTTGTCGTGGGCGAGGGCGGCACCCGCGCCACCGAGCAGGATGCCGACGGCGAGGACGGACGTGGTCAGGGCGGAACGCATACGCATGACTACTCCCAAAGATCTCTGGATGACGCGCCGGAAACCGGTCACGTCGGGCCGATCAACGCCTAAACGATCACTGGAAAGGCCATGCCTGCTCCATGACGCCACGTGGATCACCCCCTGATTCACTCGAACGGGAACCCGAACCGCGCCATAAGAACCGCACCGCCGGAGCATGCATCCCGGCATGAGTGTGGACAGGGCGTACTTCACCGTCGGGGCCACCGTGTCCACGTACGACATCGACGCGGACGCGGCCGACCCGGCACGGGACTGGCAACTCGGCGCGGCCTGGGGTGGGTTGCCGTCCGGCTGGGAGGAGGGCATCGACGCGGCGGTCGACCTGGGCCAGGCCCACCTGTACGTCTTCCGGGGCACGGAGTACGTCCGCATCCCGTTCGCCACCCAGACCGTGGACGACGGCTACCCCCTCACCACCCGCGACAACTGGACGGGCCTCTCCTTCGACACCGTCGACGCGGTCATGAACTGGTCCGACGGAAAGCTCTACTTCTTCTCCGGCCCGCAGTACGTCCGCTACGACATCGCCGCCGACCGCCAGGACCCGGGTTACCCCAAGCCGATCGCCGACGGCTGGACGGGCGTCACCGCCGACTGGATCGGCGAGGGCATCGACGGCGCGCTCAACCCCGGCAACGGACGCGCGTACCTCTTCAAGGGCACCGAGTACGTGGCCGTCGACTGGCACACCAAGACCCAGGAGGACGGCTACCCGCTCACCATCACCGACCAGTGGCCCGGCCTCACCGGCCCGTACGACGCGATCTGGTCGAACGCGGCCACGGCCCCGCCGACCGGGGGCGGCGGCTCGTCCAAGGCGGCCCGATTCCGGCTCTCCTACGGCGAGTTCGCCACCGCGAGCGAGGCGGCGACCGGTGTGCCCGCGCTGGTCACGCTCGGCCAGGCGGCGCTGGAGTCCGGCTGGGGCACGGCCGCGCCCGGCAACAACTTCTTCGGCATCAAGGCGAAGGCGACCGACCCGCCGGAGACCCGCCAACTCCTCAGGACCCAGGAGGTGTTGGACCGTCCCGACGTGCAGTTCCCCGAGGTCGTCTCGGTGACGCGGCGCCCGGACGGCACGTACCTGTATGTCGTCCGCGACTGGTTCCGCGTCTACGCGACCCCCGAGGAGTCCTTCACGGCCCACGGCAACTACCTGCGGAACAACACCCGTTACGCGCCCGCGTTCGAGCACGCCGACGACCCGTACGCCTTCGCGCGGGCGGTCGCGGACGCGGGCTACGCGACCGCGACGAACTACTACGACTCCCTCGCGTCGGTGATGCGGAACATCGAGGCCGCTGCCTGAGATCACCGGTGATTCACTTATCCGGGTGAACGCGAACATGTCGCCGGATACGAGGCATATGACCCGGGCAGGACGGGGGCATGGGATACCAACTGGGGGATCTGGGGCGGACGTTCCGCGACCAGATGTACAACGTGCTCACCGGCGGCGACGGCAGCGTCCCGCCGGCCAAGTCCAGCTTCATCACCTGGTGCATGCCCGGACTGCCGTACCAGGAAGCGGACTTCGCGTTCGCCGCGCAGGGCATCGGCACCGGTGCCACCGCGGCGGAGGACAAGCTCCTGCTCCAGCAGGCGTACAACTTCTCCTCGCTCATCGACTTCATCCCGGACGTGTCCTCGGCGTACTCGTCGGGCCGCCAGGACGGGGTGTGGCGCAACGCGAGCGGTGCCCGGCTGAGCGAGATCTACGGCCAGATCCTCAAGTTCTCCAAGGTCGTCGACGATCAGCTCACCGACGACCAGAAGGCCGGACTGGACCGGTTCCGCGGCTTGTTGAGGGTCACGCGCACGGTGAAGGACATCGTCACCGAGCAGGAGAAGCAGGTCACCGAGGACAGCCCCATGCTCAAGGCCTACAAGGCGTGCATGCAGGCGTACGTCACCGCCGCGCTGTCGTACAACAACAAGCGCATCGCCGCACAGGCCGCCGTGGGGGAGTCCGGCAAGCAGGCGGTCGCCGACTGGGCGGCCAACGCGCAGCTGTACTCGATGCAGGCCGCCGCCGCGATGGACGACTGGACGTCGAGCGGCTACCGCAACGAGGTCGAGGAGATCAACGCCTACATCGACCAGACCACCGAGAAGTCGATGCTGCTGTGGAAGCGCAACCTTGAGCGCTTCTACGAGGAGGCGAACACCAACGCGCTGGGCCCGGGCCAGTCCTTCTATTACACGAGCGTCGTCCCCGGTGACTTCGCGACCTCGAACGGCTGGACCGCGTACTCGATGTACCACCAGATGGTGGACTCGCACAGCCACTACGAGACGACGTCCTGGTCGGCGGGCGGCGGTCTCAACTTCGGCCTGTGGAGCACGAGCGCGGGCGTCACCACCAACTCCCAGGACTACAGCGAGAACTTCCAGGTCGACGACTTCTCGATGTCCTTCGAGATGGCGCAGGTACAGGTCGTACGGCCGTGGTTCTACCCGGAGTTCCTGGAGAACCGCGGCTGGGACCTGCGCCAGGGGGAGGGCTGGAACTACGACCGGATGCCGTCCGACGGCGGCAACCCGCCCCAGGGCCGCTTCATCGGCTATCCGCTCCAGGCCCTGTTCATCAGGAACCTCACCATCCACTCCGCCTCGCTGGCACAGGCGTTGCAGACCCACCAGAGCTCCGTGTCGGTCAACGCGAGTGTCGGCTGGGGCCCGTTCAGCCTGAAGGGCAGCTACAGCCACTCCGAGTCGGACCAGCACTTCCACTCCGAGAACGACGGCGCCACCATCACGGTCCCCGGCATGCAGATCATCGGCTTCGTCAACCACCTGCTGGACAAGACGCCGAACCTGCTCGACGGCCTCGACCCCGACCAACTCGTCTAGGACGGCGGCCAGTCATGAGCGACACCGAGACGGTGTGGGCCGCGTCCCCCGTGGACGCGGCGGCCATGTTCGGCCTGGGCGCGTACGTCCGCGGCCTGCTCACCGACCCCGACCACCTGGTCGCCGTACCGGTGACGCCGGTGGTCTACCAGGACAGCACGTTCCGCTTCGGCGGCGCCCTGGACGCGCCCCGGTCCACGGTCTGGTCCGAGTTCTGCGAACTGGTCAACAGGATCCCCACCCAGCCCACTTGGGCACCCCCGTCGACCGTCCACCTGTGGGGAATCTACGGCGAGGTACTCGGCGCCGACCTGGCCCGCTCCACCCTCACCCCCGAGGAACACCAGCGCTACGACACGGCAGTCGCCTACCTCTACGACACCGGCGCCGACGGAGTCCTCGTCCCCTCACCGGCCCTGCGCGACTACCGCACGGCCCGCCAGGCCTGGCTCCAGGCCGACACGGACTACCACCAGGCGGAACAGACGGCGACGATGTCGACCGACCCGGCAGCGCGCGACCACTGGACGCACGTGGACGAGCCCCGGCTCCGCCAGGCCAGGGACGACGCCATGGACGCCTGGCAGACCGCAGGCCACAGGGCCGAGGTGGAGGACGCCCTGCGCGAGACCTCCGAACTCGCTTCGAAGGCCCCCTCCAGCATCTGGAAACGACACCGCGACACCTTCAACCCGAACCTCCCCGACCAGTACACGACCGCCCCCAACGGCACGCGTTTCGCGCCGACTTACTACTCGCCGGACGGCGCCCTGGACGACCCCTGGTCGAGGGTCGTGCTCTCGGAGGACATGCTCCGCACCCTGGCCGCGCAGGCCCCCGCGGAACTGAAATCAGCCTTCGGCGACCGAGCCACCGACGACACGGTCTTCTCCCTGGCCTTCGAATACCGGGTCGTGTCGGTCGTCCGCCCCTGGCTGGACCCGCCGATGGAACTCCTCGGCTCCCGGGCCTGGCGCCTCTCGTCAGGCGTCGCCCCGCTGAGTGACGGCGCCACCCCACCCCACGGCCGCTGCCCGTCGTACGTCGAATCGGTCGCCCTGGCCCGCAACATCGAGCTGATCCGCCAGGCCGTCGGCTACACGGAGACCCCGGGCGAGACCACTCTCCACGGCACCTGGACCCTCGACCTCGACAACGGCATCGCGGGCGGCGACATGAACACCGCCGACCTCTGGTGGGAGTGGATGACGGAGACGACCGCCCAGTTGGTCCCCAGCTCCCACGCCGGAATCGTCAACCTCGGCCAGGTCGACTACGACGCCTTCGACGGCCACCGCCTCTCGACCCTCACCTACGGCAGCACCCCCCTCACCGGCAACCCGAACGCGAGCAACCAACTGGTCACCGGGGACGTGTTCGCCGTACGCACGACGGAGGGCCGCTTCGCCAAGGTGCAGGTGGTCCAGTACGGCTACGACCTCCAACTCCGCTGGACCGCCTACCAGCAGGCGACTTCGGCGACGCAGAGCACTGTCACCGGCCCCGACGACGTGTTCCTCGCCGGCTTCGTGTGCAGACAGTTGCCGAAGAGCCCGGACCCCGACCCGGCACTGTCATGGTGAGCACCGTCATGGCGACCCCCGAACTCGCCCTCCACGGCCTGGTGTTGCTGGGCACGGACACCGTCTACGCCGTTCACATGCCCACGTTCACCACGCCCCACGACTTCCAGGCCGTCCTGCGGGTCGATCTGGACACGGACACCTACCGCACGGCCCGCAAGCGCTACGGCACGTCGGCACTGTTCACGCTCAGCCCACGCACCCTCCTCCTCAAGGACCTTGAGCCGGGCGCGTCCTTCCCCGCCGACCTCTACTTCGGCCGCTTCGGGAGGGACGGCGAGTTGTTGGGGGAGGTGGGAGTGGGTATCGAGGAGCGGCTGTACGTCGGCCACCCGACCGATCCCACCATGGAACCGGCACCCCTCCGCTACGTCCTCTTCGGCCGCGAACAGCTCTACCTGGCCCACGTGTTCACCCGCCCCCCGGACTTCGACCAGGTACTGACGGCTCAACTCGCCGGGGAATGGCCGACGTCGGCGGGGGAGCGGTCGGCGAGCACGGTGACGATCCCGGGCCGCCCGGACGACCTGCCGGGCCGCCTGCACCCGGGCGAGCAAGTCGCCACAGAGGGCACGGAGTTGCAGGTACTGGCTGAGGTGTACCTGGAGACGGCCGACCTGGCGGGCGAGGCCTAACGCGCCAGCCGCAGCGACAGCCCGTCGAGGACGACATCGAGGCCGTAGGCGAACTTGCCGTCCCGCAGGGCCACCGGATCGGTCGTCGTGACGGCCGACTCGGCGTAGGTGCCGGCGAGATGGGCATGACCGGCCGCCGCCTGTTGCGCGGCCGGCATCAGACGGGCGATGAACTCGGCCTCGCTCTCGCCGGACCGCGCGACCGTGGTGAGCCAGGCGGCCTCGGTCGTGCTCATCCCGATCGTGTACGACAGCACGGCGTCGATCGCGCCGCTCGGCTCGGGGAAGCCGACGGTGGTGAACAGCGCGGCGAGCCGTTCGGTGAAGGACATGAGGTTGGGGCCGAGGTAGGCGAGCCCGGCCTGCCCGAGCACCGAGGACAGCCAGCGGTGCCGTAGCGCGGTCGTACGGAACGACGCCGCGGCCTCGGTGACGGCGGCGCGCCAGTCGGAGGCGTCGGCGGCCGGGACGTGGATCTCGGCGGCGACCTCGTCGACGGCCAGTTCCATCAGCTCGTCCTTGGTCGCGACATGCCGGTAGAGGGAGGTCGCGCCGGCGTTGAGGCGGGCGCCGAGCTTGCGCATGCTCAGCGCCTCGATGCCGTCGGCGTCCAGCATCGCGATCGCCTCGCGGACGATCGCGTCCCGGCTGAGCGCGGGCAGGTCGGCCGGGCGCCGCTCACGGGCCCACACGGAGGGGATGGGGCTCGGCTTGGTCCTGGGGGGCATGGGCGCTCCTTCGTGCGTACGTCGTTCGCATCAAGCGTACAGAGTTCAAGGATTGCGCACGCTGTTCCGCTGTGCGTACAGTGTGCGCACCGAAGGAACGGTGTACGCAGGCCGATGAGGGAAGAAGAGGAAGCAGCCATGGACAGTCACCCGGAAACGCTCACGGAGACCCGAAACCCCCGGCGCTGGTGGATTCTCGTCGTGCTGTGCCTCAGCTCGTTGGTGCTGGTGGTCGACAGCATGGCGCTGACCGTGGCGGTCCCGTCGATGACCGAGAGCATCGGGGCGAGCGCCCAGGACACCCAGTGGATCCTCGACTCCTACATCCTGGTCTTCGCCGGCCTGCTGCTGACCTCCGGCAGCCTCGGTGACCGCTTCGGCCGCCGGAAGGTGATGCTGATCGGGCTGGTGCTGTTCGGGGCGGCGTCACTGGCGGCGACGTTCTGCACGAACCCCGGTGAGGTGATCGCCGTACGGGTGGCGATGGGGGTGGGCGGCGCGCTGATCATGCCGTCGACGCTCTCGATCCTCATCACGGTCTTCGACGCGGAGGAACGCGGCAAGGCGATGGCGGCCTGGGGTTCGGTGTCGATGCTCGCGCTGGTCGGCAGCCCGGTGCTCGGCGGCGTACTGATCGACCACTTCTCGTGGCACTCCATCTTCTTCCTCAACGTGCCGGTCGTAGCACTCGCGTTGGTGGCCGGGGTGACGCTGATGCCGGAGTCCAAGGGACCCTGGCAGAAGCCGGATCCGCTGGGTGCGGTGCTGTCGGCGGTCGGGATGACGGCGCTGATCTGGTGGATCATCGAGATCCCGCAGCACGGCGCGTTCGAGGGCCGGGGCCTGGTCACCCTCGCGGTGGCGGTGGTGGGGCTGGCCGGATTCGTGGTCTGGGAGAACGTCACGCCGACCCCGATGGTCCCGCTCGTCCTCTTCAAGCACCGTAATTTCAGCGGCGGTTCGCTGTCCCTGACCCTGGTCCAGATAGGCAACGGCGGCCTGCTGCTGGTCCTCACCCAGTACCTGCAGTTCGTGCTCGGCTACTCCCCGGTCAAGGCGGGCCTGGCCTTCGTCCCGCTGGCGGTCACCGCGCTGGTCGGCAACGCGGCGGGCGTCAAGTTCACGGCGCGGTACGGCCACCGGTACCTGATCCTGGCGGGCATGCTGGTGATGGCGTCGTCCTTCGTTCTCCTTACGACGGTCACGGCCGACACCGGCTTCACCGTCCCGGCGGTCGCCCTCGGCCTCCTCGGCCTGGGCGCGGGCCTCGCGATGCCGGCGGCGGTGGGCGCGCTCATGGGCACGATCCCCGAGGGCAAGGCGGGCGTCGGCTCGGCCCTCAACGACACCATCCAGCAAGCCGGTACGGCCCTCGGCATCGCGATCCTCGGCTCCCTCCTGTCGAGCGGCTTCGCCGACGAGATGCCCTCCGGTACGTCCGATGAGGCTCGCCACTCGATCGGCGGGGCGCTGGCCGCGGCGCACGGGAACGCGGGGTTGGTCCGGGCGGCCCGGGAGGCGTTCACGCACGCCATGTCAACGACCTTCACGGTCAGCGCGGTTGGGGTCGTGGCGGCGGGGGTGCTGGCGGCGGTGGTGATGCGGGATTCAGTGAGTGAGGATCAGGAAGTGCTGGAAGAGCGGGAGTTGGCTGCCTGAGTCGGGAACGGGGATGCAAGGCCGCTGCCTCTGAGGGCGGCGGCCTTGTCGTGTCGCCCGCCGTGTGGACTCCCGGGAGAGGTCAGGACCCGTCGGGGCAGGACCAGTTCGAGATTCTCATGGTGCGCGGATCGAAGTCGACCTCGATCGATTCCGGTGGGCTGTCGCTCGTCACGCGTACGCGGACGGTGTCGGCCCCGGCGCTGCGGGCGTCGCCGACGGTGAAGACGGTGGTGGCTTCCACCTGCCCACACGTGGCCGCCAGGTCGTCGGATCCGTTGCCTTCGAGAACGACTTCCCGCTTCAGCGCCGGCTCCGTGAAGTGTGCGGTCATCAGCTTCCACAGCTTCGACTTCGACGTCGTATCCCGTGCGGCAAAGGCATCCGGCAGAGCCGAATAGTAAGTCCGCAGTTTCTCCTGGGCCGCCGATGTTCTGGAGTCCTCCTCGCGGTGGGAGGGATTTTCCACCGATCGGTCCGTGCCCACGGAATTCCAGAGGGCGCCCGCACCGATCGCCGTCACGACAATCGCCGCGACGGCGGCGGAACGGGTACGGCGTTGACGGCGTCGGACGCTTCGGCGTCGCAACTCCGGCGCGGACACCGGCCGGTCGACCCGAACGCTCTCCAACTGGGCGATGCTCTCGGTGAACCAGCCAGGACGCTCGTACTCATCCGACATGGTCCACCTCCTGGTCCGGCAGGGAGGAGAGATGGCGGGCGAGCGAAAGGCGCCCACGGACCAGCCACACCCTGATGCTCCCGGCCGGCCAGCCCGTCTCGGCGCTTATCTGCTCGACGCTGAGATCGCACAAGTGGTGGAGCACAACGACACTTCTGTGCTTCTGCGGAAGCGTGCGAAGCGCCTCTACGAGAGCGACACGTTCGGGGGACGGGCCTTCGACGGGGCGCTGTTCGTGATGACGCTGCATGAGCTGCACACCGCGCCGCACACGCCGGAAGCGGGATACGGCGAGCCGCCAGGCCGTGGTGCGGATCCACGCCTCCTGGGAACCGTCGCTCGTGAATATCCCCCGTCGACCCCAGGCCCTTATGAACGCCTCCTGCACGACATCCTGGGCCTCCGGCAGATCGCCGGTCATCGCGTAGAGCTGCCGAACGAGCCTGGGGTAGGCCAGTGCGTAGAACTCATCGAACTCCTCTTCCGCCGCGCCTCTCGCCACTCGTCCGCCATTCATTTCCGTCCACAGAACGGCCAGGGGTCCTCTATGGGGGAAGTACGAACGGGCACCGACCCTCCGCTACAGCAACTCTCCGTGATCTGAGTCACTGCATCCGGGTGTCGCGTCCGGGCCCCCGCGCTGCGTAGTCCACCTGTCCAAGTCGCACCGACAGCAGAGGAATTCTCATGCGCCATGCAGCACCCCGTAAGCGGAGCAGGATGGGGACGACGTTCAGGACCGCCGCGGTCAGCGCTTTGGCGCTCGGCAGTCTGACGGTGGCGGCGGGGTCGCAGGTCCACGCGGCCACGGCGACCTCGCACTCCACGACGGACGACTCCGCGCGCACGCAGAAGCAGAAGGCGGAAGCGGTCGCCGACGCGGCCAAGGGGCAGGTTTCCCGGCCGGTGACGGACCCCGAAGCGGTGCGCATTCTCAAGATGAAGACGATCGCGATGGCTCACGCGCCGAAGGGCTGATCGGCCTCGTGTTGTTCTGAGGAAATGTGACACTTTGGGGGGTGGGTGTCACATTTTTTCGGTGGGGTGGTCGGGGTTAGTGGGGCAAATCCGCTGCGGGGAGGGAGGATTGGAAGGCCCTCCAGGTGGTGGGGTGGAGCTGGAGGGAGGGGCCGTTGGGATTCTTGGAGTCCCGTACGGCGATGGTGGCGGCGATGTTGGTGGCTATCTCGACGCACTCGGCCGTCTGGTCGCTGTAGCTGGACTTCCGGTACTCGAATGCGCGCACGACTCACAGTTCCTTGCGTAGCTTGTGGAGGAACGTGACCGACTCCCGCTCGCTGAGGGAGCGTTCGGCGATCATCTCGAACAACTCATCGTATGCGGCTGCGGATTCCCCGCCCTCCACCCAGCGCTGAGCGAACGGGGCCTCTGCGTAGACGACGTCCATGGCTCCGGGGGCGGCGAACGAGAGGATGTTGAACGAGCCGTTCAGGCCTGGTTGCGTGCCGCCGCTGAAGGGATAGATCCGAAGCGTGACGCTGGGGAGAGCGGCCATCTCCGCAAGGCTTTCGAGCTGGCCACCCGCTGTCGCCGTACCGCCGGGGAAGTTGCGCAGCGTCGCTTCGTAGATCACCGCTTGCAGGAAGAGGGGCGGAGTGTCGGACAGGCGCTTTTGGCGGGCGAGCCGCGCGGCGATGAAGTCCTCGTCCGGCTCAGGGCCTTTGGCTACCTCGGCCTCGGGGCCCACTCTCAACGCCCGCACGTAGTGAGGTGTTTGGAGGAGCCCGGGGATGAACGCCGGTTGCCACACCTTGATTGACGTCGCCGCGCTCTCCAGGGTGATGTACTCCTGCATCACTCCGTGGATGGAGTAGTCGTTCCACCAGCCTTTGGCCTTACGGCGTTCCCGGTCGACTCTTGCCAGTTCCAGAAGCGCGCCTACGGCGCCGGGATCGTGAACGCCGTACAACTCGCACAGCGCCCGGAGGTCGGGGTCGCGCATCGGAACCCAACCACCCTCCATCTTCGCGACCTTGGTCGTGGACGCGGTGAGCGCCTTGCCCGCCTGGGTCTGGTTGAGGCCGGCCGCCGTGCGCAACCTGGTGAGTTCACCGCCGAGTCGGCGCCCCAGGACGGTCGATGTGCTGTGGCCCTGCGTCGGCGATGTCACGTAGGTCCCCCTTGAGGCGTGTGCGTGTGATCAGTCTGGCGCGGTGTAACGAGGCATCGCAAACACCCTTCGGGGGAATTCCTCCGAGAGTCACTTGCGTGAAATGCTGAGCCACCTCTACCGTCGGTCACGAACCGATCGCAGAGCGGCGCCGGTTGATTCGCGGCGCGGCTCGCCCCTGCCCGGAGGTGAGCGACATGGTCGCCCCCGAAGTCCCCCTCCACCACGACCGCCTCGACTACACCCCGCTCCCCAAGAGCGTCACCCTCGCCCGCCGCCGAGCCCACCGGCTCCTCACCGAGTGGGGTCACCCCGAACTCGCCGCGGACACCGCCCTGTTGGTCTCGGAGCTGGGCGGCAACGCCGTACTGCACGGCTGCCTCCGCGACCGACTCTTCCGCGTCGAACTCACCCTCACCGAACACGCCGTACGCATCGCGGTGTCCGACCCGAGGGGCGAGTTACGGCCGAGCCTCCGCGAGCCCACCGAGGACGACATGTTCGGGCGTGGCCTGCTGATCGTCGGTCGGATCGCGGACCGTTGGGGCGTGCGCGAGCTCACCGTGGGCAAGGCGGTGTGGTGCGAGTTGGACGTCGTACGACACCACTCACAAGGCCCGCTCCATGCAGACCAGTTGATCCCGCTCGTCCCATGACGCGGTGACGGCGAAGCCGAACCGTTCGTAGAGGGCGATGGCCCCGGTCCGCCACTTCCATACCGACAACCGCACGACGCCCGCGCCGCTTTCCGCCGCATGCGCAATCGCCGTACCGAGCAGGTCGGACGCGATGCCCCGGCCCCGGAACGCCGGGTCCGTCCAGAGCCTCTTGATCTCCGACCGCCCGTCGGCGGGGGCGGTCACCACCAGACAACCCACCGCGACGCTCCCGCTCACGGCCACCAGCACGACATCGTCGACGAACGCGGTCCGAGGGTCCGAGATCTCCGCCCGGTACCGGTCCGGCAGCGCGTCCACATCGGCAACGGGCTCCCCTTTCTCGGCCTCCGTCCGCAGGTGGTACGCCGCCAGCAACGCGCCCAGCCCGTCCTCGACGGAAAGAGTCCGGCCCGGTCGACGGACGATGGAAACCTCGCGCTGATCAGCCATGACGTCAAGTATCCAGGGATTCCAGGAACGGCAAGGACGCAACCTGGACCCGCCGGGGATCAGACCCCGAAGTCCTCCAGCGCTTCCCGCACGGCCCGATGCCCCACCTCCGCCAACACCGGATTCCGCCCACCCCGGTAGTACTGCTCCGCCACCGACCCGAAGCACAAGGCCCACCCCCGCCCCCGAGCCCACACCTCGTCCTCGAACTCGCCCGCCTCGCGGAAGACCTCACGTGTCCCGGCGGAGAACAAGGTCCACGCGGGCAGCGCGTCCGCCGCCGGGTCGCCGACCCCGAGGCAGCCGAAGTCGATGACCGCGGTGAGTCGGCCGGCCCCGGTCAGCAGGTTGCCGGGGAGGAGGTCGCCGTGGAGCCAGGCGGGGGCGGCCTCCCACTGGGGAAGGGCGAGGGCGTGCTCCCAGGCCGCCGTCGCGAGGGTCGCGTCGTGGGCGCCGTCCGCGCCCAGTTCCTCGATCGCCTTACGGACGTCCGCGTCCTGCGCACCGACCGGCCCGCCCCGGAAGGAAACGGGCCCGTCCACCGCGTCCACCCGGCGCAGCGCGGCGACGAAACGCCCCAACTCAAATGCCGTGTCGGTGAGTTGGCTCGGCGGCGAGTCGTACGCGTTGTCCCCGTCCAGCCAGCCGTACACCCCCCACCGCAGCCCGTACCCCCGCCCCGGCTCACCCATCGCCAACGGCACTGGCACGGACAGCGGCAACTCCGGTGCCAGCCGCGGCAACCAGCGCTGTTCCGTCTCGATCTGCCGTGCCCCGCCCGGCAGTCGGGGCAGCCGTACGACCATGTCCTCGCCCAGCCGGAACATCGCGTTGTCGGTCCCGGCCGAGGCGACCCGCGTGACGGTCAACTCCGCCCATTCCGGGAACTGTTCGGCGACCAGCCGGCCAACCAGGTCCGCGTCGATGTCGAGTTCGTCGGCGTGCATCTTGGCGTTGGACGACATGGGGCTCCGGGTCTGTGAGGCGGCACCGGAGCCTAGCCAGCGCCGCCCCGCCATCGCCACGGCACTACTCCGCCGAACGGCCGACTCCGGGCCTCAACTCACCCCACACTCACCGCACTCCACGCCGCCGCCACCGCGCCGTACTCCGAACTCCCCACTCCATAGAGGTCCTTGGCCGCGCTGAGCGTCGCCGTCCGCGCCCCCGCGTAGTTCGTCGAGGACGTCATGTAGACCGTCAACGCCCGGTACCAGATCGCCCCGAGCTTGTCCCGGCCGATCCCGCTCACCGAAGAGCTGTTGCACGTGGGCGAGTTGTAGCTGACGCCGTTGATGGTCTTCGATCCGCTGCCCTCCGCGAGGAGATACGCGAAGTGGTTGGCGACCCCCGACGAGTAGTGCACGTCGAGATTCCCCACCGACGAACTCCAGCAGTCCGCCGAATTCCCGTCCTTGGACGGCTGGTCCATGAACCGCAGCGCCGCCTTGCCGAAGCCCGACCGCACGATCTTCTCGCCGATCAAGTAGTCCCCGAGATCGGAGGAGTTGTTCGCATACCACTCCACCAGCGTGCCCATGATGTCCGAGGTCCCTTCATTCAGACCGCCGGACTCGCCCGAGTACGTCAGCGCGGCCGTCTTGGACGTCACACCGTGCGTCATCTCGTGCCCGGCGACATCCAGCGCCACCAGCGGACCGAGCTGCGTTCCGTCACCGTCGCCGTACGTCATGCAGAAGCAACTGTCGTCCCAGAAGGCGTTGTTGTAGCTGTTGCCGTAGTGGACGCGGTTGTACGAGCCCTTGCCGTCGCCCGCGATGCCGTTCCGGCCGTGGACGTTCTTGTAGTAGTCCCAGGTCTCGTTCGTGCCGTACTGCGCGTCCACCGCCGCCGACGAACGGTCCGAACTCACCCCCGTGCCCCAGTGGTTGTCGGCGTCCGTGAACAGCGTGGACGGGGCGCGGCTGATGCAGATGCCGAAGATGCACAGGTCGGTCTTGTTCGCCGCGTCACCGGTGTACGTCCCGCCGCGCGTCGCGTCCTTGAGCTGATACGTCGATCCCGACAGCGTCGTCTCCAACGGCACCGTCCCGCTGTACAGCGACTTCCCGTCACCCGTCGCCGTCTCCACACTGTCCCAGGCGTCGATCTGGGCGCCGGTGCGGGCGTCGGTCAGCACCGTGCGCGCGACCGGGTTGCCGAGCGAGTCCTTGGCGACCACGTTCGTCCGCCAGGCGAGCCTCGGGGCCCCGTGCAGGGCGTCAACCATCAGCTGGGGCTTGGCGGTCACCCCCTTCAGCACCTCACCGAGATTCGCCGCCCGCAGCGCGTTCACCGCCAGGTCCGCCGCCTTCGGAGCGGCCACCTTCGGCGTCACGGACGACAGGGATATGGAGTTCCGGGTCGCGCGGTCGGCGCTCCGGTAGCTGCCGTTGGGGGCGAGATGGACCACGAAGTCGCCGCCGAGTACGGGGAGTTGGTGGTAGGTACGGTCGTAGCGGACATGCTGGGTGCCGTCCGCGTCGACGATCACGTCACGGACCGACGTGTCCTCCGCGGCCGTCAGCCCCAAGCCCGTCGCATGGGCCACCAACGCCGACGCGGCGTTCGCGATCGCGGTGGTCCGGGACGGCCGGTCGGCCGCGTGGGCGGTGGGGGCGAGGGTGGCGGCCAACAGGGCCGCGGCGCCGGCCGCGACTCCGGCCGTGGCGAGACGGGAACCTCGAATGTGCCGTGTCCGACTCATGGCTCTCCTCAAGAACGCAAGTGGGGGGCGTGGGGGCTGCGTTGATGTTGAATGAGATTTAAAGGGCCATGGCATGTCATGTCCATAGCGCATCCACAGACTTCCGGGCTCAAGGAGACCGAGTGACACCGCTCCCCTTCTTCGTCTACGGGACCCTCCGTCCCGGTGAGCCCAACCACGACCGGTTCCTGCGCGGCCGTACGGACTCCGAAGAACGGGCACGACTCCACGGCGCCGCCCTCTACGACGGCCCCGGCTACCCGTACGCCGTCGAGGAACCCGCCGCACCCGGCGCGGTGATCGTCGGCGAACTCGTCACCGCACGCCCCGAGGCCTACCCCCAACTCCTCAGGGAACTGGACCGACTTGAGGACTACGCTCCCGGCGACCCGCACAACCTCTACGAGCGCGTCGAACGCCGGGTGACCCGCGCCACCGACGGCACCGCCGTACGCGCCTGGGTGTACCTCGCCGCCCCCGCCATCACCGCCCGCCTCCGCACCCACGGCAAGCTGATCGAGGGCGGCGACTGGATCAACCGCCGCTGAGGGGGCCGCAGTTGGCGCGGGCTTCAGTCGCCGGAGGCCAGCGCCCGCGTGATGCCCGTCTCCTTCGGCCCGAGGAAGTGCGGATCGGGGTGGAACATCAGGTCCAGCGCCGCCTTGCCCGCCGCGAACACCTCGCGGGTGCCGCCGTAGTACCAGGTCACGTCGTGCGTGTCGTCGACACCCACGCCGTAGGAGTCGACCCCCGCCGCGTCGCACAGCGCGACCGCCCGCCGGATGTGGAAGTTCTGGCTGATGAGTACGGCCTTGTCGACGCCGAAGATCTTCTTGGCGCGGACGCAGGAGTCCCAGGTGTCGAAACCGGCGTAATCGGTCACCACGCGCGCGCGGGGCACCCCGTGCTTCGCCAGGTAGACGCGCATCGCGTCCGGCTCGTCGTAGTCCTCGCGGCTGTTGTCGCCGGTCACCAGGACGACCTTCACCCGGCCCTCCCGGTACAGCGTCGCCGCCGCGTCCAGCCGGTGCGCGAGATACGGAGACGGCTCGCCGTCCCACAGCCCGGCGCCGAACACCACGGCGACATCGGTGCGCGGCGCGTCCTGGAGGGTCCGCAGCCGGTCGGCCGTGGACACCCACAACCAGGTCGCCGGAAGCAGCGCGACGACACACCCGGCGGCCACCACCTGCACGAACTGCCGCCATCCCGCGCGCGTGCGGGGCAGCCGCGGCCGAGGCCGGCGAAGTCTCGGGCGACGCACTGCACGCATCGAACGCATCAAGGGGCCCCTCCCGTACGGGTTCGACAGTCCAGACGCGCCGTGACCCGCCCCGGTTCGCCGTCCGCAGTGTGACCGGCTTCACTGTGAATCCGTAAGGCGCAGGTCACGTCACCTCACACACCCCCCGAACCCCACCGTGAACCCCCGGAAAAGCCCCGTCATCCCCGGGCAACGGGGCGGCAACCTCCTACCGCCACCATCACTCCATGACGGCGTCGAACCACCCTCAGGACGAGTCCACGACCCTCGACAGTACGGCGCATCTCATGAACCGGATCAGCAGCCAACTCGCCGACCAGCTCAGCCTCGTCTCCCTGAACGGCACCAGACGCCCCGTCCCGCCCGCCCTCGTCCTGGTGGCCCACGGCAGCCGCGACCCGCGCGCCCTGAACACCGTACGAGCCCTCATGGACCGCGTCCGCGAGCTCCGCCCGGGCCTTCCCGTCCACGTGGGCCACATCGAACTCAACGAGCCCCGCCTCCCGGACACCCTCGCCCAACTGCCCACCGCGGAAGCCATCTTGGTCCCCCTCCTCCTGTCCCGCGGCTACCACGTGAAGCAGGACATCCCCGAGCTGGCCGCGAAGGCACAGGCACGCACGCGCGTGGCACCCCCTCTGGGCCCACACCCCCTCCTGGTGGAGACCCTCTACGACCGCCTGGTGCAGGCGGGTTGGCGCACAAGGATGGACGACAGGACCCGCAGGGCGAGCGCCGTGGTCCTGGCAGCGGCAGGCTCCCGAGACCCGGAGTCGAAGCTGGACACCAACCGCACGGCCCACCTCCTGGCCGACCGTCTCGGCGTCCCCGTGATCCCGGCCTACGCCTCAGCGGCGACCCCCACGATCCCCGAGGCGATCCACACCCTCACCGCCCGAGGCCACCACAGGGTGGCAGTGGCATCCTGCTTCACGGCCCCGGGCCGCTTCGCGACACAGTGCGCGGAACGGGCCCCCTGGATCGCGTCGGCCCCCCTGGGAGCCCACCCCGCGATGGCCCGCCTGGTCCTCCACCGCTACGACCAGACCCTGGCAGCCAGCGGCGGGGCCATCTCCCCAAGGGGCGCGGGGCTGTATCGATGTGCGGCTCCGCCGCGTGGGCGCGACCAGTCCAACGCACCCGTACCCGCACCCGCCCCCGAACCGCACCCGGCAAACGCATAGGCGCCCCGCAACTCCCGAATTGTCACTACCGCCGCTTACTGTCGAACCATGGAAGGCACCGCAGGCACCGCAGGTACACGCACAGCAGCACCCCACCCCTACGACCCGACGTCAGTCGCCCGCTGGGCGACCGAGCCCGACAAACGCCCCGGCCGCACCGCCTTCCAACGCGACCGCGCCCGAATCCTCCACTCCGCCGCCCTCCGCCGCCTCGCGGGCAAAACCCAGGTGGTCACCCCGGGAACCCGCAGCCAGGCCTGGGACGCCAGCCCCCGCACCCGCCTGACCCACTCCCTGGAGTGCGCCCAGGTAGGCCGAGAGCTGGGCGCGGCCCTGGGTTGCGACCCGGACCTGGTGGAGGCGGCCTGCCTCTCCCACGACCTGGGGCATCCCCCCTTCGGCCACAACGGCGAACAGGCACTCAACGAGTTCGCCGACGACTGCGGCGGCTTCGAGGGCAACGCGCAGTCCCTCAGACTCCTCACCCGCATCGAACCGAAGCGCTTCGTAAGAAGTGACACGACGGGCGAGATGGTGAGCGTCGGCCTCAACCTCACCCGTGCCGCCCTCGACGCGGCCACCAAGTACCCCTGGCCGCGCGGAGGGCACCCCACCGACCCCAAGTCCCCGAAGTTCGGCGTCTACGAGGACGACAGACCCGTCTTCGACTGGGTCCGCGAGGGCGCCCCCGGCACCCGCACGTGCTTCGAGGCCCAGGTGATGGACTGGTCGGACGACGTGGCGTACTCCGTGCACGACGTCGAGGACGGCCTGCACGCGGGCCACATCGACCCCAACTGCCTGCACGCGGAGCCCGAACGGCAGGCGGTCTTCGCGGTCGCCATAGGCCGCTACGTGCCCGCGGACACCGACCCCGCCGAACTCGCCGAAGCCCTCGACCGGCTCCAGGACCAGGACTGGTGGCCGCACGGCTACGACGGTTCGGCCGCGGCTCAGGCCCGCCTCAAGGACGCCACCAGCCAGCTCATCGGCCGCTTCTGCCTGGCCGCCGAGTCCGCCACGCGCGCGGCGTACGGCACCGGCCGCCTCACCCGCTACGAGGCCGAACTCGTCGTACCGCACGAGGCGCGGCTGGAATGCGCGGTCCTCAAGGCGGTCGCCGACCGGTACGTGATGCAGCGCGCGGAGCAGGAGCGCATCCGCGCCGACGAGCGCATCGTGGTCGCCGAACTCGCCGACGTGCTCACGACGCGCGCGCCCGACGGTCTGGAACCGCAGTTCCGCGCCCAGTTCGACGAGGCGCCCGACGACCGCGCCCGCAAGCGGGTGATCGTCGATCAGATCGCGTCACTCACCGACGCGTCGGCGCGGTCTCTTCACGCGCATCTCACATCGCTGGGGCACAGTGACGCGAAACAAGCCCGAATGTGACCCTCCGTGGCCTGATCGGTCCACACCCCCTTCCCGCATCACACTGCGTGCGGGACGCTCGCATATGGCGGCACCCTTACGAGGAGGCATCAAGTGGTCGACGCGGATCAGACGTTCGTCATCATCGGAGGAGGCCTGGCCGGCGCCAAGGCGGCCGAGACGCTCCGAGCGGAGGGCTTCACCGGCCGCGTGATACTGATCTGCGACGAACGCGACCACCCGTACGAGCGCCCGCCGCTGTCCAAGGGCTACCTCCTCGGTAAGGAGGAGCGCGACAGCGTCTTCGTGCACGAACCCGCCTGGTACGCGCAGAACGACATCGAGCTGCACCTGGGCCAGACCGTCGACGCCGTCGACCGTACGGCGAAGACGGTGCGCTTCGGGGACGACGGCACCCTGGTCCGCTACGACAAGTTGCTCATCGCGACCGGCTCCGAGCCCCGCCGCCTGGACATCCCGGGCACGGACCTCGCGGGCGTCCACCACCTGCGCCGCCTCTCGCACGCCGAGCGCCTGAAGAACGTGCTGGCGTCCCTGGGCCGGGACAACGGCCATCTGGTGATCGCCGGCGGCGGCTGGATCGGCCTGGAGGTCGCGGCGGCGGCCCGGGAGTACGGCGCCGAGGTCACCGTCGTGGAACCGTCCCAGACGCCGCTGCACGGCGTCCTCGGCCCCGAACTGGGCCAGCTCTTCGCCGACCTGCACGCCGAGCACGGCGTGCGCTTCCACTTCGGCGCCCGGCTCACCGAGATCGTCGGCCAGGACGGCATGGTGCTCGCCGCCCGCACCGACGACGGCGAGGAGCACCCCGCGCACGACGTCCTCGCGGCGATCGGCGCGGCCCCGCGCACCGGGCTCGCCGAGGCGGCGGGACTGGAGCTGGCCGACCGCGCGCACGGCGGCGGCATAGCCGTCGACGAACGGCTGCGCACCTCCGACCCCGACATCTACGCGGCCGGCGACGTGGCCGCCTTCCACCACGCCCTCTTCGGCACCCGCCTGCGGGTGGAGCACTGGGCGAACGCCCTCAACGGCGGCCCGGCGGCGGCCCGCGCGATGCTCGGCAAGGACGTCACCTACGACCGCGTGCCCTATTTCTTCTCCGACCAGTACGACTTGGGTATGGAGTACTCCGGCTGGGCGCCCCCGGGCTCCTACGACGAAGTGGTGATCCGGGGAGACGCGGGCAAGCGGGAGTTCATCGCGTTCTGGCTCAAGGAGGGCCGTGTGCTGGCCGGGATGAACGTGAATGTGTGGGACGTCACAGAGCCCATCCAGCAGCTCATCCGCTCCCGGGCGCAGGTGGACACCGAGGCCCTTGCGGACCCACACGTTCCACTGGACAGCCTGGGCGTCTGAACGCTCTCGTCGTCACTGGTGTCAGTCCGGCCCCGTAGAATTCACGCGTGGCAGGACGGATCAACGACGAGGACGTGAAGGCGGTTCGGGACGCGGTCCCGATCGACGCCGTGGTGTCCGAGTACCTCCAGCTGCGGAACGCGGGCGGCGGCAACCTCAAGGGTCTCTGCCCGTTCCACGACGAGAAGTCGCCGTCCTTCCAGGTCAGCCCCAGCAAGGGTCTCTTCCACTGCTTCGGCTGCCAGGAGGGCGGCGACACCATCACGTTCGTGATGAAGGTCGACCACCTCACGTTCTCCGAGTCGGTCGAGCGTCTGGCCGCCCAGGCCGGCATCACGCTGCGGTACGAGGAGGGCGGGTACAACCCCGCCAACCAGCGCGGCGAGCGCATCCGCCTGGTCGAGGCCCACAAGGTCGCCGCCGACTACTACGTGGAGCAGCTCGCCGTCAGCCCCGAGGCGGACACCGGCCGCAAGTTCCTCGCCGAGCGCGGCTTCGACCAGTCCGCCGCCGAGCACTTCTCCGTCGGCTACAGCCCGCAGGGCTGGGACCACCTCACCCGCTTCCTCCGCGGCAAGGGCTTCACCGACAAGGAGATCCTCCTCTCCGGCCTCGCCCAGGAGGGCCGCCGCGGCCCCATCGACCGCTTCCGCGGCCGCCTGATGTGGCCCATCCGCGACATCGGCGGCGAGGTCGTCGGCTTCGGCGCCCGCAAGCTCTACGAGTCGGACAACGGCCCGAAGTACCTCAACACGCCCGACACCGCTATCTACAAGAAGTCACAGGTCCTCTACGGCATCGACCTCGCCAAGAAGGACATCGCCAAGTCGTCCCGCGCGGTCGTCGTCGAGGGCTACACCGACGTCATGGCCTGCCACCTCGCCGGAGTCACCACCGCCATCGCCACCTGCGGCACGGCCTTCGGCGGCGACCACATCAAGATCCTCCGCAGGCTGCTGATGGACAACGGCAGCGCGCGCGTGATCTTCACCTTCGACGGCGACGCGGCCGGCCAGAAGGCGGCCCTGCGCGCCTTCGAGGACGACCAGAAGTTCGCCGCCGAGACGTACATCGCGATCGCCCCGGACAACATGGACCCCTGCGAGCTGCGCCTCGCCAAGGGCGACGAGGCGGTCGCCGACCTGGTCCAACCCCGCACCCCGCTCTTCGAGTTCGCGCTCCGCCAGATCGTCGTCCGCTACGACCTCGACACCCCCGCCGGCCGCGCCTCCGCCCTGGACGAGGCCGCCCCGATCGTCGCCCGCATCAAGAACAGCGGCGCCCAGCACGAGGTCGCCGTCCAGCTCGCCGGCATGCTCGGCATCCTGGACACCCAGTTCGTGGTCAAGCGGGTCGCCCAGCTGGCCCGTTGGGCCCGAGACCGCGGCGGCAAGGGCCCGGCACCGGCGAGGGGCGGCGCCGAGCAGCACTACGACACCACCCCCCGCACCCCCACCGGCGGCCCCGCCCTCACCCTGCGCAACCCGGTCTTCGCCACCGAGCGCGAACTCCTCAAACTCGCCCTCCAGCGCCCCGACCTGGTCTCCCCGGCCTTCGACGCGTACGGCGTGGACGAGTTCACCGCGCCGCCCTACGCGGCCGTACGCGAGGCGATCATCGAGGCGGGCGGCGCCGAGTACGGCCTCCAGGACGCGCAGGACTACCTCGTCCGCGTCCGCGAGGCGGCACCGGACGACGCGGTCCGCGCGATGGTCACCGAGCTGGCCGTCGAGGCGATCATGCGCCGCACGGTCGACGAGAACTACGCGGGCGAGCAGCTCGTCACCGTCCGCCGAAGAGCCGTCGTACGCCGCATCGGCGACGTCCAGGGCTCGCTCACCCGCCTCGGCAGCCACGGCGACTCGGCGGAACTGGCCGCCGTACAGAACGAGTTGTGGGTGCTTCAGCAGTACGACCAGGCACTCCAGGTGCACGGCGCCACAGCGCTCTGAGCACGTAGTCACGGCACGGACTCAAAAAGTCACCGCACGCCCCTCGTGGCGGCGATGTGTCGTACTCCACACTGGGTTCCGGTGCCTGAGTCCTCGGAGCGCGGCCGATCCGTCCCCAGCGGGTCCTTCACCCCCGCGGTTCCGCTCATCGAGTACGGGACGGACAGCGGCGAGGCCGCCGACTCCGCCCCTGAAGTACCGCTGCCGTACCCCCTGGCAGCGATCATCCTGGAGGTCGCCCCCGTGCAGACCCAGACCCTCGACCAGACCGAGACCAGCACGACGGACGGCGCGGAACCGGAAGCGGAGACCGATGTCCTCGCGACCGTCCCTCCGCAGAGCCGTGCCGCGCACCATCCCGAGACCGCGGACCCGGAGAGCCCGCCCGAGCTCGAAGAACCGACGGCCGAAGCGGTGGAGACCGCGGAGGCCCCCGAGCCCGCCGTACGGCCCCGCAGCAGGGTCACCGCCGACAACGGCGCACCCTCCTCGGACCTGTTCCGCCAGTACCTGCGCGAGATCGGCCGCATCCCGCTGCTCACCGCGGCCGAGGAGGTCGACCTCGCCCGCCGGGTCGAGGCCGGCCTGTTCGCCGAGGAGAAGCTCGGCGGCGCCACCGACCTGGACAGCCAACTCGCCCTCGACCTGGACAAGTTGGTCGTCATGGGCCGGATGGCCAAGCGCCGTCTGATCGAGGCGAACCTGAGGCTGGTCGTCTCCGTGGCCAAGCGGTACGTCGGGCGCGGGCTGACCATGCTCGACCTCGTCCAGGAGGGAAACCTCGGGCTGATCAGGGCAGTCGAGAAGTTCGACTACGCCCGCGGCTACAAGTTCTCGACGTACGCGACCTGGTGGATCCGCCAGGCCATGTCCCGCGCCCTCGCCGACCAGGCCCGCACGATTCGTGTCCCGGTGCATGTCGTCGAGCTGATCAATCGGGTCGTCCGCGTCCAGCGCCGGATGCTCCAGGAGCGCGGCTACGAACCGACTCCGGAAGAGGTGGCCGACCACCTCGACCTCGCGCCGGAGCGCGTCAGCGAGGTGCTCCGACTGGCTCAGGAGCCGGTGTCGTTGCACGCGCCGGTGGGGGAGGAGGACGACGTCGCCCTCGGCGATCTGATCGAGGACGGCGACGCGACGAGTCCCGTGGAGTCGGCGGCGTTCCTGTTGCTGAGGCAGCACCTTGAAGCTGTGCTGTCGACGCTGGGGGAGCGGGAGCGGAAGGTCGTACAGCTGCGGTACGGCTTGGCGGACGGCCGCCCACGCACGCTGGAGGAGATTGGCCGCATCTTTGGCGTGACGCGGGAGCGGATACGGCAGATCGAGTCCAAGACGCTGAACAAGCTGCGGGATCACGCTTTTGCGGATCAGCTGAGGGGTTATCTGGATTGATCCCGGCTGCGGCCCGGTGGGGGCGGGCCGCGCAGTTCCCCGCGCCCCTCAAACGCACGGTGTGTTTCAGGGGCGCGGGGAACTGCGCGACCAGCCACGACGGACGGTCAGCCGAACAACGAACCGCTAGTCCACCTCCGCCACCGCCTGGGCGAACTGCGCCTTGTACAGGCGCGCATACGCCCCGTCCGCCGCCAACAGATCCGCATGCGCGCCCTGTTCGACGATCGAGCCGTTCTCCATGACCAGGATCGTGTCCGCGTCCCGGATCGTGGAGAGCCGGTGCGCGATCACGAACGACGTACGCCCGTGGGCGAGTTTGGCCATCGCCTTCTGGATCAACACCTCCGTGCGGGTGTCGACTGAAGACGTCGCCTCGTCGAGGACCAGGATCGTCGGGTCGGACAGGAACGCCCGCGCGATGGTGATGAGCTGCTTCTCACCGGCGCTGACCCCCGTGCCCTCGTCGTCGATCACCGTGTCGTAGCCGTCGGGCAGCGTACGGACGAACCGGTCGGCGTGCGCCGCCCGCGCCGCCTCCTCGATCTCGCCCCGGGTGACCTCGCGAGAGGCCCCGTACGCGATGTTGTCCGCGATGGAGCCGCCGAACAGCCAGGTGTCCTGGAGCACCATGCCGATCCCGGACCGGAGTTCGTCCCGGGACATCCGCGCGATGTCGACGCCGTCGAGGGTGATACGCCCGCCGGAGACCTCGTAGAACCGCATGAGGAGGTTGACGAGGGTGGTCTTGCCGGCGCCGGTCGGGCCGACGATCGCGACCGTGTGGCCCGGTTCCACCGTCAGCGAGAGGTCCTCGATGAGCGGCTTGTCGGGGTCGTAGCGGAAGGAGACGTGCTCCAGGGCGACCAGGCCGCGGAGTTCCTCCGGGCGTTCGCTCGGCATCGGGTCGGGCTTCTGCTCCTCGGCGTCGAGGAGTTCGAAGATCCGCTCGGCGGAGGCGACGCCGGACTGGACCAGGTTCGCCATCGACGCGACCTGTGTCAGCGGCATCGAGAACTGGCGCGAGTACTGCACGAAGGCCTGTACGTCACCGATGGACAGGGAGCCCGAGGCGACGCGCAGGCCGCCGACCACGGCCACCAGCACGTAGTTGAGGTTCGACACGAACATCATCAGCGGCTGCATGACACCGCTGTTGAACTGCGCCTTGAAGCCCGCCTCGTACAGCGCGTCGTTCTGCTCGGCGAACAGCTGCGCCGACTCGTCCTGGCGGCCGAACACCTTCACCAGGGTGTGCCCGGTGTACATCTCCTCGACGTGCGCGTTGAGCTTGCCCGTCGAGCGCCACTGCTGCACGAAGTGCGGCTGCGAGCGCTTGCCGATACGGGTGGCGACGAGGAACGACAGCGGCACGGTCACCAGCGCGACCAGGGCGAGCAGCCAGGACACCCAGAACATCATCGCGAGGACGCCGATGATCGTGAGCAGCGAGTTGATCAGCTGGCCCATCGACTGCTGGAGGGTCTGGCCGATGTTGTCGATGTCGTTGGTCGCGCGGGAGAGGACCTCACCGCGCTGGCGCTTGTCGAAGTACGACAGGGGGAGGCGCGACATCTTCGTCTGCACGCTCTCGCGCAGCCGGAACATGGTCCGGTTGACCGCCCGGTTGACCATCCGGGTCGCCACCGCCATCAGCAGCCCGGCCACCATGAACGTGCCCAGCGCGAGCAGCAGCACATGCCCCACCGAGGTGAAGTCGATGCCCTTGCCCGGGGTGAAGTCCGTGCTCTTGAGCATGTCCGCGACCGAACCCTGGCCCCGGTCGCGCATCGCCTGGAGGGCCTGCGCCTTGGTCGTCCCGGCCGGCATCTGCCGCCCGATGATGCCCGCGAAGACCAGGTCGGTGGCGCTGCCGAGGATCTTCGGCCCCACCACGTTCAGCCCGACACTGATCACCACACACACCAGCAGCAGGCCGATGGTCAGCCGCTCCGGCCTGAACTGGCCGATCAGCCGTTTGCCGGACTCCTTGAAGTCCATCGAACGGGCGTCGGGGCCCGTCCCGGCCATCATCCGCCCCATGGGCCCGGCCATCAGGCAGCCTCCGCTTCCGTCAACTGGGAGAGCACGATCTCCCGATACGTCTCGTTGTCCGCCATCAACTCGTGATGGCGCCCCACCCCCACGACCCGCCCCTCGTCGAGTACGACGATCCGGTCGGCGTCCCTGATGGTCGCCACCCGCTGCGCCACGATCACCACGGTCGCCTCGGCGGTCTCCTGCGAGAGCGCCGCCCGCAGCGCCGCGTCGGTCGCGTAGTCGAGGGCGGAGAAGGAGTCGTCGAAGAGGTAGATCTCCGGCCGCTGCACCAGCGTGCGCGCGATCGCGAGCCGCTGCCGCTGACCGCCGGAGACGTTCGTGCCGCCCTGCGCGATGGGGGAGTCCAGCCCGTTCTCCAGCCCCTCGACGAAGCCCTTGGCCTGCGCCACCTCCAGCGCGTGCCACAACTCCTCGTCGGTCGCGTCGGGATTGCCGTAGCGAAGGTTGGTCGCGACCGTGCCCGCGAAGAGGTATGGCTTCTGCGGGACCAGGCCGACCGTCTTGGCGAGCAGCACCGGGTCGATGGTCGAGACGTCGACCCCGTCGACGAGGACCTCGCCGTCGGTCGCGTCAACCAGCCGCGGGACCAGACTCAGAAGGGTGGACTTTCCGCTGCCGGTCGAGCCGATCACGGCCGTCGTCTCGCCCGGGCGGGCCACCAGGTCGATGGACCTCAGCACGGGTTCCTCGGCGCCCGGGTAACAGAAGCCGACCCCGCGGACCTCCAGATGCCCGTGCCGCCGCAGCTCGAAGACGGGGGCCACCGGCGGCACGACACTGCTCTCCGTGTCGAGGACCTCCTCGATGCGCTCGGCACAGACCTCCGCGCGCGGCACCATCATGAACATGAAGGTGGCCATCATCACGGACATCACGATCTGCATCAGATAGGCGAGGAACGCGGTCAGATCGCCGATCTGCATGCCGCCGCTCGCGATGCGATGCGCGCCGAACCACACGACGGCGATGGACGACAGGTTCACCGTGGTCATGACCACCGGGAACATCAGCGCGAGCAGGTTGCCGGTCTTCAACTGCATCTCGGTGAGATCGCTGTTGGCCTTGCGGAACCGGTCCTTCTCGTACTCGTCCCGGACGAAGGCGCGGATCACGCGGTTGCCGGTGATCTGCTCGCGCAGCACCCGGTTCACCGCGTCGAGGCGCACCTGCATCGACCGGAACAGCGGCCGCAGCCGGCGCACGATCAGCGTCACGCAGATCGTCAGCGTCGGCACCACCGCGATCAGCACCCCGGACAGCGGCACGTCCAGACCGAGCGCCAGGATGATCCCGCCGACGCACATGATCGGCGCCGACACGAGCAGGGTGAACGTCATCAGGGTCAGCATCTGGACCTGCTGGACGTCATTGGTCGTCCGGGTGATCAGCGAGGGCGCGCCGAACTGGCCGACCTCGCGGGCCGAGAACGACTGCACCTTGTCGAAGATGGCACCCCGGATGTCCCGGCCGACGGCCGCGGCGGTGCGCGCGCCGTAGTAGACGGCACCCGTGTTGCACACGACCTGGACCAGCGAGATCCCGATCATCAGGGCGCCGAACGACAGGATGTATCCGGTGTCCCCCTTCACCACACCGTTGTCGATGATGTGCGCGTTCAGGGTGGGCAGGTAGAGGGTGGCGCAGGTCTGCAGGAACTGCAGCAGCACCAGCAGGGCGATGGGTTTCCTGTAGGGCCTGAGATAGGTCCGCAGAAGTCGTATGAGCACGCTGGGTCTCTCGGAGTCGGCGGGTGGAGGGCGGGCGGTGTGCCCCTCGCACCCATCGTCGGACACTCCACCCGCGTTACCTCAACCGATTAAGCCAACAGCAGTGCCCTACGGCCGCTTATGCACCCGTAAGTGCCTTATTCGCGTCGACGGCTGTCCCTACCTACGAGCGGAACGCGCCCGGATGGGTCTGTTCCCGTACGGACACGTACTGCTGCCGCACGGCCTGTCCTACGGCCAACTCGTCGCCGGGTTCGAAGACCTGGGCGACCGGTCCCTGCCAGGGCGGCGGGTTGCGCGGGTCGAGGGTGCCCTGGGAGACCCCGAGCGCCCAGGCGGCCTGCCGGGCGGCGCCGATCGCGGCGTAGTCGGCGGGCTGCGGTACGACGATCTGCGTCCCGAAGAGCGCGGGCGCCGCGGCCTGCACGGCGGGCAGCTCGGCGGCCGACCCGAGCAGGAAGAGCCGCCGTACGGCCACACCGCGTCCGCGCAGCACGTCGAGCGCGTCGGCGAGCCCGCACAGCATGCCCTCGAAGGCGGCCCGCGCCAGATGCTCCGCCTTCATCGACTCCCGCCGCAGCCCGGCCAACGTCCCGGCGGTGTGCGGCAGATTGGGCGTCCGCTCACCCTCCAGATACGGCAGGAACACGAGGCCGTGCGCACCGGGCGTCGACTTCATCGCCAGCTCGGACAGACTCTCCAGATCGGGCAGCCCGAGCAGCTCGGCGGCTCCGCGCAGGGTCCGTACGGCGTTGAGTGTGGTGACGACCGGCAGCTGCATCCCGGTCGCGTCGGCCAGCGAGGTGATCATCCCGCTCTGGTCCACGAGCGCCTCGTGGTGCACGGCCATCACGGACCCGGAGGCGCCGAGCGACACGACCGCGTCCCCGAACCCGATCCCGAGCCCGAAGGCGGCAGCCATGGTCTCGCCGGTACCGGCGGAGATCAGCAGGCCCTCCGGGGTCGTACCGGCCGCGTCGGAGGGACCGATGACCTCGGGGAGCATGGCCTGGTGGCCGAGGGCGAGTTCGACGAGATCGGGCCGGTAACCACCGCTGGCGGCGGACCAGTAGCCGGTCCCGGAAGCGCCGCCCCGGTCGGTCGTCCTCCGTACCGGCCGTCCGAGCAACTGCCACACGAGCCAGTCATGGGCCTGCAGCAGCGCGGTCGTTCGGCGGGCGTTGTCGGGCTCGGTCCGGTTCAGCCAGCGGAGCTTGGTGACGGGCTGCGCGGCCTGCGGTACGGAACCCACCGCCTGCGCCCACGCCTCGCGCCCGCCGAGCGCGTCGATCAGATCGGCCGCCGCGACCTGCGCCCGCTTGTCACCGCCGACCATCGCGGGCCGCACGGTGTTGCCCTGCGAGTCCAACGGCACGAGCGCGTTCTGCTGCGCGGACACACCGATGGCCTGCACGCCTTCGAGCAGCCCCCCGCCGGCCGCCTCGCCCAGCGACAGCAGCCAGGCCTGTGGATCGACATCGGAGGGCCGCCCGCCGCCCTCGGTCTCGGTTTCGACCGGATGCGGCGCATATCCCTGCCTGAGCACGGACCCCGTGTCCGTGTCGCAGACGACGATACGAGTGAAATCGGGCGAACTGTCCAACCCGGCGACTATCCCCATGGCGGAAATTCTGCCGCATCGCTCCGCCGGGTTTGGCCGTGAAGCCGTAGGGGTGCGTCCTGCGGGGCGGGTGCGGGTCCGTTGTGGCTGGTCGCGCCACACGGCGGAGCCGCAAATGGACCCGGCCCCGCGCCCCTCAGGGCGTGCACTCGCCCTCCTGGAGACATACGCCGTTACGTATTGCTCGTCCCCCAGTCGTCCCCGGCCGTGCCGTTGGCGTTGCGGTCGCGGAGTGAGCGGACCCGGTCCGCGACGGAGTCGGGGACGCGGTCACCGACCTTCTCGCTGACCGCGTGGTAGGCCTTGCCCGCGTACTGGCGGCCCTGCTGCGCCGCCGTCTCGGCGGTGTTGCGGACGGCCGGGTTCTGCGCGACCTGACGCGCCGACTTCTTCAGCTGCTCGTAGCGCTCGCGTCCGGCCCGCGTGCCGAGCACGTAACCCAGAGCCAGTCCGGCGACGAACGTGAGCTTGTAGCGCATGACGGCCATCCTTCCCTTGCGTAGGTTCCCTTGCGTGGGCTCCGGGGGTCCGGCACGGCGTCGGTGCCGGGGAACCGATTGGCGGAGCACCCCCCTGCTTGCGCTAATGTATGTGTCGCAGCGAGCACACGCCCCCTGGCGAATACCCAGGGAAGTACGTTCGATGCGAGCGAGGCATTCCCCTGTAGCTCAATTGGCAGAGCAGCCGGCTGTTAACCGGCAGGTTACTGGTTCGAGTCCAGTCGGGGGAGCTTCGGTCTTCCGTAGCTCAATTGGCAGAGCAGCCGGCTGTTAACCGGCAGGTTACTGGTTCGAGTCCAGTCGGGAGAGCACAGTGAGGAAGCAGTGAAAAGGACCCCGTTGGGGTCCTTTTTCATGTCCCCCGGAACCGCTCGTGACGTGCCGCAGTCCTCATGGTCGTGCGAAGTCGACCATCCGAAGCAGGAGATCGTATGAGCGGCTATGCTGCGGCAGACGGCGCGTACAAATGTGCGCGACGCGCCGTAATGGGGCGGTAGCTCAGCCGGTTAGAGCAGCGGACTCATAATCCGTCGGCCGTGGGTTCGAGTCCCACCCGCCCCACCTGTGCAGGCTTCTGACCTGCTGAAACGTTCATTTTGTCCTGTTGGATCGTCAACTTTGCCTGAACGGACTGAATCCGCTGCTCGCGAGTTCGGCCTCGTTGCCGGTGTCGGTAGTGCGAATGCTCCTGACCTGCACGAATGTTCCGGTTCGCAGCGGTTGAACTTGCGGTACATGGCTCCTGTGGCTGGTTGGGCATTGGATTCTGGACGCTGGCTGGACGCGGGGAAACCGGAAGCATTCGCTCCGGTGCCGAGTCATCCACTCTGCCCGGCGGGTAGCGGAGTGGGCGTGGTGTGGTGGCAACTGGGCTCGCCTGGATCCTGCCGTTGCCGACGTGGCCCGGTCGGCGTGGGGGAGAAACGGCCCGTACTGAAAACGGCCCCAGATCGCACCACCGAGTCGTCCCCCCCCCGTGTCTCACGGTTTCGGCGGGGCATGTAAGCCAAGGGGTGCCGACGTACCCCGTTCGGCTGCTCGGACTACGGACTGCCGGTAGCTGACCTTGTTCCGGCGCCCGTTCACCGCCTACGGGAGGCGTCTTCCAGGTACGACTTTGCCTGGCGAGGGACTGTCTCAGGTGGTGACGAAAAGGGTGGCCCACGGGGTGTTGCGGGCGGCCTGGCTGAAGGTGCCGTTCTGAAGGAGGGCGCCACGATGTGGTCCTCCCCGCGGCCGTGTCCTGCCATAAGCTTGATCTTTAACCTGTGCGGCGTGGTCGTGAGGTGGTTGACGTCTTCGTTCGTTGTTTCGCCGCCGGCGTTTTGTGGGGTGTGTGGACGTCGTGGCGTGGGGTGGGCCGGGTGTTCTTTCGTCCTGGGGGTCGTCCGGGGCCGGGTCGGGAGGGTTTCGGCGCTTGGGCCTGGCAGGCGGTCTTCGGGCGGATGTGCCGGAAGTCGCGGCGGACTCGGGCGGGGGTGAGCCTGTCCGGCGGAGTTGGTCTCTCCCAGGGCCGACGCCGGTCGGCCGCCAGCGGCCGGGCGAGCCGCAGTTGGGTGTAGGCGGCGAGGATCAGCCAGGTCCATCGGTCGGCTGCCTCGGGGGTGCGGATCTTCGGTGAGGTCCAGCCGAGGGTCTGTTTGAAGAGACGGACGGTGTGCTCGATGTCGAAGCGTCGCAGGTATGCCTGCCAGAGCCGGTCGGCGTCTGCCGCGGTGGCGTCGGTGCCTGACCACCACAGCCGGACCGGCTTCGGTGTTGCTCCGCTGGGCAGGTGGTCGATGTCCAGGCGGATCACCGTCCCTTCGACGATGGGGAGGGTGCCGTAGGCCGCCGCAGGCGTCGAGATCGTCGTCCATGTCGTGGAAGAACCAGGTCTCGCCGGGCAGCCGGCTGGCATCAACGGCTTCGATCCATGCGGGGAGCGTGGGGCCCAGCCGGTGAGCCAGGATCTCACCGAAGCCGCGAACATGTACGACGGTGGCCTGTCCGCGGCGGGCGACCAGCCTCACCAGCCCTGTGTTCTGCTGCTGATTCTCTTTGCTGCTTCACTCTCCAGGCCTTGGCCGAAGGGTGTTCCAGGCGGCGCTGTTGTGGAAGTAGGTGTCGTAGAGTTCCTGGACCTCCAGCAGGCTTTCCGGTGGGACCTTGCCGTGGGCGATGCGTTCCAGGTGGCGGAAGTATTCGAAACGTTCCACGCCGGGGGTGATGACGATGAGGATGTCGGCGTTGAGGCCGGGGGCGGCGGCGAATGCGTGGGCTCTCCCGGGTGGTACAACGATCAGGTCGCCGGTCTGTGCGGTGACGATCTGGTCGCCGGACAGCAGTTGGGCCGTGCCGTCGAGCATGTAGAACAGTTCGGCGGCGTTGGCATGGTGGTGGGGTTTGGCACCGTCGGCTCCGTCGGTGAGGGTGATTCGCTGGGTGGACAGGGCGCCGCCTGTGGAACTGCTGTCGGCCAGCAGGTGCATCGTGATGGGGGCCTGGCCGATGACCTCGGCTTCGCCGCCGCGTACGACAACGGATTCGGCGAAGTCCGCGACGATGAGTGACATGGTGCTGCTCCGTGGGGTTGAGATTGGGGTGGTTGAGGCGGCGAACAGCAGGGTCGTGTTGATCACGACGACGGCTGGGGTGGCGAAGTGGGATGCCGAACGCCACGGTCTTCGTCTCGCCGTTGGGTAGCTTGATCGGGCGTCGCCCAGCGGGAACGCCGTGGGCGACGGCTGCGGGAACGGGCTGCACCAGGAGCCGAACGCCGACGGAGAAGACCAGCAGGTCCAGGACGATGGCCAGTCCATCGGCGAAGAGGTGAACGTCAGCCTGCTCGTTGCCGGCAGCGCCAGGTCCTAGATCAACGGCTTCAGCGCGACGAGAACCTGGGCGCTGGCAAGCACTAGGTCAGAGTGATGATCTTTGGCCACCACGGTCACGACCTGACAGCCGGCCGCAGGTCGGTGGGTCAGGAGGCCTGCGTGTAGGTCTGATGGATCACTCCGGTGGAGAAGGTCTGGGCCGATGCCAGTCGCAGTTCGACGGTGTCGAGGTCGTCGAACCACCGGGCGCCCTTGCCGAGCACGATCGGGTGGACCAACAGTTGCAATTGGTCGAGCAGTCCGGCCGTGAGCAGTGATCGCACGAGGGTGAGGCTGCCGGTCACGGCGATGTCCTTGCCCTCGGAGTTCTTGAGCGCCTGGAGCCCGCCGAGCACGTCGCCGCTGATGATCTCGGTGTTGTTCCAGGTGGCCTCGGTCAGGGTGTTGGTGACGACGTACTTCTTCTGGTTGTTCATGAAGCCGGCGAACTCATCCTCGCTGGAGGGCCAGTACGCCGCGAACTGCTGGTACTGGACGCGGCCGAGCAGCATTGCGTCGGACTCGGCCATGGCCGCGCCGACGGCGTTGCCCATCTCCTCGTTGAAGTAGGGGAAGTGCCAGGTGTCGGGCGCCTCGGCCACGCCGTCAAGGGACACGAACAGGCTCGCGATGATCTTGCGCATGAGGTCCTCCAGGTGTTCGGAACGCATTTAGTTCGATGCCCAGATAGTAAGGCGTCGAACTATCACTCGTCAAATAGTATGATGGCGGCATGCGTGAGAACGATGAGGTCGACAGAGTGATCGAGCAGTGGCGGCGGGAGCGGTCTGACCTGGACTTGTGGCCGGTCGAGGTCCTGGCGCGGGTGACGAGGTTCGCCGCGATCATGAACCGTTCCTTTGACGAGGTTTTCGCCCGCCACGACCTGCGAAACGGAGAGTTCGACGTACTGGCCGCGATCCGCCGGTCCGGGCCGCCCTACGTGGTGACCCCGTCGGCGCTGTCCGAGCAGCTGATGCTGTCCCGGGCAGGGATGACCAACCGCCTCGACCGGCTTGACCGGGCCGGCCTGATCCACCGGCGGTTGGACCCCGAGGACCGCCGCAGCTTCCTGGTGACACTCACCGACAAGGGCATGGCGACCGTCGATGCGGCCATGAGTGACCATGCCGCCAACGAGGCCGCGCTGCTGTCCGGGCTGTCCCAACGGCAGCAGCACCAACTGGACGACGCGATGTACACCCTGCTGCAGGCGGTCAGGAAGCGCGACATCTGAACGGGCTGAGCGGCGGCACGGCGCCGTTGCTCAGCCGGTTCCCCGGGGCAACGGCGTCAAAGGACAGCCCGTCACCTCCGGATGCCGCTTAACTGGCTCTGACAAAAGCGGGTTGATCATGTGACTGTCGGCTTGATCGCTGGTTGGTGTGGTCATGGGGAAGCGTCAGCAGCGGCCGTGGATCGTGTCGGACGAACTGTGGTCGCTCATCGAGCCGTTGCTGCCCGAGCCGCCGCCGAAGCAGGTGGAAGGGCGACCGCGGGTGCCCGACCGCCAGGCCCTGTGCGGCGTCCTGGCCGACCTGTTGTTCCGGAACTTCCTGGCGGACTGGCCCGCCGCTACGGGGAAAGCGGCGGGCCGGCACTCTGTCGCAGGGGTTCCGTGGGAGGCCTACCGCGCTACGCCGCCCGTCATCCACGTTCCGGCCGGGTAGCGGTACCGGTCAGCGGGGTTGAGCGAGCTGGGCGGCGAGGAGGTGGGAGTCGAGCAGGGCGGTGTCGGTCGTGCGGGCGGCCTTCGCGTAGCCGGTGAGCATGCGTTTGGTCAGGACGAGCGCCTGGGGGGAGCGCCGGGCGAGGGGCCTGGTCCAGGCGGTGATGGTGTCGTCCAGCTGGTCGAGGGGCGCGAACTTGTGGAGGAGCCCGAGGCGGTGGGCGGTAGGGGCGTCGAACTCGTCGCAGGTGAGCATGAGTTCGCGGATGCGGGCGGCACCGGCCTCCGTGATCAGGCGGCCCATGGCGCCGCCCCAGGCGGGTGCGAGTCCGAGGCCGATCTCCGGCATACGGAAGCGGCAGGTGTCCGCCCCCGCGCGCAGATCGCAGTAGGCGGCCAGCGCGAGGCCGGCTCCGACGACCTTGCCGTGGAGCCGGGCGATCGTGACGGCATGGGTGTTCTCCAGTGCCTGGCACAGGCGTTGGGCCTTGTCCGCGAGGCGCCGCAGCGTGGCCCCGGTCGGATCGGTGACCAGGGCTTCCTGGTACTCCCGGCGGTCCGCTCCCAGGCAGAAGTCCTCGCCCAGGGAGGAGAGCACCAGGATGCGGACGTCGGGCTGTTCGTGGAGGCCGTCGAGGACGGCGAGCAGCGCGTCCAGGACGGCCGAGCTCAGGACGTCGTCGTCCTGGGCGGACGGATTGAGCCGCACGTGGAGGACGGACCCGGTCCGGGTGAGGCCCACGGCCGCGGCGGGAGGCGCGGGCTCCGCGGGGTCCACGGGCTCCCGGACGGGGACCGGTGCGGCGCTGGGCGATATTGGCGGGTTCATGTCAGTGAAACGTCCAGATTCAGGAGTCGCCTGAACGCCACCCGGGGTGCCAGCGCGGGGCGGCGGACCAGGGTGAGTCTCGGCAGACGGGTGATCATGCGGCGGAGCAGGGTCTGCGCCTCCAGCCGGGCCAGCGGTGCGCCCAGGCAGTAGTGGATGCCTCCACTGAAGGCCAGGTGGGTCGCCTTGCGCCGGGGGGAGAAGGAGTCGGGGTCGGTGAACCGGGCGGGGTCGCGCTGGGCGGCGCCCACCATGAGGTGGGCCATTTCACCGGCCTTGACCTCGGCGCCCTCCAGGAGGCAGTCCTCGGAGGCGATCCGGCTGATGACGTGGGTGGGAGGGTCGTAGCGAAGGGTCTCCTCCACGAACGCGGGGACCAGGTCCGGGTGTTCGGCGAGCAGGCTCCAGCGGTCGGGGTCCTCGACCAGGTGGAGCGTCATGGTCGACAGCAGGGTCGCGGTCGTCTCCAGCGCGGCCAGCAGGACGAACAGGGCGAGGAAGTAGACGGCTTCGTCGGCCTTGTCCTGGTCCGGTTCGAGCTCGTCCCAGGTGCGTATCCACCGGGAGACGGGATCCTCGCCGGGATGTCGGCGCCGGTCGCGCACCAACTCCAGGAAGTAGGCCCGCAGTTCCACCATGGCGGCGTCGGAACGGGCCAGCTGGCTGGCGTTCGGGAGAAGCTCCTGGGTGAAGACCTGGTCGTGGGTCAGTTCCCGCAGCCGGGGCCAGTCCGCGCTGGGCAGCCCCAGCCAGTCGCCGATGGTGGCGACCGGGAGTTCCTCGCCCACCAGTGCCGCGAAGTCGGCCTCCCCCGCGTGCAGGCGCTCTTGCAGGGTGTCGAGGAGCCCGTCGACGACGTGGCTCACCCGGCGGCCGATCTGTTCGATCGTGGTGCGGTCGAAGCTGCCGGCCGACCGGCGCACCCGGGTGTGCTCCGGAGGGTTGAGCGCGGGCATGGTCCGGCTGATCTCACGTGAGGAGGGGGCGCTCCAGCGGGTGCGCGCGCCTTGCTGCGCCCGCCAGTTGGTGTCCGGTTCGAGCCAGAGGCCGTTGCGCAGTACCTGGTCGCAGGTGCCGTAGCCGGTCACGAGGTGACCGCCCCAGGGCGCGGGGCTGACCGAGCCGCGCGCCCTGAGTTCTGCGTAGATGGGGAAGGGATCGGCCTGTCCGTCAGCCGTCCGGAGACGGGAGAACAGGGAGATGGTGGCCCGACGGTCCGATGTCGGAGTCGTGACGCTTCCCACGATGGTGGCTCCTCTCTGCCAGCCGCCATCCGTACCCGTGGGATGTTTGAATCATCCAATAACACAGTGCTTTCGTAGGGTTACCTACGTCACTCGCCATTCACCCAGGCGCGGAAGCGGCTGAACATCCCGCCCTTGGGGCGCGGAGCGGCATGGGACGGCCGGCTGAACGCGTTCGGCTGCGGTACGGCGGCGGGCGACTGGGCGAGCTGAGCGGGAGACGGCCGCCCCGCCGGCCGGGCCCCGGCCGCGGACGGCACGGCGCGGGGGGTGTACCGGATGGGCACGGTCACCAACTGGCGGCTCCACGGCGCCGGTACCCAGGAGAGTTCCTTGAAGGGGACGCGCATCTCGACGTCGGGCAGCCGGTTGAGCAGCGACTCGACGGCCGTGGCCGCGATCATGAACGCCGGGTCCTTGGCCGGGCACGCGTGCGGGCCGGCGCCGAAGGCCAGATGGGCCTTGGAGCTGAGCTGTTCGCGGTGTGCGGTCAGCTTCGGGTCGGTGTTGGCGGTCGCGAAGGATATCAGCACCGGGTCGCCCGTCCGGAGCGTCCGGTCGCCCAACTCGACGTCCTGCGTGGGGTAGTGGGCCGCGTAGTTGGCGATCGGCGCGTAGTTCCACAACGTCTTCACCACCGCGTCCTCGATCGGCAGGCCGCTCGGCCAGTCATCGCTGAGGTACAGCGCGGCGCTGGTGCCGATCGAGGCCGTCAGGGGCGCGGTGCCGCCGGACAGCAGGGTCACCAGCTGGTGCAGCACCTCCTCGTCGGTCAGCCGGGAGGAGTGCACCATCAGCTGGGTGGTGAGGTCCTCGCCGGGCTGCCGCCGCTTGAGCGCGATCAGTTCGGCGAGCGCGCCGCCCAGGGTCTCGTCGGCACCCGGGGTGCCCTGGAAGATCCCGGTGATCCCGGCGATCACGCGGTCGCCGAGTTCGGGCGGACAGCCGAACAGCTCACCGAAGACCAGCAGGGGCAGCGGCTGGGCGTAGGCGGACATCAACTCCGCCTGGCCGAGGGCCTCGGAGCCGAACTGGCTGATCAGGTAGTCGGCCGACTGCTGCGTCAGCCGGACGATCCGGCCCTGGTCGACGGTCGCGAGACTGTCCGTGACCGCCTGCCGCAGCCGGGCGTGCGCCGCGCCGTCGCTGAACAGCGCGTTCGGCCGGTACCCCATCATGGGCAGGGCCGGGCTGTCCGCGGGGACCTCCCCCGCGTTCAGGGCGTTCCAGCGGCGCGAGTCCCGCACGAACAGGGTCGGGTTCTGCAGGATGTACAGACTGGCGTCGTAACTGGTCACCAGCTCGACCTCGACGTCCGGCGCGATGTCGACCGGGGCGCTGGGCCCCAGGGACCGCAGCCGGCCGTACATGCTCTCGGGGTCGGAGCCGAAGTCGGACCCGTACAGCGGGACGTTGCCGTGCGCGGGGCAACCGGCCGGTGCCCCGGACGGGTCGAAGGACTGTTGCATGCTGGCTCCTAGCCGAGTGAGGACAAGAGGTGCTTCACGAGCGTGATGAGTGCCTGCATCGAGGAGTCCTGGTCACGGACGTCGCAGTGGATGACCGGGGTCTCCTCGGAGAGGTTGAGCGCCTCGCACACTTCCGACAGCGGGAACTCGTGCTTCCCCTCGAACGTGTTGACGCCGATGACGTAGGGCAGGCCGAACGCCTCGACCAGGTCGAGGACGGGGAACGTCTCCTCCAGCCGCTCGGGGTCCGCCAGGACCAGCGCCCCCAGCGCTCCCCGGGACAGCCCCTCCCACATCTGCTTGAAGCGTTCCTGCCCGGGCGTGCCGAAGATGTAGAGGACCAGGTCCTCGCCGAGGGTGAGACGCCCGAAGTCCATCGCCACGGTCGTGGTCGTCTTGTCCGGGGTCTCGGAGAGGTCGTCGAGACCCTCGCTGGCTTCGGTGATCTCCTCCTCGGTCTGCAGCGGTTCTATCTCGGAGACACTTCCGATGTACGTGGTCTTCCCGACCGCGAAGTGGCCCACGACCAGGATCTTCACGGAGCGGGAGACGTCGGGATCCAGATACACGGGACTACGCTCCGGTTCGAATTCGCATCAGGCCGTCGAGCACGGCGGTCAGCAGGACGGGGTCGTGGCGTTCGGCGTGGGGCACCGGATTGCGCACATGGATCAGGCCGTCCTCGGCCATCTGCGCCAACAGGATGCGGACGATGCCCAGGGGCAGCCGGGTGTGGGCGGCGACCTCGGCGACCGAGAGGAAGCCGTCCGCGATCAGGTCCATGACCGTGCGGGCCTCGGGGGCCAGCGTGCGCGCCGCCGCCACGGCACCGTCCTGGGCCGTGATGATCGTGGTGTGCTCGTACTCGCTCTCCCGTGGCAGCGCGCGACCCTGCGCGATGACGAAGAGGGGGACTAATGGGGCCGTCAGTTCCAGCTCGCCGTCCAGTTCGTCACTCATCGCCCGTCCTTCCTCCCCGGGCGGCCGACCCGGCGGTCAGCGCCGGCATCGTGTCGCCCAGCCGTACGGTGAACTCCTCTATGTCACAGCCGTGTTCGGCGGCCGCGGCGAGGAACGCGCCCTCGCCGGCCGCGATCAGGAACACCCAGCCGTGCTCGAACTCGATGACCGTCTGCATCCACTCGTCGTCCTGCTGCCCGCCCGCGAACGGCGCGGTCGCCCGGCTGTACGCGTGGATGCCCGTCATGGCCGCCGAGATCGTGTCCGCGAGGTTCCTGCCGATCCCCGCGCTCGCCCCGCGCGGCAGACCGTCCGCGCCGAGCAGCAGGGCGTGCAGGGCGCCCGGAACCGACGCCACCGCCTTGTCCAGTTCGGAGAGAAGGAAGACGCCCCCGCCCCCTCCGTCCCGCAGGGCCCCGGAGGTGTCCCCGGGCTGGGGCACGTCACCGGCGGTCACCCGCGGCGGGGCCGTGAGGTTGTTGCCCAGCCGGGAGACCAGCCGGTTCATCCGGAACGAGAGCTGCTCCATGTCGACGTCGGGCTCCGCGGCGGCGGCCAGGTAGGCACCCTGCCCGGCCCCGATCAGGAAGACCCAGCCGTGCTGGAACTCGATGACCGTCTGGATCCACTGCCGGTCCCGGGCCAGTCCGGCGAAGTGGGCGGTGGCCCGGCTGAGCGACTGCATACCCGCCATGGCGGCGGAGATGGTCCGTACGTCCTGGCCGGTCAGATCGTCGGTGGAGCCGCGTGGTATGCCGTCCGCGGACAACACCACGGCATGCCGTGCTCTCGGCACGTTGTCCACGATGTCCTGGACCATCCAGGACAGGTCTCCTGTACTCATGCGTTTTCGGACCCTCCGGGCGTCGGGGTGTCGAAGGAGGCCGTGTCACGCGCGGACTGCGTACCGCGCTGCAGGGCGGCCAGGCTGCCGGAGCCACGCCGGGCGCTTCGGCGGGGCGACTGCTCCCCACCGGTGCCGACACCGTTGGGCGACATACGGGCACCGCGCTTGGGCAGGCCGCCGGCCGTACGCGCCGACCTGCCGCTCTCCATGGGCCGGATGCTGCTCACGGGCGCCTCGGTGGCCGGCGGCAGGGCTTCCTCCATGGTCCACAGCTCCTCGGGCAGGAGTACGACGGCCCGCACGCCGCCGTAGCGGGAGACACCGGTGACATCCACCGTGAAGCCGTGCTGACGGGCGATCAGGCCGATGACGGGGAAGCCGAACTTCGGCTGGGTGCCCAGCTGGGACAGCCGGGGGAGGCCCTCTCCGGACAGCTGGGCGCTCGCCCGCTGCCGGTCCTCGTCGCCCATGCCGACACCGGCGTCGTCGATGACGATGCACAGGTTCTTCTGGGCCTGCCGGAACGTGACCTCGATCGGTGCGTCCGCCTGGGAGAAACTGGCGGCGTTGTCGAGGAGTTCGGCGACGGCCAGGGCGACCGGCGCGACCGCGGAGGCCTTCAGCGCGATGCCGCTGGGCTGCATGATCTCGACCCGCTGGAAGTTGCGGATCTGGCTCTGGGCACTGCGTACGACGTCGTAGACGCTGGCCGGCTGGTTGCGGCGGCCCAGCGGCGCACCGCACATGACGGCGATGCCCTGTGCCTTGCGGGCCATCTGGGCGTTCGCGTGGGTGATGTCCATCAGGTCGGAGAGGACCGCGTGGCCGCCGTACTCGCGCTGGACCCCGTCCAGGAGCGTGGTCTGCTCGGCCGCGAGGCTCTGCAGGAACCGGGCGGCGCCCTTGAGGACCGCCTTGGTGTTCTCCTCGGCGGCCTGCCCGGCCTCGCGGATGACATCGTCCTGCTCGTCCCGCATCTTCACCAAGGAGGCCTGAACGCGGTCGAGTTCACCCTGGGCATACCGTAGCCGCGCTTCGAGCGCGGCCTCGGATTCCTTCTTCCTCCTCCCCAGGGCTTTGCTGCGGAGCACGAGTGCGACGACTGCGGCTATGGCTATCACCGCTATCGCGACCAGGCACCAAAGAAGCACGTCTTGAGTCATGGAAACCTTTCCCGGCGCGTGGCATGCAGGCGTCGTCGAGTACGCCTTGCAGGGATCCGCAACCCGTCCAGGGGACTGCATGACTGATCTACGCGAGGAGATGAGCGCGTTCGGGCTCGGGGTCCGAACAAAAGTGGATCAAGGTCGCAGACGGCGGAATGCTATCACCGTCAACCGTGGTCCCAGATGTCACTCCATCGGGTTAACACGTAGTCAACATGCGAGCTCCGTAAGGGGTGTTGACCGTGTCGACATGCCGATGTCTCCGGCACCGCGTGGAGAGGTCCCCTTACGTGCCGAGCAGGGTCCACGGACGCGGCTGGGCCGACGCCGGCCGCGGCTTGCGCGCCGCCCGGTGACGTACCGCCGTTTCCATCACCGCCCCCGGATCGTGGACCGTTCGCGTGGGCTCGCAGGGGGACGACATGCTGGTGCGGCTCTGGAACACGGCCGGCATCTCGTGCTCGCCAAGCCGGGCGGCCAAGTCCGAGAAATACTGGACGAGTTCGGCCGCCGTGACGTCGGCCGCCAGGACCGCCCTGGTCGCCTCGTTCTTCCCGGCCCGCCGGGATGCCGGGCCGCGCGGACGCGTCCGGCTGCCGATGAGCGTGATCTGCGAGCTGATGGGCGTACCGAAGGAGGGCCGGCACAGGTTCCGCGCCCCCGCGTCGGCCCTCACCCTCACGCTGGAGATCGCCCCGCCCCCGGAGGCTCCTCGTAACCGGTCACCAGGAGAGTGCCGTCCCCGCTCGGCAGCGGCCGGAACCGTCCGACCGGCATCTCCTGGCCACTGTCCACGTGCCAGGAACGGTTGTGCGTCCGGGACGTGGCGGGTGGTCAGGCCTGGGCGAGCAGCGGGTCGTACGGGGTCGAGCGCTGTCGGCCGGACATGAAGGACAGGAAGTCCTTGACGAACGCGCTACGGGTGTACGCGCCGCCGGTGCCGCCACTGGTGCCGGCACCCGTGGTGTCGCGACGGAACGCGGTCCGGAACAGGGCCCGGTACTCGTCCGCGTCGATGTGCTGGTTGCCGTCCTTGTCGGTGACGTCGAAGAGGACCTCGGCCACGCGGATCAGCGCGGGTCCGGCCAGGGACGGGGCGGCCGCGGCGTACTCCTGGGCGCTGACGCGGCCGTCGCCGTCGGTGTCGAGGGCGCTCTGGAGTTCCCGCCACCAGTCGGCGTAGGCGGTGTAGAGCCTGGTCTCCTCGGGCTCGTCGAGGTCGAGGCGGGTGGACAGTTCGCGGGCCATGGCGGCGAGGTCCGGCCAGTCCAGGTAACCGTCGCCGGTCTGGTCCAGCACCTCCCGGAAGAACTCCTCGGCGTCGCGCCGCATCCCTCCGCGTGCGGCGGGCTCCGGTCCCGCCCCCGGTTCCGGTTCGGGTTCCGTGGCGAAGGGCGTGACGAGCCGGAGGAAGGCTCCGGCTCGCTTCATCTTCTGGTGCAGGGCGCGGACCGTCCGTGCGCGGGGGTCGTCGCTGTCGGGGGTGAGCGCCAGCAGGTCGGCGACGTTCTCGGCCCGGATCCAGCCGTCGGGCAGGAAACGGGCCAGGCCCACGGTCAGGTACGCGCTCTGCATCAGGGTCTGGGCGCCGAGCAGTTCGGGCAGCCCCGCCCGGCGTCGGAACGGCTCGGGCAGCGAGGCCACGGTGATGGCCCCGACGACCGGACCGCCGACCGCGCGGCCGAGCGCCCACAGCGTGGGCAGACCGTTCAGCAGCGGCGGAGCGGGAAGGTGGTCGAAGAGCTTGTAGAGGATGATGCGCATCGCCTCCGTGTTCTCCAGCTCCTCCTCCACCACGCGGTCGTAGTACCGCCAGAACTCGTGCAGCGTGGGCGGCAGTTGACCGGCTTCGTTCCCCAGGGCGACGAGGAACGCCTGGAACTCGGCGTACAGCCTCTCCATGGCCCGCTGTTCCAGGGGCTGTCCGCTCAGCCGGAACATGGTGACGGTGCTCTCGAACAGCGTCGCCACCACCCAGGCGCGCGCCGCCGGGTCCATCGCGTCGTACGGCCGGTCGCGGGCGTCGGTCCCGTTCAGCCGCGCGTGCAGCCGGTTGAGCCGCGCCGCCTCCCGCTGCCGTACGTCGTCGTCGGCGCCGAACATGCGCCGCAGGCTCAGGAAGGTGTTCTGCAGCCTGCGCCAAGGGTGGGCGACGAACGTGGAGTTGTCGATCAGGGCGGCGCCGATCTGCGGATGCGCGGCCTCAAGTACGGTCGCCCGCACCACGGCCAGGGCCCAGCGCGGATCGTTGAAGAACTCGTCGAACTGCGAGCCGGGGCCGAACATGGGCGTCAAGTCGCCAGCCGGGTGCGGCTGTTGGGGGATGCCGGAACCTGCGTCGGTCACGATCGAAGTTCTCCGTTCGGAATGGGCGGGAGGCCGTTCGGGAGGGGCGGGACGCCGCCGAAACGGCGTTCGCGTTGCCGGTAGGCGTGCAGGCACTCCAGGAAGTGCGGTGCGCGGAAGTCGGGCCACAGCACCGGCGGGAAGACCCACTCGGCGTACGCGACCTGCCACAGCATGAAGTTGGAGATGCGCTGTTCCCCCGAGGTACGGATGACCAGGTCCACATCGGGGGTGTCGGGGAAGGGCAGATGGGCGGCGAAGGTCTGCTCGGTCACGCCGTCGGCCGGCACGCCGTCGCGGATCAGCGACCGCGCGGCCTCGACGATGTCCCGGCGCCCGCCGTGATCGAAGGCGACGGTCAGCGTCAGGCCGCGGTTGTCGCCGGTCAGCGTCATCAGGTCGGCGAAGTCCCGGGCCAGCGCCGGGGGAATACGGGGATCGGAGACACCGAGGAAGCGGCAGCGGATGCCCCGCGCGTGCAGCAGCGGGGCGTGCTTGCGCACCACCCGCCGCACCAGCCGCATGAGGAAATCGACCTCGGCACTCGGGCGCCCCCAGTTCTCGGTGGAGAACGCGTACATGCTCAGCCACTCGACGCCGGCCGCCCGCGCCGCCTCGATGACATCGATGGCGGTCGTCTCCGCGGCCCGGTGACCCGACGTACGAGGCAACGACCGCTGAGCCGCCCACCGCCCGTTCCCGTCCATCACACACGCCACATGCCGAGGCACCGCCCGCGGCCCCTCACCGCCCGCCCGCCGAGCGCCGGAACCCCCGACAACCTCCCGAACCGTCACGCCCGCCCCCCGACAGCGCGGCTCACCGAGCTGATCCGACCACCCCGACCAGTGATCACCCCAACCAGCGTGTCAGCGACCGGCGTTGTGCCAGGTGGGAGTTCCGGGACTTCACTCTTGGTACTGCCGTCCGAATCGGTCCCCCGGTAGGCGACTACGGCAATCGGCGTAACTCCCCGCCAACCCCGAGACCGACGGTTCCACGGCGGTCGCGAGGGGCAACTCCCCTCCATCGGTGCCCAATTGGCTCGGCTGTCCGGGGGGATTGCTGGTGGGTGGGAAGACATGGACGTATCCCAATGGGGCGGTTGTCCGGGTGGCTGATTCCAAGGCGCCACGACCTCCGCAACCCGAGGGGAAGACGGCTCCGGCAGTCACGGGCGCAGGCGCGGGCGCGAGTACGGGCGCCGGCGGGAGCGGTGGTGGACGTCGGCGGAAGCGGAAGGCCGCGCGGCGGGCTCAGGTCGTGCAATCCGTGCAATCCGTTCAATCCGCGGAATCCGCGGAATCCGCACAGCGTCAAGCGCGGGAGTCGCGTGCGGCCGACGCCGCGCGGGAAGCGGCCCGCAACGGGGTGACCCGTGGAGCCGGGCGGCGAATCGCCGATCCGTCTTTCGTCCAGGCTCCCGCCCCGGACTCCGCGCCCCGGCCCAAGGTCCGGCAGACAGCCCTCCGGCCGCCCGACCCGGGGCCGCTTCCCGAGCGGGAACGCGAGCGCTACGGCGACGAGTACGCGGACCCCATGAAGCTGCTGCTGGCGAAGGTCTCCAGCGGGCAGCACATAGCCGCCGCGGGTGAGCGGTCCGGGCGTGGGGACCGGGACCCGGTGGAGGAGGAGTGGCGGGCCCATGACCGCCGTGGCCCGTACGGGCAGGAACGGCGTCGGCGGAACTGAGCCCTAGGTCGGCACCGCGACCGCTTGAACAGCCGCCCCACCACCCCCGTACCCCCTGCCATGACCCACCACCAGACACGGCAGGCATCACCCCGCCCAGGACATACCTCCCGCCTGCGCCGAGGTGCCGCGCTCGCCCTGCTCCCGCTGGCCGTGGCCTGCGGCGGAGGCGAAAGCGACGACGCCGCGGATCGAAAGCGCGCGTCGGCCGCGCGGACCGCCGTAACCGCCGCCCCCGAAGCCGGAGTAGTAGCCCCCGCCAAGGTCGAGGTGATCGCCGGCCTGACCGGCTGCACCGCCGAGATCCGGGTCGAGGCGGAGGAACTGCGCGAGGGGCTCTGCCGTACCGAGCAAGGCGAGTACCGGATCACCACCTTCCCCGAGGAACGGTTCAAGGTGACCTGGCTCGACAGTGCCGCCATTTACGGCGGCAAGTACCTCGTCGGCACCCGCTGGGTCGTCAGTGCGGTGCCCGAGTTGCTGGAGGGGTTCCGATCCCGGCTCGGAGGGACCGTCCAGGAGCTCCGGAGCATCGGACCCACGACGGCGCCCTGAGTCAGTCCTCCGTCCTGAGGTGGGCCAGTACCTCCTCCAGCGGCAGGTCGTAGGCGTCCTTGTCGTCCGCCCACCGGCCCAGTACCGCCGCCGCGCCCTCCGCCATGTCGGCCGGCAGCCCCGCCGTACGGAGCGTCGCCGCGATCTCCTCCAACTCCGGTGCCCAGCGCCAGGCTCGGGCCGCGACGCTGGGGAGCTGGTCGGTCTCGGCGAGGATGTTGGACGTCAACGAGCCTGCCTCGCGGGCGAGTTCGGCGGCCACACCGTGGTGGGCGGCGAGGGCGTGCGACACGGCGGCCAGGACGCGGGCCGACTTCTGGTACGAGGCGTACGCCATCTTCAGCGCCGACGCGGCACCGAGCGGGGCGTTCAGCGGGCGGGCCACGACCTGCGTGTCCTCGAACGCCCTTGCCAGCTGGGCGACTTGCTCCTCGTCGCCGCTCAGGTACAGGCGCGGCGCGCTGCCCGGACCGGGCGGGCCGCCGACGATCGCGCCGTCCAGCATCAGTACCCCACGCTCCGCGCACGCCGCCGCGATGCGCCGCGTACGGTCCGGGCTGATCGCGTTGGCCTCGACGTACACGCCCCGGAACGGGTGCGCGAGGACCTCTCGCGCCACGTCCTCCGCCGCGTGCGGCGGGCAGACCGACAGGACGAAGTCGCTTGCGGCCAGGGCGGATTCGAGGGAGTCGGCGGGCTCCAGGCCTGCCTCGCGGGCGCGTTGGAGGCTGGCGGGGCTTCGGCCCGTCGGGACGTACAGGACCCGGGTGCCCGTACGGGTCGCCTCGCCGCCCACTTTCGCGCCCATGGCGCCGGGGTGCAGCAGCGTGAAGGTGGTCGTCATGGGTCTCACCGTACGGACTTGATGTTGTTGGGAGTCGCGAGGGCGAGTGTGGGGCATAGGAGAGGGGCATAGGAGATATGAGCCTCGGGAGGGCGCCATGAACCGACAGATCCGCGTTCGCGTCAGTCGCCGGCCCATCACGCCCCGCGATGACACCATCGACCGCAGGACGCCGTCGGGGCGGATCCTGCCGTACTGACACCCCGTCGCCTGCCCTGCTGCCACCCCTCCGGCGCCGCTCTCACAGCGGCGACTGCCAACGGACCGTCGTGCCGCCACTGTCGCCGTCACCGGTCCTCCCGTCGTCGTACACCCTCAGCCGTACGGCGTCCCTGCCGTCCGGCAGCGATGTCGTCACGTCGATCGTGATCTCCACGCGGGACACGTCGGCGCGGCCGGACGCGGTGGTGAGGGCGCGGCGGAGAGCGGCGACGAGGTGGGTCGCCACCGGGTCGGGGACGACGGTGTCCACCGGGCCCTGGAAGTGGGTGGAGGGCTGGAAGCCCAGGACGGCGGAGGCGGCAGCCGTCTCCCGAAGTACCTTGCCCCGCAGGCTCGTTGGGGCTTCGGCCGGAGGTTGTTGCAGGGCGAAGATCGCCGTGCGGACCTCCTGGATCGTCGACTGGAGTTCGTCCACCGCGCGCCCGAGGAGTTCGTGGGCCTGGTCGGTCCCCTCCGTTCTGCGCTGCGTGGACTCCAGCAACATGCCGGTGGCGAACAGGCGTTGGACGACCAGGTCGTGCAGGTCGCGGGCGATCCGGTCCCGGTCCTCGTAGACCGCGAGACGTTCACGGCTGTGCTGCGCGTCGGCCAGGACCAGCGCGAGCGCGGCCTGGGACGCGAACTGCGTTGCCAGCAGGCGTTCTACGGCCGTGTAGGGCCGGTCGCCCGGGTGGCGGGGGAGGGCCAGGGTGCCGATGAGGCGGCCGTCCGCCTGGAGCGGGAGCATCATGCTGGGGCCGAACCGGTGCCGTACATGCGTCGTCATGCGCGGGTCGGTCGCCGAGTCGTCGATGAACACCGGTTCGCCGCCCAGGAGTTGGACCAGGACGGGGCTGCCGGGCTCGATGGTCGTACCGACGATGTCGCCCGGATCCTCGGGGGCGGACGCGGTGACGATCTCCATGCCGCCCGCCGCCGTGCGCTGGAGGATCACGCCCGCGGCGGCGTCGGCGAGGGCCCGCGCGCCCTCCGCGACCGTCTTCAGCGCGTCGGCCGCGGTCTCGCCGGTGAGCAGCGCGGTGGTGACGGCCGCCGCGCCCTCGATCCAGCGTTCGCGCTGCCGGGCCGTCTCGTACAGACGGGCGTTGCCGATCGCGATGCCGGCCTGGGCGGCGAGGACGTGCAGGAGCTGCTCGTCCTCGGCGGTGAAGGGGACGCAGTGGTGCTTCCCGGCCAGGTGGAGGTGGCCGAACACCTCGTCGTGGACGTGGATCGGCACACTGAGCACCCCGGCGGGCGGCGGCGCGGCCCCGCCCGTACGGATCTCGGTGAGGCCGTCCTGCCCGGGGTCCGTGGTCCCGAGCGCCGCGTACCGCGCACCGGTCAGCTCGGCGGCGCCGTCCACGATGTGCTGGAGCGTGGTGCGCAGTTCGAGCTCGGAACCGACGCTCAGGACGGCTTCGAGGAGGCGCGAGAGGTCGGGGGCGCCGTCGTCCGCCTCGGCCGGGCCGGGGCTCAGGCGGTGGCCAGCGGGTCCAGGACCAGCGGCTCGATCTTGCCCTCCAGCATGTAACCCAGGCCCTGTACGGCACACACGTCCGGCCGCTCGGCGATGTGCACCGGCATCCCGGTCGCCGCGCGCAGCATCTGGTCGAAGCCGGGGAGCAGCGCGCTGCCGCCGACCATCATGATCCCGCGGTCCGCGAGGTCGGCCACCAGGTCGGGCGGGCAGTTGCGCAGCACCCGGCCGATCCCGTCGAGCACGGCGGTCAGCGGGGTCTCGATCGCGTCCCGTACGGCCGCGGTGTCGACCCGTACGGAACGGGCCAGGCCGCTCGCCACGTCCCGCCCGTGGATCTCGGTGGTGGTCGGGCCGTGCGGGGTGAGACCGTTGCCGGACAGGGCCAGCTGCAACGGCCGTACGGACTGGCTCGGCAGCATCAACTCGTGTTCGTGGCGCAGGTGTTGGACGATCGCGTGGTCCACGGCCTCGCCGCCCACCGGGATGCGCTCGGCGGTGACGATCGAGCCGAGGGAGAGCACGGCGACCTGGGTCGCGGCGGCCCCGCACACCATGATCATGGTCGCCTCGGGCCGCTCGACGGGCAGCCCGCAGCCCACGGCGGCGGCGATCAGCGTGTCGACGAGTTCCACCCGGCGCGCCCCGAGCCCGACCAGCGTCTCGATCGCGGCGCGCTGCGCCAGCGGATCGGCGTCGTGCGGGGTGCAGGCGGCGGCCCGCAGCCGGGGCTTGCGGCGCAGCGCGCGGCGGACCTTGTCGCCGATCAGGTGCCGCAGCATGCGTTGCGCCATCTCGATGTCGACGACGGTCCCGCCGGACACCGGCCGGACCACCCGGATGTAGTCGGGCGTACGGCCCGTCATCTTCTCCGCGAACTCTCCTACGGCGATCAGCGCGCCGGTCCGCGTGTTCACGGCGGCGACGGACGGCTGGTCGACGACGAGCCCGGCGCCCTTGACGTAGACACGGGTACGGGCGGCACCCAGGTCGACGGCGAAATGGCAGCGTCGCAACTGCTCCAGACTGACGGTCATGGCAGGTTCTCCCGAGAGCGCGGACCGGGGCTTCGCCGGGCGGCGGGCCTCTTTCGCATCGTGCGGGGGCGGTGCGGCGGGCGCGCCTTGTGGTGGGCCGGGCGGGGTGCGGCTAAATGGGGGTAATTGTCCGTAATGCCCGAGTTAAAGATTAAGTAAGGGGCAGTGGGAGGTGTACTGGTGACGCCGCGTCGGCGGCGCCCGGTGGTTCAGGCGGACCCCGTCCTGATCACCCCCAGCTCCGCCAAGTCCTGTGGCCGGATGCGGAGTTGGTCGGCCGTGGGCTCAGTCTCCTCCGGGGGCCGCTTCAGGATCGCGGCGGCGGCCTCCGGGGCGATCACCGAGAAGTAGCTGTCCGGCGTGGCCCAGGTGTTGCCCGGCGCGGCCAGCGCCAGCGCACCGCCGGAGCCGCCCTCGCCGATCAGCAGCGTGGTGAGCGGCGTCCGGGCGGAGGCCACCGCACCGAACAGGTCGGCGATCGCCGCGCCCGCGCCCTGCCGCTCCGCCTCGGCGTCGTTCGCCGCACCCGGGGTGTCCACCAGCGTCAGCACCGGGATCCCGAGCCGTCCCGCGAGCCGGATCAGCCGGGCGGCGGTCCGATAACCGGCCGGCCGGGTCGCCGTCCCGCCCTGCGCGGCATACGCGATCGCCCGCCCCTCCCGCTCCCCGAACCCACACAGCATCCCCGCGTCGGTCCCTCCGCACCGATCACCACTGACCGTCACCCGATGGCTGAAGTAGGCATCCAAGTAGCGCTCAGCACGCGGCCGTTGGCCCGCCCGGGCACGCTGAACGGCCTCCCAGCCGGTGACCGGGAGATCGGCCGGGGCGAGCCGCCCCGACTGGGCGGGGTGCGCGGACGCCGGTGAGGCTGCCGTGGTGTGCGCAGCCGAACGGGCCTCGCCCGCAGCCTCGGGTGGGTCGGCTGTGGTGTGCCGAGTGGACGGGGCGTCCTGCGCGGTCTCTTGTGCGGCCTCGGGTGGGTCGGCTGTGGTGTGCCGGGCCGGCGGGGCGTCCCGTGTGGTCTCTTGTGCGGCCTCGGGCAGGTCGGCCGCGCTGTGGTGAGTCGGCCCGGCGTCCTGCGTGGCCCTGTCTGCGGGCGGCGGCGGATCTGCCGCCGTGCCCCGAGCCGACAGGCCGCCCCGCGTGGCCTCCCGTGTCGCCGCCGACCGGTCGGGCATGTCGAGGGCGGGTGGCGCACCCTCCCGCTCCGTGGTCGGCGGATCGGTCGCCCCGAGTGCCGTAGGCACCGGCGCCTGCCCCGGCCACGGCGTGGTCAGCAGCCGCAGCCACCTTCCCAGGGTTTCCTTCAGCCGATTCGGTTCTACGATCGCGTCGGCCGCGCCCGCTGCGACCTGGGCCTCCGCCGTGTACGCCGTGGGGTCTGCGTCCGGTGGGCGGACACGGGAGCCCGCGAAGCCGACCTGGGCGCCGGGCAGGGCCAGGATCACATCCGCGCCCGCGCCGAGCGTGGCCCAGCCGCCGCCCGTGGTGGGGTCGCGCAGCACCGCGATCTGGGGGAGACCGGCCTCCCTCGTGAGCGCCGACTGGCGTGCCACGCGCTGGAGTTGGGTGAGGGCGACCATGCCCTCCTGCATCCGGCTGCCACCCGTGGCGATCAACGGCACCACCGGCAACCGGTGTTCACGGGCGTACGTGTACGCCGCCTCCAGACGGTCCCCGGTGCGTTCGCCGAGCGAGCCGCCCAGGAAGCCGAACTCGAACGCGATCAGCACCGCCCGCGTGCCCTCCACCGTCGCCGTGCCGCACACCACCGACTCCGACTCGCCCGTGCGGTCGGCGGCGCGGGCGCGCGAGGCGTCGTAGCCCTGCCAGGCGAGGGGGCCGTCGGGCTTGGACTCCCTTGCCGGGTAAGGGAGTTCGGCGAAGGTGGTGTCGTCCGTGACGAGGGTCAGGGTCTCGCGCGCGGACAGGCGGTCACTCACGGGTCGCTCAGTCATGGGTCGTGGTCAGGGACCGCTTGAGGATCTTCCCCATGTCGTTGCGGGGGAGTGCGGTGATGTGGTGGACGACGCGCGGGCGCTTGTGCGGGGCGAGGCGGCTCGCCACGTGGTCGGCCAACTCGGCGAGCTGTGGCGGGGACTGGGGGTCGCTCGGCACGATCCAGGCCACGACCCGTTCGCCCAGGTCGGGGTCCGGCTCGCCGGTGACGGCGGCCTCGCGGACCCCGGGGTGTTCCAGGAGCGCGTTCTCGATCTCGCCCGCGCCGATCTTGTAACCCCCGCTCTTGATCAGGTCGGTGGCCTTGCGGCCGACGATCCTGACATGGCCGTCGGGGTCGCGCACGGCCATGTCGCCGGTGCGGAACCAGCCGTCGGCGGTGAAGGCGGCGGCCGTGGCGTCGGGCCGGTTGAGGTACTCGGTGAAGAGGTTCGGGCCGCGCACCTGGATCTCGCCCACGCTCTCACCGTCGTACGCGGGAAGAGGCGTGCCGTCCTCCTCGACCAGTCGCAGTTCCACGCCGGGCAGCGGGACCCCCACCGTCCCCGCGCGCGGCTCGCCGTCCGCCCGCACGCCGGGCCGGGGGTCCGGGGGTGTCCACCGGACCGAGCACAGCATCAGGGTCTCCGTCATGCCGTAGCGCTCGATGACGCGGCGGCCGGTCGCCGACGTGATGCGTTCGTGGTCGTGGACCGGGAGCGCGGCCGAACCGGAGACCAACAGGCGTGCGCGGCCGAGGGACTTGACCAGTTCGGGGTCGTCGGGGAGGGTCTCGGCGATGCGGTGGTACATCGTCGGGACGCCGAACACCATGGTCGCGCCGTCGTTCAACTCCCGTGCCACGCCCTCCGTGCTGAACCTGCCGAGGTGTCGCACCGAGCCGCCGCGCCGCAGCGGACCCAGGATGCCCAGCACCAGCCCGTGCACATGGAACAGCGGCAGTCCGTGCACGAGGACGTCGTCGCCGGTCCACTGCCAGGCGTCGGCGAGCGCGTCCAGTGTCGTGGCGATCGCCCGGCGCGGGATGACCGCGCCCTTGGGCGGGCCGGTGGTGCCGGAGGTGTAGACGACGAAGGCCGGGTCTTCGTCGTCGGGGGAGACGTCCGGACCGTCCACCCCGACGCCCCGCACGTCGACGTCGACGCGCTCCAAGTGCCGTAGCGGAGAAGGAAGTTCGTCGCCCGGTGCGGCCAGGATCAGGGTCGGGGTGCTGTCGGCGAGGATGTGGCCGAGTTCCTTCTCGCCCGACTTCGGGTTGAGGGGGACGGCCGCGACTCCCGCCCGCAGTACGGCGGTCACGGCGACGGCCGTCTCCAGCGAGGGGGTGGCCCAGACGGCGACCCGGCCGGTACCCGCGCACCGGGCCGCGAGGGCGTCCGCCGCCGCGCCCAGCTCCGCGTAGGTCAGGGACCGGTCACCGAACCGGAGAGCGGGTTGCTCGCCCGGGTTCGTCAGGGCCGGGAAGAGGGTGGACACGCGGCGCGCTCCTTGGTCGTCGGGGCAACGGTCCCCAACTGCCGGGGACACCCCCGTTCCTACACCACGTCCGCCACCACACAGCTGACGTTGTCCGGACCCCCGGCCTCGTTCGCCGCGTCGACCAGGGCGCGTACCGCCTCCTCCGGTTCCGGGTATGCGGTGAGGAGTTCGCGGATCCGGTGCTCCGGGACGACCGCGGTCAGGCCGTCCGAGCACAGGAGGTAGCGGTCGCCTCGGCGGGTGTCGTGGAGTTTCAGATCGGGGGTGCCGGTCGTCAACGCCTTCAGCAGCATGGCGCGTTGAGGGTGGGAGCCGGCCTCCTCCGGTGTCAGCCGGCCCTCGTCGATCAGCGACTGGACGACCGAGTGGTCGTGCGTGATCCGGAACAGCCCGCCGTCGCGCAGCAGATACGCGCGCGAGTCCCCGATGTGCACGAGCGCCAGTTGCGAGCCGGTCCACAGCAGCGCGGTCAGGGTCGTGCCGTTCTCGCCGGGATCGGCCACGTCACGGACCGCGTCGGTGGCACCCCGTACCGCCTCCTCCAGCAGGTTGAGCACATTGCCCGCAGGCACCTCCTCGGTGTCCAGGAAACGCAGCGCCTCCACCGCCGCGCCGCTCGCGGGCGCGCCCGCCGGGCCGAACCCGTCGGCGACCGCGAGCAGCCGGGTGCCCGCGTAGGCGGTGTCCTGGTTGGAGGGGCGGACCCGGCCGCGGTCCGAGTGGGCGGCGTAACGCAGTTCCAGCATGGTGGTGTCCTTTCCCGGTACGGCCGTCGAGGCCGCGAGATGGTCGACGAGGAACCCGGCGAGATCCCGCCGCACCGCCGTCTCCGCCTCGACCCGCGCCCAGAAGGCACGGATCTCGCGGGCGGCGGCGGCCGGTTCGAGGGCACACACCTCGCGGATCCCGGCCAGCGGCATGCCCAGCCGCCGCAACCACGCGACCAGCCGGGCCCGCTCCAGCTGTGCCACCGCGTAGTACCGGTACCCGCTGTCGGGATCCACCCGCGCCGGCCGCAGCAGCGCCAGCTCGTCGTACAGCCGCAGCGCCTTCGGCGACAGCCTGCACGCCCGCGCGAAGGCCCCGATCGTCAGCATGTCTCCCGTACCGCCCATGTGCGCCTCGACCTCTTCTCGGTTCCGTCACCGATGCTGGGGCTTCACCGAAGGGGAAGGTCAATCCGGTTGCCGCGGTTGCGGGGCAGCCGGTTAACCTGCGGACCTGTCCGCAGTCCGTACGACGATGGAGGCCTCGTGCCCCGAATCGCGCTCGCCACCTACGACCCCGCACCCGCGCCCAGCAAGGACCGTGACCTCCCGGTGCTGGTGGATGCCTTGCGGGCGGCCGGGGCCGAGGCCGTCGCCGCGCCGTGGGACGACGCCGGGACCGACTGGGGCGCGTACGACCTCGTGCTCATCCGCTCCACCTGGGACTACAGCTGGCGCCCCGCCGAGTTCATGGCCTGGGCCGAGCGGACCGCGAAGGCGACACGGCTCGCGAACCCGGTGCGGGTCGTGCGCTGGAACACCGACAAGCGCTACCTCGGCGACCTCGCGGCGGCCGGCGTGCCCGTCGTGCCGACCCGCTATCTCGCCCCCGGCGACCCGGCCGACCTCCCCGACGACCACGAGTACGTCGTCAAGCCGACCTCCGGCGCGGGCGCCCGCTTCGCCGCCCGCTACACGCCCGACGAGCACGAGACGGCCGTACGACAGCTGGAGCGCATGCATGCCGAGGGGCTCACCGCGATGGTGCAGCCGTACCTCACGAACGTGGACGTCAGCGGGGAGCGGGCGCTGCTGTTCTTCGGGGGGCGGTTCGTGCACGCCTCGCGGAAGGGGGCCGTGCTGGCGCGCGGGACGGCGTACGACGACGACAAGGTGTCCCACCCGGACCTGGAGCCGTGGACCGCGACCGAGGCCGAACTCTCCGTCGCCGAGCGGGCGTTGGCCGCCGTACCGGACGCACCGGAGCTGCTGTACGCGCGCGTGGACCTCGTCGACGGGCCCGACGGGCAGCCGTGTGTGATGGAGCTGGAACTCGTCGAGCCGAACCTCTTTCTCGATCTGCATCCGGAGTCCTCGTTGACCGCGGTGGTCGAGGCGATTCTGGGGGTGGCCGTCAGGCGCTGACCGTCAGGCGCTGATCGTCAGTCGTCGACCGCCGTTCGCTGGAGCAGGCCCCAGGTGAACTCGGCCGCGCACTGGTGGCGGACGCCCCGCGCGTCCGGGGCGGTGAAGGCGAGGCCCCAGCGGGTGGGGGCCGTGCCCTCCAGGGGGCGGGCGGGGGCGAAGGCGCGGGCCGCCTCGTCGACCGTGCAGGACCAGGGGGTCAGGTCGTCGAGGGTGTGGAGGGGTGGGGGCGTGGCGCCCGGGGCGCGGACCAGCCATTCGTTCCATACGGCGCCGTTCGGGGCGGTGAGCACCTCGAAGCGGAGGTCGGGCCAGAGCGGGACCGGCCACTGCCAGGCCTCGCAGTCCAGGTCGCCGATCCTGCGCTTGACGGTCGACTCGGGGGTGCCGAGGATCGAGCGGTACCGGGACGCGGCGGCCCGGCCGCGCGGGGAGTGCAGCATGGCCTGCCACCGCTTGTTGGCCTCGCGCATGTCGGCGATCGAGACGCCCAGCTCGTGACGGGCGTTCTCGACCAGGTCCGGGTTGTGGTCCGCCATGCGGCGCAGCAGGACGAGTTGGAAGTCGAGGGGGCTGAAGGGGCGGGCGGGACGGTTCGCGTCGGGCATGCGATCCATCGTCGCGCACGGCACTGACATCGGGCCGGACACCGGGGTGCGGTATCGCCTCCGGCAGATCCGTGAACTGTGGGGGACGAGATCGACCACCCGGACCGCTGGTTCGAGCTCGAACTCGTGCCGCGCGCCCAGCGGTTGTGTGGTGAACCGGGCGATCCCGGGGCCGGTCGGTAGTCACATGGTCACGCGACCATTGCCCGTGCAACCCTGTATGGCTAGCCTGTGTTCGTCATGCCGATCGTCAGTTGAAATTTCGAACACACGACGCTCGGTGCGGCATCCCATGCAGCCACTCGCAGACACCTGGAAGGGGGCCGGTTGTGGGACGACTCGTACCTGCCGTGACCCGGGCTCTCGATATTCTTGAGCTCTTCCTCGACGGGGACGGGACGCTCTCCGCCCCCGACATCGTGCGCAAGCTGCAACTGCCGCGCACGACCGTGCACGAACTGGTCACCACCCTCGCCGCGCGGTCGTACATCGTGCCCGTGCCCGGACAACCGGGACGCTACCGGCTCGGGGTCCGTCCGTACCAGCTCGGGAGCCGATACGCCGAGCAGCTCGACCTCGCCGCCGAGGGGCAGCAGGTCGCCCGGTCCGTCGCCGAGACCTGCGACGAGACCGTGCACGTCGCGATCCTCGAAGGCACCGACGTCATCTACATCGCCAAGGTCGACTCCACGCACGCGGTGCGCATGGTGTCGGCGGCGGGGCGCCGGCTGCCCGCGCACTGCACGTCCGTGGGCAAGATGCTGCTGGCCTCGCTGCCTGAGCCGGAGCTGACCGCGCGCATTCCGGCCGATGTGTCGTTGGTCGCGATGACGCCGAACAGCATTGTCGAGCCGGGGGCGCTGCGGGAGGCTCTCGCCGAGATCCGGTCGCGAGGGGTCGCCGTCGAGAGTCGTGAGTCGAATCCGGATGTGTCGTGCGTGGCGGCGCCGGTGCGGGACCGCACGGGGCAGGTTGTCGCCGCTCTCTCCATCTCCGTTCCCATGATTCGGTGGAGCGACGAGCGGCGGGTGGAGTTGGAACAGCTGGCCGCGAAGGGCGCCGTTGAACTGTCGGAGCGGCTCGGGCACAGGAGTGTGGGATGACGTACGAGGTGGCGGTACGGGCCGAGGCGACGTTGGGCGAGGGGCCGACGTGGGACGCCGCGGCGGGGCGGTTGATCTGGATCGACGTTCTCGGGTCACGGGTGCATACGTACGACCCGTCGTCGGGGCACCGGACGGTGCGGGTGACCGAGCAGCATGTGGGGGCCGCGAAGCCCCGTGTCGGTGGGGGGCTCGTCCTGAATCTGCGGGACGGGGTCGGGCTCGTCGATCCCGACGGGGAGTTCCGGTGGCTGCATCGGGAGCCGGTTGCCGGGCGGCGGGCCAATGACGCGGCCGTGGCGCCTGACGGGGCGTTGTGGGCGGGGACGATGCGGTACGACGAGGCGCCTTGCGGGGGCACGTTGTCGCGGGTTGCCGGGGACGGGTCCGTGCAGCTGATTCTTGATGACGTGGCGGTGAGCAACGGGACGGGGTGGAGTCCTGACGGGCGGTTGATGTACTACGTCGACTCGCCCACTCGTCGGATCGACGTGTTCGAGTACGCGGACGGGCGGGTGTCGAAGCGGCGGCGGTTCGCGGAGGTCGAGGTCGGCGCGGGGTTTCCCGATGGGCTCACCGTCGACGCGGACGGGTGTGTGTGGGTGGCGTTGTGGGGTGGGGGTGCGGTGCGGAGGTACACGCCGGACGGGGAGTTGGAGCGGGTTGTCTCGTTGCCGGCCTCGCTGGTCACGGCGTGCGCGTTCGGGGGTGCGGATCTGACTGACCTGTACGTTACGACCGCTCGGGTGGGGCTTGAGTCGCCGGAGCCTGTCGCTGGGTCGCTGTTGGTTGTGCCGGGGGCCGGTAAGGGAGTGGCGCAGCCTGCGTTTGCCGGGTGACGAGGGTTCGATTTTGGCTGCGGGGCGGTGGGGGCCGGTCGCGCCCGCGCGGCGGAGCCGCACATTGATACAGCCCCGCGCCCCTAAAGGAAAACAACCCTCAAGCCCCTGTGTTGTCCAAGTCGGCCAGCGTTTTGCTTACCGCCGGTGTTGCCGTCGGGCGGGACCGCACCAGGGCCCTTGCCAGTTCGACCAGGCCGCCCGTGTCGGAGACCTCCGTGGCGTAGAGGCGGTACGTGCTCGGGGTGTTGAAGGGTTGTTCCCGGGCGGCGGCTCGGCGGGCCGCGTCGGCGACCATGGCCGCTTCGGCGGTCACGCGGGCCTCGTGGGGGGAGTGGCCCGCGTGGAGGGCGGCGTGGCGGGTGCGTTCGCGGAGGTGGTCGTCGAAGTAGGGGGTGAGGGCCAACAGGCCGTCGTGGATGGAGACTTCGCGCCAGTGGAGGCGCATGCGGGGGAGTTGGCGCAGGGCGCTGGGCGGTTTCGGGGCGATGGACGCGAAGCGGACCTCCGACCACAACGGGCCCAGCCCGCGCAGGTCGTTGAGGTCGCGCCAGTGGGCTCGGGCCATGGGCAGGAGTCGCGGCAGGGCGAAGCCGGCGGAGCAGGTCAGGGCGGCCAGTGAGGCCATCGGCGGGGCGACGCCGGTGGAGAGGAAGTCGAGGTCGTGCCCGGTCCAACGGGCCACCAGCGCCGTGTACTTGACGAGCTGGAAGCCCACCACGTCCAGCAGGGTGCCGAGGAGGATCAGCTGCAGGCCGGTCCTGAGCAGGCCGGTCACCTCGCGGGCCCAGGTGACGCACACGGTGCACAGCGCCAGGGTGGCCGCGCTGTGCCCGAGCAGGTAGAGCACGATCATCTCGCGCATGTACGGCGTCCCGGCGTAGTACGTGTCGAGGTCGGTGAGCCGCTCGGCGCTCGGGTCGGCCAGCGTGAACAGCACGACGATGGCCACGATCAGCGCGCCGTAGGCGGCCATGCTGCGCAGGACCATGCGGCGGATCCGGGCGGGGGAACCGCCCCGCCAGTGGATCAGCAGGACGAGCAGGGAGCAGCTGTACGCGGAGAGCATGCCGTAGGTCAGCGGGGCGCCGAAGTTGGGGATGCCGGTGAGGCGGTTGACCGTGCCCAGGGTCAGCGGTGCCGAGCAGACCAGGGCCAGCGAGCCGAGGACGATCGCGGCGCAGGTGGACACGGTCAGCGGGTCGCGCGGGATCCGCCAGGGGCGGCGCAGCAGCACGGTGCAGGACAGCCCGAAGACACCGGCGGCGAGATACACCATGAGGCTCATGCCCGGGTGCTCCCTTCCGTCGTGCCGGTGCGGACCCGGGCGACGAGCGGGGACCGGGTCAGCGCGTCCGCGATGGACACGAGGAGGGCGGTGCCGGGGGCCCGGTCGGGGAGCCCGCCCGGTTCGTCGGCGGGCGCGGGGCGCGGGGCGCCGTCGCGTTCCTCCGCGTCACCTTGCCGCTCCTCGGCCACGGCCGCCGTCACGACCGCCGCCCACGCCGTCGCCTCGGCCTGCTCAGGGTCGCCGGTGGTCCGTGCCGCGGCCTCCAACGTCCTTTCGTACAGGGCCCGGTCGAAGAACGCGTCCAGGTGGCCGAGCGCGTTGTGGATGCTCGTCTGCCGCCACACCAGCCGGGTCGCGGGGGAGGACCAGCGCGGCCGGGGCAGCCGTAGCGCGCGGCGGGTGAGGAGTTCGGCCAGCTCGTGCTCCAGCGGTTCGAGACAGGCGTACGTCCGCCGGGCCTGCCGCCACTGGGTCAGCCGGGGGCCGGTCAGCGGGATCAGGACGCCCACGACGGTCAGCACCGCGCCCAGTCCGGCGGCGACCGGCGAGACGGTCGTACCGAGCCGCGTCCAGTCCTGGCCGCACCAACGGGCGATCACCGCCGCGAACTTGGTGAGGCTGTACCCGGCGCCGCACAGCGAGCCGACGCCCAGCGTGATCAGGCCCGCGCGGAGCCAGCCGTGCACCTGCCGCGCCCAGCGCAGCGCCGACACCGCGGTGACGCTGACGGCGGCGAGGTGCCCGGCCAGGTAGAGCACGATCATCTCGGCGATGAACGGGGTGGTCGCGTAGTAGGTGTCCAGGTCCGTGCGGCGCTCCACGGGGGTACGGCCCAGCGCGAACGTCACGGCGATGCCGATCAGGATGAAGGTGTACGCCACGATCCAGCGGCGGGCGGTGCGGTGGACGTGCGGTCCGCCCCGCCAGTAGACGATCAGGACCTGCGAGGAGGCGCCGTACGCGGTGACCGACGCGTAGGTCAGCGGGGCGGCGAGGTTCGGGATGCCGCTGAGGTGGTTGATCGCGCCGACGGTGGGCGGCGCCCCGAGGAAGAAACAGGCCCCGGCCAGGCCGAGGAACACACAGATGACCCGGAGATAGGGGTCGTGCCAGTGGCGTATCAGGTCCGGCGCCTTCACCAGCACGCCCAGCCACAGCAGGCCGCAGCTGAGATAGTCGATCAGACTGCTCATTTTCTGGTCCCGCGGTAGTTGAGGGCGGCGCCGATCCGCCCGGCGACACCCTGCGTGCCGTCGTCGGCCGCGGCGGGGTCGTGCGTGGGGTTCGCCGTGGCCGCCGCCTGGAGCCAGGGCCGCAGCCGGCCGCTCATCAACATGCCGAACCTGTCCGCCTCTTGTTCGTCGGCGAGGCTGAAGTCGGTACGGGCGGCGACGGGCCGGGGGCTGCCGTCGGCGGTCGGTTCCGGCGCGGGGGCGGCGGTCCGCTGGTGCATGTGCCACACCTCGTGGCAGAAGATCACGATCTGGTGCCAGGCGGCGGCCCGCTTGTCGATGACGATGACGTCGTAGGTGTCGCCCTCCAGCCACAGCCCGCTGGCGGTGTGCGGCGGGAACACCTCGCGGCGGACGACGATCTCACGCCCCCGCCAGCGCGTGACGGAGTCGACCAGCGCGTCGAACAGGGCCTCGGGATCGGCCGGGACCGGGACGCGCATGGGATCGATGAGGGCACCGGCGAACCGGCGCATCTCCTTCTTCGTGCGCACCGCTGCAATATGCCAGGACATACGCCGACTCAGCCACCTCACCGTCGCCGCGGCAGCAGGAAGCGGGGCGCCTCCGCGGGATGGACAGGGGGAGTACGGCGCACCGGGTCCATCGAACTTGCCGCCGGCGGCCCGGAGTTGGCCTGAGCCGCGGAATTGGCCTGAACGACACCCACCGGCTCCGCCGCGCCGGCCCCCGTTCCCTCGCCCCGCGCCGCCACCCGCACCGCGTCGATCGCGTCGCGGTGGCGCAGGGCGCGGGAGACGGGCCCGATCTCCTGGAGGAGGTCGGCGGTGTCGGGATGTCCGGTGCCGTCGTCGCGGCGGCCGGAGTCGATGGCGTCCAGGATCGCCACCGCCGCCGCGAGGGCCTTCGCACGGCGCGGGGTGCAGCCGAGGCGGAGGGCGGCGCGGTGGGCGCGGGTACGGAGGTCCTCGTCGAGGTGGCGGGCGAGGGGCAGGAGGACGTCACGGATGTACGTCTCCCGCCGGATCAGGCGCAGTTCGGGCGCCGCGCACAGCAGGAAGGGGACGCCGGTGCCGTCGACGGAGCGCATCAGGACGTACAGCGGCCGGAGCCGGTGGTGGGCGAGGCGTACGCGCAGGCGGCCGTGCAGGAACTGGCCGGTGTGCGGCAGGATGAAACCGACGGCGATCAGCACGGCGGCGAGGCAGGCGGCGCACGGAGCGACGTCCGTGCTGAGCGCGTCGAGGTCGTGCCCGGTCCAACGGGCCGTCACCGCCGTGAGTTTGGCGACATCGAAGACCAGGCTCAGCGTGTAACCCGCGCCCAGGAACGTCAGCCCCCAGCGCAGCCAGCCGTGCAGCGCGTCCGCGCGGACCCAGTTCCAGATGAGCCGCATGGTGATCAGCGCGGCCACGGTGTGCGCGAGCAGGTAGAGCAGGATCTCCTCGCGCATGAAGGGCGTGTTCGCGTAGTACGTGTCCAGGTCCCGCACCCGCTCCACCGGCACGTCGGCGAGGGCGAACAGCACCCACAGCGCCACGATCACGCCCGAGTAGACGGAGATGACCCACCGTCTGGCGCGCCGGGTCGTGTCCGAACGCTCGGACAGCCCGAAGCGCCAGGCGACGATGAGCAACAACCCCGCTCCGCTGAACGCGGTGAGCAGCGAATACGCCCACGGCGCCGCGAAGTTGGGCACACCGGTGACCCGGTTGACCCAGCCGATGACCGACGGCGTCACGGACACGAAGAGCGCGCAGGCGAACAGCAGCAGCCCGCCGACCGCCCGCAGCAGCGGGTCCCGCCACATCCGGACGATGGCCGGCAGCTTCAGCGCGAGAGCGGCTCCGAGGACCACCGTGGGGACCCACACGAAGGACGTGTACAGCTCACCGAGGAAGGTCGTCACCACGTCGTACGCTCCCCCTTCCCGCCGTCCGCTGCACAAGCCGGTCCGAGGTTACGCGCCCACAACTGCCAACGTCATGTCCTTCGGTGGCCGTTGTGGGACCGGGAACGACCGCTGTGTCCGGAAATCGCCCCCGAGAATGCACAGTGCAGAGTGGCCGACCCATTGACGCGGAGGCGGTGAGATTTTACGGTCCTGTTCGAGGATACGGCCGATATACGATATTTCGAACAGGGCGGCTTTTGGTCTTCAGGGGCGCGGGGCTGTATCGATATGCGCTTCCGCCGCGTGGGCGCGACCAGCCACAGCGCACCCGCAGTCGCCAACGAAACACGTACCACTCCCCCCGAAAGGCGCACATGAGTACCGCCCGCTTCACTCTCGACCCCGCCTTCACCGTCGGCGAAGTCAACCCCCGCCTCTTCGGCTCGTTCGTGGAACACCTCGGCCGCTGCGTGTACACCGGCATCTTCGAACCGGACCACCCCACCGCAGACGACCAGGGCATCCGCCAGGACGTCCTGGACCTGGTCCGCGAACTCGGCGTCACCACCATCCGCTACCCCGGCGGCAACTTCGTCTCCGGCTACAAGTGGGAGGACTCGGTGGGCCCCGCGGAGACCCGCCCCCGCCGCCTCGACCTGGCCTGGCGCTCGACGGAGTCCAACCGCTTCGGCCTGTCCGAATACATCGCGTTCCTGAAGAAGCTCGGCCCCCAGGCGGAGCCCATGATGGCGATCAACCTCGGCACGCGCGGAGTCGCCGAGGCCCTGGAACTCCAGGAGTACGCCAACCACCCCGCCGGCACGACCCTCGCCGAGCAGCGCATCGCCCACGGCGACAAGGACCCCTTCGGCATCAGGGTCTGGTGTCTCGGCAACGAGATGGACGGCCCCTGGCAGACGGGCCACAAGACCGCCGAGGAGTACGGCAGGATCGCCGCCGAGACGGCCCGCGCGATGCGCCAGATCGACGCCGGTGTCGAACTCGTCGCCTGCGGCTCCTCCTCCCAGGCCATGCCGACCTTCGCCGAGTGGGAGTCGACGGTCCTCCAGGAGACCTACGACCTGGTCGACTACATCTCGCTGCACGCCTACTACCAGCCGACCGACGGCGACCTCGACTCCTTCGTCGCCTCGGCCGTCGACATGGAGTCGTTCATCGAGAACGTGGTCGCGACCGCCGACCACGTGGGCGCCCGCCTCAAGTCGAAGAAGAAGATCAACCTCTCCTTCGACGAGTGGAACGTCTGGTACACGTCGGACTGGGAGGAGCAGACGAAGGACGCGGACCCGGCCGAGTGGCCGGAGGCCCCGCGCCTCCTGGAGGACAACTACAGCGTCATGGACGCGGTGGTCTTCGGCTCGCTCATGATCGCCCTGCTCCGGCACGCCGACCGCGTCACCGTCGCCTGCCTCGCCCAGCTCGTCAACGTCATCGCGCCGATCATGACCGAACCGGGCGGCCCGGCCTGGCGGCAGACGACGTTCTTCCCCTTCGCGCAGGCCTCGCGGTACGGCCGCGGCCAGGTCCTCGACGTCCGCGTCGACTCCCCGAAGCACGAGACGCGCAAGTACGGCGAGGCCGACCTGCTGCACGCCACCGCCGTGCGCGGCGCGGACGGCTCGGTCACGGTGTTCGCCGTCAACCGCGGCCGCACCGAGTCGCTCCCGCTCGAAGTCGGCCTGAACGGCCTCGACTTGACGTCGGTCGTCGAGCACAGCGCCCTCGCGGACGCCGACCCGGACGCCCGCAACACCCTGGCCGACCCGGAGCGGGTGGCCCCGCACGCGGTCGAGGGCACCACCCTCCAGGACGGCACCCTGACCGCCGTGCTGGAGCCGCTGTCCTGGAACATGATCAGGCTGGCCTAGATCCCGAAAGGGGCCGAAGGGACTAGCGGCCGGGCGAGGCCACCGGCGAGACCGGTACTCCTCCGGCCGCACTCCCCAACAGCGTCAGCCGTACGTCCTTCGGGCCCGCCGGTGTGGTGCCGTCGGACAGGACGGCCAGGGCGAGTGTGTTGGTGCCCCGGGTGAGGAGGATCCCGTTCGGCAGGGCGAAGGTGTGCTGCGGGCCCACGTCGTTGATGTACTGGCCCATGTTCCAGCCGTTGAGGAAGATCTGGACGCGGTAGGCGCGCGCCGGGTCGTCGTCGAGGACCAGGCCGATCGAGGCGTCGATGCCGCTGTCCACGGCGAGCTTGAAGCTGGTCCGGTACCAGGCCACGCCCTGCCGCTTGTCGGCGCGGGGGAATGTCACCGCCTCCCAGCCGGCGTCCGCGTACCCCGGCAGGTGCCAGCCCTCCCGCTCGCCGTACAGCCCGCCGTTGTTCTGCGGCCCGCGCACGGGATCGGGTGAGGCCTCGCCCTGGAGTCGCCAACTCACCTTCGGCGAGGCGCCCTTGAAGGTCGCCGCCGTCAGACCCCGGGCCACCTTGTGGGTGTCGAGGGCCTTGCCGTCCTGGTCGTGCTGCATCCGCCGCACCAGCACGGACAGGACATGCGAACCGGCCGCGCGCACCTTCTCCGGGACCGGCAGAGTCGCCTTCGCCGCCCAACTGCCCTGCCGCACACTGCTGTTCGTCGGCACCGGCATCCGGTGGGTGCCGAGCGGTTCGCCGTCGAGCCAGGCCATCAACAGGCCCTGGGTGCCGGTGCTGTAGGCGAGGGTCACCGACTCCAGGTCGTCGGCCGTGGTCGTCGTGAAGCGGCCCCGGTACCAGACGTCCCCGTAGTGGAAGCCGTAGTCGTCCGCGAAGAGCAGCGGCTGCCCGGAGGGGATGGCCGTCGTGCTGAACGTCGAAGTCCTGTCCGCCGCCGTCCACTTGGAGTCGTCGAAGGCGACGGCCGCCTCCTGGTTCCCCACCTTCCGCCGCCAGCCGTCGAGCACGGGCAGCGACACCGCCGGCACCCCGGGCAGCAGCACGTCCGCGCGCAGGCTGCCCGTGTTGGTGACGGTCGCGGGCACGGCCCGCCCGTTCCAGGTGACGTCCGTGATGCCGCGGGGGCCCCACACCTCCAGGCCGGTCTCGCCGATGGTGTCACCGACGAGCTGGGCGGTCGTACCGCTGATCGTGGCCTCGCGCAGCAGCGCCGGGCCGTAGACGAAGGCGGTGCCCGCTCCGGTCTCGTACGGCCACAGGCGTACGGAGGTGGCCTCGTCGGCGAAGAGCAGCAGGAGGGGGTTGGCGACACCGCCGGCCTGGACGAGGACCCGGGTCAGGCCGCCGATGCCGAGCGGGACGGTGACGTGCAGGAGACCGCGGTCCCACACCCAGGCGGCCTCCGCGTCGAGCCGGGTCACCATCGGCTCCACCGGGCACTCGACCACGGCGTGCGCCATCTCGCCGTGCCTCCCGGCGAACACGGCGATGTCCTGCCGGCCGACGGTGAGGAACATCATCGGCGTGACCGTCGAATACCTCAACCTGCGCCCGCCCAGGTCGAGTTGGGTGACGATGAGGCGGGCGTCCTGGGCCGGGACGGTGACCTCGATGTCGTCGGTCGTGGTCGGCAGCGTCGAAGTGACCGCCTTCGTACCGTCGTTGCGCAGGACGTAGACGTGCGCGCCGGTGTCGGCGTTGGTGAGGTGGTAGACCTTCAGGCCGTCCGCCTTGACGTCCGCCGCGCGGTCCAGCTTGGCGAAGTCGGGCACGGTCCGCAGCAGATGGCCGAGTTGGTGCATCGGCACGAGCTTCGCGGTCGCGTTGCGGCCCTCGTCGAAGGCGGCGCCGTAGTCGTACGACGTGTAGACGACCGGCGCGGGCAGCCAGCCCCACGAGGTGCCGCCGAACGTCATGTAGACGTTGTGCAGGGTGAGCCCGTTGGCGAGGTTGGTGAGATAGAAGCGCCGTTCGTACGCCGCGTCACGCGTCCGGCGCGACTCCGCGTACCCCTTGCCGTCGAACCAGGACCCGCCCCACGGATCGAACCAGCCACCACCGAACTCCGGCACGAAACCAGGGGTCTTGGGGCTGGCGGTGGCCCCGCCCTTGGCCCCACCGATCCCGTAGTGCCCCCAGTCCGGAGGGAGTTGGGACGGCGAGGGATACCCGTCGAAGCCGTACAGCCAACCGCCCTTGTCCGCGCCGGTGTCGAACGACCCCGGGGTCCAATAGCCGTTGCGTCCCTTGTCGTTGTGGAACAGGGGGACGTCGATGCCGTCGGCGCGCACCTTCTTGTACAGGTGGGACATGTAGGCGGTGCCGGACGGCTGGGTGGTCTGGGCGTCGTACTCGTTCTCGATCTGGTAGAGCAGGACCGTGCCCGTGCCCTGGGTGAACAGGTGCTTGGAGACGATGGAGTCGACCTGGGTCAGCCACTCGTCGACGTGCGAGAGATAGGTCGGGTCGGCGGTGCGGGCCGTGCCCTTCGTGGCGGTGAGCCAGCCGGGGAAGCCGCCCGCGTCGATCTCCGCGTTGATGTACGGGCCGGGGCGCAGGATGACGTAGAGCCCGGTCTCGGCGGCCATGCGCAGGAACAGGTCGAGGTCCCGGATGCCCGTGAAGTCGTAGCTGCCCTGGGCGGGGGAGTGGTAGTTCCAGGAGACGTAGATGCTGACCGCGTTGTAGCCGAAGGCGCGCATCTTCTGCAGGACGTCGCGCCACAGGGACGGGCTCGGCAGCCGGAAGGGGTGCATCTCGCCCGACCACAGGACCAGGCGCTTCCCGTCGACGATCAGGGAGTAGCGGTCGTACCCGATCGTGTGGGGCTGTCCGTCCGCGGCCGGTGGCGCGGGGGGCGGGCCGGTCGGCACGACATGCGCGGCGTACGCGTCCCCGCTGCCGCCGCTGCCACCCCCCAGCGCGAATCCGAGCGCGGCCGTTCCCGCGAGGGTGCTGAAGGTACGCCTGCTCAGCTCCACTGGAAGCTCCTCCCGGGTCCGGTCCGTCGGCGGCACGTGCGAAGCCATTTTCCGTGGTCGTCCCAGGAGGCCGTCGTGCGGGGCCATTCTCTACGCCAGAACGGACCACAATGGACGCATGAGGATCTCGGCACGGGCGGATTACGCGGTACGGGCGGTACTGGAGCTCGCCGTACGGGGTGACGACGGCCCTGTACCGGACGGTCCGGTGAAGGCCGAGACCATCGCCACCGCGCAGGACATCCCGCACAAATTCCTGGAGGGAATTCTCGGCGACCTCCGGCGCGCCGGGATCGTCGACAGCCGTCGCGGCGGTGGCGGCGGCTACCGGCTGGCCCGCGCGGCCGGCGCGATCACCGTGGCGGACGTCATACGCGCGGTGGACGGCCCGATCGTGTCCGTCCGCGGCGAACGCCCCACCGGCCTCGCCTACACCGGCACCGCCGAACCCCTCCTCCCCCTCTGGATCGCCCTGCGCGCCAACGTCCGCAAGATCCTTGAGGGCGTCACCGTCGCGGACATCGCGGCGGACGCATTGCCGGAGCCGGTACGCGCGCTGGCGGCGGAACCGGCGGCCTGGGAGAACCCCTGACCTCGTCGCCGCGGCGCGCTGAGGACAATGACCGTGATGACGACGATGATGACAACGCGACGCGCGTACACGGCCGTTGCCGCTGCCTGCGTGATCCTCGCGGGCTGCTCCTCCCCGGCGGCGGTCAGCGATGCCGCCCCCGGCGACCCGCTCACCCGGATCTTCGAGGAGGGCCGGCGTCCGGCCGTGGCGGATCTGGCCGGGACCTCGTTGGAGGGGGACGCGATCCGGCTGTCGGACTACCGGGGGAAAGTCGTCGTGATCAACGCCTGGGCGTCCTGGTGCGGGCCCTGCCGGGCGGAGGCGCCCGAGCTGAAGCTGATCCGGGAGACCTGGGGTGACCGGGGGCTGCGGGTGCTGGGGCTCGACAACGACGGCAGTCGGTCCGCCGGGCTCGCGTTCCAGCAGGACCACCACCTGGGCTATCCGTCGCTGCACGATCCTTCGGGCAAGCAGGCCCTACGGCTGCCGCGCGGCCTGGTGAACACGCAGGTGATGCCGTACACGATCGTCGTCGACCCGGCGGGCAGGGTGGCGGCGACCCGGATGGGCGCGGTGACGCGCGACCAGCTCGCGAAGATCGTCGAGCCGTTGCTGCCGACGTAGCACTCCGGTGTACGTCGTGCTGTACGGGATGCGGGCTGTCGCCCTGGCGCACTCGGTCCGTGCCCATCGCCGGGAGAGGGCGCTGGAGACGCGGACCGAGTCCGAGTCCGCCGAAGGGCGGCAGCCGCGCGGGGTGTGATCGGCGATCCCCGATCAGTGGTTCCTGGTCATCCGCCTCCTGGTCAACTCGTGCTCACGCCCACGGTCAGGGTCGCCGTGTAGCCGTCGGACACGTCGGAGCCGAGCGCGGTCAGCGTGAGCAGACCGGACGCGGCGCCTCCGTCGTCGTAGATCGTGTCGTCGCCGAGGGACGTCTCGGCGGTGGTGTTGTCCGCGTACGGGGAGGTGGCCTGCACTTCCTCGTTGAGGTCGGCGTCGAAGAAGAGCTGGCCGGTGTGGACGAGCGTCCCGCCGGTGTACGTGCCGTCGGCGAGCGTCACGTCCGTGTGCACCCGCATGTGGACGTGGACGGCGCGCGAGACGTAGTGCCCCGGCCAGATGGAGACGATGCTCGCCCCGCCGTCGGAGTCGGTGAGGACGCCGCCGCGCAGGAACGTGCCGTCGTCGTCCTCCGTGTGGCCGTTCTTGCCGACGAACCCGGAGTACTCGCCGAGCGCGTCGCAGTGCCAGAGCTCCACGAGGGCGTCGGCGAGCGGCGCGCAGTCGTTGTCCTGGTCGACGACGGTGAACGTGTACTGGACCTCGACGCCCTCCTTCTCCTCCCTGATGTCCTCGCGGATCAGGGCGCCGTCGAGCGAGTACGGCCCCTCGGTGACCTCGGCGGTGAGGGTGCAGACGCCGCTCGTGGCCGACGCGGACGCGTCGCTCGTCACGGTGGTGGCCGAGGGGGTGTCGGCCGAGGCGAAGCCGGCGGCCGCGAGGCCGCCGGCCAGGGCCACGGTGCCGCCGCCGATCAGGATCCGGCGACGCTGGAGGCCCTTGTCCCGCCGATGCCGGGCGGGTTCTTGGTCGTACCGCTGGTCGTTCTCCGCGTTTCCCGTCATGGCAAGGAAGTTAGGGCCGTACCTGAAGGATTCCTTGATGTGCCGCTGTGAAGGACCTGGGGACGGAACGGTCAACGGCCGCTTATTTCAACAGAGTTCACACACTGTGGAGAGAATGTGAAAGACGCGTTTGTGAATGGCCTGAGTTCGCGCTGACCGCTCCCTGTGCGGCTCCCTACGATGCGAGCGCGCCGTCGGTCTTCACAGGAACTTCATTGTTTCTTCAAAGACTTGGGGCGCAGCCACCCCCCCAACCCCAAGGAGAAACCATGCCTGGTGGGCTCCTCCTGAGCGGCGCCGTCGCCGCTCTCCTCACCACCGCGCTGCCCACGCAGCACTCGTCCTCGCCCGTGTTCGACAACCCGCCCCCGGACAAGATCGTCATCAACGTCGCCACCGTGAACGGCTCGGGCTGCCCGCAGGGCACGACGGCGGTCGCCGTCTCCGAGGACAACACCGCCTTCACGGTGACCTACAGCGCGTACCTCGCCCAGGTCGGCGGCAACTCCGACCCCACGGCGTTCCGCAAGAACTGCCAGCTCAACCTGGTCGTCCACGTCCCGCAGGGCTTCACGTACGCCATCGCGAGCGCCGACTACCGGGGCTTCGCCTCGCTCCAGCGCGGCGCGAGCGGTGCGCAGAAGGCCTCGTACTACTTCCAGGGCTCGTCGAACACCGCGAGCAAGAACCACCCGTTCAACGGTCCCTACGACGACAACTGGCAGGCGAACGACACCACGGACGTGGCCCAACTGGTCTGGGCGCCCTGCGGAGTTCAGCGCAACTTCAACATCAACACGGAGCTGCGGGTCAGCGCCGGTTCCTCGTCGGCCAGCGCGGTCAGCTTCATGACGATGGACTCGACGGACGGCGACATCAGCACGGTGTACCACATGGCGTGGGAGCACTGCCCGGGCTCCTGACGTGCGGTGCTGTGAGATGACATGAGGAAGGGGTGGCCCGTGTCGCACCGCGGGCCACCCCTTCTCCGTGGGGGGAGTTCAGCGTCGCGTCAGCTCTGGCTGACGCCCAGCGTCAGGGTGCCCGTGTAGCCGGACGAGGTCGAACTGCCCAGCGCCGTAAGGGTCATGAGCCCGGACGCGGCACCTCCGTCGTCGTAGATCGAGTCCTGCGCGAGGGTGGTGCGGGTGACCGTGTTGGTCGAGTACGGGGAGATCTTGGCGACGGCCGTGGTGATGGTCTCGTCGATGAAGAGCTGACCCGTGTGGAGTTCGCTGCCGCCGGTGAACGAGCCGTCCGAGGTGAGCGTGACGCCGGTGTGCACCTTCACATGGATGTGCACGCAGCGCCCGCGGTACCAACCGGGGTAGATCGTCGTGATGTTGGCGAGTCCGGCGGAGTTGCTGAGGACGCCGCCGCGCAGGAAGGTGCCGTCGTCCGGCTCGCTGTGGCCGTTGTTGCCGACGTAGCCAGAGTACTCGCCGAGCGCGTCGCAGTGCCAGATCTCCACGAGCGCGTTGGGGATGACGGCGCAGGTGCTGTCGTTCACGACCGTGAGGGCGAGCTTGAGCGGGATGCCGGCCTTGCCTTCGGTGACGTCGGCGCGGACCAGGGCGCCGTCGAGGTAGTAGGGGCCTTCGGTCATCTCCTTGGTGAGAGTGCAGACTGCCGCCGCCGCAGCGGGAGTTGCGTCCGCCGCGGTGGTGGTCGTGGGGGAGTGAGGAGCGGCGGCGCCCACGGCCAGTACGGCGGCCGTGGTGCCGGTGGCGATCAGGACGGTACGGCGTCCGACCGGGGTGGGGGTGGCTCCGTTGTTTTCTGTCATGGACACGGCACCGTAGGAGTGGAAGCTGTAGCCCGGCTGTGCGAACGGCAAAGTGACGGCCCGTCAAGTTTATTGCGAGACAGGTGTGTTGGGGCGAGTGCGGTCGGAGGCCCGGCGTCGGGTGCCGGCGAGGTGGGCGGCATGACGCACATGGCCGCGGAACAGGGCGAGTTGGCTCGGCCCGTCAGTACTCGGTAATTCGGACAGTGGTTTCCGGCCGGTGGGGGAAGATCACCCGATGGAGCCCTTCGACCCCCAGCGCGCGGAACCCGGCCGCTACCCGCGACTTGAGGCCGCCCTGGCCACGGTCAACCGTGACTTCGCGGCAACCCTGCCCGACCAGCCGCCACTCAGGCTGATGGTCTGGGAGGAGCAGGTCTACGTCGCCGTGTCCGACGGCTCCTGGCACCACAACGGTCTCCAGGAACCGGACGACGACGCCCCCGACGCCCTCGCCCTCGTCGCGGACGCGGCGCAGGAGACGGTGACCGAGCGGCTCTGGCAGGCGTGGCCGGTGTGTCCGTTCCACAAGATCGGCACGCATCTTCGCCCCGAGGGGACGGCGGTCGACTGGGAGGGGTGGAACGACGGCGACAGCGGGCGTCTGGTGTGGTGGTGCCGGGGCGGCACGGCCGGCGGCTGTCATGACCTCGCACCGGTGGGGGAACTCGGTGTTGCGCTGCCCGGAAAGGAGCGGCGGGCAAGTCGGAGTCGGGAGCGGGGTGGAGGGCGGGGGCGGGCTGGAGAAATGTGACACTCGGGTGGGTGAGTGTCACATTTCTGGGGGGAGGGTGGTGGTCAGGGAGCCAGCCGGCGTTCCGCCGAGACGGAGTACGCGTGGCGGCGGAAGGCCAGCATCTTGTCGTCGGAGGCTTCCACGCCCGGGGCGAGACGCGTCGGGTCGAAGACCTGCTGCTGCCAGTGGTCCTCGCGCGGTGAGCGGGCCGTCACGTGCAGGTGGCCGGCCGGGATCAGCGGGCGCTGTTCCGGCCACGCCTGCGAGGGGTCGTGGGTGGGGTCGTTCGGCTCGGCGAGCTGGTACACCACGGTGAAGGTGACGGGCCCGGTTTCGAGGCGGGAGTCGAGGTCGCCGATGAGAAAGTCGGGGGCGAGCGTCTCGGCGTACGCGGGATCGATCTCGACCTCGCCCAGTTGGGGCACGAGACGGTAGCGGAAGGGGCGGCGCAGGCCCGACTCGTCGACCAGGACGAAGGCGTGCAGGCCGTCGTAACGGGTGGTGGCGAAACTGGCGGGCGCCTGCTGCCCGGCGAACGATTTCAACGCGCCCCGGCTTTCCGGGTGTTGGGCGAGTACGGTGGCGAACTTCCCGGCCGCGGCGAGCTTCCCCTTGGCCCGGTCGGCGAACCCACCCTCCGTACCGGCCATGCCCAGCGCCTCGACGAGGTCGATGAACCCCTCGGGATTGTGACTGGGGAAGACGCGGAAGTTCGCGGCGACGAGGTCCATGACGGCCTTGGCGTCATCGCTACTGCCGTCGCCGTCAAGGAACTTGACCGCCATCCCGCGTACGCCCCGTGCCCGGTCGTCGGCGGCGAAGTCGCCGGACCCGTTCGAGAACCGGATGACCGCGTCCGACTCGGCGGTGAGACAGGCGGCCGTCGTCCACTTCGCGATCTGCCCGGTGGGCACGAACCGCGCGTCGTACACGGCCCCGCGCGCGTGCAGGCGGCGATCGTGCGGGCGTGGACGCGCGGCGGCCTCGATCCGATCGACGGCCTGGGCGGCGGTCATTCCGTCCTCGGTGACCGAGGAGTCGTGGGGTTCCTGCGGTGACTGTGCCATGGCCGCATCATCGCACTCGCGGGTGTCTGGTCCGCGGCGGAGTTCCCGGCGGCGGGCGACCTTCGACTTCGGTGTCCAGGCCCGGCTTCAGGTTCGGCTCAGGTTGGTGCGGGAGGTTGGCCCGTATGCACGGACACCGCCCCCGCACCCCCGAAGCCGACCGCAGCCGCCGCTGGTTCATGAACACGGCACTGCTCACCGGCGGAGTCGCCGCTGTCGCGACCATGACCGGCTGCTCGTCGAACTCCTCCGACACGGCCACCGCGTCCTCGTCCTCCGGCGCCCCGAACGGCGCCCCCTCGGGCGGCCCCGGGGGAGGGGGCAACGGGATGGGCCCCGGGCAGAGCGAGGTCAAGTACGCTGACTTCAAGGGCGTGACCACCGACGGCACGCTCACCGACGGGCTCTACTCGATCCACTCCACGGACGTCTCGACCGACGGCATCGTCAAGGCCGCGCAGGCCTTCCTCGACGGGCTCAGCGCCAAGGAACGCAAGTCCTGCACCTTCGACGTCGACGACGACGAGTGGCTGGCCTGGAGCAACGTCGACGGGTACCAGCGCAAGGGCGTGCGGATGGGCGACATCACCGCCACGAAGCGCAACCTCGGTTACGCGCTGCTCGGCGCCGCCCTGTCCGCCGACGGGCTCACCCGGACCCGCAACATCATGAAGCTCAACGCCTTCCTCGGCGACTACAGCGGCGGCAACCGGGACACCCTCACCGAGGGCGCGTACTTCTTCACCTTCATGGGCACGCCGTCCACCACCAAGCCGTGGGGTTTCCAGTACGAGGGCCACCATGTGGCCATCAACTTCTTCGTGCTCGGCGACCAGGTCGTCATGACACCGACCTTCATGGGGTCCGAGCCGACCTCCGCCACCTACAAGGGCGAGAAGATCACCCTCTTCAAGCCCGAGACCAAGGCCGGTCTCACCCTGCTGCGCTCCCTCACCACCGCTCAGCGCGCCAAGGTCATCTCCGGCACCAAGAAGTCCGGCGACGACATGAAGGCCGGCGCCGGCCAGGACAACGCCGAGCTCGCCTACCAGGGCCTCGTCGCCAAGGGCTTCACCAGTGCCCAGAAGCAGAACCTGCTCGACCTCGTGCGCGTCTACGTCGGCAACATGAACGACGGCCACGCCGAGGTGAAGATGACGGAGGTCGAGGCCCACCTCGACGCGACCCACTTCTACTGGATGGGCGAGACCAAGGACTCCTCCGCCTTCTACTACCGCGTGCACAGCCCGGTCGTCCTCATCGAGTACGACGCCCAGTCGCCGCTCGCCTACGGCACGAAGAGCGGCGGCGGTATGGGGGGTCCCAACGGCACCCCCACCCAGCAGCACATCCACACCGTCATCCGCACCCCCAACGGCGGTGACTACGGCGTTGACCTGCTCAAGCTGCACCTGGACAACGACCACTGACGACCGAGTCAACGGCCAGTGACATATGCCCAGTTGGCCCTTATGGGCTAAGAAGCCGCTTTCGATTCCTCATCATCATGATCTGGCTGATATGAAACCCCTTGGCCGAAAAAGCAAGATCAGGGGTGGATGTGGGGAAACGATTCGACTCCGGAGCGCGCACCGCAGTACGGACCGGGGTGGTGATCGTCGGGGCAGGCCCGGCGGGGCTCGTCCTGGGGAACCTGCTGCTGGACCGGGGCATCGACTGCGTGATCCTGGAACGGCGCGGACGCGAGGCGGTGGAAGGGCGGGCCAGAGCGGGATTCCTGGCCGCCCACTCCGTCCGCGTCCTCACCCAACACGGCCTGGCGGAAGGGGTGTTGGCCAGGGGTCACACCCACCGGACCTGTCTCTTCCGCAGCGGGCAGGGTGAATTCACCCTCGACTACGGCAAGTTGGGGCGCGGCGAGGTCCACACGGTCTACCCCCAGCAGGAGTTGGTACGAGACCTGCTCGCCGAGTACCTCCGACGCGGCGGCGGGATCCGCTTCGACACGGAGGTCGAGGAGATCTCCGAGGGCGGCCGGGTACGGACGTCCGACGGCACGGACTTCGTCGGGAGTTACGTCGCCGGGTGCGACGGGCACCGGGGAGTCGCCCGCGCGACCATGACCGCCCACGGGACGCGTACCGCCCGCTGGGACCACGGCGTGAGCTGGCTCGCGGTCCTCGTCGAGGCCCCGCCGAGCATGGAAGCCGTCGGATACGCCCTGCACGAACGGGGATTCGCCGGGCACATGGCCCGCACGGCGACCGTCACCCGCTACTACCTCCAGTGCCCGCGCGGAACCGATCCGGCCGATTGGAGCGAGGACCGGATCTGGGCCGAGCTGGAAACCCGGTTCCGTACGGACGAGTTCGGCGTGCTCAAGGACGGTCCGGTCCTTGAGAAGGCGGTCGTCGACCTGCGCTCCGACGTCCTCGACACCCCCGGCGAGGGCCGACTCTGGCTGGCGGGCGACGCCGCCGGCCTCATCAGCCCCTCGGCCGCGAAGGGCGCCAATCTCGCCGTACTCCAGGCCGAACGCCTCGCCCAGGCGCTGACGTCGGCGCTGAAGCACGCCGACGAGAGCGACCTCGCCCGCTACACCGCCGACTGCCTGCCGCGCATCTGGCGGGCCCACGAGTTCTCGCACTGGATGAGCGGCCTGCTGCACGGCCCGTCCGCCGAGGACACCGTCGACGCCCACGCCCGCTACGGCCGCGCGCTCCAGTACGCCCGCCTGGACAGCCTGCGGACGTCCCGCACGCACCAGGACTTCTTCGCCGAGAACTACACGGGCATCTGACCCCGTCTCCCGCTCGCTCGTCTCCCGCCTCCCGTCCCCACGATTCACCGGGAACCCCTTCATGAACCTCCCCGTCGTACAGGCACGCCTCGCCGCAGCCGACGTAGCACGCATCGAGCGCGCGGCGGCCTACGTCGAAACCCACGACACGGACAAGGTCCTGGCCGAACTCCTCCCGGCCCTCACGTCGGCCGAACGGGCGGACGTCTCACGCCACTTGGTCTTCGACCACACCGCCGTCCTGGTCTTCCCGGACTCCCTCGACGGCCTCTGCGAGGAACTCCGCCGACTCGGCTTCGAACCGGGCCCGGTCACCCCGAGCGTCGTGGTCCGCGACCGCCTGACCCGCCGCTACGGCCCGGAGCTCGCCGAGATCCCGGTGGGCATCGTGCACGTGGCGGTCGGGGGACGCAGCGTGGAGATCTTCGCGCTCCCGGTAGCCCCGGAGTCCGCACTGGAGGCGGTGGCGGCCGACGAACGCGAGGCGGAACACGAGTCCCACCACGCCTTCGCGGTCACGGCCCCCGGCCCGGTGGTCCCCGCGGGCCTACGGCTCCTCCTCCAGGAGCGGGGTGGGGCGGTCCCCGACGGCGGCGGCTACAACGGCCACGAGAACGTCACCGTCCTCTACCACCGCACCACCACCCACCGCCGTTTCGAACTCCGCCTCCCCGGCCGCCACTTGCCGCTCCCCGACCCGACAACAACCCTGCTCACCGTGATGACCGGAGCCTGGGCCACCCAGGCGGTGGCAACGATGGCCGAGTTGAACATCGCGGACCACTTGACGGACCACCCCGGCATGTCGGCGGAGCGACTGGCAACCCTCACAGCGACGCACCCGGACGCGCTACGCCGCCTGCTCCGCTACTTGACGACGCTGGGCCTCCTGACGGCATCGGACGACACCTACCACCTCACGGCGGCGGGCCAACCCCTGCGCACGGCGACGGAGTTCTCCCTGAAGCCCCTGGCCCAGCTCTACGCGGGCCCGTTCTACGACTCCTTCGCGGGCCTGACCCACTCCGTACGCACCGGCGAGGAAGCCTTCGCCCACCGCAACGGCCGGCACCACTTCGCCTACTTCGCCGAACACCCCGAACTGGGCAGCCTGTTCCACCGTTCGATGGCGGCCAGCGCGGAGATGTTCACCCCGGTTCCCACGCTGATCGACTTCTCGAAGGCCCGGCGAGTGGTGGACGTGGGCGGCGGAAACGGCGCGCTGCTGGGCCGGTTGCTCCGAGCCCACCCCCACCTGGAGGGCGTCCTCTACGAACGTCCCGGCGCCCTGGAAGCCGCCCGCGCCCAACTCACCGAACGCTGCTCCTTCGTCGCCGGCGACTTCACCCGCTCCGTACCGGAGGGAGGAGACGTCTACCTCCTCTCCCGAGTCCTCCACGACTGGGACGACGAACGCTGCCTCACGATCCTCGGCAAGTGCGCGGAGGCGATGCGCCCGGGCACCCAACTCCTGGTCGTGGAACGCCTGTTGCCCACCCCGACGGCAGTGGCCTGGGACGTCCACATGCTCTGCAACGTGGGCGGCCAAGAACGCGACGAGCACCATTACCGACGCCTACTGGAGAAGGCAGGCTTCGAAGTACAGGGTTGCCGGCCGCTACCGCTGGGGGCCTCACTACTGAACGCGGTAAGGGCCAACTCCCTCTAGGGGCACGACCAGCCCCCACGCACCCGCACCCGGCGACGACCCCTCAGCCCGCCTGTCCCATCCCCGCGGCATTGGGCCAACTCTGAGCCTGAGCCTGGGCATTGGGCCACCCGGTCGCAGGCGCCGGCGCGAGGTTCTGCATCCCGTTGGGACTGGTAGCCCCCCGAACCTGCGCCGCCGTAAGCCCATTGCGCGCGGGCACACCGGTAGGCGTGGGCCCCTGCGGGGGCATGGGCGCCGGTGCGGGCGCCGGGACGCCGTAGGGCTGCTGCTGAGGCATCTGCTGAGACATCTGCATCGGCATCTGCTGAACCTGCGCGGCGGCCACCATCGGCTCGAACTGCGGCTGGGGCTGAGGCTGTTGGGGCTGCGGCACAGGCTGCGGCTGAGGCACCTGCATGGGTACCGGCTGAGGCTGCATCGGCATCTGAGCCGCCGCGGGCACCGGCATGGGCACCTGCATGGGCACCGGCATCGGTATGCCGACCCCCGACGTCCCGGTGCCGAGGGCCTGCGCCGCGAGGTTCTGCATCCCCGCCCCGTTCGTCGCCCCGACCAGGCGGTCCACGGCCGCCGTACCCGAGCTGTAGTTGGTCCCTGTACCCAGCTCGGGTACGGCGGCTCCCCTCCTGGTCCCGTAGAGCACCTGTTCCATGCCGGACACCAGGCGACGCACGTCCGTCTGGGGGCGCACCACGAGCCGCAGGAAGCGGCTTGACGAACCGATCTTGTTGCCGCACTCACGGACGAGGATGCGGTGCTCGGTCAGCATCCGGTCCCGCACCACCGTGCCTTCGGCGCCGACGGGGAGGCGTACGAAGAGGAAGTTGCCCTGCGACGGGTAGACCGTCAGGCCGGGCAGCGCGGAGAGATGGCTCGCCATGTCGAGCCGGTCGCGGCGCACCTGCTGGAGGCTCTGCGCGTACTCCGCGCCGTGCTCCTTCAGGATGAACACCACATGCTCGGCAAAGGCGTTGAGGTTCCACTTGGGGAGCATCGAGCGTATGCGGCCGGCCAGGGCGGGGTTCGCGACGAGGTAGCCGAACCGTATGCCGTGCAGGCCGAAGTTCTTGCCGAGGCTGCGCAGGACGACCACGTTGGGACGCAGCATCGCCTCTTGTACGACGCTCGGTTCGACCTCGGCGTCCGCGAACTCCAGGAACGACTCGTCGATGATGATGAGGTCCAGGTCGGCCATCGCGTCCATGAACTGGACGAGCGCCTGCTTGTGGATGAAGCCGCCGTCGGGGTTGTTCGGGTTGCAGATGACCGCGACCTTGGTGTTGCGCTTGCGGATGAACTCCGCGTACTGCGTGAGGTCGAGGGCGAAGCCGCTGGACTCCTGGAGCGGGAACATGTCGACCCGCTTGCCGGTCTCCATGGGCTGGTCGGTCCAGCGGCCGAACGTGGGGACGGGGATGGCGAGGGACTCGCGCACCATCAAGTGGTCGATCCAGGTGATCAGTTCGGTCGAACCGTTGCCCATCGCGACGCAGCTCGGCGGGAGTTGGAGCAGGTTGCAGAGCTCGGCCGTGATGGTGTCGGCGCTGCTCGGGTAGTACGTGATGATCTCGCGCAACCGGGCCGCCATCTCGTCGAACATGGCGGGGGTGGGGAAGTACGGGTTGCACGGAATACAGAAGTCCACCGGCCCGGTGCCGTCGCTCTCACGCGCCAACGCCGCCATCGACGGGCTGTGTGCCGCCGTACTGCGGAACAGCGAGGTGACGTTGGAGTCGACCAATGGAACCTCCGTATGAAGGCGGGCCCGGTGGGGACGACCGGGCCCGTCGTCTTGGGTGGCCCGCGCGGGGGAGCACGGGCCACCCATGGATACGGAGACGCGAGTGGCGCTGTTCAACGGATGTGAAAATGGTGTGTGTTCGGGAACCCCGGGTCCGAACCAGGCGTCAGCTGTGGGACTTCAGGCGCCGAACGAGTGGATCGTCGTCGTGCGGTACGTCTGGCCGGGGCGCAGGACCGTCGTCGGCCACGACGGCTCGTTCGGGGAGTCCGGGAAGTGCTGGGTCTCCAGGCACAGACCGTCGCCTTGACGGTAGGTGCGGCCGGAGGTGCCGACGAGGGTGCCGTCGAGGAAGTTGCCCGAGTAGAACTGCAGGCCCGGCTGGTCCGTGGCGATCTTCAGCGTGCGGCCCGAGCGCGGGTCGTGCAGGGTGGCGATGTGCTCCGGCTTGGCGGTGACGCCCTTGTCGAGTACCCAGTTGTGGTCGAAGCCCTTGGCCTGCACCTGCTGCGGGTGGCCCGCGCGGATGTCCCGGCCGACCGGCTTGCCCTTGCGGAAGTCGAAGGGGGTACCGGAGACCTTCGCCAGTTCGCCGGTGGGGATCAGGCCCGTGTCGGTGGGCGTGTAGCGGCCGGCGGCGATCGTGAGCTCGTGGTTCTCGATCGTGCCGCTGCCCTCGCCGGCGAGGTTGTAGTACGTGTGGTTGGTGAGGTTGACGACCGTCGGCTTGTCGGTGGTGGCCTCGTAGTCGATACGCCAGTCGCCGTGCTTGGTGAGGGTGAAGGTCACCTTCGTCCTGAGGGTGCCGGGGTAGCCCATCTCGCCGTCCACGCTGGTGTAGTGGAGGTGGAGGCCGACGTCGGAGCCCTTGGTGAAGGGCTCGATGTCCCAGACCTTCGTGTTGAAGCCCTTGGCACCGCCGTGCAGGCTGTTCACGCCGTCGTTGACGGAGAGCTGGTACGCCTTGCCGTCGAGGGTGAACTGGCCCTTGGCGATGCGGTTTCCGTACCGGCCGATGGTCGCGCCGAAGAACGTGGTGCCGGCGACGTACGCGGCGAGGTTGTCGTAGCCGAGCGACACGTTGGCGTACTTGCCGTGCCGGTCCGGGAGTTCGAGCGACTGGACGATGCCGCCGTAGGAGAGGACCTTCAGGCGGGTGCCGCCGTTGGCCAGCGACCAGCGGTAGACCTTCGTCCCGTCGGCGAGGGTGCCGAAGAGTTCCTTCACGGGCTTGTTGCCGCCTCCCGGGCTCGCTGCCTGCGCCGTACCCGTACCCAGTGCGCTCGCGGTGATACCGGCTGCCGCGGCGCCTGCAATGACCGTGCGTCTGTTCAGTTCCATTGAGCGGCTCCTGCACATGGAAGGGGCCCCGCCGTGCTGTGCGAATGACAGACGTGCGGGGCCCGGGCTGGACTTACGAACCGGACTTGCGTTTGTTCCACACATCGAAGCCGACCGCGGCCAGCAGGGCGAGGCCCTTGATGACCTGTTGCCAGTCGGTGCCGACACTGAGGAGGTTCATGCCGTTGTTCAGCACGCCGAGGACCAGACCGCCGATGATGGCACCGAGAACGGTGCCGACACCGCCGCTCATGGACGCGCCCCCGATGAACGAGGAGGCGATGGCCTCCAGTTCGAAGCCGTCACCGGCCTTCGGCGAGGCCGCGTTGAGGCGGGAGGTGACCACCAGACCCGCCAGGGCCGCGAGCACGCCCATGTTCAGGAACACCTGGAAGCTGACGCGCTTGTCCTTGACGCCGGACAGCTTCGCGGCCGGCAGATTGCCGCCGATCGCGTAGATGTGGCGGCCGAAGACGGTGTTGCGCATCACGTAGCCGTAACCGACCACCAGGACACCGAGGATGATCAGGATGACCGGCGCGCCGTTGTAGCTGGCGAGCAGCATGGTCAGCCAGACGATCGCGGCGACGATCGCCACCAGCTTGAGCAGGAACAGCTTCACCGGCGGCACGTCGAGCGAGAACTCCAGCTGCCGGCGCCGGTCGCGGACCTCCTGCCACACCACAGCGGCGACCATCGCGAGGCCCAACAGCAGGGTGAGGTTGTGGTAGTTGGTGTTCGGGCCGACCGCGGGCAGGAAGCCGTTGCCGATCTTCTGCAGGCCGTTGGGGAAGGGGCCCAGCGTCTGGCCCTGGAGCAGGATCTCGGTGAGGCCGCGGAAGAGCAGCATGCCGGCGAGGGTGACGATGAACGACGGTATGCCCGCGTAGGCGATCAACAGCCCCTGTACGGAGCCCGCGACGGCGCCCATCAGCAGGCACAGCACCAACGCGACCGGCCACGGCACCTGGTGATTGACCATCAGGACCGCCGCGAAGGCGCCCACGAACGCCGTCAGCGAACCGACCGACAGGTCGATGTGTCCGGCGATGATGACCATCATCATGCCGATCGCGAGGATCAGGATGTAGCTGTTCTGCAGCACCAGGTTGGAGACGTTGCGCGGCAGCAGCAGGTCCCCGCCGGTCCACACCTCGAAGAGGATCACGATCAGACCGAGGGCGATCAGCATGCCGTACTGGCGCATGTTGCGCCGCAGGCCGTCCAGCATCAGCTGCAACAGGCCGCCGCCCGCGGCCGATCCGCTCCCGCCCGGCGGCGCGGGCGCCGGGCTCTTGGCGGTCACGTCCGTGCTCATCGCGTTACCTCTTTGTCCTTCGTCATCTGGCGCATCAGCACTTCCTGCGTGGCCTCGGCCCGGGGCACCTCACCGGTCAGCCGGCCCGCCGCCATCGTGTAGATGCGGTCGCACATGCCGAGCAGTTCCGGCAGTTCGGAGGAGATGAAGACCACCGCCTTGCCCTCTGCGGCGAGTTGGTCGATGACCGTGTAGATCTCGTACTTGGCGCCCACGTCGATACCGCGGGTGGGCTCGTCCAGGATCAGCACCTCGGGACCCGCGAAGATCCACTTGCTGAGGACGACCTTCTGCTGGTTGCCGCCGGACAGCTTGCCCACCGGCTCGAAGACCGTCGGCGCCTTGATGTTCATCGACTTGCGGTACCGCTCGGCGACCTGCCGCTCCTCCTGCTCGTCGACGACTCCGCGCCGGGAGACCTTGTTCAGGGCGGCCAGCGAGATGTTCCGGTTGATCGTGTCGATGAGGTTGAGGCCGTAGTGCTTGCGGTCCTCGGTGACGTACGCGATGCCGTGTCCGACCGCCTCCGCGACGGACTTGGTACGGATCTCCACGCCGTCCTTGAGGACGGTGCCGCCGGCGTACCGGCCGTAGGAGCGGCCGAAGACGCTCATCGCGAGTTCGGTGCGGCCGGCGCCCATGAGTCCGGCGATGCCGACGATCTCGCCCCTGCGCACATTTATTGACACATCGTCAACTACCTTGCGCTGCTGGTCGATCGGGTGGAACACGGTCCAGCCGCGGATCTCCAGGGCCGGTGCCGCCTCGGGCTCGCCCTCGTGCGGGGTGCGTTCGGGGAAGCGGTGGTCGAGGTCGCGGCCGACCATGCCGGAGATGATCCGCTCCTCGGTGGTCTCCGGCGCCTTCACGTCGAGGGTCTCGATGGAGCGGCCGTCGCGCAGGATCGTCACCGAGTCGGCGACCTTGCGGATCTCGTTCAGCTTGTGCGAAATGATGATGCAGGTGATGCCCTGCTTCTTCAACTCCAGGATGAGGTCGAGGAGTTTGCCGCTGTCCTCGTCGTTCAGGGCCGCCGTCGGCTCATCCAGGATGAGCAGTTTCACCTTCTTCGACAGCGCCTTCGCGATCTCCACCAGCTGCTGCTTGCCCACGCCGATGTCGGCGACGCGGGTCTCCGGGTGGTCGCTCAGACCCACCCGGCGCAGCAGTTCGGTGCCGTGCCGCAGCGTCTCGTTCCAGTTGATGAGCCCGCGCGAGGCGTGCTCGTTGCCGAGGAAGATGTTCTCCGCGATGGAGAGGAACGGCACCAGCGCCAGCTCCTGGTGGATGATCACGATGCCGCGCTGCTCGCTCGCCCGGATATCGCGGAAGCGGCACTCCTCCCCTTCGAAGAGGATGTCGCCCTCGTAACTGCCGTGCGGATGGACGCCGGAGAGCACCTTCATCAAGGTGGACTTCCCGGCGCCGTTCTCACCGCAGATGGCGTGGACCTCGCCCTGACGGACCGTCAACGTGACGTCCGACAGCGCCTTGACACCGGGAAAGGTCTTGACGATCGAGCGCATTTCCAGGACGGGTCCCGCCATGGTCGTGCCTACCAATCAAGTGTGGGGTCGGGTAACTGGCAGCGGACTTACTTGAGTTGCGCGTCCGTGTAGTACCCGCCCTTGACCAGCACGTCCTCGTAGTTCGTCTTGTCGACGCTCACCGGCTGCAGCAGGTAGGCGGGGACGACCTTGGTGCCGTTGTCGTAGGTCTTGGTGTCGTTGGTCTGCGGCGTCTTGCCGTTGAGCACGTCGTCGATCATGGTGTCCGCGACCTTGGCGAGCTGCCGGGTGTCCTTGTAGACGGTCTGCGTCTGGTCACCGGCGATGATCGACTTCACCGAGGCCAGCTCGGCGTCCTGGCCGGTGATGACCGGCAGGGGCTTGGCCGAGGTGCCGTAGCCGTCCGACTTCAGTGCGGACAGGATGCCGATGGAGATGCCGTCGTAGGGCGAGAGCACCGCGTCGACCCGGCCGGTCTTGTACGAGCCGGTGAGGATGTCCTCCATGCGGTTCTGCGCGGTGGTGCCGTCCCAGCGCAGGGTGGTGACCTTGTTGAGCGCGGTCTGCCCGGACTTGACGACCAGTTCCTTCTTGTCGATGTACGGCTGGAGCACCTTCATCGCGCCGTCGAAGAAGTACTTGGTGTTGTTGTCGTCGTTCGAGCCGGCGAACAGCTCGATGTTGAAGGGGCCCTTCTTGCCGGTGGTCAGCCCCAACTTCTCGGCGATGTACGTGCCTTGGAGGGTGCCGACCTTCTCGTTGTCGAACGAGGCGTAGTAGTCGACGTTCTTGGTGCCGAGGATGAGGCGGTCGTAGGCGATGACCGGGATCTTCGCGGCCGCGGCTTCCTGGAGCACGTTGTTCAGGGACTTGTTGTCGATCGCCGCGATGATCAGGCCCTTGACGCCCTGGGTGATCATGTTCTCGATCTGCGAGACCTGGGTGTCCGGGTCGTCCTCGCCGTAGACCAGCTTGGTCTTGTAGCCCTTGGTCTTCAGGTCCTTGACCATGTTGTTGCCGTCGGAGATCCAGCGCGCGGAGGACTTCGTCGGCATCGCGATGCCGATCGTGCCGCCCTTGGCACTGCTCTCCTTCTCCTTGCTGCCGCCCGAGCCGCTCTGTCCGCACGCGGACAGGGTCAGCGCGAGGGTGGCGGCGCCGGCTATGAGGGGGAGGGCGCTTCTGTGGATGCGCATGTGAACTGGCCTCATTCTTCTCGTCGTTGAGAGGTGCAGCGAGCTTGGGGGGTGGTTCGGGATGCGGGGTGGTGCCGGTTGTGTTGTGTGGTGCGGGCCCGGTGGGGGCTGGTCGCGCGGTTCCTCGCGCCCCTTCGTAAGCGGGCCTGTGTTGAAGAGGTGCGGGGCCGTTGTGGCTGGTCGCGCGGTTCCCCGCGTCCCTCTGACGCCGGCCCGGGTCTTTGGGTGCGCGGCCAGCCACAGGCGGCCCGCGGCCCCGTCGGTCAGTCAGTGGCACTCTCGACGGGGAAACGGTTGAGGGAACCCGGCAACCTGGAGCCCAGCGGAGCCATGTCCCCGTCCGCGCCGTGCCGCGCGAGCAGGTCCAGGGCCAGCCGGCCCCGGCGGACCCGCTCACGTGCCGTGTCGAGGGTGACGTCGCGCAGATGGGTGCCCCACGGGTAGATGCCGGGGGCCTTGGAGAGGCCGAACTTCAGGTACAGGGGGGCGCCTCGGCGGATCAGTTCCGCGACCTCGTACATCCGGATGTAGCCACCGAGGTCGTCCGGCGCCTCGATGTACATGTCCATGGGGGCGGCCGACACCCGCCGGATCTCCGTCAGGTGCTCCAGCGTCAGATCGCTGGGCACGTTGAGCGAGTCCGCGCCCAGACGTTCGTACACCGCGTACGCCGCCGGGTTGACCGGACCGATCAGCGCCGACACCTTCAGCGTCGTGTCGGCCGGGATGATCCCCGCCACCCGCGCCCGGTGCAACGTCCACAGCACGCCCTCGTCCGCGACGAGCAGGCACTTGACGCCCAACTCCGTCGCGCGCACGGCGTCTTCGACGCACCCGGCGACCGCGTCGTGGCCCCGGGCCCGCAGACCCCCGCCACGCGAGTCGGAACGGACCGAGCCGCCGATGTCCCACGTCCCGCGCGGCCCGGTGAACAGGCAGAGCTCGATGTCGCGTTCGGCGGTCGCCTCGACCATCTCGGTGATCTCGGCGTCGGTCAGCATCCACACTCCGCTGCCCTGGCTGATCCGGTGGATCGGCACGTCCAGGCGCGAGGACTCCTTGAGGATGACCGCCAGCGCCTCGGGCCCCTCGCACGAGGGGATCTCGGTGCGCCAGCGACCGCCGTCCGGGAAGGTGTGGGTGGAGGCGTCGGCGGGGTCGAGGGCGGGCGCGCCCAGGCCGAGCGCGGAGAGGGCCTGCTCCCCGGGCCTGCGGGCTGCCGTGGCGGTGTCGGTCACTTGCTGTCCTTCGCGTTCGGTATTTCGGACGAGGTTCGCGGCTCGGGGTAGAAAAAGACTCTGGTGGTACGCCGGCACGGGGTGGTCAGGTCACCCCGTGCCGGCGTACGGCTGGGGTTTCCTACGGCCGCAGCAGCACCTTGCCGACCTTGGGATCGCCGGACCCCACCAGCTCGATGGCCTGCGGGAACTCGGCCAGCGGCAGCTCGTGGGTGACCAGGGGAAGCGGATCGAGCAACCCCGCCCCGAACACCCGCACCGTGTGCGCCCAGGCGTCCGGCGGTGCCCCGAAGACGGTGTGCACCTCCAGCTGCCGTACGACGAGATCGGTGGGGTCGAGACCCTCGGCGCCCGGCGCCGGGATACCGGTGAGGACCAGGCGTCCGCCGCGCCGGAGCAGGGAGGCAGCGGTGCGCGCGGCGGACGCGGACCCGGCGGTCTCGATCACGACGTCGAAATCGTCGGGCAACTCCTGGTCCCTGGTGAGGAATCGGCTCGCGCCGAAGTCCTTCGACAGCTTCGCGCGGTCGGGCCGGGTGCCCACCACGAGCAGCTCGGCGGGCGAGCCCGCCTTCAGGAACTGCACCGCGAACATCCCGAGCGTGCCGGTACCGACCACCGCGACCCGCTCACCCGGCCGCGCGTTCGCCTTGAGCGCGGCGGCCGCGATGCAGGCAGCGGGCTCAAGCAGTGCCGCGGCCGTCAAGTCGGCCTCGTCCGGGAGGACATGGAGGAGTCGGGCGGGGAGCGTGAGGGTGGCGGCCATCGCGCCCGGCTGGGTGAAGCCGGTCTCCTCGTAGCCCGCCGTGCACAACGTTGTCTCGCCCGCGTGACACCGGTCGCAGACCTGGCAGTTGCGGAAGCCCTCGCCAACCACCTTGCGTCCCACGAGAGTTGCGGGCACACCCGCGCCGACCGCCTCCACGGTGCCGGACCACTCGTGGCCCGGGGTGAGGGGGTAACGGACGTATCCCTCGGGCCTGTTGCCCTGGTACACCTCGCGGTCGCTGCCGCAGATGCCGACCGCGTGGACGCGCACCAGCGCCTCGCCCGCGTCCGGCTGCCGCGGCTCGTGCGAGGCCAGCCGGTGCTCGCCCGGGGCCTCGACGACGACCGCGGTGCTCACTTCGAGCCCTTCGGCTTGCGCTGCTCCCAGCCGTCCGCCCACAGGTCGAACCGGGCCTGCTGCTGCGGGAATTCGGCCGCCGCGTCGACGTCCAGCTCGACACCGAGACCGGGCGCGTCCGAGAGGTGGAAGTAGCCGTCGATCACCTGCGGGGCGCCCTTCACGACCTTCTTGATGTCCGCGTCCGCGAAGTCGTTGAAGTGCTCCAGGATCTTGAAGTTCGGCGAGGAGAAGCCGACTTGGAGCGAGGCGGCGGTCAGGACCGGTCCGCCGACGTTGTGCGGGGCGACGAGGACGTAGTGCGCCTCGGCGGTCGCGGCCAGCTTCCGGGTCTCCCAGATGCCGCCGAGGTGGCCGACGTCGGGCTGGATGATGTCGACGGCCTGGCTCTCGAACAGCTCGCGGAACTCGATCCGGTCGTGGATGCGCTCACCCGTCGCGATGGGGATGTCCACCTTCGCGGCGACCTTCTCCAGCGCCTTCAGGTTCTCCGGCGGAACCGGTTCCTCCAGCCACGCGGGCTTGAACGGCGCGAGTTCGTGCGCCAGCCGTACGGCGGTCGACGGCGAGAACCGGCCGTGCATCTCCAGCATCAGCTCGGCGTCCGGACCGATCGCGTCCCGCACGGCCTCGATCAGGGAGACCGCGTACAGGGTCTGCTCGTGGTCGAGTTCGAAGTGCCCGGTGCCGAAGGGGTCGATCTTCAGCGCCTTGTACCCGCGCTCCATGACCCCCTGGGCGGCCTTGTGATAGGCCTCCGGGGTCCGCTCGGTGGTGTACCAGCCGTTGGCGTACGCCTTCACCTTGTCGGTGACCTTGCCGCCGAGCAGCTGCCACACCGGCACGCCGAGGGCCTTGCCCTTGATGTCCCAGCACGCCATCTCGATCACGGCGATGCCGGACATGACGATTTCACCCGCGCGCCCGTAGTCGCCGTACTTCATCCGGCGTACGAGGTCTTCCACCGCGAACGGGTCGGAACCGAGAATGTGGTTTGCCTGGGCCTCGCGCAGGTAACCGATCAGCGCGTCGGTGTGGCCCAGCATCCGGGTCTCGCCGACGCCGGTGACGCCCTCGTCGGTGTGCACTTGGACGTACGTCAGATTGCGCCATGGCGTCCCGACCACGTGCGTACTGATTCCCGTGATGCGCACGGCAGATGCCCCCTGTGCTTTTCAGTGCTGTTCGAAATATCGGCTCACGTTCGAAATGCTGGGCAGACAGTAAGGACGGCGGGGCGGGGGTGTCAATGGGTCGAACGCGTAACGGTTTCGGCAAGAGACGCGATCGGCGTACCGCTGGGCGGTGTCGGTTCGTGTCGATTCTTGTCGTTTCCCGCCGCGTCCCTACACAACTTTCACAGCCGTGACTATGAACGTCGCCCGTGAGGAACTTAGTCTTCCCGCGTCATGGACTACTGCCACCCCTGCGGCCGGCACCTGAACGGCGCCCTCGCGTGCCCGGGGTGCGGCGCATCAGCCGAAGTACCCGCCGACTCGACTCAGGCCCACGCACGCGGAGTTGAAGCCCACCCGCAAACGGACGGCACCCCGCACGAGGGCCCGGGCGCGCCCGACCCCGGCCACGAGGAAGACGCCGAGGACGCCGAACACCAGGGCCGCGCCGCACGGCGGAGGAATCGCGGGCGCGGGCGGGACGACGGCGCCGGGCACGTGATCGCGGACGGTGACGGGGACACCGGGAGTCCGGATGACGAGGACGCCGGACACCAGGGGCGTGCCGCGCGGCGGGGGAATCGCGGGCGCGGCCGGGATGACGGCGGGCTTGGCGCGGTCGGGGACGACGACGGTGACGCCGGGAGCGCGGACCCGGCGAGCGCGAGCCGTCGCGATCGCAAGGCCGCGGCACACCGGAGGCGCCGGCGCCGGGTGCTTCTCATAACGGCCGGTTTCGTACTGGCGGCGGGCGGCCTGAGCCTGGCGGAGCTGGGCACCGACGCGCCGTTCTCCAACCAGAGGTCCGCGGCGCCGGGCGCCTCGGCGGAGGGCGGGGCGGACGCGGAGGCCGGCAGGACCGCCGAGCCCCTGGACGTCACGAAGACCGTCGGAACCGGCGCGGGTACGGCGTCCCCGGACGCCTCGGCATCACCGTCGGCGTCGCCGTCGAAGTCCGGGAAGGAAACGAAGGACCCCGGGGAGTCGCGCACCCCGACGGCAGGCAGCGGCGGCGGCACCACGTCCCCGGCGTCGACGTCCTCGACGGACCCGACCACCACCCCGTCCTCGGACCCGTCGTCCTCGGACCCGAGCCCGACACCGTCGCCCTCGGAGACCTGCAAGCGGGTCCTGTGGTGGTGTTCCTGAGCCGTCCGGCTCAGACCTCCAGCATCCGCCGGAGCAACCCACGCAACGCCAGCCGCTCCTCGTCCGACAGTCCGGCCAGCGGCTCGCGCGCGAACCGCAGCGATTCCCGCAGGCTACGGGCCACCCGGCGCCCCTCGTCCGTGGCCGCCGCCAGCTTCACGCGCCGGTCGGCGGGGTCGGGGCGGCGCTCCACCAGGCCGCGCGTCTCCAGCCGGTCCACGATGCCCGTGACGTTCGACGGCTCACACTTCAGCTTCCGCGCCAGCTTGCGCATCGGCAGCGGCTCCAGGGACAGCAGGCTGAGCAGCCTGGCCTGCGCCCCGGTCAGCGTGTGGTCGCCCGCCGCCTCCTCGTAGTCCGCGTAGAACCGCGCCACGACATCACCGATCAGCTCGACGACCTCCATGGTCACGGGGTCGGAGCGGCGCGTCTTTTCGGGTGTGGCCATGGGCTCAGAGTACCCCGTTACTTGACATCATGAAATATTCAGGCGCATGGTTGTTTCAGGTACTGAAGTATTTGGCAGTGTGCGAACCACCCCGCACGACCCCCTGCACTACGAAAGGCGCTTGTGATGATCAACCGCGAATGGCACCTGCTCAGCCGTCCGGTCGGCTGGCCGAAGCCCGAGGACTTCGCCCTGGTGGAGACCGAGACCCGGGCCCCGGCCGAGGGCCAGGTGCTGGTGCGGAACAAGTACCTGTCGGTCGACCCGTACATGCGCGGCCGCATGAGCGCCGCCAAGTCGTACACGGCCCCCTTCGAGCTCGGCAAGGTCATGCAGGGCGGCGCGGTCGGCGAGATCGTCGAGTCGAACGCCGAGGGCTTCGCGGCCGGCGACCACGTGCTGCACTTCGGCGGCTGGCGCGAGTACGCGACCATCGACGCCAAGGGCGCCGTCAAGGTCGACCCCGACCTCGCCCCGCTCTCCACCTACCTCGGCGTCCTCGGCATGACCGGCCTCACCGCCTACGCCGGCCTGCTGCGCACCGCGTCCTTCAAGGAGGGCGACTCGGTCTTCGTCTCCGGCGCCGCGGGTGCCGTGGGCAGCCAGGTCGGCCAGATCGCCAAGCTCAAGGGTGCCTCCCGGGTCATCGGCTCCGCCGGTTCCGACGAGAAGGTCAAGCTCCTCGTCGAGGAGTACGGCTTCGACGCGGCCTTCAACTACAAGAACGGCCCGGTCGGCAAGCAGCTCCGCGAGGCCGCCCCGGACGGCGTCGACGTCTACTTCGACAACGTCGGCGGCGACCACCTGGAAGCCGCGATCGGCTCACTGAACGAGCGCGGCCGTATCGCGATCTGCGGCATGATCTCGGTCTACAACAACACCGAGCCCACCCCCGGCCCGAAGAACCTCGGCCGCCTCATCCAGACCCGCGGCCGCATCGAGGGCTTCCTCGTCGGCGACCACTACGACCTGCAGCCGCAGTTCGTCCGGGAGGTCGGCGCGTGGGTGGCCTCCGGCGAACTGAAGTACCGCGAGACGGTCGTCCAGGGCATCGAGAACAACCTGGAGGCGTTCCTCGGCCAGCTGCGCGGCGAGAACACCGGCAAGATGATCGTCAAGCTGTAGTTCTTCCGACAGCAGCAGTTGCTACGACGAGGCCGCACCCCTTGATGCGGGGTGCGGCCTCGACGGTTGTCACTGAGCCAGCGCCGCGCCGTGCACGGCCCGCACCAGCCCCACGTTCTCCGCCGCCGCCCCGCCCGGGAAGGCGAAGCGGCGCCTGGTGTAGCCGTAGGCCAGGCCGCTGCGGGGGTCGGCGAAGGCCTGGGAGCCGGCCGCGCCGCTGTGGCCGATCGTGCCGGCGCCCAGGAACGGGTACACGGCGTCCGCGGTCGCCTGGAAACCCAGGCCGTACGCCCGGTGCGTGCCGGTCACCACGTCGTACCCGACGGAGTGCAACTGCCCGAACTCCGCCGCCGTGTCCGCCTTCAACAGGGCGGCCCGGTCGTCGACTTCGCTGATCGCCGCCGCGTACAGCCCGGCGAGACCGCGCGCCGACGCCACCCCGCCGACCGACGCGGGACCCTTCGCCCGGATCACCCGTTCGTTCGGCAGCGACTCCAGGACGGTCGGCCGCGCCGCGTGTTCGTTGAACGCGATCGCGGCGAGACTGTGCGGCCCGGCCGGCTCCGCCGCACGCGCGGCCTCCTGCTCCGGGGTCGGCAACTGGGGCTGGACGGTGCGGAATCGGGGCTCGTGCACCGCCGGCAGCCCGAGGAAGAAGTCCAGCCCGTACGGCGCCCGCACTCTCTCCTCGTGCACGTCCCGGAGCGAACGGCCCGTGGCCCGCCGTACGATCTCGCCGGTCAACGCGCCGATCACCAGGGCGTGATAGCCGAAGACCGTGCCCGGACGCCAGAACGGCCGCTGGTCGGCGAGACGTTCGGCCACCGCCCGGTCGTCGGCCAGCTCTTCGAGCGTGAAGCCCGTGTCCGTGCCGACCAGACCCGCCCGGTGCGAGAGCAACTCGCGCAGCGTCAGCGCGCCTTTCCCCTCGGACGCGAACTCCGGCCAGTAGTACGTCACTTTGCGGTCCAGCTCCAGCGTGCCGTCCTGCACGAGCAGCGCCACCACGAGATGCGCGGCGCCCTTCGTGGACGAGAACACGCCATAGAGCGAGTCGCCGTCGGTACCAGGTGGCCCCGCCCACAGGTCGACGACCCGCCGACCGTGTACGTATGCGCACAACTGGCCCTCATAATCGGCACGTTCGCCCGCCACCACCGCGGCGAACTCCTCCCGTACCGTCTCGAAGCCGTCGGCTACGGTGCCGTGGATCTCCTGGGTCATCTGCTCTCCTCGACTGATCCGCTGCTCGCGTGTGCCCCTGCGCGTGTGCCGTCGTTCGTGTGTGCCATGGTGAACAACGCCCGCCCGACCTGCGGGAGTTCCCCCTTGGGATGATCCCGGAAGAGGGGCTCCGTGCCGAACAGGACGGCATGTCGGCCACTGACGACCGAGGGCCGCCCCGCCGCGTCCGCGGGACCGCCGGACCCGTCGGCCCGCGTCCGCCAGTGCCCGGCGAGGAGCGGATTCCCGGTCGCGTACGACTGCTCCACGCGCACTCCGGAGCCGAGTCCGGTGAACCACACCGGCGCGTAGACGAAGCCGTAGGGCGGGGCGCCCGCTGTGACCTGGCCCGAATTCACCACCCGTACGACGCCGTTGGCCTCCTGGGTGCCCTCCACGGGCGCGGCCGTCAGCAGGCCGGTCGCGGAGGCGAACGCGGCGCCGGTGACGCCCCGGCCGACGAGTCCGTGCCCGGCGGAGAGGAAGGCGCCCAGGGCGGTGCGGGCGGTCGGGGTCAGGTCGCCGTACTCCAACTCCGCGGACACGAACAGCACATCCGCCCTCGACCAGTCGAAACCGGCGTTCAGGACGTCCGTCGACACGGGTGTCACGTCGAAGTCCATCTCCCGCAGCGCGAACAACTCACCTGGGGTGACGGCGGCGGCGACGCGGACGGGATGAAGTGCCGTGACACCGGGGAGGGTTGTGGCCTCGAATACCACGCCGTACGTCTGGGCCGCCGTGGTCGCCCCCGCCCGCGCCGAGGGCGTGTCCGGCACGATCGCGCTGCCGTCCGCCGCCCGGCGTACCGGAATCCCCTGACGGAGAAGGGAGTTGAGGGCCGCGAACTCGGCCGGGTCGGTGAGGCGCAGGCGGAGGTCGCCGTGCGGGGCGACATGGGCGACGGGGGAGGGGGCGGAGACGGTGGTGAGGGGCGTGGTGGGGAGACCGGGGGCGGGTTCGACCGTGGCGCCCCACAGCCGGCCCAGGCTCCAGGCCGAGATGTCGTACATCGCCGTCACCTTGTCGCTGATGTCCCTGCCGTCGGCCAACAGGGCGTTCGCCAGGCCCCGTTTGGGCTGGTGCATGTCGACGACGTACGGGCCGTTCGCCGCGCGTAGCACGCGGACGTCGTTGGCGACGAGATGCGCGACGAGGCGGGCGCCCGCGGTGTCGGCCGCAATGGTGTAGGCGCGGGGGAATTCGGTCGTGTAGACGTCCTCGGGGCCGATGCCCGGGACCCCCGGGACGGTCCGCGCCGACACGGGTACCTGCTCGGCGCCCGCCGTGCCCCGCCGGAACATCTCGATCTGGTCGGCGATGAGCGAACTGCGGTGCGATCGGGCGAAGTTGAGGGTGGCGCGCATCGCCGCGCCCGCGACGGCCACGTTGATCGCGGCGCGCCGGCGCAGCTCGGCGGTGGGGAGGGTGTCGTAGGCCGTGTTGTCGACCTGGAGGGGGATCTCGACCGTGTGCGCGGCCACCGCGCCCTGGAAGGCCGCGTACTGCGGGGTGAAGACCGGGGGCCAGTCGTCCCAGCCCTCCGCCTGGTCCCGGAAGGGGATCTGGGCGGGCTCGACCCCGTCCTTGGCCGGTGTGTGGCCGAGGCCGTCGACCGCGGCTTCCATGTCCAGGGCGTTGGCGTAGGTGTTCTTGAGGAAGAGGTCGTACTCGTAGTTCTCGCCGTGCGGGGGAGTGGTCGGCTCGATGAGGGTGCCGTTGACGTAACCGTGCAGGTCGAGCAGGACGGCGGGCTGCTTGTCGATCGTGAGCGCGCGGATCGCGCGGGTCTCGGGCTGGGACGCGGTGATCAGGTCCCGGTTCAGATCGAAGCCGTTGGCGTTCGCGCGGGTGCCCGCGATACGGCCGTCGGGGTTCGCGGTGATGTCGAAGTAGAGGCGGCTGTGCGCCAACAGGTCTTTCGTCTGGGTGTCGTTGGCCGTGGCGAGCCGCTGGATGAGGTCGAGGGAGGCGTCGGTGCCCTCGCGTTCGTCGCCGTGGATGTTGTTGTCGAAGAGGACCGGGATCTTGTAACCGGCCTTGATCTCCGGGGACTTGGCCGCGGAGGCGGGCGCGTTCTCGATGAGCTCGCGCATCCGTTCCTGAGCGGTGGCCTGGTCGGCGGTCTCCGGGGCGGTGACCGTGACGAGGTAGAGCCGGTGCCCGCCGGCGGAGACGCCCGCGACCTCGACACTCACCCGGTCGCCCAGCCGCTGAAGGGAGTTCAGACGTGGCGCGAGGGCGTCGTACGGGCTCAGGCCGAGCTTGAGGGACGTGTCGGCGGGGTTCGTCGGATCGGGGGAGAGGACCTGGCGGCGGGGATAGCCGAGGCGGGGGTCGGTGCGCGGGACGGTGGCGGTGAGGGCGCGGCGGGCGGCGGTGGCGGGCGCGAGGCCCGCGTACCGGTCGGGGCCGGAGCCCTCACGGATGGCGGGGTCGGGCGCGGAACCCCGGCGGGGGACGGGCCGGGGGGTGGCGTCCGCGGTGCGGGGCTGGAGCAGGAGCGAACCGGCGGCGGTGGTCAGGGCGACGGCGGTGAGCAGAACAGGTCTCGGGGGGACGGCTCTGGCAATGGTGCGCACGCGTACCTCCTCTTTGGTTCCAGAGATCGGTACGGCGAGCCGCACCTGTTCGACTCAACGGTGAACAGGAAGTTGTCGGTGTCGTCGATGCCCCGTATGGCGCATTCATGGGGCCGGGGAGGGGGCATGCTGAGCACAGGTCACCGGTACCGGGCAGCGGGCGCGGCCGGCGAGGAGGTCCCAGGTCCCATGGCAACGATTCCTTCGATCCCCAGCAGGGACGAGGTGCTGCGGATGGCACGCAGCACCACCGACATCACCGGCCAACTCCTGGACACGGCCGGGAACATCACCAGGATCGCGATCAACACCCTTGATCCACGCGACGGTTCGGGCGCGGAGGCGCTACGGGTGCTGCGCGAGACCACCGCCGAACTGGCCGAGGCGAGCGCGTCGCCGCAGGCCCAGGAGGCGTTCTACCGCATCGTCGACACCCTGACCCGGCTCGGCACGACCGGCGCGCCGCTGGCCGTGCACCCGGTGAGCGCACCGGCGCAGGCGCTGCTGACGGTGCTCGGCGACAGCCTGCTGCCCGTCCTGGACGCGGTGGAACCGGCTGTCGAGGAGTTCGCCACGGCGCTCGGCGACCTGGTCGAGGCGGCGTCCCCGCTGCTGCCCGCGGCGGCGGGCGTGGCCGCGGGCGTCCTGCTGGCCCTCACCCCGCTGATCCGGGCGCTGGCCGACACCCTGGCCGACGCGTCCCCCGAACTCCGGCGCGTGGCCGAGGCGTTGACGGCGGCGCTGGCTCCGCTGCTGCCCTTCCAGGTCGCCCTCGCGCAACGGGCGGCGACCGCGGGCGTGAACGTGGTCCGGGCCGCCCTGCCCCCACTCGCCGACCTCACGGAGGCCGCGGCGGCGACCACGAAGGTGGCCGGCCCGGTCCTGGTCGCCGCCGAGGAACTCCTGGTCTCCGCCCTGGAACGCGTCCAGCCGGCCCTCCTCGCGGCGACCTCCCGCGCGGGCCGGGTGGCCCGGGCGACGGCGGTACGGGTGACGGCGGCGGTGTCGCCGGCGGCGGACCGGGGGGTTGTGGTGGCGGTATCGACCACATAGCACTGACGCTGAGTAAAGTTCACCCTATGCATGATCTTGGCGCGGGATTCGGTTATCTCCTGAAGGGCCAGCGCTGGATGGCGCGGCACGGGAGGCACTACGGTTTCGGGCTGATCCCCGGCCTGATCACGCTGGTCCTGTACGTGGCGGCGCTGGTCGCGCTGGCGCTCTGGGGCCAGGACTTCGTCGGCTGGTCGACGCCCTTCGCGGACGACTGGTCGAGCCCGTGGCAGGGCCTGTTCCGCGGGTTCCTCACGGCGGTGCTGTTCGTACTGGCCCTGCTGCTCTCGGTGTTGACGTTCACGGCCGCCACGCTCCTCATAGGCCAGCCCTTCTACGAGACCCTCTCCGAGAAGGTCGACCGGGACGTCTCCCCGGACGGCACGGCCCCCGAATCGGGCCTCCCCCTCTGGCGCGAACTGTGGATCTCCGCCCGCGACAGCCTCCGCATCCTGGTCCGCGCGGTGCTGTGGGGCGTCCTGCTCTTCGCCCTGGGCTTCGTCCCGTTCATCGGCCAGACGGTCATCCCGGTGATCGGCTTCTTCGTCACCGGCTTCTTCCTCACGGAGGAGCTGACGGCGGTCGCCCTCCAACGCCGAGGCATCGACCTCCGCGCCCGCCTCGCCCTCCTCCGCTCCCGCAAGACCCTCATCTGGGGCTTCGGCACCCCCCTCGGCCTCTCCTTCCTGGTCCCGTTCGTCGCGGTGTTCCTGATGCCGGGGGCGGTGGCGGGGGCGACGATGATGGCGCGGGAGCTGTTGGGGGAGGAGACCGGGGAGGGGGACCAGGAGGGGGACGCGGAAGTCGGGCCGGCGTCAGTCGGCGAGTGATGCCTCCAGGGCCACCGTCACCATCGCCTTCACCTGCGCGATGATGTCCACCCGGTTCCGCACGAACTCCGGATCGGTGATCGTCCCGGTCGCCGGGTCCGTGTTGCCCGCCCCGAACTGCAGTACCGGCGTGTGGATATGCCCACCCGGCAGCGAATCGCGCAGCCCGAGCCGGTCCCGCAGCAGCGTGGCGCGGTAGGCGATCTCGTTGGAGAGGTAGTTGCCGCCGCCCCCGGCACGGGCCGTGGACCCATCGGTGGGCCCGTCCGGCCGTACGACAGGAGCGGTCGCGCCCGCCGGGATCTCCGTCACCTCGGTGTGGTCGTAGACGGGGAACCGCCCGGTGTCGGCGGCCACGATCGCCTTGTACGGCAGGGTCGTTGACGTCCACTGGGGCTGCGCGGCCGGGTCGGCGACGGGCACGGTCCCGGTCTTCGACACGTTGTCGTTGTCCGGATACCCGCCCCGCCAGGCCCCGTTGGTCCGCTCGACGTCGAAACGGCCCACCCGCCCCTGGCTCACGGTCGTGAACAGATCCACCTTCGGCAGATACGGCCGCAACGCCCGCTCCACGGTCCCCTCCGCGAAGTCCGCCCACCGCACGGGGAACATGGCCGTCTCGATCCGCGCCGGCCCGTCCGCGGTCCGGATCACCGTGCCGTCGAGCGCGAGCGCGGTGGCCCCGGACGGATTGGAGATCCGGATGTCCGCGTCGAGCGTGAACGGGTCGAACCCCGTCACGAGAATCCGCTTGACCCCCTTCTCGTGCGGATACCGAATACTGCTCTGCCCGCGCGAGGACATCTCCAACTCGGAGAGCAGCGACGCCCGTTGTCTCTCACTGATCCCGAACCGGGGCTCCCACCCCCGCACTTCCCGGGTCATCCCCAACCGGGCCCAGTACAACGGCCGGTCATCGTCCCGACTCAGATCCCCACCGGTATCCCCCCGCCCCTGAGCCCGCGCCACGGCCCGCCGCCACAACGCGGTCCCCTCGTTTACGACGATGCGCCGCGCCTGCGCGTAACTCCGCGCCCCTTCGAGCGCGCGGGTGAACTCCGGTGCCACGGTGTCGAATCCGGAGTGTTCGAGGATCTCCTGGGGGACCGCCTTGTCGAGCCGCTGCTCCTCGACGGTCGGGGACAGGGTGGTGTCGGCCGCCGCCCCGGTACTGGGAGCGGAGAAACCGGCCAGCAGGGCCAGTCCGAGGATGCTGGTCCGAACTCGTATGACGTTCAAGGTGGTTGAGGCCTTCCGTTCGCAGTGGGGTGCGGTGCCGGACGGCCGCAGTATCGCGTGACGGGAGTGGTCTACGCCACGGGTCCGAGGGATGATCCGAAGTCGTGGCCCCCGCACCCGCGACAGCCTGATCCCCCGCGGGCGATACTGCCGCCCATGACGGCAGCGAAGGCAGTGAAGCCAGTGGACACGGCCAAGGCGGCGAATCTCGGTGTCCTCTTCGCCATCGAGGTCGGTGTCCTCGTGGCCGTCGGCTACTGGGGATTCACGCGGGACATCGCCACGCCGCTGACCTGGCTGCTCGGGATCGGCGGGCCCGTCGTGCTTGCCGTGGTGTGGGGTCTGTGCGGGTCGCCGAAGGCCAGGTACAAGGTGCGGGGGGCCGGGCGGGTCGGGTTCGAGGTGGTGTGGTTCGGGGCCGGGGTCGTCGCGCTGGTCCTCGCCGGGGTCTACGACTGGGCCCTCGTCCTCGCTCTCGTGTGCGTGGTGAGCAAGACGCTGGCCGTCATCTGGCGTCAGTAGCGGGCGGGTTCACGACCCGGCCCTCGACTCACCCCTCGCCCAGCAGCGCCAGGAAGTCCCGGAACGCCCCCGGCATGTCCACCGACTCCGGGTCCAGCAGCCACTGGTACTGCAACCCGTCCATCACCGCGACCAGCAGCGGAGCCGCCCGCTCGGGCGTCAGGCCGTTCGGCAGGTGGTCGCCGTACTCGGCGCGCAGGACCCCCGCCATGCTCCCCCGGACGCGGACGTACCGCTCGGTGAAGTAGTCCCGGGCCGGATGCCCCTCCGTGACGCTCTCGCCGAGGAGCGCCGAGAAGGTCTGGATGATGCCGGGCCGCATCGCGTTGTACTCGACCAGGGACGCCAGCAGGTCGACGCGCCAGCGGCTGTCGGGTACGGCGTCCCACTGGTCCCGTTCCTCCAGGACGGCGACGAGCAGCGCGTCCTTCGTGGGGAAGTAGTGCAGCAGGCCCTGCTGGGTCAGGCCGACCCGCTCCGCCACCGCCGCCAGGCTCGTGCCCCGGTAGCCGCGCTCGGCGATGACCTCCAGGGCCGCCCGCACGATCTCGGCGCGTCGTTCCTCGCGCCGGGTCCTGGAGTTCGTGGCGTTCATGGCGTCACCGTACGACACCCCGCGACCGTTCACATAACAGCAAGGTTACGAAACCTACCGCTCTACAGGTAGCCGATGCACGATGGAGGCACCACACGAACTCAACGAGGAGGCACCGGGATGGCGGGACCCCGTGAAGCGGTCGTCGAGGCGGCGCTCGGCAAGCTCGATCTGGATGCCAAGGCTCGGCTGCTCGCCGGGCAGGACATGTGGTCGCTGCCCGCGCTCCCGGAGATCGGTCTGAAGTCGCTCGTCATGTCCGACGGCCCGATCGGCGTCCGCGGTGTGCGCTGGACCGCCGACGATCCTTCCGTCGCGCTGCCGTCCCCCACCGCCCTCGCCGCCAGCTGGGACCCCGAACTCGCGCACCGGGCGGGCGTGTTGCTCGCCCAGGAGGCCCGGCGCAAGGGCGTCCATGTCCTCCTCGCCCCGACCGTCAACCTCCACCGTTCCCCGCTCGGCGGACGGCACTTCGAGGCCTACAGCGAGGACCCGTACCTCACCGGACGGATCGGCGTCGGGTACGTCGAGGGCGTCCAGTCCGGCGGCGTCGGCACCACCGTCAAGCACTTCGTCGCCAACGACGCCGAGACCGACCGCTTCACCGTCGACAACCTGATCTCCCGACGCACCCTGCGCGAGCTGTACCTGGCCCCCTTCGAGCTCATCGTCGAGAACGCCCACCCCTGGGGCGTCATGACCGCCTACAACACGGTCAACGGCACCACGATGACCGAGCACCGGTACCTCGTGAACGAGATCCTGCGCGGCGAATGGGGCTTCGACGGCTTCAACGTCTCCGACTGGACCGCCGCCCGTTCCACCGTCGGCGCCATCGAGGGCGGCCTCGACGTCGCCATGCCCGGCCCGAAGACCGTCTACGGCGAGGCCCTCGCCCGGGCCGTGCGCGACGGCGAGGTCGAGGAGGCCACCGTCGACACCGCCGTACGGAACGTGCTGCGGCTCGCCGCCCGTGTCGGCATCCTGGACGGCGCCGAGCCCGTCGTCGCCGAGGCCCAACTCCCTTCCCCCGTCGACGGCGAGGCCCTCGCCCGCGAGATCGCCCGCCGCTCCTTCGTCCTCGTCCGGAACGAGAACGACGCCCTCCCGCTGAAGCCGAACGGCACCGTCGCCCTCCTCGGCGCCGCCGCCCGCGACGCCCGCGTCCTCGGCGGCGGCTCCGCCATCGTCTTCCCGCATCACGTCGTCTCCCCGCTCGACGGCCTCACCGCCGCCCTCCCCGAAGGCACCCTCACCTACGCCGTCGGCGCCGACCCGAACACCGAACTCGCCGACGCCGACAAGGGGTTCGAGCTGCGCGCCGTCTGCCGGGACGCGGCGGGCCAGGTCATCGGCAGCGCCTCCGCGCCCAGCGGGCAGGTCCGGTGGATGGGCGCCGACCTCCCCGACGGCGTCACCCACGACACCCTCCACACCGTCGAACTCACCGGCACCTTCACCCCGCGCGACACCGGCCGACACACCTTCGGCATCAAGGGCCTGGGCGCCTTCACCCTCGCCGTCGACGGCACGACGTACTACGACGACGTCCAACGCCCGCTCAAGGACGACCCGTTCAGTTCCTTCTTCGGCGCCCCCGAACCCCGCGCCCGCGTCGACCTCACCGCCGGCACCCCGGTGGAGGTCTCCCTGACCTACGTCGTGAGCTTCTCCGAGAACCGCGACCTCAAGGTCATCGGCTTCACACTCGTCCACCAGGAACCGCGGCGCGACCCCGACGAACTCATCGCCGAGGCAGCCGAGTCGGCCCGCCTCGCCGACACCGCCGTCGTCGTGGTCGCCACCACCGAACGCGTCGAGTCGGAGGGCTACGACCGGACGGACCTCCGACTCCCCGGCCGCCAGGACGACTTGGTGCACGCCGTCGCCGCCGCCAACCCGAACACCGTGGTGATCGTCAACTCCGGCTCCCCGGTCGAACTGCCCTGGCGCGACGAGGTCGCCGCCGTCCTGCTCGGCTGGTTCCCCGGCCAGGAGGCCGGCGCCGCCCTCGCCGACGTCCTCACCGGCACCCATGAACCCGGCGGTCGGCTCCCCACCACCTGGGGCTCCCTCACCGACGCCCCGGTCACCCGGGTCGTCCCGGAGAACGGCGAACTCCCTTACTCCGAAGGCGTCTTCATCGGCTACCGCGCCTGGGAGAAGGAGGGCCGCACCCCGTCGTACCCCTTCGGGCACGGCCTCGGTTACACCGACTGGAGCTATGAGTCGATCGAGGAGGAGACCGAGGCGGAGAGCGAGGGCGGCGGTACGTCCGTCACCGTTCGCGTCACCAACTCCGGTGCCCGGCACGGCCGTGAGGTCGTCCAGGTCTATCTCGCCCCCGCCGACACCGACCCTGTCACCGCTCCGGAGCGTCCGGCCCGCTGGCTGGCCGGTTTCGCGGGGGTCGAGGCCGGCCCGGGCGAGAGCGCCGAGGTGATCGTCGAACTTCCGCGACGGGCTTTCGAGATCTGGGATGAGACGGCGAACTCGTGGGCAGTTGTAAAGGGTTCGTACGAGATCCACGCGGGGCGCTCGATCGCGGACCGCAGGGTCGTCACGACGATTAACGTCTGAGCCGGGACAAGCTCCCCACAGACAGCCCCGGCCCGGGACCTGACCCCTGGGCCGGGGCTCATCACATCCCGGCCGGTCCGGTCAGCGGACCGAGAAGCCGTACACCGTCTCCGAACGGTAGGTCCGGCCAGGGCGCAGTTCCGTGCTCGGGAACTCCGGGCGGTTCGGGGAGTCCGGGAAGTGCTGGGTCTCCAGGGCGATCCCGGCACCCGGGGCGAACGGGTCGGTCAGGTGCTCACCGGTGTAGAGCTGGATGCCGGGCTCGGTGGTCGCCACCGTCAGCACCCGCCCCGAAGCCGGGTCGTACAGCTCGGCGATCTCGACGGCGGTCGGGGTCACCCCCTTGTCCAGCACGAAGTTGTGGTCGTAGCCGGAGCCCACCTTCCGCGCCTCCCGGAAGTCGAAGCGCGTGCCCGCCACCTCGTCGAGCGCGCCGGTCGGGATCAGATCGCCGTCGACCGGCGTGAACCGCGAGGCGGCGAGCCGGAGTTCATGACCGCCCGCGCCGCCCGCGCCGCTCAGGTCGAAGTAGCTGTGGTTGGTGAGGTTCACGACGGTCGGCGCGTCCGTCGTCGCCTCGTAGCCGAAGCGCAGCGCACCCGACTCGTCCAGCGTGTAGGTCGCCGAGACGACGAGCCGCCCCGGGAAGCCCTCCTCGCCGTGCGCGCTGACCCGGCTGAGCCGCAGCCCGTGCTCGATGGGCTCGACGTCCCACACCCGCTTGTCGAAGCCGCGCTCGCCGCCGTGCAGGGAGTTGGGCGCGTTGTTCTGCGCCAGCGAGTAGGTGACGCCCTCCAGCGGGAAACGGCCGCCCGCGATCCGGTTCGCGTACCGCCCCACCAACGCCCCGAGATACGGCTCGGGATGGGCGAGATAGCCGTCCAGATCAGCGAACCCGAGCACCACGTCCGCCGCGTGCCCGTCCCGGTCCGGCACCTCGACCGACTGTACGATCCCGCCGTACGACAGCACCCGCACCCGCACGCCCGCCCGCTCCAACGTCCAGCGGTGCACGGGCGTGCCGTCGGGAAGGGTGCCGAAAAGTTCGCTCATGAGGGAAACCCTAGGTCACGGGTGTGCGCGCGATGACGCGACGGTAGGCGATCTCGGCGAGCCGCGCCTGACCGTCCGTGCTCGGGTGGAACCAGTCCCAGTGGCTCAACTGGTCCGTGCCGAACCGGAAGTCGTAGACCGCGCCCCCGTCGAACCGGCACCGCTCGTCCGTCGCGCACACCTGCTCAAGCACCTTGTTGTACGCCTCCACCCGGTCCAGCACCGTGTCGCGCCGCTCCGTCGCCGCCGAGTCCAGGGCGTCCGCGTCGGCCAGCATCGAGGGGCAGATGCCCAGCTTCCAGATCTCCTTGCCCAGCGGGTTCGTCCGCCCCTGCGACCAGAGCCGCTTGAGATTCGGCACGCTCGCGACGTAGACCTGCGTCTTCGGCAGGGCCCGGCGCAGCGTCTTCAGCGAGGTCTCGAACTCGGCGCGGAAGTCCGCGACGGAGGTCATCGCCGAGGTCGAGGCCCGGCAGGCGTCATTGGCCCCCGCCATCACGGTGACCAACTGAGGCCTGCGCGCGACCGCCTGACCGATCTGCGCGGGCAGGTCGGCCATCCGCGCCCCGGTCTCCGCGTAGTTCCAACTGCGCTCCGCCGCGCCCGTCTTCCCCAGCAGCCGTACGGCGAGACTGTCGACCTCGGCCGAGCTGCCCGTCGCCCAGGACACCTCCGGGCAGTCCGACAGGACCGAACAGGCGTCGAAACCACGGGTGATGGAGTCACCGACCGCCGCGACCGACGACGGGCTGCTGTCCCACACCGGGGCGGGGGAGGGCTTCGCCTTGGCCGCCGTACCGCTCTTGCTGTGCGCGCCGGCGGAGCCGCCTCCGCCGGAGTCGCAGCCGGCGGCTCCCAGGACGGCCGCCGCCACGACGGCGAGCGCGGCGCGTGAACGGTGACGTCGGATTCGCATGCCCTGGCCCAGCCCCTTGGTGTCGTGTCACATCTCAACCCATAACAACGCGCGAGGGTTCCCGAACGTGTGCGATGCAACGGCGCACCCCCGTACAAGCGTCCCCATGGGTGAATGGCGGCGTTTCCTGGTACCGGGAGGGGCGGTACGTCACACTCCGCGTGCCGCCGCACGGTAGCCTCGCCCTCAACGTGGCTGCCCTGCCGCCGCCGTTCGCCAGTCTGCAAGATGCCCCGCTCTGTCCGGAGGTCCCGGTGACGACACGTGGAGTTCTGTACGTGCACTCCGCGCCGCGCGCGCTGTGCCCGCACGTCGAGTGGGCCGTCGCCGGGGTGCTCGGCACACGCGTCAGCCTCGACTGGATCCGACAGCCCGCCGCCCCCGGAACCTGGCGCTCCGAGTTCTCCTGGAAGGCCGAGGCGGGCACGGCCTCCAAACTCGCCTCAGCCCTGCGCGGTTGGCACCTCCTCCGCTTCGAGGTCACCGCCGAGCCCAACCCCACAGCCGAGGGCGAGCGCTACAGCTGCACCCCCGACCTGGGCATCTTCCACGCGGTAACCGGCATCCACGGCGACATCCTCATCCCGGAGGACCGCCTACGCGCGGCGCTGACGAGATCTCAGCAGGGCGAAACAGACCTGGAAGCGGAGATCGCCAAACTCCTGGGCAAGCCGTGGGACGACGAGTTGGAGCCTTTCAGGTATGCGGGCGAGGGAGCCCCGGTCCGCTGGCTGCACCAGGTGGTCTAGAACACCGGTCAGGGGCGCTTTTTTGGGGGCGCGGGGAACTGCGCGCCCAGCCCCCACCGACCGTAAGCCGACAAACGGCGTGTGGCCCGCCCCCAAAACCCAGGGGGCGGGCCACACGCCGTTCAGCAAAGACCTCAGACCGTCCGGAACGCCAACACCACGTTGTGGCCACCAAACCCGAACGAGTCGTTCAGGGCAGCGATACGCCCCTCAACAGGAAGCTTCCGAGCCTCCCCGCGAACGACATCCGCGTTGGCCTCGGCCTCAGGGTCGAGGTTCTCCACATTGATGGTCGGCGGCGCGATCCGGTTGTACAGCGCGAGCACGGTGGCGACCGACTCGACGCCCCCCGCACCACCCAGCAGATGCCCGGTCATCGACTTCGTGGCCGAGACGGCCATGTGGTCCGCGTCGTCACCGAACACCTTGCGCAACGCCTTGAGTTCGGCCACGTCACCCGCCGGCGTGGACGTCGCGTGCGCGTTCACGTGCACGATCTCCGCCGCGTCGAGATCGGTGTTGTCCATCAGGTTCCGCAGGGCCTGCGAGATGCCACGCCCCTCCGGCTCCGGCTGCACGATGTCGTGGCCGTCGGCGGAGATACCCTGCCCGACCGCCTCGGCGTACACCCGGGCACCGCGCTTCGCGGCGTGCTCGGCGGACTCCAGGACGAGGACGCCCGCGCCCTCGCCGAGGACGAAGCCGTCGCGGCCGGTGTCGTAGGGACGCGAGGCGCCCTGCGGGTCGTCGTTGTTCTTGGACATCGCCATCATGTTGCCGAACGCGGCGATGGGGAGGGGGTGGATGGCCGCCTCCGTGCCGCCGGCGACGACGACGTCGGCGCGGCCGGTGCGGATCATCTCGATGGCGTAGCCGATGGCCTCGGCGCCGGAGGCGCACGCGGAGACCGGCGTGTGCACGCCCGCACGGGCGCCCACGAGCAGACCCACGTTGGCGGACGGGCCGTTCGGCATCAGCATGGGGACGGTGTGCGGGGAGACGCGGCGGACGCCCTTCTCCTTCAGCACGTCGTACTGGTCGAGCAGGGTCGTCACACCGCCGATGCCGGAGGCGATGACGGTGCCCAGACGGTCGGGGTCGACCGCCGGGTCCGCACCGGCCTTGTCGGTGAAACCGGCGTCCGCCCAGGCCTCCTTGGCCGCGATCAGCGCGAACTGCGCCGAGCGGTCCAGACGGCGGGCCTGCGGACGCGGGATGACCTCGGAGGGGTCCACAGCGGCCGGCGCGGCGATACGGACGGCCTGCTCGGCGGCCCACTCCTGCTCCAGGGGCTTCACGCCGGACTTGCCGGCGATCATGCCCTCCCAGGTCGAGGCTGCGTCGCCACCCAGCGGTGTGGTTGCGCCGATACCGGTGACGACCACGGTGCGATTGGTCGGGCTCACGGGAATTCTTTCTCCAACGGTACGAGGATTAAGCGGCGCCACCGCCGGGTGGCGGGGCCATGCAGCCGGGCCTATGAGGTGGCTCAGGCCTGGTGCTTGAGGATGTAGTCGGTCGCGTCGCCGACCGTCTTGAGGTTCTTGACGTCCTCGTCGGGGATCTTGACGTCGAAGCGCTCTTCGGCGGCGACGACGACCTCGACCATGGACAGCGAGTCGACGTCCAGGTCGTCGGTGAAGGACTTGTCCAGCTGGACGTCCTCAACCGGGATGCCGGCGATCTCGTTCACGATGTCGGCGAGACCGGCGACGATCTCTTCCTGAGTGGCGGCCATGTCAGGCGCTCCTTCTTTGTGATCCAGAGGGTGTGGCGTTGCCCGCCGCGGCAGCGGCAGGTGAGTACAGCCGTACCGGATCCGATGATGATCCGGCACGGAGTGCCTAGGGGAGGGTAACGACCGTCGCGGCGTACACGAGACCCGCCCCGAAGCCGATGACGAGCGCGGTGTCGCCGCTCTTGGCCTCGCCGGTCGCCAGAAGCCGCTCCATAGCGAGCGGAATCGAGGCGGCCGAGGTGTTGCCGGTGGTGCGTACGTCACGCGCGACCGTGACGTGCTCCGGCAGTTTCAGCGTCTTCACCATCGAGTCGATGATCCGCTCGTTGGCCTGGTGGGGAATGAAGACATCCAGCTCGTCCGGGGTGATCCCGGCCGCGTCCAGCGCCTGCTGGGCGACCTTCGCCATCTCGAACACGGCCCAGCGGAACACCGCCTGGCCCTCCTGCGTGATCGCAGGGAACTTGCCCGTGCTGTCGTACTCGGTCCACGGCACGGTCTGCTTGATGGTGTCGGACTTGTCGCCCTCCGAGCCCCACACGGTCGGACCGATCATCGGCTCCTTGGCGGGGCCGACCACGACGGCGCCGGCGCCGTCACCGAACAGGAAGGCCGTCGCGCGGTCCTCCAGGTCGGTCAGGTCGGACAGCCGCTCCACGCCGATGACGAGAACGTACTCGGCGCTGCCCTCGACGACCATGCCCTTGGCGAGCGTGAGGCCGTAGCCGAAGCCCGCGCAGCCCGCCGAGATGTCGAACGCGGCGGCCTTGTTCGTGCCCAGCTTGTCGGCGATCTCCGTCGCCACGGCCGGGGTCTGCTTGAAGTGCGAGACCGTGGACACGATCACGCCGCCGATCTGCTCGGCGGTGATCCCCGCGTCCGCGATCGCCTTGCCGGACGCCTCGATGGACATCGCGGCGACGGTCTCCTCGTCGTTCGCCCAGTGCCGGGTCTCGATGCCCGAACGGGAGCGGATCCACTCGTCGGACGAGTCGATGGTCTCCAGGATCACCTCGTTCGGGACGACACGGACCGGACGGTAACCGCCCACACCGAGGATGCGCGCGTACGGTGCGCCCTTGCTCGGCTTGATCTTCGACATGTTCGTACGGCTCCTTCTTCAGGCGTTGGCGTGCTCGGAGATGAGCTCGCGGGCCGCGTCGAGGTCGTCCGGGGTCTTCAGGGCCAGCGTCTTCACGCCGGGCAGGGCGCGCTTGGCGAGGCCGGTCAGGGTGCCGCCGGGGGACAGCTCCAGGAGCGCGGTGACGCCGAGCTCCTGGAAGGTCTCCATGCACAGGTCCCAGCGGACCGGGTTGGCTACCTGGCCGACCAGCCGCTCCAGCACCTCGGCACCGGTGGCGACGGCCTTGCCGTCCTTGTTCGAGACGTACGTGATCGTCGGGTCGCCGGGCGTCAGTTCCCGCGCGGCCTTGGCGAGCGTGTCGACCGCCGGGCCCATGTGCCGCGTGTGGAACGCGCCGGCCACCTTCAGCGCCACGACCCGACGCACGCCCTCGGGCTTGTCGGCCTCCAGGGCGGCGAGCTGCTCCAGCGTGCCGGCGGCCACGATCTGGCCCGCGCCGTTCACGTTCGCCGGGGTCAGGCCCAGCTTCTCCAGGTGCGCGACCGTGGTGTCCGGGTCGCCGCCGAGCAGCGCGGACATCCCGGTCGGGGTGATCGCGGCGGCCTCGGCCATCGCCAGACCGCGCTTGCGTACGAGGGTCAGGGCGGCGGTGTCGTCCAGGACGCCCGCGAGGACGGCGGCGGTGATCTCGCCGACGCTGTGACCGGCGACAGCGCCCGGCGACACGTCACCGAGGGCGGCCGCGGAGACCAGTCCGGCGGCGACGAGCAGCGGCTGGGCGACGGCGGTGTCACGGATCTCGTCCGCGTCGGCGTCGGTGCCGTAGTGCACGAGGTCGAGGCCGGCGGCGGCCGAGAGGGCACGCAGACGGTCCTCGACACCGGGGAGGTCGAGCCAGGGGGTCAGGAAGCCGGGCGTCTGGGCGCCCTGGCCGGGAGCGACGAGTACGAGCACTCTCACACTCTCTCTTGGGGACGGGCACGGCCGCCCGTGGGGACAGGGACGAAGAACAGGAAGGGGTTTTGTGGAGCCCCGACAAAAGGCTAGTTCTGGGGATCTCCATCGGCCAGACGTCCCAGGATCAGCGCGATCCGCAGCGTGAACGCCGACCGTACATCCGACGGCGACCAGCCGGTGACGTCAGTCACACGTCGAAGCCGGTAGCGCACGGTGTTGGGATGCACGAACAGCATCCGCGCGGCACCTTCGAGGCTGCTCGCCTGCTCCAGATAGACACTGAGCGTCTCCAGGAGCGCGGACCCGGCCTCCTCCAGCGGTCTGTAGATCTCCTCCACCAACTGGTCCCGGGCGCCGGGGTCACCGGCCATCGCGCGCTCCGGAAGCAGGTCGTCCGCCAGTACCGGGCGCGGGGCGTCCTGCCAGGCGGAGCACGCCTTGAGCCCGGCGGCGGCGGCCTGCGCGGACCGGGTGGCGGCCAGCAGATCGGGCACGATGGGCCCGGCCACGACGGGTCCGGCCGCATAGGGCCCGATCAGCGACTTGGCCACGGCGAGCGGATTGTCGCTCCCGCCGGCGATGACGACGAGCCGGTCCCCGAGCACCCCGGTGAGCACCTGGAGCTTGGCGTGCCGCGCGGCCCGCCGGATCGCCTCCACGGTCAGCTCACTGTCCCCGTCGGGCGCGGTGCCGAGGACGACGCACACATGCTCGGGCGAGTTCCACCCGAGCGCGGCGGCCCTGCTCACCGCCCCCTCGTCGGCTTCCCCGCTCAGCACGGCGTTCACGACGAGAGACTCCAGCCGGGCGTCCCACGCGCCGCGCGCCTCGGCGGCCTGCGCGTACACCTGGGCGGTCGCGAAGGCGATCTCCCGGGCGTACACGAGAAGCGCCTCACGCAGCACGGACTCGTCGCCGGGGGCGGCGACCTCGTCGATGGCGGACTCCATGACCTCGATGGTGGTGCGCACCATCTCGACGGTCTGCCGGAGGGTGATGGCCCGGGTCAGCTCACGGGGAGCGGTCCCGAACACATCGGTGGAGATGGCCTGCGGCGCGTCCGGGTGCCGGAACCACTCGGTGAACGCGGCGATACCGGCCTGCGCGACCAGCCCGATCCAGGAACGGTTCTCCGGTGGCATCGCCCGGTACCACGGCAGCGTCTCGTCCATGCGCGCGATGGCCTGCGCGGCGAGACTCCCGGAGGACTGCTCCAGCCGCTTCAGAGTCGCCGGGTGCGAGTGGGCACGGGGCACGGGGCCTGCGGGTCTGCTGGTTTCGGGTTCGGGCACGGAACAAGACTGCCTTATCCGGGCGGCGGTATGCGGTGCCGGGTCTCGACCGAGGGCTACCGTGGTCCCCGTGATGGACGTACGGCGTTCCGCCGAGCGCTACCCAGGGGGAGACCCGCAGGCCGGGATCCAGTCCTGGCACGCCTTTTCCTTCGGGCCGCACTACGACCCGGACAACCTCCGGTTCGGCGCGGTCATCGCCTGCAACGAGGAACGGCTCGCGCCCGGCGCCGGTTTCGGCGAACACCCGCACAGCCACACCGAGATCATCACCTGGGTCGTGGAAGGGGAGCTGAGCCACCGAGACTCCACGGGGCACCTGACGCGGGTCCGCCCCGGCGACGTCCAGCGCCTCGGCTCGGCGGCCGGCGTCCGGCACGTCGAGCGCAACGACAGCGACTCGCCCCTGACCTTCGTGCAGATGTGGCTCGCCCCGCTGGAGCCGGGTGGCGAACCGTCGTACGAGATCGTCCACGGCATCGCCGACTCCACGCCGTACGCGGTGCCGGAGGCCGGCGCGATGCTGCACGTACGCCGTCTCACGCCCGGTGAGCGCACGGCCGTACCGGACGCGGTGCATGTGTACGTCCATGTGGTGCGCGGTGAAGTGAGCCTGGGCGGGGAGAAGTTGGGGCCGGGGGACGCGGCGCGGATCACGGACGCGCGGGATCTGGTGGTGGAGGCGGCCATCGGGGCCGAGTTGTTGATGTGGGAGATGCTCTAGAGCTCCGCGAGAACCGCGTCCGTGAACGGCGGCCACGCCTCGACCGCCCACGGCCCGAACGCCCGGTCCGTCAACGCCACGCACCCCACGCCCGCCGCCGGGTCGATCCACAGGAACGTACCGGCCTGCCCGAAGTGACCGAACGTGCGGGGCGAGGACGAACTCCCGGTCCAGTGCGGGGACTTGGAGTCGCGGATCTCGAAGCCGAGGCCCCAGTCGTTGGGGTTCTGGTGGCCGTAGCCCGGGAGGACGCCCTTGGTGCCGGGGTACTGGACCGTCATCGCCTCGGCGACCGTGCGGGGGTCGAGGAGGCGGGGGGCCTGGACCTCGGCGGCGAACCGCAGGAGATCCGCGACCGTCGAAACGCCGTCCTTGGCCGGGGAGCCGGCGCCTTCCAGCGTGGTGGCCGTCATGCCCAGGGGGTCGAGGACCGCCTGGTGCAGGTACTCCGCGAACGGGATCTCCGTCGCCTTCGCGAGGTGGTCGCCGAGCTGCTCGAAGCCCGCGTTCGAGTAGAGGCGGCGCTGTCCGGGCGGGGCCGTCACGCGGTGTTCGTCGAAGGCCAACCCCGAGGTGTGGGCGAGGAGATGGCGGACCGTGGAGCCGGGCGGGCCCGCCGGTTCGTCCAGCTCGATCGCGCCCTCCTCGTACGCGACGAGGGCCGCGTACGCCGCGAGCGGCTTGGTGACCGAGGCCAGCGGGAAACGGTGGTCGACCGGGCCGTGGGTCCCGAGAACGGTCCCGTCGGCTCGTACGACGGCTGCCGCGGCGGTCGGTACCGGCCAGTTCTCGATCAGCGCGAGGCTCTGCAAGGACATGCCGTCGAGCCTAAGCCGTTCAGAGCATGAGCCCCATCATGGGGTCGGGCTTGCGGGTGAAGCCGAGGGAGGCGTAGAGCGGCTCGGCGTCGGGGGAGGCGGTGAGGAGGACCTGGCCGGCGCCGCGCTCGCGGAACCACTGGAGCAGCTCCTCCATGCACGCGCGGGCGTACCCCCGGCGCCGCGCGTCCGGATCGGTGGCCACGCTGAAGACGAACCCGGCCTTCCCGTGCGGGTTCTCCGCCTTCCCGATCCGGTAGTCCACCGTGCCGACGACCAGGGCCGCCAGCGACCCCGGCCGCTCGGGATGGTCGACGACGAACGCCCCGAAGTCCTCGTCCGACGCGAGCCGCTCCCGCAGCGTCGGCAGGGACTCCGCGTGCCAGTCCGTGCCCGGGTCCGAACCCGGCATCGAGTCGATCATCACCTGGCGCAGTCGCAGCAGTTCGGCGGTGTCGTCGGGGGTGGCCCGTCGTACGAGACTCATGTCCCGCACGCTATCCACCGCACCCCTGGCCCGTCCTGCCGATTTCTTACCGGTTCCGCTTGCTTCGAGTGCACTCCAAGGCCATAGCGTGGTGGTCATGACGGTGATGGAGACCACGGGTACCAGTACCGACAGCTGCGCGGGCCCGCCGCACGTCGAGCGGCGTCCGGACGGCGAGGACAGCTACACGATCAGCGAGGTCGTCGCCTTCACCGGCCTGACGGCACACACCCTGCGCTGGTACGAGCGCATCGGCCTGATGCCGCACATCGACCGCTCGCACACCGGCCAGCGCCGCTACAGCAACCGCGACCTCGACTGGCTCGACCTCGTCGGCAAGCTCCGCCTGACCGGGATGCCGGTCGCCGACATGGTCCGCTACGCCGAGCTGATGCGCGAGGGCGACCACACCTACGGCGACCGCTTCGAACTCCTGGAGGCGACCCGCCGGGACGTCATCGCCAGGATCGCCGAACTGCAGGACACCCTGGCCGTCCTCGACCGGAAGATCAACTTCTACGCCACGGCCGGCCGCGCCTACGAAAAGGAGAAGGCAGGATGACCGACACCCCGATCCCGACCGCACGACTCGGCGCGGCCGGCCCCGAGGTCGGCGTCCAGGGCCTCGGCTGCATGGGCATGAGCTTCGCCTACGGCCCCTCGGACGCGAAGCAGTCACAGGCCGCCCTGGACCGCGCCTTCGACCTGGGCGTGACCCTGTACGACACGGCGGACGCGTACGGCGTCGGCGAGAACGAGCGGTTCCTGTCACCGTTCTTCAAGGCGCACCGCGACCAGCTCGTCATCGCCACCAAGTTCGCCCTGTCGTTCGCGCCCGGCGAGCCCACCCGCCGCGTCATCCGCAACGACCGCCCGTACATCCGTCAGGCGGTCGAGGCGAGCCTGCAGCGCCTCGGCATCGACGTCATCGACCTCTACTACATGCACCGCCGCGACCCGGCCGTCCCCATCGAGGACACGGTCGGCGCGATGGCGGAGCTGGTGGCCGAGGGCAAGGTGAAACACCTCGGTCTGAGCGAGATCACGGGCGCGGAACTGCGGGCCGCCCACGCGGTCCACCCGATCGCCGCCGTCCAGTCGGAGTGGTCGCTCTTCAGCCGCGACGTCGAGATCAGCCTGGTGGGCGCCGCCGCCGACCTGGGCGTGGCGGTCGTACCGTACTCACCCCTCGGCCGCGGCTTCCTCACCGGTTCCTTCTCGAACGCCGACCAGGACCTGACAGAGGGCGACTTCCGCCGCACGCAACCCCGCTTCACCGGCGAGAACGCCGCGGCCAACGGCGCGCTCCTGGACCCGGTACGGGCGGTGGCCGAGGCGCATGGAGCCTCCCTGGGCCAGATCGCCCTGGCCTGGGTCCAACAGCGCTCCCAGGTCCACGGGCTCCCGGTGATCCCCATCCCGGGCACGACCAAGCCGGGCCGGGTGGAGGAGAACACGGCGGCGACCAGGATCATCCTCACGGAGGAGGAGCTGTCCCTCCTGGAGCCGATCGCGGGGAAGGTGGCGGGAGACCGCTACGCGGACATGTCGTTCGCATCGACGAGCAGGGAGAACTAGACAGCGCCCCAGGGGTCGCGCCCTATAGGGGCTACAACTCCGCCAACAACTCGGCCTTCTTCACGGCGAACTCCTCATCGGTCACCAACCCCGCCTGATGAAGGTCCCCCAGGTGCCGAATCCGCTCGGCGATATCCCCAGGATCACGCCGAGCGACCGGCACCACGACCGCGGACCGCCCGGACCGCACCGCCGCAAGCACCGCCCCGGCGAACGGCAGAGACTCGTGCACAGGCCCGTACCCGAGCCCGAACACCACAGCCGCCGGATCCTGATCGACGGGCAGAAGCGACTCGGCCCCGCGCAACAGCCGTAGATGCCCCTCGAAGACCTCGGGAGACCGCCACTCGACCCCGCTCAGGTCGGCGATCGCGAAGCTCTGGTCGCCGGCCTTCCACTTCGCGGACGACGCCCCCGTCCAGAACCACCGGAACGCCACGGTCTTCCCGTCGAAGGACGCCTTCCCGTCGTACGCCTTGAACCGCAACGGCACCTCGGGCGCGGCCACGAGAAACCGCTCCGCGGGCCCGTCGTCCGGTTTCAGCTGCGCACGCAACTCGTCGGCGTAGTACTCGGCGAGCGTCTCGCGGTCGGCGGGCAGCACCAGCCGATAGGGATCGCAGCTCTCCTTCAGCTGACCCGCGGCCGCGTCCATCAGCGGATCGGCACCCGGCCGGGGCTCGGCGCGGAGCACGACCGTGCCGCGCCGACCGGGGGCGAGCGTCACCGCCTGGATCGCCTCGTAGGGGATCCGGCGTTCACCGAGCGCCTGGAATAGCTTGGGTGTTCGAATGCCGCGTTCGTAGCGGATGACCACGGAGTCGGACTCGAACTCCCAGGCAGCATGAAATCCGGCCAGTACGTCACCCATGCGGCTCATCGTAGGCGGCACATGCTCCTCCGTCCCATCCCCGCGCAGACCGCACTTCCTGCTGTTTCTACGCGCGTCCGGCGGCCGAGCCGCCGGACAAACCCTCTCGGCAGGTGTCACCTTCGTGCGCGCACGTCACCGAGTGGTACGCGCCAACTCCGATGTCGGCGAAGTTGGTGAGGCTGTCGGTGCCCGTGGCGAAGTAACCGGTGTGGCCCTCCGCGTCCTTCGCGGACAGCACGCGCGCGCCGAAGGCGTTCGACACCGGGTCCTCGCCGTGCCCGAGGCCGCCGAGCTCCATGTACGGCACGTCCTGGATCCAGTCGTCGGCGTCCCGCATCGCCCACACCCGCGCGAGCGTGTGCAGGTGGGAGGCCTTCGAGGTCCGCATACCGGGGCTGCCCGCCACCGCGATGTCGGTCACCCGGGCCGGCAGCCCGTGCGCGGCGACCCCGCACACCACCGAGCCGTAGCTGTGGCAGAACAGGGCGACCTGCGAGGTCCCGGGCAGCGCCCGCACCAGTGCGTTCAGTCGTACGGCGCCTGCCTCGGCGCGTCCCGCGGTGGCCGAGTCGATGCCGAGGCCGCCGGGGGAGGTGTAGTCGGCCCAGGCGATGACCGCCGTACGCGTGCCGGTCGTGTCCGTCGCGGACTTCGCCGTGTTCTCGGCCGCGTACAGGTTCTGCGCCATGCCGACCGGTGCCGAGTAGTCCTTGCTCGTCTTCTGGAACGTGAGCAGGTCGGTGTCGACGCCGGGGACGATGACCGAGACGCGCTGCGCGGTGTCCAGGTCGCCGAAGACCTCGGCGATCCGACCCGAACCCTCGGGGTCGAAGGCGAGGATGTGGCGGCCCTTCGTCGTCAGGGCCTCGAAGCGGTGCATGAGGCGTCCCGCCTCCTGCTGGCCCAGCGGCGTGAGGCGGTTGTCGTGCATCCGCTTCTTCTCGACCTCGCGCTGCTGTTCGAGGGCGATCCGGTTGGCGCGGTAGCGCAGCGTGACCGGGGCGCCGTTCATGTTGCCGAGCGCGAGCGGGTAGCGGTGCGCGAGGCGCGTCCGCTGCTGCGCGGTGAGCGAGGCGAAGAAGCGGGCCAGCCGGGTCGGGGACGCGTCCGGGGCGGGCAGCTCGCGCCCGTCGATCCGGCCGTGCTCCCACGCGGAGAGCGAGGTCTGGAGCGCCGTTTTCCCTGGGTGGCTGCGGACCGCGGTCCAACCGGTGGTCGCCAGCATCACGAACACCACGGCCAGCGCGGCCAGTGCGCGCCAGGCGTTCAGCGTGGGGGAGGAGTCGAAGGAAGTCACTGGGAGGACACACTAGGAGAACGAGAGGGTCTCGCGTTAACCGAGTGACGGGGATCACGTTTCAGCGGTACGTGACGAGAAACTCAGTACGACTCACCTTGTGCGGCTCGTGCGCCAGTTCCCGGCGAGCGCCGGTCCCACCCCGTCCAGATAGTCGGCCGTCAGCTCCCGCATCGCCTCGATGCTGAGGTCGTCGCCCGCGATCCACATCCGCTCCACCACCCGCATCACCCCGCCGAACACGGCCACCACGAGGCGCGGCCGGGGGTCCGTGTCCACGCCGAGCCCCTCGCGCTCGGCGACGATCAGCGCCAGCTCCTCCTCCAGCTCCTGCGAGCGCCGGAGATGCGCGGCGAGCAGCGCGGGCGTCGACTCGATCACGCGGTAGGTGCGCAGGTGCAGGTCCAGCGGTACGACCTGCTGGATCGCCTCGTTGATGGTGTCCCAGCTCTCCAGCACGGCCCGGCGCAGCGCCTCCAGCGGGGCCTCGTGCGGCGGGCGGGCGCGGACGGCCTCGACGAAGTGCGTCTCCGTGAGCCGGGGCACGAAGAACGCGGCCTCCTCCTTGCTCGCGAAGTAGCGGAAGAAGGTGCGCTGCGAGACGTCGACGGCCTCGGCGATCTCGTCGACCGTGGTCCGCTCGTAGCCCTTGGTCGTGAACAGTTCCAGGGCGGCGTGCAGCAGCGCGTCCCGCGTGCGGGCCTTCTTGCGCTCGCGCAACGTCTCCATGCCGTTCTCCTCGCCATTGTTGACAGTCGCCGACATCTGAACCTGTTTGTCAACTGTCAGCGGCTGACATTAGCCTCGAACGCATGACTAGTCAGACCACCATCAGTGCGACGGGGCCGGGGGACAAGGCACCGGCCGCCCCGTCCGCGCCGACGCCGTCCACGGGGCTGCGCGGACACCCGTGGTTCACCCTCATAACCGTCGCCGTCGGCGTCATGATGGTGGCCCTCGACGGCACCATCGTCGCCATCGCCAACCCGGCGATCCAGAAGGACCTCGGCGCCAGTTTCGCCGACGTCCAGTGGATCACGAACGGCTACTTCCTCGCCCTCGCGGTCTCCCTCATCACCGCGGGCAAGCTCGGTGACCGCTTCGGCCACCGGCAGACCTTCCTGATCGGCGTGAGCGGCTTCGCCCTCGCGTCCGGCGCGATCGGCCTCTCGCACAGCATCGCGTTCGTCGTCACGTTCCGCGTGCTCCAGGGTCTGTTCGGCGCGCTGTTGATGCCGGCCGCGCTCGGTCTGCTGCGTGCCACCTTCCCGGCCGAGAAGCTCAACATGGCGATCGGCCTGTGGGGCATGGTCATCGGCGCCTCCACCGCGGGCGGCCCGATCCTCGGCGGCGTGCTCGTCGAGCACGTCAACTGGCAGTCGGTGTTCTTCATCAACGTGCCGGTCGGTGCCATCGCGCTGGTCCTCGGTCTGCTGATCCTCCGCGACCACCGCGCGGCCCTAGGGCGGAGCCCGGAAAATGGGTACAGTGCGCCGCGCTCCTTCGACATCCTCGGCATCGTGCTGCTCTCCGGTGCGATGTTCTGCCTCGTCTGGGCCCTCATCAAGGCGCCGACCTGGGGCTGGGGTTCCGGCACGACCTGGGCGTTCCTCGCGGTGTCGGTGCTTGGTTTCGCCCTGTTCGCCTACTGGGAGCAGCGCGTCGCGGAACCCCTCATCCCGCTGGGCCTGTTCCGCTCGGTCCCGCTGTCCGCGGGCGTGGTCCTGATGGTCCTGATGGCGATCGCCTTCATGGGCGGCCTGTTCTTCGTGACGTTCTACCTCCAGAACGTGCACGGCATGAGCCCGATCGACGCCGGTCTCCACCTCCTCCCGCTCACCGGGATGATGATCGTCGGCTCCCCGCTCGCCGGCGCGGCGATCACCAAGCTCGGCCCGCGCATCCCGCTGGCGGGCGGCATGGCGGCCACCGCGATCGCCATGTTCGGGATGTCCACCCTCACCTCGGACACCGGCAGCGCGGTCATGTCGATCTGGTTCGCCCTGCTGGGCCTCGGCCTCGCCCCGGTGATGGTCGGCGCGACCGAGGTCATCGTGGGCAACGCGCCGATGGAGCTCTCCGGCGTCGCCGGCGGTCTCCAGCAGGCCGCGATGCAGATCGGCGGCAGCCTCGGTACGGCCGTCCTCGGCGCGGTGATGGCCTCCCGCGTCGACAACGACCTCGCCGGCAACTGGGCCGACGCGGGCCTGCCCAAGCTCACCCGGCCCCAACTCGACGCGGCCGCCGAGGCGGTCCAGGTCGGCGTGGCCCCGATCGCCCCGAACACCCCGGAGCCGATCGCCGCGAAGATCACGCAGGTAGCCCACGACACCTTCATCTCCGGCATGAGCCTGGCCTGCCTCGTCGCGGCCGGCGTAGCGGTGGTAGCGGTGTTCGTCGCGCTCCTGACCAAGCGCGGCGAGAACGCGGAGGCGGGCGCGGGGGCGGCGCACATCTAACCCTGATTCAGGCCGAGTTCGCCTATCAGGGTGACTCGGCTAAAGATTCCTGGCGTCCGGTACGCGCCGCAGGTCACAGTAAGTCAAGTCCTCCGCAGGGCAGGGGGGACGGGTTGGTCTGCGGCGCGCTGCCGGAGGGGGGCAGCGCGCAAGCAGGCTTTTTTTGCGTGTACGCGGGTATCCGATCGTGGTAACCGAAAGTGGCTGCACCAGCTGATCCGGCCGAACAGGCCCGGACGCCCAGGGAGTTGACGATGACGGGCTTCGGCAACGGAACGCGCAGGAACCCCCGCTCGCGTGGCCGCATGGGGTCAGGGAGCGGGCCGGACCGCGCGACGCTCGGCATCATCGGCCTGGTCTGCGCGATAGCGGGCTTCTTCACCCTGGGAATCATCCTCGGCCCGATCGCGGTGATCTGCGGCTGGCTCTCCATGGGCCGCCGCTGGACGGGCTCCCGCCGAGCGATGGCGCTGGTGGCCCTGGTCCTGGGCGCGATCGACACGCTGGCGGCGGTCATGTGGACATTCTTCTGAGCGGGGTCGAGTGGACCTGCTCCTGAGCGAAGAACGAGGAGATGTCCCTCTGGGCCGAGGCCGGGAGACCGTCGCTCCGGGCCGCGGCCGAGGGGACCTTCTCCTGGGCCACGGCTGAGCGGGCGTCGCTCTGGGGTGAGGTCGCGGGGCCGAGGTTGAGCGGACGTCGCTCTGTGCCGAGGTTCAGCGGATCTTCCTCTGAGTCGCGGCCGATTGGACGTCGCCCTGAGCTGAGGCGAGGCGGAGCTTCTGCTGAGCCGAGGTCGAGTGGGCGTTGCTCGGAGCCGAGCCCAAGTGGACCTTCTCTTGAGCTGCGGCTGAGCGGACCTTCTTTCGACCGGCAGCGAGGTGGAGCTTCTTCTGAGCCGGACTGAGCGGGCATGGCCTTGGGCCGAGGGGGAAGGGACCTACCGCTGGGTCAAGGCCGAGTGGCCGTTGTTCTGAGCCGAGCCCAAGTGGACCTTCTCCTGAGCCGCGACTGAGCCGATGCCGCTCTGAGCCGAAACTGAGCGGACCTTCTTCTGGGTCAAGGCTGAGTGGCCGTTCCTCCGAGCCGAGGGCGAGCAGAACCTTCCCTGAGCCGCAGCCGAGCACCCGTTCCCCTGAGCCGCGCCTGAACGGACGTCCTCCTGAACCGCGGCCAACGGGACAACCCATCCCCGACCGGTAGCGAAACCCCCGCCACCGACACCCCGGACAAGGCCACCACCTCCGCCCCGGAGGTGACTATCGCCCTGCTCCGAAGGGGACCGCTTCCAGCGACCCGGAGAGGGAGTTACCGCCCTGCTCCGAAGGGGACCGTCTTGGACGACCCGGGGAGGTGACTATCGCCCTGCTCCGAAGGGGACCGCTTCCAGCGACCCGGAGAGGGAGTTACCGCCCTGCTCCGAAGGGGACCGTCTCCGATGCCCCGGGGAGGTGACTCCCGCCCTGCCCCGAAGGGAACCGCTTCCGATGCCCCGGAGAGGGAGCTACCGCCCCGCCCCGAGGGGGACCGTCTCGGACGACCCGGGGAGGTGACTACCACTCTGCCCCGAAGGGGACCGCTTCCGATGCCCCGGGGAGGTGACTCCCGCCCTGCCCCGAAGGGAACCGTCTCCGATGCCCCGGAGAGGGAGCTACCGCCCCGCCCCGAGGGGGACCGTCTCCGACGACCCGGAGAGATGACTACCACTCTGCCCCGAAGGGAACCGCTTCCGACGACCCGGGGAGGTGACTCCCGCCCTGCCCCGAAGGGAACCGCTTCTGATGCCCCGGAGAGGGAGCTACCGCCCCGCCCCGAAGGGAACCGTCTCCGACGACCCGGAGGAGTCCACCCCCGACGCCCCGGACAGGCCCGTCACCTCTGCCCCGGATACGACCGCAGCCTCCGCCCCTGAGACGGCCACCACCTCCACCCCTGAGACGGCCACCACCTCTGCCCCGGAGCCGGTCACCGCACCCACCCCGGAGCCGGCCACCACCCCCACCTCCAAGACCCTCGCCCCAGAGACATCCACCCGCACCCCCGCCAACGCCGCCACCTCCGCCCGCAACCCCCGTACCTCCGCCGCCAACGCCTCGATCGCCAGCGTCTGTCGTCTCTCCTCCACGTCGTCCTTCTCGAAGCGGGCGATGAACCACGTGGCGATGTTCGCGGTGACGACGCCGAGCAGGGCGATGCCGGAGAGCATCAGGCCGACGGCGATCATGCGGCCCAGGCCGGTGGTGGGGGCGTGGTCGCCGTAGCCCACGGTCGTCATCGTGGTGAAGGACCACCACACGGCGTCACCCAGCGTCCGGATGTTCCCGTTGGGGGAGTCCCGTTCGACGGAGAGGACCGCCAGCGAACCGAACATCAGGAGGCCGATGACCGCGCCGGCGACATACGTCGTGAGCTGGATCTGTGAGGCCATCCGGGCCCGGCGGCCGACCAGTATCAGCGTCGACACCATGCGCAGCAGCCGTAGCGGCTGCAGTATCGGCAGCACGACCGCGCACAGGTCCATCCAGTGCGTGCGGACGAACCGCCGGCGGTCCCGGGACATCGCGAGCCGCATCAGATAGTCGGCGGCGAAGGCCCCCCACACCACCCACTCGACCACCGTGCACGCCGTCGTCAGCCGATGCCCGGCGGTCGAGTCCACGATCGGTACGGCGTAGGCCACCGCGAAACCCACCGCAAGGCCTAACAGGGGCCGCTGAGTCCGTTGCTCCCAACGGGCTTGCGCCGATGGTTCCTTCATGCCCGCATGTTAGGGCGATGCGCGGCCCCTGACAGGCGCCCCGAAGGGGCCGCCCATCAGGGGCGCGGGGAACTGCGCGACCAGCCCCCACGCACCCGCGGGCAAGAAACTACGCATCCCCTCCGGCAACACCCGGGTCGGCCGAGGAGACATCCAGCAACTGGTACCGATCGATCGCCTGCTTCAGCACCGACCGGTCGACCTTCCCCTCCCGGGCCAGCTCCGTCAGCACGGCCACCACGATCGACTGCGCGTCGATGTGGAAGAACCGCCGAGCCGCCCCGCGCGTGTCCGCGAACCCGAACCCGTCCGCCCCCAGGGACTGGTACGTCCCCGGCACCCACCGCGAGATCTGGTCGGGAACCGACCGCATCCAGTCGGAAACGGCCACGAACGGCCCCTCCGCCCCGCTCAACTTCCGCGTGACGTAAGGAACCCGCTGCTCCTCCTCGGGATGCAGCAGGTTGTGCCGCTCGACCTCGACCGCCTCGCGCCGCAGTTCGTTCCACGAGGTCGCGGACCAGACATCGGCCCGAACGTTCCACTCCTCGGCGAGGATCCGCTGCGCCTCAAGCGCCCACGGCACGGCGACCCCGGACGCCATGATCTGCGCCGGAACCGTCCCCGAAGCCCCCTGGCTGATGCGGTGGACGCCCTTGAGGATGCCCTCCACGTCGACGTCCGCGGGCTCCGCCGGGTGCTGGATCGGCTCGTTGTAGACGGTGAGGTAGTAGAAGACGTCCTCGCCGTGCGGGTGTTCCGCGTCCGAGCCGTACATCCGCCGCAGCCCGTCCTGCACGATGTACGCGATCTCGTACGAGTACGCCGGGTCGTAGGCGACACACCCCGGGTTGGTCGACGCCAGCAACTGCGAGTGCCCGTCCGCGTGTTGCAGACCCTCACCGGTCAGAGTCGTACGCCCCGCGGTCGCGCCCAGCACGAAACCGCGGGCCAACTGGTCGGCCATCTGCCAGAACTGGTCACCGGTGCGCTGGAAACCGAACATCGAGTAGAAGACGTAGACCGGGATGAGCGGCTCGCCGTGCGTCGCGTACGCCGAACCCGCCGCGATCAGCGAGGCCGTACAGCCCGCCTCGGAGATGCCGTCGTGCAGCATCTGGCCGGTCGGCGACTCCTTGTAGGCGAGCAGGAGTTCACGGTCCACCGACTCGTACTGCTGGCCCAGCGGGTTGTAGATCTTCGCGCTCGGGAAGAACGAGTCCATGCCGAACGTGCGGTACTCGTCCGGCGCGATCAGCACGAACCGCCGGCCGATCTCCTTGTCCCGCATGAGGTCCTTGAGCAGCCGTACGAACGCCATGGTGGTGGCGATCGACTGCTGGCCGGAACCCTTCTTCACACTCGCGTACGTCTTGTCCTCGGGCAGCGCCAGAGGCTTCGAGCGGACGACACGCGTCGGGACGTAGCCGCCCAGCGCGTTGCGCCGGTCGTGCATGTACTGGATCTCCTCCGAGTTCCGGCCCGGGTGGAAGTACGGCGGCGCGCCGGACTCCAGCTCCTGGTCGGTGATCGGCAGGTGCAGCCGGTCGCGGAAGCCCTTGAGGTCGGCGACCGTCAGCTTCTTCATCTGGTGCGTGGCGTTGCGGCCCTCGAAGTTGGGGCCCAGCGTCCAGCCCTTGACCGTCTGGGCCAGGACGACGGTCGGCTGGCCCCGGTGCTCCTTGGCCGCCGCGAAGGCCGCGTACACCTTCTGGTGGTCGTGCCCGCCGCGCCCCAGGTGCAGGACCTGGTCGTCGGTCATGTTCTCGACCATCGCGCGCAGCCGGTGGTCGTGCCCGAAGAAGTGCTCGCGGATGTACGCGCCGGTCTCCGTGGCGTACGTCTGGAACTGGCCGTCCGGCGTGGTGTTGAGCTGGTTGACCAGCACACCGTCGCGGTCCTGGGCGAGCAGCGGGTCCCAGGTGCGGTCCCAGACCAGCTTGATGACGTTCCAGCCGGCGCCCCGGAACTGCGACTCCAGCTCCTGGATGATCTTGCCGTTGCCGCGCACCGGGCCGTCGAGCCGCTGGAGGTTGCAGTTGACGACGAAGGTCAGGTTGTCGAGGCCCTCGCGCGCCGCGATCGACAGCTGGCCGAGCGACTCCGGCTCGTCCATCTCGCCGTCGCCGAGGAACGCCCACACGTGCGACCGCGACGTGTCCGCGATCCCGCGCGCCTCCATGTAGCGGTTCATCCGCGCCTGGAAGATCGCACCGAGCGGCCCCAGGCCCATCGACACGGTCGGGAACTCCCAGAAGTCCGGCATCGACCGCGGGTGCGGGTACGAGGACAGTCCGTACGGCGCCTTCGACTTCTCCTGGCGGAACGCGTCGAGCTGCTGCTCGCTGAGCCGGTCCAGGAGGAACGCGCGGGCGTAGATGCCCGGCGAGGCGTGCCCCTGGAAGAAGATCTGGTCGCCGCCGTCGCCCTGGTCCTTGCCCCGGAAGAAGTGGTTGAAGCCCACGTCGTAGAGCGAGGCGGAGGACGCGAACGTGGCGATGTGGCCGCCGACGCCGATGCCCGGCCGCTGCGCCCGGGACACCATCACCGCGGCGTTCCAGCGGGTCGCGTTCAGGATCTTGCGCTCGATCTCCTCGTTGCCGGGGAAGAACGGCTCGTCCTTGGTGGCGATGGTGTTGACGTAGTCCGTGCTGCGCATCTCGGGCACGGCCACGCGCTTCTCGCGGGCCCGCTCGATCAGCCGGAGCATCAGATAGCGGGCCCGCTCGCGGCCACGCTGGTCCACGGCGGCGTCGAGCGAGTCGAGCCACTCCTGGGTCTCTTCGGGATCGAAGTCAGGAACCTGACTCGGAAGGCCGCCAATGATGATCGGATTGCGATCGGATCCGGAAGCCACGCTGTTCCTTACCTGTCAGAGGGAGCTGTGTGAGGGGGCTGTCTGAGGCCGATGGAGGGCTGATGGGGGCTTAATGAGGCTTATCGGCGCTGGATTTCCATGGTTCTGCACCGTTCCCCATGGTCTACCGCAGGAGGGCAATCGTCATCTCTACCGTGAGGTAACCGTGACTCGTTTAGCAAAGTCATTCGAGTCGCGTACCCTCGGAGGGTTCTCAAACGTGCAAACCGGGCAGAACGCTGTGGTGTACGTCACCGGTGGCCGCGATAGCGTGCCTGGAGTTGCGGCGACACGGCCAGGATCGTCACCGTTTCGGCGTTCCGAATCGCCGGGTACTTGCGCGATCCGGCCCGTCCGTGTGGACTACGGCCAATGCTTCGCGCACGCGCGTGGCTGGACATTCATCAAGACATGATCAGGAGGCAACCCGTGAGCGCGACCGCGGACCACGCGGAGGAGCGGACGAACCCTGCCGTAAGGCTGGGGTTCCAGCCCGAGCAGGTGGTCCAGGAGATCGGCTACGACGACGACGTAGACCAGGAACTCCGCGAGGCCATTGAAGAAGTCATCGGCAGCGACCTGGTGGACGAGGACTACGACGACGTCGCCGATGCCGTGGTGCTGTGGTTCCGCGACGAGGACGGCGACCTGACCGACGTGCTGGTGGACGCCATCTCGTACGTCGAGGAGGGCGGCTCGATCCTGCTGCTGACGCCGAAGACCGGCCGTGACGGCTACGTCGAGCCCAGCGACATCTCGGAAGCCGCCACGACCGCGGGCCTTTCCGCGGCCAAGAGCGTCAGCGTGGGCAAGGACTGGAGTGGCAGCCGGCTGGTGACGCCCAAGGCAGCCAAGTCCAAGAGGTAGTCCCCGGAGGTACCTCGATCGTTGAATCCCGGACGGGCTGGCCACGCCAGCCCGTCCGTCCGCATGCGGTGATCGCTGCGTAGGGTGGTCGCAGGGTGGACTCACCCGAACAGCCCCACCGAAGGGATGCAGGACGAGATGGCGATCCAGGTCGGCGACAAGGCCCCCGATTTCGAGCTCAAGGACAACCACGGCGCGACCGTGAAGCTGTCCGACTTCCGCGGCGAGAAGAACGTGGTGCTGCTCTTCTACCCCTTCGCCTTCACCGGCGTCTGCACCGGCGAGCTGTGCTCCCTGCGCGACAACCTGCCGCAGTTCACCGACCGCGACACCCAGGTCCTCGCGGTCTCGAACGACTCCATCCACACCCTGCGCGTCTTCGCCGAGCAGGAGGGCCTGGAGTACCCGCTGCTCTCCGACTTCTGGCCGCACGGCAACACTTCGCGCGCCTACGGCGTCTTCGACGAGGACAAGGGCTGCGCCGTGCGCGGGACCTTCGTCATCGACAAGGAGGGCGTCGTGCGCTGGACGGTCGTCAACGGCCTGCCGGACGCACGCGACCTCAACGAGTACGTGAAGGCGCTCGACAGCCTGTGATTGTTAGGTTCCAGAGCCTGCGAGGGTCGGGAACCCGTCACTAGGATCGAGACGTTGATCCGATACCGACGCACTACGGGGCATCCCCGCCCCTGGACACCAATGGAGGACTCGTGGGAGTCAGCCTCAGCAAGGGCGGCAACGTATCACTGACCAAGGAGGCCCCGGGCCTGACCGCGGTCATCGTCGGTCTGGGGTGGGACGTCCGCACCACCACCGGCACCGACTTCGACCTCGACGCCAGCGCACTGCTGCTGAACAGCGCGGGCAAGGTCGCCAGTGACGCGAACTTCGTCTTCTTCAACAACCTCAAGAGCCCCGACGGCTCCGTCGAGCACACCGGTGACAACACCACCGGTGAGGGCGAGGGCGACGACGAGGCGATCAAGGTGAACCTGGCGGCGGTCCCGGCCGACGTCGACAAGATCACCTTCCCGGTCTCGATCTACGACGCCGAGAACCGCCAGCAGTCCTTCGGCCAGGTCCGCAACGCGTTCATCCGCGTGGTGAACCAGGCGGGCGGCGCCGAGATCGCCCGCTACGACCTCTCCGAGGACGCCTCGACCGAGACCGCGATGGTCTTCGGCGAGCTCTACCGCAACGGCGCGGAGTGGAAGTTCCGCGCCATCGGCCAGGGCTACGCCTCGGGCCTGCGCGGCATCGCCCAGGACTTCGGCGTCAACGTCTGACGTCCGGGCGTCCGACGTCCGGGCGTCAGACGCACGGACGCTCGGCGTACGGAGGCTTCACCGCCCGGGCGCCGCACGGTTCGCGTGCGGCGCCCGGGGGTCTCCCCTCCGGGGGAGCGCAGGACAACCAAAGAAGCATCACCTCGGGGAGGACCAGCACTATGGGCGTCACGCTCGCCAAGGGGGGCAATGTCTCCCTGTCCAAGGCCGCACCGAACCTCACGAACGTCCTGATCGGCCTCGGCTGGGACGCGCGCTCCACCACCGGAGCCGACTTCGACCTCGACGCCAGCGCACTGCTGTGCAACGGCGGCAGGGTGCTGGGCGACGAGTGGTTCATCTTCTACAACCAGCTCACCAGCCCGGACGGTTCGGTGGAGCACACCGGCGACAACCTCACCGGTGAGGGCGAGGGCGACGACGAGTCGATCCTGGTCGACCTCGCCAAGGTGCCGGCCAACGTCGACAAGATCGTCTTCCCGGTCTCCATCCACGACGCCGATGTCCGCGGCCAGACCTTCGGCCAGGTCAGCAACGCCTTCATCCGCGTCGTCAACCAGGCCGACGGCCAGGAGCTGGCCCGCTACGACCTCTCCGAGGACGCCTCCACCGAGACGGCCATGATCTTCGGCGAGCTCTACCGCTACCAGGGGGAGTGGAAGTTCAGGGCGGTCGGACAGGGGTATGCGTCGGGGCTGAGGGGCATCGCCATGGACTTCGGGGTCAACGTCTCGTAAAGGCGTTATCCACACCGGCTGTCCCGGACGGCGGAGTCTCCCTCTAGACTCAGTGCTCGACGTCAAATTTTAAGTAAAGCCGAGTGCGGCGCGGGGGGAGGCCCTCCCCCAGACTCCGTCTGGGGGAACCCCCAACACACGATTGGGTAGCCAGTGCTTCTGAAAACCTTCGGCTGGTCGTTCGCGGTCACCGCGCTCGGCCTTGTCGCAGCGGCGTTCTACGGGGGGTGGGAAGCCTTCGGCATCGTGGCGATCCTGGCCGTCCTGGAGATCTCGCTGTCCTTCGACAACGCGGTGGTCAACGCCGGCATCCTGAAGAAGATGTCCGCCTTCTGGCAGAAGATCTTCCTCACGGTCGGTGTCCTGATCGCCGTCTTCGGCATGCGGCTGGTGTTCCCCGTCGTCATCGTCGCGGTCACCGCCAAGATCGGCCCGATCGACGCGGTCGACCTCGCGCTCAACAACAAGGACCACTACCAGCAGCTGGTCACCGACGCCCACCCGGCGATCGCGGCCTTCGGCGGCATGTTCCTGCTGATGATCTTCCTCGACTTCATCTTCGAGGACCGGGACATCCAGTGGCTGCGCTGGATCGAGCGTCCGCTCGCCAAGCTCGGCAAGGTCGACATGCTGTCGGTCTGCATCGCGCTGATCGTCCTCCTCATCACCTCGTTCACCTTCGCGGCCCACGCCCACCAGCACGGCGGCGCCCACGCGGACAAGGCCCAGACGGTCCTGATCGCCGGTATCTCCGGCCTCATCACGTACATGATCGTCGGCGGACTCTCCGGCTACTTCGAGGACAAGCTCGAAGAGGAGGAGGAGCGGGAGCACGAGGAGGAGGAAGAGGCCGCGCGCACCGGCAAGCAGCGCTCGGCGGTGGTCCTGGCCGGCCAGGCCGCGTTCTTCATGTTCCTGTACCTCGAAGTCCTGGACGCGTCCTTCTCCTTCGACGGCGTGATCGGCGCGTTCGCCATCACCAACGACATCGTCCTCATGGCCCTCGGCCTCGGCATCGGCGCGATGTACGTCCGCTCGCTGACGGTGTACCTGGTCCGCCAGGGCACCCTGGACGACTACGTCTACCTGGAGCACGGCGCGCACTACGCGATCGGCGCCCTGGCCGTGATCCTCATGGTCACCATCCAGTACCAGATCAACGAGGTCATCACCGGCCTGGTCGGCGTCGTCCTGATCGGCTGGTCGTTCTGGTCATCGGTCCGCAGGAACAAGGCCCTCGCGGAAGCCGAGGGAAAAGCAGGCTCGGACGAGAAGACTGAGGTCCCGTCCGGGGTGTGACAAGCTCCCTGGTGAGGGAACGCTTCTGTTCGGGGCGGCCGTCGAGGACATGTCCTCTGTCCGGCCGCCCCGACGGCTTTGTCATACGCAGTGTGGATGCGAACGTGGGGGCGGGAATGGGCTTCTTCGACGGAATCTGGCGGCGCGAGGCCGACTTCGACTCGGGCAGCGCGGCCAGCAACGCGATCGAACTGACCAAACGGCACCACCAGGTCTCGCTCACCAAACAGGGCGCGGCCACCGGCAACCTCCGCGTCAACCTCACCTGGCGGATGCGGACCTCCGACATAGGTGGCCTCCAGCGCGACAGCCTGCTGCGCCACCCCTTCAAGGCGCTGAAGCCCCCCGAGGTCATGGGCCACAGCCAGAGCATGGTCAACGTCGACCTCGACCTGGGCTGCCTCTACGAACTGATGGACGGAACCAAGGGCGTCGTCCAGCCCCTCGGCGGCCTCCTCGGAGACGTCAACTCACCGCCGTACGTCAAACTCAGCGGCGACGACCGCTTCGGCTCCGCGTCCGGCGAGACGATGTACGTCAACCTCGACCACCGCGACCAGATCAAGCGCCTCCTGGTCTTCGTCTACATCTACGACCAGACCCCGGCCTTCGACCGCACCCACGCGATCGTCACCCTCTACCCCAGCAACGGCCCCCGCATCGAGATAGGCCTCGACGAACGCCACCCGCAAGCCCGCTCCTGCGCGGTCGTCATGATCGAGAACGTCAAGGGCGAGCTGGTGGTCCGCCGCGAGGTGAAGTTCGTCTACGGCTTCCAGGCGGAGCTGGACCGGTTGTATGGGTGGGGACTGCAGTGGGGGCGGGGTTACAAGACGAAGGTCGAGCGCTGAAGCGCCCCGAAGGGGCAGCTTCCCCAGGGGCGCGGGGAACTGCGCGCCCAGCCCCCACCGGCCCGCGCCCAAAAAACAACGCACCCACCCTCAGATGAACTGCGGCCCCTGCGGCGGCAGGCGAAAGTCAGGATCCGGCGCAGTAGCAACAGGTACCGGCTGCGGATACCCATACGTCCCCGCCGGAGCCGTCTGCGGATACCCATACGCAGGCTGAGTCACCGGCTCCTGCGGATACCCGTACCCAGACTGCACCGGAACGGCCGGAGGCAACGGCTGCGAAACCTCGGGAACCGCGGCAGCGCCCCCCTCCGACTCGTCCACCGTGATCCCGAAGTCCATCGCCAGCCCACGCAACCCGTTGGCGTACCCCTCGCCGAGCGCCCGGAACTTCCACCCGTCACCCCGCCGGTACAGCTCCCCGCAGATCAGCGCGGTCTCCTCGCCCGTCTCCGGCTTGATGTCGAAATACAGCAGCGGCTCACCCTCGGCGACAGCCGCGTCGTACAGCAGGATGCGCAGCCCCTGTACGCGGTCGAAGGTGACCTCGTCCGCCGAAGCGACCACGAGAATCCGGCCGACTTCGGGCTCGACACCGGCGAGATCTGTCTGGATCGTGTCGGTAGGCCCCTCCGCGACACGCTTCTTGCCGAGCCACCAGACCTTCCCGGAGGGGTGCCGGGGCTGGTTGTAGAAGACGAAGTCCTCGTCGGAACGCACCTGACCGGCGGGGCCGAGGAGCAGCGCGGAGGCATCCACGTCAGGGACCCCCTGCCCGGGAGTCCAGCGCAGCACGGCACGTACCGTGGTGGCTTCCAGCGGGACGTTCGACCCCTTCAGCATCGCGTGCGTCATGCGGTCATCCTGCCCTCTCGGTCCTGGTCACGACAACGTGGGGGTTCGGACACCGACACGGCCGAGTTACCTGAAGTTCATGCCCGGTGGGAACCCCTGACATGGGTTTGTACGTACTATTACCGGCCACCTATCGAAAACAATCACGAACCACATCGGCACCACGGGGGAGCTTTATGCGTCATTTCGGGCACATTGCCCCTGAGGTACGGCAGCACCTCTTCTTCCAGGAGCCGTGCGAGTTCGACGCGGACTCCCCGGCCCGGCTGCTCGCCGCGGCCCTGGGCGCCACGCTCTACAGCCCGGCCACCCGCCCCCACCTCGCCGACGACATCGTCAAGCTGGCGGGGCGCGGTGTCGTGTCGATGGTGCTGTGCCTGGAGGACTCGATCGGCGACGAGGACGTACCGGCCGCCGAGGAGAACCTGGTCCAGCAGTTCACCGACCTGGCCGCCCGCCCGGACACCGAGCTTCCGCTGCTGTTCGTCCGGGTCCGCGTGCCCGAGCAGATCCCCGATCTCGTCCGCCGCATGGGCCCGGCCGTAGAACTGCTCTCCGGCTTCGTGATGCCGAAGTTCACCGAGGAGAGCGGGACGCCCTTCCTGGAGGCGCTGGCCGCCGCGGAGGCGGCGAGCGGGCACCGGCTGTTCGGCATGCCGGTCCTGGAGTCGCCGGAGCTGCTGTACCGCGAGTCGCGCGTCGAGACCCTGGAGGGCATCTCCCGCGCGGTCGACAAGTACCGCGACCGCGTTCTCGCCCTGCGCCTCGGCGTGACGGACTTCTGCTCGTCCTACGGCCTGCGCCGCGCCTCCGACATGACGGCCTACGACGTCCAGATCGTCGCCAACGTGATCGGTGACGTGGTGAACATGCTGGGCCGCGCCGACGGCACCGGCTTCACGGTGACCGGCCCGGTGTGGGAGTACTTCCGGGTCCAGGAGCGCATGTTCAAGCCGCAGCTGCGCCGCAGCCCCTTCCTGGAGGGCCAGGCGGAGGAGCTGCGCGAGGCGCTGATCGAGCACGCCATGGACGGCCTGCTGCGCGAGATCGCCCTCGACCAGGCCAACGGGCTGCTGGGCAAGACCTGCATCCACCCCACCCACGTGCTGCCCGTGCACGCGCTGTCCGTGGTCAGCCACGAGGAGTTCTGCGACGCGCAGGACATCCTGCGGCCGGAGCGGGGCGGCGGGGGCGTGCTGCGCTCGGCGTACACGAACAAGATGAACGAGGTGAAGCCGCACCGCGCCTGGGCCGAGCGGACGATGCTGCGCGCCGAGATCTTCGGGGTCGCACGCGAGGACGTCGGCTTCGTGGAGCTGCTCGCCGCCGGAATCCCCGGCTGAATCGCAAGGGACGTATGAACAAGGCAGTGAACGACGGTGTCCGGTCGGACGGCAACGGGGTCTGGTCGGGCAGTTGGGTCGCGGAGCGGCTCGGGGTCGAACTGCTCGGCGACCCCGAGCTGACCGACCTCCTGGGCCTGGCCCTCCGCCGCAACCCCAAGCGGGCCCACCTGCTGGTGTCGAACGTGCTCGGCAAGCACGTCCCGCAGTCCCCGTCGATCGTGTACGGCTACGGGTTCACCCTGGGCCGTCGGGTACGCGAACTCCTCGGCGCGGAGGAATGCGCCCGGGCGGTGGTCCTCGGTTACGCGGAGACGGCGACGGGGCTCGGCCACGCGGTGGCGGACGGCATCGCCCTCGCGCCCTACCTCCACTCGACCCGTCGCCCGGTCGCCGGCGTCGCCACGGCGGGCGGCTTCGAGGAGTCCCACTCCCACGCGACGTCCCACCTCCTCCTCCCCGAGAACCCCGAACTCCTCTCGGGCGAGGGCCCGTTGATCCTGGTCGACGACGAGTTCTCGACGGGCAACACGGTCCTGAACACCATCCGCGACCTGCACGAGCGCTATCCGAGGAACCGGTACGTGGTGGTCGCCCTGGTCGACATGCGCTCGGCTGCGGACGCGGGTCGTCTGGACGCGTTCGCGGCGGAGATAGGCGCGAGGGTGGACCTGGTGGCGGCGGCGTCGGGCACGGTTCGCCTGCCGGCGGGGGTACTGGAAAAGGGCCAGGAGTTGGTGGCGAGGTACGAGTCAGGAGGCGCCGGTCCGGGTGGTCGGTCGTCTACTGCGCCGTCTGGGCTGGTCGCGCAGTTCCCCGCGCCCCTGAAGGACAAGGGCGATGCCGTTGACCCGAGCCGTGAAGCCACCCCGAATACCGAAACGGGCCCGGGTACCGAAACCGCCCCGAGCCTCGAAGCCACCCCGACCCCCAACTCCCCAGGGGCGCGGGGAACTGCGCGACCGGCCCCCACCGGCCCGCACCCGACCGACAACCGAATCACCCGAGTCGAACTCCGCTGGCCCCGAAACCTTCCCGATGGCGGAAGACACGGCTTCACCCCGCATCACCGAATACGCCTCGAACGCGCCCTCCCCGCAATGGCCGCCCGCCTGGCCGACGCACTCCCGGAAGACGCTCACCGCGTGCACATCCTCGGCTTCGAAGAGCTGATGTACGCCCCGTTGAGACTGGCCCGCGAGCTGGAGCAGGTCGTCGACGCCGGAGTCACCTACTCCACGACCACCCGCTCACCCGTCCTCGCGGTGGACGACCCGGGCTACGCGATACGAACCCGCCTGACCTTCCCGGCCCACGACACCCCCGCGGACGGCCCGGGCGACCGCTACGCCTACAACATCGCCGGCGCCGGTTTCGACGCGGTCGTAGCCGTGCTCGACGACACCGCCGACACCCCCGAACTCCACGCCCCGGACGGCCTGTTGGCGAGGCTCGCCGAACACACCCCGCACGTCGTCCTCGTGGTGCTTCCCTCGTACGTCCCCGAAAGGCCCCCCATGCTCCCCGACCCCCTCCGCGGCCCCGCCTTCTCCTCGTACGCGCCCGAAGAGGTCGGCTGGCTGCTCCAGGACCTCTCGGACGTGACCCTGGAGGCGCCGACCGAGGAGCGCGAGGAGGCCATCCAGAGCGGCGGCGCGCACTACGCGGAGTCGCTGCCGGTGGAGTACCAGCCGAGCGAGCAGTACCAACAGCTCTTCCACACCGCCCTGGACGAGGCCGCCGGACGACTCGCGCTGGCCGTGGGCGCGGTCACCGAACTCGTCCTCGCCGAACGCTCCCCGCACCCCGTGCTCGTCTCCCTCGCCCGCGCCGGCACCCCCGTAGGCGTCCTGATGCGCCGCTGGGCCCAGCACCGCCACGGTCTCGACCTCCCGCACTACGCCGTGTCGATCGTGCGCGGCCGGGGCATCGACGCCAACGCGCTCCGCTGGCTCGCCGCCCACCACGACCCCGCCGACGTCGTGTTCGTCGACGGCTGGACCGGCAAGGGTGCCATCACCCGCGAACTTGCCGACGCGGTCAGGGAGTTCGAGGAGTCCGACGGCATCACCGGCTTCGACCCGGAGATCGCGGTACTCGCCGACCCGGGTTCGTGCGTGAAGACGTACGGCACCCGCGAGGACTTCCTCATTCCCTCCGCCTGCCTCAACTCGACCGTGTCGGGCCTGATTTCGCGTACGGTGCTCCGCTCGGACCTGGTCGGCCCGCACGACTTCCACGGCGCCAAGTTCTACCGCGAACTCGCCGGAGCCGACGTCTCGGTGGACTTCCTGGACGCCGTGGCCGCCCGCTTCCCGGAGGTCTCGGACGCGGTGACGGTCCTCGCGAAGGAACTGCTCGCCGCTGACCGCACCCCGACCTGGGAGGGCTGGGCGGCAGTTGAGCGGATCAGTGAGGAGTACGGCATCCACGACGTGAACCTCGTCAAGCCCGGCGTCGGCGAGACCACCCGGGTGCTGCTGCGCCGGGTGCCCTGGAAGATCCTCGCGCGGGCCGGTGCGGGCGCCGACCTCGACCACGTCAGACTGCTCGCCGAGCAGAGAGGCGTGCCCGTCGAGGAGGTGGCCGAACTGCCGTACACCTGCGTGGGGTTGATCCACCCCAAGTACACGCGCGGTGCGACCGGCGCCGACGGCAAGGCGGTGGCGGTCTGATGCCGGTACTCGTCGCGAGCGACCTCGACCGTACGCTCATCTACTCCGCGGCGGCCCTCGCCCTGACGATGCCGGACGCGCGGGCGCCCCGGCTGCTCTGCGTCGAGGTGCACGAGAGCAAACCGCTGTCCTTCATGACGGAGACCGCGGCCGGACTCCTCACCGAACTCGGCGAACTCGGTGACGCGGCCGTCTTCGTACCGACCACCACCCGCACCCGCAAGCAGTACCAGCGCATCAACCTGCCCGGCCCGGAACCGAAGTTCGCGATCTGCGCCAACGGCGGCCACCTCCTCGTCGACGGCGTCACCGACGAGGACTGGCACGCCCAGGTGCAGTCGAAGCTGGCCGCCGAGTGCGCCCCGCTGGAGGAGGTCCGGCAGTACCTCGCCGACACCGCCGACCCGGCCTGGGTCCGCAAACACCGCGTCGCCGAGGACCTCTTCGCCTACCTCGTGGTCGAGCGCGAACTCCTCCCCGAGGAATGGGTGAAGGAGCTCACGGTCTGGGCGGAGACCCGAGGCTGGACGGTGTCGTTGCAGGGCCGCAAGATCTACGCGGTCCCGAAGCCCCTCACCAAGAGCGCGGCCATGCGGGAGCTGGCCCACCGCACCGGCGCCACCCTCACCCTCGCAGCCGGCGACTCCCTGCTGGACGCCGACCTGCTGCTAGCAGCGGACAAGGCTTGGCGCCCAGGCCACGGGGAGCTGGCAGACGAGGCGTGGACGGCCCCCAACGTCACGGCCCTACCCGAGCGGGGAGCACTGGCGGGGGAGCGCATCCTCCGGGAGTTCCTGAGAGCGGCCCACCCGACGACCCCCTAGGGGCGACCCGCCCCCACGCACCCGCACCCGACAACGCACCGCACAGACGTTGCCTAGCCGCAGCACCCGCCACCACAACAACCGCCGCCCCCGCCGCCCCCTCCGGCCGCGGGTGCGGCGGACGTACCGCCCACGGCCACGGCAGACAGCAGCTTCACGGTGTCGCCGTGCCCCGCGGGGCAATCGGCCGGCGCGGACGACTCCGCCATAGGCCGACTCAGTTCGAACGTAGATCCGCACGTGCGGCAGCGGTACTCGTAACGAGGCATGGCCTCAGGCTAACGCCCACCTCACGTGAGTACGGCACCTTGTTTTTTCATGAAGGTTTCGGCTGTGTCCTGTTCTGTCGTTTTCTTATATGGAGAACTTGCGAAGACCACTGGTAATTTGATGGCGCCGCGTGATCTGTGAGGCCGGGGGGAACCGGGATTTGCAGTCGTGTTCATGGCAACCATTTCAGACCCTCGTACGTCAATGCGTCTGCCTGTGCGAGCAATAGGAGTGCGGAGGGGAGTCGCGTCGTGACCGACGAGGGGGAGGGGGAGGAGCGCCAGGCACCGGACGAGACCATGCAGTTGAAGCTCCCCGCCGGGTTCCGGCCGGACGAGACCATGCAGCTGCGGTTGTCCGATCTGGAGATACCGGAGGCGTCCGAGATACCCGAGGGGGAGACGAAACCGGTACGGCACCGGGGCCGCAAGGCCCACCGGCCGTCCCTGCGCACCCGTCTCTCCCGTCTCGCCACAGCCCTCGGTCCCCGCTTCGCCCCGGTCGTCGCCCGCCTGATTCCGGTGGTGACCTTCCTCACTCCGTACGTCCGCAAGATGCGCCCGATGTACCCGCGCCCGGGCCGTACGGACTGGCGCCGCTGGATACCCTCCTGGCGACAGTCGGTCGGGGGTGTGCTGGCCGCCGTAGGACTCAGCGGACTGTTCCTGGTCGTCGCCTACGCGACCACCGACATCCCCTCGAACCTCAACACGTACGCCACCCAGCAGGACAACGTGTACTTCTGGTCCGACGGGACGCCCATGGCGCGGACCGGCTGGGTGCAGCGGCAGGCGATGCCGCTGAAGGACATCCCGACCGACGTCCGCTGGGCGGTGCTCGCCGCGGAGAACGAGAGCTTCTACAGCGACCCCGGCATCTCCATGAAGGGCATCGCCCGCGCCCTCTACCGCACGGTCGGTGAGGGGGACACCGAGGGCGGCTCGACGATCACCCAGCAGTACGTGAAGAACGTCTATCTGACCCAGAACCAGACGGTGAGCCGCAAGTTCACCGAGGCGATGATCTCCCTCAAGCTCGACAACAAGATGAGCAAGGACAAGATCCTTGAGGGCTATCTCAACACCAGCTGGTTCGGCCGCGGCACCTACGGCCTGCAGCGCGCCTCGCAGGCGTACTACGGCAAGGACGTCAGCCAGCTCAACGCCAGCCAGGGAGCCTTCCTCGCCGCGATGCTGAAGGGCGCGGGCCTCTACGACCCGACGATCAGCAAGGCCAACCACGCCCGGGCGGTGGCCCGTTGGTCCTGGATCCTCGACCGCATGGTGAAGATCGGCAAGCTGTCGCCGGCCGAGCGCGCCACGTACAAGACCTTCCCCGAGCCGATCAAGCAGTCGAAGACCTACGACACGGGAAAGCAGAGCGACTACCTGGTCGAACTGGCCACGCAGTACGCGAAGAAGACCGCGCACATCTCGGACAAGGACTTCGACCTCGGCGGCTACCAGATCTACACGACCTTCGACCGCAAGCGGGAGACCGAGCTGACGGACGCCGTGAACAAGGCCCGCAAGGACGCGCAGAAGAAGAACGCCGACACGGCGAAGACCGCGCACTACGGCGCCTCCTCGGTGGCCTCCGACGGCCGGATACTCGCCGTCTACGGCGGCCCCGACCACCGTACGCAGGGCTACAACGACTCCAACGCCACGACTGTGCCCGCCGGTTCGGCCTTCGAGCCGTTCGTCTACGCGGCGGCCCTGGAGCACGGGGTCACCAAGACCCGTGGCAGACCGCCGACCCCGGTCACCCCGGACACGCTGTACGACGGGGACGACGCCGTGCCGGTGACCACACCGGAGGGGCCGTACTGGGACCGCAGCGGCAAGAAGGTCGCTGCGCACAACGACGGCAACAAGTCCTACGGGCAGATCAGTCTGCGCGAGGCCCTCGCCCAGTCCGTGAACACCCCGTTCATGCAGCTCGGCATGGACACCGGCCTGACGACCGTACGGAAGACCGCCGAGGACGCCGGCCTGCTCTCCTCCAGTTTCGGGGCACAGGTGCCCGCGTTGTCGCTGGGGAACGCGACGCCCAGCGCCTTGCGGATGGCGAGCGCGTACGGCACGTTCGACGCCGGGGGCGTCCACACCGAGCCGTACTCGGTCCGCCGTATCACCCGTAACGGTGCCGCGGTCGCCCTGGCGCGGCCGCAGCCGGTCCGGGCGATGAGCAGGACGACCGCGAGCGAGGTGACGGACGCGCTCACGGCCTCCTTCGGGGAGGCGCATCCCGCCGAGGCCCAGGCCGGAGTCGGTGCGGCGGGCAAGACCGGCACCACGCAGGACGACACCGCGGCCTGGTACGTCGGGACGGCCAAGTCCGTGTCGACCGCCGTCGTCGTCTACCGCATCGACCTGAGCAAGAGCCTCGAACCGCTGCCGCTGAAGGGAGTTTCCGGCACACCAGTCACCGACGTCCCCTACGGCATCTGGTCGAGAGCCATGACCCCGCTCGGCTGACCACCGCAGCGAAACCGCCACCTCCTCGCAGAATGAGCCGCCCATGAAGCCTCGGACGAAGGCACCGTCCGGCCGCCGCCGCAGAGCCCCTGAACCGCGCCGTCGTACTCCGAAGCCGGGGTTCCTCACGCTGGCCGTGTTCCTTGTCGTCGCCTCACTGGTGACCGGGTATCTGGTGTTGAACCGGGACAACACGGCGCCCACCGCGTCGGCCGGCAAGAACGCCACGCCCAAGTCGACGAAGGAACCCGCCTGGGACGGCAAGACGAAGGTGCTGGGGGACGGCTCGACCTCGTACACGGGGCCGCAGAAGGACCAGTTGAAGGCCGTGCCGCTCAAGCCCGGTGAGAAACCACCCCAGTTCGTGGTCTTCTCCTGGGACGGCGCGCTGCAGGGGGACGACAAACTCTTCTCGCATTACCGGGAGATGGCGAAGGAGTACAACGCCCACATGACCTTCTTCCTCACGGGCATCTATCTGCTGCCCAAGAGCAAGAGGGACCTCTACCACCCGCCGATGCACGCGGTGGGCTCGGCGGCGATCGACTTCCCCACCGACCAGCACATCCGCGACACCCTGGAACAACTCCGCCTGGCCTACGAGCAGGGCAACGACATCGGCACCCACTTCAACGGCCACTTCTGCGAGGCCAAGGGCGGCGGTGACTGGAGCGTCGCGCAGTGGAAGAGCGAGATCGACCAGTTCTTCTCCTTCGTCGAGAACTGGAAGACCAACACCGGCTACACCGACATCCCGGCCCTGCCCTTCGACTTCAAGAAGGAGGTCGTCGGCGGACGCGCCCCCTGCCTGGAGGGCCAGCCCAACCTCCTGAAGGCGCTGAAGGGTTACGGCTGGCGCTACGACGCCAGCTCCCCGGGCGACTTCCAGATATGGCCCACCAAGAAGGACGGCCTCTGGGACTTCCCGCTCGAACTGCTCCCCTACGGGAACAACATCCAGGCCCTGTCGATGGACTTCAACTTCCTCTACAACCAGTCGGGCGGCGCCACCCAGGGCGACCCCGCGAAGTTCGCCGACTGGGAGAAGAAGACGGTCGACTCGTACATGGCCGGCTTCAACCGCGTCTACTACGGCAGCCGGGCGCCCCTGTTCATCGGAAACCACTTCGAGAACTGGAACGGCAGCATCTACATGAAGGCCATCGACCAGATCATCCCGAAGATCTGCACGAAGAAGGGCGTCAAGTGCGTCTCGTTCAGGGAACTTTCGGACTGGATGGATGTGCAGTCGCCCCAGACTTTGCAGCAGTTGCGCAGCTTGGACCCCGCTCAGTCGCCCGACTGGTCCACGGTGGTCAAGTGACCTCTCGGGACTGGTGAAGTGACCAAGTGCAACCCCCTTCACAGGAGCCACACATGGCGTGCGAAGATGCCCTCGCCCGGTAGGCGTACCGGCGTAGAGGGGAACACCATTGAAATCCAGAAAACTGAGCCGTAAGCGGAGCCGCACGGCCATAATCTCGGCGGCCGCCGCCTCGGTCGTCGCCGGCGTCGCCCTCGTGCCCAACTGGAGCGCGGGCGCTGCCGTCGTCGACGACCCGACCGTGAACGCCGCGACCAAGGCGACCTTCCAGAAGCTGGCCGACGCGGTCTTCACCGACCGCACCCAGGCGCTCGTCCACGGGGCCACGACGAAGCAGAGCACCTCGCGCTTCTCCGGCGACGTCCGCCTCTCCAGCACCCAGTCGCGCGACGAGAAGTCGGCGCTGAGTCAGCTGCGCGGCCGCCAGAGCAGCATCGCGAAGCTCGGCGAGACGTACAGCACGGGCACCACCAAGGTCACGCTGGACGCGACCCGGGTGACCGGCCGTACCGCGAAGGCCGACGTCACCGAGACGACGACGCTGACGTACGCGAAGGCCAAGGGGAGCGAGCCGAAGACCACCGGCTTCCAGGCCCACCACGAGCTGACCTTCAGGGCCGACCAGCAGGGCACCTGGCAGCTGTCGAAGATCGAGGACACCGACACCGGCGGCCTCGCCGTCAACACGCTGTCCAAGCCCGCGGTCAAGGCGTCGCCCGCCCCGGCCGACGACGGCAACACCACGCCGGACGCGCCGCGCGCGGCCACCACCCGCAACCCGGTGGCGGTCCCGAAGACGAGCACGACGTACGACTACAAGGCGATGGCGGCGTACGCCGAGAAGTACTGGAACGTCTACAACACCGCCTACCCGGACTTCAACGGCCACGCGGACGGCGGCGACTGCACCAACTTCGTCAGCCAGTCCCTGAAGGCCGGCGGCTGGAAGCACGTCCCGGGCTATGTGTACGACTACACGAAGTGGTTCGGCACCGCGGACATCCAGTCGGACTCCTTCGTCGGCGTCAACGAGTGGTCCTGGTTCGCGCAGAACTCCAAGCGCACCACCCCGCTCGCGAACGTCTACCAGCTGGAGGTCGGCGACGTCCTCCAGATGGACTTCGACCGCGACGGCGCCAAGGACCACACGATGATCGTGACGGCCAAGAGCAACGGCGTCCCGTACGTCACGTACCACTCGAACAACACCCTGCGCAGGTCGGTGGCGAGCCTCATCGCGTCGTACCCGAACGCGTACTACTACGCGTACCGCACCTGAGGTTCGTAGTCCTGCACGGCTTCATCGGCCCCCCGTCGCCTCGGTAGCGACGGGGGGCCGATGCGCGTCTACGGCGTGCCGCGGGCGATCCGGTCGAGCCACTCGCGCAGGAGGCTCAGCTCGCCGTCGGTGAGGACGTCGGTCCGCTGGAGTACCGCGCGCAGGGCGACGGCGGCGGGGACCGGGCCGGGGGAGTCGCTCACCGGGGCCCCGGTGGTGATCGCGGAGATCACGGACTCCCTTGCCAGCGTGGACAGTTCGAGGTCGCGGCGGTCCTCGGGCAGGCCGATGAGGCTGATCGCCGTACCGCTGCCGGCCGCGTGCACGAGCTGGGCGGCGCGTTCCTCGCTGACCCGGAGGCGGCCCGCCTCGGCGATGCGGTGGATGTGCCCGGCGAGGATCTCGGCGCCCGCGACGGCGGCCTTCGGCGGGGTCGCGTCGGGCCGGGGCTCGGCGTACATGAGCAGGTACAGCGCCGGGTTCGCGAGTCCGAAGCCGATGTGCAGGTCCCAGCCGGCGCGCAGGTCGGCGACCGGGTCGGCGGTGGGCGCGAGGTCGGTCTTGCTGTCGAGGTAGGCCGCGAAGCCTTCCGTGGCGACCGCGTCGAGCAGCCCCTGTTTGTCGCCGAACAGCCGGTAGATGGTCGGCGCCTGGACCCCGGCCGCGGTGCCGACGGCCCGCGTCGACACGGCCTCCCGACCACCCTCGGTGAGGAGCCGGGCGGTGGCGGCGAGGATGCGGTCGCGGGGGGCGCGGTGGTCGTCGTCGGCAGGCATGAGCGGAACGCTAACAGAATATCGTTAGCGCCTGTTCGGTAGCGGTGCTACTGTCATTGGCGTTAGCGGTTGATGTGCGTTGTTCCTGCGTTGTTCTTCCTGGAGGTAGTCGTCGTGATCGTCGTCACCGGAGCCAATGGGCAACTGGGCAGCGGAGTGGTGGACCGGCTGCTCGCCCGGGTCCCCGCCGAGCGGATCGCCGTGAGCGTCCGCGACCCGGAGCGGGCCAAGGGACTGTCGGAACGGGGCGTCCGGGTCCGCCGGGGCGACTTCGGCGACCCCGCGAGCCTGGCCGACGCCTTCGAGGGCGCCGAGCAGATCCTCCTCGTGTCCGCCGCGAGCACGGGCGACACGGCTCTACGGCAGCACCGTACGGCGATAGCGGCGGCCCGCGAGTCCGGTGCCCGCCGCATCCTCTACACCAGCCACATGGGCGCGAACCCGGCCTCGCCCTTCGCCCCGATGCCGGACCACGCGGAGACGGAGGCCGCGCTGCGGGCATCGGGCGTGCCGTACACGTCGCTGCGCAACGGCTTCTATGCCGCTACGACCGTGATGCTGCTCGGCGCGGCCCTCAAGACCGGCGAGTTGTCCGCGCCGGAGGACGGACCGGTGTCCTGGACGGCGCACGCGGACCTGGCGGAGGCGGCGGCGCTGGCGTTGGTGGAGGAGGACCGGTTCGACGGGGTGACCCCGCCGCTCACCGGTGCGGAGGCGCTCGACCTCGCGGAGGTGGCGGCTCTGGCCTCGTCGATCACGGGCCGCACGATCAAGCGGGTGACGGTGACGGATGAGGAGTATCGGGCGGGGCTGGTCTCGCATGGCGTGCCGACGGAGCAGGCGGATCTGCTTGTGGGGTTGTTCCAGGCAAGCAGGGAGGGGGAGTTCGCGGAGGTGAGTCCGGTGCTGGGGGAGGTTGTTGGGAGGGCGCCGACGTCATTGCGGGAGGTGCTTGAAGCTGCGCTGGCTCGGTAGTTTCGAATGTGCGGGCCGGTGGGGGCTGGTCGCGCCGTTCCGCGCGCCCCTCTGGGCGCTTCAGTGCCCCGGGGTTCCACGTTCCTCGCGGATCTGGGTGACCACCCGGGTCACGGACTGGCGTACCGCTTCCGTTTCTGTCAGGAAGTGCCAGTAGTCGGGGTGGCGGCCCTCCAGCGTGGCGATCGCGCGGTCGAGGCGGGCTACGGCGTCGTCGAGCGGGCGGGCGTGGCGGGGCTCGGGAGTGGTGCGGCCGGACATCGCCAGGCGCTGGGCGTCGCGGATCGCGAAGCGGGTGCGGTCGATCTCCTGCTGGGGGTCCTTCTGCACGGCGTTCAGCCGGCGCAGCCGGTCACCGGCGGCCGACACGGCCTCGTCGGTGGTGTTCAGCAGCGCCCGTACGGTCGACAGCAGGGACGTGGCGTCCGGCCAGCGCTGCGCGTCCCGGGCGGCCTGCGCCTCCTTCAGCTTCAGCTCGGCCTGCCGTACGTTCTCGCCGGCCTGCTGCGGCACCTGCTGGAGGTCCTGCCAGCAGGCGGCGGAGAAGCGCCGCCGCAGCTCGCTGAGCACCGGGTCGACCTGACCGGCGCGGGTGGTGAGCGCCTGGGCGCGGGTGCGCAGGGAGACCAGCCGATGGTCGATCTCGGCGGCCCGCGCGGGCAGTTGCTCCGCCTCGGCCCGGATGGCCTCGGCCTCCCGGGCGGCCTGGGTGGCCCGCTCCAGCGTCTGCGGTACGCCGTGCTGCCCGGCGCCCTGGTTCAGCTTCGTCAGCTCCGGTGCGAGCGCGGCGAGCCGGGCGGCGAGAGCGTCGGCGCGCAGCCCGGATGCCCGTACGGCGTCCAGGGCGTTGCTGGCGGCGAGCAGTGCCTGCCGGGCGCGCTCGACGGCGGGCGCCAGCCGGGCGAGCTGGGTCTCGGCCTTGCCGAGCAGCGGCCCGAGGCCGCTCTCGAACCGGTCCAGTTCCTGCTTGACCTGCCCCAACTGGTCCTTGGCAGCCGTCAGTTCGGTGCGGGCACGGTTCGCGGCGGCGGCTTCCAGGTCGTCGCGGTCGAGGTCGTGCGCGTCGACGGCGTTGATGTACCGGCCGCTGGCCTCGTCGATACGGCGGCCCAGTGCCTCGAAGTCGGTGACCGCGCGGCGGGCGGCCGGCGAGTCGTCGACCGCGGTGATGGTGTCTATCGAGATCCGCAGATCCCGCTGGGCGGTGTCCAGCTCGTAGAACGCCGCTGCCGCGGCGTCCTTCGCCGCCTGTGCCTCGGCCCGCTGGCTCTCCGCCCGCCCGCCGAACCAGCGCCGGGTGCCGCCACCGGCGAAGGCGGCGGGGAGGGTGAGCGCGAGGGCCGCGAGCAGGGGGAGGCTGACCAGGGTGAGGGTGTCGAGGGCGGCGCGAGAGATACCGGCGGGGGGTTCGAGGTGCGGGGCACGGGCGGCGGTGGGACCGCGCCGGGGCCCTGTGAGCGGCGAATACGGCTGTGCTGGTGTCGCCGTCACATCCCTCTCCCGTGTTGTCCGTCCTGACCGTTGTCATTCTCCCACCGGTAGAGGACGAACACACGGGCCGGTCAGTTCGCGTTCCGCACCGTGACTTTCCCGTCGCCGGTGTGGGCGGTCACCACATGAGAACTCGACGAGTCCCGGGGCACCGACACATCCACCGATCCGTCCCCGGTCTTGGTGCTCACGCGGTACTTGGCGGCGCCCGCGGGCAACGCGATCGTCACGGACCCGTCGCCGCTGCTGGACTCCACCAGGTCGGGTACGGCGCCGAGTTCGAGGTGCACCGATCCGTCACCGGTGGTCGTCCGCACCTGCCGGGACGACACCTCGGCGTGCACGGAACCGTCCCCGCTGTGCAGGGTCAGCGGCCCGGTGGAGTCGGTGACATGGACGGACCCGTCGTGCGTACGGATGTTCAGCGCGTCGGCGAACCCGCGGGCCCGCACACTCCCGTCCCCGTCCTCCACCTTCACGGCGACCCCGCCCGGCACCTCGATCCGGTGCTTGACCGAGCAGTCGGCGATCACCCCGGAACACTTCGTCCGCAGCACCAGCCGGTCACCCTTCATCGCCCAGGTCACCTTGGGATCCGACCCGATCGCCACGCTCCCCTGCCACCACCGGGTGACCTCGATCTTCCCGCCCGGATTCGAGTCCGCGGCGACGATTTCCAGCGCGGAGTCGTCGGAGTCGATGGTGAGCGTACGACCGGCCAGGGCGAAGGTGCGGTGATCGGGGTGCTTGTCGTCCCCGGCGGACGCGGTCCCGCAGGCGGTGGCGGTGAGGAGGAGCACGGCGAGGGTGCTGGTGGCGGTGAGGGCGCGGGTGGTGCGGGTGCGGCTACGAGTGTGGCTGTCGGCGCCGGTGCGGGTCACGGTGATTTCCCCCTGGGACGGACGAGGAGTCCCGGTGACTCCTGCGGCTCCCCCCGACCGTAGGGAGCGGCGCTCCGCGGGGGCATCCGGCGCACTCCCGGACTCGGGGTGGGGTAAACCCCCGAGAGTGCCCTGACCTCCCCCGGACCTTCTTCCCCGGCGATACGGGTTTGCAGGACAGGCCCCCCGGCAATGTAGGCTGTCGACTCGTCCTGGGCGCGTAGCTCAGGGGTAGAGCGTCGCCCTTACAAGGCGAATGTCGGCGGTTCGAAACCGTCCGCGCCCACCAGGATGAGCAGCAGGTCAGAGGCCTTCCGGAGAGATCTCCGGGAGGCCTCTTCCCGTGGCCGGGGTCTGCGGGGAATCCCCATCCCATCCCCATCCCCAGCCACATCGCCGTCGAGGAGGCGCCGCACGGCCGGTCGCAACCCGTCGCCCTGTCCCGGACTGACGAGGATCGCGGGAATCCCGAGGGCCTGGGCACCGGCGACATCGGCCACCGCATTGTCACCGACCATCCAGACCCGCCCGGGAGACCCGGCCCGGTCCAACGCCACCTCGAAGATCAGACGGTGCGGCTTCTCCCACCCGACGAGCGGCGTCGCCGATCTCGTTCCAGGTGGTGCCGTGTTCGCGCTCGGCGACCACCGGCTCCCGTACGACGTCGTCCATACGACGCTGAAGGTGCGGGGCGGTTCGGAGCAGGTCGCCCGGTGCGGGGTCCGGCTCGACCGGTACGGCATCCGGTACGGAGTCGGTCAATTGACGGAGCGTCAGGGCCAGGGCCACGCGGGACTCGTCGCGCGGCGACAGCCGGTGCGGCTCGGCTGAGGCCGGTACGGAGGACGCGTCGTCGGCATCGGTCATGCCGTCGGGCCAGCCCGACATTTCCTTGCCGGGGTGGGGAGTTGAGGTGGTGGCGGGTGACCGCGTCGGCCATTTCGGTTCGGTGGTGTCGCGGTTTCCGGGGATCCTGGGCAGGATGGGTTCATGAGCAGACCTCGCACCGGACCCGGCGCTGCCGCAAGCGGCTCCGTGTTGTCCCTCTGGTCCAAGGACTCGGTGTTGTCGATCGGCTCGGTGGGGTCGGTGCTCTCCATCGGGTCCGTCGGGTCGAGCCTCTCCGTGGGGTCGATCGGGAGCGCGTTGTCGGTCGGGTCGATCGGCTCGGCCCTCTCGTTGGTCTCGGCCGGGTCGTGGCTGAGTACGGGGTCGGTGCTGTCCGCGCAGTCGCGGTGGTCGGTGCTGTCGTGGCGGTCCACGCGCGGCTTCCGGGCCGTCGGTGCCGTTGGGGCTGTGGGTGCCGTGGGGGCCGTGACGGTCCTGGTGGTGGCCCAACGGGTGCTGCGGAAGCCGTAGTTGAGGCGGGACCACCCGCACCTGTGATCGCCTCCCCCGCTCCGACGATCCAGCGCTTACGTCAACTCGCCAAGGCTTACGCCAACTCGTGTCGCCCCGGCCGCCCCGGCCGCCCCAATCGTCCTGGTCCCCTCAGTCGCCCTCGCCGTCCGCCGGAGGCGTCTCGTGGGCGCGCTTCAGCCGCATCCGGCCCTCCACGCGCTCCGTCGCCGCGACCTCCGTCCAGAAACGGTGGCCGCTGACGAAGACCGCGAGTTCGTGCTCGCGCTGCCGGAGCTTCTCCACCTCGGCCTGTTCGTCGGGCGTCCAGCCCGGGGACGCGGGGCGCTCCACCTTGCGCCAGCCGCCCACATCGCTGAACCCGTCCAGGGGCTCGACCGACCAGGGCAGCCGCTTCAGCAGGGCCGACAGCTCGTTCCGGACCTGATGCAGCTCCTCCTGACCGGCGAGGAGGTCACTCGGGAAGTCATAGGTCGTAGCCACGCGCTAATGCTACGCCTGTTCGATTTTGGGTCGCGAGTTCCTTGGGGGACTTCACACGATCGGGTTGGGGAAGTCGTTGTTACGGTCGCTGGATGGAGGCCTGGGACGAGGACGGCGTGCGCTCGCGGATGCGGGAGCTGGCGGCGCGGGACCCGGACCGGGCGCGCTTCGGGGCGAATACGCACCGGTACGAGCTGTCGCCTGCGCTGTCGGAGGCGGAGGTCGGGGCGTTCGAGGCGGCCCATGGCATCGATCTGCCGGCGGAGTACCGGTCCTTCGTCATGGAGGTGGGTGACGGACCTGCCGGTCCCGGCCACGGGTTGATGCCGTTGGCCGTCCCTCGTCGCCTGGAGACCGGCGAGGAGCGGGCCGTGGACGACGAGTGGGCCGTGGACGACGAGTGGGAAGAGGACCGGCTGCCGGGCAGGCTCGCCGGACCGTTCCCCCTCGCCGAACCCCTTCCCGGCCGCATCGGCCCCTCGGCCTGTGAGCTGACCCCGGGCACGCTCATGCTGGCCGAGGAGGGCTGCGGCATCTACGTCAGGCTGATCCTGAACGGCCCGCGAAGGGGAGAGGTCTGGCGGCTCGACCCGGACTGGGGTGGCTTCGTCCCGGTGAGCCCGGATTTCCGCACCTGGTACGACGCATGGCTGCGGCGCCCCTGAACGCCCCGCTTGATGGACCGGAGTTGAAGAGGTCGACGAAGCGGGATGTCAGTGGGTCCGCCTAGGGTGCTCGGCATGGACGTGGAACTCGTGAGGCTTCAGCCCTGGGGTGCGGGTGACTTCTGGTTGTTGGAGCGGAACAACAGCCTTGAGATGACCGCGCACTTGGGGGGTCCCGAGAGCGAGGCGCGGCTTGAGGCTCGGCATCGGCGGTATCTCGTGCTGGGGCGGGGGTGCATGTACCGGGTCGAGTTGGCGGGGAGTGGGGAGACCGTCGGCTCGATCGGGTTCTGGGAGCGGGAGTGGCGGGGGGAGTCGGTGTGGGAGACCGGGTGGGGTGTCCTGCCCGAGTTCCAGGGGCGTGGGCTCGCTGCCCGGGCGGCCCGAGCCGTTGTCGATGTGGCGCGGGCCGATGGGCGGCACCGGTATCTGCACGCCTTTCCGAGCGTCGGTCATCCGGCGTCCAACTCGGTGTGCCGGAAAGCCGGGTTCACGCTGGTCGGTGAGGTGGAGTTCGAGTACCCGAAGGGGCACTGGATCACCTCCAACGACTGGCGGGTCGACCTCCAAGGGTGACCCGCCGGTCGGATGGTCACCTGTTTGTCGAAGGGTGACCTGTTTGTCAGTTGGGGCTCGGTGTCTCCAACTCCCTTACCAGCCTTGCCGTTACCGGTACCGCGATTCCCTGTCGCCGTGCCGCCCGGAGCAACGTCCCGCCGATCGCGTCCAGTTCGAGCGGGCGGCCGGCCTCCGCGTCACGTTGCATCGACGACTTGGTCTGCGGAGGGAACGTGTCGTAGCGGGCCAGTGCGCCCGCCGCGTCCGAGGGGCCGCCGTACGAACGGCTCACCGCCGCGGTCTCCTCCAGCAGGGCCGTCAACTCCTCGCGGTGGCGGGTGCGTACGTCGCCCAGGGGGAGGTCGTAGCGGGTGGTGAGCAGGGCGAGGGGGGCCAGGAAGGTCATCTTGGCCCAGAGTGCGGCCGTCTCGTCGGGCAGGACTTGGGTGGCGGGGCCGGCCGCGTTCAGTGCCGCCGCCAGTGTGTCGAGGCGTTCGCGGGGGACCGGGTCGCCTGTCAGGTCGATCTCCGCGAACGGGCTGCCGTGTTCAATCACCCCTGGGGCGGTGCGGGTTGACTCGACCCTGATGATCGCGGGGGCGACCTGGGTGGGGGTGTAACGGGCGCGTAGGTGTGCCGGGTGTTCTACGCCGTTCAGGAACGGGACGAGGAGGCCGTCTCCCAGGGTCTTCGCCGGGACTCGGGTGAGGGCCGCGTCCAGGGTCGTGGCCTTGACCGTGATCAGGCAGGCGTCCACCGGTTCGCGGAGTTCCGTGTCCGCCTCCACCGGGGCGGTGAAGTCGCCGTAGCGGGCGCTGCGGATCTGGATTCCGTTCGTGCGGAGGGTGTCGGCCGTTTCCGCTCCGGCCAGGCAGATCACGCGGTGGCCGGCGCGGGACAGGAGCGCCGCGAGCAGGCCGCCTACGCCGCCGGGGCCCAGTACCGCCACGGTGAGTTCGTTGTTCGCCATGTTGTTGTGTCCTCTCGTCGGTCGGCCCCGTGCGTGGTGACGGTGGCCGCCTCGGAAGGATCATCGCAGGTGTGTTCGGGAGAGGGGCGGCGGTATCGCCGCGGACGCGGGAGACTGGGGGTATGTGCCGCAGTATCAAGACGCTTCGACCGCCTGTCCTGCCTGACGAGGCCACGGAGGAGGAGGTTCGGGCCGCCGCGTTGCAGTTCGTGCGCAAGGTCTCCGGGTTCCGGGCGCCGGCCGCGCACAACCGCGAGGTCTTCGACCACGCGGTTGATGTGATCGCCTCGGCTACGGCTGAATTGCTGGCCGGGCTTGAGGTGAGGGGGGCGTCGAGGGGAGCGTAGTGGTCGAAGCGGGGGTCGGTGGGGGCTGGTCGCGCCCACGCGGCGAAGCCGCACATTGACACAGCCCTGCGCCCCTAAAGACGAACGTGCGCCTCCGGTCCGTGGCGAAGGTGCCGGCCGGTGGGGGCTGGTCGCGCAGTTCCTCGCGCCCCTGAAATGCGGACGCGCGCCCCTGGTCAGTAGCGAAGCCGCGCTCCTGAAAGGCGGACGCGCGGTCCTGATCCAAAGCGGACGCGTGCCCCTAAGAAACGAAACCGTGCCTCCGGTCCGTAGCGAAGCCGCGCCCCCTAAGGGGCGCTCACCTCCGCCGTCACCCCCGGCTGTCGCCGCATCACGAACGCCGCGCCCGCCCCCGCCCCGAACAACGCCAGCAACGAGACCCCCGTCGCCAGCCACGTCGCCCCCAGCCACTGCGCCCCGTAGTACCCGAGAGCCACGCTGTAGGCCGCCCAGGACAGGCCCGCGAGGGCTGACCAGGGGAGGAAGTCTCGGGCTCGGCGGTGGGCGGCGCCTGCGCCGAGGGAGACCACCGAGCGGCCGGCGGGGGCGAAGCGGGCCAGGATGACCAGGGCGCCGCCGCCCCGGGCCAGGGCGAGGCCGAGACGTTCCTGCGCGGTGGTGAGGCGGCGGGAGCGGGAGATCGCGCGGTCCAGGCGGGCGCCGCCGCGCCAGGCCAGCCGGTACGCGACCAGGTCGCCCAGCAGGGACGCGGTCGCGGCGCACGCGATCAGCGCCAGGATGCTGGGGACCTCGTGCGGGACGGGAACGGCGTCCGCCGCCGCGCCGGTGCCCGCTGCCGCCGCCGTCGCGGCCGCGATGACCAGGACACCGCTCGGCAGAACCGGCAGGAACACATCAAGGAGTACGGACAGGGCGACCATGGCGTAGATCCATGGGCTGCCGGTCAGCGACCCCACACTCTCGAACAACGCGTCTCCCCGTGAACTCCCCCGTGGGCCGCGGCAAAGGCGGCCAGTGACAGCCATACAGCGTACGCCTGAGTGGGTACAGGAGATTCACGGGGGGCGCGTGTGATCCGCACAGCGTGTTCACCCGGCTGCCCTGCCCCGAGGGGCGGGGCGGGCTCGCATCCCGTAGCAACGTAAAGGGGATCTAAACGCACCTGAACGTGAGGAACGGTACACATCATGGTGGCAGGCATATGCGTGGGCGCCGTCGTCGCGGCCCTTCTGGCGAGCGGCGGAGGCGGCACCGGGGTCGGCTCCGGCGCCCCTGACGGGTACTGGATGCGGACGGACGCTCGGTTCGCTCCGGTCGGCGCCCTCGTGCCCTCGGCGGCGGTGACGTACGACAGCAAGCTGGTTCCGGCCGCCGCCTGGATCGAGGTCGGTCAGCACACGGCTGTCAGTGGTGCCACGACCGTGCGGCTCAAGGTCGACGGGATGGTGCCGGGGCACGCGTACGGCGTCCATGTGCACCAGAAGCCGTGCGGCGCCGACCCGGCCGCCGCGGGCGGGCACTTCCAGCACAAGCCGTCCACGGACCCGGCCGCCACCAACGCCGACAACGAGGTCTGGCTCGACTTCACGGCCGACGAGCACGGCGCCGCCGAGGCGAGCGCCGGGCACGCCTGGGGCTTCCGGCAGGGCGAGGCGTCCTCCGTCGTCATCCACGACATGCCCGGCAGCCGCACCCGCGCCGCCTGCTTCACGGTGCCGTTCGGCTGGGCTCCCTGACGTGACTGGCCGGTGCCCCTGGGAGGGGGCACCGGCCAGTGGCTCAGCAGGTCAGGCGGCTACCGGTGTCTGGTCCGCCGGCGTCCGCTCGCCGGCCGCCGTAGCGGACCGCTTCGCGAACAGCCGGTCCACGCCCAGCGCGCCGGACCCGGTGAACACCAGCAGCAGGAACGCCCAGCAGAACATCGCCGAGGCCTCGCCGCCGTTCTGGATCGGCCACAGGGCCGCCTGCTGGTGGACGTCGAAGTACGCGTACGCCATCGAGCCCGAGGTGATCAGCGCGGCCACGCGGGTGCCGAGGCCGAGCAGGACGAACGTGCCGCCGACGAGCTGGATCACGGCCGCGTACCAGCCCGGCCAGGTGCCCGCGGCGAGAGTGCCGCCGTCGGTGCCGGCCGCGCCGCCGAGGATGCCGAAGAGCGAGGCCGCTCCGTGGCAGGCGAAGAGCAGGCCGACGACGATCCGGAACAGGCCGACGGCGTACGGCTGGGCCCTGTCGAGGCGGCCGTTGATGTGAGGGGTCACGTGGGGGGTGCTCCTTCGGTCGGGCCGGTCCGGGTCGCGGACCGGTCTGGGGACGAGCCGAGTGAGCGATCAACGTTAGGTGAACCTAATCAATGCTTGCAAGTTCAACATTTGGCCACTGTTCGGCTTCCGTTTGCGGCTCCGGTTCGGTCGTCGCCACACGTAGAACCGCTCTCGCCACCGCGTCGGCGTCCGAAAGCGTGACCGAATCCACCCCTGGACGAGCACCCGCCGCGGTCACCCAGTGCACGCCCTCGGTCGGCACCCCGAACGCGAACCGCCGTGCGTGGACGCCTCCTTGACGGTCGATCAGACGGTACGGACGTGGTGTTACGTCGAGTCCGCCCGTTTCGTAACCGTCCACCGTGTGCGGCCGGCACCGGCCCGTCCTCAACAGCCGGCCGAGCAGTTCGTCGCCGGTACGGCGCAGATCCGGTTCGGGGAGCCGCGCCTCTATGAGGGTTGTCACACGCACCGCCGAGCCCGGCACCTCCGGGGAGCGCGCCACCCAGGCGCCGTCCGCCTCCCGCACCTCAAGCCGCGGCCCGAGCACCTCCACCACACCCGCCGCCACCAGCGCGGCCAACTCCTCGATACGGCGCCGGGGCGGGCCGATCGACAGGAACGCGTTGAGCGGCGTGTACCAACGGTCCAGGTGGTCGCGGCGGGAGGCGCCCGCGAGACCGCCGTGGTCGACGACCAGCCGGAGTTCGTTGCGCAGATCGCGCAGCACGTCCAGGGCCGCCTTGAGCGGACCGTCCACATTGCCGAGCGCCGCGTGCTCGGCGTCCTCGCGCAGATACGCCGACAGCCAGTCCCGCCAGGCCGCCGGGTCCGCCAGATCGCGTTGCGTATACGGCCGCGCCAGCCGGTCCCAGCACCAGCGGTCGGCGGCCACGACCCCGAACTCGTCCAGTATCAGGGCCTCTTGGGGGTCCCGGTGCGGGACGGCGAGGAAGCGCTCGGCGAACTCCGTCGACTCCGGGCGCCGGGAGGGCCGTAGCAGCGCGGTGTAGTAGGTCGTCTCGACCTCCTTCGCCACCAACGGCCATATCTCCGTGAGGAATTCGGGCGGCTCGGCGGAGTCGGCGCGTTTGCGGAAGGCGGATATCGCCTCGGGGGTGAGGAGGAGGGGGGTGTGGCGGCCGTAGGGGCCCTTCGCGTTGTCGCCGCGGGCCTGGTACGGGATGCCTCGGCGTGAACCGGCGTACAGGCGGGGCTCGTTGCCGGAGGGGAGGTAGCGCAGGCCGCCGTTCTCCGTGCGGACGAAACGGCCGCCCCTGCCCGTCGTCAACAGGGCCGTGTGGTCGAAGAAGTTGAGGCCCAGGCCGCGCAACAGGACTGGTTCGCCGGGGCGTACGACGGTCAGGTCGACGTCGGCCGGGTTGGCGGGCGGGATGTGGCGCAGGCCGTGGCGGTCGGCGTAGGAGGTGAGGCGGTGGTCGTAGATGTCCGGGGCTGTCGGGAGGTGGCCCTGGGCCAGGACCACGGCCGAAAGGGCGGACAGGGCACGGCCGTTGTCGAGCGTGAGGCGCTGGTGGCCGTCGGGTGTGTCGTCGAGGCGTACCGCGCGTGCGCTGTGGGTCGCGACGCGGACGGACTCGGGGGCCTCGCGGACCGTGCGGGCGAACACCCACTCCAGGTAGCGGCCGTAGTGGGCGCGGGTGGGGTAGTCGTCCGGGCCCAGTTCGGCGGGCGCCCACTCGTGCAGGCTCGGGCCGGGGCGGACCGGGCCCGCGCAGTCGACGCTGGCGTCGGTGAAGAGGGTCACCTGGGAGGCCACGGTGTTCATCAGCAGCTCGGGGGACTGCGCGGAGCGCCAGACGCGGCCGGGGCCCGGGGGCGCCGGGTCGACGACGTGGACGGTGAGCCGGGTGCCGGGCGGGAGGAGTTCCGGTGCCGAGGCGCAGAGGCGTTCCAGGACGCTGGTGCCGCGCGGACCGGCGCCGACCACGGCGACCGAGACGGAGGCCGGGACGCGGGCCGGTTCGCCGTCGGACGCGTTCACTGCAGACAAAGGGGTGACTCCCGGGCGTGTGGGGGCGCAATGGAGCAGACCGCCCACTGGGAAAGCGGACGGCCCGCCTCATCATGCCCCGGGCGAGGTCACGGGAGTGTCAGCGGGGACTCCTGCACGGTCTTCAGCGTCCCGTCCGCCCGCGCCTGCTCCAGCCGCAGTCGGGCCGAACGGCCTTGCAGCGTAAGGGTCATGAGCTGGTTGCCGAACCAAGGTCCGCCCGTCTTGCGCCACTTGACCGACGGGTGCGGGCAACGGCCGTGCCGGGCCAGGCGGTGGCCCAGACCGCGCGCGACCGCGCTCCAGCCGAAGCGGAAGCCGACGCGTATGTAGGCGGGGATGGAGTTGTGGACGGGGGAGCAGGTGAGCTGGAGGACGCGGGAGTCCACGGGCCCGGCCGGTCCCGAACCACCCGGCCTCGTCCGCCACTTGGGCTCCGCCACGTACGCGTGGTGTACGTCCCCCGACAGCACGAGCACCGATGCCGGTGCCCCGTCTCCCGAGCCCACCTCGGCGATCAGGTCCGCCAGCTTCTCGAAGGACTCCGGGAACGCCGCCCAGTGTTCCAGGTCGGCCGCGCGGCGCAGCTTCTCACCGAACCCGGCCCAGCGGGCGCCTCGTTCGCCCCGGCACAGGGCCGCGTCCCAGGACTCGGCGTCGTGGACGAGGTGCGGCAGCAGCCAGGGGAGTGAGGTGCCGATGAGGAGGTGGTCGTAGGAACCGGGGTCCTTCAGTGCCTCGGTGCGCAGCCAGTCGGCCTCGCCGGGGTCGAGCATCGCGCGGTGCTGCTCGTCGAGGACGCGGGCCGCCCTGCTGTCCACCATCAGCAGGCGGACCCGGCCGAAGTCGCGCCGGTAGCTCCAGCGGACGGTGGCCGGGTCGGCGTCGGCGCGGCAGGCGAAGGCGCGGAGTTCGTCGGTGCCGTCGGGGGTGTCGCGGACCGCCAAGTAGAGGGGATCGGCGGCGAGTTCGGCGGGGGAGAGGTTTCCGAGGTGCTGGTGGACCCAGTACGACATCAGCCCGCTCAGCAGTCGCTCGCGCCACCACGGGGTGGCCCGCATGTCCGCCAGCCAGGCGGCGCTGGTGTTCCAGTCGTCGATGACGTCGTGGTCGTCGAAGATCATGCAACTCGGCACCGTGGACAGCAGCCAGCGGATCTCCGGGTCCAGCCAGGACTCGTAGTAGAGGCGCGTGTACTCCTCGTAGTCCGCGACCTCGCTGCCCGGCGGCTCGCGCAGGTCCCGGCGGGCGGAGAGCCAGCGGCGGGTCGCGTCGGAGACCTCGTCGGCGTAGACCTGGTCGCCCAACAGGACGAGTACGTCCGGCCGTTCGGACTCCGGGTCGCGTGCGATGCGCGAGGCCAGGGTGTCCAGGGCGTCCGGGCCCACCGGGTCGTGGGAGTCGGCGGCCGGCGCGGCCCAGCGGCAGGAGCCGAACGCGACGCGGACCGTGCCGTCGGCGTCCGGGGTGTGGATCACGGACGGCGGGAAGGGCGAGTCCGGCAGCGGCCATACGCGCGCGCCGTCCAGGAACACGTCGTACGGCGTGGAGGTCCCGGGCGTGAGGCCCTCCACCGGCACCAACGCGTAGTGGTGGCCCGCCACTTGGAAGGTCCGGGCGGTGCCCCGGGCGCCGTCCGCGCAGCGCACCTCGGCGGTGCACGGACGGCTCGCCTCGACCCACACGGTCGCGGACGAGCCGTCGGCGTAGCGAAGCAGTGGTCCAAGACTCAGTCCGGCCACGGTTGATCACCTTCCTCCGTCGCCCCGTACGGTACGGAACGACGGAGGTCGGCGCCTAGATCTCCCGGTGGATCTCCCGTGGGATCTCCGTGGGATCAGCAGCCGCTGAGGACCGAGGTGAGCTTGGCCTTCTCGGCGGTGTCGACCGAGAGGTCGTAGTAGTACTTCACCTGGACCCAGGCGCGCACGTAGGTGCAGGCGTACGAGGTGAGCGAGGGCATCCACTCGGCCGGGTCCTTGTCGCCCTTGGACTGGTTGACGTTGTCGGTGACCGCGAGGAGCTGCGGGCGGGTGACGTCGTTGGCGAAGGACTCGCGCTGGGCGGTGGTCCAGTTGCGGGCACCGGAGTCCCAGGCCTCGGCCAGCGGGACGAGGTGGTCGATGTCGACGTCGGAGGCGGCGGTCCAGGTGGCGCCGTCGTAGGGGGAGTACCAGCTGCCGCTGGTGGCGACGCAGGCGGCGGTGGTGACGACGTTCGTACCGTCGCGCTTGAGGATCCACTCACGGGTGTTGCAGGTACCGCTGATGGTGTCCCAGGTCGGGAACAGGTCACGCTCGTAGCCGGTCCTGACCTCGGTCGCCACGGTGAGGGAGGCGAGGTAGGTGCGGGCGGTGGCGGCGCTGACCGGGGTGGGGAGGGCGGCGGAGGCGGTCGGGCCGTTGAAGAGTCCGGCGAAGGCTATGAGTCCGGTGAGTGTCGCGAGTATGCTGAGCCGTCGTCGACGCGCGTAGAACTTCGGCATGCGAACTCCCTTGTGGTGTGGGGGTGTTGGAGTGCGAGCGGGGCAATGCTCGCGGTGCCGTGTTGCGGGGAGGTGTGCGTCCGGTAAGAAGCTAGTGACGTGCTCATGACACAACAAGGGGCGCGACGAGACTTTCCTCACGGGTGGGCAGGGCCGGTCCTCGCGTACAGTGGATGGCGCAGAAGGGGAGTAGCTCTTCGCCGGACCGTCGACATACTGCTCAGCTCGTCTGAGCCGGCGCCCGGAGGCAGGTTCATCCCGCAGGTGGGATGGGTCGGCCAGCGAGACCTTCGGTAAAGCAGTGCACTAGTCGTTTTTCGTGTGCGCTGCCGTGCCGAGGTGTCCGCGGACAGCACACACACTCTCGGTGGGGCAGCCCCGACCGATTGAGGAATTTTGATCAGCATCAGTGTGACGGCGCTCGTTTTCGGCGTCGTCTTTCTCGCCGAACTCCCCGACAAGACCGCGCTCGCCGGGCTCGTCCTCGGCACCCGTTACCGCGCCTCGTACGTCTTCGCCGGTGTGGCCGCCGCGTTCCTTCTGCATGTCGTGCTCGCGGTGGCGGCGGGCAGCGTACTGACGCTGCTGCCGCAGCAGTTGGTGGCCGCGGTGACCGGTGTGCTCTTCCTGGGCGGGGCCGCGGTGCTCCTCTTCAAGAAGGGTGATGACGACGAGGAGGTGCGGAAGCCGAAGGACCAGTCCTTCTGGCGGGTCTCCGGCGCCGGTTTCATGCTCATCCTGGTCGCCGAGTTCGGTGACCTGACCCAGATCATGACGGCCAACCTCGCGGCCCGTTACGACGATCCGTTCTCCGTCGGGCTCGGTGCGGTGCTGGCGCTGTGGGCGGTGGCCGGGCTGGGCATCGTGGGCGGGAAGGCGCTGATGAAGCGGGTGCCGTTGAAGCTGATCACGCAGATCGCGGCGGTGCTGATGCTGGCGCTGGGGGCGTGGAGTCTGTGGGAGGCCGTCGCCGGGTAAGGGGGGGGGCTGATGGGGGCTTTGGTTCGGCGGGGTGAGCTGAACGGTGGGTGAACTGTTCCGGGGGGTGGTGGCGCGATGCCCGTTCGGTTTTGTACCGTAGGGAAACAAAGTGGTTCCCGTCCGTTCTCCCTGACCGGCGGGCGGGGCCACCTTGTCCCTCCGGGGGTTGACCCGCGTTTCCCTCTCCCGTTCCTTGGAGCCTGCCGATGACGGCCACCACCGTGCTCACCGCCCGCGCCCTCCTGCTGGACATGGACGGCACCCTCGTCGACTCGCACGCCGTCGTCGAGCGGATCTGGCGGAACTGGTCCGACCGGCACGGGCTGAACGCGGACGAGGTCATGAAGGTCGTGCACGGGCGGCAGGGGTACGCGTCGATGGCGCTGCTGCTGCCCGGCCGACCCATGGAGCAGAACCACGCGGAGAACGCCCGCATGCTGGCCGAGGAGACCGCCGACGTCGAGGGTGTCGTGCCGATTCTGGGTGCGCCGGAGTTCCTGGCGTCGCTGCGGGGGGTGCCGCACGCGCTCGTCACGTCGGCGGACGTCGCGCTGTCCACGGTGCGGATGGGGGCGGCGGGGTTGGAGTTGCCGGAGGTTCGGATCACCGCGGAATCCGTCGGTGCGAGCAAGCCTGATCCCGAGGGCTTCCTGAAGGGTGCGGCGGAACTGGGTGTCGCGCCCGCGGACTGTGTTGTCTTCGAGGATTCCGGGGCGGGGATTGCGGCGGGGCGGGCGGCCGGGATGCGGGTGGTGGGGGTTGGGCCGCAGGCCGGGTTCCATCGGGCGGATGTGGTGGTGCGGGATTTGCGTGAGGTGCGGGTTGAGGATTTGGGGGGTGGGGGGATTCGGCTGCACGTGGGGTAGGGGTGCGGGTGGCGGGTGGCGCGTCGGTTGTGCCTGATGGGGTTGTTTTACGGGTGCCGCGCCGTGGGGGCTGGTCGCGCAGTTCCCCGCGCCCCTTTGGGGCGATGCCCCTCGGGGGGTTGCCCTGCGGGCCCGTGCATAGCCCCGGCGCTCCCCGCAAACACCGGTGCGTTTCAGTTCCGCCCAACCAAAAACCCGTGCGCCTCTCGGTCCCCCGGCCGCAAACCCGTGCGCCTCTCAATCCCTCAGCCACAACCCCTGTGCCTCTCAGCCCCCAGCCACAACGCCTGTGCCGCTCGGTCCGCCAGCCGCAAACCCGTGTGCCTCTCGGTCCCTCAGCCGCAAACCCCTGTGTCTCTCAGCCCCCCAGCCGCAACGGCTGCGCCTCTCAGCCCCCAGTGACAACCCCTGGGCTCTCAGCCCCCCCCAACCCCCCAGCCAGCGCAGCGTCACGGCTCGGTTGTTTCTGATTCCAGGCTTGCTCGCGTAGCCGTCCCGTACACCCCCAGGGTGTCGGACGTGATGCCTCGGGCCAGCTGGTAGGTGCGTATGGACGTCTGGACCTGTTTGTCGAAGATGCCGTTGTCGGGGCCGGTGTAGAGCCTCAACTGGGTCAGGCGGAGCTGGAGTTCGGTTACCTCGGGGCCTTCGTCGCCGCGTTGGAGGACCGGGTTGGGGGTGCTGCTGCTCTGGCGGTTCGTGGCGGCGGCCGTGGAAGCGGTGGCTGTGGGGGGTGGGGTCTTGCCGGCGTTCGCGGAGCTGGACGCCGTGGCCGACGGGGTCGACGACGCCGTCGGTGACGGGGGCTCGCTGAGGGACGGGGTCGGGGACGCCGACGTGGGCTGTGCGGATGTGGAGCCGGTCGCGGACGGTGTTGCCGGCGCCCCGCTCTTCGATGGCGTCGGGACGCTTGCCCGCACGTCCTGGGGGGCCGCCTCGTCCCGGGACGGTGTCTCGTACGAGAACATGCCGCTCGCGAAACCCGCCACCGCGGCCACCGCCACGACGGCTCCCGTGACGGCGAGGAGGATCGTGCGGCGGTTGCGGCGGCGCGGGGGGTCCTCGTCGGCCGTGGGGTGTTCCGGGGTGCCCGCGCCGCTGCCGCCGTCCGCGAACAGGCTCAGGTCGGTCGGGGTCGGGAGGACCGACGTCTCCTCCTGAGGAGCCGGTGCGGCCGGTGAGGGGGTCACCGCTCGCAGCAGCATCGTCTCCTCCACCGCCGGCAGCCGCTGGGTCTCACCCTCGGGTGCCACCGGTGCGGGCGGCTGCTCCTGCGGGGTGCCGTCCAGTTCCACATACGGCCTGATCCGCAGCGGGTCGAAGTCCTCCGCCGCTGCCGCCTCCGCCGTGCGCGCGTCGCGCAGCGCGTCGGACGCCCGTTGGGTGCAGGCGCAGGACGGGGAGCCGTCGGCTGCCCGGGGTGCCCCGCACTGCGGGCATATGTGGCCCTTCGCCTCGTTCACGTGTTCGTCCCTCCCCGTCGAACTCCAGAGGTTATGCGGATCTCCTTCACGTCGTCTCCTCCGACCCCCGGAATGACAGCTTCCAAACGGACTCAACAGGCCGTAAACGGCCATACCGATCACCATGGATGTGTAACGAGAGCCGCAGGAGGTCTTCATGGCCGACGATGCGCACGGTATGACGGGGAATGTGCAGGACGCGCAGCCACCGGAGAGGCCCCCGCAGCGGGGCAGTTCCGCTCAGGAACACGTGTCGGGCAACGTCCTCGTCTCGATCGGGGCGCTGCTCCTGGGGCTGCTGCTCGCCGCCCTCGACCAGACCATCGTGTCGACCGCGCTGCCGACCATCGTCAGCGATCTCGGCGGGCTGGAGCACCTGTCGTGGGTGGTCACCGCGTATCTGCTCGCGTCGACCGCCGCGACCCCGCTCTGGGGCAAGCTCGGCGACCAGTACGGCCGGAAAAGGCTGTTCCAGATCGCGATCGTGATCTTCCTCATCGGGTCCGCGCTCTGCGGCGCGGCGCAGAACATGCCCCAGCTGATCGGCTTCCGGGCATTGCAAGGACTCGGCGGCGGCGGGCTGATCGTGCTGTCGATGGCGATCGTCGGCGACGTCGTCTCCCCGCGTGAACGCGGGCGCTACCAGGGCCTGTTCGGCGCCGTCTTCGGCGCGACGAGCGTCCTCGGGCCGCTGCTCGGCGGGCTGTTCACCGAGCATCTGAGCTGGCGCTGGGTGTTCTACATCAACCTCCCCGTCGGTGTCGTCGCCCTCGCCGTCATCGCGACCGCCCTGCACATCCCGCGCAAGTCGACCCGGCACGTCATCGACTACCTCGGCACCTTCCTCATCGCCGCGGTCGCGACCTGCCTGGTCCTCGTCGCCTCGCTCGGCGGTACGACGTGGGGCTGGGGCTCGCCGCAGATCATCGGGCTCGCGGTGCTGGGTGTGGTGCTGATCGGGGCGTTCGTCGCCGTGGAGCGCCGGGCCGCCGAACCCGTCCTCCCGCTCAAACTCTTCCGCGTCCGCACCTTCACGCTCGCCGCCGTCATCAGCTTCATCGTCGGCTTCGCGATGTTCGGCGCGATGACCTATCTGCCGACCTTCCTCCAGGTCGTGCAGGGCATCACCCCGACCATGTCCGGCGTCCACATGCTGCCGATGGTGTTCGGCATGCTGATCTCGTCCACCGGCTCCGGCCAGGTCGTCAGCCGCACCGGCCGCTGGAAGGTGTTCCCCATCGCGGGCACCGGCATCACCGCCCTCGGCCTGCTCCTGCTCCACCGCCTCGACGAGGGCAGCTCCACCGCCGAGATGAGCGCGTACTTCTTCGTCTTCGGGCTCGGACTCGGCCTGGTCATGCAGGTGTTGGTGCTGATCGTGCAGAACGCCGTCTCGTACGAGGATCTCGGCGTCGCCACTTCCGGCGCGACCTTCTTCCGGTCCATCGGCGCCTCGTTCGGCGTCGCCATCTTCGGCACGGTCTTCGCGAGCCGCCTGGGCGACAAGCTCACGGATGCTCTCCGGGGCACCTCGCTGCCGCCGGGCGTCACCCCGGACGGCCTGGAGTCCGACCCGCGCGGAATCTCCCAACTCCCGCCCGCCGTACGCCCCGAGGCCCTGCACGCCTACGCCTCCTCCATCACCGACGTCTTCCTCTACGCCGCACCCGTCGCCCTCGTCGGCTTCGTCCTGGCGTGGTTCCTCAAGGAGGACAAGCTGCGCGGCTCGGTCACGGCGCCGGACGTCACCGAGACCCTCGCCAGCAACCCCGTCCAGCGGTCCTCCTACGACGAGGTCTGCCGCGCGCTGTCCGTGCTCGGCACGCGGGAAGGACGCCGCGAGATCTACCAGACGATCACCGCGAAGGCGGGCTACGACCTTCAGCCCGCGGCGAGTTGGCTGCTCCTGCGCGTCAAGCGGGACGGCTGGGCGGAACCGGGTGTGCTCGCCGAGCGCAGCTCCGTGCCGCTGGCCGTCATCCTCGCCGCCGTCCGCCAGATCGAGGGCCGCGGCCTGGCCGTACGCGAGGGCCTCGACCTCCAACTGACCGACCAGGGACGGGAAGTGGCCGAGAGGCTGTCTCAGGCCCGCGAGGAGTCCCTCGCGGAGACCCTGGGGGACTGGTGGGGACCGGACCGGCCCACCGATCTGATCCAGCTGGTGAAGGAACTCAACGGCGAGCTGTGCGGGTCGGACAGCGAGCAGCCGCACAACGGGACGGCTGCGAAGCTCAGTTGAGGCTCCTGCGGAACCAGTGCTCCGCGTACGGGTCGTCGTTGTGCCGCGCGGTCTCCTCGTAGCCGAGCCGCGCGTACAGGGCACGGGCCTCCACCAGGTCGTTCCGGGTGTCGAGGACCATCACCTTGGCGCCCAGCCCGCGGGCGGCGTCCTCGGCGGCCGTCACGAGCCTCGGGGCGCCGCCCCGGCCGCGCATCCCCTCGTGGACGAAGACCCTCGTCAGCTCGGCGGTCGTCGCGTCGAGGAGTCGTACACCCGCGCTTCCCACCGGCTCGCCCCCGACCCGGGCGACCAGCAACAGGCCGCCGGGGAGCGCGAGTTCGGCGCCGGAGCGGGCGGCGATCTCGCGTTCCAGCTCGGCGGGATCGGTGCGGTGGTTCTCGTGCAGCAGGTACCAGCGGTCGCTCACCTCGGTGTAGTACGCCCGCCAGAGCGCGGCGGCGACGGGGGAGTCGTAGGGTTCCGGGGCGATCGTCCAGGTCATGCCGCCATTGTCAGGAGCCGGTGGGGGCGCGGCGCAACCGGATATGGGTCACCTCGGGGGAGTCCAGGACCTGGGTCTTCTTCCACTCGATGTGCGCGTCGCCCACGTTGTCGAACAGTCGGCGCCCACCGCACGCGAGGACCGGCACGACGTGCAGGAGCAGTTCGTCCAGCCACCCGGCGCGGATGAACTGCTGGACCAGATCGGCGCCGCCCGCGAGGGAGACGTCCTTGCCGCCGGCCGCCTCACGGGCCAGCTCCAGGGCGCGGCCGGGGCCTTCGGTGACGAAGTGGTAGGTCGTGCCGCCCTTCTTCACCACCGACTCGCGCGGCTGGTGCGTGACGACGAACACCGGTGCGTGGAACGGCGGTTCGTCACCCCACGGGATCTCCCCGGTGACGAACATCCCGTGCCCCATGACCACCGGCCCCAGCCGCTCGATCCACTCGGCGAGCAACTCGTCGTCCGGGCCGCCCGCCCCGCCCTCCCATCCCTGCATCCTGCGGAAGCTCCGCAGCCCGAACACCCACGCGTGCAGCCGCTCCCCGCCGATGCCCAGCGGATGCTCCGGCCCCGACTCCCGCCCCGCGATGTACCCGTCCAGCGACACGGCCAGCCGTGCGACGACCTCACCCATGACTACCTCCTCGATCGGTTCTCACCCGTGCGTCGAACGGGGCGGGGCGGGATCGACACACCGGCACCACGAATTCCGCCGAGGTGTGGTCGTCGTTTGAAGAGGGCCTTTGCGGCAACCCGGTAGAGGAACCGACCGACTACGAGAGCCGGTTGACCAAGAACCCGGAAGGCACTCATGTCCACAGGCGTGATCATCGTTTTGATCGTGATCGTGGTCGGCGTGGTCGCTGCCGCGGCCGCCCTGGCGCTGCGTGCCCGAGGCGCGACCGGCGGCTCGGGCCTGAAGCGCCGCTTCGGGCCGGAGTACGACCGGACCGTGGCCCGGCACGACGGCGACGCGAAGGCCGCCGAGCAGGAGCTCGGCGCCCGCGTCCAGGAGCACGGTTCGCTGCACGAGCAGCCGTTGGAGCCCGCGGCCCTTGAGCGGTACCAGGCCCGTTGGGCGGCCGCCCAGGAGCGTTTCGTCGACTCGCCCCGCGAGGCCATGTCCGACGTGGACCAGCTGCTCGGCGAGGTAGCCGGAGCCCGGGGCTTCCCCGACGTCCAGGAGTACGACAAGCAGTTCGACGCGCTGTCCGTGCACCACGCGGACCACGTCCACGGCTACCGGCGCGTGCACCGCGTCGTCACCGCGCGGACGAACGGCACACCGGAGAGCCAGGCCGGTACCGAGGAGATGCGTGAGGCCATGCTCGAAGCCCGCGCCCTCTTCGACGACCTGGTGAGCGACGACAGCCGTAACGGGCACGGGCGAGGCGGCCGCCACTCGATCGGCGCATCCAACAAGCAGGCAGTGAAGGGGAGTTGAGCTATATGTCCGACGCGATACGGCCGACCGGCGACAACACGGACGAGAGCAGGAACACGAACGCGGAGCGCGCCGACCGCAAGGAAGCCGACAGGACCATGGACAAGACCGCCGAGCAGCGGGATGCGGAGAAGGCGTCGCGTGAGTCCGGTACCGCGACCGGGTCCGGCACCAAGCCGTTCGGCGGCAGGACCGGCGACGGCAAGTCCACCGACGGCCGGACCGGCGACACCAGGACCACCGACGACAAGTCGGCACCGCGAGGCTCCGAGAAGGTGACGCCGCTCGGCTCGTCCGAGAGGACGCCGACCGCGTCGACCCCGACGACGACATCGACGACCTCGTCACGCGAAGCCGACCGGGCGATCCCGAGCCCGCGCACCGGCGACACGACCGGCACCGACCGCTCCGACCGCACCGACCGCTCCGAGCCGTCGGCCCGCCCCGTGCACGCCCCCGAGCCCGCTCCGGCCGTCAGCACCGGTGCCGCCTCCGGCAACGGACGGCGGGTCCCGCAGGACGCCGAGAACGGCAGCCTGCTGGCGCACGACGAGAGCGACAAGTTCAGCCTGCGGCTCCAGCACGCGGTCACCGGGTTCGTCGACGAGCCCCGGTCCGCCGTCGAGGAGGCCGACCACGTGCTGGAAGAGGTCGCCGCCCGCTTCACGGAGGCCGTCACCAAGCGCCGCGCCACCCTGCACGGCTCCTGGGAGTCCAAGGGCGCCGACGGCTCGGACGACACCGAGCAACTCCGCCTGGCCCTGCGGGACTACCGCGAACTGACGGAGCGGCTGCTCCACATGTGATCGCCGCACAGGTGGCCGGTCGGCTCCACCCGTTCCGTCAACTTCCGTCAGCCGCCCGGCGCTCCCGCCACTCCCGCGCGACCTCTTCGACGTCGTACGGTTTCATTCCCAGCGGGGGGCCGGGCGGCGGCTTGAACATCATGTCGCGGATCTTCACGTTGACTTCGGTGATGATCTGCCGTGCGATCCGCTCCGAAGGGGCCGAGTACGCCGCAACAAGGGCGTCCTCGGCCTCTTTGCGCAGGGCCAGCGTCGGCGGCAGGACGGAGATGCCCTCGCGGGCCATCTTCTGCTTGATCCACCACAGTTCGTCGTACGTCGTGTCGGCGCCGGACGGCAACGGCTTGCCCGCGCCCGGTAGTTGGGCGAACTCTCCGGCTAGCTCGGCTTCCCGGATCTGTCTGTCGACCCAGGACTCGAAGGACACACCCGGTGGCTTTCGCTCGGTCATGACTTCAATTGTGCCGGACGCGGCGGCGCCGGGCGATTTATCATGCGCCCGCTGCTGTAAGGACACTTCATAGGGGAGCGCACGTGCTCGAACTCACCATGGCCTCGGTCTCCGGGACGGACGAGGGTGCCACGGCCGGCATGCTGATGGCCGACGCGCCCAGTGACCCGGGCGCGGTGCTGCGGGTGGGCCGCGACGAGACGGTGTGCCGCCTGGTGACACCGGACGACTGGCTGTTCATCTCGCGGGTCCATCTGGAGTTCCTGTGCGGACCCGAGGGCATCTGGCAGGTGAGCTGGCTGAGAGGCTCCCAGCCCGACCCGTCCTCCGAAGTACGCCTGATCGTCGGCGAGTACGCCCAGACCGTCGGCTACGGCGGCAGTGTGCCGTTGCCGCGCGGCGGGAGCGGCGAGATCGTCATCCAGGACCGCACCGGGCCGCGCAGCGTCAACGTCGGCTTCTATCACGAGGGTTGAGACCCCGGGAGGGCCGAGAGGGCCGCGAGGGCTAGGCCAGCACCCGCGCGAGCGCGAAGCCGTCGTACCCCTTCCTGCCCACCGTCTGGATCGCCGTACCCGACAGGCGCGCGTGCGAGCCGATCAACTCGATCGCGGTGCGCGTGCCTTGGACGTCGGGTGCGCTGTCGTCCGCGTCGGCCACCCGGCCGCCGCGGACCACGTTGTCGATGATGATCAGGCTGCCGGGGCGGGTGAGCTTGAGGGCCCACTCCACGTAGTGCGGGTTGTTGGCCTTGTCGGCGTCGACGAAGACCAGGTCGAAGGGGGCTGGGTTCTCGGCGGTCTCGGCGGTCTCGGCGGCGAGTGCGGCCAGGGACTCCAGGGCCGGGCCCACCCGTACCTCGACGATCTTGTCGAGGCCCGCGCGGGCGAGGTTGCGGGTGGCGACCTCCGCGTGCTTCGGGCTGTACTCCAGGGAGATCAGCCGGCCGTCGGCGGGGAGCGCGCGGGCCAGCCAGATCGTGCTGTAGCCGCCGAGCGTGCCGATCTCCAGGATGCGCGAGGCGCCCTGGATCTGGGCCAGGAGGTGCAGCAGCTTGCCCTCCGAGGCGCTCACGGCGATCTCCGGGAGTCCGGCGGCCTCACTGTCGCGCAGGGTCGCCTCCAACACCTCGTCGTCCGGGGCGAGTTGGCTGATGAAGTAGTCGTCCACGTCGTTCCACACCTGCGACTCGCTCATGTGCTCGTGCCTTTCGTGTGTCCGGTGAGTTGTGCTTACCCCGATGAGCAGCATCGTCAATTGCCCGGTGGCGCGCGCGTCGGCGGCGGTGGAAACGCCGGTGGCGGTGGGATCTCCGGCCGCCGCGTCCGCCGGGACCGCAGTACGGCCAGCAGGACGCCGGTCGTCGTGAGCACGGCGAGGCCCCCGCCGATCGTCAGCAGCCACGCCGGGACGCCCGCGACCCTGCTCAGCCGGTCCTCGTAGATCACCTGCTGGAACGTGGTGTCCGTCGCCGTGCGGCGCAGCAGGTGGTCGCCGGTGATGCGGGACGGGTCGGGGAACTCCTGGTTCACGGCGGTCAGGAACGGGGTGCCCTTGGCGAGGGCGGCCAGCGGGCCGGAGGTGGTGGTGACGCGGCCGGCGTAGGCGACCCGCGGTTGTTCGCCGCCGATCCTGCCGCTGAGTTTCATGCGGTGCGCGGCGAAGATGTACAGGCCGAGCGACTGCGGGGTGCCGGCCAGACGGGACAGGCGCATCGGGTAGACGGGGGACTCGGCGGCGAAGGTGAGGTGCAGGGGGTCGAGGGCGCCGTTCAGGGCCGTGCCGGCGGTCGCGGGGGCCAGGCGGATCGCGACGTACTCCCAGCGCTGGTCGACGTACGGCTGGAGGGCCTGGTCAAGGCGGGGCGGCAGAACGAACCCGTTCGTGTGCAACCAGTCGCCGAGTGCGTTCGGGTCGGTGGCCGTCAGCCGGGCCACGTCGAAGGGGCCGAGCCGCTCACGGCCGACCACACCCACTCCGGGGGCCGTCACGGCGCCGGGCGGGGGGCCGCCGCCGGGGCCGCCGGAGACGAGCGGCCAGTCGCCGTCCTGGGGCCAGAAGTGCGAGCGGGTGCGGTGCGCGGGAGCGGTGAGCGTGTTCAGCGCGTCGAAGAGCGCGGGGTCGGCGAGGGTGGTCGTCGCCCGGTGCGGCACCGGCATGATCCAGGCGGCCCGGCGCGCGTCCCCGGAGACGGTGAGCCGCATCACGATCTGCTCCTGGCGCCCGTCCCAGCGCACCACCGACGCCTCGCGTCCCACCTCCACCTGTTGCGAACCGCCCGGCACCAGCGCGCCGCAGCCGCATGCCCAGGCCGGGGACACCAGCGAGCCGAGCTGCAGGGCGAACAGCGCCAGGACGACGGCCGTCACGCGCGCGCGTGCCCGCCGCCGCCCCTGCCGCCGCAAGGACCTCAGCAGTGACCCCCGCGGCGAAACGATCAGTAAACCGATCATGTCCACAAGTTATCGGGCCGTCGGGCCGGTCGGAAGCGCGTGGATATTTGCCGTGTCCAGGCAACCGGGGGCCGACTATCGTCATCCGGACAAAAGGAGGGCGGACGTCAGGTGAAGGGGGGGGTTGCCTGCGTCTCTCCCGCAGGGGGTGCGAACCTCATAGGGTTCCCAGAGGGAACAACCACGCGCGTGATCGCGTGGGACGAGCGGGGCGGAGGCCTACGAGGCGTGGCGAACGTGGAGCACAGCGGGCGACCGGCGGGAGCCGCGGGAGCATTCGGGTCGAGTGCCGCCCAGACGGCCAGGGCACGGCTGCGCGTGGCGCGCCTGGGTCTGTGGCTGGTCGCCGCGGTCCTCGCCGTACGGCAGGTGGCCGTGGTCCTCAGCACCCCGCAGGGGGACCGGCTGACGGACCTGGAGACCTGGGTCGGACCGGACGGTGTCCTTCATGTGAAGGGCTCGCTGTACGACTCGACGCAGTTCACCGGCACCCCCTTCGGCGGGCTCGTCCTCAAACCGCTCACCCGGGCCGCGGAACAGGCCCTCGGCTGGGGCTGGACCTTCGGCACGCTGCTGCTGGTCGTCGCGCTCGGCCTGGTCGTCTCCCGCGCCCTGCCCAAGCCCGTCACCCGCCGTGCCTCGCTGCTGGCCGCGCCCGTCGCGATCAGCCTGCTCATGCTGTCGCTGCCGGTGCGCAACACGCTCTGGCTCGGCCAGACCAGCATCATCCCGGTCCTGCTCGTGCTGCTCGGCTGCTTCACCGTGCGCGGCGAGCGGGCCGGCGGGGTGCTGATCGGCCTCGCCGCCGCGCTCCAGCCGACCGTGCTGCTGTTCGCGCCGCTGCTGTGGTTCACCGGCCGCCGCCGGGCCGCCGTCACCTCCGTGCTGACGTTCGCCGCGAGCGTGGCGATCGCGTGGGCCGCGATGCCGCACGACTCGTACACCTACTGGGTGCACCACATGGCCGGCGCGGGCCTGGGCGGCGCGGCGGACGGCCTCGGCAACCAGTCGCTGCACGGCGCGCTGCTGCGGCTCGGCCTCACCGGCCCGCTGGAGATCGGCGTCTTCCTGGCGCTCGGCGCGGCCGTCACGTACCTCGGCCTGCGCCGGGCCGTGCGGTACGCGCGCGACGGGCAGTTGCTGCTCGCGGTCGCGGTCACCGGCTGCGCGGCGATCGCCGTGTCGCCGACGACCTGGCAGCACCAGCTGCTGTGGGTGCTGCTCGCCGTGGTCGGCCGGGTCGGCAAGCGGGCCTCGGACCGGTACGTGTGGCCGGTGGCCGTGATCCTCGTGGTCACGCTGCCCGCGAAGATGATGCTGCCGAACATGGCGGCCGTCTATCCGCTGCGTGACAACGTCGTCCTGCTGATGGCGCTCGCCGCCGCGACCGTGGTGCCGTTCCTGTCCCGCACCTCCGAGTACTACCGCCGCCCGATCCCCACGGAGTACGCCGAGCCGGTCCCCACGCGCTGGAAGCACGTCCCGCTGATCCCGCAGTTGCGCCGCGTCCTGACCCGCCCGAACCTCCTCCTCGAACTCCTCCTGATCCGCGTCACCTACGCCGCCTACCAGCAGGTCCGCCTCGCGGCGACCGGCGGCACCAACTCGGGTGGCCGGGCCACGGCGGAACACCACGGCCGCGAGATCCTCTCGATCGAGCGCTTCCTGCACATCGACATCGAGCACGCGATCAACCACTGGGTAGTGAAGGTCGAGTTCCTCAAGGACTTCTTCAACTTCTACTACGAGTCGTTCCACTTCGTGGTGCCGCTGACGGTGATGGCTGTCCTGTACTGGCGTCGGCCGGTCGACTACCGGTGGGCTCGTTCGGCGCTGGGCTTCGCCACGTTGTTGGCCCTGGTCGGCTTTTGGCTTTATCCGCTGGCTCCGCCGCGCCTGCTTCCCGGCCTCGGCGTCATCGACACGGTCCACGGCGTCCAGGACTTCTCCAAGCCGGACTACGGCACGCTCACCGCTCTCACCAACCAGTACGCGGCGATGCCGTCGCTGCACTTCGGCTGGTCGCTGTGGTGCGGTGTCGTGATCTTCGCTCTTGCCCCCAAGTGGTGGATGAAGGCGCTGGGTCTGCTGCATCCCTTCTTCACCGTCTCGGCGATCGTCGCGACCGGCAATCACTGGGTGCTGGACGCGGCGGGCGGTGCGGCGGTCGTCGCCGCGGGCTTCGGTCTGGCGTACGTCTTCCAGGGGCCGCGGGCTCGGTCGCCGCGGCCGAAACCCCTTGAGGTCAACGCCGAGCCGGTGAGTGCTGGTGATGTGCAGCGCCTTTGAGGGGCGCGGGGAAGCAGTAGTGGCCGTGGGGCCCACTCGCTTCTTGGCCAGTGTCGGGCTTCCGCGGCCCGAGTAAAGGGCGCCCAGGTGGGGAGCCCGTCGGGTGGGCTGCGTCGTGGGCCGGGGTGAGGGGGCGCGCTCGCGCCTCGCCGGCACGCCGCCTCGGCTCAGCGGCCAACCCCTGGTGGGTGGTTGCTGGAAGCTGGGGGTAAATCTAACCACCGTCATGAGCTGTTGGTGGTTAGAAATGACCCCGGCTTGGAGAGGTGGGCGGTGCCAGGCATTCGAACCACACCGCCTTTCCCCCTCCGGAAGCCCGTGTCACCCCCCACTTGTCCGTCACCGCGTCCAGGATCACCAGCCCGCGCCCGCTCTCCGACTCGGCGTCGAAGTCGGTGTGCAGGTCCGGGAGTTGGGATGAGCTGTCGCTCACCTCGACCCGTACGCCCGCCGTCCGGCGCAGCAACAGCAGTCCGCAGCGCCGGTCCGGAACGTGCCGTACGACATTGGCGACCAGCTCCGTCACGGCGAGTTCGACGGCGTCGGACAGCTCCGGCATGCCCCATTCCAGGAGGAACGAGCGGACGATACGGCGGATGTGCCGGGCCGAGTGTTCACCCACGGTGAGCTGCATGACGTACTGCTGGCGGTGGGGAACGGCCAGCATGGCGGGGGGAATTGGTTCGTTCACGGCACGAGACTGGCGCCCTGTCGCTACCCTCGGCAATGGCATGAATACAACCCGTTTACGGGTGGGCAGGTCGTGGACTGAACTTGGGAGACAGGGGGCTTCGCGTGCACATCGCCACGCTTGATCCAGGGGCGTCGCCGCTGGACTACTACGGCTACGAACTCCGCCGTTATCGAGAAGCGGCCGGTCTCACGCAACGCCAGCTCGGTGTCATCGTCAACTACACCGGGTCACTGATCGGCCAGATCGAGACCGCGAAGAAGCTCCCCACGCTGGAGTTCAGCAGACAGATCGACGCCGCCCTCAACACGGGTGGGCTCCTAACCCGGTTGCTCGATCTGGTGCTGCGCAGTCAACTCCCCGCCTGGTTCCAGCAGGTGGCTGAACTGCAAGCACGGGCCGTCGAGATCTGTTCCTTCGAGGCGCAGATGATCCACGGTCTCCTCCAGACCGAGGAGTACGCCCGCGCCGTGCTCGGCACGCTGGACAAGAGCAACCTGGATGACCGGACCGCCGTACGAATGGCTCGTCAGCGCATCTTCGAGAAGAATGAGCCGCCGGTCTTCTGGGCGATCCTGAGCGAGGCCGCGCTGTATCTGGAGATCGGCGGCCGGAAGACCATGAGGAACCAACTGGCCCGCCTGTTGACCTATGAGGACGATCCTCGGATCAACATCCAGATCCTGCCGCACTCGGCCGGAGCGCACGCGGGGCTCCAAGGCTCGTACGACCTCTATCGCTTCCCGAGCGACCCGACCATCGTCTACACCGAGAGCTATGGAAGCGGGCATCCCACCGCCAACCCAGACACGGTCAAGGACTGTTCGCTCCGTTACGATCATCTCCAGGCCGCCGCCCTCTCCCTCAGGGATTCGGCGGAGCTGATCCGGCGCGTGATGGAGGAACGTTATGGGGAACAACGCGATGCCGACGGGGACTCAGTGGCGGAAGTCCAGCTACAGCGGTGATCAGGGCGGCAACTGTATAGAGATCGCCGAAACCACCTGCACCACCGCCCCGAACACCACCACCCTCGCCGTCCGCGACTCCAAGACCCCGGCGGGGCCGATCCTCACCCTCGGCCCCGCCGCGTTCACGACCTTCGTCAACTGGTCCGCTACGACGGCTGGTTGACCTCGAAGTAGTAGTCGTGGTCGAGGTCGGCGAGCAGGCCGATCCGGGTCGGGGTCCAGCCGAACCGTTCCCGGGTGACCGTGCTCGTGCCCACCAGGTCGGACGTGTAGAAGTGGCCCAGCCAGCCGAAGTGGGCCCCGGCCTCCTCCACCGGCACGCTCTTCACCGGTAGGTCCAGCCGCCTGCCGATGACCTCGGCGATCTCCCGTACGGGGACACCCTCGTCGTCGACCGCGTGCAGAACCGTGCCCGCGGGGGCGTTCTCCAGGGCCAGCCGGAACAGCCCCGCCGCGTCGTCGCGGTGGACGGCGGCCCAGGCGTTCGTGCCCTCGCCGGGGTACGCGGATACGCCCTTGGAGCGGGCGATCTCGATGACACCGGGGACGAAGGCGTGATCCCCCTCGCCGTGCACCTGTGGCAGCCGGATGACCGAGGAACGGACACCTCGTGCCGCCGCCGTCAGGGCCGTCACCTCGGCCGGGAGGCGGAGGAGGTCGGGGCGGGCGGCGGGGTCGGGTACGTCGTCCTCGGTCCGGCCGTGGCTCATCACGGAGCTGATGACGAGGGGGCGGTCGGAGCCCGCGAGGGTCTCGGTGAGGGTCCGCACCGCGCTGAGGTCGATCGCCACGCAGGCGGCGTAGTTCGAGAAGTCGTGGATGAAACCCGTGTGGATCACGCCGTCTGATGCGGATGCGCCCGCGTGGAGGGCGTCCAGGTCCTCCAGCGAACCCCGGTGCACCTCCGCCCCGGTCGCCGCGAGCCGTTCGGCCGACGCGTCGGAACGCGCCAGGCCCAGTACCTGGTGGCCGTTGTCGAGCAGTTCGCGGACGACCGCGCTGCCTACGAATCCGGTCGCTCCGGTGACGAAAACACGCATGACGAAATCACCCTGATCAAAGTCGGGTCGGAGAATTCGGTGTGCCTTCAGCCTGCGCCCGGCGCACCCCGCCCGTCCAAGACCGACTCCGGAACACGTGATTCATTTCCGGTATCAGCGCAGCTCGTGCAGTCGTAGAGTCAATGTATGAGTGACCTGGACCTGCGCCTCGTCCGCTACTTCACCGTCGTCGCCGAGGAACTGCACTTCGGCCGGGCGGCTGCCGCGCTCCATCTGGCGCAGCCATCGCTGAGCCGTCATGTCCGGCGCCTGGAAGGGGAGTTGGGTGTCCAGCTCTTCGACCGGACCACGCAGGGCACCCAACTCACCGAAGCGGGGCGGGCGTTCCTGCCCCGGGCCCAGGCGCTGTTGCGGTCGGCGGAGGAGGCGGCGGCCGTGGTGCGGGAGGTCGGGCAGCCCAGCCGGGTCGTCGTCGGGTTCATGACCGGGCTCATCATCACCCCGGCGGTGCGTGCGCTGCGTGCCGGGCACCCGGAGGCCGACGTGCACAGCCGTTTTCTCGGCTGGGGCGAGCTGCCGTCCGCCCTGCTGGAGCACCGGGTCGACGTGGTGGTGGGCCGACTCCCGTTCGCCACCGAGGGGTTGAGCGTCAGTGTCCTCTGCGAGGAGCCCCGCGTGCTGCTGATGCCGGTCGGTCACCGGCTGGCCGGCAAGGAGCGCGTCAGCATCGACGACATCGCCGACGAGCCCGTACCCCGGTTCCCCGACGAGGAGTTCAACGCGTTCTGGCGCGTCGACCCCCGTCCGGACGGCCGCCCCGCGCCGGACGGGCCGTTCGTCCGGGAGCTGGAGGACAAACTCGAAGCCATCGCGGCGGGCGAGGCGGTGGCGATCGTTCCGGCGGGCGCCGTCAGAAAGGGCCTGCGGCTCGATCTGACGACGGTCCCGATCGACGGCGTGGCCCCGGTCCCGGTCGTGCTGGCCGTTCGCGCGGGCGAGGAGGGCCGCCCACTCCTCGCGGCCTTCCGCGCCTGCGCCGAGGAGCACCTGCACCCCGCCAACTGGCTCGCTACAGACGCTGGATGATCGTCCCCGTCGCCAGCGCCCCGCCCGCGCACATCGTGATCAGCGCGAACTCCTTGTCGGAACGCTCCAGTTCGTGGAGAGCCGTGGTGATCAGGCGGGCGCCCGTCGCTCCCACCGGATGGCCGAGGGCGATCGCACCGCCGTTCACGTTGACCTTCTCCAGGTCCTGGCCGAAGACCTGCGCCCAGCTCAACACCACCGACGCGAACGCCTCGTTGATCTCGACGATGTCGATGTCCTTGAGCGTCATGCCGGCCTTGCCGAGCACGGCCCGCGTCGCGTCGATCGGCCCGTCGAGGTGGTAGTGCGGGTCCGATCCAACCAGCGCCTGAGCCACTATCCGCGCCCGGGGCCGCAGCTTCAGCGCCCGCGCCATCCGTTTCGACGCCCACATGATCGCCGAGGCGCCGTCGCTGATCTGCGAGGAGTTGCCCGCCGTGTGCACGGCGGTCGGCATGACCGGCTTCAGCCGTGCCAGCGCCTCCATCGACGTGTCGCGCAGGCCCTCGTCGCGGTCGACGAGTCGCCACATGCCGTGGCCCGCGCGCTGTTCGTCCTCCGTCGTCGGTACCTGGACGGCGAACGTCTCCTTCTTGAAGCGTTCCTCGGACCAGGCGATGGCCGCCCGCTCCTGCGAGATGAGGCCGAGCGAGTCGACGTTCTCGCGGGTCAACTGCCGGTTGCGGGCGATCCGTTCGGCGGCCTCGAACTGGTTGGGCAGATCCACGTTCCACTCGTCCGGGAACGGCTTCCCGGGTCCGTGCTTCGACCCCGATCCCAGCGGCACCCGTGACATCGCCTCGACACCACAGCTGATCCCGACGTCGATGACGCCCGCCGCGATCATGTTGGCCGTCATGTGCGAGGCCTGCTGCGAGGAGCCGCACTGACAGTCGACGGTCGTCGCCGCTGTCTCGTACGGCAGCCCCATGGCCAGCCAGGCGTTGCGCGCGGGGTTCATGGACTGTTCGCCGGCGTGGGTCACCGTGCCGCCGACGACCTGCTCGACGCAGTCGGCGTGAATGCCGGTGCGGCCGAGGAGTTCACGGTAGGTCTCGCCCAGGAGATAGGCGGGGTGCAGGTTGGCGAGCGCTCCGCCGCGCCTGCCGATGGGGGTGCGTACGGCTTCCACGATGACGGGTTCCGCGACCATGGGACACGTCCTCTCCTCGTACACCGCGCGGCGCGGGCGTCCCGGCCACCCGCCACGCAAACTAGTACGCGTTCTAGTTCTGTGTGCAGTCTGCTGACAGGCCGTCCACAACCGCAAGGGTCGTGCAGGGAATTCGCCCTGCCGTGCCTCTTGCGACTTGTAGAACCCGTTATTACCTTCACGGGCGTCCTACGTTCCTGATGGACCGTCAGAATCCATCGGAAGCCATCGGTACTCAGCCGGAGTCACTCATGCCCTGTCCAGCTCTCCCCGACGGGTTCGACTTCACCGACCCGGACCTGCTCCACCACCGCGTCCCGCTGCCGGAGTTCGCCGAACTGCGCGCGTCCGAGCCGGTGCGCTGGATACCGCAGCCCCTCAACATCGCCGGGTTCCAGGACGAGGGCTACTGGGCCGTGACCCGGCACGCCGACGTCCGGTACGTCTCCACCCACCCGGAGATCTTCTCCTCGACCGTCAACACGGCGATCATCCGCTTCGGCGAGCACATGACGCGCGACGCGCTCGACGTCCAGCAGTTGATCCTGCTCAACATGGACCCGCCCGAGCACACCCGCGTCCGCCAGATCGTCCAACGCGGCTTCACCCCGAGGGCGATCCGCGCACTGGAGGAACGCCTGCGCGACCGGGCCCACTCGATCGTGGCGGGCGCCCGCGCCCACTCCGGCCCCTTCGACTTCGTCACCGAGGTCGCCTGCGAACTGCCCCTCCAGGCCATCGCCGAACTCATCGGCATCCCGCAGGAGGACCGCGTCAAGATCTTCGAGTGGTCCAACAAGATGATCGCGTACGACGATCCCGAGTACGCCATCACGGAAGAGGTCGGCGCCGAGTCCGCCGCCGAACTCATCGCCTACGCCATGGGAATGGCCGCCGAGCGCAAGCAGTGCCCGGCCCACGACATCGTCAGCACCCTGGTCGCCGCCGAGGACGAGGGCAACCTGAACTCCGACGAGTTCGGCTTCTTCGTGCTGATGCTCTCGGTCGCCGGGAACGAGACGACCCGCAACGCCATCACCCACGGCATGCACGCGTTCCTCACCCACCCCGAGCAGTGGGAGCTGTACAAGCGGGAGCGCCCGTCGACCGCCGCCGAGGAGATCGTCCGCTGGGCCACCCCGGTCAACGCGTTCCAGCGGACGGCGACCCAGGACACCGAGCTGGGCGGCAAGTCGATCAAGAAGGGCGACCGCGTCGGCATCTTCTACGCCTCCGCCAACCACGACCCCGAAGTCTTCGAGAACCCCGACGAGTTCGACGTCATGCGCGACCCGAACCCGCACCTGGGCTTCGGTGGCGGGGGCCCGCACTACTGCCTCGGCAAGTCCCTCGCGGTTCTGGAGATCGACCTGATCTTCAACGCGATCGCGGACGCGATGCCCGACCTGACGCTGACGGGCGACCCGCGCCGGCTGCGCTCGGCATGGATCAACGGGGTCAAAGAGCTTCAGGTGACCGCCGGTTGAGAAACTCGGGCCGGCGGCATCCCGGCGCCGCCGGCCCGTCCTCGATCACCGCCGTGCTTACTTCCGTACGGCGAACTTCATCAGCTCCCGCTCGTCACCCTGCTTGATCTTCCCGGTCTCGTTGATGACCTGGAGCTTCCAACTCCCGCCCTCCCGGACCGCCTTGGCGACCGCGCAGCTGTTGTGGTCGCTGAGCAGGTTGGGCCAGATCTCGGCGACCTGCTGGGTGCTGCCGCCCGTGGCGTCGTAGACCTTGAAGGCGATGTTGCGTGCCTTCTGGAAGGAACTGCCCTTCTTGTAGGCGGCGGCGACGAAGACGATCGACGTGATGTTGGTGGGTATCCGCGCGAGGTCGACGGTCACCGTCTCGTCGTCGCCCTCGCCCTTGCCGGTCTGGTTGTCGCCGCTGTGCACCAACGAGCCGTTGCCCAGCGGGTCCACGGAGTCGAGCCCCGCGAGCCGCACCGGGTCCTGACCCTGCATCGCGATGGCGATGAGGTCGAGGTCCGTACCGGCCTTCTGGCGCAGCTTCCCGATGAAGCCGCCGCTGCTGCCGACGGTCGGGTCCCAGGACGCCCCGATCTCCAGATGGGTCACTCCGTCCAGATCCGCCGGACCGTCTTCCTTCGTGAGCGTGATCATGCGTGATCGATCCTCTTGATCGTGGGACTTAGACGCACGAATTCTGCCTTCTTGACCGGCCTTTGGGCTACTCCCGGCCAGATGCGGTCAGGGCGAACACTCCGGCGGCCAGGGCCGCGAGCAGGAGTGGGTAGCGCAGGCCGTGGTGCAGAGTGAGCCAGGCGCCCAGGAACGCGCCCGCGACCATGCCGACGACCGCCAGGCCGCGGCGGAGCGAACCGGGGCCCCAGCCGTTGCCCGCGACCGAGTCGGCGACCAGGGCGGTCAGGGTCGACGTCAGGACCGTGGTGGTCGAGATGTCGGCGACCTTGAGCGTGCGGACCGCCGCGTTGCGCAGCCCCATCGCGAAGGCGGTGAGGGCGATGAGGGGGTAGGTGGTGGCATGGTCCCCCGGTGCGGCGAAGGCGATGACGGCCGCCACACCCACCAGCACCGCCTCCGCGCCGAGACTCACCCGGGCCCAGGTGCGCCGCGACCCGGTGTCCATCCGTACCGAGATCCGGCCCCCGGCCACCACGCCCACGAGAAAGGCGCCGAGAGAGGTGAGGTTGTGGAGCACCGAGAACCCGGGTGCCCCGGCGGCGGCGAAGCCCAGCACCACCACATTGCCGGTCATGTTCGCGACGAAGACATGCCCGAGGCCCAGATAGCTGACGGCGTCGATGAGCCCGCTGACCACGGTCAGCCCGAGCAGCACGGCCACCAGCCGCACTCCGCGCGCTTCACGGTCGGAGGACTTGGGCGGTGTGTTGTCGGCCATGAACGCAATGTAGCGGCGGCCCCCGGTGTGCCGGGGACCGCCGCTGTGTGGTGCGTGTGTGGAGCCGGTGATCAGTACCAGCCGTTGGACTGCCAGAAGCTCCAGGCGGCCGTGGGGCTGCCGTAGCGGGAGTTCATGTAGTCCAGGCCCCACTTGATCTGGGTGGCGGCGTTGGTCTTCCAGTCGGAGCCGGCCGAGGCCATCTTCGAGCCCGGGAGGGCCTGGACCAGGCCGTACGCGCCGGAGGAGGAGTTCGTGGCGGTGACGTTCCAGCCGCTCTCGTGCTCGACGATCTTGCTGAACGCGTTGTACTGCGCGGCGCTCGGGATCATCTTGTGCGCGACCGACTGAGCGGAGGAGGCGGAGGTCGTCGCGGCCTGGGCGGGAGCCGAGGTGAGCACGAGACCGGTGGTGGCGGCGGCCAGAGCGGCGGCGGTCAGGGCCTTCTTCGGGGAGGCGATGCGAGCGACGATGCGGGAGACGGACACGGAGAACCTGTTTCTTCGGGGACAGAGGCGTCGTACGCCTGCCGGTGTCACGCGGTGCGCGGCGGGGGCAATGCGTCGGCGCCGAGGCCCGTGAGGACCCGTCGGCGCCGTGCGACTGCTCCAGAGAAGCACTCTCGATCCGTGTCCGCAAAGACCCCTTTTACTAGTTGTGGTCGCATGTGGGTGAAAGATGAACTGTGTGACCTGGCTCTCAAACCCCAGGTCGGAGGGGGTTTGAGACGCGTACATGACACCCTTAAACACTACTAATCCACGTAGTTCGTGACATGGGTCATGTGGGCCGCTTCACCACCCCTGTCACGGCCGGTGCGCGCCGCTTCACACAGGGGTTAGATTTCTGGCCATGCCAGCCACGGGGAAGCTGATCGGCTCCGGCCGTACCGCGGACGTGTACGAGATCGACGAGGCGTGGGTGCTGCGCCGCAATCGCGAGGACTGGGGGGACGCGGCGGCCGAGGGCGCGGTGATGGAACACGTGCGGGCCTACGGCTATCCCGTGCCCCGGGTGCGGACGGAGAGCTCGGGCGCCGCACGCACCTCGCGTACCGATCTCGTGATGGAGCGGCTGACCGGGCCCACCATGCTGGAGGCCCTCGTCGCGGGCGCGATCGACGTGGCGGAGGCCGGGACCGTGCTCGCTTCTCTGCTACGGCAGTTGCACGCCGTCCCCGGTCGGCGGCCCGGAACCCGGGTGCTGCACCTCGACCTGCACCCGGAGAACGTGATCCTCACCCCGGACGGGCCCCGCGTCATCGACTGGGGTACGGCGGAGGACGGTGACCCCGGGCTGGACTGGGGGCTCTCCGCGATGATCCTGGCCCAGGTCGCCGTGGACGATGACCGGCCGGTCGCCGAACCGGCGCGCGCGGTGCTCGTCTCGCTGCTCGCCGATCCCTCCGGGCTCACGGGGGAAGGGGTCTCGGAGGCGCGGCGGAGGCGGGCGGTCAATCCGACGATGACTGCGCGTGAGGTCGAACTGCTTGGTGTCGCCGAGGAGTTGGTGCGGTCGGTCGCGCTTCTGCCGTAGCGACGGAGGCGGCCAGGAGGGCGAGTTTGTCCGCCGCGTCGGTGCCGGGGTCCGGGTGGTAGACGACGAGGGTCTGGCCCGGGGCGCCGTCGATGCTCAGGCGTTCGCGGTTGAGTTGGAGGCCGCCGACCTGAGGGTGGGCGAGGTGCTTGGGGGCGGCTTCGCAGGCCAGGACGTCGTGGCGGGCCCAGAGACGGCTGAACAGGGGGCTGGCGAGGGAGAGTTCGCCGACCAGCTCGATGAAACGGGGGTCGTCGGTGTCGGTGCCGACGGACTCGCGGAAACCGGCGACCATGCCTCCGGCGGCGCCCTCCCAGTACGGGTACAGGGCCTGCTCGGCGGGGTCGAGGAACAGGGACCGCAGCCGATTGGCTCCTGCGGTGAAGCGCGGGGAGAGCGCGGTCGCGAGGGCGTTGGCGGCCAGGACGTCGAAGTAGCGGCCCTCCACGAGTGCGGGGAAGGCGAGCGTGGCGATGAGTTTGGTGATGCCCGGGGGGACGGTTTCCTTGCGGGGGCGGGGCCCGGTGCGGTGTCGGCGGGGCTTGGCGGCGCCGAGGCGCAGGAGGTGGGCCGTCGCGTCGTCGTCGAGCCGCAGCACCCGGGCTATGGACTCCAGGACCTGCACGGAGGGGTTGCGGTCGCGGCCCTGTTCCAGGCGCAGGTAGTAGTCGGCGCTGATGCCGGCGAGCATCGCGACCTCTTCGCGGCGCAGGCCGGGCACACGGCGTACCCCGAAGGCGGGGATGCCCGCCTGTTCGGGGCTGACGAGTTCGCGGCGGGCGCGGACGTACTCGCCCAGCGGGTTCGGTTCGTCGGCCATCTCCCCACTGTAAAGCGGCAGGCGGGACGCGTGCCTGGTCCTGTCACCCCCAGGGTCGGCGGGGCACTGGTTGGGGCGCGGGGCGGGCGGCAGCGTCATCGGTGCGTGCCGATCGGCGCGCCGGCCGCCACGGCTCGGGAACCCCCGTCACCTCACCAAGGAGCACAGTCATGTCTACCTATCTGCTGGTACACGGCGCCTGGCACAGCGGGCACGCCTGGGACCGGGTGGTCCCGCTGCTGACGGCGGCCGGCCACCGGGTGCTCGCCCCGTCCCTCACCGGGTACGGGGACAAGGCCCACCTGCTCGGCCCCGAGGTCGGCCTCGACACCCACGTCGACGACGTCGTCGGGCTGATCACCGAGGAAGGCCTCACCGACGTGGTCCTCGTGGGGCACAGCTACGCCGGGCTGGTCGTCTCCGGCGTGGCCAACACGCTCCCGGACCGGATCGCCCAGCTCGTCTACCTCGACGCGATGGTCCCGGTGGACGGCGAGCGCGCGACCGACCTCCTGCCCGTGACCCAGGTCCTGATCGATATGGCCGCGCGGTCCGACACCCCCTGGCGGATTCCGCCGCTGCCCGAACTCCCGCCGCCCGGTGGCCTGTTCGGGGTCACCGATCCGGCGGACGTGGCCTGGCTGCGCACGATGGTCTCGGACCAGCCGGCGCTGTGCCTCCAGCAACCGGTCCGGCTGGACAACCCCGCCGCGAACGCGATCCCCCGCACCCACATCCACTGCGTGGGCAGCGAACCGGAGGGCTTCGAGCGGCGACCCGTCCCCGCGACCCAGCCCAACGGCACCCCGGCCCAGGTGTGGGAACTGGAGACCGGCCACGACTGCATGATCACCAAGCCGGCCGAACTCGTCGAACTGCTCATCAAGTTGGGCTGAGCCGGACGAGGGGGTGCTGCGCCAACCGGGAGTTGATCAGCCCTCGATCACCACGCGTCGAAATGGGGCCGCAAGTGGCCATAAGGTACGGCCATTTTGGTGGTGTTGCGACTATTCCGGTCAGGCGTGGACCGCGTTCCGGGACACGCGCGTGGAGTCGGTCGTGTGCGGACACACTGGGCCTCGTGCCGGACACGACTCACCCGAACCCCGGGAACCTCGGGAATCTGCCGCCCGAGACCCATAGTTTCGTCGGGCGGCGCGACGAACTCGCCCTGCTACAGGCGCTGTTGGACCCGGGCTCCGGGCAGGCGGGCCGGCTGGTGAGTGTGGTCGGGGTCGGTGGGGTCGGCAAGACGCGGCTCGCCCTGCGGGCGGCGGCGGGGGTGCGGGATACCTTTCCCGACGGTGTCTGGCTGACCGAGCTGTCCCCCTTGCACACCCCGGGGCTTGTCGACCTCGCCGTCATGGAGACCCTCCGGCTCGCCGACCAGTCGACCCGCCCGGTGATCGACGTCATCGCCGAATGGGCGCACGGCAAACGGCTGTTGCTCGTCCTCGACTCCTGCGAGCACCTCCTCGCCGACTGCGCCAAGGTCGCCGCCGCGCTGCTGGCCCGCGCGCCCGAGCTGCGCATCCTCGTCACCAGCCGGGAACGCCTCGCCCTGCCCGGCGAGGAGGTCCTCCACCTCGAACCACTCCCCGTGGACGGCGGCATCGGTGACGGTACCGGCGAGAGCGCCGCCGCCGGTGACGCCGTCGCCCTGTTCGCCGAGCGTGCCGCCGACGCCGGGCGGCCGTTGAGCGAGGACGACGTGGCCGGCCGTGCCGTCGCCGCCGCCGTCTGCCGTCGACTCGACGGCATCCCCCTCGCCCTCGAACTCGCCGCCGCCCGCCTCGCGGACCTCACCCTCGACCAACTCCACGACCGGCTCGGCGAACGCCTGCCCTCGCCCTCCGATCTGCCGTCGACCCTGGACCTGTTGACCTCCGCCCCCGGCGAACGCCCGCCCCGCCACCAGACATTGCGCACCGCCATCGGCTGGAGCCACGAACTCTGCGCCCCGCTCGAACGCCTGCTGTGGGCGCGGCTCTCCGTCTTCACCGGCGGGTTCTGCGCGGAGACCGCCCAACAGGTGTGCGCGGGCGGACCGTTGGCCCCGGAGCGGATTCCCGGGCTGCTCGCCCGGCTCGTCGCGCAGTCCATCGTGCTACCCGACCCCGTCATCTCGGCCCGCTACCGGATGCTCGACACCGTCCGCGAGTACGGCACCGACTGGCTGTACGCGCTGGGTGAGGAACGTGCCGTACGGCGCCGCCATCGCGAGCACTACGCACGCCTGGCCCATCAGGGTTGCGCCGAGTGGAACACCGGACGGCAGGTCGCCTGGTGCGAGCGGCTGCTGAGCGAACACGCCGACTTCCGGGCAGCGGTCGAGAGCGCGCTCGCCGAACCGGACCGTACGGCGGCCGTGGAGATGGCGGGCCATGTCGGATTCCTGTGGCGGCACTGCGGCTACCTCCGCGAGGCCCAGGCCTGCCTCGACCAGGCCCTCGCCGCCGACCCCCCGCCCGGCCACGGCCGCACCCTCGCCCTGTGGTCGCGCGGCGCCGTCGCCATCCTCCAGGGCGACCAGGAGGCGGCGGCCAACTGGGCGGTCCGCTGCGCCGACGCGGCCCGCGAACAGGGCTCCCCGGTCGCCATGGTCGCCGCCGTGTACGTGCGGGGCGGCCAACTGGCCCTCACCAGCCGCCTCGCCGAGGCGATCGACGTGCTCGCCGCCGCACCCCAACTCCTCATCCAGGACGACGCGTTCGGAGCCGCCCAGCTCCAGGTCCGGCTCGCGCTGTCCCTCGCGCTCGTCCTGCGCGGCGAGTACGGGCGGGGCCGCGAGGTCGCCGACGAGGTGCGCACGGCCAGCCGGAAGCAGGGCGAGTACTGGTGCGGGGCCTACGCCGACTACCTGATCGCCCAGGCGGACCTGGGGCGCGGTGACATACCGGCCGCGGTGCGCGGCGCCCGCACCTCGATCGCCGGCCACGCCCTGCTGCACAACACGGCCGGCGCGGCCATGTCCCTCGACCTCCTGGCCGCCGCCGTCGTCGCGACCGGCGACGCCCACCGCGCCGCCCGCCTCCTCGGGATCGGCACCCGCCTCTGGGAACTGACCGGCCGCGCCCAGATGGACTCCCCGGACCTCATCGCCACCCGCCGCACCTGCGAACTCCGCGTCCGCGAACGCCTCGGCAACGCCGCCTACGGGACGGGATACCGGCAGGGTCTGGCGATGTCGTACGACGAGGGAATCGCGTACGCGAGCAGTCGTTCAGGTGGTCAGTGACGCGGGGTGGGGCCGCCGAACGGCAGAAACAGGGTCCGGGTCGCGATCAGCCAACTCCCGTCCACCTCGCGGAAAATGTCCTCGTAGTGCCCGACCTGGACCGGGGGACCGGCGGGGACCATGCCGCCGTGATGGCCGTCGACGCGGTACGTCGTGAAGTACGCGGTCGAGATCGCCGTGCCGGGGGAGGTGAGGGTGACCAGGACGTTCGACATCAGGCGGCGCGACAGCCGGCCGGCGGGACGGGAGCCGAAGTACTTCCGCAACGCCTCCCGCCCCGCCACGAGCCGCTCGCCGTCCGGCCACTCCCAGCTGCCGTCCTCGGTGAACAGCTCGGCGACGGACGAGGGTTCACCGAGATCGAGGCGGCGGACGAAGTCCAGGATCACGCGCTCACAGGCACGTTCGGCGAGCAGGCGTTGCAAAGGGTCAAGGTCCATGCGGTCGTTGGTATCAGCCGCACCCCTGGCCCCACGACCGATTTATCCCCGCGACGGAATGGCGTCCGTGACCGGACTACACCGCCACGTACGTCACCGGTTCGCTCCCCGTCCGCTCCTCCGCCTGGCCCAGTTTGACCAGTCGGCGGAGGTGCGCCTCGGCCTCCGAGACCGCGATGTTCCGTGACTGGTAAGGGATTTGGGACCAGGGCCGGTTCCACTCCATCCGCTCGGCGACCTGCCAGGGCGTGAGCGGTTCGGAGAGGAGGGAGAGGAGGTCGGCCAGCCGGTCCTCGTGGTGGGCGAGCAACTCCCTTACGCGACCGGCCGCGTCGGTGAACGTGTGTTGGTGGGCCGGGAGCACCTCCGCCGGGGCCAGCCGGCCGATCCGCTCCAGCGAGTCGAGGTAGTCGCCGAGCGGATCGGGGAGCGTGTCGTCGTCCGGGTCCTCGTACAGGCCGATGTGCGGGGTGATCTCCGGGAGCAGGTGATCGCCCGAGAACAGGCGTCCGTGGCCCGGGAGTTGGGCCGGGTGGTCCTCCTCCAGGTGCAGGCAGACGTGGCCGGGGGTGTGGCCCGGGGTCCAGATCGCGCGCAGTCGCCGCCCGGCCAGGTCGAGGAGTTCGCCGGGGACGATCTCCCGGTCGGGGAGGGCGGGGGCGAGTCCCGGCACGCTGCGCGGGCGGGCCGCGCGCAGGGGTGCGAGGTGCTCCTCGGGGGCGCCGGCCGCCGTGAGCTTCGCGGTCATGTACGCCAGCCAGCGGCCCGGTTGGGTCGAACGGGCCCGCCGTACGATCGCCGTGTCCGCCGCGTGCATCGCGAGCCACGCCCCGGACGCCTCGCGCACCTGCCCGGACAGGCCGTGGTGGTCGGGGTGGTGGTGGGTGATGACCACGCCGTGGACCTCGCCGACCGACGTCCCGCAGGCCGCCAGGCCCGCGACCAGGGTGTCCCACGAGGCCGGGTCGTCCCAGCCCGTGTCGACCAGGACGGGTCCGCGGTCGGTGTCGACGACGTAGACGAGGGTGGTCCCCAACGGGTTGTCGGGGATGGGGACTTCGATGGAGCGAACGCCGCCGCCGTGGTCGTGGACCTGCCCCATGGACGTCATGGACTCCCCAATCGCCGCCTTCCGGCCACTATACGTGGACTCCATCGACCGGAACTGGTATTCAGTCTTCGTATCTGATGGATCGTCAGACAGCGGTACCGGGGAGGCGTTCGGCCATGACAGAGCTCGTGGAACACCGACAGCTGTTCATCGGCGGGGAGTTGACCGATCCCCTGGGCAAGGACGTCATCGAGGTGATCTCCCCGCACAGCGAGGAGGTCATCGGCCGCGTGCCGCACGCGTCGAGGGAGGACGTGGACCGCGCGGTCGCCGTGGCACGCGAGGCCTTCGACGAAGGACCCTGGCCCCGCACGACCCTCGACGAGCGGATCGCGGTCGTCACCCGCATCAAGGACGCGATCGCCGCCCGGTACGAGGAGATCGGCCGCGTCATCTCCTCCGAGAACGGGTCGCCGTACTCCTGGAGCATCCTCGGGCAGGCCCTCGGCGCGATGATGGTCTGGGACGCGGCGATCACCGTCGCGAAGGGCTTCACCTACGAGGAGCAGCGCGACGGAGTCCTCGGCAAGATCCTCGTCCGCCGGGAGCCGGTCGGTGTCGTCGCGGCCGTGGTCCCGTGGAACGTCCCGCAGTTCGTGGCGGCCGCCAAACTCGCACCGGCGCTGCTCACCGGCTGCACGGCGATCCTCAAGCCGTCGCCCGAATCGCCCCTGGACGCCTACCTGTTGGGCGAGATAGCGAAGGAGGCGGGGCTGCCGGACGGCGTCCTGTCCATCCTCCCGGCCGACCGCGAGGTCAGCGAGTACCTCGTCGGACATCCCGGCATCGACAAGGTCTCCTTCACCGGTTCGGTCCCGGCCGGCAAGCGCGTGATGGAGGTCGCGGCCCGCCATCTCACGCGCGTGACACTGGAGTTGGGCGGCAAGTCGGCGGCGATCGTCCTGCCCGACGCGGACCTCACGACCGCCGTCCCCGGCATCGTCTCGTCCGCCTGGATGAACAACGGCCAGGCGTGCGTCGCCCAGACCCGCATCCTCGTACCCCGCTCGCGCTACGACGAGTTCGCGGACGCGTTCGCGGCGGCGGCCAGCGCGCTGGTGGTCGGCGACCCGCTCGACCCGGCCACCCAGGTGGGCCCGTTGGTCACCAAGCGCCAGCAACAACGAAACCTCGACTACATTCGCATCGGCCAGGAGGAGGGCGCCAAAATCCTTACGGGCGGCGGCCGCCCACCGGGCCTGGACCACGGCTGGTACGTGGAGCCGACCCTCTTCGGCGACGTCGACAACTCCATGCGCATCGCCCGCGAGGAGATCTTCGGCCCGGTGATCTGCCTCCTCCCGTACGGCGACGAGACGGAGGCCGTGAAGATCGCGAACGACTCCGACTACGGCCTGAGCGGCAGCGTCTGGACCGGCGACGTCGCCCACGGCATCGACATCGCCCGCCAGGTCCGCACCGGCACCTACAACGTGAACACCTTCAGCCTCGACATGCTCGGCCCCTTCGGCGGCTACAAGAACAGCGGCCTGGGACGGGAGTTCGGCCCCGAGGGCTTCTCCGAGTTCCTCGAACACAAGATGATCCACCTCCCGGCCGGCTGGGAGGGGTGATCGGGCGATGGGCGACCGCTGGCAGGTAGAGGTCGACCGCTCCATCTGCATCGGCTCGGCCCAGTGCACCCACCAGGCCCCCGACCGCTTCCGCCTCGACTCGGCCATGCAGTCCCATCCGGCCGAACCGGAGACCGACGCCAACGAGAGGATTCTCGCGGCGGCGGAGGGGTGCCCGGTGGAGGCCATCATGATCACGTTGCTGGGGAGCGGGGAGCCGGTGTTTCCGCCGGAGGAGTAACTCGCCCCGGTTCAGCGGCCGGTGGCCCCGGGAGGGCGAACTCCAGGGGTCATCGAGGCCAGCCGCTTCCTGACCGCGTCCGCCTCCGGCATGCCGTGTTCCGTGTACAGGGTGAGCGCGTGCTCGTAGTGGTGGACGGCGGGCGCGGGGTCGTCGAGGGCGTGGTGGGCTTCGGCCAACCCCGCGTGGGCGCGGGCCTGTTGGCCCGGGTTCTCGATGTCCTCGGCGATGGTGAGGGCGTCGGTGTGGTGGGTGAGGGCGTCGGTGGGGCGGGCGGCGGCCCGGGCGGCTTCGCCCAGGCCGTTGAGGGCTCTGGCCTCGCCGTCGCGGTCGCCGTTGCGGGAGTAGAGGGCGAGTGCCTGGCGGTGGCATTCGGCCGCCTGTGTGGGGTGGTCGCGGCGGGAGTGGACGATGCCCAGGCCGTGCAGGGCGCCCGCCTCGCCGTAGCCGTCGCCCACCTCTCTGAGCAGGGTCAGGGCCTGCTCCTGGTGGCGAGCCGCCTCGTCGAGGCGGTCCAGGCGCGTCTCGACCGTCCCCAGGTCCATGAGCGCGTGGGCCTCCAAGTAGCGGTTGCCCGCACGGCGTAGCAGGGTCAGGGACTGGTGGAGGTGGTCGGCGGCATCGTCGTAGCGGCCCAACTGGCCCTCGACATGGGCGAGGTTCTTCAGCGCGATCGACTCGCCCGAGGTGTCGTCGATGCTGCGGTACAGGTGCAGGGCCTGGTCGAGGTACTCGACGGCCGGCAGGAAGCGGGCCACGCGTTCGTCCACCAGGCCGAGGTTGACGAGGGCGCGGGCCTGGCCGGTGGGGTCGTCGGCCCGGCGGAACAGGGTCAGCGCCTCCTGGAGGTGGCGGCGGGCCGGTTCGTGCCGGGCCAGTTGGTAGTACGCGGTGCCGATGCCCAGCAGGGCGCGCGCCTCGGCCGCCGGGTCTCCGAGCAGGCGGGCGGCGTCGCGGGCGTGGCCGTGGATCGTGAGGCCGTCGGTGTGGTGGCCGCTGATGAGGTGGCGGTACAGGGTGAGGGAGAGCCGGATGGCGTGGGTGGGCCGGCCGTGGGCGGCGGTGTACGCGGACATCGCGGTGAGGCAGATGCGCTCGGCCTCCAGCCAGGCTCGTGCGGCGTCCGGATCCGACAAGTCCGGTACGGGAGTAGAGGTCTCGGGAGCGGCGGGGCGTAAGTGGGCCTCGGCCGGGTGGAGTTGGTCCATGGCGGCGGCCGCGGTGGCGAGATAGTGATCGAACAGCCGATCCAGCGCCGCCTCGCGTGCCTCCGGCACGTCCTCGGCCATGGCGAGCCGGGCGGCGTAGGCACGCAGCAGGTCGTGCATGCCGTACCGGGCGGTGTCCGCGCGCTGGGCGGGTCGGATGCGGGTGGGGGTGTCGAGGGGATGGGGGGCGGCCTGGGTGGGTGTGCCGGTGGGTGTGGGGCTTGTGTTCGTGCGCTGGATCAGGTGGGTGGGGGTGTGGCGGGTGTCCGGTGTGGGGGTGCCGGTGGGTGCGGGGGTGGTGTCTGCGTGTTGGACGGCGGGTCGGATGCGGGTGGGGGTGTGGAGGGGACCGGGGGCGGCCTGCGTGGGTGTGGGGCTTGTGTCGGCGCGCTGGACCGGATGGGTGTGGGCGGGGGAGCTGAAGGCGTCGCGGGTGTCCGGCGTGTACGTGCCGGTCGGTGTCGCGGTGGTGTCCGCGCGTTGGACCAGGTGGGCGCGGGCGAGGACCTCCAGGGCGCGGCGGGTGGCCGGCAGGGTGCTGCCGGTCAGGGCCGCGGTGGCGTGTGTGTCGAGGTCGGGGCCGGGGTGCAGGCCGAGCAGGCGGAACGTGTGCGCCGCCTCCGCGGGCAACTGGCGCAACGACCAGGAGAACACCGTGACGACGGCGGCCCGGGGGTCGCCCTCCGCGTCGAGGAGGTACAACCGCCGCTGCTGGTCGGCGAGTTCGGCGACGAGGTCGGTCAGCGGGGTGCCGGGGCGGGCGGCGGCGAGTTCCGCGGCGACCCGCAGCGCCAGGGGCAGCCGGGCGCACTGCGCGGCGAGGGCGTCCACGGCGGCGGGCTCGGCCTCGGCGCGTGGGCCGATCAGCCGGCGCAGCAGGGTGCGGGCCGCGTCGGCGGGCAGCAGGTCGAGGTCGAGACGCTGGGCGCCCTCCCGCGCGACCAGCCCGGCCAGGCTGTCCCGGCTGGTCACCAGCACCGCGCAGGAACCGGTGCCGGGCAGCAGCGGACGGACCTGCTCCACGGTCGCCGCGTTGTCCAGCACGATCAGCATCCGCCGGTCCGCGACCTCGGTGCGGTAGCGCGCCGCCCGGTCGTCCGGCTCCGGCGGGATGTCCTGTTCGGACACCCCGAGCGCGGTCAGGAACCGGACCAGCGCGTCGGGGGCGGTCATCGGACGGTCGGGGTCGTAGCCGCGCAGGTTCACATACAACTGCCCGTCCGGGAACCGGTCCCGGACCCGGTGCGCCCAGTGCACCGCCAGAGCCGTCTTGCCCACGCCCGCCGTCCCGGACACCGCCGACACCACGACGGCGGTGGGCCGCCGCGTGCTCGCCCCCAAGACCTTCTCCAGCCGCGCCAGTTCATCCTCCCGCCCGGTGAACCCCGCCGCATCGAGAGGGAGTTGAGCGGGTACGGCCCTCCTGGCGCGCCCGGTGCCGGTCCCGGACGGCGGTCGCGGGGCGGCCTTCTCGCGCAGGACCGCCTGGTGTGCCCGCTGGGCCTCCGCCCCCGGGGTCGTGCCGAGTTCGTCGGCCAGCCGCTCGCGCAGGGCGCCGTAGCAGGCGAGTGCCTCCGGAGCGCGCCCGGCGGCGTCCAGCGCCCGGATCAGCGCCACCGCGAGCGGTTCGATCAGCGGGTGCTCGGCGACGAGGACGGACAGCGCGTCGACCACCACCAGGTGCCCCCCGACCCGGAGTTCGGCCTCCGCCCAGGCGAGAACGGCATCGACGTACTGATGCACCCAGTTCTCCCGGGTCCGCGCCGCCCACTCGCCGGACACCCCGGCCAAGGGCGTCCCCTGCCACAGCCCCATCGCCTCCCGCAGCGTCGACACCCGTGCCGCGTCCGAGCCTTTGGTCCGGCGGGCCCGCGTGACCAGGTTCCGGAAGCGGTGCACGTCGACCAGGTCGGGCGCGAGGTCGAGCCGGTACCCGGCCGGGCCGCGCACCAACTCCGGCGCGGGGGAGGGGACTTCGGCATCCCCAAGGCCACCGCCGGAGAGCGCGGAGAGCCGCGGGCCCGTCTCCGCCAGGACCCGGCGGATACGCGCGACATGGGCGTACAACGTGGCGCGTACCTGCGCCGGCGGGGCCTCGCCCCAGACCCGGTCGATCAGGGTCTCGGCCGGCACCCAGCGGCCCGCGTCCACCAGCAGGGCCGCCAGGACCGTGCGCCGCTTGGCGGGGCCCAGGTCGACCGGGCTGCCCGCCACCCATAACTCCACGGGGCCCAGCAGTTGAAATCCACTCGCGTCCGTCACCACAGCCCCACCCCACGTGCTTCACAGGTTGTCCACCGCGCACCCAACCACCTGCCCACCTGCGGGACAAGGTTTGCGCAAGGTCCACGGCCACCTCCCTCCGCCACCTTGGTCACGGCAACTCGCCGCCGCCACGGACGACTTCGAGTCCGTGGGCGGCACCACGGCGCGGCGGACACCGCTCACGGTGTTCCTTGTGCTGACCGCGGTCGGCTGCTCCCACGGGGGTGAGCAGCCGACCGCGGGCCCGAGGCACCCGACGTCCGTCCGCTGTCGGGCGCCACCGTGTCCCGGCGCGGCGAGGAGACCAACCCCTGGAGCCTGCTCACCGTCCGGAAAGCGACCCAGGACGGCTACGGCATCGTCGGCGAGTGCCTCTACCGGCGGTCCCCCCGGTCCCCGCGGGCGAACCCCACCAGGCCTCCTGGCGACGGGCGTTGACCGGCACCCCGGCCCACCGGGAACCGTGTCCTCGACGCCGTGGAGAAGGACCCCGACCACCTTGCCGCCGTGCGCCGTTGGTCCGCGTGCATGACCAGGGCGGGGCACCCGGCGAAGGACCTCCAGACACCCGGCAGGCCGTCAACTCCCGTCTGCGGCAAGGCACTGGCCTGCACCACCGCATGAGCCACAGGGGCTAAGCGGGCCGGAGCGTGGCGAACAGCGCTCGGACCCGGGTGCCGTCGGCCTGTGCCCAGGCGCCGGTGACCTGGCCGATCGTGTCCTCGGGAGGCGTGGAGCCGGGGGTCAGCACCCGGTGCAGCCGCAGGGTCGGGCCGTCCGGCACGGCGAACTCGGTGGCCTCGGCGGTGTCGGTCGGGGCGCCCAGGGCGGGGACGCGTGCCGCACCGGTCCAGGAGCGGGCGACCTCACGGTCCAGGGTGTGGGAGACGCGCTGCGCCTGCGCCTCCACCCGGCCCTCGATGAACGCCGTCAGCCCGGCGGTCAGCACCGGGTCGTGACAGCCGTCGTAGGCCCAGCGCGGACCGAGCACGCCGTGCTCCATCGTGCCGACGAGCGCGTGTTCGGCGCCGGGGAGCGGAGCGGCCCGGTAGGTGAGCGGGACGAGGTAGGCGCCCGAGCCGTCGGTGACGATCATGAACTCGATGCCGACCTCGCCCTCGGGGTCGTCGAGCCGGAACCCGCCGGACTTCACCAACTCCGGTTCGGCCGGGCCGCGATACCAGGTGCGGGTGGGCAGCCAGCGGGTGAGGAGTTCGAGCTTGGTGGGCTTGACGTAGGTCTGGTGGATGACGGCCATGGGGGAATTATCGGTCCCCGGCCGCGTCCGGCTCGGTCAGATCGATCAACCGGCAGACCGTCTCGATGTCGATCTTCACCTGGGCGATGGACGCGCGACCAGAGAGCCAGGTGATCAACGCCGAGTGCCAGGTGTGCTCGATGACCCGGACCGCCGACAGCTGCTCGGGCGTGGGGTGTTCGAGGCCCATCGCGTCCAGGATGATCACCGTGGTCTGGCGGGAGACCTGGTCGACCTCGGGGGAGACGCTGCGGTCCGCGAAGGTCAGCGCGCGGACCATCGCGTCGGCGAGGTGCGGCTCGCGCTGGAGCGCGCGGAAGGCCCGCATCAGGGTCTCCGCGACCCGCTCGGCCGCCGTGTCACCGCCCGGCGGCTTCTTGCGGAGCGTGCCGTGCATGTGTTCCAACTGGTCCTGCATCGTGGCGACCAGGAGATGCACCTTGGACGGGAAGTACCGGTACAGCGTGCCGAGCGCGACCTGCGAGGACTCCGCGACCTCCCGCATCTGCACCGCGTCGAAACCGCCCCTGCTCGCCAGCTGGGCGCTCGCGTGCAGGATGCGGCGCCGACGGGCCTCCTGCCGCTCGGTGAGGGGCGGCGAGGTCCGCGCAGTGGCTTCGGGCTTGGCTTGCGCTGGCATGGCTCCCGATCCGTGACTGTCGGTGAGGGCGGGTGATCGCACCGATCATGGCAGGGCGTCGGCCGTGGTGTGAATCACCTGATCCACTTCTCACAGCGCCCGTACCGGCCGGTAGATTCAGAACCTCCTGGACGATCAAGTCTGAAACTTGTTCTAGATTAGCGTCCCGGCGTAATCTCGCGGGACAGTGCAGGCAGAAGGGGGCTCAGAGTGACCGCTGAGGCCAGTCAGGCGGGTCCCCAGGAGGACCTGGCAGCCGACGGCGAGCGACCGCTCCGTATCGCACTCCTCACCTATAAGGGGAACCCGTTCTGCGGGGGCCAGGGCGTCTACGTCCGCCACCTCTCCCGCGAACTGGCCCGCCTCGGGCACCGCGTCGAGGTCATCGGCTCGCAGCCGTACCCCGTGCTCGACGAGGGCTACGACGGCATCTCCCTGACCGAGCTGCCCTCGCTCGACCTCTACCGCTCCCCGGACCCCTTCCGCACCCCGAAGCGCGACGAGTTCCGGGACTGGATCGACGCCTTCGAAGTCGCGACGATGTGGACCGGCGGCTTCCCCGAGCCCATCACGTTCTCGCTCCGCGCCCGCCGTCATCTCCGGGCCCGGCGCGGCGAGTTCGACATCGTGCACGACAACCAGACGCTGGGGTACGGGTTGTTGGGGGATGTCGGTGCCCCGCTCGTCACCACGATCCACCACCCCATCACCGTGGACCGGCAGTTGGAGCTGGACGCGGCCGTGAACTGGCGCGAGCGCATGTCCAAGCGCCGCTGGTACTCCTTCACGCGGATGCAGAAGCGGGTCGCCCGCCGCCTGCCCTCCGTGCTCACCGTCTCCGGCACCTCGCGCCAGGAGATCATCGACCACCTCGGCGTCCGCGACGACCGCATCCACGTCGTCCACATCGGCGCCGACACCGACCTGTTCTCGCCGAACCCCGCCGTACCGCAGGTGCCGGGCCGGATCGTCACCACGTCCAGCGCGGACGTCCCCCTCAAGGGCCTCGTCCACCTCGTCGAGGCCCTGGCGAAGGTCCGCACCGAACACCCCGACGCCCACCTGGTCGTCGTGGGCAAACGCCCCACCGAGGGCCCGGTCGCCCAGGCCGTCGAGCGCTACGGCCTCGAAGGCGCCGTCGACTTCGTCAAGGGCATCTCCGACGCCGAACTCGTCGATCTGGTCCGCTCGGCGGAGGTCGCCTGCGTGCCCTCGCTGTACGAGGGCTTCTCGCTCCCGGCGGCGGAGGCGATGGCCACGGGTACGCCCCTCGTCGCCACCACGGGCGGAGCCATCCCGGAGGTCGCCGGACGCGACGGCGAGACCTGCCTGGCGGTACCGCCGGCGGACCCGGGCGCACTCGCGACCGCCCTGAGCCGCCTCCTGACCGACCCGGCACTCCGGGCCCGCCTCGGCGCGGCCGGCCGCGAGCGCGTCCTGGCCCGCTTCACCTGGGCGAAGGCGGCGGAGGGCACGGCGGCCAGGTACCGCGAGGCGATCGCCGCCGCCCCGACGGGCAGCGCGGCCCCGGCATCGTTGTCGCCCTCGGCGACTCCGTCTCCCTCCCCTTCTCCGACCAGTGTTACCGGCGTCTCTCCCGAAAGCAGGGCCACGTGCTGACCGTCGACTTCTCCCGGTTCCCGCTCGCCCCTGGCGACCGTGTCCTGGACCTCGGGTGCGGTGCCGGGCGGCACGCGTTCGAGTGTTATCGGCGAGGGGCACAGGTCGTCGCCCTCGACCAGAACGCCGAGGAGATCCGCGAGGTCGCCAAGTGGTTCGCGGCGATGAAGGAGGCCGGCGAGGCCCCCACCGGAGCCACCGCGACCGCGATGGAGGGCGACGCGCTCCAACTCCCCTTCCCGGACGAGTCGTTCGACGTCGTGATCATCTCCGAGGTCATGGAGCACATCCCGGACGACAAGGGAGTGCTCGCCGAGATGGTCCGGGTGCTGAAGCCCGGTGGCCGCATCGCCATCACCGTCCCGCGCCACGGCCCCGAGAAGATCTGCTGGGCCCTGTCCGACGCCTACCACGAGGTCGAGGGCGGCCACATCCGCATCTACAAGGCGGACGAACTCCTCGCCAAGATCCGCGAGGCGGGCCTCAAGCCGTACGGCACCCACCACGCGCACGGACTGCACTCGCCGTACTGGTGGCTGAAGTGCGCGTTCGGCGTGGACAACGACAAGGCGCTGCCGGTGCAGGCGTACCACAAGCTCCTGGTCTGGGACATCATGAAGAAACCCCTCGCGACCCGGGTCGCCGAACAGGCGCTGAACCCGCTGATCGGCAAGAGCTTCGTGGCCTACGCGACCAAGCCGCACCTCCCCGTGGCGGAAGCCAAGTGACCACTCCCCGGACAGAACACCTCGTCCTGCCCGGGGTCCTCACCGCGGAGCAGGCCGCCGCGACCGTCGCCGGCATCCTCGCCGTGCAGCGGGAGGACGGGGCGATCCCGTGGTTCCGGGGCCATCACCTCGACCCGTGGGACCACACCGAGGCCGCGATGGCGCTGGACGCGGCGGGCGAGCACGAGGCCGCCGAGCGGGCGTACAACTGGCTCGCCCGGCACCAGAACGAGGACGGGTCCTGGTTCGCGGCCTACGCGGACGGCGACGCGGGCGAGGTGACCGACCGGGGGCGCGAGACCAACTTCGTCGCCTACATCGCCGTAGGCGTCTGGCACCACTACCTCGCCACCGGTGACGACACGTTCCTGGACCGGCTGTGGCCGAACGTCTTCGCCGCGGTCGAGTTCGTGCTGCGGCTTCAGCAGCCGGGCGGGCAGATCGGGTGGAAGCGGGAGGACGACGGTACGGACACGGCCGATGCGCTGCTCACCGGTTCGTCCTCGATCCACCAGGCGCTGCGGTGCGCCCTCGCGATCGCCGAGGAGCGGGAAGAGCCGCAGCCGGACTGGGAGTTGGCGGTCGGGGCGCTGCGGCACGCCATCCGGCGGCATCCGGAACGGTTCCTGGACAAGGGCCGTTACTCGATGGACTGGTACTACCCGGTGCTGGGCGGTGCGTTGACCGGTGTGGAGGCCAAGTCCCGGGTGGAGGAGGGCTGGAGCCGGTTCGTCGTGCCGGGGCTGGGGGTGCGGTGTGTTGTTCCCAACCCGTGGGTGACGGGGGGTGAGTCCGCCGAACTCGCCCTCGCGCTCTGGGTGTTGGGTGAGTCCGACCGGGCGTTGGAGATTCTCCAGTCCATTCGGCACCTGCGTGATTCCGAAAGCGGGCTGTACTGGACCGGGTACGTCTTCGACGACGGCGCGGTGTGGCCTCGTGAGCTGACCACGTGGACCGCGGGGTCGTTGCTGCTCGCGGTGGCGGCGCTGGGGGGCCATGACGCGACCTGTGCGGTGTTCGGTGCGGAGCACCTGCCGTTGGGGCTGGATCCGGATTGTTGTTAGGCGCGGGCCCGGTGGTGGCTGGTCGCGCAGTTCCCCGCGCCCCTAAAAACCCCGGTGCTTTTAGGGGCGCGGGGAACTGCGCGACCAGCCACGACGCTCCCGCAGGCGACGACCGGCAATGCTCAGCGGGAAACCTTGTTGGCGATCGCGTGGCCGATGAAGAGGTACACCACCGCTGCCAGACCGTAGCCGCAGATGACGCGCGCCCAGGCCTCGTCGAAGGTGAACAGGTCGCGGGACCAGCCGGCGAGCCAGTTGGCCGAGCGGTGGACGAACTGCACGAGGTCGTTCGCGCGGTTGGCGTCCAACAGGTACATCAGAATCCAGAGGGCCAGGATGAGGGCCATGATGTCGGCGATGATCACGATGACATTGCCGACCGAATTCGAACCGCGTCGGTAGTAGGGGGACATGCCAAGCGGATTGCCGCTTCCGGCGGGATGAAACCCGTACGGTCCCGCCCGGGTGGCGCGCGCGGCCCAGCCGGGTGAGGCTGCCGGGGTAAGGACACCCACTCGGGGAGAACACCCCGGAGGACCTCGTGCCCGTACCGATACGGCGCCTCTTCGTGGCGCTCACTCTGTGCTGCGCCCTGCTCGCCGGAGCCACGGCCTGCGGCAGCGCCACCGATGACGCCACGCAGGACACCGCGGCCGTCGTGGCCGCCGCTGCCGCCGCGACCCCGAGCCCCAGTACCTCCGCCCAACGGCAGAAGTTCGCCAAGACCCGCTTCGTCGCGAACGCGGGCCTCGCCGCCGGTGCCACCTACCAGTGGATCGTGAAGCCCTGGAAGGCGGGCAAGTTCAAGAAGGGCGCGAGCGGACGCAGGTTCGCGCTCATCAAGGCGGGCCTCGCGGGCGCGTTCGCGTACAACCGGCTCAAGGCGGCCACCAAGAACGCCAAGGGCGACCCCACGCTCGCCAAGGCGGTAGCCCCCCTCAGCGCCGGCATCGACTCCCTGAAGGACCTGCCGTCCAAGCTCCGCAAGGGCGACTCCACGGACGCCACGGCGGGTTCCTTCGACGACATCATCAACAAGGTCAAGGACGCCGGGAAGAGCGCCGGCGCCGAGGTGACCGACAAGGTGCCATCGGCAGGCCAACTGGCGGGCGGCTGACGGTGAGTTGAGCGGCTCCTAGGAGTTCAGCTCCGCCAGCACCCGCAGCGTGTGCGGGTCGGGCGCAAGGGCCAGCAGGTCCGTCACCGGGCCCTTGCGCCACAACTCCAGCCGCTCCGCGATCCGTTCACGCGGGCCGACCAACGAGATCTCGTCGGCGAAGGCGTCCGGCACCGCGAGCACGGCCTCCTCCCGGCGGCCCGCGAGGAACAACTCCTGTATCCGCCGGGCCTCTTCCTCGTACCCCATGCGCGCCATCAGATCGGCGTGGAAGTTACGGGCCGCGTGCCCCATCCCGCCGATGTAGAAGCCGAGCATCATCTTCACGGGGAGGAGGCCCTCGGCCACGTCGTCGCAGACCTGCACCCGCGCCATGGGCGCCACGAGGAAGCCTTCTCGGAAGGTCGTCGTCCCGTAGACCTCCGGCCGGCTCGGCGACCAGTACAGCGGCAGCCATCCGTCCGCGATCGCCGCCGTCTGCGCCACGTTCTTCGGCCCCTCCGCGCCGAGCAGCACCGGCAGGTCCGAACGGAGCGGGTGGGTAATGGACTTGAGCGGCTTGCCGAGCCCCGTGCCGTCCGCGCCCCGGTACGGATGCGCGTGGAACCGCCCGTCCATCTCGACCGGCGCCTCCCGCCGCAGCACCTGCCGTACGACCTCGACGTACTCCCGGGTCGCGGTGAGCGGCGACTTGGGGAACGGCCGCCCGTACCACCCCTCCACCACCTGCGGCCCCGACAGCCCGAGCCCGAGCAGCACGCGCCCGCCGGAGAGATGGTCGAGCGTGAGCGCGTGCATCGCGGTGGTGGTCGGGGACCGGGCCGCCATCTGCGCAACGGCCGTGCCCAGCTTGATCGTCGAGGTCTGCGCCGCGATCCAGGTGAGGGGAGTGAAGGCGTCGGACCCCCACGACTCGGCCGTCCACACGGAGTCGTACCCGAGCCGCTCGGCCTCCTGGGCCAGCGGCACATGGTCGGCGGAGGGCCCGCGCCCCCAGTACCCGAGTGCGAGACCGAGCCGCATATCGCCTCCACAGCAACGGAACTGACGGTACGTCAGCCAACCGATCGACGGCTGCGACTGTACGACAACGGCCCCCCACCCGGAAGGGCGAGGGGCCGCGGTCGAAGCGGGAGGAGAACTCAGCCGCGCTGGATCCCCGACGTGTCCTGCAGGACGCCACGACGGCCGTCCTGGGTCTGCGCGACGAGCGCCGGACCACGCTGCTCCACGGCCAAGTACCAGGTACCCGGCGCCAGTTCGGCGATCGGCGACGGCGAACCGTCCTCCGCGAACAGCGGCCGGGCCACCGGCACCGCGAACCAGAACGGCGAGAAGTCCCCGGCCGGAGCCGGCGCGGGCTGCCCGAACGGCTGCGCGGCCTGCGCCTGTTGGGGCGGAGTGCCGTACGAGGGCTGCTGCGGCGCACCGGCGCCCGGGTAGCCGTAACCACCGGGCGGCTGGGCGCCGTAGGGCTGCGGGGCGGCCGGCTTGGGGGCCGGGACGAGGGCGGCCTGGAGGGGCGGGAGCAGGGGGGTGGCGATGGCGCCGCCGGCCAGGACGAGGGCCGCGATGAAACCGAGGATGAGGCCGGCACCGGCGCTGACGTTGTCGCCGACGTCCACCAGCGTCCAGAACAGGGCCCACGCGGTGAGCACCGTGAACGCCACGCCGACTGTCCCGAGGTCCAGGCCCGCGACCTTGCGCGGCTGCGGCAGACAACGGTTGACGACGACGAGAGCGGCACCGATGACGCCGCCCATGTACGTGCCGAGGCCGTTGCCGAGGCTCGTCCACGCGGTGATGTCCAGGTCGATCCCGTTGGCCGTGTAGAACTTGAGGAAGGACGCGATGAAGAGCAATACCGCTGCTCCGATCACCACGCCGTCGCCTCGTGTGAGGGAGCGGATATTCACTTCAGGTCCTTCGTAGGTCGTCTCGTCGTCGGTTGACCCTATCGTCCACCCCGTCAGGGTGTCCGCCCGGATCAGCCCACTGATCGCTACCCGCGCAGGAAACTCACGATTCCCTCAGAGATTCCCTGCGCCGCCTTCTGTCGCCAGGCGCTGTTCGTCAGCAGTGCAGCATCATTGCTATCGCGCATGTTGCCGCACTCGATGAACACCTTGGGAACCGTTGACAGATTGAGACCGCCCAGGTCCTTACGCGTGACGAGACCGGTGCCGTCGCCGATGTAATTGGAGAACTGTTCGCCCGTCGCGCGACGGTAATCGCCCGCGATGCCCTTCCCGAGGATGGCCGAGGGGCCGACGATGGCGCGGGTGTCGGCGCCGCCCGCGTGGACCGACGCCGGCAGGATCACATGGAAGCCCCGGTCGCCGACCGGTGCGCCATCGGCGTGGATGGAGATCGCGGCGTCCGCGTGCGCGTCGTTCCCGATCCTGGCCCGCTGGTCGACGCACGGCCCCCAGGACGGGGAGTCGCCGTCGTGCGTCAACTTCACCGTGACGCCCTGCTGTTCGAGGATCGCCTTCAGCCGGTGGGACACGTCCATCGTGAACTGGGCTTCCGCGTAACCCGCGTTGGTCGACGTCCCGGTGGTGTCGCACTCCTTCCAGTTCGTGCCGATGTCCACCTTGCGGTTGATCTCGGCGCTGTGCTGGAAGTTGGTGACGTTGTGCCCCGGGTCGACGACGACGACCTTGCCCTTGAGGGGACTCGGCCCCGGCGGCTTGTCGTCGTTGGACGCGGTGCCCGACGGGGACACGGGCGCACTGGACGAGGGGGTGGAGGCGGAGGCCGTGTTGCCCGAGCTGTCGCCCGGGCCGCCGACGGCCTCGTACACGAACCACCCGATCAACGCCCCCGGGACCAGCGCGGCCAGCGCCACGGTCAGGGGCCCTCGACGGGGACGGCGGGGCTGCGGAGGATCGAAGTCCGGACCTACGTACGACACGGGAGCCACCCTAGCCGCCTCACAGGGTGGGTTTGCCGAAGCGGCAACAAGAGTCGTGGGGTGGCGGCGCCGGGGCGGAGGATCAAGGGACCAGCACCGTCACGGAGGTCACATGACCATGGTCAAGGAAGCCGTCCACCGGCTCGTCCCCGCCCCCGCCGGCCGCATCCACCTCGTGGAACAGGGCACCGGCCCCCTGGTCCTGCTGGTGCACGGCTTCCCGGAGTCCTGGTACTCGTGGCGCCACCAGCTCCCGGCACTGGCCGCGGCGGGCTTCCGCGCGGTCGCCGTCGACGTACGCGGCTACGGCCGCTCCTCGCGCCCCGAGGACGTGTCGGCGTACCGGATGCTCGACCTGGTCGAGGACACCGTGGCGGTCGTGCACGCGCTCGGCGAGCGGTCGGCGGTGATCGTCGGCCACGACTGGGGCGCGGGCATCGCGGCCCACTCCGCCCTCCTCAGGCCGGACGTCTTCCGAGCCGTAGGACTGCTGAGCGTCCCGTACACGCCCCGCGGCGGCCCGCGCCCCAGCGAGATCTTCGCCGGGATGGGCGGGGAGGAGGAGTTCTACGTCTCCTACTTCCAGCAGCCGGGCCGCGCCGAGGCCGAGATCGAACCGGACGTACGCGGCTGGCTCGCAGGTTTCTACGCCGCGTTCTCCGCCGACACGATGCCCCGACCGGGCGCCCCCGACCCGCACTTCGTGAGCAGGGACGGCGGTGGCACCCTGCGCGACCGCTTCCCGGCGTCGACACCCGCGTGGCTGGGCACGGACGAACTCGACGTCTACGCGGGGGAGTTCGAGCGCACGGGTCTGACCACCGCCCTGAACCGCTACCGCGCCATGGACCGCGACTGGGAGGACCTGGTGGCCTACGACGGCGCCCCGATCACCCAGCCGTCCCTGTTCCTGGGCGGTTCCCTGGACGCCTCCACCACCTGGCTGTCCGACGCGATCGCCGCGTACCCGGTGACCCTGCCCGGCCTGCGCGGTTCGCACATCCTGGAGGGCTGCGGCCACTGGATCCAGCAGGAACGCCCGGCCGAGGTCAACCAGCACCTGCTCAACTGGCTCGCCGGGCTGCCCAGTTGACCTCAGATACCGGTACCGGTACGCCGTAGGACCCGCAGGGAGTCCGTCGCCGACACCTCCGTGAACGCGCCGGACTCCAGCGCCCGGAGATACACCCGGTACGGCGCCTGTCCGGTGAACTCGTCCTCGGGTTCCGGAAACACGTCATGGATGGCCAGCAGCCCGCCCTCGGCGACATGGGGCGCCCACCCCTCGTAGTCCCCGTTCGCATGCTCGTCGGTGTGCCCACCGTCGATGAAGACGAGACCGAGGGGCGTGCCCCAGATCCGCGAGACCTGCGGTGACCGCCCGACGAGCGCGACCACGTGCTCCTCCAGCCCGGCCTTGTGCAGAGTGCGCCGGAACGTGGGCAGCGTGTCCATCAGCCCGGTCTCCGGGTCGACGGTCTCCGGGTCGTGATAGTCCCAGCCCGGCTGCTGCTCCTCGCTACCCCGGTGATGGTCCAGGGTGAGCGCGGTGACTCCGGCCTCGCGGGCGGCATCGGCGAGGAGGAGCGTGGAACGCCCGCAGTACGTCCCGACTTCGAGGAGGGGGAGGCCCAGGCCGCCGGCTTCCACGGCGGCGGCGTACAGGGCGAGCCCTTCACCGGCCGGCATGAACCCCTTGGCCGCCTCGAACGCGGCAAGGATCTCGGGCTTGGGTGTCGAGGGCACAGGGGTCCTTTCGGCGGGGCGTACGCATATGCTGCCGCACCCCCCGCCGAGCGATTCGACAGGGGGTGCGGTGCGGCTTTCGCCTTGAGGGGCGCGGGGCTGTGTCGATCCGCGGCTCCGCCGCGCGGGCGCGACCAGCCCCCACGCGCCCGCAGACAACGAACTACCGACTACGCGCTGACGGTCTCGCCGGGCAAGGACAGATCCAGGTCCACGGCAGCCTCGTCCCCGCCGTGCGTCGCGGAGGAGGCCAACGGACCGTGCCCCGAAGCCCGCGCCGCCAACACATACGCCCCCTGCGAAGGCACAGCGAGCACATAACTCCCGTCCTCCTCGGAGAGCGTCGCCCCCGCCTGCCGACCACGACGGTCGATCAGCGTGACCTTGGCCCGGGCGACCGGAACCCCGTCGGCGCTCAACACCCGCCCCCGGAACCCCCGCAGAACCTCCTCGGCCCGCTCAAGATTCGCCTGCTCCTCGCTGCTGAAGTTCAACTGCGGCGCACGATTCGGCTTGGGAAGGAACAGCGCCATCAACAGCCCGACAGCGACCGCACCCGTGGCGATCAGGAACGAGACGTGGAACCCGTGCATGGTCGGGACGGCAACCCCGCCCACGTGGTTCGCGGTGTTCGCCAGCACCATCCCGATCACCGCACTGGAGACGGACGTACCGATCGACCGCATGAGGGTGTTGAGCCCGTTCGCCGCACCGGTCTCGGACGCCGGCACCGCCCCCACGATCAACGCGGGAAGCGACGAGTACGCCAGCCCGATCCCCGCGCCGAGCACGACGGCGATGACCAGGGACTGCCAGGCCGCACTCATCAGGCCGAGTCCCGCGCCGTAGCCGATACCGATGATCAGCATGCCGAGGATCAGGGTGACCTTGGGACCGTACTTCGCCGAGAGACGGGCGTAGACGGGGGCCGTGAACATCATCGTCAGGCCGAGCGGTGCCACCAGCAGACCGGCGGTGACCATCGACTGGCCGAGACCGTAGCCCGTGGACTTCGGCAGCTGGAGGAGCTGGGGCAGGACGAGGGAGACGACGTAGAAGGAGACGCCGACCATGATCGAGGCGAGGTTGGTGAAGAGGACCGCCGGGCGGGCCGTGGTGCGCAGGTCGACCAGCGGGGCCTTCAGACGCAGCTCCATCACGCCCCACAGGAGCAGGACGGCGGCCGCCGCGGCGAACAGGCCGAGCGTGGTGCCCGAGGTCCAGCCCCAGTCGCTGCCCTTCGTGATGGGCAGGAGGAAGAGCACAAGGCCCGCGGAGAGACCGATCGCGCCGAGCACGTCGAAGGTGCCCTCCGCGCGCATCGGGGACTCCGGTACGACGAGGAGGGTCAGGCCGATCGCGAGGACACCGAGGCCGGCGGCGCCGTAGAAGAGGGCGTGCCAGTCGGCGTGCTGGGCGACGAGCGCCGCGGCGGGCAGCGCGAGGCCGCCGCCGACGCCGATCGAGGAACTCATCAGGGCCATCGCCGAGCCGAGCTTCTCGCGGGGCAGCATGTCGCGCATCAGGCCGATGCCGAGGGGTATCGCGCCCATGGCGAAGCCCTGGAGCGCGCGGCCCGCGATCATCGTGAGCAGGTCGCTGGTGAGGGCGCTGACCAGCGCTCCCACGACCATGATGGCCAGGCTGAGGATCAGCATCCGGCGCTTGCCGTAGAGGTCGCCGAGGCGGCCCATGATCGGCGTGGCGACGGCTCCGGACAGGAGGGTCGAGGTCAGGACCCAGGTGGCGTTGCTGGGCTCGGTGCTCAGCAGCTGCGGCAGGTCCTTGATGACCGGGACGAGCAGGGTCTGCATCACCGCGACAACGATGCCCGCGAAGGCGAGCACCGGCACGACGGCGCCGGACGGCCTCCGTGCGGGCTGGTCGGTCGACGTGTGCGTCATGAAGTGAGGCCTCCAGGCCTGGGGAGTGGGGTGGAACGTGGGTGGAACCGGTTGATCCGTGCGAGATAAGTGCACGGTAAACCTCGTATGCACGGGCAACTATTCCGATGCTTCGGCGTACTAACGAATCCTTGACCGTCCCATGAAGATCTGACCTGCCGTCAGCTCTGGCCATTTACTGAAACGTGTTCTAATCTCGCCCGCCATGAAGGCCTATGTCGCAGGCGTCGGGATGACGAGGTTCGAGAAGCCCGAGACCCGGGAGTGGCAGTACTGGGACATGGTCCGCGAGGCCGGGAACGCCGCCCTCGCCGACGCCGGGATCTCCTACGCCGACGTAGAACAGGTTCCCGTCGGCTACTGTTTCCAGCCCTCGACCGCCGGCCAGCGCGCCGCCTATGAGCTAGGTCTCACCGGCATCCCCGTCTACAACGTCAACAACAACTGCGCCACCGGCTCGACCGCGCTGATGCTGGCCCGGCAGCTCGTGGAGGGCGGGGCCGCCGACTGCGTCCTCGCGCTGGGCTTCGAGAAGATGAAGCGGGGCGCGTTGGGCGGCGGAGCGGACAGTGGGGACTTCTCGACCTCCCCCGTCGCCCGGCACTACGGCGTCATGGCCGCCCGGCACGGCTTCGAGATGACCCCGCCCACCGCCCAGATCTTCGGCGACGCGGCCCGCGAACACATGGAGAAGTACGGCACCACCGAGGCCCAGCTGGCCGCCGTCGCCGCCAAGAACCACCGGCACTCCGAGCACAACCCGTACGCCCAGTTCCAGGACGTGTACGACGTCGACGACATCCTCGCGGCACGGGTCGTCCACCGTCCGCTCACGAAGCTCCAGTGCTCACCGACTTCGGACGGAGCCGCGGCGGCGGTCGTGGTCTCCGAACGCTTCGCGGAGCAGCGGGAGTTGGTGAGGGGGTCGGGACCGGGTGCGGGCGCGGGCTCACTGGTCGAGATCGTCGCCCAGGCGATGACCACCGACACCGAGGACTCCTTCGCGTCCGGCTCGTGCATCGACGTCGTCGGACAGCCCATGTCCCGGGCCGCCGCCCGTCAGGTCTACGAACGGTCCGGACTCGGCATCGAGGACGTGGACGTCGTGGAACTCCACGACTGCTTCTCGATCAACGAGCTGCTGACGTACGAGGCGCTCGGCATGTGCGAGCCGGGGGAGTCGGGGAAGCTCGTCGAGTCCGGGGGGACGACCTACGGCGGGCGATGGGTGGTGAACCCGTCCGGCGGGCTGATCTCCAAGGGACATCCGCTGGGGGCCACCGGGATCGCCCAAGTCGCCGAGCTGGTATGGCAGTTGAGGGGAACGGCGGGGGAGCGACAGGTGCCGGGCGCCGAAGTGGGGCTCGCGCACAACATCGGATTGGGCGGGGCGGCCGTGGTGACCTTGCTGCGGGCCGTGTAGGTCCTGTGGTCTAGGTCCTGCGGCCCTCCCACCTCCGGGCGAAATGCCGATGCAAGGGGCGCGGGCGGGTTGAGAGTATGACCACCATGCCCCGAGCCGCTGACGTCTCCCGAATGTCCCGCCTGTTCCCCCGCGGCGCGGCACCGCCCGCCTGGCTGGTCGTGGCGCTCGCGTGTGCCGGACAGTTCCTCGTCGTGCTCGACGTGTCCGTCGTCAACGTGGCGCTGCCGTCGATGCGGACAGACCTGGGGATGAGCGCGTCCGGGCTGCAATGGGTGGTCAACGCGTACGCCATCGCCTTCGCCGGGTTCATGCTCCTCGGCGGCCGGGCCGGTGACCTCTACGGCCGCAAGCGGATGTTCCTGGTCGGGCTCGCGCTGTTCACCCTGGCCTCGCTGTGCGGCGGACTGGCCCAGGACGGCTGGCAGCTGCTGCTCGCCCGGGCCGTGCAGGGACTGGGGGCCGCGGTGCTGGCGCCCTCGACGCTGACCATCGTCACCTCGGCGGTGGCGGAGGGCGCGGCCCGCGCCCGGGCCATCGCCACCTGGACGGCCGTCGGCGCCGGTGGCGGGGCCGCGGGCGGACTCGTCGGCGGGGTCCTCGTGGACACCCTGTCCTGGCGGTGGGTGCTCCTCATCAACGTGCCCGTCGGCGCGGTGGTGCTGCTCAGCTCGCTGCGCCGGCTCCCGGAGAGCCGCGCCGGAGACCGGCGGCGACTCGACCTGCCCGGCGCCGTCCTGGTCACGGCGGGACTCGGCGTGCTGGCCTACGGCATCTCGCAGACCGAGGCCGAGGGCTGGACGGCCGCCGCCACCCTGGTGCCGCTGGCCGCCGGGCTCGCGCTCATCGCGCTCTTCCTCGTCGTCGAAGCGCGTACGGCGGCTCCGCTGATGCCGCTCGGACTGTTCCGGGCACGGGCGGTGTCGTCGGCGAACGCGGCGATGTTCCTGTCCGGCTCCGCGATGTTCTGCATGTGGTTCTTCATGACCCTGTACGCACAGAACGTGCTCGGGTACACCCCGCTGGAGGCGGGGCTCGCGCTGGTGCCGAGTTCACTGGCGGTCCTGCTCGGTTCCAAGTCGGCGCCCCGCTTCATGCCGGTGCTCGGCGCGCGCAACGTGGCCGTCATCGGGACGCTGCTCGCGGCGGTGGGCTTCGGCTGGCAGTCCCTGATGACCGCGCGGGGCGACTACCTGACCGAGATCATGTTCCCCGGAATCCTGATGATGCTCGGCGCCGGCCTGACGGCCACCCCGCTCGCCGCGCTCGCCACGTCCGGGGCCGCGCCGGGGGAGGCCGGGCTGGTCTCCGGGCTGATCAACACCTCGCGCACGATGGGCGGTTCGCTGGGGCTCGCTGTCATGTCGACGATCGCCGCGGCGCGTACGGCACGGGTGGCGGGCGCCGGTGGGGGGACGCCGGAGGCGCTGACGGAGGGGTACGCGCTGGCGTTCCGTACGGGGACGGGGGTGCTGCTCGGCGGGGTCGTGCTGATGGTGGTGTGGCTGCCGTGGGGGAAGGGGGCGGGGCCTGCTGTGGCACGGGTGAGCGCGAGCGCGAGTGCGGACGGGGAGGTCGTGGTGGACGCGGAGGGTGCGGGCCCGGCGGGGGGCTCGGACCCGGCGGTGGCCTCGGACGGTGCGGCTTCCACGAGTTTCGAGAAGTGAGGCGACGGTTTCGAGAAGTGAGGCGACGGTTTTTGAGAAGTGAGGCAACGGTCCGGGCGGCTCATGGACTCCTTTAGACATCTAGGAGGTGCCCATGGGGGATCGCAAGCAGGCTCGGGAGGCTCGGGACGACGGGTTCCAGAGCTTTGTCATCGGCCGCTGGCCGCGGCTGATGCGGAGCAGGTGAACTGAACTGGCCCTGAAGCAGGGCGTGTTGGTCCTGAGAGTGTCGTGACGCGCGACGGTGGATGTCGGCGGCCCGGAAAACGGTTCGCCGACTTCGCGGGGGCCCTGACACAGTGGCCCACCATGACGGACGTCGAGCTTGTCACCGCCGCGGAGTTGCGGCTCATGCAGGGGCTGGCGCAGCGTGTCACCGCCGTCCGTCCGGAGCTGGTGAACGCCGAAGCGATGTTCGGCGAGCTGGCCTGGAACTGGGGCAAGGGGCAGGCCGCCGACGACACGGGCCGACCGCGCCGGCTGTGGTTCTCCGGCGATGAACTGGTGGCGTGGGGCTGGGCCCGACTTCCGCACCGGGTGCGGCGGAACGACGGCTCGGTGAAGGACAACACCGAGGCCTGCCTCACGTATCAGGTCCACCCCGATCACGCCGGGCTCATCGACGAGGTGATCGACTGGTACGACGGCACGGCGGCGGGCATCGAGCGGACGGTGATGCCCAGCGCCTCCGACGAGGCCGCCCTGAAGCGATGGGTGGCACACGGCTACGAGACCGACTCGGCCGCACTCGGCGACACCGGTTCCTGGACCCAGCTCAACGAGCGGCACCTGACCGACCTGGAACAGCCGGTACTCCCGGAGGGGTTCAGCTTCCGCACCGCCGACGAGGCCGGCCCCGAAGCCGCGGTCCAGGCCCACCTCGACGCCTGGGCTCCCTCGGCCTACACGGCCGACAGCTACGCGAACGTCCGCCGGACACCGGGCTACCGCGGCGACCTGCACATCCTGGTGGAGGCACCGGACGGCACGATGGCCTCCTCGACCATCATGTGGCTCGACGAGGCGAACAGCACCGCCGAGTTCGAACCGGTCGGAACGCATCCGGAATACCGGCGACAAGGCCTGGCAAGAGCGATGCTCCTGCACGGGATGCACCGGGCACGAGCCTCCGGCGCCACCCACATGACGGTCGCCTGCCTGGGCGCACCGGGACATCCCCGAGCACGCGGCCTGTACTACGGCCTCGGTTTCCGGGAACTGTCCCGGGACGCACCGCTTGTGAAGGCTGGGGGCGTGGGGTGAGTTCTTGAAAAGTGTGGCCGGCGTGGCCGGGGCTGCCGTCCTGGTGGGTCTGGGGCGGGGTGCCGGCATGGTTTCACCGGGTCCCTGGGGTGGTGCCCTTTCCGTGTCGACTCCCGGCCTGTACGCGGGAGTTGGCTGGGTTCGTGCGAGTGTCCTGGATGCTTGCTGACCTGGGTTTTCGGTCTGTCCGCTTCTACGATCGGCGTATCGGAGAGGGGGTTCGGATGGACCGGACGGATCGGGACCGGCATGGGCGGGACATACGCACGGTCGACGACGTACTCCGGCTCCTGGACGGGTTGTTCGCGCTGGAGGCCGACCGTTGGAGTTCGCGAGGTGCCTCCTGGTGGGACGGGTTCTATGCCGACCGTGACAGGCCGGTGCCGTTCTTTGTGGCCAAGCCGGACGAGAACCTGGTCGGATATTTCGACCGGGGGCTGATAGGCGGCGGCCGTGCTCTGGACCTGGGGTGTGGTCCGGGGCGCAACGCACTTCAACTGGCCGCGCGGGGCTTCGAGGTGGACGGGGTGGATCTGTCGCCTACGGCTGTCGCTTGGGCGGAGGATCGGGCAAGGGAGGCGGGAGTGGGGGGAGGGGAGGGGAGGGGGAGGGCCCCCAGGTTCGGTTCCACTGCGGGGACGTGTTCGCCCTCCCCCGTACCGAACTCCCCGGCCCCTACGACCTCGTCTACGACTCCGGGTGTTTCCACCATCTGCCCCCGCACCGGCGCATCAGCTACCTCGCCCTGCTGGACCAGGTCCTCGCACCCGGCGGGCACTTCGCGCTCACGTGCTTCGCTGCGGGCGGGATGGGGTCCGAGCTGCCCGATGCCGAGTTCTATCGCGGCTCCGGGCTTCAGGGTGGGTTGGCCTACACGGCTGATGAACTGCGGTGGATATTCGGGGAGTTGGAGGTGGTCGAGGTGCGTCGGATGCGCGACGAAACGGACGCTTCGCCGTGCTTCGGGGAGGACTTCCTCTGGACGGCGTTGTTCCGCCGGGGGGCCGGAGCGTAGGGCGGCGGCGAGCCGGGGCGGCCGGGGGCTACAGCCAGCCCTGTTGGCGGGCCTCTCGCATGGCCTCCATGCGGTTGCGGGTGGCCGTTTTGCCGATCGCTGACGAGAGGTAGTTGCGGACGGTCGACTCGGAGAGGTGGAGCTTCGTGGCGATGTCGGAGACCGTCGCGCCGTCCACCGAGGCCTTGAGGACGTCGCACTCGCGGGCGGTGAGGGGATTGGGGCCCGCGCTCAACGCGGCGGCGGCCAGGGCCGGGTCGATGACCGTCTCGCCGGTCAGGACGCGGCGGATCGCGGCGGCGAGGTCCTCGACCGGGCCGTCCTTCACCAGGAAGCCGGCCGCGCCCGCCTCCATCGCCCGGCGCAGATAACCGGGGCGGCCGAAGGTCGTGAGGATCAACACCCGGCAGTCCGGGGCCTGTTCGCGGAGTTCGGCGGCGGCTTCCAGACCGCTCATGCCGGGGAGTTCGATGTCGAGGAGGGCGACGTCGGGGCGGTGGGTCAGGGCGGCGTCCACGATCGTGTCACCCCTCCCGACCTGGGCGACGACCTCCAGGTCCGCCTCCATGCCGAGCAGTAGGGCGAGCGCGCCCCGCATCATGCCCTGGTCCTCGGCGAGCAGCACTCTGACGGACTTGGCGGGCCGGTGGTTCCGGGGCATCTCATCCACGGGGCAAGAGTAAGGCCCAGGTCGACCCGGGGCGGTTGTCAAAAACTCTTCATTGTTCGCGTCCGCGAGTCTTGACGGTCTCCGGCTGCGGGCAAACAATCGCCTCGGCATTCTGCAATCGCCCCGGGAATTTCCCGATCCGAGCCGCTTTTCGGAAAACTTTCGACAGTTCGACATTTCGATCGCGAATTGGTTCGGCATTTCGATCGAACAATGTTCGGTATATCGACCATGCCGATCGGGCGCCGACGCTCCACCCGCACCCGCACCCGCACCCGCGTCAACCACCCGCACCGCCCTACCAGGAACAGCAACAGAATGAGGTGCACCGTGTTCTTGAGATTCCTCCGCACCCGGCCGCGCCGGCTGAGAAACGCCACCCTCGCCGCACTGTCCGCGCTCGTGACCGTCCTCGCGCTGGCCGTCGGCGTGCCGCAGGCCTCGGCCGCCACCTCGCTGCCGTGCGACATCTACGCCACCGCCGGGACGCCCTGCGTCGCCGCGCACAGTCTCGTCAGGGCGCTGTACTCCTCGTACAACGGCTCGCTGTACCAGGTGCGGCGGGCCTCCGACAGCGCCACCGCGAACATCGGGCTGCTGGCGGCCGGGGGGTATGCCGACGCGGCGGCGCAGGACTCGTTCTGTGCCGGTACGACGTGCGTCATCACCAAGATCTACGACCAGTCCGCGCGCCACAACGACCTCACGATCGAGGGCGCGGGCGGGGCCGGCGTCGCCGATGTCGGGGCGCCCGCGGACGCGCTGCCGGTGACCGCCGGCGGGCATCAGGTCTACGGCCTGGAGATCTCGGCCGGCATGGGCTACCGCGACAACTCCACCTCGGGTGTGGCCACCAACGGTGCCGCCGAGGGGATGTACATGGTGACCTCGGGCACCCACGTCAACGGCAGTTGCTGCTTCGACTACGGCAACGCGGAGACCAACAACCAGGACACCGGCAACGGTCACATGGACGCGATCAACTTCGGTACCGAGTGCTGGTTCTCGCCCTGCTACGGCGGAGGCCCCTGGGTGCAGGCCGACCTGGAGAACGGGCTGTTCCAGTCGGACTCCGGGTACAGCAAGAACACGGCGAACACCGGTACCGGGGCGATACCGTTCGTCACCGCTTTGCTGAAAAACAACGGTCAGGACCATTTCGCGCTGAAATCCGGGAATGCGCAGTCGGGGAGTCTCACGACCTCCTATTCCGGGGGTGAACCCACCACGAGCGGTTACTCGCCCATGCATCAGGAAGGCGCGATCGTCCTGGGCACCGGCGGGGACAACAGCAACGGCTCCATCGGTTCGTTCTTCGAGGGCGTCATGACCGCCGGCATCCCGACCGACGCCGCCGACAACTCCGTACAGGCGAACATCGTGTCCGTCGGCTACGGCGCCTCGACCGGCACCACCGGGACACTGGCGGCCGGTTCGGAGATCTCGCTGCGCGCGACCACCTCGTGCTGCACCGGCGACTACATCCGGCACCAGAACAACGCGGCGGTCCTCTCGGCCATCACGTCCAGCAGCGCGACGCTCGACAAGGGCGACGCCACGTGGATCGTCCGCAAGGGTCTTGCCGACAGCTCCTGCTACTCGTTCGAGTCACGGAACTATCCCGGTGACTTCCTGCGCCACTACAACTACCAGCTCTACCGCCAACCCATGGTCGGGACAACGCAGTTCAGACAGGACGCCACGTTCTGCGCCTCGACCGGCAAGAGCGGCACGGGCACCTCGTTCGCGTCGTACAACTACCCGACCAGATATCTCCGGCACTACAACTACAACGTCTACATCGCGAGTGACGGCGGCTCCAACGCCTTCGACAGCGCCACCTCGTGGACGGACGACGTGAGTTGGGTGGTCACGGCTCCCTGGGCGCCGTAGCTCCCGCCGTAGTCACCACGGAGGACGTCAACTCCGCCGACTCCACGGGGAGTTCGGCGGTGACCGTGAAGCCGCCGCGTGGTGACGGGCCGGCCCGCAGGGAGCCGCCCGCCACCGCGAGGCGTTCGGTGAGGCCCTTCAGACCGGTTCCGCCGATGCCCTCGGCGGGACCGGTCGCCGTCGTCCCGCCGTCTCCGGGGCCGTCGTCCGCGATCGTCAGGCGGACGCGGTCCATGACCCCGTCGAACGTGATCTCGCAGCGGGTCGCGCCGCTGTGCCGTACGACGTTGGTGACCGCCTCGCGGACCACCCAGCCCAGCAGGGCCTCGTTCTGCGGGGTCAGCAGCGGGCCCGACTGACGGACGACCGGGGCGATGTCGGCGGCGGACAGGGCGGAGCGGGCGCGGTCCAGTTCGGTGGCGAGGCTGCCCTCGCGGTAGCCGGTGACGGCCTCGCGGATCTCGGTGAGCGCCTGCCGGCCCACCGCCTCGATGTCGGTGATCTGGCCGAGCGCCGCCTCCATGTCACGGGGTGCGAGGCGCCGGGCCGCCTCCGACTTCACCACGATCACCGAGAGGGTGTGCCCGAGCAGGTCGTGCAGGTCGCGGGAGAACCGCATCCGTTCCTTCTCGACCGCGCGACGCGCCAACTCCTCGCGGGCGGCGCGCAGTTCGCGTACGGCTTCGGAGAGGGAGAGGATCGCCGCGGTCACCATCGTCGACAGGAACGTGCCGTAGGCGACGTTGATCGCGTCCCAGCCCGACCGGTAGACGGAGACCGCGGCGGCGAGTGCGGTCAGGGCGAGGCCGACCTGGCCGAGGCGCGGGCCCCGGACGACGGCGCCCGTGGCGAGGCCGAGCAGCGGGAAGAAGTAGAGCCAGCTGCCGCCGTAGCCGAGGGCGAGGCCGCAGGTGATCAGGCCCATCACGATCAGCGCGACGACGGTCGAGACCGCCTGGCGCTTCTCCTTCACGAAGGAGCGGAACACGACATAGATGTAGAGGGAGTTGAAGGCGAACAGGCCCAGGCCGCCGATCCAGGGGTTCGAGGTCTTGCCCTGGAGGAGGTTGGAGAAGGAGCCCATGCCCATCAGGAGCCATGGCAGCAGGGTGAAGCCGGTCGGCGGCGGGCCCGGGTTCTCGGGCCACTCGCCCTTGCGGCGGGCCTCCTTCTGCGCGGCCTTGAACTCCGCCATGTCGGCCTTCCAGCGGGCCCGCTCCGCCCGCCAGTGGCGTACCTGGCAGGTGATCCCTTGCATCCAGGACATCTCTCTCGCTCCCCCGGTCACACGGTCCGCCCGGTCCGGCGGTACGCCAGCACAGCGTACGAACCGAACGCGAGCAGCCAAGCGGTCAACACCACGATCGCGCCGAGTGCCGGGGCGTGCCCGTCGGCGACGGAGGTGCCGAGCTCGGCGAAGCGGTTGGTCGGCGTGAAGTGGGAGATGGCGCGCAGCCAGCCGGGAAAGAGGCTGATCGGGAACCACAGGCCGCCGAGCACCGCGAGCCCCATGGTGCAGGCCATGTTCGCGACGCCGGTGGTCTGGGAGGTGAGCCCGTAGCCGTTGCCGAGGCCGAGCAGGGTGAACGGGATGGAGCCCAGCCACAGCAGCAGCGCGATCGCCGCCCACTGCCAGACGTCCAGCCGTACGCCGTTGACCAGGCCGCCCGCCGTGAGCACCGCGACGATCGAGGGCAGCACGGTCACCGAACCGGTCAGCGCCCGGCCGAGGACGACCTGGCGCGGGGTCATCGGGGTCACCCGCAGCTGCCGCAGCCAGCCGATCGCCCGGTCCTCGGCGACCCCGCCGCCGGTGTTGAGGGCGGAGCCGACCGCGCCGTAGGCGGCCATGCCGACCATCGCCGTGGCCTTGTAGCCGCTGTCGTCGCCGTCGAGGTTCGTGAACAGCAGGTACATCATCACGGGCATCGCGACACCGCCGATCACGAAGCCGACGTCGCGCAGGGTCCGGCGTACTTCGAGGCGCAGGTAGTCGATCATCGGACGGTCTCCGTCTCGGGGAAGGTGCGGGTGGGTGAGGGGAAGGTGGCCTTCGGGGCCGCGGGGTTCATGGCACCGGCTCCGGTGCGCGGGACGTCGGCCTCGGGGGACGTCAGCGCGAGGAACGCGTCGTCCAGGGACGCGGGGCTGACCTCCAGGCCGCGGATCGCGTCCAGGTCCGCCAGTGCGCGCACGGTCGCGTCCGAGTCGTCGGTGCGGAGCAGGGCGCGGTCGCCGCGTACTTCGACGGTCCGTACGCCGGGCAGCAGACGCAGCCCCCCGGTGGCGCGGCCCGCCAGGTCGAAGGAGACGAGGCTGCCGCCGGCCGCCCGCTTGAGCTGCTCGCCGGTGCCGTCCGCGACGATCCGGCCGCGGTCGATGACGACGATCCGGTCGGCGTGCGCGTCCGCCTCCTCCAGGTAGTGCGTGGAGAACAGGACGGTGTGCCCGCGCCGGGCGTACGCCCGCATCGACTGCCAGAACGCGTGCCGGGCCTCCACGTCCAGCGCCGCGGTGGGCTCGTCCAGCACGATCAGCGACGGGTTCCCGGCCAGCGCCACGGCGAACCGCACGCGCTGTGTCTGCCCGCCCGACAGCCGGTCCACCCGCCGCCCGGCCAGGTCGCCGATACCGGCCAGCTCCAGGGCCCGCGCGACGGGCAGCGGCGCCGGATAGCACCGGGCGACGAAGGCGACCAGCTCGCCGACGGTGACCCGGGGCACCGCCCGCGACTCCTGGAGCATCGCTCCGACCAGGCCGTTTCGTACGGCCGACTCCGGTGCGGCGCCGAAGAGTTCGACCGTGCCGGCGTCGGGCGCGTTCAGCCCGAGCAGCAGCGAGATCGTCGTCGACTTGCCCGCGCCGTTGCGGCCGAGCAGCGCGATCGTCTCGCCGCGCCCGATCTCCAGGTCCACACCGTCCACGGCGCGCACCGCGCCGAAGGTCTTGACCGCCCCCGCGAAGGACACGGCACGCTCTGTCCCACCTGTCTGTGTCATGGCTACGACGCTACGGATCCGGGCCCCCCGCCCGGCAGATGCGCATGTACGGACTCGGGCAGGACAAATGTCACGGGTGCCGACGCGGGCGCCGGTGCCGACACCGACCTGACGCACCGTCAGGAGCCTTCACAAGTTCGGGGCGCTCGGCTATACAGAAGGGCGCCGGACTGGAACGCGTTCTAGGTCGGCCCGTGACGACCTCGGTGCGGCCGACGGTGCGGACGGCCGCACCGGGGTCTCTCGCCACCATGACGCACGCCGCCGCCACCGACGTTCGCCGCCACCGAACAGGAGACCCATGCCGATCGACGCCGCCAGGGCACTCGCCGCCGAACCCCGCTCGGGAGAGATCTCCTGGAACACCAAGGACGTCCAGCTCTACCACCTCGGCCTCGGCGCGGGCATCCCCGCGACCGACCCCGACGAGCTGCGTTACACCCTGGAGTCCCGGCTGCACGTCCTGCCGAGTTTCGCCACCGTCGCGGGCAACGGCTCGCCCGGCGTCATCAGCGGCCTGTCGATCCCGGGCGTCGAGGTGGAACTCGCCCGCGTCCTGCACGGCGGCCAGACCCTGCGCCTGCACCGCCCGATCCCGGCCCAGGGCACCGCGACCAGCACCGGCAGGATCGCCGCCGTCTACGACAAGGGCAAGGCGGCCGTCCTCGTCATGCGCACCGAAGTCGCCGACGCGGAGGGCCCGTTGTGGACCAACGACGCGCAGATCTTCCTACGGGGAGAGGGCGGCTGGGGCGGCGACCGCGGCCCCTCCACCCGCCTGGAGGCCCCAACGGGCCATCCCGACAAGGTGGTCGAGCGGCACATCCGCGAGGACCAGGCCCTCCTCTACCGCCTCTCCGGCGACTGGAACCCGCTGCACGCCGACCCCGAGTTCGCCAAGCTCGCCGGATTCGACCGCCCCATCCTGCACGGCCTGTGCACCTACGGCATGACGCTGAAGGCGGTCGTCGACACGCTGCTCGGCGGCGACGTGACCCGGGTGCGCGCCTACGACACACGCTTCGCCGGCGTGGTGTTCCCCGGCGAGACGCTGCGCGTCCGCATGTGGCGGCGGGGCGACGCCGAGGTACGGGTCGCGGTGAGCGCCGTGGAGCGGGACGACGCACCCGTCCTCGCGGACACGATCGTCGAACACTCCTGACCCCGAATGACCGCCGAACACTCTTGAGCCAAGCCCGAGTCGAGGGGAGCCGCATCATGCTCGCAGCCGTACTGCACGAGATAGGCCAGGACAAACTGGAGGTCCTCGACGACATCGAGGCGACGGGCTTCGGGCCCGGCCGGGTCAGGATCCGGGTGCGCGCCACGGGGCTGTGCCACTCGGACCTGTCCGCGATGGCCGGCGTACTGCCCCAGCCCGCCCCCTTCGTACCCGGACACGAGGGCGCCGGCGAGATCCTCGAAGTCGGCGAGGGCGTAAGCCACTTGAAGCCCGGAGACCGGGTCGTCGTCTGCTGGCTGCCCGCCTGTGGCGTGTGTCCCGCCTGCAAGCGCGGCCAGACCCAGCTGTGTCTGGCCGGGTTCATGAACGCGGGCACCCCCAACTTCAAGCGCCCCAGCGGCGATGTCTTCGGCTTCGCGGGCACCGGCACCTTCGCCGAGGAGGTCGTCGTCGACGCGGGCTGCGCGGTACCGATCCCCGACGACGTGCCCTTCGACATCGCCGCCCTCATCGGCTGCGGGGTCACCACCGGCCTCGGCGCCGCCCTCAACACCGCCGACGTGGAGGCCGGTTCGTCGGTCGCCGTGATCGGCTGCGGAGGCGTCGGCATCTCCGCGATCCAGGGCGCCCGGCTCAAGGGCGCCGCCGAGATCGTCGCCGTCGACCCGGTCGCCTCCCGCCGCGAGGCCGCCCTCAAGTTCGGTGCCACCAGGGCGATCTCACCGGACGAGCTGCCCGACGCCAAGCAACAGGTCACCGGGGGCGAGGGGTTCGACTACGTCTTCGAGGTCGTCGGCCGCTCCGCCACCGCCCGCACCGCCTACGAGAACACCCGGCGCGGCGGCACCCTCGTCGTCGTCGGCGCGGGCGCCCTGGACGACTATCTCCAACTCAGCATGTTCGAGCTGTTCTTCGACGAGAAGCGCATCCTGCCCTCGATGTACGGCGGGGGAGACGTGCTGCGTTCCTACGAGCGCACGATCGCCCTGTGGCGGGCGGGCCGCGTCGACCTGGAGAGCCTGATCACCCACCGGGTGCCGCTGGCCGACATCAACGAGGCCCTCGACCAGATGCGCCAGGGGACGGCCCTGCGCACGTGCATCGAGATCTGAGGGATCCGAGGGCGCCTCTTCTACTGAAAGGACCTTGATGTCACTGCCACTTGAGGGCCTCTCCGCGATCGTCACCGGCGCCGGACGCGGGCTCGGCCGGGCCGAGGCGCTGGAGCTCGGCCGGCTCGGCGCGGCCGTCGTCGTCAACGACTACGGACAGCCGGGCCGGGACGGGTCGGGGGAGGCGTCCGCCGGTCCCGCCGAAGAGGTCGCCGCCGAGATCCGCGCGGCGGGCGGACGCGCCACCGCCCACACCGGGGACGTGGCCGACTTCCAACAGGCCGCCGAACTGGTCGAGTTGGCGATCGCCGAGTTCGGCAGGCTCGACATCCTCGTCAACAACGCGGGCATCCTGCGCGACCGCATGGTCTTCTCCATGACGGAGGGCGAGTGGGACGCGGTGATCCGGGTCCACCTCAAGGGCCACTTCAACACGACCCACTTCGCGGCCCGGCACTGGCGCGAGCGCTCCAAGGCGGCCGGCGCACCGGTGTACGGCCGGATCGTGAACACCTCCTCCGAGGCATACCTAGCGGGCTCGGCGGGACAGCCCAACTACGCGGCGGCGAAAGGCGGAATCGTCGGCCTGACCACCTCCACGGCCCTAGCCCTCGCCAAGTACGGCGTCACCGCGAACGCCATCTGCCCCCGCGCCCGCACCCGGATGACCGAGGACGTCTTCGCCGGGTTCGGGGAGCGCGGCGAGGGTCTCGACCCCCTCGCCCCCGAGCATGTCGCCCCGCTCGTCGGCTACTTGGCCTCACCCGCCGCCGAACGGATCAACGGCCAGCTCCTCGTCGTCCACGGCGGCATGGTCGCGATCGTCGAACGCCCGCACGTCCAGGCCAAGTTCGACAGCAAGCAGGACATCTTCAGCTACGACGAGCTGGACGCCGTACTCACTCCGCACTACGCGGAGCGACCGCCGGGGGAGACCTTCGCGGCGGCCGAGGTGCTGGGACTCAAGCGGGAGCCGGGCACGGCATAGGGAACGCGGCGGCCCCGCCCGTCCGGAGACGAGCGGGGCCGTGTCGTGCGAGCTGGTGCAAGGCGCCTGACGTGTCGTCAGACAGTCGCGTACTTCGACTGCGTGGACTGCTCGGACGGCTTGCGGTGACGGCCGTGGGCGGCCGCGTCGCCGTCCTGCGCCGAGACCGGGCCCCGGTGCTTGCCGTGACCGGAGGCGTCGTGTGTGTCGGCAGACATGGTCTGCGCGGTGTTCGAGTCGTTCATCGGAAAGTTCACCCCGTTGCAACATGATCCTTCATACAGCCCGGCGATCTTATCCAGCCGTTCCCGGGGTGAAGCGAGGCGGACCGCCGTCCGGAACGAGTTCGTTACCGAGCCGCACCACTTTGTTACCCGACGGCCACCCGGCCGTTGAGCGGCGCTTCCCGCAAGGGCACCGGACGCGGCGCGACCGGCACCGGAGGATCCGGTCGTGACGGTGCCGACGGCGACGGCGCGGCCTCCCCAGGCGCGCCCCCCGTCCCGTCCCGAACCGGATCCTCCGGGCGTGTCTCCCCCGTACCCCCCAGGCCCCCCGCAGCCGCAGCGGACCCCGCAGCCGCAGCGGACCCCGCGTCCCCTGCTTCCCCCAGGCCCCCCGTTCCCCCCGCCCCCCTGGGCACCGCGAACCGCGCCACACCGCACGGCACTTCCCGTGTGGCGTACGGCAGTCGCAGCACCCCGTCCTCGGTCCACAGCCCGGCGCCCGCCAACCAGCCCTCGGGCGCCGGGAGTTGGAGCAACTGCCGCTCGGCGGGCCGCCATACGGCGAACCAGGTGCCGGTCGGCCCGTCGACACGCAGCGCGACCCCGCAGTTCTCCGGCATCAGCACCTGCCCCGGCTGGATCGCGAACGGCGTCACCGTGCAGTCCGGCAGCCGCAGGCACTCCGGGAACCGCACCGGCAGCGTGGAACCGACGACCCCCCAGCCCAGCCGGTCCCCCCGGCCCGGCGACGGCGCGTCCGAGCGGATCAGGAGCAGCCCGCTGTCCGGGTCGGCCGCGAGCAGCCGGTCGTCGCTGTCCGCGGCGATCTGCAGCAGCGGCGACACCTCCCCGTCCCGCTCCAGGTCGACCACGATCGCCTTGGTCCGCCCGCCGACCTCCCGGTCCAGGGCCAGCATCCGCCCGGCCCGGTCCAGCCAGACCCCGCCCGAACACCGCCCCGGGACCATCGCGAGATGCTCCGGCCCGAACGCCCCGCCCGCCACCAGCCACACGGCGGTCGAACGCCGGCCCACGGCGAGGGCGTACGCCTTCTCGCCCCCCGGCGCGGGCGGCAGCAGCCGCAGCCGGGTGTCCGGGTCCGGGCACTCGACCGCGCCGAGCGGCAGCTCACCGGTGCCCGGGCCGGTCGGGTAGAGCAGCGAGAACGCGTGCCGCCCGTCGACCAGCCGCCGGATGAGCACCCGCCCGTCGCCCATCGGCTGGACCTCGGTGCCGGGCTCCTCCGGCTGGTTGCCGGGCAGCGGCACGGCGTACGGCTCGGGGCCGTCCAGCGTCCACCGCTCCGGGAACAGGCAGTCGCCGGCCGGCGCGAGGCGGGCGGCGTACGCCCCGTCCGCGGTGATCGCACACGTGGTGCCACCGTTCCGCGGGACCCCGCACTCGTCCCCGCATTCGTCGCCGTCCTCGTCCGCCGCCGTGGGCTCGATCGCACAGGCCGTCATGGTTCGGTCACCTCCGGCCACGAAACTAGTTTTCGCACGTACGGACGTGGGACCGATGAGCAGCCGCTTCACCAATAAGGGTGGCCAAGTAACGATTCGCCTGAGGAAACGGGGGCCGGTGTGCTGAACGGGGCCGCACACCTCCGTACGGCCGGTTCAGCGGTTCAGCCGATCGGTCCAGCCAGGTAGCCTTTCCCCGTGCCCCGTCAGTCCGTACCCCGCCTGTCCGAAGTCATCGCCGCGCTGGAGAACCTGTGGCCCGCCGAGCGGGCCGAGTCCTGGGACGCGGTCGGCACCGTCGTGGGCGACCCGGAGCAGGACGTCACCCGCGTGCTGTTCGCCGTCGACCCGGTCCAGGAGATCGTCGACGAGGCCGTGAAGCTGGGCGCCGACCTGCTGGTCACCCACCATCCCCTCTACCTGCGCGGTACGACCACGGTCGCGGCCTCCACCTTCAAGGGCCGTGCGGTGCACACCCTGATCAAGCACGACATCGCGCTGCACGTCGCCCACACCAACGCCGACCGCGCCGACCCGGGAGTCTCCGACGCCCTCGCGGGCGCGCTGGACCTCAGGGTCGTAGGACCGCTCGTACCGGACCCGACCGACCCGGAGGGCCGCAGGGGCCTGGGCCGGATCTGCGAGCTGGACCACCCCCTGACCGTCCGCGACCTCGCGGCCCGCGCCGCCGAGCGCCTGCCCGCCACCGCGCAGGGCATCCGCGTCGCGGGCGACCCCGACGCCCTGGTCCACCGGATCGCGGTCAGCGGCGGCTCCGGCGACAGCCTCTTCGACGACGTACGAGCGGCAGGCGTGGACGCCTTCCTGACAGCGGACCTCCGCCACCACCCGGTATCCGAAGCGCGCGCCCAGAACCCTCTCGCGCTGCTCGACGCGGCGCACTGGGCCACCGAGTGGCCCTGGTGCGAGCTGGCCGCCGCCCAGCTCGACGAGATCTCCGACCGCGAGGGATGGGACCTCAGGGTCCACGTCTCCAAGACGGTCACCGACCCCTGGACCGCCCACGCGGCGTCCACCACCACACCTGACAAACCTGGAGCCCCCAACTGAACGCCGCGCCCGCCGACCAGATCCGACTTCTCGACGTCCAGGCCCTCGACGTACGCCTGTCGCAGCTCGCGCACAAGCGCAACTCCCTGCCCGAGCACGCCGAGATCGACTCGCTGACCAAGGACCTCACCCAGCTGCGCGACCTGCTCGTGGCCGTGCAGACCGAGGAGAGCGACTGCGCCCGCGAGCAGACCAAGGCCGAGCAGGACGTGGACCAGGTGCGCCAGCGCGCCACCCGCGACCAGCAGCGCCTCGACTCGGGCGCCGTCACCTCGCCCAAGGACCTGGAGAACCTCCAGCGCGAGATCGTCTCCCTCGCCAAGCGCCAGGGCGACCTGGAGGACATCGTCCTCGAAGTCATGGAACGCCGTGAGTCCGCGCAGGAGCGCACCACCGAACTGACCGAGCGGGTCGGTTCCGTGCAGGGCCGGATCGACGACGCGACCGCCCGCCGCGAGGCCGCGTACGAGACCCTCGACGCCGACGAGGCCACGGCCGAGAAGGAGCGCGAGGTCGTCTCGGCGACCATCCCCGCGGACCTCCTCAAGCTCTACGACAAGCTCCGCCAGCAGCAGGGCGGCATCGGCGCGGCCAAGCTGTACCAGCGCACCTGCCAGGGCTGCCGCCAGGAGCTCGCCATCACCGACTTCAACGAGGTCCGCGCCGCGGCCCCCGACACGGTCGTCCGCTGCGAGAACTGCCGCCGCATCCTGGTGCGCACGTCCGAGTCCGGCCTGTAAGGAGCGTTCGCCGTGCGGGAGTTCATCGTCGAGGCGGACGGCGGTTCCCGGGGAAACCCGGGCCCCGCGGGCTACGGTTCGGTGGTCATCGACGCGACGACGGGGGAGACCCTGGCGGAGGCGGCCGAGTACATCGGCATCGCCACGAACAACGTCGCCGAGTACCGGGGCCTGGTGGCCGGCCTCCGCACGGCCCACGCCCTGGACCCCGCCGCCCACATCCACGTCCGCATGGACTCCAAGCTGGTCGTGGAACAGATGTCGGGCCGCTGGAAGATCAAACACCCCGACATGAAGCCGCTGGCGGCGGAGGCGGGCGGGGTGTATCCGGCGACGCAGGTGACGTACGAGTGGATCCCCCGGGCCCAGAACAAACACGCGGACCGCTTGGCCAACGAGGCGATGGACGCGGGAAAGCGGGGCGAGCAGTGGTCGCCCTCAGACTCAACGGCGGACCTTCGCAGCACAGGCTCGGCCGAGGCTTTTGAGGGCCGCGGCAGCGACCAGCTTTCCGACGCAGGTCCGGGCGAGACCCCTAAGGGCCACGGCCACGCCCAGCTTTCCGGCGCAGGCTCAGCCGAGGCTTTTCAGGGGCGCGGGACACATGCGGGGCTTTCTAGTGCAGGCTCGGCTGAGGCTTCTCAGGGGCGCGGCAGTGACCAGCTTTCCGACGCAGGTCCGGGCGAGACCCCTAAGGGCCACGGCCACGCCCAGCTTTCCGGCGCAGGCTCAGCCGAGGCTTTTCAGGGGCGCGGGACGCATGCGGGGCTTTCCGGTGCGGGCTCAGCCGAGGCTTTTGAGGGCCGCGGCAGCGACCAGCTTTCCGACGCAGGTCCGGGCGAGACCCCTAAGGGCCACGGCCACGCCCAGCTTTCCAGCGCGGGCTCAGCCGAGGCTTTTCAGGGGCGCGGGACGCATGCGGGGCTTTCCAGTGCAGGCTCGGCTGAGGCTTTTGAGGGGCGCGGCAGCGACCAGCTTTCCAGTGCAGGCCCAGCTGATGCCCTTAAGGGGCGCGGGGAACTGCGCGACCAGCCCCCACCGGCCGGCACTGTGACGACAACCGACAAAACCACCGCCGACACCCGCGCAGCCCGCAACGTAGCGACCCCCAGTGCCGGTTGGGCCCCCGCAGACATGGGCGCCCCCGCAACCTTCGTCCTCCTACGCCACGGCGAAACCCCCCTCACCCCCCAGAAGCGTTTCTCAGGCAGCGGCGGCACCAACCCCGCCCTCTCGAACGTCGGCCGCGACCAAGCGGAACGAGCCGCAACCGCGTTGGCATCCCGAGGCACGATCCAGCACATCATCGCCTCCCCCCTCACCCGCACCAGAGAAACCGCCGCAGCCGTAGCAGCCCGCCTCGGCCTCGACGTGACGATCGAAGACGGCCTGCGCGAAACGGACTTCGGCGCCTGGGAAGGCCTCACCTTCGGCGAGGTACGCGACCGCTACCCCGAAGACCTCACCACCTGGTTGGCCGACCCCACGGCCCAACCCACCGGCGGCGGCGAGAGTTTCGCGGACACGGCAACCCGAATCGCCGCCACCCGGGACAAGCTGACCGCGACCTACGCGGGCCGCACGGTCCTCCTCGTCACCCACGTCACCCCGATCAAGACGTTCGTCCAACTCGCCCTGGGCGCCCCACCGGAGTCCCTGTTCCGCATGGAACTCTCGGCCGCCTCGATCTCCGCCGTGGCGTACTACGCCGACGGCAACGCGAGCGTACGACTCTTCAACGACACGTCCCACCTACGCTGAGCGCAGGGCCGCCGCCTCCCGGGCCAACGCCTCGACCCGCCCCCAGTCCCGCGCGGCCACCGCATCCGCCGGAATCATCCAACTCCCGCCCACACAGCCGACGTTGGGCAACGCCAGATACTCCGGCGCGGAGTCGACCCCTATCCCCCCGGTAGGACAGAACCGCGCCTGCGGCAACGGCCCCGCGAGCGCCTTGAGATACGCCGTACCGCCAGAGGCCTGAGCCGGGAAGAACTTCATCTCCCGCACCCCGCGCTCCAAGAGCGCGACCACCTCGGACGTGGTCGACACCCCCGGCAGGAACGGCACCCCGGACCCCTGCATGGCCTCCAGCAGCAGTTCGGTCCACCCGGGACTCACCAGGAACCGTGCCCCCGCCCCCACACACTCCTTCACCTGCCCCGGAGTCAACACGGTCCCCGCCCCGACCACGGCCCCCGACACCTCACCCGCGACAGCCCGCAACGCCTCCAGCGCGCCCGGCGTCCGCAAGGTCACCTCGATCGCGGGCAGCCCCCCGGCGACGAGCGCCCGCGCGAGCGGCACCGCGTCGGCGACGTCCTCGATGACGACGACGGGCAGCACAGGAGCAAGATCGAGCAGGCCAGAGGAAGGCAACGGCGAGGAAGGCATGCCCTCATCCTGCCGAGCCGATGCAGTACACGCAAAGCCCATTGCGCACACTGCAACGCGCGCGTTCAAAAACCCTCGGTGAAGCCCGAGAACCCTCAGTGGATCTCGTCCACCAACACATCCAACGCCCAAGCCCGCCCCGCCTGCGAGGGCGCCTCCGCCTCCACCACGTACCCCAACCCCCGCAACGCCTCCACCAACTCACCCGGCGTCCCCGGCGCCCCCGCCGAGGTCAGCAGACTCCGCACGATCCGCCCCTTCGTCGCCTTGTTGAAGTGGCTGACGACCTTCCGCGTCGGCGCATGCAGCACCCGCACGGTCGCCGTCCGCCCCGCGACCTCCCCCTTCGGCTTCCACGCCCCCGCATACGCCGAGGACCGCAGGTCAAGGACGAGCCCGCCCCCGGCGACCTCCGGCAGCACCGCCGCCATCGGCCCCCGCCAGTGCGTGCCCAGCGCGCCGAGCCCGGGCAGCCGTACCCCCATCGAGCAGCGATACGACGGAATCCGGTCCGTCACCCGCACCGCGCCCCACAACCCGGAGAACACCAGCAGCGAGCGCGCGGCCCGCCTCTTCGCGGCGGGTTCGAGCGAGGCCAGGTCGAGGGCGTCGTAGAGAACCCCCGTGTAGATCTCCCCGGCGGGCCGCGCACCAGCCGTCCGCAGGTCGACGTTCTTCGCGATCTCGCCGCGCAGTCCCTCAGTCAGCCCGAGGACCTCGCGTGCCTTCTCCTCGTCGGCCGCGCACAGGTCGACGAGTTCGTCGAGCACGGCGGCGCGGGCGTCGGCGAGTCCCGGCAGCGACAGCGACTCCGGCTTGAGGGGGGCGCCACGGCCGGAGGAGGCCTTGCCTTCGGAAGGAGGCAGCAGGACGAGCACGGCGGGTTTCTCCTTAGGGATTTCTGGAGGGAACTTCTGGCTTACCTGGGGGGCTAGGGCCTGTCCGGCGGATCATGCCGCAGACGCGGGGTGTGGCACGCTCTCCCCCGCTGCCTTAGAGGCGTGGGGGACCCCCAGCGGCGTTGTCGTCGGTCGCCGACGTCCCCCGGCCTTCGGCCGGGAGGTGCCCCCATCGCGTCGCCTCCTCCTCCGCCTTGCAGCCGCACGCACCACACCCCGTTCACCGGCGCTGATCAGGCACCGCCGATTTCCTGCGACCTGATCCGCCGGACAGGCCCTGGCGCCAGCGTAAAGGGTGCGGGCCTGCGGATTGTGCCTACGCTCGTGACATGCCCAGCCGCCGTATCCGGGTGACCGGCACCCCCGAAGCCCCGCTCCGCACCGCCCTCACCGCACTCCGCACCGAACTCGGCGTACCCGAGAACTTCCCGCCGGAGGTGCTGGCGGAGGCGGAACGCGCCGCGAAGGCACCGGCCCCGCCTGCCGAGGACGCGACCGACATCCCCTTCTTCACCATCGACCCGCCCACGTCCATGGACCTGGACCAGGCGATGCACCTGTCCCGCAGGGCCGCCGGCGGCTACCGCGTCCGGTACGCCATCGCCGACGTCGCCGCCTTCGTGGTCCCCGGCGGCGCGCTGGACGCGGAGGCCCACCGCCGCGTGACCACGCTCTATTTCCCCGACGAGAAGACCCCGCTGCATCCGCCCCTGCTGAGCGAGGGCGCCGCGAGCCTGCTGCCGGACGTGACCCGGCCGGCGGTGCTGTGGACGATCGACCTCGACGCGGACGGCCGTACGTCCGCCGTCGACGTCCGCCGCGCCCTCGTCCGCAGCCGGGCCAAGCTCGACTACGCCACCGCGCAGCGGCAGATCGACGCGGGCACCGCCGAGGAGCCGCTCGCGCTCCTGAAGGACATCGGCGAGGCGCGCGAACGCCTGGAGGTCGAGCGCGGCGGCATCTCCCTCAACGTGCCCGAGCAGGAGATCGTCGAGCGGGACCACACCTACGAACTCGCCTACCGCGCCCCGCTCCCGGCCGACGGCTGGAACGCCCAGATCTCTCTCCTCACCGGCATGGCTGCCGCCGACCTCATGCTCACGCACGGCACCGGCGTCCTGCGCACCCTGCCCACCGCCCCGGACGGCGCGGTCGGCCGGCTGCACCGCACCGCGCACGCCCTGCACATCGACTGGCCGCACCACCTGCCGTACGCGCGGCTCATCCGCTCCCTCGACCCCCACCTCCCGCACCACGCGGCCTTCCTCCAGGAGTGCACGACCCTGCTGCGCGGCGCGGGTTACACGGTCTTCCGCGACGGCAACCTTCCCGCCGTCACCACCCACGCGGCGGTGGCCTCCCCCTACACCCACTGCACGGCCCCGCTACGACGGCTCGTCGACCGCTACGCCTCCGAACTCTGCCTCGCCCCCGGCAACCCACCCGCCTGGGTCCTGGCCGGACTCGACGCCCTCCCCAAACAGATGGCCGACGGCACCCGCCTGGCCGGCACCGTCGAGCGCGAGTGCGTCGACATCGTCGAGGCGGCGCTCCTGAAGGACCGCGTCGGCGACCTCTTCGACGGCTATGTGGTGGACGTGGACGAACGCCAACCCACCGTGGGAAAGGTGCAGTTGGACACCCCGGCCGTCGTCGCCCGCCTCGAAGGCGGCACGACTCCGCTGCCGCTGGGGGAGCGCCTGCGTGTCCGCCTCACCCAGGCGGACCCGGGGACGTCGAAGGTACGGTTCGCGCCCGCCTGACCACTTGCAGATGAGCCTGAATGGTCGCTACGACGCGGTCGGCGTCGTCGGCGTGGAAGTGGACGGTGTCGACCTCCCGCCGTCGGCCGAGGAGGGTGAAGTGGGTGACGGGCTCGGCAAGTTGGAGGGTGACGGAGGTGCGGAAGGCGACGGGGAGGTCGAGTTCACCGTCGGCCCGGCGCCGGGCCGTCCGCAACTCGCCCTGGGCGGAGGCGATATGACCCAGCGGGACGATCACGTCGGCGCGGGCGGCCCGCCGGAGCCGTAGCGCGTATGTGTCCGTGTCCAGCAGGTGCGGGCGGGCGACGGAGGCCGTGTGCAGGGCGGCGACGGACGCGACCGCCAAGAGGCCCAGGACCGGCACCACTTGGTGGAGCACCGGGCAGTCCCGCAGCAGCACCGACATGGTGAGGGTCTCCAGGACACACGCGAGCGCCGACCCGGCCACCAGGGCCCGTCGCGCCCGCGCATACCCGAACACCCGCCCGCCGCCTGCCCAGTTGGTCCTCATGGGGTCAGTGCAGATGCTGACGTCGCGTGAGTGTCAAGCGCCAAGCGGCGCGCCGAACCACAGTCGCAGTGCCTCCGTCGGATCGTCCTCGGCGCTGTCCGTGTCGGCCGCCCATGCGGTGATTCCGTCCGGGCGGACCAACAGCCCGGCGAGTTCCGGGTGTTGGGGGCAGGCGGTGGTGAGGACGTCCACCAGACCCTCGTACCCGGCCGCGCGGGCACGGAGTTCGGGGTCGTCGGCGAGGTCGAGGAGGAGGGCGCGGCCGGTGTGGAGGTGGTCGCCGAGGCGGGTGCCGTCGGCGAGTTCGAGGTCGGGGGCGCTGCGGCCGGTCAGCGGGTGGTCGCCGGGGAGGTCGTAGCGCTGCCAGGCGCCGGAGATCCGCTTGACGAAGTACGTCGTGCCGTCGGCCGTCCCCGCGAGGTCGCCGACGATCCCGCGCAGGGCACGGGCGTGGGCGTCGGGGCGCATGATCGCGATCTGGGCGCGCGTCCAGTCCAGCACCCAGGCGCCGATCGGATGCCGTTCCGCCGTGTAGGTGTCCAGCAGGTCGGCCGGGGCCCGGCCGCTCACCACCAGGGCGAGTTTCCAGCCGAGGTTCATCGCGTCCCCGACGCCGAGGTTGAGCCCCTGTCCGCCGAACGGCGAGTGCACATGCGCCGCGTCGCCCGCGAGCAGCACCCGGCCCGCGCGATAGGTGTCCGCCTGGCGGCAGTTGTCGGTGAAGCGGGTTGCCGTCTGCAGGGCGTGCACGGTGACGTCGACGCCGGTCACGCGGCGCACGCTGGCCTGCAACTCCTCGGTGGTGACCGGGGATCGACGGTCGGCGGGCGGCCCGTCGAACTCGATGGAGACCATCCGTCCCGGCATCGGGCCGTAGGTGTACATCCCGGTGCCGGTGACGTTCCAGCCCTTGTTCAGGCCCTCGGTGCCGGTCATGTCGGCGATCGCCTGGTAGCCGGTGATCTCCGGTGCGGTGCCCGGGAATTGGACCCCGGCGAGCTTGCGGACGAGGCTGCGGCCACCGTCGCAGCCGACCAGCCAGCCCGCGCGGACGGCCTGCGGCGCCGATCCGTCCGTAGCGGCGAGGTGGACGGTGACCCCCTCGTCGTCCGCGTCGTAGCCGGTCAACTCGACCTGTCGGCGCACCTCGACGCCGAGTTCGTCGGCGCGCCGGCCGAGCAGCCGCTCCAGCGGGGCCTGCGGGACGAACCGTCCGACCTCGCCGGGCGGGCCGACCTCCGCGAAGGCGGGGTCCGACGTGTCGAGCAGATCGGCCCGCAGGGTGATCCCGGCGAAGTGCCCGGCGGACTTCGGCGGCGGGGCGGCCCCGTCTTCACGGCTCTGCGTCCGCAGGAACTCCTTCATGCCGTTCGCCGTCTCGACCTGCACCTCGGTGAGCGCGGGCAGCAGCCCCCGCCGGTACAGGCCGACGGCGGTGAGGGTGTTGATCCCGCCCGCCTTGACGGTCTCGTCCACCTCGGCCAGCCGCTCCGCGACCAGTACGCGGGCCCCGCCGAGCCGCAGCTCACAGGCGAGCAGCAGCCCGATGGGCCCGGCTCCGGCGACGACGACGTCGTAGTTCGTGTCCGTGTCCGTGTTCGTGTTCGTGTCCGTGTTCATGCCTTGAGTGTAGTCACTAAAAAATTATGTTGGCTACACTGTTCTCGTGAGCGAGAGCAGATACGAGAGCGTGAACGAGATCAAGGGCGCGGCGGAGCTGCCGCTGAGGGAGCGCAAGAAGCGGGCGACGCGGCAGCGGATCTCGAACGTCGCCTCGGCGCTGTTCCGGGAGCGCGGCTTCGACCAGGTGTCGGTGGCGGAGGTCGCGCGCGCCGCCGAGGTGTCGACGATGACCGTCTTCAACTATTTCCCGCGCAAGGAGGACCTGTTCCTCGACCGCATCCCGGAGGCGGTCGAGATGTTCGGCGGAGCCGTACGCCACCGCGCCCCCGGCGAGACCCCGCTCGCCGCGCTCCGCCGTCTCGCCCTCGAACTCCTCGACCGGCGCCACCCGTTGGCCGGCCCCGACAGCGGATTCCCGGACTTCTGGGAGGTCGTGGCCGACTCGCCCGCCCTGCGCGCCCGGGGCCGCGAGGCCCTGGAGGAGATCGAGAACGCCCTGACCGCCGCCCTCACCGAGACCGCCCCGGACACCCCCGACCCCGCCCTGACCGCGGCCCTGACCGTCGCCGCCTACCGCACGGTCTACGTCACCACCGCGCGCCGCGTCTTCTCGGGAGAGGGCGCGGAAGGACTCGTGGCGGATCATCGGGCACGGCTGTGCGCGGCCTTCGACGTGTTGGAACGGGCGCTCACCCCGGCATGACATACGGCCCCGGCGCGTTGCACCCTGTGGGGAAGAGGGGGTGCGGCCGGTGAGCGCACGTGAGCAGGCCCTGTGGACGAGGGCGAGACTGGGCCACTGCGGCCCGCCGCTCGACCTCCTGACGGCCCGCTTCGACCGGCATGTCTACGCCCCGCACGCGCACGAGGAGTTCACGATCGGCGTCTGCGTCGACGGCTCGGAACTCATCGACTACCGCGGCGGCCACATCCGCACGCACCCGGGCTCCATCGTCGTACTCGCCCCCGGCGAAATGCATACGGGCGGCCCCGGCACCACCACCGACGGCTACGCCTACCGAGCCCTCTACGCCGACCCGGGACTGCTGACGGACGGCATCCTCGGCGCCGCCCTCCCGCACTTCCGCGAGCCGCTCCTCGACGACGCCGAACTCGCCGTGGCACTGCGCGTGGCGCACACCCGACTCAGCCTCTGCCCCGACCCGTTGGAGGCGGAGTCCCGCCTCCCGTGGCTCCTCACGGCGCTCGCCCGCCGCCACTCCACCTCGCGCCCGGTGTCGGACGAGATCCCGGGCGCGGCCTGGGTGGCCCACGCGGTGCGGGACCGCCTGGCGGACGAACTGCTGACCCCGCCGTCGCTCTCGTCCCTGGCCGCGGACTTCGGCCTGTCCCGCTACCAACTGCTCCGTGCCTTCCGTACGACGATGGGGATACCGCCGTACGCGTGGCTGGCCCAGTACCGGGTGACTCGGGCGCGCGGTCTGCTGGACGCGGGCGGGCGGCCCGCCGAGGTGGCGGCGCAGGTGGGCTTCGCGGACCAGGCGCATCTGACGCGCTGGTTCCGGCGGGTGCTGGGGGTGACGCCGGCGGCGTACCGCAACAGCGTTCAAGACTCCCTGTGAGGGGTCGGCGCAGACTCGCCGTATGACTGCACGCGGCTGGTTCCTGTTCTCCCTGATGGGAGTGGTGTGGGGCATCCCCTACCTGATGATCAAGGTGGCGGTGGACGCCCCGCTGTCCCCGTCCATGGTCGTCTTCACGCGCTGCGCCCTGGGCGCCGTACTCCTCCTGCCCTTCGCCCTGCGCCAGGGCGGCCTGACCCGCACGGTCCGGACGCACTGGCGCCCGATGCTGGCCTTCGCGTGCATCGAGATCATCGGCCCGTGGTTCACGCTGACGGACGCGGAACGGCACCTGTCCAGCTCTACGGCGGGCCTGCTCATCGCGGGTGTACCGATCGTGGGCGTGCTGATGGCGCGCTTCTTCGGCGAGACGGAGCGACTGGGCGCCCGGCGGGTGGCCGGCCTGGCACTGGGCCTGGCCGGCGTCACCGTCCTCACGGTCCCGCACCTGACGGGCGGCGACGCGCGCTCGCTGGCGGAGGTGTTGCTGACGGTGCTGGGCTATGCGACGGCACCGCTGATAGCGGCCCGCCACTTGAAGGACGTCCCGACACTCCAACTGACCGCCCCGTGCCTGGCGTTGGCGGCGATCGTCTACGCCCCCGCGGCGGCGCTCACCTGGCCGTCGTCGGTCCCTTCCCCGCACGTCCTGGCCTCTCTCGCCGGCCTGGGAGTGATCTGCACGGCGGTGGCGTTCGTGGCCTTCCTGGAGCTGATCAAGGAGGTCGGCCCGACCCGTTCGACGGTGATCACGTACGTCAACCCGGCGGTGGCGGTGGCGGCGGGCGCGCTGTTCCTGGGGGAGAACCTGACGGTGGGCATCGCGGTGGCGTTCACGTTGATCCTGGCGGGGTCGGTGCTGGCGACGGCGGGGTCGGGGGGATCTGGCGGATCGGGGGGATCGTCGGGGTCCGGTGAACCGGTGAGGTCGGCGGTTCCGAGGGAGGCGATGGGGTCGGCGGTACCTGGAGGGTCGGCGGGATTGGGTGAGCCGGTGGGGCCGTAGGGATCGGTGGGGCTGGTCGAACCGGTGGGGCCGGAAGGTTCGGCGGGATCGGGCGAACTCCTCGGGCCGTAGGGATCGGTGGGGCTGGTCGAACCGGTGGGGCCGGAAGGTTCGGCGGGATCGGGCGAACTCCTCGGGCCGTAGGGATCGGCGAGGCTGGTCGACCGGCGGGGCCGGAAGCATCGGGTGACGGTCGAGGGGCCGGTGGCCGCCCGGTAGCATGGTCGGCACGGCAGACGAGCCGGGCGGACGGTCGCGTGGAGTGCCCCCAGGGGGACTTCCCGAGGAACGTCCGGGCTCCACAGGGCAGGGTGATGGCTAACGGCCACCCGGGGTGACCCGCGGGACAGTGCCACAGAAAACAGACCGCCCGGCGCTTCGGTGCCGGGTAAGGGTGAAACGGTGGTGTAAGAGACCACCAGCGCCTGAGGTGACTCAGGCGGCTAGGTAAACCCCACCCGGAGCAAGGTCAAAAGGAGCGCCGCCGTAAAAAGCGCGCTCTGCGCGGACGTTCGAGGGCTGCCCGCCCGAGTCCGCGGGTAGACCGCACGAGGCCGGTGGCAACACCGGTCCTAGATGGATGGCCGTCGCCGGGGGGATCGTGAGGTCCTCCCGGACACAGAACCCGGCGTACGGCCCGGCTCGTCTGCCGCTCTCTGTTTCCAACCGCCGGCCGCCGCACACCCCTCAAGGCGTACGGCGGCCGACGGTCTCGGATTCGGCTTCACCTCAGCAGGTAGGTACGTCCAGCCAGGCCGCGCCCTTGATGTAGATGTTGGTCAGCCAGGAGCCGTCCGTCAGCTTGGACCAGGCGTCGTTGGTGTAGCCCTCGGCCGTGACCTCCTGGGCGTGTGCCTGGCAGACGACGTTGACCGTGGTGGGCTGGGCGAAGTAGTCGACCACGCCGGCGTTGACGTTCGGCTGGCTGTGGGTGCGGACGCCGGTGCCCCAGGTCTGGAACGGCTTGCTGCCTCCGGAGGGCGGCGGGGTGCTGCTGCCGCCGCAGTCCGGGATGCCGGGCAGCGAGGCCGGGCCCTTGATGTAGATGTTGGTCAGCCACGAACCGTCGGCCAGCTTGGACCAGATGTCGTTGGTGTAGCCCTCGGCGGTGACGGTCTCGGCGTGCTCCTGGCACTGGACGGACACCTGGGTCGGACCGGCGAAGGTGTCCACCACGGCACCGCGCACACTCGGCGTGGAGCGGGTGCGCACCCCCGTGCCCCAGGTCTCGAAGACCGTGCCGCCGTTCGCGGGCGGCGGGGTGGGCGTGCCCGAGCCGTTGACCCGGATCGCGCCCGCGTAGTCGCCGCCGGTGCGTACGGGGGCGACCCGGATGTGGGTGCCCGACTCGTACGCCTCGACCATCTGCCCGTTGCCCAGGTACATGGCGACGTGGTGGACGTGCCCGCTGCCCCAGAACATCAGGTCGCCCGGCAGCAGCGGGGCGGAGCCCTGCGAAGCGGAGAAGCGGGCCGAGGCCTGCGAGCTGTGGAACTGGTCGTCCGCCGTGCCGTTGAGCAGGTCCCGGCCGGTGGCCTGGTAGTAGGCGAAGCGCGTCAGGCCGGAGCAGTCGAAGCCCTTGCGCTCGTTGTCGTGGAGGCTGTCGGGGTCCGAGCCGTCGTAGTAGCCGTAGCTGGCGCCCGGCGTGGCCGCGTGCCCGCCGCCCCAGCTGTACCAGACGCCGATCTGCGAACAGGCGGCGTTCACCGCGGCCTGCGCGATGGCCGAGGCGCCCGGTGCCAGGACACCGCAGGTGGCGTCCTGCGCGGCGGCGTGGGCCGGGGCGGAGACGAACGCGGACAGGGCGAGGACCGAGGCCCCCAGGAGCGCGCCGCTGGTCCGGCGGCGCGTGCTGCTGGTGTTCAAGGAAGACTTCCTTCGTCGAGATGACGTCACCGGACGGGCCGGGGACGGCGGTTGGGGACGGCGCTGTGGACGTGCGTGCCGCTCCCCACCCCCGTGGGGGAGCGGCACGTGGGTGGGCCTAGTGGCCGAGCGCGTCGCGCATCTTGGCCAGGCCGCGCATCCGGTTGCGCTGGACCGTGCCGCGGTGGGCGCCGAGGCGTTCGCCCGCGGTGTCGTGGCTGAGGCCCTCCAGGTCGACGAGGATCACCGCCGCGGCCTCCTTCTCGGAGAGCACGCCCAGCAGCGCCAGCGTGGTCTGGGACGCCTCGTACGAGGCCAGCCCGCCGTCCCAGCCCGACTCGGGCAGCCGGTCGGTGGACTGTTCGCGCCGGGAGGGGTGCTGCCACGCGTCGCGCAGCAGGTTCAGGGCGACGGTGCAGGTGTAGGCGTACGGGTGCTGCTGCCGCGTCAGGTTCTGGGCGCGGGCGCGTCGGGAGAGCCGTAGGTAGGTCTCCTGGAGCAGGTCGTCGGCGTCGTGCGGGTTGCCGGTCAGGGCCAGCAGCCGGCGGCGCAGGCGTGGCATGTCGGCGGCGAAGGACGCGTCGAAGTCCTTCGGGCTCATCCGGTCGCCGTCCTCGCGCTGCGGTGGCGGGACGGCGCAGGTTCCGGTCTCCATGCTGTTTCCCCCTCGGTCGTGAACTCGGTCGTGAACTCGGCCGTACGGTGCTGTCGTCGGGTGTCCCGGTCGGTGGCTGGTCAGGCCGTCGGGCCGGGGGTGGCGGCTTGGGGTGCTGGAGGCTGGGGTCATTTCTAACCGGTCAAAGTCCGCTACGGCGGTTAGATTTGCCCCCGGCTTCCAGCACCCCAAGCCGTCGGGCCGGGTGGCGCGGCGGGGCCGTAGCGGGCGGCCGGTGCCCGGCGCAGCAGCGCCCAGTACCGGTCGCCGTACGACCAGTGCCACCATTCGGTCGGGTAGTTGACGAAGCCGGTCGCGTCGAGGGCCCAGCTCATGAGGGCCCGGTTGGCACGCGCCTCGGCGCTGATGTCGGGCGCCCCGGTGCGGCAGGCGCCCTCGCTCTCCTCGGGGGTCGCGTTGACCTCCGTGCCCAGCGGCAGTTCCCGGCCGTCCAGGTCGCACAGCGTCAGATCGACGGCCCCGCCGCTGACGTGCGGTGCGACCTCCGGCGGGGAGATGTACGCGCTCGCCAGTTCGCGGATCCGCTCCGGCGACGCGTCCGGATGGGCCCGGCGCATGGTCTCCGCGTACTCCTCGAAGTACCGGCGCTGCAGGGCGGGCGGCCGGTACCCCTCCACCACCAGGAAGCGGACCCCGGTCGGCAGCAGCCGCTGGGCGCGCACCAGCCGCCGTAGCGCACCGGCCCTGAGGTGGGCGTAGCTTCCGTCGTCGTCGGCCTGCCGGTGGTCGATCCGCAGGTCGTCCGTGCCGCGCAGGTCGACCAGCGGTTCGCCGCAGTCGTCCTCCGCGACGGCGGCGACCCGGGCGTCCGAGAGTGTGATGATCTCTGTCACGTGCATCAGCATCGCGGACCCCGCTGCAACTGCTCTGCAAGTTGCCTGTAGGCGACCCACCAGCACTTCTGCGGGCGGGCGCAGGGCTACGGCGGCGTCCCTCGGGAACCGGTGGGGACTACCCGGCGCCCGCCGCCGGCTCCTGTGCCTCGCGGCAGCCCAACTCCCGGAAGACACCGAGTGCTTCGGCCCTGGCAGCCCGCGCCGCCGCCGCGTCGCCGGCTGCCTCCCGTACCTCGGCCAGGTCCCGGAGCGTGCGGGCCCGCCACAGGGGGAGCCGCAGCGCCTCCCAGGTTGACAGCGCCCGCTCCAGCGGCTCCCGCGCGCCGTCCGGATCGCCGGCCGCCAAGTGCCACTCGCCCAGCGTGCGCAGGACGAGCGCCTCGCCGAAGCGGTCCTGGCGCTCGCGGGCCACGGTCAGGCACCGGCCGAGCCGCGCCCGTGCCTCGTCGAGGCGGCCGAGCCTCAACTCCGTCTTGGCCAGCGACTGTTCGGTGTACATCACCCCGAAGGTGTCCCGCAGAGCCGCGAAGATCCGCAGCGCCTCGTGCAGTTGCCGCTCGGCGTCCGCGAGCGCGCCCTCGGCCCGGTCGCACAGGGCCAGCGACCGCAGGGTCAGCGCCTCGCCGTGCCGGTCGTCCGCCGCGCGGTACAGGTCCAGGGCCCGCGCGAGAGCCTCCCGGGCCCGCACGCCGCGCCCCTGCTCCCGGTGCACGTAGCCGATGCCGTACAGCACCCGGGCTCGGGCGCCCCGCCCGGCGGACTCCCCGTACCGCTCCAGCGCCGCGTCCAACAGCTCCGACGCCTCGGCGTACCCGGCCTGTTCACGGCGGGCCGTCCCCATCCCGGCGAGCGCGAGCGCCGCACCCTCGGGCACGTCACCGCGCGCCTCGAACAGGCGCAGGGCCTTGCCGAAGTAGGTGTACGAATCCTCGAACTCGTCCTGTTCATAACGTAGTTGGCCAAGACCCGCGAGCAGCCATGCCTCGCCCTCGTCGTCCCCGCCGCGGTGTACGGCGGCCATGGCCGCGGCGTGCGAACGGGACCAGGAGTCGAACTGGTTGTACAGGGCGGCCGAACTCGCGATCAGCGCACCGGCCAGATCGCGGGCGGCGCGAACCATGCCGTGGTCGGCGCAGTACTCCACCGCCGCGAGCAGACAGGCCTGTTCGGCGGCGAACCAGGACGTGGGCCGCTCCAGCAGCTCCTCCTCGGTCTCCGCGTCGAGGGGCCGTACGGCGGCCGGTTCGGGGAAGCGCCGGGCGGCTCCGCCCGGGCCGAGGGCCGCCGCCTTCTCGGCGAGATCCAGCCAGGAGGCCACCAGCCGCAGCACGGCCGCCGTACGCTCCTCGGCGCTCTCCTCGGACAAGCAGCGCTCGCGGGCGTGTTCGCGGGCCAGGTCGTGGATGCGGTACCGGCTGCGGCCCGTCTCGTCGACGCCGATCACGTCGATGAAGTGGCAGTCCACCAGCCGCTCCACCGCCTCCTCGGCCTCCTCCGTGCCGATGTCCAGCAGCGGGGCGGCGATCCAGGCCGCGAAGTCCGGCAGGTCGAGCAGGGCCAGCCGGCGCAGCGCCCGGCGCTCGGGCAACTCCAGGTCGGCGTAACCGAGTTCGAGGCTGGTGCGCAACTCCAGGTCCCCGGCGCGCAGTTCGCTCAGCCGGCGGCGTTCGTCGCGCAGCCGGTCGGCGAGCCGGCCGGGCGCCCAGTGCGGGCGGGCCGCCAGCCGGGCGCCCGCGATACGCACCGCCAGCGGCAGCCGTCCGCACAGCGAGACGATCTCCGCGGCCCGCTCCGGCTCGGCGCTCGTGCGGTCCGGTCCGGCGACGCGGCGCAGCAGTTCGAGCGCCTCCGCCTGACCGGGCACGGCCAGGTCCAGATGGGCGGAGCCCTCCAGCGCCACCAGCCGGCGCCGGCTGGTGACGAGGACGGCGCAGCCCGGGCCGGGGGGCAGCAGAGGCCGTACGTGCGCCTCGCCCGCCGCGTTGTCCAGGATCAGCAGGACGCGCCGGTGTCCGATGCGGGTGCGGTACAGCCCCGTCAGCTCCTCGACCGAGGTCGGCAGGGTCTCGGGGTCGGCGCCCATGGCGCGCAGCAGCCGGGCGAGGGCGTCGGCGGGTTGCAGCGGCGCGGTGTCGGCCGCCCGCAGGTCCACGAACAGGCGGCCGTCCGGGAAGAGTTCGGCCGTACGGTGGCCGACGTGCACGGCGAGCGCGGTCTTGCCCGTGCCGGACCGGCCGGAGATCACCCCGATCGGCGGAGCGGTACGGCCCGCCTCGTCGACCCCGCCCACCAGCGCGGCGGCCCAGGCGATCTGCTCGGAGCGGCCCACGAAGTCGGCGATGTCCGGCGGGAGATGGGACGGCGTGGGCCAGGCCCGGGGGTCGGGCGTGCCGCGGCTGCCGTCCGGCGTCGACTTCGGTGGCCGCGCGGGTTCCCGCCTGATCCTGTCCGGGCGGGCGGTGTCCGCCACCTGTGTGTCGTTGGTCAGTGCCGCCTGGTGCAGCGCCTGCAACTCCGGGCCGGGATCGATGCCCAGCTCCTCGCGCAGGACCGCGCGGCCCTCCCGGTAGGTGCGCAGGGCGTCGGAGACGCGGCCGGTGCGGACCAGCGCGGTCATCAGCTGGCCGCGCGGCCGTTCCCGCAGCGGGTGGGCGGCGACGTGCGCGAGCAGCGGGGCGATCGTCCGGTCCGCGCGGCCCAGATCGAGATGCAGTCCGAAGGACTCCTCCTGGGCGACGAGCCGCAGTTCGGCCAGCCGGGACGCCTCGATCCGGGCGAAGTTCTGGCCCAGTCCTTCCAGCGCTTCCTGGCCGCGCCACAGCGCCAGCGCCTCGGGCAGCAGATCGGCGGCCTCCTCCAGACGGCCCGCCGCGGCGGCGGCCCGGCCCGAGGCGAGCAGGACCTCGAACCGGCGGGCGTCGATCTGGGACGGTTCGAGGTCGGCGACATAGCCCGGTGGCCGCGTCCGGACCACGGTGTCCCGCGTGACCTGGGCCAGTGCCCGGCGTACGGCGGAGACATGGGTGGCCACCAGGGCGCCCGCGGTGGCCGGCGACCGCTCGTCCCAGACACAGTCCACGAGCCGCTCGGTGGAGAGCACCTCGCCGAGGTGGACGACCAGTGCCGACAGGACCGCGAGGGGTCTGACACCGCCGAGCGGGGCCCGTCGACCGTCGGCCCACACCTCCACCGGACCGAGCAGCCGCACTTCGAACATCGTTCCCCGATCGCCGCACCATGCGCCCCATGGAGCACGGCAAAGATATCGGCGAACATGCCCTCCACATAGCGAAGGCACAGCGGAGGCCGGACCGCCGTGACCGGATTCGATCGATTCGGCGGACCGGTGGCCCCCACCTGCGAGGTCAGGACAGGTGACATCTGTCGTGCGCGCCTCTGTCGGCGCTCGGCGCTCGGCGTTCCCCTCCTCTCCCTCGCCGGTTGGCTGGTTCTCGACGGTCGGCGAGGCCTGTCGCGTGCAGGGAGGACGGTTCGCGCACCGCCCTCGTATGAGCGCCGGAGAAAGAAAAAACCCCTGTGATCCAGGGGCATACGGACGGGGCCCCTGGGGCGTCAACGGCTCGAAAGCACCACGTCCGTTCGACCGGATCCCCGGGAGGCGCCCCATGCACCGCTGGACCTTGGCCCTGCTGACCGCCGGTCTGCTGGCGACGACGGCCACCGGATGCGCGGGCAGCACGACCACCCCCGCGGCGGCCGGGAGCAGCACGCCCCGGGCCGCGGGCAGCACGGCGGAGACGCTACGGCTCGCGGAGCAGCTCCTCATCAAGAAGTGCATGGAGAAGGAGGGACACAAGTACTGGGTCGAGCCGCCCAGCGGTGACGACGTCTCGGTCCGGTTCCCCTACGTCGTGGACGACCCGGCGTGGGCCAGGGCCCACGGCTACGGCACCGACCTGCGGCGGCAGCGGGAGGCCGAGGTCCGGAGCGACCCCAACCAGCGGTACTTCCACTCCGTACCGGCCAACACCAGGGCCGTCCTGGTGAGCGACCTCAACGGGCCCCGGCCACAAGGGCTTTCGGCCCGGCTCCCGAACGGCATACGGGTCTCCCACAGCGACCAGGGCTGCCAGGCCACCGCCCAACGGCAGCTGTACGGCGATCTCCAGGCCTGGTTCCGGGCCACCCGGGTCACCGACAGCCTGGCCGGCATACGCGTCGGCCTCGTGACGGACGACAAGCGGTACCAGGCGGCCGTCGAAACCTGGGCGCGCTGCATGCGCGAGCGGACCTACACCTACGCGGACCCCGCCCGGGCCCGGGCCGCGGCCACCCTGCCGCAGACCCCGTGGCCGCACGCCAAGGAGGTACGGCTGGCCTCGGCCGAGGCGGCCTGCGCCGTCTCCAGCGGCCTGTCGTCCGTGGCCAAGTCCCTGGACTCCGAGTACCGGGACCGACTCCGGCGGAGCCACCCCCAGGAGACGGCCGATCTGGCCCGCCTCAAGCGCGAGGCGCTGCCCCGCGCCCGCGAGATCGTCGCTCACGGCGCCTGACCCCGGCCCGCCCCCGCTCCTCCACCCCACACAGACCACCCCACACAGACCACCACGGCCGCCGAGCCGTGGGCGCATCACCCCACGTGGACCTGACCCCACTGTGGGCCCATCACCCCACTCGCATCACAACGAAACGAGGCAAACCATGTCCGTCAAGCGTCTCCTCACCGTCGCGGCCTCGGCCGCCGCCGTCGCCGCGCTCTTCTCCCCGGTCTCCAGCGCCAGCGCGCTGGACGCGGGTGCCCAGTCGACCGCGACCGCGCGGCTCGCCTCCGGGGACGGCTACCTCCACGTCTACACCCAGCCCTACGGCGGCGGACGCGAGTGCAAGTGGTCCGGCAACTCCGACAACTGGGGCAGCTGCCGCAACCTGACCTCCGACATCTGGAACAACGGCTACGCGGGCGGCCTGGACGCCGTGGACCTGTACACCGCCCCCAACGCCGGCGGCGCGCACGCCTGCATCAGCCAGGGCGACAGCTGGCCCGACACCACGACCGGCCAGTACACCTTCACCTACGGCGCGGGCCTGTCGCAGTTCGGCAAGAGCGTCAACAACAACATCTCGTCGCACCGCTGGGTGGACTACTGCAGCCAGGGCTGACGATCCGACGGACTCGCCCCGGTACGCCCGCGCAGAGGAGTACCGGGGCGAGTCGTGCGTTCGTGCCTCCCCGCCGAATCAATCGCGGTCGTCCGGATCCGGGGTCCGGAGCGCGCCCCCACGCGCCCCGGACCGTGGACCCCCGTTCCCCCGTCGTCGTTCAGCTCTTCGGTGCCCCCGTGGAACACAGGGGGATTGGCGCCGGATGTGCTGCGGTCGGATGCCCCCGGCATATCGACCGCAGCACGCGCCTCGGGTTCGTCCGAAGGCATGATCAGTGCGCCCGTTCCCCCATAGGACGCGCCCCCGTGCCCGTAGGCTCCGGCACAGACAGCTTCCCCGGTCATCGGGCCGGTCCGGAGGGGTCGGGTGTTGCCAGCGGGTATTTGGCAACACCGTTCGGGCGGTGCGTTGTTGGGGGGATGGTCATCGAGTACGACGGGTTCGGCGCCGAGTTACGCAGGCGCCGCATCGCGGCAGGCATGTCGTTGAGCGAGCTGGCCGGCAAGGTGTACTGCAGCCGCAGCTTCCTGAGCCGCGTGGAGAACGGGCGCCGCAGGGCGTCCCTGGAACTGGCCCAGCTGTGCGACGAGGTGCTGGGTGCCAAGGGCGCGCTGGTCGGGCTGGCGCCACTGCCCGGCTCCGACGCCGTACCGAAGGCGGTCCGGGGCGGGGCGGGTGAGAAGGCGTCCGGGGCGGTCAAGTCGCCCGAGAAGGAGGGGCGTTCGGCCGTCGGCCCGGACCGTGCCGAGTTCCGGCGGCTGCTGCGGCGCGGTGACCTCAGCCATACCGCGGGCGAGATGCGAGAGGCAGAACGGCACTACACCGCCGCCTACCGCAGCGCCGAGGGCGATCCCCGCGCGCAGGCCGAGGCCGTGATCAGGATGGCGCGCCGCTGGTCCGATCCCGGACAGGTCGACCGCGAACTGCTCCAGTCGATCCGGGGCTGCCTGGCCGCACTGGACGGCGACGGCAGCGCGGAGGCCGCGGGGCTGCGGCTACGGCTCGAAGCGCATCTCGCGAAGAAGATGGCCCTCGCCGTCAGCCAGGACACCGCGGCGGGACTGGCGGGACCCGCCGAGGGCGCGCGGCTCGCCGAGGAGACCCTGCGCCGATTACCCGGCGACGGCGACGGCGACGACGAGGTGCGCTGCGAGGTCCTCACCGAGTGCCGCTGGGCACGCTACGACTTCATGCCGGCCCCCGAGTCGCTGACCCTCTCCGAGCGACTGCGCGAGGCCGCGGCCCGGCACGACTCGACGTACTTCCGCGGTGAGGCCCTCATGGCCGTCGCCATCGACCAGCTCCGCAACGGCAGGATCTTCAGCGCCCTCGCCACCGCGAACCAGTACCGCAAGCACGCCGCCGAGACCCAGAGCGCCCTCGCCCTGTGGCAGCGGTACACCCTCGACGCCCTGCTCGACCTGTGGCACGGCCGGTTCGACGCAGCCGCCGAGTGGATCTTCGTGGAGTCGCTGAAGTTCATCGAACTGCTCCGCGCCGACTACGCCGTCCCCGCCGACAACCTCACCCAGACCCGCCTCGGCCAGGCCTACTGGCTGCTGAGACAGCAGGGCCGGCTGACCGAACTGTTCACCTCCGACCTGGCCGGCGACGTCGAGCGGCACGCCTACTTCCCGGTCTGGCGGGCCGGGCTCGCCCTCGCCCTGTGCGAGACCGGGCAGCACGCCGAGGGCGCGGACCTGTTCCTCGGCTGCGTCGCCGACGTCGACCGCTTCCCGCCGTCGGGCTGGGCCGTCCCCGCGCTGGTCCTGCTGGCGGAGGTCTGCGCGGCGCTGGACCTGGAGGGCGGATTCGAGGCCGAGTTGGCGCCGGTGCTGCCCGTGCTCCGCGCCCGCCTGGCCCCGCACGACGGCCAGCAGATCGCCCTGGGCGGCTGGCCCACCGTCCTCGTCGGCCCGACCGCCCGCGCCTGCGGCGTCCTCGCCCTTGCCGCGGGTGAACCGGAAACGGCCCTCGAACACTTCCGCCAGGCCGCGGTCCCGGCCCGCTCCTCCCAGCCCGAACTCGCCCGCCTCCGCCTGGCCCAGGCCCGCGCCGTACGCCGCGTGGGCGGCCCAGGTAGCGAGCCGAACGCGGTACGGCTTCTGCGGGAGGCGTCCCGGGGGGCGGAGACGTACGGGATGACGTGGCTGGGGGCGCAGTGCGAGGGGTTGTTGGGGGAGTCGGGGCGGGGGTGAGTGGGGGGCGTTCCGTACCCGGCGCTCGACCAACGGCCCTTGGCTGCCGATGGAGTTGATGTGCGTGGACGGTGTTCATGCTGTGAACTAGGTCACAGTGGGCCCCGTTCCGGGTCTCCCGCCCCTCCGCCCAAGCCCCGTCCCCGGCACCCCTCGAACCACCCTCTCCCCCTCGCCTCACCCTGGGTAGTCAGCCAAAACGTCTTTGTGGCCGAGGGGTTGGAGGTGAGGGGGCCCGGATTGTCTACGCGCATAGTGTACTGATCGGCCTAAACCTGTACGCCCGGCGTGTTTGTGGGGTCCCTTGACCCGGGTGGGATGGCTCGGTTTCATACCTAACCAACTGCGCGGGGGGCTCGGGCGCCCGTCGGGAAATCCGCAGGGTGTCCTTGGCGTTCCTGGCGTGCCGCGCCGTCAACTCCCCAGTGTGTGCAGGCGTTTTGACGTGTCTGTCGGCCCGTCTCGATATGTCGCGCGCCACCCCGGAAAGGAATAAAGCCGGTGTCGCAGTTCTTCACCGCAGCTCCCTCTCTCTGCCGCTGTGCCGTCGGGTGCCGGTGGGCGAGGTGAGCCGGCATCGGGGTACGTCGGCGCCGGAGGAAGCGGGCGCGAGGGCCGGGCGGGGGCGCAGTATCCGTGCCTCGCTCATCACGCTCGCGGTGGTGCCGGCGGCGGCGATGGTCCTGCTGTGGGTCAGCGGTTCGTACGCGCTCTTCGACCAGTGGCACAACGCCAACAAGGAGGGCCGGCCGGCGAAGACCACGTACGCCCTGGTGCCGGCGGTCGGCGAGTTCCAGAAGGAACGGCAGCTGACCGTCAGCCTGTTGGCCTCGCACGGCAGCTCCACCGCCCTGGCGGCGCAGCGGCGCCGGACGGACGCCGTACTCGCCGGGTTCCGCAAGGTGGATGCCGCGTCCGCCGGTGACGGATCGGCGCAGTACCAGGCCCAGTTGGGCACCGTACGGAAGCGGCTCACCGGACTCACCGACGAACGGGCCGCCGTCGACGGCGGGAAGAGCACCCGGCAGCAGGCCTACACCGCCTACTCCGACGCGGTGTCCTCGGTGCTGAACCTCTTCGGGATGCTCAGCACCGACAGCGGCGACGCGGCCACCGCCGCCGACGCCGGTCACGCCCTGGCGTTCCTGCGCGGGGCGGAGGCGCTCTCGCAGGAGGAGGCGATCCTCGACGGGGTCGCCGCGTCACGGAAGTCGAGCGTCCAGGAGCGGTCGGCGCTGGCCGCCGCCCAGGCCGTCCGGGTCTCCGTGCTGTCCAACGAGGTGGAGCCCTACCTGCCCGCGGGACTGGGCGCCGAGCTGGGCAAGACCATGGGCGGTCAGGACTGGACCGCCATGACGGCCTTCGAGAAGACCGTCGCCGCGGCGCCCGCCGGGCACGACGGCACCATCTCCGTGCCCGCCGTCCCGGCCGCCCGCGCCGCCGCCCCGGGGCGGGTGTCCGGCGCGGTGCAGGCCGTGGAGGGACAGTTCCTGGGCAAGGTCACCCAGGACTCCGCGGACCGGACCCACCAGGTGCTCGTCAAGGCGCTGCTCGGCAGCGCCCTCGCGTTCGTGGCCGTCCTCGCCGTGGCCGTCCTGTCCTTGCGCATCACCCGGTCCCTCATCGGCCGGATGTCCGGACTGCGCGCGGCGACACTCGAACTGGCCGAGGAACGACTGCCCGAACTCATCACCCGGCTGCGCACCCAGGGCAAACGCGCCGAACTCGACGACCTGCCCGAACTCGACTACGGCACCGACGAGTTGGGCAAGGTCGCGGAGGCCTTCAACAGCGCCCAGCGCACCGCCGTGAGCGTCGCGCTGGAGCAGGCCGCGCTGCGCGAGGGAGCGCGGCTCGTGTTCCACAACATGTCGCGCCGCATCCAACTCCTCGTCCACCGGCAGCTCACGGTGATCGACTCCATGGAACGCAAGGAGCAGGACCCTCAACTCCTCTCCGATCTCTACCGCGTCGACCACCTGGCCACCCGGATGCGGCGCAACGCGGAGAGCCTGACCGTGCTGTCCGGCGCGTCCCCCCGGCGCCGCTGGAAGCAGGCGGTGCCGCTCGCGGAGCTGCTGCGCAGCGCGGTGTCCGAGATCGAGGGGTACACCCGGGTCGTCGTCGAACCCCTCCCGCCCATCGCGGTGTTGGGCCCCGCGGTCGGCGACACGATCCACCTCATGGCCGAACTCATCGAGAACGGCGTGACGTTCTCGCCCCCGCACACCGAAGTACGGGTCCGGGCACTGCCGGTGGCACAGGGCTACGCCGTCGAGGTGGAGGACCGGGGGCTCGGTCTGACGGCGGACGAGTACGCGGCGGCCAACGAACTCCTGCACCACCCCAAGGACTTCAGCTTCACCACCCTCGGCGAGGACCCCCGCCTCGGCCTCTTCACCGTCGGCCACCTCGCCCAACGCCACGGCGTCACAGCCAGCCTCCAGGCCTCGTCCTACGGCGGCTCGCTCGCCGTCGTCGTCCTCCCGCACGCCCTCACGGAGTCGGCGGCGGACGCGGTGCCGCCGACGCTGGACGCGCGGGCGGAGCGGCATCTGGCTTCGGTCGCGGGGGCGGTGCCGGAGTCGGGGACCGGTTCTGGGACGGGCTCGGGGGCGGGCTCCGGGCCGGGATCGTCGACCGGTTCGACGACGGGTTCGGGCAGTGGCTCGGGCCTGGGCATCGGCCTGGGCATCGGAATGGGCATGGGCATGGGTTCGGCCGGCGGGACGGCCACCGGGCCGGTCACCGGTTCGGGACGTGGCGGGACGACGGCCGGCGGTATGCCGATGCGCACCCGTACCCGAACCGCACCCCAGCCCCAACCCCGACCTCCGGCCCAACCCCAGCCGCAACCTCAGGCCCAGGCCCAGGCCCAGGCCCACGCCCCATCGCAACCCCAGCCTCCTTCCGGTCCGGCGGCACCGGTGGCCGACGGCTCCGCCGCCGTATCGCCGCGCGGGGCCGTACCTTTCCCGCGTTCCCGTACCTCCGGTGCCTCCGCCACCTCCAGCCGGCTTCCCCGGCGCGTGCGGCAGTCGCATCTCGCGCCGCAGCTGCGGGGGCGGCCGGACGACGCGGACGGGGAACACGGGGCCGGGCGGGAGGCCGAACGGCGGCCCGAGCAGGCCCGGTCGATGCTGGCCGCGTTGCGGGACGGGACCCGTAGGGCCCGCGAGCAGGAGGAGGTACCCACGCCCGCCTGGCCCTCGTCGCTGCGCGGAGACGCCCCCTGGCCGAAGTCACCGCGAGCGGAAACCCCCGCGCCCACCTGGAACACGGATCCGCCCGAGCGGCGTCAGTTGCCCACCCGTCCCCGTCCGACAAGGAACACCCCATGACTGCGCCCAACACCACGCACGGCGGACTGGCCTGGCTGCTGGACAACCTGATCGAGCGGATCCCCGAGACCCTGCACGCCATCGTCCTGTCCGAGGACGGGCTCCTCGTCGGCTCCTCCGAACGGCTCGCGCAGGACGACGCCGAGCAACTCGCCGCGATTTCCTCGGGAGTTCACTCGCTCGCGCTGGGCACCAGCCGGCACTTCGGCGGCGGGCGCGTGCAGCAGACCGTCATCGAGATGGACGACCTCTTCCTCTTCGTCACCACCGCCGGCGGCGGCGCCCGCCTCGCCGTGCTCGCCACCTCACAGGTGGACGTCGGCACCGTCGGCTACGAAATGACCATGGTCGTACGGCAGGTGGGGCAGTTCCTCAGCGCGCCCCCGCGGTTCCCGGAGTACAGCGGCGCGCCCTTCGCGGGTGAGCATGAATGAGACATTGGTCCGAGGAAGACCCGTGGGAGGACGAAGACCCCGCGCTGCTCGTCCGCCCGTACACGGTCACCGGCGGCCGTACCCCGACCTTCCACTCCGGTATCGAACTGATCACCCTGATCAGCACCGTCCGGCCGCCGACCCGCGACCAGCGCCTCCAGCCCGAACAGAACCGGCTGCTCGCCCTGTGCCGTACGCCCACCGCGCTGGTGGAGGTCGCCGCCCGGCTCGATCAACCCGTCGCGGTCATACGGGTGTTGCTCGATGACCTCCTGGACAACGAACTCGTCTCCGTCTCCCCGCCCGCCGCGGCCGGTACCCCCGACGCCCGTTTCCTCCAGGCAGTGATCGATGGCATACGCAGAATCTGACCGCCGCGCCACCACCGTCGCGCCCAACGCCGCCACCGCCAAGATCCTGGTCGCGGGCGGCTTCGGCGTCGGCAAGACCACCCTGGTCGGCGCGATCAGCGAGACCACGCCCCTGCGCACCGAGGAACTCATCACCGAGGCCAGCGTCGGCGTCGACAACCTCGCCGGGGTGGAGCAGAAGACCACGACGACGGTCGCCATGGACTTCGGCCGGATCACGCTCAGTTCGGCCCTCGTGGTCTATCTCTTCGGGGCGCCCGGGCAGGACCGGTTCTGGTTCATGTGGGACGACCTGTCCCGCGGCGCGCTCGGCGCGGTCGTCCTCGCCGACACCCGGCGACTGGAGAGCTGCTTCCCGTCCGTCGACTTCTTCGAGCACCGCGGCATCCCCTTCGCCGTGGGCGTCAACTGCTTCAACGGCGTCTGCGAGGAGGACCCCGAGGAGGTCCGCGCCGCCCTCGACCTGGCCCCCGACATCCCCCTCGTCCTGTGCGACGCCCGCGACAAGGAGTCGGTGAAGACGGTGCTGCTCGCGCTCCTCGAACACGTCATGCGGGGGCTGGCGGCGGAGGCGTCGGGCGACCGCCAGCCGGTGTAGCCGTCCGATCAGTCCGTCGTACGGTCATGCAGTCCGTCGTACGGTCATGAAGGCTTCGTCGCCGATACGGCCGTCGCGGTCAGCGTGCCGTCGCACTCCGCGAACTGCCCGTCGTCCAGGGCGACTTGATGCGCCCCGGCACCCGGCAGGCCGATCACCATCGTCGGGTAGACCACGGGCGCCGAACCGGACTTGCAGTAACCGTCGCCCTCACCCTGCACCTGCACGAAGGTCAGCTTCAGCCAGGCCTGAGCGCCCGGAGCGAGCTTCACGGGGGAGGCGGATCCGACGGGGGTGACCTGGAGCGGGACGTTGAGCTCCGGGGAACCGTTCGCGGCACCGGCGACGGTGGGGTGCCCCTGGAGGACGCAGGTCTTGGTGCCGGTGTTGGTGAACTGGACGATCGCGGCGCCGGTTCCGGTACCGACGGGGCGGTCGGCGGCTTGGTAGGCGGTGGCCTTCAGGGCGGTTGCCGCGCAGGGCTTCGCCGCGGTTTCGGTGGACCCGGACGAGCCCGTGGAGCCAGATGTTCCAGTGGCCCCGGAGGGGGTGGGGGAGGCAGGGGAGGCGGGGGAGGAGGCGGTCGCGGCCGGTGCGTCCGGCGATCCGTCGGACCCGCTCTCCGAGTCGCCCGGCCGGCAGGCCGTCATGACCATCGCCGCCGACAGCGCGGCCAGCGCCATCGTGGCCCTGCGGATGCTGCTCTTCTGCATGACGTCCCCCGAGTTCCGTTCGTGCGACCGGCCGTGCCGGTATTTCGACGGGGGAGACAGTTCAGGCCGTACGCGCGGTTTCTCCTGTGTGTCCGCTGTGTCCGTACGGTGACGGGTTCAGGGCCGGATCAGGACGGACGAGCCGGTTCATGACGTCCTGGGTCGTGAGTCGACCTCGACGAACCGCTCCAGCGGCGCGAGCCGTTCCGCGCGGCGGGACTCGGCCAACTCCGTTCGCTGCCACCGCTGTTGGGCCCGTTCGGCCGACCGCTGGGTGGTGAACTGGACGAAGAAGGGCAGTGCCGCCGAGCGCCACGCCGCCGAACGAAGTGAGGGACACCCGGACCTGACCGGACACGGCGGCCATCGTGCCATGTCCGGTGCCTCCAACGCCCGCTCCCCACCAGCTAGTTGGACGGTCGGCCGCCCGACTTCCCCGCGGCGTCGACTCCCGCTCCCTCCTCGAAGCTGGCGAAATAGGCCGCCGCCATGTCCTCGTCCCCGTGTCCCTGCGCCGCCGCCCGGGCGAACCGCTCCGCCCCCGCGGCCGCCACGTCCAGCCGGACGCCGTTCGCCGCGCCCGCCCGCACGATCAGCCGGGCGTCCTTCTCCGCCGTGGTGACCGCGAAACTCGCCGGGGTCAGCCGGTCGTTGAGGATGGCGGCCGACTTGGCGTGCAGGTAGCCCATGTCGAGGGGGCCGCCGGCGATGAGGTCGAGGAAGCTCTGGGGGTTCACGTCCAGGGCCTTGGACAGGGCCAGCGCCTCGCCCGCCGCGTTCGTCACGGCCAGGACCCAGCTGTTGGCGACCAGCTTCAGCCGGGTCGCGGTCGCCGCCGCGCCGTCCTCGCCGACCCACATCGTGCGGACGCCGACCGCGTCGAACACTGGGGTGACCGTCGCGCGCCCGCTCTCCGGACCCGCCGCCAGGACCGTCAGCTGACCGGCCTCGGCGGGCTGGCGGGTGCCGAGGACGGGGGCGTCGTAGAAGACGAGGTCGTGCCGGATCGCGAACTCGGCCAGTTCGCCCACCGATTCGAGGCTCGACGTCGTCGACTGGACCCACGCGGCGCCAGGACGCAGGGCGGGCGCGGCCTCGCGCATCACATCGAGGACGGTGTCCCCGTCGTAGAGCATCGTGAGGATGACGTCCGCGTCCCGCACGGCATCGGCCACCGTGTCGCGAACGTGCGCGCCGTCGGCGGACAGCGGGTCGGCCTTGGCGCGGGTCCGGTTCCAGGCATGCACGGTGTGACCGGCACGGGCGAGGTTACGGGCCATCGCGGCGCCCATGATGCCGGTGCCCAGGACGCCTACGGTGAGCTTTTCGGTGGTCATGACTCGGCTTTCGTCCTCGACGGTGTTGTCGAGGACCAGCGTGCCAGGGCGGCGACGGAAGTCCCGTCAGCCGGTGACCGTGAACCAGGTGGATCGCGACTTCTGCCACTCCTCGTGGGAGAGGTCCTTCGCCTCGGTGCCGTCGCCGTACAGGTCGGCCGCGCCGTCGTCGGTGATCAGTTGGGCGCGGACGCCCGGGGTCGTCAGGTCAGGGACGTCCACGACCGCCTCCCAGGCGCCGGGGTCGGTCGTCGGCAGGTCGCGCAGCTTGACCGGCTGGTCGGACGCGTTGCCGGTCCAGGAGTAGAGGGCATACGGGTCGGAGTTGTCGTCGGCGGCCCAGGAACCGGCGACGATCAGGTACTGGTTCGCGGCGTTCTTGCGGATGTCGCGTACCGAGAGGCCGCCGAGGTTCAGCTCGATCGGGGTGCCGAAGGTCGCGGCGGTGCCGTTGGCGACCACCTTGTCGATGTTGGTGACCGGCATGAGCAGCGCCTTGCCGCCCTCCACCGCCGGGGCGAGCGGCGCGCGGAAACCGAGGTATGCCGTGGTCGTGGAGCCCGGCGCGAACTCCAGGCCCTCCACGTTGAACCCGTTGATCTCCTTGGGTACTTGACCGTCCGCGGTGCCCGCCGCGAAGCCGTACCGGTTGCCGTTCGCCTTGTCCCACGCCACCAGGTTGTCGCGCAGCTTGCCGTACGAACTGCCGTAGGAGAGCGTCGTGTTGGCGCCGCTGCCGGTCACCTTCGTGGTGAAGACCGTGTTGCGGGCCGCCTTGTACTCGCCGTCCTTGTTGTTGCCGAGCGAACCGGTCCAGTAGATCGTGTCGCCGACGCGGGCCGCGCCCTCGATGTCGATCTCCTTGGAGACGTCGATGTCGTCGCTGAAGTCCCAGGTCTTGACCGGCGCGCCGGAGGCCGAACGGTCGTACAGGCGAAGGACGTTGGACTCGTCGTCCGCTACGACGACGTAGCCGCCGCCCACGTCGACCGCGGCGGAGGCGTCGCTGGAGCCGGTGAGGTAGCGGGTGTCGGCGGGTTGCTGGACGGATGCGGAGGCCGCGTAGTGCAGGGTCTTCGTGGCTGTCTTGCCGCCGAGGCCCGTCACCTTCACCGTCAGGTCCGTGTAGCCCTGCGCGGCTGCCGCGACGGCGAGTTGGCGGGTCGCGCCGGTGCCGGACACGGTCACCGCGCTCGTCGGCGCCACGGACGTCTTGCTGCTCTTGCTCGCGGCCACCGTCAACGCGCCGACGTCCGCGCCGCTCTGAGCGATCGTCACCTGGATCGTCGGATCGCCGACCGCGCCCACCGCGCCCGAAAGGTACGTGGCCGAGAGGGAGATGGTCGGGGTGCCGTAACTCGCCGCGTGCGCCTGGCTGTTGCCGAGGCTCAGGGCGGCGAGGGCGAGGCAGGTGCCCGCCACGGCGACCGTCCTGCGCCCGCTGGAGATGGCTCCATTGGAAACTCCGCTGGAGGAAACGTAGTCCTGCACGGGGACCCCTTCGTCGGCTCGGTGTCGACGAGAAGGTTCAGCGGACCTCACCAACTCCGCGGGGTGTGGGCGGGTCCTTGGGGTGAACAACTGCCGACGGGCCGAGAGAACGTTCCATGACCCGGGCCAGGTGGCGGGTGAAGACCTGCCGCGTATCGGGGGTGAGCGTGCGCAGCGCCACCAGCGCGGTGATCACGACGTCGCACAACTCGCCCTGTACGTCGTCCCACGTGTGGGTGACGCCCTTGCGCGGGTTCTGGCCGGTCGCCCCGATCACCGCCTCGGCGACCTCACCGACCTCCTCGGACAGCTTCAGCATCCGCAGGAGCAGGCCCTCACGACCGTCGAGGGGCTGACTCGCCTCCAGCCAGGTCCACAGGTCGTCGATACCGGCCCAGAGGTCGGCGGCCCGGTCGTTCTGATCACTCATACGCCCAGCCTGCCATCACCGCCCGACCGGTCCGGCCTACTCGTCGAACAACGTCTCCTGCCCGAACTCCGCCGCCTCCCGCACCCGCCTGTTCCGCAGCCCCACCACCACGGCCGTCGCCGCCCCCGTCACCGCGAGCGCCGCCGGAACCATCCAGCCCCGGTTCACCGCGTGCCCGAGCGCGTGGTCCAGGGAGAGCCGGCCCGGGCCCGTGACCGCGAGGCCGGCCGCGGTCAGGGCGAGGGAGGCCGCGTACTCGTAGCCGCCGGCCGCCGCGAAGAAGCCGTTGGGCGCGTGGACGGCCGCCGCTCCCACCATCGCGCCGGCCGCCGCCGAGCCCGCCGCCGGGGTCGCCAGACCCAGCGCGAGCAGCGCGCCGCCGCCCGCCTCCGACAGCCCCGCCAGTACGGCACTCTGCTTCCCCGGCGCGTACCCCATCGCCTCCATGGCCGCGCCGGTGCCCTCGATCCCGCCCCCGCCGAACCAGCCGAACAGCTTCTGCGCGCCGTGCGCGGCCAGCACGCCGCCGGTACCCAGCCGGAGCAGCAGCAGGCCCAGATCTTGTCGGTCGTAACAGGTCACGGTGACTCCCTGAACAGGCGACGGGGACGGTCCCTCCACCGTCGCACCCCGGGCGTGGGGCGGGCGGGTTCGCGCGGCCGTTCGGGTGGCGGCCCCCGGGGAACGGTGTGAGTCTGACCGGCATGACGATTCAGCCAGCCAAACTCAGCGATCCGGCCGTCCGGGCGTTCGTCAGCGCCGTCAACGCCCATGACCGCGACGCCTTCCTGGAACTGCTCGCGCCGGGCGCGACGATGGCGGACGACGGTTCCGACCGCGATCTCGCCGAGTGGATCGACCGGGAGATCTTCTCCTCCCACGGCCACATGGAGGTCGACCGCGAGTCCGACGGCGGCCGTGCCCTCGTCGCCCGCTACTCCAACGACGCGTGGGGCGAGATGCGCACCCGGTGGAGTTTCACGGTCGGCGAGGACGGCAGGATCGCTCGCTTCGAGACCGGGCAGGCCTGACCGCCGTAGAAAACCGCCGCAGAAAGCCGCCGGGAAGAGCCGAAAACACCTTGCCCTGAAGTGCGCTCCAACTCCTAGTGTCCCCAGGCATGGAGACGAAGTCGAACATCAGGACCCTCGGCCGCAGCGGTATCGACGTGAGCGCCCTCGGCTTCGGCTGCTGGGCGATCGGCGGTGAGTGGCAGGACGCGAGCGGGCAGCCGCTCGGCTGGGGCAAGGTCGACGACGAGGAGTCCGTACGGGCGGTTCGGCGCGCCCTCGATCTGGGTGTCACGTTCTTCGACACCGCCGACACCTACGGCGCGGGGCACAGCGAACGCGTCCTGGGCCGCGCGCTGGGCAAGCGCCGGGACGACGTGGTCCTCGCCACCAAGTGGGGCAACGTCTTCGACGAGGAGACCCGCACCCTCACCGGTGCCGACGACTCCCCGGAGTACGCCCGCCGCGCGCTCACCGCATCCCTGGTGCGGCTCGGCACCGATTACGTCGACCTGTACCAACTGCACCTGTCCGACGCCGACTTGGAGCGCGCCGCCGAACTCCGCGACCAGTGCGAGGAGTTCGTGCGCGAGGGGCTGATCCGCGCCTACGCCTGGAGCACCGACGACCCCGCCCGCGCCGCCGTGTTCGCCGAGGGGGAGCACTGCGCGGCCGTGCAGCACGCGGCGAACGTGTTGCAGGACGCGCCCGAAATGTTCGCCCTGTGCGAGGAGTTGGGCCTGGCCAGCATCAACCGCAGCCCGCTCGCCATGGGCCTGCTCACCGGGAAGCAGGCGCCGGGACGGGAGTTGGAGGCGGGGGACATCCGCAACACGCCCCCGTCCTGGTTGCAGGGCTTCAAGCGGGGTGCGGGCGCCGACGAGGACTACGTTGCCCGCGTCGAAGCCCTGCGCGAGATCCTCACCTCCGACGGCCGCACCCCGGCCCAGGGCGCCCTCGCCTGGCTGTGGGCCCGCAGCCCGCGCACCGTACCGATCCCGGGCTTCCGCTCGGTCACGCAGGCGGAGCAGAACGCCGGGGCGATCGCGAAGGGGCCGCTCACCGCCGGGCAGTTGGCGGAGGTCGACCGGGTGCTCGGGAGGTGAGCGGCCCGACGGGACCGCGACGCTGTGGGCGAGTCCGGCGCGGCCGGGGCACCCCATCTGAAAAAATGTGACACTTCCGGGTGCGAGTGTCACATTTCCTCAGGTAGGGTCCCGGCCGGCTGACGGGCGGGACAGCCCGGCTCAGTAGCCCTGGTTGCCGTACTGCGCGTACTGCTGCTGGCCGCCGCCGTGGCCCTGTTCGGTGAGGGCGATCTGGCCGGCCTTGATGGTTGCCAGACGCGGCGCGCGGCGGGCGATCGACGAGTCGTGGGTGACCATGACGAAGGTCAGCCCGTACTCGTGCCAGAGGCCTTCGAGCAGGCCCATGATGTCGTCGCGGGTGCCCTCGTCGAGGTTGCCGGTGGGTTCGTCGGCGAGGAGCACCTTCGGCTTCTTCACCAGCGCGCGGGCGATCGCGACGCGCTGCTGCTGGCCGCCGGAGAGTTCGGACGGGGCGTGCTTCAGACGGTCGCCGAGACCGACCGACGAGAGAGCCTCGGCCGCCCGCTCGCGGCGCTCGGCCGGCTTGACGCCGAGCGGCACCAGGGCCGTCTCGACGTTCTCCTGCGCGGTGAGCGTCGGGATGAGGTTGAAGGACTGGAAGATGATGCCGATCTTCTCGGCCCGCAGCCGGGTCAGCTTGGCCTCGCTGATGGTGGCGAGGTTGACGCCGTCCAGCTCGACACTGCCCTCGGAGGGGCGGTCCAGGCCGCCGATCATCTGCAGCAGCGTCGACTTGCCGCCGCCGGTGGGGCCCTGGATGACGAGCTGGTCGCCGTCCTCGATCGTGAGGTCGACGCCGCGCAGCGCCTCGACCGTCTCCTTGCCCCGCGAGTAGCGCTTGGTGACGCCGGTGAGCTTGTACATGGGATCTCCGTCGGATACGTCTGTGAAGAAGAAGAGGGTCGGGACGCCGCCGCCCGGGGGGAACGGTGGCGGCGCCCCGGTTCAGGGGGTGCGGCCGTGCTACGACACGCTGCGCAGCGCGTCCGCCGGACGCATCCGCGACGCACGCCAGCCGCCCATCGCGCCGGCGATCAGGCCGCCGGTGACGGCGAGGCCCACCGCGAGGGCGATCGTGGTCAGCGAGACCGGCGCGTTCAGGGCGATCTCCAGGGTGTTGGAGGTGGCCTGCCGGCCGGGACCGCCCTGGCCGCCACCGCCGGGGCCGCCACCCATGCCGCCACCGCCGGTGGAGGAGGAGCCGAGCTGCGCGGTCAGCTTGGGGCTGATCGCGGTGACCGTGTAGGCCGCCAGGAGGCCCAGCGCGATACCGAGACCGCCGCCGATCAGACCGTTGACCATGGATTCGCCGACGACCTGCCGGGTCACCTTGCGGCTCGGCCAGCCGAGCGCCTTCAGCGTGCCGAACTCACGCACCCGGCGGGAGACCGCCGACGAGGTGAGCAGCGCGGCGACGAGGAACGCGGCGATCAGGACCGCGATCGACAGCCACTTGCCCACGCTGGTCGCGAGGTTGGAGGCGGTGGACAGCGAACCGGAGACCGTGGACGCGAGGTCGGCGGAGGTGGTGACCGTCGTACCCGAGATGTTCTTCTGGATGGTCGTCTTGACGGCCGAGATCTGCTTCGAGTCGGTCGCCTTGACGTAGATCGTGGTGACCTTGTTCTTCGAGTCGCCCAGCGTCTGCGCCTGCTTCAGCGGCACGTACACGTCGATCGTGGACTCGCTGCTGTTGGGCGTCGCGATGCCGATGACCGTGAACTTGGTGCTGGAGATCTTGAAGGTCGAACCGACCTTGTACTTCTTCGTCTTGGCGTACGACTTGCTGACGACCGCAACCTTCGCGTCGGTCTGCGCGGTCGTGAACGTCTTGCCGGTGGTGATCTTCGACGTGGACAGCGGGCCCAGCGTCTGGTTGGTGACGTCGATGCCCGCGACCGAGTACGAGTTCACGTTGAAGTTCGCGCCGCCGCCCTGCACCTGGGGTGCGCCGGTGCTGCTGGTTCCGCCACCGCCGCCGGGGCCGCCCTGCTGCGAGGAACCCGAGGAGCCGGACGTGGTGGAGGACTTGGCCTTGCCCTGGGTGAAGGAGCCGTCGACCTTGGTGACGTTCAGCGTGAGCGCGCCGACCGCGCTGGACACGCCCTTCTGCGAGCCCACCTTGGTGACCAGGGAGGACGCGAGGGCCTGACCACCCTGCGTGTTCACCCGGTCCGAGCTCTGCGAGCTGCCGCTGGAGGAGGTGGCGCCGAACTTGAAGCTGGGACCCTGCGAGCTGCCGGCCTTGGGGGCCGATTGCGCCTTGGTCACGGTCATGTCGGTTCCGAGACCGTAAAGAGACTTGAGGACCTTGTCCTGAGCCTGATTCATGCCGGCCGACACCGAGTTGACGGTGATGACCAGCGCGATACCGAGCGCCAGACCCATGGCGATGACCAGGGCCGCTTTCTTGCGCCGGATCAGCTCGCGCTTGAGATAGATGCCAAACATCCCGTTCCCCAAAGGTTCTTGGCGCCCGCTGTGGGCGCGGCCACAAGCTATGGAGGAACCTTTGAGTCGACCTGAGTAAAGGATGTGTCTGGCCTGAGAAAAAGAGGCCCGAAATCAGAATTGCGTCAGACAGCTCATTCCTAAGCTGCCGAGGGCCTCCTGCCAGGAAACCCCTGTTCAATGGCCTGCTGACATGGACTGTCGATCACCCTTTCGACGCCTCCCGACAGCCCGCGCGATCGACCCCGCCGTGCACGCCCGCGCCCGCATTTTGTACGGTCCCGGGATGCGCGATTCCTTTCGGCTCACCCGGCGTGCCGCTCTCGGCCTGACCGCCGCCGCTCTTCCCCTGGCGGCGGCCGCACCCGCGTCCGCGGCGACCGCGATAGGCGGTGAGCGGCTGGCCCGCGACGGGATCCAGGTCGGCGACGCCTCCACTCTGCCCAAGAAGCTCACCGCCCGCTCCTGGCTGATCGCCGACCACAAGACCGGCGAGGTGCTCGCCTCGTACCGCGCGCACCAGCGCCTCGCGCCCGCCTCCACGCTGAAGATGCTGTTCGCCGACACCGTGCTGGGGAAGTTCGAGCGGACCCGCACCTACCGGGTCACCGACGCCGACCTCGCCGACGTCCCCTCGGGCTCCAGCCTCGTCGGCGTGAAGCCCGGAATCCTGTACAGCGTCCACCAGTTGTGGCAGGGCGTCTTCCTGCGCTCCGGCAACGACGCCGTGCACGTGCTGGCCCACATGAACGGCGGGATCGCGGCGACGGTCGCCGAGATGCAGGCCAAGGCGAAGGACCTCCAGGCCCTGGACACCCACGTGGTGAGCCCGGACGGCTTCGACCACCCCGGGCAGGTCTCGTCGGCGTACGACCTCACGCTCTTCGCCCGGCACGGGCTGCACGACGACGACTTCAGCTCCTACTGCTCGACCCGGGTCGCGAACTTCCCGGCCGGCGGCAAGAAGACCTTCCAGATCCAGAACACCGACCGCCTCCTCACCGGCGCCTACGGCCTGGGCACGTACCCGGGCATCATCGGCGTGAAGAACGGCTACACCAGCCACGCCGGCAACACCTTCACCGGCGCCGCCACCCGCGCCGGCCGCACTCTCCTGGTGACCGTGATGCACCCCGCGAACGGCGGCAACGAGGTCTACAAGGAGACCGCCGCGCTCCTCGACTGGGGCTTCGGCAAAGGGAGTTCGGCCCGCGCCGTGGGCACGCTGGTCGAGCCGCTGAGCGAGGGCGGCGCGACCGCGAGCCCGACACCAGGGGGGAAGGGCGCCAAGGGGGCGCCGGGCGCCACCGGAGCCGCCGCGTCCTCGTCGGACGGTGCGTCGCCCTGGCCCCTGCTGGGCGGCGCGGCGGGTGCGGTCGCGGTGCTCACGGGCGGCGCGTTCGCGCTGCGCAGGCGACGGGCGGCCGTAGCGGCGGCCAAGTCCCAGGAGATCGACGGGAGTTGATGTGACGCGACAGCCGCTCCACGGTCCGGTGCGTAACCCGCGGTCCCACGCGGACTCCACCCCCACCCGGGCCGTGGAACGACTGTCGCCTCTCCCCCCTCGGATTGGTCTGCGGAACCAGGGGCTCCGACAGTGCGGAAGCCCCGTGCTCCAAGTGTGAAGCTTTGGTGGAGAGAGTTGAGCATAAGTCAGCAACCGGGCGCAATGGTGCGGACGGTCAAATTCCGTTTGTGCGAATCGACTTAGCCGCGCCCCACGTACGGCATCGCGGTCGCCAACACCGTCGCGAACTGCACGTTCGCCCCCAACGGCAGCTCCGCCATGTGCCGCACGGTCCGCGCCACATCCGCGACATCCATCACCGGTTCCGGGGTTACCGCCCCGTTGGCCTGCAACGCCCCGGTCTCCATCCGTGCCGTCATGTCGGTCGCCGCGTTCCCGATGTCGATCTGCCCCACCGCGATCGAGTACGGCCGTCCGTCCAGCGACAGCGACTTGGTGAGGCCCGTCAACGCGTGCTTGGTCGCCGTGTAGGCCACGGAATGCGGCCGGGGTGTATGGGCGGAAATGGACCCGTTGTTGATGATCCGCCCGCCCTGCGGCACCTGCTCCTTCATCCGCCGGTACGCCGCCTGCGCACACAGGAACGCCCCGTTGAGGTTGGTGTCCACCACATGCCGCCACGCGTCGTACGGCAGGTCCTCCACCGCCACCCCACCGGGCCCGAACGTCCCCGCGTTGTTGAACAGCAGATCCACCCGCCCGAACCGCTCCACGGTGGCGTCGAACAGCCCGTCCACGTCCTCCGGCCGCGCCACATCCGTCGCTACGGCGATGGAGGCGCCCTCGGGCACCAGCGCGGCCGTCTCCTCCAGCGGTCCGGTGCGGCGGCCGGCCAGCGCCACCGACCAGCCCGCGCGCAGCAGTTCCACGGCGACCGCGCGCCCGACACCGGAGCCCGCGCCGGTCACCACGGCGATCCTCGACGATTCCTCAGCGTTCATGGCCGCAGCCTACGAGTCACCCCTCCTGCGGGTACCGCACCCCGATCCGCTCCCGCACCGCGTCCAGCGTCCGCATCACCGCGAGGGTGCCCTCCAGCGGCACCAACGGCGACTCGGTCTCACCGGCCCGCACCGCCCGCATCACCTCGGACGCCTCGTGCCGCAGCGTGTTGCGCGGCCCGTCCGCCGGGTCGAGCACGAACTCCTCGGGATCCCGCCCGTCCCGGTGCAGCACGAACCGCTCCGGGTGGAAGAAACCGTCCGGGATGTCGATCCGCCCCAGCGACCCGGTCACCGACGCCGAGGTCCCCGTACCGCCGACGATCGAGCAGTGCAGCGCGGCCAGCGCGCCGCTGTCCCAGGAGAACAGGGCCGCCGTCTGCAGATCGGCACCTTCCGGCGAGAGCACGGCCGACGCCTTGATGTCCGCGGGCTCACCGAGCAGCAGATGCGCGAACGACACCGGGTACACCCCGAGGTCCAGCAGCGCGCCCCCGCCCTGCGCCGGATCGCGCAGCCGGTGCGCGGGCGGGAAGGGCCCCGCGAGCCCGAAGTCGGCCTGAATGGTGCGGACTTCACCGATGGCCCCGTCGTCGACGAGCGACTTCAGCCGCCGTACGAGCGGATTGCAGTACATCCACATGGCCTCCATCAGGAAACCGCCGCGCTCGCCCGCCAGCGCGACCAGTTCGACGGCCTCGCGGGAGTTGAGCGTGAAGGCCTTCTCGACGAGCACGTTCCGCCCGGCCTCCAGACAGAGACCGGCCGCCGCGCGATGCGCCGAGTGCGGGGTGGCGACGTAGACGACATCGATGTCCGCGTCGTTCGCCAGCGCGTCCCAGTCGCCGTAGGCCCGCTCGATCCCGAACCGTTCCGCGAAGGCCTTCGCCGAGGCCTCCGTCCGTGAGGCCACCGCGACCAGCTCGGCGTCCGGCAGATCGACGAGCTCCGCCGCGAACGCGGCCGCGATCCCACCCGTCGCCAGGACTCCCCAGCGCACCCTCTGTTCCGTCATCGCGGCCCCACCCTCGTTCACCAGACCCTCGGCACCCTGTACGAGCTGAGAGCATAGGTGGCGAATCACTCGAAGAGGGAGGGGCACATGTCCGAGCAGGGGGCGCAGGCGCCGGCCGTGCCGCAGTCCGCCGTACCGTCGACACCGTCGTCGCTCAAGGCGACCCGCCGCGCGGGCCTCCTCGTCATCCTCGTCCTCGGCGGCCTCACCGCGACCCCGCCGCTGTCGATGGACATGTACCTCCCCGCGCTCCCGGCGGTCACCCGCTCCCTGCACGCCCCCGCCGCGACCGTCCAACTCACGCTCACCGCCTGCCTGGCGGGCATGGCGCTGGGCCAGTTGGTGGTGGGCCCGATGAGCGACAAGTGGGGCCGCAGACGCCCCCTGCTGACCGGCCTCGCGGTCTACGTCGTCGCGACCGCCCTGTGCGCGATCGCGCCGAACGTCGAGTCCCTGGTCGCCTTCCGCCTGCTCCAGGGCCTGGCGGGCGCGGCCGGAATAGTGATCGCGAGGGCGGTCGTACGCGACCTGTACGACGGGGTCGCCATGGCCCGCTTCTTCTCCACCCTGATGCTGGTCTCCGGGGTCGCCCCGATCGTCGCGCCGCTGGTGGGCGGCCAGATCCTGCGCGTCACGGACTGGCGGGGCGTCTTCGTGATCCTGACCTTCGTCGGCACGGCCCTCGCCGTCCTCGTGTGGACCCGCCTCCCCGAGACCCTGGCCCCGGCGGACCGCCACGCGGGCGGCACGGCGGAGGCCCTGCGCGGCATGCGCGCCCTCCTGGCCGACCTCCCCTTCACGGGCTACATGCTCACGGGCGGCTTCTCCTTCGCCGCGCTGTTCGCGTACATCTCGGCCTCGCCCTTCGTCGTCCAGGAGATCTACGGCGCCTCCCCGCAGACCTTCAGCCTCCTCTTCGGCATCAACTCGGTCGGCCTGGTGGCGGTGGGCCAGATCAACGGCAAGCTGCTGGTGGGCAGGGTCTCGATGGACAAGGTCCTGGGGGCGGGCCTGGCGGTGGTGCTGCTGGCGGCGACGGCGCTGCTGCTGATGGCGACGGGTGCGTTCGGCGGGGTGGGCCTGGTCCCCGTGGCGGCCGGGCTCTTCGTCCTGATGTCGGCGATGGGCGTGACCCTCCCGAACGCCCAGACCCTGGCGTTGATGCGCACCCGCCACTCCGCGGGTTCGGCCTCCGCGCTGCTGGGCACGTCGTCCTTCTTGATAGGCGCGGTGGCGTCGCCGTTGGTCGGCATCGCGGGCGAGCACACGGCGGTCCCGATGGCGGTTGTCCAACTGGTGGCCGCACTGGTGGCGGTGGCCTGCTTCGTGGGAATGTGCCGTCCTTGGAACACACGTACGACCGTGGAGGGAGTGGGGAGCTGAGCGCCCCGAGACTGCGCAACGACACCCCGGAACGGGCCGGCCTCGACCCCGAGGAACTCCGCCACCTGGTCCGGCAGGTCCACGACCTCACCACCGGCGACCGCCCCTGGGCGGCGGGCACCGTCGTGGTCGCCGGCCGCGGCCCGGTGATCGCCGTGGAGGAGGCGGCGGGCTGTGCCGTGCGCTACTCCGCCTACGACCCGGAGACGGACACGGGCATCGAACTGCCCCCTGCCTCCCGCGTCCCGATGACGGTGGACACCCCCTTCGACCTGGCCTCCCTCACCAAACTGTTCACGTCGGTGGCGGCGATGCAGCAGATCGAGCGGGGCACGCTGGGCATCGACGCCAGGGTGGGCGCGTACCTGCCCGACTTCCGCGCGGCAGCCCGCCACGGCATCACCGTCCGCCAACTCCTCACCCACACCTCGGGCCTGCGCCCCGAACTCCCGCTCTACGACTGTGCCGACGACGCCGAACGCCTGTCGACGCTCCGAACAGAGGCGCCGGTGGGGGAGCCAGGGGAGTACGTCTACTCGGACCTGAACCTGCTCCTCCTCCAGTTCGTCCTGGAACGCATCACCGGCCGCACGCTGGACGTCCTCGTCCACGAGGGCATCACCCGCCCGCTGGGCATGACGTCCACGGACTTCGGCCCCTGCCCCGGCGCGGCGGCGACGGAGGACCAACGCCGCCCCTGGGCCAAGGCGGACCGGGGCATGCTGCGGGGCGTCGTCCACGACGAGAACGCGTGGGCACTCGGTGGCGTGGCCGGCCACGCGGGCCTCTTCTCGACGGGCCGCGACCTGGCGATCTTCTGCCGCACCTTGCTGGCGGGTGGTTCCTACGGCCCCGCCCGCATCCTGGGATCCGACTTCGTGGAGCTGCTGCTGACCCCGCCGGGTCTGGGCTTCGCGGTCGATCAGGCTTGGTTCATGGGGGAGTTGGCGGGGCGGGGGGCCGTGGGGCACACCGGGTTCACGGGGACGTCGGTGGTGTTGGATCCGGCTACGGACACGTTCCTGGTCCTGCTGGCCAACACGGTGCATCCGCGGAGGCGGGGGGCGGACAGCGGGCCGCGGGCGGCTGCGGGGACGCGGGTGGCTCGGGCGGTGCGGGGCTGAGGGATGCGGGCGGTGACGGGCTGGGGGGGGGTGGCTCGGGCGGTGAGCGGCTGAGGGTGGTTCGGGGCTCGGGTGGCTTGGCCGGGCGGGTTTTTTGAGCCGAGCTCTTCCATGCCCCGCCATGGGCGGTGGGTGGGCATAGGCCTCGGGGGGCTGGGGGCGGAGCCCCCAGGGACCTCGGCTGCGACCCCGGGCCACTTAGAATCAGCGGGTGAACGACCCCGTGGCCCCGGCCGAAACCCTGCGTACCGCTCTAGCCCGCCTGCTCGACGGGCTTCCGCCCAGGCAGGCTGCCGGGGCGGTGGAGCGCCTGATCGGCAACTACCGCGGAGACACCCCGACCGACGCTCCGATCCTGCGGGACCGTGCGGACGTAGCGGCTTACGCGGCCTATCGGATGCCGGCGACTTTCGAAGCCGTACGTTCCGCACTGGACGCCTTCGCGGACGCCGTACCGGAATGGGCCCCGCAGGGACACGTGGATGTCGGTGGCGGGACCGGTTCCGCCACCTGGGCCGTCGCCGCGACCTGGGCCGGAGATCGCCCGGTGACCGTCCTCGACTGGGCCGAGCCCGCGCTCGCCCTGGGGAAGGAGATCGCCGCCGCCAACCCGGCGCTGCGCGACACCGGTTGGCGCCGCGCACGCATCGGCTCCGCGCTCACCCTCGACCCCACCGACCTCGTCACCGTCTCCTACGTCCTCAACGAACTCACCGCCCCCGACCGAACCGCCCTCGTGGACGCCGCAGCCGCCGCGGCCCAGGCCGTGGTGATCGTCGAAGCCGGTACCCCGGCCGGTTACGCCCGCGTCATCGAGGCCCGGAACAGACTGGTCGCCGCCGGTTTCCACATCGCCGCCCCCTGCCCGCACAGCGCCGCCTGCCCGATCGCCCCCGGCGAGGACTGGTGCCACTTCTCGGCGCGGGTCAGCCGTTCCTCCCTGCACCGGAAGGTCAAGGGCGGCTCCCTGCCGTACGAGGACGAGAAGTTCAGCTACGTGGCCGCCGCCCGCTTCCCCGTGGAACCCGCCCCCGCCCGCGTCGTACGCCGCCCGCAGATCCGCAAGGGCCAGGTACTCCTCGACCTCTGCGAGACGGACGAACAGCTACGCCGGACGACGGTCACCAAACGCCACGGCGACCTGTACAAGGCGGCACGGGACGTGAGCTGGGGAGACCCCTGGCCGGAAAAAGCATGACACTTGCGCCGAAAGCGCCACACGTGTGTCTCGTCCCACCCACCCCGGATACGAGGTCCCGCCTCTCAAGGCGCAGGATGGTGGGACCATAGGGGAAGTTCTCCGCACAACGGCAGGGCAAACACAGCAAGGCGACAACAGCAGGGCGAGGAGATAGATGAGCGCGACGTTCGGTGGCCGGACCGGTCGGCAGGGCAAACTCTCCTCGTGGCTGCGCGGACGCCGCCCGCAGGAGGCCCCCGACGACGGCAGCGGACGCGAGGCGCTGCTGCTGGCCGCCGCCGAGGCGGGGCTGCCGCTGGCCCCCGCCGCGCACCCCGCCCCGGGCTATCGATGTTCGTGCGACCGCGTGGGCTGCCCCACCCCGGCCCGCCACCCCGTGTCGTTCGCCTGGCAGACGCAGTCCACCACCGACCGCTCCCAGATCGAGCGCTGGGCCCGCCACCAGCCGCAGGCCAACTTCATCACCGCGACCGGCATGGTCAACGACGTCCTGGACGTACCCCTCGAAGCGGGCCACGAGGCGCTGGAGCGGCTGCTCGCCGCCGGTGTCGAGGTCGGCCCGGTCGCCGCGAGCGACGACGGACGGCTGCTCTTCTTCACCCTCACCCGCGGCACCCCCGAGGACGAGGACGAGTGGTGGCCCTGCGAACTGGACTGCCACCCCGAGACGATGGACGAACACCCCGGCCTGCGCTGGCACTGCCGAGGCTCCTACGTCCTGGTCCCCCCGGCCCGACTCCCCGGCGAGAACCAGTCCGTTCACTGGGTACGCGGCCCCGAGCACCCCCTGCCCGACCCGCTGACCCTCCTCGAAACCCTCACGGACGCCTGCGCCCGCCACGCGGGAGCCGAGCCGGACCACGAGAACTCGGCCTGGCCACTGGGCCGTTGACCTTCCGAGGTCAGCCGCCCTGCGCCGACGTAAGGCCCTCGATCCGCCCCAGCACCGACACCTTCCCGCCCCGCCTCGGATCCAACGCCACCTGGTTGGACACGAGTTGGAGCGTGAGGGACTGCTCCCCCTCACCCGTCGTCAGCGCCTGCACGTCCTTGTTCTGCGTCGGCACCGACGTGCCCTCCGCCGCGGTCTCCTTCTGGAAGTACCGCGTGCTGAAGAACACGAACGCCCCGCCGTCCGCCGTGCGCAGCGCCAGCGGCGCGTAGTCGCCGCTCGTCAGCGGCTGGTCGAGGAACTGGACGGCCAGCCCGGGCTTGGTGGCCTTCTCCCGGGACGCACGCCACGCGCTGGTGTGCGTGCCGTCCGCGAAGTCCGCCCCACCGCTCTTCAGATATGTCGCGTAGCTCTGGCTCAACTCGCCGGGCGCGACGGTCAGTTCGGCCGAGTTCGCCGGTACGGCCTCGGCCCAGCCGTCCTTGTCGGTCCTGAACTTCGGTACGGCGGTGGGCGAGAGCAGCGTCAGATACGCCACCTGCCACGGCTCGGACAGGTCGTTGCGCGTGAAGGCCAGCAACCAACGGGCCCCGCCACCCTTGTTGGCGGCGGTGTCGGCCACGAACCAGCGGGGCCAGCCGGCCTTCTTCGGGATGGTGAACTTCGCGTCCGTCAGCTCCAGCGGCGAGTAGTTCGCGTTCCCGGCGGGCGAGTTGGTGTGCCCCGCCTTCAGCCGCGCCGCGTCGATGTCACCGAGCGCGCCGGTGACATGAGCGGCGTCCAGGGAACTGTCGTACGCCTTGTCGGCGGCGTTGTACGCGGTCGTGAACTGCTGGAGCGCCGTGGCGGCCTCGGCCCGGGTGGTGGCGGGGAGGACCTCCCGCTCGCCGTGGACCACCACGCAACCGCTCGCCGTCAGCGACAAAGCGGTCACCGAGGCCGCTATCAGTACGCGCCGGTCAAGCCTGCGGAGCCTTCGAGGGCTGCGATCCCTGCTCATCAGGTGTCTTCACCTTCCCCTTCCCGGAGGCGAACCCTACCGGGGCGAAGAACAGGGCGAGCGTGGGGACCAGGTACAGCAGCCACACCGTGATCTGCAGGACCGTCGGGTCCGGCTGGAAGTTGAAGACGCCCTTCAGGAGGGTGCCGTACCAGCTGTCCGGCGGGATCGTGTCGCTGATGTCGAAGGCCAGCTTCGTCAGCCCCGGCAGCCAGTCGGCCTCCTGCAAGTCGTGGAAGCCGTACGCCAGTACACCCGCCGCGACGACGACCAGCATCGCGCCGGTCCAGGTGAAGAACTTCGCGAGGTTGATCTTCAGCGCGCCCCGGTAGAACAGCCAGCCCAGCAACACCGCCGTGGCCAGGCCCAGTCCTACGCCGATCAGCGGGCGCGGGGTGCCGTCGCTCGCCGCGTGCACCGACGCCCACACGAACAGCGCGGTCTCCAGGCCCTCACGGCCGACGGCGAGGAACGCGGTGGCGACCAGCGCACCCGTGCCCATCGCGAGCGCGGCGTCCAGCTTGCCGTGGAGTTCGGTCTTCAGGTGCCGGGCGGTGCGCCGCATCCAGAACACCATCCACGTCACAAGACCGACCGCGACGACCGACAGCGAACCGCCGAGCGCCTCCTGCGCCTGGAACGTCATCTCCTGCGAGCCGAATTCGAGCGCGCAGCCGAAGCCCATCGCGATGAGCACCGCGACGACGATGCCGATCCAGATCGGCTTCAGCGCGTCCCGCCGGTCCGTCTTGACGAGATAGGCGATCAGGATGCAGACGACGAGACTGGCTTCCAGGCCCTCGCGCAGACCGATCAGATAGTTCGAGAACACGGTCTACGACTCCTTCGCGTCCTTGGAGAACAGCGTGCTGCCCCACCAGTCGTCCTTGTCACGGACGCCCGGCGGGACGGCGAAGACCGCCGAACCCACGTGCTGGATGTACTCGTTGAGCGCGTCGGACGCCGACAGCTTCCGCTGGAGCGGGATGAATCCCTTGCGTACGTCACGCTGGTAGGCCAGGAAGAACAGGCCCGCGTCGAGACGGCCGAGGCCGTCGGTTCCGTCGGTGAAGGAGTAGCCCCGGCGCAGGATGGTGACCCCGCTGTTGGAGTCGGGGTGCGCGAGCCGGACGTGCGCGTCGGGCTTCATCGCCTTCAGGAACGGCGGGTCGTGCTCCTTCGCCCTGCCGACCGCCGCGCCCTCGCCCTTGTCCCGCCCGAATACGTCCTCCTGCTCCTGGAGCGAGGTCCGGTCCCAGGTCTCGATGTTCATCCGGATGCGCCGGGCGACGAGATACGAACCCCCGGTCATCCAGGCCGAGTTCGCGCTGTTGTCGCCCTCGCCCACCCATACGAACTTCTTCAGCCGGTCCGTCTCCGTACCCGCGATGTTGCGGGTGCCGTCCTTGAACCCCATGAGATTGCGCGGGGTTTGGGCACCGGGGGTCGTGGACGACGTCTTCCCGAAGCCCAGTTGGGACCAGCGGATCGCGACCTTGCCGAAGCCGATCCGGGCCAGGTTGCGGATCGCGTGCACGGCGACCTGCGGATCGTCCGCACAGGCCTGGACACAAAGGTCCCCGCCCGTACGGGACTTGTCGAAGTTCTCGCCGGGGAACCGCGGCAGATCGACGAGGGCGTCGGGACGGCTACCGCTGAGACCGAAGTGGTCGAAGAACCCCGGCCCGAAGCCGATGGTGAGGGTCAGCCGCGAGGGTTTCAGCCCCAGCGCCTCGCCGGTGTCGTCCGGCGGCGCCTCGGCGAGCCCGCCGTAGGCCCCGTCGCCGACCGCGTGCCCACCGGTCATCCGGCGGGCGGCGGCCGTCCAGTCCTTCAGCATCCGCACGAACTCGGCGCGGTCGTCGGCCTTCACGTCGAACGCGGCGAAGTGCAGCCGGTCCTGCACGGGTGTGGCGATACCGGCCTGGTTGGCGCCGTGGAAGGTGACCGCGGCACCGGTGTCGGCACCGGCCGGATCGACGTCCTCGCCGACATGGGTCATCGCGACCGCGCCACCGGCCGCGACGGCACCGAGCGCGAGCCCGGCACCGCCCCAGCCGATGAGCGAACGACGGGACGGCGAACCGCCCTCCTGGACTTCGCTCTTCTGAACGTCCGTCATCTCAGGCCTACTTCACGACGGCGGCGGCGAGCTTCGACAGCGGCTCCGCGAGCGCGTTGACCGCGTCCGACAGCTCCTTGCGCTGGTCCTTGGTGACCTTGTCGTACGACACGAAGCCGTCGGAGGTCGAGGTCGAGCGGTACTTGTCGAGCAGCGTGTCGATCGCGGCGAACTGCTTGTCCAACTCGGTGGTCAGCGCCGCGTCGTTCTTCTGGGCGACCGGCTTCAGCAGCTCGTACGCCTTCTGGGCGCCGTCGACGTTGGCCTTGAAGTCGCTCAGGTCGGTGTGCGAGTAGCGGTCCTCCTCGCCGGTGATCTTGCCGGTGGCGACCTCGTCGAGGAGTTCCTTGGCACCGTTGGCCATGGAGGTCGGGGTGATCTCGGCCTTGCCGACGCGCTTCTGCCAGTCCTTCAGATCGGTGACCAACTCGGCGGCGAGGACCTTCTGTTCGGCGCCGATCTTCTTGTCCTGCCACAGCGACTTCTCCAGCGCGTGCCAGCCGGTCCACTTCTGGCCCTTCTCCAGGCCGTCGGCGCGGGTGTCGGTCTTGGGGTCGATGTCCCCGAACGACTCCGCGATCGGCTCGGTGGCCTCCCAGCCGACGCGGGAGGGGGCGTAGGCGTTCTTGGCGGCGGTGAGGTCGCCCGCCTTGATGGCGTTGGCGAACGTCTCCACCTTCGGGATCGTCGCGTCGGCCTGCTCCTGCGCGTACTCGCGGTAGGCGGCGACGGCCGCGTCCAGCTTCGGGTCACGCTTGGCGACGCTGCCCCCGGTGACGGTCAGCTTCTGCCGTACACCGTGCCCCTTCATCCCCGGCCGGCAGGCGATCTCGTACGATCCCGACTTCACCTCGGCGGTCAGCGTGTACTTGGTCCCCGGCCCGATGTTCTCCTTCTCGGAGACGATCCGGTCGTCCGGGAAGAGGATCTCGACCTCGGTCGCCTTCGAGCCGGTGTTCTCGATCTTCAGCGTGACCTGACCGGCCGGGATCGACTTGCTGGAGGTCGTGCACTTGGAGTCGGCCGCGGTCACCTGGATCGCGTCGCCGTCCTTGGCGTCGCTCTTCGCGGTGCACGCCGTGACGGCGGTCAGTGCGGCCGCGGCGGCGACGGCGGTGGCGACGGGAAGTCGGACGGCACGCATGCAGGCTCCAAGCGAGAGTGTGTGACGAGGTGGTGTGACGAGGTGATGCGGTGAGGCAGTGTGGTGAGGCTGCCCTAACTTACCTGAGGCTTACCTGAGTCATACCCGTCCCGTCCGGTATTCACTGCCCACAGAAAAATCACAGACACGGCTTGATCTCGGCGGCGGAAAACGAACGGCAAGGGACGGTCAAGAGGGGGTCAAGCGGGCCGGTGCGGGGTCACGACGACCGCCCCCGTACGCGGATGCGGAAACACTTCAACTGCCTGGTCGTAGACGTCCGACAACAACTCCTCGGTGAATACGACCCCCGGCGGACCGTCGGCGGCGACACGACCGGCGCGCAGAATCGCGACCCGGTGCGCGTAGGCGGCGGCCAGCGCGAGATCGTGCAGCACCACGACCACCGCGTCCCCCGCGTGCGCCCTTTCCCGGCACAGCCGCAGGACCAGTTCCTGATGCCGGAGATCGAGCGCGGCGGTCGGTTCGTCGAGCAGCAGCAGCGGCGCCCGCTGGGCCAGCACCCGGGCGAGCGCGACCCGGGCCCGCTCCCCACCGCTGAGCGCCGAGAACGGCCGCGGCGCGAAGGCCGTCACCTCCGCCCGCGCCATCGCCTCCGCCACGGCGATCTCGTCCTCGGCCGGGCTGGTGGCATGCGGCGCCCGCCCCATCCGTACGACGTCCTCGACCGTGAACGGAAAGGAGAGCGTGGCCGATTGGGGAAGCACGGCACGCCGCAGGGCGAGCTCGGGAGCGGACCAGTCGGCGGCGGGCCGACCGTAGATCCGTACGACTCCGCCGACGGCCGGAAGATCCGCCGCGAGGGCGCCCAACAGGGTTGATTTCCCCGCCCCGTTGGGCCCGACGAGCGCGAGCACCTCACCGGCACGGACAGGCACGGACACACCGTGAAGGACGGCCCGCCCGCCGAGCCGGACATGGAGGCCGTCAGCCTCGGCGAGGACGTCTCCCGGTTCGGCGGGAGCGGGGGGCGCGGGGCGGCTACGGAGAAGTCTCATACGCGGGCTCCACGGACGACAGGGACAAGGACTGTTCGGCACCACCGGGATGGTTCGCGGGGGCTGGGCGCCGTTGCGGCGGAGAGGAGTTGGCGGGGGGAGAGGAATCGGCAGGGGGGAGAGGGGGTGGAGGTGGAGCGGGGTGGCGGAGAGGAATCGGTGGGGGAGAGAGGGGGTGGAGGTGGAACGGGGTGGCGGAGAAGAGTTGGCGGGAGGAGAGAGGGGGGGCGGAGAGGAATCGGCAGGGGGGAGAGGGCGGAGGTGGAACGGGGTTGCGGAGAGGAATCGGTGGGGGGAGAGAGGGGGGAGGTGGAACGGGGTGGCGGAGAAGAGTTGGCGGGAGGGGAGAAGGGCGCGGAGAGGAATCGGCAGGGGGGAGAGGGGGTGGAGGTGGAACGCGGTGGCGGAGAAGAGTTAGCGGGAGGGGGGAGAGGGCGGAGGTGGAGCGGGGTTGCGGAGAGGAATCGGCGGGCGGTGAAGAAGGGGCGCCGGCGGGGGCGGGGCGGGGCGGAGGCGGAGCGGGGCGTCGGTGGTGCAGGGCGGCGGAAAAGGGGCGCGGGGAACTGCGCGACCAGCCACCGACGGCCCGCACCCCCCAACGCGCATCCAGTGGCAGTCTCGACCGGGAAACAACGGACACTCCCCGGCAACCCGGAGCAGCGACCGGCAAGGTGTCCCCGGGAACCTGGTTCACGCCCAACCCCCCTGCCCGCGCCGCGTCCTACGCAGCAGCCAGAAGAAGAACGGGCTACCGAGCAACGCCGTCAGAACGCCGAGCGGCAGTTCCGCCGGTGCCGCGACCGTACGGGCCGCGAGGTCCGCGGCCAGGAGAACCAGCGCACCGAGCAGCGCGCTCCCCGGGATCAGGAAACGGTGGCCGGGACCCGCCGCCATGCGGAGCAGATGGGGAACGACGAGCCCCACGAAACTGATGATCCCGGAGACGCTGACCGCCGCCGCCGTGAGGAGGGCGATGACCAGCACCAGGACGATCCGCAGCCGTTCGACGTCAACTCCCAGGTGCCGGGCGGGGCGTTCACCGAGGGCGAGGAGATCCAGGCGGCCGGCGTGCAACGGCGCGAGGGTCAGGCCGACCACCGCGCACGGGAGGATCGCGAGGACCTTCGGCCAGGTCGCCTGGGAGAGCGAGCCGAGCTGCCAGAAGGTGATCTGGTTGACGGCGGCCGTGTCCGCGAAGAACAGGAACAGCCCGATCAGCGCCCCCGCGAACGCGTTCAGCGCGATCCCGGTGAGGATCAGCGTCACGACCTCCGTACGACCGCCGGAGCGCGACATCGCGTAGACCAGCAGAACCGTGGCGAGCCCGGAGACGAACGCCACCGCCGACACCGTCCACGTCCCGAGGAAGTCGAGCCCGAACGCGATCACCGCGACCGCGCCCACCGCCGCACCCGAGGACACCCCGATGACCCCCGGCTCCGCGAGCGGATTCCCGAACACGCCCTGCATCAACGCCCCGGCGCAGCCGAGGGACGCACCCACCAGCAGCGCGAGCACGATCCGCGGGAAGCGCACGTTCCACAGCACCGACTCCGGTACGCGGCCCAACGCCCCGCCGCCGAGCCCGAGTCGGTGCTGCACCGACGCCAACACATCCCCGGTCGGGATCGGATACGCGCCCAGCCCCGCGGCCACCGGCACCAGGACGAGAAGGGCGATCACCAGCCCGACGGTGAGCAGCCAGCCCTTACCGCGCCGTCTTCGCGGGGGAGTTGGGGTGATGGTCGCCTCAACCCCCTTGTCCAGTACGGTCATTCCGCCCCGCCTCCGTACAACTGGTCCACCAGCGACTTGAGTACCTGGTCGGTGCGCGGCCCGTAGTTGAGGAGCACGCCGTCCTCGATCGACACGACCCGCCGGTTCATTCCGGCCGGGGTCTGTGCGACACCGGGGATCTTCACCAGCCCGTCGATGCCGCCGACCGACTCAAGTCCCTTGGTCATGACGAGAATCGCGTCGGGCGCGGCCTGCGCGAGTGCCTCGGTGGTGATCGCGGTGAAGTCCTTCTTCAGGCCCGATCCCGCACCCGCGTCGACCGCCCCGGCCGCCTCCAGCAGCGAGGTCGCGCCCGACCCCTTCCCTCCGATGAGATACACGGACGCGGACCCGCGCAGATACAGGAACGCGACCCGCGGCTTCTCCTCGTGCCGCGGAATCGCCTTGCGTACGGCGGCAATTCGGTCCTCGGAGCGTTTGGTCAGCTCCTTGCCCGCGGCCGGTACGCCGAGCGCGTCGGCCACCGCCTGGATGCGCGGACCGACGTCGGCGAGCCCCTTCGCCGGGTCGACGACGAGGACCGGGATGCCGGCCGCGCGGATCTGACCCATGGCCTCCGACGGTCCGGTGGTCGTCTCGGCGAGGACGAGATCGGGCCTGAGGGACAGCACGCTCTCCGCCGAGACGTCGTGGTTGCGGGTCACGAGGGGGAGTTTCGCGGCCTGTTGGAAGGTCGCGGTGATGTCGCGGGCCACGACCCGGTCGCCGAGCCCGAGCGTGAACACGATCTCGCTGAGGCTGCCGGAGAGCGGGACGATGCGCCGCGCGTTCTCGACGGTGACCTTCTTGCCGTCGGCGGAGCCTACGGTGACCGGGAGTCGGGGGTCCGGGGTGTCGGTCAGCGGCTCCACGGGGTTGGCCGGGGCGGTGGCCTTCGCGGACGCGCTGGTCGCGGACGTGGCTGCGCCCCCGCATCCGGTGAGCGTGAGCGCGAGCACGGACAACAGTGCTCCCGCCAGTCGTGTGCGCAAGCGTGGCACGGTCCCGTCCGTCTCTCTCGGTATCTCTCGACATCTCTCGGGCACTGTCGTTTCAGGTGAGGAGAGCTTAGGTTAGCCTTACCTTCATTCGCTACCGGCAGTCGTCATCCGGAGGACCCACCCATGCCCGCGCGCCCAAATGCCCTGGTCACCGTGGTGTGCACGGCCGTCCTGACCGTCCTCGGCGCCCTGCTCCCCGCGGCCCTCGCCCACGCCGAGAGCCGTACCGTGCAGGGCGGCCGGCTCGACTGGGGCATCAAGTCCTCGTTCCAGAGCTATGTCACCGGCCCCATCGCGAACGGGAGTTACTCCCTCACGGGCGGCGCGGCGACCGTGGGCAGCAGCCAGTTCCGCTTCCCCTCGGCGACGGGTTCCTACGACGGCTCGACGGGCGCGTTCCGCTCGTCCTTCGCGGGCGGGGTGCACTTCGTCGGCCACAGGAAGACCGACGGAAGCTACGAACTCGACCTCACCCTGAGCCGCCCCACGGTCCGTGTCTCGGGCTCGACCGGCACGCTCTACCTGGACATCACCAGCAAGGCGAAGGGCGCCGGGACGGTCACGACGTCCTCTCAAGTGCCCTTCGCCTCGCTCTCGTTGGGCGGCATCGACATGAAGGGCGGCGGCAACGCGGTCGTCCTCGACAACCTGCCCGCCACGCTCACCGCACAGGGCGCGAAGTCCTTCGCCGGGTACTACGCGGCCGGTACGGCACTGGACCCGGTGAGCCTCTCGGCGGACGTGAGGGCGGCGGCCACCAAAACGGCCACGCCCTCCCCGACACCCACCAAGTCCGCCGCGAAGAAGGAGACTTCGAGTGGTGCGATCGTGGGCGGCGCCGTCGACTGGGGCGTGCGCCGCACCTTCCGGGAGTACGTCACCGGAGATATCGCCAAGGGCAAGTGGGCGCTTTCGGCGGGAGCCGAGGACGGCGGCGCGCTCTTCCGCTTCCCGAGCGGTGAAGGGACGTACAGGAACGGGGAGTTGACGGCCTCGTTCAAGGGCGCGGTGCGCTTCGCCGGTGCCGAGGGCCTCGATCTGAAGCTCAGCGGTGTCCGGGCGGCGGTCGAGGACGGCAAGGGCACGCTCTACGCCGACGTCACCGGCACTGCCGTCACCGGCGCCGACTTCACCGGCAAGAAGGTCCCGCTGGTCACCTTCGCGGCCAAGGGCCTCAAGGCGACCAAGGGCCTGGCGAAGGTCACCGAGGCGCCCGCGAAACTCACCGCGCAGGGCGTGAAGGCCTTCGGCGGGATGTACCCGGCGGGCACCGGCATGGACCCGGTGTCCCTGGCCGTCGCCCTCACCGACGACGCGAAACTGCCCGCACTGCCCGACCTCGGCACCACGCCCACGGCGGGCGAGACCCCGGAGGAACAGGCGGCCCACCCCTCGGTGTCCGCCGAGCCGGTCGCCGACAACTCCGGTGGCGGCGACGGCACTTCGGCCGCGCTGCCGATCGGTCTTGCGGGCGGCGCCCTCTTGGTGGTGGCCGCGGTGTCCGTGTTCCTGGTCCGCAGGCGCCGTACCAGTCCGGCCACCGGGACCGCCGCCGGCCCGGAAGCCGACTGACTCCCTCACCCGGTCCGTGTGTTGGCGGACCATCCACTCACCTCAAGGAGAACCACGGCCATGCCCGTCAGACGCCCTCGACTTTCCTTCGCCCTCGCCGCGGCCGTCGCGACCGCCGCCGCTCTCGGCGCCACGGCGCTCGCCACGACCACCGCGTCGGCGGCCGAAGTCCCGCTCAGCGGCTACGAGTTGACCTGGGGCATCAAGCAGTCCTACCGCACCTACGTGAGCACCTACGCGCAGGGTTCCTTCACCGCCACCGACGGCGCCTCGCAGGCCGCGAACAACGGCGCCTTCACCTTCACGGGCGGCACGGGCACCTACGACACCACCAGCCACGCCGTGCACCTCACCTTCAAGGGCACCGTCACCGCCAAGTCGACGCTGCACGGCTTCGTGCGGGAGATGTCCGACTTCCAGTACGACAGCGCGGCGGGCACCCTCACCGCCGATCTCGTCGCGGACGGCGGCACCAAGCAGCAGGACGTGACGCTCGCGACGGTCGCCGCACCGACCAGCCAGAACCTGACGGACCTGGGCACCACCCTCACCACGGCGGCGGGCACGTTCCTCGGCAGCGACTCGTACGCGAACGCGGCCGGCGACCCGCTGTCGGCGGTCGAGCCGGTGTCGACGACGTCCCCGACCCCGAGCGCGCCCGTATCGCCGACGCCGTCCCAGCCGACGTCCCCGCCCGCGACGACCACCCCGCCGGCCACGACCACCCCGTCCGTCACGCCCTCCGACAGCGCGAGCCCCTCGGACACCGCCTCCCAACCGGCCGCCGACAAGGGCGAGATAGCGGACGGCAAGCTCAACTGGGGCGTCAAGGAGTCCTTCCGCTCCTACGTCGTCGGCAGCGTCGCCAACGGCAAGATCACGACGTCGACCGGCGCGTCCCAGGCGGCGGGCAACGGAGTCTTCACCTTCACCGGCGCGTCCGGCAGCTACGACACCGACGCGGACACCCTCTCCGCCGCCTTCGAGGGCGCGGTGAACTTCAAGGGCCATGAGGACAACGGCACTTACGGCCTCGACCTCACCTTCACCGACCTGAAGGCCACCCTCGACAAGGGCGCCGGCAAACTGACCGCGGACGTGACGAGCCTGGGCGAGAAGTCCGACGACGTGGTCCTGGCCGACCTGAAGGCCGGCTCGACCGACCTCACCGCGAAGAACGACGTCATCACCCTCGACGACGTCACCGCCACCCTCACCGCAGCCGGCGCGAAGGCCTTCGGCGGCTTCTACCAGACCGGCGCCGAACTCGACCCGCTCGACCTGACGTTGGCCCTGACGGCGGACGCCACCCTCCCCTCGGACGGCTCGTCGTCGACGACCGGCACCGGCACGGGCTCCTCCGGCGGCACCGACAACTCCGGTACGACGGGCTCGACTTCGGGCGGCGGTGTCACCGGCTCCACGACGGGCAGCGTGAACGGCTCGCTGGCCTCGACCGGTTCCGACATCCCGGTGGCGGCCCTGGGCACGGCTGCGGCGGTGACCGTGGCGGCGGGCGCGGGCGTGGTGCTCGCGATGCGCAGGCGGCGTACGGAGGCGTAAGACTGTGCCCCATGAAGACCAGGGGCCCAGAGAACCACTGCCGGCGGGCGGACTGGTGCTGACCGTGACAGGCCGGCCCGGTCCGCCCCCGCTGCGTTTCGAGACGGCGGCCGGCGGCCGGCTGTTGCTCCGGCAGGGCGGACGGCCCCTGCTGCTGGGCCGGGAGGAAGAGGGCGGCTGTTCGCGCGAGGGCCTCTTCGTGCACCGGCTCGACGGCTTCCGCTCAGCGTTGCCGAGGATCCGGTCGGACCTGATGAGGAACCCCGGTAACTGGGTTCACCAGTACGCGAGTTGGCTGGAGGAGGCGAAGGAGGGCCCGCTGCACGACGCACGCTGGCGCCTCCGCGAGCGGCGCAAGTTCCCGGCCTACGTGTGGTGGGGCGACTTCATGCGCGACTGGCCCGCCTGCCACCTCGACTGGTGCGCGGGCGGCTGGGAAGGCGTCGTACCGCTACGACCGCTCTCACCCACGGACGCGCCACGCGTGAAGGCCTACCGCAAGCACGCACGGGAGGACACGCTCGCCCCCGTCCTCCTGTGGCGGGTCACACCGTTCGACGGCTGGGCGCTCCTCGACGGTCACGACCGTGCCGTGGCGGCGCTGGCGGAGGGCCTGACCCCGCCGTGCGTGGTCCTGTACCGAGTACCGGACGACGAGGACTGGCGCCGCACCGCCGCCGAACTGACCGGGGCACACGACGAGCGCGTACGACAGTTCGCGGAGCACCCGGAGACTCCTGAGCGCCAACGGGCCCTCCTGGAAACGGCGTACGAGGACACCATGTCCTCGCTGCCCTACGACGAGGCCCCCACCCTCACCTGGCCCCTCCCCGGCGGAGCCCCGGCCTGGGATGACCTCGCCGCCCGCGCGGTGTTTGAATGCCCCCGTGACTGACTACGACGTACTGCGTGTCTTCTGCGGACCCAGCGGCGGATACGGCAACGAACTCGGCGTCGTCCGCGAGGGTTCCGTCATGCCGGACCCGGACGAGCGGCAGGTGTTCGCCGGGAAACTCGGCTTCAGCGAGACGGTGTTCGTCGACGACCCCGAGCGCGGAGTCATCGACATCTACACCCCGACCACCCGCCTGCCCTTCGCCGGCCACCCCTGCGTCGGCACGGCCTGGCTCCTGGACATACCCGAGCTGGTCACCCCCGCAGGCGTCGTGGGCACCCGTCTCGACGGCGAGTTCAGCTGGATCGAGGCCCTCCCGGAGTGGGCCCCGCCCCGTACCCTCCGCCAGTACGCCACCGCCCGCGAGGTCGACGCCCTCCCCGTCCCCCCACCCGGCGAGTGGATCTACGCCTGGGCCTGGGAGGACGAGGCAGCGGGCCGCGTCCGCGCCCGCGCGTTCCCCGGCCGGGACGACGGCATCCACGAGGACGAGGCGACGGGCGCGGCGGCGTTGCTGCTGACCGACCGGTTGGGCAGAGCTCTCAACATCACACAGGGCGCGGGGTCCCAGATCCTTACGGCGCCGCAGCCGGGGGGATGGGTGGAGGTCGGGGGCCGGGTGTTCCTGGAGCGCTGAGACTCAGCCGAGGTGGGCGACGAAGGCGCGCCAGGCGTGGCGGCCGAACGGGATGACAGGGCCGGTGGGGGTCTTGCTGTCGCGGACGGGGGCGAAGTCGGCGGTATCGGGGGCGAGTTCGAGGCATTCGCCCTGGCCGCCGCTGTAGGTGCTCTTACGCCATATCGCTGTCCCGGGACGAGAGGCTTCGTGGCGTTCGTGGGTCATGGACTGTACTCCTTGGCAGTGCGACGGATGAGTGCGAGTGATTCCGTCGGCGGCAGCGCAGCGGTGCGCGCATCGTCGAAGAGCGCCCGATAGTGGGCGACTTCAAGCTCTCGCTCCATCCAGATGTTGCCCGTGGGAGTCTCCGTCAGTACGAGATCCTGTGCCGTCACCTGCGGAAAGCCCATCAACAGGTACGGCCCGAACATACCTGAGTGCGCCCCGCGGGAGAACGGCAGGACCTGGACGGTGATATTGGGGCGCACCGCCATTTCGGCGACGTGTTCCAGCTGGGCGCGCATGACGTCGGGTCCCCCGACTTGCTGGCGGAGCACTCCCTCTGCGAGTACCGCCCAGAATTCCAACGTGGGCTCGTCGAGGAGCCGTTGTTGCCGAGAGAGTCGTACCTGAACGAACTGGTCGATCTCCTCGGACGACTGCCATGCGCGCGAGGCGACTGTCACCGCTCGTCCGTACTGAGCGGTTTGCAGAAGGCCCGGGATCAGTTGCGCCTGGAAGGTGCGGACGCTTTCGCAGATGGACTCCATCTCGATGTAGTCCCGATATGTGTCGGCCAGCACCGAGCCGTACTGATGCCACCAACCCTCACGGCGGCGGCGGTTGGCGGTCCGGGTGAGGCGGGTCAACCGCTCCAGGGTCTCCGAGTCGTCGATTCCGTAAGCGTGCAGCAGCGCGACCACGTCAGGTGTACGCACCAGAACGCGACCGTTCTCCATGCGGCTGATCTTGCCCTTGGTGCAGTCGAGCGCATCGGCCGCCTCGGTGGTGGACAGGCCTGCGGCTTCCCGGTGACGCCGTAGCTCGTCACCCAACTGCCGTCCGAGAACTGTTGATGGCCGGTCGGTTGTGCCGCGAGTTGTCATGAATCCCCTTCTAGCAGAGCCGAGTTGGCCTCCATGATGCACTCACCCGAAAGAGTGAGAAAAGGCTCCGATGTAACTCGCAACGTTGCGAGTGAGTTCAAGTGCGGGCAGTCTACTGATGTCCGCGACTCCAACCGGAGCCGCACTGCGGGGAGTTCGCCACAGTCGCCGAGTCCCGAGGAGGCCACCGCATGGCCGCACCGAACGAAGTCACCTTCCGGCTGCCCCGCTGCCCTCGCAGCGTGCCCAGAGCGCGGGCCGCGCTGCTCGCGGTGCTCGGTGACTGGGGTGTCGATCAAGAGGTCCTGGGCAACGCCGAGTTGGTCCTCTCGGAACTCGTGACCAACGCGCTGCGCGTACCCGTGCCGAGCGATCGCCAGGTAGGCGTACGGATCGCACGCACGGTGGACGAGGGGCTGCTGCGGCTGGAGGTCAGCGACGCCGGAGCGGGGACGCCCGAGTTACGGGAGCCCGGAGACGAGGAGACAGGTGGGCGCGGGCTGCTCCTGGTCGAGGCACTCGCCCTTCGCTGGGGTGTGGAGAAACGCGCGGGCGGGGTCGGCAAAACGGTGTTCGCGGAGCTGAAGGCACCGGACATCGTGGCCGAGCCCGTCGAGACGGAACTCGCGGCGGTCATGGTCCACCCCGGCCAGTACGTGCGGGTATGGGGCGCTTGGCGCGCAGTCCTCGACGTCCACACCGAGCAGCACGAATCGCACGAATCCACGGTGGTACTGACGCTGGACGAGGGCCCTGCACTGCGCGTACACGCGACCGAGCCGCTGACCGTACGGCGGAGGGGGGACGGATAGTGTGGCCGCGCAACCGCTTCGCGTACACGCGGTGAGTGAGGAGCAGCAGTGATCACCCGGATCGAGATCGACGGCTTCAAGACGTTCGACCAGTTCTCACTCGACGTTCCGCCGTTCCTGGTCCTGCTGGGAGCGAACGGCTCCGGCAAGTCCAACCTGCTGGAAGCGGTCGCTCTGCTCGGTCACGTCGTACGGGACTCCAGCAGTCAGACACTGGTCCGCTATGCCCGGCGTGGTGGTCCCCGGGAGTTGTTCCGGCGGCGCCCGGACGGGAGCCTGGTGGAGGAGATCCACATCGGCGCGAATGTTCTGCTGGAGACCCCGGAGTTCGGGCTGGTTCACGTAGGGGTCCACGCGTACATCGGCTATCGCGAGGCGCCGCAACCGTTGGACGTAGAGGTGTCGATCGGGGGAGTGGGCAGTTCCGGTCTGCCGCTGCCGGATCAGGTGGCCGCTGCCATCGACGAATCGGCTCCCTACGTAGAACGGGAAGGGCCGGGAGAGTCCCCTCGCCTTGATGCCGCGGTGTACCGCGCTCTGAAGCGGGCAACTGGCGGCTGGCGCCTGCTGGACCCCGTGCCCGATGCCATGCGCCAACCCGCCGACGCGTACGACAACGAGGCGTTGACCGAAGACGGTCGCAACCTCGGTGCCGTACTCGGCCGGTTGTGGAGGACGCCGGAGCGGAGGTCCGCCTTCCTGGCGGACGTGGCGGCTGTGCTGCCCGATGTACGGGAGATCGACGTCGTACAGGACAAGGACCAGGCCCAGTGGGACATCTGGATCCAGCACAAGCACGAGCCGAGAATGACGCCGCGAGTCGTGTCCGGCGGAACGCTGCGGGTGCTTGCTCTGCTCGGCGCCGCACATGATCCGGCTCATCCCGGTGTGCTGATGGTCGAAGAACCCGAGAACGGCCTGCATCCGAATCGCGTCCCCCGTCTGCTGGAGCGGTTGAAGGGACGCGTCACGGATCTGGCCACGTACGAGGAGCCCGCCGAAGGCGATCGTGACGCGCTCCGTCAGATCATCGTCACCTCGCACTCTCCGGTCGTGCTGGCCTCGCTGCTGGACGAGGCTTCACAGGACGTGGTGTTCATGGACACGGTCACACGGCTGGAGAAGGGGAAGTCGCCGGCCCGATTGACGCGGGCTCGGAGGGTCGGCGTGACCGGCGAGCGTGGTACGTACGTCTCGCCCATGGAAGTGAGCCAGTACCTGAACCCGGTGGGATACGCCCATGGGGCTTAGGTACTTGAGCATCGCGCTGCTGACCGAGGGGCTCAGTGACCAGTGGTTCCTGCTGCCGCTCATCGACCGTCAAGTGGCGGCACTGGAGCCGGAGTCCGCTCCCGGATTCGATTTCGGAGGCACCGCTCCCGGCAGTCGCTTCACTGTCGCGCCGCGCGACCATGTGGTCGAGGAAGTCGCCTCGCTTCTGGAACACATGGACATCGTGCTGATCCATCATGATCACAACGAGCAGAGCAAGGTCGAGTCCGTCCGAGCGAGGCTCGGCGGTGCGGCGGACCGGCTCGTCGGGATCGTCCCGGTGCGGGAGATGGAAGCGTGGATGCTGGCCGACGCCGCCGCGCTGCCCACGGCGACGGCGGAGGCGTCGGTACGGAACTTGGTCCGGGCACCTCGCGACGTCGAGAAGGTTCCGGATCCGAAGAAGGCCCTGGCCGAGGCGTTCGGCCCACGGCACCGGCCGGAGTACGACTTCGATCGGCTGGGTCAGCGTGTGTCCCTGGCTGCACTCCAGCAGGTTCCCGCCTATGCCCGCTGGGTCGGTGAGTTGCGTACGGCGATGGAGCGACTGCGCTTCCTGTGACGGTGGCCCCACAGGCGCCGCCCGACGTCACGCGCTCAGCGGAAACTCCTCACCCAACGCCCGAAACACCCCGGTGTTCAACGCGAACGCCCGCTTGCACTCGGCCACGACCCGCTGCTTCTCCAGATCGTCGGCCTGGACCCCGTCCAGCAACTCCCGATACCCCCGCTTGAACGCGGCCGGGTTCCCGATCCCCTCGAACACGTAGAACCGCACCCCGTCCCCCTTCCGGGAGAACCCCCACGTCCGCTCCGCCTTGTCCCGGATGATCTGGCCGCCGGAGAGGTCCCCGAGGTAGCGCGTGTAGTGATGGGCGATGTACCCGGCCGGCCACGACTCCGCGCACTCCCGCACCCGTTCGGCATAGGCCCGCGTCGCGGGAAGCGCGGTCAGCTCCGCCCGCCAGTCCGCACCCCGCAAGTGCTCAAGGTCCCGCTCCAGCGCGGGCAGTCGGAACAACTCGGCCTGGATGAACGCCCCGGCCACCGGATCCGCCGCGAGGCGCTCCGCCCCGGTCTCCAACGCCTCGTAGACGAACCACAGTTGCTCGGTGTACCGGGCGTACGCGTCCACGCCCAGCCGGCCGCCGAGCAGATCGCTCATGAAGGTGGAGGTCTCGGCCTCCACGTGCTGTTCGTGGGACGCGGTGCGGATGACTGTCGAGAAGGAGTCCATGAGCCCTATCCTCTAAGGTAAGGCTTACCTAAGTCAACAGGTTGCCGACGTCCTGTCGGTAAAAGCGTACAAGAGAAAGACCCACCCTCGGCGGAGAGTGGGTCTTGAGGCGCTACGGCAGGGTGAGCACCTCCGCCCCCGTCTCCGTCACCACCAACGTGTGCTCGAACTGCGCCGTCCGCTTCCGGTCCTTCGTGACGACCGTCCACCCGTCGTCCCACATGTCGTACTCGTACGTCCCCAGCGTCAGCATCGGCTCGATCGTGAACGTCATCCCGGGCTGGATGACGGTCGTCGCGTGCGGGCTGTCGTAGTGCGGGACGATCAGGCCGGAGTGGAAGGACGAGTTGATGCCGTGGCCGGTGAAGTCCCGGACCACGCCGTAGCCGAAGCGCTTGGCGTACGACTCGATGACCCGGCCGATGATGTTGATCTGGCGGCCGGGACGGACCGCCTTGATCGCGCGGTCCAGGGACTCGCGGGTGCGCTCGACCAGCAGCCGGGACTCCTCGTCGACGTCACCGACCAGGTAGGTCGCGTTGTTGTCGCCGTGCACGCCGCCGATGTACGCCGTCACGTCGAGGTTGATGATGTCGCCGTCGCGCAGCACCGTGGAGTCCGGAATGCCGTGGCAGATGACCTCGTTGAGCGAGGTGCACAGGGACTTGGGGAAGCCGCGGTAGCCGAGCGTCGACGGGTAGGCGCCGTGGTCGCACATGTACTCGTGCGCCACGCGGTCGAGTTCGTCCGTGGTCACCCCCGGCGAGATGATCTTCGCGGCCTCCGCCATCGCCCGCGCGGCGATCCGCCCGGCGGTCCGCATCGCCTCGATCGTCTCGAGGGTCTGCACCTCCGGCCCGGTGTACGGGGTCGGCGCGGGCTTGCCGACGTACTCGGGGCGACGGATGTTTCCGGGCACGGGACGGGTGGGGGAGAGGTCCCCTGGTACGAGCAGCGACTGGCCAGACATGCCAGCGAGTCTAACCAGCGGACATGGGGGAACATGGCGGTAGGGAAAGGAGCCGTTGATGGCCCTGTTCAAGAAGCGCACGGTCGGGAAGCCCGGCGAGTGGTACTACTGCCTCGAACACAAGAAGGTCGAGGAGGGGCCGGAGTGCCCCGCCAAGGACCGGTTCGGGCCGTACACCACCCGCGCCGAGGCCGAACACGCGATGGAGACGGCCCGCGAGCGCAACCTGGAGTGGGAGAACGACCCCAAGTGGCACGACGCGACCAAGGGCGCGGACGACGACTGACCGGCTCGCGCCGCGACGGGCACCGGGCGACCTGACCGGCTCGCGCTACGACAGGCGCCGGCGGTGACCTGATCAGGCCGCGCCACGACGGGCTCCGGCGCCGACCGCTCAGGCGTCGGCCGGGGCCGTGGGGGTCGTAGGAGTCGTCGCCGGCGCCCGCTGCGCCTTCAGCCGTAGCGCGTGTTCGTCCGTCCGCGCGTCGTACGACATCAGCTTCGGCAGTCCTACGGCCAGCAGCCCCACCGCGCCCACGCACATCAGCCCGCCCGCCCACACCGAGGTCCGCACCCCGGACAGGGCGGCCATGCCACCGGACCTGACCTGGCCCAGCTGCGGGCCCACCGAGTAGGACAGCAGCTCGATCCCGGCGAGCCGGCCGCGCAGCTCGTCCGGGATCGTCTGGTTCCAGATGACCCCGCGGAAGATGCCACTCACCATGTCGCAGCCGCCCGCGACGGTGAGGAACAGCAGCACCAGCCACACGTTGCCGACCGCGCCCGCGCAGGCGATCGCCGCGCCCCACAACGCCGCCGCCAGCACCACCATCCGCCCGTGCCGCTGGATCCGCGAGGTCCAGCCGCTGGTCACACTCACCAGCAGGGCACCGGCCGGGACGGTCGAGTACATCAGCCCCAACGCCCACGGGGCGTGCAGATCATCGGCGAGGAACGGCAGCACCGCCAGCGGCATCGCGAAGAACATCGCCGCGAGGTCGATGGCGTACGTACCCAGGAGTTCCTTACGGCTCCACGCGTACCGGGCGCCCTCGGCGATCGACTTCAACGACGGCTTCCGCGCCTCGTGGGCGCCGGGGGAGGCGGCGATACGGAAGATCAGGACGACGGACACCGCGAACGTCAGGGTGTCCGCCGCGAACGCGTAGGGCAGCCCCGCGAACGCCACGACCACACCCGCCAGCGCCGGGCCCGTGACCCCGCCGACCGTCCAGCGCAGGGAGTTGAGCGCGGACGCGGCCGTCATGTGCTCGTGGGCCACGATCCGCGGCCACAGCGAGTCCAGCGCGGGCCGCTGGATCGCACCGAGCACGGAGGTCAGGGCCGCGAAAACATACAGCGGCCACAGGGCGGGGTGCGGCAACAGCGAGTTGAACAGCAGCGCCCCGCAGAGCACCCCCTGTCCGACCTCGGTCCAGACGATCAACTTCCGCTTGTCCCACGCGTCCGCGAGCGCACCGCCGTACAGCCCGAACACGATCAACGGCACCAACTCCACGGCACCGACCGCACCCACCGCCGCCGCGGATCCCGTGAGCTCCTTGATCTGCACCGGAAGCGCGACGAACGTCAGAAAAGTGCCGAAGTTCGAAACCAGCCCCGCGATCCAGAGCCTGCGGAAGTCGACGGAGGCATGCCAGGGGGTCAGATCGGGGAGGAGGGCGCGGAGGCCTGTGGGGGCTTCGGCGAGGGGATCGGCGCTTTCGGTCACGAGGGGCAATGGTCGGGGTGGGGGGTGGGGGTGGCAAGCGGATTTTTCGCGGGGCGGGTCGTGGGGGACCGGATTTCGTCGGCGTCGGTCGTGGGGGCGGGTGGGCAACCGGCAGACGACTGGCGGGCGGGCGGCCAGCGGGGGACGGCGGGCGGTTGGTGGCCGGGCGGTGTGAGGAAATCGGTGGCGACGACCTGCCTCGGTCACTTGGCGGCGGCGGCCTGGCACCGATTTCCTCGTCCACTTCCCAACTGACCGAGACGGGTGGGCGGCGGCGGCCCGGCACAGCCTTTCTCGTCCACTTCTTCAACTGCGTGGGACGGATGGGGGAGTGGCGGGTGGGTGGTCGGCGGCGACAGGGAGTTGGCGGTCGCGACCTGCCTCGGTCGCTCGGGGGCGGCGGTGTGGCGCCGCTCTTCTCGTCGACTCTTCAACTGACCTGGGCGGGTGGGCGGGCGGGCAGTTGACGCCGGTGGAGACGCGCCGCACTCACTTGCAGGCGGCGGTTTGGTGCCGCTTTCCTCGTCCACCTGTCAACGCCCGAGACGGGTGGGTGACTGGTGGCGGTGGGGATCCGTGACGGTCGCTTGTCGGCGGCGGTTCGGTGCCGCTCTTTTCGTGCACCTCTCAGCCGACCTGGACGGGTGGGTGGGTGGGAGACCTGTTACCAGGGCGCAGGCGGCGGTGCCGTCAACTGGTCCGTCAGGCGGGACAAACGGTCACGGAAGCGCCCCCGCCCCCGTGTCGCCGGGAGGATGTTCTCGCCGGCCGCCGCGCTCACCAGGTGCTGGACGGTGTCGAGGTCCAGGTCCGTGTGCTCGGGTACGGGGAGTGACTCGTGGGCCAGGGACACCAGTTCGCGGTTCTGGGAGCCCAGGGAGAGGACGGTCGCGCCGGCCCGGCGGGCGTCGTGGACCCGTTCCAGGAGCGGGGCACCCGGCCCCTCCGGCGACACGACCAGCAGCGTCTCGCCACGCCGGGCCGCCTCGATCCGGCCGAGTCCGACGGCCAGGTGCGCCGGATCGGAGGGACGCGCGTCGTGTCGTACGAGAGTCGGCGCCAGCTCCGGCGTACCCGACCACGCGGCCTCGTCGACCAGGTGCGCCGCGAGATGCCACGGCTCGTACGCGGGCGTACCCACCAGCAGCAACCCACCCCCGTGCGACACCACCGACCCGCGCAACACCCCCGCGAACCGTCGCGTGGCCCCCAACCACTCGGTCCCGGCGAGCACTTCACGCAACAGCGCGACCCGTACGGCATCCATGTCCGCATCCTGCCCCAACCAGCCACTCGTGACGTGGAGTTCACCACGAATTCGCCCAACTTGGGGATGGTGCGGGCTCATCGGTCCCCCAAGGAGTCACCTCATGACAGAAACCGCAGAGACCGCAGAGACCGCGGATGTATCCGTCCCCTTCGTCGCAGGCCAAGGCGGCTACGCGAGCTACCGGATCCCGGCCGTCGTGGTGACCGCCGCCGGCACCCTCCTCGCGTTCTGCGAGGGCCGCGTCGACTCCGCGAGCGACCACGGCCACATCGAGATCGTCCTCCGGCGTTCCACGGACGGCGGCCGAACCTGGGGCCCGCTCACCGCCGCCGCCACCAACGGCCCCCACCTCGCGGGCAACCCCGCCCCCGTCGTCCTCGACACCGGCCGCGTCCTGCTCGTCTACGTCCGCGCGACCGCCACCGCCACCGAGGACGCCATCCTGCGCGGCCAGGTGAAGCCGGCCGACGGGCGCAGGATCTGGGTGCGGTACAGCGACGACGACGGTGTCACCTGGTCGAGTTCGACGGAGATCACCGACCAGGTGAAGAGGCCCGAGTGGCGCTGGTACGCCACCACGCCCGGCCACGCCATCCAGTTGAGCACCGGCCGTGTGGTCGTCGCCGCCAACCACACGATCCCGCCGACCGGCACGGACGTAGGCAATGAGGCGAAGTACAACAGCGGTCACTGCCTGCTCAGCGACGACAAGGGCGAGACCTGGTCCCTCGGTTACGTCGACGAGAACCCGGACGGCTACGTCAACTGCAACGAGACCACCGCCGCCGAACTCCCGGACGGACGCGTCTACTTCAACACCCGCAACGACTCCCCGTCCCCCGGCAACCGCGCCGACGCCCACTCGGCGGACGGCGGCACGACGCTCACGAAACCCTTCCGCCCGCAGGCCGGCCTCATCGCCCCCGTCTGCGAGGCCAGCGTCCTCCAACTCCGCGACCCCGACCTGCTGTTGTACTCCGGGCCCGGCGACCCGGCCGCCCGCGCCCTGCTGACCCTGCGCGCCTCCACCGACGCCGGCACCACCTGGCGCCCCGTGCACACGGTCGACGGACTGCCCGCCGCCTACTCCGACCTCGTACGCGTCGACGACGACACGGTCGGACTCCTCTACGAGACCGGCGACTTCGGGCCGTACGAGACGATCACCTTCCGGCGGGTGCCCGTGACGGACCTCACCTGACCCGGTACGGGTGCGGAGGCGGACGTAAAGTCGGCCCATGACCTCTACCGACAGTGCTGCACAGACCCCCGCGACGGCCTCCGGGACCGCCCCCGCGAAGGCCCCCGCCAAGGACCCGTGGGACCTCCCCGACGTCTCCGGACTGGTCGTCGGCGTGCTCGGCGGGACCGGGCCGCAGGGCAAGGGCCTCGCCTACCGGCTTGCCAAGGCCGGCCAGAAGGTGATCATCGGCTCCCGCGCCGCCGACCGCGCGCAGGCCGCCGCCGACGAACTCGGCCACGGGGTCGAGGGCGCCGACAACGCGGAGACCGCGCGCCGCAGCGACGTCGTGATCGTCGCCGTGCCCTGGGACGGCCACGGCAAGACCCTGGAGTCGCTGCGCGAGGAACTGGCCGGCAAGCTCGTCGTCGACTGCGTCAACCCGCTCGGCTTCGACAAGAAGGGCGCCTACGCGCTGAAGCCGGAGGAGGGCAGCGCCGCCGAACAGGCCGCCGCCCTGCTGCCCGACTCACGGGTCGCCGCCGCCTTCCACCACCTGTCGGCCGTGCTGCTCATGGACACGGAGATCGCCGAGATCGACACCGATGTGATGGTGCTGGGCGAGGAGCGCGCCGACGTCGAGATCGTGCAGGCGCTGGCCGGCCGTATCCCCGGCATGCGCGGTGTCTTCGCCGGCCGACTGCGCAACGCCCACCAGGTGGAGTCCCTGGTCGCGAACCTGATCTCCGTCAACCGCCGCTACAAGGCACACGCGGGCCTGCGCGTCACGGACGTCTGAGCGCGTGGGGGACACTGGTGGCAACCGACCACCGGTGTCCCCTTTGTTCTGCCGACAGGAGCCGAACCCATGCCCCGCCTCGCCCTCTACGCCCTCGTCGTCTGCCTGCTCGCCGTGGCCGCGGCGGTCGTCTCCTTCGTACAGGGCAGCCTGCTCGGGATCGTGTGGGTGCTGATCGCGGGCCTCTCGTCCAACATGTGCTGGTACTACCTGAAGCGCGGTCGCTCGGTCACCCGTTGATCGAGCAGAACTCGTTGGTGCCCTGCCAGAAGCGGTACAGGTTCTGCCCGCAGTAGGTCTCGAAGTCGCTGATGCCCAGCCCGCGCAGGATCGCGTCGATCACATCGAAGAAGTACGTGTTGATCGACGGCACCCACAGCAGCGCGAACACGAACAGCAGGCCGAACGGCGCGAACGGCTCCACCTGCCGCTTGATGTTGTACGACAGCCACGGCTCGATCACGCCGTAGCCGTCCAGGCCCGGCACCGGCAGGAAGTTCAGCAGCGCGGCCGTGACCTGGAGCAGCGCGAGGAACGCCAGCGCGAACCGGAAGTCCCGCGGTACCCCGTCCAGCGAGTGCAGCCAGAACGGCGCGGTGCAGACCGCCGCGAACAGCACGTTCGTCAGCGGGCCCGCCGCCGAGATCAGGCTGTGCTTCCACCGGCCCTGGATCCGGTTGCGCTCGATGAACACCGCGCCACCGGGCAGACCGATGCCGCCCATGATGACGAAGATCACCGGGAGCACGATGCTGAGCAGCGCGTGCGTGTACTTCAGCGGGTTGAGGGTGAGATAGCCCTTCGAGCCGACCGAGATGTCGCCGCTGTGCAGGGCGGTGCGCGCGTGCGCGTACTCGTGCAGGCACAGCGAGACGATCCAGGCCGCCGTCACGAACAGGAACACGGCGACGCCCGGCTGCTCGGCGAACCCGGTCCAGGTGGCCCAGCCGGTCACCGCCGTGACAGCCAGGATCCCGATGAAGACGGGACTGATCCGCCGGTCACTGGGGCGGGTGGTGGTGGCGGTCATGGGGGCGGGCTCCCTGCTGGGTCGGTGGACGCGAAGCCCGACGGTACCGGGCACGGGGGGAAAACGTCTCGCGAGCGGCCCTCGGTTCCGGGGAAGGTGGGGACATGGGACTCTGGCACGCGTTCTACGACTCCGTCACCCCTCGGGGGCTTCTTGGGGAGGCGTCGTAGCGCGTCCGGCGCCGCGCCGCCGCAACCCCGTGACCGCTTTCCACGCCACCGGAGACAATGGACCCCGTGCGCTATCGCATTCTCGGCACCACCCAGGCACTACGACCCGACGGCACGCCCGTCCCGGTCGGCGGGGCGCGGCTGCGCGCCCTGCTCACCGTGCTCGCCCTGCGGCCCGGTCGGACCGTGCCCGCGAGCCTCCTGGTGGACGAGGTGTGGGGCGTGGACCCGCCGGCCGACGCCCCGGGTGCGCTCCAGGCGCTGGTGGGCAGGCTGCGCCGGGCGCTCGGCGCCGACGCGATCACCTCGGCGGAGAGCGGCTACCGGCTCGCCGCCGCCCCCGACGACATCGACCTGCACCGTTTCGAGCGGCTGACGGGGGAGGGGCTGCGGGCGCTGGCCGACGGCAACCCCGCGAAGGCGGCCGAGGTCCTGGACGACGCGCTCGCCCTGTGGAGCGGCCCGGCCCTGGCCGACCTCCCCGACCGCACGGCGGAGGCGGCCCGCTGGGAGACCCGCCACCTGGACGCCCGCCGCGCCCGCCTCACCGCGTCGGTGTCCCTCGGCACCGCGGACACCGCCCTCCCCGAACTGACCGCCCTCTGCGACACCCACCCCCTCGACGAACCTCTCCAGTCCCTGCGCCTGCGAGCCCTCCGCGCGACGGGCCGCACGGCCGAGGCACTGGCCGCGTACGAGGACGTACGACAGCTCCTGGCGGACCGGCTGGGCTCCGATCCGGGGCCCGAACTGCGGTCGCTGCACGGGGAGTTGCTCAGCCTCGCCCCCGAGCCCGCGCCCAGTACGTCCACCCCCGCCCCCGCGGTCGCCCCTTCCCCCCGGGCCACCCCGCCCCCCGGCAACCTCCGCGCCCGCCTCACCTCCTTCGTCGGCCGGGAGGCCGACATCGACGTCATCCGGGGTGATCTCGCCTCGGCCCGGTTGGTGACGCTGCTCGGGCCCGGTGGGGCCGGGAAGACGCGGCTGTCGCAGGAGGCCGCCGAAGGGGTGCGGGACGCGGCCCGGGACGGGGTCTGGCTGGCCGAACTCGCCCCCGTGGACGACCCCGACGCCGTACCGACGGCCGTGCTCACCGCCGTCGGCGCGCGCGAGACCGTGATGTACGGCGCCGGCGCCGAGGCCATCCGGGCCGCCGGCGGCGAGCGGCACGACAACCCCGTCGACCGGCTCGCCGAACACTGCGGCAGCCGCCGGATGCTGATCGTCCTCGACAACTGCGAGCACGTCGTGGACGCCGCCGCCCGCCTGGTGGAGACCCTGCTGGAGCGCTGCCCCGGCCTCACCGTGCTCGCCACCAGCCGTGAACCCCTGGGCGTACCGGGCGAGTTGCTGCGCCCGGTGGAGCCACTGCCCGACCCCGTCGCGCTACGGCTGCTCGCCGACCGGGGTGCCGCCGCCCGGCCGGGGTTCAGCGTCGAGGGCGACCCCGAGGCCTGCGCCGAGATCTGCCGGCGGCTCGACGGGCTGCCCCTCGCCATCGAGCTGGCGGCAGCCAGGCTGAGGATGTTGACGCCGCGTCAGATCGCCGACCGGCTCGACGACCGCTTCCGGCTGCTCACTTCGGGCAGCCGTACGCTGCTGCCCCGCCAGCAGACCCTGCGGGCCGTCGTCGACTGGTCCTGGGACCTGCTCGACGCGGACGAACGGGACGTGCTGAGCACCCTGTCCGTCTTCGCCGGCGGCTGCGACCTCGCCGCCGCCGAGGCCGTGTGCGGGCCGGTCGCGTTCGAGACGCTCGGCTCCCTCGTCGACAAGTCCCTTGTGGTGGCGGCCCCTTCGGGCGAGGGGGAGATGCGCTACCGGCTCCTGGAGACCGTCGCCGAGTACGCGGGCGAACGGCTCGACGAGGCCGGCCGCCGCCCCCGCGCCGAGCGCGCCCACCTGACGTACTACCGCGAACTCGCCCGCACCACCGACCCGTTGCTGCGCGGCCCCGGCCAACTCGCCGCCGTAGGACGGCTGGAGCTCGAATACGAGAACCTCCGCACCGCCCTGCGGCACGCCCTCACCGAGCGCGACGAGCAGGAGGCCATCTGCCTCGTCCTGTCGCTGGTCTGGTACTGGCAGATGCGCGACGTCCGCATCGAGGCCCGCAACTGGTGCGTCGAGGTCATGGCGTTGGGCCCCGACCCCTTCACCGCCCCCGTCCAACGCGCCGAACCCGTCTGGCAGCGCTGCACCGACGTCCCGCCCCCGCTCACCGGCGAACTCCTCACCGAGGCCAGACGCGGTGTCCACCTCGCCCATCTGGGCTGGATGGACACGGAGTTGGAGGCCTGGGAGGCACCGGTGGCGAAGGAGAAACTCCGCCTGATCACCGAGGTCTACGAACCCGGCCAGCCGCAGACCTGCCGTACCCCCGGCATGCTCTGGTTCTACGCCGTGCTGATGACCGGCAACGTGGAGCGGCTGCCGGGCATCCTCGAAGCCGGCGTCCGCACCTGCCGTGTCACCCCCGGCATGCAGTGGGAGCTGGCCACCACCCTCCAGATGCGCGCCAACATGCTCGCCAACCGCAGCGACTGGGCGGGCGACGCGGTCCGGGACGCCAACGAGTCGCTGGAGATCTTCCGCCGCCTCGGGGACGCCTGGGGCACCGCCGAGGCGCTCTCCGCACGGGCCGAGGCCCGGGAGCGCATCGGCGAGTTCGGGCTCGCCGCCGCCGACTACGAGGCCGCGATCGAACACGCGGAACGGCTCGGCGCCCATGGTCAGACGGCCGTGCTCGGCGCCCGGCTCGGCAGCGTGCTCGTCGAGGGCGGTGAGGCCGAGCGGGGCGAACGCATCCTGCGCGAGGTGGTCGAGAAGCAGCCGTACGGCAGTGGCAACGAGGCGATGCCCGCCGCCCGGATGTTCCTCGCGGGCTACCTCGCCATGACCGGCCGGCCCGCCGAGGCGCGTGAGCAACTGCGCCTGCTGCGCGAGCAGTTCACCATCTCCCACTTCGTCGTCTTCGACGCGTACATCCTCGGCCTGGAGGCCTGGGTGGCCACGGTCGACGGCGACTACGACGAGGCCCTGGAGAAGATCCGGCGGGCCCTGCACCGGGCGGGCGACCCGCTGTCCGACGCCATCGCCCCGCACATGACCCCGCTGTACCTGGGAGTGGCCGCGATCGCCCTCGCCGAGACCGACGGCGGCGGCCGGGCCCGTGACGCCGTCCGCTGCCTCGTCACGGCGCGGACGCTGCTGCCGTCCGGGCATGTCGCGACGTCGATGGAGCGCGAGGTCTACCTCCAGGCCGAGCGGCGCGCCCGTGCCGCGCTCGGCGACGAGGCCTACGAGACCTGCGAGGCCGGGTACGCCGAAGGCGGCGGCCTCTCCGTGGAGGAGGCCGCCGCCCTGGTGTGACGCCGACGCGTACCGGTGGGACGCGACTGTGGTGCGTACCGGTCCGGCGCGGTCAGGTCTTGGTGCGGAACTTGTGGATGGCGATCGGGGCCATCACCGCGGTGAGCCCCACCGACCAGGCCAGCGTCAGCAGCACACCGTGGGCGACCGGGCCGCCCACCATCAGCCCGCGGGCCGCGTCGGCCAGGGAGGACAGCGGGTTGTAGTCGGTGAAGTTCTGCAGCCAGCCCGGCATCGACCCGGTCGGCGCGAAGATCGACGAGCCGAACTGCAGCGGCATCAGCACCAGGAAGCCCATGGCCTGCACGGACTGCGCGCTCTTCATGGTCACGCCGAGGGTGATGAACACCCACATCAGGGCCGAGCCGAACACCGCGGACAGCCCGATCGCGGCGAACATGCCGCCCCAGCGGTGGATGTCGAAGCCGACGAGGACACCGACGACCATCAGGACGGCGCACGCGACCAGCATGCGCATGATCTCGACCACGATCTTGGCGATCAGCACCGAGCCGCGCCCGATGGGCAGCGACCGGAACCGGTCCATGACCCCGGTGTGGAAGTCGGTGTTGAAGCCGGTGCCCACCCCCTGGGCCATGTTCATGCCCATCATGGCGAGCAGGCCGGGCACGACGTACTGCACGTACGCGTGCTGCCCGCCGCCGAGCGACTGCCCGATCGAGCCGCCGAAGACGTACACGAACAGCAGCGTGAAGATGACCGGGAACAGGATGGCGTCGAACATCGACTCCGGGTCCTGCCGGATCCACAGCAGGTTGCGGCGGATCAGCGCGCCGGTGTGGCGCAGATGGTTGCGCAGCGGGATACGGGGGTCCGCCGCCGATACGCCGGCGGGGTTCACGGTGACGGCGCTCATACGGCGACCTCCTCGCGGTCGTGGGTGGGCACGGAGTCCTGCGGGGCGCTGGCGCGGTGTCCGGTGAGGGACAGGAACACCTCGTCCAGGCTGGGGAGTTCGGTGGTGATGGCGGCGATGGTGATGCCCCGGGCGCTCACCGCGCCGACCACGGCGGTCAGTTGCTCGTCGCTGAGGATCGGCACCAGGACGGTTCCGCTCTCCACGTCCACGGTGACGGTGGCGAGTCCGGTGATACCCAGCTCGTCCAACGCCCGTGCCAGCGGCCGCAGTTGCATCGGATCGGCAGGCCGGATGCGCAACGCGCGCCCCCCGACCCTCGCCTTCAGCTCGTCGATGGCGCCACCCGCCACGACCTTGCCGTGGTCGACGACGGTCAGCTCGGAGGCGAGTGCCTCGGCCTCCTCCATGTACTGGGTGGTGAGCAGCACGGTCACACCGCCGCCGACCATGGACTTCACCTCGGTCCACACCTCCATGCGGGTGCGGGGGTCGAGCCCGGTGGTCGGCTCGTCCAGGAAGAGCACCTGCGGATGCCCGATCATCGAGGCGGCCAGGTCGAGCCGCCGCCGCATACCGCCGGAGTAGGTGCTCGCCGGCCGCTTGGCCGCGTCCGTCAGCGAGAACCGCTCCAGCAGTTCGTCGGCGCGGGCGCGGGAGTCCTTGCGGGACAGGTCGAGCAGCCGCCCGATCATGTACAGGTTCTCCCAGCCCGGGAGCTTCTCGTCCACGGAGGCGTACTGGCCGGTGAGGCCTATCACCCGGCGCAGTTGGCGGGGCTGGCGCAGGACGTCGTAGCCGGCGACGGTGGCTTCGCCGGAGGTCGGGGCGAGCAGCGTGGACAGGATCCGTACGAGGGTGGTCTTACCGGCACCGTTCGGCCCGAGCACACCCATCACGGTGCCCTCCCGGACGTCCAGGTCGACGCCGTCCAGCGCCTTGGTCTCGCCGTAGTGCTTGACCAGCCCCCGCACGGACACGGCCGTGCCGCTGGAGTTCTTGTCGATTCGCGTCATGCGGATGACAGTGCCAGGGCCGACCGACAGAACGCCTACATCCCGCCGACAGCCGCCGACAGCCGCCTACACGTGACCGACGGCGTCTGTACGTGCGCTTCCCGGCCGACCGGGACGGGCGGCAGGCGGCAAGGAGGCAGCCCGCCGACGGGGGAAGTTCGGCGGGCTGCCATGGTGCCGCAGTGGCTCTGTGACTTGCTGACGTCAGTGAACCGAGTGCTCCTCAAGAGGGAACGTTCCGCCCACGACATCCTCCGCGAACGCCCTCGCCGCGTCCCCCATGACCCCTCGGAGATCCGCGTACTGCTTCACGAACTTCGGCATCTTCCCGCCGGTCAGCCCCAGCATGTCGGTCCACACCAGGACTTGGGCGTCGGTCTCGGCCCCGGCCCCGATCCCGACCGTGGGAATGTGCAGCACCCGAGTCGCCTCGGCCGCCAACTCCGCCGGAACCAGCTCAAGGACCACCGCGAACGCCCCCGCGTCCTGCACGGACTTCGCGTCCCGCAGCAGCTGCTGAGCCGCCTCCTCGCCCCGCCCCTGCACCCGGTACCCCATCGAGTTCACGGACTGCGGGGTCAGACCGATGTGCGCCATGACCGGAATCCCGGACTCGACCAGCAACCGGATCTGCTCGTGCGACCGCTCGCCGCCCTCCAGCTTCACGGCGCCGACCCCGGCCTCCTTCACCAGCCGGGTCGCCGAGCGCAGCGCCTGCACCGGACCCTCCTGGTAGGACCCGAAGGGCAGGTCGGCCACGATCAGGGCGCGGCTCGTGCCCCGTACGACGGCCGCGGACAGCATGGCCATCTCGTCGAGGGTGACCGGCACGGTCGACTCGTACCCGAGGTGGCAGTTGCCCGCCGAGTCCCCGACGAGCATGACCGGGATGCCGGCCTCGTCGAAGACGGACGCGGTCATCGCGTCGTAGGCGGTGAGCATGGGCCACTTCTCGCCGCGTTCCTTGGCGAGGGCGATGTCCCGGACGGTGATACGGCGTGTGCCCTTGCCTCCGTACAGCGCCTTGCTGCCGTCGGAGGAGCTGTTCTTCCCAGCCTGGGCAGCCGAAAGCTGCGTCATTGCAACGGCTCCTTCAGTCATCTTGAGGCACCCTCACGGCGTCCCCAGATCCCCGCCATGGTGGCACCTCGTGCCACAGAGGGCCAGAGGGACCCCAGTCACCCGCGTCACGTACGAAGGCATGCGTAAGGAGGCATACGTAAGGCCTGAGTAAAATATTTACGATACGGCACGGTCCCGTATCGTAATTGGCTCGGCGCTCCCTACTCTGGACGGCATGACCACTCCACCCGTCCCCGGCACCCGGATACCCGAAGCGGTGCACCGTCGCCGCTGGGCCATCCTCGGCGTGCTGATGCTGAGCCTGCTCATCGTGGTGCTCGACAACTCGATCCTCAACGTCGCCATCAAGACCATCTCCACCCCGGCCCCGACCGGCCTGGGCGCCACCCAGAGCGAGCTGGAGTGGGCGATCAACGCCTACACCCTCGTCTTCGCCGGACTGCTGTTCACCGCGGGCCTGCTGGGCGACCGGATCGGCCGCAAGAAGGTCCTGCTCGGCGGACTCGTCGTGTTCGGCATCGGCTCCGCGCTCGCCGCCGAGTCCGGATCGCCGGACCAACTCATCGGCTACCGCGCCCTGATGGCCCTCGGCGCCGCGTTCGTGATGCCCGCCACTCTCGCCGTCCTCATGAACGTCTTCGAGCGCGACGAGCAGCCCAAGGCCATCGGCATCTGGGCCGGCGGTGTCGGCCTCGCCATCGCGATCGGCCCGATCACCGGCGGTGTGCTCCTCGACCACTTCTGGTGGGGCTCGGTCTTCCTGATCAACGTGCCCATCGTGCTGGTCGCCCTGGCCCTGATGATCTGGCTGGTCCCCGACTCCCGCGACCCGAAGCCCGGCCGCCTCGACCCGGTCGGCGTCGTCCTGTCCGTCGTAGGCCTCGTCCTGCTGGTCTACGGCATCATCGAGGGCGGCGAACTGGCCGACTTCACGGCGCCCAAGGTGCTGGCGACGATCATCGCCGGTGTCGTCGTGCTCGCCGGGTTCGTCTGGTTCGAGAAGCGCAGCGACCACCCGTCGATCGACGTCACGTACTTCGAGAACAAGGTGTTCTCGGCCGCGATCGCCGCCATCGCGCTGGTCTTCTTCGCGCTGATGGGCGTGACCTTCTTCTCGGTCTTCTACACCCAGAGCGTGCGCGGCTACTCGCCGCTGCAGACCGGCCTGCTGATGCTGCCGCTGGCCGCCGCGCAGATGATCTTCGCGCCGCGGGCCCGGCTGGTCGTCAACCGGTTCGGCAACAGGATCACGACCGGCGTCGGCCTGCTGGTGCTCGCCGGGATGCTCGCCGCCTTCGCGACCCTCAAGGCGGACACGCCGATCTGGATCCTGGAGGTCATCTTCTTCTTCATGGGCGCCGGCATGGCCCACGTCATGACCCCGACCAGCGTCGTCATCATGCAGGCGCTGCCGCGCGAGAAGGCGGGCTCCGCGTCCGCGCTGAGCAACACCTTCCGCCAGGTCGGCGGCGCCCTCGGCATCGCCGTCCTCGGCTCGGTGCTGTCCACGGCGTACCGCAACGGCATCGAGGGCAAGCTCGGCTCGGTACCGGCCGCCCTCCGGGACACCGCCGGCGAGTCCATCGAGGCCACCCTCGGTGTCGCCGCGAAGCTCGGCCCCCAGGGCAGGGCCCTGGTCACCCCGGCCAACGACGCCTTCCTGCACGCCATGCACGTCACCGCCCTGTGCGGCACGGGCGTCGCGCTCATCGGCGCCGTAGTGGCGTTCCTCTTCCTGCCCGGCAGGCCTCCGGTCCCTCAGGAGGGCAAGGAGGAGCCGGAGTTGGTCGTCGTAGGGGAATAGCGACGACAATCACCTGAGACGGGAACGGGGGGAACAGCGGAAGGGACGGAGTGAAGTGAGCCTTGCCGACAACGGCACCGCCACCGGCAACGACCATGGCACCGACAACGGGACCCGGCCGTGCGCGCCCACCAGGGGGCGCCCGCGCAGCGAGACCGTCGAACGGGCCATCACGGAGGGCGTGATGAAGCTCCTGGAGGACGGCGTGCCGCTGGCCGAACTCTCCATCGAGCGCATCGCCCGTACCGCCGGAGTCGGCAAGGCCACCATCTACCGCCGCTGGCCGGGCAAGGAGGAGTTGTTCGTCGACGTCGTCCGCGAGGCGGAGCCGCAGGACCCCGAACTGCCCGGCACCTCCCTGCGCGACGACCTCGTCGCCATGATGGAACAGCTGCGCCAGCGCGGTCTGATGACCCGGTCCTCGGCGCTCCTGCACAACGTGTACGCGCAGATGAAGAGCACCCCGAAGGTGTGGGCGGCCTACCACGCGACGGTCGTGGAACCCCGCCGCCGCAAGCAGGTCGACCTCCTGCGCCGGGCCCAGGAGAACGGCGAACTCCGCACCGACCTCGACCCCGAGCTGATGAACGACATGCTGGTCGGCCCGATGCTCCTGCGGACCGTCATGCGCTTCGACGCGGACCTCCCCGAGGGCCTGTCGGAACTCCTCGTCGACACGGTGCTGGTGGCCCTACGACCCGTCAATTCGTAGTCGATGTGTGCGGCGCGCGAATGTGCGCGTTCCGTCACAGAAGGCGCTACGGCCGCGCGTGTTCGGAACTCCGGACACCCACTTGTTCGTCCTCGTGCCCGTACGGCCGTCATGGGACGGCGGATCGGAACCGATCATCCCCTAGGGTCGTAGGCGCGGGGACGATGGTGTGCACGGCAGGTAGTGAGGCGACGGTATGGCACAGCAGGCGTATGTGGCGGAGACGGACGACGGCGGCTCGGGGGACGAGCCGCGCGGATCCCGGCTCCGGCGCCTGTGGAACAGACTGACCGACGGCTGGCGCGGCGATCCGCGGATCTGGCGCCGGGGCATGGTCCTCGCCGCGCTCGCGATCCTCCTGGCCCTCGTCATGCTGCTGCACTCGCGCATCCCGAACCGGATCGGCAACCTCGGCAGCCTCACGGAGACGTTCCTGCCGTGGTTCGGGCTCGCGATCCCGGTCCTCCTGATCCTCGGCCTGGTCCGGAAGTCGGCGACCGCGCTCATCGCCGTCGTCCTCCCGACGGTCGTGTGGCTGAACCTCTTCGGCGGGCTCCTGCTCAGCGACAAGACCGGCACCGGCGGCGACCTGACGGTGGCCACGCACAACGTCAACGCGGAGAACCCCGACCCGGCCGGCACGGCCCGCGACGTCGCCGCGTCCGGCGCGGACATCGTCGCCCTGGAGGAACTGACCGCGTCGGCGGTCCCGACGTACGAGAAGGCCCTCGCGTCGACGTACAGGTACCACTCGGTCGAGGGCACGGTCGGGTTGTGGAGCAAGTACCCGATGACCGGCGTCAAGGCCGTGGACATAAAGCTGGGCTGGACGCGCGCGATGCGCGCCACCGTCGCGACCCCCGAGGGACAGATCGCGGTCTACGTCGCCCACCTCCCCTCGGTGCGGGTGAAGATCGAGGCCGGCTTCACGGCCCGGCAGCGCGACACGAGCGCCGACGCGCTGGGTGAGGCCATCGCCGCCGAGCCGCTCAAGCGGAAGATCCTCCTCGGCGACCTGAACGGCACGATGAACGACCGCTCGCTGAACGCCGTCACCTCCCAGATGCGCTCCACACAGGGCGCGGCGGGCAGCGGCTTCGGGTTCAGCTGGCCGGCGTCGTTCCCGATGGCCCGGATCGACCAGATCATGGTCCAGGGCGTCGAACCGGTGTCCTCGTGGACCCTCCCGAAGACGGGCAGCGACCATCTCCCGATCGCGGCCCGTGTGAACCTCGACACGAGCTCGTAACCGCGTGGAATAGCGGGCCTGGGAGTCTTTGTTCCGTAACTGAACTTAAGCTCGGTAGTACGGAACTCCGCTCTCCCCAGAAAGGCACAGGCTCTTCCATGCCCCTGGCCCTGCTCGCGCTGGCCGTCGGCGCTTTTGGTATCGGCACCACCGAATTCGTGATCATGGGCCTGCTGCCCGAGGTCGCGGACGACCTGCACGTCTCCATCCCCACGGCGGGCCACCTGGTCTCGGCGTACGCGCTGGGCGTCGTCATCGGCGCCCCGCTCCTCGCCGCGGTCACGGCCCGCCTGTCCCGCCGCACGGTCCTGATCGGCCTGATGGCACTGTTCGTGGCGGGCAACGTCCTCTCGGCCTTCGCCGCGAACTACGACTACCTCCTGGCGGCCCGCTTCCTGAGCGGCCTGCCGCACGGCGCCTTCTTCGGCGTCGGAGCGGTCGTCGCCACGACGATGGTCGCGCCCGAACGCAAGGCCCGCTCCGTCTCCCTGATGTTCCTGGGCCTCACGGTCGCCAACGTCGTGGGCGTCCCGGCGGCAACGCTGATGGGCCAGCACCTGGGCTGGCGGGCCACGTTCCTCGGCGTCGGCGTGATCGGCGTGGGAGCGATAGCGTCCCTGGCGTTCCTGATCCCGCACGACCACGCACAGGCGCCCGCGGTGGGCCTGCGCCGCGAGATGGCGGCACTGAAGTCCCTCCCGGTCTGGCTGGCGCTGGGCACCACAGTGGCCGGCTTCGGCGCCCTGTTCTCGGCCTACAGCTACATCACCCCGATGCTCACGGACGCGGCCGGCTTCGCGGAGGGCAGCGTGACGCTGCTGCTGGCGCTGTTCGGCGTGGGCGCGACGGCGGGCAACCTGGTGGGCGGCCGCCTGGCGGACCACTCCCTGCGGGGCACGCTGTTCGGCGGCCTGACGTCCCTGGCCGTCGTCCTGGCCCTGTTCCCCGTCCTGATGACGACGGAGTGGACGGCGGGACTGGCGGTGATCCTGCTGGGCATGGCGGCGTTCGTGACGGGCTCCCCGCTCCAGCTGATGGTGATGGAAAAGGCGGCGGCAGGCCCGTCGTTGGCCTCCTCCGCGAACCAGGCAGCCTTCAACTTGGCCAACGCGGGCGGCGCTTGGATCGGCGGCCTGGCATTGGCGGCAGGCTTCGGAGCTACGTCCCCTGCGCTGGCCGGAGCGGTACTGGCCGTACTGGGGTTGGGAGTTGCCGCTACGGCGGCGACGGTGGACCGGCGCCGCGCGGTACCGGGGCGCGAGCGTGTGGTCGCGGCCCACGTCCCCGAACAGGCACCGGCGTTGCACCACTGACCTCCGCCCACCCTCCCACCCGTCTCGATCGGTGTTGGGAGGGGCACCGGCCGCTCGGCGGGCGTCGGTTGAGGATGACGCCGTACGAAGGCACCTCGTGGGCCCGGAGCCGCCTAGTCGAACCGCTCCAGATCCCGCAGCCAGGCAGTCGCCGACCCATCCGAAGGCGCCCGCCAGTCCCCCCGAGGCGACAACGACCCGCCCGCCGAGACCTTCGGCCCATTGGGCATCGCCGACCGCTTGAACTGGGCGAACCCGAAGAAGCGGCGGCAGAACACCTCCAGCCAGGACCGGATCTCCGGCAGGTCGTACGCGACCCGCTTGGCCTCGGGGAACCCGGGCGGCCAAGCCCCCGCCCCCACCTCGTGCCACGCGTGCCACGCCAGGAACGCGATCTTCGACGGGCGGAACCCGTACCGCAGCACATGGAACAGCGTGAAGTCGTGCAGCGCGTACGGCCCGATCTTCGACTCCGTGGACTGCATCTCCTCGCCCGGTACCAGTTCGGGGCTGATCTCCGTGTCGAGGATCGCGGTGAGGATCTTGCCGGTCTCCTCGTCGAACTGGTCGCTGCTGACGACCCAGCGGATCAGGTGCTGGATGAGGGTCTTCGGGACGCCGGAGTTGACGTTGTAGTGGCTCATCTGGTCGCCGACGCCGTACGTGGACCAGCCGAGCGCCAGTTCCGAGAGGTCACCGGTGCCGAGCACGATGCCGTTGTGCTGGTTGGCGAGGCGGAACAGGTAGTCCGTGCGCAGGCCCGCCTGGACGTTCTCGAAGGTGACGTCGTACACCGGCTCGCCGGAGGCGAAGGGGTGGTCCATCTCCTTCAGCATCAGCCGTGCCGTCGGCGTGATGTCCAGCTCGGCCGCCGTGACGCCGATCGCCCGCATCAACGCGTGCGCGTTGTCCTTCGTGTGGTCGCTGGTCGCGAAACCGGGCAGCGTCCACGCCAGGATGTCGCTGCGCGGACGCCCCGCGCGGTCCATCGCCCGCGCGGCGACGATCAGCGCGTGCGTCGAGTCGAGGCCGCCGGACACCCCGATGACCACCTTCGGGCCGCCGATCGCCGCGAGCCGCTGCTGAAGGCCCTCGACCTGGATGTTGTACGCCTCGTAGCAGTCCTGGGCGAGCCGCTCCGCGTCGGCCGGCACGAACGGGAAGCGTTCCAGACGCCGGCGCAGTCCCAAGTCCGTGAGCGGCGGGGCGAGTTCGAAGGAGACCGTGCGGAAGTCGGCCGTCCTCGCCCGGTGCGTACGGCGGTTGTCGTCGAAGGTGCCCATCCGCTGCCGCTCCTGCCGCAGCAGGTCGAGGTCGATGTCGGCCACCGCGTACTCGTCGCCCAGCGGGAAGCGTTCCGTCTCGGCCAGCAGTGCGCCGTTCTCGTAGACCATCGCCTGGCCGTCCCAGGACAGGTCGGTGGTCGACTCGCCGAGGCCGGCCGCCGCGTAGACGTACGCGGCGAGGCAGCGCGCGGACGCCGAGCGGCAGAGCAGTTTGCGGTCCTCCGCGCGGCCGACCGTGATCGGGCTGCCGGAGAGGTTGACGAGGACCGTCGCGCCCGCCAGCGCGGCCTCGGCACTCGGCGGCACCGGCACCCACATGTCCTCGCAGATCTCCGCGTGCAGCACGAGGGACGGTACGTCCTGCGCCGCGAACAGCAGATCCACCCCGAACGGCACGCTCTCGCCGCCCACTTGGATCGAACCGCCGCGCTCGTCCGCGCCGTCGGCGATCTGGCGGCGCTCGTAGAACTCGCGGTAGTTCGGGGGATACGACTTCGGTACGACACCCAGGACCCGGCCCCGGTGCACCAGCACCGCGCAGTTGTAGATCCGGTTGCGGTGGCGCAGCGGGGCGCCGACGACCAGCACCGGCAGCAGGTCCGCCGACCCCGTCACCACCTCCCGCAGCGCCTCCTCGACCTGGTCGAGGAGGACGTCCTGGAGGAGCAGGTCCTCGATGGAGTAGCCGCACAGGCCCATCTCCGCGAAGACGGCGACGGCGACACCCTCCTCGTCGCACCGGCGGGCGTGGCGCAGGACGGCCTCGGCGTTGGCGTGCGGGTCCGCGATCACGGTGTGGCCCGTGCAGGCGGCGACGCGGGCGAAGCCGTGCTGATAGATCGACCAGAAGTTCAGTGGAGGCACGGGGTCCACTGTAATCGCCTGTAATCGTCAGGGCGACGCAATGGGGTGGCGCGAGGTGTGGTGCACCCCACGCCACCCCACCGCAGGTGACTACGTGTTGCCGCTACGAGGTCAGTGGTGACCCTGCGAGCGGCTGAACGACGAGACGTAGCCGTCCGCGGGCGTGCCCACGCCGGTGACGTCGTCGTAGCCCTTCACCGCGGACAGCGAGCTGTCCTTGCCGAGGCTGCGGACCGAGGTCAGCAGGCCTTCGGAGGCGTCGAACGCGTTCGCGAAGTCCACGCGCGCCACCGCCAGGCCGGAGCCCGTCGGGTTGTCGGTCACGTCGTGGTAGGCCTTCGTGCCGTACTTGGAGTAGATCGACGGGTTGGCGAAACCGATCGCCTTGCCGCCGCGCGCCTCCTGGGCCAGGGCCTGGACCGCCGCGATCACCGGGGAGGCGAGCGAGGTGCCGCCGATCCGGTACTCGCTGTACTGCTCCGAACCGTCGGGGAAGGTCTGCGTCTGGCCGACCTTGAATCCGGTGTTCGGGTCGGCGATCGCCGAGATGTCCGGGACGACGCGGTTGCCGGTGGCGCTGTTGGCCTTGGCGAGCGCGTTCGGGACGACACCCTTCTGGTAGAAGGGCTCGGCCACGGTCTTGCTGGTGCCGCCGCCCGCGCCCGAGGTGAAGGCGCCGGGGAAGCTGGTCCAGCTCTTGCCGTCCGTGGACAGCGCGGCCTTCTCGGTGCCCCAGCCGGTCTCCCACAGGTACTTGTCGCCCTTGCCGACGGCGAGGGAAGTACCGCCGACCGCCGTGACCCACGCCGAGTTGGCCGGGGTGTCGACCTGCTTCACACCGGTGTTGGCGACCTCGTCGCCGTTGTCACCGGAGGAGAAGTAGAAGCCGATGCCCTCGACCGCGCCCAGCTGGAACACCTGGTCGTAGGCGGCCGCGAGGTCCGGGGTCTGGTTGGCCTCGATGTCGCCCCACGAGTTGGAGACGATGTCGGCCAGGTGGTTGTCGACGACCTTGCTGAGCGAGTCGAGCAGGTCGTCGTCCATGCAGGAGGCGGAGCCCACATACGTGACGTCGGCGGCCGGAGCCACCGCGTGCACGGCCTCGACGTCGAGGGTCTCCTCGCCGTACCAGCCCGAGGCGTCGCACTCGTCGGCGCCGGTGTTCGTGTACTGCGAGGGCAGGACCTGGTGCAGCTGGCTGGTCTTCCAGGACGCGTCGCCGTGGTTCTTCGCGTACTTGGCCGCGTCGAAGGCGATCGTCGGGGAGGCGTACGCGTCGGTGATCGCGACCCGCACCCCCTTGCCCGTGTACTTGCCCGCGCCGTAGGCGGCACGCAGCTGCTTGCCGGTGTAGCCCTCGACGGCGTACGGGATCTTCTTGCCGTACGCGCTGGGCAGCGTGGTGGCGGTCTTGGAGCCGTAGTACGAGGAGAACGGCCCCGAGTTCTTGAACACCGCGGTCGGACCCGGCAGCGCGTCGTCGTGGTTCGCCGTGTGCGGCGCGTTGTCCAGACCGGTGACGGTCAGGACGGCACCGTTGAGGCTGTCCGGCGCGGAGGCCGTCTTCGACGGGGCGCGGTAGGTCTTCGAGCCCTTCGAGTAGTTGTGCAGCGAGGTGCTGAACGCCTTCTCGACCGCGGCCACGTCACCGGAGACCGTGACGTAGTGCTGCGTGGTGCCGGTGACCTTCAGCCCGGCGGACTTCAGCCAGGACTTGACGGCGGTCACCTGGGCCGTCGTGGCGCCGAAGCGCTGCTGCACCTGAGCGGCGCTCAGGTACTTGCCGTACAGGGCCGAACTCGGGTCCGAGACGGACTTGGCGTACGCCGCGAGGCCGGAGGCGTTCCGGCCGGCGAGGTAGACCCGGGCGGAGACCTTGGAGCTGTCGGAGGTAGCTCCCTTGTCCGCCTTGGCCGTCGCCCACGCGGGCTTGGTGCCCGCGAGCGAGTCCCGGCCCGGGCTGTCCGCGGCGTGCGCCGCGGGTATGCCGAGCGCCAGCGCCCCGGCGATCATGGGCAGTGTCGCTGCCATGCTCACGCCGGCGCGCCTGGTGGCGCGATTGGATCTCATAAAACCCCCTGCTATGCGGTTCGACGCATGGAGTGGTTGGTCGTCGTCGATCCGTACGGAACCCGCGGCGGGAAGGCCCGTGGATGGATCACACGTGGGGGCCACTCTTTCGATGAACCGTTCATGCCAGGGGAACGCAAAAGTCAAGAGAAGCCCAAGGAACCGTCACTCGGGGCGAATTGGGGGCTTTTTTCCTTACGGGCGTGTAACGAACGACCGGTGATGCTTTACGAACGCGCTTTTGCGCCACGTTCCTTGAGCATGTCGGCCATCAACTGGATCTCCGACTGCTGCGCGTCGACCATCCCCTGCGCCAGCCGCTTCTCCACCCCCACCCGGCACTTCTCCACACACCCCTCGGCCATGTGGATACCGCCCTTGTGATGGTCCGTCATGAGCTGCAGGAAGAGCACCTCGGCGGGCTTGCCGCTCAGCGTGTTCAGCTTCTTCAGCTCGGTGTTGGTCGCCATCCCCGGCATCAGCGCGCCGTCCTTGCCGGACGCCATGTCGCCCATGCCCATCCAGGTCATCGGCGGGTCGGCCGACACCTTCGGAAGGTTCCACAGGTCCAACCAGCCCAGCAGCATGCCCCGTTGGTTGGCCTGCGTCTGCGCGATGTCGTATGCGAGGCGCCGTACTTCCACGTTCTTCGTCCGGTCCCGCACGATGTACGACATCTCGACGGCCTGCTGGTGATGGACCGCCATGTCCCGCGCGAAGCCCGCGTCCGCCGAACCGGCCGTAGGAGTGGGGGAGTTGGTCGACGATCCGCCGTCCTCGGCGACCGCGTACGTGATCGCGCCGGCCGCGACGAGCGCCGTCGCCGCGGCCCCCGCGATCAGAGCCGCGGACCTCACTGCGACAGCCCGCCCGTGCACGCGGCGCCCGGCTCCGGCGTCTGGCTGCCCTGCACGAACTTCTCGAAGAACGTGTTCACGGCCGGGTCGCTCGCGCTCTTCACGGTCCGCTGGTGCCCCCACGCCGACAGCGTGATCGGGTCCTTCTGGCTGTCGTACGGGCTCATCAGCGAGTACGGAGTCGACTTCACCTTGGTCGCGAGCGCCTTGACGTCGGCCGCCGAGGCCTTCTTGTTGTACGTCACCCACACCGCGCCGTGCTCCAGCGCGTGCACCGCGTTCTCGTCCTTGACGGCCTTGGTGTAGACGTCGCCGTTGCAGTTCAGCCAGACCGGGTTGTGGTTGCCGCCGACCGGCGGGTGCATCGGGTAGTTCACCGTGCCCGTGACGTGGGTGCGGCCCAGCTTGCCCTTCCACGTGTTCACGCCGTCCGCGCCCGCGACGAAGTGCCCCGAAGCGGAGTTCTTCGAGTCGCTCGCGGAACTGTCCTTCTTGCCGGACTGCGCGTGCACGACCGCGACCCCGCCGACGACGAGACCGGCGACGACCACCGCGCTCGCCGCGATCTTCACGATCCGGCCGCGTCGCTCGCGGGACTGCTCGGCGCGCCGCATCTCCTCGATGCGGGCCTTGCGCGCCGCGGTACCGGTGTTCTTGGCGGAACCCATGAGGTATGTGTCCTTTTTGGGGGAAGGGACGGGGAAGGTGAGGGAAGGTCGGGCCTTGCTGATCGTAGTGGGCGGAAACACGTTCTCGTAGGGCACCCACAGCAAAGTCGGGGGAACACCAGGGTCACCCCCGGACCAGGCATTACGAATGTCAGTCCGAGCAGGCAAGATGGTCGGAAGAGGGGCAACAGCGCAGGACACCCGCCGTACGCGAGCCGTTCAGCCCGAGGTCGGCCTGCCGATCAAGGTCGGCAACGCGCACGAAATGGTGTTGTGGTGGGATGCTCAGGTGCCCGACCGCCTCCTGCGGTACGAGGACAGGCGGCCTGACCAGCAAGGATGGGGAAGCGGAAGATGGACAAGCAGCAGGAGTTCGTGCTCCGGACGTTGGAGGAGCGCGACATCCGGTTCGTACGGCTGTGGTTCACGGACGTGCTGGGCTTCCTCAAGTCCGTCGCCGTGGCCCCCGCCGAGCTGGAACAGGCCTTCGACGAGGGCATCGGCTTCGACGGCTCCGCGATCGAGGGCTTCGCCCGGGTCTACGAGTCCGACATGATCGCCAAGCCGGACCCCTCCACCTTCCAGGTCCTGCCGTGGCGCGCGGAGGCACCCGGCACGGCTCGCATGTTCTGCGACATCCTCATGCCGGACGGCTCCCCGTCCTTCGCGGACCCGCGCTATGTCCTGAAGCGCGCCCTCGCCAAGACCTCCGACCTGGGCTTCACCTTCTACACCCACCCGGAGATCGAGTTCTTCCTCCTGAAGGACCGCCCCCTGGACGGCTCCCGCCCGACCCCCGCCGACAACTCCGGCTACTTCGACCACACCCCGCAGAACGTGGGCATGGACTTCCGCCGCCAGGCGATCACCATGCTGGAGTCGATGGGCATCTCGGTCGAGTTCTCGCACCACGAGGGCGCCCCGGGCCAGCAGGAGATCGACCTGCGTTACGCGGACGCGCTCTCCACCGCCGACAACATCATGACGTTCCGCCTGGTCATGAAGCAGGTGGCGCTGGAGCAGGGCGTGCAGGCGACGTTCATGCCGAAGCCGTTCTCGGAACACCCGGGCAGCGGAATGCACACGCACCTCTCCCTCTTCGAGGGAGACCGGAACGCGTTCTACGAGTCCGGCTCCGAGTACCAGCTCTCCAAGGTCGGCCGCTCCTTCATCGCGGGCCTGCTGAAGCACGCGGGCGAGATCTCCGCCATCACCAACCAGTGGGTCAACTCCTACAAGCGCATCTGGGGCGGCTCCGAGCGCACGGCCGGTGCCGGCGGCGAGGCCCCCTCGTACATCTGCTGGGGCCACAACAACCGCAGCGCCCTGGTCCGGGTCCCCATGTACAAGCCCGGCAAGACCGGCTCCGCGCGCGTGGAGGTCCGCTCCCTGGACTCGGGCGCGAACCCGTACCTGGCCTACGCCCTCCTCCTGGCCTCCGGCCTCAAGGGCATCGAAGAGGGCTACGAACTCCCCCCGGGCGCCGAGGACGACGTCTGGGCCCTCTCCGACGCGGAACGCCGCGCGATGGGCATCGAGCCGCTCCCGCAGAACCTGGGCGAGGCCCTGACCCTGATGGAGCGCAGCGACCTCGTCGCCGAGACCCTGGGCGAGCACGTCTTCGACTTCTTCCTGCGCAACAAGAAGGCGGAGTGGGAGGAGTACCGCTCCGAGGTGACCGCGTTCGAGCTGCGGAAGAACCTGCCGGTCCTCTGAGCGGAGGTTCGTCCACGCGGGCTCACCTGCCGGTCGGCAGCTTCGCCGTGATCGATCGGGCGGCCCCGGTCATCTTGTCGTTCGACACGGTGACCGGGGCCGACGGCGTGTTCGTGGCGGTCGCGTGGGTCAGGACCCAGTTCCGGGATCCCGCGTTCCACCCGACGAAGGCGAGCTGTTGCTTCGTCTGGGTCTGGTACGCGGTTTCTCGGAACGCCTGCCGGCCCAGGGTGTTCACCGTGTCGACCTGTACGTCGCGCATCCCCGCCGAGGACGGGTTCGCGGCCAGGTTGTGCGCGGCGGAGGTGTAGTCGCAGACGTCCGGGGCGGCACCCTTGTTGGGGCTGACCCGGGCCGCCGCACGCCCACCGACTGCGTCCGGTGGTCGGTCGACGAGTTGCCGGCCATGTCGTGCGAAGAGTTCTCCGAGTTCTGCAGGCACTTCCGGCTCGCCGCCGAGGCGACCCGCGGGGACGCGAGCAGCGCCATCGGCGCCAGCGCCGGCGTCGCCGGCCTCATCCACTTCTTCCCTGTCTACTTCCGTGCGACCACGGAATCCCCACTACGGCGCGTGTCGGCGTCGACCGTCACCCTTGTCTCCTCTGAGTCGTGCGCCGGCAGCGTGCGCCGGGCGTCTGACACCGAGATTCGACGCCGGGGAGTTGTTCGGACAGCCGTCCCCCAGGGGCCAATCAATTGCCTGACCCGCGGCTTACTTCAGGAACGCCGGAGACACCGCCGCGCTGCTGATCCGCCGCGAGCTTCCCGTGCCGTCGGCCGGGACCTCGTAGAGATCCGCTCCGTAGTCGCCGGGCATGGCGTAGACGATCGTGTGGGCGTCGCGCCAGACGGCCTGGTCGTCGACGCTCCTCGGCTCCGCCAGCGAAGTCTCGTGCATCGTGCGGAGGTTGAGGACGTACAGGTGCCAGGGGGCGTCCTTCGGGAGGCCCTTCACGCGTTTCTTGTACGCGATGCGTGTGCCGTCGGGGGAGAGGGACGGGCATTCGACGTTGGCGTGGAGCGTGGTGACCGTGCGCGTGCGCAGGTCGCCCCTGACCAAGTAGGTGCTGCCCGTTGTCGCCAGCGTCGCGTAGAACGTGCGGTCGTCCGACGCGAAGGTCACACCCCAGAAGTTGACGTCGGCCGCGTGGTAGATGTGCCCGTCCTTGAGGATGCGGAACGACTCCAGGGACGGGATCAGCTGCCCCGTCCTCGTGTCCACGATCGCCGCCCGCGTCGAGAAGTTCGTGCCCGCGTACGAGTCGCCGCCCACGAACGCCGTCCACGCGGCGAAGTGGCCGGTGGGGGAGACGCGGGCGCGGGAAGGGATGCCGGGGACGTCGTAACGGGCCGTCTCCTTGAGGTGGGCGTCGAGGATCAGCGCGCGGTACGTGTCCGTGACCGTGCCGTGTACCGCCTGGAGGCAGACCCCGGTGCCCGAACTGGCGTAGAAACGCAGGCACTTGACGCCTGCGGCGGTGCGGGGGCCGGAGGGATCGGACGCCGGGACCGTGGTGAGTTCGTCGCGGTGCGGGCCCCAGGCCATGTTGCGGAACACCATGGTGCCGGGGGCTGTGAGCGTGATCCTGCCCGCGGTGATCTTCGGGCCGCCGGGCTGGGTCTCGGTCCGCCGCTCGGCGCGGGCCGACGCGTGCAGGATCGAGGCCACCGCCACTACGGCGAGTGCGGCCACGGCGGCGACGAGGACCAGGATGCGGTTGCGCAGGGTCATGAGGCGGGCTCCAGAACTGATCGGCCGGGGCGGAGCGTCAGGGCGAACACCGCGCAGACCGCCAGCGCCGCCGCCGACGCCATGAGCGCCGTACGGTCGCCCCACAGCGTCCACGCCGCACCGAAGCCCAGCGAGCACACGAACCGCGCCGCCGCCTGGCCCGTCTGCACCAACGCGAGCCCCGACGACCGCAGTTCCTCCGGCACGCTGTCCGAGGCCGCGGCCATCAGCACGCCGTCGGTCGCCGCGTAGAAGGCGCCGTGCAGGAGGAGGACGGCGTAGGGGAGGGCCGTGCCGTGCCAGGAGGTCAGCAATATGGCGTACGCCGTGAGGAGGGCGCCGTGGCCGCCGAGGAACACCCGCCAGCGGCCGACACGGTCCGCGAGCCGGCCCAGGGGTACGGCCAGGAGCAGGAACGCCGCCGCCGTGCCGAGCGGCAGCAGCGCGAACCAGCGGTCGGGGACACCGAGTCGCCGTTGCAGCAGCAGGTACACGAAGGAGTCGCTGACCGTCGCGAGGCCGAGGAGGAGCGCGCAGACGGTGATACGGCGGAGGTCGCGACGGGCGAGGAGAGCGAACGCTGCGCGGAGGGTCGGGCGTACGGCCTCCTCACCTACGTCCTTTGCCCCTACGGCCCTCTCCCCTACGGCCCTTGCCCCTACGACCCTCTCCCGTGCGGCTTTCTCCTTGCGGGGCGCGGCAGTTGACGACGACCCCGGCACGAACAGCACCAGCACCAGGACGCCGACCACCGCCACGCAGAAGCTCACCGTGAACACCGCGTCGTAGCCGTCCACCGTCGCCCGGAGGATCAGGAACGCCACCAGCGGGCCGAGCAGCGCGCCCGCCGTGTCCATCGCGCGGTGTACCCCGAAGGCACGACCCCGGTTCTCCGGGGTGGAGGAGAGGGAGATCAACGCGTCGCGCGGTGCCGTACGCAGGCCCTTGCCCGTGCGGTCGGCGGCGAGGACCAGGCCGATGGGGGTGAGGGTGTGGGCCAGCAGGAGGAGCGGTTTGCAGGCCGCCGAGACGGCGTAACCGATGCCCGCCACCCACTTGTGCCGGCCGCCGCCCCGGTCGGCGAGGTGGCCGCCGACCAGCCGGACGAGTGCCGAGAAGCCGTTGTAGATGCCGTCCAGGAGTCCGAAGCCCAGCGGGGACAGGCCGAGGCCCGTCACCAGGTACAGCGGGAGGACCGCGGTCACCATCTCGGACGACACGTCGGTGATCAGGCTGACCGCGCCGAGTGCGAAGACGGTGGGGGTCACGGCGGCGGACACCCGCGCCGTACTACGGGTCGTACCCGTAGTACTCCCGGCACTTGGGTCGGCGTTGGCGCGGCTGTCCGCCACGTACATCTCAGGACGCCCAGATGCCGGTGATGTCGGCGGCCGAGGCCGCGTTGCCCGCGTGGGTGGTCAGGCCCTGGGAGTCCTCCAGGGTCCGCAGCAGGTTGTAGTGGTTGTACGTGGTCGAGGACGTCGAACCCGCCTTCACCGGCTGGCCGTAGAAGACCGTGGGGATGCGGTTGCCGCTGAGCAGGTTGTCCTCGTCGAAGGTGACGACGAGCAGGCTGTTGTGGGTCTTGGCCCAAGTGGCGTACGCGCCGAGGTTGTTCTTCACCCAGGTGTCACCGGTCGCCACCGAGCAGTCGTGCATGTCGCTGCACAGGTTGGGGGTGACGAAGGAGATGTCGGGCAGGGTCGTGTAGTCCGTCGGGAACTGCGTGAACGTCTTCGCCGTGGACGTCGCGACGTTGGAGAAGCCGAACCAAGGGTTGTGCTTGCGCGCGTAGTTGCCGCTGCTGCACGTCGTCGAACCCTGGCTCGGCAGCGTCTCGTTGTAGCTCGCCCAGGTGCCGCCCGCGGCGGTCACCTCGGAGGCGAGGTTCGCGGCCGAGGAGAAGCCCGCCGTGTAGCAACTGTCGCTGGTGATCCCCTGGGTGGAGCCGGAGAACAGCGCGAAGTAGTTCGGCTGGCTCGGGTGGGTGATCCCGTACGACTGGGTGAGGGCGGCGCCGCCGGTCGCGAGCGAGTTGATGTAGGGGGCACTGGAGGAGCCGACGACCTGGCTGTAGGCGTGGTTCTCCATCACCACCACGACGACGTGGTCCGGGGTCGGCACCCCGGTCGCGGCGTGCGCGGTCGAGATGCCTCCGAACCCGGTCCAGACCCCGACGGCGGCTGCCGAGAAAGCGAGCGCGGACGCCACGGCGGCGCGGCTGCGGCGGTACACGGAACTGGCGGGGCCAACGGGACTGGCGGGGCCGCCGGAACTGCCGGGACGACCGGACACTTCTTCACTGCCGGACACATCTACCTCCGGGTGGGGGGAGGACGGGGGTGACGGTGCGAAACGAGCATGCACACGCCAAGATGCCCGTGCCCCACCGCTCCCAACCCGGCGGATGAAGAAGTGGTGAACTACTCCTGCAGCGCCGCCAGTTGGGCCAGCACCTGGTGCAGCGGCTCGGCGGCCCGCTTCCGGTACTCCTGGATCGCCCAGCCGTTCCCGTCCGGGTCCTTGAAGTACATGAACGTCGCCCCGTCCTGCGGCGCGAACTGCACCGGCTCGCTCACCTCAAGTCCGCGCGCGGTCAGCTCGTCGTAGGCCGCCTTCGCGTCCTGCACGCACAGCTGCATGCCGTGGTAGGTCCCGGGCTGCGGGGATCCGGTCGGGATCCGCAACCCGTCGACCAGCGCGATCGAACAGCCCGAGCCCGGCGGCGTCAGCTGCACGATCCGTACGCCCTCCATCACCTCGCCGTCGAGATCCACGTGGAAGCCGACCTTGTCCCGGTAGAACTCCTTGGCCCGGTCCACGTCCGAGACGGGCAGCACGATCACTTCGAGGGTCATGTCCATGGCTTGACTCCTTTGTCAGGCGCGTCACTCGAACCGCCACCGCGTCTGGCTGAACGGCTCCCCCTTACCGAAGCCGAAAACCGTGCGCTGCGCCACAGCGAAGACGTACGCGTACCCGGAACCGTGATGAAACGCCCCGTCCCGCACGTCGAAGCGCCGCAAGCCGCCGTACTTGGCCTCCCACGCGGCGGCCAGTTCCCGCAGCCGGCCCTCGTCCACGACCCGCGCCTTGCGCTCCTCGGGCCCGGTGCGGAAGTGCAGCGCGCCGTCCGCCCACACCGCGGGCAGGGGCGTCACATGTGGCCGCCCGTCCGGCCGTACCGTCGAGATCCAGGAGTCCCTGAGTCGTGGATCATCGGCTTCTCCCTGTGTCCGTCCGTGTCGGTCCGTCCCTGGTGGTACGGGGCAGACCCCGTACCCCTCCGGAACTCATCGCCGCACGCCCCGGCGCCACCGCCCGCACCTGCGGTTAGGCTCGGGACGTTACGACCTAGATCCGTACGACCTTGATCCGAACGACCCAGATCCGAGGGAGGCCGAGGATGACGGCGCCGGGGCGCAGAAGCAGCACCTTCACGCGACTGCTGCGGCACGGCTTCACCGATCCCTCGGCTGCCGAGCGGCTCCTGGAGAGCGCGGAGCTGGCGCCGATAAGGAACGACCCGGTCCTGCTGGAGGCGCTGGGCGCCACCGCCGACCCCGACCTGGCCCTGCAGGGTCTGGTACGGCTGCTGGAGGCGCAGCCCGAGGACACCCCCCGCCGCGAACTGCTGGACACCCTGATCGCGGCGAAGCCCTTGCGCGACCGGCTGCTCGGCGTCCTCGGTGCCTCCGCCGCCCTGGGGGATCACCTCGCCCGGCACCCGCGCGACTGGCACGCCCTCGTCATGTACGAGCCCCGCGACCTCCACCCCGGGGTGGAGGAGTTCGAGCGCGGGCTGGCCGAGGCCACCGACCCGGTCGCCCTGCGTGTCGCCTACCGCCGCTGCCTGCTGTCCATCGCCGCCCGTGACGTGTGCGGCACCACCGACCTCGCGCAGACCGCCGCCGAACTCGCCGACCTCGCCACCGCCACCCTGCGCGCCGCCCTCGCCATCGCGAGCGCCGCCGCGCCCGACGACGCCGCGCTGTGCCGTCTCGCGGTGATCGCGATGGGCAAGTGCGGTGGCCACGAGCTGAATTACATCTCCGACGTCGACGTCATCTTCGTCGGCGAGGCCGTCGAGGGCGCCGACGAGGGCAAGGCGGTCCGCGCGGCCACCAAGCTCGCCGCGCACATGATGCGGATCTGCTCCGAGACCACCGTCGAGGGATCCATCTGGCCCGTCGACGCGAATCTGCGCCCCGAGGGCCGCAACGGTCCGCTGGTCCGCACCCTCGCCAGCCACCTCGCCTACTACCAACGCTGGGCCAAGACATGGGAGTTCCAGGCCCTGCTCAAGGCCCGCCCGGTGGCCGGCGACCTCGCGCTCGGCGCGGAGTACGTCGACGCGCTCGAACCCCTCGTGTGGAAGGCGGCCGAGCGCGAGAACTTCGTCACCGACGTGCAGAAGATGCGCCGCCGGGTCGTCGAGAACATCCCCGCCGCCGAGATCGACCGCGAACTGAAGCTCGCCCCCGGCGGCCTCCGGGACGTCGAATTCGCCGTCCAGCTCCTGCAGTTGGTGCACGGCCGCGCCGACACCTCGCTGCGCAGCGGCACCACGCTCGTCGCCCTTGAGGCCCTCGCCGCCGGCGGCTACGTCGGCCGCGAGGACGCCGCCCGCCTCGACGACGCCTACCGCTTCCTGCGCACGATGGAACACCGCATCCAGCTCTACCGGTTGCGGCGCACCCACCTCGTCCCCGTCGAGGAGGCCGACCAGCGCCGTCTCGGCCGCTCGATGGGCCTGCGCACCGACCCCGTCGCCGAGTTGAACCGCGAGTGGAAGCGGCACGCCACCGTCGTACGACGTCTGCACGAGAAGCTCTTCTACCGCCCGCTGCTCGACGCGGTCGCCCAACTCGCCCCCGGCGAGACCAGGTTGAGCCCGCAGGCGGCCCGCGAGCGGCTGGTCGCCCTCGGCTACAGTGACCCGGCGGCGGCCCTTCGCCACATCGAGGCCCTCGCCTCCGGCGTCACCCGCAAGGCAGCCATCCAACGCACCCTGCTGCCCGTCTTGTTGGGCTGGTTCGCGGACTCCGCCGACCCGGACGCGGGCCTCCTCAACTTCCGCAAGGTGTCCGACGCGCTCGGCAAGACCCCTTGGTACCTACGGCTGTTGAGGGACGAGGGCGCCGCCGCCGAGAACCTCGCCCGCGTCCTCTCGGCCGGCCGCCTCGCCCCCGACCTCCTCATGCGCGCCCCCGAAGCGGTCGCCCTCCTCGGCGACGGCGACGGCGGCAGCGGCCTCGAACCCCGCGAACGCGCCCACCTGGACCAGGAGATACTGGCCGCGGTCGGCCGCGCCGACGACGCCGTCCAGGCCGTCACCTTCGCCCGGGGTGTCCGCCGCCGCGAACTCTTCCGTACGGCCGCCTTCGACATCGTCGGCTCCTACGGCACCGAGACCCAGTCCGCCGAGGCCGACCAGGGCGCCCTCGTCGACCGGGTCGGCGGCGCCGTCTCCGACCTCACCGCCGCGACCCTCGCCGGCACCCTGCGCGCGGTGGTCCGCGCGGGCTGGGGCGACACCCTCCCCACCCGCTTCGCCGTCATCGGCATGGGCCGCTTCGGCGGCCACGAACTGGGCTACGGCTCCGACGCGGACGTCCTGTTCGTGCACGAGCCCCGCGAGGGCGTGCCCGAGCGCGAGGCCTCCGAGGCGGCCAACAAGGTCGTCTCCGAGATGCGGCGCCTGCTTCAGGTCGCCAGTTCGGATCCGCCGCTGCTGATCGACGCGGACCTGCGTCCCGAGGGCAAGTCGGGGCCGCTCGTACGGTCGTTGAACTCCTACGAGGCGTACTACCGCCGGTGGTCGCTGGTCTGGGAGTCGCAGGCGTTGTTGCGGGCCGAACCTGTCGCCGGGGACGGGGAGTTGGGGCGGCGGTTCATCGAGCTGATCGATCCGCTGCGGTATCCGGCGGAGGGGCTGGGTGATGACGCCGTACGCGAGATTCGGCGGCTCAAGGCCCGGATGGAGTCCGAGAGGTTGCCCCGCGGGGCCGACCCCACTCTGCATACCAAGTTGGGGCGCGGGGGGCTGTCCGACGTCGAGTGGACCGTGCAGCTCATGCAGTTGCGGCACGGGTGGGCCGAGCCGGGGTTGCGTACCACGCGTACTCGGGCGGGGCTTGCCGCGGCTTGCGCTGCCGAGCTGATTTCCGTCGAGGACGCTTCGATACTGGACGAGGCTTGGGTGTTGGCCACCCGGGTTCGTAACGCGGTGATGTTGGTGCGGGGGCGGGCGGGAGACACGTTTCCGTCCGACCCGCGTGAACTCGCTGCCGTGGGGCGGTACTTGGGGTATGGGCCGGGGCATGTGGGGGACATGCTGGATGACTATCGGCGTACCACTCGTCGGGCGCGGGGTGTGGTGGACGTGTTGTTCTACGGGGCCTAGGCGGGTTGTTTTTGGCTGACCGCCGGTGGGGGCTGGTCGCGCAGTTCCCCGCGCCCGCGCCTTTTAGGGGCGCGGGGAACTGCGCGACCAGCCACGACGGCGCGGCACTGGAACGAACGCACGTTCCGGCCCCGCGGCGGAGCCGCATACCTACGCAGCCCGCGCAGCGCACGCAGCGTTCACGCCTTCGTGGGCAGCCACGTCCCGCTGGCCCCCCGTACCGCCACCGTCCTCGGCAGGGCGTACGGGAACGCGCCGTACCAGACGCGGGAGACCGTGAAGCCGAAGGTCAGGCAGAGCATGCCGCCCACCGCGTCGAGCCAGAAGTGGTTGGCCGTGGAGACGATGACCATGAGGGTCACCGCCGGGTAGAGCAGGCCGAGGATGCGGACCCACGGGAGTTTCGCCAGGGTGAAGATCGTCAGGCCGCACCACAGGGACCAGCCGATGTGCATGGACGGCATCGCGGCGTACTGGTTCGACACGTGTTTCAGGTCGCCCGACGCCATCGAACCCCAGGTCTGGTGGACCATGACCGTGTCGACGAAGTGGCCGCCGTTCATGAGCCGGGGCGGGGCCAGCGGGAAGAAGTAGTAGCCGACCAGGGCCACGGCCGTCGTCGCGAAGAGGACGAGGCGCGTCGCCGCGTACCGGCCCGGATGGCTGCGGAACAGCCACACCAGGACACCCAGCGTCACCACGAAGTGCAGTGTGGCGTAGTAGTAGTTCATCCCGACGATCAGCCAAGTCACCGAGTTCACGGCATGGTTGACCGACTGCTCGACGGCGATGCCGAGATGGTGCTCCACACGCCAGATCCAGTCGGCGTTCCGCAGCGCCTCGGTCTTCTGCTCCGGGACCGCGTTGCGGATCTGTGAGTACGTCCAGTAACTCACCGCGATCAGCAGGATCTCGAACCAGAGCCGGGGCCGGCGCGGAGTCCGCAACCGGCGCAGAAAACCCTGCCCCGCGGCGTCCGCGACGGGGCTCGGAACGGCTTCTTCACGGCCTTCCAATGTCGTCACGGTGGTCTCACCCATAGACACAAAGTCTGCCAGAAAAGGCTTCCGCGACCGATCATCCCTTGGTCGGGTCCGGCGCGCATGTTCTACGACGAGGAGAGGCCTCCGACTACAACCAGCGCACTGGGCGCAGCCGCGTTTCCTCCCCCTTAGGGACGATTCCGGTCCCCAGGGGCCGAAGCAGTGGACCCGCGCACCACCAGTTCCGGCATGAACACGAACTCGCTGTGCGGGGCGGGCGTCCCGCCGATCTCCTCCAGCAGCGTCCGTACCGCCGCCTGTCCCATCGCCGGAACCGGCTTGCGGATCGTCGTCAGCGGTGGATCGGTGAACGCGATCAGGGGGGAGTCGTCGAAACCGACCACGGAGACGTCCTTGGGTACGTCGAGACCCCGCTGCCGCGCCGCCCGGATCGCACCGAGCGCCATCATGTCGCTCGCGCACACCACCGCCGTACAGTCGCGGTCGATCAGTGCGGCGGCCGCGGCCTGCCCGCCCTCCAGGGTGTACAGCGAGTGCTGCACGAGCCGGGTCTCCACGTCCTCGGCGGTCAGGGCCAGCTGGTCCTGCATCGTGCGGACGAAGCCCTCGATCTTGCGTTGTACGGGTACGAACCGCTTGGGGCCCAGCGCCAGTCCGATGCGGGTGTGGCCGAGCGAGACGAGGTGGGTGACGGCGAGGGTCATCGCCGCGCGGTCGTCGGGGGAGATGAACGGCGCCTGCACCTTCGGCGAGAACCCGTCCACGAGCACGAACGGCACGCCCTGCGCCCGGAGTTGCTCGTAGCGCTGCATGTCGGCGGAGGTGTCCGCGTGCAGCCCGGAGACGAAGATGATGCCCGCGACGCCGCGGTCGACGAGCATCTCGGTCAGCTCGTCCTCCGTGGAACCGCCCGGGGTCTGGGTGGCGAGCACCGGGGTGTAGCCCTGCCGGGTCAGCGCCTGGCCGATGACCTGCGCCAGGGCGGGGAATATCGGGTTCTCCAACTCCGGTGTTATCAGGCCCACCAGGCCCTCGCTGCGCTGCCGCAGCCGTACCGGACGTTCGTAGCCGAGCACGTCGAGCGCGGCGAGGACGGACTGACGGGTGGTGGCGGCGACGCCAGGCTTGCCGTTGAGGACGCGGCTGACGGTCGCTTCGCTCACCCCCGCCTGGGCGGCGATGTCGGCAAGCCGTGTGGTCACGGGAGTGGACTGTACCGGCCGTCGGCGCGCTGCGGGTTGCTGCGTCATCGCGATCCCTCGTGTTCTGGTCGGCTGCTGGTCGACGTACGGCATGCGGCAAGAGCTTGCAGAGTCTTGCACAAGTGTCCCCCTGCCCGCTCAGCCGCACCAGTACTGGGTTTCGCGGGGGTCGAGGAGAGGTCACGGACGGGTAACTCTCGGGCCGTCTTGCAGTTTTTTGCAGCAAGGACTTTCGCCGCGCTTGCATCGCTGTTACGTTCGGCGACGCCCGGCGGACGCAACGGCGCAGTCGGCAAGTCGACAGGGCGGCGGACGGGACCACCGCCCTGCACCTCACGGGCTTTCACCCTCAAGGAGAACTCATGCGGCGTGGCATAGCGGCCACCGCGCTGGTGGCGTCCATCGCCCTCGCGGCGACGGCCTGCGGCGGCAGTGACAGTGACAGCGGCAAGTCGGACGGGCCGGTCACCATCACCTGGTGGGACACCTCGAACGCCACCAATGAGGCACCCACGTACAAGGCCCTGGTCGCCAAGTTCGAGGCGGCCAACAAGAACGTCAAGGTCAAGTACGTCAACGTGCCCTTCGACCAGGCGCAGAACAAGTTCGACACCGCCGCCGGCTCCAAGGGCGCCCCGGACGTGCTGCGTTCGGAGGTCGGCTGGACCCCCGCCTTCGCGAAGAAGGGCTACTTCCTGCCGCTCGACGGCACCGAAGCCCTCGCGGACCAGGCCAAGTTCAAGTCGAACCTGATCACGCAGGCCCAGTACGACGGCAAGACCTACGGCGTGCCGCTGGTCACCGACACCCTCGCGCTCGTCTACAACAAGGCCCTCTTCAAGCAGGCCGGCATCACCCAAGCGCCCACCACCTGGGACGAGTTGAAGACCGACGCGGCGACGATCAAGGCCAAGGCCAAGGTCGACGGCTACTGGGGCTCTACCCAGGCCTACTACGCGCAGACCTTCCTCTACGGCGAGGGCACCGACACCGTCGACGCCTCCGCGAAGAAGATCACCGTGGACTCCGCCGCCGCGAAGAAGGCCTACGGCACCTGGCTGAGCCTCTTCTCCGGCACCGGCCTGCACAAGGCCGACACCACCGCGGACGCCTACGCCCACATCCAGGACGCGTTCGTCAACGGCAAGGTCGCCGCGATCATCCAGGGCCCGTGGGAGATCACCAACTTCTACAAGGGCTCGGCCTTCAAGGACAAGGCCAACCTCGGCATCGCCACGATCCCGGCCGGCTCCACCGGCAAGTCCGGCGCCCCGACCGGCGGTCACAACCTCTCGGTCTACGCCGGCTCGGACTCCGCGCACCAGAAGGCGGCCCTGAAGTTCGTCAACTTCATGACCTCCGCCGCCTCCCAGTCGACGATCGCGCTGAAGAACTCGACGCTGCCGACCCGCGACGACGCCTACACCGCCGCCGTGAAGTCCGACCCGGGGATCGCCGGCTTCCAGAGCGTCCTCGGCGCCGCCCAGCCGCGCCCGGCGCTCGCCGAATACAGCTCCCTGTGGGGCCCGTTGGACACCGAACTGCCCAAGGTCGCCGGTGGCAAGGAGTCCCTCGACAAGGGCCTGGGCAACGCCGAGCTGGCGATCGCCAAGCTGGTCCCGGACTTCAGCAAGTAGCCCCGCATGGCCGTCGGATCCGCCGGATCAGGAACTGGGGGGACGGATCCGACGGCCATCGGCCTGCGCCGCCGTAGCCCGCGAACTCGCCGTAGTCCGCGAACTCGCCGTACCCGCTTGAACTTCCAGAAGGTGTCGAACGAACCATGACAGTCGCCATCGACCGCGCGACCGGCAAGCGCCACGGTGACCGCGCACCCCGACCCGGCCCCGGCAGCCGCCTCAAGTACGCCTACCAGAAGCACTGGTACGCGTACGCGATGATCATCCCCGTGGTCGTCGTGCTCGGCGTCCTCGTGCTCTACCCGCTGGTGTACGGCCTCTACCTGACGCTCACGGACGCCGACAGCCTCAACACCGCGCGCACGATCGGCGTCAACCACATCGACGCCACCTACAAGTTCATCGGGCTCGACAACTACAAGGACATCCTGTTCGGCCCGACGTCGTACGACCGCTTCTGGTCGCACTTCATCTGGACGATCGTCTGGACCGGGCTCTGCGTAGCCCTCCACTACACGGTGGGCCTCTCCCTGGCACTCCTGCTCAACCAGAAGCTGCGCGCCCGCACCCTGTACCGCCTGATCCTGATCCTGCCGTGGGCCGTCCCCACCTTCGTCACCGTCTTCGGCTGGCGCTTCATGCTCGCCGACGGCGGCATCATCAACTCCGCGCTGCACAGCCTGCGTCTGCCCCAACCCGACTGGCTGGAGAGCACGTTCTGGCAGCGGTTCGCCGCGATCATGGTCAACACCTGGTGCGGTGTGCCGTTCATGATGGTCTCGCTGCTCGGCGGCCTCCAGTCCATCGACGCCTCGCTCTACGAGGCCGCCGAGATGGACGGCGCGAGCCCCTGGCAGCGCTTCCGCTACGTCACTCTCCCGGGCCTGAGGTCGGTCAGTTCCACCGTCGTCCTGCTCGGTGTGATCTGGACCTTCAACCAATTCGCCGTGATCTTCCTGCTGTTCGGCAACACCGCGCCCGACGCCCAGATCCTGGTCACCTGGTCGTACTTCCTCGGCTTCGGCCAACAGCCGCGCGAATTCGCCCAGTCGGCGGCCTACGGCATCCTGCTGCTGGCCATCCTGATCGTCTTCACCTCCTTCTACCGCCGCTGGCTGAACCGCAATGACCAACAGCTCGCGATCTGAGGCAGGAGTCCCCATGAGCACCACGACACCCGAACGGACCCGCCGCCGGGGCGAGTTGAGCCGCGCCGGCGCCCTCGGCTCGCACGGCGTCCTCATCGTCGCGAGCCTGATCGCGCTCTTCCCGATCGCCTGGCTGGTCTTCCTCTCCCTCGGACCGGACTCGGACGACTATCTCCACCCGGCCGGCATCTGGAAGAAGATGACGTTCGACAACTACTCGTTCGTCCTCCAACACACCGGATTCTTCGACTGGTTGAAGAGCTCGCTGATCGTCTCGCTCGGCACCACGGTCATCGGCGTGACCATCGCCGCGAGCACCGGCTACGCGGTGTCGCGCATGCGCTTCCCCGGCTACCGGAAGTTCATGTGGGTGCTGCTGGTCACCCAGATGTTCCCGATAGCGGTACTCATCGTGCCGATGTACCAGATTCTGGCCGACCTGCAGCTCATCGACAGCTACCTTGGTCTCATCCTCGTCTACTGCTCGACCGCCGTGCCCTACTGCGCCTGGCTGCTCAAGGGCTACTTCGACACGATCCCGTTCGAGATCGACGAGGCCGGACGCGTCGACGGGCTGAACCCCTTCGGCACGTTCCTGCGACTGATCCTGCCGCTCGCCAAGCCGGGCCTGGCGGTCGCCGCGTTCTACAGCTTCCTCACGGCCTTCGGTGAGGTCGCGTTCGCCTCGACGTTCATGCTGTCCGACACGAAGTACACGTTCGCGGTCGGGTTGCAGACGTTCGTCAGCGAGCACGACGCGCAACGCAACCTGATGGCTGCGACGGCGGTGTTGATCGCGATACCGGTTGCCGCGTTCTTCTATCTCGTGCAGAAGAACCTCGTCACCGGCCTGACGGCGGGTGGAACCAAGGGCTAGTGAAGCGCCCCGAAAGGGGCGCGGGGCTGTATCGATATGCGGCTCCGCCGAGGGGCGCGACCAGCCCCCACGAAGCCGCACCCAGAACCCGAGGCGGCCGTGACGTCCATCCGACCCCGCTGACTTCACGGCCGCCTCGCCCCCAACTCCCCATGACCAGAACCCCGTTACGTACCAAGGACGCCATGACCCAGCAGCACTCGGCCATCGCCCCGACACCGAACCCCGCTCAAGCCAAGCGCAGCGACCGGCGCAGCGACTGGTGGAGAGACGCGGTGATCTACCAGGTCTACCCCCGCAGCTTCGCCGACAGCAACGGTGACGGCATGGGCGACCTGGAGGGCGTCCGCGCCCGGCTTCCGTATCTGCGGGACCTCGGGATCGACGCCGTCTGGCTCAGCCCGTTCTACGCCTCCCCACAGGCGGACGCCGGCTACGACGTCGCCGACTACCGTGCCGTGGACCCGATGTTCGGGAACCTGCTCGACGCCGACGCGCTGATCCGGGACGCCCACGGGCTCGGCCTGCGCATCATCGTCGACCTCGTCCCGAACCACTCCTCGGACCAACACGAGTGGTTCAAGCGGGCGTTGGGGGAAGGCCCCGGTTCACCGCTGAGGGAGCGCTACCACTTCCGCCCCGGCAAGGGCGAGCACGGCGAACTCCCGCCCAACGACTGGGAGTCCATCTTCGGCGGCCCGGCCTGGACCCGGGTCACCGAACCGGACGGCTCGGCGGGGGAGTGGTACCTGCACCTCTTCGCGCCGGAGCAGCCCGACTTCAACTGGGAACACCCGGCGGTGGGCGACGAGTTCCGCTCGATCCTCCGCTTCTGGCTGGACATCGGAGTCGACGGCTTCCGCATCGACGTGGCCCACGGCCTCGTGAAGGCGGAGGGTCTGCCCGACCTCGGCTCGCACGAGCAGCTCAAGCTGCTGGGCAACGATGTCATGCCGTTCTTCGACCAGGACGGCGTGCACGACGTGTACCGCCAGTGGCGCACGGTCCTCGACGAGTACGCGGGAAATAAGTTGGGGCCCGAAGGGCCTTCCTTGGAAGGGCGGGGGCGGGAGACGGGCGGGCGCATCTTCGTGGCGGAGGCGTGGACCCCGACGGTCGAGCGCACGGCCAACTACGTCCGCCCGGACGAACTGCACCAGGCCTTCAACTTCCAGTACCTGTCGACGGATTGGGACGCGGAAGAGCTCCGTACGGTCATCGACCGCACCCTGGAGGCCATGCGCCCGGTCGGCGCCCCCGCCACCTGGGTCCTCTCCAACCACGACGTCACCCGGCACGCCACCCGCTTCGCCAACCCGCCCGGCCTCGGCACCCAGATCCGCCTGGCGGGGGACCGGGAGCTGGGCCTGCGCAGGGCCCGCGCCGCGACCCTGCTGATGCTGGCGCTGCCCGGATCGGCGTACATCTACCAGGGCGAGGAGCTCGGCCTGCCCGACGTCGTCGACCTCCCGGACGAAGTCCGCCAGGACCCCGCGTACTTCAGGGGCGCGGGCCAGGACGGCTTCCGGGACGGGTGCCGGGTGCCGATCCCGTGGACGCGTACCGGATCGTCGTACGGCTTCGGAGACGGCGGGAGTTGGCTGCCGCAGCCGGACGGCTGGGGCGAGTTGAGCATCGAGGCGCAGACCGGGGCGGCCGGTTCGACGCTGGAGCTGTACCGGGCCGCGCTCGCCGCCCGCCGCAGTCAGCCGGACCTCGGCGCGGGCGACTCGGTGGAGTGGCTGCGGGCGCCCGAGGGCGTACTCGCCTTCCGGCGTGGGGAGTTCGTGTGTGTCGCGAACACGAGCGGGGAGTCGGTGACGACGAAGGCGTACGGTCGTCTCCTGCTCGCGAGCGGTGAGGTGACCGATACGGCCGGCGAGGCGAAGCTGCCCGCCGACACGACGGCGTGGTGGACCACCAACTCGTAAGTTCTCGCAGGAACTTCACACGGCCCGCTGCCCTTTTGGGTGGCGGGCCTTTAACATCTGGCCACCGCAAGATTTCCATGGTGTTTCAGCAAGAACCGTCAAGAACCTTCAACGGAGAAGGAACCCCACATGGCCAACAGCAGACCACTTGCAGGAGCTTGCGCCCTCGCCGCCGCGACGGCCTTCCTGGTGCCCGGCACCGCACATGCCTCCCCTCCCGGCACCAAGGACGTCACCGCGGTCCTCTTCGAGTGGAACTTCGCCTCGGTCGCCAAGGAGTGCACCAACACCCTCGGCCCGGCCGGCTACGGCTACGTCCAGGTCTCCCCGCCCGCCGAGCACATACAGGGCTCGCAGTGGTGGACGTCCTACCAGCCGGTGAGTTACAGGATCGCGGGCCGGCTCGGCGACGCCACGGCCTTCCAGAACATGATCAACACGTGTCACGCGGCGGGCGTGAAGGTCGTCGTCGACACGGTCGTCAACCACATGTCGGCGGGCAGCGGCACCGGCACGGGCGGTTCGTCGTACACGAAGTACAACTACCCCGGCCTGTACTCCTCGTACGACATGGACGACTGCACCTCGCTGGTCAGCGACTACACGAACCGCGCCAACGTCCAGAACTGCGAACTGGTCGGCCTGGCCGACCTGGACACGGGCGAGGAGTACGTCAGGTCGACCATCGCCGGCTACATGAACACCCTCCTCGGCTACGGCGCCGACGGCTTCCGCATCGACGCGGCCAAGCACATCCCGGCGACCGACCTCGCGAACATCAAGTCCCGCCTGAGCAACCCCTCCGCGTACTGGAAGCAGGAGGTCATCTACGGCGCCGGCGAGGCCGTCCAGCCCACCGAGTACACCGGCAACGGCGACGTCCAGGAGTTCCGCTACGCCTACGACCTCAAGCGGGTCTTCAACAACGAGAACCTCGCCTACCTGAAGAACTACGGCGAGGGCTGGGGTTACCTGAGCAGCTCGGTGGCGGCAGTCTTCGTCGACAACCACGACACGGAGCGCAACGGCAGCACGTTGAACTACAAGGACGGCGCCAACTACACCCTGGCCAACGTCTTCATGCTCGCCCACCCCTACGGCGCCCCGGACATCAACTCCGGCTACGAGTGGACGGACACGGACGCCGGCCCGCCCAACGGCGGCTCGGTGACGGCCTGTTGGCAGGACGGCTGGAAGTGCCAGCACGCCTGGCCGGAGATCAAGTCCATGGTCGCCTTCCGCAACGCCACGAGCGGCCAGTCCCTCACCAACTGGTGGGACGACGGCAACGACGCGATCGCCTTCGGCCGCGGCAGCAAGGGCTACGTCGCCATCAACCACGAGACGTCCTCGCTGACCCAGACCTACCAGACGTCTCTCGCCGCGGGCACGTACTGCAACGTCCAGAACAACACGTCGGTGACCGTGAACTCCAGCGGGCAGTTCACGGCCACCCTGGGCTCGAACACGGCACTGGCGATCTACGCCGGCAAGTCGAGCTGCTGATCCCCGAAGGCGGACGGCGGCGGCGCGAGGGGGCACGCCGCCGCCGTCCGTGTCACGGGGGGTCAGGAAGTGATGGTGATGTGCTTCGCCAGCGCGGTGACCGAGAGGTCGCCGTGGTCGACCCACTGGGGGAGGGCCAGGGTCTTGTGCTGGGTGGAGGCGGGCGGGGTGATCTCCAGGTAGGCGGCGTGCACCGCGCCCGACGTGCCGGTGTTGGCGTGGGTCCAGGCGACGACGGCCTCGGCGCTCTCGCCGTCCTTGAGGGTGAGGGTCTTCTTCCCGGGGTCGTGCGCGTACCAGGTGTTGCCCCAGGTGGTGTGGGTCGTCAGCTTCTTGTGGGCGGAGTTCTCCAGGCCCAGGCCGGGGTAACCGCGCAGCGCACAGGTCTTGCCGCTGAGGTTGCGCAGCCGTATGACGACACCCTCGTGGTTCATGCCACCGGCGAGCTGCTGACCGTAGGTCGCCTTGAGCGCGGCGGCCGAGCAGGTCGGCGTCGTCTTCGCGGTCGCCGTACCACTGGAGGTCGCGGCGTTCGCGGTACCCGCCCAGCCCGCGAGCCCCAGACCGACGACGGCGCCCAGGCCGATCATCGTGCGCCCGAGCTTGCGGTCGGCGCGCCGGTGCTTGGCGGTGCCGGCCTGGTCGGTGGTGTTCTGGACTTCGTTCACGGTCATGTTCCCCACTCCTGCTCCGCGGTGCGGGGCGTGGTCCGCGCCCCGCACCGTCCTTCTGTGCCGTACACAAGGTTCGATGCGCGGTACGGCGGTTTTGTTCGCTGGAAATCGGAGAAAGTCGCAGGGAATCGCGGAAGGATCTATTTCCAGGTGTCACTCGCCGTGTAGCCGGACGCGGTGCCCGTCGTGTACGAGCGGTTCGTGCCGGACTCCCAGGTCACGTTCCCGGAGCTGTCCTTCTTGATGTACTTGTACGTGAAGGCCGTGCTCCTGGGGACGATGACGAGCTTGCTCCACGTCGGGTAGGACGCCGACGACAGCGGGATCGCGTCGCTCGTGTTCCAGGAGCCGAGCGAGGCGATGGAGCCGGTGACGTAGACGTTGGTGCCGAGGTCGGTGGTCGCGTACTCGTTGAAGGTGACGTCGGTGGCGTCGGCGTCGGCCACGTTCCAGGAGTTGTTGAGCGAGACCGCCGAACTGGCCGTCGTGGCCGACCTGTTGGCGTTCGACTCCCAGGTGACGTTTCCGGACGCGTCCTTCTTGACGTACTTGAAGGCGAAGGACGTGTTGGTCGGCACGCTCACCGCCCCGGACCAGACCGGGTACCCGGACGACGACAGCGCGACCGCCTTCGAGGTGTCCCAGCCGCCCAGCGCGTCGATGGAGCCGACGACGTAGACGCTCGTACCGGACGTGGTGGCCGCGTACTCGTTGAAGGTGGCGGTCACCGTGGAACCGGACGAACCGCCGCCGGTGTCGTCGCAGCCGACCGTGCAGGTGTAGGAGGAGTTGTAGAACGCGACCGCGCTTTTCGCCGGGATGGTGAGGGACGCGCTGCCGCCCGAGACCGTCACGGTCGAGGCACCGCCGTCCACCACGTTCTTGTACGTGCCGTCGGCCATCCCCGTCGTGAAGCTGTAAGTCGCCGCCGAGGAACCGTTGTTGAGCGCGAAGAAGCCCGCTCCGCCACGACCGAAGCCGATCACGCTCGACGACTTGGTCTGCCAGTCGGAGACGGCCGCCGTGTCCACCGCGTTGTGCCAGGCCACCATTCCGACGACCCCGGTGTCACGGTCCAGGCAGTACCAACTGCCGCTGGAGCAGTCGGTGTTCGTCACGAACCCGGAGGAGTTCGGCGGAGCCTGGTCGCTCTGTGTCCACTCCCAGCTGGCGTACACCGTCGGGGTGGACCACTTGTAGGCGAGCTGGAAGAGGTTGGCGAGCTTGTAGGTGTCGCCGTCCTTGTAGCTCATGTGGAGGCCGTTGCGTTCGGTGTCGTGGTTCGTCACGAAGGACACCGAGTTGGCGGCCGGGAGGATGCCGCTGCTCCCCAGGGAGGACAGGTCGCTCACGTTCCCCTGGAACGCCGACTTCAGCTTGCTCGCGTAGGTGAAGTCGAGGACGTCACCGGAGGCGTAGTAGTCGCTGGGCTGCGGGGTCGAGCCCGGGTAGATCTCCTGGAAGACGTACGGTGCCGAGCCCGCCGTCGTGTTGGTCAGCTTGCCCTCGATCGCGGCCATGTCGGTCTCGGGGATGTGCTTGGCCGCGTCGACCCGGAACCCGTCGACGCCCAGGGCGAGTTGCTTGTTCAGGAAGTTCGCGATGCCCGCGCGGACCGAGTCCGAACCGGTCTTCAGGTCGGGCAGGCCCAGGAGTTCGCAGTTCTGGACCTGGGTGAGGTTCGAGTAGTCCTGGATGGTCAGGTCGGAGGTGGGGCAGTCCGCGGAGGTGTGGTAGTCGCCGGGGTCCCAGTCGGGGGTGTCGTACTTGCTGGTGATCGTGGTGCCGTTGTAGCCGGTGCCGGTCTGTGCGGCGGTGTGGTTGACCACCGCGTCCGTGTAGACCTTGACGCCCGCCGTGTGGCACGCGGACACCATGCTCGCGAACTGCGTCGCCGTACCGAAGCGGCTGTTCAGGTTGTACGAGTAGGGCTGGTAGACGTCCCACCAGTAGTAGTTGGTCTGCTTCAGCGACTCGGCGGGCGGCGCCACCTGGACCGCGCCGTAACCGGCCGGGCCCAGTACGTTCGCGCACTCCGAGGCGATGGAGTCCCAGTTCCATTCCCAGAGGTTGGCGATGACATCGCCCTTGGCGGAGGTGTCCGCGTGGGCGGTGGCGGCGGGCAGGGCGATCACGCCCGCCAGGGCGAGGGCGCCGGCGGCGACGGTGCTCGCCATGCGCCGTGCTGGTCCGTATCTGCTCATCTGCGGCTCCGGAAGAGAGGATTCGGCGTTCAACAACTGGTGAGCGTGGGCCAGTTGAGAAGGGCACGTCAAGGTTGCGGTTGAAAGTTCTTTCTGTGACTTTCAGGCCTCTTGCTGCAACCCTTGCGTCGGCGATACGGTCTCGCCGGGGTCGGACCCGAACTGAGCCGTAATCGCAAGGAGTTCACGCCTGTGATACCGAGATGGCCGGCGCCTAGGCGCTCCGCTGGAAGTGCAGGGACGCGTCGTCCGTCGTCCGCGGCGCGGTCGTGGCCGGCCGCGCCCCGCGGCGGAGCCGCTGATCGACACTGCCCCGCGTCCCTGTGGGGCGCCGCCGAACCGCAGCGGCCTTCGCCGAACCCGCTCACGGCACGCCGCACCCCGTCCCCGAGATGGATCGCGGCCCTCGCCGCGACCATCCTCGCGGCAGTGTTCCTCCAACCCCTCGCCGCCCACGCCGCGACCCCGCCCGCACCCCCGTCGGACGCCGAGCTGGCCGCGACGCCCGCCCGGCACGACGACACCCGCGAGCAGTTCTACTTCGTGATGCCGGACCGGTTCGCCAACGGCGACACCTCCAACGACCAGGGCGGGCTGACCGGTTCACGCCTCAGTACCGGCTACGACCCCACCGACAAGGGCTTCTACCAGGGCGGCGACCTCAAGGGCCTGGCGAAGAAGCTCGACTACATCAAGGGCCTCGGCACCACCGCCATCTGGATGGCCCCGATCTTCAAGAACCAGCCCGTGCAAGGCACCGGCGCCGACGCCTCCGCCGGCTACCACGGTTACTGGATAACGGACTTCACCCAGGTCGACCCGCACTTCGGCACCAACAAGGACCTGGCGACCCTCATCTCCAAGGCGCACGCCAAGGGTATGAAGGTCTTCTTCGACGTCATCACCAACCACACCGCCGACGTCGTCGACTACGAGGGCAAGTCCTACGACTACCTCTCCAAGGGCGCCTTCCCGTACCTGACCAAGGACGGGCAGCCCTTCGACGACGCCGACTACGCGGACGGCAGGAAGAGCTTCCCCGCCGTCACCACCGCGTCCTTCCCGAAGACCCCGACCGTCCCCGCCGACAAGACGAACGCGAAGGTCCCGTCCTGGCTCAACGACCCGACGATGTACCACAATCGGGGCGACTCGACGTACGTCGGCGAGAACGCCACCTACGGCGACTTCTCCGGCCTCGACGACCTGTGGACCGAACGTCCCGAGGTCGTCAGCGGCATGGAGAAGATCTACGAGAAGTGGGTCCGCGACTTCGACGTCGACGGCTTCCGCATCGACACCGTGAAACACGTCGACATGGACTTCTGGACCCAGTGGGCCACCGCGCTCGACAACTACGCGGCGCAGCACGGCCGTAGGAACTTCTTCATGTTCGGCGAGGTCTACTCCGCCGACACGTCCGTCACTTCGCCGTACGTCACCCAGGGCCGCCTGGACGCCACGCTCGACTTCCCCTTCCAGGACGCGGCCCGTGCCTACGCCTCGCAGGGCGGCAGCGCCCGGAAGCTCGCGAGTGTCTTCGGCGACGACTACAAGTACACGACCGACAAGGCGAACGCGTACGAGCAGGTCACCTTCCTCGGCAACCACGACATGGGCCGCATCGGCTACTTCCTCGACCAGGACAACCCGAAGGCCACCGACGCCCAACTCCTCGCCAAGGACCGGCTCGCCAACGAGCTGATGTTCCTCAGCCGCGGCAACCCCGTCGTCTACTACGGCGACGAACAGGGCTTCACCGGCTCCGGCGGCGACAAGGACGCCCGCCAGACGATGTTCGCGTCGAAGGTCGCCGACTATCTCGACGACGACGAGATCGGCACCGATCGGACTGCCGCCGGCGACGCCTACGACCCAACTGCCCCGCTGTACAAGGAGATTGCCGCTCTCTCCAAGCTGCGCAAGGACAACCCCGCCCTCACCGACGGCGTCCAGACCGAGCGCTACGCGGCCGACGGCGCCGGGGTCTACGCCTTCACGCGGACCAGCGGCAGCGCCGAGTACGTCGTCGCCCTCAACAACGCCGACACCGCGAGGACGGTGACCTTCGCGACCGGTTCGCCGGACATGAAGTACCGGGGGATCTACGGCACTTCGGCCACCGCGACGAGCGGCGCCGACAACAAGGTCACTGTCACCGTCCCGGCCGGCGCCGCGATCGTCCTCAAGGCGGCCGGCGCCCTCGCCAAGCCCGTCACCAAGCCCACGATCACCCTCAAGGCGCCGGACGCGGGCGCCACCGGCACCGTCGAGCTGAGCGCCGACGTCACCGGCGGCCAGCTCGACCGGGTCGTCTTCGCCGCCCAGACCGGCAACGGCACGTGGCAGACCCTGGGCTCCGCCGACCACGCCCCGTACAAGGTCACGCAGACCATCGGGAAGGACGTACCGGCCGGAACCGCCCTCCGATACAAGGCAGTTGTGGTGGACTCGACCGGACGCACGGCCAGTGCGACGGCCGTCTCCGCCACCGGCACCCCACCCGCCGAGGAGATCCCCACCGCCTCCTCGCGCGACTACGCGATCGTCCACTACAAGCGCACCGACGGCGACTACGCCAACTGGGGCCTCTACGCCTGGGGCGACCTCGCCGACGGCGAGGCGACGACCTGGCCGGCCAGTCATCCCTTCGTCGGGCGCGATGCCTACGGCGCCTTCGCCTACGTCAAGTTGAAGCCCGGCGCCACGAACGTCAGCTTCCTGGTGATCGACAAGGACGGCGACAAGGACGTCACCGCCGACCGTTCGATCGACGTCTCGCAGACCGGCGAGGTGTGGATCGAGCAGGGCAAGGAGGCCGTAGGGACCCAGCGGCCCGACTACCCGGCGCAGGACACCACCAAGGCCGTCATCCACTACCACCGCGCCGACGGCGACTACTCCGGCTGGGGTCTGCACGTCTGGACGGGTGCCGCGAGCCCCACGGACTGGTCGAGCCCGCTCCAGCCGGTGAAGACCGACACGTATGGCGCTGTCTTCGAGGTCCCGCTCAACTCCGGTGCCACCAGCCTCAGTTACATCATCCACAAGGGCGACGAGAAGGACCTGTCCGCGGATCAGTCGCTCGACCTCAAGATCAACGGCAACGAGGTCTGGCTCCTGAACGGCCAGGAGAAGTACCTCCTGCCGCAGCCCGCCGGGAGCGCGGCGGCCCTCGACCTGACCACCTCCAAGGCGGTCTGGATCGACCGGAACACGGTCGCCTGGAACGGCTCCGACGCCGCCGCCTCCACTCAGCTCGTGTACTCCCACGACGGTTCGATCGCGGTCAAGGACGGCACGCTGACGAGCGACGACGAGCGCTGGCTGCGGCTGTCGAAGACCACGCTCACCGACGCCCAGAAGGCCAAGTTCCCCTACCTGAAGGACTATTCGGCCTGGTCCGTCGACCCGCGTGACCGGGGGCGGGTACGAGAGGCCTTGAACGGTCAGCTCGTCGCCTCCCAACGAGCCGTCAACGGCGCCGTGTCGGCTGCCACCGGCGTGCAGATCGCCGGCGTGCTCGACGACCTGTACGGCGCCGCGACCAAGGCCGACCTGGGCCCGACCGTCCACAACGGCCGCCCCACGCTGGCCGTTTGGGCGCCGACCGCGCAGAGCGTGTCCCTCGACCTCGACGGCTCGCCGAAGAAGATGAACCGGAACACCACCACCGGCGTCTGGTCCGTCACCGGTCCCGCCTCCTGGAAGAAGAAGCCGTACCGGTACGTCGTGAAGGTGTGGGCGCCGACCGTCCAGAAGCTGGTCACCAACGAGGTCACCGACCCCTACTCGGTCGCCCTCACCACCGACTCCAAGCGCAGCCTCGTCGTCGACCTCGACGCCAAGTCCCTTGCCCCGAGCGGCTGGTCGAGCCTGAAGAAGCCCAAGGCAGTGCCGCTGAAGGACGCCGAGATCCAGGAACTGCACATCCGCGACTACTCGGTCGACGACAGGACGGTCCCCGCGAAGGACCGAGGGACCTACCTCGCCTTCACGGACAAGAACAGCGACGGCTCCAAGCATCTGCGCGAACTGGCCGAGTCCGGGACGTCGTACGTGCATCTGCTGCCCGCCTTCGACATCGCCACCATCCCCGAGAAGAAGTCCGAGCAGACGGCTACCGACTGCGATCTCGCCTCCTATGCCGCCGACTCGGAGCAGCAGCAGGAGTGCGTGGCGGCCGTCGCCGCGAAGGACGCCTACAACTGGGGTTACGACCCCTACCACTTCACGGTCCCGGAGGGTTCGTACGCGACCGACCCGGACGGCACCGGCCGCACCGTCGAGTTCCGGAAGATGGTCAAGTCGCTGAACGAGGACGGCCTGCGGGTCGTCATGGACGTGGTCTACAACCACACGGCGGCCAGCGGACAGGCGGACTACTCGGTCCTGGACAAGATCGTGCCCGGCTACTACCAGCGGCTCCTCGCCGACGGCAGCGTGGCCACCTCCACCTGCTGCGCCAACACGGCGACCGAGAACGCGATGATGGGCAAGCTCGTCGTCGACTCCGTCGTCACCTGGGCCAAGGAGTACAAGGTCGACGGCTTCCGCTTCGACCTCATGGGCCACCAGCCGAAGGCCAACATCCTCGCCGTACGCAAGGCACTTGACGCGCTGACCCTCGCGAAGGACGGCGTCGACGGCAAGAAGATCATCATGTACGGCGAGGGCTGGAACTTCGGCGAGGTCGCCGACGACGCACGCTTTGTGCAGGCCACGCAGAAGAACATGGCCGGCACCGGCATCGCGACCTTCTCCGACCGGGCCCGGGACGCCGTACGCGGCGGCAGTCCCTTCGACGACGACCCGGGTGTGCAGGGCTTCGCCTCCGGGCTCTACACCGATCCCAACTCTTCCACGGCGAACGGCACTTCGGCCGAGCAGAAGGCCCGCCTCCTGCACTACCAGGACCTCATCAAGGTCGGCCTGAGCGGCAACCTCGCCAAGTACCGGTTCACCGACACCGACGGGAAGGACGTCACCGGCGCCGAGATCGACTACAACGGCGCTCCCGCGGGCTACGCGGACGCGCCCGGCGACGCCCTCGCCTATGTCGACGCGCACGACAACGAGTCGCTGTTCGACGCGCTGACCTACAAGTTGCCCGCCACGACGAGCGCTTCCGACCGGGCCCGGATGCAGGTCCTCGCGATGGCCACCGCCACGCTCTCGCAGGGGCCGTCCCTGTCCCAGGCCGGGACCGACCTGCTGCGCTCCAAGTCCCTGGACCGCAACTCGTTCGACAGCGGTGACTGGTTCAACGCGATCCACTGGAACTGCGCGACCGGCAACGGCTTCGGGCGGGGCCTGCCGCCGGCCGCCGACAACGCGTCCAAGTGGCCGTACGCGAAAGGCCTGTTGACGTCGGTCAAGGTGGGCTGCGGGCAGATCGACGGGGCCTCGGCCGCGTACCAGGATCTGCTGAGGATCCGTACGACGGAACCCGCCTTCTCGCTCGGCTCGGCCGGACAGGTGCAGTCGGAGATGTCCTTCCCGCTGTCCGGGAAGGACGAGACGCCCGGGGTGATCACCATGGAACTCGGTGATCTGGTGGTCGTGTTCAACGCGACGCCGGCCGAACAGGACCAGCGGGTCGAGGCGTTGGCCGGTACCGGTTACCGCCTGCACCCGGTGCAGGCGGCGGGCGCGGACGCCACCGTGAAGTCGGCCTCGTACACGAAGGTTTCGGGCACCTTCGCCGTTCCGGGACGCACTGTGGCGGTATTCACCCGGACACCCTGAAAGCGCATTACCGTAGTGGGGCAGGCTGTGGACACCGGCCTGCCCCACCGGTGTGTCAAAGGGCCAGGTCTGAGAAAAATGGACGTCAACGGCAAACTGACGCATGCGACCGTACTGGTCGTGGACGACGAGCCGGCGAACCGGTTCGCGATCGAAAGTGTGCTGAGCCGCGCCGGGCACCGGGTCCTCGCGGTCGGCAGCGGCGCCGAGGCGCTCGACGAACTCGATGTACGGCTGCGCAAGGGGAACCTGCCCGACGTGGCGCTGATCGACGTGCACCTGCCGGACATGAGCGGGTTCGAACTGTGTCGGCTGCTCAAGGAGCGGCCGCGCATGGCGGGTCTGCCGGTCGTGCACGTGTCGGCCCTCGCCGCGCCCCCGAGCGACCGCTGCCAGGCGCTCGACGCGGGCGACGAGGCCTTTCTGACGGTGCCCGCGGAGCCCGAGGAGATCGAGGCGGCGGTCCGGTCCGCGGTCCGCGCCGCCCGGCTGCGCGCCGACGACCAGGCGCTCGTACGACGGCTGACGCTGCTGTCGGAGATGATCGTCACCATCCAGGCGGCGCGCTCCCTCCAGGAACTCGTCGACGTCACCGCCGACGGCACCGCACGGCTCACCGGCACCCCCGCCGCCGTGTTCGTCCTCGACCGGGACGACCAGCTGTACCGCGGCCTGCCCCGGGACCGCACCGCGGTCGCGCTGCCGGGCGAGGACGCCGACCGGACCGTGGCCCGCCTGCTGCGGCGGCTCTCGCAGGGGCAGTCCGGGGTGCAGATCACCACGGTGCCCGCGCCGCTGTGGCCCACCGGGTTCTTCCGGCCCGGCGTGGAACACGACGCCCGCCTCGCGCTGGTCCTCACCCAGGAGGGCCGGGCCCCGGTCTGTCTCGCCGCCCCCACCCGCGGGCTGCGCCGGGTGGGCCCCGAGGCCGGCGCACTGCTCGCGCAACTCGCGCAGGCCACCGCGCTCGCCGCCGAACCGCTCCTCATGTACCAGGTCGAGCGGCATGTCGCCCTCACCCTCCAGCGCAGCTTCCTGCCCGCGCCGGACCGGCTGCCCGAACTCCCGGGCGTCGACACGGTCGTACGGTACGTGCCCGCCTCCCAGGACACCGAGATCGGCGGTGACTTCTACGCCGTCCTGAAGGTCGCCCAGGGAGTGCTGTTCGCCGTCGGCGACGTCGTCGGGCACTCGCTGGAGGCGGCCACCGTCATGGTGGAGATGCGGCACGCCCTGCGCGCCTACTGCGTCGACGAGAGCGACCCGAGCGTCCTCGCCGAGCGGCTGGACCGGATGCTCCAGCACTACCACCAGGAGACCACGGTCACCGTCTGCCTGGCCCTCGTCGACCCGGACACCGGGCGCACCCTCATCGCCAACGCGGGCCACATCCCGCCGCTGATCATCCGGGACAACGGCAGCGCGGACTACGCCAAGGCGGCCGGCCCGCTGCTCGGCGTGGGCCTGCCCCATCCGCCGCCCACGGAGCTGTTCCTCGAACCCACCGACCGGCTCCTCATGATCACCGACGGCCTCATCGAGACCCGGGGCACGGACATCTCCGTGTCGATGGAACACCTCCGCGCTGCCGCCTCCGGCGCGCTGCCGGGTCTGGACGCCCTGTGCGACACGCTGCTTGACTGCTTCGGTGTCGACCGGGACGACGACATCGCGATGCTGGCGCTCCGGCTAGGGTGAGCGCGTTGTTGGCCTAGAACAGGGGAATCCCATGCCGCAGATCACCGTCGACCACTCCCACACGATCTCCTTCGACCAGGACGGTTTCTCCCGCGCGCTGCACGAGGCGGTCGTCGAGATCGCGGCCGCGAAGCCGGAGGCGTGCAAGACCCAGTTCCGCCCGAGCGAGTACACGGCCTTCGGGTACGAGGGTCTCGACGAGCTGGGACACACCGTCGTCCACGTCACCCTCGGCCTGCTCGCCGGACGCACCGAGGAGACCAAGGCGAAGCTGACCGAGAAGGTCCTGGAACTCCTCCGCGAGTACGTCGACGAGGACGGCTCGGTCCTGCACGCCTCCGCCGAGGTGCGCGAACTGGACGCGTCCTACCGGAAGTTCGAGCGCTAGAGCTCGTCGTACGGCAGCTAGGACGCCAGCGCGATCAGCCGGACGACGAGGTCGGTGAACGGCCCGTCGCCCGGCTCGTTCCGGAGGGACTCACGCAGCAGCGCGGCCAGTTCGTCGTCGTAGGCCGCGCTCACCGCCGCCAACGCCCCGAAGTCGTGCACGAGTTGGCGTTCCAGATCGGCGCGCGGGATGCGCCGGCCGTCCAGCCAGATCAGGGCCGTCGACTCGACCAGCGAGATCCAGGAGCGAACCATCAACTCCAGCCGGGCGGGCGGCTGTTCGACCTTCATGTGGGACAGGATCTGGAGATACGCGGCGTGCCGCACCCCGTCGACCAACGCGTTGGTGGTGGACGAGCCCACCGCCGGACCGCCGCGCATCAGCGCCGCGAACCCCGGCCCGTGGTCGTCCACGAAGTCGAAGAACCGGCCCATCACCCGCAGTAGCCGTCCCCCCAGCGAGCCCTCCTCGGCAACCACGAACCGCCCGGCGAGATCGTCCGACGCACGCTGCAACGCGGCCTCGTACAGGCTGAGTTTGCCGGGAAAGTAGTGGTAGACCAGCGGCCGGGAAATGCCCGCGGCCGCGGCTATCTCGTCGATGGAGACCTCGTCGGGCGAGCGATGGCTGAACAGGTCGAGAGCGACGCCGATCAACTGCTGTCGCCGTTCCTCGACTCCCATCCTGCGGCGGACCCCGGTACTCATGCGAACACCTTACCGATCGGAACCGGACCTCAACGGCCCGGTCCACCCAAGGTCGTTCACATGTCCAGCACGATTCGCTCACCACGGGCCCGCGATACACAGATCAGCATCGAGTCATCACGCTCCGCGTCCGTCAGCAGCTCGTCCCGGTGCTCCACCTCCCCTTCCACGACCCGCTGCCGGCAGGTTCCGCAGAACCCCTGTTCGCAGGAGTAGAGCGTGTCGGGCAGCTCCGCCCGTACGGCGGCCAGCACCGTGGAGTCGGCGGACACGGTCAACGTCCGCCCGCTGCGCCGGAGTTCGACCTCGAAGGCCGCGTCGCCGCGGTTGCCGTCCGGTGCGGTGCGGGGCGCGAAGCGTTCGAGGCGTACGTCCGGGAAGCGCTCCGCCACGGCCGCCATGAGCCCCTCGGGGCCGCAGCAGTAGACGAGGGCCTCGTCGGGTACGCCGGCCAACTCCCCGTCCAGATCGGGCAGTCCGGCCACGACGGTCACCCGGTCCGCACCGAGTTCCGCGATCTCGCCGAGGAACGGCATCGACTCCCGCGTCCGACCGGCGTACAGCAGACGCCAGTCGGCACCCTCGGGCAGCGCCCGCAGCATCGGCAGCACCGGGGTGATCCCGATCCCGCCGACGACGAAGACGTACGCGGGCGCGTCGACGAGCGGGAAGCGATTGCGCGGCCCCCGCACCTCCAACTCCGCGCCCACCCGCACCTGTTCGTGCACCTCGCGCGAGCCGCCCCGCCCGTCCTCGACCAGTCGCGTCGCGACCGTGTACGACGAGGTGTCCGTCGGGTCCCCGCACAGCGAGTACTGCCGCACCAGCCCCGAGGGCAGCACCAGATCGATGTGCGCGCCGGGCTCCCACCGCGGCAGGTCCCGTCCTTGCAGCCGCAGTTGTACGACGCCCTCGGCCACCGTCTCCCGCGCCGCGACCGTCAGCCTCAGTGCCCGTGAGCGCGGCCGGCCGGAGATCGGCGGGTCCAGCGCGGGCAGCGGCCACAGGGGCGAGGCCCGGACCCGGCGCCGTAGCGCGTTGCGGGTCAGGAGCGCGGCGCCGGCCAGGACGGCGACGGTGAGCGGCTTCGGCACTACTCCGCCCTCTTCTCGGCGGCCACCGCGGCGGGCGAGGACGCGAGGTAGGCGACGGCCTGCTCGGTGCTGCCTTCCTGCGAGGGGTGGTAGGCGCGGCTCAGGTAGCGGGGTATGGACCTGAGCATGTCCCCGGTGGCGGGCAGGGTGCCGCGCTTCCCGGCGACGTGGAAGTCCCTGAAGCTCACGCGGGCGTCGACGAGGGTCGGGTCGTTCGCCATGAAGAAGCGGGACCCGCGCTGCCACAGGAACATCAGGGCGGCGAACGCGGTCGCCCAGGTGCGGGCGCGCCGCCGGTAGCTGCCGTCGACGTGCATGAAGAGGTCGAAGGCGACGGAGCGGTGCTCGACCTCCTCGGCGCCGTGCCAGCGCAGCAGGTCCAGCATGGTCGGATCGGCGCCGCGCCGGTCCAACTCCTCGGCGTTCAGCACCCAGTTGCCGAGGAACGCGGTGTAGTGCTCGATCGCCGCGATGATCGCGACCCGCTCCAGCAGCCACCACTTCCTGGCCTTGCCCGGGGGCAGGGTGCGGTCGCCGAGCAGCTTCTCGAAGAACCAGTCGACCTGCGCGGTGTACGGCGTCGGGTCGAGCCCCAGTTCCTTCAGGTGCGGGAGGACCTCGTCGTGCGCCTGGGAGTGCATCGCCTCCTGGCCGATGAACCCGATCACGTCCGCGCGCAGCCGGTCGTCCCGGATCAGGGGCAGCACCTGCTGGTAGACGTGCACGAACCACCGCTCACCGGCGGGCAGCAGCAGGTGCAGCACGTTGATCGTGTGCGTGGTGAACGGATCGCCGGGCACCCAGTGCAGCGGGGTGCCCTCCCAGGAGAAGGACACCTTTCGGGCCTTGAGCGGCGTGTTAGACATGACGTCAATGTACTGACGGGTAAGTCCCTGAGGGAACCCTTGCGCGGAGACTTGTTGACGCGAATGTCAGCTAGGGGGTGATCGAGCGCCGGGCAAGGTCAGCGCCCTAGAGGGGCGCGGGGAACTGCGCGACCAGCCACAACGGCCCCGCACCCGACGACGCACCCACCCCGCGGAGCGCTAACGCAGGCCGCTGATCGTCGTGCCGTCGCCCAGAGTCCCCTTCAACTCGGCCTGAACCCCCTGCTTGGTCTTGACCGTCAGCAAGCCACCCCGGGCCGAGCCAGTCACCCCGCCCGTCGCCGTGACGGACTCCGTGCCCTTGCTACCCGCCGCCAACAGGAACCAGTGCCCCGCCGCCGACTTCCACAGCACCCCGGCCAGCACATGCGGATCACGCACCCCGCACGCCGGCACGCCAGAGGCCTTCGCGGCGACCGCGCCGTAGATCCCGCCCGGCGTGCGGAACTGGGCCAGCACCCGCTCGCCCCCGCCCTGCCAGGTCTCGGCCCGGGTGCACACCCAGTCCGCCGCGCCGCTCGCGTCGGGCAGCGGCTGCTGGGCGAACTGCCAGGCGTTCACCGTGCGTACGCCGAGCGAGCGCATCGCGCCGAGGGAGCAGGCGAAGGGCGCCCAGGCGTGCTGGGCCGCCGCGCCGGACACCTCGTGGACCGAGCCGGGGCGGCCGACGGTGAGGTGGGCCGGGACCAGTTCGCCGAGGTCGCTCATCAGGCGGGTGCCGGTGTCGTCGGTCAGCTGGAGCACGTTCCAGGACGTGCACGCGCCGGTCGCCTGCGCGGGGCTGGCCAGTGGCGAGGTGATCCCGTCGGTGATGGTCATGGGCAGCGCACCGGCGTTCGGCTTCTGCAGGTCGCGCTCGGCCGCCTTCTTCACCCAAGGGGCCGTCAGATAGCGGACGTTGCCGTCGGCGCGGTCCAGGACCACCGCGTTCGCCTCGGACCCGGTCGCGCCGTCGACCCGCGCGAAGTCCAGTGCCGCCCCCTTCGTGCCGTCCTTGGGTTCGGCGTAACGGGCGATGCGCAGACCGTCGTAGAGGATCACCACGCGCGCGTTGTCGACCGTGCCGGCGTAGAGGAGTTGGGGCGGTCCGGCGGGGCCGCCGGAGGGGGTGCCGGGGGTGGCCGAGACCTGGACGGACTCGCCGGGGCGGGCCCAGACGGCGAGGGCGCGGCGGAGCAGGGCGGTGTCCTCGGTGAGGTCGCCGCGGGCGGGCCAGACGGAGAAGTCCTCGCGTGCGGAGGACTCCCACGCGGTGGGCGCGATCCTGATCAACCTGCCCGGGTTCAGGGCGGCTTGGGACGCCGGGTTCTGCGCGTACGCGGGTGCGGCGGCGCCGTCCGGGCCCCAGCCGCCGCCGGGCATCGCGAGCAGCGCGCCGCAGACCGCGACGGCCGCCGCGGCGGCGAGCGCGGCCTTGCCGTGCTGGCGGCGGCGCATCAGGTCGGTGGGCCGCGCGTGCAGCGAACAGGGGTCGAACTCCGGGGAGTCGAGGAGTTCGTACCGCGCGGGCGTCTCGTCGGCCTCGCTCAGCGCCTCGTCCACCTCGTCCGCGTCCACGCCGGCCGACGCGAGCACCCTGCGTACGTCGCCGTCGGGCAGCTTCTCCAGGCCGCGCAGCACGTACACCGCGCGGGCCGGGCCGGACAGCGCCGACAGCCGCTGGTCCAGGGCGAGTTCGTCGGCGCCGCCCGAGCGCGGGAAGAGCCGCAGACCCCGCACCTGGGGGAGCAGCGGCGGGAGTTGGGACCGCTTGGGCCATGCGCGGAACGACAGTGGGAGGCCCGCCTCCAGTGCCGTACGGACGACTTGGAGGCGCACGAAGGCGTAGCCCGGGTCGACGTCGCGGCCGGTCGACTGGGCCGGGATCACGGACGCGGACGCGCGGCCCCTGGGCAGGGCGCGTTGGGTGAGGGCGTGCGCGGTCAGGACGCGCCGGTTGCGGCCGAGGCTCGGGGGGAGCACCAGATAGGCGAGCCGGACGAGCCGTGGATAGTGCTCGACGAGCGCGGCCTCGGCCTGTTCGACATCGACGACCGGGTCGGTGGGTGAAGCTGCGGGGCGCTTGGCGACATCCTGTGACTGCACGTTCAGCAAAACGAGCGAATGGTGAGTTGGTCACCGGCGCCCGGGGGACTCGACGCTCCGGTCAGCCCTCGGGGTCGACCAGCGCCCGCGCGTAGTTCGCCATCGACCGCTGGTAGCGCGGCAGATGGGGCGCGAGGGCGCCCAGCACGAGGGACAGCCCCTCGCGGTCGCGGCCCAGGCTGGACAGGCACAGGGCGAGGCACGCGCGGACCGCGTCGTCCAACTCGTCCGAGGGAGCGTCGAGTTCGGGAGTGAGCAGCTTGACGCCCTCCTCCGCCTGCCCGATGTTCCGCAGCGAACTGGAGAGTTGGATCTTCGCCCGGCGCCCCTTGTAGCCGTCCAGCCCGCACGCGAGCGCCTCCCGGTACAGCGGAGCGGCCCGGTCCGAGTGCCCCGTAGAGTCCCAGGCACAGGCCTGTTCGAACGGCCCCAGCGCACTGCCGTCCGGCAGTTCGGCGACGAGCGCGTCGATCACGCCCCGGAACTCGGCCGCCCTCTCCTCCGGATAGTCGTCGAAGGTCGCCCAGGCGGCGGTCACACGGTCTTCCCAGCCCTGATCCATGGGCGTCACCCTCGCACACGCGGCCGGCCGATGACCACGGATTTGAGCGCTGGGCGCTTCGGGGCCGTATCGGATGAGACGGCCCCTCGCCGGGGTGCGTCGCGGCATGCTTTTGTTGACCGGACGACCGGAGGAACGACAGATGAGGTTGACCCGACCGATGCTCGCGATGGCCGGCGCCGCGGCGGCGCTGGCGCTGGTGGGGTGCGGTGCCGACACCAAGGCCGCGACCGTGCCGACGGAGGCCACCGGCAGCCTGGAGAGCCTGGCCGCCAAGGTGAAGTGCACGCCCGACATCCAGACCGACGCCGACGAACTCCGCCAGGCCATCTGCAAGATGAGCTACGGCAAGTTCGTCCTCGCGACCTTCGCCACCGACCGCGGCCAGCGCGAGTGGATCAACGACGCGAAGGACTACGGCGGTTTCTACCTCGTCGGCCGCAAGTGGGTCGCCGTGGGCACCGACACGATCGTCAAGAAGCTGCGGACCACGCTCGGCGGCAACGAGGAGATCGGCACCGACCACTCGAAGCACACCAGCTGAACTTCCGTACGGACACACGAAAGCGGGCGGTGGGAGAAACCCACCGCCCGCTTTCGTGCTACCGGGTCCTACCGGCTGCTAGTCAGACTCACTGGCACTTCTTGCCGGAGTTGACGCAGTTGGCGATCTTCGCCGCCAGGTTGTTCTTGGTGACGCTGATGAAGTCGTCGTGGTCGGTCGACGGCTTGTGCAGCTGCTCCGGGAATCCGTCCACCGCGTAGGCGTTCTTCACGGTGCCGTCCGCCTGGATGGTGGGGGGCGTGATCTTGTAGACCAGGCGCATCGTCAGCTGCGGGATGGCCTTGAAGCCGTTCCCGCAGACACCGCTCGCCGGGTCCGCGAAGGCCACGTGCGTACGGTGGTTGGCGCTGTCGATGTTCACGCCGTCCCAGCAGCTCTGGAACGCGAAGGTGCGGACCACGTTGCTGCCCTGCGGGCAGATCGGGTACTGCTCCGTCAGCTGGACCTTGTTCTCGAAGCCGGTGCAGCTCCAGTGCGCGTTGGCGTTGGCCAGACCGTTGGTGAGGGTCTTGGCGTCACCGGTGATGATGCGCAGGAACTGCGGCATCGCGACGACCTTGCTGGCCGGCGAACCGACGTACTTGATCTGCGCCGACTGCGCGGTCAGGATCTTGCCGACGTTGCCTTCCTGGCCACCGCCGAGCGCGTTCTGGTCGAACTCCTTCGTGCCGTCCTGCACACGAACGACCGGCCAGTAGTACGACGAGAGGTCACTCTGGTTCTGGCAGCTGGAGGGGGCGGCCAGCAGCGAGTCGTTCGTGGAGAACGCGTTGACCTTCTGGTTGCCGACGTAGTCGTGCTCGTGGTGCGCGCCGTTGGTCACGCCGGGCGCCACGATGACGTTGTCGGTGTTGTGGTTCTTGTTCGCGTTGACACCGCACTTGGTGGTGAACGAGCCGGTCGAAGCCTGGCCGCTGTTCTGCGGCTTCGCCTGCACGTTGTTCGCCACCTTCGTGATGTCCACGAAGTCGGCCGCCGTCGGGCCGTTGCCGCCCTGGCCGCCGTTGTTGGCGGGCGGTGCCGCGGAGGCACTGGCGCTCGGCGCGGCGGTGTTCTGCCCGCCGCCGTTGTTCTGCCCGCCGTTGTTGTTCTTGCCCCCGCCGTTGTTCTTGCCGCCGCCTTGACCTGCCGTGGTGGTGTTGGTGGCGTTCTGCGTCGTACAGGCGGCGAGCTGCTTCAGCGCGGTGGCATTGACGGTGCCGCCCACTCGCTGGATGTCGATGCGAATGCGGTCGATCGTCGCGGCCCGCTTCTCCTTGAGGGGGCCGACGATCGCGTTCTGCACGAAGCTCGCGTCATTCGCCTGGGCCTGACGCGTCGACGCGAGTCGGGCGTAGGCCTCGGTGATCTGCTTGTCGAGGTTCGCCAGTTCGACGGCGACACCCTGACGAGCCTTCTGCGGCACGTTCGTCAGCTGCTGGCCGACGTCCGGGCAGGCGATCGTGGCGACCTGCGCCGAGGCGGCCGCGGCCTTGGTCTCGTTCTGGCCCGACGAGTTGGACTCGTGCGCCGAAGCGTTCATCTGCGCCCAGAGCAGCCCGCCCCCACCGAGCACTAGGGCAGCCGATGCGGCAATGGCCTTGGTGGCCAGCGGCGTACGGCGTTTACGATCATTGCGTCCCATGGAACTCCTCTGACTTCCTTGCGGGGCAGCGAGGCGCCCGACAGGAGTGAAGCGGCGCCCTTTGATACGCAGGGGGTCCCAGGAGTGTTCAGCCGTCTCAGAAACTGATGAGAGATTCTTGGGTAAGTCCCCTCCCAACTGGCCTTTAAACACCGGCAGTTGTGATCGACTCACAGCTTGTGCTCAGCGTCCCTGGTCCAAATAGGCCAATACCGCCAGCACGCGGCGATTGTCGTCGTCGGAGACTTCCAGCCCCAGTTTGGCGAAAATATTGGACGTGTGCTTCCCGATCGCCCGTTCCGTGACGACGAGTTGTCCCGCGATCGCCGCGTTCGACCGCCCCTGCGCCATGAGTTCCAGCACCTCGACCTCCCGGGGCGTCAACCGCCCCAGCGGCCGGTCGTCGGCCGCCCGCCGCGCCAGCAACTGCTGGATGACCTGCGGATCCATCACCGTCCCACCCCCCGCCACCCTTCTCACGGCATCCACGAACTGCTCGGCGTCGAACACCCGGTCCTTCAGCAGATAGCCCACCCCGCCGGTCCCGTCGGCGAGCAACTCCCGCGCGTACAACTGCTCCACGTGCTGCGACAGCACCAGCACCGGCAGCCCCGGCCGCTCCCGTCGCGCCCGCAAGGCGCACTGCAGCCCCTCGTCGGTGTGCGTGGGCGGCAGCCGTACGTCGACCACGGCGACGTCGGGCGCCGACTCGGCCAGCGCCTCGGTGAGTTCGGGCCCGCTCTCCACCGCCGCGACGATCTCGAAGTCGTAGGCCTCCAACAGCCTGACCAGCCCGTCCCGCAGCAGGAACAGGTCTTCGGCTAGGACAACACGCACGGAATCTCCATGGTCACCATGGTGGGACCGCCCGCGGGACTGCTGACGGCCAGGACGCCGTCGAATGTACCGAGCCGCCGCTCGACCCCGGAGAGCCCCGACCCCGCCCCGACCACCGCCCCACCGCCGCCGTTGTCGGTGACGGAGATCCGCAACGCCCCCTCCGCATACCGCATGTCGACCCAGATCCGATCGGCACCGGAATGCTTCACGGCGTTGGTGAGCACCTCGCTGACGGCGAAGTACGCGGCCGACTCGACCGGCGCGTCGGCCCGCCCGCCCCCGAGCTCCGCACCCACCTCGGTCGGCACCGGCATCCGCAGCGCCAACGCCCTTACGGCGTCCCCGAGTCCGCGCTCGGCCAGCACCGGAGGATGAATACCGCGCACGAGATCACGCAGCTCGTCGAGAGCCTCGACGGAGGACTGCCGAGCCCGGGCGAGCAACTCCCTGGCCTTGGCGGGGTTCTTCTCCAGCAGCGCCTCGATGGTCCCGAGATCCATCCCCATGGCGACCAGCCGGGCCTGCGCCCCATCATGCAGATCACGCTCGATCCGCCGCAGCTCAGCGGCGGAACCGTCCACCGCGTCCCGCCGCGTCTCGGTCAACACCCTTACCCGCTCGGCGAGTTGACCCTGACTCGGGGAGAGAAGAGAACGCGTCAGCAGGAAATGGACGCGGAGGAGCGCAGGAGTGAGAAAGAAGGAGGCGACGAGAATCCCGACGCCCAGCAGCCCCGCGAGCAGCGCACTGCCCTGCCCACCCACCGGCACGAACCCGTACCACCACCCCACATACGTCCCGTCCGTGAACACCCGCCACAACCCGAACGCCAACGCGAAGCCCTCCAACGGATAGAACACCAACGCCGCGGGCACCAGCGCGATGACGAACCCGGCGACCATGTCGACGGGCAGCCACCGCAGATCCCGCCAGGTGGCGGGGTCACGGAGGAGGTGGAGGGTGCGCGTCCAGGGCCGCGCGCCGGCGGGGACGGACCGGTACGCCGCCGGAATACGCACCTCGCACCACCGCACGCCGAGCACCCGCCGCAGATTCGCCTGCGCCCGCACACCGGCCAGCACCCAGGGGGTGGTGATCAGCCCGACACCGGCCGGGATGAGCGCGAGGGAGACGAGGGTGAGGACGAAGAGGGTGAGTGAACCGCCGAGAGAGATGAGGGCGAGGGCAAGCGCACGCAACCCGGCCGTGAGAACGGTACGGGCCCGCCTGCCCTCGCTGTTCGTGTCCATACGGCCAGTCTCACGGAACAGGCCGACGGGGTCACGGGCCCCGGCCCCCGTGATGGGGGTGTCGCCAGCAACACCGGCTGGCTCAGGTCTTTTGGGGCGCGGGGAACTGCGCGACCAGCCCCAACGCGCCCGCAGACAACACATCACCCCTCGACCGGAACCCCAAGCACCTTCGCCTCCACAGCAGGGTCCAGCCCCACCCCCGGCCGATCCACCCGCTGCGGCGCGGAACCCCCGATCCCCTGCAACCAGCTCCACGTATCGGCCACCGTCTCGTCGACAGAACGACAGCTCAGCCCCGTACCCAGTGCCCGAGACACATCCGCACTGTGCAACGCGTCGTACCCCTCGCTCCCGGCCGGAATCCACACCGGCAACTGAGTCCACGGCTCGATCCCAGCCGAGAGCACAACCTCCGGCGAGGTCCACCGCAGCTCAGCCCCTCCACCGGTGACCCGCACGCACGCGTCCAGGAGTGACCCCATCGTCGCGTGCCCCTGCGGGGAGATCAGGTTGTACGCCCCGCTCAACTCCCGCTCCACCGCCCCGAGCAACCACTCCGCCAGATCCCGCACATCCACATACTGAAGCGCCAGATCCCGAGGCCCGGGCGCAAGCACCGGCCCACCTCGCGCAACCCGCCCCAGCCACCACGGCAACCGCCCGATGTTCTCGTACGGTCCGAGGATGAGCCCGGCCCGAGCGAACACCGACCGCTCCGCCCCGAACGCCCCCAGCGCGGCAAGCTCCCCGCCCCGCTTGTCACGCGCGTAGTCGGTCTTGTCGGCGGAGGCCAGGGCCTCCTCGACAAGCGGCGCGTCCTCCCCGTACCCCGCGGGCGGAGCCCACGCGTACACGGAGCAGCTCGACACATACACGTACCGGCCCACCCGGTCGGCGAGCAGCCGCGCCGCGTCGTCGACAGCCCGCGGCGCCGCCGACCAGGTGTCGACCACGGCATCCCACTCGCCGGAGGCCAACGCGGCGAGCCCACCGGGCGCGGTGCGGTCACCTTGCAACGCCCTTACCCCGGAAGGGCCCGGGGGTCCGGGGGGTGTCCCCCGGAAAAGCACAGCGTGCCGGCCCCGGTTGAGGACGGTCACCTCCCAGCCCCGACCGAGGGCGGCCTCCACGACGGCCCGCCCCGCGAACTCCGTACCGCCCAGCACCAGAAGTCTCATACCGACGACTCTGCCCGCGAGGCGCACGGAACGGAACGTGAATCTGCCGTCAGCAGATGATCAACGCGCGGTCGGCGGCGTGTACTTGTACCCGACCCGCCGCACCGTCTGGATCGCCTTCCGGTGCTCGACCCCCAGCTTGCGGCGCAGCCGAGCGATGTGGACGTCGACGGTACGGCCGTCGCCCACATGCCCGTATCCCCACACCGTGGTGACCAACTGGTCGCGGGTGTGCACCCGGTTGGGGTGCGCGACGAGATGGGCGAGGAGCTCGAACTCCAGGTACGTCAGGTCGAGTTCCGCCCCGTTCAGCTGGGCGGTGCGCTGCACAGTGTCGATGCGGACGAGCGGTTCGGCCTCGGCGGGGAGGGCCGGGGCCGGGGCGGTCCGGGTGAGGTGCGGGCTGTCGGCCGGGATGAGGACGAGGTACCCGATCATCGGCGGCTGCCCCGGCAGTGTGGGCAGCGTGTGCGGCGGCGCGGGCAGCCAGGTGGCGCCCGGCGGCAGGAACTCCGCCACGTCGATCACCTCGTCCCGGTCCACGGCGCGCAGATGGTGCCGCGGGGCGTTCGGAGCGGGGGCGTCGAGCGTGGTGGAGGGAAGAGCGGGGAGAGAACGGATGATCGCCATGAGAAGTCAGCTCTTTCGCGCGAGAGGTTCGTCGAGGGACGTACGTCGAGTCGCGCAGGCCGGAGGCCGAGGGTGTTTCGGCTTTAGAGGGCCGGCGCGTTCATCGCGCGACAACACACCCGGTCGAAGTCATGGTGCTGACGGGAAGGCCAGAAGGGCTCCAGGTCATGGCGACCCGTCGCTCCGCACTTCTGGTAGTTGCCCATGCGCCCATTGAAGCAGACACCCGCCCGTGACAGGACCCTCCTCTCACAGCTTGGACGCTTCCTCGACCGGAAAACTCGGCGGACGGCAACGCGAAGAGGCGCCCACCACGACGGTGGACGCCCCTTCGGGGAAGCGGGGTGGGGGATCAGACCTGGCCGGCCTTCTCCAGGGCGGCGCAGCAGGTGTCGACGATGAGCCGCGTCACCAGGTACGGGTCGACGTTGGCGTTCGGGCGGCGGTCCTCGATGTAGCCCTTGCCGTCCTTCTCGACCTGCCACGGGATACGGACCGAGGCACCGCGGTTGGAGACGCCGTAGGAGTACTCGTTCCACGGGGCGGTCTCGTGCAGGCCCGTCAGGCGGTCGTCGATGCCGGCGCCGTAGTGCTTGACGTGGTCGAGGGGCTTGGAGCCCTCGCCGAGGGACTCGCACGCGGTGATGATCGCGTCGTAGCCCTCGCGCATCGCCTTGGTGGAGAAGTTGGTGTGCGCGCCCGCGCCGTTCCAGTCGCCCTTGACCGGCTTGGGGTCGAGGGTCGCGGAGATGCCGAAGTCCTCGGCGGTGCGGTAGAGCAGCCAGCGGGCGATCCACAGGTGGTCGGAGACCTCCAGCGGGGAGACCGGGCCGACCTGGAACTCCCACTGGCCGGGCATGACCTCGGCGTTGATGCCGGAGATCGCGAGACCGGCCTTCAGGCAGTTCTCCAGGTGGGCCTCGACGATCTCGCGGCCGAAGATCTCGTCGGCGCCGACACCGCAGTAGTAGCCGCCCTGGGGGGCCGGGAAGCCGCCCTCGGGGAAGCCGAGCGGACGGGCGCCGTCGAAGAAGGTGTACTCCTGCTCGATGCCGAAGATGGGCTCCTGCGAGCCGTACTTCTCGACGACCTCGGCGAGCGCGGCACGCGTGTTGGACTCGTGCGGCGTCATGTCGATCTCAAGGACCTCGCACATGACGAGGATGTCGTCGCCGCCGCGGATCGGGTCCGGGAAGCTGGCGACCGGCTTGAGCACGCGGTCCGAGGAGTGCCCCTCGGCCTGGTTCGTGGACGACCCGTCGAAGCCCCAGATCGGCAGCTCCGCGCCCTTCGCTGTGCTTTCGGAGTCCGCCAGAATCTTCGTCTTGGAACGGAGCTTGGCCGTCGGCTGGGTGCCGTCGATCCAGATGTACTCAGCCTTGAAGGTCACGGGCCACATCCTTCGGGGTGGGTCGTTCGTCGCACTCGCGGGTGCTGCGGCGCAGCGGCACTGGAGCGCCGCGATTCATGCCGGGCAGCCTGTCAACATGCGATTTCCCGATCATTGCCCAAGTGTGAACCCCGTGTTACCTGGTGGTGTTGTGTCGCGATTCACCCCACCCGCTCCCGGGCGGCCGTTCGCAGTCGCGGACGGGGACTGCCCTACGGCTCGTATGCGATGGGGTTAGCCCTCGGCGGCGGCCTCGCGGACCCCGTCCAGGAAGCCTCGGACCGCCGCCAACTCCCGTTCGTCGTACCCCTGGAGCAGTGCTACGGCGCTCCCGATGAGCGGACCGAAGAAGGCCTGCCCGAGTGCGACCGCCCGCTGGTCCACCTCGACGACGACCGTGCGCCGGTCCCCCTCGCTCCGCACCCGCCGCACCTGCCCGGCCCGTTCCAGCCGGTCGATCAGGGCGGTGGTCCCCGCCGAGTTGAGCCCGAGCGCGCCGCCGAGCCGCCCGGCCGTCATCTCCTCGCCGGCCCGGTCCGCGTCCATGAGGGCGATCAGGGCGCGCACGTCCGTGGGGTGCATACCGTTCTGGTTCGCGAACCGGGCGCTGTGCAGGCCGAGTTCGACCGCGACGGCCCGCAGGAGACGCACGATCTCCGTCTCCGGTCCGGGGTCCGCCTTCTGGTTCCGCACGGCCGCCTCCGGCTGTCATCTCGCCCACCGAGTATCTCGCTCAGCGAGATACTCGGTGGGGTGGCCGACCGTGGGAACACGGAGACGGAGTACGTACGACCCCGACCGCTTCGAGTCCGCCTACGACAGGGTCATGGCGAAGTGGCCCGAGGACCGGGAGGCGGTGACCGTCCCGACGCCGTTCGGGGAGACGTACGTCCCTGTGTGCGGGCCCGCTGACGGGCGCCCGCTCGTGCTGCTGCCGGGCGGCGGGGAGCGACCTCGGCGTCCTGGTACGCCCAGGCCGCCCGACTCGCCCGCACCCACCGCCTCTACGCCATGGACCTGATCGGCGCCCCGGGCCGCAGCGTTCCGGTGGTCGGCCGGCGGCCGCGCACGGTGGCCGATCCGACGGCCTGGCTGGACGCGGTGCTCGACGGGCTGGGGGAGCCGGCCGTGGACCTCGGCGGCCATTCGTACGGCGGCCGGATCGCGCTGCACTGCGCACTGCGCGCGCCCGCCCGGGTACGCCGTCTGTTCCTCCTCGACCCGACCCGGTGCTTCGCCGGGTTCGAGACGGCGTACCTGCTGCACGCACTGCCGATGCTGCTACGGCCCACCCCGCGCCGCGTCCGCGCGTTCCTGGAGTGGGAGGCCGGGGGAGTGCCGCTGGACCCCGACCGGCTCCGCCTTCAGGAGGCGGGCGCGGGGTTCCCGTCCGCGAGACCGGTGACCGGACCCCGCCCGGCGCCCGAGGCGCTGCGCGGGCTGAACGCGTCGGTCCTGCTGCTTCTGGCCGGAAGCAGCAGGACCCATGACACGCACCTGGTGGCGGCCCGAACGGGCGGTCTGCTGCCGCGCGTCGAGACGGACATCCTCCCGGACGTCTCACATCACGCGCTGCCGCATGCCGCGCCGGAGCGACTGGGCCGTCACCTCACCGGTTTTCTGGGATCTTGAGCGTCACCCCACCTTCTGGATCAGAGCGCGGCGGATGAGGAACTTGCCGGGCTCACGGACCTGTTCGAACGCGGCGTTGTTCAGCAGGACGCAGCTGCCGGAGACCGAAGTCACCTTCACCGTCGTGGACTTGTTGTTGTCCAGGTTGGTGACCTTCAGCGTCGTACCCGCAGGGAACTTGTTGCTGGACGCGGCCGGCGCACCGGCCTCGCCGGAGAGCGTGACGGTCGAGCCGTTGCACACCTGGCTGCCCGCGGCGGCGGCGCCACCGTTGTTGCCCGCCGCCGGCGGAGTCGCGGCCGGAGTGGTCTTGGAACCCGCGGGTGCCGACTGCGCCGGCTGCGCGACCTGGGAGTCCTGAGCCGACTCCCCAACCGCACAACCGGACGCCTTCTGCTGCACCTTGATCTGCGCGATGACCGCCTCGCGGTTGGCGATCCGCGCGCTCGACTGGGCGTCGGGCGTGGCGCGTTGGCCGTCGATGAACTTCTGGTTGTTGCCGAGCGCGGTGGCGAGCCCCTGGCAGACCGTCGAGTTCGCGGCCGACAGCGTCTTGGCGTTCTGCGCTGCCGGCTGTGACGCGTTCGAGGTGGTGGCCAGGGCGAAGGCCCCGCCGCCCGCGACCGCCGCGGCGGTGACCAGCAGCGCCAGCTTCTTCTTCGTACTGGCAGTTCTCCTGCGCGACATGCGCGTCTCCTGTGGGGTAGGGGAGCGTACGCCGCTATGTACGGGATACCGAACGATGTAACTCAGCGGACACAGGAGTCCCACAAGTGACGTGTGTCACAAGGGGGTTGGGTGTCCGACGGGGGACGGTTCAGCGCGACAGCGCGTCCCGTACGGCCTCGTCGCTGCGGGCCACCACCGCCGTACCGTCCTCCGCCGTGATGATCGGCCGCTGGATCAGCTTCGGGTGCGCGGCCAGCGCCGCCACCCACCGCTCCCGCGAACTCGCGTCCCGGGCCCACGACTTGAGCCCCACCTCCTTCGCCACGGCCTCCTGTGTGCGCGTGATGTCCCACGGTTCGAGCCCGAGCCGCTCCAGTACGTCCCTGATCTCGCCCTCGCTCGGCACGTCCTCCAGATAGCGCCGGACGGTGTACTCGGCCCCTTCGGCGTCGAGCAGACTCACGGCACTACGGCACTTGGAACAGGCCGGGTTGATCCAGATCTCCATGGCGTTCACGTTAGGCGAGAGGAGCCCGGTCCGGCCCGGTCGGCGGCTTGGTGGCGCGGACCAGGGCGGAGTGCATGCCGTCGGCGACGGGATGGGTGGGCGTGATCGAGACGTCCCTGAACCCGGCCGCTTCGAGGCCTTCCCGGTACTCCGCGAAGGACAGGGCCCCGGCGATGCAGCCGACGTAGTCGCCGCGTTCGGCGCGCTGCCCGGGGGTGAGGCTGTCGTCGGCGACGACGTCCGAGACGCCCAGGCGCCCGCCGGGCCTCAGGACGCGGAAGGTCTCGGCGAAGACGGCCGGCTTGTCGACGGACAGGTTGATCACGCAGTTGGAGATCACTACGTCGACGGTGTCCGCTGGGAGGGGGATCGCCTCGATGGCGCCCTTGAGGAACTCGACGTTGGTCGCACCCGCCTTCTCGGCGTTGGCGAGGGCGAGTCGGAGCATCTCGTCGGTCATGTCGAGCCCGTACGCCCGGCCGGTGGGCCCCACGCGGCGCGCGGAGAGCAGGACGTCGATGCCGCCGCCCGAGCCGAGGTCGAGAACGCGGTCACCCTCCCGGAGTTCGGCGACGGCGGTGGGGTTGCCACAGCCCAGGGAGGCGGCCACGGCCTCGGCGGGCAGGGTGCCGCGTTCGTCGGCGGAGTAGAGGGCGGAACCGAAGGTGTCGTCGGTGATGGTGTCGTCGGTCCCGGCCGGCCGCGGCCCGCAACAGCCGGTGCCGCCCCCGGTGACCTGTACGGCTGCGGCGGCGTAGCGGCGGCGGACGGCTTCGCGCAGGTCGGTGGAGTGCTCACTCATGTCTGGCTCCTGGAAGGGCTTGTATTGATGTTCTTCGATACAACGTTGCGCCTTGGATTGAAGAATGTCAATATAGAAAGATGTCGAAACAAGAGCTTGTGGTGATCGGCCAGGACCCGGCCGGTTCCTGCTGCGGAGGAGTGGCGTCCGCACCCCTGGACGACGAGCGCGCGACGGAACTGGCCAAGGTCTTCAAGGCACTTGGGGACCCGGTCCGCCTGCGGCTGCTGTCGATGATCGCCTCGCGAGGCCAGGGCGGCGAGGTGTGCGTGTGCGAGCTGACCCCCGCCTTCGACCTGGCCCAGCCGACGATCTCCCACCACCTCAAGCTGCTGCGCCAGGCCGGACTCATCGACTGCGAGCGCCGCGGCACGTGGGTGTACTACTGGGCGCTGCCCGACGCCCTGGACCGCCTCGCCGACTTCCTGGTCACCCCGAAACCCGCCGCGACGCCGGCGTGAGGGCGTCCCCCCGCAGTGGTGTTGCTCGCGCGGGTGTCTCCCTCGGCCGTCGCGCCGCCGCGGAGGCGCTCGGGACCGGTCTGCTGGTCGCCGTCGTGGTCGGCTCCGGCATCCAGGCCACCGAGCTGACCCACGACATCGGCCTACGGCTGCTCGCCGACTCCCTCGCCACCGTCCTCGGTCTGGCCGCGCTGATCACCCTGCTCGGGCCGGTCTCCGGCGCGCACCTCAACCCGGCCGTCACCCTGGCTGCCTGGTGCGCGGGCCGCCGTACCGGCACCGGACCGTCCCTGCGGGATGTCGCCGCGTACGTGCCCGCGCAGGTGGCCGGGGCGATCGGCGGCGCGGTCGTGGCCGACGCGATGTTCGCGAAGCCGCTGCTGAGGTTCTCCACGCACGACCGTTTCGCCGGACACCTGTGGCTGGGCGAGGTCGTCGCCACGGCCGGGCTGATCCTCCTCGTCCTCGGACTGGAACGCACCGGCCGCACGCATCTCGCCCCGGCTGCCGTCGCCTCCTACATCGGAGCGGCCTACTGGTTCACGTCCTCCACCTCGTTCGCGAACCCCGCGGTGACCGTCGGCCGCGCCTTCTCCGACACCTTCGCCGGGATCGCCCCCACGTCCGTCCTCCCGTTCATCGCGGCCCAACTGGCGGGCGCGGCCCTCGGATTGACCGTCACGCTGCTGCTGTACGGCCGTGCCGCATCGGTCGGTGACACGGTTCCGGTTCCGATCCCGGTTTCGCAGGGTGAGCCGGAGTCCGCCACTTCCTGACCCGCCCCGCCCCGCCGCGCGTCGCCCCGACCTGACCGCCCTCCGCCGACAAGGACTCCCCTGTGCCTTCGACCGCCCCGCGCCCGTCCGTCCCGTCCGTCCCGTCCGTCCTGTTCGTCTGTGTCCACAACGCCGGCCGTTCGCAGATGGCCGCCGCCTTCCTCGCCCACCTCGCGGGCGGCCGGGTCGAGGTCCGTTCCGCCGGATCGGCCCCCGCCGACGAGGTGAACCCCGCGGTCGTCGAGGCGATGGCCGAGGTCGGCATCGACATCGCGGCCGAGACCCCGAAGATCCTCACCGCCGAGGCCGTACAGGCATCCGACGTGGTGATCACCATGGGGTGCGGTGACGCCTGCCCGGTCTTCCCCGGCCGGACCTATCTCGACTGGCGGCTCGACGACCCCGCCGGGCAGGGCGTCGAGGCGATCCGGCCGATCCGGGACGCGATCGAGGAGTACGTACGGGGGCTGATCTCGGACGTACTGACCGGCTGACGACCGGATCGCACCCCGGGGGCGGAGCGCTCTGTTCGAATTTGACGCCGTCTCACGGATACCTCCCGGAGCTTGCGTGACACGGTGACAACATCCTTTCCCACCTGGGGATTTGGTGGGCCGTCGGGGTTCGTCCGTTGTCAGTGGCGGGCAGTAAACTAGAAGCAGTGTTCGAGGGTGTCGCCGGGGGGTCCGGACGGCGCCCTGACCGCGACAGGAGGATGTCCGTGCCCGCTGCCGCACTGAAGCCGAAGCCGTTGCCGACCCAGTCCACCGCGAAGCGTTCCGTCCAACTCGACCTGCCCTACGTGCCCGTGGAGAAGCGCCCGCTGCCGCCCGGGCGCCCGCGGGACTGGTACGTCACGCACAACCGCCGCCTCAAGGCGATGCGGCTGGCCATCGCCCTGCTCGACTCGGGCGTGTACGTCCCGAACCAGGCCCGCAACGAGACGATCCGCAGCACCGCGGAACTCATCGGCGTCCACGCGCCGTCCGACACGACGTGTCACATGGTCCGAGCGCTGATGCGGTACTCGCGCTGAGCGGGTGGCGCCGGGTGCCCTGTGTTTTTTGGGTACCCGGCGTCGGCGCTCGCTTCACCAGGGGCTGCCGCCCCCGGACCCCCGCATCGGCCCGAGCGGCCTCGTCCTCAAAACGCCGGACGGGCTGGATCGTGCCGGCCTGCGCACAAAGGTTCGCCCCAAGCCGACTGGACATGAGCCTCTGCGCCGCCAACTCCCGCCCCACCAAAGCCAACCCCCTACCCCAACAACCCCCGCTCCACCGGCGTCCGAAACCGAGGCGTCACCCGGGTAACCCCCACCCACCCCCGCAACCGCTCCGCCGCCGCCCCGATCGCAGCCTCCCCTTCCCGGCCGACCCCCTCCCCGTCGAGGATCCGCCACACGATCTCCCCGTCCGGCCGCTGGGCCCAACCCCCCACCACCCGGCCGTCCCACCACACCGTCGGACCCACATTGCCGCTCCCGTCGAACAGCGTGGGGCGCAGCTCCGGTGCCAGGTACCAGTCCCGCTGTTGCCACCCCATCGCCGTCGGATCGAGCCCGGGCAGCAGGGCCGCCCACGGCTCCGCGGGGCCGGCCGGTGGAGCGAGGTCGCCCGCGGTGACGTAGCCCGGGCCCTCGTCCAGGGACACCGGTTCCGCGCCGATCGTCGTCAGGGCCCGGCGGACCTCCGTCACCCGCCAGCCCGTCCACCACTTCAGGTCGGCCTCGGTGGCGGGGCCGCAGGCCGTGAGCCAGCGGTCGAGGAGGGCGGCCTGGGCCTCGGCGACGTCCAGCTCGGGGTGTTCCGGCGCCACCGCCCAGCGGAACTGGTTCGATGTCCAACCGCCGAGCGGCCGGCCCCGTACGACCTTTCCCTCCACGCCCAGCACCCTCAGCAGCCGGGTCGAGACGGTGTGGACGCCCTCGTAGTTCTTCCCGGCCGCGTACACGAACTGTTCCCTCAACCTCGGTTCGTCCTGGGCGAGTTCGGCCGCCGTCGCCTGGCCACGCCCGGCCAGCGCGGTCAGCAGCGCGGCCTCGACCTCCTTCAGCCAGGCCGCGTCCGGTGCCCCCGCCTTCGCCATGTCCTTGATCAGGGAGGCCCGTTCACGCGCGGCGACGGCAAGTCCCGTCGAGGCGTGGACTACGGCGGTCAGGTCGGCGGGGAACACGAACACCGTGTGGCGCATGCCGTGCATACGGAGCAGGGTGCGGTCCTCGTACAGGGCGCGGGTGGTCTCCGGGACGGTGCGGGACGGGTCGGCGAGGCGGGCGCCCACCGCCAGGTACACCGTCGCGGGGTCCGTGCCGTGCAGGGCGACGAGGGAGTCGGCGACGGCCTCGGGGGTCGCGGCGTGGGTGGACGCGGCGAGGCGGTGGCGGAGGGCGAGGCGGGCTCGGCGCTCGGGGGTGGCGATGTGACGGGGGGTGCGAGTCATGTCGGCCTCGGTTCGAAGACGTCCACTTCTCAACCGACAGTAAACGGGTGGGTGGGTGGGCGACTGATCCGGGGGGCTGGGGGCGGGAGCCCCCAGGGGACGTTCACCCGATCGACGCCCCCGGAATGCACCCCCACACCCACCCGGATTCACTGCCTAGCATGACCACACCGGCCGACCGAGCAGACCGGGGTCGCGCTGCGCGCAAACGCGTCGCCCGTTCCGCCCACGCCGGGTGGATCCCCGCTGTGGACCGCCCGGACCCGGTCGCCGTGCTCGAACGACAGGGCCGGGACAGACTCCCCGAACTCCTCCCGATCCGGTACGGCCGCATGGCCGCCTCCCCCTTCGCCTTCCTGCGCGGCTCCGCCGCCGTGATGGCGACGGACCTGGCGTCCCAGCCGCACACCGGCCTCACCGTCCAGCTCTGCGGCGACGCGCACCTCCTCAACTTCGGCCTGTACGCCTCCCCGGAACGCGCCCTGCTCTTCGACCTCAACGACTTCGACGAGACGTTCCCGGGCCCCTTCGAGTGGGACGTCAAGCGTCTCGCCGCGAGCGTGGCCGTCGCCGCCCGCGAGAACGGCCACAGCGACACGAAGGCCCACCGCGCCGCGCTGGAGGCGACAGCCGCGTACCGTACGGCTCTTCGCGGTCTGGCGCGCAAGGGCGAACTCGCCGTCTGGTACGAGCGGATCGACGCCGACAGCCTGCTGCCGCTGGTGCGCGCAGGCCGCCACCGCCGCCGGGTGGAGTCCAGCCTCACCCGGGCCCGCCGCCGCACCAGCCTGCACGCCGTGGGCAAACTGACCGAGACCGTCGACGGCCGCCGCCGTATCGTCCACGACCCACCCCTCCTGGAACCGGCCGGCGCCGCCGACATGGCCTCCCTGCGCAAGATCTTCAGCGACTACCGCTCCACGCTCTCCGAGGAACGCCGCCTGCTCCTGGACCGGTACCGCTTCGTCGACGCCGCCCGCAAGGTCGTCGGTGTCGGCAGCGTGGGCACCCGCTGCTTCATCGTGCTGCTCGCCGGCCGCGACCAGGACGACCCGCTGTTCCTGCAGATCAAGGAGGCGCGGAAGTCCGTACTGGAGGAGCACCTGCCGAACGGCCCGTACGTCCACCCCGGCCACCGGGTCGTAGCGGGCCAGCGCCTCCTCCAGGCGGCCAGCGACATCTTCCTCGGCTGGATGACCGGACCGCAGGGCCGTGCCTTCTACTGGCGCCAGCTCCGCGACATGAAGGGCTCCGCCGATGTCGTCGGCATGGGCCCGCAGGCCCTCACGGCCTACGCCCGCCTCTGCGGCAACGCCCTCGCCCGGGCCCACGCCCGCTCCGGCGACCGCGTCGCCATCGCCGCCTACCTGGGCAGCACCGACACCTTCGAACGAGCCGTGGCGGACTTCGCCCTGTCCTACGCCAGCCAGACGACCGCCGACCACGCGGCCCTCGGCGCGGCCGTCGCGGCGGGTGTGATCACGGCGGCACCGGGTATCTGACCGCCCGTGGAAAGCCCGTAGAAGGCCCGTAGAAGGCCCGTAGAAAAAAGAGATGCACACCGAGTGACCGACTCCCTACGCTGGAGACGCATTGCGGAGCAGGTCACCACCGTTTCGCGCAGGGCAGGCGTCACCCTGCGGAGTCGGCGCTAGTCTCTGTCGCACCCAACCCACCGACGGTCGGCCGCCCACCCCAGCGCCCTGTCGGGAACAGGTTCACACCGCTCGGACACACACCCACGCCCACGGAGGCCCGTCATGGGCACCATCGTCATATCCGGCACCGCCGTTCTGGTCCTCTTCGGCTTCGGCAACCACATCTGGTGGCTGGCCGCGGTCGTCGTCCTCTTCCTGTACGTCCAGTACGGGCGGGACTCCTCCTCCTCGACGTCCTCGTCGGCGTCGTCGACCGGCGGTTCCTCCTCGGGAAGCAGCCCGTCGAGCTACCGCGCGTACCGCGACCGCCGTGACAAGCAGGCCAGGTGGGAGCGCCGTTACCAGCGCGAGCGCCCCCTGGAGTCGCGCCGGCAGGCCCGCCAGAAGAGCAAGTAGGAGACCGGGGCGCCCGTCACAACCCGGGGGCGCCCCACACCGGGAACCACCGGCTCAGGTCCTGCTCGATCCGCAGGTCGTTGCCGAGCATCGACTTGACCTGGAGTTCCAACGCGCTGTCGCGCCGCTGACCGTCACCGGCCAGCGGCGCGAACGGGAAGAACGTCCCGCGCTTGTACAGATAGACCAGCGCCAGCCGTCGGCCCCCGTCGGCCCCTCCGTCCTCGAACCCGGCGAGCGAGCACAGGAGTTGGGGCCCGAAGCCGTTGACCTCCATCGCGCTGTTCACCGCGTGCAGGTCGTTCACCAGCGCCGACAACTGATCGGGCGTCCGGCGCGAGACCAGCCAGGAGTAGCCGTAGGCATCCTGGGTCAACTCCACGGGCGGACCGGTGCGTTCGGCGTCCGCGTCGAGCAGCGCCTGCACCTCCCGGTGCGTCTGCTCGAACGCCCCGCCCTCCACCGTCGCGAAGCACACCGCACCGCGCCCGGTCGCCCGGAACCCGGCCGCCGCCTCCAGCGTCACCGCCGCCGAGGGCAGCGCGAACAGCTGGTCCAGATTGGGAGCGACCGGTTTCGTACGGCCGAGCAGAATGTCCAGCAACCCCATCCTCAGTCCGCCTTCCCGATACCGGGCACCGCCGCCTCACCCAACTCGGCGGAGATCCGCCCCAGTTGGTCGAGCCGCTGCTCCAGGCTCGGGTGGGTCGAGAAGAACCGCGAGATACCGGGCTCGGCGCCGTTCGCCGGGCTGAAGTAGAAGGCGTTGAAGGCCTGCGCGGTCCGCAGGTCCTTGGTCGGGATGCGGGCGATGTCGCCGTCGACCTTGGTGAGCGCGGACGCCAGCGCCGAGGGCTTGCCGGTGAGCAGGGCCGCCGCGCGGTCCGCCGCCAGCTCGCGGTACCGGGACAGCGCCCTGATCAGCAGGAAGCTGATCGCGTACACGGCCGCCGAGATCCCCATGATCCCCGCGAAGACCGCGAGGGTGTTCTGGTCCTTGCGCCCCCGGAAGATCTGCGAGTAGAACGCGAACCGGACCATGAGCCCGGCGAGCACTCCGAGGAACGAGGCCACCGTGATCACGGCGACGTCCTTGTGCGCCACGTGCGACAGCTCGTGCGCGAGCACACCCTCCAACTCGGCCGGCTCCAGCCGCCGTAGCAGACCGGTGGTCACGCAGACGACGGCGTGGTCGGCGTTCCGCCCGGTGGCGAAGGCGTTCGGCATGTCGATGTCGGAGACGGCGACGACGGGCTTGGGCATGTCGGCGACAGCGCACAGCCGGTCGATCACACCGTGCAGCTCGGGATACTCCTCCCGCTCCACGATCCGCCCGTGCATCGCGTACAGCGCGATCCGGTCGGAGAACCAGTACTGCGCGACGAGCAGCCCGCCCGCCAGCACCACGACCAGCACCCAGGACTTCAGCAACACGATCAGCGCGGCCACGAACGCCACGTACAACAGCCCGAGCAGGAACAGCGTCAGACCCATACGTATGGTCAACCGCCGGTCGCTCCGGAAGCGGCTCTGCATCTGCCATCACCCCGCAGTCAGGCACTCGTCCCACCGCCCAGTGTGCACCCGCCCCTTCCCATGAAGTGGTCCCGATCGGCCCTAGGCGGGGCAAAGGCTCCTCGGAGCCCAACGGCAGCACCTGCCGCGCCCCCGCTACGGCGCCCCGAAGTCGAGGTACCCCAACAACACGATCACCGCGGCCACACTCCCCAGCACGATCACCGTCGATATCCACGAAGAGCGCCGAGGCCCCACCCCCTCGGGCTCACCCCGGAACGGCGTCGGCTCCGGCGGATTCTCCTTCCACCGAGCGGCCAGCATCCGAGCCCGCGCTGAAGGCTCCTTGTACTCGGCTCCGTCCGCCCACTTGAGGTCGAACTCCCGCTCCTCGTCGTCTTGTTGCTGCCCCATCCCCGTTACCCCTCCCGAATCCCGCATTCCGAGAACAGTCCGTGCACGACGGTGCCCCCGCCTCTCCGAAGAGAGACGGGGGCACCCGACGATCGGTTCGATCGGTTGGATCACACGTCGAAGTAGAGCTCGAACTCGTGCGGGTGCGGACGCAGCTGCAGCGGCGCGATCTCGTTCGTGCGCTTGAAGTCGATCCACGTCTCGATCAGGTCGGACGTGAAGACGTCGCCCGCGAGGAGGAACTCGTGGTCGGCCTCAAGGCGGTCCAGGACGGCCGGGAGGGAGGTCGGGACCTGGGCGACGCCCGCGTGCTCCTCGGGGGCCAGCTCGTAGAGGTCTTTGTCGATCGGCTCGGCCGGCTCGATCTTGTTCTTGATGCCGTCCAGGCCCGCCAGGAGAAGCGCGGAGAAGGCGAGGTACGGGTTGCCGGAGGAGTCGGGCGCGCGGAACTCGACGCGCTTGGCCTTCGGGTTGGAGCCCGTGATCGGGATGCGCATCGCGGCGGAGCGGTTGCGCTGCGAGTACACCAGGTTGACCGGCGCCTCGAAGCCCGGCACCAGGCGGTGGTACGAGTTCACCGTCGGGTTGGTGAACGCGAGCAGCGAGGGGGCGTGCTTGAGGATGCCGCCGATGTAGTAGCGGGCGGTGTCGGACAGACCCGCGTAGCCGGCCTCGTCGTAGAAGAGCGGGGTGCCGCCCGCCCACAGCGAGGAGTGGATGTGCATGCCCGAGCCGTTGTCGCCGAAGATCGGCTTCGGCATGAAGGTCGCGGTCTTGCCGTTGCGCCAGGCGACGTTCTTCACGATGTACTTGAAGAGCTGGAGGTCGTCGGCCGCGGCGAGCAGCGTGTTGAACTTGTAGTTGATCTCGGCCTGGCCGGCGGTGCCCACCTCGTGGTGCTGGCGCTCGACCTGGAGGCCGGACGCGGCCAGCTCCAGGGAGATCTCCGCACGCAGGTCGGCGAAGTGGTCGACCGGCGGGGTCGGGAAGTAACCGCCCTTGTAGCGCACCTTGTAACCACGGTTGTCCTCGACCGCACCGGTGTTCCAGGCGCCGGCCTCGGAGTCGATGTGGTAGAAGCTCTCGTTCGCCTTGGTCTCGAAGCGCACGCTGTCGAAGACGTAGAACTCGGCCTCGGGACCGAAGTACGCGGTGTCGGCGATACCGGTGGAGGCGAGGTACGCCTCGGCCTTCTTCGCCACGTTGCGCGGGTCACGGGAGTACTGCTCGCCCGTGATCGGGTCGTGGATGAAGAAGTTGATGTTGACCGTCTTGTCGCGGCGGAAGGGGTCCACGCGCGCGGTCGACAGGTCGGCGCGGAGCGCCATGTCGGACTCGTGGATGGCCTGGAAGCCGCGGATCGAGGAGCCGTCGAAGGCGAGTTCCTCGTCCGGGTCGAAGGCCGTCGCCGGCAGTGTGAAGTGCTGCATCACACCCGGCAGATCGCAGAATCGGACGTCGACGAACTTGACGTCCTCGTCCGCGATGAACTTCTTGGCCTCGTCGGCGTTCTGGAACATCCAGCTCCTCCTACTCCCGACCGTCCGTGCCGGGGTGGTAGTTCGTTCGTGCGGCCAGTGCGGTGGCACACGCTGGACCCGACCTTAGGGACGGGGGATTTCTCCAGCGTGACCCATTTGTTTCGCCCAAGTTAACCGGTCTTGAGCCGCCTGGCCCCTCCTGTCCGCATGGCAGAACGCGGGCAGTACCGTGGACGGGTGGACAACAGGGATGCAATCGGCTCATGGCTCTCCGGGCCCCGCGAGGCCGCGGAACGAGCAGGTGTCGACTTCGGCTACCGCGGTGAGCAGCTGGGTCTGCCCGAGGAGGGCCCCGGCTCGATCGCCCGCCCCGGCCGCCGCCTCGGCGCCCTCGCCGTCGACTGGGCCCTGTGCCTGTTGATCGCATACGGCCTGCTCACCCACGGCTACAAGCCGGGCGCGACCGGCAACTGCGCCCTCCTGGTCTTCTTCGTCCTGAGCGCCCTCACGGTAGGCACGATCGGTTTCACCCCGGGCAAGCGCCTCTTCGGCCTCCGCGTGTACGCCCTCGACTCCGGCCGCCCCAATCCCCTCCGCACCCTGCTCCGCACCGCCCTCCTGTGCATCGCGATCCCGGCGCTGATCTGGGACCGGGACGGGCGGGGGCTGCACGACCGGTTGGCGCGCACGGTGGAGGTCCGGGTCTGAGAGGCCGTAGAGGTAGAGGTCGTAGAGGTAGAGGTAGAGGTCGTAGAGAAGTCCTACGACGAAGGGGGCGCCCGGAGCGATCCGGGCGCCCCCTTTGCCGCGCCGGGTGGGTGACGGTCGGCCGGTCGCGGCCCGGGGTGCGGTCGTCGGGGTGCGCGGCCGGTGACACTGTCGCCGTTCCCGACGGAGGTGGTGGGCAGGATGCCGGAAGGCGACAAGTCGACGATCGTGGCCCGGGCGCCGGGGGTCGCGGAGATCGCGGCCCGGCACACGGACGAGGCGGAGACCGCGCGGCGGCTCTCGCCACAGGTGGTCCGGGCGGTGCTGGACGCCGGTTTCGCGCGGCACTTCGTACCGGTGGCCCATGGCGGCGAGGCCGGTGGTTTCTCCGAACTGACCGCCGCGGTCGGCCTGGTGGGCGAGGGCTGCACCTCAGCCGCCTGGGCCGCCTCGCTGGCCGCGTATGCCGGGCGGTACGCGGCGTTCCTCCCCGCGGAGGGCCAGGCGGAGATCTGGGCGGACGGCCCGGACGCCCTGCTGGCCGGCGCGCTGATGCCGTCCGGCAAGGCGGAGCCCGTGGCCGGCGGCTGGCGGCTGAGCGGTGAGTGGAAGTACATCAGCGGGGTGCACTTCGCCGACTGGGCGCTGGCCTGTGCGGTGGTACCCGCCGAGGGCCCGGTGGACCCCGAAGCGCGGCCCGAGGTGCGGTTCTTCGCCGTGCCGCGGGCGGACTTCTCGATCGAGGACAGCTGGTTCACCGTGGGGATGCGCGGGACCGGCAGCGACACCCTGGTCCTCTCCGACGCATTCGTGCCCGAACACCGCACCCTGGCCCGCTCGTTGGTCCACGCGGGCCAGGCCCCCGACTCGGACGCCCGCTGCCACATCGTCCCGATGCACGCCGTGAACGCCCTGCCGTTCGCCGCCCCGCTGATCGGCGCGGCCCGGGGCGCGTTGCGGGCCTGGATCGCGCGGACCGGTTCGCGCGTCGACCGTCGCGGGCAGTCCGTGGGCGAGAAGCCCTCGACCCAGGTCGCGCTGGCCCGCTCGGCCGCCGAGGTCGACGCCGCCGAACTCCTGATCCTGCGTACGGCGGCGGTCGCGGACGGCACGCAGGACTGCCCACCGGGCGGTGAGGCCGCGGTCCGGGGCGCCCGGGACCTCGCGCTCGCGGTGGAACTCCTGGTCTCGGCGGTCGACCGCGTCTTCCGCGCCGGCGGCACGTCCGGCCAGTCCTCGTCCGACCCGGTCCAGCGCTTCTGGCGCGACGTGAACTGCGCCGCGTCGCACGTCGCCCTGTCCTTCGAGACGACCGGCGCGGCTTACGGGGCGTGGGCGTTGTCGGGGGACGAGCGGGGGGTGGGCGCGGTGCGCTGATCCGACTCCGGCGCGACTCCGGCGCGACTCCGGCGCGGCCCTGGTTCGGCCCTGGTTCGGCTCTGGTTCGGGCTTGGCTCCGGCCTTGGGCTGGCTCCGGCGTCGGCAGGGCGCTGGCCTGGGCGTGGCTCTGATCCCGGGCTGGCTCTGCCCACGGGCTGGTTCCGGCGTTGGCCCAGTTCCGGCGTCGGGCTGGCTCTGCCCTCGGGTCGGCTCCCGCGTCGGGTTGGCTCCGCCCTCGGGTCGGCTCCGGCGTCGGCAGGGCGCTGGCCTGGGCGTGGCTCTGATCCCGGGCTGGTTCCGGCGTGGGCAGGGCGCTGGCCTGGGCGTGGCTCTGATCCCGGGCTGGCTCTGCCCCCGGGCTGGCTCCGGCGTTGGCCCGGTTCCGGCGTCGGGCTGGCTCTGCCCTCGGGTCGGCTCCCGCGTCGGGTTGGCTCCGCCCTCGGGTCGGCTCCGGCGTCGGCAGGGCGCTGGCCTGGGCGTGGCTCCGATCCCGGGCCGCCGCTGCCCCCGGGCTGGCTCGGTTCCCGGCAGAGCGCTGGCTCCGGCTCCGGCCCCGATCCTGGCCCTGATCCCGGCCCCGGCCCTGATCCCGGCCCCGGCCCTGATCCCGGCCCCGACCGCCGGTGCCCCGATCCGATCCCCGCCCCGCCCCGCCCCGGTTGCCGGTCCACGACCCTGACCGCATAGTCGATCTGGACCCGGTTGGCGGTCCCGATCACTGTCGGTGAGCCGCTTCCGAGGCTGGCCCGAGGCTGCTGAACCCGCGGTGGTCTCCGTGAGGCCCGACAGGTGGTGCACCGTCATGCCGGAGCGTCAGGAAGTACTCGGAGAAGCACGCGTGGGTGTGGCGCCGGAGGAGTTCCGGGCCGCGATGGCTCGTTTTCCCTCGGGTGTCGTGGTCGTCACCACCTGTTGTGAGGACGGGACCCCTCGCGGCTTCACCGCCAGTTCGTTCTGCTCGGTCTCGCTGGAGCCGCCGATGGTTCTGGTCTGTCTGGCGAACTCCGCCGACTCGGCGGCGTCGTTCGGGCACTGCGACCGGTTCGCGGTGAGCGTGCTCGCCCCGGACCACCGCCCGCTCGCGGTGCGTTTCGCGACCAAGGGCAGTGACAAGTTCGCCTCCGGCGGGCTGCGCACCAGCCCCGACGGCCTGCCCACGGTCGACCGCGCCCTCTCCGAACTGGACTGCACCGCCCACGCACGTCACCCGGCCGGGGACCATACGGTCCTGATCGGCCGGGTGACGGGAGTGCGACTGGGGGAGGGGTCCCCGATGGTGTACTACGACCGGGGGTTCAGGACCTTGGCCTGACGGGGCCGCGCGGGGCTCAGCCGAGGGCCAGCTTCGCGAACCAGGTGGTGTTCGCGCTGATGACCTTCGTGGCGGTGCCGATCGCTGCGCTGCCGCCCGTGTACACGTCGACGCTGCCGTCGCTGTTGAGGGCCCAGATGTCGGGTATGTCGTCGCCGGTGACGTCGGGGGTGCCGTAGAAGTGGAGCGTCGGTTTCGCGGTCTCGGTCCAGCCGGTGGCGTATGTCGTGTCGACGCCGGTGAGGGAACCCGCCGCGGTCGAGAGCGACGCGAAGGTCGAGCCGCCGCCGCTGTCCGCGATGCCGTAGCGGACGTACAGGTTCCCGGACGAGCCCGAGCGCCGGAGCAGGTCGGGTTCGCCGTCGGCGTTGTGGTCGCCGATGCTCACGAGGTCGCGTACGGCCCACGCCGTGGCGGAGATCTGCGTGGCGGCGGAGAAGGTGGCCCCTGTGTATCCGCTGAACGCCCACAGGGCGCCGCCGCTGGTGGTGGCGAACAGGTCGGGGCGGCTGTCCAGGTTGTAGTCGCCGAGGATCACCTGGGTGAAGCCGGCGGGGTCGGGGGATCCGGAGGGCAGCCGGACCGACATGCGCCCCGAGACGTCTACGCTGCCGTAACCGTCGCCCCGGGCCAGGGTCTGTAGGAGTCGGATGAGTGTGCGGAGCGAGGCCGGCCGTCGGCTTTCGTGGCGGGGGCGTCAAATTCGCCCGGAGTCCTTCGCAGCCGCTCACCTCCAGGTGACGTCAGATGTGTCGGCGGTTATGTGAATGCGACCTTTTGATGGTTGCGCGACTCCTGCCGGAGATATTCCAGATCGGCTGATTTAACCTTATTTAATTGATTGGATGGCATTTTATGGCCGCGAAGATATTGGCCAGGGTTGTTGAACGGTCGCGGGGTTTGTTGGAACCCGGTGAGCGTGTGGAGCGGGTTCTGCTCGCTCAGGGCGGGATCAATCCCTGGGCGCAGGGCGGGTTTCCTCTGGTGGGGCTGATCGGAGTCCGGGCCGTGGCCATCGCCGCAGGGGCGTCGAGTGTGGTCGGGGCGCTCGGGGGTGTACTCGGCGCACTGGCCGGGGCCGTGATCGCCGCTGCGCTGACGACGCGGCGGGTGCTGATTGCGACCGACCGGGGTGTCGTGGTGCTGGAGTATGGGCGGTTCGGCGGAGCGAAGCCGACCAAGGTCGTCGCACGGCTGCCGCAGGGCACGGCGATCGGCAGCCTGTCCGGTACCTGGGCGCAGACCGAGTTGGCCGGGGAGCGGTTGTGGGTGCACAAGAAGTGGCACGGGGACGCGGCTGTGCCTGTGGGGCGGCTCGGTTAGAGGATGGCCCGCCGACAAGCAGGCGGGATCGAGTGGGCCGGGCGTCCGTCTGAGGGTGCCCGGCCCACTGCGTGTGTATGGGACGTGCTGTGGACTGCCAAGCCGGAGAGGATGGCTAGCGGTGTACGTGGGCTCAGCGGGCCTTGCCGCCGCCGCCCTTGGGGAGCTTCATGCCCTTCGGCATCGGGCCCTTGGGGAGTGGCATGTTGCTCATCAGGTCGCCCATCGCGCGCAGGCGGTCGTTCGTCGCCGTGACCTGCGGGCCGGTCAGGACGCGCGGGAGCTTCAGCATCGTCGTGCGGACCTTCTTCAGCGGGATCTGGCCCTCGCCCGTGCCGACCATCACGTCGTGCACCGGGACGTCCGCGACGATGCGGTTCATCTTCTTCTTCTCGGCGGCCAGGAGGGACTTCACCCGGTTCGGGTTGCCCTCGGCGACCAGGACGATGCCGGCCTTGCCGACCGCGCGGTGCACCACGTCCTGGCTGCGGTTCATCGCCACCGCCGGAGTCGTCGTCCAGCCCCGGCCGATGTTGTCCAGTACCGCCGCGGCAGCGCCCGGCTGGCCCTCCATCTGCCCGAAGGCCGCCCGCTCGGCGCGTCGTCCGAAGACGATCGCCGCCGCGAGGAAGGCGAGCAGCAGGCCGAGAATGCCCAGATAGATGGGGTGACCGAGCAAGAAGCCGATCGCGAGGAAGACACCGAAGGTGGCAATTCCGACAGCCGCGAGTACAAGACCGATCGTCTTGTCGGCCTTGCGCGTCATCTTGTACGTCAGAGCGATCTGCTTGAGTCGCCCGGGGTTCGCAGCGTTTTCCGCTGTCGTGTCCTTCCTCGCCATGCGGGGAAGTCTACGTGCCCGCGGGAGCGCCGACGACGGCGGTGCCCGCAGGGTGGAGATTCGGAGTGTGGGGCTTCGGAGCGTGGGGCTTCAGGAGTGCGCGGTGAGGGACTGCTCCAGGACGAGCTGTGCCTCGACCCGGTCCTTGGCGCGGCGGCGGTCCTCCAGGACGGAGGTCCACGCGTTGCGGCGGGCGGTGCGCTGGCCGCTGCTCAGCAGCAGCGACTCGACCGCGCGCAGGGCGTCGGTGACGGACGGGATGGCGGTGGCACGGACGGGCGCGGCCTGCATCGTGGAGGTCCCCCCTCGGAACGGCTCTGGGTATGGGTCTACGTGCTGTAAACCCAGTGTCACTGTTCGGTGTTACCAGGGCGTGACCGACCGGTCAAACGCCAATGAAGCCTTGATGCGTGGGGCCCAAACGCTGACGCGGCCCTGATGGACGTCCTCAACTGGGAGGACGGTCAGGACCGCGTCCCAGCGCGGTGCTACCCATGAGTAGCCACTTGTGCGCGAATTCACACAGCCGTAGCCGGACCGGGGCCGGGCGGGGTCACACCGCCTGCGAGGCCACGTACGCGCCGCGCTTCTCGATCGCCATCTGGTACAGCCGCCCGGCGCGGTACGACGAGCGCACCAGCGGGCCGGACATGACGCCGGAGAAGCCGATCTGGTCGGCCTCCTCCTTCAGCTCGACGAACTCGTGCGGCTTCACCCAGCGCTCCACGGGGTGGTGCCGTACGGAAGGCCGCAGGTACTGCGTGATGGTGACCAACTCGCAGCCTGCCTCGTGCAGTTGACGCAGCGCCTCGCTGACCTCCTCGCGGGTCTCGCCCATGCCGAGGATCAGGTTCGACTTCGTGACCAGGCCGTAGTCGCGGGCCTCGGTGATGACCTTGAGCGAGCGGTCGTAGCGGAAGCCGGGGCGGATGCGCTTGAAGATGCGGGGGACCGTCTCGACGTTGTGCGCGAAGACCTCGGGGCGCGAGGAGAAGACCTCGGCGAGCTGCTCGGGGACCGCGTTGAAGTCGGGGGCGAGGAGTTCGACCTTGGTGCGGCCGGCCTCGCGGGACTCCGTCTGCTGGTGGATCTGGCGGACCGTCTCGGCGTACAGCCAGGCGCCGCCGTCCTCCAGGTCGTCGCGGGCGACGCCGGTGATTGTGGCGTAGTTAAGGTCCATGGTGACGACGGACTCGCCGACCCGGCGCGGTTCGTCGCGGTCCAGGGCCTCGGGCTTGCCCGTGTCGATCTGGCAGAAGTCGCAGCGCCGCGTGCACTGGTCGCCGCCGATGAGGAAGGTCGCCTCGCGGTCCTCCCAGCATTCGTAGATGTTGGGGCAGCCGGCTTCCTGGCAGACCGTGTGCAGACCCTCGCTCTTCACGAGCGCCTGCATCTTCGTGTACTCGGGACCCATTTTCGCCCGGGTCTTGATCCACTCGGGCTTGCGCTCGATGGGGGTCTGGGCGTTCCGGACCTCCAGGCGCAGCATCTTGCGTCCGTCGGGTGCGACTGCGGACACATCGGCTCCCTGTAGCTTCGATTCTTCGGCGTACACCAGGGTACGCCCGTGATTTCCGACCCCCGCCTTGAGGCCAACCTCAGAGCGCAAAGTCACATTCCCGGGTCAGGCGGTCGCCTTCTCGATCTCCCGGGGCTTCAGGTCCGCGTGCTCCAGTACGTCCTTCAGGTGCCGCTCGACCACCGGCAGCACCTCACCGATCGTCACGTCCCGGCCCAGCTCGGCGGCGAGCGAGGCGACCCCCGCGTCGCGGATCCCGCACGGGATGATCCGGTCGAACCAGCGGTTGTCCGGGTTCACGTTCAGGGCGAAGCCGTGCATCGTGACGCCCTTGGCGACGCGGATGCCGATCGCGGCGATCTTGCGGTCCTCGCGGCGCTGGCCGGCGTTCGACGGGGCGTACTCCGGGCCGTTCATCCGCGGGTCGAACTCCTCGTCCTGGAGGCGGGGGTCGAAGTCGAGGGACAGCCCGCCGATCGACGGACGTTGATCGACCGGGTCACCCAGGACCCACACGCCACTACGCCCCTCGACCCGGCTGGTCTCCACGCCGAACTCCGCGCACACCCGGATCAGCGCCTCCTCCAGGCGTCGTACGTGCGCGACGACGTCCACCGGGCGGGGCAGCTGCTGGATCGGGTAGCCGACCAGCTGGCCGGGGCCGTGCCAGGTGATCTTGCCGCCGCGGTCGACGTCGATGACCGGGGTGCCGTCCAGCGGGCGCTCGTTGTCCTGCGTCCGGCGGCCCGCCGTGTAGACCGGCGGGTGCTCCAGGAGCAGCACGGTGTCGGGGACCTCGTCCGCGAAGCGGGCCGCGTGCACCCGGCGCTGCTCGTCCCACGCCTCCTGGTACTCGACGGCCTCCGCGCCGAAGCCCATCCGGACGAACCGCAACTCACCCACGGCAAGCGCCTCCTCAGCAGCACCTATGAGTCGTAAGGCACGAAACATGCCTACGCCACTGTACGACCGACCGCTGACAGCCCGCCGGGCGGTCGGGACCGTCAGCCCTACGACCAATCCTCACACGATCGGATGAATGCACGTCGGAATGTGCGACGGGATGCTTACGCTCCGCTACATTCGCGCCGTTCACGAGGCCAAAAGGGCTGCTCACAGGCAATCCGGGCAGGCAGTGGCCGCATCGGCCTCTGTTGAGGCCCGAAAGGCAGGAGACCGCACCGCAGATGACGGAACGACCCGCGCAGCGCACTCCCAACCGTCAGCTCGCCGCGCTCATCGCAGAAGCGGGGTTCTCCAACGCAGGTCTCGCCCGTCGCGTGGACCAGCTCGGTCTGGAGCACGGACTCGATCTCAGATACGACAAGACATCCGTCACCCGGTGGCTGCGCGGACAGCAGCCCAGAGGCACCACGCCCGCCCTCATCGCCGAGGTCTTCACCCGCCGGCTCGGGCGCCGGCTGACCGCCCAGGACCTCGGGCTCGACGCCTGTGCGCCGGTGTACGCCGGGCTCGAATTCGCCGCGACCCCCGAGGAGGCCGTCGACATCGTCAGCGGGCTGTGGCGCAAGGACTCCGGCAGCCACGCCGAGCTCCGCAAGATCGCCTTCACCCCGGCCGGGCTCGTGGTGCCCAGCCGGGACTGGCTCATCGGCCGCGCCGACGACCGCGTGGGCCGCGCCGAACCCGCCAACCGCGTGCCCCCGCAGGGCCGCCCCGCCGTACCCCGCCAGCGCGGCCAGGGCGAGCGCGGCCCCGGCCAGAAGGTCACCGGCGGCGACATCTCCGCCCTCCGCTCGGTCGGCGAACTCTTCCGCACCCTCGACAACGCCTACGGCGGCGGCCACGCCCGGCAGGCCCTCGTGCGCTACCTGGAGCACGAGACCGAGCCGATGCTCCGCGGCACCTACGGCGAGCAGACCGGCCGGCGCCTGTTCGCGGCGGCGGCCGACCTCACCCGGCTCGCGGGCTGGACGTCGTACGACATCGCCGCGCACGGGCTCGCGCAGCGGTACTTCGTGCAGGCGCTGCGGCTCTCGCAGGCCGCCGGGGACCGGGCCTACGGCTCGTACGTGCTCATGACCATGAGCCGGCAGGCCGTCTACCTCGGGCACGGGCGCGAGGCCGTACAACTCGCGCGGGTCGCCCAGCAGGGGGTCGGGACCAGCGCGCCGCCCGTCGTGCAGTCGTTGCTGCACTCCGTGGAGGCGCGGGCGCACGGGGTGCTGGGGGAGGTGCGGGCGTGCACGTCCGCGCTCGTGCGGGCCGAGCGCGCCCTTGAGACGGCGCGGGCGGGGGACGAAGTGCCGTACTGGGCGCGGTTCTTCGACGAGGCGCAGCTCGCCGACGAGTTCGGGCACGCGCATCGGGATCTTCAGCAGTTCCGGGCGGCTGCCCAACACGCAGAACGTTCCCTGCAGTTGCGGGCGCCTGCCTTTGCCCGAAGTCGGTTGTTCTGCCGGGTCGTTCTCGCCTCCGCCCGGCTCGGGCTCGGGGAGCTTGATCAGGCCTGTGCGTTGGGGGCGGAGGCGGCGGGGCAGGCCGTGGAGATGCGGTCGGTCCGCGCGGTCGAGTACGTGCGGGACTTCGAGCGGCGGCTTGAGCCGTACAAGGACGCGGCGCCGGTGCGGGGGTATCGCGACAAGGTCGCCGCGTTCGGGTGAGGCACGGGTGGCTGTGAGTGGGGACTGCGCGGCGCCGTCGTGGCCGGCCGCGCAGTTCCCCGCGCCCCTGAGGGAATTCAGGCGGCCTGGGTTGTTGGCAGAGGGTCGGCCATGTGCATCGAACCTGCCGCGCCCAGGTCCGTCAGGATCGCGGACGATGCCCGGTGGCCGGAGTGCAGGGCCCCCTGGACCGTGCTCGTGTCCCGGTGGTCGCCGCAGACGTACAGGCCGGCCAACAGGCGTACGGGGCGCCGTGGATCGTGCGGTGGGCGCATGACGGGGACCGCCGTGGGGGTGTGGTGGACGGCGAGGGTTTCCCAGCGGGTGGTCGAGGTGCCGTAGAGGCGGGACAGATGCATGCGTACGGCGGTCTCGACGTCCGGTGGGGGAGGGCCGAGGACCGTTGAGGAGACGAGGGCGCGGCCGGCCGGTGCGCGGCTCGGGTCGACCTCGCTGACGATCGCGGTGTGGGCGACCGGGCCGCCGCGGTCGGAGTCCAGGAGGAGGGCGGGTCCGGTCGTGGGCGGGTCGTCGGTCGTGTGGTGGACCACCGTCACCGGGTGGAAGTCCGGTACGCGCAGGCCGGGCAGGAGTTCTGCCGCCGCGCGCGCGTCCGTCGCGACCAGGACCGCCCGGCAGCGGATCTCGCCGTGCTCGGCGGTGGTCACCGATGTCGTCGATACGGCCGTCACGCGCACGCCGGTGTGCACGGTGCCCGGCGGCAGCGCGGCGGCGAGCACCTCGGGCAGCATCTCCGCGCCCCCCTCCGGCAGACACAGCCGCCCGCCCGCGAAGGCCCGCAGCGCGAGGTCCGCGCACCGGCTGGAGGTCGTCAACTCCGGGTCGCACAGCAGCGCGGCGAGCAGCGGGCGCAGGAACCCGCCGATGGTCCGCGCGGGCACCCCGCGCGCCGCGAGCGCCTGCCCGGCGGCCAACTCGGGCCGGGACAGCAGGCGTTCGACGGGCGTGCCCGCGAGGCGCGTCAGTGCGGTGCCGAGCCGTGCCTGGTCGACGGGGCCGCCGAGGGGGGCGGTGGAGCGGGGCCTGGGCACGGTCGAGGAACCCGGGATGACCGCGGACCGGTCCTTGAACGCGGGGCCACCCCAGGAGGAGTCCGCCCGGTTCCGGGGCGTCAGCGCGCTCCAGGAGGGACCTGTTCGGCCCTTGGACGCGAGACCGCCCCAGGTCGAGCCTGCTCGGTCCCTGAGCGCCGGACCACCCCAGGAAGAACCCGCCCGGCCCCTGAGCGCGCCCCGGGTCGCGGCCTGGTCCGGTCCGGCCCCGTCCCCGTAGGCACCTTCCGTGCGGTCCCCAAGTGTCGCCCTGCCCCCTGGTGCCGCCGCGGCCCATGAGACGCCCCCACGCCCTCGCGTCATCGGCCCGCCCCACAGTGGACCCTTCCGTACCGTCCCCGACCTGGGGGCGCTCGCCAGGGCGCGTACGGCGTGGAATGCGCCCCGTGCGCTCCCTCCGGGCGCCGGGGTGCCCGCGTGGTGGTGGCGGCCGTCGCTGTGGAGGAGGACCCCCGGTGCGAAGGGGCGCAGCACCAGGGCGTCGAGGCCCGGGGTGAGGCGTAGTTCGGGGTACGAGGTGGACAGGAACTGTCCGATCCGGTCGAGCCGGAACCCGTCGACCTTCTCGGTCGACATACGGCCCCCCACGTAAGGGGCGGCCTCCAGGACTGCGGTCGTTACTCCTGCGCTGATCAGCCGATGCGCCGCGGCGAGTCCGGCGACCCCGGCTCCCACGACGACGACGTCCGCCTGGTACGCGGGCTCAAGCACGTGCCCCTCCTAGAGGTTGCGCGGCCGGTGGAGTCGTCATGCCCCCAACAGCCTCCAGGGATACCCGAGTTCGGGTCGAGGTTAGGGCCGTGATCGGTCAAGGGCAGTCGCGCATACGCAGGGCACGGTCGCACGGCGGTCGCATACGGTCGCCGAGCGTCATCATCGGGCATCATCGGACGCCCCGAGGTCTCAGGCGTTCACAGCGCCGCCCGGATCGCCCCCTCGATCTCCGGGAACGCGAACGTGAACCCCGACTCCAACAGCCGCTTCGGCAGCACCCGTTGACTCCCCAGCACATCCCCCGACATCTCGCCGAGGACCAGCTTCAGCGCGGGCGCCGGCACCGTGAAGAGGGACGGGCGGCGCAGCACGCGCCCCATGGCCGCGGAGATCTCACGGTTCGTCAGCGGGTTCGGCGCGGTGAGGTTGAAGGGGCCGGACAGCCCGTCCGTGTCGATGAGGTGCCGGATCGCCGCCACCTCGTCGTGCAGCGCGACGAACGACCAGTACTGCCGCCCGTTCCCGAACCGCCCGCCCAGGCCCGCCTTGTAGAGAGGGAACAGCTTGGCCCACGCCCCGCCCTCACGCGCCACGACCAGCCCGGTCCGCGCGAACACCGTCCGCACGCCCGCCTCCCGCACGGGTGCGGTGGCCTCCTCCCACTCCACGCACAGCGACGGCAAAAAGCCGTCCCCAGGAGGCGCCGATTCATCCACGGCACGGTCGCCGGTCTCTCCGTAGAAGCCGATCGCGCTGCCGTTCACCCACACCCGCGGCGGCTGGTCCAGCGCGGCGACGGCCTCCGCGAGGGCCGCCGTGCCGAGGACGCGGCTGTCGCGGACGGTCTTCTTGTAGTCGTCCGTCCAGCGGTGGTCGCCGACCCCCGCACCGGCCAGGTTGACCACGGCGTCGCACCCGTCGAGTCCGGCCGCGTCCACGTACTGTCCCTCGGGGTCCCAGCACACCTCGTCCGCGCTCCGGGCGCGGTGCCGTACCAGGCGCACCACCTCGTGCCCGTCGGCGGTCAGGGACCGGACCAGTGCGCTGCCGATGAGACCGGAGGCGCCGGTCACCGCGATTCGCGAGCGTTCCATGGCGCCCATCCTGCCCCGTTGATCCATAAAACCCCCATGAGGACCACGCCGACCCCGCCGTACCCTGGCCCACATGTCCGAGCCGAACATACGCACAGCCCTGCCCGACGACGACGAGGAACTCGGCGCACTGGACCGCGTCACCTGGTCCCACCTGCACGCGGTCATGCCCCGCCCGCAGCCGCCGTACACCCCCTTCTTCGACGCCCGGCACGCGCCCGACGACCATCTGGTCGCCGAGCTGGACCGCCGGATCGTCGGGTACATCCGGCTGGCCTTTCCCACCGAGCTGGCCTGCAACGCGCACGTCCGGCAGATACAGGGGCTCGCCGTCGCCGACGAGGCGCGCGGGCACGGGGTCGGCCGGGCGCTGATCCGGGCCGCCGTCGAGGAGGCGCGGCGCAGGGGCGCACGCCGGCTCACGTTGCGCGTGCTCGGACACAACACCCCGGCCCGGAAGCTCTACGAGGCCGAGGGTTTCGCCGTCGAGGGCGTACTGCCCGAGGAGTTCCTGCTCGACGGGAAGTACGTCGACGACGTCCTCATGGGCCGCGCCCTCTGACGTAGGGCGTGATCTACGACGTGACCAGGTCGCCCGTGTCCACCTGGGCGGTGGCGGTCGCCGCCCGTTGTGCGTCCCCGGAGACCTCGTCGGCCGTCAGCACGTACCCCGTCTCGTTGTCCGAGGTGGAGCGGGCGAAGACCACGCCGTAGACCTTGCCGCCGGTCGTCAGGAGGGGGCCGCCGGAGTTGCCGGGGCGGACCGTGGAGCGGATCGAGTAGATCTCGCGGGTGACCGTCCCGTTGCTGTAGATGTTCTGGCCGGTCGCGTTCACCCGGTTGGCGACGGTCGCGGCCTGGAGGTTCAGGTCGCCGTCCTGGGGATAGCCGGCGACGACGGCGGAGTCGCCGCGCGCGGCGCTGGTGTCGAAGCGCAGCACGGGCGCGGACAGCCCCGGCACGTACAGGACGGCGACGTCCTTCTGCGGGTCGAAGAGGACCACCCGTGCCTCGTACGACCGCCCGACCCCGCCGATGCGGACGGTCGGGTCGTCGATGCCGGCCACCACGTGCGCGTTGGTCATCACGTGCTGCGCCGCGTACACGAAGCCGCTGCCCTCGCGGCCCTGGGTGCCCGAGGAGCCCTCGATCTTGACCGTGCTCAGCTTGGCGGCGTTCGTCGCGGCGGTGGTGACGCTGTCGCCGGTGGGCTTGGCGACCTCGGCCGTCGACTCGTTCTCGAACGGGTTGAAGACCTGGGGGAAGCCCGCCTCGGTGAGCGCGGAGGTGGCCCGCGAGAACCAGGTCGGGGTCGTGTCCGGCATCAGCTTCTGCACGCTGCCCAGCAGCTTCGAGTCCTGGATCGCCGTCGTGACCGTCGCGGACGAGGACGCGCCCAGCACGCTCGCGGCCACCCACGCGACGATCATCACCGCCACCGAGTTCGCCGCGGCCCCGCCGATCCCGTCGGCCACCCGCAGCGGCCCCTGGTCCAGTTCCTTGCGCAGCTTCAGCGCGAGCCGCCCCGCCAGTTCGTGCCCGACCACCGCCGGGGTCAGCACGGTGAGCACGGCGGTCACCGTCGCCGTCGTCGTCCCCGGAGTCACCAGGTCCATCACCCACGGCAGCACCCACACGCCGATGACCGCACCGCCCACGAACCCGGCGAGCGACACACATCCGGCGACGAGGCCGCGCCGGTAGCCGGACGCCGCGTAGGCGAGGATCACCAGCAACAACAGCAGGTCGAGCAGGTCCACGGAGCCGCCTTTCTCTCGGAACCCTTAGTACGCGAGGAACGGGCCCACTGATCAGTCACGCGCGCGTGGCCCCAGGGAACCGATCACGCGTGCGTGTACCCCCAGAAACGTGCCGGACCAGGACGATGGTTCCACCGGGTGGCACAGCACACATCGCGGGCTGAGTGTTTCCGGCCGAGAGTGTGATCATGCGTGTCCTGAGAAGAACGCCGGGTGCACGAAGACGACGGCCCCGGGTACGAATACCCCGCGCGGCGGTCGTTCTGCTGGCCTGCCTGCCCGGTCTCGCCGCCGTCCTGGTGCTGGCCCTGTGTGCGAACGGCATCGGCCACAAGGCGACGACAGCCGTACGCCGGCCGGTCGCGGCCCGCCCGGCAGCCCTCCGGCACGCCGCGCCCAAGCCGCGCATCGTGCCGCGCTCGGCCTGGCTGGACGCCCTCTCCCGGCACGCGCAGCCGCCGCCGCGCTACGACGACAAGGTCGTCGCCGTCTTCGTCCACCACACGGACTCGCCGAACGGGTACGACTGCGCGGACGCGCCCCGCATCATCCGCTACCTGTACGCCGGCCAGACCGGGGTCCGGGACTGGGACGACATCGGGTACAACTTCCTCGTCGACCACTGCGGGACGATCTACGAGGGGCGGGCGGGGGGTGTCGGCCGGGCCGTCACCGGGGCGCACACCCAGGGGTTCAACCACCGTACGGCGGGGATCGCGGCGATCGGGACGTTCACGGCGGGGATGGCGGTGCCGAAGGTGATGACCGATGCGATCGCGGCGCTGGCCGCGTGGAAGTTGGGGCTCGCGGATGTGGACCCGCGGGCGAAGGCGCGGCTCGTGTCCAGCAACAGCCTCAGCCGGTATGCCAGTGGTGCGACGGCGGTGCTGCCCGCGTTGGCGGGGCACAAGGACGGCTATATGACGAGCTGTCCCGGTGCTGCGCTCCTGGCCCGTCTCCCGGAGGTTCGGGAGGTGGCGGCGCGATTGCAAGGGCGTTGAAGGGCGAGTGTCGGGTGCGGGCCGGTGGGGGCTGGTCGCGCAGTTCCCCGCGCCCCTGAGGGTCCGGGCTGCGCCCCTGGACCCCGCTCGGTCGGGTCCCGGGCGCGCCCACGCGGCGGAGCTGCAAATCGGGACAGCCCCGGGCCTCTGAGGGTCGGGGCTGTGCCTCTGGGCCCTGCTTGGTCGGGTGCCGGGTGCGCCCACGCGGCGGAGCTGCAAATCGGGACAGCCCTGCGCCCCTGAGGGTCGGGGCTGTGCCCTTGGACCTCGCTTGGTCGGGTCTCGGGTGCGCCCACGCGGCGGAGCTGCAAATTGGGACAGCCCCGCGCCTCTGAGGGTCGGGGCTGTGCCCTTGGACCTCGCTTGGTCGGGTCTCGGGTGCGCCCACGCGGCGGAGCTGCAAATTGGGACAGCCCCGCGCCTCTGAGGGTCGGGGCTGCGCCCCTGGACCCCGCTCGGTCGGGTCCCGGGTGCGCCCACGTGGCGGAGCTGCAAATCGGGACAGCCCCGGGCCCCTTGAAGGCGGCTGCGCCGCCGTCCAAGGCTCAGGGGGCGCTTCTATCTGCGGGCCAGGTAGACGCTCAACGCCCGTTGTAGGACCTTGCCTTGGGTTCCTACCGGGCGTTCCCATTCGCCGAGGTACTCCACTGCTCGGCCGCCCGCGCCAGTTTTGAAGAGGAGGCGGCCGACGAGGCGGTCGTCGGCTGTCAGGGACGGGGTGATGGAGCGGAGGTCGTAGGTGTCCGCGCCGGAGTCCAGGGCCTCGCAGAGCATGCGCCACAACAGGAGGCTGCTGGGGCGGAGTTCGCGGCCGCGGCGGCCGGAGGCGGGGTAGGAGTGCCAGACGCGGGGGCCGGTGCTGATCATCAGGGCGGAGGACAGGACCTCGTCGTCGTACTCGGCGAGGTAGATCCGCAGGCGGTCGGACTCCTCGGCGTTCAACGCCTGCCACATGCGCCGGAAGTAGTCGAGGGGGCGGGGCTTGAAGCCGTCACGCTCAGCTGTAGCCCGGTACAGGCGGTGGAACGCGGGCAGGTCTTCGGCCGAGCCCCAGAAGACTCCGACGCCGCCGGCCTCGGCGGTTTGCAAGGACTGCAACCAGTGGGGGGAGAGGGCGGCGCGCAGTTCGTTCACCGACCGGCCGGTCAGGGGGATTTGGCAGCCGTAGCGCGGCTGGCCGAGGCCGAATCCGCTGCCGTCCTCCTCCTTGCACCGCCGCCATCCGAGGTGCCGGAGCCGTTCCGCCGCGTCCAGCGCGTAACCGTCGATGCCGTCCGTGGGCAGGTCGCGCAGATGCCGTACGGAGGGGTCGGCGACGCCCGCCGCGACGGTGGCCGCGTCCCAGTGGCGTACGACGAGCGGCGGGCCGATGCGGACGGAGAACGCGCCCTCCTTCTCCAGGTGTGCGATCAGGGGGTCCAGGTACCGTTCCGGACGCTGGCTGTGCCAGTCGATCGCCGGGCCGTCGGGGAGGTAGGCGAGACAGCGTCCGGTGCCGGGGAACGCCCGGTACAGCACGAGCGCTACGGCGACCAGCGCGTCCCCCTCGAACCAACCGACGCTCTCCGCCGTCCAGTCGGGCTTCACGTCGGCCCACTCGGGGATCTGGAGATGGCTCGCGTCCGGGTGCAGCCGGAGATGGGCGAGGTGTTCCTCGCGGGTGATCCCCTTCACGTACGGGCTGGTCATGGGCACGACGCTCCTGTTCGGCGGCGGCCACCGTAAGCCGGGGTTCACCGGGCGGGTCAAGACTTCACTGCTGTGAACTCCGCCCACACCTGTTTGCCGCGTCGGCCCTGCCTGGGCGTGACGCCCCACTGGCTCGCCATGGCTGCGATCAGGAAGATGCCCCGTCCGCTCTCCGTATCCCAGTCGGGTTCGGTGTACCAGACGGGCAGTTCGGGCGAACGATCGGCGACGGCCACCCGAACCCCGCCTTCCGGGAGGGTGCGGAGGCGTAGTTCGCACGCCGGGGACTTCACGTGCCGGTGGACGTTGGCGAGCATCTCCGTCACGCAGAGCGTCGCGCCGTCGGCGAGTTCGGGGTACCCCCAGGCGGTGAGCTGCTCCCGGACGGTGTACATGCCCTCACGGTGGGTGATGTGTGGCGAGCCTGAACAGGACTTCCGGAAGCGCACGAGGGAGTGTGCGGGCAAGGGGGTTGGCTGTGCAGGACGGTGTCGAGGGGTCTTCGAGCATGAAGATGTTCGGGGCGCATGTGGGGTACTCGGCGTCGCAGGTGGCCATGGTGGAGCGGGGCGAGCGGATGCCGAGCCTGCAATTCATCGCGCGGGCAGGGGAGTTCCTGCATGCAGAGGTGGCGATCGATGCGGCGGCGGAGCATCTGGAGCGGCGCAGGTGTCCGTCGTGGTTCGACGACTATGTGGAGAGGGAGGCGGAGGCGGTCAGTCTGTGGTCGTACGACACCCACGTCATCAAGGGGCTTGTGCAGACGGAGGATTACGCGCGGGTCGTGTTGAGCGTGCGAGTGCCGGTGTTGGACGACGAGACGATCGAGCACCGTGTGCAGGCCCGATTGGCACGGCAGTCGCTGCTCACCCGGGTGCCGCCCGTGTCTCTGGCTCTGGTCATCGAGGAGTGGGTGTTGAGGCGGCCGATCGGTGGACGGTCGGTTCTCAAAGGGCAGTTGGAGCGGTTGCTGGAACTCGGCGAGAAGCGGAACATCTCGATTCAGGTGATGCCGACGGACGTTGAGGCCCACGCTGGGTTCGACGGTGGGTGGACGCTGCTGGAGACTCCCAAGCGGGAGTGGGTCGCGTGCGTTGAAGGTCAAGCCGGGGGCCTGGTGATCGAAGATCGCGAAGAAGTCAGCGCGATGTTCCAGCGGTTTGGCACCGCAGATCTGACCTGGCTCAAGTCCAGCTACAGCGGGGATGCCGGTGGGCAGTGCCTCGAAGTCGCCCTGGAACCAGCCCGACCCATGGTCCACGTTCGTGACTCGAAGGCCAAGTCCGGTTCCACGCTGGCGTTTTCGTTGGGCGAGTGGGCGGCGTTCGTCGGCTTCGCCAGCGGGAAGTGACTCACGACCGGCCCCAGGAGGGTGGGCCACAGAAATGTGACACTCCGCCCCGAAGTGTCACATTTCTGTGGAGAGGGTCCCCTCGGCAGGGTCCGGCAACGGAGCGGCCCTCAGCGGTGCGCCAACACCAATCTGAGGGCCTAACGGGACCGCCGTTCGACTCCTCCAGTGGGTGCTGTCCCTCCCCGAGGGATCGACGGAGGCCGTGCAGTCCATCGGCGAGAAGATGCCGGAAGGCCGCCTTGCCGTCCGCAAGGCCCGGCGGCAACTGGAGGAAGAGATTGCCACCGCGTTCGGGGCCGACCAGGCCGTCGGCGCATACCCCTTGGGCGAGAACACCGAGGACGACACCCCCAACCAGCCGGCGCCGCCAGGTGAGTTGGAGACGGGCGCCGCGAACTTCCTTGCCCGGCTCGGCGACCGCACCCCCACCCCGTGCGTTCCCCGACCGCCCTCGTCCAGTACCGGCTTGAGACCCTGGCGGAGTGCGGGGAGTGCCGTGACCCGTTGCCACGGGGTGTTCGTACGGGCATCTGCCGCCGCTGCGCGCCTGACCACGGCCGCCGTAGGCTCACAGGTTTCTCGCAGGCAACTCACCGGGTCCACCGAAACAACCTCTCTATCGTCATGCACACGCACTGACTGGAGGTGGGGAAAATGAACAGCAGTCACACCAACACCACGGAGAAGTCGGCCGGTTGGGCCAAGTCCGCCCGCGGCCCCTGGGCGGTGGTCTGCGCGGTCGCGACCGTGATCCTCGGCCCGGCCGCCGTCACGGCGTCCGCACTCGACCAGGCCAACGCGGCCCCGATGCACCACGCGGTACGGGCCGACCAGACGCAGGCCTACATCTCGACGGACTCGACCCGTCGCCGGAGTGCCGCCTAGTGCTGTGACCGTGTGGGTTCAGCGGGTTGGGCCGAGGCCTCGCCTTCATGAGACCTGGCGTCGGGAGAGAGCCAACCCGCGCCGGGGCGAGTTCTCGGAGATGAACCAGCCCCCCAACGCTGTCGGCGACCCGAACGAAGGCGCCGAACCCGTCAGCGGGCGGCGACCAGTTCCTGGGTGCTGGTGACCGTGCCGTCCGTGTGCTGGGTGAGGCGGAGGACCAGGACGTGTCGGCGGTCGGCCGGCGCGGTCACATAAAGGGGGCGGCCCTTGTTCAGGCCGGGGGCCCTGAACTGCATCCGGGAGTTGAAGGCTCCGGCCGCGCTGTTGCAGCCCTTGGCCAGGGTGGGGCCGAAGGGGTCGTGGTCGTGGCGGGTGGCGTCGACGTCGTAGTCGACGAACTTGTCGTCGGGCTTGGCGACCGTCCCGACGTTCATCGTGACCCACGCGTGGACCTTCACGTCCGAGCAGACGGTGACCGTGCTGACGGCCTGCGGATCCGGGTCGTTGAGTTCCTTGCCCTCGGCCTGCTCTCCGACCAGCAGCATGGCGCCGACCGCCCCGCCGATCAGTACGACGATGAGGGCGGCACCGAGCAGAACCATCGAACGCGGGCGAACGATCGGGAACATGACCCCTCCGGGGGTGACTGTGGGCGGCACTTGTCCGTCAACTCGCCCAAGGTGAAAGGGCGTTGTTGTCTCATAGGAGACCCACGGTCAGGAGGAAGTTCCGAGCGGGACCACATCAAGACGCCCTTGTGACACAGGAGTCGATGTGCCGTCACAGATGCGGGCGGGGCCCGGACAGTCCCTAGCCGCGGCCCATGCCCAGGTACTTCTCGCCCACCGGATCGATGTCCACGCCCAGGCCGTTCAGGAGGCCGGCGAGCATTGTGTAGTACCCGACCGTAGTGATCAGTTCGACCACCTGACGGTCGGTCAGATGCTTGCGGAGTGTGCCCAACGTGGCGTCCGCCAGCGTGTGTTGGCTCAGCAGCTCCTCCGTCGCCGTCAGCAGCGCCGACTCGACCTCGTCGAACTCGCCCTCCTCGCGCCGGAGTTCGACGACCGCCGCCAACTGGTCGACGGTGACCCCCGCGTGGAGCGCGATCGGGCGGTGCTGGACGATCCCGTAGGCGCAGTCCGTGTGTGCCGCCACCGACACCACCACCAGCTCGCGCAACCGCACCGGTATCGACGACCCGAGCACGCCCATGCCCAACTCGATGGCCGGACCTGTCAGATCAGGGGCGTGGGAGAGCATGCGGAACGCGTTCAGCGGGGTGGGAAGCGCGTCCACGGCTTCGGCGGAACGCTCCGGGAACGGTATTCGAGCCACGGTGACCTCACTGGGATCTGGTCGGACGACGGACGGGGCACCATCGCCGTACCCCACTCACTCGTGCTCACTCCTCCTGGAACCTCTCCCGCAGCTTCGGGAACCGTTCCGCCAGCACGGCCTCGTTCTCCAGGTCGAGCCGTGCGCCCAGCGGCTCCGCGGGCGCCGGCGGAATCCCCAGGTCGGGGGCGACGGCTCCGGTGAGCTGTTCGTACGCCTCGTCCGCCGCGTACCCCAGTTCCTCACCGTCGCCGTCGATCTCCTCGTCGAAGTCGTCGATGAGGTCGGCCAGCGAGTCGGGGTCGTGCACGGCACCCTCGTACACCTCACGGCCCTGGCCGATCAGCCAGCACCGGAAGTAGTCGAACGCGTCGTCGCTCGCCCCGCCCAGCAGCACCCACGCGGCACCCCACAGATCCCAGGTGTACGCGCGGTTGTAACGGGCCTCGAAATGCCGGGCGAAGTCCAGGACCAGCTCCGGGTCCAGCAGCAGAAGCCGGTCGACGAGCAGGTCGGCCTGCTCCTCGGGGTCGCCCTCGGCGGCCTCGCGGGTGGCGTCCACCAACTCCCAGAACTCCGTCTCGTCCATCACGGGTCAAGCATCGGGCCTGGAGGGGTGGCGCGCACGTGGAGTGCAGCGGATTGTCACCTGGGGCGGGGCAGATCGTTATGGGCGGTGGTACAGAGCGGTGAGCCGTAGCGCGTCGCTCGTGAAACGTGCCCGCAGACTCTCCGGGGCCAGTACCTCCACGTCCGGGCCGAGTCCCGCGAGCTGGCTGTGGGCGACCTCCTCGGACTCCACCGGCAGGGTCACCGTCACCCACCCGTCGTCGGGGTCCGGGCCGCCCGCAACGTCCAGCGCCTCCCGCGCGGCGACCGGATCGACGGCGTACGGCAGCCTCCGCGCGCCGTCCGCCGACAGGCGCACCACCACCTCCGCGCGCAGGATCGACCTCGCGAACTGCTCGGCCCGTTCCTCCCAGAACGCCGGAAGATCGAAATCCGGGTCCCGTACGAAGCGTTCGGCGCCCGGCTCCACCGCTGTGAACCGGTCGATGCGGTACACCCGGTAGGAATCGGGGTCGGCGGCGACCCGCGCGCACAGGTACCAGACACCCGCCTTGAGGACGAGTCCGTACGGCTCCAGTTCTCGTTCCACGTCGGAGTCCGCGCGCCGGTACCGTGCGACCGTCCTCCGGTCGTCCCACACCGCGTCCGCTACGGCGGGGAGCAGTTCGGGTGTCTTGGGCTCGGTGAACCAGCCAGGGGCGTCGAGGTGGAATCGCTGGGCTGCCGCGTGCGAGGCGTCCGACAGGGAGGGCATCAGCGCCGCGGACACCTTCAGCCGGGCTGCGGAGGCCGCGTCCTCCAACCCCATTTCGCGCAACGCCCCCGGGAGCCCGCTCAGGAACAGCGCCTCCGCCTCGCTGCGGCCCAGCCCGGTGAGCCGGGTCCGGTACCCGCCGACGAGCCGGTACCCGCCGGCCCGCCCTCGGTCCGCGTACACCGGGACGCCCGCCTCCGACAGTGCCTGCGCGTCCCGGGTGACGGTCCGCTCGGAGACTTCCAGCTCGCGGGCCAGTTCGGCGGCGGTCATCGAGTGCCTGGACTGAAGCAGCAGCACCATTTTGATGAGACGGGCAGCACGCATGCCTTCATGATGAGGTATCTCGCCCCCGCCGCCCCTACCCGTCCCATCCCTGGGGGCTGCGCCCCCAGACCCCCCTCCGGCCTGGACGGCCTCGTCCTCAAACGCCGGACGGGCTGAAAGGGCAAACGCCGGAGGGGCTGAATTTCAGCCTCTCCGGCGTTTGAGGAGCGGGGTCCGGGGCGGAGCCCCGGAAGGATGGGACGGGTAGGGGCGGCGGGGGCGAGAAACAGCCCCTACAGGCCGTACCGCTCCCGCGCCTCCTTGACCGCCGTAGCCTTCACTTCCCCACGCCGCGCCAACTGCGCCAACGCGGCCACGACGATCGACTCCGCGTCCACCCCGAAGTACCGACGCGCCGCATCCCGCGTGTCCGACAGACCGAACCCGTCCGCACCCAGCGAGGACCAGTCCTGCTCGACCCACTGCGCGATCTGGTCGGGGACCTGGCGCATGTAGTCGGAGACCGCGAGGACAGGACCCTCGGCGCCCTGCAGCGCCTGCCGCACGTACGGAATTCGCTCCTCGCCCCGCAGCGACGCCGCGTCCGCGTCCAGCGCGTCCCGCCGCAGCTCGGTCCAGGACGTGGCCGACCACACGTCGGCCGCCACACCCCACTCCTCCGCGAGCAACCGCTGCGCCTTCAGCGTCCAGTGGATCGCCGTACCGGAGCCGAGGAGCTGGATCCGCGCCGCGTTGGCAGCCGGCGAAAGTCCCGCCGATTCCGCCGTGTTGAAGCGGTACAGGCCCTTGACGATGCCCTCGTCGATGCCGAGGCCGGCCGGCTTGGCGGGCTGGGGGATCGGCTCGTTGTAGACGGTGAGGTAGTAGAAGACGTTCGAGTCCTCGCCCGGGGCCGCCTCGCCGTACATCCGCCGGATGCCGTCACGCACGATCGCCGCGACCTCGTACGCGAACGCCGGGTCGTACGACAGCGCGGCAGGGTTCGTCGCCGCGATCACCGGCGAGTGACCGTCCGCGTGCTGCAGACCCTCACCCGTCAGCGTCGTACGACCGGCCGTCGCCCCGACCAGGAACCCGCGGCCGAGCTGGTCGCCGAGCTGCCACATCTGGTCGGCCGTACGCTGCCAGCCGAACATCGAGTAGAAGATGTAGAAGGGGATCATCGCTTCGCCGTGCGTCGCGTACGACGTCGACGCGGCGATGAAGTCCGCCATCGAACCGGCCTCGGTGATCCCCTCGTTGAGGATCTGGCCGTTCTTGGCTTCCTTGTAGTACATGAGCTGGTCGCGGTCGACCGGCTCGTACGTCTGGCCCTTGGGGGAGTAGATCCCGAGGGACGGGAACAGCGACTCCATACCGAACGTGCGCGCCTCGTCCGGCACGATCGGCACCCAGCGCTTGCCGGTCTCCTTGTCGCGGACCAGGTCCTTGACGAGCCGTACGAACGCCATCGTCGTCGCCACGTTCTGGCTGCCCGAGCCCTTGTCGAAGGACGCGAACGTCTTGTCGGCGGCGGCGGGCAGCGGAGCGAGCGCGTGCGTGCGGCGCGAGGGGGCCGGGCCGCCGAGGGCCGCGCGGCGCTCCTGGAGGTAACGGACCTCGGGGGAGTCGGCGCCGGGGTGGCCGTAAGGAACGACTCCGTCGATGAAGTCGCTGTCCTTGATGGGGAGTTCGAGCAGGTCACGCATCTGCTTGAACTCGTCCGTCGACAGCTTCTTCATCTGGTGGTTGGCGTTCTTCGACGCGAAGCCCGCGCCGAGCGTGTGCCCCTTGACCGTCTGCGCCAGGATGACCGTCGGGCCACCCTTGTGCTCTACGGCCGCCTTGTACGCGGCGTACACCTTGCTCGCCTCGTGACCACCGCGGGAGAGGTGGAAACACTCCAGGATCTTGTCGTCACTCAGCAGCTTCGCCAGCTCGACGAGCGCCGGGTCCTTGCCGAAGAAGTCCTCGCGGATGTAGGCGGCGCCACGCGTCTGGTACGTCTGCACCTGGGCGTCCGGTACCTCGCGCAGGCGTCGTACGAGCGCGCCCGTGGTGTCGAGCCGGAACAGTTCGTCCCAGGCGTTGCCCCACAGGGACTTGATGACGTTCCAGCCGGCGCCGCGGAACTGGGCCTCCAGCTCCTGCACGATCTTGAAGTTCGCGCGGACCGGGCCGTCGAGGCGCTGGAGGTTGCAGTTGATGACGAAGGTCAGGTTGTCCAGACCCTCGCGGGAAGCCAGGGCGAGGGCCGCCGTCGACTCGGGCTCGTCCATCTCGCCGTCGCCGAGGAAGGCCCAGACGTGCGACTCGGAGACGTCCTTGATGCCGCGCGCGGTGAGGTAGCGGTTGAAGCGCGCCTGGTAGATCGCCGACAGCGGGCCGAGGCCCATCGACACCGTCGGGAACTCCCAGAGCCAGGGCAGGCGGCGCGGGTGCGGGTACGACGGGAGACCGTTGCCGCCCGCCTCCTGGCGGAAGTTGTCGAGGTGCGCCTCGGTGAGGCGGCCGTCGAGGAAGGCGCGGGCGTAGATGCCGGGGGAGGCGTGGCCCTGGATGTAGAGCTGGTCGCCCGAGCCGGGCGCCTCCTGGGATTCCTTGCCCTTGAAGAAGTGGTTGAAGCCGGTCTCGTACAGCCAGGCCGCAGACGCGAAGGTCGCGATGTGGCCGCCGACGCCGTATTTCGCGCCCCGGGTCACCATCGCCGCCGCGTTCCAGCGGTTCCACGCGGTGATCCGGCGCTCCAGCGCCTCGTCGCCGGGCGCGGACGGCTCGGCGGCGGTCGGGATGGTGTTGACGTAGTCCGTCTCAAGCAGCTTGGGCAGCGCGAGGCCGTTGCCCTCCGCGCGCTCCAGCGTGCGGCGCATCAGGTACGCGGCACGGTGCGGGCCCGCAGCCTTGGTGACGGCGTCCAGGGAGGCCTGCCATTCGGCGGTCTCCTCGGGGTCGCGGTCCGGGAGCTGGTCGAGCTCGCTCGGCTGGATGGCGTAGGGGTCGGTCATAACGCCGCCTTCCTCGGTCGAAGGGGGGTTCCCTCATCGGCAAGGGGATTTCGGGGGGGTGCCCTTGGTCTTTGGCAGGACAGGGCGGCGGGCTCTTGTAGGAGCCCGTCGGTGACTGTAACTCCCTGATCGATGATCGATCAAAGGTTCCCGGGCAAAATATCTTGATTACGAGAAAGTCGGCACGGCGTGCCTTTTGCCGGGGCACCGGGTGCCGTGATTTTCGCCGGTTTCCGAGGAGTTTTCGCAGGTGAGCATGGCTGCGCTCGGCTGCGTCACGGGCGCGGGGCGCAGCCCAGAACGTGCGCCTTCACCAGCTCCGCGATCCGCGGATCCCGGCGCCGGAACGCGGCCACCAGCTCCTCGTGCTCCTCCGCGTACGACTGCTGGACCGTCCCCAGCCAGCGGATCGACAGCGCCGTGAACACCTCGATGCCGAGGCCCTCCCAGGTGTGCAGCAGCACGGAGTTGCCCGCGGCGCGGACCAGTTCGCGGTGGAAGCCGACGGTGTGCCGGACCTGGCCGGTGCCGTCCGCGTCGCGGTCGGCCTCGTAGAGCGCGGCGACATGCGGTTCGAGCGCCGAGCAGTCCTCGGCCAGCTTCCCGGCCGCCAGCTCGGCCGCGATCGCCTCAAGACCTGCCCGCACCGGGTAGCTCTCCTCCAGGTCGGCCGCGGTCAGGTTCCGGACGCGTACGCCCTTGTTCGGCGCGGACTCGATCAGCCGCAGCGACTCCAGCTCGCGCAGCGCCTCCCGCACCGGCGTCTGGCTGACCTCCAGCTCGGTCGCGATCCGCCGCTCCACGATCCGCTCGCCCGGCTTCCAACGGCCGCTCACGATCCCCTCCACGATGTGCTCGCGGATCTGTTCGCGCAGCGAGTGGACGACGGGCGCGGTCATGAGAGCTCCTTAAGGGCGTTTGACGTTTAGACAATAAGGCCGTACGCCCGCTCGGGAGGGGCGCACGGGGGCGCTTTCATGCAGGTGAGACGAGACTTACACGCTGGTGGGACGGTAGGCGCGGGTGCCCTGCGGGGTGTCGGGGCGCGATGAACCGGGGAGTTCGAAGCGGGGCCCGGGGTCCCGGGCCGGTAGCGGTGGGGTCACCGGCTGTCGACCGGCGCTCACTCCGGCGCGCGGTCGGATCGGCACCGCGCGGCTACGGATCATGGTCGGCACCCCGGCTCCGGCGGCGCCCGCGTCTTCGTGAGACCGGACGGCACCCGGGAGTTCGGCCGAGTCGGCCGGGGTCGGCCGTGCGCCGCGCCCGGCGGCCACACCGGCGCCGGCACCCGACGGGATCGTACGCCGCGATGCCGAGCGCCATACGACGTGCCGCGCGCCCGGGATGCCGAGCGGCATACGACGCGTTGCGCGCCGGGACACTGAGCGGCATACGACGCGTTGCGCGCCGGGACACTGAGCGGCATACGACGTGCCGCGCGCCCGGGATGCCGAGCGGCGAACGACCTGCCGCGCGCCCGGGAAACGCGCGGTGCCCCCGCCCGGAAATTTCCGGAACGGGGGCACCGTACAAAACAACAGGCCAGGTGGCCGGCGAGTCGGTTACAGGCCGAGCTCGACCTCGAACTCGCCTGCCTCCAGGATCGCCTTGACCGCCGTCAGGTAACGGGCCGCGTCCGCGCCGTCCACCAGGCGGTGGTCGTAGGAGAGGGTCAGGTACGTCATGTCGCGGACGCCGATGACCGTGCCCTCCTCGGTCTCGATGACCGCCGGGCGCTTGACCGTGGCACCGATGCCGAGGATCGCGACCTGGTTCGGGGGCACGATGATCGTGTCGAAGAGCGCGCCGCGCGAACCGGTGTTGGAGATGGTGAAGGTCGCGCCGGACAGCTCGTCCGGGGTGATCTTGTTCGCCCGGACCTTGCCCGCGAGCTCGGCGGTGGCCTTGGCGATACCGGCGATGTTCAGGTCGCCCGCGTGCTTGATGACCGGGGTCATCAGGCCCTTCTCGGAGTCCACCGCGATACCGACGCTCTCGGTGTCGAAGTAGGTGATCGTGCCCTCTTCGACGTTGATCCGGGCGTTGATGGCCGGGTGGGCCTTCAGCGCCTGGGCCGCCGCCTTCACGAAGAACGGCATCGGGGAGAGCTTGACGCCCTCGCGGGCGGCGAAGGAGTCCTTCGCCTGGGCGCGGAGCTTCATCAGGCGCGTGATGTCGACCTCGACGACCGAGGACAGCTGCGCCTGCTCGTGCAGCGCCTTGACCATGTTGTCGCCGATGACCTTGCGGATGCGAGGCATCTTGACGGTCTGGCCGCGGAGCGGAGAGGCCTCCAGGACGGGGGCCTTCTTGGCAGAGGCGGTGGCGGCCGGAGCGGCGGCAGCTGCCGGAGCCGGGGCCGCCGCGGCGGCCTTCGCCGCCTCGGCGGCGGCGATGACGTCCTGCTTGCGGATACGGCCGCCGACGCCGGTGCCCTTGACGGAGCCCAGGTCCACGCCGTTCTCGGAGGCGAGCTTGCGCACCAGCGGGGTGACGTACGCGCCGTCGTCCGTCGCCTGCGCGGCGGCGGGCGCCGGAGCGGCCGGGGCCACCGGAGCCGGAGCCGCGACCGGCGCGGGGGCCGGGGCGGCGGGGGCGACCGGAGCCGGAGCGGCGGCGACCGGGGCGGGCGCCGGAGCAGGGGCGGGCGGTGCGACCGGAGCCGCGGGGGCCACCGGCGCGGGGGCCGGAGCCGGAGCGGCAGCCGCCGGAGCGGGCGCCGGGGCGGCGGGGGCCGGGGCAGCCGCCGGAGCGGCCCCCGGGGCACCGACGACGGCGAGCTTGGCGCCGACCTCGGCGGTCTCGTCCTCGCCGACCAGGATCTCCAGCAGGACGCCGGCGACCGGGGAGGGGATCTCGGTGTCGACCTTGTCGGTCGAGACCTCCAGGAGGGGCTCGTCCTCCGCGACCTCCTCGCCGACCTCCTTCAGCCAGCGGGTGACGGTGCCCTCGGTGACCGACTCGCCCAGTGCGGGCAGCACGACGTCGGTACCGGAGGCGCCGCCCGCCGGAGCGGCAGGGGCCTCGGCGGGGGCGGCCGGGGCGGGCGCCGGAGCCGCGGGGGCCTCGGCGACCGGGGCCGGAGCGGGCTCGGGGGCCGGAGCCGCCTCGGGCTCGGCGGCCGGGGCCGGGGCAGCGGCGGGAGCGCCGGTACCGTCGTCGATCACGGCCAGCTCGGCGCCGACCTCGACGGTCTCGTCCTCGGCCACCTTGATGGAGGCCAGCACACCGGCGACGGGGGAGGGGATCTCGGTGTCGACCTTGTCGGTCGACACTTCGAGCAGCGGCTCGTCGGCCTCTACTCGCTCGCCCTCGGCCTTCAGCCAGCGGGTGACAGTGCCCTCGGTGACGCTTTCACCGAGCGCCGGAAGGGTTACGGAAACCGCCATGGTTTCGGTTGCTCCTTACGAATTGCGGAAGTCTGTGTCGTCGTCCGACCGAGGGGGTCAGTCGTGGGAGTGGAGAGGCTTGCCCGCCAGTGCCAGGTGGGCCTCGCCGAGCGCCTCGCTCTGCGTCGGGTGCGCGTGGATCAGCTGGGCGACCTCGGCGGGCAGCGCTTCCCAGTTGTAGATCAGCTGGGCTTCGCCGACCTGTTCGCCCATGCGGTCGCCGACCATGTGGATGCCGACCACGGCACCGTCCTTCACCTGGACGAGCTTGATCTCGCCCGAGGTGTTGAGGATCTTGCTCTTGCCGTTGCCCGCGAGGTTGTACTTCAGAGCGACGACCTTGTCCGCGCCGTAGATCTCCTTGGCCTTGGCCTCGGTGATGCCCACGGAGGCGACCTCGGGGTGGCAGTACGTCACCCGGGGGACACCGTCGTAGTCGATCGGAACGGTCTTCAGACCGGCCAGACGCTCCGCCACCAGGATGCCCTCGGCGAAGCCGACGTGCGCGAGCTGGAGCGTCGGGACCAGGTCACCGACGGCGGAGATGGTCGGGACGTTCGTCCGCATGTACTCGTCGACCGTGACGTAGCCGCGGTCGATCGCGACGCCCTGCTCCTCGTAACCGAGACCGGCGGAGACGGGCCCGCGGCCCACCGCGACCAGCAGCAGCTCGGCCTCGAACTCCTTGCCGTCGGCGAGGGTGACCTTGACACCGTTCTCGGTGTACTCGGCCTTCGAGAAGAAGGTGCCCAGGTTGAACTTGATGCCGCGCTTGCGGAACGCGCGCTCAAGAAGCTTGGAGGAGTTCTCGTCCTCAAGAGGGGCGAGGTGCTTCAGGCCCTCGATGATCGTCACGTCGGCGCCGAAGGACTTCCACGCGGAGGCGAACTCCACGCCGATGACACCGCCGCCCAGGATGATCGCGGACTGCGGGACGCGGTCCAGGACCAGGGCGTGGTCCGAGGAGATGATCCGGTTGCCGTCGATCTCCAGGCCCGGCAGCGACTTCGGCACGGAGCCGGTCGCCAGCAGGACGTGGCGGCCCTGGACGCGCTGGCCGTTGACGTCGACGGAGGTGGGGGAGGAGAGCCGCCCCTCACCCTCGATGTAGTGCACCTTGCGGGATGCGATCAGACCCTGGAGTCCCTTGTACAGACCCGAGATCACGCCGTCCTTGTACTTGTGGACGGCCGGTACGTCGATGCCCTCGAAGGTGGCCTTGACGCCGAACTGCTCGCTCTCGCGGGCCTGGTCGGCGATCTCGCCCGCGTGGAGCAGGGCCTTGGTGGGGATGCATCCTCGGTGCAGGCAGGTGCCGCCGACCTTGTCCTTCTCGATCAGGGCGACGTCCAGGCCCAGCTGGGCCCCGCGCAGCGCCGCGGCGTAACCGCCACTACCACCGCCGAGGATCACTAGGTCGAAAACGGTGCTGGCGTCGTTCGCCACGTCACGTCCTCCATGCATGTGCGCCACGCCGGTCGGCGACGACCGGTCGGCGGCTGGTGTCCGGCCGCTCTTTCTTCGGCCCTGTGGTGGGGGCCCTGTCCTGCCGAGCCCATCTTCGCACTTGTCGAGGCCCAACGAGACGCCGGGCCCGGGTGTGAGACACCACACGCTCACATGAGAGACGCTGCGGCTTTTGCCATCCCTGGGTGCGACCCCCCAGGGGCGCGGGAAACTGCGCGACCGGCCACAGGCCGTCCCGCAGTCGCCCACGCACCTAAAGGCACCGAGCTACTGGGCGAACGTCAGCCCAGATCCCCGGCCGCAGTCAACTCCGCAAGCCGCACGAGCGTCCGCACCGCAGACCCCGTCCCGCCCTTGGGCGTGTAGCCGAACGGCCCGCCCTCGTTGAACGCCGGCCCGGCGATGTCGACATGCGCCCAGGTGATCCCCTCACCCACGAACTCCCGCAGGAACAGCCCGGCGACGAGCCCCCCACCCATCCGCTCACCCATGTTCGCGATGTCGGCGGTGGGAGAGTCCATCCCCTTGCGCAGGTGCTCCGGCAGCGGCATCGGCCACGACGGCTCGCCGACCTCCTCGGCCGCGTCCACGATCGCCGCCCGGAACGCGTCGTCGTTCGCCATGACACCGAACGTCCGGCTCCCGAGAGCCAGAACCATCGCCCCGGTCAACGTGGCCACGTCCACGATCGCGTCCGGCTTCTCCGCCGACGCGGCCCACAACGCGTCCGCGAGGACAAGGCGGCCCTCGGCGTCCGTGTTGAGCACCTCGACGGTCTTGCCGCTGTACATCCGCAGCACGTCACCGGGACGCGTCGCGGAGCCGGACGGCATGTTCTCGGCGAGCGCGAGCCAGCCGGTGACATTGACGGCGAGGCCCAGCCGCGCGGCGGCGACGACGGCCGCGAACACCGCGGCCGCACCGCTCATGTCGCACTTCATCGTCTCGTTGTGCCCGGCCGGCTTGAGCGAGATGCCGCCCGAGTCGTACGTGATGCCCTTGCCGACGAACGCGAGGTGCTTGGTCGCGTCGGCGTGCGTGTACGACAGCTTCACCAGCCGCGGACCGGCCGCGGAACCGGCGCCGACGCCGAGGATGCCGCCGTAACCGCCCTTCTCCAGGGCCTTCTCGTCCAGCACCTGCACCTTGATGCCGTGCTCCTTCGCCGCGGTCTGCGCGACGGCGGCGAAGGCCTCGGGGTCGAGGTCGTTCGGCGGGGTGTTGATCAGGTCGCGGGCGCGGTTGAGCTCCTCGGTGACCGCGAGCGCACGCTCCACGGCCGCCTTGTACTCCTTGTCGCGCGGCTTGCCGCCGAGCAGGGCGACCTCGGCGAGGGGGGCCTTGCCGCCCGCCTTCGCGTCCTTGGCGCTGCCCTTGTACGCGTCGAAGGAGTACGCGCCGAGCAGCGCGCCCTCGGCGATCGCGCCGGCGTCGGCGGCGTCGGCGAGGGGGAGCGCGAAGGCGGCCTTCTTGGCGCCGGTGAGCGCGCGGGCGGCGACGCCGGCGGCCCGGCGCAGCGCCTCGGCGCCGTACGCCTCGCCCTCCTCGGGCTCCGCGCCGAGTCCCACCGCGAGCACGAGCGGGGCCTTGAAGCCGGCCGGTGCGGGCAGCTTCGTGATCTCGCCCTCGGCACCGGAGGCGCCCAGGGTCTCCAGGACGCCGGCGAGCTTGCCGTCGTACGCCTTGTCAACGGCGTCGGCGCCCGGTGCGACGACCGGGCCCTTGCCGCCCTTGCCGACACCGATCACGATCGCGTCGGCCCGCAGGCCGGGCGCCGCGGCGGTGCTGAGAGTGAGAGCAGTCACAGTGGTGAATTCTCGCTTCCGATGTGAAGTTCCTGTGGTCGATCGGGGTGGGTCGACCGGGCCCGACAGCCGACCCTATTTCCGACCTGCGGCGGTGGTCGGCATAGGGGGCTGGTGGAGCGCCCAGGACGAGCGTACGCGCGTGTGTGTCATGGCTCATTCGCGCGGGGGGTTCACCCGTTCCCGCGAGGGGTTCACCTGCCGGAAGCGGAGTGGCCACTTCTCGATCCGCACCCTGGATGTCCTGCGCCACGCTCGCGAGGTTCACGTGGGCGACACGCTCATCGATTCGTACGCCTCCCACGGATCCTCCGCGAGACGACCACAGGGAGCACCCGGCGCAGCTGCCGCCGACGAGCCGCGCATCGATCTCAAGGCCCACGATCGCCCCGGCCCTCCTGAGCGACACGGGCGACGGCACGCCCAACGAGGCGTCGTTCGGGGCGAGTTCGGCGGCCCTGCGCACCGAGACGACGTCGCGCTCGCTGATGTGGATGTTGATGTGGAAGATGCCGCATCTCCCAACAGCCGCCTCCCGCCGCACAGTTCACGACGTTCTCACCACAACGGACCTGCTGGAGCACGCACTTCGCCCGCTCGGCGTCCGCATCCCCGAGGACTGTGTCGCACACGCCGTCAGCAGCGGCCCGGCGACCCTGCCCGCGCTCGCCGCCGAGAAGCGCGCGGGGAACTGCGCGACCAGCCCCCACGCACCCGCACTCATCCACCAAACGAAAGCACCACGAACGCAGCCGTAGCCGCACTCTCCGCGAGCCCCCCGAACACATCTCCTGTGACCCCGCCGAACCGCCGCCGACAGTGCCGCAGAAGAACCTCGGCGACAACCAGGGCCACAACGAAGGCGGGGCCGATCCCACAGATCCCCAGAGCCACCCCGCACGCCCAACCCACGACCACGACCCCTACCCCCAGGCCCAGCGCCCAGCGGACCGGCACAACACCGGCAACCGCCGCCCCCAACCCCTCCGGCCGAGCCGCAGGCACCCCGCCCCGCGCGGCCAGCGTCAGCGCGAGCCGTGCGGCGACCGCCGAGACAACGGCCCCGACCGCGCCCCGGGCCCAGGAGTCGCCGTAGAGCTGAGCCAGCGCAGCCACCTGCCCCAGAAGCACGAAGACAAGGGCGAGCACCCCGAACGGGCCGATGTCCGACTGCTTCATGATCCGCAGCGCGTCCTCCGCGGGCTTCCCACTGCCCAGCCCATCGGCAGTGTCCGCTAGCCCATCCAGATGCAGTCCCCGTGTGAGAACGGCAGGCACGGCGACACTGGCCACGGCGGCAAGCAGCGACCCCGCGCCCAGGAACAGAAACAGCAGCCCGACCCCCGCCGCACACCCTCCGACGACCACCCCCACGACCGGCGCCACCAGCATCCCGGCACGCGCGGCATCACGATCCCAGCGGGTCACCCCGACCGGGAGAACGGTCAGCGTGCCGAACGCGAAGCGGAGGCCGTCGAGGGACGAGGTCTTGGACACCGGCGCAGATTACCCGGCGGGCAGGAGGGCACCCCCGGCGGCCGTCGCTAAAGTGCGCATATGGGACATTGGCTGCACCGCAACATCGTCGAGCCGGGCAAACTCCCCCTGCTCCTCGCGCTCACCGCCTTCGTCCTGACCTTCCTCATCACCCGGGTCATCACCCGCCTGATCCGCGCCGGCAAGGGCCCCTTCGGCAACATCAAGGCCGGCGACGTGCACATCCACCACGTCGTCCCGGGCGTGGTCCTCACCGTGATCGGCGGCTTCGGCGCGGTGGCCAGCACGCGCTACGGCGTCGGATCGGCGGTGTTCGCGATCGTCTTCGGCATGGGCGCTGGCCTGGTCCTGGACGAGTTCGCGCTGATCCTCTACCTCGACGACGTGTACTGGACCGAGGCGGGCCGCAAGAGCGTCGAGGCGGTGGTGCTCACGGCGGCCCTGGTCGGCTTCGTCCTCGCCGGTTTCTCGCCCTTCGGCGTCAACGACCTCACCGACACCGAACTCCACGACCGCGCCAGCGTGATCGTGAGCGTCGCGGTGAACTTCCTCTTCTCCCTCATCGCCCTGAGCAAGGGCAAGGCCCGCACGGCGGTCTTCGGCGTCCTGGTCCCACTGGTCGCCGTCGTCGGCGCGATTCGTCTGGCCCGCCCGGGTTCCCCGTGGGCCAAGCGCTTCTACCGCAGGCGCCGCCACCGGGCCCGAGCCCGTTCCACCCTGCGCGCCTACCACCACGACCGCCGCTGGGCGGGCCCGCGCCGAACCGTCCAGGACTGGATCGGCGGCAAACCGGACCCGGAGCCGCTACGGCTTCCCGGGCACCGATGAGGACACCGCGCCCGGCCCGCTCAGCCCGCCGCCCGCCCGCGATGCCGTAGCGCCGACGCCAGACACAGCAACCCCACCGCGATGATCGCCGCCAGATGCTCCTTGCCCGCGAGGTTGCCCTTCAGCATCACCTCGATCACTATCGCCGCGGTCACCGCGAGGGCCGTGGCGTACGCGCCGTAGCGCCACGCGACGAACACCGCGAGGCCGACCACCGCGGCCGAGGGACCCGTGTCCACGACCAGCCGGTCCGAGCCGGGCAGCCCGAACGGGTTGTCGAAGCCGAGCCGGATGCCGAGGCGGGCGTAGAGCGTGCCGGCGAGGGTCGCGGCGTAGGCGATGACGAGTGTGCGCCAGCGGCCGAGGGCGATCTCCGCGATGCCGAACACGAAGAGGATCTGGGCCAGGGCGCCCCATACGGGGAGGTCCAGTGCCGGGACGAAGAGGGAGAGCGGGGTGCGGAGGAGGGCCAGCCACAGCGGATCCACGGCCCGTACCGCGCCCGTGTCCTGTACGAACCGGTAGCCCCACGACTGGTTCTGCACGAACTGCAGGACCGCCGTCAGCGCCACCGCCCCGAGCGTCATCGGGATCGCCCGCCGGCGCCGCTTCAGCAGCGGCTCGCGCACGGTGACGTAGAGCAGTCCCCATTCGGCGCGGGCCCAGCGGGCGAGACGGTTCATCTGTGGGTCTCCAGGTGCTTGCGGTGCAGCCACTTCGGCAGGCCCGGTGCCTCCAGGAACCCCTCCGCGCGCGCCGCCGCGAGGCCGATGCGCAAGAGGTCCGCGCTCTTCTCGAAGAGCAGGAACCGGGGTTCCCAGATGGGCCGGTACTTGGCGTTGGCGCGGTACAGCGACTCGATCTGCCACCAGCGCGAGAAGAAGCTGAGGAGTGACCTCCACAGCCGCAGCACCGGCCCGGCACCGATCCGCGCCCCCCGTTCGAAGACCGAGCGGAACATGGCGAAGTTGAGCGAGACCTGGGTGATGCCGATCTCCTGGGCGCGGCGCAGGAGTTCGATCACCATGAACTCCATCAGTCCGTTGTCGGAGTCGCGGTCCCGGCGCATCAGGTCGAGCGACAGCCCGTGCGGGCCCCACGGCACGAAGGACAGCACCGCCCTCAACTCGCCCTCCCCGTCGGTGCATTCGAGCATCACGCACCGCCCGTCGTCGGGGTCCCCGAGCCGCCCGAGCGCCATGCTGAACCCGCGCTCCGTGGCCCCGTCGCGCCAGTCGTCCGCGCGCTTCAGCAGATACGCCATCTCCTCGGCCGGGATGTCCTCGTGGCGCCGGATCCGCACGGTGTACCCGGCCCGCTTCACCCGGTTGAAGGCCTGCCGTACGGTCCGCATGGCACGCCCTTCGAGGGTGAACTCGGCGACCTCGACGAGGGCTTCGTCCCCGAGTTCGAGGGCGTCGAGGCCGTGCCGTGCGTAGACCGTGCCCGCCTCCTCGCTCGCGCCCATGACGGCCGGAATCCATCCGTGAACGCGGGCTTCCGCGAGCCAGGGCTCGATCGCGCCGGGCCACGCCTCCGGGTCGCCGATCGGGTCGCCGGAGGCCAGCGAGACCCCGCCCACCACCCGGTACGCGACGGCCGCCTTGCCGGTCGGCGACCACACCACGCTCTTCTCCCGGCGCAGCGCGAAGTACCCGAGGGAGTCCCGCTCGCCCTGCCGCTCCAGCAGCGCCCGCAGCTTCTTCTCGTCGTCCTCGGTGAGCGGGTCGACGGCGCGCCGGGAGCGGAACGCGGCGTAGAACACGGCGAGGACGAGGACCGTGCTGAGGACGTTGATGACGACGTTGACCCAGTTCGGGGTCCAGATGCCGGGGAAGCGATTCTCCGGGGCGGCGATGGACACCAGCCGGAACGCGCCGTAGCGCCAGCGCTCCACGAAGGTCGAACGGGACGCGTCGTGCGCCTGGTTGGTGACCGTCACCAGCAGCGCGGCGAGCAGTGAGGCGGCCAGGGTGCCGCCGACGGCGACGACGGCGGCGAGCCGGGGGTTGGACCGGTCGCCCTTCGCGTAGAACTCCCGCCGCCCCGCCACCAGCGCGGCCACGAACGCGGCGGTCAGCACCAGGGAGATCCAGTTCTGCGGGTACTGGCGGATCTCCTGGAACGACATCGCGAACCCGAACAGCGCCAGGAACAGCCCGCTGACCACCAGGTTCAGGATCCACGCGGCGCGTTTGCGGCGCCGCATGGTGATGGCGAGGAACGCCGTGAACACCCCGGACGCGAAGCCTGCCGTCAGCAGATACGGCGTGAAGAAGTTCTCCTGGTTGTGCCGTCGTACGTCCTGCCCCAGCGAAACCCACGCCGCGCTGAGGAAGTTGATGAACGCGACGGCCCGCAGATACCAGACGGCGAAGGCCGCGGCCCGCCGCGAGGCACCTGAGCTGTGACGTTCCTGAACGGGCCCGACCCGGACATCTCCCATGAAGGAGGATCATATGGGCGTTGCCGCGGCGAACGGTTCTCATCCGCCGCCACAACGATCACGCCCCGGTCACTCCGTGTGCCCCGTGTCCCCGGCGGACCGACTTGGCGACCCCGGTCGGCTGCCGTGCGTCGGCAGGCCTCTCGGTCCCGGCCGGGTTCTCGGTGCCGGTCGGCCGCTACGCGTCGGTCGGCTTCTCGGCCTCGGCCTCGACCGGGGCGTCGGCCTTCTCCGGCTCCACGGCCCGCTCCGCCTCAGCCGCCGCTTGAGTCGCCGCTTCCGGCGCTACGGAAGGCTCCGCCGACTCCTCCGCCTCCGCCGGTACCTCCTCCGGCTCCGCCAACTCCTCCGGCCTGAGCGGGAGTTCGGCCGCCAGCGCCGCCGCGGCCTGCACCAGGGGCAGTGCCAGCAGCGCGCCCGCGCCTTCTCCCACCGTCACGCCGTGGTCGAGGAGGGGTTCCAGGGCCATCCGGTCCAGTGCCTTCGCCTGGCCCGGCTCGCCGCTGTTCTGGCCGGCGAGCCACCAGTCCGGCGCGCGGAACGCGACCCGCTGGCCCACCAGCGCGCACGCGGCGGCCACGACGCCGTCCAGGATCACCGGCAGCTTCCGTACGGCGCTCTGCAGCAGGAACCCGGTCATCGCGGCGAGGTCGGCGCCGCCCACCGTCGCGAGCAGCTGCAACTGGTCGCCCAGCACCGGCCGGGCCCGCCGCAGCGAGTCCCGGATCGCCGCGCACTTGCGCATCCACGCGAGGTCGTCGATCGCGAGCCCACCCCGCCCGGTGACGACGGACGCGTCGGTCCCGCACAGCGCGGCGATCAGCACAGAGGCAGACGTCGTACCGCCGACGCTCACATCGCCGAGGACCACCAGATCCGTACCGGAGTCGGCTTCGTCGTTCGCGACGGCGACGCCGGCCTCGAACGCGGCCGTCGCCTCCTCCAGCGTCAGCGCGTCCTCGATGTCGATGCGCCCGCTGCCCCGCCGTACCCGGTGCTTCACGACCTCGTCCGGCAGTGAACCGGGGTCGCAGTCCAGGGCCATGTCCACGATCCGCACCGGCACGCCGAGCCGCCGGGCGAGCACCGCGGCGGGGCTGCCGCCCTCCAGCACCGACCGCACCAACTCCCCGGCGCTGCCCGCCGGTCGGGCCGACACACCGAGTTCGGCGATCCCGTGGTCGCCCGCGAACAACACCACACGCGGCCGTTCGACCGGCCGCACCGGAACGGCGCCCTGCGCCGCCGCCAACCACTCACCCAGGTCGTCGAGTCGCCCCAGCGACCCGGGCGGCACGATCTGACGTTCGCGGCGCGCCTCCGCGTCACGGCGCACACCGCCGTCGGGGCGCTCGATCAGATCGGAGAAGTCGTCGAGATTAAGCGAGCTCATTCGCCGAACAGTACCGGCAGCGATCGAACGCGACAGCGCCACATGGCCACCACGCGCCCCGGACGTCCTTGCCCTCAAGATCTAGATCCCGTACGTATCGGTTTGCACCGTTTTGCCGTACGACTCCGGGAGCCGCCCATGAACAGCCTGCGCACCCGCGTCAGCACGCGCGTCAGCACCCTCGACGCGCGCCGCCGCCACCGCGCACTGGCCCGCGCGATCCTCCGGCTCCTCCCGGAACCGGAGAGCTGGCTCGACGTCGGCACCGGCGACGCCCACTTCCCCGAAACGGCGAAGACCCTCTTCCCGTACACGTCCTTCGACGGCCTCGACCCCACCCCCCGAGTAGTCCGCGCCCGCGCCGCCGAACGCATCGAGGAGGCCTACGCCGGCCACCTCACGGACCCCCACATCACCGCGGCCCTCCAGTCCCGCTACGACGTCGTGACCCTCCTGCGCGACCGCTCACCGGCCCCCGACCCCGATGCCGAACTCCGCGCCGCCCTCACGGTCCTGCGCCCCGGCGGCCTCCTCCTCCTGGAAGGCGGCCCGGACGCCCTGCGCGCCCAACTGGAGCCCCACGACTGCGAGTTCGTCCCCGAACACCGAGGCTTCCAGGACCGGCTCCCGCCCCCGCAGCGGATCATCGCCCGCAGGCACTGAGTACGCCGAGAGGGCGCCGCGCCGGAGCCACCGCCAGGACCGGAGCGGCAGGGGCCGTACGTCCGGTACGTGCACGCCAGGTGTACATGAGCGCGAAGCGGGCGGCGGCGTTCGCCGAGTTCCTCGCCCGACAGCCACCGATCGACGGGCGGGACGGGCCCTAGCCGCGCAACGTCAGCGCCTGCCCCGCCACCACCAGCAACACGTGCTCGCACTCACCGGCGATGGCGGCGTTCAACCGCCCCAGCTCGTCCCGGTACCGGCGCCCGGACGCGGTCGCCGGCACGATCCCCGAGCCGACCTCGTTGGACACGGCGACCAGGGTCCGCCGCGTGGCACGCACGGCGGCGGTCAACTCCCTTACCCGCTCGCGGAGTTGCTTCTCCCCGCCGTCCCCCCACTCCGTGTCGTCCCACGCCCCCGCGGAGTCCATGGCGTCCGTCAGCCAGAGCGACAGACAGTCGATGAGCAACGGCGGCCCGTCCTCCGCGAGCAACGGCACCAGGTCGCACGTCTCCGCCGTACGCCACGACCCAGGCCGCCGCTCCCGGTGCGTGGAGACGCGCGAGGCCCACTCGGTGTCCCCGTTGCGCGAGCCGCCGGTGGCGACGTACAGCACATCGGGAAAGGCATCCAATCGCCGTTCCGCCTCGACCGACTTCCCGGACCGCGCCCCGCCCAGCACCAGCGTCCGCCGCGGCACATCGGGCACGTCCTCGTACACCCCCACGGTCAACGTCGTACCGTCCGCCACGGCCCGCGCCCCCACGGCGGCCAGCCGCCGCGCCAACTCGGCCCCCGGCGGCACATCGTGATCGAGATGCACGGCGATGACGTCGGTCGCGGGCCCCATCGCCCCCACGGCTCGCAGTTTGGCCAGGGCGTCCGGCCGCCCCACGACATCGGCGAGCACCATGTCGTACGACGGCCCGGCCCCCTCCTCAAGCCCGGCCGGCGCGCCCCCCGGCGGCAGATACAGCACCCGCTGCCCGTCGGGCCCGGTGACGGCGTACCCGGTACCGGGCGCGTCCATCGCCACCGCCCGCACCCGATGCCCCGTCAACAGCGCCAGCTCCCGCCCGTCCGGCACCCGCCCCGGCTGCGGCAGCCCGGCCGGCACCTCCACCGCAGGCCCGTCATGCGGGTGCGACAACAACACCTGCCGTACCCCGCCGAGCGAGTGCCCGGCCCGCGCGGCGGCAAAGGCGGCCCCCGGCGTCAGATCAAGCAACAACGTCCCGTCCACAAGCACGGCAGTGGCCGCCCGGGCATCCACCCCGAGCGAAACGGCACAGGCCGCACAGGGACAGTCAGGCCGCGGGAGTCCAGCGGGGGCACCGGTACCGAGCAAAGTGAGTTCCACGGGTCGATTTTCACCGTTGACTTGTGGACACGCGCGACGTGGCCCCCCTAAGGGGCGCGGGGCTGTGACATTTGCGGCTCCGCCGCGGGGCGCGACCAGCCCCCACGGACCCGCACTCGACCGAATATCCGCAGCTCACCCCCCGCTAACCCAGCGGAGCGAATACGCTGCACACAGAAGCCGGACCAAGATCCGGCTTCTGTTCTGCACGCGCTCAGACTTTGGAGGCGTAGATGGCGGCATGGATCTGGCGGTTCGAGAAGTCCGACGGGACCGAGGTCGAACCCGCGGTCACGCCGGAGGAGTTCACCACACAGGGCGACGCGGAGTCCTGGCTCGGCGAGATCTGGAAAGAACTCGTCGCGGGCGGCGCGGACCAGGTGTTCCTCTTCGAGGACGGCACGCAGATCTACGGTCCGATGAGCCTGCACGCCGAGGACGCGTAACCCGCCGTAGGCCAAAGAGGTGGGGGCGGCCGGAGTTTCCCCGGCCGCCCCCACCTCGTTCCTGAACCGAACCGGGCCGGGCTACTGCTCGCCCAACGTCACGTCGACCTTCTTCGACGCCCCGTTCCGCGAGTACGTCACCGTCGTCTTCTGCCCCGGCTTGTCGGACGCCAGCGCCTCCGACAACGAAGTGATCGTGCTGATACCCGTGTCACCGAGCTTCGTGACGATGTCGCCCGCCTGGATGCCCGCCTTGTCGGCCGCCCCGCCGTCCTTCACCTCGACCACGGCGACCCCGGCGGCCCGGTAACTGTCGTCGACGACCGTACGACCGGTGATGCCGAGGGCCGCCCGCCCCGAGTCGGTGACCTTGCCGTCCTTGACGATCTGGTCGGCGACCGTCTTGACCATCGAGGACGGAATCGCGAACCCGATCCCCGGCGCCGCACTGCCCCCGAGGTCGGGATCGGTGGCGGCAAGGGTCGGGATGCCGATGACCTGCCCGTTCAGATTCACCAGCGCGCCCCCGCTGTTGCCGGGGTTGATCGCCGCCGAGGTCTGCACCATGTTGGCGATGGTCGCGCCCGTACCGCCCCCGGTACTGCCCTCGCTGACGGTCCGTCCGGTCGCCGACACAATGCCCTGCGTCACGCTGGACGACAGTCCCAGCGGCGAACCCATGGCGAGGACGATCTGCCCCACCTCGACCTTGGAGGAGTCCGCGAAGGTCGCCGCCTTCAGCCCGTCCGGCACCTTGTCCAGCTTGACGACGGCCAGGTCCTGCTCGGGGTACGAGTAGACGAGCCTGGCGGTGAGGACGTCCTCGCTGTTCGCGGTGGTCACCTTGAACGTCTTCTCGTCCCCGACCACATGCGCGTTGGTGACGATGTGCCCCTGGTCGTCGTACACGACCCCCGACCCCAGATCACTGCTGGCCTGGATCTGCACGACCGACGGCAGGACCTCCTTGATCACCTTCAGGTAGTCGCTCTGCAGATCGTCACTCGACATCGGTACGGCGGCCTCGGCGGCCTGCGTGGTCGAACCGTCCTTCTTCGACGAGGCCGACGAGGACCCGGCGCCCGAACACCCGGCGACCAGCGCGAGCGAACAGGCGAGACCGGCGAGGAGAGCGACCGGCCGCAGGGCACGGGTATGAGTGCGGGTACGGGAGGAGTCCATACGCCGAGTGTCTCTTTGGGGTGAATATCCGGCTTGTACTGCTGACCCGAACGGGCCCCTGGGGGACCAGCGGGGAGGGCCGCGCCCTCAGCCCCGCACACCGCACAGATGCAGCAGCGCGGCCACCGCCCGATACGGATCGGTGCGCCCGGCCCGCTCCTCGGCGGCCAGCAGCGGCTCGACGTCCGCAGGGATCTCCACGCCCTCCGGAGCGGTGTCCGTGAAGACCCGCACGCCGTACCAGGCCTGCAGCGGCGCCCCGATCCCGGCCAGCGTGGCCGTCAGGGTGCCCAGCCGGTCGGCCCGCACATCGAGACCCAGCCGATTGCGATAGGCGGTCGAATCGAACGCGCCCAGCGCGCCCGCCCAGTCCCAGGACAACCCGGGCCGCATGGCCAGCGCGTCGGCGTTCCGCACGAGCAGCGACAGCAGCCCGCCCGGCGCGAGCATCCGGGCAAGCCCCGCGAGCAGCGGATCGGGCTCGGACACGTACATGAGTACGCCATGACAGAGCACGACGTCGAAACTGCCCGGCAGGAAGTGCACGCCCGTGTCCCGGCCGTCGCCCTCGATGATCCGCACCCGCTCCCGGATGCCCTCGGGCTCACCGGACAGCGCCTCGCGGGCCGTGGCGACCATCTTCGGTTCCTGTTCGAGCCCGGTCACCTGATGCCCGGCCCGGGCCAGCCGCAACGCCTGCGTGCCCTGGCCCATCCCGACGTCGAGCACCCGCAACCGCTGTCCGACCGGATACCGGCCGGCTATCTGCTCGTCGAGCTGCCGGGCCACCAGCTCCTGTCGTACGACATCCCGCAGCCCGCCCAGCCTGCTCAGCCAGGCATCGGCCGCGCCCCCGGAGAAGGAGTCCGCGCTCAGGGCCGCTCTCCGCGCTTGACCTGCGGCTTCGGCAGCCGGAGTCGACGCATCTGGAGGGAGCGCATGAGGGCGTACCAGACGGTGCCCTTCGTGTTCTGGCCCGGGAAGCGCTCGGCGAGCTGCTTGCGCAGCCGGAACACGCTCCAGAAGGAGTCGACCACGATCAGCACGATCACCACGAGCCACAGCAGCAGCGCGATGTTCTGGAGCGCGGGGATCTGCACCACGCTGAGTACCAGGATCACCACGGCCAGCGGCAGGAAGAACTCGGCGATGTTGATGCGCGAGTCGATGTAGTCACGCCCGAACTTACGGATCGGACCCCTGTCACGGAGGGGCAGATCCCGCTCGTTGCCACGGCCGGAGAGCGCCTGGCGCTGCTTCTCCATCGCCGTTCGCCGCTCGTCGCGCTGGCGCTTGGAGGCGTCCTTGCGCGTCATCGAAGTGTTGGCGACGCTGCGGCGCTGAGTCTGTGACTCACTGCGCTTGGGCGTGGGCCGACCCTTCGGGGCCTGAGGGTCTCGGGGCATCTTGGAGTCGGTCAGCGACACCTTGTCGGTGGGCGCTGCCTTCTCTTCCTTGGCGCGGCTACGGAACACAAAACCCAAGGGTAAGGGGTGAATGGGGTTGGACCCCAGCCCTGTGGGGAACGATCCGGCAACACCGCTCGTCTGTAGGGGGACAGAGAAGGACGTCATGAGCGGGTCCTCCCAGGGGAGCACCTACTCCTTACGCCGGATCAGGACCGCGGTCAGTCGTCCTTGGGGATGAGCGCATCCGTCCCCGAACAGTGCGGTAATGGATGCAGGGCCCGTACTGTTGGTCCTGTTGTAGTCGCTGGAGCTGGAGTCCGTCAGAAGGGGGCGCGCGAAGCCCATGAGCGGTGTCATGAAGCGTATGGGGATGATCTTCCGCGCGAAGGCGAACAAGGCCCTTGACCGGGCCGAGGACCCGCGCGAAACCCTCGATTACTCGTACCAGAAGCAGCTGGAGCTGCTTCAGAAGGTGCGCAGGGGAGTGGCCGACGTCGCCACCTCCCGCAAGCGTCTGGAGCTCCAGCTCAACCAGCTGCAGTCGCAGTCCTCGAAGCTGGAGGACCAGGGCCGCAAGGCGCTCGCCCTCGGCCGCGAGGACCTGGCCCGCGAGGCGCTCTCGCGCCGGGCCGCGCTCCAGCAGCAGGTGACCGACCTGGAGACGCAGCACACGACGCTCCAGGGCGAGGAGGAGAAGCTCACCCTCGCGGCCCAGCGCCTCCAGGCCAAGGTGGACGCCTTCCGTACGAAGAAGGAGACCATCAAGGCCACGTACACGGCGGCCCAGGCACAGACCCGGATCGGCGAGGCCTTCAGCGGCATCTCCGAGGAGATGGGCGACGTGGGCCTGGCGATCCAGCGTGCCGAGGACAAGACCCAGCAGCTCCAGGCCCGCGCCGGTGCCATCGACGAGCTGCTCGCCTCCGGTGCCCTGGACGACCCGACCGGCATGGCCAAGGACGACATCCAGGCCGAGCTGGAACGCCTGTCCGGTGGTACGGATGTGGAGCTGGAACTCCAGCGCATGAAGGCTGAGCTGGCCGGCGGCTCGTCCGCTTCACAGCAGGCGATCGAAGGCGGCAAGGACCAGTCCCAGTCGCAGGCGTCGTCACAGCCGCAGGACACCCCGCGTTTCGACAAGCAGTAGGCCCACGCCTGAGGAGGGCGACATGATCGTACGGATCATGGGGGAGGGGCAGGTGAGGCTGGCCGACAGCCACCTCACCGAGCTGAACAAGTTGGACGACGTACTCCTGGCAGAAGTGCGCAACGGAGACGGCCTCGCCTTCCGCGAGACCCTCCAGGCACTCCTGTCGAAGGTCCGAGAACTGGGCGAGCCGCTGCCGGACGACTCCCTGGAACCGTCCGAACTGATCCTCCCGTCCCCGGACGCCACCCTGGAGCAGGTCCGGGACCTGCTGAGCGACGACGGCCTGATCCCGGGGTGAGGGCCGCCACCTTCTAGACGCGGGGTCACTTGTCAGCCCGTCCGGCGTTTGAGGACGACCCCCCTTCGGGGCCGAAGGGGGGTCTGGGGGCACAGCCCCCGGCACGCCCACACCGCGCACAGCCACAGGAACCCCGTTGCCAGAATGAGTGCTTTCGACCGAGCCCGCTGCCAAGCGAAGGCGCACCCATCGGCCCTGGACGTCACCCTCGCCGCCGCGGTGCTCGTCTGCATGGTCGCCGGTTCCTTCGTCGACCCCCACGGCGACAACGGCGTCAGCTGGGGCCTCCGCACCCCCGCCCCCCTCAGCCTGATCCTGATGGCGGTCGGCGCCGCCGCGCTGGTCAAACGCCGCCGCGCGCCCATGCTGGTGCTCGCCGTCACCGCCACCGCCTCCCTCATCGAGAGCGTCACCAGTGACCCCCGCGCCCCGGTCGCGATGTCCGCCGTGATCGCCCTGTTCACCGTCGCCGTCACCACCGACCGCTCGACGACCTGGCGCGTCGCCCTGCTCACGATGACCGTGCTGACCGGCGCCGCGATGCTCGGCGGCCCCCTCCCGTGGTACGCCCAGGAGAACCTCGGCATCTTCGCCTGGACCGGCATGGCCGCCGCCGCCGGCGACGCCGTACGCAGCCGTAAGGAATTCGTGCACGCCATACGGGAGCGCGCCGAACGGGCCGAACGCACCCGCGAGGAGGAGGCCCGCCGCCGGGTCGCCGAGGAACGGCTGCGGATCGCCCGCGACCTGCACGACGTGGTCGCCCACCACATCGCCCTGGTCAACGTCCAGGCCGGAGTCGCCGCGCACGTCATGGACAAGCGCCCCGACCAGGCCAAGGAAGCACTCGCGCACGTACGCGAGGCCAGCCGCTCCGCGCTCAACGAACTCCGCGCCACCGTCGGCCTGTTGCGCCAGTCCGGCGACCCCGAGGCCCCCACCGAACCGGCCCCGGGCCTCGACCGCCTCGAAGAACTCGCCGGCACCTTCCGCAGCGCCGGCCTCCACGTCGAGGTCGCCCGCGCCGACAACGGCACCACCCTCCCGGCCGCCGTGGACCTGGCCGCCTACCGCGTCATCCAGGAAGCCCTCACCAACGTGCAGAAACACGCCGGTACGGAGGCGAAGGCCGAGGTGAGTGTCGTCCGGGTGGGCCCGAACGTGGAGGTCACCGTCCTCGACAACGGCTCCGGCGAGGACCACGACCCCGACTCCGGCGGCGGCCACGGCCTGCTCGGCATGCGCGAGCGCGTCACCGCCCTGCGCGGCACCCTCACCACCGGTCCCCGCTACGGAGGCGGTTTCCGCGTCCATGCGATCCTGCCGGTCAAGACCCGCCCACGCGCCTCGGGGGACCCCGTATGACGACGATCCGTGTCCTGCTCGCCGACGACCAGGCCCTGCTGCGCAGCGCCTTCCGCGTACTCGTCGACTCGGAGCCCGACATGGAGGTCGTAGGAGAGGCCTCGGACGGCGCACAGGCCGTACGGCTGGCGAAGGAGGAGCGGGCCGACGTCGTGCTGATGGACATCCGGATGCCCGGCACGGACGGCCTCGCGGCGACCCGCATGATCAGCGCCGACCCGTCGCTCGCCCGCGTCCGCGTGGTCATACTGACGACCTTCGAGGTCGACGACTACGTGGTCCAGTCCCTGCGCGCGGGCGCGTCCGGCTTCCTCGGCAAGGGCTCGGAACCGGAGGAACTCCTCAGCGCGATCAGAGTCGCGGCGGCCGGAGAGGCACTGCTCTCCCCGGTGGCGACCAAGGGCCTGATCGCCCGCTTCCTCGCCCAGGGCGGCGACCTCGACGACGACCGCGACCCGGCCCGAGCCGAACGCCTCGAAGCGCTCACCGTCCGCGAACGCGAGGTCCTCGTCCAGGTCGCCGGCGGCCTCTCGAACGACGAGATCGCCGAACGCCTGGAGGTCAGCCCCCTGACGGTGAAGACCCATGTCAACAGGGCCATGTCCAAACTGGGCGCCCGCGACCGGGCCCAACTCGTCGTCATCGCCTACGAGTCGGGCCTGGTCCGGCCGCGGGTGGAATGACCCGGCGGACCTACGGCAGCGCCAGCATCCGCTCCAGCGCCAGCTTGGCGAACGCCTCCGTCTCCTTGTCCACCTCGATGCGGTTGACCAGGTTGCCCTCGGCGAGGGACTCCAGGGTCCAGACCAGGTGGGGGAGGTCGATGCGGTTCATGGTCGAGCAGAAGCAGACCGTCTTGTCGAGGAAGACGATCTCCTTGCCCTCGGGGGCGAAACGGTTCGCGAGCCGGCGTACGAGATTCAGCTCGGTGCCGATGGCCCACTTGGAACCGGCCGGGGCCGCCTCAAGTGCCTTGATGATGTACTCCGTCGATCCGACGTAGTCCGCCGCGCTCACGACCTCGTGCTTGCACTCGGGGTGGACGAGGACGTTGACACCCGGGATCCGGGCCCGCACGTCCTCCACCGACTCCAGCGAGAAGCGGCCGTGCACCGAGCAGTGGCCGCGCCACAGGATCATCTTCGCGGCCCTCAACTGCTCAACGGTGAGGCCCCCGTTGGGCTTGTGCGGGTTGTAGAGCACGCAGTCGTCGAGGCTCAGGCCGAGGTCGCGGACCGCCGTGTTGCGGCCCAGGTGCTGGTCCGGCAGGAACAGGACCTTCGTGGAATTGGGCTCGCCCTGCTCGAAGGCCCACTCAAGGGCCCGCTCGGCGTTCGACGACGTGCAGATCGTGCCGCCGTGTTTGCCCGTGAACGCCTTGATGTCCGCGGACGAGTTCATGTACGACACGGGCACGACCTGCTCGGCTATGCCGGCCTCGGTCAGCACGTCCCAGCACTCGGCGACCTGTTCGGCGGTGGCCATGTCGGCCATCGAGCAGCCGGCCGCGAGATCGGGGAGGACGACCTTCTGGTCGTCGCCGGTCAGGATGTCCGCGGACTCCGCCATGAAGTGCACACCGCAGAACACGATGTACTCGGCCTCCGGGCGCGCGGCCGCGTCCCGGGCCAGCTTGAAGGAGTCGCCCGTGACGTCGGCGAACTGGATGACCTCGTCGCGCTGGTAGTGGTGGCCGAGCACGAAGACCTTGTCGCCGAGTTTCTCCTTGGCCGCACGGGCCCGCTCGACCAGGTCCGGGTCGGACGGCGAGGGCAGGTCACCGGGGCACTCGACGCCGCGCTCGCTGCTCGGGTCGGCCTCGCGGCCGAGGAGGAGCAGGGCGAGGGGCGTCGGCTGAACGTCGAGCTCCTGGGTCTGGGCGGTGGTCACGACACGCACCCTTTCTGTTCTGCGGGCCGGGCCGACCCGATGGGAGGACGGCCCTTTTCGTCGAATTGACATTATCTATCATAACCGCTTCACGTCAGTTTGACGATGGCCATAGCGTCGATGTGACATCAATCCCGGGACGCACTCAGCGAGGGACCTTGCGGGTGTGTGCGAGCATGGAAGAGAGAGCAGAAGAGATACAGGCGAAAAGAACGCCGCCCGGCCCGGAATGAATCCGCGGCCACGCCGGTTGAAATGTCGGCAAGCAGTCTCCGTACAACCCGGGAGAGATGTAGATGTCCGTATCGGACGAGACCAGCACCGTCACCGACGGCATCCTTCTGTCCGACGCCGCCGCGGCGAAGGTCAAGGCCCTGCTCGACCAGGAAGGCCGTGAGGATCTGGCCCTGCGTGTCGCCGTCCAGCCCGGCGGCTGCTCCGGCCTGCGTTACCAGCTCTTCTTCGACGAGCGCTCCCTGGACGGCGACGTCGTCAAGGACTTCGGCGGAGTCAAGGTCGTCACCGACCGCATGAGCGCCCCGTACCTGGGCGGCGCCTCCATCGACTTCGTCGACACCATCGAGAAGCAGGGCTTCACCATCGACAACCCGAACGCGACGGGCTCCTGCGCCTGTGGCGACTCGTTCAGCTGAACCCGCTTGCGCCCCGTTGGGCAACTGAGCAGAGCGAAGGCGGCGGCCCCCTCCGACAGGGCCGCCGCCTTCGGGCTTTTCCGGAGCCCGTGGGGTCGTCGTTACTACTGCGGTCGTCGTCGCTACCGGGCGAGTGAGGGTCCCGCCCCGACCTCGACCTTCTTCTCCACGGGGATCTTCGTGCCGTCCGACCCCGCGACCGTCCGGTCACCGACCGGTGCCTTCAGCTGCACGGTCTGGTGGTAGACCTTGGCGATCATGATGCAGACCTTGTCCGGCCAGGGCGTGTCGGTCACCGTGACCGTCACCTTGTCCGAGCTCTCCACGGCCGACACCTCGTAGTCCGCGCACACCCCGCCGGTGAAGGCCACGGTGAGGCTCTTCCCGTCGGCCGTGTAACCGTCCGCCTTGACGTCGTGCGGCGTCGCGGTGGACGTCGAACTCGCCGTAGGAGCAGGCGTGTTGGCCGAGGCCAGATACTTCGGGTCGATCGCCGGATACGTCAGCGTGAAGCTGTCCTGCCCGCCCGGCTGCCGCGCCTCGAACAACCAGGAGGGCACCAGCGTCTGCTGCCCGCCCACGGAGTGCACGGCGAGCCCGAACACCGCGTGCTCGACGGTGGTCGAGGCCTGTGCGGGCGTAGCGGCGGAGGAAGCGGTCGACGACGAGGTCGACGACCCGCAGGGCGCCTCCAGCCGGTCCTTCAGCGGTACGGCACTGGCGCAACCGCCGATGCCCATGCGGTGGTCGGTCCTGGGCGCCGCGTTCATCAGGTCGAGCGTCTTCTGGGCACTCAGCACGGGATAGACGTCACCCTTCATCGGCGCCGCCAAGTCCCCGCTCCCGCCGACCACTTCACCCTGGGCACTGATGGTCAGCCCGGTGGTCCACCCGTATGTCGGCAGCCCGCCGATCACCGGCTGGGCGTTCACCACCCGCTGCGCGCCCATGAGTTGGCTCGCGTCGACCTTCGCGTCGTCCTGGCCGACGGCCTTGAGGATCGGGGCGGCGGCCTTCTCGGCCACGGCCGCGCTTACCGGGTCGGTGGCCGAAGTACCGGGATCGTGCGTGCACTTGAGGGTGCCGCCGGTGCAGTCGTCGGTGCCGGGCGCGTAGCGGCTGAACGTCCACATGCCCGGCGCCGCCTTGTTCACCTGCAGGCTGGGCCCGGTACCGTCCTGCCCGCCCACCTTCCAGAGCTGCCCCTCCGCGACCGGCGTCCCCACGACCCCGAGCGCCTTCGCGAGCCGGCTCACCGCGTCCTTGCCGACCTCACCCCGCGGCGAGTAGACGGCGGCGGAATCGGGCCTATCGGGCAGACTCCCCACGGCCCGATACGTCTCCCCGTACGGATTCGGCTCCCCGGACGCGATCCCACGCGTACCCCCGCTGGAATACCCGTCGAGCGCGAGCGGCGGCGGGGTCCCGTCGGCGCCGGACGCCGCGGACCCCGTACCTTCCCCCGAACCCCCGGACCCGGACGAGGACGACGCGAGATACGCCCCGCCCCCTCCGACGAGCAGCACGGCGGCGGCCACGGAGGCGATGACGAGGGGCGACCTGGATCGGGCGGGGCGCCGGTCGTCGTCGGTTTCGGGGGAGTGGTCGCGCAGGGAGAGGTCGGTGGTGGAGGCGGACTGCTCCGGGAGAGCGGCTTCCGTGGTGGGCGCCGCGGGGCCGGTTGCCTTCGGCCGGTCTGCGTCTGCGTCTGCGTCTGCGTCGGTGTCCGCGTCGCGCGTCCCGTGACCCGTGACGTCCGGTCGGCCTGTCTCTCGGCCCGCCTCGGCGTCGGACGCGGCGAGGCCGATCTCCTCCGACTCCTCTGACCGGCCGGCTTCCGTGCCGGACTCCGGCGGGTCGTCTTCCTCCGCGTGGCCGGCGTCTACGTCGGACGCCCCGGCCCCCGTCTCGTCCGGCCGGCCATGACCGGCCTCCGCGCGGGGCGCCGTAGAAGCGGCTTCTTCCTCATGGCGGGCCCGGGTGTCGTCGACCTCGGGCCCCTTCGTGGAGCCCTTCGCGGCGTCCCCCACGCCCCGCACGTCACCGGACGTGCCGGTCGTGTCGTCGTTGTCGGGTCGCTCGGTGTTCACCGCATCGCTCCTTCGGCTGCGCAACTGTCCCATGACCCTGACCCGGCCCTGTCAAAGGGGCAGGCAGAAGGGTCGTATCCCGCATCCCCTTTACGGGGGACAGCGATGGGACGCAGCGGGGGAGCGCACGGTTCCCCCGAGCGCGCCGATCCTGCCGAATGACTCCGCTCAGTACTCCGACATGCCGTCCAGCAGTCGGGCCGACGTCGACGGCACGGTCACCCCGTGGATGAGCGACGGGGACACCGGGAGGGAGACGATCCGGTCGGGAACCGTCCAGTGGGGAGCCATCCGCGCGCAGTCACCGCGCAGCGACGCGAGATCGACCTCGCCCTCGCCCTCGAGATGGACCGGAATACGGACGGGAACGTGAACCGGAACGGGGCCGTCGACCTTGAGGTTCGTCATAGCGGCACCGTAGGCACGCTCGACCTCGCGAAGAAAGATCTACTATCGGGTAGTTTTGGCGCTTCAGAGCCGCCGTGCGGACCGGGTAGCGTGAACTGTCAACGCAGCCTCCCTCAGGAGAGTCCTCGCCGTGCGCATCGCAGTCACCGGCTCCATCGCCACCGACCACCTCATGACCTTCCCCGGCCGCTTCGCCGACCAGCTGGTCGCGGACCAGTTGCACACGGTGTCGCTCTCCTTCCTGGTCGACAACCTCGACGTACGACGGGGAGGTGTCGGCGCCAACATCGCCTTCGGTATGGGCCAGCTCGGCACCGCGCCGATCCTGGTCGGCGCCGCCGGCTCCGACTTCGCCGAGTACCGCGACTGGCTCGACCGGCACGGCGTCGACACCGGCTCGGTGCGTATCTCCGAGACGCTGCACACCGCCCGTTTCGTGTGCACCACCGACGCCGACCACAACCAGATCGGCTCCTTCTACACCGGCGCCATGAGCGAGGCCCGGCAGATCGAGCTGAAGACCGTCGCCGACCGCGTGGGCGGCCTCGACCTGGTCCTGATCGGCGCGGACGACCCCGAGGCGATGCTCCGCCACACGGAGGAGTGCCGGACCCGTTCCATCCCCTTCGCCGCGGACTTCTCCCAGCAGATCGCGCGCATGGAGGGCGACGACATCGGCATCCTGCTGGACGGGGCGGCGTACCTCTTCTCGAACGAGTACGAGAAGGGACTCATCGAGTCCAAGACCGGCTGGAGCGACGAGGAGATCCTGTCCAAGGTCGGCCACCGTGTCACCACGCTCGGCGCGCGCGGTGTCCGTATCGAGAGCGTCGGTATGGACCCGATCGAGGTCGGCTGCGCGGAGGAGGAGCGCAAGGCCGATCCCACGGGTGTCGGCGACGCGTTCCGGGCGGGGTTCCTCTCGGGGCTGGCATGGGGGGTTTCGCTGGAGCGGGCGGCGCAGGTCGGCTGCATGCTCGCCACGTTGGTCATCGAGACCGTCGGCACGCAGGAGTATCAACTGCGGCGGGTGCACTTCATGGACCGGTTCACCAAGGCGTATGGGCATGACGCGGCGGGTGAGGTTCGGGGTTACCTGGGCTGATTTCGTCGGGTGCGGGTGCGTGGGGGCTGGTCGCGCACCCGCGGCGGTAGCCGCAGATCGACACAGCCCCGCGCCCCTGAGAGACAGGGTGCTCATGTTGCTCGGCGGATCATGTACGCCGTGCCGTTGAGTGCTCTCTCCTCGCCCATGTACTCCTGGCCCCGCATCTCGCACCACGCCGGGATGTCCAAGCGTGCCGCCTCGTCGTCGGACAGGACCCTGACCGTGCCGCCGATCGGCACGTCGCCGATGACCTTCGCCAGCTCGATCACCGGGATCGGGCAGCGCTTGCCGAGGGCGTTCACGACGAGCGAGTCGTCCTGCACGACGGTCACCGGCGCCTGCGCTCCCAACTTCTCCCGTACTCCCGCCACCACCCCCGGCAGGACGGCGAGGAAACGCTCGACGTCCTCCTCCACCGCCCCCCGCGGCAACGACACCCGCACATTCCCCTCACTCAGTACGCCCATCGCCTTCAGTACGTGGCTGGGCGTCAGGGTGCTGCTCGTGCAGGACGAACCGGAGGAGACGGAGAAACCGGCGCGGTCCAGTTCGTGGAGGAGGGTCTCGCCGTCGACGTAGAGACAGGAGAAGGTGACGATCCCGGGCAGTCGCCGCACCGGATCGCCGACCACGTCCACGCCCGGCACCAGCTTCGGCACCCGCGCCCGGATCCGCTCCGTCAGTTCCCGCAGCCGTAGCGCCTCCTGGGCCGCCTCCGCGCGGACCGCGCGGAGCGAGGCGGCCGCGGCGACCACGGCGGGGATGTTCTCGAAGCCGGCGGCGCGGCCCGACTCCCGTTCGTCCACGGGGCGTTGGGGCGCGAAGCGCGCGCCCTTGCGGACCACCAGCAGGCCGACACCGGCCGGGCCGCCCCACTTGTGCGCGCTCGCCGTGAGCAGCGACCACGCGCCCTCGACCGGACCCCAGCCCAGCGACTGCGCCGCGTCGACCAGCAACGGCACCCCGACCGCCCGGCACGCCTCGGCCACCTCGGCGACCGGCTGCACGGTCCCCACCTCGTGGTTGGCCGACTGGAGACAGGCCAGCGCGGTGTCCGAGCGGAGGGAATCGGCGTAGGTCGCCACGCTCACCGCGCCCGTCCGGTCCACGGGCACCTCGGTCGACGAACCGCCCTCCGCGACCAGCGCCTCGGCCGAATGGAGCACGGAAGAGTGTTCAACCGCTGACACGATCAGGTGACGCCCGACGCGCCGCCGCCCCGCCAACGCCCCGGCGATCCCCGTGTGTACGGCCCGGGTCCCGGAGGAGGTGAAGACGAGCTCGTCGGCCCGACACCCGACAGCCTCGGCGGCGGCCTCACGGGCAGCGTCCAGCAGCAACCGCGCCTTACGCCCTTCCCGATACAGCCGGGCAGGATCCGCCCACCCGTCGTCGAGAGCCGCCAACAGGGCTTGCTGGGCTACTGGATGAAGGGGAGCGGACGAGGCGGCATCGAAGTAGGACACACAGCAACGTTAGAACGAGGGCGAGCCGCAAAGGGGCGCGGGACTGTGACATAGCGGCTCCGCCGCGGGGCGCGACAAGCCACAACGCATCCCGCACTCGCCCAAACCACCTCAACCCCCGAGCTATTAGGCGCCCGGAGTAACCCCCGGCGCGTATGCCACCCTCCCCGCGAACCCCCGGAGGGCGTCGGCTAGGGTTTGGTCCGCATAAACATCCAAACCCCTGCCCGACGCAGGGCGGCGACCGACCCGCGTGAAGGCAGGCCGCAGCCAATCCGCGCGGGCGAGACTCTCGGGAAGGCGCTACGTGAGTCCCAACGGCTCCGACCGCTCGCCGCGGCGCCCGATGCGGCGGAAGCTGCTGCAGGCAATGACTGCGGGCCTGGTCCTGGCGACCGCGACCGGTTGCACATCCAAGGACTTTCCTCGCCTTGGTTTCCCCACCCCGACCACGGAGGAGGGTCCGCGGATCCTCTCCCTCTGGCAGGGGTCCTGGGCCGCCGCGCTCGCCGTCGGCATCCTGGTGTGGGGCCTGATCATGTGGAGCGTCGTGTTCCACCGGCGCAGCCGCACCAAGGTCGAGATCCCCCCGCAGACCCGTTACAACATGCCTATTGAGGCGCTGTACACGGTTGTTCCGCTCATCATCGTCTCGGTGTTGTTCTACTTCACCGCCCGCGACGAGACGAAGCTCCTGAGCCTCGACAAGAAGCCCGACGTGACGGTCAACGTCGTGGGCTTCCAGTGGAGCTGGGGCTTCAACTACATCGAGAACGTCGACGGTGTCAGTGGCGACGCGACGACCGACAAGAACCTGGCCGCCATTCCGGACCGGTTCAAGAAGGAGTTCCCGGCGAACGCCGGCGGAGTCTACGACGTCGGTACGCCCGCCACGAAGAACCCGCAGACGGGCAACCCGGGTCCGACCCTCTGGCTCCCCAAGGGCGAGACGGTCCGCTTCGTCCTCACCTCACGTGACGTCATCCACGACTTCTGGGTGGTGCCGTTCCTGATGAAGATGGACGTCGTCCCGGGCCACACCAACTCCTTCCAGGTGACCCCCAACAAGGAGGGCACCTACCTCGGCAAGTGCGCCGAGCTCTGCGGCGTCGACCACTCCCGGATGCTGTTCAACGTGAAGGTCGTCTCGCCGGAGCGTTACCAGCAGCACCTCAAGGACCTCGCCAAGAAGGGGCAGACCGGTTACATCCCCGCTGGCATCGCGCAGACGAGCCACGAGAAGAACCGGGAGACGAACAACCTGTGAGCATCCTCAACGAACCTCAGGGTGCCGCGGCGGCGGAGTCCCACTACGCGGACGAGCTGCCGGTAAGGCGCAAGCAACCCGGTAACGTCGTGATCAAGTGGCTCACCACCACCGACCACAAGACGATCGGCACGCTGTATCTGGTCACGTCGTTCGCGTTCTTCCTGATCGGCGGCGTCATGGCGCTGCTGATGCGCGCCGAGCTGGCCCGGCCGGGTCTGCAGATCCTGTCGAACGAGCAGTTCAACCAGGCGTTCACGATGCACGGCACGATCATGCTGCTGATGTTCGCGACGCCCCTGTTCGCCGGTTTCACGAACTGGATCATGCCGCTGCAGATCGGCGCGCCCGACGTGGCGTTCCCGCGGCTGAACATGTTCGCCTACTGGCTCTACCTGTTCGGCTCGACGATCGCGGTGGGTGGCTTCCTCACCCCGCAGGGCGCGGCGGACTTCGGCTGGTTCGCGTACAGCCCGTTGTCGGACGCGGTCCGTTCGCCGGGTATCGGCGCCGACATGTGGATCATGGGTCTGGCCTTCTCCGGCTTCGGCACGATCCTCGGTGCGGTCAACTTCATCACCACGATCATCTGCATGCGCGCACCGGGCATGACGATGTTCCGCATGCCGATCTTCGTGTGGAACGTGCTGCTGACCGCGGTACTCGTTCTGCTGGCCTTCCCGGTTCTCGCCGCCGCGCTCTTCGCGCTGGAGGCGGATCGGAAATTCGGGGCACACGTCTTCGACGCCGCCAACGGCGGGGCGTTGCTGTGGCAGCACCTCTTCTGGTTCTTCGGGCATCCAGAGGTGTACATCATCGCGCTGCCGTTCTTCGGCATCATCTCCGAGGTCATCCCGGTCTTCTCCCGCAAGCCGATGTTCGGCTACATGGGACTGGTCGCCGCGACGATCTCCATCGCCGGTCTGTCCGTGACGGTGTGGGCCCACCACATGTACGTCACCGGCGGAGTACTGCTCCCGTTCTTCTCCTTCATGACGTTCCTCATCGCCGTACCGACCGGCGTGAAGTTCTTCAACTGGATCGGAACGATGTGGAAGGGCTCCCTGAGTTTCGAGACCCCGATGCTCTGGGCCACCGGCTTCCTCATCACCTTCACCTTCGGTGGTCTGACCGGCGTCATCCTGGCCTCGCCGCCGATGGACTTCCACGTCTCGGACTCGTACTTCGTCGTCGCCCACTTCCACTACGTGGTCTTCGGCACGGTCGTGTTCGCGATGTTCTCCGGCTTCCACTTCTGGTGGCCGAAGATGACCGGCAAGATGCTCGACGAGCGCCTCGGCAAGATCACCTTCTGGACGCTGTTCATCGGCTTCCACGGCACCTTCCTGGTCCAGCACTGGCTGGGTGCCGAGGGCATGCCCCGTCGTTACGCGGACTATCTCGCGGCCGACGGCTTCACCGCCCTGAACACGATCTCGACGATCAGCTCCTTCCTGCTCGGCCTGTCGATCCTGCCGTTCCTCTACAACGTGTGGAAGACGGCCAAGTACGGCAAGAAGGTCGAGGTCGACGACCCGTGGGGCTACGGCCGTTCGCTCGAATGGGCGACGTCCTGCCCGCCGCCGCGGCACAACTTCCTCACCCTGCCGCGGATCCGCAGCGAATCCCCGGCGTTCGACCTGCACCACCCGGAGATCGCCGCTCTCGACCAGCTTGAGAACGCGCATCACGGCGACAAGGCCCTCACTGGCGGCAAGGAGGCGGGCAAGTGAAGGTCCAGGGCAGGATGTTCATGTGGCTGGCCGTCTTCGTGCTCGCCACGGCGATCGTCTACGGCGTCTGGTCCAAGGAGGCGGCCGGTACCACGGCCCTCTTCATGGCCTTCGGCCTGTGCATCATGGTCGGCTTCTACCTGGGCTTCACGGCCCGGCGGATCGACACGCTCGCGCAGGACAACAAGGAGGCCGACGTCGCGGACGAGGCCGGCGAGGTGGGCTTCTTCAGCCCGCACAGCTGGCAGCCTCTCGCCCTCGGTGTCGGTGGCGCACTGGCCTTCCTGTCGATCGCGATCGGCTGGTGGCTGCTGTACTTCTCCGCCCCGATCATCATGATCGGCCTGTACGGCTGGGTCTTCGAGTACTACCGCGGTGAAGACCGCACCCAGTAGCACGCGCAGAGCACCAGCGAGCCCGGACACTCCGTCAGGAGGGTCCGGGCTCGTGCTTTTGCCGCAACGCCGGTCCCTCGTCCGAGTGACCCACCGCGCCGGGGCTGACGAAGCTTCATAACCTCGGCTCATGAGCCACTCTCCGCGCACCCGCACCGTCGTCAGCTGCACCCTGCTGGTGATCTCCCTCGGCGCGGGCGTCACCGCCTGCGGGTCCGACGGCGGCAACCCGCTGTCGGCCAAGCCGTACGACGCGGCGGGGCAGATCTCCTTCAACGGCCCGTCCGGCAAGGGCAAGAAGGTCGACCCCGACAAGCCCCTGGCCGTCACCGCCTCCGGAGACGACGGGCGTATCACGGATGTCACCGCCGTGGACGCCACGGGACGCTACGTCACGGGCGAACTCGTCGCCGACGGCACTCGCTGGCACAGCACCTCCCCGCTGGCCGCCAACGCCCATTACACGGTGCGGGTGAGCACGGAGGACGAGGACGGCGCCCCCGGCCGCAAGGTCCTCACCTTCGACACCAGCAGGCCGACCACCAAGAAGAGCCTGACGGTGAAGTTCGGTCCGGACGCGGGCCGGTACGGCGTCGGCCAGCCGGTCACCGCCGAACTGAACATGCCCGTCAAGGACAAGGCACAGCGGGCCATCGTGGAACGCGCGCTCAGGGTGGACTCCGTGCCCGCCGTGGAGGGTGCCTGGCACTGGGTGGACGACAAGGAACTCCACTACCGCCCCAAGGACTACTGGCCCGCCCACGCCACCGTCCAGGTGCGCAGCGACCTCGACGGCGTGAAGATCAGCGACCGCCTGCGGGGCGGCACTTCGAAGGGCCTCAAGCTCACCACGGGCGACAAGATCGTCGCCGTGACGGACGCCGCGTCCCACGAGATGACGGTCTACAAGAACGACGAGGAGATCAACGAGATCCCCGTCACCACCGGCAAGCCCGGCTTCGAGACCCGAAACGGCGTCAAGGTCGTACTGGGCAAGGAGTACTTCGTACGGATGCGCGGAACCACCGTCGGCATCTCCGAGGGCTCCTCGGACTCGTACGACCTCCCCGTCTACTACGCGACCCGCGTCACCTGGAGCGGCGAGTACGTCCACGCCGCCCCCTGGTCGGTGGGCTCCCAGGGCTCCGCGAACGTCAGCCACGGCTGCACCGGCATGAGCACCAGCAACGCCGAGTGGTTCTTCGACACCATCCACGAGGGTGACGTCGTCAAGGTCGTCAACTCCGACGGCGACGAGATGGAACCCTTCGGCAACGGCTTCGGCGACTGGAACCTCGGCTGGAAGAACTGGCGAGGCGGCAGCGCACTGGTGGGCGGAACGCCGGACGGGCCTCGGCCGGAGGATGCGGCACGGCTCCGTCCTGAGTCCGTGTGAGACGCGCCCCAAAGGGACGCGGGGAACTGCGCGAGCAACCACGACCGGCCCGCAGCCGCGAAACCGCGGGCCGTCCCGAGCCACTAGGCGCTCAAGGCCCGCTTCTCACGCAGCAGGGAGGCGAGGGAGGCCGCGAACTCAACGGGGTCCACAGGCAAGGTCACCGCGGCCTCCGCACGGCTCCACGTGGCGAGCCACGCATCCTGAGGCCGCCCGATCAGCACCAGCACCGGCGGGCAGTTGAAGACCTCGTCCTTCACCTGGCGGCACAACCCCATGCCCCCCATCGGCGAGGACTCCCCGTCGAACACACAGACATCGATCCCGCCCCGGTCCAGTTCCTTCAGAACCGCCGCGGGCGTCGCGCACTCCAGGAACTCGACCAACGGCACGTCGGACGCCGGCCGCTTGCCGGAGGCCAGCCGCACCTGCTCGCGGGTGTTGGAGTCATCGCTGTAGACCAGCACCGTGGCGGTCGCCTGCATTCTTCCTCCCAAGGTCCGTTGCGCGGATGCTACTCCTTTGAACACCCCGTCAACACCTGTTGGAACACCCCTGCGATGGGCCATACGGGCAGTACACACACTGCGAACACTCCGAACGGCACCCCCCGGAGTGAGGGCGGGATAAGCGACCGACATAATGTCGGTCGTGGCGACAGCAACGACAGTAGAAACCGGGCACGCGCACCCGTCGGTCAACCGACCGAACCTCACCAGCGTCGGAACCATCATCTGGCTGAGTTCCGAGCTGATGTTCTTCGCGGCCCTCTTCGCGATGTACTTCACCCTGCGATCGGTGACCGGTCCGGACCACTGGAAGGAGATGGCGAGCCATCTCAACATTCCATTCTCCGCGACCAACACCACGATCCTGGTGCTCTCCTCCCTCACCTGCCAGCTCGGCGTCTTCGCCGCCGAGCGCGGGGACGTGAAGAAGCTCCGGGGCTGGTTCATCATCACGTTCGTGATGGGTGCGATCTTCATCGGCGGTCAGATCTTCGAGTACACGGAGCTGGTGAAGAAGGACGGCATCTCGCTGTCCTCCGACCCGTACGGCTCGGTGTTCTACCTGACCACCGGGTTCCACGGCATGCACGTGACGGGCGGCCTCATCGCCTTCCTGTTCGTCCTCGGACGTACATACGCGGCGAAGAGGTTCACCCACGAACAGGCGACCGCGGCCATCGTCGTGTCCTACTACTGGCACTTCGTCGATGTCGTCTGGATCGGCCTCTTCGCCACGATCTACTTGATCAAGTAGTCGGGCCCGATCCCGCGCGCGGCCAAGAAGCGCACATTCCAGAAGCATCGACGCAGAAGATCCTGACACCGGGGTAATCCGTGAAAAAGCTCTCCACACGACGACGCCATCCGCTGGCGGCGGTCGTCGTACTACTCCTCGCGCTGGCGGTATCCGGGGGGGTGTTCAGCTTCCTCGCCCCCGCGGGCAAGGCGCAGGCCGACGAGTCCGCTCAGTCCCTCGCCATCGACGAGGGCAAGAAGCTGTTCGCCGTCGGCTGTGCAAGCTGCCACGGCACCGGCGGTCAGGGCAGTTCCGACGGCCCGAGCCTGGTGGGTGTCGGCGCTGCGGCGGTCGACTTCCAGGTCGGCACCGGCCGGATGCCGGCGCAGCAGCCGGGTGCTCAGATCCCGGCCAAGAAGGTCATCTACTCCCAGGCCGAGATCGACCAGCTCGCGGCGTACATCGCCTCGCTGGGCGCCGGTCCGGTCATCCCGACGAAGAACGAGTACGGGCCCGCCGGTTCGGACATCGCCAAGGGTGGCGAGCTGTTCCGCACCAACTGCGCCCAGTGCCACAACTTCACCGGGAAGGGCGGCGCGCTGACGCACGGCAAGTTCGCGCCGAGCCTCGAAGGCGTTGCCCCGAAGCACATCTACGAGGCCATGCAGACCGGCCCGCAGAACATGCCTTCCTTCCCCGACACCACGCTGTCGTCGAAGAACAAGAAGGACATCATCGCGTACCTCAACGCGGTCAACGGCGACAACACCGAGAGCCCCGGCGGGCTTGAGCTGGGTGGTCTCGGTCCGGTCAGTGAGGGTCTCTTCGCCTGGATCTTCGGTCTGGGCGCGCTGATCGCGGTAGCCGTCTGGGTCGCCGCTCGGACCGCAAAGGCCAAGAAGTCATGAGTAGCCAAGACATTCCAGAAGAGAACCTGCCCGCTGAGCAGGACGCGCACGGCGCGGTGTCGGTCGCGGACGAGCAGAACCCGTTCGCCGACCCGGGGCTGCCGCCGCACGAGCACCGTGTCCAGGACATCGACGAGCGGGCCGCCAAGCGGTCCGAGCGCGTCGTCGCCTTCCTGTTCACGCTGTCGATGCTCCTCACGGTCGGCTTCATCGCCTCGTACGTGGCGATCCCGCACGACAAGGCGATCTTCGTCTTCCCGATCGGTCACATCAACGCGCTCAACTTCGCGCTCGGTCTGACCCTCGGCGGAGCGCTCTTCACCATCGGCGCGGGCGCGGTCCACTGGGCCCGCACCCTGATGTCCGACGTGGAGATCGCCGACGAGCGGCACGCCATCGAGGCACCCCCCGAGGTCAAGGCCAAGGTTCTGGCCGACTTCAAGGAGGGTGCCAAGGAGTCGGCACTCGGCCGTCGCAAGCTGATCCGCAACACGATGTTCGGCGCGCTGGCCCTGTTCCCGCTCTCCGGCGTCATGCTGCTGCGCGACCTGGGCCCGCTGCCGGGGACGAAGCTCCGCCACACCATCTGGTCCAAGGGCAAGCTGCTCGTCAACATGAACACGAACCTGCCGCTGCGTCCCTCGGACGTGGCCGTCGGCTCGCTCACCTTCGCCAAGCCCGAGGGCCTGGAGGAGACCGACGAGGAGTTCCAGACCGAGATCGCCAAGGCAGCGCTGATGATCGTCCGGCTCCAGCCGGACAACATCAAGGACAAGCGCGAGCTGGAGTGGGCGCACGAGGGCATCGTGGCCTTCTCGAAGATCTGCACCCACGTGGGCTGCCCGATCTCCCTGTACGAGCAGCAGACGCACCACGTGCTGTGCCCGTGCCACCAGTCCACCTTCGACCTCTCCGACGGTGCCCGAGTGATCTTCGGCCCGGCCGGTCACGCCCTGCCGCAGCTGCGCATCGGCGTGAGCGACGAGGGCTACCTCCAGGCGCTCGGCGACTTCGAGGAGCCCGTCGGTCCTGCATTCTGGGAGCGCGGATGAGCACCAACGAGACGCACACATCGGCCACTGCCGCGGCGGGTGAGCGGCGCGACAAAGCACCGGCCGGCGAGAAGATCGCCGACTGGGCCGACGGACGGCTCGGGATCTACTCCCTCGCCAAGTCCAACATGCGCAAGATCTTCCCCGACCACTGGTCGTTCATGCTGGGTGAGGTCTGCCTCTACAGCTTCATCATCATCATCCTCACGGGTGTGTATCTGACGCTGTTCTTCCACCCGTCGATGAACGAGGTGACGTACCACGGCAGCTATGTCCCGCTCCAGGGGCAGTTGATGTCGGAGGCGTTCAACTCGACCATGCACATCTCCTTCGATGTGCGCGGTGGTCTGCTGATCCGGCAGATCCACCACTGGGCGGCGCTGATCTTCCTCGCCGCCATGTTCGTGCACATGATGCGCGTGTTCTTCACGGGTGCGTTCCGCAAGCCGCGTGAGGTCAACTGGCTGTTCGGCTTCCTGCTGTTCGTCCTGGGCATGTTCACCGGCTTCACCGGTTACTCGCTCCCGGACGACCTGCTCTCCGGCACCGGTGTCCGCTTCATGGAGGGCGCGGTCCTGTCCGTGCCGATCGTCGGCACGTACCTGTCGTTCTTCCTCTTCGGCGGCGAGTTCCCGGGCGGCGACTTCGTGTCCCGCTTCTACTCGATCCACATCCTGCTGCTGCCGGGCATCATGCTCGGCCTGGTGGTCGGCCACCTGATCCTGGTCTTCTACCACAAGCACACGCAGTTCGCGGGCCCCGGAAAGACGAACAACAACGTCGTCGGCATGCCGCTGCTGCCGGTCTACATGGCCAAGGCCGGAGGCTTCTTCTTCCTGGTCTTCGGTGTCATCGCGGCCGTCTCGGCGATCGCCTCGATCAACCCGATCTGGTCCATGGGTCCGTACCGTCCGGACATGGTGTCCACGGGCGCCCAGCCCGACTGGTACATGGGCTTCTCCGAGGGCCTGATCCGGTTCATGCCGGGCTGGGAGATCAACTTCTGGGGTCACACGCTCGTCCTGGGTGTGTTCATCCCGCTGATCATCTTCCCGCTGGTCCTGGTCGCGATCGCGGTCTACCCGTTCATCGAGTCCTGGGTCACCGGCGACAAGCGCGAGCACCACATCCTGGACCGCCCGCGCAACGTCCCGACCCGTACGGCCTTCGGTGTCGCCTGGATGTCGTGGTACTTCGTCCTGCTCGTCGGTGGCGGCAACGACATCTGGGCCACGCACTTCCACCTGTCGATCAACTCGATCACCTGGGCGGTGCGTGTCGGCTTCTTCGTGGTGCCGGTGCTCGTGTTCATCGCCACCAAGCGGGTCTGCCTCGGCCTCCAGCGCCGCGACCGGGACAAGGTGCTGCACGGCCGCGAGTCGGGCGTCATCAAGCGCCTGCCGCACGGTGAGTTCGTCGAGATCCACGAGCCGCTCAGCCAGGACGCGCTGCACACGCTCACCGCGCACGAGCAGTACGAGCCGGCCGCGATCGGTGCGACCGTCGACGACAACGGCGTCGAGCGCAAGGTGAAGGGCTCCCAGAAGCTGCGCGCCAAGCTGAGCGAGGCGTACTACGGCGAGGAGTCCCAGATCCCCAAGCCCACCGTCGAGGAGTACAAGGAGATCACGAGCGGCCACGGCCACCACTGATCGCTGAGGCGTCGCCACGCCACAGTCGAAGGGCCCCGTCCGAACACCGGACGGGGCCCTTCGCCGTGCCCCGCGCTGGATAGGGTGGGGCACGTCTTGTGAAGCAGGTTTCTACGACACCCAGGAGCGGCCGTATGAGCGCTGTGACCCCCGCTGGAGGCGACACCGCGGCGGCCCGTTCCTGGCCCGACGTACTGAGCGCGCTGCTCGCCGGACAGGACCTGAGCACCGCCGACACGGCGTGGGCGATGGACCGCATCATGAGCGGTGAGGCGGCGGACGCCCAGATCGCGGGCTTCCTGGTGGCGCTGCGGGCCAAGGGCGAGACCGTCGAGGAGATCAACGGCCTCGTCGAGACGATGTACGCCCACGCGAAGCCGCTGGACATCCCGGGGCCGGCCGTCGACATCGTCGGTACGGGCGGCGACCGGGCCAAGACGGTCAACATCTCGACGATGTCCGCCATCGTGATCGCGGGCACCGGTGCGAGGGTCGTCAAGCACGGCAACCGGGCCTCGTCCTCGGCGAGCGGTTCCTCCGACGTGCTGGAGCGGCTCGGCATCAACCTGGAGCTGTCGCCCGAGCGGGTCGCGCAGGTGGTGGAGGAGGCCGGGATCACGTTCTGCTTCGCGGCCAAGTTCCACCCCACGATGCGGTTCGCGGGCGCGGTCCGGCGAGACCTGGGAGTGCCGACCGCGTTCAACCTCCTCGGCCCGCTGACCAACCCGGCCAGGGTCACCTCGTCGGCGGTCGGCTGCTTCGACACCCGCATGGCCGGGCTCATCGCGGGCGTACTCGCCGAACGCGGTTCCTCCGCGCTGGTGTTCCGCGGTGACGACGGCCTCGACGAGCTGACGACCACGGCCACCTCCCGGGTGTGGATCGTCCGCGAGGGCAAGGTCACCGAGGAGTCCTTCGACCCGCGGGACGTCGGCCTCGAACTGGTCCCCGTGGAAGCCCTGCGCGGTGCCGACCCCGAGTACAACGCGGACGTCGCCCGCCGTCTCCTGGACGGCGAGACGGGCCCCGTACGCGACGCCGTACTCCTGAACTCGGCGGCGGCCCTGGTGGCGCTGGAGGCCGGGGACGGGCCGCTGGCGGACCGGATCCGGGCCGGGATGGCGAAGGCGGCCGAGTCGATCGACTCGGGGGCGGCCAAGCGCACGCTGGAGCGCTGGGCCGCCGCCAGCAACGCATAGCGGCACGGCGGTCGGTGTCCCGCGATCCGGACACGGGTTGCGGGACACCGATCACCTCGCGTAGGTTTTCCGACCAGGTCATGAGTGACAGTCATGAGGCCCCGGCCGACTGTCCGGCAACCCTCCGTCCGTGGCGGGGTGCCCCGGGTGAAGACCAGGCCGTAGGCAGCGAGGTCTGCGGCAAGCGCGGGCCCCTCGAAAGACACCAGGGGTCCTGGTCATCGAGGGAGCTCTCTGTGAGCAAGCGAATGCGATAGGGCGCGAAGCCCCCACTCCGCACATCCCCCTTTACCTTTCCCTGCGCCGAAGCCATGCCCGCTCGCGCAGTGAATTCGCCTGCCTCTTACGGGAGTTCGCCATGTCTGTCTCCACCGTTGCCGCCGCTCAGACCATTTGCAGTGACATTCCGGAGGCGCTGCCCGTTCTCGGCCGGGATGTCACCGTCCCGCTCGTCACGGGCGGCGAAGTCACCTACGCGGCGCTCGACTACGCGGCCAGCGCCCCCGCCCTCCAGCGCGTCTGGGACGACGTGGCGGCCTACGCCCCGTACTACGGCAGCGTGCACCGCGGCGCCGGCTACCTCTCGCAGCTCTCCACGGACCTGTTCGAGAACGCCCGCAGGACGGTCGAGGAGTTCCTGGACTGCCGCGCCGACGACCAGCTGATCTTCACCCGCTCGACCACGGACTCCCTGAACCTCCTCGCCGCCGCCCTCCCCGCCGACTGTCAGGTCTTCGTCTTCGAGACCGAGCACCACGCGTCCCTGCTCCCCTGGAAGGACGCCCGGGTCACCTACCTCAACGCCCCGCGCACCCCGGCCCAGGCCGTCGAGACCCTGGAGCAGGCCCTCGCCGGCCGGGACCCGTACGGCCCGGCCCTGGTCTGCGTCACCGGCGCCTCGAACGTCACCGGCGAGCTGTGGCCGGTACGGGAGCTGGCGGCCGCGGCTCACGCCCACGGCGCCCGTATCGTCCTGGACGCCGCCCAACTGGCCCCGCACCACCCGGTGTCCGTCCAGGACCTCGACGTCGACTGGATCGCCTTCTCCGGCCACAAGCTCTACGCCCCCTTCGGCTCGGGCGTCCTCGCCGGCCGCGCGGACTGGCTCCAGGCGGCCGACCCCTACCTCGCGGGCGGCGGCGCGAGCCGCAAGGTCACGCGGCGCGAGGACGGGGGAGTGGACGTGGAGTGGCACGACAGCGCGGCCCGCCACGAGGCCGGCTCCCCGAACGTCATCGGCGCCTACTCCATCGCGTCGGCCTGCAAGGCGCTCACGGAGGCGGGCTTCGACACCCTGGTCGCCCGCGAGAGGCACCTGATCGAGAAGGTGCGGTCAGGCCTGGCCGAGGTCCCGGAGGTGCGCGTGCTGTCGTTGTTCGGCGACGACGCCCCGAGGGTGGGCGTGATCTCCTTCGTCGTCGACGGCTGGAACAGCTCCCACTTCGCCGCCGCCCTCTCCGCCGAGTACGGCATCGGAGTCCGCGACGGCCTCTTCTGCGCCCACCCCCTGGTCCGCACCCTGCTGGGCAGCGACCCGCAGACCCAGGGCGAGTGCGGCGCCCCCGAGGCGGCCCCGGGCGAGAAGTCCCTCAACGCGATCCGAGTCAGCTTCGGCGCGGGCACCCCGGACGAGCACGTCGAGCGTTTCGTGACGGCGGTACGGGAGCTGGTGACCGACGGTGCGAAGTGGAACTACCGCACGGAGAACGGCCGTTGTGTCCCCACGGTGTGATCTGAACGGGCTGTAGGGCAGCCCACCCAGGGGCGCGGGGCTGTGTCAATCTGCGGCTCCCCCGCGTGGGCGCGACCACTCGGTCCGATGTGACGGGCGTCAGTGCAACCCCCTAGGGGCGCGGGGCTGTGTCAATCTGCGGCTCCGCCGCGTGGGCGCGACCACTCGGTCCGATGTGACGGGCGTCAGTGCAACCCCCTAGGGGCGCGGGGCTGTGTCGATGTGCGGCTCCGCCGGGTGGGCGCGACCACTCGGTCCGATGTGACGGGCGTCAGTGCAACCCCTTAGGGCGCGGGGAACTGTGCGACCAGCCACACACGGCCGTCAGTCGCAAACGATCCGCGCCCCCCACCCCACTAGGCGCCCAACCTCACGAGTCCAACCCGATGGCGAACGCGGCCTCAAGGTCATGCTGCGAGTACGTCCGGAACGCCACGTGCGTATCCGTCCCCTCGACTCCGGGGATCTTGCTGATCCGCCCAGGAATCACCTCGGCCAGATCCTCGTGCTGCCGCACCCGAACCATCGCGATCAAGTCATACGTACCGGTGACGGAAAAGACCTCGCTCACAGATTCGAGCGCGGCGATCGACTCGGCGATCTCCGGAATCCGGTCCACGCTGGTCTTGATGAGGACGATCGCGGTGATCACGGCTGGTTCTCTCCCTCGGGGACCGTTACTGGGGCGGGCCCAACTCTAGTCGCCCGCCCGTCTCCCACCACCGCCCTTCCAAGTCCGCCCTTCGAGCCCTTCTTCTTCCTGAATCTCACCCACGCGTAACCGAAGCCCAGCGTGAAGCCCACGAGGTGGGCGAGGTACGCCACCCCGGGCCCCTGCGCCGCCTGCCCCGCCGCCAGCCACTGGAGGGCCGCCCAGAACGGCAGCACGACCCACGCGGGGAAGCGCAGCGGCAGGAAGAAGAGGAAGGGGAGGAGACTCGTCACGCGGGCCCGGGGGAACAAGTACAGGAACGCCCCGAGGACCGCCGAGATCGCCCCGGACGCGCCGACCAGCGACTGCTCGGAGTCGGCGTTGGCCACCGCGTAGCCCAGCAGCGCCAGGTAGCCGCAGACCACGTAGAACAGGGTGAACTCGACCCGGCCAAGCCGTTCCTCGGTCATCGCTCCGAAGACGTAGAGGAAGAGCATGTTGCCGAGGAGGTGGATCCAGCTGCCGTGGATGAAGAGGGCCGTGACCGGGGTCAGGGCCTCCCGGGCGGGGCTGCCGAACAGGTCGGCCGGGACCACGCCCCAGCGGCGGAAGTACGCCCGCTGCGCGGCGAGCAGCGCGTCCCCGGTGCCGTAGGACGGGACGAAGCCCGAGGCCGGGCCGAGGACGAAGATCAGGCAGCACAGGCCGATCAGGGTGTACGTCATGGGCGTCGAGGTGCCGCGGAACGTCCTGACGAGGGCCGTGCCCCAGTTGCTGATCATGGCTACAGAGCATGACGTAACGGGACGCAACGGGACAGGGTGAATCGCCGCTGTGGACGGCCGAGCGGTGAGTACCCGCCAGGCCGTAGGGTTACGAGCCACACTCGCCGGGGAAACCGGCGATCACGGAAACTGGAACGAGAAGGAAGCGGACAGCCACGATGACGGTTCCCCTGCCGACTGCCTCCACGCGGTGGCGCTGCACCCTCTGCGGCAACCTCACGCGCTTCGACGTGACGCGTTCGTCGAAGGTCGTGGAGTACCTCCACCTGGACCTGGCGGGTGAGCCGAAGGTGGAGGAGCGCGAGGTGGTCAGTGAGACCATCGAGTCGGTGCGCTGCCGCTGGTGCAATGCCGTGGACCAGGTGGAACTCGTGGACAGGCCGGGCGCCGCCTCCTGAGAGGGAGAGGCCCCGCACAGACATTGGGGTGTGAGGATGGTGGAGAACTCAGGCGGGGGGCCGGGCGACGGCGCCGCCGAAGTGCTCGACCGTCCGCTGCCCGACGGCGTGCGGAGAAGAGTCGTACAGATCGTCTCTGACGGCTTCGGCGGCCTCACCGTCGCCGAACTGCCCCCGCAGCTACGACAGTACGCCCGCTTCGCCCCCAACCGGCGCGCCAAGTTCGCGGGCAATGCCATGGCCGCCGCGCTGGAGACCGATCCGCTGTTCCGACAGCGCATCGGGGAGAAGCTGAGAGAGGCCCAGGCGGAGCTCGCGGGCGCTCTCGACTCCGGCTCGCCGCCCCCGGCCGCGGATCCGCTCGACGTGGCGGCCGCGGCCTATGTTCTGCGCCCCACCGGCTGGGTGAAACTCGTGACCGCCGCCGGCGAGGAGGCGCTGCGCGCCGACGCCGAGCGCGCCGACGAGGAGAGCCGGGCCGAACTGGAGCGGCTGCGCGAGGAGTTGGCGCAGGCACGGGACGCGACCCGGGCCGACACCGAGCGGCTGCGCACCGAGCTGGACGCGGCGAAGAAGGAAGCGGACTCGCTGCACCGCAAGCTGCGGGCCGCCCACAGCGACGTCAAGCGCGGCGAGGCCGCCCTGCGCAAGCTGCGGGCCGAGACGGACACCGCGCGCGCCGAGAGCCAGGTCCAGGTGTCCGCGGCCGAGAGCGAGAGCCGCCGCCTCAAAGCCCGGCTGGGCGAGGCGGAGGCGGCCCTGGAGGCCACCCGCAAGGCCGCCCGCGAGGGCCGCAGCGTCGAGGACATGCGGGTACGGCTGCTGCTCGACACCGTGCTGGACGCGGCCCAGGGGCTGCGCCGCGAGCTGGCGTTGCCGCCGGTCTCCGTACGGCCCGCCGAGACCGTCGACGCGGTCGAACCGGGACGGATGACCCCGAAGGACATCGCGGCGCGGGCGTTGTCGGACAACGACCCGGCGATCCTTGACCAGTTGCTCGCGCTGCCGCAGGCTCACCTGGTCGTCGACGGCTACAACGTCACCAAGACCGGCTATCCCCAAATGCCCCTGGAGAAGCAGCGGTTGAGGCTGCTGGGGCAGCTCTCGCAGCTCGCCGCGCAGACCGGCGCCGAGGTCACCTGTGTCTTCGACGGGGCCGAGCTGGCCGCGCCCGTGCTGCTCGCGCCGCCGCGCGGGGTGCGGGTGCTGTTCTCCAAACCGGGCGTCACCGCCGACGAGTTGATCCGCCAGCTGGTGCGCGCCGAGCCGCCGGGCCGGCCCGTCATCGTCGCGTCGACCGACCGCGAGGTGGCCGACGGCATCGCGAAGGCGGGCGCCCGGCCCGTCGCTTCTGCGGTACTCCTGAAGCGACTGTCGTGAAGGTCAACGTACAGGTTTAATGCCGGAATTGACCGAACCGTCACGCAACGTAGCGTCAATGGGCCATCACTGCACGTTGGTTATGTGCAAAGAATGCTTTGAGTGACAGCATTTTTTCGTGTGAGGATTTGAACTGATCACAGAAACATCACTAGGGTCAGGCCTCGAACCTCCGAACGGGTGATCACTCAATAGAAGGAGCTCGACTCCGTGGCGTCCCATCGTCGACCGAAGCAGCCGAGCCGCACGCGCGTCACTGTGCTGACCACCGCAGCCGCTGCCGCCGTTGTTCTCAGCTCCCAGGCCGCGAACGCCGCGCCGAGCGAGAAGCCCAACAAGGACGAGGTCAAGGCGAAGGTCGACGCCCTCTACGAGCAGGCCGAGCAGGCCACCGAGAAGCTCGACGGCGCCCAGGAGAAGCAGGAGAAGCTCCAGAAGGAGATCTCCACCATCCAGGACAACGTCGCCCGCGGCCAGGAGGAGCTCAACAAGCTCCGGGACGGCCTCGGCACGATGGCGAGCGCGCAGTACCGCACCGGTGGCATCGACCCCTCGATCCAGCTGTTCCTGTCCTCGGACCCGGACGACTACCTCGACAAGGCGTCCACGATCGACCAGTTGAGCGCCCAGCAGGTCGAGGCGCTCACGAAGATCCAGGGCAAGCAGCGCGAACTCGCCCAGGAGCGCGCGGAGGCGAGCACCAAGCTCAAGGACCTCTCCGCCACCCGCACCGAGCTCAAGAAGAAGAAGGACGAGGTCAAGGCGAAGCTGGCCTCGGCCCAGAAGCTCCTCAACACCCTGACCGCCGCGGAGAAGGCGGCGCTGGACCAGGAGCAGGCGCAGGCCGCCAACCGTTCCAGCTCGCGCGTGAACCTCGGCAGCACCGGTTCCGCCTCCGGCCGCGCCGCCTCCGCCTTCGCCGCCGCCCAGTCCGTGATCGGCTCCCCGTACGTCTACGGCGCCTCCGGCCCGTCCTCCTTCGACTGCTCCGGCCTGACCTCCTGGGCCTACGCGCAGGCGGGTGTCTCCATACCCCGCACGTCCGAGGCGCAGGCGAACGCCGGCACCCGGATCTACAGCCAGAGCGACCTCAAGGTCGGCGACCTGGTCATCTTCTACGGCGACTTCCACCACGTCGGCCTCTACGCGGGCAACGGCCAGGTGCTGCACGCCCCGCACACCGGCGCCGTGGTGCGGTACGAGGCGATCGGCAACATGACGTTCGAGTTCGGCGTCCGGATCTGATCCGACCGCGACCGTTCTCGTCCGGACCTTCCGGACCGCCCGAACGGGCGAATCGCGACACACCAGGCTGACCCCACGCCCCGCCGATGACCTGCGTCATAGGCGGGGCGTCACGTTGTGTGCCTGCGGCGGTCGTTGGCCCGCACCCCTTCACAGAGCTACTGTCTGGCGCGTTTCCCCGCACCGGGGGAGCGGTCCGTGTCTGCCAGCGGAAGGAAGTGCGGCTTCCCGTGGGATCCCGTCGTCGCCTTGCACCGTCCGGGTTCGACCGAGGCGCCAGTGCCGCGGTCTGTGTCCTGTCCGCCGCCGCAGCAGCGCTGGGCGCCCTGCCGGCCACCTCCGCCGTGGCCGCCCCGCACGACGACTCCCGGGCCGAGGTGGACCGGCTCTACCACGAGGCCGAGCGAGCGACGGAGGCCTACGACAAGGCCGACGAGAACGCCGGGCAGCTGCACCGGCAGGTGAGCGACGCGCAGGACCGGATCGCCCGGCAGCAGCAGCGCATCAACACCATGCGGGACGCGCTGGGTTCACTCGCCGGCGCCCAGTACCGCTCCGGCGGCATCGACCCCACCGTCGCGCTGCTGTTCTCCGACGACCCGGCCGACTACCTCGACAAGGCCTCCGTCCTCGACCGCATCACCACCCAGCAGGCGGGCCAGCTCAAGGACCTCCAGGAGGCCATGCGCGAACTCGCCCAGGAACGCACCGAGGCCGCCGGACACCTCGCCGAACTGGAGCGCAGCCGCAAGGCCGTCGCCACCCACAAGAAGACCGTCGAACGGAAACTCGCCAAGGCCCGGCAGCTCCTCAACCGGATGCCGCTCGCCGATCGCGCCTCCTTCGACCGGGCCTCCCGCTCCACCCGCGAGGACATCCCCGACCTCGGCGCCGGTGTCCCGTCCTCGGGCCGCGCCGCCGCGGCCGTGGCCGCCGCCCGCATGGCACTCGGCAAGCCGTACATCTGGGGCGCCAACGGCCCCGGCGGCTTCGACTGCTCCGGCCTGATGCAGTGGTCGTACGCCCACGCGGGCGTCCACCTCCCGCGCACCTCGCAGGAACAGCGCTACGCCGGCCATCAGATCCCGCTCTCCCAGGCCCAGCCCGGCGACCTGGTCGTCTACCGCTCCGACGCCAGCCATGTCGGCATGTACGTGGGCAACGGCCAGGTCATCCACGCCCCCTACCCCGGCGCGCCGGTGCGCTACGACCCGGTCGGCATGATGCCCATCTCGTCGGTCACGAGGGTCTGAACCCGCCCGAAAGGGTCGTACGATCAGGAAGTGACTGGTCGTAGGCGGGCGTCGCGCTCCGGAGTGCTCGCGCTGTGTCTGCTGCTCGGCTCGCTGGTGTCGTGCGGCGGGCAGCCGGCGGCGAACAGCGCGAAGGCGGAGGTCCAGAGTCTCCTCGACCGCCGGTCCACGGCGGTCCTGCACCACGACGAGACGGCGTACACGAGGACCGGCGCGCGCACGGCGTACGAGAACCTGAGCGCGGTCCCCTTCGCCTCCTGGTCCTACCGGCTGACCTCCCTCCACCGCAGCGGCGCGACCGCGACCGCCGACGCCGAACTCAGCTACGAGGTCAGGGGCTACGACACCTCACCGGTCACGGTCGGCCGCACGCTCGGGCTCCGCCTCACCGCCGACGACCAGTGGTACGTCGACTCGGACAGGCCCGCGAAGACGTCCGGCCAACAGCTGTGGGACCAGGGGAAGGTGAGCGTCGTCAAGGGCGCGCACAGCCTGGTCATGGGGGTCGGCCAGGACGCCGCCACCCTCCGCGAGTACCGCTCCCTCGCGGACCACGCCGTACCGGCCGTGTCGGACGCGTGGGGCACGGACTGGACCCGGCACGTCGTCGTGCTCGTCCCGGGCTCCCTGGACGGCATGGCGGGCCTCCTGGGCTCACCGGCGGCGTCCTACCGGGGCATCGCCGCGGTGACGACGGGCGAGGCGGGCGGCTCGGGCAGCGCGCCCGCGGACCGGATCATCGTCAACCCGGACGCGTACGCGCTCCTGGGCTCGATGGGCAAGCAGGTGGTCCTGACCCACGAGACGACCCACGTCGCGACCCGCGCCCACACCACGGCCGCCACCCCCCTCTGGCTCTCGGAGGGCTACGCCGACTGGATCGGCTACCGGGGCACCGGCCGCACCTCCATCCAGGCCGCCCCGGAGCTGTACCGCGCCGTGGAGGCCGGCGACCTCCCGGCCGACCTTCCCACCGACAAGGACTTCGGCTTCGACAGCGATTCGACGAAGCTCGCGCAGGCGTACGAGGGCGGCTGGATGGCCTGCCGGATGATCGAGGACCGCTGGGGAGTCGACCGGCTCGGCAAGTTCTACCGGGCGGTCGGCGCCCACAAGAAGCGGGCGGGGTCGGTGGAGGACGCGTTGAAGAGCGTGCTCGGGGTGACGCTGGGGGACTTCACGGCGGAGTGGCGGGACTATCTGAAGTCTCAACTCGGCTGATCCGAACGGGGCTTGGCTCAGACGGGTCTCGGCTCAGGACGACGCCGAAGTCGCCTTCGAGCGCGTCGCCTGGGTCGGCAGCGGCGGTACGTCCGCCCAGGTGACCGACGCGCGCCACAGCTCCCGTGCGCCGGACACGGCCGCGGCCACCAGCAGGCCGTTGCGGATGATCAGCAGGGTCACGCCGAGGCCGTCGCTGGCGACCACGTCGGCGAACCGGATCGGGAACTCCAGGACCGTGACGAAGGCTGCCGCCAGGACCAGGGTGACCGGGAGTCTCATGCGGCTGGCGCGGAAACAGGAGCAGACGGCTGCGAGGCCGATCAGCCAGACGACGTACTGGGGGCTGATCACGCGGCTGGTGACCGTGAACATCAGGACTGCCACGAAGGCCGCGTCCGCGAGGGTGTGGGGGAGGAAGCGGGCCGCCATCAGGCGCCAGAGCATGAGCCAGCCGAAGGCCATCGCGGTGAGGCCCAGGGCGGCCGTGCTGACCCAGTTGACGTACGGGCCGACGAACTCGACCGAGCCGTAGTTCAGGAGGACCTGGCCCGGCCAGCCGAAGTGCCGGGCCACGTGGAAGACGAGGGAGCCCAGGGACTCCACCTCCGTGCCCCGGCCGCGCTGGAAGTTCAGGAAGGCGAACGCGCCCGGCATCGACACCGCGAAGAGGGACGCGATCACCACCACCGTCACCGCCGCCGCTCCCCACGCGCGGCGCTTGACCGCGCCCAGCAGGAGCAGCGCGGGCCAGACCTTCAGCAGCGCTCCGAAGCCGGCCAGCGCACCCATCACGCGGGGGTGGCGGGTCCCCGCGAGCAGCGCGGCCACGGCGACCGCGGTCACCATCACGTCGTAGCGCGCGTACACGGTCGGGCCGAGGAGAGGGACGCCCGCGATCCAGACCCAGGCACCGCGGAGGGTGCGACCGGGGCGCAGGCCCGTGTACAGGAGCAGGGCCAGGACGGTCAGGTCCGCGAGGAAGGCGAGGACGAAGAACGCCGACGCGTAGTCGAGGAAGCCCAGCAGGGCGGGGGAGAGGATCGGGAGGGCGGCGGCGGGCGGGTACTGCCAGGTGACGTCGTCCAGCGGGAAGCCGCCGTGGCGGAGTGTCTCGTACCAGCCGTGGTAGATGACGGAGACGTCGCTGGTGACGTCCGGGCCCGGGAACACGAGCACTTTGAAGACGAACAGCAGGAGGACGACTCTGGTCAGGCCCCAGGTTCCCAGCAGCGGCGCCAGCCGCCGTCCCGCGCCCGCGATCTCCACCTGAGCCCCTGTTCCGTGCCGTGCCTGCCGATGTGGGGCACATGTTCTCCCGATCTGCTGTGCGATGGCCATGAAGCGCGGCCGTGCGGGCCTGTGAGTCGTCGTCCGGTAGGGCCGGTAGGGTCTGCCGCGTGCGCAAGACCCTGATCGTGACCAATGACTTTCCGCCCCGGCCCGGTGGCATCCAGGCGTTTCTGCACAACATGGCGCTACGGCTGGAGCCCGAGCGGTTCGTCGTCTACGCCTCGACCTGGAAGCGCGGGCGGGAGGGCGCGGAGGCGACGGCGGCGTTCGACGCCGAGCAGCCCTTCACCGTCGTACGGGACGCCGCGACCATGCTGCTGCCGACGCCCGCCGCGACCCGCAGGGCGGTCGGGCTGCTGCGTGAACACGGGTGTACGGCGGTGTGGTTCGGGGCGGCGGCGCCGCTCGGGCTGATGGCGCCGGCATTGCGGAAGGCGGGCGCGGAACGGCTCGTGGCGACGACCCACGGCCACGAGGCCGGGTGGGCCCAGCTCCCCGCCTCGCGTCAACTCCTGCACCGCATCGGGGAGTCCACCGACACGATCACCTACCTGGGCGAGTACACGCGCTCGCGTATCGCCGCCGCGCTGAGTCCTGCGGCGGCCGGGCGGATGGTCCAACTGCCGCCCGGCGTGGACGAGAAGGTCTTCCATCCGGGTTCGGGTGGAGCGGAGGTCCGAGCGCGCCTCGGGCTGACCGACCGTCCGGTGGTCGTGTGCGTCTCGCGTCTCGTGCCGCGCAAGGGGCAGGACACGCTGATCCTGGCGATGCCGCGCATTCTGGCCCGTGAGCCGGAGGCCGTGCTGCTGATCGTGGGAGGCGGTCCGTACGAGAAGGACCTCCGCCGCCTCGCCCGTGAGACCGGCGTCACCGACTCCGTGCGCTTCACGGGGGCCGTCCCTTGGTCCGAGCTGCCCGCGCACTACGGCGCCGGTGACGTCTTCGCGATGCCCTGCCGTACCCGGCGCGGGGGCCTCGACGTCGAAGGCCTCGGCATCGTCTACCTGGAGGCGTCCGCCACCGGCCTTCCCGTCGTCGCCGGCGACTCCGGCGGCGCGCCCGACGCCGTCCTCGACGGTGAGACCGGCTGGGTCGTCCGCGGCGGCTCCCCGGAGGACGCGGCCGACCGCATCACCGCGCTCCTCGGCGACGCGGAGCTCCGCCGGAACATGGGTGAGCGGGGGCGGCAGTGGGTGGTGGAACGGTGGCGGTGGGACCTCCTGGCGGAGAGGCTGAAGGAGCAGCTGCTCTAGGGGCACGATTCGGGGTGTGGGGTGAGGTGGTCGGGCGGCTGCGGGTGGGGGGTGGCTGGTCGCGCCGTTCCCCGCGCCCCTGAAGGACAGGGGGTTCCGCCGGCCTTGGGGCGCCATCCGAGGTGCCAGGGATCTAGTCGGCGGGCGCGGGTCGTGTGTGGCTGGCCGCGCAGTTCCCCGCGCCCCTGAAAGCAGGGGGTTGCGTCGAGAGGGCGTGTTGAACTCGGGGTGCGGCTGGTCGCGTCCCTAAAGGCGGCTAACTGCCGCGTGATGGAACCGAGGGGTCGCGGCTCGGCTTGCCCACGTGGCGGAGCCCGCGCCCCCTCGGCCCAACCCCCGTTTTTCAGGGGCGCGGGGAACTGCGCGCCAAGCCGCACACAACTTGCGTCCGCCCGATCACCTTCCCTGGCGCAACCCCTGTTTTTCGGGGGTGCGGGGAACTGTGCGCCAAGCCGCACACAACTTGCGTCCACCTGATCACCTTCCGTGGCGCAACCCCCGTTTTTCAGGGGTGCGGGGAACTGCGCGCCAAGCCGCACACAACTTGCGTCTGCCCGATCACCTTCCCTGGCGCAACCCCTGTTTTTCAGGGGCGCGGGGAACTGCGCGACCAGCCACCCCCCGCCCGCACTCGCCCAACAACCTCCCCCCGCACCCCAGATGCCGCCCCAAAACCGGCGCAGCCCCTTGGCGGAACCCAATAATCCGCACATGCTGCGCGCATGACAGCAAAACTGACGCAGCATCAGCTGACGAGACGTCAAATCCTGGGCATGATCGCCCTCCAGACCGCCGCCACCGCCGGTCTCACCCGTATCGGTCTGCAGTCCGCGCAGGCCGTCGAACCCGCGGCCGTCCAGACCGCCCCCGCGATCGTCGTCGGGTCCGGTTACGGCGGTGCGGTCGCCGCCCTCCGGCTCGGGCAGGCCGGTATCACCACCCTGGTTCTGGAGATGGGCAAGCTCTGGAACACCGCAGGGTCCGACGGCAAGATCTTCTGCTCCACCTCCGCCCCGGACCAGCGGTCCATGTGGTTCAAGACCCGCACCGAGGCCCCGCTCGCCACCTTCCTGTGGCTGGACATCGTGAACAAGGACATCGGCCTGTACCCCGGCGTCCTGGACCGCGTGCACTACGACAACATGTCCGTGTACGTGGGGCGTGGCGTCGGCGGGGGTTCGCTGGTCAACGGCGGCATGGCCGTCACCCCGCTCCAGTCGTACTTCACCGAGCAGTTCCCCACCGTCGACGCCACCGAGATGTACGCCACGTACTTCCCGCGCGCCCGCACCATGCTCGGCGTCAACACCGTCGACCCGACCTGGTTCGAGTCGACGGAGTGGTACCAGTTCACCCGCACCTCACGGAAGGCCGCCACCACCGCCGGCCTGAAGACCACCTTCGTGCCCAACGTCTACGACTTCGGCTACATGCAGAAGGAGGCCGCAGGCACCGCCACCAAGTCCGCGCTCGCCGCCGAGGTCATCTACGGCAACAACTACGGCAAGAAGAGCCTCGACAAGACCTACCTCGCCTCCGCGCTGGGCACCGGCAAGGTCACCATCCACACCATGGAGAAGGTGAAGGGGATCACGCGCGCGAGCGACGGGTCGTACGTCCTGACCGTCGACCGCATCGACGACACCGGCGCGGTCGTCGAGACCAAGCAGTACAGCTGCACCTATCTGTTCCTCGGCGGCGGCAGCCTCGGCACCACCGAACTCCTTGTCCGCGCCCGGGACACGGGCACCCTTCCGGCCCTCAACGCGAGCGTCGGCGCGGGCTGGGGGACCAACGGGAACACGATGGTCGGGCGCGCCAACCACATCTGGGACACGGTCGGCGCCAACGAGTCGACGATGCCGGTCATGGGCATCGACGACTGGGCCAACACCGACAACCCCGTCTTCGCGGAGATCGCCCCGCTGCCGATGGGCATCGAGCACTGGATCAGCCTGTACCTGGCGATCACCAAGAACCCGCAGCGGGCGTCGTTCACCTACGACTCCGCCTCAGGAACGGTGAAACTCGGCTGGACCGCGGCGCAGAGCGCGGTCTCGGTCGCCATGGCGAAGAAGCTGTTCGACCGGATCAACGCGGCGAACGGGACGATCTACCGGTACGACCTGTTCGGCTCCACCAGCAAGGTCTTCGCCGACGACTTCTGCTACCACCCGCTCGGCGGCTGCGTGTTGGGCCAGGCGACCGACAGCTACGGCCGGGTGAAGGGGTATTCGAAGCTGTACATCACCGACGGCTCGCTGGTGCCCGGCTCGATCGGGGTCAACCCGTTCGTGACGATCACCGCACTCGCGGAAAGGACGATGACGCGGGTCCTCGCCGAGGACACCGCGTCATAGACCAACTCCCGTACGGGGCCCGCTACTTCTGGTAGATGGCCTCGATCTCGTCCGCGTAGTCCTTGGCCACCACATTGCGCTTGAGCTTCAGCGACGGCGTCAGGTGGCCCGACTCCTCCGTGAACTGGGAGGACAGAATGCGGAACTTCCGCACCGATTCCGCCTTCGACACCGCGGCGTTGCCGTCGTCGACCGCGTCCTGGACCGCCCGCACCAGGTCCGGATCGTCACGCAGCGACGCCGCGGTGGAACCCACCGGCTTGCCGTGCTCGGCCGCCCAGCGGCCCAGGAACTCGTCGTCGATGGTGACCAGCGCGCCCACGAAGGGCCGCCCGTCGCCGACGACCATGCACTCCGCGACCAGCGCGTGCGCGCGGATGCGGTCCTCGATCACGGCCGGGGCGACGTTCTTGCCGCCCGCGGTGACGATGATCTCCTTCTTACGACCGGTGATGCTGAGGTAGCCGTCCTCGTCGAGGGTGCCGATGTCGCCGGTGTGGAACCAGCCGTCGGCCAGCGCCTCCGCCGTGGCGGCCTCGTTGTTCCAGTAGCCCTTGAACAGGTGCTCGCCGTGCAGCAGCACCTCGCCGTCGTCCGCGATGCGCACGACCGAGCCGGGCAGCGGCTGGCCGACCGTGCCGATCTTCGTGCGGTCCCAGGGGTTGAACGCGGTGGCCGCGCAGGACTCGGTCAGGCCGTAGCCCTCCAGGACCGTGAAGCCGATGCCGCGGAAGAAGTGGCCCAGGCGCTCGCCCAGCGGGGCGCCGCCGGAGATCGCGTACTCGCCCTTGCCGCCGAGCACCGCGCGCAGCTTGCTGTAGACGAGCTTGTCGAACGTCCTGTACTTGATCTTCAGACCGAGGGACGGGCCCGCCGGGGTGTCCAGCGCGCGGCTGTACGCGATCGCGGTGTCGGCCGCCTTGTCGAAGATCTTGCCCTTGCCGTCCGCCTGCGCCTTGGCCCGCGCCGAGTTGTAGACCTTCTCGAAGACGCGCGGCACGCCCAGGATCAACGTCGGCCGGAACGAGGCGAGTTCGTCGGTGAGGTTCTTGATGTCCGGGACCAGGCCCAGCTTGATCGGCGCCATCATCGGCGCGATCTGCACCAGCCGCCCGAAGACGTGCGCGAGCGGCAGGAACAGCAGTACCGAACACTCGCCGGTGCGGAACAGCGGGCGCAGCCGCTCCACGATGTTGCCGCACTCCGCGAAGAAGCTGCGGTGGGTGAGCACACAGCCCTTGGGCCGACCCGTGGTACCGGAGGTGTACACGATGGTGGCCGGGTCGTCGGCCTTCGCCAGCGAGCTGCGTTCCTCGACGGTCGCGTCGGTGACGTCCTTGCCCGCACGGTCCAGCTCGTCGATCGCACCGGCGTCGATCTGCCACACGTGCTTGAGCGCGGGCAGCTGCGCCCGCACCGACTCGACGGTGGCCGCGTGCCCGTCCTGCTCGACGACGACGGCGGTGGCGCCCGAGTCGGCGAGGATCCACTGCACCTGCTCCGGCGAGCTGGTCTCGTACACCGGCACGGTGATCGCGCCCGCGCACCAGATCGCGAAGTCGAGCAGCGTCCACTCGTACCGCGTGCGGGACATCAGGCCGACCCGGTCGCCGGGCTGGACGCCGGAGGCGATGAGCCCCTTGGCGGCGGCGTGCACCTCGGCGAGGAAGACCGTGGCGGTCACGTCCTGCCAACCTCCGTTCGCCTTACGGGCGATCACGGCGACATCTGGGTGCTGCGCGGCGTTTCTGCGGACGATGTCGGTCAGATTGCCGTCCGCAGGGACCTCGTACAAAGCCGGAAGGCTGAACTCGCGCAAGACTGCTGCTCCTCATAGGGCGCCGGCGCCACGACGTTGTGTGATGCGACGGTCCGGTCCAAGACTCGGGCAGGTGCGTCAGGACCCGGTGGTTGAAATCCTGAGCACGACTGGACTGCCCGGACGTTACCCGCCGGTATGGGTCCTACGACAGGGGGGTCGGGCGAGATGTTCGCTGCGTCACACAGATTGGTGTTTCCTCGCGCACAGTAGTCCACGCCTTTCTTGACTGGCCAGTAACCGCAAGCTCCGCCGCCACTGTTCACGTTTGCCGCACACGCCTACGCTTGATCGTCATGGCACCCACACCGGCCGGTAACTCCGGGACGCGCATCCATGTGGTCAGCGACGTGCACGGCAACGCCCGTGACCTGGCCAGATCCGGCGAGGGTGCCGACGCCCTGATCTGCCTGGGCGACCTCGTCCTCTTCCTCGACTACGCCGACCACGCGCGCGGGATCTTCCCCGAACTCTTCGGCGAGGAGAACGCCGACCGCCTGGTCGAGCTGCGCACCGCCCGCCGCTTCGAGGAGGCCCGAGAACTGGGCGCCCGCCTCTGGTCCGGCGTCGGCGGGGACCGGGCGGCGCTGATCGAGAAGGCGGTCCGCAAACAGTACGCCGAGATGTTCGCCGCCTTCCCCACCCCGACGTACGCCACCTACGGCAACGTCGACATGCCGACCCTGTGGGCCGAGTACGCCGGTCCCGGAACGACCGTGCTCGACGGCGAACGCGTAGAGATCGGCGGCTGGACGTTCGGCTTCGTCGGCGGCGGCCTCCGCACCCCCATGCGCACCCCGTACGAGATCAGCGACGAGGAGTACGCCGCCAAGATCGAGGCGGTCGGCGAGGTCGACGTCCTCTGCACCCACATCCCGCCCGAGGTCCCCGAGCTGGTCTACGACACCGTCGCGCGCCGCTTCGAACGCGGCAGCCGCGCCCTCCTGGACGCCATCCGCCGCACCAGGCCCCGCTATTCACTGTTCGGCCACGTCCACCAGCCGCTCGTGCGGCGGATGCGGATCGGGGCGACCGAGTGTGTGAACGTGGGGCACTTCGCGGGGAGCGGCAAGCCGTGGGTACTGGAGTGGTGACCTCCTCCTGACGTCGTCCCGACCTCCTCCTGATGTCCGCAGGTAGGGGGTGCGGTAAGGGGGTTGGCGGGGAGGTAGCCTTCACGCTGCACGCACACGCGCACGACGACGACGCCCTGCCGGTCCGCATCTGGAGGAGCCACAGCGATGGCGGAACACACCAGTTCGAGCATCACGATCGAGGCGGCACCGGCCGAAGTGATGGAAGTGATCGCCGACTTCGCCCGCTACCCGGACTGGACCGGCGAGGTGAAGGAGGCGGACGTCCTCAAGACCGACGAGCGCGGCCGGGCCGAACAGGTCCGCCTCGTCATGGACGCCGGCGCGATCAAGGACGACCAGACCCTCGCGTACACCTGGACCGGCGACAACGAGGTCTCCTGGACCCTCGTCAAGTCCCAGATGCTGCGCTCCCTGGACGGCTCCTACCTCCTCAAGCCCAAGGGCGCGGACGCCACGGAGGTCACGTACCTCCTCACGGTGGACGTCAAGATCCCCATGCTGGGCATGATCAAGCGCAAGGCCGAGAAGGTCATCATCGACCGGGCGTTGGCGGGGCTGAAGAAGCGGGTGGAGTCGGGCGAGCCGCCGGTGGAGACGGGCGAGAAGTAGGCCGGCCTCTTCGGCGCCGGCCGGCACCCTGGGCCCGTGCGGTGCCTTTTCGGCGAGGCCGGCTGTCCAGCCCGTGCGGCGCCTTCTGCGACGGGCCGGTGCCATTTCTGACGCGGCCCGGCGCCATCCAGCGTGTCCGGTGCCTTCCTGCGCAGGTCGGCTGTACCCAGCCCGTCCGGCGTTCGAGGACGAGGCCCCTTCAGGGCCGACGGGGTCCGGGGGCGGAGCCTCCGGCGACGGCGCTCAACCCCCACCGAGCGACTACCGTTCACTCATATGCGTACCATCCTGATCACCGGCCCAGGCGGCAGCGGCCGCAGCACCCTCGCCGCAGCCACCGCCCAAGCCGCCGCAGGCACCGGCACCCGGACACTCCTCCTCGGTGCCGACCGCGGCGACACCCTAGGCGCCGCCCTGGGCGTGGTGACGGGAGCGGCCCCAGTGGAAGCCGCCGAGAACCTCACGGCATGGCGCCCCGACGCCACGGAATCCTTCCGCGCGGACCTCACCGCCTTCCAGGACCGCGCCTCCACCGCCCTCGAACTCCTCGGCGCGGCCCGCCTGGACGCGGAAGAGGTGACCCCCCTCCCCGGCGCCGAGGAACTGGCCCTCCTCCGAGCCCTCAGGGACGCGGCCCTGTCCGAGGCCTACGACCTCCTCGTCGTGGACCTCCCGCCGACCCCCCACGCGCTCGCCCTGCTCGCCCTCCCCGAGGAACTCCGCCGCTACCTCCGCCGCCTCCTCCCCGCCGAGCGGCAGGCGGCCCGCGCCCTCCGCCCGGTCCTCGGCCGCCTCGCCGGCGTCCCGATGCCCTCGGAGTGGCTCTACGACACGGCAGGCCGCTGGGACGTCGAACTGGCCGCCGTAGAAGCTGTTCTCGCCGACCGGGACACGACCGTACGACTGGTCGCCGAGCCCGGACCGGCGGGCGCCGACGCCGTCCGTGAGGCCGGGCTCGCACTCGCCCTGCGCGGCCTGCGCCCCGACGTCCTGGTCGCCAACCGGGTGCTGCCCGAGTCCGTCGAGGACACCTGGCTCGCCGGCCTCAACGCGCAGCAGCGCAAGACCCTCGACGAGTGGCAGGGGACGTACGACGACGTCCGGCACGTCCCGCACCTCGGCCACGACCCGCGCGGCACCGACGACCTCGCCGCGCTCGCCGTGCCCGGTGTCACCGAGGCCGGTTCCGCGGTCGAGTGGCCGGTCACCGACCGGCTGGCCGAGGACGGCGTGCTGGTCTGGGGCATTCCGCTGCCCGGCGCGATACGGGACGAACTGGACCTGGTCCGGCGCGGCGACGAACTCGTCGTCACCGTCGGCCGGTTCCGCCGGATCGTGCCGCTGCCGTCGGCCCTGCGCCGCTGCACCGTGGCCGGCGCCGCCCTGCGGGAGGGCGAACTGCGCATCCGTTTCGCCCCCGACCCGGACCTGTGGCCGCAGGGAAGGTGAGGATTGGTGGGTGCGGAGCCGTGAAGCACGTACGCCCATTCGGGTAACGTCGTAGAGACGAACCGTAGTCAGGAGTCCGTCATGAGCGAAGAGCTCCCCCCGTCCGACGCCCGCAAGGACGAGGCGCTCGACGAGGTGCGGGCGACCGACGCCGACGCCTGGGCGACGGCGGCCGCCGAAGACCTCGCGGCGGAGAAGGCCCGCCGCCGCACCCAGTACGGCCAGCCCCCGAGCTCGGCCGCCGAGGAACTGCGCAAGCTCGTCGACACCGTCGCGGACAAACTGTCCGGCCTCCAGTCCCCGCTGCTCGGCCAGGTCGCCGGACCGGCCGCGCAGCAGGTGGTGAAGCAGGTCGTCCAACAGGCCAAGGCGGCCGTCGAGCCCGTCATCGAACGCAACCCGGACGTCTTCGACCACCTGGCGGCCGCCGGCAGCGAACTCCTCGCCGCGTACCGCTCCGCGGTCCAGGCCCAGGAGCAGCGCTGGACGGCCCGCGACAGCGAGTTGAAGGACCTGAAGAACGACCGCCGCGACCGGGGAGACGACTCCGGTCCCGGGGAACGCATCGACCTGGACTAGAAGCCCGGAAGGCCCGCCGCCGGACGCACGTCGCCCGGCGGCGTCCGGCACGCACACATTCCCCCCCACGGCCTCCAGGGCGTGGGAGGACCCTCAGGCGCCGTCGTCGGGCCCGTCCTACGGGCGAACGCCGCGATTCCGACGGCAGGCCCTCGGGTACGGTGGGCCGTAGCGGGGCTCGACCGAAACTGAGGGATTCATGGGACTCACCATCGGCGTCGATATCGGCGGCACCAAGATCGCGGCCGGGGTGGTCGACGAGGAAGGCAACATCCTCTCGACCCACAAGGTGCCGACCCCGGGCACGGCCGAGGGCATCGTGGACGCCATCGCCGCCGCGGTCGACGGAGCGCGCGCCGGGCACGAGATCGTCGGCGTGGGCATCGGTGCCGCCGGATACGTCAACCGTCAGCGCTCCACGGTCTACTTCGCGCCGAACATCGACTGGCGCCAGGAACCGCTGAAGGAGAAGGTCGAGGCCCGCGTGGGCCTCCCCGTGGTCGTGGAGAACGACGCGAACGCCGCGGCCTGGGGCGAGTACAAGTTCGGCGCCGGCAAGGGCCACCGCAACGTCATCTGCATCACGCTCGGCACCGGCCTCGGCGGCGGCATCATCATCGGCAACAAGCTGCGCCGCGGACACTTCGGGGTGGCCGCCGAGTTCGGCCACATCCGCATGGTGCCGGACGGCCTGCTGTGCGGCTGCGGTTCGCAGGGCTGCTGGGAGCAGTACGCGTCGGGCCGCGCGCTCGTGCGCTACGCCAAGCAGCGCGCGAACGCCACCCCCGAGTCCGCGGAGGTGCTCCTCTCGCTCGGCGACGGCACCCCCGAGGGCATCGAGGGCAAGCACATCTCCATGGCCGCCCGGCAGGGCGACCCGGTGGCCGTCGACTCGTACCGCGAACTGGCCCGCTGGGCCGGCGCCGGACTCGCCGACCTCGCCTCCCTCTTCGACCCCTCCGCGTTCATCGTCGGCGGCGGCCTCTCGGACGAGGGCGAACTGGTCCTCGACCCGATCCGCAAGTCCTACAAACGCTGGCTGGTGGGCGGCAACTGGCGCCCGGTCGCCGACGTGATCGCGGCCCAACTGGGCAACAAGGCGGGCATGGTGGGCGCGGCGGACCTGGCGAGGGAGCCGGACCCCATCATGTGACCCTCACTTCGTGAGTGACATCGGTTCCCCGCGCCCCGCCTTGGCTTTTCGCTTCGAGGGGCGCGGGGCTGTGTCGATATGCGGCTCCGCCGCGTGGGCGCGACCAGCCACGACGCACCCGCAGCCGACACCCGACCCGCGCATCCCCATGCTTCGTCGTATCTTAATCCGCATGGCGACCTCGACCCCGCTGCTCCCCAACTCCCGCACCGAACCCGACGGTTCGGCGATCATCCGCGTCCTGAGCTACAACATCCGCTCGATGCGCGACGACACGGACGCCCTGGCCCGCGTCATCAGGGCCTGCGCCCCCGACCTCGTCCTGATCCAAGAGGCCCCCCTCTTCTTCCGCTGGCGCAAAAAGCTGGCCCGCCTCGCCTCCGCGTCGGACCTGGTGGTCCTCTCCGGCGGAGGCACCGCGGCGGGCCCGGCGCTGTTGTGCTCGCTCCGGGCAACGGTCGAGCGCACGGAGGACGTACTCCTGCCCCTGACCCCCGGCCAACACCGACGCGGCTTCGCCACCGCGGTCGTACGGTTCGGAGGCGCCCGCCTGGGAGTCCTCAGCTGCCACCTCAGCCTCCGCCAGGACGAACGCTACGAACAGGGCGGCATGCTGCTCGACCGGCTGGCCGGCATGGGCGTGGACCACGTGATCGCGGGCGGCGACCTCAACGACCGCCCCGACGGCCGGACTTTCGGCCGCCTGGCCAAGGAACTCCAGGACTGCTGGGCCACCGCCCCCTGGGGCGCCGAGAACACCTGGACCCCCGGCAACCCCTTCCAGCGCATCGACGCGATCTTCGCGACGCAGGGCATCGAGGTACTGGGCTGCGGGGTTCCGCTCGGGCTGCCCGGAGTCACGGAGGCAGATGTGAGGGCGGCCACCGACCACTTCCCGGTGCTGGCCGCCCTCAAGATCCCCGCGAACTCCAGGAACCGGACGAACGAGACGAGCTAGACGACCGCACCCCGCCCCGGATCGTCCCCGTCCTCCTCATCGGTCCGCATCCGCATCACCAACGTGCCGAACCCGCCCAGGAATCCACCGATCCCGATGGTCGCCAGCCACCAGGTCATGTCCCAGCTGAGCAGCACCGCGAGCAGCAGCAGGATCGGGCCGCCGATCACCCCGAGCCAGGCGAACTTGGCGGTCGTGTCGGCGTCCGGCAGCGGGGGCGGCTCCGGCGGTACGAAGTGGCCCTCGTCGTCCTCGTCGAAGTCCTCCTCGGAGGAGTCCGGCGAGGTGAAGTCACGGGGACCGCCGACACCGGGCGCGAAGGAGACCGAACTGCCGAGCGGCTTGGCGGGCGGCTGCTCCGCTTTGCCGGCGCTCTCCGGGCTTTCGGCGGGCTCCGCCTTGTCCGCCTTGTCCGGCTTCTCCGTGGACTTGGCGTCGTTCTTCTCGGGATCGAGCAGCGCGAGATCCTCGATCGACTTGAACGGCTTGGCGCCCGGCGGATCCTTGGGCTCGTCGCCGTACCCGGCGACGATCGCGGCCCACGCGGCCTCCTCGTCGAACGGGACGCCCTGCTCGTCCGGTTCGAGGCCCTCGCGGTCGGAGTCGTGCTCAGCCACCTGTGGCCGTCCCTTCCTGCTCGCTCACCCGGCCCGTGTCGGACGCCTGCTTGCCGACACTGGGTGCGAGCCGGCCGATGAACGTGAAGCTCTCCTCGAAAATCCGGTCCGCGTCGTGGTCCAACGTCGCGACGTGGTAGCTCTGTTCCAGCAGGATCTCCGTCACGTCGGCCGAGGAAACCCGGCTGAGGACACGAGCCGAGTCGGCCGGCGGAACCACATGGTCCTGGGGGCTGTGCAGCAGCAGGAGCGGCTGGGTGACCTGGGGCAGCTCGCGGTCGACCAGCCGGAAGAAATTGCGCAGGGAGTGCGCGGAGTGCAGCGGCACCTTGTCGTACCCGACCTCCTCGCTGCCCTCCTTCGCGATGTCGCTGGCGATGCCCGGCGCCGTACGCACCAGATGGCGGGCCACCGGAAGGGCGTACGCCGCGAGGCCGTGCACCTTGATTCCGGGGTTGACGACCACGACCCCGCTGATCTCGTCGCCGTGCTTCGCGGCCAGTCGCAGGGCCAGCGCGCCGCCCATGGACAGGCCCGCGACGAAGACCTGCGTGCAGCGCTCGCGCAGGGCCCGCAGCTCGCGGTCCACCTCCGCGTACCAGTCCTGCCAGCCGGTGAGCTGCATGTCCTCCCAGCGCGTGCCGTGCCCGGGCAGCAGCGGCAGCGACACGGTGAGGCCGCGCTCGGCCAGGTGCTCCGCCCAGGGGCGCAGCGACTGCGGGGAACCGGTGAAGCCGTGACAGAGGAGCACTCCGACCTCCCCGCCCTCGTGGCGGTACGGCTCGGCTCCGGGGAGGACCGGCACCTTCGGTCTCCTGTTCATGAGAAGGGCGTGATGGTGAGACGCGTGTTCATGAGAGGGGTCTGAACAAGTCCAGGTGCGGTTAACCGTACGCGACCGCACTGACACCGACCAGGGTCGTCGGGTCCTTTGACAGTGCTCCGGGTTAAGGTCTGATCGACGGAAACGGGAGGCACTCGGTTGTTGTACGGCACGATGAAGGTCGCCATCGGGGGACCGCTGAAGGTCGCCTTCCGACCCTGGGTGGAGGGCCTGGAGAACATTCCGGACGACGGCGCCGCCATTCTGGCGAGCAATCACCTCTCGTTCTCGGACTCGTTCTTCCTGCCCGCGGTCCTGGACCGCAAGGTGACCTTCATCGCGAAGGCCGAGTACTTCACGACCCCCGGGGTGAAGGGCAAGCTGACGGCCGCGTTCTTCAAGGGCGCCGGCCAGCTTCCGGTGGACCGCTCCGGTGCGCGCGGGGCGGGCGAGGCCGCGATCAAGGCCGGGATCGACGTCCTGGAGCGCGGTGAACTGTTCGGTATCTATCCGGAGGGCACGCGCTCCCCGGACGGCCGGCTCTACCGGGGCAAGCCCGGTGGCCTCGCGCGGGTGGCCCTCGCCAGCGGCGCCCCGGTGATCCCGGTCGCGATGATCGACACGGAGAAGATCCAGCCGCCGGGGAAGGTGATGCCGAAGCTGATGCGCCCCGGCATCCGGATCGGCAAGCCGCTCGACTTCAGCCGGTACAACGGCATGGAGCACGACCGTTTCGTCCTCCGCGCGGTGACCGACGAGGTCATGTACGAGATCATGAAGCTCTCCGGCCAGGAGTACGTCGACATCTACGCGACCGCCGCCAAGCGGCGGATCGCGGATGCGCAGAAGGCCGACAAGGAAGCGGACAAGGCGGCCAAGGCCGCACTCGCACAGACGGAGAAGGAACAGACCAGCCCATAGGCGGGCCGGAGTCTGTGTCGGGGGTGGGGGAGATGGCCAAGCAGGTACGTGTCGTCAGGATGTCCGTGGAGCAGCCGCTCTGGCGCGCCCTGAGCGGCTACCGCGTGCTCACCATGCTGTACGCGATCGGGCTGTTCGTCAGCGCCTACGACGAGTTCGACCGTCCCGCCGTCGCCATCGCCTTCTACGTCGTCCTGTTCGTCTGGACGCTCGTCACCCTGCCCCGGGTGCAGAGCGCGGTCGCCTGCACCAAGCGCTTCCTCGCCGTCGACCTCGCGATCGCGCTGACCGGCATCGTCCTCACCCCGCTCGCGGCCGACGACCACCACATCTCCAGCGGCGGTACGACGCTGCCGTCGATATGGACCGCCGGGTCGGTCCTCGCGTTCGCCATCAAGGGCGGCTGGCGCTGGGCCGCGTTCGCCTCGACGCCGGTCGCCGTCGCCAACCTGATCGAGCGCGGCTCCCCGGCCCGCGACACCGTCCACAACGTGGTCCTCGTCTGGGTCGCCTCCATCGCGATCGGCTACGTCGTGGAGGTCGCCCGCGCGTCCGAGCGCACCCTCGCCCGCGCCCTGGAGATCGAGGCCACCACCCGGGAACGGGAGCGCCTCGCCCGCGACATCCACGACGGCGTCCTCCAGGTGCTGGCGATGGTGCAGCGGCGCGGTGCCGTGCTCGGCGGCGAGGCGGGTGAGCTGGGCCGGATGGCGGGCGAGCAGGAGATCGCGCTGCGCACCCTGGTCTCCGGCGCGCTGGTGCCGGTGTCCCGGGTGTCGCTGGACGCGGCGGAGGGCGCGGTGGTGAGGGCCGTGGAAGTGGATGTCGAAGAACCCGACGACGGGCCGGTCGATCTGCGGGGGCTGCTCGCGCCGTATGCGGCGGCCAAGGTGAGTTTCGCCGAGCCGGGTGCTCCGGTGCCGTTGCCCGCGCCCGCGGCGAAGGAGTTGGCCGCGGCTGTCGGGGCCGCGCTGGACAATGTGCGCCGACATGCCGGTGAGGACGCGCGGGCGTGGATCCTGGTCGAGGACGAGCCCGGGGAGGTCGTGGTGACCGTGCGGGACGACGGGCCCGGGATTCCCGAGGGGCGGCTCGCGCAGGCCGAGGGGGAGGGGCGGCTCGGGGTCGCCCTGTCGATCCGGGGGCGGTTGCGGGACCTGGGGGGCAGTGCCGAACTGGTGTCGATTCCCGGGCAGGGCACGGAAGTTGAGCTGAAGGTACCGAGAGCGCGGGGGAAGGCGGGGACACGATGAGTGAGCAGCAGGGCCCGATCAGGGTCATGGTGGTCGACGACCACCCGATGTGGCGCGACGCCGTCGCCCGCGACCTGGCCGAGTCCGGCTTCGACGTGGTCGCCACCGCCGGTGACGGCGAGCAGGCGGTGCGCCGGGCCAAGGCCGCCGCCCCGGACGTCCTCGTCCTCGACCTGAACCTGCCGGCGATGCCCGGCGTCCAGGTCTGCAAGGAACTGGTGGGCGCCAACCCGGCGTTGCGCGTCCTGGTCCTCTCCGCGAGCGGCGAGCACGCGGACGTGCTGGAGGCGGTGAAGTCCGGCGCGACCGGCTATCTGCTCAAGTCAGCTTCCACGGAAGAGCTGTTGGACGCGGTGCGGCGGACGGCGGTCGGCGACCCGGTGTTCACACCCGGGCTCGCCGGACTGGTCCTCGGCGAGTACCGCCGCCTGGCCTCCGACCCGGCGCCGGCCACCGACGGCGACCGGCCCAAGGCACCCCGACTCACCGACCGCGAGACCGAGGTACTGCGCCTGGTCGCCAAGGGCCTGAGCTACAAGCAGATCGCCGAACGCCTGGTCATCTCGCACCGCACGGTCCAGAACCATGTCCAGAACACCCTGGGCAAGCTGCAGTTGCACAACCGGGTGGAGCTCGTCCGGTACGCGATAGAGCGCGGCCTGGACGACGCGTAGCCGGTCCGGTTGATCAACTCCCCGACCGTTCACCGGAGTTGATCTCGGAACTGACATCGAAATTGACCTTCCCGCCCATCCCTCTGTGACCTGGATCACCATTAGCGTGGCTGTCACAGGAAACCGCGGCGAAGGGATATTTCCATGCGCGTCGGAGTACTGACCGGAGGCGGCGACTGCCCCGGACTCAACGCCGTCATCCGGGCCATCGTCCGCAAGGGCGTACAGGAGTACGGCTACAGCTTCGTCGGCTACCGGGACGGCTGGCGAGGCCCGCTCGAAGGCGACACCGTCCGGCTCGACATCCCCGCGGTGCGCGGCATCCTGCCCCGCGGCGGGACCATCCTCGGCTCCTCCCGCACCAACCCGCTGAAGCTGGAGAACGGCATCAGCCGGATCAAGGCCAACCTCGCCGCGCAGGAGGTCGACGCGCTCATCGTGATCGGCGGCGAGGACACCCTGGGGGTGGCCGCGCGGCTGTGGGACGAGAGCGGTGTGCCGTGCGTCGGCGTACCGAAGACCATCGACAACGACCTGTCCGCCACCGACTACACCTTCGGCTTCGACACCGCCGTCGGCATCGCCACCGAGGCGATCGACCGGCTGCACACCACCGCCGAGTCGCACATGCGCATCCTGGTCTGCGAGGTGATGGGCCGGCACACCGGCTGGATCGCCATCCACTCCGGCCTCGCGGGCGGCGCGAACGTCATCCTCATCCCCGAGCAGCGCTTCGACGTCGACCAGGTGTGCGCCTGGATCACGTCCCGCTTCAAGGCGTCGTACGCCCCGATCGTGGTCGTCGCGGAGGGGGCCATGCCCAAGGACGGCGACGTGGTCCTCAAGGACGGCACCCTCGACTCCTTCGGACACGTCCGGTTGTCCGGGGTGGGCGAGTGGCTGGCCAAGGAGTTGGAGAAGCGCACCGGCAAGGAGGCCCGCACCACCGTCCTGGGCCACATCCAGCGCGGCGGCACCCCCAGCGCCTTCGACCGCTGGCTGGCCACCCGCTTCGGCCTGCACGCCATCGAGGCCGTCCGCGACGGCGACTTCGGCAAGATGGTCGCCCTACGCGGCACGGACATCGTCCGCGTACCGATCGCGGAGGCCACAGCCCAGCTCAAGACGGTCGATCGGAAGCTGTACGAGGAGGTCGGGGTGTTCTTCGGCTGAGCCGAGGGGACGGGTGGGACGGGCGGAACCCGCGGAACCGGCGGATGGCCGGATCCGGCTGATCCGACGGTCCGGCCCATCCGGCCAAAGGAGCCGGATGGGCCGGACCGGTCGATCGGGCGGAGGGGGCTGAAGGGTCGGATCCGCTTGAACCGCGCACAGTGGCGGCGGCGCTCGCGGTACCTGGCGGAATGGGTCGAGCTGGTCGATCGGGCGGAGGGGGCTGAAGGGTCGGATCCGCTTGAACCGCGCACAGTGGCGGCGGCGCTCGCGGTACTCGGCGGAATGGGTCGAGCTGGTTGATCGGGCGGAGGGGGCTGAAGGGTCGGATCCAGCTGAACCGCCCGCAGTGGCGGCGGTCGCGGCGCCTGCGGCACCCGGCGGAACGGGTTGAACGGGCCGAACCGGCTGATCCGGCCGGCTCCGCAGAGCGGCCCGAAAAGCCCGGTTCGGCGGGGTCTACCGGATCGGCACTGTGCGGTTATGGGTCGTATATTCTGCCCATAACAGCACAGAACGGGAGCGCTCGTGGAGATTCTTGCCTTCGGCGTCCAGGCCGACGAGAAGCCGCTGATCGAGAGGGCGTTCGCCGGGCGTCACGAGATCCGCTGTCTGGGCGTCTTCCTCGACGAGGACACCGCGCCGATCGCCGCCGGGCACGAGATCGTCTCCACCAGTGTCAACGCCGACCTGAACCCCCGTGTCCTCCAGACCCTCGCGGCCGGCGGCACCCTGCTCATCGCCCAGCGCTCCACCGGCTTCAACAACATCGACCTCGACGTGGCCGAAGGCCTCGGCCTCACGGTCGCCCGCGTCTCCTCCTACTCCCCGTACTCCGTCGCCGAGTTCGCCTGGACCCTCGCGACGGCCGTGAACCGCCGTATCGTCCGCGCGGCGACCCGCACCCGCGACTTCGACTTCCGGCTCGACGGTCTGATGGGCCGCGACCTGCGCGGTCGTACCGTCGGAGTCCTCGGCACCGGCAAGATCGGCGAGGCGTTCACCCGGATCGCCCACGGCTTCGGGATGCGTCTGCTCGGCTGGGACGTCACCGAGAACCCGGCCTGCGTGGAACTCGGCATGGCCTACGTCCCCAAGGACCAGCTCCTCGCCGAGTCCGACCTCGTCACCCTGCACGTCCCGCTGATGCCGGCCACCCAGCGGCTCATCGACGCGGACGCCCTGAAGCTGATGAAGGACGACGCGATCCTGGTCAACTCCAGCCGCGGCGGCCTGATCGACACCGCGGCCCTCGTCGCCGAACTCCGCGAGGGCCGCTTCACGGGCGTGGGACTGGACGTCTACGAGGCGGAGGCGGGCCTGTTCTTCCTCGACAAGTCCCTGGAGGCCGTCGACGACGACACCCTGGCCCGCCTGGTCACCTTCCCGAACGTCCTGGTCACCTCCCACCAGGCGTACTACACCCAGGACGCCGTCACCCAGATCATCGACGCCACCGTCCGAAACGTCCTCGACTACATGGCCGGCCGTCGCTCCGAGAACGTGCTCGTCCCGCGCAACTGACCCATCAACTCCCGTACGACGGCGGCCCCGTTGAGCGTCAGCACCGACTCCGGATGGAACTGGACCGACGCGAAGCCAGGAGCCCGCACAGCGTGCACCTCCCCGGTCTCGCTCCGGCTCACCTCGACCTCGTGCGCGGCCAGCTCACCCAGCGCCTCGTCGTCACACCGCGCCACGAAGCTGTTGTAGAAGCCGACGGTCTCCTCCCGCCCGAACAGGTCGATCACCGTCTGCGCCCCCTGGTACGGAACCTCCTTCCGTACGATGTCCAGGCCCAGCTCCGCCGCGATCAGCTCGTGTCCGAGGCACACGCCGAGGACGCCGTGCCGGTTCGCCCGGAGGACCTCGGCGGTCAGCGCGCGCAGGAACCGCATCTTCGGGTCGGCCGTGTCCGAGGGGTCGCCCGGCCCGGGGCCCAGCACCACGGGCCCCTCGTGCGCGAGCACCGCCTCCCGCAGCCCCTCCTCGTCGTACCGCCGGACGGTCACGTCGAGCCCGCTCGACCGCAGCACATGCGCCAGCATCGCCGTGAAGGTGTCCTCCCCGTCCACGACCAGCGCGTGCCCGCTCAGTTCCTCGGACCGCTCCTGCATCCGCAGCCAGAAGGGGGCCAACGAGGAACGCCGACCGTCGAGCGCGGCACGCACGCGCGGGTCGTCGGCCAGCCGGGGGCGGGCGTCCTCGTTCCGCGGCCGGGACGGTCGTACGCCGAGCGCCGCCAGGACCCCCGCCGCCTTCGCGTGGGTCTCCGCGACCTCGCTCGCCGGGTCCGAACCGCGGACCAGGGTGGCGCCGACCGGCACCCGCAGCCGCCCGGCCGGGTCGATGTCGGCGGTGCGGATGAGGATGGGGGAGTCGAGGGTCTGGGCGCCTCCGGAGTCGCGGCCGAGCAGGGCCAGCGCACCGGCGTAGTAGCCGCGCCCGCCGACCTCGTGCCGCTCGATGACCCGGCAGGCGTTCTGCACGGGCGAGCCGGTGACGGTCGCCGCGAACATCGTCTCCTTCAGGACCTCGCGCACGTCCAGCGAGGACCGGCCGCGCAACTCGTACTCGGTGTGCGCGAGATGGGCCATCTCCTTCAGCCGAGGCCCGATCACGACCCCGCCCATGTCGCCGACCGTGCACATCATCTTGAGCTCCTCGTCGACGACCATCGACAGCTCCTCGATCTCCTTGCCGTCGGCGAGGAAGGAGAGCAGATGCTCGGGCGTCGGCCCCTCGGCCGGATACCGGTACGTCCCGCTGATCGGGTTCATGACCACGGTCCCGCCGGACATCCGGACGTGCACCTCAGGGCTGGCCCCGACCAGCGTCCGCTCGCCCGTGTGCACGACGAACGTCCAGTACGCGCCCCGCTCCCCGACCAGCAGCCGCCGGAACAACGCCAGCGCCTCGGCCCTGCCGTACCCCGGGATCTCGCCCTCGTACGTCCGCCGGATGACGAAGTTGGCGCCCTCGCCCCGCCCGATCTCCTCCCGCAGCACCCGCCCGACGATCTCGCCGTAGGCCTCGTCGTCCACGTCGAAGCCACCGCCCTCGACCCGCACGTCGTGCGCGGGCAGCTGTGCCAGCGCGTCGGCGAGCGGGATCTCGTACGACTCCTCGGGCGTGAGGAAGGCCAGGGGCGTGCCGTCGTCGCGGACGTCGAAGCCGCGCTCGCGGATCTGGCGGTAGGGGACCAGGGCCAGGCCCTCGGCCGGGAGGTCGGCGAGGCGGTGGTAGGAGGCGACCGGGCCGAGCATGACCTCGATCACGTCCTGGTCGTGGCCCGGGGTGCGACGGCGCAGCAGGGCGAACGGGCGGGGATCGCGGAGCAGGTCGTCCAGATGCATGGGTCCTTGGTTCCTTCTCGTGGAGAGGAACGGACCCCGGACACACCGAAGGCCGCCCCTCGGGCGGCCTTCGCGGAGTACTGGGAGTACGCGCAGTCAGTGGGCCGCCGGATGAGCGGTCCACCACCAGTTACGGGTCGAATGCGCGAACATGGGGGGCACCATACCCCACGCGCACCTGAGCGTGAGGGTGTCTCACCTGTCGAGCCGCGCGAAAATAGCTCGACACGACCCCGTAATGTTGAGGGCGTGACCGTGAACGCTAAGACCAGCGCCAGCGCTGGCAACACCTGGCGAGACCTGCCCGCGGCGCAGCAGCCCGAGTACCCCGACACCGAGGCTCTGCGCGCAGTGATCGCGGACCTTGAGTCGTATCCGCCGCTCGTCTTCGCGGGCGAGTGCGACCAGCTGCGCGCCCGGTTGGCGGCCGTCGCCAAGGGAGAGGCGTTCCTCCTCCAGGGCGGCGACTGCGCCGAGGCCTTCGACGCGGTGTCGGCCGACCACATCCGCAACAAGCTGAAGACCCTGCTCCAGATGGGCGCCGTCCTCACGTACGCCGCCTCCGTGCCGGTCGTGAAGGTCGGCCGCATCGCCGGCCAGTACTCGAAGCCGCGCTCCAAGGGCACCGAGACCCGTGACGGCGTGACCCTGCCGACGTACCGCGGCGACTCGGTCAACGGCTTCGCCTTCGACGAGAAGTCCCGTATCCCGGACCCCGAGCGCCTGAAGCGGATGTACAACGCGTCCGCGTCCACGCTCAACCTGGTCCGCGCCTTCACCACCGGCGGTTACGCCGATCTGCGCCAGGTGCACGCCTGGAACCAGGACTTCGTGAAGTCGTCCCCGTCCGGCCAGCGCTACGAGCAGCTCGCGCGCGAGATCGACAGCGCGCTGAACTTCATGCGGGCCTGCGGGACGGACCCGGAGGAGTTCAAGACCGTCGAGTTCTACTCCTCGCACGAGGCGCTCCTGCTGGACTACGAATCGGCCCTGACCCGGGTCGACTCCCGCACCGGCCGGCTCTACGACGTCTCCGGGCACATGGTGTGGATCGGCGAGCGCACCCGTCAACTGGACGGCGCGCACATCGAGTTCGCCTCCCAGATCCGCAACCCGATCGGCATCAAGCTCGGCCCGACGACGACCGCCGAGGACGCGCTGCAGTACATCGAGCGCCTCGACCCGGACCGCGAGCCCGGCCGCCTCACCTTCATCGTGCGGATGGGCGCGGACAAGGTCCGCGACAAGCTGCCCGAGCTGGTCGAGAAGGTCACCGCGTCCGGCGCGACCGTGGCGTGGATCACCGACCCGATGCACGGCAACACGTACGAGGCGGCCTCCGGTCACAAGACCCGCCGCTTCGACGACGTGCTCGACGAGGTGAAGGGCTTCTTCGAGGTCCACAAGGGCCTCGGCACCCACCCGGGCGGCATCCACGTGGAGCTCACGGGTGACGATGTCACCGAGTGCGTGGGCGGCGGCGACGAGATCTTCGTCGACGACCTGCACCAGCGTTACGAGACGGCCTGCGACCCGCGTCTCAACCGCAGCCAGTCGCTTGACCTGGCCTTCCTCGTCGCCGAGATGTACAGGGACCAGTAGCCGTTTCGCCTGTTACAGCAGTGTGCCGTGGGGCGGGGATCACATACGATCCCCGCCCCACGGCACTTTTGCGGCTCCTGCGCGGCGGGTAAGGTTAGGTTAGCCTCACCGATTATCGGGATGGCACGACGACCTTCGATCCCGCCCGGGAGGTGACCCGCGTGTACGTCTGCAACTGCTTCGGTGTGACCGAGGCGCAGGTGGCGAAGCACGCGGAGGGCGGTGCCTGCACCCCCCGGCAGATCGCGTCGGCCTGCAAGGCGGGCACCGACTGCGGGTCGTGCGTACGCCGTATCCAGGCCCTGCTGGGCCGGGGCGCCTGTCCGCGCCGTGAGGCGGCCGACCAGGGCGAGTCGATACTCACCGAGCTGACCGGAGTGGCCGCGATGGCCGATCTGGAAGACGCTGCCTAGCAGGCTCTAGCTGGGCTGCTCGATCTGCTGCGCGATGTACAGCGCCTCGCCGAGCTGCTCGATCAGCTGGAGCTGTGTGTCGAGGTAGTCGATGTGGTGCTCCTCGTCCTCAAGGATGTCCTCGAAGATGTTGGCCGACGTGATGTCGCCCTTCGTGCGCATCACCTCGATCCCGCGCTTGAGGCGGTCGATCGCCTCGACCTCCACCTGCCGGTCCGCCTGGAACATCTCGGTGACCGTCTGGCCGACCCGGACGTGGAACAGCCGCTGGTAGTTCGGCAGGCCGTCGAGCATCAGGATGCGCTCGGTGATCTTGTCCGCGTGCTTCATCTCATCGATGGACTCTTCACGCGTGTACTTGGCGAGCTTGGTCCAGCCGTTGTTGTCCTGGATGCGGTAGTGCAGCCAGTACTGGTTGATCGCGGTCAGCTCGCCGGTGAGCTGCTCGTTCAGGAATTCAAGGACCTCGGGGTCGCCCTGCATCGCAGAGGCTCCTTCCAAAAACGGGGGGAACTGGCGGGTTGCGCCGCATGATTGCACCGGCGCGAAGACGTCGTCCAGTAAGTGCATGCTTAGTAGGAGTTGCCCTAATCCGCCCAGAGCCGGTCATGTGCACCGCCCCCGGTCTGTCAGGATGGAGTCATGGGTCAGAGAGGGGTCGAACAGTCCGAGCTTCCGCCGGGCCAGCGGCTCCAGCGCGGCTGGCCGGTCACGCACTACGGCCCGGTGCCCAAGTTCCGCCCCGAGCGCTGGGAGTTCAGGGTCTTCGGCGCCACGGCGGACGGCGACAAGCACTGCTGGAACCACGACGAGTTCACTGCCCTGCCCTACGACTCGGTAGTGGCCGACCTGCACTGCGTCACGAAGTTCAGCATGCTCGGCGCCGAATGGGGCGGCATCCCCGCCCGCACGATCCTGGACACCGCCCCGCCCGCGCCGACGGTCACGCACGTCATGGTCTGGGCCGAGTACGGCTTCAGCGCCAACCTCCGCCTCGCCGACTTCGCCGCCGACGGCACCATCTTCGCCACCCACAAGGACGGCGAACTCCTCACCGCGGAACACGGCTTCCCGCTCCGCCTGGTCGTCCCCCACCTGTACGCCTGGAAGGGCCCGAAGTGGGTCCGGGGCGTCGAGTACATGACGGCGGACCGGCGGGGGTTCTGGGAGGAGCGCGGATATCACAACGTGGGCGATCCCTGGCAGGAGCAGCGGTACTCGTACCAGGAAGGACCCGGCGAGGGCCCGGAGCTGTAAGCCCCCGCGGGGGTTGTGAGCCTCTCGGGGCTACGCGTCCCGGAGCTTCTTCAGCCGCTCCACGTCCGCCGCGTGTCCTTCCTTGCCGCCGGGCGTCTCGATGATCAGCGGTACGCCCGCGGTCGCCGGGTGGGTCATCAGGGCGCGGAACGGATCCTCGCCGATATGGCCGGAGCCGATGTTCTCGTGCCGGTCCTTGTGGGCGCCGACGACGTCCTTGGAGTCGTTGGCGTGGATCAGTTTCAGCCGCCCCTCGCCGACCGTGTCCACCAGCAGGTCGAGGGTCTGGTGCATACCGCTCGGGCCGGTCAGGTCGTGCCCGGCGGCGAAGATGTGGCACGTGTCCAGGCACACGCCCAGCTTCGGGTGGGCGTCCAGTGCCTCGAAGTACGGGCCGAAGTCCCAGGTCCGGGAGCAGAGGGACGAGCCCTGCCCGGCCGTCGACTCCAGGAGCAGGAACGGGTCGTCGTCATGGGTCAACTCGTCCAGCAGCGGCAGCAGATGCTCCCGCACCTGGGCCAGCGCCACCGACCGCTCCCGACCGCCCGTCGCGCTCCCGGTGTGCACGACGACACCGAGCGCGCCGATCTCCCGCCCGCGCCGCAGCGAGTGCCGTAGCGAATCGACGGACTTCTCCACGGTGGCCTCGGTGTGCGAGCCGAAGTTGATCAGGTACGGGGCGTGCACGTACGCCGGGATCGACTCGGCCTCGCAGACCGCGCGGAACTCCTCGTCCTGGCGCGGGTTCCCGACCGGTGTGGCCCAGCCGCGCGGATTGGCGACGAAGACCTGCACGGTCTCGGCGGCCAGCTCACGGGCGTAGGACAGGCCCACGGAGTGGAGGCCGCCGGCGACCGGGACATGGCCGCCGACCGGGTTGCGGGAGGGGAACTCGGGGGCGCTGGAAGGGGACTCGCTGCTCACCCGTCCAGGGTGTCACGCGCGCGTGCCGCCCCCGTCACCGGATGGTGATCGTGATCGTCGACCCCTTGGCGGCCTGTTCGCCCGCGTCCACGGACTGGCCCTTCACGGTGTCGCCGAACAGACCGAGCAGGCCCCGGTCCTCCTTCACCTTGAAGCCGGACTGCTCAAGGAGCTTCGTCGCGGCGTCGACGCTCGCGCCGACCACGCTCGGGACCTCGACCATCTCCGGGCCCTTGGACAGGGTCAGCGTCACCGTGTCGCCCTCGGCGGCCTGGCCGTCGCCGGCCGGGGTCTGCTGGGCGACCTGGCCCGCGTCGTACTCCGAGGTGATCTCGGTGTCCGACACCGTCACCTTCAGGCCGGCTTCCTGGAGGTCCGACTTCGCGTCGTCCAGGTCCTCGCCGGTGACGTCGGGCACGTCGATCGCGCTGCCCTTGCTGACGGTCAGGGCTATCGCCGAGCCCGCGTGGCGCTTGGTGCCCGCCTGCGGGTCCGTGCTGATCACGAAGCCCTTGGGGACGTCGTCGCTGAACTCCCTGGTGACCATGCCGGCCGCCAGCCCGTCCTGCTTCAGCAGGGTCTGCGCCTTGGTCAGGCGGGTGCCCGTCAGGTCGGGGACGTTCACGGTCTCCGGGCCGTCCGAGACGGTCAGGGCCACCGAGTCGTTGTTCCGGATGCGGGCGCCGGACTCCGGGTCGGTGCTGATGACCGTGCCGCGCTTCACGGTGTCGCTGTACTCGTGGTCGACCTTCTTGACGTCGAGACCGGCGTCCTCCAGCCGCTCCCGCGCCTGCGCCTCGGTCTTCGCCAGCAGCGGCGGGACCTTGGTGAACTGGCCGGAGTTGATGTACCAGACCCCTGTCCCGACCCCGACGATCAGCAGCAGGGCGGCGACGATCGCCAGCAGCCCGCGCCGGGGCCGCCGTGCCTCGCGCCGCCGGGGCGGCAGCGGCGGCCCGCTCTCGAACCGGCTGGTCCGGTTGAACCGGTCACCGGGCTCGTCGTCCTCGTTGACCGGCAGCGGACGCGGCACGGTCAGCGAGCGCGGGATCACACTCGTACGGTTCTCGGCGTTGGGATGCTCCACGGTCAGCGCCTGCGGCGGCACCGCGTCCAGCTGCTCGGTGCTCAGCCCCGACCGCGCCTCGCGGACCAGACCGAACAGCGCGACCGCGTCGTACGGCCGCAGGTCGGGGGTGCGCGCGGTGGCGGTGGCGACCAGCTCGTCCAGCTCGTACGCCAGCCCCGGCACCTGCGCCGAGGGCGGCGGGACGTCCTCGTGCAGGTGCTTGTAGAGCACGATCGCGGCGGAGTCCCCGTCGTGCGGCTTCTGGCCGGTGAGCATCTCGTACAGGACGACACCGCACGCGTACACGTCGACCCGGGGGTCGGCGGTGCTGCCCTCGATCTGCTCCGGCGCGAGATACGACACCGTGCCGAGCACGGCCCCCGTGGTGCTGGTGTTCGTGTCGACGGACCTGACCAGCCCGAAGTCGGCGACCTTGACCCGGCCGTCGTCCCCTATGAGCACGTTCTCCGGCTTCATGTCCCGGTGCACGAACCCGGCCCGGTGCGCTGCGCCGAGCGCGGCCAGCACCGGCTCCAGGATGTCCAGCGCGGCCCGCGGCTGCAGCGCCCCGCGCTCGCGCAGCACGTCCCGCAGGGTGCAGCCGGCGACGTACTCCATCGCCAGATAGACGTACGACCGGTCGGCGCCCTGGTCGAAGACCTGCACCACGTTCGGATGCGCCAGCCGCGCCACGGACTTCGCCTCGCGGATGAACCGGTCCACGAAGTGGGCGTCGGCCGCCAGCGTCGGGTGCATCACCTTGAGCGCGAGAACCCGGTCCAGGCGGGTGTCCACGGCCCGGTAGACCGTGGCCATCCCGCCGACGGCGATCCGCGCGTCGACGCGATAGCGGCCGTCGAGCAACTGCCCGACGAGAGGGTCATGAAGGGTCGTATCCACGCAGGTGAGTGTACGAGCCAAGGCTGAAAGGGCAGCCTTTTCGCCCGGTTTCGAGGCGGTACTGCAGCCGACCTGTGACGGATACCTCATGGTGGAGCGGGTGTCCGAGGCCGGGCTGTGCGGCTCGGCGGGTGGTGCGTGGGCGGGAGATTCAGAAGGCGGGGCGTTCCGGGTCCAGGCAGGCCACACCGGTTGTCGGGGAGGACGCCTCGGCGAAATGCCGGCGGGGGATACGCCCCGCCCGGAACGCCAGCCGGCCCGCCTCCACCCCGCTCCGCATGGCCGACGCCATCAACACCGGCTCCTGCGCCCGCGTCACCGCTGAGGCAAGCATCACACCGGCACACCCCAGCTCCATCGCGAACGCCGCGTCGGACGCCGTACCCGCCCCCGCGTCCAGAATCACCGGCACGCGCGCGTGCTCGGTGATCAGCTGGAAGTTGTGCGGGTTGCGGATCCCGAGCCCGGACCCGATCGGCGACCCGAGCGGCATGACGGCCGCACACCCGACGTCCTCCAGCTTCCGCGCCAGCACGGGATCGTCGTTCGTGTACGGCAGCACGGTGAAGCCGTCGTCGACCAAGGTCTCGGCGGCGTCGAGGAGTTCGATCGGGTCGGGCAGCAACGTGCGCTCGTCCGCGATCACTTCGAGTTTGATCAGCGCGGTCCCCAGCGCCTCCCGCGCCAGCCGCGCCGTCAACACCGCCTCGCCCGCCGTGAAGCAGCCCGCGGTGTTGGGCAGCACCTGGATGCCGAGCCGCTCCAGGACAGACAGCACCGAGCCGTGCACGGAAGCGTTGACGCGCCGCATCGCGACCGTCGTCAGCTCCGTACCGGAGGCCACCAGCGCGCGCTCCAGGACGTCGAGGCTGGGCGCACCGCCGGTGCCCATGATCAGCCGGGACGTGAAGGACGTACCACCGAGGAGGAAGGGGTCGTCGGCCATGGGTCAGCCTCCTTGGACAGCGGTGAGGACCTCGACGCGGTCTCCCTCGGAGAGGGACGTCGATTGCCACTCCGCGCGCGGGACGACGGTTTCGTTGAGGGCGGCGGCCACACCGGAGGGAGCCGGGGTGAGGGACCGTACGAGCGCGTCCAGGGGCGTGCCGGGAGCGACCTCCTGGTGTTCGCCGTTGACGGAGATGTTCATGCGGGCTGCTCCACGAGGTCCGTGCGGGCGAACCGCTTCGGGGTGAACGGCCGTGCCTCGTCCGGGAGTTCACCGGTGCTGAGCGCGTGCGCCAGGGCGTCGCCGGTGACCGGGGTGAGCAGCACGCCGTTGCGGTAGTGCCCGGTGGCCAGCAGCAGTCCCGGCAGGGCCGTCGGGCCGAGCAGGGGTGCGTTGTCGGGGGAGCCGGGGCGCAGTCCGGCCCGGGTCTCGGTGAGCGGGAGTTCGGTGATCCCGGGCACCAACTCGTGGGCGTCGCGCAGCAGTTCGTAGACGCCGCCGGCCGTCACGGTGGTGTCCCAGCCCAGTTCCTCGCTGGTGGCGCCGACGACCAGCTCGCCGTTCTCGCGCGGCACCAGGTACACCTGGCTGCCACGCACCACGGCCCGCACGGTCCGGCTCAGGAACGGCGCGTGACGCTCCGGCACGGTCAGCCGCAGCACCTGCCCCTTCACGGGCCGTACGGGCGGCAGGACGTCGTTCGGGACCCCCTCCAGCTGTCCGCTGAGGCTGCCGCCCGCGAGCACCACCTGGTCCGCGGCGAGGGCGACGTCCTCGCGCGTGACGACCCCCGTGGCGCGGTCCCGCCCGACCGTGAGCCGCTCGACCCAGGTCCGGTGGAAGACGACCCCGGCGCGCTCGCAGGCGGCCACCAGCGCGCCCGCCAGCCGCCGCGGGTCGACCTGGTGGTCCCCGTCGACCCTGAGCCCCCCGCGCACGCCGGGCGCGAGCATCGGCTCCAGGCGTCGGCACTCGCGCCCCGACAACCACTCGGAGTCGAGCCCCGACCGGTGCTGCAGGGCGTGCAGTTCGCGCAGATGGGCCCGGTCGTCTGCGTCCAGGGCGACGGCCAGCGTGCCGCAGCGGCGGTAGCCGAGGTCGAGGCCGGTGAGGTCGGTCAGCTCGGCCGCGAAGTCCGGGTAGCGGTCCGCCGAGGCCAGGTTGAGGGCGAGCAGGGTCTGCTCGCCGTGGTGGAGCTCGGTGACGGCGGCCAGCATCCCGGCGGCCACCTGGGCGGCCCCGCCGCCCGGCTCCGGGTCCAACACGGCCGTGGAGAAGCCGCGTTGGGCCGCGCGCCAGGCTGTGACCAGGCCGATGATCCCGCCCCCGACGACGAGGACGTCTGACGTACGTGTAGGCATGGGCGTCCAGCCCCTCCCTTCGCCGGCATGACCCGGATCAGGTTCGTACGGTCGGAGGCCGCCAGCCTCCCTCTCAGCCCGGTACGTCCGGACTCCCGCGAGTGCTTTACTCGGCCACCCTAGCCCGTGCTTTGTGCGCCAGTAAGGGAGCCTTCGTCCATGGCCCGCTCGCTCGACGGTCTCGTCCTCGCCCCTGTCGCGGACCAGGCCCCAGGTCAGGTCGGTACGCGCACCCGGTTCGCGTACCACGAGGAGGACGGCGAGATCTGGGCCGAGTACGCGGGCGGCGACGTCGTACGGGGGCGTCTCGTCGGCACGCGCGCGGGGGACCGGATCGACTTCCGGTACGTGCAGTTGAAGACGGACGGGACGACGTCCTCCGGGCACTGCGTGTCCGAAGTGGTCGAGTTGCCCGACGGCCGCATTCGCCTCGACGAGTCCTGGGAGTGGGAGTCCCAGGAGGGAAACGGGACCAGCACTGTGGAACAGGTCACCTGACGCGCCCGCTGACTGACGAATTGTCAGGTGTCTATGGTGATCGAGTGAGCGAGCAGACGCGGGACCAGGGCACGGTGGCAGGGCGGCGCGTGGTCGTCGTCGGCGCGGGCATGGCCGGGGTGCAGACCGCGGTCGCGCTACGGGAGCAGGGCTTCACCGGCACCGTCACCCTGATCGGCGCGGAACCCCATCAGCCGTACGACCGGCCCCCGCTGTCCAAGGCCGTGCTGCTCGGCAAGGCCGAGGGCTCCGCCTTCGACGTCGACTTCGAGGCGCTCGGCATCGAGGTGCGGCTGGGGCGCGAGGTGGTGGGCGTGCGCCCGGCCGACCACGAACTGGACACCGCCGAGGGCCCGGTGCCCTACGACGTCCTCGTGCTCGCGACCGGTGCCGAACCGATCCGGCTGCCGGGCGCCGACGGCATTCCCGGCGTGCATCTGCTGCGCACCCTGGACGACGCCGAGCGGCTGCGGCCGGTGCTCGCGCGGCAGCACGACATCGTGGTGGTCGGCGCGGGCTGGATCGGCGCCGAGTTCGCCACGGCCGCGCGCGAGGCGGGCTGCGCGGTGACCGTCGTGGAAGCCGCCGACCGACCGCTCGCGGGGGCGCTGCCCGCCGAGGTGGCCGCGCCGATGGCCGCCTGGTACGCCGCCGCCGGAGCCTCGCTGCGGACGCACGCACGCGTGGCGCACGTCGAACCCGGCGAGGTGGTCCTCGACGACGGCTCACGGCTGCCCGCGGGCGCCGTCGTGGTCGGCATCGGCGCCCGCCCCGCCACCGCCTGGCTGGCGGGCTCCGGCATCGAACTGGGCGCGCACCGCGAGGTCCTGGCGGACGCCGGGCTGCGCACCTCGGTGCCGGACGTGTACGCGGTCGGCGACTGCGCCTCCTTCCCCTCGGGAAGGTACGGCGAGCGCCTTCTGGTCCACCACTGGGACAACGCCCTCCAGGGGCCGCGCACGGTCGCCGCGAACATCGTGGGCGAGATCCCGGCGCTGTACGACCCGGTGCCGTACTTCTGGTCGGAGCAGTTCGGCCGCTTCGTCCAGTACGCCGGCCATCACGCGTCCGCCGACACCACCCTGTGGCGCGGCGACCCGGCCAACCCCGCGTGGAGCGTCTGCTGGCTGCGCGAGGACCGTCTGGTGGCCCTCCTCGCGGTCGGCCGCCCCCGTGACCTGGCCCAGGGCCGCCGCCTGATCGAGTCGGCCACGCCCATGGATCACGCACTGCTAGCCGATGCTTCTCTGCCGATGAAGGCGGCTATCGCCTAGTTCGTCCCCCGGGTCGGACCGGCCCGACTTCCGACTGTCAGTCCGGGATGGCACGCTGTTTACGTGACCGAGATTGACGCAAAGATCGATGCTCTCGTCCCCGCCTGGCTCACGCTGCCCGACATCGCAGAAATGTTCGATATCGAGGTGACACGCGTGCGGCAGCTGGTCAAGGACGGCCAAGTCATCGCCGTACGCCGTGGTGAGAACCGCGCGCTGCACGTCCCCGCCGCCTTCATCGACGGGGTCGAGCAGAAGGTCGTCAAGGGCCTCACGGGGACCCTGACGCTGCTGCGGGACGACGGCTTCTCCGACGAAGAGATGCTCGAATGGCTCTTCACCCCCGACCCCAGCCTGCCCGGCACCCCCGCGCAGGCGCTGAGTGAGAATCGCGGCACGGAGGTGAAGCGCCGCGCCCAGGCGCTCGCCGTCTGACCCGCACGACCGACCGCTGTACGGGCCGCGGCGACGCGAGGGCCTGCCTGAACAGGCCCTGCCCGCGGCCCGTCCGCGACACCACCACACGACGAGCAGGACAACGGGGGACACACCCATGCCCGACACCGCCCCAGCCGCCGCCCGCGCGGAACTCGCCGACGCCCGGGTCTACCTCTGCACGGACGCCCGTCGGCGCCAGGGCGACCTCCCGGAGTTCCTGGACGCCGTCCTGGCCGGCGGGGTCGACATCGTGCAGCTGCGCGACAAGGGCATGGAGGCCGCCGAGGAGCTGGAGCACCTCCAGGTGTTCGCGGACGCCTGCGCCCGGCACGGAAGGCTGCTCGCGGTGAACGACCGCGCGGACGTCGCCCACGCCTCCGGCGCCGACGTCCTGCACCTGGGCCAGGGCGACCTCCCGGTCCCCGCGGCCCGCGCGATCCTCGGCGACGACATCCTGATCGGCCGCTCCACGCACGCCGAGTCCGAAGCGGCGGCGGCCGCCGTCCAGGAGGGCGTGGACTACTTCTGCACGGGCCCCTGCTGGCCCACCCCCACCAAGCCCGGCCGCCACGCCCCAGGCCTCGACCTGGTCCGGTACACGGCAGCCCTGGGCACCGACCGCCCCTGGTTCGCCATCGGCGGCATCGACCTCGGCACCCTCGACGAGGTCCTCGAAGCGGGCGCCCGCCGGGTCGTCGTCGTACGGGCGATCACGGAGGCCGGCGACCCCGGCGCGGCGGCGGCGGAGTTCGCGAAGCGGCTGCGGCAGCTCTGACAGGCGTCCAGGAAGTCGGGCTGTTGTCCGATGGGTGGACAAGAGGGCGACAAACCAGGCAAATTCCCGCTTCCGGTTGGGTGACCGCCGCCCCCTGACTAACCTGCGGGTATGGCCTTCGGAACCGCATCGACCAGGACTGATCGCGCACGAACCGTGCGGGACATGCTCGCGACCGGCAAAGCGACCTACTCGTTCGAGTTCTCCGCGCCGAAGACCCCCAAGGGCGAGCGGAACCTGTGGAGCGCGTTGCGACGGGTCGAGGCGGTCGCCCCCGACTTCGTCTCGGTGACCTACGGCGCCGGCGGCTCGACCCGCGCGGGCACCGTCCGGGAGACCGAGCAGATCGTCGCCGACACCACGCTCACCCCGGTCGCCCACCTCACCGCGGTGAACCACTCCGTCGCCGAACTGCGCAACATCATCGGCCAGTACGCCGACGCGGGCATCCGCAACATCCTCGCCGTGCGCGGCGACCCGCCCGGCGACCCCATGGCCGACTGGGTCGCGCACCCGCAGGGGCTGACGTACGCGGCCGAACTGGTGCGGCTCATCAAGGAGTCGGGCGATTTCTGCGTCGGTGTCGCCGCCTTCCCGGAGATGCACCCGCGCTCCCCGGACTGGGACGCGGACGTCGCGCACTTCGTCGACAAGTGCCGGGCCGGCGCCGACTACGCGATCACGCAGATGTTCTTCGAACCCGAGTCGTATCTCCGGCTGCGCGACCGTGTCGAGACGGCGGGCTGCGGGACCCCGGTCATCCCCGAGGTCATGCCGGTGACCAGTGTGCGGATGCTGGAGCGGTTGCCGCAGCTCAGCAATGCCGACATCCCGCCCGCTCTGAAAGAGCGAATCCTCACAGCCAAAGACGATCCGGCCGCTGTACGCTCGATCGGAATCGAGTTCGCCACCGAGTTCTGCGCCCGGCTGCTGGCCGAGGGAGTCCCCGGACTTCACTTCATCACGCTCAACAGCTCCACGGCGTCACTCGAAATCTACGAGAACTTGGGCCTGCACCACCCACCGCGGGCCTAGACCGGTCGCTCCGGAATAGGACACACTGCGTAGCGGCCACTGGGAGAGGGGCGTACATGGGCTGGACGGTCCTCTACATCGCGTTCGGCGTCGTCGCACTGTGGTTGCTCGGTGAGGTGCTGCTGCAGTACAAGGCACGCCTGCGCTGGCGGCTGCTCGCTTTCGCCGGCTTCCTGGGCGTGGTCCTCGGAGTGCTGATTCCCTCCGTCCTCGTGATCGCCCTGGGCGCCGTGGCGTTCGCCGTCGGCCAGACCTACGTCACGCTGTCGTTCCGCCGCGGCTTCGAAGCCGGCTGGGCGGTCTCCGGCCGACCGGGCGCGGGCGGCATCAAGCGCCGCCGCGGCGAGCCCGACGAGCAGGACCCGAACCTGGACGCCTCCGGCCTCCAAGGGGCGGAGAGCGGCTTCCAGGGGTACGGCCAGAACAAGGCCGCCTACGGCCAGGACGACGACTACGACCGCGACGACGTGTTCACCCCGAACCGCTCCGTCGCCCCCACGGCCGCCGAGTCCACCTCGGTCTACGAGCCGCAGCCCCTCCCGGACGACACCGGCTCCTACGGCGTGTACAACGCCACCGCGTACGCGAACGCCACGGACCCCACCTACGAGGGCACCGACCAGGCGTACGCCGCGGCGGCCGCGGGCCAGACCCAGGACCAGGCCTACGCGGCGGCCGACCAGAACTACGGCTACGACAACACCTACACGGGCTACGACCAGCAGCAGTACGGCTACGACACGACCGGCCAGCAGCAGTACGCGGCCTACTCCGACCCGTACATCGGCACCCAGACCTACGGCGGCACCGGTTACGACACGGGCTACGACGGTCAGCAGCAGTATCCCCAACAGGGCTACACGCAGGACCAGTACGGCAACGGCGGCTACGGCGGCGAGACCCCGGCCGGCGGGGTGTGGGTCCCGCAGCAGCGCAACGACGAGACGTACGGCGGCGAAATGCCGCCGGAGCAGCAGTACCCCTACCAGGGCGACGGCCAGCAACAGCCGCAGCAGCAGCCTCAGTCGGGCCCCGGCTACGACGAGCAGTACCGTTTCTGAAGCCTACTGAGACCCCTTGAACTGGGGTCCCTCCACGATCAGCCCGGCGACCAGCGCTCCTGACATCCCGGCGTGCGGAAGCCCGCCGCCGGGGTGGGACCAGCCGCCGACCCGGTAGAGCCCCGGCACGCGCGTGGTGTTCGCCGGGTGCAGGAAACGGCCCTGCCCGGCCGCGAGCGAAGGCGCGGGCACGGCACCGAAGCGGGAGCCCGTCTCACTCTCCGTGTGCTCCGGGGTACGCACCTCGTGCCACAACAGGCGCTCCCGCAGCCCCGGTACGGCCCGTCCGGCGGCTGCCAGGAGGAAGTCCGTGTACCGCCGGACCGTGCCCTCGTCGTCCCAGCCGGCCTCGCCCGAGAGCACGGCGGACACCACCGCGGATTCGTGGTCACCGTCCGGCCGGAGCGCGGGGTCGTCGGGGCGCAGCACCGTCACCGTGGGACAGCGTGGCTCGTCGCCGCCCGGGGCGGCCAGGAGGTCCAACTCGGCCTCGCGGTCCGGGGCATGGACCACCGTCCGGTGAACGGTCCCGTCCTCACGCGGGCCACGCAGAGCCAGCAGGAGCGCGCACCGCACCGGCCGGGGTGCGTCGGCGTCGGCCCGCACATCCCCGTCCTCGTCCAGCGGACGCTCCGTCAGGGCCCGTAGCCGCGCGGGGTCCACGTCCGCGACGACATGGTCCGCGTCGACCACCGTCCCGTCGGCCAGCTCCACCCCGGCCGCCCGCCCGTCCTTCTCCAGCACGCGCGTCACCTCGGCCCCGAAGACGAACTCGACCCTCCGCGCCAGACACCGCTCGTACACCGCGCGCGCCAACTCCCTTATGCCGCCCCGCACATACCAGGTGCCGAAGGCGTGCTCCATGTACGGCAGCACGGCCGCGCTCGCCGGTGCGGTCCGGGGATCGAGGCCGTACGCGAGCGCGTGGCTCTCCAGGAGGGCTGTCAGGCGCTCGTCGCGCAGCTCCCAGGCGCCGATCTCGGCGAGGGTGCCCGCCCGCCGGGTGCGCAGCAGCTTCTTGTGCGGGACCGCCGGATACGGCTCCTGGTCGGCCAGCACCGACCAGTCGGTCCACAAGGGCTCCTCCAGGAGGGGCCTGCGGGTGCGGTCCCAGGCCTCGCGGGCCCGGATCAGGAAGTCGCCCCAGCGCTGCCCCGCGCCGCCGCCCAGGGCCTCGTCCAGGGCCGTGACGACACCCGCGCGGGAGGCGTTCGGCAACGACACCTCCGTGCCGTCCGCGAAGACGTGCCGGGAGGACGGGTCGACCTGGACCAGCTCGACCAGGTCCTCCAGCGGCTCCTTGCCGGTCTTGATGAACAGGTCGCGATGGACCGCGGGCACGGGCAGCAGACCGGGGCCGGTGTCGAAGGAGAACCCGTCCCGCTCGAAGCGGCGCACCGCACCGCCGTACGTCTCCGTACGCTCGTACACCGCCACCCGGTGGCCCGCGACGGCCAGCCGGGCAGCGGCCGCCATCGCGCCCATGCCGGCGCCGATCACCGCAATCCGTGCCATGCCCGCGACTTTATCGGCCGCCACTGACAGTCCGGCCACGGGCTGTCACCACGGAGGCGGGTCCGGTGGCCGGCCGGGTGGGTGTCCCACCTGCGCGGCGAGCCGTTTCTCCTCCCGGCGCTGGGCCCGGCGGCGCAGGAACCGTCGGATCCGCGAGATCAGGAAGAACAGGACCGTGAGTCCGGCCACCAGCAGCACGGCCGCGATGATCGCCGCCGCCTGGGGATGGAACATCGCGAACGAGACGATCCCGCCGACGCCGAGATCCTCCGCGAAGCTCATGATCACGTTGCTGAACGGCTCCGGCGAGGTGTTGATCGCCATCCGCGTCCCGGTCTTGACGGTATGGCTGGCCAGCGCCGACGAACCGCCGATCAGGCCCGCCACCACGTCGTTCATCGAACCGCTGTGCCCCGCGAGCACCGCTCCGACCCACGCCCCGGCGGCCGGCCGGATCACCGTGTGCACGGAGTCCCACAGGGAGTCGAGGTAGGGGATTTTGTCGGCGACGGACTCGCACAGGAACAGCACGCCCGCTGTGATGAGGACCTCAGGGCGTTGCAGCGACTCGGGGACCGCGTCGGTCACTCCGGTCGCGCCGAAGATCCCGAGCAGCAGCACCACCGCGTACGCGTTGACGCCGCTGGCCCAGCCGCTGGTGAAGACCAGGGGGAGTACGGACACGGAGGTGATAGTAACCACTCGGCAACATGACGTCCTGGGCCTGAGTGCGTACGGCTGAGTATCCGTACCTAGGGAGTGAGATGAGTACGCGCGCGGATGGGGTGCGACCTGCGCGAACGGGAGAGTAGGGGCACGGAAAGGGGCGCGGCTCCGGAACCGCCGACACGGGGCGGCGGAACGGGGCCCGCGCCCTTGGCCGCTCCTTCCGCCGAACCTTCGGCGGAAGCGAGGCACGGGGGAACCCTGGGATTGACCGACGGGGGTTCCGACAGGGGGAACGTACGGGGGAGCACAAGGGAGCGCCGGTTCGAGGTGGCCCGCGGGGGACGCGGCCACAACGGACCGGCGCTTCTGTGTGTGCGTTGTCCGGGTGCCGCCGTCAGCGGTTGCCGCTGACCCGCCCCTGCAACAGCCGGGAAAGCGCCGCGTGGACGTCGTCCAGGGAGCGCTCCGGCTGGAACGACTGCCAGTCCAGGGCGGCCACCACGACCATGCCGATCAGCGCGGCCGCGGTCAGCCGGACATCGATCTCCGGGCTGAACTCGCCGTTGGCCACGCCCGCGTGCAGCACGTCCTCGATCGCCGCGTTCACCTGCTGCCGCACCACCATGAGCGTGGACTGCCAGGCGCGGTTGGTGCGCCACAGCTCGGCCACGTAGAGCTGGGTGAAGGACGGGTAGCGGGCGATGAAGACGAGGCCCGCGCGGACCATCGCGTCGAGGGCGTCGACCTTGCTGCCGCCGTCCCGCGCGGTCTGCTCGGCCGCCTCCCGCAGCGAGGCGGTGAGGAGGCCCACGCCGTGCCGCAGCAGTTCCTCGAAGAGGACGGACTTGCTGGCGAAGTTGTAGTAGACGGTGCCCTTCGCGACCCCGGCACGCTCGGCGATCTCGTCCACCGTGGTGGCCGAGAAGCCCTGTTCGGCGATGAGCGTGACGGCCGCCTCGTAGAGCTTCTGCCGGGTGGCCTCGCGGCGCGTGCTGCCGCCCGACGGGGTGCTGCTGCTTTCCATGGGCCTGATTGTCACAGGCCCGGCTCCCGCGCCGGGCACGGGTGCCGAGGTCCCGCGCGCGGTCACAGGCTCAGCTCCGGGTGCAGCCGGTCCAGCGTCCACACCTGGCGGTGGCGCGCCGACAGAGCGGTCAGCGCGAGCGCCCCCGCGGTGAAGGCGACGAGCACCACGCACGCGTGCCACACGGGTCCGAGGCCACCGCCCGTGATGAGCCTCCGTAGCGCCTCGACGACGTAACTCATCGGCAGGAAGGGGTGGATCGCGTTGAAGAAACCGGGACTGGTCTGCACCGGATAGGTGCCGCCCGCCGACGTCAACTGGAGCATCAGCAGGGCGAGTACGAGGATCCGGCCGGCCGCTCCGAAGCGTGCGTTCAGCCACTGGACGATGGCCGCGAAGCACGCCGTCACCAGGAACAGGAAGCCGACCGTGCCGGCCGCCCGCACCATCTCCAGGCCGATCGCCCAGTGCAGTACGGCCATCAGGGCCACCGTCTGGAGCACCCCGACCGCGACCACCGGCAGCCATCCCGCGAGCGCGATCCGCCAGGCCGAGGCACCGGCGGCGAGTGCGCGCCGGTTCATGGGCGCGATCAGCATGTAGGCCACCATCGCGCCGACCCACAGGGACAGCGGGATGAAGTACGGGGCGAATCCGGTGCCGTAGTTGGGCGCCTTGTGCATGTCCTGGGTGGCCAGTTGGACCGGGTCGGCCATGACGCCGGTGCGCTGGTCGCGGTCCTGCTTGTCGTAGTCCGGGATCTGCGCGGCGCCGTCGTGCAGACCGCCGGCGAGCTTCCCGGAGCCGTCGACGAGCTTGTACAGGCCGCCGTTGAGGTCCACGGCACCCGTCCTGAGCTTGCCGACACCGGTGTCCAGATCGGCGGCGCCCGTCTTGGCCGTACCGAGCCCGGTGTGCAGGGTCTTGGCGCCCGCGGCGACCTTCGAGGCACCGTCGTTCAACCTGTTGACCTTGGCCACCGCGTCGTCGAGGTCCTCGGAGAGACGCGGGGCGCGGTCGGCGAGCGCCTGGGCCTGCGTCTGGAGCGTGGCCAGGTTCGCGTCGAGCTTCTTCAGGTCGCCGTTCTGGTCGACGACCAGGCTGTTCACGTCGTCGGCGACCTTCGCCACGTCGGAGGCGGCCGTAGCGGCCTTCTTCAGGTCGGGACAGGCCGCGTCCTTCAGGACGGCGCTTTCGCAGCGCGCCTTGTAGACCTCGGCCAGGGTGTCCGAGGCCGCGTGCGCGCCCTTGGCGGCGACCGGCGCCGTCTTCACGAGGGTGCCCAGGTTGGCGCGAATGGTCTTGGCCGAGTCGGCGACCAGCTGAGCCGTGTCCCCGATGGTCTTCTCGTTGTCCTTGAGGAAGGGCCCCACCTTGTCGGCCACCCCGTTGACCGTGTCGGCGAGGGTCTGCGTCCCAGCGGCCACCTGCCGTGAGCCGTCCGCCAGGTCACCCGCGCCCGTGTCGAGCCTCTTCAGGCCCTTGGAGAGCTTGCCGCTGCCCTTCTTGGCGTCCTTCAGGCCGTCGGCGAGATCCTTGGAGCCCTCCTCGGCCGTACCGATGCCGCCCTTGAGCTCGTCGGCGCCGTCGGCCGCCTTCACGGTCTGGCCGTGGATGTCGGAGAACGACACGAAGATCCGGTCCAGGAAGGTCCGCGAGGCCTTGGTGGACGCGGCCGACCGCACCTCGCTGAACACCGTCCGGGAGATCTGCCCGACGATGTAGTTGTTCGCGTCGTTCGTCCGTACCTGGAGGGCGCCCGTCTCCGGGGAGTCGCCCGCACTGGAGGTGACGCGCTCGCTGAAGTCGGCCGGCATGGTCAGCGACAAGTAGTACGTGCCGTCCTCGACGCCCTTCCGCGCGGTGGCCGCACTCACCTCGTGCCAGTCGAACGTCCCGCTGTCCCGCAGCCCCCGGGTGATGTCGTCGCCCGCCGTGACCTTCTTCCCGTCGGCACTCGCCCCCCTGTCGTCGTTGACGAGCGCCACGGGGATGCGGTCCAGGCGGCCGTACGGGTCCCAGAAGGACCACAGGTACAGGGCCCCGTAGAGCAGCGGCAGCAGCAGGAGGGCGACGAGCGCCGCGCGCGGCAGCTTCCCCCTGCCGAAGCGCCTGAGCTCAAGCGCGGCCAGTCCGGGCGCGTGCATCGGCCTTCTCCGTCCCCTCGGTGGACACCGCTACGACAGTCGTTCCGGAATCGGCGAGCGACCTCAACAGGTCCCAGATCCCGGCCCGTTCGGCATCCGAGAGCTTGAGATCGACGTCGTCCACCCCGAGCAGCGCGGGCCGCCCGATCAACGCCAGCGCGATGGACAGCCGCACCTCCTGCGGCCGCTCCAGATCCCGTACGGCGGTCCGGGCGCCCTTGGGCAGCGCCTCGCGGTCGAGCCCGGCGGCGGTCAGCGCCCGCTCGATCCGCAGCCCCGCCTCCACCGCGCGCTCGGTGCGGGGCCGCAGCAGTCCGCGCACGGAGTCCCCGAACCGCCGTTGCAGCAGCGCCCGTTCGCGCAGATGCTCGCCGACGGTCAGCGCCGGTTCGAGGTCGGTGACCCCGCCGACATTCGCCAGGGCGCTGACCCGGCGTACGGCCGCCGACTGCTTCGGGAGCGTGAACTCGCCCACGGCGGCGGTCCCTTCGGACGCCTTCATCCGCCCGGTGAGCGCGAGCAGCAGGCTCGTACGCCCGGACCCGGACGGCCCTTCCACGGCGATCAGCGACCCGGGCCCGGCGTCCAGGGAGATCCCCCGGAACGCCCAGCCGCGCGGCCCCTCGACCCCGAAGTCCTCGGCTGTGACACCGACCCCACCCACGGTTCCCCGCCCCCTGCCGCAATGCGAACCTTTGAACTGACTGGTCAGTGCAAAAAGTAACCCGAACCTTCGATCGAAGCAAAAGCGCAGGTCAGAACGGATTGTCAGTGCCATACCTCACGATGGGCACATACGGCACCACCTGACTGGGCGTGCCGTCACACGACGACAGGAGGTTCGTCATGGCCCATCCGTCCGCAGCCGCCGCCCGTCGGCGCCGCGCCGCCGGCCCTGCCCCCTCACTGAACGGCCCGGCGAGCGACGTGCACCCCGTGCTCCGCCGGGCCACGGCCCCGCCCGCCGCCCTCGACCTCTTGGCCCAGGCCCGTGCGGGACTGGACGAGGCAGCCGTCCTCGAAACGTCGAACGAGCGCTACGCCACAGCCCACTTGGCCGCCCTGCGCACCGCCGCCGCGGTACTCGCCGCGCGGGTCCAGCCCGAGCCCACGGCCCGGCGCCGCGGCCGTATCCGCAGCGCCTGGGAAGTGCTCCCCGAGATCGCGCCCGAACTCACCGAGTGGAGCGCCCTGTTCGCCTCCGGCGCCCGGCGCCGCGCGCGGGCCGAGGCGGGCATCCAGGGCGCGGCGACCCGCCGGGACGCCGACGACCTCATACGCGACGTGGCGATGTTCCTGCGCCTGGTCGAGCGCATGCTCGTCCTCCAGCCGGTCCTGCCCCAGCCGCGCCAGGAACCGGAGCGGCCGGGGGACCGCGCGGGGTGACCACGCCGTGTTCGCCGCGCGAGACGCGTGACCAGGTACGGCGCCGGAGGCAATAGGGTGGAGGGCGCCTGAAGCCTTCCCTCAGCCCGCAGCTCGGGCCGGGACGGCAGCCCGTTTCGCTCCGCCGTGCACAGGCGGTGCCGCGCCGAGGAGTCAACTGCCGTGTCGGACCCGAGCCGCCCCCGCGCCTCCCTCCGTACCGCCGTGGTCTGGGACGTCCTGCAGGACGCCCTCGACCGCCGGGTCAAGGCCACGGGTCGGGACGCGCTGGACGTCCTCGACACCGGAGGCGGCAGTGGCAACTTCGCGGTGCCCGTCGCCCGCCTCGGACACCGCGTCACCGTCGTCGACCCCAGCCCGAACGCGCTGTTCGCGCTGGAGCGCCGCGCCGCCGAGGCCGGGGTCGCCGACCGCGTGCAGGGCGTCCAGGGCGACGCCCACGGCCTCTTCGACGTGGTCGAGCGCGGCGGCTACGACGCGGTGCTGTGCCACGGCGTCCTGGAGTACGTGGACGACCCCGCCGAGGGCGTCCGCACGGTGGTGGCCGCGCTGCGCCCCGAGGGCGTCCTCAGCCTGCTCGCCGCCGGGCTCGGCGGTGCCGTGCTCGCGCGCGCCCTCGCCGGCCACTTCAAGGAGGCCCGGCAGGCCCTCGACGACCCGAACGGCCGCTGGGGCGACGCCGACCCCGTCCCGCACCGTTTCACCGCCGAACAGCTCGCCGCGTTCGTCGAGGGCGCGGGCCTGGACGTCGGCGCCGTGCACGGGGTGCGGGTCTTCGCCGACCTGGTTCCCGGAGTCCTCGTGGACACCGAGCCCGGCGCGCTGGACGCGCTGCTGAAGCTGGAGGCCGCGGCGGCCGAGCTCCCGGCGTTCCACTCCGTGGCCACCCAGCTTCATGTGCTCGGCGAGACGCGGGGTGCCCACGAGGCGTGAGTTGCCTCCCGCGCCGGACCCCTGATCAGCGGCTCGACAGCACATGGAGTACGCCACAGGCCCCCCGATCGGGGGCCCGGCGCCGTATGATCGAGGGAGACCGCCCGGCATGACGGGACGGCTCCTGGGGAATGGAAGCCTCAGCGAGTCGGAACGGCCATGGCGGGTTCCGGTTGGCCAATTGGCGTAGAGGGGCGGGTTTCACGGGGGCGATTCCCTGCCTATCCTGAAGGGACCCCCCGGGTCGCCCCGGCGACTGCACGATGAGGAGGACTCCGTGCCGCTCTCGGAGCACGAGCAGCGAATGCTTGAGCAGATGGAGCGAGCGCTGTACGCCGAAGACCCCAAGTTCGCGACAGCGCTCGAAGGAAGCGGCCTGCGCACGTACACCCGGCGACGGGTCTACCAGGCAGTGGCCGGCTTTCTCGTAGGTATCGCGCTCCTCATCGCCGGCATGGTCACGCTGCAGATTTGGGTCAGCGTGGTGGGATTCCTCGTCATGCTGGGCTGTGCGGTACTCGCCGTGACCGGTTGGCGCAAGGCCCCCAAGCCTGGCGAACAGCCCGCCGCAGGCGCTCCGCACGCCCGCGGCCAGGGACGGCAGCGGCGCTCGGTGATGAATCGAATCGAGCAGCGCTGGCAGCGCCGCCGCGACGAGCAACAGGGCGGCCAGTAGCAGCACCCGGCCCCGCACACACGCGGCGCTCCTCGGACACGACTGAGGGGGTGACCACCGGACCGGTGGTCACCCCCTCACGTCTGCCCTGCTCTCCTGCCCTGCAGTGCCCGCTAGCCCCGCTGTCCGGACGGCTTGCGCAGGGTCGGCCGTAGCGCCGCCGCCCGCGTCGTCACCGATGTCCGCCAGGCCGACAGTGCCCACACCACCCGGACGGTCGAGCGCGGGGCGACCAGTGCGCGCAGCCGCGTGGAGCGGCCGGACGTGTCCTGGAACCCGGTGATCACCTGGCGCACGTCCTTCGCGAGTCCCGCCGCGAGCTGCGGCCGGGGCGCGTACAGGACCTGCTCCACGGCGTCCGCCACCCGGTGCACCGAGGCGGCCGACGGCGGGTCGAGATGCCCGAGTTCCACGATCCGCGCCGCCGCCCTGCGCGGGGTCAGCGACTCGTCGGGCGAGATCCCGAAGTCCCAGGCGGTATCGGTCAGTTCCTCCCACACCGCCAGCGTGTGGACCGCCGCGTCCGCATCCGTACGGCCGTGCGCTCCGAGTCGTACGGAGCGCCTCCGGGTCCGCCACAGCATCGGCGAGAACGGGATCGTCAGCAGCAGGAGCGCGCCCAGGCCCAGCGCCACCAGCTGTACGTACGACCAGGGGCCGCGCGGGTCATCGCCCGTCGCGAGCGCCGGGGCCTGGCTCGTGCAGCCGTCCAGCTTCCGCAGCTGGGCCGTGCAGCTCTCGCTCGCCGAGGGGGCCGCGGAGGGCGCCGTGCTCGTCGAGGTCGAGGGGAGGGCCGGGTCCGGGACGTCGCTGCCGGGCGTGGTCGACTGGGTGTACGACGGCACCGAGCCCCGGTTCGGGGTCGGCTCGAAGCGGGTCCAGCCCACACCCTCGAAGTACAGCTCGGGCCAGGCGTGCGCGTCCTTCAGGCCCACCGACACCGAGCCGTTGGCCTCCGGGGTGCCCGGCGCGAAGCCCACCGCGACCCGGGCCGGGATGCCCAGGGTGCGGGCCATCGCCGCCATCGCGAAGGAGAAGTGGACGCAGAAGCCCTGCTTGTCCTTCAGGAACTTGGCGATCGCGTCGCGGCCGGTGCCGACGTCCACCTGGGTGTCGTACTGGAAGCCGCCGGTCACCGCGAAGTAGTCCTGGAGCTTGACCGCCTGCTCGTAGTGACTGGTCGAGCCCGCGGTGACCTCGCGGGCGGTGTCGGCCACCACCGCGGGCAGCGACTTCGGCACCTTCGTGTACTGGTTCCGCAGGGTCGACGAGGGCTCCGGCGCCGTGGCCAGCTGCTCCGCGGTCGGCTGTACGTCGAGGCTGGTGACCTCGTAGGTCACCCCGCGGGTGTTCTGTCCGTGATCGCCGACGACAGTCATGCCCACGGGCTCGTAGCGCCAACTGCCGTCTATGCTCACGCCGCTGGGCGGGTACGGCATCGGCAGCCAGTCCTGGGCGTACCAGTCCGCGGCCGAGATCCGGGTCTTGATCTCCGAGCGCTTGATGTCAGCGCCGAGGCCGGTCGGGGTGGGGAACTGGTTCGGCACACTCTGGATGTGCCGTTGGGACGGCTTCCAGGTGGTGCCGTCGAAGTCGTCCAGGGACACGATCCGCAGATACATGTCCGAGATGTCGTTCGTGTTGGTGCGCACGGACAGGACCTGGCGGTTCTCGTCCACGTTCAGGCTGTCGCGCAGCGAGACCAGCGGGTTGACCGCGGAGATCGTGCCGCCGCTTCCGTTGCCCGCGCCCACGCCGGTCCCGGCGGCGTCCAGCAGGCCGCCCGAGATGGTGGGCAGCGGCAGCAGGGCGATGGCCATCGCGACCGCGCCGATCCGCCGCCCGGTGCGGACCGGGGCGAGCGGGCCCGAGGAGTCCGAGCCCGGGGTGGTGCGCTGTGCCCCGCCGAAGACGCGGCCCCACTGGGCGAGCCGGTCCCGGCCCTCGGCCAGCAGCAGCATCAGATAGCCGGCGGCGGCGAGCAGGAACCACAGCCAGCTGACGCTGCTCTCGGACAGCCCGGCGGCGACCGAGTACAGCGCGAGCAGCGGCAGTCCGGCCGGGGCCGCGCTGCGGAAGGTGACGGCCAGGGTGTCCACCGCGAGGCCGATCACCAGGACACCGCCGATGAGCATCAGCCGGATGCCGTCGTGCAGGGGCGCCGGGATCGCGTACCGGGAGACGTCGTCGGAGCCCTGCTGGAGCAGGTCGGCGAAGTGCTGGAAGGCCTCGGGGCCCGGGACGAACCCGGCGAGGGCCTGCGCGTGCGCGAAGACCAGGGTCAGCATCAGCAGCGTGACCAGGGCCTGTGCCGCGACGGTCAGCGGCCGGGCCAGCGGCACCCGGCGGGTCGCCGCGCCCACGCCGGTCTGGATCGCCAGCATGAAGGCGGCCTGGATGATCCAGGTCGCCGGGGAGACCAGGGGGAGCATGGCGCAGGACGCCAGCAGTGTGGCGACCCAGGCGCAGATCGCCAGTCGTGCCCGCCCGCTCATGCCCATCCCTCCCCGAGGCCGGTCGCGGTGATGCCGTTGCGCTCCCGGTCGGCCTGTTGCCACAGATCGGTCAGCGAGGCGCCGCGCGGTACGCCCACCGCGGTCCAGCCCGCGTCGCGCAGCATCCGCAGCCGCTCCTCGGGTTCGTCCGCTGTACCGGGGACATCGGTCGACTCACGCACCCAGCCGTCGCTGTCCAGCACGAAGGCGAGGGCGCCCCCGCTGCGCTGGCGCATCCGCGCGACCACCGCCGCCTGTTCCTCGTCGAGGTCGCCGAAGAAGGCCACCAGCAGCCCTTCGTTCCCGCCGCGCAGGACGTCGTAGGCCCGGGACAGGCCCGAGCCGTCCGAATGGTCGATCACCGCGAGGGTGTCCATCATCAGCCCGGCCGCGTCCGCCGACTCCTGGCTCGCGCCCGCGAACCCGTCGGCGTCCTGGCCCGGCACCGAGTTGCCGGTGTCGCTCAACAGGCGTACGGAGAAGCCCCGTTCCAGCATGTGCACCAGGACGGAGGCGGCGCCGGAGACGGCCCACTCGAAGGCCGAGTCCGGGCCCTGGCCCGCGAAGGCGATGCCCCGGGTGTCGAGCAGGACCGTGCAGCGGGCGCGCTGCGGCTGCTCCTCGCGGCGCACCATCAGCTCGCCGTAGCGCGCGGTGGAACGCCAGTGCACGCGGCGCAGGTCGTCGCCGTAGCGGTAACCGCGCGGGATCACGTCGTCCTCGCCCGCCAGGGCCAGCGAGCGGTTCCGGCCGTCTCCGTAGCCCTTGGCCTCGCCGCTGAGGCGGACCGGGGGGAGGGCCTCCACGCGCGGGATGACCGTGAGGGTGTCGAAGGTCGAGAAGGAGCGGGTCAGTTCGCACATCCCGAAGGGGTCCGTCAGGCGGAGCTGGAGCGGGCCCAGGGGGTAGCGGCCGCGCAGGTCGGAGCGGACCCGGTAGGACACCTCGCGCCGGCCGCCCGCCTCGACCCGGTCCAGGACGAACCGGGGACGCGGGCCGAGCACGTACGGCACCCGGTCCTGGAGCATCAGCAGGCCCGTGGGCAGTCGGGAGACGTTGTCCATCCGCAGATGGACGCGGGCCTCGCTGCCGGCGGGCACGCGCGCGGGGGAGAGCCGACGGCTGCCGGCCACTCGGTAGCGGGTGCGGTAGAGCACGGTCGCGCAGACCAGGGGCAGCACCGCCAGCAGCAGCCCGACCCGGAGCAGATCGCTCTGCCCCAGGACGTACGCGCACACCGCGGCGGCGATACCGGCGGCCAGGAAGGAACGTCCACGGGTCGTCAGCCCGGCCAGGGCCGTACGGACACCGCCCTTCTCGTCCCGGTCGGTCTCCGCCGCCCCGGTGGTCATCACAGCCTCCGGGGCTGCTGCTGCCCGTACGCGCCGAGACCCAGGCCGCTCTGCGGGGCCGGTGCCGCGGGCACGGGGGTGCGCTGGAGGATCTCCTGGACGACCTGCTCGGCCGTACGACGGTTCAGCTGGGCCTGCGCGGTGGGCAGCAGGCGGTGTGCCAGGACCGCGACCGCGAGCGCCTGGATGTCGTCCGGCAGCGCGTACTCACGGCCGCTCAGGGCGGCGGAGGCCTTCGCCGCGCGCAGCAGGTGCAGCGTCGCGCGCGGGGAGGCGCCGAGTCTGAGGTCGGCGTGGTTGCGCGTGGCGGAGACCAGGTCCACCGCGTACCTGCGCACCGGGTCGGCGACATGGACGCCGCGGACCGCCTCGACCAGCTTGACGATGTCGTGCGCGTGGGCCACGGGCTGGAGGTCGTCCAGCGGGCTCGCCCCGCCGTGGATGTCCAGCATCTGCAGCTCGGCCTCCGTGCTGGGATAGCCGATGGAGACCCGGGCCATGAAGCGGTCGCGCTGCGCCTCGGGCAGCGGATAGGTGCCCTCCATCTCGACCGGGTTCTGCGTGGCCACCACCATGAAGGGACTGGGCAGCTCGTAGGTCTGGCCGTCGATGGTGACCTGGCGCTCCTCCATGGACTCCAGGAGCGCGGACTGGGTCTTCGGCGAGGCGCGGTTGATCTCGTCGCCGATCACGATCTGCGCGAAGATGGCGCCCGGTTTGAACTCGAAGTCCCGCTGCTGCTGGTCCCAGATGGACACACCGGTGATGTCCGAGGGCAGCAGGTCGGGCGTGAACTGGATTCGCCGCACCGAACAGTCGATCGACCGCGCCAGCGCCTTGGCCAGCATTGTCTTGCCCACACCCGGGACGTCCTCGATCAGAAGATGTCCCTCGGCGAGCAGCACGGTCAGCGAAAGCCGTACGACCTCGGGCTTGCCCTCGATCACTCCTTCCACCGAACTGCGGACTCGCTCCACAGTGGCGGTCAGATCTGTAAGGCTCGCTCGATCGTCATAGGTCGTCACCCGGCCCTCCTCGGCCCGTTCTTTCCATGGGCCGGCGCACGCACTGCGGACCGGCCCACCCCGAAACACGGACGGCACGCGGGAAAAGTTCCGCGTGACGCCACACCCGCATTCTTGTTGCCGTTACCGGTTCGTGTCACTCGCCTGTGGACAACTGCCTTCGCTTTGTCGGGTCTTGCGACCTTTTGGGCGGTCCGAGGGGCGAGCTTTTCGAAAGTTTCGGGGCGGGCGGGTGCGTCAGGCGGGGTCGATCTCGCGCAGCAGACCCGACTTCACGTCGAATACGAAGCCGCGCACATCATCAGTGTGCAGCAGGAACGGCGAGGTGCGCACACGCTGCATGGACTGCCGTACGTCCTGCTCGACGTCCCGGAAGGCCTCCACCGCCCAGGCGGGGCGCTGGCCGACCTCCATCTCCAGGTCGTGCCGGAACTCCTCGGTGAGGGACTCCAGGCCGCAGCCGGTGTGGTGGATGAGCACGACACTGCGGGTGCCGAGCGCCCGCTGGCTGATGGTGAGGGAGCGGATCGCGTCGTCGGTGACCACACCGCCCGCGTTGCGGATCGTGTGACAGTCGCCCAGTGCCAGACCGAGCGCGGCGTGCAGGTCGAGACGCGCGTCCATGCAGGCCACCACGGCCACCTGCAGGACTGGACGGGCGTCCATCCCGGGATCGGTGAAGGCGGAGGCGTAGCGCGCGTTGGCCTCGACGAGGCGGTCCGTCACGGTCCCGCCGTCGACTATGGCGCCTTCGGACTCTGTGGGTACGGATGCGGAGGTCGTCATACCTATGACGGTACTGGTCACCGGCGGTGCGGTCTCGGTGCGGGACGGGAAAAAGAGCGTCATTGCGTCCTCTTGTGAGGTAACCCACACGGGTGGCGGGGGTGCACCCGCCCGGGTGATTCTTCCCGTTTTGACGCTTCGCACGCACCCGGGCCCGCGACGCGCAGGCCGGTTGATTGACCGTGAGACAGCGTGGACTAAAGTTGCGCGAAGCGGGAGGCGAGGCTCTCCCTGCTGGACTTTTCCCGGAGACCCCGGCGACTTTCCGGATTCTCCCCACGTGCGCGGCGCGTACGTACGGCTCGGCCTCCTCCCGCTCCCGGTCGGCTGACGCTTCCGGCGCCGGCAGGCCTCCTCTTCATCGGCGGGCGGGGACCCGGCGGTGCGTACGGCTCCGCGCCGGATCTGAGAGGGCCCCTTGAGCCACAGTCGACACGTCCCGGTGATGCTCCAGCGGTGCCTGGACATGTTGGCCCCCGCGCTGGAGCGGCCGGGGGCGGTGGTCGTCGACTGCACGCTCGGCCTCGGCGGGCACAGCGAGGCCCTGCTGACCCAGTTCCCCGAGGCCCGCCTCGTCGCCCTCGACCGCGACAAGGAGGCTCTGCGCCTCTCCGGCGAGCGCCTCGCCCCCTTCGGGGACAGGGCCGACCTCGTGCACGCCGTCTACGACGAACTGCCAGACGTACTCGACCGCCTGGGCATCCCGCGCGTGGAGGGCGTCCTGTTCGACCTCGGCGTCTCCTCCATGCAACTCGACGAGGCCGACCGCGGTTTCGCCTACGCCCAGGACGCGCCCCTCGACATGCGTATGGACCAGACGACCGGCATCAGCGCGGCCGAGGTCCTCAACACCTACGCGCCCGGTGAACTCGTCCGGATCCTGCGGGCGTACGGCGAGGAGAAGCAGGCCAAGCGGATCGTGTCCGCGGTCGTACGGGAGCGCGACAAGGAGCCGTTCGGCAACAGCGCGCGGCTCGTCGAGCTGATCCGCGACTCGCTGCCGCAGGCCGCCAAGCGCACCGGCGGCAACCCGGCCAAGCGCACCTTCCAGGCGCTGCGCATCGAGGTCAACGGCGAACTGTCCGTCCTGGAGGCCGCGATCCCCGCCGCTGTGAAGTCCCTTGCCGTGGGCGGCCGGATCGCCGTCCTGTCGTACCACTCGCTCGAAGACCGCCTGGTCAAGCAGGTGTTCGCGGCCGGCGCCGCCAACACCGCGCCTCCTGGGCTGCCTGTCGTACCCGAGCAGTACCAGCCCCGGCTCAAGCTCCTGACGCGCGGTGCCGAACTTCCCACCGAGGAAGAGGTTGCCGAGAACCGGCGAGCGGCACCCGCGCGGCTGCGAGGGGCTCAGCGCATCAGGGAGGACATCGGGTGAGTGCGTATCGCGTGTGGGCGTGGCGTCTGGGGTGCGAGTGAGCAGGAAACCCGAACTGAGGGGCAGGGCCGCTCGTCTCGCGCGGCTCTTCCCGACCGGGCCCGCGCAGACGGGCGGGATCCAGGCCGCCCGGACCCCGTTCGTCCTCCTTGTCGTGCTGCTTCTCGGCGGCGGTCTGATCGCGCTGCTGGTGCTGAACTCCGCGCTCAGCGAAGGGCAGTTCAAGCTGGACGACCTCCAGAAGCAGACGAAGAGCCTCACCGACGAGGAACAGGCCCTCCAGCGGGACGTCGACGCCTACTCCGCCCCCGACGCCCTCCAGCGCCGCGCCCACGAGCTGGGCATGGTGCCCGGCGGGGACCCCGCCTTCCTCGACCCCAACGGCACCGTGAAGGGTGTCCCGGAACAGGCCGCCGCGAGGACGGTCAGCACACCGGCGGTCCTCGCACCCGAAGCACTCGTCAGCAGGCCGGGCCCGAGCCCCACGGCCGTCGTACCGGCACCGGCCCCCGCGGCCACCCCCGTCGCGACCCGGCCCGCGCAGACATCTCCCGCGCAGTCCGCTACAACCCTGACCTCCACAGCGCAGTCATCCACAGCACAGACCTCCACCCCGACGATCCCCGGCAGGTGACGGAAGTGTCCGACAGGGAACCGCCGCGCCGCCGAGTGCCCGGACCGGCCAGGCCCGAACGCCCCGAGGGCGGCAACGCCCCCCGGCGCCGCCCCGGTCCCGGCGCCCGTCCGGCCCGCCGCCCGGCCTCGCCCCCTCCCGCGGCCCGTCCGAGCGGCTCCCGCTCCCTCCGGCTCGGCAGCCCCCGCCCCCGGCTGCGCATGATCAGCCTGGCGCTGACCCTCGTCCTCATCGCGTTCGTCGTACGGCTGCTCCAGGTGCAGGCCGTCGACGCGAGCGCGTACGCCGCCAAGGCCGCGCAGAACCGGTACGTCGACTACGTCCTGGCCGCCGAGCGCGGTGAGATCACCGACCGTTCCGGAGTGGCGCTGGCGACCAGCGTGGACGCGTACACGATCACCGCCGACCCGACGCTGTTCACCCGCAAGCAGCTGAAGATCGACGACGGGCCCGAACAGGCGGCCGCCCTCCTCGCCCCGATCCTCGGCGTGGACCAGGCCTCCCTCGTCAAGAAGCTCAGGCCCGCGAACAAGAACCTGCGCTACGTGGTGCTCGCCAACCGGCAGACCCCGCAGGTCTGGAAGCAGATCAAGGACCTGAAGAGCGCCCTCAACACCAAGGCCTCGACCGACCCGACCACGGTCAACGTCCTGGCCGGTGTCCTCGCCGTCCCCACCACCAAGCGCGTGTACCCGAACGGCGATCTCGCCGCCGGGATACTGGGCTGGGTCAACGCCGACGGCAAGGGCGGCGGCGGGGTCGAGCAGCAGCTGAACAAGGACCTCACCGGCAAGGACGGCAAGGTCCGCTACGCCCAGTCCGGCGGTCTCCAGGTGCCCACCGCGGGCTCCACGGAGACGCCCGCGGTGCCCGGTGCCGACGTGGAGCTGACGATCGACCGTGACATCCAGTGGGCCGCGCAGAACGCCATCACCGAGCAGGTCAAGAAGTCCAAGGCGGACCGCGGGTACGTGATAGTGCAGGACACCCGCACCGGCGAGATCCTCGCCATGGCCAACGCGCCCGGCTTCGACCCGAACGACCTCTCGCAGGCCAGCGCGGCCTCCCTGGGCAACGCGGCCGTCCAGGACGCCTACGAGCCCGGTTCCACCGCCAAGGTCATGACGATGGCCGCCGTACTCCAGGAGAACGCGGCCACCCCGCTGACGCATGTCGTCGTGCCGAACCGGCTGCACCGCGGGGACCGGCTCTTCCAGGACGACGTGGACCACGCGACCTGGAACCTGACGCTGAACGGCGTGCTCGCCAAGTCCAGCAACATCGGCACCATCGAGGCGGCCGGCCAGCTCGGCAAGACCCAGCCCGAGGCCAACCAGGTCCTGTACTCGTATCTGCGCAAGTTCGGCATCGGCAGCTACAGCGGGCTCAATTTTCCCGGCGAGACGAAGGGCATCCTCGCGCCCGCCGACAAGTGGTCGACCTCGCAGCAGTACACGATTCCTTTCGGCCAGGGCATGTCCCTCAACGCGCTCCAGGCGGCCTCCGTCTACTCGACGGTCGCCAACGGCGGAGTCCGCGTCGAACCCACCCTGGTACGCGGCACGAAGGGGCCCGACGGCCGCTTCACGCCCGCGACCACGCCCAAGAAGACCCGGGTCATCAGTGCCAAGACGGCGAAGACCCTCGCCCAGATGCTGGAGTCCGTGGTGGACGACGAGCAGGGCACGGGCGGTAAGGCCGCGATTCCGGGGTACCGGGTCGCGGGCAAGACCGGCACCGCCAACCGTGTGGATCCGGCCACCGGCAAGTACAAGGGCTACACCTCGTCGTTCGCCGGGTTCGCGCCCGCCGACAACCCCCGCATCACCGTCTACTGCGCGATCCAGAACGCCACCAGCGGAAGCTACTTCGGCGGTCAGATCTGCGGACCGATCTACAAGCAGGTGATGGAGTTCGCCCTCAAAACCCTCCAGGTCCCGCCCACCGGGGCGAAGGCGGCGAATCTGCCCGTGACCTTCACGCCCTGATCAGCGCAACAGCCAGGAACCGATCCGTGACCATGATCACCTCCCAGTCCGGGAACCAGGGCCAGCAGGACAGCGGGCCCGGCCCCTCGCTTCGCTCCGGGGCGGGTGTGCCCGGTACGCTCACCGCCGTGCCATCCGCCGACCACTCCCAAACCCCCCAGAAGGGCGCATCCGTGACCTACCCGGGGCCGCCCAGGCCGGCGCGGATCTCCGCCACACCCCTCGCGGAACTCGCCGACGAACTGGGCGCCGCCGTGACTGTGACGACAGCGCCGGTGCCGACCGCCGAGATCACGGGCATCACCCATGACTCGCGCGCCGTCCGCCCCGGCGACCTGTACGCCGCGCTGCCCGGCGCCCGCCTGCACGGCGCCGACTTCGTCACCCAGGCGGCCGGCCTCGGCGCCGTAGCGGTGCTGACGGATCCGGCCGGCGCCGACCGCGCGGCCGCAACGGGCCTGCCGGTGCTGGTCGTCGAGGACCCGCGCGGGCAGATGGGGGAGCTGGCGGCGACCATCTACGGTCATCCCGGCCGCGATCTGCTCCAGGTCGGCATCACCGGAACGTCCGGCAAGACGACGACCGCCTACCTCGTAGAGGGTGGCCTGAAGACGGTCCGGTCCACCGGTCTGATCGGCACGGTCGAGATGCGCATCGGCGACGAGCGCATCAAGTCGGAGCGCACGACCCCCGAAGCCACCGATCTCCAGGCCCTGTTCGCGGTGATGCTGGAGCGCGGGGTCGACGCGGTCGCCATGGAGGTCTCCAGCCACGCGCTGGTCCTCGGCCGGGTCGACGCCTGCATCTTCGACATCGCGGTCTTCACCAACCTCAGCCCGGAACACATGGAGTTCCACACGGGCATGGAGGACTACTTCCAGGCCAAGGCGCAGCTGTTCACACCGCTGCGCAGCCGGCAGGGAGTGGTCAACCTCGACGACGCGTACGGCCGCAGGCTCGCCGTCGAGGCCACGGTCCCCGTGGTCACCTACTCCGCCGAGGGCCACCCGGACGCCGACTGGCGCGCCCAGGACGTCGAAGTCGGCCCGATGGACTCGACGTTCACCGCGGTCGGCCCCAAGGGCGAGCTGATCGCCGCTCGTTCGCCGCTCGCCGGCTCCTTCAACGTGGCCAACACCCTCGCCGCGATCGCCGCCCTGGCCACCGCGGGCCTCGACCCGCAGCTCGCCGCCGACGGCATCGCCGCGGTGCCGGGCGTGCCGGGCCGCCTGGAGCGCGTGGACGTCGGGCAGCCGTATCTCGCGGTCGTCGACTACGCCCACAAGACGGACGCCGTCGAATCGGTTCTCCGCGCGCTGCGCAAGGTCACCGAGGGCAAGGTGCACGTCGTGCTCGGCTGCGGTGGCGACCGGGACAAGACCAAGCGCGAGCCGATGGGCGCCGCGGTGGCCCGGCTCGCCGACACCGCCGTACTGACATCGGACAACCCCCGCTCCGAGGACCCCCTCGCGATCCTCGCGACGATGCTCCAGGGCGCCGCTTCGGTGCCCGCGCACGAGCGTGGCGAGGTCCAGGTCTTCGAGGACCGGGCCGCCGCCATCGCCGCCGCCGTCGCCCGCGCACAGCCGGGGGACACCGTGCTGGTCGCGGGCAAGGGCCATGAGCAGGGCCAGGACATCGCCGGTGTGGTCCGTCCCTTCGACGACCGCCAGGTGCTTCGCGAAGCTATCCAGAAGACCCAGGGATGAACTTGTGATCGCCCTCTCCCTCGCCGAGATCGCTGAAGTCGTCGGCGGGCAGACGCACGACATACCGGATCCGTCCGTCCAGGTCACCGGCCCGGTGGTCCGCGACTCCCGGGAGGTGGAACCCGGCAGCCTCTTCGTCGCCTTCGTCGGCGAGCACGTCGACGGCCACGACTTCGCGCACGCGGTCGTCCAGGCGGGCGCGGTGGCCCTCCTGGCGTCCCGCCCGGTCGGCGTGCCCGCGATCGTCGTGGACGACGTCCAGAGCGCCCTGGGCGCCCTCGCCCGTCATGTCGTACGACGGCTCGGCGCGACCCTCGTCGCCCTCACCGGCTCGGCGGGCAAGACCAGCACCAAGGACCTCGTCGCCCAGGTGCTCGCCCGCAAGGCGCCCACGGTGTTCACACCGGGATCGTTGAACAATGAGATCGGGCTGCCGCTGACCGCGCTGAGCGCCACCGCCGAGACGAGGTTCCTCGTCCTGGAGATGGGCGCCCGCGGCATCGGTCACATCCGCTACCTCGCGGATCTGACGCCCCCGCAGATCGGCCTCGTGCTCAACGTCGGCACCGCCCACATCGGGGAGTTCGGCGGCCGGGAGCAGATCGCACAGGCAAAGGGTGAACTCGTAGAAGCGCTCCCTTCAGTTGAAGACGGCGGTGTCGCGGTCCTCAACGCGGACGATCCGCTCGTACGGGCCATGGCGTCCCGTACGAAGGCGAAGGTGATCCTTTTCGGAGAGTCCGGCGAAGCGGACGTACGGGCCGAGAACGTGAGACTCACGGACAGCGGACAGCCCGCCTTCAGCCTTCACACACCCTCCGGGTGCAGCGAAGTGACCATGCGCCTGTACGGTGAGCACCACGTGTCGAACGCGCTCGCCGCGGCCGCCGTCGCCCATGAGCTGGGCATGTCCGCAGACGAGATCGCCACCGCGCTCTCCGAGGCGGGCTCCCTCTCCCGCTGGCGGATGGAGGTCACCGAGCGACCGGACGGCGTGACCATCGTCAACGACGCCTACAACGCGAACCCCGAGTCCATGCGAGCCGCCTTGCGCGCGCTCGCGGCCATGGGCAAGGGGCGGCGGACCTGGGCGGTGCTCGGCAAGATGGCCGAGCTCGGGGACGAGGCGCTCGCCGAGCACGACGCGGTCGGACGGCTGGCCGTCCGGCTCAATGTCGGCAAGCTCGTCGCGGTCGGGGGCAGGGAAGCGTCCTGGCTGCAACTGGGCGCATATAACGAGGGTTCGTGGGGTGAGGAGTCGGTGCACGTGTCCGACGCACAGGCGGCGGTCGACCTGTTGCGCAGCGAGTTGCGCCCGGGAGACGTCGTTCTCGTGAAGGCGTCCCGGTCGGTCGGTCTGGAGAGCGTGGCGCAGGCGCTCGTCGAGGCCGGTACCGAGGGTGAGGTTGCCGCCCGATGATGAAGCAGATCCTGTTCTCAGGAGTCATCGGCCTGTTCCTGACCCTGGTGGGCACCCCGCTGCTGATCAAGCTGCTGGCCCGCAAGGGCTACGGCCAGTACATCCGTGACGACGGCCCGCGCGAGCACGCCAGCAAGCGCGGTACGCCGACGATGGGCGGTATCGCGTTCATCTTCGCGACGGTCGCCGCGTACTTCCTGTCCAAGGTCATCACCGGTTACACGCCGACCTATTCGGGTCTGCTGGTGCTCGGTCTGATGGTGGGCATGGGCCTGGTCGGCTTCCTCGACGACTACATCAAGATCGTCAAGAGGCGTTCGCTGGGCCTGCGGGCCAAGGCGAAGATGGCCGGCCAGCTGATCGTCGGGATCAGCTTCGCGGTGCTCGCCCTGCAGTTCCAGGACGCCCGCGGCAACACCCCGGCGTCCACGAAACTGTCGTTCATCACGGACTTCGGCTGGAAGCTCGGCCCGATCCTGTTCGTGATCTGGGCGCTGTTCATGATCCTCGCGATGTCGAACGGCGTGAACCTGACGGACGGTCTGGACGGCCTGGCCACCGGCGCCTCGGTGCTGGTCTTCGGCGCCTACACCTTCATCGGTGTCTGGCAGTTCCAGGAGTCCTGCGCCAACGCGACGACCCTGACCAACCCGAACGCCTGCTACGAAGTGCGCGATCCGCTCGACCTCGCGGTCATCGCCTCCGCGCTGATGGGTGCCTGCCTGGGCTTCCTGTGGTGGAACACCTCGCCGGCCAAGATCTTCATGGGCGACACGGGTTCACTCGCCCTCGGCGGTGTCCTCACGGGTCTGGCGATCCTCTCCCGCACGGAGCTGCTGGTCGCCATCATGGGTGGTCTCTTCGTCCTCATCACCATGTCGGTGGTCATCCAGGTCGGCTCGTTCAAGCTCACCGGCAAGCGGGTCTTCCGCATGGCCCCGCTCCAGCACCACTTCGAACTCAAGGGCTGGTCCGAAGTGCTCGTGGTGGTCCGCTTCTGGATCATCCAGGGCATCTGCGTGATCGTCGGCCTGGGCCTCTTCTACGCGGGATGGGCAGCGGAAAAGTGACCGATGGGCAGGGGCTCTCCTTCGAGGGCAAGCACGTCACCGTCGCCGGGCTCGGTGTCTCCGGCATCCCGGCGGCCAGGGTCCTGCACGGCCTCGGCGCGCTCGTCACGGTCGTCAACGACGGCGCCGACGAGCGCTCCCGGGTCCAGGCGGCCGACCTGGAGGCGCTCGGCATCACCGTGCGCCTCGGTGATGGAGCGTCCCTGCCCGACGGCACCGAACTGATCGTCACCACCCCCGGCTGGCAGCCCGACAAGCCGCTGTTCACGGCGGCCCGGGCAGCCGGTGTCGAGATCTGGGGCGACGTGGAGCTGGCGTGGCGCCTGCGCGGCCCCGAGGCGGCCCCCTGGCTGGCCGTCACCGGCACCAACGGCAAGACCACCACCGTCCAGATGCTCGCCTCGATCCTGAAGGCGGGCGGCCTGCGCACGGCGGCGGTCGGCAACATCGGCGTCTCGGTCCTGGACGCCGTACTCGGGGACGAGCAGTACGACGTCCTCGCCGTCGAACTGTCGAGCTATCAGCTGCACTGGGCACCCTCGCTGCGCGCCCACTCCGCCGCCGTTCTCAATCTGGCGCCCGATCACCTCGACTGGCACGGCTCCATGGAGGCGTACGCCGCCGACAAGGGCCGTATCTACGAAGGCAATCGGGTCGCCTGCGTCTACAACGTCGCCGACAAGGCCACCGAGGAACTGGTCCGAGAGGCCGACGTCGAGGAGGGGTGCCGGGCGATCGGGTTCACCCTCGGCAGCCCCGCGCCGTCCCAACTCGGCCTCGTGGACGGCATTCTGGTGGACCGCGCCTTCGTCGAGGACCGGCAGAAGAACGCGCAGGAGTTGGCGGAGGTCTCCGACGTCAACCCGCCCGCCCCGCACAACATCGCCAACGCCCTTGCCGCCGCTGCCCTCGCGCGCGCCTTCGGGGTGCCCGCCAAGGCCGTACGGGACGGGCTGCGGGCCTTCACGCCCGACGCGCACCGCATCGCGCACGTGGCCGATGTGGACGGCGTCGCGTACGTCGACGACTCCAAGGCCACCAACACCCATGCGGCGGAAGCCTCGTTGGCGGCCTACGAGTCGATCGTGTGGATCGCGGGCGGACTCGCCAAGGGCGCGACCTTCGACGAGTTGGTCGCCAAGTCGGCCGAGCACCTTCGGGGTGTGGTGCTGATCGGCGCAGATCGCGCGCTGATCCGCGAAGCCCTCGCGCGACACGCGCCGGAAGTACCCGTCGTCGACCTCGACCGGACCGACACTGGGGCGATGCTCGCGGCTGTCCAGGAGGCACAGCGGCTCGCCGCCGCCGGCGACACGGTGCTGCTCGCCCCGGCCTGCGCCTCCATGGACATGTTCGCCAACTACAACAAGCGCGGTGACGCGTTCGCCCAGGCGGTTCGCGAACTCGGCGCCTGACCGACGCAAGCGGAGGCGCTGATGCCCAGTAGCCGTACCGGCCGGCCGCCCGTGCAGCAGCGGACCCCAAGACGTCCCGCCGCCGCCAGGGCCGTCCGCGACAACCCCGTACGACGGCTCTATGTCAACGCGCGCCGAGCCTGGGACCGGCCGCTGACCGCCTACTACCTGATCGCCGGCGGCAGCGTGCTGATCACCGTGCTCGGTCTGGTGATGGTCTACTCGGCCTCCCAGATCACCGCGCTCCAACTCTCGCTGCCCGGCTCGTATTTCTTCCGCAAACAGTTCCTCGCGGCCTGTATCGGCGGGGTCTTGGCGCTGGCCGCCTCGCGGATGCCGGTCAAGTTGCACCGGGCGCTGGCCTATCCGATCCTCGCGGGCGCCGTCTTCATGATGGCGCTGGTGCAGTTGCCGGGGATAGGGATGTCGGTCAACGGCAACCGCAACTGGATCTCGCTCGGCGGCTCCTTCCAGATCCAGCCCAGCGAGTTCGGCAAGCTGGCCCTGGTCCTGTGGGGCGCCGACCTGCTCGCCCGCAAGCAGGACAAGGCGATGCTGTCCCAGTGGAAGCACATGCTGGTGCCGCTGGTGCCGGTCGCGTTCATGCTGCTCGGGCTGATCATGCTCGGCGGCGACATGGGCACGGCGATCATCCTCACCGCGATCCTGTTCGGCCTGCTCTGGCTGGCCGGTGCCCCGACCCGGCTCTTCGCCGGCGTGCTGTCGATCGCGGGCGTGATCGGTGTGATCCTCATCAAGACCAGCCCCAACCGGATGGCCCGGCTCGCCTGCATCGGCGCGACCGAGCCGAAGACCGGGGTCGCCGACTGCTGGCAGGCCGTGCACGGAATCTACGCGCTCGCGTCCGGCGGGATCTTCGGCTCCGGGCTCGGGGCGAGTGTGGAGAAATGGGGTCAACTCCCCGAGGCCCACACGGACTTCATCTTCGCCGTCACCGGTGAGGAACTGGGTCTGGCGGGCACACTGTCGGTGCTCGCCCTCTTCGCGGCTCTAGGCTATGCGGGTATCCGCGTGGCCGGACGCACGGAGGACCCCTTCGTGAGGTATGCCGCGGGAGGCGTGACCACCTGGATCATCGCTCAGGCGGTGATCAACATCGGTGCGGTGCTCGGCCTGCTGCCGATCGCCGGTGTCCCGCTCCCGCTGTTCTCCTACGGGGGTTCCGCCCTGCTGCCGACCATGTTCGCCATGGGGTTGCTTGTCGCCTTCGCGCGCGACGACCCCGCTGCGCGGGCGGCGCTTGCGATGCGGCAACCCCGCTTTGGTAGAAAACGGGGGGGCAGGGGTACCGGTTCCGGCCAGCGGCCCCGGAGATGGAACACGATGCGACGGCGTGCCTCGGCGGCGCGTTCGTCCGGAGAGCGGTGAATTTCGGTGCATGTCGTACTCGCCGGTGGGGGGACCGCCGGCCACATCGAGCCGGCGCTCGCCCTCGCGGACGCCCTGCGCAGGCAGGACCCCACTGTGGGGATCACGGCCCTGGGCACGGAGCGCGGCCTTGAGACCCGTCTCGTACCCGAGCGGGGCTACGATCTCGCGCTGATCCCCGCCGTACCCCTGCCGCGCAAGCCCACCCCCGAACTGATCACCGTGCCGGGCCGGTTGCGCGGCACGATCAAGGCGGCCGAGCAGATCCTGGAGCGCACCAAGGCGGACTGTGTCGTCGGCTTCGGCGGCTATGTGGCGCTGCCCGGCTACCTCGCGGCCAAGCGCCTCGGGGTGCCGATCGTGATCCACGAGGCCAACGCCCGGCCCGGGTTGGCCAACAAGATCGGCTCGCGGTACGCGGCCCGGGTCGCCGTCTCGACCCCGGACAGCAAGCTGCGGGACGCCCGCTACATCGGCATCCCGCTGCGCCGCACGATCGCCACCCTGGACCGCGCGGCCGTACGGCCCGAGGCCCGGGCCGCGTTCGGGCTCGACCCGAACCTGCCGACGCTGCTGGTCTCCGGCGGCTCGCAGGGCGCCCGGCACCTGAACGAGGTGGTCGAGCGGGTCGCGCCGTACCTCCAACAGGCCGGAATCCAGATCCTGCACGCGGTCGGCCCGAAGAACGAACTGCCGCAGGTGCACCAGATGCCGGGGATGCCCCCCTACATCCCGGTACCGTACGTGGACCGGATGGACCTCGCGTACGCCGCGGCCGACATGATGCTCTGCCGCGCGGGCGCGATGACCGTCGCCGAACTCTCCGCCGTCGGACTCCCGGCCGCCTACGTCCCGCTGCCCATCGGCAACGGCGAACAGCGGCTGAACGCCCAGCCGGTGGTCAAGGCAGGCGGCGGACTCCTGGTCGACGACGCGGAACTGACGCCCGAGTGGGTCCAGGGCAACGTCCTGCCCGTGCTCGCCGACCCGCACCGGCTGTACGAGATGTCGCGCGCGGCAAGCGAGTTCGGCCGCCGGGACGCCGACGACCTGCTCGTCGGCATGGTGTACGAGGCGATCGCCTCGCGGCACCGTTAGCCATATGTGAGAGAGGCAGGGGAGCGTGGCCGGACCGAGCACCGCCGAGCGCGGTGAACGCCAACAGGAGTCGTCCGGCCCGCCCCTTGTCCGGCGTCTGGGACCAAGACGCCTTCGTCTGATTGTCGTACTCGCCCTGGCCGCAGTCCTGTTGGGCACCGCGGCGATCTGGCTGCTCTACGGCTCGCAGTGGCTGCGGGTGGAGAAGGTGTCGGTCTCCGGGACGAAGGTTCTGACGCCGGAGCAGGTGCGCGAAGCCGCCGGCGTTCCGGTCGGCGGACCGCTCGTTTCCGTCGACACCGATGCGATCGAAGCCCGACTCCGCAGTAAATTGCCCCGAATTGACACCGTTGACGTAGTCCGTTCCTGGCCTCACGGAATCGGGCTGAAAGTGACCGAACGCAGCCCGGTTCTGATGGAGAAAAAGGGCGGAAACTTCATCGAAGTGGACGACGAAGGCGTGCGGTTCGCCACTGTTTCCATGCCACCGAAGTCCGTCCCCACCCTCGAATTGACGCTCTCCCCGTCGAGTTCGTCCGCGGCGGGCCTGCGCCGCTTCGGAGAGGGTCGACTCGTACGCGAGGCGGTGAAGGTCGCGGGTGACATTCCGGCCGCGGTCGCGCGCGTCACCCAGGTCGTCAAGGTCCGTTCCTACGACGACATCTCACTGGAGTTGAGCGGCGGCCGGACGGTCTCTTGGGGAAGTGGTGACAAGGGTGCGGCGAAGGCGCGTACGCTCACCGCTCTCATGAAAGCAGCTTCCAGCGCCCGGCACTTCGACGTAAGCGTTCCCACCGCCCCTGCGTCAGCCGGGAGTTGACGCACATTCGCGCAGGCCAGCACCCTGGTTGGGCAGCGCTACGGCTGATCACATAGGGTGAAAAGAAAAACGGGAGGTTCGGCGTGTTCGTTGAACGTGCGCCACTTGTCGACTTAGTGTCCTGTTCAGAAGACTTCAAGGAACGGACACACTGGTAACCCTAAACTTCAACGTTAGGGTTCGGGTCGGCGCTACGGACCGTCCCATTCGGCATCCGTCGTCGGGTCGCGGAACACCGCGATCGACGACACGTAACTCGAGGCGAGAGGCCTTCGACGTGGCAGCACCGCAGAACTACCTCGCAGTCATCAAAGTCATCGGTGTCGGCGGCGGTGGTGTCAATGCCATCAACCGGATGATCGAGGTCGGTCTCAAGGGCGTCGAGTTCATCGCCATCAACACCGACGCGCAGGCGCTGTTGATGAGCGACGCCGACGTCAAACTCGACGTCGGCCGCGAACTCACCCGCGGACTCGGCGCCGGCGCCAACCCGGCCGTCGGCCGCAAGGCCGCCGAGGATCACCGCGAGGAGATCGAGGAGGTCCTCAAGGGGGCCGACATGGTCTTCGTGACGGCCGGAGAGGGTGGCGGCACCGGCACCGGCGGCGCGCCCGTCGTGGCCAACATCGCGCGCTCCCTGGGCGCCCTCACCATCGGCGTGGTCACCCGCCCGTTCACCTTCGAGGGACGGCGCCGGGCGAACCAGGCGGAGGACGGCATCGCCGAACTCCGCGAAGAGGTCGACACCCTCATCGTCATCCCGAACGACCGGCTGCTGTCCATCTCGGACCGCCAGGTCTCGGTCCTCGACGCCTTCAAGTCGGCGGACCAGGTCCTGCTCTCCGGTGTGCAGGGCATCACCGATCTCATCACCACCCCCGGCCTGATCAACCTCGACTTCGCCGACGTCAAGTCCGTGATGTCCGAGGCCGGTTCGGCCCTCATGGGCATCGGCTCGGCCCGCGGCGACGACCGCGCGGTGGCGGCGGCCGAGATGGCGATCTCCTCGCCGCTCCTCGAAGCCTCCATCGACGGCGCCCGCGGCGTCCTGCTCTCCATCTCCGGCGGCTCCGACCTCGGCCTGTTCGAGATCAACGAAGCGGCCCAACTGGTCAGCGAGGCGGCCCACCCCGAGGCCAACATCATCTTCGGCGCGGTCATCGACGACGCCCTCGGCGACGAGGTCCGGGTCACGGTCATCGCGGCCGGCTTCGACGGCGGCCAGCCGCCGACCCGCCGCGAGACGGGCACGAGTTCGTCCTCGGCCCGCCGCGACGAGCCGACCCCGGTACGGCAGGAGAGCCGTCCGTCCTTCGGCTCGCTCGGCAGCGTCAAGCCCAAGGAGGAGCCGGAGCACGCCCCGGAGCCGGTTGCCGACCACCCGGTCGCCCCGCCGGTCCCGCCGTCGCGGACCTACTCGGACAGTGCCGCCGAGGAGCTGGACGTACCGGACTTCCTGAAGTGATAGGACAGTTCGACACCGTGAGCGGCGCGCATTTCGCCTTCACCGACAGGTGGGGCGGGGTGAGCGCCGTTCCGTACGAGGAGCTCAACCTCGGCGGCGCGGTCGGCGACGACCCCGACGCGGTCCGTGCCAATCGCGAACTGGCCGCCAAGTCGCTGGGGTTGGACCCGGCGCTGGTGGTCTGGATGAACCAGGTGCACGGCGCGGACGTGGCGGTCGTCGAGGAGCCCTGGGGCACCTCGGACATCCCCTCCGTCGACGCGGTCGTCACCGCCCGGCGCGGCCTCGCCCTCGCCGTGCTGACCGCCGACTGCACACCGGTCCTGCTCGCCGACCCGGTCGCCGGGATCGCGGGCGCGGCCCACGCCGGACGCCCGGGCATGCTCGCCGGAGTCGTCCCCGCCGCCGTGGCGGCCATGGTGGAACTCGGCGCCGATCCCGCCCGGATCGTCGCCCGCACCGGACCCGCGGTCTGCGGCCGGTGCTACGAAGTGCCCGCGGACATGCGCGCCGACGTCGCCGCCGTGGAACCCGCGGCGTACGCCGAGACGAGCTGGGGCACTCCCGCGGTCGACGTGACCGCCGGAGCGCACGCGCAGCTCGACCGGCTCGGGGTGCGCGACCGGGAGCAGTCGCCGGTGTGCACCCGTGAATCGGGCGACCACTTCTCGTACCGCCGCGACCGTACGACCGGGCGCCTGGCGAGCTATGTCTGGCTGGACTGATCGGACATGACGGACCGTGGGCAAGAACTCGCCGTGAATCTGGCGGGAGTCGAGGAACGCATCGCCGCCGCCTGCACGGCGGCCGGGCGCAAGCGTGAAGAAGTGACCCTGATCGTGGTCACCAAGACCTATCCGGCGAGCGACGTGCGGATGTTGGCCGAACTCGGTGTGCGTCATGTCGCCGAGAACCGGGACCAGGACGCCGCCCCGAAGGCCGCCGCATGCGCGGATCTGCCGCTGAGTTGGCACTTCGTCGGTCAGTTGCAGACCAACAAGGTGCGATCCGTGGTCGGTTACGCCGACGTCGTGCAGTCGGTCGACCGGGCCCGACTCGTCACCGCGCTGTCGAAGGAGGCCGAGCGGTCCGGGCGCCGACTGGGCTGTCTCATCCAGGTCGCACTCGACGCGGGAGTGAGCGGGCGGGGCGAGCGGGGAGGCGTCGGACCGGGCGGGATCGGGGAGTTGGCCGATCTCGTCGCCGGGGCTCCGGGGTTGCGGCTCGACGGGCTGATGACCGTCGCCCCGCTCACCGGTGAGTACGCGGGACGCCAACAGGAGGCGTTCGGGCGGTTGATGGATTTGTCGACTGACCTGCGCCGAGCCCATCCTGCTGCGAACATGGTGTCGGCAGGGATGAGTGCGGACCTCGAACAGGCCGTGGCAGCCGGAGCGACACATGTACGCGTCGGCACTGCGGTACTCGGCGTGCGCCCCAGGCTCGGGTAACGTCGCCAGGAAGTCGGACCACAGCAGAAAATATGGTCAATGCCGCCGAAGGTGGGCGCAACGACCTCGTGGATCGCGGGCACTTGGCAGTCGTCAGCCGATCCACCACAGAGCGGAGGACTCAGAGCATGGCCGGCGCGATGCGCAAGATGGCGGTCTACCTCGGCCTCGTGGAGGACGATGGGTACGACGGCCGGGGTTTCGACCCCGATGACGACTTCGAACCCGAACTGGACCCGGAGCCCGAGCGGGACCGTCGACGGCACGAGCCGTCGCACCAGTCACACAGCCCTCATCAGCCTCAAAGGGACGAACCGGTACGAGTGGTGCAGCCTCCGGCCCCTCGCGAACCTGTGTCCCATTCCGCTTCACTGGGTGCGGAATCAGGGCGTCCGGCGCGTATCGCGCCCGTGGCATCCATCACACAAGAACGCCAGTCCCTGGAGAAGAACGCACCGGTGATCATGCCCAAGGTCGTGTCGGAGCGAGAGCCTTATCGGATCACCACACTTCACCCCCGGACCTACAACGAGGCCCGTACCATCGGGGAACACTTCCGTGAGGGCACCCCGGTGATCATGAATCTGACTGAGATGGATGACACAGACGCCAAGCGACTTGTCGACTTTGCGGCCGGTTTGGTGTTTGGTCTTCACGGCAGCATCGAGCGGGTGACGCAGAAGGTGTTCCTGTTGTCGCCTGCTAACGTCGATGTCACGGCGGAGGACAAGGCCCGCATCGCAGAGGGCGGGTTCTTCAATCAGAGCTGAGACAGACAGCCGCTAGAAAGCACGGAACAGGGGAGAGGGAAAGACAGACCATGAGCGTGTTCGCGCAGGTGATCTACATCGCGCTGATGGTGTTCCTCATCGTGCTCATCTTCCGGTTGGTCATGGACTACGTCTTCCAGTTCGCCCGCTCATGGCAACCCGGCAAGGCGATGGTGGTCGTTCTGGAGGCCGCCTACACTGTCACCGATCCACCGTTGAAGCTTCTGCGGCGGTTCATCCCGCCGTTGCGTCTCGGAGGCGTGGCGCTCGACCTGTCCTTCTTCGTCCTGATGATCATCGTCTACATCTTGATCTCTATCGTGGGCAATCTCGCGAGGTGACAGTGGACGATACGGTCTTGCCGACTGCCGATGACTACGTTGAGGTGAAGAGATGCCGTTGACCCCCGAGGACGTGCGGAACAAGCAGTTCACGACCGTCCGCCTCCGAGAAGGCTATGACGAGGACGAGGTCGATGCCTTCCTCGACGAGGTCGAAGCCGAACTGACGCGCCTGCTCCGCGAGAACGAGGACCTGCGCGCCAAGTTGGCCGCGGCCACGCGCGCCGCGGCCCAGAACCAACAGAACATGCGCAAGCCCCCCGAACAGGACCAGCAGCAGGGCGGCATGCAACAGGGCGGTATGCAGCAAGGCGGCATGCAGCAGCAGGGGATGCCCCAGCAGGGCATGCCCCCGCAAGGCATGCGCGGTCCGGGCGGCCCGGTGCCCGCCGGCATATCGGGCCCGCCGCAGCAGCAGATGGGCGGCCCCATGGGAGGCCCGCCCCAGCTGCCGAGCGGTGCCCCGCAGTTGCCCGCAGGCCCCGGTGGCCAGGGTCAGGGTGGCCCGCAGGGCCAGGGTCCGATGGGACAGGGCCCCATGGGCGGTCCGATGGGCCAGGGCCCGATGCAGGGGCAGATGCAGCAGATGGGCCAGGGCCCGATGCAGGGTCAGATGGGCGGCCAGCCCCCCATGCAGCAGCAGATGGGCGGCCCCATGGGCGGTCCCATGGGTGGCGGCATGCCGCAGCAGGGCCCCGGTGGCGACAGCGCCGCCCGTGTCCTCTCGCTGGCCCAGCAGACCGCCGACCAGGCGATCGCCGAGGCCCGTTCCGAGGCCAACAAGATCGTCGGCGAGGCCCGTTCGCGCGCCGAGGGTCTTGAGCGTGACGCCCGAGCCAAGGCCGACGCCCTGGAGCGGGACGCGCAGGAGAAGCACCGCGTCGCGATGGGCTCCCTGGAGTCCGCCCGCGCCACGCTGGAGCGCAAGGTCGAGGACCTGCGCGGCTTCGAGCGCGAGTACCGCACGCGTCTGAAGTCCTACCTGGAGTCCCAGCTGCGTCAGTTGGAGACCCAGGCCGACGACTCGCTGGCCCCGCCGCGCACTCCGGCCACCGCGTCGCTTCCGCCGTCCCCGGCGCCGTCCATGGCTCCGGCAGGCGCGAGCGCCCCGTCGTACGGCGGCAACCAGGGCATGGGCGGCCCGCCGCCCGCCGGTCCGTCCTACGGCGGCCAGCAGCAGATGTCCCCGGCCATGACCCAGCCGATGGCGCCGGTACGGCCGCAGGGCCCGTCGCCGATGGGCCAGGCTCCCTCGCCGATGCGCGGGTTCCTGATCGACGAGGACGACAACTGACCGGCCTTTAGTACGCCTTCGGCGTCGGCAGCGTTCAGGGCGGGGCCCCGGATTTCGATCCGGGGCCCCGCCCTTTTTACGCGGGTTGACCGCTGGATCATGTGAGTTGACCGTTGGGGCAGGTGAGTCGGCCGTTGGTTCAGGTGAGTTGACCGTTGGGCGTGAGAAAAGGGCCCGACCTCCAGGAAGGAGGCCGGGCCCTTTCGCGTGCCGGTGGTGCCTACGCCTTGTGCAGGCGGAACACCAGGGACAGGCCCTCGTCGGTGAACGGGGTGCCGTAGGTGTCGTCGGCCTCGCCCTGGGCGAAGTCCGTGGCCAGGACCTCGTCGGCGATCAGGGCCGCGTGCTCGGACAGGGCGGCGATGACTGCCGGGTCGGTCGAGGTCCAGCGCAGGGCGATCCGGTCGGCGACGTCCAGGCCGCTGTTCTTGCGGGACTCCTGGATCAGGCGGATCGCGTCACGGGCCAGGCCCGCCTGCCGCAGCTCCTCGGTGATCTCCAGGTCGAGGGCGACCGTCGCACCCGAGTCGGAGGCCACGGACCAGCCCTCGCGCGGGGTCTCTGTGATGATCACCTCATCCGGGGCCAGCGTGATGGTCTCGCCGTCCACCTCGACGGACGCCGTGCCCTCGCGCAGCGCCAAGGACAGCGCGGCGGCGTCCGCGTTCGCCACGGCCTTCGCGACGTCCTGGACGCGCTTGCCGAACCGCTTGCCCAGGGCGCGGAAGTTGGCCTTCGCCGTGGTGTCGACCAGCGAGCCGCCGACCTCGCTCAGCGAGGCGAGCCTCTCGACGTTCAGCTCCTCCGTGATCTGCGCGTGCAGCTCGCGGTCCAGGGCGGCGAAGCCCGTGGCCGCGATCAGCGCGCGGGACAGCGGCTGGCGCGTCTTGACGCCCGACTCCGCGCGCGTGGCCCGGCCCAGCTCCACCAGGCGGCGTACGAGGACCATCTGCTTGGAGAGCTCGGGGTCGATGACGGAGAGGTCCGCCTCCGGCCACACGGACAGGTGGACGGACTCGGGGGCGCCCGGAGTCACCGGGACGATGAGGTCCTGCCAGACCCGCTCGGTGATGAACGGGGTCAGCGGGGCCATCAGCTGGGTGACCGTCTGGACGACCTCGTGCAGGGTGCGCAGCGCGGCCTTGTCGCCCTGCCAGAAGCGGCGGCGGGAGCGGCGGACGTACCAGTTGGACAGGTCGTCGACGAACGCCGACAGGAGCTTGCCGGCGCGCTGGGTGTCGTAGGACTCCAGAGCCTGTGTCACCTGGTCGGTGAGGGCGTGGAGTTCGGACAGGAGCCAGCGGTCCAGGACCGGGCGGTCGGCCGGGGCCGGGTCCGCCGCGCTGGGTGCCCAGTCGGACGTGCGCGCGTACAGGGCCTGGAAGGCGACCGTGTTCCAGTACGTCAGGAGGGTCTTGCGGACGACCTCCTGGATGGTGCCGTGGCCCACGCGGCGTGCCGCCCACGGGGAGCCGCCCGCCGCCATGAACCACCGCACCGCGTCGGCGCCGTGACGGTCCATCAGCGGGATCGGGTCCAGAGTGTTGCCCAGGTGCTTGGACATCTTGCGGCCGTCCTCGGCGAGGATGTGGCCGAGGCAGACGACGTTCTCGTACGACGACTTGTCGAAGACCAGGGTGCCGATCGCCATCAGCGTGTAGAACCAGCCGCGGGTCTGGTCGATGGCCTCGCTGATGAACTGCGCCGGGTAGTGGGACTCGAAGAGTTCCTTGTTCTTGTGCGGGTAGCCCCACTGCGCGAACGGCATCGAACCCGAGTCGTACCAGGCGTCGATGACCTCGGGCACGCGCGTGGCGCTCTCGCCGCACTGCGGGCAGGCGAAGGCGACCGCGTCGATGAACGGGCGGTGCGGGTCCAGGCCCGACTGGTCGGTGCCGGTCAGCTCGGTCAGCTCCGCGCGGGAGCCGACGACGGTGAGGTGGTTGTCCTCGCAGCGCCAGATCGGCAGCGGGGTGCCCCAGTAGCGGCTGCGGGACAGTGCCCAGTCGATGTTGTTGTTCAGCCAGTCGCCGTACCGGCCGTGTTTGACCGTGTCCGGGAACCAGTTGGTGTTCTCGTTCTCCTGGAGGAGGCGGTCCTTGACGGCGGTGGTGCGGATGTACCAGGAGGGCTGCGCGTAGTAGAGCAGCGCGGTGTGGCAGCGCCAGCAGTGCGGGTAACTGTGCTCGTACGGCACGTGCTTGAAGAGCAGGCCGCGGTCCTTGAGGTCCTCGGTGAGCTTTTCGTCGGCCTTCTTGAAGAAGACACCGCCGACGAGCGGGACGTCCTCGGCGAAGGTGCCGTTCGGGCGGACCGGGTTCACGACCGGCAGGCCGTACGCGCGGCAGACCTTGAGGTCCTCCTCGCCGAAGGCGGGGGACTGGTGGACCAGACCCGTACCGTCCTCGACCGTCACGTACTCCGCGTTCACCACGTAGTGGGCGGGCTCGGGGAACTCCACGAGCTCGAACGGACGTTGATACGTCCAGCGCTCCATCTCGGCGCCGGTGAAGGTCTCGCCGGTGGTCTCCCAGCCCTCGCCGAGGGACTTGGCGAGCAGCGGCTCGGCGACGACGAGCCGCTCTGTGCTGTCGGGGCCCTTCGTCGCGACGACGTAGGTGACCTCGGGATGGGCGGCGACGGCCGTGTTGGACACCAGCGTCCAGGGGGTCGTCGTCCACACCAGGAGCGCGGCACGGCCGGCCAGCGGACCGGAGGTGAGCGGGAAACGGACGTACACGGAGGGGTCGACGACCGTCTCGTAGCCCTGCGCCAGTTCGTGGTCCGAGAGGCCCGTCTGGTCGCGCGGGCACCAGGGGGCGACGCGGTAGTCCTGTACCAGCAGGCCCTTGTCGAAGATCTCCTTGAGGGACCACCAGACCGACTCGATGTACTCCGGGTCCATCGTGCGGTACGGGTTTTCGAGGTCCGTCCAGTACCCCATGCGGGTCGTGAGCGCCTCGAAGGCGTCGGTGTGCCGGGTCACGGACTCGCGGCACTTGGCGTTGAACTCGGCGATGCCGTACGCCTCGATGTCCTGCTTGTCGGTGAAGCCCAGCTCTTTCTCGACCGCCAGCTCCACCGGGAGGCCGTGGCAGTCCCAGCCGGCCTTGCGGGCCACGTGGTAGCCGCGCATGGTGCGGAAGCGGGGGAAGACGTCCTTGAAGACGCGCGCCTCGATGTGGTGGGCGCCCGGCATGCCGTTGGCCGTGGGCGGGCCCTCGTAGAACACCCACTCGGGGCGCCCCTCGGACTGGTCCAGGGTCTTGGCGAAGATCTTCTGCTCGCGCCAGAAGTCGAGCACGGCGTGCTCCAGCGCGGGCAGGTCGACCTGGGCGGGCACCTGGCGGTACGTCGGCGTTGTCATCAGCGAGCTTCCTCCGGCGGACTTCTTGCCTTCCGTCCGGAGGGACGAGAGCTACGACTTTCCGTACGCCGTGTGCGGCGCGCTCCCGCGGTACCACCCTCCTTGGCTCCCCGGTGCGTCCAGCACACCGGTGAGCCCCCTCATTGGGGTCGCGATACCGGGTCTACCGGCCGCTGCTGGTGGGCTGCGGCTTTCTTCCGGCGGCTCCGGGGTGATCTTCACGTCGCGCCGGCCCCCGGGCTTCCACCGTCCCCGGGTCGCTCTTGGCTGCGTACGCCGCTACTCGTCCCCATCCACGCTTCTCGCTCCGGCCAGTGTACGGCGCCGCACGGACAGCGGCCGACCGGTTTTGCGGGGGTCGTGGCGGGAGGCTTGCGCACGCGTTTCATGACTCGAACGGCGCTGAACACGCGTTCGATGTTCGGGGTGTCGGACTCGGCGGATTACCCGGCGGGGAGCTGGGCACAACGCATGAAGGCTTGCCGCGCGGGGCCAGGGGGGTGGACGAACCGGGCGGCGTGCCCCGTTGCCGCGGGACCCAAGTCGATTTATCGTCCCAGCACGATTCGCGTGCGTGATCACACAATGTGAAGGGGCCGCGGCCATGGTGGCGAAGAAGACCGCAACGAAGAAGACCGCGGCGAAGAAGGCGGTCGCTACGAAGGCGGCTTCTTCGAAGAAGGCGACCGGGGAAGGGGCCGAGAGACCGGGGGCCGTCAAGAAGGCGGTGGCCAAGGAGACGGCGGCCGAGGGGACGGCGGCCAAGAAGAGCGCCGCGAAATCCACGGCGACGACAAAGGCGGCGGCTACGAAGTCCGCGGCTACGAGGACGACCGCTACGAGGACGACCGCTACGAAGACGGTCACCAGGAAGACGACCGCTACGAAGGCGACGGCCGTCCCGAAGGCCACGGACGCCAAGAAGACGGCTGTGAAGAAAGCGGCCGTGAAGAAGACCGCTCCTGAGAGCACGTCGGCGAAGAGCGGCCCCACGAAGAGCATCGCCGGCGCGAAAAGCGGTTCCGCGGAGAGCACCACGGGCACGAATCGCACGACCACGACCGGCACGAAGAGCGCGACCGGCACGAAGAAGAGCGCGGCCAAGAAGGCAAAGGCGGGCGCGGCGCAGGCCGCGGAGCAGACGGGAGCCACGACGGTGGTTGCGAAGAAGACTCCTGGCACGGCCACGGCGGCGAAGCGGGCCGTTCCGAAGGCGCGGGTCGCGGCGGTGCCCGGCGAGCTCGCGGTGCGCCCCGGCGAGGACCCCTGGACGCCCGAGGAGGTCGAGGAGGCCCGCACCGAGCTGCAGTCCGAGGCAGCGCGGCTGAGCGAGGAGATCACGTCCACCGAGCAGGCCCTCGCCGGTCTGATGCGGGACTCCGGGGACGGCGCGGGCGACGACGACGCCGACACCGGCACCAAGAACATCACGCGCGAGAGCGAGATGGCGCTGGCCGCCAACGCGCGCGAGATGCTGATCCAGACCGAGCGCGCCCTGGGGAAGCTGGACGCCGGCACCTACGGCCTCTGCGAGAACTGCGGCAACCCGATCGGCAAGGCCCGCATGCAGGCCTTCCCCCGGGCCACCCTCTGCGTCGAGTGCAAGCAGAAGCAGGAACGCCGGTACTGAACGCCGGTACTGAAGCCCCCGACAGGTGTGCCGTACCCTCATCCTGAGTTAGGCACCTAGGTCGAGGGACTCACGTGGCAGAGGCGGAGCGCATCATCGGTACGCCGGATACCCCAGAGGCGGCGGGGGCAGAGCCGGAGCAGGGGGACACCGCGTCGCCCCCCAGGGGCAGGCGCCGGATCGCCGTGCTGTTCGTGGTGGCCGCCTTCGCGTACACCCTCGACCTGGTCAGCAAGCTGCTCGTGGTCGCCAAGCTGGAGCACCACGCGCCGATCGAGGTCTTCGGGGACTGGCTGGAGTTCCACGCGATCCGCAACCCGGGCGCCGCCTTCGGGTTCGGCGCGGCCTTCACGGTCATCTTCACGATGATCGCGGCCGCCGTGATCGTGGTGATCGCCCGGCTGGCGCGCAAGCTCTACAGCCTGCCGTGGGCCATCGCCCTCGGGCTGCTGCTCGGCGGTGCGCTCGGCAACCTCACCGACCGGATCTTCCGCTCGCCCGGCATCTTCCAGGGCGAGGTCGTCGACTTCATCGCGCCCAAGGGCTTCGCCGTCTTCAATCTCGCCGACTCGGCGATCGTGTGCGGCGGCATCCTGATCGTGCTGCTCTCCTTCCGCGGTCTCGACCCGGACGGCACCGTCCACAAGGACTGAGCGCGGATTCGCGAGGGCCGACGGCGGGTCCGCGAGGCCTGAGCGCTCCGGCTCGGGTAAGGCGGTGTCGGACCCGTCCGGCATACTCGACCGGGTGAGCACAGTTCCCGAGATCCGAAACCTGCCCGTGCCCGACGGCCTGGAGGGCGAGCGTGTCGACGCCGCCATCTCCCGCATGTTCGGCTTCTCCCGCACGAAGGCCGCCGAGCTGGCCGCGTCGGGGAAGGTCACGGTCGACGGCTCGGTGGTCGGGAAGTCCGAGCGGGTGCACGGCGGGGCCTGGCTTGAGGTCGAGATGCCGCAGGCGGCGGCGCCCGTGCAGATCGTCGCCGAGCCCGTCGAGGGCATGGAGATCGTCTACGACGACGATGACGTGATCGTGATCGTGAAGCCGGTCGGCGTCGCCGCCCACCCCAGCCCCGGCTGGACCGGGACCACGGTCATCGGCGGGCTGGCCGCCGCCGGGTACCGCATCTCGACGTCCGGTGCCGCCGAGCGCCAGGGCATCGTGCACCGCCTCGACGTCGGCACGTCCGGCCTGATGGCCGTCGCGAAGTCGGAGCGGGCGTACACCTCCCTGAAGCGCCAGTTCAAGGAGCGCACGGTCGACAAGCGCTACCACACGCTGGTCCAGGGCCACCCGGACCCGACCAGCGGCACCATCGACGCCCCCATCGGCCGGCACCCGAACCACGACTACAAGTGGGCGGTCACCGCCGAGGGCAAGCCGTCCGTCACGCACTACGACCTCATCGAGGCGTTCCGCTCGGCCTCCCTGCTCGACGTGAAGCTGGAGACCGGCCGCACCCACCAGATCCGCGTGCACATGGCCGCCCACCGCCACCCGTGCGTCGGCGACCTGACGTACGGCGCCGACCCGACGTTCTCCAAGCGGCTGCGGCTGACCCGCCAGTGGCTGCACGCCGTCCGGCTCGGTTTCGAGCACCCCGCCGACGGCCAGTGGGTCGAGTTCGAGAGCGGCTACCCGGACGACCTCCAGCAGGCCCTGGACCTGGTGCGCGAGGAGACGTACGCATGAGTCCGACGCCCTACGCGGTGCGCGTCGCCGAGGACCCGGCCGACCGTGAGGCCTGCTTCGCGGTGCGCAAGGACGTCTTCGTCGTCGAGCAGGGCGTGCCCCAGGAGATCGAGTACGACGACTACGACGCCGTAGCGACGCATGTGCTCGCCGTGCGCGAGGACGGGGTGCCGCTCGGGACCGGGCGGCTGTTGTACGGCGAAGTGGCCGTGGCGAAGACCGGCGGGGATCCGACCGTGGGGTCTCTGGGGCGGCTGGCCGTCACCAAGGAGGCGCGGGGGCTCGGGGTCGGGGTCGCGCTGGTGCGGGCCATCGAGGACGCGGCACGCGCGCGTGGGCTGGCCGCCGTGGATCTGCACGCGCAGACCCATGCGCTGGGGTTCTACGAACGGCTCGGCTACGAGGCGTACGGTCCGGAGTTCCCGGACGCGGGCATTCCGCACCGGGCGATGCGGCGCCCTCTGTGACCGGCTCCACAACCTGAGGGCGTCGAAAGAGCTGGTCGGGCGGGCGGCGTGGCAGGCTGGGGTGTCCGCTGTGTGAACGTCGAGATCCCGCCGGAGCCCTGACCGTGGATCAATTGGCCCTGCTTTTCGTCCTGTTGCTCGGGGCCGTGGTGAGCGTCCCGCTGGGGGACCGGTTCGGTCTGCCGGCGCCGGTGCTCATGACCCTCCTCGGGATAGTCCTCGCGGTGGCCGACTTCGTGCCGAACGTGAACGTCCCGCCCGATCTGATCCTGCCCCTGCTGCTGCCACCGCTGCTGTACGCGGCCGTACGGCGCACCTCCTGGCGGCAGTTCACGGCCAACATCCGGCCCATCTTCCTGCTGGCCGTGGCGCTGGTCTTCGTCACCACCCTCGCCGTGGCCGCCGTCGCGAGCGCGATCGTGCCGGGGCTGCCGATCGCCGCCGCCGTGGCGCTCGGCGCGCTGGTGGCGCCGCCCGACCCGGTCGCCGCGACCGCCGTCGCGGGGCAGTTGGGACTGCCGCGCCGGCTGGTGTCGATCCTGGAGGGCGAGGGTCTCTTCAACGACGTGACGGCCATCGTGCTCTACCACGTCGCGATCGCCGCCGCCGTCAGCGGGAGCTTCGAGTTCTGGCGCGCCGGGCTCGACTTCGTGCTGTCCGCCGTCGTCGCCGTAGCGGTCGGAGTGGCCCTGGGATGGGCCACGAACAAGCTGATGTCGGCCCTCGACGACGCCACCCTGCAGATCGGGCTCACGCTCCTGGTGCCGTACGCCTCGTACGTCCTGGCCGACGAACTGCACGGCTCCGGGGTGCTCGCCGTGCTCACCACGGCGCTGTTCCTGGCGGAGTACTCCCTGGGTGCCGATGACGTGTTGACCCGGCTCGCCGGGGCGACCGTGTGGGATGTCGTGGACACGCTGGTCACCGGGGTCGCGTTCGGGCTCATCGGGCTCGAACTGCACAACGCGATCCGTACGGCGTCCGGGCGGTGGGGCGAGATGCTCGGCTGGGCCGGCACGATCGTCGGTGTCGTCGTGGTCGTACGGCTGGCGTGGTTGCTGCCGGCGACCTGGCTGACGAAACGGCTGCACGCCAAGCGGGACTACGACGAGGAGATCCCGACGTCCTGGCGGGAGACCGTGATCATGTGGTGGGCCGGGATGCGCGGGGTGGCGTCCGTGGCGCTGGCGCTGGCGATTCCGCTGACCATGGACGACGGGTCGGCGTTCCCGGACCGGGACGAGATCGTGTTCATCGCGTTCGGGGTGATCATGGCGACGCTGGTGCTTCAGGGGCTCACCCTGCCGTGGCTGGTGAAGCGGCTCGGGGTGCGGGCCGACACCGACAGCGAGAAGGCGTTCGAGAAGGAGCTGGCGGTGCGGGCGGCGAAGGCCGCGAAGCGGAGGTTGCGGGAGATCGAGGATGTGGAGGAACTGCCGGAGGAGCTGTCCGAGCAGTTGTTGCGGCGGGCGTTCGACATCGGGGTGCGGATCTCGCCCGAGGTGGGGGACGGGGAGCGGCGGGAGGCGTACGAGAAGCGGGTCAAGCGGGTGAAGCGGATGCGGCGGATCCAGGGGGAGATGATGAGCGCGGCTCGGCATGAGGTGTTGGCGGCGCGGAGTGAGCCGGGGGCGGATCCGGAGATCGTGGACCGGGTGCTTCGGCATTTGGATGTGCGTAGCTTGAGGTGAGCCGCGTTGCCCACCCGCGCACCGCCTGTTCACCGTGGGCTGGAGGGTGGGCGTTTGGGGTGGGGGTTCGGCGTCGTTGGCGGCTGCGGGTCGACATGCTTGCCCGCGGACCGTCGGCGGCTGTGGGTTGAGCGCTGTTGGTGGGGCGCCGTTCGAATTGGCTCGTGTTCGCTCTCGCTCTGTTTGTAGGCTCGCACCATGGCTCGCAACGTTGTAATCAGTGGTGGCGGTACGGGAATTGGGCTCGCCGCGGCGCATGCCTTCGCGGCTGACGGGGACCGGGTGTTGCTCCTCGGGCGTAGACGCGAGGTGTTGGAGAAGGCCGGGGTGCCGGGGGCGTTGACGTACGCCGGGGACCTGAGTGAGCCCGAAGTCGTGCGCGGGGTAGGGCGGTTCGTCGCCGAGGAGTTCGGCACGGTGGATGTGCTGGTGCACGGCGCGGGCGGTACCGGGGCGTTGGAGCCGGGGAGCGCGAGCGCTGATCCGCTGGACCGTGTCGCGCACGACTGGACCGTCAACTTCCGCATCAACACCCTCAGCGCCGCGCTGCTCACCGAGGCGCTGAAGCCCCGGCTCGCGGAGCCGGGCGGGCGGGTGCTGTTCGTGAGTTCCATCGCCGCGTACCGGGGTTCGGGGAGCGGGGCGTACGGCGGGGCCAAGGCGGCGTTGCATCCGTACGCCTATGACCTGGCCCGGGATCTCGGCCCGCGCGGCATCACCGTGAACGTGGTCGCGCCCGGGTACATCGAGGACACCGAGTTCTTCGGGCCGCAGATCGATCCCGCCCGGCGTGAACGGCTCATCAACGACACGTCGACCGGGCGGGCCGGTACGCCAGGGGATGTCGCCGCGACCTTGCACTGGCTCGCGTCCCCGGCTGCTGGGCATGTGACGTCGCAGGTGATTCAGGTCAATGGCGGTGCTGAGCGGGGGCGTTGAGGGGCTTGGCCTGACTGGCCGGGGATGGGCTCGGGATTGGCTGGGGTTTTGGTTCTGGTCAACGGCGTTGCCGGGCACGGGGATTGAGGTGCCGGGGACGGGCCACGGCTCGGGCGTTCGAGCCGGGGAGGGTTCTCGCCGGGCACGGGCGCTGCGAGCTTGGGCCGGTTGGTCGCTCTGGCTGCCCGGGGCCGGTTGGCTCGCTGGGTGCCTGGGGCAATGGCGGTGCTGGGCGCGGGGTGTTGGGCACGGGGTGTTGGTGGGTGCCCGGAGTTGTTCAGCCGTAGCCGGCTCCCGCTGCTCGCCCGTAGCCGGTCCCCTGGTCGCTTCGCGGGTCGCCCGGTCCAACGACGTTGCCCAGCAGGGGCGTTGAGGGGCCGGAGCCGCCCGGACACGGTCGGGCTCTGCCGTTCGTAGGCGAGGGGTGCTCGCCCGGCACGGGTGTTGAGGCCTTGAATCGGCCAGCCGCCAGCCGCCAGCCGCCCTTACCCCCGGCCGGCCGTCGGCGGTGCCACACCCCAACGGCAAACGCCCACCCCTCAACCGACGATGAACGAGCGGGCGTGGGTGGCCAATTCGGCCGTGGCCGTCAGCCGACCGGCATGCCCCGCCCCGCCCCGCCCAACCCTCACCCCCGGTTACCCCCCGGAGGCTCGTGCGCCGCGCGCCCGACGCCTCCACCCGTGCCGTTCGGCGACGGATCCTCCCCCGGGATCGGTGCCGCGTCCGCCGTGTTGACGCGGGGGAGGGCGTACGGATGCTCCACGTACAGCCAGCGGATCATCTGTTCGCGGACCGTGACCCGTACCGTCCAGATGTCGTCCGCGTCCTTGGCCGTGACCAGGGCGCGGACCTCCATCGTGTTGGGGGTGGTGTCCGTGACGACGAGGCCGTAGCTGCGGCCGTCCCAGGCGGGGCAGGCGCGCAGGATTTCGCGGAGCTGGGTGCGCATCGCGTCCACCGGGGCCGAGTGGTCGACCTGGAAATAGACGATGCCGGTCATCTGGGGGGTGCCGCGGGACCAGTTCTCGAAGGGCTTGGACGTGAAGTACGACACGGGCATGGTGATCCGGCGTTCGTCCCAGGTCCGGACCGTCAGGAAGGTCAGGGTGATCTCCTCGATCGTGCCCCACTCGCCGTCCACCACCACCGTGTCGCCGATGCGGACCATGTCGCCGAAGGCGATCTGCAGTCCCGCGAAGAGGTTGGCGAGCGTGGACTGGGCCGCGACACCGGCGACGATGCCCAGGACGCCCGCCGAGGCCAGCAGGGACGCGCCGGCCGCGCGCATCGCGGGGAACGTCAGCAGCATCGCGGCGACCGCCACCACGCCGACGATCGCGGCGACCACCCGCGTGATCAGCGTCACCTGGGTCCGGACCCGGCGGACCCTGGCCGCGTCGCGGGAGGCACGGGCGTAGCGCGCGTACGACGACTCCACGATCGCCGCCGCGACCCGGATCATCAGCCACGCGGTGGCGCCGATCAGTACCAGGGTCAGGGTCTGGCCGATGCCGATCCGGTGTTCCTCCAGGAGCTGTGCCTGGTCGTAGGAGGCTCTGAGGAAGGCCGCGCAGAGTACGAGCTGGTACGGGACTCGCCCTCGGCGCAGCAGCCCCCACAGCGTGGTGTCGTCGTGCCGGGCGTCCGCCTTGCGCAGCAGCAGGTCGGTGACCCAGCCGATGAGCAGCGTGAGGACGACGGAGCCGCCGATGACGATCAGCGGGCGCAGTACGTTCTCCATGTGTCCGACCGTACTGGCACGATGGCTTCATGAACATCATGCTCTTCCACTCCACGTACGGTCTCCGGCCGGCGGTGCGCGACGCCGCCGAGCGGCTGCGCGCGGCGGGCCACGAGGTGTGGACCCCGGACCTCTTCGAGGGGCGTACGTTCGAGACGGTCGAGGAGGGCATGGCCTTCAACGACGGGATCGGGAAGGACGAGGTGCTGAAGCGGGCCGTGCTCGCCGCCGCCCCCTATTCGGAGCGTGGCCTCGTCTACGCCGGGTTCTCGCTCGGCGCCTCCGTCGCGCAGACCCTCGCCCTCGGCGACGAGAAGGCCCGCGGCCTGCTCCTCCTGCACGGCACCTCGGACATCGCGGCCAACGCCTCCGTCGACGATCTGCCGGTGCAGCTGCATGTCGCCGAGCCCGACCAGTTCGAGACCGACGACTGGCTCAGCTCCTGGTATCTCCAGATGGGCAGGGCGGGCGCCGACGTCGAGATCTACCGGTACGCCGGGGCCGGCCACCTGTACACCGACCCCGACCTCCCGGACTACGACGAGGAGGCCGCCGAGGCCACCTGGCGGGTGGCACTCGGCTTCCTGGAGACCCTTTAGAAGCGCGGCCTACACCGGTTGAGAGCCCTCCCTACACCGGGTCGTACGTCCGCTCCACCTTCTGCGTGCCGCTGCGCGTCCGGTACGACCGCTCCCAGGACGAGGTCGCGGTGGCCGAGGTGCGGTCGGACAGGACGTAGTAGTCCATCTGCGCGCGGTCGGCCGTGATGTCCAGGACGCCGTAGCCGTGGCGGTCCGTGTCGACCCAGTGGACGTGCCGGTTGGCGAGCTGGATGACCGGTGCGGCGAGCGCGGAGACCGTGCCCTCGGGGACCTTCACGATGTCGTCGAGGTTGTCGGAGGTCACCGACGTGATCACGAACTCGGTTGCCGCAGAGGGCGAGAGCGGGTAGGTGCCGGCGTCCACCGGCACGTCGTTGGCCCAGGACATGTGGATGTCGCCGGTGAGGAAGACCGTGTTGCCGATGGCGTTCGAGCGCAGATGGGCGAGGAGTTCACGGCGGTCGTCGGTGTAGCCGTCCCACTGGTCGGTGTTGACGGCGAGACCCTCCTGCGGCAGGTCCAACAGCTTGGCGAGCGGCTTCAACAGGTCGGCGGAGAGCGCGCCGACGACGAACGGCGCGATCATCACCGAGTTGCCGACCAGCCGCCACCTGGTGTCCGAAGCCTTCAACCCGGCCTTCAGCCAGTCGAGTTGGGCGCGTCCCGTGATGGTACGGTCCGGGTCGTCGACCGAACCGCTGCCCGAACTCGCCTGCTGCGAACGGAAGGAGCGCAGGTCGAGGAGCGAGAGGTCCGCCAGCTTGCCGAAGCGCAGACGGCGGTAGGTGGTGCCCGCGATCGCCGGGCGGACCGGCATCCACTCGAAGTACGCCTGTTTCGCGGCTGCTTGACGGGCCGTCCAGGTTCCCTCGGCGCCCTCGGTGTGGTTGACCGCGCCGCCGGACCAGGCGTTGTCCGCGAACTCGTGGTCGTCCCAGATCGCGATGACCGGTGCTTTGGTGTGCAGCGCCTGGAGGTCCGGGTCGGTCTTGTACTTGCCGTGCCGGGTGCGGTAGTCGGCGAGCGTGATGATCTCGTTCAGGGGCGCGTGCTGCCGTACGACCGTGCCGCGCGCCGCGTACTCGCCGGACTTGTACTCGTAGATGTAGTCCCCGAGATGCAGCCACGCGTCGAGGTCGTTGCGGGCCGCGAGATGGCGGTACGACGAGAAGTAGCCCGCCTCCCAGTTGGCGCAGGTGACGACGCCGAAGCGCAGGCCGGTCACGGTCGCGTCCGTCGCCGGTGCGGTGCGGGTGCGCGCCGCCGGGGAGTCGGTGCCGCCGGCCGAGAAGCGGAACCAGTAGTCGGTGGCCGGTGCCAGGCCGCGGATGTCGGCCTTGACGGTGTGGTCGGAGGCGGCGGTCGCGGTGAGCGAGCCCCTGGAGACGACGGTGGTGAACGCCTTGTCGGTGGCTACGGTCCAGCTCACCTCGGTGTCCGGGCCTAGCCCCGAGCCGGGGACCGCCTCGGCGGTGGGTGTCACCCGGGTCCACAGCAGGACGCCGTCCGGGAGCGGGTCCCCGGAGGCGACGCCGTGCAGGAAGGCGGGGGTGTCGGTGGCGGCCCCGGCGGGCAGCGCGGCGATCAGCGGGCCGGCCAGGACGGCGGTGGCGGCCGCGGCCTTGACGACCGTACGGCGGCGCGGGGAGGGCGAGTTGACGCTCTCGGGTGCTCTGTATCGACTGGTCACGAGCGACCAGGTTACTGACCGGTATCAACGAGAGCGGGCGAACTCGTAAAAGTTCGCCCGCTCTTCGGCTGCGCGTCGTGCGAGCAGGCTCAGGCACGGAGTCGCGACAAGGCTCAGGCCTTGAGGGCCGCCGTGATCGCCGTGGTGAAGTCGGCCACCGTCATCGGCGCGTTCTGGCCGTCCGAGCCGGTCAGCGTCTTGCCGTCCATCTTCAGGGTCGGCGTGCCGGTCACCCCGCTCTTGTCGAACGTCGCCGACATGTCCAGCGCCCACTTGTCGTAGGTGCCGGCCTTCACGGCCTTCTGGAAGGCCGCGTTGTTCTTCAGGGCGGAGACCGTGTTCGCGACCTTGATCAGGTACGCGTCGTCCTTGAACTTGTCGCTCGTCTCGTCCGGGTGGTACTTCGTCGAGTACAGCGCGGTCTTGTACTCCAGGAACGCCTCGGGGCTGACGTTCAGCGCGGCGCCCATGGCGCTCAGCGCGTTCTTGGAGCCCTCGCCGTTGTCCTTGTTGTCGATGAACGTGGCGCCGACGTACTGGATCTTGAACTTGCCGGCGTCCCAGTCGCTCTTCACGGTCGAGCCGACGGTCTGCTCGAACTGGGCGCAGATCGGGCAGCGCGGGTCCTCGTACATGACGAGGGTCTTCTTGGCGGTGCTCTTGCCGAGGACGACCGTCGTGCCGTTGGTGCCGGTGGTGTTGGCCGGCTTGACGAGCTTGTCGTCCTTCGCCGACTCCCAGTAGCCGGGCTTGTTGTTCTGTACGACCGCGTAGCCGATGCCGCCGGCTATCGCGAGGACCGCGACGACCGAACCGGCGACTATGAGTTGCCGCCTGACCTTGGCGCGCTTGGCCTGGCGCTCGCGCTCGGCGCGCAGCCGCTCACGGGCCTGCGTCTTGGCCGCCGCGCTGTTCCGCTTGCTCATGTTGGTGATCTCCATATGGGACGCGTACACGTCGTACGCGGAATACGTGTGGGGAAGTGATGTGTGCTCAGGTACCTGTGGGGTGTTCAGACCGCGGGCAGGACCGAGCACGGCGGTCCACGCCGTCCCAGGGAGTGCACCAGCAGCCGCTCACGGGCGGTGGCCCTGCGGTGCGTGGCGCGCGGCAGCCGGCGGACCGGCGCGGTGCGCCGGGCCGACACCGCGGCGACGGCCAGCAGCAGCGGGCGGAAGCCCACCGCCGTTGCCGCGCGCAGCAGTTCGGCCACGGCTCGCTCGCCGCGGCGCAGATAGGCGGCGGCCAGCAGGCCCACGCCGATGTGCGCGCCGAGCAGCAGCCAGGCGGCGGTGGCGTCGGTGTGCGCGAGCAGCGCCGCCGCCTGATGGGGATCGTCGGTCACCCGTGCCAGCGAGGTGCCCACACCGCCGCCGCTGCACAGCACGTCCAGGCCGACCGCGCGCAGCGGTCCGGCGACCGGGCCGCCCGCCTTGCCGTAGCAGGCGTGCTGGCCGGTGGTGAAGACCGTGTCGGCGGCCAGCTCCAGCGGGATCAGCAGTGCGGCGATCCGGCCGAAGCCGCGCTCGCGGCCCGCGAGCGCGTAGGCGATCACGAACACGGTGGCGGCGATCGCCGCCACCGTGCCGAGCGGAAGCGGAACCCGGGACAGCAGCACGTGCGACGCGGTGCTGAGCGTCACGACCAGTGCCGTGAACAGCGCCGCGCGTACGGCCCTGAGCTGGATCCCGGATATGTCCATAGCGGAGATGAGTCTGTCATGTGCTCCGGTAAGGGACCCCTAAAGGGTTCCTGTGAGCGTACGGATGGTTACAGACCCGGAATCCGGCCGTTGCGGAACAGGTCGACGAAGGTCTGGTGGTCGCCGCGCGCGCGTGCGCCGTAGCTGTGCGCGAAGTCGACGAGCACGCCCGCGAAGCCGTCCTCGTCGGCCGCGATCGCCGCGTCGATGGCCCGCTCTGTGCTGAACGGCACCAGGGACTCGCCGGACTGGTCGTCGGCCGCCGCGTGCATCGTGGCCGTGGCCCGCCCGAGGTCGGCGACCACGGCGGCGATCTCCTCCGGGTCGTCGATGTCGCTCCAGTCCAGGTCCACCGCGTACGGCGACACCTCGGCGACCAGCTGCCCGGTCCCGCCCAGCTCCGTCCAGCCCAGCCACGGGTCCGCGTGCGCCTGGAGGGCGCGCTGGGAGATCACCGTGCGGTGGCCCTCGTGCTGGAAGTAGTCCCGGATCGCCGTGTCCGTGATGTGCCGCGAGACGGCCGGCGTCTGGGCCTGCTTGATGTAGATCACCACATCGTTCTCCAGGGCGTCGCTGTTGCCCTCCAGAAGGATGTTGTACGACGGCAGCCCGGCCGAGCCGATGCCGATGCCCCGGCGGCCGACGACGTCCTTGACGCGGTAGGAGTCGGGGTGGTCCAGAGAGGACTCGGGAAGCGTCTCCAGGTAGCCGTCGAAGGCCGCGAGGACCTTGTAGCGGGTCGCCGCGTCCAGCTCGATGGAGCCGCCGCCCGGCGCGAACCGGCGCTCGAAGTCACGGATCTCGGTCATCGAGTCCAGCAGCTCGAAGCGGGTCAGCGAGCGGGCGGTGCGCAGCGCGCCCAGAAGCGGGCCGTCGGCCGTGTCCAGCGTGAACGGTGGCACCTCGTCGCTCTTCGCGCCGGTCGCCAGCGCGTGCACCCGCTCGCGGTACGCGCCCGCGTAGACCTGCACCAGCTCGGTGATCTGCTCGTCACTGAGTGCCTTCGCGTACCCGATCAGCGCCACGGAGGCGGCGAAGCGCTTGAGGTCCCAGGTGAAGGGGCCGACGTAGGCCTCGTCGAAGTCGTTGACGTTGAAGACCAGGCGGCCGTTCGAGTCCATGTAGGTGCCGAAGTTCTCGGCGTGCAGGTCGCCGTGGATCCACACGCGCGAGGTGCGGTCGTCCAGGTACGGGCCGCCCCGCTTCTCGGCATCGAGGTCGTGGTAGAAGAGGCACGCCGTGCCCCGGTAGAACGCGAACGCCGAAGCTGCCATCTTCCGGAACTTCACGCGGAACGCGGCCGGGTCGGCGGCCAGGAGCTCGCCGAAGGCGGTGTCGAAGACGGCAAGGATCTCCTCGCCGCGGTGCTCGTCGTTGAGCTGCGGAACCGACATCGCTCTGTGCCTCCTGGTACGGGTGGTGCGTGACATGTGACGGGTCTGTCGTCACTTTCCAACGCTTGAAGGTACGTGGGAGTGCCCGCCGAGTGTCAGTGGGCAGGCATAGGATTCGGTCTCGTCCCCCCAGACCGTCCGCTGCCCTTTGTCGATCGTTTCCCCTGTTGTCCCTGGAGGCCAAGCCGTGTCAAAGCCGCCGTTCACGCACCTGCACGTCCACACCCAGTACTCGCTGCTGGACGGTGCCGCGCGGCTGAAGGACATGTTCGACGCGTGCAACGAGATGGGCATGACCCATATCGCGATGTCCGACCACGGCAACCTGCACGGGGCCTACGACTTCTTCCACACGGCGAAGAAGGCGGGCGTCACACCGATCATCGGCATCGAGGCGTACGTCGCCCCGGAGTCCCGGCGCAACAAGCGCAAGATCCAGTGGGGTCAGCCGCACCAGAAGCGCGACGACGTGTCCGGTTCCGGTGGTTACACCCACAAGACGATCTGGGCGGCGAACAGGACGGGCCTGCACAACCTCTTCAAGCTGTCCTCGGACGCGTACGCCGAGGGCTGGCTCCAGAAGTGGCCGCGCATGGACAAGGAGACCATCTCCCAGTGGTCCGAGGGGCTCATCGCCTCCACCGGCTGCCCCTCGGGCGAGCTGCAGACCCGGCTGCGCCTGGGCCAGCCCGAAGAGGCGCTGAAAGCCGCCGCCGAGTACCAGGACATCTTCGGCAAGGACCGCTACTTCCTGGAACTGATGGACCACGGCATCGAGATCGAACGCCGGGTCCGTGACGGTCTGTTGGACATCGGCAAGAAGCTCGGCATCCCGCCCCTGGTGACGAACGACTCGCACTACACGTACGCCCACGAGTCGGTCGCGCACGACGCCCTGCTCTGCATCCAGACCGGCAAGAACCTCTCCGACCCGGACCGCTTCCGCTTCGACGGCACGGGCTACTACCTGAAGTCCACCGACGAGATGTACGCCGTGGACTCCTCGGACGCCTGGCAGGAGGGCTGCCGCAACACCCTCCTGGTCGCCGAACAGATCGACACCTCCGGCATGTTCGAGGCGAAGAACCTCATGCCGAAGTTCGACATCCCGGACGGCTTCACGGAGATCACCTGGTTCAAGGAGGAGGTCCGCCGGGGGATGGAGCGCCGCTTCCCGGGCGGCATCCCCGACGACCGCCAGAAGCAGGCGGACTACGAGATGGACGTCATCATCCAGATGGGGTTCCCGGGCTACTTCCTCGTGGTCGCCGACTTCATCATGTGGGCGAAGAACAACGGCATCGCGGTGGGCCCAGGCCGTGGTTCCGCGGCCGGTTCGATCGTCGCGTACGCCATGGGCATCACCGACCTCGACCCGATCCCGCACGGCCTGATCTTCGAGCGGTTCCTCAACCCCGAGCGCGTCTCCATGCCCGATGTCGACATCGACTTCGACGAGCGCCGGCGCGTCGAGGTGATCCGGTACGTGACGGAGAAGTACGGCGCCGACAAGGTCGCCATGATCGGCACCTACGGCAAGATCAAGGCCAAGAACGCCATCAAGGACTCCGCGCGCGTACTGGGCTACCCGTACGCGATGGGCGACCGGCTCACCAAGGCGATGCCCGCCGACGTCCTCGGCAAGGGCATCGACCTCTCCGGCATCACCGATCCCAAGCACCCCCGCTACGGCGAGGCGGGCGAGATCCGCGGGATGTACGAGAACGAACCGGACGTCAAGAAGGTCATCGACACCGCCAAGGGAGTCGAGGGCCTGGTCCGGCAGATGGGCGTGCACGCGGCCGGCGTCATCATGTCCAGCGAGCCCATCGTCGACCACGCACCGGTGTGGGTGCGCCACACCGACGGCGTGACCATCACGCAGTGGGACTACCCGCAGTGCGAGTCGCTCGGCCTGTTGAAGATGGACTTCCTGGGCCTGCGCAACCTCACGATCATGGACGACGCCATCAAGATGGTGAAGTCCAACAAGGGCATCGACCTGGAGATGCTCGCCCTCCCGCTGGACGACCCCAAGACCTTCGAACTGCTCTGCCGCGGCGACACGTTGGGCGTCTTCCAGTTCGACGGCGGCCCGATGCGTTCGCTGCTGCGCCAGATGCAGCCCGACAACTTCGAGGACATCTCCGCCGTCTCGGCCCTGTACCGGCCCGGCCCGATGGGCATGAACTCGCACATCAACTACGCCGAGCGCAAGAACAAGCGGCAGGAGATCACCCCGATCCACAAGGAGCTGGAGGAGCCCCTTGAGGAGGTCCTCGCGGTGACCTACGGGCTGATCGTGTACCAGGAGCAGGTGCAGAAGGCCGCCCAGATCGTCGCCGGATACTCGCTCGGCGAGGCCGACATCCTGCGCCGCGTGATGGGCAAGAAGAAGGCCGACGAGCTGGCGAAGAACTTCACCATCTTCCAGGCCGGCGCCCAGAAGAACGGCTACAGCGACGAGGCGATCCAGGGCCTGTGGGACGTCCTGGTCCCCTTCGCCGGCTACGCCTTCAACAAGGCGCACTCCGCCGCGTACGGCCTGGTCTCGTACTGGACCGCCTACCTGAAGGCCAACTACCCGGCCGAGTACATGGCGGCGCTGCTCACCTCGGTCAAGGACGACAAGGACAAGTCCGCGATCTACCTCAACGAGTGCCGCCGCATGAAGATCAAGGTGCTCCCGCCGAACGTCAACGAGTCGGTGCACAACTTCGCCGCCCAGGGCGACGACGTGATCCTCTTCGGCCTGGAGGCCGTGCGCAATGTCGGCACGAACGTGGTCGACTCGATCATCAGGTCCCGCAAGGCGAAGGGGAAGTACGGCTCCTTCCCCGACTACCTGGACAAGGTCGAGGCCGCCGCCTGCAACAAGCGGACCACCGAATCCCTCATCAAGGCCGGTGCGTTCGACACCCTGGGGCACACCCGCAAGGGCCTCACCGCGCACTTCGAGCCGATGATCGACAACGTGGTGGCGGTCAAGCGCAAGGAGGCCGAGGGGCAGTTCGACCTCTTCGGGGGCATGGGCGAGGAGGACACCAGCGAGCCCGGCTTCGGACTCGACGTGGAGTTCACCACCGACGAGTGGGAGAAGACGTATCTCCTCGCGCAGGAGCGGGAGATGCTCGGTCTGTACGTCTCCGACCACCCGCTCTTCGGCCTGGAGCACGTGCTGTCCGACAAGGCCGACGCGGGCATCGCCCAGCTCACCGGAGGTGAGCACTCGGACGGCGCGGTCGTCACCATCGGCGGCATCATCTCGGGCCTCCAGCGCAAGATGACCAAGCAGGGCAACGCCTGGGCGATCGCCACCGTCGAGGACCTCGCGGGCTCCATCGAGTGCATGTTCTTCCCGGCGTCCTACCAGCTGGTGTCGACCCAACTCGTCGAGGACACCATCGTGTTCGTCAAGGGCCGCCTCGACAAGCGCGAGGACGTGCCGCGCCTGGTCGCGATGGAGATGCAGGTCCCGGACGTGTCCAACGTGGGCACCAACGCGCCCGTGATCCTCACCATCCCGGCGACCAGGGTCACGCCGCCCATGGTCACCAGGCTCGGTGAGATCCTCAGTCACCACCGGGGCGACAGCGAGGTCCGCATCAAGCTCCAGGGCCCGACCAGGACCACGATCCTGCGTCTGGACAAGCACCGGGTGAAGCCCGACCCGGCGCTGTTCGGCGACTTGAAGGTGCTGCTCGGCGCGGCCTGCCTGGCCGGCTGAGCGACCGTACGACCGAGGGGCGCGTCCGCCAACGGACGCGCCCCTCGGTGTATGCCTGGATCTCGACAACCCTGTATACGGAGATCAGTTGTGGCCGAAGCGCTTCTCCCGGCCCTTGCGGGCCATGTCGCTCGGAGTCGCCTGGGTTATGCGCTGTTCGGCCTGGTCCTGTGCTGAGGACGACCTGGTCTCCTCCGAACCGCGCTCGGGTGCCGAGGACTTCTGCTGATCGCGATTGTTCTTCCTGTTCTTGGCCATGGTGATCTACCTCCTGAAGGGATCTCGGGGCCAGGATCGGGATCAGATTCACATAGGCTGATAGAGATCGCATTTCGGATAATTACGGTCTGTGACAGGGTTGGTAGAGGAGTCGAGTCCGCAAACGCCACGCCGAAGATCGAGTTCGGGCCGTTAACCCCTGCGCGGTCGGGCAGACTCGAAGCAAGCCCGAAGCAAACCGACCGGGAAGAGGGTGAGTCGCGTGGACCGCTGCATCGTCCTGGTGGACGCCGGGTATCTGCTGGGGGCCGCAGCAAGTCTCCTCGCCGGAGAGCCCTCGCGTTCCAGGATCACCGTCGATCACGCCGCCCTCATCCAGGGTTTGCGCGAGCGAGCCGAGTCCGACACGGAACGACCCCTGCTGCGCATCTACTGGTTCGACGGCGCCCCCGACCGCGTCCCGCAGCCCGAGCACCGCAGGCTGCGTGTGATGCCCCGTGTGACCGTCCGCCTCGGCGCCCTGACCCGCAGCGACGGCCGCTGGGCGCAGAAGGGCGTCGACGCCGCCATGCACGCCGAGCTGACCGAGCTGGCCCGCAACCGCGCCTGCTCCGACGTCGTGCTCGTCACCGGTGACGGCGATCTGCTGCCGGGCATGATGGCCGCCAAGGAGCACGGCGTCGCCGTACACCTGTGGGCCGTGCAGGCGGCGGACGGGGACTACAACCAGTCCGAGGACCTGGTCGCCGAGGCCGACGAGCGGCGGGTGCTGGACCGGACCTGGATCACCAAGGCCGTACGGGCGAAGGATCTCGGCGGGGTGTGTGCGCCGCCGCCGGTGCCGCGGCCGGAGATCGCCGCGATCCTGTCCGCGCCGCTGCCGGAATCCGCGCCGAGAGCGGCGCGCGAGCGGGCCCCGGGGGAGGGCGAGCACGCGACCGCCGAGGCCGGCTCGGAGAACGGTTCGCAGGAGCGGGTGCCCGCGCACAAGGGCGTGCCCACCCCGAAGGACCTGGCGAGCCTGAAGGCCCCGGGTGCCGCCGCGCCCGCGCAGCAGCCCGCGAGCGCGACCCTGCGCTGGTCCTCCGACAAAGGGTGGGTCGACCGGCCGGGCGGCGCCGCAGAGCCGCCCGAGGTCGCCTCGATGCCGACGCTGGCGCAGCTGACCACCGCCGAGCAGCGCTGGGCCGACCGCGAGGAGGACATCACCACGGTCGGCGGCGACCCCTACGAGGTGGGCCAGGTCTTCGCCCGCCGCTGGATGGGCCGCCTCGGCGACCACGGCAGCCACCTGCAGAAACTGTCCGGGATGTACCCGCGCGTCCCGCACCGCATCGACGGCGAACTGCTGCGCTACGCCGCCCGGTTCGGCCTCCTCGCGCACAAGGACGACCAGATCGACGAGCACGACCGGTACGCGATCCGGGCCGGTTTCTGGCGCGAGATCGACGTACGGACGGCGGCCGAGCACGCCCCGGCCGGAGAGTGAGCGGAGCCGGCCGGTCCGGTGGCCGGGCGGCCTCGCGGCGGGACGGCTTTACCGACGAATGTGCCGTTCTCGACCGACCCGCGAACGGGCGGGGCTCCCGGACCCCGTAGTCTCGTCCCGTGAGTACGCGCGCGGGAGTGGCACTTCGACACGGTGACGATGTCGTGTGTGCGGTGCGCGGGCTCAGCAAGACCTATCCGGCGGTGCGCGGCCGACGCGGTGCGCCGGGAACCCCCGAGGTGCGGGCCACCGACGACGTGACCCTCGACATCCGCCGGGGCGAGATCTTCGGACTCCTCGGGCCCAACGGCGCCGGCAAGTCCACCCTCGTACGCCAGCTGACCGGGCTCATGCGGCCCGACGCCGGCAGCGTCGAGATCCTCGGCCACGACATCGTCCGCCACCCGGAGCGGGCCGCGCGGATTCTCGCCTACCTCGGCCAGGAGTCCTCCGCCCTCGACGAACTCACCGTGTCGCTGGCCGCCGAGACCACCGCCCGGCTGCGCGGCCTGGACCTGCGCGAGGCACGCGCCGAGCGGGACGCCGTACTGGACGAGTTGGGGCTGACGGCCATTGCCGGGCGGCCGCTGAAGAAGCTGTCCGGCGGGCAGCGGCGGCTGGCGTGTGTGGCCGCCGCGCTGGTCGGGGAGCGGTCGCTGCTGGTGCTCGACGAGCCGACCACCGGGATGGATCCGGTGGCGCGCAGGGCCGTGTGGTCCGCCGTCGACCGGCGCCGGGCCGAGCGCGGGTCCACCGTGCTGCTCGTCACCCACAACGTCATCGAGGCCGAGACCGTCCTCGACCGGGTCGCCGTCCTCGACCAGGGCAAGGTCATCGCCTGCGACACTCCCGCCGGGCTCAAGGAACAGGTCGCGGGCGAGGTGCGGGTCGAGCTGGTGTGGCGGGAGAAGCCACCGCTGGACGTCCCGGAGGTCGCCGCGCTGCGGGACCGGGCCGTCGAGTCCGGCCGCCGCTGGACGCTGCGGCTGGCCCCCGAGGAGGCCCGGGTGGCCGTCGCCACGGTGACCGGCGGGGCCGCGTTCGCCGCCCTGGACGACTTCACCCTGGCCACGCCCAGCCTGGAGGACGTGTACCTGGCACTGGGCGGAATCGCGCAGGGGCTGGTGAAGGCATGAGTGCACGGGCCGTCGTATCCGTATGGGACAGGGCGACCGCCGTTGTATCCGTAGGGGACAGAACGGCTTCCGGCGTCGAGAGGAGCAGCGCGACGTGAGTGTCGTATCCGCCGATGTTCTGCCCAGTGGCCCCCTGGCCGTGCCGGAGGCCACCGCCTCGGGCGCGGCCGAGCTGGGGCCGAAGGCCAGGCTGTGGCCCTCCATGGCCGCCGTGTACCGGGCCCAGCTGTCCCGGGCGCGGGTCGCGCGGATCCCGCTGCTGTTCGTGGCGACCTTCCAGTCGGTCGGCATCCTGATCATGATGCGCGGGGTCGTCGACGGCGGGAGCCACGACGCCCAGTTCGTCGTCGCCGGCTCGTCCGTGCTCGTCGTCGCCTATGTCGGGCTCAACCTGCTCGCGCAGTACTTCGGGCAGCTGCGCGGCAGCGGCGGACTCGACCACTACGCCACCCTGCCGGTGCCGCCCGCGGCCGTGGTGCTGGGCGCGGCGGGGGCGTACGCCTCCTTCACCGTGCCCGGGACCGCGCTCACCGCCGTCTTCGGGTGCGTGCTGTTCGGGCTGCCGATGGGGAACATCTGGATCCTGGCGGCGGTGATCCCACTCGCCGGGGCCGCGCTCGCCGGGCTCGGGGCGGCCCTCGGGCTGCTTGCGCCGCGCCCTGAACTCGCCACGCTGCTGGGGCAGTTGGGCATGTCCGCCGCGTTGTTGCTGGGTGTGCTGCCTGCCGACCGGATGCCGGACGCGGTGCGGTTCCTGCGGGATCTGGTGCCGTCCACCTACGGCGTGGAGGCGTTCGCGCAGACGTTCGGGGCGCATCCGGACTGGGCGCTCGTCCTCGGTGACCTCGCCGTATGCGCCGGGGTCGGGGTCGTTTCGCTGGCCGTCGCCGCCTGGGCGTACCGTCGGGCTGCCGTCCGGTGACGCGCCGCACAGCCGGGCCTGGCACGATGGCACTGTGACCGCACCGCTGACTCCGCCTCCGCCGCCGCGTGACCAGTCCTCCCCGCACGACGCGTGGCAGCCGCCGGGCGACCCGGACTCCCCGAGCGACCCGGGTGCCGGGCATCCCGTGCACGCCGTTCCGCAGGAGGCGTCCTACGGCCAGGACGGGCCCGGGATCAAGACCGAGCTGATCGAGGCCGTCGTCGTCACGGTCGCCTCGGCGGTCGGTGGGCTGTTGCTCGGGGTGTTGTGGTGGTGGCTGGCGCCGCATGTTCCGCTCGTCGGGGACGTGGTCGACAAGAGCTGGGTCGTGTACCTCAAGGACTCCGAGGGTGAGCAGGCCGTGGGGGTGGACGGAACGTTCACTCTGCTCGCGGTGGCTTTCGGGGTCGTGAGCGCGCTGGTCGTCTTTCTGCTGCGGCGGCGTGGGGGAGTGCCGCTGGTCGCCGCGCTGACCCTGGGCGGGCTGCTGGCATCGTTCATCGCCTGGCGGCTGGGGCTGTGGTTCGGGCCCACCAAGGATGTGCTCGCGCACGCCAAGGCCGTGGGCAAGGGGGTCACGTTCTCCGCGCCGCTGAAGTTGGGGGCGAAGGGGGCGTTGCTGGCCTGGCCGGTTGCCGCGCTGGTCGTTCATCTGGGGCTGACGGCGTTGTTCGGGCCTCGGGATCCTGAGCCGGGGTATGTGCAGCAGGGGGCTGGGCCCACGGACGGGTACGGGGCTCCACTGGCCTAAGGGTTTTCGCCCCCGCCGCCCCTCCCCGTCCCGTCCCCAGGGGTTGCCGCCCCTTCAGCCCCGCCCGGGGGCTGCGCCCCCGGACCCCCGTCGGCCTGAACGGCCTCGTCCTCAAACGCCGGACGGGCTGGATGCAGCGGGCCTGTACCGAGAGGCACCGGACCCTACGCCGGCCGGCGCCCGTGATTGGCCCTGTGCTTCCGTACGCGCCACTTTCGTTTCCGCGTTTTCTTCGACATGTCTCTCGTGCTTAACCGAGGACGGGCGCGGCGTCGAGAGGCTACGCGCGGCCGATGGGGGCCAGTACCGCGGACGTGAGGGTTTTCAGGTCGTCGGGGGAGAGTTCCACCTCCAGGCCGCGGCGGCCGGCGGAGACGCAGATCGTGGGGTGGGTGGTGGCGGAGGTGTCCAGGACCGTGCGGAGTTTTTTGCGTTGGCCCAGGGGGGAGATGCCGCCCCGGACGTAGCCCGTGGTGCGTTCGGCGAGGGTCGGGTCGGCCATCGTGGCGCGTTTCCCGCCCACCGCCGAGGCGAGTGCCTTCAGGTCCAGCTGGCCCGCCACCGGGACTACGGCCACTGTCAGCGTCCCGTCCACGTCCGCCAGCAGGGTCTTGAAGACCCGGTCCGGGGAGACGCCCATCGCCTCGGCCGCCTCCTCGCCGTAGGAGGGGTGGGACGGGTCGTGGTCGTAGGCGTGGAGGTCGTACGGCACCCCTGCGGCTGTCAGGGCGACTGTCGCCGGGGTGCCGCCCGACTGCTGTTGTTTTGACTTCTTGGCCATTGGTTTGTCTGGTTTCCGGGGTCAGTTCAGGCTTGTCGGGCCTCGGGTCAGGTCCGATGCCGGGAGGGACGGGAGGTTGCGGATGATGGCCGTCTCGGAGCGGAGGAGCTTCAGTTCGTCGCGGAGCCGGGAGGCGGTGTCGGGGGCCTGGAGGAGGCGTTGTTTCGTCGCCGTGTCGAGCATCATCGCGGCGGCTACCAGGTAGGAGACGACCGCCGGCTCGTCGGGGAGTTCGGCCTCGCCCGTCGACAGGGTGCGTTCGCGGGCGCCCGCCAGGCGCTTCTGGTACTGACGGAACGCGCGTAGCACGCCCTCGGCCAGCGCGCCCGCCTCGTCGCCCTTCTCCTCGGGCAGCTCCTCCAGCTCGGCCGTCAGGAACGGGCCCGAGGCGTCCACGGAGAGCAGGCGCATGCGGGTCGTGCCCGTCGCCAGCACCTCGAAGGTGCCGTCGGCGCGCTCGCGGATGGTGGCCGCGTCGGCGACACAGCCCACGGAGTGGAAGGCCTTGAGCGGGTCGGGGCCGAAGCCGGCCGTGGGGCCGCGTTCGGGCACGGCCGTCTGGTCGGGCATGCCCGGGGCGGTCGATGCCACCTCGTGGCCGTCGCGGATGGTCACGACGGCGAATCGGCGCGAATCCTCCTCAGGGGTCTTGAGCAGATCGCGCATCATGGCGCGATAGCGCTCCTCGAAAATGTTCAGAGGAAGCACGAGCCCCGGGAACAGAACCGAGTTCAGGGGGAAGAGCGGCAGCCGGACGGTGGTCACGGCGCCAAAGCCTAATGGTCGCCGGAGCGGGCACGTCCGTCGTGCTCGCTCCGTGGATACCCGGGTGCGTCCTCGAAGGCCCACGGCTGCGTCGGAATCGCCCGCAGAGCGGGGGGAACCGGGCCGCCGAGGGGGACGTCCGAGGCCACCGCCATCCGTACGCCGTCCCGGATTTCCAGGAACTGGCCCAGCGGGTCGTCCGAGATCCGGTCCCAGGGGAACGACGTGGCGTACGGGCCGATCAGGCGGAGCTGGTCCAGCGCGTCCGTCCAGCGTTCGAGGCGGATGAGGACGTAGGTCAGGAGGTTGCGGACCTCGGCGGGCCACGGGTCCGCCGCCGCGTACCTGGCCGAGAGGGCGATGGCCAGGTCGGCCGCCGCGTCCAGGCGGGCGCGGGGCACCGTAGGAGCGCAGCCGTCGGTCAGGCACGCGAAGGCCGCGCGTACCGGCAGCGCCTGGACGAGTGAGCCCGGCAGGGCGTCCTGGGCGGCCGGCTCGGCGAAGTCGAAGCACTCGCGGTGGGAGCAGCGGGCGGTGTGGGGCGTGTCGCCCCACTGCGCGCAGCAGGCCGCCGACAGGTACTGGAGGGCCGCCACGTGGCAGCCGTAGTGGTGCGGGGAGCGGCGGACCGCTTCGCCCCACAGCCGTTCGAACTCGGCGTGCCCGGCGTTCGTGCCCCGCGCCCGGTCCAGCGCGATCCGCCACGGCACCGGGTCGAGTGGTTCGGCCTCGGCCGCCGCCGTGATCAGCGGGCTCAGCTCGCGGAGCAGTTCGGCGCGGGCCGGTGACTCCCAGCCGTGGTCCATCGCCAGCTGGGCCGCGAGGAGGAGCGCGTCCGGGTCCTGCGGGGCGGCCGCGCACCAGTCGTCCAGCCACTCGGGGCGGCAGCGGGCGAACGCGGCGAGCCGGCGCGTGTGGCGGTCGCGGTCCTCCCACTCGGCCGCGGCGCGGGTGGCGGCCAGCAGTTCGGAGGCCGGTCCGTACTCGCCACGCCCGGCCGCGACCAGCGCGGGGCCGAGCCGGTCGTCGGGCGCGTCGAGGAGGACCTCGTCGTCGGCCGGCAGCCCGGCGGCGAGCCGCGAGGTGTGCCTTGCCATCCGGGCGGTGCGGATGAACGCGCGCAGCAGAGCCATGGTGTCGACCATTGAAAGACCGCCGATCCGGAGTGCGCCAGACCGATTGAGTACCCGGCTGAAAGTTGTACGCGCTTCGGTCAAGCCCAGGCAAAAGGTGACTGTTGCTCAACTGTTCGAGTGCTGTGCGCGGGCCTCGGCCGGAAGGGTTCTAGGCGCGTCTGAGCAGCCGTGTGGCGCCCGCCGCGACCGTCGTGGCCAGGATCCACCCCAGCAGGATCAGCGCCACCGACAGCCACTGCCAGCCGCCGTGCAGCTGCCACTGGCCCGCCTGCCCCAGGTCGATCACCGGCAGCAGCAGGTCCAGCGCGAACAGGGCGGGGCTCCACGGCGGATGCCCGTTCGCGTTCACCGGCGCGTGGCCGGCGTGCGCGAAGGCCAGCGAGCCGGCCGCCCACAGCACCGCCATCCATACGGAGGCCCGGCCCGGCCGGTACCCGTAGGCAACGGTCCAGTCCTGCGCGAACCCCCACACCTTGGCCGCGATCGGCAGGCTCTCCCGGCGCCGCCGCTGCTTGGCGAGCAGCACCTCGCGCGCGTCCTCGTCCTCGCCGGCGTTGCGCAGCACGGCCGCGAGCCGCTCGTACGGCTCCGGGGCGTACTCGGCGGTCGCCGCCGCCACCCAGTCCAGGCGGGCGTCCAGCGGGAACGGGCCCTGCGGTACGAGGTTCTCGTACACGAAGCCGCCCATGTGGAGGTTGCCGGGAGCCGGCCAACTGGTCGCCGCGTCGATCAGGTTGACCACCCGCGCCCCCGACAGCACCACCTTCCCGCGCTGCGGTCGCTCCCCGAGGAAGCGCAGCTCGGGCGCCTGTATCCGCAGCAGCGACAGCTCCTGGTCGTCCGTGAACGTGAACCGGGCCCGCTCCAGGTCCACCGCGTCCCCGAACCGCCCGTCGTCCAGCCGCACCCCGCCCTGGCACGCGAAACGCTGAATGCGGGTCCCGCGCGCGGGAGTTGTGCCGCTCAGCCAGGGACCGCCGACACCGGCCGGGGTCAGGTACAGGGTGCGGCCCACGGTCAACTGGGGCGCGTTCAGGGCGAGTCGGCTGTACGGGTTCGCCAGCCGGGCGCCGCGCAGGCTCAGCGAGACGCCCACCTTGGCGCTGCGCAGGCTCAACTCGCCGTGCGATTCGAGCAGTTCGGCCTGCAGATCCTGTCCTACGGTCAGGCCGTCGGCGGCGATCGAACGGCCGGTGCGGTCCCGGTAGACGATCGCCTGGTTCAGCAGCAGATCGGTGCCGATGTGCGCGTCGGTCAGCCGGACGCCGTTGTGGAAGCGGCAGCGCGGAAGATGCAGGTCACCCTCCGTGTGCACCCGCGCCGCCTCCAGCCGCGGCACCGAGCAGTTCACCAGCCGTAAGGTCTGGAAGCGGGCCTCCGGCAGCAGCACCTCCCGCTCGAAACGGCAGCCCTTCAGCTCGACGTACGGCGTGACGGTGCCGCCCGCCAGGTCCAGGACGCCGCTGATCTGCACGCCGGTGAGTTTCAGGGAGGCCACCCGGCCCGACAGGGCCGGCGGGCCGTCGAGGAGCAGCCAGCACACGAACCGCGCCCGTACGGTCCGCTCGGGGCCCCACGGATGTCCGCCGTGCGGGTCGTCGACGACACTGTCGCCGCTGCTCAGGTCGTACACGCTGCCGTTGCGGAAGGCCTGCCACATACCGGCCTCGGCGGCGGTCGCATCGTCCGGCACATCCCCCGCGCGGAGGCCGGCACCCTCGGTCACTGCTCTTTCATCCCTCTCGACTGCTCACGGGTTTCGCACACCTGTCCATGCCCGCTCCGTGACGCCCGGAACACTAGACGTGAGGGGGATCTTCCGGGTTCCGGCCACGTTCTGTATCAGCCATTGATATGCGTGAGCAGGGCCCGATCCCGGTCTGCGAGAATTGGTTCGTGATCTCCCGAATCGATCTGCGCGGTGACGCCCTCCCCGAAGGGCCCGCCCTGCGCGACCTGCTGCCCCGAGCCGACTTCGACGTCTCGGCCGCCCTGGAGAAGGTGCGGCCGATCTGCGAGGCCGTGCATCATCGGGGCGACGCGGCGCTGATCGACTTCGCCGAGAAGTTCGACGGCGTGCGGCTGGAATCGGTACGGGTCCCGGCGCAGGCGCTCAGCGACGCGCTGGAGCAGCTCGACCCGGACGTGCGCGCGGCCCTGGAGGAGTCCATCCGGCGCGCCCGGCTCGTTCACCGCCGGCAGCGTCGTACGACCCACACCACCCAGGTCGTGCCCGGCGGCACGGTCACCGAGAAGTGGGTGCCGGTCGACCGGGTGGGGCTCTACGCGCCCGGCGGGCGGTCGGTCTACCCGTCGTCCGTGATCATGAACGTGGTGCCCGCACAGGAGGCGGGCGTCGAGTCCGTCGCGCTGGCCTCCCCGCCGCAGGCGGACTTCGGCGGCCTGCCTCACCCGACGATCCTCGCCGCCTGCGCGCTGCTCGGCGTCGACGAGGTCTACGCCGTCGGCGGTGCCCAGGCCGTCGCGATGTTCGCCCACGGCACCGAGTCCTGCGCTCCGGCCAACATGGTCACCGGGCCCGGCAACATCTGGGTCGCCGCCGCCAAGCGCTACTTCACCGGCAGGATCGGCATCGACACCGAGGCCGGCCCGACCGAGATCGCGGTCCTCGCCGACGACACCGCCGACCCGGTGCACGTCGCCGCCGACCTGATCAGCCAGGCCGAGCACGACCCGCTCGCCGCAGCCGTCCTGGTCACGGACTCCGTGGCGCTCGCGGACGCCGTCGAGAAGGAACTCGAACCGCAGGTCGCGGCCACCAAGCACATCGAGGACCGGGTCGCCCCGGCGCTGGCCGGCCGGCAGTCCGCGATCGTCCTCGTCGACGGCGTCGACGAGGGGCTCAGGGTCGTCAACGCCTACGGCGCCGAGCACCTGGAGATCCAGACGGCGGACGCCGCCGCGGTCGCCGACCGGGTGCGGAACGCGGGCGCGATCTTCGTCGGACCCTGGGCGCCCGTGTCGTTGGGCGACTACGCGGCCGGCTCCAACCACGTGCTGCCGACCGGGGGTTGCGCCTGCCACTCCTCCGGGCTCTCCGTGCAGTCCTTCCTGCGCGGCATCCACATCGTCGACTACACGAAGGACGCGCTGGCGGACGTGGCGCATCACGTGGTGACGCTGGCGGAGGCGGAGGATCTGCCCGCGCACGGCGCGGCGGTCAAGGCGAGGTTTGTCGGAGACGAACAGATGTCGCGTGGTTGGAAGGTGCCCGGCAAGTGAGCTTCGGAATCGACGATCTTCCCGTACGGGACGAGCTGCGCGGCAAGTCCCCCTACGGCGCGCCCCAGTTGGATGTCCCCGTACGGCTGAACACCAACGAGAGCCCCTACCCGCTGCCCGAGGCGCTGGTCGACCGGATCGCCGAGCGCGTCCGCGAGGCCGCCCGTGATCTCAACCGCTACCCGGACCGGGACGCGGTCGAGTTGCGCACCGAGCTGGCCAACTACCTGACGAAGACCGGCAGTTACCGGGTCGGCGTCGAGAACGTGTGGGCGGCCAACGGCTCGAACGAGGTCATCCAGCAACTGCTCCAGACCTTCGGCGGGCCCGGCCGTACCGCGATCGGCTTCGAGCCGTCGTACTCGATGCACGCGCTCATCGCGCGGGGTACGGGGACCGGTTGGATCTCCGGCCCGCGCAACGAGGACTTCACGATCGATCTCGCCGCCGCCGAGCGCTGGATCGCCGAGAACAAGCCCGACGTCGTGTTCGTCACGACCCCCAACAACCCCACGGGCAACGCCGTTCCGCCCGAGACGGTCCTCGCGCTGTACGAGGCCGCGCAGGCCGCGCGTGCTAGTCAGGGTTCGGCGTCGATGGTGATCGTCGACGAGGCGTACATCGAGTTCAGCCACGGCGACTCGCTGCTGCCGCTGCTCGAAGGTCGGCCGAATCTCGTCGTCTCGCGGACGATGTCGAAGGCCTTCGGCGCGGCGGGCCTGCGCCTCGGCTATCTCGCCGCGCACCCGGCCGTCGTCGACGCCGTCCAACTCGTGCGGCTGCCCTACCACTTGTCGGCCGTGACCCAGGCGACCGCGCTGGCCGCCCTGGAGCACACCGACACACTGCTGGGGTATGTCGAGCAGCTGAAGTCCGAACGGGACCGGCTGGTGGGCGAGTTGAGGGCCCTCGGGTGTGAAGTCGTCGAGTCCGACGCGAACTTCGTGCAGTTCGGGCGGTTCGCGGACTCGCACACCGCCTGGCAGAAGATCCTCGACCAGGGCGTCCTGGTCCGGGACAACGGCATCCCGGGGTGGCTGCGGGTCTCCGCCGGAACCCCCGATGAGAACGACGCGTTCCTCGACGCGGTCCGTGAGTTGATGAAGGAGCAGAGCACATGAACCGCGTAGGACGGGTGGAGCGGACGACCAAGGAGACGTCGGTCCTTGTCGAGATCGATCTCGACGGGCACGGCAAGGTCGACGTGTCGACAGGAGTCGGTTTCTACGACCACATGCTCGACCAGCTCGGCCGGCACGGTCTGTTCGACCTCACCGTGAAGACCGAGGGCGATCTGCACATCGACTCGCACCACACCATCGAGGACACCGCCCTCGCCCTCGGCGCCGCCTTCAAGCAGGCGCTCGGCGACAAGGTCGGGATCTACCGCTTCGGCAACTGCACGGTTCCCCTGGACGAGTCCCTCGCGCAGGTGACCGTCGACCTCTCCGGCCGCCCGTACCTCGTGCACACCGAGCCCGAGAACATGGCGCCGATGATCGGCGAGTACGACACCACGATGACCCGGCACATCCTGGAGTCCTTCGTCGCCCAGGCCCAGATCGCCCTGCACGTGCACGTGCCGTACGGGCGCAACGCGCACCACATCGTGGAGTGCCAGTTCAAGGCCCTCGCCCGCGCCCTGCGCTACGCCTCCGAGCGCGACCCGCGCGCGGCCGGCATCCTCCCCTCCACGAAGGGCGCGCTGTGACCGGCCTCTCCAGCCTCCTGATCGTCGTCGGACTCTTCCTCCTCGGCGGGGTCTACTCCTTCGTCAAGCAGAAGATGCCGGCGAGCCTCATCGTGCTGGTCTCCATCGGCGCGGCGATGTGTCTGGTCGCGGGGGTCATGCGGTTGGCGGTGTGGAGTTGAGCGCGGCGAAGAACGCTTCCAAGAAGGTCGTCGTCTTCGACTACGGCTTCGGGAACGTCCGTTCCGCCGAGCGTGCCCTCGCGCGCACGGGTGCCGAGGTCGAGATAACGCGTGACTACGACAAGGCCATGAACGCGGACGGCCTGCTGGTGCCCGGCGTCGGTGCCTTCGCCGCCTGCATGCAGGGCCTGAAGGAGGCGCGCGGCGACTGGATCGTCGGGCGTCGGCTGGCCGGCGGGCGCCCGGTGCTGGGCATCTGCGTGGGCATGCAGATCCTGTTCGCGCGGGGCATCGAGCACGGCGTGGAGACCGAGGGCCTGGACGAGTGGCCCGGCTCCGTCGAGCCCTTGCAGGCCGAGATCGTGCCCCACATGGGCTGGAACACCGTGGACACCCCGGCGGGCTCCCAGCTCTTCGCGGGCCTCGACGCGGAGGCGCGCTTCTACTTCGTGCACTCCTACGCCGTCCACGACTGGTCCCTCGAAGTCGTGAACCCGGCGATGCGCGCCCCCCTGGTGACCTGGTCGACGCACGGCAAGCCCTTCGTGGCCGCCGTGGAGAACGGCGCCCTGTGGGCCACGCAGTTCCACCCCGAGAAGTCCGGCGACGCCGGAGCGCAGCTGCTGAACAACTGGATCGGAACCCTCTGATGCCTTCGAAGCTCGAACTCCTCCCCGCCGTGGACGTCCGCGACGGCCAGGCCGTCCGCCTGGTGCACGGCGAGTCCGGGACCGAGACCTCCTACGGCTCCCCCCTGGAGGCCGCCCTCGCCTGGCAGAGCTCCGGCGCCGAGTGGCTGCACCTCGTCGACCTGGACGCCGCCTTCGGCACCGGCGACAACCGCAAGCTCATCGCCGAGGTCGCCGGCGCCATGGACATCAAGGTCGAGCTGTCCGGCGGCATCCGCGACGACGACACACTCGCCGCCGCCCTCGCCACCGGCTGCACCCGGGTGAACCTCGGCACCGCCGCGCTGGAGACCCCGGAGTGGGTCGCCAAGGTCATCGCCGAGCACGGCGACAAGATCGCGGTCGGCCTCGACGTACGCGGCACGACCCTGCGCGGACGCGGCTGGACCCGCGACGGCGGCGACCTCTACGAGACGCTGGACCGCCTCAACTCCGAGGGCTGCGCCCGGTACGTGGTCACCGACATCGCCAAGGACGGCACCCTCCAGGGCCCCAACCTGGAACTGCTGCGCAACGTCTGCGCGGCGACCGACCGCCCGGTCGTGGCCTCCGGAGGCGTGTCCTCGCTCGACGACCTCCGCGCCATCTCCGAGCTGGTCCCCCTCGGCGTCGAGGGCTCCATCGTCGGAAAGGCCCTGTACGCGAAGGCGTTCACCCTGGAAGAGGCCCTGGAGGCGGTGGCCCGGTGACCGAACTGCGACGCGTGTCGACCGGCGCCCCCTGGGAGGACGCCTTCGGCTACTCCCGCGCGGTGGAGTTGCCGAACGGCCTGGTGCTGGTCTCCGGGTGCACATCGATTGTGGACGGCGAGATCGCCGGGGGCGGTCCCTACGAGCAGACGGTCAACGCGTTCAACGTCGCGTTCTCGGCACTGGAGCAACTGGGTCTCGGCCCCGCCGATGTGGTGCGCACCCGTATGTACATCACCCACGCCCGGGACGTCGAGGACGTGGGCCGCGCACACAAGGAACTCTTCGACGCGATCCGGCCCGCCGCTTCCATGATCATCGTCTCCGGTTTCGTCGACCCGAGCCTGGTCGTCGAGGTCGAGGTGGAGGCGTACCGCTCCGGTACCGAGGGCGGAGGTTCGGCATGACGCTCGCCGTACGAGTCATCCCCTGTCTGGACGTGGACAACGGCCGGGTCGTCAAGGGCGTCAACTTCCAGAACCTGCGCGACGCGGGCGACCCCGTCGAGATGGCCAAGGTCTACGACGCCGAGGGCGCCGACGAGCTGACCTTCCTGGACATCACCGCGTCCTCCGGCAACCGCGAGACGACGTACGACGTGGTCCGCCGCACCGCCGAGCAGGTGTTCATCCCGCTCACGGTCGGCGGCGGCGTCCGCACGGCCGAGGACGTGGACAAGCTGCTGCGGGCGGGCGCGGACAAGGTCGGCGTCAACACGGCGGCGCTCGCGCGCCCCGAGCTGATCCGGGAGATCGCGGAGCGGTTCGGGCGGCAGGTGCTGGTGCTGTCGGTGGACGCGCGCCGTACGGAGTCGGGTTCCTTCGAGGTCACCACGCACGGCGGCCGTAAGGGCACCGGCATCGACGCCGTCGAATGGGCGCACCGGGCGGCCGAGTTGGGGGCGGGGGAGATCCTGCTCAACTCGATGGACGCGGACGGTACGAAGGACGGCTACGACCTGGAGCTGATCGCGGCGGTGCGCAAGCACGTGACCGTGCCGGTCATCGCCTCCGGGGGCGCGGGCAAGCTCGCGGACTTTCCGCCGGCGGTCGCGGCGGGGGCGGACGCGGTGCTCGCGGCTTCCGTCTTCCACTTCGGGGATCTGCGGATCGGTGAGGTCAAGCAGGCGTTGCGGGAGGCGGGTCACCCGGTGAGGTGACCTTCTTGGACACGCTGTAAGCCCCGGCTGCCTGGCGGTCGGGGCTTACTTGTGGCGAGATGCACAAGATAAGTTGCGCAAAATATGTTGCGCAACTTTTCTTTCGTATCTAGCGTGGGGTGCATGACCTCGAAAGAGACCCGCGCCATCACCGATCTGGGCACGCTCAAGGCGTTCGCGCACCCGCTGCGCATCAAGCTGTACCGGGCGCTGCACGTGGCCCGTACCGCGACCGCCTCGCAGCTCGCCGACCAGGTCGACGAGGCCGTGTCGCTGGTCAGTTACCACCTGCGCAAGCTCGCCGAGCACGGGCTCATCGAGGAGGCCGAGCGGCAGGGCGAGGACGGCCGGGAGCGCTGGTGGCGGCCGGCCTCGGAGGGCCTGACCGTGCGGAACGAGGACGTCAAGGACGCTCCCGAGAAGCTCGCGGCCCAGGGCGCGCTCACCCGGTTCCTGCTGGAGCAGCGCGTCGACCTCTACCGGCGCCACCTCGACGAGTCCGAGTCCTGGAGCGACGAGTGGCGCTCGGCCGGCTTCGAGGGCGAGTACCTCCCGCGTCTGAACGCGTCCGAACTCGCCGAACTGCAGGGCGAGTTGGACACGTTGATCAACAAGTACCAGGCCAGGGGACGAGCCGCCGAGACGGCGGGCGACACCCAGGGCCGCGAGAACGTCGCCATCCACCTGTACGGCTTCCCGTTCCGCGCCTGAGAGGACGACCTCCCGTGACCGGCACCCTCATAGCCCCCGCCGACGCCCCCGGCCGCGCCGCCCACCGCGACCCCGACGTCCTGCGCTGGCTCGCGGCCTACACGTCCTCGATGGTCGGCGACAGCGTGTACTACATCGCCCTGTCCTGGGCGGCCGTACAGCAGGGCTCGCCCGCGCAGGCCGGTGCCGTGATGGCGGTGAGTGCCGTGCCGCGCGCCCTGTTGATGCTGGGCGGGGGAGTGATCGCCGACCGGTTCGGGCCGCGCAGGGTGGTCATCGGGAGCGACACGGTGCGCTGCGCGGCGGTGCTGGCGGTGGCCGCGCTGCTGTTCCTGACGAGCCCGGGACTGTGGCCGCTGGCGCTGCTCGCCGTGATGTTCGGAACGGTCGACGCCGTGTTCATGCCGGCCGTGGGCGCACTCCCCGCGCGCGTGACGAGCCGCGACCAACTCGCGCGCGTGCAGGGCATGCGGGGGCTCGCGATCCTCCCCCACTGCCTCAAGGGCGTGGGGGGACCCCCATCGCCAACGTCGTCGGCGGTCCGCTCGGCGGCCTGGGTGTCGCGATCGGCGGCGCGGCGACGGCGTTCGCGTTCGCCGGGCTGCTGATCGCGGTGTCGGTGCCGCTGCTGATCTCCGTACGGATGCGGGAACTGCCCGCCGACGGCAAGGCCGACGCGCTCGGCGGCACCGCCGATACGGGTGCTGCCGCGGGCGGTCGTGACACGGCGCCCGGCGCAGGTGTCGCAAGTGCGGCCGACTCCGAAGCGCGTGGCGCCACTGCCCCCGCCAAAACCGACGCCCGCCCGACATCCCCATCCCCTGTCGACGACCTCCGGGCCGGCCTGCGCTACATCAGGGGCCACCGTGTCCTCGCCCCGCTGATGCTGGCCATCGCGCTCGGGGACCTCGGTTTCGTGGGCCCGCTCAACGTGGGCCTGACGCTGCTGGCGGACGAGCGCGGGTGGGGCGCGTCGGGCATGGGCTGGGTGCTCTCCGGCTTCGGGGTCGGTGCAGGGGCGGCGGCTCTGCTGCTGACCGTGCGGGGCCGGCTGCCGCACGCGGGGTGGCTGGCCGGCTCCTCGATCGTCGCGGGCTCCGTCGCCATCGGTGCTCTCGCCTTCGTCCCGAGCGTCCTCGCGGCCGTCGGCGTCGCGCTGCTCGTCGGGCTGCTCGCCGGTCTCAGTGGAGCCGTGTGCGGCGCCCTGCTGCAGACCCAGGCCGACCCCGCCTACCTCGGCCGGGTCACCGCCGTCTCCGGCCTGGTCAGCCTCGGGTTCGCCCCGCTGAGCATGCCGCTGTCGGCCGCGGCGATCGGCGTGTGGGGCACGGGCCCGGTGTTCGTGGTCAGCGCGGTGGTCTGCGGTCTTGGCGGGGCCATCGCGCTGTGCGTCCGCGACCTGCGGCGGGCCGAACTGCCCGGATGACCCGGCCTGTTGACAACCGCGGGCTCAGATCCCCAGCTGCTTGGCCTCCTGGAGCTTGGCGATCGCGTTCTCGTCGCCGTCCAGCTCCACCTTGGCCACGCTCTGCCGCCCGTGCGCGAACAGCAGCAGCTCCGAGGGCTCACCGGTCACCGTCACGACCGGCGCCCCCTTGTGGGCGACCGCCGTCTGACCGTCGGGCCGGCGCAGCACCAGCCCGGTCGGCGCGCCGCGGCCCATCAGCCGGGCCATGCGCTCCAGCCGCGCCCACAGGGCGTCCTGGAACACCGGGTCCAGCTCGCGCGGCGTCCACTCCGGCTGTGCCCGCCGTACGTCCTCCGTGTGGACGTAGAACTCGACCGTGTTGGACGCCTCGTCGAGCTGCTTGAGCTGGAACGGCGAGAAGCGCGGCGGGCCCGTACGGATGAGCTGGATCAGCTCCTCGTACGGCTTCGCCGCGAACTCCGTCATCACCCGCTCCAGTCGCGGCGCGAGCTGCTTGATCATGATGCCGCCGGCGGCGTCGGCGCGGCGCTCGCGCACCACCACGTGCGCGGCGAGGTCACGGGTTTGCCACCCCTCGCAGAGAGTCGGGGCGTCCGGGCCCGCGGTCTCCAGGAGATCGGCGAGAAGAAGTCGTTCACGCTTGGCGAAGGTCGACATGCCGTCAGCCTACGACCGCCGGGAGGGTCCGCACAGTGGACGCCCGGCCAGGACTGTCGGTGCGGCGCGGCACAATGGCCCCATGACCAGCAAGCCCCAGCCCAGCAGCCTCGATCCCGAGATCGCCGCCCGCCTCAAGCGCAGCGCCGACGGACTCGTCCCCGCGATCGCCCAGCAGTACGACACCGGTGAGGTGCTCATGCTCGGCTGGATGGACGACGAGGCGCTGCATCGCACCCTGACGACGGGCCGCTGCACGTACTGGTCCCGCAGCCGCCGTGAGTACTGGGTGAAGGGCGACACCTCCGGCCACTTCCAGCACGTGAAGTCGGTCGCCCTGGACTGCGACGCGGACACGGTTCTCGTGAAGGTCGACCAGGTCGGCGCCGCCTGCCACACCGGCGCCCGCACCTGCTTCGACGCGGACGTGCTCCTCAAGGACGGCGCTGATTCCGGTGCCGCCCCCGTGGAAAAGTAAGGTCAGCCGCCATGGACCTCGAGACGTTCCGCAAGCTGGCCACCGACCGTCGCGTCATCCCGGTCACGCGCAAGCTCCTCGCCGACGGCGACACCCCGGTCGCGCTCTACCGCAAGCTGGCCGCGGAGCGCCCCGGCACCTTCCTCCTGGAGTCCGCGGAGAACGGCCGCTCCTGGTCCCGGTACTCGTTCGTCGGCGTGCGCAGCGCCGCCACCCTCACCGCCCGCGACGGCGGGGCCCACTGGCTCGGCACCCCGCCCGTCGGCGTCCCGGCCGACGGCGACCCGCTCGCCGCCCTGCGCGCCACCATCGAGACCCTGCACACCCGCCACCAGGAGGGCCTGCCGCCCTTCACCGGCGGCATGGTCGGCTATCTCGGCTACGACATCGTCCGCCGCCTGGAGAGGATCGGCCCCGGCGAGCGCGACGACCTCAAGCTCCCCGAGCTGACCATGCTCCTCACCAGCGACCTCGCCGTGATGGACCACTGGGAGGGCTCGGTCCTGCTGATCGCCAACGCGATCAACCACAACGACCTCGACACCGGCGTCGACGAGGCCTACGCGGACGCGATCGCCCGCCTCGACGCCATGGAGGCGGACCTCTCCCGCGCGGTGGCCCAGCCGCCCGCCCAGCTCCCGCCCTCCGAGCTTCCGGAGTACACCGCGCTGTGGGGCGGCCCCGACTTCAAGGTGGCCGTCGAGGACATCAAGGAGCGCATCCGCGCGGGCGAGGCCTTCCAGGTCGTCCCCTCGCAGCGCTTCGAAACACCGTGCACCGCAAGCGCGTTGGACGTGTACCGGGTGCTGCGGGCGACCAACCCGTCGCCGTACATGTACCTGTTCCGCTTCGACGGCTTCGACGTCGTCGGCTCCTCCCCGGAGGCCCTCGTCAAGGTCGAGGACGGCCGCGCGATGGTCCACCCGATCGCCGGCACCCGGCACCGCGGCGCGACCCCGCAGGAGGACCAGGCCCTCGCCGACGAGCTCCTCGCCGACCCCAAGGAGCGCGCCGAACACCTCATGCTGGTCGACCTCGGGCGTAACGATTTGGGCAGGGTCTGCGAGCCCGGCTCGGTCGAGGTCGTCGACTTCATGTCCGTCGAGCGGTACTCCCACGTGATGCACATCGTCTCGACGGTGACCGGCCGCGTGGCGCCCGGCCGTACCGCCTTCGACGTCCTCACGGCCTGCTTCCCGGCCGGCACCCTCTCGGGCGCGCCCAAGCCCCGCGCGATGCAGATCATCGACGAACTGGAGCCGTCCAGAAGGGGGTTGTACGGCGGCTGCGTCGGCTACCTCGACTTCGCGGGCGACTCCGACACCGCCATCGCCATCCGTACGGCCCTGCTCCGCGACGGCACCGCCTACGTCCAGGCGGGCGCCGGCATCGTCGCCGACTCGGACCCCGAGATGGAGGACCAGGAGTGCCGCAACAAGGCGGCGGCGGTCCTCCGCGCCGTGCACACGGCGAACCGGCTCGGGCAATAGGACAAGGGTCATATGAACCCCGGGTGACGGTTCGCCCGGGGTTCGAGCGATAGTGGAGCACGTGACTGCTGCTGTTCCTCACCCCCGTTCCGAAGGCGAAGGCGAAGGCCCCGCCGCGCGCGCCGGCCGCCGCAGCCTTGCCGTGGCCCTGCTGAGCGGTGCGCTCGGCGCGGCCGTGGCGCTGCTGGCCACCCGTCAGCGCTGGTCGATGGGGACCGCGACGGTGGCCGGCGACGCGTTCCCGCTGTCCGCCAAGGGCAGCGACATCACGGGCGTGCCCGCGGCGCTCGCCATAGTGGGCCTCGCCGCGCTCGTCGCCGTCTTCGCCGTCCGCAGGGCGGGCCGCTTCGCGGTCTCCGCCCTCCTCGCGCTCTCCGGCGCGGGCATCGTCGTCGCCGCGCTCCTCGGCGCCACCGACAGTTCCGCGCTCGACGACAAGGCCGCGCAGGCCTCCGGCGACACCTCGTCCGTCGTCCACGCCTTCGACCACACCGCCTGGCCCTACGTCGCCGCGGTCGGCGGCGGCCTGATCCTGCTGGCCGGCCTGCTCGCCCTCCTCTACGGCCGCCGCTGGCCCGCGATGTCGGGCCGCTACGAACGCAACGGCACGCCGCGCCCCCGGCGGGCTCCCGTGGTGGACCCCGACCGCCCCGAGGACATCTGGAAGGCCCTGGACCGCGGTGAGGACCCCACCGGCGCGTAAGCGCTCCGCTGGGTGCGGGAGGAAGCGTCCGCCGTCCGCCGTCCGCCGTCCGCCGTCCGTCGGCTGCGGCGTGGCTGGTCGCGCCCACGCGGCGGAGCCGCAGACCGACACAGCCCCGCGCCCCTTTGGGGCGCTGGTGGCACCGCAGCCGACATCCCGCGGCCCACTCCGCGCGCCGCGCGCGGGGCCACCCCGGAGCACCGCTTCCGCGCGCGTGCGGAACAATGAGGCGTGAGCGTCTGCTCACACACGTACACGGCAACGAGGAGCACGTCATGGCGGGCAACAGCCACGGTCACACTTTGGCCGCCTGGACCGGTACCACCATCATCTTCATCGGGTTCATGGTCGGCGGCGCCTTCATGGTCATGGCACAGCCGATCGGCTTCTGGGCCGGTATGGCGATCGCGGTCATCGGCGGCATCGTCGGCTGGGTCATGAGCGCGATGGGAATGGGCATGCCCAAGGACCGTCCCCAGGACCTGACCGAGCTGCTCGGCAAGACGGCACACGCCGACAGCTGAGCCGTAGGCAGTAGCTGTCAGCCACCACTTCGTGGAGGGGCGGTCCCGGGAGCACCGGGAACCGCCCCTCACGCGCGCGTGCCGCACGAAAGGGCCAGGGGGCACAATGCGAGACGTGAACGCCGACAGTCAGAGCATGCCGAAGACGCGCGCCCCAGGGACCGCCTCCGTGCTGAACCGCGTCGCCGTGCCCGCGGCCGTCCTCGCGACCGTCGCCGGAGCCTTCGCCTACGTCGGCACGGTCGACCCGAACCAGCCCGGCCACTACCCCGTCTGCCCCCTGTACCGCTTCACCGGCCTGTACTGCCCCGGCTGCGGCGGCCTGCGCAGCGCGCACGAGTTCATCCACGGGGACTTCCTGGCGGCGCTCCAGGACAACGCGATCGCCGTAGTGGGCTATCTGGCCTTCATGGTCGTATGGACCGTCTGGGTGGTCCGCGCGGCGCGCGGCCGGCCCGCGCGGATCGAACTCGGCAGGGTCCAGCTGTGGGGTCTGGGCGCGTTGGTGCTGGTCTTCACGGTTGTCCGGAACCTGCCGTTCGGTGGCTGGCTACACCCTTGATCAACCGACACATGTCCAGGTATTGGGACCGGCGTCAACCGGATGCGAGGGCTACGCCTTCCTCCGGATACCATCGAGGTCAGATGTGACCATGTCTTTTCCACCGTCCGGAAGGGGGCCGCTCGCGTGAGTGTGCTCGACGAGATCATCGACGGAGTCCGTGCCGACCTGGCGGAACGGCAGGCGCGCGTCAGCCTCGACGAGCTCAAGGAGCGCGCGGCGAAGGCTCCCGCGGCCAAGGACGGTGTCGCCGCCCTGCGCGGTGACGGCGTCAAGGTCATCTGCGAGGTCAAGCGCTCCAGCCCCTCCAAGGGCGCGCTGGCCGCGATCGCCGACCCGGCGGCCCTCGCCGCCGACTACGAGGCGGGCGGCGCCGCCGTCATCTCCGTCCTCACCGAACAGCGCCGCTTCGGCGGTTCGCTCGCCGACCTGGAGGCCGTCCGCGCCCGCGTGGACATCCCGGTCCTCCGCAAGGACTTCATCGTCACGTCGTACCAGCTCTGGGAGGCCCGGGCCTACGGCGCCGACCTCGCCCTGCTGATCGTCGCGGCCCTGGACCAACCCGCCCTGGAGTCCCTCATCGAGCGCGCCGAGTCGATCGGCCTCACGCCGATCGTCGAGGTCCACGACGAGGACGAGGTCGACCGCGCGGTCGACGCCGGCGCGAAGATCATCGGCGTCAACGCCCGCAACCTCAAGACCCTTGAGGTCGACCGCGGCACCTTCGAGCGCGTCGCCCCCGAGATCCCGGCCCACATCGTCAAGATCGCCGAGTCCGGCGTCCGCGGCCCCCACGACCTCATCGCCTACGCCAACGCGGGCGCCGACGCGGTCCTGGTCGGCGAGTCCCTGGTCACCGGCCGCGACCCCAAGTCAGCGGTCTCCGACCTGGTGGCGGCGGGCGAACACCCCGCACTCCGCCACGGCCGTAGCTGATCGAGCGGTAGGGTCTCCTCCGATGACGATCACCCTGACGCCCATGGACCGGTACGCCCGCCTCGCGCGCGGCTGCCGTCCCCGTGGCTGCCGTGCGCCCGCGAGGCGGGTTCACGGTCGGCGGGTGCGTTACGTCATCGGGGACGAGCCTGGACAGGTAAACGGCATGCGATGGCGCCCCTTCAGGGGCGCGGGGCTGTATTTGATCTGCGGCTACCACCGCGCGGGCGCGACCGGCCACGGTCGGCCCGCAGCCAACTAACAACCCCCCGCCCCACGGCGCTTAGTGTCTCCACAAACACTCACCGTGAGGTTTCCGTATGCCCAGCGAGTTCTTCATCCCAGACCCCGACGGCCAGATCCCCAGCCCCGAGGGCTACTTCGGCGCCTTCGGCGGCAAGTTCATCCCGGAGGCCCTCGTCGCCGCCGTGGACGAGGTGGCCGTCGAGTACGACAAGGCCAAGCACGACCCCGAGTTCGCCCGCGAGTTGGACGACCTCCTCCTCAACTACACCGGCAGGCCGAGCGCGTTCACCGAGGTACCCCGCTTCGCGGAGCACGCGGGTGGCGCGAGGATCTTCCTCAAGCGCGAGGACCTGAACCACACCGGCTCGCACAAGATCAACAACGTCCTCGGCCAGGCCCTGCTCACCAAGCGCATGGGCAAGACCAGGGTCATCGCGGAGACCGGCGCGGGCCAGCACGGTGTCGCGACCGCCACCGCCTGCGCGCTGTTCGGCCTCGAATGCACCATCTACATGGGCGAGATCGACACCCGGCGCCAGGCGCTGAACGTGGCCCGGATGCGCATGCTCGGCGCCGAGGTCATCGCCGTGAAGTCCGGCAGCCGCACCCTCAAGGACGCGATCAACGAGGCGTTCCGCGACTGGGTCGCCAACGTCGACCGCACGCACTACCTCTTCGGTACGGTCGCCGGCCCGCATCCCTTCCCCGCCATGGTCCGCGACTTCCACCGCGTGATCGGCGTCGAGGCCCGCCGCCAGATCCTGGAGCGCGCCGGGCGCCTCCCCGACGCGGCGATCGCGTGCGTCGGCGGCGGCTCGAACGCCATCGGCCTGTTCCACGCCTTCATCCCGGACGCGGACGTACGCCTCATCGGCTGCGAGCCCGCCGGACACGGCGTCGAGACGGGCGAGCACGCGGCCACGCTGACCGCCGGCGAGCCGGGGATCCTGCACGGTTCGCGGTCCTACGTCCTCCAGGACGAGGAGGGCCAGATCACCGAGCCGTACTCGATCTCGGCCGGACTGGACTACCCGGGCATCGGCCCCGAGCACTCCTACCTCAAGGACAGTGGCCGCGGCGAGTACCGCGCGATCACCGACGACGCCGCCATGCAGGCCCTGCGCCTGCTGTCGCGCACCGAGGGCATCATCCCGGCGATCGAGAGCGCCCACGCGCTCGCGGGCGCTCTGGAGGTCGGCAGGGAGCTGGGCAAGGACGGGCTGATCGTCGTCAACCTGTCCGGGCGCGGCGACAAGGACATGGACACGGCCGCGCGGTACTTCGGCCTGTACGACACCGATGCCGAAGTCGCGGCGAACGCGGCCGACGTCGCGGAGATCGAGGGGGACGCCAAGTGAGCGGCAACATCCGGCTGTTGAGCGACACCCTCGCCGCCGCGAAGGCCGAGGGACGCGCCGCGCTCATCGCCTATCTCCCGGCCGGGTTCCCGACCGTGGACGGCGGTATCGAGGCGATCAAGGCGGCCTTCGACGGCGGCGCGGACATCGTCGAGGTGGGCCTGCCGCACAGCGACCCCGTCCTCGACGGTCCCGTCATCCAGACCGCCGACGACATCGCCCTGCGCGGCGGCGTCAAGATCGCGGACGTCATGCGCACGGTCCGCGAGGCGCACGCGGCGACCGGCAAGCCCGTCCTCGTCATGACGTACTGGAACCCGATCGACCGCTACGGAGTCGAGCGTTTCACCGCCGAGCTGGCCGAGGCGGGCGGCGCCGGGTGCATCCTGCCCGACCTGCCCGTCCAGGAGGCGGGGCTGTGGAGGGAGCACGCCGAGAAGCACGGGCTCGCCACGGTCTTCGTGGTCGCGCCCAGCAGCAAGGACGCCCGCCTCGCCGAGATCACCGAGGTCGGCACCGGCTTCGTCTACGCCGCCTCGCTCATGGGCGTCACCGGCACCCGCGCGTCCGTGGGCGCGCAGGCGCAGGACCTCGTCGAGCGCACCCGGGCCACCACCGACACGCCCGTGTGCGTCGGACTCGGTGTCTCCAACGCCCGGCAGGCCGCCGAGGTGGCCCGCTTCGCGGACGGCGTGATCGTCGGCTCGGCCTTCGTCAAGGGGATGCTGGACGCGCCGGACGACGCGGCCGGCGTCGAGGCGGTCCGCGTGCTCGCGGGCGAGCTGGCGAAGGGCGTGCGCGGACAGGCGTAGCAGAACGCCGGGCGTCACGGAGCAACCGGAATAACAGAACAACCGGTCCCTCGTATGGGTGGACCTGGGACCGGGGAGGCGCGCTGCGCCTCCCCGGTTCGTTCTGCGGGTGTGAGCGAGAAGAACCGTGACGGAAAGCGCACCGCCCGCGAGCGGCTGGCGGTCGAGCGTGAGAAGCAGAAGACCGCGGAGAGGCGGCGGCGCACGCTGATCGTGGCCGCGAGCGTCGTCTGCGTGCTGGGTCTTGCATCGGTGGTCGGCGTCCTCGCCGCGAACCACGGCAAGGACGACAGCGGCAGCGGCAAGGCGGGCCCGGTCGTCGCGCCCTCCGGGGCGAGCGGCAAGGACAGCCTGGCGATCCAGGTCGGCAAGGACACCGCCAAGCCGACGCTCACGGTGTGGGAGGACTTCCGCTGCCCGGCCTGCCAGGCCTTCGAGACGGCGTACCGCTCCACCCTCCACGAGCTGACGGACTCCGGGCAGCTCAAGGTGCAGTACCACCTGGTCACGATCATCGACGGCAACCTCGGCGGCACCGGCTCCAAGCGCGCGGCCAACGCGGCGGCCTGCGCCCAGGACGCCGGAAGGTTCCGCGACTTCCACGACGTGCTGTACGAGAACCAGCCCAAGGAGACGGACGACGCGTACGCCGGCAACGCCAAGCTGATCGAGCTGGCGGGCAAGGTGAAGGGCCTCGACACGCCCGCCTTCCAGAAGTGCGTCAACAGCGGTACGCACGACAGCTGGGTCACGAAGTCCGCCGCCGCGTTCCAGGCCGGCGGCTTCACCGGTACCCCGACCGTCCTCTTCGACGGCAAGAACATCTACGCGGACCAGACGATGACCCCGGCGAAGCTGAAGCAGCTGGTCCAGGCGGCGAACAAGGGGTAGCGAGGGGTAAGCGGGCGGGCCGGTTTTCATACCGGCCCGTTATGGAGCCGTAGCCGGGCCGCTTGCCGCGGTCGCGGTCCGGCACGGTAGCGTCGACCCTGCCATGGAAACCATTGCCTACATTCCCAGCCCGTCGCACGGGGTCATCCACCTCGGCCCCATTCCGCTGCGCGGCTACGCGTTCTGCATCATCATCGGCGTCTTCGTCGCCGTCTGGCTCGGCAACAAACGCTGGGTCGCCCGCGGCGGCAAGGTCGGGACGGTGGCCGACATCGCTGTCTGGGCCGTGCCGTTCGGCCTCGTCGGCGGTCGCCTCTACCACGTGATCACGGACTACGAGCTGTACTTCAGCGAGGGCCGCGACTGGGTGGACGCCTTCAAGGTGTGGCAGGGCGGCCTCGGCATCTGGGGCGCGATCGCGCTCGGCGCGGTGGGCGCGTGGATCGGCTGCCGCCGCCGTGGCATCCCGCTGCCCGCCTGGGCCGACGCCCTCGCCCCCGGTATCGCCCTGGCCCAGGCCATCGGCCGCTGGGGCAACTGGTTCAACCAGGAGCTGTACGGCCGCGAGACGCACCTCCCCTGGGCGCTGCACATCACGTCCTCGACGGACGGCCGCGTCCCCGGCTACTACCACCCGACCTTCCTGTACGAGTCCCTGTGGTGCGTCGGCGTCGCCTTCCTCGTCATCTGGGCCGACCGCCGCTTCAAGCTGGGCCACGGCCGGGCGTTCGCGCTCTACGTCGCCGCCTACTGCGTGGGCCGCGGCTGGATCGAGTACATGCGCGTCGACGACGCCCACCACATCCTGGGCCTGCGGTTGAACGACTGGACCGCGATGATCGTCTTCCTGCTCGCGGTGACGTACTTCGTGATCTCGGCGAAGAAGCGCCCGGGCCGCGAGGAGATCGTCGAGCCGGACACGGAGACGGACGCGGACGCGGATGCCTCCGGCGGTGACACCGACGGCGACGACAGCGCGGCGACCTCGGAAGACGAGCCGAAGGAAGACGCGGACGCCGAGGAAGCGGACGCGGTGACCGAAGCGGACGTGAAGAAAGACGAGGCCGAGTCGGCCAAGAAGGGCTGACGGCCGGTTCTACGACGATGAGGGCGCCCCGTGTCTCACGGGGCGCCCTCATCGTGTTCAGGTGCGACGCGCCAACGTGAGTGTTCGCTGCGCCGCCGCCACCACCGCCGCGTCGATGAACCGGCCGTCGGGCAGGGCCTGGGCGCCCTCCTCCTGGGTGGCGGCCTTGACGATCGTCTCGGCCTGTTCGATCTCCTCGTCCGTCGGGAGGAACGCGCTCTCGATGACCGGGAGTTGACGGGGGTGGATCGCCGCCCGGCCCAGAAAACCCAGGGCGCGGCCGTGCGCGCAGGAGGCGGCCAGGCCCTCCAGGTCGCGGATGTCCGGGTGGACGGACTGGGGCGGCGGGGCCAGACCCGCGGCCCGGGCGGCGACGATCACCCGGGAGCGGGACCAGTCCAGGCCCGCGTCGTCGCGTACGCCCAGGTCGGCCCGTAGATCCGCCTCGCCGAGCGCGATGCCGTGCACGGAGGAGTGCGCGGCGGCGATCGAGAAGGCCCGCTCGATCCCGAGGGCCGTCTCCAGGAGGGCGTACAGGGGGAGTTCGCGGGTCTTCTCCGCCACGGCTACGACGTCCTCCGCGGACGTGACCTTCGGGAGCCGTAGGCCGGACACGCCCGGGAGGGGCGCGAGGGTGCGGAGATCGTCGGCAGCCCAGGGGGTGTCCAGGGCGTTCACGCGTACGTGGACGTCGAGTTGGGGCTCCGAGAGAAGCTCCGCCGTGGCCGCGCGGGCGTAGGCCTTGCGGTCCGGGGCGACCGCGTCCTCCAGGTCCACGACGACCACGTCCGCGCCGGCGGCGAGGGCCTTGGCGACGACCGGGGGTCGGTCGCCGGGGACGTAGAGCCAGGTCAGGGGGTGCGCGGTCACAGGGCGCCCTCCTGGCGGAGAGCGGTCAACTCGGCTTCGGTCAGGCCGAGTTCGGTGAGGACCGTGTCCGTGTCGGTGCCGTGGGGGCGGCCGGTCCAGCGGATCGCGCCGGGGGTGGCGGAGAGGCGGAAGAGGACGTTCTGCATGCGGAGGGGGCCGAGTTCGGGGTCGTCGACGGTGGTGATCGTGTCGAGGGCCTGGTACTGCGGGTCCGTCATGACGTCCCGTACGTCCTGGATCGGGGCGACCGCCGCCTCCGCCTTCTCGAACGCGGCCAGCACCTCGGTGCGGGTGCGCCGCGCGATCCAGTCGCCGACCGCCGCGTCCAGGACATCGGCGTGCCGGGCCCGTTCCGCGCCCGTCCCGAACCAGGGCTCGTCGATCAGTTCCGGGCGGCCGACCAGGCGCATCACGCGCTCGGCGATCGACTGGGCCGAGGTGGAGACGGCGACCCAACTGCCGTCCGCCGTACGGTAGGTGTTGCGCGGGGCGTTGTTCTGCGAGCGGTTGCCGGTGCGTGGCTGGACGTGGCCGAGCTGGTCGTACCAGAGGGGCTGCGGGCCCAGCGCGGTGAGGATCGGTTCGATGATCGCCATGTCGACGACCTGGCCCTCGCCCGTGCGGTCACGCGCGGCCAGCGCCGTCATCACGGCGTACGCCGTCGCCAGGCCCGCGATCGAGTCGGCGAGGCCGAACGGCGGGAGCGTCGGGGGCGCGTCCGGTTCGCCGGTGATCGCGGCGAAACCGCTCATCGCCTCGGCGAGGGTGCCGAAGCCGGGGCGGTGCGCGTAGGGCCCGAACTGGCCGAACGCGGTGACCCGGGCGAGCACCAACTGCGGGTTGGCGGCGGAGAGTTCGGCCCAGCCGAGGTCCCATTTCTCCAGGGTGCCGGGGCGGAAGTTCTCGATGATCACGTCGGCGGTCGCGGCGAGCCGGAGCAGGGTGGCGCGCCCGCCCGGTTTCGACAGGTCGAGGGTGATCGCGCGCTTGTTGCGGCCGAGCAGCTTCCACCACAGGCCGATGCCGTCCTTCGAGGGGCCGTGGCCCCGGGACGGGTCGGGCCTGGTCGGGTGCTCGACCTTGATGACCTCGGCACCGAAGTCGCCGAGCATGGTGGCGGCGAGGGGCCCGGCGAAGAGCGTCGCGAGATCGAGAACGCGCAGCCCTGACAGGGGAGTTGTGGTCGTCGTCCCGGTCATGAGGCGTACTGCTTCTCGATCTCCGCGCGGTACGGCATCGACGCCGTCGCGCCCGGCCGCTGCACCGACAGGGCTGCCGCCGCTGCCGCCCAGGCCAGCGCGTCCCGCATCGGGCGGCCCTCGGCGAGCGCCACGGCCAGCGCGCCGACGAAGGTGTCGCCCGCGCCGGTCGAGTCCACGGCGGTCACGTGAGGCGCGGGCACGGTGAACGGCTCGGCGCCCCGGGCCGCGTACAGGCTGCCCGCCGCGCCCAGGGTGACGATCACCTCGGGCACCTGGTCGAGCAGTGCCGCCGCCGCTTCGCGCGGGTCGGTGCGGCCGGTGAGGGCGATGGCCTCGTGCTCGTTGGGGACCAACAGGTCTACGGCGGCGAGGAGTTCGGGGGGCAGTGGCTGGACGGGTGAGGGCGTGAGGATCGTCCGGACGCCGTGGCGGCGGGCCGCCTCCGCGCCCGCGATCACCGCCGCGAGGGGGATCTCCAGCTGGAGGAGCAGGGCGTCGGCCGTGGCGATCGTGGCCTCGTCGCCGGGAGCGAGGTGGTCGACGGTGCCGTTCGCGGCGGGGATCACGACGATCGCGTTGCCGCCCTCGTCGTCCACGACGATGTGCGCGGTGCCGGACGGGCCCTCGACGGTGCGCAGATGGTCGGTGTCGACACCGGAGTGTTCGAAGGTGGCGCGGAGTTGGGTGCCGTAGGCGTCGTTGCCGACCGCGCCGACGATCGTGACGTCCGTCGCGCCCGCATGGGCCGCGGCGATCGCCTGGTTGGCGCCCTTGCCGCCGGGGATCGTGCGGAACTCCCGTCCCGTCACGGTCTCTCCGCGCTGCGGGGCCTTCGCGACGTAGGCGACGAGGTCCATGTTCGTGCTGCCGAGCACGGCGATGTGGGTCATGGGCGGGCGGTCTCCTGATGGGTGAGCCGGGCGAGGGTGTCGAAGCCGATGCCGTTGAAGTCGCCTACGGAGGTGGCGAGTCGGTTCTTGAGCGGGGTCGTCCAGCGGTCGGGGAGCGGGGTGTCCGAGAGAAGGGCGGCGATGCTGCCGACCGTCGCGCCGTTGGAGTCGGTGTCCCAACCCCCCGACACCGCACGGCAGATGGAGCCGGTGAAGTCGCCGTCCGCGTGGGTGAGGGCGGCGGCGATCAGGGCGGTGTTGGGGATCGCGTGGACCCAGTGGTGGGTGGGGGAGTAGGTGGCGTGGAGTTCGTCCACGACCTCGTCGAAGTCCCGGTGTTTCCGGGCAAGTCGGAGGGCGTGGTGAATCGCTCTGGTGAGGCGGGAGTTGGGCGGGACGACCGTGAGTCCGGTGCGCAGGCAGGTGTGGATGTCGTGGGTGCCGGTGGTCGCGGTGGCGATGGTGGCCGCCGTGAACATCGCCGCGTAGACGCCGTTCGCGGTGTGGGTCAACGTGGCGTCGCGGTGGGCCTGTTCGGCCGCCGCGGCGGGGTCTCCGGGGTTGGTCCAGCCGTGCACGTCGGCGCGGATCAGGGCGCCGATCCACTCGCGGAACGGGTTGCGGTGGCGGGCCGTCCGCGGGGGTTCCAGGCCGGTGAGGAGGTTGCGGTAGGCGATGCGCTCGGCGGTGAAGGTCCGGCCTGCGGGGAGTTCGTCGAGCCAGAGCCTCGCCACGTCGGCGGTGGTGAAGTCCTTGCCGTGGCGCTGTAGCAACAGGAGGTTCAGCAGAGGGTAGTTGAGGTCGTCGTCCTCGGGCATGCCGTCGATGTTCTCGGCGAGGGAGGTGGGGGCGGAGCGGCGGTTCCAGGGGTGGGCGGCGAGGAGTTCGGCGGGGACACCCCGGGCGGTGAAGTAGGAGGTGAGGGGCCAGTTGCCGGTGGCGCGGGCGAGTTGGCGGATGCCGTCGAGGGGGAGTTTCTCCACGGGTTTGCCGAGGAGGCAGCCGACGGCGCGGCCCAGCCAGGCGGCCTGGAAGCGGGCCGGGCGGGGTGAGAGGGGCGGAGAGGCGGCTTGTGGGGTGGGCCAGTTGGGGCAGAGGGCTTTGACGCGCGCCAGGTCGGTGGGTTCCTGGTCCGCCAACCCGCTGGGCAGGTCGGCCAGTTCGTCCAGCAGGTCCTCGGCGAGCAACCGGAGGTAGCGGGTGGGGGGTTGGGCCGACGCACCCGCCCGTTCCGGGGCCTCCGCTCCGCCCGCCGCTCTCCAGCGGGCCGCGATCGCGGACGGTTCGCGTCCGTCCTGGGCGGCCTGGCACAGTTCGTGGCCGAGCAGGTCCTCCGGCTGGACCCAGGTCAGTCGGAGCACCGCAGTCCTCCGATCTCGGTGAACGCGGCCTCGTGGGCCCGGCGTCGGAGGACATCGCGTTCGAAGAGCTCGCGGGTGACGGCGGTGAGGGTCGCGGCCGGTTCCCAGAGATCCAGGCGGCTGGCTTCCGCGACCGTCTTCGACCAGTCCTGCGGGACCGTGGAACCGAGGGCGCCGGCCACCGCGCCGGCCATCGTCGCGATCGAGTCGCAGTCCCGGCCGTAGTTCACCGAACCCAGCACCGCGTGGCGGTAGTCGCCGCCGGAGACCACCAACATGCCCAGCGCGACGGGGAGTTCCTCGATCGCCTTGGTGCGGGAGGGGCGGCGGGCGTCCAGGGAGGGGGCGCGGTAGTCGGGGCCCACCGTGTCGTACGGCGCGATGGCCTCCCGCAGGGGGACCAGCGCCGACTCGAAGTCCGAGTGGCGGGCGGCCGCTTCGCAGACCTGCTCGATGGCGGTGCGGGTGCCGTCCTTCGCCAGGGCGAGGCAGGCGGTCACGACCGAGTCGGGGGTCGCGCCCGGGACGCAGGCCGCGGCCACCGCCGCCGCGAAGACACCGGCCGCCTCTCGGCCGTACGACGACTGGTGGGCGCCCGCGATGTCGAGGGCCTCGGCGTAAGCGGCCGCCGGATGGGCCGCGTTGACCAGGCCGACCGGGGCCATGTACATCGCGGCACCGCAGTTGACGATGTTGCCGACGCCTGCTTCGCGGGGGTCGACGTGGCCGTAGTGGAGGCGGGCCGCGAGCCATTTCTCGGCGAGGAAGACGCGGTGGAGGGGGATGGCCTCCGCCTCCAACTCCGGGATCCAGCGCGGGTTCCGCATCAGGTCCGGGACGAGGTGGTCGGCGACGGAGTAGGCGTCGAGGTGGTCGCGGACCTGGGCGTAGACCCGTACGAGAGCGTGGGTCATCAAGGTGTCGTCGGTGACGTGGCCGTCGCCCTTGTGGTACGGGGCGATGGGGCGGGCGGTGCGCCAGGCCTCGCCGTTCCAGGGGCCGACGATGCCGTGGACGCGGCCCGCGTGGCGTTCGAGGATCTGGTCGGGGGAGTAGCCCTCTACGGGGCCGCCGAGGGCGTCGCCGACGGCGGCGCCCACCAGGGCTCCGGTGATCCTCTCTTCGAGGCTGGTTTCTGGAGTTTCGGCTCCGACTCCGGCTCTGGTTCGGTTGAGTTCTTCAGGGGCTTTGGGTTCTTTGGGTGGCATGCACCGAATCATCCTCCTGGTGGGGGCGGTTGTGTGGCTTCCAGGAGTTCGGCGAGTTCTACGAGGTCCGTGCCGGTGAGGCGGGGGAGTGCGCAGCCGGAGAGGGTGCGGCAGGCGTCCCGCCAGGTCGACGGGATTGCTTCGCCGCCACTGAGCGCTCCGGTGAGGGCGCCTGCCAGGGCCGGTGCCGAGTCCGCTACGCGGGAGAGGCAGGCCGCAGCGGGGACCGCTTCCGCGATACGGCCGCGGGCTGCTGTCGCCAACGCGAGGGCTACCGGGACGGTTTCGGCCGCCGCGATGCCGTAGCTGTAGACGTGGTCGACGATCTGGTGTTCCAGGAGGGGGATCAGGGCGAAGGCGTTGTCGCTGTCCTGGGCCAACTTCAGGGCGTGGCGGGCGTTGCGGCCGATCTCCGTGGCTTCGGGGAGTTCGGCGAGGGCTGCCGCCACGCACTCGTCCACGTCCGCGCCGACCAGGGCGAGGGAGAGGGCCGCCGCCATGGCTCGGGCGCCGTGGACTCCGTCGCCGTCCTGGGTGTAGTGGGCGTCGAACTCGGCGAGGGCGGCGGCGCGTTGGGGGTCGCCGGGGTGCGCCACTGCTAGTACGCAGGCTCTTACGCAGGCCGCGTCGTCGAAGTAGTGGGGGTTGTCGTGGCCGGTGGCGGGTGGGCGTAGGCCTGCTGCGAGGTTGCCCAGGCCGGCCCTTACCGAGATGCGGGCGCGGAGGGGGAGTACGGCGGACTCGACCTCGGGGGCGCGGTCCGCCGCGGCGGCGACCTCGCTGGCGATGGCGTTCCAGGTGAGGTCGATCGCGGCTCGGGTTCTGCGTTCTCTGCTGAGGTCGCCCAGGACTGTGTCGTCGCCGGCCCTTAGTACGGCTTCCGCGGCGAACGCTGCCCATTCGGCGTCGTCGGAGGGGCCGAGGCGCAGGGGCTCGGGGGGTTGGTTCAGGGCGATGGGGACGGGGAGGGTGGTGGTCGCGTTCTGTTCGGCGAAGGTGTCCAGCTCACGGGTGAGGCGGCGGGTCCACTCGGGCATGCGAGCGGCGCGGTGCCTCGCGGCGGGCCAACCGGCGGCATCACCTGCGGCGAGCCCGAGCAGCAGCCCCTCGATACGGCGAGCCTTACGAACAGCCTCGGCTCCGCCATCGGCCTCTGTACTCCCACCCGCACCCGTACGACTTTCGTCGCCGGGTGCGGGTGGCCCCTGCGGGGCGAACTCACCGTCGGCGGCTGGCCGGTTGAGGCGGGTGGGGTGGGGTGCGTGGAGGTGGGAAGCGGGTGCGGGTGGGTCGTGCGGGGCGGATTCGCCGTCACCCGTTGTGCGTTGGAGCGGCTCGGGGTGGAGCGGGAGGTGGGGTGCGGGTGGCGCCTGCCGCGCCAACTCGCCCCCAGCAACCGCTCGTTCAATCCGTTGCGCGTTCCGCGCCACCCCGTGGCCTCCGATCTCCTCACGCCTCACAGCTGCACCTCGTCCTCATCCGCAGCCAGCACGTACTCCCGTTGGTCCCGGTGCTCCTCCTGGTCCCGTCGGACCGTGACCCCCGTGCCCCACTTCCCGCCCTCCCCCGGAACCAGCAACTCCGCGATGTCCAGCACATGGTGGCCGGCCATCGCCGGTAGGCAGCTGCCCCGTGCCGGGCCGATCGCCGATGCCCAGTCCGCCGGGATCGCGGACGCGCCTCGGGTCGCGCCTGCCAGGGCTCCCGCCACCGCGGCCGTCGTATCCGCGTCCCTTCCCATGTTCACCGCCGTGAGGACCGACTCCACGAAGTCGCCGTCCGCTGCCGCGTATGCGCCGAAGGCGAGGGCCACCGCCTCGGGGGCCAGGTCGGTCCAGGGGTAGCCGCCGATGACCACCGCGGAGCGGACCGCTCGTTCGCCCCGGTGGGCCACCGCAACCGCTCGGCGGAGGGAGCGGGCCGTCCAGGAGTCGTCGGGGACTACGGCCAGGGCCGATGCCACCACCGCGATCGTCGGCGCTCCCGCCATCGCCGCCGCCACTCCCGCCGCGACCGCCTGGCCGCCGTAGATGCCCTCGCCGTCGTGGCTCACCGAACCGTCGATCGCGACGAGACGGGCCGCTTCCGCCGGGCGGCCCGCCGCGAAGACGCCGAAGGGGGCCGCGCGCATGGCCAGGCCGTCGCTCCAGGCGTGGCGGTGTTGGGCCGAGATGGGGGCGGCCAGGCCTCGGCGGAGGTTCTCCAGGGTGCCGCGTTCGCTGAAGCCCGCTCCCCGGAAAGGGCCCTCGTCGCGGTCCGCGATCCACTCGTGCCAGGCCGCCTCCACGTGGGTCGGCGTGAGGGCCGAGCCGTGGCGGGCCAGGAGGAGGCCGGAGAAGATCGCGTACTCCGTGTCGTCCGTGCCGGCCGGGTTCTCCGCGACGTAGCCCGTGATGCGGCCCCAACGGGCGCGGATCTCCGAGGGCTTCATGTTTTCCGCCGGTGCCCCTAGGGCGTCTCCCACCGCCAGGCCGAGCAGCGCGCCGCGCGCCCGTTCGCGGAGTTCGGTGGCGTTCTTGGGCGCCGGGACCGGGGGAATGCAGGCGATCGATGCCATACGCGGCCTCTCCTACGGGGTTCCCTCAGGGCGCGGAACCCTTTGCGGATGTCTCCCACGGGAGGCCTTCGGCAGAGCCTGACGGAGTGCAGTGTCACCCGGTCGACATTTGATTGGCTCACCGCACGGATGAGCGTTCGAGGGTAAAGCCGCAGGTTAGCCCAGCCTTTCCTTGCTGGTGAGCCTGAAATGAAAGTCGTATGTTGAGTGTTGTCAAAGAGTAGAACTTGTCCAAAGTTAGCCTTTCCTTAGTTTCTTGAACCTCCTGGGAGATCAGCGCATGGCCATCATCGAGACCGAGGCGACGCTCCACGAGGCGCACCGCGACAACCACACCCACCGGGATGTGAGCGGCGGTTGGCTGCGCCCCGCGGTGTTCGGCGCGATGGACGGTCTCGTCTCCAACCTCGCTCTGATGACCGGTGTCGTCGGCGGTGCCGTCAGTCATCAGACCGTCGTCATCACCGGGCTGGCCGGGCTCGCCGCCGGTGCCTTCTCCATGGCGGCCGGCGAGTACACCTCCGTCGCCTCCCAACGTGAGCTGGTCGAGGCCGAGTTGGAGGTCGAGCGGCGCGAGCTGCGCAGGCACCCGGAGGACGAGGAAGGGGAGCTCGCCTCTCTGTACGTGTCCCGCGGGGTCGAGCCCGCGCTTGCCCGTGAAGTCGCCCGGCAGCTCTCGCGCGATCCCGAGCAGGCCCTGGAGATACACGCCCGCGAGGAGCTGGGGATCGACCCCGGCGATCTGCCCTCGCCGCTCGTCGCCGCCGTGTCGTCCTTCGGGGCGTTCGCGCTGGGGGCGCTGCTTCCCCTGCTGCCGTTCCTGCTCGGGGCGACCGCGCTCTGGCCGGCGCTGCTGCTCGCGCTCGTCGGGTTGTTCGGGTGCGGTGCGGTGGTGGCCCGGGTGACCGCGCGGACCTGGTGGTTCAGCGGGTTGCGGCAGCTCGCGCTCGGAGGTGCGGCGGCCGGTGTGACGTACGCCCTGGGCACTCTGTTCGGAACGGTCGTAGGATAGTTCGACGCGCACTTATGCGCTGGGTCGCATAAGTAGCCGTTACTCGCTGGTTTCGAACGCTTAACCACTGGGCATGAGCCGTAAGCGCTGTGGGCAATGACGCTCGCGGCGCACCCGCGGGATGGGCTACGACGCTCCCTCTGCCCTGGACCGGCGGACATCGATCTGTCCGCTTTTGTCCCCTTCACCTTCACCGCTTGTGCGGTGCCGCGCCGCGACCCCGTGGCGTCCGCATGTTGGAACGGAGTATCCGGTTCCCGAGAACCGTTCCATCATGTAACCTGCACGAAATTTTGCGCTAACTCGCAGAGGGCCAACGTCGTCCCTATGCCCATGCATATGCCACGACGACGACGGGAGAGCCGATGCGTACGCCGCGCCAGCCGTCCCAGCACACCGCGAATGGCCAGAACTGGTCCTTCATGGATGCTCGCCCTGCCGCGCAGGGTATGTACGACCCCCGCAACGAGCACGACGCCTGTGGCGTCGGCTTCGTGGCCACCCTCACCGGCGAGGCGAGCCACGCGCTGGTCGAGCAGGCGCTCACCGTGCTGCGCAACCTGGAGCACCGCGGTGCGACGGGTGCCGAGCCCGACTCCGGCGACGGCGCGGGCATCCTGTCCCAGGTTCCGGACGCCTTCCTCCGCGAGGTGGCCGGATTCGACCTCCCCGCCGCCGGTGGATACGCGGTCGGCATCGCCTTCCTGCCCGAGGACGGCGCCGACGCGATCGTCTCGCAGGTTGAGACGATCGCCGTAGAAGAAGGCCTCACGGTGCTCGGGTGGCGTGAGGTTCCCACCGCGCCCGAACTCCTCGGTGCCACGGCCCGTTCGACCATGCCGCTGTTCCGTCAGCTCTTCGTGAGCGACGGGCAGAGCCAGGGCATCGACCTCGACCGCAAGGCCTTCGCGCTGCGCAAGCGCGCCGAGCGCGAGGCCGGCGTCTACTTCCCGTCGCTGTCCGCGCGGACCATCGTCTACAAGGGGATGCTCACCACCGGTCAGCTGGAGCCCTTCTTCCCGGACCTGTCCGACCGGCGCTTCGCCTCCGCGATCTCGCTCGTGCACTCCCGGTTCTCCACGAACACCTTCCCGTCGTGGCCGCTCGCCCACCCGTACCGCTTCGTCGCGCACAACGGCGAGATCAACACGGTCAAGGGCAACCGCAACTGGATGGCGGCCCGCGAGTCCCAGATCGCCTCCGACCTCTTCGGAGACCAGGAGAAGATCGACCGGATCTTCCCGATCTGCACGCCCGAGGCCTCCGACTCCGCCTCCTTCGACGAGGTGCTTGAACTGCTCCACCTCGGTGGGCGGTCGCTGCCGCACTCCGTGCTGATGATGATCCCGGAGGCGTGGGAGAACCACGACTCCATGGACCCGGCCCGCCGCGCCTTCTACCAGTTCCACGCCACGATGATGGAACCCTGGGACGGCCCGGCCTGCGTCACCTTCACCGACGGCACCCAGGTCGGCGCGGTCCTCGACCGCAACGGCCTGCGCCCCGGCCGCTACTGGGTCACCGACGAGGGCCTCGTCGTCCTCGGCTCCGAGGTCGGCGTCCTCGACATCGACCCCGCGAAGGTCGTCCGCAAGGGCCGCCTCCAGCCCGGCCGCATGTTCCTCGTGGACACCGCCGAGCACCGCATCATCGAGGACGACGAGATCAAGGCCGGCCTCGCCGCCGAGAAGCCGTACGCCGACTGGCTCGAAGCCGGTGAGATCGAGCTGTCCGACCTCCCCGAGCGTGAGCACATCGTGCACACCCACGCCTCGGTCACCCGCCGCCAGCAGACCTTCGGCTACACCGAGGAGGAGCTGCGCGTCATCCTCGCGCCGATGGCCAAGGCCGGTGCCGAGCCGATCGGTTCGATGGGCACCGACTCGCCGATCGCCGCGCTGTCCGCCCGCCCGCGGCTGCTCTTCGACTACTTCACCCAGCTGTTCGCGCAGGTCACCAACCCGCCGCTGGACGCGATCAGGGAAGAGCTCGTGACCTCCCTGCGCTCGTCCCTCGGCCCGGCGAGCAACCTGCTGGAGCCGACGGCCGCTTCCTGTCGTAGCGTCACCCTGCCCTTCCCGGTGATCGACAACGACGAGCTGGCCAAGCTCATCCACATCAACGCCGACGGCGACATGCCCGGCATGAAGGCCGCGACCCTCTCCGGTTTGTACCGGGTCTCCGGCGGCGGCGACTCCCTCGCCGCCCGCCTCGCCGAGATCTGCACCGAGGCCGACGCCGCGATCGAGAACGGCGCCCGCCTGATCGTCCTCTCGGACCGGCACTCCGACGCCGAGCACGCGCCGATCCCCTCGCTGCTGCTCACCGCCGCCGTCCACCACCACCTCATCCGCACCAAGCAGCGCACCCAGGTGGGCCTGCTGGTGGAGGCCGGTGACGTCCGCGAGGTCCACCACGTCGCCCTGCTCATCGGCTTCGGCGCCGCGGCCGTCAACCCGTACCTCGCGATGGAGTCCGTCGAGGACCTCGTCCGCGCGGGCACCTTCCTCACCGACATCGAGGCCGAGCAGGCCATCCGCAACCTGATCTACGCGCTCGGCAAGGGCGTCCTCAAGGTCATGTCCAAGATGGGCATCTCGACCGTCGCCTCCTACCGCGGCGCCCAGGTCTTCGAAGCGGTCGGCCTGGACGAGCGGTTCGTCACCAGCTACTTCAGCGGTACGGCCACCAAGATCGGCGGCGTCGGCATCGACGTCATCGCCAAGGAGGTCGCCGCCCGCCACGCGAAGGCTTACCCGGCGAGCGGCATCGCGCCCGCGCACCGCGCCCTCGACATAGGCGGCGAGTACCAGTGGCGCCGCGAGGGCGAGCCGCATCTGTTCGACCCGGAGACGGTCTTCCGCCTCCAGCACTCGACGCGCACCAACCGCTACGACATCTTCAAGAAGTACACGGACCGCGTGAACGAGCAGTCCGAGCGGCTGATGACCCTGCGCGGCCTGTTCGGCTTCAAGTCGGACCGCCCCTCGATCTCCATCGACGAGGTCGAGTCCGTCTCCGAGATCGTCAAGCGCTTCTCCACCGGCGCCATGTCGTACGGCTCCATCTCCCTGGAGGCGCACGAGACCCTCGCCATCGCCATGAACCAGCTGGGCGGCAAGTCCAACACCGGTGAGGGCGGCGAGGACGCGGACCGGCTCTACGACCCGGCCCGGCGCAGCGCCATCAAGCAGGTCGCCTCCGGCCGCTTCGGCGTCACCTCCGAGTACCTGGTCAACGCGGACGACATCCAGATCAAGATGGCCCAGGGCGCCAAGCCCGGCGAGGGCGGCCAGCTGCCCGGCCACAAGGTCTACCCGTGGGTCGCCAAGACGCGTCACTCGACGCCCGGTGTCGGGCTCATCTCGCCGCCGCCGCACCACGACATCTACTCCATCGAGGACCTCGCCCAGCTGATCCACGACCTGAAGAACGCGAACCCGCAGGCGCGGATCCACGTGAAGCTGGTCTCCGAGGTCGGCGTCGGCACGGTCGCCGCGGGTGTCTCCAAGGCGCACGCGGACGTCGTCCTCATCTCCGGCCACGACGGCGGTACGGGCGCCTCGCCGCTCACCTCGCTCAAGCACGCCGGTGGGCCTTGGGAGTTGGGCCTCGCCGAGACCCAACAGACCTTGCTGCTCAACGGACTTCGCGACCGGATCGTCGTCCAGACCGACGGCCAGCTCAAGACCGGCCGTGACGTCGTCATCGCCGCGCTGCTCGGCGCCGAGGAGTTCGGTTTCGCGACCGCGCCGCTCGTCGTCTCCGGCTGCGTCATGATGCGCGTCTGCCACCTCGACACCTGCCCGGTCGGCATCGCCACGCAGAACCCGGTGCTGCGCGACCGGTTCGCCGGCAAGGCCGAATACGTCGTGAACTTCTTCCGGTTCATCGCCGAAGAGGTTCGCGAGATCCTCGCCGAGCTGGGCTTCCGCACCATCGAGGAAGCCGTCGGCAAGGCCGGAACGCTCGACGTCGAGCGGGCCGTGGACCACTGGAAGGCACAGGGCCTGGATCTGGCCCCCCTCTTCTACGTCCCCGAACTCCCGGACGGCGCGGCCCTCCACCAGGTCATCAAGCAGGACCACGGTCTGGAGAAGGCGCTCGACAACGAGCTGATCAAGCTCGCCGCCGACGCCCTCGCCGCGTCCAGCGCCACCGACGCCCAGCCGGTCCGCGCGCAGGTCGCGATCCGCAACATCAACCGCACGGTCGGCACGATGCTCGGCCACGAGGTGACGAAGAAGTTCGGCGGCGCGGGTCTGCCCGACGACACCATCGACATCACCTTCACCGGCTCGGCGGGCCAGTCCTTCGGCGCCTTCCTCCCGCGCGGTGTCACGCTGCGCCTGGAGGGCGACGCCAACGACTATGTGGGCAAGGGCCTTTCGGGCGGCCGGGTCATCGTCCGCCCCGACCGGGGCGCCGACCACCTCGCCGAGTTCTCCACCATCGCGGGCAACACCATCGCCTACGGCGCGACCGGCGGCGAACTGTTCCTGCGCGGCCGTACCGGTGAGCGGTTCTGTGTCCGCAACTCCGGTGCCACGGTGGTCTCCGAGGGCGTGGGCGACCACGGCTGCGAGTACATGACCGGCGGCCGGGCGGTCGTCCTGGGCGAGACCGGCCGCAACTTCGCGGCGGGCATGTCCGGCGGCATCGCCTACGTCATCGACCTGAACCCCGACAACGTCAACGTCGGAAACGCGGGCGCCGTAGGGGAGTTGGACGAGGACGACAAGCAGTGGCTGCACGACGTGGTGCGCCGGCACGCCGAGGAGACCGCTTCCACGGTCGCCGGGAAGCTGCTCGCCGAGTGGGCCGTGTCCGTGGAGCGCTTCAGCAAGATCATCCCCAGTGCCTACAAGGCAGTGCTCGCCGCCAAGGACGCCGCCGAGCGAGCGGGTCTCTCCGAGACCGAGATCACCGAGAAGATGATGGAGGCGGCGATCAATGGCTGACCCGAAGGGCTTTCTGAACCACGGGCGCGAGGTCGCCAAGTCCCGCCCGGTGGACGTCCGTCTCAAGGACTGGAACGAGGTCTACGTCCCCGGTTCGCTGCTGCCGATCATCGGCAAGCAGGCCGGCCGGTGCATGGACTGCGGCATCCCGTTCTGCCACAACGGCTGTCCGCTGGGGAACCTGATCCCCGAGTGGAACGACTACGCCTACCGCGAGGACTGGACGGCCGCGTCGGAGCGGCTGCACGCGACGAACAACTTCCCCGAGTTCACCGGGCGGTTGTGCCCCGCGCCGTGCGAGGCGGCCTGTGTGCTGGGCATCAACCAGCCGCCGGTCACCATCAAGAACGTCGAGGTCTCCATCATCGACAAGGCGTGGGAGACCGGCGACGTCGCCCCGCAGGCCCCCGAGCGCCTCTCCGGCAAGACCGTCGCGGTCGTCGGCTCGGGCCCGGCGGGCCTCGCCGCCGCCCAGCAGCTCACGCGGGCGGGCCACACCGTCGCCGTCTACGAGCGCGCGGACCGCATCGGGGGCCTTCTCCGGTACGGCATCCCCGAGTTCAAGATGGAGAAGCGGCACATCAACCGCCGTATCGAGCAGATGCGCGCGGAGGGCACCCGCTTCCGCACCGGCATCGAGATCGGCCGCGACCTCAAGGCCACCGACCTGCGCAAGCGCTACGACGCGGTCGTCATCGCCGCCGGCTCCACCACCGCCCGTGATCTCCCCGTCCCCGGACGGGAGTTGACCGGCGTCTACCAGGCGATGGAGTACCTGCCCCTCTCGAACAAGGTCCAGGAGGGCGACTACGTCACCGCCCCGATCTCGGCCGAGGGCAAGCACGTCGTCGTCATCGGCGGCGGCGACACCGGCGCGGACTGCGTCGGTACGGCGCACCGCCAAGGGGCCGCGTCCGTCACGCAGTTGGAGATCATGCCCCGACCGGGCGACGAGCGGAACGCGGTCGCGCAGCCCTGGCCGACCTTCCCGATGCTCTACAAGGTGACCTCCGCGCACGAGGAGGGCGGTGAGCGGGTCTACTCCGTCAACACCACCCACTTCGAGGGCGACGAGGACGGCAACGTCCAGTGGCTGCACCTCGTCGAGGTCGAGTTCGTCGAGGGCAAGCTGACCCAGAAGCCGGGCACGGAGCGCAAGATCCCCGCCCAACTGGTCACGCTGGCCATGGGGTTCACCGGCCCCGACCGCGAGAACGGCCTCGTCGACCAGTTCGCCCTGGGCCTCGACGAGCGCGGCAACATCGCCCGCGACGCCGACTTCCAGACCAACGTCCCCGGCGTCTTCGTCGCCGGTGACGCGGGCCGCGGCCAGTCCCTCATCGTGTGGGCGATCGCGGAGGGCCGCTCGGCCGCACGCGGAGTCGACCGCTTCCTGACCGGCGCCAGCGAACTGCCGGCACCGATCCGGCCGACGGACCGGGCGCTGATGGTCTGACGGTTCGTCAAAAGACGTCCGCACAAAGGCGTGCGGAGCACGAGACGGCGCCTGCCTTGTCCCCGACCGGACCCGGCAGGCGCCGCCGTATGTCCGGGCCCGACTCCCCCTCTTCTACGGCACCTTGTACGTCTCCCCGTACACCTTCCACACCAACGGCGTCCGCAGCTCCAGGTTCCCCTCCTCCAGGAACTTCCGCTGGGCCGTGTCGATACGGGTGGTGTCGATGCCGGGGTGCTTGGCGCGCATGGTGGCGCGGCGGACGTCGAGGAAGGCGCTGAGGTACGCCTTCTCGGAGCCGCCCTCCGCCGGGGGCTTCGCCTGCCGCATCGCGCGCTCCCGGATGCCGTAGAAGCCGTCCGTGCCCGGGCCGTGGAAGACGATCGCGTCGTAGTAGATGAACTGGCCGAGCGGGCCCAGGCCGTCGCGCTTGGCGGTGCTGACCGCCGGGTCGAAGTAGATGCGGTCGCGCTCCGCGTCCTGCGCCGCCTGGAAGGCCGGGACCTTCGCCTCGGCGCGCCAGGCGGCCTGGAAGCCGGGGTCCAGGCCCTCGTGGGAGGCCGTGCCGTCCACCTTGCGCAGGGCGGGGAGGTAGCGGGCGAGGCCGTTGTCCGGGTGGGCCGCGGTGTAGCGCTCGACCAGGACGAGCAGGTCGTGGGTGCCGGTGCAGAAGCCGATGATGCCCGCGGTGTAGCCCTGTCCGTCGCCGATGTCCTGGATGTAGGCGTACGCGCTGCGCCAGTCGAGGGTGGAGTTCTCGGCGCTGGCCACCAGCTCCTGGGCGAGGTTCTTCATGGCCGGCGCGGCCAGGCCCTCGGGTGCTCCGCGTTCGGTCGCGGCGGACGGTTGCGTGGGCCGCGGGTCGGTGTGGGTGCTGGGTGAGAGGCCGTAGGCCGTCGCGGCTATGGCGACGGGCACGGCGGCGAGCATCAGGACGCCGGCGCGTTTCATGGGCCCAGCGTAAGTGCGGTTACGTCCCTTATTCCGGGGGTTGGGGGGACATTGCGAATGCCTGACCTCCGTGGCGTAACCTCGATCCTTTCGCAGTGATCCGAAGGGAGCCCCCGTGGCCGCGATCTCGCTCAGCAAGGTCGAGGAGACCGCGCCCGCGCTGGTCAGCCTGTACAAGAGCGCCGGAGTGTCGCTGCGCGAGCACGGCCTGGACGGGCAGCGGGCCGCCGTGTATCTCGTGGTCGACTACTCGGGCTCCATGAAGCCGTACTACAAGGACGGCAGCGTGCAGGCGCTCGCCGACCGGGTGTTGGGCCTGTCGGCCCACCTCGACGACGACGGGACCGTGCCGGTCATATTCTTCTCGACCGACGTCGACGCCGTCACGGACATCGCCCTCGCCGACCATCAGGGGCGTATCGAACGGATCGTGGCCGGGCTCGGGCACATGGGCAGGACCAGCTACCACCTCGCCATGGACGCCGTCATCGACCACTACCTCGACAGCGGCGCCAAGGACCCGGCCCTCGTCGTCTTCCAGACCGACGGCGGACCCATCAACAAGCTTGCCGCGGAACGGTACTTGTGCAAGGCGGCGAAGCTCCCGATGTTCTGGCAGTTCGTCGGGTTCGGCGACGCGAAGAGCAAGCAGTTCGAATTCCTGCGCAAACTGGACGAGTTGGCGGTGCCGCAGAAGCGGGAGGTCGACAACGCGGGCTTCTTCCACGCCGGTTCGGATCCGCTGAGGATGTCCGACGCGGAGCTCTACGACCGGCTGGTGGGCGAGTTCCCGCAGTGGCTGGCGGCGGCACGGGAGCGGGGGTTCGTCCAGTGATCCGCGCCCTGCCCGCCTCGGCCCGAACCGCCGTGCCCTGGAAGAACGGTGGCGGTGTCACGCGCGAGATCGCCGCCTGGCCCGAGGGTGCGGGCATGGACGCCTTCGCGTGCCGGGTGAGCCTCGCCGAGGTCGCGGCGGACGGCCCGTTCTCGGCCTTCCCGGAGGTCGACCGCACCCTGACCGTCGTCGAGGGCGCGGGCATGGATCTGACGGTGGGTGGCGAACGGTGGCTGGTCAACACCCGTTACGAACCACGGGACTTCAGAGGCGACGTACCGACCGACTGCCGACTGCTGGACGGTCCGGTCGTCAACCTCAACGTCATGTGGCGCAGAGGCGCGGACCCCGCGGCGACTTCTACGCCGGGTTCTACGACCCCCACGGTCGCCGTCGTCCGGGGGCGGCTGCGTGTGGGCGCGGGCGCTCTGGTCGTGGCGCTCGACGGAACCGCCGAGGTGGCCGGGCTGGCCCTCGGGCCTTACGACGCCGTGCAGTTGGGCGACGAGGGGGCGGTGCTGCACGCCCGGGGTCGTACCGCCGTGATCGGGCTGTGATTGACCGCTGACGCACCGTTGGCTTAGCCGGGACCTCGTGGCACCCTGTGGGGTGATCCGACGGGGAGGGCGGCCAACGTATGGACGGCGCACGATCGGTGAACGGAGCGGTGGGTGCCGGACGGCCCGACGCGGCCGGAAAAGGGGAGAAGCTCGCCGACTGGGCCGACGGGCGGCTCGGGCTGTACGCGATCGCCAAGTCCAATATGCGCAAGGTCTTCCCGGACCACTGGTCCTTCATGCTGGGCGAGATCTGCCTCTACAGCTTCCTCATCCTGATCCTCACCGGCATCTACCTCACCCTGTTCTTCGAACCCAGCGGCGTCGAGGTCATCTACCACGGCTCGTACGCGCCGTTGAACGGCATCCCGATGACCCGGGCCTTCGAGTCCACGCTCGACATCAGCTTCGACGTGCGCGGCGGGCTGCTGATCCGGCAGATCCACCACTGGGCGGCCGTGGTGTTCATCGCCGGCATGCTCGTCCACATGATGCGGGTGTTCTTCACCGGCGCGTTCCGCAAGCCGCGTGAGATCAACTGGGTGTTCGGCTGGACCCTGTTGTTCCTCGGCATCATCACCGGGCTGACCGGCTACTCGCTCCCCGACGACCTGCTGTCCGGCACCGGCATCCGCTTCGCGGACGGCGCGATCCTGTCCGTGCCCATCGTCGGCACGTACATGTCGATGTTCCTGTTCGGCGGGGAGTTCCCGGGGCACGACATCATCTCGCGGCTCTTCCCGGTCCATGTCCTGCTGCTGCCGGGGATCATGCTGGGCCTGGTGGTCGCGCACCTGATCCTGGTCTTCTACCACAAGCACACCATGTATCCCGGGCCCGGACACAACCAGAAGTCCGTGGTCGGCATGCCGTTCCTGCCGGTCTACATGGCCAAGGCGGGCGGCTTCTTCTTCCTCGTCTTCGGTGTCCTCGCGATCATGGGCGGGATCGCCAGCATCAACCCCGTGTGGGCGTTCGGGCCGTACCGGCCGGACCTGGTGACGACCGGCGCCCAGCCCGACTGGTACCTCGGTTTCTCCGAGGGGCTGATCCGGGTGATGCCGGGATGGGAGATCGACGCCTGGGGCCACACACTGGAGTTGGGCGTCTTCATCCCCTTCACGCTCTTCCCGCTGATCCTCGCCGCCATCGGCGCCTACCCGTTCATCGAGGCCTGGATCACCGGCGACAGACGCGAACACCACATCCTGGACCGGCCGCGCAACATGCCCGTGCGCACCGGGCTCGGGGTCGCCTGGCTGAGCCTGTACGCGGTGCTGCTGATCGGCGGCGGCAACGACGTCGTGGCCACGCATCTGAATCTCTCCATCAACGCGATCACCTGGTTCGTGCGGGTCTCCTTCTTCGTCATGCCGGTGGCCGCGTTCCTGATCACCAAACGGGTCTGCCTCGGGCTCCAACGCCGGGACCGGGACAAGGTGTTGCACGGCCGTGAGTCCGGGCTCATCAAGATGCTGCCGCACGGCGAGTACGTCGAGGTCCACGAACCCCTCACCCCGGACGAGCGGTTCAGGCTCACCCAGCACGAACAGGAACCGCCGTACGCGATCGGCTCGCTCGTCGACGCGAACGGCGTCGAGCGGCAGGTCAAGGGCGGTCATCGGGTACGGGCCCGGCTCGCCAAGGCGATGTTCGGACCCGAGGCCCGCATCCCGAAGCCGACGGCGGAGGAGTACAAGGAACTCACGAGCGGCGACCATCACCACTGACGTCACCCGGAACACCGAGTACGGCGGCCCGGCACTCGCCCGGGCTGCCCCAACTCGTGCGCAGGGCACGGGCCTTGGTCAGCCACAGCGACAGGTCGTACTCGGCGGTGTAACCGATCGCGCCGTGCAGCTGAAGCGCCGTACGGGCGGTCCTGTACGCCGCCTCGCACGCCGTGACCTTGGCCGCGGCCACGTCCGACTCCGTCATGCTGAGCGCGGCGCCGAAGAGCAGCGGGCGCGCGAACTCCAACGCGATCTTCGCATCGGCCAGTTGATGCTTGACCGCCTGGAACGAGCCGATGGGGACCCCGAATTGGGTGCGCTGCCTGACGTAGGCCACGGTCCTGTCGAGCAACGCGAGCCCGACACCGAGAGCTTGGGCGGCGGTGGCGAGCCGGGCCCAGGTGAGGGCGTGGGCGACGGCGGCGGTCACGTGCGGGCCGACGGCGAGGAGTTCACCCCCGCTAGGGGTGGGGAAGAGCCGGCGGGCGGGGTCGAGAGACGCGTGCGGCCCGGCCGTCGAGGGCGCACGGCCGAGCGGAGGAGCGAGCCGCAACTCGACCGCCGGGGGTGCGTCACGGGGCGGGGGTGTGTCACCGGGCGGGGGTGCGTCACGGGGCGGGGGTGCGTCACGGGACGAGAGTGCGTCACGGGACGGGAAGGCGAGCCGCGACTCAGCCGCCGACCCGCCTGCCCCGGACGCCGATCTGCCTGCCTCAGCCGCCGGCCTGCCTGCCCCGGGCGCCGGCCTGCCTGCCCCGGGCGCCGACCCGCCTGCCTCGGACGCCGACGCACCTGCCTCAGCCGCCGACCTGCCTGCCCCGGATGCCGACCTGCCTGCCTCAGCCGCCGGCCTGCCTGCCTCGGATGCCGGCCTGCCTGCCTCAGCCGCCGGCCTGCCTGCCTCGGATGCCGGCCTGCCTGCCCCGGGCGCCGGCCTGCCTGCCTCGGATGCCGACCTGCCTGCCTCGGACGCCGACCCGCCTGCCTCAGCCGCCGACCCGCCCGCCTCGGACGCCGACGCACCTGCCCCGGATATCGACGCGCCTTCTCTGGACGCCGACCTGCCTCCTCCGGACGCCGATTGGTCCGCCGCCTCTGCTTCTACGACCGTCTCTGCCGCGGCCTGGTCCATCGGGCCCCGCGCCGCCCTCGCCGCCCGGGCTGTCAGCCGTACATCCGCGATGTCCGCGTCCAGCGCGTACCGCCCCGTCGCCAGTGTGGCCGTCGACTCGCCGGAGGCCAGCGCGGGCAACAGCCGCTTGGCCGGCGCCGAGTCGTCCAGGGCGGTCAGCAACGCCGCCGCCGCGACCGTCTCCACCAACGGTCCCGGAACCGCGTGCCGCCCCAACTCCACGAACGCCACGGCGAGTTCGACCGGCCGGGGCCCCAACCCCTCGTACGCCTCCGGCACCGCCAGCGCGAACACCCCCGCCCCGGCGATACGGCGCCACAGCGCCCGCCCGCTCGCATGCTCGCCGCGACTCCAGGACCGTACGACCGCCGGAGTGTCCGCCGCCGTCAGCATCGCGTTCAACGAGTCGGCGAACGCCCGCTGTTCGGGGTCGAGGAGGAAGCGCATCAGCGGCGGCCCTTCGGCAGGCCGAGCAGGCGCTCGGCGATGATGTCGCGCTGGATCTCGTTCGTACCGGCGTAGATGGGGCCCGCGAGGGAGAAGACATAGCCCTCGGCCCAGTCGGTGTCCGCCAACTCGCCTTCCTCGCCGAGCAGTTCGAGGGCCGTCTCGTGCAGCGCGATGTCGTACTCGGACCAGAAGACCTTGTTCAGGCTGGACTCCGGGCCGATGGACTCGCCGTCGAGGAAACGGGAGGCGTTGGCGTAGGTGAAGAGCTGGTAGGCGCGGGCGCCGATCACGGCGTCGGCCACCTGGTCAAGTGCGGCCCGTGAACTCCCTTGCGCACGCCAGAGGTTGAGGAGGCGGTCGGCGGCGGCGAGGAAACGGCCGGGGGAGCGGAGGGTGAGCCCGCGTTCGTTGCCCGCCGTCGACATGGCGACCCGCCAGCCCTGGCCCGGCTCGCCGATGACGTCCTCGTCGGGGACGAACACCTCGTCCAGGAAGAGTTCCGCGAAGGCCGGTTTCCCGTCCAGGCGGCCGATCGGGCGGACCGTGACGCCGGGCGCGCGCAGGTCGAACATCAGGTAGGTCAGGCCCTGGTGGGGTTTCGGGGTGTCCAACTCGCTGCGGAACAGGCCGAACGCGCGGTCCGCGAAGGCCGCCCGCGACGACCACGTCTTCTGGCCGCTCAGCAGCCAGCCCCCGCCCGTGCGCACCGCGCGCGAGGTGAGCGAGGCCAGGTCGGATCCCGCCTCCGGCTCCGACCACGCCTGCGCCCACACCACCTCGCCGGTCGCCATCGACGGCAGCACGCGCGCGCGTTGCTCCCGCGTGCCGTGGTCGAAGAGGGTCGGAGCGAGGAGGTTGATGCCGTTCTGGCCGACCCGGCCCGGCGCGCCCGCCGCGTAGTACTCCTCCTCGAAGACCAGCCACCGCACGATGTCCACGCCCCGGCCGCCGTACTCCTCCGGCCAGGACACCACCGACCAACGGTCCGCGGCGAGTTGGGCCTCCCAGGCGCGGTGCGCGGCGAAGCCCTCGGCCGTTTCCAGGGAGGGGAGCGGGACGGCCGGCACGTGTGCGCGCAGCCAGGCGCGGGCCTCGGTGCGGAACGCCTCCTGGTCGGGCGTGAAGTCCAGGTCCATTGACGGCCCATCCTTCCCTAACAAGTGTTTGGTAGGTTAGCGTGGCGGTATGACAGGCGTCGAGAGTCCGGCATACGTCCCCGGGCACGGGCTGCTGAAGGGGCGCACCGCCGTCGTCACCGCCGCCGCCGGCGCGGGCATCGGCGGGGCCACCGCGCGCCGCTTCCTCCAGGAGGGTGCGCGGGTGCTGATCAGCGATGCGCACACGCGGCGGCTGAAGGAGTACGAGGCCGAGCTGGCCGGGGAGTTCGGGTCGGAGTCGGTCGCCGCGCTGCCGTGCGATGTGACCGACGAGGCCCAGGTGCAAGCCCTGTTCGACGCGGCCGTCGCCGCGCACGGGCGGCTGGACGTCGTCGTCAACAACGCCGGCCTGGGCGGGACTTCGGACATCGTCGACATGACCGACGAGCAGTGGTCGAAGGTGCTGGACGTGACCTTGAACGGCACGTTCCGGTGCACCCGGGCGGCCCTGCGCGCGATGCGCGAGAGCGGCGGCGGGGTGATCGTCAACAACGCCTCCGTCGTCGGCTGGCGCGCCCAGGCCGGGCAGGCGCACTACGCGGCGGCCAAGGCGGGCGTGATGGCGCTGACCCGGTGCGCGGCGATCGAGGCCGCCGCTTACGGGGTGCGGATCAACGCGGTCTCCCCGAGCCTCGCCATGCACCCGCACCTGGTGAAGGTGACGACACCCGAGCTGCTGGCCGAACTCACCGCGCGCGAGGCCTTCGGGCGGTACGCGGAGCCCTGGGAGGTGGCCAACGTGATCGTGTTCCTGGCCTCGGACTACTCCTCGTACATGACCGGCGAGGTCGTCTCCGTGAGCAGTCAGCATGCGTAGCGGCGCGAGGGTGTGGGCGAGGGCGTGGGTGAGGGGCCGCACGGGAGGCCGGGGCGGGGGCACGACAATGGGTCCGTGCCGACCAAGAAGAAACCCCCGGTGACCGCCGCTCCGGCCCGCCGTCGCGAACTCCTCGACACGGCGGCCGAGGTCTTCGCCGAGCAGGGGTACAACGCCACCACCGTACGGAAGATCGCCGACCACGCGGGCATGCTCGCGGGCAGCCTCTACTACCACTTCGACTCCAAGGAATCGATGCTGGAGGAGATCCTGCGGACCTTCCTCGACGAGCTCTGGGGCGGCTACGACACCGTCCTGGACGCCGAGTTGAGCCCGCGCGAGACGCTGGAGGCCCTGGTCACCGAGTCGTTCCGGGAGATCGACCGGCACCGCGCCGCCGTCGCGATCTACCAGAAGGAGAGCAAGCACCTGGTCGCGCAGGAGCGGTTCGCGTTCCTCGCCGAGTCGCAGCGCAAGTTCGAGAAGGCGTGGCTGTCCACGCTGGAGCGCGGGGTCGCCGCCCAGGTCTTCCGGGCCGACCTCGACGTCCGGCTCACCTACCGGTTCGTCCGGGACACGGTGTGGGTCGCCGCGTCCTGGTACCGGCCGGGCGGCCAGCACAGCGCGGAGGAGATCGCCCGGCAGTACCTGTCGATGGTGCTGGACGGGATCGCCGTACGCACATAACTCACAGGTCTGGATGGGGAGTTGACATGGCCGAGGCCTATATCGTCGAAGCGGTCCGTACGCCGGTCGGGCGGCGCCGGGGAGGGCTGAGCGGGGTGCATCCGGCCGACCTCGGGGCGCATGTGCTCAAGGAACTGGTTCTGCGCTCGGGGATCGATCCCGCCGCCGTCGAGGACGTCGTCTTCGGATGTCTGGACGCGGTCGGGCCGCAGGCCGGGGACATCGCGCGGACCTCCTGGCTGGCGGCCGGGCTGCCCGAGGAGGTGCCGGGCGTGACGGTGGACCGGCAGTGCGGGTCCTCGCAGCAGGCCGTGCACTTCGCGGCGCAGGGCGTGCTGTCCGGCACCCAGGACCTCGTCGTCGCGGGCGGCGTCCAGAACATGTCCCTCATCCCCATCGCCTTCGCCTCCCGCCAGGCCGCCGAACCGCTCGGCCTCACCGACGGCCCCTTCGCGGGCAGCGAGGGCTGGCGCGCGCGGTACGGGACGCGGCCCGTCAACCAGTTCGCCGGGGCCGAGATGATCGCCGCGAAGTGGGGCATCAGCAGGCAGGACCAGGAGGAGTTCGCCCTCCGCTCGCACCGGCGTGCCCTGCGCGCGATCGACGAGGGCCGCTTCGAACGCGAGACGGTCGCCTACGGCGCGGTCGCGGTCGACGAGGGCCCGCGCCGGGACACCTCCCTGGAGAAGATGGCCGGCCTGAAACCCGTCGTCGACGGCGGCACCATCACCGCCGCGTGCTCCTCCCAGGTCTCCGACGGCGCGGCGGCGATGCTGCTCGCCTCGGAACGGGCGGTACGCGAACACGGGTTGACGCCCCGCGCCCGCGTCCACCACCTCTCCGTCCGGGGCGAGGACCCCATCCGCATGCTCTCGGCCCCCATCCCGGCCACCGCCCACGCCCTGAAGAAGACCGGCCTCTCCATCGGCGCCATCGACCTCGTGGAGATCAACGAGGCCTTCGCACCTGTCGTTCTCGCCTGGCTGAAGGAGACGGGCGCGGACCCGGAGAAGGTCAACGTCAACGGCGGCGCGATCGCCCTCGGCCACCCCCTCGGCGCGACCGGCGTCAAGCTCATGACCACCCTCCTGCACGAACTGGAGCGCACCGGCGGCCGGTTCGGCCTCCAGACCATGTGCGAGGGCGGCGGCCAGGCCAACGTGACGATCATCGAACGGCTGTGAGGCGCCGAGCAGTTGGGGGGCGGTTCAGGAGTCGGCCCGGACCAGCGTCCACAGCACCTCGTCGGCCTGCTTCATCACCCGTGCCACCAGCTCCGCGCACGACGGCAGATCCTCGATCACCCCGGCGACCTGCCCGGAGGCCATCACCCCGAGGTCCGTGCGCCCGTCCACCATCGACGCCTTGAGCAGCATCGGCGTGTTCGCGGCGAGCAGCACCTGGCTCCAGGTAAGGTCCTTGCCGTGTTTCATGGCGAGGCCGTCGCGGATCATGCGGCGCCAGGTCAGGCCGGACAGGCGGCGGAAGCCGGCTGCCCGGTGTATCGCCTGGAGCAGGGTTCTCGTGCGGCCGGAGTTCTCCAGGGCGTCGACCAGTTCGGTGCGGAGCATGCGGTGGGGGAGGCCGTCGACCGCTCTCGTGACCGTGACGTCCTTGACCGTCGCCGCCAGATAGGCCGCCTTCACCTCGTCCGGGACCGTCGAGTCCGAGGTGAGGAGGAAGCGGGTGCCCATGGCGACGCCCGCCGCTCCGTAGGCGAGGGCCGCGACCAGGCCCCGACCGTCGAAGAAGCCGCCGGCCGCGATGACCGGTATGTCCACCGCGTCCACGACCTGCGGCAACAACACCGTCGTCGCCACCTCCCCGGTGTGCCCGCCGCCCTCCCCGCCCTGCACGATCACCGCGTCCGCGCCCCACGCCGCGACCTTCTCCGCGTGCCGCCGTGCCCCGATCGACGGGATCACGACGACCCCCGCCTCCTTCAGCTCGGCGATCAGCTCGGCGGACGGCGCGAGCGCGAAGGACGCGACCCGTACGCCCTCCTCGATGATGATCCGCACCCGGTCCCCGGCGTCGGTCGCGTCCGCGCGCAGATTCACCCCGAACGGCTCCCGCGTACGGGACCTGACCTCGCGGACCGCGTCCCGGAGCCGGTCGGTGGTCATGGTCGCGGAGGCGAGGATGCCCAGCGCACCGGCGTTCGCCGTGGCCGACACCAGGCGCGGTCCCGCCACCCACCCCATGCCCGTCTGCACGATCGGATGCCGGACCCCGACCAGCCGGGTCAGCGCGGTCTCCATCACGAACTCACTTCTCTGAGCCGGGTGTCGGCCGGGTCGATCACTTCACGGATCAGCCGCAACTCGTCCGGGGTGGGTTCGCGGGTCGACTCCACCTCGTCCGGGACGGCGAGTTCGAAGCCCGTCGCCTCTCTGACCTGTGCCACAGTGACCCCCGGATGCAGCGAGGCCAGCCGCATCGAGTGGTCGGGGGTCGCGAAGTCGAAGACGCCGAGGTCGGAGACGACCCGGGGGACGCGGTGGAAGCGGGCCGTCCCCGGGTGCTCGGCGACCCGGTCGTACCCCACCCCGCACACCATGTCGACCTTCTCCACGAACACCCGGGGTGAGTGCCGGGGTATCCAGTAACTGGTCGGATTGTTCAGCGTGTTGATCGGCGCCCCGCGCACCCCGAGCAACTGCCGCTTCGGCCGCGCCCAGTCGCCGACGCACGAGATGTTCTGGTTGCCGTACCGGTCGATCTGGCTCGCGCCCATCATCACGTGCCGCCGCCCGCCGGACACCAGGGCCAGATGCTGCCGGTACGGCAACCAGCCCTCCGGTGTCCCGTCCGGGCGGACGAGCATCGCCTCGCCGTCGGTGAGCAGGAGATCCGGCGCGAAGGTGAGCCGGGCCAGCCGGGCCCCGACGGACGGGATGAACCCCATCGGGCTGGCCAGGATCTCCCCGGCGTCACGCCACGCCTCCGCACAGGCGATCACGCAGTACTCGGCACGCCGTACGTCCGTACGCGGTACGTCCCTACGCGATACGTCCATCACCCTTGCTCCTCCTGCCAGTTCCGCACCGCCGACTGGTAGCTCTGTTCGTCACCGGCGAGGAAGCGCTCGGCGAACTCCGCCCAGGGTGTCGTCGCGTACAGCCGCTGGAAGGCCTCGTCCCTGCCGTGATCGGGAGCGCACGAGGTGAAGTGGGCGCCGCCCGGGGCCTCGACGACTCCGGTCACGTTCAGCCGCTTGACGAGCAGGGACTGGGGCGGGGCCTCCTTCGTCAACTCGGCGGTGTCCACGATCCGTTCGCAGGAGAGGTAGGCGGAGTCCGCCGCCTCGCAGAACAGGTCGTCGAAGTACGGGTCAGGGCCCAGGTACTGCCCGTTGCCCAGCCGGTCGGCGCGGTTGACGTGCACCAGGGCCGCGTCCAGCCGCAGGGCCGGCATCGCGACGAACGTCTCCCCGTCGTCGTACGGCGAAGTGACCGTCCGCAGGCCGGGGTTGACCCGCATGACGTCCGAGCCGATGCCCGCGCGCACCGGCAGGAACGGCAGCCGGTTCGCGGCGGCGCGCAGGCCCCACATGAACATGCCCTCGTCGACCTCCATCAGCTCGAACGCCCCGCTCTCGCGTGCCGCGCGGTAGTGCGGTTCGAGGGGGATCGAGTCGAGGGTGACGAACGCGGCCACCAGCTTGCGGACGCGGCCGGCCGCCGCGAGCATGCCGACGTCCGGGCCGCCGTAGGAGACGACGGTGAGGTCGGTGATGTCCGAGCGGAGCAACGCCCGTACCAGGGCCATGGGTTTGCGGCGGGAACCCCAGCCGCCGATGCCGAGGGTCATGCCGCTCGCCAGCCGGGAGACGACCTCGTCGGCGGTCATCGTCTTGTCGGTCACTGCTCACCACCTTCTTTTCCGAACGTGTCACGCACCCGGTCGGCCACGCCGCTGACGTTGGCCTCGAAGGTGAAACCCTGTTCGAAGCGGTAGCTGCGGCGGACGTCGACGGGGTCGATGCCGTTGATCGCGGACTTGGCGAGGCGGATCAGCTCGCCGTCCTTGGTGGCTATCTCGGCCGCCAACTCCAGTGCGGCGGGCAGGAGTCCGGCGCGCGGTACGACCCGCCACACCGAGCCGTGCGCGTGCAGCTCGGCCGCCGTCGCCGTGCGCGAGGTGTAGTACAGGGCGCGCATCAGGTGCTGGGGGACCAGCCGGGCCAGATGCGTGGCGGCGCCCAGGGCACCCCGGTCCAGCTCCGGCAGGCCGAAGGTGGCGTCCTCGCTCGCCACGATCACGTCCGCGTTGCCGACCAGGCCGATGCCCCCGCCCAGACAGAACCCCTGCACCGCCGCGACGACCGGCACCTCGCACTCGTACACCGCCGCGAACGCCTCGAAGCAGCCCCGGTTCACCCCGACCAGGGCCGACCGCCCCCGCGCCTGTATCTCCTTGATGTCCACGCCCGCGTTGAAGCCCCGCCCCTCGGCCGCCAGCACCACACAGCGCACATCGGGGTCGCGCCCGGCCGCGCGCACGGCGTCGGCCAGGGCGAACCAGCCGTCCACCGGCAGGGCGTTCACCGGCGGGTAGTCGACCGTGACGACGGCGACGCCTTTTTTATCGGGCCCCTTTGTCGAGGCTGAGGTGGAGACACCCATGGACGCATCAGCTACCTTTCCACCAAACATTTGTTAGGTGCGAGACTTCGAAGCTAGCAGCCGGAGAATCCGAGCGGGAGGCCCTGTGGACAACTCGCGCGACCAGTCACTCGTCGGCAGAACCGTCCTCGTCACCGGCGGCACCCGAGGTGTCGGCGCCGGTATCGCACGGGCCTTCGTCGAGGCCGGTGCCGAGGTGCTGACCTGTGCCCGCAGACCGCCCGAAGACCCGGTCGAGGGAACGGAGTTCAGGCCCCTCGACCTGCGCGACCCGGACGCCGTACGGGAGTTCTTCGCCGCGCTGCCCCGACTCGACGTACTCGTCAACAACGCGGGCGGCGCGCCGTACCGCCCACTCGTCGACGCGGAGGCCGAACGCCACGCGCGGATCATCGAGTTGAACCTCCTAGCCCCGCTCACCGCGTCCCTCGCCGCGTACGAACACCTTCAGCGGGCCAAGGGCTCGGTCGTGATGATCGGGAGCGTCAGCGGCAGCCGGCCCTCGCCCGGTTCGGCGGCGTACGGGGCGGCCAAGGCCGGCCTTGAGAACCTGGCCCGTTCGATGGCGGTGGAGTGGGCGCCGGACATCCGCGTCAACACCCTCGTCGTCGGCATGGTCCGCACGGAGCTGTCCCATCTCCACTACGGCGGCGAGGACGCCATCGAGGCCGTCTCCCGGACTGTCCCGCTCGGCCGCCTCGCCGACCCCTCCGACGTCGGCGCGGCGGCGGTCTTCCTGGCCTCACCCTCCGCCGCCTACATCAGCGGGGCGAGCCTTCTGGTCCATGGGGGCGGGGAACGACCGGCGTTCCTGGACGCGGCAACTGCCAACAAAGGGAAGCGAGTTGAAGGGTGATCGAGATGAGCGGAATCTGTGACGGGCGGGTCGTCGTCGTCACCGGCGCGGGGCGGGGGCTCGGCCGTGCCCACGCCCTCGCCTTCGCCGCCGAGGGCGCCCGGGTCGTCGTCAACGACCTCGGCGTCGGCCTCGACGGCACCCCGGACTCCGACAGCCCGGCCGCGCAGGTCGTCGCCGAGATCCGCACGGCGGGCGGCGAGGCGGTGGCCCACGGCGGCGACATCGCCACGGCCGCCGGTGCCGCGTCCCTGGTCGCGACCGCACTGGAGACCTACGGCCGGCTCGACACCCTGGTGAACAACGCGGGTTACCTGCGCGACCGGATGCTCGTCAACCTCGACGAGGACGACTGGGACGCGGTGATGCGGGTCCATCTGAAGGGACACTTCCTGCCCCTGAAACACGCGGCGGCGCACTGGCGTACGGAGGCGAAAGCGGGCCGAACCCCGGTCGCCCGGATCATCAACACCAGTAGCGGGGCAGGCTTGTTGGGCTCGGTCGGGCAGGGCAACTACAGCGCCGCCAAGGCCGGCATCATCGGCCTGACCCTGGTCGCGGCGGCCGAACTCGCCCGCTACGGAGTCCAGGTCAACGCGATCGCCCCCGCGGCGCGGACCCGCATGACGGAACACACCTTCGCGGAGACCATGGCCGCGCCCGGCTCCGGGTTCGATGTGATGGCGCCGGAGAATGTGTCGCCGTTGGTGGTGTGGCTGGGGTCCGGGGCCAGTGCTGGGGTTACCGGGCGGGTTTTTGAGGCTGAGGGTGGACGGATCACTGTCATGGAGGGGTGGCGGGTGGGGCCGAGTGTGGACAAGGGGGAGCGGTGGGGTGTGGGGGAGGTGGGGGAGGTGATGTTGAAGCTGCTGGGGGAGGCGGAGATTCCGGGGGCGGTTTACGGGGCGTAAGCGAAGGGGGCGGTTCTTGGTCCACTGCTCAGCCGACCCGCACGGGCGGTGGGTGGGCGTAGGTCCGGGGGTCTGGGGGCGGAGCCCTCAGGACGCTCGCTCCAACACCGTTCACCTGAAAGGGACTTATGTGTCGCACTCCAACACCGTCCGGCACAGGGAGCACCTCGCCCGTACCCGCCCTCGTACCGGCACCCGGATGCGCTGATGACACGTGGGGCACGGGAAGGACACCCGAAGGCTGCCACCCCGGTCCCCGCTGAAGGCGTACGGCACGCCTGACTGAGAACCAGGCCCGGGTGCGTGCCGGCGGTCATGGGCGTACCGGCGCCGCCCCGCCCACCCCGCCGCGGTCAACGGAGGCTGCTGCTCGTCACGTCGCGCCTGGGCCATGCCCTTGACGTACGCCGTGTAGGCCTGCGGGCTGGTGAACCACACGGAGGGATCCTCGCCGAAGACCAGGGCCCGCTTCGCGAGGACGTACCCGAACTCCTCCGGCGTGAGATAGCCGAGCTTCTGCGAGGACGCCGAGTCCTCCCGGTACGCGTCCAGCAGCAGCCACCCCGCGCCCAGATACGTCGCCGCCGTGTCCGTGAGGATCTCGTTCTCACGGGTGCCGGGGAAGGACAGGTCGAGGCGGTGCAGATAGACGTGCATCACCTCGTGCGCGAGAGCCGCGCCGATGTCCCGCCGATGCGTGCGGAACCGGTCGTTCAACTCGATGAAGTACTCGGGCCCCGCGGCGAGTTCGACGTTCGCCGCATGGGTCATCTCACGGAAGCTGATGATCGGCCGGGCGTCGGGGAGCCGGTAGTGCCGGACCATCTCGCGGGCCACCCGCTGCGCGCCCAGGTGCAGGTCGTCCGTGTCGCCGAACGCCACGTCGACGGGGGCCACGCTGGTCGCGAACGTCTGGACGGTGTCGTAGGACAACCGCTTGTAGAGCGCGGTGATGGCGTCCCGCACCGTATCGAGGTGCGGGTAGCCGTGCTCGACCGGTCCGTCGTCCGCCACGTCCACAACCCCCAGAGACGCCCTGAACCCGCATCCACTCTATGCCGGTGCCCGCCGAAGCACGCCCCCGTATTTCCCTGGCAGATCGCGGACGGGGCGGTTATGCTCCCCGCGATGACCACTCACTCCGTTCACAGAACGGGGGTCCCGTCCGCTCAAGGTGAGTGCTGATGCACCTTCACCCCGCGAACGAGGATTCCCCGCGTTCCTTCTGGCCGCGCGTGCGCGAGTTCGCCGTGCCGCCCTCCATGATCGAGACGGCCACGGCCCGCCGTGCTGCCGGCGACTGGGCGGGCGCCTGCGCCGCCGCCCGTGTCGACGTCGATCTCGACCTGCGCTCCGTAGCGCGCGCCCACGGCCGGGAAGTCGCCGCCCGGGTCCGCGCCGACCTCCGCGGCCTCGCCCCCGACCTGCTCCGCTGGCACCTCCCGAGGATCGCCCCGGACGGCCTGCTGCGCCCGGGACTCACCCTCACGCTGGCCCGCTACGGCGGCGACGCCACCGGCCCGCCGCACCTCGTGGTCCGGACGCCACCGGCCTGGGCGGACGGCGGCCAGCGGATCAGCCTCGCCCTGTGGGACGGCACCCGCCGCGACGCCGACGCCCGCCGGCATCCGCATCCCCGGCCCAGCCGCTCGTTCCGCCTCGACCTGCACCGGCATCTGTGGGACGCGGGGAGAAGCGGTGAGCTGCGGGCCCGGTCCGGGGCCGAACGGCCGGAAACACCGGACCAGTCGGAGGTTCCGGAGCCGGTGCCGGAGGGTCTCCGCTGCGCCGTCGACCGGTGGGCGGCCGAGGCGGCGATCCTGCTCCGCGCGGAGGGGCGGGCGGCCGGTCCCGTCGTCGTACGGCTCGGTTCCCGGCACCGGCTGGCGCTGACCCCGGATCCGGCCGGGGACACCCTGCGGCTCGACCCCGCGCCCACGGACGGCAGTGCCGCCGCGCTACCCGTCCTGCCCGACGCGGCGACCTGGGTGCTGCCCGACCTGGAGCTGCTCCGCACCGGCGAGATCGACGCCGGTCAGTTGCATCCGCTGGTCGCCGCCGCGCTCGTACCGGGCCGTCCGCCGCCGGAGGATTCCGCGCCGGTGCCGGACCGGGCGGTTCAGCCGCACCTGGTCGAATGCCGGGGCGCCCTGCACCGGATCGGTCTGGTGGACGGCGTCCTGGCGCCCCTGGACCACGATCCGGTCGAGGTCGGGCGCGAGGAGCTGCTGGTCGCGCTGACCGGTACGCCGTTGCCCTGTCTGCAGGCCATCGACGACGCCCATCGCCGCCCTGACTGCCTCACCGGCGTCAGCGAACGGCTCGTCCACGGCGACACCGCCGGTGCGCTGGCCGTCGTAGAAGGGCTGCTCGGGCCCGAGGCCGTGCTGCGCGGTGGCGCGTTGCGGGACGAACTGCGGGCGGCGGCCGAACGGCGGCTCGCGTACGGGCTGTTCAGGGCGGGCCTGGCCGATCCCGGACCGCGAACCGGCCACTTCGGCCCGCAGTCCCCGAATGTCCGGCGCCTTTCCGCCTGGCGCCCTCGCCACACCATCGCCCGCTGACCGCACCGGGCGCGCAGCCGACCGCTGAGCTCGCCCTCACCCATGTTCCGCCTCGACCCCAAAGGTGATCCGCCATGCCCACACGCACCCTGTACGCCGCCCTCAACCCCGCCGACCCCATCCCCTCACCCGCCCAACTCGACGTCGCCGGGGACCTGTTGACCCTCCTGCGCGACACCACCACCGAACCGCGCCCCGACACCCAGCTGGAGGCCCTGACCCTGTCCGTGGCCGCCGACCTGCCCGTGCTGCTGTGGGGCGAGCCGGGGATCGGGAAGACGGCCGCGCTGACGCAGCTCGCCGACGCGCTGGATCTGCCGTTGACGACGGTGATCGCCAGCGTGCACGAGCCGTCCGACTTCTCCGGGCTGCCCGTCATCGGCGACGACCCCGCCGAGCAGGGCGTCCCGATGGCGCCGCCGGACTGGGCCGTACGGCTCGTGCGGGCGGGGCGGGGGCTGTTGTTCCTGGACGAGTTGTCGACCGCGCCGCCCGCCGTGCAGGCCGCGTTGCTGCGGCTGGTGCTGGAGCGGCGGATCGGGGCGCTGCGGCTGCCGCCCGGGGTGCGGATCGTGGCCGCCGCCAACCCGCGGTCCTCGGCGGCCGACGGCTGGGAGTTGAGCCCGCCGCTCGCGAACCGGTTCGTGCACCTTCAGTGGACCCACGACCACGAGGTCGTCGTACGCGGACTCGGCGGCACCTGGCCGCGGGCGACCCTGCCCCGGCTCGACCCGGAGAAACTGCCCGAGGCCGTGGACTTCGCGCGCCGCGCGGTGTGCGGGCTGCTCACCGGGCGGCCCAAACTGGTCCACCAACTGCCCAGCAGCGAGACGCGGCGCGGCGGCGCCTGGCCCTCGCCCCGGAGCTGGGAGATGGCGATGAGCCTGATCGCGTTCGCGACCGCGGCCGGTTCCTCGCGGGAGGTGCTGTCCCAGCTGGTCAGGGGCACGGTGGGGGACGGTCCCGGGCTGGAACTGCTGGCCTGTGTGGACCGGATGGACCTTCCCGACCCCGAGATCTTCCTCGCCGACCCGACGGCCGGTGAACTGCCCGCGCGCGGGGATCTGCGCCAGGCCGTGCTCGACGGTGTGGTGGCCGCGGTCCGCAACCGTCCCGACCGGGCCCGCTGGGACGCGGCCTGGGCGGTGCTGGTGCGGGCGTTGGAGACCGGCGCCCCGGATCTGGTCGTCGTGCCCGCGACCACCCTCGCCTCGCTGCGCCGCGACGACTGGGACGTGCCCGCGTCCATCGAGCGACTCGCCGGAGTGGTCGCCCTGTCGCAGCGGGCGGACCGCGCCGCCACGGCCGTGAAGGGCGGCCGGTGAACCCGTCCGCGGCCCATGGGGCGGGCGCTCTCGACCTCGACAAGCTCTTCGCCGCCCGCCTCTACGCGGCCCGCGTCCGCCCCTACCTCGCCACCGCCCTCTTCGCCCTCCACACGGTCGAGTCGCGGCACGTGCCGACGATGGCCGTCGACCGGCACTGGCGCTGCTACGTCTCGCCCGGTTTCGTGGACCGGATGTCCGTCGAGGACCTGGCCGGCGTCTGGGTCCACGAGGTCTCGCACCTCCTCCGCGACCACCACGGGCGCAGCGACCGTCTCGCCCGCGAGCGCGGACTGACCGGCCCGGGGGAGCGGTTGCGGATGAACATCGCCGCCGACATGGAGATCAACGACGACGCGTACGGCGACGGCCTCGTCACCCCCGAAGGCGCGGTCCGGCCGGGGACGCTGGGGCTGCCCACCGGGAACCTGATGGAGGACTACCTGCGCTGGTTCCAACTCGGCCCGCGCACAACGGAGTTGGCGTGGCTGGACTGCGGCAGCGGCGCCGACGGGCTCGACCGGGAGTGGGAACTGGGCGCGGCCGGCGCGCACGGGCTCAGCGAGCAGCAGCGCGACGCGGTCCGCTTCCGGGTGGCACAGGGCATCACCGGCCGCCCCGGCACCGCCCCCGACGGGTGGCGGCGGTGGGCGGAGGAGGCGTTCCATCCGCCGCAGCCCTGGCGGGAGTTGCTCGGGGCGGCGGTCCGCTCGGCGGTCTCCGCTCCGGGCGCGGGCGAGGACTACATCTACGGGAGACCCTCGCGCCGCTCGGCGTCGCTGCCCGGCATCGTGCTGCCGAGCCTGCGCCGCCGGCCGCCCCGGGTGTGCGTGGTCATCGACACCTCCAGGTCGGTCAGCGACGCCGAGCTGGGCAGCGCGCTCCTCGAAGTCGCCGCGATCTCACGGGCCGTGGGCGGGCGCCGCGACCTGGTCACCGTGGTGTCCTGCGACGCGGCCGCCCAGGTCGCGCAACCGCTGTGCCGCGCCGAGGGCATCGAGCTGCTGGGCGGCGGCGGTACGGATCTGCGCACCGGCTTCGCCAAGGCGCTGCGTGGCCGCCCCGACGTCGTCGTCGTCCTCACCGACGGCCAGACACCCTGGCCGGAGTCGCGACCGCCCTGCCGGACGGTGGTGGGCCTGTTCCCGCGCCGGCACGAGGGCGGGGCGTCCTACGACGAGGACGACCCCGACTACGTGCCGGACACGCCGCCCGACTGGGCGCGGGTGGTCGAGATCGGGTCCGTATCCGTCGCCCGGTGAGCCCTCGGCCCGCTACAGACCCTTCAGAGCCCGCTACGGACTCTTGAGCGCGAGGGCGAACCCCGAAGGGACCGGCGCCTCTTGAAGCTCCAACAGCCACACCTCGTTCACGCCCTCCCGCAGCACGGCACCGGGGACGTACAACTCCCGTTGCGGCCCGGCCGACCAGTACCGTCCCAGATTGAACCCGTTGATCCATACGAACCCCCTTGTCCAGCCCGGCAGTTCGAGCAGGGCGTCCCCGGCGCCGCGCACCTCGACGGTGCCCCGGTACAGCCCGGGGGAGCCGTCCGCGGGCAGCTCCCGCAGCGGCACCCCCTCGACGTCGTCCAGCGAGTCCAGCGCGTCCAACCGCAGCCCACGCGCGCGTACGTCGTGCAGATACTGCCGCTCGTGCAACAGCCCCCCGGTGATCCCCTTCGCCTCCCCGAGCCGAGGCCCGTAATTGACCCTCCCCAGGGACTCCACCCACACCTGCACACGCGCGTGCCCGGCGACGGGCTCCTTGAGCTGCTCGTCGCCCTCCACGAGGACCCCGGCCCGCTCTCCGTCGACGTACACCACCGCGAGGTCGCGCAGCCCGCGCGCGGTCAGCGGATACGGTGCGCGCGGTCCCGGAACGGTCACCTCGTAGCGGACGATCCCCCGGTCCACGTCCAGTTCCTCGAAGGTAGGCGGCACGGGTCCCTCGGTCTCCGGCCCGCCGCGTGCCTCCAGTACGTCGGTCAGGGGAGCCCAGCCGGTCAAGTCCACCTCGGCCGGACGGCCCAACGCCGCCGGGGCGGGCGGGAGTTCGGGCAGCGGGCCGTCCGCGTACGCGGCCAGCACCTCGCGGAAGCGCCAGAACTTGTCCGTGGGGCGCCCGTACTCGTCGATCGGCGCGTCATAGTCGTACGACGTCACGTCGGGCTCCAGCGGGCCCTCGTGCAGCGCGCCGCCGCCCCGGTTGGCGCCCGCCCAGCCGGCGAAGTTGGTGCCGCCGTGCGCCATGTAGAGGTTGACCGAAGCGCCGCACTCCAGGATCTCGCGCAGCGCGTCCGCCGCGTCCCCGGCATCGCGGACGACGTGCTCGCCGCCCCAGTGGTCGAACCAGCCGCACCAGAACTCCATGCACATCAACGGCCCTTCGGGCTGGTGCCGCCGCAGCGTCTCGAAGGCCACGCGCGCGTGGGACCCGAAGTTCACCGTCGCGAGGACACCGGGGACCGACCCGCCGCTCAGCATGAAGTCCTCGGGACCGTCCGAGGTGAACAGCGGAACCGTGACCCCCTGGTCCCGCAACAACTCCTCCACGCGGCGCAGATACACCGCGTCGGAGCCGTAACTCCCGTACTCGTTCTCGATCTGCACCATGATCACCGGGCCGCCGCGGTCGAGTTGGCGGGACACGACCTCGGGCAGCAACTGCCGGAACCAGCGCTCCAGGTGACCCAGGAAGCGTGCGTCACGCGTACGCGCGCGTGCCCCCAGTTCGCCGGTCAGCCAGTGCGGCAGCCCGCCGTTCTCCCACTCCGCGCAGATGTACGGCCCCGGGCGCACGATCGCCCACAGGCCCGCCTCCCGGGCCGCGTCCAGGAACCGGCCCAGCGCCTGGACGTCCCGGAAGTCGCCCGGCGCCGGCTCGTGCAGGTTCCACGGGACGTACGTCTCCACGCAGTTGAGGCCCATCGCCCGCAGCATCGCCAGCCGGTGCCCCCAGCTCGCCTCGTGCACCCGGAAGTAGTGCAGTGCCCCGGACAGCAGCCGCACCGGCCGCCCGTCCAGCAGAAAGTCCCTGTCGCCCACGGTGAACTCACTCATGCCGACGACTCTCTCCTCTTGGCGCCGATCACGTCCATGGACAAAGATCACCGCTACTTGGACCGAGCGGACCGAGCACCGTGTGAGGGGGCGCCGATGTACCACACCTGGATGCGTTTCTTCACGCCCACACCCGCCCACCACCGCCTCGGCCTCGCCTGCCTCGGCGTGGGCCTCCAGTACGGCGCCCTGCCCACCGTCGGCCCGCGCACCCTCGACCACCACGTCGCCGTCGTGATCAGCGCGGGCGGCGGCTGGTACCTGAGCCCCGACGGCCGCCGTGCGACCGTCACCGCGCCCGCGCTGCTGTGGCTCACCCCCGGAGTGCCGCACCACTACGCGCCCGACCCCGGCGGCGGCTGGGACGAGGGGTTCGTCGACTTCACCGGGCCCGCGACGACGACGTACACCGAACTCGGCTACATCGAGCCGGAACGGCCCGTGGTGCCCCTCTCGGACGCGGCCGGACCCCGTGCGGTCATCGGGCGCATGGCCCGAGCCGCACGCCGCGGCAACCCCCTCCTGGAGGTGGAGACCGGCGCCGCCGTCCACGAACTCCTGGTCGCCCTGCGCCGCGCCCGCGCCGACCTCGCCCCCGACGGCGACCCGGTCCTCCAGGCCCTCGCCCGGGACGCCTGCCTGCCGCTCACCGTCGCCGACCACGCGGCCCGGCACGGCATGAGCCCCGCCGCCCTGCGCACCGCCGTCCGCCAGGGCGCCGGATGCAGCCCCAAGGACTACCTCCTCGGCATCCGCCTGGGCCGCGCCAAGGAGCTGCTCGCCGCCACCGAACTCCCGGTCGCCGCCGTCGCCCGCCGCGTCGGCTACGACGACCCCGCCTATTTCAGCCGCCTGTTCACCCGCCGCGTCGGCATGCCCCCCGTCCGCTTCCGCGCCCAGCAGGGCCGCACCGTCCCCGGCGGCTGGAGCGACCAGGTGCCCGACCCGGCCGATCCACCGATCATCGAGTGGCCGCACGCCACATAGGCGCACACCACACAGGGGCCGATCATCGAGTGGTCGCACGCCACGTAGGGTGGTCGCCCATGACCACCAGCACCAACGGAACCGGTGACGTCGACCCCGCCGTGCGCGAGGAGCTCGCCCGGCTGCGCGACAGCATCGACAACATCGACGCGGCCGTCGTCCACATGCTCGCCGAACGCTTCAAGGCCACCCAGCAGGTCGGTGTCCTCAAGGCCACCCACCGGCTGCCGCCCGCCGACCCGGCCCGCGAGGCCCGCCAGATCGAACGCCTCCGCGCGCTGGCCGAAAGCGCCAAGCTGGACCCGGCGTTCGCCGAGAAGTTCCTGAATTTCATCATCGGCGAGGTGATCCGCCACCACGAGCGCATCGCGGAGGACGCCGTGAACGGCGGTTCACCCACGGCGAACTGACCTCGCACGTCCGGTAAGGGGCGTGACAGCGGGGCGAGTTCGGGGCCATGCTGCGCTGTGCGCTCCTTGCGCACTCCATGTCAGTCGACGGGCACACCCCGTCAACACCTGCGTCATAAGCTGGTTGTCCCACGCGGGAGGGACGTCGGGTCATGCCGTCGGATGCCGAGATCCTCATCGTCGACGACCATGAGGACACGCTGTACGCGCTGGAGAGCGCCCTGGCCCCGCTGGGCTACCGGCTCGCCCGCGCCACCAGCGGCGACGAGGCGCTCAAGCAGGTGCTCCGCGGCAGGGTCGGCCTCCTCGTGCTGGACGTGCGCATGCCCGGCGTCAGCGGCCTGGACGTCGTCCGCTACCTGCGCCGCCTGGAACAGACCCAGCACATTCCGGTCCTGCTCCTCACCGGCTTCGGCCCCGACCCCGAGACGACCGCCGCCGCCTTCACCCTCGGCGTCGCCGACCTCGTCATGAAACCCGTCGACCCCTGGACCCTGCGCACCAAGGTCCGCTACCTCTACGACACCCACCAGCGCCACCAGGCCCTCGAACGCGAGGTCCGCGAACTCCGCGCCCTCCTCAAGGACCCGCACGAACCCCGCCCCGCGCTGCCCCACCCGGACGCGCTCGTGCCCTACCGGCGCGACGCCCGGAACACCGCGCCCGCGCCCGCCGCCACGCCCGCGCCCGACCGGACATAAGCCGCGTACGGAACCACCCCTGTGCCATGTCAGTGCCATCAGGCAGCATGTCCTGCATGTCCGTACTGACGCGCGACGAAGCGCAGACCCGTGCCAGGCTCCTCGACGTCCACCGCTACACGATCGAACTCGATCTGACGACGGGCGAGGACACCTTCGACTCCCGCACCGTCATCGCGTTCACCGCTCGTGCCGACGCGGACACCTTCGTCGAACTCAAGCCCGCCGAGCTGCGCTCCGTCACCCTCGACGGCCGCCCCCTCGACCCCGAGCACCTCGTCGAGAACCGGCTCCCGCTGCCCGCCCTCACCGCGGGCGAGCACGAACTGCGCGTCGACGCGAGCATGCGCTACTCCCGCACCGGCGAGGGCATGCACCGCTTCACCGACCCCACCGACAGCGAGACCTACGTCTACACCCAGCTCTTCATGGAGGACGTCCAGCGCGTCTTCGCCGCCTTCGACCAGCCCGACCTCAAGTCCGTCTTCGACCTCTCCGTCAAGGCCCCCGAAGGCTGGACCGTCCTCGCCAACGGCATCACCGAGCACCTCGGCGAAGGCCGCTGGCAGGCCGCCCCCACCCCCCTCGTCTCCACCTACCTCGTCGCCGTCGCCGCCGGCCCCTGGCACTCGGTGCGCACCGAACACCGCGGCCTGCCCTTCGGCATCCACTGCCGCCGCTCGCTGGCCCCCCACCTCGACGCGGACGCCGACGAGATCCTCGACATCACCCGGCAGTGCTACGACCGCTACCACGAGAAGTTCGAGGAGCCCTACCCCTTCGACTCCTACGACCAGGCCTTCGTCCCCGAGTTCAACGCGGGCGCCATGGAGAACCCCGGCCTGGTCACCTTCCGCGACGAGTTCATCTACCGCTCCGCCGTCACCGACACCGAGCGGCAGACCCGCGGCATGGTCATCGCCCACGAGATGGCCCACATGTGGTTCGGCGACCTCGTCACCCTGCAGTGGTGGGACGACATCTGGCTGAACGAGTCCTTCGCCGAGTACATGGGCTACCAGACCCTCACCGAGGCCACCCGCTTCACCGACACCTGGACCGACTTCGGCGTCGTCCGCAAGGCCTGGGGCTACGACGCCGACCAGCGCCCCTCCACCCACCCCGTGGCCCCCGAGAACGTCGACGACACGGCCTCCGCCCTCCTCAACTTCGACGGCATCTCGTACGCCAAGGGCGCCTCCGCGCTACGGCAGTTGGTGGCCTGGCTCGGCGAGAAGGACTTCCTCGCCGGCATCAACACCCACTTCGCCCGCCACAAGTTCGGCAACGCCACCCTCGCCGACTTCATCGACTCCCTGGCGTCGGGCACCGAACGCGACGTCCACGCGTGGGCCGACGCATGGCTGAGCACGACGGGCGTGGACACCCTCACGCCCACCGTCACCCGGGCCGACGACGGCACGTACACCCTGACCGTCGACCGCGCGGGCAGCCGCCCGCACCACATCGCCGTCGGCCTGTACGACCAGGACCCCGGCGACACCGGCCGCCTCACCCTGCGCGAGCGCATCGACCTCGACGTGCCCCAGACCGAGCCCCAACCCCTCGGCAAACGCCCGGCGTTGCTCCTCCTCAACGACGGCGACCTCACCTACGCCAAGGTCCGCTTCGACCCCGACTCCTTCGAGACCGTCCGCACCAGCCTCTCCGGCCTCCCCGACCCCCTCACCCGCGCGGTCGTCTGGAACGCCCTGCGTGACAGCGTCCGCGACGGCCAACTCCCCGCCTCCGCCTACCTGGACGCCGCCCGCGCCCACCTCCCGCACGAGACGGACCTCGCCCTCGTCCAGGGCGTCCTCGCCTTCGCCTCCGCCCAGGTCACCGACCGCTACCTCACCCCCGAGGCCCGCCCGGTCGCCCTCGCGACCCTCACCGCCCTGTGCCGCGACCTCATCCGCCGCACCGAGGACGGCTCCAACCCCGGCCTGCGCCTCATCGCCGTACGCCACTTCATCGACGTCGCCGCCCACCCCGACACCATCGCCGCCTGGCTCACCGAAGGCACCGTCCCCGGCGGCCCCGAGCTGGACCCCGAGCTGCGCTGGCGCGTCCTGGCCCGCCTCGCCGTCCTCGGCGCCACCGACGAGCCCGCGATCGCCGCCGAGCTGGAGCGCGACCCGTCCGCCACCGGCCAGGAAGGCGCCGCCCGCTGCCGCGCCGCCCTCCCCGACCCCGAGGCCAAGCGCACGGCCTGGGAGGCGATGTTCACCACGGACGACCTCTCCAACTACCTCTTCACCGCCACCGCCCAGGGCTTCTGGCAGCCCGAACAGGCCGACCTGGTACGGGACTACGTGCCCCGCTTCTTCACGGACGCGGTGGCCCTCGCCACCCGCCGGGGTCCCGCCATCGCCGACGCCGCCGGCCGCTGGGCCTTCCCCGCCCACGCCGTCGACCCCGAAACCCTCCGCCTCGGCGAGGAATGCCTCCGCGACGCCGACCTCACCCCGTCCCTCCGCCGCAAACTGGTCGACCAACTCGACGACCTGGGGCGGGCGTCGCGGGTACGGGGGGTGCGATCCAGCCCGTCCGGCGTTTGAGGACGAGGCCCCTTCAGGGCCGAAGAGAGGTCTGGGGGCGCAACTCCCAGCAACGCCGGCACCCACACCACGCCGGGTGTTGAACAACACCCTTTCGGGTTCCGATCGTTGTTCTCCCCGGGCGCGTCGACTCATCGGGGTTCAAGCTGGAACCCCCGCCCCGCGCCCCGGAGGACAGCATGAGCAGCGCACCCCTCGCCTCAGGCCCCGAAGGACCCGACGCCCTGCGTCCGTTGCTCGACACCGTCCTCGACGCACTCGGCACCGGACGCAGGGCCCGCGGCGGCCCGTTCCCCGCGGGCGGCCCCGACGCGGTCGCCGCCCGCATGCGGGACGCCGTAGGGGACGTACTTCCCGACGACGGCGACCCCGACGCCCTGCGCACCCTCGTGCACGCGCTCGCGGAAGGCGCCGCCGACCCCGCCGACCCGCTGTGCGCGGCGCACCTGCACTGCCCGCCGCTCGCCGTCGCCACCGCGGCCGACCTCGCCGTCAGCGCGCTGAACCCCTCGCTGGACTCCTGGGACCAGGCCCCCGCCGCCTCCGCCCTCGAAGCCCTCGTCACCCGGACCCTCGCGCACGAGATCGGCCTCGCCGACGCCCTCGTCACCACCGGCGGCACCGAAGCCAACCAACTCGCCCTGCTGCTCGCCCGCGAGGCCAACGGCGGCAGCGTGCGGCTGGTCTGCGGAAGCAACGCCCACCACTCCCTGCCCCGCGCCGCCTGGCTCCTCGGCCTGCCCGACCCCGTCGTCGTCCCCACCCCCACCGGCACCCTCGACCCCGCCGCGCTCGACGAGGCCCTCACCGCAATGCCCGGCCCCCGCGGCTCCATCCTGGTCGCCGCCACCGCGGGCACCACCGACGCCGGCCTCATCGACCCGCTGCCCGAGATCGCCGGCCTGTGCGCGGCCCACGGCGCCCGCCTCCACATCGACGCCGCCTACGGCGGGGGCCTCACCTTCAGCGACCGCCACCGCGACAAACTCGCCGGCCTCGACCGCGCCCACACCGTCACCCTCGACCTGCACAAACTCGGCTGGCAGCCCGTCGCCGCCGGCCTCCTCGCCGTACGCCGGCCCCGCGACCTCGCCGCCCTCACCCAGCGCGCCGACTACCTCAACGCCGACGACGACACCGAAGCGGGCCTGCCCGACCTCCTCGGCCGCTCGATGCGCACCACCCGCAGGCCTGACGTCCTCAAGCTCGCCGTCACCCTGAAGACCCTCGGCCGCACCGGACTCGGCACCCTCGTCGACCAAGTCTGCGCCCGTGCACGGGAGTTCGCCGCCCTCATCCGCGACCACCCCGGCTTCGAGCTGTACCACCCGCCCGTCATCAGCACCGTCCTGTTCCGGCCCACCGACGCCACCGACGACGCCGTGGCCGCCGTACGCCGCCAACTCCTCACCGACGGACGGGCCGTCCTCGGCCGGGCCGCACTCGACGGCCGGCTCTGGCTCAAGGTCACCCTCCTCAACCCCCACACCCGGCCCGACGACCTGGCCGCCCTCCTGAAACTGGTGGAAGGAAACACCCCCCGATGAGCCACCCCCCGACGGGTCACCCCCAGACCCCCAACCCCCCACACCCCGAACCGGAAGCACCCCGCGACCTGGTCGGCATCGGCATCGGACCGTCCAACCTCTCGCTGGCCGCCCTCGCCCACCCCCTCACCGAACTCGACACCGTCTTCTACGAACAGCGCCCCGGCTTCGACTGGCACCCCGGCCTGCTCATCGACGGCGCCACCGTCCAAGTCCCCTTCCTGGCCGACCTGGTGACCCTCGCCGACCCCGCCAGCCCCTGGTCCTTCCTCAACTACCTCAAGGACCGCGACCGGCTCTTCCCCTTCTACTTCGCCGAGCGCTTCCACATCCAGCGCGCCGAGTACGACGCCTACTGCCGCTGGGTCGCCGAGAGCCTCCCCGGACTCCACTTCGGCCACCAGGTCGACGCCGTCCGCTTCAACCCCGAACGCGACGTGTTCGAGGTCGACTTCACCCAGCTCGACAGCGACGGGGAAGCCGAAGCCCTCGGCCGGACGTACACCAAGAACATCGTCCTCGGCGTCGGCACCGCCCCCTACGTCCCCGACCCGCTCAAGCCCCTCGTCGAAGCCCCGGGCGTTCCCGTCATCCACGCCGCCGACTACCTCGCCCACCGCGAAACGTTTCTCGCCGCCGACCACATCACCGTCATCGGCTCAGGACAGACCGGCGCCGAGGTCTTCCTCGACCTGCTCCGCCACCGCCCCGCGGGACACGAGAAGCTCCACTGGATCGGCCGCAGCGAGGCCTTCGCCCCCATGGAGTACTCCAAGCTCGGCCTGGAGCACTTCACTCCGGACTACACCCGCTACTTCCACGCCCTCGCCGAAGGAGTCCGCGACCGCCTCGTCACCTCGCAGTGGCAACTCCACAAGGGCATCGACGCCGGCACCATCGCCGCCATCCACGACGAGCTCTACCGCCGTACCCTGCACGGCGGTTGGCCCGACGCCGTCCTCACCCCCGGCGTCCGCGTCCGCACCGCGGGACGCATCGCGACCACCAAGGTCGAGCTCCACCTGGAACACCTCCAGCAGAACACCCGCTCCCGCCTCACCACCGACGCCGTCGTCCTCGCCACCGGCTACCGCGAACGCCCCCTCGACCGCATCCTCGCCGGACTCGACCCCTACCTGCGCCGCGACAGCGCCGAACGCCCGCGCGTCGACGACCAGTTCAGGCTCGTGCTCGATCCGTCCGTCACCGGCTCCGGCTGCCAGGTCTACGTCCAGAACGCCGAACGCCACACCCACGGCGTCGGCGCCCCCGACCTCGGCCTCGCCGCCTGGCGCAGCGCCACCATCCTCAACTCCCTGACGGGCAAGGAGCCTTACTCCCTCCCCGGCCGAACGGCCTTCACCACGTTCGGTCTCGACCCCCAGGTCCAGATCCCCACGGCCCGCCAGGCCGCCCGCATCCTCACCCCCCTCGTTGAAGGACGCTGAGAAGGGGCCCGGCGGCAACCAGAACCGCCGGACCCCCACCCGGGAAAACACGAGCCCCTAGAACACCGGCGTCCCGTTCCGCGTCAACTTCCAGTCCACCGAGGCGAAGTCGGCCGGATTCAGCACACCCTTCGCGGTCACCCACTCCGCGATCCGCGTCCGGATCTCCGTCGACTCCGACCACACCTCGGTCGCCGACGCCACGTGCGGGAACGCACCGCCGCCGTTCGCCCGGTAGTTGTTCACCGCCAGCACGAACTGTTGCGTGTCGTCGAGCGCCGCACCGTTGTAGGTGAGGTTCTTGATCCGTGAGCCCGCAGCCTGCGCGACGTCGATCTCGTACGAGAACCCGGACACGTAGTCGTAGTTGTAGTCCGGGCGGCCGTTCGCGTTCGTCAGCTTCTCCGTGTCGACGACCGCGTCGGCGGCCGTCTGTACGAAGTACTCCGCCGAGTACTCCAGGTACGCCCGCACCTGAGCACCCGTCAGCAACTTCGCGACCAGCGTGTTGTCGTACACGTACAGACCCGACAGATCCCGGATCGTCACCTCGCCCGCCGGGATCTCCGAGGTCCGCGAGAAGGGCGACGCCTGCGCGATCACCGGCAGCGACGCGTAGGCCGTCCCCGCCAACGCGGCCTTCACCACGTCCTCTTGGACCTTGGTGATCAGGTCGATGATCGGCGCGTCCTTGTACCGCGCGTCGACCGTCGTCAGCGTCGCCGTCGCCGTACCGACCACCTGGTTGACGTACTCCACGACCAGCGCGTGCTCGTCCTTCAGCAGCCGCGTGATCTTCGGGTCGTCCGCGACCGTCTTCGCGTCCCGCAGCGACGCCGCGACCGACTCGACGGTCCAACGCCCCTTCTCGAAGACCAACTCGACGTCGAACACGCTCAACCGCTCGGCGTAGCACAGCGGTTCGGACAGCACGACGGTCCTGCCCGTCGCCGTGTTCGTGACCTTCAACTCCGGTATCTCCACGTGCGCGTGGCCCACGAGGATCGCGTCGATCCCCGGCACCTGCTGCGCGACGAGCGCCGCCGAGTTCTCCACGTACGGCAGTTGATCACCGTACGACGACGTCCCCGACGACCCGGAGTGAGCCGACACGACGACGACATCCGCCCCCATCGACCGCAGCTTCGGCACCCACTTCGCCGCCTGCTCCTCCAGCCCCGGGAACACCAACTTCCCCTGCACATAGGCCTTGTCCCAGATCGCGATACCGGGATTGGTCAGCCCGAGCACCGCGACCCTGACCGGCGGAGCGCCCGGCACCTGGAACTTCTTGATGAAGTACGGCGGGAACGCCGGCTTCAGCGTCTTCGCGTCCAGCGCGTTCGCGCCGAGCAGCGGGAAACGGCACTGGTCCTCGAACTTCCGCAGTGTCTCGATGCCGTAGTTGAACTCGTGGTTGCCCAGCGCCGCCGCGTCGTACCCGATCGCGTTCATCGCCTGCGCCATCGGGTGCACCGGCCCGCCCTTGGCGGTGATCGGGTCCACCTTCGCGAAGTAGTACGTCAGCGGGGTGCCCTGGATCGTGTCGCCCGCGTCCAGCAGCAGGGTGTTGCGCCGCCCCTTCTCCTGGCGGATCTGGTTCACCAGGGTCGAGACCCGCGCCAGACCCATCGCGTTGCCCTTGGCGTCCGCGTACTCCGCGTCCTTGAAGTAGTCCCAGTTGAAGACATGCCCGTGCAGATCCGTCGTGCCCATGACGGTCAGCGAATACCGCTTCGCGTGCCGACCCGGCTTCTTCCTCTCCGCGGCCTGCGCCGCCGGAGCCGCCGCCGCACCGGCCAGCGCGACCCCCGCGCCCGTCACGGCGGACTTCTTCAGGAACTTCCGGCGGTTCAAGGGCATGTCTCGATCTCCTCGGGAAACGGTCAACAACGCGCGTAGATTCTGACCTGTTTCTTACCTGGCGCAACAGTCCCCGCAGGTTTCGATCTGGTGACCACCACACGCTGTGACCCACCGGTGAATGACACAGTGGGACGCATGACCACGCCCACAGACGAACCCCAACCCCCCGTCCCCTACGGCACCCCCGACGCCCCCCGCATCGCCGTCCGCGGCGAGGCCCGCCTCGAAGTCGACCCCGAGATCGCCCGCATCGGCATCACCGTCGCCGCGCGCGGGACCGACCGCCGCACCGCCCTCGACGACCTCACCCGCCGCAACGCCACCGTCCTCGACCTGGTCAAGAGCTACGGCGAAGCGGTCGAACGCCTGGAGACCGGCGGCTTCTCCATCACCCCCGAACTCACCAAACACGGCCGCGGTGAACGCGTCCACCGCTACCACGGCAGGGTCAACATCACCGCCGAACTCGTCGACTTCACCGCCCTCGGCGAACTCACCACCCGCCTCGCCGACCTCGACCTCACCCGCGTCGACGGCCCCTGGTGGGCCCTGCGCCCCGACTCGCCCGTCCACCGCCAGGCCCGCCAGCAAGCCGTCCGCGAAGCCGTCCAACGCGCCCGCGAATACGCCGAAGCGCTGGGGACGACGCTGGCCGCACTGGTGGAGCTGGCCGACATCGGCGCCGAGAACGCCCAGACCTACGGCGCTCCCCAGGGCCGTATGCGCTCCATGTCCTTCGCCGGCGGTGGAGGCGAGGACACGGCCGCCGCACCCCTCGACCTCGAACCCCAACGGCAGCACGTCTACGCCCAGGTCAACGCGCGCTTCACGATGGCACCCCCGCGCCTGTGAGCCCATCCTTTAATTCGACTATGCGAACGCTCATTGGAGCAGCCCGCCGCACATTCAAGCCTTGTCAATAACCCTTCACCCAAAGGTTGTTGAGTAGTCATGCGCGGCCAATTCCCTACCCGCCGGTAAGGCCTAGGCTCAAACCATGCGCCGAGTAAAAATCGTCTGTACATTGGGCCCCGCCACCGACTCGTACGACCAGATCAAAGCCCTGGTCGAGGCTGGAATGGACGTAGCCCGCTTCAACCTCAGTCACGGCAGCCACGCCGAACACGAGGAGCGCTACCAACGCGTGCGAAAGGCCTCCGAGGAAACCGGCCGCAGTGTCGGAATGCTCGCCGACCTTCAAGGCCCGAAGATCCGACTCGGCCGCTTCACCGAAGGACCCGTACTCCTTGAACGCGGGGACACCTTCACCATCACCGTCGAGGAAGGCGCCGAAGGCGACCGCCAGTCCTGCGGGACGACCTACGCCGGCCTCGCCACCGACGTGACGCCCGGCGAACGCGTCCTCGTCGACGACGGCAAGGTCTGCCTCGAAGTCACCTCCGTCGACGGCCCCCGCGTCCACACCAAGGTCGTCGAAGGCGGCATGGTCTCCGACCACAAGGGCCTGAACCTCCCCGGAGTCGCCGTGTCCGTCCCGGCCCTCTCCGACAAGGACGAGGCCGACCTCCGCTGGGCCCTGCGCACGGGCTTCGACGTGATCGCGTTGTCCTTCGTCCGCAGCGGCAAGGACATCGACGACGTCCACCGCATCATGGACGAGGAGGGCCACCGCCTCCCCGTCATCGCCAAGGTCGAGAAACCCCAGGCGGTCGAGGCCATCGACGACATCGTCGCCGCCTTCGACGGCATCATGGTCGCCCGTGGCGACCTCGGCGTCGAGATGCCCCTCGAACAGGTCCCGATCGTCCAGAAGCGCGCCGTCAAACTGGCCAAGCGCAACGCCAAGCCGGTCATCGTCGCCACCCAGATGCTCGACTCGATGATCGAGAACTCCCGCCCCACGCGCGCGGAGGCGAGCGATGTGGCGAACGCCGTGATCGACGGCACGGACGCGGTGATGCTGTCCGGCGAGACCAGCGTCGGCAAGTACTCCATCGCCACCGTCACCACCATGGCCCGCATCATCGAGGCCGCCGAGGAGGACATCCTCGCCAAGGGCCTGCCCCCGCTGACCGAACGCAACAAGCCCCGCACCCAGGGCGGAGCCGTCGCCCGAGCCGCCGCCGAGATGGGCGACTTCCTCGGCGCGAAGTTCCTCGTCGCCTTCACCCAGTCCGGCGACACGGTCCGCCGCCTGTCCCGCTACCGTTCGCCGATCCCGGTCATGGCCTTCACCCCGGACCCGGCCACCCGCGCCCAACTCACCCTCACCTGGGGCGTGGAGACCATCCTCGGCCCGCACGTCGACTCCACCGACGCGATGGTCGACCAGGTCGACGAACTCCTCCTCAAGCACGGCCGCTGCCAGAAGGGCGACATCGTCGTCATCACGGCGGGATCGCCTCCCGGAGTGGCCGGCTCGACGAACCTCGTCCGCGTCCACCACGTGGGCGAGGACGACAGCCCGAAGTAGCGCGAGAGCGGCGCGGTGAGCCATGTGGCGTCCCTGGGCACCTGAATCGCCCTCAATGCTTTCCCGGCCGCCGAGAAGAGCGGCGGCGAACAGGAGAACGCCCTCGCGGACGAATGCGCGGGGTCAGTGTTCGGGCGCCGGCTTGCGTGTGTCGATGGCGTACGTGTGGACACCCCGCGAGAGTGATCGTCGCGACACGCAGCGAAGAGCGGGGGCTCACGCGAACGTGAACCCCCGCCTCAAATGTTCGCCTTCGATGTGAAGGAAAAGTGCCCCGAGTCGGATTCGAACCGACGCTGGATGGGTTTTGAATCCATGGCCTCTACCGCTGGGCTACCGGGGCCCCTTTGAAACGAAGGTCAGCAGTCTCCCGCTGTGCCCCTACCTTATCGCAGCTGGGTAGGCTCTTGTCAGCACTACCCCCGTGCCCTGAACGAGGAGCCCCCGTGACCGCCCCCGAGTCGCCCCAGCCCGTAGACGCGCCCGACGACGACAAGTCGCACGTGCCTCCGCTGACGACCCGTGTCGTCATCGCCGAGGACGAGGCCCTGATCCGGCTCGATCTCAAAGAGATGCTGGAGGAGGAGGGGTACACCGTCGTAGGTGAGGCCGGTGATGGTGAGCAGGCCGTCGAGCTGGCCCGTGAGCACAAGCCCGACCTGGTGATCCTCGACGTGAAGATGCCCAAGCTGGACGGTATCTCCGCCGCCGAGAAGATCGCCGAAGAGGGCATCGCGCCCGTGCTGATGCTCACCGCTTTCTCGCAGCGCGACCTCGTCGAGCGGGCGAGGGACGCGGGTGCGATGGCGTACCTCGTGAAGCCCTTCAGCAAGAGTGACGTAGTGCCCGCGATCGAGATGGCCGTCTCGCGCTTCACGGAGTTGAAGCAGCTGGAGCAGGAGGTCGCCGACCTCACGCTGCGTCTGGAGACCCGCAAGCTGGTCGACCGTGCGAAGTCGATCCTGCAGACCGAGTACGGGCTGTCCGAGCCGGCCGCGTTCCGGTGGATCCAGAAGACGTCGATGGACCGCCGCATGTCCATGCAGCAGGTCGCCGAGGCGGTCATCCAGGACGCCGACGAGAAGAAGTCCTCGAAGGGCTGACGCCCACCCGCGGCAGTACGCACGACGAGGCCCGCGCCCCGAAACAGGGGGCGCGGGCCTCGTCGTGGAAAAGCGACCGGAAGCGACCGGCAGGCGAAGACTCAGTCCTCGCCGAGGTACGCCTTCCGTACCGACTCGTCGTGCAGGAGGTCCTGGCCCGTGCCGGAGAGGACGATGTTGCCGACCTCCATGACGTGGCCCTGGTCCGCGAGGGAGAGCGCCGCTTGGGCGTTCTGCTCGACCAGGAGGATCGTCGTGCCCGATGCCTTGAGCTCGACGATCGTCGCCAGGATCTTCTGCATCATGATGGGCGAGAGGCCCATGGACGGTTCGTCCAGCATGAGGAGCTTCGGCTGGGACATGAGGGCGCGGCCCATCGCCAGCATCTGCTGCTCGCCGCCGGACAGTGTGCCCGCCGCCTGCTTCTGACGTTCTCCGAGGATGGGGAAGAGGTCGTAGGCGCGCTGGATGTCCTTCTCGATGCCTTCTTTGTCCTTGCGGAGGAAGGCGCCGAGCTGGAGGTTCTCCGCGATGGTGAGGCGGGGGAAGATGTGCCGGCCTTCGGGGGAGTGGGCCAGGCCGAGGGCGACGATCTTGTGGGCGGGGACGCTGTTGAGCGGTTTGCCGTCGAAGGTGATCTTGCCGCCCGAGGGCTGGAGCAGGCCCGAGAGGGTGCGCAGGGTCGTGGTCTTGCCGGCGCCGTTGGTGCCGATGAGGGTGACGACCTGGCCGGCTTCGACGCTGAAGGAGATGCCCTTGACGGCTTCGATCTTGCCGTAGGAGACCCTGAGGTCCTCGACCTCTAGCAGTGCGGTCACTGGGCTTCTCCCTTGGTGCTGGTGGTGCTCTCCGCTTCTGGGTCCGCCGTTTCCGCCGCTTCCGGAGTCTCCGGGGTTTCCGCCGGGGTTTCCTCGGGGGCGCCTTCGAAGGGTTCGCCGAGGTAGGCGGCCACGACGCGTTCGTCGGCCTGGACGACGTCGGAGGTGCCTTCGACGAGTTTCTCGCCCTGGACGAGGACGGCGACGCGGTCGCAGAGGTTGAAGATGAAGCGCATGTCGTGCTCGATGACGAGGACGGCGATGCCCTTGTCGCGGATCGCGAAGACCAACTCTTCGGTGGCGCGCGTCTCTTGGGGGTTCATGCCGGCCGTCGGCTCGTCCAGCAGGAGCAGGCCCGGCTCGCTCGCCAGGGCGCGTGCGATCTCCAGCTTGCGCTGCTCGCCGTAGGGGAGGTTCCTCGCCAGGTGGTCGCGCTTGTGGGCGAGACCGATGAACTCCAGGAGTTCCATGGCGCGTTCTTCGCTCGCCTTTTCGGCCTTCTTGAAGCCGGGGCCGCGCAGGAGGGCCGACCAGAGGCCTTCCTTGGTGCGGGTGTGGCGGCCGACCAGCACGTTCTCCAGGACCGTCATGTTGGCGAACAGGCGGATGTTCTGGAAGGTGCGGGCGATGCCGGCCTTGGTGACCAGGTGGGGCTTCGGCGGGAGCACCGTGCCCTGGTAGGAGACCGTGCCCTCGGTGGGGACGTAGAGGCCGGTGAGGCAGTTGAAGAAGGTGGTCTTGCCGGCGCCGTTGGGGCCGATGAGGCCTACGATCTCGCCGGCGTTGACGGTGAAGTCGACGGAGCGGACGGCGGTGAGGCCACCGAAGCGCATGGTGACGTCACGGGCTTCGAGTACAGGTGTCGTCATGGCTCTCTACGCCCCTGCCTTGGTGATGGCCGGTTCGTCGGTCAGGGTCGTGGTGTCCGGTACGTCGAGTTGGCCGGTCTCGTGGAATTCGAGTTGGCGCCGACGGTTGGGGATGATCCCCTCGGGACGGAAGCGCATCAGGAGGATGAGCGCGATGCCGAAGGCGAGGAGCGACTTGTCCTGGAGGGCGACGAGCTTCTCCGGGAGCAGGTAGAGCAGGGCGGCGCCGAGGAAGGGTCCGGAGACGGTGCCCATGCCGCCGAGGACGACGGCGGCCAGCAGGAACGCGGAGTTGGGCGGGGCCGCTCCGGCGAACTGGTACGGGTTCGGCACCACGCTGTAGGTGACGTGGGCGCTGACCGTGCCGGCCAGGCCGGCGAGGGTGGCGCCGAGCGCGAAGGCGATGAGCTTGACGCGGAAGCCGTTGATGCCCATGGCGGTGGCGGCGGTCTCGTCCTCGCGGATGGCGATCCAGGACCGGCCGATGCGGGAGTCCGAGGCGCGGCGGTAGATCGTGACGACGAGGGCGCTGATCAGGACCATGAGCAGGTAGTAGTTGGCGAACCGGCCGATGGTGAATCCGGCGATGTCGTGGTTCTGGCCGAAGTCGAAGCCGAAGAACGACAGGTCGGGGATGGACGGGATGCCGTTGGGGCCGTTGGTGATGTCGGGGCCGGAGACGCCGTCCATGTTGTTGACGGCGATGCGGAAGATCTCTCCGAAGCCGAGGGTCACGATGGCGAGGTAGTCGCCGCGCAGGCGCAGGGTGGGGGCGCCGATGAGGACGCCGAAGACCAGGCTGGCGGCGGCGCCGGTGAGGGCGGCGGCCCAGAAGGGGAACTGGACGCCGGAGAACTTGGAGAACTCGGAGCCGGAGACCAGGGCGGCGGTGTAGGCGCCGACGCCGAGGAAGGCGACGTAGCCGAGGTCGAGGAGTCCGGCGAGGCCGACGACGATGTTGAGGCCGAGGGCGACGGTGCCGAAGATCAGGATGTTGACGCCGAGGTTGGCGTAGTGGTCGTTGGTCTGGGTGAAGGGGAAGCCGATCGCGGCGACGAAGCCCATGGCGAGGGCGAAGCTGCGGTTCTGGGCCGTGAGGTGGCTGAAGCGGTCGAAGAGACCCGCGGTCTGCAGGGCCCAGGCGGTGAAGACGACCACGATGAGGAAGCCGACGAAGAGTTCGTCCTCGGCGTCGATGCCGTAGGCGAAGACGGTGAGGGCGAGGGCGGCGACGATCGTGATGGTCAGTCGCTGGATCCAGGGAGCCGTGTCCTGGGGTGCCGGGACCTGGTCGGCCTTGGCGATGTACGCCTTGAGCGTTTCCGCGGTGCTGGCGGTGGCCTTCTGCGGGAGGGCGAGGGCGCCGATCACGGGGAGCAGGGAGGCGACGGCGGCGATGTAGGTGCCGGGTTCCCAGTTGACGATGCCGCCGAGTTCGGCGGCGATCGAGATCACCGTGTACCAGGTGACGGCGAAGCCGCCGAGGGCGACGAGGACGAGCGGCGCGTTGTTGCGGGCGGGCAGGAGCCAGCCGAGTCCGCGGACGCCGTAGGCGGCGAGGGCGAACAGCGCGGTGAGGAGACCCGCGATGAGGGTGAGGACCTGGAGGCCGCCGGGGTAGCCGTTGACGGTGAGGTCGCCGGGGAAGTCGGAGGTCCAGGTCCAGCGGAGGAACGTGGAGGCGGTGGTGAGGATGCCGCCGCCCAGGAGGAGGGCGCGGGCGGCCGCGAGGGGCAGCGGGATGAGGCCGCGCTGTTCCGCGGGGGCGGTGGCCGGCGTCTGAGGGGTCTCGGTCGTCTCGGTCATGTGATCACGCCCTGTCCGCGACGCGTTCGCCGAGCAGACCTTGTGGCCTGAACAGCAGTACGAGGATGAGGAGACAGAAGGCCCACACGTTGGCCCAGCTGGAGCCGCCGAGCTGTTCCATGCCGGGGATGTGGCTGATGTACGCGGAGGCGAGGGTCTCGGCGACGCCGAGGACGACTCCGCCGAGCATGGCGCCGTAGATGTTGCCGATGCCGCCCATGACGGCCGCGGTGAAGGCCTTGAGGCCCATCAGGAAGCCCATGCGGTAGTCGATGTTGCCGTACTTCAGGCCGTAGGAGACGGCTGCTACGGCGGCGAAGAAGCCACCGATGGCGAAGGCTATGACGATGATGCGGTTGGTGTCGATGCCCATGAGCTGGGCGGTGTCCGGGTCCTGCGCGGTGGCCTGCATGGCGCGGCCGGTGCGGCTCTTGCGGACGAACCAGGCGAGGCCGGACATGCACACGATGGCGGCGATGACCAGGAAGATGTCGGCGTCCGAGATGGTGACGGAGCCGATGTCGTGGTTGCCGTCGAGGCTGGGGAAGGAGCGGGCCTTGTCGGCGCCCGGGTAGAAGTTCCGGACGAGTTCCTGGAGTGACAGGGAGAGGCCGATGGCGGTGATCAGGGGCGCCAGCCGTGGTGCTTGCCGCAGGGGGCGGTAGGCGAATCGTTCGGCGCCCACCGCGACGAGGACGGAGACGATTCCGCCGCCGATCAGCATGAGTGGTACGGCGACCACCATGGAGGTGCCGCTGGGCAGGATGTAGGCGTAGACCGTGAGGGCGCCGAAGGCGCCGGTCATGAAGATCTCGCCGTGCGCGAAGTTGATGAGCTGGACGATGCCGTACACCATCGTGTAGCCGATGGCGATCAGCCCGTACATCGAGCCTAGGAGCAGCCCGTTGGCCAGCTGCTGCGGCAGGGTGTTCACCGCGTGGCCTCCATTGTCGCTGGTGGTCGTGTGCACAGATCGCGTGCCTGGGGGTGGGGGTGTGACAACGGGCCGCGCGGTCGGGATCCTCCTTCCGCGCGGCCCGTGGTGCGGTGGTGCTGGAGCTGTTGAGGTCAGCTGCCGTTGAAGGTGCCGGTCTTCACGGCCTTCCAGGCGCCGTTGGTGACCTGGTAGACGGTGAGCTGCTTGTTGGTGGTGTCGCCGTACTGGTCGAAGGCGACCTTGCCGGAGATGCCTTCGAAGTCGGACTTCTGTACGGCGTCGACGACCTTGGAGCGGAGGTCGTTGCCCGAGGGCAGCTTGTCGCTGTTGCCGTCCTTGACCGCCTTCACTGCCTTGATGATGGCGGTGGCGGCGTCGTAGGCGTAGGCACCGTAGGCGCCGTAGTCACCCTTGTAGCCCTTGGCCTTGTAGGTCGCGATGAACTGCTTGGCGGCGGGCAGGGTGTCGGCGGGGACACCCACGGAGGTGGCGAGGTCGCCCTCGGCCGCCTTGCCCGCGGTCTGGATGTAGGTGGTGGCGAACATGCCGTCACCGCCGAAGAGCGGGATCTTGACGCCGGCGCCCTTGAGCTGCTTGGTGATCTTCTCCGACTCGTCGTACTGGCCGCCGTAGTAGAGCAGGTCGGCGCCGGAGTTCTTGATCTTGGTGACGAGCGAGCTGAAGTCGGTGTCGCCGGTGTTGACGTGGTCGGTGCCCGCGATGGAGCCGCCGAGCTTCTTGAAGGCGCCGTTGAAGATCCCGGCCAGGCCGGCGCCGTAGGTCTGCTTGTCGTCGACGACGAAGGCCTTCTTCTTCTTGAGGCCGTTGTACGCGTAGTCGGCGGCGAAGGCACCCTGCAGGGCGTCGGTGGTGGCGGTGCGGAAGTACGTCTTGTACGGCCGCGTCTTGGTGGTCGTCCAGTCCTTGCCCTGGGTCAGGGCGGGGTTGGTGTTCGACGGGGAGATCTCGACCATGTTGGCCGAGGCGAACACCTGCTGCATCGACTGGGCCACGCCGGAGTTCAGCGGGCCGACGGCGCCGACCACGTTGCTGTCGCCGGTGAAGGCGGTGGCGTTGGACTGGCCGGTGGCGGGCTGGGCCTTGTCGTCCAGGGCCTTGACCTTGAACTTGACGCCGGGGACCCAGTTGTTCTTGTTGGCGTCGTCGACGGCGATCTGGACGCCGTACTGGATGCCGAGGCCGGTGGTGGAGTTCTCACCGGACAGCGGGGCGTCGACGCCGATGGTCAGGGTGGTGGACCCGCTGTCGCTCTTGCTGTCGCTGTCCCGGGAGCCGCAGGCGGTGAGGGTCAGAGCTCCGGTCGTGAGAACGGAGGTCAGTATCACCAAAGAACGCTGTCGCACAATCAGTCCTTTCCGCAGGCACAGTCGCTCCGGTGTGGAGCGGCAAGGTGCTGCGCTGGTACCCAACTCCCGATGGAGCGGTGACTGGCCGTGACTCTAAGCCCGGTCTGTGGGCATGGGCATCGTCGTGCGCTGGCTTGTGACTTTCTTGTTATGACGTGCAGGTTGGCGGGGATCGCGGAGGGTGGGTCTCGGCCGGTTTGGCGGAATTCAGCCGCGGTCCACATTTTGAGAACCTGCACTTCCGCTTGGCCGTGGGCCTGGCCTGGCTTTTGTCGTGCCGCAGGCCCTGTGGAGGAGCTGGGAAAGGTCCTTGGAGTAGGCGCTGCCGAAGATGAAACTGTGGTGTTGTATTGCGCGCGTGTTACGCAGCGTTACGTCCAGAAAGGCGAGGTCCGCATTCAGGGGCAGTCCGGAACAGTCGGAAACCGAGATCTCCACGGTGACGCGGCGGGTCGTGCCGGTGCGGACGGTGAAGGAGGGGGCCGGGACGGCCTGGGCGGTGAGCCCGTCGAAGGCGGCGCCGATGACGCGGATGGCGACGGGGGGTCCGCTGTCCACCGTGACGGCGAAGCGGAAGAAGCCGGTCGTGGTGGGGGTGTCGGTGGTCTGGGCGAGCCCGGTGTAGCGCCATTCGGTGATGTTCGCGGGCCACGGGACCGGCGGGGTCGGGTCGTCCTGCCGCCCGTCGTGGAAGGGCGGCAGGAGGACGGCTCCGACGGCCACTGCGGCGACCGTGCCCGCCGCGAGCACGGCCGTGCGGGAACGCCGCGGCAGGGTGTGCCAATGGTCGCTCAGGCGGGGCGAGTCACCCCCGATGACTTCGTAACTCCCGTCCCTCTCCGGTGAGTCGACGGATTCGACGGGCCCGATACCGCTCATGCCGGCAGCCTCATGGGGAAACGGTAGGGGAGCGGACGGGGGTGCGGAAGACGGGGTCAAGATCCTCCGGTCCGGGGCCGGTTCGCGGCCTGCGCGTGGACCCGGCCGCGAACGGCTCGCGCGGGGACGTCAGTTCGCGGTGGGTGCGGGGACCGGGTCGCCCGGCCTGATGTCCCGCAGCATGCAGGTCAGCCGCGCGGTGCACACCCGTCGCCCGTCCTCGTCACTGATCACGATCTCGTACGTCGCCGTCGAGCGGCCCCGGTGCACGGGGGTGGCGACGCCGGTGACGAGGCCGGAGCGGGCGCCTCGGTGGTGGGTGCAGTTCAGGTCGACGCCGACGGCGAGCTTCGTGCTGCCGCCGTGCAGCATGGACCCGAGCGAGCCGAGGGTCTCGGCCAGGACGGCGGAGGCGCCGCCGTGCAGCAGTCCGTACGGCTGGGTGTTCCCCTCGACCGGCATGGTGCCGACGACGCGCTCGGCGGACGCCTCGACGATCTCCACGCCCATCCGGGTCCCGAGGTGCCCCGCGGAGAAGAGGGCGACCAGGTCGACGCCGAGGGCCGAGTACTCGTCGATGACGTCCTGCGGGAACTTCCCGTGCTGCTGCTCGCCCATGGGGCCGACTCCGTTCGTCCTGCGTCCGGCTGGTGCACCTGACCGACGACTGAGCAAACGCTCAGTCGGTGACCGATTGTTCCAGACGTACGACGACGGACTTGCTGGCCGGGGTGTTGCTGGTGTCGGCGGTGGCGTCCAGGGGGACCAGGACGTTGGTCTCCGGGTAGTAGGCGGCCGCACAGCCCCGGGCCGTCGGATAGTGCACGACGCGGAAACCGGGCGCCCGCCGCTCGATGCCGTCCTTCCACTCGCCGACCAGATCGACGTACGACCCGTCGGCGATCCCGAGCCGGGCGGCGTCGTCGGGGTGGACCATGACGACCCGCCGGCCGTTCTTGATGCCCCGGTAGCGGTCGTCGAGGCCGTAGATCGTGGTGTTGTACTGGTCGTGCGAGCGCAGCGTCTGCAACAGCAGGCGCCCTTCGGGGAGTTCGGGGTACTCGACGGGCGCGGCGGTGAAGTTGGCCTTGCCGGTCGCGGTCGGGAAACGGCGTTCGTCGCGCGGGGCGTGCGGGAGGGCGAAGCCGCCGGGGTGCGCCACGCGCGCGTTGAAGTCGGTGAAGCCGGGGATCACGCGGGCGATGCGGTCGCGGATCGTCGCGTAGTCCTTCTCGAACTCCTCCCAGGGCGTGCGGGATTCGGCGCCGAGGACGCGACGGGCCAGGCGGCACACGATGGCCGGCTCGGACAACAGGTGCTTGCTCGCGGGCGCCAGGCGGCCGTGCGAGGCGTGCACCATGCCCATGGAGTCCTCGACGGTCACGAACTGCTCGCCGCCGCCCTGGAGATCGCGCTCGGTGCGGCCCAGGCAGGGCAGGATCAGGGCACGCGCGCCCGTGACGGCGTGCGAGCGGTTCAGCTTCGTCGACACGTGCACGGTGAGGCTGGCGCGCCGCATGGCGGCTTCGGTGACCTCGGTGTCGGGGGACGCGGACACGAAGTTGCCGCCCATGGCGAAGAAGACCTTCGCGTCGCCGTCGCGCAGGGCGCGGATCGCGGCGACGACGTCGTAGCCGTGCTCGCGCGGCGGGGCGAAGCCGAACTCCTTCTCCAGGGCGTCCAGGAAGGCGGGTGCGGGGCGCTCGAAGATGCCCATCGTGCGGTCGCCCTGCACGTTGCTGTGGCCGCGCACCGGGCACACGCCGGCGCCGGGGCGGCCGATGTCGCCGCGCAGCAGAAGGAAGTTGACGACCTCGCGGATGGTCGGGACGGCGTGCTTGTGCTGGGTGAGGCCCATCGCCCAGCACACGATGGTGCGCTCGGAGGCGAGGACCATCTCCAGGGCCTTCTCGATCTCCGGGCGGGTCAGCCCGGTGGCGAGGAGCGTCTCGTCCCAGTCGGCGTCCCGCGCGGTGGCGGCGAACTCCTCGTAGCCGTGCGTGTGTTCGTCGATGAAGGGCTGGTCGACCGCACCCTCCGTCTCGAGGATGAGCTTGTTCAGGAGGCGGAAGAGGGCCTGGTCGCCGCCGATGCGGATCTGCAGGAACAGGTCGGTGAGGGCGGCGCCCTTGAGCATGCCCTGCGGGGTCTGCGGGTTCTTGAACTTCTCCAGGCCCGCCTCGGGCAGCGGGTTGACGCTGATGATCTTCGCGCCGTTGGCCTTGGCCTTCTCCAGGGCGGAGAGCATGCGCGGGTGGTTGGTCCCCGGGTTCTGGCCGGCGACGACGATCAGGTCGGCCTGGTAGATGTCCTCCAGCAGGACGCTGCCCTTGCCGATGCCGATCGTCTCGTTCAGGGCCGAACCGCTGGACTCGTGGCACATGTTGGAGCAGTCGGGCAGGTTGTTGGTGCCCAGCTCCCGCGCGAACAACTGGTACAGGAACGCTGCCTCGTTGCTGGTCCGGCCCGAGGTGTAGAACAGCGCCTCGTCGGGGGAGCCGAGGGCGGCGATCTCCTCGGCGACGATGTCGAAGGCACGCTCCCAGGAGACCGGTTCGTAGTGCTCGGCCCCTTCGGGGAGATACATGGGATGCGTCAGACGCCCCTGCTGGCCGAGCCAATACCCGCTGCGGGTCGCGAGATCGGCCACCGGATGGGCCGCGAAGAACTCGGGGGTGACCCGGCGCAGGGTGGCCTCCTCGGCGACCGCCTTCGCGCCGTTCTCACAGAACTCCGCCGCGTGCCGGTGGTCCGGCTCCGGCCAGGCGCAGCCCGGGCAGTCGAAGCCGTCCTTCTGATTGACCCGCAGCAGCGTCAACGCGGTGCGCCTGACCCCCATCTGCTGCTGGGCGATGCGCAACGTGTGCCCGATCGCCGGAAGTCCGGCCGCGGCGTGCTTGGGCTCGGTGACCTGCGGGGCGTCCTGGACCGGATCACCCTTGGGCGGCTTCGTGGCCATCGCGGGCCCTCCTTCGCTGGCACATGTGCGCTACGTCTCCGATCCTCGCACGGGGCAGTGACAACGCCGAGGTCGGTTCGCGGGATCTATGGGTTCGGGGGTGGGACGGGGGCGGCGGGTGTGTAAGGAGGGGTGGTGGGGGGCGGCGGGTGTGTGGGGTGGGGTGGGGCGAGGGGCGGTGCGGGGCGGCGGGTGTGCAGGGTGGGGTGGGCGAGGCGTGGTGCGGGGCAGCGGGTGTGTGAGGCGGTGCGGGGCGAGGAGTGGGGCGGGCTTGTCCGGCTCCTCGCCACTGTGGGGCCGCTGGTCCGGCGGCCTTCGCCGCTGTGCGTGCCGCCGTCCGTCCGGCCTGTGCTGCGGCGGGCTGTGCCGGTCCGTCCGACCTTCACGGCGGCGGGGCGGGGTGGGACGCGTCCGCCCGGGTCCGCTGCGGCGACGGGGACCCCGCTCATGCGCGGCGACGGTGCCCTCTTCGCGCGCGCGGGGTCGATTCGGCGTCCGTCCGGCCCGGGAGCATCAGGGACGGTGCCCTCTTCACGCGCGGGGTCGATGCTGACACCCTCGCTCACCCCCAACCGCAGCTTGTGCCCTCTTCACGCGCGCGGGGTCGATCGCCTCGGTACCTCGCGGCGGAAGGACCTCGTTCACGTTTCACGCGCGCGTGGCCACGCGGTCAGCTGGAGACCGGTTCTCCTACGGCCGTTGCCGCGAGGCGACCGGGCCCACCGCCTTCGCCTTCCGTGGGGACTGCCTTCGCCCCGGCCCCCTCCGTCTCCGCATGTGCCTCCGCGTCGAGGGCCACGACGTTTTCGGCCGCCGTTCCCGCCGTTCCCGCCGTCGCGACAACCGCTTCCGCCGCCGCCGACGCGAGCCCGCCGTCGCGACCGTGACCTCCGACGCGGTGACCGTGACTCCGACTGTCAGTGGGGCGTGGCAGGATCGGGGTCGTGGCAGAGACAGCATCGAAGAAGACCGACAAGACCTCCGGGAACACCTCCGGCGGAGACCGTCCACGGCTGATGCTGATGGACGGGCACTCGCTGGCCTACCGCGCGTTCTTCGCGTTGCCCGCGGAGAACTTCACCACCGCGACGGGCCAGCCGACGAACGCGATCTACGGCTTCGCGTCGATGCTGGCCAACACCCTGCGCGACGAGGCGCCCACGCACTTCGCGGTGGCCTTCGACGTGTCCCGCAAGACCTGGCGCTCCGAGGAGTTCACCGAGTACAAGGCGAACCGCTCCAAGACCCCGGACGAGTTCAAGGGCCAGGTCGAGCTGATCGGCGAGCTGCTCGACACGATGCACGTGTCCCGGTTCGCGGTCGACGGCTTCGAGGCCGACGACGTCATCGCCACGCTCGCCACCCAGGCCGAGGCCGCGGGCTTCGACGTGCTGATCGTCACCGGCGACCGCGACTCGTTCCAGCTGGTGTCCGACCACACCACGGTCCTGTACCCGACGAAGGGCGTCTCCGAGCTGACCCGGTTCACTCCGGAGAAGGTCGTCGAGAAGTACGGGTTGACGCCGGCCCAGTACCCGGACTTCGCGGCACTGCGCGGCGACCCGTCCGACAACCTCCCGGGCATCCCCGGCGTCGGCGAGAAGACCGCCGCGAAGTGGATCAACCAGTTCGGTTCGTTCAAGGAGTTGGTGGAGCGCGTCGACGAGGTCAAGGGCAAGGCCGGGCAGAACCTCCGCGACCACCTGGACGCCGTCAAGCTCAACCGCCGCCTCACCGAGATGGTCAAGGACGTCGAACTGCCCAAGACGGTCGTCGACCTGGAGCGCGCTCCGTACGACCGCACGGCCCTCGCGATGGTTCTCGACACCCTGGAGATCCGCAACCCCTCCCTGCGCGAGCGCCTGTTGGCCGTCGACCCGGGCAATGAGGAGGCCGACGCGACCCCGCCCGCCGAGAGCGGTGTGGCGGTCGACGGCTCGGTCCTCGGCACCGGCGAACTGACCGGCTGGCTCGCCGACTACGGCACCGAGCCGCTCGGTGTCGCCACCGTCGACACCTGGGCGCTCGGCTCCGGTTCGGTGACCGAGGTCGCGCTCGCCACCGCCGGGGGAGCGGCCGCCTGGTTCGACCCCGCCGAACTGGACGAGAGCGACGAGAACGCGTTCTCGGCCTGGCTGTCCGACGCCGACCGCCCCAAGGTGTTCCACAACGCCAAGGGCGCGATGCGGGTCTTCGCCGAGCACGGCTGGACGATCGCCGGCATCTCCATGGACACCGCGCTCGCCGCCTACCTGGTCAAGCCCGGCCGTCGCTCGTTCGACCTGGACGCGCTGTCTCTGGAGTACCTCGGCCGCGAGCTGGCCCCCGCCGCCACGGCAGACGGTCAGCTGGCCTTCGGTGCGGACGACGGCGCCGAGGCGGACGCCCTGATGGTGCAGGCCCGCGCGATCCTCGACCTGGGGGGTGCCTTCGGCGAACGCCTCCAGGAGGTCGGCGCGGCGGACCTGCTCCGTGACATGGAGCTGCCCACCTCGATCCTGCTGGCCCGCCTGGAGCGGTCCGGCATCGCGGCCGACAAGGCACACCTCGAAGCGATGGAGCAGATGTTCGCCGGCGCCGTGCAGCAGGCGGTGAAGGAGGCGCACGCGGCGGCCGGGCACGAGTTCAACCTCGGCTCGCCCAAGCAGCTCCAGGAAGTCCTCTTCGGTGAACTCGGCCTGCCCAAGACGAAGAAGACGAAGACCGGCTACACGACGGACGCGGACGCCCTCGCCTGGCTGGCCAACCAGACCGAGAACGAACTGCCGGTCATCATGCTCCGCCACCGCGAACAGGCGAAGCTGCGCGTCACCGTAGAGGGCCTGATCAAGACGATCGCTACGGACGGCCGCATCCACACCACGTTCAACCAGACGGTGGCCGCGACGGGCCGCCTCTCCTCGACGGACCCGAACCTGCAGAACATCCCGGTCCGCACGGACGAGGGCAGGGCGATCCGCAGGGGCTTCGTGGTGGGCGAAGGCTACGAATCGCTCATGACCGCGGACTACAGCCAGATCGAACTCCGAGTGATGGCCCATCTCTCCGAGGACGAGGGCCTGTTGGAGGCGTTCACCTCGGGAGAGGACCTGCACACCACGGTCGCCTCGCAGGTGTTCTCGGTCGAGGGTTCCGCGGTCGACGCGGAGATGCGCCGCAAGATCAAGGCGATGTCGTACGGCCTCGCCTACGGCCTGTCCGCCTTCGGCCTCTCCCAGCAGCTGAACATCGACGCGGGCGAGGCGCGGGTCCTGATGGACACGTACTTCGAGCGCTTCGGCGGCGTACGGGACTATCTGCGCCGCGCGGTCGACGAGGCGAGGGCGACGGGCTACACGGCGACCCTCTTCGGCCGCCGCCGCTACCTCCCCGACCTCAACAGCGACAACCGCCAGCGCCGCGAGGCCGCCGAGCGCATGGCTCTCAACGCCCCGATCCAGGGCACCGCGGCGGACATCGTCAAGATGGCCATGCTCAAGGTCGACACCGCCCTGCGCGAGGCCGACCTCAAGTCCCGCATGCTCCTCCAGGTCCACGACGAAATCGTCCTGGAGATCGCCCCCGGCGAACGAACGGCCACAGAGGAACTCGTCCGCCACGCGATGGCCGGCGCGGTACACCTCCGGGCACCGCTGGACGTCTCGGTGGGCGTGGGCCCGGACTGGGAGTCGGCCGCGCACTAGCCTCCGGCGGTCGGGCGGGGGTGTGCGGGGGGTTTCCCCGGCCGGGGGTGGGTGTGTGCCGGCCGGGATGGGACGCGGCGCCGCGCGGGCGCCCTGGGAGGGACCTGTGGTGCCCACCCCCGCAACGCACCCCGCCCCGCCTGCGGAGACCCGCCTGCGCGGTCCACCCGCACGAAAATCCCGCCGTGACACCGTGAACGCTCTCCGTGGCGCGCCTGCCGGTATGGCACTGCCTCTCGGGGGTTGTTTGACCTGGCCCGCGCGAAGACTCCGCCGTGACACCGTGAACGCTCACCGCCGTGCGTCTCACCCGTGCCGAACCCCCGCTCCTGGACCCGGCCCGCAAGAGATTCCCGTCGCAACGGCGAGCACCCACCACAGCCCATCCCGGCGGTGCCGAACCCACCTCAACCTGTCTCGTGCCGCCCGCAGGGCACTCGGCACCGCTTCCCTCCCCAGCCCGCGCGCCCCCACCTCTCCCGGGCCGCCCGCAACCCACCCCGCCCGGCACAAACACCCACCCCGGCCACAGAAACCCCCCGCACAACCACCGCCCAACCCCCGGAGGGCCCGTCACCCGCGTGGCCCCGCCGGAAGCGCCCCTCGCCCCCGGCGACCGTAAGGATGCGGGCATGGGTATACGCATGCTCCATCGCCGGACAGGTCGGGTGCGGACTCAGATACAGGCAGCGGGTGCCGCCGGCGCGAAGGGTGCGCCTCGACCGCCGGCTCCGGCCTTCGCCGCCAGGGCAAGCACCGCGCGCATCCCCGCCGACCTCGCGATGGCCGTCCAGCACACGGCCGCAGGACTCCGGCAGCGCCTCACGTTCCGGGACGACACGGACGTGGACCCCCGGGAACAGGTCAGACACCCCCAGGGACCCGCCATCACCCCCACCGGCACCCCCGTCTGGCGGCTCTGGGCCGAACTGGGGCGCGGCTACCTGGACCTCGTCCTCAGCCGGCTCCCGAGGTCACCCGCCGCGCACACCATGACGGTGTTCATCGTGACCCCGCCGGACGGCTCCGCCCCGCGCTGACCCCGTCCAGGTCACCAGGCCGCACGGCCGCGGCCGGCCGCCACACCCGGACACCGATCGCGTACAGCAGCACCCCCAGCGCCAGTCCCGCCCCCGCTCCGAAGCACACGGTCGGGATCAGGTCCCAGGGGGTTGCCGTCGAGCCCCAGTAGGCCCACCAGGTCGACGCCCGTTCCGCCGCCGCGATCAGGGCGCAGGCGGCCAGGACGATCCCGGCCGCCCACCGGTCCCGTACCGACAGCACGGGTACACCCACCGGCTCGGTGGCCGGAACCCGTCGTAGCGCACGCACCACGAACGCGGTGATCAGGAGCGCGCCGAGCGCCGAACTGCCGTACTGCAGGGCCGAGAAGAGGGGCCTGCCGCCCAACTCCCGGTCCAGGACGGGGAACAGGCGTACGCCCCACCGGTCGTGGTGGGTGAACGCGTCCCACACGACGTGGGTCAGGCCGCCGATGACCGCGGAGACGTACCACCACGCGGCCAGTGACGGGGTCGCACGCGCGCGTGGAGCGCCGCAGCGCAACAGGGTCGCCGTCGGGGGCCGGCGGGCGCGCGGGAGCAAGGCCACCAGGGGTTCGCGCAGGAGCAGCCAGAGGCCGACCGTCGCCCAGGTGATCGCGACGTCGACCGTGAGGACGCCCGGGAAGGAGTGCGTGACCGTCCCGAACTCCATCGCTCCGGGGACCGCACTCGCCGCGTAGTACGTCATGTCGGGGGCGAAGGAACCCGCCACCAGCACCGCCGGTACGAGACGGCCGCGCCCCCTTCCGTCGCCGCGCACGGCGGGCAGTACGGCGGCGGCATGACTCAAAGTGAACGGCAACAGGGCTCCCCGTAGGAGACATCGGCATATGGCCAGGCGGTGAATAACGGTCACGAACGGGTGCCCGTGCAAAGCAAGTTGTCGTAGGGTCGCCTGGGTCCCCGCGCAGGGGAGCACGGGCGGGCGGAGGCACCGGAACAGAAGTACACACCATCCGAAAAGCACCACGAGGGCAACCTACGAGGCGGGTCGACCGTCACAACAGGCGCAGAGGCAACAGACAAGGACGGGCGCTCGGGCGTCCCTGGGAGGGGTTCACTCCATGACGGCGCATTTCGGCAGGCGGCTGCGCAAGGGTGCGGCGACGACGGCGGTGGCCGCGGCAGCGGTCGCGGCACTGTCCGCGTCCCAGGCTCCGGCGGTGACCGGCGGCCACAGAACGCTCGCCACCGGCCAGGCGACGCCCGACGGGACCACCGACCACAGCGCCACCGGAGACTCCCCGTACTACACGGACCTCCCGCCCCTGAGCAGCCCCATCCCGAGCCCGAGCACCAGCCAGCCGCCGTCCATAGGGACCCCGGTCTCGGTGGGCGAGGCCGAGGCCGGCATCCCGGCGACCGTCCTCGACGCCTACAAGAAGGCCGAGACCGAACTCGCCTCCTCCAAGCCCGGCTGCAACCTGCCCTGGCAACTCCTCGCCGCCATCGGCAAGGTGGAGTCCGGCCAGGCGCGCGGCGGCCAGGTCGACGCGAACGGCACCACGACCTCCAAGATCCTGGGCCCCGCGCTCGACGGCAACGGCTTCGCGCTCATCAAGGACACCGACCACGGTCTGTACGACGGCAACAGCACGTACGACCAGGCCGTCGGGCCCATGCAGTTCATCCCGTCCACCTGGGCCTGGGCGGGCCGCGACGGCAACGGCGACGGGGTCAAGGACCCCAACAACGTCTACGACGCCGCCCTCGCCGCCGGCCACTACCTGTGCCGCAACGACTGGAACCTGTCGACGGACGCGGGCCTGCGCAGCGCGATCCTCAGCTACAACAACTCGACGGACTACCTGAACACGGTCCTGTCCTGGCTGGAGTACTACCGCAAGGGCACCCACTCGGTCCCGGACGGCACGGGCACCGTGCCGTCGGGCCGCAGCGACGACAACTCCCCGTCCAGTCCTACGACTCCGCCCTCGTCGTCGACTCCGAGCACCCCGTCGAACCCCTCCACGCCGGGCACCCCGTCGAACCCTTCGACGCCGGGTACCCCGACGCAGACGCCCACCCCGACGCCCACGCCCACGCCGACCCCCACCGACACGGTGGCCAAGCTGGCGGACGCGGGTACGGCGAAGCTCACCGCGGTGGCGGGCGACCAGTTCAGCAAGAAGATCAGCACCAGCGCCAAGACCTCGGCCGGCAAGGCTGTCGGCAAGGTCAGGATCCGGTTCACGATCGTCGGGACCACCGACGCCACGTTCGTCGGCGGCGAGAAGGTCGCGACGGTCGTCACCAACGCCTCCGGTGTGGCCGTCGCCCCGGCCCTCCAAGCCGGCGAGACCACCGGTGACTTCACCGTCCGCGCGACCGTCGTCGGCCGTACGATCGCCGGTCTCGACTACACGGCCAGCGTCACGCCCCGCGTCGCCGACACCCTGGTCCGCACCAGCACCACGGCGCTGACCTGCACCTCGGGCGGCGAGTTCGCCGACCAGGTCGAGGTGAAGGCCACGGAGAACGGCGCGGTCGCCGACAAGGTCGCCGCCACCGCGACCCTGATCAAGGCCGCCGACGACGCCACCGAGAACGACAAGGGCCCCTACTTCAAGGACGCGGACGGCAAGACCGTCCGCACCCTCACGGGCCTGGCCACGGACGCCGACGGCCTCCTGAAGCTGCCGAAGCTGTACGCCGACGACACCACCGGCACCTTCCTGCTCCGGATCACCACCACGGGCGGCGCGACCCTCACGGTCGAACTGACCGTGGCGGCGGCCGACACCTCGTCGTCCAGTCCGAGCGCGAGCCCGAGCCCGTCCGTGTCACCGAGCGCGTAGTCCGGCCGCACGACCGTAGGACGAGGGCGCCCCTCCGCTTCGGCGGGCGGGCGCTTTTGTCGTGTGTGCAACGTGTTCTCATCTCGCCCGTGCGTTGCTACGGTGCCGGACCTGACGACCTATCAGTTCCTGGATCCATTCGGTTTCTGTCTGTCGGGAGGCCCGGTATGCGCGCTCTGATCGCCGCCGCGACCGGACTCGTGCTCGCGTTCGCGCTGGTCCTGACCATCACCGCGATGGGCTCACCGATGGGCAAGACCTCCCCGAAACCGCTGCTGACGACGGTTCCCGCGCACCCGTAAACGCTTGCGCAAGCGTTTACGCGAGCCCTTTACGGGTGCGCTCAACCGCCAGGGAAGGAGGCCGAGATGCGCCGCAAGGCCAGCCTGATCCTGCTCGCCCTCGCCGTGTTCTTCACGGCGCTGTCCCCGCTGCTGCGCTGGTACGCCTTCCCGCGGCTGGCCAAGATCCCGGCGAACCAGTACCAGGACATGGTCCTGGAGGCGAAGAACGCCACCCTCCTCGACTACGGCACCATGCAGGCCAAGACGGTCCCCAAGGTCACCATCGTGCAGACCCTCAAGGGCGACGTGGAGGCGGCCAAGAAGATCGACAAGACGACCGGCCGGGACGTCGTCGTCTGGGACGGCCTGTCCTACGTCCAGGGCCCCGACGGCAAGATGGTGTCGTCCATCCCCGAGCGCTACATCTTCGACGCGCACACCCAGGACCCCGTCCACGCCACCGGCGAGATGGTCGACGGCGACCCGGTGAAACGGGACGGCATCGAGTTCAAGTGGCCGTTCCTGACGCAGAAACGGGACTACGAGTACTTCGACGCGCAGACCCGCACCACCAACCCCATCCACTACAAGGACACCGAGAACTTCCGCGGCGTCAAGGTCTACTACTTCGAGCAGACCATCCCCTGGACCAAGGTCCCCTTCCCCAGGACCATGCCCGTGAAGGGCATCACCCCGGAGTCCGTCGCCAAGACGGGAACCACCCGCTGGTACACCACGGTCCGCAGGTTCTGGGTCGAACCCGTCACCGGAGCACCGGTCTACGGCGAGGAGATCCACAAGGAGGAGCTGCGCGGCGGCACCCTCCTGGGGGGCCGGGTCAAGGTGACGGCGTTCGCCGGTGACGTGAAGATGCGCGAGGACTACATCAAGCACACCGTCGCCCTGGTGAAGTCCAACCGCACCCTCGTCCTCCTGATGGTCTCCTACCTCCCCTGGGGCTTCCTGACCCTCGGCCTCCTCCTGCTGGCCCTCTCCCTCTACCTGGAGGCCCGCAGCAGGCGCCCCGGAGACCCCGCCCCCACCGAGGTCCACGAACCGGAACCGGTCACCGCCTGAGCCGCGCGTTGGTGAACCGGGTGGCCGCGGCGGCAGCCGGATCCTCCGGCCACGGATGCTTCGGATACCGCCCCCGCAACTCGGCCCGCACGCCCTTGTAGCCGTCCTTCCAGAAGGAAGCGAGGTCGGCCGTGACGGCGGCGGGCCGCCCGGCGGGGGACAGCAGATGCACGAGTACGGGCACCCCGGCGACGGTCGGCGACTCGTGAAGCCCGAACATCTCCTGCAACTTCACGGCCAGCACGGGCTGTTCGGGATTCCCGTAGTCGATCCGGATCCTGGACCCGCTCGGCACGAGGAACCGCTCCGGAGCCAACTCGTCCAACCGCCCCGCGTCCCCCGAGGCCCACGGCAACAACCGCCGCAACCCCTGCCCCGCCTCGATCCGCCCCAGATCCCCCCGCCGCCGAGCCCGCCCCAACTCCGGCTCCAACCACTCGTCCACACGCGTGTGCAGGGCATCGTCGGACACATCGGGCCAGGGCTCCCCGACAGCCGAGTACAGGAACGCCAGCCGCTGCCGCAGGACTTGAGCATCGGCGGACCACCGCAACAGCCCGAACCCCTCCTGCCGCAGCCCTTCAACAAGCGCATCCCGTACGGCAACGGGATCGGCGTTCTTCAGAGGCCGCACCGCCAACTCGACCGCCCCGAGCCGCTCGACGCGCCGGGCCACGACATCGCCGCCGGCCCAGTGGACCTCGTCCACCTCGCTGAGCAGCGCCCCGGCCGCGAACCGGGCGGCCTCCTCGTCGACCACGGCTCCGAGCTGCACGCGTGCGTGCCCCTTGCCGATCGGCCGGTCCGCCACGGCGACCGCGATCCAGGGTGCCCCGCGAAGAGCGCTGGCGTCACCGACTTCGGCACGGGTGCCGGAGACGAGGAGGTAGGAACCGCCGTCGGCTTTGGCAACGCGTTCGGGGTAGGCGAGGGCGGCGACGAGTCCGACGAGCGCGTCGTCATGTGCGGCACCCGCCGAAGCCTCGACATTCACCTTTGTCGGCGCGGGGTTTCGGGTGGGTCGGTGGGAAATCTCCGCCCCCACGGCCCGCAGTCGCCGAACCTCGGCACGCCACCGCCCGGCATAGGTGTCCCCTCCACGCCGGGCACTCCGCAAAGCCCCGGCGAGATCGTCACCGTAGGCCCGCGGCGCCTCCTCACTGAGCAGCGCGACAACCTCGGCGCCGGCCGGACCCGAGTCCAACAAGGCCCGCCCCAGCCGGGGATGGAGCCCCAGCCGAGCCAACTGCACACCCCGAGACGTGGCCCGCCCACCCGAGTCGACGGCACCCACGGCCGCCAGAACATCCCGCGCCGCAGCCATCGCCCCGGAGGGAGGCGCATCGAGCAACGCCAGCCCCGACGCCCCAGGATCCCCCCAGCACGCCGCCTGAAGCGCGAACGCCGTCAGGTCGGCCACCTTGATCTCCGGCGCCGGAAAACGCGGCAGACGGGAATCCTCGGCCTCGCCCCAGCACCGGTACACCGCTCCCGGTGCCTCACGCCCTGCTCGCCCCGCCCGCTGCCGCCCCGCCGCGTGCGACGCCCGTACCGTCGCCAACGCGCTCAGCCCGCGCGCGTGATCGACCCGCGGCTCCCGCGCCAACCCCGAGTCGACGACCACCCGTACACCAGGAATCGTCAGCGAGGACTCCGCCACGGACGTCGCGAGCACCACCCGCCGCCGCGCCCCCGGCGACAGCACCGCGTCCTGTACGGCGGCCGGTGCCCGCCCGTGCACCTGGAGCACCTCGGCCCCGCCCAGGTCGCCCAACTGCCCGGCCACGCGCGCGATCTCCCCGACCCCGGGCAGAAAACACAGCACGTCCCCGTCCCGCTCACCCAGCGCCCGCCGTACCGTCGACGCCACGTGCGTGAGTAGCGCCGGGTCCACGCGCATGCCGTGCGGCGGTCGTACGGGACGTGGTGCGGGCGTCCAGACGACCTCCACCGGGTACGCGACACCCTCCGCCTCGATCACCGGCGCATCGCCCAACAGCCGGGCCCAGCCCTGCGCGTCGGTGGTCGCGGACGCCGCGACGAGCCGCAACTCGGGCCGCAGGGCCTCCCGTACGTCGACCAGGAAGGCGGCCACCGTGTCCGCGTCGAGGTGGCGTTCGTGGCACTCGTCCAGGACCACGGCGTCGACGCCGGTCAACTCCTGGTCGCGTTGGAGCCGTTGGAGCAGCACTCCGGTCGTGACGACCTCCACGCGTGCGTGCCGTCCGACGACCCGCTCGCCGCGCACGGTGTAGCCGATGCTCTCGCCGACCTTCTCGCCCAGCAGCCACGCCATGCGCCGGGCCGCCGCCCGCGCCGCGATCCGCCGCGGCTCGGCGACGACCACCCGCCGCGCGGGGCCCTCGCCGAGCAGCCCGGCCAGCGCGAGCGGCACCAGCGTCGTCTTGCCGGTGCCGGGCGGCGCGACGAGCACGGCCGCACCGCCCGCCTCCAGGGCGGCGTCGAGTCCGGGCAGGGCACTGCGGACGGGCAGCGCGTCGAGGGCGTCGTAGCGGATCACGACCCCAGTGTCGTACGCGGTGCGAAACGACCTCTACGCGTGCGTGCCCGCTTTCAGTTCAGCCCCTCCGTTGTTCCGGCCCTTCAGGTGTTCTCGCGGTCGCGTTCGCACACGAAGATCGTCGTCCCGGGGATGAGGTTGCCGCGCAGGGGAGACCAGCCGCCCCACTCGGCCGTGTTCCAGGAGGGCCACTCCGGCTCGACCAGGTCCACCAGGCGCAGGTCCGCCGCCACGATGTCCCGGACGCGGTCACCGATCGTCCGGTGGTGCTCCACATAGACCGCGCTGCCGTCGTCGGCCTGCTCGACGTACGGCGTGCGGTCGAAGTACGAGGCGGAGACCGTCAGGCCTTCGGGGCCCGGCTCGTCGGGGAACGCCCAGCGGAACGGGTGGGTGGTCGAGAAGACGAACCGGCCACCGGGCCGCAGCACCCGGCGCACCTCGCGCAGCACCAGCACCGGGTCGGCGACGAACGGCAGCGCCCCGTACGCCGAGCAGGCCAGGTCGAAGGAGGCGTCCGCGAAGGGCAGCGCGCCGGCGTCGGCGCACACCAGGGGGAACGATCCGCCGATCCGCAGCGCGTGCTGGAGCTGGCGGTGGGAGAGGTCCAGGGCGACCGGGCGGGCACCCTGGGCGGTCAGCCAGCGCGAGCACTGGGCCGCGCCGGCGCCGATCTCCAGGACGTCCTTGCCCTTCAGCTCCTCGGGCGGGCCGAGGAGTTCGGCCTCCACCTCGTCGAGACCCTCGGGGCCCCACACGAAGCGGTCGTCGCCGAGAAACGTGCCGTGCTCGACCTGGTAGTCGTCCGCGTTCCGGTCCCACCAGCCCCGGTTGGCCCGGGAACTCTCGGTGACGTCGGCGTCACGTCGGGTGGCTTCCGGCTCGAACGCATCGGGCTCTTGGATGATCGGCTCCCTCGTCGTACTCTTCCGTCACCTCTACGGTGCGGCTGTCCCCGGTGGCGTCACTGAAGGGGTGGTTCAGGCCTGCGTGGCCTCGCGGGACACGTTTTGTGCCGGGTATGCGGCGATCCGCCCCGGGTGTGCGCCTTCGCGCATTGACCCTGCCTGGCTGCCCCCGTATGCTACAAGTTGCGCTACGGGCCTGCGCACCTCAGACGTAGCAGGTTGCGCTCGCATCTGTATGTACGACCCCTCGGTTTTCGAGGCGCCACCGGACACCTGGTGTTCCGGATCGGCGCTTCCTTGGCTGTCCGGCCGTCTGCGGAGCGAAGCGAAAACGGCTCTCGGCGTGAGCAGTACCTACGACTTCAATGTCCGTACCGGAGCCCTTTCCCACATGACGAGCAGCACCGAGACCACCGCCACCACCCCGCAGGTTGCGGTCAACGACATCGGTGACGAGGAAGCATTCCTCGCCGCTATCGATGAGACGATCAAGTACTTCAACGATGGTGACATCGTCGATGGCGTCATCGTCAAGGTTGACCGGGACGAGGTTCTCCTCGACATCGGTTACAAGACCGAAGGTGTCATCCCGAGCCGCGAGCTCTCGATCAAGCACGACGTCGACCCGAACGAGGTCGTCAAGGTCGGCGACGAGATCGAAGCCCTTGTTCTCCAGAAGGAGGACAAGGAAGGCCGCCTGATCCTCTCGAAGAAGCGCGCGCAGTACGAGCGTGCGTGGGGCACCATCGAGAAGATCAAGGAAGAGGACGGCATCGTCACCGGTACCGTCATCGAGGTCGTCAAGGGTGGTCTCATCCTCGACATCGGCCTCCGTGGCTTCCTGCCGGCTTCTCTCGTCGAGATGCGCCGTGTCCGCGACCTCCAGCCCTACGTGGGCAAGGAGCTCGAAGCCAAGATCATCGAGCTGGACAAGAACCGCAACAACGTGGTCCTGTCCCGCCGTGCCTGGCTGGAGCAGACCCAGTCCGAGGTGCGCCAGACGTTCCTCACGACCCTCCAGAAGGGTCAGGTCCGCTCCGGTGTGGTCTCCTCGATCGTCAACTTCGGTGCCTTCGTGGACCTGGGTGGCGTCGACGGTCTGGTCCACGTCTCCGAGCTGTCCTGGAAGCACATCGACCACCCCTCCGAGGTTGTCGAGGTCGGCCAGGAAGTCACCGTCGAGGTCCTCGACGTCGACATGGACCGCGAGCGCGTCTCCCTGTCGCTGAAGGCGACCCAGGAAGACCCGTGGCAGCAGTTCGCCCGCACCCACCAGATCGGCCAGGTCGTGCCCGGCAAGGTCACGAAGCTGGTTCCGTTCGGTGCGTTCGTCCGCGTGGACGAGGGCATCGAGGGTCTGGTGCACATCTCCGAGCTGGCCGAGCGCCACGTGGAGATCCCGGAGCAGGTCGTCCAGGTCAACGACGAGATCTTCGTCAAGGTCATCGACATCGACCTTGAGCGCCGTCGCATCAGCCTCTCGCTGAAGCAGGCCAACGAGGCCTTCGGTGCCGACCCGGCCACGGTCGACTTCGACCCGACGCTGTACGGCATGGCCGCGTCGTACGACGACCAGGGCAACTACATCTACCCCGAGGGCTTCGACCCCGAGACCAACGACTGGCTCGAAGGTTTCGAATCCCAGCGCGAGGTGTGGGAGACCCAGTACGCCGAGGCGCAGCAGCGCTTCGAGCAGCACCAGGCGCAGGTCATCAAGTCCCGCGAGGCCGACGCCCAGGCGGCGGCCGAGGGCGTCGACACGGCGGGTGCGGCTCCGGCCGCGGCCGGTGGTGGCGGCGGTGGCGGTTCGTACTCCTCCGAGGGTGCGGACACCTCCGGTGCGCTGGCGTCGGACGAGGCGCTCGCTGCCCTGCGTGAGAAGCTGGCCGGCGGCCAGAGCTGATCACTGAGCAGTAGCTCTTGAACTGAGGGGCCGTACCTTTCGGGGTGCGGTCCCTCAGTCGTGTGCGCGGCCGATCGTGATGCGACTGCGGGCCGGTGGGGGCTGAGCGCCCACGCGGCGGAGCCGCACATCGATACAGCCCCGCGCCCCTGCCAGGGTTTCCCTCGACTTTGTGGAAACGTGCGGGATACATCAGTAACTGCCTTGGCGTAACGGGTCGTTGGGACGCTTCCTCGGTCATTCGTGATCGGAGAGGGGAGCCGGACCTTGGCAGGGAACCAGAGCCGACGTGCTTTTCTACGGAACGTGGGTCTCACCGGCGGCGCGGGCACGATGTTCGCCACCATGGGGGCCCTCGGGCTCGCCCCCACCGCGCAGGCCGCCCAGCGGGAACAGCCCTTCCGCGCCCTGAGCGCCGGCGACTTCCATCTCACCGGACGCGGCGCGGCCAAGGTCGTCATCGTCGGCGGTGGCATCGCCGGACTGACCACGGCGTACGAACTGGGCAAGGCCGGCTACGACTGTACGATCCTGGAGGCCAGGGACCGTACCGGCGGCCGCAACTTCACCGTCCGCGGCGGCGACACCACGACCGACCTCCACGGCAACCGGCAGACCGCCCGTTTCGCCGACGGCCACTACATGAACTGCGGCCCCGCGCGGATCCCGCAGTGGATGGTCACCCTCGACTACTGCCGTGAACTCGGCGTCCCCATCGAGGTGTTCACCAACGTCAACGCGGACGCGTACATCTACAACGAGTCCACCGGCATGACCGGGCCCCAGCGCTACCGCACCGCCAAGGCCGATGTCTACGGCCATGTCTCGGAGTTGCTCGCCAAGGCCACCGACAAGGGCGCCCTGGACAGGGAGTTGACCGCCACCGACCAGGAGAAGCTCGTCGAGTTCCTCAAGGGGTGGGGAGAACTCGGGGACAAACTGACCTATGAAGGCGGTGACTTCCGCGGCTACTCGACCATTCCGGCCGCCGCGGGCACTCCTGGTGTGCTGCTCGGGGACGTGCCCTCCGCCTCCGAGGTCTTCGCCAGCGGTGTCGGCCGCTACTTCTCCTTCGAATTCGGCTTCGACCAGGCCATGTTGATGTTCCAGCCGGTCGGCGGCATGGACCGGATACCGAAGGCCCTCACCCGGGTGATCGGCGCGCATCGCATCCGTACCGGAGCGGTCGTCTCGAAAATCACCGACAAGGGGAGTGGTGTTTCGGTCACCTACACCCAGGGCGGCCGTACGAAGGTCGTCCAGGCCGACTACTGCGTCGGCGCCCTGCCGCCCAACATCCTCGCCAAGATCCCGCACAACCTCGGCACCGGCGTCCAGACCGCACTGGAGGCGATCACCCCGTCGTCCGCAGCGAAGATCGGCCTGGAGTACAAGTCCCGTTGGTGGGAACTGGATCACCGGATCTACGGCGGTATCACCGAGACCGACCAGGACGTCACCCACATCTGGCACCCTTCTTACGGCTTCCACGGTGAGCGAGGGGTTCTGATCGGGTACTACAACTACGACGACAACGCGGACTCCTACGCGAAGCTCACCCCCAAGGGGCGGGAAGAGCGTGCGGTGGCCGCGGGCGTGAAGATCTACGGGGAGAAGTACCGCAGCGAACTGGCATCGTCCTTCTCCCATCACTGGCGTCAGACGCCCCACCTGGAGGCCGCATGGCACGACACCCCGGGTGGCCCCGACGACGTCCGCTACAAGCCGCTCAACGACCCCACCGGACGCGTCTACTTCGCCGGCGACTGGCTCAGCTACACCGACGCCTGGCAGCACGGCGCGTTCTCCTCCGCCCGCAAGGCCGTGACCGCACTCCACGCGCGCGTGCTGTCCTCGTGACGTGGACAGCCTCCCGGTGACACAGGGGAGCGGCGCGTGAAAAGCCCGTAAGAGGTGCCTGATCAGGGGCATGGGCGGGAATGCCCATGCCCTGGAGGGCGTTGTGCAGTACGAACACGAGGAGGAGCGGTCACTGTGCTTGATCCGCAGGGTTTGTACGCATGGGAGCCGAAGGGCCTGGCAGTCGTCGACATGGCGCTCGCACAGGAGTCGGCCGGTCTTGTCATGCTCTACCACTTCGACGGATACATCGACGCGGGCGAGACAGGCGACCAGATCGTCGAACGTCTGCTCGATACGTTGCCCCACCAGCTCGTGGCCAGCTTCGACCACGACCGGCTCGTCGACTACCGGGCCCGCCGCCCGCTGCTCACCTTCAAGCGGGACCGCTGGACCGACTACGAAGAGCCCACCTTGGACGTACGACTCGTCCAGGACGCCACCGGAGCTCCCTTCCTGCTCCTCTCCGGGCCCGAGCCGGACGTGGAGTGGGAGCGCTTCGCCGCGGCCGTCCAGCAGATCGTGGAGCGGCTCGGCGTCCGGCTGTCCGTGAACTTCCACGGCATCCCCATGGGCGTCCCGCACACCCGCCCCGTGGGCGTCACCCCGCACGGCAACCGCAACGACCTCGTCCCCGGCCACCGCAGCCCCTTCGACGAGGCGCAGGTCCCCGGCAGCGCCGAGGCGCTCGTCGAGTACCGCCTCATGGAGTCCGGTCACGACGTCCTGGGTGTCGCCGCGCACGTCCCGCACTACATCGCACGGTCCCCGTACCCGGACGCGGCCCTGACCGTCCTGGAGGCCATCACGGCCGGCACCGGACTGGTCCTCCCGGGCATCGCGCACTCCCTGCGCACCGAGGCCCACCGCACCCAGACCGAGATCGACCGCCAGATCCAGGAGGGCGACGAGGAACTCGTGGCGCTCGTCCAGGGCCTGGAGCACCAGTACGACGCCGCCGCGGGCGCCGAGAGCCGCGGCAACATGCTCGCCGAGCCGGTCGAGATCCCGTCGGCGGACGAGATCGGGCAGGAGTTCGAGCGCTTCCTGGCGGAGCGCGAGGGCGACAACTAGGGCCTGTCTGCGGGACGGGTCCTGGGTGGTCGCCGACGATCACCGGGTGACTGCCGGTCGCCGTGTGCCCTGTCAGTGACAGGCCGTAGGCTTCGGTTCATGCTGAAGGTCGGCCTCACCGGGGGCATCGGTGCCGGTAAGAGTGAAGTGTCGCGGCTGCTCGTGGGGTACGGCGCCGTGCTGATCGACGCCGACCGCATCGCGCGCGAGGTCGTCGCGCCCGGAACTCCCGGGCTCGCGGCGGTCGTCGAGGCCTTCGGAGAGGACGTGCTCGGCGTGGACGGCGGCCTGGACCGGCCGAAGCTGGGCTCCATCGTCTTCGCCGACCCCGAGAAGCTGGCCGTCCTCAACGAGATCGTCCACCCCCTGGTCGGCAGGCGCTCCCGCGAGCTCGAAACCGCCGCGGCCGACGACTCCGTAGTGATCCACGACGTCCCCCTCCTCGCCGAGAACGCCCTCGCCGCGCTGTACGACCTGGTGATCGTCGTCGACGCGAGCCCCGAGACCCAGCTCGACCGGCTGGTCCGGCTGCGGGGGATGACCGAGGACGACGCACGCGCGCGTATGGCCGCCCAGGCGACGCGCGAGAAGCGGCTCGCCATCGCGGACATCGTCATCGACAACGACGTACCCCTGGAGGCACTGGAGCGGCGCGTACGGGACGTATGGGCCGAACTCGTACGCAGGGCGCACGCGCCCCAGCAGCCACCCCAGGAATAGCGGCCCTTTCTGCGGGCGTTGAAACGTCCGAGTGAGGGAAGGACTTCGCCGTGCCCGAGAACAGCGGAACGACCGGACGTACTCCGGAGACGCATGTCATCGACTTCCGTGCCGCCGAGCAGTTGCTCGACGCGCGGGACCCGCGGGGCGCGGTGAAGCTGCTCGACCGCGTCATCGACGCGCACCCGGAGAACACGGCCGCGCGTCTGCTGCGCGCGCGTGCCTTCTTCGCGGCCGCGCAACTGCGGCCGGCCGAGCTGGAGTTCACCATCGTCCTGGAGCGCGAGCCGGACAACGCCTTCGCGCACTTCGCGCTCGCCCGCACCTACGAGCGACAGGGCCGCGCCGACCAGGCCAAGCGCCATTTCCGGCTGGCCGCCGCGCTCGATCCGCAACCGGAGTACCTGAAGGCGGCCCGGTTCGAGGAGTAGGGGCATCGCGGTAGATCGCGCCCCGGTAGGTCACGGGTGGCGGTGTTCCGGCGGCCGGTACGGCGGGACGTCCGGGCCCGGCTGGTAGTGCGGGCCCTGGCGCATGTGTCTGAGGATCATGGCCATGTCGATCGTGACGATCAGCCACAGCGCCGCGCAGGCCGCCGCCCACCCGGGGCGGCCGGCGAGCGCGAAGGCGACCGTGCCGAAGATCGTCCAGACCAGCCCCCAGACGCTCAGCCAGAACCGCGTCCGGAGCGGACTGCGCGCTGTCGTCGGCTCACTGCCTGTACGCATCAGGATCACTACTCCTCCTAGCAACGTACTCTTCGGCTCGGACGTTCTCCACAAGGCTCCACAGGGAGGGGAAGCGCACCGTGCTGCCGGACGCCGACGAACTGCCCGAGGTCCTGCTCGACCTCGCCGTACCCCATGAGGACATCAACGAACTGGTGCGACTGCGCCGGGTGTTGACGCGGGACACCGACGCGACACGGCTCCTGGAGGAGTGCGTCGGCGAGCTGGTGAAGGACATCGGAGAGCACGGCCACTGGACCAGGCTCACTGAGCTGCTCCTGGCCCGGCTGCCCGAGGCCCCGCCCGAGATCGGCGCCTACTTCCCCGTGTACGTGTTCGTCGCCGCGCTGCCCTACACGCGCGCGTACCACCGCGAACGCGACATCCCCGCCGACGTGTCCCGGCGCACCCTCGCCGACCTGGGACGCAACATCGCGGTGCACCACAGACGGTTCGGCGGGGCAGGGCTGCCGTTCCCGCAGTGGCTCGTCCCGCACTTCCGCGGCGAGCTGTACCAGCTGGGGCGGCTGCAGTTCGAGCGGGCGCGGCTCGGCGAGCGCAGTGGGCAGGCGCTCACGGAGGCAGGCCTGGACGTGACGCCGGGGACGCCCTGCCTGAACCTGCACATCCCCGACTTCTCCGGGCCGCTCACCCCGGCCGCGTGCGAGCGCTCGCTGGAACTGGCCCGCGCGTTCTTCGCCCGGCACTACCCCGAGGAGCGTCACGAGGTCGCGACCTGCCATTCCTGGCTGCTCGACCCGCAGTTGAAGCGGTACCTCTCCGCCGACTCCAACATCGTCCGCTTCCAGGAACGGTTCCGAATGATCCGCGAGGACACGGAGCCGGCCGACACCGAGCCCGTCCAGTTCGTCTTCGGGCATCCCGATCTGGCGGTGGAGAGCCTGCCGCGGGGTACGTCCGTGGAGCGGGCCGTCGGGGACCATCTGCGGGCGGGCGGGCACTGGTACCTCGGGCACGGATGGTTTCCGCTCTGAATTCCGGTTTGGCTCCGACCCCCAACAGTTGCCTCTCTGAAGGGAATTGACTCGTACGGGTGAACCAGTGCGAGTCGGGAACGGACGTGCGGACGCGGGCCGTTGGACGGGCATGCGAATCGAAATGCGTGAGGGGTACGAGGGGACAGGACCCGGGGCGATCACCCCGGACGGCTGCGCGGTGGAGTTCTACTCACGGCTGCCGATCGGTCAGGAGCCGGACATCATCGCCGCGGCCGTGCCGGCGGGAGCGCGCATCCTGGAGCTGGGCAGCGGGGTGGGGCGGATGACCCGTCCCCTCCTGGAGCGCGGGTTCACGGTCACCGCGGTCGACGAGTCCGCCGAGATGCTGGAGCGGGTGCAGGGGGCACGCACGATATGCGCCCAGATCGAGAACCTCGATCTGGGTGAGACCTTCGACGTGGTGCTGCTCGCGTCGTTCCTCGTGCACGCCGGGGATGTCGAGGTACGGCGCGGACTGCTGCGGACCTGTGTGCGTCATGTCGCGGCGGGCGGCAGCGTGTTGATCCAGCGGGAAGGCGAGGACTTCCACACGAATGTGCCGCGTGAGCGGGTCGATCCCAGTGGCTTCACGGCCCGGGTCGTGTCGGCGGACCCGGTTGGGGACGGGGTGAACTCGGTTCATGTGGAGTACGTGTTCCCGGACCTGGTCTGGACCCAGACGATCCTCTCCCGGCCGCTGGACTCGGCCCAGTTCGAGGAGGCGCTCGCGGAGGCGGGACTGAAGGTGGACAGCTATCTGACACCGGACCGGATGTGGGTGAGGGCGGTGGCGGCGACGGGGTCGGAGGCGGAGGCGAAGTCGGTGACAGAGGCGGCGGCTGCGGATTAGCGGAGAAAATCGCGTGCGGCGGCGATGAGTTCGAGGGCGAGGGGCGGTCTACCCCTATGACAGCAACACGGACCGCTTGCCAGCGCTCCACCGCTTCCCACAGGAGAACCTCATGTCCGAGACCACCGCTTCCGTAGCCTCCGCCGCTTCCGCCAACTCCCTGGCCCCCGCGTCCTCGACGTCCTCGGAGACCTCGGCGGCTTCGACGAAGTCCCGCAGCGTCGTCGCCGAGTCCGCGACCACCCGCGGTCGCCGGGCCCGGATCGCGCTGCGCGCCCTCCAGGTGCTGCTCGCCCTGTTCTACGGCCTCGCGAGTGCGCTGCCCAAGCTGATCGCGAACTCGGCGGCCGTGGAGTCCTTCGACAAGATCGGCTGGGGGAGCGGGGCGATGTACACCATCGGCGCGCTCGAACTGGCCGGTGCGGTAGGGCTGTTGGTCCCGCTGCTGCAGTCGGTGGCGGCGACGGCGCTCAGTGCGCTGATGGTGGGCGCGTTCGTCGTGCAGATGACCGCGTTCCACGGTGAGAACGCGGCGACACCGTTGATCCTCATCATCCCGCTGGCTCTGATCGCCTGGGCACGGCGGGGGCAGAACGCGGAGTTGCTGCGAGTGGTGCGACGACGGGCGTGATCCGTGCGGTACGGCTACGGCTAACGGCCACAGCTACGGCTGTGGCCGTGGCTATTGCTGAGCACGGGTGACGGTGGCGTCCGGTGGGCCGAGGGGCCCGGGCCGGATGTCATCGTTGCGTGTCGTGGTGGGTGTCGCGGTCCCGGGGGCTATCGGGAGCGGCGGTGGGGCTGGGGCCGGTTGTCACCGCTGCGGGTCGCGTCGGGTACCGCGGCGTGCGTCGCGGCGGGTGTCCCGGTCCCGGTGGGGATCGGGAGCGGCGGCGGGGTCGAGGCCGGCGCCGGGGGTGCCGCGCAGGCGTTCCATGTCGCGGCGGTCGCGTTTGGTGGGGCGGCCGGTGCCGCGGTCGCGGATGCCGGCCGGGGCGACGGCCTCGCGGGGCGGGGGCGGCGGGGAGTTGTCCACGTAGCACTGGGCGGCGACCGGAGGGCCGACCCGCTTGCGGATGACCTGCTTCACGATGACGACACGCTCGCGGCCCTCGTGACGGAGCCGCACCTCGTCGCCGACGTGGACGGAGTGGGCGGGCTTCACCCGCTCACCGTTGACCCGGACATGGCCGCCCTTGCAGGCGGCGGCGCCCATGGAACGGGTCTTCACCAGGCGGACGGACCAGATCCAGCTGTCGACGCGGACGCCCGCACCGTTGGCGGGACCGGCGGCCTTGGCCGCGGCCACGGCGTCGCTGTGCAGCTCGGCCGCGGGGCTCTGGGGCGCGTCGGTGTTCCGGCTCACCGTGGTCGCGCCGGTTCCGTTGTCGCCGTCGGTCTCGTCCGCACCTTCGGAAGCCATGCCTCGACTTTAGTACCCCGAGAAGGACGGCTCCGGCGGGTATCGGCCGCCGACCTGAACACGGAGGCTCGTTGTTACGCCGGGCCTGCCGGCTCTGACCTCGGCCCTGGCTCCGGCGCGTGGCCACGGCAGCGGCAGCGGTAACGGCAGGGATTCCGGCGTGTGGCCACGGACAGGCTGTTCCCCACGATCAGCTCCCCCCCGACACACAGCGCCGCCAGGCTGCCGAGGCTCCCTGATCCCCACTCCCCGTCCAACCTCCCGTGAAGCCCCCCGGTCGCGCCCCCGCCCGGCACCCCCCTGGCCCACCCCGGATGCACCCCCACCCCGTACCGCAGAGGCTGTTTCCCAAGGTCGCAGAGGTCACAGAGACCGCAGTGGGCGTAGAGACGAGGGGGCGGACGTGCACGACATGGCAGCGAAGGTCGACGCGCTGATGGCCGAGGTGGAGTTGCGGAACACGGTCGTCGCGATGTGCGCGTTCGTCGAGCGATACGCGACCGACTTCCGGAGCCGGAGCCGGAGCCGGAGTCAGGGTGGGGCGGCGGCCGTATGAGTACCACCGACGACCTGCGGACCACCGAACAGCCGCCGCACAAACCGAAGTTCACCTTCCCCAGCGCGCTGACCGTCCTCGCGGTCGTCACGATCGCCGTGTGGCTGCTGGCGTTTCTCATTCCGTCCGGGCAGTACGACCGCAACGCCTCGGGCGCCCCGATCCAAGGCACTTACCACCGTGTCGACTCCGGGCAGAGCTTCGCCGACCGCCTCGACGACCTGTTCCTCGCGCCCGTCAACGGCCTCTACGGCGTCCAGGACGAGAAGACGGGTCAGGTCGGACCCGATCTGGCCGGTGAACTGTACGGCAGCGCGGGCGTGTTCCTGTTCGTGCTCGCCATCGGGGCGTTCATCACCGTGGTGTTCGCGACCGGCGCCCTCGACCGGGGTATCGGCCGGCTCGCCCACCGGCTGCGCGAGCGCGGCGCGTTGCTCATCGCCGGGATCATGGTGGTCTTCTCGATCCTCGGCACGGTCGAGGGCTTCGCCGAGGAGACCCTCGGTTTCTACGGCCTGATCGTGCCGCTGATGCTGGCACTCGGCTACGACCGGATGGTCGCCGTCGGCACGATCATCCTCGGCGCCGGGATCGGCGTGCTCTGCTCGACGGTGAACCCCTTCGCGACCGGCGTCGCTTCCTCCGCCGCGGACATCTCGCTCGGCGACGGCATCGTGCTGCGGTTCGTGATGTGGGTGGTGCTGACGGCGGTGACGGTGGCGTACGTCATCCGCTACGCGCGCCGCGTGCGGCAAAACCCTGAGCGGTCGATCACCGGGTTCCTGCCCGGCGACCGGGACAACAACCAGGAGGCCACCGCCGACTCCGGTTCCGCCTCCGCAGAGGAACCCCAACTCACAGGGCTCCACAAGGCGGTTCTGGTCACCATGGGCCTGGTCTTCGCCTTCATGATCTTCTCGGTGGTGCCCTGGGCGAGCGCGCTCACCGGCGACGCGGACGCGAAACCGTACGGCTTTGAACTCGGCTGGTCCTTCCCGCAGTTGGCGGCGCTGTTCCTGTGCGCGGCGGTGCTGATCGGGCTGGTGGCGCGGATGGGGGAGCAGAAGCTCAGCTCGATGATCATCCAGGGTGCCGCCGACTTCATCTCGCCGGCGCTGGTGATCGTGCTGGCGCGCGGGGTCACCGTGATCATGAACAACTCGAAGATCACGGACACGGTCCTGCACTCCATCGAGGGCATCGTGAAGGGCACCTCGTCCGGCGTCTTCGCGATCATCGTCTTCGTCGTGAACCTGCCGCTCGCCTTTCTGATCCCGTCCACCTCCGGCCACGCGACCCTCGCCATGCCGATCCTCGCCCCGCTAGCCGACTTCGCCGGCGTCTCCCGCGCGGTCGTCGTCACCGCCTGGCAGGCCGCCAGCGGCTGGATGAACCTGTGGGTGCCGACGACCGCCGTCACCATCGGCGGGGTGGCGCTGGCGAAGGTCGGCTACGACAAGTACTTGCGGTTCGTATGGCCGTTGCTGGCGCTGCTGTTCCTGATGATCTGCGGGTTCGTGGCGTTCGGTGCGATGCTCACCTGAGCCGTCGGGATCCTCACCGGAACTGTCGCGAGCCGCACCTGAGCCCGAACGGAGAGGGACGCATACGGTGGCGGCATGAACCTGTCCGACCTCGACCACCGGATCACCGGCTGCCGGGCCTGCCCCCGCCTGGTCGCCTGGCGCGAGGAGGTCGCCCGCACCAAACGCGCCGCCTTCGCCGACTGGACGTACTGGGGCCGCCCGGTACCCGGCTTCGGTCCCGCCGACGCGTCGCTCCTGATCATCGGCCTCGCCCCGGCCGCGCACGGCGCCAACCGCACCGGCCGCATGTTCACCGGCGACCGTTCCGGGGACGTCCTGTACGAGGCCCTGTACGACATCGGGCTCGCCTCGCAGCCGACTGCCGTGAGCGCCGACGACGGCCTGGAGCTGTCCGGCGTGCGCATCACCTCACCGGTGCGCTGCGCCCCGCCCGCCAACAAGCCCACCCCGGAAGAACGCGACACCTGCCGTTCCTGGCTCGTCGAGGAACTCACCCTGCTGCGGCCGACGTTGAGGGCCGTCGTCGTCCTCGGCGCCTTCGGCTGGCAGGCGGCGCTGCCCGCGTTCGCGGCGGCGGGGTGGCAAGTCCCGCGCCCACGGCCCGCGTTCGGGCACGGAACACAGGTCTCCCTCGACGGCCTCGACCTCTTCGGCTGCTTCCACGTCAGTCAGCGCAACACCTTCACCGGCAAACTCACCCCCGCGATGCTGCGGGACGTCCTGCGCACGGCGGCCGCGGCGGCGGGGCTGCCGACCACGCCGTAACGAGTCGGAGTCGCGGGCACCGTAACGAGGTTAGGGTCGAAGGATGGGCCTGTATCCGGAGATCGAACCGTACGACCACGGCATGCTCGACGTCGGCGACGGCAACCACGTCTACTGGGAGACCTGCGGAAACCCGGACGGCAAGCCCGCCGTCGTGCTGCACGGTGGCCCGGGGTCGGGCTGTTCCCCTTACTCCCGGCGGTACTTCGACCCCGCCGCCTATCGGATCGTGCTGCTCGACCAGCGCGGGTGCGGACGTTCCACGCCGCACGCGAGCGCGTACGACACCGACATGAGCGTGAACACGACGGCCCACCTCATCGCCGATCTGGAGCTGCTGCGGCGGGAGTTGGGGATCGAACGGTGGCTGGTGTGGGGCGCGTCGTGGGGGTCGGTGCTCGGGCTGCGGTACGCGCAGACGCATCCGGGTGTGGTGTCGGAGCTGGTGCTGACCTGCGTCGCCACCGGGTCGGATCCCGAAGTGGCCTTGCTGACCAGGGGACTTGGGAAGCTCTTCCCCGAGGCGTTCGAGGCGTTCGTCTCCGAACTCCCCGTCGCGGAACGGGAAGGGAACCTCGCCGCCGCCTACAACCGGCTCATCGAGTCGCCCGACCGGGCGGTGCGGGAGCGGGCCGCCCGCGCCTGGACGGACTGGGAGACCGCGATCGTCCCCGCCCCGCCGCGCTCCGAAAAGCGGTACGAGGACCCGGAGTTCAGGATGTGCTTCGCCCGGACCGTCACGCGCTACTTCGGCAGCGACCACTTCCTGGGAGAGGGAAACGAGGAGGGAGTCGTACTGCGGGACGCGCCCCTCCTCAAGGACATCCCAGGCACCCTCGTCCAGGGCAGCCTCGACCTCGGGAATCTCCTCGGTGTCGCCTGGCGACTCCATCACGCCTGGCCCGGCAGCGAGTTGGTGGTCGTGGAGGAGGCCGGGCACAACGCGAGCGCGCCGGGTGTCGCGGAGGCGCTGGTGGCGGCGACGGACAAGTACGCCCGCCGTCAGCGCCGTTGATCCCCTTGGCCTTGTCACTCAGCCGACTCGCGCAGCCGCCACCGGTTGTGCCGTCACGCTGTAAGTCTCTTTGCTCTGCGCGGAGTTGACGCTCCACCGGTATCGCGAGAGCTGGCCCGTGGTGTCGGAGGAGTAGAACATCACGTGGCCGATGCCGACGACCTGGAGGTTCTCGCCGGGTCGGTGAGGAGGCCCCGAGTGAGCGTCGCTGTCGAGCCCCGTCTGCCGACCGTGTTCGCTCCCTCTGCCTACGGCTGCGCGTCGTCCTCGAACAGGTGCCGGACCGTGGAACGGTAGTTGGTCCGCACGTGGGCCAGTGCGTGCGCGCGGGCGCGGTCCGGGTCGCCGGATGCGATCGCCTCGTACAACTCGCGGTGTTCCAGGAGGAGTTGGGGCCACTCCTCGTTCCGTCGGGTCATCCAGCGCAGTCGGCCGGCGACCGGCTCCAGGGCGGCGGTGAGCAGCGTGTTGCCCGCGATCGCCACGATGCTGTCGTGCAGGCGGCTGTTGATGTCCGTGATCACCTCGGCGTCCCCCGCCTCGGTCGCGGCGGCCGCACGGTCGAGGAGGTCCCGCACCTCGGCCAGTTCCTCCGGTGTAGCGCGGGACGCGGCGAGCCCGGCGGCGTAGACCTCCAGGGCCTCGCGCAGTTCGAAGAGTTCCCGCACGTCGTTCGGGGTGAGACGGCGGACGACCGTGCGACGCGGGGTCTCGAAGTGGACGAACCCCTCGGCGACCAGCGCGCGGATCGCCTCGCGGACCGGCACCCGGGAGATGCCGAAGCGCTCGGCCAGCTCGCGCTCCACCAGCCGGTCACCGGGACGGAGGCGACCGGCGATGATGTCCTGCCGCAGGGTGGCCAGGACGCGCTCGCGCACCGCTCCGAGGGGTTCGATCTTCGCTGTCGTGGAGCTCATGGGGCCATCTTCGCCGACTCCGAGGGTCTTTTACGGAGCGTTAACAACGGAGACATCGGTCGGAACTGTTGACGGGAGGACCATGACGGCAGTTTGGTATACCAAACGACACCGGAAGCCGTCCTGCCCGCCCCTCCCGTCCCCTCGCCCTGGAGGCCCCGTGTCCCTCGCCGACCGTGCCGAAGTCACCGGCACACCAGCGTTCGTCCCCGACCCACGGCTCACCAACGAAGACCTCGCTCCCGCCGACAAGCGCAACTGGAAGGTCTTCGACCTCTTCGCCATGTGGATGTCGGACGTCCACAACCTCGGCAACTACACGTTCGCCGCGGGCCTGTTGGTCCTCGGTATGAACGTCTGGCAGGTCTTCACCGCCCTGCTCGTCGGCTTCGTGCTCATCTACGTCGGCATGAACTGGATGGGGAGGATCGGGCAGGCGCACGGCGTCCCGTTCCCGGTCGTCAGCCGCATCAGCTTCGGCGTGTGGGGCGCGAACATCCCGGCGCTCATCCGGGCCGTGATCGCCATCATGTGGTACGGCATCCAGACCTACCTCGCCTCCGTCGCCGTCAACGTGATGCTGCTGGCCGCGTGGCCGGGCCTGGAGTCCTGGACTCACCACTCCTTCCTGGGACTTGACGCCCTGGGCTGGGTCTCCTTCGTGTCCCTCTGGCTGATCCAGGCGGTGATCATCAGTCAGGGCATGGAATCCGTACGGAAGTTCCAGGACTTCTGCGGCCCCGCGATCTGGCTGGTGATGATCGCGCTGGCAATCTGGGTACTGGCGAAGGCCGGTTGGTCGATCTCCCTCACCTCGACCCCGCACCCGGTCTCGTTCGGCGAGCAGTGGCGGCAGTGGTTCGGCGCGATCGGCCTGATCCTCGCCACCTACGGCACGCTGATGCTCAACTTCTGCGACTTCTCCCGCTTCGCACCGGACTACAAGACCGTCCGCCGTGGCAACTTCTGGGGCCTGCCCATCAACTCCACGGCGTTCGTGGTCGTTTCGGTGATCGTCACGGCCGGCTCGCTGGAGGTCTGGGGCCAAGCCATCACGGATCCGGCCGAGTTGGTGGCCAAGGTCGGCAACACCTGGGTGATGGTGCTGGGCGCGCTGACGTTCGCCGTCGCCACCATGGGCGTCAACATCGTCGCCAACTTCGTCTCACCGGCGTACGACCTGGCCAACGTCTGGCCGCAGAAGATCACCTTCAGGATCGGCGGCATGATCAGCACGGTCGCCGCGCTGGTCGTGACCCCGTGGAACCTCTTCTCCAACCCCACGGTCGTCAACTACTTCCTCGGCGGCCTCGGCGCCTTCCTGGGCCCGCTGTTCGGCGTGATCATGGTCGACTACTACTGGGTGAAGCGCGGCCGGGTCGATATGCGGGCGTTGTTCGACGCGACTCCCGGCTCCCGCTACTACTACCGGGGCGGCGTCAACCCCAAGGCCCTCGCGGCGTTCCTGCCCGCGGCGGCGGTCGCGGCGGTGCTCGCGCTGGTGAAGACGTTCAGCGACGTGGCCCCGTACTCGTGGTTCATCGGTACGGCGCTGGGCGCGGGCCTGTACCTACTGATCTGCCGCACCGATCGAGCCGCCGCCGAGCCCGCTCCCGAGCCCCTGGAGGTCTGACCAGCGTGCGCATCGTCGTCACCAACTGCAACACCACGCAGGCGATGACCGAGGAGATCGTACGAGGTGCCCGGGCCGCAGCAGGCCCGGGCACCACCGTGACCGGCCTGACCCCGGAGTGGGGCCCCGAGTCGGCGGAGGGCTGGCTGGACAGCTACCTCTCGGCGGCGGCCGTCATGGACCTCCTCCGGACATACGAGGGCCCTGCCTACGACGCCGTCGTCATGGCCGGCTTCGGGGAGCACGGGCGGGAAGGTGTCCGGGAGTTGGTGGACGTACCGGTCGTCGACATCACCGAGGCGGCCGCCCACCTGGCCTGTCTGCTCGGCCGACGCTACGGCGTCGTCACCACGCTCGAACGCTCCTGCGGGCAGATCGAGGACAGCCTGGAGTTGGCGGGGGTCGGCCGGAACTGCGCGGGGGTGGTGGGGACGGGGCTGAGCGTCCTCGATCTGAGCGGCGACGAGGCCCGCACGGAGGCGGCGTTTCTCGCGGCGGCGGAACGGGTGTGTGCGGCTGGGGCGGAGGTGTTGGTGCTGGGGTGTGCCGGGATGACGGGGTTGCAGCGGGTGGTGGGGGAGAAGTTGGGGTTGCCTGTGGTGGATGGGGTGGGAGCGGGGGTGAAGCTGGCCGAGTCGTTGGTGGGGTTGGGGTTGAGGACGAGTCGGGTGGGGAGTTTTGGTCGGCCGGTGGTGAAGAGGAGGGGGTGGGGGCGCTGAGGGGGCTGGGTTGAGTTCGGAGTGCGGGTGTGTGTGTGTGTGTGGGGGGGCAGGGTTTCTGAGGGCGCGGTTGGTCGGGCTGTTGGGTTGAGTTCAGAGTGCGGGTGCGTGGGGGGTGCTCGCGCAGTTCCCCGCGCCCCTTGAAAGCGCCTCGGCTGGTCCGGCCTTCAGGCGCGCGGGTCGACCGGGGGTGCGGGGCAGAGTCCCTGAAGGGCCCGCGGGTGATCGCGGGTGCGGGGGCAACGCCGTTGAAGGGGAGCGGGTTTGGTCGCGCGTGCGAGGGCAACGCCCTAAAGGGGCGCGAGGTGGTGGCTCTTAGGGGCGCGGGGCTGTATCGATACGCGGCTCCGCCGCACGGGTGCGACCAGCCGCGACGGCGCAGCACCCGCGCGACGACAGATCCCGGCACCCCCTATCGCGCCGCAATCCCCGCCCCGCCGCACCGCACCCCTCGTCGCACCGCACCCCTCGTCGCACCGCACCCCCGCCACGCTGCACTCTCGCCGCACCCCACCCCCCGTCGGGGTGATCTTCCCCCGCCCTGCCAAGTCACGCACCGGACCAACCCCGAGCGCCCCGCACACTCCGGGAGGAACAAGCCGCCGCCCAGTCACCCCGCGCGGCAGAACGGAGCCACCTTGCCCACCCCGGTACGCCGAGCCCTCCTCGCCACCCTCCTCGCAGGACTCTGCTGCGCCGGGGCGACCCGTGACGTACCGGAACCGTTCTGGACCGCCCCCGACTCCCGAGCCGCACAACAGGCGGCCACATGGCGCGCGGCCGGCCGAACAGCCGACGCCACGCTGATGGACCGCATCGCCGCCAGACCCGAAGCCGAGTGGCTCAACGGCCCCGACCCCGGCCCACTCGTCCGCGCCCGCACCACCGCCGCCGCCCAGGCCGGCCGCACCGCCGTACTCGTCGCGTACTACATCCCGAACCGGGACTGCGGCCAGTACTCCCAGGGCGGCGCCCCCACCGCAGCCGCCTACCGCACCTGGATCGACGAGTTCGCGACCGCCCTCGGCGACCGGGGCGCCTACGTGATCGTCGAACCGGACGCGGTCGCCCAGGTGGTCGCCGGCTGCACCCGGGTCACCGCGAGCGAACGCTACGCACTGCTCGCCTACGCCGTGGACCACCTCAAACGCCAATCGCACACGCACGTCTACGTCGACGCGGGCAACTCCAGCTGGATCCCGGAGGCTTGGAGACTGGTCGCCGCGCTCAAGGCGTCCGGGGTCGCTCAAGCCGACGGCGTAGCCCTGAACGTCTCCAACTACCAAACAAACCAGGCGAGTTCGACGTACGGCGACCAACTCTCCAAGGGCCTCGCCGGCAAGCACTACGTCATCGACACCAGCCGCAACGGCAACGGCCCCTACGCCGGCACCGACGCGTGGTGCAATCCCCCCGGCCGAGCCCTCGGCACCCCGCCGACCACCCGCACGGACAACCCCCTCCTCGACGCCTACCTGTGGATCAAACGCCCCGGCGAGTCCGACGGCACCTGCCGAGGCGGCCCGGCGGCAGGCCGGTGGTGGCCGTCGAACGCCCTCGAACTGGCCCGCAACGCCCGCCCCTGACCCATGACTTGGCGACTCGGTTAGGCGGTGCCCCGGCGGCTTACGGCTTGGGCTCCCACACGTACCGCACATCCGGCTCCTGCTCCTCGTTGCCGCTCCCGTCCGTGAACTCGACGGCGACGAAGCCGTGCCGCTCGTAGAACCGGTGGGCGGGTTTGTTCACCTGGAACGTCCACAGTTCCAGGCCCCCCGGACTCCGCTCCTTCGCCAGTTCGACGAACCGGTCCCCGAGCCCCCGCCCGCGCCAGTCCGGATCGAGATACAGCTGCGACAACTCATCCCCGTTGATCACCATCAGCCCCACGACCCCACCGCCGTCGTCTCCCGCATCGGCCACCCAGATCTCCCGCAACGGCACGACGACGTTCCGGAAGTGGTCCCGCACGTCGTCGGCGGACCGTGGACTGACGACAGTCGGCAGCGCGGCGGCGAACGAACGCAGCCACACATCGGCGGCGGGCCGCGCATCGGGAGCGGTGGCCCGCCGCAGCGTGACGACGACCTCGGAGTCGGGAATCACGACTGCGCCCCCTCTTCCTCTGCCGGCACTCCTTCCGGTACGACGGCTGTCGCCGTGATCTCCACGAGCTGCCCGGTGTACCCGAGACAGGCCACGCCGACGAGCGTGGACGAATGCGGCCCCGCACTGAGCCCGGACGCCTCGACCACCTCCCACACGGCGGACAACACCGAGGGCTCGCTACTCACGACGTACACGTCCGTCGCGACGACATGCCCCAAGTCGCTCCCGACCGACCGCAGTTGCTCCCCGAGATTCATCACCACCTGCTCGGCCTGCCGCACCGCGTCCCCCACCCCGACCACCTTGCCGTCGCCGTCGAGCGGCACCGCCCCGGCGAGAAAGGCGAGCTTCGTACCGGCTTCGACGACGGTCGCGTGGGAGTAGGTGGGCGGCGGGAAGAGCGTGGGGACGGTGACACGTTCGAGCACGGGGTCTCCCAGAAATCGGTCGATCGGTCACCGGCGGCCGGTAGTTGGCGGTCGGCGGTCGGCGCAGTGCGGGCGTCAGCCGATCACATGGACGAGGCGCCCGCATCCGATTTTCCGCCGGACAGTCGGCGTTCACACTCCTGCGCAAGGAGCGGGTACGCCTCGGTGATGGCCGCGTAGACCCGCCGCCAGAGCAACTCCTCCGCCGCGACCCGCCCCGCACCCCCGTACAGCCCGTTCAGCAACTTGTCGTAGCGGGCCAGCCGGTGCAGCAGATAGTCGACCTTCCACCGGTCGAGCACGACGACACCCTCTGGCGGCGGCACCAGCTGCTCGTACGCCCGCTCCCCGTCCCGTCGATCGCGGTGCTCGACCGCAAGCGCCGCCAACTTCTGCGGAGCCAACCGCGGTACGTCGATCGGCTCCGCCGCGATCCGCGCCAGCACCTCCCGCCGCCTGCGCCGAGCGGCGACCCGTGCCGCGGCCGACCTCCGCGCGGCAGCCGCCGAAACGGCCCGGAACTCCTCACTCCGCTCAGCGGTCTCGACCCGCTCGACGCAGTACAGCCGGATTCGCGGAGCTGCCCGGAAGTGCGGATTGACCCGCAACAGGTCAGGCTCACCCAGCAGTTGACGCACCATCCCGGCCGTCCATCCCCGCGTGCGCAACCCGGCGGCCGAGAGATGCGTACGAGTGGCATGCGCGACGCCTCCACCCTCCGCGTCCCGCCCCCGCCCCTGCTCCTGTCCCTGCCCACTCTCATTCGTCTCGTGCGCTGCCATCGACCGCTCCCCCGGGTGACTCTCAGTGACCACTCCAGTGAAGCGCGCACCACTGACAATCGGCCCGCCGCCGGGCGTTGGCTCGGCACCGCCGGGGGAGTGAGTGACGAACGAGAAGCGGTTTTTGGAGCGGCGTGCGGTTTCCGACGTGGGAGTGCTGTTCTCGGCGTTGCGTTCATAAAGAAAGCGGCTTTACGGCCAACCTTCACACCGCCGAAATGCGCACGGCCCGTTCCGCACAAGGTCGGGAACTACCGTGGACACCACGGCTACCGCCCCGGCCACCGTCGCCCGAAGGCACACCCCGCCCTCGTCAAGACAGGAGCCCTGTGTCCCGTCGTACCGACGCGTTCTCGCTTCCGCCCTGGCTCGCCCACACGCTCCGTGCCCAGCGCGGGCCGGTTCCCTGGAGTGCGGTCACGCGAGGGGCGCTGGCCGCCGGGCCGCTGCTGATGGTCGCCGTGCTCGTCGGGCGTACGTCCCTCGGGGTGCTGGCCGCGCTCGGGGCGATGCTCGCCGGGATCAACGACCGGCCCGGGAGCCGGCGGGCCTCCGTCAAGCGTCTCGGGGGCCCCGCGCTCGCCGGAGCCGCCGGGCTGCTGATCGGGACGTACGCCGGGGCGCATGTCGGGGCTGTCGTGCTGACGCTTCTCTTCACCGGGATCGGGCTGGTCGCCGGCGGGTTCAGCGCCATCGGGCCCGTCGCTTCCGGTGCCGGTACGCAATTGCTTGTCGCCTCCGCCATCGGCGCCGGGATGCCCCTGCCCGAACCGGGGTGGGAGCGCGCCCTCGCCTTTCTCGCCGGGGCCGCCTGGCTGGTCCTGCTGCGGCTGGCGCTGCCCACGCCCGGGGCCATCGCCGGTGACTACCGGTTCGACGGCGAGCGGCACGCCGTAGCCGCCGTGTACGACGCGATCGCCGCGCTGCTCGACGCCAGTGGTGGGGCGGAGGCGACGGGGCGGCGCGCCGCGCTGACCGCCGCGCTCGATCACGCGCAGGACGCGCTCGCCGGTCCGCGGCTGCGGCGGTACGCCAGTTCGGCGGCCGAGCGGCGGCTGCACGGGCAGTACGCCGCCGCCCTGCCGTTCGCCGAGGCCGCGACCGCGATCGCCTGGGCGGGGGAGGCGGTCTCGGCACGGGCGGGAGAAGGGCCGCGTCGGCTCGCCGCCGCCGTGCGTGACAACGCGGCCGCCGGGCCGCTGCCCGCGCCCAACCTCCCCCACGCTCGGCTTCGCTCGCGCGTGGGGACCCCCATCGCGCCCGCGTTGCGTGCCCTCGACGACGCGCTGCTGCAGGCCGCCGATGCCTTCGACCGGGCGGAGGGGAGCGAATCGAGTCTGCACACGCGTCGGCGTACGCCAACTGATCTGCTCCGTAAGGCCTTTGGGGCCGGTGGGCGGGAGTACGGCGTGCGGGTCGCGCTCTGTTTCGGGGCCAGTGTCGCCGTCGCTCAGGCGTTGCACCAGGCCCGCTGGTACGGGCAGCACGAGCACTGGTACTGGCTGCCCGCCACCGCCGTCTTCCTCGTCAAGCCCGACCTCGGGCCGCTCGCCTCGCGGGCGTTGAGCCGGGCGGCGGGGACCGTGTTGGGTGCGCTTCTCTTTGCCGGGTTCGCCGCCGTGCTGCCCCGGCCCGAAGGGCTTGTCGCGCTCGTGGCGCTCAGTGGCGCGCTCATTCCCGTCGCCACCCGGCACTTCGCCGCGCAGACCTCCGTCGTCACCGTTCTCGTGCTCTCCCTCGTGATGGTGGGCGGGGAGCCGCAGGCCTCCGCCGGCCGGATCGGGGAGACGCTGCTGGCCTGCGCGATCGTGCTGATCGTCGGGCATCTGCCGATGCCGGGGAAGCGCGGTGGGGGCGTACGCGCCCGGCTCGCCGCGGCGGGCGCCGCCGCGCACGCCTACCTCGTGCACGTCCTCAGCGAGTCCGACGACCGCGCCGAGCGCTGGACCCTCCGCCGCGAGGCCTACCGCACGCTCTCCGAGGCCCGCGGCGCCATCGCCGTCTCGGCCGCCGAACTCCCCGCCCTGGCCCGGCACACGGAGGGCACGGACGAGGTCGCGGCCGTCCTCGAACGGCTCGTGGACACGACCACCGCCTGCGCCGTCCATCTCGACGACGCGGGGCGGCTCACGCCCCACCACATCGAGCAACTCACCGAGCTGCTGGAGGAGTTCGAGCGGGGGCGGGGGCGGGTCGGGCTGCGCGCCATCGAACTGACCATCGCCGTCTAGGCACTTGGACCGGCCCCGTCAGTTCGTCCGCACCCACACCGGCGCGTGATCCGACCCCGGCGCCTCCCGCCGCTCCGCCGGATCCGGGCCCACGGACGGCAGTTGAGGCGCGCTCTCACCCGGCAGTCCCGTCCCCGCCGCCGTCACCCGGTGGACCAGGTGGTGGCTGAGCAGGATGTGGTCGATCAGCTCGCGGCGCCCGGAGTTGATCCGGGAGTAGCGCTGGTCGGCCGGGATGAGCGGGGCCACGTCCCACAGGCGGACCGCGTCGCCCTGGTCGGCCCGGTCGTAGCCCGGCGTGCCGATCTCCGAGCCCGGCGGGCCGAGCAGGATCTGGGTGGTCGCGGCCTGCACCTCGTCGTTCATGTCACCGAGCACCGCCACGTCCCGGGTACGGCCCTCACCGGCGAGCAGTTCGTCGGCCAGCGCGCGCAGGGTCGTCGCCTCGGCGGCCCGGCGGTAAAGGGCGTAGGCGCCGTAGCGGGCCCGCTCGCCCTCGTCGTGCGGGAAGAAACGGTCGCCGGGGTACGTCAGCAGCTTCGACTTGAGATGGGCGACGGCCACCGTCAGCGGGCCGGTCGCCGTCGTGACCTCCACCGCCAGGAAACCCCGGCCCGCGTTCGGTTCCTCGGCGCCCGAGTCGTCCGACTGCACCGGGCGCAGGTGGGCCGGGAACGTGTTCGTGTCGGCGACGACCCGCGGTTCCGTACGGCTGAGGAAGCCGACGCGGATGCCCCGGACGTCGGGATGCGCGGAGGTGGCGGTGTGCCACTCGCCGTCCAGCATTCCGGCGAGGTCGTCGAGCGCCGCCGGGTCGCCCACCTCCTGGACGCCGAGCAGCACCGGGTCCAGTTCCGTGATCACGGCGGCGAGGGAGGCGAGCTTCGTCTCGTAGGTGGACTTGTCCTTGGGGCCGGACGGGCCGCCGGGACGGAACAGGTTCTCCAGATTCCAGGTGCCGAGGAGCATGCGGGGCCCCTTCCGTAAGCCTTCGTCGTGAAGCCTTGGTTGTGTGCCGGAAGCCTTGGTGGTGAGGCAAGCGTGCTGGTCCGGGCCGGCGAACGACAGCGCAACACCGGGATGCGCGGTTCGGCTCATCCGGGGCGATGACCACGTCGTACGTTGAGAGAGTGAGCCACTCTCCCGCAGATCTGCTGATCACCGGCTGCACCGTCCTCGTCCACGACGACCAGGAACGCATCCGCTTCGAGCGGGACGCCGCGATCGTCGTAAGGGACGGGCGCGTCGAGTCGGTGACAAGCGCGGCGGACGTGACGGACGTGGTCGGCTTCGCCGCCGTCGAACGCATCGACGCACGCGGCCAGGTCGCCCTGCCGGGGCTGATCAACTGCCACACCCACGCGCCGATGGTCGCGTTGCGCGGGCTCGCCGAGGACCTGCCCACGGAGGAGTGGTTCAACGACGTCGTGTGGCCCGTCGAGTCCAACCTCACTGAAAAGGACGTGGAGTTGGGGGCGCGGCTCGCCTGTGCCGAGATGATCCGCGCCGGGGTCACCTGCTTCGCCGACCACTACTTCTCCATGGACACGGTGGCGGCCGTCGTCGCCGAGTGCGGGATCCGCGCGCATCTCGGCGAGGCCTGCTTCTCCTCCCAGGGTCCTCAAGGCCGGGAGAAATCAATGGAGTTCGCGCTGCGGCACCGGGACACCACCGACGGCCGCATCACCACCGCCCTCGCCCCGCACGCCCCCTGCACGGTGACCGACGCCGACCTCGCCGCCACCGCCCAACTCGCCCTGGAACACGGTCACCCCGTCCACCTCCACGCCGCCGAGAACCGCGACCGGACCGACACCAGCCTCTCCCGCCACGGCATCACCCCCATCGAAGTCCTCGACCGCGCGGGCCTGTTGGACACCGACCTGCTCATCGCCCACGGCACCGGCATCACCGACCGCGACCTCCCCGTCCTGGAGCGCGCGAGCGGCCGTACGGCAGTGGCCACCGCGCCCCGCGGCTACCTCAAGTTCGCCTGGCCGGACACCACTCCGATCCGTGCCCTGCGTGCCATCGGCGTCCCGGTCGGACTCGCCACGGACGGTGCCGCCTCCAACAACTCCCTCGACGTGTGGGAGTCGATGGCGCTCACGTCGTTGGTCCAGAAGTCCGTCGAAGGTGACCCGCGCCGGCTGACGTCCCGTCAAGCACTGCACCACGCCACGCTCCAGAGTGCGCGGGCGGTCGGACTCGGTGACTCGATCGGGTCCATCGCGCCGGGGCGGCGGGCCGACATCGTCCTCGTCGATCTCACCGGGCCGCACACCCGGCCCGTCCACGATCTCGCGGCCACCCTCGTGCACAGCGCCCGCTCCGCCGACGTGCGCACCACGATCGTCGACGGCCGGGTCCTCATGCGCGACCGCGAGCTGCTCACCCTCGATGTGCCCGCTGTCGTAAGGGAGTTGGAGGAGTAGCTGCCCGCCCTCGTGGACCGGAGCCACGGTCGGCGCATCCAGGAACACGACACCTGAGCCGAGCCTCTACGCTGGGCGCATGGATCTCGCGGACGGCCTTCTCGACCACCCGTACGACGTGTACCGGCGCCTGCGCGACAGCGCCCCCGTACACCGCGTCGCCGGCCCCGACGGCACCCCCGCCTGGCTCGTCACCCGGTACGACGACGTGCGGGCGGCGCTGGCCGATCCGCGGCTCTCGCTGGACAAGAGGCATGCCACGGCCGGGACTTACAAGGGGTTCTCGCTGCCGCCCGCGCTCGACGCGAACCTCCTCAACATGGACCCGCCGGACCACACCCGCATCCGGCGCCTGGTCGGCCGCGCGTTCACCCCGCGCCGGACGGAGCAGCTCCGCAAGCCCATTCGGCGCACCGCCGACCAACTCCTCGACGCGCTGGGGGAGGAGGGCGACACCGACCTCATCGCCTCCTACGCGGCGCCTCTTCCGATCACCGTCATCTGCGACCTGCTCGGCGTGCCCGCCGGTCACCGCCGGGACTTCCGGGTGTGGACCGACACCCTCGTCGCGCCCGCCCCGGGGACACCGCCCGAGGCCGGCAAGCACGCGGTCGTCGCGATGCTCGGCTTCTTCACCCAACTCCTCGCCGACAAACGGGAGGAGCCCGGCGACGATCTTCTCTCCGACCTGATCGCCGTACGCGACGAAGGGGACCGGCTCAGCGAGGACGAGCTGATGTCCCTCGCCTTCCTCATCCTCTTCGCCGGGTACGAGAACACCGTCCAGCTCATCGGCAACGCCGTGCTCGCCCTGCTGCAACACCCCGTGCAGTTGGCCGCGTTGCGTGCGGACCCAGGCCGACTCCCGGCCGCCGTAGAGGAGTTCCTGCGGTACGAAGGGCCCGCGCTGCTCGCCATCCGGCGTTTTCCGGTCGAGGACGTCACCATCGGCGGGGTCACCATTCCCGCCGGGGAGACGGTCTGGGTGTCCGCGTCCGCCGCTAACCGTGACCCGGACCGCTTTCCCGAGCCCGACCGGCTAGACCTCTCCCGTGACACCTCCGGGCATCTCGCGCTCGGGCACGGCATCCACTACTGCCTGGGTGCGCCGCTCGCCCGTGCCGAGACGGAGATCGCGCTGGCCGCGCTGCTGGAGCGGTTCCCGCGGCTGGAGTTGGGAGTGGGGGAGGGCGAGGTGCGGTGGCGGCCTTCGCTGCGCGCCCGGGGACTGCTCGCGCTGCCGGTGACGTACGCGACGAAGTCTCTCTGAACGTCCCCCGACCCGCTGAAGATCTCTCCGAGAAACTTTCCGACGCGGCGATGAGTTCCGGTGCTCCATCCGGTCCACCCCTCAACGGACCGTTGTCACAGGAGGGCCCCATGTCGCTTCCGGAGATCGTCTCGCGTGCGCAGTGGCGCGCGGCGCGCGAGGAACTGCTGGTCAAGGAGAAGGCGGCCACGCGTGCGCGGGACGCGCTCAACGCCGAGCGGCGCGGGCTGCCCATGGTGGAGGTCGACAAGGAGTACCTCTTCGAGGGCGGCGACGGGAAGGCCACCCTGCTCGACCTCTTCGAGGGGCGCGGCCAACTCGTCGTCTACCACTTCATGTTCGCGCCCGAGTGGGACGCGGGCTGCCGCAGCTGCTCGGCGTTCCTCGACCAGATCGGGCATCCCGCTCATCTGAAGGCGCGCGGCACGACGTTCGCCGCCGCGTCGAGGGCGCCGTACACGAAGATCCTGCCGTTCAAGGCGCGGATGGGGTGGACGCTGCCCTGGTACTCGTCCTTCGGCGGGGACTTCAACTGGGACTTCGAGGTCACGTTCGTCGGAGACGGGGAACCCGTCGAGCGGCCGGGCGTCAGCTGCTTCCTGCGGGACCGCGACCGGGTGTTCCACACCTACTCGACCTATGAGCGCGGGCTCGACGGGCTCGGCTCGACCACCACCTTCCTCGATCTGACCGCACTGGGGCGCCAGGAGGAGTGGGAGGAGCCCAACGGGCGCGCGTCGGCGCTCGGGGCGCCCGCCGGCAGCGCACGCGTGCTTTATCACGACGAGTACGAGGACTGATACGGAAAGTACGGAGAAAGTACGCGGCCGGGTGTCGACTATGTCTCAGTACCGTCACTTCCCGAGCCGTTCACCGTACTGTCGGCGTTTAACTCCATGAGGCTTCATGACGGTCTCCCCTACGAGACGTCACGAAGTTCTGCGAGTTCAGCACGACAGGGAGGTAAAAGGTGAACGGGCGAACGGTGCTTGAGAGCTTTCCCGCCGGCGGGCCGCGTGGCTCGTGGCCGGCGGAGGAGTTCGCGCAGGCGCGCCGTCTGGAGGGCCTGCACGCTGAGGTCGTCATGGACATCGCGACCGACGCGTTCCTGGTCATCGTGCGCAGCGGCGACGTCGTGGACGTCGCCGCCTGAGAGATCAGCCCGCCTTCGGGGCGGGCACCTTCACCGTGAACTGGTCCGCCTGGAGCGCGTACAGCTCCGCGTACACCCCGCCGCTCGCGAGCAGCTCGTCGGGCGTCCCCGACTCCACCAGCCGCCCCTGATCCAGGACATGGACCAGATCCGCGTGGCGTACGGACGCCAGCCGGTGCGTGATCAGCACGACCGTCTGCCCGGTGCCGGCCAGGGCGCGGATCTTCTCGAAGACCTCCAGCTCGGCCCGGGCGTCGAGGGCCGCCGTCGGCTCGTCCACGATCAGGATGCGGCCCCGGCGGTAGGCGGCCCGCGCGATCCCCAGCCGCTGCCACTGACCGCCCGACAGCTCGTGCCCGCCGCTGAAGTTCCGGGCCAGCAACGTGTCCAGACCGCGCGGCAGATCCGCGACCACGTCCTGCGCACCGGCCTCGGCGACCGCGTCCGCCACCCGCTCGTCGGTGAGCGGCGCCCCGGACCGCCCGACGGCCACGTTGACGCGGGCGGTGAACGGCCAGCGCTTGAAGTTCTGCGCCACCATCGCGATCCGGTCCGCCAGTTGCTGCCGGTCGGCGCCCGCCGCGTCGACGCCGTCCCACAGGATCCGGCCCCGGTCCGGCCGGTACAGCCCGGCCAGCAGCTTCACCAGGGTCGTCTTGCCGGAGCCGTTCTCGCCGACCAGCGCGATGATCCGGCCGAGCGGGAGGGCTAGGGAGACATCGTCGAGCGCGGGGTGGGTGGTCTCGCCCGGATAGCTGAACGTGACGTTCTCGAAGCGGATCTCCCGCGGCTCCTCGGGCAGCGCCGCCCCGCCGACCGGGATCGCCCACCCGGTCGCCTCCTCGTACAGCTTCTGCAGATCGCCCACGAACAGGGCCTCCTCGTGCAGCTGGTTCACCGCCAGCACGAGCGTGTCCAGGCTCGCGGAACCGGTGCGGATCGCGATCACCGCCGTACCCGCCACCGAGAGCGCCATCGCCCCGGACAGCAGCAGCCCGCCCAGCGTCGCGTACGTCGCCGCCGTCGCGAGGCCCGTCCAGGTCGCCGCGATCAGCCCCGTGCGGGCCGTGAGCCGGGCCAGCCGGGCCTGTTCCGCCTCCGCGCTCTCCGACATCTCGTGGAAGTGGTGCAGCAGGAACGGCCCGACGCCGTGCACGCGGATCTCCGGGGCCGCCTCCGGCTCGGTGAGCAGTGAACCGATGAGGCGGCCGGCGCGGACGTGCTGCACCCAGGTGTGGAACGACTCGTAGTGGCGCCGCGCGTTCGTCAGCGCGCCCCACGCGCTCGGCAGCGTCATCGTCGCCAGCAGCGGGAGCAGCGCCGGGTGCAGTACGGTCAGCACGCCCGCCGCCGCGATCAGCGAGATCAGCGCGTTCATGACGTTCGTCGCGTACGAGATCATGCGGCGGGCCGACATGGCGCCGTACTGCGCGGTGTCCAGCAGCTTGTGGAACGCGTGGTCCTCGATCGCGGCCAGCTCCACGGCCGCCGCCCGCTCCAGATACAGCTCGGTGGCGACGCGTTCCACCTTCGGTTCGAGCCGCCCGGTCGCGTACGTCGACGCGGCCCGCAGCAGCGCGCCCACCAGCATCACCGCGGCCATCGTCACCAGCGCGGGGACGGCACCGCGCAGCCGGTCCGCGATGGCACCGCCGGTGATCAGCCGCCCCAGCACGCTGTTGACCGCGAGCAGACTCACCGCCTGCGTGGCGCCCCGGCACGCCTCGGCGCCCAGCACGACCCGCGCGGCCCGCGGATCGGCCTGCCACGCCAGCCGGAAACTCGACCGCAGCATCGCCGGCAACCGCGTCACCATGGACCGGAAACTCAGCTCCAGGAACGCGTCGTTGTGCTGACTCCACCCCGTGTCATACCGCAAGGGCCCACCAAAGAGCAGCCGCTCCGAAGCGGACGCCTCCCCCGGCCCCGACTCCCCCTGACCCTTGCTCCCCACCGCCGACCTCCCCCGATCGTGGACGAACGGCCACTATCGCGGGGTGGGAGGGGTGCGGGGGAGAGCGCGGGGAGGCGGGGCGGGGACGCGCGGGCGTACGCCGGGAAGCCGGAGCGCCGGCGCCGTACCAATATGCGGCTCCGCCGCGCGGGTGGGTGCGGTGAGGGGCGCCGCCCGTTGAATGCGTGGCGGGGCTGTGTTGGTGTGTGGCTGCGCCGCGCGGGTGGGTGCGGTGAGGGGCGCCGCCCGTTGAATGCGTGGCGGGGCTGTGTTGGTGTGTGGCTGCGCCGCGCGGGCGGGTGCGGTGAGGGGCGCCGCCCGTTGAATGCGAGGCGGGGCTGTGTTGGTGTGTGGCTGCGCCGCGTGACTGTGCGCGAGGAGGGGTGGCGCTCGTCGAGAGCAGGGCGGACCCCTGTCGATGTGCGGCGCGGACGTGCAGGCGCACCGGGAAAACGCCCACTGGCCCGACAGCCGGGCGCAACGCGCCCAAAAGGGGCGCGAGGAACTGCGCGACCAGCCCCCACCGGACCCGCAGACAAAAACGATCCACCCCGGGGAACCACGCGACCAACCCACTGGCCCGCAGACAAAACCGCCCACCCCGGGGAACCACGCGACCAGCCCCCACCGGGCCCGCAGACAAAAACGATCCACCCCAGGGAACTACGCGACCAGCCCCACCGGGCCCGCAGACAAAAACCATCCACCCCGGGAAACTGCGCGTCGAGCCCACCGGCCCCCAGACAAAACCGCCCACCCCGAGGAACTACGCGACCAGCCCCCACCGGACCCGCAGCCTAAAACCACACACCCCGGGGAACAGCGAGATCAACCCCCACCGGACCCGCAGAAAAATCCGCTCAACCCGCGGAGCGCTACGCGCTGATGGGCCGCGACCAAGAAGGCGTAGTCCCCGTAACCCGACACACCGCCAGGTACAACGGAATCGGCGGCGTATACGGCAGCTTCCCGTCCGGCTTGTGAATGAGACCCGGCGCGCGAGGCGAGTCCGGAACCAGCGCCCCGGTCGTGTACCGCGCCGGCGCAGGCCAGTCCAGCGCGTAGTCAGAGTCGGACGGAACGATCCACCACCAGTGCGCTTCGTCGGCGTAGACACAACCGACGCGCGGCAGCCGGGGCAGAACCAGCGGTCCGAAACGCGCGGGCACCGCCACGGCGTCGCAGCCGAGCGGAGCCGTCATGCCCTCGGGAACGGCCAGTCTCCTGGGCGCACCGGGACCGTGCAGCGCACGCCCCAGACGGACCAGCGTGTCGAGACTGAGCACCTGGCCGGGACGAGACCCGCCGCTCACACCCATGCGACCCCCGTACCGAAGTCCCCGAGTCCACCGGATTCCCTGAACCCGCCGGAATCCGCGGATTCCCCGGTCTCCGCGGAGTCCGGGAGGTCGCCGGCGTCCTGGTGTCCCCGGCCCCTGAAGAGACCCGTGGTCTCCTGACCGAGGCCCCCGAAGTGGCCCGCGCCCTCCCGGCCCCGCGTACCGGAGCCGGCCCCACCACGAGCAGGGCCGCTTCCGGTTTCGTGCTCCCGGCCCCCGAAGCCGCCGAGATCCGGACTTCCGAAGTCGCCGGCACCCCCATGCCCGCTGCCGGAGGCACCCCCATGCCCCCGCCCCGGAAATACGCCCAGATCCTCGAAGGTCCCGAAGTGTGCCGTCGCCTCGTCCTCGTCGCCCGAACCGCCCGACGGACCCGGCTTGGGTCGTGCGCCCCAACCCAGGTCGTTGAGCGGTACGGAACTGTCGTGGCCGGGGACCGGGTGGTGGCCGTGCGCCGGGTCCGCCTGCCGCGGCAGGTGGGCCCAGACCAGCAGGCCGGGTCCGTGTTCCTGGGCGCCCCAGGCCCGGCAGAGCCCGTCGATGAGAAGCAGTCCCCTCCCGTGCTCCTCATCAGGCCGCCGCGGCGACGGGCGAGGCTCACCAGGAGCGCAGCCCTCGTCACGGACGGCTATCCGCACCAGGTCGTCGCCATCGTGCAGCTCGCAGACTATGTGGCTGCTCGCGGTGTGCACGATCGCGTTGGTGACCAGCTCGGAGACGACCAGTACCGCCGTGTCGCAGGTGTCCTCGCAGACGGACCAGCCGGACAGCCGGGCCCGCGTCAGGCGTCTCGCCTGGGCCGGGGAACCCGGATGTGCGGCCAGCTCGAACCGGAACCGGCGCTCAGCAGCGGTCCCACCAGGGACGGCTCCCGCGGCGGCACCGAGACCGAGGCGGCCTGCGGCGGCGTCTGTTCCTAAGGGCGCGGACGGAATCACGCTTGCCACTATCGCCCCGCCGTGAACACTTGGCAAGTGTCACTATGAAAAATGCAGAGTGCCGTATGACGGTCTGGACGGTCGTGGCACACTGCTCGCAACAGAAAGTCGCGCGGCGCCAGTTGGAATCTCCGGAGGTCTGTCCCGATCTTCGAATGAGTCTTCGAATGGCGCCGCAGGCCTGTCAGGATTCGGTTCGCCGGGATCGGTACGTCGGGCCGGGATCGGTTCGTAGGTCCGTGAGAACCCTCTCGACGGACTGTACGGACGCATGCGCTGTCAGTACTCAAGCCATTGCTCGGCACTCAAGACCCATTGCTCGGCACTGAAGTCAGTACCCGGTACCCAGCTGTCAGGACTCATCACTCATTCGTGGAGGTGGAGCGTGAGCGAGCCGCGGTCCGCACCGACGGTCGGCCAGGTCGTCCTCGGCCGGCGCCTGCTGGACCTGCGGGAACGCGCGGGACTCAAGCGCGAGGAGGCCGCCCGCGTCCTCCGCGTCGCTCCCGCCACGGTCCGCCGCATGGAGATGGCGGAGGTCTCCCTCAAGATCCCGTACCTCCAGCTCCTCCTGAAGTCCTACGGCGTCTCCGACGAGGAGGCCGAGGCCTTCGTCCAGCTCGCCGAGGAGGCCAACCGGCCCGGCTGGTGGCAGCGCTTCCACGACATCCTGCCCGGCTGGTTCTCGATGCACGTCAGCCTGGAGGGCGCAGCCGCGCTCATCAGGTCGTACGAACCGCACTTCGTGCCCGGACTGCTGCAGACCGAGGACTACGCGCGCGGGGTGCTGAAGTCCGGTGCCATCGGCCAGACCGAGCCCGACGACATCGAGCGCCACGTCGATCTGCGCATGCAGCGCCAGGGCCTGCTCACCCGTCCCGACGCGCCCCGCTTCTGGGCCGTCATGGACGAGACCGCCCTGCGCCGCCCGGTCGGCGGCCCCGAGGTGATGCGTGCCCAGATCGACAAACTGCTCGACGCCACGAAGCTGCCCAACGTGACCCTGCAGGTCGCCCCGTTCTCCTCGGGGCCGCACCCGGGCACGTACGGGCCCTTCGTGCTGTTCCGATTTGCCATGTCAGAACTGCCGGACATGGTCTACAGCGAGTACCTGACCGGCGCCGTCTATCTGGACTCGCGCGAAGAGGTGGGGACCCACCTTGAGGTCATGGACCGCATGGCGGCGCAGGCCGCTACGGCACATCGCACGAAGGAGATCCTCAAGGATCTCCGCAAGGAGCTGTGAATGGATCGCATCAAGCCGCGTATGAGCGTCTACAACGGTATGCCCGCGCGGGACTTGGGAAGCGAAGGCTGGCACAAGCCGTGGAGCGGCGGCAACGGCGGCAACTGCCTGGAGGCGATGAAGCTCGCCGACGGCCGGATCGCCGTCCGCCAGTCCACCGACCCGGACGGGCCGGCCCTGATCTACACGACCGACGAGATGACGGCCTTCATCGAGGGGGCGAAGGCGGGCGAGGCTGATTTCCTGCTCTCCTGACGGACCCGTGCTGAATGCTTTTTCCTTACCGAACCTCCTTATTTTGGTACTGACTTGATCACATATCGCCGCACCATCCTCTGTACGACCTTATGGAGCACGCCATGACCGTGCGGCCCACCGACAGGATCGACGAGACCGTCGAGATCGACACCAGCAGACCCCACCCGGCCCGCATCTACGACTGGTACCTCGGCGGCAAGGACAACTACCCCGTCGACGCGGAGATGGGCCGCCAGATGCTCGCCCTCGACCCGAGGGTGCCGGTCATGGCACGTGTCAACCGCGCGTTCGCACACCGGGCCACCCGCTGGCTCACCGAGCACGGCGTACGGCAGTTCCTGGACATCGGCACCGGCATCCCGACCGAGCCGAACCTGCACCGGGTCGCGCAGGCCGTCGCGCCCGAGGCGCGTGTCGTCTACTGCGACAACGACCCGGTCGCGCCGGCTCATGCGGCGGCCCTGCTGCACGGCACACCCCAGGGTGCGACCGAGTATCTGCGGGCCGACGTGCGCGAGCCGGACGTGATCATCGAGGGCGCTCGGCAGGTCCTCGACCTCACCCGGCCCGTCGCCCTGTCCCTCGTCGCGCTGCTGCACCTCGTCCCCGACGAGGACGGCGCGCACGAGCTGGTCGACGGCCTGCTGTCCCAACTCCCCACCGGCAGCTACCTGATGATGACCCACGCCACCGCCGACTTCACCTCGGAGGAGTCGACGGCGGCGGTCGAGCAGCTCACGGCGGCGGGCAGCACCGTGGCCCTCCGCTCCCGCACCGGCTTCGCACGCTTCTTCGCCGGCCTCGACCTGGTCGAGCCGGGGGTGGCGGTGGTCGACCGGTGGCATCCTGAACTGGGCGAACCGGTACCGGGCCAGGACGACGGCACGATTCCCGGCTACGGGGCGGTGGGCCGCAAACCCTGAGGTCCTTGGCGTGCTGTTTCAGAACCACGAGAGCATGCGTCGTGGCGCGTCCACCAGCCGGCTGACGGCGACCACCGGCAACGGCGGTTGCTCCAGCCGGCCCGGGCCCGTACCGAGGCTCAGCGCGTAGTAGATCTGCTCGATCGACGGCGGTCCGACGGCGAGATTCCGCCGGACCGCCCGCGCCGACGACGCCTCCCCGGTCCGCACGAGATACGCCGCCGCCATCGTCCCCGTCCGACCCACCCCCGCACCGCAGTGCACGAACACCGGCCCGCCCGCCGACGCTACGACATCGAGAAACCGCCCCACCTGCGCCGGAGTTGGCGTCTGCCCGTCCCGAATGGGCAGCCGTACGACGTCCAGCCCGGCCCTGCCCGGTTCGGCGAGCCGCGCCGCGCTCAGGTCCTCCGCCCGCAGATCCACGACCGTGGTGAAGCCGAGGCGGGCCAACTCCCGGTAACCGCCGGGCGAGGGAGCGGCACCCCGCCACAACTTCCCGTCGGTGTCGACGGGTTGGAAGTGGTGGATGCCCTGCACGGCACGGGTACCCGGAGGCGCCGGGGTCTCCTCGCGCGCCCAGTACGACAACGCGAGGATGCCCAGCGCGCCGGTGGCCCACAGGGCGACATAGCCGAGGGCGACGGCGAGAATCAGCCTCATCGCGCGTCTGGGCAGGCGGAGTTGGGGCGAAGGTGCGAGAACGGTTGCCATGGGCGACCCGGGGTGCTCGGGGACGGGGGCGCCTTGGCATCGTACGTCCGGATTGCGTGTGGGGTCAGTCGTCGTCCGCGTCCGTGTCGCCCATGCCCATCACCGTGAGGTGGGCGCGGTCGAGGGCCGCGTCCTCCAGACAGCCGCGCAGCCGCATACGGTCGTGTTCGGCGAGCGCGGGCCGTACGACCCCGGCGAACATGCCGTCGCCGAGGCTGCCGAGCGTGGCGTGGTTCAGCGGCACGGAGGTGGAGTCCCGGCAGCGCTCCCAGACCTGTTGGGCGGCGAGCGCCTGCCGTTCGGCGGTCATGTCCCCGCCCCGCACGTCGACTTGGACGAGCACCGAGGTCGCCTCGGAGCCGCTCGCGCTCTGCTCCCGGGTCTGGGTGAGATCGGCGAGCCCGACGACCAGCGCGGCGAGCAGCGCGGCTCCGACGACACCGACGACGGCCGTGCGGGCGACGCGGCCCCTGGAACGCCGGCCCAGCGCGGGCCGGTCCTCCAACTCGCCCACCAGCGCGCCTGGTTCGGGGGCCGCGAGGACGGCGAGGCGTCCCGCGAGGCGCCGTTCGGCCGGGCGCCCGGTCGCGGTGGCGATCCGCTGGACCACCCAGGCCAGCCCGGACAGCAGCACCCCGGTGACCATGAGGACGGGCACGAAGACGTACGTACGGTCGGCGGTGTCCTCCTCCAACCAGCGGAAGCGGGCGCCCTCGCGCTCGACGGACCCCTGTCGCAGCCGGGCCAGCACGTCTTTCTGACGTGACGTCAACTCTCGTTGCCTGGCGTCGCTTTCCTTCACCCGTTCCTCGATCCGGGTGAGCCGGGCGAGCAACACGATGCCGAGCAGCATGACTTCGACGACCAGCAGCAGGATTCCGCACAGGATGGCGCGCTGCCACTGCCAGCGGTACAGGTAGACGATGAGATAGGTCCCCGCTCCGGCGGCGGCCAGGCTCCCGAAGACGTACGCGATCCGCCTCATCGGCCGTCCCCTGTCCGTTCGTCGCCCGTCCGTACCTCTCCCGTCCGTACCTCACCGGTGGTGCCGTCGACGGCGACGCGCGAACCGGGCGGGAAGCGCTGTACGGCGTCGGTCGCGCCGACCACGGTGGGCAAACCGAACTCCCGTGCCAGCAGCGCGAGATGGGACAACGGGCTGCCGGTCTGGGCGACCAGCGCGGTGAGTTCGGGGAGGAGCGGGGCGAGCGCGGGGTCGAGGGTGCGGACGACGAGCACGGCGTCGGAGGGGCGTGGCCCGGTCCCGTCCCAGACGGTCCCGACGGCCCGCCCGCCGGACACTCCCCGGCCGTCGTCGTCGCCCTTGCCGTCGGTGCCGGTGCGTTCGGCGACCACCGTGCCCTCCGCCGTCAGTCGGAAGGCGTCCGGCAACGGCGGCGACTCGGCCTGCGGCACGCGCGCGTGGAGATCACCGGGCAGGGGTTCGCCATCGAGTACGGCGGCCAACTCCGGCCAGCGCAGCAGCCCTGCGCGGTCTGCGGTGGCCAAGCCGAGCCGGTGCGCGGCCTCTCGCACGAGCCGTACCTGTAGCTCCTGGACCCAGCGGATGCGGAGGCGGAGGGATTCTCTTGGGGGGAGGGCGGGAGTGCGGGCGGCGGTGAGGGGGGTGGGGGAGTGGTGGCTTGTGGGCGTGGGCGTGGGTGTCGGCGAAGGAGAGGGGGAGGGGGAAATTGAGGGTGAGGGTGAGGGGTCGTTGGTGTCAGGGGCCGACGTGAACGCGGAACCCGGTACCGAGTCTGCGTGGATGCCCCGCGGCCAGCGTCCGCGCCCCCGCAGGTTCGGTGCCGTGAGCGCCAGCACGGTCGGCGCTACGGTGGCTGCCTGCTCGTCCGGGATGCCCAGGGACCGCGTCTCCGCGAGGGCGGTCAGGGCCGCGCCCGCTGCCGTACGGGACCTGGGCGGCTCGTGCAACAGGGCGCCCGCGAGGGCCTCTTGAGCGTGCAGGGAGACCAAGGCGCCGCGAGTCCAGCGGAGTTGGGCGGCCAGGTCGGGGCCGGGGAGTTCGCCGGGGGCCGGGACCTGAGCGAGTCGGCGGTCGATGTCCGCCACGAGGTCCGCGGCCAACCCGGGCAGCGCCGCGGTGAGTCGGCCGACCCGCCAGGCCGCGCCGAGCCGCCGTGCTCCCGGCGCCGGGTTGAGGAGGGCGAGCCACCGGCGCCTGGGCGGGGCCGCGCCGAGCAGCCGTAGATCGGCCGCGGCCCATCCGCCGACCGTCGTGACGACCGGCACCGTCCGCAGCAGCCGACGCGGCGCGCTGCCCGCGATGTCGAGTGCGGCGGTCAGCCCACGGGCCATCGGTGTGACCCACAAGTCTTCCTCCAGCGGCTGGAGTTGGCTCGGCAGCGTCTCCGCGACCGGTCCAGGCCCGAGCAGCCGTGCCCCACGCGTCGGCCGTGCGGCCATGGCGGTGATCGGTCGGCTCTGGAACAACCACAGCCGCTCGCCCCCGACTGTGTTGTGGTGCCCGCCCCCGACCTCGGCCCTGACTTCGTCCCGGGCGAACCCGAACTCGATGTCCTGCGGCCCCCCGAACACCTGCCGTGCCCGGCGCGCGAGCCGGGCCAGCCGCCGTAGTTCGGAGGGGGTGAGCAGCGAGTCGGCGGTCGGCGGCTCGGTGCGGAGCAGTCGGCCTCGACGGCTCAACCAGTAGTTGGTGCCCGCCTGTTCACCGCTGACCAGGCTGTCCGGACCGCCGCGGACCGCACTCACCAGCATCCGGTCGGCACGCCCCTCGACGGGGTCGGCACCGAACATCACCCCGCCGACCCGCGCCGTCAGCATCGGCTGCACCAGCACCGCCATCGGCGCGCTGGACCCGTCGGGCCGGTGTGCCGAATCGAGCACGGTCCGCACGGCCGTACAGAAGTCGGACCACCCGCGCACATCGAGCACGGAAGCGAACTGCCCCGCCAGGGACGACTGTTCGGTGTCCTCCTGCGGCGAGGAGGACCGTACGACGAGGGGCCGCGCGCCGGAGTCGGAGAGGTCCCGCCAGGCGCGGCGCAGGGCGGCGGGGTCGTCGCCCGCGCCCTCGGGGATCACGAACCCGGAAAGCACGGGCAGTCCGGCCCGGGCCGCGCGGGCGAGGTTCGCCGCCTTGGAACCGGCGAACAGGGGCTGTATCGCCGTGAGTTGGTCGAGGGGGACGGCGGCGTCCGGGCGGTACGCCCCCGCCGCCTCCCGCGCGTCCTCGCCATGACGTTCGTCGAGCGTCGTCATCAACACCCTCCAGGACCGACCGCCAACAGGGGGGACGCGCGGGGGTGGCCCCGCGCCTGACGACGGAACGAAGGATGGGGGCGCCGCCGCGCCCGACCCCACTCCGGGCCGACCACGACTCGCCTCCTACGCCGATGATCCCACCGCCGTTGGCCTACAGGTCGGCCGGAAGCCACTTTCCCGCCCGCCACCGGACGATTTCGTGAGCCGGGAGGAGAACCCGCCCGGCTCCTCGTACCGGCGCAGTACGCCCCGCCTCATCCCCAGGAGCGAGGACGGACGTACGCGTGCTCATCCGGCAGCAGAGATGTCCCGACCTCTGCCTCGGCTGCCTCCGCTGTCTCACACGGTCATCGGGCGGTCGTACGGCCCGATGGGCGCCGGGAGTTGGGAACTCCCCGTCAGGTAGCGGTCGACGGCCGCCGCCACCGCCCGTCCCTCCGCGATCGCCCATACGATCAGCGACTGCCCGCGCGCCGCGTCCCCCGCGACGAACACCCCGCGCGTACTCGTCGCGAAGTCCGCGTCCCGGGTGATCGTGCCGCGCGGCGCCATCGCCAGCCTCAGTTGGTCGATGAGCCCGTCCTCCCGGTCGGGCCCGGAGAACCCGAGGGCGAGCAGCACGAGATCGGCGGGCAGGCTGCGCCCGGAACCGTCCAACGGCCGCCGCTGCGCGTCGACTTCGACCAGGTGCAGGGACCGCACGTGCCCGTCTCCGTCCCCCTCGAAGTGGAGCGTCGACGCCGCGAACAGCCGCGCGTCCGCGTCCGCCGCCGGAGCCGTTCCCAGGTCCCGAGCCTCCTCGTGCGCGGCCGAGAGCCGGTAGATCTTCGGATACGTCGGCCACGGCTCCGCGTCCTCGTCGCGCTCGGCGTCCGGCTGGGCGTAGATGTCCAACTGCGTGACGGACGCGGCCCCTTCACGCACCGCGGTGCCGAGGCAGTCCGCCCCGGTGTCGCCGCCGCCGACGATCACGACATGCTTCCCGGCGGCGGACAGGGGAGAGGCCGCCAAGTCGCCCTCGCACACCCGGTTGGCCAGCGGCAGGTACTCCATCGCCTGGTGGATGCCGGTCAACTCCCGCCCCGGTACGGCCAGTTCACGCCACGCCGTGGCTCCCGTGGCGATCACCACCGAGTCGTAGCGCGCCCGCAGTTCGGCCGCCCCGATGTCGCGCCCGACCGTCGTCGAGGTACGGAACTTGGTGCCCTCGGCCCGCATCTGCTCAAGGCGTCTTTCCAGGTGCCGTTTCTCCATCTTGAACTCGGGGATGCCGTACCGCATCAGGCCGCCGAGCCGGTCGTCCCGCTCGTACACGGCGACCGTGTGCCCGGCCCGCGTCAACTGCTGGGCCGCGGCGAGTCCGGTGGGCCCGGAGCCGATCACCGCGACGGTCCGCCCCGACAGCCGGTCCGGTGGCCGAGGTGGCGCGAAACCGTCGCTCCAGGCGCGGTCGGCGATGGCCACCTCGACGTTCTTGATGGTGACGGCGGGCTGGTTGATGGCGAGCACACACCCCGCCTCGCACGGTGCCGGGCACAACCGCCCGGTGAACTCGGGGAAGTTGTTGGTGGCGTGCAGTCGGTCGGCCGCCGCGCGCCAGTCGTCCCGGCTGACCAGATCGTTCCACTCGGGGATCAGATTGCCGAGCGGGCAGGCGTCGTGGCAGAACGGGACACCGCAGTCCATGCACCGGTCGGCCTGCTTCGTGACGATCGGCAGCAGCGCGCCCGGGACATACACCTCGTCCCAGTCCCGCACCCGCTCCGCGACGGGCCGGCGGGGCCACTCCTCGCGCCGAGTGGTCATAAAACCCTTGGGATCGGCCATGGCCGTCTTCCTCGCGTCCGCGTACGACAGGCCGTGCGTCATCGGGCGGCACTCTTTCAGCCACGATAAGGCCCATGGGCCGGGCGCGCAGAGTGGGGCGAGACGGCTTTCTCCCCCGGTCCCGCGGGCGGCCCTGCGGGCCCTCACCAGCTCGCGCTCAGGTGATCATGCGGTTTCTCTCAGGTGAGAGCCAGCATGTACACCAGCGCGGCGGCGGCCGAGGCGATCGCGCGGACGTGATTCCACATCGTCCACTCGCGTACGTACGACGGCCAGTACGCGGCGGCCTCCGGCGTCCCCGGGTCCAGCTTCAGCAGCGCCTCGTTGCGGGGCACGTTCGCGACGAGGGTCAGCCCGAACGCGCCGAACAGATACAGCGCGCTCCCCAGCAGCAACTCCACGGTCCCCTGATCCGGCCACAGCACGAACGTCACCACCGCGATCACCGCGCACACCACCGCGGAACCGGCGAACAGCAGCATGAAGGCCGGCGTCATCGCCGCCGTGTTGATCGCGTTCATCGCCGCGACCCCCTGCGCGGGCGGCAACCCGGCCAGTCCCCGCATGACCAGCACGGAGAAGGCACAGAACACCCCGGCCATCACGCCGGTCACGAGCACCCCCAGAACCGTCAGCGTCACATACGGTTCACCGATCATGCCGACATCAACTCCCGCCCGTAGACCCGAGATCCTGCCCACCACCGACCACCGGGACAAGTCAACCCCGCCCCTGACCGGGTCACCATGGCCGAGAATCGCCGGGGCATACGCGTCCGTCCACGAGGCCTCTCGGGGTCGGTGACGGTGCCCTCCGGTCCGGCGACGGCACGCGCCGGGTCGGTGATGGAGCCCCTCTGGCCGGCGGCGATGCCCTCGGGGCCGGTGAAGGCAGACTCGGGGCCGGTGAAGGCAGACTCGGGGCCGGTGAAGTCAGACTCCGGGCCGGTGACGACACCCATCGGGCGGGTGACGACACCCATCGGGCGGGTGACGACACCCATCGGGCGGGTGACGACACCCATCGGGCGGGTGACGGCGTGCTCCGGGCTGGTGATGGTGCCCTTCGGGCTGGCGACGCCCTCCTCTGAGGTGACGACCGCGTGCTGGGCAACCGGGTTCCCCGCCGACCTCCTCGCCCGGCCTCCGCGTTCGCCTGGCCTCCGCGTTCGCCCGGCCTCCGCGTTCGCCCGGACACCTGCCTCCGCCTCCACCCCCACCCCTTCCACCCCCACCTCCTCCGCCTACTCCCTCATCTCCGTTTGGACCCCGCCCTCCCGCCACCCCCGTAGAACCCCCTCCACCCCCACCGAGATCCGCCGCCGCGCCTCATGTCGCGGCACCCCACTCATCAGCAACTGGTCGTAGGGCGTGTCCACATGCCGTACGGAAGCCGCCACCGCCGAGACCACCGCGCCCTCGGACAACGCCCGCCCCGCCGCACTCCGCCCCACCCGTCCACTGCCCCGCGCCGAGGCATGCGTGGCGACGGCCCGGGCCCGCGTCTCGGGGCAACCGGGAAACAGGCGTCGTATCTCCGCCGCGAACGCCTCCGTGAACCGCACGTCCTCCGCGGCCCGCCGCACCGCGTCCCGCGCCCGGCGCCGCCGTCGCGCCTCCGCGTCCGCGAGACACCGCTCCTCGGCCCGCGCCAGCCCCGCCTCCTCTACGAGAACGCCCTGCCGCTCGTACCGGCCCCGGCGCCGGTCGAACCGCACCACCACCGCCGACAGCCCACTCTCCTCCCGCGCCCTGCGCGTCAACGCCGTGTCGCCGCGCGGCAGGAACACCAGATGCCCGAGATCCACACAGTCGAGACACCGCGGCACCCCACCCTCGACGACCAGCAACGCCAACGGCCCCCGACGACACCCGGCACAGTGCCGCTTCCTGCGCGGTTGAACAACGAGCGGTCCCTTACGGGTCGGTGGGGTCGCGAGCGATGCCGTACGACCTATGTCAGCCATGCGAGCCATAGGGGGAGCATTCCCGCCCGCTGCGCGCCTCTCTCCTGCTTCTCCCGCCGCCCGCGCCTGGAGCGAGACTCACCTCCCGCACCTCCTCGCGGCCCGTCGGTGCCGCCGGCCCGACGCATCCTGATCGACGCCTGCCGCATCATGGGCCCTGTGCGACTGGAAGCGATCACCTGGGACCGGCTCGGCGACCTCCTCGCCGAGCGTCTGCTCGACCTGAAGCCGGCCGACGGCAGCCCCTGGCCGCGTGTCGCCTTCGACGGCGCCCCGGCGGGTCACCCCGGCGACCTCGCCGAGCGCGTCTCGGAGGCGCTGCGCGTACGCGGACGCTCCTCGCTCGTCGTGGGCACCGAGGGGTTTCTGCGCCCGGCCTCGCTGCGTCTGGAGTACGGGCGCCAGGACGTCGAGGCGTACTACGACGGCTGGTTCGACACCCGTGCCCTGTGGCGCGAGGTCTTCGGCCCGCTCGAACCGGACGGCGACGGCCGCGTCCTGCCCGACCTGTGGGACCCGGTCGCCGACCGTGCCACCCGCAGCCCCTACGTCCAACTCCCGCCCGGTGCCGTCCTGTTGCTGCACGGCCCGCTCCTCCTTCGGCACTGGTTTCCTTTTGATCTGACCGTCCACGTCCTCCTCTCGACGGGCGCCCTGCGCCGCCGTACCCCCGAGCCCGAGCACTGGACCCTCCCCGCCTTCGAGCGCTACGAGGACGAGACCGACCCGGCCGGCACGGCGGACGTCCTGGTGCGGGCCGACGACCCGCGTCACCCGGCGTGGAACGGCTGAGCCACGGACTCGGTGAGTCCCGTGGGACCCGGGGTGGCGCGGATTCACCGAGTCCGGCACACCGGAAGTCGTGACCGTCCGGGTGCGTTCCCCCGGCCGCGCGGCGAGAATGTAGGGCGCCGGGACTAGCGGAACGTTCTGTGCCGCGCCGGCCGTCCGGCACCGGGAGGTACTTCATGACCACCGCCGGAGACATCATGCACCGGGGCGCCCAGTGGATCCCCGCCCATGAAACCCTGGACCGCGCCGCCCAGCTGATGCGCGAACTGGGCGTCGGAGCCCTGCCCATCAGCGACGCGAACGAACGGCTCTGCGGCATCCTCACCGACCGGGACATCGTCGTCGGCTGTGTGGCGATGGGCCACGACCCGGCCAAGATCACCGCCGGCGAGATGGCCCAGGGCACACCCCGCTGGATCGACTCCGGCGCCGATGTCGGCGAGGTGCTCCAGGAGATGCAGGGACACCAGATCCGCCGGCTCCCCGTCATCGAGAACAAACGCCTCGTCGGCATGATCAGCGAGGCCGACCTGGCCCAGCATCTGACGGAGGAACAGCTCGCCGGCTGGGTCGAGAGCGTCTACGCCCGGAGCGGCATGCGTTGAACCGCCGGGCGGTCCCGGGAGCTGAACTGCCGGACCGTTTCCGGGCGCTGGTCCGCCGGACCGTTTCCGGTTCAGCGGCTGCCGTCACAGCCAGCCGTTGCGCCGGAAGCCCCGGTACAGCACCAGACACGCCACGGTTATCACGCCGATGACCAGGGGATAGCCGAACCGCCAGTGCAGCTCCGGCATGTGGTCGAAGTTCATGCCGTACACACCGCACACCATCGTCGGTACGGCGATCACCGCGGCCCACGCCGTGATCTTCCGCATGTCCTCGTTCTGCGCGACCGTCACCTGGGCGAGGTGCGCCTGCAGAATCGAGTTGAGCAGTTCGTCGAAGGACGCGATCTGCTCCTTCGCGCGCAGCAGATGGTCGGAGACGTCCCGGAAGTAGGCCTGTATCTCCGGTCCGATCACCCGCATCGGCCGGGTGGCGAGCTCCTCCAGCGGGCGGCTGAGGGGGACGACCGCCCGCTTCAACTCCAGGAGTTCACGCTTGAGTTGGTAGATACGGCCGGGGTCGGCCCGCGCGCCGTTCTCCGCGAACACGTCCGTCTCGACCTGGTCGATGTCCGCCTGCACCGAGTCCGTGACGCTCAGGTAGTCGTCGACCACGTGGTCCGCGATCGCGTGCAGCACCGCGGCCGGTCCCTTCGCGAGCTGCCGTGGGTTCGACTCCAACTCCTCGCGCAGCGGCCCCAGTGAGCCGTGCCGCCCGTGTCGCACGGTGATCACGAAGTCGGCGCCGACGAACACCATGATCTCGCCGGTGTCCACGACCTCGCTCGTCGCGGTCAGTTTCTCGTGCTCGACGTAGCAGACCGTCTTGAACACGGCGAACAGCGTCTCGCCGTAGCGCTCCACCTTCGGGCGCTGATGCGCCTCGATCGCGTCCTCGACCGCCAGCGGGTGCAGGTCGAAGAGCTCGGCGATGCCCGCGAACTCCTCGTTCGTCGGCTCGTGCAGGCCGAGCCAGACGAAGCCGTCCTCCTTCTTGCGCACCCGCTCGACGGTGTCCACCAGATCGCCGGCGACGGGGACGCGGGCGCCGTCGTGGTACGTGACGCACTTCACCACCGAGGAGCCCAGCGGTGACCGGGCGTGGTGGCTCAGGTCGACCCGCGGGCGCCGCCGGGCCAGCCGTGCCACCTTGCGGAGGCCGCCGACCCTGCCCAGGCCCGTGACCTTCCGAAGATTCCCTGCCATGGACATCCGGATCTCCTTGCGTGGATCCCCTCGCATCGCATTTCTGCGCCTTGGCGAGCCAGTTTGCCAGGCCGACGTGAGTCGCGGGCAAGCCTGTGGGAACGGAATCCTCCGCTTTGTTCCCGGCTGTGGACGAAGCCGTGGACGCACTGTGGACGAACCGGTGCGCGGTCGCGACAAGGGTGCGATGGGCCGGGCTTCGCCCGCGCCGGAACCGGAGCTCCGCCCCTCTCGACAACCGGAGCGTCGCCCCCTTCCGACAAGCGGGGCAACTGGGATGATCGCGGCATGACGCGATCCGACGGGTATCTCCTCGACAACCGGCAGTCCGAGGCGGGACAGCGCTTCGACGCCTTCGCCACGCTCTTCGACCCCACGACGTTCCGGCACCTGGAGGGGTTCGGCGTCGGACCCGGCTGGCGCGTCTGGGAGGTCGGCGTGGGCGGCAACTCGGTGGTGTCCTGGCTGGCCAAGAAGGTCGGCCCGACGGGGAAGGTCGTGGCGACCGACATCGACACGTCCCAGGTCGCCTCGGCAGCCCGCCCACCGATCGAGGTGCGCGTCCATGATGTGGGCGCCGAGGAACCGCCCGGGGAGGGCTTCGACCTCGTGCACGCCCGGCTCGTCCTCGTCCATGTCCCGGACCGGGAACGGGCGTTGCACTCGATGATCAAGTCCCTGCGCTCCGGCGGCCGACTCCTGATCGAGGACGCCGACCCCGCCCTCCAGCCCCTGCTCTGCCCCGAAGAACACGGCCCCGAGCAACAACTCGCGAACCGCCTCCGGCACGGCTTCCGCAAGCTCCTGGCCGACCGCGGCGCCGACCTCTCCTACGGCCGCCGACTCCCGCGCCTGCTCCGCGAGGCCGGCCTGCGCCGGGTGGAGGCCGACGCGTATTTCCCGGTCACCTCACCGGCCTGCGCCGCGCTGGAGTCCGCCACGGTCCGCCAGATCCGCGACCAACTCGTCAGCGCGGGCCTGGCCACGAACGAGGACATCGACCGCCACCTGGCCAATGTCGCCTCCGGCACGATGGATCTGGCTACGGCGCCGATGATCTCGGCCTGGGGCAGGAAGGCGTAGGCGGGGGGCGGGAGTTGGCGCCGGGTGGGCGGGGGAGGCGGCGGCTGCTTCAGGTGCGGTGCCGCGCTGCCGGTGCTGGGGGGCAGTGAGCACCGGGGCAGTGAGCACCCAGGTAGTCGGTGCTGGGGTTGGCAGTGCTGGGTGTCGGCTCGGCCGTCGGTGAGTTCAACGCCGGTCGTCAGGGGTTCGACGCACGTTCATGGTCGGCCCGGCACGTGTCTCCGGTCGTTCCGGCGTGCGCGGCCGGTGACTTCAACGGCGAGGGTGACGGGGTGCCGGAGGCCGGGCCCTTACCGCTGCTCGTCCGGCTCGGGGGGCCTTCCGCTCGGCCCTGTCGTCGCCTGCGCGGCAGGGGCTGCTGTTTGTTCCGGGACCGCAGGCGTCCCCGGCCGAGGCAGCCGTTTGCCCGGCTCCACGAGCATCCGCCCGGTGCAAGCGGGCCCGCCGTCCGACACCGGCGGTCGTCAGCCCCGTACCGCCGCCCCTCCGCCCGACATCGCTGGGAGATCCCCAACTGGCCTTGCATCGAACGCCGTTGACTGGATCGCCGCTGTCCCTGCCGCCCAGCCCCTTGACCGGTCGACAGCCTCAGCTCCGCCGACCACAACCCGACGCGAGCACCCAGCGCTCATCCCCGCCCAGGCGGTCGCCCTCCCACCAGTTCCACCGCCCGAGCCCCCGCCCGGCACCCCTCCCGCGCGGCCTTCTCCGGTTCGGCGCCCGTCAGCAGCGTCGCGAGGAACGCCCCCGTAAACGCATCCCCCGCGCCCGTGGTGTCCACGGGAACAGCCGGCTCGGCCGGTACGCGTGCGTGGACTGTGCCGGAGCGGGCGACCAGGGCTCCCTCGGCGCCCTGCTTAGTGACCACCAGGGGGACATGGCGGCTCAGCTTGGCCGCCGCGTCCGCCGGGTCGGGCAACCCCGTGAGCAGGCACGCTTCGTCACGGCTCGGCAGTAGGACGTCGACCCCCTCGACGAGCGTCAGGAAGCGGTCGACGCCCAGTTCCACCAGGAACCCCGCCGACGCCGGATCCAGACTCACCGGCACCCCACGCGCGCGTGCCGACTCCACCGCCACGTCCGCCAACGCCCGGCCCGGCTCGGAGAACAGCAGATAGCCCGACAGATGCAGCCGTACGACACCGTCCAGCAACGAGTCCGACCAGTCCTCGGGACCGAGCCGTAGAGCCGCTCCACTGTCGGTGACGAGCGTCCGCTCGGCCGAAGCCCCCGTGTCGACCAGACAGATCACCGTCGCGGTCGCAGCCTCCGGATCGACCACGAGCCGGGGCCGCACCCCGGAGGCGACCAACTCCCGCTCGTGCCAGGCCGCCGAGTCCGCACCCACCCGACCGAGCAGCCGTACGTCCGTACAGCCCCAATGGGCCGCCCAGCAGGCCACGTTGGCGCCCGCACCGCCCGGCACGGTGCGGATCGCGGCGGCGGTGTCGGTGCCCGGGGCGAGCGGTCCCCGGTGTCGGGCGACGACGTCCGTGACGACGTCCCCGACGACCAGGAGGGCGCCGTTCGCCTCGGTCGTCACGACTCCTCGGCCCAGGCCGCCGCGATCCGCCCCGCCAGCCGAACGTTGCCGCGCACGGCCGCCAGGTTGGCGGTCAGGGAGGCGCCGTCGGTGTGCTCCACCAGGTAGCCGAGCAGGAACGGGGTGACCGCCTGCCCGGTGACGCCCTCCGCCTCGCACGCGTGCAGCGCGTCGGCGAGCACGCGCGCGTGCAGCCCGGGATCCAACTGCTCTTCCTCGGGGACTGGGTTGGCGACGATCAGCGTCGACTCCGGGGCGTCCAGCGCGTCCTGCGCCCGCATCACGGCCGCGACCTGCTGCGGGGTCTCCAGCGTCCAGTCCACCGGATAGCCGGAGTCGGAGAGGTAGAAGCCCGGGAAGCGGTCCGTGCCGTATCCGGCGACCGCCACGCCCAGCGTCTCCAGGCGCTGCAGGGTCGCCGGAACGTCCAGGATCGACTTCACGCCCGCGCACACCACCGTGATCCTGGTGGACGCCAGCAGCCCCAGGTCGGCGGACTCGTCCTGGGTCACCGTCCACTCCCGGTGCACCCCGCCGAGCCCCCCGGTAGCGAACACGCGGATGCCCGCCCGCGCCGCCAGCAGCGCCGTCGCCGACACCGTGGTCGCCCCGCTGGCCCCGGCCGCCACCGCGAGCGGCAGGTCACGGTGGCCCAGCTTGCGGATCCCGTCCTCGTTGGCGACCCGCTCCAACTGCTCCTTGTCCAGGCCGACATGGGGCCGCCCGTCCAGCACGGCGATCGTCGCCGGTACGGCACCTTCCTGCCGTACCGCCGTCTCCAGCTCCAGCGCGACCTGCAGATTGCGCGGGCGCGGCAGCCCGTGCGCGATGATCGTCGACTCCAGGGCCACTACGGGTCGACGCGCGTCGATCGCCTCGCGTACTTCCTCGGACACCACCAGCACCACGCGCCTCCTGTCGTTCGGTCTTCCCTCATCCCTGGCGGGTGCCGGGCCTGGTCAAACCCTCGCGGACTGTGGGGGACACCACCAGCGGTCGACGTGGAAAAAGGGGGCCACGCGTGCGTGGCCCCCACTTTCCGTGCGTCAGACCGGGCTCACGCCCGCCAGCGTCCCGTGCGGGTCGAGCACGTACTTGCGGCTGGCGCCCTGGTCGAACTCGGCGTAGCCGCGCGGCGCGTCCTCCAGCGCGATCGGGGTCGCGTTGACAGCCTTGGCGATGTGCACGCGCCCGTGCAGGATCGCCATCATCAGACTCCGGTGGTACGTCATCACCGGGCACTGACCGGTCGTGAAGGCGTGGCTCTTGGCCCAGCCGAGCCCGAGCCGCACCTTCAGGGTGCCGCTCTTCGCGTCCTCGTCGACCCCACCGGGGTCGGCGGTGACGTACAGCCCAGGAATGCCCAGGGCACCGCCCGCGCGCGTGACGCCCATCAGCGAGTTGAGGACCGTCGCGGGTGCCTCCGGGGCGTCCGGGCCGTGCGCCCGTGCCTCGAAGCCGACCGCGTCGACCGCGGCGTCCACCTCGGGCTCGCCGAGGATCTCGGCGATCTGCTCGCCGATGTCGCCGCGCGAGACGTCGACGGTCTCGCAGCCGAAACTCCTTGCCTGGCCCAGGCGTTCGGCGTTCAGGTCGCCGACGATGACGACCGCGGCGCCCAGGAGCTGTGCCGACGCTGCCGCGGCCAGCCCGACCGGACCCGCCCCGGCGACGTACACCGTGGACCCGACCCCGGCGCCCGCGCTGACCGCGCCGTGGAAACCGGTCGGGAAGATGTCCGACAGCATGGTCAGATCGAGCAGTTTCTCGCGTGCCTCGTCCCGGTCCGGGAACCTCAACAGGTTGAAGTCCGCGTACGGGACCATGGCGTACTCGGCCTGACCGCCGACCCAGCCGCCCATGTCGACATAGCCGTAAGCCGCCCCGGGGCGGGCCGGGTTGACGTTCAGGCAGATGCCGGTCTTGCGTTCCTTGCAGTTGCGGCACCGCCCGCAGGCGATGTTGAACGGTACGGAGACGATGTCGCCCACGTCGATGAACTCGACGTCCGGACCCCGTTCGACGACCTCTCCGGTGATCTCGTGTCCGAGGACCAGCCCCTCGGGCGCGGTCGTCCGACCGCGCACCATGTGCTGGTCGCTGCCACAGATGTTGCTGGCGAGCACCTTCAGGATCACCCCGTGCCGGACCTTTCGGCCGACGTTGGCGGGGGCGACTCCCGGCCCGTCCTGCAGTTCAAGCGTCGGGTAGTCGATGGTCCTGACGTCGACCGCTCCCGGCTTGAGATACGCGACTGCCCTGTTTCCGCTTCCACTCATGCGTGTTCGCCGTCCCTTCGGCTCCGATCCCCCGGATGCCAGTGGCTGTGCGCACGGCGGAGTCTGCTACCGGCTCGGCCTCCCGGCCACCCTTCGCGGGCCATCGGAAACCGGGATCTTTCGGGAGCGGGTCAACAGGGCCAGCGCGGCCAGGGGTATCAGCAGGCAGGCGGCGGTGAGGTTCAGCCAGCCGTAACTCGCTTCCGCGACCACCAGCCCGGCCACCGCTCCGCCGATGCCCGCCGAGGTGTTCATCGTGAGGTCGGACAGGCCCTGCGCGGCGGCACGCGCGGGCTGCGGCACCGAGTCCGTGAGCAGCGCCGAGCCGGAGACGAGCCCCGCCGACCAGCCCAGGCCCAGCACGAACAGCCCCAGCGCGATCCGCCCGTGACTCCCGCCCGCCGTACCGGCGAGGAACGCGGCACAGGCCAGCAGCCCCACCGCGAGCCCTATCCCGGACAGCCGCCCGACCCGGTCGGACAGCCTCCCCATCAGCGGCGAGAACGCGTACATCCCCGCGATGTGCCCGCTGATCACCAGCCCGACCAGATCGATGCTCGCCCCGTGGTGCCCCAACTCGACCGGTGTCATCGCCATCACCGACACCATCGCCGTGTGCGACACGGCCACCGTCACCAGCGCCAGCCGCGCCCGCGGCGAGGCCGCCACCGCCGCGAACCCGGCCCGCAGCGACCGCGCGGCGGCCGACCGGTCCTCGTCCGGCGCGAGCGCCCGCGCCGTCAACAACGGATCGGGCCGCAGCAGTACGGCGACCACGACCGCGGCGATGAGGAAGATCCCGCCCGCCCACAGGAAGGGGCCGGCCGCCGCGGGTATCCCGAGCCCCGAGACGCTACGGCCCGCGGGCGCGGCGATGTTGGGTCCGAGGACCGCCCCTATGGTCGTCGCCCACACGACATGGGAGATGGCCCGGGCCCGCTGCTCCGGCTCGGCCAGATCGGCGGCCGCGAACCGGGACTGCAGATTCGCCGACGAGGCCGCCCCGAACCCGGCCATGCCGCACAGCAGCAGCGGAAAGCTCCCGATGCTCGCCGCGAGCACCACGACCCCGGCTCCCAGCGCCCCGACCAGATACCCGAGGACCAGACCCGGACGCCGGCCACGCGCCGTCATCAACGCCGCGAACGGCATCGACAGCACCGCCGTCCCCGTCACGGTCGCCGTGGGCGCCAGCCCGGACAGCGACTCGGTCCCACTGACCTGCTTGGCCAGTACGGCGGCCAGCGCGATCCCGGTGGCGACGCCGAGCCCGCCCAGGATCTGGGTCGTGATCAGCACCCCGGACACCCGGCCCGCAGCGCGGGCAGTTGGTCGGCCGCGACGGGCACCGCGCCCCGCCCCACGACGCCGGTCACGGCGAACACCCGATACCGTCGTCGCCGCACGCGCGTGTGAAGCCGGTCCTCACCAGCACAGCACCCCCCGAATTCCCGGTCCGCCCGAACCCTCAGAACAACGGCTCGGGCAGCACCCCCTCCAGTGCCAGCAGCTTCCTCTTCGTCTCCAGGCCGCCCCCGAACCCGCCGATGCCGCCGTCGCTCTCGACGACCCGATGACACGGCACGACAATCGGCAGCGGATTGGACCCCATCGCCACCCCCACCGCCTGGGCCGCGAGCGGCTGCCCGACCCGCCCGGCCAGATCGCCGTACCCGACCACCGAGCCGTACCGCACGCCGGACGCCAGCTCGCGCAGCACCTGCCGGTTGAAGCCGGAGATCAGGGACCAGTCGAGCGGCAGCTCGAAGTCGCGCCGGTCACCGGCGAAGTAGGCCTCGATCTGACGTATCGCCTCGGCCAGCAAGGGGGAGTCGGGCGCCTCGACCGGCTCGGTGCCCAGCCGGGTCGCCAGTCGGTCGAGGGTCTTGTCGCGCACCGCGTCCGTGGCGTGGAAGACGACGTTGACCAGGCCGTCCCGCGTCGCGGCCAGCAGCAGGGGACCGATGCCGGTGCCGACGACGGTCCACACGATCTGCTGCTCGTTCTGCCCATGGCTGTCCATGCGCCCACCGTACGACCCGGCACTGACAACGCCCCGCGAGCGGCCTCAGAACCCGTTCAGCGCGGACCGCACCACGTCCGGCTTGTTCGTGATGAGCCCGTCCACGCCGTACCCGGCGACCTTCCACGCCGTGGGCGCGTCGTCGACCGTCCACGCGTACACCTCCATCGGACGGCCGTGCGGGCCCGTGTGCCCGTGCACGGCGGAGACGTAGCCGAGGGAGATCGAGCCGTACGACGGGTTGATCAGGTCGGTGTAGGCGGCGTAGCTCTGCAGGGCGGACACGGGGGGCGTGCCGAGGAAGGCGGTCCTGATGGCGGGCTTCAGGTCGTGCACGATGCGGATGCTGTCCGCGCTGAAGCTCTGCACGATCAGCCGGCCGTCGAGGTGCCCCTGGTCCAGCCATCCCTCGTTGCCCAGGAGCTTGAGGGTCTGCTGCTCGATCCCGGGATACAGCTCCGGGTTCTTGATCTCCAGGAGCAGGCTCTCGTGGTTGTGCTCCACCTCGCGCATGTACTGCGTGAGCGTGGGCACGCGCGTGCCTGTGAACGCGGGACCGAACCAGCTTCCCGCGTCGAGGCGTCCGATCTCGGCGGCGGTGAAGTCCTTCACCTTCCAGGGAGCTCGATCTGGGAACACCTTCTGGACATCCGTGGTGCGCTTCAGGCTGTCGTCGTGAATGACGACGAGTTCGCCGTCCTTGGTGCGCTGGACATCGTTCTCGACCCACTGGAAGCCGAGCTGGGCCGCCTTGTCGATGGAGGCCAGCGTGTTTTCGGGCGCATAGGAGGACGCGCCCCGGTGGGCCACGACCGTCGGCCACTCGGTGGCGTCGCCGGCCCGGGCGGCGGGGGAGGGGAGCAGAAGGGCGGCGGCCCCCAGGAGCGCGGTGGTCGAGGCGGCAACTGCGCGCAGGTGCATGCGTACTCCTCGCATCGAGCGATCACATACAGCTCAAGGATGACAGCGGAACGTCACTACCCGTGGGGTACAGGATGGACACAGAATGAATGGTGTTGCCCAAGTCCGCTCACCGGTGCCGCACAACTGGGTCAGGGCCGTGTTTCTTTGCCGGAAAATCGTTCGACCATTCCGGTGGGGGTCATACTCTCTGCGTCGACCCTGACCGTTCCGGCGGTCCTGGGGCTGGGCGCGTTTCAGGAATTCCGGAATGGAACAGGACGGAAGGGCAACTGCGCATGCAGGGCACGGTCGACGGATTCAGCTACGGACTCGTCACACCGCTGGTGGCCTACCTCATGGCGTGCCTCGGCGGCGCCCTCGGCCTGCGCTGCACCACCAGATCGATGCTCGCCGCCCAGTCCTGGCGCCCCGGATGGCTCGCCCTCGGATCGGCGGCGATCGGTTCCGGCATATGGACGATGCACTTCATCGCCATGATGGGGTTCTCGGTCCGCCAGACACCGGTCCACTACGACCGGCCGATGACCTTCGCGAGCCTCGCCGTCGCCATCGTCATGGTCGGCGTCGGGATCTTCATCGTCGGCTACAGAGGACCCCGCGGGACGGCGCTCTTCACCGGCGGCACCCTCACCGGCCTGGGCATCGCCTCGATGCACTACCTGGGCATGGCCGGCATGCGCCTCAACGGAAAGCTCGAATACAACACGCTCACCGTCGCCGCGTCCGTCGTCATAGCGGTCGTCGCCGCGATCACCGCCCTCTGGGCCGCCGGACAGGTCCGCGGGTTCCTCTGGAGCGTGGGCGCGAGCCTCGTCATGGGGCTCGCCGTCGCCGGCATGCACTACACCGGCATGGCCGCCCTCAGCGTCCACGTCCACGGCATAACCCCGACCACCGACGGCGTCTCGGCCGCGTCCCTGCTCGCGCCCATGATGATCGGCCCCCTCGCCTTCCTGCTCCTGGCCGGCGTCGTCGTGATGTTCGACCCGCTGATGGTCATGGGGAAGCCCGCCCATGTCCCCGTCGAGCACAAGCCCGGCGTCCCGGCCGGCGCCCTCGTCCCGCACCCCCGGCACGCCCCCGTGCGCGCCGCCCGCGAGCTCGGACACCGCCGCTCCCGCACCCCGCAGAACCGCTGATCCGACCCCGTTGTCAGTGGTGGGTCGTACGGTTGGTTCCATGCGGCCCGTTTCCCACATCGAACGCACGGTGGCGCCTTTCGAGGTCGTCAGCTCCTACCAGCCCAGCGGCGATCAGCCGGCGGCCATCGCCGAGCTGGCCCGACGCGTCGAGGCAGGTGAGAAGGATGTCGTCCTGCTGGGCGCGACCGGCACCGGCAAGTCCGCCACCACCGCGTGGATGATCGAGAAGCTCCAGCGCCCCACCCTGGTGATGGCGCCGAACAAGACCCTGGCCGCCCAGCTGGCCAACGAGTTCCGCGAGCTCCTGCCGAACAACGCCGTCGAGTACTTCGTCTCGTACTACGACTACTACCAGCCCGAGGCCTACGTCCCGCAGTCGGACACCTACATCGAGAAGGACTCCTCGGTCAACGAGGAGGTCGAGCGCCTGCGCCACTCCGCGACCAACTCGCTGCTCACCCGCCGCGACGTCATCGTGGTCGCCTCCGTCTCCTGCATCTACGGCCTCGGTACCCCGCAGGAATACGTGGACCGCATGGTCCCCCTCAAGGTCGGCGACGAGATCGACCGCGACCAGCTGCTGCGGCGCTTCGTGGACATCCAGTACACACGCAACGACGTGGCCTTCAGCCGCGGCACCTTCCGCGTCCGCGGCGACACCATCGAGATCTTCCCGGTCTACGAAGAGCTGGCCGTCCGCATCGAGATGTTCGGCGACGAGATCGAGGCCCTCTCCACCCTCCACCCGCTCACCGGCGAGATCATCAGCGAGGACGAGCACCTCTACGTCTTCCCGGCCTCCCACTACATCGCCGGCCCCGAGCGCATGGAGCGGGCCGTCAACGACATCGAGAAGGAACTCGCCGAGCGACTGGCCGAGATGGATAAGCAGGGCAAGCTCCTGGAGGCCCAGCGGCTGCGCATGCGGACCACGTACGACCTGGAGATGCTCCGCCAGATCGGCTCCTGCTCCGGCGTCGAGAACTACTCGATGCACTTCGACGGCCGCGAGCCCGGCTCCGCGCCGAACACCCTGATCGACTACTTCCCGGAAGACTTCCTGCTCGTCATCGACGAGTCGCACAACACGGTCCCGCAGATCGGCGCCATGTACGAGGGCGACGCCTCCCGCAAGCGCACCCTCGTCGACCACGGCTTCCGGCTGCCCTCCGCCCTGGACAACCGCCCCCTGAAGTGGGAGGAGTTCCAGAAGCGCATCGGACAGACGGTCTACCTGTCGGCGACCCCGGGCAAGTACGAGCTCTCGCGCGCGGACGGCGCCGTCGAGCAGATCATCCGTCCCACCGGCCTCATCGACCCCGAGGTCGTCGTCAAGCCCACCGAGGGCCAGATCGACGACCTGGTGCACGAGATCCGCAAGCGCACCGAGAAGGACGAGCGGGTCCTGGTCACCACGCTCACCAAGAAGATGGCCGAGGACCTCACGGACTACTTCCTGGAACTCGGCATCCAGGTCCGCTACCTGCACAGCGACGTCGACACCCTGCGCCGCATCGAGCTGCTGCGCGAGCTGCGCTCCGGCGAGTTCGACGTCCTGGTGGGCATCAACCTCCTTCGGGAGGGCCTCGACCTGCCCGAGGTGTCCCTGGTCGCCATCCTGGACGCCGACAAGGAGGGCTTCCTGCGCTCCGGCACCTCCCTGATCCAGACCATCGGCCGCGCGGCGCGCAACGTCTCCGGTCAGGTCCACATGTACGCCGACAGGATCACCCCGGCGATGGAGAAGGCCATCGAGGAGACCAACCGCCGTAGGGAGAAGCAGGTCGCGTACAACACGGAGCGCGGCATCGACCCCCAGCCGCTCCGCAAGAAGATCAACGACATCGTCGCGCAGATCGCCCGCGAGGACGTCGACACGGAGCAGCTGCTGGGCTCGGGCTACCGCCAGGCCAAGGACGGCAAGGGCGCCAAGACCCCCGTGCCCGCACTCGGCGGCAAGGCCGGGAAGAGCGCCAAGTCCGCCAAGGGCAAGGCCAAGGACACGGTGCCGACCGACCGCCCCGCGGCCGAACTCGCCGAGCAGATCGAGGAGATGACGGCACGCATGCGTGCCGCCGCCGCGGACCTGCAGTTCGAGGTCGCGGCCCGGCTGCGCGACGAGGTCCACGAGATGAAGAAGGAACTGCGTCAGATGAAGGAGGGCGGCCTGGCCTGACCGCCCGGGTGGACCGCCGGACCTCGGGGTATCCGCTCTGTGTTGCAAGACCGACACAAAGTCCGATGCGGGGTTCGGCACTGTCAGTGGCGCTGCGTAGGGTTCTGGACATCCGCGGATTCCGCGGCAACAGGGGACAGTTCGAGAGGGGAACAGTCGTGACGGTCAACATGACCAAGGGTCAGGCCATCAGTCTGCAGAAGAACGACGGATCCGGCCTGACCGCGGTGCGCATGGGTCTCGGCTGGCAGGCGGCTCCCCGGCGCGGCCTGTTCGGCTCGCGCACCCGGGAGATCGACCTCGACGCGTCCGCCGTGCTCTTCGCGGACAAGCAGCCCGTCGACGTCGTGTTCTTCCGCCACCTGGTCAGCGACGACGGCTCCGTGCGCCACACCGGTGACAACCTCGTCGGCGGTGTCGGCCAGGGCGGGGACGACGAGGCGATCCTCGTCGACCTCGCGCGCGTGCCGGTCCACATCGACCAGATCGTCTTCACCGTGAACTCCTTCACGGGCCAGACCTTCCAGGAGGTGCAGAACGCGTTCTGCCGCCTGGTGGACGAGACCAACGGCCAGGAGCTGGCCCGCTACACGCTGGCGGGCGGCGGCCAGTACACGGCCCAGATCATGGCGAAGGTGCACCGCACCGGCTCGGGCTGGACACTGACGGCCCTCGGCACACCGACCAACGGCCGCACCTTCCAGGACCTGATGCCGGCGATCCTGCCGCACCTGTAGGACGGCCCGGCGCACACGACAGGACACGGCTGAGCAGGGGGACGAGAGCGATGGCAGCCGAGCTGGCGCGAGGGCAGAACCACCCGCTCTCCCAACTGCGCCTGGAGATCAGGGTCGCGGCCGGCCAGTCGGTCGTGGCCGCCGCCACGCTCGGCGACGAGCGGGGCAGGATCCACGGCGTCGAGTGGGTGGCCCACCCGGGCACACCCACCCTGCCCGGCCTGGAGGTCTCCAAGCAGGCGGCCGCCGACCACCGCCTCGCGGTGGACCTGGGCGCCATGCCGGAGGCCGTGCACCGCGTCAGCGTGCTCCTCGCCCTGCCCCTCGGCGGCGACGGCCCCGCCCGCTTCGGCGCCGTCGCCGCGCCCTTCGTCGCGGTCACCGGCCTCGACGGCACCGAGGTCGCCAGCTACACGATCACCGGCCTGGACGCCGAATCCGCCGTCGTGGCCCTGGAGTTGTACCGCAGGCAGGGCGCCTGGAAGGTGCGCGCCGTCGGCCAGGGCTACGCGGGCGGCCTCGCCGAACTCCTCACCGACCAGGGCCTGCCCCAGGCCGCACACCTCGCGGGCACCATCAACGAAGCGGTGGCCCACGGCCTCGCCCGCTCCGTGGCCGCACCCCCACCGCGCACCCCGGACGGCGACCGCACCCGCCAGGCGGCCGCACCGGCCCTCGGCCCCGAGGGGAGCGGATCTACGACGCAGGGTGCCCCCGGAGCCGTAGCGCCGCAGCCGACGTCTCCGTACACGACGCAGGGCAGCCCGGGGGCCGTAGCGCCGCAGTCCGGATTTCCCGGTTCCGCCGCGCCTGCGGACCCGGCCGCCACTCAGCCTGGTGCCCCCGCCACGGATGGCCCGATCGACTACAGCCATCCGCGTCGGCACCAGACCGGGGCGCCCCCGTCGCCCGCTCCGACCGCGGCGCCGGCTCCGCCCGGGCAGGCCGCGCGACCCGTTGCCGGGGACGCGACCGGGTGGTCGATGGAGGAGCGGCTGTACAACCAGGTGTGGGGGATGTTCGAGGACCTGGCGCGCACCATGGCCGCGTACCGCAGTGCGGTCGACTTCGCGGACTCGCGCATGGAGAAGGAGCTCGACCAGGCGCTGTCCGACCCGCGGAGCCGGATCGGTGGTCAGGGGGACGCGGCCCGGGAGGCGGCGCAGACCAAGCATGCCCAACTCGTCGACCAGGCGCGCGCGGCCCTGGACCGGGACCTCGCGCAGCTGGCCGCCGAGTCCGAGGTGGTCGAACCCGCGCTCCCGCCGGCGTTCGCGGGCTGGGACAACCCCGTGTGGCACGGCTACCGCGTTCCCATGGAGATCCCGATGGCCGTGCGCCTCGGCGATCTGCACCTCCCGGAGAGCCCTGAGCTGCGTATCCCGATGCTGGTCCGGCTGCCGTTGGAGCGCGGCCTGTGGATCGACAGCGGTGGCGCGGAGTCCCTGGACGGCTCGTTCACCGACTCGCACGAACTGCGTCGCCTCGCGCTGGACACGGCCGTGGCGCACGCGGCCCGGCTGCTCGCCGTCTATCCGGTGGGCGAGTTCGCCGTGCACGTCATCGACCCGGCCGGTTCGGCGGCGCAGGCACTGGTCCCGCTGGTGCACACCGGCGTGCTCGCGGCGCCGCCCGCCGTGGGCGCCGCCGGGGTGACCGACGTGCTGACCCGGCTCACCCAACGGGTGGACCTGGTGCAGATGGCGGTGCGCGGCGGTGCCGCCGACTCGCTGCCGCCCGGCCTCGACACGGCCGAGCAACTGCTGATCGTCAACGACTTCCCGCACGGCTTCGACGACCGGGCCGTGACCCAGCTGCGCTACCTCGCCGACGAGGGCCCGAGCGTCGGCGTCCACCTGATGATGGTCGCGGACCGCGAGGACGCCGCGGGCTACGGCCCGTTGCTCGACCCCCTCTGGCGTTCGCTGATGCGACTCACCCCGCTGCCCGACGACCACCTCGCCGACCCCTGGGTCGGACACGCCTGGACGTACGAGCCCTCGTCGGTGCCGCCCGGCAGTCAGGTGCTGCGGCAGGTGCTGACAGAGGTCGCGACGGCCCGCACCAAGCTCAGGTAAAGAGCTCTGACCTGCACGTTTATCCTTCCTTTGGTAATTGCTTTACCTTTCCTTGGCTGTTGGGGTAGGCTTTTCCGTACGGAGGGGAGTACTCCCTATCTGCTGCGGCGTACCCGTCAATACGGATCAGGCCAGATCCCGGGGCGTCGGCCCTGGGCACCCGTCCAAGGTGGAAGAGACCTCCGGTAGCGACGACGCTGACCATTTGCCGTTAATACCGCCGGAGGAGCAGTAGTGGATGTTTCCGTGACCCTGTGGGTCCTGACCATCGTGGGGCTGGCGGCCCTGATCGCGGTCGATTTCTTCATCGGCCGCAAGCCGCATGACGTGTCGATCAAGGAAGCCGGAATCTGGACGATCGTCTGGATCGCCCTCGCCGGACTCTTCGGACTCGGCCTGCTCGTCTTCGGGGACGGCCAGGCCGGCGGCGAGTTCTTCGCCGGCTTCATCACCGAGAAGTCGCTGAGCGTCGACAACCTCTTCGTCTTCGTCCTGATCATGGCGAAGTTCGCCGTGCCCTCGCAGTACCAGCAGCGGGTGCTGCTCGTCGGCGTCCTCATAGCCCTGGTCCTGCGGGCCATCTTCATCGCGGCCGGCGCGGCCATCCTCGCCAGCTTCGCGTGGGTCTTCTACATCTTCGGTGCCTTCCTCATCTGGACTGCCTGGAAGCTCATCCAGGAGGCCCGCGCCGACGAGGAGGAAGAGGAGTTCGAGGAGAACAAGCTGCTCAAGGCGGCCGAGCGCCGCTTCGGCGTGGCCGACCGGTACCACGGCACCAAGCTGTGGATCCAGGAGAACGGCAAGCGGGTCATGACCCCGATGCTGGTCGTGATGCTCGCCATCGGTACGACGGACGTGCTGTTCGCGCTCGACTCCATCCCCGCGATCTTCGGCCTGACCCAGGACCCGTACATCGTGTTCACGGCCAACGCCTTCGCGCTGATGGGCCTGCGCCAGCTGTACTTCCTCATCGGCGGCCTGCTCAAGAAGCTGGTCCACCTCAGCTACGGCCTGTCGGTCATCCTCGGCTTCATCGGCGTCAAGCTCGTGCTGCACGCGCTGCACGAGTCCGGCGTCCATGTCCCGGAGATCTCCATCCCCGTCTCGCTGGGTGTGATCTGCGGTGTCCTGATCGTCACCACGATCACCAGTCTGATGGCCAACAAGAAGACGACGGCGGCCGAGGCGGCCAGGACCGAGGCCGAAGGCACCCCGAAGGACAGCATCGACGCCTGACCCGTCCGACGCAGGAAGACGCAGCACGACGCAGGAACACGAGCACCGGGAGCACCGCACCATGAACCGCCGACGACCGCTCCCGGTGCCTCGTTCGGTACCGGGCACCCGTGTCCACGCGACGGGGGAGAGGCCCCGCAGCGCCGGAATGCGGGCCCTGTACGCCTCTGCGAGGATCGCTTCATGATCACTCGGCTCAGGTCGCTCACCACCCAGTGGACGACCCTCGTACCGGTGCTCGCGGCCGTCCTCCTGGTCTTCACCTGGGGGCGCAAGGATCTGCCCGCCGTGGTCGTCGCCCTGGTGACGCTGGTCCTCGCCGGCGCCGTGCTGGCCGCGGTGCACCACGCCGAGGTGATCGCCCACCGCGTCGGAGAACCCTTCGGCTCCCTGGTCCTCGCCGTCGCCGTCACGATCATCGAGGTCGCCCTGATCGTCACCCTGATGGCCGACGGCGGCGACAAGAGCTCGACCCTCGCCAGGGACACCGTCTTCGCCGCCGTCATGATCACCTGCAACGGCATCGTCGGCCTGGTCCTCATCGTCGCCTCGCTGCGCCACGGCACGGCCGTCTTCAACCCCGAGGGCACCGGCGCCGCCCTCGCCACCGTGGCGACCCTGGCCACGCTCAGCCTGGTCCTGCCGACCTTCACCACCAGCAAGCCGGGCCCGGAGTTCTCCGGCGCCCAGCTCACCTTCGCCGCGGTCTCCTCACTCGCCCTGTACGGCCTCTTCGTGGCCACGCAGACCGTGCGGCACCGCGACTACTTTTTGCCCGTCTCCCACCAGGGCGAGACGATCACCAAGGACCTCCACGCGGACGCGCCGTCCGCCCGCACCGCCCTGATCAGCCTGGGCCTGCTGGGCCTCGCCCTGATCGGCGTGGTCGGCCTGGCCAAGGGAGTCTCGCCGACCATCGAGTCCGGCGTCGAGGCCGCCGGACTGCACCACGCCGTCGTCGGCGTGATCATCGCGCTGCTCGTGCTGCTCCCCGAGACCATCGCCGCCCTGCGGTCCGCCCGCCGCGACCGGGTGCAGACCAGCCTCAACCTCGCGCTCGGCTCGGCGATGGCCAGCATCGGCCTCACCATCCCCGCCGTCGCCCTCGCGTCCATCTGGCTCTCCGGTCCGCTCGTCCTCGGCCTCGGCTCCACGCACATGGTGCTGCTCGCCCTGACGGTCGTGGTGAGTTCCCTGACGGTGGTGCCGGGCCGGGCCACACCGCTCCAGGGCGGGGTCCATCTGGTGCTGTTCGCGGCCTACTTGGAGCTGGCGATCAATCCGTAGCGCACGGAGAGTTCCGTAGGCGACGCGTTCCGGACGGGACGTAAACGCTTGCGCAAGCCTTTACGTCCCCTGCCGCTGTACGCCCTCCACCGTGCAGGCCCTCACCCCGCGACCGGCTCCACCACAGCCACCTCCACCGGTCGAGTCTCCGGCAGCAGCGCGAAGCAGCCCAGGCTGAACAGGGCGACCCCCGTGAGATAGGCGCCTACACCCCAGGGGACGCGCCCGCTGTGCTCGGCGAGTGCCGTCGCCACGATCGGGGTGAGCGCGCCGCCGAGGACCCCGCCCAGGTTGTAGCCCACGGCGGCGCCCGTGCAGCGCACGCGGGGCTCGTACAGCTCCGGCAGATACGCGCCGAGCACGGCGAACATCGTCACGAACGCGAGCAGCGCCCCCAGGAACCCGAGGAACATCAGCAGCGGCGCACCCGTGGCGAGCAGCGCGACCATCGGGAACATCCACAGCGCGGCGGCCGTGCACCCCAGCAGACACAGCGGACGGCGCCCGTAGCGGTCGCTCAGCAGGGCCACCAGCGGGGTCAGCGAGCCCTTCACCACGACGGCGGCCATGATGCAGGCCAGCATGACGGTACGGCCGACCCCGAGCCGCTCAGTGCCGTAGGCGAGGGACCACGTCGTCACCGCGTAGAAGACGGCGTATCCCACCGACAGGGCCCCGGCGGTCAGCAGGACCAACCGCCAGTGCTCGCGCACGACTTCGGCGAGCGGCACGCGCGCGTGGTCGTCGATTTCGAGGAACCGGGGGCTCTCGGCGAGCGACGAGCGCAGCCAGAGCCCACCGAGGGCCAGCACCCCGGCCACCCAGAACGGCACCCGCCAGCCCCACTGCGCGAACTGCGCGTCCGTCAGGGTCGCCGACAGCGCCAGCATCACGCCGTTGGCCAGCAGGAAGCCCACCGCCGGTCCGATCTGCGGGAAGCTCGACCACAGCCCGCGCCGCCCGGCCGGCGCGTGCTCGGCGGTCAGGAGCACCGCCCCGCCCCACTCGCCGCCGAGTCCGAGGCCCTGCAGAAAACGCAGCACCAGAAGGAGCACGGGAGCGGCCACCCCGATCGAGCCGTACGACGGCACACAGCCGACCGCGACCGTCGAGGCACCGGTCAGCAGCAGTGAGGCGACGAGCACCGGCCGCCGTCCGCGCCGGTCCCCGAAGTGCCCGAACAGGATCGAGCCCAGCGGTCGCGCCACGAAGCCCACGCCGAACGTCCCGAAGGCGGCCAGCGTCCCCGCCACCGGCGAGAACGTCGGGAAGAACAGGGGCCCGAGAACCAGGGCCGCCGCCGTGCCGTAGACGAAGAAGTCGTAGAACTCGATCGCGGTCCCGGCGAGCGAGGCGGCCGCGAGGCGCAGCATGGAAGGGGGCCTTACGGTGCGTACATCGTGCATGCCGCGTCAACTACCCATAGTGAGCAACGGTTACGGGGGCGCGCGGTGGTGCGGAGGGGTCGTGATAGACCGGGTCCGAGCAGCGGCCGTCGACCGGCGGCCCCGCCTCGAACGACATGTCCGAACGGACCGGAGGAACCGTGCCCCGCACCCTGGCCAACGCCCCGATCATGATTCTCAACGGCCCCAACCTGAACCTCCTGGGCCAGCGCCAGCCGGAGATCTACGGCTCCGACACGCTCGCCGACGTCGAGGCACTGTGCGTCAAGGCGGCGGCCGGGCACGGCGGCACGGTGGACTTCCGGCAGTCCAACCACGAGGGCGAGTTGGTCGACTGGATCCACGAGGCGCGGTCGAACCACTGCGGCATCGTGATCAACCCGGCCGCCTACTCGCACACCTCGGTCGCGATCCTGGACGCCCTCAACACCTGCGACGGGCTGCCGGTGGTGGAGGTCCACATCTCCAACATCCACCAGCGCGAGGCCTTCCGGCACCACTCGTACGTCTCGCTGCGCGCCGACGGTGTCATCGCGGGGTGCGGTGTGCAGGGGTACGTGTTCGGCGTCGAGCGGGTCGCCGCGTTGGCGGGCGCGGGGAAAGCCGACGCGTAAGGCGTAGGGCGGTAAGCATCGCCCTCTGGGCGTACGCCCCTTACAGACCGACAGTTACAGACGCCCCGTCACGGGCGGCCGGTCACAGGCGGCCCGCCTCCACGATCCGTCGCAGGAAGCGCTGCGTGCGCTCCTGCTGCGGGTCGCCGAAGATCTCCTGGGCCGTGCCGCGTTCCAGGACCACGCCTCCGTCCAGGAAACACACCTGGTCGGCGACGTCCCGGGCGAAGCCCATCTCGTGCGTGGCCAGCACCATGGTCATGCCCTCGTCCTTCAAGTCCCGCACCACGGCGAGCACTTCACCGACCAGCTCGGGGTCGAGCGCGGCGGTGATCTCGTCGAAGAGCAGCAGTCGGGGACGTACGGCCAGGGCGCGCACGATCGCGACCCGCTGCTGCTGACCACCGCTCAGCCGGTCCGGGTAGGCGCCTGCCTTGTCCCCGAGCCCGAGGCGCTCCAGCAGCTCACGCGCGTGTGCCTCGGCCTCCGCGCGGGACACGCCGTGCACCCGGCGCGGGGCCAGGGTGATGTTCTCCAGGACCGTCATGTGCGGGAACAGGTTGTAGGCCTGGAACACCACGCCGATGCGGCGCCGTACCGCGTCCGGGTCGACGCGCGGGTCGGTGATCTCCTCGCCGTCCAGCCAGATCGCGCCGTCGTCGATGTCCTCCAGGAGGTTCGCGCACCGCAACAGCGTCGACTTGCCGGAACCGGAGGCGCCGATCAGCGCGGTCACGGTGTGCGGAGGAACCTCCAGGTCGACGTCCCGCAGGACGACCGACGTACCGAAGGTCTTGCGGACGGACTCCATGCGCAGCACGGGAGAGGTGTTGTCGGTGCTCATGTCGTGCCTCCCTGGGCGCGCTGCCGGTCCATCCGCGCGGTCACCCAGTCCGTGAAGCGGGTCATCGGGATGGTCAACGCCACGAAGACGAGCCCCGCGACGATGTACGGCGTGTAGTTCAGGGCGCGCTGCGCGATGATGTCGGACGCCCGTACGGCGTCGATCGCGCCGCCGATCGACACGAGCCCGGTGTCCTTCTGGAGGGACACCAGATCGTTCAACAAGGGCGGCACCTGCCGGCGTACGGCCTGGGGGAGCACCACGTGCCGCAGCGCCTGCCGGTTGCTCAGGCCCAGCGAGCGGGCCGCGGCGCGCTGCGAGGGGTGCACGGACTCGATGCCCGCGCGGAACACCTCGGCGACGTACGCCGAGTACGTCAGCGTCAGCGCCGCACCCCCCAGCCACACGGGGTCGACGGTCACGCCCTGGAGCCGCAGGGCGGGCACTCCGAAGACCACGATCATCAGGTTGATGATCAGCGGCAGTCCGCGGAAGAAGTCCGTGTACGCGGCGGCCAGCACCCGCAGGGGGAAGAACACCGGTCCGCGCAGGGTGCGCGCGATGGCTATCAGCATGCCCAGGACGAGCACCAGCACGCCGCAGATCAGCAGCAGCCGGATGTTCAGCCAGAGCCCTTCGAGGACCTTGGGGAACGCCTCGCGCGCGTAGTGCCCGTCGAAGAACGTCTCCTTGGTGCGCTCCCAGCCCGGCGCGCTGACCACGACCACATACAGGACGACGGCCGTGACCAGGGTCGACACCGCGGCGATCGCGGTCGCGCGACGGGCACGCGCGCGTTTGTGCCGCTCGCGGTCCACGCGCCGCTGCGAGGGGACGTACGCGTCGCCCCCGCCGGGCATGTCGCCCTTGTCGTCCGCGGCCTCCTGGCCGGAGTCGTCCTTCACCACGGTCACTTGAGGACCGGGGCGTCGACGGCGTCGGAGAGCCACTGCTTCTCCAGCGCGGCCAGCGTGCCGTCCTTGCGGAGCGCGTCCACGGCCGACGACACGCACGACGTGAGGTCGCTGCCCTTGTCGAGCACGAGCCCGAACTGCTCGGGCGTACCGCCCTGGTTCTCGAACTGGCCGACGATCTTGGCGTTGGTCACCTCGGCCGAGGTGATGTAGAAGGCGGTCGGCAGGTCGACGACGATCGCGTCCACCTGGCCGTTCTTGAGCGCGGAGACGGCCTGGTCGTTCTTGGAGAACGCCGCCTCCTGCCGCGTCGGCTTCACCACGTCGCTGATGTAGTTCAGGCTCGTGGTGCCGACCTGGGCGCCCAGCTTGAGGCCCTTCAGGCCCGCGATGCTCGTCGCCTTGGCGGCCTTGCTGCCCTTGAGCGCGATGACGGCCTGACGCACGTCGTAGTAGCCGGACGAGAAGTCGACGGCCTTCTTGCGCTCGGTGCTGATCGACACCTGGTTGATGTCGAAGTCGAAGGTCTTCACGCCGGGCGCGAAGGCCTTGTTGAAGGGGACGCTCTGCCAGACGACGGCGCTCTTGTCGTAGCCGAGCTGCTTCGCCACGGCGTACGCGACCGCCGACTCGAAGCCCTTGCCGTTGGCGGGCTTGTCGTCCTCGAACCACGGCTCGTACGCCGGCTCGTCCGTCGCGATCGTCAGCTTGCCGGAGGTCTGGGTGGCCAACTTGCCCTTGGCGCAGGTGGCCGCGGTCGAACCGGAGGCCTGGTCGGAGGCCTTGTCCTCCGGCTGCGGAGCACAGCCGACGGCGGTGGCGAGCAGGGCTACGGTTGCGGCGGATATCGCGCGGCGCAGTACGCGAGGGGCAAGGTGCATGGCGGGAGAGTGACAGCCAAACGTCCTGTTTGTCGAGGTCACAGCGCTGAATGTCCGCATATTGGGAACGGGTGTTGCGTTCTCGTAAAAAGCGCCTGTGCGATGCCGCTAGCCGGGGCCGCCGGTCGAGGGCGGGGAACGATGGACCGGCGGCCCGTCCGCGCAGGAGCCGTCGTCCTGAGCGGGGCTGCCTCCAGTCGACCGCGCGACCAGGTGTGCCGGGAGCGCGCGCGGGACACCGGCGCGTGCGAAGGGTTCACACGGGGCGCGCACGCACCGGTTCACGCCGAACGCTCACCACGCCAGTCGATCCTCACCACCCGCGCGCGTGCCACTCCGGCAGGTGCGGGCGCTCGGCGCCCAGCGTCGTGTCGTTGCCGTGTCCCGGGTAGACCCAGGTCTCGTCCGGGAGCGCGTCGAAGATCTTCGTCTCGACGTCGTGGATCAGACTCGCGAACGCCTCGGGGTCCTTACGGGTGTTGCCCACACCACCCGGGAACAGACAGTCCCCGGTGAACACATGAGGATGCCCGTGCGGGTCGTCGTAGACGAGCGCGATCGAACCCGGCGTATGACCCACGAGATGACGCGCGGTCAACTCGACCTGTCCGACCCGGATCGTGTCGCCGTCGCCGACCAGGACGTCGGTCGGCACCGGGATGCCGTCGGCGTCCTCGCGGCCCGCGTACGTACGCGCGCGCGTGGCCGTCACGACCTCGGCGAGCGCCTGCCAGTGGTCGCCGTGCTGGTGGGTGGTGACGACGGACGCGATGCCGTCGTCGCCGATCGTGCCGAGCAGGGTCTCCGCGTCGTTGGCCGCGTCGATCAGCAACTGTTCGTCGGTGGCCCGGCAGCGCAGCAGATAGGCGTTGTTGTTCATGGGCCCGACCGCGATCTTGGTGATCATCAGGTCCGTGAGCTCGTGCACATCCGCCGGTCCACCGACCGTGACCTCGCCGCTGTACGTCATGACGGTCAGCCTAATCCGTTTCCGGAGGACGTTCCGAAGGGGGCGCTGTCTCCCGGGCGTTCGCGTGCGGAACCGGGGTGCCTTGAGCGCGGTGGCGACGGAAGCCGATCATTCGGCCATGAGACCCGAAGTGTGTGCGTTCGTCGCAGACGGTCCGCTCCCCGACCACGACGCGAGCGAAGAGGAGATCGACCGACGCGTCCGGCAGCTCGACGCGATCGAGAAGCCGGTCACGGGAGAGGAAGCGCGGGCGCTCGTAGCCTGCTTCGGTCCGGACGACTGCTACGGCGTCGCCTGGACGCTCCTCCACCTCATCGAGACCGGCCCGAACCCCGCGCTCACCGTCGAACCCGCATCCGACGCCAACGAGTGGCACCGGAGGCTCTACGGCCGGGCCGGGGGTCTATAGCGGAGGCAGCGTCGGCAAGGAGTCGCCGTCGACCGTCAGACCGGACCCGTCACGGCGCCCGCAGAGCCAGCCGAGCAGATCCGACGGGCTGCCGGTGACGGTGATGTCGGGCTTCTCGGCGGACCGGCCCGTGCTCCACGCGTGCGTGCCGTCGGTGAGGTGGATCGACGGCACATCGGGGTGCCCGTCGAACCGCTCGACCAGGAAGTCGGTCTCGCGCCGGGTGAACTCCTCCGGGAGGTTCTCCAGCTCGTACCCGATGCCCAGGTCGACGTGATGCAGCTCCACCTCGGCCCAGCGCCGGAACGGGATCCGGGAGGCCGAGTCGACGATCCCGTTGCGCAGCTCCACGGTGCGTGACCAGTCCGCCGGAGCGGCGCCCGCCGCCTGGAAGCCGGCCGCGCTGTCGCGCACGTCGGCGAGCTGGACGTCGAGGGGTCGCGGGGCGTCGCGCTCGATGTCGGCGTCGCGCACGCTCGCCGTTGCGTACATGGGGCGACCCTCCAGGACGTTCACGAGGGCGTCCGCGTTGCGGGCGACATGCGCGAGGACGTGATTGCGGCTCCAGCCGGGGAGCCGTGACGGCTTTGCCGCCGAGGCGTTGTCCAGGGCGGCGGCTGCGGTGAGCAGTCGCTCGGTCGCATCACGTACAGAGGCCAGGTCATGAGCGTGATCAATCATGCTGCTGACCCTAGTCCCGCCACACCTTTGGGTGAAGGTGGTGAAGCAGTGCCGTAAATCGAATGCACGTGCTATATCGTCGGGTGCGGCGTCGGGCATGCTGGAAGGCCGGAGGTTGTTATGCCTCGGCCGGGATTCCGACCGGCGTTGTCAGTGGCTCCCCCTAGTCTGAGAACGACGGGGGCCCCGCCCCTGTCACTTCTCTCAAGAAAGGTGCGGACCGGCGTGGCCGACCGTCTCATCGTCCGTGGCGCGCGCGAGCACAATCTGAAGAATGTCTCGCTCGACCTTCCACGCGACTCGCTCATCGTTTTCACGGGCCTGTCCGGGTCGGGCAAGTCCTCCCTGGCCTTCGACACGATCTTCGCCGAGGGCCAGCGGCGCTACGTGGAATCGCTCTCCTCGTACGCCCGCCAGTTCCTCGGCCAGATGGACAAGCCGGACGTCGACTTCATCGAGGGTCTGTCCCCGGCCGTCTCCATCGACCAGAAGTCGACCTCGCGCAACCCGCGCTCGACGGTCGGCACCATCACCGAGGTCTACGACTACCTGCGCCTGCTCTTCGCGCGCATCGGCAAGCCGCACTGCCCCGAGTGCGGCCGGCCCATCTCGCGCCAGTCGCCGCAGGCCGTCGTCGACAAGGTCCTGGCGCTGCCCGAGGGGAGCCGCTTCCAGGTCCTGTCGCCGCTGGTGCGCGAGCGCAAGGGCGAGTTCGTCGACCTGTTCGCCGACCTCCAGACCAAGGGCTACAGCCGCGCGCGCGTGGACGGCGAGACCATCCAGCTCTCCGAGCCGCCCGTCCTGAAGAAGCAGGAGAAGCACACCATCGAGGTGGTCATCGACCGCCTCACGGTGAAGGACTCCGCCAAGCGCCGCCTCACCGACTCCGTGGAGACCGCCCTCGGGCTGTCCGGCGGCATGATCGTGCTCGACTTCGTCGACCTCCCCGAGGACGACCCCGAGCGTGAGCGTATGTACTCGGAGCACCTGTACTGCCCGTACGACGACCTGTCCTTCGAGGAGCTGGAGCCCCGCTCCTTCTCCTTCAACTCGCCCTTCGGCGCCTGCCCCGAGTGCTCCGGCATCGGCACGCGCATGGAGGTCGACGCCGAGCTGATCGTCCCGGACGAGGACAAGTCCCTGGACGAGGGCGCCATCCACCCCTGGTCGCACGGCCACACCAAGGACTACTTCAGCCGCCTCATCGGCGCCCTCGCGGACGCGCTGGGCTTCCGCACCGACATCCCCTTCGCCGGCCTCCCGCAGCGCGCCAAGAAGGCCCTGCTGTACGGCCACAAGACGCAGATCGAGGTGCGGTACCGGAACCGGTACGGACGCGAGCGGGTCTACACGACGCCCTTCGAAGGCGCCGTCCCCTTCGTGAAGCGGCGGCACGGCGAGGCGGAGAGCGACGCCAGCAGGGAGCGCTTCGAGGGCTACATGCGCGAGGTGCCCTGTCCCACCTGTCACGGCACGCGCCTGAAGCCCGTCGCCCTCGCGGTCACGATCATGGACAAGTCGATCGCCGAGATCTCCGGGATGTCGATCAGCGACTGCGCGGAGTTCCTGGGCGGGATGAAGCTCGACGCCCGAGACAAGAAGATCGCCGAGCGGGTGCTGAAGGAGTGCAACGAGAGGCTGCGCTTCCTGGTCGACGTCGGCCTCGACTACCTCTCGCTGAACCGCGCGGCCGGCACCCTCTCCGGCGGCGAGGCCCAGCGCATCCGCCTGGCCACCCAGATCGGCTCCGGACTCGTCGGCGTCCTGTACGTCCTCGACGAGCCGTCCATCGGCCTGCACCAGCGCGACAACCACCGGCTGATCGAGACCCTGGTCCGGCTCCGTGACATGGGCAACACGCTCATCGTCGTCGAGCACGACGAGGACACCATCAAGGTCGCCGACTGGATCGTCGACATCGGTCCCGGCGCGGGCGAGCACGGCGGCAGGGTCGTGCACAGCGGCTCCCTGAAGGAGTTGCTCGCCAACGAGGAGTCGATGACCGGGCAGTACCTGTCCGGCAAGAAGGCCATCCCGCTGCCCGACGTCCGGCGCCCGCGCGACCTCTCCCGCCAGCTCACGGTGCACGGTGCCCGGGAGAACAACCTCCAGGACATCGACGTCTCGTTCCCCCTGGGCGTGTTCACCGCGGTCACCGGCGTCTCCGGCTCCGGCAAGTCGACCTTGGTCAACGACATCCTGTACACGCACCTGGCCCGCGAGTTGAACGGCGCGAGGAGCGTGCCGGGACGGCACACGCGCGTGGACGGCGACGACCTCGTCGACAAGGTCGTGCACGTCGACCAGTCGCCCATCGGTCGCACCCCCCGGTCGAACCCGGCGACGTACACCGGAGTCTTCGACCACGTCCGCAAGCTGTTCGCGGAGACGACCGAGGCGAAGGTGCGGGGCTATCTGCCCGGCCGCTTCTCCTTCAACGTCAAGGGCGGTCGCTGCGAGAACTGCGCGGGCGACGGCACCATCAAGATCGAGATGAACTTCCTGCCGGACGTCTACGTCCCGTGCGAGGTGTGCCACGGCGCCCGCTACAACCGGGAGACGCTGGACGTCCACTACAAGGGCAAGTCCATCGCCGACGTCCTGAACATGCCGATCGAGGAGGCCACGGAGTTCTTCGAGGCGGTCCCCGGGATCGCCCGCCACCTCAACACCCTCAAGGACGTCGGCCTCGGCTACGTCCGGCTCGGCCAGTCCGCGACCACCCTGTCCGGCGGTGAGGCCCAGCGCGTCAAGCTCGCCAGCGAGCTCCAGCGCCGCTCCACCGGCCGTACGGTCTACGTCCTGGACGAGCCGACCACCGGCCTGCACTTCGAGGACATCAGCAAGCTCCTCACCGTGCTCGGTGGCCTGGTCGACAAGGGCAACACGGTCATCGTCATCGAGCACAACCTCGATGTGATCAAGGTCGCCGACTGGGTCGTCGACATGGGCCCGGAGGGTGGCGCGGGCGGCGGTCTGGTCATCGCCGAGGGCACACCGGAGCAGGTCGCCGCGGTCCCGACGAGCCACACCGGCAAGTTCCTCCGCGAGATCCTCGACGCCGACCGGATCAGCGACGGCGCCCCGGTGAAGGCCCCGCGCAAGACGGCCGCCAAGAAGACCGCGGCGGTCGCGGCGAAGAAGTCCGTGCCCGCCAAGAAGGCCACGCCCGCGAAGAAGACGACGCGAGCCCGCAAGGCCTGACCGGCACACGGCAGGAACACGCATACGGCGCCCCGCGGGAACTTCCCCGCGGGGCGCCGCACTTGGCAGCGCGCACAGCCCGCCACCGCCGAACGCCCGCTACAGATCGCCCAGTTCGGAGGCGTACGGCGGTTCCGCCCCCGCCCGTGAGCAGGTGATCGCCGCCGCCCGCGCCGCGAACCGCAGCAGTTGGGTCCAGCCGTCGCGGCCCAGGACGGCCATCCCCTCCGCGGACAGCGAGTTCCGGGCGGACAGACCGTGCAGCAGCGCCGCGTTGACGGTGTCGCCGGCGCCGATCGTGTCCACGACGTCGACCTTCTCGCCCGGAATCGGGTACACCGTGCCGTCCTGGGTGTACGCGGCGAGGCCGTCGCCGCCATGGGTGATCACGACGGCAGAGGGACCGGCGTCCAGCCACTCGCGCGGGGTGCCGCCCAGCCACAGCGCGTCCTCCTCGGACACCTTGAGGAGCGACACGTACGGCAGCCAGCTCTTGAAGCGCGCCCGGTAGGCGTCCGGGTCGGGGATCAGACCCGCCCGGATGTTCGGGTCGAGCAGGGTGAACACGCCCTGTGAGAAGGCGGTCCGCATCAGCTCCTCGTAGGCACTCGCGCCCGGCTCCAGGACGAGCGAGCAAGTGCCGAAGGACACCGCCTCGGTCTCGGCGGGCAGCGCCGAGGGCACCGCGAAGAGCCGGTCGGCGGTGCCGTCGACGTAGAAGGAGTACGTGGCCGAGCCGTGCGCGTCCAGCGTGGCGACCGCGAGGGTGGTCGGCTCCTGGCCGCGCTGTACGTCCAGGACGTCCACGTCGGCCTGTCGCAGTCCGGCGAGGAGGGCCTCGCCGAACGCGTCCTCGGAGACGCGGGAGCAGAAGGCGGTGGGGGAGCCGAGGCGGCCGAGGGCGACGGCGGTGTTGTACGGGCCGCCGCCGAGCGCCGGCTTCAGGGCGGCGAGGGGGCCCGTGCCCTGCGGCACCAGGTCGATCAGGGCCTCACCGGCTACGACGATCACGAGATGTTTCCCTTCTGGGACTGTTCGGACGGGTCGGGGCAGCCGCAGGACGTGCGGTGGACGAAGGCGCAGGGGAGCCGCAGGACGCGGGCGGGCCGGTCCGGCGAGGCGAGCCGGTCCAGCAGCAGCCGTACGGCCTGGGCGCCGATCTCCCTGCTGGGCTGGGCGATCGCGGTCAGCCGGGGCTCGAACAGGTCGGCCCAGGCGAAGTCGTCGAAGCAGCACAGCGCGAGGTCGCCGGGGACGGACAGGCCGCGCTCGCGCAGGGCGCGCAGGGCGCCGATGGTCATCGCGTTGTTGGCGGTGACCAGGGCCGTGGGCGGGGCGGCGAGGGACAGCAGCTTCTCGGTGGCCCGCTCGGCGGCGGCCGACTCGGAGTCGCCGTGCACCAACAGCCGCTCGTCGTAAGGGAGTCCGGCGGCGGCGAGGCCGTGGCGGTGTCCGGTGATCCGCTCGCGGGTGGTGCTGAGCCCGGGCAGGCCCGCGACCAGGCCGATACGGCGGTGGCCGAGTCCGGCGAGGTGGGTGACGAGGTGGGCCGTCGGTTCGACGTTCTCGGCGCACACCTGGTCGACGGGGGGCGCGTCGTCCGAGGGCGCGTCGACCACCCGGTCGAGGAACACCGTCGGTACGGAGTGCCGGCCGAGGTAGGCGACGAGGGCGTCCGGGGCCGCCGAGGGTGCGACGATCATGCCGTCCACCCGGCGCTCGTGCAGGAGTTGGACGACCGTGCGCTCGTGCTCCGGGTCGTCGTGCGGGTCGGCGATGAGCAGGCTGTAGCCCTGTTCCAGGGCGCCGGCCTCGACGCCCTGGAGGATCTCCGTGAAGTACGGGTTGCTGATCGCCGACACCGCGAGGCCGATGGAACGGGTGCGGGACGTCACCAGGGAGCGGGCGAGGGTGTTGGGGGTGTAGCCCAGTTCCTCGATCGCGGTCAGCACGGCCTGCCGGGTGGCGGGCAGCACCGGACGGGTGTCGTTCAGGACGTGCGAGACGGTCGCGACGGACACACCGGCGCTCCGAGCGACGTCGACCATGGTGGCCATCGCGGGTCCCCCTCCCCGAGGTGCGGCGGCCCCTGAAATGTGGCGGGCCTTCTGGGCGGGAACGTATCCCATCCGCCGCCAGACGTAAACGCTTGCGCAAACGTTTACGTACCGTGAGCGCCCGTCCGGTGAACCCACCTCAAAGAGGGCGGAACCACGCGGGTATCGTCGCCGTGCAGTGCCCCTTGAGCAGCCCGAACAACAGCTGGAGACCCCCATGCCCGGCCGCCCCGCCCCGAGCCGTCGTACCGTCCTGCGCGGAGCGGCCCTCACGCCCGTCGCCGGGCTCGGACTCAGCGCCTGCTCGGGTGGCGGTTCAGGGGCCGCCGCGACTCCGACCGCGCCCGTGGAGCTGGGCGCGGACAGCGAGGTCGCCAACGGGAGCGCCAAGCTGTACCGCGATCAGAACGTCGTCGTCAGCCGGGCGGCGAACGGCACCCTCAAGGCGTACAGCACGATCTGCACGCACGCGCAGTGCCCCATCAACAAGTTGGACGGCACGACCCTCATCTGCCCGTGCCACGGCAGCCAGTTCGACGCGCTGACCGGCAAGGTGGTGCAGGCGCCGGCCACCGAGCCCCTGCAGGAGCTGAAGGTGACGGCCGAGAACGGGAAGATCGTCGCGGGGCCGGCCGTCTGAGCCTCAGGGCGTCCGGACCCCGGCGGCTCACTCCCAGTCCCAGCCGATCCCCACGATCCCCGACCGCATCCGCGGCTCCACCAGGTGCACCGAGTGGTGCCCTCCGGCCAGCCGCAGCTCCTGGCGGCCGCTGCGCGGGGCCGCCGCCGAGTGCTGGGTGAAGCGGTGGCAGCGCACCGGCAGCGCGTCCTCGTCGAAGCGCACCTGGAGCGCGTACTGGCCGCCCGCGATACCGAAGTCGCGGACGTACTCGCGGGAGACGCCGGCGGTGCCGTCCTCGACGCCGTAGCGGAAGAGGAACGTATCTCCGGAGCGCAACCGGGTGCCGAAGAGGAGCTCGGCGACCAGCATGCCGGTCTCGTGGTGGCGGCGGACGCGGCCCGTGCGGCAGTTCTCCAGGGCGTGCACGGTCATACGGTCCGGGGCGCAGCCCGGGTCTCCGTAGTGCACGGCTATGAAGCGGTCGATGCCGTCCCGGTGGGCGCGGACGATGTGGTGCGACTCGCGGCCGACCAGCTCGCGGTGCGGCCCGATGCGCACGCGCTCGTGGTGCCCCAGGGTGTGCAGGCCGCTGTCGAGCGAGGCCTCCAGATCGGCCAGCAGCTGTTCCAGGACGCCGGAGGCCTCGACGAAGGAACGGTACGAGCGAGCCGCCGGGCGCTGCGCCACGGCACGTTCCTCGGCCTCGGCGAGCAGCCGGATCAGGGACTCCTCCGGCAGCTGGAGGATCTCCTCCAGTGCCCGTACGGCGCGCAGTGACTCGGGGCGCTGCGGGCGGCGGGCGCCCTGCTGCCAGTAACTCAGGCTGGTGACACCGACCTTGACCCCGTAGCGCGTCAGGTGGTGCTGGACGCGCTGCAGCGGCAGTCCGCGGGCGGCGATGGCGGCGCGCAGCGCGACATGGAAGGGGCCGCCGCGCAGGGCCGAGTCCAGTTCCGCGGTGGCGACGTCCGCCTGCTGTGTGGCGTGCGGCATGCAGGGGCCCTTTCTGTGAATGTTCACAACGGCTGGTCAGGCCGTTCACGCGAGTTGCTTCGGGGACCCCGTCGGCGCCGGAGAAGGTCTTCACATCCGTACGCCCTCGTTCACGCCCCGAGTTCCCCCGCATTGAAGCGTGTTGACCAAGTCCCGACAACACCTGTCGTCCATCAGGCATATGTGACTTGGCCGGGTCGTGGTGGGTGCGCTCACTGCGGTGCGGGCGGCCCGTCGGCGCCCAGCACGTCCCTGATCGCCCGTGCGGACACGGCCGACTTGTGCAGGAAGCCGTGTGCGGGGCTGGCGGCGATGAGTTCCTGGAAGTCCTCCCGGGAGTGGGTCGAGATGAGGATCACCGCAGGTACGTCGCCCACCAGACGGCGTGCGACGTCGAAGCCGTTCTCGCCGTCGAGGTCGAGATCGACCAGGGCGACGTCGGGGGCCCTTTCCCGGGCCTGGGAGAGGGCGTCCGCGCCCGTCGAGGCGATGCCGACGACTTCCACGCCGCCACGTTCCAGCAGGGCGCGAGCCGCCTCCAGGAACCGGGCGCTGTCATCGACGAGGAGACAGCGCAGCGACATGTCCTCAGCTTGCCAACCGGTGGCCGCTCGCGCCTTCCAGCTAGCCGGAAAGTGCTGAACTCCCGTGCCGCAAGCGCGGGTTCTCGTGCACGCAGGGCGATGGGGACGCGACGGGCGGTAGCATGACGGCGCCCTGGGGAGACCACGTCGTCCGGTCGGGTGGGGGGTGTGCCATGAACGGAACGAGTGCCACGCGCGCGTGGCCCGGTGTCCGGGGGGTCGGTGGGGTCCGCAGGGCCCTGGTCCCCTGGGTGGTGTGCGCGGCCCTGCTGCTGGCCGCGTGCGACGGCGGCGGGAGTGACGCCAAGGGGGCGAGCGCGTCCCCGAAGGACACCACCTGCGACGGGAAGATCCACGGCACCGCGCACATCACCGTCTGGTACCACGCGGGCCCGAGCGGCGAGTTCACCACGCTGCGCGACCAGGTGAAGGAGTTCAACCGGCAGCAGAAGCAGGTGCGGGTCGAGCTGGTCACCCTCCCGGAGGACCGCGCCTACACCGCCCTGGTGCTGTCGGCGGCGGCCAGCGGCGACCTCCCCGACCTCCTCGACTTCGACGGGCCCAACCTCTACAACTACGCCTGGTCGGGCAAGCTCAGGCCGATCGACTCCTGTGTGCCCGCGAGCGTCCGCGCCGACCTGTTGCCGACGATCCGTCAACAGGGCACCTACGCGGGCAGGTTGTGGGGCATCGGCACCTTCGACTCGGGCATGGGCCTGTATGTGCGCAAGTCCGTCATGAAGAAGGCCGGGATACGCATCCCGACGGGCCCCAAGGACGCCTGGACGGCCACCGAACTGACGGGCATCCTGCGCAAGTTGCGCACCCTGGGCTACCAGGCACCCCTCGACCTGCGGCTTGTCTACTCGCAGCCGGGCCAGGAGTGGAACACGTACGGCTTCGCACCCGCCGTGTGGTCGGCGGGCGGCGACCTGATCGAGCCCAAGAACTTCCGCACCGCCGACGGCTATGTGAACGGCCCCGGTTCGGTCAAGGCGCTCACCGACATGCAGAACTGGGCCAAGGCCGGGCTCATCGACATGGTCAAGGACGACAAGGCCTTCGTCAGCGGCCGCAGCGCGATCTCCTGGTGCGGGCACTGGACCTATCCGGAATTCAACAAGGCATTCCCCGGGGACGTCGCGCTCGTCCCGCTGCCCGACTTCGGCCAGGGCACCGTCACCGGCATGGGCTCCTTCCAGTGGGGCGTCCCGGCGGGCAACGCGGACGGTGACGCCGTCTGGCGCTTCCTGTCCTTCCTGCTCCAGCCCGCCCAGGTGCACCGGATGACCGTGGCCAACGGGGCGATCCCGGCCACCGAGAGCGCGATCAAGCTCTCGCCGCAGTACGCGCCCGGCGGCGCCGAGCACCTCTTCATCGAGCAACTCCGGGACGGGGTGGCCCGCCCCAGGCCGCAGACGCCCGCCTACCCGGCGATCACCGACGCCTTCTCCCGCGCCTTCGCGAAGATCATCTTCAATCGGGCGCCGGTCAAGGCCACCCTCGACGAGGCCGCCAGGAAGATCGACGAGGACCTCGCGGCGCACGACGACTATCCACCGAGCAAGTAGCGAAAGCGGACGCCACGCGCGTGTGCCCGACAGGGTTCCACGGGCGGGTGCCGGACGGGGTCTTACGCGCGCGTGCCCGACACCCGACAGGGGTTCCACGGGCGCGTGCCCGGCGGAGCCGCCTACGCGCGCGTGCCCGACCTGAGTCCTACGCGCGTGCGCCCGATTCCGAGGGACCCGTCCTCCCCAAGGCCCTGACGACCATGGCCGATTGGGGGCAGGCTGGGCACGTGACCGACCATCATCGGAACTCCTCACCCGCCGGCCGCTGAGAGCGCGCCGTGCGTCGCCCCCTGTCCCCGGGCCCGCTCCGTAGGGTGCTCGCAGGGCTCCGCCCCGAGCCCGACCTCGGCACGCCCACCGCGCTCGCGGAGCTGCGCAGCAGGCGCTCCGACCGCCCCGGCCCGCGCGGCCCCCGTCGTCCGTGCATGCGGCCCGGTGCCGCCCTCCGGATCCCCTTCCTCGCCCGGCTGCGCGTCGGGCGCAAGCTGATGCTCCTGGTGCTGCTCCCGGTGACCGGCATGCTGGCGTTCACCGTGTTCGGTGCCGTCACCCAGTGGCACGACGCACAGACGATGCGGGACTTCCGTACGGCGACCGCGCTGTCGTTCAGGACCACCGCGCTGACCGACGCCATCGCCAGGGAACGCATCGCCGCCGTGAAGGCCCGGCTGCGCCCCGGAGCGGCGACCCTGAAGGAACGCTCCGGTGCGGAACACGCCACCGACCACGCCCTGAACGCGGCTCTCCTGGGAGCGTCCCGCTGGACCGGGCCGCCCGACGTCCCGGGCCGGCTCGACGCGCGGAACCGCCAACTGCACGCCCTGCGGCTCCAGTCGGGGACCGGCTCGCTCACCGCGCCCCAACTCGCCGCCCAGTACGACACGATCGAGGACGACCTCCTGGAGCTGGCCGCCACCCTGGAGTCCGGCCGGCCGACCCGCACCTCCGGGCAGGCGGCCGACGCCCACATCGCGCTCCTGAACGCCATCGAGGCCGCCGAACGCGAACGCACCGAACTGGCCGTGCTCTTCGACACCCCCGACGCCCCGCACGCCACCGCCACGGACCGCTGGTCGGCCCTGGAGGAGGCACTCCTGGACGACTTCGACCGGACCGCGCCCGCCGCCCTCAAGGGCAGGCTCTACGTCGTCCTCCTCCAGCACCCCGGCCTCGTCGTCCGCCAGACCCGCGAGACCCTCGCCGACCCGCCTTCCCGGCTCAACTCCTGGCCCACGTACCCCAGTTGGCTGACCGTGTCGACCCAGCGCATCGAGGCACTGCGCGTCATCCAGCACCAGGCCGCCGCCGGACTGGGCCGCGGTGCCGCGCGCGACCTCGACACCGCACGCGCGCGTGAGGCACGCGACCTCGCCGTGTCGCTGGCCGTCCTGGCCGCCGTCACCGTCCTCGCGCTGACCCTGCGGCTGTCGATCACCCGCCCCCTGAGCGAGGTCTCCGCAGGCGCCCACGCGCTCGCCGAGGGCGATCTGTCGTACGACATCCGGTACGCGGGCCGGGACGAACTCGGCGCCGTCGCCGACACGTTCCGCGAGCTGCGGGTCACCACCGAACGGCTCGCCGGTGAGATCAACACCATGAACACGGCGATCGACGACAACCGGCTCGGCCACCGCGCGGACGTCGCCGCGTTCGAGGGGACCTGGGCGCAGCTGCTCGGCGGCATGAACGGCACCATGGCGGCCTTCGCCGCCGCAGACGGGCGGCGCGACAAGGCCGAGCAGGAGCTGGCGAGCATCTTCCACCTCTCCCTCGACCTGCTGTGCATCGCGGGACTCGACGGCTACTTCAAGCGTGTGAACCCCGCCTTCGAGCGGACCCTCGGCCATTCCGCCGACGCGCTCCTGAGCAGACCCTGGCTGGAGTTCGTGCACCCGGAGGACCGGGCACGCACGCGTGCCGTCCTCGACCGGCTGGCGAGCGGCGTCGAACTGGCCGAGTTCGAGAACCGCTTCGTCCGGGACGACGGCACCGAACGCTGGCTCCAGTGGAGCGCCCGCCCGGTCACCGGCGAGGGCCTGATCTACGCCGCCGCGCGCGACGTCACCGAGAGCCGCCGCGCCGCCCGCGAACAGACCGCGCTGCGCCGGGTCGCCACCCTCGTCGCACGCGGGGTGCCCCCGCACGAGATCTTCTCCGAAGTCGCCGACCAGGTGGGCAAGGTCCTGAGCAGCGGCTCCGCCGCCGTCCTGCGCTACGGCGCCGACGGAGCCGCCACCGTCCTCGGTTCCGCTCGCGGGCCCGCCACCTCAGCCGAGACGGCCGCCGCGGCGGCCGTCTCGGCTGAGGTGGCGCGCACCGCCCGCCCCGCGCGCGTGGGCCGCTCGGTGGGCGCCCCCATCGTCGTGGACGACCGGCTGTGGGGTGCCGTCGTCGCGGCCGCCGCCGGAACCGAACCGCTGCCCCCGGGTACCGAGTCCCGGCTCGCCGACTTCACCGAACTCGTCGCCACCGCGCTCGCCAACGCCGACAGCCGAGACCAGCTCACCGCGTCACGCGCGCGCGTGGTCGCCGCCGGGGACGCCTCCCGACGCCGTATCGAACGCGATCTGCACGACGGCGTCCAACAGCGCCTCGTCTCCCTCCAACTCGACCTGAGAATGGCCCAGTCGATGCTGGACGAGCAGCCGGAGGAACTCGCCGAGCAACTGGACCACATCGCCAAGGGCCTGGACGACACCTTCGCCGACCTGTTGCAGATCGCGCGCGGCATCCACCCCGCGATCCTCTCCAAGGGCGGCCTGGGCCCGGCCCTGCGCGCACTCGCCCGCCGCTCCGCCGTCCCCGTGGAACTCGACCTGCGCCTGCCCGCGGGCCGGCTCCCGGAGTGGATCGAGGTCGCCGTCTACTACGTGACCTCCGAGTGCCTCACCAACGCCGTCAAGCACGCGCGCGCGAGCTTCGTGGCGGTGTCGGCGCGGGTCGAGGACGACGTCCTGGAGGTGACGATCGCCGACGACGGAGTGGGCGGCGCCGACCTCGGGCACGGCTCCGGGCTCATCGGACTCGTCGACCGCGTCGAGGCGATCGGCGGCAAGCTGCACGTCGGCAGCCCACCCGGGGAGGGCACGACCCTCACCGTACGACTGCCGCTTCCCCGGACGGAGGGGTGACCGCCCGAGGCGTACGCGACGCGGGTCCAGGCCGGGGGAGCCGTGGACTCGGTGACGTCGCGTACGCGTCGGGCGGTCTTCTCGGACGGAGAGGCGGCCGTCCGGATCCAGGGGCGCTCCGACGGTTCGCCACGTAGGCGCTTGGAGCGGACGACGTCGGGGTCGCGCGGGTCAAGGAGGTCCTTCAAGGACCGTGTGTTGTCCTCGTACGAGCGGACACGGGCCGACCGCCGTCGTCTGTCCGCCCGTGTCCGCCGCGTCTCCCGCAGCCCTTCCGGCCTTCCGACCCGGGGCCCGTCGCTCTCGCCCGGGTGACCGGTCCGCCCGCGTCCGTACTGCTTCGAGAATCGCCCGGACGCGGCGCCATGTCTTCACGGTCACCCCCCAATTCCCTTACCGGCTAGCCGTACCCGACCCGGTCCGGCAGTCTGTGCGTGGCGCACCGCACCGGTCGGGCAGGGGGAGCCGTGACGATGGACGCATCGCAGCAGACCGCGCGGGGACGGATCGTCCTCGCCGACGACGACGTCCTGCTCAGGGAGGGCCTCGCGAGCCTGTGCGAACGCCTGGGCTACGAGGTCGCGGGCCAGGCCGGCGACGCGGTGCGGCTCCTGGAACTGGTCGACACCGAGCGGCCCGACCTCGCGATCGTCGACATCAGGATGCCGCCCGACCACTCCACCGAGGGCCTGAAGGCGGCCCGGACGATCCGTGAACGCCACCCCGACACCGGCATCCTCGTGCTGTCCGCGTTCGTCGAGGTCGAGGAGGCCCTGGAACTGCTGGCCGGCGGGCACAAGGTCGGCTATCTCCTCAAGAGCCGGATCACGGTCGTCGACGAGTTCGTCGAGGCCCTCGACCGCATCCACAAGGGCGGCTCGGTCGTCGACCCCTCCCTGGTGCACGAACTGTTCTCGGCGCAGCGCCGCGACGACCCGCTGTCCTTCCTCAGCACCCGCGAGCGCGAGGTCCTGGCGCTGATGGCGGAGGGCCGCTCCAACGCCGGCATCGGCCGCCGGCTGTGGGTCACCGAGGGCACCGTCGAGAAACACGTCCGCAGCATCCTGGGCAAACTCCACCTCCCGGAAGCCGCCGACGACCACCGCCGTGTCCTGGCCGTTCTCACGTTTCTGGAGTCCCGCTAGGAGCACCGGCCGACGATCCGACAATCGTTCCGGCAAGAGTTCCGCCGGGCGTGTCCGGCGTTGTCCACAGCCCCGCCGCGCTGTCACTCCGCGCCAGTAGGGTGTGAAACATGGCCGATCCCTCCAGCTACCGCCCCAGGCCGGGAGAGATCCCGGACTCGCCCGGGGTCTACAGATTCCGCGACGAGCACCGCCGGGTGATCTACGTCGGAAAGGCGAAGAGCCTGCGTCAGCGCCTGGCGAACTACTTCCAGGACCTGGCCGGACTCCACCCGCGCACGCGCACGATGGTCACCACGGCCGCGTCGGTGGAGTGGACGGTGGTGTCCACGGAGGTCGAGGCACTCCAGCTGGAGTACTCCTGGATCAAGGAGTACGACCCCCGGTTCAACGTCAAGTACCGCGACGACAAGAGCTACCCGTACCTCGCGGTGACGATGAACGAGGAGTACCCGCGCGTGCAGGTGATGCGCGGTCACAAGAAGAAGGGCGTCCGCTACTTCGGGCCGTACGGACACGCCTGGGCGATCCGCGACACCGTGGACCTCCTGCTGCGCGTGTTCCCCGTCCGCACCTGCTCGGCCGGCGTCTTCAAGAACGCGGCCCGCACCGGCCGCCCCTGTCTGCTCGGCTACATCGGCAAGTGCTCCGCGCCCTGCGTCGGCCGCGTCTCCGAGGAGGAGCACCGCGAACTGGCCGAGGAGTTCAGCGACTTCATGGCCGGCCGCACCGGCACGTACATCCGCCGTCTGGAGAAGCAGATGACGGACGCGGCCGAGGAGATGGAGTACGAGCGGGCCGCCCGCCTGCGCGACGACATCGAGGCCCTGAAGAAGGCCATGGAGAAGAGCGCGGTCGTCCTCGCCGACGCCACCGACGCCGACCTGATCGCCGTGGCCGAGGACGAGTTGGAGGCGGCCGTCCAGATCTTCCACGTCCGCGGCGGACGCGTGCGCGGCCAGCGCGGCTGGGTCACCGACAAGGTCGAGGACGTCACCACCGCGGCCCTCGTCGAGCACGCCCTCCAGCAGCTCTACGGCGAGGAGACCGGGGACTCCGTCCCCAAGGAGGTCCTCGTCCCCGCCCTGCCCGACCCGGTGGAGCCGGTCCAGCAGTGGCTGACCGACCGCCGCGGGGCGAACGTGTCGCTGCGCATCCCGCAGCGCGGCGACAAGAAGTCCCTCATGGAGACCGTCGCGCGCAACGCCCAGCAGTCGCTGATCCTCCACAAGACCAAGCGCGCCTCCGACCTCACCACCCGCTCGCGCGCCCTGGAGGAGATCTCCGAGGCACTCGACCTGGACAGCGCCCCCCTCAGGATCGAGTGCTACGACATCTCGCACCTCCAGGGCGACGACGTCGTGGCGTCGATGGTCGTCTTCGAGGACGGGCTGTCCCGCAAGAGCGAGTACCGCCGCTTCCAGATCAAGGGCTTCGAGGGCCAGGACGACGTCCGCTCGATGCACGAGGTGATCACCCGCCGCTTCCGGCGCTATCTCGCCGAGAAGGAGAAGACGGGGGAGTGGGCGGACGGCGACGAGCTGACGGACCTGAAGGACGACGAGGGCCGCCCCAAGCGGTTCGCCTACCCGCCGCAGCTCGTCGTGGTCGACGGCGGGCAGCCACAGGTCGCCGCCGCCAAGCGGGCTCTGGACGAGCTGGGTATCGACGACATCGCCGTGTGCGGTCTCGCCAAGCGCCTGGAGGAGGTCTGGCTCCCGGACGACGACGACCCGGTGATCCTGCCCCGCACCAGCGAGGGCCTCTACCTCCTCCAGCGCGTCCGCGACGAGGCCCACCGCTTCGCGATCACCTATCAGCGCGCCAAGCGTGCCAAGCGGTTCCGGGCGAGCCCCCTGGACGACGTGCCCGGCCTCGGCGACACCCGCAAGCAGGCGCTGATCAAGCACTTCGGTTCGGTGAAGAAGCTGCGATCCGCGACAATCGACCAGATCTGCGAGGTTCCGGGCATAGGTCGCAAGACCGCCGAGACCATCGCGGTGGCCCTCGCCCAGGCGGCCCCGGCCGCACCCGCCGTGAACACGGCGACTGGAGAGATCATGGAAGACATGGAAGACGGGACACCCGGGACCACGGCGGGTGCCCCAGGGGAGCCCGTACCCGCGGGAGCCCCGGACGAGCGACGGGGGCAGGAGACATGAGCGAACAAGAGAAGCAGCCCACAGCGGACCGAGATCGGACGCACAAGGAAACCGGCGACGATCAGGCTCCGCAGCAAGAGGTCCAGGACGACGGAGCACAGGTGAGCACGGACAGCACGACACCCGGGGTGCCCGAAGCGGCCATCCCCGAACTGGTGATCATCTCCGGCATGTCCGGAGCCGGGCGGTCCACCGCCGCCAAGTGCCTGGAGGACCTCGGCTGGTTCGTCGTCGACAACCTCCCGCCCGCCCTGATCCCCACCATGGTGGAGCTCGGCGCCCGCTCCCAGGGCAACGTGGCACGGATCGCGGTCGTCGTCGACGTCCGCGGACGGCGCTTCTTCGACAACCTCCGCGAGTCCCTCGCCGACCTGGAGTCGAAGCACGTCACCCGGCGGATCGTCTTCCTGGAGTCCTCCGACGACGCCCTGGTGCGCCGCTTCGAGTCGGTGCGCCGCCCCCACCCCCTCCAGGGCGACGGCCGCATCGTCGACGGCATCGACGCCGAACGCGAGCTGCTGCGCGAACTGCGCGGCGACGCCGACCTCGTCATCGACACCTCCAGCCTCAACGTCCACGAACTCCGCGCCAAGATGGACGCCCAGTTCGCCGGCGAGGAGGAGCCCGAACTGCGGGCCACCGTCATGTCCTTCGGCTTCAAGTACGGCCTCCCGGTCGACGCCGACCTCGTCGCCGACATGCGCTTCCTGCCCAACCCGCACTGGATCCCGGAGCTGCGCCCCTTCAACGGCCTCAACGAAGAGGTCTCGGCGTACGTCTTCAACCAGCCCGGCGCCAAGGAGTTCCTCGACCGCTACGCCGAGCTGCTGCGGCTCATCGCGGCCGGCTACCGGCGCGAGGGCAAGCGGTACGTGACGATCGCGATCGGCTGCACCGGTGGCAAGCACCGCTCGGTCGCCACGGCGGAGAAGCTCGCCGCGCGGCTCGTGGCCGAGGGCGTGGAGACGGTGGTCGTACACCGGGACATGGGACGGGAATGACAGGACGTAGCCCACGGCTGGGCAGGCTGCGCCGCGTGGTGCCCGAAGGGCGGACGACCAGGCCCGTCGAGGCCCGCGGCGGCAAGCCGCGCCGGCGCGGCACCCAGCCCAAGGTGGTCGCCCTCGGCGGCGGCATGGGCCTGTCCGCCTCGCTCACCGCACTGCGCCGCATCACCGGCGACCTCACCGCCGTCGTCACCGTGGCCGACGACGGCGGCTCCAGCGGCCGCCTGCGCGACGAACTGGGCGTGCTGCCCCCCGGTGACCTGCGCAAGGCCCTCGCCGCGCTGTGCGGCGACGACGACTGGGGCCAGACCTGGGCCCGCGTCATCCAGCACCGCTTCCAGTCCAAGGGCGACCTGCACGAACACGCGGTCGGAAATCTGCTGATCGTCGCCCTGTGGGAGCAGCTCGGAGACCACGTCCAGGCCCTCGACCTGGTCGGTAAACTGCTCGGCGCGCACGGGCGCGTGCTGCCCATGTCCGCCGTACCGCTGGAGCTGCAGGCCCTGGTCAAGGGCCACGATCCGGCGCGGCCCGACGACGTCGACACCGTGCGGGGACAGGCGACCGTGGCGCTCACGCCCGGCGAGGTGATGTCCGTGCACGTCGTGCCGCACGACCCGCCGGCCGTGCCCGAGGCCGTCGCCGCCGTGCTCGACGCGGACTGGGTGGTGCTCGGTCCCGGCTCCTGGTTCTCGTCCGTCATCCCGCACCTGCTGGTGCCGGAACTGCTCGACGCGCTCACCGAGACGAAGGCGCGCCGGGTACTCTCCCTGAATCTCGCGCCGCAGCCCGGAGAAACCGATGGCTTCTCACCGCAGCGTCATTTGGAGGTTTTGGGACGACACGCCCCTAAACTCGCCCTGGACGTGGTGCTGGCCGACGAGGCCGCCGTGCCCGATCGTGCGTCGCTCACCGAAGCCGCCAAGCGGCTCGACGCCGCGGTCGAGCTGGCGCCGGTGGCCCGGACCGACGGAACTCCAAGGCACGACCCGGAGCTGTTGGCCGCCGCGTACGACCGTATTTTTCGGATGCATGGAAGGATCGGCCCATGGCGATGACGGCAGCGGTGAAGGATGAGATCTCCCGGCTACCCGTCACCCGGACCTGCTGCAGGAAGGCGGAGGTCTCCGCCATTCTGCGGTTCGCCGGAGGCCTCCACCTGGTGAGCGGGCGCATCGTGATCGAGGCGGAGCTGGACACCGCGATGGCGGCGCGCCGGCTCAAGCGGGACATCCTGGAGATCTTCGGCCACAGCTCCGAACTGATCGTGATGGCGCCCGGCGGACTCCGCCGCGGCTCCCGTTACGTCGTCCGGGTGGTCGCGGGCGGCGATCAGCTGGCCCGGCAGACGGGCCTCGTGGACGGCCGCGGACGCCCCATCCGGGGCCTGCCGCCGCAGGTCGTCTCGGGGGCCACCTGTGACGCGGAGGCGGCCTGGAGAGGCGCGTTCCTGGCGCACGGCTCGCTGACCGAGCCCGGCCGGTCCTCCTCCCTGGAGGTGACCTGCCCGGGTCCGGAGGCCGCGCTCGCACTGGTCGGCGCGGCGCGTCGGCTGTCGATCGCGGCGAAGGCCCGCGAGGTGCGTGGCGTGGACCGGGTGGTAGTCCGTGACGGCGACGCGATCGGCGCTCTGCTCACCCGGCTCGGCGCCCACGAGTCTGTGCTGGCCTGGGAGGAGCGCCGGATGCGCCGCGAGGTGCGCGCCACGGCGAACCGGCTCGCCAACTTCGACGACGCCAACCTGCGCCGCTCGGCCCGCGCGGCCGTCGCCGCGGGAGCCCGGGTGCAGCGTGCCCTGGAGATCCTCGCCGACGAGGTCCCCGAGCACCTCGCGGCCGCCGGCCGCCTGCGCATGGACCACAAGCAGGCCTCCCTGGAGGAACTGGGCGCCCTCGCCGACCCGCCGCTCACCAAGGACGCGGTGGCCGGCCGTATCCGCCGACTGCTGGCGATGGCCGACAAGCGCGCCCAGGACCTCGGCATCCCGGGCACGGAGTCCAGCATCACCGAGGAGATGGCCGACAACATGGTCGGCTGACGATCCGTCAATACGCCGGTGCGGGCGCCCAGTCCGGGCGCCGGCACCGGCGTTCGTCTGTCGTGGGGTGCCGTGACCGGTTACCGGCGGGCCGTCAATTCGCTGGTGTGAGCCGCGTTTGGGCGTGTCCGGTGGATCGGACCGGAGGAGATCGACGACGACCCGTCCGCGCGAGGGAGTCGAGGGCCGAGGGCAAGGCTGCGAGGGCTTCCGTCGGGCGAATGTGTGCCGAACCCTGCGGTCTCGGGGAAGGCCTGCGGGCCTCCTCGGAAGTTCCTGGCGCCGGCGTTCGTCTGTCGTGGGGTGCCTTGAGCCGTCGCCGGCGGGCCGTCAATTCGCTGGTGTGCGCCCCCGTCTGGGCGTGCCTGGTGGATCGGGCCGGAGGAGATCGACGACGACCGGTCGGCTTGAGGGAGCCGAAGGCTGAGCGCAAGGCTGCGAGGGCTCCAGCCGGGTGAATGCGTGCAGGCCCTTGAGACCTTGGGGAAGACCCGCATGCCCCTCGGAAGCCCCTGGCACCGGCGCTTCTCCGCTGTGGGCGCCCTCGTTTCGATGCCGGCGAGCCGCCGATACACCGGCGCGGGCGCCCCTTTAGGCCTGCCGGCTGATCAGGCCGGGAACCATCAACGACCCCCGCCCGACCCGCACCCCTCAACGAGAAACGACCCCGCCCGACCCGCACCCCTCAAGAAGATCGGCCGGGCCTACCCGAGGACCCCGCGGCGGCGTGCATCCGCCGTGGGCGCCGCAGCACTCGATGCGGCTCGGCCCACGCGGCCCACGAGCAACGCTGCCTCAGCCCCCGCGAGGGACGCGCGTCGCCCCTCGTCTCCCCGGCACGATCCGCCGCCCGCGTCGAAGTCCCCCGCCCTCCCCGGTATTTGACCGTCCGTGAGGCCCCCTTGACTCGATCATGAAGTGTCATGAGCCTGGCAACTGTTCGCCGCTGTGGCGAACGACTGCTAGGGGGATTCATGAGACACAGAGCGAGATCGATCCTCGCTGTCGGCGCCCTCCTGATCGCCGGGGCGAGCATCGCACCCATCGCCCAGGCGCAGGGCGGGAGTTCCACGAAGTCGGACCCCGCCGAGGTCAAGGTCTTCCACGCCGACGTCACCCAGAAGCAGATACCCCTGCTCCTGAAGGCCGGGCAGGACGCCCACGAACTCGGCGACAACCAGTTCTCGGCGTCCGGCAAGACCGCCGTGGAGGTCTACCTCACCGACCAGCAGGCCCAGAAGCTGGAGAAGCAGGGCGTCGACCTCACCGAGCACACCCTGTCGGCCAAGGCCGAGACACGGGTCGAGGACGCGGCGCAGGGCGTGTTCCGCCCGTACAGCGGAAGCGGCGGTCTCGCGGAGGAGATCGTCAAGACGGGGCAGGCCAACCCCGGTCTCACCAAGGTCGAGTCCATTGGCAAGACGATCGACGGCCAGGACATCCTCGCGCTCAAGCTGACCAAGAACGCGAAGAAGACCAAGGACGGCTCCAAGCCCTCCGTGCTCTACGTGTCCAACCAGCACGCGCGCGAGTGGATCACGCCGGAAATGACCCGCCGGCTGATGCACTACTACCTGGACAACTACAAGACCGACAAGCGCGTCAAGAAGATCGTCGACTCGACCGAACTCTGGTTCGTGCTCTCCGCCAACCCGGACGGCTACGACTACACCTTCCAGAACAGCGACACGCGCCTGTGGCGCAAGAACCTGCGGGACGTCAACGGCGACGGTGTGATCTCCACCGGCGACGGCGTCGACCTCAACCGCAACTTCGCCTACAAGTGGGGCTACGACGACGAGGGTTCGTCCCCGAACCCGACCAGCGAGACCTACCGGGGCGCGGCCCCCAACTCCGAGCCGGAGACGGCCGCACTCGACGGCTTCGAGAAGCGCATCGGCTTCACCTACGGCATCAACTACCACTCCGCCGCCGAACTCCTCCTCTACGGAGTCGGCTGGCAGGTCGCGACCCCGACACCGGACGACGTGCTCTACAAGGCGCTCGCCGGCACCCCGGACAACCCGGCGATCCCCGGCTACCACTCGCAGGTCTCCTCGGAGCTGTACACGACCAACGGCGAGGCGGACGGGCACGCGTCGAACGTCAACAGCATGTCGATGTTCACCCCCGAGATGTCGACCTGCCAGACCGCGTCGAACATCGACCCGAACGACGCCTGGAACGCGGCCGACTGCCAGTCCGTCTTCAACTACCCGGACGACGAGAAGTTGATCCAGGACGAGTTCGCGAAGAACGTCCCCTTCGCGCTCTCCGTCGCCGAGACCGCCGCCCACCCCGACCAGCCGAAGTCGTCGGTCGGCCTCAGCGCCGCCGACTTCACCCCGGCCACCTTCCCGACGTCGTACTCCCGCGGCGCCGACCAGGAGGTCTCCGTCGTCGTACGGAAGTCCGTGCGCGACAAGGAGCTCAAGTACCGCGTCAACGGCGGCCGTACGAAGGACACGGCACTCAAGTCCTGGAAGGGCGGCCGGACCTACGGCGGGGACGACAACCTGTACTTCGACGAGTACCGGGCCAAGGTCAAGGACGGCGACCCGGGCGACAAGGTCGAGGTCTGGTTCACCGGTGAGACGAAGGCCGGGAAGCCCACCTCCAGCGCGCACTTCACCTACACGGTGGCCAAGCGGCCCGCGGCCGACACGCTCGTCGTCGCCGAGGAGGGCGCTGCCGCCACCCAGGCGCAGACCTACGTGGACGCTCTGAAGGCCAACGGCCGCAAGGCGGCCGTCTGGGACGTCGCCACGCAGGGCGCGCCCGACGCGCTCGGTGTGCTCGACCACTTCAAGACCGTCGTCCACTACTCGGGCACGGCGGGACCGGGCAACGACACCCAGCTCCAGCTGCGCGCCTTCCTCAACGAGGGCGGCAAGCTGATCGAGGCCGGCGAGCAGGCCGGTGGTTCCGTGAACCTCGGTGACGGCACCCCCTCGAACGACTTCAGCCAGTACTACTTGGGCGCCTATTCGCGTACGTCCACCCCCGGGGCCACCGGTTTCACCGGCTCCGGCAAGCTCGCCGGCTTCACCGGGCCGCTCAGTGGCGCCCCCGGCAACCCGCTGGACCGGGCCGGTACCTACAGCGTCACCTCCGACTCGCTGTCGCCCACCACGTACCCGCAGTTCGCGAGCGCGGGCGCGGGCCAGTTCGCCGGGACCGTCAACCCGTACGGCCCGTACGCGGGCTCCTACATGGCCGCCGCCGTCCACACCGACGACGCCTACAAGCGCCTCACCCGCACCATCGACCTCAGCGGGGTGAGCGCGGCCGACAAGCCCACGCTGCGCAGCGAGCTGCTGTGGGACACCGAGCCCGGCTACGACCACGCCGTCGTCGAGATCCACACCACCGGGGCCGACGACTGGACCACGCTCCCGGAAGTCGGCGGCGCCACCAGCACCGCCGTACCGGCGGAGTGCGAGGCGGGCTTCCTGGTCGCCGAGCACCCCTGGCTCAAGCACTACCTGACCGTCGCCACCAGCGGCTGCACCGCGACCGGCACCACCGGTTCGTGGAACAGCCTCACCGGTGCCTCCAACGGCTGGCAGCAGGTCGGCTTCGACCTGAGCGCCTACGCGGGCAAGTCGGTGGAGGTCTCGCTCAGTTACATCACCGACCCGGGCACCGGCGGCCACGGTGTCCTCGCCGACGACACCTCGCTCGTCGTCGGCGGCACGGCGACCCAGACCGAGGGCTTCGAGACCTCCCTGGGCGCCTGGACCGTGACAGGACCGCCCCCGGGCAGCCCGGCGGTCCTGAACGACTGGACCCGCACCGGAGCCCTGTTCCAGACGTACGGCGCGGTCACCACCGACCGCACCGTGCTGCTCGGCTTCGGCCTGGAACAGGTCACCTCGGCGAGCGACCGGGCGGCCCTGCTCAAGAAGGCACTGACGGCCCTCAAGAGCTGACTCGGCGTGTCGATGTCATGAACATCAAGGGCGGTCCGTACCCCTACTGGCGGGTACGGACCGCCCTGCCGTGTATGGGGCATCTCGATGTCACCACGGAGGGCTCAGGGAGGTAGGGTCGTAGGCGGTCGGGGACATCCCATACAACTCGCCGGCACTGAGCCGGCGTACCAACGAGGAGATCGGTTCGTGACGATCCGCGTAGGCATCAACGGCTTTGGCCGCATCGGTCGTAACTACTTCCGCGCGCTGCTGAAGCAGGGTGCTGACATCGAGATCGTGGCTGTCAACGACCTGGGTGACACCGCGACCACCGCTCACCTGCTCAAGTACGACACCATCCTGGGCCGCCTCCAGGCCGAGGTGTCGCACACCGCCGACACGATCACCGTCGACGGGCACACGATCAAGGTGCTGTCCGAGCGCAACCCCGCCGACATCCCGTGGGGCGAGCTGGGCGTCGACATCGTCATCGAGTCGACCGGCATCTTCACGAAGAAGGCCGACGCCGAGAAGCACATCGCCGGCGGCGCCAAGAAGGTCCTCATCTCGGCTCCGGCCAAGGACGAGGACATCACGATCGTGATGGGCGTCAACCAGGACAAGTACGACGCGGCCAACCACCACGTCATCTCGAACGCCTCCTGCACCACCAACTGTGTGGCGCCGATGGCCAAGGTTCTCGACGAGAACTTCGGCATCGTCAAGGGCCTGATGACGACGGTCCACGCGTACACGAACGACCAGCGCATCCTGGACTTCCCGCACTCGGACCTGCGCCGCGCGCGTGCCGCCGCCGAGAACATCATCCCGACCACGACCGGTGCCGCCAAGGCCACCGCCCTGGTCCTCCCGCAGCTCAAGGGCAAGCTGGACGGCATCGCGATGCGCGTCCCGGTCCCGACCGGTTCGGCCACCGACCTGGTCGTGACGCTGCAGCGCGAGGTCACCAAGGACGAGGTCAACGCCGCGTTCAAGAAGGCCTCCGAGGACGGTGACCTCAAGGGTTACCTGTCCTACACCGAGGACCCGATCGTCTCCTCGGACATCGTCGGCGACCAGGCCTCCTGCACCTTCGACTCCCTCCTGACCATGGTTCAGGAAGGCAACACGGTGAAGATCCTCGGCTGGTACGACAACGAGTGGGGCTACTCCAACCGCCTCGTCGACCTCACGGTCTTCGTCGGCGGCCAGCTCTAACTCCCAGAGCAGGCAACTCGATGTGAGTCAGGGCTCGGGCAGCGCACGCCGCGCTGCCCGAGCCCTTGCTACGTAGTGTCCGAGCCTTTGCTACGTAGTGATCGATCAGCCCTCTCGGATCTGAAGAGCCCTCCCTAGGAGTCCCTTTATGAAGACGATCGACGAACTTCTCGCCGAAGGCGTGGACGGCAAGCGGGTCTTCGTCCGCGCCGACCTCAACGTTCCGCTGGCCGACGGCCTCATCACCGACGACGGCCGCATCCGCGCCGTGCTGCCTACGGTCAAGGCCCTCGTCGAGGCGGGCGCCAAGGTGATCGTGGCCTCGCACCTGGGCCGTCCCAAGGGCGCCCCGGACCCGGCCTTCTCCCTCCTCCAGCCGGCCGAGCGCCTCGCCGAACTCCTCGGCGCGCCGGTCGCGTTCGCCCAGGACACCGTCGGCCCCGCCGCCCACGACGCGGTGCGCGGCCTCGAACCCGGCCAGGTCGCGGTCATCGAGAACCTGCGCTTCAACGCGGGCGAGACCTCCAAGGACGACGTCGAGCGCGGCGAGTTCGCCGACCAGCTCGCCGCCCTGGCGGACGTCTACGTAGGCGACGGTTTCGGCGCCGTGCACCGCAAGCACGCCTCCGTGTACGACCTCCCGGCCCGCCTGCCGCACTACGCCGGCTACCTCATCGCCACCGAGGTCGGCGTCCTGAAGAAGCTCACCGAGGACGTCAAGCGGCCCTACGTAGTGGCCCTCGGCGGCTCCAAGGTCTCCGACAAGCTCGCCGTCATCGACCAGCTGCTCGGCAAGGCCGACCGCATCCTCATCGGCGGCGGCATGGCCTTCACCTTCCTCAAGGCCAAGGGCTACGAGATCGGCGCCTCCCTGGTCCAGGACGACCAGCTGCCCGCCGTCACCGAGTACGTCGAGCGCGCCGAGAAGAACGGCGTCGAGCTGGTCGTCCCGGTCGACGTCGTGACCTCGGCCGGGTTCCCGGACCTGAAGACGAAGGCCCCGTCCAACCCCACCGTCGTCGCCGCGGACGCCATCCCGGCTGACCAGATGGGCCTCGACATCGGTCCCGAGACCGGTGCCCTGTACGCCTCGAAGCTCGCCGACGCGGCCACCATCTTCTGGAACGGTCCGATGGGCGTCTTCGAGCACCCCGACTACGCCGAGGGCACCAAGGCGGTCGCCCAGGCCCTTCTCGACTCCCCGGCCTTCACGGTCGTCGGCGGTGGCGACTCCGCCGCGGCCGTCCGCATCCTGGGCTTCGACGAGAACGCATTCGGCCACATCTCGACCGGCGGCGGCGCCTCCCTCGAATACCTAGAGGGCAAGACGCTCCCCGGCCTCGCCGCACTGGAGGACTGACCTTAATGGCTCCATCTATTTCTTCTGGGCGCACGCCGATCATGGCGGGCAACTGGAAGATGAACCTCAACCACCTTGAGGCCATCGCCCACGTCCAGAAGCTCGCCTTCGCCCTCGCGGACAAGGACTACGAGGCCGTCGAGGTCGCCGTCCTGCCGCCCTTCACCGACCTGCGCTCCGTGCAGACCCTGGTCGACGGCGACAAGCTCAAGATCAAGTACGGCGCCCAGGACATCTCGGCGCACGACTCCGGCGCCTACACCGGCGAGATCTCCGGTGCGATGCTGGCCAAGCTGAAGTGCACGTACGTGGCCATCGGCCACTCCGAGCGCCGCCAGTACCACGCGGAGACCGACGAGATCGTCAACGCCAAGGTCAAGGCCGCCTACAAGCACGGCCTGACCCCGATCCTCTGCGTCGGCGAGGAGCTGGAGGTGCGCGAGGCCGCCAACCACGTCCCGCACACCCTGGCCCAGGTCGAGGGCGGCCTCAAGGACGTCCCGGCCGAGCAGGCCGAGTCCGTCGTCATCGCCTACGAGCCCGTCTGGGCCATCGGCACCGGCAAGGTCTGCGGCGCCGGCGACGCCCAGGAGGTCTGCCAGGCCATCCGCGGCAAGCTCGCCGAGCTGTACTCGCAGGAGCTGGCCGACCAGGTCCGCATCCAGTACGGCGGCTCCGTCAAGTCCGGCAACGTCGCCGAGATCATGGCCCAGCCCGACGTCGACGGCGCCCTGGTCGGCGGTGCCTCGCTGGACGCGGACGAGTTCGTCAAGATCGCGCGCTTCCGCGACCAGTGAGTTCAGCACTGAGCCGCACCGGCTTGAGTGCCCCGGAGGCGAACCGACAAGCCGCGTGTAGGCGGTAGCCGCGATCCGTCGTACCCTTGCGGGGGCATAGCGCCAGCCGCTATGCCCCTGTCGTCCATCCGAATCCGAGGAAGTTGGTCCAGCCGTGGTTTTGGGGTTCTCGATCGCCCTGATCGTCTTCAGCCTGCTGCTGATGCTGCTGGTGCTGATGCACAAGGGGAAGGGCGGCGGTCTCTCCGACATGTTCGGTGGCGGCATGGCGTCGTCCGTCGGCGGCTCTTCGGTCGCCGAGCGCAACCTGGACCGCATCACCGTGGTGCTCGGTGTGCTCTGGTTCGCCTGCATCGTCGTGCTCGGCCTGCTGATGAAGACGAGCTGACCGCACGTTCCGTCGCACATTCCGTACGTAAGGCCCCATGTTCGGTACGCGCAGCTGAGCGCGGCCTATCATGGGGCTTGCGTCTAGGTGTAGGGGCTGTAACTCCAACCACTGGACGCGCGTTGGGCCTTACGTAGACTGAGGCGCTCGCAACGGAGCGAAAACGCCGACTCGCTTCGCGGCACCATCACGCAGGGAGTTACGACCGTGGCAAGTGGCAACGCGATCCGAGGAAGCCGGGTCGGGGCGGGGCCGATGGGTGAGGCCGAGCGCGGCGAGTCCGCGCCCCGGCTGCGCATCGTCTTCTGGTGCTCCAACGGACACGAGACGCAGCCCAGCTTCGCCAGCGACGCGCAGGTTCCCGAAACCTGGGACTGCCCCCGCTGTGGCTTCCCGGCCGGACAGGACCGGGACAATCCGCCGGCCCCGCCGCGCACCGAGCCCTACAAGACGCACCTCGCGTATGTACGGGAGCGGCGCAGCGACGCGGACGGCGAGGCGATCCTCGCCGAGGCGCTCGCCAAACTGCGGGGAGAAATCTAGGAGTTGAACCGGCCGGACGCCCACAGGGTGTCTGGCCGGAGCTGTTTCGCAGGCCGGTGGCCGACCGCCTCCGGACCGATTGTCAGTGGTGCCCTCTACGGTTTGTGAAGTGACGAATCGTGAGGGGGAGCTGTGACGACGGTCGAGGTGACGGGCAGTCATGTGCCCTCGTGGCGCGGGGGGTTCGGGCGGCTGTTGAGCGCCGCCGTGATCTCGCGGTTCGGGGACGCGCTGCGTGGTGCGGCACTGCCGCTGCTCGCCGTCTCACTGACGGACCGGCCCCTTCTCATCGCCTCCGTGACCGCCTGCGGCTATCTGCCCTGGATCGTCTTCGGACTGCTCGGCGGCGCGGTCGCGGACCGGGTTGACCAGCGCCGCGCGATGTGGATGGTGGACGCGGTCCGCGGACTGCTCGTCGCCGCCTTCGCCGTGGCCGTCGCCCTCGGCCACGCCTCGATCCTGCTGCTCATCGCGCTGGCCTTCGCGCTGACCACGCTCCAGACCCTCTTCGACAACGCCTCTACGGCCCTGCTGCCGGCCCTGGTGGACCGGGCGTCGCTCGGCAGCGCCAACACCCGGCTGATGACCGGACAGAAGATCGCGGGCGGCCTGATGGGAACGCCCGTGGTGCCTCTGCTGATCGCCGCGGGGGCGGCGGTCCCCTTCATGGCCGACGCGGGCACCTTCCTCCTCGCCGCCGCACTGGTCGCCTCGCTGCGCACCACGGCGCCCGACCGTGCGCCGGGACCGGTGGGCAGCACCCTGCGCGGGGAGATCGCGGACGGACTGCGCGCCCTGTGGCGTGATCGGCCCCTGCGCGGGCTGTGCGCCGCGACAGCCCTGTGCAACGTCGGCATGGGTGCCCTGATCGCCACCCTGGTCATCCTGGTGACCGGCTGGCTGGACGCCGGAACCGCCGGGTACGCGGCGGCGACCACCGCGTTCACCATCGGCGGTCTGGCCGGGGGACTGGTGAACGGGCGGATCACCACCCGTCTCGGCCCGATGCGGAGCGTGCTGCTCGCGGGTTCGGTGCAGACCGGCGCCCTCGTCGTCATGGGCTCCGTGCGCAGCCTGGTCGCGGTCGTGGCGGCCCTCGGTGTCTTCGGCCTCATGAGCATGTTGTGGAACGTCAACACGACCACGCTGATGCAGCAGCGTGCCCCCGCCGAGATGCTGGGCCGGGTCAGCTCCGCCTTCCGCACCCTGGCCGCCGCAGGGGCCCCGCTGGGCGCCCTCCTCGGTGGGGTCGTCGCCACCGCCTGGGGCCTGAACACGCCCGCCCTGCTCACCGCCGCCTTCTTTGTCCTGTCGGTCATCGCACTGATACCCGCGGTCAAGCCGGACGTACCTGTTGTTGCCCCGCAGTACGACGCGACGACCGCTCATGTCGCGGGCTGATCAATTAGGTTGGAACCGGCCCCCAGGTCGGTAGGAAAGAAGGCTGAAGTCGCAATGAACGCAGACGGCCGTACCAGGCTCAACCAGACGCCCGAGTGGACCGCCTTGGCCAAGCACCGTGAGGAAGTCGGCGAGGTGCGGCTGAGGGAGCTGTTCGCCGCCGATCCCGGGCGCGGCACCGGCTACACGCTCAAGGTCGGTGACCTGCACCTCGACTATTCGAAGCACCTCGTCACCGACGAAACCCTGCGGCTGCTGCACGCGCTGGCCGCCGCCACCGGGGTGTTCGGCCTCCGGGACGCGATGTTCCGCGGCGAGAAGATCAACGTCACCGAGGACCGCGCGGTACTGCACACTGCGCTGCGTGCCCCGCGTGACGCGGTGATCGAGGTCGACGGCGAGAACGTCGTGCCGCAGGTGCATGCCGTGCTCGACAAGATGGCCGGCTTCGCGGACCGCGTCCGCTCCGGCGAGTGGACCGGCCACACGGGCCGTCGTATCCGCAACGTCGTCAACATCGGCATCGGCGGCTCGGACCTGGGTCCGGCGATGGCGTACGAGGTGCTGCGCAGCTTCACCGACCGCGGTCTGACGGTCCGGTTCGTGTCGAACGTGGACGGCGCCGACCTGCACGAGGCGACCCGCGACCTGGACCCGGCCGAGACGCTGTTCATCGTCGCGTCCAAGACCTTCACCACGATCGAGACGATCACCAACGCGACCTCGGCCCGCGACTGGCTGCTCACGGAGCTGAAAGCCGGTCAGGACGCCGTCGCCAAGCACTTCGTGGCCCTGTCGACGAACGCCGGCAAGGTCAGCGAGTTCGGTATCGACACGGACAACATGTTCGAGTTCTGGGACTGGGTCGGCGGACGGTACTCCTACGACTCGGCGATCGGCCTGTCGCTGATGATCGCCATCGGCCCGGACCGTTTCCGCGAGATGCTCGACGGCTTCCACCTCGTCGACGAGCACTTCCGCACCGCGCCCGCCGAGTCCAACGTGCCTTTGCTGCTCGGCCTGTTGGGCGTCTGGTACGGCAACTTCCATGACGCCCAGTCGCACGCGGTGCTGCCGTACTCGCACTATCTCTCCAAGTTCACCGCCTACTTGCAGCAGCTGGACATGGAGTCCAACGGCAAGTCCGTGGACCGGGACGGGAATCCGGTGGAGTGGCAGACCGGGCCGGTGGTCTGGGGCACGCCCGGGACCAATGGCCAGCACGCCTACTACCAACTCATCCACCAGGGCACGAAGTTGATCCCGGCGGACTTCATCGGCTTCGCCGAGCCGGTCGCCGGGCTGAGCGACGGGCTCAAGAAGCAGCACGACCTGCTGATGGCCAACTTCTTCGCCCAGACCCAGGCGTTGGCCTTCGGCAAGACACCGGACGAGGTACGCGCGGAGGGCGTGCCCGAGGAACTGGTGCCGCACAGGACGTTCAAGGGCAACCACCCCACGACCACGATCCTGGCCCGCGAGCTGACCCCCTCGGTCCTCGGCCAGCTCATCGCCCTCTACGAGCACAAGGTGTTCGTCCAGGGCGCGGTCTGGAACATCGACTCCTTCGACCAGTGGGGCGTCGAGCTGGGCAAGGTCCTCGCCAAGCGCGTCGAACCCGCCCTGAGCGAGGGCGCGGACGTGCCCGGCCTGGACGCGTCGACGACGGCCCTGGTCGCCAAGTACCGCGAGCTGCGCGGGCGTTGAGACACGGAAGAGCCCGTACGACCGAGGTCGTACGGGCTCTTCAGCGGGATACGGTTGTCGCCGGTGTCAGGCCGAAGCCGGGGGATACAGCGCGCGTGGCAGCTGGGAGGCCGCCGCCGCGTCCAGCAGCCACAGGGTGCGGGCGCGGCCCTGCGCACCGGCCGCCGGTGCCTGGATCTCACCCGCGCCGGACAGGGCGATGGCCGCGGCCTCCGCCTTGTCCTCGCCGGCCGCGAGCAGCCACACCTCGCGGGCCGACCGGATCGCCGGGAGGGTCAACGTGACCCGGATCGGCGGCGGCTTGGGCGCGCCGTGGACGCCGACGACCGTGCGCTCGGTCTCCCGTACGGCGGGCAACTCCGGGAAGAGCGACGCCACATGGGTGTCCGGGCCGACGCCCAGCATGAGGACGTCGAAGGTGGGGACGGAACCGTGGTTCTCGGGGCCGGCGGACCGGGCGAGTTCCTCGGCGTAGCCTGCCGCCGCCGCTTCCACGTCGTTGCCGTAGGGGCCGTCGGACGCGGGCATGGCGTGCACGCGCTTCGGGTCCAGCGGCACCGCGTCGAGCAGTGCCTCACGGGCCTGGGTGACATTGCGCTCCGGGTCGCCCTCGGGCAGGAACCGCTCGTCGCCCCACCACAGGTCCAGGCGGCCCCAGTCGACGGCGTCCCGGGCGGGCTGACCCGCCAGAGCCGCCAGCAGACCGTTGCCGTTGCGACCGCCGGTGAGCACGATCGAGGCGTAGCCGCGCGAGGCCTGCGCGTCCACGATCTTCGTGATCAGGCGGGCCGCGGCGGCCTGGGCCATCAGTTCCTTGTCGCGGTGGACGACGAGTTGGGGAGTGCTCACTGCGGATCAGCCTTCTTGACCGGGGGCATCTTCGCGGGGGTGGGCCGGTCCGAGTCCCCGCTCTCCGAAGTGGCCGGCTGCACGCCGGTCGCCGCCGGCTCCGTCACCGCGCGCACCGGCAGCGCCGGTACGGGCTGAGCAGCCGCCTCCGCCCGCTCCGCCGCCGACTGGATGCCACCCAGCCGGTCCACGCCGAACCGCAGCGCGGACGCGTAGGTGTCGTCCGGGTCGAGCCGGCGCAGCTCCTCCGCGAGGAGTTCGGACGTCTCGCGGCGCTTGAGCGCCACCGCGCGGTCCGGCTGGCCGGGCAGGGCCAGGGTGGCCATCGCCCCGTCGGAGCGGTGCAGCGTGATGGGGCCGCCGGTCGTCTCCAGGCGCACCTGGGTCAGACCGGGACCCGCGGAGACCGCCCGCCGGACGTGCACGTGGAGGCGGTCGGCGAGCCACATCGCGAGGAGTTCGACGCTCGGGTTGGACTCCTCGCCCGCCACCTCGACGGAGACGATCTCGGAGTCGACCTGGTCGAGCGCGGCGGCCAGCATCGAACGCCACGGAGTGATCCGGGCCCAGGCCAGGTCGGTGTCGCCCGGCTCGTAGCTCTCGGCGCGGGACCGCAGCTCGTCGACGGGCTTCTCCGCCGCGTAGCTGTCGGTGACCCGGCGCTGGCTCAGGGCGCCCAGCGGGTCGTTGGCCGGGTCGCGCGGCGCGTCCACCGACCACCAGACCACCACCGGCGCGTCCGGCAGCAGCAGCGGCAGCACCACGGACTGGGCGTGGTCGGAGACCTCGCCGTAGAGCCGGAGCACGACCGTCTCGCCGCTGCCCGCGTCCGTGCCCACCCGGACCTCGGCGTCGAGGCGGGACTGGGTGCGGTCCCGGGGCGAGCGGGAGACGCGCTTGATGACGACGAGTGTGCGCGAGGGGTGCTCGCGCGACGCGTCGTTGGCGGCCTTCAGCGCGTCGTAGGCGTTCTCCTCGTCCGTGACGACGACGAGGGTGAGCACCATGCCGACGGCCGGGGTGCCGATGGCGCGGCGGGCTTTCACCAGCCCCTTGTTGATCTTGCTGGCAGTGGTGTCGGTGAGGTCTATTTTCATGGCCGACGCCAGCTCCGTCCCTCTCGTGCGAGCATTTCGTCCGCCTCGACCGGACCCCACGTCCCGGACTGGTACTGCGCGGGCTTGCCGTGCTTGTCCCAGTACTGCTCGATCGGGTCGAGGATCTTCCAGGACAGCTCGACCTCCTCGGTGCGCGGGAAGAGGTTCGAGTCGCCCAGCAGGACGTCGAGGATCAGGCGCTCGTACGCCTCCGGGCTGGACTCCGTGAACGACTCGCCGTAGGCGAAGTCCATGGAGACGTCCCGGATCTCCATCGAGGTGCCGGGCACCTTGGAGCCGAAGCGGACCGTGACGCCCTCGTCGGGCTGGACGCGGAAGACGATCGCGTTCTGGCCCAGTTCCTCCGTCGCCGTCTGGTCGAAGGGGGAGTGCGGGGCGCGCTGGAAGACCACCGCGATCTCGGTGACGCGGCGGCCCAGGCGCTTGCCGGTGCGCAGGTAGAAGGGGACGCCCGCCCAGCGGCGGTTGTCGACCTCGACCTTGATGGCGGCGTAGGTGTCGGTCTTCGACTTGGGGTCGATGCCGTCTTCCTGGAGGTAGCCGACGGCCTTCTCGCCGCCCTGCCAGCCCTCCGCGTACTGCCCGCGGACCGTGTTCCTGCCCAGGTCCTTCGGCAGCCGTACCGCGCCGAGCACCTTCTCCTTCTCGGCGGCCAGCGCGTCGGCGGAGAAGGAGGCGGGCTCCTCCATCGCGGTCAGCGCCATCAGCTGGAGCAGGTGGTTCTGGATGACGTCACGGGCCGCGCCGATGCCGTCGTAGTAGCCGGCCCGGCCGCCGATGCCGATGTCCTCGGCCATGGTGATCTGCACGTGGTCCACGAAGGACCGGTTCCAGATCGGCTCGAACATCGTGTTGGCGAAGCGGAGCGCCAGAATGTTCTGGACGGTCTCCTTGCCGAGGTAGTGGTCGATGCGGAAGACCTGGTCCGCGGCGAACACCTCGTGCACGACCTTGTTGAGGTCCTCGGCCGACTTGAGGTCGTGGCCGAAGGGCTTCTCGATGACCGCGCGGCGCCAGGAACCCTTCTCCTGGTCGGCGAGACCGTGCTTCTTCAGCTGCTGGATGACGACCGGGAAGGAACGCGGCGGCACCGACAGGTAGAAGGCGAAGTTGCCGCCCGTGCCCTGCGCCTTGTCCAGTTCGTCGATCGTGTCGCGCAGCCGCTCGAACGCGTCGTCGTCGTCGAAGGTGCCCTGGACGAAGCGCATCCCCTGGACGAGCTGCTGCCAGACCTCCTCACGGAACGGCGTGCGGGAGTGCTCCTTGACCGCGTCGTGGACCTCCTGTGCGAAGTCCTCGTGGGCCCACTCGCGCCGGGCGAAGCCGACGAGCGAGAAACCCGGCGGCAGCAGACCCCGGTTGGCGAGGTCGTACACGGCGGGCATCAGCTTTTTGCGTGACAAATCGCCTGTGACGCCGAAGATGACCAGGCCCGACGGCCCCGCGATACGCGGGAGCCGTCGGTCGGCGGGGTCACGAAGCGGATTCGCTCCGGAACCGGAATGAGGAGCCAAGGTCTCAGCCCTCCGAGGGGGCGAGGCGCGCGAGTTCCGCCTCGGTCGACTTGAGCAGGTCGGTCCAGGCCGCCTCGAACTTCTCGACGCCCTCGTCCTCCAGCAGCTGTACGACCTCGTCGTACGAGATGCCGAGCGCTTCCACGGCGGCGATCTCGGCGCGGGACTGCTCGTACGTGCCGGAGATGGTGTTGCCGGTGATCTGTCCGTGGTCGTCGGTGGCCTCAAGGGTGGCCTCCGGCATGGTGTTCACCGTGTTCGGTGCCACCAGGTCGTCCACGTACAGCGTGTCCTTGTAGGCCTTGTCCTTGACGCCGGTCGAGGCCCACAGCGGACGCTGCTTGTTGCCCTGCGCCTTGTCGAGAGCGGCCCAGCGGTCCGAGGAGAAGACCTCCTCGTACGCCTCGTAGGCCAGCCGCGCGTTGGCGAGACCGGCCTTGCCGCGGGCGGCCTTGGCCTCGTCGGTGCCCAGCGCGTCGATCCGCTTGTCGATCTCGGTGTCCACGCGGGACACGAAGAAGGACGCCACGGAGTGGATCTTCGAGAGGTCCAGGCCGCGCTCCTTGGCCTTCTCCAGGCCGGAGACGAACGCGTCCATGACCTCGCGGTAGCGCGCCAGCGAGAAGATCAGCGTCACATTGACGCTGATGCCGAGGCCGATGACCTCGGTGATCGCCGGCAGACCCGCCCGGGTGGCCGGGATCTTGATCAGGGTGTTCGGCCGGTCCACCAGCCAGGCCAGCTGCTTGGCCTCGGCGATGGTCGCCGCCGTGTTGTGCGCCAGGCGCGGGTCGACCTCGATGGAGACCCGGCCGTCCTGGCCGCCGCTCGTGTCGTAGACCGGACGCAGGATGTCGGCGGCGTCACGGACGTCCGCCGTCGTGATCATGCGGATGGCTTCCTCGACGGTCACCTTGCGGGCGGCGAGGTCGGTGAGCTGCTGCTCGTAACCGTCGCCCGACGAGATGGCCTTCTGGAAGATCGACGGGTTGGTGGTGACGCCCACGACGTGCTGCTGGTCGATCAGTTCGGCGAGGTTGCCGGACGTGATCCGCTTGCGCGACAGGTCGTCCAGCCAGATCGCGACGCCTTCCTCGGAGAGGCGCTTGAGTGCGTCTGTCATGGAAAATGCATCTCCTACGTGTCGTTTGTCAGCGTCAGCTCTGGGCGGCGGCGATGGATTCCCGGGCCTTCTCGGCCACGTTCTCGGCAGTGAAGCCGAACTCCTGGAAGAGCACCTTGCCGTCGGCGGAAGCCCCGAAGTGCTCCAGGGAAACGATGCGACCGGCGTCCCCGACGAACCGGTACCAGGTCAGACCGATCCCGGCCTCGACCGCGACCCGCGCCTTGACGGACGGCGGCAGCACGCTGTCCCGGTACCCCTGGTCCTGCGCGTCGAACCACTCCACGCACGGCATGGAAACGACCCGCGTCGGAACCCCGGAGGCCTCCAGCTGCTCGCGCGCCTCGACGGCCACATGCACCTCGGAACCCGTACCGATGAGGATCACCTCGGGCGTACCCGTCGACGCCTCGAACAGCACGTAACCGCCCTTGGCGGTGTCCTCGTTGGCGTCGTACGTCGGCACACCCTGACGCGTCAGCGCGAAACCGTGCGGAGCGCCCTCGCCGTAGACCTTCGTGTAGCGGCGCAGGACCTCGCGCCAGGCGATGGCCGTCTCGTTGGCGTCGGCCGGGCGGATCACGTTCAGGCCCGGGATGGCGCGCAGCGAGGCCAGGTGCTCGACCGGCTGGTGGGTCGGGCCGTCCTCGCCGAGACCGACGGAGTCGTGCGTCCACACGTACGTCACCGGCAGGTGCATCAGCGCCGACAGTCGTACGGCGTTGCGCATGTAGTCGGAGAAGACGAGGAACGTACCGCCGTAGGCACGCGTGTTGCCGTGCAGGGTGATGCCGTTCAGTTCCGCGCCCATGGAGTGCTCGCGGATACCGAAGTGGATCGTGCGGCCGTACGGGTTCGCCTCCGGCAGCGGGTTGTCCGCCGGGAGGAACGACGACGTCTTGTCGATCGTCGTGTTGTTCGAGCCCGCGAGGTCGGCCGAGCCGCCCCACAGCTCCGGGATGACCGCGCCGAGCGCCTGGAGCACCTTGCCGGACGCGGCACGGGTGGCGACGGACTTGCCCGTCTCGAAGGCGGGAAGCTGCTCTTCCCAGCCGGCCGGCAGCTCGCCCGCGCGGATGCGGTCGTACTCGGCCGCGCGCTCCGGGTTGTTGGTGCGCCATTCCTGGTACGACGGGTCCCACGCGGCCTTCGCCTCGCGGCCCCGGTCCAGCGCCTGGCGGGTGTGCTTGAGGACCTCGTCGGAGACGTCGAAGGACTTCTCCGGGTCGAAGCCGAGGACCCGCTTGGTGGCCGCGACCTCGTCGGCGCCGAGCGCCGAGCCGTGCGCGGCCTCGGTGTTCTGCGCGTTCGGCGCGGGCCAGGCGATGATCGAGCGCATCGCGATGAACGACGGCTTGTTCGTCACCTTCTTCGCGGCCTCGATGGCGTTGTAGATGGCGTTCGGGTCGAGGTCGCCGTCCGGCTTCGGGGCGACGCGCTGGACGTGCCAGCCGTAGGCCTCGTAGCGCTTGACCGTGTCCTCCGAGACCGCGGTCTCGGTGTCGCCCTCAATGGAGATGTGGTTGTCGTCCCACAGGAGGATGAGGTTGCCGAGCTCCTGGTGGCCCGCCATGGAGGACGCCTCCGCGGAGATGCCCTCCTGGAGGCAGCCGTCACCGGCGATGGCGAAGATGAAGTGGTCGAACGGGGACTCGCCCTGCGCGGCGTCCGGGTCGAACAGGCCGCGCTCGTAGCGGGCGGCCATGGCCATGCCCACCGCGTTGGCGACACCCTGGCCCAGCGGGCCGGTCGTCGTCTCCACGCCGGTGGTGTGGCCGTACTCGGGGTGCCCCGGAGTCCTGGAGCCCCACGTGCGGAACGCTTCGAGGTCGGCCAGCTCCAGGCCGAACCCGGCCAGGTAGAGCTGCGTGTAGAGGGTCAGGGACGAGTGACCGGCGGACAGTACGAACCGGTCGCGTCCCACCCAGTCGGCGTCGGCGGGGTCGTGGCGCATCACCTTCTGGAAGAGGGTGTACGCGGCCGGGGCCAGGCTCATCGCCGTACCGGGATGGCCGTTACCGACCTTCTGTACGGCATCGGCTGCCAGGACGCGCGCGGTGTCCACCGCGCGCTGGTCCAACTCGGTCCAGTCGAGGTCTGTTGTGGTCGGCTTGGTGCTCACCCTGGGTCAGGGCTCCTCTCCACATGTCACGCATGTCGAATGCCGGTGCACGCGGCGCCCACCGGCCGTTGTCGAGCCTACCCCCGTAAGAACGTGCATTTTTTCGAGTCATTCCAGACTGCCGGGACTCTCGCGGATCCGCCTCCCGACTGGGCCGTTTCGTATCCGGCAACTGAATACGGAGGTGCTCGTTCGAGTGCTCAACAGAGTGGCGATCAGCTCTTCCGGGGGTGCCGTCCAACACGACCCCACCCCCGCGAATGTCCGGGTCTGGGCAACGTCTACAGTGGCGTGGTACGCGTGAGCCTTTACGGGGAGTTCACACCCGAAGGCTTGCTGGGATGTCTCTGTCAGGGGTGTGCGTGACGGCCGTTGAATCCCGTCCAGCGGGGATTGTCGGGGCGAGCCAGAGCCCGAGCCGGCGGCCGATCGGGGCCCGGGTCATGGCGTTCGTGGCGTTGACGAAGCCGCGGATCATCGAACTGCTGCTGATCACCACCGTTCCGGTGATGTTCCTGGCCCAACAGGGTGTGCCGGACCTCAAGCTGGTCCTCCTCACCTGCGTCGGCGGCTACCTGTCCGCCGGTGGCGCCAACGCGCTCAACATGTACATCGACCGCGACATCGACGCGCTCATGGACCGCACCTCGCAGCGCCCCCTGGTCACCGGCATGGTCAGTCCCCGAGAATGCCTCGCCTTCGGCATTTCGCTCGGCGTCATCTCGACCCTGATGTTCGGTCTGACCGTCAACTGGCTGTCCGCCTGGCTCGCGCTCGGAGCGCTCCTCTTCTACGTCGTCGTCTACACGATGATCCTCAAACGCCGTACCTCGCAGAACATCGTGTGGGGTGGAATCGCCGGCTGTCTTCCGGTGCTCATCGGCTGGTCCGCGGTCAAGGACTCCATGTCCTGGGCCCCCATCATTCTTTTCCTCGTCATGTTCTTCTGGACGCCGCCGCACTACTGGCCGCTCTCCATGAAGGTCCGCGACGACTACGCGCGCGTGGGCGTTCCGATGCTCCCGGTCGTCGCCTCGAACAAGGTCGTCGCCAAGCAGATCGTCATCTACAGCTGGGTCATGGTCGCGGTCTCGCTGCTGCTCACGCCCCTCGGCTACACCGGCTGGTTCTACACCACGGTCGCGCTGCTGGCCGGCGGCTTCTGGCTGTGGGAGGCGCACGGGCTGCAGAACCGCGCCAGGGCCGAGGTGAGCGGCGGCAAGCTCAAGGAGATGCGGCTGTTCCACTGGTCGATCACCTATGTGTCGCTGCTGTTCGTGGCGATCGCGGTGGACCCCTTCCTCAGGTAGGAGTCCCGCTGAGGCGGGAGTCACTCACCCCGCCCGTCGCCGTTCGATCTACCCGTCGGTAGCATCCTGGCCATGGCAGACACGCAGCAGGTTGACGCGAAGGCCGAGCGCCAGGTGGCCCGCCTCGCCCAGCAGATCGGCACCTTCGCCAAGGCACACGGCGGGGCCGAGGCCCAGGTCGCGTACATCGGGGAGCGCGGCGCCCGCATCGTCCTCGTCGGCGAGGACGGCGGCTGGGGCGACCTGGTCGCCACGACCTACGAGATCGCCCAGCAGGCCGTCGAGAAGTCCGGGATCACCGTCCACGAGGACTTCGACGGCGAGTTCGCGGCCAAGGTGAAGACGGGCCCCTACGAGTGGAAGCGCATGGCGGGTATCCAGGTAGGCGGGTAAGCGCCCCGAAGGGGCGCGGGGAACGGCGCGACCAGCCACAACGAACCATCGATCGCTGACGAACCCGCACCCCCTCCCCATCGCGCCCCCTCACACGGGGTGTGGACGAGCAACACCTCACACCCGATTCACCCGTTAGGACCTCAGGAACACACGGTCCAGCAACGGGGAGTCCGGATGATCGAAACGACGTCCCTCGTGGACCAGTACTGCCACGGCGTCCTGAGAACGGAGTTGGGCCTCGGCACCTTCGAGGCCCAACTCGCCCGCACCGAGGGCCCACCCGCCCCCGGCACCACTCTCTTCGACACCCAGACGGGCTTCGCCGTACGACGATGGTGCCCACCCCTGCTCGGCCTGGAGCCGCACTGCCCGCCCGCCCGCTATCTCGCCCGGCGCCGTGAACTCGGCGTACTGGAAGCGGGCCGCAGGCTGCTGCGCGGCAGTGGCATCACGACGTATCTGATCGACACCGGCCTGCCCGGCGACCTCACAGGACCCGCCGAGATGGCGACCGCGGGCCAGGCGGACGCCCGCGAGATCGTCCGCCTGGAACTCCTCGCCGAACAGGTCGCCGACACCTCAGGCACCGTCGAGTCCTTCCTCGCCAACCTCGCCGAGTCGGTCCACGGCGCCGCCGCGAGCGCGGTCGCCTTCACGTCGGTGGCGGGCGTACGGCACGGCCTCGCCCTCGCGCCCGAACCGCCGGGCCCCGGCGAGGTACGGGGCGCGGCGGCCCGCTGGCTGGCCGGGCGCCGGGTGGGCGGGATGCTCAGCGACCCGGTGCTGCTACGGCATCTGCTGTGGATCGCGGTGGCATCCGGCCTGCCGCTCCAACTGCACGCCGGATTAGCCGAACCGGGCGTCCGTATCGACCGCACCGACCCCGTCCTGCTCACCGACTTCGTGCGGGCGACGGCCGGCCTCGGCACGGACCTGGTGCTGTTGCACAGCTACCCGTACCACCGGCACGCGGCCCATCTCGCGGGCGTCTTCCCACACGTCTACGCCGACTCCGGTGCCGCACTCGTCCGCACCGGCGCCCGCGCCGCGACCGTGCTCGCCGAGATCCTGGAACTGGCCCCCTTCGGCAAGATCCTCTTCTCCAGCGGGGCCCACGGACTGCCCGAACTGCACGTCGTGGGAGCGCGGCTGTTCCGCGAGGCGCTCGCGCGGGTGCTCGGCACCTGGGTCGCCGAGGGGGCCTGGTCACCGGCCGATGCGCAACGGGTCGCGGGACTGATCGCGGTCGGCAACGCAAAGAGGGTGTACGGGCTGGAGTGAGCTGTACAGACTGGGCCCATGCCGACCGACGCGTTGCTCGACCGCTTCCTGAACGAACTGGCCCCCCTGGAGCCCGTCGCCGTGTGGGCCCACGGTTCGCTCGGCGGGGGCGACTACCAGGAGGGCCGCAGCGACCTGGACCTGATAGCCATCCTCGACCATCCCCTGAAGCCGAGCACAGCCCGACAGCTCGTCGCCCTGCACCGAGGGCTGCGCACCGACCCCCTCGCCGTCCGGCTGCACTGCAGCTACCTCGCCCCGGGAACGCAGGACGCCCCGAACCAGCGCCATCTCACCTGGGCGCACGACCACGTCACCCGCCGGCCCGTCACCCCCGTCACCCGGCGTGAACTGCACGAATTCGGGCGGGTGTTGCACGGCGGCGGACCGAAGGACCTGCTGCCGGCCGTGACGGACCAGGAGCTGTCCGAGTTCGTCGTACGGGACCAGCGGGAGTTCTGGCGGCCGGCCGTCGACAAGCCGCAGATCTGGCTTGAGAACGGCTGGGTCGACGTGGGCCTGACCACCTTCGCCCGCGCGACGGTCACCCGACGGGACGGCCGCCTGATCACCAAGCGCGAGGCCCTCGACCTGCTCCCCGGGCTCGGCGCTCCCGTGGAGGTCGTGGAGGACGTCGTACGGCGGCGTTACGACGATCCGGTCCCGTCCGCCGCCTCCGTAGAGGGCGATTGGCTCCACCGCCGGGCGGACCTGACCCGGGCCTATCTGGGCCCGGCGATCGACGACTTGGTGACGCGCTACGGGTGAGCCATTTATTACGGGTGACGCTTCACGCGCGCGTGGGCAGTGACTGTTCCACCGACGGGCCCGGCAGGTCGGCCACGACCTCCGGCCGCTCGCGCAGCGACAGCAGTACCCGCAGCACCCCGATCCACACCAGGCAGGAGCCGAGCATGTGGAGGGCGACCAGGGCCTCGGGGAGGTTCGTGAAGTACTGGACGTAACCGATGACGCCCTGGGAGAGCAGGATCAGGAACAGGTCCCGGGTGCGGTCCAGGGGGCCCTTGGGGGCGTCGACCGCCTTGAGGACGAACCACAGGGCGAACGTCAGCGTGACCACGATCCAGGCGAGTACCGCGTGCAGCTTGGCGACCGTCTCCCAGTCGATCGGGATGCGGTCGACCTCCTTGGAGTCACCCGCGTGCGGACCGGCGCCGGTGACCACCGTGCCGACCGCGATCAGCAGCACGGAGGCGGTGACCAGGAACCACACCAGCTGCTGCACGGCCTTGCCGACCAGCGGCTTGGGCTCCCCGTCGCCCTCCCGGCTGCGCTGCCACATCAGCGTGGCGACCGCGATCAGCGCCGAGGAGAGCAGGAAATGGGCCGCGACCGTGTACGGGTTGAGGCCCACGAGGACCACGATCCCGCCGAGGATCGCGTTGCTCATCACGATCCAGAACTGCGCCCAGCCCAGCCGGGTGAGGGTGCGGCGGTACGGCTTCTCCGAGCGCGCGGCGATGATCGCCCAGCCGACGGCGGCGCACAGGACGTACGTCAGCATCCGGTTGCCGAACTCGATGGCTCCGTGGAAGCCCATCGCGCTGGTCGTCGTCAGCGAGTCGTCCGTGCACTTGGGCCAGGTCGGGCAGCCGAGCCCGGAACCCGTCAGCCGCACGGCACCGCCGGTGACCACGATGACCACCGACATGACGAGCGCGGCGAGAGCGGCCCGCCGGACGGTCCGGGGATCCGGGGTCCAACGTGCGGCGATGAAGGCGAGGGGGTTGCGCGCGGCGGCTACGACGTCGGCGGGGGTCACGTTTGGCACGGGGACCATCGTAGGGGGGTGCTTGTGCACGCGTTCACGAGGGTCCCCGGCGCCGGAGTACGGCGCCTACTCCCAGCGGAAGAACTTCCCGGCCGCCGCCAGCCCCACGACCGCCCACACGCCCAGAATCCCCAGGTCACCCCACGGCATCCCGGCCCCGTGCTGCAACACGTCCCGCAACCCGTCCGACAGCGCCGAGATCGGCAGCAGCCCCAGCACGTCCTGCACCCCCGACGGGTACTTGTCCATCGGCACGATGACCCCGCCGCCGACGAGCAGCAGCAGGAACACCAGGTTCGCGGCGGCGAGCGTCGCCTCAGCCTTCAACGTGCCCGCCATCAGCAGGCCGAGGCCCGAGAAGGCCGCCGTCCCCAGGACCAGGAGCAGGAACACCGCGAGGGGGTTGCCGTGCGGGGACCAGCCCAGCGCGAAGGCGATCGCCGTCAGCAGGATGATCTGCAGGATCTCCGTGACCAGCACCGCCGCCGTCTTCGCGGTCATCAGGCCCCAGCGGGGGAGTGGCGAGGACGCGAGGCGCTTCAGGACGCCGTAGCGGCGCTCGAACCCCGTGCCGATGGCCTGCCCCGTGAACGCCGTCGACATCACCGCGAGGGCGAGGACGCCGGGGGTGAGGAAGTCGACGGACTTGCCCTTGCCGGTGTCGACGATGTCCACCGAGCTGAACAGGACCAGCAGGAGGGTCGGGATGACCACCGTGAGGAGGAGCTGCTCGCCGTTCCGTAGGAGCATCCTCGTTTCGAGGGCCGCCTGTGCCGCGATCATGCGGGGGAGCGGGGCCGCCCCGGGCCGCGGGGTGTAGGTCCCCGGAACAGTCGTCGTCATGAGCGCAGCTCCTTGCCGGTCAGCTCCAGGAAAACGTCCTCCAGGGTGTGCCGCTCGACCGAGATCTTCTCCGGCATCACCCCGTGCTGCGCACACCAGGAGGTGACCGTGGCGAGCAGTTGCGGGTCCACCTTGCCGCCGACGCGGTAGGAGCCCGGGGTCAGTTCGACGGCCGTGGAGTCGGCCGGGAGCGCCTTCAGCAGGGAGCCGACGTCGAGGCCGGGACGACCGCTGAAGCGGAGCGTGTTCTCGGCCCCGCCCCGGCACAGGTCCTCGGGGGAGCCGTGCGCGATGACCCTGCCCGCGTCGATGATCGCCACGTCGTCGGCGAGCTGCTCGGCCTCGTCCATGTGGTGGGTCGTGAGGACGACCGAGACGCCGTCCGTGCGCAGGTCCCTGACCAGATCCCAGGTCGCGCGGCGGGCCTGCGGGTCGAGGCCCGCCGTCGGCTCGTCCAGGAAGACCAGTTCGGGGCGGCCCACTACGGCCATCGCGAGCGCGAGGCGCTGCTGCTGGCCGCCGGACAGCCGGCGGTATGTCGTACGGCCGCAACTGCCGAGCCCCAGGCGCTCGATGAGCGCGTCCACGTCCAGCGGGTGCGCGTGCAACTTGGCGATGTGGCGGAGCATCTCGTCGGCGCGGGCGCCCGAGTAGACGCCGCCGGACTGGAGCATCACGCCGATTCTGGGGCGCAGTGCGGCGGACTCGCGGACCGGGTCGAGGCCCAGGACGCGCACCGTGCCGGAGTCCGGCTTCCGGTACCCCTCGCAGGTCTCGACCGTGGTCGTCTTGCCCGCCCCGTTGGGACCGAGTACTGCGGTGACACCCGCATGGGCCACCAGGTCGAGGCCGTTCACCGCGGTCTTCGTGCCGTACCGCTTCACCAGGGCCTGGACCTGGAGCACGGGCTCACTTCGCATGGGCCCGAGTCTAGGTACGCGGCCCGCGCCGCAGGCGGGCGGGTGCGGGATCTCCCCCGGACGGGATCTCCTCCTCACGGGGGCGGTGCAGCGGCAGCCACCGTTCCGCGTACGCCACGGCGTCCGCCACCGGGAACAGCCGGGCGTCGGCCGCGCCCACCTTCCCCCGCAGGACCGTACGGTCCCGTTCGAAGTCCTGGCCCAGCTCGTCGAAGCGGTCGGAGGTGATCGACACCTCGGTCACCGTCTCCCAGCCGTCCGCACCGGGGCGGCCGACCTGGACCGGCGGGGACGGGACGCGGTACTCGGCGAGATGGAAGCTCGTGCAGGCGTCGTAGCCCGCGCCGAGCAGCAGCACGCGCGCGTCCAGGCCCTCCAGGCGGGCCAGTGGGCTGCGCTCGCCGAGCCGGCAGTCGGTCGCGTGGCCGGCGACGATCTCGGACGCGCGCGGGCCGAGTGCCGCGAAGGACGTCTGGGGGTGCGCCGAGCGCTCGGCGCCGGGCCAGGTGCGGACGGTCTCCGGGATCACGCCGACGCCTCGTGAGGGCGTGACGAGGGGGTCGTAGGACGGCATGGAGGTGCGGATGGTGTCCCACCACTCGCGGGGGACGGGCGGGTTTCCCCAGTGGGCCGGGTCCGAGAGGTCGCCGGTCTGGGTGGGGACCACGAGGGTGCCGTCCGGGGTGAGGGCGTCGAGGAGTGCCCGGACGAGCGACACGGCGCCTCCGCAGACCCATCCGAGGGAGCTGAGGGAGGTGTGCGCGAGGAGGGTCTCGCCGGGGCGCACGCCCAGCTCGCGCAGTTGTGCGGCGACTGTGTCCCGGGTGACGAGTGGGCCGGTGGGAGGGGGTGTGGGCATGGTCGTGGAGTGTCCTCGAAGGGGGTCGGTGGCGCCAGTGAATTGATCGATCAAAGATCGTTCCCGCAGGTCAGATTAGGTATACCTAAGTGATACAGCGCACCGTCCATCCGCCGGACACGGGTTGCCCGCCCCTGAGGAATTACGCAACAATGGCGTTGTGAAAAACGTTGGCGAGGCTCCGCAGGAGGAACTCGCGACCGGTGAGCGGTCCACCCGCAACCGTGTCGCGCGCTCCATCCTGGACCACGGCCCGTCGACCGTGACCGACCTCGCCGGCCGGCTGGGGCTGACCCAGGCCGCCGTACGCCGTCATCTCGACGCACTCGTCGCCGACGACGTCGTGGAAGCACGTGAGCAGCGGGTCTACGGAGCGCGTACGCGTGGCCGCCCCGCGAAGGTGTTCGCCCTGACCGACTGCGGTCGCGACGCCTTCGACCAGTCCTACGACAAGCTCGCCGCGGACGCGCTGCGCTGGATCGCGGCGCACGGAGGCGGGGGCGAGGCCGTCGTCGCCTTCGCTCGTGACCGCATGGCCGCCCAGGCCATCGCCTACCGCGAGGTCGTCGAGGCCGCCGCGCCCGAGCACCGCGCGGAAGCCCTGGCCAAGGCCCTGAGCGTGGACGGGTACGCTGCTACGGCGCGTAGCGCACCGGTCGGTGAGCAGCTCTGCCAGCACCACTGTCCGGTCGCCCATGTCGCCGAGCAGTTTCCGCAGCTGTGCGAGGCGGAGACCGAGCTCTTCTCCCAACTGCTCGGCACCCATGTCCAGCGGCTGGCCACCATCGCCCATGGCGACGGCGTGTGCACCACGTTTATCCCGAAGAATTCCAAGACCGTTTCCGATCCACCGAACGCATCTGCACGTACCGCCGGGAGGAACCCCGCATGACGCTCCCCATCGAGGAGACCGCCCACCCCGAGCTTGAGGGCCTGGGCACCTACGAATACGGCTGGGCCGACTCCGACGTGGCCGGTGCCTCTGCGAAGCGCGGCATCAACGAGGACGTCGTCCGGGACATCTCCGGCAAGAAGAGCGAGCCGGAGTGGATGACCAAGCTCCGGCTCAAGGGCCTGCGCCTGTTCGAGAAGAAGCCCATGCCGAACTGGGGCTCCGACCTCTCCGGCATCGACTTCGACAACATCAAGTACTTCGTGCGCTCCACGGAGAAGCAGGCGGAGTCCTGGGAGGACCTGCCCGAGGACATCAAGAACACGTACGACAAGCTCGGCATCCCCGAGGCGGAGAAGCAGCGCCTCGTCGCCGGTGTCGCCGCGCAGTACGAGTCCGAGGTCGTCTACCACCAGATCAACGAAGAGCTTGAGGCGCAGGGTGTCATCTTCATGGACACCGACACCGCGCTGAAGGAGCACCCGGAGCTCTTCAAGGAGTACTTCGGGACCGTCATCCCGGTCGGTGACAACAAGTTCGCGTCGCTGAACAGCGCCGTGTGGTCCGGCGGTTCCTTCATCTACGTGCCGAAGGGCGTGCACGTCGAGATCCCGCTCCAGGCCTACTTCCGTATCAACACGGAGAACATGGGCCAGTTCGAGCGGACGCTGATCATCGTCGACGAGGGCGCTTATGTGCACTACGTCGAGGGTTGTACGGCGCCGATCTACTCGTCGGACTCCCTGCACTCCGCGGTGGTCGAGATCATCGTGAAGAAGGGCGGCCGCTGCCGCTACACGACCATCCAGAACTGGTCGAACAACGTCTACAACCTGGTCACCAAGCGCGCCGTCGCCTACGAGGGCGCGACCATGGAGTGGATCGACGGCAACATCGGCTCCAAGGTGACGATGAAGTACCCGGCCGTCTACCTGATGGGCGAGCACGCCAAGGGCGAGACCCTGTCCATCGCCTTCGCGGGCGAGGGCCAGCACCAGGACGCCGGCTCCAAGATGGTCCACATGGCGCCGAACACGTCCTCCAACATCGTCTCCAAGTCGGTGGCGCGCGGCGGCGGCCGTACGTCCTACCGCGGTCTCGTCGAGATCGGCGAGGGCGCCCACGGCTCCAAGTCGAACGTGCTGTGCGACGCGCTGCTCGTCGACACGATCTCCCGCTCGGACACGTACCCGTACGTGGACGTCCGCGAGGACGACGTGTCCATGGGCCACGAGGCGACCGTCTCCAAGGTCAGCGACGACCAGCTCTTCTACCTGATGAGCCGGGGCATGACCGAGTTCGAGGCGATGGCGATGATCGTGCGCGGCTTCGTCGAGCCGATCGCCAAGGAGCTGCCCATGGAGTACGCCCTGGAGCTCAACCGGCTGATCGAGCTCCAGATGGAAGGCTCGGTCGGCTGACCCCGACCGTCTGCCGGCCCACTTCTTGATCACAGAAAGCGAGCACTACGACAGCCATGGCTGAGGCTCAGAACTCCACGGTGGGATCGTCCACCACCGCCGGATCGATCGCGGTGGCCGCCGAGTCGACCGTCGCCACGCGCATGAGCGCGCCCCCCTCCTTCGACGTGGCGGACTTCCCGGTCCCCCACGGCCGCGAGGAGGAGTGGCGGTTCACCCCGCTGGAGCGCCTGCGCGGGCTGCACGACGGCACCGCGGTCGCCACCGGCGACGGCGTGAAGGTCGCCATCGGGACCCCCGAGGGGGTCACCGTGGAGACCGTCGGCCGTGACGACGCGCGACTCGGCAAGGCCGGCACCCCGGTGGACCGCGTGGCCGCGCAGGCCTACTCGTCCTTCGAGAAGGCCTCGGTCGTGACCGTCCCCAAGGAGACGGTCCTGACCGAGCCGATCCGCATCGTCGTGCACGGCGAGGGCGGCGTCGCCTACGGCCACCAGGTCATCGAGCTGGGAGCCTTCGCCGAGGCCGTCGTCGTCATCGACCACACCGGTGACGCGGTCCTCGCCGCCAACGTCGACTACGTCGTCGGCGACGGCGCGAAGCTCACCGTCGTCTCCGTCCAGGACTGGGACGACAAGGCCGTGCACGTCGGCCAGCACAACGCCCTGATCGGCCGGGACGCCACGTTCAAGTCGTTCGTCGTCACCTTCGGCGGCGACCTCGTACGACTGCACCCGCGCGTGACCTACGCCGGACCCGGTGGCGAGGCCGAGCTGTTCGGCCTGTACTTCACGGACGCCGGCCAGCACCAGGAGCACCGCCTCCTGGTCGACCACAACGTCCCGCACTGCAAGTCCAACGCCATCTACAAGGGCGCGCTGCAGGGCGAGGGCGCCCACGCGGTGTGGATCGGCGACGTCCTCATCGAGGCCACCGCCGAGGGCACCGACACCTACGAGATGAACCGCAACCTCGTGCTGACCGACGGCGCCCGCGTCGACTCCGTGCCGAACCTGGAGATCGAGACCGGCGAGATCGTCGGCGCCGGACACGCCTCCGCGACCGGCCGCTTCGACGACGAGCAGCTCTTCTACCTGATGGCCCGCGGCATCCCCGCCGACGACGCCCGACGCCTGGTGGTCCGCGGCTTCTTCGCCGAGCTGGTCCAGCAGATCGGTGTCGCCGACATCCAGGAGCGCCTGCTGGAGAAGATCGACGCGGAGCTGGAGGCGTCGGTCTGATGGCCTTCGTACGCGCCTGTGGCCTCGGCGAGCTGGAGGAGGACACCCCGAAGCGGGTGGAACTCGACGGCACGCCGGTCTCGGTCGTGAAGACCGGAGGTGAGGTGTTCGCGATCAACGACATCTGCTCGCACGCGAACGTCTCGCTCTCCGAGGGCGACGTGGAGGACTGCCAGATCGAGTGCTGGCTGCACGGCTCCGCGTTCGACCTGCGCACCGGCAAGCCGTCCGGCCTTCCCGCCACGCGCCCCGTACCCGTTTACCCCGTACAGATCGAAGGGGGCAGCGTCCTCGTTGACGTACGCGCCTCCCTCACCCAGGAGTCCTGAGGAACCCATGGCAACGCTTGAAATCCACGACCTGCACGTCACCGTCGAGGCCGACAACGCCACGAAGGAGATCCTCAAGGGCGTCGACCTCACCGTGAAGCAGGGCGAGACCCACGCCATCATGGGCCCGAACGGCTCCGGCAAGTCCACCCTCGCCTACTCGCTCGCGGGCCACCCGAAGTACACGATCACCGGCGGCACCGTCACCCTCGACGGCGAGGACGTCCTGGAGATGTCCGTCGACGAGCGCGCCCGCGCCGGCCTGTTCCTCGCGATGCAGTACCCGGTCGAGGTCCCCGGTGTGTCCGTCTCCAACTTCCTCCGTACGTCCGCCACCGCCATCCGCGGTGAGGCCCCCAAGCTGCGTACGTGGGTGAAGGAGGTCAAGGAGACCATGGAGCGCCTCTCCATGGACCCGGCCTTCGCCGAGCGCAACGTCAACGAGGGCTTCTCCGGCGGTGAGAAGAAGCGCCACGAGATCCTTCAGCTGGAGCTGCTCAAGCCGAAGATCGCGATCCTCGACGAGACCGACTCCGGCCTGGACGTCGACGCCCTGCGCGTCGTCTCCGAGGGCGTCAACCGCGTCCGCGAGACCGGCGAGGTCGGCACCCTGCTGATCACGCACTACACGCGCATCCTGCGCTACATCAAGCCCGACTTCGTGCACGTCTTCTCCGGCGGCAGGATCGTCGAGTCCGGCGGGGCCGAGCTCGCCGACAAGCTGGAGAACGAGGGCTACGAGGCCTACACCACGAAGGGTGGCGTATCAGCGTGACGCAGCTGCCGGGCCTCCTCACGAGTTCATCTCAACTACTCGACGAGGCGATCCGCAAGGACTTCCCCATCCTGGACCGCACGGTCCACGACGGTAAGAAGCTCGTGTACCTGGACAACGCGGCGACCTCGCAGAAGCCGCGCCAGGTACTCGACGCCCTGAACGAGTACTACGAGCGCTACAACGCCAACGTCCACCGCGGTGTGCATGTGCTCGCCGAGGAGGCCACGGCGCTGTACGAGGGCGCGCGCGACAAGGTCGCGACGTTCATCAACGCGCCCAGCCGCGACGAGGTGATCTTCACCAAGAACGCCTCGGAGTCGCTCAACCTCGTTGCGAACATGCTCGGTTGGGCCGACGAGCCCTACCGCGTGGACCACGAGACCGAGATCGTCATCACGGAGATGGAGCACCACTCCAACATCGTGCCGTGGCAGCTGCTCTCGCAGCGCACCGGCGCGAAGCTGAAGTGGTTCGGCCTCACGGACGACGGCCGCCTCGACCTCTCGAACATCGACGAGATCATCACGGAGAAGACGAAGATCGTCTCCTTCGTCCTGGTGTCGAACATCCTCGGCACGGTCAACCCCGTCGAGAAGATCGTGCGTCGCGCGCAGGAGGTCGGGGCCCTGGTCCTGATCGACGCCTCGCAGGCCGCGCCGCACATGCCGCTGGACGTGCAGGCCCTCCAGGCCGACTTCGTGGCCTTCACCGGCCACAAGATGTGCGGCCCGACCGGCATCGGCGTCCTCTGGGGCCGCCAGGAGCTGCTCGAAGACCTCCCCCCGTTCCTCGGTGGCGGCGAGATGATCGAGACCGTGTCGATGCACTCGTCGACGTACGCTCCCGCGCCGCACAAGTTCGAGGCGGGCACCCCGCCGATCGCGCAGGCGGTCGGTCTGGGCGCGGCGATCGACTACCTGTCGGCGATCGGCATGGACAAGATCCTCGCCCATGAGCACGCGCTGACCGAGTACGCGGTGAAGCGCTTGCTGGACGTTCCCGACCTGCGGATCATCGGCCCCACCACGGCCGAGGACCGGGGCGCGGCGATCTCGTTCACGCTGGGTGACATCCATCCGCACGACGTGGGCCAGGTGCTGGACGAGGAAGGCATCGCGGTCCGGGTCGGCCACCACTGCGCCCGACCGGTCTGCCTGCGCTACGGAATTCCTGCGACCACGCGAGCGTCGTTCTATCTGTACTCCACGCCGGCCGAGATCGACGCACTGGTCGACGGCTTGGAGCACGTACGGAACTTCTTCGGCTGAGGGACGTGAACTGAGACCGTGAAGCTGGATTCGATGTACCAGGAAGTCATCCTGGACCACTACAAGCACCCGCACGGCCGGGGCTTGCGGGATGGCGACGCCGAGGTGCACCACGTCAACCCGACGTGCGGCGACGAGATCACGCTGCGCGTGAAGTACGACGGCGAGCAGATCACGGACATCTCCTACGAGGGTCAGGGCTGCTCCATCAGCCAGGCGTCGGCCTCCGTACTGAACGACCTCCTCGTCGGCAAGGAGTTGTCCGAGGCGCAGAAGATCCAGGAGACCTTCCTGGAGCTGATGCAGTCCAAGGGCAGGACCGAGCCCGACGACGCGATGGAGGAGGTGCTGGAGGACGCGATCGCGTTCGCCGGTGTCTCCAAGTACCCGGCACGGGTGAAGTGCGCCCTCCTCAGTTGGATGGCGTGGAAGGACGCGACGGCCCAGGCCCTGGGCGGAGCCGACTCCGACGCGGAAAGGAAGACGGCATGAGTGACACCGAGACCATGGAGATCAAGCCCGCCTCCGAGGAGGAGGTCCGCGAGGCCCTCCTCGACGTCGTCGACCCCGAACTGGGCATCGACGTCGTCAACCTCGGCCTGATCTACGGCGTGCACATCGACGACGCCAACATCGCCACCATCGACATGACCCTGACCTCGGCGGCCTGCCCGCTGACGGACGTCATCGAGGACCAGGCCAAGTCCGCGACGGACGGCCTCGTCAACGAACTCCGCATCAACTGGGTGTGGATGCCGCCGTGGGGCCCCGACAAGATCACGGACGACGGCCGCGATCAGCTTCGGGCGCTGGGGTTCAACGTCTGAGAACGTCTGAGCCTGCCTGAGCGGCTCCGAGCCTTCGGGCTCACCGGGAACGGCCATACCTTTGGGGTATGGCCGTTTCTTTGCATCACGTCGTCATCGACGCGTACGACCTTCCCGGGCTCGCCCGTTTCTGGGGCGGGGTGCTGGACTGGCGGGTGCTGTCCGAGAAACCGCGTGAAGTGGTCATCGGGGCAGGGGAGTTCGCGGAGACCGGTATCTGCTTCATGCCGGTGAGCGACCCGAAGACCGTCAAGAACCGACTCCACTTCGACCTCGCCCCCGACGATCAGGAGGCCGAGGTCGAGCGGATCCTCGCGCTGGGCGCGCGGCGGGTCGACGTCGGACAGGGCGAGGCCGTGGGCTGAGTGGTGCTCGCCGACCCCGAGGGGAACGAGTTCTGCGTACTACGACCCAAGGCCTCGCTCATCGCCTTTCGTGACGCGCCGCCTGATTGAGCCCCTGGTCGAGCCCACCTAGTTGAGCCCCGCCACCAACCGGAACGCCGAGTCCGACCGGTACAGGGTGCTGTCCTGGTAGCGGTCCAGCCTGAGTTGGAAGTTCTGGTGGCGGAGGAAGCGGCCCGGGTAGTTGACCGACTCCAGCATCACCGCGCCGGAGTAGGGCGACGGGCGGGGGCAGAAGGTGGCGTCCTGTTTGAAGAGGGGGGAGCCGTCGTTGCGTTCCGCGCGGAGGATGAAGTTGCGGTGGCGGAGATAGGTGCCGTCGGCCGTCGTGAAGGAGTAACAGGAGCTGTTCGCAAGGCCCTTGATCACTTTGAAGGTGGCGGCGCGGCGGGCCGCGGCGGAGGTGGCCGGGTTGAGCTTGACGAAGTCGCCGCTCACCTGCCAGTAGCGGTCCGGGTAGTTGACCGAGCGGACCGACTTCCATGAGGTGGAGGACGAGGAGCCCGACGACCCGGATGAACTCCCGTGGGACGACGTCGACTTGGACGGGGACGGCGCCTTCGCGGAGGGTTCCTTGCTCTGTTCCGCGGCGGTGGCCGACGTGGTGCTGCCGGGCGTCCCCGCCGAGCCCGAGCTCGACTTGTGCTCGTCCGGCGTCGGCGTGCCCTGGTTCGACGGGGACGCGAACGAGAGCAGGCCGGGGCCGTCCGCGCCCGCCGGTGCCGTCGAGTCCGCCTTCTTCGTGCGTGACGTGTCGTCGGTTTGCTTGTCCGTCACGACGATTGCCGTGACGCACACGACGATCGTGGTGACGGCGAGCGCCCCGGCCAGATAGAGCCGGCGGGTTCCGGGGGCCCGGGACGTGTCGGGGTTCCAGCCGTTCTCCCAGGGAGAGTTGGGGGAGGGTGGGGGTGAACTGTCTGGCATGCGCTGTTCCTCCAGCGGCGACCATGGCGACGGCCGTGACCGTGAAAGCCAGGTGTGTGAACGGTGAAACAGTAGTGGAGCGAGAGGTGTCCGAGCAGCCCTTTCAGTGAGCGGTTTCTATGAGATTCCGTTATGTACACTCGTACACATGGGATTCCTGATGCTCCTCACGGCGATCGCCGCGGAGGTGGGCGGCACCACCGCCATGAAGTTCAGCCACGGTTTCAGCCGGCTGTGGCCGTCGGTCCTCACGGTCCTCGGATACGTGCTCTCCTTCGCGCTGCTCGCGCAGACGCTGAAGTCCATGTCGGTGGGTACGGCCTACGCGATCTGGGCGGGCCTCGGCACCGCCGCCATCGTCGGGATCGGGACGGTGTTCCTCGGCGAGGGGATGACCCTCGCGAAGGCCGCCGGCATCGCGCTGATCATCGTCGGGGTCGTGGTCCTCAACCTGGGCGGCGCGCACTGATGGCCAAGGGAGGCATGCGCTGATGGTCGAGGGAGGCACGCACTGATGGCCCGGCGCTACGACCCCGAGCGGCGGCAGCGGATCATCGACGCGGCGATCCGGGTGGTCGGGGCCAAGGGCATCGCCGGCCTGAGTCACCGTTCCGTCGCCGCCGAGGCCGATGTTCCGCTCGGCTCGACGACGTACCACTTCAAGACCCTCGACGAACTGATGGTCGCCGCCCTGCGCCAGGCCAACGAGGCCTTCGCCAAGGTGATCGCCTCACGGGGTGGTCTGGAGGACCCGCGCACCGACCTGGCCGGGGAGTTGGCCGGCTGGATGGGGGAGTGGCTCGCGGGTGACCGCACGGGCGTCGAGCTGGAGTACGAGCTGTATCTCGCCGCCCTGCGCCGCCCCGCCCTGCGCCCCGTCGCTGACGAGTGGGCCCGGGACCTCGCCGACCAACTGGCCCGGCGGACCGACCCGGTGACCGCGCGGGCGCTCGTCGCGCTGATCGACGGGATCTGTCTGCAGGTGCTGTTGACGGGCGCGGCGTACGACGAGGCGTACGCACGGGAGGTGTTGGGGCGGGTGATTCCGTGAACTCTTCGATCCCCACCGGGTAACAGGAGCCGACACGAGGGCAGTTCGACGCCGTCGACGCACCGAGCTGGATCCGCTACGACGGCACCGCGGCGGCGTCCGAGGGTATCGCCTCCGAGGGGCAGCGCCCCAACTCATCGTCACCCCCATGCACTTGGAGAACGACGGGGAGGGCGACGACCGTTCGCCGCGCGAGATGTACCGGGTCCTGACGGCGCTGCCCGCCGACGAGGAGCGGACCGTGAAGTTCCTCCGGCACGAGAACGCCGTCGCCGACCGGAAGGGGCGGACCCAGGCCCAGTCGGACTGCACCGGGAACAGCGTCCTCCTGGTCGCCCATCTGATCACGGGGACGCGGATGCTCCTGTTCGGCACGGTCGTCGGCGGCAGCTCGACGGCGGCGTGGGCGGTGGTGGACAAGGCCGGCGAGCGCGGCTGAGCCGGACCCTCCCGCCGTACGTACGAGCGGACCCCTGCCGCCGTACTACGCGCGTACCCCTGCCGTCGTACTACGAGCCCGTGCGTGTCGTTCCCTGAGACGCCCCGTGGACGAGTTGGTCCCGGCCGCCCCCGCCAGGTTAGGTTTCCCTCATGACCGACACGACCGCACCCCGCACCACCGGCGCCGTTGCCGCCGGGCTCGCCACCGTCGCCGCCGACGGGACCGTACTCGACACCTGGTTCCCCGCGCCCGAACTGTCCGCCGAACCCGGGCCCGCCGGTACGGAGAGCCTGTCCGCCGAGCGTGCCGTGGAGCTGCTCGGTGCGGGTGCGGCCAAGGCGATCGGCCCTGACGTCCGCCGGGGCGTCGAGGTCATCGCGGTCCGCACGGTCATCGCCTCCCTCGACGACAAGCCGCTCGACGCGCACGACGTCTACCTGCGCCTGCACCTCCTCTCGCACCGCCTGGTCAAGCCGCACGGCCAGAGCCTGGACGGCATGTTCGGCTTCCTCGCCAACGTCGCCTGGACCTCGCTCGGCCCGGTCGCCGTGGACGACGTCGAGAAGGTGCGGCTGAACGCGCGCGCCGAGGGCCTGCACCTCCAGGTGACGTCGATCGACAAGTTCCCGCGCATGACGGACTACGTGGCCCCCAAGGGCGTCCGTATCGCCGACGCCGACCGGGTCCGCCTCGGCGCGCACCTCGCCGAGGGCACGACCGTCATGCACGAGGGCTTCGTCAACTTCAACGCCGGCACGCTCGGCACGTCGATGGTCGAGGGCCGGATCTCCGCCGGTGTCGTGGTCGGCGACGGTTCGGACATCGGCGGCGGCGCGTCCACGATGGGCACGCTGTCCGGCGGCGGCAACGTCCGCATCACCATCGGCGAGCGCTGCCTGGTCGGCGCCGAGGCGGGCGTCGGCATCGCGCTCGGCGACGAGTGCGTCGTCGAGGCCGGCCTCTACGTCACCGCCGGCACCCGCGTCACGATGCCCGACGGCCAGATCGTCAAGGCCCGCGAACTCTCCGGCGCCTCCAACATCCTCTTCCGCCGCAACTCGGTCACCGGCACGGTGGAGGCCCGCCCGAACAACGCGGTCTGGGGCGGCCTGAACGAGATCCTGCACAGCCACAACTGATCAGCGGCGTAAGTGCAGTTGAGCGCCCTCCGGAACATCGGGAGGGCGCTCGCTCATTTCTGTACGGTCGCCGCGAACTCCGCCAGTGCCGTGAAGTCGCCCTCACACAGCCCGAGTCGGGGGTTCACGTGATGCAGCAGCGCCGGGCCGGGATGGTGAGCGGTCACGAACTCACCGTCCGGCGCGCTCTGTTCGTCGTCCACCCAGGCGAACGGACGGCCCTCGGCGTACGCCACGATCGTCTCCGTCTTCCAGTGCACCCCGTCGGGCCGCTCGGCGAACAGGCCGTCGCCGAAGTCGACGTACGGCAGCTCGGGCAGGCCGACGACCGGGGCGATCCAGCGATTCGCGGCGGCCATCCACGTGGTCGCCCAGCACAGGTCGTAGCCGAGGTCGAGGAGCGCCGGGCCGTGCGCGGGGTTCAGCCAGACCCGTAGGGGGCGGGGGCGGTCGGGCACGGTGACCCGGATCGTCGTGTAGCCCTCGGGGCGGCGTTCCGGCTGTGCGGCGTACGGGTTGAGGGGGCCGTCGACGTCGAGGAACAGGAGGGGGCGGCGGCTCATGTGGCCACCGTAGGGGAACGGTTGGCTGGGGCGGTCGGAATTCTCGCGTGCCGAACTTTCTCGCGCCGACAGGCATAGCGGAAGCTGTCCACACGCGTCCCAAGGAACACAGGGGCGGGGCATCGTGTGCCGTCGGGGAAGTGAGTGAAGGTGACGATGGATGCCGAAGGGCTGGAAGGTTTCCGGGACTTCGTGGACAACAGGTCGTCGGCGCTGCTGAGGACCGCCGTGCTGCTCAGCGGGGGAGACCGGTACGCCGGTGAGGATCTGCTGCAGAACGCCCTGGCCAAGGCGGCCGGACGGTGGGAGCGGATCGACGAACCCGAGGCGTACGTACGGCAGATCCTCTACCGGCAGCAGGTCAGCCGGTGGCGGCTGAAGTGGCGAAGACGCGAACTGACCGTCGCCGAACCGCCGGAGACCCGCGCGGACGCGGACGCCTCGTCCGCCGCCGAGCTGCGCGTCGTGATGCGCGAGGCGCTGTCCCGGCTCACCGCCCGCCAGCGCACCGTGCTCGTGCTGCGCTACTTCGAGGACCTGCCGGAGGCCGAAGTGGCCCGGCTGCTGGGCTGTTCCGTCGGCACCGTACGGTCCACCACTCACCGTTCCCTGGCCCGACTGCGCGTCCTCGCACCGGAGTTGGCCGCCCTGGGCCCGGCCGACACCGAGCTCGGGCCGTCCCGTGACCACTCGCCCGTGGAGGTGCGCCCGTGAACGTCGACGATCTCCTGCGCGACACGTTGCGCGAGCAGGCCGCCGAACAGCCCCCGGCGGGACCGGGGTTCGCCGACTGGGTACTCGCCGTCCGAAGGCGCCGCCGGACCCGAAGGCTCGTGACCGTCGTCGCCGCCACGGTCGCCGTGGTCGCCGTCGCAATCGGGGTGCCGATGCTCGACTCGGGGAAGAACGACGTCCGTCCGTCGGGTGTCGTGGACCCGGACAGGACGAGCGCGCACCCGGACCAGTCGCCGCCGCGCGAGCTGATCGCCGCCGGGAACACGGCACTTGCCGCCTACTACATCCCGACCACGGTCAAGAAGTCGGCCACGGAAAAGGTCACCGAGCGCACCTACTGGCTGTTCGACCGCAAGAGCGGCACCTACGTGAAGGCCCCCAAGTGGTCGTTCGTCGCCGTCGCACCCGGCATGCAGACCGCCGCCGTCCTGGAACGGACCCTGCCCGCCTCCCGGATCGGCCTGCTCGACCTGCCCACCGGCGAGGTGAAGCGGTGGATCCAGGTCAGTCACAAGGTCGGTGGTCTGTCGTTCTCGGCCGACGGCCGGAAACTGGTCGCGACGACCTACACCTACAACCCCGACGCGAACTTCCAACCGGCGGACCCCAACGTCGGGGAGCCCGAAAGGCCGTCGAGCCGCACCGGTTTCTACATCTTCGACGTGGCCTCCGGCAAGAGCACCTGGGGCGGAGTCGCGGTCGGCGGCGAGCGGGCGGACGGCCTGAACACCCTCGTCAACAACCGCGAGGACTTCGCCTTCACCTCCGACGACAGACACGTCTGGGCCGGCGTCCCCTCCACCGAAGTCAACAAGCTGTTCTACGACTCCACCGGCGCCGAAGTCCCCGCGCCGGAGAACGGCAGCAAGTACCTGGTCTCGTACATCGACGCGGGACTCTCCCCCGACGGCAGGCACGTCGCCGGTGACTTCGCGGGGGAGTCGTGGACCACCTCGTCGTACGTCATCGACTCGGCCACCGGCGAGAAGACCGAGATCCGCGGGCAGGAACTGCTCGCCTGGGCCGACGACAGGTCGCTCATCGCCTGGGACATCGGGAAGGGGGATTCGGGGGCGGGGAAGAGCGAGTTCCATGCACGGCTCGTGCTGGTCACCATCGGCAGCGACAAGGAGGTACCGCTGAGCGGCTTCCTGGGGGGCGGCACGGACGTCAGCGCCGGACGGTGGAAGCCCGTCTTCGCCACCCGCTGACCGACCGGCACCGACGTGCCGCCGGTCCGGTCATACGGCGACGAACTCCTCGTACGCCGCCCGCAGCCCGTCGACCGCCTCCCGGCCGGCGGGCCGCAGCGGGGCCCGGACCGAACCCCCGGGCAGGCCGAGCGAGTTGAGCAGCGCCTTGACCGTCACCGTGCCGGGCAGCCCAGCCGCCATCATCAACTCGATGAGCGGTGTGGCGCGTTGCTGGAGGCGGGCGGACACGGGGGTGTCGCCCGCCTCGAACGCGTCGAGGATCGCCCGGAGTTGAGTCGGGACGACGTTCGCGACGGTGCTCACGTAACCCGCCCCGCCCACCGCGTACAGCGCGAGAATGTGCTCGTCGCAGCCCGCGTAGTACGCCAACTCCGTCCGGTTCAGCACCTTTTGGGCGCCGAGGAAGTCGTAGGAACAGTCCTTGACCGCGACGATCCTGGGGTGCTCGGCGAGCCGGATGACGGTCTCCGGTTCGATACGGGTGCCGGTGCGGCCCGGGATGTCGTAGAGGACGAGAGGGAGGCCGGACGCGTCGGCGACCTCGCGGAAGTGTGCTTCCAGGGCGTCCTGCGGGGGCCTGCTGTAGTACGGCGAGACCACCAACACCCCGTCCGCGCCCGCCTTTTCGGCCTGGAGGGCGAGTTCCACGGTGTGCCGGGTGTCGAAGGTGCCGACGCCCGAGACGAGGGGAACCCGGTCGCCGACGGCCTCGCGGACGGCGGTGATGAGCGCCGACTTCTCCGCGTCCGTCGTGGTCGGCGACTCCCCGGTCGTCCCGGACAGCACGAGCCCGTCACAGCCCGCCGACACCAGCCGCTCGGCGAGGAGTTGAGCACCGGGGAGGTCGAGTTCCCCGGCCTCGGTGAAGGGGGTGATCATCGCGCACAGGGCGCGGCCGAAGGGGGGTGGGGTGGAGCGGGGTGCGGTCGTCATGGGAGTAGTCTCGGCAGAGCGATAGTGAAGAACCACTTAATTTTTCTACCGGATATTGATAAGAAATGCTGCGCAATGGGGGTGTGTGGCAAAGGGAGGCGCGGATATGAGGGCGGCCCTTGCCACCCCCCCCGGCCCATCAAGGCCCTATGTCCAATTGACCCCCTCATGGGTCACCATGGCCAGGAAGGTCACCGGCGTGAGAAGTTGATCCACCCCTGGTCACGGGAGGCGTCATGAAGCTCGGCAAGGCACTGGCCACCGGAGTCGCCGTGGAGCGGCCGCAGATCCACGAGGAAGAGCTCGAACTCCCCGAGGGAATCGCGGAGTTCGCGGAGGAGAAGGCGCCCGAAGAGGTCCCGGCCGCCCGATGAGGCTGCGGCTCCCCGAGGAACGCCCGACGGAGCCGCCGACCGGATTCAAGATCGCCCACCCGGTGCTGTCCCAGGACGGCACCCGGGCCGGGTTCACCGGTGTGTCGCTGGGCGGCGCGCTGCCGTACGGAGTCGTTGCCGACGCGTCCTGCGTGTACGGCCGCCGGCACCGTTCGCCCGCGCGACGCTGCGACTGCGGCTTCCACTGCGTGCACGAACGGGCGGCTGCGGAAGCCCTGTTGTGCACCGCCGAGCACCGCGCGGCGGTCCTCCTCGACATCACCGTCCTCGGCACCTACATCCGCTTCGAACTCGGCTTCCGCTACGCCCGCCAACGCGTCCGCACCGCCACCGTCGGCCCCTGCGCCTGCGGCGCCCGAGCCGTCGCCCTCGCCGACGCCGGTTGGGGCAGGCCCGGTTGGCGCGCCCTGGCCGCCGCCTGCGCGGGCTGCGTCCGCAGCCGTACGTCCGTCTCGCTCGCGGAGTTCGCCCGGCTGGCCGGGGACGGGCTGCGGGTGGCGGCGGGGAGCGGCGACTCAGGAAACCCGGGCGGCTCAGGCGACCCGGGAGGTCCGGCGGCGGCCGTCGACCCCGGCCTTCCCGAAGGGCTCGGTGTGCCCGAACTCGTCGCGGAGGCAGCCCTGTTGCAGGCCCGTCTCGACTGGTTCCAGAGCCGGTTGGCGCGTCTGGAGGGGCGCGGCGGGCAGCAACAAGGCAGGCCTTGACCTCAAGTTCGGTCGAGGTTGAAGGCTGATCGGTACACACACCCGTACCGATCATCGGAGGCCCGCATGACCGCCACCCACCGCACCGACTCCCACCCCGACCTCGCCGACCCCCGCGTCGGCGCCCCCTTCTTCAGCACCTGGCGCGTCGGCACACCCCTGCGTCAACGGCAGTCCGTCGAGGCGATCGCGGGTGCCTGGGAACGCCGACCCTGGCCCGCCGACGACCTCCTCGGCTACCACGTCCACACCGGCCACGACGCCTCCACCCTGCTGCACTACTCGCAGTGGACGAGCGAGTCGGCGTACGAGACCTTCGTCAAGTCCCACCGACAGGAGCGCGTCGACGAGATCGACACCGCCGTACCGGGCATCGAGCGCCTCGGCCTCGGCCGCTACCGCCACTACCGCAGCGGCGGCACCCCGGCGGACCGGAACGGGCCCGTCCCCAGGCGCGTCCCCGGGTGCGTCGTGATCGTCGACGTCGAGTTCGAGGGCCCCGACCCCGACCGTCAACGCGCCTGGGTGGACGCCGTGTTCGAGGCCCTGGAGAACGAACCCGCGCCGCACCCCGGCGGCATCTCCGCCCACTTCCACCTCTCCACCGACGGCACCCGCGTCCTCAACTACGCCGAGTGGGACAGCGCCCGGTCCCACCTGGAGGCCCTCGCCGCCTCCGGCGACGGCATCGGCTCCGCCACCGCACTCTGGGAACGCGTCCAGACCTGGCCGGGACTGAAGAGCTCCACGGTCGGCCGTTACGACCACGCGCTCGGCCTCGTCCCCGCATAGCCACCGCCTCCGATAGCCACCGCCTCCGCGCCGCAGGCCCTGCCCACCGACAATCTCACCCCCCTGGACAAAAAAAGTGTTCGGTGGGACGGTGGACGCATGCTGGACGTCACCGTGATCGAGGACCCCGAGGCCGCAGCCGTCTCGCTGGACCCCATAAGGGCCCGGCTGCTCGCCGAACTGGCGGCCGGACCCGCGTCGGCCACCATGCTGGCCGGCAAGGTCGGACTGCCCCGGCAGAAGGTGAACTACCACCTCAAGGCGCTGGAGCGGCACGGCCTGGTCGAGCTGGACGGCGAGCGGCGCAAGGGCAATGTCACCGAGCGGGTGATGCGGGCGACCGCCGCGTCGTACGTCATCTCGCCGCTCGCGCTCGCCGCCGTGCAGCCGGACCCGGACCGGTTCCGCGACCAGCTCTCCGCGCGCTGGCTGCTGGCGCTCGGCGCCCGGCTGGTGCGGGACGTCGGTTCGCTGATCACCGGGGCGACCAAGGCCCACCAGCGGCTGGCGACCTACGCGCTGGACGGCGAGGTGCGTTTCGCCTCCGCCGCCGACCGGGCCGCGTTCATCCAGGAGTTGACCGCAGGGGTGAGTGCCCTCATCCGCAAGTACGACGCGGGTGACGCCGAGGAGGGCCGCGACCACCGGATCGTCGTCGCCGTCCACCCCACGCTCAAGACACCACCCACCCCGGAACTGGACCAATAGAGCCAGTAGAACCACTAGAACCAGTAGTACTCAGGAGCCAGCCATGTCCAAGGAATTCGAGATCGTCTACGAGTTCGAGGTCGACGCCACGCCGTGGGAGGTGTGGGACGCCATCACGTCCGGTACGGGCGGGTGGCTGTGGCCGATGGAGTTCGACGCGGAGAAGCGGGTCGGGCCCTTCGGGTCCACGCTCACGAACTTCGATCCGCCGCACCGGCTCACCGCCCGTACCGAGGACGTCGGTTTCCCGATCCAGAGCCTCAACCAGATCGACGAGACCATCGAGCCCCGTGACGACGGCCGGCGGGCGTGGGTGCGGTATGTGCACAGCGGGATCTTCACCGACGACTGGGACAACCAGTACGACGGCGCGAGCAAGCACAACGCGTTCTACATGCACACCCTGCGCGAGTACGTGACCCATTTCGCCGGTCGGCCGGTCGCCTTCGCGACACTCAACGGGCCCGATGCCTCAACCGCCCCCGACGCACTGGAAGTTGCGGCCCGGGCGCTCGGCCTCGCGGACGACGCCGCCCAGGGGGCGCGGGTGCGGGCGCGCGGGCCCGAGGGGCAACTCCTGGACGCCGTACTCGACTTCCGCAGTCCGTACTTCATCGGGCTGCGCACGGAAGGTGCGTTGATCCGCTTCTTCGGGCGCAACCACTGGGGTGCGCCGGTCGGCGTCGGCGTCCACGACTTCGCCGCGGACGCCGACGCCAAGACGAACGAACTCGCCTGGCAGAACTGGCTGGACGGGGCCTTCGCCTGACCTGGTGCAAGTCGGCGAGACCCCGTCCACCCCCCCCGTGAGCCCCCCGTGGCTCCCCGTAGGTGCTACGGCTGGAAGCGCAGCACCTGCGGGTCGTGGTCGCTGATCTGGTCGTTGAACTCCGAGTTGACGTGGACGCTGTCGTACTCGAAGCAGTCCTTGCGGATCGACGGGCTGATCAGGATCTGGTCCAGGACCTGCTGGTTGCCCTGGTAGTCGTACGTGTAACGCTCGTTCTTCGGCAGGGACTTGATCGCCGAGTACAGCTCGCCCCCGCCTTCGAGGATCTTCGCGGTGTCGGAGAACTCGAAGTCGTTCATGTCGCCGAGCGTGATGACGTTCGCGTCCTTCTGCGCGGCGAGGATCTCCTTGACGAAGGCGTTGACCGCCGTCGCCTGCGCGTGGCGCTGGGTCTCCGAGCTGCGGGTGACCGGCTGGTACTGCGCGGTCAGGGGCTGGTCGCCGCCCTTGGAGATCAGGTGGTTGGCGATCACGAAGACCGTCCTGCCCTTGAAGACGAACTCGCCCGCGAGCGGCTTGCGGCTCGCGCTCCAGGCCGCGTTGGCCGGGTCGATCCGGCCCGGGGACGCGGTGAGTTGGGCCTTGCCGTGCACCTTGGTGACACCGACGGCGGTCGTGGAGTCGCCGCCCGCGCGGTCGGTGAAGGAGACCCGCTGCGGGTTGAACAGGAACACCTGGCGGATGTTGCCGCCGGGCTCGCCGCCGTCCTGGTCGTTGACCGGGTTGATCGAGCGCCAGTCGTACTTCGGGCCGCCCGCCGCGACGATCGCGTCGATCAGCTTGTTCACCGTGACGCTCGCGTCGACCGTGCCGTCGTCCGTCGCACCGTTGTTGTCCTGGATCTCCTCCAGGGACACGATGTCGGGGGACTGCAGGTTGTTCACGATCGCGGCGGCGTGCGCGTCGAAGGTGCCGTCCGACGGGTCGAGGTTCTCGACGTTGTACGTCGCCACCGCGAGTTGGCTCTTCGACTGCTTCTTCGTCGTCTCGCGCTTGAGGCCCGCGCTCTTCACGGCGCCGATCTCGTTCGCGACGAGGGTGTAGCCGCCGTACTGGTTGAAGTCCAGCGGGCCGGCCGTGGTGCCCGTCAGCTTGTCGCCGACGTTGACGACCGGGAAGTCCGCCGTCGCGCCGAGCGACTGGATCTGCAGGCGCCCGCCGTTCTGGGCGTCGTAGGAGCCGTAGATCGTGCCGCCGCGCTTGGTGGCGTTCTCGTGCGGCTTCACCGTGACCCACAGCTCCGCGTACGGGTCGGTCGCGGTGACCACGCGGGCGTTCGAGACCTGGACGTTCATGCCCTCAAGGGACTCGTAGTAGTCCAGGGCGTACTTCTTGGGCTGCAGCGTCAGCGCGTTGACCGAATTGCTCGCGGCGGTGTCGCCGGCCGGCGTGTACCTGCTCGGCACGGACCGGTCGCTGATCACCGTGGCGGCCGGTACGGCGTTGCCGCTGGAGACGACGGTGACCGTCGGCTTGGTGATCTCGGTCAGCGACTGGTTGCCCGTGGAGGCACCGCCCGGCACGTACTCGGAGACCGTGCCGGAGACGGTGACCGAGTCGCCGACGGCGACCTTCGGCGTGGAGCTGGTGAAGACGAAGACGCCCTCGCTGGTGGCCGGGTTGTCGTCCGGGGTCGCGTCCTGGAACCAGAACCCCTTCGACGAGCCGTACGTGCGGACGCCCGTGACGATGCCCGGTACGTCCGCGACCTTCTGGCCGGCGTACGGGGACACCCGGGTCGTGCCCTGGATGTCATGGATGCGCACGCTGTCGGCGTGCGCGGGCGAGGTGAGGACGATCGTGGACGCCACGGAACAGACGGCGGCGACGGTCAGCGCGGCGAGGCGCGCGGAGGACTTGCTCGGCAACGGGATCCCTCCGGGGACATGCATGAGTGCCGGGACGAGGGTGATGGAACAGGTGATACGGCGGTGGGAGCCGCGAACCGGTGGGGCGGTGGCGACGCGCGTAGAAGATACCTGGATTGGGTGTCCATGACATTTCTACGCGCGTCAATCTCATTGCGGGGACGCCCAGTTGTCAAGGTTTCGGCCATGTACTCCTCGTGGCCGGAACATGAACCGGGCGGCATGGGTCGAAATCCGTCTAGGCTGAGCGGCTGAGTCGTGTGTCGTGTAAGGCGGTCGTACAACCGTCGTACGGCCTTCGAGGCGCCCTAGGAGAACCCACCGATGTCAGACAGCTCCCCCTTGCCGCCGGTGCGGCTGCACTCCGAAGCGGAGCTGGCGCGCGACGCGCTGTCCACCCCCCTGCTCGCCCGGGCCGCACGGCTCGCCCGCTGGGCGGGACCCGACACCCGGATCGACGCCGGTGGCAGCCTTGTCGACGAGCAACTGCCCGCCGCGGCCGAGCTGCTCGGGCTCACCGGCGAGGACGCCGCGGCCGACGCGAGCGAGGCCTGGCGGATCGCCGTGGACACCGGGCTCGTCGAGGTCGTCGACGAGGAGGAGGGCACCGTGGCGACCGGCGAGGAGCTGGCGCTGCTCACCTCCGGCTCGCCCGGCGACGTCCTCGCGGTGTGGCTCGGCGCCCTCGACACCCTCCTCGCGGACGCGAGCGTGCCCGATCTGGACGGTCTTGTCGACGCCATGGACGAGGGCGGCGAGGTCGATTTCTCGTCACTCGACTGGGACCCCGAGGCGGAGGCCGAGTTCCTCGACGGCGTCCTCGGCAACCTCTACCTCCTCACCGTCAACGAGGACGGCCCCGGCGACGGCCCCGTCCCGCTGCCCGCGCTGGCCGCGTCGATGATCGTGCCCAGCGACATGGGTGAGCCCACCAACGACGTCCTGGAACAGGTCTCCGACGCGATGATGCGTCTCGACGACCAGTTCCGGCTCCTCGAACCGGTCGGCATCGTCGAGTACCAGCCCGTCGACGAGGCGCTCATGGCCGACCCCGACGAACTGACGGACGGACCCTCCGCGCCCGTCGACGAGACCGACGTCACCCGCTACGGCATGGTCCGCCTCACCCCCCTCGGCCTCTACGGCCTGCGCGCCCGCCTCCTCGAAGCCGGCTTCGCCGCCCCCGCCGTGGGAGATCTCGCGGACAAGGGCGCGGACGCGCTGCTCGACGGGACGTCGACGTTCCCGCAGGCGGCGGCGCGGGCCGAGACCGAGCAGTGGCTGGCCGGCCGTGAACCCCTCGCCGCGGCACGGGAGTTGCTCGCCGCCGCCCGCGGCGCCGACACCGGCGCGCCGCTACGACGGCTGCTCTGCCAGCAGGCGCTCTCCCTCGTCGGCGACGAGGCCGAGCCCGCGCTCCGCGAGGTGCTCGACGACCCCGAACTCGGCGGCCTCGCCCGGGTCTGGCTGAGCGAGCACGGCGCGAGCGACGTCCCCGCGCCCTCCGAGGACCTGGTCTTCTGGCTGACCGTGGACACGGTCGCCGCCCAACTCGCCGCCGAGGGCAACTCCGAGGAGCTGCAATCTCTGGTGGAGGGCCTGGCCCAGCGGCACAACGGGTTCTTCGCGGCGGCCTGGCGGGTCGACCACCCGGCGACCGCGGACGTCCTGGAGGCGATGGGACGCCTGCACCCGGACAAGCGGATCGCGAAGGAAGCGCGGAAGGCCGCCTTCAAGGCACGCTCCCAGCAAGGAAGTTGACCTGAACCACCCTGCGGGACTTTTGGGTTCCATGGTTGAGTGCATACGGCTTCGTGGGTGAGCGCTTACGGATTCATGGAAGAGGGCCCGGCGAAGTCGGCCGGTGTTCAACTCGTGTTCAGACATGGGCGGAAGCGTGGCGCCGACCGAGGTCCGCCACCCTCCACGGCACACCCACCGTCACAGGAGACACACCATGTCGCTCACCCGCAGGGATTTCACCGCCAAGTCCGCGATGACCGGTGCCGGGGTCGCGCTGGCGGGCAGCGTCGGCGCCCTCGCCACCGCGCCCAACGCCCTCGCGTCCACCGACACCGACACCGACAGTGAGAAGTCCGCGGCCGAACACGGCCACGGGCACCCCGGTGTCGGCTACGGTCCGCTGATCGCCGACCCGGACGGCCTCCTCGCCCTCCCCGCCGGCTTCAAATACCGCGTCATCACCTACAGCGGCAGGACCAAGCTGGAATCGGGCGAGTTCACCCCCTCCAACCACGACGGCACGTCCACCTTCGACGGCCCGCGCGGCGCCACCCTCCTCGTCAACAACCACGAGTTGGCCGGCCCCCGCGCCAACTGGCCCCACCCGGTCCCGCTCACCGAGGGCCTCGTCTACGACCCCGCCGCGGCCGGCGGCTGCACGGTCGTCGAGGTCCGCCGCGACCACGTCGCCGAGTGGGTCGGCATCGCCGGCACCGCCACCAACTGCGCGGGCGGCAACACTCCTTGGGACACCTGGCTCACCTGCGAGGAGACCGAGGACAAGGCCGGCACCAACGGCTTCACCAAGGACCACGGTTACGTCTTCGAGGTCGACCCCGTCGACCGCCGCGCCAACCGGAACCCCAAGCCGATCAAGGCACTTGGCCGCTACGCCCACGAGGCCGTCGTCGTCGACCCCAAGCGCGGCCACCTCTACCTCACCGAGGACGCGTCGAACCCGAACGGCCTCCTCTACCGCTGGACCCCGCCGCAGCACTTCCACCACGGCCGCGGCAAGCTCCGTACCCTCGCCGACGACGCGGGCGTCCTCCAGGCCTTCAAGTGCTTCGACTCCGGTGGCAAGTTCGTCGACGACCTCTCCCGCGCCACGAAGATCGGCACGGTCTACGGCGTCGACTGGGTGACCGTCCCCGACCGCGACGCGAAGTCGGTGTCGGTCCGCAAGCAGTTCGCCATCGGCGAGGTCACCCGCGCCCGCAAGCTGGAGGGCATGTGGTGGGGTGACGGCGGCACGTACATCGTCTCCTCGTTCGCCCGCACGGAGAGCCCCGTCCAGCACGACGGCGCCGTCTGGTTCTACGACCCCAAGCGCCGCACCCTCACCCTCAAGGTCCTGATCGGCGTCAACCCCGACCCGTCCGTGGACGGCGCGTTCGACGGCCCCGACAACATCACGGTCTCGCCCTACGGCGGCCTCGTCATCGCCGAGGACGGCGAGGGCGTCCAGCACCTGTTCGGCGCGACCGACAGCGGGCGCACGTACCCGATCGCCCGCAACGAACTCAACATCGGCACCGAAGAGAAGCCGGAGTACAGCGAGTTCACGGGCGTGACGTTCTCGCCCGACGGCAAGACCCTGTTCGCAAACATCCAGACGCCGGGGATCATGCTGGCGATCACGGGGCCGTGGAAGCGGCAGAAGCGCGGCTGAACTCCCGCACGTATTTAATTAGTTGGCCCCTCCAGAGCTGTGCCTCCTACTCTGAGATCACAACAGCACGCACCTCCCGGTGCGAAGGCGGCGGTTACTTCGCTGAAACCGAACAAAACACCGCAGCCGTTCTTGATCTCGGGAGGCGCAGCTCATGGTGGGTGCCCGGTGCGCAGGCAACGGTTACTTCATTGGGCCAGACGGTTGCGGGTTCGAGTCCCGTCATCGACTTCGGGTCGGTGTAGCTCAATTGGGTAGAGCATCTGATAAGTCCGTCGCCACTTTCTGATCTCGGGCATCCACCTTTCGCTGCGTCTTCCTCCGAAGCACCAAGGAATTCGGGGGAATTCACCATGACGCGTTTCAACACCAAGGCGGCGAAGGCCCAGCCCACTTCGCGGGTCACCTCCACGGGCCGAGTGCTCCGTACCTACCAGGGCGGCCGTGGCCGTGAGCGGGACGCGCGCTCCGAGCTGTTCCTGCTCGCGATCGCCAACTTCGTCTCCCAGCAGACCTTCTACGAGTCCGGCGCCGACCGCGACGACCGCTTCGCGACCCTCGTGGGCGAGCTCGCCGTCACCGACCCGGCCTGGACGGCCGGCCTCCTCGGCTGGCTGCGCGGCGAGGGCAACCTCCGTACGGCCGCCGTCGTGGGCGCCGCCGAGTACGTGAAGGCCCGCCTCGACGCCGGAGCCACCGACGGCCCCTCGAACCGGCAGGTCGTCGACTCCGTGCTCCGGCGCCCGGACGAGCCCGGCGAGCTGCTCGCGTACTGGACCGCGCGCCACGGCCGTGCCATCCCGAAGCCCGTCAAGCGCGGTGTCGCCGACGCCGTACGACGTCTCTACGGCGGCAAGTCGCTGCTCAAGTACGACACCGCGGCCAAGGGTTACCGCTTCGGCGACATCCTCAACCTGGTGCACGCGGCGCCGGACCGGGACAAGGCGTGGCAGGGCGAGCTGTTCCGGTACGCGCTGGACCGCCGGCATCACCCGGACACCGCCGTACCGCCCGTGTCGAACCAAGTCCTCACCGCGCACCGCGAGTTGATGGCGCTGCCGGTCGAGCGGCGGCGCGCTGTCGTCACGGCGGCCGACGGTGCCGAGCGGCTCGCGGCGGCCGGGATGACGTGGGAGGCGCTGGCCGGCTGGCTCCAGGGCCCGATGGACAGGGCGGCCTGGGAGGCGGTCATCCCGTCCATGGGCTCGATGGCGTTGGTCCGCAACCTCCGGAACTTCGACGAGGCCGGGGTCTCCGACGAGGTCGCGGCGCGGGTCGCGGCGAAGATCAGCGACCCGGCGGAGGTCGCGCGCTCGCGGCAGTTCCCGTTCCGGTACCTCGCCGCGTACCGGCACGCGCCCTCGCTGCGCTGGTCGTACCCGCTGGAGCGGGCACTCGGTCACTCGCTGGCCAACGTGCCCGCGCTGCCGGGCCGCACGCTGGTGCTCGTGGACCGCTCGGGCTCGATGTTCTACTCGCGGCTGTCCGACCGTTCGGAGCTCAACCGGGCCGACGCGGCGGCGATCTTCGGCACGGCGCTCGCGCTGCGGGCGGCGGACGCGGACCTCGTCGAGTTCGGCACCACGAGCAAGCGCCTCGACTTCGGCGCGGGCGAGTCGGTGCTCAAGATCCTGGGCCGCTTCGGCGACCTGGGCGGCACCGACACCACCTCGGCGGTCCGCTCGCACTACCGGGGCCAGGACCGGGTGCTGATCATCACCGACGAGCAGACCTCGTACAGCCGCTACGGCGACCCGACCGAGCAGGTCCCGGCCCACGTGCCGGTCTACACCTGGAACCTCGCCGGGTACCGGGCGGGCCACGGCCCGTCCGGCACGGCGAACCGGCACACCTTCGGCGGCCTCTCGGACGCGGCCTTCCGGATGGTGCCGCTGCTGGAGTCGGCCCGGGACGCGGACTGGCCCTGGGCTGCCTGAGAAGCGAGGCGTGGCCCGCACTTCCACGGGGGGTGCGGGCCACACCCGTGTCCGAGCGGGCGCACCCTTGTCCGACGCGCGATTGACATCTAACATTTCAGTTCATGAGCGCCCTGCACCCCGTCCCGCGCACCCTCCTCCGCGACCGCGCCTACGAAGCCATCCGCGACGCCATCGTCGCCGGTGACATCGAGCCCGGCGCGGTGGTGCGGGACGCCGATCTCGCCGAGCGGCTCGGGTTGTCGCGCGCGCCGGTACGCGAGGCGTTCTCGCGGCTGGTGGAGGAGGGGCTGCTGGAGAGCAAGCCGCAGAGCTACACCCGGGTGACGCCGGTCGTGGCCGCCGAGGTGCGGGACGCCGCCGCCGTGGTCGGGGCCATGCACGAGTTGGTGACGCGGGTCGCCGTACCCCTCCTGCGGGACACGGACGTCGACGTGATGCGCGCGGCCAACGACCGGTTCGCCGCCGCCGTGGCCGCCGGTGACGTGGACGCGGCCCTGCGCGCCGACGACGAACTCCACGACGTACCGGTGCGGGTGAGCGGCAATCGCGCCGCCGCCGCCACCATCGCCCGTTACACCCCGCTCATCCGCCGGCTGGAGCGACGACGCTTCGGCGAGGGCGGCTCATGCCGCTCGGCCGGACTGCACGAGCGGCTGATCGAGGCCTGCGCCGAAGGTGACACGGACGGTGCGGTCCGCGTCACGGCCGACATCTGGCACACCCTCGCGGACCTGGCCGACGCCGACTGACCCTGGAGAACTCATGTCCCTTTCCTCGTACGACCGTTACCCCCTCCTCTTCGGCCCCTCGCCCGTCCACCCGCTGGAGCGCCTCACCGCGCACCTCGGCGGCGCCGCCCTGTGGGCCAAGCGCGAGGACTGCAACTCCGGTGTCGCGTACGGCGGCAACAAGACCCGCAAGCTGGAGTACCTCGTCGCCGACGCCCTCGCGAAGGGCTGCGACACCCTCGTCTCGATCGGCGGCGTGCAGTCCAACCACACCCGCCAGGTCGCGGCCTGTGCCGCCCGCGCCGGGCTCAAGTGCGTGCTGATCCAGGAGAGTTGGGTGGAGTGGCCCGACTCCGTCTACGACAAGGTCGGCAACATCCTGATCAGCCGCCTCGCCGGAGCGGACGTACGGCTGGTGAAGGCCGGGTTCGGCATCGGCTTCAAGGAGAGCTGGGAGCAGGCGCTGCGGGAGGTCGAGGAGAGCGGCGGCAAGCCGTACGCCATTCCGGCCGGCGCCTCCGACCACCCGCTCGGCGGCCTCGGCTTCGCCAACTGGGCCCACGAAGTCGCCCAGCAGGAACAGGAGTTGGGCGTCTTCTTCGACACCGTGGTGGTGTGCTCGGTGACCGGCTCCACGCAGGCCGGCATGGTCGCCGGGTTCCGGTCGATCGAGGAGGCGGGCGGCCGCGAGCGCCGGGTGCTCGGCATCGACGCCTCGGCGAAGCCCGCCGAGACCCGCGAGCAGGTGGCCCGCATCGCCCAGGGCACCGCCCGACTGATCGGCGTCAAGCGTGAGTTGACCCTCGACGACGTCGAACTCGACGACCGTTACCACGCGGGCATCTACGGCATCCCGGACGAGGCCACCCTGGAGGCGATGCGCCTCGCGGCCCGCACCGAGGGGATGGTCACCGACCCCGTGTACGAGGGCAAGTCCATGGCCGGGATGATCGACCTGGTCGCCCGCGGCGAGATCACCGCCGACTCCACGGTGCTCTACGCCCACCTCGGCGGGCAGCCCGCGCTGAACGCGTACAGCGCGCTGTTCTAGGGAGCCTTCGCGACAGCCCTCCCGGCCCCCTCGGCCTTCCTGCCGGTGATCACGAACGCCGACACCAGCAGCGCGGTCAGGGCGATCAGCGCGCCGACGCCGAACGCGCGGGCCGAGCCGTGGACGAGGATCTCGGACGGTGACCCGGTCGCATGCCGGGTCGCCGTGCCGAACACCGTGACCAGGATGGACAGTCCGAGGGTGCCGCCGAGCCACTGGAGGGTCTGGAGGAGACCGGACGCGGCGCCCGCCTCGCGGGGCTGGATGCCCGCGAGGATCGTCGCGTTGAGCGGCATGAAGCTGAGGCCGACGCCCACGCCCAGCAGGAGCAGTGGGCCCAGTAGACCGGTCAAGTAGCCTTCGTCCGGGCGGAGTTGCGACAGCCACGCCGCCGATACGACGAGCAGGGCCATGCCGGTGAGCAGGACCGGCTTGGCGCCGAAGCGGGCCAGCAGGCGCGGTACGAACCGGACGACGGTGAACATCACCAGGGTCAGTGGCAGGAACGCGAAGCCCGCGCGCAACGGGCTGTAGTCCAGGACCCGTTGGCTGATCAGGGTGAGGAAGTAGAACGCGCCGAACATGCCCGCCGGCAACAGCAGGACGCCCGCGTAGCCGCCCGCGCGGTTGCGGCTCGCGAACAGGCGCAGCGGCATGATGGGTTGGGCGGCGCGGGACTCCACCAGGGTGAAGCCCGCCAGCAGGGCCGCCGCGCAACTGAACCCCAACTGCGCCTGCGCGTCGCCCCATCCGTCCGACGAGACCCGGATGAACGCGTACACCAGCGAGGTCATCCCGGCGGTACCGGTGAGCGCGCCCGCCGCGTCGAACTGCCCTGCGTGGCGCGGGGTTTCGCCGACGAAGCGGGGGAGCGCCAGGGCCACGGCGACACCGATCGGCACGTTGATCAGCAGGGACCAGCGCCAGGACGCCCAGGAGGTCAGCATGCCGCCGATGACCAGGCCTATCGAGGCGCCGATGCCGGCCATGGAGGTGTAGATGCCGAGCGCGTGGTGACGGCGCGGGCCCTCCGGGAAGTTGGTGGTGATCAGGGCGAGCGTGTTGGGCGCGATGAGCGCGGCGCCCACACCCTGCAGCGCGCGGGCCGCGAGCAGCCAGGCGCTGTCGGTGGCGAGTCCGCCGAGCAGGGAGGACGTGGCGAAGAGCAGGACGCCGATCGTGAGCGTACGGCGGCGGCCGGCGATGTCTCCGACCCGGCCGCCCAGCAGAAGCAGCCCGCCGAAGGCGAGCGTGTAGGCGTTGAGGACCCAGGACAGCCCGGTGGGGCTGAAGTCGAGATCCTTCTGGATGTCGGGCAGCGCGACGTTGACGACGGTGGAGTCGACGCCGACCATCAAGTAGGCGGTCACGACGACGAAGAGGACGGTGCCGAGCCTGGCGGGTCGGGGTGGTGCGGAGAGAGCATCGGCGGTGGTGGACGGTGCGGACGGGGTGGACATGGAGTTCTCCCGGTCTGGCGTCCCCGTGTGAAAGGCGTGCGGGCAGCACGGACTGCCCGCACAGATAAGCGGGGACTGTCTCCGTTTAGTACTCGGTAAGATACGGAGACAGTCCCCGGTTCGCAAGGAGTATCTGGATGGCGCAGGTCAGACCCATGCGCGCGGACGCCCGGCGCAACTACGAGCGGCTGCTGAAGGTGGCGGCGGAGGCTTTCGCCGAGCACGGGGAGAACGCGTCCCTCGACGACATCGCCAAGCGCGCGGGCGTCGGGTCAGGGACGCTGTACCGGCATTTCCCCACCCGGCAGGCGCTGTTGGAGGCGGCCTACGTCGACCGGATCGAGGCCCTCGGGACCCGCGCCGACGAACTCGCGAAGGAGCTCCCGCCGGGCGAGGCGCTGGCCGAGTGGCTGTACGAGGTGTGCGTCGGCACGATCCAGGTGCGCGGTATGAAGGCCCTGCTGGGCTCGGCCGTGACGGACGGCGCCAATCTCGCGCTCACGGCCTGCGGCACGCATATGAAGGGCGCGGCGCAGCGGCTGGTGGAGGCGGCGCAGCGGGAGGGGACCCTGCGTCAGGACATCGAGCCGATCGAGGTCCTGCGGCTGGCCCACGGGGTGTCCACGGCGTCCGAACTGGCGAATGGTCAGGGGAAGTTCATCCGCCGCTATCTGTCCCTGCTGACGGACGGGCTACGGCCCGCCGCTCAGTCGGAGTGAACGCCGGGCGCCCCTCGGAAGGGGCGCCCGCAGCGGTCGTAGGACTGTGTGTGGTGGTTACAGCGCCTGGGCCGCCGGCTTCACCATCCCCCTCACCGTGCGGGACTTCACGAAGTCGCCCATCGCGGTCATGTCCCACTCACCGGTGAACTGCTTGACCAGCTTGGCCATCATGACGCCGGTCTGGGACTCGGCGTTGGTGAGGTCGAAGCGGACCAGTTCCTCGCCGGTCGCGGCGTCCAGGAGGCGGCAGTAGGCCTTGGCGACCTCGGTGAACTTCTGGCCGGAGAAGGAGTTGACCGTGAAGACCAGGCCGGTGACCTCCTGGGGGATGCGGCCGAGGTCGACCACGATCACCTCGTCGTCACCGCCGCCCTCGCCCGTGAGGTTGTCACCGGAGTGCTTGATCGCGCCGTTCAGGATCGAGAGCTTGCCGAAGTAGCAGCTGTCGACGTGGTTGCGCTGCGGGCCGTAGGCGATGACCGAGGCGTCCAGGTCGATGTCCTTGCCGCGGTACGCGGGCTCCCAGCCGAGGCCCATCTTGACCTGCGAGAGGAGCGGGCGGCCACCCTTGACCAGGGACACCGTCTGGTTCTTCTGGAGGCTGACGCGGCCCTTGTCGAGGTTGATCTTTCCGGCGCCGAGCGGGGGAGCGGCGGGCGGGGCCGGGGGAGCGGCGGGCGCCGGAGGCGCCACCGAGGTCTGCGCCGTGGGGGTGGGCGGGGCCACCGGAGGTGCCGGAGCCGGTTCCTCCACCGATACGCCGAAGTCCGTGGCGATGCCCGCCAGGCCGTTCGCGTAGCCCTGGCCCACCGCGCGGGCCTTCCAGACGCCGTTGCGCAGATAGATCTCCACGACCACGAGTGCCGTCTCGGCGCCGAGCTGCGGGGGCGTGAAGGTGCCCAGGACGCTGTTGTCGTCCGCGTTGCGAATCGTGGCCGTGGGCTCGACGCCCTGGAAGCTCTGGCCGGCCGCGTCCGGGCTGGCGGTGACGACGATCTTCTCGATGCCCGGCGGGACGGCGCCGGTGTCGACGGTGATCGCGTCGGGTGCCGTCCCGCCGCCGGAGCGGTAGGTCACGCCGGGGCCCGTCGGCTGGTTGTAGAAGATGAAGTCGTCGTCGGAGCGCACCTTGCCGTCGCCCGTGAGCAGCAGGCCCGATACGTCGAGCCGCACCGGGGCGGCGACGTCCACCGTCACGCGCGCGGCGGAGAGAGGGATGTTCGAGCCGGGGGTCATAGCTGTCATGACTCGTGAACGACCGAGACCATTTTGCCGTTCCCTTACCAAGCGACCAATTGGCCAACACTTGGAACCACCGGCTCGAAACCGCCCCTGATCCCTCCTGTGGACTAGGGAATCACCACGATCTTCCGCCCCACCCCCGCCGCGAACTGCTCCAGCGCCTCCGGATACCGCTCCAGCTCTATCCGGTCGCTGATGAAGATCTCCGGGTCGAGGACCCCGTTCGCGAACAGCTCCGCCGCCCGCTCGAAGCTGTGCAGCACCGCCATGGAGCCGGTGATGGTGATCTCCTGGTTGTAGATGCGGTACGGGTCGATCGACACCCGGGTCGCGTAGTCGGCCACCCCGAACTGCAGGAACGTGCCCGCCTTCGCCACCCGGTCCAGGCCGTCCTGGATCGCCGTCGCGTTGCCGGTCGCGTCGACCACGAGGTCCCAGCCCTGCGGCCGGTCCAGCTCGTCCGCGTTCGCCGCCGACCCGGAGACACCGAGCGTGCGGGCCGTCTCCAGGCGGGCCGGGTTCAGGTCCAGGATGTCCACGCTCGCCGCGCCGGTGCGCTTGGCCAGCTCCAGCATCATCAGGCCCATGGTCCCGGAGCCGTAGATCAGGACGTGCGCGCCGAGGCGGGACTTGAGGACGTCGTAGCCGCGCACCGCGCACGACAGCGGCTCCACGAGGGCCGCGTCCTGAGTGCGTACGTGCTCGGGGAGCTTCACGCAGTTCGCCACCGGGGCGAGTGCGTACTGGGCCGCGCCGCCCGCCGTGGTGACGCCGATCGCGGCCCAGCGTTCGCAGAGGTTGTTGTGTCCGTTGCGGCACTGCCGGCACTCGTAGCAGTACAGCGACGGGTCCACGGCCACCTGGTCGCCGACCGAGACCTCGGTGACCTGGGTGCCGACCGCGACGATCTCGCCGGCGAACTCGTGGCCCGGCACGATCGGCAGCTTGGGCGCGAACTCGCCCTGGAGGATGTGCAGATCGGTGCCGCACAGCCCGCAGGCGGCGACCTCGACGACGACCTCGCGGGGACCCGGCGTCGGGTCCGGGACCTCGGTGACGACGGCGCGGCCCACGGACTCGATGACGGCGGCCTTCATTTGACGGCTCCCAAGGAGAGGCCCTGGACCAGCTTGTCCTGGGCGGCGAACCCCGCGGCCAGCACCGGCAGGGAGATGACGAGCGACGCGGCGCACACCTTCGCCAGGAACAGGCCCTGGCTGGTGATGAAGCCGGTCAGGAACACCGGGGCGGTCTCCGCGACCACACCCGTGAGGACCCGGGCGAACAGCAGCTCGTTCCAGCTGAAGATGAAGCAGATGAGAGCTGTCGCGGCAATACCGGGGAGGGAGATCGGGGCCACCACGCGCGCGAGGATGGTCGGCAGCCGGGCGCCGTCGATCTGTGCCGCCTCGATGACGGCGACCGGGACCTCGGCGAGGAAGGACTGCATCATCCACACCGCGATCGGCAGGTTCATCGAGGTGTAGAGGATGACCAGGAGCCAGATGTTGTCCAGCATCCCCGCGTTCTTCGCGAACAGGTAGATCGGCAGCAGGCCGGCCACCACGGGGAGCATCTTCGTGGACAGGAAGAAGAACAGGACGTTGGTCCACTTCCTCACCGGGCGGATCGACAGCGCGTAGGCCGCGGGGAACGCCAGCAGCAGCACGAAGACCGTCGAAGCCACGGACGCGACCAGCGAGTTGACGAGTGCGGGCCAGGGACTCGCACCGCCTCCGGTGCCGAAGAAGTCCCGGTAGCCGTCCAGGGTGAGGGCGGCCCCGAAGGACGGCGGGTTGGTCGCGGCGTCCGTCTCCGAGTGGAAGGACGTCAGCGCCATCCAGGCGATGGGCAGGAAGAACACGATGCCGAGCAGCCAGGCCACCAGGCCGAGGCCCGCTCCTTTGCGGCGGGCACGCACGCGTACGGCGACACTGCTCATGCGTGGGACGCCTCCTCACGGAACAGGGACGACACGACGCGCAGGGCGAAGGTCGCGATGACGATGGAGCCGATGACGACCAGGACGCCGGCCGCCGAGGCGAGGCCGTTCTCGTGGGCCTGGTAGAAGCTCTGGTAGACGGTGTAGGGCAGGTTGGCGGTGCCCAGGCCGCCCGACGTGATGGTGAAGACCGCGTCGAAGTTCTGGACGATGTAGATCGAGCCCAGCAGACCGCCGAGTTCGAGGTAGCGGCGCAGGTGCGGGAGGGTCAGATAGCGGAAGACCTGCCAGTCGTTCGCGCCGTCCACCTTCGCGGCCTCGATCTGCTGCTGGTCGCGGCTCTGCAGCCCGGCCAGCAGGATCAGCATCATGAAGGGCGTCCACTGCCACACCAGCGATGCCTCGACCGCGAGCAGCGGAGTGTTGGAGATCCAGTCCGGCTGTGGGCCGCCCACATAGTGCAACAGCCCATTGAGCAGGCCGTATTCAGGGTTGTAGAGCACATGCTTCCAGAGCAGGGCCGCGGCCACCGGCACCACCAGGAACGGGGCGATCAGCAGCGTGCGGACGAAGCCCCGGCCGCGGAACTTCCGGTCCAGGAGCAGCGCGAGCAGCAGTCCCAGGACCAGGCTGGCCAGCACCACCGCCACGGTCAGCAGGATGGTCGTCCACACCGAGTGGCGCAGGTCGGCGTCGGTCAGGACCTGGTGGTAGTTGTCGAGACCGGTGAAGTGCCGGGCCTTCGGGTAGAGGGCGTTCCAGTCGAAGAACGAGATCACCAGCGTGGCCACGAACGGGAGTTGGGTCACGACGATCATGAAGATCAGGGCGGGGAGCAGCGGGGCGCGGGTGGCCCAGGCGCGCAGCTTGTCCGATGGCTGCCGCGCGGTGCGGGTCGGAGTGGCGGCCGGCGGGGCCGTTGTCGTGGCGGTCATCGTCCCTCGTACTCCTTGGAGATCTGCTCGGCGAGTTTCTGGGACTTCTTCAGGGCCGACTCGACGGACTGCCGTCCGGCGATGGCCGAACTGATCTCCTGCGAGACCTTCGTACCGAGGTCGGTGAACTCGGGGATGTCGACGAACTGGATGCCGGGCGCGGGCCGCGGCTGCACGCCGGGGTCGTTGGGCTTGGCGCCCTCGATGGCCGCCTTCGTCATCTCCTGGAAGGCGGCGGCCTCCTTGACGTAGTCCGGGTTCGTGTACGTCGAGGCGCGCTTGCCGGCCGGCACGTTGGACCAGCCGTCCGTGTCGCCGACCAACTGCTCGTACTGCTTGCTGGACGCCCAGGACACGAACTTCCAGGCCTTGTCGGAGTTGTGGGACGCCTTCTGGATGCCCCAGGCCCACGTGTACAGCCAGCCGGAGGACTTGGTCTTCTCCACCGGCGCGGGGACGTAACCGATCTTGCCCTTCACCGGGGAGCCCTTGGCCTCCAGAGAGCCCGCCGCCGACGTGGCGTCGTACCACATGGCGACCTTGCTCTGGGTGAGGTTGTTGAGGCACTCGGCGAAGCCGGACTGGGCCGCGCCGGACTCGCCGTGCTTGCGGACCAGGTCGACGTAGAACTTCGTCGCCTGCTCGAAGCCGGGGGAGTCGAGCTGCGCCTTCCAGTCCTTGTCGAACCAGGTCCCCCCGAAGGTGTTCACCACGGTGGTCAGCGGCGCCATCAGCTCGCCCCAACCGGGCAGCCCGCGCAGGCAGATGCCCTTCATGCCCGGCTTCGCGCCGTCGACCTTGGCGGCTATGTCGGCCACCTGGGTCCAGGTCGGGTGCGCGGGCATTGTGAGGTTCTTCTCGGCGAGCACGTCCTTGCGGTACATCAGGAAGGACGACTCGCCGTAGAACGGCTGCCCGTAGAGCTTGCCGTCGTCCGCGGTCAGGGACTCCCGCATCGGCTTGAGGATGTCCTGCTCGTCGTAGGCCGGGTCCTTCGCGACGTACGAGTCCATCTCGTGCAGCCAGCCGTTGCGGGCGTAGATCGGGATCTCGTAGTTGGAGAGCGTCGCCACGTCGTACTGGCCGGCCTGGTTGGCGAAGTCCTGGCTGATCTTGTCGCGGACGTCGTTCTCAGGCAGCACCGTGAAGTTGACCTTGATGCCGGTCTCCTTCGTGAAGTGCGGCGCCAGCTTCTGGAGTTCGGTCATCTGGGGGTTGTTGACCATGAGGACGTTGATCGAGTTGCCGCCGGATCCGGCGCCGCCCGCTCCGACCCAGCAGCCGGAGAGCAGCGGGGCGAGCAGCGTCCCTACGGCGGCCAGGGCGAGCGTGGCTCGCGGCGGCCGTCGTCGGCTCTGGGTTCGCATGGATCGCTCCTGCAGTAAGGGGAGTTGGACTTATGGGGTGACAAAGGCGTCGCCGGGCATGGCTGCGCCCTACGTAGTGCCTCAGTTGGAATTCCAAACGGTGTTCTGGCGCTCGTGACCCTCTAGACGCGCATGACCTGTGGCCCCAGCAACGAGTAGCGGTGGGCTTCGGCCGACGGGAGGAGCGTGCTCGTGACGATCGTCTCCAGGGCGCCGATCTCGGCGAACCTGCAGAAGCTGACCGCACCGAACTTGGTGTGCACGCCCGCGAACACGGTGCGCCGGGCGGCGCGGATGGCCTGGGCCTTGACCTCGCTGACGGCGGGATCGGGTGTGGTCAGGCCGTGTTCGCGGGAGATGCCGTTGGCGCCGATGAAGGCGAGGTCGAGGACGAAGCCGGCGAGCATCTTCGTCGTCCAGTGGTCCACGGTCGCGAGGGTGCCGTGCCGGACCCGGCCGCCGAGCAGCAGCACCGAGGTGTTCTCCGACTCGGCGAGCACGCCCGCCACGGGCAGGGACGCGGTGACCACGGTCAGCGGCCGGTCCCTGGGCAGTGCCTCGGCGATGAGCTGTGGGGTGAAGCCCTCGTCGACGAAGACGGTCTCGGCGTCCCCGAGCAGCTCGGCCGCGGCGACCGCGATCCGGCGCTTCTCCGGGACATGGCTGGTGGCGCGGAAGGCGAGCGTCGTCTCGAAACCGGCGCTCTCCACGGGGTAGGCGCCGCCATGGGTCCTGCGGACCAGCCCGTGGTCCTCCAGGGCGCGCAGATCGCGCCGTACGGTCTCCTTGGCCACGCCCAGTTCGGCGGCGAGCGCGGTGACGTCGACCGAGCCGGTGCGGCGCGCGGCCCGCACGATCTCCCGCTGACGCTCCTCCGCCGAACTCGTGCCCATGGCCGACACCGCCTTCCCGCTCATCTGGAGTACTGCCCGTTCGGGCCCGGTGTGACCCTTGGGGGAAGTTCTACAGCGGGTGCGCGGCACTGACCAGGCCTGTTGCACGCCCGATGCTGCCCGTGTGTGACCGTTTACCGGGCGCTGTGCCCGTCGCGGACCAGCGCGGCTGTGCGCCGGGGCGTGGGATCGGGCAGCGTCCGTGCCCGAACATGCCTGCGGGCGGGCCCGTTCGGTGCCCGCCCACAGTCCTGGAGTGCCATTTCCCGTCGGCACGGCCGGATGTACGGCCCGTGTCGGTGCCGCCCGGGTCAGTACGGCCAGATCGGCGGGTCGTTCACGAAGTGGCCGCCGAGATAGGCGTGCGCCTCGACGTCCGGCCGGAGCTCGCCCTGTTCGGCGACGATCTTCTCGGCGTACGGCTCGGAGTCGTCCTGCGGCTCGTAACCGAGCGCCCGCGCGGTCGACAGGTCCCACCACAGGCGGGTGTTGGCGGAGGAGCCGTAGACGACCGTGTGCTGGACGTTCTCGGCGGTCAGGGCCGCGTGGAAGAGGCGGGCGCCGTCGGCCGGGCTCATCCAGACGGACAGCATGCGCACGCTGCTGGGCTCGGCGAAGCAGGAGCCGATGCGTACGGAGACGGTCTCCAGGCCGTGCTTGTCCCAGTAGAGCTGCGCCAGGTCCTCGCCGAAGGACTTCGACAGGCCGTAGAAGGTGTCGGGGCGGTGCGGGGTGTCGATCGGGATGAGCGGGTCCCCGGCCTGAGGCCTCGGCGTGTAGCCCACCGCGTGGTTGGAGGAGGCGAAGACGACGCGGGGGACGCCCTCCTCGCGGGCGGCCTCGTAGAGGTTGTACGTGCCCTCGATGTTCGACTTGAGGATCTTGTCGAAGGAGGCTTCCAGGGAGATGCCCGCGAGATGGATGATCGCGTCGACGCCCCGCACGGCCTCGCGGAGCGCCGCCCGGTCGGAGAGGTCGGCGGTGATCGCGTCCGGCTCGCCCTCGATGGGGCGGAGGTCGAGCAGCCGCAGCTCGTAGCCGTAGGAGGGGAGCAGGTCCCGCATCAGGGTGCCGAGCCCGCCTGCGGCGCCGGTGAGCAGAACGGTGCGGGGAGCGGGCATCCTCGGTCTCCTTGGGATCGACAGTGGATGGCTGACCTCATCCATGAATGATATTCACATGCATGGACAAGCTAAGGATCGTCCGCCATGCCCGTCAAGTGTGGCGTGGACCTGGGAAATCCGCTTCCTTCTTGCTCATTTGCCTGCTTGACCCACCCTGAGGCAGATCCTTAGGGTGGGGCTGTTCAGAAATGTAGACGTTGATCAGAAGAACGTACGCGTCTGTTTCAAGGGAGAGCCCGTGACGCCAGCCCCTCTCGCCGACCGGCTCAGTATCCCCAGCGGGCCGCTCTTCTTCCCCGTCGCCGCGTACGGCCCCGACGGCGCCGTCGATCTCGACGTCTACCGCGCGCATGTCCGCCGGGGTGTCGAGGCCGGGGCCGCCGCCGTGTTCGCGTGCTGCGGCACCGGGGAGTTCCACGCACTGCTGCCCGAGGAGTTCGAGGCGTGCGTGCGGGCCGCCGTGGAGGCGACCGAGGGCCGGGTGCCGGTGATCGCGGGCGCGGGCTACGGCACCGCGCTCGCCGTACGGTACGCACGGCTCGCGGAGGCCGCCGGGGCGGACGGGCTGCTCGCCATGCCGCCGTACCTCGTCGTCGCCGGGCAGGAGGGACTGCTGCGGCACTACCGCGAGGTGGCCGCGGCGACCACGCTGCCCGTCATCGTCTACCAGCGCGACAACGCCGTCTTCACCCCCGCCACGGTGGTCGAACTCGCCCGCACCGAGGGCATCATCGGCTTCAAGGACGGCCTCGGCGACCTCGACCTGATGCAGCGGATCGTGAGCACGGTGCGCGCCGAAGTCCCGGGCGACTTCCTGTACTTCAACGGACTCCCGACCGCCGAACAGACCCAGCTCGCCTACCGTGGCATCGGCATCACCCTCTACTCCTCCGCCGTGTTCTGCTTCGTCCCCGAGATCGCGCTCGCCTTCCACCGCGCGCTGGCCACCGGCGACGACACCACGGCCAACCGCATCCTGGACGGCTTCTACCTGCCGTTCGTCGAACTGCGCGCCCAGGGCCGCGGATACGCCGTCTCGCTCGTCAAGGCGGGCGTACGGATGCGGGGGCTGGACGTCGGCGAGGTCCGCCCGCCGCTGACGGAACCGACCGAGGACCACGTCAAGCAGCTGGCCCAACTCATCGAACGCGGCTACACGTTGATCGAGTCAGAGGCCACGTCGCGGATCGAGGAGGACGCGTGAAGGCGTCGGCATTCGTCTACCCCTGGGACGTCAACGGCGACCCGGAGGCAGGCGCCAGGATCGCCCAACTAGGCGTCCGGCAGGCGACCTTGGCCTCCGCGTACCACTCCACGCGCGCGTTGACCCCCCGCCACCCGCGCCACCGCATTGTCACCGCCGAGCACGCGGCCGTCCTGTATCCCCCGGACGACCGTTGGCAGGGACGGGAGTTGAGGCCGTACGCGGCCGGCGACTGGGCGCCGGGCGACGCCTACGGCGAGGCAGCCACCGCCCTCGCGAACGCGGGCCTGGAGGTACACACCTGGGTCGTCCTCGCCCACAACTCCCGCCTGGGCGCGGACCATCCGAGCACCTCCGTGGTCAACGCCTACGGCGACCGCTATCCCTGGGCCCCCTGCATCGCCCAGCCCGCCACGCGCACGTACCTCGTCGACCTCGCCGCCGAGGCCGCCGTACGCCCCGGCGCGCACGGCACCGAACTGGAGTCCCTCGGCTGGTACGGCCTCACCCACCTGCACGCCCACGACAAGACGGCGGGAATCCCCCTCGGGGACGCCGGCCAGTACCTCATGTCCCTGTGCTTCTGCCCGGCCTGCCAGGAGGGCTACGGCGAACAGGGCCTCGACGCAGCGGAGTTGGCGGCGACGGTACGCACCGCACTGGAACCGGTGTGGCAGGGCGCGCCCTCCGACGGCGGCTGGGCGGGCGTCGAGAAACTCCTCGGCGACACGACCGCGACCGCCACCCGCGCATGGCGCGACGACCGCGCCCGCACCCTCCAGGAGACGGCGGTCGCGGCGGTCCGCGCGGCCGCACCCGCCGACTTCCAGGTACTCCTCCACGCGGACCCGGTGTCCTACCACTGCGGCGCCAACGCGGGCGTGGACCCCGGCCACATCCTCTCGGTGGCCGACGGCGTGGTCGTCCCCTGCACGGGCGGCACGGGCCTCCTGACCCCGTTCGCCGAACAGGGCGTGGACGGTGCCGTGTTGGCCGCCAACTTCACGGTGGTCTCCGGGATGGGGGGCCGACCGGGGGCGCTCGCGGCGGACGCCGAGCGGGCACGCGGGCTCGGGGCGACTGAACTGCGGCTCTATCACGCGGGGTTGGCTTCGGAGGGGGACTTGGCGGCGGTTCGGGGGGCGTTGGGCTGGGGCTGAGACGGGGGTGGGGGTGGGGCCGGAGTGAGCGACGGCGGGGACGCGTCCTGTGCCGGCAGTGCCCGAGGATCCCCCGTCCCAAGCGCCGCCAAGAGCAGGCCCGTTGCGAGCAACGCCACCCCGCTCAGCACCAACAGCAGCCGGAAGTCGGCCAGTTCGACCAGTGCCGCCCCCGCCCCCAGCCCGATCACGTTCGGCGTGAAGATCAGGGTGTTCGCGGTGGCGGTGGCCCGGCCGAGCAACGGGCCCGGCAACTCCCGCTGCACGGCGGTGAACGCGGCGATCAGCACGCACGGGAGACCCAGTCCGATGGCCGCGCCGCTCGCCAGGATCACCGGGTCGGACGGCACCGCACGCGCGGCCACCCCGGCTGCCGTGAGGACGATGCCGGCCGCCCCGAAGCGCCGCTCGCCGAGTCGTCGTAGAGCGGGTCCGGAGACGAGACCGACCGCTACCGAACCGGTGCCCTGGGCCGCGTACAGCACGCCCGTGTAGGCCGGGTCGTGGCCCAGGGCGGCGACGATCGCGTAGGTCGTGGAGCTGCTCAGGGAGGCGAGGAACATCGTGGCCCCGCCTGCCAGGACCAGTGGGCGCAGCAGGGGATGCCCCCACAACTCCCGTACGCCCTCGACGGTTTGGGTCCGCCAGGTGCCGGTGGGGCGCTGCGGCCGTTCCTCCGGCGCGCGGATGAACAGCCACAGGGCCGCCGCCAGCGCGAACGTGACCGCGTCCAGACCGGCCACCGCAGGCCCGCCGAACGCCGTGTACAGGCCCGCGCCCGTCAGGGGCGCGACCAGTTTCATGCCCTCTACGGCCGTCATCCGCAGCCCGTTGAAGTCGCCGAGGAGATCGCGGTCGACGACGGTGGCGAGGAGGGCCGACTCGGCGGGGTCCTGGACGACGACGGTGGTGCCGTAGACGAACAGGACGGCGAAGAGGAGCCACAGATCGGCGCGGGAGTGGACGGCGAAGAGGGTGAGGAGGAGGGCGGCCAGGCCGAGGTTCGTCCGGATCAGCAGGGGCTTGCGGCGGACGCGGTCGGCGATCGTGCCGAGGGCCGGGCCGAACAGGGTCGGCGCCCACACGCTGAAGGTGCACAGTGCGGCGAGACCGTTCGAACCGGTGAGGTCCTTCACCCACACGCCTGCCGCGAGCCCGAGCGCGGACGTGCCGAAGGCGGACACGATCAGGCCCACGAGATACAGCCCCGCGTTGCGGTCCCGGAGGATGCGCGTCACGGTCCAGTTTGTCGTCATGCCTGGTCATCGTGGGTCTAAGGCGGGGGCGACGGCATCGGGCAGGTGCCGTAGAAACGCGGGGTGGTGGGGTCGTGGCGGAGGTGTGCGATGAGTTTCGGCCCTGCCGCCGGTCTACCTCATGAGCGGAGTTCGCCTCCCTTGCCGATCCCCTTCAGTCCTCTCAGCCCCTTCAGTCCCCTCCGATCAGCCTCCGTCCCCTTCGATCTCCTGAGGAGATTCGCATGACCGACGACACGATCCTCGACCTCGGCCCGCAGACCCGGGTCATCGCGCGGCTCGCCGAGGGGGTGACCGACGAGCAGCTGGCGGACGGGACGCCGTGTCCCGAACTCGCCGTACGCAACATGCTGGGGCACGTGCTCGGCCTGTCCGTCGCCTTCCGCGACGCCGCGCGCAAGGACCTGGGCGTCACGACCGACACCGACCCGGGTGCTACGGCCCCCGACATCGGCCCCGACTGGCGCGAGCAACTCCCCAAGGTCCTCGACGACTTGGCCGAGGCCTGGCGCGACCCGGCCGCCTGGACCGGCATGACCCGCGCGGGCGGTGTGGACCTCCCCGGCGCGGTCGCCGCGGCCGTAGTCGCCGACGAACTGGTCATCCACGGCTGGGACTTGGCGGTGGCCACCGGCCGCCCCTACGACCCCGACCCGGCCGCACTCCAGACGTCGTACGGCTTCCTCCTCGCGGCCACACAGGACCCGACCCGCGGGGGCGGCATCTTCGGCCCGGTGGTCCCGGTATCGGACGAAGCACCGCTGCTGGACCGGGCGTTGGGGCTCAGCGGACGCGACCCGGGCTGGAAGGCTTAGCGGGAGCCGGGGGAGGCCGCCGGGCGAAGCGGGCCGGGGTGGTGGGCTTCGGCGGTGAGAGCAGCGCCGTTGAACTGCCGGCGATGTGGCGCGGGTTGCCACTGCCGGCCCGCACCCGGAGCCCGACGCCGACACACCCACGACCGGAAACGCCACAGGCCATTCGGCGCCTCGCGCCGGGCCCCCTGCCGCAGCCAGCTTTCACCCGGAGCCCGGAGCCCGGAGCCCGGAGCCCGGAGCCGGAGCCGGAGCCGGAGCTCGGAGCCGGAGCTCGGAGCTCGGACGCCCGTGAACCGAGGCGCCGTAGGTCACTCAGGCCCCCGCGTCCGTGACTTTCGTGCCGCTGCCGGCCTGCACCCGCAGCTCGACGCCGGCATACCCGCGAGCCGACTGGAGGTAGGTCGCTCAGGCCTCGGGCCCGGGACTCCCGTGCCACAGCCAGCCTGCATCCGGGGCCCGGACGCCCGTGAACCGAGGCGCCGTAGGTCACTCAGGCCCCCGCGTCCGGGACTCCCGTGCCGCTGCCGGCCTGCACCCGCAGCTCGACGCCGGCATACCCGCGAGCCGACTGGAGGTAGGTCGCTCAGGCCTCGGGCCCGGGACCCCGGTGCCGCAGCCAGCCTGCATCCGGGGCCCGGAGTTCGTGCGCCCTTGAGCCGTAGGTGACTCAGGCCCCCGCCGCAGCCTGTCGGCCCGCACCCGCAGCTCGACGCCGACACACCCACGACGGGAAACGCCGCAGGCCATTCGGCGCCTCGCGCCCCGGAACCCACGGCGACGGTGAGGTGCAACTCGAAGTGGCTGAACCGGTCCCGCGCCCGCAGCCGGCCCGGAGCTCGGACGCTCGCGAGCCGAGACGTCGTAGGTCACTCAGGCCTTGTCTCCGGGACCCCGCCGCAGCCAGCCAGCCAGCCAGCCAGCACCCGCACCCCGCCGCCAGCCCACCCGCGAGCCGAATCGCCGTAGATCGCTCACACCCCGTGCCCAGGCCCCCCGCCGCACCCCCACGCCGCCCCCGGACCGAAACCCCATAGCCCCCAGCCACCCCGAGCCAAGCCCCCCGAAGCCGAACCCCGTCGAACGTCGAACTTCCCGAATCCAACCCCCATAGCCCACCTCACCCCCAGCCCCCACACACCACCCCGAAACATGAGCGCCGAGGGCCCCGGAACCGTACTCTTCCCCACCATGCCTCTCAGTCTGACCGTCCTCGGCACAGCCTCCCCGCATCCGCGCCCCGGCCGCCCCTGCTCCGGGTACCTGCTGCGCGGTGGCGGGGCCGAGGTGTGGCTGGACGCGGGGACAGGGACGTTCGCGGAGTTGCAGCGGCACACGGATCCGGCGCGGCTCACCGCGATCTGGATCTCGCATCTGCACGCCGACCACTGCGCCGATCTCCTCGCCGCCGCCTACGCGTTCGCCTACGGCGGGATGACCCCGACCTCCCCGATCCCGCTCTACGCGCCGCAGGACTGCGCCCGCCGGCTCGCCGGGTTCTTCGGACAGCCGGACGTCCGGTTCCTGAGCGGCGTCTTCGACTTCCGGCCGCTCTACGACGGCCACGCCGTCCGGCACTGGAACCTCCGGCTCACAGCACGCGCCGTCGTCCACGACACCGAGGCGTACGGGCTGCGTGCCGAGTGCCAGGGGAGTGTGCTCGGGTACTCCGGGGACAGCGGACCCTGCGAGGCGCTGTCCGAACTCGCGGGCGGCGCAGACGTGTTCCTCTGCGAGGCCGACATCGACCGGCATCGCGAAGGCGAACGCCAGGTCCATCTCACGCCCGAGGATGCGGGCGCCTGCGCCAAGGGTGCGCGCGAACTCCTCATCACCCACGTGGGACCCACCCTCACCCGCGAAGCCGCCCTGGAGCGCGCCGCCGCGATCTTCCCCGGCCGGACCTCCGCCGCGCTGGAAGGCGTCACCAAGACCATGTGACGCCCCGCCGGGGCCAGTTACCGGTTCTTCTGTCAGAAGCATTGACGAAACAAAAGCGCGCTCCTACCTTCAACCCGTCGTACTTCGTACGTCATATATGAGACGCGATACGCGAGATCAGATACACGAGAGCCGGACGAGCGAGCCGGACGTGTGCCATCTGCTCCGCACCCCGCAGCCACGTCGCATCCGAGAGGCGCGCATGACCTCTGTGCCCACGCCGATCCCGTCCCGCACGCAGTACGTGCAGGAGGAGATCAAACGCCGCATCCTCACCGGTCAGCTGACGCCGGGTCAGCCCCTGGTCGAGACCGACCTCGCCGCACAGTTCGGGGTGTCCAAGACCCCCGTGCGCGAGGCGCTCAAGACCCTGGCCGGTACCGGGCTCGTCGTGATGAACCAGTACAAGGGCGTCACGGTGCGCATGGTGGACGCGGACATGGCGCGCGAGGTGTACGACGTACGCCTGCTCCTCGAACCCGAGGCGCTACGGCGGGCCGTGCATCGCCGCGCCTCCCTGGACGCCGCGCGCGACGCCCTCACCCGCGCCGACGAGGCCACCGACACCGCCGAACGCTCCCTCGCCAACCGGGAGTTCCACCGCGCCCTGTACCTGCCGTGCGGCAACCCGCTGCTCGGCCGGATGCTCGACGAGGTCCGCGACCAGGCCGCCCTCGTCTCCGCCGTCGCCTGGGCCGCCTCACCCTCCTGGGAACGGGAGGCCGGCGAACACCGGGAGATCCTGCGGCTCGCCCTCGATGGCGACGCGGACGGCGCGGCCACCGCGCTGCACGCCCACATCGCGTCCTTCGTCCAACGGGCCTTCCCTGGAACCGAGTTGGATACCCAAGGACGGAGTGCCCACGGACAGGACTCCCACGCGCAGGACTCCCACGGACAGGACTCCCACGGACAGGACTCTCACGCACAGGACTCCCACGGAGAGGACAGTCGGGCATGACGGCGACGTTCGAGGCCCAACGCACCGCCCTGGCCGACGTGGTGGCGATCCCCGTGACCCCGTTCGCCGAGGACGGCAGCGTCGACCAGGACACCCACCGGGCCCTGCTCCGCCGCCTGCTCGACGGCGGCGTCGGCATCCTCACGCCGAACGGCAACACCGGCGAGTTCTACGCCCTCACCCCTCAAGAGCGGCAGCTCGTGACGGAGTTGACCATCGACGAGGCGGGCGGACGTGCCGCGATCCTCGTCGGCGTCGGGCACGACGTCCCCACCGCCGTCGCCTCAGCCCGGCACGCCCGCGACCTCGGCGCCCAGATGGTGATGGTCCATCAGCCCGTCCACCCGTACGTCTCGCAGGACGGCTGGGTCGACTACCACCGCGCCATCGCCGAGGCCGTGCCCGACCTGGGCGTCGTCCCGTACATCCGCAACGCCCAGCTCCTCGGCGCCCGCCTCGCCGAACTCGCCGACGACTGCCCGAACGTGATCGGCGTCAAGTACGCCGTCCCGGACGCGGCCCGCTTCGCCGCCTTCGCCCGGGACGCGGGGCTCGAACGCTTCGTGTGGGTGGCAGGGCTGGCCGAACCGTACGCGCCCTCCTACTTCTCGGCGGGCGCCACCGGCTTCACCTCAGGGCTCGTGAACGTCGCCCCGTCCGTCTCGCTGAACATGATCGAAGCGCTTCGATCAGGGGACTATCCGGGGGCGATGAAGGTGTGGGAGCAGATCCGCCGCTTTGAGGAACTAAGGGCCGCGAACGGCTCCGCCAACAACGTCACGATCGTCAAGGAAGCGCTTGCGTCCCTCGGCCTGTGCCGTCGTGACGTACGTCCGCCCAGCAGGCCCCTGCCCGAGAGCGAGCGCGCCGAGGTCGCCGCAATAGCCGCCGGATGGTCCGTATGAAGGCACCGGAAGAGCTCAGAAGCCACCAGTGGTACGGCACCGACGGGCTCCGCTCCTTCAGCCACCGGGCCCGCACCCGCCAGCTCGGCTACCTCCCCGAGGAGCACCTCGGCAAGCCCGTCATCGCGATCCTCAACACCTGGTCGGACATCAATCCCTGCCATGTGCACCTCCGCGAGCGCGCCCAGGCCGTGAAGCGCGGGGTGTGGCAGGCCGGTGGCTTCCCGCTCGAATTCCCGGTCGCCACGCTCAGCGAGACCTTTCAGAAGCCGACCCCGATGCTCTACCGCAACCTCCTCGCGATGGAGACCGAGGAGCTGCTGCGGTCGTACCCCGTGGACGGCGCCGTGCTGATGGGCGGCTGCGACAAGTCCACGCCCGCGCTGCTGATGGGCGCCGCCTCCGTCGACCTGCCGACCGTCTTCGTGCCCGCCGGGCCGATGCTGCCGGGCCACTGGCGCAACGAGATCCTCGGCTCCGGTACCGACATGTGGAAGTACTGGGACGACAAGCGCGCCGGCCTCATCGGCGAGTGCGAGATGACCGAGTTGGAGAGCGGCCTCGCGCGTTCGCCCGGGCACTGCATGACCATGGGGACGGCGTCCACGCTGACGGCCGCCGCCGAGGCGCTGGGCGTGACCGTGCCGGGTGCGTCGAGCATCCCCGCCGTGGACTCGGGGCACGATCGGATGGCCGCGCAATCCGGCATGAGGATCGTCGAACAAGTCCACAAGGGGCGTGTTCTCTCGTCGATCCTCACCCCGGAAGCCTTCGAGGACGCGGTCACCACCGTCCTCGGCCTCGGCGGCTCCACCAACGCCGTGATCCACCTGATCGCCATGGCCGGCCGCGCGGGCGTCCGCCTCACGCTCGACGACTTCGACCGCATCGCCCGCACTGTCCCGGTCCTCGCGAACGTACGGCCCGGCGGACAGACGTACCTCATGGAGGACTTCCACTTCGCCGGCGGCCTCCCCGGCTTCCTCTCCCGGATCACCGACCTGCTCCACCTGGACCGGCCGACGGTCTCGTACGACACCCTGCGCGAGCAGCTCGACGGCGCGCGCGTGCACAACGACGACGTCATACGCCCCCGCGACAACCCGGTCGCGAACGAGGGCGGAGTGGCGGTCCTGCGCGGCAACCTCTGCCCGGACGGCGCCGTCATCAAGCACATCGCCGCCGAACCGCACCTGCTCAGGCACACCGGCCCCGCGGTCGTCTTCGACGACTACCGGACCATGCAACGCACCATCAACGAACCGGAGTTGGGCATCGCCGCCGACAGCGTGCTGGTGCTGCGCAACGCGGGCCCCAAGGGCGGCCCCGGCATGCCCGAGTACGGCATGCTCCCGCTGCCCGACCACCTCCTCAAGCAGGGCGTCCGGGACATGGTCCGGATCTCCGACGCCCGGATGAGCGGAACGAGTTACGGCACGTGCGTGCTGCACATCGCGCCCGAGTCGTACGTCGGCGGACCACTGGCGCTCGTCCGGACCGGGGACACCATCACCCTGGACGTCGAGGCGCGCACCCTCCAACTCAACGTGGACGACGAGGAGTTGGAGCGACGCCGAGCGGAGTGGACCCCGCCGCCCGCACGGTACGAGCGCGGCTACGGCGCGCTCTACAACGACCAGATCACCCAGGCGGACACCGGCTGCGACTTCGAGTTCCTGGCCCGTCCGGGCAAGGTGCCCGACCCGTACGCCGGTTGAGCACCTCCCCATGCCTGTCGAGCAAGCGCTTCCTATGCTGAACGGAGAACAGTCATGGCCCAAGCCGCAGCCGTGGCGAAACCGCCCGCGCCACCCCGGCGGCGCCGTGCCTCCGCGACCCCGCGCAGGCTCCCGTACCTGCTGATCGCCCCGGCCGCCCTGCTCATGCTGGGCTTCATCGCCTACCCGGTCATCAGCGTCTTCTACTACAGCCTGCAGAACTACAACCCCACCAAACCGTGGCGCAACGGCTTCGCGGGTCTCGACAACTTCACCCACGCCTTCACCAACGACCCCCAGTTCTGGGACACGTTGACCTTCAGCGCCAAGTGGGTCGTCGTAGAGGTGGGCCTCCAACTCCTCTTCGGACTGGCCCTCGCGTTGATCGTCAACCAGACCTTCGTGGGCCGGTCCATCGGCCGCGCGCTGGTGTTCTCCCCGTGGGCCGTGTCGGGCGTCCTGACCTCCGCGATCTGGGTGCTGCTCTACAACTCCCAGACAGGCGTGACCCGTTACCTCGCCGACATGGGAATCGGCCAGTACGGCACGAGTTGGCTCTCCGACCCCTCAACCGTCTTCTCCGCGGCGGTAGTCGCGGACCTCTGGCGGGGTGTCCCCTTCTTCGCGATCCTCATCCTCGCCGACCTCCAGTCCGTGTCGAAGGACCTGTACGAGGCCGCCGAGGTCGACGGCGCCAGCCGCTTCAAGCAGTTCCTGCACATCACCCTGCCGCACCTCAAGGACGCGATCGTGCTGTCCACACTGCTGCGCGCGGTCTGGGAGTTCAACAACGTCGACCTCCTCTACACCCTGACCGGCGGCGGTCCGGCCGGCGAGACGACCACGCTCCCGCTCTACGTCGCCAACACCAGCGTCGAGGCACACAACTTCGGCTACGCGTCCGCCCTCACCACGGTCGCCTTCGTGATCCTTCTCTTCTTCTCGATCATCTACCTGCGCCTGAGCAAGTTCGGAGGCGGCGACAAGTGATCACCGAGATCGCTCCGGCCCGCGAGCGGGAGTCCGCCGCACCGCAGCAGCCGCGCAAGGTCCGCCGTGCCTGGGACGAGGTCCCGCGCTGGCAGATCTACCTCCCTCTGGGGATCTACCTCGTCTTCACCCTGATCCCCTTCTACTGGATCCTGCTCTTCGCGTTCCGCCCGGCCGGCTCGACCTCCCTGGTCCCCTGGCCGATGACCCTCGACCACTTCCAGAAGGTGTGGACCGAACGCAGCTTCGGCGTCTACTTCCAGAACAGCGTCTACGTCGGCGTCGCCACCCTGATCCTCACCACCGTGGTCGCGCTGGCCGGCGGCTACGCGCTCGCTCGCTTCGAGTTCAAGGTCAAGCGCGCCTTCATGCTCGCCCTGCTCTGCTCCCAATTCGTGCCGGGCGCCCTGCTGTTGGTCCCGCTGTTCCAGATCTTCGCCAAGCTCCAGATGATCAACTCGCTCGGCAGTGTCATCCTCGCGGAGACCGTCTTCCAGCTGCCGCTGTCGATGATCCTCATCAGCGGCTTCATCCGGAACGTCCCGCAGTCCCTCGAAGAGGCCGCCTGGGTCGACGGCTGCAACCGCTTCGCCGCGTTCCGCATCGTCGTCCTCCCGCTGCTGCGGCCCGGGCTGATCGCCGTCGGCTCCTTCGCCTTCGTGCACGCCTGGAACCACTTCCTGTTCGCCCTGATGTTCCTCTCCGACCAGAGCAAGCAGACGATCCCGGTCGGCCTCAACACCCTGATGAGCGCGGACAGCGTCGACCTCGGCGCACTCGCCGCCGGCGGCATCGTCGCGGCCGTACCGGTGGTCATCGTGTTCGCCTTCATTCAGAAGTGGCTGATCACCGGCTTCAGCGCGGGGGCGGTGAAGGGATGAGGCAACCGCTTACCCTGCTGGCGAAGATCGTCGAAGCAGGGAGAATCCCATGACATCCACCACCGGTCCTACGACCGTCACCGCACCCGGCTCCACACCCCTCGCCCCGCCCGTCTCCATCGTCCTCGCGGGCGCCCGGGGCCACGGCCGCTGGCACGTCGAGAACATCCGCCGGCTCCAGGACAAGGGGCTCGTACGGCTCGCCGGAATCTGCGAGCTGACCCCGTTGACCGAGGAGGAGTTCGGGGGCGAACTCCCCGCGCAGTCACCGGACTTCGGTGCCCTCCTCGACTCCACCGGTGCCCAGGTCGCCGTGATCTGCACCCCGATCCCGACCCACACGGACCTCGCCCTGGCCGCCGCGCAGCGGGGCGTGCACCTGCTGCTGGAGAAGCCGCCCGCGCCCTCGTACGCCGAGTTCCGCCGGATGGCCGACGGGGTCGCCGCGGCCGGGGTGGTCTGCCAGATCGGGTTCCAGTCGCTCGGCTCGCACGCCGTGCCCGCGGTCCGCGAGCTGATCGAGAAGGGTGTGATCGGCACGCTGACCGGGGTCGGCGGGGCCGGTGCCTGGGCGCGCGACGAGGCGTACTACCGGCGTGCCCCCTGGGCCGGCAAGCGGCGTCTGAACGGCGTCGACGTGATCGACGGCGCGCTCACCAACCCCCTCGCGCACGCCGTCGCCACCGCCCTCGCCCTCAACGACACGACCCGCGCCGAGGACGTCGTCCGCATCGAGACGGAACTCGTGCGCGCCAACGACATCGAGTCCGACGACACCTCCTGCGTCCGCGTCACCACCGTCCAGGGCCGGCCGGTCACCGTCGCCGTGACCCTGTGCGCCGAACACCCCGGCGAGCCCTACGTGTTGGTGCACGGCAGCGAGGGCCGGATCACCTACTGGTACAAGCAGGACCGCGTCCTGCTCCAGCGCGCGGGCCACGGCCCGGAGGAGTTCGTGTACGGCAGCACGGACCTGCTGGAGAACTTGGTCGCCCATCTCACCGACGGCGCCGAGCTGTTGGTCGAACCGGACGCGACAGGCGCCTTCATGAAGGTCGTCGAGGCCATCCGCGAGGCCGCCGACCCGGCCCCGCTGCCCACCGATGCCTGGCACCTGATCCCCACCGAGAACCGCCGGGTCGTCCCCGGCATCGACGCACTGGTCACGGCGGCGGCCGACACCCTCGCCCTCTACTCCGAGCTGGGCGCCTCCTGGGCCCCACCGAAAGAGGTGAGCACCTGATGATCACCCATGACACGCCGGTGCTGCGCGTCGCGGGCCGCCCGGTCGCCCGGTACGTCACCCGGCCCGAGCTGCCCGACCGGCTCTCCCCGCGCCCCTATCTGCACCCGGTGACCACCCTGGCGGGCACGGCGGTCACCGAGTTGAGCCCCGTCGACCACACCCACCACCTCGGCGTCGGTGTCGCCGTTCCCGACGTCGAGGGGCACAACTTCTGGGGCGGGCGCACCTACGTCCGTGACCAGGGCCCCACGGAACTGGACAACCACGGCGCCCAACGCCACTCCGCCTTCCAACTCCTCGACCCCGACGGCTTCGTGGAGGAACTGCGCTGGGTGGCCTCCGGTGCCGAACTGCTCCGCGAACGCCGTACGGTCGCCGCCACCGAACTCACCGACACCGCCTGGGCGTTGGACTTCACCTTCTCCCTCACCAACGTGACGCCGGACGCCCTCTCGATCGGCAGTCCCGCCACCAATGGCCGCCCCGGGGCCGCGTACGGCGGCTTCTTCTGGCGGGCCCGCAAGGAGGCCGAGACCCCGCACGTCTTCACCGCCGACCACGAGGGCGAACCGGAGATCCACGGCACCCGCGCCGACTGGCTCGCCCTCACCGGCACCGGCTGGACCCTGGTCCTCGCCGGCGCCACGGACCGCTCCCGGCAGGACCCGTGGTTCGTCCGCACCGCCGAATACCCGGGCGTGGGGGCGTCGTTGGCCTCGGAGGAGCGGCTGCCGATACCGCCCGGCGACACGGTCGTACGACGGATCGTCACCGTCGTCGCGGACGGCCGCCTGAACCGGACCGAGGCCGCGGCACTCGTGCGGAAGGCGGTCAGCCAGTGACGCACGAGACGTACACGAACCCCGTCCTGAACGCCGACTGGTCCGACCCGGACGTCATCCGCGTCGGCGACGACTTCTACCTCACCGCGTCCAGCTTCGGCCGCGTCCCGGGCCTGCCCCTGCTGCACTCCCGCGACCTGGTCAACTGGACCCTGATCGGCCACGCCCTCCAACGCCTCGAACCGGTGAGGGAGTTCAGGACCCCGCGGCACGACCGCGGCGTCTGGGCACCGGCGTTGAGGTACCACGACGAACGCTTCTGGATCTTCTGGGGCGACCCCGACCAGGGCATCTTCCAGGTCAACGCCCCCGAGATACGCGGCCCTTGGACCCGCCCGCACCTCCTCAAGGAGGGCAAGGGCCTCATCGACCCGTGCCCCCTGTGGGACGACGACACCGACGAGGCCTACCTCGTCCACGCCTGGGCCAAGTCCCGCGCGGGCATCAAGAACCGCCTCACCGGCCACCGCATGCACCCCGACGCCACGACCCTCCTCGACGACGGCAAGGTGATCGTCGACGCGGAACGCATCCCCGGCTGGTTCACCCTGGAGGGCCCCAAACTCCACCAGCACGACGGCTGGTTCTGGATCCTCGCCCCCGCGGGGGGAGTCGAGACCGGCTGGCAGGGCGCGCTCCGCTCGCGCGGCTTCTTCGGCCCGTACGAGGAGAAGGTCGTCCTGGAACAAGGGGACACCGACATCAACGGCCCCCACCAGGGCGCGTGGGTGAACACCCCGTCCGGCGAGGACTGGTTCGTGCACTTCCAACAGCGGGGCGCCTACGGCCGGTTGGTCCACCTCCAGCCGATGCGCTGGGACGACGAGGGCTGGCCGGTCATCGGCGACGCCGGCGCCCCCGTGGCCGTACACCGGAAACCGGACCTCCCGCCGCAGCCGCCCGCCGCGCCCGCCACCGACGACGACTTCCCCGGCGGACGGTACGGCCGCCAGTGGCAGTGGACCGCGAACCCGCAAGACGGCTGGGCCACCCACCACTCGGGCGACGGCCTACGACTGACCTGCGCCCGTACGGCCGACGCGCACGACCTGCGCAAGCTGCCGAACCTCCTCACCCAGCGTCTGCCCGGCGCCCCCGTCGTCGTCGAGGTGGAACTACGCCTGCTCGGCGCGGAGTTGGGCGCACGGGCCGGACTCGCCGTGCTCGGCGACGCGTACAGCTGGATCGGGCTGGAGCGAGACACGGACGGCAGCGCGATGTTCGTCCACCGCTTCGCCGAGCCTGTCGCCGAGCGCGAACGCGACGCGGGGGAGTCGTACCCCGCCCCCGAGGGCCGGGTCCACCTCCGCATCGAGATCGGCACCGGCGCGCGTTGCCGTTTCTTCTACGACGTCGGGGACGGGCCGCGGCCGAGCGGCCAGGTCTTCGCCGCCACGCCCTGGCGCTGGGTCGGCGCCCTGCTCGGGCTCTTCGCGCTCGCGCCCGTAGGCCCGGGACATGCCGGCACGGCCGGTTTCACGCGGTTCCGGATCAGTTCTCTCTGACTCACCCTGCCCGTCCGCCTGTTGGGAGTCGCAATGACGCACCTCCGTGGCAAGCGCTTGCCCACCGCCCGCGAGGCCACCACACCGTCGCATCCACAAGAAGAGAGCCGCTCTATGAAGACCAGCATCCGCAGAAGCAGGCGTGCCGCCGTGGCCGTCGCCCTGGGCTCCGTGCTCGCGCTGACCGCCACCGCGTGCGGCGACGACGGCAGCGGCGCCGCGGGGGACAAGGGCGACGAGGGGTCCGGCAAGGGCTCGATCACCTTCTGGGACAACAACGGCGGTGTCCGCACCGACATCTGGAAGCAGATCATCGCGGACTTCGAGAAGAAGAACCCCGACATCAAGGTCAAGTACGTCGGGATACCGGCCGCGAGTGCCCAGTCCAAGTACGACACCGCGATCCAGGGCGGGGGGCTGCCCGACGTCGGCGGTGTGGGGACCGCGGTGCTCGCGGAGGTCGCGGTGCAGGGGGCGTTGGAGCCGTTGGACAGCCGGCTCAAGTCGAGTTCCCTGAACGGGAAGTTGAGCCAGAACCTGCTTGATGTCAGCAAGTCCGCGGGCGGCGGGGACACGCTGTACCAAATTCCCACCTCCGCCAACAACGGGACCCTGTGGTACCGCACCGATCTGTTCAAGGCGGCGGGCCTGGACGCGCCGACGACCTGGTCGAAGTTCTACGCCGCCGCAGACAAGCTCACCGACAAGGCGAAGAACAAGTTCGGGTTCACCATTCGGGGTGGCGAGGGGTCCATCGCGCCGGCGCTTGACGCGGTGTACGGACAGACCGGGATCACGTCCTTCTGGAACGGGGACAAGACGACGGTCAACGACCCGAAGAACGTTGCCGCGTTGGCGAAGTACGTCGGGCTGTTCAAGAAGGACACTCCGTCCGCCGACCTCAACAACGACTTCACGAAGATGGTCGCTCAGTGGGACAGCGGGACGATCGGGATGCTGAGTCACAACCTCGGGTCGTACCAGGACCATCTGAAGGCTCTGGGCGCGGACAAGTTCAAGGGCATTCCCAATCCGACGCTGGACGACGGTACGCGCGTGCAGATATCCAACCCCGTTGACGGGCTGAGTCTGTTCAAGTCCAGCAAGAACAAGGAAGCGGCCTGGAAGTTCATCGAGTTCGCGGTGTCCGCGGCGGAGAACTCCAAGTACAACGAGTCCGCCGGGCAGGTGCCGGCCAACACGGATGCGGCCAGTGCGGCCTGGATTCAGAAGTCCGAGCCCACGGAGTTGGCCGCGGCGGCGTTGAACGGGGCGTCCACGAAGATTGTGCAGCTGCCGTATTACCTGCCGGACTGGAACACGATCTCCAAGGCGGACAATGAGCCGAACTTCCAGAAGTTGTTGCTGGGGAAGGTGACGGCCAAGGAGTTCCTGGACACGTTGGCCGACCAGTTGAACACGGCGCAGGCGGACTGGAAGAAGAACCACTGATTTGGGTGGTCGCGGATTGTGGGGGACTGCCGGCCCGTTGTGGCTGGTCGCGCAGTTCCCCGCGCCCCTAAAAGACATGTACCTCAGCTGCGTTGAAAGGCACCCCTGTGTCCTTAAGCCGTAGACAGGTCACTCTCGCGGCGCTGGCCGCTGTTCCTCTTCGCCCTGGTGGGCGAAAGGACCGTACTCTCTACATCGCCGGTGATTCCACCGCCGCCCAGAAGTACTCCACCGAAGCTCCGGAGACCGGGTGGGGAATGGCGCTCCCCTTCTTCCTGCGCAAGGAGGTGAAGGTTTCCAACCAGGCCATAAATGGCCGGAGTTCGAAGAGTTTCGTCGACGAGGGGCGGCTGGATGTCATTCTCGCCGCCATCAGGCCCGGCGATTTCCTCCTCGTCCAGTTCGCGCACAACGACGAGAAGACCGCCGACCCCACCCGCTACACCGAGCCCTGGACGACCTACCAGGACTATCTGCGGATGTACATCGACGGGGCCCGCAGCCGTGGCGCCCGGCCGTTGCTCGCCACCCCCGTCGAGCGCCGCCGGTTCGACGTCGACGGCAACGCGCTGCCGACGCACGGGGATTACCCCGCGGCGATGCGGGCGCTCGCGCAGGAGGAGCGGGTCGCGCTGCTCGACATCGAGGCGTTGTCGCTCGCGTTGTGGCAGCGGCTCGGGGTGGAGGAGACGAAGGCCTACTTCAACTGGACCGACACCGAGCAGGACAACACGCACTTCAATCCGCCCGGTGCGATCGCCGTGGCGCGGCTCGTGGCGCGGGAGTTGCCGCGCACCCGGGTGCTCGCGCCGCGTGATGTCGTCCGGCTGCACGAGGACATTCCGACGTCCTGGATCACCTGGCCCGAGGCGAGCGACGCCTCGGACGTGTAGGCAAGGAGACCCGCACGATGCGCACACAGAAATGTCATGGACGTGTCATAGCAATGCTGGTGGGCTGCACCGCCCTGGCCCTCGCCGTCACCACGACCACGGCCCAGGCCCATCCGCGCACCCTCGACCGGCAGACCCTCGGCGCCGGTGACGGCTGGGCCTCCTACGGCACCGGCACCAGCGGTGGCGCGACCGCCACCCCGGATCACGTCTACACCGTCTCCAACTGGGCTGACTTCAAAGCCGCGCTGGCCGCCGGCGGAACCGCGCCGAAGGTCATCAGAGTGCAGGGTGTGATCGACGCCAACGCCGAGGGGTGCGACTCCTTCGCCGCGCCCGGCTACGACTTCGCCCAGTACCTCGCCACCTACGACCCCGCCGTCTGGGGCTACGACCAGAACCTCGACAACGAACCCGCCGACAGCCCCGAGGGCCTGCGCCGTGTCTCCGCCGCCAACCAGGACGCCGCCATCAAGGCCTTCATCCCCGCGAACACCACCATCGTCGGTATCGGTCGGAACGCCGGCTTCAAGGGCGCCAGCCTCCAGATCAAGGCCGTCGACAACGTCATCGTCCGGAACCTCGCCTTCGAGAGCCCGTTGGACTGTTTCCCGCAGTGGGACCCGACCGACGGCGACACCGGCAACTGGAACTCCGAGTACGACAGCACCGTCATCTACGGCTCCACGCATGTGTGGTTGGACCACAACACGTTCACCGACGGTGCCCACCCGGACAGTTCGCTGCCCACCTACTACGGGCGGATCTTCGAGCAGCACGACGGCGAACTCGACGTCGTCAAGGGCGCCGACTACGTCACCGCCTCCTGGAACGTCTTCACCGACCACGACAAGACGATCCTCATCGGCAACAGCGACAGCGCCTCCACGGCCGCCGTCGACCGGGGGCATCTGAAGGTGACGCTCCATCACAACCTGTTCTCCAACCTCGTCGAGCGCGCACCCCGCGTCCGCTTCGGCCAAGTCGACTCGTACAACAACCACTTCGTCGCCGAGCCGGGTTACGGCTACAGCTACGGCATCGGCCTGGAGTCCCAACTCGTCGCGGAACACAACGCGTTCACGGTCCCGGCCGGCATCTCCGAGGCCACCATCCTCAAGAAGTGGTCCGAGGCGCCGCTCACCGCCGACGACAACTACGTCAACGGCAGGCCCACCGACCTGATCGCCGTCCACAACGCGGGAGTGCCGACCGAGATCCTGCAGTCCGGCGCGGGCTGGACCCCGACCCTGCGCACGAAGATCGACCCCGCGCGGGCCGTGCCGTTCATCGTCGACCGGGGCGCGGGCGCGGGCCGCCTGCGCTGACCAACCCCCGTACACACCGGGCCGGTTCCGTCCGACCGGCCCGGCACCGGGGCCCACCTCACGAGCCACACCGCGAAGGAGCACCCGCATGCCCTCGCACCACCACTCCCTCCGACTTCCCCTGTCCAGACGGGGATTCCTCATGGCCGGCGCCGGCGCGGGCGCCGCGATCGGCCTCACCGCCGTCCCCGTCCCCGCCCTCGCCGTCGGCAGACCGCGCCCGTTCGGCCGCTACGGCTCTCCCGCCGCGCGTCCCACCCCGCTCACCCTGTACGTCGACCCGCGCGGCCGGGGCGACTTCACCACCGTCCAGGCCGCCGTCGCCACCGCGACCGGCGCCGGATACACCCTGGTCATCGCACCCGGCGTCTACCGCGAGACGGTCACCGCCGGAGTCACCGACCCGGCGACCGGCCAACTCACCACCGCCGCCTCCGAGATGACCTGGATCGGCGCGAGCGAGAACCCGCGCGACGTCGTCATCGTCTACGACAACGCCAACGGGACGCGGAAACCCGATGGTTCGGGCACCTACGGCACCTCCGGCTCGGCCACCACGACCATCCGCACCGACGGTTTCACCGCCCGCCGGATCACCTTCGCCAACGACTGGCTGCGCGCCGACCACCCCGACATCACCGGCACACAGGCGGTCGCCATCAAGGTGCAGGGCGACCGTTCGGCGTTCTTCGACTGCCGCTTCCTGGGTCATCAAGACACCCTGTACGCCGACTCGTTGGCGCTCGGCGTCTTCGCCCGCCAGTACTACGCCCGCTGCTACGTCGAAGGAGACGTCGACTTCGTCTTCGGGCGGGCGACGGCCGTCTACGACCACTGCCACTTCCGGACGCTCAACCGCACCGACCTGGCGACGGCACCGTACGGCTTCGTCTTCGCGCCCTCCACGGCGGTCGCGAACCCGCGCGGATACCTGGTGACGCGCAGCCGCGTGAGCAGTGAAGCCCCCGACGGCTACTACAAGTTGGCCCGTCCCTGGGTGCCCGGCTCCGACACCACCGCCCACCCGATGCTCACCGTGCGGAACACGGTGCTCGGTGCGGGGATCGACGCGGTGGCGCCCTACACCAACATGTCGGACACCTATCCCTGGCAGAGCCAGCGGTTCGCGGAGTACCGGAACACGGGCCCGGGTGCCGTGATCAGCGTTCCGGAGAACCGGCCCCAACTCACCGCCGCGCAGGCCGGGTCGGCGACCCGCGAGGCGTATCTGGGCGACTGGACACCGGGGCGGAGGCACTGAGATGGCTCTGCGCAGACGCACCCTTCTGACCGGGCTCACCGGTGGTCTGGTGACCGCCGGTGCCGGGTCCGCCGTAGCGCTCGACCGTCGTCGTGTCCTGCACGTCCGGCCGGGTGAGTCGGTGCAGGCGGCCGTGGACGCGGTGGAGGGCGGCGGCTGGACGATCGTCGTGCACCCGGGGACGTACCGCGAGGTCGTCAACGTGCCTGTGGGGGCGGGTGAGTTGACGTTGCGCGGTGCCACGCGCGATCCGCGGGACGTCGTCATCGTCTACGACAACGCCAACGGGACGCAGCGGCCGGACGGTTCGGGGACGTACGGGACGGCTGGCTCCGCGACCTTCACGTCGGCGGCGCCCGGGCTGACCGTACGGGACCTGACCCTCGCCAACGACTGGCTGCGCGCGGACCATCCGGAGATCACGGGGACGCAGGCGGTGGCGGCGTATGTGACGGGGGACCGCTCGTACTTCACGAACGTGCGGCTACTGGCCCACCAGGACACCCTGTTCGCGGACACCAGCGCGCTGGAGGTCTTCGACCGGCACTGCTACTCCCGCTGCTACATCGAGGGAGATGTCGACTTCGTCTTCGGACGGGCCACCGCCGTCTTCGCGGACTGTCACTTCAACACCCTTGAGCGGGATGTGGAGTTCACTCCCAAGGGCATGGTCTTCGCGCCGTCCACCGCCCGCGCCAACCCGCACGGCATCCTCGCGGTCCGTTCGCGGATCACCTCCGGCGCCGAGGACGCCGCGTACAAGCTGGCCCGGCCGTGGGTCCCGTCGTACGAGACGACGGCCTGGCCGTCCCTCGTCGTGCGGGACACCCGGATCGGGCCCGGCATCGACCCGGTCGCGCCCTACACGAACATGCGCGACGCCTATCCCTGGCAGTCGATGCGTTTCCACGAGTACCGCAACACGGGACCGGGCTCCGTGATCACCGTCCCGGAGAACCGGCCCCAACTCACGCCCGCCGAGGCCGACCTGCACACCCCTGCCGCCTACCTCGGTGACTGGCGACCCGTCCGCCCACTCTGATCGACGAAAGGACCCGCACGTCATGCGTCGTATCAGCACCTTCACCGCGCTCGCCGCGACCACGGCCTCGCTCGGACTCGCCGTGATCGCCACCCCGGCACACGCGGCCACCGTCGTGGTCAGCAACTCCACCGATCTGACCAGCGCCATCAAGAACGCCACCGCCGGTACGGTCATCCAGGTTCGCGCCGGCACCTACTACCCGACGGCCACCCTCCAGTCCACGACCAACGGCACCTCCTCCGCACCGATCACCCTCACCGCGTACGGCTCGGAGACGGTCAAGATCGACGGCTCGTCGCTCCCGTCCGGGTCCTGGATCTTCAAGCTGACCGCCGACTACTGGAACGTCTCCAACCTCACCTTCCAGAACTCCCCGGACAGCGCGGTCGTCTGCCAGTCCTGCACCGGCACCAACTGGAGCAACGTCAAGACCATCGACGGCGGCGACTCCGGCTTCACACTCACCGGCGACGGCACCGTCAACAACACGGTCAAGAACCTTGACTCGTACGGCAATTACGATGCCGCGACGCACGGCCAGAACGCGGACGGGGTCGCCATCAAGTTCGGCTCCGGCACCGGCAACCTCGTCACCGGCGCCCGGCTGTACAACAACTCGGACGACGGCATCGACCTCTGGTCCTTCTCCTCGCCGGTCACCATCGAGCACAGCTGGTCCTTCGGCAACGGGATCAACCGCTGGGGCGACTCCGCCTTCGAGGGCAACGGCAACGGCTACAAGCTGGGCGGCAACGGCGTCACCGTCGCCCACGTCGTCAACAACTCGGCAGCCTGGGGCAACGCCGGCAACGGGTTCACCGAGAACTCCAACACCGGCGCCATCGTCATCAACCGCACCACCGCCTACGCCAACGGCGGCTCGGGCTACTACTTCGCCACCAGCTCCGCCAAACTCGGCAAGAACCTCGCGGTGAGCAACGGCGGCGGTTCGGTGAGCAAGGGTTCCGCGGTGACCTCGTCCGGCAACAACTGGGACTCCGGCATCTCCACCCCGTCCTTCATCTCCACGGACGCGTCGACGACGTACAACGCCCGCTCGTCCAGCGGCACGCTTCCGTCCACGACGTTCCTGACGACGGGGAGCACGACCATCGGCGCGACGATGAACTGACCTGTACGGTGGGCCCGGTTCGGACGTTCCCGGGCCGGGCCCACGTCAGCCCCTGTCGCCGGGTCTGTAAAGCGAGCGGTGCAACTGGGGTTGGTGTGGCCAGAGTTGGCCTGCTGCGAGGCGGCCGTCGAAGGCCAGGCCGGAGTCGTGCTTGAACTTGTCGGGCGCGAACTCCAGGACGAGCCCGCCACTCTTGTCGGTGGCGAGATGGACGCCGGCCAGTTCGAGATCCTTCACACAGCGGATGGCGCCCGCAATGTCGTACTGCCCGGGGTCTGTGGCGAAGGACAGGGCGCTCGGGGGCAGGTCGGCGCTCAGGCGCGGCAGTTCGGCCAGGTAGGCGTGCGCATCCAAACGGAATCCGGGCACCTCGGGATCCCAGTCCGCCGCGACGAATTTCATGGACAACCTTCCTGCGAGAGCGGGGGCGACGCCACCGGTGTTGTTGTGGATGCTCGACGACGTGCTCTGCTGGGCCGGGCCCCGCACATCGTCCGACCGGCGTGCCCGCAGCGCCCCCGATCTTCTTCTGCAACGGCGTGTAGGAGTCGTCGAACTCCTTGCCCTGCTTGCCGTTTCCCCAGGGCACGCGCAGCCCGTTGAGGGACTCACCAGTGAGGTCAGGGCCTGGCGGTCCTGATGTCGAGGACCTCGGCCGGGTCCTTGCCGTCAGCCATCGCGCGTTCCCCCGTTCGCAGTCGCGTGCACGACGGCAGGGGAAGCCGACCAAGGGAAGGTCAACTGGAGCCCATGCGCCGGTAATTCCCCGTCCTGTGCGTTGTGTATCGATCGCATAAAGGTCCTCGCGTCTGGCGTGTGATGCGCGTAGACAGTCCGTGACCTGGTGCATCACCCATCGGAACCAGATCCGGAGATTCCATGCGGAAGTCCCTTAGAGCGGCCGCCCTCGGCGCCGCCTGTGTCGTCGCCGGTGCCGCCCTGTACGGCAGTGGTGTCGCCACCGCCGGCCAGTCGACGGCCAACTCGACGCACGAGCCGTACAACATCGGCCTGTTGACGAAGGACATCGACACCTACTACGGCACGACGCTCGACAGCAGCGGCGTGTACCAGGCGTCGGCGACCAGCGCGTACGCCAAGGACCTGGCGCGCATCGACGCGTCGGCCAAGAAGTACATCGACGCGGCCGTCCACAAGCACCACAAGGGCGCCAAGCCGGCGGTCGTCTTCGACATCGACGACACGCTGCTGCTCAGCCTCGACTACGAGAAGAAGAACAACTACGGCTACAGCTCGGCCACTTGGGCCGCTTACGTCGCCCAGGCCAACCGCCCGGAGGTCTTCGGCACCCCCGCGCTGGTCAAGTACGCCGCGTCCAAGGGCGTCACGGTGTTCTACAACTCGGGTCTGACCGAGGCGCAGCGCACCTACGCGGTCGACAACCTGAAGAAGGTCGGCGCCGACGTCAACCTAGACGCCGACCACATGTTCCTCAAGAACACGGCCAACCCGCCGTCGTACCTGAGCGGTTGCGCGACCGCCGGTACCTGGACCTGCACCACCGTGCAGTACAAGTCCGGCACCCGGAAGCACATCGAGGACCTCGGGTACAACATCATCGCCAACTTCGGCGACCAGTACTCGGACCTCGACGGGGGCTACGCCGACAAGACGTACAAGATCCCGAACCCGACCTACTTCGTCAGCTGATCCTCACCGGGCGGTCTTCACCGGCCGATCTTCATGGGTCCGACTGACCCGAGGGTGGGCACCACCGGCCGGATCGTCCCGTCCGCCGCGAACCGCAGGCGGTCGATCGTGGTCTCCCGGTGCGTGCCGTCCCCACCAGGCTTTCCTGGCCCGTTCAGTGCGAACCGGTGATAGACGATGTACCAGTCGTCGGTCCCCGGCGCGTTCACCACGGAGTGGTGGCCGGTGCCCAGGACGCCGTACTCGGGGTTCTTGGACAGAATCGTGCCCCGCTCGGTCCACGGACCGAGCGGGGACGGTCCCGTCGCGTAGGCCACGTGGTAGTCCTCGCTGCGGGTGTCGTCCTCGGACCACATGAAGTAGTAAGTCCCCTTGTGCTTCACCACGAAGGACCCCTCACGGAAGTCGCCCGTCGTGATGTCCTGCACCTTCGTCGCGTCGTACGACGTCATGTCGTCGTTCAACGGCACGACGTACGCGTGCCCGTTGCCCCAGTAGAGATACGACTGCCCGTCGTCGTCGGTGAGGACGGCAGGATCGATCATCTGGCCCGCCAACTCCTCCTTACCTACCAGGGGTTGTCCCAGCGCGTCCTTGAAGGGGCCCGCGGGCGAGTCCGCCACCGCGACCCCGATCTGCTGCTCGGCACAGAAGTAGAAGTAGTACTTCCCGTTCCGCTCCGCGACCGCCGGCGCCCATGCGTGCTCGTCGGCCCAGGTGACGTCGGTCCCCAGGTCGAGGATGACTCCGTGGTCCCGCCAGTGGACCAAGTCCCTTGAGGAGTACGCCTTGAAACTCGGCCCGCCCCAGTCCGCGTAGCCGTCACTCGTGGGGTAGATCCAGTACTGGCCGTCGAGGCAGTGCACGTCCGGGTCTGCGGTCAGCCCCGGCAGCACGGGACTTCGGGTCGGCACCGCTTCCACCGTCCAGGTCCGGCTGGTCCCGTCCGCCGCCGTGACGGTGTACTGCTGTTGGGTGTGGAAGTCGCGTGTCGTCCCGGAGGGCGGAGTGAGCGTCGCGCCCGCGCCGATGGCGAGGGTCGGCGCCAAGTGCCCCAGCTCCGCGTCGGGTTGCATGGGCAGCACGACCTTCGAGGAGGCCTCGGTGACGACCGCGTACCCCAACTGTCCGTGTGTCGTCGCGTCCATGACCGAGGTGGGTGTCGCCGGATACGCGGCCAGCAGTCGGTCGTACTCGGTCTGCGTCACCGGAAGTACCGTGCCGTGTCGGGGACTTGCCGGGAGTTGGTAGTCCGTGGACGGGGTCCATCCGCCGGAGTCGAGGTCGATGGTCTCGAAGGGGACGTAACCGCGCAGCCCGTACTCGTCGACGAACAGGTACCACTTTTCCTCGGTGTTGGACTTGAACACCGTGGGGCCTTCTCCGCGTTTGATCGCACCGTTGCCGATGCACTCCGAGATGAGGTCGTACGACGGGGAGGTCAGCGAGGTCGACTTCTCGGCGGTGATGAACTTGGAGCAGGGGGAGTCGGAGGAGCCGGGGGAGTCGGAGGACGGGTCGCGTTCGTCCTTGGTGTAGCGGTAGTAAGTGTCCCTGTGTTTCAGCACAGTTGAGTCGATGACGGAGTGGTCGGGGCCGTTCCAGACCTGCGGCGCGCTGAAGGTGCGGAAATCCTTGGTGGTCGCGTACAACATGCGGTTGTAGGTCGAGCCGGTGTGGTCGGGGTCGTCGTCGCCGTACAGCTTCGACGCCCAGAAGACGACGTACTCACCGAGCGAGTCGTCCCAACAGGCCTTTGGCGCCCAGGCGTTGCCCGCGTTGTCCGGGGCAATCTGCACCAACCGTTGGTCGGTCCAGTGGACCAGGTCGGTCGACTCCCAGATCATCACCGACCTGCTGCCGTGCCGCTGGACGTCGTCCCAAGTGCCGCTGCTGTTCCGGTACATGCGCAGGTCGGTGGCGACGAGGTAGAACGTGTCGCTGCCGGGGGAGCGGATCACGAACGGGTCGCGCAGCCCCTTCTCGCCGATCGTCGAGGTCAGTACGGGTGCCCCACCGTTCAACTCCCGCCAGTGCAAAGGGTCGTTGCCGCGGCTGAGGGCGTAGCGGATCTGCTCGTCGTCGGCGGTGTCGTCGCCGGTGAAGTAGACGAAGAGGTAGCCGGCGTACTGGGGGTGGGTCACGGGCGTGCTCCTGGGTGAGGGCGCGGGAGTCGGGCGTGGGGTGCAGGCAGGGAGATGATCTTTCGGAGTGTCACCAGTGAGGTGCGGTGAGTCAATCGATGCGGGTGCGCCAGGGGGGAATCGAAAGTTTCGCTTCTTCCCCGGAGGTACCCCCGCGCTTTCCCGTGCTTTTCCCGTGCGCGCGGCAACCCTTTCCGGACACGGCGGCGACCAGTGATCAGAAACGGGCCGGGGCGGCCCCTCCGGCCCGTTTCGTCCTCGTCATCCAGGAAAGGAACCAACCCCGTGCGTACGAGCACCGGACGCCACCGCAGGACCCGCACCCTCTCGATCGCCGCCGCGGTGGCCGTCGCCGCGGGGGCGGGCGGCGTCTACCTCGGCCTCAACAGCGGTGGTGCGCAAGCCGCTTCGTCGACGGTCACCGTGTCCACCACCACCCAGCTGGAGTCGGCCGTCGCCAACGCCACGGCGGGGACGGTCATCCAGGTCAGGGCGGGCACCTACACCCCGGCCGCGACCCTCAAGTCCACGGCGGACGGCACCAGTTCGGCCCGCATCACGCTGAAGGCGTACGGCACGGAGAAGGTGAAGATCGACGGCTCCAAGCTGCCCGCGGGCCAGTGGCTGGCCGGTATCTACGGCGACTACTGGACGGTCCAGAACCTCACCTTCCAGAACTCCCCGGCACAGGGCTTCGTAGCCACGTCCTCCGTAGGCGGCATCTTCAAGAACCTGGTGACCGCGAACAACGGCGACTCCGGCTTCACCCTGCGCGGCGACGGCACCACGAACAACCTCGTCCAGAACCTGGACAGTTACGGCAACTACGACGCCGCCGGGCACGGCCAGAACGCCGACGGCATCGCCATCAAGTTCGGCTCCGGCACCGGCAACAAGGTCACCGGCGCCCGCCTCTACAACAACTCGGACGACGGCCTCGACCTCTGGCAGTTCTCCTCACCCGTCGCCATCGAACACTCCTGGGCCTTCGGCAACGGCAAGAACCGCTGGAACGACTCCGCCTTCGAAGGCAACGGCAACGGCTTCAAGCTCGGCGGCGGAGGCGTCTCCGTCGCACACGTCGTCAACGACAACGCCGCCTGGGACAACACCCTCAACGGCTTCACCGAGAACTCCAACACCGGCGCGATCATCCTCAACCGCAACACCGCGTACGCCAACACGGAGTCCGGCTTCTTCTTCGCCACGAGCAAGTCCCGCCTGGCGCGCAACCTCGCCGTCGGCAACAAGGGGGGATCGGACACGCTGGGTTCGGGGGCGGTTTCCGCGGCGAACAACTGGGACGGCGGGGTCGCCACGCCGTCCTTCAAGTCGGCGGATGCGACTACCGCGTACGGGGCCAGGTCGTCGAGCGGGACGCTGCCGACGACGACGTTTCTGACGACGGGGTCTACGACGATCGGCGCGACGATGAACTGACGTGCCTTGTCGTGAACTCCGCCCCCATACTGACGATCCCGTACGTCACCAGGGGAGGCACCCGTAGCACAGGACCCCGCGCCGAAGCATCTGACGATCACGCTCGACTTCGATCTCCAGACCCCCAACTCCACGGTGGGCGAGGCTCGGCTCAAGGCGGCCTACAACGCGGCCGTCGACGCGGCGCTGGAGGCAGCCACGAAGGAGTTCCCCGAGGGGAGCATCAAGACCATCACGGCCGAGATGCACTGGTCGTACCGGTGGATCGAGAAGCGGCCGACGACTCGCACACGCCGCGCTGTTCGCGTCCGTCCGCGGAGCTGGGGCTGCCGTAGGTTCGGCCACCGTGGCTGTGATCATCTGGTGGGTGCAGAGCCGATGACACGTAGGACGCTCATCCGCAGGACGCGGAGGCATATCAGGCACGACGAGGTGGCGCGTCTACGCCCGTGCAGCCTTCACGGCCAGCCCCGTTCATGACCGTTCAGGGAGGGCCGTGCGCGGGCCATGCCTGAGAGCAGCGATGATCCGATGCTCCAGGACGTCGCGGTCCACACTCTCGGGCATCTGTTCGGCCCTGGCCGTGCCACTCTCGTGCCGGAACAGACGGGAACTCGCGGGGAATCAGGGTGGGCAGGGGTGGGCACGGCCAGACTCCGTCCAAGACAGAGAATCCGCAGATCACACGCGTGGTCGCCCAACCTCGCTCCCAAAGCGGTGATCACGCGTCGGGTGTGCCGGGCGCGAGACCGGGAGCATCAAGGCGTAGCACGAGTGCACGTAGGGCCCTGAGTTCGGCGTCCAGGGCCCGCGCACCTTCACGGGTGAGGGATACCCATGTTCGGGGGCGTCGACCGGCGTAGCCCTTCTCCACCGTGATCATTCCGGACTCCTCCAGCACCTTCAGGTGCCGGGAGAGATTTCCGTCGGTGACGGCCAGTTGTTTCTTCAGGAAGCTGAACTCGACCCGGTCGGCTTCGCGGGCAACAGTGAGGACACCGAGCCGCACGCGCTGGTGGACGGTGTCGTCCAGCGCCTGGGTTGGATGCGGTTCCTCTTGGTCGTGCTGCGTAGCGGTCGAGTCTTCGACGCTCATGAGGCGACCGTACCCGCAGCTCCGACACCGGGCGCGCCGCGGCGGACCGCTGTCCACTCGCACAGACCGGCGAGAAGCAGGACGGCAGCGAGCAGAAAGGCCTTGACCTGCGGTCCGTCGGCCCAGCCGGGATGGGTGGGGTGCTGCCAGGGAAGCCATCCACTACCCCAGGAGGCTCCTAGGTACCCCGTGAGCAGCAGGGCGTGAGCGATGCCGGCCGCTGCGGCGATCCAACTGCGTTCGGCAATGCCGAGGGCGAGAAGTCCGATGCCGACCAGGTACCACGGGGAGGCGTAGCTGTTCTCCAGCAGCACGGCCTCCCACGGCTGGTCCTTGCCGAACAGCAACGCCACCAGAGCTGCCGTGATCGCAGTGGTGGTCGCGGCGGTCACGCGGACCCACATGCCGCGCCGCGGGACGACGCCCCGGGCCTCGCCGCGCAGGCGGTACCAGCGGGCGAAGACGAACCATGCGAGGGGGAGGAGCGCGAACCACACGCCCCATGCCGCGAAGCGCAGGACGGCTCCGTCGAACTCGCCCTTCAGGCAGGGTGTGCCCGGTTCGTGGACGACGCACAGGCCGGTCAGCTCGGCGGAGGCAAAGGCCGGATAGGACCCGATGTAGCGCCCATGGGCTCCGAAGTTGAAGGCGTACCGGGCGACCGGAACGGCCGCCAGTGCAAGGAGCCCGAAGCCAAGGAGGAGAGTCCAGGCTCCGTTGGTCTGCGTACGGGTCCTCGCTCGAAGGCGCCTTCCGTCGCAGCCAACAAGGCGGCCGCGGTCGCCCTCGGTTCTGATCCCGTGTTGCTCAGTGCGGATGTCCCCATCTGTCCCCCTTGTAGCCGGTGCTCTGGCAGCGCTCGTGAGCGGATCGCCAGATGGCCGCCCGCCGAGAGTTAACTTTGCGATGCAAAGTACATGGCAGTCAAGAGTAAGCTGTGTAGTGACCACAGCAAGAGGGCCTTCCAAGGAGCAACGCCGAGCAGGCCGGCCGATAGCCCGAAGAGGCGTCAGCGACGGCTCAGCTCGCAGTTCACGACGAAGAGGTCGTGCCAGACGCGTGCCATCACCGAGTGGCAGAGGCGAGGCAGGTCGATGAGCGGGCAGGCATGGGCTGTCTCCCGGGCGCCGGAGGTTGCTCGACAGTGGCCAAAGACGGCCGACGACACTCACCAGGCGCGGGGGCTGACCGTTCCTTCCTGGCCAGCAAAACCCAGCTCCCGAAGATCCTCGACAACACCCACAACATGTCAAACCCGTTCAGAGTGGCCGGACTTGATGGCCGCGAGCATTCGTCGGTCGTCCTTGCCGACCTTGAGACGGCTGTCGGCGGGCGAAGGAGCTTGAGTCTCCCGTAGGGGGAGACGTAAAGGTGGGCGGCATGGATGGCGACACGCTCTACTCGATCGGTGAACTCGCTCGGCGGACCGGGCTCACGGTCAAGACCGTTCGGTTCTACTCCGATCGCGGGATTGTGGCGCCGACGGACCGCAGCCCGGCCGGCTACCGCCTCTACGGCATCGATGCTGTCGCACGCCTGGACCTCGTAAGGACCCTGCGTGAGCTGGGACTTGACCTCGCCACGATCCGCAAAGTCGTGGACCGTGAGCTCTCGCTGCCCGAGGTCGCCGTGGCGCACGCCGAAGCGCTGGCGGTGCAGATCCGGGTCCTGCGACTGCGGCACGCGGTGATGACGGCGGTGGCCGAGCGTGGGGCGACACCTGAGGAGACGGAACTCATGCACCGGCTGGCCCAGCTCTCCGAGCACGAACGCCGACGTCTGATCGGCGAGTTCCTCGATGCCGTATTCGGCGGTCTCGACGCCGCCGCCCCCGCACTGGCCGGGGTCATGCGCTCGATGACCCCCGAACTGCCCGACAATCCGGAGGCCGAACAGGTGCAGGCGTGGGTGGAGTTGGCCGAACTGTCCCTGGACCCGGGCTTCCGCGTCTCCATGCGGAAGATGGCCGAAGAACAGGCAGCCGAGCAGGCCAGGAGTGACACCACGGTCCCGATCCGCGACATCGCCGTAGCCGTCCGGGACCAGGCCGGCCCGGCCCTCACCGCTGGCATCGAGCCGGCCTCACCCCAGGCCGATCCGTTCGTCGCGTCGTTCACGGCGCACTACGCCCAGCTTCTCGGCCGCCCCGACGACAGTGAGCTCCGCCACCGGCTGGCGACTCGGTTGGAGAGCGTCAACGACCCCCGCAGGGAGCGATATCTCCAGCTGCTCGCGGTGGTCAACGGGTGGACGGCACCTGAGAGCCTGGCTCCCGTCTTCGACTGGTCCGTCCGGGCTCTGCGTGTCCGGACGCCGGGGCGCACGAGTCCCTGAGATCCAGGGCACAACGCAACGCCCCCACCGATCGTCACCGGCAGGGGCGTTGCTCTGCTGACCGAGGGGGGGCTCAGGTCAGCAGGTCTACGCAGTCGAACGACGTGCCTGGGCTGAGGAAGCCCGAGCCTGTCGAACCACTGATGGTCTTCATCTTCAGGACGTCGTACTGCGTCGTGTCCGAACTCCACGCACTGGAAAGGACGTTGAAAACGAACGTGTGGTTGTTTCCGCGGTAGGAACCCGTGGTGAGATCGCGGGTCGTGGGCTGGGTGGGTGGGGCGGGGATCGTCGATACCCAGTCGTTCACGGTTACTTGGGGGCGGGCGTCGATGTACGCCGGGAAGGACGCGCGAACGTCGTCAGGTCGGCGTTCTTGAACTCGCCCGGTGTGCCGTCCCAGTTGCCGAGGCGCCATGGCGTCGACGCGGTGGACGGGTCGGCTGTGATGGTCAGGGTGTGGAGTGACGTCGTACCGCCTGCCGTGAGCCACCTGCCGTCCGGGTGCAGGGTTGCCGTGAGATCGACATTTCCCTCTACGGCATTTCTCTCTACGACTTCTGCGCCGCGAAGTCGCCCTTCACCGCGAGCTGTTGGCCGGCTGCCGTGCCCGCCGCCGAGTAGCTGTCGTCCTTGGCGTCCCGGCCGCCGCGCGCATGGTTGTACTGGCCGGCGAAGACCCAGTCCCCGACCGCGACGGTACGGCCCTCCTTGAGTACCCATGTGTAGACCAGGAACGCGCCCCGCTCCGTCACCGTCTGCGTGAAGTCCTGCTCGGGCAGTGAGCGCCAGGCGCCCGCGGAGGTGACCCCGGCGGTCAGCTTGACCTTCAACTGGACGGTGAGTGCGGTGAGTTGCTTGGTCGTCTTGAGGGTGATGTCGCTCTGTGCCCAGAAGTCGTTGCTGCCCGGGTCGATCGAACCGTCCGACCAGAGGGGGCCGTCCTGGGTACCGGAGGCGGCCGGCAGCGCGGGGGGTGCGGAGGGTGCGGCGGTCCCGGGGGCGGTGGGGGAGGTGCCCGCCTCGGGGGAGCTGTGCGAGGTGTCGCCGGAACCCGAACTCGGGCTCGGGGCAACCGGTTTGACGGGCGTACGGCTCGTCGCGTCCGGTGACGGCGTGGGGGTCGGGGTCGGTGAGACGGACACCGTCTGCTCGGCGGGGGTGTTGTTCTTCACCGCGGACGCCACCGCGTAGCCGCCGATCGCGAGGACGCTCGCCACCGCGGCCGTGGCGCTGACCACCCGCACCCAGCCGAACACGGGCGGCCGGGTGGCCCGGTGGTCGGGGCGGGACTGTGCGGCCATGCCGCGTTCGAGCCGGGCCAGGATGCGGGAGCGGTCGGGTTCGTGTGCCTCGGCCGCCTGGTGCAGCCGGGCGATCAACTCGTCGTCGTGCACGTCCTGGTGCCTCATCGGGTCCTCCCTCCGGTCTCGCCGCCGCGTGCCAGCGCCGCGTGCATCCGCAGCGGGGGGCTCTGCGGGCCGAGCAGACGTTGCAGCTCGGCCATGCCCTTCGACGTCTGGCTCTTAACCGTACCGACGGAGACACCGAGGGCGAGCGCGGTGTCCTTCTCGGACAGGTCGAACGCGTGCCGCAGCACGACACAGGCCCGCTTGCGGAACGGCAGCCTGCGCAGGGCCTCTTGGACGTCGACCACGCCGGCCACGTCCGGGTTCTCGGTCTTCTCCTCGCGCTGCGACCAGAACAGGGCGACCCGTCGCCGCTCGCGCACCGCGCTGCGGATCCGGGTGCGGGCCAGATTGGCGACGACTCCACGGGCGTAGGCCGCGGGATGGTCGGCGGCGCGCACGCGGTCCCAGCGGTGCCAGAGCGCGAGCAGCGCGTCGGCCGCGAGATCGTCGGCGGCGTCCGCCTCACCGGTCAACAGGTGGGCGAGCCGGGACAGTTCGGCGTAGTGGCGTTCGAAGAAGGCGTGGAACTCCTCGGAGGCGGCGTCGTCGACGACTGTGCCCACGGCGGACCTCTCCTCGCTGCGGTTTGTGAGTGTCATGTAGATGACACGTGTTTGTTCGGGGATGACCCCCGCGAGATCCGGAAGCGTAGCAGTGATCAACTGGCCGATCTGGTACGGACCTTCGAACGGCGTCTGACAGGTCGACCACCGACTGGCAGGCCGACCTCGATTCCGTAACACGGGGAAAACCTGAAACAGGTTCAACGCGGGAACAATCCAGCCAGCATCCGCGCACCGATCATCGAAGCCACGAGGAGTACCCGCATGTCCGAGTCAGAGAAGGTGCCCGACCGGCCAAGTGCCGAACCACCGGCGTCGAACGGTGTCGACCGGTTCTTCAAGATCTCCGAACGGGGATCCACCTTCGGCCGTGAGATACGCGGCGGCTTCGCCACGTTCTTCACGATGGCCTACATCCTCGTCCTGAACCCGATCATCCTGGGCAGCGCCAAGGACAAGTTCGGGCACACCCTCGACACCGGCCAACTGGTCACCGCCACCGCCCTGGTGGCCTGCGTGATGACGGTCATCATGGGCGTCGGCGGCAACCTGCCGCTCGCCATCGCCGCGGGCCTCGGCCTCAACGCCGTCGTCGCCTTCCAGTTGGCGCCGCTGATGAGCTGGCCCGACGCGATGGGCCTCGTCGTCATCGAGGGCGTCCTCATCTGCGTGCTGGTCCTCACCGGGCTGCGCGAGGCGATCATGAACGCGATCCCGCAACAGCTCAAGCAGGCCATCGGCGTCGGCATCGGCCTGTTCATCGCGTTCATCGGCTTCGTCGACGCCGGCTTCGTCAGTCGTATACCGGACGCCGCCGAGACCACCGTCCCCGTGCAGCTCGGCGCCGTCGGTCATCTCACCGGCTGGCCCGTTCTGGTCTTCTGTCTCGGTGTCCTGCTGACCATCGCGCTGTTCGCCAGGAAGGTGAAGGGCGCGATCCTGATCAGCATCGTCACGATGACCGTCCTCGCGATCATCATCAACTCCGTTGCCGACATCAAGAGTTGGGGCCTGATGACCCCCAAGGTGCCGGACAAGATAGTGGCCGCGCCCGACTTCGGACTCATCGGCCACTTCAGCCTGTTCGGCGCGTTCGGCGAGACCAGCGCGATCACCGTCATCCTGCTGATCTTCACGCTGATCCTGTCGGACTTCTTCGACGCGATGGGCACGATCGTCGGTATCAGCGCGGAGGCCGGTCTGCTGGACGACGATGGACAGGTGCCGAACATCGGGCGCGTCCTGTTCATCGACGGGGCCGCCGCCGTCGCCGGCGGGATCGGGTCCGCGTCCTCCAACACCGCGTACATCGAGTCGGCGTCCGGGGTCGGTGAGGGATCGCGGACCGGGTTCTCGAATCTGGTCACCGGGGGGTTGTTCGGGCTCGCGTTGTTCCTTACGCCGTTGCTCACGATCGTGCCGTTGCAGGCCGCCGCGCCCGCGCTGATCGCCGTCGGGTTCCTGATGATGACCCACGTCAAGCACATCGACTGGGACAAGTACGAGATCGCGATTCCGGCGTTCCTGACCATCGCCGCGATGCCGTTCACGTACTCGATCACTGACGGGATTGGTGCCGGGTTCATCTCCTACGTCGTGATCAAGGCGGTGCTCGGTAAGGCGAAGGAGGTCAACTGGTTGCTGTGGGGGGTGTCGGCGCTCTTCCTGGTGTACTTCGCGATTGACCCTGTTGAGCAGATTCTGGGTGTGAAGTAGAAGTAGAGGTCGCTGCGCGGTCGGCTTGCGGTTCGTCGTGGCTGGTCGCGCAGTTCCCCGCGCCCCTGAAAGACAAAAGACAACGGCGTTACTGCAGCGCCGCTTTCATCATTGCCTTGGCCACCGGGGCCGCCAGGCCGTTGCCGCTGATCTCCGACCTCGCCGCGTCGGACTGTTCCACCAGGACCGCCACCGCGACCTGCTTGCTCGTCGAGTCGGACTTGCCGTACGCGGTGAACCACGCGTACGGCGACTGGTCGTTGTTCTCGCCGTGCTGGGCCGTACCCGTCTTGCCGCCGACCGTCACACCGGCGATCTCGGCGTTCGTGCCGGTGCCGTCCGTGATGACCGTCTGCATCGCCGACTGGAGTTGCCGGGCCGTGCGCGAGCTGACGATCTGCTTCGTCGTCGTGCTGTCGTCGTAGTTGTGGACCACATCGCCGCCGCTGTCGGTGGTCTCGGACACCATGTGCGGGGAGACCAGCTTGCCGTCGTTGGCTATGGCTGCGGACACCATGGCCATCTGGAGCGGGGTGGCGGTCACGTCGTACTGGCCGATGCCCGTCAGGGCCGTGGACGACTTGTTCATGTTCGACGGGTACACACTCGGGTACGCCCGCACCGGGATGTCCAGCTTGTCGTCGTTGAAGCCGAACTTCTCGGCCATCGCCTTGACCTTGTCCTGGCCCAGGTCGACGGCCATCTTCGCGAACACGGTGTTGCACGAGTACTGGAGCGCGACCCGGATCGAGGCGTTCTCGCAGGGCGCGGAGGCGCTCTCGTTCGTCAGCTTCGTGACCGTGCCCGGCAGGGTGTACGGCGAGGGGCTCGTCGTCTTCTCGTCCACCGAGGAGTACAGGCCGTCCTCAAGCGCGGCGGCCGCCACGACCAGCTTGAACGTCGAACCGGGCGGCAGCGGCTGGCGCAGCGCGCGGTTGGTCAGCGGCTTGTCGGAGTCCGCGGTGAGCTGCTTCCAGGCCGACGCGGCGGTGTTGGCGTCGGTCAGCGCGGAGGGGTCGTAGGACGGGGTCGAGACGACGGCGAGGATCTTGCCGGTCGTCGGATCGATCGCGACGGCCGCACCCTTCTTGTCGCCGAGCGCGTCGTACGCCGCCTTCTGCACATCCGGGTCGATCGTCGTGACCACGTTGCCCGGGGCCGCCCGCTCGCCCGTGACCGTGTCCATGGCGGTCTTCAGGCTGCTGTCCGTGCCGTCGAGGAGATCGGCGTAGATCCCCTCCAGCTGTGTCGGCGCGTAACTCTGCGAGGCGTAGCCCGTCACCGCCGCGTAGAGCTTGCCGTCCGTGTACGTGCGTTTGTACGCGAGATCGCTGCTCCCCGTCCGCGCCGAGCCGGTGATCGCGTTCCCGGCCACGATGATGTTCCCGAGCGGGTCCGCGTACGTCTCGATCGCGTTCCGCCGGTTGTCCTTGTCGTCCGCGAGTGCCTGGCCGTCGTAGAACTGCACCCAGGTCGCCCGCAGCAGGAGGGCGAGAACGAGGAGCAGTACGAAGACGGAGGTGCGCCTGATCGTCTTGTTCATCCCGCTCTGAAGACGACCGGACGGGAACGAATCGTTCCCTTACGGCGCTTTTCTCATCGAGCGCTCATGAAGCCGGCTCGACGAGTGTTCACGAACTCAGCGTCAGTAGCAGCTCGTCGATCTCCTCGCCCCGCGCGTTCGCGAACCCCCGGTCGTGGCCGTCGACGACGAAGCCGCACTTCTCCAGCACGCGCCGCGAGCCCTCGTTGTCGGCCGCCACGCGCGCGTGCACCGGGCGTTCGGGCGCCTCGGCCAGGAGGTCGCGCAGTGCGGCCGTCGCGATGCCCTTGCCCCAGTAGGCGCGGTCGATCCAGTACGTCACCTCGCGCTCGTCCGGCTCCCCGTAGACCGCCACGTTGCCCACCACGTCGCCGTCCGCGAGGACCGTGCGGTTCAGCACGCCGGGCAGGGCGCGGATGCGCTTCCAGTGGGCGTCGAAGGCGTCCCGGTCGGTCGGGTCCTTCGCGGTGAAGGCGGCCATCCGGACGGACTCGGGGTCGTTCGTCAGCCGGAAGAAGACCGGCAGATCACTGTCGTGGACGGGACGGAGTGCGACCTGCATGGTTCAGAGCCTCCGGGTGGCGAGGGTCAGTCGGTCACGGGCGTCGAACAGGGCGTCCTTCACCATCTGCTCGTGCGCGGGCGTCAGCCGGGCCACCGGCACCGAGCAGCTGATCGCGTCCCGCGCGGGGGTGCGGTACGGGATCGCGACGCCGAAGCAGCGCAGGCCCAGCGTGTTCTCCTCGCGGTCCACGGCGAAGCCCTGGTCGCGGACCTGGTGGAGTTCCTCGATGAGCTTCTCGCGGTCGGTGATCGTGTGCTCGGTGAGGGCGGGCAGCGTCTCCGGGAGCATCTTGCGGACCTGCTCGTCGGAGTAGGTGCTCAGCAGCGCCTTGCCCAGCGAGGTCGAGTGCGCCGGGAGGCGGCGGCCGACGCGGGTGAAGGGCCGTAGATAGTGCTGGGACTGGCGGGTGGCCAGGTAGACCACGTTCGTGCCGTCGAGGCGGGCCAGGTGGATGGTCTCCGTGGTGTCGTCGGAGAGGCGGTCCAGCGTCGGACGGGCCGCCGCCACGACCTCGTCGCCGTCGATGTAGGAGGTGCCGACGAGCAGTGCCCGTACGCCGATTCCGTATCGCGTGCCCGTCGCGTCCGTCTCCACCCAGCCCAATTCGACCAGCGTGCGCAGCAACATGTAGAGACTGGACTTGGGGTATCCGACGGCCTCCTGGACCGCCGCGAGGGAGTGCATACCGGGCCGGCCCGCGAAGTATTCGAGCAGCTCCACCGTCCGCACCGCGGACTTGACCTGTGCCCCGCCGCCTGTCTCGCCTGCCGACATCGCCCTTGACCCCTTCGTTCGACGGGAAATAGTCTCCGAGAGCATATTCATCATCAGAGACAGCGTTCAGCATATCGAACGACCCTGGTGAATGACCCAGAACTGCGGCATTACATGTGTGGAGGGACCCGCGGTGGCAGCAGCACCAGTCTGGAGTGTCGACCCCCGAACCGGGAAGCAGCGTGAACAGGTTGCGGTGGAGGCCACAGCCCAGGAGGTGGACACCGCCGTCCGTGCCGCGCACGCGGCACGGGGTTCGCTCGCCGACCGTACGGTCCGTGCCGCCTTCCTGCGCGGTGCCGCCGACCAGCTCGAAGCGGCCAAGAACCAGTTGGTCGAGGTCGCCGACGCGGAGACCGCGCTGGGCCCGGTCCGCCTCAACGGCGAACTCGCCCGCACCTGCTACCAGTTGAGGGCCTTCGCGGACATCGTCGACGAGGGCGCCTTCCTCGACGTGGTCATCAACCACCCCGACGACACGGCCACCCCGCCGATCCCGGACCTGCGCCGCTACAAGGTGCCGCTGGGCGTCGTCGCCGTCTACTCGGCCTCCAACTTCCCCTTCGCCTTCTCGGTTCCCGGCGGAGACACCGCGAGCGCGCTGGCCGCCGGCTGCCCGGTCGTCGTCAAGGCGCACCCCGACCACCCCGGCCTGTCCGAGCTGGTCGCGAGCGTGCTGCGCCGGGCCGCCGCCGAGCAGGGCATCCCGGCCGGCGTCCTCGGCCTGGTGCACGGCTTCGAGGCGGGCGTCGAACTGGTCAAGCACCCGCTGGTCTCGGCGGCCGGGTTCACCGGTTCCGTACGGGGCGGTCGCGCGTTGTTCGACGCGGCGGCGGCGCGACCGGTTCCGATCCCGTTCCACGGCGAACTGGGCTCCCTGAACCCGGTAGTTGTCACCGAGGCTGCTGCCGCCGAGCGGGCCGAGGCGATCGGCACCGGTCTCGCCGGTTCGATGACCCTGGGCGTCGGCCAGTTCTGCGTGAAGCCGGGGCTTGTGCTCGTGCCGTCCGGTTCTGCCGGGGACGGGCTGGTCAAGTCCCTCACCGATGCCGTCAGCGACACGGACTCCGGGGTGCTGCTGGACCACCGGATGCGCGACAACTTCCTCGCGGGCGTCACCGAGCGGGCCGGGCTGCCCGAGGTGGAGTCGCCGGTGACGCCGGGCGCGGGCAGTGAGCACACGGTGAGTCCCGGGTTCCTGACGGTGCCGGCGGAGAAGCTGGTGTCCGAGGGGGCGTACGACCTGCTTCTTGAGGAGTGCTTCGGGCCTGTCACTGTCGTGGCGCGCTACGACGATGACGCGCAGGCTCATGCCGTGTTGTCGCGACTGCCCGGGAATCTTACGGCGACGGTTCATCTGTCGGCGGGGGAGGCGGCCGGGGAGGGGCGTGGGGTGGAGATCCTGGCAGAGCTGACGCCGTTGGCCGGGCGGGTGTTGGTCAATGCGTGGCCTACGGGGGTTGCGGTGGCGCCCGCGCAGCATCACGGGGGGCCTTATCCCGCCACGACGTCTACCTCGACTTCCGTTGGTGGTACGGCTATTGAGCGGTGGCTGCGGCCTGTGGCTTACCAGAACACGCCTGAAGCGTTGCTGCCGTCGGAGTTGCGGGACGGTAATCCGCTGGGGCTGCCCCGGCGTTATGACGGGCGTTTGGAGCGGTAGCGCCTTTGGGGTGCGGTTGAGTACGGAGTGCCGGTCCGTTGTGGCTGGTCGCGCCCACGCGGCGGAGCCGCAAAACGGCACAGCCCCGCGCCCCTAAAAACACCTCCCCCTGGCCTGAGATGATGAGTGGATGGAATTGGAGATCTCCCAACTGCCCTTTCCCCTGCGGACTTACGGGCCCGACGGGCATTGGTCGTACGACGATGGTGTGCTCAGCGGGTGGGCCGGGCCCCGTCAGGATCGGTTCGTGCCGCCCACCGGGGAAGGGTTGGACCCCGCTTCCGATGCGCCCCGTCTTCTCGGGGCGCCGCACGGGGACTTTCAGCTCATAGCCCGGGTGACCGTGGGGTTCGCGGGGTCCTTCGATGCGGGGGTGCTGTACGTCCACGTCGGAGAGCGGGCCTGGGCCAAGCTCTGTCTGGAGTATTCGCCCGATGTGCCGACCGTCTGCACGGTGGTCACTCGGGGGCACTCGGATGATGCCAACTCCTTTGCCGTGGACGGGAGTTCGGTGTGGCTGCGGGTCAGCCGGACCGGGCGGGCGTTTGCCTTTCACGCGTCCCGGGACGGGAAGAAGTGGATATTCATCCGGCTCTTCACCCTCGGTGACGAGAAGGAGACGGGCGACGCGCTCGTCGGGTTCATGACGCAGTCGCCGATGGGGGAGGGGTGTGTCGTGACGTACGACCACCTTGAGTTCAGGCCCAGTTGGCCGGACGATCTGCGAGACGGAAGCTGAGGAAGGCCGTCACCGCGAAGAGGATCGCGCTGATCGCGAGGCTCTCTCGCAGGCCTGCCGTGAAGTCGGCGGAGACCAGCGCCCCGAACACGGCGATCCCAGGCCGCTGGCCACCTGACGTGCGGAGTTGAGGACTCCGGCCGCCAGGCCCGCACGCTCCGCCGCCACCGCGTCCATCATCACGGCGGTCAGCGGTGGGACCGTGAGGGCGCAGCCCAGGGCCATCGGTACGAGGAGTACGGCCACCAGGAGCGGGGGCGTGCCCGCACCGACTACGCCGCCGTCGCCAACGAGGTCGCCCGCCTCGCCCTCGTCGCCCCCGTACGGCCGGGCGGGCAGACCCAGTTCACGCAGACCCCGCTGCCGCCCGAGCGCGGCACCGCCTGCGCCGACACCCGCGGCTGGGCCATGCGCAACCTCGACAAGCCGCTCACCCTCACCGACCTGGCCCGGCACGCGGGTGTCAGTGCGCGGACCCTCACCCGCCGGTTCCATGCCGAGAGCGGCGTAAGCCCCCTGCAGTGGCTGCTCCATCAGCGCGTCGAGCGGGCCAGGGAACTCCTGGAAACCACCGCCCAACCCATGGACCAGCTGGCCCGCGCCTGCGGCCTGGGCACGGCGGACTCCCTGCGCGGCCACCTCGTCCGCCGCACCGGGCTGACGCCGAGCGCGTACCGGGCCCGGTTCAGCCGCCTGGGAACCGGAGGGGCCGAGGTCACGTCATCCGCTGCGTGATCAGAGACCGTGCCATCGCGAACCGGGTGATCAGAACCGCCCTGCCCGCCGAGGCGGAGCGCGTCGCCGCGCTGCACGCGCGCGCCCGGGCGACGTACTACCCCGACGGCGTCCCGGAGGACGGGCGGGACTGGCTCGCCGCCTGGCGGGGCGTCATCGAGCGGCCCGACGCCCATGTGCTCTGCGCGGTCGAGAACGGCCGTATCGTCGCCATCGCCTGCTTCCGCACCCAGGAGGGCGACCCGGCGGACACGGTCACGCTGTTCCAGTTCCACGTCGACCCCGACGCGTGGCGTTCCGGCCTCGGCACGGCCCTGCACGCGGCCTGCCTCGAACAGTGGCGGGCCGACGGTCGGCGGACCGCCGTACTCGACGTCCATGTCGACAACGAACGCGCGCAGGCCTTCTACGTCCGGCAGGGCTGGGCCGCCGAGCCGGCCGACGGCAGTCACCACCTGGAGATGCGCCTGGTCGTGACGGGGGAATGAAGCGAGCTGCTTGAACGTTCACGGGGGAGACAGAGAGCCTCTGTGCCTCACCCGTACGTCCTGAAGAGAGCCGAAGAATGCGCGTCGAGATCTGGTCCGACATCGCCTGCCCGTGGTGCTACGTGGGCAAGGCCCGCTTCGAGAAGGCGCTCGACGCGTTCCCGCACCGCGACGGGGTCCAGATCGTGCACCGGTCCTTCGAACTGGACCCGGGGCGCGCCAAGGACGACACCCAGCCCGTGCTCAAGATGCTCACCAAGAAGTACGGCATGAGCGAGGCGCAGGCGCAGGCCGGTGAGGACAACCTGGGCACGCAGGCCGCCGCCGAGGGGCTGGACTACCGCACCCGCGACCGCGACCACGGCAGCACCTTCGACATGCACCGCCTCCTCCACTTCGCCAAGGCCGAGGGCCGCCAGGACGAGCTGATCCAGGCGCTGTACAAGGCGAACTTCGCCGAGGAGCGCTCCGTGTTCGGCGACGACGAGCGGCTCGTCGAGCTGGCCGTCGGGGTCGGACTGGACGCCGAGGACGCCCGCAAGGTGCTGGCCGACCCGACCGCGTACGCCGACGACGTCCGCGCCGACGAGCGCGAGGCCGCCGAGCTGGGCGCGAACGGCGTCCCCTTCTTCGTCCTCGACCGCAAGTACGGCGTCTCCGGCGCCCAGCCCGCCGAGGTCTTCGCCCAGGCGCTGACCCAGGCGTGGGGCGAGCACGCGCCGCTGAAGCTGATCGACAGCGGGGCCGGCAGTGGTGGCGACGGCGGCGCGGAGGCGTGCGGCCCCGACGGGTGCGCGGTACCGCAGGCCTGAAAAGGTGCTGGTCAGGGCCGATCGCCCGTCGATCATGCCGTGACCTATAAGCGTTCCTTAGCGGATCCACGTAAAAAATCGCAATGGACGAGGGCCTCTCGGCACCGCAGAGTGGTGGCATGGAGACCTTCGAGAGCCTCGTCCGCGCCGAGTTCGCCCCGAAGAACACCTACCTCAACACCGCGAGTACCGGCCTCCTCCCGACCCGCACGGTCACGGCGATGCACACCGCCATCGAAGCCGCGGCGGTCGGCACACCGACCGACATGTTCGACGACGTCGAGGCGTCCCGCGCCGCCTTCGCCCGGCTGACCCGCGTGCCGGTCGGCCGGGTGGCGGCCGGTGCCTCGGTCGCGGTCTACAGCGGACTGATCGCCTCGTCACTGCCCGCCGGCGCCGAAGTCCTCACCGCCGAGGCGGACTTCAGCTCGGTCGTGAACCCCTTCCACATGCGCGCCGACCTCAAGGTGCGCGCCGTCCCGCTGGAGCGGATCGCCGAGTCGGTACGCCCGGGCACCGCGCTCGTCGCGGTCAGTGCCGCCCAGTCCGCCGACGGCCGCATCGCCGACCTGCCCGCGCTCCGGGCGGCGGCACGTGAACACGGGGCGCGTACGTACGTCGACGCGTCGCAGGCCGTCGGCTGGTTCGACCTCGACGCGGGCGCCTACGACTATGTCGCCGCCGTCGGCTTCAAGTGGCTCTTCTGCCCGCGCGGGGTCGCCTTCCTGGTCACCCCGGAGGACCTCGGCGGCCTCAACCCGGTCTTCGCAGGCTGGGTCGCGGGCGAGGCGCCCTGGGACAGCTGCTACGGCCCGGTCGAGGAACTCGCCCACTCCGCCCGCCGGTTCGACGAGAGCCCGGCCCTCTTCTCCTACGCCGGTGCCCGCCACTCCCTCGCGCTGCTGGAGGAGTTGGGGGTCGACGCCGTACGCGCCCACGACCTGACCCTCGCCGACCGCTTCCGCGCGGGTCTCGACACCCTCGGGCACGCACCGGTGGCGTCCCCCGGCTCACCGATCGTCTCCGTGCCCGGACTCGGCCACCGGCAGGGCGAGTTGAGCGCGGCCGGGGTCGAAGTCTCCGACCGCGCGGGGAACTTGAGGGCGGCCTTCCATCTCTACAACACCGCTGAGGACGTCGACCGTCTGCTGGAGGTCCTGGCCGGCTGACGTGGGCAGAAGAGGCTGCTGCCGTACGGGAGTCGAAGTGCGGAAGGGCACCCCGGTCGCCGTGACCGGGGTGCCCTCGCGGTGAACCGCCTCGCCGTCACCGCACCGGAGTGAAGTCCCGGGCGCCGATGAACTCGGGGCGTCGTACCGGAGCCGCGAACGGCTCGACGGCCTTGTTCTCCACGCTGTTGAACACGATGAAGACGTTGCTGCGCGGGAACGGCGTGATGTTGTCGCCGGAGCCGTGCATGCAGTTGCAGTCGAACCAGGTCGCCGAACCCGCCCTGCCCGTGAACAACTTGATGCCGTACTCGGAGGCCATGCCGGTCAGCGCCTCGTCGGACGGGGTGCCCGCGTCCTGCATCTGGAGCGACTGGCGGTAGTTGTCCTCGGGGGTCGCGCCCGCGCAGCCGAGGAACGTCCGGTGCGAGCCCGGCATGATCATGAGGCCGCCGTTGGTGTCGTGGTTCTCGGTGAGCGCGATCGACACGGACACGGTGCGCATGTTCGGCAGCCCGTCCTCGGCGTGCCAGGTCTCGAAGTCCGAGTGCCAGTAGAAGCCGCTCGCGCCGAACCCGGGCTTCACGTTGATCCGGGACTGGTGGACGTACACGTCCGAGCCGAGGATCTGCCGCGCCCGCCCGACGACCCGCTCGTCGCGCACGAGCCGCGCGAACACCTCGCTGATCCGGTGCACCTCGAAGACGGACCGGATCTCCTTGGACTTCGACTCGATGATCGACCGCTCGTCGGCCCGGATCGCCGGGTCCGCGATCAGCCGCTCCAACTCCCGCCGGTAGACGTCGACTTCGTCGTCCCGGAGGAGTTCCCGCATGGAGAGGAAGCCGTCGCGCTCGAACGCCTGGAGGTCGGCCGTCGGGATCGGCCCCGGGGTGTCGGGGGAGCCCCAGACGACGGGGTCCTTGCGCGGGGCGGACACCTCGGTGGTGCCGCGGCTGGGGTACAGGTCGGTGACGCTGGTGACGGTGGTCATGCTCGTCACACCTCCTCGGGCTCGGTCGGCTGGGGGTCCCCCCAGGCATTCGGCTCTGGGGGAGGGTAGACGCCGTTCTCGTCGTGGTCCTCCCGTCCGGTGACGGGCGGGTTGAAGACACAGATGCAGCGGAAATCCTCCTTGATCCGCATCGTGTGCCGCTCGTGGCCGTCGAGGAGGTACATGGTCCCGGGCGTGATCGTGTACGTCTGCCCGGTCTCGTTGTCGGTGAGTTCGGCGTGGCCCTCGACACAGACGACGGCCTCGATGTGGTTCGCGTACCACATCGACGTCTCGGTACCCGCGTAGAGGATGGTCTCGTGCACCGAGAAACCGACCCGCTCCTTGGCGAGGACGATGCGCTTGCTCTCCCAGGTGCCGGACGCGGACCTGATGTGCCGGTCGGTGCCTTCGAGTTCCTTGAACGAACGAACAATCACGGTGCTTTGACGCCTCCTTGACGTGGTGTCAGATGGTCGGGCCGGTCAGGTTGTTCAGACGGTTTCGCGTACGGCGCGGGCTAGGATGCTCAGCCCCTCGTCCAGCTCCTCGGGGGTGATGGTCAGCGCGGGGAGGAGTTTCACGACCTCGCTCTGCGGGCCCGACGTCTCGACGAGCAGGCCGAGTTCGAAGGCGCGGGCGCAGATCTTGCCGGCGCGCTCGGGGTCCTTGAACTCGATGCCCCAGACCAGCCCGCGGCCCCGGTACTCCTTGATGTCGGCGAGGTTCTCCTCGGTGATGGAGATCAGCCCCTGCTCGACCTGCTCACCCCGGGCCCGGGTCTGCTTCTCCATCGCGGAACCGTCCGCCCAGTACGTCTCCAGGGCGGCGGTGGCGGTGACGAACGCCGGGTTGTTGCCGCGGAACGTGCCGTTGTGCTCACCCGGCTCCCAGATGTCCAGCTCGGGCTTGAACAGGCACAGGGACATCGGAAGGCCGTAGCCGCTGATGGACTTGGACACGGTGACGATGTCCGGGACGATGCCGGACTCCTCGAAGGAGAAGAACGCGCCGGTGCGGCCGCAGCCCATCTGGATGTCGTCGACGATCAGCAGCATGTCCTGGCGCTCGCACAACTCGGCCAGCGCGCGCAGCCATTCGGGGCGGGCGACGTTGATGCCGCCCTCGCCCTGCACGGACTCGACGATCACGGCGGCGGGCTTGTTGAGGCCGGAGCCCTGGTCCTCCAACAGCCGCTCGAACCACAGGAAGTCGGGGACCTTGCCGTCGAAGTAGTTGTCGAAGGGCATCGGCGTGCCGTGCACCAGCGGGACACCTGCGCCGGCCCGCTTGAAGGCGTTCCCGGTCACGGCGAGCGAGCCGAGGGACATCCCGTGGAAGGCGTTGGTGAACGACACGATCGCCTCGCGCCCTTTCACCTTCCGCGCCAACTTCAGTGCGGACTCAACGGCGTTGGTGCCGGTCGGGCCCGGGAACATCACCTTGTACGGCAGGTCGCGCGGCCGTAGCACCAGGTCCTGGAAGGTCTGGAGGAAGGCGCGCTTGGCACTGGTCGACATGTCGAGCCCGTGCGTGACGCCGTCCCGCTCCAGGTAGTCGATCAACGCCCGTTTCAGAACAGGGTTGTTGTGCCCGTAGTTCAGCGAGCCGGCGCCCGCGAAGAAGTCGAGGTAGGCGTGGCCGTCCTCGTCGTACATACGGCTGCCCCGGGCCCGGTCGAAGACGGTGGGCCAGGCGCGGCAGTAGCTGCGGACCTCGGACTCCAGGGTCTCGAAGACGCTGAGATCGGGCTGGGTGATGGTCACGCGAATTGCTCCTCGGGGTGGGGGTGCGGGTGTCGGGCAACGCGGGGCTCAGAGACCCAGCGGGCCGATGCGGTACAGCACCTCGGGGTCGTGCGGTCCGTCCGGGAAGTCACCGGCCTCGAAGAGGACCGTGCGCTCGACGGTGGCGTCGTGGCGTTCGGCGTACGACGTGAAGAGGCGCTCGGACGCGGTGTTGCCGGGGGCGATCGTGGTCTCGATCGCGGTCACCCCGTAGTCGTCCGCGACCCGCTCGGTGAGTCCGTCGAGCAGCCGTGCGGCCAGCCCGCGACCGCGCTGCGCGGCGTCGACAGCCACCTGCCACACGAGCAGGGTGCCCGGCCGGTCCGGCGGCACGTACCCGGTGACGAAGCCGACCGGCTCCCCGCGCTCGTCCCTTACGACGGCGGAGGTACCGGCGAAGTCCCGGCACCACAGCAGATAGCTGTACGACGAGTTCAGGTCGAGGGCGTTCGAGTCCTTGGCAATACGCCACAACGCGGCGCCGTCGGCCACCGTGGGGCGGTCGATGTGCAGGTCTGCTTGGGTGGCAGTCATGCGAATTGAATTTACCGAGGGAAATTCAAAATTGCATGCAGGTATGGGGTTACGTCTGAGGCGATGCTGTGTTACCACGCGTGCGAAGGCGTGGTCTATGCCCCGCTTTGACCGGCACATAAGGCGCGAAAAGGGCGCGCTGTGTAACGGGTCACAGGGGTGTAACCCTCACGAGATCTACGCGAATTGTTTGCGTTTGGGTGCGCGGAAATCGGGCAGAAGAGCAAGTGGAAGCTGCCCGTAAAGACGGCGATAAAATTCCCGGGAATTACATCGGAATTAGGCTCCGGTGACGCCGTCGATACTCGACCGGATGAATCGGCCCCCAGTACTCACCTCGGGCCACGACTACCGCCAGGTCTCCTCCACGGTGGACCGCGCGCCCTCCAGATCCACCGGCACCCCCTGCTCGGTCAGCGCCGCGCCCAGCGCTGCCAAGGAGTTCTGTACCGCCCCGATCGTCGCGTCCACCCCGTAGTGGTTGACCCGGATCATCTCCTTGGCCAGGGCACCCCCGCCGGCGGCCAGCGGCAAGGTCGGGTCCGAGGTCAGGGCCCTTGCCACCAGCTCCGAGGCCACGACACCCGGCGGCGTCCTGAGCGTCGTAGCGACCGGCGCGGCCTCGGCGGCGTCGTGGACGTACGGTTCGAGGCCGCCGCCCAGGGCGAGCGCGCCCGCGCGCGTCGCCGCCGCCGCGGTCGCGTGGCGGCGCATCAGCACATCGAGGCCCTCCGACTCGATGCGCTCCACGCACGCCTCCAGCGCGAGCATCTCCAACTGGGCCGGTGCGTGCGGCAGCGCCGTGCGGCCGGCGTCGGTCCAGCGGTCCTTCCAGTCGAGGAGGGAAAGGTACGAACGGCGCGGGGCCCCGGGGTTGGCCGTCATGCGAGCCCACGCCCGCGCGCTCACCGACACCGCCGACACACCCGCAGGCCCGCCCATCGCCTTCTGCGCGCCGATCACGCACAGGTCGACACCCCAGGCCTGCGGCAGCACCGGCTCCGCGCCGATGGACGCCACCGCGTCGAGGTAGAAGATCGCGCCGTGCGCGCGCACGATCTCGCCGATCTCCGCGACCGGGTTGGTGTTGCCGGTCGCGGCCTCCGCGTGGACGAGAGACACGAAGTCGATCTCCGGGTGCTCGGCGAACGCCTCCCGGATCTGGTCGGCGGTCACCGCCGTGTGGAACGGCACGGCGAGATCGATCACCTCGGCGCCGCAGTCCCGCAGCCAGTTCCCGAAGGTCTGCCCGTAGGGGCCGGTGACGACGTTCAGCGCGAGCGTGCCCGGCCCCGCCGTCGAACGGATCGCGCCCTCCAGCGGCAGCAGCGCCTCGCCCTGCATGATCACGACATCCTGCTCGGTGCCGAGCAGCCGGGCCACCCGGTCCTCGATCGAGGCGAAGTGCGCGGCGCTCAGCGGGGCCAGGTCGAGGAAGGGGTGGGTCATGGCGGTGCTCTTTCGCTCGCGGGGAGGGGCCGGGAGGGACGGTCCTGATCGACGGAGATGAGCGTAACCGGCGACTTCTTAGCCCGGACGGCCCCCTGGTCACCGTTCCGGGTGAGCGGCCCGCCGAACCCCTCCGAATAATCGGAACCCATAGTTCCGTCACAGGAGGCCTCCGTGAACACGCTCCTCGGCCGCCGGTCCCGCACCCTGGCCGCCACCACCGCGACGGCCGCGATCGCCCTCGTCCTCGTGGCCGGCTGCACGTCGAGCGACAGCGGCGGCAGCGGTTCGAAGACCGCCGCCGGTGGCGTCGAACTGGTCAAGGCCGGCCGGCTCACCACCTGCACCCACCTGCCCTACCCGCCCTTCCAGTCCGAGATCGACGGCAAGGTGCAGGGCTTCGACGTCTCCCTCATCGACCTGGTCGCCAAGAACCTCGGCGTGCAGCAGACGATCCTCGACACCCCCTTCGAGAACTTCAAGACCGGCGCCTTCCTCAACGCCGACGAGTGCGACCTGGCCGCCGCCGGCATGACCATCACCGCCGAGCGCAAGAAGAACGTCGACTTCTCCGACCCGTACTTCGACGCCACCCAGGCCGTCCTCGTCGACAGGAAGAGCGGGATCACCTCCCTCGCCGATGTGAGGACCAAGGGCAGGAAGCTCGGCGCCCAGGCGCAGACCACCGGCGAGGACTACGTCAAGAGCAAGGGCTTCGACCCCGTCTCCTTCGAGTCCTCCGACGCCGTCCTCAACGGCCTGCGCACCGGCCAGGTCCAGGCCGTCATCATCGACTACCCGGTGGTCCAGGGCTGGCTCAAGACCAAGGCCAACGCCGACGCCTTCAAGGTCGTCGACAACCTCAACACCGGTGAGCAGTACGGCTTCACGGTCAAGAAGGGCAACACGAAACTCCTCGCCGCCATCAACAGGGCCATCAAGGACGCGAAGGCAGACGGCACGTACAAGAAGCTCTACGAGAAGTGGATCGGTCCCTACGGCGCCTCGGCCACCGCCGCTCCGTCGGCCTCATGACCGGCGACACCGCGGACCCCGAACTCCAGCCCAGGAGACAGGGGTTGAGCAGACGTCAGCGGCGCAGACTGTCCCAAGGCGCGCAGTACGCCGTCTTCGCCGCTGTCGTGATCGTCTTCGCGGTCACCGCCGACTGGGGCCGCCTGAAGAACCAGTTCGCGCAGTGGAGCATCGCCAAGCAGATGTTCCCGGACGTCATCACCCTGGCGTTGAAGAACACCGTGCTCTACACCCTGTCGGGCTTCGTCTTCGGGCTGGTCCTCGGCATGGTCGTCGCGCTGATGCGGCTGTCGTCCGTGGGGCCCTACCGCTGGCTCGCCGGGATCTACATCGAGATCTTCCGCGGCCTGCCCGCCCTGCTGATCTTCATCTTCGTCGGCGTCGCCGTGCCGCTCGCCTTCCCGGGCACGGAGATCGTCGGCGGCACGTACGGCAAGGTCGCCCTCGCGCTCGGTCTGGTGTCGGCCGCGTACATGGCGGAGACGATCCGCGCGGGCATCCAGGCGGTGCCCAAAGGGCAGTCGGAGGCGGCCCGTTCGCTCGGTTTCTCCCCGGCGCGGGCCATGGTGTCGATCATCGTCCCGCAGGCGTTCCGGATCATCCTCCCGCCGCTGACCAACGAACTCGTCCTCCTCTTCAAGGACTCCTCCCTGGTCCTGTTCCTGGGCGTCACCCTGGAGGAACGCGAACTCTCCAAATACGGACGGGACTTGGCGAGTACGACGGCCAACTCCACGCCGATCCTGGTGGCGGGCCTGTGCTACCTCCTCGTCACGATCCCGCTGAGCTTCGTGGTCCGCCGCATGGAGACCAAGACGGGGGAGGCGGTCCGGTGAACCGCGGTCCCGTCACGGGTACCCCGGAGATCCAAGTCCGCGGCCTGCACAAGTCGTTCGGCACCAACGAGGTGCTGCGCGGCATCGACCTGGAGATCGGCCAGGGCGAGGTCGTGTGCGTCATCGGCCCCTCCGGCTCCGGCAAGTCGACCCTCCTGCGCTGCGTGAACCTGCTCGAAGAACCCACCCAGGGACGGGTGTTCGTCGGCGGCACCGAGATCACCGACCCCGACGTCGACATCGACGCCGTACGCCGCCGTATCGGCATGGTCTTCCAGCAGTTCAACCTCTTCCCGCACCTGACCGTCACCGAGAACCTCACCCTGCCCCAACGCCGGGTCCTGCGCCGCGACAGGACGGCGGCGGCCGAGGTCGCCGCGGAGAACCTCCGCCGCGTAGGCCTCTCGGAGAAGGCCGCCGCCTACCCCGCGTCCCTCTCCGGCGGCCAGCAGCAACGCGTGGCGATCGCAAGGGCGTTGGCGATGGGCCCCGAGGTGATGCTCTTCGACGAACCGACGTCGGCACTCGACCCCGAGCTGGTGGGGGACGTGCTGGCGGTCATGCGGATGCTCGCGAACGAGGGCATGACGATGATGGTCGTGACCCATGAGATGACGTTCGCGCGCGAGGTGGCGGATCGGGTTGTGTTCATGGACGGTGGCGTGATTGTCGAAGCCGGAACCCCGGACGGGGTGATCACCAACCCGCAGCACGCCCGCACCCGCCACTTCCTGTCCCGTCTACTGGACCCCGCGATGGCTGAAATGGACGACGAGGGCGGCGCCCCGTAGGGGGCGCGGGGCTGTATCGATTTGCGGCTCCGCCGCGTGGGCGCGACCAGCCACAACGGACCCGCACCCGACGAACTATCGTGCGTCCCATGAGTGATCTACCGGTGCTGCACATGAAGGGCCGAGTCCTGGCGGGCCCCGAGGACATCCGCGATGAACTCTGGGTGATCGACGGCCGCATCTCCTACGACCGTCCAACCCACGGACGCGACATCCGGACGGTAAACGGCTGGGCCCTCCCCGGCCTCGTCGACGCCCACTGCCACGTAGGCCTCGGCACCCACGGCCCCGTAGACGCCGAGACCGCCGAGACACAGGCCCTCACCGACCGCGACGCCGGCACCCTCCTGCTCCGCGACGCGGGCTCACCCTCGGACACCCGCTGGATCGACGACCGCGAAGACCTCCCGAAGATCATTCGCGCGGGCAGGCACATCGCCCGCACCCGCCGCTACATCCGCAACTTCGCCCACGAGATCGAACCTGACGAACTCGTCGCCTACGTCGCCCAGGAGGCCCAACGCGGCGACGGCTGGGTCAAGTTGGTCGGCGACTGGATCGACCGCGACCTCGGCGACCTCTCCGCCTGCTGGCCGCGCGAAGCGGTGGACGCGGCTATCGCCGAGGCCCACCGGCTCGGCGCGCGCGTCACCGCGCACTGCTTCGGGGAGGACGCGCTGCGCGACCTGGTCGACGCGGGCATCGACTGCATCGAGCACGCGACCGGCCTCACCGAGGACCTCGTCCCGCTGTTCGCCTCGCGGGGCGTCGCGATCGTCCCCACCCTCGTGAACATCGCGACCTTCCCGCGGCTCGCCGAGGGCGGCGACGCCAAGTTCCCGCGCTGGTCGGCCCATATGCGGCGACTGTACGAGCGGCGCTACGACACCGTGCGCGCCGCCTACGACGCCGGCGTCCCGGTCTACGTCGGCACGGACGCCGGGGGTTCCCTCGCCCACGGCCTGGTGGCCGCCGAGGTCGCCGAACTCGTCACCGCCGGCATCCCCGCCGTAGAGGCGCTGTCGGCGACCGCGTGGGGTGCGCGGCGGTGGCTCGGGCGGCCCGGGCTCGATGAGGGTGCGCCGGCGGACTTCGTCGTCTACGAGGCGGACCCGCGCGCCGATGTGCGCGTGCTGGCGTCGCCGCGACGGGTGGTGCTGAACGGGCTGGTGGTCGAATAGTCGCCAGGCGATTCGAATACGTTCACGGAAATCCCACGATGGGGTGAAGTGACGCGGGATCGCTGACGGTTCACTCGTCGTGGGTAATTCTTACCGGGTCCCAAGCATGTCTCTTCTGGGGGTCCCACACCTTGAACGGCACCAACTTCCGCATGCCCGCACGCCGTTGGGCCACCGTGGCCACTGCGACCGCCCTCGCCGCCGGTCCCGTGGCGCTGGCCGGCGCGGGGTCCGCCCACGCGACCACCGACCAGGGTCGGGCTAGCGCCGTCGTGCTCCGCGCCGGGCTCGACGTGTCCCTGCTCAACAAGACCGTGGACGTCCCGCTCGCGGTCTCCCTCAACGAGGTCCAGGCGCCGCAGAGTGCCGAAAAGACCGCGCTCACCGCTCAGTTGGACGGGGTGAACGGCGGGCAGCCCTTCAGCGTGCTCAGCGCGGACGTCGCCACGGCGAAGGCGACGGTGTCCGCGACCAAGTCCGAGGGCTACGCGAACCTCGCCCACGCGCGGCTCCATGTTCCCGGGCTGCCGCTGCTCTCGCTCATCGAGGTCGACGCGGTCACCTCGAAGGCGACGTGCGAGGCGGGGAAGGCGCCTGTCGCCACGTCGCATCTGCCGGGGGCGGTGACGGTGCTCGGCAAGCGGATCACGGTAACCGCCAGTGGTCCTACGGATGTTGAGGTGCCGGGGGTCGGGTCCGTCCGCCTCGACCTGTCCAAGACGTCGACCACGTCCCGTACGGCCGCCGCGACCGCGCTCGAACTCAAGGTCTCCGTCAACCCGTTGAAGCTGAACGTTGCCGACGTGGAGGGGACGGTGACCTTGGCGCAGGCGACGTGCGAGGCGCCGAGGGTTGCCGCCGTGACCCCGCCCTCTTCTGAGCCCGCGCCGGATGTGAAGCCCCAAGGGGCGCCTGCGGAGGCGGGGTTGGCCGAGACGGGGGGTAGTTCCATGACGCCGTACGTCGCGGGTGGGGCGGTGTTGTTGCTGGCACTCGGCGGGGGAGCGGTACTGACAGCGCGCCGGCGCCGAGGCTGAGGAAACTGCCTTGCCCACCCACCCACCCGTCTCGGGCGTTTTAGAGGCTCAGCTTGAAAGACGGCAAACGGGCGGGCGGGTGGGCGGGTGCGCGGGTGCGCGGGTGGGTCGGAGGGCGGGAAGGCTTGAAGGGCAACCTCTTGGACGACTGAGACGGTCGGGCGGGAGGGGAAGGGCTCGGAGGCTGCCCTCTTGGCCGACCGAGTCGGGCGGGCAGGGTTTTGACGGTGGCCTCCCAGCCGACCGAGTCGGGCGGGGAAGGTTTGGAGGGTGGCCTCTCAGCCCACCGAGTTGGGTGGGTGGGCGGGAATGGTTTGGAGGGTGGCCCTTCAGCCCACCGAGTTGGGTGGGTGGCGGGGAAGGCTTGGGTGGTGGTCTCTCAGCCGACCGAGACGGGTGGGTGGGGGGTAAGGCTTGGAGGGTGGCCCTTCAGCCCACCGAGACGGGTGGGTGGTGGGGAAGGTTTGGGCGGTGGCTTCTCAGTCGACCGAGTCGGGTGGGTGGTGGGTAAGGCTGGTGGGTGGGGATGGGGCGGAGCTGTGCTCACCGCCCCGCCAACGTCACCGCCTGGTCCAGTGCCTGTAGGAACCGGTTCACTGTCGCCCGGTCCCGCACGGCGAGCCGTAGCCACTCCTCGTCCAACCCCGGGAACGTGTCCCCACGGCGGACGGCGAAGCCCAGGTCGCGGAGATGACGGCGTACGGCGACCGCATTGGGGACGCGGAGGAGGACGAACGGTCCCTCGGCGGGTTCCATGACGCGGAGCCCGTCGGGGGCGAACTCGGCTAGCCCGGCGACGAGATGGGCACGGTCGGCGGTGACGCGGTGCGCCGCGTGGGCGGCCTCGGCAAGGGCCCGCGACTCCATGCAGGCCTCCGCCGCGGCGAGGGCCGGCGTGGACACCGGCCAGAGCGGCTGGGCCCGCTCCAGTTCCGAGATCGTCGCGGGCGCGGCCAGGACGTAGCCGATCCGCAGCCCCGCCAGGCCCCAGGTCTTGGTGAGGCTGCGGAGGACCACCAGGCCGGGGAGGTCGGTCCGGCCCGCCAACGACTCCCGTTCACCCGGCACCGCGTCGATGAACGCCTCGTCGACCACCAACGTCCGCCCAGGGCGGGCAAGTTGGGCGATCACCGCAGCGGGGTGCAGGACGGACGTCGGGTTCGTCGGGTTGCCGATCAACACCAGGTCCGCGTCCTCGGGCACCGCCCGCACCGCTTTTGGGCCGAGTCGGAAACCGTCCGCCTCGCGCAACAGCACCCGCCCCACCGAGTGCCCCGCGTCCCGCAGCGCCGCCTCCGGCTCCGTGAACTGCGGGTGCACGACCACCGGCTGACGGACCTTCAGCGCACGGGCGAGCAGCACGAAGGCCTCGGCGGCACCCGCGGTCAGCAGCACCCGCTCCACCGGCAGCCCGTGCCGCGCCGCGATCGCCGCCCGCGCCGCCCGCCCGTCCGGGTAGGCGGCGAGCCCGGTCAGCGAACCGGCTATTCGCTCCCGCAGCCAGGCCGGTGGCGTGTCCGCGCGGACGTTCACGGCGAGGTCGGTCAACTGGGCGCCGTCGTCCCGGACTTCGACGTCACCGTGATGGCGGAGATCGTAAGCTCTGTCCGTCGGATCGTGGCCGTGGGCTCTGTCAGTGTGCATGGGCGTGCCCACCGTGATGGTGGTGGCCGTCGTGGTCGTGGCCGTCGTCGTCCGGGTGGAAGTGCGGCTGCTGCGGCTGCCCCACCTTGTCCTCGAAGCCCGGCAGCGCGATGCGGTACACACAGGAGTCGCAGTTCATCCGCAGATCGCCCTTGACCGCCTCCCGGTACCGCTCCATCACCAGGTCCAGCAACTCCGGCTCCGGGCCTATGACTTCGGCGGACAGGACGTTGATCTCCGGGTGCGCCGCCGCCCAGCCCTCCGTCTGGTGCCGGACCCGCTCCGGCAGGATGCCGGTGAACAGGAAGTACGGCAGGACGACGATCCGCCGGGCACCCAGCTTCACGCACCGGTCCAGGCCGCTCGGCACGTCCGGCGCCGCCAGCGACACGAACGCCGGTTCCACGCCCGCGTATCCGCGCCCTTCCCACAACAGCCGCGCCGCCTTGTGCACTTCGGCGTTGGCGTCCGGGTCGGTCGAACCGCGCCCCACGAGCAGCACGGTCACATCGGCCCGGTCGGCGGGCGTGCGCGCCGATTCGCCGAGCGCCTCGTCGAGCCGCCGCTCCAGCACCTTCAGCAGCGAGGGATGCGGGCCCAGCGGACGGCCGTACGTGTACGAGATCCCCTCGTGCCGCTCCTTCTCCCGGGCCAGCGCCGCCGGGATGTCCCCCTTGGCGTGCCCGGCGGACACCAGCATCAGCGGTACGGCGGCGAACTGGCGCACCCCGCGCTCCACCAGCTCGGCCACCGCGTCGCCCAACGGCGGCGGCGACAGTTCGATGAACCCGCCCGCGACGGGCAGTTCGGGGTGACGGCGGCCCAACTCCCGTACGAAGGACCGGAACGCCTCGGCTCCGGCCTCGTCCCGGGTGCCGTGTCCGGCGATGAGCAGGGCGGGCGGCGGGGTGGTCACGATTTCTCCTCGGACAGTGATGGGGACGGTGATGGGGACAGTGCTTCGGATGATGAAGGCGATGAAGGCGATGAAGGTGACGAAGGTGACGAAGTGGGGTGATACAGCAGGGCGTTGAGCGCAGCCGAGGCCACCGCCGACCCGCCCTTCTCGGACACGTTGCTCACGGCCGGTAGCCCGCTCTCGCGCAACGCGGCCTTGGACTCGACCGCGCCGACGAAGCCGACGGGCAGCCCGATGACGAGCGCGGGGGAGGCGTCCAGCGTCAGCAACTCCTCCAGGGCGGTCGGCGCGTTGCCGATCACCCAGAGGGCGCCGGGCCCGACCTCCTCGTAGGCGAGCCGGATCGCGTGTGCCGAACGGGTCAGCCCCGGCCCGGACTTGGCGTCCCGGAGCCGGCACACGGTCTCGCGCCGGGTGATCCCGGCCGCGACCATCCGCACGTCCACGACCACCGGCGCCCCGGCGTGCAGCGCGCTGTGCGCCTTCGCCAACTCGCCCTCGTCCAGGACGAGATCGGACGCGTACTCCAGATCGGCGGCGGAGTGGACGACCCGCTCCACGACCGCACGGGTCAGCGGTGGGAGGTGCGAGGTGTCCAGCCGGGCGCGCATCCGCCGGTAGGACTCCACCTCGATCGGATGAACCACACGGTCCGCACGGTCCACGGAACTCACTTCGCCACCTCCTGCGCTGCCTGTGTCGCCTGCCAGCGGTACCCGCGCGGCGTCACCATGCGCCCCGCGATGTCCCGGGTGGCCGTGTTGCCCACGGTCACCACCGTCATCATGTCGACCCACGCCGGATCCAGCGCGGCCAACGTCGTCAGCCGGCTGGACTCGTCGGGCCGCGAGGCGTTCCGTACGACACCGACCGGCGTCGTCGGCTCCCGGTGCCCGGCGAGGATCGCGAGGGCCTTCGGGAGCTGCCAATCCCGGCCCCGGCTACGAGGGTTGTAGAACGTCACCACGATGTCCGCCTCGGCCGCGGCCCGCACCCGCCGCTCGATGACCTCCCACGGCGTGTGCAGATCGGAGAGGCTGATGGACACGTGGTCGTGGCCGAGCGGCGCCCCGAGGATCGCCGAGGCGGCCAACGCGGCGGTCACGCCCGGGACTCCGACCACGTCGATGTCGTCCGACGCCTCCGCGAGCGCGGGCGAGGCCATCGCGTAGACCCCGGCGTCCCCGCTGCCGATCAGCGCGACCGCCTGCCCCTTCCGTGCCTCGGCCACGGCGGTACGGGCCCGCTCCTCCTCGGCACCGAGCCCCGACTCCAGGACCAGCGTCCCGGGCCGCAGCAGATCCCGGATCTGGTCGACGTACTGGTCGAGCCCCACCAGCACGGCAGCGCGCCGGAGTTCGGCCTTCGCACGCGGCGTGAGCAGATCCCGGGCGCCCGGCCCGAGCCCGACCACCGCGAGCCGCCCGCGCGCGAGCCGTCGTACGACAGCACAGGTCGCCATCGCCGGCTGCCCGTCGGCGCGCTCCGACTTCCGCTTGGGGACGAGGAGTTCGCCCCCGCCGACGAGCGCGGCGGCCTCCGCCACGGACGGCGTGCCCACGGCGGCGAGCGGCGCGTCCGACGGATTGGGCACCTCTACGGCCGCCAACTCCCCGGCGGAGTGGGTCACCAGCGGCACGCCGAGCCGCTGAGCCGCCTGGACGATGCCCGGCTCGTCCGCCTTGGCGTCCACGGTGGCGAGTTCGGCGAGGTTGCCGACGGACAGCCCCGCCTCGCGCAGAGCGTCGTGGACCAGTCCGAGCACCTCGTTCACGGGTGCGCCCTTGGACGCGCCGACCCCGACGACGAGCGACGGCGGGCGCAGGAGGACCTCCCGCTCGCCGGGTTCGACGGCGCGATCTGTGACGCGGATGACGTAGGCACCCTGGGGCGACACCTTCAGCGGCGGCAGCGGCCACGCCAACTCGGCGTCCAGGGCGACCGGTTCACCGTCCAGGAGGGCCCGTGTGACCCCGGCGACATCTCCCTCCACGGGGAACCCGAGTGTGTCGAGACCGGGCACACCGACCGCGTCCGTGGCCGTCGTCACCACCGGCTGCGCGGCGAGCAACTCACCCACCTCCACGGCGAGTTCATTGGCCCCGCCACCGTGCCCGCCGACCAGCGACACGGCGAACCGGCCGCCCTCGTCGACGCACACGACCCCCGGGTCGGTCCGTTTGTCGGACAGCAGCGGGGCGATCAGCCGTACGACGGCTCCCGTGGCGAGGAAACACACGAGCTGCTCGCACTCCGCGAACGCGGCCCGGACGGCGTCCCCGACGGGACCCTCGTACACGCGCGTGCGGTCCGGCCACGCGGCGGCCAGCCGGTCGCGCGCCGTCGCTCCCACCGCGGTGGCGGAGATGAGGCCGATCACTGAGCAACTCCTTCAACAGGTGCCGGAGGCCGGACGCCCCACAACAGGAAAACAGGATTGGTGGCCGCGAGCCGGGTCACGTCACCCGGCAGCGGCGCGAGCCGGGACGACTGCAACAGCACCCCGTCGACCGCGAGTCCGGCCGCCGAGAGAGCCTCCCGTACGGCCGGTACCCGGTCCAGCGCGGCCATCGCGACGACCACGGTCCGCCGGGCCCGCCGCGCGCACGCGGTGACGATGGCGGGCAGTTCGCGCCCGCCCCCGCCGACGAACACGGCGTCGGGATCGTCGAGGTCGGACAGCACGGTCGGCGCCGCCCCGTGCACGGTGTGGACGTCGACGCCGTGCGCCGTGGCGTTGGCGCGGATCCGCTCGACACCGTCCCGGGTCTTCTCGACGGCGGTGACGGCGGCGCCGAGCCGTGCGCACTCGACGGCCACGGACCCGGAGCCCGAGCCGACGTCCCAGACCAGGTCGCCGAGGCGCGGCCCGAGCCGGGCCAGCGCCAGCGCCCGTACCTCGAACTTGGTGATCATCGAGTCCCGGTGCTCGAACTCCCGCTCGTCCAGGGCCCATTGGGCAGGCCCGACGGCGGCTCCGGCGACCGTCCGCACGGCACCGAGCGCCCGCGACTCGTCCAGACACAGCACCACGCTCACCGCCGTACCCCAGTCCCGGGCGGCGGCCTCGGCGGGCGTGACCCGCTCCACCTGCTCCTCCCCGGAGCCCAGCGCGGACGCGACGACGAGGACGCGCCCGCCGGTCCGGTGGGTGAGCGCGGCGCCCAGTTCTGCGGGTCCGGCCCCCGGCCCGGTCAGCACGGCGACCTTGGGATGCGCGCGGCACGCGTTGACCGCCGTACGCAGGTCACGTCCGTGCGCGCTGACGACGACGGCGTCGTCCCAGGTCAGACCGGCGCGCGCGAAGGCGGTGGCGACGGAGGAGACGCCGGGGCGGACGTCGAGGGCGTCGCTGGGGAACCGTTCCGCCAGCGCCCGGACGATCCCGAAGAACCCGGGGTCCCCCGAGGCCAGCACGACGACGGGCTCGCCCTTCTCGACGTAGGCCTGGATGGTGTCGAGGGCGGGCGCCAGTGGACCGAGGACGACCTGCTCGGCGTCCTCCGGGACCGCGACGGCGGCGAGATGCCGCCGGCCGCCGACGACGAGCCGGGCGCCGGAGAACGCGGCCTTCGCGACCGCCGCGCCCGTCCCCATCCCGATGACGGTGATCACGTGCTCGCACCCCGCGAGCGCAGGGCCCGGCGGGCCTCCGGGTCGGCCTTGCGGTAACCGTGGAAATGGCCGGGGTGGTAGAGGTGTGAGCGGGTGCCGTGGGCGTCGAGGGCCGGGCCGACCAGGAAGAGGGTGTGCTTCCAGAGCTTGTGCTCCTTGACCGTCTCCTCCAGTGTGGCGATCGTGCACTTCACGATCAGTTCCTCGGGCCAGGTCGCCTGGTAGGCGACGACGACGGGCGTCTCCGTCGGATAGCCGCCCTCCAGCAGTTCCCGCACCAACTGCCCGCTGCGGGCGGCCGACAGGAAGATCGCCATGGTCGTGCCGTGGCGCGCGAACTCGCGGACCTCCTCGCCGGGCGGCATCGGCGTCTTGCCCCCGCCGAGCCGGGTGAGGACGACGGACTGCGCGACCTCGGGGATCGTCAGCTCGCGCTGCGCGAGGGCGGCGACGGCGGAGAACGCCGAGACCCCCGGGACGATCTCGGTCGCGATCCCGATCGCGGCACACCGGTCGACCTGTTCCTGAGTGCCGCCCCAGAGGGCAGGGTCGCCGGAGTGAATACGCGCGACGCGCAGCCCTTCGCTCCGGGCCCGCCCGTAGACGGCGACGACGTCCTCCAGGGACATCGTCGCCGAGTCCAGGATCTCGGCGCCCACGCGCGCGTGGTCCAGGACCTCGGCCTGCACCAGGCTGGCCGCCCAGATCACGACGTCGGCCTCGGCGATGGCGCGCGCGGCACGGAACGTCAGCAGGTCGGCGGCGCCGGGGCCGGCACCGACGAAGGTCACCTTGCCGGTGGGGGTATCGGCATCGGCTTCGGCCATGGGTCGGATCCTCTCAAACACAACATGCGGAACACGCGGAACATACGGAACGTGGGAGACGTGGGGAACGTCAATACGAATGGGGGCGGAGTGGGCCAGGATGTGCGCGAACAGGGGTTGATCGGATAGCAAGGGGACTATGGCGGTCTTCGTCGCGCTCGGCGCGTTCCTGATGACGCTGGCCGGCGGCTGGACGGCACAGCGCGTGACCGACCGCCGCCATCTCGTCCTGGGCCTGGCCGGCGGCCTGATGCTGGGCGTGGTCGGCCTCGACCTGCTGCCGGAGGCGCTGCACGCGGCGGGCCGCGAGGTCTTCGGCGTACCGGCCGCCCTGCTGCTCTTCGTGGCCGGCTTCCTCGTGGCCCATATGGTCGAACGTCTGCTCGCCGCCCGCCAGGCCTCGCACGGAGCCGAGGAAAACAACGGCCGCGCGCCCGAGGTGGGCCTCACGGCGGCGTCCGCGATGGTCGGCCACAGCTTCATGGACGGGGTCGCCATCGGTGCCGCGTTCCAGGTGGGCGGCGGCATGGGCACGGCGGTCGCGCTCGCGGTCATCGCCCACGACTTCGCGGACGGCTTCAACACGTACACGATCACGAGCCTGTACGGCAACGCCCGCCGCAAGGCGATCGCGATGCTGGTCGCGGACGCGGCGGCCCCGGTGGCGGGTGCCGCCTCGACGGCTTTCCTCACCATTCCGGAGGCCCTGCTCGGCGGTTATCTCGGCTTCTTCGGAGGCGTGCTCCTCTACCTCGCCGCCGCCGAGATCCTCCCCGAGGCCCACCACGAACACCCCGCACCCGCGACCCTGCTGTGCACCGTCGCGGGAGCGGCGTTCATCTGGCTGGTGGTGGGCCTCGCGGCAGCCTGATCGACGACCGGTCACAATTTGCCGCCCCGCCCGCCCTCACGCCGCGCGGGCGCGATGAGCGTGGAGAGGTACGGCAGCGGCTCTCCGTCCAGTTCGGCGGCGGGCCGGATCGACTCCTCGGGCAGCCCGAGCGCCGACCCCCACACCGCGTCCCCGATCCGCCCGGTCACCCGCAGCGCCTCGGCGACCTCCGCCGCCTGCCGCCCGAACTTGTACGCCACGACCGTCCCCGGCCCGGCCAACGCGTCCTTGAGCACGGCGGCCCCCGCGGTCACCGGCACGAGCGTGAGCGGCTCGGTCCCCTCGGTGAGTACGGCCCCGGACCGCGCCGCGAGATCCTGCATGGCGGTGATCCCGGGCACGGTCTCGACGACGGTCCCCGGCACCAACTCCCCGATGGTCAGGGCGAGATAGGTGAAGGTGGAGTAGACGTTGGGGTCCCCGATGGTGGCAAACGCGACGACCGGATGAGAGCCAAGCAGCTCGGCGACCTTCGCCCCCGCGGCATCCCAGGCGGCCTCGCGCCGGGCCCGGTCGGTCCGCTCGTTCAGCGCGAACACAACCCGCAGCACCTTCTCCTCGGGCACGTAATGCAGAACGGTGGCCTCGGCCCGCCCCCGCTCCCCGCTGTCCATGACGGGCACCACCACGACATCGGCGGCCCGCAGAGCATTGACACCCTTGACGGTCACCAGCTCGGGATCGCCGGGACCCACCCCGACTCCGATCAACCTGCTGCTGCTCATGACGTCCGGCACCTCTCCACGAACCGACGGGCCACACCGGGCTCGGCCGCCCAGTGCGTGTGCAGATAACTCGCGTGCACACCCTGTTGTACGAAACCTTCGACCCGCCGTTCAGGAGCGCGAACCCCCCAGGCGGGAGCCGCCCCCGAGCCGGGCTCGACGACGGTCCGATGAAACTCGTGCCCGCGCATCCGCGTCCCGGCCACGGCCAGCGCACTGTCGCTCAACGCGACGGCATCCCGATACCCCAGGGTCAGCCGCTCGCTCATCCGCGCGGACGCATCGAGCACCCCGCACATGGGCATCCCGTCCAACTCCCTGGACAGGTAGAGGAGTCCGGCGCACTCGGCGGCAACCGGCGCGCCACTGTGGGCGAGCGCGCCGACGGCCTTGCGCAACGGCTCGTTCGCCGACAACTCAGCCGCGTACACCTCGGGAAACCCGCCCCCGATGACCAACCCGCGTGTCCCGTCGGGAAGTTGCTCATCCCGCAGCGGATCGAATACGACGACCTCGGCACCGGCCGCGGTGAGGAGTTCGGTGTGCTCGGCGTAGGAGAAGGTGAAGGCCGCGCCGCCGGCGACGGCAACCTTCACTTTCGAGCTGGCGTGGGCAGATTCAGCCCGTCCTGCGTTTGAGGGCGAGGAAACCAAAGCCTCACCCGCATCCCAAGCCGCACACGACAACGCCCCCGCACTACGCGCCAGCGCCAACAACCCCTCAAGATCACACCCGGCGTCCACCTGTGCAGCCATCGCCGCGACAGCCTCCACCGCAGCCGACTGCCGCTCAGCCACCGGCACCAACCCCAGATGCCGAGAAGGCGTATCCACCTGAGGAGCCCGCCGCAACACACCCAGCACAGGCACCCCCGCCGAGTCCAACGCCTCCCGCAACAACGCCTCATGCCGGTCGGACGCCACCTTGTTCAGGATCACGCCCCCAACCCGGACCTCCGGATCCCAGGAAGCGAACCCGTGCACCAACGCGGCAACGGACCGAGACTGCGAAGACGCGTCGACGACAAGAACGACCGGCGCCCGCAGCAACTTCGCCACATGCGCCGTGGACGCCAACTCCCCTTCCCCCGCGGCCCCGTCGTACATCCCCATCACACCCTCGACAACAGCGAGATCACACCCGCGAGCGCCGTGCGCGAAGAGCGGCCCGACCAACTCCGGCCCGCACAGATACGCGTCGAGATTCCGCCCCACCCGCCCGGTCGCGAGCGCGTGATACCCGGGATCGATGTAGTCCGGCCCGACCTTGTGCGGAGACACGGCAAGCCCCCGCGAGGCGAACGCGGCCATCAACCCCGTGGCGACGGTGGTCTTGCCACTGCCGGACGAAGGCGCGGCAATGACCAGCCGAGGGACGGAGGAGGACAAGGACGTCACGGCAGCTTCACCACTCGATACCCCGCTGACCCTTCTGCCCGGCGTCCATCGGGTGCTTGACCTTGGACATGTCGGTGACGAGGTCGGCGTACTCGACGAGCTTCTCGGGCGCGTTCCGCCCGGTGATCACGACATGCTGGTTCCCGGGCCGGTCCCGCAGCACGGAGACGACCTCATCGACATCGACCCACCCCCAGTGCATCGGATAGGCGAACTCGTCCAGCACGTACAGCTTGTAGGTCTCGGCGGCGAGATCCCGCTTGACCTGCTCCCACCCCTCGCGGGCCTTCTCCTCGTTGTCCATCTGGGAGTCGCGCTGAACCCACGACCACCCCTCGCCCATCTTGTGCCAGTCGACGGACCCGCCCTCGCCGGAAGCCCCCAGCACCCGAAGGGCGTTCTCCTCGCCGACCTTCCACTTCGCCGACTTGACGAACTGGAACACCCCGATGGGCCACCCCTGATTCCAGGCACGCAAGGCGAGCCCGAAAGCGGCAGTCGACTTGCCCTTCCCAACTCCCGTATGCACGACGACAAGTGGCCGATTTCGACGCTGACGGGTCGTCAGTCCGTCGTCCGGTACGACACTCGGCTGCCCCTGCGGCATTACGCGGCCCTCCTCTGAACGTCCTTGACCAGCCCGACGATCGAGTCCGCCCGCAACTCGTCCAGCGTCACCGCCGTGCCCTCCAGTTCACCGGCCAACTGCCCGGCCAGCCCCAGCCGTACGGGCCCCGACTCGCAGTCCACGACCACGGAAGCGACCCCGTCGGCGGCGAACAACCGCGCCGCCCGCCCGGCAAGCGCGACCGGCTCGGGCCCACCCGTGGCCCGCCCGTCGGTCACCAGGACGACCAACGCCCGCCGAGCCGGATCCCGCAACCGCTCCACCCGCAGCACGTCATGCGCCTTGAGCAACCCGGCGGCAAGCGGCGTACGCCCACCCGTCGGCAACGACTCCAGCCGTACGGCGGCGGCGTCCACGGAAGAGGTCGGCGGCAGGGCGACATCAGCGGCGGACCCCCGGAAGGTCACGAGCCCCACCTTGTCCCGCCGTTGATACGCGTCGAGCAACAACGACAGCACAGCTCCCTTCACCGCACTCATCCGCTGCCGCGCCGCCATCGACCCGGAGGCGTCCACGACGAACAGCACGAGGTTGCCCTCACGCCCCTCCCGCGTCGCCTGCCGCAGATCGTCCCGGCGTACGACCAGCCCACGCCCGGCCCGTCCACGCGCCAGCTGATGCGGAGCGGCGGCCTGGACGGTCGCCGCCAAGTGCAGCTTGGTGAGCGCCCCTTGGGGCCGTCGCGCCCCGGTGGTCCGCCCGTGCTCGGTCCGCGCCCGCGACCGTCGTCCGGCGGCACCCTCGCCGAGACCCGGCACGCTCAACATCTTGGTCCGGAAGGGCTCGGAGGCCCGCACGGGCTGCTGCTCGCCCGAGCCCGTGCCCGAAGGCTGCGGTTCCCCGCCCTCCCCGGCCTCGGGCTGCGCCCCGGCGTCTCCGTCCTGAGGCCCGTCGGAATCCGACTCGGGCGGCTGCCCGCCACCTCCGCCGGAACCGTCAGGACCGCCGTCCGGATCCGGATCGTCGTCCTCGGGCTCCGGCTCCTGCTCCGCGAACTCCTCCAACGTCTCGTTGAGCTTGTTCTCGTCAAGTCCCGGAGCGTCAAAGGGATTTCGCCGCCGCCGGTGCGGCAGCGCGAGCAACGCGGCCTGCCGTACGTCCTCGGCGAGCACGTCGGTCCGCCCGGCCCACGCGGCCAGCGCGGTCGCCGTACGGGCCATCACGATGTCGGCCCGCATGCCGTCCACCTCGAAGGCGGCGCAGGTCGCCGCGATCTGCCGCAACGCCCCGTCGCCCAGCCGCACCGACGGCAACAGCGCACGCGCGGCGATGATCCGCGCCCGTACGGAGGACTCCTCGTCCGCCCAGCGGGTGGCGAACCCTTCCGGATCGTCGTCGTAGGCGAGCCTGCGCCGCACGACCTCCACCCGCTGGTCGGGCTCCCGGGAGGCGGCGACCTCCACGGTCAGGCCGAAGCGGTCGAGCAACTGCGGTCGCAGTTCGCCCTCTTCGGGGTTCATGGTGCCGACGAGCAGGAAGCGGGCGGCGTGCCGAACGGAGACGCCTTCGCGTTCGACGTACGACGCGCCCATCGCCGCCGCGTCCAACAGCAGGTCGACCAGGTGGTCGTGGAGGAGGTTGACCTCGTCGACGTAGAGGATGCCCCGGTGCGCGTCGGCGAGCAGACCGGGCTCGAAGGCCTTGACGCCCTCGGCGAGCGCCCGCTCGATGTCGAGCGCGCCGACCAGCCGGTCCTCGGAGGCGCCGACCGGCAACTCGACCATGCGCGCGGGGCGTTGGGCCCCGGGCCCGGTCTCGTGCGGGCCGTCCGGGCAGGCCGGGTCGGGGGAGGAGGGATCGCAGGAGAAGCGACAGCCGGGGACCACGGCGACCTCCGGCAGCAGTGCCGAAAGCGCGCGCACGGCCGTCGACTTGGCGGTGCCCTTCTCGCCGCGCACCAGCACACCGCCGACCGCCGGCGACACGGCGTTCAGCAGCAGCGCCAGCCGTAGATCGTCCTGGCCGACAACGGCCGTGAACGGAAAGGGAGTTGTCACTTGTCGTCGCCCTCCAGGTCGCCTTCGAGCTCCAGGTAGGTGGCCCGCAGTCGTTCCAGCGTGTCCGCGTCCGGCTCGGCCCACAGACCGCGCTCGGCCGCTTCGAGCAGCCGCTCGGTGATGCCGCGCAGCGCCCACGGGTTGGACTTCTTCATGAAGTCCCGGTTCTCCGGGTCGAAGACGTACTCCGCGCTGAGCTTCTCGTACATCCAGTCGTCGACGACCCCGGCCGTCGCGTCGTACCCGAAGAGGTAGTCGACGGTCGCCGCCATCTCGAAGGCGCCCTTGTAGCCGTGCCGCCGCATCGCCGCCATCCAGCGGGGGTTGACGACACGGGCGCGGAAGACGCGGTGCGTCTCCTCGCCCAGCGTGCGGGTCTTCACCTGGTCCGGGGTGGCCGAGTCGCCGACGTAGGCCTCGGGAGAGGTGCCGGTCAGGTGGCGGACCATGGCGACCATGCCGCCGTGGTACTGGAAGTAGTCGTCGGCGTCGACGAGATCGTGCTCGCGGGTGTCAACGTTCTTGGCCGCCACGGCAATGCGCCTGAACGCGGTCTCCATGTCCCCGCGCGCCGCCCGCCCGTCGAGCCCGCGCCCGTAGGCGTATCCGCCCCACACCGCGTACACCTCGGCCAGGTCGGCGTCCGAACGCCAGTTGCGCGCGTCGATCAGCGGCAGCAACCCCGCCCCGTACGCCCCCGGCTTGGAGCCGAAGATGCGGGCCGTGGCCCGGCGTCGGTCGCCGTGCTCGGCGGTGTCCTCGTCGGCGTGCTTGCGGACGTAGTTGGACTCGGGCGGCTCCTCCAGCTCGGCCACCGCCCGCACCGCGTCGTCGATCAGTCCGACGACGTGCGGGAACGCGTCCCGGAAGAAGCCGGAGATGCGCACCGTGACGTCGATGCGCGGCCGGCCCAGCTCCGTGACGGGCACGATCTCGAAGCCGGTCACCCGGCGCGAGGCGTCGTCCCAGACGGGACGGCAGCCCAGCAGCGCGAGGATCTCGGCGATGTCGTCGCCCTGGGTGCGCATCGCCGACGTACCCCAGACCGTGAGGCCGACGGACGTGGGGAACTCGCCGTTGTCCTGGAGGTAGCGCTGCACGAGCGAGTCGGCCAACGCCTGCCCGACCTCCCAACTCAGCCTGGACGGAATGGCCTTGGGGTCGACCGAGTAGAAGTTCCGGCCGGTCGGCAGGACGTTGACCAGACCGCGGGTAGGGGAGCCCGAGGGGCCCGCCGGGACGTAACCGCCGTCGAGCGCCAGCAGGATGTGGTCGATCTCGTCGGTGGTACGGGCCAGCCGGGGGACCACCTCGTCGCAGGCGAACTCCAACACCGCCACGGCGTCCGGGAGTTCGGCGCCGATGACGGCACGGACGAGCGCCGGGACCGCCGTGACCTCCCACTCCTGCGACTCCATGCCCTCGGCGAACCGGCGGCACAGCTGCTCCAGCAGATCGATCGCGTCGGCGGCGGAACGGGCCGGCCCGTCGACCAGCTCGGTCAGCTCCACCGGCACCTTCACCGGCGCACCGGGCTCGGCCAGCAACTCCTTCTCGACCAGGCCGAAGTGCTCGGCCAGCGCGGCCCGCAGACCCGGCAGCGCGTTCGCCTGCCCGCCCCACACCTGCGAGGCGCGCAGCACGGCGAGCACGAGGTTCACACGGGCCTCGCCGACCGGCCCGCCACCCAGGATGTGCAGCCCGTCGCGGATCTGCACGTCCTTGATCTCGCACAGATAGCCGTCGATGTGCATCACGAACTCGTCGAACGCCGCGTCGTCCGGCTGGTCGTCCACATGCAGGTCGTGGTGCAGCTCGGCCGCCTTCACCAGCGTCCAGATCTGCGCGCGCACGGCCGGCGCCTTCGTCGGGTCCAGGTCGGACACGAGGGCGTACTCGTCGAGGAGTTGCTCCAGCTTCGCCAGGTCGCCGTAGGTGTCGGCACGCGCCATCGGCGGCACCAGGTGGTCGACGACCGTGGCGTGACCGCGCCGCTTGGCCTGCGTCCCCTCGCCGGGGTCGTTGACGATGAACGGGTAGATCAGCGGGAGTTCGCCGAGTACGGCATCCGGCGCGCAGCCGCTGCTGAGCCCAAGTCCCTTGCCGGGCAGCCATTCCATGGTGCCGTGCTTGCCCATGTGGATGATCGCGTCGGCGCCGAAGCTGTTGTCCAGCCACCGGTACGCGGCCATGTAGTGGTGCGACGGCGGCATGTCGGGGTCGTGGTAGATCGCGATCGGGTTCTCCCCGAAGCCGCGCGGCGGCTGGATCATCACGACGACGTTCCCGAACTGCAGGGAGGCGAGCACGATGTCGTCGCCGTCGACGTAGAGGTTGCCGGGCGGCTCGCCCCACGCGTCCAACATGCCCTGCCTGAGGTCCGGTTCGAGCTTGTCGAACCACGCCTGGTAGTCGGCGAGCGGCACGCGCGCGGGAGCGGCGGCCAGTTGTTCCTCGGTGAGCCATTCGACGTCGTGGCCACCGGCGTTGATGAGTCGGTGGATCAACTCGTCCCCGTTGTCCGGGTGTTCGTCGACCCCGTACCCGGCGTCCCGCAACGCGTCCAGCACCCGGATCGCCGAGGCGGGCGTGTCCAGGCCGACCGCGTTGCCGACCCGCGAGTGCTTCGTCGGATAGGCGGTGAAGACGACCGCGAGCTTCTTCTCCGCGTTCGGCTTGTGCTTCAACTTCGCGTGCCGTACGGCGATTCCGGCGACGCGGGCGGCCCGCTCGGGGTCGGCGACGTAGACCGGGACGTCGTCCGGGCCCTCCTCCTTGAAGGAGAACGGGACGGTGATGAGCCGTCCGTCGAACTCCGGGATCGCGACCTGCATCGCGGCGTCCATGGGGGAGAGGGCGGCGGCGGACCCCTCCCAGGTCGCCCTGGACGACGTAAGGCAAAGTCCTTGCAGCACAGGGACGTTGAGGTCGGCGAGTGCGCCGATGTCCCACGCCTCCTCGTCGCCGCCGGCCGAGGCCTGCGAGGCGTGCGTACCGCCGGCGGCGAGGACGGTGGCGATGAGTGCGTCGGCCTTGCCGAGGATCTCGTACAGCCCGGAGTCGGCGCCGCGCAGCGAACCGCAGTACACGGCAAGGGCGTTGGCGCCCTTCGCCTCGATCTGGTCGCACAGGGTGTCCACGAAGGCGGTGTTGCCGCTGAGGTGATGCGCCCGGTAGAAGAGGACACCGACCGTCGGCCGGCCCTCGACGAAGGCACGCTCGCCGTGGACGCCGAACTCGGCCGTCTTCTGCGGCTCCTCGAAGCCCTCGCCCGTGAGCAGCACGGTGTCCGAGAGGAACCGGGCGAGTTCGGCGAGGTTCTCCGGTCCGCCCTCGACGAGATACCTGAGCGCCTCGGCGACCACACCCGCCGGTACCGACGACTCGGCCATCAACTCCGCGTCGGGGACGGTCTCCCCGCCCAGCAGCACGGTCGGAATCCCGGACGCCTTCAGCGCGGCGAGTCCGTCCTCCCAGGCGCGCTTGCCGCCGAGCAGTCGTACGACGGCGACGTCCGCGCCCGCGACGAGCGCGGGCAACTCGGCCGCCACGTCCACCCGGTTCGGGTTGCCGATCCGGTACCCGGCGCCGGAGGCCCGGGCCGCCAGCAGATCCGTGTCGGCGGTCGACAACAACAACACTGTGCTCATGCGGGCGCTCCCGGTGGAATGAAAGGCAGTCCTTGCGGCGCGCCGGACTCGATGAGTCGCCAGAGCGCGTCCGTGTCCGCGTGCTGTTCGATGAGGTCGCCGAGCCGGTCGAGCTGCTCCTCGCGCAGCGCGGCGAACGAGGTGTCGGGCGCCGGTACGAACCGGCGGCCCGCGGCGGCGGCCACCTCGCGCAGAAACGCCCGCCGGAACCCGTCCGACTCCAGCGAGCCGTGCCAGTGGGTACCCCAGGTCTGACCGACCCGGCACCCGTCCAAGAAGGGTTCTCCGCCGGTGAGTCGGGCGATTCCGTGGTGGATCTCGTACCCCTCGACCGGCTCGCCGAGGGCTTCGCCCACCGGCCGGGTGAGGATCTTCTCGCGCGCGAACCGCACACGCAGCGGCAGCACTCCGAGCCCGTCGACCGACCCCTGCCGGCTCTCGACCTCGTCGTCGATGTGCTCGCCGAGGATCTGGAAGCCGCCGCAGATACCGAGAGTCGGCCGCTGCTCGGCGGCCCGGCGGACGAGGGCGTCCGCGAGGCCGCGCTCCCGCAGCCACTCCAGCGCCTTCACCGTCCCCCGGGTCCCCGGGATCACGACGAGATCCGCGTCGGACAGCTCCTCGGGCCGGTCCACGAACCGCACCACGACGCCCGGTTCGGCGGCCAGCGCGTCCACGTCGGTGAAGTTGGACATGAGCGGGATCGCGCAGACGGCGACCCGCAGCACGTCCTCGCCCACCGGCGGCGCGGTGTTCGACTCGCGCACGGTGCCGCGCAACGAGATGCGCAGCCCGTCCTCCTCGTCGATCCCGAGCCCGTGCCGGAACGGCAGCACGCCGTACGTCCGCCGCCCGGTGAGGCCGTGCAGCATCTCCAACCCCGGTTCCAGCAGCGACACATCGCCGCGGAACTTGTTGACGAGGAACCCGGCGACGAACGCCTGGTCCTCGGGGCTCAGCAGCGCGACGGTTCCGAAGAAGGAGGCGAAGACGCCCCCGCGGTCGATGTCGCCGACGACGAGAACGGGCAGCCCCGCATTGCGCGCGATGCCCATGTTCACGATGTCGGTCCGCCGCAGATTGATCTCGGCAGGACTGCCGGCCCCCTCACAGATCACCGCGTCATACGTGCCCCGCAACTCGGCGAGACAGTCCAACACGGTCCCGAGCAGGGCCTCTTGCCGCCCGCCGTGATAGCCGCGGGCACTCATCTCGCCAACAGGCTTGCCCATCAGCACGACTTGGCTGGTGCGGTCGCTGCCCGGCTTCAGCAGCACGGGATTCATCAGCGCGGTCGGCTCGATCCGGCAGGCCTGCGCCTGCATGGCCTGCGCCCGCCCGATCTCGGCACCCTCGCGCGTCACGAACGAGTTCAGGGACATGTTCTGCGCCTTGAACGGCGCCACCTTCACGCCCTGCCGCACCAGCCAGCGGCAGATCCCGGCGGTCACGACACTCTTGCCGGCGTCCGAGGTGGTCCCGGCCACCAACAGCCCGCCGCCGCTCATGACGTCCGTCCCTTCACCAGCAGCCGCCCGGCGACACTGACCCCGAGCGCGAGCAGACCGACGCGCCGGGACAGCCGTACGGCACGCGCGATGTCCGGTACGGCGACGGCGCGTCCGTCGCCGTTGAGCACCGGCCGGTGCTCGACCCGGCCGCCGTAGGAGAGCGTCCCGCCGAGGCGCACGCCGAGGGCTCCCGCGAAGGAGGCCTCCACGGGGCCGGCGTTGGGGCTCGGGTGTTTGCGGGCGTCGGTGCGCCAGGCGCGGGCGGCACCGCGCGGGTCGCCGCCCGCGACGGTCGCGAGGGCGGCGGTGAGGCGGGCGCCCGGCCAGCCGGCCACGTCGTCGAGGCGGGCCGAAGCCCAGCCGTAGCGGCGGTACTTGGCCGACCTGTGGCCGACCATCGCGTCGAGGGTGTTCACCGCCCGGAAGCCGAGCAGGCCCGGGACGCCCGCGATGCCGCCCCAGACCAGGGCGCCGACGACCGCGTCGGAGGTGTTCTCGGCGACGGACTCGACGACGGCCCGGGCGATCCCGTCGGCGTCGAGGGACTGCGGGTCCCGCCCGCAGAGGTGGGGGAGCCGGGCCCGCGCACCGTCGATGTCACCGGCCTCCAGCGCCCGCCCGATGACTCCGGCCTCGCGCGCGAGGGAGGTCCCGCCGACGACGGCCCAGGTGGCGGCGGCGGTGAGGGCGGCAGAGGCCGTACGGGACGGTCGTAGGGCCGAAGTGGCCGCGGCGGCGAGGGTGATGGTGCCACCGACGCACACGGCGGTGTGCACGGCGCCCCAGCCCCGGTGGTCGCGCCACAGCACCTGTTCCACGGCGCCCGCGGCACGGCCGAAGGCGGCGACCGGATGCCCGCGGCGGGGATCGCCGAGCAGGTGGTCGCCGAGGAGGCCGGCGGCGGCGCCGTACGCGAAGACGCGATCGGCACGCATCGGGTCAGCCGATCGCTGGATCGGACACTGTGCGGGTACGGGACCTCGAACGACAGCCGAGCATGGCGGTATGTCCTCACTCAGGGTGTCCACGCCCTGGTTCGACGAGACCGGCGGTGAGAGTTCCTGGCTCCCGGGGGTGTCTACCCCGGTGACAGTGGCGGGACCGCGCCGGACTCGCACCGGCTTCCTCTTCTGCCGCCGTATATGGCTCCGGCAGTCCACCATGCTGTTGGAAGGGCCGTCAACTTACTGTTGACCTGCGGGGACGGAGTGTGCGGATGCCCACACGCGACGGGTCGGAGGGGTCACGCGGACGTGGGGTGCGGGACGACGATCCGTCCCGCACCCCACGCTCGGTCCAACTGGCGGCCGGTCAGGCCACGATCAGATAGATCCCATAGGCCACCGCCGCCGCGCAGGCCGCGAAGCAGGCGTACGCGCCGGTCAGGGCGAGGGGCGCGGAGTCGCCCTGGGCGGTGGCGCGTTCGCGGCGGGAGAGGCCGACGATGCCGAGGGTGAAGACGGCCACCAGGGAGACGGTGGCGACGAGGCTGACGCCGAAGACGGAGCCGAGGGCTGCCCAGTCGATATGCATGCTGATTCGTTCCTTCGTGTCCGGGGCGCGGGGCTCAGACGGCGGCGGCCGGCGGTGTCGCCGGGTCGGACCGCACGATGGGGGCCGGGTTCACGGGCGGCGAGGGGATCGTGGCCGTGAGGCCTTCGGAGAGGGCGACCGACGGGGGCGGCGGGGTCACGGCGGCGATCGCGGTGGTGATCACGCCGGCCGGTTCGTCGATCTCGTTGACGTTCGAGGCGTCGACGACCTGGCGGCGGGAGAGCAGCCAGATGCCGGCGCTGGAGGCGACCAGGAAGACGGCCACCAGCGCGGTGCCCCAGTCGCCGAGGTCGGTCACGGACTCGGCGAGCGCGCCGACCAGCGCGGCGGCCGGCAGGGTCAGACCCCAGGCGACGAACATCCGGGTCGCGGTCGACCAGCGGACGACACCGCCCTTGCGGCCGAGGCCCGCGCCCATCACCGAGCCGGAGACGGCGTGCGTGGTGGAGAGGGAGAAGCCGATGTGCGAGGAGGCCAGGATGACCGCGGCGGCGCTGGTCTGGGCGGCGAAGCCCTGCTGCGGCCGGAGGTCGGTCAGGCCCTTGCCCATGGTGCGGATGATGCGCCAGCCGCCGATGTAGGTGCCCATCGCGATGGCGAGGCCCGCGGAGAGGATGACCCAGGTGGGCGGGTCCGAGTCGGGGGCGATGGAACCGCCGGCGATCAGGGCCAGGGTGATGATGCCCATCGTCTTCTGCGCGTCGTTCGTGCCGTGGGCCAGCGAGACCAGCCCGGCGGAGGCGATCTGGCCGGCGCGGAACCCCTTGTCGGCGGCCTTGCCCCCGGAGTTGCGGCTCAGGGCGTAGGAGAAGCGGGTGGCGAGCAGCGCCGCGATGCCCGCGACGATCGGGGCGGCGACCGCCGGGAGCAGGACCTTGGTGACCAGGACGTCGCCGTGGACCGCGCCGGTGCCGGCCGAGGCGATGGTGGCGCCGATCAGACCGCCCATCAGGGCGTGCGAGGAACTGGACGGCAGGCCGACGAGCCAGGTCACCAGGTTCCAGAGGATCGCGCCGACAAGGGCGGCGAAGATGACCTCGGGACGGATGCCGCTCTCGTCGACGAGACCCTTGGAGATCGTGTTGGCGACCTCCACGGAGAGAAAAGCGCCCACCAGGTTGAGGGTGGCCGACATGGCCACCGCGACCTTGGGCTTGAGCGCACCGGTCGAGATGGTGGTGGCCATCGCGTTGGCGGTGTCGTGGAAACCGTTCGTAAAATCGAACGCGAGTGCGGTGATTACCACAATCGCGAGGATCAGCGAGAAGTTTTCCATTTACCCAGACAATCGTTCGAGGTCATCGGCGCGTTGACCGTAGGCAATCTGGATGAACGGAAGATGAACTGAGGGGGTCTCTGTGGTGGCCGGATTGCCTGGTGAATCACTCAGTAGCCCCGGGCGAACTTCCGCAGTTGGCTCACCGTCCCGTTGAAGAGATTCTGGTCACCCGGCAGGCTCCCGCTGTTGTCGTACTGCCAGAAGGTCCAGTACGACCATCCGGCGGGCAGCGAGCCCGCGTCCGCCGCGTTGTGGCGGGCGATCCACAGCGCGTGTGTCGAGGCCAGGGAGCTGTTGTCGCCCGTGCAGGTCTTCCACCACAGGGTGGTGGTGTAGATCACCGGGCGGCGGCCGGTCTCCCGGTTCACCTCGGCGCTGAAGGCCTTGATCCAGTTGACCATCGCGGTCTTGCTCAGGCCGTAGCAGCCGTGCTCCTTGTCGTACGGGTTGTATTCGATGTCCAGCGCGGGCGGCAGCGTCCAGCCGTCCGCCTTCCAGTCGCCGCCGTGCGCCACGAAGTACGCGGCCTGGCTCGCGCCCGACGACCTGTCCGGCAGGGCGAAGTGGTACGCGCCGCGGATGATGCCGGCCTTGCGGGCCCCGTCGTACTGCCGGTCGAAGTACGGGTTGCGGTAGGTGGTCGACTCGGTCGCCTTGACGTAGACGAACGTGGCGCCCTTCGCCTTCGCGCTCGGCCAGTCGACGTTCTTCTGGTGCGAGGAGACGTCGTGGCCCTTCGGCGAGCTCGCGGCGATGTCTGCGGCGACGGCCGGGAGTTCGGCGAGCGCGAAGGTGGTCGCGCCGACGGTGAGAGCGGCGACGGCGGCCGCGGTGAGGCGGGCGCGGGGGTTGGTGCGGAGGCGGATGCCGGTGCGGGCGCGGGTCAGGGACGGTGTGCGGTCATGGGCCATGTTTCCCCCGGGAACGGCGGCGTGTACGGCGGATCCCCCGGAGGTTGTCGGGTGATCCGTCGATGCCGGTCGGTCTCCAGCCGGGCGACTGGAGTGGGCGGTTCACGCCCATATGTCATCTTTCGGACGCGCGGCTTCCGGCCTAAAGTGCCTTCGCCCGAACGTGCGTTGGGGCACCGGCTGACAGGATCGCGACATGGCTGAGCAACGGCGGGACCAGTGGGGCGGGCGGGACGCCCGGGAGAGTGCGGGAGTTGTGGGGGAGACGCGGAGGAGGAGCGTGAGCGCCGATGAGGCGCACGCCTGGGGCGCACTCGTCGCGACCGCGCGCCGGACGGTCGCCGACGGCCTGGTCGTCGGCACCTCCGGAAACGTCTCGGTCCGCGTCGGCGACACCGTCCTGGTCACACCGTCGGGCGTCCCCTACGACCGCCTCGCACCCGCGGACACGGTCGGCGTCGACCTCGACGGCCGGCAGGTCCTCGGCACCCTGTTCCCGACCAGCGAACTGCCCATGCACCTCGCCGTCTACCGCAGCACCGACGCCCACGCCGTCGTCCACACCCACGCCGTCCACGCGACGGCCGTCTCGACCCTCGTCCCCGAACTCCCCTCCGTCCACTACATGTCCGGCGCCCTCGGCGGCCCGGTCCGGGTCGCCCCGTACGCGACCTACGGCACGGAGGAGCTGGCCGAGAACATGCTCCACGCCCTGACGGACCGTTCGGCCTGCCTCCTCCAGAACCACGGCACGATCGCCTACGGCACCTCCCTCGACCAGGCTTTCGACCGCACGGCCCAGCTGGAGTGGATGTGCCGGCTGTGGCTGACGGCGTCGTCGGTGCCGGGGTTGTCGCCGACGTTGCTGACGGGGGAACAGGTGGCCGAGGCGGGGGAGCGGTTGCGGGGGTATGGGCAGCGGGGACGCGCGGCGGGGTGAGGGAGCGCACCGCTGGGTGAGGGAGCGCACCGCTGGGTGAGGGAGCGCACCGCTGGGTGAGGGGGTGCGGGCGGTGGATGCGAGGGAGGTGGTATGGGCTGCGGTGAGGGGGTGGGGTCGGCTGGGGTGAGGGAGTGAGGGGGTGAGGTCGGCTGGGGTGAGGGTGAAGGGGTGAGGGGGCGGGGGTGACGGGATGAGGGGATCGGACGGCGAGGGATGAGCGCGGCGAGGGCTAGGTGGGCGCTCCCGGCGGCTCGCTTCCTTCGGGGCCTTCCGAGGCGTGCTTCCGGCGAGGACCCCTCCGGCGGCGCCGAGCTGCCTCGTGTCGCCCGCACTGCTCACCCGCACGGCGTCGCGCCACCGGCCCGTCTCGCGTCGTCTCCGTGCCACCGGCCTGCCTCGCATCCCCCGTGTCCCGCGCAACCGGCCGGCCCGGCGTCACCCTGGTGCCTCGTTCCCGCCAACCCGCCGCGCATCACCCCTGGGGTCCCGCGCGACCGGCGCGGTCCCCCCATCGCGTCGTCTCCGTGCCACCGGCCTGCCTCGCATCCCCCCCGTGTCCCGCGCAACCGGCCGGCCTGGCGTCACCCTCGTGCCTCGTTCCGCCAACCCGCCGCGCATCACCCCTGGGGTCCCGCGCGACCGGCGCGGTCCCCCCACCCTCACCCGCATGGCCACTCAAGGAGCGCCGGCTACCACCGGCACCGTGCCTTCCGCGATCACCGGGACGTCCCGGCCCCTCAACGCCGGCGCCTGCCCCCGAGGGGCGCCCACCGTCACTGCTCCGTCTCTGTCGCCGCCACCGGGACGTCCCGGCCCCTCAATACCGGCGCCTGCCCCCCCCGAGGGGCGCCCACCGTCACTGCTCCGTCCCTGTCACCGCCACCGAGACATCCCAGCCTCCCCGCAGCACCCGCCCCACCGACACCGCCCCTCTCACCGCCACCGGAACACCCCGCCCCGACAATCCCCCCGCCCTCTCCGGCTGGCCGCCAGCCGTCTCCCCCGGGACACTGGACCCGTGCGCACAGTCAAAGCGGCGGCCGCGGCCGTCTCCGTGGCCCTCGCGGCCGGTGCGGCCGGCGTCGCCGTCGGCCGGTTCGCCAGTGACGCCGCGCTGAAGGCGCCGCCCGGGCGTCCCCTGCCGAACGAACCCCGGCTCACGGTGCACTCCACCGCCGCCGGGCAGATCACGCTCACCCGGGACCTGGCGTCCCTGCGGCCCGGCACCTACGGCCTCGCCGGCGACGGCTCCCACGCTGTCGTCGGGCCCGTCGTCGAGACCGCGTCGGCCTCCGCCGACGCCGTCGTACGCCGCCTCGAACGCGTCACCCACGGCACCCTGCGCCCCGGCGACAAGGTGTGGCTCACCCCGAACGTCCACGTCGGCAACCCGAGCGCCGCCCTCGGCCTGGACCACGCCGACATCGACATCCCCGGTGAACTCGGCTCCCTGCCCGCGTGGTTCGTGCCCGGAGCGCGTAGCACCTGGGTGATCGCGGTGCACGGACTGGCCGCGACCCGCGAACTCTCCCTGAACGTCATGGAGTTCCTGCACCGCAACAGCTTCCCGGTCCTCGCCCTCGCCTACCGCGGCGACCTGGGCGCACCCCGCAACCCCGACGGCCTGGGCCACCTCGGCGAGACCGAGTGGCGCGACCTGGACGCGGCGATCCGCTACGCCGTGCGGTACGGCGCCGAGCACGTCGTCCTGTACGGCTGGTCCACCGGCGCCACCATGGCCCTGCGCGCCGTCGCCCACTCCGCGATGCGCGACCGCGTCTCCGGCCTGGTGCTGGACTCCCCGGTGCTCGACTGGGAGACCACGCTGCGCGCCCTCGCCACCGCCCGGCACACCCCGGGCGCGCTGCTGCCGCTGGCGGTCCGCGCCGCCCAGGGCCGCACGGGTCTGCACGGCGACCGCATCGCCGAGGCCGCCGACCCGGCCCGGCTCCGGGTCCCGACCCTGATCTTCCACGGCCCGGACGACACGGTGGCACCCTGGACCCTCTCCCGCCGCTTCGCCGCCCACCGCCCCGACCTGATCACCCTCCAGCCGGTCGACCACGCCCCGCACGGCGCGATGTGGAACGCCGACCCGGCCGGATACGAGGAGATCCTGCGCCGCTTCCTGACCCCGCTGATGTGAGCGGATGCGGGCTGCCGTGTTTCGCGCCCTCTGTTGTGATCCGTCGGGCCCGTACCGACCGCCCTCCCTTCACCACCCCGGACTCCCACCCTCAGCACACCCCGCCGACCTTCCGTTTAGCCCTGTACCACTGGCCTGATCCCGGTCCCCAGCCGCCCGCGGGACCCTGTGCCTTGGCCCTCCCCGTCGCCCGCCGTGACATTCCGTTTGGGTTTTCGGACCGTCAACCGGAAGACTGCACCCGTGACGTCCCGTATCCCGCGCGACTCCAGGCTTCGACTCGTCCGCCCGCGACCCCTGGCCGCCGCCCCCCGAGCGATGAACCAGCGGCGCTCGCGCCGCCCCGTACCCCGCCCTCCGGAGGGCACACCGGCCCCCGCGGAACTGGCCAGAATGGCTCGCTCCGGCCTGGCCGGGGCCGCCCGCGTCGCCCACTGGGCCGACGCCGCACTACGCCCCGGCCGTGACAGCGCGAGCCCCGACGGCAAAGGCACCCTCTCCGACGCGACCGCCGAACTCGCGGCCGAGGATCTGGGCCTGACCCCGGCTCAGGTCCGCGCCGACTGGGACACCGCCCGCCTCGCCGGCCTCGTCGAGGTGCACGGCGACGAGGCCCGCCCCGGCTGGCGGCTGCGCGCCTGGGACCGCGACGACAGCGCCGTCCTGCGCGGCTGGGTCGCCCTCTTCGACGCCTGGTCGCTCGCCCACCCGGAACCCCGGGAGCACGAGCCCTCAGCCGTCGCCGAGGTCGTCTCGGCCATGCCTCAGGTGCTCTCCTTCCTTCAGCTGTCCGCCGGGCCCGTCCCCGTCGAACAGCTCCTCGACCTCCTCGGCCAGCGGGTCACCGAACTGCGCACCGAGCGCTGCGAGATCCCCTACGGCCCCCAGCCCGAACCCGTCCAGCAGCCACCGGCCGTCGCCGACGCCCCTCTCGACCCCCTCCTCGACTGGGCCCTGCACGCTCTCGCCTCCGTCGGCGCCCTCACCTACGGCGACGCCCAGGCCACCCTCACCCCGCTCGGCAGCTGGGCGGTCTGGGTCAAGCTGGAGCAGATCTGCGTGGCCGCGCAGAGCCCCGCAGGGAACATCGAGCAGTCCGCCGAGGACATGCTCCGCGGCTGCTCCCAGCTCCGCCCGAACGCCGCCCGCGCCGAGTACCGCGCCTGGCTCGCCGCCCGCACCGTGGGCACCGCCGTCGGCCAGCTGATCGACGCCGCCCGCGGCGAGGACGCCCTGCTGCGCGGCCTCGCCTTCGAGGCGCTGCGCGTTGTCGGCGCCCCGGCCGAGCCCGACGTCCGCGCCGTCGCCGACGAGGCGACCCTGCGGCCGTACGCCCTGCTGTGGCTCGCGGAGCACGACGGGATCGACCCGGAGGACGCGCACGAGGTCCTCACCCGCGAAGAGGCCACCTGGTTGTGGGTCGACAGTGCCGCCGCCGTCGCCGACCACGGGGAGGCCCCGCTGTTGGTGCGCCACCTGGAGTCCGCGATCCAGCCGACCGTCCCGATGCTCCTCGACGAGGTGCGCGCCGTAGGCCATCCCCGCACCGTGCAGGTCCTCGTCGCGCTCGCCGCCGCCCACCCGGACCCGGCGCTCGCCAAGGCCGTACGCCGGGCGGCCTTCCAGGTGCACACGGGGGGAAGCTAGGCGCGGTCAGGCCCCTGTCTTCGGTCTCTCCGGCCACTCCGGAGCGTACGTACCGAAGCTCCAGATGTTGCCCTCGGCGTCCCGGGCCATGTAGTCCCGGGATCCGTACTCCTGGTCCGTCGGGGGCATCAGGATCTCCGCGCCGTGCTCCACGGCCCGCCGGTGATGGGCGTCGACGTCGTCCACGACGATGTACACCCCGGCGGGACCCGCGCTCTTCATCGCCTCGTCGAAACGGCCGCCGCGGCCCTTGGAGCCGAGCATCACCGCGCCGTTGCCCTGCGCCAGCTCCGCGTGCATCACCGAGCCGTCCTCGCCCTCGTACACGGCCAGCTCGGTGAAGCCGAAGGCCTCCGTGAGCTGCCGGATCGCCGCCTTCGCGTCCGCGTACAGCAGGGACGGGTAGATGGACGGGTGGATGCCGGGACGCCCGCTGTCCTCGTCTGTCATGCCGATCACTTCCTTGTGTGCCTGGGGTTCTCAGCCGTTCTTGGTCGCTGTCGGGTTCCTCAGTGTTTCCGCTGCTTCGATCGCTTTCGACGAGTCTTGCACCCGCCACTGACAACGCCTCGCGAGAACGCCCCGCGAGGCTGTCAGCGGAAGGTGTTGCACTGCGCCATGTCCCCGGTCCGGTAGCCCGTGTAGAACCACTGCTGCCGCTGCGCCGCCGACCCGTGCGTCCAGCTCTCCGGCGTCACCCGGCCCTGGAACCGCTCCTGGATCCGGTCGTCGCCCACGGCCGCCGCCGCGTCCAGCCCGTCCCGGATGTCGGCGTCCGTGAGGCTGGTGATCAACGGCCGCCCGGTCGACTCGTCCTTTGTGGTGGTCGCGTGGTGCGCCCAGACCCCGGCGTAGCAGTCGGCCTGCAGTTCCACCTTCACCGCGTTGCTGTTCGCACCGGTCCGCCCGTCCTGCGACCGGCCGAGCGTGCCCATCAGGTCCTGCACGTGGTGCCCGTACTCGTGCGCCACGGCATACGCCTGCGCGAACGGCCCGCCGCTGGAGCCGAACTTCGTCCGCAGCTCGTCGAAGAACCCCAGGTCCAGATAGACCTTCCGGTCGCCGGGGCAGTAGAACGGCCCCACCGCCGAGGTCGCCGTCCCGCACGCGGTGGCGACCTGCCCGCTGAAGAAGACCGTGGGCGACCGCGTGTACGTACCGCTGCGCCGCCGGAACTCCTGCGTCCAGAAGTCCTGCACGCTGTTGACCACCGCCACGATGCGGCAGTCCTCCTTGGTGTTCGCGTCCTGTCCGGTACGGCAGGTCGACTGCACCTGGGCCAGCGAGGACGCGGTCGCCGCCGGTGAGTCGCTGCCCGACGACAACCCCAGGTTGTCGGGACCGACACCGAAGAAGAGCCCGAGCAGCAGCGCGATCAGCCCCGCGAGGCCACCGCCCACGGTCGCCCGGCCACCGGGAATCCGGCTGCCGCGCACGTCCTGCACCTCGGAGGTGTCCAGATTCGCGTCGTCGTCGAACTGCATGGCGTCATCCTCGCCCGCCGTTCCCCCCCCCGAGGCGCCGGACGAGGGCCGAACGGGGGACAGCACCCAGCTCCGCCCACCGAGCCGGCACGCGCGCGCGTGCCGTACGTCACGCGCGTGAGGTGCTCATCTCCCCGCACCGGCCCGGACCGCGCAGCTCATCGCTGTGGACGCCCTGTACCGGATCACCGGGGCCGCCCGCTCCGGGGCGATGACCCACCGCGCACAGGAAAAGCGCTTGCACGTCCCCGTTAGACTTGGCCCATGGCCATTCTCCTCGCGCATTAGACGGCGGGAACGTCCTCAGCCGCCCCTTCCGCCTACGACCCCGCTCTGGAGTCTGACCGTGATCTCCGCCTCCGGTATCGAGCTGCGCGCCGGTGCCCGCGTCCTCATCGAGTCCGCCACCTTCCGTGTCGCCAAGGGCGACCGCATCGGTCTGGTCGGGCGCAACGGCGCCGGCAAGACCACCCTGACCAAGGTCCTGGCCGGCGAGGGCCAACCCGCCGGCGGCACCGTCACCCGCTCCGGCGAGGTCGGCTACCTCCCGCAGGACCCCCGCACCGGCGACCTGGACGTGCTCGCCAGCGACCGCGTCCTCTCCGCGCGCGGCCTGGACACCCTGATCCGCAAGATGCGCGAGAACGAACAGCGCATCGCCAACGGCAGCGGCGCCACCCGCGAGAAGGCCATGCGCCAGTACGAGCGCCAGGAGACGGAGTTCCTCACCAAGGGCGGGTACTCCGCCGAGGCCGAGGCCGCCACCATCGCCGCCGCGCTGAACCTCCCGGACCGCGTGCTCGGCCAGCCGCTCCATACGCTCTCCGGCGGTCAGCGCCGCCGTATCGAGCTGGCCCGCATCCTGTTCTCGGACGCGGACACGCTCCTGCTCGACGAGCCCACGAACCACCTCGACGCCGACTCGATCGTCTGGCTGCGCGACTACCTGAAGACGTACCGCGGCGGTTTCATCGTGATCTCCCACGACACCGACCTCGTCGAGACCGTCGTCAACAAGGTGTTCTATCTGGACGCCAACCGCTCCCAGATCGACTACTACAACATGGGCTGGAAGCTCTACCAGCAGCAGCGCGAGGCCGACGAGAAGCGCCGCAAGCGCGAGCGGCAGAACGCCGAGAAGAAGGCCGCCGCCCTGCACTCGCAGGCCGACAAGATGCGCGCCAAGGCCACCAAGACGGTCGCCGCGCAGAACATGGCCAAGCGCGCCGACCGGCTGCTCGCCGGCCTCGACGCGGTGCGTGTCTCCGACAAGGTCGCCAAACTGCGCTTCCCGGAGCCCTCGCCCTGCGGCAAGACCCCGCTCATGGCGGAGGGCCTGTCGAAGTCGTACGGCTCCCTGGAGATCTTCACCGACGTCGACCTGGCCATCGACAAGGGTTCGCGCGTCGTCATCCTCGGCCTGAACGGCGCAGGCAAGACGACCCTCCTGAAGCTCCTCGGCGGCGCCGAGAAGCCGGACACCGGCGAGGTCATCGAGGGCCACGGCCTCAAGCTCGGCTACTACGCGCAGGAGCACGAGACCCTCGACCCGGAGCGCACGGTCCTGGAGAACATGCGCTCCGCCGCCCCGGACCTGGACCTGGTCGAGGTCCGCAAGACGCTCGGCTCGTTCCTGTTCTCCGGGGACGACGTCGACAAGCCCGCCGGTGTTCTCTCCGGAGGGGAGAAGACCCGCCTCGCGCTCGCCACCCTGGTGGTGTCGTCCGCGAACGTCCTCCTCCTGGATGAGCCGACGAACAACCTGGACCCCGCCAGCCGCGAGGAGATCCTCGGCGCGCTGCGCACCTACAAGGGCGCCGTCGTTCTCGTCACCCACGACGAGGGCGCCGTGGAAGCTCTCCAGCCGGAGCGCATCATCCTGCTGCCGGACGGCGTCGAGGACCTGTGGGGCGCGGACTACGCGGATCTCGTCGCGCTCGCCTGACAGTCGGCCGCCCGACGGTCGGTGCCGCTTGGCCGAATGCTTGATCCACGGCGTATGGATCATTCGGCCTACCGGTGATCCACCATCTGTGTGAGATCTCCTCGTACCGAGGTGTGTCGTACACCGATTTCCCGGCCGAGTCCTTTATCGACAAGGGCTCGGCCGTCCCGCGTCTCTGACCAGGTACTTCGCGGAACAACTCGTTCGGCCGTACGGACAAGATCCTCAGGAATTCCACATTCCACTTGTGGGGACGCACTCCTGTCGTCAAAACCTTGTCTTACGGACCTTGCCGAATGGGTGGCCATGAACGCTTGGAGGGGTGATCATGAGGAGACCAAGAGCGCACTTCCCATGAGGAGGCACGGGTGGCCGAGACTCTGAAGAAGGGCAGCCGGGTAACCGGCGCCGCGCGCGACAAGCTCGCGGCAGACCTGAAGAAGAAGTACGACTCCGGTGCGAGCATTCGAGCGCTGGCCGAGGAGACCGGCCGCTCGTATGGCTTCGTCCACCGGATGCTCAGTGAGTCGGGCGTCACGCTTCGTGGGCGTGGTGGGGCGACCCGGGGCAAGAAGGCTTCGGCCTGACCCCGGGTGGCTCATCGGCTTCGATGGTGGCCACCCGGTCGGACGACTGACCGACCGGGTGGTTACTGTGCAGTCACTTAGCTCTGCTCTGCTGACCGCACACATCGGAGGCGCCCCATGGCTTCGCCCGAACAGGACGACAAGGACCTCGGTCCCGTACTCGACAAGGACGGCGTACGGCTCACCGTCGACGACGCGATCGCCACGGTGACGCTGACCAACCCGGCCAAACGCAACGCTCAAAGTCCTGCTCTCTGGCGGGCGTTGGCGGAGGCCGGGCGGTTGCTGCCGGGCTCCGTCCGCGTCGTGGTGCTGTGTGCCGAGGGCAAGTCCTTCTCGGCCGGACTCGACCGCCGGGCGTTCACGCCCGAGGGCTTCGACGGCGAACCGTCGTTCATCGACCTCGCGCACAGCGACGACGCCACGCTGGACGGGACCATCGCCGAGTACCAGGCGGGCTTCACCTGGTGGCGACGCAGCGACATCGTGTCCATCGCCGCCGTCCAGGGGCATGCCATCGGGGCCGGGTTCCAGCTCGCCCTCGCCTGTGACCTGCGCGTCGTCGCCGACGATGTGCAGTTCGCCATGCGCGAGACCAGCCTCGGACTGGTGCCCGACCTGACCGGCACGCATCCCCTGGTGGGCCTCGTCGGCTACGCCCGCGCGCTGGAGATCTGCGCGACCGGGCGCTCCGTCCTGGCCGAGGAGGCCGTCAGCACCGGCCTCGCGAACATCGCCGTGCCCGCCGACCAGGTCGAGGGCGCTGTACGCGACCTGGCGACCGCGCTGCTGGCCGCCCCGCGCGACGCCCTCATCGAGACCAAGGCGCTGCTCCAGGGCGTCCAGGGCCGTGCCTACGACGACCAGCGCGCCGCCGAGCGCGCCGCACAGGCCCGACGCCTGAGGGACCTGGCCGGCGTCGGCGAATAAGGCCGTCAGCCCACCTTGCCGTCAGTCCACCTTGGTGACCAGTACGGCCACGGTCGGGTGATCCGGCAGCACCTCGCCGACCCCCGCGCGGACCTCCCGGGCCACATCCAGGGCCCGGTGGTCCGCGCGCACCGCGAGCTCCACGCGCGTGTGGCGACGAGGCAGCGCCCCTTCGCCGGCGACCTCCTGGATGTGCACCGCCCGGCCGAGCCCGCCCAGCGCACCGGTCAGCCGGGCCACTCCCGGGACGGCGAGCGCGGCGGCGGCGACCAGGGACGCGTCGCCGCCGTCAACACGGTCAACATCGTCCACACGGTCAATGTCATCAACATGGTCAACGTCGGCAGCAGGATCGTGATCCGCATCGTCCACACGGTCGACATCGTCCATACCGTCAACGTCGTCCATATGGTCCAGCAGGACCGTCACCTGTAGATCAACCTCGTCCACCACCAGACCGAGCCGCTCAGCAGCGACCGTGGCCAGGGCCGTGCGCAGCCGGGACGCCGCAGCCGGCAGGGGTTCGGTCGCCGCGGCGGCGAAGTCGGCCGTGATCCGCAGCGGCCCGGGCGGCAGCGCACCCGGCGGAGGCGGTACGGCGGGCACGTGCGCGTCCGCCGGATCGGCGAGCGCGATCCGCAGCGCCCCCAGCCGCACGCCCCGCACCCGCTCCGCCGCGCCCCGCAGCACGGCCTCGGCCGCCCGCTCGGCGATCCACGCACCGTCCCGCCGGTCACCCAGGGGCAGCAGCCTGCCGAGCCGCAGTTGATGCCGTACCGCCCGTCCGTCGCCCACCACCGCCCTGTTCGAAGGCGCTCCGCGCCGCCCCTGATTCCCAGTCCACGCGTCCGCCGTCATTCCTCCACCCTGCCGCATGTCCAGCGCGAGACCGAGCAACCGCACTTACGGTGGTCGAAGGACGACGACCGAAAGGGATGTACGGCGATGACCGACATGACGGAGCGGAACCGGACACAGGACCCCGACGGTGAGCGGGAGTCCGTACAGACCCGCAAACCCCCCACCAAACGCGGCGGCGGCGACCCCGCGTCCCGGGGGCGGACCACCATCGCCGACGGCGTCGTGGAGAAGATCGCCGGGCTGGCCGCCCGGGACGTCCTGGGCGTCCACGCCATGGGCAGCGGGCTGTCCCGCACCTTCGGGGCCGTGCGCGATCGGGTGCCCGGCGGTACGAAGTCGGTGTCCCGGGGTGTGAAGGCCGAGGTCGGCGAGGTGCAGACCGCGCTCGACCTGGAGATCGTCGTCGACTACGGGGTGTCGATCGCGGACGTGGCCCGTGCCGTGCGGGAGAACGTCATCGTGGCCGTGGAGCGCATGACCGGCCTTGAGGTCGTCGAGGTCAACATCGCGGTCAGCGACGTGAAGCTGCCGGACGAAGAGGACGACGAACCGGAGCCCCGACTCCAGTGACCGAGCCGGCTAACGAACTCATGAGCGGGCCGACGAACGAGCTGAGGAGCGCAGGATGAGCAGGGCCGTGGTCGGCATGATCGCCGGAATGGCACTGGGCTTCGCCGGATACTTCGGCGGGTTCGGGGCCTTCCTGCTGGTGGCGGCCCTGGGCGCCATCGGGTTCGTCGTCGGCCGGTTCCTGGAGGGGGACCTGGAACTCGGCGACTTCTTCCGCTCGCGTGACGACCGGCGGCGGTGACGCCCGTGAGCGGCCGGGACGGAGCGGTCGACGAGCGCGGCAGACCCCTGGCGGTCGTCGCACCCGGTGAGCGGGGCGCTACCCGGATCGCCGACCGGGTCGTGGCGAAGATCGCCGCGCAGGCCGCGCGCGAGGCGCTCGGACCCCTGCACCCGGACGCCGCTTCGCCGCATGCCACCGTGGTCGTACACCACGACACGGTACGCGTGCGCGTGCACCTCGAACTCGACTATCCCTGCGACATCGGCGCCCGCTGTTTTCAGGTGCGTCGACAGGTGGTTCAGCGGGTACGCGCGTTGGTGGGCATGGACGTGCCCGAGGTCGCCGTCCAAGTGGAACGGCTCCATCCGGCACTTGGCGCGGCACAGGGGAGGACGCGATGAGCGAGCCCCAGGGCTCCGACGGCACGACCCAACGACTACCGGTCATCGAGAAGGAGACCGACCCCGGACCCGGCGGGTACACCGCCGCGTCCGACTACGACCCCGTTCCCGTCGTCCATGACGGGGATGGCAAGGGAGGCCGCTTCTGGTCGGCGCGCCGCGTCCCCGCGGGCATCGTCGCCGTCCTGCTGCTCGCCGGCGCGGGCGCCCTGCTCTACGACGCCACCGCCGTGCGCGCGGAGCGGCCCGCCGCGCACTGGCGCCGGGAACTGGCCCGACAACTCGCCCAACGGCCCCTGGACGACACCTGGGTGCTCGTCGGCGCCGGCATCGCCGCAGCCCTCGGCCTCTGGCTGATCGTGCTCGCGGTGACACCCGGCCTGCGCCAGGTGCTGCCGATGCGCCGCACCCACGCCGACGTCCGGGCCGGCCTGCAACGCGCCGCCGCCGCGATGGTGCTGCGCGACCGGGCCATGGAGGTCTCGGGCGTGCAGTCGGTACGCGTACGGACCAGCCGGACCAAAGCCGACGTCCGCGCGGTGTCGCATTTCCGTGAACTCGACGACGTACGGACCGACTTGGACGCCGTGCTCGGCGACGCGATCAGCGGGCTCGGACTCGCCCGACCGCCCGCTCTGTCGGTGCACGTCGGCCGTTCCGGACGGAAGGGATGAGGCCGGTGCTCAGGATCGTCAACCGCGCGGTGATCGGTGTCGTGGGCCTCGTACTGCTCGTGCTCGGCGGCTCGGTACTGGCCGTCGGCCTCGGCGTGAAGCCGCCCTCCTGGTGGATCTATGACGGGCGCCACGACGTCCTGCTCAGCGATGCCCGGCGGACCCGGTGGCGGGGCGACGGCTGGTGGTGGCCGACGGTCCTCGCCGTGCTCGCCGTCCTCGTCCTGCTGGCCCTGTGGTGGCTCGTCGCGGTGCTACGGCGCCGTCGGCTCACCGAGGTCGCCGTCAGCACCGGCGACGGCGAGGGCGCGCTGCTGCGGGGCCGGGCCCTGGAGGGCGTCCTCGCCACCGACGCGGGCGCCCTGGACGGCGTGGCCCACGCGCACGTGCGGCTCGCCGGCACCCGCACGGCACCCGAGGCCCGCGTCCAGCTCAGCTTGGAACCGCACGTGGACCCGGGAGTCGCCCTCGACCACCTGACGGCCAACGCCCTTGCCCACGCCCGCGATTCGGCCGGCCTGGAGTCGCTGCCTACGGAGGTCCGCCTGACGGGCGTCAAGCACCGAGCGGAGCGGGTGAGTTGACAGGTTGACTGATGGGTTGAGCGGGATGATCGAGTTGATGGGCCGTCAGAACCCGTGCCGCATCCCACCGTCAACAGGGACCATGATCCCCGTCAGGTAGGACGCGGCCGGCGACAGCAGAAACGCGGCCACCCGCCCGAACTCGTCCGAAGTCCCGTACCGCCGTAGCGGAATCCGCGACTCGTTGGCCGCACGCGTGGCCACCGGGTCCGCGGACAGGCCGTCCAGCTCGCGCACGCGGTCCGTGTCGATGCGGGCCGGCAGGAGCCCCAGGACACGGATGCCGCGCGGGCCCAGCTCGTCCGCGAGGGACTTGGCGAAACCGGCGAGACCGGGCCGCAGCGCGTTCGAGATCGTCAGCCCCGGGATCGGCTCGTGCACCGACCCGGAGAGCACGAACCCGATGACACCGCCCGCCCCCAACTCCTCGGCCGCCGCGCGGGCGAGCCGTACCGCGCCCAGGAACACCGACTCGAACGACGACTGCCACTGTTCGTCGGTGGTGTCGGCGACGAACCCGGGCGGCGGCCCGCCGACGCTCACGAGGATGCCGTCGAAGCCCCCGAAGTGCTCGCGCGCGGCGGCGATCAGCCGGGCCGGCGCCTCCGCGTCGGCGTTGTCGACGGCCACGCCGACCGCGTTCGGCCCCAGCTCGGCCGCCGCGTCGGCGGCCCGCTTCTCGTCGCGACCGGTGACGACCACCTTCGCGCCGTCGGCCACCAGCTCGCGCGCGGTGGCGTTGCCGAGCCCGCGAGTGGCTCCGGTGACGACGTACACCCGGTCCTTCAGTCCAAGATCCATGGCCCCTATCCTGCCTCCTCGTCCCCGAACAGGGTGAGGGCGGTGTTCACCAGGCCGATGTGGCTGAACGCCTGCGGGAAGTTGCCCAGCTGACGGCCGGCCACCGGGTCGTACTCCTCCGCGAGCAGCCCCACGTCGTTCGCGAGGCCCACCAGTCGCTCGAACAGCACCCGGGCCTCCTTCCTGCGGCCCGTCATCTGGAGTGCGTCCACGAGCCAGAAGGAGCACGCCAGGAAGGCGCCCTCGTCGCCGGGCAGCCCGTCCACCGGGGTGTCGGCGGCGGTGTCGTAGCGGCGGACGAAGCCGTCGTGGCCCAGGGCCTCGCGGACCGCGTCGACCGTGCCGACGACCCGCGGATCGTCCGGCGGCAGGAAGCCGAAGCGGGGGATGAGCAGCAGGGCGGCGTCGAGTTCCTGCGAACCGTAGTACTGCGTGAACGTGTTGCGTTCCAGGTCGTAGCCCTTCTCGCACACGTCCCGGTGCACCGCGTCGCGCAGTTCGCGCCAGCCCTCCAGGTCGCCGGGCAGGTCGGCGTACTCCTCCAGGGTGCGGACGGCGCGGTCGGCGGCCACCCACACCATGACCTTGGAGTGCACGAAGTGCCGGCGCCCGCCGCGCACCTCCCAGAGGCCCTCGTCCGGCTGTTGCCACTGCGCGCGCAGCCACTCCAGGAGGACGGCCTGGAGCGACCACATGTGCGGCTTGGGGGACAGTCCCGCGCGGCGGGCCAGCCACAGGGAGTCCAGCACCTCTCCGTAGACGTCGAGTTGGAGCTGGTTGACGGCGCCGTTGCCGATCCGGACGGGGGCCGAACCGGCGAAGCCGGAGAGGTGCGGCAGTTCGAACTCGGGGAGCCGTCGCTCGCCCGCCACGCCGTACATGATCTGCAGGTCCGCAGGATCGCCCGCGACCGCGCGGAGCAGCCAGTCGCGCCAGGCCTCGGCCTCCTTGTGGTAGCCCGCGGCGATCAGGGCGCCCAGGGTGAGGCTCGAATCGCGCAGCCAGCAGTAGCGGTAGTCCCAGTTGCGGACGCCTCCCATCTCCTCGGGCAGCGAGGTGGTGGCCGCGGCGACGATGCCACCGGTCGGGCGGTAGGTGAGGGCCTTGAGGGTGATCAGGGACCGTACGACGGCGTCCCTGTAGGGGCCGTCGTAGCGGCAGCGGGCCACCCAGCGCCTCCAGTCCGCGACGCTGGTGTGCAACGACTGGTAGGGGTCGACGAGCGGCGGACGGGGCTCGTGGGAGGGGTGCCAGGTGAGGACGAAGGCGACCTTCTGGCCGGCCTCGACGGTGAACTCCGAGAGGGTGCTGAAGTCCTCGCCCCAGGTGCGCACCTCGGGCTCGCTGCGCAGCCACACCGAGTCGGGGCCCGCGACGGCCACATGGTGCCCGTCGGACCGGCGCATCCACGGCACGACCGCGCCGTAGTCGAAGCGCAGGCGGAGCCTGCTGTGGACGGTGACCTTGCCGCTGACGCCTTCGACGATGCGTACGACGTCGGGGGCGCGGTGGCGCTGGGGCATCAGGTCGGTGACGCGGATGGTGCCCTCGTCGGTCTCCCACTCCGTGTCCAGGACCAGGGTGTCGGGGCGGTAGGCGCGGCGGGTGCAGCGGTCGGCGCCCTTGGGGGCGATGCGCCAGTGGCCGTTGTCCTCGTCGCCGAGCATTCTGGCGAAGCAGGCGGCCGAGTCGAAGCGCGGCAGACACAGCCAGTCGACCGAGCCGTCCATGCCGACCAGGGCCGCGGTCTGTTCGTCGCCGATGAGGGCGTAGTCCTCGATACGTGGGTGCACGGGGTGCGGGTTCCCTGCCTGTCGGTGAGGCAATCAAGGTTCGGGGCCGGGCGGGTGAAGAGAAGCCCGGGTCACACGGTCGCGGGCTCGGCCTCCGCCGTCTCCTCCACCTTCGCCGCCGCCTCCCTGCGGTCGCGGGCCTCGCGGCGGGCGAGGACCACGTAGCCGACCGGGACGGCCGCCGCGAACAGCCACCACTGGATCATGTACGCGTAGTTCAGCGGGGCGTCTTCCTTGCCCGGGTCGGAGATCTGCTCCGGCGTGTCGCCCTTCGGCTCCGGCGCGGTCTGCTCGACGTAGCCGCCGAGCACCTGGGCGTCGAGCCGCTTCGCCTGTTCCGCGCTGTTGATCAACATGATCTGGCGGTCGGGCAGGCCCTTGATGTCCTTGATGCCGCTCGCCGCGGTCGTCTCGTCGGCCATCAGACGCCCGGTGATCTTGGTCCTGCCGCTCGGTGGCGCGGGGATCTTCGGGAAGGCCGTCTGCACCCCGGTCGCCGGGATCCATCCACGGTTGATCAACACGACCTTGCCGTCCGTCAACACGAACGGGGTGAGGACGTGGAAGCCGACCTCGTCGTCGTCATTGGTACGGCGCCGGACGACTACTTCTTTAGAAGTCTCGAAGGTGCCCGTCGCGGTGACGGTGCGGTACCTCTCCGTACGGGTGACCGCGTGCCCCGGGGTGCTGATCGTCTCCACGGGGACCGGCTTGGCGTGCAGCGCGTTCGTGACCAACTGGTTCCGGGCGCTGCGCATCTCGTAGCGGTGCATCTGCCAGATGCCCAGCCTGATCATCGTCGGGATCAGGAGAAGGGTGATCAACGCGAGGATCACCCACTGCCGGGACATCAGGAAGCGGTACACCCCACGACCGTACAACTCGGTCGTGGGGCGCATTCAGGGGGGTACCGGAAGGGATACGGGGTCCGGCTTCCGGGAGGCCGGTGGCTCACACCTTGTCGACGATCCCCACCATCCCCTCCGCCCGCGCGCAGTGGCCGCCGCAGAACCAGCGGCCCTCGACCTCCACGCCCTGGCCGATGATCTGCACCCGGCAGTGCTCGCAGATCGGGGCCATACGGTGGATCGCGCAGGAGAAGCAGTCGAAGACGTGCACCGCGCCCTGCGCGTGCACCTCGAAACTCATGCCGTAGTCATTGCCGCACACTTCACATCTCGCCATGCGCCACAGGGTGGGCCGTCCGCCCGGCACGGGCGAGCGGGCGCGGGGCGAGTCGTACGACAATCACCCGTCCGTACGGTCCGTGCGGCGCGGTCGGTCCGTGCGACCGAGGTGATCGGCCGCAGGGCGTACGGCTCCGCGCGGCGCGCTCAGTCCGCCGCCTCGACGTCCCGCAGCAGCTGCCCGAACGCCGCCTCGTCCACCACGGGGGTGCCGAACTGCTTGGCCTTGACCACCTTCGAGGTGCCCGAGTCCGGGTCGTTCGTGACGAGGAGGCTGGTCAGCCGGGACAGGCTCGTCGCGACGTGCAGGCCGGCCTCCACGGCCCGGTCCTCCAGCAGCTCGCGCTCGATGGACGTGTCCCCGGAGAACGCGATCCGCATCCCCTGCTTGAGCGGCCTGCCGTCCTCGAAGCGCCCCGGGTTCGGGTAGGGGCACGCGGGCCGCTTGCGCGCGGGACGCCAACCGCCCGCCCCGAAGCCGCCGTAGCCCCCCGCCTGCTGCCCGATCCGGGGTGCGGGCTGGGCCCACTCGGTCAGCGGCCGGCACTCGTGCAGCGGCAGCCGTACGCCGCCCTGGGCCGCCGCCCGGAGGCTCGGCCGGAAGGCTTCGGCGAGCACGCGCGCATCGTCCAGCGCGTGGTGCGCGCGCTGCTGGACGACACCGAAGTGCGCTGCCAGGGACTCCAGTTTGTGGTTGGGCAGCGGCAGGCTCAGCTCCTTCGACAGGGCGATGGTGCACAGCCGCTGACGGACCGGGGGCTCGATCTGCACGCGCGCGTACTCCCGCGCGATCATCTGCCAGTCGAAGACCGCGTTGTGCGCGACCAGCACCCGGCCCTCCAGGCGGGTCGCGAACTCCTCGGCGATGTCCTTGAAGAGGGGCGCGCCCTCCAGGACGTCACTCGTCAGACCGTGGATCCACACGGGACCGGGATCGCGCTCCGGATTGACCATCGTGTACCAGTGGTCCTCGACCTCGCCGAGCGCGTCCAGACGGTAGACGGCCGCGGAGATTATCCGGTCGTCCCGGGCCAGGCCGGTGGTCTCCACGTCAACTACCGCATACCCCTGGGGATATGCGGCCGGCCACGGAGTGGCTGCGGACACTGTCGGCGAGTGGTCTTCGAGCATGGTCACTGAGGATACGGGCCGCCACTGACAGTCCTGTCCCTCAGGTCGCCTGCCCCGCCCGCCCGTTCGGGTCCGCCGAATGCGCGTGCGCGTGGCTATGGACCTTTTGCCCGCCCGGTGCGACCGTGCTGCCCGCCTGACGGATGACGGCCTACGAAGGGCGGTACGGCGTATGGCACGCGTACGGTACGGCGCACGGACCGAGGCGGAGATCGCCGCCGCACGCACGGCGAGCTCCAAGCTTCCCGACATCTGGTCCACCGGTGTGGTGGCCGTCTGGGAGAGCGATCCGGACGCGGTCGCGGCGGTCCTGCCGCCGCCCCTCAAGCCCACCGGGCGGCCCCTGGTCCGGGTGAACATCAGCAAGGTGGAGCTGACCGGATACCCCCTGGGCGCGGGCTCGTTCGCGGTCGCCGCCGCGCACGACGGCGTCGAGGGCTGGTACCCCCTGGTGATGCCGATGACCCACGAACGGGCCCTCACCGGCGGCCGTGAGGTCTTCGGGGAGCCCAAGAAACTCGGCGAGGTGACCGTCGAGCGCGTGGGCCTCGTCGTGCACGCGTCCCTCGCCCGGCACGGCATCGCCTTCGTCGAGGTCCGCGGCGCGATCAGCGAGGAACTGCCCCTCCCCGGGCCGACCCAGAAGACCGACTTCTACTTCAAGTTCCTTCCCGCGGTGGACGGTTCGGGCTTCGACGCCGACCCCGTGCTCGTGCACTGCCTGCGCAACGAGAAGGTCCGCCGACTGGAACGCGTCACCGGAGACGTCGTCCTGCGCGAGTCCATGTACGACCCGGTCGCCGACCTCCCCGTGCGCACCCTCGTCGACATCACCATCGGAGAGAAGACCAGCGACCAGCGCGGCAAGGTCGTCGAACGGGTCGACGCGCAGGCCCTGTTGCCGTACATCCACCAGCGCTACGACGACCCTCAGCAGATCCACGACGGGCCGCCCGAGGGGAGTGCCTGATGGAGTTGAGGGAGGGTCAGGTCGCCGTCGTCACCGGGGCGGCGAGCGGGATCGGGCTCGCGATGGCACGGCGGTTCGCCGCAGACGGGCTCAAGGTGGTTCTCGCCGACGTCGAGCAGGGGGCCCTGGACAAGGCCGCCGCCGATCTGCGCGCCGACGGTGCCGACGTGCACGCGCGCGTGGTCGACGTCGGCGTACGCCAACAGGTCCTGGATCTCGCCGAGTCGGCCTACGAGACGTACGGCGCCGTCCATGTCCTCTGCAACAACGCCGGGGTCGGCTCGGGTGCCGAGGGCCGGATGTGGGAGCACGAACCGAACGACTGGCAATGGGCGTTCGCTGTCAACGTGTGGGGCGTCTTCCACGGTATCCAGGCGTTCGTGCCGAGGATGATCAAGTCCGGTCAACCCGGTCATGTCGTCAACACGTCCTCCGGGGACGGCGGGATCGCCCCGCTGCCCACGGCCTCCGTGTACGCCGTCACCAAGGCGGCCGTCGTGACGATGACCGAGTCCCTGTACGCCCACTTGAAGGCGGAGCACGCGCGCGTGGGTGCCTCGGTGCTGTTCCCGGGGCCGCACATGCTGCGCACGGGCCTGTGGGAGTCGCACCGCAACCGGCCCGACCGGTACGCCAAAGAGCGCCCCCGTAGGACCCCTTACCGCAGCCTCGACCAGTGGGAGACCGCGATGAAGGCGGCGGGCAAGGAGGTCGCCTTCACGCCCGTCGAGGAGGTCGCCGACCTCGTCGTGGACGGCATCCGCGCGGACCGCTTCTGGCTGCTGCCCGAGAGCGAGCACAGCGACGCCCAGATCCGGGCGAGGGCGGGCTCGATGCTCGACCGCGCGAACCCGTCGTACCTAGAGAGCTTCATCCTGGACTGAGGGGGCTGTTGTGACCGACCAGGAGCCGTACCTGATCATCTCCTCCGACTGCCACGCCGGACTGCCCACCGAGGAGTACCGGCCCTATCTGGATGCCCGGTTCCACCGGGACTTCGACGAGTTCCTCGCCGGACGCGACCGGCGCCGCGAGGAGATGACCCGGCTCGGCATCCGCAACGAGGCGTTCGCGACGAAGTGGTTCAAGGACAACGAGGAGGGCCTGCGCGGAGGTTGGGACACCGCGCAGCGCCTCAAGGAGCTGGACGGGGACGGAGTGGCCGCCGAGGTGGTCTTCCCGGACGCGGACGCAGTGGACAGCCAGACCGCCGCGCCCTTCGGAGTCGGTCTCGGCCTCTCCGGGGACCAGGAACCGGAGTTGGGCATGGCGGGCGCGCAGGCCCACAACCGCTGGCTCGCCGACTTCGTCTCCGAGAACCCCCAACGGCACTGTGGCGTCGCCCTGTTGCCCGTGACGGCCCCTACGGAGAAGGTCGTCGCGGAGATCCACCGCGCCAAGGAGTCGGGCCTCGGCGCCCTGATGATCCCCTCCATGTGGGTCGACAAGGAGCCCTACCACGACCGCCGTTACGACCCCGTGTGGGCAGCCGCGGCCGAGTGCGGGATGCCCGTGCTCACGCACTCCGGGGCGGCGCCCCGCCACGAGTACGGCGATCACTTGGGCATCTACGTGAGCGAGGTGACCTGGTGGCCCGCCCGGCCGCTCTGGTTCCTGCTCTGGTCCGGGGTCTTCGAACGCCACCCGGGCCTCAAGTTCGGTGTCGCGGAGTCGGGTTGCTGGTGGCTGCCGAACCAGCTGTGGTTCATGGACCGCCTCTACCTGGGCGCCCACGGCGGCAAGAAGCTCTCGCCCTTCGCGGAGCTGAAACGGCCGCCGAGCGAGTACCTCGACCGGCAGATCTTCATCTGCGCCACCAACACCAAGCGCCGTGAACTGGCCCAGCGGTACGAGATCGGCGTCGACAACATCCTCTGGGGCAGCGACTTCCCGCACCCCGAGGGCACCTGGCCCGACACGCGCGCGTGGCTGAAGCGCACCTTCCACGACATCCCGGTGGACGAGACCCGCCGCATGCTGGGCCTCGCGGCGGCGGACGCCTTCGGCTTCGACGTGGCAGCGCTGGAGCCGCTGGCCCGCCGGATCGGCCCGACCCCCGCCGAACTCGGCCAGCAGGACGACCAGGAGGCCGTGACGGCGTCCTGGGCGCGCTCGCGCGAGGTGGGGCGGCACTGGCTGACCGACCACGACTTCCCGGTCCTGGGGGCGACGCCATGACCTCCACGGACTCCATGGGCGCGGTGGGTTCCGAGGGCGCGGACCGGTACACGGTCATCTCCGCGGACTGCCACGCGGGCGCCGATCTCCTGGACTACCGGCCCTACTTGGAGAAGCGGTACCACGACGAGTTCGACGCGTGGGCCGCCGCGTACATCAACCCGTACGAGGACCTGCTCGCCGACACGGCCGACAAGAACTGGAACTCCGGGCGGCGGATCGCGGAGCTGGAGGACGACGGGATCGTCGCGGAGGTCGTCTTTCCGAACACCATCCCGCCGTTCTTCCCGTCCGGCTCCCTGATGGCACCCGCGCCCACGGCCGAGGAGTTCCGGCGCCGCTGGGCCGGCCTGCGCGCCCACAACCGCTGGCTGGCGGACTTCTGCGCCGCCGCGCCGGGCCGCCGGGCGGGGGTCTTCCAGATCCTCCTCAACGACGTCCAGGAGGCCGTCCAGGAGATCCGGTGGGCGGTCGAGGCGGGCCTCCGGGGCGGGTTGCTGCTGCCCGGTACCCCGCCGGGCTCAGGACTGCCGGAGCTGTACTCGTCGACCTACGACCCGATCTGGGCCGTGTGCGCGGAACTCGGGGTCCCCGTCAACCACCACGCGGGCTCGGCATCCCCGCCCCTGGGCGACGAACCGGCCGCCCGCGCGGTGTACATGGTCGAGACGACCTGGTTCTCGCACCGAGCCCTGTGGCACCTGATCTTCGGCGGCGCCTTCCGCCGTCACCCGGACCTGAGACTGGTCCTGACCGAGCAGGGCTCCGGCTGGATACCCGGGGTGCTCGACATGCTGGACTACTACCACGGGCGCCTGGTCGCGGCGGCGTCGAAGGCATCGACCGCGGAGTCCAAGTTCGGCGCGGGGCTCGCCACTTCGATGGGTAAGGGTCCCTCGGAGGTATGGCGCGACAACTGCTTCGTGGGCGCCAGTTTCATGCGCCCCCACGAGGTGCCCCTGCGCGACCGGATCGGCATCGAGAAGATCATGTGGGGCAGCGACTACCCGCACGACGAGGGGACGTACCCGTACTCCAGGGAGGGACTGCGCTTCGCCTACGCGCGCGTGCCGCGCGACGAGGTCGCCGCCATGGTCGGCGGCAACGCGGCCCGCGTCTACGGCTTCGACCTCGACATCTTGGACCCGATCGCGGCGAAGGTCGGCCCCCTGGTGACCGAGATCGCGGAACCGCTCGCCGAACCGCCGAAGGATGCCACGAGCCCGGTGTTCGCGCGGGGAGCGTCGGTACGGGTGTGGTGACACCGGGGGTGGAATCCTCCGGGGGTGACTGAAACCAACGGCGAGTCCCACTCCGAGGCCCACGGCGGCAGCCTCGGCTCCCGGCTGAACTGGCTGCGGGCCGCGGTCCTCGGCGCGAACGACGGCATCCTGTCGACCGCCGGACTCGTCGTCGGCGTGGCCGGTGCCACGTCCGACCGCTCGGCCCTGCTGACGGCCGGCCTCGCGGGTCTCCTCGCCGGTTCCATGTCGATGGCGGCGGGGGAGTACGTGTCCGTATCGACGCAGCGCGACTCCGAGAAGGCCGCGCTGGCCGTGGAGAAGCGCGAGCTGAAGGAGCAACCCGAGGCCGAACTGGAGGAGTTGACCGAACTCCTCCAGGACCGCGGCCTCACCCGCGACGTGGCCAGGGAAGCGGCCGTCCAGCTCACGGAACGGGACGCCCTGCGCGCCCACGCCAGCGTGGAACTCGGCATCGACCCCGACGACCTCACCAACCCCTGGCACGCGGCCTGGGCGAGCTTCCTGTCCTTCACGGCCGGCGCCCTGCTGCCCCTCCTGGCGATCGTCCTGCCCCCGGCCGACTGGCGGCTCGGCGTCACCGTCGTCTCGTCCCTGGCCGCCCTGGTCTTCACCGGCTGGACCAGCGCCCGCCTCGGCGCGGCCGGCCCGAAGTCGGCGATCGTACGGAACGTGGCCGGGGGAGCGCTGGCGATGGCGGTGACGTATGTGGCGGGAACGCTGTTGGGGGCGGCGGGAGCGTGACCGGTCGGCGTGACCTGTTGGCGGAGATCGCCAACAAGCAAGCGCGTACCCCAGGTAATACTTGTGGGTAACAACGTCTAGTCGCGGCCGATCCGCGGTCCTACGGTTCATCCATGCCGAACCTGCCCGATGCCGTGCTCTGGTCGATACCCGCCTTCGTGCTGCTCACCGTGATCGAGATGATCAGCGTGCGCGTCCATCCTGACGAGGACGCGGCGGGCTACGAGACGAAGGACGCCGTCACGAGCGTCGGCATGGGGCTCGGGAGCCTCGTCTTCGACTTCCTCTGGAAGATCCCGATCGTCGCGGTCTACACGGCGATCTACGAACTCACCCCGCTGCGCGTGCCCGTCCTGTGGTGGACGATTCCGCTGATGCTGCTCGGACAGGACTTCTTCTACTACTGGTCCCATCGCGGCCACCACGTCATCCGCATCCTGTGGGCCTGCCACGTCGTCCACCACTCCAGCCGCAGGTTCAACCTCACCACGGCCCTGCGCCAGCCCTGGACGACCCTCACGGTATGGCCGTTCTACGTCCCGCTCATCGCCCTGGGCGTGCATCCCGCCGCGTTGGCGTTCTGCTCCTCGGCGAACCTCGTCTACCAGTTCTGGATCCACACCGAGCGCATCGACCGCATGCCCCGCTGGTTCGAATTCGTCTTCAACACGCCGTCCCACCACCGGGTGCACCACGCCTCCCAGGGCGGTTACCTGGACCGCAACTTCGGCGGCATCCTCATCGTCTGGGACCGGCTCTTCGGGTCCTTCGTGCCGGAGGTTGAGCGACCCGTCTACGGGTTGACCAAGAACATCAACACGTTCAACCCGATCAAGGTGGCCACCCATGAGTACGTCGCCATCGCCAAGGACCTGAAGGCGGCGACGAGTTGGCGCGAGCGCGCGGGACGCGTGTTCCGGGGACCGGGCTGGCAGCCGGTGCCCGTCCCGGAGCAGGGCGTCCCGGCCGCCGAGGAGACCGCGGCCGCGTGAACCCACGTACCGCACACCCGGCCGTCTCCCGCGCGCTCCTGCCCGTCTTCGCACTGGCGGCCCTCGTCGATCTGCTCTCGCTCGCCGTCGGCTACGACCCCGGCCATACCGTCACCAAGCCCCTGCTGATGCCGCTCCTCGCCGCGTACGCGGCCCTGCGCGGCGCACCCCGGCTCCTCGTCGCCACGCTTCTCTTCGGCTGGGGAGGCGACACCCTGCTGCTCTCCGACGCAGACCCCGCCTTCCTCGCCGGCATGGCCTGCTTCGCGGCGGGCCACCTCTGCTACCTCGCCCTCTTCAGGACGTACGGCGGCCCGAAACGTGCTCCACGCGTGCGTGCCGGTCTCCTCGCGGTCGGGTACGCCGCCGCCCTCGCCCTCACCGTCACGCTGCTGTGGCCCGACCTCCCGGCGGATCTGCGCGTCCCCGTGGCCGGTTACAGCGCCCTCCTGACGGCCATGGCGTGCGCCGCGGCCACCCGGGTCGGCCTCGTCGCCGGGCTCGGCGGGGCGCTCTTCATGGTCTCCGACACCCTCATCGCGACCGGGGTCGCCGACTGGCCGCAGCCGCCCAGGCCCGACTTCTGGATCATGCTGACGTACGTCGCCGCACAGTTCCTGCTGGTCCAGGGCGTGCTCGGCACCCTCGCCGAGCGCCCCGCACCGGCGGCGGCGTACCGTGAAGTGCGCTCGACCACCCCCTGAGCGCACCGCACCAGCACACCCGCGACGAGAAGGACCCTCGCCATGCGCGCCACCACCATCCACGCCCCGTTCGACATGCGCGTGGAGGACGTCCCCGAGCCCCTGGTGCAACTGCCCACCGACGCGGTGGTCCGGGTGCTGCGCGCCTGCATCTGCGGCAGCGATCTGTGGGCGTACCGCGGCGAGGCGGCCCGGCAGCCGGGGCAGCGCATCGGACACGAGTTCCTCGGGATCGTGGAGGAGACCGGCTCCGAGGTGACCGGCGTCAGCACCGGCGACCTCGTGGTCGCGCCCTTCGTCTGGTCCGACGGCGTCTGCGACTACTGCCGCGAGGGCCTCACCACCTCCTGCGTGCACGGCGGCTTCTGGGGCGCCGTGGGCTACGACGGCGGCCAGGGCGAGGCCGTACGCGTGCCCTTCGCCGACGGCACCCTCGTGCAACTGCCGAAGGACGCGGCCTCCGACGACCACCTGCTGTCCGCGCTGCTGACCCTGTCCGACGTCATGGGCACCGGCCACCACGCGGCCCTCGGCGCGGGCGTCCGCAAGGGCGCCACCGTCGCCGTCGTGGGCGACGGAGCCGTCGGTCTGTGCGCCGTGCTCGCCGCCAAGCGCCTCGGTGCCGAGCGGATCATCGCGCTCGGCCGCCACGAGGTGCGCACGGACATCGCCCGCCGCTTCGGCGCCACCGACGTCGTCGCCGCACGCGGTGAGGACGCCGTCGAGGCGGTCCGTGAACTCACCCGCGGCCAGGGTGCACACGCCGTCGTCGAGGCCGTCGGCACCGAGCAGTCCATGCGGACGGCCGTCGGCATCGCGCGCGACGGCGGCGCGATCGGCTTCGTCGGGGTACCGCACGGCAGCGGCACCGGCCTCGACCTCGGGGTCATGTTCGACCGGAACATCGCGCTGCGCGGCGGGGTCGCGCCGGTCCGCACGTACATCCCGGAGCTGCTGCCCGACATCCTGGACGGCACCATCGACCCCTCGCCCGTCTTCGACCTGACGGTCGGCCTGGAGGGCGTGCCCGACGGCTACAAGGCGATGGACGAGCGCACGGCCCTGAAGGTCCTGGTCACGAACAGTTGATCAACTATTGATCGATGGATTGACTGCCTGATCGGTCAATGCCAGCGGATCGGCACCGGCAATGCCGTCAAGAGTCCGGAGACCATGACCACCACTCCCAGGGCGACGACCTCGGCCCGCGCGGGTGAGTGCGCGGTCAGCGGATCGGAGGCCCTGCGCAGCCGGTACCGGGCCCACAGCGCGAGGACGGCGACGGCGGCGACGAGGATCACCTTCGCGAGCAGGGTGCGCCCGTACGCCGTCGTCGTCAGCTGGTCCAGGATCGTGCCGGCCGGCATCCGGCGCAGCGAACTCCACACCCCCGTGGCGGTGATCGCGGCGAGCAGTACGGCCGCCACGCGCGCGTAGAGCCCCAACACCGCGGCCCCCGCCTCGGTACCGCGCCACTGCCGCAACGTCCGCAGCACGTGCAGCAGACCGCCCACCCACAGCGCCGCGCACGTCAGGTGCACCAGGGTCAGTTCGGAGCCGACCAGGGGACTGTGCTCGCTCGCCGGGTGCACCCGCAGCGCCTCCGCGAGGACCACGGCCGCGAGGGGCCACACCTGGAGGCCGGGCCTGCGGGACCGGGCGCACAGGGCCGCCACGGCGAACGCGTTGACCTCCAGGAGTGCCAACTTGCCGTCCCGGGACTGGTAAAGGCCCCCGATGTCGATCTGGGCGAGGCTGTGCGGCACCAGGTTGCCCGTCGCCACGACCGACGCGATCCCCAGCGCGGCGACGAAACCGGCACCGGCCGCGTACAGGGCCCAGCTGCGGGGGCCGTTCGGGGGAGCGCCGGGCACGGTACGCGCGAGCCGGTTCACGAACAGCTCGCCCAGGGGGACGCACAGCGCGCCGAACAACACCGCCCGGAACAGCGCGATGCCGCCGACACCGGGCGCTGCGGCCTCCCCGGTGTCGTGCAGCGCGGCGGACGGGCCGAGCAGGGGTATCAGCGCCGCGAGCACCACCAGGGCCAGTGCGGCGAGGGCCCGACGCGTACCGGGGCGCCGCCCGGAGCCGCTCGTGTCGGCCACTTCGACGGTCGGTCGTATCAAGGTCACCCCAAGATCTTCACCAGCCGCCACATAGTCGGGCAAGTGCAACAAAACGACCGACGGAACGGTATTTCGCTCATAGGTACGTTTCCGCCCGACCCTCGCATCGAGCCCAACGAGCCGGGTCCGTGCCCCAACACCCCGGCGGTCGGGCCCAGTTCGAGGGCCCACCGACGAACGACACCGGTGACAGGGCATGCCGTAGCCGCCCGATATCGCTGTCCGTCTCGACGAGCCAGGCATCGGGCCGGTTGTACGCCGTCCCGCTGTCGTCGTCCGCGGTTCCGCCGCGTTCGTCCGTCGCCCGGCCTTGCTCGTTCGGTGTCCCGTCCCGCCCGTGTGCCGCCGGGCCGCTCCCATACGCCGTCGTACCGTGCTCATGCGTCGCCCGGCCTTGCACGTGCGTCGTCCCGTCGTGCCCCTGTGCCGCCGGGCCGCTCGCATACACGGCCCCACCGCGCTCGTCCGCCAGCCCGTCCTGCTCGCTGGTCGCCCGGGGCTGCCTTTGTGCCGCAGTCCCGCTGACGAACGCCGCCCCGCCGTGTTCGTCCACAGCCCGGCCCCGCTGCCCGTGCGTGGCCCGGCCCTGCTCGCCCCCGCGCCCCGTTCCGGTAACCGCCCCGCAGGCCGCCGCGCCTCGCCGCTCACCCCCGTCCGCCGTCAGCCACGCCGCAGTCCGGGCGAGCGCCAACCGCAGGGTGATGCCGTAGCCCTGCTCGGCCTGTTCCGTCAACGCCCGCAGCACCGCACCCGCCAGCAGGTACCCGGTCCCGTGGTCGAGGGCCTGCGCGGGCAGCGCGCCGGGGTGTTCCGGTGAACCCTCGATCGCCGCGATGCCGGTGGCGACCTGCACCAGGCTGTCGAACCCGCGCCGGTCACCCCACGGTCCGTACGCGCCCCACGCCGACAACTGCGCCACGATCACCCCGGGCCGACGGTCGGCCAGCGCCTCGGGGGAGAGCCCGAACCGGTCCAGGGCGCCCGGCCGGTACCCGGTGACGACCACGTCCGCCCGCGCGAGCAACTCCTCGAAGGCGTGCCGGTCGGCGGCCAGTCCTAGGTCCAGCCGGGTCGAGCGCTTCCCGAAGCCGGTGTCCGCGTGCGCGTCCGGATCCTCGGGCAACTGCGGGGCGTCCACGCGCAGTACGTCCGCGCCCAGCAGGGCCAGCGTCCGCGTGGCGATCGGGCCCGCGATGACCCGGGTCAGGTCGAGCACGCGCAGCCCGGCGGCGGGCAGCACCGGGTCGCCGTCGAGCGGCGGGAGCACACGCGCGCGTGCCGTGCCGAGTCGCTCGCGCTCGACGAGCGGTCGCCGGGCCACCGCGACGCCCTGGGTGTGCGCGGCCCACTCCTCCGCCGTCCGCAGCGCGACCGCGAGGCCCCCGGCGCCGTAGACGGTCTCCTCCACCTCCGGCGCGGATCGTTCGGCGAGCGCCTCGGCCACGTCCTCCACCGACGCGTCGCCCGGCAGCTTCAACGCGTCGAGCAGCCGCGCCCGGTGGCGCGGATAGTTCGCGTGGGTACGGACCCAGCCGTCGGCCGTCCGCCAGAACCGTGACAGCGGCGCGAACCCGACCGGCGCCCGCCCGTCGACCAAGAGATGCCGCTCACTGACGAACGCCGTCGCGACGGCCCCGTCGTCCACCCGCACCCTGGGCACCTCCGCGAGCCCGGCTCGCCGAGCCCCCAACCCGGCTGCGGCCAGCGCGCACGCTCCCACGCAGGCCCGCGCCAACTCCCGTACAGGGAGCCGCGCTTGGAGAGCGCCCTGACGCGCGACGGTCGAGACACGTGAGACCAGAGCGGGATCGCCGCCCAGAGCGGCCCATGCCATCTTGATGTCAGTCATGATTGAACTATGCAGTATTGATTCAATCAATATTGGACGTGCGGATATGGATGGCCGTACGGACACGAACGGGCCGGGCGGAGATCCGCCCGGCCCGTGAACAGGTGACCCGTGAACAGATGACGTGTCGGCTACTTCACCGCCCGCAGCGCGTTGACGATGCCGAACCCGTAGAAGCCGTTGACGCGCTTGCCGCCCACGCAGGTGGCGTCCACGACGCCGTCGCCGTTGGTGTCGTACGGGGCGGTCGGGCAGCCCGGATTGTCGGCCTCGGCCTTCAGCAGCGCCTGCAACTGGGCCGGAGAGGCGTGCGGGTGCGTGGACTTGAGCAGCGCTGCCACCGCGGCGACGTGCGGGGTCGCCATCGAGGTGCCCTGGAGGTAGCCGTAGGAGTTGTTCGGCAGGGTGGACAGGATGCGGCCGTTCTTCGACGGGGTGTCCGGGATCTGGAGGGCGTCCCCGCCCGGCGCCGACACGTCGATGACGCCCTTGCCGTAGCTGGAGAAGTACGACTTGGCCTTCTTGACGCCGACGGAGCTCACCGTGACGACGCCCGGCAACTGGGTCGGTACGTCGAAGCACTTGTGCGGGTCGACCGTCCGGGGTGTCGCCGTCGAGTCGTCGGGGCTGGAGTCGTCGACTAGGGCGTCCGAGTCGAGGTCGTCGTTGGAGTTGCCGGCCGCCGCGACATTGAGCGTGCCCTTGCTCTGGGCGTACAGCTGGGCCCTGTTGACCGCATCGACGATGGCACGTTGATCAGGGTCGTCCAGGCAGTTGTACAGCCAAGGATCAACGTAGTAGCTGTTGTTGGTGATCTCCACGCCGTGATCCGCGGCGAACACGAACGCGCAGACCACGCTCTCCGGGTAGAACAGCTGGGTCGAGTCCGGCTCGGCCACCGTGATCCCGGAGACCTTCACGCCCGGCGCGACACCCGCCACACCGATGCCGTTGCGGGCGGCGGCGATCTCACCCGCGACATGCGTGCCGTGGTAGTGGGCGGAGTCCACGGGACGCCAGGAGCCGTACGTCGTGTCCGCCTTGCCACCGACACAGTTCGCGGACTGCGAGGCGGAGAAGTTCGGGGCGATGTCCGGGTGGGTGTCGTCGACGCCGACGTCGATGACGGCGACCGTCACGCTCTTGCTGCCCGGGTTGATCTTCGCGGCCTTGTCCGCGCCGATCGCGGGCAGGTCCCACTGGTCGGCTTCGAGCGGCTCGCTGTCCCCGGCGGCGGCGGAGGCCTTCGCCGTCTTCGCCGCCTGGTCCTTGGAGAGGTACTGCACCGCGCCCTCGTCGGTCGTCGAGGCGAGGCTCAGCGGCGCCGTACGCGTGGCACCCGCCGACTGCACACCGCGCACCGCGCGGATCCGCGCGCCGAAGTCGGGGTTCGCCGAGTGGACGACGATCACACCGATCTTCTCGTACGTCACCACGATGGTGCCGCCGGCCGCATTGATCGCCTTCTTGACCGAGTTGATCGTCCGGTGGTCCAGCCGGGTGTTGACCACATACGCGAGGTTCGGCGCGTCAGCGGTCCGCGCGGTGGTCTCCGCGGCCGGGACCGCCGAGGCCGCGGACGGGAGGAAGCCGAGCGAGGCGGTCAGCGACAGGACGACCGGTACGGCGAGGGCGAGCCGGCGTCTGGGGCGCAGATGAGCCATGGGATCTCCACATCATCCGGAAACGAAACGGCCCGAGACGTGGTGGCGCGCTCGGGCAGATACATCAGGTACATGACGAGTGGTGCAGACCTGAAGCTATCTCCCGCGGCGGCTGGCCAGCAATGATTTCCCAAAGACGACTACCGAAAGAAGTCAAAGGAGTTGAACCGGTCGACGTGTCGCGCCGTGCCCTTGGGCAGGAAGCACCGAGCCAGACCAGAACCCGCAGGTCCGTAACGCGAGGAGACACCGTGGCCACCGAGACACCACCCCCCTCGAAAGCCGAACACCAACTCCCCAGTACCGAGGAGTTCGAACAGGTCCAGGAGAGCGCGGAGTTCGCCGAACTGCGCCGCGCCCACCGCTCCTTCGCCATCCCGGTGACCGTCGCGTTCATCGTCTGGTACCTGCTGTACGTGCTGCTGTGCAACTACGCGGACGACTTCATGGACACCAAGGTCGTCGGCCACATCAACGTCGCCCTGGTCCTGGGTCTCGCCCAGTTCCTGACCACGTTCCTCATCGCCTGGTGGTACGCGCGGTACTCCGCCGCGAAGCTCGACCCCAAGGCCGAAGCCATCAAGTCCCGGATGGAGGGCGGCGCATGAGCCCCACGATCACCCTGGCCGCAGGCGAGGCGAGCCAGCACCGACCGCTGATCATCACCCTGTTCGCGATCTTCGTCGCCGCCACGCTCGTCATCACCGTCTGGGCGGGCCGCCAGACGAAGAGCGCCGCCGACTTCTACGCGGGCGGCCGCCAGTTCACCGCCTTCCAGAACGGCCTCGCCGTCTCCGGCGACTACATGTCCGCCGCGTCCTTCCTCGGTATCGCCGGCGCCATCGCCCTCTTCGGCTACGACGGCTTCCTGTACTCCATCGGCTTCCTGGTTGCCTGGCTGGTCGCCCTGCTCCTGGTGGCCGAACCGCTGCGCAACTCGGGCCGCTACACCATGGGCGACGTCCTCGCGTACCGCATGCGCCAGCGCCCGGTCCGCACCGCGGCCGGCACCTCCACCATCGTGGTGTCGATCTTCTACCTGCTGGCCCAGATGGCCGGCGCGGGCGTCCTGGTCTCGCTGCTCCTCGGTATCACCACCGACGCGGGCAAGATCGGCATCGTCGCCCTGGTCGGCGTCCTGATGATCGTGTACGTCACCATCGGTGGCATGAAGGGCACCACCTGGGTCCAGATGGTCAAGGCCTGCCTGCTCATCGCCGGCGCCCTGCTGCTGACCTTCCTGGTGCTGCTGAAGTTCAACTTCAACATCTCCGACCTGCTCGGCAAGGCCGCCTCCAACAGCGGCAAGGGCTCCGCCTTCCTGAACCCCGGCCTCAAGTACGGCGCCACCGGCACCACCAAGCTGGACTTCATCTCCCTGGGCCTCGCCCTGGTCCTCGGCACCGCCGGCCTGCCGCACATCCTGATCCGCTTCTACACGGTGCCCACCGCGAAAGCCGCCCGTAAGTCGGTCATCTGGGCCATCGGCCTGATCGGCGCCTTCTACCTGATGACCCTGGCCCTCGGTTTCGGCGCCGCGGCACTGATCAAACCCGACGAGATCATCGCCTCCAACAAGGCGGGCAACACGGCCGCACCCCTCCTGGCCCTGCATCTGGGCGGCGTCGACTCCACCTGGGGTGCCATCCTCCTGGCCACCATCTCGGCGGTCGCCTTCGCCACGATCCTCGCGGTCGTCGCCGGCCTGACCCTGGCCTCTTCCTCCTCGTTCGCCCACGACATCTACGCGAACGTCATCAAGCGAGGCCAGGCGACGGAGAAGCAGGAGATGGCCGCCGCCCGCTACGCCACGGTCGGCATCGGCGCCGTCTCCATCCTCCTGGGCGCCCTCGCCCGCGACCTGAACGTCGCCGGCCTGGTCGCCCTCGCCTTCGCGGTCGCCGCCTCCGCCAACCTCCCGACGATCCTCTACAGCCTCTTCTGGAAGCGCTTCACCACTTCCGGGGCCCTCTGGTCGATCTACGGCGGCCTGGTCACCGCGGTCGGACTCGTCCTGTTCTCGCCGGTCGTCTCGGGCAAGCCCGCGTCGATGTTCCCGGACGTCGACTTCCACTGGTTCCCGCTGGAGAACCCCGGCATCATCTCCATCCCCGTCGGCTTCCTGCTGGGCTGGCTCGGCACGATCCTCTCCAAGGAGGAGCCGGACACCGGCAAGTTCGCGGAGCTGGAGGTACGGTCCCTGACCGGCACCGGAGCCCACTGAGCCGCCCCGCCCGGTCCACCTGAGTCCCCCCACCAGGTCCCCCCACGTCGACGGCCGCGTCGTAGATCCCTACGACGCGGCCGTGTCGTACCTCGTGGGATCGGGCCGCTCTCGTTGTCAGAGGCGTCGCGTACGCTCGCAGGTGTCGGAAAACATGCGATCCGAAACGAGGGAGGGGGGCACACGTGCTCATCGACACCTATGGCCGAGTAGCCACCGACCTGCGGGTTTCGCTGACCGACCGGTGCAATCTCCGGTGTACGTACTGCATGCCCGAGGAGGGCCTGCAGTGGCTGGCGAAACCCGACCTCCTCACGGACGACGAGATCGTCCGCCTGATAGACATCGCGGTCACGTCCCTCGGCATCGAGGAGGTCCGCTTCACCGGCGGCGAGCCCCTGCTGCGCCCCGGCCTGGTCGGCATCGTCGAGCGGGTCGCGGCCCTGGAGCCCCGCCCCCAGATGTCCCTGACGACCAACGGCATCGGCCTCAAGCGCACGGCGACCGCCCTGCAGAAGGCGGGCCTGGACCGGGTCAACGTCTCCCTGGACACCCTGCGCCCCGACGTCTTCAAGACCCTCACCCGCCGGGACCGCCTCAAGGACGTGCTCGCGGGCCTGGAAGCCGCCCACGACGCGGGCCTGACCCCGGTGAAGATCAACTCGGTGCTGATGCCGGGCCTCAACGCCGACGAGGCCCCGGACCTGCTGGCCTGGGCCGTGGAGCACGACTACGAACTGCGCTTCATCGAGCAGATGCCCCTGGACGCCCAGCACGGCTGGACGCGCGAGGGCATGGTCACCGCGGGCGACATCCTCACCTCCCTCCGCACCCGCTTCGAGCTGACCCCCGAAGGCTCCGACGAGCGCGGCTCGGCCCCCGCCGAGCGCTGGATCGTGGACGGCGGCCCGCACCGCGTGGGCGTCATCGCCTCGGTCACCCGCCCGTTCTGCGCGGCCTGCGACCGCACCCGTCTCACGGCAGACGGCCAGATACGCAACTGCCTGTTCGCCCGCGAGGAGACCAGCCTCCGCGGCGCGCTCCGCTCCGACACCCCGGACGAGGAGATCGCCCGCATCTGGCGTCAGGCGATGTGGGGCAAGAAGGCGGGCTCGGGCCTGGACGACCCGTCGTTCCTCCAGCCGGACCGGCCGATGTCGGCGATCGGCGGCTGAGCATCCGTCGTAGGCGAAGGGGTCCTACGGGATCTCGGGCTCTTCCCAGTCCTCGAACTTGACGACGTCCTTCAGGAAGCCCCGCACACCGAGGAACTGGGACAGATGCTCGCGGTGCTCCTCGCACGCGAGCCACGTCTTGCGTCGCTCCGGCGTATGGATCTTCGGGTTGTTCCACGCGAGGACCCACACGGCGTCGGCGCGGCAGCCCTTCGCGGAGCAGATCGGGGTCTCGTCACTCACCGGAACTCATGGAATTCGTCTCACAGATGCGCTGATAAAGGCGACGCCGAGCAGCCACGGGGGGAGCTGCCCGGCGTCGGTCTGTCGCTCCGACGGGGGATGCGGAGCGCGTACGAAGTATGTCACGGGTCACCGCTCGCCCGGCACCGGAACAACATGATTGATCTGAGCTTTTCTTGAGCTTGATGCGGAGCCGACGTCCGGTTCTGGCGCGTTCGCCATGGTCACGACCGGTCGTACGGTTCGCCTCCCACGCGGGGTGCCGGCTCGGGCACGACCTCTTCCGGGACGGGTTCCGCGAACGTCCCGTCCGGCCTCGGCGGCGCGATCATCGGCCGCAGCGGCGCGGTGACGAACGTGGACGGAAGCCCCGGCGCGTTCTCCCGCCCGGCGTTCGCGATCACGACGGCGACATAAGGGAGCAGCACACCGAGCACCAACGCGACGATCGCGACGTGCCGTTCGACGTTCCACAGCGCGCAGGCGAGGATCACCGACACCGTACGGACCGACATCGAGATGATGTACCGGCGCTGGCGGCCGCGGATGTCCTCCGCGAGTCCCGTCCGGGCTCCGGTGATCCGGAACACCTGGGCCTTGCCTTCGCCGTGCAGCTTCCGCATCACATTCCACCGTCTGCCCGCATCGGACTCTCCCCGGCCCTCGACCCCGGTTCGCACCCGATCCGGGAACCGGGCCCGACGCGTTCCACGTTACGCCGCGCCTCCGTCGCCTTCGAGACCGGGGGACCTCCGGCCTGGGCGAACGAACTGCGCCGTAGCGCGTATGGCCGTACCCGACATGCGCCGTACGGCGACCGGACCCACACTTGGCGTAATGCTCACGTCGAACGTCGAGCCGTACAAGGAGGCAGCCATGGGCTGGTTGTGGGCGATCATCGTGGGATTCGTGCTCGGACTGATCGCGAAGGCGATCATCCCGGGCAAGCAGCACAGTCCGCTCTGGCTGACCACCATCTGCGGCATTCTCGGCGCCATCGTGGGCAACGCGATCGCCCGAGCGGCCGGCGTCGACGCGACCAGCGGCATCGACTGGAGCCGCCACGCGTTCCAGCTCATCGCCGCGATCATCATCGTCTTCGTCGTCGACATGGCGTACATGGCGACGATCGGCAAGAACAAACAGAGAGCCTGAGGACAGCGCCCCAAAGGGGCGCGGGGAACTGCGCGACCAGCCACGACGAAAGCCGCGGCCCGCAGTCAACCCGCGCCCCTTTGGCGCTTACGCTCCGGTCACCTCGACCGCCGCCAGGTTCTTCTTGCCCCGCCGCAGCACCAGCCACCGCCCGTGCAGCAGATCTTCCTTGGCCGGCACGGCATCCTCCGCGGCGACCTTCACGTTGTTCACGTAGGCCCCGCCCTCCTTCACGGTCCGTCGCGCGGCCGACTTGCTCGCCACCAGGCCGACCTCGGCGAACAGGTCGACGACCGGGCCGAGTTCGGCGACCTGGACGTGCGGCACCTCGGAGAGCGACGCGGCCAGCGTCTTCTCGTCCAGCTCCGCCAGCTCACCCTGTCCGAAGAGAGCCTTGGACGCGGCGGTCACGGCGGCCGTCTGCTCGGCGCCGTGCACCAGCGTCGTCAGCTCCTCGGCCAGCGCGCGCTGCGCGGCACGGGCCTGGGGGCGCTCCTCGGTCTGCCGCTCCAACTCCTCAAGCTCCTCGCGGGACTTGAAGGACAGCATGCGCGCGTACGTGGAGATGTCCCGGTCGTCAGTGTTCAGCCAGAACTGGTAGAACGCGTACGGCGTGGTCATCTCCGGGTCGAGCCAGATGGCGGTGCCCTCGGACTTGCTGAACTTCGTGCCGTCGGCCTTGGTCATCAGCGGTGTGCCATAGGCGTGCACCGTGGCGTCCGGCTCCAGGCGGTGGATCAGGTCCAGGCCCGCCGTGAGGTTGCCCCACTGGTCGCTGCCGCCCTGCTGGAGCGTGCAGCCGTACCTCCGGTAGAGCTGGAGGAAGTCCATGCCCTGGAGGATCTGGTAGCTGAACTCCGTGTAACTGATGCCCTGTTCGGAGTCCAGACGCTTGGCGACCGAGTCCTTCGCCAGCATCTTGTTGACGCGGAAGTGCTTGCCGATGTCCCGGAGGAACTCGATCGCGGAGAGGTTCGCCGTCCAGTCGAGGTTGTTCACCATGACCGCGCCGTTCTCGCCCTCGAAGGACAGGAACGGCTCGATCTGGTGGCGCAGCTTCTGGACCCAGCCGGCGACCGTCTCCGGGTCGTTCAGCGTGCGCTCCGCCGTCGGGCGGGGGTCGCCGATCTGGCCCGTGGCCCCGCCGACCAGCGCCAGCGGCCGGTGTCCTGCCTGCTGGAGCCGGCGCACGGTGAGCACCTGCACCAGGTGCCCCAGGTGCAGCGACGGCGCGGTCGGGTCGAAGCCGCAATAGAACGTGACGGGACCGTCCGCGAGCGCCTTGCGCAAAGCATCTTCGTCAGTGGACAGGGCGAACAGGCCCCGCCACTTCAGCTCGTCGACGATGTCCGTCACGGTTCTCGTATCTCCTTGAGTGGTCTCGTGAATCAATCAGGTACGAGGTTATACGCCCTGACTGACAGAGCTCATATTGAAGTCCGGCACCCGCAGCGCGGGCATCGCGGCCCTGGTGAACCAGTCGCTCCATTCCCTCGGCAGCGTCTTCTCCGTCCGCCCCGCCTCGGTGGCCCGGCCCAGCAGATCCACCGGCGACTCGTTGAACCGGAAGTTGTTCACCTCGCCCACCACCTCGCCGTTCTCGACGAGGTAGACGCCGTCCCGGGTCAGCCCGGTCAGCAGCAGCGTCGCCGGGTCGACCTCGCGGATGTACCAGAGGCAGGTGAGCAGCAGCCCGCGCGCGGTGTTCGCGACCATCTCCTCCAGGGAGCGGTCCTCGCCCCCGCTCAGGATCAGGTTGTCGATCGACGGCGCTACCGGCAGCCCGGTCAGACCCGCGCTGTGCCGACTGGTCAGCAGGTGCTGCAACTCGCCCTCTCGCACCCAGTCGGTGGCGGTCAGCGGCAGCCCGTTGTCGAACACCGACTGGTCGCCCCCGGAGGTGTGCGCGAGCACGAACGGGGCGGATTCCAGGCCCGGTTCGTTCGGGTCGCTGCGCAGCGACAGCGGAAGTTCGGTGAGCTTCTCGCCGATGCGAGTGCCGCCGCCGGGCTTGGAGAACACCGTGCGGCCCTCGACCGCGTCCCGGCCCGACGCCGACCACATCTGGTAGATCAGCAGGTCCGCGACCGCGGTCGGCGGCAGCAGCGTCTCGTACCGGCCCGCGGGCAGCGGGATCCTCCGCTCCGCCCAGCCCAGCCGTACGGCCAACTCGGCGTCCAGCGCCGCCGGGTCGACGTCCTTGAAGTCCCGGGTCGAGCGGCCGGCCCAGGCCGAGCGCGTACGGTCCGGGGACTTGGCGTTCAGCTCCAGCGTGCCGGTGGGCTGGTCGTGGCGCAGGCGCAGGCCCGTCGACGTACCGAGGTAGCTGGTGACCAGCTCGTGGTTGGCGAAGCCGTACAGTTCGCGACCGCCCGCACGCGCGCGTGCGAACGATTCGCCGAGCGCCGGGGCGAAGTCGGCGAACACGGTGGAGGAGGTCTCGCCGGGCGCGTCCGTGAAGTCGGGCGACTGAGGTACGCCCGTGACCAGCGGCTGCGCGTCCTCGGCGGGCGCGGCACCGCGTGCGGCGGCCTCGGCGGCCCGTACCAGCGGCTCCAGTTCCTCCGGGGTGACGGCCGACCGGGACACGACCCCCGAGGCGGTGCCCTCCTTGCCGTCGACGGTCGCGATGACGGTGAGCGTGCGCCCGCGCGTGACGCCGTTCGTGGTCAGCGCGTTGCCCGCCCAGCGGAGGTTGGCGGTCGACTGCTCGTCGGCGATGACGACACAGCCGTCGGCCCGCGACAGTTCGAGGGCACGCTCGACGATCTCGTGCGGCTTGTTCGTACGAGGACTCATCGACCGGCCTCCTGCGTGGTGTTGAGGATGTTGACGCCCGTGAAGAGGGCCGACGGGCAGCCGTGCGAGACCGAGGCGACCTGGCCCGGCTGGGCCTTGCCGCAGTTGAAGGCGCCGCCCAGGACGTAGGTCTGCGGACCGCCGACGGCCGCCATGGACCCCCAGAAGTCGGTGGTCGTCGCCTGGTAGGCGACGTCCCGCAGCTGCCCGGTGATCCGCCCGTTCTCGATCCTGAAGAACCGCTGGCCGGTGAACTGGAAGTTGTAGCGCTGCATGTCGATCGACCACGACCGGTCGCCGACCACGTAGATCCCGCGGTCGACCCCGCCGATCAGGTCCTCCGTGGACAGCCCCGCCGGGTCCGGCTGGAGCGACACGTTGGCCATGCGCTGCACCGGCACATGGCTGGGGGAGTCGGCGTACGCGCAGCCGTTGGAACGCTCGAAGCCGGTCAACTTGGCGATGCGGCGGTCGAGTTGGTAGCCGACCAGGGTGCCGTCCTTGACGAGGTCCCAGGACTGGCCCTCGACGCCCTCGTCGTCGTAGCCGATGGTCGCGAGGCCGTGCTCGGCGGTGCGGTCGCCGGTGACGTTCATCCGCTCGGAGCCGTACTTGAGCTTGTTGAGCTTGTCGAAGGTGGCGAAGGAGGTGCCGGCGTAGGCGGCCTCGTAGCCGAGCGCGCGGTCCAGTTCGGTGGCGTGGCCGATGGACTCGTGGATCGTCAGCCACAGGTTGGACGGGTCGACGACGAGGTCGTACAGGCCCGCCTCGACGCTCGGCGCCCGCATCTTCTCCGCGAGCAGCTCGGGGATCCGGGCCAGCTCCTCGTCCCAGTCCCAGCCGGTGCCGGTCAGGTACTCCCAGCCGCGGCCCACGGGCGGCGCGATGGTGCGCATGGAGTCGAACTCACCGCTCGACTCGTCGACCGACACCGCGTTCAACTGCGGGTGCAGCCGGACGCGTTGCTGCGTGGTCACCGTCCCGGCGGTGTCGGCGTAGAACTTGTTCTCGTGCACGGTGAGCAGCGACGCGTCCACGTGGTTGACGCCGTCCGCCGCGAGCAGCCGTGCGCTCCAGTCCGCCAGCAGCCCCGCCTTCTCCTCGTCGGGCACCGAGAACGGATCGATCTCGTACGACGAGATCCACGTCCGCTCCTCGTGCACGGGCTCGGCGGCCAGCTCGACCCTCCCCCACTGCCCGAAAGGCGTGGGAGGTGCCCCCGCGTCCGACCCGGCCGCCTTGATCACCTGGGCGGAGAGCTTCGCCATCGCCACCGCCTGCGAGGCGACCCTGGCGGCGGCGTCCATGCTCAGGTCCACGCCCGACGCGAACCCCCAGGTGCCGCCGTGCACGACCCGCACCGCGTACCCGAGGTCGGTGGTGTCCGACGTACCGGCGGGCCGGGCGTCCCGCAGCCGCCAGGACGCGCTGCGCACCCGCTCGAACCGGAAGTCCGCGTGCTCCGCGCCGAGGGCACGCGCGCGTGCCAGTGCGGCGTCGGCCAGGGCCCGTAGCGGAAGTGCCGTGAAGGCTTCGTCGATGGAATGGGGCACGGAGGTCTCCCTGCTGTCGTGGCCTGTCGGGTCCGATCATGTCGCGCGAGCGGGTGCGGGGACCACACGTTTCCGCGCTGCGTCGGCACTTTCTGTAGGGACCCGACAGCGAGTCCCGTAAGCCACTGTCGGTGCCCGATTGTCCGCCGGACGGGGCGGACCGATAGGTTTTCGATAAAGCCGCCTGTCAACCAGGTGTACCGGGCAGGCGTGCAGGACCGCTATCGAAAGGGTGATCCGTTGAGCCGCTCGGTTCTCGTCACCGGAGGCAACCGGGGCATCGGCCTCGCCATCGCCCGTGCGTTCGCCGACGCCGGCGACAAGGTCGCCTTCACCTACCGCTCGGGAGAGCCGCCGGCCGCCCTGCTGGAATTGGGCTGCCTGGCCGTGAAGTGCGACATCACCGACTCCGAGCAGGTGGAGCAGGCCTACAAGGAGATCGAGGCCGAGCACGGCCCGGTCGAGGTCCTGATCGCCAACGCCGGCGTCACCAAGGACCAGCTCCTGATGCGCATGTCCGAGGAGGACTTCACCTCGGTCATCGACACGAACCTCACCGGCACCTTCCGCGTCGTCAAGCGCGCCAACCGCGCGATGCTGCGCGCCAAGAAGGGCCGCGTCGTGCTGATCTCGTCGGTCGTCGGCCTGATGGGCGGCCCCGGCCAGTCGAACTACGCCGCCTCCAAGGCCGCCCTCGTCGGCTTCGCGCGCTCCCTCGCCCGTGAGCTGGGCTCGCGGAACATCACCTTCAACGTCGTCGCGCCCGGCTTCGTCGACACCGACATGACCAAGGTGCTCACCGACGAGCAGCGCGAGGGCATCGTCAAGCAGGTGCCGCTCGGCCGTTACGCGCAGCCCGAGGAGGTCGCCGCGACGGTGCGGTTCCTGGCCTCGGACGACGCCTCGTACATCACTGGAGCCGTCATCCCCGTAGACGGCGGACTGGGAATGGGTCACTGATCACCATGAGCGGAATTCTTGAGGGCAAGCGCGTCCTGATCTCCGGTGTGCTGCTGGAGTCCTCCATCGCCTTCCACGCCGCCAAGCAGGCCCAGGAGCAGGGCGCCGAGATCATCCTGACCGCGTTCCCGCGGCCCACGCTGACCGAGCGCATCGCCAAGAAGCTCCCCAAGCCCACCAAGGTCATCGAGCTCGACGTCACCAACGACGAGCACCTGGCGCGTCTCGCCGACGTCGTGGGCGAGGAGCTGGGCGGCCTCGACGGTGTCGTGCACTCCATCGGGTTCGCGCCGCCGGACGCGCTCGGCGGCAACTTCCTCAACACGCCGTTCTCGTCGGTCGCCACCGCCATGCACGTCTCGGCGTTCTCCCTGAAGTCGCTGACCACGGCCTGCCTGCCGCTGATGCAGAACGGCGGCTCGGTCGTCGGCCTCACCTTCGACGCGTCCTTCGCGTGGCCGCAGTACGACTGGATGGGCCCGGCCAAGGCCGCCCTGGAGGCCACCAGCCGCTACCTCGCCCGCGACCTGGGCAAGCAGAACATCCGCTGCAACCTCGTCTCCGCGGGCCCGCTCGGATCGATGGCCGCCAAGTCGATCCCCGGCTTCAGCGAGCTGGCCTCCGTGTGGGACAACCGCTCCCCCCTGGAGTGGGACCTCAACGACCCGGAGCCCGCCGGCAAGGCCATCGTCGCCCTCCTGAGCGACTGGTTCCCGAAGACCACCGGCGAGATCGTCCACGTGGACGGCGGCCTGCACGCCATCGGAGCCTGACCTCCCGGCCCGGCCTCTCCCACGGCGTCGACGCCCCGTTTCCCGCACCGCGCGGGGAGCGGGGCGTCACCCGTTCGGCCCCTCCGGCCGGGCGGGGGCGGGGCACAACCGCGCACTCTGGATTACGCGTTCACCACGCGATTCCCTCCCCAGCACTGCCGAGGAGGTTTCCCTTGTGCGTCTGTCCCGCAGCCTGGCCTCAGTGACCTTCGCCGTCGCGCTCGTCATCTCCCTGGCGTACGAGGCGATGCCCCACGCACGCGTGGAGGCCCGAAAACCGGCCCCACCCCAGCTGTTCGGCGCCGACTGCCGCACCGCCGTCCATGGCTCGCACGTGATCGCGTACTGCCACAACCCGTATCCCCGGACCGACCGCGTCAGCCTGCACATCGAGTGCGACCGCTGGTGGGACATCGACAGCGACGGCATCGCGACCGACGCCGGCCCGGCGCAGACCGTACGGCTCACCGGCCGCTGCTGGGAGGACGTCCGCGCGGTGTGGGTCAGCCACCAGAAGCGGGCGAGCTGAGTCTCCCCGGGCGGCACACGAACGGATAGCCCGCGGCCTCCGCCCCGGCCGCCCGCGCGTCACCCGTGCGGATCGCGTCCACCAGCCGCGTGTGGTCCATGTACGTCTCCGGAGTCAGCGCCTCGCCGACGTCCGCGCGCAGCCACTCCCGCAGGACCTCGCCCAGGTCGGCGTACATCGCCGTCATGACGTCGTTGTGGGAGGCCGCCACCACGGCCATGTGCAGGGTCGCGTCGGCCGTCACGAAGGCCTCCGTGTCGCCCGATGCCCACGCCTCCTCCCGTCGTACGAGGAGGGCGTCCAGCTGCTTGAGGTCCTTCTCGGTGCGCCGCTCGGCCGCCAGTTGCGCCGCCGCCGACTCCAGCGTGGAGCGCAGTTCGGCGATGTGCCGGGGGTCGGCGTCCGCGAAGCGGCGGTGCATCACCCCGGCCAGCTCGCTCATCGCCACGACGTACGTTCCGGAGCCCTGGCGGATGTCCAGCAGGCCGTTGTGCGCGAGCGCGCGGACCGCCTCGCGGACCGTGTTGCGGGCGACCCCGAGCTGCTCGACCAGCTCCGGCTCCGTCGGGATCCGGGAGCCGACCGGCCACTCGCCCGAGGTGATCTGGTTCCGCAGTGAGGCGATGACCTGCTCGGACAGCGCCGAACGACGGGGATGGCTCAGGGGCATGGCACACCTTCGCATGAGCGGGGCGGGAGCGGGCCACCCGGGGATCGACAACCAATCATCCCATCATTCTATGATGGGCAGCATGGCAAGCGAGGAAACCCGGACACTGAAGTCCACGACGAACGTCAGCGGCAACGCCGGCAGCTCCGCCGCGAGCGACTCCCCGGTGCCGACTGGGGAGCAGACCGGGAAAGCGTCCACGCACGCGTGGACGACGCGTCTGCTCGTCCTCGGCATCGTGCTGGCCGCGCTGAACCTCCGCCCCGCCATCACCAGCCTCGGCGCCCTCCTCGAAGAGGTCCGCGACGGGCTCGGTATGAGCGGCAGCGTCGCCGGACTGCTCACCTCCGTACCCCCGCTGTGCTTCGCCGTCTTCGGCGTCATGGCCCCGCGCCTCGCCCGCCGCTTCGGCCCCGCCGCGGTGGTCTGCGCGGGCATGGTCCTCATCACCGCGGGCCTGCTCATACGGCCCTACATAGGCGGCACGACCGGCTTCCTGGTCGGCAGCGCGCTCGCACTCATGGGCATCGCGGTCAGCAACGTCCTCATGCCGGTGATCGTCAAGCGCTGGTTCCCGGACCGGGTCGGCTCGATGACCGGCCTGTACTCCATGGCCCTGGCCCTCGGCACGGCCTCCGCCGCCGCGGTCACCGTCCCCATCACCGATGCCCTGGGCGGCAGTTGGCGCTCCGGCCTCGCCGTGTGGGCAGCCCTGGCCGCCGCGGCCGTACTGCCGTGGATCGCTCTCGTACGACACCGGGAAGCGCCCTCGGGACCGGAGGCAGCCGGGGAACAGCGCTCCCGCGCGCGGGGCGCCGAGCAGGCGCAGCCGGTGCTGCGGATCACCCGCAGCCGTACCGCGTGGGCGCTCGCCGTGTTCTTCGGGCTCCAGGCCACCGCCGCGTACATCACGATGGGATGGATGGCGCAGATCTTCCGGGACGCGGGGGTCTCCGCGGGCACCGCGGGGCTGTTGCTGGCCGTCACCATGGTGATGGGCGTGCCCCTGGCGTTCGTCATCCCGCGCGTGGCCACCCGGCTGCCCCGGCAGGGCCCGATCGTGATCGCCCTCGGCGTCTGCGGCCTCGCCGGATACGCGGGCCTGTACCTCGCGCCGGCCGGCGGCGCCTGGGTCTGGGCGGTACTGCTCGGCATCGCCAACTGCTCCTTCCCGCTGGCCCTGACGATGGTCGGGATGCGGGCCAGGACCGGTGCGGGCGTCGCCCAGTTGTCGGCCTTCGCGCAGAGCACCGGGTATCTGATCTCCATCCCGGGGCCGCTCCTGGTCGGGGTGCTCTACCAGCACAGCGGCGGCTGGGGGCTGCCGATCGCCCTCATGGCCGGCCTGATGATCCCGCAGATGGCCGTGGGCGTCCTCGCGGGCCGCAACCGCACGGTGGAGGACGAGGCGGCCCGCTGAGCCCGCCCGGGGGCCGGCCGACCTCACCCCGCTGGACCTCACCCCGGCGGATCCGGTGCGGACGAAGGGTGTAAGACTTGCTATATGCCAGTGCTCGACCCGAACCCCCAGAACGGTCAGAAGAAGATGCTGCTCGTCTTCGGCTCGTTCTTCGCCATCTTCATCGTGATCGCCATCATCGCGACGATCGCGTCGCCCTGACGGTCGCTTTTCCGCGACCGTGTGCGTGCCTCCGCGGGCCGATGGTGGGGTTGTCCCCACCATCCCCTAGGGGGTGAGGCTCAGGGTCAAGTGGGTGGATCTCCGGATGGGTTGGGGGCCGCGCGTTCCGTAACTTCGAGGTGTGACCGCGAGAAGCGGATCGCGGACCACTCGGAGACCAGCGGAGGCATCCATGTCGGCCCCTACGCACACCCGGCCCCACCCGGCGACCACGGGCGGCGTCGACATCAGGCTGCCGTGGTGGGCCCTCGCCCTGCCGGCGCTCGCGTTCGTCGTGCTGCTCGTGATGATGCTCAACCCGACCGACGCGCAAGCCGCCGCCTCGGACCCGATGATCACCCATTTGTTCGAGCGCGTGCAGCAGCTCATAGTCCGCTGAGTACCTGCTGAGCACCTGCGGAGCCGCCCCGTCAACTCCCTGCGCCCCATGGCCTGTTTCATGCGAAGCTGGATCCCATGAGCGTCGCAGAATCCCGCAGGATCGTCCTCTTCCGGCATGCGAAAGCCGACTGGCCCCAGGTGACCGATCACGAGCGGCCGCTCGCTGAGCGGGGCCGCCTGGACGCGGCCACCGCCGGAAGCAGATTGGCCGACACCGGCATCCCCTTCGATCTGGCCCTCTGCTCCACCGCGGTCCGGACCCGGGAGACCTGGAAGCTCGCCGTCCACGAACTCGCGCACCGGCCGAAAACCGTCTACGAGGAACGGCTCTACGAAGCCTCTCCCGGCGAGCTGATCGCGGTGCTGAACGAGACGCCGGACGACGCGCGGAACGTGATCCTCGTGGGCCACAACCCGAGCGTGCAGGGCCTGGCCGAGATCCTCCCCGGCGTGGAGACCGGTACGGGCAGTGGAGCGGACACCGAAGCGGACACCGAAGCGGACACCGGTGCGGGCAGCGCCGAGGCTCGCGAATGGCTGAAGCAGCGTGGGTTCGCGGCTGCCGGCTTCGCCGTGCTGTCCTTCACCGGTTCCTGGAAGGCGCTGGAGCCGGGTGTGGCGACGCTGGACGACTACTGGGCGCCGTCGGAGTAGTCCACGTTCCACGTGTCCAAGTCCAGGTAGTCGAACCGACCGCGCACGACAATCGGAACCGACCAAGCACGACAAGGGGCCCGGCACCGTGCGGTGCCGGGCCCCCGAAGGTAGGGAAAGTCGTCCGGGATCAGTCCTCGTCGTGCGTGTCCGCGGCCTCGACCTCTTCGCGGGTGACGCCCAGCAGATACAACACGGTGTCGAGGAACGGCACGTTCACCGCGGTGTGCGCGGCCTGCCGTACGACCGGCTTCGCGTTGAAGGCGACACCGAGACCGGCCGCGTTGAGCATGTCCAGGTCGTTGGCGCCGTCGCCGATCGCCACGGTCTGCGCGAGCGGCACGCCCGCCTCGGCGGCGAACCGGCGCAGGAGCCGTGCCTTGCCCGCGCGGTCGACGATCTCGCCGGTGACCCTGCCGGTCAGCTTGCCGTCGACGATCTCCAAGGTGTTGGCCTGGGCGAAGTCGAGCCCGAGCCGGTCCTTGAGGTCGTCGGTGACCTGGGTGAACCCGCCTGATACGACGCCGACTTGGTAGCCGAGCCGCTTGAGCGTACGGATCAGGGTGCGGGCCCCCGGCGTCAGGCGCACCTCGCTGCGCACCTTGTCGACGACCGAGGCGTCCAGCCCTTCCAGCAAGGCCACGCGTGCGTGCAGCGACTGCTCGAAGTCCAGTTCCCCGCGCATCGCGGCGGCGGTGACCGCAGCGACCTCGTCCTCGCAGCCGGCGTGCGCGGCGAAGAGTTCGATGACCTCGTCCTGGATGAGCGTGGAGTCGACGTCCATGACGACGAGCCGCTGAGCCCGCCGGTGCAGCCCCGCCGCCACGACGGCGATGTCGACGCCGAACGACGCCGCGTGGGTGACGAGGGCGGTGCGCAGGGGCTCGGTCTCCACGCCGGACACCGCGAACTCCACTGCTGTCACGGGGTACTTGGCGAGCCGGAAGATACGGTCGATGTTGCCGCCGGCCTTGGTGATGCGGGCGGCGATCGCGGCGGTGGACTCCGCGGTGAGCGGGTGGCCGAGCACGGTCACCAGCGAACGCCCGAGCCCACGCGGCCGGTTGTCGCCGAGGCCGGAGATGATCTCGGCCTGCATCTTCATCGACTCGGCCCAGCTGTGCACGGTGGCCCGCAGATCCCCTTCGAGCCCGGCGGGCGGCGGGGTCACGAGTGCGCACAGCACCATCCGGCCACGCGTGACGACCTGCTCGATGTCGACCACGTCGACGGAGTAGGCGGCGAGGGTGTCGAAGAGTCCGGCCGTGATACCCGGCCTGTCCTTGCCGAAGATCTTGACGAGGAGAGTGGGGACGTCAGAGGTCTGCGAAGCGCTCATGATGCACCCACCGTATCCGGCACGGAGTGCCTTATGCCGCAGAGGTCCGCCCAGCGGACACGGAACAGTGGGTGTCGGGTCGGTGGCGCGAACCTTACGGAGCGATCACGGAGGGGCGGGGTGGCGGTCAGGAGTGGGCTTGGGGCGGTCTTGAGCGGGCTGATGAGCGGTCGGAAGGTGTGTTGATGTGATCGTGCTGAGTGTGTGCGCCGATCGGGAATTGGCTGGTCATTGAGTGGGGGACTGGTGCGGGGCCGGACGCGAGGGATACGTCCGGACGGGTGGGGCGCCGGGAACGGGGCCGTTGGCCCACGGCGACGCCGCCACCCGCACTCAGGAGGGCGTCGCCCCCGGCCACGGCTCATCCGATGCCGGGCAAGGTCCGCCGGGGACCGAAGAGGACTCACCCGACGCGTACGTGGATCACCGACGACCCTTGGGCTTCCCCGGAGGCGGCGGCGCTGCTGGCGGAGGCGGAGGAGGTTGCTGCCCACCGTCCGAGTCGTCCTCCGGCCAGTCCCGCGAACGCGAACCGGGCCGACGCCGAGGCGGTCGTGACGGCGGCTCGTAGGACTGGGCCATGGTCGGAGCGCCGTACATGTCGGCGGGCGGCGAAGGGATGCCGGGCGCCTGCGGGCCGTCGTAGGGGCGAGTACCGGCGTCCGGCGAGACGGCTCCACCCGGCTGTGAACTCCCGGAGTACGGGCCAACTCCACCAGGCCCTACGGCTCCGGGTGCCGGACCGCCCCCGAACTGCCCGGCGTTTCCCGGAGGTTGAGGGGCATGGCCGGGCCGCGAACCTCCGCCAGGCGGCCGACCACCTCCCTGAGGCGACCCCGCATCCGGCGGCCACCCAGGTCCACGGGACCGAGCCCCACCACCCGGCCCTGCACCGCCGGCCCCGGAACCACCCGGCCCCGCCCCACCAGAACCCGACCCTCTAGGCCCCGCCCCACCCTCTTGCCCCGGCGACTTACCGCCAGGCCAAGCTCCACCGGGCGGCGCCGGCCTACGGTCCTCCGGTTGCCGTAGCTCATCGGGCAGTTGCAGATACGGGTTGGTCGCAGGGTTCGGCGGCCGGTACGGCGAACTCGGCACGTAGGGCCCCGGGTCCCCGGCGCTCTCCGGATGCCCTTCATGTCCCGCAGCCTGCGCATGTTCCGGATAGCCCGGCTGCCCCGGCGCCCAGGGATCCGCCCCCGTCCCTGAACCCGGCGTCGCCCTCAAGTCACCCCGTGCCAACCCCGAAGCGTGCCTCCCCGCAGCCCCGGTCGCATACGCGAGCAACCCCCCGACACCCCCCGCCCCCGCCCCCCACACCGCACCCAGCACCAACGCCATCCCCAGATGCCCATGCAGCTCGATCCCCGCGCCGAACGCGTCGAACCCCAGCACCGACAGCGACGCGTCCACCGACACGTCCGTCAGCCACGCGAGTAACGGCAACGTCAGCGCGGTCACGATTCCCAGCCGCAAGGCACACCGCCCGGCAAAACCGAGGGCCCCCGGATTCGCCGAGTCCGCACCACCACGACCACCGGTACCACTCACCCCCACAGGCGTCCGCACCGCCGTCAACACCCCCGCCAGCAGCATCATCAACGCCGCCGCGACCCCCAACAGCCAAACCCGACCGTCCAGTTCGGCCAGTCGCCCCAGCGTCACGGGCTGGTCGGACTTCGCGCTGAGGAGTTGGTCCAGGGGGTGGGGGAGGAGCTTCGCGAGTTCGCCCGTCGCCCTGCCGTCCCAGGGGACGAAGAGGCCGATCGGGATGCCGAGCCAGACCCCGTTGGGGGCGCCCAGCAGGGCCGCGCCGCCGATGCGCTTCGGGTGGTCGTCGCCGATCGCCGCGTACGCCGCCGCCGCGAGGCCCGCCGCCACCGCGACCAGCAGGACCGCCACGAGCGCGGACGCGGCCGGGCGTACGACGCGGTGGACGGCCTCCCAACCGCGCGGCAGAGGAGTTCGGCGGGATGCCAGCAGGGCGATCAGCAGGATGCCGGCCGACCAGCCCAGGCCGCCCAGCAGGGTCGGCGCCGTGTCGACCGTGAAGCCGACCGCCGCCTTCGCCTTGACCAGGTCACTGATCTTGCCCGGGAGCAGTCCGCCGATGTCCCCGATGTCGCCGAGGCCGGGGATGTTCACGCCGCCGCCGCTACCACCGCCTGTCAGTTTGTCCAGGCCCAGCTTGCTTCCGTCGATCGTGATGACGTCGTGGCCCGCCCAGGCCAGCCCGCCCAGCATCGCCACGAAGAGCGCGATCACCGAGCCCGCGCGCGCCAGGAGTTCGGCCGGGGCGATCACAACTCCGGCCGCCCGCAGGGATCGTAGGAAGAAGTACGACAGGAGGAGGGCGCCCACCAGGCTCACGCCCAGCGGGGTGATCGTCACCGCCGTCGTCGCCTGGGCGCCGGTCAGGCCGAAAGCCGACACGTCGCCGGTCGGGGTGACCGAGCCGCCCGCTCCGAGGGCCACCACCGCCGCGGTCATCGGGCCGAGCGAGCCCGTCGCGTCGGCGCCCAGCAGGTGCAGGCCGAGCGCGGCCGTGCCCGCCATGCCGATCAGGGCCCAGCTCACCGCCGCGATCGCGGACAGCAGGACGTCGATCCAGGGCACCCTCGTGTCGTAGCTCGCCGTCCTGACACTCGTCGCTGAGTTCATGGCAGACCCCCCGATCCGCGGCGCGGTGCGGACACCACGCATGTCCCCCTCGCGTGGATTACCACTCTCCGGGCCGGTTTCAACCCCGTCAACGGAACCGACGGAAGCGTATGGACGTGGTCTTCACAAGGCCCGACTTTCGGTCAGGGGGTGCAGCCTGAAATAGTTCCCGACGATGTTCGCCATCCCTAGACTCCCTGTGATGGGGGTAACTCGGGGGACTACTCAGTGGGGCATGGAGTGCCGGAACTCGTACTGGAATTGAATGGACGGACCTGGACGCTCGACGCGTCCAGGTCCTACACCCTCGGACGTGATCCGCAGGGGGACGTCGTGGTCGACGACGCCAGGGTCTCCTGGCGGCACGCCACGATCAGCTGGGGCGGCCGGAGTTGGGTCATCGACGACCACGGCAGCACCAACGGCACGTTCGTGCAGGGCCAGCGCATCCATCAGATGGAGATCGGCCCGGGCTCGTCCGTGTACCTGGGCAACGCGACCGACGGCCCGCGCCTGAACCTCTCCGGCGCCGCGGCGGCCGTAGCGGCTCCGCAGGCCCAGCCGCAGCAGCAGTCGCAGCAACAGCCGTACGCCGCACAGGGCGCGGGCCCCGGCTGGGCGCAGCAGGCACCGTCGCAGCAGGCCCCGGCGCAGACGCCCGAACAGCAGCGTTACCAGCCGCCGCCCGCCGCGAACATTCCGCCGCAGCAGGGACCCGGCGTCGGCGCGGGGGCGCCGTCGGTCTACGGCGACCGCAGCCCGACCACGTTCCACCAGTTCTCGCTGGGGCGCGTGATGCGTATCGGCCGTGCGCTGGAGAACGAGTTGGTGGTCTCCGACCTCCAGGTCTCGCGCCACCACGCCGAGTTCCACGCGACGCCCGACGGCCGCTTCGAGATCCGTGACCTCGGCTCGCACAACGGCACGTACGTCAACGGCCAGCCGATCACCAAGGGCGGCTCCGCGCTGCTCGGCCCGAACGACATCGTCGGCGTCGGCCACTCCACGTTCCGGCTGGTCGGGGACCGGCTCGAAGAGTTCGTCGACACCGGTGAAGTCTCCTTCTCCGCACGGCACTTGACCGTCGAGGTCGACGGCGGCAAGAAGATCCTCAAGGACGTCTCCTTCGGCGTACCGGAGAAGTCGCTGATCGCGGTCATCGGCCCGTCCGGGTCCGGCAAGTCGACCCTGCTCAAGGCGCTCACCGGCTACCGGCCCGCCAACCAGGGCGACGTCCTCTACGACAACCGGAACCTCTACAAGCAGTTCGCCGAGCTGCGCCAGCGCATCGGTCTGGTCCCGCAGGACGACATCCTGCACAAGGAACTGACCGTCAAGAAGGCCCTCAAGTACGCGGCCAAGCTGCGCTTCCCCGCCGACACCACCGGCGCCGAGCGCGAGGCCCGTATCGACGAGGTGCTGCGCGAGCTGAAGCTCGACATCCACAAAGAGAAGAAGATCACCTCCCTCTCCGGCGGCCAGCGCAAGCGCGTCTCGGTGGCCCTGGAACTCCTCACCAAGCCCTCGCTGATCTTCCTGGACGAGCCCACCTCGGGCCTCGACCCGGGCATGGACCGCGATGTCATGCAGCTGCTGCGCGGCCTCGCCGACGACGGCCGCACGGTCCTCGTCGTCACCCACTCCGTGGCCGAACTGGCGATCTGCGACAAGCTGTTGGTGATGGCTCCGGGCGGCAGCGTCGCCTACTTCGGCCCGCCCGAGGAGGCACTGAACTTCTTCGGCTACGACACCTGGGCCGACGTCTTCTCCGCCTTCGAGAACTACCGCGACTACGACTGGGCGGGTCGCTGGAAGGGCTCGCAGCACTACCAGATGTACGCCGCGGACATCGACGCGATCGCACCGCAGTCCGTACAGATGCCGCCGATGCAGGCGATGAAGCCGCCGAAGCCGCAGGGCTGGATGTCGCAGTTCGTCACGCTGGTGCGCCGCTACGTCTCGGTGATCGCCTCCGACAAGGGCTTCCTGGCGCTGATGGTGATCCTGCCGGGCGTCCTGGGCGCGGTGAGCCTGCTCATCGACTCGGGCAACAGCCTGCTGCCCAACCCGCCCCGGGCGAACGGCAACATCATCCCGAACGGCACGGCCACCACGGTCCTGCTGATCCTCGCGGTCGGCGCGTGCTTCGCCGGCGCGGCCAACTCCGTCCGTGAGCTGATCAAGGAACGGGTCATCTACGAACGGGAGCGCGCCACCGGCCTGTCCCGTTCCGCGTACCTGATGTCCAAGGTGTTCGTGCTCGGCGTGATCACCGCGCTGCAGGGCCTGATGGTCGGCGTCATCGGCTTCGCCAGCCGTGAGATCCCCAAGCAGGGCCTGGTCCTCGGCACCCAGACCATGTTCGAGCTCTGCATCCCGATCATGGGTCTCGGCTTCACCGCGATGATGTTCGGCCTGATCATCTCCTCGCTGGTGAAGACGGCCGAGAAGACCATGCCGCTGCTGGTCATGTTCGCGATCATCCAGGTCGTGTTCACCGGCTGCCTGTTCACCCTGAACGGCGCGGTCGGCGTCAACCAGTTCTCGTTCCTGATGCCCTCGCGCTGGGCGGTCGGCGCCGCGGGCGCCACGCTGGACTTCAACAAGATCAGCCCGCCCAAGCCCGGCGACAGCACCGACCCGCTGTGGGAGCACACCGTCGGCGCCTGGGGCATGGACATGGCCGCCCTGATCGCCCTCGGCGTGATCTGCGGCTTCTTCGTGGCCCGCTTCCTGCGCCGCCACGAGCCCGAGGTCATGCGCAAGTAGCCGTTCCCGTACGACGCCGAAGGGCGGCACCCCTCACACGGGTGCCGCCCTTCGGCGTCGATACCGAGACCCAGAGGTCCGCCGGAGGCCTCGGTACGTGTCTCAGTACGCGCTGTTGACGTTGTCGATCGAGCCGTACCGGTCGGCCGCGTAGTTCGCCGCAGCGGTGATGTTGGCGACCGGGTCGTAGATGTTCGACGAGGTACCGGAGACGTGGTAGGCGTTGAACGTCGGCTGGATGACCTGGAGCAGGCCGATCGACGGGGTGCCGTTGACCGCGTTGACGTCCCAGCCGTTGATGGCGCTCGGGTTGCCCGAGGACTCCCGCATGATGTTCTTGTACAGACCGTTGTACGAGCCCGGGATGCCCTTCTGCTTCATGATGGCCAGCGCCTGGTCGATCCAGCCGTTGAGGTTGTTGGCGTAGGTCGTCGCGGCGACGGGCTGGAGCTTGACGCGCTGGCTGGAGCGGCTCGCGGCCTTCTTGGCCTTGCGCGCGGCCTCCGCCTTCTTCTTGGCGGCGGCTTCGGCGGCGGCCTTCTTCTTCGCGGCGGCGTCCGCCTTGGCCTTCGCGGCCTTCGCCTTGGCGTCGGCCTTCGCCTGGATCGCCTCGGTCTTCACGCCGGCACCGGCGAGCTGGTCGGTGACGCTGGCCTTGACGCCCTTGATGGGCTCCGTGCTGTACGTGATCTTCGTCGAGGTCGCGGCGTCGTTCGTGGTCGTCCCCGCGTCGCTGGGCACCGCCGAGAAGGCGAGGGCGGCGGCGCCGAGCGTGGCGACACCGGCGAGCGCGATCTTGTGCTGCTTCGTCAGCTTGTTCAGCTTGGTCAGGCGACTATGACCAGGAGTGTTCGAGTTCTTGGGCATGGCGGATGGACCTCTTCGAATGGCGCGGAGGTCGCTCACCGTCCGGCGGGGGACGCGGGTGCTTCCGGCACAAACGCCGCGGACGGGATCCACGGCGCTGAGCGACGGCTGCAATTCTTAGCGGCCGCAAAAACCCCTGGCAAAGGTGTGACATACGATCCCGAGTAGTTGACCGGTCCAGGGCAAAACGGGACAGACGGGACCGTCTGTCCCGCTCAGGCGGGGCGTCTATATCTCCTATGTCCGCTAGTACGTGATCTGCGCCCTATGTGCGGGCTCACATCCACCGCACATCAACCTCACCCGCAGTTGCGGGAGCAACGCGCCCCGTGAGGACCCTCCTCCGGGAGGATGAGATGCACGTCCCCGAACTCGTGCCACAGGTAGAGCCCCCGCAGCGCCTCCTCATAACTACGGCCTACGGCGGCCCGCCCGGCGACCGCCTCCAGCATCAGCAGATGCGAGGCCTCCGGCTCGTGCAGCCCCGTCAGCAGCCCGTCCACGACCCGCACACCCCGCTCCGGCGTCACGACGAGGTCCGTCCACCCCACACGCGCGCGTACGACCCCGTCGGCCCCGGCGGCGGACTCGACGGCCCGCACGGCGGTGGTCCCGACCGCGATGACCCGCCCGTCCCCGGCCCGGGCCGCGTTGATCAACCGGGCCGACACCTCCGACACCGCGAACCGCTCCGGATACGGCGGCTCATGCGCCTCGGCCGAGGCCACCCCGGTGTGCAGGGTGATCGGCGCGAACTGCACCCCCCGGCTCACCGCCTCCGCGACCAGCCGCGCGGTGAAGGGCCGGGCCGCACTGGGCATCTCCGCACTGCCCGTCCCGTCCTCCGTGGGCAGTGAGAACACCGTCTGGTAGACGGAGAGCGGCTGATCGCGGTCCGTATAGGAGTAACGGATCGGCCGCCCGTGCTTCCGCAGCAGCGCGGGCACGCTCGACACCGGTCCGCCAGGCGCGGGTGTGCCGAAGTCCGACGACTCGGCCCCGGGCACCCGTGCCCCGGGCACGTCCGGGCCCGCCACTTCTGGCTCCGCGGCACTCGTCCCGGGCACGGCCGGCCCCGGCGCTCCTGGCCCCGAGACTCCCGGTCCTCGGGCTTCCGTCCTCCGGGCCCCAGGCTCCGGTGCTCCCAGGTCCGGCACCCGCACCCCCGACACCCGCCCCCACCACAACCGCTCACCCCGCCCGCTCAGCGGCTCCTCCAGAACCAGCCGCACACCCTCGGGCAGCCGCACCTCCACGCCGGCGGGGCCGCCCGCCCGCGCGCGTGTGGTGCCCTTCCCGTCCGGCTCGCGCAGCTCGACCGCCCACCGCCCGTCATCGCCCCGGGTGGAGAAATGCACCACCACGCGTGCGTGCCCGATCCACCCGTCCACCGCCGCGGCGAGCGTCGGCGACGTGTTCACGACCAGCAGATCCCCGGCCCGCAGCAGCCGCGGCAGCTCCGCGAACGCGTGATGCGACACCTCGGTACCGCGCGACACGAGCAGTCGTACGGCGTCCCGGTCGAGTCCGGGCCCACGCTGTTCGACGGGCACGCGCGCGGACAGCTCCTCCGGGACCCGCACGGCCACGGTCATCGCTCCTCCAGGAGGGCCGGTGCGCCGTAGCGCCCGCTCGCCGGACGCTCATCCAACAGTCGTAGGAAGGCCGGCACCACGGTGGTCGGCGTCGGCCGGGGATCCTCGTCGTCCGGTACGGCCGCCGCGTACAGGTCCGTGCCCATGTCCCCGGGGTCGACCGCCCACACCCGCAGCCCGGGTTCCTCCGCGGCGAGCACGGCCGCGAGGTGGTCGAGGGCCGCCTTGGACGCTCCGTAGCCGCCCCATGTCTCGTACGCCTCGGCCGCCGCGTCCGAGCTGACCGCGATCACCGCGCCCTCCCGCGAGGCCCGCAGCAGCGGCAACGCCTCCTGGACCAGCCCCAGCGCGGCCACCACGTTCACCTCCAGCGCCCGCCGCAACCCGCCCAGGGTCAGCTCCTCAAGGCGTACGAGCGGCTCGGCGCCCAGCGCGCTCGCGTTGCTGACGACCAGGTCGACGCCGCCCAGCTTCCCCGCCGCGGCCACCAGCTCGGCCCGGTGCGCGGCGTCCGTGACATCCCCGGGAACGGCCTCCACGCGCGTGCCGTACGCGGCGACGGCGACCGCGGCTTCTGTGAGCACCCCCTCGGTCCTGGCGTCCAGCACCAGGTCCCAGCCCCGCGCGGCCAGGGCCTCGGCGAGTGCCCGGCCCAGCCCCTTGGACGCCCCCGTGATGATCGCTACCGACATGACACACCCGTCCCCTCGTCCACTACGCCGCCATCGGCGTGCCCCCAACGTAGGAACGGGACCGCCCCCGCCGCGTCGGACCCGGGCCGCATCCACAGGGGCCCTTCGCCCTAGGTCCACCGGACCAGACGAGGGCCGTCACCGGCCCGATCCGCGTTGTCACACCCCGCCGGTACCGTGAGGACATGAGTCAAGGTCCACGGTCCGGCCTCGCGGCGGTGAGTTCCGCGCTGCTGGCCATGAGCAGGCATCTGGAGGTGCGCGACGTCCTCAAGACGATCGTCGCCTCGGCCCGCGAGCTGCTCGACGCGCAGTACGCCGCCCTCGGCGTGCCCGACGACCACGGCGGCTTCGCCCAGTTCGTGGTCGACGGCGTCAGCGACGCCCAGTGGAAGGCCATCGGCCCGCTCCCGCGCCAGCACGGCATCCTCGCCGCGATGCTGCACGAGGCCAAGGCCGAGCGCCTCGCCGACGTCCGCAAGGACCCGCGCTTCGAGGGCTGGCCCTCGGCCCACCCCGACATGTCCGACTTCCTGGGCCTGCCCATCCGCGACGACGACGAGGTCATCGGCGCCCTGTTCCTCGCGAACAAGAACTGCCCCAAGCCGGACGGCGGTTGCGGCTTCACCGAGGAGGACGAGGAACTCCTCTCCATCCTCGCCCAGCACGCGGCCATCGCCCTCACCAACGCCCGCCTGTACGAGCGCAGCCGCGAGTTGACCATCGCCGAGGAACGCTCCCGCCTGGCCCACGAACTGCACGACGCGGTGGCCCAGAAGCTGTTCTCGCTCCGCCTCACCGCACAGGCCGCCGCCACCCTCGTGGACCGCGACCCGTCCCGGGCCAAGGGTGAACTCCAGCAGGTGGCCGCGCTCGCCGCCGAGGCCGCGGACGAACTGCGCGCCGCAGTGGTCGAGTTGCGCCCCGCCGCACTTGACGAGGACGGCCTGATCGCCACCCTGCGCACCCAGATCCAGGTCCTCGACCGCGCCCACACCGCACGCGTGACCTTCACGGGCCGCGGCTTCCGCGCCGTTCCCGCCGCCCAGGAGGAGGCCCTGCTCCGCGTCGCCCAGGAGGCCCTGCACAACGCGCTGCGGCACTCCGGCGCGGACCATGTCGCCGTGACCCTGGAGCGACGCGGCTGCGGAGCGGTCCTCCGGGTCACCGACGACGGCAGCGGCTTCGAACCCCAGTCGATCCGCCGCGCCGGACGCCACCTCGGCCTGGTCTCCATGCGGGACCGGACCAACGGCGTCGGCGGCACCCTGACCGTGCAATCGGCGCCCGGGAAGGGCACCACGATCGAGATGGAGGTCCCCGGTGGCTGAACCGATCAAGGTGCTCATCGTCGACGACCACCAGGTCGTCCGCCGGGGCCTGCGCACCTTCCTGGAGGTGCAGGACGACATCGAGGTCGTCGGCGAGGCGGCCGACGGCGCCGAAGGAGTCGCCCGCACCGAGGAGTTGAAGCCCGACGTCGTCCTCATGGACGTCAAGATGCCGGGCATGGACGGCATCGACGCGCTGCGCAGACTCCGCGAACTCGACCTCCCCGCGCGCGTGTTGATCGTCACCAGCTTCACCGAGCAGCGCACGGTGATCCCGGCCCTGCGCGCGGGCGCCGCCGGATACGTCTACAAGGACGTGGACCCGGACGCCCTGGCCGGCGCCATCCGGTCCGTCCACGCGGGCCACATCCTGCTCCAACCCGAGGTCGCCGGCGTCCTGTTGTCCCAGGAGGAGTCCAACTCGGGGCAGGGGAGAGGCGGTTCGCTCACCGAGCGGGAGCGCGAGGTGCTCGGGCTGATCGCCGACGGTCGCTCCAACCGCGAGATAGCCCGCGCCCTGGTGCTCTCCGAGAAGACGGTCAAGACCCACGTCTCGAACATCCTGATGAAACTCGACCTGGCGGACCGCACCCAGGCCGCCCTGTTCGCCGTACGCCATGGTCTGACGAGATAGGGGTCCGGCGGGACGGGGATCCGCCGAGGTGAGCGGGGTGCGGCGGCAACACGGAGCGTCTCGTTCCGGGCTGAGATTCATACCGTCGTGGGAATGTCCCTCGAATGGCGCATCCTTCGTGGATCTCCACCGTTCTCCAGTGCGTGCCGCGGCGCCTGCCGCGGTGATCGCTAGGAGGGCTCAGAAGTGAAGAACCTGAAGAAGGCAGCGGCCGTGACGATGGTGGCCGGCGGGCTGGTAGCCGCCGGTGCCGGGCTGGCCTCCGCCGACGGCCTGGCGAACGGCCAGGCCGCCGGTTCGCCCGGCGTGGTCTCGGGCAACGTCATCCAGGTCCCGGTGCACATCCCGGTCAACGCGGTCGGCAACAGCGTGAACGTCATCGGCGTCCTGAACCCCGCCTTCGGCAACCTGGGCGTCAACCAGTGACGCACGTCGCTCCGCGACAGTGACCTCCGGCCTCCCAGGGCACTCCCTGGGAGGCCGGTCTGCTCGTCACCTGGTCACCTGGTCGGCTTGTCGCGCCAATGATCCGAACGGGCAGTCAAACGCGGATGTCCGTGCCGTTTCGGCCTTTCCCCGCGTTGATCAGCGCACGACCCGCGGCCGGGTCGGTCACGCAATCGCAGGAGGAACGCTTCCCATGAACATCGCCAAGAAGGCCGCTGTGGCCCTCACCGTCGCCGGTATCGCCGCCGGTGCCTCCGCCGGTGCCGCTTTCGCCGACGCCGGTGCCGACGGCGCGGCCGTGAAGTCCCCGGGTGTCGGTTCGGGCAACGCCGTCCAGGTCCCGGTCCACGTCCCGGTCAACGTCGTCGGCGACAGCATCAACGTCATCGGCCTGCTGAACCCGGCGTTCGGCAACAACGGCGTCAACGGCTGACACCCACAGCACTGAAGAAGGGGCCCCACGAGTCAACGACGACTCGTAGGGCCCCTTCTTCTTGGAGCACAGGTCTTTTGGAGCACAGGCTCGCATTGTTCAGCCCGTCCGGCGTTTGAGGACGAGGCCCCTTCAGGGCCGATCGGGGGTCTGGGGGCGGAGCCCCCAGAGACGCCCACCCCAACACCGCGCACCCACGCAACGGAACACTCAGCGCACCCCCTTCTCCCGCTCCTCCACAACGGAGTTGTACGCCGCGACCTGCGCCCGCCGGGCCGTCCGCTCCACCGGCCGCAACGCCTCGGCCCGAGCCCCCATCTCGGACGCGCTCACCGCACCCCCGGGCCCGTTCTCGTACGCCACGGACACCAACAACCCCACCCGCTGCGCCAGCTCCAGCACCCGCACCGCCCGCGGCGGATACCCCGGCGCCAACACCTCCCGCCCCCGCTCCGCCCGCGCGCGATACGCGTCGACCGCCGCCTCGGCCACCGGCCCCGACCCGGCGACATCGAGCCGCGACAACACCGCCGTCGCATCCCGCAACGCCTCCGCCAGCTCCCGCTCGGCCTCCCCGAGCGAGGGCACATCGGCGGGCGGCGCCTCCCGCACCGGCAGGCAGTGCCACACGACCTCGACATGGACGTCACCGGCGGGACCGGCCTCGTACACCTCGGGAACGAGGCCGAGCGCGACGCCGTAGCAGATCACCGCTTCCTCGGCCTCCAGGGCGCGGGCGTTGAAGGCGGGCGGGCCGCTGAGGCCCAGCGGGTGTCCCGAGGTGGGCAGGGCCACCCGCAGGCCGGTCGCCCCGAGGGTGCGCAGGCGCCCCAGGGCGAGGGTGAGTCCGACGGGTGCCGACTCGCCCGGCAGTCCCTCCACCCGGTGCACGGCGTCCTCGCCCACGATGGCGAGCACGGCGTCATCCGGCGAGACAAGTCCGGCCAACAGGGCATTTCCCCAGGCGGCGAGGCGTCCTGAACGTGGTTCCGAAAGCATGGCGTCCACCCTAAGGACAGGACCGATGGAATGGACCGCCCGGCCGGTGGCGTAGATTTCTTCGAGGGCTGCGCCTACCGGCGCACGCGACAGCCGAGACAGGCCGACGATGCAATGGGAGACAGCGCGCTCATGAGCGATGTTCTGGAGCTGGAGGACGTAACCGTGGTCCGGGAGGGCCGGGCTCTGGTGGACCAGGTCTCCTGGTCGGTCAAGGAGGGCGAGCGGTGGGTCATCCTCGGCCCGAACGGCGCCGGCAAGACCACGCTCCTGAACGTCGCGTCCAGCTACCTGTTCCCCAGCAGCGGCACCGCCACCATCCTCGGCGAGACCCTCGGCAAGGTCGACGTCTTCGAACTCCGCCCCCGCATCGGCGTCGCCGGCATCGCCATGGCCGAGAAGCTCCCCAAGCGCCAGACCGTCCTGCAGACCGTCCTGACCGCCGCCTACGGCATGACCGCCGGGTGGAACGAGGACTACGAGGACATCGACGAGCAGCGCGCCCGCGCCTTCCTCGACCGCCTCGGCATGAGCGACTACCTGGACCGCAAGTTCGGAACTCTCTCCGAGGGCGAGCGCAAGCGCACCCTCATCGCCCGCGCCCTGATGACCGACCCCGAACTACTCCTCCTCGACGAGCCCGCCGCCGGCCTCGACCTCGGCGGTCGCGAGGACCTCGTACGCCGTCTCGGCCGCCTCGCCCGCGACCCGATCGCCCCCTCCATGATCATGGTCACGCACCACGTCGAGGAGATCGCCCCCGGCTTCACCCACGTCCTGCTGATCCGTCAGGGCAAGGTCCTCGCCGCGGGCCCGCTGGAGCTCGAACTCACCGCCCGCAACCTGTCGTTGTGCTTCGGTCTCCCGCTCATCGTGGAGCAGGTCGGCGACCGCTGGACCGCTCACGGTCTCCCCATGGCCTGAACTGCCTTGTAAGAAGCGGGTGTAGGGACATATGCGCCCTGTCCGTGACGGGACCCGCAGCCCTACCATTGACCATGTGAACGACATCGGCGCATGGGTGTGGTGGCTCGTCGGCGCGGCAGCACTCGGGATTCCTCTCGTGGTGACCGCGATGCCGGAGTTCGGCATGTTCGCCGTGGGCGCCGTAGCGGCTGCCGGAACCGCGGGAATCGGCGGGGACCTCGTCGTCCAGGTCCTCGTCTTCGTCGTCGTCTCGGTCGCCCTCATCGCGGTCGTACGACCCATCGCGACCCGGCACCGAGCGACACTGCCCCAACTCGCCACGGGCATCGATGCCTTGAGGGGCAAACAGGCCGTCGTCCTGGAACGCGTCGACGGCTCCGGCGGCGGCCGGATCAAGCTGGCCGGAGAGATCTGGTCGGCCCGCTCGCTCGACACCGACCGCGCCTACGAACCGGGCCAGGAGGTGGACGTCGTGGAGATCGAGGGAGCCACCGCGATCGTCATCTGACCTCGCGGGACTCAACCGATGACCTCGCAGGACACGACTGGTGACCTCGCAGGTCTCAACTGAACCGAACAGCACACGAGTTGCGTGACGGTCTGACAGACTCGACCAGCAAGATCTTCAACAACCATAAGATCTTCCGAAAGCGCCGAGGCGGAGAAGGGTACGGGGAGCACGATGGAACCGGTCATCATCGTCTTGATCATCCTGGTGGTGTTGGTCTTCATCGCTTTGATCAAGACGATCCAGGTCATCCCGCAGGCAAGTGCCGCGATCGTGGAGCGGTTCGGCCGCTACACACGGACACTCAACGCGGGACTCAACATCGTCGTCCCGTTCATCGACACGATCCGCAACCGCATCGACCTGCGCGAACAGGTCGTACCGTTCCCGCCGCAGCCGGTGATCACCCAGGACAACCTGGTCGTCAACATCGACACGGTCATCTACTACCAGGTGACGGACGCGCGGGCCGCGACCTACGAAGTGGCCAGCTACATCCAGGCGATCGAGCAGCTCACGGTCACCACGCTCCGCAACATCATCGGCGGCATGGACCTGGAGCGGACCCTGACCTCCCGCGAGGAGATCAACGCGGCCCTGCGCGGAGTCCTCGACGAGGCGACGGGCAAGTGGGGCATCCGCGTCAACCGCGTCGAGCTGAAGGCAATTGAGCCGCCCACCTCCATCCAGGACTCGATGGAGAAGCAGATGCGCGCCGACCGTGACAAGCGCGCCGCGATCCTCACCGCGGAGGGCACGCGCCAGGCCGCCATCCTCACCGCCGAAGGTGAGAAGCAGTCCCAGATCCTGCGCGCCGAAGGTGAGGCCAAGGCCGCGGCCCTGCGCGCCGAGGGTGAGGCGCAGGCCGTCCGTACGGTCTTCGAGGCGATCCACGCGGGCGACGCCGACCAGAAGCTCCTCTCCTACCAGTACCTCCAGATGCTCCCGAAGATCGCCGAAGGCGACGCCAACAAGCTCTGGATCGTCCCCAGCGAGATCGGCGACGCCCTCAAGGGCCTCTCCGGCGCGATGGGCAACATGGGCCCGTTCGGCGGAGGTTCGGGCAACGACGGAGGCAACTCCGGCAATTCGGGCGGCAATTCGGACCGCCAACGCCGCGAGAAGCCGTCCATCGACTGAAGATCCCGCCCTACGACACTGGGGCCCACCTCCCGCGGGAGGTGGGCCCCAGTTCTGTTCACGTGCCCTACGCGGCCGGCTGCACCAGCCACTCAGGCAGCGCGTCGAAGTCCTCGGCCCCCAGTGCCAACAGCATCGCGTCCGCCGGCGTCGGCTCGAACGGATGCCGCAGCAACGGCATCCCCGCCTGCTCCGGAGTCCGCGCCGCCTTGCGGTGGTTGTCCTCCGCGCAGGACGCCACCGTGTTCAGCCAGGAGTCCTGACCACCCTGCGCCCTCGGCACCACGTGGTCGACCGTCGTCGCCCGCCTGCCGCAGTACGCGCACCGGTGCCGGTCCCGGACCAGCACACCCCGCCTCGACCACGGAGCTTGTCTTCGGAACGGCACCCTGACATACCTGCACAACCGGATCACCCGGGGGACCGGTATGTCGACCTCGGCTCCGCGCATACGCAGTTCGGGGTGGGCCTGCTCGACGACAGCCTTGTCCTGCAGCACCAGAACGACGGCTCGATTCAACGACACCGTCGACAGCGGCTCGAAGCTCGCGTTCAGCACCAGCGTGTCCCGCATCCAGCCCACCTCCCATGTGCAACCGGCCCACCGCACGGCGGGCTTGGATCAACTCTGGCCGGGCACGCCGAGATGGACAACGCAATAAAAAATGCCCGCCCCTGATCAATTCCATGACCAGAGGCGGGCAAACGTTCCATGAACGTCAGTCTTCGGCGGGAACCTCGTACTCACCGATCAACTGGGCACGCGCCAGCGTGTGGAACCGCAGGTTGAAACCGACGACCGCGGGAGAGACGTCCGAGTCCGGACCGAGCTTCTCCGCGTCCACGGCATACACCGTGAACACATAACGGTGCGACCCGTCCCCGGGCGGCGGCGCGGCCCCGCCGAAGTCCTTCGACCCGTAGTCGTTCCGTACCTGCACGGCGCCCTCGGGCAGCCCCTCGAACTTGCCGCTGCCCGCACCCTCCGGCAGCTCGGTCACCGAGGCCGGGATGTCGAACACCGTCCAGTGCCAGAACCCGCTCCCCGTAGGGGCGTCCGGGTCGTAGCAGGTCACGGCGAAACTCTTGGTCTCGGGCGGGAAGCCCTCCCACCGCAACTGCGGCGAGGTGTTGCCGGCCGCGTAGACCTGAGCGTCCTTGAGCGTGGCCCCCGGCTCGACGTCCTCGCTCGTCACCGTGAACGACGGCACGGGCGGATGGAAGTCATGGGGGAGCGGCCGCCGCTTGAGCTCGGTCACCTCGGTACCTCCTGATCGGTTTCTTCAGTGGATACCGAGCCTAGAACCAGTTGCGCTTGCTGCCGACCTCGGACAGCCACTGGTTGAGGTACGCGGCCCAGTCCGTCCCGTGGAAGTCGTGCAGACCCACCTGGAAGGACCGGAAGGTGTCACTGCCCTCACTGAACAGGCCCGGCTTCTTGTCCATCTCCAGGATGACGTCCATCGCGCTCTCGTCGGCCACGAAGCTCAACTCGACCTGGTTCAGCCCGCGGTACTGCGACGGCGGGTGGAACTCGATCTCCTGGTAGAACGGCAGCTTCTGCCGCGTCCCCCGGATGTGACCGCGCTCCATGTCCGCGTTCTTGAAGCGGAAGCCCAGCCGGATGAAGGCGTCCAGGATCGCCTTCTGCGCCGGCAGCGGGTGCACGCTGACCGCGTCGAGGTCACTGGAGTCCACGGCCCGCGCGATCGCCAGCTCGGTGCTCACCCCGATGTGCATCCCGCGCAGCGCCTGGCCGTCGATCATCGTGACCGGCGTCTCCCAGGGGATCTCCAGCCCGAACGGCACGTTGTGAGCGGCCCCCGCCTGCAACTCAAAGGCACCACCCAGCCGCACCTTCGTGAACTCGATGTCCTGCTTGTACTCCTGGTCGCCGCTCTCGATCTCGACCTTGGCCTGCAGTCCGACCGAGAGCCCCTGGATCTCCTGGGCGACGGACCCGCCCTGGATCCGCACCTCGCCCTGGACTACCCCGCCCGGAACGACGTTGACCTCGGTCAGCACCGTCTCCACCGAAGCCCCGCCGGCCCCCAGGCTCGCGAGCAGCTTCTTGAACGCCATGACTCTCCCTTTACGTATGGACCCTTGATCCCTACAAACGCGAACCGACCGCGCCCGGTTCCGCGCCACACCCTGGCAAGCGGACGGAACCTTGACCACCCCTTGGCACAAGCGCGCCTGGACTAGGCTCGGACGCCATGATCGCGCCCCCGGACCGTAAGCCACTCCGCAGAGAGTTCTTCGACCGCCCTGTACTGGAGGTCGCCCCCGACCTCCTGGGCCGCCTCGTCGTCCGTACGACACCCGACGGCCCGATCGTCCTGCGCATCACAGAGGTCGAGGCCTACGACGGCGGCAACGACCCCGCGTCACACGCATATAGAGGTCCGACGGCCCGCAACGGCGTGATGTTCGGTCCGCCCGGGTACGTGTACGTCTACTTCACCTACGGCATGTGGCACTGCATGAACCTGGTGTGCGGTCCGGAGGGCACGGCGAGGGGGGTCCTGCTCCGCGCCGGCGAGATCGTCGAGGGCGCCGAGCTGGCTCGCAAACGTCGACTCTCGGCCCGAAATGACAAAGAACTGGCCAAAGGCCCCGCCCGCCTGGCCACCGCCCTGGACGTCGACCGCTCCCTGGACGGCACGGACGCGTGCACCACGGGCGAGACACCCTTGCGGATGCTGGCCGGTACACCCGTCCCCTCCCATCAGGTAAGCAACGGTCCCCGCACCGGAGTGTCCGGCGAGGGCGCGGTCCACCCATGGCGGTTCTGGATCACCAACGACCCCACGGTTAGCCCGTATCGGGCTCATACGCCGCGACGTCGGCCAAGTTGACGCGTCTTGGCGGGGTGCGTAATGTAGCCCGAGCCGCTTGACCCGGGTACGGCAATCGCCTGCAGCCGGAAGCGGCCAACCCACTACTTACGACTCTCCCTCGCTGAGGGCGCATTCGGCGTGCCTGCATGCCTGAATTCGAACTCGCGGAACTCGATTATGAGTTGCTGAGGGGATCGGCTAACGTAGTGAATGTCGAAAGGCCGACAGGCGAAAGCCCAAAGCTCTTGACAATCCCCGCCGACAGGGAATCGGGACCGGAAACGGTCTGATAGAGTCGGAAACGCAAGACCGAAGGGAAAAGCCCGGAGGAAAGCCCGAGAGGGTGAGTACAAAGGAAGCGTCCGTTCCTTGAGAACTCAACAGCGTGCCAAAAATCAACGCCAGATATGTTGATACCCCGTCTCCAAGCATCTTCACGATGTCTGGGGCGAGGTTCCTTTGAAGAAAACATACAGCGAGGACGCTGTGAACGGTCGGGCTTATTCCGCCTGACTGTTCCGCTCTCGTGTATGCGATCCCGATTACGGGAAAACATTCACGGAGAGTTTGATCCTGGCTCAGGACGAACGCTGGCGGCGTGCTTAACACATGCAAGTCGAACGATGAACCACTTCGGTGGGGATTAGTGGCGAACGGGTGAGTAACACGTGGGCAATCTGCCCTGCACTCTGGGACAAGCCCTGGAAACGGGGTCTAATACCGGATAATACTCCTGCACTCATGTGTGGGGGTTAAAAGCTCCGGCGGTGCAGGATGAGCCCGCGGCCTATCAGCTTGTTGGTGAGGTAATGGCTCACCAAGGCGACGACGGGTAGCCGGCCTGAGAGGGCGACCGGCCACACTGGGACTGAGACACGGCCCAGACTCCTACGGGAGGCAGCAGTGGGGAATATTGCACAATGGGCGAAAGCCTGATGCAGCGACGCCGCGTGAGGGATGACGGCCTTCGGGTTGTAAACCTCTTTCAGCAGGGAAGAAGCGAAAGTGACGGTACCTGCAGAAGAAGCGCCGGCTAACTACGTGCCAGCAGCCGCGGTAATACGTAGGGCGCAAGCGTTGTCCGGAATTATTGGGCGTAAAGAGCTCGTAGGCGGCTTGTCACGTCGGGTGTGAAAGCCCGGGGCTTAACCCCGGGTCTGCATTCGATACGGGCTAGCTAGAGTGTGGTAGGGGAGATCGGAATTCCTGGTGTAGCGGTGAAATGCGCAGATATCAGGAGGAACACCGGTGGCGAAGGCGGATCTCTGGGCCATTACTGACGCTGAGGAGCGAAAGCGTGGGGAGCGAACAGGATTAGATACCCTGGTAGTCCACGCCGTAAACGGTGGGAACTAGGTGTTGGCGACATTCCACGTCGTCGGTGCCGCAGCTAACGCATTAAGTTCCCCGCCTGGGGAGTACGGCCGCAAGGCTAAAACTCAAAGGAATTGACGGGGGCCCGCACAAGCAGCGGAGCATGTGGCTTAATTCGACGCAACGCGAAGAACCTTACCAAGGCTTGACATACACCGGAAAGCATTAGAGATAGTGCCCCCCTTGTGGTCGGTGTACAGGTGGTGCATGGCTGTCGTCAGCTCGTGTCGTGAGATGTTGGGTTAAGTCCCGCAACGAGCGCAACCCTTGTCCTGTGTTGCCAGCGTGCCCTTCGGGGTGACGGGGACTCACAGGAGACCGCCGGGGTCAACTCGGAGGAAGGTGGGGACGACGTCAAGTCATCATGCCCCTTATGTCTTGGGCTGCACACGTGCTACAATGGCCGGTACAATGAGCTGCGATACCGTGAGGTGGAGCGAATCTCAAAAAGCCGGTCTCAGTTCGGATTGGGGTCTGCAACTCGACCCCATGAAGTCGGAGTTGCTAGTAATCGCAGATCAGCATTGCTGCGGTGAATACGTTCCCGGGCCTTGTACACACCGCCCGTCACGTCACGAAAGTCGGTAACACCCGAAGCCGGTGGCCCAACCCCCTTGTGGGGAGGGAGCTGTCGAAGGTGGGACTGGCGATTGGGACGAAGTCGTAACAAGGTAGCCGTACCGGAAGGTGCGGCTGGATCACCTCCTTTCTAAGGAGCACTTCTCACCGATCCCTCCGGGGTGAGGTCAGAGGCCAGTTCATCGGCGAACGTCCGGTGCTGGTTGCTCAAGGGTGGAACGTTGATTATTCGGTGTCGCCGCTCATCTCGGGCTGCAAGTACTGCTCTTCGGGGCGTGGAAAGCTGACCACGAGTGACGGGGATATTGGGCACGCTGTTGGGTGTCTGAGGGCACGGCCGTGAGGCTGCCTTCAGTGCCGGCCCCAGTGAACTTGCCGTAAGAGGCAGGGTGATGGGTGGTTGGTCGTTGTTTGAGAACTGCACAGTGGACGCGAGCATCTGTGGCCAAGTTTTTAAGGGCGCACGGTGGATGCCTTGGCACCAGGAACCGATGAAGGACGTGGGAGGCCACGATAGTCCCCGGGGAGTCGTCAACCAGGCTTTGATCCGGGGGTTTCCGAATGGGGAAACCCGGCAGTCGTCATGGGCTGTCACCCTTGCCTGAACACATAGGGCAAGTGGAGGGAACGCGGGGAAGTGAAACATCTCAGTACCCGCAGGAAGAGAAAACAACCGTGATTCCGGGAGTAGTGGCGAGCGAAACCGGATGAGGCCAAACCGTATACGTGTGAGACCCGGCAGGGGTTGCGTATGCGGGGTTGTGGGATCTCTCTTTCACAGTCTGCCGGCTGTGAGGCGAGTCAGAAACCGTTGATGTAGGCGAAGGATATGCGAAAGGTCCGGCGTAGAGGGTAAGACCCCCGTAGTCGAAACATCAACGGCTCGTTTGAGAGACACCCAAGTAGCACGGGGCCCGAGAAATCCCGTGTGAATCTGGCGGGACCACCCGCTAAGCCTAAATATTCCCTGGTGACCGATAGCGGATAGTACCGTGAGGGAATGGTGAAAAGTACCGCGGGAGCGGAGTGAAATAGTACCTGAAACCGTGTGCCTACAAGCCGTGGGAGCGTCGCTGTATGTGCTTGCACATGCAGTCGTGACTGCGTGCCTTTTGAAGAATGAGCCTGCGAGTTTGCGGTGTGTTGCGAGGTTAACCCGTGTGGGGAAGCCGTAGCGAAAGCGAGTCCGAATAGGGCGATTTAGTAGCGCGCTCAAGACCCGAAGCGGAGTGATCTAGCCATGGGCAGGTTGAAGCGGAGGTAAGACTTCGTGGAGGACCGAACCCACCAGGGTTGAAAACCTGGGGGATGACCTGTGGTTAGGGGTGAAAGGCCAATCAAACTCCGTGATAGCTGGTTCTCCCCGAAATGCATTTAGGTGCAGCGTCGTGTGTTTCTTGCCGGAGGTAGAGCACTGGATAGGCGATGGGCCCTACCGGGTTACTGACCTTAGCCAAACTCCGAATGCCGGTAAGTGAGAGCACGGCAGTGAGACTGTGGGGGATAAGCTCCATGGTCGAGAGGGAAACAGCCCAGAGCATCGACTAAGGCCCCTAAGCGTACGCTAAGTGGGAAAGGATGTGGAGTCGCACAGACAACCAGGAGGTTGGCTTAGAAGCAGCCACCCTTGAAAGAGTGCGTAATAGCTCACTGGTCTAGTGATTCCGCGCCGACAATGTAGCGGGGCTCAAGCGTACCGCCGAAGTCGTGTCATTCATACAATAGGGCCAACGCCTGTATGGATGGGTAGGGGAGCGTCGTGTGCCGGGTGAAGCCGCAGCGGAAGCTAGTGGTGGACGGTTCACGAGTGAGAATGCAGGCATGAGTAGCGATACACACGTGAGAAACGTGTGCGCCGATTGACTAAGGGTTCCTGGGTCAAGCTGATCTGCCCAGGGTAAGTCGGGACCTAAGGCGAGGCCGACAGGCGTAGTCGATGGATAACCGGTTGATATTCCGGTACCCGCTGTGAAGCGTCAAACATCGAGCCCATTAATGCTAAGGCCGTGAAGCCGTTCCGGACCCTTCGGGGAATGGAAAGTGGTGGAGCCGCCGGCCCAAGATGGTAGTAGGTGAGTGATGGGGTGACGCAGGAAGGTAGTCCATCCCGGGCGGTGGTTGTCCCGGGGTAAGGGTGTAGGACGAGTGGTAGGCAAATCCGCCGCTCATTAAGTCTGAGACCTGATGCCGAGCCGATTGTGGTGAAGTGGATGATCCTATGCTGTCGAGAAAAGCCTCTAGCGAGTTTCATGGCGGCCCGTACCCTAAACCGACTCAGGTGGTCAGGTAGAGAATACCGAGGCGTTCGGGTGAACTATGGTTAAGGAACTCGGCAAAATGCCCCCGTAACTTCGGGAGAAGGGGGGCCATCACCGGTGAGAGGATTTACTCCTTGAGCTGGGGGTGGCCGCAGAGACCAGCGAGAAGCGACTGTTTACTAAAAACACAGGTCCGTGCGAAGCCGTAAGGCGATGTATACGGACTGACGCCTGCCCGGTGCTGGAACGTTAAGGGGACCGGTTAGTCACTCTTCGGGGTGGCGAAGCTGAGAACTTAAGCGCCAGTAAACGGCGGTGGTAACTATAACCATCCTAAGGTAGCGAAATTCCTTGTCGGGTAAGTTCCGACCTGCACGAATGGCGTAACGACTTCTCGACTGTCTCAACCATAGGCCCGGTGAAATTGCACTACGAGTAAAGATGCTCGTTTCGCGCAGCAGGACGGAAAGACCCCGGGACCTTTACTACAGTTTGATATTGGTGTTCGGTTCGGCTTGTGTAGGATAGCTGGGAGACTGTGAACTCTGGACGCCAGTTCAGGGGAGTCGTCGTTGAAATACCAGTCTGGTCGTGCTGGATGTCTAACCTGGGTCCGTGATCCGGATCAGGGACAGTGTCTGATGGGTAGTTTAACTGGGGCGGTTGCCTCCTAAAGAGTAACGGAGGCGCCCAAAGGTTCCCTCAGCCTGGTTGGCAATCAGGTGTTGAGTGTAAGTGCACAAGGGAGCTTGACTGTGAGACCGACGGGTCGAGCAGGGACGAAAGTCGGGACTAGTGATCCGGCGGTGGCTTGTGGAAGCGCCGTCGCTCAACGGATAAAAGGTACCCCGGGGATAACAGGCTGATCTTCCCCAAGAGTCCATATCGACGGGATGGTTTGGCACCTCGATGTCGGCTCGTCGCATCCTGGGGCTGGAGTCGGTCCCAAGGGTTGGGCTGTTCGCCCATTAAAGCGGTACGCGAGCTGGGTTTAGAACGTCGTGAGACAGTTCGGTCCCTATCCGCTGCGCGCGCAGGAACATTGAGAAGGGCTGTCCCTAGTACGAGAGGACCGGGACGGACGAACCTCTGGTGTGCCAGTTGTTCTGCCAAGGGCATGGCTGGTTGGCTACGTTCGGGAGGGATAACCGCTGAAAGCATCTAAGCGGGAAGCCTGCTTCGAGATGAGTGTTCCCACCCCCTTGAGGGGTTAAGGCTCCCAGTAGACGACTGGGTTGATAGGCCGGATCTGGAAGCCCAGTAATGGGTGGAGGTGACCGGTACTAATAGGCCGAGGGCTTGTCCTCAGTTGCTCGCGTCCACTGTGTTAGTTCTGAGACAACGAACAGTTGTCGGCTAGAGCTTGAACCACACAACAGAAAAGTGTGCTTGTTCGCTCGAAACCATTAGGGTTTCGGTGGTCATAGCGTGAGGGAAACGCCCGGTTACATTTCGAACCCGGAAGCTAAGCCTCACAGCGCCGATGGTACTGCAGGGGGGACCCTGTGGGAGAGTAGGACGCCGCCGAACAATATTTGGAGGACCCCTGGTCCCAGCGTTCACGCTGGGACCAGGGGTCCTTTTGTTTTTCCAGAAACTCTCAGAAATACAGTCCGGAGCGCGCCGAGTAGCTGGCTGCGCGAGAATGACTTGCGGTACCGAAGACAGGAGTCACCGATGTCCACCAACTCTCCCGAGGACCGGCCCGAGCGCGAGGAGCGGCGACGGGACAGTGGTGGCCGCGGCGATCGCGGCGGCAGCAACGATCGCGGTGGCTACGGCCGTCGCGACGACAACCGCGGTGGCGCCCCTCGCCGCGACGACCGTGGCAGTGGCGGTCCCAGTAGTGGTGGCGGTGGCGATCGCGGTGGTTTCCGTGGCCGTGACGACCGTTCCGCCGGCCCGCGTCGCGATGACCGTCCTGCGGGTCCGCGTCGTGACGACCGTCCGTCCGGTCCCCGTCGCGATGACCGCGGTGGCGAGCGCGGAGGGCGTCCCGGTGGTTTCCGTCGGGACGACAACCGTGGCGAGCGGCCCGCGTTCCGCCGTGACGACCGTAGTGACAACCGTGGTGGCGAGCGTCGCGACGACAACCGCGGTGGCGGTGATCGCGGTGGTTTCCGTCGCGATGACAGCCGTGGTGAGCGTCCGCCGTTCCGGCGTGACGACAACCGCGGTGGCGGTGGTGGTTTCCGGCGTGACGACAGTCGGGGCGAGCGGCCCCCGTTCCGTCGCGACGACCGCAGTGACAACCGAGGCGAGCGTCCCGCTTTCCGGCGCGACGACGACCGCGGTGACCGTGGCAGCTACCCCCGTCGTGACGACCGGCGCGATGACCGCCGTAGCGACAGCCGTGGCAGTGACGATCGTGGTGGCTACCGTGGCCGTGACGACCGTTCCGCGGCTCCGCGTCGTGACGACCGGCCCGCCGGCCCCCGTCGTGATGACCGCGGCGGCGATCGTCCGGCCTTCCGGCGTGATGACAGCCGTGGTGAGCGTCCGCCGTTCCGGCGTGATGACCGCAGCGACAACCGGGGTGGCGAGCGTCCGCCCTTCCGTCGTGATGACCGTAGGGACGACCGCCGTGACGGTGACCGTCCCGCTTTCCGGCGTGACGACAACCGCGGCGACCGTGGCAGCTACCCCCGCCGGGACGACCGTCCGGCCGGTCCCCGTCGTGATGACCGCGGCGGCGATCGTCCGGCCTTCCGGCGTGATGACAGCCGTGGTGAGCGTCCGCCGTTCCGGCGTGACGACCGCAGCGACAACCGGGGTGGCGAGCGTCCGCCCTTCCGTCGTGATGACCGCAGCGACAACCGGGGCGAGCGTCCTGCCTTCCGGCGGGACGACGACCGTGGTGACCGTGGCGGTTTCCGTGGGCGTGACGACCGTTCCGCGGCGCCTCGTCGCGATGACCGGCCCTCCGGTCCCCGTCGGGATGACCGTCCCGCCGGCCCGCGCCGTGATGACCGTCCGTCCGGTCCCCGTCGCGATGACCGCGGTGGCGAGCGCGGAGGGTTCCGTCGGGATGACAGCCGCGGTGAGCGGCCGGCGTTCCGGCGTGACGACCGGCGTGACGACCGCCGGGGCGATGACCGCAGCGGTGGCGGCAGCCGGTTCCGGGACGAGCGGGAGCGTGACCGTGAGCCGATCAAGCGGCTGCCGATCCCCGAGGACGTCACGGGCGAGGAGATCGACAAGGACGTACGGCAGGAGCTGATGAGTCTGCCGAAGGGGCTCGCGGAGGACGTCTCCAAGAACCTGGTGATGGTCGCCAGGCTCATCGACGAGGACCCCGAGGCCGCCTACGCCTACTCGAAGATCGCCCTGCGTCTGGCGTCGCGTGTCGCCGCCGTGCGTGAGGCGGCCGGGTTCGCCGCGTACGCGAACCAGAAGTACAGCGAGGCGTTGGCCGAGTTCCGGGCCGCGCGGCGGATGACCGGCAGCGTGGACCTGTGGCCCGTGATGGCCGACTGTGAGCGTGGGCTCGGGCGGCCCGAGAAGGCGCTGGAGATGGCCGGCGCCGCCGAGGTGCACAAGCTCGACAAGGCCGGGCAGGTCGAGATGCGGCTCGTCGCGGCCGGCGCCCGGCGTGACATGGACCAGCTCGACGCGGCCATCGTCACGTTGCAGAGCCCGGAGCTGGCCTCGAACGCCGTGCAGCCGTGGACCGCGAGACTGCGGTACGCCTACGCCGACGCCTTGCTCGCCGCCGGGCGTGAGGGCGAGGCGCGGGAGTGGTTCGCCAAGGCCGTGGAGTCCGACAAGGACGGCAGCACGGACGCGTCGGACCGGCTCGCCGAGATGGACGGTGTCGAGTTCGTCGACGCGTTCGTCGAGGATGAGGACGAGGACGACAGTGACACCGGGATCGACGCTGAGACCGAGGTCGACGACGAGGTCGAGCCCCAGGACGACGTCTCCGTAGTCGACGAGTTGGACGACGAGGACGAGGACGACGACATCGAGGACGACGACGAGGTCGAGGTTGAGGTCGAAGCCGCGGCTGAGACCGAGACCGAGGAAGACGTCGTCAAGGAAGATGTCCTTCTTAAAGAAGAGAACGACGACAAGAACTGACCTACGTCAGTGAAGTGACAGAAGTGACAAGGGCGGGACCCCGGCACCTGGGGTCCCGCCCTTTCGCGTTTCCGGTGTTGGATGGCCGCGGCTCAGACGTCCAGCGCGCGCAGCACCAGCCCGGACGCCGGTTTCGGGCCGAAGGACGTCGACTTGCGAGGCATCGTGACGCCCTGGCGGGCCAGGTCGCGTACGACCTCCTCGCGGACGGGGTGCATCAACACGGCTGTACCGCCGTCGCGTTCGGCCTTGCGGACCGTGGCGGCGGTGTCGTGGATGTAGGCGATGTGCGCCGGGTCGTCCTCAGGGATGTGCCAGACGTGGTCCAGGAGGGTGGCGTGCAGGACTGTGGCGTCCAGGGTGCGCCAGGCGGCGGGGCGGTCGGCCGGGATTGTACGGGCCAGGAGGTCCGGGTCCGGGTGGTCGACCAGGTGGAAGGAGCCGTCGCCGGCCAGGAGGAAGGCGTTGCCCTCGCAGGCCGCGTCGGCGAGGGCCTCCAGGGCCTCCGGAAGGGGCACGTCCAGGTGCCGTACGCGGAAGAGGCCGTCCAGGGCCGCCAGCGCGTCGGACACCGGGACGCCGTGCAGGAGGCGGTGGATCGCGCGGACGCGGAGCGGGTAGCGGGCCGTGTCGACGAGGAGGACCAGGCCGTAGTCCCAGGGGCTGGGGGAGGGATGCTCCGCGCGTAGACGTCGGTAGGTCGCCCAGCGGTGGTGGCCGTCGGCGATCAGGGCCTGGTGGTGGGCCAGGTCCTGCTGGATGCGGGCCAGGTCGGTTGGGTCGGTGACGGACCAGAGGCGGTGGCTGTAGCCGTCCTCCGTAGTCGTCGACAGGAGCGCGGGGTCCTCGGCGATGCGCTCGACCACCGTCGTCGTATCGGCCGGTGAGCCGTTGCCCCGGTAGGTCAGCAGCAGGGGTTCGAGGTTCGCGGAGGTGGCGCGCATGAGGGCCGCGCGGTCGGCGACCACATGCGGCATGACGTCCTCGTGGGGCAGGACCACACCCTCCGACGGGTCCGACAGACGCAGGGCGCCGATGACGCCGCGCTGCAACAGGCCGTTGCCGTCGCGCTGTTCGTAGACGTACAGGCCGGGCTCGGGGTCGGTGGTGAGGACTCCCTCGGAGAGCCAGCGGTGCAGGGTGTCGGCGGCTTGTTCGTTGCGGGCGCTCGGGGTGACGGCCTGCGGGAGGATCAGCCGGACGATGTTGTGCGGGTCGGCGTCCTGGAGGTGGTGCAGGCCGTCGGGGCGTACGACCACGTCGTACGGTGGGGACGTCACGGCGGCCAGGCTGCCGACCAGGTCGGGATCGTAGCGAAGGCCTCGGAACGGGGTGAGTTCCAGGCCTCGGCGCTCCGTTGCTTCCGAGTGACCTGCGGTGTTCATCCCGGCATCGTACGTGTGTCAGTGGCATGCGGGATGATCGGGTGAAAGCGATCGAACGAGGAGCGATGTGGAATGAGCCAGAGCGTCAGGACGAGCCCCGAGGGCAGTGCCCGGGCCCTGAGCGAGGCGTACGACACGGCGCTGCTCGACCTCGACGGGGTGGTGTACGCGGGGGGCAACGCGATCGCCCACGCGGTCGACTCGCTGGCCACCGCCCACACGGGCGGCATGCGGCTCGCCTATGTCACCAACAACGCGCTGCGGACGCCGGATGCGGTGGCCGAGCATCTCACCGAGCTGGGGATACCGACCGGGGCCGACGACGTCATCACCTCCGCGCAGGCCGTCGCCCGGCTGATCAGCGAGCAGGTGCCGGCGGGTTCGCGTGTGCTGGTGATCGGCGGGGAGGGGCTGCGGGTCGCGTTGCGCGAGCGCGGACTTGAGCCCGTCGACTCGGCGGACGACGAGCCGGTCGCGGTCGTACAGGGCTACGGCGGCCCCGACCTGGCCTGGGGTCGGTTCGCGGAGGCCTGTTACGCCATCGCGCGCGGGGTGCCGTGGTTCGCGTCCAACACCGACCTGACGATCCCGAGCGCGCGCGGTATCGCGCCGGGCAACGGCGCGGCGGTGGAGGTCGTACGGATAGCGACCGGGGCCGAGCCGCAGGTGGCGGGGAAGCCGTTGCCGCCGATGCACAAGGAGACGATCCTGCGGACGGGCGCCGAGCGGCCGTTGGTCGTGGGGGACCGGCTGGACACGGACATCGAGGGGGCGTTCAACGGGGAGGTCGATTCGCTGCTCGTCCTGACCGGCGTGACCGACGGCGCGCAGCTCCTCGCCGCGCCGCCGCAGCACCGGCCCACATACGTCGACGCCGATCTGCGGGGCATGCTCACCGGGCAGTCCGAGGTCACCGGGGCGGGAGACGGCTTCCGGTGCGGTGGCTGGACGGCGACGGCGGGCCGCGACCGACTGGAACTCGACGGTGAGGGTGAGCCCTTGGACGGGCTCCGGGCGCTCTGCGCGGCGGCCTGGACGGCGGCGGGGGACGGCTCCTGCGCGCTGGACGCGGAGAAGGCGCTGGTGCGACTGGGGTTGTGACACGGGGGGAGTCGGCAGCCAGGGCTCCGAGCGGCGGTCGAGCGGGACTCGCCTTTCGGCTCGAATGCGAGGGTAGGCTAACCTAACCTCGTGTTGGTCGACAGTCCCCCAGAACAGCGCGCGGAGACCGCCCCCGCGCCCCCAACCCGCCGGGCGATACGTGTCCTTGGGCTCTTCGCCTCCGTGGCGCTCCTGGTCGTCGTGGCCCTGGCGAGCATCGCGATCGGCGCGAAATCGCTGCCGTTGGGGGATGTGTGGCACGGCCTGTTCCATGACTCGGGGACGTACGCGGACGTCGTGGTCGGCGACCGGATCTCCCGTACGGTCCTCGGGCTGCTCGCCGGTGCCGCGCTCGGCCTCTCCGGCGCCGTCCTCCAGGCGCTCACCCGCAACCCCCTCGCGGACCCCGGCCTGCTCGGCATCAACGCCGGCGCCTCGGCCGCGGTCGTCACCGCGATCACCTACTTCGGTGTCACCTCGCTGAGCGGCTACGTCTGGTTCGCCTTCGCGGGCGCGGCCGTGGTCGGCGCGCTGGTCTGGTTCCTGGGCGGCAGCCGGGGCGCAACTCCCGTGCGACTCGCGCTCGCCGGTACCGCGATCAGCGCCGCGCTCTACGGCTATCTCCAGGCCGTCATGATCATGGACGACGCGGCGCTCTCCAAGATGCGCTTCTGGACGGTCGGTTCACTGGCCTCGGCCAGCGGCTCGACGATCACGCAGGTCGCCCCGTTCTTCGTGGTCGGCACGGTGACCTCCCTGCTGCTCGCCCGGCCGCTGAACGCGGTCGCGATGGGCGACGACACCGCCCGCGCCCTCGGCGCCAACCTCAACCGCACCCGGGCGCTCGCCATGCTCTCCGCGACCGTGCTGTGCGGCGCGGCGACCGCGGCCTGCGGCCCGATCGTGTTCGTCGGCCTGATGGTGCCGCACGTGGTGCGCTCCTTCACCGGCCCCGACCTGCGCTGGATCCTGCCGTACGCCACGATCCTGTCGCCCGTGCTGCTGCTCGGGGCCGATGTCCTGGGCCGGTTGATCGCGCGGCCCGCGGAGCTCCAGGTCGGCATCGTCACCGCGGTCATCGGCGGTCCGGTCTTCATCTATCTCGTGCGGCGCCGAAGGACGACTCAGCTGTGAATCCCTCTTCTACGACGGCGCAGGACGCCCCGGTTGCGGAGGCCGCCCCGACTCGGGCGCTCCGTACGCGGGCTGTCCGGACCGGTGGCCTCTCCGTCCGCCTCGACCCCCGCGCCTTCACGGTCGTCGTCCTTCTGCTGGTCTGCGCGCTCGCCGCGAGTGTGGTGCTGATCGGTACCGGGGACTTCCCGATCTCCGCCGGGGACGTGCTCAAGACGCTGTTCGGGGGCGGTGACGCGGGTCAGGAGTTCATCGTCAACGAGCTGCGGCTGCCGCGCGTCCTCGTCGGCCTCCTCGTCGGTGCCTCGCTCGGGCTCGGCGGTGCGCTGTTCCAGTCCATCTCCCGTAATCCGCTGGGCAGTCCGGATGTGCTCGGCCTCTCACAGGGGTCGACGGCCGGGGCACTCGTCGTCATCGTGCTGTTCTCCGGCAGCGCGACCGCCGTCACCCTCGGGGCCCTTGTCGGCGGCCTGGTCACCGGGGTCGCGATCTATCTGCTCGCCTGGAAGCAGGGGGTGCACGGGTACCGGCTCGTCCTGGTCGGCATCGGCGTCTCCGCCGTCGTCACCGCGGTCAACGGCTATCTGCTCACCAAGGCCGACCTCGTCGACGCGGCCCGCGCGGTCGTCTGGATGACCGGTTCCCTCAACGGCCGTGACTGGACCCAGGTCTGGCCGCTCCTCGCGCTGTGCGCCGTACTCCTGCCGCTCGTCCTCGCCAACGCGCGCGGGCTGCGGATGATGGAGATGGGCGACGACGTGTCGTACGCCCTCGGGGTGCGCGTCGAGCGCGTACGGCTGCTGCTGATGGTGGCCGCCGTGCTGCTCACCTCGGCCGCGACCGCCGCCGCCGGACCCGTCGGCTTCGTGGCCCTTACGGCACCGCAGCTCGCCCGGCGCCTGACCCGCTCGCCGGGGCCGAACCTGGTGCCCTCGCTGTGCATGGGCGCCACCCTCCTGGTCACCGCCGACTGGGCGTCCCAACGAGCGTTCGGCGCCGACCAGTTGCCCGTGGGCGTGGTCACCGGAGTCCTCGGCGGGGTCTACCTGCTGTGGCTCCTGGTCACCGAGCGCAAGGCGGGCCGGATATGAGCAACCGGAGCGACCGGACCAACAAGCGCGGCCTCAGCAGCGGGCTGAACAATCGAAGGAGCACCGTGAACCGCCTGTCCGCCGAGAACGTCACCCTCGCCTACGACCAGCGCGTCATCGCACGCGAGTTGTCGGTGGAGATACCCGACAACTCCTTCACGGTGATCGTCGGCCCGAACGCGTGCGGCAAGTCCACGCTGCTGCGGGCCCTGTCGCGGATGCTGAAGCCGAACGAGGGCCGGGTGCTGCTCGACGGGCAGGTCATCCAGTCGATGCCGGCGAAGAAGGTCGCGCGCACTCTGGGCCTGCTCCCGCAGTCGTCCATCGCGCCCGACGGGATCACCGTCGGCGACCTCGTGGGCCGCGGCCGGTACCCGCACCAGGGCATCCTGCGCCAGTGGTCCACCGAGGACGAGCGGGTCGTGCAGGAGTCGATGGCGCAGACCGGTGTCGCCGAGCTGGCCGATCGCTATGTCGACGAACTCTCCGGCGGGCAGCGGCAGCGCGTGTGGATCGCGATGGCCCTCGCCCAGCAGACGCCCCTGCTGCTGCTCGACGAGCCGACCACCTACCTGGACATCCAGCACCAGATCGACGTCCTCGACCTCTGCGCCGAACTGCACGAGGAGCAGGGCCGCACGCTGGTCGCGGTGCTGCACGACCTCAACCACGCGGCCCGGTACGCCACCCACCTCATCGCGCTGCGGGAGGGCGCGGTCATCGCGGCGGGCGCCCCGGGCGACATCGTGACGGCCGAGCTGGTCGAGAAGGTCTTCGGGCTGCGCTGCCAGGTCATCGACGACCCGGAGACGGGAACGCCACTGGTGGTGCCGGCCGCGCGCAAGGCACGCGCGCGTGCGGAAGCCACGGCGGGGGCAGGGGCCGCGGCGGTGGCTACAGAAGTTTCCTGAGGCGGAACAGGTCGAACACGTTGGCGTCCAGCTTCACCCGGCCCGAGCCCCAGGCCTTCGCGAAGTTCAGGCCGCCGTCGACCATGGCGACCAGGTCGTCGCCGGCCATGGTCAGCCTGATCTGGGCCTTCTCCGCCGGAAGGCCCTGCACGGTCTCGTCCACCACGATGCGGCCGCCGGTGAGCCGGCCGACGAACGTGACGTCGAGGTCGGTGATCCGGCAGCTGACCGAACGGTCCATGGCCGCGGCGGCGCGGACATTCCCATCGGCCTTCTGCATGTTGTCCGAGAGCTTTTCGAGTGCGACGCGGCACTCTTCGATCGTTGCCATCGTGATCGACGGTACCCCAGCCCTTCGCGGTAGCGTCTGGGCATGAGCGACTCATTGCCCGAGGCCGAGGCCGGGGCTGTAGAGGAGGGCCTTCCGGAGGTCGTTCCGGAGGCGGAGCCCACGTACGACCCCGCCGCCCCCGCGCCCCTGAACGTGGACCGTACGCCGAGCGGCAACGCCGACGTCGACGCCCGGCTCGGGCGGCTGGCCGACACCGACCACCTCGCCACGGACGGGCATGTCGAGGTGTACGAGGATGTACACCGGGGGCTGCGCGACGCGCTCACCGCGCTCGACGCCCGCCCGGGACCTCCGGCGCCCCCATCGACGTACGACCGCAGGAGCTGAACCGAACGTGGCAGGAGTGGCACGCCGACGTCTCGACGCCGAGCTGGTCCGACGGAAGCTCGCGCGGTCGCGGGAGCACGCGAGCCAGTTGATCGCGGCCGGCCGGGTCACCGTCGGCAAGACCGTCGCGACCAAGCCCGCCACCCAGGTGGAGACCGCGGCCGCCATCGTGGTCGTCCAGGACGACGGCGACCCCGACTACGTCTCGCGGGGCGGCCACAAGCTCGCGGGCGCGCTGGAGGTCTTCGTGCCGCGGGGGCTCGTGGTCGAGGGACGGCGGGCGCTGGACGCCGGCGCGTCCACCGGAGGCTTCACCGATGTGCTGCTGCGCGCGGGTGCCACGCAGGTCGTGGCGGTCGACGTCGGGTACGGACAGCTCGCGTGGTCTCTCCAGAGCGATGAACGCGTCACCGTCAAGGACCGTACGAACGTACGCGAGTTGACGCTTGAAGCGATTGATGGGGAGCCTGTGGATCTAGTCGTGGGGGATCTGTCCTTCATCCCGCTCGGGCTGGTGCTGCCCGCCCTGGCGCGGTGCACGAAGCCGGACGCGGACCTGGTGATGATGGTCAAGCCGCAGTTCGAGGTGGGGAAGGAACGGCTGGGGAGCGGTGGTGTCGTACGCAGCCCCGAACTCCGGGCCGAAGCCGTGCGCGGTGTCGCCCGGCGGGCCGCGGAACTGGGGCTCGGGGTGGAGGGCGTGACCGCCAGCCCGCTGCCCGGGCCCTCCGGGAATGTCGAGTACTTTCTGTGGCTGCGGGCCGGCGCACCCGAACTGGACCCGGCCGATGTTGACCGTGCAGTGGCGGAGGGGCCGCGTTGACTCAGAACCGAGCTCGTACTGTTTTCCTGCTCGCGCACACGGGTCGGCCTGCGGCCATCCGGAGCGCGGAGCTGGTCGTCAAGGGGCTGCTCCAGTCCGGTATCGGAGTGCGCGTCCTGGAGTACGAGGCACGCGACCTGCCGCTGCCCGACGAGGTGGAGACGGTCACCGAGGCCACCCCGCAGTGCCTTGAGGGCTGCGAGCTGCTCATCGTCCTCGGCGGCGACGGCACGCTGCTGCGCGGCGCGGAGTTCGCGCGGGCGTCCGGGGTGCCGATGCTCGGCGTCAACCTCGGCAGCGTGGGATTCCTCGCGGAGGCGGAGCGGGACGATCTCGACAAGGTCGTGGACCGGGTGGTCACCCGGGCGTACGAGGTCGAGGAGCGGATGACCGTCGATGTCGTCGTGCACAAGAACGGCAACATCGTGCACACGGACTGGGCGCTGAACGAGGCGGCGGTGCAGAAGGCCGGCGCCGAGAAGCTGCTTGAGGTCGTGCTGGAGATCGATGGGCGCCCGGTGACGGGGTTCGGGTGCGATGGGATTGTTTGTGCGACGCCCACCGGGTCTACCGCGTACGCCTTCTCCGCCGGTGGGCCTGTGGTGTGGCCTGAGGTCGAGGCGTTGCTGATGGTGCCGATCAGCGCGCACGCGTTGTTCGCCAAGCCCTTGGTCACCTCGCCGGATTCTGTGCTGGCGGTGGAGGTGTTGCCGCACATCCCCCCGGGGGTCCTGTGGTGTGACGGGCGGCGGACCGTTGAACTGCCTGCCGGGGCACGGGTCGAGGTGCGACGGGGGGCTGTGCCTGTGCGGCTGGCTCGGCTGCACCATGCGTCGTTCACGGATCGGCTTGTCGCGAAGTTCGCTCTGCCTGTTTCGGGGTGGCGGGGGGCTCCTCATTAGCTGCGGCTGAGTAGGGGTTGAGCGCGCAGTTCCCCGCGCCTCTTCGGGGCGCTTCCCTCGCGTGGGTGACAGGGTGCCTCGCGCTTCTCCCGCCCTACCTCGTAAGGTCTTCACCGTGCTGGAAGAGATGCGGATACGGTCGCTCGGAGTCATCGACGACGCTGTTGTCGAGTTGTCGCCGGGGTTCACCGCTGTCACGGGTGAGACCGGTGCGGGCAAGACCATGGTCGTCACCAGCCTCGGGCTGTTGCTCGGGGGGCGGGCGGACCCGGCGCTGGTGCGGATCGGGGCGAAGAACGCGGTCGTGGAGGGGCGGATCTCCGTTCCTCCCGGCGGCTCCGCCGTGCTCCGCGCCGAGGAGGCCGGTGCCGAGCTGGAGGACGGGACGCTGCTCATCAGCCGTACCGTTTCCGCCGAAGGGCGCTCCCGGGCGCACCTGGGCGGGCGGTCCGTGCCGGTGGGGGTGCTCGCGGAACTGGCCGACGAGCTGGTCGCCGTGCACGGGCAGACCGACCAGCAGGGGCTGCTGAAGCAGTCCCGGCAGCGGCAGGCGCTCGACCGGTACGCCGGGGACGCCGTCACCGGGCCGCTCACGAAGTACGCGGAGGCGTATCGGCGGCTGCGCGCGGTCGCCGTCGAGCTGGACGAGATCACCACGCGTGCGCGTGAACGGGCTCAGGAAGCCGACATGCTGCGCTACGGCCTCGACGAGATCGCGGGCGTCGAGCCGCGCCCTGGTGAGGACGTCGAACTCGCCGCCGAGGCCGAACGGCTCGGCCACGCCGAGGCGTTGGCGTCCGCCGCCACGGCCGCTCACGCCGCGCTCGCCGGTAATCCAGAGGACCCCGAGGGCATCGACGCGGCGACCCTCGTCGCGGGTGCGCAGCGGGCCCTGGAGACCGTACGGTCGCACGACTCCGAACTGGCCTCGCTCACCGACCGGATCGGTGAGATCGGCATCCTTCTGGGCGATGTGGCGGGGGAGTTGGCGGGTTACGCCGACGACCTGGACGCCGACCCGCTGCGGCTGGCCGCCGTCGAGGAACGCCGGGCCGCCCTCAACGCACTCACCCGGAAGTACGGCGAGAACATCACCGCGGTGCTCGCGTACGCAGAGCAGGGTGCCTCCCGGCTCACCGAACTCGACGGCGACGACGAGCGCATCGACGAACTGACCGTCGAGCGGGACGCCCTGCGGGGTGAACTGGGCGGCCTCGCCCAGGCGTTGACCGACGCGCGTACGGAGGCCGCCGAGCGGTTCGCCGCGGCGGTGACCGCGGAGTTGGCTTCCCTGGCGATGCCGCACGCGCGTGTGTCGTTCGAGATCCGCCAGACCGAGGATCCGGAGGGCGTCGAGGTCGGCGGTCGTACGGTCGCCTACGGCCCCTCGGGCGTCGACGAGGTCGAACTGCTCCTCGCCCCGCACCCGGGGGCTCCGCCGCGGCCCATCGCCAAGGGCGCGTCCGGCGGTGAACTGTCGCGCGTGATGCTCGCCGTGGAGGTCGTGTTCGCCGGGACCGACCCCGTCCCGACCTACCTCTTCGACGAGGTCGACGCGGGCGTCGGCGGCAAGGCGGCGGTCGAGATCGGGCGCCGCCTCGCGAAGCTCGCAAAGACCGCACAGGTCGTCGTCGTGACGCACCTGCCTCAGGTGGCGGCCTTCGCCGACCGGCAGTTGCTGGTGGAGAAGACCAACGACGGCTCCGTCACCCGCTCCGGCGTGAAGGTCCTCGAAGGCGAGGACCGTGTCCGGGAGTTGTCCCGGATGCTGGCCGGCCAGGAGGACTCGGAGACGGCGCGGGCACATGCGGAGGAGTTGCTGGCGACGGCTCGGGCGGACGGCTGACGGGACGTTCTGTCGGGGTGGTGGCCGTCTCGCGCTCCGCTGTGAAGGTCCTCGAAGGCGAGGACCGTGTCCGGGAGTTGGACCGGCCGGGAAGGCTCGGGCTGACGGGCTGCTCTGCAGGGGGTGCCTAGTGCTGGGTTCGCGGTGCTTGCGGCGGGCGCGTGCGGTGTTGCCGGACGATGCTCGGCGCGGCCGTCGTCGCCAGGAACGGGCGGACGGGGCTGGTGGCGCATGCCGCTGCGGTGGTGGCCGCGGCGGTCTACGGAGACCGGGTGAGTGCGCGGGCGCTGTGAGTGGGGGGGAGTTGAGCTGGGGGCGGGCTTGCGCGGTTTGTGAGGGCACCCTTTCGGGCGTGGCCGCTTCGCCTCCAGCGCGGCCGAGCGGACGCGCCCCTGCCGACCTGAGTGAGACACCCCACCCCGACGTGAGCCCCCAGCCCACCCAACCCCCGACCTCACCAACCCCGCCCCGCCTCACCCACCACAGAACCCCCCGCCCCCTCACTCGTACGGGTGAACCCCGCGCCCCTGTTGCCCTTCCGCACAGCCTCCACACCTTCCGGCGTTGCCGGAACACCCGTACGTGCTGGCATCCTTGAGATGGAACGCGTAGGAAGCGTGCGGTACACCCCCTCCGCCCGATCCTTCTGTACTTTCTTCGTGACCGCCCGTCGCCGAACCAGGAGCCCCGGCCACGTGACCCCCGTGAGCAGCCACTCACCGCACGGCCAGTCGCCGCTGCGCACCGTGCAGGTGCTCGGCGGAGGCAATGCCGCCAGTAGCGCGCATGTGCGCTCCCTGGCCTCCGGGCTCGTCGCGCGGGGCGTGCGGGTCACGGTGTGCGCCCCCGTCGAGTCCGATCACACCTACGACTTCACGGGCGCCGGTGCCGAACACGTGCACGTGCCCCGCAGCAGCGACCCGGCATCCGTCGCCGTGCTGCGAGCGGCCTGCGCGGACGCCGACCTGGTCCACGCGCACGGCCTGCACGCCTCCTTCCGCGCCGTCCTCGCCCTCAGTGGCCGCCGCACCCCGCTCGTCGTCACGTGGCACAACCGGGCCCACGCCGAAGGCGCGCGGGCGCACCTGCTGCGGCTGCTGGAGCGGCGGGTCGTGAAGGCCGCCGTGGTCGTCCTCGGCACCACGTCCGATCTGGTCGACCGGGCCCGACGGAGCGGTGCCCGGGACGCCCGCCTCGCCGCCGTCGCGCTGCCGGGGCCGCGCCGGGCCGCCGTGGACCACGAAGACCCCGATCGGCTGAGCCCCAAGCTCCGGGCCGAACTCGGCGCCACCGCCCGCCCGTTGCTCGTCGCCGTCGGCTCCCTCGACCGGCAGCGGGGCTACGACACACTCCTGGACGCCTCGCGCGGCTGGTGCCGCCTCGATCCGACACCGTTGCTCGTGATCGCGGGGGAGGGGCCGCTGCGGGGCGAGTTGCAGCGCCGGATCGAGGACGAGGAGCTGCCGGTCCGGCTCATCGGGCGGCGCGACGACGTGAGCGAACTCCTCGCCGCCGCCGATGTCGCCCTCCTGCCCAGCAGTTGGGAGTCCCGCTCGGTGATCGCCCAGGAGGCCCTGCACGCCGGCGTGCCGCTCGTCGCGACCGCCGTCGGCGGCATCCCCGAACTCGTCGGCGACGCCGCCGAACTCGTGCCGTACGGCGACGCGAAGTCCCTCGCCGACGCGGTCACCGGCCTGCTGCGCGACCCCGAACGCCGGGAACTGCTCCGGGAGAAGGGCACCCGGCAGGCGGCCACTTGGCCGACCGAGGACGAGACTGTCGCCCAAGTGCTGAGTGTCTACGACGAGTTGACCCAGCCGCTGCCGTTGACCTGAGTGCGGACCCTTATGGGGCGAGCCTGCGGGCCCGCAGCGCCAGGCTCAACGCCAGTACCGTCTGCGGGTCTTCGAGGTCCGTGCCGAGCAACTCCCCGATGCGGGCAAGCCTGTTGTAGAGGGTCTGCCGGTTGAGGTGGAGCTCGCGGGCCGTCTCCGCCTTGCGGCCCGCGTGGGCCAAGTACGTTTCCAGGGTGGGCAGTAGCGGGGGCTTGGAACGGTTGTCGTGGTCGCGGAGCGGGCCGATCGCGCGGTCCACGAAGGCCGCGAGGTCCGGGTGGTCGCGGAGGCGCCACAGCAGCAGCTCGATGTCCAGGCGCCGGGCGTCGTACCAGGGTTGGTCGGTCAGGCCCTGTGCCGCGGTCGCCGTCTCGGCCGCGTGCCGTAGACCCGCCGATGCCGCCGCCCAGCCGCCGGCCACGCCGACGACCACGATCGGGGGCTGTGCGCCCGGGCGTTGCATCCCGGCCCGTTCAACTCCCGCGCGCAGCGCCGCCGCTACCCGGTCCGCGACCGCCGACCGTTCCGACTCCGAGCGCAGGCCGAGCAGGAGCGGGACGCGGCCCTCGACCGGTCGTACGCCCAGCAGGACCGGGACGCCCACCGAGGCCAGTTCCTCGGCGACCGCGCGGGCCAGGACCGCCCAGCCGCCGCCGGGGGCGGCCAGGGCGTCGCCCAGCCGCATGACCACGGGCAGCAGCGGGCTGGTGCCGGGCTTGAAGCCCAGTACGCGGGCCTGTGCCGGGGCGTCCTCGGCAGCGATGCGGCCCTCGGCGAGGTCGGTGAGGAAGTCGCCGCGTCCGCGTGCCGCCAGCTCCTCCTCCTGGCGGGCCTGCATCAGGACCACGGCGAGGATGTCGGCGGCCCGTTCGGCGGCGATGCGGTGCACGGGGGCCAGGGGAGCGCGGACCGGGAGGAGGACGATCCGCGCCCGCACCGAACCCGTACCGGGACCACCGCCCGGCACGTCCACCACCACCGAACCGGCGGGCGGCGACGCGTCCTTGTGCTGGCCGCGCAGCCCCTCCCAGACCTGGAGCGGGTCGGCGCCCTCGGGGCCCGACCCCGCCGCGTAGAGGAGTTGGCCGTCCGGGGTCTCCAGGAAGACCGGGTTGCCGCTGAAGTCGGCCAGGATGCCGAGGACTTGGGGGATTCCGCCGCCGCCGAGCAGGGCCTCGGTGCAGCGGCGATGGACCTCCTCGGCCTGCTGGAGCAGCGCGTAGTGGCCGTTGACGATCTCGGTGTGGATCTCCTCGGTGACCGCGACGAACGGCACCTCGCGGTGCAGCTGGACGAGGGGGAGTCCGGTCGCGCGGGCCGTCTCGACCAGGGTGGCGGGGAGACGGTCGAAGCGCGGGCCGAGTTCGACGACCAGAGCCGCGATGCCGCGCTCGGCGAGGGTGCGGACGAAAGCGCGTTGTTCCGCCGGGCGCGTGCCGAGGCCGTAGCCCGTGGTCAGGAGGAGTTCGCCGCCCTTGAGGAGGGAGGCGATGTTCGGGACCTCGCCCGCGTGCACCCACCGGACGGTCCGCTGCAGCCGGTCGGCGCCCGCCAGGATCTCCGGCAGCCCGCTGCGCAGTCCGGGCAGCTCCAGCGCCCGCTGAACGGTGATGCCGGCGCCCTGGCTGTCGAATGTGCTGTCCGTACGGCTGTCCATGCAGCGGACGGTACCTGCGGAAACGCCCCGGGCACATCTCGGGCCCGGGGCGTGCGCTCGGCGGCGGTGTCCAGTTCCTCCGCCGCGGCGGTGTGTCAGCTCTGGGCGGTGTCGTCGCCCGCCTGCTCGGCGCCCTCGGCCGCGCGGGCCTTCTCGCGCATCTTGCGTACCAGCTCCGCCTTCTGGTCGGCCGCGCTCTGGCGGTCGAGGTTGCGGTGCGGACCGTGGTTCTGCCGTTCGGCGCGGGACTGCTTCTTGCGCTGGCCGCCGCCCATGCCCACGGGGTTGTTGATGTTCTTGCTCACGGTCACGGGTTCTCCCGGTGGTGATGTGAAGTGATCTACGGATTCATCGCAAGAACACGACAAGGACGTTACCCGGTTCCGTCGGCTCCGTGGACCAATCTGTTCGCCGCCGCGGGCGTCGTGTCCGGCCAGGTGCCCCGCTCCGACAGGTGGAGAACGAGGGCGGCGATGTTCCAGGCATCGTCCTCGCCGCGATGGTGCCGGCCTTCGAGCCGCAGCCCGGCGATCTCCAGTGCCTGCGCCATGCCGGGGCGTTTGCGCAGGCCGTATGCCTCGGTGAAGGCCGCTTTGGCGTTGGTGTGGTGCCTGCCGAACGGGTAGGGCGTGCGGGTGTGCCGGCACTGCAGGGTGAACTGATTGCGGTCGTAGTCGCCCCAACTGGCCCACGGGCGGGACCCGGTGTGGTGGTCGGCCGCCAGCAGCCGGCACGCCTCGGCGAAGCCGACCCCTCCGTCCACCTCGTGCTGGGTGAGGCCGGTCAGCTCCGTGCAGAACTCGCTGACCGTGGACCGGACAGGCCGCACCAGGATCCGATGCCGGGCGCGGCGCTCCGCGGTGGCCAGGTCGACGACGGTCAGCCCGATCTCGATGATCTCGCTGGCCGCGTTCGGCGGTCGGCCGCGGTCCCAGCAGGTGGCCTCGACGTCCACGACGTTCAGGAGCCGCCCGGCCCCGGTGCTGTCCATGCTGTCCATGGCGGGAAGGGTAGGGACGAGCGGCGGCCGGGGCACCTGGATTTTCCCGTTGCGGTACGGATGCGGTGGTGCCGCCCTCCCCGGGCACGACTCGGGCCCGGGGAGCGGGGAGGGCTCGGCGGGTGTCAGCCGCCGTAGGCCCCCGAAGCCGTCAGGCGCAGGGCCGTGTCGATCAGGGGGACGTGGCTGAAGGCCTGCGGGAAGTTGCCGACCTGGCGTTGCAGGCGCGGGTCCCACTCCTCGGCGAGGAGGCCCAGGTCGTTGCGGAGCGACAGGAGCTTCTCGAAGAGCTTGCGGGCCTCGTCCACGCGGCCGATCATCGCGAGGTCGTCCGCCATCCAGAACGAGCACGCGAGGAACGCGCCCTCGTCGCCGGGGAGGCCGTCCACGCCCTCGTCGGTGCCCGAGGTCGGGTAGCGCAGGATGAAGCCGTCCGGGGTGGACAGCTCGCGCTGGATCGCCTCGATGGTGCCGATCACGCGCTTGTCGTCCGGGGGCAGGAAGCCCATCTGCGGGATGAGGAGCAGCGAGGCGTCCAGTTCCTTCGATCCGTACGACTGCGTGAAGGTGTTGCGCTCCTTGTCGTAGCCGCGCTCGCACACGTCCCGGTGGATGTCGTCGCGCAGCTCGCGCCACTTCTCCAGCGGGCCGTCCGCGTCGCCCGACTCGATCAGCTTGATCGTGCGGTCGACCGCGACCCAGGCCATCACCTTCGAGTGCACGAAGTGGCGGCGCGGGCCGCGCACCTCCCAGATGCCCTCGTCGGGCTCGTCCCAGTGCTTCTCCAGGTAGCGGATCAGCTTGAGTTGGAGGAGGGAGGCGTAGTCGTTGCGGGCCAGGCCCGTCATGTGGGCCAGGTGCAGGGCCTCGGTGACCTCGCCGTAGACGTCCAGCTGGAGCTGGTGCGCCGCGCCGTTGCCCACCCGGACCGGGCCCGAGTTCTCGTAGCCCGGCAGCCAGTCCAGCTCCGCCTCGCCGAGCTCGCGCTCGCCGGCGATGCCGTACATGATCTGCAGGTTCTCCGGGTCGCCTGCGACGGCCCGCAGGAGCCACTCGCGCCAGGCGCGGGCCTCCTCGCGGTAGCCGGTGCGCAGGAGCGAGGAGAGGGTGATGGCCGCGTCGCGGAGCCAGGTGTAGCGGTAGTCCCAGTTGCGGACGCCGCCGATCTCCTCCGGGAGGGAGGTGGTGGGCGCGGCGACGATGCCGCCGGTCGGGGCGTACGTGAGGGCCTTGAGCGTGATCAGGGAGCGGACGACGGCCTCGCGGTACGGGCCGTGGTACGTGCACTGGTCGACCCAGTCGCGCCAGAACTCCTCAGTCGCCACCAGCGACTGCTCCGGCTCGGGGAGCGCCGGCGGCTGCTTGTGCGAGGGCTCCCACGAGATGGTGAACGCGATGCGGTCACCCGGCGCGACGGTGAAGTCGGCGTATGTCGTGAGCCGCTTGCCGTAGGTCTCGGCCGATGTGTCGAACCACACGGAGTCGGGGCCCGCGACGGCGACCGTGCGGCCCTCGTGCTTGTGCACCCAGGGGACGACCCGGCCGTAGGAGAAACGCATCCGGAGGGCCGAGCGCATCGGGACGCGGCCGGAGATGCCCTCCACGATGCGGATCAGCTGGGGGGCGCCGTCGCGAGGGGGCATGAAATCGGTCACGCGGACCGTGCCTCGCGGGGTGTCCCACTCGGATTCCAGGATGAGCGAGTCGCCGCGGTAGCCGCGCCGGGCCGCCATGGGCGGCGGCGTGTCGGAGGCGTGGGCCGGGCCCAGCCGCCAGAAGCCGTGTTCCTCGGTTCCCAGTAGACCGGCGAAGATGGCATGGGAGTCGAATCGGGGCAGGCAGAGCCAGTCCACCGTGCCGTCCCGGCAGACCAGGGCAGCGGTCTGCATGTCTCCGATGAGTGCGTAATCTTCGATGCGCCCGGCCACGTGCAACTCCAGTCGAACGGCCACGTCGCCCCATGGAAAAGGGGCGGTCGCTGTGTGCGGTCAAGGGATCGTTTGTAGTGCGTCGTTGAGCCATGAAGCAAATGGGGGTCGTTGCCCAACGGACTGACGAGCTCTCGTTGTTCCGGGAGATACGGGCGGGGGTGGTGCCGTGTTCCGGACCGGCTCGGCAGCGAGTGTCCGAGCAGGATACGACGCACGTAGATGATCTGTGTGCCGCTCTCGCCAACGGACCTGGGCCGAACGGGTGAGCACCTGGTGAGAAGCAGGTAACCGGGGCGCGTCTGTGTCGACGGGAGGCGTGTTCATGCCGATGCGGGTCGCATCCGTGTCGAGGCGGGCGCGGAGCGTGGCCGGAAGCCATCCCCTCCGGGCGCTGATACCCTGGTAGCCCGTGGACCGGTGGGCAAGAAACCCCCGAACCGCAGCGACGGCGCCTCCAGAAAAACCCGGGTTCTCCGGGCGGGCAGCCGCACCGCACCCCAGACCGCGACCACGGGAGCCCCCTCTTGGCCATGCCGCCCGCTGCTTTCCGAAACAGCAACACCACGACGACCAAGCACATCTTCGTCACCGGGGGTGTCGCCTCCTCACTCGGCAAGGGCCTCACCGCCTCCAGCCTCGGCATGCTCCTCAAGGCGCGGGGCCTGCGCGTCGTGATGCAGAAGCTCGACCCGTACCTGAACGTCGACCCCGGCACGATGAACCCCTTCCAGCACGGTGAGGTGTTCGTCACCAACGACGGTGCCGAGACCGACCTCGACATCGGCCACTACGAGCGCTTCCTCGACCGCGACCTGGACGGCAGCGCCAACGTCACCACCGGCCAGGTCTACTCGACGGTGATCGCCAAGGAGCGGCGCGGCGAGTACCTGGGCGACACCGTGCAGGTCATCCCGCACATCACCAACGAGATCAAGCACCGCATCCGGCGCATGGCGACCGACGAGGTCGACGTCGTCATCACCGAGGTCGGCGGCACGGTCGGCGACATCGAGTCGCTGCCCTTCCTGGAGACGGTCCGCCAGGTCCGCCACGAGGTCGGCCGCGACAACGTGTTCGTCGTCCACATCTCGCTCCTGCCCTACATCGGCCCCTCGGGCGAGCTGAAGACCAAGCCGACCCAGCACTCGGTCGCGGCCCTGCGCAACATCGGCATCCAGCCCGACGCCATCGTGCTGCGCTCCGACCGCGAGGTGCCGACCGCGATCAAGCGCAAGATCTCGCTGATGTGCGACGTCGACGAGGCCGCCGTGGTGGCCTGCCCCGACGCCCGCTCGATCTACGACATCCCGAAGACCGTGCACACCGAGGGCCTGGACGCCTATGTCGTCCGCAAGCTGGACCTCCCGTTCCGCGATGTGGACTGGACGACCTGGGACGACCTGCTCGACCGGGTCCACAACCCGCTGCACGAGATCAACCTCGCGCTGGTCGGCAAGTACATCGACCTGCCCGACGCCTACCTCTCGGTCACCGAGGCACTGCGCGCCGGCGGGTTCGCCAACAAGGCCCGCGTGAAGATCAAGTGGGTCACCTCGGACGACTGCAGGACCCCGGCGGGCGCCGCCAAGCAGCTCGGTGACGTGGACGCGATCTGCATCCCCGGCGGCTTCGGCGACCGCGGTGTCTCCGGCAAGGTCGGCGCCATCCAGTACGCCCGCGAGCACAAGATCCCGCTGCTCGGCCTCTGCCTGGGCCTTCAGTGCATCGTGATCGAGGCCGCGCGCAACCTGGCCGGCATCGCGGACGCCAACTCCACCGAGTTCGACCCGGCCACCGGCCACCCGGTCATCTCCACCATGGCCGAGCAGCTCGACATCGTCGCCGGCGAGGGCGACATGGGCGGCACCATGCGCCTGGGCATGTACCCGGCCAAGCTCGCCGAGGGCTCCATCGTGCGCGAGGTCTACGACGACAAGGAGTACGTCGAGGAGCGCCACCGTCACCGCTACGAGGTGAACAACGCCTACCGCGCCGAGCTGGAGAAGAAGGCCGGTCTGCAGTTCTCCGGCACGTCCCCGGACGGCAAGCTCGTGGAGTACGTGGAGTACCCGCGCGAGGTCCACCCCTACCTCGTCGCGACCCAGGCCCACCCCGAGCTGCGCTCCCGTCCGACCCGGCCGCACCCGCTCTTCGCGGGCCTGGTCAAGGCGGCTGTGGAACGCAAGACGGGCAAGTAGTACGAAGGTTGTACGGTGACCGGGGTGCGCGCCTTCAAAAGGTGTGCACCCCGGCCGTTTTTACGTGACGTCCGTGAACGTGTGGTTCGGGTACGTGTTCCGTGTACGTGTGGAGGGACAGCGCATGACGATCAAGGACACCCCGGAGGAGTGGGAGATCCGGGCGACCGTGACCCCCTTCGTCGGCAACAAGACCTCCGTGCGCACCGACGACGTGGTCATGCCCGGCGGCGCGGTCGTGCACCGCGACTACCAGGTCCACCCCGGCTCCGTGGCCGTCCTCGCCCTCGACGAGGCGGACCGGGTCCTGGTCATCAAGCAGTACCGCCACCCCGTACGGCAGAAGCTGTGGGAGATCCCGGCCGGACTGCTCGACATCCCGGGCGAGAACCCGCTGCACGCCGCCCAGCGCGAGCTGTACGAGGAGGCGCACGTCAAGGCCGAGGACTGGCGGGTGCTGACCGACGTCTACACCACGCCCGGCGGCTGCGACGAGGCCATCCGCATCTTCCTGGCCCGCGATCTGTCCGAGGCCGACGGGCAGCGCTTCGAGGTCGAGGACGAGGAGGCCGACATGGAGCACGCGCGTGTGCCCCTCGACGACCTGGTCCGCGGGGTCCTCGCCGGCGAGCTGCACAACAACTGCCTCGCCGTCGGCGTCCTCTCCCTGGTCGCCGCCCGGCACGGCGACGGCGTCGACGCGCTGCGCCCCGCCGAGGCGCCGTGGCCCGCGCGTCCCTTCGAGTCCTGAACCCGGCCTCGCCCACGCATCAAGCACGCCTCGCCCCCGCGTCATCCTTTCCGCCTCTTTCGGCGTCTTCCGGTGTGACGATCGGCTGATCCGATCGGGGGACGTGCCCGCCGCGCTCCGCACGGTTCGTCGCAGAGCGTGAACTAGGCTCTGGAATCACCCGATCCGGAGTCCCGGCGGGCTATGCGCGTGCAGTGGGACGGGAGTGTGGCCCGTGACGGATCAGGCGGTGGACACCGGCGGCGTGAGGCTGTCCGAGGACACTACTCCCGAGGGCCAATTCCTGGGCCGCGCAAGAGAGTTGAAGGAGCTGCGCGCCGACATCGAGCGCGCGGGCCTGGACACCATCGCCGGCCGCAAGGCCCCCCGCGCGCGGGTCCTCCTCATCGCGGGCAAGCCCGGCTCCGGCCGCAGCGCGCTGGCCGAGGAACTCGTCCGACAGGTCGCTGACCGTTACGACGCCGGTGTGTTCCGCGCGCGGCTCAGCGAGCCCGACGGCACCCCCGTCCCCACCGAGCGCACCGCCCGCGAACTCCTCACCGCCCTGGAGCTGCCGACCCCGGCCGGCGCCTCCGAGGACGACCTCTCGGACATCCTGCGCGCGGCCCTCACCGGCCGCCGGGCGCTGCTCCTGCTGGACGACGCGGCCGACGCCGAGCAGGTCGACGCGCTGCTGCCGGACTCCCCGGACTGCCTGGTCGTCGCCGTCTCCGGCGGCCCGCTCACCGGCATCGCCGACGTCCGCCCGTGCACCCTGGGCGGCCTCGACACCAAGTCCGCACTGGAACTCCTCACCCGCTACACCGGCGCGGTCCGCATCACCGTCGACCCGGTCGCCGCCGAGGGCCTCGTCGAGGTGTGCCGGTACCAGCCCGCCGCGCTGACCCTGGCCGGCGGCTGGCTCGCCGCCCGTCCGCAGGCGGCCGTGGCCGACCTCGCCAAGCACCTGCACGCCGAGAGCGACGAGGGCGCGCCCCTGAACCGCGTCTTCCGGCTCGTCTACGGCTCGCTGCCCAGCCCCGCCGCCCGGATACTGCGACTGCTCTCCCTCGCCCCGGCCGGCCTGGTCGACCCGCAGACCGCGTCCGCGCTCGCCGGCTGCTCCGTCGGCGGCGCCCGCACCACCCTGGACGACTTCGTCGCGGCCGGCCTGCTGCGGGCCCTGGACTCCCCGCTGCCGCAGTACGAGGTTCCCGGCTGCCTCCAGCCCCTCCTGCACGCCCTCGCCGAGGCCCAGGACCGCCCGGCCGAACTCCAGCTGGCCCGCGCCCGCATGTTGGAGCGGACCGTACGGCTGCTCCAGTCCTGCCGTGCCATCACCGAGACGGACAGCCCCCAGGCCCGCGAGAAACTCCTCGGCACGCCCAGCGCGCTGCGCTTCCCGACCCCCCGGGCCGCCGCCGACTGGCTCCGCGTCCGCCGGCCCGCCCTGCTCGCCTCCGCCCGCCTCGCGGTCGCCGACGGCGAACTCGACACGCTGGCCCGCCGGTTGATGTCCCAGCTGGTGCGCGCGATGGTCGCCCACGTCGGCACCCAGGCCGCCGCCCCCGAGCTCTACGGCATCCACCGCCTCGTCCTCGACGTGGCCGAGCGGCGCAACCTGCCCCGCGAGCAGGCCGCCGCGCTGCTGAACCTCGCCGATCTGGACGCGCAGACCGGCCGGACGACCGAGGCACTGGCCCGCTACCGGGCCGCGCTGGACGCCGGACGCGAGGCGAACGACCCGTATGCGACCGGCCGCGCGATGGAATCCGTAGGCGGCGCGCACCAGGAGCTGGGGGACCACGACCGGGCCGCCGACTGGTTCGGCCGCGCGCTCGCCCAGCGGCAGGCCCGGGACGAGCGCGTGGACGCCGCCCGGCTCTACGGTCGGATCGGCGCCGCGCACACGTACGCGGGCCGCTACGGCGAGGCGCTCAGGAACTGGCGGGCCGCCGTCGCCGGGCACCGCAAGAACGGTGATGTGGCCGCCCAAGCACGGGCGTTGAGCGAGTTGGCCCGGGTCCAGGAGTACGCGGGCCGCCCCGAGGAATCGCTCGCCACCTGCCACGAGGCCGTCGAGTGGGCGCGCCGCGCCGAGGACGTACGGCTGCAGGCGGCACTGCAGCTGCGGCTGGCCGACACCCTCGAAAGGCTCGGCGACCCGGCGTCCGCCGCGCTGCACCGCGGGACGGCCGAGCGGATGCTGGGCGAGGAGCTTCTGGAGGGCGATTCCGCCCCCGAATCCCTGGAATCAGCCTCCGAACCGCTGGAACAAGACGCTAACGCCTGCGAAATCCGTAGTGCATCCGCAGAAGATTGATGCATTGAAAGGCTAGACACCGAGAACGCCTTCATTAGACTGGCTCTGCCGCACCTTCTCCTGCGGTCTCCTGGTGTGCTGTGTCATGCCCAGGTATGAGATGTATTGCCCCACACCCTCTGAGCCAAGGACCGTGATCGACGTGAAGGTCGGCATCCCCCGCGAGGTCAAGAACAACGAGTTCCGGGTGGCCATCACCCCCGCCGGCGTGCACGAGCTGGTGCGCCACGGCCACCAGGTCTTCATCGAGCAGAACGCCGGCGCCGGCTCCTCGATCACGGACGACGAGTACGTCTCGGCCGGTGCCCGGATCCTGGCCACCGCCGACGAGGTGTGGGCCACCACCGACCTGCTGCTCAAGGTCAAGGAGCCCATCGCCGAGGAGTACCACCGCCTCCGCAAGGACCAGACGCTCTTCACGTACCTGCACCTCGCCGCCTCGAAGGAGTGCACCGACGCGCTCGTCGAGTCCGGCACCACGGCCATCGCCTACGAGACCGTCGAACTGCCCGGCCGCGCCCTGCCGTTGCTCGCCCCGATGTCCGAGGTCGCGGGCCGGCTGGCCCCGCAGGTCGGCGCCTACCACCTCATGCGCTCGGTCGGCGGTCGCGGTGTCCTCCCCGGCGGTGTCCCCGGCACCCAGCCCGCGCGCGCCGTCGTCATCGGCGGCGGTGTCTCCGGCTGGAACGCCACGCAGATCGCCGTCGGCATGGGCTTCCACGTCACGCTGCTCGACCGCGACATCAACAAGCTCCGCGAGGCCGACAAGGTCTTCGGCACCAAGGTCCGGGCGATCATGTCCAACGCCTTCGAGCTGGAGAAGGCCGTCCTGGACGCCGACCTCGTCATCGGCGCGGTGCTCATCCCGGGTGCCAAGGCCCCGAAGCTCGTCACCAACGAACTCGTGTCGCGCATGAAGCCCGGAAGTGTTCTTGTCGACATCGCGATCGACCAGGGCGGCTGCTTCGAGGACTCGCGCCCGACGACCCACGCCGAGCCGACCTTCCCGGTCCACAACTCGGTCTTCTACTGCGTCGCCAACATGCCCGGCGCGGTGCCCAACACGTCGACCTACGCGCTCACCAACGCCACGCTTCCGTACATCGTGGAACTCGCGAACCGCGGCTGGGCCGACGCGCTGCGACGTGATCCTGCTCTCGCCAGGGGTCTCAACACCCATGACGGCAAGGTGATTTACCGCGAGGTCGCCGAGGCGCACGGACTGGAGCACGTCGAGCTGGAATCGCTGCTCGGCTGACTCTGTCGACTAAGTCACCGTTCAGTAAAAGGCGATACGTCAACACAGGTCGTCAACACCGCACGCCCGGCCGGACCTTGCCCGACAAGGTCCGGCCGGGTGTGTGTATGGTCACTTTGCGGCACTCGGCCAACTCGCCCCGAACGTAACCCTTGAGCCGATTCGTGCACCGGTGAAACCTGCCGTGCGACTGCCGTACGCCCTTGACAGAGGGATGTTTCATTGCCGACACATCGGGCCGGGTAAGGCGGATTGTGTTGCTGCGAACACCCGACACGCCATAGAGTCGCCAACCGTCGGCATGGTGCCACGCTGACCTATCGAGAAATTCCCTGGTCACCAAGGAGGTAAGACGACTTGTGAATGAGTCGACATTTTCTCCCGGGGGTGGTCAACCAGGAACGGCTGCAAGGGGCCAGGAGCCCGCGGGGTTCGAGGCTGTCGGCTCCGTCGCGGTGCGAACCTTCGCAGCCCACCAGGGTCACCAGCAGCCAGGGGTGACCCAGCCAGCACACCAGAGCATGGATGGCCATCACGTGAACGCCATGGCCGGCGATGGAAGGGGCACGCCCCGCAACCAGTTCGCCGACTACGACGAACTGCCCGACGGGCACTTCTACGACCCCGACGCCGAGTACGAGCCCGATCCCGAGTACGCGGCCACGCTCGCGCCCGACGCGGCCCGCCAGCGCCGTGAGCGCGTGGGCCCGACCGGACGCCCGCTGCCCTACTTCCCGATCCCGGGTCCGCTGACCAGCCACGGCCCCGCGACGATCGTCGCGATGTGCAACCAGAAGGGCGGCGTCGGCAAGACCACGTCGACCATCAACCTGGGTGCCGCGCTCGCGGAGTACGGCCGGCGTGTACTGCTCGTCGACTTCGACCCGCAGGGCGCGCTGTCGGTCGGACTGGGCGTCAATCCCATGGAGTTGGACCTCACCGTCTACAACCTGCTCATGGAGCGGGGCATGTCGGCCGACGAGGTGCTTCTCAAGACAGCTGTCCCGAACATGGACTTGCTGCCCAGCAACATCGACTTGTCGGCCGCCGAAGTGCAGTTGGTGAGCGAGGTCGCGCGCGAGTCCACCCTGCAGCGGGCGTTGAAGCCGCTGATGGCCGACTACGACTACATCGTGATCGACTGTCAGCCCTCCCTCGGCCTGCTCACCGTGAACGCCCTGACGGCCGCTCACAAGGTGATCGTGCCGCTGGAGTGCGAGTTCTTCGCGCTGCGCGGAGTCGCGCTGCTGACGGAGACCATCGAGAAGGTCCAGGAGCGCCTCAACCCCGAGTTGGAGCTCGACGGGATCCTCGCCACGATGTACGACTCCCGCACCGTGCACAGCCGTGAGGTCCTCGCCCGCGTGGTCGAGGCGTTCGACGAACACGTCTACCACACGGTCATCGGGCGCACGGTGCGCTTCCCGGAGACCACGGTCGCCGGTGAGCCGATCACCACGTACGCCTCCAACTCCGTCGGTGCCGCCGCCTATCGCCAGCTCGCCAGGGAGGTGCTCGCCCGGTGTCACGCCGAGTGAGTCTGCCGGGGGCCGACGAACTGTTCCGTACGACGGGGGGGATGGCGCTTCAGTCGTCCACCCCCAGGAGCCGGGCCAACGGCGAGGCCCGGGTACCGGCTCCGGCGGGGGAGAGCGACGGTGCCGCCGCCGGGGAGGACGCCCCGCAGTCCGTACCCGCCCAGGGCGGTGACGGAGAGGGCGCCGAGCACGTGGCGGCGGACTCGGACGGCGGTGAGTCCCGCAGCCGCTCCGCGGACGGCTCAGGACGGCGTCAGGAGGTGCAGGAAGGTTCTGCCCAGCCTCGGAAGCAGCGTCAGCGGGCGCAGGCCCAGCGTCGGCCCAGCGGGCGCGAGCGGCACGACGAGAAGATCACCGTGTACGTCTCCGCAGAGGAACTCATCGACCTGGAGCACGCGCGCCTGATGCTCCGGGGCGAGCACGGCCTCGCTGTCGACCGCGGCCGGATCGTCCGCGAGGCGGTCGCCGTCGTCCTGGCCGATCTGGAGTCCCGCGGAGACGCGAGCATTCTCGTACGTCGGCTTCGCGGGCGGTAGCGGTAGCCTGCGGGGGCCATGACCTCGAACGACGCTCCCGCATCCGGCGCCCCCGCCGGCCGTCGGCGTGCGCTGGGCAGAGGGCCACTGGCTCCGCCGGTTGAGCCGGATCCGCCTATGCTGGTCGGCGAGTTGTCAGCCGACGACGATGATTCCTCGGTTCCTGACGATGGTGTTTTCAAGGTTCGGCTCGCCAACTTCGAAGGGCCCTTCGACCTCCTCCTCCAGCTGATCTCGAAGCACAAGCTCGATGTGACCGAGGTGGCGCTGTCCAAGGTCACCGATGAGTTCATGTCGCACATCAGGGCGATGGGGCCCGACTGGGACCTGGACCAGACGACCGAGTTCCTCGTCGTCGCGGCGACCCTGCTGGACCTGAAGGCGGCGCGGCTGCTGCCCTCCGCCGAGGTCGAGGACGAGGCCGATCTCGCGTTGCTGGAGGCGCGGGACCTGTTGTTCGCGCGGTTGTTGCAGTACCGGGCGTACAAGCAGATCGCCGACATCTTCAACCGGCGCCTCGACGAAGAAGCCCGGCGCTATCCCCGTACCGTCGGGCTCGAACCGCACCACGCCGAGCTGCTGCCCGAGGTCGTCATCCGGATCGGGCCCGAGGGCTTCGCCAAGCTCGCCGTGAAGGCGATGCAGCCCAGGCCCAGGCCGCAGGTGTACGTCGATCACATCCACGCGCCGCTCGTCAGCGTGCAGGAGCAGGCCGGGATCATGGTCGCGCGGCTCCGGGAGCTCGGCGAGGCCAGCTTCAGCGTGCTCGTGGACGACACCCACGACACCCTGACCGTCGTAGCGAGGTTCCTGGCCCTTCTGGAGCTGTACCGGGAGAAGGCCGTCGCGCTGGACCAGGAGACCGCGCTCGGGGATCTCATCGTGCGCTGGACCGGTGGGGAGGGGGAGGGCGAGCCGGTGGTGACGGACGAGTTCGACCGGCCGCCCGAGCCGCCCAAGGAGATCAAGGAGGAGTCGGCGTGAGCGAGGAGAGCACAGGCGTACCGGCGAGCCCGTCCGCCGTCGCGGATCTCGCCATCAAGCCCGCTCTGGAGGCCGTCCTGATGGTCGTGGACGAGCCCGCGACCGAGGAACACCTCGCGAAAATACTCCAGCGGCCCAAACGGCGGATCGCGGACGCGTTGCGCGAGCTGGCCGACGAGTACACCGTCCAGGGGCGCGGTTTCGAGCTGCGGCTGATCGCCGGGGGGTGGCGGTTCTACTCGCGGCCGGAGTACGCGCCGGCCGTCGAGGGCTTCGTCCTGGACGGGCAGCAGGCCCGGCTCACGCAGGCGGCGCTGGAGACCCTGGCGGTCGTCGCGTACCGCCAGCCGGTCAGCCGCAGCAGGGTCTCGATGGTCCGCGGAGTCAACTGCGACGGTGTGATGCGCACCCTCTTGCAGCGGGGTCTGGTCGAGGAGGCGGGCACGGAACCCGAAACAGGTGCGATCCTGTACGTGACGACGAACTACTTTCTGGAGCGGATGGGCCTGCGCGGCCTGGACGAGCTCCCGGAGCTCGCGCCCTTCCTCCCTGAGGCTGAGGCGATCGAGGCGGAGACGCTGGAAGGGGTCCCGTCGTTCGATCCGGATGCACCGGATGCAGATGCAGACGAAACGACGACGACGGAACTTTGATGCGAAGCAGTGGCAGTGGCAGCAGTGGTGGCGGCGGTAGGAGCGGTGGGCGCGGCAACCCCCGCGGGACCGGCGGGAGCAGCAGTTCCCGGGGTTCCGGTGGGGGCGGCGGCGGCCGCGGTTCCGGCGCGGGCAACTCCCGGGGTGCGAGCGGGGGCGGCTCCCAGCCGAGGGGCGCGAGCGGCGCGGGAGGGCGCGACGACAAGCCGAAGCGCGCCGGCAAGCCGCGTCCCGAGGAGCGGCGCTACGACGTAGGCCCCACGGGATCCCACGAAGGTCCCAAGTCAGGGCGGGGTGCCGCCGCGCGCGGCGGTGCCAAGGGCGGCCCCAAGCAGGGCCAGGGCACCGGACGCGGGCGCTGGGCGCCGGCGACCTCGCGTGAGTACGACGCGCGGGCCGAGGAGCGCAACCGGGAGCGGTACGCCGGCAAGAAGGACATCAAGCCGCCCAAGACCTTCCCGGGCGCCGAGCAGGAGGGCGAGCGGCTGCAGAAGGTCCTCGCGCGCGCGGGCTACGGCTCCCGGCGCTCCTGCGAGGAGCTGATCGAGCAGTCCCGGGTCGAGGTCAACGGCGAGATCGTCGTCGAGCAGGGGCTGCGGGTCGACCCCGAGCACGACGAGATCAAGGTCGACGGGCTGACGGTGGCGACGCAGTCGTACCAGTTCTTCTCGCTGAACAAGCCCGCCGGTGTCGTCGCGACGATGGAGGACCCCGAGGGCCGGCAGTGCCTCGGCGACTACGTCACCAACCGCGAGACGCGTCTTTTCCACGTCGGGCGGCTCGACACCGAGACCGAGGGTGTGATCCTGCTCACCAATCACGGCGAGCTGGCGCACCGGCTGACCCACCCCAAGTACGGCGTGAAGAAGACCTACCTCGCGCACATCGTGGGCCCGATCCCGCGTGATCTGGGCAAGCAGCTCAAGGACGGCATCCAGCTGGAGGACGGGTACGCGCGTGCGGACCACTTCCGTGTCGTCGAGCAGACCGGCAAGAACTACCTGGTCGAGGTGACCCTCCACGAGGGCCGCAAGCACATCGTGCGGCGCATGCTCGCGGAGGCCGGCTTCCCGGTCGACAAGCTGGTGCGTGTCTCCTTCGGCCCGATCACCCTGGGCGACCAGAAGTCGGGCTGGCTGCGGCGGCTGTCGAACACCGAGGTCGGCATGCTGATGCAGGAAGTCGATCTCTAGGTCGTTTGATTGGTTGTACGCGTGCGTGGCCGGTTCCGGAGTCTCCGGGGCCGGCCGCTTCGTTTTCGTCGTTTCGCCTTCATCGGGCCGTTTTCGTCGGGTGCGGGGGTTGTGCGGGAGTGCGATCAGTCTTTATGGTCTAACTGACCATTAAGGGAGTGGGTGCACGTGACCACATCACCGGGCTACGACAAGTACGCCTTCGAACCTTTCGCCGTCACCGCCGACCTCGCCGTCCTCACGATCCGCGCGGGCGCCCTGCAGGTGCTGCTCGTCGAGCGCGGGCAGGAGCCGTATGCCGGGCACTGGGCGCTGCCCGGCGGCTTCGTGGCGCCCGACGAGTCCGCGGAGACCGCCGCCCGGCGTGAACTTGCCGAGGAGACCGGCCTGTCGGACGTCTCCGGGCTGCACCTGGAGCAACTGCGGACCTACAGCGAGCCCGACCGCGACCCCCGGATGCGGGTCGTCACCGTCGCCTTCGCCGCACTGCTGCCCGACCCGCCCGAGCCGCGTGCGGGCAGCGACGCGGCGCAGGCCCGCTGGCTGCCGTACGACTCGCTAGGGCCGCTCGCCTTCGACCACGACCGGATCCTGGCCGACGCGCACGAACGGGTGGGCGCCAAGCTGGAGTACAGCTCCCTCGCCACCGCGTTCTGCTCGCCCGAGTTCACGCTCGGGGAGCTGCAACAGGTCTACGAGACCGTGTGGGGCGCGGAGTTGGACCGCCCGAACTTCCGCCGCAAGGTGCTCGCCACGCCGGGTTTCGTCGAACCGGTGCCGGGCGGGGCCAAGTTGACCGGCGGTCGCGGCAAGCCGGCCGCGCTGTACCGCGCCGGAACCGCGACCGCCCTGTACCCGCCGCTGCTTCGGCCTACCCGGGAAGGACGTTCCGCATGACTGTGTCGACGGTCCGCAAGCGTGCCGCCACGGGGGCCCTGATGGGGCTCGCCCTTGGGGACGCGCTCGGTTTCCCGACCGAGTTCAACGACGTGCCCTCCATCCTCGCCAAGTGCGGTCCCTGGCGGGAGATGGAGCTGCCGAGGCCCGCGATCGTCACCGATGACACGCAGATGACGCTGGCGTTGGGGAGGGGGTTGCGAACTGCCATGGAGCGGGGGCTGCTTGGGCCCAAGCGGATGGAACGGCCGGTGCGTGAGGAGTTCGTGGACTGGTACCAGTCGCCGGACAACAACCGTGCCCCCGGCCGGACTTGCCTCGTTGCCTGCAACCTGCTGAAGAGTGAGGGGCGGGTGTGGCAGGACGCCAGTCAGATCGGTTCGAAGGGCTGCGGGGCCAACATGCGGGTCGCGCCGATCGGGCTCGTCCCCGGCCTCGACGATGAACAGCGTTCCGGTGCCGCCCAGTTGCAGTCCGCGCTGACCCACGGCCACCCGACGGCCCTCGCCGCGTCCGACCTCACCGCGCACGCCGTACGGCTGCTCGCGCAGGGTGCCGAGCCGACCGGGCTGGTCGGGCTGTTGCGGTCGTACGCCGTCGAGAACCGGACCCGCTATCGCCACCGCTGGCTCGGTGACCTGTGGACGCGAAGCCAGGACCCTTCGCCGGAGCACTTCATCGCGCGGGGCTGGGACGAGTGCCTGGAGGTGCTCGGCCGGCTTGAGGAAGCAGTGCGGACCGTGTCCCCGGAGACCGACCCGTGTCTGGCCACCGGTGCGGGCTGGATCGCCGAAGAGGCTCTGGCTACTGGGTTGTTGTGCTTCCTGCTGTTCCCTGGGGAGCCTGTGACCGCGTTGCGCCGTGCCGCCTGCACGTACGGCGACTCGGACTCGATCGCTTGTCTCGCGGGGGCGTTCGCGGGGGCGCACCTCGGCGCGGACGCCTGGCCCGAGGAGTGGGCGGGGCGGATCGAGTACCGGGGGGAGCTGTCGGGGCTGGGGGCGCTTTGGGATGCCTGACGTTTCGTGACCGTGTCTGACATCGATGGGCAGTGTCATGCGGTGGGCGTATCGTGGCAGGCGTGGGTAAGACGAAGCGCAGGCGCGTGCCGGTCCGGGAGCTGTCCCGGCACACCGCGGCTCTGTTGGACGCCGTGGCGGCGGGGGAGTCGATCGAGGTCACTCGGGACGGGGTGCCGGTCGCCATACTGTCTCCGCTGGAGCCTGCCGAACGGGACATCCGTGCCGCGATCGCCGTCGGCCTGCTCGACGCCTCGGTCATGGACGAGGAGCGCGGCGGCGAGGCCGTGGACGCGCTGGAGCGGCTGCGTGCGGTCAGGCGGGACGCGGAGGGGCACGGCCCCACCGCCGAACTGCTCGCTCAGCGCGAGGAGGAGACGCGGTGACGCTGCTCTACCTCGACGCGTCGGCCATCGCCAAACTGTTGCGGGTAGAAGCGGAGACGGCCGCGCTGGAGCAGTGGATCGGGCAGCACGGCGGAATGCGTCGTGTCGTCACCTGCGACCTGGCGCAGACCGAGGTACGGCTGCTGCTGCACCGCCTCGGCGCGGACGAGGTCGAGCGGGCCGCCGCCGACGCGCTGCTGAACGCCATCGCGCGGATTCGCCTCACGCCCGAACTGATGCGGGAGGCAGGGGAGTTGGCGCCGAACACCTCGCTGCGCAGCCTCGACGCGATCCACACCGTGGCGGCGCGGAAGCTCGGTCACGGGGTCAGCTGGTTCGTGACGTACGACAAGCGCCAGGGCGAGGCCGCCACCGACGCGGGGCTTGCCGTGGCGTCACCCCGCTAGGACGTCGATGGACGCGCGGCGGACCCCGATCAGGAAGTCCTCCACGCGTCGGCGGTCCGGTTCCGGCGGGAGCGGGGTGCGGGTGGCTGCCTCGGCCGTCTCCGTTGCGAGGCGGGTCATCCAGGACTCGACCTCCGGCCAGGGGACTTCGCCGCGTTTCACCGCGAGGAGCGGGGCGCGTTGGTCGCCGACGTCGATCCTCAGGGTGCCCGTGCGGAGCAGGTCGCGGGCGCTGGTGAGGAGGCGGAGGAGGTGCATCGCGTGTTTCCAGCGCGGGGCGCCGTGCGTGCGGATGTCGGCCTCCAGCTTCTTGCGCTGGCCCAACGCGTAGCGCGTGAACGTCTCGTGGACCTGGCGGGAGAGGAACGCGTCGCGCAGGGCGAGGAGTTCACGGCCGGTGGCGTCGACGTGCTCGACGAGGGGGGAGTGGAGGCACTCCAGGATGTTCGGGTTGGCGCGCAGGGCCAGTTCGCAGAAGCGCTCCAGCTCCCAGCTGAACTGCTCCTCCGCCGGGCCCTCGATGTGCGTCGGCGGCTTATCGAAGCGCCAGAAGAGGGGAGTGGGGGCCACGAACACGCCCCGGCGATCCGTGTCGCTGCCGTCCGTCGCCAGGCCGAAGGCGCGCGAACCCATCACACAGGCGTAGATCGTGTGGTCGCGGACCAGGTTCTCGAACGGCATTCCCGGAGCGTACGTGGCATCTCACGCCAGGCGGATCGAATTTCCCTCCACCTTGATCTGCTCGGCGGGCAGCGGCTTCGGTGCCGGTCCCGCCTCCACGGAACCGTCCGCGATGCGGTACTTGCTGCCGTGGCACGGGCAGTCGATGGTGCCGTTCGCGACGGTGCCGACCGTGCAGCCCTGGTGGGTGCAGATCGCGGAGAAGGCCTTGAACTCGTCCTTCTTCGGCTGGGTCACCACGATCTTCTGGTCCTTGAAGATCTTGCCGCCGCCGACGGGGATGTCGGAGGTCTTCGCCAACTCCTGGCCGCCGGTGGCCTTCACGGACGACGAGCCCGAGGAGTCGTTGCTGTCGCCGTACTTGCTGCAGCCGGCGGTGAGCGCGGCGGCCGCACCCGTCGCGAGGACCGTGCGGCGCGTAGAGCTGTCGGTCATGTAGTCACTCCGAAGGGGGCGTCGTGTCGTGGCCACGACGATGGCTGGTCATGTCGTCACTCCGACGGTGCGGAAGAACCAGAGGGCGGATGTCAGCCAGAGCAGCGTGAGGGCGGTGAAGACCAAGCCGCCGATGACCGGGAGCAGCCAGCCGGGCAGGCGTTCCGAGCGGAGCAGCAGCATCTTGGCACTGAAGGCACCGAAGAACGCGCACCCCAGGAGGGAATGCCACATCACGCGTGTCGAGTACGTCTGGTAGCCGAACGCGTAGAGGCAGTGCACCGCGACCGGCACCGCCACCAGGAACGCGATCCGCCCCGACCAGCGGTGCAGCGTCGCCGACCAACTCGGGCCCGGCAGCCTGCCGTAGACCATGAAGGCCGAGGCGACCTGGACGAGGGCGAAGAAGAACGCGGTCGTCGCGAGCCAGGACTTCACCGCGCCCGTGCTGCTGAAGCCGGCGAGGTTGAAGGCGGTGCCCGCCGGGTCGTGGACCTTGCCGTAGACGCCGAGGCCGACCGCTACGGCCGCGGCCACGAGGGCCGGGACCAGGTAGCGGGCGGGGCTGTCGTGGGGGCGTGCGGGCGGGCGCGGCGGGTAGGCCTGGGTGGCGGCGTTCGGGTCGGCGGTCATGATCGGCTCCCTGAGGCGGATGGTGGGTCAGGGGGTGACGGGCTGTGCCGTGAGCTGCTGGCCGTCGACCGTGACCGTGCCGGTCTCCGGGTCGATGCGGGGTGCGGAGGCGGTCTTGCCGTCGCGGGTGACGATGCCGGTCTGGCGGCCGTTCGGCAGCACGATCCAGCCGCCGTCGATCTTGGCGCCGCGCACCTTGGCGGTCGCGCGCCACAGCCCGGACGGCTTGACCGCCTTGTCCGCGGTGAACGTGTACGGCCGGCCCTCGTCCTTGACCGTGCCGCGGATCTTCCTGCCCTGCTCGATCCTGCCGTCGAGTACGGCGCCGTTCGGGGCGGTGAGTTTCATGCTGCCGTCGTTGTCGACGCGGCCCCTGAGCCAGGCCTCCTTGTAGCGGCCGTCGCAGAAGTAGGCGACGGCCTTGCCGTCACGGACGGAGACCGCGACCGAGGCGGCGTCGTCGTCGGTGCGGCCGGCGTAGTTGGCGTTCGCGACGGACGGCTTCGACGGCGATGGCGTTGGGCTGGGCGTGGCGGACGGTGTAGGTGACGTCTTCGGCGGCGTCTTCTGGGACGCGGACGGCGATTCCTCGCGGTACGAGGACGACGCGGTCCTCGTCCCCGATGTCGCGTTGAGCGTCAGCATGAACAGGCCCAGTACCAGGCCCGCCAGAAGAGTGAGCAGTGGTCCAGGACGCTTCAATGTGGGCCTCCCCCGAGGCGGGCTACCCGCCCATGAGAGCGGACTCGGGGCCGTGGGTAAAGAGGCATACCGGGATGATCTCACCCCAAGTAGCGGGACGGGGTGGTTCGGGTGACATTGGCAGGGTTCGAGGCCGAGCCCCGACCGGTGGCCGGCCGCTCTCGAAAGGTGCGAGCCATGGCGGGCAACGATCTCGGCAGCCTTCTCGGTGGTCTTCTGGGGGAACGGGCGGAGGGGGCCGGAGTGGTTCCGGTAGCGGCGATATTCTGGGCGCGCTGCTCTCGGCCCTCGGCGGGAGTCAGGGCGGGGGCGGTACCGGAGGCAATCCGTTGGGCGCGCTTCTGGAGATGCTCACCAAGTCCGGGCTCGTGGATCAGAAGGACTCCTGGGTCGGTACCGGGCAGAACCAGTCCGTCACCGGTGAGCAGATCCAGCGGGCGTTGCCCGACGAGACCCTGCGGAAGGTCGCCGAGCAGGCCGGTGTGACCCCGGAGCAGGCCGCGAGCGACCTCGCGCGGACGTTGCCCCAGGCCGTCGGCAAGCTCACCCCGGAGGGGCAGGTGCCGCAGGCCGCCTCGCTGGAGGAACTGGTCCGGCGACAGTCCCTGTGACCGTCTCGGTGGGCGGGCGCCACGCACCCGTGCCGGACGGGCTGACTAGGCTGGATGTACCAAGAGCCGTACATCAGCGAGGAGCTAAGCCGTGGCGGTACGAGCGGTTCGGGGCGCCGTCCAACTGGACAGGGACGAGGCCGGGCACATGGACGAGCAGGTCGGAGCGCTGCTCACCGCCGTCCTGGAGCGGAACGGCCTCACCGCCGAGGATCTGATCAGCGTCTGGTTCACGGCGACGCCCGATCTGCACAGCGACTTCCCGGCCGCCGCCGCCCGCAAGCTCGGCAGCGGGTTCGCCGACGTGCCGCTGATCTGCGCGCAGGAACTCGACATCGAGGGCGCGATGCCCCGCGTGGTCCGTGTCCTCGCGCACATCGAGTCCGACCGGCCCCGTGCCGACATCGCGCACGTGTACCTCGGTGCGGCGGCGGCCCTGCGCAAGGACATCGCCCAGTGAGGACCGCGCTCGTCATCGGCACCGGGCTCATCGGTACGTCCGCCGCGCTCGCCCTCGCCTCCCGGGGCGTCGTCGTCCACCTGACCGACCACGACCCCGAGCAGGCCCGTACGGCGGCCGCGCTCGGCGCCGGTACCGACGAGGCGCCGGACGGGCCCGTCGACCTCGCGATCGTCGCCGCGCCGCCCGCGCTGGTGGCCGGGGTGCTGGCCGACGCGATGCGGCGGGGTGTGGCCCGGGGTTACCTCGACGTGGCCAGTGTCAAGGGTGGTCCGCGGCGGGAGTTGGAGTCGCTGGGACTCGACCCGTCGGTGATGTCCCGGTACATCGGCTCGCATCCCATGTCCGGGCGCGAGAAGTCGGGTCCGCTCGCGGCGACGGGTGACCTCTTCGAGGGGCGCCCGTGGGTGTTGACGCCCACCCGTGACACCGACACCGAGGTGTTGAACCTCGCCCTGGAGCTGGTCTCGCACTGCCGTGCCGTGCCGGTCGTGATGGACGCCGATGCCCATGACCGGGCCGTCGCGCTGGTCTCCCACATGCCTCATCTGGTGTCCAGCATGGTCGCCGCGCGGTTGGAGAACGCGGAGGAGGCCGCCGTACGGCTGTGTGGGCAGGGGATTCGGGATGTGACCCGGATCGCCGCGTCCGATCCCCGGATGTGGATCGACATCCTCTCCGCGAACCCGGGCCCCGTCGCCGATCTGCTCACCGATGTCGCCGGGGACCTGGAGGAGACGGTTCGGGCCTTGCGCTCGCTGCAGTCCGCCGACGACGGCAAGCGGCGGGAGGGCGCGGGCGGGATCGAGGACGTCCTGCGGAGGGGGAACGCGGGGCAGGTCCGCGTCCCCGGCAAGCACGGCTCCGCTCCGCGGGTGTACGAGGTCGTGGCTGTACTCATCGACGACCAGCCGGGGCAGTTGGCCCGGATCTTCGCGGATGCGGGGATGGCCGGGGTCAACATCGAGGACGTACGGATCGAGCACGCGACCGGGCAGCAGGCGGGACTTGTACAGCTGTGGGTCGAGCCGAAGGCTGCGCCGGTGTTGACCGCGGCGCTGCGGGAACGGGGCTGGGCGATCCGGCAGTAGTGCGCGGCGCCGGGGCGGGCGACCGGGGCGAGCGTCCCTGGGGGCTGCGCCCCCAGACCCCGCATCGGCCCTGAAGGGCCTCGTCCTCAAACGCCGGACGGGCTGGATTTGCCGGCCCGCGTCGGTAAGGCGGTCGGCGGGCTGGATATGGCCGACCCGCGTCAGCAAGCGCCACCCAGGCCGGGAGCGTCGGCCCGTATCCAGCAGTGACCGTCCGACCAGACGGCCCGAAGAGCGCCCGCCCGCGTCAATCGGCGACCGTCCGGTCCGGCGGGGCCGATCTCGTCGGACCGGTGTCGACAAGGGGCGGCCGGACGAGTGACGCGCACCCAGTAACCTTGTCCGGGGCGCACTCGCATCCCCATCCCGCTCACCACCCCGCACCAGGAAGGTGTCCTCCCGTGGAAAACGGCGCCGCCCGGACCGCCCCGGCAGTGATTGTCGCTATCGACGGCCCCTCCGGCACGGGCAAGTCGAGCACGTCGAAGGCCGTGGCCGCGCAGCTCGGACTGAGCTATCTGGACACCGGGGCCCAGTACCGGGCGATCACCTGGTGGATGGTGAACAACGGGATCGATCTCACCGACCCCATCGCCGTCGCGGACTCGGCGGGCAAGGCGGAGATCGTCTCGGGTACCGACCCGGCGAACCCGACGATCAGTGTCGACGGCGTGGACGTGGCCGGCCCGATCCGTACGCAGGAGGTCACCTCCAAGGTCAGCGCGGTCAGTGCGGTGCCCGAGGTGCGGGCCCGGATCACCGAGCTGCAGCGGTCGCTGGCCGCCGAGGCCGAGCGGGGCATCGTGGTGGAAGGGCGTGACATCGGTACGACCGTGCTGCCCGACGCCGATCTGAAGATCTTCCTCACCGCGTCCCCCGAGGCGCGTGCCGCCCGGCGGAGCGGTGAGCTGAAGGGCGCCGACGTGCAGGCCACGCGCGAGGCGCTGCTGAAGCGGGACGCGGCCGACTCCTCGCGCAAGACCTCGCCGCTGGCGAAGGCGGACGACGCGGTCGAGGTGGACACCTCCGACCTCACGCTCCAGCAGGTCATCGAGTGCGTCGTCACCCTCGTCGGGGAGAAGCGGGCCGCGAAGTGACTGCACCTACGGAGCGCGGGGCCGAGATCGGGCGGCGCATCGGCGTCGGCCTGATGTACGGGCTGTGGAAGCCGCGGGTGCTGGGTTCCTGGAAGGTTCCCGCCACCGGCCCGGTGATCCTCGCCGTGAACCACTCGCACAACATCGACGGCCCGATGGTCATCGGTGTGGCGCCTCGCGCTTCCCACTTCCTGGTGAAGAAGGAAGCGTTCGTGGGCCCTCTCGGGCCCTTCATGCGAGCCGTCGGGCAGGTGGAGGTCGACCGTTCGACCGCCGACCGTACGGCCGTCACCCGCGCGCTCGACATCCTGAAGGGCGGCGGAGTCCTCGGGATCTTCCCCGAGGGCAGCCGCGGCGAGGGCGACTTCGCCGCGCTGCGCGCCGGGCTCGCGTACTTCGCCGTACGCGCCGGCGCCCCGATCGTGCCGGTGGCCGTGCTGGGCAGCTCGGAGAAGAGCGGACGGCTGATAAAGGCACTGCCCCCGCTGCGCTCCCGCGTCGACGTCGTCTTCGGCGACCCGTTCGACGCGGGCGACGGCTCGGGCCGCCGTACGCGCAAAGCACTGGACGAGGCCACCGAGCGCATCCAGAAGCAGCTGGCCGCCCACCTGGACGACGCCAGGCGCCTCACCGGGCGCTAAGAGACACTTGAGTAGTGGATCACCCGAAATCCGGGGGTTCCACCGATCACCACGATGAACGAGGTACCGATCTTCATGAACGACCAGATCCAGCCCGACGGCTCCGGCGAGGAGCACGAGCACGGGGCGCTCGGCGACGCCGAGTACGCGGAGTTCATGGAGCTCGCCGCCGTAGAGGGCTTCGACATCGAGGACGTCGAGGGCGCCATCGGCGAGGCGGGACACGGGCCGCTGCCCGTCCTCGCCGTCGTCGGCCGGCCGAACGTCGGCAAGTCGACTCTCGTCAACCGCATCATCGGGCGGCGCGAAGCCGTCGTGGAGGACAAGCCCGGTGTCACGCGTGACCGTGTGACGTACGAGGCCGAATGGGCGGGCCGTCGCTTCAAGGTCGTCGACACCGGCGGCTGGGAGCAGGACGTCCTCGGCATCGACGCCTCCGTGGCCGCCCAGGCCGAGTACGCGATCGAGGCCGCCGACGCGGTCGTCTTCGTCGTCGACGCCAAGGTCGGCGCCACCGACACCGACGAGGCGGTCGTACGACTGCTGCGCAAGGCCGGCAAGCCCGTCGTGCTGGCCGCCAACAAGGTCGACGGCCTGAGCGGCGAGTCCGACGCCTCCTCCCTGTGGTCCCTGGGGCTCGGCGAGCCGCACCCCGTCTCCGCGCTGCACGGCCGCGGCACCGGCGACATGCTGGACGCCGTCCTGGAGGCCCTCCCGGAGGCGCCCGAGCAGACCTTCGGCATCGCCGTGGGCGGGCCCCGCCGGATCGCGCTGATCGGCCGCCCGAACGTCGGCAAGTCCTCGCTGCTGAACCGGGTGGCCGGCGAGGAGCGCGTCGTCGTCAACGAGGTCGCGGGCACCACCCGCGACCCGGTCGACGAACTGATCGAACTCGGCGGCATCACCTGGAAGTTCGTCGACACGGCGGGCATCCGCAAGCGCGTCCACCTCCAGCAGGGCGCCGACTACTACGCCTCGCTGCGCACCGCCGCCGCCGTCGAGAAGGCGGAGGTCGCGGTCATCCTGATCGACGCCTCCGAGTCCATCTCGGTGCAGGACCAGCGGATCGTCACCATGGCCGTCGAGGCGGGCCGCGCGATCGTCCTCGCCTTCAACAAGTGGGACACCCTCGACGAGGAGCGCCGCTACTACCTGGAGCGCGAGATCGAGACCGAGCTCGCCCAGGTCGCGTGGGCGCCCCGGGTGAACGTCTCGGCGCGCACCGGCCGCCACATGGAGAAGCTGGTCCCGGGCATCGAGACCGCCCTGGCCGGCTGGGAGACCCGCGTCCCGACGGGCCGACTGAACGCGTTCCTCGGCGAGCTGGTCGCCGCCCACCCGCACCCGGTCCGCGGCGGCAAGCAGCCCCGCATCCTCTTCGGCACCCAGGCCGGCACCAAGCCCCCGCGCTTCGTCCTCTTCGCCTCCGGCTTCATCGAGGCGGGCTACCGCCGCTTCATCGAACGCCGCCTGCGCGAGGAGTTCGCCTTCGAGGGCACCCCGATCCACATCTCGGTCCGGGTCCGCGAGAAGCGCGGCAAGAAGAAGTAGCCCCAGCCGTACGGCTGTTCTCACGGCCGGCTGTTCTACGACGAAGAGGGCGGCCCCTGTCGATACAGGGGCCGCCCTCTTCGTGCGCGTGCTGTGCCGCTCAGATGCCTCGGCGCGGGCCGGGCGGCAGGGCCGCCGGGATGTGGTGCATCCCGGTGTGGCCGTGCTGTTGCTGCTGCCCGGCGTGACCGAGCTGCCCGACGCGCTGCCACTGCGACTGCTGCCGGGCGCTGTAGGCCCCCGCGCTGTACGCGCTGTACGAACCCCCGCCGATCGAGCCTCCGTTGAACGAGCCGCCGCTGAACGAGCCCGTGCCGTGCGGGCTGTGCCCGAAGGCGGTGAAGCCCAGCTCCTCCTCGCCGCTGCGGTCACCCGGCAGCGAGCGGAAGGTCTTGACCCACTCCGAGTAGAGCCGGTCGTAGATCGGCGTGGCCGAGGGACCGCCGGGGCTGTCCCGGTCCGACCGCGAGGACGGGATCGACTGGTAGGGCCGGCTGCGGGGAACGTCGTATGCGTGCACGTATGTCCAAACGACGCGTGACCTGAAGAGATGCGGCTCAGGTGCCCGCGAGCGGCAGTGCGGAGCCGACCAACTGGCCGTTCGCCGCGGCCTTGTCGAGCGCGCTGCGCAGCAGGTCCTCGCGGGGCTGGCGGCCGATCGAGCCGACCGGTGCCGCGAACATCAGCACCTGCTGGTGCTTGTTGGCGGCGGCCCGCCAGCTGTCGGTGACCTGGAGCGCCTGGTGCGCCTGCCACCAGGCCACCGGGGAACCGCCGTTGCTGCTCGGCTGGAGCACCGCGTGCAGCTGGCCCGCGGCGAGCAGCACCGACCAGCCGTGCAGCACGGGCGGCACGGTGGTGATCTCGCTGAGCGGCATGAAGCCCTGCTCGATCAGCAGCGGCAGGAAGTCGTCCCCGACGTCGGTCGAGCCGGGCCGCACGATGGGCGCGGTCGGCTCGACGACCAGGGCGGGGTGCAACTCCCCCGAGATCAGGACGAGTCCGCTGGTCACCCCGAGCACGGCCTGTTCGGGTACGGCCTTCTCCGGTGCGCCGGCCGGGGCGTGCGTGTTGCCGCTGATGGAGCGGACGGCGCCCTGCAGCTGCTCCTCGGTGACCTGGACGATCTGGGAGGGCAGGCAGGTGGCGTGGGCGAAGGCGAGGACGGCGGTCTCGTCGCCGATGAACAGGACGGTGCTGGTGCGCTCCTGATCGGAGTCGCCCTGGGTGCGGCACGACGTGCAGTCGTAACTGCCCGGGGCGTTGTCTCCGGCGAGCAGCCGGTCGGCTTCTTCGTCGCCGATCTCGGCGCGTACGTCGTCGCTGACGTCGAGCATGCGCGGCACGGGTGGCTCCCTCGGAATGCGGTGCCCGGTGGGTCCCGGGCTCATGAAGAAGACAACGGAGGATCTGTGGCGGGAGTCACGCCCCGGAGCGAACCGAATCGAACCAACCGAAGCAGACGGTCACGTTCGGTACGGAATTGGACACTCCACGTCAACTCTGCGAAAGGTCAAGGGAGTTGGTTGCGTGAACCGCATCACAGCGCTTGTCGGCAACTGGTCGAGAAATCATGAAATAGATGAATTTAACGAGTGGCCGAAAAATGCCGATACCCTCGGTAACAGTGAACTGGCCTGCGGGTACGGGCAGTTGGTCGACACGGGCTCGCCCGCCTCCGTACATTCCTCGGCTGTGTGCAACGAGCACCGCTCGGGTACGTCCGCCGGCCGAACAAGCAGGCAAGCAGCACCACTTCCGGCGGACGGGGAGGAGCGCGAGGACCACGTCGATGCGTGGAAGCCGCGAACCGCCTTGGGGGAACCGGGTTGCTGGAGAGGGAACTACATGTCCGAATGTGCCGATACCACTCGCGAGAACGCTCCTAAGACCCAGCACAAGGGTCAAGCGCGTACGACGGCGGTCCTCGCCGGGGCGGCTCTGCTCGCGCCCCTCGGACTGCTGGCCGCAAGCGGCAACGCCGCGGCGGCCGACAGCGGAGTGTGGGACCGCATCGCCCAGTGCGAGAGCGGCGGCAACTGGCACATCAACACCGGCAACAGCTACTACGGAGGACTTCAGTTCTCCGCCGGAACCTGGCGCGCATACGGCGGTTCGGCCTACGCGGCCACCGCGGACCAGGCCTCCAGGTCCGCGCAGATCGCCGTGGCCACCAAGGTCCAGCACGCCCAGGGCTGGGGCGCCTGGCCGGTCTGCTCGGTACGGGCCGGAGCGAGCGGCAGCGCACCCGCGGCCTCCTCCGGCACGGTGAGCGAGAAGTCGACGACGAAGACGCGGAAGTCGACGGAGAAGGCGACCCCGTCGAAGCCCGCGAAGACGCCGGCCCGCGGGACGAACAACGCCTCGCGCGGCACCTCCCGCGGCGACTACACCGTCCGCGAGGGCGACACGCTGAGCGCCATCGCCGCCCAGCACGGGACCACTTGGCGGAAGGTCTACGCCGCCAACAAGTCCGTCATCGGCGCCGACCCCGATCTGATCGTCCCCGGCCAGCAGCTCGACCTCTGAGCCGAGCCGCTCCCGAGCCGCCCCCGTCAGGTCCTCCGACCGGGCGGGGGCGCGCCCGTCACTCCAGTTCGGCCGCCTCACCACTGAACACGACCGTCCCGCGCCGCAGTTCGTACACGATCGACGCCCGGCCGCGCAGCACCGGCGGCAACCGCTGTTCGGCCACGACCACGCACGCGTCCAACCCGCCCAGCAGTTCGTACGTGTGCGCCGCCACCGCGGGCGACATGCCCTGCGCCGGTTCGTCCACGAGCACCACACGCGCGCGTGCCAACAGGGCCCGGGAGAGCGCCAGCATCCGCTGCTCGCCCCCGGAGAGGGTGCCGGCCCGGCGGGGGAGGAGCGGTCCCAGCTGGGGGTAGGCGTCCAGGGCGAAGTCATGGTCCCGCGCGGCGAGTTCGAGGTTCTCGTGGACAGTGAGTGACCCGAACACGGCCTGCCGTTCCGGTACGAGACACAGCCCCCGGCGCGCTCGTTCGTACGCGGGCATACGGGTCACATCGGTGCCGTCCCACACCACCGCACCGCCCGAGAGCGCGACCGTACCGGCGAGGGCGCGCAGGGCAGTTGTACGGCCCGAGCCGTTGCGGCCCAGCAGGACGGTGAGTCCGTGAGCGGGAGCGGCGAGGGTGACGCCGTGCAGGGCTTCGAGGGGGCCGTAGCGCACGCGCGCGTGGCGTAGGGCGATGGTCATACGGGGCTCTCCCGGGCATCCGGCGTATCGAGGACGTGACGGGGCGGGCCGGAGGAGACGATGCGTCCCGCGGCCATCACATGGACCACGTCGGCGAGGTCGGCGACCAGATCGAGGTCGTGCTCCACGACGAGCAGCGCGGTGCCCTCGGCGGCGAGCGCCCGCAACACCAGGGTCAGCGCGGCCACTTCGGCGGTGTCGAGCCCGGCGGCGGGCTCGTCGAGCAGCAGCACGCGGGGGCCGCCGGCGAACGCGCGAGCCAACTCGACCCGGCGCAGGATCCCGGTAGGCAGGTCGGCGGCGGGCAGCGACCGTACGTCCCCGTCGAGCCCGAACAGCCGCAACGCCCGCTCCGCGGCACCCGGTTCGGCGACCCGGCCCTGCTCGGCACCCACGCGCACGTTCTCGGCGACGGTCAACGAGGGGAACACGGCGAGCTGTTGAAAGGTCCGGGCGACCCCGAGCCGGGTGCGTGCATGCGCGGCCAGCCTGGTGATGTCCCGTCCCCCGAGTCGAACGTGCCCCCGCGCGGGCCGCAGGGTCCCGGCCAGACAGTGGAACAGGGTGCTCTTTCCAGCCCCGTTGGGCCCGACGACAGCGGTGATCTGCCCGGCCCGCACGACGAGATCGACCCCGTCGAGCGCGGTGAAACCGCCGTAGCGGGCGTGGAGGGTGTGGGCGGTGAGGAGGGGTGGGGTGGGGAGTGTCCGTGTCGGGGCGAGGCGGGGCCGGGAGCGGAGTGAGGTTGATTCCGGAGCGGGGCTGGGAGCCCGCACATCTTCGGGTGGGTGCACGTTTGTGGTGGGCGGGGTGGGTGCCGCGTCCCGGTGCGACAGTTCCGCCGCCTCGTGCTGTCGTCCGGGGTCGGCGGCGCGTGGCTTCCCAGGGGCGGATTCGGCTGGGTGTGCAACACCCTTGTGGGCGGCGGCCGTTGCGTCCGCGCCGCCCTGTTGCCGGGGTCCGGTGTCCTGATCCCACCCGGCTTCGGGCCGCGCTGGGGGCGCAACGCCTTTGCGGGGCAACGCCGTTGTGCTCGGCTCGCCCAGCTGTCCTGTCCCGGGGGTGCGCCCTCGCGGGTCCCGCGCCCCGGACGCTCGCCTGGCGTCGCGCTCTGCTCGGCGCGCAACACCCTTATGTGCGGCTGCCGTTGAGCCCGCCAGCATCGGCGCACCCGCCACCCGCAACCTCCTCCGCACCCCCACCCCCAACGCCGTGAGCCGCACCCTCCGTCGAGCCCGCAGCCGCCCCGCCGCCACCCGCAACGCCTCGTACGGCCCTCCGGGAAACCGCCCCACGCACACCGCCAACACCCCGATCAGCGCCGCCGCCACCCCGCCGCGCGCACCCGCGTCCAGTCCGACCAGCAGGGCCGCGGCAGCGAGCGCGCCCAGGGTGCTGTCGGCGCCCAGGACGATCACCGCGGCGAACCAGAGCAGGCTGCGGACGGGGTCGTAGGCCGAGGGGTCGAAGGCGCGTACGCCCATCGCGAGCATGCCGCCGCCCAGGGCGGCCAGAGCGGCGCCCGCGACGAAGGCCAGGAGTTTCAGGGACGGGACCTGGACGCCCGCCGCGGACGCGCCCTGTTCGTGGTCGCGCAGGGCGGCGAGGGCACGGCCCGTGCGCCCCCGGCGCAGGGCGTGGGTGGCCAGCAACGCGGTTGCCAGGAGAGTGAGTTCGAGGGCGTAGTAGGTGCGGTCGTCCTCGAAGCCGGACGGGCGGGCCAGCGACAGGCCCGACGTGGCGTACGGCTGGGCGAAGACGAAGCGGCTCACCCCGACGCCGACCGCGAAGGTCGCGAGGGCGAGGGACAGGCCGTGGCGGCCGATCGCGGGCCAGCCGGTCAACAGGCCCAGGGGAGCCACCAGGAGCACCGCCACCGCCAGCGCGGCCAGTTCGGGCAGGCGGGGGAGGAGCGGGAAGCGGCCCGCCGCCAGCAGTGCCGTGAACAGGGCGCCCAGGCCCGCGTACGCCGCCTGCCCCAGCGAGAGCTGACCGCCGCGTCCGGTGACCACCACCAGGGACAGCAACACCACGCCCAGCGCCGGGACTTGGACTGACGTGTGCAGGTCCGAGCCCGTGAGACCCAAGGGGAGGAGAAACAGCACCCCGGCCACGAGCCAGGCACCCGGAGGCGTCGCGATACGGGCTGTCGCCGTATGAGGGAGGGCGTCCCGAGAGCCGAGACCCGGCAGTATCAGCGCCGCCACCAACAGGGCTACCACGAACAGGTTCGCGCCCGCCGCCTGCACCAAATCACCGCCCCGGCCCGGCAGATGAAACCTCGTCAACTGGCTCTGCCCGACCCCGATCCCCAGCGCCACCACCACCGCGACCGGCAGGCTCCGCATCCGCGCCGCCACCGCGACCGCCATCACCTCCATGACGAGCAGCGGCAGGCCGTACGGGTCCAGGCGCACGTACGGGGCGAGGAGCACGCCCGTCAGGCCCGCCGTGAAGGAACCGAACGCCCAGCCCGCCGCGGCCACCCGGTCCGCGTCCACGCCACCCAGGACCGCGAGTCGGCGGTCGTCCACGACGGCCCGCAGCTCCCGCCCGAACCGCGTCCAGCGGATCACCGCCCCCACTCCGGCGGCCAGCACGAGCACCACCGCCAACTGCCCCCAGGGATCGGCCGACACCAGCTCCGGCGCGTCGTCCCGCGCCCCCTGCCCCCACACCAGCGCGGCCCCGCCGACCAGCAGCACGAACACCCCGATGGACGCGACCAGTGTCCGCGCCGGATCGCCGCCCAGGACCGACAGCGGTCGGAAGACGAACCGTTCCGACAGCACCCCGATACCCGGCGCGAGGAACAGCAGCGTCACCACCGCGCCCAGCCACGACGGCCAGCCCCATCCGACCACGCACTGCCGCAGCACGTACGCGCAGACCATCGCGATCGCGCCGTGCGCGAAGTTGAGGACGCCGGTCGCCCGGTACGTCACGATCAGGCCGATCCCGGTGAGCGCGGCGGCGCTGCCGACGGAGAGGCCGGCGAGGGTGAGGTCGTAGGTGAAGGAGGACATGGGGACTTCAGTCGTCGGCTTCGGCGGGTTCGCAGATCGGGCAGGGGCTCAACTCGCCGTTCGCCACCAGCTTCGCGTCCACCGGCACCGCCTCCGGCTTCCCGGCGACCAACGGACAGTCCGCGCGGTGCCACAAGGTGCCGCCGGGCACCATCAGCAGGTCCCCGCTGATTGCCACGGGCGCCGCGGCGGCCTGTGCGGACTCCTCGACGTCGCTCGCTTCGGCGGCCACGAGAAGGCCGTACAGCTCCTCCACGCGCGCGGCGGCGAGGGCGCCGCGGCCGTGGGTGAGCAGGACCGCGGCGGCGACGATCAGCGCGGCGCCGGGGATCGTGCAGGAGGCCAGGTAGGGGAGTTGGCGTTCCGCGTAGCGCTCGCCGGAGACGCCGTACCAGCCGAGCACGCACAGGACCGCGCCCGCGGCGAGCGCGGCCCAGCCGGCCCAGCGGGCGGGGTGCACGGTCCGCAGTCGGGCTGTCCGCATTTACGGCCCCCACACGTCGGGTGTCTGTCCATGCCGGCCAATGGCTTGCACTATGCCTTCTGACACCTGACCTGAAAACACCGGGCGAGCACGGCCCGGAACGACACCCGGCGGTGAGCCAGATGGTTCTCGGGAGCGACCTCAGGCGAAGGAACACAAGGCCCGTGCGGGGCACGGTGGTTGCGGCCACCCTGGTCCTCGTGCTCGGCCCGGCCCTGGCGGCCTGCGGTGACGACAGCGGGGGAGGCGACAGCGCGCCGCCGCCCACTCCTCCCGTCGAGCGGACGACGAGCGCACCGGCGACCGCGCCCGCTGACCCCGCCGCCGCGACGACCCGGATCAGGGCCAACTGGAAGAAGTTCTTCGACCCGGCCGCCTCCACCCAGGACAAACAGGCCGTCCTGGAGAACGGCGACAAGATGGGCACGGTCCTGAAGGCATTCAGCGGCGACAAGCGCGGCGGGCAGGTCCAAGCGGTCGTCCAGAAGGTCGCGTTCACGTCGGCGACCCGGGCGACCGTGACCTACAGCCTCACCCTGAACGGCGCCACCGCCCTGCCGAACGCCTCCGGGACGGCCGTCGAGCAGGACGGCACCTGGAAGGTGTCCGTCAACACCCTGTGCGCGCTGGTGGCGTTGAGCGGCGATGCCTCGCAGTCGCCCGGGGCGGGCTGCTGAGGCCGCTGTCGCGGTGCTGTTGCTCCTGGGGAGCGCGGCCTGCGGCAGCCGCCTCCCGGAGAGCGACTTCGAGCACGGCAACTCCCGTACGCCCGCACCCAGTAGCGACACGCCGATCCGGGTCGGCATCATCACCAGCGCGACCAGCCCGGTCGGCGGCGACACGTTCACCGGTCCCCGCGACGGCGCCAAGGCCTACTTCGACCGCCTCGACGCGCGCGGGGGCATCGACGGGCACCCGGTCGAGGTGCGCCTGTGCGACGACGGCGGCAGCGGTGTCGGCAACAACGCGTGCGTGCACCAGCTGATCGACGGGGCCGATGGGGATGCCGTCGTCGCCCTGGTCGCCACCAGCGCCCTCGACTACGCGGGCGCCTCCCGCGTCTCCCACGCGCGCGTGCCCGACATCGGCGGCCAGCCCATCGGGGCCGCCTACGACACCTGGCCGCACCTGTACGGCATCTACGGCAGCCTCGCGCCCCGGGCCGGGACACCCGGCTGGGGCGGGCGGCTGTACGGCGGCACGGAGGTCTACCGGTACTTCAAGCGCGAGCGGGGCGCCCGTACCGCCGCCGTCGTGTCGTACAACCAGGCCGCGTCCGCCGCCTACGCTCGCCTCGTCGAGCAGGGTCTGAAGGCCGAGGGGTACAAGGTCGTCACCGAGCAGGTCGACTTCGCGCTGCCCAACTTCCGTGCCGTGGCGGCCGACTTGAAGGAGCAGGGCGCCGACCTGGTCTTCGACGCCATCGACACCCACGGGAACGCCCAGCTGTGCGAGGCGATGGACGAGGTCGGCGCGAAGGTCGTCGCCAAGGTGACGAACGTACAGAACTGGACATCCACCGTCCCGGAGGACTACAAAAACGCCCCGCGCTGCCGCAACGCCCTGTGGGCGACCGGGTCCAGCCGGGACTTCGACGACACCTCCCAGGCGGCCGTACGGGAGTTCCGGGACGCGACCGAGGGGCTGAAGACGCATTCCCAGTGGCAGTTGGAAGGGTGGGCGGCGGCGATGTGGTTCACGGACGCGGCCAAGGAGTGCGCGAAGTCGAAAACGGGCGTCACGCGCGCGTGCGTCGACGGGTTCATGAACCGGAGCGAGGGCTACACCGCCGACGGGCTGTTGGTTCCGGTCTCTTTCGAGCGGCTAGCCGAACCGCCGAGGACACGCAGGACCTGCCTGTCCGTGGCCCGCTGGCAGGACGGCAGGGGGTGGGTCCCGCAAGGGGACATGAACAACACCTGTTTCGACGTGCCACAACTGCCGTACCGCCCTTGATGGAGACTTCGACCATGTTGGAGACCTCGGCACGACTCCTGCGCCTGCTCTCGCTGCTCCAGGCCCACCGCGAGTGGTCCGGCGCCGACCTGGCCGACCGGCTCGGGGTCACCCCGCGGACCGTGCGCCGGGACGTGGACCGGCTGCGGGAGCTGGGGTATCCCGTCAACGCCAGTCCCGGCACGGGGGGCGGCTACCAGCTGGGCGCGGGCGCCGAGTTGCCGCCGCTGCTGCTGGACGACGACGAGGCGGTCGCCGTGGCGGTCGGGCTGCGCACCGCCGCCGGGCAGGGCATCGAGGGCATCGGGGAGACCTCCGTACGCGCCCTCACCAAGCTCGAACAGGTGCTGCCGAGCCGGTTGCGCCGCCGGGTGGGCGCCCTCAACGCGTTCACCGTGCCGATGCTGCACAACACGCTGCCGTCCGCCGTCGACCCGGCCGTGCTGACCGAGCTGGCCGCGCTGTGCCGGGACGCCGAGCGGCTGCGCTTCGACTACGAGAGCCACGACGGCACGCCCACCCGCCGCAGCGTCGAACCGCACCGCCTGGTGTGCACCGAGCGGCGCTGGTACCTGGTCGCCTGGGACCTGGACCGCGAGGACTGGCGCACCTTCCGCGTCGACCGCGTCACGCCCCGGCCGCCGCACGGGCCGCGCTTCACCCCGCGCGAGCCACCGGCCGAGGACCTCGCCGCGCACGTCTCGAAAGGGATCTCCACGCGCGCGTACGCCTCGCACGCCGTCGTCCGGCTGCTCGTGCCCCTCCAGGAGGCGGCCGAGCGGATCTCACCGTCCGGCGGGACGCTGGAGGCCGACGGACCGGACGCCTGTCTGCTGCGGACCGGGGCCCCGAACCTCGACCTGATGGTGGTCCACGTGATGATGATGGGCTTCGACTTCGAGGTCCTGGAGCCCGTCGAGCTGGCCGAGAGGATCAGGACGGCCCGGGACCTGCTGACCCGCGCGCTGGACCGGCACGACCCGGGTGCCCACGGCGATTCTGCGCCGGAACGGTGAAACTCTTATGCGGCGTCAGCTCCCGCCGTACCGCGCGGAATCGGAATGGAAAGGGGCGTCCGGCCGGTTCTGGCGGCACTTTCCGCGGGGCTATTCGGGGAGCCGGACCGACATGCGGGAATTACGTTCGAATGCCTGCGGAAGGCGTACGGAACCGCTCATACGTGTGAGGGATGCAGAACAAAACACACGTCCTGATCCTGTGACAGAAGTGTGACCGGAGGGGGACGGAGTGAGCGCAAGAGGGGCTAGCGTGGCGGGCATGGCATCCATTCCGACTCCACCGGCAGAGCCCCAGGACAGTCCGAACAGCTATGTGGGTCTCGACGCGACAGAGGCTGAGCGGCTCGCGCGGGAGCGTGGCTGGCCGACCGTGCGGTCGCTGCCGCCGGGGGCGATCATCACCATGGAGTTCCGCGTGGGACGGCTCAACTTCGAGGTCAAGGACGGCACGGTGGCGCGCGCCTGGAAGGGCTGAGCGCGGATGTGACGAAGGCCCCTGTTCCGCGGGCGGAACGGGGGCCTTCTTGATGCGCGGGGATGGTTGTGCGTACCGGCCCCGCGGTCTGGGGGTGGGGGTCAGCCGCCCGTCGCCGGACGGGCGGTGGCCGTGGCCGGGCTGGTGCCGCGCGCCACGCGGTCCGGGTGCGGCGGGCGGCGGCTGCCGATCGGGGTGACCGGGGTGCGCTCCGAGCGGGTCGTGTGCGGGCCCGGGGCGAGATGGGCGGGTGGTCGGGCCGAACGGCTCGCGGTGACCGTCTCACGGGCCGCCGGGACCTCGTCGCCCGAGGCGGAGGTGCGCGGCTTGAGCAGTACCGGCGCGGTGACCGGGGAGGCGGGCACCGGTGCGGGCGCCGTGCCGCCGCGACGGGCGCGCCAGCGGTCGCGCAGGTCGAAGATCCGGGTCTCGGCCAGGGCGATCAGCGGCTCGCACCACGGGAGGGCGAGCAGGACCAGCAGACCGGCGGCCCAGCCGAGCAGCACGTCGCTCAGCCAGTGCGTGCCGAGGTAGACCGTGGCGAGACCGACGCCGAGCGAGGTCACCGCGGACGCGGCGGACAGCCAGCGGCGGGCGGCCGGCGTGGAGGCCAGATACGCCAGGATTCCCCAGGTCACGACCGCGTTGGCGGTGTGGCCGCTGGGAAATATATCGCCGCCGAGACCCATCTCGTTCGAGCCGATGACGGTGGCGTAGTGCGGGCCGAGACGGCCCATGCCGAGCTTGGCCGCGCCGACCGTGATGTTCAGCAGCAGCAGCAGGGTGCCCAGGGTCAGCAGCGGGCGCAGCGTGTGCTGCCGCCAGGAGCGCCAGCCCAGCCAGGCCGCGACCATCACCGCGGTCGGGCCGCGCTGGCCCAGGACCACGTAGTAGTCGACGAACCAGTGGATGCCGGCCCACTGCTGGTACGGCCGGAAGAACATGACCTGCCAGTCGAACCGGACCAGCCAGGACGTGGTCACGACGAGCCACACGATCGCCAGGTAGAAGGCCAGGGTCGCCACGAAGAGCACGACCCTGTGCCGGCTCATCTTCGGCACATCGATGTTGGCCGGCCGTTCGGGTTCACGGTCCAGCCTCGCGAACACCCGGTCCAGACGGGTGAGGTTTCGTTCGGTACGCACTCAATCGACGTTACAGCGAGTGAGTGTGGATCCCCGTCGAATCAGCGGCTTTGTGATGACGATGTGATGTGGGAAAGCTCTCAGACGCAGGTTTATTTCCAAGGATTCCGCAATCCAGGACGGCTCCGTCCTGCAATTCCTTTGATCATGCCGGGGCCGAGTTTTAAGGCCCTTATGAATTAGTTCACCAAATGCTGGGGTGAAATTGGCCGGGCGCTCATGGAGCGTGACGAGTGGATCATGGGGCGTGACGGGTGGATCATGGTGGACCGGAACCGTTCAGCCAGAACGCCCCGTACACGGCCGACGCCACCGCGACACCGGCCACCACCCACGCTGACCTGGACGTACGCAGCCGGGCCAGCGCGAGCGCGAGGGGGAGCAGCAGGGGGAAGGCGGGCATCAGCAGGCGCGGTTTCGAGCCGAAGTAGCTCGACGCGCACAGCGCGAGCGCGGTGACGACGCCGGTGTACACCAGAAGCGGCAGCGGCTGGCCCTGCCGGACGCCCACGACGTACAGCCAGAGCACCAGCCCGACCCCGACGATCAGCCCCACCCCGGCCAGCGCCGAGGGGAACGACGTGAACTTCTCGCCGACGAAACGGGCGAAGGCGGCACCCCCGTCGAAACCGTTGCGCCAGCCCGCCTGCACGTCGAGATAGCCCAGCGGACCCTTGCCGGTGCGGTGGCCGACCCACAGGACGTACCCGGCGGCGCCCAGGGGCGCGATCACCATCCCGAGGGCGCGCGACCAGACCCGCACGCCGGGCGCGGGCGCCGTGCTGCGGTCCCGCACGAACGAGGCCTCCGTGCGCGGGGCGAATCCGGTGAACCGCGAGGCGAGCCCGGTGAACGAGGTGATGCCCGCGACCCACACCGCCGCGACCACCGCGAGCCCCACGGGCCGCGTCAGCCCGGCCAGCAGGGCGAGCGCGCCCGCCGTCACCCAGCGGCCGGTCAGCACGGCGTACAGCGACCAGGCGGCGAGCGCCGTGAAGAGCGACTCGCTGTACGCCATCGACTGCACGATCCCCACCGGCAGTACGGCCCACAGCAGCACGGCACACACGCCCACCCGTCTCCCACCACCACCCTTCCGAGGCCGCGCTTCGCGCCCTTCTTGATTCCGACGGCCGTAGACATGCTCCACGACCGCGAAGATCCCCCAGGCCGCCGCGAGCGAGGCGAGCAGGCTCACCACGAGACCGCCGTCGGCGTACGACAGCGGGGACACCGCGTGCATGAACCTTTCCAGCCAGGGCAACAGCGGGAAGAAGGCGAGGTTCGAGTGGACGTCGCCGTTCGGGAGGCGGACCTCGTAGCCGTAACCGAGGTCGGCGACCCGCGTGTACCAGAGGGCGTCCCACCGGGCGGTCAGCAAGGTGTGGGCGCTCTTGCCGCGCGCCGCGCTCCACACCGCGAGCACCACCAGGCCCAGGGTGCGGACGGCGGCGTACCCGAGAAGGGCCGGGGCCGCCCGGCGCAGAGGTGCAGCGAGATCGGTCACGGACCCGATTATCGAGGGCACGCCGAACCGGCAGGTCCGGCGGGGGCGTGGTCCACAGAAGGGTGAGTGGTGTACGCCACACGTGTTCTCCGGGGAGTGTGAGAGGTCCACCACGTGGCATTGGCGTGAACTCGCGTACGCTGACGGCTCACTCGCCTTCGTTGCGCGGGTCGGAGACACCGCTCCTCTCCGGCCGCAGTCACGGGGAGTCCCCACCCCGTGAGCCCCGCCGAACGCGAGGGAACATCTGGGAGGTAGTACATGTCCGGGACGACCACGGCCGCCGCAGCGCTGCGCCGTCGGGCGGCCGGGGCCGGTGCCAACCGCTGGGTCGTCCTCGTCGTCCTCTGCGTCAGCCTGCTGCTCGTCGCGCTCGACGCCACCGTGCTCCATGTCGCGGTGCCCGCCGTCACCGAGGACCTCAAACCCGGCGCGATAGAGCTGCTCTGGATCGTCGACGTCTATCCACTGGTCTGCGCCTCGCTCCTCATCCTCTTCGGCACCCTCGGCGACAGAGTGGGCCGCAGACGGATCCTCCTTCTCGGCTACGGCCTCTTCGGCGTCGCCTCCGGCCTCGCGGCCCTCGCCCATGACGCCCAGGTCCTGATCCTCGCGCGGGCGCTGCTCGGCGTCGGCGGCGCGATGATCATGCCCGCCACGCTCTCGATCCTCCGCCAGGTCTTCCCCGATCGGCGTGAGCGGGCGGTGGCGATCGGCGTGTGGAGCGCGGTGGCGGCGGTCGGCGCGGCGGTGGGTCCGCTGCTCGGCGGGTTCCTGCTGGAGCACTTCTGGTGGGGCTCGGTCTTCCTCGTCAACATCCCCCTGATGCTGATCAGCCTCCCGATCGGCAGGCTCCTCCTCCCCGAGTCCCGCGGTGATCGCAACGGCCCGTGGGACGTCGTCGGCGCGCTCATGGCCGCGGGCGGTCTCTTCGGCGCCGTCTTCGGCGTGAAGCGGCTCGGTGGCGGGGAGCCGGTGGAGAGCGGGTGGACCGTGGCCCCGCTGCTCGTGGGCGCGGTGCTGCTGGTTCTCTTCGTACGACGGCAACGGCGCCATACGCATCCGCTGGTGGACCTCAAGATGTTCCGCAAGCCCGCGTTCAGCACGTCCGTCGGCTGCATCGTGCTGGCGATGCTGGCGCTGGTGGGCCTGGAGCTGATCGCGGCACAGTACCTGCAACTGGTCCTCGGCCTGTCGCCCTTCCAGACGGGTCTACGGCTGCTGCCGCTGACGTTCGCGGCGATGGCGGCGGGGTTGTTCGGGGCGCGGATGCTCCGGCGGTTCGGGCCGCGCCGGATGGTGTGCTTCGGCTTCTGCCTGACCGCTTTCTCGGTGCTGACGCTGACCGCGATGGGCGAGCGGGACAACGCGGGGCTGCTGCTCTTCGGGTTTCTGCTGCTCGGGTTCGGGCTGGAGATGACGCTCTTCGGGGCGTACGAGTCGATGCTGAGCGAGGCGCCGCCGGCCCAGGCGGGGGGCGCGGCGGCGATGGGCGAGACCTCCTACCAACTCGGCGCGGGTATCGGCATCGCGCTCCTCGGCAGCGTCATGAACGCGGCGTACGCGCCCGGGTTGTCGTCCGTTCCCGGTGTACCGGCGTCCGCGTCGGCCTCGGCGGGGCATTCGCTGGGCGAGGCGTACGACGTCGCCGGGCGGCTCGGCGGGGTGCGGGGTGCCGCGCTGCGTGACGCGGCCCGGCACGCTTTCGTCCACGGCCTGCACGTCACGTTGCTCGTCAGCGCGGGGTTGCTGCTGCTGGGTGCGGTGATGGCGCTGCGGTTGCCCCGGATCATGCACTGCGAGGCGACTCTGGCCGCGGTCCCCGCCCCCAGGGAAGTAGCAGAGTCCCGCATCTCAGCCTGATCAAAGGCGTTCTCCCACCCACGCACCACCCGTCCACGGGCGATGGAAGAGTGACCGTGTCGTGGGGCCCACTCACCGGCTGCGGCCTGCGGGCCTGAGCTTTGAGGTTGGGGCGGACCCCGGCGCGGTCGCCCGCGGGGGCGGTGCGCTGGACTCGTGGCACCGGGGGTCGTAACGTCGGGGCCGTTGTCGTAACTAGCGGTGATAGTTTTTAGCGCCGGAGGCTCTGTCATGACTGTGTCCTCGAAGTTGCCCCCCTTTGATCCCGCCGACCCCCTCGGCATCGATGACCTGCTGGACCCCGAGGACCTCGCGATCCGGGACACCGTCCGGGCGTGGGCCGCGGACCGGGTGCTGCCGTACGTCGCGGAGTGGTACGAGAAGGGGGAGTTGCCCGGGATCCGGGACCTCGCTCGCGAACTCGGTGGCATCGGGGCGCTCGGGATGTCGCTCGACGGGTACGGGTGCGCCGGGGCTTCCGCCGTCCAATACGGGCTCGCCTGCCTGGAGTTGGAGGCCGCCGACTCCGGAATCAGATCGCTCGTGTCGGTGCAGGGTTCCCTCGCGATGTACGCCATCCACCGCTTCGGGAGCGAGGAGCAGAAGCAGGCCTGGCTGCCGAGCATGGCCTCCGGTGACGTCATCGGCTGCTTCGGGCTCACCGAACCCGACCACGGTTCCGACCCCGGCGCCATGCGCACCTACGCCAAGCGCGACGGTGGCGACTGGGTCCTCAACGGCCGCAAGATGTGGATCACCAACGGGTCCGTGGCCGGCGTCGCCGTCGTATGGGCGCAGACCGACGACGGCATCCGCGGCTTCGTCGTACCCACCGACAGCGGTGGCTTCTCCGCGCCGGAGATCAAGCACAAGTGGTCACTCCGCGCATCCGTCACCAGCGAACTCGTCCTCGACGACGTCCGGTTGCCCACCGACGCCGTGCTGCCGGAGGTCGTAGGACTGAAGGGGCCGCTCGGCTGTTTGTCGCACGCCCGTTACGGAATCGTGTGGGGTGCGATGGGCGCGGCGCGCGCTTCCTTCGAGTCCGCGGTCGCGTACGCGAAGACGCGGGAGCAGTTCGGGCGGCCCATCGGCGGCTTCCAGCTCACCCAGGCCAAGCTCGCCGACATGGCGGTCGAACTGCACAAGGGGATTCTGCTCGCCCATCACCTGGGGCGGCGCATGGACGCCGGGCGCCTGCGTCCCGAGCAGGTCAGCTTCGGCAAGCTGAACAACGTACGAGAGGCCATCGAGATCTGTCGTACGGCACGGACGATCCTCGGTGCCAACGGGATCTCGCTGGAGTACCCGGTGATGCGGCACGCGACGAACCTGGAGTCGGTGCTCACGTACGAGGGCACCGTCGAGATGCACCAGCTCGTGCTGGGCAAGGCGCTCACCGGACTCGACGCCTTCCGCTAGGAAGACCCGAAGTCCTGTTCAACCCTGCGGGAGGCAGGGCCGGTAAGCGGCCCTGCCTCAGCTCTGGTTGAAGAACCCGTCCTCACGGCGCACGGCGGGGTCGCCGCTGACGATCTCCGTGTTGGCGGGGGTCAGCAGGAAGACACGGTTCGCGACCCGCTCGATGGTGCCGCGCAGGCCGAAGGTGAGGCCGGCCGCGAAGTCGACCACGCGCTTGGCGTCGGTCGCCTCCATCGCCGTGAGGTTCACGATCACCGGGACCCCTTCCCGGAACAGCTCGCCGATCGCGCGGGCGTCACGGAAGCTGTCCGGGGTGACCGTGCCGATCCGCCGGCCCTTCACCTCGGCGACGTCCTCCGCCACCTTCACCCGCGGATCCGTGACCCAGGCATCCCCGGGCTGCTCGGTCCCTTCGGAGTAGTCGTCGTCGTAGTAGCGCTCGTCGTCGTTGTCGTCAACGAGTCCAAGCCAAGCACTCGCCTTGCGTACCGATCCCATGGACGCCTCCTCTCACAGCGGTCTTACTTGCTTTCCGCATCCCTATGGTCATCCATGATGCGGATCGCGCGCCAAGTGGATAGACGCCGCGCGGGGGGTTTGTGACGCTACTGGTGCACAGCCAATACGTCGAGGGCCCCCGTGTATCAAGGGTGTTGCTGGACACGGCTGCTGACTGAGAGTGAAATATGATTCTTCCCGGCGTCCGGGTGACGGTTGGTGCGTACGGGTGAACGAGGTGGTCGATACGAAGCGGCTGCTCAACGCCCGGTCAGTTGCCATATCGATCTCCGGATGCCCAGTCAGATGTCGTTCACGCCACGGGGGGTTGTCGTGTTCGGAATGGTCAGGCCTTGCAGTCACCGGCTCGGTGAAAGCCTCAAGGCCCAGTGGATGGCGCATTTGTGCGGGCTGTGTCTCGCGCTGCGCGGTGATCACGGGCAGTTCGCGAGGATTGTCACGAACTACGACGGTCTGCTCCTCTCGGTCCTGACGGAGGCTCAGGCCGATCGCGCGGGCGGCGGATGGCGTCGTACGGCCGGGCCCTGCCCGTTGCGCGGGATGCGGACCGCGTCCGTCGCGCAGGGCGAGGGGGCGCGGCTCGCGGCGGCCGTCTCACTGGTGCTGGCCTCCGCCAAGGTGCGTGACCACGTCGCCGACGGGGACGGGTTGCTGGCCCGCGGGCCGGTGGCGCTGGCCGCGCGGCGGGTCGCGGGGAGCTGGGGGCGGGCCGGGGCGCGGACGGGGTCCGCGGTCGGATTCGACGCCGCCGTGCTCGTCGACGCCGTGGAGAGGCAGTTCGGCATCGAGTCCCTGGCCGGTCCCGGGACGCCGATCCTGACCGTCACCGAACCGACCGAGACCGCCACCGCGGCCGCCTTCGCGCACACCGCGATCCTGGCCGGACGGCCCGGCAACGCCGCACCGCTCGCCGAGGCCGGACGCCTCTTCGGCCGGCTCGCACATCTCCTGGACGCCGTGGAGGACAAGGAGACCGACGCCGCGTCGGGCGCCTGGAACCCCCTCACGGCGACCGGCACCCCGCTCACCGAGGCCCGCCGGCTCGCCGACGACGCGCTGCACGGGATACGGCTCGCGCTGCGGGAGACGGTCTGGGGGTCTGGGGTCTCCCCAGAAAGGCACAGCACCGACGGCAAGCTGGCGCATCTGCTGCTCGCGCACGAACTGGGGCGCTCGGTGGACCGGGCCTTCGGCACCCAGTCGTGCGGGCACGGGGCCGGGTACGGGCACGTGGCGGAGCCGCAGGGTGCCTTCGGGCCGCCGCGGACTCCGTACCTGCCGGGCGATCCGCGGCACGACGGCAATCCCTACGGCGGTGAGCCGCCGCGGCCCGACAGGCGCGGGTTCTGGGCCGGGTGCGCCGTGGCCATCGGGCTGTGCTGCACCTGCAAGGTGTGCTGCGCGGACGAGTTCGAGGGGCCGTGGTCCGGGCGGCGGCGCGAGGGATGCCGCTCCAGCTGTGATTGCTCGTGCTGCGACGCGTGCGAATGCTGCGAATGTTGTGAATGTCTGTCGTGCTGCGACTGCTGAATATGCCAGGTGTCGCGATCTGTTGACCGTGACGGGTCGTCACCGCCGTTGTATACGCGGCACTTGGCGATCATGACCGACCTGCGAGGTCGGACCGTCCCTGTTTCGGCGCGGTAAAACAAAAACATGATCCGGTGACCGGCGTGCCGTGTGTGTCGTTGGGCGGGAGCAGAACCATTTCTGCCCCAGGTTCGATCCCCGATCGAGCCTGATCGAACCCGATCAACTCGCCACCCACTTAAGGCACTTCAGTGGACGTCACAACAAAAGCGACCACCAGCATCCGCGCCAGGCTGCTGAGGATTCTGATCCTCGCCCTCGCGGTCCTGCTCGCCCTGCTCGGTATCGCGGCCGCCGACCAGATCTCCGCCTATCGCAACGCCTCCGCGACCGCCGACAACGCCCGCCTGGAAATCACCCTCCAAGGACTCGTCCACGAACTGCAGAAGGAGCGCGGACTCACCACCGGATACGTCGGCGGCGTCCGGCAGTTCAGCGCCAAGCTGCCCGCGCAGCGCAAGGCGACCGACGCCGCGCGCGAGCGGTTGGGCGTGGCCCTGAAGGGGCGTGAGGACTCCGCCGCGGGTTCCGTGCGCGAGTCCCTCGGCCGGCTCGACGGCCTCACCGGCATCCGCAAGGACGCCGACGACGGCACCGGCGTGGTGAAGGCGACCTTCGACTACTTCACCACCACGATCACCGTCCTCGACCGGCTCGACCTCGGTCTCGAAGACGTCCACGACGGCAACCTTCGCGACGCCTACCAGGCGCTCCAAGTCCTCGGCAACGCAAAGGAGTTCACCGGTGAGGAGCGCGCCATCGTGCTCGGCTCGGTACGCGCCGGGAAATTCCGCGGCGACGACTACAGCCGGTTCATGGAGATCCGCGCCGGACGCCTCGCCGCCCTCGACGCCTTCCCCCGGTCGGCCACCGCCGTGCAGGAACGGCGCCTGAACACCGCCCTGACCACGCCCGACGCCGAGCGCACGCTGGCGTACGAGAGCAAGGCGGTGCACGGCACGGGGAAGCTGAAGGCGAGCGCGATCCCGCCCATGGCCTGGTGGGACTCGATGACCTCCACCATCAACGGGATGCGGAACGTCCAGATCGCCCTCGGCACCGATGTCGAGAACCGCGCCGCCCAGTTGGAGAGTTCGGCCCAGCGTGACCTGCTGCTGTTCCTGTTGCTCGCCCTCGCCACGGTCGTCGCGCTCGGCGCGCTGGCCCTCGACTGCGTGCGGTCCGTCTCCACGCCGCTCGTCGAACTCGCCCGGCAGGCACGGGAGGTGGCCGGCAGCCGGCTGCCGCAGGCCGTGGCCGCCGTGCAGGACGGGTCGTCCGGGGCGGCGCCGAAGCCGCCGGCTCCGCTGGCCGTCGCCGACAAGGCGGGGGCCGAAGTGCGGGAGGTGGCCGACGCGTTCGACCGGGTGCAGCGGTCCGCCTTCGAACTCGCCACCGAGCAGGCCGTGTTGCGGCGCAACGCCACCGACTCGCTGGTGAGCCTGGGGCGTCGCAACCAGAACCTGGTGCGCCGTCAGATCAGCTTCATCAACAAGCTGGAGCACGAGGACGCAGACCCCGCGACCCTCTCCAACCTCTTCGAACTCGACCACCTGGCCACCCGTATGCGCCGCAACGCCGAAAGCCTCCTGGTGCTCGCCGGAGAGTCCAGCCCCCGCCCCTGGTCCACGCCGCTGGCCGTCAACGACGTGCTGCGCGCCGCGCTGTCCGAGGTCGAGGAGTACCGCCGGGTCACCCTGCGCCGGATCGAGCCCGCGTTCGTCACCGGCTCCGTCGTGGTCGAAATCGCCCACCTGCTCGCCGAGTTGGTGGAGAACGCGCTGAGCTTCTCGCCGCCGGACTCCGATGTGGAGATCGAGGGGCGGCGCACCAGCGCCGGCTATCTGGTCGCGATCGTCGACCACGGCTTCGGCATGGACAACCAGGCCCTCGCCGAGGCCAACGTACGACTGTCCGGCACCGCCAGCTTCATGGCCGAACCCACCCGGTTCCTGGGCCACTTCGTGGTCGGCGCCCTCGCCCGCAAGTGCGGCATCGAGGTACGGCTCGGCGAGGCACCGGCGGCCGGTGTGGTCGCCCGGGTGCTGATCCCCGCGGGGCTGTTGACGGAGAAGGGGGTCGAGGAGGGGCCGGCGGTGCCCGCCCCGAGGAAGGCGGAGGCGGAGAAGATGGAGAGCCCGGAGCCCGAAGCGGTGGTCGCCCCGGTTGCCGCCAAGGGCGGTTCGTCCGCCGCGCGCACCCGGAACGGCCTGGTCAAGCGGCCGCAGCGCAGCGGTATCGCGGCGGCGGTGAGCGAGACCGACCGGACCGGCAGGCCCGCACCCACCACACCGCCCAACCCGGAACGGACCCCCGAGCAGGTCTCCGGGATGCTCTCCACCCTGCGCAGCGCCCACATGCGGGGCGGCATCAGCGTCGAGAAGGAGAAGCAGCGGAACAGCGTGGAGAAGACCGCCGGGAAGAACGCCGAGACGAACGAGGGTGCCGCCAAGTGACCACCGTCGACACCCCGCACGACTCGCGGACCTTCAACTGGCTGCTCGCCAACTTCGTCAAGAGCACCGACGGCGTACGCGACGCGGTCGCCGTCTCCTCCGACGGGCTGCTGATCGCCGTGTCGGACGGGCTCGGCCGCACCGAGGCCGACCATCTCGCCGCGATCGTCTCGGGGTTGAGCAGCCTGGCGCGCAGCGCGTCCAAGCGGTACAGCTTCGACGGGGTCAAGCTCATCATGATCGAGATGGGCCGGGGCTTCCTGCTCGTCTCGGCGATCCAGGACGGCAGCTGTCTCGGTGTCCTCGCCGACAGCAGCGGTGAACTGGGCCTCGTCGGCTACGAGATGGCGGTGCTCGCGGAACGGGCGGGTGATCTGCTCACCCCGACGCTCATCGCCGATCTGCGGCAGGCGTTGCCGCGGTGAACGGTGAACACTCCAGGGACGTAGAACCTGACGAGGACGCGACGTTCGTCCGGCCGTTCATCATCACCGGCGGCCGGTCCGAGCCTCTCCAGGCCGGTCTGCGGCTGGAGACGCTGGTCGTCGCCGTCGGCGTGCCGGATCCGTCGCTCGCCTTCGAGCGGCGCCACATCGTCGCGGTGTGCGAACAGCCGACGACCGTCGCCGAGGTGGCGCACCGGGTCGGCGTACCCCTCGGAGTGGCCAAGGTGCTCATCTCCGACCTCGTCGTCGCCGGGCAACTCGCCTGCCGGCAACCCGCGGAGCTGCCGCTCCCGATGCTCGAAAGGATCAGGGACCATGTCCGGGCGCTCTGACAAGATCGTGCCGCTGGCCGTGAAGATCGTGGTCAGCGGCGGCCTCGGGGTCGGCAAGACCACGTTCATCGGGGCCATTTCGGAGATCGAACCCCTCGACACGGAGGCGGCGATCACCGAAGTCTCCGTAGGCGTCGACTCGTTGGTGGGCGTCGAGGCGAAGACCACCACCACCGTCGCCCTCGACTTCGGGCGGATCACGCTCGACCCGACGATCGCGCTGTATCTGTTCGGGACGCCCGGGCAGGACCGGTTCTCCTTCCTCTGGGACGACCTGGTGGAGGGCGCGCTCGGCACGGTGGTCCTCGTGGACACCCGGCGGATCGAGGAGTGCTTCCCGGCCGTCGACTACTTCGAGTCGCAGGGCGCGCCGTTCGTCCTCGCGGTGAACCGGTTCGACGGGGCGGATCGGTTCGACGTGGACGAGGTGCGGGAGGCGCTCGGGCTGAGCGCGGAGGTGCCGGTGCTGGAGTGCGACGCGCGGGACCGCGATTCCGTACGGGACGTGCTGGGGGCGCTGATGGACCGGGTGATCGGGGTCCGGGCGGCACCACGACGACGTACGGCGGCGGCGCTGACGCGGTAGAGGAGAAAGACAGGAAGAGAACCACGAGGGGAGGGGTACGCGTGTGAAGGCGGGGCGGGAGCAGCGGGGGAGAGTGTGAGAAGCGCCCGATCAGGCGGAGAATCCGGGGATCAGGGCGTGCAGTGGGTCAGCTCAACAGGAAGAGGACCACACGCGACCGAAGTCGATGTGGGAGCGCCTGACCAGCCACTGCTGTGGATGCATGGGGTAAGTGGAACAGGCATCCGGTTGGGCGTCAACCGACTTGAGACGTAGCGCCCACAGTATGGACAACCTTGACAGCAGGGGGAAACGGCGCCGTACCCTCGGTGGACGGCCCTGCTGAGGGGCTCGGCCGTATCGCGCCGCGAGGCGCCCGTGTGAAGGCACCACCCGCGTTCGACCTACGCGTCACGGAGTCCTCGCATGCCTTCCGCCACCCTCGCCAGAATCCCCGCCGCACCGGACCGGCCGGAGCGCACCCGATGAAGCCCACCCTTGTGATCGTCGGGGCCGGGCCGCGGGGGACCGGCCTCATCGAGCGCATCGCCGCCAACGCGTCCGAGCTGTACGCCAGTTCGGGCGCCGAGGGTGCCGAAGGCCTCGACATCCACCTCGTCGACCCCCATCCGCCGGGCGCCGGACGCATCTGGCGCGCGGCCCAGTCGCCGCTGCTGTGGATGAACTCGCACGCCGAGGACGTCACCATGTTCACCGACGAGACGGTGGTCATGGACGGTCCGGTACGCCCCGGCCCCACGCTGCATGAATGGGCCGCCATCGAGGGCAGCACCTTCGCCGACCGGCAGCTCCAGGGCTCCTACCTGCGCTGGGTGCACGAGCAGTCCGTGGCCGCGCTGCCGCCGGGCAGCACCGTCCACCACCATCCGCGACGGGCCCTCAGGATCAGCGGCCCGCGCGACGGACGCCAGCAGGTCTGGCTGGAGGGCAGCCCGGACCCGCTCGTCGCCGACCTCGTCGTCCTCGCCCTCGGCCACCTGGACGCCGAACTCGACCAGGACCAGCGGGAGTTGGCGGCGTACGCCCGCGCCCACGACCTCATCCACCTGCCGCCGGACTTCACCGCAGACAGCGACCTGTCCGCCCTCGCCCCCGGCGAACCCGTCCTCGTCCGCGGCTTCGGCCTCGCCTTCGTCGACCTGATGGTGCTGCTCACGGAGGGGAGGGGCGGACGCTACGACGGCGACACCTACGTCCCCTCGGGGCAGGAGCCGGTGCTGTACGTCGGGTCGCGGCGCGGAGTGCCGTACCACTCGAAGATCGGTTACGAGTGGAGCGGTGAACGGCCGCCGCTGCCACGGTTCTTCGGGCCCGCCGAGGTCGACGCGATACTCGCGCTGCCGGGGGGCTTCGACTTCCGGCGGGACGTATGGCCGCTGATCGAGAAGGAGTTGGGGTTCGCGCACTACCACCGGCTGTTCGGTGTGTACCCCGAGCGGACGAGCATCGCCTGGACCGACTTCGAGGAGAAGTACGCGGCCGGGGAGGCGGCGGACCGCGAGGCCCTCGTCGCGTCCGCGGTGCCCGACCCCGCCGACCGGCTCGACCTCGCGGCACTCGACCATCCGCTGGACGGGGTGCGGTACGCGTCGCACGAGGAGTTCCAGGAGGGGCTACGGGCCTACGTGGACGGTGATCTGACCCGCCGTCACGATCCGTCCAACAGTCCCGACTTGGCGGTCTTCCTCGGACTGCTCTCCGTCTACGGGCAGTTGATCCGGCTCGGGGACGTCGGGCCCTGGTGGCACGGCTTCTTCAGCTATCTCGCCTCCGGGCCGCCCGGACCCCGGCTGCGCCAACTCCTCGCGCTGTCCCGGGCCGGCGTCGTGCGGTTCGTCGGCGCGGACATGGCCGTGGCCGCCCAGGGCGGGGTGTTCCGGGCGTCCAGCGCGACCGTGCCGGGGGTGACGATCGAGGCGCGGGCACTGGTGGAGGCGCGGTTGCCGGAGCCCACGGTCGGGCGGTCCGTCGATCCGCTGCTGCGTGAACTGCACGCCGACGGGGCCGTGGTGGAGAGTCCCGAAGGGCTGCTGCGGGTGGACCGCACCGACGGGCGGATCCTCGGCCGGGACGGGCAGCCGCATCCCCGGCGGTTCGCGCTCGGGCCCTACACCGACGTACGGACCCCCGGCGCCTTCACCCGGCCGCGCACCGGCGGCCCCGCCTTCCGGCAGAACGACGCCACCGCGCGGACCATGCTCGCGTTCCTGCGGGACCTCGCGTGTCGGGCCTCCGTACCGCCCCGCGCTTGTCGGTGAAGTCCCGGGCTCCACCGAGGACTTGGCCCTCTCCGAGGCGCTCCCGAACGACAGGAAGGCTTCCCTCCCATGACCTCCTCGCACGGCCGGGGCCTGCATCTGGCCGCCGCCGTCGACCAGCGGTCGGCCTACGACGCCGACTCCTACGTCGAGTTGGCGCGGCTCGCCGAGAGCGGCGGCCTCGACTTCGTGACGCTCGACGACACCTTCGCGCGGCCCGGACCCGACGCCCTCGCCGTCCTGTCCCGCGTCGCCCCGGCGACCAACCGGATCGGCCTGGTGCCGACCGTGACCGTCACGCACACCGAGCCCTTCCACGTGCAGGCCGCGGTCGCGACCCTCGACTGGGTCAGCCGTGGCCGGGCCGGCTGGCGGCTCGACGTGTCGACCACCGAGGGCGAGGCCCGCCTCTTCGGCCGCCGGCACGCCGCGCCCGCCGACGCGTTGTGGGCGGAGGCCGGTGAAGTCGCCGAGGTGGCCGCCCGGTTGTGGGACAGCTGGGAGGACGACGCCGAGATACGGGACACGGCCACCGGCCGTTTCGTCGACCGCGACAGGCTGCATCACGTCGACTTCGAGGGCTCGGAGTTCTCGGTCAAGGGCCCCTCGATCGTGCCCAGACCGCCGCAGGGCCACCCGGTCCGTGTGGTCGACGCCACCGAGGGCCAGGCCCGGCGGACGGCCGCCCGGTACGCCGATGTGGCGCTCGTCCGCGCGGCGAGTTCCGCGCAGGCCGGGTCCGTACGGGCCGAACTGCGGGACTCCGCCGAGAAGTTCGGCCGCGATCCCGACACCCTGCGGGTCCTGGCGAGCCTCGTCGTGGATCTCGGCGACGGCGAGCACGCGGCCGAACCGGGCCACGGCGGGGGCGGCCCCCGGCAGACCGCGCACGGCCCGCTGTACCGGGGCGGCCCGGTCGACCTCGCGGAGCTGATCGCCGGCTGGCACGGCGACCGTACCGTCGACGGCTTCCACCTCACCCCCGTCGAACCCCGCCGTGACCTGGAGCGGCTGGTCAACGGCACGGTCGCGCTGCTCCAACACCGGGGCCTGTTCCGCACGTTCTACCCGGGCAGCACGCTCAGGGAGCACCTGGGTCTGGCCCGGCCCGCCAACCGGTACGCGGTGACCGGGGGAGCGTCATGACCGTACGGGCGCGCAAGAAGATCCATCTGGCCGCGCACTTCCCGGGCGTCAACAGCACCACCGTGTGGGCCGACCCGCGGTCGAAGTCCCAGATCGGGTTCTCCTCGTTCGAGCAGCTCGCCCGCACCGCCGAGCGTGGCCTCTTCGACTTCTTCTTCCTCGCCGAGGGGCTGCGACTGCGCGAACACAAGGGCCTTATCCACGACTTGGACGTCGTCGGACGTCCGGAGTCCCTCACGGTCCTCAACGCGCTCGCCGCCGTCACCTCACGCATCGGGCTGGCCGCCACGGTCAACGCGACCTTCAACGAACCGTACGAACTCGCCCGCAGACTCGCCACGTTGGACCACCTCAGCGCGGGCCGGGCCGCCTGGAACGTGGTGACCTCCTCCGACGCCTTCACCGGCGAGAACTTCCGGCGCGGGGGATACCTCGACCGCGCGGACCGCTACACCCGGGCGGCCGAATTCGTCGCCGTGACAAGGGAGTTGTGGGACTCCTGGACCGCCGACGGACTCTCCCGCCCCTTCGCCCACCGGGGCCGACACTTCGACATCGCGGGCGAGTTCACCGTTCCGCGCTCACCCCAGGGGCACCCGGTCGTCATCCAGGCCGGGGACTCGGGGGAGGGCCGGGAGTTCGCGGCGCGGACCGCCGACGTCGTCTTCACCCGGCACGGCACGCTGGAGGACGGCCGCGCCTTCTACGCCGACGTGAAGGGGCGCCTCGCCAAGTACGGCCGTGGCGCGGACGATCTCAAGATCATGCCCGGTGTCTCCGTCGTCCTCGGCGACACGGCGGCCGAGGCACAGGAGCGGGCCGCCGAGATCCGGCGGCAGCAGGTCTCCCCGCAGAACGCGCTCCTCGCCCTGGAACAGATCTGGGGCACGGACCTCTCCGCCTACGACCCCGACGGCCCGTTCCCCGACACCGACCCGGTGCCGGAATCGTCGATCACCCAGGGGCGGACCCGGCGCGGCGACACCGTCGCGATGGCCGAGAAGTGGCGGGCGCTGTCCCGCGAGAAGGGGCTGTCCATCCGGCAGACCGTGATCGAGGCGAGCGGCCGGCAGTCCTTCATCGGCACCCCGGAGGCGGTCGCCGCCGAGCTGGAGACCTTCGTACGACAGGACGCGGCCGACGGCTTCATCCTCGTCCCGCATCTCACCCCCGGCGGCCTCGACGAGTTCGTGGACCGGGTGGTGCCGCTGCTCCAGGAACGTGGCGTGTTCCGTACGGAATACCGGGGCACGACCCTGCGCTCACATCTCGGGCTCCCCGACCCGGCCGGGGAGGGGTGACACGAGCGGCGGATGGGGACCGTGTCTGCTCCCTACGGCCCCCTTGCCCTCACCGGCACGCACTGGCCGGAGGACTAACCGGACGGTCACCTTCCGGATATCCCCGGCGTATGGGTCCTCGACGGTGACGCGGTCACTCTCACCGTGCCGGCGGACGAACGGACGGGACCGACCCTCGACGGGGAACCCTTCACCGGCTCGGTCCGCCTCGGCGCGGACACCGGCCCGGTGAGCGCGGCCCGCGTCGGTCTCGGCGAGCGCAGCCTGGTCGTCCTGGTCCGCGAGGGCGGCTGGGGCGTGCGCGACTACGACCCCGACTCGGCCGCGCGGCGCGCGTTCCGGGGCGTCGAGGTCACGCCGTACCGGCCGCGCTGGTCGGTGCCGGGACGCTTCACGCCGTACGACGAGCGGCGCACCGTGCGCGTCGACACGGCGGACGGTGTCGAACGCGGGCTCGGGCTCGCGGGTGAACTCGCCTTCCGGCTCGACGGGTTGGACATGACCTTGCGGGTGGCGGTGCAGGCCGACGGGACGTCGTGGGCGGTGTTCGCCGACTCCACGAGCGGGGAGGGCAGTTACCGGTTCCGGTTCCTGTACCCGGCGGCGCCCGACGCGAAGGGGCGCACGACGGTCGACCTCAACCGGGCCGTGCTCCCGCCGTGCGCGTTCGCCGAACATTTCATCTGCCCTTTCCCGCCGCCCGGGAATACGCTGGGCCTCGCGATCGAGGCGGGGGAGCGCACCCTTCGGCAGCCGGTGCGTTGACCTGCGGTGGGCCGGGTTTCGGCCCACCGCGTCAGGGTGATCAACTCGCGTAGATCGTGGGCCAGTTGAAGGTCGTACGGCCGAAAGGCGCCCTTGCGCCCATCGGTCGGGCGGCCGAATACTCCCCCACAGCGCTTGTCAGGGGCACGGCGTGTTCGGAAACCGGACGCCCGACCCTGACTGCGCCTCACGGGCCCCGACCCCACGCGGGCCCCCGAATTCCCCTAGGAGGGAACGAAACGTGAGGATCAAGCGCACCACCCCGCGCAGCGGAATCGCGAGACGGACCAGGCTGATCGCCGTGGCCACCGGATTCGCCGCCGCCGCCGCGTTCGCCGTCCCCACCGCGAGCGCCAGTGAAGCCCGGACGTTCAGCGCGACCCAGCTCTCCACGGCCAACTCGTCCGTGCTCAAGGCCGATGTCCCGGGCACCGCCTGGTCGGTCGACAGCAAGACGAACCGTGTCGTCGTCACCGTCGACAGCACGGTGTCCCAGGCCGAGATCGCGAAGATCAAGGCGCAGGCGGGCAGCACCGCCGACGCGATCACCATCAAGCACACGGCGGGTCAGTTCAAGAGGCTGATCACCGGCGGCGACGCCATCTACGGCGGTGGCTACCGCTGCTCGCTCGGCTTCAACGTGCACAGCGGGAGCACGTACTACTTCCTGACCGCCGGCCACTGCGGTGAGGTCGCCTCCACCTGGTACTCCAACTCCGGTCAGAGCACGGTGCTGGGCACCAACGTCAGCTACAGCTTCCCGACCAACGACTTCGCGCTGGTGCGCTACACCGGCTCGGCCGCGCACCCCAGCGCGGTCGGCAGCCAGACCATCAGCAGCGCGGCCACGCCGAGCGTGGGCACGACCGTCTACCGGCGTGGCTCCACCACCGGTACGCACAGCGGCCGGGTCACGGCACTGAACGCCACCGTCAACTACGGCAGCGGCGACGTGGTGTACCAGATGATCCAGACCACCGTCTGCGCCGAGGGCGGCGACAGTGGCGGTCCCCTGTACTCCGGCACTGTGGCCTACGGTCTGACCTCGGGCGGCAGCGGCAACTGCACCTCCGGTGGTACGACCTTCTTCCAGCCGGTCACCGAGGCGCTGAGCTACTACGGCGTGAGCGTCGGCTGACGCCCGCCTGAACGTCTTCCGCTCCGGACTGCAGCCGGTGGCGAAGCGAGTCCCCGTACGCAACTGGCGTGCGGGGGCTCGCTCTTGTGTGGCACACGGAGTTACCGTCGTGTGTATCGGAGAAGGCACCTGGTGCGCCACGTCGGACCCTGGGGGGCCGTGATGGTCGAGGAGCTGGTGACGGCGGGAGTGACACTCGCGTCCGTCGGAGTGGTGTACGCGATGGCGGCCGCGCGGGTCGTCAAACAGTACGAGCGGGGCGTGGTGTTCCGGCTCGGCAGGCTGCGGCCCGAGGTGCGCGGGGCGGGCTTCACGATGGTCGTCCCGTTCGTGGACAAGCTCCGCAAGGTCAACATGCAGATCGTGACGATGCCCGTGCCCGCGCAGGAGGGCATCACCCGCGACAACGTGACGGTCCGGGTGGACGCGGTCGTCTATTTCAAGGTCATCGACGCGGCGGACGCGTTGGTGCAGGTCGAGGACTACCGCTTCGCCGTCTCGCAGATGGCACAGACCTCGCTGCGGTCGATCATCGGCAAGAGCGACCTCGACGATCTGCTCTCCAACCGCGAAAAGCTCAACCAGGGCCTGGAGTTGATGATCGACAGCCCGTCCATCGGCTGGGGTGTGCAGATCGACCGCGTCGAGATCAAGGACGTGTCGCTGCCCGAGACGATGAAGCGCTCGATGGCCCGGCAGGCCGAGGCCGACCGTGAGCGGCGGGCCCGGATCATCAACGCGGACGCCGAGTTGCAGGCCTCGAAGAAGCTGGCGGAGGCCGCCGGGGTGATGTCCGAACAGCCCGCCGCACTCCAACTCCGGCTGCTGCAAACAGTGGTGGCGGTCGCTGCCGAGAAGAACTCGACCCTGGTGCTGCCGTTCCCGGTCGAGCTGCTGCGGTTCCTGGAGCGAGCGGCACCGGCTCCGAGCGCACCTGCCGCGCCCGCGGCGCCCGTGGCACCTGCGGCGCCGGTTGCCGCCGTGGCGTCGCAACCGGTGCAGGAGCAACTTCCGCCCGCCGAGCCCCAGTCGGATCCGGACTCGGACGGGTCGATTTCAAGACAGGACTAGACCTCACCGACTGATGAGCGATGCTCGCGCCCAGTGTTTGCAGTGCGAACGGCCTGGGATGGCCGTGAACATTCAAAGCGAGGGGGCGTGCGACCGCGTTCCGCGCACGACCTGAAGTCGACCTTGTGCGCTCCCTGTGCGATTCGGAAGAGTAGGCGCTCGTCAACCTACCTTTCGGCCGGTCGGGTCCCCACAACCTGGCGGGCCGACCCCCCACAGGAGGACACGAGTTGAAGCACCGACGCATACCCGGGCGACGGGTGGCCGTGGCAGGCGCGGGCATAGCCGCACTGGTCGTCGCGGGAGTCGCCTTGCAGAGTGCGAACGCCAGCGAGACCACACGGGCGGCCGCACCCCACACCCTCTCGGCCCTCGCGGCCGGAAAGCTCGCCTCGACGCTCGGCGAGAACCTCGGCACCGACGCGGCCGGCACGTTCTACGACGCGAAGACCAAGAGCCTCGTGGTCAACGTGCTCGACCGGGCCGCCGCCGACACCGTCGAGGCGGCCGGCGCCAAGGCGAGAATCGTCGAGAACTCCCTCGCCGAACTGACCGACGCCCGTACGACCCTCAAGCAGGACGCGACGATCCCCGGCACCTCGTGGGCGACCGACCCCACCACCAACAAGGTCGTCGTCACCGCGGACCGCACGGTCTCCGACGCCGAGTGGACCAAGCTCACCAAGGTCGTCGACGGGCTCGGCGGCAAGGCCGAACTCCAGCGCACCAAGGGGGAGTTCAAGCCCTTCATCGCAGGTGGCGACGCCATCTCCGGCTCGGGCGGGCGCTGTTCGCTCGGCTTCAACGTGGTCAAGGGCGGCGCGCCGTACTTCATCACCGCCGGGCACTGCACCGAGGCCATCTCCACCTGGTCCGACTCCAACGGCAACCAGATCGGCACGAACGAGCAGTCCAGCTTCCCGGACAACGACTTCGGGCTGGTCAAGTACACCTCGGACGTCGCCCACCCGAGCGCGGTCGACCTCTACAACGGCTCCTCGCAGGCCATCACCCACGTCGCCGACGCCACCGTCGGCGAGAAGGTGACCCGCAGCGGCTCCACGACCCAGGTCCACACCGGCACGGTCACCGGCCTGGACGCCACCGTGAACTACGGCAACGGCGACATCGTCAACGGCCTGATCCGGACCGACGTCTGCGCCGAGCCCGGTGACAGCGGCGGCTCGCTGTTCGACGGCGACGCGGCGATCGGCCTCACCTCCGGGGGCAGCGGCGACTGCGCCTCGGGCGGCGAGACCTTCTTCCAGCCGGTCACCGAGGCGCTGTCGACGTTCGGGGCGCAGATCGGCTGACCTGCCCACAGGGTGGTGCGAAGTCCCGCTCCCGCGCGCGAGGGAGCGGGACTTCCGTGTCCCTGCAGCCGGCTCAGCGCGTGGGCCAGTACCACAGCGGTTCGTCGAGCGGGCCCTCGCGCCCCGCCACCGTCGTCTGCCCGAACTCCTTCACCAGTTCTATGGAGTTGACGTCGAGACGGTGCCGTATCGCGCCCTTCTGGAGGGCGTCCGCGAGCGGTCGGGCGTGGGTGACCACGACGATCTGGGTGTCCTTGGTGGCGGTGAGGATCAGGTCGGCGAGCGGCGGGATCAGGTCCGGGTGGAGGCTCGTCTCCGGCTCGTTCAGCACGAGCAGCGACGGGGGCCGGGGTGTCAACAGGGCCGCCGCCCACAGGAGATAGCGCAGGGTGCCGTCCGACAGCTCGGCGGCGGTGAGCGCGCGCAGCAGCCCGTGCTGGCGCAGGGCGAGCTGGAAACGGCCGCCGAGGTCGGCGATGTGGACCTGACTGCCGGGGAAGGCCGCGTCCACGGCCGCGTCCAGCGCCTCGGCGTCACCGACCTCGCGGATCGTCTGCAGGGCGGCGGCCAGATCGGAGCCGTCACCGCTGAGCACGGGTGTGCGCGTGCCGATCTGGGCGGCGCGGGCCGGCGCGTCCGCGTCGGTGCGGACATGGTCGTAGAACCGCCAGGACCTGATGAACTCCCGTACCGCCAGGACGTCGGGGGCGTGCTGGGGGTCGGCCAGTTCGCCGAGCATGCTGTCGTACGGGCGCAGGGTGCCGTGGGCGCGGGACCAGCCGCCGCCCGCGCCGCGGAGTCTGACGGCGGCTCCCGCGCGGTCGGAGAGCACCGAGGCCGGGCGCAGGACGGGGCCGCTCCAGATGGACTCGCGTTTGATCTCCGGGTCGAGGTTGAACATGGACGCCACGCGGTCCGTCCCCGGGGACGGGCTGGGGTGCCCGAAGTCGATCGCGTACCCGAACTCGTCGCCCGCGAAGCCCAGTTGCAGACTGACCGGGCCCGAGCGGACCGTGCCCTGCACGGGATGTCTGCCCTCGCGCACCGCGCGGCCGATCTTCTCCGGGCCCGCCCACAGGACCGACGGCAGCCCGCCCTCCTGCGCGAGCGCGGCGACGGCACCGCCGCGCGCGGACGCGGCGAGCAGGCGCAGCGAGCGGTAGAGGCTCGACTTGCCCGTGCCGTTCGCCCCCGTGATCACGTTCAGTCGCGTCAGCGGGACGATCAGGCGGCGCAGGGAACGGTAGTTCTCGACGGCGAGGGTGCTGATCATGCGTCCAGGGTTGCAGACGGGTCTGACAGTCCCGGTCGGTCCAGCAGGTCCTCGTGCTTCCGGCGCAGCGTCGCCGCCAGCAGGGTGACCACGATCCCGGCGAGCGCCCAGGCCGACAGGACCAGCAGCGGGCCGGTGATGGCGTTGCCCTTGAAGTAGGCGATCGAGCGCGCCACCCAGGTGCCGGCGCCCGGTGGCAGCGCGGGTCCGATCGCGTTCCAGAACGGCGGCAGCAGCGGCAGCGGGAAGGCGCCGCCCGCGCTCGGGTTGCCCGCGATCACCACCAGCAGGATCGCCAGACCGATGCCCACGACCCCGAAGACCCCCTGCAACCCCAGGGTCGCCGCTCCCACGGCGAACGTGATCAGCGCGCCGAGCCCCCAGAACGCCATCACACTGCCCGGCAGCGCCCCCAGGATCGGCCCGACGATCACCGCGCCGCCGAGGCCGCCGACGATCGCGACCAGCGCCATGGTGATCAGCCGGATCATCGCGCGGCGCGGGTTGGCGGGCCGGGCGCCGGTGCTGATCGCCAGGATCGAGGCGCACAGATAGCCGCCGACGCACCAGCCGACGACCAGGTAGAACGACGACAGCCCGTCGAAGTCCTGGGACGAGGCCGGCGCCACGTCCACCGTCCGGACCGTGCGCTGCTCGGTCCTCTCCAGGGTGGCGGTGATGGTCTCCAGGGTGGTCGCGAGGACGGTGCCGCCGCCGGTGGCGACCAGGAGCGTGTCCTTGGTGCCGCGCGGGTCGATGACGAGGGCGCCGTCGATGTCCCGGTTCAGGATCTGCCTCCGCGCGGTCGCCGCGTCGGACACCGCGCGCGGGTCGAGCGGTGAGCCGGGCAGTTGCTTCAGCCGGGCCACCGTCTGCTCGGCCGTGACCTGAGGGGCGACGACTCCGAAAGACACATCCCTGGGCTTCGGGTTGTGCAGCGCGCCTACGTAGGAGGCGATGAAGAGCAGCTGAAGAGCGACCACACCGACGACGAGCAGGCCGGCCCGCAGGGTGACCGCGTCCTTCACCTCACCGAAGAAGGACGTACGGGACGTACCGGCACCCGGGGTCTCTGTCATGTGCCCACGGTCTCGGTGGCCGGGTCTTCACGCAGGCGGGAAGGGGCCGAACGGATGTCGTACGTGTGTTCGGAAAACTTTTCTCCCCAACTGCCCGGCCCGGACGGGGAGCTGACGGAGCGGCGTCTGTTTCGGCCACCGTGCACCTCCCCAAGGAATAGCTGATGTGTTCGAATGTGGGTCGCTGACCGGGGCTGATGGGGCTAGAGTAATCGAACGAGCGTGCGATGAACATATCGGGCGGATGGCTGAAAAGGGGTGGAGTGATGGAGGTGCGGCATGGCGGGCTTCGCCCATCTGCACGTCGCGTCCGGTTACTCCGCCCGCTACGGCGCCTCCCATCCCGAACAGCTCGTGCGGCGGGCGGTCGGGCAGGGCATGACGGCGCTCGCGCTCACCGACCGGGACACGGTCACCGGCGCCGTCCGCTTCGCGCGGGCGTGCGTCAAGGACGGCGTCCGGCCGATCCTCGGCATCGACCTGGCGGTGGAGGCCCTCGCACCCCCGCCGCCCGCACAGCGCCCGCGCACCCCCGCACGCGGTGGCGCGCACGTGGTCGAGCCGCCCCTGCGGTTCGTGCTGCTGGCCCAGGACCGGGCGGGCTGGGCGCGGCTGTGCCGCATCACGTCGGCGGCGCACGAGGGTGCCCTGTCCGGTACGGCGCCGGTGGTGCCGTGGGAGGCGCTGCGCGAGTACGGCGGCCCCGGGCTGACCGTGCTGCTCGGCCCGCTCTCGGAGCCGGTGCGGGCGCTGTCGGTGGGCCGGGAGGACGTAGCGATGAAGCTGCTGGCTCCCTGGCGGGAGATCTTCGGGAGGGGGGTCCGCTTGGAGGCCGTAGCGCAGAATCGTTTCGGCACTGCTCCTGGCTCCCTGCGGCTGGCCGCCCGCACCCTCGCCCTGGCCGACCGCACCCGCACCACCGCCGTACTCTCCAACGCCGTCCGCTACGCCGACCCCGCCCAGCACCGCCTCGCCGACGTCCTGGACGCGGCACGGCTGCTGCGCCCCATCGACCGGCGCCGGCTGGACAGCGGGCAGCGCTGGCTCAAGGACGAGAGGGAGATGACGGTCGTGGCCAGGATGATCGCCGAGTGCGCCGGAGCGGACGTCCGCCGGGCCCGCCGGCTGATGGCGGACACCGCGGACACCGCGGCCGGGTGCGCCGTCGACCCGGCCGCCGACCTCGGTCTCGGCACCCCGCACTTCCCGGAACCGTCGCTCTTCGGCGCGGGACCGGAGACGGGCGGCGCGGCCGGGCTGCTGCGCCTGCGGTCCGAGGAGGGCCTGGTCCGACGCGGCCTCGACCGTGACCGGGCGGCACGCGACCGGCTGGAGGAGGAACTCGCCGTCATCTCCCACTGGAACTACGACGCGTACTTCCTCGCCGTCGGCCAGGTCGTCGCCGACATCCGGGCCAAGGGCATCCGGGTCGCCGCCCGCGGCTCCGGCGCCGGCTCGCTGGTCTGCCACGCGCTGGACATCGCCACCGCCAACCCGCTCGACCACAGCCTGCTGTTCGAGCGCTTCCTGAGCACCCGCCGCGAATCGCTGCCCGACATCGACATCGACGTGGAGTCCGCCCGCCGCCTGGAGTGCTACGACGCGATCTTCGAACGGTTCGGGAAGGAGCGGGTGGCGGTCACCGCGATGCCCGAGACCTACCGGGCGCGCAGGGCGCTGCGCGACACCGGCCTGGCGCTGGGCATCGCCCCGGCCGACGTCGACCGGATCGCCAAGAGTTTTCCGCACCTGCGCGCCTCCGGCATCACGAGCGCGCTCGCCGAACTGCCCGAACTGCGCCAACTGGCAAGGGAGATGGGCCGCTACGGGCCGTTGTGGGAACTCGCCGAAGGCCTCGACTCCCTGATCCACGGCATGGCCATGCACCCCTGTGGCGTGGTCATCAGCGACGCCACTCTCCTGGACCGGTTGCCGGTGCAGCCCACCCCGCAGGGCGACTACCCGATGGCGATGGCCGCGAAGGAGGAGATCGAGGCGCTGGGCAACATCAAACTCGACGTCCTGGGCGTCCGTATGCAGTCCGCGATGGCCCACGCCGTCACCGAGATCGAACGCGCCACCGGCAACCGCATCGACCTCGACGACCCCCAACAGGTCCCGCTCGACGACGTGTTCGCGTTCAAGCTCATCCAGGAGAGCCAGACGCTGGGGCTGTTTCAATTGGAGTCGCCCGGTCAACAAGACCTTTTGTCGAGACTCCAACCACGCGACGTGCAGGACGTCATCGCCGACATCAGCCTCTTCCGCCCCGGCCCGGTCGCCGGCGGCATGCCCGAGCGGTACATCGCCGCGCGTCATGGCGGTACGCCGGTGTATGCGCACCGGGACCTCGAACCCGTGCTCGCCGACACCTACGGCGTGACCATCTGGCACGAGCAGATCATCGACACGCTGCATGTGCTGACCGGCTGCGAGCGGGCCTTCGCGGAGATCACCCGGCGGGCGCTGGGCGACAAGGACCAACTGCCCCGGATCAAGGACTGGTTCCACGAGAAGGCACGCGCGCGTGGCTACAGCCCGGCGGTCCGGGACGAGGTCTGGAAGACCGTCGAGGCCTTCGGGGCGTACGGCTTCTGCCGCGCCCACGCGGTCGCCTTCGCCGTACCGGCGCTGCAGAGCGCCTGGTTGAAGGCACATCATCCGGCGTTCCTGCTGGCCGGGTTGCTCGAACACGACCCCGGGATGTGGCCCAAGCGGGTGCTGGTCTCCGACGCCCGCCGGCGCGGTGTGCCGATCCTGTCCGTCGACATCAACCGCTCCAGGGTGAAGCACACCGTGGAGATGACCGAGAAGGAGGAGTGGGGCGTGCGACTCGCGCTGTCCGGGGTGCGCGGCATCAGCGAGGAGGAGTGCGCGCGGATCGAGGAGGGGCAGCCGTACGGATCGCTGTCCGACTTCTGGCAGCGGGGTCGTCCCAGCAGACCGGTCGCCGAACGCCTCGCGGAGATCGGCGCGTTGACCTGTCTGCACGACGGTCGCCTCACCCGGCGTGATCTGCTGCTCCAGATCGCCGAGTTGCACCGGCAGTCCCGCAACCGGACCGCGGGGGCCGGTCAACTGCCCATGGATACGGGTGCTGTTGGGGGAGTCGAGCCGAGCGGGTTGCCGGAGATGACCGGACGCGAGGCACTGAGCGCCGAGTTGGGCACCCTTGGCATCGATGTCTCCCGGCATCTGATGGAGCATCACCACCGGCTGCTGCGCGAGATCGGCGCGACGGACGCGGCGCACCTGGCCGAACTGCGCGCGGGGCAGCAGGTGTTGGTCGCCGGGGTGCGGGCTTCCACCCAGACCCCGCCGATCGCGAGCGGCAAGCGGATCATCTTCGTCACCCTGGAGGACGGCTCGGGCCTGGTCGACCTCGCCTTCTTCGAGGACTCCCACCCGGCCTGCGCGTACACCGTCTTCCACAGCGGGCTGCTGCTGGTGCGCGGCACGGTCCAGGTGCGCGGCACCCGTCGTACCGTCGTCGGTTCCATGGCCTGGGACCTGGACGAGATCGCGGGCGCCCGCCGGGACGACGGCCCGGAGGCGGCGCTCGCCCTCCTGGGTGCCGACCGCCCGCATCCGACGCCCGCCCAGCCGCAACGCACCCTCGCCAACGGCACCACAGGCGCCCGCCTCCACCCCTACGCCGACCTCCAGCCCGCGGGCACCCGCTCGGCCGACCTGAAGAAGTTCGGCCACCGCAGCCCGGGGAGTGCGGGATGACCACGCGTCGGCGGCACATCGCCCACTTTCATCTGCATGCCGCGCTGAGCGAGGTTCGGTACGACGACATAATCGAACTGGTGTCCGGTATCACGCCCCACGTCCAGGCCATCCCGTCCAACGCCCTTCAGGTGGACCTGACTTCGGCGCTCCGATACTTCGACATGTCCGCCTACGACGCGGTCCAGACGGTGAAGATGAGACTGAAGGCCCTCTACGACATCGACAGCAGTGCCGGCCTCGCGGGCAACCGCATGGTGGCGGCGATGGCGGCCGACGCGTCCGCCCCGGGGGACACCACCTGGGTGCCCACCGGGGAAGCGGCCGACTGGTTGTACCCCCGGCCGGTCACCGCGCTGCCCGGGATCGGCCGCGCCACGGCGGACACACTGCACCGATACGGCCTGCACACCATCGGCCAGCTCACCGACCTGCCTCCGGCGACCCTGCAACGGCTCCTCGGCGCGGGCCAGGCACGGCTGTTGGCCGAGCGCGCCCGCGGCCACGACCCCCGCCCGGTCGTCCCCGCGGAACCGGCGGCGCATCTCGCCGCCGACCTGGTCCTGAGCCGGGACTGCCTGGACCCGGCCCAACACCATCGCGCCGTCCTGGGACTTGCCGACCGGATCGGCCAACGCCTGCGCGGAGAAAGGAAGTTCGCGAGCCGACTCACCCTCGCGGTGAGATACGCCGACCGCAGCTCAACCACGCGTACGCGTGCGCTGCCGGAGCCCACCGACCACTCACCCGCCGTCGCCGCCACCGCCCTGGGCCTGTTGACCTCCCTCGGACTGCAACGCGCCCGCGTGCGTGCCTTCGTGCTCCGCGCCGACGACCTACGCCCGGCGAGCTGTGCCTACCGTCAGCTCTCCATGGATCCCGGGGACGCCCGCGCCCGCGCGGTCGAAGCCGCCGCGGACCGTGCCCGTCGACGCTTCGGGCAGGAGGCGGTACGCCCGGCGGCGCTGGCGGACTGAGATCCGTGTCGCCGAGAATCGTGGAACTGCCCCTACGTTCAAGGGCGTTGCTGGAGATCGCGGTTGCGCACCTGCCAGGCCCGCACCAGCAGGAAGAGCCCGACCAGCGCGACCACCACGCCCAGCACCGCGTACTGACCGTGGCCGGACATGGCCGAGCCGTTCATCGCGCCGACACCCTGCGCGATCCAGACCGCGCCGAGTACGACAAGGATGATCCCGCCGACACCACGGACCACCATGGTCACTCCATTTCCCACACCGATACGTCACGCAGGCGGCACCCGCCCGCGTTCACCGCTCAGCTTCGTCCCGTTCGACGCGCTGGGGACGGTCGAAAACCTTACGGAACGAGAACGTCGTACGGGCTGGGGTGTTGGCGGCAGGGGCGCAGTGCGCGACCAGGATCGGGAAGCGGCGTCCCGCGTCAGTTGGCCCACGGCGCGACGATCCGCGTACCGTCCGCCAATTCCGCCTCCAGGCCGATGGTCGTGGTGACCCAGGTGATCACGGTCCGGTCGGTGGGGTTCTCGACGCCGAAGGTCGCCCCCGGGTTGATGATCAACGTGTCACCCGCACCGACCCGTTCGCTACGACCGTCGAGCGTGATCACCAGCTCGCCTTCGAGGATGTGCAGGATCTCCTCGTGGTTGACGGTGTGCAGCGGTGCTTTGGTGCCGGCGGGGATCTCGCCCCGCCAGGCGCACAGCTCCTCGCTGCCGGTGCGGGGGTGGGCGTACGAGACGAAGCGGGCGCCGTGGATCTCGTGGACGACGGCGTCGGACGGGTGGACGACGGGCACGGGTGCCTCCATGAACAGATGGTCAAGCTGCTTGACCATATCCCCAACATGGTCAAGCAGCTTGACCGGTTCGTCAAGGGTGTTTCAATGCCGTCGTGGAGAACTCCGAGGCCATCGCCCTGACCGCCGCCCTGCTCGCCGCCGCGGGCGACCTGACGAAGCGCATCAACGACGGGGTCGTCGCCCGCGGCTTCGAGGTGCGCCCGGCGCACGGCTTCGCCTTCGCGCGGCTCGCGCCGGACGGGGCGACGGCAACCGATCTCGCCGCACACCTCGGAGTCACCAAGCAGGCCGCGAGTCAGCTCGTCGACGAAATCGTGCGCAAGGGGTACGCCGAACGGCGCCCGCACCCTGGTGACGCGCGCGCCCGACTGGTCGTGCTCACGGAGTTGGGCTGGGCCTGCACGCGAGCCGCGGAGGAGGCGGCGCTGGAGGCCGTGCGGCCCTGGGTCGAACTGCTGGGGGAGGGTGAAGTGCGCGTGTTGTGTGACCGTTTGCGGCGTATTGCGCCCTACGGTCCCCTCAGGCCGACCTGGTGACTGGTTATCACTGGAAGTTTTTACTGACGCGTAACTTCACACTTCACCTACTCACTCGTAACTTGACGGGTGAACAGCATTCTTGTGATCCGGATCACAGGGCGTAAGGCCGTCGCAACTCCCTTGAGCCGCAAGGAGATCACACGATGCTGCCCTGGAAACGACTGCTCAGACCCCTGACCGCGCTGCTTCTGACCGCCGCGGTCGCCGCCGTTCCCGCCACCGCCGCGCACGCGGCGAGCGCCCCCAGCACTGGTTGGAACGACTACGGTTGCCGGCCCTCCACCGCCCACCCCGACCCCGTCGTCCTCGTGCACGGCACCTTCGCCAACGCCACCGACAACTGGCTGACCCTTGCGCCGTACCTGGAAGTCCGCGGCTACTGCGTCTTCTCCCTCGACTACGGCCAGCTCCCCGGCGTCCCCCTCGTATACGGCCTCGGCCCCATCGACCAGTCGGCGGCCCAACTCCAGGTCTACGTCGACAAGGTGCTCGCCGCGACCGGCGCCGCCAAGGTCGACCTCGTCGGGCACTCGCAGGGCGGCATGATGCCCCGCTACTACCTGAAGTTCCTCGGCGGCGGCGCCAAGGTGAACACCTTCGTCGGCATCGCGCCCGACAACCACGGCACCACCCTGGACGGCCTCACCAAGCTCCTGCCGTACTTCCCGGGCGCCGAGGACGTGATCGCCTCGGCCGCCCCCGGTCTCGCCGACCAGGTCGCCGGCTCGGCCTTCCTCGCCAAGCTGAACGCGGGCGGCGACACCGTCCCCGGCGTCCACTACACGGTCATCGCCACCAGGTACGACGAGGTCGTCACGCCCTACACGAGTCAGTTCCTGAGCGGATCCGACGTGCACAACGTGCTGATCCAGAACCTGTGTTCACTCGATCTGTCGGAGCACGCCCTGCTCGGGCTCACCGACCGGATCGCCTTCCACGAGGTCGCCAACGCCCTCGACCCGGCCCACGCCACCACCACCAACTGCCTGTCGGCGCTCAGTTGACCGTACGCACACCGCGGGGTCTGTCCGACCTGAGCCGCCGGACAGACCCCGCCCCCTGCACGGGCCGTGCTCAACGGCCGTGCCGTCCACCGCCGTTGGTCGCGCGGCGGCGGACCGAGGCGAACAGGGCCGCGGCGCCGAGTGCCAGGGAGGCCGCGCCGCCCACGATGAGATACGGCGAGCTGTTGTTGGCGCCGGTCTCGGCGAGGTTCTTCGAACTCCCCGCCGCCTGCGGCTCGTTGGCCTCGGAGGCCGCCTGGTTCGTCGCGGCGGCCGGCTCCGCCGACGTGCTCGCGTCCGTGTCCCCGTGGCCGTTGTGCTCGACGGTCGACTTGTCGGCACCGGCTGCGATCTGCTGGTTGGAGGGGGCGGAGGCGGTGGGTGCCGGAGTGGTGGGAGCGGCGGGTGTCGGTGTCGAACTGCCCGCCGTACCACCGCCGTTGGCGCTCGCGCCACTGCCACTGCCCTTGCCGCCTCCGCTCCCGCCGAAGCTGACGTCCGAGCAGGAGTAGAACGCCTCCGGGCTGTCCGAGCGCTGCCAGATCGCGTACAGGAGCTGCTTGCCGGAGCGTTGCGGGAGGGTGCCGGAGAATGTGTAGAAGCCGCCCGTCGCGACCGGGTCGGTGGACGTCGCGACCGGGTGCTCCAGGTCCAGGTCCGCCCAGGCGAGCGGCTGCGCGGGGTCGTAGCCGGACTTGGTGACATAGACCTTGAAGGTGCCCTTGTGCGGGGCGGTCACCCGGTACTTGAAGGTGTACGAGCCGCTGCTCACGCTCGTCGCCGGCCAGTCGGCGCGGGCCAGGTCGAGGCCCTTGAACTCCTCGTTGTTCGCGCTGCACAGCTTCCCGTCCGGGATCAGCGTCTGGTGCTGCCCGTTCGCGTCACCGATCCGGATGCCGTTCCAGTCGTAGAGCGCCTGCGTCCCACCGGCCGCGACCGCCGCCTTGCACGCGTCCGACTTCGGGCTCTCCGGCCCCTCCGCGTAGCACTGCGCGACCCGGCTGACCGGGTCGCCCATCGAACCGTGCGCCGCCGCGGGCGCCGCGGTGAGCGCGGTCAGGGCGAGCGGGGTCATCCCGAGGACGGCGACAGCGGCGACCTTGCGGCGTGCGGGCATGGTGGAACTCCAACTCCTCGGACGGTGCTCGGCGCGGGGGACGGATTCCGTGGGGGTGATCAGAAGCTAGCCCCTGGAAACCGCGGAATCGCCTGCTGGAGACGGGAGAGGGAGATCCTTATGGTCGTGTTAAGGCAGGGCTAACCGAGGGCTCAGAGACGGACGGTTCCGTGAGCGCACGGAGGGATGTGTTGCGGATGAGCGGAGCGGACGGGGTTCGTGTCGCCGTCGTCGCCGATGTGCCCGTGGTGAAGGCCGTGACCGATATGGCGTACGGCCACTACATTCCGCGCATCGGTGTGGTGCCGCAGCCCATGGAGGCGGACCACATGGCGAACGTGGTCGCCGGGCGGGTGTTCGTCACGGGGGACCCCGTGATCGGGCTCGTGGTGACCGAGCAACATGACGATCACCTGTTCCTCGACAGCATCGCCGTCCACCCCGAGGCACACGGCAGGGGCGTAGGACGGCTGCTCCTGGAATTCGTGGACGCACGCGCGCGTGCGCTCGGGCTGGCCGAGGTCAGGCTCTACACCAACGCGCTGATGTGGGAGAACCAGGAGATCTACCCGAGGTTCGGGTACGAGGTCGTGGAGCGACGCGCGGACGGGCCGTACGACCGCGTCCACTACCGGAAGCGGGTGGGCTGACCGGGGGCGAACCAGGGGCAGGCCGGGGTCAGCCGTCCGGCCACCACGTGCGGGCGATGTCCTTGCGGACCTCGGGGCGCTCGACAGGGCGCTCGTCGGCCTTGTCCCGTACCCGACGGGTGTCCGACTTCTTCAGGGGCTTCTGCACGGTCACGCGGCGCATGGCTGCCTCCTTGTGTCCACCCGGGTCGTGTTCTCACGGGGTAGACCGTTCCGGGGAGAGTGACTCATCGGCGCGGGTCTGTCTGTGGCGGCTGTCACGCTGGGACTGTCAGTGGCGGGTGTCACGCTGGGCGTATGAGTGAACCTGTAGCGAACGTCGACTGGGACGCGGAGGCCGCGACCTTCGACGAAGAGCCCGATCACGGGCTGCGCGACCCGGAGATCCGCCGGGCCTGGGCCGACCGGCTGCACGGCTGGCTGCCCGACCGCGCCGCCGACGTCCTCGACCTCGGCTGCGGCACCGGCAGCCTGTCGCTCCTCGCGGCCGAGCAGGGGCACCACGTCACCGGCGTCGACCTCTCCCCGGCGATGGTGGACCTCGCCCGCGCCAAGCTGGCCGGCCGTGACGCGGCGTTCCTGGTCGGTGACGCGGCGGCACCTCCGGTGGGCGAGCAGCGCTTCGACGTCGTCCTCGTACGGCATGTGCTGTGGACGCTGCCCGACCCCGCCCGGGTCCTGCGGCACTGGCGCGGGCTGCTGCGCCCCGGCGGTCGGCTCGTGCTGATCGAGGGCCGCTGGGGGACGGTCAGCCCGGTCGGCATACCGGCCGACCGCCTCACCGACCTCCTGACACCCCTCGCCGGGTACGTGCACGTGGAGCGGCTGTCGGACGACCTGCAGCTGTGGGGGAAGGGCGTGGACGACGAGCGGTACGCGGTGGTGGCCATCCCCGCCATCCCCTGAGCGAGCCCGCCCGACGTCACGCCACCAGCGCGTCGAACCCGCCCTCACGGGCCAGCCTCTCCAACTCGTCGAGCGCGGCCACGGCCGCCGCCGCGGCCGCGGGGTCCGACCCGGCCAGCCCGCTCTCCTCGAACTCGTCCTCGTCCAGCCGTCGTACGTCCGTCCCGTCGGCGGAGATCCACAGGTCCAGATCGAGGTCCTCCACGACGAGTTCGGTGCCGGAGAGCGTGGCGGGGCGGGTGATGTCGCAGTACCAGCCCTTCAACTCCCCGGTGTGGTGCCGGACTTCCTTCAGGGAGTACCAGCGGTCCCGCCAGTAGTACTCGGTGAAGATGTCGCCGTGCTCGAAGCGGACGAAGCCGAAGTCGCGGACGCCGTCACCGGCCCACGGGGCGCGGACGGCGAGGCGGGTGCCGTCGTCGAAGAGCAGGTCGGCGGTGTAACGGATCTTCGTGCGGCCCGCCTTGACGATGATGACGTCCAACTGGCCCATGGGTTCAGGTGAGTTCGCGGACATAGCGCACCTCCGTGGCGCAGGTCTCGTAGCCGAACCAGGTGTTGATCGCGAGCATCGGCCCGTTGCCGGTGTCGTTGCCCGTGAACGCCTCCGTGTAACCGGCGGCGCGGGCGCGGTGCAGGGAGTCGTTCTTGGCGAGCTTGGCGAGGCCTCGGCCGCGGTGGGCGCGGGCGGTGCCGGTCATCACCGTGCCGTAGCGGGTGCCGTCGTCCGTGCGGGCGGCGCTGAAGGCCGCCGGGCGTCCGTCGATGAGGGCCACGGACGTCAACTCCTGGCTGAACAAAGGGTGTTGCCAGGTCCCGTCCAGCCAGGCCTGGTAGTCCGTGAACTCGGTGCCGATGTCGCTGGGTTCGTCGGCCATCGCCTCCGCGTCCAGCTCGAACAGGGGGCGCGGGTCGTCGGAGAAGTCGGAGCCCGGGCGGATCTCGACATCCGGCGGCGGGTCCTGGAGCGGGGGGAGTGCGCCGTGCGCCAGGTCCAGGCGGAGGAAGTACGCGGAGCGGCTCGCCGTATAGCCGAAGCGTTCGGCGAAGCCGTGGTTGGCCGGCTCGTCCAGGACCCAGGTGTAGAGCCGGGTCGCGCCCACGGCGGCCAGATGCTCCTCGGCGGCGCGGGCCAGGAGCGAGCCCGCGCCCCGGCGCGTCCGCTCCGGGTGCACGTACACGTTGACGAAGCCGCGGTCGGGTTCCGGGCTGTCGTAGGCGATGCCCACCTGGGCCGTGCCGATGATCTCGCCGTCCTCCTCCGCGACCAGCCTGCGCAGCGCGGCCTCCGGCTGGGCGTGGGCGATGTCGTGGGCGACGGACTCCGGGGTGAACAGCATGTAGGGGAGCGCGAGTCGGCGGACCTCGACGAAACCGTCCAGGTCCGCCCGGACATCGGGGCGCAGGTCGCGTGCGATCACGGTCATGGGGTCGCACGCTACGGCGGAGCCGCGCGGGAGTGCCTCTTATTTTCCGGAGGGTGCCTTCGCCGGATTCCCTGAGGGTGCGTTCCGTGGTGGGTGCGGGACAATCGGGCGTGACCTTGAAGATCCACATCGATGACAGTGCCGCGCCCTACGAGCAGATCCGCGCCCGGATCTCGGAGCAGGCCCGGTCGGGAGCACTGCCGGTCGGCTACAAGCTGCCCACGGTACGAGGACTGGCCGAGTCGCTCGGCCTCGCCGCCAACACCGTCGCCAAGGCGTACCGGGCGCTGGAGACGGACGGGGTGATCGAGACGCGCGGGCGCAACGGGACGTTTGTCGCGGCTGCGGGCTCGGCGGCGGAGCGTGAGGCTTCGTCGGCCGCGCAGGTCTATGCGGAGAGGGTTCGGCGGCTGGGGCTTGCGGAGGGGGATGCGGTGGCGGCTGTGCGGGATGCCCTGCGGGCGGCTTACGGGGAAGGGCGAGGGTAGTTCGGCGCCGCCGTGATTCACCGTTGCGGCGGAGCGCCGTTGCGGCGGAGACGGATGCCGGCCGGATGGAGACATGGCGCAGCCGGTGTTGTCGGAAGAGCGGCGCGGTCGGCGTGGCTACCGGAGTGGCGGAGCCGGTGTCGCTACAAGTACAACCCCGCGTCCGCGCCCTCCCGTTGGTCCGGTACCGATGTCGGTTGGGTGCCGCGGCGCAGGGCGTACAGCTCTGCCAGGGTCGCGCCCTCGCGGCCCACGCCCTCCTCCGTGCCGAGCCAGTTCACCGACTCCTTGCGGGTGAGGGGGCCGACCTCGATGCGGGCGAGGCAGCGGCCGGGGCGGACGACGGCGGGGTGGAGCCGCTCCAGGTCCTCGTTGGTGGTGACACCGACCAGGACGTTGCGGCCCTGGCCGAGGAGACCGTCCGTGAGGTTGAGGAGCCGGGACAGTGCCTGGCCCGCCGTGTGCTTCGCCTCGCCGCGGATCAACTCGTCGCAGTCCTCCAGCAGGAGGAGCCGCCAACGGCCCTTGCCCGTCGTGTCGTCCTCGCCGATCGCGATGTCCATCAGATAGCCGACGTCGCTGAACAGCCGCTCCGGGTCCAGCACGCAGTCCACCTGGCACCAGTCCCGCCAGGAACGGGCCAGCGTGCGCAGCGCCGAGGTCTTGCCGGTGCCGGGCGGGCCGTGCAGCAACAGCAGCCGGCCCGCGATGTCCTCCGGGGTCGTCTTCATCAGGGTGTCCATCGCATCGGCCACCGGACGCGTGTAGTTGGCGCGCACCTCGTCCCACGTGCCCGCCGAGATCTGCCGGGTCGTACGGTGCGGGCCGCGCCTGGGGGAGACGTACCAGAACCCCATCGTCACGTTCTCCGGCTGCGGTTCGGGTTCGTCCGCCGCGCCGTCGGTCGCCTGGTCGAGGACCTTCTCGGCGAGCTCCTCGCTGGTCGCCGTGACCGTGACGTCGGCGCCGCGGTTCCAGCGGGAGATCAGCAGGGTCCAGCCGTCGCCCTCGGCGAGGGTCGCGCTGCGGTCGTCGTCGCGGGCGGCGCGCAGCACGCGGGCACCTGGCGGGAGCAGGGTCGCCCCGGTCCGGACACGGTCGATGTTCGCCGCGTGCGAGTACGGCTGCTCGCCCGTCGCGAAGCGGCCGAGGAACAGCGCGTCGACGACGTCGGACGGGGAGTCGGAGTCGTCGACGTTGAGCCGAATCGGCAGAGCGTCGTGTGGGTTAGCGGACATGCGGCCATGATCCGGCACACGGACGCCGTGTGCACCCGCTTTCCGCAGTGCGCCGGGGCACGGTCGAACCGCGGACTTCCGGACCTGCTCGCGCCGTTACGCCCCCGCCCTGTTACAAGCCTGTGCGCGTACGGATCTGCCCGACCTGTTCCCTGCACCGTACTGTTGCCCTTGATGGGACGTCATGGGTGGAATTCGGGGGCACTGCGGTGGCGGCTCACCGCGCTGCTCGGCGTCGGTGTGGCCGCACTGGCGCTGATCGTGACCCTGATCAACACGCTGCCCGGCGGCGGCAGCACCGCCGGCACCTCGCGCGACGGCGACAAGGTGCACGGCACCCCGGCGACCCCGCCCGACGAGGACCGGCCCGAGGTCGGCTGGGGCTTCACCCACACCCAGTACAGCGCCGACGAGGGCAGCGACACCGCGACCGAGCGCGTCGAGGAGCTGCTGGCCAAGTCCCAACTCCCGCAGGACCAGGCCATCATGGGCTGGGGTGCCGACAACCCCGAGCCGGTGAAGGGGCGTTACGACTTCGGCGCCCTGGACCGCCGGGTCGACTTCATGCGCAAGTCGGGCGGCACCCCGGTCATCACGCTGTGCTGCTCGCCGGACTGGATGAAGGGCGGCAAGTCCGGTGCCGACAAGACCAATTGGAGCCAGGCCTCGCTGGAGACGGCGCCGAAGCCCGACCACTACGCGGACTACGCCGCGCTCGCCGCGACGGTCGCCAAGCGGTACCCGGACGTCACCCACTTCATCGTGTGGAACGAGTTCAAGGGCTTCTGGAACGACGCCAAACAACGCTGGGACTACGAGGGTTACACCCGGCTCTACAACCTGGTCTACAAGGCGCTGAAGAAGGTCAACCCGAAGATCATGGTCGGCGGCCCCTATCTGGTGATGGACAGCGTGGACCCGCGCGACGCGAACGCCTCCAGTACTTTCAAGGGCAGTTGGGGCGCGATGGACCAGCGGATCGTCGACGCCTTCGACTACTGGAACAAGAACAAGGTCGGCGCGGACTTCGTGGTCGTCGACGGCTCCAGCTACACCAACGACGACGACCTGCTGCCGAACGAGTTCGGGGCCACCGACAAATTCACCGCCGTCAGCAAGTGGGTCCGTGAGCAGACGCACGACCTGCCGCTGTGGTGGGCCGAGTACTACGTCGAGCCCGCCGACGGCAACGACGACCGCAAGGGCTGGTCCGAGACCCACCGCGTCGCCGTCCAGGCCACCGGCATGATCGCCCTGGCCAGGGGCGGCGCCACCTCCGGCTTCTACTGGAACCCGGAGGAGGAGAAGGGCACGGACTGCGCGGGCTGCCTGTGGACGCCGACCGACAGCTCCGACGGCGGGCGGCAACTCCCCATGTACGACCTGGTGTCCCGCTTCGACGCGGCCTTCGGGCCCGGCACGAAGTACGAGACCGTGTCGGTCGCCGCCGACGACGTGCCCAACGTACGGGTGCTGGCCACCGACAAGACCATCCTGGTCGTGAACACCCTGGACCGGCAGATCAGCGCGAAGGTCGACGGCAGGCAGTTCGACATGACGGCCTACGGGGTCAAGTGGCTCACGCGATGAGCCACTTGACCCCATGAACCCCGGAACGCCGCCGCCCCACTGTCACTTCACGGTCACTTCATGGTCAGGAACCGCTGCACCAGCGAGGCCAGCACCACTGCCAGCAGAGGCAGCGAGAACCAGAAACTGCTCTGCAGCCACCGCAGTTGACGCACACTCGGCCGGACCGCGACCCGGACGACCTCGCGGGCCGTCAGCATCAGGATCAGGGCGAGGGCGGCGAGCGCGCCGACCACCGACCACGGTGTCCAGGTGATCTGCGGTCCGATCGGCCCGGGATCGGGCTTCGGGACCGCACCCGCCGGTTGGTCGCGCAGGGAGTACATGGTCACGTCGGCGTTGACGAGGACCTTCTTCAACTCCTGCCGGTTGTCCAGGTTCTGGATGAGCCGGGACTCCCAGGTCGCCGAGTAGCCCGCGTCCAACTGGAGCGAGACGACCTGGCTCTTGTTCAGCATCAGGTACGAGTTCGGGCCCGCGTCCTTGAGTGCCTTGACCAGACCGGACACCAGCACCGGGTCCGAAGGGGCCGGCGTCGGGACGTAGTTGACCCGTTCCATGTCCTTCGCGCCCCACGGCATCGCCGGCGTCACGTCGTTGACCGTGTCGTCGGTCAGCCACAGCAGCCGTACCGTCGGCGTGTCGTGGGCGTACACGTAGTTCATGGCCGCGACCTCGCCGGGCCGCACCCGCTCGAAGCCCTCGTTGCCCCAACGGGCCACCAGGAAGCCGCCCATGAGCAGCAGACCGGCGAGCAGCGCGGCCGGCGGGGCGAGCCTCGACCGGTCCTTCTCGCGCTCCTTGGCGGTGGCGCCGGTGCGCGGGAAGAGGGCGAGACCCGCGAGCAGGGCCGCGCCGGGCACCGCGAACATGAAGACGCGCAGCGCCATCTCGCCGCCGTAGGACTGCATGCCGAAGCCCAGGAACGGGACGAAGGTGAGGACGAGCAGGGAGCGTTCGCGGTATTGGTGGTGGCGGCGCCACCACCAGCCCCAGCAGGCGAAGGCCATGACGCCGCCGGCCAGCAGGACGCGGGTGTAGAGGACCAGCTTGTGGGTCGAACTGCCGCCCTGGATACGGCCGGAGACGGACGTCGAGACGTTGCTGCCGACGCCGCCGACCCCGCCGAAGAGGTCGTTGAAGTGTCCGGACCAGTACGGCTCGGCCATGAAGCCGAGCCAGACCGCGACCAGCACCCCGAACAGGATGGGCAGGCCGCGGAGTTCGGAGCGGCCGAGCAGGACGAGGACCGTGAGCACGCCCAGCATCACGAACGGCGTGAGTTGGTGGGCCGGGACGCTCGCCGCGAACAGACCGATCAACACCAGGAGCAGGACGGCCTGTTGGCGCCGGTCGGTGGGTTCGACCTCCGCCTCGCCCGGCCGCGTCCTCGTCCACAGGACGTGCGGTGCCCGGAACCAGACCAGGAGGATCGCGACGAAGGCCAGGTAGAGCAGGAAGGTGAAGCCCTGCGGGGAGAAGTAGTCCTGGCCGACCCAGCCGCTGAGCACGAAGATCCAGATGCCGGTCCACTTCGCCCGCCAGCTCGCCCGCAACGAGCGCACCAGCAGGAACATCGGTGCCAGATAGGCGAGTTGGATGGCCGTGGGCCACCAGCGGATGACCTCGGTCCAGTCGGTGAACCCGCATGCCTTGCCGATGAACGCGGCCACCGCGAAGAAGCCCGGCCAGCTCCAGCGGGCGTCCAGGTCGGGTACGGCCGACCCGGTGCGGTCGATGTAGTCGATGAACCCGAGGTGCTGCCAGGCCGTCGGGAAACGTGGCTCGGTCTCGATCACCGCGGGCAGCGCGTGCAGGGAGATGACGGTCGCGAGCAGGGTGACCAGCAGCAGTGCCTTGTGTTCGCGGCCCAGCCACAGCAGCGCGGCGAACACCACGACCAGCAGCGCGGCGCCGGCCAGCGTGGGCAGCGGCAGCACCGAGATCAGGCCGAGCCCGCCCATGCGGTCCAGGTCGGACTCGCCGAGCCGCGCCGCGGGCACCCAGTACAGGAGCAGCGCGGCGACCAGCAGACAGCCGAGCACGACGCCGGGGCGCGTGGGCACCAGGCGCTCACGCAGGGACAACGGCCGTGCGGGCGGCGGCACTTCGGACTCCCGCGCCTCCCGCTCCCGCTCGGCCGCGTCCTCCCGGGCCTGTTCCCGTACGAGCGAGGCCTCCGGTACGACCACCCGGTCGGAGCCGTTGGCGGGCTCGAACGGCGCGTCCGCCTCCGGCTCGGCGGACGGGCTCAGTGATGACTCCGAGCCGGGTTCACGTTCCTCGACGGGCAGCCCGACGACCTCGGACCGCTTGATGCCGAGCGCCCAGGTCGGACGCTGCTCGCCGGACACGATGGGTGTGCCGGTGGGCGGGGTGCCGGGGCCCGGGCGTACGTCCGGCCGGCGTTCCAGGTGGTCGAAGTCGACGTGTATGCCGAGCGCGAGGGTGTCGGAGTCGAGCGCCCAGGCCGGACCGCGACGGCGCGGTGCGGCGACCGGGACCTCGCGCGCGCCCAGGTCGGCGAGGTCGCCGTCCGGTGCCGCGTCCTCGGGCGACTCAGCGGCCGGTGCGGCCCGTAGCGTCTTGAACAGCTTGGGCGCGGCGATCGCCACGATCACCGCGAGGCTGGAGATCTCGGCGACGCCCGCGCCGGTCAGGCCCATGCGGGGGAGCAGCAGCAGCGTCAGGCTGAGCACCAGGACGCACAACAGGCCCTGCAGCCAGGCGAGTCCACCGGTGCGGCTCTGCGCGCGCAGCACCGCGAAGTACGTCTCCATGAGGACCCGCAGCAGCGCGCCCACCGCGAACCAGCGCAGCAGCGGGGTCGCCGCGTCCGCGTAGCCCGCGCCGAACACGCCCAGGATGTACGGGGCGCCGACGAACAGCAGCCCGCAGATCGGCAGCATGATCCGGGCCATGCGCTTGAGCGCGGCCCGGGTGTTGGCGGCGATGCGTGCCGGGTCGTGGGAGCCCTCGACGGTCAGCGAGGCGCCCATGTTGATGGCGAGCAGGTTGACCGTGCCGCCTATCGTCGTGGTGATGTAGAAGTACGCGTTGTCCTCGGAGCTGACCTGCGAGGCGATGATCACCGGGACCAGGTAGACCACGGCGAGCGAGAACAGCGAGCCGGTGTAGTCCCCGGCGAGGAACCTGCCGATCTCCCGCAGGGTCGGCGGCCTCGCGTGCTCCTCGGTCGCCTTGATGTGCCGGGGCACCAGCCGTCGGAACACCAGCCAGCCGAGCGGCACCACGGAGAAGGCGATCGCGGCGACCCAGGACACGAAGACACCGCTCGCGGCGAACACCGACGCGAGCCCGACGAGCAGCGCCAACTTCACCGCCGAGAACACCGTGTTGCCCACCGGCACCCAGGGCGCGCTGCGCAGCCCGGTCAGCACCCCGTCCTGCAGCGTCAGCAGGTTCCAGGCCACGACCGCGACGACGAAACCGAGCGCGGGGATCGGCCCGTGCAGGAAGCGGTACGAGGGTCCCCAGTCGTTCAGCGTCAGCAGGAAGATCCCGGCCCCGAACGCGACGACGACCGAACTGCCCGCGTACGTACGGAAGATGAGGCGCCCGGTGGCACGTCCGGCGACCGGGATGAAGCGGGCCAGGGCGCCGGTCAGGGTGACCGCCGTGAGCCCGGCGAGGAGCTTCATCGCGGCGATGGCCGCCGAGCCCTGGCCGACCGCGGACGGGGAGTAGTAGTGGGCGGCGATCAGCCAGTAGCCGAGGCCGAGCACCGCGGAGATCCCGGTGTTGAGCATCAGGGCGTAGGCGTTGCGGAACAGCGGGCTGCCGCCGGGGGGCTTGCTCCGTCCCGGCAGGCGCAGTCGGCGCCCCGTCTGCTGGGGCGCCTCGGTCTCGGGCGCCGCGTCCTGGGTGGTGGTCGTCGTGTCAGACACGGGAACGGCTGGCCTTCCGGCGGACCTGTCGAGCTCTGCGGACCATGGCGTAACCCTGGGTGAGGGCACGGTCCCTGGCGAAGTTGCGGGTGATCGCACGGCCCTCGACGAGCCGCTCGAACTCCTCGACACCCGTACTGCGGCGCACGGTTACCCGGCGCAAGGCGTACGGTCCCTGGCGGCGCCGGGCGAGGTCGTTGCCGACGGCGAGCGCCTGCGCGAACCCGGTCTCCCGCACCGCCCGACGCACCCGGCGGCTGGAGTAGCCGTACGGATACGCGAACGAGACGGGTACGGACCCGAGTTCGTCGGCGACGATCTCCCGGCAGCGGACCAGCTCCGTGCGCAGGGTGTCGTCGTCGAGCTGGTCGAGCTGCGGGTGGGTGTGGCTGTGGCCGCCGATCTCGACGTCCGCGCCCGCGAGTTCGCGCACCTGGTCCCAGTCGAGCATGGTGTCCAGGCCGCCGCCGGTGTCGTGGGCGCCCCGGATCCAGCCGGTGGAGACGAACAGGGTGGACGCGAAGCCGTGTTGGGCCAGCGCGGGCAGCGCGTGCCGGTGCACGCCCTCGTAGCCGTCGTCGAAGGTGATCAGGACCGGGCGCTCGGGCAGTGGTTTGCCGGAACGCCAACTCGCGGCCAGATCAGCCGTGTTGACAGGCGTGAAGCGCAGGTCGCCGAGGAGCGCCAACTGTTCGGCGAACGCCTCCGGCGCGACGGACAGGGCCCGGGTGGCGTCGTTCGGGGCGGCGGCGACCGAGTGGTACATCAGGATCGGCACCGGTACGTCACTCATGGCTGACCCCCGCGCTCGTTGCCGCCACCGGGCCCGGATGCGTCGGCGCGTTCGAGCGCGTTCCCATGCCCGGGTGAGTCTCCGCGTCCGGGTGCCTCCCCACGCGCGTGTCCGCTCCCGCGTTCGGGTGCGCGTCCATGCCCGGGTGCGCCTCCACGCCCGCGTTCGGGTGCGCGTCCATGCCCAGGTGCGCCTCCACGCCCGCGTGCCTCCCTGCGTCCATGTGCGTCTCCGGGCCCGTGTCCGCTCCCGTGTTCGGGTGCGCCCCCATGCTTAGGTGCCTCTCCGCGTTCGGTTGTCTCCCTGCGTCTGTGTGCGTCCCCGGGCCGAGGTGCGTTGGCGCGTTCGGGTGCGTCTCCATGCCCGGGTGTCTCGCCGCGTCGCGGTGTCTCTCCGCCTCCGGGTGCCTCGCTGCGTCCGCGTGCGTCCCCGGGCCCGTGTCCTCTCCCGCGTTCGGGTGCGTCCCCACGCCGGGCTGGCTCCCCGCGTCCGGGTGCCTCCCCGCACCCCTGTCCGCTCCCGTGTTCGGGCGCGTCCCCATGCCCACGTGTCGCCCCGCGCCCGTGTGTCGCCCCGCGTCCGCGTGCCTCCCCACGCTCATGTCCGACCCCCGCGCTCATTGCCGCCTCCACGTCCGCGCCCGCCCTCGCGCTCGTCCGTGTCCCCCTCGATCTCCACCACCGAGAAGGTGACCCCGCCGCGTCGGGCCCGGACGGTTCCGACGACGTACCCGCCTGCTGCCGTGAACACCCCGGCGATGATTGCGCCCGCTCGGCCCGCGCCGCCCGGTCGGGCGAGGGCGGCGTCGCGCAGGCCGCGTGCGACCCCGGCCGGCAGGACTCGGGTGGTGTATCGGCGCTCCGACTCAAGTCCCTTGTCGGCGCCGACACTTCGGGCCACCAGGGCCTTGGAGAGACCCTCGGCGTACGTGCGCGTGCGGAAGTACCCGAAGTGCTCGCGCACCGTGGGCACCCGGTGGTGGATCACCGCCCGGTCGTCGATCAGCAGCACCGCGTCCGGCCTGGCCCGGGTGAGCCGGATGCAGAGTTCCGTCTCCTCGCCGCCCAGCGGACGCTTGTCGCCGTCGCGCCCGATGCCGGTCGCGAAGCCCCCGGCCGCGTCGAACGCCGTACGCCGGAACGAGGCGTTGCCGCCGAGGACGTTGCGGACTCGGACCCGGCCCGGCGGCAGGCCCTTGTACGTGCAGCCCACCACCCAGTCGAACTCCTCGGGGAACCAGGCCGGTCGGCGCCCCGACGCCCAGATCGGCATCGTCCGGCCGCCGACGGCCATCACCTTCGGATCGGTGTACGCCTCGGCGAAGTACCGCAGCCACTCCCGCTCGGCCACGGCGTCGTCGTCGAGGAAGGCGATGACCTCGCCGCGCGAGGCGGCGATGCCGGTGTTGCGGCCCGCGGACAGACCGCGCGGGCCCGCGTTCGCCAGCACGCGGACCTCACCGGTCTCCTCGACGTCCTTGTACTCCCTGGTGAGCCGGTCCAGGAGAGCGGGGTTGTGGTCGACGACCAGCAACGTCTCCAGCGCGGGCCGTGACTGCGCCCGCACCGAGGAGACCGCCGCGAGGATGTCCTCCCAGCGGTCCTCGGTGTAGACGCAGATCACGACGGAGATGTCGTGACTGCTCAAGACACCTCTCCCCGAACCGAGTTGAGCTGCGGGTCGAGCTGAGGATCGCGTTGCGGGTCGAGCGTGTCGATCATCGTGGAGTGCGAACGGCGGCGCAGCGCACGCCGGTTGGAGCGCTCCTTGAGGATCACCTTGAGCACCCGGATCCCGTCCCGCACGGCACGCAGATTGCTCGTGCCGTGGATACGGAGGTACTCGTGACTGGGGATCTCCTGCACCTTGAGACCGGCCTTGACCACCCGGATGTTGATCAGTGTCTCGATCTCGAAGCCGGTGCAGTCGAGGTCGATCTTGTCGAGGCAGTGCCGCCAGAACGCGTTGTATCCGTAACAGAGATCGGTGTAGCGGGCGCCGAACTTGCGGTTGACGATCGTGCACAGCGCCCAGTTGCCGAGCTTGCGGATGAACGTCATGTCGTCCGTGCCGCCGCCGTTGGCGAAGCGTGAGCCCTTGGCGAAGTCCGCGCCCGAGACGAGGGCGGAGACATAGCTGACGATCTCGTGCCCGTCGGCCGAGCCGTCCGCGTCGACCATCACGATGATGTCGCCGCTGCAGGCCTCGAACCCGGTGATCAGGGCATCCCCCTTGCCCTTGCCCTGCTGTTCGACGACCTTGACCCCGGGCCACAGCTCGCGGGCCACCTCGACGGTGTTGTCGGTGGAATTGCCGTCCACAAGAACCACTTCGTGTATCCACGCGGGAAGTGTCTTGAAGACGTAGGGAAGATTCTCCGCCTCATTCATGGCGGGAATCACCACACTCACCGGCGGTGTGATCGCCAGGTGAGAGGAGATCGGCCGGTATTTGGCCGACATTAACGGATCTTGGCCCGATGCTGCTGGGCGCAGAACGGAACTCACGAGTCTGGTCCCTCTCGTCCGGCGGACCGCCCGCCCCTGGGCGGCCCGGCTTTGTGCTCCGGTTCGAAAGGGGGGTTCTCACGGGCGCCACGGAGAATATCGATCTCCGTGCGCGCATGGTGAGCTGGCAAAACTGGTCGACCCCCGGAAAACATGAAAGCCGGCCGCGCGGACGACTCGGTCACAAATGCGGTCACCGAGCACGGCACCCCCCTACCGCGCCCCGCCCCGGATCCATCGCGGTCCTTGAGCCCTCCCCTAGAGCCGCTCAATGATGAACCAGTGCGGGTGAGATGTACGACGGTATTGATGATTGAACCTGTATGGCAAGACCTGGAATGAGGTCTCACGTTTTTGTTGGTTTGACCGTTACACAACTTTGTCAGCCGTTGTACGGCCCGGCATATGCCGTATGAATACCGATAGCGATATCAGGCCACTGATCACCGCCACCGTGATGATTCCACCGTCGACCGACCACCGGTGCACGGCCAGCATTCCCTGGGCCACCAGCATGTCGACGACCACCGCGCCCGCCACCGAGGTGAGAACACGGCCGAAGGGATCAAGTCCGCGCAATACCGCGGCAATTGCCGAGGCAGGCGCCGCGAACAGGAAGAACAGCGCGAACGGACCGCGCAACGGTGATCCCGAGTCGACGAGCGCGAGCAGCGCCCCGACCCCTCCCACGGCGACTGCCGCGCCCGCGAGCAGTGGCGCCAGGTCCCTCCCCGGTCCTGGCCGTGCCCGCTCGGTGTCGGTGATAGATGGCCTCTTGATGCGGAAGGTCTGCATTGGCGACTTTGCCCCCCAGCGCGCCGGATGCCGGGCTTCAATGTCGCGCAGCCCGACGGGGCACGTCAAGGTGGGGAAGCCGCTTGTACCGGTTCTTGCGCACCCCCGAACGGATGTTCCCCGGAGGCGTGTGCTGCCTCCGGGGAACCGTTGTTCGGGTGGAGCGGCAGGGTGTTACGGGACGAGCTTCAGCGGCTTGTTCGGTGAGCCCGTGCCCGGGCCGGTCACCACACCCGAAGTGGCCCCGTTCACCAGGGTCGTGGCTACCTGCGCGGGAGTGGACGAGGAGGCGTTGGCACCGCTGTTGCCCGCCACGATGTTCGCCTTATCGGCGACGCCGTACGTCGCGCCCGCGATCGTCGTGGCCACGTGCGTGCCGTGGCCGTTGCCGTCAAAGATGCGGCCGTTGATCCGGGTGTGGGTGATCCGGACGCCGGTGTCGATGACGTACACGGTCACACCACTGCCCGCGCTGTCCGGGTACGTGTACGTCTCCGACAGGGACTGGATGGTGTCGGTCAGGTGGACGCGCACGAGTGAGCGTTGCGTTCCGCGCCAAGGCTGAGCGAAGCGCGGGTCATGAATCGGTCTGGTTCAAGGGAGTTGGCGGCCTGTCGCGGAGCTGCCACGGGCGCGTGGTCATGCGCTCAGTCAGCCCCTCTGGGGGGCGCGCTATTGGCATGCACACTTCCCGTCAACGCGTGTCACTGCTACGACGGTTGTGGCAGAGATCCTGCTAAGGGAGGTTCCATGAGACGTTCCCGATTTACGGCATACGTGACCTCGCTCCTCCTCGCCGCCGCACTCGCCCTCACCGGGGCGATGACGGCGCAGGCGTCCCAAGTCGCCGCCACCGGCGGCTATGTGGCCCTCGGCGACTCCTACTCCTCCGGGGTCGGCGCGGGCAGCACGATCAGTTCCAGCGGGTCCTGCGACCGCAGCACCAAGGCCTATCCCTACCTCTGGGCGGCCGCGCATTCACCCTCGACGTTCGACTTCAAGGCCTGCTCGGGCGCTCGTACGGGTGATGTTCTCGCCAACCAGCTCGGCACCCTCAGCACCTCGACCGGCCTCGTCTCGATCAGCGTCGGCGGCAACGACGCCGGCTTCAGCGACGTCATGACGACCTGCGTCCTGCAGTCCGACAGCTCCTGCCTCTCCCGGATCGCCACCGCGAAGGCGTACGTCGACTCGACGCTCCCCGGCCTCCTCGACAAGGTCTACTCGACGATCAGCGCCAAAGCCCCCTCCGCGCACGTGGTCGTGTTCGGCTACCCGCGCTTCTACAAACTCGGCACCACCTGCCTCGGCCTCTCCGCGACCAAGCGCTCCGCCATCAACGGCGCGGCCGACTACCTCGACGCCGCCCTCGCCAAGCGCGCCGCCGACCACGGCTTCACCTTCGGCGACGTACGCACCACGTTCACCGGCCACGAGATCTGCTCCGGCAGCTCCTGGCTGCACAGTCTCAACCTGCTGAGCATCACCGAGTCGTACCACCCGACCGCGGCCGGCCAGTCCGGCGGCTATCTGCCGGTACTGACCAGCGCGGTCTGACCCCTCACTCCGAGGGCGTCGCCGAGTTCGACGCGGAGGCCCCGTCCGACGGGGTCTCCGCCACGCACGTCACCGAGAACGGCACGGAGTTGGACTCCCCGTCGACCGGGCTGCGGATCTCGACGCTGATCTCGTTCTTGAACGTCCCGCTGTTCGAGTACGTCGTGAGGAACACCCGGTCCTGCTTGGTCTTCCCGCCGCCCGACGGGAACGACAGCGTCTTCCAGCCCGGGTTGGAGACCGAGCCGGTCTTCGTCACCCACCGGTAGGACACCTCCGCGGGCAGCTTCCCCACCGTGATGCTGGCCGTGAAGGTCGGCGCCTTCGCGTTCGGCGGCGGACAGCTGCCGGAGTACTCGGTGTTGGCACCCTCCACCGTCGCCTTCACCGACTGCGGCGCCGACGAGGACTTGCTGCCGCTCGGGCTCGGAGTGTCGCTCGGAGCCGTGCTCTTGCTGCTCGTACTCGGCGAAGTCCGGTCCGAGGGCTGGCTCTTGGGAGTGCTCGTGTCGTCGCCCGCGTTCGTGTTCCCGTCGTCGTTCCGGTTGATCAGCGTGTACGTCAGTCCGCCGATCGCCAGGGCCAGCGCGATCAGCCCCGCGACCAGCACGACGGCCGCCCGCCGGTTGCGGTGCGGTTCGTCCGCGGCCGTCGGCGTCGAGTAGGAGTCGGGCGGCGGCCCGAAGCCCTGCACCGGCTGCGGCGGCGTCCGAGAGTCCTGCCGGGAGTACCCGTCCTGCGGATACCCCGCCATCATCGGCGAGTACGGCGTCGTCGGCGCCGTGGACGCGCGCGGCGTACCGCCCGCCGCGACCAGCCGCAGATCCTGCTCCGCCTGCTCCGCGGACATCCGCTCGGCCGGGTCCTTGCGCAGCAGTCCCTCGATGACCGGGGCGAGCGGCCCCGCCAGCAGCGGGGTCGGCAACTCCTCGTCGACGATGGCCCGCAGGGTGCTCAGCGGGGTGTTCTGGCGGAACGGCGAGTGCCCCTCGACCGCCGCGTACAGCAGCACGCCGAGCGCCCACAGATCGGACTCGGGTCCCGGCGTACGGGCCAACGCCCGCTCCGGAGCGAGGAATTCGGGCGAACCGATGACCTCGCCGGTCATGGTGAGCGCCGAACTGCCCTCGACCATCGCGATACCGAAGTCGGTCAGCACGACCCGACCGTCGTTCGACATCAGCACGTTGGCCGGCTTCACGTCCCGGTGCAGCACCCCGGCGTCGTGCGCGGCCCGCAGCGCGGCCAGCACCTCGGCACCGATGTGCGCGGTCCGCTGCGGCGTCAACGGCCCCTCGGCGTCCAGGAGATCGGCCAGGGACATGCCCCGCACCAGCTCCATGACGATCCACGGGCGGCCGTCCTCCGTCGCCACGTCGTACACCGTCACCACGTTGCGGTTGGCGACCCGCGCCGCCGCCCACGCCTCGCGCTCCAGCCGGGCGTACATCCGCTCCACGTCGTCGGATGCCAGTCCGCCCGGCGCGCGCACCTCCTTGACGGCGACCTCGCGTTGCAGCACCTCGTCGCGGGCCCGCCACACCGTGCCCATCCCGCCCTCACCGAGGGGGGACAGGAGCCGGTAGCGGCCCGCGATCACACGTTCAGTGCCCGGATCTTCGGACATGGGCTCCCCCCATTCGCAGCCGGGCGAATTCTCGCCAAACGTAACTCAGCCGAGCGCTGATGCCGCCCCCTTGACCACCAGTCCGACCCCGAGGGCCACGACGACGAACGCCGATCCCAGCGGCAGGGTCCGGCGGACCAGGACCGCCATGGGGCTGGTGGTCCAGCGGGGGCGCCGGTCCATCACTCGGTTCATCCCTGTACCCAGCTTGACGACGGCGAATCCGGCGGCGGTGAGGGTGAGGGCGAGACCGATGCCGTACGCGACGACGAGCAGCAGCCCGAACCACGCCTGACCGAGCGCCGCGGCCCCCACGAGGACGACCACGGCGGACGGACTCGGCACGAGCCCACCGGCGAAGCCGAGCAGGATCGTGCCGCGCACGGTGGGGGCGGTCTCGTGGGTGTGGGTGAAGCCGCCGTGCGTGTGTTCTACGGCGTGGTCGTGGTCGTGCGTGTGGCCATGGTCGTGGGGACGGGGGTGGTCATGGCCGTGGTCGTGGTCGTGAGTTTCGCCGTGCTCGTGATCGTGACTGTGGGCGTGGTCGTCGTCGTGGCTGTGCGGGTGGGCCTCGGTGCGGGCGGACCCGGCCTCGGCGTGCGCGGAGACCAGGACCAGGGAGCGCTCGGGGGCCTTGGCGGTCCCGTGCCGGTGATCGTGGGGGTGGGGATGCGGGTGGGGGTGTGAAGTGGCCTGCGGGCGTGGGCGGTTGCGCCAGGCGCGGCGTACGAGGTTGGCGCCGGCGAAGAGGACCAGGACGCCGCTCGCGATGCCGAGCCAGGCGATCACCGAGGGCGTCGCGGCGGAGCCGGCCGTGACCAGGAGGCCCAGGGCGACCACGCCGAGGGTGTGGGTGACGGTGACCGACGCGGCCAGCGGGAGGACGTCCTTGAGGCGGGCGCGACCGCCCCGCGCCGCCGCGGTGGCCGCCATCAGGGTCTTGCCGTGACCGGGCGCGAGCGCGTGCATCGCGCCCAGGGCGATCGCGATGAGCAGGGCGAGGGCGGCGAAACCGACCGTGAGGTGGTGGCGGGCCACCAGGTTGTTCAGGGCCTCCGTCCAGCGGTCGGCGCCGCGCGGCAGCACGGAGGCGGCGGGCGGTTCCGACGTCGACCGGTCGGCGTCGGTGAGTGCCGGGCCGCCGGGGCGCGCGTGCAGGGACGCGGTCGTGGTGTCGTCGGGGGAGGAGAGCAAGTCCTTGGGATAGCTGGTGAGTTCGTGCGAGTTCGACTTCGCCGCCACGTCCGACTTGGTGAGCGTCATCCGGTCGGCGCGCGCGGTGATCTCCCGCCAGCCCGGGCCGGTGGTCAGCCCCGCGCTGTGGAAGCCGAGGGTGACCGTGCTCCCCTTGGGCAGCGCGGCGGTCGAACCGCACTCCACCCGCAGGGTGTTGAGCCCGGCCTGCCCCGGCCGCAGCCGCGCGGTACCGGCACCGGGTGTGAGAGCTACCGTACGGCCGTCGACGGTGACCTTGCTGCCCTCGGCGGCCTTGTCACAGCGCTGCCGGGCCCACTCGGTCATCCCCAACCGCTTGATCTCCGGCTTGACCTGGGTCGCCGGGATCTCGGCGAGGTCCTCGATGTGCGTGACGCGCAGCTGGCCGGGGGCGACGACGAGGCCGTCGTAGCGGTTGACGGTGAAGTTGCCGAGGGGGTGCGCGCTCGCGGTGGCCGTGGGGACCAGCAGGAGCGCGCCGGCGGCGGTGAGGACGGCCGCGGCGGAGGCGAACAGGCGGCGGACCGGCGTCACTTGGTTGCCTCCAACGCCTTACGGGCCTTGCTCGCGCCGAGCGGTGAGAAGCCCGGGTTCAGCTTCAGGGCCTTGGTCAGGTGGGCGCGGCCGTCCGCCTTGTGGCCGGTGGCGAGTTCGATGATGCCGAGGTGGTAGATGAACGAGGCGTTGTGGTAGCCGGTGGCCGTGGCCCGGCGGGCGTAGGGGAGGGCCTCCTTGTCGAGGCCGTTGACGTGCAGGGCCCAGGCGAGGGCGTCCGCGGTGTGCACGGTGTGGCGGCGGGCCCATTCGGCGCGGGCGGCCTTCAGGGCGGACTTGATGTTGCCGTGGTCGGCGGCGGCGAGCGCGGTGTCCAGGTCGGCGTTGACGCCGTTGGCGCGGGCCAGCGCGATCCAGGCGTCGACAAGGGCGTACTGGTCGCCGGCCTTGGCCTTGTCGCCCGCGGCGCCCCGGCTCTCGTACAACTCGCCCAGTTCGACGAGGGGTTGGGGCAGCGGGTAGCGGGAGACGACCAGTTCCATGCCCTTGATGGCCTCGGCGCGGTCGCCCAGGGCGGCCTGGGAACGGGCGCGGCCCTCCAGGGCGGGGAGGTAGTTCTCGTCGGCGGCGAGGGCGCGGCCGTAGTCGTTCAGCGCGGTCTTGTAGTCGCCCTGGTTCCAGGCGAGTTGGCCGAGCGTGCCGGCCACGTACGAGATGTCGCCGGGGGAGGTGGCGGCGGCGAGGGCCTGTTCCAGGACCTTGCGGGCCGTGGTGACGTCACCGCGCAGTTCGTGCACGTACGCGTACCGGGTGAAGACCGGGACGCCGGGCTTGCGGGCGTCGGCGAGGTCGGCGGCCTTCGACGCGTCGGCGTAGCGGCCGAGTTCGACGAGCGCGTCGATCCGCGAGCACAGGGCGCGCTCGCTGTACGGGTTCTCCTTCAGCACCTGGTCCGCGTAGGTCAGCGCCTCCGCGAACTCGTGCCGGGCGGCGGCGAGCGCGGCGCGGCCCTCCAGGGCGTTCTCGTTGCCGGGCGAGATCTTCAACGACCGCTGCAACGCGGCCTGCGCCTGCGGATACCGGGACGGGTCCCCCTTCGTCCGCGCCTGCTCCACATACGCGAGCCCGAGCGTCGCCCACCCGTCGAAGTCCTTGGGTTGCGTCCGCAGATGAGCCTGCAGCGAGGCGATACTCGCGTCGAGACTCCCACTGGCGAGCAACTCCGGCGACACGGCACTGGACGCGGCGACCCCGGTGGCACCGCTGTCCTTCGCCGCGCCGATGGCGATGGCCCCGGCGGTCATGGTCACGGCCAACAGGGCCGCGCATCCGGCGAGTTGGACGGTACGCCAGCGGCGGCTCGCGGCGGCCACCCGGCGGACGGCGGCGATGCGGTCGGAGTCAGCGGGGTGGGGGTGGGGGTGAGTGTGGGCTTCGTCGGGGGCCGCGTGGCTGTGGGGGGCGGTTGAACCGTCGTGGGTGTGGGTGGCGCCCGGCCCGTCAGTGTGGTCGTGGGTGTGGGTGGTGCCCGGCCCGTCGGCGTTGCCGTGGGTGTGGGAGGGGGCCGGTTCATCGCCCTTGTCCTGCACGGGAGTTGGGGCCGTCTCGGCGTGGGTGTCGAGTTCATTCTCGGAGGCCTCGGAGGCCTCGGAGGCCTCGGAGGCCTCGGAGGCCTCGGAGGCATCCGCGCCCGGGGCCTGCGGCTCCTCGTCGTGAACCGAGTTGTCGGCCGGCGCTGATTCCACTACGGCCGGCGCGGCGCCGGAATCCGTGTCCCGTTCGCTGCCCGGCCCAGCGTCCGCCTCCGTGCCACGCCCGCTCTCCGACCCGGCGCTCACCTCTTTGCCGCCCTGCCCCCCGCCCTCGTCCCCCTGCTCCCACAGCCGTTCCCACTCCCGCTGGGTTGCCGTCGGCTGGTTGTCCTCCGGCGGCTTGTTGTTGGTTTCGCGCGGGGTCATGCCGTTCCTCCATCGCCTGGGGTGGTTCAAGTGCTGTGGTGCCGGGGGGTGTTGGTGCGTGGGGGTGGCGCGGCCCGCACCGTGGGGGAAGGTGAAGTGCGGGCCGCGCCAGTCGGGGGGTTTAGTACGGGCGGTGGGTCGGGCGACGGCGCCACCATGCGACGGCCGCGCCGATCAGGAGGACACCGGCGACACCCGAGGCCGCCGACGCGACCATCAGCATCATGTTGTTGCTGTCGGAGGACGAACCCGCCGGCTGCAACGCGTCGCCCAGCTGGTTCTTGACGTCGCTGCCGCTGGTCGTGCCCTTGGCGAGCGGGCCGCGCGAACCCGAGGTCGGCTCGGCGACGTACGGGAAGTACTTCTCGAAACCCTTGTCGTTCTTGTCGACCGCGTCGCCCAAGTCGTTCTTGGAACCGACCAGTTCACCCTCCATGACCTGGAGCGCGGAGTCGATCACGTCGTCGGTGAGCCGACGCCCGTTCGGGAAGCCCGCGTTGTCGCCGTCCAGGACACCGAGGCGCTTGGGGTGCGCGGCCGGCGGGATCGAGGTGTTCAGGCGCAGCATCTCCGACGGCTTCGCGTACGGCTGCTCGGTGTTGAGGCCCTTGACGCCCGTGAGGAACACGCTGACGAGGTCGTTGCGGGGCTCGCTCGGCGCCTTGATCTTGTAGATCGACTCGATGAGCTTCGGGATCTCGGGCTCGGTCACGTTCTTCAGGAACTGCGCGTCGTCCTTGGGCTCGGACGCGTTGAACTTGTCCTTGTCCTTCTGCGGGTTGACGACCTCGTTGACCAACGGGTTGCCCAGCCGCGAGACCTGCGTGTAGTAGCCCTTGGCGTTCTTGCGCTGGGTTGTGGAGTAAATACCCACGGTCGGGCGGGACTTGGACTGCCGGATCAGGTCGTTCGGCACCTGGAGGGCGATCGTGTTGACGTTGTAGCCCTTGAGGGTGTCGTTGCCGACCTCGCTCAGGTTGCCGCCGTAGAGCAGGTCGAAGACGCGCAGGTCCGCGAAGAACGGGTCGTCGGCCTGGCCCGCGAAGGTCGCGCCGCCGTTCGTCGTCTTGTAGATCGCCTGCGAACGCAGCTTGGCGTAGTCCGGCATCGACGCGTCGCCGACGTCCGAGGGCGCCGCCGGGATGTCGTCGGCGATCTTCGTCTTGTAGACCGCCTTGCCCTTCTTGAGCTTGATCAGCTCGACGTCGTACGACTGCGTGATGTTGAGGTCGGGGTCGGTGAGGCTGGTGACCGGACCCGTGTTGTAGAGGAACGTCTTCTTGTTCTTGATCTGCGTGCTGAAGGTGTAGCGGAAGATGAAGTCGTCCAGCGCGTCACCGTTGTTGTCGATGTGCACGTCGTACTGGGCGTCGTCCGCGAACTGGTAGAAGTTCGGGCCGCCGGCGGGCTCCTCGAACGGTATCCAGTTCGCCACGATCGTCGTCGTGTCCGGCTTGTCCGGACTGACGAACGCGTACAGGTCCGTGTTGTCGTACTGCGGGGTCCCCGAGATGAGGGGAGCCTCCCGGTGGGAGGAGGCCGCGGCCACTCCCGGTTCCAGCGCGGCCGTACCGGCGGCTGCGAGCCCCCCGGCGGCCAGCGCGCCACATACGAGGGCCGCGAGCTTCCTGCGTCCCGCACCGCTCCTGGAGATAGGTGTCATGCCGTCCGTCCTCAGTGCCAACTTGCCTGACGCACGGAGATTCGGAGCAGGTGCCGGGGCGGATTGGTCAAACCTGAAAAGTTTTTTTGGCGCCTTCCAATCCGTCCCTTGACCCGCGTTTTGGGCGCGCGGATCCGTAACCCATCCGTAGAGGTGTTCGCTACGAACGCCTCGTGTGACGGGATGTGATGAGGGGATGGGCCGCGTGCGGTCGAAGAGTGGGGGACGGGTGGAGGCCGACGAGCTCCTGGTGCAGGTGGCGGCAGGTGATCAACGGGCCTTCGAGGAGCTGTACGGACTGGTGTCCGGGCCGGTGTTCGGACTGGTGCGCCGCGTGGTGCGCGACCCGGCGCAGTCCGAGGAGGTGTCCCAGGAGGTGCTGTTGGAGATGTGGCGGTCCGCCGCCCGCTTCGACCCCGGCCGGGGCAGCGCCCTGTCCTGGGTCCTCACCCTCGCCCACCGCCGGGCCGTCGACCGGGTGCGCAGCGCCCGCGCGGCCGGCGAACGCGAGCAGCGCGAGGCCCGCCGCTCCCACCACCCCGCCTTCGACCAGGTGACCGAGGAGGTCGAGGCGGGCCTGGAACGGCAGTTGGTGCGCCGCTGCCTGGACCGCCTCACGGCGCTGCAACGGCAGTCCGTCACCCTCGCCTATTACGACGGCTATACGTACCGTGAAGTGGCCGAGCGGCTCTCGCTGCCGCTGGGCACGGTCAAGACCCGTATGCGTGACGGACTCACCCGGCTGCGCGACTGCCTGGGAGGTGTCGCATGAGCGTTCTCGCCCGACTGTTCGGCCGGGGGGATCTCCACTCGCTCGCGGCCCCCTACGCCCTGGACGCCCTCGAACCCGCCGAGCGCCGCCAGTTCGAGAAACACCTCAGGGGCTGCGACCGCTGCGCCGAGGAGGTCCGCGCGCTGACCGAGGACGCGGTCCGGCTGGCCTGGTCCACGGCCGCCCAGCCGCCGCTCGCCATGCGCGACCGCGTGCTGGCCGCCGTACGGCAGACCCCGCAGGAACCCGGACCGCTGCGGGAACATGTGCGTGAACCACAGGCGCGGGAGTACACGCCCCGGCTGCCGGCACATGTGTGGGGCACAGAGCCGCAGGCCTCGCGCGCCCGCGTGCCCCAACGGCGCCCGTTCTTCGTGCCGTTCGCCACCGCGACGGCCACTGCCGCCCTCGTCGTGGCCTCGCTGTTCGCCGTGCAGGCGAACAAGACACAGGACAAGCTGGACGCCGCGCAGTCGCAGTCACGTGACATCGCCCACGTTCTCGCAGCTCCGGATGCCCGTGCGACCACCGGCGCGGACACCGCCGGCCGGAGCATCGGCGTGATCGCCTCCGCCTCGGAGGGGCGCGCGGTCGTCACCCTGAGCGGGTACGGCGCGCTGCCGAGCGGGCGCGTGCATCAACTGTGGCTGATGCGCCCCGATGTGCAACCGCGCTCCCTCGGGCTCTTCAAGGACGACACGCCCTTGGTCGCCACCGGACTCGACAAAACTGCAACATCACTCGCAGTGACCGTCGAGCCCGACGGAGGCTCAGCACAGCCCACGACGCAGCCAGTTGTCCAACTCGCCCTGAAATCGGTTGGATTCGGAGAGTAATCAAGGAGGGGTCGTCAACACCCTTACGGGGAAGGTGAATCCTGAGACCTCGATACACGAGTGCTCGGTTGGGGCGATAGGGTTACCCTGCCCGGGCCGGGTGGACTCGTACGGGTGGGGAGTGACATGGAACAGATAGTGCGCAGCAGGGCAAGGGTCCCTGCGATCACGTGCGGGAGCAGCGCGACGAGTTCGCGCCTCGACCGCCATCTCTCGGTGCTGGGCGGCCCTGTCGTCCCGCAGCGCGAGACGGCAGAGGCGACCTCGCTGATGCGTGAGCTGACCTCGCGTGACACCACGCAGGAACGCAGCGCCACAGGTACCCGAGTGAGCCGCGTCAAGCTGTTCGCGCCACTGCGCAGGCTGCGCCGTTCGCTGTTCGGCGGGCGCTGAGCAAGTCCTCGGCGTCCCCGGGGAGTTCCCGGGGGCCCGCGCTCAGGCGACCACACCGTCCCGGCGCAGTGCTGCGATCTCTACGTCCGCCATCCCCACGGCACGCAGCAGCGCCAGGGTGTGCTCCCCGAGCGCGGGCACGTCGCCCATCCGCGCCTCGCCTCCGCCCGGCAAGGTGATGGGCGGCAGCAGCGCCCGCAGCGGCCCGACCGGCGAACCCACCTCCCGCCACCGCCCCCGGGCCGCCAACTGCGGATGCTCCGCCAGCTGTTGCACGTCCCTGAGTCGCGCGCAGGCCACACCGGCGCGCTCCAGCAGCCCCACGGCCTCGTCGGCGCCGAACCCACCCAGCGCCGCACCGACGAGGGCGTCGGTGCGCTCCCGGTTCACGACCCGCGCGGCATTGGTGGCGAAGTCGGGATCACTCCCCAACTCCGGCCTCTTGATGACCTGTTCGGCCAGTCGCCGCCACTCCCGGTCGTTCTGCACCGACAACAGCACCTGTCCGCCGTCCGCCGTGGGATAGGCGTCGTACGGCGCGATGACGGCGTGCGCAAGTCCCGTGCGCGCCGGGGGAGTTCCACCGTGCATCGCGTGATGCAACGGATGCCCCATCCACTCCGCGAGCGCGTCCAGCATCGACACCTCCACCGGCCCGCCACGCCCGCTCACACCCCGGCGCACGAGCGCCGCGAGCACACCGGAGAAGGCGTACATGGCCGCCGCGATGTCGGCGGCCGGAATCCCCGCCTTCACGGGCTGCTCCGGCGTCCCGGTCACCGACACCAGCCCCGCCTCGCACTGCACGAGCATGTCGTAGGCCCGCTTGTCGGCGTACGGCCCCGACGCCCCGTACCCGGAGATGTCCACGGCGACCAGCCGGGGATGCGCCGCGCACAGCGTCGCCGCGTCCAGCCCCAGCCGTGCCGCTGCTCCGTGCGCGAGGTTCTGTACGAACACGTCCGCACCGGCGACGAGTTGACGTACGACGTCCAGCCCGCGCGGATCCTTCAGATCCAGTGCGATGGACTCCTTGCCCCGGTTGCACCACACGAAATGCGAGGCCAGACCGCCGGCCGCCGTGTCGTAACCGCGCGCGAAGTCACCCCCGTCGATCCGCTCGACCTTGATCACCCGGGCGCCGAGATCGGCGAGTTGGCGGGTGGCGAAGGGGGCGGCGACGGCCTGCTCGACGGCGACGACGGTGATGCCCTCCAGGGGGAGGGGCTGGGGCGGGGGCACGGGCAAGGGCTCCATGCCGGGGATCATGTCCCGCGCCTGACACCTTTGTCATGGGGGGAGCATGATGCGTATGGCTGATGCACCGATCCTCGCCGCTCCCGGAGGCGCACGTGTGTGACCCTCACGACCAGCACGAACACGAGACGACGACCGCGACCGACCCGGTGATGGCGGCCTCCGCCCACGTGACCGCGCCCACCTACGTCCCGCCCGCGGGCCTGGCCCGGGAGAGCCCCGCCAAGACGGCCGCGCTGGACTGGATCGCGGAGCACACGGACCGGATCACCGGCCTCAACTCCGAGATCTGGGAGCACGCCGAACTCAGCCTGCGCGAGTGGAAGTCGTCGCTCGCCGAGGCAGCCTTCCTCGAACAGGCCGGATTCCAGGTCGAGTTCGGCACGGCCGGCTTCCCCACGGCTTTCACCGCGACCTTCTCCCACGGCACCGGCGGCCCCGTCCTCGGCTTCAGCGGCGAGTACGACGCGCTGCCCGGCCTCTCCCAGCACAGCGGCGTCGGTCACCACGACCCGCGCGAGTACGTCCACGACCCCTTCGCGCCCGGCTACGGCCCCGGCCACGGCTGCGGCCACTGCGCCCTCGGTACGGCGGCGGCAGCTGCCGCCGCGGCCGTGGCACAGGCGGCGCAACGCCACCAACTCCCCGTCACCGTCAGGTTCTTCGGCTCAACCGCCGAGGAGAACCTGATCGGCAAGACCTACGCGGTCAGCCAGGGCGCCTACGACGGCCTCGACGCCTTCCTCGACTGGCACCCCTCGACCTCCAACGCCACCGGCTGGGGCACCAGCACCGCGATGACGGCGGTGACCTTCACCTTCCTGGGCGTGGCCGGGCACGGCGGCCACGCGCTCGGCAACAAGAGCGCGTTGGACGCGGCCGTGATGATGGCGACCCTCTCGGAGTTCCTCCGCGAGGAGAACCTGGCGCCGAGCGGACGTCTCCACTGGGTGATCAACAACGGCGGTGACATCCCGAACGTGACCCCCGAGATCGCGGAGATCAGTTACTACGTCCGCGAGGGCAGCCCCGCCCGCGTCCAGGTCCTCCTCGACAAGGTGATCGCCGTCTCCGAGGCGGCGGCGAAGGCCTCGCAGACGTCGGTACGGCACCGGATCACCGCCGCCTGCTGGAACCAACTCCCTTCCCGGGCCTTCGCGGAGCTGATGTACGACAACATGCGTCAGCTCGGGCCGCCCGAATTCACCGAGGAGGCGCAGCAGTTGGCGCGGGACCTCCAGGAGTCGCTCGGGCTGCCGCAGCGGGGCCTGCACACCGAGATCGCCGAACTCACCCCGCCCAACCCGGTGTTCCTCGGCGGCGGCTCGACGGACGTCGCCGACATCAGCTGGAACGTCCCGACCGTCTCCATGGGCGCCGCCCTCGCCCCCATCGGCAGCAAGCTGCACACCTGGGCCCTCACCTCCTGCGCGGCGTCGGCACCCTGCCGGGCGACCGTCGTCGCCGCCGCCCGCTACCTCACGGCGACGGCGATCGACCTCCTCACCCAGCCGGAACAACTCAAGGCGATCAAGGACGAGTTCAAGCGGCGCACGGAGGGCGTCACATGGCGGACGGCCCTGCCCGACGGCTACGAACCGCCCATGTACGAACCCCCTGCGTGGTTCCTGGAGCGGACCGGCCAGACCTGGCCACCGGACAACATCACCTGGCCGCCCCAACAGGTGGTGTCCCAGGAGAGGTTCTCGTCGCTGGGTCCCGAACTGCCGCCTCAGTGGTAGCGGTCAGATCAAGGCGAACTGGCCTTCCGGGCCCTCTTCGTGGTGGTCAAGGACTGATGCGGGGTGGCGGGTCCACTCCGGTGGCGGGAGGACGCCCGCCTTGCGCAGTTCCGCCGCTGTGATCGGGTCCGTCACCTCCAACTCCTCCTGCTGTGGTCGCAGTTCCGCCAGCAGTGCCAGGACGGTGATCAGCTCCAACAGCTCCGACGTCCACGTCTGCTGCCAGGTCCCCGGACGGATCGCCGCCAGGGTGCCCGGATCGGCTTCCGCCGTGCGGGAGTTGAACCACTGCTCCAGTACCCGCACTCCGCTCACCTCGAAGTCCCAGGACTCGGGGGGTACCGGGGAGATGCGGCCCTCGTCGAGGTGGAGGGTCTCCTCGTCGCGGTCGTAGTGGAGGGTGAGGGGAAGGGGTGGGAGCGGGGCGCGGACGTAGGGGCGGCGGCCGCCGGGGAGTTTGGGGCGGTCGCCGTTGCGGCGCATCAGCCAGAGGAGGCGGTGGCCCAACTCGACGCCGTGTGCCCAGATTTCGGGGTTCCGGGTCAGGGGTACCGCCGGGCCGGGGCGGGCCGTCGTCACCGTCCAGGCGAGGACGTCCGCCGGGGTGGGGGAGTGGCCGAGGTGGGTGGCGAGGTGGGCCAACAGGCCCGGGGCCAGGTTCGGTTCCTCGGCCGCGGGGCGGCGGTAGAGGGGGCGGACCCGGCCGGGGCGGAGCAGGGGGAGGACCGAGGACGCGAGCAGGAACGGGCCGGAGGTGCCGGGGACGACCGGGGTCTCCACCACGAAGATCTGGCGTTCGTCCGCCACCCGCCACACCTCCGGGCGGGCCGCGTCGATCAGGCGGTGGTCGGGGATCAGCCACTGCTCGTCGAAGGGGGCGTGCAGGACGCGGACCGGTTCCGGGCAGGGGCCCGTGGCGCGGATCAGTTTCTCCGTGCCGCTGGGCTGGCCGGGGAGCTGGGACACCGCCGAGTGCAGCGTGCGTGAGCGGGTCGGCTCGAACAGGGTTTCCCGGTCCGGGACTTCGACCTTCACCAGGGCGTCCCAGCGCGCTTTCAGGGTTGCCGCGTCGGGTGCCGTCGGCCACCCCCGGCCGAGCCGGATCGGTGCGACGGACCACGGCATGAGGTCCGCGAGCAGCGGAGCGTCGTCGTGCGTCACGCTGGGCATCGTACGACGACGTCAGTTCGCGGCGTCGAGGGTGACCGAGAAGGAGAACCGGTCGCCTCGGTAATGGATGACTGCCACGTCCAGGACCCTGCCCTGTGTGTCGTAGGTGATGCCCGTGTAGTGCAGGATCGGGCTGAGGAGCGGGACCTGGAGGAGGCGGGCGGTCTCCGGGTCGGCGAGGCGGGCCTCGACCGTGTCCGTGATGCGGCTGATGTCCGCGCCCACGACGTCCCGCAGGACCTTGGTCATCGGCCAGCGGATGAGGTCGTCCAGGTCGAGGCGGTCGGCCAGTTCGGGGCGGATGTGGTTGCGGGCATGGTTCGTCGGTTCGCCGGTCCTCTCGTCGCTGCGGAGGCGGTGGTACGTCGCCACCTCGGTCAAGTCCGCGAACTGGTCGGTGAGTTCGGGTGGCACCGGCGCCTTGCCGTGGTCCAGGAGTTCCGTCGTCATGCCGGACTGCTGGGCGACGATCGCGTCCACCGAGCCCAACAGTCGTACCGGGGTGGCCCGCTGGACGTCCGGCTCGATGAACGTGCCCCGGCGGCGGTGCCGGGTGATCAGGCCCTCGGCCTCCAACTCCTTCAGCGCCTGCCGCATGGTGAGCACGCTGACGCCGTAGTGCCCCGCGAGTCGCTCCTCCGTGGGCAGCCGCAGCGGGTCCCGGGGCGAGCGGCCGAGTATCGAGGCGCGCAGGGACTGCGACACCTGGTACCAGAGCGGCAGCTTGCGGTTCAGGACGATCGAGTCCGGGGCGAAGGAGGTCACGGGGCCATCCGTACCGGTAGGGAGGCATCGGTGCAAGGGACGTGAACCGGTGGGGAGTTGTCGGTGTGCGGGGTGCCGGTCGGCGGCGAGGGTCATTGCGAGGGGCGGAAGTGGCGTTGCAGGCCCTGCCACACCTCGTCGTAACCCCGCTGGAGGTGATCGGCGTGCGCCGCCTGGGCCGTCGCCGTCACCGGCCACCGGGTCTCGAACATGAACGCCAGGCCGTCGTCGATCTTCTGCGGGCGCAGTTCGGCGGCGCTCGCGCGGTCGAAGGTCTCCCGGTCCGGGCCGTGCGCCGACATCATGTTGTGCAGCGAGCCGCCGCCCGGCACGAAGCCCTCGGCCTTCGCGTCGTAGGCGCCCTCGACGAGCCCCATGTACTCGCTCATCACGTTCCGGTGGAAGTACGGCGGCCGGAACGTGTCCTCGCCCACCAGCCAGCGCGGCGCGAACACCACGAAGTCCACGCCGGCCAGGCCCGGGGTGTCCGACGGGGACGTCAGGACGGTGAAGATCGACGGGTCGGGGTGGTCGTACGAGATGGAGCCGAGCACATTGAACCGGCGCAGGTCATAGGCGTACGGCACATGGTTGCCGTGCCAGGCGACGACATCGAGGGGCGAGTGGTCGTAGGTCGCCGTCCAGAGGTTGCCGCAGAACTTGTTCACCACCTCGACCGGGCCCTCGACGTCCTCGTACGCGGCCACCGGTGCCCGGAAGTCCCGGGCGTTGGCGAGGCCGTTGGCGCCGATCGGGCCGAGGTCGGGGAGGTGGAAGGGTGCCCCATAGTTCTCGCACACATATCCGCGGGCTGAATCATCCAGCAGCTCCACACGGAAGCGCACCCCACGAGGGATCAACGCCACATGTCCCGGCTCCACATGGAGGAGCCCGAACTCCGTGCGCAGCAGCAGCCCGCCGCGCTCCGGGACGATCAGCAGCTCGCCGTCCGCGTCGCTGAAGACACGGTCCATCGAGGCGTCGGCGTGGTAGAGGTGCACGGCCATGCCGGTGCGCTGGGTCGCGTCGCCGTTGCCGCCCAGGGTCCACAGGCCGGCCAGGAAGTCGGTGCCGGGCGCGGGGTCGGGCAGCGGGTTCCAGCGCAGGCGGTTCGGATCGGGCGCCGTCTCCGTGAAGGGCGCCGTACGGATGGAGCCGTTGTCGGCGCGGGTGAACGCGGGGTGCGCGGCCGAGGGGCGGACGCGGTACAGCCACGAGCGCCGGTTGTGCGCCCTCGGCTCGGTGAACGCCGTACCGCTGAGCTGCTCGGCGTAGAGGCCCAGCGGTGCGCGCTGCGGGGCGTTGCGGCCCTCGGGCAGGGCGCCCGGCACCGCCTCCGAGCTGTGTTCGTTGCCGAAACCGGTGAGGTAGGTCAGTCCCTCGGCGGCCTTGCGTGCGTCCCCGCTCATGCCTGCTCCCTGCCGTCTGATTCCTATGTAACACCGTAGGATTGCGGTTTCGTGGGCGCAAGAGGGCGGGGAGGGGTCGGCCGGAAAGAGGAGGGCGCGGCCGGAAAATCCGACTCGCGGAGACCAAGAACCAGCCTCCAGGGGGATCCGGCTGTCGGACCGGTGTTCTACTCTCCCCCGCATGTCGTGGTCGCGCGCTGTTCTCACCGCGCTCGCGGTCTGTGCCCTGCTGCTGGCCGGATCGGCGGGCTGCGGCTCCCGTGATGCCCATGCGGGGAAGGGTGACCGGGTGTCGCCGTCGCCGGTGGGCAAGGTGCTCGACGAGACGGACGGGCAGGGCCGGCACTACCGCGAAGTGGACAAGAAGGGCGCGCCGGAGGTCGGCATCGAGGTGGAGCCCGACGCCGCGGACGACAGCTGGGACGTCACGCTGACGTTCCACGACTTCCGCTTCTCGCCCGCCGGCGTGAGGCCGGTCGCGGTCGCGGGCCGGGGAACCGTCCGGCTCCTCGTCGACGGCCGCACCGTCGCGCGGCTCCGCGTCCCCGAGTACCACCTCGCGGCCGACCTCGTCCCGCACGGCACCCACCACGTCACCGCGCGCCTCTACGCCGACGACGGCACGGTGTGGGCCGTGCACGGCAAACCGGTGCAGAGCACGGCGGACATCACGGAGTCGGCGCCCCAGGCCACGCCCGACGGCAGCAAGGTCGCCGGCTCCACGCCGGCGCGGGGGGCGATATGAGTGCTGTGGACACCCAATTCCGTACTCAGGTGCGAGCTTCACCTGACCGCGGCGGAAAGGCATCATGAGGCCCGTGCCCCACACGACATCGCTCCGGCGTGCGCCCGTGCAGCGGCGGAGCGCCGAACGGCTGACCAGGATTCTCGACGCCTGCGCCGACCTGCTCGACGAGGTCGGCTACGACGTGTTGAGCACCCGGGCGGTGGCTCTGCGCGCCGGCGTGCCCATCGGTTCGGTCTACCGCTTCTTCGGGAACAAGCGTGCGATGGCCGACGCGCTGGCCCAGCGGAATCTGGAGCGGTACACGGAGCGGGTCACCGAGCGCCTCAAGGAGTCGGGCGCCGAGGGCTGGCGGACGGCGGTGGACGCCGTCCTGGACGAGTACCTCGCGATGAAGCGCACCGCGCCCGGCTTCTCCCTCGTCGACTTCGGCAACCAGATCCCCATCGGCTCGGGTCACGCGGAACCCAACATCCGCGTCGCCGACCGCCTCACCGATCTCCTCTCCGGCTACCTCGCCCGCGAGCCCGACGAGGATCTCCGCCGCACCTTCCTCATCGCCGTGGAAACCGCCGACGCCCTCGTCCACCTGGCGTTCCGGGTCGCCCCCGAGGGCGACGAGAAGGTCATCGGGGAGACGCGGGAGTTGCTGCGGGCGTATCTGGCACGGGTGTTGGACTGACCTGCGGCCGGGCGGCTCGCCCCCGCCCGGGTCCTGGACCGGCCGGCGGTCCGCCGTCCACGTGCGGTGGGTTTCCGACCTCACCCCCAGTTCCCCCTCGCCACCCCCCATACCGCTCGGTATGCTCGCCGCCAAGAGGCAACGACGCCCCCTGGAGGCCCCGTGTCCCGCACCGCCCTGCGTATCTGCCCCCTGTGCGAAGCCACCTGTGGGCTGACGCTGACCATCGAGGGCACCCGGGTGACCGGTGCCCGAGGGGATCGCGACGACGTGTTCAGCCGGGGGTTCATCTGCCCCAAGGGCGCCTCCTTCGGAGCCGTCGACAGTGACCCGGACCGGCTGCGCGGCCCCCTCGTCCGTCGGGACGGCGAGCTGCGCGAGGCCACCTGGGAGGAGGCGTTCGACGCGGTCGCCGCGGGCCTGCGCCCGGTCGTCGAGCGGTACGGGCCGAACTCCGTCGGTGTCGTCCTCGGCAACCCCAACGTGCACACGATGGCCGGTGCCCTCTACCCGACCGTCCTGCTCGGCGCCCTCGGCACCCGCAGCGTCTTCACCGCGTCCACGGTCGACCAGATGCCCAAACACGTCTCCTGCGGTCTGCTCTACGGCGACGCCAACGCGATCCCGGTACCGGACCTCGACCACACCGACCATCTGCTCCTCATCGGCGCCAACCCCCTTGAGTCCAACGGGAGTCTGTGCACCGCCCCCGACTTCCCCGGCAAGCTCAAAGCCCTCAAGGCCCGCGGCGGCACTCTCACCGTCATCGACCCGCGCCGCACCCGCACCGCCAAGCTCGCCGACCGTCACATCGCGGTCCGCCCCGGCACCGACGCCCTGCTGCTCGCGGCGATGACCCACGTCCTCTTCGACGAACACCTCGTGGAACTGGGGGAGTCGGCCCCGCATGTGGAGGGTGTCGAGGAACTTCGCTCCGCCGTACGGGACTTCACCCCCGAGGCCGTGGCCGGTGCCTGTGACGTGGACGCCGACGAGATCCGCGCCCTCGCCCGCGAACTCGCCGCCGCCCCAACTGCCGCCGTCTACGGCCGTATCGGCAGCTGCACCGTCCCGCACGGCACCCTCGCCAGCTGGCTCGTCGACGTCCTCAACATCCTCACCGGCAACCTCGACCGGCCCGGCGGTGCCCTCTTCCCGCAGGCCGCCACCGACCGGACACCCCGGCCCGCCGGACCAGGCCGCGGCTTCGCGCTCGGGCGCTGGCGCTCGCGGGTGAGTCAATACCCGGAGGCGAAGGGGGAGTTGCCGCTCTCCGCGCTCGCCGAGGAGATCGACACCGCGACCGCCGAGGGCGAACCGATCCGCGCGCTCATCGCCGTCGCCGCCAACCCCGTGCTCTCCGCACCGGACGGCACCCGCCTCGACAAGGCCCTCGACTCACTGGACTTCATGGTGAGCGTCGACCCGTACCTCAACGAGACCGCGCGCCACGCCGACGTGGTGCTGCCGCCGCCCCCGCCCTCCCAAAGCCCGCACCACGACTTCGCGTTCAACACCCTCGCCGTCCGCAACCAGGTCCGCTACACCCGCCCCGCGATCCCGCTGGAGCCCGGCCGGATGGCCGAGACCGAGATCCTGTCCCGGCTGATCCTCGCCGCGAGCGGCATGCACGGCACCGACCCCGCCGCCGTGGACACGATGGTCATCGACCAGACCCTCGGCAAGGCCGTCACGGACCCCAACTCGCCCGTCCACGGCCGGGATTCGAGTGAGGTGGCCGCCCAACTCACGGGCGACACCGGCCCCGAGCGACGGCTGGACATGATGCTGCGCCTGGGTCCCTACGGCGACGGTTTCGGCGTACGACGCGACGGGCTGACCCTTCAGCGACTCCTCGCGCACCCGCACGGCATCGACCTGGGCCCGCTCGCCTCCCGTCTGCCGCAGCCGCTCAAGACCCGCAGCGGCAAGGTCGAACTGCTGCCGCAGCCGATCGTCGACGACCTGCCCCGGCTCCGCCAGGCGATGAGCGACCGTGCCGACGGGCTCGTCCTCGTCGGCCGCCGGCATCTGCGCTCCAACAACAGCTGGATGCACAACGTGCCCGCCCTCACCGGCGGCACCAACCGCTGCACCCTGCAGATCCACCCCGACGACGCGGAGCGCCTCGGCGTGGTCGACGGAGCGCCGGTCCGGGTGAAGGGCGCCGGGGGAGAGGTGACCGCCCCCGCCGAGATCACGGACGGACTGCGCCGGGGTGTGGTGAGCCTTCCGCACGGCTGGGGCCACGACCGTCCCGGCACCCGGCTCAGCCACGCGGCCACCGATCCGGGCGTCAACGTGAACCAGCTGCTCGACGGCAGTCAGCTCGACCCGCTGTCGGGCAACGCGGTGCTCAACGGAGTGCCCGTGGAAGTCGCCGCGCTCACCGCACCGCTGTGACCTGGAGTTCTGCGCTTATTGCTCGCGCGTCAACATCTTGTTAACGCGGCTTTGCGCGACCTAACGTCGTCGGACCGCCGTCCCTGGTGGGAGTTCAAAGGCGAACGTTAGGTGTTCCACTCATGCTGACCATCCTCGGGTTCACCATGATCGCGACCTTCCTGGTCCTGATCATGCTGAAGAAGATGTCGCCGATCGCGGCGCTCGTGCTGATACCGGCGCTGTTCTGCGTCTTCGTCGGAAAGGGTGGCAAGCTCGGCGACTACGTCATCGACGGCGTCACCAGCCTCGCGCCCACCGCGGCGATGCTCATGTTCGCGATCGTCTACTTCGGCGTGATGATCGACGTGGGTCTCTTCGACCCGATCGTGCGAGGGATCCTCAAGTTCTGCAGGGCGGATCCGCTGCGCATCGTCGTCGGTACGGCGGTCCTCGCCGCGATCGTCTCCCTGGACGGCGACGGCTCGACCACCTTCATGATCACGGTCTCGGCGATGTACCCCTTGTACAAACGCCTGAAGATGAGCCTCGTCGTGATGACCGGTGTCGCCGCGATGGCCAACGGCGTGATGAACACGCTCCCTTGGGGCGGCCCCACCGCCCGCGCCGCGACCGCCCTCAAGGTCAGCGCCAGTGACATCTTCGTCCCGATGATCCCGGCGCTCGCCGTGGGCATGCTGGCGGTCCTCGTCCTCTCCTACGTCCTCGGCCGCCGCGAGCGCAAGCGGCTCGGCGTGCTGACACTGGACGAGGTGCTCGTGGACGAGCCGGAGACCGAGACGGTGCTCGTGGGGGCGGGCGGCGACGGCATCAAGCGTGCTCCCACCGGCAGTTCGGGCGCCGGCACCGACGCGGACGCCGAACTCCCCGACGAGGACGAGGGATTCCAGGGCCTCGACCCCGACAGGGCGACCCTGCGCCCCAAGCTCTACTGGTTCAACGCGCTGCTCACGGTCACCCTGCTCACCGCCATGATCATGGAGTGGCTGCCGATCCCGGTCCTCTTCCTGCTCGGCGCCGCCCTCGCCCTGACCGTCAACTTCCCCCACATGCCCGACCAGAAGGCCCGCCTCGGCGCCCACGCCGAGAATGTCCTCAACGTCTCCGGCATGGTCTTCGCCGCGGCCGTCTTCACCGGCGTCCTCCAGGGCACCGGCATGGTCGACCACATGGCGACCTGGCTGGTCGGCAACATCCCCGACGGCATGGGCCCGCACATGGCCTTCGTCACCGGAGTGCTCAGCATCCCGCTCACGTACTTCATGTCGAACGACGGCTTCTACTTCGGCATCGTCCCGGTGCTCGCCGAGGCCGGCAACGCCCACGGCGTCTCGACCCTGGAGATCGCCCGCGCCTCGCTCGTCGGCCAACCGCTGCACATGTCCAGCCCGTTGGTGCCCGCCGTGTACGTCCTGGTCGGCATGGCCAAGGTCGAGTTCGGCGACCACACCAGGTTCGTCGTCAAGTGGGCGGCCCTGACATCGCTCGTCGTCCTCGGGGCAGGAATCCTCTTCGGAATCATCTGACCCACATCATCCGACCCGGCATCATCCGCTCCACGGGACAAGGGACTTCGGCATGGCGCCCGGCAGGAACCGCGGCTGGCTGCTCCGCCTCGTCATCGCCTTCAGCTTCACGCAGGGGGCGGTGTCGATGGCCCGCCCCGCCGTCTCCTACCGGGCCCTCGCGCTCGGCGCCGACGAGCGGGCGATCGGCGTCATCGCGGGCGTGTACGCGCTGCTCCCGCTGTTCGCCGCCGTACCGCTCGGCCGCCGCACCGACCACGGCCGCTGCGCACCCCTGCTGCCCGCCGGCGTGGTCCTGATCTCCGGCGGCTGCGCACTGAGCGGACTCGCCGACTCCCTCTGGGCGATGGCGATGTGGAGCGGCGTGATGGGCCTGGGCCATCTCTGCTTCGTGATCGGCGCCCAGTCGCTCGTCGCCCGCCAGTCCGCCCCGCACGAACAGGACCGCAACTTCGGCCACTTCACCATCGGCGCCTCCCTCGGCCAGCTCATCGGCCCCATCACCGCGGGCGCCCTGATCGGCGGCTCCGACATGGCCGGCACCAGCGCGCTCGCCCTACTCGTCGCGGGCGCGGGCGCGGCCGTGTCGTTCACGTCCCTGTGGCGCATCGAGGACCGCGGGACCGCCAAGTCCCGTACGGAGCAGGGCGACCGCGTGCCCATGCGCAGCATCCTGGGCGCCCGGGGCGTACCCGCGGGCATCTTCATCAGCCTCTCCGTGCTCTCCGCCACCGACATCCTCACCGCCTACCTCCCGGTGGTCGGCGAGCACCGGGGCATCGCGCCCTCCGTGATCGGCGTCCTGCTCAGCATCCGCGCCGCGGCCTCCATCGCGTGCCGACTGGTCCTGACCCCGCTGCTCCAACTGCTGGGCCGGGCAGCCCTCTTGACCGCGACCTGCCTCCTGGCAGGCGTCCTGTGCGCGGGCATCGCCCTGCCGGTCCCCGTCTGGGCCGTCGGCCTGATGCTCGCGATCCTGGGCTTCTGCCTCGGAGTCGGCCAGCCCCTCTCCATGACGACGGTCGTCCAGGCCGCCCCCGACGACGCCCGCTCCACCGCCCTCGCCCTACGACTGACCGGAAACCGCCTCGGCCAGGTCGCCGCGCCCGCCGGTGCGGGACTCGTCGCCGGAGTCGCGGGCGTGGCCGCGCCGTTCGTGATGCTCGGTGCGCTGCTGGTGCTGTCCGCGGGCGTCGCGCTGCGCTCACCGGCACGAACGCCCCGCGAAGGGGTCGCAGTCGGCGAAACCTCGAAGGCGCGCAACCGGGTGCGGTGAAGCGGTACTTGGCCTGAATGCGATCGTCCGTTTTCTCACCACCCGGACCGACACGCCCGATCCCGTCCGGTCTCTTCCCCCCGGTGCGCACATTCCGTTAGCTTCCGTGACTCACAAGCCTCGTACGGCCCGTACGAGGTGACCGGACCGCGGAGCACCGTCGCCCAAGTGAGCCCCCGGGGGCACTCGTCATGACACGCGCCATCTCCCTGCACGACGTGAGCAAGGCCTACGCGCGAGGCCCCCGCGTGGTGGACCGGCTGTCGCTGGACATCGCGCCGGGGGAGTTCCTCGTCCTGCTCGGGCCGTCCGGGTGCGGCAAGTCGACCGTGCTGAGGATGATCGCCGGCCTGGAGCAGATCACCGAGGGCGAGTTGAGACTCGACGGCGAGTACTCCAACGAACTCGCCCCGTCCGAACGGGACATGGCGATGGTGTTCCAGAACTTCGCCCTCTACCCGAGCATGACCAGCCGCGACAACATCGGCTTCCCGCTGCGCATCGAGACCCCCGGCGAGGACCCGCGCGCCCGCGTCGACGCCACCGCCCGCATGCTGGGCATCGAGGACCTCCTGGAACGCTTCCCCGGCCAGCTCTCCGGCGGCGAACGTCAGCGCGTCGCCATGGGCCGGGCCATCGCCCGCCACCCCTCCGCGTTCCTCATGGACGAGCCCCTCTCCAACCTCGACGCCAAACTCCGCAACCACCTCCGCGCCGAAATCTCCTCCCTCACCCGCAAGTTGGGCGTCACCACGGTCTACGTCACGCACGACCAGGCCGAGGCCATGTCGCTCGGCGACCGGGTCGCGGTACTGCGCGGCGGAGTGCTCCAGCAGGTCGGCACCCCGCGCTCGGTGTACGCCCTGCCCCGCAACGTCTTCGTCGCCGCGTTCATCGGCACCCCGCGCATCAACCTCCTGCGCGGCCTGGTCCGGGCCCCGTTGGACGGTGCGATGACCATCAGCCTCGGCAAGCAGTACCTCCGGCTGCCCGAACCCCTGTGCCTGGACCACCAGTTGCTCCGTGTCCAGCAGGGCCGCGAGGTGATCGTCGGTCTGCGCTCCGAGGCCATCCGCATCGCCAAGCCCGCCGCCGCCCGCCCCGGCGAGGTGGTGATCAGCGGCCTGGTCGAGCACGTGGAGTTCCAGGGCCACGAGGTCCTCGTCCACTTCAACACCGGCTCCCGGCCCGCCGTCGTACCGGAGTTGGAGGCCCCGCGCCCCGCCCGCCCGGTCCGCCGCCGCAGACGCGAGGGCGGTGTCCTGGACCGGCTGCGGGGACGCGCGGGCGCGCTGCGCGCCGGACGGGTGGGGGTCCTGGACCCCTCGGCGGCCCCGGAATCCGACCCCGTACCGCCCGAGGGCCGCCTCCCCGGCGACCTCGTCGTGCGCACCACCCCCGACATCGAACTCCGCTACGGCATGCAGGTCCCGCTCCTCGTCGACATCGCCCACCTGTTCGTCTTCGACCAGCACGGCGAACGGATCTCCCCGGCCCCGGCGCGGCTGCCCGACCTGGAGGAGTGACGCCCGGTACGGATAGGTGCATGACCCTGCACTTCACCCGAAACCGGGCAGCCCTCGCGACCGTCGGCCTCCTCCTGGCGGCCGCGACCCCCACCGCCTACGCGAGCCTCGACGCGGAAACCGCTCCCGTGCCGACGCGCGGAACGCCGTACGTCGAGACACAGCTCTTCTTCGGTACCGAGCGGCCGGACGGCGGACCGGCCGTCACCGACCGGCAGTTCATGGCCTTCGTCGACAAGGAGGTCACGCCGGACTTCCCGAACGGGCTCACCGTGCAGAACGGGCGCGGGCAGTGGCGGGACGCCAACGGGACGATCGAGAAGGAGCGGTCGTACGAGCTGATCCTGCTGTATCCGGTGACAGCGGCGGGCGCGAACGACCGGAAGATCGAGGAGGTCCGGCGGGCGTACGAGAAGGCCTTCGGGCAGGAGGCGGTGGCTCGGGTGGACGACCGGACCCGGGCCGATTTCTGAGGTGCCCGCTCCCCGGCTGCCGCGGTCTCCGCGCGTCTGTGACCCGGGTCTCTGGCGCCGGAAAACTAACATCGCTAGTTTGTGAGGCGGACGACGACGTCACGCCCGGGAGGCAGCACGATGAAGGCACACGACGGCATGTACATCGACGGCGCCTGGCGCCCCGCCGCGAGCGGGGAGACCATCGACGTGGTGAACCCGGTCGACGAGCAGGTGATCGACAGGGTCCCGGCCGGCACCGCCGCCGACGTCGACGCCGCCGTACGCGCCGCCCGTGCCGCCCTCCCGGGCTGGGCCGCGACCCCACCCGCCGAACGCGCCGCCCAACTCGCGTCACTGCGGGACGTGTTGGTGACGCGCAAGGACGAGATCGCCGAGACGGTCACCGCCGAACTGGGCTCACCGCTCGCCTTCTCGCAGGTCGTCCACGCGGGCGTGCCGATCGCGGTGGCGGGTTCGTACGCCGAACTCGCCGCGACCCACGCCTTCGAGGAGAAGGTCGGCAACTCGACGGTCTACCAGGAGCCCATCGGCGTGGTCGGTGCGATCACCCCCTGGAACTACCCCCTGCACCAGATCGTCGCCAAGGTCGCCCCCGCCCTCGCGGCGGGCTGCACGGTGGTGCTCAAGCCCGCCGAAGACACCCCGCTCACCGCCCAGTTGTTCGCCGAGGCGGTCGACGAGGCGGGCATCCCGGCCGGTGTCTTCAACCTCGTCACCGGCCTCGGCCCGATCGCCGGCCAGGCCCTCGCCGAACACCCCGGCGTCGACCTGGTCTCCTTCACCGGCTCCACGGCGGTGGGCCGCCGGATCGGCGCGACGGCGGGTGCCGCGGTGAAGAAGGTCGCCCTCGAACTGGGCGGCAAGTCCGCCAACGTCATCCTCCCGAGCGCCGACCTCGCCAAGGCCGTCAACGTCGGCGTCGCCAACGTGATGTCCAACTCCGGCCAGACATGCAGCGCTTGGACCCGCATGCTCGTCCACCGCGACCAGTACGACGAGGCGGTGGAACTGGCGGCGACGGCCGCCGCCAAGTACGGCGCCCGCATCGGCCCGGTCGTGAACGCCAAACAGCAGGCCAGGGTGCGGAGTTACATCGAGAAGGGGGTCGCGGAGGGCGCACGGCTGGTGGCCGGCGGCCCCGAATCCCCGTCCCGGCAGGGCTACTTCATCAGCCCGACCGTCTTCGCCGACGTCACCCCCGACATGACGATCGCCCAGGAGGAGATCTTCGGCCCGGTCCTCTCGATCCTCCGCTACGACGACGAGGACGACGCCGTACGCATCGCCAACGGCACGGTCTACGGCCTCGCGGGCGCGGTGTGGGCCGGCGAGGAGGCCGAAGCGGTGGCGTTCGCACGGCGGTTGGAGACCGGGCAGGTGGACATCAACGGCGGGCGCTTCAACCCCCGTGCGCCGTTCGGGGGTTACAAGCAGTCGGGCGTGGGCCGGGAACTGGGCGCGCACGGTCTGTCCGAGTACCTGCAGACCAAGTCCCTTCAGTTCTAGCCCTGCCAGGAGGCCTCGCATGGTTCGCGCCGCCGTACTGCCCGCCGTGGGCGCCCCGTTGGAGATCGCCGAGATCGACCTCCCGGACCCCGGCCCCGGGCAGGTCCGTATCCGCCTCGCCGCCGCCGGGGTCTGCCATTCCGACCTGTCCCTCTCCAACGGCACGATGCGCGTGCCGGTCCCGGCGGTCCTGGGCCACGAGGGCGCGGGCACGGTCGTAGCCGTGGGAGAGGGCGTCACCCACGTCTCACCCGGCGCCTTTGTCATCCTCAACTGGGCCCCGTCCTGCGGCACTTGCCACGCCTGCACCCTCGGCGAGGTCTGGCTCTGCGTCAACGCGCTCAACGGCGCCGCCGACGTCTACGCCCACCGCGCCTCCGACGGCAGCGACCTCCACCCCGGTCTGAACGTGGCCGCGTTCGCCGAGGAGACGGTCGTATCGGCGTCCTGCGTCCTGCCCCTCCCGGAGGGCGTTCCCCTCACCGACGCGGCCCTCCTCGGCTGCGCGGTCCTCACCGGCTACGGCGCGATCCACCACTCGGCGCGGGTCCGGGAGGGCGAGACGGTAGCGGTCTTCGGCGTCGGCGGAGTGGGACTGTCGGCCCTCCAGTCGGCCCGGATCGCGGGTGCCACGACGATCGTCGCCGTCGATGTCTTCCCGGAGAAGGAGGAGTTGGCGCGCGCGGCCGGGGCGACGGACTACGTGGTCGCCTCCGAGAACACGGCCCGGGAGATCCGCGCCCGCACCGGAAGACAGGGCGTGGACGTCGCCGTCGAATGCGTGGGCCGCGCGGTCACCATCCGCACCGCCTGGGAGTCCACCCGCCGCGGCGGCCGCACCACGGTCGTCGGCATCGGCGGCAAGGACCAGCGGGTCACCTTCAACGCCCTCGAACTCTTCCACTGGGGACGGACGTTGAGCGGCTGCGTCTACGGCAACTCCGACCCGGCGAAGGACGTTCCGGTACTCGCCGAGCATGTCCGCGCCGGACGCCTGGACCTGGGAGCGCTGGTGACGGAACGGATCGCGCTGGAGGGGATCCCGGCGGCGTTCGAGAACATGGTGGCGGGGAAGGGCGGACGGGCACTGGTGGTGTTCTGAACCGCCTTGTCGCCGGCACCGGCGGTTCAGGCTGAACTCCCTTGCCTACGGCACCTGTTCGGGCTGCGGCTCCGCCGCCTGCTTCGCCCTCGCCCTCGCGCCCGGCCGGGACCGCGACACCGCCACGCCCGCCAGACACAGCACGCCACCCGCCAGCGTGAGCAGCCCCGGCACCTCGCCGAGCGCCAGCCACGACATCAGGACGACCAGGGCGGGCACCGCGTACGTGGTCGCGCCCATCTTGCTGGCGGTCGTCCGGGCGAGGGCGTACGCCCAGGTGGTGAAGGCGAGGGCGGTCGGGAAGACGCCCAGGTAGACCATGTTGAGGGTGGCGGAGACGGGCGCGTCGCCGGCCTGCCCGACAAGCTGCCCGGCGAACGGCAGGCACATCACCGCCCCGACGAGACACCCGAACGTCGTCACCTGGAGCGCGCTCGCCCGGGCCAGGGCCGGCTTCTGGGCGACGACCCCACCGGCGTACGCGACCGCCGCGAGCAGACACAGCACCACACCGAGCACGGACGACCCGCCGTCCCCGGACATGGACAGCCCCACGGTCACCGCACCGGCGAACGACACCGCCATCCCCGCCAGCAGTCGCGGCGGCATCGCGTCACCGAGCAGCCGCGAGCCGAGCAGGGCGATGAGGATCGGCCCGATGTTCACGACGAGCGCGGCGGTACCGGCGTCGACCTGCTGCTCGCCCCAGTTCAGGACGACCATGTAGAACCCGAACCACAGCACGCCCGAGATCCCGATCCCCCGCCACGCGGACCGCGGCGGCACCCCTTCCCGCCGTACGAGAGAGATCACCCCCAGCGCCAGCGCCCCGCTCGCCAGCCGCCCCAGCGCCAGCGCGCCCGGCGAGTAGGCGGACCCCGCGCTCCGGATGGACACGAACGCGGAGGCCCACAGCACGACAGTGACGACAGCGGCCGCGGCGGCTGCCCGTTCGGGGCGGCGCTGGGATGGGGTCATGCGTCCGAGGCTAGACGTCGACGGCGCCGCACCGCTGGCGGAAATCGGACGGGATCGTCGGGGGTGGGGGATCCGTGATGTGCCGAGTGTCGGCCCGCCGTGGCTCGTCGCGCAGTTCCCCGCGCCCCTAAAAGAAGCTGCGCCTCCCCTGTTTCCAGCGAAGTGGCCCTGCGGCAGGCTTTGCGGCATGGGACGCGCTCCGAAGGGGCGCGGGGAACTGCGCGACCAGCCCCAACGCACGCACACCCGGCACACCACACAAGCCACCCACCCCCTTAGCCCCCGCTCACCCCCGGGAACTGCCCAGCCAGTCCATCCAGCAACGCCGCAAGCCCCACGTCAAAAGCCCGCTCGTCCACCTTCTCCTGCTGCTCCGCGAGAAGATGAGCCTGACCGAGATGCGGATAGTCGGCGGGGTCGTACGCACTCTCGTCGTCCACGAACCCCCCGGCGAACGACCCCAACGCGGACCCCATGATGAAGTACCGCATCAACGCCCCGATGGACGTGGCCTGCGCCGCAGGCCACCCCGCGTCGACCATGGCGCCATAGACCGCGTCCGCAAGCCGCAACCCCGCCGGCCGCCGCCCCGGCCCCGTCGCGAGCACGGGCACGATGTTCGGATGGTCACGCAGCGCGGACCGATACGACACGGCCCAGTCGTGCAGCGCGGTACGCCAGTCCCGCCCGTCCTCGAACATCGACAGATCGACCTGCGCACTCACCGAGTCGGCGACCGCCTCCAGGATCTGGTCCTTCGTGCGGAAGTGGTTGTAGAGCGAGGGCCCGCTCACCCCCAACTCCGCGGCGAGCCGACGCGTGGAGACCGCCGCCAACCCCTCCGCGTCCACCAGCACGCGCGCCGTCTCGACGATCCGGTCGGTGCTGAGGAGGGGCTTGCGCGGTCGGGCCATGGCGCACATAGTAGGGCTGCGAGAGTCAAACTAGCAGTGCTAATTTAAATGTGCAGCAGTCGGTGTACGGCCTTCCACTTGGGGTGACGCGCAATGAACCTGGAGCTCAGCGAGGAGCAGGAGGCCGTACGGCGGCTCGCCAAGGACTTCGTGGACCGCGAGATCGCCCCGCACGTGATCGCCTGGGACCGCGCGGAGGAGGTCGACCGCTCGATCGTCAAGAAGCTCGGCGGCGTCGGCTTCCTGGGACTGACGATCGACGAGGAGTACGGCGGCTCGGGCGGCGACCATCTCGCGTACTGCCTGGTCACCGAGGAACTCGGCCGCGGGGACTCCTCCGTGCGCGGGATCGTCTCCGTGTCGCTGGGACTGGTCGCGAAGTCGATCGCGGCCTGGGGCGACGAGGAGCAGAAGCGCCGCTGGCTGCCCGGGCTCACCTCCGGCGAGTGCGTCGGCTGCTTCGGCCTCACCGAACCCGGCACCGGTTCCGACGCCGGCAACCTCATCACCCGAGCGGTCCGCGACGGCGACGACTACGTCATCAACGGCACCAAGATGTTCATCACGAACGGCAGTTGGGCCGACGTGGTACTCCTCTTCGCGCGCTCGACCGACGCCCCGGGACACAAGGGCGTCTCCGCCTTCCTCGTGCCGACCGACACCCCCGGCCTGACCCGCCGCACGATCCACGGCAAGCTCGGCCTGCGCGGTCAGGCCACCGCCGAACTCGTCCTCGAAGACGTCCGCGTCCCCGCCTCCACGATGATCGCCCCCGAGGGCAAGGGCTTCTCGGTCGCCATGTCGGCGCTGGCCAAGGGGCGGATGTCGGTGGCGGCGGGCTGCGTCGGCATCGCCCAGGCCGCGCTCGACGTGGCGGTCCGCTACGCCGGTGAGCGCGAGCAGTTCGGCAAGTCCATCGCGCGGCACCAGCTCGTCCAGGAACTGATCAGCGACATCGCCGTCGACGTGGACGCGGCCCGCCTGCTGACCTGGCGGGTCGCCGACCTGATCGACCGGGGCCTGCCCTTCGCCACCGAGTCCTCCAAGGCCAAGCTCTTCGCCTCTGAGGCGGCCGTCCGCGCCGCGAACAACGCGCTCCAGGTCTTCGGCGGCTACGGCTACATCGACGAGTACCCGGCGGGCAAGCTGCTGCGCGACGCCCGCGTGATGACCCTCTACGAGGGCACCAGCCAGATCCAGAAACTGCTCATCGGGCGCGCGCTGACGGGCGTTTCGGCTTTCTGAGTACGTGAGTTGAGTATCTGCGCGGATGTCCTACGGGTCGTAGTCACCGACGCTCGACCCATGAGCGAAGCATCGGGCAAACCACAGAACACGGCCGCCTTCTACGGCCAGGCGGTCGCCTCCTTCTCCGTCGCCATCGCGGCGACCGCCATCGGCATCTTCAAGCTGCACGCCGACGCCTGGGTACGGGCCTTCCTCGCGATCGCCGTCCTGTACCTGGTCACCTCCTCCTTCACCCTCGCCAAGGTGATCCGGGACCGGCAGGACGCGGCGCGCACCACCTACAACCCGTTCGAAAAGCTCTGAGCGGGCAGACTAAGCGCTCGCTCAGGTTCGGCGGTATGGTGGAGCCCTTGTCACCGAGAGGGGTTCACGAGCGATGAGTACGGCGGAGGAGACCGGCGCGGGCGACCCGCAGGCCTGGGCAGAGGTCACGCCCGACGCGGCCCGGCGACTGCTGATCGCCGCCGTGGAGGCCTTCGCCGAGCGCGGCTACCACGCGACGACCACCCGGGACATCGCGGGCCGCGCCGGGATGAGCCCGGCCGCGCTCTACATCCACTACAAGACCAAGGAAGAACTGCTCCACCGCATCAGCAGGATCGGCCACGAGAAGGCCCTCGACATCCTGCGTACGGCGGCGGGGCGCGAGGGCGGCGCCGCCGAGCGGCTCGCCGACGCGGTGAGCTCCTTCGTGCGCTGGCACGCGGGCGGGCGCACCACCGCGCGGGTCGTGCAGTACGAACTCGACTCGCTCGGCCCGGACGCCCGCGCCGAGATCCTCGCGCTGCGCCGACAGGTCGACGCCGAGGTGCGCGGGATCGTCGAGGACGGGGTGGCGGACGGCTCCTTCGACGTGCCGGACGTGAAGGGCACGACCCTCGCGATCCTGTCGCTGTGCATCGACGTGGCCCGCTGGTTCAGCCTCGACGGCCCCCGGACGCCCGACGAGGTCGGCGCGCTCTACGCCGACCTCGTGCTGCGGATGGTGGGGTCCAAGTAGCCGCCCTGCCAAGGGTGTTGGTCAGAGGTAGTAGCGGGACACCGACTCGGCCACACACACCGGCTTGTCGCCGCCCTCGCGCTCCACGGTGAACGCGACGGTCACCTGGACGCCGCCCGGTACGTCGTCGACGCCGGTGATCCTCGCGGTGGCGCGCAGCCGGGAGTCGACCGGGACCGGGGCGGGGAAACGGACCTTGTTCGTCCCGTAGTTGACGCCCATCTTCACACCCTCGACCTTGATCAGCTGCGGTCCGAAGAGCGGGAGCAGCGACAGGGTGAGGTAGCCGTGCGCGATGGTCGTCCTGAACGGTCCGGCCGCCGCCTTCTCCGGGTCGATGTGGATCCACTGGTGGTCGCCCGTCGCGTCCGCGAACAGATCGATCCGCTTCTGGTCGATCTCCAGCCAGTCGGTGTACCCCAACTGCTCACCGACCGCCGCCCGCAGGTCGTCGACGGAGGTGAAGATCCTCGGCTCTGCCATGTCCTGTCCCGGCCTCTCACGTCATCCAGCATCGTCGTCACATGCCTAAGCAACTGCTTAGCATGGTCGGATGCGGGGCCGCTGTCAACGGACCGCGGGTGTGACGCGATGGGTAGGCTCTGGCAGGTGCCTCAGATCCCCGAGAAGATCCACGAGCTGACCGTCGGCCAACTCTCCGCACGCAGCGGAGCGGCCGTCTCCGCCCTGCACTTCTACGAGGCCAAGGGCCTGATCAACAGCAGCCGCACCACGGGCAACCAGCGCCGGTACACCCGTGACACCCTGCGCCGGGTCGCCTTCGTGCGGGCCGCCCAGCGTGTCGGCATCCCGCTGGCCACCGTCCGTGCGGCGCTCGCCGAACTCCCCGAGGAGCGCACCCCGACCCGCGAGGACTGGGCCCGCCTCTCCGAGGCCTGGCGCTCCGAACTCGACGAGCGCATCAAGCAGCTCAACCGCCTCCGCGACCACCTCACCGACTGCATCGGCTGCGGCTGCCTGTCCCTGTCTGCCTGCGTCCTGTCCAACCCGGACGACGTGGTCGGCGAACGCGGCGCGGGCTCACGCCTGATGACGGAACCGGGGCAACGCGCGCCCCGGGGCAGGCGGACGGACACCGGCCCCGAGGCGCGCGACTGAGAGCGACGCGATGGGGCGTCACTCGTACTCGGTGCCGCCCTTCCGCGTCAGATACGCCGGGCTGACGGCTTTCGCGATCGCCCGTCCACCGGTCACCGCGCTGTACCGCTCCACCGCCGGACGGATCACGACCCCCTCGCGCAGGTGCAGCCCGCGCCCGGACACGGTCTCCCGCCCGCTCGCGACCTCCAGCACCCGCTCGATGTCGTACGGCCCCTCGTAGAGCCGGGGCACCAACGGCAGCTCGCCGCCCAGCAGTTCGGCCGCGTCCAGCCAGCGCACCGCCCCGTCGATCTCGGCGGACACGTCGAACACGGCGTACCCGAGCGTCTCGCGCCGCCCGTCGGCGCCGTACGTCAGGTCCTGCACGCCCGCGCCGTACACCTCGCCGAAGATCCCGACCCGGCGCGCGCCGAGCCGTTCGGCGAGTCGGGCGGCGGCCTCGGGGACGCCGTGGCCGCGGACGGCTCGCCAGTACAGATTGCGCGGATCCTCCTTCAGGGCAAGGGACTTGGCGCCGAAGCCCTTGGAGGAGACCTGTACGCGACCGTCCTCCTCCTGCGTGAAGTAGGTCAACAGACAGGCGGAGCCGTGCAGTTTCTCGGTCAGGACCACAGCCTCGCCCGGTTCGAATATCCCGGGAAACCGCTGGATGTTCTCGATGTCGACCCAGGGCAGCAGATCCGGCGCGTGCTCGACGTCGCCGTCCATCGTGGGCGGGATCGGCGGCACCCACTTGACGATGCCGAGCCGCTCCGCGAAGTCGGTACCGTCCAGGGCGGCCTGAGCCAGATCGACGTCGGCGAGGGCCTTCGGCCGGCACACGATGCCCTGCGACAGCTCACCGCGCAGCCGCACCGCCCTGACCCGGTCCGCGTTGCTCCCCGCGAGGCGCCCGGTCAGCCCCAACTCCTCGATCAGGCCCGCCGGAAGCACGGACTGCTCGGGGATGTAGACGGCGGTCTCACCGGTGCGGTACGCGCCCTTGGCGACAACGGCTCGGTACAGGCCGACCTGGGCCAGTTCGAGGGCGTCGGCGTTCGGGTGTTCATGGACGGTCAGCACTTCGGCGGTGACGCGCAGCGTCGACATCGGGACTCCTCGGGTTCCTCAGCTGGGTTTCATCGCCCCCAACTGTCCTGATCGGAAAGGGGTGGAGCGACCGGTTTCGTGGCTGCTAACGTCGGTCCCTTCGGCCGGCGGCGACGCCGTGCACGGAGTACCGACGGGATCAACTCCCATGACCTCACCCGCACTTGACGCCGTACTCGCGGACATCGACACGGTCTTCAACGGATTCGCCAGCCCGCACGAGACCGGCTGCGGATACTGCCACGCGCCGGAGGAGACCGCGTTTCTGCGCACGCCGTACACGCGCGTGCCCCTGGATGTGGTGCGGTACTACCTCTTCGAGGTGCCCGACCACTTCGACGACCACCCAGCCGTGATGCGACGCCTGCTGCCGCAGGCCGCACGGGCGATGGCCGAGGGCACCCTGAGCACGATCGGCTACGGCGCGCATGGCCTGAGCCGGGTGGACTGGCGTTCCTGGCCGGCCGAGCAGTCCGCCGCCATCAAGGCCTTCCTGCACGCCTGGTGGCAGGACACCCTCACCCTGCCCGAGCCGCCGTACGGCATCGGCGACACCTTCGAGACCTGCGCCACGATCGCCGGGACCGCGATGCCGTTCCTGGACGGGTGGATATCGGGCCCGGTCGCGGAGGCGCACCTCGCGCACTGCGCCGACACCTGGCTCTACGACCTGTTGTCCGATTCCTCCCCGTTCTGCTGGTGGTACGACTCCGGCGTGGCGGAACTGCGCACCTGGTTGGCCGGCCCCGGTGCCGCCCGTCTCCGCGCTCAGGGCGAGTCCGACCTCGCCGTACAGGCCGAACTCCTCGCCCTGCCCTACGACGAGCGCTGGGCCCACCCGTACTGGACCAGCCCCTCGGCCACCAACTGAGCGTTGGTCAAGGCCCGTTCACCGTCCGGCAGGAGCAACGTGTCCTCCAGGCCGATGCGCGTGGCGAGCCCCAGCCGCCCCGCGAGCCGGAGCACCGGCCAGGCGCCGCCGTCCTCGCCGTGGAGCAGTACCGGGCGCCCTTGGGCGTGGCCGAGATCGGAGAGCAGCGCCCGCGCGGTCGCCTCCGCCGTGTCCGCATCCGGGTCGGTCACCTCCGCGAGTACCCGCAGCACCTTCGAGCGGAGCGGTGACACGGCGAACCGGGCGGCGCCCTCCGTGCCCGACCAGATGCCTGCCTCCACCCCGACGCCCCGGTCCAGCAACGCCGCCGCGACCTCCTCGGCACCCGGCTCGTGCCAGTTGACCGAGGCGTGGTCGGGCAGGATCGTCCAGCCGCGCACCCGCTCCAGCCGTGCCGCCGGGTCCGGTTCCGCCCAGGCGCCCGTGGTCACGCCGACCGGCACGGGCACCCGCGCCCGTATCGCGTCCAGCGTCACCGCGAGGACGCGCGGTGACAACGTGTCCTGTCCGCAAGGGGACTTGGGATGAAGGTGGACGTCGGTGGCCCCCGCCGCGACCGCCTCCACCGCGGCGTCGGCCAACGCCCCGGGCGAGACCGGCACCATCCAGCCGTCGGCGGCCCCACGGGCCCCGTTGAGACAGACCTGCACCATGCCTCGATGGTGTCACCCGCCACTGACAACCGCCCCCGATCCCCGCCTCCTCACCCCCACACCCACCGGATCCCGACCCGGCAGGGCCCCGCCCCCAACGCCACCGCGTGCACCGACCCCGACGCGTCCACCCGGAGCCGTTGTTCTCGGGGGCGTCCGGCGCGGGGACGGGGACCGAGGCCGTTCGTGCGGAAGGAGTAACACGTGCGCGGCAGGCACTCCTTCGCGAAGCGGACCTCCAGGAGGTGTTCGCGCATCGGGACGTGGATCGTGGTCTCGGCGCGCTGGGAGTAGGGGCGGGGGTCCCGGTGCTCGACCGTGTAGTCGACGATCACGGTCTCGCCGCGCGCCAGGCGCCTGTCGAAGAGCAACTCCGCCGCCACCAGGCCCTCTTCGGGGAGTTCGAGAACCGTGCCGAGCCGCGCCGGTACCGCCACGCGGAAGTACGGCAACGGGCCGGGCGTGTCCAGGCGGTACAGGGCGATCCAGCGGTCCGCGCCGTCCGCCTCGGCGCGCAGCAGGCGCCGACTGGTCATGGACCGGACGCGGCGGTCGGCGTCCACGTCCACCCGGTTGTGGCAGCTGAGCCGGGTCAGGCTGTCGTCCCAGCGGGTGTCCAGCGCGGCGAGGGCCGCGGTGAGGTCGTGGTGGTCCGACCAGGCCCGGGCGAGATCGGGATGATCGCCGTCCGGCGGCAGCCAGCGGCCGCGAGGCCGGGGCGGGCCCAGCAGACCGGTGAGGGCTCCGGGCGGCAGCCGTAGGACGTCTTCCAGTACGGCGAGTGCGGCCAACGACCGTTGCCGTTCGGGCTGGTAGCGGCCGGACTGCCAGGAGCTGAGCGTCGCCGACGCCACCGGGGTGCCGCGGCGCAGCAGCCGGTCCTGGAGACGGTCCAGGCTGAGACCGCTGGCCGCGATGGCCGCGCGCAACGCCTCGTGGAACGGCATCGCCCCGGTGCCGGACGTCGCGTTCTCCGGGCTGGAAGGCGGCCCGTACTCCGGTCCGAGCGGCGGCACGTACCCCGGTCTGGAAGTCACGTACTCCAGCTCAAGTCAGGGGTGTCGCGGGGCGGAAGGGCGTTGGCCTGAAGTTTGGTCAGTCTTGTCCGGCGATGAATCAATTTTGAACGAACCTGTCAGATTTCCCGGGTGTTGCGCCGCCAATTCCCGCAAGACTGAAGGAACTTGTCAGTCTTGCCATGCCCATGAAGCCTCGCGGAAGCTGCTGTGCACTGCCGTCACGGCAGCCCCCCCACCCCTCGAATGACGGAGAGTCATGTCCGCGAGATCTTCCGCCGGGTTCGTTCTCGTCACCGCCGCCGCCCTGACCGCCGCCCTCGCGACGCCCGCGCTCGCGGCCGCCCCGGGCGCCGCCGCGCACACCCCGGCCCAGCTCACCCAGGCCATAGCGAGCCAAGAGAGTCACACGCTGCACGGGCTCGCGAAGCCTGGCAAGGTCAACGCCACCGTCTCGTCCACCAACTGGTCCGGTTACGCCGCCACGGGTTCGACCGGCGCGTACACCTCGGTCACCTCGTCCTGGACCCAGCCGAGCGTCAGCTGCTCCTCGGCCACCACGTACTCCTCCTTCTGGGTCGGCCTCGACGGGTACAGCAACTCCGCACTGGAGCAGACCGGTACGGAAGCCGACTGCATCGGCGGCAAGGCGACCTACGGCGCCTGGTGGGAGGTGCTGCCCGCCTCCGAGAGCGCGTACTCCGGCGTCACCGTGAAGGGCGGCGACAAGTTCACCGCGACCGTGACCTACACCGGCTCCACCTTCACGATGACTCTCGCCGACTCCACCGAGGGCTGGACGAAGACCACCACGCACGCCGGCTCGTCCGGCTTCAAGAACGCCTCCGCCGAGGTCATCGCCGAGGCACCCGAGGTCGGCGGCTCGGTCGCGAGCCTCGCCAACTTCGGCACCGTGAACTTCACCGGCGCCAAGGCCGACGGCAGCAACCTCGACACCTACTCGCCGAACGAGATCGTCATGACGAAGAGCAGCAGCTCGGCCGTACGGGCCCAGCCGGGCTCCATCTCCGGCGGCAGCTTCTCCGACGTCTGGAAGGCCAGCTGAGGCCTGCCACGCACCAGTTCGGGGCTGTCGACGGAATGCCGTCGGCAGCCTTGGCCGTTGCACCGGCAAGCGCAAACCGGCTGGGTCGAAAGGGGGTGCGGCATCCCCGGCGCACCCCTGGCGCCCTTCTTCGGTCCGCCCGGTTCAGGCCGACATGAGCAGCCGTCCCCGCCTGGCGTAGGCCAGGGCCTCGGGCGTGAGCACCGGACGCGGTACGACGATGCCGCAGTCCGTGCAGACCGGGCCCGAGGAGGGTTCGTGGGCCAGGTCGTACTTCCACAGGAGGCGCTCCCCGGCGCACACCGGGCACACGGAACCCGGTTCGCGCTCCAGGGCGGCGATCAGCCGTCGCAGCACCTCGGCCAGTGGTTCATGGGGATGGAGTCGTGGGTCGTCGCACCAGGCGACGCCGAAGCCGCCCCAGGTCAGCCGGTGCCAGTCGTCCACGGTGCCCGGGCGGCGGAGCCCGTCGTACTTCTCCTTCTTGCGGCGTTCGGCGAACCCGACCTCGTAGGCGAGCCAGACCTTGCGCGCTTCCTCCAGCTCGTCCAGTGCGGCCACGAGCCGCGCCGGGTCGGGGGAGCGGTCCTCGGGTCCGAACCCGGCCCGGGAGCACAAGTGGTCCCAGGTCGCCCTGTGCCCATAAGGGGCGAACCGCTCAAGGCACTTGCGCAGCGAGTAGCGCCGCAGCGCCAGATCGCACCGAGGGTCTCGCACCTGTCTCGCCAGACTCCGGAAACCGGCCATCGCCCTGCACCTCCGTCACACCTGCACCTGTACTTCGGTCACCTCGGCGTCGTCGAACGGACGTCGCCGAATAGACGTATCGACAAGCGATTTGGCTCCATCCGATTTCCGATGGCCTCCATAAGCCACTTGCCCGGATCCAAAACTTGACGCATGTTCATCTTCAATCTCGGGGATACCGGCGGTAACGTCCCGCACCACCCCCGTCGGTAGGAGCTGCGATGCCACGGCGCACCCCGCGTAACTTGCTCGACAGACTGAGAACTCCCGGGAGATTCCCCGGGTTCCTGAAGGCCGCATCCGTATGCGCCCTCATTGCCGCTCTTTTGTCTCCCCTCGCCCAGGGGACGGCCGCGGCGGCGACCGCCTCGAACGACTACTGCGGCGGCCAGTGCTCGGACATCCTCCCGGCCGGCGAGAACGGCAACGCCACCCTCGCCCAGATCCTTCTCAACCAGGTCTTCGGCAGCCAGCCCAGCCATGCCGAAGACCAGCTCGGGCCCTATGCCAACCTGGCCACGGGCGCCTCCACGCTGACCGACGCGAAGATCAACACCTTCTTCAACGACGCGTCGTTCGGGGTCCCCGCCGCCAACGTCGCCTCGACCGAGAACCCCAGCGGCCGTACCGACGTGACGATCGTCCGTGACAAGGCGACCGGTGTGCCGCACATCACAGGTACCACGCGCTACGGCACCGAGTACGGCGCCGGCTACGCGGCGGCCGAGGACCGGCTGTGGCTGATGGACGTCTTCCGGCACGTCGGACGCGGCCAGCTGACCACCTTCGCCGGCGGCGCGGCCTCCAACCAGGGACTTGAGCAGGAGTTCTACCGCAACGCCCCGTACACCGAGGCCGAGTTGCAGGCCCAGATCGACAACGCCGTCAACAACAACGGCACCCGCGGCCAGCAGGCACTCACCGACGCCAACGCCTATCTGGCCGGCATCAACGCCTACATCGACGCCTCGGACAGCGGCCGTTACTTCCCCGGCGAGTACGTCCTCACCGGCCACAAGGACTCGATCACCAACGCCGGCACGATCGACCACTTCAAGATCACCGACCTGGTCGCGCTGGCCTCCGTCATCGGCACGCTCTTCGGCTCCGGCGGCGGCGGCGAGGTCAACAACGCCCTCTCCCTGCTGGCCGCCCAGGAGAAGTACGGCGTGGAACAGGGCACCAAGGTCTGGGAGTCCTTCCGCGAACGCAACGACCCCGAGGCCGTGCTCACCGTCCACAACGGCGAGAGCTTCCCGTACGGCACCAAGCCCACCACCGCCCAGGGCGAGGCACTCCCGGACGCCGGATCGGTCTCGACCGAGCCACTCGTCTACGACGCCACGGGCACCGGCGCCAACCAGAGCGCCTCCGCCGCCTCCGCCGCGGCGACCGCCACCGCCCTCAGCTCCGCCAAGCGCGGGATGTCCAACGCCCTTGTGGTGAGCGGCAAATACACCGCGAGCGGGCACCCGATCGCCGTCTTCGGACCCCAAACGGGCTATTTCGCACCGCAGTTGCTCATGCTCCAGGAGATCCAGGGACCGGGCATCAGCGCCCGCGGCGCCTCCTTCGCGGGACTGAGCATGTACGTCGAACTCGGCCGCGGCCAGGACTACTCGTGGTCCGCCACGACCTCCGGCCAGGACATCATCGACACCTACGCCGTCGAACTCTGCCAGGACGACTACCACTACCTCTTCCACGGCACCTGCACGCCGATGGAGGAGATCGAGCAGAAGAACTCCTGGGCACCCACCACGGCCGACTCCACCGCCGCCGGGTCGTACACCATGAGGGTCTGGAAGACCGAGTACGGACCCGTCGAGTACCGGGCGACCGTCGGCGGGAAGAAGGTCGCCTACACCACCCTGCGCTCCTCCTACATGCATGAGGCCGACTCGATCATCGGCTTCCAGATGCTCAACGACCCGGACTACGTGAAGAGTCCGCAGACCTTCCAGAGCGCCGCGCAGCACATCAACTTCACGTTCAACTGGTTCTACGCCGACTCCTCGCACACCGCGTACTACAACAGCGGCAACAACCCGGTGCGGGCCAGCGGTGTCGACCCCGAGTTCCCGGTCTGGGGCCAGGCCGCCTACGAGTGGCAGAACTGGGACCCCACCACCAACACCTCCGACTACACCCCGGCCTCCGCGCACCCCAACTCCATCGACCAGGACTACTACATCTCCTGGAACAACAAACAGGCGCTCAACTACACGACGGCCAGTTGGGGTGACGGGTCCGTCCATCGCGGCAACCTCCTCGACGACCGGGTGAAGAAACTCGTCGCGGCCGGCGGGATCACCAGATCCTCGCTGGTGAAGGCGATGTCCGACGCCTCGCTCACCGACCTGCGCGCCGAGGACGTCCTGCCCGACATGCTGAAGGTGATCAACAGCAGTACGGTCACCGACACCACCGCCGCCGCGGCCGTCGCCAAGCTGCAGACCTGGCTCACCGCCGGCGGCAAACGCACCGAGACCTCGGCGGGCTCCAAGACCTACGCCAACGCCGACGCCATCCGGATCCTGGACGGCTGGTGGCCCGCACTGGTGAAGGCCGAGTTCCAGCCCGGCCTCGGTGACACCCTGTACACCGCGCTCACCAACAACCTGTACATCGACGAGACCCCGTCTGCCGCGCACGGCCCGACCGGGTCGCATGCCGGAAGCTCCTTCCAGTACGGCTGGTGGAGCTACGTGGACAAGGACCTCCGGTCGGTGCTCGGGCAGACCGTGTCCGGTCCGCTGGCCCAGCAGTACTGCGGAGGCGGCAGCCTCAGCGCCTGCCGGGACATCCTGATCAGCACGCTGAAGACGGCGGCCGGCACCAGCGCGTCCACGGTCTACCCCGGGGACTCCCTGTGCTCGGCGGGCGACCAGTGGTGTGCCGACTCGATCGTCCAGCGGACGCTCGGCGGCATCAAGCACTACAACATCAGTTGGCAGAACCGGCCCACCTTCCAGCAAGTGGTGGAGTACACGTCACACCGGTGACGCCTGAGCGGCGGCGGGCCGGTCGATCCGGCCCGCCGCCAGCACCACCCGGGCGAGTTCCGGGTGCACGATGTCGCTGTGCGCCCCGGTCGGCGGCTCGCCGTGACACACCACCGCGCAGGTGTCGACGTTCACACAACCCGACGCCGGCAGCGGGGAGTCGAGGGCTTCGGCCAGACTCAGCGAACGGGTGCCCGGCACCGCCCGTACCCCGTCGTGGCCCATCGCGCCCCACCTGTCGCCCAGCACCCGGACGATGTCGACGGCGGCGAACGAGCAGTCGTCGTCAGCCATCCGCGAGGCCAGTGGGTAGATCGTGCCGAGCGCCGAGTCGCAGTGCGAGTAGCAGCACACCAGCGGGCCGTCGACGCGGTTCTGCTGGCCCTGCAGCACACCTCCGGTACGTGGGTCGTCCGGCAGCCGGGCCGCGAACGCGTAGTGGGAGAAGGCCCCTTGGAGCAACGTCACCGACTTGACCGAGCGCACTCCCTCGGGCAGACCCCGTAGCGCGAACGACACCAGGCGCCCGCCGAAGCTGTGCCCGACGAGATGCACCCGCACCTCCGGCGCCACCGTCGCGAGCCGCCCGATCGCCGGGCCGAGCCCGCGCTCACCGACCGTGCCAGCGCGTCTCTTCATCGCGTAGTACGCCGCCTGCCGCAGCAGCTCCCGTGCCCCCTTCCACGGGTTCGGCAGCGCGAACTCCGTTACCGGACGCGGGGATTGGGGTGCCGCGAGGTGGGCCAGCGCCTGCCCGAACTGCTCGCACGCCTCGGCCGTGCACCCGACGGCGAGCATCCGCGGCTCGCACTGCGGCACCCCCTCCGCCAGCGTGTCCGCGCCGAACAACGCCTGCGGCCCCGGCGGCACCATCTCCACCAGCGTCCGCACCAGCCGCCCGAACTCCTCCAACTCGGCCTCCCGCGGCGGCTGCTGGTCCAGCATCCGGGCGATCTGGTCGATCACCGGCGCCTTGCCCGGGAAGGCGTCGAGGAGCGCGTGCCGGGTGTCGGCGTCGAGGGTGGGCCGCGTCAACTCGGCCACGGCTGACGGTGATTGCGGGAAATCCGGAATCGGCTGGTCCGGGAACTCCATGGATGGCCAGATCACGCCCACGTACCCGATCGCGGCCTTCGGCGCGAGGCGCGGAATCGGGGCGAAGAAGCGGCTGTAGAGCCGGGTCGCGCCGGCGCGTTGGTTGTTCCACCCGTGCGAGAAGACGATCAGGTCGCCGACCCCGCGCTGCCGCACCTCGCTCAGCAGCCGGTCGCGTTCTCCCTGGTCGACGTCCCCGTCGGCGTCGAAGGTCAACTCCCAGTAGGGGCTCACACTCATCGCCGGATCCGCCATGACCGGCCTCCTCGTTCCCCGAAGTGGTGCGATGTGGGCGCATCGTCCCGCTACCGGTGAAGATTGGCCATACGTCGCGACTCACTTGTAGAGGAGGTATTCAGTTCGAACCCGTCGGAAGGCCCTCAACTCCTCCTGCCAGCCCGCCACCACCTCGTCGGTGCTCGCGCCCGCGTCGATCGCCGTTCGTACCCGTGCGGACCCGGTGAGCTTGTCGATCCAGTTGTCCGAGCGCCAACCGAAGCCGCTCCAGACCTTCTTGGCGGTCACCAGCAGCGCGATGCCGGTGCGCACGGGGTCGTACGCGGCCCGGTCGTGGAGGTGGATCTGGACCCCGCCGACGGTCTTGCCCTCGAACTTGGAGAACGTCGGCGCGAAGTATGCCTCCCTGAAGTGCGCGCCGGGCAGCCCGAGTTGATTCACCGTGGCGGCCCAGCGTCCGTCGATGCCCTCCGCGCCGAGCAGTTCGAAGGGGCGGGTGGTGCCACGGCCCTCGGACAGGTTCGTGCCCTCGAAGAGGCATGTCCCCGAGTACACGAGGGCGGTGTCCGGCGTCGGCATGTTGGGGCTGGGCGGCACCCACGGAAGCGACCAGGCGTCGTAGAACTCCGAACGCTTCCAGCCCGTCATCAGTACGGTCTCCAGGGGGACGGGCGTCTTCAGGAACTCCCCGTTGAACAGCCGCGCCAGTTCGGCGACCGTCATGCCGTGTGCCTGTGCGATCGGCTGTCGGCCTACGAAGGTCGCGAACTCCCTGTGCAGGACCGGGCCTTGGGCGCTGCGGGCGGTCACCGGGTTGGGGCGGTCGAGGACGACGAAGCGTTTGCTGGCGAGCTGGGCCGCCTCCATGCAGTCGTAGAGGGTCCAGATGTAGGTGTAGAAGCGGGCGCCCACGTCCTGGATGTCGAAGACGACGGTGTCCACGGTGGAGGTCTTGAAGATGTCGGCGAGGGGTTGGCCGCCCTTCAAGTACGTGTCGTAGACGGGGAGTTTGGTGGCCGGGTCGGTGTGGTGGCCCTCGGAGCCGCCGGCTTGGGCGGTGCCTCGGAAGCCGTGTTCGGGGCCGAAGACCCCCACCAGGTTCACATGGGGGCTGGCGTGCATGACGTCGACGATGTGGTGGGCGTCCCTGGTGATGCCGGTGGGGTTGGTGACGATTCCGATGCGTTGGCCGTTGAGCTGGGTGTAGTCGTTCGCGGTTAGTTGTTCGAAGCCGGTGCGTAGGTTCTGGGGCTTGGTGGGTGGTGGGGTGAGGGTTGCCGCCGGGGTTGCTGCCAGGAGGGTTCTTCTGGTGAGGGGCATGTGGGCAAAGTAGGGGCTTCCGCGGGTTGTGGGCGGGATGCGGGTCCGCTGCGGCTGGTCGCGCAGTTCCTCGCGCCCCTGGGGAGTCGGCCCTTCCGGTGTTACATACCGACCGGTTAGTCTGGCTGGGCAGTGGAGCCGCAGTCGAAGGAGACCGATGGTGGAAGCCGTTCAGGGTGCCGGGGTAGTTGTCACGGGGGCTGGGGGTGGCATCGGGGCTGCGCTTGCGCGGCGGTTCGCTGCCGAAGGGGCCCGGGTCGTGGTGAACGACCTGGACGCCGACCGTGTGCAAGCCGTCGCCGACGAGATCGGGGCCATCGCTGTACCCGGGGATGCGTCTGCCGTCGTCGGTGATGCCCGGGACGCCCTCGGTGGGACCGTCGACATCTACTGCGCCAACGCCGGGGTCGGCTCCGGTGGGTCGGAAGCGGCCGGGGAGGACGTCTGGGCGCTGGCCTGGGACGTGAACGTCATGGCTCATGTGCGGGCAGCCGAGGCGTTGATCCCGGGGTGGCTGGAGCGGGGCGGCGGGCGGTTCGTGTCCACCGTGTCGGCGGCCGGGCTGCTCACCATGATCGGGGCCGCGCCCTACAGCGTCACCAAGCACGGTGCGTACGCCTTCGCCGAGTGGCTGTCGTTGACGTACCGGCACCGGGGGATCAAGGTCCACGCGATCTGTCCGCAGGGTGTGCGTACGGACATGCTGGCCGCCACCGGAAGCGCGGGTGACCTGGTGCTTCAGCCGACCGCGATTGAGCCCGATGCCGTCGCCGACGCCCTGATGAAGGGGATCGAGGAGGAGCGGTTCCTGATCCTGCCGCATCCTGAGGTCGCCGGGTACTACCAGGCCAGGGCCGCCGAACCGGATCGCTGGCTGACCACCATGAACCACATCCAGCAGAAGTGGGAGGCCGGAGAGTGACCGACTCCCTGTATGCCGCCAAGCCGTGGGTGGCGCTGCTCAACGAGGCCCAGCGTGGGCCGATCAGTCCGGACGACTCCCTGGTGCACGCCCTGCGCCGGGTGGTCGGTGCGACGCCTGACCGGACCTTCCTCACCTATTTCGACGGGCGGCTCAGCTATCGCGAGGTCGACGAGCTGAGTGACTCCGTCGCCGGGTATCTGGCCGCGCGGGGGCTGGAGCAGGGCGACCGGGTCGCCGTGCTGCTGCAGAACTCGCCGCACTTCGTGATCGCGCTGCTCGGTGCCTGGAAGGCGGGCGCGATCGTCGTGCCGGTCAACCCGATGTACAAGTCGGGGGAGGTCACCCATGTCCTGCGGGACGGCGAGGTGGCCGCGCTGATCTGTACCGACCGGGCCTGGGAGTCGTATCTGCGCGAGACGGTCACGGCGGTCGAGGAGAGCGGGTCTCCCGTGCGGATCGTGCTCACCGCATGCGAGTTGGATTTCCAAACTCGCAACGACGCGCGCGTGCTCACCTTCGAGCGGCTTCCGCAGGCCGCCGACGTCGAGGACCTGGTGGCCGTGGCGAAGGCGGGACACAAGGCGCCCGGCGGGCGTGAACCGGCGCCCGCGGACATCGCGTTGATCAGTTACACGTCGGGCACGAGCGGTGCCCCGAAGGGTGCCACCAACACCCACGCCAACATCCTGTACAACGCCGAACGGCAGCGCACCGGGCTCGGACTGCCGGACGCGCCGGTGTACTTCGCGATGGCGCCGCTGTTCCACATCACCGGGATGGTGTGCCAGCTGGGCGCCTCGCTCGTCAGCGGGGGCTCGCTGGTGCTGGTGTACCGGTTCGAGGGCGGGGTCGTGCTCGACGCGTTCGCCGAGCACGAGCCGCACTACACGGTCGGCCCGTCCACCGCCTTCATGGCGCTCGCCGCGCACCCGGCCGTCACCCCGGACCACTTCGCGTCCTTCCGGAACATCTCCTCCGGCGGCGCCCCGGTGCCGCCCGCCCTGGTGGAGAAGTTCCGGGCCGGCTTCGGGCCGTACATCCGCAACGGCTACGGCCTCACCGAGTGCACCGCGCCCTGCGCCTCCGTACCGCCCGACCTGGAGGCGCCCGTCGACCCGGCGTCCGGGACGCTGGCCGTGGGCGTGCCGGGGCCCGACACCGTCGTACGGATCGTCGACGACCTGGGTGCCGAGGTGCCCTTCGGTGAGCAGGGCGAGATCGTCGTGCGCGGGCCGCAGGTCGTGCCCGGGTACTGGCGGCGACCCGAGGCCACCGCCGAGACCTTCCCGGACGGCGAACTGCGCACCGGCGACATCGGGTTCATGGACCCGCAGGGCTGGCTGTACGTCGTCGACCGCAAGAAGGACATGATCAACGCCTCCGGGTTCAAGGTCTGGCCGCGCGAGGTCGAGGACGTGCTCTACACCCATCCGGCGGTGCGCGAGGCGGCCGTCGTCGGCGTCCCTGACGGATACCGGGGCGAGACCGTGAAGGCGTACATCAGTCTCCGTCCGGGCGCCGAAACCGACCCCGATGAATTCGCCGTGTACTGCAAGGAGAGACTGGCCGCCTACAAGTACCCCCGCCAGGTGGAGATCCTGCCCGAGCTGCCGAAGACGGCAAGTGGGAAGATCCTCCGGCGGGAACTGCGTTCCCGGTCGCACGACAGCGAGTGAACAGCCAGAAAAGGCAGGTGGCGGCAGTGCCCAGGACGACCGACGGAGACGGGGCCCCCGTCCCGCAGCGGCTCCTCGCCGCCGCCACCAGACTGTTCGCCGAGCAGGGCTACGACCGCACCTCGGTGCAGGAGATCGTCGAGGCCGCGGGCGTCACCAAGGGGGCGCTGTACCACTACTTCGGCTCCAAGGACGACCTCCTGCACGAGGTGTACGCGCGCGTGCTGCGCGTCCAGCAGGAGCGCCTTGAGGTGTTCGCGACCGCCGACGAGCCGATCGAGAAACGGCTGCGCGCCGCCGCCGCGGACGTCGTCGTGACGACGATCGACAACCTCGACGACGCGTCGATCTTCTTCCGGTCCATGCACCACCTCAGCCCGGAGAAGAACAAGCAGGTGCGTGCCGAGCGCCGGCGCTACCACGAGCGCTTCCGCGGGCTCGTCGAGGAGGGCCAGCGCGCGGGCGTCTTCTCCACGGCGACCCCGGCGGACCTCGTCGTCGACTACCACTTCGGCTCGGTCCACCACCTGTCGACCTGGTACCGCCCCGGCGGCCCGCTGACGCCCCAGGAGGTCGCCGACCACCTGGCGGACCTGCTGATGCGGGCGCTCCGCCCCTGATACGTCCTCACGTGTCCGGTGGGTGGGTGAGCCCCGCCTCCCGGGCCCAGGCCGCCGCCTGCGCGCGGTCGGTGACTCCCAGCTTGGCCAGGACCGCCGACATGTGGTTGCTGACCGTCTTCGGGGACAGGCCCAGGCGGGTGGCCACCGCCGAGTTCGGCCGGCCGTCGGCGATCAGGGCGAGGACGTCCCGTTCGCGCGGCGTGAGCGTCGGGCACGGGTCGGGGCGGTCCGGAGGTCTGCTGAGCTGGCCCAGCACGCGCCTCGCCACACCGGGACCGAAGATGGCCTCACCGGCGGCAACCGCCCGGATCGCCCGGACGATCTCGTCCTGGCCCGCGCCCTTGAGGACATAGCCCAGGGCGCCCGCCCGCATCGCGGCGAACACCGAGTCGTCCTCCTCGACCATGGTGAGCATCAGCACGGCCACCCGGGGCGCCACCCGGCCGATCTCCCGGGTCGCCTCGATGCCGTTGAGATCGGGCATCCGGATGTCCATCACCACCACGTGCGGGCGCAGGGTCACCGCCGCCCGTACCGCCTCCCGCCCGCTCGCGGCGACCCCGACGACCCGCACGCGCGGGGTGCCGTCCCGCACGGACTCCAGAAGCGCGGCCAGCCCGGTACGGACCACGGGATGGTCGTCGGCGAGGACGACCCGCAGCGCGTCCGCGTCGTCCTCACTGCCAGGTTCTCCTGCCATCACATCGCCTCTCCCAACGGCAGCGTCGCCACCACCCGCCCCTGCCCCGCCACGCACCGGCCGCCCAGCTCCGCGGCGCGCTCCTGCATCGACGTGATGCCCACGCCCGGCGTCCACGCGGTCTCCTCGTCCACCGGCGCACCGTCGTCACTCACCTCCAGGCGCAGCCCCTCGCCGATCTCGATGCGCAGGTCCACATGGGAGGCCCGGGCGTGCCGGGCCGCGTTGGTCAGCGCCTCGATCGCGATGCGGTACGCGGCCACCTCGACGGCGGCGGGCAGCGCGGGCAGCCGCTCCGGCGCCCGGACCCGCACCTCGATCGGGGTGCCGTCCGCCCGCCAGGACAGCCGTACCGCACGCTCCCGCAACGCGCCCAGCAGCCCCAACTGGTCCAGATCCGGCGGCCGTAGACCATCCACCAGCCGTCGCACCTCCGCGACCGCGCCCCCGACCTCGGACCGCAACTCGGTGAGCAGCGCCGCCGCCCGGTCCGGATCGAAGGTCAGCAGATTGCGTACGGCGTCCGCCTGGAAGGCGGCTCCGGCGAGGGTGGGGCCGAGCCCGTCGTGCAGGTCGCGGCGGATCCGGCGGCGTTCCTCCTCGCGGGCGGCGACGATCCGTTCGCGGGAGAGCTGGAGTTGGCGGGTGAGGTCGGTGGCGTGCAGGGCGGCGGCCAGGGGGACTGCGAGCAGTTCCAGGACTGCCAAGTCCGGTGTGGCGGGCTGCTGTTCGCCGGGGCGCAGGCCGATCACCAGCGCGCCGACCGTGCGGCCGTCGTAGTCGAGCGGTATGGCGTGGATGCGTTCTCCCGGTTCGCCCCAACTCCCGTCCGTCACACCGGACTTCGACTCCACGCACACGTACGGCAGCCGCAGCGCCTCGCCGACCGCCTCCGGGACCGCGCCGACGCCGGTGCCGGCCAGCCGTTCGCCGATGCGGGAGACCGCGCGCACCGGGTCGTGCCGGTCGCCGTACAGGGCGCGGTCGACCGTGCGCTGGAGGAGACGGCGGGCGGGTTCGAAGGCGGCGGCGAGGGTGACCGCGATCAGCGCCGGTCCGAGCAGCGCGGGGTCGGGGTTGAGGAGCGCCTGGACCGAGGTGACGAGGCCGACGTAGGCGACGGCCACGCCGACCGTGAGCGCGCCGTAGAGCAGGCTGCGGGAGACGACGAGGCGGATGTCGAGCAACTCCTCGCGGACCACGGCGATCACGATGGCGGTCGGCAGGAACAGGGTGCAGCACGAGGTGTAGACCGCCGGGAAGCCCATGATCTGCAAGGCCACGCTCAGCGCCAGCGGCAGCATTCCCGCGATCAGCCACAGGAGTCGGCGGCGGTCCTGTTCCCCGCCGCGCCGATAGCGGACGACCATGGCCGCGAACACCGCGGCCAGCACCAGGCAGGCCTTGGCGGTCTCGATGTCGCGCAGGGCGGGCATCCAGCCGGCCGGCACCGGGAGATACGACGGCTGGGCGGGTGTGCCGCTGAACAGCCCCCAGTCGTCGCGTGCCCAGATCGCGAAGTCGAGTGGGGAGGAAAGGAGTTGGGCGACCAGGGCCCAGCGCCAGCGGCGGTCGGGGAGCCGGCCGTCGGGGAACAGGAAGAACACGAGCACGAACGCCGTGGAGCTGCCGAGGATCCAGGTGTGGCGGCCGACGGTGGTGAGCGCGTGCAGCAACTCGGGAGACCAGCCCAGCCGCAGCCCCTCGACGGCCACCCCGATCGACATCCCCGTGAACGCGTGACCCAGCCCGTAGACGATCAGCAGCCAGCCGATGGGATTGCGCGGCCGGTGCAGCGCGATCACCGTGCCGCACACCGGGTAGGCGAGACCGACCGCCAGGTCGACGACCATGTCATAGCGGATCACGTCCGCGGCGGACACCCCGGCCGCCGCCAACGCGACCGCCCCGGCGGCCACTTGGAGTGCCGCCAGCCCCAGCAGCGCGTACGCCGTCGCCGTGCGTAGCGGTGTGCGCCCGTCGCGGTCGTCCATGCGTCCCATCGTGGGGGCGCGGCGCCCGGGTGTCCCGGGAACGCTTCCCGGTCCACCCGGGAGAAGTCCCCGGCGCCGCCCGAGGGCTTCCCCTCAACTCCCGGCACCCGTCGACGTGATGCTCGTAGCAGCGGAACGGCGGGACCGTCGCCGGACCGATCGACAGGAACCAACGCAGGAACCAACGGGGGAAACACCATGCTGTCAACGAAGCGGCGCCTGACCGGCGTTGTCCTGGGCACCCTGCTCGCCCTCGGCGGGACGGCGGCGATTCCGGCCGCCGCGCACGCCGTGCCCGAGTCGCCCGCGCGGGCCGCGTGCCGGCCCAACTACCCGATCCCCAACCAGTTCATCTACCAGCGGTGGAACCAACTGGGCGGACAGAACGGCATGCTGGGCTGCCCGATCGGCACGAACAAGCGCCTCGCGAACGGTGCCGAGCGGCAGCGCTTCGAGAACGGCGAGATCGCCTGGTCACCCGACCAGGGGCACCGGATGGTGGTCGCGGCCTGGGAGCGCAACGGCTACGCGTACTTCACCTGGGGCCCCACGGACCCCTACAGCTACGACGTCTTCCTGGTCCGCTACACCAGCGCGGCGGACGCCGGTGGCACCCAGCGCGAACTCGGCCGGGGGAACGCGGGCGGGCTGTGGGTGCAGAAGCGCACCAGCGGCGACTACTCGTTCATCGTCGAGGGCTGCGACCTCAGGGGCGGCGGCCACCGGTGCCTTCAGCACTGGACGGTGCCGGTGAGCACCCGCAACTGAGGTCCGGGGCGGGGGAGTTACGGGGCCGGCACGGGCGTGGAGGACGCCCGCACCGGCCCCGTACTCGTTTTGTCCCTACAGGTACTTCTTCAACTCCCGGCGTGCCAGCGACCGTTGGTGCACCTCGTCCGGGCCGTCGGCCAGCATCAGGGTGCGGGCGCTCGCGTACAGCTCGGCCAGCGGGAAGTCCTGGCTCACACCGCCCGCGCCGTGCAGCTGGATCGCCTTGTCGAGGATGCCGACGACCGTACGCGGGGTGGCGATCTTGATGGCCTGGATCTCCGCGTGGGCACCCCTGTTGCCGACCGTGTCCATCATCCAGGCCGTCTTCAGGACCAGCAGCCGCAGTTGCTCGACGGCGACCCGCGCGTCCGCGATCCAGTTGTGGACGACGCCCTGTTGGGCCAGCGCCTTGCCGAACGCGACGCGGGAGACGGCGCGTTGGCACATCAGCTCGATCGCCCGCTCGGCCATGCCGATCAGCCGCATGCAGTGGTGGATACGGCCCGGACCGAGCCGCGCCTGGGCGATGGCGAAGCCGCCGCCCTCCTCGCCGATCAGGTTCGTCGCCGGCACGCGCGCGTGGTCGAAGACGACCTCCGCGTGGCCGCCGTGGGAGTGGTCCTCGTAGCCGAAGACCTGCATCGCGCGCTTGACCGTGACGCCCGGGGTGTCGCGCGGGACGAGGATCATGGACTGCTGACGGCGGATGTCCGCGCCGTCCGGGTCCGTCTTGCCCATCACGATGAAGATCTTGCAGTCCGGGTTCATCGCCCCGGAGATGTACCACTTGCGGCCCGTGATGACGTAGTCGTCGCCGTCCCGCTCGATCAGCGTGGTGATGTTCGTGGCGTCCGAGGAGGCCACCTCCGGCTCCGTCATCGCGAACGCCGAGCGGATCTCACCGGCCAGCAGTGGCTCCAGCCACTGCTTCTTCTGCTGCTCGTCTCCGAACTGGTACAGCACCTCCATGTTGCCGGTGTCCGGCGCCGCGCAGTTCAGCGCGGTGGGCGCCAAGTGCGGGGAGCGGCCGGTGATTTCGGCGAGGGGCGCGTACTGGAGGTTGGTGAGACCGGCGCCGTACTCGGAGTCGGGGAGGAAGAGGTTCCACAGGCCCTGCCTGCGGGCCTCGGCCTTCAACTCCCCTACGACGGCAGGGGTGTCCCAGGGCGAGGCGAGCTGGGCGCGCTGCTCCTCGGCGACGGGCTCGGCCGGGTAGACGTACTCGTCCATGAAGGCCAGGAGCTTGGCGCGCAGTTCCTCGGTGTGTGCGTCGAACGCGAAGTCCATGGTGGATCAGCCCTCCTGAAGGGTGGTCAGGCCGTGCTCGATGAAGACGGGAACCAGCTCGCCGATGCGGTCGAAGCCGCCGCCGACCGTCTGGCCCAGGGTGTAGCGGTAGTGGATGCCCTCCAGGATCACGGCGAGCTTGAACCACGCGAACGCCGTGTACCAGGCGACTGACGACACATCGCGCCCCGAGCGCGCCGCGTACCGCTCGATCAGCTCGGCCGGTGTGGGGTGGCCGGGGGCCGAAGCGGTCGTGGAAATGGGGGAGTTGGGGAGGTCCAGCGGCATGCTGTACATGACGAGGAGGCCCAGGTCGGTGAGCGGGTCGCCGAGGGTGGACATCTCCCAGTCGAGGATCGCCTTGATCCTGTCGTCCTCGCCGATCAGGACGTTGTCGAGGCGGTAGTCGCCGTGTACGACCGCCGGTGCGGGGGAGTCGGGGAGGCGGTGGCCGAGGGCCGCGTGCAACTCCTCGACGCCGGCCAGGTCGCGGTTGCGGGAGGCGTCCAACTGCTTGCCCCAGCGGCGCAGTTGGCGGTCCAGGAAGCCCTCGGGGCGGCCGAAGTCCGCGAGGCCCACTTCCGCGGGGTCCACCGCGTGCAACTCGACCAGGGTGTCGACCAGTTCGAGCACCGCGCCTCTTGTGCGCTCGGGGCCGAGCGGGGCGAGGTCGTCCGCCGTGCGGTACGGGGTGCCCTCCACGAACTCCATGACGTAGAACGGCGCCCCGAGCACCTCGTCGTCCTCGCACAGGAGGATGGGTCTCGGTACCGGCACGTCCGTCGGGTGCAGGGCGCTGATGACCCGGTGCTCGCGCTTCATGTCGTGCGCGGTGGCGAGCACATGGCCGAGCGGGGGGCGCCGTACGACCCACTTCGCTGTGCCGTCGGTGACCGCGTAGGTGAGGTTCGACCGTCCGCCCTCGATCAGCCGGCCGGACAGGGCGCCGGTCACCAGACCGGGCCGCTCGCGGTCGAGCAGACCGCGCAACCGGTCGAGATCGAGTCCGGGCGGATGGTCGGGGCTCATACATCACTCCTACGAACGGAGGAACAGGTCTTCACCCATCATGCCGACCGGTCGGTATGTCGTCCAGTGGGCGAGTGAAACGTGACCGGGGCCACGATATGCCGACAGCTCCCCGCGCCGGGCGACGGGGAGCTGTGTGTGTCGGGGGTTCCGGGCCGACGTGGGCCGCGGTCGTCGGGTCAGTGGTCGTCCCAGTGGCCCTCGTGCAGGGCGTGCCGGTGGCCGTCGTGCACGTAGTCGACGTGGTCGCCGTGCAGCACGCTCTCGTGGCCGCAGTCCTGGCCGTGCTGGTGCGCGTGCTCCTGGTGGGCGATGTGGCCGCCCGGCTCGCACTCGTCCCAGTGGCCACCGTGCTCGCGGTGCAGGTGGCCGTCGTGCGCGTAGTCGACGTGGTCGCCGTGCGGCACCGGGGCGTGGCCGCAGTCCGGGCCGTGCGTGTGGGTGTGGGAGGAGTGCTCCAGGTGAAGGGTGGTCATGGTGCTCACCTTCGGAAGTGCGGGCTGTGACGTCGGACAGGGTGCCACGGGTGCCGCCCATATCGGGTGATCTCGGGCGTGTGGCGCCGGGGGTGGTTTGGGGTTGGGATGGGGTCGCCCGCGGGTGTGCGGGTGGGGTCGGGGTCGTGGCGGTACGGCGAGCCCGCCGCTTGGGGCCCCTCTGGTGTTGTCGGAGTCGGGCGGGTTGGTGCCGGGTACGCGGCGGGCTGCGCCGTACCGCCACGACCCGCTCCCGGTTCGTCGGCGGGTGCGGGCCGCATGGCGCTTCACACCCGAGTGCCGCCCGCACGGTGCCCGTCCTCACCCCCGCGCCTCAATACACAAGCACCGCCGCACACACCGCCAGCGCCACCGTGCACAGCACCGCCGCGCTGGCGTGGCGTGGGGCCAGGGGCGGGGGAGTGCCGGCTGCCGCGAGGGTGCGGATGCGGTGGTGGGCCACGGTCAGGAAGCTGAGCCACAGGGCGCAGCACAGGGCGCAGACGATGACGCCCTCGACGTGTACGCCGCCGCGCAGCGAGGCTTTCGCGGCGAGTACGGCGGCTACCGTGCTGGACAGGGTCGTGCGGCGCCAGGCCAGGCGGGTGCGTTCGGGCTGGAGGCCCGGGTCGCGGTCCGGGGTCGGGAGGCGGGTCATCCGGCCCAGCCCGCTAGGACCACGACGACCATCGCCAGGGCCACGATCGCCACGGCGATGCTCAGGAGTGCCGGGAAACGGGACACCGGGAGATCCTCGCCGCGACGCATCGCCCGTTCGCAGCGCACCCAGTGGTTGACCGCGCGCAGGGAGCACAGGACACCCGCCGCGAGCAGGGCGAGGGCGAGACCGGCTCGCCAGGCCCAGCGCAGGTGTGGCAGGAACTGGTCCACCGCGAAGCCTCCGCCGATCAGCGCGAGCGCGGTGCGCAGCCAGGCCAGGAAGGTGCGTTCGTTGGCCAGCGAGAAACGGTAGTCGGGTGTCGCGCCCTCCTCGCTGATCTGCTGGGGCTCGAACCACAGCCGGACGTTCCGTGCAAAATCGATCACGGGCAGGACCCTATCCGGCTGTTTCTGTCTGGTCTTTCCGGTGTGCCTTGAGGCGGGTGTAGGCCGCCACCCCGTCCGGCACCCACTGCCAGTCCTCCAGCCGCCGCTCGATCTCCCCCTCCTCCAGGAAGTCGTGCCAGGCGACCTCCTCGACCTGCGGGCTGACCGGGAGTTCGCAGCGCACCTCGTACACCGCCGACCACCAGGTCTGCCCGGCGCCGTCGTCGTACAGGAACTTGAAGAGGAAGGTGGGGCGGGGCAGGCCGGAGACTCCGAGTTCCTCCTCGGCCTCGCGGAGTGCCGCGTCGTCGTAGGACTCGCCGGCGCCCACCACTCCGCCGACGAACATGTCGTAGAGGGAGGGGAAGACGAGTTTGGTGGGGGTGCGGCGGTGGACGAAGACGCGGCCAGCCGCGTCGCGGGTCCGGATGAAGACCGCGCGGTGGCGCAGGCCCTGTGCGTAGGCCTCGCCGCGGGGGGACTGGCCGGTGACCCGGTCGTTCTCGTCGACGATGTCGAGGATCTCGTCAGCTGGGTTCATGCCCCCATCAAACAGGGGTCGGCGATCGGTGCGGCCGACGGCCTCAGTGCGGCTGGAGGGCCGGTGCCGGCTTCGGCCTCGTCGTGCCGCGTGGCATGGCCGGGTGCATGCCGAGGAGCAGGATGCCCACGACGATCCCGGCGAGGCCCGCCGCCTCCCAGGCCAGTGCGCCCGTGTCGGCGCGCAGTCGGTCGCCCAGGAAGCCCACCCCGCAGATGATTCCGGCGAGGGGCTGGGCCGCGGTGAGGGCGGGCAGGGACATGCGCAGGGGGGCCGTCTCGAAGGCGCTCTGTACGAGGACCAGGCCGGTCACGCCGAGTGCGAGCACGCCGTACGGCTGCCAGCCGGTGAGGAGTTCGGTGAGGCCGCCCTCGGTGAAGCGCTGGCCGCTGACCCGGGTGAGCGCGTCCTGGACGCCGTAGAGGAGGCCGGCGGCCAGGGCCAGGAGGACCGGACCCGAGCTGAGGCGGGAGCGTTTGGCGTACGTCGTGAGGAGGAGGGCGAGGCCCACCATGACGCCGATGATCAGCCAGTGGCGGAACGGGTCGGTGACGGCTGTGCCGCCGCGTGGTTCGCCCGCGACGATGAAGGTCGTGACGCCGCCCGCGAGGAGTGCGAGGCCCGTCCAGCCCTGGCGGCCCAGGGGCTGTCGGGTCTGCTTGCGGGAGAGGGCGAGCGCGAAGAGGAGGTTCGTCGCGAGGAGGGGCTCCACGAGGGAGACCTCGCCCTTGCTGAGCGCTATCGCGCCGAGCACCATGCCCGCGATCATCAGGCCGATGCCGCCGAGCCAGCGCGGGACCCGCATCAGGTCGAGGAGCAGTCTCGGGGAGAGGAAGTCGCTCAGGGGTGCCTGCTGGGCCACGTTCTGCTGGAGCACGAACCCGAAGCCGAGGCAACAGGCCGCACTCACGGCGAGCATCAGAACCAGAAGGGACACGCTGCGTACCTCGATCGTCAGGCCGGGCTACGGGATGCGTTTGGGCGACTCTAGCGCCCCAGGGCCCGGCTTGCCCCTGGGAGTACCCGGAAGCGGGCGGTTGCTCCGGTCACGATGCTCTGACGACCGTGGGCACGATCGGAGGCTGCGGCGGGACCGTGCTGCCATCGTCCGCCGCCGCGCTCCCGAGCGCCATGGCCTACGCCACACCGGTGACCCGCGAACGATTGGCAGCGTAGCGTCCCGGGTAGGGGACAGCGCCACAAGTGCCGCATCCGCGACGGAAGTTGACAGGTGTAACAAGGGTCAGGCACTTGACGTGAAGTATTGGTGGAGGGTTTGCTGTGCGTGATCGGACGATGGCACGCCGATGTCCCGCAGCGTCGCGTGAAGAACGTGAGGAATACCCGGGTGTCCCCACCCCCGCCACCCCTCGGACGCCGCCACAAGCGCGCTTCCCAGGCCTTCGACGCCGCGCTCGACGACGCTGAACTCGTCGCCGCGCGCGCCGCGTTGGCCCAGGGGCGCTGGCAGGCGGCGCGCGGCCTGCTCGCCCAGACGGGCGACGACTGGGACGCCCGCGCCCACCGCGTCACCGTTCTCGCCAAGGAGTCCTACACCACCGCCTGGGCCCGCGACTGGCTGCTCGCCGAACCCGAGTCCGGCGACGCCTCCGTGCTGCTCGCCCTGGCCATGGTGCAGCGCACGCTGGCTGGCAAGGAGAAGCCGGTCCGCGCCCGCGATGCCTGCCGTACGGCGTCGGCCCGGCTGCCCGCCGATCCGACACCGTGGCTCGGACTGCTCCTCCTGGAGCACACGCTGGGCACCGACGAGGGCGTGGTCCAGCTCTTCGACGAGGTCCGCCACCGGTACCCCGACCACCACCACGCCCACCATCTGATGGTGGCCCGGCTCGCGGAACGCCGCGCCGACGCGGGCGTCGACCCGCTGCACGAGGTCTACGACTTCGCCTACTGGGCCGCCGAACAGGCCCCGGCCGACTCCCCGCTCGCGATCCTGCCGGTCATCGCGCACGCCGAGCGCTACCGCGTGCTGGCCGCCGCCGGCCTGGAACCCGCCGACCCGGCCGCCTCCGGGCACTGGACGGGGCGCCGGGCCCGGCAGGTGATGAAGGCCGCCTTCGACTGGTGGCTGGAGTGGGAGCACGAAGGCCACCCGCGCCGCCTGGTCGACCTCAACTTCCTCGCCCACGCCAAGTCCTGCGAGGGGCGCGGCGCCGAGGCCGCCGCGCTGTTCCACCGCATCGGGGAACACCCGACCCCGGCCCCGTGGTCCTACCCGGACCGCGACCCGCTCACCGCCTTCCGTGCCGCACGCGACTGCGCGCTCGGGACGTCGTAACGCCCCCGTACCAACGATTCGGCAGCGATGAGACGCACCCGTAGCAACGCTGCCGTAGCGAAGTAACGCGACCGTAGCAACGCCCCCGTAGCGACCCCGAAAGGACGTTCCCGCCATGACGACGGGCAGTTCCAGTACGAGCAGCGCCACCGCTGACGGCGCAGACAGCGGCATCAGCACGTTCAGGGGGCAGGAGCGCGCCCTGCGCGCCGACCGTCTCGGCACCGGGGGGTTGCTGCTCTCCGTGCTCGCCGCGACCGCGCCCCTCATGGTGGTCGCGGGTGTCATGCCCACCACATTCGCGGTGATGGGGATCGAGGGGCAGCCGCTGCTCTTCGTCCTCCTCGGTGTCGTCCTCGTCCTCTTCAGCGTCGGCTACGCCGAGATGAGCCGGCACGTCCACAACGCGGGCGCCTTCTACGCCTACATCTCCCGCGGCCTCGGCGGCACCGCCGGCGCGAGCGCGGCCCTGGTGGCGCTCGTCGCGTACAACGCCCTCCAGGTCGGCATCTACGGCATCTTCGGCTTCGAGGTCTCCAACCTGTTCTCCACCTACGCCGACCTCCAAGTCGCCTGGTGGATACCGGCGTTGGTGGCCGTGCTCGCCGTCGGCGCGCTCGGCTGGCTGAAGATCGACGTCAACGCGCGCGTGCTCGGTGTCCTGCTGATCATCGAGGTCGCGCTCGTCGTCATCTTCGACATCGCGGCCGTCACCGACCCGGCCAAGGAGGGCCTGTCCCTGCACGCCTTCAACCCGGACACCCTCAGCGGCGCCGGCGTCGGCACCGCCCTGTGCTTCTGCATCGCCGCGTTCCTCGGCTTCGAACAGGCCCCGGTGTACGCCGAGGAGACCAGCCGCCCGCACATCCTGGTGCCGCGCGTGATGTTCCTCGCCGTCGGCGGCGTCGCCGTGTTCTTCGCGCTCAGCTGCTGGGCGATCACCGTCGCGACCGGGCCCTCCCAGGTCGTCGGCGTCTCCCAGAAGCAGAGCGCCGGACTGCTCTTCTACCTCACCGAATCCCGGCTCGGCGGCACCTTCACCGACGTGCTCCACGTCCTGTTCGTCACCGGCATGTTCGCGGCCATGCTCAGCTTCCACAACGTCGTCGCCCGCTACGCCTTCGCCATGGGACGCGAGGGCCTGCTGCCGTCCGCGTTCGGCCGTACGACGGGCTCCAGCGGCGCTCCCGGCACCGGCTCGCTGCTCCAGACCGCCGTGTCCGCCGTGATCGTGATCGCCTTCGCGATCGCCGACGACAAGCCCACCGGCGACCCCACCGCACCGGTCCTGCACCTGTTCACCTGGTTCGGCAACATCGGCGCCCTCGGCGTGATCCTGCTGATGGCCGCCGCCTCCCTCTCGGTGATCGTCTTCTTCGCCCGCCGCGGTTCCGCCGGCGCCCAGGCCTGGCGCCTGGTCACCTCCGCGCTCTCCGGCATCGCGCTCGTCGTCATCGCCGTCTACACGGTCAAGGACTTCGACGTCCTGGTCGGCGCGGGCCCCGGCTCGTCCCTGAGCTGGCTGCTGCCCGGCATCATCGGCCTGGCCCTGCTCGTCGGCCTGGCCCAGGGCCTGTTCCTGCGCTCCCGCAACCCGGAGGCGCACGCCCGCATCGGGCTCGGCAACGAGGCGTTCCAGCTGGAGAAGGCGGCGGGGGAGGCGTCGTAGCGCGTCCACGTTCTTCGAGGGGCTCTCTGAGAAGCACGTAAGAAGTGGTTACGGAAGTCTGACGGGCACCCGCTATCCCTGGCCGCGCCGGGGTCGCGGGTGTTCGAATGACTGCGTGAAACCTGAACAACCCGAGTCCGAGGGTGCGGAGAAGGCGGAGGGCCGGCCGCTCGGCCGCCGGGTCCTCCTGGGCACCCTCGGCCTGGGCGCCCTCGGCGTGGTCACCGCGCCCGCCCTCCAGAACGCCATGGAGGGCTTCCTCGGCGCCGTCTCCGGCAAGGACCCCACCGGGCTGACCGGACTGCTCCCGAACGGCGGCGGCTTCCGCTACTACTCGGTCACCGCGTCCGTGCCGAACAAGAACGCCCAGGACTACCGGCTGACCGTCGACGGCCTGGTCGACAAACCGACGTCCTACACCCTGGCCGACCTGCGCGCGCTGCCGCAGACCCGGCTGGTCAAGGACGTCCAGTGCGTCACCGGCTGGCGGGTCCCCGGAACCCCCTTCGAGGGGGTGCGCCTGTCCCGGCTCCTGGACGCGGCGGGAGTGCGTGCAACGGCCGGGGCGGTGCGCTTCACCTGCTTCGACGGCGCCTACACCGAGAGCCTCACCCTCGATCAGGCCCGGCGCTCGGACATCCTGGTCGCGCTGCGCATGCAGGACAAGCCCCTGGGTCACGACCACGGCGGCCCGGTCCGCCTCTACGTGGCCCCCATGTACTTCTACAAGTCCGCCAAGTGGCTCTCCGGCATCACGGTCACCGAGCATGTGAAGCCCGGCTACTGGGAGGATCGGGGCTACGACGTCGACGCCTGGGTCGGCAAGTCGAACGGACGCGACGATGCCCCTACGAACTGAAGCCCAGCCGCCGCAGACGCAACCCTCGGCCCGCGTCCGCCGCTTCGGCCGCACCGAACGCTGGGTGCACCGGACCACGGCCGCGCTGATGGGCGTCTGCGTGGCCACGGCGGCCTGTCTGTACATCCCGGAGTTCGCCGAACTCGTCGGGCGCCGTGAACTGGTCGTCCGCATCCACGAGTTGGCGGGGGTCGCGCTGCCCGTGCCCGTTCTCTTCGGCCTGTTCTCCCGCGGCTTCCGCGTCAACCTCGGTTTCCTCAACCGCTTCGGCCCGCACGACCGGGTCTGGCTGCGCGGCGCCCTGATGCGTGACAAACGCCGGTCGGCGCGCCCCGCGGGCAAGTTCAACGCGGGCCAGAAGGTCTACGCGAACTGGATCGCCGGCGCGACCCTGGTGATGCTCGGTACGGGTCTGATGATGTGGTTCACCCACCTCACCCCGATCATGTGGCGCAGCAGCGCGACCTTCGTCCACGACTGGCTCGCCCTGACGATCGGCATCGTCCTCGGCGGCCACATCGGCATGGCCCTCGGCGACCCGGAGGCCAGAGCGGGCTTGCGCACGGGCTCGGTGAGCAGGGAGTGGGCGAAGCGGGAACACCCGCTCTGGAAGCCGTAGTCGAAGGGCCGGCCGACGTACGGGTCGCGCCGCTCAGCCCCCGAAGTCCAGCAGCACCTTGCACGACCGGCTCCTGTCGGCCGCCAGCGCGAACGCCGACTCCGCCTCCCGCACCGGGACCACCGCGCTGACCAGAGCGTCGAACGCGGGCTCCACGGCGAGGAGTTGGAGCGCGTCGTTGAACTCCTCGTCGAAACGGAACGCGCCCCGCAGTTCGATCTCCCGGCTGACGACCAGGTTCCCCGCGAAGGGACTCTGCCCCGGCGGCAGCATTCCGAGCTGGACGACGACCCCGCCCCGCCGCACGAGCCGCAGACAGGTGTCGAGCCCGGCCGCCACCCCGGACGCCTCGATGGCGACCTCCACCTCGGACGGCCACCCGGAGTCGTCCGGGTCGTCGGCCCGTACGACGGTGTCGGCGCCGGCCGCGGTGGCGTACCGAAGTGCCGCCGGAAGCAGGTCCGTTACCGTCACATGGGCCGCGCCGGCCGCCTTCGCCGCCGCGACGACCAGACAGCCGATCGGGCCCGCGCCGGTGACCAGCACCTGGCGTCCCCGCACGTCCCCGGCGCGTCGTACGGCGTGCAGGGCGACGGAGAGCGGTTCGGCGAGGGCGGCCCGGCGCAGCTCAAGGCCCGCCGGGATCGCCCTCAACTGGTCAGCGGGGACCGTGACTTGGGCCGCGAAGCCGCCCTGTACGTGCGGGAAGCGGGCCGCGCTGCCCAGGTACGCGGTGTCCCGGCACACGTTGCGCCGCCCGTCCACGCACTCGGGGCACACCCCGCACGGAGTCGCCGGGTGCACGGCAACTGCCGTACCGGGAACGGGACCTGTGGCCCCGGGGCCGTAGGACACGACCGTGCCGACGACCTCGTGGCCGAGCAGCATCGGTTCCTTGAGGCGGAAGTCGCCGACGCCGCCGTGGCGCCAGTAGTGGAGGTCGGAGCCGCAGACGCCGCCGTAGCGGACGGCGACCAGGGCCTGGCCGGGGCCGGGCTCCGGGACCGTCAACTCCTCGACGCGCAGGTCGTCCTGACCGTGGATCACACAGCCCAGCATGTCCGGCACGATGATGTCCCCTTTCACAGCACGCTCGTCATGCCGCCGTCGACGTACAGGATCTGTCCGCTCACGAAGTCCGCGGCGGGCGACGCCAGGAACAGCACCCCGCCCACCAGGTCCTCCGTACGGCCCCAGCGGCCGGCCGGGGTCCGCTTGCGCACCCAGGCGCTGAACTCCTCGTCCTGGACGAGGGGTTGGGTGAGTTCCGTCTCGATGTAGCCGGGGCCCAGGCCGTTGACCTGGACACCGCTCGGGCCCCAGTCCGCGCACATGCCCTTGGTGAGCATCTTCAGGGCGCCCTTGGTGGCCGCGTAGGGCGCGATGCCGGGGCGGACCACCTCGCTCTGCAGCGAGCAGATGTTGATGATCTTCCCGTGGCCGCGTTCCGTCATCCGGCGGGCCGCCTCACGGCCGACCAGGAACGCGCTGGTGAGGTTGGTGTCGATGATCCGGTGCCAGTCGGAGTCGGTGAACTCCAGGAGCGGGGCGCGCAGTTGCATGCCCGCGTTGTTGACGAGGATGTCCAGTGGGCCGACGCGTTCCTCGACGTCCGCTATCCCCGCGGCCACTGACGGGCCGTCGGTCACGTCGAAGGCGGCCGTGTGGACGTCGCCGGACAGTTCCGCGGCGGCCTTGGTGAGGCGTTCGCCGTCCCGGCCGTTCAGGACGACCGTGCAGCCGGCCTCCGACAGGCCCTGGGCGAGGGCGAGTCCGATGCCCCGGCTGGAACCGGTGACCAGGGCGGTACGGCCACTGATGTCGAAAAGAGGATGACTCATTCCCGTACCCCTAGATGATCAGCGAGAGGAGGAGGACCAGTCCGCCGGCGACGACCGAGATGATCGTCTCCATGACGGACCAGGTCTTGAAGGTCTGGCCGACACTCAGGCCGAAGTACTCCTTCACCAGCCAGAAACCGGCGTCGTTGACATGGCTGAAGAAGACCGAGCCCGCGCCGATCGCCAGCACGAGCAGGGCGGTGTGGGTGCTCGACATGTCGGCGGCCAGCGGGGCGACCAGACCGGCCGCCGAGATCGTGGCCACCGTCGCCGAACCGGTCGCGAGCCGGATCGCCACCGCGATCAGCCAGGCCAGCAGCAGCGCCGGGATCGACCAGTCCTTGGAGATGTCCAGGATCATCTGGCCGACACCGGAGTCGATCAGCGTCTGCTTGAAACCGCCGCCCGCGCCGACGATGAGCAGGATGCCCGCGATCGGCATCAGGCCCTTCTCGACGGTCGTGGACAGCCGCTCCTTGGTGAAGCCCGCCGGCCGGCCCAGCGTGAACATGCCGACGATGACGGCCGCGAGCAGCGCGATCAGCGGGGAGCCGATGACGTCGAAGACGCGCTGCACGGTGTGCGCGGGGTCGTCGACGATGATGTCGACCAGCGCCTTGGAGAGCATCAGGACGACCGGCAGCAGGATCGTGGCGAGGGTCGCGCCGAAGCCGGGGCGGTTCTTCAGGTCCTCGGACGGGCGGGCCGGGAGCATCCGCTCGGGGGCCTGGACGTCCACCCAGCGGGCGGCGACCTTCGAGAACAGCGGGCCCGCGATGATGACAGTCGGGATGGCGACCAGGACGCCGAGCGTGAGGGTCAGACCGAGGTTGGCCTTGACCGCGTCCACGGCGACCAGCGGGCCGGGGTGCGGCGGGATCAGCGCGTGCATGACCGACAGGCCGGCGAGGGCCGGGACGCCGATCCGCATGAGCGAGTAGTTGCCGCGCTTGGCGACCATCAGCACGACCGGGATCAGCAGCACGATGCCGACCTCGAAGAACAGCGGCAGCCCGATCACCGAGGCGATCAGGACCATCGCCCACGGCATCGACCGGGGGCTCGCCTTCGCGAGGATCGTGTCGACGATCTGGTCCGCGCCGCCCGAGTCGGCGAGCAGCTTGCCGAGGATCGCGCCCAGCGCGATCAGCACGCCCACACCGGCGACGGTGGAGCCGAGCCCGGTACTGAAGCTGGTGATGGCCTTGTCCAGTGGCGCGCCGGCGAACGCGCCGAGCGCGAGCGAGCCGATGGTCAGCGCCAGGAAGGCGTGCATCTTGAACCGGGTGATGAGCAGGACGATGACGGCGATGCCCGCCAGTACGGCGATGCCCAGCTGAGCGTGGCCGGCCGAGGTGATGGGCTCGACGGGGTCCGCTGCCAGCATCTCGACGCTGAGTCTGGTCACGGTGGATTCCTTGCGGATACGGGGAGTTGGGGGGACAGGCGGTACCAGGAGGGACTAGGAGGTCGGCTCGGGAACCTGGGCGAGCGCGGTCGTGGCCCGCTCGGTGATCTGCTCGGGGCTGCCGGTGACGTCCACGGCGACGCCCGCCTCGTCCGCCTCCAGCGGCTGGAGCGTGGCGAACTGCGAGTCGAGCAGCGCGGTCGGCATGAAGTGCCCGTGCCGGTGCGCCATCCGGTCCTCGATGAGCGCGCGGTCACCGGTGAGGTGCACGAAGACGACCCCGGGAGCCGCGGCCCGCAGCCGGTCGCGGTACGACCGCTTCAGCGCCGAGCTGCTGACGACCCCGCCGAGCCCCGCGCGCCCATGGGCCCAGTCGCCGATGGCGTCCAGCCAGGGCCACCGGTCCTCGTCGGTCAACGGGACACCGGCCGACATCTTGGCGATGTTGGCCTGCGGGTGGAAGTCGTCGCCCTCGGCGTACGGAACGCCGAGCCGGGCCGCGAGCAGGGGACCGATGGTGGTCTTCCCGGTGCCCGCTACGCCCATCACCACGACGACATGGGGGGTACGCATCGCTGCCTCACTGTCTCCGTCGACACCTGATGTCGATCCCACTGAAACCGATTAGGTACGACTAATTCAAGAGTCTGTGACATATAAGTCTGACTTTTTGGTTCCGTGATGCGCCCCGTACGCTGAGTGCATGACCACTCCGGGCCGCGGCTTGCACGGCCGCGTACTCGACTCCCTCGGCCCCGCCATCACCGCGGGCGAGTACCCGCCGGGCAGTGTCCTGCGCACGGACGAGCTCGCCAAGGACTTCGAGGTCTCCCGCTCCGTGATGCGCGAGGCGGTCCGTGTCCTCGAATCCATGCACCTGGTCGAGTCCCGCCGCCGGGTCGGCGTCACGGTCCGGCCCAAGGCGGAGTGGAACGTCTACGACCCGCAGGTCATCCGCTGGCGCCTGGCCGGCGCCGACCGCCCGCAGCAACTGCGCTCACTCACGGTGCTGCGCTCGGCGGTGGAGCCGATCGCGGCCGGCCTGGCCGCCAAGTTCGCCACGGCGGAGCAGTGCGCGGAGCTCACCGAGTGCGCGATCGGCATGGTCGCCAACTCCCGCGGCCACAAACTGGAGGCCTACCTCGTCCACGACGTGGCCTTCCACCGCGTGATCCTCACCGCCTCGGGCAACGAGATGTTCGCCCGCCTCGGCGACGTCGTCACCGAGGTCCTCGCCGGCCGCACCCACCACGAGGTCATGTTCGAGGACCCCGACCCGGCGGCCGTCACCCTGCACGTCCAGGTCGCGGAGGCGGTCCGCGAGGGCGACGCGCTCCGCGCGGAGACGCTGACCCGCGAGATCACGGTGGGCGCGCTTCAGGAACTGGACATCCTGGCGCCGTAGTTGCCCTCGTCGCCCTGGTCCAGGAACTCCCCGTCGAGGTACACCCAGGCTCCGTCTACCCGCTCGAACCGGCTCCGCTCATGGATCGCGCCGCCGTTGTACGACGCCCGGAACGTCACGGTCCCCGCGGAATGGAACGCCGTCCCGCCTCCCGTCTCCAGGATCTCCAGTCCGGTCCACCGCATCCCCGGGTCGAGATCGAGGGGTTCGGCGGGGCGCGTCCGGGGGTGCCAGGTGCGCAGCAGGTAGGGCGCGTCCAGCCGCACGAAGGCGGTGTAGCGGGAGCGCATCAGGGCCTCGGCGGTGGGGGCGGGGGTGGGGCCCGAGTGGTAGCGGCCGCAGCAGTCGTCGTAGGGCTGGGGGAGGCCGCAGGGGCAGGTGGGGCGTGGGGTCATGGGCATATTGTGCCGGGGCTACGTTCGAGGGCGTTCGGGGGTGACGCGGAGTGGCAGCCGGACGTAGGCGTCCTCGGGCAGCCTCACCTCCTTCTCGCGGGTGAGGGTCGCGCAGGCCAGGAGCGGCAGCGGCTCGTTGCCAGGAGGGTCGGTGTCCTCGTACGCGGGTGCCGCGCCGATGAACTCCACGAGGAGGGCGCCGGTGACCCGGGTCCCGATCTGCCGCACGAAGTTCGCCGGGAGCGTCCACTCGACTCCCTGGTGCAGGATCCCGCCGGGGCTGCGGTGTACTCGCTTGACGAACCACTCCTCGTCCCGCATCTGCGGTGCGCTGCGCGCCCTCAGATGGGCCGCGGCGGACATCATCGCGTTGATCTCGGGAAAGCCGACCAGGTCCGCTGTGAGCTTGCCGGCGGCCTCCAGGGCGGGCCCGGCCGCCCGCAGGTCCCTGGCCAGGGTGTTCCGCCACGCCCGCTCGTCCGCCACCGGCGGCAGGTGGTACACGATGGCCTGGACGTCCTTCACCCGCCAACTACCCATCGCCGGGAAGAGCAGCGTGACCTTCACGGACGGCGCCTCGTCCGCCGTGTACCCGAGCGACCAGACGTAGAGATACCCGGTGAAAGGGCGTCCGGTGTCCGATCCCGTGGCGAACATCTGCTCCAGCGGGACGGATTGCGGCTCGGTCTCCCCGTAGACCTCCAGCCACTCACCCGTCTCCGCGGCCCCCCGGTTCCATGCAGACGCCATGACCTCACCCCCGTGAAGTCACTTGATACTCCGTCAGTTCCCTGCCCGCAACAGGCCCGACGACTCAGACCGCGATCCCCGTCTCCGCCGAAGGCATCGGCGGCAACGCCCCCCGATACACCCACGCGTCGAAGAGCTGGTCCAACGGCTCGGACGTGAACCGGGACGCGTGCGACGTGAACGTCGTGGTGGTCACCGTCCCGTTCCGGTGCTGGTTCGCCCAGCCCCGCAGCATCCGGAAGAACGCGATGTCGCCCAGCGCGCAGCGCACCGCGTGGACGGTGACGCCGCCGCGTTCGTAGAGGCGGTCGTCGAACATGGACTTGCGGCCGGGGTCGGCGAGCCGTAGGTCCTGGGGGAGCGTGGAGAGCAACCGGTGTGCGGCGGCGGCGTGTTGATGTGCCGTACGGCCGCCCGAGCGCTCGGACCACAGCCACTCGGCGTACTTGGCGAAGCCCTCGTTCAGCCAGATGTGGCGCCAGTCGGCGATGGAGACACTGTTGCCGAACCACTGGTGGGCCAGCTCGTGGGCGACGAGCCGTTCCGAACCCCGGGCCCCGTCAACGTGGTTGGCGCCGAACAGCGACAACCCCTGTGCCTCGACGGGGACATCGAGTTCCTCCTCCGTCACCACGACCGCGTACTCGTCGAAGGGGTACGGCCCGAACAGGTCCTGGAACAGCTCCATCATCGCGGGTTGCCGCGCGAAGTCCCTTGAGAACTCGGGGAGTAGATCCGACGGGATGTGCCCGTGCTGCGGGACACCGCCCAGCCCCGGGTCGCCCAGCAGCACCGTCTGGTACTTGCCGATCGACAGCCCGACCAGGTAACTCGACGTCGGCGCCGACTGCTCGTACACCCAAGTGGTCGTAGAAGCCTTGGTGGTTCGGGTCAGCAGCCGCCCGCCCGCCACCACCGCGTACGCCGACGGCGTCGTGATCGAGATCTGGTACGACGCCTTGTCGGCGGGGCGGTCGTTGCACGGGTACCAGGACGGCGCCCCGATCGGCTGGCTCGCCACCAGCGCGCCGTCGGTCAGCTCCTCCCAGCCGAGGCCGCCCCAGGGGCTGGCGACCGGCTTGGGGTTGCCCGACCAGTGGATCTCCACGGTGAACGCGGCACCGGCGCGCAGCGGCTTCGCGGGTCGGACGCGGAGTCGGCCGCCGCGGTGCGTGTAGTGCGGCTGGCGGCCGTCCACCCGGATCCGGCCGATCTTGAAGTCGCCCAGGTTCAGCTGGAATTCGGGCAGCGGCGCACGGCCCGCTATGGCGTTGATGCGCGCCGTGCCGGAGAGACGGTTGGGGCCGGGACGGTAGTCCAGCGCGAGCTCATAGCGGTGCACCCGGTAGCGGGCATCGCCGTTTGCCGGGAAATACGGGTCCGGACCCGCCGCCTGCTGAACGGTCACTGCTGCGTCTGCTCCCTGCGCTGTGCTCGTATCCCGTACCCGTGCACCGCCCTCCGAAGCCGACGCCGCGTGACCTGTGTTCAGGGGCGCCATGACTCGATCGGATTGCCCAGCCAGCGGGTGTCGTCCGGGACGGACTCCGCCGCCATCACGAGCGACGCGGGACCCAGAGTGGTACGGGCCCCGACCACGCTGCCGGGCAGGACGATTCCGCCAGGACCCAGCGTCGCGCCCTCACGGAGGACCACAGTATCCGTCCGCAAGATCCGGTCGTGGAAGAGGTGGGTCTGGAGCACACAACCACGGTTCACTGTGGACGCGTCCTCCAGGGTCACCAGATCGGTCTCCGGCAGCCAGTAGCTCTCCACCCAGACACCCTTGCCGATGTGCGCGCCGAGCCCGCGCAGCAAGGCCGTCAGCACCGGAGTGCCCGGCACCGAACCGGCCAGCCACGGCACCGCCACGACCTCGACGAAGGTGTCCGCCAGCTCGTTGCGCCACACGTAACCGCTCCACAGCGGGTGCTCGGCACCGCGGTGCCGCCCCACGAGGGTCCACTTGGCCACGATCGAGATCAGCCCGGCCAGCGCACCCACGGCCAGCAGCACGAGCCCCGACAGCAGCGGCGCCCACACCCCCAGCGCGCACAGCGCGGCCACCGTCAGCACGGCGAGACCGGCCGAGCAGAACACCGGCACGATCCGGCACAGCTCCACCAGACCGCGCGCCCACAGCAGCTTGGCCGGCGGGTCGTACGTCCGGCTCTGGTCGCCGCCGCTCGTGCTGCGCGGCAGCTTCACCGGCGGCAGCCCCAGGTACGACGTGCCCTTCTTCGCCTTCTTCGGCGTCGCCGACAGCACCCCGACGAGCCCGCCGTCCGGCACGCTCCGCCCCGGCGCGGTCATCCCGGAGTTGCCGAGGAACGCCCGCCGCCCGATCTCGGCCCGCCCGATGTGTATCCAGCCGCCACCGAGTTCGTACGGCGCGGTCAACGTGTCGTCGGCCAGGAACGCACCCTCGCCGACGGTCGTCAGGCTCGGCAGCGCGAGCACGGTCGACACCTCGGCACCGCGCCCGATCCGCATCCCGAGCAGCCGCAGCCACACCGGCGTGACGAGCCCGGCGTACAGCGGGAACAGGGTCTCGCGGGAGAGGTCCATCAGCTGCGTCACGGTCCACGCCTGCCAGCCGATCCGGCTGTGCGTCGGGTGCGTACCCTCACGCAGCCGCACGCTGAGCAGTCGTACACCGATCAGGATCAGCAGCGCGTACGTCAGCCCGAAGGCGAGCGTCGCCGGGACCAGCGCGATCCCCGCGCCGCGCAGGGCCTCGCCGAGACCGTCACCGGGCGCCATGAACGCGCTCGCCACCAGCAGCGCGACCACCCCGGAGACCACCGGCAGCATGGTGAGCGCGAAGCCCGTCACGCCGTACATCACCCGCCAGTACGTGCCCCGCTGCGGGCGCTCCTTGGGCCAGTTGCGCTTGGCCTTGCCGAGCTTGACCGCGGGCGCGCCCGCCCAGCGCTGGCCGGTCGGGACGGTGCCGGTGACGGCCGAACCCGGCGCCACCTCGGCCCGCTTGCCCACCCGGGCGCCGGGGAACAGCATGCTGCGCGTGCCGACGACGGCGTGCGCGCCGACCTTGACCGGGCCGATCTCCAGCCGGTCGCCGTCCAGCCAGTAGCCGGACAGGTCCACCTCGGACTCGACCGCGGCACCGCGGCCCAGCTTGAGCATGCCGGTGACCGGCGGGAGCGAGTGCAGATCGACGTCCGGGCCGATCTTGGCGCCGAGGGCACGCGCGTACCGCTCCAGCCAGGACCCCGTCAGCGAGGTCGCCCCGCTGAACTCGGCCAGCCGTTCGGCCGCCCAGAGCCGCAGGTGGACGCTGCCACCACGGTCGTAGCGACCCGGCTTCACGCCGCGCAGCAGCAGGCGCGCACCGCCCGCGGCGATCGCGAGCCGGCCGGGCGGGCTGAAGAGGAGCAGCGCACCGGCGCCGACCAGCCACCAGGACGCGGTCGGCAGCCACGCGTAGCCGCTGAGTACGTTGCCGAGCGCGGCCAGCGCCACCGTCCAGCGCAGGCCGACGAGCGTGAACAGGGGGACCAGCGCGAGGAGTTGGATCACCTTGGCGCGGGTCGGCACCGGGGCGATCACCCGCGCGGTGCCGTCGCCCTGCGCCGAGTCCTCCAGGTGCCGGGCCAACTTCCGCAGGGTCGGCTGCTGGTAGATGTCGAGGACGGCCGCGCTCGGGTAACGGGAGCGCAGCCGCGTCGTCAACTGCGCGGCGGCCAGGCTGCTTCCGCCGATCGCGAAGAAGTCGTCGGCCGCGCTGCTCACGGGGATGCCGAGCACCTCGGCCCACTGCTCGGCGAGCCAGGCCTCCGTGCCGTAGAGCTGCTCCTTGGCGCCGGCGGTCTCCAGACCTTCGAGCGGCCAGGGCAGCGCGTTGCGGTCGACCTTGCCGGAGGTGCGGGTCGGGAGATCCTCGACCGGCGCGATCAACGGCACGAGGGCGGCGGGCAGTTCGGCCCGCAGCTTGTCGACGGCGGCGGCCTGGTCCCAGCCCTCCTGGGTGACGACATAGCCGACGAGGAGCTGGTTGCCGCTGCGCGCGGTCCGTACGGCGGCGGCTGCTCCGGCCACTCCGGGGAGTGCCTGGAGCGCCGCGTCGACCTCGCCGAGTTCGATCCGGCGTCCGCCGAGCTTGATCTGCTCGTCGGCCCGCCCGAGGAAGATCAGCCCCTCGGGCTCGGCCTTGACCAAGTCACCGCTGCGGTACGCCCGTTCCCAGCCGAGCGATTCGAGGGGCGCGTACTTCTCCGCGTCCTTCTCGGGGTCGAGGTAGCGGGCGAGACCGACCCCGCCGATCACCAACTGCCCACTGCCGCCCATGGGTACGGGCACCCCGGCCTCGTCGACGACGGCCAACTCCCAGCCGTTCAGCGGGAGTCCGATACGGATGGGCTCGTCACCGGTCATCAGCGAGGCGCAGGCGACGACGGTCGCCTCGGTCGGCCCGTACGTGTTCCAGACCTCGCGGCCCTCGGTGACCAGCCGCTGCACCAGCTCGGGCGGGCAGGCCTCACCGCCGAAGATCAGCAGGCGTACGTCGTTCAGCGCCTCCGGCTCCCAGAGGGAGGCCAGCGTGGGCACGGTCGAGACGACGCTGATGTCCTGCTCGACCAGCCAGGGCCCGAGGTCGGCGCCGCTGCGCACCTGGGAGCGCGGCACCGGCACCAGACAGGCGCCGTAGCGCCAGGCCAGCCACATCTCCTCGCAGGACGCGTCGAACGCGACGGACAGCCCCGCCATGACCCTGTCACCCGGACCGATGGGGTCGTCGGTGAGGAACAGCGCCGCCTCGGCGTCCACGAAGGCCGCCGCGCTGCGGTGCGTGACGGCGACGCCCTTGGGCTTGCCGGTGGAGCCGGAGGTGAAGATGATCCACGCGTCCTGCTCGACACCGGGCCGCGCGGCCGGAGCGTCACTGTGCCCGAGCACGGTCAGCGCGTGCTCGGCACCGATCACGGCCCGCACGTCCGCCTCGCCGAACACCAGCTCGGCCCGCTCGTCCGGGTCCTCGGCGTCCACGGGGACGTAGGCGGCACCGGCGGCGAGTACGGCGAGGATCGCGATGTAGAGGTCGTTCGTCCCGGACGGAACGCGCACGCCGACGCGGTCACCGAGGCCGACACCGGCCGCGGCCAGGGTGCGGCGCAGGGTCTCCACCTCGACGGCCAGCGCACGATAGGTGAGGCGGACGGTGCCGTCGTCCAGGGCGAGTTCGTCGGGATACGACCGCACCGACGCGTCGAGGATGTCGACAAGGGTGCGGGCCGAGGCGGCGGGCGCCGCGGAGAAACGTGCCGTATCGCCGAACTGGGTGCGGATCTCATCGTCAAGCCCGAGAGCACTGCTCTCGTGTATGGCTGCCATCGGTCCTCGCGTCTCGAACCCGGTAACTTCCGGGGTGCTGGCGGGCCCGCAGGTATGCCTGGGGTTGTCCGGCTCCAGCTCCGTTCCGTAACAAGCCGGAAATTTTAGTACGACGCTAAGCTCCCGGCCTGCCGACGGCCACTCGGGGGAGCCGAACGGGGGCGCTCCGTGAGCGTCCGGCAACGCTCTGACCTGGCGATCTTCGAAGCGAAGGAGACATCCCTCACAAATGCGACGAGGACCGCGACCTTGGTGGTCGCGGCCCTCGCCTGCGATGTGTCCGAGGGGGGACTTGAACCCCCACGCCCGATAAAGGGCACTAGCACCTCAAGCTAGCGCGTCTGCCATTCCGCCACCCGGACAAGGTGTTTGTCGCGCGTGGTTTCCCCGCGGCGACGAAGGAAACATTACCAGGCTTCCAGGGGTGGCCGATCACCCCCTGTTCCCGCCCACGTCCCGCGTGAACGGCGTGTGACGGGCCGGGACCGCCCTTGGGGTGCGGCGCGACGGGGAGAGAGGATGGGGGAGGACCACCAGCAGTGACAGTGGGAGGAAGCAGCGTGAGCGACACGGACACGGCCAAGGGCGTCACCGGCGAGGACGAGGTCGTGGACCTCTGCCGCGAGCTGATCCGGATCGACACCAGCAACTACGGCGACCACTCGGGCCCGGGTGAGCGCAAGGCGGCCGAGTACGTCGCCGAGCAGCTCGCCGAGGTGGGCCTCGAACCCAGGATCTTCGAGTCGCACCCGGGACGCGCGTCCACGGTGGCCCGGATCGAGGGCACGGACCCGTCCCGGCCCGCGCTCCTCATCCACGGCCACCTGGACGTCGTACCGGCGAACGCGGCGGACTGGACCCACCACCCCTTCTCCGGCGAGGTCGCGGACGGGTGCGTGTGGGGGCGCGGCGCGGTCGACATGAAGGACATGGACGCGATGACCCTGGCGGTCGTCCGCGACCGGCTGCGCAGCGGGCGACGGCCTCCGCGCGACATCGTGGTCGCCTTCCTCGCGGACGAGGAGGCGGGCGGTACGTACGGTGCGCGGCACCTCGTCGACAACCACCGCGAGCTGTTCGACGGCGTCACCGAGGGCATCAGCGAGGTCGGCGGGTTCTCGTTCACGGTGAGCGAGGAGCGGCGGCTCTATCTGATCCAGACGGCCGAGAAGGGCATGCACTGGATGAAGCTGACCGTGGCCGGCACCGCCGGGCACGGGTCGATGATCCACCGGGACAACGCGATCACCGAGCTGTCGGAGGCAGTCGCGCGTATCGGCCGGCACAAGTTCCCGGTACGGGTCACGAAGACGACGCGCGCCTTCCTCGACGAACTGGGCGACGCGCTCGGCACGCAGCTCGACCCCGAGGACATGGAGGCGACCCTCAAGCGGCTCGGCGGCATCGCCAAGCTCATCGGCGCGACGCTGAGCAACACTGCCAACCCGACGCAGCTGAACGCCGGTTACAAGGTCAACGTCATCCCCGGCGAGGCCACCGCGAACGTCGACGGGCGGTTCCTGCCCGGGTACAAGGAGGAGTTCTTCGCCGACCTCGACCGGATTCTCGGGCCGAACGTGAAGCGTGAGGGCGTCCACTCCGACAAGGCCCTGGAGACCACCTTCGACGGGCCACTGGTCGAGGCCATGCAGTCCTCGCTGCTCGCCGAGGACCCGACCGCCAAGGCGATCCCGTACATGCTCTCCGGTGGCACGGACGCCAAGTCCTTCGACGACCTGGGCATCCGGGGCTTCGGCTTCGCCCCGCTCAAGCTGCCGCCGGAGCTGGACTTCGCGGGCATGTTCCACGGCGTCGACGAGCGGGTGCCGGTGGACGGGCTGAAGTTCGGGGTGCGGGTGCTGGACCGGTTCATCGACGCGTCCTGAAGCCGCGTCCTGCAGTCGTACGGCGTGTGTTGACGCCGGAATTCGACCGCGCGTACGGAATCCACTGGGACGGGTGAATGTGCTCATAAGCTCGTAGCTCCATTACTCCCTCCTCGTTACAGGTGATGCGATCGGCAACACGAGATCGCTTTTGCCAACAAGGAGGAATAATGATCAAGAAGGTCGTCGCCGCTGCGGCTGCCACCGGTGGCCTGGTTCTCGCGGGTGCGGGTCTGGCCGTCGCCGACTCGGGCGCTCAGGGTGCCGCTGTGCACTCTCCGGGTGTCGTTTCCGGCAACGTCATCCAGGTTCCCGTGCACGTCCCGGTGAACGTGTGCGGCAACACGATCTCGGTGATCGGTCTGCTGAACCCCGCCTTCGGCAACACCTGCGTCAACAAGTGACGTCGTCCCTCTGAGGGGTGACCACATCCTCGGCCCCGGAGCGCGCGCCATGCGCTCCGGGGCCGACGGTCTTCGTGCGAGAAATCGCGCGACGAATTCAGTCAGGATTGAAGGCAGGGGGGAATTCAGAAATGCGACAGGTTACCCGCAAGAGCTTGATGACCGTGGCGGCAGCGACCGGGGTGATCGCCGCCGCGGGCGGTGTCGCCCACGCCGACTCGGGCGCGAGCGGCTCCAGTTCGGACTCGGCAGGCGTACTGTCCGGCAACACCGTGCAGGCACCGGTGCATGTGCCGGTCAACGTCTGCGGCAACACCGTGAACGTGGTGGGGATCCTCAACCCGGCGGTCGGCAACAAGTGCGTCAACCCGGGTGGGGGCGGCGGAAGCGGTCACGGGAGCGGCGGCCACGGCTCGTCGGGCGGCTACGGGGACTCCGGTGGGTACGGCGACTCCGGGGGCTACGGCTCGTCGGGCGGCCACACCGGCTCCGGCGGACACGGCGCGCACGGCGGCTCAGGGGGCTCGCACGCCGGCGGACACGCCTCGAACTCACCCGGCGTCGGCTCCGGCAACCACGTCCAGGTACCCGTCGACGTACCGGTGAACGTCTGCGGCAACAGCATCGACGTCATCGGCATCGGCAACGCCGTCACCGGCAACGACTGCGCCAACGGCGGGAGCTGGAACGGCGGCGGCCATGACCACGGGACGCCTCCGGGGGGCGGCGGTCACCACGGAGGCGGTCATCACGGGACGCCTCCGGGAGGGGGCGGACATCACGGCGGTGGCCATGACCACGGGACCCCGCCCGGCGGCGGCGGTCACCACGGCGGCGGCCACCACGGGACCCCTCCGGGCGAGGGCCATCACCCCGGGGGCGGTCACCACCCGGGCGGCGGTCATCACCACGGCACACCTCCCGGTCACGGCGGCCACCACGGCACGCCGCCGGGCGGCGGTCACGGGACCACCCCGCCGGGAACGCCGGGTCACCCGAGCCAGCCGGGTACGCCCAGCCACCCGGGAACTCCGGGCACGCCCACCCACCCCACCTCGCCGGGCACCTCGCCGGTCAAGGGCGTTCACGCGCCGACCGGTTCCGCGCACGTGACCCGGCCCGGCGCGCAGTCCGCCGTCCAGACCCCGGGCGGCGCCCAGCTCGCGCACACCGGCAGCGAACTGCCGCTCGGCCTCGCTCTGCCGGTCGGCGCGGGCGCGCTGCTCGCGGGCGCGGTGCTGTACCGCAAGGCGCGCGCCTCGGCGTGACGCCCGGGCACGTGTGACCCGGGGCAGGTGAACCGGGACATCTGAACCGGAACACCTGAATCGGGACATGTGATCTGCGCGACGGAGGGGCCCCGCACCGCCGGGGGGCCCGCTCCGTCGCGTCCGGCTCAGCTCACCACGTGGCGCGCACCTGGCGGATGATCCGCCGGCGCAGCCGCACCCTGCGACTGCCGTCGCGCAGCAGGCTCAGTCGGTCCAATTCCCAGTGTCCGTACTCGGCATGGTCCGTCAGGAGACGTGTGGCGTCCTTGCGGGAGACCCCGCGCGGCACGTACACGTCGACAAATTCGTATTCCGGCATCGCATCTATTGTGCGGGCAGAGCCCCGGTACGGATAGCGTCTGCACTATGTCTGATGCTGCGCAGCCCACCGCTGCCGAGGTACGCGCCGCCGCCGAGGCGGTCAAGACCGCGCTCGACCGCCACCTGGCCGCGGTCGAAGGCCGGTCGGGGGAGGACGACCCGGCCGTCTACGAGGCGTTCAACCAGCTCGCCGCGGCCGCCGAGGTCTACGACGAGCTGCTCTACGACCGTTATGACGAGGTCACGCCTTTCGAGATCCCCGGTACGGACGACTCCCTGCCGCCGTACACCGGCCCGGAGGAGCCGAACGCGGTGAGCGTGCTGATCCGCCGTGACTACGCCGTGGCGGAGCCGCAGCGGCTGCTGGCCCAGGCGCAGCGGGTCGAGGCGGCGGTCGGCGACGGCACGGGCACGGAGGCCTCGGGCACGATCCACGGTGCGCTCGGCATCCTCTTCGACGAGTTCGAGGCGGACGAGATCGCCTCCCGGCCCAAGGAGTTCGGGCTGGAGGAGGGCGACTCCACGCTGTGGGTGACCGCGGCCGACGAGACGGCCGAACCCGGCGCCTGGCTGGAGGCCCCCTTCGAGGGCGTCGATCCGCAGCGGGTGGTGTGCCGCTTCGACGTCAGCGCGGTGTTCGACGACGAGATCAACGACGAGATCGACGACATCGACGAGGTGGACGAGGCCGAGGACGAACTCGATCCCGACCTGGACGCCGATCTCGACGAGGACGAGGACCTGGAGGCGCTGGAAGCGGACCGCTGATCCGCACCGCGCCCAGCTGTTGGGACCACGACGGCGGCGGTCACCGAGGGACTCCCTCGGTGACCGCCGCCGTCTGTCGTCCGTGTCGTCCGGGCTCAGACCCCCGCCGGGACCTGCGGTCGCAGCAGCACCGGCAACCGGGTCGTACGCGGCTTCGCCGGGACCTCGGCGACGGCCCGGGGCAGTGCCTGGTCCACGCCGTGCACCACGGACAGATGCCGGTCCGCCCGGCTGAACGCCGTGTACACCCACGGCCGGCTGAGCGCCTGCGCCGCGTCCCCGGGCAGCACCACGACCACCGCGGGCCACCGCACCCCCACGGCCTGGTGCGCGGTCAGCGCCCACCCGTGCCGCACGGACTGCTCGACCCGCTCCTTCGGTACGACGACGGGGCCGCCGGCGCAGGCCAGGTGCAGCCCCTCGGCGTCGGCGTTCACCACCCGGCCGGGAACCGTACGGCCCGGGGCGGGGGAGTACGCGATCCGGTCGCCGGGGTCGAAGCCGCCGAAACGGCCGGGGCCGGGGTTGAGCCGCTCCTTCAGCGCCACGTTCAGGGCACGGGTGCCGGCCGCGCCGCCGTGGCCCGGCGTGATCACCACCGTCTGCTCGGCCGGGACGCCGATCACCCGCGGCACCGAGTCGGCGACGAGCTGCACGGTCCGGTGCACGGCCTCACCGGCGTCCCGCACCGGCACGATCACGACTTCCTTGCCGGGAGCCTCCACCTGGTTCAGCTCACCGATACCGATGCCCGAGACCAGCTCGCCCACGGGACCGAGATCAGGCCGCCGCGACACGACCTGGGGGCAGGCCTTCGACGCGAGCAGATCGGCGAACACCCGCCCGGGCCCGGCCGACCACAACACCCCGGGATCCCCGGCCAGCACCAACCGGGCCCCGTCCGGCAACGACTCACTGACCAACGCCGCCGTCTCGACGTCCAGTTGAGGCGCGTCCAGCACGACGAGCAGATCCAGGGCGAGGGCGCCGTCCGTGTCCCGCCCGGGCCCTTCGGCACCGGACAGGAGCCCGGCGACGGTGGCGGCGCGGGGGCCGTCGGCCGGCACGGCATCGTCCGGCTCCGCGGACGCGGGACCCTCCGACTCCGTGGACCGCGTCAGCAACGCGGCGAACCGGTCCCGCCCCACCGGACTGTGGGCGGCGGCCCAGACACGCAGCCCGAAACCCGCCGCCGCGCGGAGCAGTGCCGCCGGTTCCTCCAGGGACGCCTCCCCGCCGGTGTGGAGGACCAGGCCGTGGCCCGCTACCGCGCGGATCAGCTCGCCGGTGGAGCCCTTGGCCGCACCCGCCTGCTCCCAGTCCGCCGCCGAACCGTCCTCCTTCGGCACCGAGTTGATCAGCTTGGCGAGTCCGTCGGCGAGGCTCTCCTCGGCGAGCGCGTACCGCTCCAGGCCGATCAGCACGCGGACCGGACGTTCCTCGGCCTCCTCAGCGTCCTCGTCGGACTTGCCGGACGCGTCGTCCGAGCGCTGCACCGGGACCGCGGGCTCGTCCAACGCGTCCTGGAAGAGCAGCACTTCGCCCTCCGCGATGGCGCTCTGCGTCGCCGCGTCCGGGTCGGGCACCCCTTGCTTGGCCAGCGCGGCCGTCAACGCCGGCGCCTCCAGGGCCGTATGACCGGCCAGGGCCGCCTGCTCCAGCAGCCAGCCGATGACCGCCCGGCCCCGCCGCTCGTCCTCCGGCGCGCACTCGGCGCCGAGCAGTGCCCGTGCGAACCCGTCGGCCTGCTCGGGCCGTACCCCCGGGACGCGCAGCAACTGCCAGGGATCCTCGCGGAGCTGGTCGTCCCCGCCCTCGCCGAGCGCCGCCGCGACCTGCGCCGCGAGCGTCTCGGGCGCGCCGCCCTCGGCCAGCACACGTCGTACGGACTCGACGGTCTCGGTCGCGGGGGCGCCGGGCTCGGTCGGGACGGGCTGTGGCTGTCGCACCGCTTCGGGGGCGGCCGATCGGCGCGGGGCGGCGGGTTCCGGCTTGGCGAAGGGGGTGGTCACGGGCTTCTCGCCGCTCTCTACGGCCCGTACCGCCGCGAGCAGATCGGCGGCCGTGCCGGTGAGCTTGGCCCCGGCCGTGATGGGCCCGGCCTTCTCCGACTTCCGCCGCTCGATGCGCTCCCGCTCCACCTGCTGCGCCAGCAACTCGGCGGCGGCCTCGGACAGTTCGGGTGCGGCGGCCTCGGCCTTGACCTCACCGGTGCCGTCGGTGCCTTCCGCGGCCGGGTCCTCCCCGGTGCTCTCAGGAGCCGTGCCTTCGGTGCCCGAGGCTACGTCCGCCCCCGCGTCCTCGGCGCCCTCCACGGCGTCCGTGCCCGTGTCCTCGGACGGCGAGGTCTCCGTGGTCTCCGGGTCCGTGCTCACAGCGTGCTCCAGTCGTGATCGGGATAGCGGTGCAGAGGCGCCGACACATCGTCGAGCGCTCGGCAGATCTCGTCAGGAAGACTAAGGGCCTCCACTGACAATGCGGCCGTGAGCTGGTGCGCGTTGCGCGCGCCGACGATCGGGGCGGCCACCCCGGGCCGGTCGCGGACCCAGGCGAGGGCGACCTGGAGGGGCGTCACGGCGAGCCCGTCCGCGGCGATGGTCACCGCGTCCACGATGCGGGCCGCCGTGTCGTCGAGGTACGGCGCGACGAAGGGCGCCATGTGCTCCGAGGCGCCGCGCGAGTCGGCCGGGGTCGCGTGCCGGTACTTGCCGGTGAGGACCCCACGCCCGAGCGGCGAGGAGGGCAGCAGCCCGATGCCCAGGTCGAGCGCGGCCGGCAGCACCTCGCGCTCCACGCCCCGCTGGAGCAGCGAGTACTCCAACTGCGTGCTGGCCAGCCGCGTCCGCGTGCCCGGCGCCGCCAGCTGCCAGGTCGCCGCCTTGGCCAGCTGCCAGCCGCAGTAGTTCGAGACGCCCGCATAGCGCGCCCGCCCACTACTGACCGCCAGGTCGAGGGCCTGGAGGGTCTCCTCCAGCGGCGTGAACGGGTCGAAGCCGTGGATGTGCCACACGTCGACGTAGTCCGTGCCGAGACGGGCCAGCGAGGCGTCCAGCGCGGCGAGCAGATGACCGCGCGAGCCGTCGAAGCGGCGGTCGGGGTCGGGTACGCTCCCCGCCTTCGTCGAGATGACCAGGTCCCGGCGCGGCACGAGCCCTTCTATGAGCTGTCCGAGCAGATACTCGGCCTCCCCGTCGCCGTACACGTCCGCCGTGTCGACGAGGGTGCCGCCGGCCTCCCAGAACGCCTTCAAGAGGTCCGCGGCGTCATGCTCGTCGGTGTCGCGCCCCCACGTGAGGGTGCCGAGTCCGATCCGGGACACACGAAGGCCGGTACGGCCGAGATGCCTCTGCTCCATGAACGCCGAGATTACTGGCCTGAACCTGCGGTGTGGTGGCCTGTGGATAACCGATTTCCACGATGATCCACAGTCGGTCGCACGGCACGCTCCGTGACCACTCACCGGCACCCGTCCTGTCCGCCCGGACCACCGCGCGCTAGGGTCGGCACAACAGCGACGTTACTGATGGGTAAGGGGTCTGCCATGCAGCTCGGGATCAACCTCGGCTACTGGGGTGCCGGAATGGACGGCGACAACCTCGCCGTGGCGCAGGAGGCCGACCGCCTCGGCTACGCGGTGTGCTGGGCCGCCGAGGCCTACGGCTCCGACGCGGCCACGGTGCTCACCTGGGTCGCCGCGCAGACCGAGCGCATCGACGTCGGCTCGGCCATCTTCCAGATCCCGGCCCGCCAGCCCGCGATGACCGCGATGACCGCCGCGACCCTCGACTCCCTCTCCGGCGGCCGCTTCCGCCTCGGCATCGGCGTCTCGGGCCCGCAGGTCTCCGAGGGCTGGTACGGCGTCAAGTTCGACAAGCCGCTGGCACGCACGCGTGAGTACGTCGAGATCGTCCGCAAGGCGATGACCCGCGAGCGCCTGTCCTACGACGGCGAGCACTGGACGCTGCCGCTGCCCGGCGGCCCGGGCAAGCCCCTCAAGCTGACCGTGCACCCGGAGCGCGAGCACATCCCGCTCTACATCGCGGCGATCGGCCCGAAGAACCTGGAGCAGACCGGCGAGATCGCCGACGGCGCGCTGCTGATCTTCCCCTCGGCCGAGCACCTTGAGGACACCGCCATCAGGCACCTGCGGGCCGGGCGCGAGAAGGCCGGCAAGACCCTGGAGGGTTTCGACATCGTCCCGACGGTCCCGCTCGCCTTCGGCGAGGACAAGGACGTGGCGACGCTCGCCGACACCTTCCGCCCGTACACCGCGCTGTACGTCGGCGGCATGGGCAGCCGGCAGCAGAACTTCTACAACAAGCTGGCCCAGCGCATGGGCTTCGAGGCGGCCGCCGCCGAGATCCAGGACAAGTACCTGGCCGGCGACAAGGAAGGCGCAGCGGCCGCCATCCCGCACGACCTGATCGACAAGACGAGCCTGCTGGGCTCCGTGGACCGCATCGCGGACCGGATGAAGGAGTACGCGGCGGCCGGCGTCACCACCCTGACGCTCTCCCCGGCGGGCTGGACCCTGGAGGAGCGGATCGCCGCGCTCCGCGCCGGAACCGAGGCACTGGAGCGCGCGGGTCTCGCGTGACGCGACTCTGCCGTACGGAAGTTTTCTACGGCCGTGGTGGGGGCTCGGGGGGTCTTCCCCGCCACGGCCGTCACGGGGAACAACGCGCGGCGGCCCGTGCGGTTACGCCCCCGGCGGGACATCCGTAGTCCTCCTTTTGGCGGAGTTGTCCGACAGTGCTGTTGCGGCACCTCTGACCTCGCATTTGACTCGTTCTTTGCGGAATGCGGCGGAATCCTGCATGGAGGTGCGTCCAGATGCTGTCGGCCAAGAGCCTGTTCCAGGAGATCCTCGACAACGACGAGTCGTTCCGGCTGTTCTGCTCCATCGCGGCCAGTGGCGAGTCCCAGGGCGGCTGGGAGAACGGACGCATCGCCGTGCTCGTCCCGGCGACCGAACGCGACCTCGCCCCCAAGATCAGCCGGCACGGCGCCGACGAGGACAAGCACGGGCGCATTTTCAACGCCCTTCTCAAGAAGCGTGGCCTCGAACCCGTCCGGGTGCCCGCCGACACCGACTACACGATGCTCCTGGAGCGGCACGGCATCGGTCTCGCGCACGAGAAGCTCAAGGGCGAGTCGGCGCTGACCGTCCAGGACGTCGTCACCTACCTCGCGCACAGCCGGGTCACCGAACAGCGCGCCTCCGAGCAGATGGACCTGCTGCGCGGGCACTTCGCCGACCACCCCGACCTCGGCCGCGCGGTACGGATGATCTCGAACGACGAGGACAACCATCTCGCCTACTGCCACGAGGAGTTGCTGCGCCTCGCCGCCGCCGGACACGGCCGCGCCATCCAACGGACGCTCCGCGCTTGCGCGTTGGCGGAGATCCGGATCTACCGGGACGTCAGCCTCGCCGTGATGGCCCACATGGGACGCGTCCTCGACTGGCCGCGCGCCAAGTCGGCCGCGCTCGCCGCCGGCATCCACGCCGTGTACGCGTACGAACGGCTCGGCGGCTGGCGGCGGATGGTGTCCCTGAGGATGCCGGAACGACGCGACGCCCTCGGCGGACCGGCCACCGCGGCCCCCGAGTTCGCCTGAGGGTCACAGCCAGCCGCGCCGCTTGAACGTCCGGTACAGCAGCACCTCCAGGGCGGCCATCAGCAGGATCACCGCCGGATACCCCCACAGCCAGTGCAGCTCCGGCATGTGGTCGAAGTTCATGCCGTAGATCCCCGCGATCATCGTCGGGACGGCGGCCATGGCGGCCCAGCCGGAGATCTTCCGCATGTCGTCGTTCTGCCGCACGCTGGTCTGCGCGAGGTGCGCCGACAGGACGTCCGAGACCAGCCGGTCCAGGCCCTCCACGGACTCGTTGACCTTCATCAGGTGGTCGTTCACGTCACGGAAGAACGGCCGCGACCTGTCGTTCACGAACGGCACCCGGTCCCCGGCGAGACCCAGGCCCGCGAGCCGGGCCAGCGGCTGTGCGAGCGGTCCGGTCGCGCGGCGGAACTCCAGGATCTGCCGCTTGAAGGTGTAGATCCGCGACGCCGTGGTCCGCGAGCCGCCGCCGGTCGGCGAGAACACCGCCGCCTCCAACTCCTCCAGGTCGGTCTGCAACTCGCCCGCCACGTCCACGTAGTGGTCGACCACCGCGTCCGCGATCGAGTACAGCACCGCAGTCGGTCCGTGCCGCAGCATCTCCGGCTCCTCCTCAAGGCGGTGCCGTACGGCCGCCAGTGGGGCCTCCATGCCGTGCCGGACGGTCACTACGAAGGAGTCGCCCACGAAGACCATGACCTCGCCGGAGGTGACCACGTCGCTGTCCGCCTCGTAACCCACCGGCTTGAGGACCACGAACAGCGAGTCGTCGTAGACCTCCAGCTTGGGCCGCTGATGCGCGGTCAGGGCGTCCTCGACGGCCAGCGGGTGCAGGGCGAACTCCTGGGTGACGCGTTCGAACTCCTTCTCCGTGGGCTCGTAGAGGCCGATCCAGACGAAGGCGTCGCCCACGCGCCGGCAGTGGTCCAGGCCGTCGGAGAAGTCGCCGGGCCCCTCCGTCCGGCGTCCGTCACGGTAGATGGCGTAGTCGACGATCACGGTGCGTATTCTCCCGCCGTCCGCCCGAAGCCGCACCCGCGCGTAGGCCTACCCTTTACGGCATGCCCACGTTGATCCTTGTCCGGCACGGACGTTCGACCGCCAACACCGGGGGAGTGCTCGCCGGCTGGACGCCCGGTGTCGCCCTCGACGAGCGCGGCAACGCCCAGGCCGCCGCGCTCCCCGGACGGCTCGCCGCGCTCCCGATCGCCGAGGTCGTCGCCAGCCCGCTGCAGCGCTGCCAGGAGACCCTCCAGCCCCTCCTCGACGCCCGCCCCGACCTGCGGCCGCACACCGAGGAGCGGATCGGGGAGTGCCACTACGGCGACTGGTCCGGCCGCAAGCTCGCCGAGCTGACGGACGAACCCCTGATGGAGGTCGTCCAGTCGCACCCCTCGGCCGCCGCGTTCCCCGGCGGCGAGTCGATGCGCGCGATGCAGACCCGCGCGGCCGAGGCCGTACGCGAGTGGAACGCGCGCGTGGAGCGCGATCACGGCGCGGACGCCGTCTACCTCATGTGTTCGCACGGCGACATCATCAAGTCCCTTGTCGCGGACGCACTCGGACTTCATCTGGACCTCTTTCAGCGGATCTCTGTAGAACCGTGTTCCATCACAGCGATCCGTTACACCCGTCTCAGGCCCTATCTCGTACGGCTCGGGGACACCGGTGATCTCGCCTCCCTGGCGCCGCGCGAGGAGCCCCCGGGCGACGAGGCCACGGTCGGGGGCGGCGCGGGCGCACCGTGATCGTCGGCCGCAGTAGGGTGAAGCGGTCGCAGTAGCGCCGCACTTGTCAGCAGTCGATTCCAATGGAGACAGGACGTGTCCCGTCAGGTGTTCCTCTACGACCCGCCGGACCGCTTCGTAGCCGGCACGGTCGGACTCCCCGGGCGCCGTACGTTCTTCCTCCAGGCCGCCACCGGTCCTCGGGTGACCAGCGTGGCCCTGGAGAAGACGCAGGTCGCCGCGCTCGCCGAGCGCATGGACGAGCTTCTGGACGAGGTCGTACGGCGCAGTGGCGGCAGCGCGGCCGTCCCCGCCGTCACCCCCACCGAGATCTCCGACACCCGCCCCCTGGAGACGCCGGTCGAGGAGGAGTTCCGCGTCGGCACCATGGCGCTCGCCTGGGACGGCGAGGAGCAGCGCATGATCGTCGAGGCGCAGGCCCTCGTCGAGCTCGACGCCGACACCGACGAGGACCTGGCCGAGGCCGAGGAGCGCCTCCTCCAGGACGAGGAGAACGGACCCCCGATGCTGCGGGTCCGCCTCACCGGAGCCCAGGCCCGCGCCTTCGCCAAGCGGGCCCTGGACGTCGTCAACGCCGGCCGTCCGCCCTGCCCGCTGTGCAGCCTCCCGCTCGACCCGGAAGGACACGTATGTCCGCGCCAGAACGGATACCGCCGCGGAGCGTGACCACGGCCGACCTGCTCGCCAAGGGTGAGCTGACAGTACGCGGACGCATCCGCGAGGCCTCGAACGCGGTGCTGTTCTGCTCCGTGACCCACGAGGGCCGCGAGGCGTCCTGTGTCTACAAACCCGTCGCCGGGGAGCGCCCCCTGTGGGACTTCCCCGACGGCAACCTCGCCCGGCGCGAGGTCGCCGCCTACGAGGTCTCCGAGGCGACCGGCTGGGGCCTCGTGCCGACCACCGTGCTGCGTGACGGGCCGCACGGCGAGGGCATGTGCCAGCTGTGGATCGAGACCGCGGCCGAGTCCGAACTGCTCGCCCTGGTCGACGCCGAGGAGCCCGAGCCGGGCTGGAAGGCCATCGGCTTCGCCGAGGTCGGCGAGGGCAGGACGGCCCTCCTGGTGCACGCCGACGACGAGCGACTGCGGCGCCTCGCCGTCCTGGACGCCGTCATCAACAACGCCGACCGCAAGGGCGGCCACCTGCTGCCCGCCGACGAGGGGCGCCTCTACGGCATCGACCACGGCGTCACCTTCAACGCCGAGAACAAGCTGCGCACCCTCCTGTGGGGCTGGGCGGGCGAGCCGCTCACTCCGGAGGCGGTCGACGTCCTCCAGGCGCTCAGGGAGGCGCTGAGGGGCGGCGGCGGGCTCGCCGCGAGGCTCGCCGAGCTGATCACCGCCGTAGAACTCGATGCCACGCGCGCGCGGGTCGACGCGTTGCTCGCGGGCGGGAAGCATCCCGAGCCGAGTGGGGAGTGGCCGGCGATTCCGTGGCCGCCGGTGTGACTGCATACGAACGGTGAGCGCGCAAGAGCGCCCGACCGGTCGTCCGGCCTGGTCCGGTTCGTAAACGGATCATCCGTCCGGTTACGCTCATGACATGTATGCCTGGCCCGCTTCTGAGGTCCCCGCCCTTCCCGGCAAGGGCCGCGACCTCCGGATCCACGACACCGCGACCGGCGGTCTGGTAACCCCTGACACCGGTCCCGTCGCCCGTATCTACGTCTGCGGCATCACGCCGTACGACGCCACCCACATGGGGCACGCGGCGACCTACAACGCGTTCGACCTCGTGCAGCGCGTGTGGCTCGACACCAAGCGGCAGGTCCACTACGTCCAGAACGTGACCGACGTCGACGACCCGCTCCTGGAGCGCGCCGAGCGCGACGGCGTCGACTGGGTCGCCCTCGCCGAGAAGGAGACCGCGCTCTTCCGCGAGGACATGACCGCCCTGCGCATGCTGCCCCCGAAGCAGTACATCGGCGCGGTCGAGGCGATACCCGGCATCGTGCCGCTCGTCGAGCGCCTCAGGGACGCCGGTGCCGCCTACGAACTCGACGGCGACATCTACTTCTCCGTCGGGTCCGACCCCCACTTCGGCAAGGTCTCGAACCTCGACGCCGCCGCGATGCGGCTCCTGTCCGCCGAGCGCGGTGGTGACCCGGACCGCCCGGGCAAGAAGAACCCGCTCGACCCGATGCTCTGGATGGCCGCCCGCGAGGGCGAACCGAGCTGGGACGGCGGCTCGTTGGGCCAGGGACGCCCCGGCTGGCACATCGAGTGCGTGGCCATCGCCCTGGACCACCTCGGTATGGGCTTCGACGTGCAGGGCGGCGGCTCCGACCTCGCCTTCCCGCACCACGAGATGGGCGCCTCGCACGCCCAGGTGCTGACCGGCGAGTTCCCCATGGCCAAGGCGTACGTCCACGCCGGCATGGTCGGCCTCGACGGCGAGAAGATGTCGAAGTCCCGGGGCAACCTCGTCTTCGTCTCCGCGCTGCGCCGCGAGGGCGTCGACCCGGCCGCCATCCGACTCGCCCTGCTCGCCCACCACTACCGCTCCGACTGGGAGTGGACCGACCAGGTGCTCGCGGACGCGGTCGCCCGGCTGGGCCGCTGGCGTGCCGCCGTCTCCCGGCCCGACGGCCCCTCCGCCGTGACGCTCGTCGAGGAGATGCGCGAAGCCCTCGCGAACGACCTGGACGCCCCGGCCGCGCTCGCCGCCGTCGACCGCTGGGCGGCGCTCCAGCGGGACCGGGGCGGCAGCGACGAGGGCGCCCCCGGCGTCGTCTCCCGCGCGGTGGACGCCCTGTTGGGCGTGGCCCTCTAGCAACAGCACGCAACAGCAACAGCGCACAGAACAGGGGCGGTTCCTCCCACCCGGGAGGAACCGCCCCTGTCTCACACCCTGTCGACCTGCGGACTCACTCCTCGGAGGAGCCCTCGTCGTCCGCGTCGGCCTCCGGCTCCGTGTCCGGCTTCGCCGGTCGCTGCGGCTTCGTACGGCCGCCGCCCGGGTTGTCCCGGAGATACGACGCGCTGTCGCTGCCGTCCGCCGTGGCATGCCCGCCGGGCTGCGGGCCGCCACCGTCCCGTCTGCGCAGATAGCGTTCGAACTCACGCGCGATCGCCTCGCCCGACGCCTCCGGCAGCTCCGCGGTGTCGCGGGCCTCCTCCAGCGTCTGCACGTACTCGGCGACCTCGCTGTCCTCGGCGGCCAGCTGGTCCACGCCGACCTGCCAGGCGCGCGCGTCCTCGGGCAGCTCGCCCAGCGGGATGCGGACGTCGATCAGGTCCTCCAGGCGGTTGAGCAGCGCCAGGGTGGCCTTCGGATTGGGCGGCTGCGACACGTAGTGCGGCACCGCGGCCCACAGCGACACGGCCGGTACGCCCGCGTGCGTGCACGCCTCCTGGAGGATGCCGACGATCCCGGTGGGACCCTCGTACTTGGTCTCCTCCAGGTCCATCCGCTGCGCCAGGTCCGAGTCCGACGTGGTGCCGCTGATCGGCACCGGACGCGTGTGCGGGGTGTCACCGAGCAGCGCGCCCAGGATCACCACCAGCTCCACGCCCAACTCGTGCGCGAAGCCCAGCAGTTCGTTGCAGAACGAGCGCCAGCGCATCGACGGTTCGATGCCTCGGACGAGGACGAGATCGCGCGGCTTCTCGCCGCCGATCCGGACCACCGACAGACGGGTCGTGGGCCATGTGATCTTTCGCACCCCGGCGTCCATCCACACCGTGGGCCGGTTGACCTGGAAGTCGTAGTAGTCCTCGGCGTCCAGCGCCGCGAACACCTCGCCCTTCCACTCCCTGTCCAAGTGCGCGACCGCGGTGGAAGCGGCGTCGCCGGCGTCGTTCCAGCCCTCGAACGCGGCCACCATCACTGGGTCGATCAGCTCGGGAACCCCCTCCAGCTCGATCACCCAGCGCCTCCTTCCGATCTGCCCTCGCGTACGCCCCAACCTTACGGCGTCCGACGGGGGCGCCCGCAGCCCCCTTGCACGGGGGAGTGAACCCATGCCTGCCCCGTCCGGGACGGTCGGACACACAAGATCGCCATCCTGTGCGGACCCGTCCCGGCCGGTCACTCCTCCGATGGATCATCGGGGAGCGTCACTCGATCACAGGGTCGAACGCAGCCACTGCTCCACGCTCGCGATGTGCACCGTCGCCCACGACCGCGCCGCCTCCGCGTCCCGGTCCCGCAGCGCGCCCAGGATCGCCCGGTGCTCGTGCAGCGTCCGGCTGACCGCGTCCTCCTGCGTCAGGCCGCGCCAGATCCGGGCCCGCGTGGTCGGCCCGGACAGACCGTCGAGGAGCGAGCAGAGCACCGAGTTGCCGGAGCTCTGCACGATGCCCCGGTGGAACTCCAGGTCGCACGCGACCAGCTCCTCCACCGAGGGAGCACCGCCCAGCGCGTCCAACTGCGCGGAGAGCGCGTCCAGTTGCTGCTCGCTGATCCGCAGCGCCGCCATCCCCGTGGCCGCCGGCTCCAGAATCCGCCGTACGGCCAGGAATTCGAGGACCGTGTCGTCGCGGTGGAAGTCGACGACGAAACTCAGCGCCTCCAGCAGGAGTTGGGGATCGAGACTCGTGACGTACGTGCCGTCGCCCTGCCGCACGTCCAGGATGCGGATCAGTGACAGGGCGCGCACGGCCTCCCGCAGGGAGTTGCGGGACAGGCCCAGTTCGGCGGCGAGTTCGCTCTCCTTGGGCAGCCGGTCCCCGGGACGCAGCGCGCCGGAGACGATCATTCCCTTGATTTTCTCGATCGCCTCATCGGTGACTGCCATGGCCGGCCTTTCTGCTTGCTCAGACGTCCGATGTATCAGGTGCATTATGCGGGTTCAGCAGGCTGAACGGGAGGGGAATCCACAGCTCAGGCAAGTGCTTCGAGCTCCGCGAGCACGGCTTCCTCGTCCAGCGTGCCCAGTGTCCGGTTCCGCATCAGCACCCGGCCGTCCACGACCGTGTCCCGTACGTCCGCCGAGTGCGCGGCGTACGCCAGGGTCGACCACGGGTCGTGCAGCGGTCGCAGATGCGGCGCTCTCAGGTCGAGCACGACGAGATCGGCCCGCTTCCCGGCCTCCAGCGACCCCAGGTGATCACCCAGGCCCAGCGCCCGCGCGCCCTCGATCGTCGCCATCCGTACGGCCTGTTCGGCGCCGACCGCCGTCGGGTCGCCGCCCGCCTTGTGGACGAGGGCCGCCTGCCGTACGGCGCCCAGCACGTCCAGCGTGTTGGAGCTGACGGCACCGTCCGTGCCCAGGCCGACGGTGACGCCCGCGCTCAACAGCCGTGGCACCGGCGCGATACCGCAGCCCAACTTCAGGTTCGACACCGGACAGTGGGCGACGGACGTGCCCGTGCGGGCCAGCGCCGCGATCTCCGGGCCGGTCAGGTCCACGGCGTGCGCGAGCAGCAGATCGGGACCGAGCAGCCCGAGCGAGTCGAGCAACTCCACAGGCCGCTTGCCGTACTTGACCTCGACGGTGGCGACCTCGGTCGGGTTCTCCGCGGCGTGGATGTGCAGCAGCGCCCCGAACTCCCGTGCCAGGTCGGCGATTTCGACGAGTTGGTCGGGGGCGAGGGTGTAGGTCGAGTGCGCGAACAGCATCGGCCGCAGGCCGGGGCGTGCTGGGCCCCGGGCCGCCAAGTCCCTTCGCGCCCAGTCCAGTCGGTCCTCGTAGGCGATACCGTCCGGCGGCTCCGGTACGTCCATGAAGGTGGGCCCGGTGTGCAGCCGCCAGCCCGTCTCGCGGGCCGCCTGCTCGGCCGCCTCGTGGAACCAGTACATGTCGAGCGCCGAGGTCACCCCGGCCCGCACGCTCTCGGCCACCGCGAGCCGCACCGCAGCCGCCACGTTCTTCGGCGTCAGCAGCTCGGCCTCCCACGTCAACACCCGCTCCAGGAAGCCCTGGAGAGTCACGTCGTCGGCGCGACCGCGCAGCAGCGTCATCGCGAGATGCGTGTGCGTGTTGATCAGCCCGGGCAGGACGAGACAGCCCGACGCGTCAATGGATTCCGTCGCTGTGAACCGAGTTGTCAGCTCCTCAGCCGGTCCTACGGCGAGGATCTCGCCCTCGTGGACGGCAACTGCCCCGTCCCGTACGACAGTTCCGGACTCGTCGACGGTGAGTACGTCGCCGCCGTGCACCAACAGGTCGATGTTCAAGGTGCTCATACCGTGAACTCCGCGGCCTCCGCGAGCAGTCGGAGTGCCTCCAGCGAGACGATCGCGCCGCGCTCGACCCCGGCCGCGACGACCTCCCGGTGCGGGTCGTATCCGCCGGTGGCGTCCTCGTCGACGAGTTCATCGGCGTTGGCGCCGTCGATGACCAGCACCCCGCCCGCGACAAGTCCCCGGAGCGAGGCCGTCACCAGCAGGGCCGACAGCTCCATCTCGATCGCCGCGAGTCCGGCGCCGTCGTAGGAGAAGATGGGGAGGAGGCCGGGTTGGAAGGCCGCGCGGGTCCAGACGATGCCGCGGTGGTGCGGGGCGTCGGCCTCGCGGGCCGCGCGCTGGAGGGCGAGGACGGCCTCGGGGGAGGAGACCGCCGGGTACTCCGGGGGCAGCAACTGCTGGGTGACGCCGTCGTCCCGTACGGCCGCCTCCGCGATGACGAGGTCGCCGTCGCCGATGCCGGGCTTCATCGCGCCCGCCGTGCCGAAGCGCAGGAAGGTGCGGACCCCCGCGTCCGCCAGTTCCTGGAACAGCAGGATCGCGCCCGGTCCACCCACTCCGTGCGAGGCGACGGTGACCGGCAGGCCCTTCCAACTCCCGCTGAACACACGGTATTCGCGGTGGTACGACACCTCCTCGGCACCGTCGAGCAGGGCGGCCACGGCGGCGGCGCGCGCCGGGTCGCCGACGACGACCGCGTGCGCCGGAAGTCCGGTGCGCGGTATGCGGGTGATGGGCAGCAGGTCCTGCGTCATGTGGTGGCTCCGGAAGGGGAGTTGGCGGTACGGCGACGGCGGCGGGCCGTCGAGAGGAAGAGAGCGACGAGTGTCACGACGTAGGGCGCGGCGTCGGTGGCCTGTTGGGGCAGGCCGACGCCCTGGAGACGGAAGCCGGCGGCCTCGGCGAGACCGAAGAGCAGCGCGGCGAGCAGCACACCGACGGGTGCCGCGCGGCCGAGCATGACCGCTACTACGGCGATCCAGCCCCGGCCCGCCGTCATGTTCTCGGAGAACAACGTGACGTTGCCGAGCGCGAGTTGGGCCCCCGCGAGCCCGCACAGGACGCCCGAGACCAGCACCGCCGCGTACTTGTACTTCGCCGGGCTCACCCCGAGCGTGGCCGCCGCGTCCGGTGCCTCACCGACCCCGCGCAGCCGCAGCCCCCACACATGCCGGGACAGCAGCACCGCGGTCACCGCGACCGCGACGAACGCCAGATACGCGAGCGGGGTGAAGCCACCGACCAACGGCAGCCCGGCGAGTGACGGATCGTCGAAAGTGCCCTGCACACCGAAGACCGTACGCAGCAGAAAGCTGGTCAGGCCAACTGCCAGGAGATTCATGGCGATTCCGAGAACCACCGCGTCCCCGCGCAGCGTTACCGCACCCACGGCCAGGATCAACGAATACGCGGCTGCCGCGAGCGCCGCCGCGAGGACGCCGAGCCAGGCGCTGCCCGTGAACCAACTCGTGGCCACCGACGTGAAGCAGCCCATCAACATCATGCCTTCGAGGCCGATGTTGAAGACGCCCGCACGCTCGCACAGGGCACCGCCGAGCGCGGCCAACAGGATCGGGGTCAGCGCGCGCAGCGCCGACATCAGCAGATCGGAGTCGAAGAACATCACGCGGCCCCGATTTTCTGAGAGGTTTCCGGAGAGGCTTCCTGAGCACGTCTCCTGAACCACCCGCTGGGGAAGCGCAGTCGGGCCGCCAGGAACACGATCACGATGGCCTGGAGCACCTGGGTCAGCTCGCGCGGCACCTCGGTCGTCCGCTCCATCGCCAGCCCTCCGACCGCGAGGACGGCGAAGAAGAAGGAGGCGACGACCGTGCCGAGCGGGGCCGCCGCGGCGAGCAGGGCGGCCGTAAGTCCCGTCCAGGTGTAGCCGGGTGCGGTGAGCGAGCCGTCGACGAAGCGGTACGGGAAGCTCAACACCCCTATGGCGCCCACGAGTCCGGCCAGCGCGCCCGAGACGGACATCAACTTGAGGGTCAGGCCCCGGCGTTCGACACCGGCGTAGGCGGCGAAGCGGGAGTTGAGGCCGGTCATGCGGATCTCGTAGCCGAAAGCCGTGCGCTGGTCGGTGAACCAGTACGCGGCTGCCGCGAGGACCACCAGGACGAGCCCGACGGTGACCGTCGAGTCGCCGAACGCGGGCAGTGCCACGCCGTCCGGCATCGCGCGGGTCTGGGGGAGGCTGGAGCCGGGTTCCTTGAGCGGGTAGCGCGCGAGGTAGGAGGCGAGGGAGACCGCCGGGTAGCTCAGCAGGAGGCTGCTGACCAGGAGCGGAACGCCGAGGCTGTTCTCGCACAGGGCGGCCAGGGCGGCGTAGGCGGCGCCTGCGGCCATGCCCGCGAGCAGCGCCAGGGCGACGGTGAGCGGCGCGGGCAGCGGCGAGTACAGGCCGGTCACGGCCGCCGTGATGCCGCCGAGGACCATCTGTCCGTCGCCGCCGAGGTTGATCAGCCCGGCGCGCAGTGGGATCGCCAGCGCGAGCGCCATGCCGAGCACACTGGTGCCGGTGCTCAGCGTGGAACCGATGCCGTCCGCGCCGAGCGAGCCGGTGAGGACGGCGCCGTACGCCGTGAACGGGTCCGCGCCGGTGCCGACGAGGAACAGCGCGCCGATGACCAGGCCCGCGAGCACGGAGAAGGTGATGGGGGAGCGCAACACCCCTGAAATGCGCGGTGTCCGAGTGTGCGTCATGTCAGTCGACGGCCTCCGTCGGCGCTACGGCCCCGCCCGCCATGGCGAGTCCCAGTGCCCGTTCGTCCGCCTCGTCCTTCGTATACGTCGCCGTGACCCGGCCCTCGTACATGACCAGGACCCGGTCCGCGAGGCCCCGGATCTCGCTCAGTTCGGCGGAGACGAGGAGGACGGCGTGACCGGCGTCGCGGTAGGCGACGATCTGGTCGTGGATGTTCTGGATGGCGCCGATGTCGACCCCTCGCGTGGGCTGTTCGACGAGCAGCAGCGGTGCCTCGTGGGCGAGTTCGCGGCCGATCAGCAGTTTCTGCAGATTGCCGCCGGACAGCGCGGACGCGGGCACCTCGGGGGTGGCCGCCTTGACGCCGAAGCGCTCGATCAGCCGTCCGGCGTGGGCGCGCACGGCCGCGGGCGGCAGAAGTCCCTTGGTGGACAGGGACGTTCGGTGGTGGCCCATCGCGAGGTTGTCCGCGACGGACGCCGCCGGTGCCGTACCGACCGCGTGCCGGTCCTCGGGGACGTAGGCGAGGCCTCGCGCACGGCGCTCGGTGGCGGAGACGTGGGTGATGTTCCGGCCCTTGAGCGTGACCCGGCCGGAGGCGACCGGCCGTAGCCCGGCCAGGGCCTCGATCAGCTCGCTCTGGCCGTTGCCGGCGACGCCCGCGATGCCGACGATCTCCCCGGCGTGGACGGTGAGTCCCACATCGTGGACGGCGTCCGTGGTGAGGTCTCTCACGTCCAGGACCACGTCACCGGGTGTCCCGGGCGCGTGCACGCGGTCCAGCTCGACCGCGCGGCCGGTCATCGCGGCGGCGATCTCGTCGGCGGAGGTGTCCGCGGTGACCAGGCGGGCGACCACCCGGCCGTCCCGCAGCACGGTCACGTTGTCGCTGCCTTCGAGGACCTCGCGCAGCTTGTGGGTGACAAGGATCACCGTACGACCCTGCGCGGCCAGCGACTTGAGGACCGCGAACAGGGCGTCCGCCTCGGCCGGCGTGAGCACGGCGGTCGGCTCGTCCAGGATCAGCGTGCGGGCGCCGCGATGCAGCAACTTCAGGATCTCCACGCGCTGCCGCAGTCCGACCGGCAGGTCGCCGACCCGGGCGTCCGGATCGACCGCGAGCCCGTGCTCCTCGGCCAGCTCCCGCACCCGGCGGCGGGCCGCGGCCCGGTCCACCAGGCCGAAACGGCGCGGCTCGGCGGCGTAGACGACGTTCTCGGCGACCGTCAGCGAGTCGAACAGCTTGAAGCTCTGGTGGACCATGCCGAGGCCGGCGGCCATCGCCGCGCTCGGGTCGCCGAACGTGACCTCGCGCCCGTCGATCCGGATGGACCCGGCGTCGGCGCGCTCCATGCCGTAGAGGATCGACATGAGGGTGGACTTGCCGGCGCCGTTCTCGCCCATGAGGGCGTGGATCTCGCCACGGTGGACGGTCAGGTCGACGGAGTCGTTGGCGAGCGTGCCGGGGAACCGCTTGGTGATTCCCCGGAGCTCGACCGCCGGGTCAACTGGCGGCCGGGTCATCGACCTTGAGCTTTCCGGAGACGATCTGGTCGCGCAGCGCCTTCACCTTCGTGAGGACGTCCTTGTGCTGGGCGATCACGCACTTCGACGAGTCGACGCCCGCCTCAAGACCGGTGAGGCTGATGCCGCCCTCCTTCAGGCCGTACGACACCGAGGTGCCCGTCCGGCCCGCGAGGACCTGCTCGACCCCCTTCTCCACGGCGACGTCCGTCTTCTTGATGACGTTGTCGACGACCGTGCCGGGGGAGGAGACGCACTGGTTGACGTCGACGCCGTACGCGAACGCGCCCTTCGCCTTCGCGGCCTCGAAGACGCCGTAGTTGCCGGCCGCGGCGGCGGCCATGATCTGGTCGGTGCCCTTGGAGAGAAGGGAGTTGGCCTGCTCCTTGGCGCGTGCCGAGTCGTCGAACGGGGACTGGCCGCCGACGAAGCGCGTCGACGCGGACGTCTTGGCGGCGACCTTCTTGGCACCGGCCGCGAACGGGTCGCTGTAGCGCCGGAATTGGGGCGTGTCGAGCACGTCCACCGCGCCGACCCTGCCGCTCTTGCTGAGCAACCCGGCCTCGGCGCCCGCGAGATAGACACCCTCGTGCTCACGGAACACCGCGCACGTGACGTTCTGATACGTCTTCGTCGTGCACGCGTCGATCATCAGGAACTGCTGCTTCGGGTGCGCCTTCGCCTGCTGCGCCACGAGGTCCGCGAACTCGAAGCCGACCAGCACGATCACGCTCGGGTTCGCGTCCACGGCGGCCTGCACGTTCTGCTGCTGGGACGCGGTGTCCGTCGACTCGTAGACCTTCTCCGTGCCGTCGTGCGTCTTCGCCGCGGCCTTCACACCGGTGACGGCGAGCTTCAGGAACTCGTTCTGCCCGACCGCGTCCGGCGTGACCAGCGTGAACGACTTGCCACTGCCCCCGCTCGCGCTGTCCGAGGCGTCGGTCTTCGCGGCGGCGTTGCAGGCGGTGGCTGCGGTGACCATGAGCGTGGTGGCGGCGACGAGCTGCAGGGTGCGACGTGATCTGCGGAGCATGGGGACCTTCCGGGGGTACGGCAAGGCGCGCTCCGGCGGGAGCGCGTGCGACCAGATGGTGAGACGGGAGGAGACGAGGGGTGGACGCGAGAGGGACAGGTCAGCGTCGACAGCAGTCGCTCGCGCAGCGGCCGTGATCGAGGAAACGGCGCATGGTCAGCAGCACACGTCCTCCTTCGGCTCGGCATTCGGGCTGCGGGTGCTGGACTTTAACATTCGTTTTGAGACACCCGCTCGACTGTCTCGAACTGTGGTTCTTCCAGGTCATGTACGGTGTCCGACACCATCGGAACGGCAGGAGTGTCCCGTTATGCCCCAGGAACTGCGCGCGGTCGACTGGACCGGAACCGGTCTCGCGCTCATCGACCAGACCCTCCTTCCGCACCGCAACGAGACGATGACTGTCCACGATGTGGACACGTTGGTCGACGCGATCCAGCGCCTCGTGGTGCGCGGCGCACCCGCGATCGGAGCGGCCGGCGCGTACGGCGTCGCGATCGCGCTCATCGAGGGCGAGCGCAAGGGCTGGACCGAGGCCGAGACGCGCGAGGCCGTCGCCCGCGTCCGCGAGGCCCGCCCGACCGCGGTCAACCTCATGGTGTGCGTGGACCGGGTCATGACCCGCTTCGACGAGGGCCTCGACGCGGTGCTGGAAGAGGCCGCCGCCGTCCAGCGCGAGGACGTCGCCGCCAACCGCGCGATGGGCGCCTTCGGCGCGGACTGGCTGCTCGAAAGGCTCCAACAGGCAGGCGTGGAAAGGCCGTTGCGCATCCTCACGCACTGCAACACCGGCGCGCTGGCCACGGCCGGCTGGGGCACCGCGCTCGGCGTCATCCGCGAACTCCACGCGCGGGGACGGCTGGAGGTCGTCTACGCCGACGAGACGCGCCCCCTGCTCCAGGGATCACGCCTGACCGCCTGGGAGTTGGTCCAGGAGGGCATCCCGCACTACGTCCAGGCCGACGGCGCCGCAGCCGGCACGATCCTGCGCGGCGAGGTGGACGCGGCCATCGTCGGCGCCGACCGCATCGCGGCCAACGGCGACACCGCGAACAAGGTAGGCACGGTCGGCGTCGCCCTGGCCTGCGCCGACGCCGGCATCCCGTTCCTGATAGCGGCCCCGACGACCACGGTCGACCTCTCCACCAAGACAGGCAACGAGATCCACATCGAACTCCGCGGCGAGGCCGAGGTGTTGGAGTGGTCGGGAGTGCGGACGGCTCCGGCCGAGTCGCGGGGCCACAATCCCGCCTTCGACGTGACACCGGGCCGCCTGGTGACCGGACTGGTCACGGAGCGGGGCGTGTTGGAAGTGTCGGCGGGCGAACTCCCGGTCGACCACTTGAAGTAGGCAAGCGCCCGCGCCTCTGTCTTTGAGGGGCGCGGGGCTGTGTCGATTTGCGGCTCCGCCGCGGGGCGCGACCAGCCCCCACCGGCCCGCACTGTGACTACAACGCTCAACCCTGCGTCAGTTCCAACTCCAGCAACCACTCCACCACTTCGGTGTGATGCCGGGCCTGACGCGGATCCGCCCCCCACACATACAACCCATGCCCGGCGACAACAACGGCCGGCATCCGAGGATCCCGAGCCGCCTCCAGCCGATCCCCAAGCACCTTCATGTCCTGGCTGTTGACGATGACAGGCAAGGTCACCTCGACATCATGCGCAGGCTGCCCAACACCCTTGAGCATCTCGACATCCTTGAACACGATCCCGCCCGGTTCACGCCGCCCCATGGCAACGGACGCAACGGTGTGCACATGGACGACCGCACCCGCACCGGTCAACGCGGCGACACGGGCGTGGAGTTCGGCCTCGGCAGACGGCTTGCCACCCCGGACGGCCGCACCATCGGCGTCCACCAGCACCACATCGTCCGCCGTCAGTTCACCCTTGTCGTGCCCGCTAGCCGTCACCGCCAGCCGCAGCGGATCCCGGCCCACCACCACGGACAAATTGCCGGAGGTCCCCCGCATCCAGCCGAACGAGGCGAACCGGGCGGATTCGGTGGCGAGTTGAGCCCCCGCCTCCTTCAGGTCGAGGTCACTGATGTCGCTGGTCACGTGGTGCTCCTTGAACTGGTGATGCCGATCTCGTCGAACGCCCCCGCCTGCGCGTGGTCGCCGACTCCTTGCTCGAAATACGGTTCCCCGGGCCGCCGTACACCGACCGCGTGCCAGCCCGCGGTCACGGCCGCGTCCAGCTCGCCCGGCCGGTCGGAGAGGAAGAGCAGCCGGGACGGCTCGACGCCGGTCGCCTCGGCGATACGGCGGTACGACTCCGGCTCCTGCTTGGGGCCGGCGTTCTCCGTGTCGTAGAGACCGGAGACCAGCGGCAGGAGGTCGCCCTCCGGGCTCGACGTGAACCACGCGCGCTGCGCGGCCACCGAGCCGGACGAGTAGACGTACAGCCGCAGACCCGCCGAGTGCCAGGCGCGCAGGGCCGGTACGACGTCGTCGTAGAAGTGCGAGACGAGGTCGCCGCGGGCGAAGCCCTCGGACCAGATGATGCCCTGGAGGGTCTTCAGGGGTGTGACCTTGCGGTCCTCGTCGAGCCAGGTGTTGAGGGTCTTCTCGATCTGTACGGCGTCGGCGTGCGGGTCGCCCGTCAGCTCGCGGACCTGGGCGATCGCCCGGGCCACCGCCGGATCGTCGCTCCGCTCGGCGAGCAGCGCGGCGAAGCGTGAGCGGGAGTACGGGTAGAGCACGTCGACGACGAAACCCGTGGCGCTCGTGGTGCCCTCGATGTCGAGCACCACGGCGTCCACGGCGAACCGCAAGGTCACGCGGCGGCCTTGTCCTGCTGGAAGCCCGCGTGGATCGTGTCGTAGTCGGGGAAGCGCGAGGCGATGGTCGAGCCGGTGAAGTTGCCGACCCAGCCGTCCTCCTCGTGGAAGAAGCGGATCGCGGTGAAGGCGGGCTCGGTGCCCATGTCGAACCAGTGGGTGGTGCCGCGCGGGACGCCGATCAGGTCGCCCTTCTCGCAGTAGACGGCGTTCACTTCGCCGTTGACGTGCAGGTAGAAGATGCCCGAGCCGGAGACGAAGAAGCGGACCTCGTCATCGTCGTCGTGCGTGTGCTCCTGGAGGAACTTCGCGCGGGCGCCCGCCGCCTTCGCCGGGTACTCCGGGTCGTCGCTGGGGTGCAGGCCCAGGACGTCGACGGTGGTGAAGCCCTCTTCGGCGTTGAGTTTGTCGATCTCCGGGCCGTAGGCGGCGAAGACGGTGTCGCTGTCGGCGTCGGCCGGGACGTCCTCGCGGATCGGCCACTGCTCGAAACGCACGCCGATCGGGGCGAGCGCGGCGGCGATCTCGACGGGGTCGGCGGTACGGCGCACGAGGGTCTCGGGGCCGGACTCGGCCCAGGTGGTGAGCAGCGTCATGGGAACAACTCCGAAAGGTGGGAGGGATGTCCGGATGCTGGGACGAGCGCCGGACGGGTGGGGGAGGCGAAGAAGGGGCGGCGGAGCGACGGCGGCGGACAGTCGGTCAGCCCGGACACCGTGCGCCGGGACAGCACCACGTGCAGCTCATGGGGTGCGTCGTCGCGCGGAGTGTCTTCATCGGGGCCTCACTGTGCCGGGTCGGGAGCCGGTTCCGTGATGGTAACCGGCGTCGGTGAACGGACCCGGTGTGACGTAGTCGTTGTCTCACTCTTTGAGAAACCGCTTCCACACCTTTGACCAATGGCCGAAAACATTCTCATGATCTCCTTATGAAGACGCTGCTGCTCGTGCGGCGGCTGTACGTGGACTTGCTCCGGTCGACCACAGCCCGCTGTCGCTGACCACATCCGGAGCCACCGGCGTGCCCCGCATCGCGGGCCGTCCGCCGCCTGTCCCACCGCTCGTGCGGTGGCGCACCCCTTGGTGCGATGGCGCGTTTTCGCCCCTGCTCCGGGTGAGCACTCCGTTCTTCTCTCATCTCGGCAGCACCCCGCACCAGGAGCCCCTCATGTCCCGTACCCGCGTCCCTCTCGCCGCGCTCTCGCTGGCCTCCGTCTCCGCCCTTCTGCTGGCGGGCTGCTCGCAGTCCACGGACGCCTCGAAGAGCAGTGACGACACCGCGGCCTCGGCCTCGGCCGCCACGGGCAAGAAGCCGGCCCCCTTCAGCAAGGGCACGGTCAAGGTGGCGCTGGTGCGGCAGAGCGGTGCCGGCGACTACTTCGAGCAGTGGGGCAACGGCGCGAAGGCGCAGGCCAAGGCCCTCGGCATCGACCTGACGGTGTACGACGCCCAGGCCGACAACGCCAAGCAGGCCACCGACCTGTCCTCGGCGATCAACTCCGGCGCGCAGGCGATCATCGTCGACCACGGCTTCCCCTCGACGATCCAGCCCGAGATCGACCAGGCCGTGAAGAAGGGCATCAAGGTCGTCGTCTACGACGTCGACCAGACCAACAAGTCCGTGATCAGCACCGAGCAGGACGACGCCAGCATGGCGAAGGCCGTCCTCGACGTGATGGCCGAGACGGTCGGCAAGAACGCCAAGGTCGGCTACGTCAACGTGGCCGGCTACGCGGCCCTCGACAAGCGCAACTCCGTCTGGAAGACCGCGGTCGACGCCAACGGCTGGAAGCAGCAGTTCAAGGTCGGCAAGGTCACCGACTCCACGGCCACGGACAATGTTCCGCTGGTCTCCGCCGCGCTGACCCAACACTCCGACGTGGCGGGCGTGTTCGCCCCCTACGACGAGCTGGCCAAGGGCACCGTCCTCGCCGTGCAGAACAAGAAGCTGCAGAGCAAGGTGAAGGTCTTCGGCGCGGACGTCTCCAACGCCGACATCCAGAACATGACCGCCGCGGGCAGCCCGTGGGTCGCCACGGCAGGCACCGACCCGTCGGCGGTCGGCGCGGCCGTCGTCCGTACGGCGGCCCTGGAGCTGGCGGGCCAGTTGAACAAGACCTCCGTCGACTTCCCGGCCGTCGCCATCACCCAGGACTTCCTGCGCAAGAACAAGATCGCGAACATGGACCAGCTGCGCGCGGCCCTGCCCGCCCTGAACCTCTCCAAGGTGAGCACGGCGGACTGGATCCCCAATGTCGCCCACTGACAAGGCGGTTGAGGAGAGGGCCGGCGACGCCGCGGTCAGCCTGCGCGACGTCAGCATGGCCTTCGGCGGAAAGACGGTGCTGGAGTCCGTCTCGCTCGACATCGCACCGGGCAGCGTGGTCGCGCTGCTCGGCGCGAACGGCGCGGGCAAGTCCACGCTGATCAAGATCCTGTCGGGCGTGCACACGGACCACGGCGGGGAGGTACGGGTCGCAGGGGAGCCCGCAGCTCTCCAATCGCCGCTTGCCGCCCGACAGTTGGGCATCCAGACGGTCCACCAGCGGATCGGCGAGGGCATCGTGCCCGGCCTCACGGTCGCCGAGAACCTGGTCTTCGAGGAGCTGGCGCAGAAGCGCGGCAACCCGTTCCTGAACGGCCGCCGCGTGCTGGCCCGGGCCCGCGAGATCCAGGCCGGTCTCGAACTGGACTGGAGCGACGCCCTGTTGCGCCGGGACGTCACTGAACTGGGCATCTCCGACCGCCAGTTGCTCATCCTGGCTCGCGCCCTTGCCACTCGCCCCCGGCTGCTCATCCTCGACGAGCCGACCTCCGCGCTCTCCGCCGCCGAGGCGGAGCGGCTCTTCGCCCTAGTCGAGAAGATGCGCGACGACGGCATCGCGGTCCTCTACGTCTCCCACCGCCTCGGCGAGATCGACGCGCTCGCCGACCGTCTGGTCGTCCTACGGGACGGCGGTCTCACCGACGACCAGGTCAAGCCCTTCGACTGGGACAGCGCGCTGCGCGCGATGCTGGCCCAGGCCCACGAGGCGACGAGCGCCCGCCCGCAGCGCGGTGGCGAGCACGGCGACGTCGTCCTCGCCCTGCACGGCGTCCACCTCTTCGAGGGGCGCGCCCCCCTGGACCTGGACCTGCGTGCCGGTGAAGTCACCGGTGTCGTAGGCCTGTTGGGCGCGGGCAAGACGGAACTGGCCCGGGGCCTGTTCGGCGCCGAGCCCTTCCCCACCGGCAAGGTCGAACTCGACGGCAAGCCCTATGCGCCCCGCCGCCCGTCCGACGCCATCCGCGCCGGCGTCCACCTCGTCCCCGAGGACCGGCACGCCGACGCGCTGGTCCCCGGCTGGTCGGTGGCCCAGAACATCTCGCTGCCGTTCCTCAAGTCCCTGTCCCGGGCGGGGTTGGTGAACACGGCGAGGGAGGACGCCCTGGGCCGCGCGACCATCGACGCCCTCGGTGTCGTCGCCCGAGACGAACACAGCACGGTGGAGGAACTCTCCGGCGGCAACCAGCAGAAGGTCGTCGTCGGCCGCTGGCTCGCCGAGACCCCCCGCGTCCTCATCCTGGACGAACCGTTCCGAGGTGTGGACATCGGCGCCCGGCGCGACATCGGTCGCAGGGCGCGTGCGCTGGCCGCCGAGGGCGCGGCTGTGCTGGTCCTCTCCGCGGATGTGGACGAGGTGCTGGAGATCGCCGACCGGGTCGTCGTGCTGGCGGCCGGCGAGATCCACCTCGACGCGTACGGCGAAGACGCGGAACGCGACCGCGTGATCCAGACCATCTCGGCGTCCGTGTGATGCCGGCCCCTTCAGGAAGCACCCGATGACCACCACCCAGAGCTCCGAAGCCGCGCCGAAGGCACTGGCCCCGCCCGCCGTCCCCACCGCCGTGCTCGTCCAGAACGCCGTCATCAAGTACGGGTTCATCTTCGTGACGGTCGCGCTCTTCCTGTACTTCGCGCTCAGCGAGGGCTCCTTCCGCGAGTCGGCGACCATGCTCGACACCCTCCGGTACGTCTCCGTAGCCGCGATCCTCGGCCTCGGCGTCACCGTCACCATGGCCGTCGGCGGAATGGACATGTCCGTCGGCGCGGTCGCCGGGCTCGGGGTCACCGTCGCCGCGAAGACGATGGTGACGTACAACCAGGTCGGCACGGTCGCGATCCTCGCCGTGATCGCGGCGGGCGCGCTCGCCGGACTCCTCAACGCCCTGCTGATCGTCGTCATGAAGATCCCCGACATGCTGGCCACCCTCGGCACCATGTTCGTCATCCAGGGCACCAAACTCATCCTGGTCGACGGCCAGTCCATCTCCGCCGGCATGACCCAGTCCGACGGCAGCACCGCGCCCGGCAGGTTCACCGACGGCTTCCTGCGCATCGACCGCGGCACGATGCTCGGCATCCCCATCTCCGTGCTGATCTTCGGCGCGCTGACGGTCATCGCCTGGGTCTTCCTGGCCCGCACCCGCTGGGGCCGCGTCCTGTACGCCATCGGCGCCAACCCCGAGGCCTCCCGCCTCGCGGGCATCCGCGTCGGCGCGTACCGGGCCCTCGCCTACGTCCTCTCCGGCGTCCTCGCCTCCATCGGCGGCCTGATCCTGGCGTCCCGGATCGGCCAGGGCGACGTGTCCGCCGGTACGTCGCAGCTGCTGGAGGCGGTGGCGGTAGCCCTCGTCGGCACCTCGGTCCTCGGCCGGGGCCGCCCGAACGTCTGGGGCACGGCCCTCGGCGCGGTGCTGATCGGCATCATCACCACCGGCCTGACCATCAAGGGCCTGCCGTACTACACCCAGGACGTCGTCGAGGGCGCGGTCCTCATCCTCGCCCTGGTCTTCAGCTTCACCCTGTCCAAGCGCCGCACCGCATAAGGAAGTTCGAGGAGTTCGTACGATGGGCTACCGCATCCTGGAGACCGACGACATCCCCGGCTACCTGCACGAGCGCGGCCACTGGGACGACGTGACCGACATCCACGTCCGCGAGGTCTCCGACGGCAACATGAACCGGGTGTTCCTCGCCTCCAGCGCCGACGGCACCCGCAGCCTCGCCGTCAAGCAGGCGCTGCCCTGGGTGCGGGTCGCCGGACCCTCCTGGCCGATGAGCCCCGAGCGCGCCGACGCGGAGGCCCGGGCCTACGAGCAGGTCGCGCGGGTCGCCCCCGACAAGATCCCGGCGATCCTCGGCTACGACGCCGACAACTACGCCCTCGTCATGGAGGACATGTCCGACCTGGAGGTCCTGCGCACGGTCCTCAACGAGGGCGCGCCCTACGGCCCGGACACCTCGGCGCGGATCGGCGAGTTCGTCGCCCAACTCGCCTTCGCCACCAGCGACTTCGGTATGCCGTCGGCCGAGCGCAAGGCGTTGATCGCGACCTCGGTGAGTCCGGAGCTGTGCAAGATCACCGAGGACGTGGTGTTGTCCGAGCCGTACATCGAGCACGAACACAACCACTGGCTCCCGGAGTTGACGGACCTGGCCGCCGCCTTCCGCACCGACGCCCGCCTGCGCACGGAGGTCGCCGACCTCCGCTACACCTTCATGACCAGCGCGCAGGCCCTCCTCCACGGAGACCTGCACACCGGCAGCGTCATGGTCGGCGAACGCGAAGGCGCCCCGGTGGTGCGGGTCTTCGACCCCGAGTTCTCCTTCGTCGGCCCGATCGGCTACGACCTCGGCCTGTACTGGGCCAATGTCCTGGTGTCGGAGCAACGCGCCCGCGAACTGGGCACGTCGACCGACCACGCCGACCAACTCGCCCTCTCCTGGCAGGCGTTCGAGACCGAGTTCCGCCGCCTCTGGCCGACCCGCGTCGACACCTTCTTCGACGACGCCTACCTCGACCGCTTCCTCTCCCGCGTCTGGACCGACTCGGTCGGCTACGCCGGCACGGAGATCGTCCGCCGGATCATCGGCTTCGCCCACCTGACCGACCTGACGACGCTGCCGGATCCGGTGCCCGCGTCCCGGCGGGCGCTGCTGCTGGGGCGTGAACTGATCGTGCGGCGCGAGGAGTTGGCGTCATCGGAGCACATCAGGGCGCTCGTCTGAGGGGCGTCACTCCGCGTCGAACCACTCCTTGCCGGCCGCCCAGTGCGCCACCCAGCCGGCGAACCCCGGCGCGGAGGTCGTGAACCCGAACTCCGCGCCGAACGGCATGGCGCCCACATCGGTGATGTGCCAGACGTGCCCCCGCTGGGGGCCGGTGACGACCAGGTGCCAGTTCATCGCGCAGCCGTCGGTCCCGAGCACGATCGAGCCGTGGTTGAGGACCTGCTCGACGACCGCGTCGGGGTCCTCGTAGGGCCCGTCGTCCTCCTCCCACAACCACCCCGCGGCGAGCGGGAACGGCTTGCCCGGGTCCCGGTCCTCCTTGCCGTCGCCCCAGTCGTCCGGCAACTCGGCCAGCCCCACCAGCCCGTACTCCGGCGGCCCTTGGAAGGACCCGTCCGACATCTCCGCCACGAACGTCCGGTACGGCTCCGGCAGCACCACCCCGTGCTCCGCCTCGAACGCGCGCACCGCGTCCCAGCCGAGCGCCGACTCCCCGCCGTCGTCCACACCGAACGCCGCCCGCAGCGCGGCGAGTTCATCGGCGGAGGCCTGATCGTTGTTCATACGCTCATGAAAACACCCGGCACCGACAACCGGGCACGCCAAAGGGGCGGCTCCCGCCCGGGAACCGCCCCTGTCACGCCGTAGCGCCTACTTCTTGTCGAGCAGGTCCTGGACCTTGCTCCGTACCTCGTCCGTGGCCAGGCCGCGGATCGTCAGGGTCGTGCGGCGGCGGAGGACGTCGTCCTGGGTCTCGGCCCATTCGTGGTCGCGGGCGTAGACGACCTGGGCCCAGATCTCGGGGGCGTCGGGGTGGACGCGCCGGCCCAACTCGGGGTTCTCGTTGGCGAGTCGGGCGATGTCGAAGGCCAGGGAGCCGTAGTGCGTGGCCAGGTGCTTCGCCGTGTCGGCCGCCATGCGCGGGCCCGGCGCCGGGTTGTCGACCAGGAGGCGGTGGGCGACCGCGCGCGGGTTGGCGACGCCCGGCAGCGGGAGCTTCTTCGGGAGCGAGGAGATCGGCTCGAAGTCCTCGCCCAGCGGGTGGCCGGGGAGGGCCTCCAGCTTCTGCATGACCGTGCGGCCGATGTGCCGGAACGTCGTCCACTTGCCGCCCGCGACGGACAGCATGCCGCCCCTGCCCTCGGTCACCACCGTCTCGCGCTTGGCCTTCGCGGTGCTGCCGGGGCCGCCGGGCAGGACGCGGAGACCGGCGAAGGAGTACGTGATCAGGTCACGGGAGAGCTGCTGGTCGCGGACCGAGAACGCGGCCTCGTCCAGGATCTGGGATATGTCCTTCTCGGTGACCGAGACGTCCGCGGGGTCGCCCTCGAACTCCTCGTCGGTCGTGCCGAGCAGCAGCATGTCCTCCCAGGGGAGGGCGAAGGTGATGCGGTACTTGTCGATGGGGGTGGCGAGTGCGGCCTTCCAGGGGGAGGTGCGCTTCAGGACCAGGTGCGCGCCCTTGGAGAGGCGGATGGACGGCGCCGCGTTCGGGTCCTCCATCTTGCGCAGGTGGTCGACCCACGGGCCGGTCGCGTTGAGCACCAGCCGGGCGCTCACCCCGAACTCGTCGCCGGAGGTGGTGTCGCGCAGCTCTGCCCCGGTCACCCGGCCCTGGGTGAAGCGCAGGCCGGTGACCTCGGCGTGGTTGAGGACGACCGCGCCCGCCTCGACGGCCGCGCGGACCGTCATCAGGGCCATACGGGCGTCGTTCATCTGGTCGTCGCCGTACACGGCCACGGCCTTGAGGTTCTCGGTGCGCAGCTCCGGCACGTCCTGCGCCGCCTTGGCGGGGGACAGGAGGTGGCCGACGCCGTCGCCGAACGCGGAGAGCGCGGAGTAGGCGAAGACGCCCGCCCCGAGCTTCGCCGCACCGTGCGGACCGCCCTTGTACACGGGGAGGTAGAACGTGAGCGGGTTCGCCAGGTGGGGAGCCACCTGGCGGGACACCGCACGGCGTTCGAAGTGGTTCTCCGCCACCAGCTTCACCGCGCCGGTCTGCAGATAGCGCAGACCGCCGTGGAGGAGCTTGGAGGAGGCGGAGGAGGTGGCACCGGCGAAGTCGCCGGCGTCGACCAGGGCCACCCGCAGCCCGGACTGCGCGGCGTGCCAGGCGGTGGAGATGCCCAGGATGCCGCCGCCGATGACGAGGAGGTCGTACGTCGCCTTGGAGAGCTGCTCCCGGGTCTCGGCCCGGCTCGGGTTCGAGCCGGAGGCCGGGTGCGTACCGAGGGCAGGCACGGACTGCAGGGTGGACTGACTGGTCATGTGGGGTTCTTACTCCTCGTCGTCGAGCCAGCCCATGGTCCGCTCCACGGCCTTGAGCCAGCTCTTGTACTCACGGTCGCGCTTCTCCGCGGCCATGTTGGGGGTCCACTCGGCGGCCCGGCGCCAGTTGGCACGCAGGTCGTCGGTGCTGTTCCAGAAGCCGACGGCGAGACCGGCGGCGTAGGCGGCGCCGAGGCAGGTGGTCTCGGCGACCATCGGGCGCACCACGGGGGCGTCGACGAAGTCCGAGAGCGTCTGCATCAGCAGGTTGTTGGAGGTCATGCCGCCGTCGACCTTGAGCGCGGTCAGCTCGACACCGGAGTCCTTCGTCATGGCGTCCGTGATCTCACGGGTCTGCCAGGCGGTGGCCTCCAGGACGGCACGCGCGAGGTGCGCCTTGGTGACGTACCGGGTGAGACCGGCGATCACACCGCGGGCGTCGGAGCGCCAGTACGGGGCGAACAGACCGGAGAACGCCGGCACGAAGTAGGCGCCGCCGTTGTCCTCGACCGAGAGCGCGAGCGTCTCGATCTCGGCGGCGGTGGAGATGAGGCCCATCTGGTCGCGCATCCACTGCACCAGCGAACCGGTGACGGCGATCGAACCCTCCAGGGCGTAGACCGGCGCGTCGTTGCCGATCCGGTAGCCGACCGTGGTCAGCAGGCCCGAGTAGGAGTTGATGATCTTCTCGCCGGTGTTCATCAGCATGAAGGTGCCGGTGCCGTACGTGGACTTGGCCTCGCCCTCGGCGAAACAGGTCTGGCCGAACAGGGCCGCCTGCTGGTCGCCGAGCGCGGAGGCGACCGGGATGCCGCCGAGCAGCTCGCCGAGACGGCCGCCGGTGACCTCGCCGTAGACCTCGGCGGAGGAGCGGATCTCCGGGAGCATGTTCATCGGGACGCCGATGGACTCGGCGATCTTCTCGTCCCACTCCAGGGAGTGCAGGTTCATCAGCATGGTGCGGGAGGCGTTGGTGACGTCGGTGTAGTGCTTGCCGCCGTTCACACCGCCCGTCAGGTTCCAGATGACCCAGCTGTCCATGGTGCCGAAGAGGATGTCGCCCGCCTCGGCGCGCTCCCGCAGGCCCTCGACGTTGTCGAGCAGCCAGCGGGCCTTGGGTCCCGCGAAGTACGACGCGAGGGGGAGACCCGTCTCGCGGCGGAAGCGGTCCTGGCCGACGTTGCGCCCCAGCTCCTTGCAGAGCGCGTCGGTGCGGGTGTCCTGCCAGACGATGGCGTTGTGGACGGGCTCACCGGTGTTCTTGTCCCAGAGGAGAGTCGTCTCGCGCTGGTTGGTGATGCCGATGGCCTTGATGTCGTCGCGGGTGATCCCGGCCTTCTCGATGGCGGAGGCGACGACCTCCTCGACGTTGGTCCAGATCTCGGTGGCGTTGTGCTCGACCCAGCCCGGCTTCGGGAAGATCTGCTCGTGCTCCTTCTGGTCGACGGAGACGATACGGCCGTCCCGGTCGAAGACGATGCAACGGCTGGAGGTCGTGCCCTGGTCGATGGCCGCGATGAACGGTCCGGCGGTGTGCGCGTCGGTCACTGTGTGCTCCTGAGGGGTTCCGTGGTCGTGAGGACTGGTTCTACTGCTGCTTCAGTGCTCGGAGTTCCGGTTCTCATCCGGTTCTAAGCAAAAGCGACGTGGTAGAGGCCTGCGGCGATCGCGCCGCCGATCAGCGGACCGACCACCGGGATCCAGGCGTAGCTCCAGTCGGAGCCGCCCTTGTTGGGCAGGGGGAGCAGAGCGTGCACGATGCGCGGACCGAGGTCACGGGCCGGGTTGATCGCGTAACCGGTCGGGCCACCCAGTGACAGACCGATCGCGACCACGACGAACGCGGTGATCAGACCGCCGAGGACGCCCAGGCCGTTGCCCTTGTCGTTGAGGCCCTCGGTGAGGACGGCGAGGAGCAGCACGACGGTGCCGATGATCTCCGTGGCGAGGTTCTGCCAGACGTTCCGGATCTCCGGACCCGTGGAGAAGATGCCCAGGACCGGGCCCGCGCCCTTCTCCTCGGCCTCGACGGCCTTGGCCACCGGCTCGCCGACGATCTCCTTGTCGGTGAGGTGGGCCTGGAACTGGCCGTAGTAGGCGACCCAGACGAGCGTCGCGCCGATCATGGCGCCGAGCAGCTGCCCGGCCCAGTAGATCGGGACGTTCTTCCATCCGCCGTTCTCGATCGCCAGGGCGAGGGTCACGGCCGGGTTGAGGTGGGCCCCGGAGAGCGGGCCCGAGATGTAGACGGCCGTCATGACGGCGAAACCCCACCCGAAGGCGATGGCGAGCCAGCCGGCGGCACGGGCCTTGGAGGCCTTCAGCGTGACGGCGGCGCAGACGCCACCGCCCAGCAGGATGAGTACGGCGGTACCTATGGTCTCGCCGATGAAGATGTCGGAGCTGGACACCCGCGACTCCTTTGTCCTTCGTCCAGGGAAGCCGAACCCCGGGTCCCGCCGGGGGTTCGTGCGCCCTCGGGGGTGAGAGCGATGCCGGCCGTTGGCGTTGCCACACTCTAACGCTTATTGCCGATAAGTGTTCGGCAATGCCGACCGATGGACGGGAGTCTTGCTCCGGTGTTACAGCCGCGTCAAGAGTGCTGTTATCGAAAACGCGATCGTTATTGATTGCCGTGGGCTATCGATCTCGCGGCCGAAGCGGACGGCAGTCAGGCGGACACGGTGTGTGCTGATTTGGCGTTTTGGCCGACTTTGTCTTCAGAGTACGACTGATACCGGAACGTCCGCATGGCGTCCCGGTGAGATCCCGCTGTGAATCCGTTGAGCTCAGAACCGCCCGGCGCCGAGATCCCGGGACACCGCGCGGGCGCAGTCCCGTACCGCGGCGATCAGCTCGGGGCGCAGCGCGCCGTCCTCGTCGGGCCGGCACAGCCGCTCCACGGCGCCCGTGATGCCGACCGCGCCGACCGGCATGCGCCGCCGGTCGTGGATGGGGGCGGCGATGGACGCGACGCCCTCCCAGGTCTCCTCGACGTCGGCCGCGTACCCACGCGCGCGCGTGACGTCCAGGACGTGCTCGAAGTCGGCCAGCTCGGACACCGTGCGCTCGGTGAAGGGCTTGCGGTCGGCCTCCAGGACCTCGCTGTGCGCGACCGGGTCGTAGGCCGACAGGACCTTGCCCAGGGCCGTGGAGTGCAGCGGCTGCATGGCCCCGATCTCCAGGACCTGACGGCTGTCGTCGGGGCGGAAGACGTGGTGCACGATCAGGACGCCGTGCTGATGCAGCACCCCCAGGTGCACGCTCTCGCCGCTGGAGCGGGCCAGGTCGTCCGTCCACACCAGGGCGCGGGCCCGTAGTTCGTGGACGTCGAGGTAGGTGGTGCCCAGGCGCAGCAGTTCGGCGCCGAGCTGATAGCGCCCGGAGGCGTCGTCCTGCTCGACGAAGCCCTCCTGCTGGAGGGTGCGCAGGATGCCGTGGGCCGTGCCCTTGGCGAGACCGAGCGACGAGGCGATGTCCGAGAGGCCGAGCCGTCGCTCGCCGCCCGCGAGCAGGCGCAGCATCGCGGCCGCCCGTTCGAGCGACTGGATGTTCCGTGCCATCGCCGTACTGCCTCCGTCCCGTTCGACCGTCAACGCGCGACGTCGCTGCCGCCGTTCGGCAATGTCGAACACTACCGGTCCATGCCGACCTCTCGCTAATGGTCGGCCGATTCCGGTCACGTCTCCTGCTTGCGTCACTTGTCGCGAGAACCTAGACGGCGTTGACCCGCCCGTCACCTCGATCGCCCACCCCGGTCACCCCCGTCGGCCTTCTGTCGCCCCGGTCCCCCTTCCCGTCGCTCCGGTCCGCCCCATGGACGCTTCGAGCATCCCTCGGCCCGACCCCGTTACCCTGGCGACGTGCACGCTCCCCGGGGAGTTCCGTGAGAGGTTCCCAGGGAAGCCGCAAAGCCGACAGCCGTCGCACTCCAGGGAGCCCCTTCATGGCCTCGTCGCCACTGACCCCTTCTGCCGACAGCCGGACCCGTGTGTCCGCGCTCCGAGAGGCACTCGCCACCCGCGTGGTGGTCGCCGACGGAGCCATGGGCACCATGCTCCAGGCGCAGGACCCCACCCTTGAGGACTTCGAGGACCTTGAGGGCTGCAACGAGATTCTGAACGTCACCCGCCCGGACATCGTCCGCTCGGTCCACGAGGAGTACTTCGGCGTCGGCGTGGACTGCGTCGAGACGAACACCTTCGGCGCGAACCACTCCGCGATGGCCGAGTACGACATCCCCGAGCGCGTCCACGAACTCTCCGAGGCCGGCGCCCGCATCGCCCGCGAGACCGCCGACGACTTCACCGCCCGCGACGGCCGCCAGCGCTGGGTCCTCGGCTCCATCGGCCCCGGCACCAAGCTGCCCACCCTCGGCCACATCGCCTACGGCACCCTCCGCGACGGCTTCCAGGCCAACGCCGAGGGCCTGCTCGCCGGCGGCGCAGACGCCCTGATCGTGGAGACCACCCAGGACCTCCTCCAGACCAAGTCGTCGATCCTGGGCGCCAAGCGCGCGATGGAGGCGACCGGCGTCGACGTACCCCTCCTGGTCTCGATGGCCTTCGAGACCACCGGCACCATGCTCCTGGGCTCCGAGATCGGCGCCGCCCTCACCGCCCTTGAGCCTCTCGGCATCGATATGATCGGCCTGAACTGCTCGACGGGCCCGGCCGAGATGAGCGAGCACCTGCGCTACCTCGCCCGCCACTCGCGCACCCCGCTGCTCTGCATGCCGAACGCGGGCCTGCCCATCCTCACCAAGGACGGCGCCCACTTCCCGCTCGACCCCGACGGCCTGGCCGAGGCGCAGGAGCACTTCGTCCGCGACTACGGCCTGAACCTGGTCGGCGGCTGCTGCGGTACGACCCCCGAGCACCTGCGCCGGCTCGTCGAGCGGGTCCGTGAGGCCTCGCCGACCGAGCGCCACCCCCAGCCCGAGCCCGGCGCCGCCTCCCTCTACCAGACGGTCCCGTTCCGCCAGGACACCGCCTACATGGCGATCGGCGAGCGCACCAACGCCAACGGCTCGAAGAAGTTCCGCGATGCCATGCTGGACGGCCGCTGGGACGACTGCGTGGAGATGGCCCGCGACCAGATCCGCGAGGGCGCCCACATGCTGGACCTCTGCGTGGACTACGTAGGCCGCGACGGCGTCGCCGACATGGAGGAACTGGCCGGCCGCTTCGCCACCGCCTCCACGCTCCCGATCGTCCTGGACTCCACCGAAGTCCCGGTCATCCGGGCCGGGTTGGAGAAGATCGGTGGCCGCGCGGTCATCAACTCCGTCAACTACGAGGACGGCGACGGCCCCGAGTCCCGCTTCGCGAAGGTCACCGGGCTGGCGCAGGAACACGGCGCCGCCCTCATCGCCCTGACCATCGACGAGGAGGGCCAGGCCCGCACCCCGGAGCACAAGGTCGCCATCGCCGAGCGGCTGATCGACGACCTGACCGGCAACTGGGGCATCCACGAGTCGGACATCCTCATCGACACCCTGACCTTCACCATCTGCACCGGCCAGGAGGAGTCCCGCGGCGACGGCATCGCCACCATCGAGGCGATCCGCCGCCTCAAGAGCCGCCACCCCGACGTCCAGACCACGCTGGGCCTCTCCAACATCTCCTTCGGCCTCAACCCGGCCGCCCGCGTCCTGCTCAACTCCGTCTTCCTCGACGAATGCGTCAAGGCGGGCCTCGACTCGGCGATCGTGCACGCCTCGAAGATCCTCCCGATCGCCCGGTTCACCGAGGAGGAGGTGCAGACGGCCCTCGACCTGGTCTACGACCGCCGCCGCGAGGGCTACGACCCGCTCCAGAAGCTGATGGCCCTGTTCGAGGGCGCCACCACGAAGTCCCGGACGGCGGGCCGTGCCGAGGAGTTGGCCGCCCTCCCGCTGGACGAGCGCCTCAAGCGGCGGATCATCGACGGCGAGAAGAACGGCCTGGAGGCCGACCTCGCCGAGGCGTTGCAGACCCGCCCCGCCCTGGACATCGTCAACGCGACGCTCCTGGACGGCATGAAGGTCGTCGGCGAGCTGTTCGGCTCCGGCCAGATGCAGCTGCCGTTCGTGCTCCAGTCCGCCGAGGTCATGAAGACCGCGGTCGCCTATCTCGAACCGCACATGGAGAAGTCGGACGCCGAGGGCAAGGGCACCATCGTGCTCGCCACCGTGCGCGGCGACGTCCACGACATCGGCAAGAACCTCGTCGACATCATCCTGTCCAACAACGGCTACAACGTCGTCAACCTCGGCATCAAGCAGCCGGTCTCCGCGATCCTGGAAGCCGCCGAGGAGCACCGCGCCGACGTCATCGGCATGTCGGGCCTCCTGGTCAAGTCCACGGTGATCATGAAGGAGAACCTCCAGGAGCTCAACCAGCGCAAGATGGCCGCCGACTACCCGGTCATCCTGGGCGGCGCCGCGCTGACCCGGGCGTACGTCGAGCAGGACCTGCACGAGATCTACGAGGGCGAGGTCCGGTACGCCCGCGACGCGTTCGAGGGTCTGCGCCTGATGGACGCCCTGATCGGCGTCAAGCGGGGCGTGCCCGGCGCGAAGCTGCCCGAGCTGAAGCAGCGCCGGGTCAGGGCGAGCGCGGCCGTGGAGGTCGAGGAGCGCCCCGAGGAGGGCCACGTCCGCTCCGACGTCGCCGTCGACAACCCGATCCCCGAGACGCCGTTCCGCGGCACCCGGGTCATCAAGGGCATCCAGCTCAAGGAGTACGCGTCCTGGCTCGACGAGGGCGCCCTCTTCAAGGGCCAGTGGGGCCTCAAGCAGGCCCGCGCCGGCGACGGACCCACGTACGAGGAACTCGTCGAGACCGAGGGCCGCCCCCGCCTGCGCGGCCTCCTGGACAAGCTCCAGACCGACAACCTCCTCGAAGCGGCCGTCGTCTACGGCTACTTCCCCTGCGTGTCCAAGGACGACGACCTGATCGTCCTGGACGACCAGGGCAACGAGCGCACCCGCTTCACCTTCCCGCGCCAGCGCCGTGGCCGCCGTCTCTGCCTGGCCGACTTCTTCCGCCCGGAGGAGTCCGGCGAGACCGACGTCGTCGGCTTCCAGATCGTCACCATGGGCAACCGCATCGGCGAGGAGAGCGCGAAGCTCTTCGAGGCGAACGCCTACCGCGACTACCTCGAACTGCACGGCCTGTCCGTCCAGTTGGCCGAGGCACTCGCCGAGTACTGGCACGCGCGCGTGCGCTCCGAACTCGGCTTCGCCGGCGAGGACCCCGCCGACGTCGAGGACATGTTCGCCCTCAAGTACCGCGGCGCCCGCTTCTCCCTCGGCTACGGCGCCTGCCCCGACCTGGAGGACCGCGCGAAGATCGCCGCCCTGCTGGAGCCGGAGCGCATCGGCGTCCACCTCTCGGAGGAGTTCCAGCTGCACCCGGAGCAGTCCACGGACGCGATCGTCATCCACCACCCGGAGGCGAAGTACTTCAACGCGCGCTGAGCGGACGAGTGCGCCGATCGGGTGTGCGCACGGAACGGATGAGCACACTGATCGGATAAGTCGTACACTGGTCGGTCCACCGCAGGCCGGTCGCCCTTGTTGGTATCAGGGGCGGCCGGCCTGATCGTCCCTCAAGGAGGTGCGCCAGGATGACCAGCACGGTCCCCGCGCTCGGAACCCGTACGGCCGAAGGCTCAGCCCTGCAGGCCGTACTCCTCGACATGGACGGCACCCTGGTGGACACCGAGGGCTTCTGGTGGGAGGTCGAGGTCGAGGTCTTCGCCGCCCTCGGACACACCCTCGACGACTCCTGGCGGCATGTCGTGGTCGGCGGCCCCATGACCCGCAGCGCCGGCTTCCTGATCGAGGCCACCGGCGCCGACATCACCCTCGCCGAGCTGTCCGTCCTGCTCAACGCGGGCTTCGAGGACCGCATCGGGCGGAGCCTGCCGCTGATGCCGGGCGCCGCCAGACTCCTGGCCGAGCTGGCGGAGTACGAGATCCCGACGGCCCTGGTCTCCGCCTCGCACCGGCGCATCATCGACCGGGTCCTGACCGCGCTCGGCCCCCAGCACTTCGCACTGACGGTCGCGGGCGACGAGGTCGCGCGCACCAAGCCGTACCCCGACCCGTATCTGCTCGCCGCCGCCGGACTCGGCGTCGACCCGGCCCGCTGTGCCGTCGTGGAGGACACCGCGACCGGTGTCGCGGCGGCGGAGGCGGCGGGCTGCCTGGTGGTGGCCGTGCCGTCCGTGGCACCCATCGCCCCGGCCGACCGGCGCACCGTCGTGACCTCCCTGGAAGTCGTCGACCTGGCATTTCTTCGCGGGCTGATGGCCGCCTGATGACGGAAATGCGACAGCCGTTCACCGAGCGTGCAAAGTCCAATGGGATCAATGGGAAAAGAATTCGGACGCGGTCGACCGGCCGAATTCCGGTGCTCTCCAACTGAGTTGAAGCATGTGAGGTTCCCCACGTGCAGGGGGGTCGACATCGTCGTCGCCCTGTGCTGTTCACCCCATTTCTGAGGCCGATCACGCACCCTTGTGTCCCGATTGGTGAAAGCCTGCACTAATCCTTCCCTCGGCGGGTTTTCGGTCTGTCCACAGCCGGTTCCGCAGCGTGATGGGAACTCAACTACGGTGACCGTGAACCCCCGTGCGGGTCCGGACTAACCTCAACGCGAGAACATCGCCCTTATCCCCGTGATCGGCATCACCACCCCATGCATGCCGGGTACACGGACTCGAACAGCTCTGGAGAAACTCCCGCATGAACCGCAAGACTTTGGTGCTGCCGGCCGTCGTCGGCCTGCTCGCGCCGGTGCTCGCCGCGTGTGGCGGCTCCGGCAGCGGGAGTTCCAGCGACGATGCGATCATCGTCGGCACCACGGACCGGTTCGAGGCGACGAAGGACGCTCCGGCGCCGCTCGACCCCGCCTACGCCTACGACGTCGGCACCTGGAACATCCTGCGCCAGACCGTGCAGACCCTGATGATCCAGCCGAAGGGCGAGGGCGACCCGGTCCCCGAGGCCGCCGAGAAGTGCGGCTTCACCGACACCGGCAACGAGCGCTACGCCTGCACCCTGCGCGAGGGCCTGAAGTTCGCCAACGGCGACAAGATCACCGCGGAAGATGTGAAGTACTCCATCGACCGCGCGATGCGCATCAAGGCCGACAGCGGTGTGTTCGCCCTGCTGTCGACCGTCGATACCGTCGAGACCCAGGGCGACCGCGAGGTCATCTTCCACCTGAAGACGGCCGACGCCACGTTCCCGTACAAGCTGTCCACTCCCGTCGCCGGCATCGTGAATCCGGACGACTACCAGAAGGACAAGCTGCGCGACGGCTTCGACATCGACGGCTCCGGCCCGTACACCCTCTCGGTGTCCAAGAAGGACGACGCGATCACGACGGCCACCTTCACCAAGAACCCCAATTACAAGGGTGCCTTGAAGGTGAACAACAACAAGGTCGAGATGCGTTCCTTCGCCGACGCCGACGCCATGGGCAGCGCCATCAGCAAGGGCGACATCGACGTCATGACGCGCACGATGTCGCCGGAGCAGATCCAGAAGCTCAGCGACGACACGGACGGCGACGTCGACCTCGTCGAGATGCCCGGCCTCGAAATCCGCTACCTGGGCTTCAACACCAACGCCCCGAGCGTGAAGACGAAGGCCGTACGCGAGGCGATGGCCCAGATCATCGACCGCGGCGAACTCGTCTCCAAGGTCTACGGCACCGAGGCCGAGCCGCTCTACTCCATGGTCCCGGCGACCATCACGGGCCACTCGAACTCGTTCTTCAACAAGTACGGCGACCCGAGCGTCGCCAAGGCCAAGCTGACGATGGAGGGGGCCAACATCACCACTCCGGTGAAGCTGACCCTGAACTACACGACCGACCACTACGGTTCGGCCACCAAGGAAGAGTTCGAGCAGCTCCAGAAGCAGCTCAACGACAGCGGCCTGTTCGACGTCAGCATCAAGGGCACTCCCTGGGCGACGTTCCGCCCGGCCGAGCAGAAGGGCAAGTACGACGTCTACGGGATGGGCTGGTTCCCGGACTTCCCCGACGCCGACAACTACCTCGCGCCCTTCCTCGACAAGGACAACACCCTCGGCTCGCCGTACGACAACACCAAGATCAGGAGCACGCTGATCCCGGAGTCCCGTCGTGAGGCCGACCGCCTCGCCGCGTCCAAGAGCCTCACGGCCATCCAGGACATCGTCGCCACCGACGTCCCGCTGATCCCGCTGTGGCAGGGCAAGCAGTACGTCGCCGCCCGCGACGACGTCACGGGCACCGCGTACGTGCTCAACTCCTCCTCGACCCTCCAGCTCTGGGAGCTGGGCCGAGGCGTGGGCAACTGACAGCGCGGTCACGCGCTGAACAAGCTCAACCAGTGGCCGGTCCCGCCGAATCCGGCGGGACCGGCCACTGGCCTGTCGGCCCGGGCCCGCAGACACGAAAGAGGGCGCCCCTGTCAGGAAGGGGCGCCCTCTTTCGTATGTGACCGGTGTCTACTGCGCGCCGGGTCGCACCAGCCCGCTCTCGTACGCGTACACCGCGGCCTGGACCCGGTCGCGCAGGCCCAACTTGGTGAGGACGTGCCCCACATGCGTCTTGACGGTGGTCTCGCTGACGAACAGGTCGGCGGCGATCTCCGCGTTCGACAGCCCGCGCGCCACCAGCTTCAGCACCTCGACCTCACGCTCGGTCAACGTGTGCAGGGCGTCCGGGACGGGCTCGTCACCGGACGGCAGATGTCCGGCGTACTTGTCGAGCAGCCGCCGCGTGATGCTCGGCGCGAGCATGGCCTCGCCGGCGGCCACCACCCGGATCGCCTGCACGAGTTCGTTCGCCGGCGCGTCCTTGAGCAGGAAGCCACTGGCTCCGGCCCGCAACGCCTCCACGACGTACTCGTCGAGATCGAAGGTGGTCAGCACCAGCACCTTGGCCGGACCGTCCCGACCGGGACCGGTGATCTGCCGGGTCGCCTCCACCCCGTCCATCCGCGGCATACGGATGTCCATCAGCACCACATCGGGCTGCAGAGCACGCACCTGGTCGAGCGCCTGCAGACCGTCACCGGCCTCACCGACGACCGCGAGATCCTGCTCCGCCTCCAGAATCATCCGGAACCCGGTTCGCAGCAGCGGCTGGTCATCAACCAGTAGGACGCGGATGGCCACGTGAATCTCCTTCGCTAGCCCGGGCCCATTCTGCCCTGCGCACCGCCGGACGACTCGACCGGCCTTGGGGCCCGCTGTCGGGTCTTGGTGGGAGGGGGTGTTGGGACGCGGTTCGCTGTGTCCGGACTTGTGGCGGGGGCGCCGTACGGACGGACCCTTGGGGGAGCGACTGTCCGTCGCCTACGACCCCTTGGCGGAGAGATCGTCCGCAGTCTCCGGACCCGAGGTGCCTTCAGCGGACACACCGCCCACGGCCTCAACACCCTCAGCGGAAGCTCCACCCGCCGCCTCAGCAACCCCGTCAGAACCGCCGTCGGCCCTCCGGACCGGCAACGGATACGGCGGGGGAGTGCCGCCGAACTCCGGGCACACCTCCTGGTGGTCGCACCAGCCGCACAGCTTGGTCGGGCGCGGGCGCCAGTCGCCCGTCTCCGTGGCCAGCCGGATCGCCTCCCACAGGGCCAGCAGCTTGCGCTCCACCCGCTCCAGGTCGGCGATGACGGGGTCGTACGTCACCACGTCCCCGCTGCCCAGATACACCAGCTGGAGCCGCCGCGGGACGACCTGCTTCAGCCGCCAGACCACCAGGGCGTAGAACTTCATCTGGAACAGCGCGCCCTCGGCGTACTCGGGCCGCGGCGCCTTGCCCGTCTTGTAGTCGACGATCCGCACATCGCCCGTGGGCGCCACGTCGACCCGGTCGATGATCCCGCGCAGCTTCAGCCCCGAATCCAGCTCGGCCTCGACGAACATCTCCCGCTCGGCGGGCTCCAGCCGTGTCGGATCCTCCAGGGAGAACCAGCGCTCGACCAGCCGCTCCGCCTCCCCGAGCCAGCGCGCCAGCCGCTCGCCCTCGGGATCATCGGCGAACAGCTCCAGGACCTCCGGCCGGGACTCCCGCAGCCGGTCCCACTGCCCGGGGATCAGCGACTTGGCCCGCGGCGCCGTACGCTCGGCCGCCGGCGCGTCGAAGAGCCGCTCCAGCACCGAGTGCACCAGGGTCCCCCTGGTCGCCGCCTCGCTGGGCTTCTGCGGGAGCCGGTCGATCACCCGGAACCGGTACAGCAACGGGCACTGCATGAAGTCACTGGCACGCGAGGGCGACAACGAGGCAGGACCCATGGCGACGCGCTCGACCACGTCCACCGTCCCCGTCCCCGCCGTCACCGCCGCGGTCGGCCCCGCCGCCACGCCCTCGTCGTCGACTGTCCCCGCGACGCCCTCCGCACTGGTCTCCATGCCCACAGACCTTACGGCCCGCCACTGACAGTGACCCGATCCCGGCCGACGAGCCCGCGACGGCCGGGGAAACGCGGGGGGTGCCGGGGCGGAACGCGTCGCGACCGCCGCATACCATCGACCCGAGACCCCTCCGCCCGGTTGGTGCGGAGGATGCTTCGAACGAGGGGACACCGTGGACGAGAGCGGCGGGAGCGGGCAGCCGCGGTCCGGCACCAACGAGCCGACCGAACACGCCCTGGGTGCCACGACCCCGACCACCGACCCCGGCACTCCCGAACCGAAACCGGACGACTTCGCCCACCAGAAGCCCGAGACGCCCTCGCAGAAGCGAGGGGACGCGGACACGTCGTCGTCCGCGGAGCACGGGAGCGCGACCGAGTCACCCGAGCACGGCACGGACGGAGAGGGCAGGGGCACGGAGACGGCGTCCGAGGACCGCAGGGACGGGAGCCTGTCGTCCGGAGGGCACGGGGACACCGGTACGTCGCCCGGAGACGGCAAGGGCGCGAGTACGCCATCCAAGGTCCACGGCGACGGGAGCACCTCGTCCGGGGAGCGCGGGACCACGGACGCGTCGGCACAGGACCGTGGGGACGCGAGCCCGCCGTCCGGGGAAGGTGCAGCCGCAGCCGCGTCGTCTCTGGACCGCGAGCACGGGCGCTCTTCGTCCGAGGCCCGCGATGGCGCCGGCGCGCCGTCCGAGACCCGAGGGGACGTGAACACGTCGCCCGAGAACCGCGAGGAGGCGACCACGCCGCTCGAACACAACACACCCGACGGCGACTTGGAGCCGGGGACGTCGTCCGGGCCTGTCGCAGGGGGTCGTACGGAGCCGGGATCACCGTCGGAGTCCGCCGACGCCGAGAGCGGCGCCGAGGAGACGGAGACGTCCTCGGGGTCCTCCGCACCCACCACGCACCACCGCACGGCGCCCGAGGCACAGGACCACAGCGAGCCCGGCAGCACGTCGTCCGCCCACCTGAACGGTGAGCCGACACGTGACGGCGCGCCCACGGCCGACGATCACGGCGCCGAGCACACCCCCAGCCACCCGAACCTCCCCTACGCCCACACCGACCCCGACGCCCAACCCCACACAGACCCCCGCATCGCCAAGGGCCGCCCCCCACAGCGGCCCAAGGAGCCCGGCGGCGGCCTGCTCATGGGGCGGCCCTTCGGTGTGCCCGTCTACGTGGCGCCCAGCTGGTTCCTCGTCGCCGCGCTCATCACCTGGGTGTTCGGCGGTCAGCTGGACCGGGTGCTGCCCGAGCTCGGCGCCGCCCGCTACCTCGTGGCCCTCTTCTTCGCGGTCGCCTTCTACGGCTCGGTCCTGGTGCACGAACTCGCCCACACCGTCGCCGCGCTCCGCTTCAAACTCCCGGTCCGCCGCATCCAGCTGCAGTTCTTCGGGGGAGTCTCCGAGATCGAGAAGGAGGCCGAGACCCCCGGCAGGGAGTTCGTGCTGGCCTTCGTCGGCCCGCTGCTCTCGCTGATCCTCTCGGGCATCTTCTACCTGGCCATGCTGCCCGTCGAACCCGGCACCGTCCCGGGCGTCCTGCTGGCCGGCCTGATGGTCTCCAACCTCATTGTGGCCGCCTTCAACCTCCTGCCCGGCCTGCCCCTCGACGGCGGACGCATGCTCCGCGCCGTCGTCTGGAAGATCACCGGCAGGCCCATGAGCGGCACCATCGCCGCCGCCTGGGTCGGCCGCGCCCTCGCCGTCTCCGTCCTGATCGGCCTCCCGCTGCTCACCCAGACCGGCGCCCTCGGTACCAACACCGAGGACATCAGCGGCATGGACACCGTCACGGACGCCCTGCTCGCCGCGATCCTCGCCGCGATCATCTGGACCGGCGCCGGCAACAGCCTCCGTATGGCCCGACTGCGCGAACACCTCCCGGAACTCCGCGCCCGCAACCTCACCCGCCGCGCGGTCCCCGTCGAGACCAACACCCCGCTCTCCGAGGCCCTGCGCCGCGCCAACGCCGCCGGCGCCCGCGCCCTGGTCGTCGTCGACGCCGACGGCCAGCCCCTCTCCCTCGTCCGCGAGGCCGCCATCGTCGGCGTCCCCGAACACCGTCGCCCCTGGGTCGTCGTCAGCGGCCTCGCCCAGGACCTCACGGACGGCATGCGCGTCTCCGCGGAACTCGCCGGAGAGGACCTCCTCGACGCCCTGCGCGCCACCCCCGCCACCGAGTACCTCGTGGTCGAGGAGACCGGCGAGATCTACGGCGTCCTGTCCGCCGCCGACGTCGAGCGCGCCTTCGTGAAGGCCATGGCCCGCCCGAACTGACGCACGCGCGCGTGGTCGGCGGCCCCCACAAACGCCGGTAGGCTGGTCACATGTCCGAACCGACCGGTGCCGCCCGCAGGCGCGGGCCCTTCAAGGTCGGGGACCAGGTTCAGCTGACCGACCCCAAGGGCCGCCACTACACGTTCACGCTCGAAGCCGGGAAGAATTTCCACACCCACAAGGGTTCCTTCCCGCACGACGAACTGATCGGTGCTCCCGAGGGCAGCGTTGTCCGCACCACCGGAAACGTCGCCTACCTCGCGCTGCGCCCCCTGCTCCCCGACTACGTCCTGTCCATGCCCCGCGGCGCCGCCGTGGTCTACCCCAAGGACGCGGGGCAGATCCTGGCCTTCGCCGACATCTTCCCCGGCGCACGCGTCGTGGAAGCGGGCGTCGGCTCCGGCTCGCTCAGCAGCTTCCTGCTGCGCGCCATCGGCGACCAGGGCATGCTGCACTCCTACGAGCGCCGCGAGGACTTCGCCGAGATCGCCCAGCAGAACGTGGAGCGCTACTTCGGCGGCCCGCACCCCGCCTGGCAGCTCACCGTCGGCGACCTCCAGGACAACCTCTCCGACCTGGACGTCGACCGCGTCATCCTCGACATGCTGGCCCCCTGGGAGTGCCTGGAAGCCGTCTCCAAGGCGCTCGTGCCCGGCGGCATCCTGTGCTGCTACGTCGCGACCACCACCCAGCTCGCGCGGACCGTCGAGTCCATCCGCGAGATCGGCTCCTTCAACGAGCCGACCGCCTGGGAGACGATGCTCCGCAACTGGCACGTCGAGGGCCTGGCCGTCCGTCCCGACCACCGGATGATCGGCCACACCGGCTTCCTCCTCACCGCCCGCCGCCTCGCGGACGGCGTCGAGCCGCCGATGCGCCGACGCCGCCCTTCCAAGGGTGCCTACGGCGACGACTACACCGGCCCGAACGCCGATGGTGGCGGCGCCGCCGGCCGCTGAGCCGCACCCAAGGGCGGCCCTGTGCCGCACTCAACGTACGAACGCCGTGGCCGAGTTCCCGTAAATCCTCCGGAACTCGGCCACGGCGTCGTTCTTCTGACGTACCGATTCCTGAAGAACCGATACCGCCGGACACTCCCGTGCGACCGGGCGAACGAACTGTCGACCCCGCCGTTCCCCCGCACCGTGCCGTGTGGCAACATGCAGGCCACCCCCACCGGCACAGCCCTCACGGGAGACACTCCTAGTGCAGCACTCCGCCGTCCCGGAACTGGAACTGGCACACACGAACACCCGACCCATCCACTGGGTCGCCACCGCCACGGCTCTCGCCGGCGTCGTGGCACTCTCCTCGGGCCTCCAGCCCGACTCCGCGCACGCCGCCCAGGCCGCCGGCCCGCAGACCAAGTCCGCGCCCGCCGCCTCGGCCCCCGCGACCACAGGAGTCGCCTTCCCTCTCGACTGCGGCCCCGTGAAGGCCGTCGTACAGAAGAAGGCGTCCGGAGACCTCGACGGCGACGGACGGCCGGAGACCGTGGCGGTGGTGCACTGCGACGCGGGCATGGGTACCCCGCCCGACGGCGTCTACGTCCTCACCCAGGGAGCGGGCGCAGCCAAGCCGCGCGTCGTCGCCACCCTGGTCGCTCCGAAGGCCCGCGAGACCGTCACCGACTTCGCGGTACGAGACGGCGCGGTGCTCGCCACACTGCTCGGCTACTCGACGGCGGACGTGCCCAGTTGCTGCCCCGACGTGAAAGAGACCGCCAAGTGGCAGTGGCAGGACGGCGCGTTCGTCCGCTCCACCCCCGGCAACGCCCAGAACGTCTGACGACGACCCGCCGAGACTCAGGCCGCGTCGGGCCCGTACACCTCGACCCGGTCCGCGACCCGGCGCACGTGAATGCAGTCGCCGGGGCACTCCTTGGCGGAGTCCACGACGTCGACCAACAGCGGCAGCGGCACGAGCGTGGTGGCGCCCTTGTCCTGCAACAGCTCGTCGTCCGGGCTCTTCACATAGGCCAGACCGTCGATGTCCAGCTCGAAGACCTCGGGGGCGTACTGGGCGCAGATGCCGTCGCCGGTACAGAGGTCCTGGTCGATCCAGACCTCCAGCGCCTCGCCGTCGGCCGCGGCCTCGTCCTGCACGGTGATGTCTCCTGTTTCCGCCGGGTGTTGAACATCGTCGACCCTACCTCCGCCCGCCCGAACGGCCTTTCTCCGCGATCTCAGGTTTCATGCCGCCGCATGACGGACACTGTCCGCATGGACACTCTCAGTCAGGGGCGCCTTGGCCGGATTCCGTCGGGCGTCGAACGCGCTCGTACGGCAACTCACGTCCGTCGTGAAGGGTTTTGACCAACCCGGCCTTGGAACAGTCCGCTTCTGAATCACGTTGAGTGGGTATCCACTCGGCGTGAGGGAGCGCGCAGGGTGACCGACGACACACCTTGACAGTCTTTGTGATCTAGGGGTTTCAATCGACACCCACCCAGGTAGGGTCTGGAAGCGTCCAGCTCCCCTTGGAGGAGGTGAGGACCGTGGCAGCCCACGACGACGACATGAACCGCGGCATCCGCCCGGGACGAGGGTCCGACGACCCGTCCGGGCAGATTGCCTACCTTGAGCAGGAGATCGCCGTCCTGCGACGTAAGCTCGCCGACTCTCCGCGACACACGAGGATTCTCGAAGAGCGGATCGTCGAGCTGCAGACCAATCTGGCCGGGGTGTCCGCCCAGAACGAGCGACTCGCCAACACGCTCCGTGAGGCCCGCGACCAGATCGTGGCCCTCAAGGAAGAAGTCGACCGGCTCGCACAGCCGCCGGCCGGCTTCGGTGTCTTCCTCGTGGCCAACGAGGACGGCACAGCGGACATCTTCACCGGCGGTCGCAAACTGCGGGTGAACGTCAGCCCGAGCGTGGAACTCGAAGAGCTCCGCCGCGGCCAGGAAGTAATGCTCAACGAAGCGCTCAACGTGGTCGAGGCCATGGAGTACGAGCGCGTCGGCGACATCGTCACCCTCAAGGAGATCCTGGAGGACGGCGAACGCGCCCTCGTGGTGGGGCACACCGACGAGGAGCGGGTGGTGCGGCTCGCCGAGCCGCTGCTGGACATCACCATCCGCCCCGGCGACGCCCTGCTGCTCGAACCCCGTTCCGGCTACGTCTACGAGATCGTCCCGAAGAGCGAGGTCGAGGAACTCGTCCTCGAAGAGGTCCCCGACATCGGCTACGAGCAGATCGGCGGTCTGGGCGGCCAGATCGAGATGATCCGCGACGCGGTCGAACTGCCGTACCTCTACCCCGAGCTCTTCAAGGAGCACGAACTGCGGCCGCCCAAGGGCGTCCTGCTGTACGGGCCCCCCGGATGCGGCAAGACGCTCATCGCCAAGGCCGTCGCCAACTCGCTGGCCAAAAAGGTCGCCGAGGTCACCGGCCAGGCCACCGGCAAGAGCTTCTTCCTCAACATCAAGGGCCCCGAGCTCCTCAACAAGTACGTCGGTGAGACCGAGCGGCAGATCCGCCTGGTCTTCCAGCGCGCTCGGGAAAAGGCCAGCGAGGGCACCCCCGTCATCGTCTTCTTCGACGAGATGGAATCCCTCTTCCGCACCCGTGGTTCCGGTGTCAGCTCGGACGTGGAGAACACCATCGTCCCCCAGCTGCTCGCCGAGATCGACGGCGTGGAAGGCCTGCAGAACGTGGTCGTCATCGGCGCCTCGAACCGCGAGGACATGATCGACCCCGCCATCCTGCGCCCCGGCCGCCTGGACGTGAAGATCAAGATCGAGCGTCCCGGCGCCGAGGCCGCCAAGGACATCTTCGGCAAGTACCTCACCGAGCGCCTTCCGCTCCACCCGGACGACGTGGGCGAGCACGGCGGCGACAAGACCACCACCGTCCAGAGCATGATCCAGACGGCCGTGGAGCACATGTACACGGAATCCGAGGAGAACCGCTTCCTGGAGGTCACCTACGCCAACGGTGACAAGGAAGTCCTCTACTTCAAGGACTTCAACTCCGGCGCCATGATCGAGAACATCGTGGGCCGGGCCAAGAAGATGGCCATCAAGGACTTCCTCGACCACAAGCAGAAGGGCATCCGCGTCTCGCACCTCCTCCAGGCGTGCGTGGACGAGTTCAAGGAGAACGAGGACCTGCCCAACACCACCAACCCGGACGACTGGGCCCGGATCTCCGGAAAGAAGGGCGAACGGATCGTCTACATCCGTACGCTCATCACCGGCAAGCAGGGCGCCGACACCGGACGCTCCATCGACACGGTGGCGAACACCGGTCAGTACCTGTAAAAAGCAGGGTGGCTGCGGGTGCCCTCGGCGGGTACCCGCAGCTGACTGTTTTTCAGGCCATGGCCGCAACAAGGGGCGCGTGAGGCAATGACGCAAATGATCTCCCCACCAGCGCAAAGCCGTTCTAGGCTCTTCGGTACCGCCGAGTCGCGCAGTGCGGGGACGGGCACCGCACACGCACCGGAGCGCCAGCGGTACTTGAGCGGCGCCCCCGACCGAGGGTGCCGCCGGGCAAGGAGGGCCGCATGACCGTACGGCGAGTAATGGGCATCGAGACGGAGTACGGGATCTCCGTCCCCGGCCACCCCAACGCCAATGCCATGCTCACCTCGTCCCAGATCGTCAACGCCTACGCGGCGGCGATGCACCGGGCCCGGCGGGCCCGCTGGGACTTCGAGGAGGAGAACCCGCTGCGGGACGCGCGAGGCTTCGACCTCGCCCGGGAGACCGCCGACTCCAGCCAGCTCACCGACGAGGACATCGGCCTCGCCAATGTCATCCTCACCAACGGCGCACGGCTCTACGTCGACCACGCACACCCGGAGTACAGCTCCCCCGAAGTCACCAACCCCATGGACGCCGTCCTGTGGGACAAGGCCGGCGAGCGCATCATGGCGGAGGCCGCCGAGCGCGCGGCCCAACTCCCGGGCGCGCAGCCGATCCACCTCTACAAGAACAACACCGACAACAAGGGCGCCTCCTACGGCACGCACGAGAACTACCTGATGAAGCGGGAGACCCCCTTCTCGGACATCGTGCGCCACCTGACACCCTTCTTCGTCTCGCGCCAGGTCGTCACCGGAGCGGGCCGCGTCGGCATCGGCCAGGACGGGCACGAGCACGGCTTCCAGCTCAGCCAGCGCGCCGACTACTTCGAGGTCGAGGTCGGCCTGGAGACCACGCTCAAGCGCCCGATCATCAACACCCGCGACGAACCGCACGCGGACGCCGAGAAGTACCGCCGGCTGCACGTGATCATCGGCGACGCGAACCTCTCCGAGATCTCGACCTACCTCAAACTGGGCACGACGGCGCTGGTCCTCTCCATGATCGAGGACGGCTTCATCGCCGTCGACCTGGCCGTGGACCAGCCGGTCCGCACCCTCCACCAGGTCTCCCACGACCCCACCCTCAAGCGCCTGGTCACCCTCCGCAGCGGCCGGACCCTCACCGCGGTCCAGCTCCAGATGGAGTACTTCGAGCTCTCCCGCAAGTACGTCGAGGAGCGCTACGGCTCCGACGCGGACGACCAGACCAAGGACGTGCTGGCCCGCTGGGAGGACACGCTCAACCGGCTGGAGAACGACCCGATGAGCCTGGCCGGCGAACTGGACTGGGTCGCCAAGCGCGAGCTCATGGAGGGCTACCGGCGCCGTGACGGCCTCGACTGGGACGCGGCCCGGCTGCAGTTGGTCGACCTCCAGTACGCGGACGTACGGGCCGAGAAGGGCCTCTACAACCGGCTGGTGGCCCGCGGCCGCATCAAGCGGCTGCTGGACGAGGACACGGTCGAGCGGGCGCGTACGACGCCTCCGGAGGACACGCGCGCGTACTTCCGCGGACGCTGCCTGGAGCAGTACGCCGACGATGTCGCGGCGGCTTCCTGGGACTCCGTGATCTTCGATCTCCCGGGCCGGGACTCGCTCCAGCGCGTCCCAACCCTGGAACCGCTTCGCGGAACGCGTAATCACGTCAAGGAGCTTCTTGACCGCTGTCGCACGGCGGAAGACCTGGTCAGGGTCCTGTCGGGCGGCTGAGGGGCCCCTCGGATCCCCGGTGCCGGACAGGGTGGAATGTCCGGTGGCCGGGAATCATCGAGGTGGCCGCCGTACGTTGTAGGAACTGCGGGGCCGATGTCAGTCCCTGCAAGTAGGGTCTGATCAAGAACGTCGAACCGAGCGGGGTGAGGGTTATGGCGACCAAGGACACCGGCGGCGGACAGCAGAAGGCGACGCGCTCCACGGAGGAGGTCGAAGAGCAGGCGGAGGAAGCGCAGGCGACCGACGACCTCAAGGAGCGCCACGAGAAGCTGAGCGACGATGTCGACTCGGTTCTGGACGAGATCGACGACGTACTCGAAGAGAACGCAGAGGACTTCGTTCGAAGTTTCGTTCAAAAGGGTGGCGAGTAGCCTTCGAATCGAAGGTAGCCGGGGGCTTCGGGTTGGCAAACGAAGAAGGCGTGAAGTGCTGCTCGCGGTGCGGGGAATCCAAGCCGCGAGCGGCCTTCGCGGGCAACAAGTCGATTCCTGACGGGCTGCAGGCGTATTGCAGGGAATGCTCTGCGGAGTACTACCGACAGCGCCGGGAGGCCAAGGGGCGGACAGCGCGCGAGAAGGTGCCCGTTCCGCCGGGTCACAAGCACTGCCGAGGCTGCAAAGAGGTGAGGCCTCACAGTGCCTGGCACCGCAAAACCAGCGCGCCGGACGGCTTGGCCAGCCGTTGTGAGGCTTGCAAGGCGACCGCCGGTCCCGCTGGACACCTTCGTAGGAAGTACGGCATCACCGAAGCCGAGCGTGACGCGATGGGCGCCTCTCGAATGGGGCTCTGCGTGATCTGTTTGAAAGCTCCTGCGGTTCATGTGGATCACTGCCACCAGACGGGTAGGGTCCGAGGCGTACTGTGCTTCAACTGCAATTCCGGCATCGGCCTGTTGAGGGATGACCCCGCAGCTGCGTACCGAGCTGCCGACTACCTGGAAGGAAACGCGTGGAAGCCAACACTCGTAGCACCGGGCGTCTACCGGCTGCCTTCCTGACGCCTGGGTCGTCGTCCTTCATGGACTTCCTCTCCGACCACCAGCCGGAGATCCTCCCGGGCAACCGGCAACTGCCGCCCACCCAGGGCGTCATCGAGGCTCCGCACGGCACGACGATCGTCGCTGTCACGTTCCCCGGCGGCGTGGTGCTCGCCGGTGACCGGCGAGCCACCATGGGCAATGTCATCGCACAGCGGGACATCGAGAAGGTGTTCCCCGCGGACGAGTACTCGGCCGTCGGTATCGCCGGCACCGCCGGTCTGGCCGTCGAGATGGTCAAGCTCTTCCAGCTGGAGCTGGAGCACTTCGAGAAGGTCGAAGGCGCCCAACTCTCCCTGGAGGGCAAGGCGAACCGACTGTCCACCATGATCCGTTCCAACCTCGGCATGGCCATGCAGGGCCTCGCCGTGGTCCCGCTCTTCGCCGGCTTCGACGTGGACCGCGGCAAGGGCCGCATCTTCTCCTACGACGTGACGGGCGGCCGCTCCCAGGAGCTCGGCTACGCGGCCACCGGCTCCGGTTCGGTGTTCGCGCGGGGTGCCATGAAGAAGCTCTTCCACGACCAGCTGACCGAGAGCGAGGCCACGACCCTCGTGGTCCAGGCCCTCTACGACGCGGCCGACGACGACTCGGCGACCGGCGGTCCCGATGTCGCCCGCCGGATCTACCCGATCGTCACCGTGATCACCGAGGACGGTTTCCGCCGGCTCACCGACGACGAGTCCTCCGAGATCGCCCGCGCGATCCTGGAGCGGCGACTGCAGCAGCCCGACGGTCCGCGCGCCGCGCTGCTCTGACCCGGGCCCGTTCTCAGCAAGGTGATCCAGTGACTTCGACGGAACTTTAAAGAGAGGAACGGATACCGGTGTCGACGCCGTTCTATGTCTCACCCCAGCAGGCCATGGCCGACCGGGCGGAGTACGCCCGCAAGGGCATCGCCCGTGGCCGCAGCCTGGTCGTGCTGCAGTTCGCCGACGGCATCGTCTTCGTCGGCGAGAACCCGTCCCGCGCGCTGCACAAGTTCAGCGAGATCTACGACCGGATCGGGTTCGCGGCCGCCGGAAAGTACAACGAGTACGAGAACCTGCGGATCGGCGGCGTGCGCTACGCCGACCTCCGCGGTTACACCTACGACCGTGAAGACGTGACCGCCCGCGGTCTCGCCAACGTCTACGCCCAGACACTCGGCACGATCTTCTCCAGTGCGGCCGAGAAGCCGTACGAGGTGGAGCTGGTCGTCGCGGAGGTCGGGGACACGCCGGACGGGGACCAGATCTACCGGCTGCCGCACGACGGTTCGATCGTGGACGAGCACGGCTCGGTCGCGGTCGGTGGCAACGCCGAGACGATCAGCACCTATCTGGACCAGCGCCACCGCGACGGCATGACGCTCGCCGAGGCACTCAAGCTGGCCGTGCAGTCCCTGTCCCGCGACACGAACGGCAGCGAGCGGGAGATCCCCGCCGAGCGCCTGGAGGTCGCGGTCCTGGACCGTACGCGTCCGCAGGCCCGCAAGTTCCGGCGCATCGTCGGCCCTCAGCTGTCCCGTCTGCTGGAGGGTGGGACCGCGGACGCCTCGTCGGAGGAGTCCGACGCCGACGACGAGGAGTGAGTCGACCTCACCCAGCCTCTCGCGCGCCCCGGCCGGTCATCGGCCGGGGCGCGCGGCGTCACGGGGACCACAGGGGCGTCAGGCGGTGCCTGGTGGCGCCGTGGAGCCTCGGACGACCAGTTCCACCGGGATGTCCCCCTCCTCCGGTACGCGGCCGTCCAGGACGGCCAGGAGGGCGCGCATGCCGTGTTCGCCGAAGAGCTCGGCGTCCAGGCGGACGGTGGTGAGTTCCGGGTCGATGGCGGTGGCCAGGGCGAGGTCGTCGAGGCCGGTGATCGAGAGGTCGTCCGGGATGCGCAGGCCCAGGCGGCGGGCCGCTTTGTAGGCGCCGGCGGCGAGCTTGTCGTCGTCGCAGACCAGGGCGGTCACCCGCGAGCCCGGGGCCGAGAGCGCGGCCTCGGCGGCGGCCAGGGCGCCCTCGATCGAGATGGGGGCGCGGGTCGTCCGTACCGAGGTGCCCGGCACGGAGCCCACCCGGGCGGCGAGTTCACGCGCGCGTACCTCGAAGGTCCAGGACGGGACGGCGGCGGCCAGGTGCAGGAAGTGGCGGTGGCCCAGGGTCAGCAGGTGGTCGGCGACCTGGCGGATGCCGTCGGCGATGTCCAGGTTGACGGTGGCCGCGCCGAGGCTGCCCTTGGGGTCGCTGTCGAGCATGACCAGGGGGAGCTGGTCGCCGCGGATCGCGGTGAGGGCGTCGGCGGCCATGGAGGAGGCGATCACGCCGTCCAGGGCGGCCTGGGCGGAGGCGAAGGGGTCGCGGGCGGGGCCGATGCCCTCGGGGGAGGGGTAGAGGACCACGCCGAAGCCGTGCTCGGCGGCGACCCGGGCGGCGCCCGTGTAGACGCCGGCGAAGAACTCCGTCGTCAGCACCGGGACGACGAGCAGGACGGTGCGGGTGCGGCCGAGGCGGAGGTTGCGGGCGGCGAGGTTGGGGCGGTAGCCCAGGTCGCGGGCGGCCTCGCGGACGCGTTCGGCGGTCGTGGCCGAGACCCGGCCGCGCCACTTGTCGCCGAGCACCAGGGAGACCGCGGCCTGGGAGACGCCGGCGGCCTGCGCGACGTCGCGGCTCGTGGGGCGGGTGCTGGCTGGTGCCACGGTCGGCCTGCTCCTTGGTGAGGACTCCGTAGGGACTCCGTATGGACTCGCGAACAGCGCACATGGTACGTATGACAGAAGACGTTATACGTAAAACCTCATGCGCGACGGTGAGGGGGAGGGCGGGGAGACGGCCGTGGGATATCTGGAGATCCTCAGGGCGAGGCACGCCACCCGCCTGCTGGTGGGCACCCTGGTGGGACGGCTGCCGAACGCCACCGCCGCCATCGCGATCGTGCTGTTCATCCGCGCCGAGGGCGGCACCTACAGCCTCGCGGGGGCGCTGGCGGCCGTCTACGGCATCGCCAACGCGGTCGGACAGCCCCTCCTGGGACGCCTGGTGGACGTCCACGGGCAGCCGCGTGTGCAGCTGCCCGCCGCGGTCCTGTCGGCGCTCGCGATGGCCGTCTTCGCCTTCTGGGGCACCGATCCACTGCCGCTCGCCTACGCCGCCGTCGCGGCCGCCGGTCTCTTCGCGCCGCCCCTGGAGGGCGGTCTGCGGGCGCTGTGGCCGGCCGTGCTGCGCCGCGAGGAGCAGGTGCACACGGCGTACGCGATGGACGCGGTCGCCCAGGAAGTCATGTTCACCGTGGGGCCGTTGCTCGTGACGGTGTTCGTGTCGCTGTGGTCCGCCCCCGTGGCGCTGCTCGTGCTGAACGTCATCGGGGTGCTGGGCGCCCTCTCCGTAGTCGTGTCGCCGCCCTCGCGCGCGTGGCGTTCGGCGCCGCGCGAGGCGCACTGGCTGGGCGCCCTGCGCTCGCCGGGGCTGCTGGCGCTGCTCGGCGCGTTCCTGTTCGTCGGGATGGCGCTCGGGTCGATCACGGTCGCGTCCGTGCCGTATGCAGACGGGCACGGCGGTGATGTGGTCTACGGCTGGCTGATGGCGGCGATCGGGCTGGGCGCGCTGCTGGGCGGCACCGTCTACGGGGCGCGGCAGTGGAGCGGGGTGCCGGAGCGCCGACTGCGGGTCCTGGTCGGGCTGCTGGCGGTGTGTTACCTGCCGTTGATGCTCATGCCGGGCGCGGTCGGCATGGTGCTGCTGACCGTGCTCGCCGGGGTGTTCCTCGCGCCCGCCCTCGCCTGCGCCTTCATCATCGTCGACCGGCACGCCCCGAAGGGCACGGTCACCGAGGCTTTCTCGTGGCTTGTGACGACGTTCACCGTGGGGGCGTCGGTCGGAACTGGCGTCGCGGGGCCGGTCGTACAGGCCGGTGGGGCCCTGTGGGGGTTCGCCGTGCCCGGGGCCGCGGGGGCGGTGTCGTCGCTGGTCCTGCTGGCCACCGGACGGGTCCTCGCAGCTCCCGGCGGGGGAGCCGTGGTTGCGGCTTCATCGGAAAATGATCCAAACCGAGCCGTCGAACCCCGTTTCAGCACAGGGGATCGGGCGTAATGTTCAGTCATGGACCGCCGCATTTTCGGGCTGGAGAACGAGTACGGCGTCACGTGTACGTTCAGGGGACAGCGGCGTCTGTCTCCCGACGAAGTGGCTCGGTACCTCTTCCGCCGTGTCGTGTCATGGGGCCGCAGCAGCAATGTCTTTCTGCGAAACGGCGCCCGGCTCTATCTCGACGTGGGCTCACATCCGGAATACGCGACCCCCGAATGTGACAACGTGACCGAACTGGTCACCCACGACAAAGCCGGCGAGCGCATTCTCGAAGGACTCCTGGTGGACGCCGAACGACGCCTGCACGAGGAGGGAATCGCGGGCGACGTCTACCTCTTCAAGAACAACACCGACTCGGCGGGCAACTCGTACGGCTGCCACGAGAACTACCTGGTGGCACGGCACGGCGAGTTCTCCCGGCTCGCGGACATCCTCATCCCGTTCCTGGTCACGCGTCAGCTTCTGTGCGGCGCGGGCAAGGTGCTGCAGACTCCGCGCGGCGCCGTGTACTGCGTCAGCCAGCGCGCCGAACACATCTGGGAGGGCGTCTCCTCGGCGACGACGCGTTCCCGGCCCATCATCAACACCCGGGACGAACCGCACGCGGACGCCGAGCGCTACCGCCGTCTCCACGTCATCGTGGGCGACTCGAACATGTCCGAGACGACCATGCTGCTCAAGGTCGGCGCCACCGACCTGGTGCTGCGCATGATCGAGGCGGGCACGGTGATGCGCGACCTGACCCTGGAGAACCCGATCCGGGCGATCCGCGAGGTCAGCCACGACCTCACGGGCCGGCGCAAGGTGCGTCTGGCCAGCGGACGCGAGGCCTCCGCGATCGAGGTGCAGCGCGAGTACTACGAGAAGGCCGTGGACTTCGTCGACCGCCGCGGCATCCGTACCGGCACCGTCGCGCAGGTCCTCGAACTGTGGGGCCGGGTGCTGGACTCGATCGAGGCCGAGGACCTCGACCGGATCGGCACCGAGATCGACTGGGTCATGAAGTACCAGCTCATCGAGCGGTACCGGGCGAAGCACAACATGACCATGTCCCACCCGCGGGTGGCGCAGATCGACCTCGCCTACCACGACATCCACCGTCGCCGAGGGCTCTACTACCTCCTGGAGAGGAAGGGCCAAGCCGCCCGGATCTGCAACGACTTGAAGATCTTCGAGGGCAAGTCCGTTCCGCCGCAGACCACTCGGGCCAGGCTGCGCGGCGACTTCATCCGCAGGGCTCAGGAACAGCGGCGGGACTTCACCGTCGACTGGGTCCATCTCAAGCTCAACGACCAGGCCCAGCGCACGGTGTTGTGCAAGGACCCGTTCCGTTCCGTGGACGACAGGGTGGAGAAACTGATCGCCGGAATGTAGGCGAACGTATCCGGATATCGACGTCCGGATGCATATTCGGTACGCCACACGGGCCCCGCACGTTTCACGTGCGGGGCCCGTGTCGCACCGTAGAGTTGCGCGCACGCCATCAACAAGATCGACCGATTACGAGGCCTTCACCGTGCGCCGACGCTCCGTTCTTATCGCTGTTCCCGCAGGACTTGTGACGTTCGCGGGGTGCGGTGACAGCGATTCCTCCTCCAGCAAGGCCAGCGCGTCGCCGTCGCCCTCGCCGTCCTCCTCGGCCTCGACCGTGCCGCCGCCGAAGCTCGTCGACGGTCCGGTGCCGGCGATCACCGCGGGCACCAAGTTCGACGAGAAGCCGACCGTCGCCAAGGGCACCGGCACTCCGTCGAAGAACCTCGCGGTGAAGACGGTGATCGCGGGCGGCGGCAAGGCCGTGGCGGAGGGCGACTTCGTCAAGGTGAACTACCTGGGCCAGATCTGGTCGACGGCCAAGGTCTTCGACAACTCCTACGACCGCAAGACCTCGTTGGTCATCCAGCTCGCCCAGGGCGGCATCATCGACGGCTGGCGCTACGGCCTGGCGGGCAGGAAGGTCGGCAGCCGCGTCGAGATGGCCATCCCGCCGACCTGGGGATACGGCACGGCGGGCAGCCCTCAGGCGGGCATCAAGGGCACCGACACGCTGGTCTTCGTGATCGACATCCAGGACTCCTTCAACGCCAAGAGCTCCGCCAAGGGTTCGACCGTCGCGCAGTCCGGCGCCGATCTGCCCAAGGTCGGCACGAACACCGACGGCAAGGCCCCCTCGGTCACCATCCCGAAGGCGGATCCGCCGAAGAAGCTGGTGTCGAACTACGTCCTGGAGAGCGACGGAGCCGTCGTCAAGGAGGCACAGTCGATCCTCTGCCAGTTCAAGGGCGTCGTCTGGTCCACCGGCAAGGAGTTCGAATCGACGTACACCCAGGGGCGGTTGAGCCAGTTCGCGATCAAGGACATGGAGTCGGTCGTCAAGGGCCTGGCCCAGGGCATCACGGGCAAGAAGGTCGGCAGCCGCATCATGATCGTCGCGCCCGCGGACCTGGCCTACGGGGACACCCCGCCGAGCGGCGGTGCCATCAAGAAGGGCGACACCCTGGTGTTCTCCGTGGACATCCTGGCGGCCATGTGACCCCTGTCGGGGTCGCCCTGGCCGGAGCGTGACACCGGCGGGGATGCGAGACTGTCCGAGTTGTCTTGTCGTACACAAGCAGGAGCCAGAGACGTGAGCATCGAGAAGCCCGAGATCGACTTCCCGGAGGGCGAAGCCCCGGCCGACCTGGAGATCAAGGATCTTTGGGAGGGTGACGGCGAGATCGCGGTGGCGGGTCAGAACGTCACCGTCCACTACGTGGGCGTCGCCTTCAGCACCGGCGAGGAGTTCGACGCCAGCTGGAACCGCGGCACCCCCTTCAAGTTCCCGCTCGGTGGCGGCCGGGTCATCAAGGGCTGGGACAAGGGCGTGCAGGGCATGAAGGTCGGCGGCCGTCGCCGGCTGACCATCCCGGCGCACCTCGCCTACGGCAACCAGAGCCCGACCCCGGCGATCAAGCCGGGCGAGACCCTGATTTTCGTGGTCGACCTCATCGCCGTCTGATCACCGGTTCCGACCGGACCCGATCACCTGGGGCCCATGCCTGTGAGGGCATGGGCCCTCGGCTTTTGCCAGGCCTCCGCGGAGCGGTACGGTCATCGTTCGTAAGCACATACAGGGAGGCGAAGGGCGTCGATGGCCATTGCCAAGGCCGAGCGGCTGATGAACCTCGCGCTGTGTCTGCTCGGGACGCGGCGGCCGCTCAGCAAGCGTGAGCTGCGCGAATCCATCGAGGCCTATCTCGAAGCGGGCAGCGACGACTCCTTCAACCGGATGTTCGAGCGCGACAAGGACGATCTGCGCGAACTCGGCCTCGTCATCGAGACGGTGGAGAACCTGGACGGCGAGGTCGGTTATCTCGCCCGCCGTGACAGCAACCGCCTCCCGCCCATCACCCTCGACGCCGAGGAGGCCGCCGCGCTCGGTCTCGCCGCCAAGGTGTGGCAGCAGGCCCGGCTCGCCGGTGCCGCGAGCGGCGCCCTGCAGAAGCTGCGCGCGGCCGGCATGCCCGAGGACCTCGACCCGTACGAGCCGCACGGCGCCCTGGAACCGCGCATCCCGGTGCACGAGGCGTCGTTCGAGCCGCTGATGCTGGCCTGCCGCGACCGCCGTCCCGTCGTCTTCGACTACCGCAAGGCCACCGCCGCCCGCCCCGAACCCCGCAACGTCGAGCCGTGGGCGCTGGAGTGCTGGCGCGGCCACTGGTACCTCGCCGGCTGGGACCGGGACCGGGGCGCCGAGCGCGTGTTCCGGCTGTCCCGGATCACGGGCAAGGTGCGCTCCCGCAACGGGCGGTTCACCGCGGACATCCCCGACGTCGTCACCGTGCGCGAGACCGTCGCGAGCTGGGCGGGGGAGACCGCCGACCGCTCCGCGCTGATCCGGCTGCGCACGGGCTCCGGATACCCCTTGCGGGCGAAAGCCGCGGCGGTTCGGGAACTCGGGGACGGCTGGGACGAGTTGGAGATTCCGTACGGCCACGGGCTGGACGCCTGGCTGGTGGAGTTCGGGCCCGACGTGGTCGTCCTGGAGCCCGCCGAGCTGCGGGCCGACGTGGTGGACCGGCTGCGTGCCGTGGCCAAGGGCTGAGGGGGAGCGGAAGAGAACTGTGGCAGGCAAACCGGTCAGGCCCGTCAACGCCATCGACCAGACCCGGCGGATGCTCTCCCTGGTGACCTATCTGAAGGAGCGCCCCGGAGCACGCGTCGAGGACGTCGCGCGCGCCTTCGGGATCACCGAGGACGAGCTGGTCTCCGACCTCGACGTGCTGCCCATGTGCGGGACCAGCTTCCGGGGCGGTGACCTGCTCGACATCGACACCGACGGCGACCGCATCTGGTGGCACAACCCGGACGACGTCGCCGAACCGCTCCGGCTCGCCGCCGACGAGGCGACCGCGCTCCTGGTGGCCGCCCGTGCCGTATCGACCCTGCCGGGCCTGCGCGAGAGCGACCGGCAGGCGCTGCTGCGGGCCAACGCCAAGGTGGAGGCGGCGGCCGGTGAGGCGGCCGGGGCCAGCGCACGCCTCTCGGTGACCTTCGAGTCCGAGGGCGGGGTCTTCGCGGACGTCGACCGGGCGATCTCGGAGCGGCGGCGCCTGTGGATCCGCTACTACTCGCCCGCCCGCGACGAGTTGAGCGAGCGTGAGATCGACCCCATCCGGCTCGTCAGCGTCGGGCACACGTACGTGGAGGCCTGGTGCCGGCGCTCCGAGGCGCGCCGCACCTTCCGGCTCGACCGGGTCGCCGAGATCAAGATCCTCGACGAGCCGTCCGCTCCGCCCGAGATCGAACTGCGGGACCTGTCGGAGGCGCTGGTCCAGCCCGCCGCCGAGGACCCCGAGGTCGTCGTCGAGGTCGGCCCGGGCGGGCGCTGGGTCGCCGAGTACTACCCGCACGACAGTGCCGATGAGCTTCCCGACGGCGGGCTGCGTATTACCTTGCGCACCCCCGACCCGACGTCCCTGAGACGCCTGGCCCTGCGCCTCGGGCGCGACGGCCGGATCGTCTCCCCGAGCGACCTCGCCGACAGCGCCCGCCGGGCCGCCCGCGAGGCGTTGGCGGCGTACGACGGCCCGCAGGGTGTTGTTGACGCGGTGCACGGTGTTGACGAGAGGCAGTAGCGAGCCGTAACGGCTGAAAGCGCCCCGGAGGCGAACGACCAAGGAAAGAGGGAGCAGGGGCTGTGAGCGAGTCGACGATGACGGGTGTCCCGGGCGTCTCTGGTGCCCAGGGTGTCTCGGGTGGTCCGGAGATGATGACGGTGGCCGCCGCGTTCGCCGGGATGAAGAGTGTGGTCCCCGTGATGTTCAGAGCGGGCTGCCCGGACTGCCGGGGCAACTTCGAACTGGCGGCGAGCGCGCTGCGCCTCGCCATCGGCGCCACCAGCCGCACCACCTTCTACTCGTTCACCTGCCCCGACTGCGGCGCGGCCGTACGCAAGCCCGCGGGCGAGCGGATCGTCGAACTGCTCACCGGCGGCGGGGTCCGGACCCTGCGGCTGACCTCCGTCGGGTAGCAGGGTCTAGGCTCGCCCCATGTTCTGGGCGATGGTCGCGGTAGCTGTGGGTTTTGTGGGTCTCGCCGTGCTCGGCGTGCTCTCCGTCCGGGTCTTCCTGGAGGCGCGGCGGCTCGGACTCCAGGTCACGGACGCCGCGCACCGCATCAACCGGGCGGCCGAGGACCTGGAGCGCGCGGCGGCGTCCACGGCGCGTTCCGTGGACGCACTGTGAGTCACATATGGGCGGGGTGTGAGTTGCGCGCCTCATGCGCTTCGCGTCACTTTGCCCTGTCACGTTGTCGGTGGAGGCGGGTACGCTGCTGATCGCGGTCCGGATAACGAGGCCCGGAGCGCGGACCGGGAGTACGCACGGGGATTGCCTCACGTTTACCCCTGAGCGTTACGATCGCTGGCAGCACGAAGGTCGGACAGATGTCCGATCGATCGGACAGCACCCCACCCCAGCCGCCTCGGTGAGAAGGTAAAGACTTATGTTCGGAAGGCTCGGAGCACCCGAGATCATTCTCATCCTCGTCGTCATCGTGCTCCTGTTCGGCGCGAAGAAGCTTCCGGACATGGCCCGCTCGCTCGGCAAGTCCGCCCGCATCCTCAAGAGCGAAGCCAAGGCGATGAAGGAAGAGGGCAACACCACGCCCACCACCGCCGGCCCGCCGAACACCGACGAGTCCGTGCAGCGCACCATCCAGGCGGCCCCCGGCGACGTGACCAGTGCGCGTCCCGTTTCCGAGCCGTCGGACACGACCAAGCGCTGACGCAGGGCCGGGACCCCCTCGGCCTGCCGCACGAGATGAGGACGTGGGTTGCCTAAGTCTGCCCGCACGAAGGAGAAGGACCCCGAGGGGCGGATGCCCCTCGCGGACCATCTGCGCGAGCTGCGCAACCGGCTCGCGAAGGCGATGCTCGCCATCATCGTGGTGACCTGCGTGGCCGCCTTCTTCTACAACGACATCGTCAACATCATCACCAAGCCGGTGTTGCACTCGGTCGGCTGCTCCCAGAACTTCGAGGAGTTGTCGAGGGCGTCCAAAACGTCCCAGCCGTGCGCGCAGATCACGATCAACGGTCTGCTGACGCCGTTCACACTGGCGTTGAAGGTGTCCCTGATGGCCGGTGTCGTACTGGCCTCCCCGGTCTGGCTGTACCAGCTGTGGGGCTTCGTCGCCCCCGGCCTGCACAAGAACGAGAAGAAGTACGCGCTCTCCTTCGTGGGCACCGGCGTCCCGCTGTTCCTCGGCGGCGCCTACTTCGCCTACAGGGTGCTGCCCACCACGGCGCAGGTCCTGATCGGCTTCACGCCCAAGGACGTCAACAACCTGCTGCCGCTCGACGACCTGCTCGACCTGGTCACGCGCATGGTGCTGGTCTTCGGCCTCTCCTTCGAGCTGCCGCTGCTGCTGATCATGCTCAACCTCACGGGCGCGCTGACGGGCACGCGGATGCTCGGCTGGTGGCGCGGCATGATCCTCGGCATCACGGTCTTCGCGGCCGTGGCCACCCCCAGCACCGACCCGCTGACCATGCTGGCGCTGGCCGGGCCGATCTGGGTGCTGTACTTCGCCGCTGTCGTCTTCTCCCTGCTCAACGACCGGCGCAAGCGCCGCCGCGACGCGGAGGGACCGGACGACGACGAGGCCTCGGACCTGGACCTCACCCCCGAGGACATCGGCGAGATCGAGACCGTCTCGGCCGGCCGGGCAGCCCTGCCCGAGCAGGCGAGCGGGACCGGTTCCGACCGGGTCAACGGCTATGACGACGTGACCTGATCACCTTTCCGACTCCGCCGAGACCGGCCGTTCCCGCAGCGCGGGCGGCCGGTCTCCGTGTGTGGAGGACTCGTGGGAACGGATAATGATCGTCCTGTTGTCAGTGGCGCCCGGTACGCTCGAAAGCACGATGACAGAGGACCTCTCCCCGGCCGAGCGGTACGCGGCAGCCCGCCTGCGGGCAGCCGAGCAGGCCACCGCGCTCGCGGACTTCCGCGAGATGTACGACTTCGGTCTCGACCCCTTCCAGATCGAGGCCTGCCAGGCGCTCGAAGCGGGGAAGGGCGTGCTGGTCGCGGCGCCCACCGGCTCCGGCAAGACGATCGTCGGCGAGTTCGCCGTCCACCTCGCCCTCCAGCAGGGCAAGAAGTGCTTCTACACGACCCCCATCAAGGCACTGTCGAACCAGAAGTACGCCGACCTCTGCCGCCGCTACGGCGCGGACAAGGTCGGCCTGCTCACCGGCGACAACAGCGTCAACTCCGAAGCCCCGGTGGTCGTGATGACCACCGAGGTGCTGCGCAACATGCTGTACGCGGGTTCGCAGACCCTCCTCGGCCTCGGCTACGTGGTCATGGACGAGGTGCACTACCTCTCCGACCGCTTCCGCGGCGCCGTATGGGAAGAGGTGATCATCCACCTCCCCGAGTCGGTGACCCTGGTCTCCCTGTCGGCGACCGTGTCGAACGCCGAGGAGTTCGGCGACTGGCTCGACACCGTCCGCGGCGACACCGAGGTGATCGTCTCCGAGCACCGACCCGTGCCACTGTTCCAGCACGTGCTCGCCGGGCGGCGGATGTACGACCTCTTCGAGGAGGGCGAGGGCAACAAGAAGGCCGTCAACCCCGACCTCACCCGCCTGGCCCGCATGGAGGCCCAGCGCCCCTCGTACCAGGACCGCAAGCGCGGCCGTGCCATGCGCGAGGCCGACCGGGAGCGGGAGCGCAGATCGCGTTCACGGGTGTGGACACCGGGCCGCCCCGAGGTCATCGAGCGGCTGGACAACGAGGACCTGCTGCCCGCCATCACGTTCATCTTCAGCCGCGCCGCCTGCGAGGCCGCCGTACAACAGTGTCTGTACGCCGGGCTGCGGCTCAACGACGACGAGGCGCGGGAGAGGGTGCGTGCGCTCGTCGAGGAGCGCACGGCGTCCATTCCCGACGAGGACCTGCACGTCCTCGGGTACTACGAGTGGCTGGAAGGCCTGGAGCGCGGCATCGCGGCCCACCACGCGGGCATGCTGCCGACGTTCAAGGAGGTCGTGGAGGAGCTGTTCCTGCGCGGGCTCGTGAAGGCCGTGTTCGCCACGGAGACCCTCGCGCTCGGCATCAACATGCCCGCGCGCTCGGTGGTGCTGGAGAAGCTCGTCAAGTGGAACGGCGAGCAGCACGCCGACATCACCCCCGGCGAGTACACCCAGTTGACCGGACGGGCCGGCCGCCGCGGCATCGATGTCGAGGGTCACGCCGTCGTCCTGTGGCAGCGCGGGATCAGCCCCGAGCACCTCGCGGGACTGGCCGGCACGCGCACGTACCCGCTGCGTTCCAGTTTCAAGCCGTCGTACAACATGGCGGTCAACCTCGTCGAGCAGTTCGGGCGGCACCGGTCGCGGGAGCTGCTGGAGACGTCCTTCGCGCAGTTCCAGGCGGACAGGTCGGTCGTCGGGATCTCGCGGCAGGTGCAGCGCAACGAGGAGGGCCTGGAGGGCTACAAGGACTCCATGACCTGCCACCTGGGCGACTTCGACGACTACATGCGGCTGCGCCGCGAGCTCAAGGACCGCGAGACCGAGCTGGCCCGGCAGGGCGTGGCGCTACGGCGCGCCGAGGCCGCCGTGGCGCTGGAGAAGCTCAAGCCGGGAGATGTCATCCACGTCCCGACCGGCAAGTACGCGGGTCTGGCGCTCGTGTTGGACCCGGGACTGCCCGCAGGCCGGTCCAACGGCCATCGCGGCTTCGAGCAGCACGACGGGCCGCGTCCGCTGGTCCTGACCGTCGAGCGGCAGGTCAAGCGGCTCGCGTCGATGGACTTCCCCGTCCCCGTCGAGGCGTTGGACCGGATGCGCATCCCGAAGTCCTTCAACGCCCGTTCCCCGCAGTCCCGTCGGGACCTCGCCTCCGCGCTGCGCACCAAGGCCGGGCACATTCCGCCGGAGCGGGCCCGCAAGCAGCGCTCGCAGGCCGCGGACGACCGGGAGATCGCGCAGTTGCGCACGGCGATCCGGGCGCATCCGTGTCATGGGTGCAGCGACCGTGAGGATCACGCGCGTTGGGCCGAGCGGTATCACCGGCTGCAGCGGGACACCACGCAGTTGGAGCGGCGGATCGAGGGGCGGACCAACACGATCGCCCGCACCTTCGACCGGATCGTCGCGCTGCTGACCGACCTGGACTACCTGCGGGGCAACGAGGTCACCGAGCACGGGAAGCGGTTGGCCCGGCTGTACGGCGAGCTGGATCTGCTCGCCAGCGAGTGTCTGCGGGAGGGGGTTTGGGAGGGGCTTGCTCCTGCTGAACTCGCCGCGTGTGTCTCGGCGTTGGTGTTCGAGGCGCGGGTCAGTGACGACGCGACTGTTCCCAAGGTGCCGTCGGGTGCGGCCAAGGCCGCGCTCGGGGAGATGGTGCGGATCTGGGGGCGGCTTGACGCCCTTGAGGAGGACTTCCGGATCACTCAGACCGAGGGGGTCGGGCAGCGGGAGCCTGATCTTGGGTTTGCCTGGGCCGCGTATATGTGGGCCAGTGGGAAGGGGTTGGACGAGGTGCTTCGGGAGGTTGAGATGCCTGCCGGGGACTTTGTTCGGTGGTGTAAGCAGGTGATCGATGTTCTGGGGCAGATTTCTGCTGCGGCGCCGGTTACTGGGGGCGAGGCGACTTCTACCGTGGCGAAGAATGCGCGTAAGGCTGTGGAGTTGTTGCTGCGGGGGGTTGTGGCGTACTCGTCTGTGGGGTGACGGTTCGGTTGGCGGGTGCGGGTTGACTGTGGCTGGTCGCGCAGTTCCCCGCCCCCCTGAAAGCTACCGGTCCAGGTAAGTTCGCCAGCTGCCGTATTTGGTGATGTCCTCTGCGTCGGACAGCGCACCGGGCTCGCACAGGAAGCCCGGGACCCTTGTGCCGTCTGCCAGTTCCACGCTTCCCAGTGTCATCGGGCGGGGCAGGGTCGCCAGCAGGCGGCCCAGGCCCGCTGCCGGTAGGCGCCATACCTCTGTCTCTATCGCCGCTCCGCCCTCGCCGACGTGAACCAAGCCCGGCTTGGGCGGAGTTGTTGTCAGGGCGTGCAGGCGGTAAACCGGGGCCGTTGTGGTCGTGCGGTCCAAGGTGGCGCCCAGGGACAGGAGTTGGGGGTTCAGGGGCTGGCCCGTCAAATGGGCTCCTACGACCGCCAGTTGGACCGTTGGGTTCAGGTCGCGGGCGATCTGGGCCAGGCGGTCGTCCGTGAACGTCGGGCCGATCAGCATCACGCCGAAGGGGAGGCCGTTCACCTCGCTCGACGGGATGGCCACCGCCGCCAGGTCGAAGAGGTTGGTGGAGTTGGTGAAGCGGCCCAGGCGGGCGTTCGCGCCCAAGGGGTTGGCCGCTACCTCGGTCAGGGTCGGGTGGCCCGGAGCCGTCGGGAGCAACAGGGCGTCCGCGTCGGCCAGTTCGGAGAGGGCTCGGGCGCGGAGGGCGGCCAGGCGTTCCCCGTCCGCGTACAGCTGGTGGGCCGGGATGTCCCGGGCTCGGGTGATGATGCCGGTGACCGTGGGGTCCAGGCCCTCGGCGCCGGACGCGATCGCCTTGTCGACAAATGCCCCTACGGCTGTGTAGCGCTCCGCCACGAACGCGCCCTCGTAGAGCATCGCCGCCGCTTCCGTGAACGGGGTGAGGTCCAGGGTGCGGATCTCGGCGCCCGCGTCGGACAGGCGGGTGACCGCCTCCTCGTAGGCCTCCGCCCAGCCCTCGTCCAGTTCGCCCAGCTGGTCTCGTGGGGGGACCGCTACGCGCCAGGGGCCCGGCGCTCGTTGGGGGAGGGGCGGGAGGGCGCGGGCAGGTGGGGAGGTCATGAAGGACAGGGCCTGTTCGGCCTCGGGGAGGGTCCGGGCGAAGACCGTCACGCAGTCGATGGAGGCGCAGGCCGGGACCACGCCCGTCGTCGGGACCAGGCCCCGGGTGGGCTTCAGGCCGACGATGCCGTTGAACGCGGCGGGGACCCGGCCCGAGCCCGCCGTGTCGGTGCCGAGGGCGAAGTCGACGAGGCCCAGGGCCACGGCGACCGCCGAACCGGCACTGGAGCCGCCGCTGATCCGCTCCGGGTCGTGGGCGTTGCGGACCGCGCCGTACGGGGAGCGGGTGCCGACCAGGCCCGTGGCGAACTGGTCGAGGTTCGTGGTGCCGAGCACGATCGCGCCTGCCGCGCGGAGGCGGGCCACCACCGGGGCGTCGGCCTCGGGAGTGTAGGCGTATGCCGGGCAGCCTGCCGTGGTGGGGAGGCCATGGACGTCTATGTTGCCTTTGGCCGCGAGCAGGCGGCCTGCGAGCGGGAGTTGCTCGCCTGCCGATACGCGCTCGTCGATTGCCCTCGCCTCGGACTCGACGTCCGGCTGCGGGCGTAGGTCGATCCAGATCTCCGGGCGGTCCACCGCCTCGATGCGGGCGTAGGCGGCGCGGACTCGGGACACGGTGGTCGACATCGCTCTTGTGCTCCTTGCGGTTCGGCTTGAGGTTCAGCTTGCGGGGGCCAGGACCAGCAACGCCGTGCCCGCCTCGACCTGGTCGCCGGGCCTGGCCAGGATCTCGGTCACCACGCCGGCCATGGGCGCGTGGACCCTGGACTCCATCTTCATCGCCTCCAGGGCCAGGAGAGGTTGGCCCGCCGTCACTTCGTCGCCGGGCTTCACGTTCAACTGCCATACGGAAGCGGCGAATTCGGCCTCCACCAGGCGTCCCCCGGCCGGGACCGTCACCTCGGCCTGCGGTGGGGCCGGGGCGGCTGCCGCCTGTGCCCGGGTGAACTCGCCCGCCGCCTCCCAGGCATCGCGTTCCGTGCCGAACGCGGTCTGCTGGCGGGACCTGAACTCCCCGATGGACTCGGCGTTCTCGGCGAGGAACGCCTCGTACTCGGCGAGTGAGAACGTGCCCTCCTCGATGCGTGGGACGAAGCGGCCGGAGGTGATGTCGGCCCGGAGTTCGAGGAGTTCGTCCGGCTCCACCGGGTACCACTTGATGCGGTCGAAGAAGCGGAGGAGCCAGGGGGAGCCCTGCTCGAACGCGCCGCGCTGTTGCCAGCCCGACCACACCTGGGTCGTACGGCCCACGAACTGGTAGCCGCCGGGGCCCTCCATCCCGTAGACGCAGAGATACGCCCCGCCGATGCCGACCGAGTTCTCGGCCGTCCAGGTGCGGGCCGGGTTGTATTTCGTCGTCACCAGGCGGTGGCGGGGGTCCAGGGGGGTGGCCACGGGTGCTCCCAAGTAGACGTCTCCCAGGCCCAGTACGAGGTATTCCGCGTCGAAGACCGTGCTGTAGACGTCCTCGACCGAGTCCAGGCCGTTCACGCGACGGATGAACTCGATGTTCCAGGGGCACCAAGGGGCGTCGTCGCGGACGCCGGCCATGTAGCGGGCGATCGCCTCGCGCGTTGCCGGGTCGTCCCAGGAGAGGGGGAGGTGGACCGTGCGGGAGGGGACGATCAGTTGGTCGGTGGGTGGGAGTGCCGCCGCGATCTTCCTTACGGATGTGAGGAGTTCGGACTGGGGGAGACGGCTCGGGTCCGTTTGGATCTGGAGGGAGCGGATGCCTGGGGTGAGGTCCGTGACGCCCTCGAAGTCGGCCGCCGTCACCGCCTCCATCAGGGCGTGGACCCGCATGCGTTGCGCCAAGTCCAGTTGCATGGGGCCGAATTCGACGAGGAGGTTGTCGTCGCCGCTGCGGCGGAAGGTGACGTCTCCGTCCCTGGCCAGGATTCCGCCGTCCACGATGTCGGGGCGGAGCGAGCCGTCGACGTTCACCGGGGCGAAGCGGACCGTGTCGCCGGGCCTGAACTGGCCCAGTTTCCAGCGCTCTTGGCTGATGACCGTCGCCGGGCAGACGAAGCCGCCGAGGGACGGGCCGTCGGGGCCCAGGAGGACCGGCATGTCGCCCGTGTAGTCGACGGCGCCGACCGAGTACGGGGTGTCGTGGATGTTGGACGGGTGCAGGCCCGCCTCGCCGCCGTCGGTGCGGGCCCAGCGGGGCTTCGGGCCGACCAGGCGGACGCCCGTGCGGGCCGAGTTGAAGTGGACCTTCCAGTCGGCCGCGTAGAAGTCGCGGATGTCGTCCTCGGTGAAGAACTCCGGTGCGGCGTGCGGGCCTTCGACCGCTGCCACGTCCCAGACGGCGCCGAAGGCGGGGCGGTCGGCGGTGGCCACGGGTGTGCCCTCGGTGATCGTGCCGCCGTGCAGGACGTCGCCGGTGCGCAGGGCCCGGCCGCCGTGGCCGCCGAAGCGGCCCAGGGTGAAGGTGCTCGCGCTGCCGAGAAAGGAGGGGACGTCCAGGCCGCCCGCGAACAACACGTAGGTGCGCAGGCCGTGTTCGGCCGGGGCGCCGATCTCCAGGGACGCGCCCGCGGGTACCGTCACCGGCTCCCACTGCGGGACCGGCGTTCCGTCGATCGTCACCGGTGCCGGGGCGCCCGTCACACACAGCGTGGTGGCGTGGGTGAACCTCAACGTCGGCCCCTGGAGGGTGCATTCGAGACCGGGGGTGCCTTCCTCGTTGCCGAGCGCGCGGTTGCCGAGGCGGAAGGAGAGGTCGTCCATCGGGCCGCACGGGGGCACGCCGACCTGCCAGTAGCCGGTGCGGCCGGGCCAGTCCTGGACCGTGGTGAGGGTGCCGCCGGAGACGATCTCGATGCGGGGGGTCGGGTCGGTGACGGTGGCGAGGGTCGCCGTGGAGTGGGTGGCCGCTCCGAAGTCCGGTTCGGCCAGCGCCGCTTGGACCAGTCCGAGGTTCGTCTCGATACCGTCGACGCGGGTGCGGGCCAGTGCCTCGTCGAGGCGTTGGAGCGCGTGGGCGCGGTCGGGGCCGTAGGCGATGACCTTCGCGAGCATCGGGTCGTACGACGTGGTCACCTCGGTGCCGGTCTCCACCCAGCCGTCGACGCGTACGCCGTCCGGGAACTCGACCCGGGTCAACAGGCCCGCGCTGGGCCGGTGTTCGCGGGACGGGTCCTCGGCGTAGACGCGGGCCTCGACGGCGTGGCCGCGCGGGGTGCCGGGGTCGCGGACGACGCCGGACTCGCCCTGGGCCAGCCGTAGCATCCAGGCGACCAGGTCGACGCCGTAGATCTCCTCGGTGACCGGATGTTCCACCTGGAGACGGGTGTTGACCTCCAGGAAGTAGGCCTCCTCGCGGGTCGCGTCGTAGACGAACTCGACGGTGCCGGCGGAGCGGTAGCCGACCGAGGCGCACAAGTCGCGAGCGGAGGCGGCCAGTCGGGTGCGGATGTGGTCGGGGAGGCCCGGTGCGGGGGCCTCCTCCACCACCTTCTGGTTGCGGCGTTGGAGAGAGCAGTCGCGGTCGCCGAAGGTGACGACCTTGCCCTCCCCGTCGCCGAAGACCTGTACCTCGACATGGCGGGCGTGCTCGACGAGGCGTTCCAGGAAGACGCCGGCGGAGGAGAAGGAGGCGGCGGCGACGCGTTGCACGCGCTCCCAGGACTCGGTGAGTTCGGCGGGGGAGTGGCAGGCCGACATGCCGATGCCGCCGCCTCCGCCGGTCGCCTTGAGCATGACGGGGTAGTCGATCAGGGCGGCTTGGGTGAGCGCTTCGTCGAGGTCCGCCAACAGGCCTGTGCCCGGTGCCAGTTGGACGCCCGCCGCCTCGGCCGCTGTTCGTGCTGTGTGTTTGGCGCCGAACAGGTCCAGTTGTGCGGGTGTCGGTCCGACGAACACGATGCCGGCGTCCTCGCAGCGGCGCGCGAAGGCCGCGTCCTCGGAGAGGAAACCGTAGCCGGGGTGGATCGCGCCCGCGCCCGTGTCCTTGGCCGCCTTGAGGACCAAGTCGGCGTCCAGGTACGACTCTTTGGCGGGGGCCGGGCCGAGTCGTACCGCCTCGTCGGCGAGCCGGACGTGGGGTGCCGAGCGGTCGGCGTCGGAGTACACCGCGACCGTGCGCAGGCCGAGTTCGCGGGCCGTGCGGATGACGCGGACGGCGATCTCGCCCCGGTTGGCGATCAGCAGCGTGTCGAAGGTCATTCCGGGACCCCGATGGTCATCTCGACGGCCGTCGGTTCGAAGCCGTTGCAAGGGTTGTTGATCTGGGGGCAGTTGGAGACCAGGACCAGGACGTCGCGTTCGGCGCGCAGGGCCAGTTTGAGGCCCGGCGCGGAGAGGCCGTCGACGATGCCCAGGGTGCCGTCCTTCTCGACCGGCACGTTCATGTACCAGTTGATGTTGGAGACCAGGTCGCGCTTGCCGAGGCCGTAACGGGCGCCCTCCGCGAGGAAGTTGTCCACGCACGCGTGCTGCGACCAGGTGTGGTGGCCGTAGCGCAGGGCGTTGGACTCCTTGGAGCAGGCGCCGCCGACCGTGTCGTGGCGGCCGACCTCGTCGTCCGTGACGGTCATCAGCGGGGTGTGTTCGTTGGACATCAGCACGCTGCCGGTGGTGAGGAAGAGGCTGCCCTGGGCGTGGATGGTGTCGGGGGCGCTGTAGCGGACGGACGTGTCGTGGGCGTCGTAGACGAGGAAGTCGACGGCCTGGTTGCCGTGCAGGTCGGTGATGGTGAGGGTCTCGCCCGTGCGGATGACGGCGGACCACGCGGCGCGGGCGGGAACGACGGTCGTGCTCATGCGAGCCCCCTTGCGACAAGGAATTCCGTGGTGTTGAGGAACGCGCGACGGCCCTCGGGCGTGGCCTCCCACAGCGGGTCGCCCGGCTTGGTGGCCTCGGCGCGCCAAGCGAGCACCTCCAGCGGGGAGTTGACGTAGTCGTCGCGCGGGTCGGCCGGATGCGGCACGTTCGCGATCAGTACCGTCACGTCCTGCTCGGCGCGCAGGGTCACGCTGCCGCCGGGGCCGGTCGAGCCGGTGAAGTCGAGGGAGCCGTCGTCGCGGATCTCGACGCCCTGGAAGAAGGAGAGCGAGGGCGGCAAGTCGCGTGGTTCCAGGCCGTTCTTGGCGGCGGCGAGCTTGAACAGCTCGCGTCCTGCGGGGGAGTCGGACTGCGGGGTGCCGTCGCCGTAGCGCTCGGTGTTGCGGACCAGGGTGGAGGTGCCGCAGAGCGCGTCGTGGCGGCCGGAGGTGTCGGCGACGAGGGAGGCGAGGACGCGGCCCTGGTCGGAGAGGAGGAGCCGGCCCTCGCCGAGGTAGGCGTTCCACTGGACCTTGACCGTGTCGGCGACGTTCAGACGCTCCCAGGGGCGGTCGGCCGCGTACAGGAGCAGGTGGGCGCAGGCGTCGCCGCGCAGGTCGGTCAGGCGGAGTTCGGTGCCGCGGGCCAGGACGCGGTGGGTGTAGTTGCCGCCCGCGACGGTCTCGGCCCACACCAGGTGGCCCGCCTCGCAGGGCGGGGCCGGCCAGTCGCCGGCCGGGACGACGGGCATCGCCTCGGCCCGCCCGCCCTCCTGGGCGCGGGCGTGGTCGCGGGCTCCGTAAGTGGTCGCTGTCGCCATCGCGGGGGACCTCCGGCTGCGGGGACGTCGTGGGCGTGCGGCATTTCTGTCGCTCGACAGAAATTAGGAGGCGGGCGGGTCGCCGGGGTTGCCCGGGTGTTGCCGCTCGGTTACCGAGCCCTCACGAAGATCGCCGGGCATCCGTGGTCCGGGGCCGTGTGCGAGGATCGAACGCATGGGGACAACGGGTGCGCAGGGGGGCCGTCGGGTCGGCAGGCCGCGGGCCGATCAGCGGCCGGACAGCGGACTCGAACCGCGTGCCGAACTCCTCTCCGCCGCCGCCGAGCTGTTCACCACCCGGGGCTACGCGGCCACCACCACCCGGGCCGTCGCCGAGCGCGCGGGCATGCGGCAGGCGTCGATGTACCACTACGTCTCCGGCAAGGAGGAACTGCTCGCGGACCTTCTGGAGTCCACGGTCACGCCCTCGCTGACGTGCGCCCGGGAGCTCCTGGCGGACGACGCGACCCCGGCCGAGGGCCGGCTGTGGGAGCTGTGCCGTACCGACGTCGAGCTGTTGTGCGGCGGTTCGCACAACCTCGGCGGGCTGTATCTGCTGCCCGAAGTGCGCGCCGAGCGTTTCGCCGGATTTCATGCCGTACGTGCCGAACTCAAGGACGCCTACCGGCAGTTGCTCGCCGCGACCGCCGCCGGTGGCGCGCTCGCGAAGAGCGAGTTGGAACTGCGGACGGATCTGGTGTTCGGGCTGATCGAGGGCGTCATCCTCGTGCACCGCTCCGACCCCGAGCGGCCGGTGTCCGCCTTCGCGGAGGCGACGGCCGACGCCGCGCTGCGCATCGCCGGAAGTTGATCCGGAACGGATGCTTCACTCGTTACGGTGAGTGATATTCGTATGTCCATGCGTCGTGACTCACTGTGTGCGAATGAAGCCTCAGCGTGTAAATGGGCTGAGAGTACTCCTCTTCCGTGTCCCTTTTCAGGGGCTTGCTGAATATGACACAGCGGTGATCCGGTCGGACTAAGCTCGCCCGCAGCGCACCGAGTTGGGCTGTATTCGTGCGCTTGTTCCCAAACATGCAAAAGATACAGAAGCTCCCTCGGAGTCTCCCCCCAGAGTCTCCCGATCCCCCCAGCCGACCTGTCTTTAGAGGGCATACATGGTGAGTGTTCAATCGCCCCCCGGTGGCCGTGAACTTCCCTACGCGCGCGTGCTGTTGCCGCCTGCCATAGTGATGGCCGCGGCGACCGGGGCCGCCGTCGCCCTGGTGGCGGGGCCTGCCCGGATCGCCGTCGGCTGGTGCGGAGCCGTCGCCACCCTTCTGGTGATCGTGACGGCGGCCGAAGCCGTCCGCCGCGGACGCAACCTGCGGAACCTGCGCGTCGAGCACGACCGTCACACCGCGTATCTGGAACGGCGGCTCGCCGACCAGAGCCTGGAGATGGTCCGCCTCGGCCAGGAGATCCTGCCCGCCACGCTGTACCGGCTCAGCAGTGGAGAATCCCCCGGAGAGGTGATTCGCCAAGTCGTCGACGCGGATCCCGACTGGCGGCAACTTCCCAAGCCGCAGCGCGACTTGCTGAGGACCGTGCTCAACATCGTGCAGCGCGAGGAGAACATGCGTGACTCCGCGCAGCGCTCCTTCGTCAGCATCGCCCGCCGTGTGCAGGCCATCGTCCACCAACAGGCCAAGGAACTCCGGGAGATGGAGGAGGACCACGGCCGTAACCCCGAGGTCTTCGACGACCTCCTGCGCATCGACCACGGCACCGCGCTGATCGGCCGTCTCGCCGACTCCATCTCGGTGCTCGGCGGTGGCCGCCCCGGCCGCCAGTGGCCCGAACCGGTGCCGCTGTACAGCGTGTTGCGCGGCGCCATGTCCCGCATCCTGGAGTACCGCCGCATCGAGCTGCACTCCATCGCCAAGGTCAACATCCGCGGCATCTCCGTCGAGCCGGTCATCCACGCGGCGGCCGAACTCCTCGACAACGCCACCCGTTACTCGCCTCCGCAGACCAAGGTGCACGTCACCGCCGTAGAGGTGCAGACCGGTGTCGCCATCGAGATCGAGGACGGCGGCGTCAGCCTCAGCGAGGAGTCGCGGGCCCGCGCCGAGGGCATGCTGGAGCGCGCCAAGGCCGGTACCGACCTCCAGGACCTCGGTGAGAGTCCGCGCCTGGGCCTCCAGGTCGTCGGCCGGCTCTGCGCGACGTACAACATGCAGATCTCGCTGCGCGCCTCGGCCTACGGCGGCGTCCGCGCCGTCCTCATCGTGCCCAGCGAGATGCTCACCCCCGGCACCGCGCCCGGACTCGCCCACGGCATCGGCGCCACCGCCATGCCCAAGGCCGAACTCGGCGCGGTCGACGGCCCCAAGCGCACGATCAAGCGGCGCCGCCCCACGAGCCCGCGCATCCCGGCCTCGGTGAGCATGGAGGACGAGGTTCCCGAGGTCACCGAGTGGACGGCGGGCGGTCTGCCGCAGCGCCGCAGCCGGGTCAAGGTGCCGCTCGCCCAGCGGTACGCCGAACAGGCCGCCGCCGAGCGCGCCGAGGCCGCCGCACAAGAGGCCCGCTCCGCCTGGGGCACGCCCGAGCCCGAGCCGGAGAAGAAGGACGAACCCGAACCGGGCCTGTGGGTCGAGGCGTTCATGGAAGGCCTCAAGGGTGACCCCGACCCGACCGCTTTCACCCAGAAGACCGAGCCGGCCCGAGTCGAGGCCGACGACGAGGGGGACCTCAAGTGATCCAGCAGCGAGCCAACTTCGACTGGATGCTCAAGGATCTCGCCGACGGCGTGCCCGGCATCCAGCAGATCGTCGTGCTCTCCGCCGACGGACTCCGCATCGCCCGCTACGGCGGCGACCCCGACGCGGCCGACCGCGTGGCCGCGGCCTGTGCCGGACTGCAGAGCCTGGCGGGTGCCGTGGCCTCCGAGATCCCGGGCAGCGACGGCCGGATGAAGATGGTCATCATCGAGATCAACGGCGGCTACTTCTATCTGATGGCCGCGGGCGCCAACGCCTACCTGGCGGTACTCTCCGACGTCGTCGCCGAACCCGGCCTGATGAGCAACCGCATGCGTGACCTCGTCGTCAGAATCGGCGCCCACCTCACCAGCCCGCCGAGGCGCAACGGGCAGACCGTATGACTCCTCCGCAACGCCAGCGGCGACATCCGAAGGATGGACCGCCGCCCGAGCCCGCCAAGAAGCAGGGCGAAGGAAGGATCCCGGAGCGGCTGTACGTGCTCACCGGCGCGACCGAGGACGGTGACCGGGCCGAACTCGACCTGGTCACGCTGATCGTGGCGCGTTCCGACGCGCCGCAGTCGGCCACTCCGGAGCAGGCGGCCCTGCTCGGGCTCTGCATCGCCCCGCTGTCCGTGGCCGAGCTGTCGGCCTACCTCAACCTGCCGTACAGCGTGGTGACCGTCCTGCTCACCGAGCTGCTGACGGCCGAACTGGTGCAGGCGCGCGCCCCGATCGTCCGCCAGGCGCTCCCCGACCGTTCCCTCCTCGAAGCGGTGATGCATGGACTTCAAAAGCTCTGACACCGTCACGGGCCCTCGGACCGAGGACCATCTCCCGCACACGGCCCAGGCCGCGGTGAAGATCGTGATCGTCGGCGGCTTCGGGGTCGGCAAGACGACCATGGTCGGGTCGGTCAGTGAGATCAGGCCGCTGACCACCGAGGAGACCATGACGCAGGCCGGCGTCGGCGTCGACGACAACTACGGCTCCGAGAGCAAGACGGCCACCACCGTCGCGATGGACTTCGGCCGTATCAGCATCACCGACCAACTGGTGCTGTACCTGTTCGGCACCCCCGGCCAGGAACGCTTCTGGTTCCTGTGGAACGGGCTGTTCGAGGGCGCGCTCGGCGCGGTGGTGCTCATCGACACGCGGCGCCTCGAAGTCAGCTTCGACGTCATAGGACGGCTGGAGGAGCGCGGGGTGCCGTTCGTGATCGCGGTCAACTCCTTCCCGGACGGCCCGCATTACCCCATCGAGGACCTGCGTACGGCGCTCGACCTGTCGCCGGACATCCCCATCATCGAGTGCGACGCGCGCCGCCGTGCCTCCAGCCGGGACGTCCTGATGACCCTGATGCGCTTCCTGCACTCCCTGGCGATGACGGGCTCACTGACCTGACCCGCCCAACTCCCCCGACACCGGATCCACTTCAGTTTTCGGAGCGATCACCGTGACGCCTGAACACCACTCCCCGACCGATACGGACGACACCGGGCTCGGCCCGCCCCCCGGCTGCCCCGCGCACGGCCAGGGGCCCGGGGGACTGCACCGGCTGTACGGCCCCGAAGCGGCGGACCTGGGCGCCCTCTACGAGAAGCTCCGCGCCGAACACGGCCCCGTGGCACCGGTGTTGCTCCACGACGACGTGCCGATCTGGGTCGTCCTCGGCCACACCGAGAACCTCCACATGGTGCGTACGCCCTCGCAGTTCAGCCGGGACAGCCGGGTCTGGACGCCGCTGCGCGAGGGCATGGTCAAGCCCGACCACCCGCTGATGCCGCACATCGCCTGGCAGCCCATCGCCTCGCACGCCGAGGGCGACGAGCACCTGCGGCTGCGCGGCGCGGTCACCGGCGCCATGTCGACCATCGACCCGCGCGGCATCCGCCGGCACATCAACCGCTACACCCAGATCCTCGCCAACACCTTCTGCGAGCAGGGCCACGCCGAACTCGTCGGCCAGTTCTGCGAGCACCTGCCGATGGCCGTGCTGTGCGAGATCCTCGGCATGCCCGACGAGTACAACGAGCAGATGGTGGAGGCGGCCCGCGACGCCCTCAAGGGCTCCGCGACCGCGATCGCCAGCCACCAGTACGTCATGGACGCGCTCAGCCGGCTCACCGCGCTGCGCCGGGCCGAGCCCGCCGACGACTTCACCAGCCACCTCGTCATGCACCCGGCGGGGCTCAGCGACGACGAGGTCAGGGAGCACCTGCGGCTCGTCCTCTTCGCCGCCTACGAGGCCACCACCAACCTCCTCGCCAACGCGCTGCGCATGGTCATCACCGACCCGCGCTTCCGCGCCCAGCTCAACGGCGGGCAGATGACGGTGCCGGAGGCGGTCGAGCAGTCCCTGTGGGACGAGCCGCCGTTCAGTACCGTCTTCGCCTACTTCGCCAAGCAGGACACGGAGTTGGGCGGCCAGCGCATCCGCAAGGGCGACGGCCTGCTCTTCGCACCGGCGCCGGGCAACGTGGACCCCCGGGTACGTCCCGACCTCAAGGCCAACATGATGGGCAACCGCTCCCACCTGGCCTTCGGCGGCGGCCCGCACGAGTGTCCCGGCCAGGACATCGGCCGCGCCATCGCCGACACCGGGGTGGACGCGCTGCTGATGCGGCTGCCGGACATCGAACTCGACTGCGACGAGGACGAGTTGAGCTGGACGGCGTCGATCGCCTCCCGTCACCTGGTGGAGCTGCCGGTGCAGTTCGCCCCGAAGCCCCCGCAGGACGTCTCGGAGAAGCCGGGCCACGCGGCGGTTCCGCAACCCCGTCACACCTGGCACGTCGGCATGCTGTCCGACCCGGCGCCGACATCGGCGCCGACGCCCCGGGCCGCCGAGCCGACAGCGCCGCCGGAGCCGGTGGCGACGCCGGAGCCGGTACACCAACTCGGCGCGTGGCAGCGGTTCTTGAGGTGGTGGCGGGGCTACTGACCGGCCCAGTCCTCGTACGAGGCCCAGGCTTCGAGCACCCGCCCGCTACGGAACCGATGCTCGGCCCCCGTGACCGGATCGGTGAACTCCAGCGCCCGCGCCAGCAGTTGGAGCGGCCGCCGGAAATCACCGTCCGGCACGGGGCCGGTCACCACGGGATACAGCGGATCACCGAGGATGGGCACACCCAACGCGCTCATGTGGACCCGCAGTTGATGAGTCTGCCCGGTACCGGGCACGAGCCGGTACCGGGCGAGCCCGTCGCCACGCCGCTCGGCCAACTCGACCCGGCTGACGGCATTGACCTCACCCTCGACCTGCTGGGCGGCCATCACTCCGCGCTCCTTGAGAATCCGGGACCGCACGGTGGTCGGCAGGTCCAGCCCGGAGTCGTACGGCGCGACGGCCTCGTACTCCTTCCGCACCCGCTTCTCCCGGAACAGCGCCTGGTACGCGCTCCGTTCCTCGGGCCGCACCGTGAACAGCACGAGCCCCGCGGTGAGTCGGTCGAGCCGGTGCGCGGCTCCGAGCGCCGGAATCCCCAACTCCCTGCGCAGCCGCGCCAACGCCGACTCGACGACATGACTGCCCCGCGGGGTGGTCGCGAGGAAGTGCGGCTTGTCGGCGACGACGATGTGCTCGTCGCGGTACACGACATCCACGGCGAAAGGCACCGGCACTTCGACGGGCAGCTCCCGGTGGAACCACACGAACATCCCGGCTGCGTACGGCAACCCGGCCACGCTCGCCCCGTCGACCCCGACGAACAGCCCGTCGTCCATCATTCGATCGACGACCCCGTCGCCCGCCCCCGAGAGCCGGTCCACCAGGTACTCGCGCACGGTGGCCCAGGACTCTTCGGGGGGCAGGCGGACCCGCACCGGGTCGACTCCGTCGCGTTGGGGGAGGGGAGAGGGCGGGATACGGCGTTTTCGGGTCATTGCGATCAAGGGTAGGCGGTCGGGCCAGGTCGCCAGGTCATGCGGGGACCGCTTCGGGAACCTCCTCCGCGACCGAACGGGCGCGGTACGCCCGGAACCCGAATCCCGCCCCCACCGTCACGACCAGGAACAACACCGTGAACCACTGGAAGTACCAGTGCCCACCCGCCGGGTCGTACACAGCGGCCCGCGGCCACGCCAGGTTGACCGTCATGACGAGGCCGTAGAGCAGCGCCAGCGCGTTGACCGGTACCCCCCACCGGCCCAGGGAGAAGAGGCGCGCGCCCGTCTCGTCCGTGCCGTCGACCTCGAACTCGCCGCGCACGCGGCGGAGCAGGAGCGGGCCCGTCACCATCGCGTAGGCCAGGTACAGCATCACGATGCAGGTGGTGCCGATGGCGAGGAAGGCGTCCGGGGAGGCGAAGTTGAGGAGGAGCAGGGTGGCCGAGAGGATGCCTACGACGATGGCCGGGGCGCTGGGCATGCCGGTGCGGGGGTTGACCTTGGACAGGCGTGCGGAGAAGGGGAGTTGGCCGTCTCGGGCCATCGAGAAGAGCATGCGGCAGGCCGCCGTCTGGATGGCGAGGGTGGCTACCGCTATCGCCACCACCACGTCCGCCAGCAGGGCCTTGCCGACGCCGTCGCCGAGGCTGCTCGTGAGGACGTAGCTGAGGCCGTCGACGCCGAGGTGGCCGTCGGTCAGGCTGGGGGCGGCGAGCAGGCCGCCGAGGATGATCAGGCCGCCGAGCAGGCCCGCCGCGGTGAGCGCGGTGAGGATCGTGCGGGGCGCGGTGCGGCGCGGGTTGTGGGTCTCCTCGCTCATCTCGCCCGCGCTGTCGAAGCCGATCATCACGTACGCCGCCGTGAACGAGCCGACGAGCAGGGCGCCGAGGAGTCCGCCCTCCAGGCTGCCGGTGGTGTGGAAGGTGATGGTCGGGGTGCGCTTCGAGTGGGTCAGGAGGAGGACGATGATCAGGATCGCGCCGATGATCTCCGCCGTCACGCCGACCCGGTTGATGACCGACATCACGCGGTTGTCGAGGATGTTCACCAGCGTCGTCAGGACCAGCAGGATCACGCCGAGGACCGCCGCGTTGGCCGCGCCGTCGGGGGAAGTGGGGGCAGGGTCCGTGCCCACCAGCTGGAAGCCCGACCAGATCGCCGGCAGCACCATTTGGAGGGCCAGCGCCGCTGCCGCCACCACCACGATCTGGCCGATCACCATGATCCAGCCCGCGAACCAGCCGAAGGTCGCGTTGGAGAGGCGTGACGACCACTGGTAGATCGCGCCCGAGATCGGGTAGCGCGCGGCCAGTTCCGCGAAGCAGGCGGCCACCAGGAGCTGGCCGGCCAGCACGATCGGCCAGGCCCAGAAGAAGACGGGGCCGCCGAACGCGTACCCGAAGGCGAAGTACTGGAAGACGGTCGTCAGTACGGAGATGAAGGAGAAACCGGCCGCGAACGACGCGTACCGGCCGAGGCTGCGGTGCAGCTCCTGGCGGTAGCCGAACTCCGCGAGGGAGCCGTCGTCGGAGGCGGGGGAGGGGGAGTGGGGTGGGTCGGGGCGTATGTCGGAGGGGGCTGTTGTGGTCACGGCGGCACCTGCCTTCGGCGCAGGAGAGCGGAATCCTGACGGCGACAGCTGAATTCCTGTCGGGTGACAGAAATTAGGGAGGGGCTGTTTCGGCCGCGTCACGCCGCCGTGTCCGCGACGGGCCTAAGTCCTCACGCTCTTGCCGTCGAGGCCAATACGCGATACATCGTGTGTATTGACGCTCGCCGCGCACTCGCGATATGTTCGGCCACGGATATTCGGATGCGAGGTATGACCATGCCGCCCAAGCGCCGCAAGCTCGGCAACCCGCTGGCTCTCACCGTGCTGGTCACCCTCTGGCAGGGCCCGATGCATCCGTACGAGATCGCCCGGACCCTGCGCCGCCAGGGCAAGGACAGCACCACGAAGATCAACTACGGCTCGCTCTACACGGTCGTGCAGAACCTGGAGAAACACGGCTTCGTCGAGGTCACCGACGTGGAGCGACAGGGCAACCGCCCCGAGCGCACGGTCTACGGCATCACCGACGCCGGACGCGAGGAAGCCGTCGAGTGGCTCTCCGACCTGCTGGCCGTGCCGGTCAAGGAGTTCCCGATCTTCGAGACCGCGCTCCCGCTCGTCGGGGTCATCCACCCCGACGAGGTGGTACGGCTCCTTGAGGAGCGGGTGCAGAACCTCGATCTCCAGGCGGCGAGCGCGCGCGGTGCGCTGGAGAAGCTGTACGAGACGCTGCCCCGGCTCTTCCTGGTGGAGAGCGAGTACCAGTTGCACATGGTCCAGGCGCAGGCGGAGTGGATCCGGGGTCTCGTCGACGAGATCAAGAAGGGCTCACTGCCCGGCGTCGAGGGCTGGCGCCACTTCCACGAGACGGGGGAACTGCCGACGGAGTTCACCTAGACACGAAGAACCCCGACCGGGCTGTTGGAGCAGCCCCGCCGGGGTCACGAACCCCGAACTGACCCGCCGTGCGGCGAAGCCAGGCGATCGAGGTGCGGCACACCCAGGATAGCCGGGCGCTCTTCACGCGGATCAGTCGTGATCTTTCACATCGCACATCCGCTCGTTCTTTGGAGAGCTGTCATGGGCAGTACCCGTGCGCCCGCGGTCGAGGCGCGTCAACTGATCAAGACCTATTCCGGCGATGTCACCGCCCTCAACGGCATGGACATCACCGTCGAGCCCGGCACCGTCTTCGGCCTCCTCGGGCCGAACGGCGCCGGCAAGTCCACCACCGTCAAGATCCTCACCACCCTCGCCCGGCCCGACTCCGGCACGGCCACCGTCGCCGGCCACGACGTGCTGCGCCACCCCGACCGGGTCCGCCGCGCGATCGGCGTGGTCGCCCAGAACTCCGGCGCCGACCCGACGGCGACCGGCCGCGAGAACCTCCAACTCCAGGGCAGGCTCTACGGATTGAGGGGCAACGCCCTCACGGGGCGGGTGGACGAGCTCCTCGACCGCTTCGCCCTCGCCGACGCCGCGAAGCGTCCGGTGAAGGGCTACTCCGGCGGTATGCGCCGCCGCCTGGACGTGGCGCTCGGCCTGGTGCACCGGCCCGAGGTGCTCTTCCTCGACGAACCCACCACCGGCCTCGACCCGGAGGCCCGCACCGCGATGTGGGACGAGATCGGCCGGCTGGCGGGGGAGGAGGGGCTGACCATCCTGCTCACCACGCACTACCTCGAAGAGGCCGACCGGCTCGCCGAGCGCATCGCGATCGTCGACCGCGGCCGGGTCGTCGTGGAGGGCACCCCCGACTCGCTCAAGGGTGAACTCCGCGGTGACGCGGTCCACTTGGAGCTGCGGGAAGGGGTCGGCGACACCGGTCGTACGCTGCTGCGGGACACCCTCGTCGGACTGCCGGGCGTACGCGAGGTGCTGGTCGACGGGCGCCGGGTCAGTGCCCGCGCCGACGACGGAGCGGCCGCGATGCCCGTCCTGCTGGCGGCGTTCGAGCGGGCCGGCGTCGGGGTCGCCAGCGCGACCGTCGCCCGTCCCTCGCTGGACGACGTCTATCTCCGCTACGCGGGCCGCCGTTACTCGGAGGCCGACGCGAACGGCACCGGGAAGCTCGCGGTCGCCGGAGGTGCGCGATGAGCACCGCCGTCTCGCAGACCTGGTACATGACGCAGCGTCAACTCATGGTGTTCGCACGGCAGCCCGCCTTCGCGATCATCACCCTCATCCAGCCGGTGATCTGGCTGTTCCTGTTCGGCAACCTCTTCAAGAAGGTCGTCGAACTCGGCGGCTTCGGCACCACCTCGTACCTGGACTACCTGGTCCCGGGCGTGGTCGTGATGAGCGCCCTCAGCTCCAACATGTGGGCGGGTATGGGCACGTTGGAGGAGATCCAGCGCGGCACGCTGAACCGCTTCCTGACCACTCCGGTCAGCCGGGCCGCGCTGATGAACGGCAACGTCGTCAACAACGGCCTCGTCACCGCGCTCCAGTCCGCGATCATCGTGCTGCTCGGCCTGCTCGGCGGCGCCGACTACCCGGGCGGCATCGGCGGCATCGCGATCCTGGTGGTGGCCTCCGTGCTCCTGGGGACCATCTTCGGAGCACTGTCCAACGCGCTCGGCATGCTGGTGCAGCAACGGGAGTCGATCATCGGCATCAACACCTTCCTGCTGCTGCCGCTGACGTTCCTGTCCAGCGCCTTCATGGCACCGTCCCAGATGCCCTCGTGGATGCGGCACATCGCCGACTTCAACCCACTCAACTGGGCGATGGTGGCGGGCCGTTCAGCGATGAGCGAGCGCCCCGACTGGGGCGACGTCCTCAGCCGGGGCGGCGCGCTACTGGGCCTCGCGGTGGCAGCGGTATGGCTGTCGATCCGCACATTCAGGTCATACCAACGGTCGGTGTGAGCGCCCCGAAACAAGCGCCCCAAAGGGGCGCGGGGAACTGCGCAACCAGCCACGACGGTGCCGCACACGCCAACGGTCCGTCGTGGCACCCCCATGGGCGCACCTACGCGGCAACGCCTTCCTGCTCCGCCTCGATCTTCGCGTTCCACTCCCGCTTCGACGCCTGCCACCCGTCCTCGTTGTGGCCCAGACGCCAGTACCCGGAGATCGAGAGATCCTCGCGCGGGATTGCCAACTCGACGCGGAGCAGGGCGCGGAGGTCTTTCACGAAGGCCGCCTCGCCGTGTACGAACGCGTGCATCCGGCCCTCCGGGAACTCCAGCGCCCGTACGGCCTCGGCGAGTGCCTCGCCGACGGGGCGGTCGCCGCGGTGCAGCCAGACGACCTCGACGGCGGAGGCGATCTTCTGCTCCTCCTCGGGGCCGGAGATCTCCACGAAGGCGTGCGCCGCGGCGCCCTCGGGCAGCGACTCCAGGGCGCGGGCGATCGCGGGCAACGCGCTCTCGTCCCCGGCGAGCAGATGCCAGTCGGCGTCCGCGGCGGGGGCGTAGGCGCCGCCGGGGCCCATGAAGTGGACGGTCTCGCCCGGCTGGACGCGGGTCGCCCACGGGCCGGCGAGGCCCTCGTCGCCGTGGATCACGAAGTCCAGGGTCATCTCGCGGTGCTCGGGGTCCCAGGCCCGCACGGTGTAGGTGCGGGTCACCGGCCACTGCTCGCGCGGGAACTCGGCGCGGATGCGCTCCACGTCGAAGGGCTCGGGGTAGACCGCGCCCCCGGCCGGGAACAGCAGCTTCACGTAGTGGTCGGTGCAGGTGTCCGCCGAGAACTCGGCCAGACCCTCGCCACCGAGCACCACGCGCTGCATGTGGGGAGTCAGGCGCTCGGTGCGGACGACCTGCGCGGAGTGGGGCTTACGCGGCTTCCGTGCCGGACGTTCTGCCATGACGGCCTCCCAGGTTCCCATTCTTAGGCTTACCTAAGTTAGCACTAGATTCTTCGGTAAAAGCAAGAAAGAGAGGGCAAGAACAATGCTTATGCGTTCAGCGTGGTGAGCAGTCGCTGCAATGATCCGCCCAGCCCCCAGCGCTCCGCCAGCGCGCTCACCAGCTCCGGGTCACGAGGGGCGTGCGGCAGCGCCGTATCGACGTCCGGCAGCGGTACGTCGTCGGCGACCCGGACGACCTTTGGCGCGACCGCGACGTACGGCCGCGACTCGTCGAGGCGCTTGCGCTGCGAGGGGGTCAGCTTGGACTTGGGGTCGTCGATCGCGGCCATGATCCCGGGCACGTCACCGAACTCGGCGAGGAGTTTCGCCGCCGTCTTCTCGCCGATCCCGGGGACGCCCGGCAGACCGTCGCTCGGGTCGCCGCGCAGCAGCGCCAGGTCCACGTAACCGCGGCCGTCGACGCCGTACTTCTCGCGCAGGAACGCCTCGTCGGTGAGCTGGAGCGTGCCGACGCCCTTGATCGGATACAGGACGCGGATACCGCGGGCGTCGTCGACGAGCTGGTACAGGTCGCGGTCGCCGGTGACGATGTCGACCGGGCCCTTGGCGTGCGCCGTGAACGTGCCGATCACGTCGTCGGCCTCGTACGACTCGACGCCCACGCGCGCGATGCCGACGGCGTCGAGGACGGCCTCGATGATCGGCACCTGCGGGGAGAGCGTGTCCGGCACCTCCTCCGCGTCCGGGCCGCTCGCGCGGACCTCGGCGACGCGGTGCGCCTTGTAGGTGGGGATCAGGTCGACCCGCCACTGCGGGCGCCAGTCCGCGTCCATGCACGCGACCAGCTGGTCGGGGCGGTGGTCCTTGACCAGGCGGTCGATGAATTCGAGCAGCCCGCGCACGGCGTTCACCGGCGTCCCGTCCGGCGCCTTCACGGACTCCGGGACGCCGAAGTAGGCGCGGAAGTAGAGCGAGGCGGTGTCGAGGAGCATCAGTCGTCCGGTCACGCCTCGCATCATGCCGCACGACAGGGCCACGATCACCCCTCGCCGTCACCCGGAGGGACCAACACCGCCGGCTCCGGAAGGGCGAACACCCCTGGCTGGTGAGCTGGGCCACTCCTGTGTTTGCGCGCGGGAAGCCTGGGAAGGCGCGGCCTCGGAGCGACGCCGGTTGCACATTCAACCGTCGAGGGGCCTTCGGGTCTCCCGCCGTCGCCTCCCGTCCTGCCCCCGATCGAGAGGTACGCGTGTCAGCCAGGCTAGAAGCCGAGCATCTGTACAAGGTGTTCGGCAGACGACCCGACCAGGCAGTCGAACGGCTCCACGAAGGAGCCGACCGGGAGGAACTGCGCGCCGACGGCACCACCGCCGCCGTCATCGACGCCTCCTTCTCCGTCGCACCGGGCCAGATCTTCGTCGTCATGGGCCTGTCCGGCTCCGGCAAGTCGACCCTCCTGCGGATGCTCAACGGACTCCTGGAGCCGACCGCGGGCCGCGTCCTCTTCGACGGCCAGGACCTGACCGCGCTCGTCGACCGCGAACTCCGCGAGGTCCGCGCCCACAAGATCAGCATGGTCTTCCAGCACTTCGCGCTCTTCCCGCACCGCAGCGTCCGCGAGAACGCCGCCTACGGTCTCGCCGTCCAGGGCGTGCCCCGCGCCGAGCGCGAAGCCCGCGCCGGCGAGGCGCTCGCCCTGTGCGGCCTGGCCGGCTGGGAGGACTCCTGGCCCGACGAGCTGTCCGGCGGCATGCAGCAGCGCGTCGGCCTGGCCCGCGCCCTCGCCACCGACGCCGACCTGCTCCTCATGGACGAGTCGTTCAGCGCCCTCGACCCGCTGATCCGCCGGGACATGCAGGACCAACTCCTGGAACTGCAGAAGTCGTTGAAGAAGACGATCGTCTTCATCACCCACGACCTCAACGAGGCCATGCGCCTGGGCGACCGCATCGCCGTCATGCGCGACGGCCGCATCGTCCAGACCGGCACCGCGGAGGACATCCTCGTCCGCCCCGCCGACGACTACGTCTCCTCCTTCATCCAGGACGTCGACCGCTCCCGGGTCCTCACCGCGAGTTCCGTCATGGACACCGACCTGCGCGGCGACGAGGCCGACTGCGCCTGCGAGACCGCGACGCCGGACACGCCGTTCAACGACCTCTGCGCGATCAGCGCCCGCCTCACGCACGCCGTCGCGGTGCTCGACAAGGACCACGAGCTGGTCGGTGTCGTACCCAGGCGGCGTCTGGTCGCCTTCCTCGGCGACGAGCGGCACGAACCCACCCCCTGTGTCAGTCCGCGCGACGGCGGCGAGAAGGTGACCGCCCATGCCTAGGCTCCCGCTCGGCGACTGGGTCGACTCCGGTGTCGACTGGCTCCTCGCCCACATGTCCTGGCTCTTCGACGCGATCAAGACGGTCGTCGAGGGCATGTACGACGGCATCAACGCGGTCCTCACCGCCCCCGAACCCCTGCTCCTCGCGGGCATCCTCGCCGTGATCGCCTGGTGGCTGCGCGGGCTGGTCGCCGGTGTCCTGGCCTTCGCCGGGTTCCTGCTCATCGACTCGCTCGACCTGTGGGACCGGGCCATGTCGACCCTGGCCCTGGTGCTCGTGGCGACCGTCATCGCCTTGGTGATCTCGATCCCGCTGGGCATCTGGGCGGCCCGCTCCAGGACGGTCAGCGCGGTCGTACGGCCCGCCCTCGACCTGCTCCAGACGATGCCGTCGATGGTGCTGCTGATCCCGGCGATCCTCTTCTTCGGCCTCGGCACGTCCGCCGGCGTGATCGCCACCCTGATCTTCGCGCTCGCCCCCGGCGTCCGCATGACCGAGCTGGGCATCCGTCAGGTCGACGCCGAACTCGTCGAAGCAGCCGAGGCGTTCGGTACCTCACCGCGTGACACCCTGCTGCGCGTCCAGCTGCCGCTCGCGCTCCCGACGATCATGGCGGGCATCAACCAGGTCATCATGCTGGGCCTGTCGATGGTCGTCATCGCCGGCATGGTCGGCACCGGCGGTCTCGGCGGCGCCGTCAACGAGGCCATCGGCCAGCTCGACATCGGCTTCGGTTTCGAGGCGGGCGTCGGCATCGTGGTCCTCGCGATCTACCTCGACCGGATGACCAGCGCGCTCGGCACCCAGATCTCCCCGCTCGGCCGCAGGGCCGCCGCCAAGGCCCGCGTGTCCGACGGCGCCAAGCTGTGGAACTACCGCCCGCGCCCCGCGTTCGCGGTGATCGGCGTGGTCGTCCTCGCCCTGGTGGCGAGCGGCGTCGGCGTCTTCGGCTCCTCCTCCGACTCCACGGCGACCGCCGCCGACGACGTCGGCAAGGGCAAGAACATCACCATCGGCTACATCCCCTGGGACGAGGGCATCGCCTCCACCTTCCTCTGGAAGGAGATCCTGGAGGAGCGCGGCTACAAGGTGACCACCACCCAGTACGCGGCGGGCCCGCTCTACACCGGCCTCTCCACCGGCCAGGTCGACTTCCAGACCGACTCCTGGCTGCCCACCACGCACGCCGAGTACTGGAAGAAGTACGGCAAGCAGCTCGACGACCTCGGCAGCTGGTACGGCTCGACGTCCCTGGAGCTGACCGTCCCGTCGTACGTGAAGGACGTCAACACCCTCGCGGACCTCAAGACCCACGCCTCCGAGTTCGGCGGGAAGGTCACCGGCATCGAACCGAGCGCCGGAATGATGGGCCTCCTGAAGACCAAGGTCCTCAAGGACTACGGCCTCCAGGGCTCCTACGACGTCGTCGACGGCTCCACCCCGGCGATGCTGGCCGAGCTGAAGCGCGCGTACGCCAAGAAGCAGCCGATCGTCGTCACGCTCTGGTCGCCGCACTGGGCGTACAGCGACTACGAGCTGAAGAAGCTCAAGGACCCGAAGGGCGCCTGGGGCAAGGGCGACGGCGTGCACACCGTGGCGCGCAAGGGCTTCGCCGACGACAACCCCGACGTCGGCAGGTGGCTGAAGGACTTCAGGATGACCGAGGCCCAGCTCACCGGTCTGGAGGCGCAGATCCAGAAGTCCGGCAAGGGCGGGGAGCAGGACGCCGTGCGCACCTGGCTGAAGCAACACCCGGGCCTCGTCGACCAGTTGGCCCCGGTCACGAAGAACCGGGCGGCCGGGTGACCTGACAGTCCCGCAGCCGCCACCCCGGAGGTGGGCTCCGCCGCACGTTCCCCCCTTCGTGCGGCGGGGCCCACTTCCTTTTGTGCCCCGATCCGGTACGAAAAGGATCCGGCCAACCACATAGCGCTACGAAACCCCGCAATCGGGCCCGCGGGTGAGCGGGAACACAGGCGACCGCGTACGCATTGAAGAGTAGAGATGGAGTCTCGCGCCGATCGAGGGCCGACGGGCCCGCACGGACTGGCCAGAACCATGACGTCCGATCGCACGCTGTGTGACGTGGATGTGACAGGCGCATGAAACGGTTTGCCGAACATGCGTAGGGTGCAGAGAACTCATCGGAGGCGGCTTCGGAAGCGGCCTCGGAGGCAACCGCGGACCGACGAGCGAAGGAGGGAGCCGGAGCTATGGGCGACCACAAAGAACAGCCCCTTCGGGTGGGCGCGGCCGTACGGCGGCGTCGCCGTGCGCTGTCCCTGACCCTCGCCGTCGTGGCCGAACGCAGCGGCCTGTCGGTGCCCTTCCTGAGCCAGGTCGAGAACGACCGGGCCCGCCCCAGCCGAAGCTCTCTGGAGAAGGTGGCCGACGCCCTGCGCACCACGGCCGTCGAACTCCTCGCCGCCGCCGACCCCGCGTGCAGCGTCGACGTCGTACGCGCGGAGGAGCCCGAGTCGCTCGGCGCACCCCGGATGCGTTCCCTGGTACGGGGCCATCACCAGCTGCACGCCTCGGAGTTCACCGGTGACCATGACGCCGGGCGTGAATTCCAGCACCGCAACGACGAGTTGATGTACGTCGCGGACGGCGCCGTCGAGATCGAGGCGGAGGGGCGTGCGTACCGGCTGGTGCGCGGCGACACGATGTACCTCACCGGCGGTGTCCGTCACCGCTGGCGCGCGACCGTGCCGGACACCCGGGTGGTCGTGGTCGCGGTGGCCGAGCACATCGAGGCGGTCCAGGACCGCCAGCGCTGATGCGCGTCGTCTCCCTCGTGCCGTCGCTCACGGAGGCGATCGCCGTGTCCCTGCCGGGAGTTCTGGTCGGCGCGACGGACTGGTGCAGCCACCCGGCAGACCTCGACGTGACCCGGGTGGGCGGCACCAAGAACCCGAGACTCGACCCGATCCTCGCCCTCGCCCCCGACGTGGTGATCGCCAACGAGGAGGAGAACCGCGAGCCGGACCTGACTGCCTTGCGCGAGGCGGGTGTCGAGGTCCTGGTCACCGAGGTGCGTGACGTCCCGCAAGCCCTCCGCGAACTCGCCCGGGTCCTCGACGCGTGCGGAGCGCCGACCCGCCCGCGCTGGCTGGACGAGGCGGAGCGGGCGTGGTCGGAACTGCCGGAACCGGAGAGCCGTAGGACCGCTGTAGTCCCCATCTGGCGGCGGCCCTGGATGGTGCTGGGCCGGGACACCTTCGCCGGTGACGTGCTGTCCCGGCTGGGAGTCGACCACGTCTACGCGACGCACGCCGAGCGCTACCCGCGTGCCACGGTCGACGAACTACGGTCCGCTGTACCGGAGTTGGTGGTCCTCCCGGACGAGCCCTACCGCTTCACCGCCGACGACGGACCCGAGGCGTTCGCCGGCCTGCCCTGCGCGCTCGTCAGCGGCCGGCACCTCACGTGGTACGGGCCGTCACTGGGCGAAGCGCCACGGGTGCTGGGCGCGGCCCTGCGAGCAGCGCACCGCTGAGCAGGCCGCGGGCCGTGTGCACGGCGGCGGTGGCCCAGGCGGCGACCAGGACGCCGTAGAGGACGATCGCGAGCCCGTCGTAGACGGCGAGGCCGGTGTGGCGGGACAGGGACTCGGCGCCGGTGACGCAGGTGCCGACCGGGAAGGTGAAGGCCCACCAGGTCATCGTGAAGCGCATGCCGTGGCGGCGGGCGCGGACGACGTGCGCGGTGGCGAGGCCGAGCCAGAGGAGGGCGAAGCCCATGACGGGGACGCCGTAGAGGACGGCGAGGAGGCTGAAGCCCTGGGCGGCGGGGGCCGGTACGACGCCTGGGGCGAAGTCCGCGAACTTGCCCACGGCGGTGGTGGATTGGCCCAGCGGGCCCAGGACCAGGAACAGCGTCGGGGTGAGCGCGAGGGGCAGCGGTCCGCCGGTGACGAGCCGGGCGAAGACCAGCGGCAGCATCAACAGCGTTGCCAGCAGGCTCAGTCCGAACATCGCGAAGCACGTGAGGAGGAGCGTCTCCCGGGGCTGTCCGGGCGGCAGATGGGGCACGAGCAGGGGGCCGAGCGCGGCGGACACCATGGGCGCGACGACGGGCAGCAGCCACACGGGCGTCGCCTGGGAAGGGTGCACCTTGTGCCGTGCGGCCATCAGGTACGGGACGGCGACGGCCGCCGTGAGTCCGATGAGCGTCCCGGCGCCGAACAGCACGGCGTCGAGCACGACCGCCGCCCGGAGCCCGATCCAGTCCTGGCCGACGACCATGGTGCCGCCGCCCACCGCCAGCAGCGCCATCGCGAGGCAGCCGTAGAAGGGGGCCACCGCCGGGTCGAGGAGATGGGCGCGGGCCTGGTCGCGGTGGTGGGTCCAGTGCAGGGTGCGGGCGGCGAGCAGGGTCAGGAGCATCGCGAGGGAGAGGGCCCAGACGGCGGCGCAGGCCGTGCGCAGTCCCGGGAGGTGGAGCGGGAGCCCGGCACCGGCCGTGGCGACGACGGCGGTGCCCATGACGGAGGCGTACCAGTTGGGTCCGAGATGACGAACGGCGGTGACCATGCCTCCACCGTCTCGCCGACTGAGACGCGCGACCAGGGAGTATGTGTCTATGGGGACATAAACTGGATTTATGAGCGGGAGTGAGACGGAAGATCAGCGGGGCGGGTCGATCGCGCACCGGGTGCCGGACCTGGGTGCGCTGGAACTGTTGCTGGCGGTGGCCCGGCTGGGGAGTCTCGGTGCGGCGGCCCGCGAGCTGGGCATCACGCAGCCGGCGGCCAGCAGTCGCATCCGCTCCATGGAACGGCAGCTCGGCGTCGCCCTGGTCGACCGTTCACCGCGCGGATCGACCCTGACCGACGCCGGTGCCCTGGTCACGGACTGGGCCCGCCGGGTCGTCGAGGCGGCGGCGGCCTTCGACGCGGGCGCCCAGGCCCTACGGCACCGCCGCGACTCCCGGCTCCGCGTCGCCGCCAGCATGACCATCGCCGAGTACCTGCTCCCCGGCTGGCTCCTCGCCCTCCGCTCCCAACGCCCGGACACCGCCGTCTCGTTGCTGGCCGGCAACTCGACCACGGTCGCCGAACGGCTCCTCGCCGACGAGGCCGACCTCGGTTTCGTGGAGGGCCTGTCCGTGCCCGCCGGACTGGATTCCACGGTGATCGCCCATGACCACCTGATCGTCGTGACCGCCCCGACCCACCCGTGGGCCCGCCGTCAACGCCCGGTCCCGGCAGCGGAGTTGGCGTCGACACCCCTGATCCTGCGGGAGGAGGGCTCGGGCACGCGGCAGGTACTGGACGCGGCGCTGGGTGGCCTGGCCCGCCCTCTCATCGAGTTGTCGTCCACCACGGCGGTCAAGGCGTCGGCGGTGAGCGGGGCGGGGCCCGCGGTGTTGAGTGAACTCGCCGTGGGGGAGGAGCTGTCGATGCGGAGGCTGGTGCGGATCCCGGTCGAAGGGATCACTCTCGCCCGGGACTTGCGAGCGGTGTGGCCCACGGGCCACCGGCCGACGGGACCGGCGCGGGAGCTGCTCTCGCTGACGCGGGGCTAGCGAGCCTTCGCCGCCGCTTCCACCAACGCCCGCATCACCCGCAGGTCCGCACCCATCTCGGGGTGCCACTGCACCCCCAACACCCAGTCGGCGGAGGGGAGTTCGACGGCCTCCGGGGTGCCGTCCTCGGCCCAGGCCGACACCGTCAGGCCCGCGCCCAGGCGGTCCACGGACTGGTGGTGGAAGGTGGGGACCGAGGTCTCCTCCGGCACCGCCGAGGCGTACAGGGTTCCCGGTACCGGCTTGACCGGGTGGTGGCCGAAGACACCCGGTGTCTCCGCGTGGCCGTCGATGTGCTGGACGAGGGTGCCGCCGACGGCGACGTTCAGGAGCTGCATGCCCCGGCAGATGCCCAGCAGGGGGACGCCCGCGGTCAACGCGGCCTCGATCAGGGCGAGTTCCCAGGCGTCGCGGGCGGGGGCCGGTGGGCCGGTGCGGGGGTCGCGGTCGGCGCCGTAGCGGACCGGTTCCACGTCGGGGCCGCCCGCGATCACCAGGGCGTCGAGGCGGGCGACCGTCGCCGGGGCGTGTTCGGGAGCGTCGGGGGGCAGCATCGCGGCGAGGCCGCCCGCGCGCTGGACGAGGCGGGGGTAGCCGGCGGGCAGCAGGGCCGCCTCCAGCTCCCAGGTGCCCCACCGTGCCCCGGGCTCCAGATACGTACTGACACCGATCAGCGGCCTGCCCGCCATGCACCCCTCCGACGTGAAGCGAATTGAATGGACTCCGTGCGAACCATTGAACTACCCCGCTGGTCAGGCGGTCATGCCAGGAACCCGCGCAGCAGCGCCGCCGTCCCCGCGCAGTGCTCCCGCATCATCTCCCGCGCCCCGTCCGCGTCCCCGTCGAGGACCGCCTCGACCAGCGCGATGTGCTGGCGCTGCGAGTGCTCCAGGTTGCGGACCAGGAGGGGGATGCAGTCGAGGAGGTCGTTCACCGTGGCCCGTACCGCCGCGTACTGCGCGGTCAGGGTCGGTGAACCGCACAGCTCGGCCAGGGTCAGGTGCAGCAGGGTGTCCAGGCGGCGGTAGTCGGCGAGCGGGGCGTCGTGCGTGCGGGCCAGGGCGTCGCGCAGGCGGCCCGCCTGTTCGGCGCTCAGGCCGTGGGTCGCGCACAGGCCCGTCGAACCGACCTCCAGCACCTCCCGGAACCGCAGCACGTCCTCGATGTCGACCGCGCTGATCCGCCGCCGCAGCTCGTCCTCGCCGCCCGCGTCCGACTTCGGCAGCACGAACGTCCCGCCGTAGCGTCCGCGCCGCGACTCCACGAGGCCCTGGTCCTGCAGTACCTTCAGAACCTCGCGCAGCGTCACCCGACTGATCCCGAGCCGCTCGGCCAGTTCCCGCTCGGCCGGCAACCGTTCGCCCCCCGGCACCAGACCCAGCCGTACGACCTGCAGTATCTGTTCCAGTGCCTCTTCGAACCCGTTGCCCGCCCGCACCGGCCGCAGTACCGGGGTCAACCGGTCCTCAAGCCCGTTCTCCGCATCCAGCGACATATGGCGGCACCCCCTTCCCAAGCAATGGTTCTCCGCAATACCTTATGGCTTCCGGCTGACCGTAGAAGCCGAAGGAGGCTTTCCCGTGGCAGACCGCACACCCCCACTGGGCGTCGAGGAACTTCAACGCCTCGTCGCCAGTGGTGAGATCGACACTGTTGTCCTGGCCTTCCCCGACATGCAAGGGCGGCTGCAGGGCAAGCGGTTCGCCGCCCAGTTCTTCCTGGACGACGTGCTCCGGCACGGCACCGAGGGCTGCAACTACCTCCTCGCCGTCGACACCGAGATGAACACGGTCGACGGCTACGCCATGTCCTCGTGGGAGCGCGGTTACGGCGACTTCGCCATGCACCCGGACCTGACCACCCTCCGTCGTGTGCCCTGGAACGCCGGCACGGCCCTGCTGATCGCCGACCTCGCCTGGAACGACGGATCGCCGGTGGTCGCCGCACCCCGCCAGATCCTGCGCCGCCAGCTGGAGCGCCTCGCCGAGCACGGTTTCACCGCGCAGGTCGGTACGGAGCTGGAGTTCATCGTGTTCAAGGACACGTACGAACAGGCCTGGGACGCGGACTACAAGGGACTCACACCGGCCAACCAGTACAACATCGACTATTCGGTGCTGGGGACCGGACGTATCGAGCCGTTGCTGCGCCGTATCCGCAACGAGATGACCGTCGCCGGCCTGACCGTCGAGTCCGCCAAGGGCGAGTGCAATCCGGGGCAGCACGAGATCGTCTTCCGCTACGACGACGCCCTCGTCACCTGCGACCAGCACGCCGTCTACAAGACCGGCGCCAAGGAGATCGCCTCCCAGGAGGGCGTCTCGCTGACCTTCATGGCGAAGTACAACGAGCGCGAGGGCAACTCCTGCCACATCCACCTCTCGCTCGCCGACGCCGACGGCGGCAACGCCATGGCGGGGTCTACGGACGACCCCGGTGGCATGTCGGAGGTCATGCGCCACTTCCTCGCCGGGCAACTCGCCGCGCTCCGCGACTTCTCACTGCTCTACGCCCCGAACATCAACTCGTACAAGCGCTTCCAGCCGGGCTCCTTCGCGCCCACCGCCGTCGCCTGGGGGTACGACAACCGCACCTGCGCCCTCCGGGTCGTCGGCCACGGCCGCTCGATGCGCTTCGAGAACCGGCTGCCCGGCGGGGACGTCAACCCCCACCTGGCGGTGGCGGGGCTCGTCGCGGCCGGGCTCCACGGCATCGAGCACAAACTGGAACTGCCGGAGGCCTGTACGGGCAACGCCTACAGCGGCGACTACGCGCACGTCCCCACCAATCTGCGCGAGGCCGCCGAGCTGTGGGAGAACAGCCCGATCGCCCGGGCCGCCTTCGGCGACGAGGTCGTCGCGCACTACCGCAACATGGCACGCGTCGAACTGGACGCCTTCGACGCCGCCGTCACCGACTGGGAGCTGCGTCGCTCCTTCGAACGTCTGTGAGAGGTCCTTCGTTGTCCTACGAGCTTGAACTCCAGGTGCTCAACCCGGCCACCGAGGAGGTCGTCGCCACCGTCCCGGCCGCCACCGCGGCCGACGTGGACGCCGCCGTCGTACGCGCCACGCGGGCCCAGGCGAAGTGGGCCGCGCTCCCGCCCGCCGACCGGGCCCGGCTGTTGCGCCGCTTCGCGGTCGCCGTCGACGAACACCTCGAAGAACTGGCCCGGTTGGAGGTGCGAGAGGCCGGGCACACGGTCGGCAACGCCCGCTGGGAGGCCGGCAACGTCCGTGATCTGCTCGACTACGCGGCCGGGGGAGTGGAGCGGCTGACCGGCCGGCAGATCCCGGTCGCGGGCGGCCTCGACATCACGATCCTCGAACCGCTGGGCGTGGTGGGCGTGATCGCGCCCTGGAACTTCCCCATGCCGATCGCCGCCTGGGGCACCGCACCGGCGCTCGCGGCCGGCAACGCGGTCATCCTCAAGCCGGCCGAGACCACCCCGCTCACCGCGCTCCGGCTGGCCGAACTCGCCCTGGACGCAGGCCTTCCCGAGGGTCTCTTCCAGGTGCTGCCCGGCCACGGCCCGGTCGCGGGCACCGCGCTCGTCGAGCACCCGGGCGTCGCGAAGATCGTGTTCACGGGGTCGACGGCCGTGGGCAAACAGGTGTTGGCGAAGGGCTCGGAGCTCCTCAAGCGCGTCACCCTCGAACTCGGCGGCAAGAGCCCCAACATCGTCTTCGCCGACGCGGACATCGAGGCCGCCGCAGCCGCCACCCCCATGTCCTTCCTCGACAACTCCGGCCAGGACTGCTGCGCCCGCACCCGCATCCTCGTCCAACGCGGCGTCTACGACCGCTTCTTGGAGCTCCTGACCCCCGCGATCGAGGGGGTGACGGTCGGCGACCCGGCCGACGAGACGACGGACATGGGCCCGCTGATCTCCAAGGTCCAGCTGGAGCGCGTCCGTTCGTACGTCACCGACGACCTGGCCGGCATCCGGGGCAAGGCGCCCGAGGGCCCCGGCTTCTGGTTCCCGCCCACGGTGGTGACCGGCGTCGACCCGCACGCGCGCGTGGCCGTCGAGGAGGTCTTCGGCCCCGTCGCCGTGGTGCTGCCCTTCGAGGACGAGGCGGAGGCGATCGCCCTGGCCAACGCCACCGACTACGGCCTCTCCGGCTCCATCTGGACCAGGGACGTGGGCCGCGCGCTGCGCGTCTCGCAGGCCGTCCGGGCCGGCAACCTGTCCGTCAACTCCCATTCCAGCGTCCGCTATTGGACCCCCTTCGGCGGTTTCAAGCAGTCGGGGATCGGCCGCGAACTGGGCCCGGACGCGCTCACCGCCTTCACCGAAACCAAGAACGTCTTCATCAGCAACGTCTCCACCAGCAGCGTCTCGACCAGCACGGAGGGCCCCGCACAGTGACCTCAGAGATTGTTTGCCGGCGTCTCGTCGGCCGTACCGCCGTCATCACCGGAGCCGGCAGCGGCATCGGCCTCGCCACCGCGCGCCGACTCGCCTCCGAGGGCGCCAACGTCGTCTGCGGCGACATCGACGAGACCCATGGCAAGGCGGCGGCCGACGAGGTCGGCGGGCTGTTCGTGAAGGTCGACGTCACCGACCCCGATCAGGTCGAGGCGCTCTTCAGGACGGCCTTCGACACCTACGGCAGCGTCGACATCGCCTTCAACAACGCGGGCATCTCGCCCCCCGACGACGACTCCATCCTCGACACCGGCCTTGAGGCGTGGAAGCGCGTCCAGGACGTCAACCTCACGTCCGTGTACCTGTGTTGCAAGGCCGCGATCCCGTACATGCGCCGCCAGGGCAAGGGCTCCATCATCAACACGGCGTCGTTCGTGGCGAGGATGGGCGCGGCCACGTCGCAGATCTCGTACACCGCGTCCAAGGGCGGTGTCCTCGCCATGTCCCGTGAACTGGGAGTGCAGTTCGCCCGCGAGGGCATCCGCGTCAACGCGCTGTGCCCGGGACCGGTCAACACCCCACTCCTGCAAGAGTTGTTCGCCAAGGACCCCGAGCGCGCCGCGCGCCGCCTGGTGCACATCCCGGTCGGCCGTTTCGCGGAGGCGACCGAGATCGCCGCGGCCGTGGCGTTCCTGGCGAGTGACGACTCGTCGTTCGTGAATGCCGCCGACTTCCTTGTGGACGGCGGGATTTCGGGGGCGTACGTCACGCCGATGTAAGAGACGTGAGAGCGCTCAGCCGGTCAGCACACAGCGACGGCCCGGAACCACTTCCGGGCCGTCGCGCGTTTCCGGTCATCCGTCAGAGGAACGTCATGCCCTCACCGCGATACGTCGGCACGGTCGCCGTCACCGCGTCGCCCTCGATCAGGTGCAACGCGTCGAAGCGCTCGCACAGTTCACCGGCCTTGGCGTGGCGGAACCACACCTTGTCGCCGATGAGGAGATCGTCGGCGGGGGAGCCGAGCAGCGGCGTCTGCACCTCGCCCGGCCCTTCCTGGGGGTCGTAGCGCAGGCCCTCCGGGAGGTACGGCACCGGGAGCCGGTCGGGGCCGGCGGCGCCGGAGGCGGGGTAGCCGCCGCCGAGGACGGTGACGACGCCGACGCCCGGGCGCCGTACGACGGGCATGGCGAAGAGCGCGGACGGACGGCCGGTGAACGACGTGTAGTTGTCGAAGAGGCGCGGCACGTACAGCCCGGAACCGGCCGCGATCTCGGTCACCGCGTCCTCGGCGGCGGTGTGCTGCACACTGCCGGTGCCGCCGCCGTTGACGAACTCCAGGTCGGGCACAACCGCCCTTACCGCACGCACCACTTCGGCACGCCGCTCGACGAGTTCGCGTTTGGCGGTGGCTTGCATCAGCCGGATCGCGCGCGAGCGGAAGGGCCGTCCCGCGACGGAGTCGCCGACGCCGGCTATGTGCCCCTCGTAGGCCATGATCCCGACGACCTTGAAGCCCGGGCGGCGGGACACCGTTCGTGCGATGTCGGCGAGTTGGGCGGGGGTGCGCAGCGGTGAGCGGAGCGCGCCGACGCGGATACGGCCGCCGAGCATCTGCAGGGAGGTGTCCAACTCCAGGCAGACACGGATGACTTCGGTGCCGCCGTCGCGTGAGTCGTCGATGAGTTTGAGCTGGGCGGGGTCGTCGATCATCACGGTGACGGCGGCGGCGAGCTTGGGGTCGTTGGCCAGTTCGCCGAAAGCGGCGTGGTCCGCGGAGGGGTAGGCGAGGAGGACGTCCTCGAACCCGGAACGGGCGAGCCACAGCGACTCGGCGAGGGTGAAGGACATCAGGCCCGCGAAGCCGTCCCTGGCCAGGACGCGTTCGAGGAGGGTTCGGCAGCGGACGGACTTGCTGGCGACGCGGACCGGCTTGCCGCCGGCCCGGCGGACGAGATCGTCCGCATTGGCATCGAAGGCGTCCAGGTCGACGATCGCGAGTGGGGCGTCGAGGTGGGCGGTGGCCCGGTCGTAACGGGTCCGGTCGGCGGCGCGCGCAGTCATGAACGCAGCCTGCCAGACAGGATTACCGCAGGGTAGGGGGACGTTCCGGGCAGATGCCTCGGGGGCGTGGACTGGTTCCCGTCCGAGCGGGGTCAACCCGTAGAGTGACGCGCACGCACGGAGGAGACGCCGCCGGTCGTTCGACCGCGCCCGGGATGGCGGTCCGCCGCCGCGGGTATGCGTGCTCGGGACGACTTTGTTCGTGTGTCTTTGGATTTTGTGTCGTGCCGAGTGAGAGCGGGGTGGACGCCGGTCCGTATACGAGCACGGCAGGAGTACACCGGCCCGCGTACGGACAACGGGCAGGCGTACGTCGGCCCGCAGGCGAGCAGACGGTGGCCCGGGTACGAGGAAACGGGGGGTGCATGAGCACGGAAGCGCGACGCGCCCCCGGACCGGCGGGTTCGACGCCGCCGCACCGGCCGCCGGGAGCGCCGGGCTCTACGGGATCGATGGGTTCGAGGGGTTCGGTTGATCCTGTGAACCCGGCGAACGGGACGAATTCGGGGAACGTGACGGACTCGGCGGGGCGGCCGACGGCCGACGAGGCAACGGGCGAGGACTTGGACCGACCGCATTCTGGTTCTGTCGGGGATTCGGGGCCGAGGGGGACTTCGGGGGCATCCGGAATGGCGGGGGCCGCGGGGGCGGCTGCGTCAGGGACCACTCCGGGTTCTGCCTCGGGGCCGGGTTCAGGTTCCGCCGCGGTTCCGGGCCCGGGGTCTGTTTCTGCTCCGGTCTCGGGGTTCGCTTGGGGGCCGGGTTCCGGTTCAGGTCCGGCTTCGGGGGTGGCTCAGGGTTCCGCTCCGGGTTCCGCTTCGAGGGGTGGGCAGGGGGCGCCCGGTGCGCCGAACAGGCCTGGTGCGTCCAGTACTTCGAGTGCGTGGGACGCGTGGAGTGCGCCGGGGATGCCGGGTGCGTCGGCGAACGGCGGGGCGTCGGATCGGCGGCCTGCTTCGGGTGCCCATGCGCGCGGGCGACGGGCGGCGGGGGATGTGCCGCGACCGGGTGACGGCACCGGTACGGGTACGGGTGTCTCGGGGTCGGGTAACTCGGGGGCTGTGGGGGCTTCGCGGACTGGGCGGGAGCCGTTCGCGCCGGGTTCCGGTGCGGGTTCGACGGGGAGCGGGAACGCGAGCGACGGGTCCAGTACGGGGTGGTGGGACCGCGGTAACGGTAGGCGTACGGCACCGGAGAGTGGTGGGGCCGATGCCGGCGCGGTGTTCCGGGGGAACGGTCCCGATGCGCGAACTGGGGCTCCGGGCAACGGGTTTGATGCCGGCGCGGGGTCTCCGGGTAGCGGTTCTGCTGTACGTAACGGGTCTTCGGGTGACGGTTTTGATGCCCGTACGGTGTCTTCGAGTACCGGTCCGGATGCTCGCGCGGACATTCCGAGCAACGGCCCTGATCCTCGTACCGCGTCTCGGAGCAACGGCTCCGACGGTCGTGACGGGTCCGGTTCGGCACCGGTCTCCGCTGACGGCCGGCCGCGTTTTCCCGGCCTTCGGCCTTTCTCACCCCGTCCCATGGACCCCGTGAGCCCACCCCCTCCTCCAGCCTCGGCACGCTTCCCGGACACCCCGCCCCCGCCCGGCGGCGAGACGCTCCGCGCGAACGCCGATGAAGCCACGCGGGGGTCTGTCCCACCCCGGCCGCCACACCGCCCCACGGCGGCGACAGGTAGTAACGAGGCGCTGTGGGAACCCAGTTCGGATTCGACCAACCCTTTCCGCCCGACCACAGCGGCCGGCTCGGGCAACCCGACGCGCTCTGCGGGTGGGGTTCCGGGTGAGGCGTTCGACTGGTCGCGCCAGGATTCGGCTGGTTCGGGGGTGCCTTCCGCGCCGGGGGTTCCGCCGCGTGCTGTTGGTGAGGCCTCTGGTGGGTCGTCTGATCGGCTTGGCCATGCTCCGAGCCGTCCGGTAGCGCCTTCCAGCCCCGCCGCTCCGACGCGTCCTGCCGGTGAGGATCTGGGTGAGGCGTTCGACTGGCTGCACGAGGATTCGGTTCGTTCGGCGACGGCTTCCGCTCCGGGTGCCCCGTCGCGTGCCGCAGGCGAGGCTTCTGGTGGGTCGTCAGATCCGCTTGGCCATGTCCCGGGGCGTCCGGTAGCGCCTCCCGGTTCTGTTGCTCCGCCGCGCTCTGCGGGTGCGGTTCCGGGTGAGGCGTTCGACTGGGCGCGTCAGGATCCGGCCGGTTCGGGGATGCCTCCTGCCCCAGGTGTCCCGCCGCGCGCTGCGAGTGAGGGCCCTGGTCAGTCGCCCGACCGGCTTCGCCATGCCCCCGGGTACCCGGCAACGCCCCCCGGCTCCGCAACTCCGCCCGGCCCGGCGGGCGAGGCGCCGCCTCAAGCGTCCGATCGGCGCGTCCAGGACTCTGCTCGCCAGGCGGCTTCTCCCGGCCCGGCGACTCCGCCGCGCCCCGAGGACGAGGCGCCACGTCAGTCGTCCGACCCGCAGGGCTATGTCCCCACACGGCCGGGAATGTCCGCCGGCCCTGCTGCCTCGTCCGGTTCGGGGGCCGAGGCGCCGCGTGAGTCGTCCGACTCGCAGCGGTACATCCCGACCCGTCCGGGGACTTCCGCCGACTCGGGCACCCCGCCGCGCCCTGCGAACGAGGCCCCACATCCGTCCTCCGACCGGCAGCGTCAGGATCCGGCCCGCGCGGCTACGCCTCCTGGCCGGGCCACTCCGCCGCGTCCTGAGGATGACGCCTCGCGTCAGTCGTCCGAACGGCAGCGTTATGTCCCCACGCGTCCGGGAACATCTGCCGGCTCCACTACCCCGCCCGGTTCGACGGCCGAGGTTCCGCCCCAGCCGTCCGACCGCCCGGGCCAGGACTCGAACCGCCAGGCAACGCCTTCCGGTTCGGCGACTGCGCAGCGCCCCGGGGCCGAGCCTCCGCGTCAGCCGTCTGACCGGTTGGGCCGGGACTCGAACAGTCAGGCAACGTCTTCCGGCTCGGCGACTGCGCAGCGCCCCGGGGCCGAGCCTCCGCGCCAGTCGTCTGACCGGTTGGGCCGGGACTCGAACAGTCAGGCAACGTCTTCCGGCTCGGCGACTGCGCAGCGCCCCGGGGCCGAGCCTCCGCGCCAGTCGTCTGACCGGTTGGGCCGGGATTCCGCTCGCTCGGCCACGCCTACCGCGCCGCCGCGTCCCGAAGGCGACGCTCAGCGTCAGCCGTCCGACCAGTTGGGCCAGGACCCGAACCGCTCGGCAACGCCTCCCGCCCCGGCCGCTCCGCCGCGTCCCGAGGCCGAGCTTCCGCGCCCGTCGTCCGACCAGTTGGGCCAGGACCTGAACCGCTCGGCAACGCCTCCCGCGCCGGCCGCTCCGCCGCGTCCTGAGGCCGAGCTTCCGCGCCCGTCGTCCGACCAGTTGGGCCAGGACCTGAACCGCTCGGCAACGCCTCCCGCGCCGGCCGCTCCGCCGCGTCCTGAGGCCGAGCTTCCGCGCCCGTCGTCCGACTGGATGGGCCGGGATTCCGTTCGCTCGGCAATGCCTCCCGCGCCGGTCGCTCCGCCGCGTCCCGAGGCCGAGCTTCCGCGCCACCGGTCCGACCAGTTGGGCCAGAACCTGAACCGCTCGGCAACGCCTCCCACCCCGGCCGCTCCACCGCGCCCCGAGGCCGAGCTTCCGCGCCCGTCGTCCGACTGGATGGGCCAGGATTCTGCTCGCTCGGCAACGCCCTCCGCCCCGGCCGCTCCACCGCGTCCCGACGCCCAGCCTCCGCGCCCGTCGTCCGACCGTCAGCGCTATGTCCCCACGCGCCCCGGAACATCCGCCGGTTCCACCGCCCCGCTCCGCCCCGCAGCAGAGCCCTCGCCCCAGCCGTCCGACCGGCTTCGCCAGGACTCTTCTCGCCCGGCAACACCTCCCGGCCCCGCGACCACCCCGCCCCGCCCGACAACCGAGCCCCCCCACCAGGCACCCGGCCGGCAGAGCCCCACCCCCACGCGCCCTCCAGCTCCCCCTTCCAACCCCGCCCCCGAGCCCTCCTCGGAGTCCACCGATCGGCTGCGGCCGGAAACCCCTTGGCGGGGCGAGTCGTTCACGGATCCCACCGGCGGCGCGCCCAGCCGTGGTGCGTGGTCGCCCTCCGGCGGCAACGCGCCCTACCCCTCCGACACTCGGCCGGCTGACACCTACCCCACGGCAGCCGGTACCGGCTCCTCCGCGCCCGCCGCACCGCGCTCCACCGTTGACGACACCGCCACTTGGTCACCGAGCGCTCCCCGTAACCCAGTTGGGCCCGCCGCCGACAGCACCGACACCCGTGCCTGGTCAGCAACCGTCCCCAGCGCGCCAGTTGGACCCGTAGTCGAGGACGTCACCGCCTGGTCGCCGGCCGCCCCCAGGAGCGCAGCCCCAGCCGACCCCGCCGCCGACGACACCCGCGCCTGGTCAACGGATGCGCCCAGCAAGCCAGTTGGGCCCGCCGCCGACAGCACCGACACCGGAGCCTGGCCAACCACCACCCCCCACACCCCCGCCTGGACCCCCTCAACCCCCGGCACCGCCAACCCCACCCCCGATCCCGCCTTCGCCTGGACCGAGACCGTGAACCCCGGCGAGGGACGCCCGATCGTGTCGTTCGGGGAACCCGAGGGGTACGACGAGCGGGTGCGGCCGCGGCCGTTGGGGGCGCGGATACGGTCCCGGACTGTCGCTGTCGGCGTGTGTGTCGTGCTCGGTCTCGGGCTCATCGGCGGTGCGGTGACCGGGAGTTGGCTGACCGGAGACGACGCGGTGGACAGTGGCGCGACGTCCTTCGCCGCCGCGGGGCAGCTGTGGCACAGCGTGCCTGTCGATCAGCTGTTTCCGCCCACTGTGGAAGGGCAGGGGGCCGGGCCCGGCGGCGCCGACCGTACCTGGACGCGGATCGCCGTCGCCCCGGACACCGGTTGTGCGAACGCCTTTGATCCGCTGCTGCGTGACGTCCTCGCCCCGGTCGGCTGCCAGCGGCTGCTGCGGGCCACCTACACCGACGCCACCCAGAGCTACGTCACCACCGTCGGCATCCTCTTCGCCAAGGGTGACCTCGCCGCGATGACCGCCCTCTCCACCCGGTTCAAGAACGAGAACCTCGGCAACCGGACCGACCTCATGCCCCGCCCGTACGCAGCCAAGGGCACCCTCGCCGCCGCCTTCGGCGACAAGCAGCGGGCCTCCTGGACCGTGTCCGTCCTCACCGACGCCCCCGTCGTCGTCTACGCCGTCTCCGGCTGGGCGGACGGCCGTACGGTCGACGCACCCGAACCCGCCGACAAGGCCGTCACGTCCGGCAGCACCGACGCCCCCGCCCAGGCCGGTCTCGGCAACGAGGCGCAGGGGCTCGCCGACCGCGTGGAGCGGAGCCTGCGCAAGACCGTCGACTCGCCCTCGGGGGCCTCAACGAGCTCGGAGAAGAAGACCTCATGAGCGTCACCGTCCGCCGGGCCGGTCTGCTGAGCGCCCTCCTGGCAGCCTCCCTCGCCCTGGTCCCGTCCACCGTCGCGCACGCCGACGGCATACGCGCCCAGGAATGGGCCCTGGACGCCATGCACACCCAGGAGGCCTGGCAGACCACCAAGGGCAAGGGCATCACCGTCGCCGTCCTGGACACCGGCGTCGAGGCCGACCACCCCGACCTCACCGGCAACGTCCTCGCCGGCAAGGACATGGTCGGCTTCGGGGCCAAGCCGGGCGACCGCGCCTGGGCCCGGCACGGCACCGCCATGGCCGGCATCATCGCCGGCCACGGACACGGCCCCGGCGACACCGACGGCGTCATCGGCATCGCTCCCGAGGCCAAGATCCTCCCCGTCCGCGTGATCCTCGAAGACGGCGACTCCGCCCGCGGCAAGGCCCGCACCACCCGGGGCAACGCCCTTGCGGACGGCATCCGTTGGGCCGCCGACCACGGCGCCGACGTCATCAACCTCTCCCTCGGCGACGACTCCGCCTCCGCACACCCCGAGCCCGCCGAGGACGAGGCCGTGCAGTACGCCCTGAAGAAGGGCGTCGCCGTCGTCGCCTCGGCCGGCAACGGCGGCGAGAAGGGCGACCACGTCTCCTACCCGGCCGCCTACCCGGGCGTGATCGCCGCGACCGCCGTGGACCGCTTCGGCACCCGCGCCTCCTTCTCCACCCGCCGCTGGTACGCCACGGTCAGCGCCCCCGGCGTCAACGTCGTCATCGCCGACCCCGACCACAAGTACTACGAGGGGTGGGGGACCAGCGCCGCGTCCGCCTTCGTGTCAGGGGCCGTCGCGCTCATCAAGGCCGCCCACCCGGGGCTGACCCCGGCCCAGATCAAGAAGCTCCTCGAAGACACCGCCCGCAACCCCCCGGCCGGCGGCCGTGACGACTCCCGCGGCTACGGCTTCATCGACCCCGCCGCCGCCATCAAGGCCGCCGCCGCCCTCAAGCCCACGGGCCTGCGCTCCGCCGCCTACGGCAAGAAGTACTTCGGTTCGGGACCGGACGCCGCCAAGTCCGACAGCGGCACGTCCGACTGGGCGGGCCCCCTCGCGGGCAGCGTCGGCGGAGTCCTCCTCGTCGCGGCGGTCGTCCTGTGGCGCGGCCGGCGCCGCCGCCCCCACGAGGGTTTCTGAACGCGCAAGCGAGCAGGGTCAGTTGGTCGCGGACGCCGAAGCCGCCGTAGACGAATCGCTGTTCCGACCGAATGCCGCGACCCCCGCCTTCGCCGCCGCCTCGATCAGGGAGATGCCCTTGGTCTGGGTCGTGCTGCCCTTCGACAGGACGGCCACCAGGTACGCGTCGCCGTCCTCGCCGGTCACCCGGCCGATGCTGTTGACGTCCCACAGACCGGTCGTGCTGCGCGCCAACCAGCCGTTCTTCAGCGCCCACTTGGAGCCGTCGGCCGCGGCCGACACCCCCCACTGCTGGTCGGCCTCTATCTCCGTCATCAGCCCCTGGACGTACGACCGCGACGCCGAGCTCAGCTTCGAGTCGTCCCCGAACACCTGCTGGAGCAGGGTGAGTTGATCGGCGGCCGTCGTCTGGGTCAGGCCCCACAGCGCACCGTCGCCACCCGTGGTGCCGGTCAGCCCGAACGTCTTGTTCGCCGTGTCGAGCCCGCCCGCCTTGCCGATGAGGTCCCACAGGGTCGTCGCGGAGTCGTTGTCGCTGTTCTGGATCATCGTGGTGGCGTACGACTTCTCGGCCGCCGTCAGCTGCCGGCCCGCGTCCTGCGCCTGGAGCAGCAACGTCGCCAGGATGTCGACCTTGACGATGCTCGCCGTGTCGAAGGCGGCGCTGCCGTACGTCGCGCTCTCGCCGGAGGTCAGGTCGAGCACCGCCACCGACACCTTCTGGTCGCCGGCCGGAGTCACCGCCGTCATCGCCTTGGCCAGCAGCGCGTCGTAGTCGACCGTCGGCCGCGTCACAGGTTCCACCGTCGCCTCCCGGCTGCCCGACGCCGAGGCGGACGGCGCCGCCGACGACGATACGACGGCGGAGTGCGCGTGTGCCTTCACGTACACGGTTCCCCCCGCCGTAGCGCCCACGACGGCCACGGCGGCGAGGGCGATGTAGGGGAGCGGACGGCGCCGGGAGGAACGCGCGCGGTGGTTTCGGCGGGCGGCTCTGGAAGACTCCATGCCCGCGATGCTGCTGGCGGCGGCTGTGCGACACGTGAGTTGAAAGTTAGATGTCTGTCAACTGCGGCTGAGAAACGTGTGAAAGCTGTGTCCTCCGCATTTCAGGACCCGCACAAGCCCTGCAGCATCCCCCCGATAGGGTCGGTCACCGTGGTGAACAAGAACATTCCCGACTCCGGCTACTCCGACGACGACGGCACGGCCGACCCCGCACTGAGCGCGGCCCTCGCCGCCTGGGCCGAGGACCGCACCGCCGTGGGCCCCGTCCTGGCGGCCCTCAAGGGCGCCCGGCTGCTCGTGCCCGTGGTGGCCGTCCTCGGCGAGGTCGAGGAGGACGAGAACGGACTGCGCCGCGAGAAGACCAGCGACATGGCCGTGCCCACCCTGAAGGCCGGCGGCCGGACCGCGCTGCCCGCCTTCACGTCCACCGACACGCTGGCCCGCTGGGACCCGGCGGCCCGACCCGTGGCCGTACCCCTGCACCAGGCCCTCCAGGCCGCCGTGCACGAGAAGGCGGACACGATCGTGCTGGACCTGGCCGGGCCCGTGCCGTACGAACTGAGCGGGTCCGCGCTGCTCGCCGTCGCGGAGGGGCGGACGACCGCCGACCCGCTCACCGACCCGGCGGTGGTGGACGCGGTACGGACCGCCGTCGCCGCCGAGCCCGCCGTACTCCGTGCGCACCTCGGGCCGGGGCAGGCCGACGGCACCCTCGCGCTCGTGCTCGACCCGGCCGCGCCCGCCGCCGAGGCCGCCCGCGCGGTGGCCCGGCGCCTCGCCGCCGACGAGACGCTGAGGGCCCGCCTGGTGCGCGGCCTCGACCTGGCACTGCTGCCGGCCGGGGCGACGCCTCCGGGCGAGCCCTTGTACGTACGTACGGGGTGAGCCGCTAGTGCTGGATTCCTCATTCCCTGGGTATAAGTCCTGGTGGCGGGGTGGTTCGGGTGCTCGGGGGCGGGTGCTGGACGGTGGTGTTACGGGCACGGCCAAGCCGTGATCAGGATGAGCGGGCAGTGGTGCGTCGGCTGTCGCGGGCCCGCAAGGCGCCGCGGGATGTGGTGATGCGGGCACGGATGGTGGAGTTGAGCTGGGCAGGGCTGCGGGTGCCGGCGATCGCGGGCGAGGTGGGCTGCGGCCAGAAGACGGTGCGGCGTTGGCTTCACCGCTTCAACCGCTTAGGGCTGGAGGGGCTGGAGGACCTGGGTGGGCAGGGCCGCAAGCGGCGGATCACCGAGGCCGAGCGGTCCCGGATCATCGCCCTGGTCAAACAGGTGCCGCCGGGCCGGCTGGAGGTGCAGCCCGGCGGGGATCTGTGGGCGGCCGACGAGTCAGGGCCGGCCGAGTGGACGCTGGACTCCCTGGCCGCCCAGGCCCGGCAGTTGGGTATCGAGGTCGGCCGTTCCCAGGTGCGCAGGATCCTGATCGCTGAGGGTGTGCGCTGGCGGCGTACCCGTTCCTGGACCCGCTCGAAGGACCCGGACTTCGCGGGAAAAGGACGCGGATCATCGGCCTCTACACCCAGCCGCCCGACGGCGCGACGGTCCTCTGCGCCGACGAACTGGGGCCAGTGATCCCGCGCACTTTCGCGCCCGCGCCGGGCTGGTCACCGGACGGGCACCGCATTAAGTCCGAGCTCGACTACAGCCGCGGGCCCGAGAAGACCTGGGTCTACGGGGCCTTACGCGTCCGGGACGGCCAGCAAATCACCATGGCCGCATCCTCCCGCAACAGCGTCTTCTACCAGCAGTTCCTGCAACTGGTAGAAGACGCCAACCCGACGGGTGAGATCTGGATCGTCACCGACAACCTCTCCTCCCACAACAGCCTGTCCACCCGGACCTGGCTGGAGGACCACCCCCGGATCCACCACGCGTTCATCCCGGTCGGTGCCTGCTGGCTGAACCTGCAGGAAGGCTGGTGGCGGATCTTCCGCAAGACCGCCCTGGCCGGACGGTCCTTCGCCAACCCCGACGACATCACCCAGGCCACCGCCGTGGCCACCCGGCAACTCAACGCCCGAGCCCGCCCCTGGATCTGGGGCCGGCCGACCCCGCCCACCCGCCAACTACGACGCCGATATGTGTACATCCAATGAGGAATCCAGCACTAGTAGTGCTTCGTTAGGTTCTTCTTCTGGTGAGGGGTCTGCCGCAGGTGGTGCAGGTGCCGTCCCAGCAGCGCAGCAAGTCCTGTAGCGCGTCGAGGACTTGGTAGAGGGTCAGGCCGGCGTGTGGGCTTTTGGGTTGAGCCGCCGGAGGGTGAGGAAGGCCTGTGCGGCGGTGACGAGGGTGACGTGGTGGTGCCAGCCGCGCCAGGTGCGGCCCTCGAAGTGGTCCAGGCCCAGGCCGTGTTTGAGTTCGCGGTAGTCGTGCTCGATGCGCCAGCGCATCTTGGCGAAGCGCACCAGGTCGGCCGTGGGGGTGGTGGCGGGCAGGTTGCTCATCCAGTAGCCGGTGGGCTCGTCGGCTCCTGCGGGCTGTTCGACCAGCAGGGTCCGCAGCGGCAGCACGCCGTCCCACCGGCTGCGCCCGCCGGCGTGTTCCTGCGCGGTGCGGGTGGCTTCCTTGCCCGAGGGCCGCACCTCCAGCACCGCAAGGCGTGAGGTCATTGAGCCCTTGCTGCCCTGGCGCCAGGTGACGGTTTCGAAGAGGGTGCCCGGATCGACCAGGTGTCGCAGGGGACGGGCCGGCTCGCGGTAGCGGGGCAGCGTGGGCGGGCCCAGGCCCCGGTAGGGCGGCAGATACGGCTCGACACGAGCCGGGCGGGCGATCTCCTTCGGGTCGACGGCCATGACGTAGGACCAGCCGTGTTCCTCCAGGGCCAGGCGGAAGGAGACACTGCGGCCATATCCGCAGTCGGCCACGATCACCGGCACCGTCCCCAGCCAGCCGGCCAGCCTCTCCAGCAGCCCCAGCGCCAGACGCGACTTGGTCACATGCCCGACCTCGGCGGGCACGCCCGCGGCCTGCCGCCGCCGCAGGTCGTGCGCCCACTCCTCGGGCAGGAACAGTTCCCACTCCAGCGGGCAGGACGCACGATCGGTGGCCGCGTGCACGCTGACGGCGACCTGGCAGTTGGCCCGCTTGCCCAGCGCCCCGCAGTACTGCCGGGCCACCCCCACCGAGGCCCGCCCGCACTTGGGAAACGACACATCGTCGATGACCCACACCTCGGGCCTGACCACCTCGACCAGCCTCTCGGCGATCCGCCGCCGCACCGGTGTCCACTGCCACGGCGACTGGTTGACGAACTGCTGCAGGGCCTGCATGTTCCCGTCCGGCAGTCGCTGGGCCATCGGCTGGATCGACTTGCGCCGGCCATCGAGCATCAGCCCGCGCAGATAGCACTCGCCCCTGGCCCGCTGGTCCCTGCGCGGCACCGAGGCGAACACATCGGCCACGAACAGCCCCAACGCGGCCCGTAGTCGGTTCACTTCATGCGTGTCCACACACCCAACATGCTCTTGATCAGCGACAACGCCTAGACCTAACGAAGCACTACTAGGACCTGTCCGGCGGATCATGCCGCAGACGCGGGGTCTGGCACGCCCTCCCCCACTGTCCTAAAGACGTGGGGGGACCCCCAGCGGCGTTGTCGTCGGTCGTCGACGTCCCCCAGCCTTCGGCCGGGAGGTGCCCCCACCGCGTCGACTCCCTCCTCCGCCTTGCAGCTGGACGCACCAGACCCCGCTCACCGGCGCTGATCAGGCACTGTCACTTTCCTGCGACCTGATCCGCCGGACAGGCCCTAGCCGTAGATCGGGCCCGTGTACTTCTCGCCCGGGCCCTGGCCCGGCTCGTCGCGGACGAGGGACGCCTCGCGGAAGGCCAGTTGGAGGGACTTCAGGCCGTCGCGCAGCGGGGCCGCGTGGAACGAGCTGATCTCGGTCGCGCTCGCGTCCAGCAGGCCGGCCAGGGCGGTGACCAGCTTGCGGGCCTCGTCCAGGTCCTTGTACTTGTCGCCCTCCTCGGTCAGCCCCAGCTTCACGGCGGCGGCGCTCATCAGATTCACGGCGACCGTCACGATCACCTCGACCGCCGGGACCTCCGCGATGTCGCGGGCCATGGCGTCGAAGTCGGGGACGTCAACATCGGGGGACTCGGGAGGCGTGTCACTCATGCCCCACACGATAGGGCCCGGTGTACGGCGGTTCGCACCACCCCCGGGGAGCTGCTAACCTTGTGTGATGACCGGCCAGGTACTGTGGTGCCCGGCCAACAAGTGGAGGCTCCGATCTCCCACCTGACTGTCCTCACGGACGGCGGGTCACCCCGGTCAGGCGGTCACCATCGTTCCGTACGGACGATGGAGTCGCCCGAAAGCGCGCCCCGCGATCATCGCGGCGGTGCTCCGGCAGTGTTTTGGAGCCCCGTCTTGTGATCGTCCGGGGCATTTTTTGTGTTCCGGCGCGGTTAGGTCTGTCTACCGAAGACAAACGCGGCCGTCCGCCAGATGGCCGTGTGGTGCTAACCGAGGAGGATCCATCAGCACCGAGCCCCGTATCAACGACCGGATTCGCGTTCCCGAAGTGCGACTTGTCGGTCCGAGCGGCGAGCAGGTCGGAATTGTTCCGCTTGCCAAGGCCCTTGAGCTTGCGCAGGAGTACGACCTGGACCTGGTCGAGGTTGCGGCGAGTGCACGTCCGCCGGTCTGCAAGCTCATGGACTACGGGAAGTTCAAGTACGAGTCGGCCATGAAGGCCCGTGAGGCGCGCAAGAACCAGGCGCACACGGTCATCAAGGAGATGAAGCTCCGGCCGAAGATCGACCCGCACGACTATGACACCAAGAAGGGTCACGTCGTCCGGTTCCTGAAGCAGGGCGACAAGGTCAAGATCACGATCATGTTCCGTGGTCGCGAGCAGTCCCGGCCGGAGCTCGGCTACCGACTGCTGCAGCGTCTCGCCACGGACGTCGAGGACCTCGGGTTCATCGAGTCGAACCCGAAGCAGGACGGCCGAAACATGATCATGGTTCTCGGCCCCCACAAGAAGAAGACCGAGGCGATGGCCGAGGCCCGTGAGGCCCAGGCGGTCCGCAAGGCGGAGGCGAAGGCCAACCCGGGCAAGTCGCAGAACGCCGCGGAGTCCGAGTTCGACGACGAGGACAGCGTCAACGAGGAGATCGTTGACGAGGGCGACGTCACCGAGGTCGAGACCGTCGAGGCCCCGGCCGAGGCTCGCGCCGACGCCTGATCCCCGGACGCCAGTCCAGGGATGTAACCGATACAAGAGCGACGCTCCACCTGTGCCCGGTTTCACGACCGGGCACCGGAGCGCCACCGACGAGGAGATACGGCGCTATGCCGAAGAACAAGTCGCACAGCGGTGCCAGCAAGCGCTTCAAGATCACGGGCTCCGGCAAGGTGCTCCGCGAGCGTGCCGGCAAGCGCCACCTGCTTGAGCACAAGTCGTCCCGCGTGACGCGCCGCCTCACCGGCAACGCCGAGATGGCCCCGGGCGACGCCAAGAAGATCAAGAAGCTTCTCGGCAAGTGACGTACGCGGCGCTCCGGTTGAGCGCCGTACGTCTGGACCGGGACCCCATCGATTCCGGGCTGTGTGAGTCCAACCACGGCCCCGCTGCAAGGAGTTAAACAAGTGGCACGCGTCAAGCGGGCAGTCAACGCCCACAAGAAGCGCCGGGCGATCCTCGAAGCCGCCTCCGGCTACCGCGGTCAGCGTTCGCGTCTGTACCGCAAGGCCAAGGAGCAGGTCACCCACTCGCTGGTCTACAACTACAACGACCGCAAGAAGCGCAAGGGCGACTTCCGTCGGCTGTGGATCCAGCGCATCAACGCCGCTGCCCGCGCCAACGGCATCACGTACAACCGCTTCATCCAGGGTCTGAACGCGGCGAACATCGAGGTCGACCGCAAGATCCTCGCGGAGCTGGCTGTCAACGACGCCGGTGCGTTCGCCGCGCTGGTCGAGGTTGCGCAGAAGGCTCTGCCGAGCGACGTCAACGCGCCCAAGGCTGCGTGACGCCGCGCCGGCTTGAGCGGTGACTTGAGGGACCCGCAGGTTTTTGCCTGCGGGTCCTTTGTTGCTGGCCGGACCCGGTTCGTTGTCGGGTGCGGGTTCGTTGTGGCTGGTCGCGCAGTTCCCCGCGCCCCTGAGGGGATTGCGGTTGGCCTGAGATTTGAAGGTGAAGCAGAGCATGTCCCCCGACCTCATCTCCCCTCGTTCCTCCCGCGTTTCCGCCGCCCGGCGGCTTGCCAAGCGGAACTTCCGGAGCAAGGAGCGGCTGTTTCTGGCCGAGGGGCCGCAGGCCGTGCGGGAGGCGGCGGGGTACAAGGACACGCTCGTCGAGTTGTTCGCGACTGTTGATGCCGCGGAGCGGTACGCCGACATCGTCGGCGAAGCCCGTGACGCCGGTGCCCGCGTGCACCTCGCGGATGAGCAGGTCATCGCCGACATCTCGACGACCGTGACCCCGCAGGGGCTGGTCGGGGTCTGTCGATTCCTCGACACTCCGTTCGAGGAGATCCTCCGTAGCCGCCCCAAGCTCGTCGCCGTGCTTGCCAATGTGCGGGATCCCGGGAACGCCGGCACCGTTCTGCGGTGCGCGGATGCCGCCGGGGCCGAGGCCGTCGTACTGACCGATGCTTCTGTGGATCTGTACAACCCCAAGGCCGTACGGGCCTCCGTGGGGTCTCTGTTCCATCTGCCCGTCGCTGTCGGGGTGCCCGTCGAGCAGGCCGTGGCCGGGCTCAAGGGGATCGGGGTGCGGATTCTCGCCGCCGACGGGGCCGGGACCGACGACCTCGACGACGAGCTGGACCAGGGGACCATGGGCGGGCCCACCGCCTGGGTGTTCGGGAACGAGGCGTGGGGGCTTCCGGAGGAGACCCGGGTGCTCGCGGACGCCGTTGTGCGGGTTCCGATCCACGGGAAGGCCGAGAGCCTGAACCTCGCCACCGCCGCCGCCGTATGTCTGTATGCGTCGGCGCGTGCACAGCGCGCCTCCGGAGGGTGCCGCTCTGTCACCGGCAGCTAGTAGGGTGACCAGCTCGGGGGCCACCTGCGCCGTATGAGAAGAGGTGGGGTACGGGGATGACTGTCGGCACGAGCAGCGCGCCGGGAGCACGGGGTGTGCCCCGGCCGTCCGAGGCCCGGCACGACGACCTCGGCATCGACCCCGACGAACTGGCCGACGGCCTGGTCATCGCCGACGAGCACGGTCATGTCGTCTGCTTCAACGCCGCCGCCGAGCGCATCACCTCCGTCGCCGCCTCCGACGCCCTCGGGCAACGGCTGGAGAAGGCCCTTCCGTTGGAGGATCTGGAGGGGCGCCGCTGGTGGCAACTGACCGATCCCTACGGCGGGTTGGCCATCCGGGTGCGGCAGCCCGAGCGGAACCTGTTGCTGCCGGGCGGGCATGAAGTCCTCGTCACGGCACGCTATGTCCGCGCGGAACCCCTCGGCCCGGTCCGCCGGGTCGTCGTCTCTCTCCGGGACACCGAGGCCCGGCGCCGTACCGAGCGCAGTCATGCCGAGCTGATCGCCACCGTCGCGCACGAGCTGCGTTCTCCGCTCACCTCCGTCAAGGGGTTCACCGCGACCCTGCTCGCCAAGTGGGAGCGTTTCACCGACGACCAGAAGCGGCTGATGCTGGAGACCGTCGACGCCGACGCCAACCGCGTCACCCGGCTCATCGCCGAGCTGCTCGACATCTCCCGCATCGACTCGGGGCGGCTGGAGCTGCGCCGCCAGCCCGTCGACATGGGAGCCGCCGTCGGCCGTCACATCCAGGCGTACGTCGCCGCCGGCCAGACCGCCGACCGGTTCCTGCTCCGCGTCGAGCAGCCGCTGCCCGACCTGTGGGCCGACCCCGACAAGGTCGACCAGGTGCTGAGCAACCTGCTGGAAAATGCGGTGCGGCACGGCGAGGGAACCGTCACTATCGACGTCACGGCCTCGGCCTCCCCCCGGGAAGGGGAGGAGACCGGCACATCGGTGACGGTGAGCGACGAGGGCCCAGGCATCCCGGAGGAGTCCATGAACCGCGTCTTCACCCGCTTCTGGCGGGGCAGCAAGCGCGGTGGCACCGGTCTCGGGCTGTACATCGTCAAGGGCATCGTCGAGGCCCACGGCGGCACCATCACGGTCGGCCGCGCCCCGGGCGGTGGCGCCGAGTTCCGATTTATGTTGCCCGTGGGCACCCCGGCGTATCTGCAGTAGCCCTGCCGCAGCCGCCGACGAGGCCCCACGGGCGATGTCACCTGCCTCACCCCCGTTAGACTCGGCCTTTGGCACCTTTGCGTCCCCGTTTCAGGGACGACGACGCGTCCCCCGAGTCGAGTCGGGACGGGGACCATCCGCCAGCCAACCGGAAGCACGGGAAGAGATGTCGGCACCGAATAAGTCGTACGACCCTGTAGAGGTCGAGGCCTTGAAACCGGAAGAGATCGAGCGCATGCGGGACGAGGCGCTCGCCGCCTTCGCCGCCGCCGGTGACCTCGACGCGCTCCAGGAGGCCAAGGTCGCCCATTCCGGCGGCACCTCCCCGCTCGCCCTCGCCAACCGCGAGATCGGCGCGCTGCCCCCGCAGGCCAAGGCCGCGGCCGGCAAGCTCGTCGGCCAGGCCCGGGGCGCGGTGAACAAGGCCCTCGCCGCCCGCCAGACCGAGCTGGAGGCCGACCGCGACGCCCGCGTCCTGGTCGAGGAGGCGGTGGACGTCACGCTGCCGTACGACCGCGTCCCGGCCGGCGCCCGGCACCCGCTCACCACGTTCATGGAGCGCGTCGCCGACGTCTTCGTGTCCATGGGGTACGAGGTCGCCGAGGGCCCCGAGGTCGAGGCGGAGTGGTTCAACTTCGACGCCCTGAACTTCACCCCGGACCACCCGGCCCGGCAGATGCAGGACACCTTCTTCGTCCAGGGCCCGAAGGGGACCGAAGGCGACGAGTCCGGTGTCGTGCTGCGCACGCACACGTCGCCCGTGCAGGCCCGCGCCATGCTGGACCGCGAGCCGCCGGTCTACATCGTGTGCCCCGGCCGCGTGTACCGCACGGACGAGCTGGACGCCACGCACACCCCGGTCTTCCACCAGATCGAACTCCTCGCCATCGACGAGGGCCTCACCATGGCCGACCTCAAGGGCACCCTCGACCACATGGTCCAGGCGCTCTTCGGCGCGGAGATGAAGACCCGGCTGCGCCCGAACTACTTCCCCTTCACCGAGCCGTCCGCCGAGATGGACATGCTCTGCTACGTCTGCAGGGGCGAGTCCGTCGGCAACCCCGACCGCCCCTGCCGCACCTGCTCCTCCGAGGGCTGGATCGAGCTGGGCGGCTGCGGCATGGTCAACCCGCGCGTCCTCGTGGCCTGCGGTGTGGACCCGGAGAAGTACAGCGGATTCGCCTTCGGGTTCGGCATCGAGCGGATGCTGATGTTCCGCCACAACGTCGAAGACATGCGAGACATCGTCGAGGGCGACGTCCGGTTCACCCGGCCGTTCGGGATGGAGATCTGATGCGCGTCCCGCTTTCTTGGCTGCGGGAGTACGTCGACCTGCCGGCGACGGAGACCGGCCGCGACGTCCAGGCCAAGCTCATTTCCGTCGGCCTTGAGGTAGAGACCGTCGAGCAGGTCGGCGACGGCATCAAGGGCCCGCTCGTCGTCGGCAAGGTCCTCACGATCGAGGAGCTGGAGGGCTTCAAGAAGCCCATCCGCTTCTGCACGGTCGACGTCGGCCGGGCTGGGGGCATCGGCTCTGGGGGAGGCACCGGTGAGCCCCAGGAGATCGTCTGCGGCGCCCGCAACTTCGCCGTCGGCGACAAGGTCGTCGTGGTCCTCCCGGGCGCGGTCCTGCCCGGCGACTTCGCGATCGCCGCGCGCAAGACGTACGGCAAGACCTCGCACGGCATGATCTGCTCCGGCGACGAGCTGGGCATGGGCGACGACGGCTCGCACGGCATCATCGTGCTGCCGCCCGAGCACGAGGTCGGCACCGACGCGATCGAGCTGCTCCAGCTCGTCGACGAGGTCCTCGACATCGCCGTCACCCCCGACCGCGGCTACGCCCTGTCGATCCGCGGTGTCGCCCGCGAGACCGCCACCGCCTACGGTCTCCCGCTGCGCGACCCGGCGCTGCTGGACGTCCCGCAGCCGAACGCCTTCGGCTACCCGGTCCAGGTCTCCGACCCGATGGGCTGCGACCGCTTCACCGCCCGCACGGTCACCGGCCTCGACCCCGAGGCCCGCTCCCCGCTCTGGCTCACGCGCCGCCTCCAGAAGGCGGGCATGCGCCCGATCTCGCTCGCCGTCGACATCACCAACTACGTGATGCTGGAACTGGGCCAGCCCCTGCACGCCTACGACCGCTCCCGCGTCCAGGGACCGATCGGCGTGCGCCGGGCCGAGCCGGGCGAGAAGCTCACCACCCTCGACGGCGCCAAGCGCACGCTGGACGCCGAGGACCTGGTGATCACCGACGACCGCGGCCCCATCGGCCTCGCGGGTGTCATGGGCGGTGCCAACACCGAGATCGACGACACCGAGGGCACCACCACCGAGGTCGTCGTCGAGGCCGCGCACTTCGACGCGCTCTCCATCTCGCGTACGGCCCGCCGCCACAAGCTGGCCTCCGAGGCGTCCAAGCGCTTCGAGCGCGGCGTCGACCCGCAGGCCGCGTCGGCGGCAGCCCAGCGCACGGTGGACCTCCTGGTCCTCCTCGCCGGCGGCACGGCGGACGCGGGCGTCACCGAGGTCATCGCGCCCTCGGCCCCGCACACCATCACGATCCCGGCGGACCATCCGGACAAGGTGGCGGGTGTCGCCTACGGCCGCGAGACCGTCGTACGGCGTCTCCAGCAGGTCGGCTGCGACGTGTACGGGCAGGACGAGCTGATCGTCACCGTCCCGTCCTGGCGCCCCGACCTCACGGACCCGAACGACCTGGCCGAAGAGGTCATCCGCCTGGAGGGCTACGAGAACCTGCCCTCCACGCTCCCCAAGCCCCCCGCGGGCCGGGGCCTCACCGACCGCCAGCGCCTCCACCGCCGCATCGGCCGCGCGCTGGCCGGTGCCGGTTACGTCGAGGCGCCGAACTACCCCTTCGTCGGCGAGCACGTCTTCGACCAGTTCGGCCTGGCCGCCGACGACCCGAACCGCAAGGTCGTCAAGCTGGTCAACCCGCTCTCGGACGAGGAGCCCGCGCTGCGCACGACGCTGCTGCCGGGCCTGCTCGGTGCGCTGCGCCGGAACGACGGTCGGGGCTCGCACGACCTCGCGCTGTTCGAGACCGGGCTGGTCTTCCACCCGCGCGAAGAGCTGAAGATCGCGGTACGGCTGCCTGTCGACCGGCGTCCCACCGACGAGGAGATCGCTTCTCTCACCGAGGCGCTGCCCGTTCAGCCCCGGCATGCCGCGGTCGTCCTCGCGGGCGCGCGTGAGCAGGCCGGGTGGTGGGGCAAGGGGCGTCCGTCCGACTGGGCCGACGCGGTCGAGGCGGCGCGGGTGCTGGCGCGGGAGGCCGGGACCGAACTCGTTGTGCGGGGTGGGCAGTACGGGCCCTGGCACCCTGGTCGCTGCGCGGAACTCGCGGTTGTCGTCGAGGGTGTTGAGCAAGTCATCGGTTACGCCGGGGAGTTGCACCCTGGTGTGCTGAAGACGCTGGGGCTTCCTGCGCGTACCAGTGCGATGGAACTCGACCTGGATGTCCTTGAGTTGGCGTCTTCGGGGGTTCCCAAGGGGCCGAAGATCTCCACGTTCCCTGTTGCCACGCAGGATGTCGCGCTCGTTGTCGATGTGGCTGTGCCGCATGCGGGTGTGGAGGCCGCGTTGCGGGAGGGTGCGGGTGAACTGCTGGAGTCGATCCGGTTGTTCGACGTCTATGAGAACGCGGCGCAGTTGGGTGAGGGGAAGAAGTCGCTCGCCTATGCGTTGCGGTTCCGGGCGGCTGATCGGACGTTGACTGTCGATGAGGCGTCGGCTGCTCGGGATGCGGCGGTGGCGTTGGCCGGGTCGCGGGTTGGAGCTGTGCTTCGCGGCTGAGACTCGGCCAAGGGGTGGGGAGCTGCTGTTGTTTGCCGGCTGCGGGCTCGTTGTGGCTGGTCGCGCAGTTCCCCGCGCCCCTTGAGGGCATCACTGTGGGCCTGTATTCGTCGCCTCACTCATTCGGGTGAGAAGTTCGGGTGATGTGGCCCGATCGGGGCATGTGGTCGACAGAATCGGACCGGCCTTTCGGGGCCGGTCCGATTGCGCTGTCGGGGCCTATTTGGGGGGCCACAGGCATGATCCGCATCAAGGCTGGGGTGCCCCGCAGGACGCGCCCGAGGAAGCGTGCCCGCCGTCCGCTGCGCCGGGCGCTCGCCCTGGGGCTGCCCACGGTCTGGGGCGCCATAGCGATCACCTACAAACTCACCTGCCCGCTCGCCCAGCAGAACAGCCTGGGCGCCCGCATCGTCACCAGCGCGGTGTTCTTCGCGGTCGGCACCGGTCTCATCGTCCAGGTCCGCCGTTCCCTGCTCCGCGAACTGCGGCAGATCCGCCAGATCGCCGGCGCCGCCCAGAACGCCCTGCTGCGCCCACTGCCACCCCGCCTCGACGGGCTGAACATCGCCGCCGCCCAACTCTCCGCGGAGCGCGGTGCGGTGGTCGGCGGTGACCTGTACGAGGTGATCGCCACCGAGCACGGCGTCCGGGTCGTGATGGGCGATGTACGCGGCCACGGCATCTCCGCGATCGGCACGGTCGCCGCCGTCCTCGGCAGTTTCCGCGAGGCCGCCCACGACGAGCCCGACCTGGAGGGCGTCCTGCGCCGCCTGGAGCGCGCCCTCGCCCGCCACCTGCGTGAACGCGCCCGCGCGGAACACCCCGCGTCCGGCGGCCTCGACCCCGACAGCCCGGTCGCCGAGGAGTTCGTCACCGTACTGCTGCTGGAGATCGACAGGGACGGCGAGGTGCGGGGGCTGAACTGCGGTCACCCGTGGCCGTATCTGCTGAGCGCGGAGAGTGTCGAGCCACTTGCCCGGGCCGATCCCCTTCCGCCCCTCGGTCCGTTCCCGTTGCCGACGGAGCTGCCGTTCGTCTGCTGCGGCCAACTCCTTCCGGGCGAGGCCCTGTTCCTCTACACGGACGGAGCGGAGGACGCCCGTGACACGAGGGGCCGCTTCTTCCCGTTGCGGGATGTCCTGACAGAGGTGACGGCTCAACACCCGCTCCCCGTACCGCAGTCCGTACTGGGCTCAGTCTTCACGGCCCTGCTTCGTCACACGGGCGGCACCCCGACGGACGACGTGGCGATACTCATCCTGCGCAACGATCGCAGGCCCACACCCACCCCCTCAGGGGCGCGGGGCTGTGACATCAGCGGCTCCGCCGCGGGGGCGCGACCAGCCGCAACGCACCCGCATCCGACGAACTACCCACAGCACAACGGCGTTTAGCCGCACCGTTCCGCCCCGCAAAGCCAGGCCGCCGCACTTACGAGGGGGAGCCGGCGGCCCGGCCGGCCTCTTGCGAGGCAATCCAGTCAACCGGTTGGAAACTCTCCGCGACAGTGTGCACACGCCGCGGATTCGCGTACTCCGTTCACACCCCGTGCGAACGGACCCGCACTACTCTGTCCGCACCGAGTCACCCGGGGGGCCATCCATGCAGCCCAACACACTCCTCGACGCGATCCTGGACGAGGCGGGAATCTCGCACGCGGGACTCGCCGCCCACGTGAACCAGGCGGGACGGGCCCGAGGGCTCGCGCTGCGCTACGAACACACCGCCGTGGCACGGTGGTTGAAGGGCCAGCGCCCCCGGGGCCAGGTCCCCGACCTGATCTGCGAGGTGCTCGCGACCCGCCTGCACAGACCCGTCACCCTCGACGACATCGGCCTCGGCGTACCGGGCGAACCGTCCACCCCGCACGGCACCTCCCTCTCCGGCTTCGTCGAGCGGGCCACCGCCCTGTGGCGCTCCGACGAACAGCAGCGCCCGCACATCCTCGGCGCCCCCGCGGTCACCGGAACGCCCGCGGTGATGCCCGTGTGGGAATGGGAGAACCCGCCCGAGGACGTCGACGTATCGCGTGGCGGCCGGCACGCGGTGAGCATGGCCGACATCGAGATGCTGCGCTCGGCCCGCGCCCACTACGAGCAGATGTACCGCAAGGCCGGCGGCGTCGCGACCCGCACCCGCATCGTCGGCTTCCTCAACTCCGAGACCGCCCCACTGCTGCGCGGCAGCTACACCGACGCCACCGGTCGCCAACTGCACCGCGCCACCGGCGGGTTGGTGGCCATCGCGGGCATCTGCGCCTACGACTCCGACGCGCACGGACTCGCCCAGCGCTACTTCCACCAGGCGCTGCGGCTCGCAAAGGCCAGCAATGACCGGGGACTTGGCGCGTACGTCATCGCGCTGCTCGTCAACCAGTCGCTTTTCATGCGGGAGTTCCGCCAGGCCGTCGCCTTCGCGGAGGCCGCGCTGCGCGCCGCAGGCCGGCAGATCACCCCGGCGCTCGCCTCCGACCTGTACGCGATGCAGGCGAAGGCGTACGCGCACCTCGGCGACGGCACGAGCGCCCTGTCCTGCATCCGGCGTGCCGAGCAGGCCGCCGAACGCATCCGACGCGGATACGAACCCGACGAGACCGGCTATGTCCAGCCGGGCCTGGTCAACGTCCAGGTGGCGGAGGCGCTTCTCAGCCTCGGCGATCTGACGGCGGCCGGGGAACACGCCCACGCGGCCGTGGACACTCCGGCGCACGACCGGGGCCGGGTGCACCGGTTGGCCATGCTCAGCCAGATCGAACTGCGCCAGGGGAACGCCGACAAAGCGGTGGCCACGGCGGTGCAGATGGCCGAGCAGGCACGGGGCATGGAGTCCCAGCGGCTGCGCGACAGACTCCGCGCGGTCCGTGAGTACCTGGTGCGCAGCGACTGCGCGGGTACCACCGAGGCGGCCGAACTCATCGACGGAGCACTGCGCGTACCGCTGTAGAACGCGCCCTGGAAAGCGCCGTAGACCACGACACAGTCCCTGCTGCGATATTGCCACTTACTCGACGGAAGGTGGCAGAACCGTGCAGTGGACGAAACAGAACGAACAAACTGTGTACTCAAATCGCTGGTTCAGCGTCAATCTCGCGGATGTCGAACTGCCCGACGGCCGGCACCTCGACCACTTCCTCATACGGCTTCGTCCGGTGGCCGTGGCGACGGTGGTCAACGAGGCGAACGAAGTGCTCCTGCTGTGGCGGCACCGTTTCATCACCGACAGTTGGGGGTGGGAGCTCGCGGCCGGCGTCGTGGAGGACGGCGAGGACATCGCGCGCGCGGCCGCCAGGGAACTGGAGGAAGAGACCGGCTGGCGGCCGGGGCCCCTGCACCACCTGATGAGCGTGGAGCCGTCCAACGGGCTCACGGACGCCCGGCACCACATCTACTGGGCCGACGAGGGCGAGTACACCGGACACCCCGTGGACGACTTCGAGTCGGACCGCCGGGAATGGGTGCCGCTCAAACTCGTACCCGACATGGTCGCCCGCGGGGAGGTCCCGGCCGCCAACATGGCAGCCGCGTTACTGCTGTTGCACCATCTGAGGCTGGGGCAGGATGGAGCGCCCCAAAGGGGCGCGGGGAACGGCGCGACCAGCCACGACGAACCCGCAGCCAACCGACCGCCCTTCGAACGCTAACGTCCCAGCGCCTGCCAGACAGTCACGACAAGGGCACCCACGGCGGTCATCGCGGCAATGGTCGGCAACGGCCACCGCGTGTGCTCCAGTGCAACGATTCGCGCGCTCAGATCGTCCAGTTCCTTGTCCGTCTCCTCGGTGCGATGGCTGAGCAGCGCCAGCCCTCCCTCGACACGCGCGTAGGCGACGTCGAGACGGCGGCGTAACTCTGCGAGTTCTCCATGGACCACGGGATGCTCGGGGTCGGCGGTCACGGGTCCGCTCCTTTCCGTAGTCGGAACATCCCTTGCATGCGCATGAAGAGTCAACTCCCCTGGTGGACACCGGGGGAGAGTGTGCGAGCGGCATATGCGGGCCCGGCGCGCACACGGTGTGTGAATGGCGCGGGCCCGGCACTCCGAAGAGTGCCGGGCCCGCAACCGCCAAAGTATTACGGTGAGTTGCCGCGAGGGAAGTGCTCAGGCGTAGGTGTAGAAGCCCGAGCCGGACTTACGGCCGAGGCGTCCCGCGTCGACCATGCGCTGGAGCAGCGGGGGAGCGGCGTACAGCGGCTCCTTGTACTCCTCGTACATCGAGAACGCGACCGAGGCGACCGTGTCCAGGCCGATCAGGTCGGCCAGCTTCAGCGGGCCCATCGGGTGGGCGCAGCCGAGCTCCATGCCGTTGTCGATGTCCTCGCGGCTGGCGATGCCCGACTCGAACATCCGGATCGCGGACAGGAGATAGGGGATCAGCAGCGCGTTCACCACGAAGCCGGAGCGGTCCTGCGCGCGGATCGCGTGCTTGCCGAGCGCCTTCTCGGCGAACAGCTGGGCGCGGCTGAGCGTGCCCTCGGAGGTGGTCAGCGCCGGGATCAGCTCGACCAGCTTCTGCACCGGGGCCGGGTTGAAGAAGTGGATGCCGATGACCTGGTCGGGGCGCGAGGTGGCGACCGCGAGCCGCACCAACGGGATCGAGGAGGTGTTGGAGGCCAGGATCGCGTCGGGGCGGGTCACGACCTGGTCGAGCACCTGGAAGATCTCGGTCTTCACCTGCTCGTTCTCGACGACGGCCTCGACCACGAGGTCACGGTCGGCGAACTCGCCGAGATCGGTGGTGAAGCTGAGCCGCGCCTGCGTCTCCGCCAGTTCCTCGGCGGTGATCTTGCCGCGCTCGGCGGCCTTGGTCAGCGAGTTGAACAGCCGGGTCCGGCCGATCTCCAGGGCCTCGCCGGTGGTCTCGGCGACCTTCACGTCCAGGCCGGAGCGGGCGCACACCTCGGCGATACCCGCGCCCATCTGGCCGCAGCCGACCACTCCGACGCGCGTAATATCTCCCGCTGGGATGCCCGTCACATCGTCCCCTTCACTGCTCTGTCACTGTGTCGCAGGATTCCGTAGTTCGGCGCCTGCTCCGATCGTGCACGTTACCCGTAAGTATCGATGATCGATCGCCGGGGTCGGGCATTCTGGGGCGCGGAGACGATCCGTGACGGCACGGATCCACAGCGTATGGGGGTGTGCAGATGGGGCGATTGTCACGTCGGGCGTTCGCGATGGCCGCGCTGTCGACGCTGGCCACGACGGGCAGCGCGGCGGCGGAACCCGGGCCCGTACCGAGGCCGGCGGGTCGTCCGCGCGGGGTCACCGAGATGCGGGGTGTGTGGCTGGCGACGGTGGCCAACCGCGACTGGCCCTCCCGCCCGGGCCTCACCGCGGCACAGCAGCGCACCGAACTGATCGCCCACCTCGACACGGCGGTCCGGGACCGCCTCAACACGGTGATGTTCCAAGTACGGCCCACCGCCGACGCGTTGTGGCCCTCGCCGTACGAGCCCTGGTCGCAGTACCTGACCGGCACCCAGGGCGTGGCCCCCGGCTGGGACCCGCTGAAGACGGCCGTGGAAGAGGCGCATGCGCGGGGGCTGGAACTGCACGCCTGGTTCAACCCGTACCGGATCGCCAACAACACCGACCTGACCAGGCTCGTCGCCTCGCACCCGGCGCGCAAGCACCCGGACTGGGTGGTGGCGTACGGCGGGAAGCTCTACTACAACCCCGGGTTGCCCCAGGTGCGCGCCTTCGTCGAGGACGCGATCCTCGACGCGGTGAAGAAGTACCCGGTCGACGGGGTCCACTTCGACGACTACTTCTACCCGTACCCGGTGGCCGGCCAGACCTTCGACGACGACGCGGCCTACGACAGGTACGGCGGCGGCTTCGCCGACCGGGCCGGCTGGCGCCGCGACAACATCGACAAGCTGATCCGCGAGACCGCGGCCCGCATCCAGCGGATCCGCCCGGGCACGAGCTTCGGGATCAGCCCCTTCGGCGTGTGGCGCAACATCGCGACCGACCCACGCGGCTCCGACACCCGGGCGGGGGTGCAGACGTACGACGACCTGTGCGCGGACACCCGCAAGTGGGTGCGCGAGAACTGGATCGACTACATCGTCCCGCAGCTGTACTGGAACATCGGCTTCGCCGCCGCCGACTACGCCAAGCTGCTGCCCTGGTGGGCGGAGGTGGCGCGCGGCACGAAGACGCGGCTCTACGCGGGTGAGGCGCTGTACAAGGCGGGCGACCCGGCACAGCCCGCGGCCTGGCAGGACCCGGCCGAACTCTCCCGCCACCTCACGCTCGCGGCCAAGTACCCCCAGTTCGGCGGGCATGTCTTCTTCGCGGCCAGGGATGTGGCGGTGGATCCTATCGGCGCGATGGCCCGGCTGGTGGCCGACCACTACCAGGAGCACGTGCGGGCTCCGCGCTGAACTCCCGTTCCGGAAGCGGGATCTGTACACCTCAACTCCGCGCCCGTTGCGTGACGGCGATGCACACCAGCACCGCCGCCGCGGTCAACGGGGCGGCCACAGGCAGGTGTTCGCCGAGCAGCAGGACCGACCAGACCAGTGTGAGCAGCGGTTGGGCCAGCTGTAGTTGGCTTGCCTTCGGGACGCCGATGGCGGCCATGCCCCGGTACCAGACGACGAGCCCGAAGAACTGCGAACCGGCGGCGACCCACAGCAGCCCGGCCACGCTGTGCGCGGTGAGGTGCGGGGTGTCGTACGACAGCGCGATCGCGGCGGCGGGCACGGTCAGCGGCAGGCACAGGACCAGCGCCCAGGCGATGACCTGCCAGCCGGGCATGACCCGGGCCAGTCGGCCGCCCTCGGTGTAACCGGCCGCGCAGACCAGCAGCGCGGCGAGGAGATACAGGTCGGCGGTGGTCACGGCGCCGCCGCTCTGCTGGACGGTGAAGGCGATCACCGCGCCGGCGCCCGCGAGCGCGGCCGTCCAGAAGGTGCGCGAGGGGCGGATGCCGGTGCGCAGCGCGGACAGCGCGGCGGTCGTCAGCGGCAGCAGGCCGACAACCACCGCCGCGTGCGCGGTGGTCGACGTCTCCAGCGCGAGCGTGGTGAGCAGCGGGAAACCGACGACCACCCCTGCCGCCACGACGGCCAGCCCGCCCCAGTGTCGACGGCCGGGCACGCGGACGCGCAGCGCCAGTAGACAGCCGCCCGCGATGACCGCCGCGAGGACGCTGCGCACGGCCACCAACGACCAGGCGCCGAAGCCTTCGAGCCCCCAGGCGGTGGCGGGGAAGGTGAGGGAGAAGGCGATCACACCGAGCGCGGCCTGGACGGTACCGGCGCGGACGCCGAGCACGGGGGCCGGTGCGGGGGCGGAAGCGGGGCCGGTACCGGTGCTGACCGCTATCGGGCTCGGGGCGGTAGCGCTATCGTGTGCTCTCATGCACGAGCGTAGCAGTGTCGGTGAACTGGCGAATCATCTGCGACAGGAACTCAACCGCTACTCACCCGGTGGAAAGCTGCCGTCGAGCCGGGCGCTCGTCGAACGGTTCAGGGTGAGCCCCGTGACCGTCTCGCGCGCCCTCGCGCAGCTGGCCGCCGAAGGACTGGTGGTCACCCGGCCCGGCGCGGGCGCGTTCCGGGCGACGCCCCGCCCCGCGACCGCCGCTACCTCGGGGGACACCTCCTGGCAGGAGGTCGCGCTCAGCGCGGACGGCACCGCCGACTTCGTCCCGCGCACGGTGGACGCGTCCGCGGTCCTGGCGACCCTGGCCGTCCCGCCGCCGGGCGTGATCGAGTTCAACGGCGGCTATCTACACCCGTCCCTGCAACCCGAGCGCGCGATGGCCGCAGCGCTGTCCCGGGCCGGCCGCCGCCCCGGCGCCTGGGGCCGCCCGCCGATGGAGGGCCTGCCGGAACTGCGCGAGTGGTTCGCGCGCAGCATCGGCGGAGCGGTGACGGCCGCCGACGTCCTGGTGAGCGCGGGCGGCCAGACCGCGCTCACCACCGCACTGCGCGCCCTCGCACCCCCGGGCGCACCGGTCCTCGTCGAATCCCCCACGTATCCAGGCATGTTGGCGATCGCGCGGGCGGCAGGCCTGCGTCCGGTCCCGGTGCCGGTGGACGCGGACGGCGTGAAACCGCCCCTGCTCGCCGAAGCGTTCCGCGCGACCGGCGCCCGGGTCTTCGTCTGCCAGCCCCTGTTCCAGAACCCGACCGGCGCGGTCCTCGCCCCCGCCCGCCGTTCGGAGGTCCTGGGCATCGCCCGCGACGCGGGCGCGTTCGTCATCGAGGACGACTTCGTACGACGGCTCGTGCACGACGACGCGGGTCCGCTGCCGAGCCCGCTCGTCGCCGACGACCCCGACGGAGTCGTCGTCCACGTCGGCTCGCTCACCAAGGCGACCTCGCCCAGCTTCCGGGTCAGCGCCCTCGCCGCGCACGGCCCGGTGCTGGAACGCCTGCGCGCCATCCAGGTCGTCGACACCTTCTTCGTCCCCCGCCCGCTCCAGGAGGCGGCCCTCGAACTCGTCGGCTCCCCGGCGTGGCCCCGCCATCTCCGCGCGATCTCAACCGAGTTGAAGACCCGCCTCACCACGATGACGACCGCTCTGCGCCTCGAACTCCCCACCTTCTCCCTCCCGCACATCCCCTCCGGTGGCTACCACCTCTGGCTCCGACTCCCCGACGGCATGGACGAACAGTCCCTGACGATCGCGGCCCTCCGCGCGGGCGTCTCCATCGCCCCCGGCCGCCCCTACTTCAGCGCCGAACCCCCGGCCGCCCACGTCCGGTTGAGCTTCGCCGCGGTCGCGGGGACGGGGGAGATCGTGGAGGGCGTACGACGGCTTCGGGCGGCCTGCGAGGAGGTGCTCTGACGCGGCGGTGCCCCAGCCCGGGGGTCTCGGTGAGCAGTTCGTAGCTCCGCTCCCCGTCCTCGAACCAGTGGTCCAAAGCCTGCCACCCGGCACTGACAACGCCCGGGCCGCCGGCCAAAACCGCTCGACACCTCGCCCCCTGACCTGCGAGCCTCCCGCCATGAACGACATCCCGAGCCTCCCCGACGGCTATGAGTTCTCCGCCGACTCCGCCCGCGTCGACATCGACCGCACTTACCGCTGGCTGTCCACCGACGCCTACTGGGCGATGGACCGGCCCCGCGAGAAGCACGAGCGGGCGGTCGCGTCCTCGCTGAACTTCGGGGTGTACGACACGACTTCGGGGGAGCAGGTGGCGTACGCGCGCGTGGTCACCGACCAGGCCGCGTTCGCGTGGCTGTGCGACGTGTACGTGGACCCGTCGGTGCGCGGCAAGGGCGTCGGCACGGCGTTCGTCGGCGCTGTGTGCGAGGAGCTGCGGCCGTTCGGACTGCGGCGGATCCTGCTCGCCACGCACGACGCCCACGGGGTGTACGAGAAGCTCGGATTCAAGCCATTGGAGCGGCCCGACCAGTGGATGGCCCTCATTTTCGAGTGAGTTGTCCGCCCTGGTCCCGACTTCGAAGTGAGGTTTCGCCCACCCTGGGTAACGCTCGTTCGGCACCCCTTGACCTGCGTACTTCGGCGGGATCACGATCGCCGCATGCTACTTCGGGTCACGTTCGTCGCCGCCGCGCGCAGCTCCCCGCTGCTCGCGGAGCGCTTCGAGGACGACCGCCCGCTGGACCAGGCGGGATGGGACGAGGTGCAGCGCGCCGCCCCGGTCCTGCTGCCGCTGGCGGCGGCGGAGCTGCGCTACTGTTCGCCGACCCCGCGCAGCCGGACCACCGGCGACGGCCTCGGGTACACCCCGTTGGTGCAACTCGCCCTGCGGGACTGTGACATGGGCCGCTGGCGCGGCCTGACCCTCGGCGAGGCGATGGCTCGCGAACCGGCCCTGGTGGACGCCTGGCTCGCCGACCCCCGCTCCACCCCGCACGGCGGCGAGTCCCTGCTGGCCTTCATCTCCCGGGTGGGCGGCTGGCTGGACACCCGCCCCGACGACGACGGCGGCCGCATCGTCGCCGTCGCCGAACCCTCCGTGATCCGCGCCGCGTTGGTCTACGCCCTCAAGGCACCCCCGTCGACCTACTGGAACCTCGACGTGCGCCCACTGTCGACCACCACGGTCACGGGGCATGCGGGGCGCTGGAACCTGCGGTTCGACGGGGCGGGGGTCCAGTCCAGGCGGGTGTAGGGCCGTGGGTGCAGCGGGAGAGGGCGCCGCTGCTCAACTCCCGCGCGTGTAATCCGTGTTGAGCAGTAGGTCCTTGGCCGGCCCGCCCACCTGCCACACCGTCCGCCAGTGGTCCGCGTCGAGCACCGTGAACTCGCCCCGGTACAGATCCGCCGAGCAGGGATGGTCGGCTACATGGTGCCCCGTGGCCAGATCCAGACCGTGGAAGGGCCGTCCGTCGCCGAAGCGCACGTCGGCCGTCCCCGGTGCCCCGCCCGGCAGGAACCGCAGGGTCCGCTCGGCGGGACGGGCCACGCCCAGCCAGGTGAAGGTGCCCGACTCCGTGTGCAGCAGGCCCCCTTCGGGCAGCGCGCTGAAGACGGTCGTACCCGCGAAGTCGCCCTCGTCCCCGCTCGACAGGTCCCGTACCGACCTCCGGACCCGCCAACTCCCGGACAGGTACGCCAACACGTCCGCCACCGGCCAGAACTCGCCCATCGTCATCCCTTCCGCATGACCTGGTGGGGCAACAGCGCATGCATGTCCTCGACCCTACGTCCCCGTCCGCACCGGCCCCATTGACGTGCTCACGCCCCTTCCCTATCTTGCCGTTCGAAGTGCTGACCAGTGTCTGATATCTCGAACAACCTTGAGGCGGCTTCCGGGCGGCTTCAGGGCAACTTCAAGAGCCGCGGAGTATCCATGTCACGCACCAGCCGCACCCGCCTGAGACTCGCCTTAGGGGCGAGCGCGTTCCTGCTGGCGACGGCCGTCGTCCCCGCACCCGCCCGCGCCGACGACGTCACGGACGTCACGGACTACGCGATCACCGTCGACCCGTCGACGCGGGGCGCCGCGATCGACAGGACGATGTACGGGGTCTTCTTCGAGGACATCAACCGCGCGGCCGACGGCGGCCTGTACGCCGAACTCGTGCAGAACCGGTCCTTCGAGTACTCCACCGACGACAACAAGTCGTACACCCCGCTGACCGGTTGGACGGTCGCGGGCACGGCCCAGGTGGTGAACGACGTCGGCCGTCTCAACGAGACCAACCGCAACTACCTCTCCCTGACGGCCGGTTCGTCCGTCACGAACGCCGGTTACAACACCGGCGTCGCCGTGGAGGACGGCAAGAAGTACGACTTCTCGGTGTGGGCCCGCGCCGATACCGGCACCACACTCACCGTGAGCCTCCAGGACACCGGCGGCACACTGGCGACGGCACACCAGGTGAAGGTGAGGAAGAACGGCTGGGCGCACTACCGGGCGCGGTTCACCGCGACCCGCACCAGCACCGCCGGCCGCCTCACCGTCGCCTCCTCCGACGCGACCGCCCTCGACATGGTGTCCCTCTTCCCCCGCGACACCTACAAGCACGAGCCGAACGGCCTGCGCAAGGACCTCGCCGAGAAGATCGCCGCCCTGCACCCGGGCTTCGTGCGCTTCCCCGGCGGCTGCCTGGTCAACACCGGTTCCATGGAGGACTACAGCGCAGCCTCCGGATACCAGCGCAAGCGCTCGTACCAGTGGAAGGACACCGTCGGCCCGGTCGAGACCCGTGCCACGAACTCCAACTTCTGGGGCTACAACCAGAGTTACGGCCTCGGCTACTACGAGTACTTCCGCCTCGCCGAGGACATCGGCGCGATGCCGCTGCCCGTCGTACCGGCCCTGGTGACCGGCTGCGGCCAGAACAAGGCCGTGGACGACCCGGCGTTGCTCAAGCGGCACATCCAGGACACCCTGGATCTCGTCGAGTTCGCCAACGGACCGGTGACGTCGAAGTGGGGCGGGCTGCGCGCCGAGATGGGCCACCCCAAGCCCTTCCACCTCACCCACATCGAGGTCGGCAACGAGGAGAACCTCCCCGCCGAGTTCTTCGCCCGCTTCACCCGGTTCCGTACGGCGATCGAGGCCAAGTACCCGTACATGACCGTGATCTCCAACGCGGGCCCGGACGACAGCGGTTCGACCTTCGACACGGCCTGGCAGCTCAACAAGGACGCCAAGGTCGACATGGTCGACGAGCACTACTACAACAGCCCGCAGTGGTTCCTGCAGAACAACGACCGCTACGACTCCTACGACCGCACCGGCCCGAAGGTCTTCCTCGGCGAATACGCCTCCGGCGGCAACGCGTTCAAGAACGGCCTCGCCGAAGCGGCGTACATGACCGGCCTGGAGCGCAACGCTGACGTCGTCGAACTCGCCTCCTACGCACCGCTGTTCGCCAACGAGGACTACGTCCAGTGGCGCCCGGACCTGGTGTGGTTCAACAACCACGCCTCCTGGGGCTCCGCCGACTACGAGGTCCAGAAGCTCTTCATGAACAACGTCGGTACCCGCGTGGTGCCGTCAACGGCCACCGGAACACCGTCACTTGCCGCCCCGATCTCCGGCGCGGTCGGCCTGTCGACCTGGGCGACGAGCGCGGCGTACGACGATGTGAAGGTGACGGCGGCGGACGGTTCGGCGCTGCTCTCCGACGACTTCTCCGGTGACACGGCAGGCCGGTGGACCCATACGGGAGGCGGGAGTTGGAGCCTTGAGGACGGGCAGTACGTCCAGACCGACACCGCCGCCGAGAACACCATGGTGTCGGCGGGCGACCCGGCCTGGCACGACTACGACCTGCACGTGAAGGCGACCAAGAGGTCCGGGAAAGAAGGCTTCCTGGTCGCGTTCGGCGTCAAGGACACCGGCAACTACTACTGGTGGAACCTGGGCGGCTGGAACAACACCCAGACCGCCGTCGAACAGGCCGTGGACGGCGGCAAGTCGACGCTGGTCGCCAAGCCGGGGACCATCGAGACGGGCCGCGCCTACGACGTCGACATCAAGGTGAGGGGCCGTCAGGTCACCCTGTACCTCGACGGCCAGAAGTGGGGCGGCTTCGCCGACGACAAGCCGGCCGAGCCGTTCCGTCAGGTCGTCACCAAGGACGCGAAGACCGGTGACCTGATCGTCAAGGTCGTCAACGACCAGTCCTCGGCGGCCCGTACGGCGATCGACCTGGGCGGCGCGAAGGTCGCCTCCAAGGCGAAGGTCACCACGCTCGCCGCCGCGCCCGACGCGGTGAACAGCGAGACGGCGACGGCGGTCGCGCCGGTCGAGTCCACCTTCAAGGGGGTTGCGGGCAGGTTCGGTTACACCTTCCCGGCGAACTCGGTCACGTTCCTGAGGATCAAGCAGAAGTAGCTTCCGCCTCCGGGGTGGGCTGCTGTCCCAGCGGCAGCAGCCCACGATCGGCGAAGACCTTCTTCGCGGCGAAGGTGGCGTTGAGCGCCTTGGGGATGCCGCAGTACACGGCGGAGTGCGTCAGGGCCTCGACGATCTCCTCCGGTGTGAGGCCCACGTTCAGCGCCGCGTTCACGTGCACATCGAGCTGCGCCTCGCAGCCGCCGAGCGCGGTGAGCATGCCCAGCGTCACCAACTGGCGGTCGCGCGGGGCGAGTCCGGGACGGTCGTAGATCTCGCCGAAGGCCCAGGCGACGACCTGGTGACCCAGTTCGGGGCTGATGTCGGCGAGCGAGTCGACGACCCGCTGCCCGGCCTCGCCGTCGACCCGCTTCAGGACCTCCAGGCCGTGGTCGAAACGTTCTTCACGGGTGGTGCTCGCGCTCATGTCGGTTCATCCGATCCCGGCCGCTCGTGCTCGACCTCGTCGAGGAGCAGCCGTTCGTAGTGGTTGATCTTGTGGTCCAGCGCGGACGCGTTGCGGCGCAACGCCCTGATCCGGTCGGCCAGTTCGGCCCGATGCCCGCGCAGCATCGCCAGCCGGTCGGCGACCGTGACGTCCCCCGCCGCCCGCAGCGCCGCGAACCGCTGCATGTCGGCGATCGACATACCCGTCCCGCGCAACCGCAGCAGAAACTCCAGCCAGGCCAGGTCCGCGGCCTGGTAACGCCGTTGGTTGCCGGTGGTCCTCCCGACCCGCTCGATCAGGCCGGCCTTCTCGTAGTAGCGCAACGTGTCGTGCGAGAGACCGGTGCGCTCGGCGACCTGGGCGATGGTGAGGGTGGGTTCCCGGTCCCGGGGGAGGGGATTCAGGGGCTGTCCGCTGCTCATGAACACAACCGTAGAACCTGGAGCGCGCTCCAGGTCAACCCCTGCTGGGGACCACTGCGGACGCGCGAGCGGGACCTGTGTCCGAACCGTTGGATCACGCTTGACCTGGGGATTACCCGCCCCGCACACTTGTCCTCCCCCTGGGGAGGGGGTTCACGAGGGGGGACGCCACATGAGCCGGACGACCACGATCGACGTGTACCAGGACCGCTGCGAGCAGTTGTTCCTGGCCGGGGGAGACGCGGCCGTCCGGCGCGCCGCGCAGGAGGGGCTGGACGAGCTCGGGCCGCGGGCCGATCTCTACTGCTGGCTGGCTCTCGGGCATGCCGTCGAGGACGACGACGACCACGACGATCGCGCGGAGGAGGCGTTCCGGGCGGGACTCGCGCTCGACGGCGACCATCTCGGGCTCCTGGCCGGGTACGCCGAACTCTGCCTGCGTGCCGACGCGTTCGAGTACCCCGGCCGTGCCGCGCGCGCATCCGTCCTCTCCCGGCGCCTGACGGAATCGGCACCGGAGTCCGCCGAGGCCGAACAGCCCGCCGCCGTCGAGCGCTGGGCCCGACGTGGTTACTGGGAGGACATCAGGATGAGGGCGGTGGTCGGTGCGCTCCAGGGCCGTGACACCGAGGCCCAGGCCCGCGCCCTGGCCGAGGACCTCCGGCAGCGGGACGGCGACGACGCGAGCACGCGGGGAGCCGAGCCCCTCGACCGGGCCGCCACCGTGCGCGCCACGACCCTGGAGGCGCTGTCCGGTCCCTGGAACGCGCCGGTGCGCCTCCTCGGCCGGTACCGGACGGCCGCGTGGGGGGTCAGCCTCATCCTGTGCTTCGCCACCAACACGACGCTGCGGCGGACCGGCGTCGTGGACCACTTCAGCCTGTGGGGCTACCTCTGGCTGATCCCCGTGCTGATCGTCGACCGCCGTTTCGCCGCGGTCCGCAAAGAGGCCGAGGCCCGCCACGTCGCCCACCTGGAAGCCGTGCTCGCCGAGCGATCCTGACCGAGCGGGCGGTGTCAGTCCTGCCCCGACCGGCGGCGGTAGTGGCCGAGGACCACATGGGCAGGGATGATCGTGATCCAGAACCACATCGCCGCGGCCGTGTTGACGTAGGCCAGGGGAATGGAGAGGACGAACACCAGGACGCTGGAGCCCAGTTGGACGGTGAAGCGGCGGCGGGCCCTGGCGGCGGGGGAGTCGGGCGAGGGGTGCACCTGGCGCTGCGTGAGCAGCAGGAGCGCCGCGTGCACCGCGTGGATCGCGGCCATGGCGCTCGCGTAGAGGGCGACGGCGTCGGGCTGTGAGGCGTACTCCGCCAGGAGGCTGGTGGGGAAGGGCAGCAGCGCGACCAGGCCGAGGCCGAGGAGGGTGAGGCGGGTGACCACGCCCGTCTCGACGGGCACCGCGGTGAGGATGCGGCGGTGGTCACGCCAGAACCCGGCGATGAGGGTGAAGCTCAGCGCGAAGGCGCCGAGGCTGGGCAGGGCGTCCCCCAGGGCCTTGTGGAAGGCGGCGGCCGGCAGATTCGCGGGGACCGCGACGTTGATGACGAGCAGCGTCATCGCGATGGCGAATATCCCGTCGGACAGAGCGATCAGGCGTGCCGTACCGGGGGAGTGCTCGGGTGTACGCGTCGCTGCCACGGGCTCCGTCATGCCGACGACAGTAGGGCGTCGCGGCCTTGAACAGTGGTGTCGAACCGTCGGGTCCGCTTACGGTCGGTCCGTGATGATCGGATGTGATGAGCCGCGCAGACTCGGAGTCCCGGACCGCGAGGCGCGGTTGCGCTTCGGGACGGAGCGGCGGGAGGACGGGGGCCGGCCGGGGCGCAGGGTGCTCATGGTCGACGGGGAGCCCGCCTTCGAGCTCAGCAACTGGTGCGGAACCTGCCCGTTGCTCTTCCGTCGGTTGGTGACCGGGAACAAGAAGTTGTCATTGGAGGTCCTGCGGGAGCGGCTCACCGGGACGCCGGCCGAGCCGGGTGACGGCGGGGTGATCGACGCGTTCGGCGCGTTGCTGCCGGAGGGCGAGTACCTTCCGGTGCTGCTGCGCGTGGAGCCCCGGCTGGTGATCCCGGGCCAGGAGGGCGACTACTTCAGCGGCGAGCAGGTGGACACGTGGGGGATCGACCAGTTCTGGGGCCTCCCGGAGTACCCGCACACGCCGTACTACCGGACCTTCGAGACCGCGGTCGACGCGTCCGCACACCTCTACGAGTTCGTCGTGCCCATGGTTCCCCCGACGTGGAACGAGCGGGAACGCGTCGAAGAATACGTCGAACTCATGCGCCGGGGCGCGGTCCCGACGGCCGTGGCGGTCTCGACGCTGGACGTGTGCGAACCCGCCAACGCCTTCGGGGACGACCAGTCCCAGCACTGGGGCCTGACGCACTTCCTCCTCGACGGCCACCACAAACTGGAGGCCGCGGCCACCGCCGGCTGCCCGGTGCGAGTCCTCTCGCTCCTCGCCCTGGGGGAGGGGCTGGCCGGAGCCGAAGAATGCGCTCGGCTGCCTGCCCTGCGCGCCCAGCCCCGCTCGGCCCGGACAGCCGGTGCCTGAAGTGACTCACCGAATCCGAAGCGACTGATCGCAGCTGTGACCGAGAACTTTAGTTGGCGAATCATGGACTGAGACGCGCAGGTCGGGAGCGGGTGGAGAATCCTTGTTGGCAAATCATGAGAAGGATAGTTGGCAAATCATGGTTGCCGTTGTTGACTCTCTGTGACTGTAGGTAGCTCTACCTGCGACGACACCAGCGAGAGGTTGAGTGTGCTGCACAAGGCTTGCGAGATGACCGAGTCGACTGGCTAGGCCACCACTCGGCCGCCCTGGTCGTGGACGGGCTGGGGAACTGGCTGCCCCTCGATGTCTGCGGCGTCAACCACTCTCGTTCTCCTGAGGAGTGGCGTTCCATGCCAGGCTGCCGAGGTCGAGTTGGTGGCGGGCGCGGGTGACGGCGACGTAGGCGAGACGGGCGTCCGTGCCGCTTACTTCCGGGGCCTGGTCGGCCGCGCTCGTGCCGGAGTTGGGGTCCTTCGGCTGGGAGAAGTCGTTGCCGATCCTGACGGTCGGCCATTCGCGGCCTTTGGCTTTGTGGGCGGTGGAGACGGTGACGTCGGCGTGTGCTTCCTCGGTGAGGTCGGACACGGCAGCGAGGATGGCGTCGGGACCGTGGGTGTCGACGATGTCGACGAAGGGCTGCAGGTCGCAGCCGGCCGGATCGTAGGTGGCGTAGTCCTGCAAGTCGCCCCAGGACGCGAACAGCACCAGCTCGGGGTGATGAGTGCGGCGCCCTTCCTTCAAGTCACGTGCGGCAGAGGCGAGTTGGGCCAGTTGCTGGCCTCCCCGGGTGAGGGCTACGCGGTGTCCTTCGCCGAGCAGACGCATGACCTCTGTCATGGCGCCGATGTTGGTGCGGCACAGCACGGCGTCGGGGTGGTCGACGCTGCTGACCTCTGCGGGAACGCTGGTGGTGCCCGTCAGCCGGATAGGGGCGTCGGCGAGCGCGAGCCACCGGTTGGCCTCGTTGGCGATCTGTGGCCCGAAGCGGAACGAGCGGGTGAGGGTCAGCTGTTCGGCGTCGAAGCCAGTCATCACGTCGGTTGCGCCCCGCCAGCCGTAGATGGCTTGGGCGGAGTCGCCGACCATGACGAGCTGGGCGTGGTCGCGCTGTGCGGTGAACACCTGCTCCAGCACCGGGTTGGTGTCCTGGGCCTCGTCGAGGAGAAGGAAGTCGGCCTCGATCTTCGGCCTGGTCAGCGCCCACATCTTGAGGTAGTGGTCGTGTTCGAAGCGGACGATGCCGTGGTCGGGACGCTGCAGGTCCGCCCATGCCTTGGCGGCGAAGGGGAGCACGAGTTCGGCGAACTGCCGATGGGCGGCGGGGGCGTCGAGGCCGCGTAGGCGCGGCACGTGGTGTTGGGCCAGTGCGCTGTCGGCGGAGTGACAGAAGCGGGTGACGGTGCGCAGCACGTTGTGGGACAGGGTTCTCTGGCTGATCTCGTGGTCGGCGATCCGTACGGCGCGGAGGATGCCGAGGGACTGTCCGGTCTTCCAGGCCGGCTGGCGGGGGCTGTTGAGTCGGTCGGCATAGCGGTGTCCGAGTGCGGCGAAGGCGGTGGCGTGGGCGGTCCGGCACTGCACCGTGGACGGGAAGCGGGCTGCGGCGTCCTGCGCGATGTCCTTGTTGAAGGCCAGGTAGCGTCCCCGGCGTTTGGTGCCGGCGGCGAGCATGCACAGGGTGCTGGTCTTCCCGGTTCCGGCTCCGGCCTGCAGTGCGAGGTGCCGTCCGGCGCGGAAAATGTCCGCCGCGTGGACCTGTTCGTGGGTGGGGGTGGGCAACGTGGGCTCCGTGGGATGGGAACGGCCGGAACGGGGCGCAGCGGGTGGCTGCGTCCGGCCGGGGAGGCGACGGCGGGCTCAGCGTGGCAGACGTACCTGGAGAAGGCGGCCTGCGGCGCAGGCCAGAACTTCTTCCAGGGCGCGGCCCGGGCTCTTGCCGCGCTGCACGGTCATCAGCCGGCTGCGGTCTGCGTTCGCGGCGTACGTCACCCGGTGGCGGGTCTGGTGAAGTTCCCGAACGGCGGCGGGCCGCGTCAGGACGATCTCGACGGCGTACTGGTGTGTCACGACCAGACCCGCCGGGGTGCGTGGCCGCCGGGGCGGCGCCCGTGCGTGGGCAGGCGGGTGCGGATGTGCTCGTGGTGGCGGAGCGGGTCGAAGGGTTCCCAGTCCGCGACGGCAATGTCACCGGCGGTCGACGCTGTGGCATGGTCCCGGCACCGTTGGGTGCGCCAGCGCAACTGTTCCTGGTACGGCAGTGCGGACAGGCTGTAGACGGCCATGACATCCGACGGCAGTGCGAGCTGACCGTGGTGCACGGTCGCGGGTACCAGGGTCCACACCCCGTGCAACCCGCCGGGGCCGAGGACCTCGGCCGTACAGCGGGTTCGGCGCCGGGTCTGGGCGACGCACTGGATCTCATCGACGGGGCGGGAGGCCAGGTAGCGGACGAACAGCAGCTGCACGACGGGCCGGGCCGGACGGCAGACGGCCTCGCCCGGCGGCGGGCCGCCTGCCAGTGTGGCAGGTGGAGCGAGGACTCCGGTGTCCAGCAGACGGCGGGTGCGCAGAGCGAGAGTCCGGCGCAGGCCGGACAGCTTCGGCGCGGCCGTCGGAGCCGGGCGGGCTGGGCACAGCAGGTCGTGTGCCAGCCGGCACCAGCTGCTCCCGTCGCCCGCGGGATGGGCGATGCCGCGGCTGACGTGCCAGCGGCAGGACTCCGGCACCCCGGCCACCGGCAGTTCGTGCGGATGCAGCCGCACCAGCCGGTCGTCGGCCCCCAGGTAGCACTCGACCGGATTGCCGCATTCGCGGCAGGACGTGGTCTGGCCGCATCGCAGCAACCGGCTGGCACTGTCGGGGGCGATACGCAGGGACCGCCGCTGGGGCGCGCTCGTGCGGCTGCCGTCCCAGCGCCGCGCGGAAGGAGAAGGAGAGGAGCACATGCGGGCGAACCTGCCAGTCGACACGCCCCGCCTGCGGTACACGACCCTGATGATCCCCCGGGCAGAGCAGAACGGGGCGACAACAGTGCGAACGCTTGCTCGCGCATTCGATAGGGCGTTGCCGGATCGAGTGAATCGCCGGCGGCGCTGGACGGCCCCGTATCAGCTGTCGGAGCTGTCGTCGGTGCCGGGGAGGCCGTGCTCGTGGCAGAGGGTGGCGAAGAGCTCGTCGAGCGGTGTGTCCAGGGCGTGTGCGAGGGCGTGCCATGTCTTGAGGGTGCCGACGGTGCGGCCCTGCTCGATCTCGATCACAGTGCGCCTGCCCAGGCCGCTGCGGGAGGCGAGCTCGTCGTAGCTCCACCCGCGTTCAGCCCGCAGACGCCCGAGCTCCAGTCGGAGCGCGTCGAGGTCCGGATCGGGCGGCAAGATCGTCACCTGACCATCCGACGGTGCAGACCCCTGCCCTGTCAGTGCAGACCTCTGCCCTATTTCTCCCGATGGCTCCACCGGCGGGAGGGCAGGGGTCTGCACTACGGTGTCGGCCGTCCCGCCGTACCGCACGGTGGGGCTGGCTCCGGACCGGGAAGGGAGGGACACGCGCCCATGAGGCTGCGCACCGTGTGTCCTCAGGCGGCGCGGACCTGGACGGTGGAACTGCGATGCCAGACCGGCGGGCTCGTTCTCGTTTGCCAGCATTGTCCCCAGGACGGCCGGCGGGTCACCGCGCAGTCCGCGCGCTCGGCGGCCCTTGCTCACCTCGCCCGGCATGCCCGCGGTGACCTGAGGGCTCCTCACCTGCGGATCTGTCAGTGTCATGAACGCGGCTGCCGTTGGCACCGCCGTCACCGCGGGTGCGCGGGGCCCATCCGCCTGCTCCTGGCTTGCGAACGCGGCGGCCGTGTCTGGCGCCTCGCCGACGCCTGCGGCGCCTGCGCCGCGGCAACCGCCCAGGCCGCCGTCGTGCCCGACACCGTGCTGGCCGCACCGTTCCACCCGCCTTCCGCGCGGCCGCGCGGTCCCCGGCCCAGCCGGGGGCCGGGGGAGCGTGTCCGCGTGAGCGAGATCCTCAGCTACCTGGCCGCGGCTCTGCCCGCGGACGTGTCCGCTGGGGCGAGGCTCCTCGCCCTGCAGTGCGCCCTGCGCATGAACGCGTACCTGCACGTCGAACTCCGTGCGGGCCTGCTGCGCAGCCTTCGTATCGATCCGGTGCAGGCCTGCCGCGAGTTGGAACAGGCGCGGTGGGCAAGCATGGTGAACGGTCCCGGAGCGGCCGGGGTGGCTGCGGAGCTTCGCGACGCCACGCTGCTCGCCCAGTCACCGGCCCGCCCCGACCGGCGGCGCGCGGCCGACTGGGCGTTGCGCACCGGGTGCCCTGCCCGGATCGGTGGGGCAGAGCCGCAGCTGCGACTGTCGGGCGTCTATCTCGCGGCGCGCAGCGATCCGTCCTCGGGGGAGGGACTGAGTGAGTGCGACCGGATCATCCGTGACTGTGGCCTGCGCGATCAAGGGTTCCACGGTGTGCTCAGCCATCTGACGGCGAACGGCGTTTTGGAAGGGTGGTGGATCTGCCCGGATTCAGGCGACGTGCACTGGACGCTAGCGCCGAGGCGGTGACCGGCAACCCCTTGCCGACCGTGAGATGTGGGAACGGCCGGCGGGGGTGACTTGGCTCGTCAGACGTGCTGTCGGGTAAGCGGTTGCAGGTTCGAACCCTGGAACGGGATGAGCGAGGGAAACGCCTGACCGCGCCGGCGGCGAGGGGACCGATGGCGACGTGACCGACGTCGCGGCCAGACCCGAACTGGTCACGGTCACCCCAGTGTTCCGCCTTCCTCCGCTGGACCGCGCACACGAGTAGAGAAGGGTGCATGCAGGGGCTGTCGGCGGTCTCTCAGAACACAGGTCCTGTGGATACCGGTGTCCTCCGTCGTCAGGGCACCGCGTAGGTGTCGATCCCGTCGTCAGTCGTGGGCAGTCTCGGCCTCGTCGTCCGGCGTCGTGGACAGTCCGGCCGCGTCGGCGAGATCTGGGTCCTCCATGCTCTGGTTTCCAGCAGGTGTGTCCGACTCCTCGTTCGAAGTCCGGTCGCCGTCGGCGAGTGTCGGGAGGACATATGCCTGGGCCAGCCCCGCGAGGTGGAGTGGGAGGGGGAGAGACAGGGCAGCAGCGTAGTCCGGGGCCTGGCGGAGCTGGTGCATGGCGAGGGCCAGCGCCTCGGGGTCGTCGGGCTTTTCCGGTACGGGGGCAGCCAGGTCGTTATCCTCGTGGCAGCCTAGTACCGCGATCTCCACCAGGGTCGGGTTCCAGGCGCTGGTGCCCGCCTGCGAGGTGAGGTTGCCTGCCGCGTTGACCCGGGTGGCGAGGCGGTCGAGTGCGGGGGAGATCGCATGGGTTCCGGGGCGTTCGGTGGTGCTGTAGAAGACCCGCTCGCGCGCTGAAGCCCTGTACTGCTGCTGGGGATCCTGTGCCCAGAAGCCAGCCGGCTGTCCGTGGGGCTTGCCCGGGTCGGCCAGCCCCCACCACTGGGCGCCCTCGCGACCGCCGCATCCGCGCACGCGTACGAGGCGCAGTTCGTCGTCCAGTCGTCCTGCCGGGGCGTGGCCGGTCTTGATCAGATCGCGTTCGGTCTGGCCGTCCTGGAGCCAGGGCCAGTGCAGTCGGCTGTTCTGAGCGTGGGTGATCAGTGCGGTGGGTTGCCCTCGGAGGGAGTGCAGCACGCGTTGGAGGAATGCCGCGGTCTCCCTGCGCTGTTGGGCGAGGTTGCTGCGCCACTGCTTGCCGGTGACCCTAGAGGCATCGGGACGTGCGTCATCGTCTGGAGTCCCGGGTTCCGTGAACGCTTCGGGGTCGAGCTCCGCCTGTTTCACCAGACCGAGGAGGAACTGCGGATAGGGCACCCATTCCCCCGCGGTGTCATCCCAGCCGCGTACGGCCGCGAGGCCTTCCCCGGCCGGGAGCGGGGTGACCAGGACGGCCACAGGCAGGTGCTTGGGCAACCGGGTCGGGCCGTCCTTGCGACGTTTCACCATCCAGACCGCCGCGTATTGCAGCGAGTCCGGAAGATCGTCACCGAGGGTGTGCTGGGGCAGGACGCGGACGCCGAGCTGGCGCAGTCCGTCGAGCCACGAGCTGCACGTGCGGTGGTCGAGGCTCTCCGCATTGTCGATCTGCCGGTCGATGGACGGGGTGACGACGAACTGAGTCAGCAGGCCCGCGTCGGCGCACCCGAGGCGGATGGCGAACTTGGGGTCCGCCGACGCAGGGCGGAACGTGCTGCGGTGTGCGACTTCCACGAGGGCGAGTTCGGGGCGGGAGGGGTCCGCGCCGTCCGCGCGGAGCCAGGCGCGCAGGGCGCGGCGCCGTTCGGCGACGGCCGCCGCGAGCGTCGCGCCTTTGCCCTTGACCGCCGGGTCGGGCACGAGCCGGTCGCCCAGTCCGTCGGCGAGGGGCAGGCAGCGCAGCCGGAGTGTGACCTCCGCCGTCCGCCACTCCAGGACGACCGGTGTTCCAGGCGTGGCCTCGTCGAAGTCCCGGTCCGTGACGTGGGCGGCACTGGCGCCGCCGTCGCCGTCGAGGCCCAGGGACTTGGCGAACTGTGCCACTGCCTCGGTGCGTACCTCGGGCGACTGCCACAGCAGCCGGGCCTCCACCACGGGCGGGCTGGCCTGTTCCGGGCGGTGGGAGGCGATCCGGGCCTGTGCCGCGAGTGCCACGCGCCGTGCCCGGGTCTCGCGCAGCAGCTCGGTCTTCTTGGCCTCGTCGGTCCTGGGCTTGGGCCGCCGGTTCTCCGGAGCGCCGATGCCCTTGCCGCGTCCGCGCGTGATGTCGGGTACCCGGGCCAGTGTTTCAGGGAGGGCCTGCTCGGCCCATTCGGTGAGCTGGGCCCGCTGGTTGGGCATGAAGCCGGTGCCGATCTCGTGCTTGCCCATTCTGGTGCTGTGGACCACGGCGGCGCGGACGCCGCGGCCCTCGCCGATCCAGGAGACCGGTTCGGTGAGGAGCTGTTCGGGGTCGGGGAAGTTGCCGGCGAGGCTGAGTCCGCGCAGGATGCCGGCGGTGTCGTTCTCCGACCAGACGAAGGTGTCAGCGGCCCGGTCGCGGCGCAGGCGTGCCAGTGCGTAGCGTGCGGTGGCCGGTGCGCCGGGCAGCCAGGGGATGGTGGGCCGCAGGTAGACGGTAGTGGCCTCCCGGTAGGGCAGGTTGAGGCGTTTGGTGGTGGTCCGAGGGTGGGTCGCCCAGCGGCGTACACCCCAGTGCAGGTGGAGGCGCGGCCTAGGGTCGAACGGCGTGGTGTGCAGGGAGATGTTCAGAAGGACGGAGAACCACCACTCCTTGCGTTTGACGGTCCGGCACAGGGGCTGCGACATGAGTTCCGCGCCCTGGTCGCGAGGTCCGCGGGGCAGCGCCCGGAACCGCAGCTCCCCGCCCTCGAACGGGAAGGGGTCGAGGGTCAGGATGCGGCGTGCCAGGGCGTCGGTGGCGAGTTGGAACTGGCGCGGTTCCGGGGCGGCAGTGCCGCCCCGGGTGGTCGGGGTGGTGAGGAGTTCGACGCCGCTGACCGGCTGCCACTCGGGCAGGTTCTGCTTCAGCTCGGTGCTGCTCGCGAGCAACAGCGAGCGGAACCGGGGATCCTGTGCGGAGTCCTTGGGACCGAGGGTACGCAGCCAGGCGTCGAGGAGTTGCTGCATGGAACGGCCCGGGAGGGGGTCGGGCGCCGAGGCCGGTACATACATCCAGAAGTCCTCGGCGGCCTGCGGCCCCGGTTCCACGGGGATCCGCGGCCGGGGGCGGACGATCACGTCGGGGGCGAGGGTCTGGAGCACGCCGTCGAGTCGGCGGGTGGGCAGCGTCGGCTGCCGCTTCTCCTCGTCCCGCCCGTGGTTGTGCAGTTCGAGGAGTCCGGCATGCCAGTGTTCGGGGAAGGGAAGTGCGTGGAAGTCCTCGGTCCAGGGGGTGCCCTCCTCGGCCAGGTGGTACGCGGATCGGCGGATGCTCTTGTACATGTCGGTTCTCCCTGGGATGTCCATACGTAGGCGGTGCGATTGCTCGCCAACAGTGCTGCTCAGGGCGGTGGTTGACGTATTTCAGTCGACCGGTCGCGGGCCGGGTGACATCCCCATGGCGCACAGTGCTTCGTACAGCGGGCGGTAGAGCAGCTTGACGAGTGCGGCGTCGGCGGGATCGGTGCGCGCGCCGTACTCGACGGTGCCGGTGTCCGTGTCGGTGTGCGTGAAGTACGGCGCCAGAACGTCCCGTAGCCTGACCAGCAGCCCGGGGTCGCCTGCGCGGCGTGGACGCCGGTTCTGGCCGGTGAAGGGCGCCTGTGCCGCGGCGAGTCGCGGTGCGAAGGCCGCGTCGACGAACACGACGCGGGCGGGTACGCCACCGCGGACGAGGCGCCCGATGACCTGCCAGATGGTGACGAGCTGGTCCCAGACGAACGACTTCTTCTCGTCATCGGAGAGCGAGGAGTAGATGTAGGGCCGTGACAGTACGTGCCGCCACACGCCGCGTGCGGTGGTCCTGAAAGCGCTGCCTGCCGCGTTGAGGTCCCCCGCCTGGGTGACCATGTCGCAGAACGTCCCTTCGTCCGGCAGCTTCAGTTGACCGCGTACGAACCGCGTCGCCCAGTCGTTGATGGCGAAGACCGCCAGGGAGAGGTCGTCGGGGCGGGGGTGCGGGCGGACAAGGAAGAACACCGTCCCGAACGCCGCCACCTTCTCCTCGCCGGGCCGTTGGGGGGCGGTGAGGATGTTGTGGCCTCGCTCCACGGCGAGGAGGGGCGCCACGAGCAGTTCGGCGTCCGGGTCGTCGGCGAAGGACGCGAGGTCCCCACGCCGGACCGCTCCCGCACCCGATCCCGTGCCCGGCGCCTGGCTCCGTGCCGGCGCCGTCCCGTCGACGGCGGCCTCCAGTTCGGCGTCGTCGGCGGCCAGGACGCGTACCCGGCCACGCCAGCGCGGGATCTCGTTCAGGGCGGTGGCGGCCACCTTGGCTTCCGCGTAGCTGCCCACCAGAAGCAGGGCACGCTTGCGGCGCTGGTCGGGGATCTGGGCGAGTTCGCTCTGGAGAGGGGAGGAGTTGCCGTCGCTCCGGGACCGGGCGAGCCGGTCGATCATCAGGCGCAGGACGTCCTCGCGCTGGTCGGGGTCCTGGCCGGAGAGCCGGATCGGCTGTCCTGCGGCGTCGTAGAGGAACTCGGTGCGGAACACAGTCTTCCGGATAGCATCGAGAGCCTTGTGCTGCGGTTTCAGTACGGCGCGGACGGGGGCGAGGACGTGGGCCCGGGTAGAGGTGCCGGCCCAACTGGTGCCCGACATCAGCAGCACGTGTGGGCCTGCCTTGCCGAGGCCTGGGTCGGCGCCGAGCTGGTGAAGACCCAGGAGCAGTTCCCGGCCCACGCCCGCGCAACGGAAGAAGCGCAGGGTGCCGGTGCGGTGCCCGTCCTTGTTGCGGGCGGCGGCCCGTTCGTCCACCAGGTACTGGAAGCCCAGGACGTTGCCCATGGGCGCTTCGGGCAGCAGTGGCGCGTAGTCGAGGGGCGGGCGGCGGGTCAGCTCGTGGGCCGCGGAGTCCAGCCGTAGCGCTGCCTCCACTTGAGGCCACAGGAACGTCACCCGGTCCAGGCGTTGGTGCAGGGCGGCGAGGACGAGTGTGAACTCCAGCCGCCGTGCGTTGAGTTCACGCCACTCCTCGGTGAGTGGTACGTCCTCGGGGGCAGACTCCTTGCCTCGCTCGGCGGCGGGCATGGGGCGCTGTTCCGGGCCCGGCGCTCCGACAAGGAGGGAGTCGAGGAGGGTGCGGACACGGCGCCGTGTCTGTTTCTCGTCGAGGGTGTGCAGCACGTCGTGGGCGAGGGCGGTGAGCTCGTCGGCGGGGGTTCCATAGGGGCCGCGTCCGCCGAGCGGATCGTCGCGGAACGTGTCGAAGAACCCGGTAATATCCGTGCGTCGCTGCGCCCAGGGAGCGTCGGGGACAGGGGAGTCGCCATCGGCCCCAAGCCCGTCTTCGTCCTCGTAGAGTGCGCTCTCGTCTTCGACGTCCCCTTCGCTCGTGCTGTCCGGTCGCCCGGCGGCCTGGCCTCGCGTCAGCGGGTACCAGGCGTGCAGCAGCTTCTCCTGGAGGGTCCACGCACTGAAGTAGTCGATCTGCGCCCAGTCCCGCAGCGCTCCGTCGTCGATGAGCATGGCGTACAGCCGGTCCGCGGCAGAACCAACGACGTCCAGGGCGGCGGACCACCGTTCCACGTCCTGGTCGGAGAGCTGGAGCCGTCCCTGCCGGGCGAGTTCGGCGATCTCGTGGGTCTGCAGCTGGTCGAGCCAGGAGTCGGAGACACCGGTGGTGACGAGCGTGGCCGACGGGGCGAACATCTGGTCGAGCTGCATCTGTACGCGGTCGGCCTCGTCGACGACGACGATGTCGCTGCGCAGGCAGGCCAGCTCCAGATAGCGCAGGCGCTCGGCGTTGAGCTGACGCGGAACCGCCGTCTGGACGAGACTGGCCGGGTTGGCCACCCAGATCAGCGCGTCCACGAGGTCACGCGCGGCGGAGTGTCGGGGGCAGACACTCCACAGCGGGCAGGCGTGCGGGGTGCCCAGGTCCTCCTCGTCGGTATCGTTGTCGTCCGTGGCGCCCTGCCTGTCGACGGCGCCTCGGGCTCGTTCGAGCTCGCGTACCGCGCGCTCGGCCGCGGGCTCCTCGGCGGTCTCCTGGCGCCGAGCGGGGTGAAGGGCACCGCACGGTGCGTCGGTGTAGCGCAGGGGCTCGGACGTGTCGAGTGCGCGCAGGGCGTCCAGCGGGCAGGCAGTGCTGAGGTGGGCGAAGACGGGTCCGGTGTGAGCCAGTAGGGAGTGTTCTCCCCGTGCGGCGAGTCTGCGGTGCAGCCGCTGGGTGTGCTGGAGCCGCGTCGTGCCCCCCTGCACCAGGGCGGCGCTCAGGCCGAGCGTGCGGAACAGCTCGGTCAGCGTCAGCTGTTCGGCCACGTCGCCGACGACGAGAGTGATGCGCAGGCCGTTGTGGTACGCCCAGACGGCGAGCAGGGTCATCAAGGTCGACTTACCGGCGCCGACCATGCCGACGAGGTGGGTGAGCCGGTCGAGCGGCAGCGCGGACGCCGCTTCGAAGTCTGTCCCGTCCGGGGTACGGGTGTCGAGGTCGAGTTGGGCGAGACGCTGCTCCCAGTCCCCCGCCTTGAGCCCGCGCCGCTGCTCCTCCGCGTCCATCCACCGTGCGACGTCGGCGAGTTCGTCGAGTGGCACGTCGAGGGGGCCTGCGGTGGCCGGGCGTTCGGCGGTGAGGGGGTGGCCGGGGAAGGGGTCCCGCACGAGATCGGCGGGGACCGTGACGGAAGTGCGCCGGTGGTGGCGGTCCATGAAGCGGTGTTCGCCCGCCTCCGCCGGGGGAAGCACCTTCGTGGCGAAGCCGGGGAGGTTCGCGAGCGCGTCGTCGTAGGTGGTGAAGCGGTCGGCCGCCACCTTGAGGGGGGCTCGGTGGGCGGGCTCCCCGGCCGCCGGGACGCGGTACGCGCGCAGTCGTTCGGGCAGTTCCAGGTAGGCGTCCAGGCTCTGCTGCCACATCCGGCCGCGGCGCATCGGCCAGAGCAGGTGCCGGGCCGCGGCCAGCGCGACCTGTTCGGTGGTGCCAGTGGGGAGCTTCGAGGCCCGCGCGAAGGCGAGGCCGTAGCCGCCGAGGAGCGTCCACGCCCCGTCGGCAGCGTGACCGGGCGCCACGGTCTCCATCAGCCGCAGGGCGAGCTCGACCTGGCAGAGCAGAGCGGGCCGGGTCCCGGCGTGTTCTTCGGGCCAAGGCCTCAGTGCGGCGACGACCGGCTGGTACCAGCTGCTGCGGTCACGCATGGTCTGGTCCCTTCTTCGCGGTGCGGTCGGTCGCCGCGGTCTGGTTTCCGGACCGGGACGACGCTGTGCGTGCCCCGCCGTGCTCCCTGGCCCGGGGCACGGTGTGCAGAGGCGCGATGGACGCGTCCGGCCCGCGTTCGCCGGACAGCCGTAGCCGCGCGGTCCGTTTCAGCTGGTCGTCCGTCAGCAGCCGCAGACCGCCCGCCCCCGCGCCCCGCTCCTTGGCGTACATGGCCAGGAAGTCACGGCGGGCGCGCACCCGGAATGCGGGCACCACCCAACAGGCTTCGTCGTACGGGGGCTCGGGGCGGACGGCAGTGGCGGCGCGTCCGAGGAAGGCGGGGTGTGCCCAGTCCTTGACGTCGACGGCCCACACGTGACCGTCGGGGAAAGAGATGCGAAGGTCGTACGCGTCGAAGCCCGGCCACATCTCGACGGTGAGGCCCAGGGCGCGTAGCTCGCCCTCCAGAAAGACCTCGGCGCGTCCGGGCCCGGTGACGAACTGCCGCAGGGGTTTCCGCAGTTGACGCAGCTCGCCCACCTCGGACGCGACGAGTTCCCGGCCGTGCGGTGGGGGACCTTGGTGCCGGCACTGGTCGCGCTCGCACCACCACTCGGTGTCGGACACCGGATGGAGCAGGGTCAGGCAGCGATGACAGCACAGGTACGCGCCGTCCCGGCGGAACCCGAGCGGGACGGGGGCATAGATCTCCTCGACGAGGAAGCGCACGGGGTCGAGGAAGAGGTCGGTGCTCACCTCAGCCCAGTCCGCCTCGGTGAGGACGGGCTGATTCACCAGGAGGCGACGGAAGGCCGTGTACGACTCGGGTGACGACACGGCCCGACAGGCGCGCAGGGCCTCGTGGATCACCAGGCGGTCGTACTGCCGTCCGGTGCTGTCGCCATACCCCTGCACGGCGAGCTCGTGGCAGAGCTGCGCGGGTTCTCCGGAATCCTCGTCGATCAGCCGGTCCGCGGTGTCGAACAGGTCGGTGGGCAGTCGGTCTAGGGGCCAGCTGCCCAAGGGGCGGGCGCGGGCCCAGCGCAGCATCTCGGGCACCCCGGACGGGGGCTTGGCGCCGTTGCGCAGGCACTGGAGTACCAGGGCATCCAGGGCCCGCTGCGCGCCGGCCGGGTAGGGCAGAGTGAAGGAGTCGAGGCGGTCGACGGCCGCCAGGTGCACTACGGCGGTGGCCACGTCCCGCAGGAGGACGACATCGGGGTTGGACAGCCAGTCCGGTACGAGCTGTTGGTCAGGCATGGGGCGTGGCGTCTCCTCGCGGCGAGGTCTGCGTGTCGGGGCTCGGCGGGCGCGGATGGTCGGTGACGTAGGCGGTGCCGGGCCGACACCAGGTCCGGGCCTGACAGCCGTGGCAGTGGCGTCCGGTCCTCGGTTCGTAGGTGGTGTCGTCCAGGAGCGGCTGGGCGAGTTCGGCGATGACGGCCCGGGCTTCGTCGACGTTCTCGGCGCGACCGGGGTCGATGGGTTCGAGCCGACTCTCACCGTGGCCTTCACGTAGGTGCTCCAGTTCGACCCAGGAGCGGCGCGGGTCGTCGCCGAGCGCGCCCGCGTGGAACAGCAGTACACCCAGGGCAAGTTGGGGATAGGTGTGGAGCAGGGAATCGCGTTCCCACAGCGGGCGGGCCGACGTCTTGGTCTCGCGCCAGATCCACCGGCCGCGGTGGGTGTACACCAGGTCGGGTACGGCGAGGACGACGATGTCGAGTTCGGGCACGTAGGCCGTGACCCGATGCTGCACGAGCACCTGCTCGTCGGCGTCAAGTCCGTTGAGGGGGCACAGGAGCCGGTGTTCCGCGAGCATCCCGGCAGCCTCGCGTGCGGAGGTGTCGTCGAGTCCGGCCCTGGCCCGCACCGCCGTCGGCTCGGGGATCTCGCGGTCCCGGCAGCCGCGCACCGGGCGTTCGGCGTGCTCTGCGTCGAGCCAGGCGTCGACGGCTCGGCCGCGCCGTGCCCCCCGGTCCTCGGCTGAGAGGTCGTTGAGGTGCAGCCGCCGCACCAGGTGGTACTGGGCGGGGCACTCGGCGTGCAGCCGCAGGTCCCAGACGGAGACGGAGCGGCGTTGGCGTGCGAGAGCCGGAGGGCGCCCGCCCCACAGCCGCGGGGTGCGTTTCAGATCCGTGCAGCCGGCGATGGCCTTGCAGTCGACACAGCTCTCCCCGGGCTGCACGCCGAGTTCGGTGGCAGCCGTGACGAAGGCAGGCACAGCGTCGTCCCTGAAACGCTGCCTCGCCTCGGCGGGGTCTTCGGAGAGCAGCTCCTCCACGGACCCGTCGGCGCACCCGACGTCGAAGACGCGGACCAATCGGGGCAGGCTGGTGCTCTCGGTCGCGGTGGGCGGAGGCTGGGCGCGTTGCTTGCGGCGAGGTGTGGGCGCGCCGAAGGCCATCACCTGCGCCACGGCCCCGAGCTCCGCGTCGGGGCGGCCGGTCTTGGCCCGGCCCATGGAAGGCAGCCACAGGTCGCGCACCTTTCCGTCGGAGGAGGCGTACATGCGGCCCCAGAGGGTGTGCTCGTACTGCCGGGCGCCACGGGCGTCGGGAGCGTCCGTGCGGGGAGTGCGCCACGTCCATGGCTGCTTCACCGGCTTGGTCTCAGGCAGCCCGGCCTCGACGGCGGCTGCCTGTTCGCGGGTACGGGCGGCCACGTAGCGCTCCAGGGCGTGGGCGGTCCAGGCCAGGTGGGCGGGGTGGACCGGGCCGCCCCATCCCCGGAAGGGACCGCGGGTGCCCCGGAGTTCCTCGCGTACCCGCTCCACCGACCATCCGTCGTGTTCCAGCAGGTCGAGGGCGGTGAACAGCGGGCCGAATGCGAACTCCTCGCGGGGTGGCCGCCGGAACGGCACGGCCGGGTCGGCGACGAGCAGGGGCCGCATCGTGGTGCGTCGGTGGGTGGGACAGGCCGCGTCGTCGGGCCGGGCCATCCGGGGGCTCGCCCTGATCAACCAGTCGTGGCCAGCGACGCCGGGTGGGTTCTGCATGGTGACCCCCGTGGCAGGCGGTATGGGCAGGAGGGTGCCCAGAGCAACGGGAGTCCGAGGACATCCGGGCACCACTAGAGCATGGCATAAATCTGTGAACTGAGTCCATGGACGGCTCATGTTTAGAATCTTTCACGCTACGCTGGTGGGTCTGATGCGCAGTGGTGCGAAGGGGCACAGTGGTGGACGCGGATACGTACAAGCCCGGCGTGGGTGATCTGGTCGACGGGCGCTACGAGTTGAAGGACTCTCTGGGCAAGGGCGGGATGGCCCAGGTCTGGCGGGCCCGAGAGGTGTCCGGGGGGCGGGAGGTGGCGGTGAAGTTCCTGCGCCACGACTCCGAGGCCCTGTACTGCCTCGACCCGTACGAGCGTGAGGCCGAACTCGCCGTCAGGAACGCCCGGTTCCGGCGCGAGGCCAACCTCCTGGGCACGCTCGATCATCCGGGAATCACCGAACTGTATGGGAGCGGATCGCACCGGGGTGTCCCCTACATCGCCATGCGCCTGGTGACCGGAGTGAGTCTGCGGACGTTCCTCGACGAGCACAACCCCCTGCCTCTGGCCACGGCGGTTGCCGTCGCCATCCAGGTGGCAGGGGCGTTGGCCTGCGCACACACGCTCCCGGTCGTACACCGGGACCTCAAGCCCGCAAACATCATGATCGATGAAGAGGGGTGGGTCGTCCTCATCGACTTCGGCATCGCCAAGCCGCTGCACGCCGACGCCACCCGTTACACGGCGCACGGTTCGACGCTTGGCACCCGCGGCTATCTGGCGCCGGAGCAGCTCCTGGAGCGCGAGCCCACCACGCGCACGGATGTCTACTGCTTCGGCTGCATCTTCTACGAACTCCTCACCGGACGGCCCCCGTTCCCGCTCGGCCCGGAGTCCGGCCTGACCGACAAGCACCTCAACGAGGTGCCGCTGCCACCGAGCGCGTACGCCGCGGGCATCCCGGAGCCGATCGACGATCTCGTACTGCGGATGCTCGCCAAGAAGCCCGAGCAGCGCCCGGCCGTTGACGAGGTCCTGGAGGTCCTCGACCCGTTCGCCCCGGGGGTCGGCGATCCCGAGCCCCGGCCCCGCACCCACCCCGACCCCACCGCCCCCATGCGTCGGCCGCCGGATCGGGCTGTTCGTCCGCGCCCGGTTGCTCTCACGCTGCCTGTCGCGTCCGCACCGGCCGATGAGTGGCTGGACGCCCGCGTGGTGGAACAGCTCTGCGCGCAGGCCGAGTCGGAGATCGCGTCCGGTGAGCCGGGCGACGCGATCGACCGGCTGCACGGTCTGACAGAACGGGTCCGCAAGGAGTGGGGTGAGCGGCGCCCTCTGGTGCGTCGCGTTTGGCAGGGGGCTGCGGACGGATTCCGTCTCTCCGGCAACTTCGGCGCTGCGGCCCGCCTCTACCAGGCTGTCGACAACGATCTCATTCACGGGGACGGCCCAGGCGAGCGGGCCGATCGCGCGCTGATCCGGCTGCGCCTGGCTGAGTGCCGGCTCACGTTCGGGGAACTGGAGGCGGCCATCGCGGCGGTTGACACGGCGGGCCGCACCGCCGCCGGACTGCCACCGGAACTCGCGGCTCGTGTCGAGGCTGTACGCCACGCGGTCGACGCCCAGCTCACGGCCCGCCTGGCCGAGCCCAGGCGCAGGGAGGCGTGACGCGCCGACTGGTGTGGGTGAGCCGGTGTGCTACGCCTGGTGGGCCAGGCGTCCGGCAGCCAGTTCGTCGCCCAGGTCGCGGACAAGGCTGGTGCCGAGGTCGGCTGCGCGGCGCAACAGCCTTTCGAAGGCGGTGAGTTCGCGGAACGCCTCTCCGTAGCGCCGCTGTTCTCCGAGGGGAACCTGGCGGATCTGAAGCCGGCGGACGTCGATGCGGGAGGAGTTCGTGGTGTGGGTGCCGGCCTGCCGGGCATTGGCGGGAGCCCGCAGTGAACCGGCGAGGAACCAGGCGTCGAGCTGTTCGGGCTGTACCCGCACGGCATGCAGTTGTGGGCCGAGGGCGGTCGGCGGCCCTTCGTGGACCCAGGCGGAGAAGGCACGGGCGACGCCCACCACCACGATGTCCCCGGGTTCGGCGATCACGGCCTCGCCGACCGCCGCGGTGCCGGGAGCGAGCCAGCTGCGGGGTTCGGCGTCCACCAGAAGATCGGGGACGGTGAGGAGGGGGATGCCGTCGTCGGACGGCGGGCCGGCGTGGATTGATTCCTCTGGCGGCTGCTGACCGCCGCGCAGGGTGAGCGCCCCGGCCCGGGCGAGCTCGGCGACTGTGGTTGCCGTCGGTGTGTCCGCCGCGGCCGTGGCGAGGTCGAGCGCCGCGAGCAGCCTGGCCGACTTGTTCACGTTCGCGGTGAGCCCGGTGAACTCCCGCCAGGATTCGGCCAGTCGGGGTGCCGTGTCCGCCGGGGACGGGGCAATGTGGCGTCCAGGGGTTAGGTCGACCTCGTCGTTGAGGAGTTCGATGACGGGCACCTGTCGTACGTAGGCAGATGCTTGTGGGGAGTCCGCCTCTTCGACGGCCTCGCGCACGAAAGCGCTGATCGCCGCCCAGTCGGGGGTCCACTTCTCCTCCGGGTCCCGGGGGAAGCGCGAGGCCGCGTCGGCGACCAGCAGCCGATCGCCCACCGGTGTGCCTTCCCCGTGGGCGGGCATCCGCAGCACCCACAGGTGCAGGGAGACGCTGTGCGGTGCGGCGCAGCCCGGCGGCAACGCGACGACGGCCCGCAGTTGCCCGGTGCGCAGCAGCGAGCCGCGGATGCGGCGTCCAGCCTTCCTGGCCGCGACGGCGGGCGGCAGCAGCAGTACTGCGGCGCCGCCGGGCCGCAGCTGGGCCAGGCAGTGCTGGACCCAGGCGAGTTCGGGCTCGGTGCGCGGGGGAAGGCCGTGGCTCCAGCGGGCGTCGGTGGCCAACTCCTCGTATCCCCAGTCCCGTTCGTTGAAGGGCGGGTTGCACAGGATGATGTCGGCGGGGGTGCCGGAGAACGGGTCGTCGCGTAGGGAGTCCGCAGCCCGTACGGAGACCTGCGCCCACTCCTTCTCCCTATGGCCGTCGTTCTCGGCGAGGGCCATGCGGGAGTCCGCCAGCGAGGCGAGGACGGCGTCCCGGTCACTGCCGAGCAGCGTGAGTGCCCCGGCGCCGGATGCCCTCGCGGCGTCGGCCGCGGCCAGGAGGAGATGCCCGGGGCCGCAAGCAGGGTCCATGACCGTGGTGCCGCCGGAGCCGCCCGGGCTGTCGTCTGCCAGGCCGTTGGCCGCCCTGAGGGCGAGTTGCGCCATGAGGGATGCCAGCGGTTCGGGAGTCGTGGCGATTTGGCGCACATGCACGTCGAGCCAGCGGCGCAGCAGAAACGCGAACGTTTCCGTGCCTCCCTCACGCTGGCCGAGATCCACGGCCCGTTCGATCAACTCCCGTGTGTCGGCACGGATCTCTTCGCCTTCGGCGCTCACCCGCCCCGAGAGGAGCTGTCCTACCTCGGCGATCGCGGCCCCGGTCTCGTCCCGCCCGCCGAGCGCCTCGAAACCGGGCCAGAGCCATTCCCTCTCGGCGGACTTCTTCAACTTCTTGTTGTCGCGCAGCCAGTCCTCGATGTCGGTCAAGGAGAACTGCGGGTTGGTGTCGGTGCCGGCGATCCGCTCGGGGAAGGACGGATGCCGCCGCCGCCAGTTGCTCACTGCGGCTCGTCCCACACCCGCAAGGCGGGCAATTTCGGCCAAGGTCACCGGTACGGCGCGCGACGTGGACATCTACACTCCCAGGGCATTTCTGGTGGAGGGAGGACTTTTCCCTCGGTCATGGGTGTGTGATCAAGCCACCCTTCCTCCGAACTGCATCGGTCAGCGTACATGACCATTGACTTTGTTCACAGATGTGTAGTGGCGGGTTTGGGGGCGTGTGTCGCGTTCCGGTCGGCGAGGCGCGCGGGTCAGTGTGACGGCCGGTCGTGCTGCCCGGGCGTCGCCCCCGTCCGCCCCGGTCGGCCGTTCCGTCCCGATGCCGCCCATGCCCGCACCGGCCGCGCTTCGGGTCCCATCGGGTGGGTGAAGGGCCGCAGCGGGTCAACCTCGGCCCACGGGGCGAGTGCCTGTTCGGGGGCGCGGCGCTCGGGCAGCCACGCGGCGAGGCGTCGCCACACCTCGCCGGCGTGGGCGGGGCGCTCGTCGGGGTCCTTGGCCAGCAACTGGAGCACCAGGTCCTCCAGTTCGGAGGGGATGCCCGCGCGGAGCCTTCCGGGCGGTACGGGGGGCTGCTCAAGGATCATGCCGGGCAGCATCAGTTCGGACTCGTGCGTGAAGACCGGCTCGCCCGTCAGCATCGCGTACAGCAGACAGCCCAGCGCGTACAGATCGGTGCGGGGGTCGACCGGCTTGCCCCGCACCTGTTCCGGCGCCATGCACTCCAGACTGCCGGGGCGCTCGCCGGTCGTGGTGAGGCCGGTGGTGTCCGGGTCGAGGAAGGCGGCGACGCCGAAGTCCAGGACCTTGACCACGCCGTCCGTGCGGATCACGACGTTGCTGCCCTTGAGGTCGCGGTGCACGACGTCGCGGGCGTGCACCGAGCCCAGGACGGAGGCGATCTGGACGCCGATCGACGCGGTCTCCTCGATGGAGAGCGGGCCCTCCTCGGCGATCCGGTCGTCGAGCGGGGGCCCGATCACGTACTGCATGACGAGAAAGCGGGTGCCGTTCTCCTCGCCGAGGTCGTAGACGGTGGCGAGGCCCGCGTGGTCGAGTCGCGCGACGGCTTGCGCCTCCCGGCGGAACCTTTCAGCGTCGCGGGCACGCTGCTCCTCGGTGAGTCCCGGATCGACGTTCATGGTCTTCAACGCCACGTCGCGGCCCAGGTTCTCGTCGTGGGCGAGCCAGACGACTCCCATGCCGCCCCGGCCGATGAGGCGCTTGATCCGGTAGCGACCTGCGATCAGTGTTCCGGTGTCCATTCGCGCTGCGGCCCGTCCCCTCCGTGCCCTGCCGCGCCCTGCCCGGGCTGGTGTCAGGGAGAGTGTGACACGGCGGTGCTTCGAATGCCGCCCGCGCGACGCTTTATTCGTTGACTGAGTTCACATACTCTTGCTCTAATGGGGTGAAGGCGGGGCGGTTCGTCCCGTGCGTCTCACCCACTACGGTGATGCGTGGATTACGTCGGGAGCAAGTGAGGATCACGTGGACGTCTTCGAGGTGCACCGTCGACTCATCCGGGACTACAAGGAGTACACGTCCGGATCGGTGGTGATCGACGACCCGCGGATCGGCGAGAAGGTGTCCAAGTCCCTTGCCGACGGCGACCAGTGGCCCGACCCCTGGCTCTCGCTCAACCCGAGCTTCGCTAGCGGCGGCACCGTCGACCACCTCGCCGACGACCTCGGCCTCCTCCACCCCGAGTGCAAGCGGATCTTCCGCACCGGCAAGGACAAGCGGGGTGCGACGATCCGTCCCATCCGCTTCCACCGGCACCAGCGCGACGCCATCGAGGCCGCCGACTCGAAGGACTCGTACGTCCTGACGACCGGCACCGGCTCCGGAAAGAGCCTCGGCTACATCGTGCCCATCGTCAGCCGGATCCTGAGCGAGAAGCGGCCCGGAGACCCTCCGAGCATCAAGGCGATCATCGTCTACCCGATGAACGCGCTGGCCAACAGCCAGCGGGGCGAGCTGAGAAAGTTCCTCACCGCCGGATACGGCGAGGGCAACGAGCCCGTCACATATGCCCGTTACACCGGCCAGGAGAAGCAGTCCGAGAAGGACGCGGTCCTCGACACCCCCCCGGACATCCTGCTCACCAACTACGTGATGCTGGAGCTGATGCTCACCCGCCCCGAGGAGCGCAAGCGGCTCATCGGCCGGGCCAAGGGCCTGCGCTTCCTCGTCCTGGACGAACTGCATACCTACCGCGGCCGTCAAGGCGCCGACGTCGCTCTGCTGGTCCGGCGTGTGCGCGAGGCGTGCGAGTCGCCCGCCCTGCAGTGCGTCGGCACCTCCGCCACCATGTCCACCAAGGGCACCCCCGCTGCCCGCCGCCGTGAGATCGCCGAGGTCGCCTCCACGTTGTTCGACACGGAGATCTCCCCGGATCGGGTGGTGGGCGAGACCCTGGTCCGCGCGACCGGCGACACGCCCCCCACGCGTGCCGAACTCGCTGCCCGCGTAAGGGAGAACAACCCGCCGCTGGAGTACGACGCACTCAAGGCCGACCCGCTGGCCCGCTGGGTCGAGACCGCCTTCGGTCTCACCGAGACCACCGACGAGGACGGCACCCGTCTGCTGGTGCGTGCCAAGCCCACCACCGTGGAGCTCGCCGCGCGCGCCCTGCGCGAGGACGCCTTCGACATCCCGCGCGACGCACCCGAGGACGAGCCGTACACCGCCTGCGCCAAGGCCATCCGGTCCACGCTCCGGGCCGGTACGCAGGTCCGCGACGCCGACGACCGCGCGCTGTTCGCGTTCCGCCTCCACCAGTTTCTCTCCAAGGGCGGCTCGGCGTACGTCTCTCTGGAGCCGGCGGACAGCCGCCACATCACCCGCACCTACCAGCAGCGGGTGCCCGGAGAGCCGGAGAAGCTCCTGCTGCCGCTGTCCTTCTGCCGCGAGTGCGGCCAGGAGTACCTCACCGTGGCCCGCGAGCAGAGCGACGACGGCACGGTCGCGTTCCGCACCCGTGAGGACGCGGACGACGAACAGGGCTACCTCTACCTCTCGGCCGCCAACCCGTGGCCCGAGCGTGTCACGGACGCGATCGACCAGCGCCGCTTCCCCGACAGCTGGCTCACCCTCGACCCGAAGAAGGGCACGCCCGTCCTCACCGCGAGCCGCAAGAAGCGCGCCCCGCAGCCCGTGTGGGTGAGGCCCGACGGCACGGCGGTGAACAAGGACGGGGACGGCCTGTACGCCGCCTACGTGCCCGCCCCGTTCCTGTTCTGCCTGGAGTGCGGGGTCAGCTACGAGCAGGTCAGGGAGCGCGACTTCGCCAAGCTGATGACGCTCGACCAGGAGGGCCGCTCCACCGCCACCTCCGTCGTCAGCGCCTCCATCGTCCGCCACCTCAAGAGCCTGCCCGCGAGCGAACTCGACGACGACGCACGCAAGTTGCTCACGTTCGTCGACAACCGGCAGGACGCCAGCCTGCAGTCGGGGCACTTCAACGACTTCGTCATGGTCACCCAGCTGCGCGGCGCCCTCTACCGCGCCATGCTGAAGGCGGGAGAGGCGGGCCTGCGCTGGAAGCGGCTGGGCGAAGAGGTCGTGGCCGCCATGGGGCTGGCCCGTCACGAGTACGCCAACAACCCCACCGAGGTGGAGGCGCTCGCCGAGGAGACGCTGAGCGCCCTGGCCCAGGTGGCCGAGTACCGGCTCTTCCTCGACCTGGAGCGCGGCTGGCGGATCACCATGCCCAACCTGGAGCAGACCGGTCTGCTGGGCCTGGAGTACGCGGGGCTCGACCAGATCGCCCAGGACGAGGAGCGCTGGCAGCGCGCCGCCGGGCCGCTGCGCACTGCGACCCCGGCGACGCGGCTCGACCTGGCCCGCGTCCTCATGGACGAGCTGCGCCGCCAGCGCGCCGTGGACACCCCGTACTTCACCGAGGCCAAGTTCAACGAACTGGGCAAGGAGTCCGCCAAGCTCAACGACGCTTGGGCCATCGCCGAGACCGAGTCAGCGCCTCCCGCGCCCGGCGTCGCGGTGGCCCGCTCCGGCCGGCCGGGCCGCTCCGGGCGTACCCGCAGCGAGCTGAACCTCACCGGCCGCACCGCCTTCGGCCGCCACGTCCGCAAGCCGGAGACCTTCCCGGGCTGGGGCCACGACCTCTCCCTCGACGACGCCCAGGACGTGATCCGCGACCTGCTCGAAATCCTGGCCGACGGCGGCGTACTGAGCCGGATCACCCAGGGCCGTGGCGAGGACCCCGGCTACCAGATCCACCACCCGGTGATCCGCTGGCACGCCCGCGACGACGAGCACGGCGCGGTGGACCGGCTGCGCCGCACCTACCGCACCGGCCGGGGCCCGCGCGTCAACGCCTTCTTCAAGGGTCTCTACAAGGAGGTCGCGTCCACCTTCGCCGGACTGCACGCCGCCGAGCACACCGCCCAGGTCCACCCCGACGTCCGCGAGGAGCGGGAGAAGCTGTTCAGTAAGGGGCTGCCGCTGCCCCTGCTGTACTGCTCGCCCACGATGGAGCTCGGCGTCGACATCGCCAGCCTCAACGCCGTCAACCTCCGCAACGTCCCGCCGACCCCCGCGAACTACGCCCAGCGCTCGGGCCGCGCTGGCCGCTCGGGCCAGCCCGCGCTGGTCACCACGTACTGCGCGACCGGCAACAGCCATGACCAGTACTACTTCACCCGCTCCGACCAGATGGTCGCGGGCACCGTCGCCGCGCCCCGCCTCGACTTGGCCAACGAGGACCTGCTCGCCTCCCACGTGCACGCCATCTGGCTCGCCGAGACCCGCCTGGAACTCGGCCGCACCATGACCAAGATCCTCGACACCGACGGGAAGACCCCCTCGCTGGAGCTGCTGCCCGAGGTGCGGGAGCAGATCGGCGGCCCGGCCGCCCAGCAGCGCGCCCTCGTGCGGGCCCGCACCGTCCTCGCCGGCTGCGTCGACGCCCTGCGCGAGACGTCCTGGTGGCACGAGCAGTGGCTGGAGGACACCGTCGCCAAGGCCCCCGGGCGTTTCGACGAGAAGTGCGGACGCTGGCGGAACCTCTACCGCAAGGCCCTGGAGGAGCGAGAGATCCAGCACGACAACATTCGCAACCGCACGGCGACCGGCCGCTCCCAGGCCCAGGCCGTCCGCCGCCGCGCCCAGGCGGAGAACCAGATCGCCCTCCTGGAGAACAGGCAGGGCGGCGAGCGCACGGTGCTGTCCGACTTCTACCCGTACCGCTACTTCGCCTCCGAGGGCTTCCTGCCCGGCTACTCTTTCCCCCGGCTACCGCTCGCCGCGTACATCCCCGGCACCGGCCGCACCAGCCGCGGCTACGACGGCGACTACCTCCAGCGGTCCCGGTTCATCGCGATCCGCGAGTTCGGGCCGGGCGCGCTGATCTACCACGAGGGCAGCCGGTTCAAGGTGGACCGGGTGCAGCTGCCGCCGGACACCAGCGGCGAACTGACCACCGAGAGCGCCAAGGTGTGCCAGGGCTGCGGCTATCTGTCCCCCGAGGAACGGCGCGAGGACACCTGCCTGGGCTGCGGCAGCTCGTACGGCGACCCCCGCACCGGGCTGCTGCACCTGCACACCGTCTTCACCCACCGCCGCGACCGGATCTCCTCCGACGAGGAGGAGCGCCAGCGCACGGGCTACGCGGTGGAGATCTCCTACCGTTTCAAGCAGCACGAGGGCGGCCGGGACGGTTCGCTGCGTGCCGAGGCGAAGGCCGCGGCCGGCCGCCTCCTCGCCGAACTGGTCTACGGCGACAGCGCCACCGTCCGGCTCACCAACCTGGGCTACCGCCGCTCCGTCGCCAAGGGCGATATCGGCTTCTGGCTCGACCCGGTCACCGGCCAGTGGCTGGCCGGCTCGACCGGCAGGTCGAGCACGAGCGCGCCCGGCCGGGAGACCCCGGTGGAGGACGAGGGCCTCGCCGACGCGGAGAAGGTCGTGCGCAAGATCCCCGTCATCCCGTACGTCCAGGACACCCGCAACATCCTCGTCCTTAAGCTCGCGGCCCCCGTCGACAAGGACACCGCGATCACCCTCCAGTACGCGCTGGAGCGGGGCATCGAGGCCGAGTTCCAGCTGGAGGACTCCGAGCTGGACACCGAGGAGCTGCCGCCGCACGACGGTCCCCGCGAGCGGCTGCTGTTCATCGAGAGCGCCGAGGGCGGCGCGGGCGTCCTGCGCCGTCTTCAGGCCGAGCCGGACGCGCTCGCCCGCGCCGCCCGCCGGGCCCTGGAGATCGCGCACTTCGACCAGGTCGGGCGCGACCGGGGAGCCGAGAAGCGCAAGGGCGACCCGTGCGAGAAGGGCTGCTACGACTGCCTGCTCTCCTTCGGCAACCAGCGCCACCACCGGATGATCGACCGCACCCTGGTGAAGCAGCTGCTGATGGACTTCGCGGGCGGCGAGGTCGGCTCCAGCCACGCGGGCCGCACCCGCGACGAGCAGGCCGACGCGCTCATCGAGGGCGCCGACTCCTCCCTGGAGGAGCGGTTCGTCGCCTACCTCAGGACCCACGGCCACCGCCTGCCCGACCACCAGCAGGTCAGGCTGAGCGCGGCCCTGTCCAAGCCGGACTTCGTCTACGACACCTCCTTCGGCCCCGTCGCGGTCTTCGTCGACGGCCCGCACCACGACCACGCCGAGGCGACGCTGCGCGACGAGGAGGCCGCCGAGCGGCTGAAGGAGATCGGCTGGGAGGTCGTCCGCATCCGCTACGACGACGACTGGTCGAAGGCCGTGGCCGACTACCCTTCGGTGTTCGGCGAGGCGCGCCGCTGATCTCCGGGTCCGGGGCGGACCCCTTCGGTCCGCCCCGGACCCACAGACCGCACGCGATCCGCCCGGCCACCACCCCGGCTGCCCCCCGAACGACCCCTACCGCCCCGACCCCGGAAGGCCCGCATGACCACCGCCGCCCAGCCGACCCGGCAGTACGCCGTCGGCTCCCTCGTCCACGCCCGGGGCCGCGAGTGGGTCGTGCTGCCCGACTCCACACCCGACCTGCTCGTCCTGCGCCCGCTCGGCGGCGCCGACGACGACATCGCGGGCGTACTGCCGGGCCTGGAGACCGTCGTCCCCGCCACCTTCGCCCCGCCCACCCCCTCCGACCTGGGCGACCAGCAGGCCGCCGGGCTGCTGCGCACCGCCCTGCGCATCGGCTTCCGCTCCGGCGCGGGCCCCTTCCGGTCGCTCGCCTCGATCGCCGTCGACCCCCGCCCCTACCAGCTGGTCCCGCTGCTGATGGCGCTGCGCCAGGACACCGTCCGGCTGCTGATCGCCGACGACGTGGGTATCGGCAAGACCGTGGAGGCCGGGCTGATCGCCGCGGAGCTGCTGGCGCAGGGTGACGCCCGAGGCCTGGTCGTGCTGTGCTCGGCCGCCCTGGCCGAGCAGTGGCGTGCCGAGCTGTACGGCAAGTTCGGCGTCGACGCCCGTCCCGTGCTGCCGTCCACGATCGGCCGCCTGGAGCGCGAGACGCCGTACGGCCAGTCGGTGTTCCGCCCCGACGGCGCTTACGTCGTCTCCACCGACTTCATCAAGTCCCCCCGTCACCGGGAGGACTTCCTGCGTAACTGCCCCGACCTGGTGATCGTCGACGAGGCGCACTCCTGTGTCTCCGACTCCACGGTCGGCGCGTCCGCCCGTTCCTCCCAGCAGCGGTACGCGCTGCTGCGCGCCCTCGCCGACCGGAGCGACCGCCACCTCCTGCTGGTCACGGCCACCCCGCACAGCGGTAAGGAGGAGCCCTTCCGCCGCCTGATCGGCTTGCTCGACGACCGTCTGGCCTCCGTCCCCTTCGACACCGACGCGGGCCGTAGGCTGCTCGCCGAGTTCTTCGTGCAGCGCCGCCGCGCCGACATCCGCGAGGACTTCCAGGACGGCGCGCACTTCCCGTCCTCCCGGGACACCGCCGAGACCGCCTACACCCTGCACCGCGACTACAAGAAGCTCCTCGACGAGGTCCTGTCGTACGCCCGCGAGACCGTACGCGCGGCCGACGGCGCCCTCCAGCAGCGCCAGCGCTGGTGGTCCACCCTCGCCCTGCTGCGCACCCTGTCCTCCTCCCCGGCCGCCGCCGTGCAGTCCCTGAACACCCGCGCCGGCGTCGAGGAGGCGGACACCCCCGCCGAGGCGGACCGCACCGGAGAGCGCACCGTCTCCGACCCGGCCGACAGCGAGACCCCCGAGTCCGCGGACGCGGTACCGGGCACTCGTCTCCCCAAGGCGACCGGCATCGAGGCCACCAGCACCGAGGTCGACGCCGAGGCCGACGACGAGGAGAAGGCCCGCCTGGTCGCGATGGCCGAATCGGCCAAGAAGCTCTACGGCCCCACCCGCGACGCCAAGCTGAAGAAGCTGATCACCACCGTCTCCGACCTCCTCGACGAGGGCTACCGCCCCATCGTCTTCTGCCGCTATATCGCGACCGCCGACTACGTGGCCGACCACCTCAAGAAGATCCTCAACAAGAAGGGCACCGAACACCCGGTCGCGGTCGCCTCCGTCACCGGCGAACTCTCGCCCGACCAGCGGGTCACCCGCATCGCCGAGCTGACCGGCACCGACAAGGAAGGCAACCCCGCGCCCGAGCGCCGTGTCCTGGTCGCCACCGACTGCCTCTCCGAGGGCGTCAACCTCCAGGAGTCCTTCGACGCGGTCCTCCACTACGACCTTGCGTGGAACCCGACCCGCCACGAGCAGCGCGAGGGCCGCGTGGACCGCTTCGGCCAGCGCACCGACGTCGTCAAGGCGCTCACCCTGTACGGCGCCGACAACCCCGTCGACGGCATCGTCCTCAACGTCCTGCTCCGCAAGCACGAGCGCATCCGCCGGGTCACCGGCATCTCCGTGCCCGTGCCGCAGGAGTCCGAGAGCGCCATGCAGGCCGTCTTCGAGGGCCTGATCCTGCGCGGCGAGCGGTCGGCGTACGAGCAGGAGGGGCTGTTCGCGCAGGAGGAGGTGGCCGAGCAGCTGGAGATCGCCTGGCAGTCCTCCGCCGACCGGGAGAAGCGCCACCGCTCCCGCTACGCCCAGCTCACCATCAAGAAGGACGAGGTGGCCGCCGAGGTCGACGAGATCCTTGCCGCGCTCGGCACCGGCGAGGAGGTACGGGACTTCACCCGCCGCGCCCTGGGCGCCCTGCGGGGCATGCCCGCTCCCACGAAGCAGGGCGGCTTCACCGCGCACACCGACGCCCTCCCGCAGGGCCTGCGCGACACCGTCTCGCACGCGCTCGGCCCCCGCCACCCCCGCCCGGTCGTCTTCCACGACGCCCCCAGTGCCCCGCGCGGCGAGGCCGCCCTCACCCGCACCGACCCGGTGGTCGCCGCCGTCGCCCGCTTCGTCCTCGACGCGGCCCTCGACGACGCCGGCAAGGTCCCCGAGTGGCAGCGCCCGGCCCGCCGTTGCGGAGTCGTCCGTACGAAGGCCGTGGAGCGGAACACCACGCTCCTGCTGGTGCGTCACCGCTTCCAGCTGAACCTGCCCGCCCGTGACGGCTCGGTGCGCGAGCAGCTCGCCGAGGACGCCCGCGTGGTCGCCTACCGCGGCAGGCCCGACGACCCCGAGTGGCTGCCGGAGGACGAGGCCGTGGCCCTCCTCGAAGCCCGCGCGACGCAGAACACCGACCCCAAGTTCGCCACCGAGCACATCGCCGAGATCCTGGCCGCCCTGCCCGCGATCATGCCCGAACTACGGTACCAGTCGGCCGAGTTGGGCCGCACCCTGGAGGCCTCGCACCGCCGGGTCCGCACCGCCTCCCGCGCCCGCCTCGCGGGCCTGAAGGTCGTCCCCCAGGGCGACCCGGACATCCTGGGCGTATACCACTACCGCCCGGCCCCGACGTTCCCCCAGGGAGTGGGCGCATGAGTACCGCCAGGACCCTCGTCACCGACACCGTCGCCACCGTCGGCGGCCTCCTGCCGTACGACCTCCTGGTCCGGATCAAGGAGGGCAAGGAGCAGACCGGCTCCAAGCCCGCCGACTACCGCCTGTACGCCAAGGGCGACTCGGTACGGGGCGCCGCCGAGCGCTCCTGGGGCTACCTGCGCGGCGTGTGGGCCGCCTACCAGGACGCCCTGGCCCGCGACGGCGCCGACGCCGATCCCGGCGTGCACGCGGTCGGCGTCACCACCGAACGCTGGCTGCTGCCCCTCTTCGAGCAGCTCGGCTTCGGCGCCCTCACCCCCGTCCCCGCCCCCGGCCTGCCCTCCCGCGATGGCGAGAAGGACTTCGAGGTCAGCCACCACTGGGCGCACGTCCCCGTCCACCTCACCGGCTGGAACGTCCCCCTCGACACGCGCACCACCGAACTGGCCAAGCAGGCCCCGCAGTCGATGGTGCAGGAGTACCTCAACCGCTCGGCGGACTCCACCCTCTGGGGCGTCCTCTCCAACGGCCGCCTGCTGCGTCTGCTGCGCGAGTCCGCGTCCCTCACCGGCGCCGCGTTCATCGAGTTCGACCTCCAGGCGATCTTCGACGGCGACCGCTCCGACGACTTCGTCCTCCTGTGGCGCCTGCTGCACCGCACCCGCTTCGAGCCTCGCGCCGAGGGAGAGCCGGCCGCGACCTGCCCGCTGGAGAAGTGGCGCACCGAGGCCATCGACAGCGGCACCCGCGCTCTGAAGGAACTCCGCAAGGGTGTGGAGAAGGCCCTGACGGTGATCGGCACGGGCCTGATCGCCCACCCCGACAACGCCGACCTGCGCGACGCCCTGCGCACCACCCGCGACAAGAACGTCCGCGACGACCTCCACCCGGCCCTGCTGCGCCTCGCCTACCGCCTGCTGTTCCTCTTCGTCACCGAGGACCGCGACCTGCTCCTGCACCCCGACGCCACCGAGCAGGCCCGCGAGACGTACGACAAGTACTTCTCCACGGCCCGCCTGCGCCGCGTCGCCCGCCGCACCGGCACCCTCCACGGCGACCAGTGGCAGGCGCTGCGGCTGGTCATCGAGGGGCTCGGCACGCCGGGCGGCCGTCCCGAACTCGGACTCCCGGCGCTGGGCGGCCTGTTCGAGCCCACCGCCACGGACGCGATCCTGGGCGGCCTCAGCCTGTCCAACAAGTCCCTGTACGAGGCCGTACGCGCCCTGTCCGAGGTGTACGACGCCAAGCTGGGCCGCCCCCGCAAGGTCGACTACCGCCACCTCGGCGCCGACGAGCTCGGCTCGGTCTACGAGTCACTGCTCGAACTGGAGCCGCGCCTCGGCGAGGGCAACGAGTACGTCCTGGCCAAGCTGGACGGCAACGACCGCAAGACGTCCGGCTCCTACTACACCCCGTCCCCCCTCATCGACTGCCTCCTCGACTCCACCCTCGACCCGGTCATCGACCAGGCCGTCAAGTCCGGTACGACGCAGAAGGAGCGCGAGGACGCGCTGCTCGCCCTGACGGTGTGCGACCCCGCCTGCGGCTCCGGCCACTTCCTGGTCGCCGCGGCCCGCCGCCTCGCCCGCCGCCTCGCCGAGATCCGCACCGACGACCCCGAGCCGAGCGCCGAGGACGTACGGCACGCGCTGCGGGACGTCATCGCGCGGTGCGTGTACGGCGTCGACCTCAACGAGATGGCCGTGGAGCTGGCCAAGGTGTCGCTGTGGATCGAGGCGATGAGGCCGGGCCGTCCGCTCACCTTCCTCGACGCCCACATCAAGCACGGCAACGGCCTCCTGGGCACCACGCCGAAGCTGCTGGCCGAGGGCCTGCCCGACGACGCGTTCAAGCCGCTGGAGGGCGACGAGTCCAAGCACGTCACCGACCTGAAGAAGCGCAACGCCGCAGAGCGGATGTCGTGGAAGGTCGCGCTGCGCCACGGGGCGAACCAGGACGCGCTGTTCGCAGAGGAGGAGGTGCTGGCCGAGTCCAACTCGGCGTTCGGCGAGACGGTCTCGGCGATCACGGAGACGGACTCGCAGGAGCTGGAGGACGTCCGGAACCAGGCCAAGGCATACCGTGAGCTGACCACCTCCCCGGACTACATCCGGGCGCTGGAGCTGGCCGACGCGTGGTGCGCGGCGTTCGTCTGGAAGAAGACGAAGACGGCGACGCCGCCCGCGCTGACCACGCAGTCCCTGCTCACCCTGCACTCCGAGGACGGCGGCGCGAGCCTGCCCGACGGTACGTTGAAGCACATCGAGGATCTGCGGGAGGAGTACCGGTTCTTCCACTGGCACCTGGAGTTCCCGGAGGTGTTCCGGGTTCCTGCGGATGCGGGGGCGCCGGGGGTGGACGAGAGGACCGGGTGGAAGGGCGGGTTCAGCTGTGTGCTGGGGAATCCGCCGTGGGAGACCCTTGAGTTCAAGACCGAGGAGTACTTCGCCACTGTCGCCCCGAAGATCGCCAAGGCAGCGAACCAGGCGGCACGTCAGGCCCTGATCGACGAGCTCGCGGAGAGCGAGGACGAGGCCGATCGGGAACTGCACGCCGAATACATCGCTGACAAGCGGCTGTCCGACGGCTTCTCACATCTCGCGCGCTGGTCGGCCCGGTTCCCGCTGGCCGCGCGCGGCAAGCTGAACACGTACCCGCTGTTCGCGGAGGCGGCGTCGCACGGGATCGCGCCGCGAGGGCGGTTCGGGCTGGTCCTGCAGACGGGCATCGCCACGGACGCGACGACGGCGCCGTTCTTCTCCGACTTGGTGCGCTCGAAGCGGCTGGTGTCGTTCCTGGACTTCAAGAACGAGGCGTGGGTGCTCAGCCGGGACGTGCACCATTCGACGCGCTTCTGTCTGCTCACGGTCACTGGCCGGGAGGAGCAGGTCCGGGAGGCTTCCTTCGCGTTCGGGACCTGGTACATGGAGGATCTGCCTGCCCGCCGGTTCACCATGCCGCTGGAGGAGATCCTGCTGGTCAACCCGAACACCGGGAACCTCCCGGTCTTCGAGTCCCGGCGCGACGCGGAGATCACCTTCGGCGTCTACAGCCGAGTCCCGGTTCTACTCAAGGAGCCGGACGAATACGGCAGGGGCGGCAGCAACCCGTGGGGGCTGACCTTCCGACAGGGCCTGTTCAACATGGCCTCCGACTCCCACCTGTTCCGCGGTAAGCAGGAACTGGCGGACGAGGGCTGGCAGTTGATCGGAAACGTTTTCACGCGCACCGACGAAGAGGGGAAGACGCGCCGCTACCTCCCGCTGTACGAGGCGAAGATGCTCCACCACTTCGACCACCGCCTCGGCACGTACGAGGGTCAGACCCAGGCCCAGGCCAACGTCGGCACCCTCCCGCGTGTGACGCCGGAGCAGCACGACGATCCCGACTTCGCGCCGCTGCCCCGGTACTGGGCGCCGGAGTTCGACGTGGACTCTGGTAAGCGGGATAAGAAGCTGAACCCGATCATGTGGCCGGGGGTTAAGACGCGACTGACGGACAAGGAGTGGTACGAGGACTGGCTGTTGGGGTGGCGTGACATCTGCCGGACCTCGGACCGTCGGACCATGATCAACACGGCTCTGCGTCGCACTGCCGTTCCTGACGGCACGTTGTTGATGTTGCCTTCCTTCGGCAATCCTGCGCTGCTCCAGGCGGCGCTGTCCTCGTACGTGCTCGACTTCGTGGCACGTCAGAAGTTCAGCGGTACACACCTGAAGTTCTTCACGGCCCACCAGCTTCCAGTGCCCGGCCCCGAGACAGGCGACCAGCCGTGTCCATGGAGCGGCGGCGAGACCGTGGCGGAGTGGATTGCCGCAAGAGTGGCTGAACTTGCCTACACCGCTAGTGACATGGAGGCCTTCGCCAGAGCGATCGGTGTGGCGGGACGCCCGTTCCGGTGGGATGAGGAACGGCGTAGATTGCTGCGTGCAGAGCTGGACGCTGCCTTTTTCCACCTCTACGGACTGGCTCGCGATGACGCGGAGTATGTCATGGACGCGTTCTCCCGTCTCAAGAGTGACGAGGAAGCCGCCCATGGCAGTTACCGCACCAAGAACCTCATCCTTGACCTCTACGACCGCATGGAAGAGGCCCGCGTGACCGGCGACGAGTACCGAACCGTGCTGGACCCGCCCCCGGGGAAGGGGCCGCGTCACGCGGCCTGAGTGCCGCAGCCTCGGGCGGGTGGGTCAGAGCCCGTCCCGCCCGAGGTCCGCGACGAACCCGGCCCACGCATCCTGCGTGAACGCGAGCTGCGGACCGGCGCCCCGTTCCTTGGAGTCCCGTACGCGGACGGCGGTCCCATCGGCGGCGACCTCGATGCACGCACCCCCTTCGCCGCTGCTGTAGCTGCTCTTGAACCAGTCCAGCCGTGTGGGCTGTTCGGCGTTCATCGGTCTCCCAGCATCTTCTCGATCAGGGTCAGTGACTCTTCTGGCGTGAGCGCCTGCGCCCTGATGCTGCCGTAGCGTGCGGCAAGGATACGGACCTCGTCCGGGTCGGTGATCAGCCGGCTGATGTGCTGCACCTCCAGATAGGCCACCTGTGGCTTGCCCTTCGGTGTGAGCATGATGAACGGCCCGCCCAGGCTGGGGTGTTCCTTGCGGTCTATCGGCAGCACCTGGAGTTCGACGCTGCGCAGTCTGCCGAACCTCAGCAGTGCTTCAAGTTGCTCGTAATGAACGTCCCACCCACCGAGCGGGCGGCGCAAGACTGATTCCTCGATGGTGAACGTTGTGAACGGCGGCGGCCAACGCTTGAAGATCTCCTGGCGGTCCAACCGTGCGGCCACGCGCTGTTCGACGGTCTCCTCGTCCAATCTGGGCGGAGTGCGCCCAGCGCAAACCCGCGCGCAAGGGGGGCGCGTGAACTCAACTGTGCTCCCGGCCAACGGAGTTGGGGATTGACGGTGGTTGTGAACGGCCTTCACGCTTAACGGGTAAGCGTGAAGGCCGTTCACGGGGAGATGTCATGGCAGGCACGCCCGAGGCGGAAGACCAACTCGTCGGACTGTTCGAAGTGGCGGAGATGGCGGGGGTCGGCCGGACGGTCGTAGCGAATTGGCGCGCTCGTGACAAACACTTCCCCGCTCCCGTCGCGGACCTGCGGAGCGGCCCGGTGTTCCGGGCGAGTCAGATTCAGCGCTACCTCAAACGGAGGAAGAAGCACATGGCACCCAAAGCCCATGTCATCTCGACCATCAATCTGAAGGGCGGCGTCGGGAAGACCACCACCACGGCCGGACTCGCGGAGTTCCTCTCCGCGGAGTTCCGTAAGCGGGTCCTGGTGGTCGATCTCGACCCGCAGACCAATCTGACCACGGTCCTGATCGGGGAGGAGAAGTGGGAGGAACTCAACGACGAGGGATACACCCTGGCGACCCTGTTCAAGGATGCCCTCCGGCCCGAAGACGAGCCTCTGGAGTTCGACCTGGAGAAGACTCTCCAGCGCAATGTCTCTTCCGTGGACGCGGTGACGAAGGTGGACCTCCTGCCTTCTTCGCTGGATCTCATCGACGTCCAGGACCGCCTGGCGTCCATGCCCAGGGGGCGTTTCCACGCCAACAACCCCACCGATCTCCTGCGCAAGGCGATCCGGAAGATCATTGATGACTATGACTACGTCCTCGTCGACTGCCCTCCCAACCTCGGCATCGTCACTTTGAACGGTCTGCGCATCTCCGAGGGATACATCATCCCGACCATTCCCGACGTCCTGTCCACCTACGGCATTCCTCAGATCCAGCGGCGGGTGCGGGCCTTCGCGGACGACCTGGGGGAGACCATCAAGGAGATCGGCATCGTCATCACGAAATACAAGGCCAACTCGACGGTCCACTGGAACACCGTCAGGGGACTTCAGGGCGACAAGAAGCTCCCCGCCGTGCTGCCGACCTTCATCCCAGAGAAGAACGACATCGCCGGTTCGGCGGAGTTCGTCGGTCGCGGTACCCTGCGGCAGAAGTACGGCTACCAGGGCGGTTTCGACGCTTTCCGTGGCATGACGCAGGAGTTCATCGAACTGGTCGAGGAGAAGGCGTGATCGAGCAGAGCGACAGTCGGCCCGACGACAGCGGTCTCCTGAATGCCCAGGTGCGAGAGGCCGAAGAAGCCCTGACCAAGCTCGGCGCCTCCGACCCGGAGCTCGCGGCGACGCTTGCACGTGTCCTCGGCGTGGTGGCGTCCGAAGCCGCACGCACGACACGCTTCGCCCGAGCACTGGCCAAGGCGCTGACGCCTCCCGATGCGCAGACCGCACCTCGGCCGGCAGAACGCCCGAGGCGTAGCCGACGAGCTCCGGGAGTGATCGACCCGTTCGCGGTGCTCGCCGAATCCGGCGAGACGGGACTCCGTTCGAGCCTGAGCGAGCTCGGCCTCGAACAATTGCGGGACATCGTCTCCGAACACGGGATGGACCACGACCGGCTGGCGCTGAAGTGGAAGGACCCTCAACGGGTTATCGACCGCATCGTGGAACGCGTCGAATCGCGGACAGCCAAGGGAGCCGCCTTCCGGGGACGGCCGGAACAGCCCGCTCTGCGGCACGATGAGGCCGTCGGCCCGGCGGCCGAGGACTCGTCGACGTGAGGTGAGCCGGGCGCGACGAGCCAAACGCCTCGCGGCTGCCGCCCATGCCAAGTCCATCCGCATCGAGCGCCGTGTCGAGGACCGCACCACCATCCTCCTCTTCGACGACCTGTTCACCACCGGCCGGCAGATGCCGGCCGTCGCCCGCCTGTTACGCGGGCGGGCGCGGCTGAGGTAAGGGGTCTCGTCCTTGCTCGCCCCCCTTGGCGAGGGGCGGACCGCCAGGGGGCACTGTTCGACTCGTGACGATCAACCTGGGCCCCTGAGTCCCTGCCTCAGTCCGTGCCCCGACTCTCCCAGCGGTCCCGGAACCACGTCAGAGTCTCGACGAGCAGCTCACGGTTGCGGTCCTTCTCCAGCACGGACAACTCGAACCTGGGGTCCGGCCCGGGCTTTCTCTCCTGGAGGTCGACACCTTCAAGTTCGTTGAGGCGCCTGAGGAATTCGGCGCGCAGGGCGTGGTCGGTGAAAGGCTCCTGTACGGCCAGAATCTGGAAGGCGACGTGCGCCGAGCCGGCCCACCCACTGCCCGGCATGAAGCTCATCGGCGAGATCCAGCGGCTCGGGGCGATCGTCTCACTCAGCGCGAGGAAGGCGTTGCTCATGGTGTCGTTTCCTACCCAGTGGATTGAGCCGCCGAGTTCCTCCCAGTGGGCGAAGAGCGCGCGCACCGCTTCCACGGTCTCGGGGGAGTCGTGCGTCGCGAGCCGCCGGAAGAACCGCCTCTCGTCGGAGTTCTCCGCCACGAGCTGAGCGTAGAACCGGTCGGCGCGCGTCTCCTCACCCTGACTCTCCGGGGCGCGCTGCGCAGCGTCCTCCTCGCCGTCGGCTTCCCCGACCAGCGAGGCAAGCTCGTCGGCGGAGAGACGCTGCGCCGGATCGGCTGCCCCGTTGGCCGTGAAGCGCACACCGTCGGCGCTCAGCCGGGCGCGGACGTCTCCTCCCACGTCCTGCGGCGTCCAGCGGAAGCCTTCGGAGACCTTGCCCTCGGAAGTGAGCACCCGGTACGCGTTGGCCACCCCCGGCGTATTGGCCAGATGGTTGCCCACGGCCTGGGCGCCGGAGCCGATGAACGCCGCGAGATCGCCGTACGACGTCCAGGTGCCGTGGGGGAGCGCCGCGAGCACCTGGTGGGCCAAGTTCCAGTCCCGGCTCCGCTCCGCTCGGCCGACTCCGCGCAGCGGGGCCGGCCACAGCGCGAACGCGCGGTCGGCGAGTTCGTCGGCACGGGCGCGGATCTCGTCCGCGCCCCACCGCTCTGTGGTGGCGATGCGGCGGTTCATCTCCAGGTGGCTGCCCTGGAGCAGGCCCTGCTTGCGCTCGAAGGGGTGATTGGACAACTCCGCGTTGACCGCGGTGAGCGTCAGGTTCCCGAGCGTGTGCTGGAGCCGGGAGTGCAGGTCCTTCGCGCTCTCGCCGTCGACCACGTCCTCGCTCAACATCCGGAGCCACTCGTCGCCCGGCGACTGCGGCATGACGTGCTCGATGGTGAGCTGCGCGGTGGCGAAGTCGACCGGTTCGGGATGCTCGTAACTCTCCTCCAACCGCTGGAGCACCATCTTGCGCTGGTGCCCGCGGCCGAACTTGTAGAAGGGCGCCGTCCGGACCTTCTCACGCAGCTCGTCGTCATCGGGCCAGAAGCGGTTCTCGGCGGAGAGGAGCTGGTGCAGCCCGTCAGCGACGGGCATGTCGAGCGGCAGCTGCCCGGGCACCGCCTGGAAGATCCTGTTGAGGTTGTTCGTCGGCACGCGGCACATCATCCGGCGTATCAGGAAGCTCTCGATGTACGACATCGCGCGGGCCGTGTCCGCGGAGTTGAGGTCCCTGCGTTCGCGTCGGTCGAGCAGCAGCATCAGAGCGGGGTAGGTGACCTGGGCCTGCCAGGTGTCCAAGCGGTGCAGATGGGCGCGGACGGCCGCGTTCGGCTCCACTTCGGGGTGCAGCAGCCGACGGAAGAGGGCGCCGCGCCGGTACAACTCCTTGATGTACGTCTCGATCTCCGCTTCGCTGACCTCACCGCGCTCGAAGCGCTGCTGCTGAGCCGCGTAAAGGTCCTGGCGGCGGACCCGGTCGTCTCCGTCGAGCACCAGCTGCAACCACATGAGCTGTTCCAGCTCGTCGTTGCTCAGACTGTCCTGCAGCGGAAGCCAGTAGGTCTCGTAAATGCGCTCACCGCGGGTGGGTAGCCGCATGAACAGGTAGTTGCGCAGCAGGTCGGCCTGGCTCAGCTTGAGGCCGGTGTTGTTGAGGGACTCGAAGATGCGGTGCACGTTGTCCGCGCGCTCGGCTGTCACCGCCACCAGTGTGAGCCGGGAGGTGATGGCCTCCTCGATGCGGAGCACGTCCTGCGGGGCGGCCGGATCGGCGGCCTCGACGAGCTTGCGGCGGAAGAAGCCGTAGGCGGCGGCGACGGCTCCGTCGGCGGCCTGCTCCGAGAGCGGCCCGCGAACGTATGCCGCGAACTGCGCCCGGTCAGCCTGGGTCGGCAGTAGCCGGAAGCGATCGCTGCCGTTCTTGCGCTTGTTGATGAGGTATTCCTCGTCGATGCGCTCGGCCTCGTCCGGCTCGCCGTCCGCTATGTGGTCGCGGATCGCGGCCAGGGCGAGCGACAGCGTGGTCAGCCGCTGCTGACCGTCGACGACGAGCCAGCGGGGGAACGTCGCCTCGTTCTGCGGCGACGGCGCGAGCACCACGGACCCCAGGAAGTGTGTGCTCGCCTTCTCCCCGGACTCCAGCAGCTCGGCCTGCTCCAGGATGTCGGTCCACAGCTGTCTGAGCTGCTTCTCCGTCCAGGAGTACGTCCGCTGATAGAGCGGCACCTGGAACTGCTGTGCCCTGCCCTGGACGAGATCGGCGAACAGCGTCTCCTTCGCCTGCACGGCGTCCCCCTCGGTGATCGGTCCGGTCGTAGCGCGTGGGAAGGACCCTAGGGCTTCCCGCTGACAGTCAGGGGCACTTCAGCCCTCGTCGAGGCACGCACACCACAGCGCGTAAGCCCGGTCCATCTCGTCAAGTGCCGCCCGCGTGAACCGGGCGTCGAGGAAGGCCCGGTCGACGATCCGCTCCGCGAGCGCGACCAGGTGCGCCGCGACGTGCTCCACCCGCTCCCCGCGCACCCGGTCCTGAACCCGCTCCAGGCGTTCCTGACGCTCCCACAGGTCGGCGAGGCTCGCGCCCGCCTCCTCCTCGTCGTCGTACACGGACGGCACGCGGGGCAGCAGGGCGGCGGTGAGGGCGGGGACGGGGGCCAGGGCGGCCGACTCGTCCGGTCCGCCGTTGCCGAGAACGCGGTTGGCGATCGTACGGACGGCCTCGGAGCGCTCGACACGCGCCGCCTGGGCCCGCAGGGCGCCGAGCAGTGCCGGGACCTCGGCCCGGACCCGGCGCCGCAGGGTCTCCGCGAGTGCGGTCGTCAGGTCCTCGCCCAGGTCCGAGGCGTCGTCCAGTACGTCGTTCGCCGCGCCGACCTCCTCGAAGGCGCGCTGCGCGGTGCGGGCCGCCTCGGTGAGCAGGGCGATGTCCTCGGCCGTCGGCTTCACGCCCGCCTTCAGCCGAGCCACGGCCGCGTCCAGAGGGTCACCGGCCAGATCGAAGAGGTCCACACAGTCGTCTTCCAGAGCGAGTTGGCCGTCCGTATCCGGTTCCAGCAGTGTCATCTCCCCAACAACCCCCGCGCTCGCGATGCCCCTGTGTCGTGCGGCAACTCCTGCGACGAATCATGGAGGTTTTCGTAAACTGAGTCAACAGATAATCTGTCGGTCGGTGTTGTCGGAGAGTGGGGAACATGCCGCAGATCGCGATCACCAACACGTTCTGGGAGGGCGTCGACCGGCTGGACAAACCGGCCCGCGCCCGCGTCCACAAGGCGATGGCCAAGTTCCAGCAGCTGACGGTGGCCCAACTCCACGCGGACAAGGGGCTGCACCTGGAGTCGGTGGTCAGCTCGCGTGACTCGCGGATGCGAACCATCCGCGTCGACGACGGGCTGCGGATCGTGCTGCTTGCGCCCGACGACGGCAGTGACCTCTTCGTCTTCGTCCACGTCGTTCCCCACGACAAGGCCTACTCCTGGGCCCGCCGACGGCTCTACACGGTCAACTCCGTGACCCGCTGCCTCGAAGTACGCGACCTGACCGCCATGGAGCAGATCACCCCGCTCTTCGCTCAGGAGGCCGCCGCGGCGCCCCAACTCCTGTTCGCCCCCTGGTCGGACACCGTCCTGCGGCGCCTCGGCGTCGACGACGTCACCCTGCGCGCCGCACGCACCGTCACCGGCAAGGCGCAGCTGGAGGCGTTCGGGTCGCTGATGCCGGAGGACCAGTATGAGGCGCTGTGGCTGCTCGCCGAGGGCCTCGACCCCAACGACATCTACCGGGACCTCGTCGCCGTACGCCAGAAGGCGACCGTCGCCGAGAGCGCGGCGGGGGAGGACACCGCCGGGGACGACCTGGCCGCCGCCGTCACCCGCACCCGCAGCCGCATCGCGCTCGTCACCGGCCCCGACGAACTCGCCGACATCCTGACCAAGCCCTTCGCCGCCTGGCGGATCTTCCTCCACCCCACCCAGCGGCGCATCGCCTACCGGCCCGGCTATGCCGGACCCGCCCAGATCACAGGCGGCCCCGGCACCGGAAAGACGGTCGTCGCCCTGCACCGGGTCAAGCACCTCCTGGACCGGGCACCCGACACGCGCGTCCTCCTCACCACCTACACCGGAGCCCTGGCCCGCTCCCTGCAGAGCAGCCTCGCCCTGCTGCTCGACCACGACCCGGCGCTGCTCGCCCGTGTCGACGTCACCACGGTCGACGCCGTCGCTCACCGCGTCGTACGGCAACTGCGCGGCAACCCGGGGACCGCGCTCGGCGACCGGGACGAGCGCACCCGCTGGCAGCGCGTGGCCCGCCGCCTCGAACTGCCCTGGAACGAGTCGTTCCTGTCCCAGGAGTACCGGCACGTGGTCCTCGCCCAGGACCTGCGGAGCGAGGAGGAGTACCTGGCGTGCGAACGGCGTGGACGCGGCAGCGCGCTCGGGCAGCCCCAGCGGCGGCGCGTCTGGCAGGCCGTGACCCTGTTCGAGGACGGCCTGACCCGTGACCGGGCGCACACCTGGCTCCAGGTCTGCGCCGAGGCCACCCGGCTGCTGCGCGACAAGCCGGGTGCGGGACCCTCGTACGACCATGTCGTCGTGGACGAGGCGCAGGACCTGCACCCGGCGCAATGGCGCCTGCTGCGCGTCCTGGTGGCCGAAGGCCCCGACGACCTGTTCGTCACCGGCGACCCGCACCAGCGGATCTACGATGCCCGGGTCTCGCTGCGCTCCCTCGGCATCTCCGTCGCGGGACGCAGCGGACGACTGCGCGTCAACTACCGCTCCACCGAGGAGATCCTGCGCTGGGCCCGCGGCCTGCTCGACAGCGAGCCCGTCGCCGACCTGACCGGCGACGCCCACGACACCCTCACCGGATACCGCTCGCTGCTGCACGGCGCACAGCCCGTGTGCGAGGGGCACGGGAGTGAGAACGAGGAGGCCGACGCCGTCCTGCGCCGAGTGCGCGACTGGATGGACGCCGGCGTCGCGCCCTCGGACATTGCCGTCTGCGCCCGCTTCAACACCCTGGCGGGCAAGCTCGGCGACCGGCTCGCCGCGGCCGGCATCCCCGTGGTGCGGGTGCGGGACGGCGAACCAGAGAGCGCGGTCGGGGTACGGGTGTCGACGCTGCACAGCATGAAGGGCCTGGAGTACCGGTGCGTCGCCGTCGCCGGAGTCACCCGCTCCGCCTTCCCGTTCGCGCCGGCCGTCACCCCGGCCGAGGTGGACCGCATCCAGCACACCACCGACCTGGCCGCCGAGCGATGCCTGCTCTTCGTCGCCTGCACGAGGGCGCGGGAGGCGCTGTATGTGTCGTACAGCGGGCGGACCAGTGAGTTCCTCGCGGCGTGATGCCGAGTGTGGGCTCCGGCACCACCTCAGTCCGGAGCCCCATGGATCTTGCCGACTCCCGTGCGTTGGCGACGGACAGTCGTGATCTCGCGCCCGTCGTGCACCACTCGGAACCACTCGTCCGCCACCAGGACGGTGACGGTTTTCGCGTGCCACTGCAGGCCCACGTGGATCGTCTGATGGCCGACCACGATGATCCCGGGCTGGTAGACCTTTCGACGCACACAGGGGGCGTCGGAAGCGAACTCGGTGGGAGGCACGGCCACGTCGCTGGGATGCCCGTTCACGTCGCTCGGTACGGCGCGCGACGGCTCGCGGACCGGACGGGCGGCGCGGATCCGGTTCTCGCCGATCTGCCCCCGCAGCTTCGACAGGGCCTTGGACTCGATCTGGCGGATCCGCTCCCGGGTGAGGCTCAGCTCCGCTCCGATTGCTTCGAGGGTGAGCTCGGGGCCGTCGTCGAGTCCGAGCCGGAGGGTTATCACCTGGCGCTCTCGTTCGGAGAGGCAGCTGAGCAGCTTACGCACTTCTGCCGGGGACAGGTCACCGTAGTAGAAGTCCGGTTCGGTCCAGTGTGGTCCCTGAATGCTCCGGTCCGATTCCTCGTGCAAGGCGTCGTCACCGATGGACTCGGTCAGGTCCTCCAGAGGGAGTACTCGGCGGACCCGGGCCAGTAGGACCTGCGCCTCGTCAACGGTGACACCCGCGCGGGCGGCCACCGTGGGGAGAGCGTCGGTGGGTGACTCGTGCCCCAACTCCCGTGCCGCCTTCCGTAGCGCGGCCAGGGTTTCGTACGCGTGGACGGGGATCCGTATCGTGCGGCCTTTGTCCGCCAGTGCCCGTGTGATCGCCTGCCGGATCCACGAGACGGCGTACGTCGAAAATTTGTTCCCCTTGAGGTGGTCGAACTTCTCGATGGCGCGCAGCAGACCGAGGTTGCCCTCCTGGATCAGATCCATGAGGTCCAGCCCGCGGCCCGTGTACCAGGTGGCCATGCTGACAACCAGCCGGAGGTTCGCCTGGGCGAAGTCCGTGAACGCCAGTTCCCCGAGCCGGACCAGCTGTTCCAGCTCACGCCGCGGCCTCGGGGCAATCTTCCGGCCGGCCTCGTCCAACCGCTCGCGAGCCAGCAGTCCCGCCTCGATGGCCTGGGCCAGCTCCGCCTCCTGTTGCCGGGAGAGCAGTGGGAACCTGTCGATCTCCTTGCGGTATTGCGTGAAAGAGTCGCCCACGGCCTGACGTGGGGACGCGTCCCCCTCCGGGGACTCGGCGACGGGCTCGGGGCGGGGGCGTGGCGAAGGCGGCACGGTGAGTGCGGTGCTAGGACCGACGAGCGTCTCGTACGGCTTCTCGGCCCGCAGGGGCGGCCGGGACGCGGAGGGAACGCCGGGACCGAGCGCTCGCACGGTCAACGCGGAAAGGTCCAGCCTGCTGTCCTGCTGCAGCTCAAGGGTGAAGCACGGTGGTCGGTGTGGTTCCGGCTCCGGCCCCGCCGGAACGCTGCGTTCACCTTGGGTGTCGCTCAACGGCTCGGCCGTCGCGGGAAGCTCTGGCGCGGCTCGGGCCGCCGAACCGCCTCCCAGGCCGAACGCGGCCACTGCGGCCGGAGGCAGTGCGACCCCCTCCGCCATCACCCGGCCCAGCACCTCGGCCACCACCGCGGTGTCCACGCCGGCCAGCAGTCCCCGCAGGGCCACCGGGGTCAGGGCTCGCTGTGGCCCCGCGGCAGTCACCAGCGCCTCATGCAGCACGGCCGGCGTCCCGGCCTCGGGTTCCGTCGTCATCAGCGTGCCCCCATGTGCCGTACTGCGGTGCGACGAGCCTCTCGCATTGCACCACCCACCACTGACAATCAGTCACGCCCCGGGTAGAACGCACCGTTCACCTGCGGATTCCCCATGCTCCTTATGTGAAGGAATGGTAGAACGTACAACGATGGTCGGTCCCGGGCGAGATCGGTACGTCCGAGACGGGGAGGGGCGGGGCATGCTGGTCGATCCCACGCAGTTGCTGGACGACTGCGAGCGGGCCTGGCGCGAGGCGGGGGAGCCGTCTGCCGGCGCGGTTGAGCCGGTCGCTGCCGTACGGACCGCGCTCGTCCTGGAAGCGCTGGTGGCGTACCGGCTGCTCGCGGACCACTCCGACCTCCCGCGCGACACGGTCTTCGCACGCTGGCCCGCCTGCGCGGTCCACACCGTGGCGCTGGCCGACGGTCCGGAACTCCCGCGCCTGGTAGCTAAAGCCCGCGCGCGCGTGCTCGCGGCGCGCCCTGACCTGGGGTCACACGGAGCCGCCCCGGAGAACGCCGACGAATGGAGTCGCGCCGCGCAGGAGGCCGCTCGCTCGCTGGGCTGGACATGGCGCGTGCCGACCGCGGCGGACGGTTCGGTCACCCCGCCCCGCGGCGCTACCTCCGCTCCCGAGGTCCGTCTCGGGCCCGGCGCGGGCAGCGTGCTCCTGACCCTGCCCGGCGAGCCGGACGCGGGGGACTGGCAACTGTCCGCCGACGGTGAGGTGTTTGCAGCCCTGCCGCCCTACTGGGTATTGCCGGGCCCCGTGCGCCGTGTCGAGGCGACAGACCCGACGGAAACCACTCATGTCTCGGCGATCGTGGACCCGGACCACGCCCTCCTGGCCTTCGGCGTCGACGGCCACCGCATCCCCCCGGACGAGCCCCTGCCCGCCGCCGAGATCTGCCTTCTCCACGCCGGCACCCTGCAGACCGAGGGCGCCGACCCCGGCATCGTGGAACTGCCCACCCCGTACGGCTGGAACGGCTGGACGCTGAGCAGGGTGTCACTGACCGGGGTGACGCGGGTGCGGGCCGCCGCCGCGGTTCCGGGAAACTGGCTGGACGTAGCCGCCGGACGGCCGCTCGGGTGGGAGGGCGGTGCGACGCTGCCCTGGATCACGGGCGACGACGGGGCACCTGTGTGGCATCGTCCGCCCGCTCTCCGGCTTCCGCGGCGCGCCGGTGAGCCGGACGCGCGACTCTGGCAGGCCGAAGTGCGCCGCCGCGGCCACGAGGAGCCTCTCGCCCGTCAGACCGGTGCTCCCGGGGAGCTCCTCGATCCCTGGAAGGACGTACCCCGCCCGCTTCTGGGACCGTATGAGATTCTCGTCCACCGCGTCGGCTCCCGGCGCAGGCGCCGACTGGCGGCCTTCCTCGCCGAGGGCATCACGGCCGAACCGACCGCTGAGTGGCGTCTGCTTGCCCCGCACGGAGGCCTGGCCCCCGCTCGGCTGACTCTCGGCACCGGCGGACCGGTCACCGCCTCCGAGCGCGTCGTCGCGTTCTCCCCGTACGAGATCACCAAGGGGCTGGTGCTGGGCGACGGGATCCGTCAGTTCACCGTCGAGATGTGCATTCCGCACTCCGAGGTCCGCCTCGAACTCGGCGGTCACCCCCTGACCTGGTCCATCCGGCCGCTCGACATCGACGCAGCTGACCTGGCCGGCGAGAGCGCCCTGACCGTCCGCCTGCCGGAACAGGCGGTGGCGTTGACACCTCTGCTGGCACTGGTCGTCGAAGGGACGAACCTGCTCACGCTGCGTCCAGAACGCCGCACTCGCACGCGCAGAGGAGACCTCCGGTACTCACTGGCGGCCCTGGCGGACACCGTGCGCGACTGCGTGAAAGCCGAGATACGGCTGCTGGTCGCGGGGGAGAGCGTCCATGTCGCGACCGTGCGCACCCAGCCCATCGCGGAAAACGTCGTACCCGACGGCGGCGGACTGCTGCTGCGGGGGCTGAGCCACCCGGGCGAACTGATCGCCCGCCTGTACGCCGTCTTCGCCCCGTGGGAACAGCCGTTGACGGCCACCGTCGACCAGAGCGGCCGTATCCCGCTGCCAGCGGCCTGGCGGTCGCTTGGCCCCCTGATCGTGCACCTGAAGGCGGGCGCCCTCACACCCACAGCTCCCGGATGGCCCCGCCTGCGTGATCGCGACACCCTCGTGCTGCGCCGCTCCCCGTGGACCTCCGCCGCCGGCCACGGATCCGGCGCCAGGGTCTCGGAGTACCTGGCTGGGTACGGCGCGCTACCGCGCGACACCGACGCGATCCCCTACCAGTGGATCGTGGCCGCCCGCGGACGCGACCTGCAGGCGTGCGGAGCCAGAGAGACGGCACCGGCGGAATGCCGCAGCGCCCTCGTGGACGCCGGGCCCACCGCCCTCACGGGAGCGGCCGACAGCGCACTGCGCTCCGGCGAACTCGCCTCCGTGCTCGCGGGCAGCGGTCTCGCCGCCCTGCGGATACGGGAGGTGGCGGACCCTGCCACCGTACGTCGCGTCTGGCGGCAGGCTCCTTTGTGTGCGCTGCTGCTCACGGCCCCGTTGCTGCCGTATCTCTCCGGTCACCCCGCTTATGACGTCGGCGAGCTCTACCCGGAGGAGGCGGAACTCCTCGGCGAGGTCGGCCAGTTTCTGGGCGACGCCAGCGCGGCGTTGCTGGCCGGGCAGGCGGATCCGAGCGGCGCGGTCGGCCGGTTCGACGCCCAGACCCGTGCCCTCGACCAGCTCCCTGAACTCCAGCAGCAGGCCGTGTGGCGCAGCGCCCGTGTCGTCCCTCGGGGCCTTCTGGACCCCGACACTCGTGCCGACGCCGCCTGGCAGGCGTTCCGTGCCCGCAAGGACCTCCATTACCACGCCACGCGTGAGGAGTTCTCCGAAGCACTCGACGCCGTATCGATCTTCCTGGACGACGGACACCCCGACCTGGACCAGGCCTTCCGCGGACGGGACCCAGGCCGGTTGCACGGGCCGGGCGAAGCCTGGATGCGGGTCCCTCACCTGTCTCTGGGATGCGCGCTGATCGCGAGGCTCGCCGCCGCCGGTGACGCCCGTGCCGCCGGTCTGGAACGGGGACTTCGCCACCTGTGGACGCCCATCGCGTCCCACGCACCGGATCTCACCGCCGTCGACATCGCCCTCGCGGAATGCCTGGTCACCGCGGAGGCCGTGCACAGCACCGGCTGACCACCGGTTCCCGTCCATCCCGTACCGCACCGGTACCGCCCCACCGCTCGTCCGAAGCCGACCGTCACATCGGAGCCTCCCGTGCACAGCCTCGACCCGCTCGCCACCTCCCGCATGATCAGCGACACCTACCGCCGCTACCTGCGTTCCCTGCTGCCCCTGCGCGAGCCCCGCCTGGCCGAGGCCCTTGCCCACGCCATCGACACCAGCCCGCTGCTCACCAAGGGGCCATTGCTGGAGGCCACCCCCGCCTACGCGCCGGGCGCCACCCTGAACGAGCTCGTCGCAGAGGGCGTACTCGACCCCGCGTTCCAGCAGCTGACCGGCCCCGCACTGCCCGCCGACCGTCCCCTGTACCGGCATCAGGAACAGGCGCTGCGCAAGGCCGTCGCCGGACACAACCTCGTCGTGGCCACCGGCACCGGCTCCGGCAAGACCGAGAGCTTCCTCCTGCCCGTCCTCAACGCCCTTGCCGCCGAACACGCCCGCGGCACCCTCGGACCCGGTGTCCGCGCCCTGCTGCTCTACCCGATGAACGCCCTGGCCAACGACCAGATGAAGCGACTGCGCCGACTTCTCGCCGACGCCCCCCACATCACCTTCGGCCGCTACACCGGCGACACCAAGGACGATCCGCAGCGCGCCGCCGACACCTTCGAGCAGCTCAACCCCGGCGAACCGCGCCTGCCCAACGAACTGCTCAGCCGACGCGAGATGCGCGCCACACCGCCCCACCTCCTGCTCACCAACTACGCCATGCTGGAGTACCTGCTGCTCCGCCCCCAGGACATGGACCTCTTCGAGGGAGAACAGGCGGGTTCCTGGCGGTTCGTCGTCGTCGACGAGGCCCACGTCTACGACGGAGCGCGCGGCGCGGAACTCGCCATGCTGCTGCGCCGTTTGAAGGACCGTGTGGGGCAGGGTCGGGAGATCCAGGCCATCGCCACCAGTGCCACCGTCGGCGCGGAGGAGAACCCGGCCGCCGTCACCGCCTTCGCCCAGGCCCTCTTCGACGTCCCCTTCCGGTGGGACGCGAGCGAACCCGCCGCCCAGGACCTGGTCACCGCCACCCGGGTCGGGACACCCGACGGCCCGCACTGGGGACCGCTGCCGACCACCGAGTACCTGCGCCTGGCCACGACCGCCGACCCCGGACCGGAGATCGTGTCGGCCGCCCGCATGCACGGCCTGCCCGCCGACACGACCGCGGCCACCGCCCTCGCCGCCGAGGCCGGCACCGTGGCTCTGCGCCGGGCCCTCGCCGACGGACCCCGGCCCGTGAACGAGATCGCCCGCGACGTCTTTCCCGGTGACCCCGTCGGACCCGCGGCGGTCACCGCGCTCATCCAACTCGCCAGCCAGGTGACCGACACCGACGGCGCTCCCGTGCTTTCCGCCCGCTACCACCTTTTCGCACGCGCCACGGAAGGCGCCTTCACCTGCCTCGACCCGGCAGGCCCCCACCTCGACCTGGCCCGCCACGAGACCTGCGCGCGGTGTGCCCGCCCCTCCTTCGAGGTGGGCGCCTGCCGCCGCTGCGGTGCCGTACACCTGCACGGCACCCTCACCGGCAAGGGGGCACAGGCCCGCCTCGCACACCGCAAGTCTCCCGACAGCCCCCACACTTGGCTGCTCCTCGACGGGGACGGCTCGGACACCGGTGCCGACGAGGACGACGAGACACTCGGCGACAACGCCAAGGGCGGCCTCAAGGAACGCCGACTGTGCACTCGCTGTGCGGCCGTGCACCCCGCGGCCACGGCATCCTGCACCGCTCCTGGATGCGGTGGCACCGAACTGCGCCGAGTCCACCAACTCGACACCCACGAGGGCACCCCGGCCGCATGCCTCGCCTGCGGAGCGCGTGGTCACGGCATGATCCGCCTGTTCGAGGCGGGCAACGAGGCTTCGGCCGCCGTCCTCAGCACCGCCCTTTACCAGGCGCTGCCTCCGGCGACCGACGGCCCGGCCGCCGCACTGCCCGGACAGGGCCGCAAGCTGCTGTTCTTCAGCGACAGCCGACAGGCCGCCGCGTACTTCGCGCCCTACCTGGAGGACTCCTACACCCGCATCCAGCACCGGCGCCTGATCACCCAGGCCGTCCGACAGGGCTGCCCCGACCCCGACGAGCCCCTGCACATTGACGACCTCGTCGCCCACACCATCCGCGCCGCCGACCGCGCCGGAGTCTTCCGCCGCAACGACTCCCGCCAGGCCAAGCAGCGCGAAGTGGCTCTGTGGGTGATGCAGGAAGTGCTCAGCCTCGACGACCGACAGTCACTCGAAGGCCTCGGCCTGCTCCGGATCGACATCGACCGCGAGCCGTTCTGGCAGCCGCCCGCCGCCCTCACCTCACTCGGCCTCACGGACGACGAGGCATGGCTGCTGCTGCAGGAACTCCTGCGTACCCTGCGCAACCAGGGTGCGCTCGCCATGCCCGAGGACGTCGACGCGGGCGACGAGGCGTTCGCCCCACGCAAGGGGCCCATCTGGGTCCGCTCCCAGGGCTCCGAGGCTAAGCGCAGAGTGATCAGCTGGCTGCCCAGCGCCGCGAGCGCCTCAAACCGACGCGTCGACTACCTCGTACGCGTGCTCGACGCCCTCGGCCACCAGGGCGAACGACGGGCCACCGCCCTCGATGTCTTGAACCGCCTGTGGACCGACCTCACGACAGGTCACCTCGCCGACTGGCTGCCGTCCGAAAGCCAACCGGGGATCGGCGTCGTCCGCCGACTCGACCACACCTGGCTGCGGTTGCGGCCGGTGACGGCGGACAGCGGTCCGCTGTACGTCTGTGACCGCTGCCGCCGTATCACCGCGCTGTCCGTGCGCGGTGTGTGCCCGACGCTGCGCTGCACAGGACGCCTGGAGGACTTCAAGCCGTCGCCCGAGACGGACGAGCACCTGCGGCGCCTCTACCTGACGTTCGACCCCGTTCCACTGCGCGCCCAGGAGCACACCGCGCAGTGGACCGGGGAGAAGGCCGCCGAGATCCAGGGGGAGTTCGTCCGAGGGCAGGTCAACGCCCTGTCCTGCTCCACCACCTTCGAACTCGGCGTCGACGTCGGTGAACTCCAGGCCGTCGTCCTGCGCAACATGCCGCCCTCCACCGCCAACTACGTCCAGCGCGCCGGCCGCGCCGGCCGCCGCGTCGACTCGGCCGCGCTGGTCCTCACCTACGCGCAGCGGCGGCCCCACGACCTCGCCCGGTTCGCGGAGCCCGAGCGGATGATCGCCGGGGAGGTACGGGCCCCGATCGTCCCCGTCGACAACGTCCGGATCGACCGCCGCCACGCCCACTCCATCGCGCTCGCCGCCTTCTTCCGTGCCATGAAGGACGAGCGGGGCCGGATCTGGCGCAAGGCGGGAGAGTTCTTCCTTCCCGACGACACCACCGGCGAGATCGCCGCCCACACGGTGCGCGACTGGCTGACCCCCGTTCCGGACAGCGTCATGGCCTCCCTGCGCCGGGTTCTCCCCAACCAGGTCCAGAAAGAGATCGGCATCGACTCCGGCGACTGGGTCGCCGAACTGGACCGGCTCCTGCGGGCCGCGCAGCAGATTCTCGACCAGGACGTCACCTCGTACAGCGAACGCCGCGACCAAGCGGCGGTCGCCCGCAAGTACCGGCAGGCGGAGATGTACGAGAAGGTCATCCGTAACCTCACCCAACGCGAACTGCTCGGCGTCCTCGCCAACCGCAACGTGCTGCCCAAGTACGGCTTCCCCGTGGACACCGTCGAACTGCGCATCCCCCAGGAGGGTGGCGCCGTCTCGGGGCAACTCGAACTCACCCGTGACCTGAGCGCCGCCGTCCACGAGTACGCCCCGGGGGCCGAGATCGTGGCGGGCGGCCACCTGTGGGCGTCCGCCGGCGTCTACCGGCTGCCGGACCGCGAACTGGTCAGCCGCCACTACGCCGTGTGCGCGGCCTGCGGCCGCTACCGGGAGGCCACCGAACCCGTGGACCCCGTCTGCGCCGCCTGCGGCACGCAGCCCGCGGCTGCGCAACGCCGGTACGTCGAACCGGTCTACGGTTTCGTCGCCGCGCGCGGACCACAGCGCCGCCCGGGGCAGACCCCGCCACGACGGTCCTGGTACGGCGACGTCCACATGTCCACCGACACCGCCGACCTCCAGGAAGGCGCGATCACCTTCGTCTCCGGCCACACCACGCTCTGGTCGGCGGGCACCCGGGGAGAGATGGTGGTTGTCTCTGAGGGACCGGCCGGTGCCGGATACCAGATCTGCGACTGGTGCGGCTGGGGCCGTCCGCACGCTCAGGCCGGGCCTTTGCGCGGCGGCCACCCGCACCTGCTGAAAGACACCCAGTGCACTGGTCCCCTCCGCGTCGTCTCCCTCGCTCACCGGTACCAGACCGACTTTCTCCAGATCCATCTGGACCCGCTCACAGCCCTGACCGCCACCCCGGCCCGTCTGCGCTCCGGCTTGTACGCACTGCTCGAAGGCGCCGCCGCGCGCCTGGAGATCAGCCGCGACGACATCGACGGCACGGTTCACACCGGCACCGACGGCATGCCGTCCCTGCTGCTCTTCGACACCACTCCGGGGGGCGCGGGCAACGCCGTGTCCATGGGCGAGCGGCTCGTACCGGTTGTCTCTGCCGCGCTTGCCCGGGTGGCTGCCTGCGAGTGCGGCCCGGAGAGCAGCTGCTACGCGTGCCTGCGGAACTTCCGCAACGAGCGCTTCCACGAGCTGCTGAGCCGCCGCGAGGCCATCGCACTCCTCGATGCCCTGACTGGCAATGCGAGCTGAGGGGATGAGACGCCGCCCACGGAGTGCTGGTCGTGGACGACTCCGGCGACCGCAAGGACGGCACCAGGACCGCCTTCACCGGCCGGCAGTGGCTGGGCCGGCTGGGCAAGACCGACAACGGCATCGTGACGGTCACCACGCTGTGGGCGGACGAGCGCCTGTACTACCCGCTGCACGCGCTGCCCTACAGCCCTGCCCACCACTTCCCCAAGAAGCGCAGCGACCCGGGCTCCCGCACCAAGCCGCAGCTGGCCGCCGCGGCAGCCATCCTGGCCGCGCGGGCCGGCGTCCCGGATCTGTGGAGCCCGAGGGCGAGATCTCCTCGGGCCACCCGACTGGATGACCGTTGGTTATCTGCCTGCACCCGAGTCGATGTCCCGGGCGAGCTGTTGGGCATATTCGGCGAGGAGTTTCCGTAGGTCGGCGTAGTGCCGAAAGGTATCTGGCCGGACGAGGTTGTACCAGGTGGTGTTGCGGCGAAGAGCCCATTCGCGTTGGACGTCTTGAGCCTGTTCGGCTTCAATGGGGCGCGGGGCGAAGAGGTGCTCGCCTTGTGTGACCTGTACCCAGATGAATACGGAGGCGTCCTGACGTTTGCGGTCGCCGACTGCCGGCCGAATGGGGCCGGGGATGGGTGGTAACTCGCTGACCAGGGCGTCCCATTCGTCAGGAGGCAGAGCCCAGTCTCTGAGTGCCTCACGTCGGCGCTGGTAGTCGATGAGCGGTCGGTGGGGTGCTCGGAGTTCGGCGCTGAGCTCGCGGAGAACCCGTTCGAACTCGGCCGGGTTGCGTCCCGCGCGTTCCCAGCGTTGGAAGTCGGTGTTGGATCTGAACCGCACGCGGTCCGGGGCTATGCCGAGGTAAGTCGCGGCCTCATCGAGGGGTCCGCCTATGGCCCACTGGACGAGCCGGACCGCAGCGGTTCGACGCAAGACCTTCGGGGCGATTCCGGCAATGGGTGCGAAGTACCTTTCATGCCAGTCCGGTTCCAGGTATGCCGGGATGTGTTCTGGTCGGTAGTCGTCCCGCAGCGGTGCTCGGAGTCCTTGTGGGCCGCCGATTTTGCGGTAGGTGCGTGTCAATGGCTCGGCCGCGTCTCGGAATCGCCGCGAGCACGAGTTTTCATGGCGGGCGTAGATGCGTACCCAGGGCGTGCGTGTCGGCCGCTCTCCAGGGGTGTGGACGAGCTGGGAAAGGTGCTCGGACAGATCGCTTGTTTCGAGTAAGGAGTGTGCGGCGCGTAGGAGTCCGGCACAGGCGATCGGATCACGGGGCGGTACATCGCGTAAGCGATGGTGCTGCAGACCCTTGCTGGTGCCGAAATTCTCTGAAGTGGAGTGGAGGTACGCGGTCACATACCTGGAGAGGGTGGTGTCGAGAAGATGCTGCCCTACTGGCCAAGTAAGGCCGATCAGTGCGGTGGCCAGCCGGAGATCTGTGAAGTATTCGGATGCGTCCGTGGCCGGAGTCGGCGGTTCCAGGTGGGCAAGCAGGGACTGCTGGAAGCGAAGGATGCCCGGTGTCGGGTGTGGCTGACGGCCGGGATCCGTAGTAACTCGCTGATCGAGTCTGCCGCCGCAGGCGCGGGACTTTCGTTTCTGCGTTGAGGTGTCGATCGTCCACCGGCATTGCGCTGGGTGCAGGCTGTGATCGTTGGCCCGCTCGATCAGGCGCCCTGATATGGCGCGCGGCTGCCCGCAGTGCGGGCAGCTTGCTTCCAGATAGGTCTGGTGTTCTACGCAGCTGAAAACAATGGGTAGGTGCCAGAGTTTGTGCCAGGGGCCGCCGTGGAGTTGCTGGGCCGGGGTGCCGTCGCCCGCCAGGCAGGAGGGGCAATATCGCGGGGAGCCGACGAAAAGCCATGGGTCCGGCCTCTTCGGTCCCGCTCCGGGCACGGATGACCAGGCGATGGGGGGATACCGGTCTCGCCACTGTTTCAGTGTCAGTGCCGACACTTCCTCGGCTGTCTGGCGGGTCAGTCGGGCGAATCCTTGGGCCTCCGGCCCGGTGAGATCCAGCAGCAGACTGCCTGGGATGTGAGTAGCTTGGACGCGATCGGTCCAGCCCGCCGCACGGATCAGTTGCAGAGGCGGGAGGCTGAGGCGATGCCCTAGTCGAAGCAGGTAGCTGACAAGGGACTCTCCTGAGGCAGGTTCGAGACTCCGGGGTAGTGGATGCATCGTGGCTTCACCCGTCAGGCGCCCGCGCGGGCAGCCGGGCCAGGGTCATCGAAAACGGTGTTCCGGGGACGTTTCGCCTGTGTGGTCTTCTTGTCGGCGGTCTGCGGGGCGGCCGGGATGACGGGCTCGTCCGGAGGTTGCTCGGGCCAATCCCGCCGGAGCACGATCTCGTCCAGCAGGCTCTCGTCGATCAGTTCCTTCTCGGACTCCATGGCTTCCTGGGCGCCGTCTTCGAGCAGGCGGCCCAGCAGGCCGATGACACCGCCGGTGCGACGCATCAAGTACTCCGGCATACCGCCGCCGGTGAGCATGCCCTGCGTCGCGTTCATCAGCCGCAGGTGCTTCTCGATTCCCTTCAGGTGGTTGACGAAGGCCGCGATCTGTTTCGGGGTGGTGTAGCGGAACCGGTCGATCTCGATGAGCTCGAAGCGGTGTTCCGTCTGGGTGACTTCCAAACCGTGGATGCGGGTCGACTCCAGCAGTGGCATCTCCCATTGCCGGGTCTTCTTGTTCCACTTGGCCTCACGCAGCAGCCCGATGCCGGAGATGTTGACGCCGGTCAGGATCAGAGTGACGTCCAGGCTCATAAAGGCCCGCATCAGGTCGAGGACGTCCTGGTCGTCGGCTCTGTGCATCCGCAGTCGGCTGATGTCGTCCAGAATCAGAGCTTTGACGCCATGGTCATAAAGGGAGTCGGCGACCTGCCGTACCAGTTCCGGCAGCGTGGCCGACTTGCGGGTCGGGGCCCGGAAGAAGCCTAAGATCGACGTGCAAAGGCTTTTCGGGGTTGCTGTCACCGGGGTCGAGACATAGACGATCGGTGCGTGGAGATCACGGGTGCCCGGCAGAGCCTGGGGGTTGAGGTGGCTGTGGAGTTCCAGCCACTGCTTTTCGAAGACGGCCCCGGCTGAGCAGACAGACGCGGTCTTGCCGTAGTTGCCCCAGCCGCTGATCATGACGCCGGCGCGGGTCGGGTCGTTCTTCTTCCTCGTGTTGCCGCTCAACCGGCGCCGGATCAGCTTGCCGACCTTGTCGTGCATGGGGGTGTCCTGCAGCGGGAGGTTCGCGTTCGTCAGTTCCCGGTAGAGGTCGTAGTCGTACTGGCGGCGCTCAGGGAGCATCGACCACTGCTGCGGGGAGATCGTCGGAGCGGGGACGAGGAGGTCGTAGTGGGTGCGGTAGTGCTGCCAGCCGGCGTAGGTGTCGAGGGGCGGGCGGCTGCCCAGGATCAGCTCGGCGATCCTGGCTCGTGAAGGCAGACCGTCCAGCGGATCATCGTGAGAGAGGGCTCGGGTCACGTGCCGTCCTCCTGGACAGGTGTATCGGCTTCCGAGTCGTCGGGGGGCGGAAGCCGGAACATGGGGCGCCGGTTCAGGGCCTCGTGCAGCGTTGCCGGGGCCACGGGCTTGACGTCGGCGAGGGCTTCTTCGCGTCGTCGACGGCGGTCGGCGTCGACCGCATGGTCGATCGTGCGGGCGTGCTCGGCCCAGGCCGCGGGCATCTCAGCCGGAGCTGGCTCATCCGCGATGGCGGGTGCGGCGGGGCGGTCAGCGGCCGCAGCCTGTGCGCGGGTGATCTCGCGGGCCTGGGCGACGCGCTGCTTCTTTCCGGCCTCCTTCTTGGCCTGGCTGGGCCATTGGTCGACTGGAGTGACCGAGCCGAGGATCGCGAGCAGATGTTCCAGGAGCTCGCTCTCGGAATGGATCCTGATCTTGTTCGCCCTCACGCGTGTCAGCAGGGCGTCGGCAGTCTTGTCCGAGAACGCAGGGATCTCACCTTCGGGCGGCAGTCCTCTCCAACGCAGAATGTGCCAGGTCTCGTGGTCGGCAGGGTCCTGGAAGAACACCTGCCGGCGGTCCCTCCGGTCGCTGCGGACCACCCACTTGCCCGCGTGTTTGCCGCCCCGGGCGGAGGGCTGCTGGAAGCGCGGCTCGTCGAAGACCGAGTGGTGGTACCAGAGCCCGAGGATCTTCACTCCGCGACGAGGATGGATCTTCACGTGGTGCTTGCGCAGGACTTTGTAGTAGAAGCTCGGTTCGGGGAAGTCCAGGTCGAAGCCGCCCTGTTCCATCGCGGCAGCGAACAGGGTGTTGGGGCTGTGGTCCTCGCCCGGCGCCCAACTCGGGGCGTATTCACCTAGTTTACGGTTCTGCCAGATCTGGACGATCCAGGTCGCGATGATGTGCTCGGCTTGCGCGAGCGTGAGGCTCGCATCGCGTTCCGGGTCGGCCCCGCGGTCCGCGACGTCACCGCCGGTGAATCCCAGCAGGTGCTCGAAGAGCATGGTCTGGATGGTGTGGAACTGGCGCTCGACCGCGTATTTGTCGGTCTGCCGCAGGACGCGGGCAGGCAGGATCCGGCAGCCGATCTCCGTCTCGGCTTCCACCAGGTCGTGGTTCTTGTAGGGGCCGCCGTGGTCGGTGGTGACCGTCTCCGGGGCGAAGAACGGCAGAGCGGCGACCCGGTGCCCGGTGAACTCGGCGATCACCTCGGCCGGGACTCCTGCGTAGGGCCATTCCATGTCCTCGCCCCAGCCGTCCCGCATCGGAAGCGGCAGCATCACGTCCCGCAGCAGCATCGCGATGTCGACCGAGGTGTCGGACTGGAGCGTGAGCCGGAAGGCCGGCAGCCCGTGCGTGTAGAGATCGAGTGCGAGGGTCAGTGTCGCGGTGATCGCGTCGCCGAACACGGTCTCGCGCAGCTTCACCGGCATCGGGGTCGAGTCCAGCACCAGAACCTGGCCCGGCCGGTGGACCACCATCCGGCCGGAGACCCCGGCCTCCGCGGCCGCCTCCGCCGTCCGCCCGTAACGCGGCCGGGCTCCGCCGGGCCCGAACCACTCCTTCCAGACGGCCGCGAGCGTCCAGCGGGAAGGGATCTTTTCAGCGGGAAACGTCGGGAACCGCTCACGCATGTACTGGTGCATCAACCGGTGCTTGGCACCCTGGCTCAGACGGGCGCGTGGGACGCACTCGGCCTTCACTGCGAAGATCGCCTCCCGGACCTCCTTCGTGATGGTGCGGTGCCCGCTGCGTCGCCGTGTCCAGCGCCCGTCCGCGCAGGCCAGCAGGAGACTGTCGCCCACCAGTCCCGACAGGCGTACCAGCGTCCGGTAGCTGAGGTGCTGCAGACCGCACCGGACCGCCTCCGGACGGGGCATCGCCTCCATCTCCGCAGCCTTCACGTACCGACGCTGAGTCAACGTCGTGCGGTCCGGGTCGTAGGCCGGCCGGGGCTCACCCGGCAGGGCCCGAGCCGGGTGGCCCTCCCGGAACCCCGTCTCGGCCTCCAGCACGTGCGCCGCCCGCAGCCGGGCCCGCTCCAACTGGTCCTTGGTCAGGTCGGCCAGGGTCCTCGGCTGCCGGGCGACCGGCGGCGGGCGCCCCGACTCGACCGCCGGAAGAAGCCGCAGATCAGCATGATTGATGAGCCAACGGAACGAGCGGGTCTCCGCGCGGCCGTCGTCATCCACGAGGACGAGCCGGCCGAGTTGGCCGTGGACGTCGTCAACCGTCCACTCGACGCCATTGAGCGCGACCCGTCTACCCGGCGCGATCTGCAAGAACCCCCTCGCTGCCATCACGCCGCCCAGATCAGGGAGCTGTGGCGCAACGGACTGCCCAGGTCAACGCCGAGCTCGCGGTGCCAGAGCAGCCGGACGATGTTCGCCCGGCCAACGGAAGGCACGCTGGTCGCCTCCGCCAGGTCGGAGAACGCCATCGCCTGCCCCTGCTGCCCGCTGATAGCGGTGAGCAGCTGCTCGCGCATGCCGAGAAGGTCCCTCGCCGGCCGCCGACGGGAGGACAAGTGGTCAAGCACGCTCCAGACATGCGGCCGCCAGCCCGCGACCACCGAGTACCGCCAGCCGCAGGCCGCCGCCACTTCCCTGGCCGCCGCGAACTTCAGCGCGTCCACTTCCTTGATCAGCTCCATCGGGCGGACGTCCAACAACCACATCCCACCGCCGATCACGGCCAGGAAGTCCGGGATGTGCCAGGAATGCCCGCCCGCATGCTCGAAGTCCAGCCGGAACGGCTGCGACAGCACTTCCGATGCCCTCAAGAAGTCCAGCGCGACCAGCAGGCTCACTTCCTTCAGCGACTCGAAGCCGTGCTTCCCGCCCGCTGACGCCATCGCCTCCAGGCCGGGGCGGTGCCGCTGCTTCGCCCGCCACGTGAACCCCCGCATCGGCCGGGACGACATCACCGGTACATGAGCCATGTCCCGGACCGGCCAGCAGACCTCGTCGGCGCCCACCTGCCACGTCGAACTCCACCGACGCGGCCAGTCGTCCCCGAGCCGCAGCCGATCCCGCAGTCCGGCGTCCCCGTCGTACGCCGTGACAAGGTGGTCCAGCTGACTTGAATCCGACGGGATCTTCGCTCTCGCTGCCTCGCCCACTCCTCCAGAGAAGCATCACTCGACCGGCAACGGGGGCGTTTCGCCGGTACTGCCCGCAACACAGCGTGACGGGACAAGATTTGCCAACTGGCTTGCTCCATGTGCCAACTAAAATTCTCCGTCGCACAGCCTGTCTGCATACCCACCCACTCGGATTGCATAAACGTGCATCGAAACGTATAGTCATGCCATCGATGAGGAGGGTTCCATGGCGGTACGTGCGGCGGTTGCCGGAGCGAGTGGATACGCGGGTGGGGAACTCCTGCGGCTGCTCCTGGCGCACCCCGAGGTCGAGATCGGTGCCCTGACCGGCAACTCCAACGCCGGACAGAAACTCGGCGCGCTGCAACCGCATCTGCTGCCGCTCGCGGACCGGGTCCTCCAGGAAACCACCCCCGAAGTCCTCGCCGGACACGACGTCGTCTTCCTCGCGCTGCCGCACGGACAGTCCGCCGCCGTCGCCGAGCAGCTCGGCCCGGACGTCCTCGTCGTCGACATGGGCGCCGACTTCCGGCTGAAGGACGCGGCCGACTGGGAGCGTTTCTACGGCTCCGCGCACGCCGGCACCTGGCCCTACGGCCTGCCCGAACTCCCGGGCGCCCGCGCTGCGTTGGCCGGGACCAAGCGCATCGCGGTACCCGGGTGCTACCCGACCGCCGTCTCCCTCGCGCTGTTCCCCGCGTACGCCGCAGGACTCGCCGAGAACGAGGCCGTGATCGTCGCCGCCTCCGGCACCTCCGGCGCCGGCAAGGCACCCAAGGCTCACCTCCTGGGCTCCGAGGTCATGGGCTCCATGTCGCCGTACGGCGTCGGCGGCGGGCACCGGCACACCCCCGAGATCATCCAGAACCTCGGCGCGGCGGGCGGCGAGCCCGTCACCGTGTCCTTCACGCCGACCCTCGCGCCGATGCCCCGCGGCATCCTCGCCACCTGCAGCGCCAAGGCGAGGCCCGGCGTCACCGGCGAGTCCGTGCGCGCCGTCTACGAGAAGGCCTTCGCCGACGAGCCGTTCGTGTATCTGCTCCCCGAGGGACAGTGGCCCGCGACGGCGTCCGTCCACGGTTCCAACGCCGTTCAGGTGCAGGTCGCGTACGACGAGGCCGCGGGACGCATCATCGCGATCAGCGCCATCGACAATCTGACCAAGGGCACCGCGGGCGGTGCCGTACAGAGCATGAACCTCGCCCTCGGGCTCGACGAGTCCACCGGGCTGACGACGATCGGAGTCGCGCCGTGAGTGTGACGGCAGCACAGGGATTCACGGCCGCGGGCATCGCCGCCGGGATCAAGGAGAACGGCAACCCGGACCTGGCCCTCGTGGTCAACAACGGGCCCCGCCTCGCCGCCGCGGGCGTCTTCACCTCCAACCGCGTCAAAGCCGCGCCGGTGTTGTGGTCGGAACAGGTGCTGAAGGGCGGCAAGGTCTCCGCCGTCGTCCTCAACTCCGGTGGCGCCAACGCCTGTACGGGGCCGAAGGGCTTCCAGGACACCCACGCCACCGCCGAGAAGGTCGCCGACACGCTCGGCCTCAACGCCGCCGAGGTCGCTGTCGCCTCCACCGGGCTCATCGGGCTGTTGCTCCCGATGGACAAGCTGCTTCCGGGAGTCGATGCCGCCGCCGGTCAACTCTCCGAGCACGGCGGCGAGAAGGCCGCCATCGCCATCAAGACCACGGACTCCGTGCACAAGACCGCCGTCGTGACCACCAAGGACGGCTGGACCGTCGGCGGCATGGCCAAGGGCGCCGGCATGCTCGCCCCCGGTCTCGCCACCATGCTCGTCGTCCTCACCACCGACGCCGATGTCACAAGTGACGTACTGGACACGGCACTTCGGGCCGCCACCCGCACCACCTTCGACCGCGTCGACTCCGACGGCTGCATGTCCACCAACGACACCGTGCTGCTGCTCGCCTCCGGCGCCTCCCAAGTCACCCCGGGGTACGAGGAGTTCGCCGAGGCTGTCCGCGCCGTCTGTGACGACCTCGGGCAGCAGCTCATCCGCGACGCCGAAGGTGCCAGCAAGGACATCAAGGTCGAGATCGTCAACGCCGCGAGCGAGGACGACGCCGTCGAGGTGGGCCGTTCCATCGCCCGCAACAACCTCCTCAAGTGCGCCATCCACGGCGAAGACCCCAACTGGGGACGGGTGTTGTCCGCGATCGGCACGACCAAGGCAGCCTTCGAGCCGGACCGGCTCAACGTCGCCATCAACGGCGTGTGGGTCTGCAAGAACGGCGGTGTCGGCGAGGACCGCGACAAGGTCGACATGCGCTACCGCGAGGTGCACATCGTCGCCGACCTCGCCGCCGGCACCGAGACCGCGACGATCTGGACCAACGACCTCACCGCGGACTACGTCCACGAGAACAGCGCGTACTCGTCATGAGCACCACCCGCAAGCACACCGCGCTGCCCAAGGCGCAGATCCTCATCGAGGCGCTGCCCTGGCTGACCCGGCACAACGGAAAGACCGTCGTCATCAAGTTCGGCGGCAACGCCATGATCGACGAGGACCTGAAGGCCGCGTTCGCACAGGACGTCGTGTTCCTGCACCACGCGGGACTCAAGCCCGTCGTCGTGCACGGCGGCGGCCCGCAGATCAGCGCCGCCCTCGACCGGCACGGCATCGTCAGCGAGTTCAAGGCCGGCCTGCGCGTCACCACCGAGGACGCCATGGACGTCGTACGGATGGTCCTCGCGGGGCAGGTGCAGCGCGAGCTGGTCGGGCTGCTCAACCAACACGGGCCGCTCGCCGTCGGGTTGACCGGCGAGGACGCGCACACCATCACCGCCACCAAGCATCTGCCCGAGATCGACGGGGAGTTGGTCGACATCGGGCGGGTGGGTGAGATCACCGCGATCGACACCGGCGCGATCGAGGCGCTGCTCGCCGACGGCCGTATCCCGGTCGTCTCGTCGATCGCCAGGAGCGAGGACGACGGACATGTCTACAACGTCAATGCTGATACGGCTGCTGCGGCACTCGCTGCCGCGCTGGGCGCCGAGACCCTCATGGTCCTCACGGACGTCGAGGGTCTCTACGAGGACTGGCCCCACAGCGACGAGGTGATCAGCCGCCTCACCGCCACCCAACTGGAGAAGCTGCTCCCGGAGTTGAGCTCCGGGATGGTGCCGAAGATGGAGGGCTGTCTGCACGCCGTGCGCAACGGTGTGACCACCGCCCGGGTCATCGACGGCCGGGTCCAGCACTCGATCCTGCTGGAGATCTTCACCGACGAGGGCATCGGCACGATGGTCGTGCCGGACGAGCTGCCCGACCCGAAGTCCGCCAAGAAGAAGTCCGCCAAGAAGTCAGGCAAGAAGCAGGGGGATGCCGGATGACCGGGACCGTGACGAATGCAGCGCTGACCCAGCGCTGGCAGGGGTCGCTCATGAACAACTACGGCACCCCCAAGCTCCCCCTCGTCCGTGGCGCGGGTGCCAAGCTGTGGGACGCCGACGGCAACGAGTACACCGACTTCGTCGGCGGGATCGCGGTCAACGCCCTCGGGCACGCCCACCCGGCGATCGTCGAGGCCGTCGGCAAGCAGATCGCCGAACTCGGCCATGTCTCCAACCTGTTCATCGCCGAACCGCCCGTCGCCCTCGCCGAACGGCTCCTTGAGCGCTTCGGCCGGGACGGCAAGGTGTTCTTCTGCAACTCGGGCGCCGAGGCCAACGAAGGCGCCTTCAAGATCGGCCGCCTGACGGGCCGTCAGCACATGGTCGCCACCACGGGCGCCTTCCACGGCCGGACGATGGGCTCCCTCGCCCTCACCGGCCAGCCCGGCAAGCAGGCACCGTTCCTCCCGCTGCCCGGCGATGTCACGCACGTGCCCTTCGGCGACGCGCAGGCCCTCGCCGCCGCCGTCACCGACGACACCGCGCTCGTCATCATCGAGCCGATCCAGGGCGAGAACGGGGTCGTCGTACCGCCCGCCGGGTACCTGAAGGCGGCCCGCGCGATCACCGCCGCGCACGGTGCGCTGCTCGTGCTCGACGAGGTGCAGACCGGGGTCGGCCGTACCGGGCACTGGTTCGAGTACCAGGCACACGAAGGCGTCCTGCCGGACGTGGTCACCCTCGCGAAGGGGCTCGGCGGCGGGCTGCCGCTCGGCGCCACCGTGGCCTTCGGGCGCGCGGCCGAGCTGCTCCAGCCGGGCCAGCACGGCACGACGTTCGGCGGCAACCCGGTCGCCTGCGCCGCCGGACTCGCCGTACTCGACACCATCGAGGCCGAGGGCCTGCTGGAGAACGTGAAGCGGCAGAGCGAGAGGATCCGGGACGGAATCGAATCGCTGGGCCACCCGTTGATCGATTATGTCCGGGGTGCGGGCCTCCTCCTGGGTATCGTGCTCACCGAGCCGCTCGCGCCCCAGGTGCAACAGGCGGCTCAGGACGCCGGCTTCCTGGTCAACGTGCCCGCCCCCGATGTCGTACGGCTGATGCCACCGCTGAACCTCGGCGACGACGAGGCGGACGCGTTCCTCCGGGCGCTGCCCGGGGTCCTGGACGTGGCCAAGGGGGACGGATGATCCGGAGAATGAGTCGACGATGAGTCAGGCGCAGGAGCACGAGCACACCGCGGGGCCCGCCGTGCCGCAGACCCGCACCGCCCGCCACCGCCGGATCGTGGACATTCTCAACCGGCAACCGGTGCGTTCCCAGAGCCAGTTGGCGAAGCTGCTGTCCGACGACGGGCTGAGCGTCACCCAGGCGACGCTCTCCCGGGACCTGGACGAGTTGAACGCGGTGAAGATCCGCAACAACGACGGCGACCTCATCTACGCGGTGCCGAGCGAGGGCGGTTTCCGCACCCCGCGCGTGCCGCTGGGGGAGTCGGCGAAGGAGGAGCGGATGCGGCGGCTCTCCTCGGAGCTGCTGATCTCCGCGGAGGCCTCCGCCAACCTCGTGGTCCTGCGCACCCCGCCGGGCGCCGCCCAGTTCCTCGCCTCGGCGATCGACCAGGCCGAACTCCAGGACATCCTCGGCACCATCGCCGGCGATGACACGCTCCTGCTGATCAGCCGGGACCCGCTCGGCGGCCAGGCCCTCGCGGACCATCTGCTGCGGCTGGCGCAGAACGACCACTGACGTACCCGTACGGCCAACGAGTCGGGGGTGCGCCGGAGTTGTCCGGTGCACCCCCGACTCGCGTGGGGCTTCAGCCGAGTCTGGCCGCCAGGCCGCCGGTGCAGCGCACCTCGTCGCCGGCCGTGATGAGCAGCGCCTCGACGTCCGGCAGCGACTCCAGCCAGGCCAGACCCTCCCGCGAACCCATCGCGAACGCGGCCGTGGCCCAGCAGTCGGCCCAGGTCAGACGCGGTGCCACGACGGTGACAGCGACCAGGTCGGTCACCGCGGACTTGCCGGTGCTCGGGTCCACGATGTGTGCCCCGCGCTCCGCCGTACCGGAGGTGGCGACGGCCAACTCGTCGGTGCCCGCGGCCGAGATGACGGCCGCGAGACCGCCCGGGCGGAGCGGATCCGAGACGCCGACGCGCCAGGGCCGGTGCGGTCCCGGGGTGCCGAACATCTGGACGTCGCCGCCGCCGTTGACGCTGACCCCGCTCACCCCGGCCGCCGCCGCGATCAGCTCGGCCGCGCGCTCGGCGGCCCAGCCCTTCACGATGCCCGTCGGGTCGAGGGGTCCCTCGTAACTGGTGCTGAACCAGCCGGCGCTCACCCGCTCCGCCTCGGCGCCCAGCTCCAGCACCTCGGCGACCTCGGCGTCGCACTCCGCGAGGGTCAGGTCGCCGCGGGCCAGCCGGGAGACCTGGCTGTCGTCGCGGTAGGTGCTGAACACCTCGTTGACGCGGTGCAGTTGGGCGACCGCCTGCTCCAGCGCCGCTCGGACGGCCTCGGGCTCCCCGCCGCGGATGTCGAAGGAGAACACCGTCCCCATGACCTCCTCGGCGTGCCGCAGTTCGGCGGGAGCCGCCGCGGGATCGGTCACCGTGTCAGCCACCGGCCTTGTCCAGCGCCGACTGCAGGGACTTCTTGTAACCGCCGCTCGTGTACGACGCACCCGACACGGAGTCGATGTTCGCGTTCCCGGCGGCCACGGCCTCCTGGTTGAGCTTGGGGACGGCCAGCGCCGTCTTCTGGTCGCTGGTCCCGCCGCTCGGGGCCTGCACCGCGTCGGCCTTGGTGATCTTGCCGCCCGCGACGGTGATCCGGACCTGGACGGGTCCGTACTCGGTCGTCACGACATCACCGGTGACGGTCTTGGCCTGGGCGGCCTGACCCGACCCGGCGGCCGAACTCTGCGAGGGGGCGGCCGTGTTGGCGCCGGCGGCCTTCATCTTGTCGATGGCCGACTGCAGGGACTGCTTGTAGCCGGCGCTGGTGTAGCTCGCCCCGGACACGGACGTGATGTCCGCGCTCTGGGTGGCGACGACCTCCTGGTTCAGCTTGGGCACGGACAGCGCCGTCTTCTGGTCGCTGGTGCCGCCCTTGGGCGCCTGGACCGCCTCGGCCTTGGTGATCTTGCCGTTGGCGACCGTCAGGCGTACCTGGACGACCCCGTACTGGGTCTGGGCGACGGCGCCCGTGACCGTCGAGGTCCCGGCCGCCGCGGCACCGCCCTGGGGCGACTCCTGCGCGGCGGCGGCGCCCTGGGTCCCCGCACCCTGCGCGGACGCCGAGGCTGGATCCGACGCCGGCTTCAGGGAGAGCAGCAGCACGATCCCGGACACGGTGGCGGCGCTCGCGAGCAGAACACGCCGGATGGGGTGACTCTTCTTCATCGCTCCTGACTCCCGTCGCTCACATCTCGAACGACTCGTGATGGATACGGCGGGCGGGAACCCCGGCGCCGCGCAGTGCTTCGTAGACAGACTGCGCGAAGCCGGGCGGCCCGCACATGAAGACGTCGTGGTGGTCGATGTCCGGCACCTTCCGGCGCAGCGAGTCCGCCGAGATGTCGGGGCGCTCCCCGCCGGGACTGTTGACCGCGTACATCAACCGGGCGCCGCGCTCGTCGGCGATCTTCGCCAACTCGTCCCACAGCGCCAGGTCCTGGGTGGTGTTGGCGCGGTAGAGCAGGGTGATGTCACCGGCGGCGCCGGGCAGCGTCTCGAACAGTGCCCGCATCGGTGTGATGCCGACGCCGCCCGCGACCAGCAGCACCTTGCCGCGGGTGCGCCGCTGCGAGGTCATCGCGCCGTAGGGGCCCTCGGCCCACACCTTGGTGCCGGGCCGCAGCTCGCGCAGCCGGGCGCTGTGGTCGCCGATCGCCTTGACCGTGATCCGCAGCATGTTCGGGCGGGGTGCCGCCGACAGCGAGTACGGGTGCGAGCTGAACCGCATGCCCGGCGCCAGGAACCGCCAGCGGAAGAACTGCCCGGCCTCCGCGCCGATCCGGTGCAGCTTACGCCCGCTGATCAGCACCGACACGATGCCGGGCGTCTCCTCGATGACCGCCTCGACGCGCATCCGGTGCCGCAGGTTGAGGCGGATCGGGGTGAGGATCCGGTACCAGACCACCAGCGCGGTGACCGTGCCGTAGAGCCCGTACCAGACGGTCTTGGCGATCGGCGTCAGCGCGAAGTCGTTGCCCGTGGTGATCTGGTGCCAGAAGGTGAAGAACACCGCCGCGTACGTCAGCAGGTGCACGTGGTACCAGGTGTCGTACGGCAGCCTGCGGCGGACGGCGCCGATCGACGAGAGGCCGATGAGCAGGAACAGGCCCGTGCCGATCGCGGCCTTGCCCATGTCGGGCAGCTGGTTCACCGAGTCGATGGTCTGCTGGACGATGTCGCTGAGCGTCTTGCCCGCCTGGAGGGCGTAGCCCCACATGATGAGGAAGACGTGCGCGAAGACCAGGCAGAGCGTGTAGCGACCGCTCATCGCGTGCCAGCGGGCGACCCGGTCGGAGCCGACCCGGCGCTCCAGGGCGGGCACCCGGGCCATCTGGAGCACGACGAGTGCCATCAGATAACCGGCCAACAGGCCGGTGATACGGCCCGCGTTGAGGATCTTGCCGTTCTGGTCGGCGATGGACGGCGTGTTGTGCCACCACAGCCACAGCACCCCGACCGCGCCCGCCCAGACGGCGAGCAGCAGCAGGGTCGCTGGGGAGCGGCGCGGGCGGATGCGGCGCATCGTCTGGCGGCGGGCGGCACGTCCGCCTGCGAGCGTGGTGGTCACGGTTCCTCCGTGGACGGGGCAAGGGGGGTGGGCTGCTCCCTTGGCCCTGAAGTACGTGCCGTTGCGCCTGTGCGTTCAGAGTCCCGCCGAGTCCAGTGCGGACTGGAGTGACTGGCGGTAACCGTCGCTTGTGTAGGTGGCTCCCGACACCGTGTCGATCTTCGCGCTCTGCGCGGCCAGCACCTCGCTCCGCAACTCCGGCAGGGCATAGGAGTTGATCTCCTGGTCGCGCGGATTGTCCGACGGCGACTGGACCGCGGTGACATCGGTGATCCTGCCGTTCTTCACGGTGATCTTCACCTGCACGGGACCCCATTGGGTCTGCGCGGTGTCCCCGGTGACGGACTTGGTACCCGTGGCGGTCGAACCGCCCGAGCCGGTAGCGGAGTTGGAGCCGGCCGGCGCGGGCGCCACCGCGATCGCGGGCGTCGTGTGCGGCTTCAGCGCCAGCAGCAGCACCAGACCGGACGCGGTGACCGCGCTCGCCAGCACGATGCGGCGCAGCGGACGGTTCTTCCTCAACGGATGCACGACGGCCTCACAGCTCGAACGACTCGTGATGGATACGGCGGTCCGGCACACCGGCGGCGCGCAGTGCCCCGTACAGGTCCTGGGCGAACGCGTGCGGACCGCAGATGTACACGTCGTGCCCGGCGAGACCGGGCACGGCCGCGCGCAGGGCCGCCGCACCGAGCGAAGGCCGTTGCCCCTGCGGCCCGTTGAGCGCGTACAGCACCTTCGCCCCGCGCCACCGCGCGATAGCCTCCAACTCGGCCCCCAGCGCCAGGTCTTGGGCCGTACGCGCCCGGTACAGCAACGTCACCTCACCCGGCAGCGTCTCGAACAGCGCCCGCAGCGGGGTGATCCCGACCCCGGCCGCGATCAGCAACGACCGCTGCCCGGAACCCCGTTGGGCGGTCATCGACCCGTACGGCCCCTCCGCCCACACCCGCGCCCCCGGCCGCAGCAACGGCACGGCCGCGCTGTGGTCGCCGAGCGCCTTGACCGTGATCCGCAGCAGGTCCCGGCGGGGCGGCGCCGACAGCGAGTACGGCGTGGACGCCCAGCCCATGCCCTCACCGAAGAACCGCCAGCGGAAGAACTGCCCGGCCTCCGCGCCGAGTTCGTCGACATGCCGCCCGCGTACGACGACGGAGTAGACACCCGGCGCCTCCCGGTGCACGGACTCCACCCGCAGCCGGTGCCGCAGATTGAGCCGCACGGGGGCGAGAACCCGGTACCAGAGGACGAGGGCCGCGACGCCGAGGTACAGCGCGTACCAGGCGTCCGTCGCTCGCGCGTCGCCGTTGAACTCGTTGCCCAGGGAGAGCTGGTGGAAGAAGGCGAGGAACACGGCGACGTACGTGAGGAGATGGACGTAGTACCAGAACTCGTAGCTCAGTCTGCGGCGCGCGGCGCGGGCCGAGGTGATGCCGACCGCGAACAGGATGACCCCGCCGAACGTCGCCTTCAGCATGTCCGGATAGTCCAGGACCACCGTGACCGTCTCGTGCACGATCGAGGCACGGTCCTGGGCCGCGTAGCCGAGCAGGATGAACACGACGTGCACGACGAGCAGGCAGACCGTGTACCGCCCGGCCATCGCGTGCCAGCGGGCCACCCGGTCCGAGCCGACCCGCCGCTCCAGCAGCGGCACCCGCGCCATCAGACCCACGAGCACGGCACAGGCGTACCCGCACAGCAGTCCGGCGATCCGCCCGATCCCGGTCAGCCAGCCCGCCGCCCCGACGACGGACCCGGTGTCCGCCCACCAGAGGGCGACCGCGCCCGCCGCACCGGCCCACACCAGCCCGAGCACCGCGGCCGCCGGCGAACGCCGGGGAACCGGCGCCACAGGCGGTGCCGCCCGCCGTTCGTACACGGTGGTCATGTGCGTGTCCTTTCACCCGTCCTGCACACAACTGTGCGGGCCGAACCTCTGAGGGATCTCTGAGCGGACGCCTTTCTCAGCTTTCTCAGAGGAAACTCAGAGCGGCCCACGGCGGCCGGGGGCGTCGCCAGGGGAGATGCTGGTAAGCGCCATGAACACGACCCGCTCCGGCCGACCGGCCCTCACCCGCCCCGACGGAACCCCCGTGCGCGTCCTCGTCGTCGACGACGACCCCGACCTCGCCGAGGTGCTGTCCGGTGCCCTGCGCTACGAGGGCTGGGAGGTCCGCGCGGCCGGGGACGGCGCCTCCGCGCTCGTCGGCGCACGCGAGCTGCGGCCCGACGCCGTCGTCCTCGACGTGATGCTCCCGGACACCGACGGCTTCAGCGTGCTGCGCTCCCTGCACGAGGTGAAGCCCGACGTCTGCGTCCTCTTCCTCACCGCCCGGGACACGGTCGAGGACCGCATCGCCGGCATCACCGCGGGCGGCGACGACTACGTCACCAAGCCCTTCAGCCTGGAGGAGGTCGTCGCCCGGCTGCGCGGACTGCTGCGCCGCGCCGGCATGGCCCGCCAGCAGGAGGAGGGCCCCCGGATGACGGTCGGGGACCTGGTGATGGACGAGGAGGCCCGCGAGGTCACCCGCGCGGGCGAACTCGTCGAGCTGTCCCCGACCGAGTTCGAACTGCTCCGCTTCCTCATGCGCAACCCGCGCCGCGTCCTCAGCAAGGCCCAGATCCTGGACCGCGTCTGGTCCTACGACTTCGGCGGCCAGGCCCATGTCGTCGAGCTGTACATCTCCTACCTGCGCAAGAAGGTGGACGCGGGCCGCGCCCCCATGATCCACACCGTGCGCGGGGCCGGGTACGTGCTCAAGCCGGTGCCCTGATGCGCTGCGGACTACGGGGACTGCGCTGGCCGCACACCCTGAGGGCGCGCCTCACGGCGGGCCTGGTGGTGCTGCTCGCGGTCAGCTGCGCGGCCGTCGGGGTGGCCGCGGTGATCGAGCTGGACGGCTTCCTCACCGGACGCCTCGACCAGCAACTGACCGAGGTCGGGACCCAGTTCCCGGCCAGCCTGGAGCACCAGGGCCAGACGCCGACCGACCACGACGCCGACGACCGGGAACGCGGCGACACCCGCCGACAGTCACCGGGCACGTTCGGCGCCCGCCTGGTCGACGGCACCGTCACCAACGCGGCGGTCGTACCCACCGACAAGGACGACGCCGCAACGGACCTGAAGGTCCCCCTGACCGCACGGGACAGGAAGGCGCTCGCCGCGGTCCCGGTCGGAGGCAGGGCACGCACCCTCCACCTCTCGTCCCTCGGTGGGTACAGGGTCCTCGCCTCCGCGGGCCGGGACGGCGACGTGATGATCACCGGGCTCCCGCTGGAGTCCGTGGAGGCCACGGTCCACCGGCTGGAGGCGGTCGAGGCGATCGTCTTCGGCGCGGCCCTCCTGATCGCCGGTTTCGCGGGCGCGCTCTGGGTGCGTTGGTCCCTACGGCCGCTCAGCCGGGTCGCCGCCACGGCCACCCGGGTCAGTGAACTCCCGCTGGCCAGCGGTGAGGTGACCCTGCCGCCCCGGGCACCCGAGTCCGATCCGCGCGGCGAGGTGGGCAAGGTCGCCGGTGCCTTCAACCGCATGCTCGGCCATGTCGAGGACGCGCTCACCCACCGGCACGCCAGCGAGGAACGGCTGCGCAGCTTCGCGGCCGACGCCAGCCACGAACTGCGCACCCCGGTGGCGTCGATCCGGGGCCACGCCGAACTCGCCCTGCTCCACCCGGACCCCGTCCCGCCGAAGGTCACCCGGGCGCTGGAACGCATTGCAGCCGAGTCGGCACGCATGGGCGTCATGGTCGACGAGATGCTCCTCCTCGCCCGCCTCGACGCGGGCCGCCCCCTCGAACGCCGCCCGGTCGACCTCACCCGCCTCGTCCTCGACGCCGTGGCCGACGCCCGCGCCGCCGGCCCCGAGCACCGCTGGACCCTCGAACTCCCCGAGGAACCGGTCACGGTCACGGGCGACGCCCACCGCCTCCAACAGGTACTGGCCAACTTGCTGGCCAACGCGCGTCTGCATACGCCTGCCGGCACGAAGGTGACGGTGACGGTGGAGACAGAACCGGCCGACGGGCCAACCTGCTTGGTGGTCCACGACGACGGTCCTGGAGTCCCGGCCGAGATCCAGCCAGGAGTGTTCGAACGCTTCACCCGAGCGGATCGACGCCGGACGGACAGCGGGGGAGGAGGAGCGGGGCTCGGCCTGTCGATCGTGGCGGCGGTGACGGAGGCGCACGGAGGAAGCGTGACCCTGGAGAGCCGCCCGGGCTCAACAACGTTCACGGTCCAACTCCCGCTGGCCTGAACCCTCTTAGGGGCGCGGGGCTGTGTCGATATGCGGCTCCGCCGCGTGGGCGCGACCAGCCACGATGCTCCCGCACTCGCCGTACGACCGATACCTGAACGTCGCTCCCGCGATTCAGTACCGAGCAATAGCCGTAGCCCCGCTCACCGTCCCCACCGCAATATGCGGCTCACGCCGAGGATCGGCCCACCGCACAATCCTCCGCATCGCATCCCCCGCCACAGACACACAACCGGCGGTAGCGCCACGCCCGTTGACATGCAAAAAGATCCCGGCCCCCCGCCCCTTCACAGGCTTGGCGTAGTTGAACCCGACGACGAACCCATACGCATACTGGGTCGGGTACGAGATCAACCGCTCGGACTCGGACGCCCTGCAATCACTCGCCAGGGGCTCACTCCACCGGTTGTAGACCCGAGACCGAGTGTCCTCACACCACCACGAACTCCCGCCCACCCGGCGGTACTTGGCGCGGGTCCCACCCGGAGCCGCCTTGATCCCGAAGGCATACGGCAGGTCGTACAACCCCGTGGGAGTCGTGTAGGACCCCTGCTTACGGGACCCACCCTCGACAAGCCCCTTCGCCCCGAACCGAGCAGCGGCAGAACCGACCTCGACCCACACCCCACCCCGCCGCTCCCACCAACTCAGCTTCCCCGCCGTCGAGTTCGCGCGCGGAGCCGCCGCCAGGATCAGCTGACTCCCACCCCCGGTATCCGCGAGCGACGAGGGCGACAGAGGCTCCGCCGCACGAGCGGGCACCGCACCGAGCAGCAGCAGAAGGAGGGACGCGGACGCAAGGGCGAGGGCACCGGGACGCATGGCTCCGACGGTAGAGCGCGCACGAGGTGACGGCAGCTCAGATGGGCCGAACAGGGAAGACACGGCCGGTCCGGGCATGACCGTGGCCGCCCCGGCCGGCGTTCATCGGGGCGGCCACGGCTGCCTGTCACGTCACTTGGTGAGCGTGCAGGCGGCCAGGGAGTCGAGTCCGGTGGGCTTGGTGCCCTGGCGGCCGATGGAGATGGCGATCCGGTCGATCGTCGAGACCCGCTTGTCCTTCAGCGGGCCGAGGATCGCGTTCTGGACGAAGTTGGCGCCGCCCTGTCCGACGGTGTCGACGAGTCGCTTGTTGGCCTCGGCGATCTGGGTGTCCAGAAGGGTGAGGTTGCGGTCGACCTCGGCCTGCGCGGAAGCCGGAACAGCGGGCAGCTGCGACTTCACGTCCGGGCACGAGATGGTCCCGGCCGCCGTGGTGGTGTCCGTCCCCCCGGCCGCGTCGGTGGCGGACGCGGTGGCACTCGGGGTCGCGGTGTCGGTCGAACCGGTGTCGGTTCCGCCCGTTTCCGTCCCGCCGACGTCGGTCCCACCGGTGCTGAGGGCGCAGGTGGCCAGGGAGTCGAGCCCGGTGGGCTTGGTGCCCTGGCGGCCGATGGAGATGGCGATCCGGTCGATCGTCGAGACCCGCTTGTCCTTCAGCGGGCCGAGGATCGCGTTCTGGACGAAGTTGGCGCCACCTTGCCCCACCGTGTCGACGAGTCGCTTGTTGGCCTCGGCGATCTGGGTGTCGAGAAGGGTGAGGTTGCGGTCGACCTCGGCCTGCGCGGAGGCCGGAACAGCGGGCAGCTGCGACTTCACGTCCGGGCACGAGATCGTCCCTGTGTCGGACAACGTCCGGGCGCTCTGCGCGGTGCTGCTCTTGTCCGGCGTCCCGGCGAGAGCGGACCCGGCGATGACCGCGCCGGACAGCACCACGGCGGCGGCACCGCCGATGAACACGACGCGACGCTTGTTGTACTTGGGGAGAGCCCTGGACATGCGAATGCCTCACTCGGGTCAGGGGGGAACTGGGGGTGACTCTTGGGTGACTCGTGGGGAGAAACGCGGCGCCTGCGTCCGGCGAGAAGTACGGGCAAGCGGTTGCTGCCGTTCAAGGGACACTAAAATTGACGATCCATACGGAACTCTGCATAATCATGCATGCGAGACAATGCAGGGACGACACAGGGACAACGCGGAACATCGCGACCCACCCACGGCCTTTGAGGAGCAGCGCAAGTGAGCAGCAACAGCGGTGACGTACGGCTCTGGGGCGGTCGTTTCGCCGACGGTCCCGCCGAGGCCCTGGCGAAGCTGTCCGCGTCCGTCCACTTCGACTGGCGGCTCGCGCCCTACGACATCGCCGGTTCCCGCGCCCACGCGCGCGTGCTGCACAAGGCGAACCTCCTTGACGACGACGAGCTGAACCGCATGCTCGCGGGCCTGGACCAGCTCGCGGCGAACGTCGACGACGGCTCCCTCGTCGGTACGATCGCCGACGAGGACGTCCATACGGCCCTGGAACGCGGCCTGTTGGAGATCCTCGGCCCCGACCTCGGCGGCAAGCTGCGCGCGGGCCGCTCCCGCAACGACCAGGTCGCCACCCTCTTCCGGATGTACCTGCGCGACCACGCCCGCACCCTCGGCGGCCTCATCGCCGACCTCCAGGACGCGCTGATCGGCCTGGCGGAGGCTCACCCCGACGTGGCGATGCCCGGCCGCACCCACCTCCAGCACGCCCAGCCGGTGCTGTTCGCCCACCACATGCTGGCCCACGTGCAGCCGCTGTCCCGGGACGCGGAACGCCTGCGCCAGTGGGACGAGCGGACTGCCGTCTCCCCGTACGGCTCGGGCGCGCTCGCGGGTTCCTCCCTCGGCCTGGACCCGGAGTCGGTGGCGAAGGACCTCGGCTTCGAGCACGGCTCGGTCGCGAACTCCATCGACGGCACGGCCTCCCGAGACTTCGTCGCAGAGTTCGCCTTCATCACCGCGATGATCGGGGTGAACCTCTCCCGGATCGCCGAGGAGATCATCATCTGGAACACGAAGGAGTTCTCCTTCGTCACCCTGCACGACGCGTTCTCCACGGGCTCGTCGATCATGCCGCAGAAAAAGAACCCGGACATCGCGGAGCTGGCGCGCGGCAAGTCCGGCCGCCTGATCGGCAACCTCACGGGCCTGATGGCCACGCTCAAGGCCCTCCCGCTCGCCTACAACCGCGACCTCCAGGAGGACAAGGAGCCGGTCTTCGACTCCATCGACCAACTGGAGGTCCTGCTCCCGGCGTTCACCGGCATGATGGCCACCCTCACCATCCACCGCGACCGCATGGAGGAACTGGCCCCGGCCGGTTTCTCCCTCGCCACGGACATCGCCGAGTGGCTGGTCAAGCAGGGCGTCCCCTTCCGGGTGGCCCACGAGGTCGCCGGCGAGTGCGTCAAGGTCGCCGAGTCCGAGGGCATCGAACTGGACGGCCTCACCGACGAACAGTTCGCGAAGATCTCCCCGCACCTCACCCCGGAGGTGCGGACGGTCCTGAACGTGCCGGGCGCCCTGGCCTCCCGCAACGCCCGGGGCGGCACGGCCCCGAGCGCGGTTGCCGTCCAACTGGCAGAGGTGAAGCGGGACTTGGCGGCCCAGAACGCCTGGGCAACGGCCAAGAAGAAGTAGGCCTGGGCCTTCTGCCCCCAAGGGCCGCGGGCCCTCTGAGGGCGCGGGGAACTGCGCGGGCGACCACAACGCACCCGCACTCGCCGCACGACCGCACGGACCGAGCTCAAGGGCGAAGGTCATCCCGGGTTACGTTGGTCAGCACCCGCACCACAGCCGACCAACCGGAGCCCGCGATGCCCTTCGCCCGACTGGCCACCGCAACAACCCCCACCAGCCACCTCGGACTGGGCCTCGCCGCAGTGGGCCGCCCCGGCTACATCAACCTGGGCCGAGAAGAAGACCTCGGAGAGCACCGCACCGTAGAAACCCTCCGCACCCGCACCCACGAGCTCCTCGACGCCGCGTACGCGCAGGGCGTCCGCTACTTCGACGCGGCCCGCTCCTACGGCCGCTCCGAGGAGTTCCTGGCCGACTGGCTGAAGGTGCACCCCGACCTGGACGACATCGTGGTCGGCAGCAAGTGGGGCTACACCTACACCGCCGACTGGACCACCGACGCGGAGAAGCACGAGGTCAAGGACCACGGCGTCCGGACCTACGACCGCCAGCGCGCCGAGACCGCCGAACTGCTCGGCGACCGCCTCGACCTCTACCAGATCCACTCGGTGACCCCCGACAGCCCGGCCCTCACCGACAAGGAACTCCACGCGAAGCTGGCCGAGTTGGCGGCAACGGGCGTCACCGTCGGCTTCTCCACCAGCGGTCCCGCCCAGGCGGACGCGATCCGCGCCGCCCTTGCGGTGACGGTGGACGGCGAGCCCCTCTTCCGCACGGTCCAGTCGACGTACAACGCCCTGGAGACCTCCGCGGGCCCCGCCCTCGCCGAGGCCCACGACGCCGGCCTCGCGGTGATCGTCAAGGAGGGCATGGCCAACGGAAGGCTGGCGGACCCGTACGCCCCGGACGCGCTGAAGGCCGTGGCCGAGGAGACGAACCTGGGCTCCGACGCGGTCGCCCTCGCGCTGATCCTGCGTGAACCCTGGTCCGGCGTGGTCCTCTCCGGCGCGGCGACCGTCGGCCAGCTCGCGTCCAACCTGCACGCGGCGGTCGTGGACTTCGACGACGACCAGCTGTCCCGCCTCGCGACCCTCGCCGAGGAGCCGCGGACGTACTGGGAGAAGCGCGGCCGGCTGCCCTGGCACTGAAAGCCCCTGGCGACCCACCACCCATGAGACAGCCATATCCGTGATGAGACGTGAGTGTCTCATGTGGGTTATGGTTGTCTCATGGCTCTCGACCGCGACCACGTTCTCCGCGCCGCCGCGGCGCTGCTGACCCGTAAGTCCACCGCGACCATGGACGAGGTGGCCAAGGCGGCCGGGATCAGCCGGGCCACGCTGCACCGCCAGTTCGCGGGCCGCGACGCGCTCGTACGGGCGCTGGAGGCGCTCGGCATCGCGGAGTGCGAGACCGCGCTGGAGGCGGCGCGGCTGGACGAGAACCCCGCAGAGGAAGCCGTACGACGGCTCGTCCGCGAGGTCGAACCGGCCGCCGGCCTGCTCGCCTTCCTCTACACCGAGAACCAGCTGTTCGAGGGCGAGGAACAGCACGCGGGCTGGGCCCGGATCGACGACCGCATCACCGCGGTGTTCCGGCGCGGCCAGCAGAACGGCGAGTTCCGCATCGACCTGACGCCCGCCTGGCTCACCGAGGCGCTGTTCGGCCTGCTGGCCTCCGGTGCCTGGATGGTGCAGAGCGGGAAGGGCGCCCCCAAGGACTTCACCCGCATGATCGCCGAGCTGCTGCTCGGCGGCGCACTACGACGAGACGAAACACAGAGAGAGGAATCATGACCAGCACCCTGCGGCCGGCCCTCGCATCGGAGACGGAGAAGCGCCCGGGCCGTTGGCTCGCGCTCTCCGTCCTCGTGCTCGCCGTGCTGCTGGTGGCCGTGGACGCGACCGTCCTGGGCCTCGCAACCCCTTACATCAGCGAGGACTTGAAGCCGTCCGGCACCCAACTCCTCTGGATCGGCGACGTCTACTCCTTCGTCATCGCGGGCCTGCTCGTGTCGATGGGCAGCCTCGGCGACCGCATAGGCCGCAAGAAGATCCTGCTGATCGGAGCCACGGCGTTCGGCGCGATCTCGATCCTCAACGCCTATGCCACGACACCGGAGTTGATGATCCTGGCGCGGGCGCTCCTCGGCGTCGCGGGCGCGACCCTGATGCCCGCCACCCTCGCCCTGATCCGCAACCTCTTCCACGACCCGCGCGAACGCAGCCTGGCCGTAGGCATCTGGGGCGCAACGGCCTCCGCCGGTACGGCGGTCGGCCCGGTGGCGGGCGGCTTCCTCCTCGAACACTTCTGGTGGGGCTCGGTCTTCCTCATCAACCTGCCCGTGATGGCGGTCCTGGTCCTGGTGGGCATCAAGATGCTCCCGGAGTCCAAGAACCCCAACCCGGGCCCGTGGGACCTGATCAGCGTGGTCCTCTCCCTGATCGGCGTGATCGGCGTGGTCTACGCCGTCAAGGAGGCGGCGACCCACGGCTTCGAGCTGCCCTCGCTCGCGGTGGGCGCACTGGGCGCGGCGGCCCTGTACTGGTTCGTACGCCGCCAACTCACGCTTCCCGCGCCCCTGTTGGACATGCGCCTGTTCCGCAACCGCGGCTTCAGCGCGGCAGTCCTGGCCGACCTGCTGACCATCCTCGGCCTGTCCGGCCTGGTCTTCTTCCTCTCCCAGTACCTGCAACTGGTCCAGGGCAGGGGCCCGTTCGAGGCGGGCCTGGCCGAAATCCCCGCCGCCGTAGGCGCGGTGGCGGCCGGCCTCATCGCGGGAAGGACAGCCCGCCGCTACTCGGTCCGCGCGGTGGTCGCCGGCGGCCTGGCGGCGGTCGGCCTGTCCCTCGCCGTACTGACCACCCTCAACCAGTCGACCGGCTACCCACTCCTGGGCGCAGCCCTCCTGGTGGTCGGCGTGGGCGCCGGCTTCTCCTTCACGGTGACAGCCGACGTCATCCTCTCCTCCGTACCGAAGGAGCAGGCGGGCGCGGCCTCGGCGGTGTCGGAAACGGCCTACGAGTTGGGCGCGGCCCTGGGAATCGCCGTACTCGGCTCGATCGTGACGGGCGTGTACCGCGGCTTCGCAGCTCCGGCGGGCACTCCGAGCGGCGCACACGAGTCATTGGGCGGCGCGGTGGAAGCGGCGGCGGGAATGCCGTCTCACGCGTCCCAGGAAATGCTGACCTCGGCGAGAGATGCCTTCGTCAGCGGCCTCAGCGTGGCATCGGCGGTAGGCGCAACAGTCCTACTGGCAACGGCAGTTGCGGCATGGTTCATGCTGAGGAACCAGAAACTTGAGGACGCCGGGTAAGGGGAGCGCCCCGAAAGGGGCGCGGGGCTGTGTCGATCTGCGGCTCCGCCGCGGGGCGCGACCAGCCACAACGCACCCGCGCCCAAAAACGAACCCCTACGCAGCCTTGGCTTTAGTGGCGTACATATCCACGTACTCCTGCCCCGACAACCGCATGACCTCAGTCATCACAGAGTCGGTCACAGCCCGCAGCACATACCTGTCCCGATCCATCCCCTCGTACCGAGAGAACTCCATCGCCTCACCGAACCGAACGGTGACCTTCCCCGGCCGGGGAAAACCCGAACCGCCCGGCTGCAACTTGTCCGTCCCGATCATCGCGAACGGAACGACAGGCGCCCCGGTCATCATCGTGAGTCGAGCGATCCCGGTCCGCCCCCGGTACAGCCGCCCGTCGGGCGACCGCGTCCCCTCGGGATAGATCCCGAAGACCTTGCCCTCCTCCAGGATGCGCCGCCCGGTCATCAGCGCCGCGACCCCGCCGTTCGCCCCGTCCCGGTCGACCGGAATCATGCCGACGCCGGTGAAGAACCAGGCCATGAGACGGCCCTTGAACCCCTCACCGGTGACGTACTCGTCCTTGCCGATGAACAGCACCTGCCGGTCGCAGACCAGCGGAAGGATCATGGAGTCGATGAACGTGAGGTGGTTGCCGGCCAGGATCACCGGACCGTCTCCCGGGATGTGCTCGATTCCCTCCACCCGGGGGCGGAACATCAGGCGCATGATCGGTCCGAGCAGTGCCTTGATGAGCGCGAAGCGGGACAACGGGCCCTCCGGTGTCAAGGGGTTCGATATAAATCGGTGCAGGTGAGGACGATACTCGCGGCGCCCGGGGTATTGCACATCGGGTTCACCGAGGTCTTACGCAGTGTTGACGCACGTTTACCTGCGGTGCCGCGCCAGGACCGTCCCGTAACCGGGCCGCCATGTTGTGACGCATCTCGCGTTCCTTGGTGACCGCGGGTCAAACCTGCCGGCCGGTACGACATCCAGCGTCACCGCCGTGTTCCGGCCGAGGTCTCCCGTTCGTCATGTACGCGCACCTACGATCGGCGCGCAGCGACGGGGCGACGCCAGGAGGTTTCATGGACACGCAGGGAACGCAGGGGCCGAACGAGCGAGTGGGCGGCACCGGACGACGGGCGCTGCTCGGCGCCGCCGTACTCGGCGCGGGAGTGGCCGCACTCGGACCGGCGGGCGCGGCGAGAGCCGCCGAGGCCACGACGGCACGCCACGGGGGCGGCGGCCTGAAGGATCTGCCCAAGCCGACGATCGTCGGCCACCGCGGCACCAGCGGCTACCGCCCGGAGCACACCTTCGGCTCGTACAACCTGGCCCTCGACCTGGGCGCCGACATCGTCGAGGCCGGCGACCTCGTCCCCACCAAGGACGGCCACCTGGTGTGCCGGCACGAGCCGGAGATCGGCGGGACGACGAACGTCGCCGACCACCCCGAGTTCGCCTCCCGCAAGACCACCAAGCTGCTCGACGGCGTCTCCACGGCCGGCTGGTTCACCGAGGACTTCACGCTCGCCGAGCTGAAGACCCTGCGCGCGATCGAGCGCATCCCGGTCAACCGCCCGCACAACACGCTCTACAACGGCCGCTGGGAGATCCCCACCTTCGAGGAGGTCCTCAAGTGGCAGGACGACCAGACCCGCAAGCGCGGCAAGCAGGTCTGGATCTACCCCGAGATGAAGCACCCCACCTACTTCCGCAAGCGCGGGTTCGAGATGGAGAAGCTGCTCTCGACGATCCTGCGCAAGCACGGCAAGGACCGTAAGAACTCGCCCGTCCTGATCCAGTCCTTCGAGCCGACCAGCATCGCGAAGATCAACAAGCTCGTCGGCAACCCGCTGGTCGTGCTGCTGTCCGGCACGGGCACCCAGCCCTTCGACTTCATCGACCAGGGCGACCCGCGCACGGTCGACGACCTGGTCAAGCCGAAGGGCCTCGCCGAGATCGCGACGTACGCGGACGGCCTGGGCCCGACGCTCGACCTGATCATCACGAAGAACGCCGACGGCAGCCTGAACAAGGAGACCACCCTGGTCGCCGACGCGCACAAGGCGGGCCTGATCCTGCACCCCTACACCATGCGCAACGAGAACCCCTTCCTGCCGCTGGAGTACCGCAAGGGCAGCGCCGCGGACGCGTACGGCGACGCGTTCGGCGCCTTCAAGCGGTACTTCGCCACCGGCATCGACGGTGTCTTCACCGACAACGCCGACACCGGCCTGCTGGCCCGCGCGGACTTCGTCAACGGCTGACCCCGGCGCCCCGTTGGAGTGACAGACGGCCGCCCCGGCAACCTCGTGCCGGGGCGGCCGCGTCGTGCCGCATATGACGCACCAACTTGTCGCCACCTTGCGCCCACTGCTCGCCGCCGAGGCCTCGGCCGAGGCATATGCCTCCGGAACCGAGCCCGGCGACCTCGAACAGGCCGTCTGGCTCCGCCTCCTGGAGCGCCTCGACGCCTCCGGCCCCCCGGTCGACCCCCAGCGCTGGCTTCGCCGCGCGGTCCGCTCGGAGGCCCGGCGCAGCCGCCGTACCGCCCGCCTCGAACAGTCGTACGCAGATGATCCCGCCGACGACAGCGACCGCGGCCCCGAGCAGGCCGCGCTCAGGGCTGCGCGGCATCGCGCGCTGCACGACGCGGTGCGCCGACTGCCGGGCCGTTGCCCGCGGCTGATGGAGGCGCTGCTGTCGCCCAAGGACCTCACCTACCGCGAGATCGCGGGGGAGTTGGGTATCTCACAGGGCAGTCTCGGCCCGGAACGTTCCAGATGTCTGGGATGTCTTCGGCGATTGCTGACGCCGGAGGTTGCGGCCCACGAAGCACGGGGATAGGAGTGAGGAATCAAGTGGCGATCAGGTGAGCGGGAGGCGTGCGCACATGGGCATGAGCGTGACCATCTCGGTGGCGACCGAGCAGGACTCAGAGCAGATCTTCAGGCTGCAGTACCTGTGCTTCCAGAGCGAGGCGGCGCTGTACGGCAACTACCGCATCGACCCGCTCGTCCAGAGCCTCGACTCGGTCCGGGGCGAGGTCGGTTCCGACTGCGTTTTCGTCGCCCGGCTGGGCGAGGAGGTGGTCGGATCGGTCCGCGGCACGGTGACCGAGGACGGCGCGGCGGCCATCGGCAAACTCTGCGTCCACCCGCGCCTCCAGGGCCACGGCATCGGCGCCCGCCTCCTCCGCGCGGCCGAGTCGGCCCTCGCCGGGGAACGCGGCGCCAAGAAGTTCCGCCTCCACACCGGCCACCGCAGCGAGGGCAACCTCCGCCTGTACCGCCGCGTCGGCTACGAGACCGTAGGAACCTCCCAGGGCGACGACGGCGTACCGATGATCGTCCTGGAGAAGCCGGTGGAGGCGTACGTCGCTACGGCGTGACGGTGTCGGACGCCTCGGCCGTGCGGTTCTTCCGCAGCCAGTACAGCGCGGACAGCGGCAGCAGCACGGGGATGAAGACGTACCCCGCGCCGTAGTACGACCAGACCGTCGCGTCCGGGAAGGCCGAGCTGTCGATGACGGTCAACGTACCGACGATGAGGACACCCGCGAGTTCGGCGGCGCAGCACGCCTGTGCCGCCAGGCGGGCTTTTTCGCCGCCGCGGATCAGGGAGTACGTGATGAACCCGTACACCACGCCCGCGACGGCCGACAGGGAGTAGGCGAGCGGGGCCCGGTCGAACTCGGTGGCGATCTGGTAGACGGAGCGGGAGACCGCGCCGACGACCATCACGCCGTAGAACCAGACGAGCAGCATGCCGGGCCCGCTGATGAGCCGCTTGGGCTGTTCCTCCACGGTGTTCTCTTCCACGGTGGTCATCTCAGCTTCCCCAGATGTCGTAGAGCCGCACTTCGAGCACGGCGAGGACCACACCGCCGGCCGCGGCCGTGATCGAACCCCAACGCGTGCGCTCCGTCAGGGACATGAAGCCCGCCGCCGGGACGGACGCGAACGCGCCCAGCAGATACGCCACGAAGATCACCGTGCCCTGCTCCGCCTTCTCGCCGCGCGCCAACTGCACGATGCCGACCACCAGTTGGACCGTGGCCAGCAGGGTGACGACGGCCATGCCGATGAAGTGCCAGTCCTTGGTCGGCTGATCACGGTAGGCCGCCCACCCGCACCAGGCGGCGAGCAGCAGCGCGGCGACACCGGTCACCAGCGTCAGGGCATCAAGCATGCAGTGACCCTATTACGGGCCAAAAGGCAGGTGACCGTAGGGTCGGGAACATGAAGATCCACGCTGAGGCCCTCCTGTTCGACAACGACGGCACGCTCGTCTCCTCCCTCGAATCCGTGCGCCGGTGCTGGACCCGGTGGGCGGAGGAGTTCGGGATCACCGCCGAGGACTTCGCCCGGGTCGAACTGCACGGGCGGACCGCCGTGGCGATAGCCGCCGACCTGCTGCCCGCCGACGTCGTCCCGGCCGCGGTCGCGCGGATCGAGGCCCTTGAGGTGGAGGACGTGCCGAATGGTGGCGCGACCCTGCTGCCCGGCACGCGGGACTTCCTCGACTCGCTGCCCGCCGACCGCTGGGCCGTCGTCACCTCGGCCACCCGGCGTCTGGCCGAGGCCCGGCTCGCGCACGCCGGCATCCTCCCCAAGACCCTCGTGGTCGCCGAGGACGTCACCCGCGGCAAGCCCGACCCCGAGCCCTACCTGCTCGCCGCCCGCCAGTTGGGCGTCGACCCGGCCCGCTGCGTCGTCTTCGAGGACGCGCCGGCGGGCCTCCAGGCGGGCCACGCGGCCGGAATGATCACCGTGGCATTGGCCACAACCCACGAGGCCCACGAGCTCGACGCCGACCTTGTTGTGAGTGACCTGTCAGCCCTGTCCGCGCTGGTCAGCGACGGGGGAGTCGAGATCTCCGTGCGCGCCTGACGGGCGTCCGCCGCTGTCCGGCATGCGGACAGCGGCACTTTGTCAGGACCGTACGTCTGCTTTACTGATTCCATGACCACGACGAGCTGCCGCACCCTTGCGACCGAGGCGACCCTGACGCCCGGTGCTCGTTGTATGTGTCGAATGTGCGCCTTCTAGAGGGCCCCCGCACCACCCCCGAGCCTCGCGCCCCGAAGCGAGCCGTCGTGGCATGTCCGTACGTCGCACCTCGTACGTGACCGACGCCGCCCCGCGCACATTTCCCCCCTCGTACCAGGGCACACCCATGCCCGCGTACCCGACAGTCATGGAACCCCAGTGATCACCACATCGGGCCTGACCAAGGTCTACCGCTCACGCGGCCGTGAGGTCACCGCCCTCGACGGCGTCGATCTCCACGTCCGCGAAGGCGAGGTCTACGGCGTCATCGGCCAGTCCGGCGCCGGCAAGTCCTCGCTCATCCGCTGCGTCAACCTGCTGGAGAAGCCCACCGCCGGCACGGTCACCGTCGCCGGGCAGGACCTCACCGCCCTCGCCGGGCGCGGACCGCGCGCCGGACGGGAACTCCGGCAGGCGCGCAGCCGTATCGGCATGGTCTTCCAGCACTTCAACCTGCTCTCCTCACGGACCGTGCAGGACAACATCGAGCTGCCGTTGGAGATCCTCGGCAAGTCCGGGAGGGAACGGTCCGCCAAGGCCCTCGAACTCCTCGACCTCGTCGGGCTCGCCGACAAGGCGAAGTCCTACCCGGCGCAGCTCTCCGGCGGCCAGAAGCAGCGCGTCGGCATCGCCCGCGCACTGGCCGGCGACCCCAAGGTGCTGCTGTCCGACGAGGCCACCAGCGCGCTCGACCCGGAGACCACCCGCTCGATCCTCCAGCTGCTGCGCGACCTGAACCGGCAGCTGGGCCTGACCGTCCTCCTCATCACCCATGAGATGGACGTCGTCAAGAACGTGTGCGACTCGGCCGCGCTCATGGAGAACGGCCGCATCGTCGAGTCCGGCACGGTGAGCGAACTGCTCGCGACCCCGGGCTCCGAGCTGGCCTCCGCGCTCTTCCCGGTCAGCGGCGAGGCGCACGGCGCGGACCGCACGGTCCTCGACGTCACCTTCCACGGCGAGGCCGCCACCCAGCCCGTCATCTCCCAGCTCTCGCGCACCTACAACATCGACATCTCGATCCTCGGCGCCGCCATCGACACCGTCGGCGGACTCCAGGTCGGCCGGATGCGCATCGAACTGCCCGGCCGCTACGACGACAACGTCGTGCCGATCGGCTTCCTGCGCGAACAGGGCCTGCAGATCGACGTGTTGGGCCAGGAGCCCGTACTGCTGAAGGAAGGTGCCAAGTGACCTGGTCGGAGATGCAGCCCCTGCTGTCCCAGGCGTGTTGGGACACCCTCTACATGGTCGGCTGGTCCACGGTCATCGCCGTCGTCGGCGGGCTCCCGCTCGGCATCCTGCTCGTCCTGACCGACCGCGGCGGACTGCTCCAGAACGTCGCCGCCAACAAGGTCATCGGGCAGATCGTGAACGTCGCCCGCTCGTTGCCGTTCATCATCCTCATGGTCGCGCTGATGAACTTCACGCGGACCATCACCGGCACGACCATCGGCCGCGAGGCCGCCATCGTGCCGCTCGCGATCGGGGCGATCCCCTTCTTCGCGCGCCTTGTCGAGACGGCTGTCCGGGAAGTGGACGGCGGGCTCGTCGAGGCCGTGCAGTCGATGGGCGGCAACACCTGGACCGTCGTACGCAAGGTCCTCGTACCGGAGTCCCTGCCCTCGCTGATCTCCAGCACCACCACGACGATCGTCGCGCTCATCGGTTACTCCGCGATGGCCGGCACGGTCGGCGCCGGCGGGCTCGGCGACATCGCCATCCGCTACGGCTACCAGCGCTTCGAGACCCAGCTGATGTGGATCACCGTGGCGATCCTCGCGGTCGTCATCTCCCTCATCCAGTTCGCCGGCGACTACGCCGCCCGCTCGCTGCACCGGCGCGGCGGACAGTCCGGTCCCGGACCGAGGCTCCGGCTGCTCAAGGCGTCCACCGCGACGAGCGAGACCGTCTGAGCCGCACCCCACAGCTCCCCGCACCACCCAACGCGGGGTCGTACCAAGCGACACCCATCAGGAAAGGCACTTTTCGTGCGTAACACCGCAAAGCTCACCACTGCCGTCCTCGCCGCCGGAGCCCTCACCTTCGCGCTCTCCGCCTGCGGCTCGGACAAGGGTTCCTCCTCCGCCTCCTCCGACTACAGCGGACCGCTGGTCGTCGCCGCGAGCCCGACCCCGCACGCCGAGATCCTCGACTACGTCAAGGACCACCTGGCGAAGAAGGCCGGACTCGACCTGGAGGTCAAGGAGTTCACCGACTACGTCACGCCGAACACGGCGACCGAGGACGGCTCGGTGGGCGCCAACTACTTCCAGAACCAGCCGTACCTCGACGACTTCAACAAGAAGAACGGCACCCACATCGTGCCCGTCGTCACGGTCCACCTGGAGCCGCTCGGCCTCTACTCCCACAAGGTCAAGAGCGCCGACGCCCTCAAGAGCGGCGCGACCGTCGCCGTCCCGAACGACAGCGTCAACGAGGCCCGCGCCCTCAAGCTGCTCGCGGCGAACGGGCTGATCACCCTCAAGTCCGGTGTGGGCAACGAGGCGACCCCCGCGGACATCACCAAGAACCCGAAGAAGCTCAAGTTCAAGGAGCTGGAGGCGGCCCAGACCCCGCGCTCCCTGGACGACGTCGACGCGGCCGTCATCAACGGCAACTACGCCATCTCCTCGGGCCTGAAGCCCGCCAAGGACGCCCTGATCCTGGAGTCCGCGACGAACAATCCCTACGGCAACTTCCTCGCCGTGAAGAAGGGCAACGAGAAGGACCCGCGCGTCAAGAAGCTCGCGAAGCTGCTGACCTCGCCCGAGGTGAAGAAGTTCATCGAGGACAAGTACGCCGGTTCCGTCATCCCGTCCTTCTGAGCCGAGCCGGGGGAATCGCCGTGCGCAGGAGCACCGCCGTCACAGCGGCCGGACTGGCCGTGACCTTCTTCGGCCTCACGGCCCGCGGTTCGGGCTCCGGCTCCGGCAGGAGCGGTGGCAAGGCCGACGGCACCCTCGTCGTCGGCGCCACCGCCGTGCCGGCCGGTGAGGTCCTGACGTACATCAAGGACGACCTGGCCGCGAAGGCCGGACTCAAGCTGGAGATCAGGGAGTTCACGGACTACGTCCTGCCGAACACCGCGCTCCAGGAGGGCTCGCTGGACGCGAACCCCTACCGGAACCAGCCCTTCCTGGACGAGTTCGACAAGTCCAAGGGCACCGACCTGGTCTCGGTTTCAAGGCGTATCCGAACGAGACCACCAACGAGGGACGAGCGCTCGAACTCCTCGCCGCCCCGAGGCACCTGAGGTTCAAGGAGCTGGACCCGGCCCAACTGCCGCGCTCGCTGGACGACTTGGACGTGGCCGTCATCAACAACAACTACGCCCAGGACGCGGGCCTCAGCCCCGCCGAGGACGCGATCCTCCTGGAGTCGGCGAAGGACAACCCCTACGCCAACCTCCTGGCCGTCAAACGCGGCAACAAGGGCTCTGTCCTGCCGGTCACTTCCGGCTGACGGGGGCGTATACGGCGTATCACCACGCACGGGGTCCACGCGCTCACCATGAGTGGACCCCGTGGTGCGGTTCCCCGCTTTCATGCTGCATGCTGGGCAGTTCAGGTAGGCCCGGAACATCTTCCGAAGGTTACGGAGCGGCGCATGACGAGCACCTTCCCCAACATCTCCATCAGCACGGAGCGGTTGGTGCTCCGGCCCCTCGACGAGGACGACGTGCCCGCCCTGACCGAGATGATGAACGACGAGCAGGTCGCGGCCTGGACCGACGTTCCCCAGCCGTTCACCGAGGCCGGCGCCCGTCGGTGGATCACCGACCACGCACCCACCGAACGTACTTCGGGCCGCGGCCTCGACCTCGCCGTCACCGAGTTCCTCACCCAACGGCTCGTCGGCGTCGTCCAGTTGAGCAAGGCGAACTGGCACATCCGGTCCGCCGAGCTCGCGTACATCATCGCCCCCTGGGCCCGTGGCGAGGGCTACGCCTCCGAGGCTGCGCTCGCCACCGCCCAATGGCTGTTCGGGGACCAGAAGTTCGAGCGCATCGAGCTGCGCACCGCCGCCGACAACACGGCGTCCCAGCAGGTGGCCCAGAAGATCGGCTGCATCAGCGAGGGCGTTCTGCGCAACGCGTGCATAGCGCATGTCCACGCCGACGACGGCACCTGGAGCGACGTCCGTACCGACTTCATCGTGTGGAGCCTTCTCCCGGAGGACCTGGAGGGAACGGCCGAACAGCTAGCGGACATCGACGGTTTCACGTCACTCGCCGACTGGAACTGAATCCGGCGGGTACGGCACAGGGAGCACCGCCCAGTCGCACCAGGTACCCTCACGGTGCCCGCGTACGGGCCGCGTTCCCCGATGACCCGCGAACCACCCCTGGAGACTGACGACGATGGCCGACCGCGTCACGGTGATCGGCTGGGACGGCTCTCCGCTGACAGCCGCGGCACGCTCCGCCCTCGGCGCCGCCACCCTGGTGGCCGGCGCTCCCCACCATCTCGCGCTCCCCGAGGTGTCGCAGCACGCCGAGCGCATCCGCCTCGGCAGCGTCGCCCTCGCCGCCCGCCGCGTCGCGGGCCATCGCGGCACAGCGGTCGTGTTCGCCGACGGGGACCCCGGTTTCTTCGGAGTCGTACGGACCCTGCGCGCACCGGAGTTCGGCCTGGAGGTGGAGGTCGTCCCCGCGGTCTCCTCCGTGGCCGCGGCGTTTGCCCGCGCCGGGATGCCCTGGGACGACGCACAGGTGGTCGTCGCACACAGGCGCACCCTGCGACGCGCGGTGAATGTGTGCCGGGCCCACACAAAAGTCGCCGTCCTCACCTCACCGGGCGCCGGACCCGCCGAACTCGGTCTCCTCATGGAGGGCGTCCACCGCACCTTCGTCATCTGCGAGGAACTGGGCACCGAGCACGAACAGGTCACCGTCCTCACCTCCGACAAGGCCGCCGACCGCACCTGGCGCGACCCCAACGTCGTCATCGTCATGGGCGGTCCGGTCGGCCCGTCCGTCACGGGCGCGACCGGTGAGGGCTGGATCGCCGGCCGCGACCCGTCCGCGGTCGCCCGCGGCTGGACCCTCCCCGCCGAGGCCTACGGCGGCCAACTCGGCGAAGGCGAGACCGATCTGCTCCGGGCCGCCCAGCTCGCCCGCCTCGGCCCGCGCGTCGGAGACCTCGTGTGGGACATCGGCTGCGGCAGCGGCGCCTTCGCCATCGAGGCGGCCCGCGCCGGAGCCGCCGTCATCGCCGTCGACCGGGACACGCAGGCCTGCACCCGCACCGACTCCGCCGCACGCAGCTTCGGCGTGCACCTCCAGATCGTCCAGGGCGACGCCCCGCACATCCTGGAGAACCTCCCCGAACCCGACGTAGTACGGGTCGGCGGCGGGGGAGTGGCCGTCGTCTCCGCGGTCGCCGACCGGCGCCCGCAGCGCATCGTGGCGCACGCCTCCACCCGCGACGAGGCCGAACTCGTCGGCCGCGACCTCACGGAGCACGGCTACCACGTCGAGTGCGCCCTCCTCCAGTCCGTCGAACTGGACACCAGGGCCTGGACGGAGACGGAACGGAGCGTCGCGTTCCTGCTGAGCGGCCTCCTTCCGGAGCGCGTTTCCTGACCCTTCGTACCGTCCCCGTGATCCTGTTGTCGTACTGCGCGCGGTAGGCTGGCGGACTGTTGTACCGCATCGGGTCACCCGGCACTTCGTTCGTCAATGTCCGGAAAACCCGCCCGTTTTGGGGTGAGTGTGGTACGGCGGAACCGGAGGACGCGCAACGTGGCGCAGTCCACAGCGGGCCGTCGCGGATCAAGCTGTCGCGACGGCCGAACGCCCGCGACAATGCCAGTCAATGGCTTTGTCGTCTAAATGGCTTTGTCGCCTTTTGACGTCGGGTCGTTCGTGCCGCTGGACAGGCACGCTCGTTCTCCACTGCGGGGCGGTCGGTGCGCCGTTCCCGGTGAGCGGGTCGTAGAAGCACTAACCGATGGGCGAGGGGTACGCATGACCGACACCGGCCAGATCCCGGCCGAGGGGCTGCCGGAGAACGCAGGCATGGTGGAACAGCCAGGCGTTCCCGCGCACGGCGCGTACACCTACCTCTCCGAGACCACCACCGAGGACGAGGACCTGCTGCTCCTTCCGGGCGCCCAGGGCGCCTGGGGCAACGAGGTCCCGCCCCCTGCCCCCGAGCCCGTTTTCGAGACGGTTCATGAGCCGGTCCCGCAGGAAGCGGTGGCTTACGAGCCGGGCCTGCACGAGGCTGCCGCGCAGGAGCCTGGTGTGTACGAGGCCGCTCCACGGGAACCCGCTCCGCATGAGGCCGGTGCGTACGAGGCTCCCTTGCCCGAGCCGGCTGCGCACGAGGCTGCGTCGCAGCAGCCGGTTGGGCATGAGGCTGTTCCGTCCGAGGCCGCCGTGCATGAGCCGGGTCCGCACGAGACGGCCGGTCGTGACAGTGGTTCCGTCGATCTGGGGGGAGTCCGGCTGACCGCACCGCCGCCGCCCGCGCCGGTCCCGCCACGCCGTCCGCTGCACCTCGGCCCGCCCCTTCCCGACACCTCCGCGAGCCCGGTCCGCTCCCTCGCCGACCGCGGTCCCGCCGGGGCGCCGGTACGGCAGGCGGGCCCGCCCGCGACCGGCCCCGAGTACTTCGACGCACCCCAGCTCCGCGACCTGCCCCCGCAGGGCGCGGTTCCCTGGGGCGCCCAGGTTCCGGTGAGCGCCGGGGTGCCGACAGCGGAAACGGTTGTTCCTGTTGGCAAACCGGAGGGCCAGTTCGTCGGCGAGTTCGTCGGCGGGGGAATCGCCATGGCCCTGGACGCCGGGGTGGTCGTGCCCGAGCCCGAGCCGGGTCTCGTCATGGCCGCGGGTGCGAGCGCCGGCAAGGACGCCGACCTGGCACAGGCTCCCGACACGGGTGGGGCGTGGCAGGGGCACGGGCAGTCGTTCAACGGTGAGCCCGCGGCGGCTTTCGCCCACGTGAGCACGGAGGGCTCCGGGCACGCCGGTGTCGGTTTCGCCGAGGTGGGTCAACTGCCGGAGGGCGCCGAGGGGTTGGGTGCCGAGCAGGCCCAGGTGCAGCCGCCGGTGCAGGCCGAGGCGCAGGCGCAGGCGGAGGCGCAGGCCCCAGTGCAGGCGCAGGCGCAGGCGGAGGTGCCGGGCCCCGACGCCGGGTTCGTGCCTGGCGGTGACGGGCACGGTGGTGACGGGCACGGTGGTGACGCCGGGTTCGTGCCGGAGGGTGCGGGTGCCTTCGAGGCTGTGCCGGTTCCCGAGGCCGCGTTTGTCGTGGATGCCGTGCAGGAGTCGACGCCGGTCGCTGTGCCGGCTCCCGTGCCGGGTGCCGGTGCCGGTGCCGGTGCCGGTGCCGGTGCCGGTGTCGATGTCGCGCCGGAGCCTGAGGCCGTGCCGGTTCCCGAGGAGGCGTTCGCTTCTGAGGGTGCGGTGTTGCCGGAGGCCGTTCCTGTGGCGGGAGCCGAGGAGGGCTTCGACGCCGGGTTCGCCGCCGCTGACGAGCAGGTGCCCCAGGCCGTACTCGCGCAGGCCCCCGATGAAGTGCTCGCGCAGGAGGTCGCGCCCGAGCCGGTGTTGGTTCAGGACGCCGTGCAGGCGCCCGAGGCCGTAGTTGTTCCGGAGCCGGTCCAGGCAGCGAGCCTCGTATACGCCCCCGCTCCTGACCAGGTTCTCGAAGTCCCTCCGGCCCCCGAGATCACCCCGGTCGACGAGGCCGCGGTCATCCAGGAAGCCGAGCCAGCTCCGGCCGCTTTCACGGGAGTTGAGGCACCGCTCGCCTCCGAAGCCGCACCTCTTGCCGAGCCCGAGCCCGAAGCCGAAGCAACACCGGCCCCCGAGCCCGTCGTAGCCGCCGAATCTCATGTAGCGGAGACGCCGGTCCCCGAGGAAGCCACCCTCGCAACCGAAGCCCCGCTGGAGCCCGAGCCGCAGCCGGAGTTGCGGTCTCAGCCGCAGCCCCGCCCGGACGACTCCCTCGGCCGCTTCGTCCCGGTGGAGGGCTCCGTGCCCACCACCCCCCACCTCGCGCCGACCCCGCCGCACCCGCTCGTGCTTCCCGCGGAGGAGCGACCGGGCGTTGCAGAGGAGCCCTTCGCCGCCGTCCCCGCCCCCCGTGAGGCGGACCCGGAGCTCGTACAGCACGCGGACGACCTGGACACCCGGGCCGCTGATCAGGAAGAAGAGAGCGCGGCCGTAGTGGAAGCGGAAGACGTACGAGAGTCCACCGGCCCTGCCGCGCCCGCCTACAACGACGCCGAGCGCGAGGCCGTGCTCAAGGTGATGCGTGAGCGTCGGGACATCCGCAACGGCTTCCGCAGCGACCCGATCCCGCACGACGTGCTGTTGCGGGTGCTGGAGGCGGCGCACACCGCGCCGTCCGTCGGGCACTCTCAGCCGTGGGACTTCGTCGTCATCCGGTCCGCGGACACCCGCCGGAACATGCACGAACTGGCGCAGAGCCAGCGCGAGGCGTACGCGAAGTCGCTGCCGAAGGGCAGGGCGAAGCAGTTCAAGGAACTGAAGATCGAGGCGATCCTCGACACCCCGGTGAACATCGTCGTCACCGCCGACCCGACCCGCGGCGGCCGGCACACCCTGGGTCGGCACACGCAGCCGCAGATGGCGCCGTACTCCGCCGCGCTCGCCGTCGAGAACCTCTGGCTCGCCGCCCGCGCCGAGGGCCTCGGTGTCGGCTGGGTCAGCTTCTTCGACGAGCGTGAGATGGTCCGCGCGCTCGGCCTGCCGGAGCACCTGGAGGTCATCGCGTACCTCTGCGTCGGCTACGTCGACGAGTTCCCGGACGAGCCCGAACTGATGCAGGCCGGCTGGTCCAAGCGCCGTCCCCTGTCGTGGGTCGTGCACGAGGAGACCTACGGCCGTCGGGCACTGCCCGGCGAGGACCCGCACGACCTGCTCGCGGAGACCGTCGCCGGTATCCGCCCGCTGGACGCGAAGGCGCTCGGCGAGGCGTGGGAGCGGCAGAAGCGGATGACGAAGCCGCCGGGCTCGCTCGGCATGCTGGAGATCATCTCCGCGCAGTTGTCGGGCCTGTCCCGGCAGTGCCCGCCGCCGATCCCGGAGCCCGCGGCCGTCGCGATCTTCGCGGGCGACCACGGTGTGCACGCGCAAGGGGTCACCCCTTGGCCGCAGGAGGTCACGGCCCAGATGGTCGCCAACTTCCTTGGCGGCGGGGCGGTTTGCAACGCCTTCGCGAGCCAGGTGGGCGCCGAGGTGTGCGTCGTGGATGTCGGCGTGGCCTCCGAACTCCCGTCCACGCCCGGCCTGTTGCCCCGCAAGATCCGTGCCGGTACGTCCGACATGACGACCGGTCCCGCGATGTCCCGCGAGGAGGCCAAGCAGGCCATCGAGGTGGGCATCGAGACGGCCCGCGACCTGGTCGCGGCCGGCAACAAGGCTCTGCTCACAGGTGAGATGGGCATCGCGAACACCACCGCGTCCGCGGTCCTGATCTCGGTGTTCACGGACACCGACCCGGCGGAGGTGACGGGCCGCGGTACCGGCATCAACGACGAGACCCTGGCCCGCAAGACGGAGGTCGTGCGCCGCGCGATCGAACTCCACCAGCCGGACCCGGCCGACCCCATCGGCGTCCTCGCCGCGGTCGGCGGCTTCGAACACGCGGCCATGGTCGGCCTGTTGCTCGGTGGCGCGTCCTTGCGTACGCCGGTGATCCTGGACGGCGTCAGCGCGGGCGCGGCGGCTCTCGTGGCCCGCGCGATCGCCCCCGAGGTCCTCGCGGCCTGCATCGCGGGCCACCGCAGCGCGGAACCGGGTCACGTGGCGGCACTGAACAAGCTCGGCCTGCGCCCCTTGGTCGACCTGGACCTCCGCCTCGGCGAGGGCACGGGCGCGCTGCTGGCCCTGCCGCTGGTGCAGAGCACGGCGCGGGCGATGCACGAGGTGGCGACGTTCGATTCCGCAGGGGTGACGGAAAAGTAGGCGCCCATGGTCCGTGCCCACTCGTTCCGCAGGACGGAACGAGTGGGCACGGACCACGCATCCGCGGTCGGCTACGGCGGCTCAGCCCCTGGACCGGCTGCGCCGCCGTAGCACCCTGCCCTTAAAATCTGCGCGTCAGGGCCACCCCACGCCGTAAAAGAGGAGCCGCACCCTCATGGCCGAAAACCCCGCCTACCCCGTAGGCCTCCGCCTCACCGGCCGCAGGGTCGTCGTCCTCGGCGGCGGCCAGGTCGCCCAGCGCCGCCTCCCGGCGCTGATCGCGGCGGGCGCGGACGTCACCCTCGTGTCCCCCGAGGCAACCCCTTCCGTGGAGGCGATGGCGGACGCGGGCGAGATCACCTGGGAGCGCCGTTCCTACGCGGAAGGCGACCTCGCGAACGCCTGGTACGCCCTGATCGCCACCACGGACCCGGAGGCGAACAGCCGGGCCTCCGCCGAAGCGGAGACGAACCGCGTCTGGTGCGTCCGCTCCGACGATGCCGACCAGGCCACCGCATGGACCCCGGCGACGGGCCACAGCGAGGGCGTGACGGTCGCCGTGCTCACCACGAACGTGCGCGGTCGCGACCCCCGCCACACCGCCGCGATCCGCGACGCGGTCGTCGCGGGCCTGCGCGACGGCACCCTCGTCGCCCCCCACCACCGCACCCGCACGGCGGGCGTCGCCCTGGTCGGCGGCGGCCCCGGCGACCCGGACCTGATCACGGTCCGCGGTCGCCGCCTCCTCGCCGAGGCCGACGTCGTCATCGCCGACCGCCTCGGCCCCCGCGACCTCCTCGCCGAACTCCCCCCGCACGTCGAGGTGATCGACGCGGCGAAGATCCCGTACGGCCGCTACATGGCCCAGGAGGCCATCAACAACGCCCTGATCGAACACGCCAAACAGGGCAAGTCGGTCGTACGGCTGAAGGGTGGCGACCCCTACGTCTACGGCCGCGGCATGGAGGAGGTCCAGGCGCTGGCGGAGGCCGGCATCCCGTGCACGGTCGTCCCCGGCATCTCCAGCTCGATCTCGGTCCCCGGTGCAGCGGGCATCCCGGTCACCCACCGGGGTGTCGCACACGAGTTCACGGTGGTCAGCGGCCATGTGGCCCCTGACGACGAGCGCTCCTTGGTCGACTGGCCGTCCCTCGCCAAGCTCACCGGCACGCTGGTGGTCCTCATGGGCGTGGACAAGATCGGAAAGATCGCCGAAACCCTGATCGCGCACGGCAAGCCGGCCGACACCCCGGTCGCCCTGATCCAGGAGGGCACGACGGCCGCCCAGCGCCGCGTGGACGCGACGCTCGCGACGGTCGGCGAGACGGCACGCGCCGAGGACGTGAAGCCGCCGGCGGTGATCGTCATCGGCGCGGTCGTCGCCGTGGGCCCGAGGACGGCCGAGTAATCCGCGGCATCTGCGTAACCCCGGGTAACACAACCCGTTCCCAGCCGTTGGCACCACACCCAGGACAAGGCAGTATCACCCTGTGGCCGATCTCATCACCGTTGAGGATCCCGACGACCCGCGCCTGCGTGACTACACGGGCCTGACCGACGTAGAGCTGCGCCGCAAGCGTGAACCGGCCGAGGGCCTGTTCATCGCCGAGGGCGAGAAGGTCATCAGACGGGCCAAGGACGCGGGCTACGAGATGCGCTCGATGCTGCTGTCCGCGAAGTGGGTCGACGTCATGCGGGACGTCATCGACGAACTCCCGGCCCCCGTCTACGCGGTGAGCCCGGAACTGGCCGAACGCGTCACGGGCTACCACGTCCACCGAGGCGCACTCGCCTCCATGCAACGCAAACCGCTCCCCACGGCGGATGAACTCCTCCAGAGCACCCGCAGGGTCGTCGTCATGGAGTCGGTCAACGACCACACCAACATCGGCGCGATCTTCCGCTCGGCGGCGGCACTGGGCATGGACGCGGTCCTGCTGTCCCCGGACTGCGCGGACCCGCTCTACCGCCGCAGCGTGAAGGTCTCCATGGGTGCGGTCTTCTCGGTCCCGTACGCCCGCCTGGACAGCTGGCCCAAGGGCCTGGAGTCGGTCCGAGAGGCGGGCTTCACCCTCCTGGCCCTCACTCCCGACGAAAAGGCGAAGAGCCTGGACGAGGCGGCCCCGCACCGGATGGACCGGGTGGCCCTGATGCTGGGAGCCGAGGGCGACGGCCTGTCGACCCAGGCCCTGGTCGCCGCCGACGAATGGGTCCGCATCCCCATGGCCCACGGCGTCGACTCCCTCAACGTGGGCGCCGCGGCCGCGGTCGCCTTCTACGCGGTGGCCACCGGCCGCCCCGAACTCTAGGAGCCCGCTTGGCCCCGCGCGAGGCGATCGTCGCCGTCCTCCGACGAGCGGACCGGGTCCTGGTCATCCGCCGAGGCCCGGACTCGGCCCGCGCCGGCTACTGGGCACCCCTCAGCGGCAAACTGGAACCAGGCGAAACCCAGGAAGAAGCCCTGGTCAGAGAGGTCAAGGAGGAGGTAGGCCTAACGGTCTCCCCCCGCTCCAAGGTCTGGCAGTCCGACGCGGCCGACGGCACCTTCCGCCTCCACTGGTGGACCGCCACGGAAACGGGCAACGGCACGATCGTCCCCGACCCGGGCGAGGTGTCGGAGGTCCGTTGGGTGACGCCGGAGGAGTTCCTGAGGATGACTCCCGCGTTCGACGCGGACCGGGAGTTCTTCGAGGACGTGCTGCCGGGGTTGTAGGCGTTCATCATTCAGGGCGGGGCGCCGCGATCGAGCCGGTTCGGTATTCACTTTCCAGCGCAGGCCGCCACCATCAGCCCGTCCGGCGTTCGAGGACGAGCCGTTCAGGCCGACGGGGGTCCGGGGGCGGAGCCCCTGGGCGGGGCGGAAGGGGCGGCGGCCCCTGGGGATGGGACGGGTAGGGGCGGCGGGGGCGAAAGAACCACCACCGACCCCCGCTACTCGGTGACCCCGTACAGCCCGTCCGAAACCGAACCATCCGCCCCCACGACACTCCCGTGCCCCGTACGCCCAAGCCCATGAGCCGGCCCCGAACACCCCTGAGCCACCGCGATCCCCAGCGCGACCAGCAACGTCACCACGACGAACACGAACAACCGCTGCCGCAGCAACCGCGGATTCGCGGGCCGCCGCCCGGTTCCCGTCGTCCGCGGCCCCGACCGCCCGGCACCACTGCGAGGCGCGGGACGACTCCCGCTGCCGGACCGGGTGTTGTTCCGCCCAGCCGGAGTCGGCCGTGCCTGACCGGCCCGGGACGGCACCCCACCCGCACGCGACGGACTACCACCACCCCGCGACGGACCACCGCCACCCCGGGACGACGGCGCGGCACCACGAGGCGTCGGCGTCCCCTGAGAACCCTGAGGATTCTGCGGCCGCCGCTGCCCCTGGGTACGCTGCTGCTCCGGATAACTGTCGGTGAGCCGCCCGGTAGGCCGATCCGCCTCCGCCGCACGCGGCCCCGGTGGCCGCACATCGGCCATCCCCTGAGCCTCACGCGCGGCGATCTCCTTGAGCCGCAAGGACAGTTGGAGCGTGCTGGGCCGCTCCTCGGGATCCTTCGCGAGGCACGCGCGGACGAGCGGCGCGAGCGCGTCCGGCACCCCGTGCAGCTGCGCCTCCTCGTGCACCACGCGGTACAGCATGACCTCGGAACTACCGTGCCCGAAGGGCGAGTCGGAGGTCGAGGCGTAAGCGAGCGTGGCCCCGAGCGAGAACACATCGGTGGCCGGAGTGACCGCGGCGCCCCGCACCTGTTCGGGCGCGAGGAACCCGGGCGAACCCACCGCCGTACCGACATGCGTGAGCGTCGACGCACCGGTCGCCCAGGCGATACCGAAGTCGATGATCCGCGGACCCTTGGGGGAGAGGAGGATGTTCGACGGCTTGAGATCCCGATGGACGACCCCGGCTTCATGCACCGCGACGAGCCCCTCGGACAGGGCGGCTCCGATGGCGGCGACCTCGGCCGCACCGAGCGCCCCCTCGTCGGCGACCTTGTCGTGCAGGGACGGCCCGGGCACGTACTGAGTGGCGAACCACGGCCGATCAGCCTCAAGATCCGCCGCGACCAGCCGAGCGGTGCACCCACCGCGAATCCGCCGGGCGGCCCCGACCTCGCGTGCGAACCGCGAACGGAACTCCTGGTCCTCCGCCAGATCCGGCCGGATGACCTTCAGCGCGACCCGCTGACCCTTGCGGTCGGAGCCCAGATAGACGACGCCCATTCCGCCCGCGCCGAGCCGTCTGTGAAGCCTGAACGAGCCGACGACGCGCGGGTCCTCGCGCCTCAGGCGCATCATCGCCATGTTCATCCCCGCTGCCCGGTCCGTGTGACGAGCGACAGCTTACGTTTCCACGGCCGCCCGCGCGCAAAGGCCGCGCCCTCTCGAACCGACGGATTGTCAGTGCCGGGTGGGAAACTTGAAGAGTGGTCAGAGGCGTTGCGAGCAGCAGGACTTCACACCGCGTCGGACCCCAACCAACCATCACAGAAGGGGGATTGAGCGCGTGAAGGGTGATCGCGTCGAGATAGTGGTGGACGCCGGCGACACAACACGTACCTACGAGGTGGTGGCGAGCAGGGCGGGCCGTCGGGTGGAGACGGCGGTGCGCCGAGGGGTGGTGGAAGTGAGCGAAGTCACCCGCAGTGGCTCGGTCGTCCGCACCGCCCGCTTCATGGCGACCAGGGTCCTCGCCCTGGTCGAGCAGCCGGTCCCGCGCGAGGACAGCTCAGAGAAAGCGGGGCACACCGGACTACCCCTCCGGGAAGACCCCGAGACGTAGGACCCGGTCTCCACCCAGGGGAGTACTCCGCAGGTCATCGCTCATCCTCCGGGAGGCCCGCCAATCGGTACGAGGGCATGACGACCCGCACCCGCCGCACGCCTAGATTTGAGGTCAAGCGGCGGGTGCAGCACTCGTCCCCCGAGGTCAGACACCCGCCGCTGCCAACGACAACTGAGCTAGGTCAACGGAGCACGGTCAGGAGAGGGACCATGGCCCATACGGCACCGCGGGCATTGATCCGCGAAGAGGGACGCAAGGCGTACAACGCGGCCTTCCACACCCGCCGCACGGGCCGTCGCCACCCACTGGTGGCGACCTTGATGGCACTTCCCCTGGCGGTCCTGCTCCTGGTCGTCTTCGACGGCTGGGAGACCGTGGCCACACAGGCGTCGTCCGTGGGAGTGATGCTGGGGCGCTGAGCGGCGACCCCAGGCCCGGAAGAGCGGTCCGGGCGGGGACATCAGCCCATGAAACCCCGTGGGGACGGGGGTGCGGCGGACGGCAAAAAAAGCCGGCGCAGCTGGGGAGCTGCGCCGGCTTTGCCATGCCCTGAGGCGCCCTGGGTGCAGCGCCCCAAAGGGGCACGGGAACCGCGCGACCGGCCCCCACCGGCCTGCGGCGAAGCCACCTGCCCAGCCGTACGCTCCCAACGAGAGCCGTACGACCCGAGGGGCCCCGTGATCACCCACCAGTTGCTGCCGGCGCTGACAGCCCGAGCCGGAACCGCGGCACACGCCCGAACCCCCAGCTGCCCCTGCGGAGCAACCCGTACCCTCACCGACCGCCCCGACGGCACAGTTGTCCGCCACGAGGACACCGTCGCGAAGGCCCACGCCCCGCACACGGACCCCGCCGACCTCGCGGCCCGCCTCACCACGGCCGACGCCCTCCCCGGCATCCTCCTGCCCCCGCTCGACCCCACCCCCCTCCACCTGCACGACCGCTTGGTGACGTGCTGGCCCTACGGCACTCCCGTGGACCCGGACGACCCGGACGCGGCCCCCTGGGAAGCGGCGGCCACCCTCCTCGCCCAGCTCCACCGCACACCGCCCCCCACCCGGCTCCCACCCATGCGAGGCCCCCTCAAGGCGGTCCGAGCGATCACCCGGCTCCGCGAGGCCGGCCCCCACCCCGCGGCCGCTCCCGTCCTGCACGCCTGGACGCGGCTCCCCGCCTGGGCCCGCGCGGAGGCACCCCAGCCGGACACCACCACCCTCTGCCACGGCGACCTGCACCTAGGCCAACTCGTCCGCCACCCGGCCCCCGACGGCCCGTGGCTGCTGATCGACGTCGACGACCTGGGCGTAGGAGTCCCGGGCTGGGACCTCGCCCGCCCCGCCGCCTGGTACGCCTGCGGACTGCTCCCGCCCGACGAGTGGACCTGTTTCCTGACCGCGTACCGCGGGGCGGGCGGCCCGGCCGTCCCCGCGGACGGCGACCCCTGGCTCGCCCTGGACGTTCCCGCCCGCGCGCTCACCGTCCAGACCGCCGCCCTGGCGATCGTCAAGGCGGTCGCGGCGGACCGCCCGCTGGACGAGGTGGAGCTGGCCGTCGTGGACGCGTGTGACCGAATGGGTTCCGTACCGGCCGAGTTGGCGCCCGAATCCGCGAAGTAGGGTGCAACCGACCGGGGTCGGACGGAGTCTGTCCTGGGGAAACACCAAGATGTACCGACGGGCGAGGAGTTGAGCCGAGCATGCAGTGTCCGAAGTGCCATGCGCCGATGCACACGTACAACCGCAACGGTGTCCAGATCGAGCAGTGCAGCAACTGCCGGGGGATCTTCCTCGACTACGGCGAGCTGGAGGCGCTGACCCGCGTGGAGTCCCAGTGGCAGCAGCCCGCCCCGCCGCCCCCGGGCCCGCAGGCCTACCCGGCCCCGTCCGCGCCCGCCTGGGGCGCCCCGCACGGCGGCGGTCACGGTGGTGGCCACTACGGCGGTCACGGCGGCCACCACCGCCACAAGAGCTTCGGCCACATGCTGTTCTCCAGCTGACCGGCACACGAAGAAGCCCCCGGACGCGGTGAGCGCCGGGGGCTTCGGTGTGTGGACGATACTGGGATTGAACCAGTGACCTCTTCCGTGTCAGGGAAGCGCTCTCCCGCTGAGCTAATCGTCCTCGGGACCATGATCCGGGGATCATGGGCGGTGCGTGCGCGATACTGGGATTGAACCAGTGACCTCTTCCGTGTCAGGGAAGCGCTCTCCCGCTGAGCTAATCGCGCGGGGATCCTTGCGGACCAGTGGACGATACTGGGATTGAACCAGTGACCTCTTCCGTGTCAGGGAAGCGCTCTCCCGCTGAGCTAATCGTCCTTGGAGGTGGAGACGGGATTTGAACCCGTGTAGACGGCTTTGCAGGCCGTTGCCTCGCCTCTCGGCCACTCCACCAGGAGTGCGGGGGGTCGGGAAGATCCCCCACTTTCCTGCGAGCGGACGACCAGGTTCGAACTGGCGACCTCAACCTTGGCAAGGTTGCGCTCTACCAACTGAGCTACGTCCGCTTGTCGTTTCCGCTCGGCTTGCGCGTCGCGGCGACGAGTTGAACTCTAGCGGATTCCCGGGCCAGTACAAAAACGCGTTTGTGCAGCGTGCTGGCCTGCGACTACGGGAACACATGGTCAGGGCACCCGCGGTGACATGGCCGGGCAACCTGTGAGACACCCGCCATAGACTCGACGACGTGTTCCGCCTCACCCCTCTCGCCCGTTTCGGCGGCCGTGTCGCCACCGGTCTCCTCGATGTCACCAGCGATCCCGCGGCCCTGGACTCCAGCGGCTTCTGGGCGGTCGCGGCCGACTTCGAGGGCCGTCTGACCTGCGCGCGCTTCCGCGACGTACGCCACGAACCGGTCCCGGCACCAGCCCCCGGCGCCTGGCACGCCCCCGCGGCCGAGGCCTGGAGCTCCTCCCTCGACCGCGCCGCCTACACCGCCGGCGTCCGCCGCATCCGGGACCACATCGCGGCCGGCGAGGTCTACCAGGCCAACCTGTGCCGCGTCCTGTCCGCACCGGTCGCCCCCGACGCCGACGTGGACGCCCTCACCGCCCTGCTCGCACGCGGCAACCCGGCGCCGTACGCAGGAACGATCCGCTTGCCCGACCACGGCGTCGAGATAGCCACCGCCTCCCCCGAACTCTTCCTGCGCCGCACCGGCCGGGTCGTCGAGTCGGGCCCGATCAAGGGCACCGGGCGGACGGAGGCGGATCTGCTGGAGAAGGACTTCGCCGAGAACGTGATGATCGTGGACCTGGTCCGCAACGACCTCGGCCGCGTGTGCGCCACGGGGACCGTGACCGTGCCGGACCTGTGCGTCGTGGAGAAGCACCCGGGTCTGGTCCACCTCGTGTCGACGGTACGAGGCGAACTGCCCGCCGCCGCCGGTTGGCCGGAGCTGCTCGTCGCCGCCTTTCCGCCCGGGAGTGTCACCGGTGCGCCCAAGTCCAGTGCCCTGCGCATCATCGACACCTTGGAGACCGCGCCCCGGGGCCCCTACTGCGGGGGCATCGGCTGGGTCGACGCGGACCGGGGGACCGGTGAACTGGCCGTAGGCATCCGCACCTTCTGGATTGACCGCGCCGACGGCACGCTGCGTTTCGGCACCGGCGCGGGCATCACCTGGGGTTCGGACCCCGAGGGGGAGTGGCGGGAGACCGAGCTGAAGGCGTCCCGGCTGCTCGCGATAGCGTCGGGCGCGTACGAGGTGAGCGGAGAGGCTCTTTCATGAAGATCTGGCTCGACGGCGGGCTGCAGGACATCGAGTCCGCCCGTGTCTCCGTCTTCGACCACGGACTGACCGTGGGCGACGGCATTTTCGAGACGGTGAAGGTGACGGACGGCAAGACGTTCGCGCTGACCCGGCATCTCGACCGGCTGACCCGTTCCGCGCGCGGCCTCGGGCTGCCCGACCCCGACCTGGACGAGGTCCGCCGCGGCTGCGCGGCCGTCCTCGACGCCGGTCCGCTGCCGCTCGGCCGGCTCCGGATCACGTACACCGGCGGCCACGGCCCCCTCGGCTCCGACCGCGGCGAGCACGGCCCGACCCTCGTGGTCGCCCTCGGCGAGACGAAATACCGCCCCGACTCCACGGCCGCCGTCACGGTCCCCTGGACCCGCAACGAACGCGGCGCCCTCACCGGCCTCAAGACGACCTCCTACGCCGAGAACGTCGTCGCCCTCGCCCGCGCCCACCAACACGGCGCCTCCGAGGCCCTGTTCGCCAACACGGTCGGCCAACTCTGCGAGGGCACGGGGTCGAACGTCTTCGTCGTCCTGGACGGCGAGATCCACACCCCGCCGGTCGCCTCGGGATGCCTCGCCGGCATCACCCGCGCCCTGACCGTCGAATGGACCGGCGCCAAGGAGACCGACCTGCCGCTGGACGTCCTGAAACGCGCCGACGAGGTCTTCCTCACGTCGTCGCTGCGGGACGTACAGGCCGTCCACCTGGTCGACGAGCGTCAACTCCCGGGTACCGCAGGGCCGGTGACCAGCAAGGCCATGCGCGTGTTCGACGAGCGGTCGGGCGACGACCTTGATCCATAAAAGCCCTCTCTGAGCGGGCTGACCTGGGGGTCCAGGTCGGGTAGAACACAGTTGATGACCACGACCCTGCGGCCGACCGAGCCGCTTCAGCGCGAGGCCGACGGGACGCGTTCACGCCGCTACCAGGTGTGTGTGAACAGCCGTTCCGTCGGCGCGATACACCTCGGCACGAGTGCGGTCTTCGGCGACTCGGTGGCCCAGATCCTGGACCTCCGTATCGAAGAGCAGGACGGCCGGCGCGGTCGGGGCACCGTGGCCGCACTCGCCGCCGAGGAGGTGGCGCGGGGCTGGGGCTGCGAGCGGATCGAGGCATCCGTGCCCGCGGTGGCGGAGGTGGCGCTCAAGATGGCGACCAGCCTCGGCTACGTCGTCCGCAACCGCCACCTGGAGAAGTCCCTCGGCGACACCGGGCCCGAGCTGCCCGCGGGGAGCCGGGGGCGGCCCATGACCCAGGAGGAGTTCGGCCCCTGGCTGGAGCGGGACACGGAGACCTTCATCCAGAGCTGGACCGAGCGCGGGGTGCCCGAGGCCGAGGCCCGGACCAGGGCTCTGGAGGGCACCGCCGCCCTGCTGCCCGACGGACTGGCCACCGAGGGCATGCTCTTCAGCGTCCTGGAGCACGAGGGCGCCGCGGTCGGCACGCTCTGGACGGGCCCCCGTGACGGCAAGGCCTTCGTCAACAAGGCCGAGGTCGACGCGCGACACAGGGGCAGGGGCCACGGCCGCACCCTGATGCTCCTGGCCGAGGCACAGGGCGTCGCGGCCGGTCTGCCGACCATCCGCCTGAACGTCTTCGCGGGCAACACGCCCGCCGAGCGGCTCTACGAATCACTCGGCTACGAGACGGTCACCCACCACCTGTACAAGAGCCTGCTCTGAGAATCGGTCCGAGGCTCACTCGCCCCCGGCGAGCAACCGGTCGGCGATCTCCTCGATGCGGGCGCGGAGCCCTTCCTGGCTCTTGCCGCCGTCGAGAAGCTCGCCGCCGATGACATACGTCGGGGTGCCGGTCACGCCGATGGCCTTGCCCTCGGCCTGGTCGGCGTCGACGATCAGGATGTGCCGCCCGTCGATCAGGGCGGTGTCGAACTCCTCGGCGTCCAGACCGAGTTCACCGGCCACCGCGACCAGGAAGGGTTCTCCCTCACGGTCCAGCTCCGCGACCCGGCCGAGCACGGCCTCGACGTAGTCCCAGCCCCGCCCCTGCTCTACGGCCTCCTCGGCGGCCTGCGCGGCGGCGAACGCGTGCTTGTGCTTCTCCAGGGGGAAGTGCCGCAGCCGTACCTCCAGGCGGTCGCCGTAGCGGGCCCGCAGGGCGCGTACATCGTCCAGGGCGGTGTCGCAGTCCGGGCACTGGAGCTCGCACCAGACGTCGAGGACGGGGGTGCGCACGGAGGGGAGGTCACTCATGGGACCAGTCTCCCAGCCCCGGCCGCGCTCCTCGAACCGGGACCACGGGCCGCGTCCGTACGACGCCGACCGGCACCTGGGGAGGATGCGACCCGGAGATGTCCCTGATGTCCGACCGGGGCATGGCCTCCCGGGGACCGGACGGTGCAGGATGGAAGGGACGAAGTGCACGCTGCCCGATCGACCGCACGCTGTCCGATCCGAAACGTGCCCGACCGGCGCCTGTGCGCACTGGACCTGCCCGACCCGCACCCGCGTGCCGGGAGCGTGCCCGACCGGGCGCGACCGAGACCTGCCGACCGAACCACGCCTGGAGGACCGGATGATTGCCGAGACCGTCTGTTCCGCCGTCTCCGCGGCCGGCCTGGGCATCGCGGCGGTCACGGCGTACCGGAAGCGTTTTCTCTCCGCCGCCCGTATCGCCGCCTATTCGCTGGTGCCGGTCGGGCTGGTGATGACCGGGGTCGTCGGCTGGGCGGCCGACACCGCGTTCAGTCCTACGGCCTGGGCGGGTTTCGTGGTGCTGGGCGGCGCCTGGCTGCTCTTCATGGGCACACGTGCCGTGGAGCGCCGCCGCGGCGGTGGCGGCACCCGCAAGGAACGCAGGGCGGCCCGCGCTTCGGCTCAGCCCGACGCGGTGGCCCCGGCGGCCTCCGCCCCCTCCCTGGGACCGGCCAAGCGCCCGGCGACCCGGCCGGCGGCAGCGCCCCGCGCGCAGAGCGGGGACGACTTCAGCGACATCGAGGCCATCCTCAAGAAGCACGGCATATGACGGTCGGACGGGACCGCGACGGAAACGACACAGAGTGAGCCAGGTCCGCCGGTAAGCGTTCAGGAGTCGTCGCGACTCGAAACAGACATCACGGAATTCGGCGAACTCCCTCTCATAACGGGCGTGTTGATCGCGCCGGGGGTCTTCGCTGCGTCATCATCGCGGCGAGATGCTGGACACGACACAGAGCGACGCCGCGCCGCCGAAGGACGAGCCGCGCGGGTGCCTTTTCGCCCTTTCCCAGCCACCGCTGATGATCTTCCTAGCGGTGATCGGGTGTCTGCTGCTCATGGCCTCGCTGCACGACCTGCTGATGCTGTGAGCCGTACTCGTGGTCCCCGACGTCACCCGCCGGGGGCCACGAACTCATCGATTCCTTCGTGCCGAGTCGGGCGTCAGCCCGCCGCTTCCTTGCGTCGCGCCCGGTACGCGGCCACGTGCAGCCTGTTCCCGCAGGTCCGGCTGTCGCAGTACCTGCGGGAGCGGTTCCGGGAGAGGTCGACGAAGGCGCGCCGGCAGTCCGGGGCCTCACAGCGGCGCAGCCGCTCCTCCTCGCCGGCCACCACGAAGAACGCGAGCGCCATCCCGCAGTCGGCGGCGAGATGGTCGGCGACCGAGGCGCCCGGCGCGAAGTAGTGCACGTGCCAGTCGTAGCCGTCGTGGTCCGTGAGCCGGGGGGTGGTGCCCGCGGCGGCGACCAGGTCGTTGATCAGCCCGGCGGCGGTCCGGGGGTCCGGGGCCGAGAAGACCGCGGTGAACCGGCCGCGGATCTTGCGCACGGCGGAGAGGTCGAACTCCGACAGCACCCCGACATCGCTGATCTCGTGGTTTCGTACGAAATCCGCGAGCAGCGCGACATCCTGCAGTCCGTCCGGCGCCGCTGCGTCCTCCGGTGCGGTGTTCACCAGATCGACCACGGTGTCGAGGGCGCACCGGGTGTCGTGGGTGATCAGCACGTTTCGCTCCCTGGCCTGGGGGTCGGGCGGGCGCCCGCCGATGCTGGCCGATGGTAGTGGCTTCCCGGAGGGCGGCCCGCTGTCTCTAAGAACGGGACCGTGCCCCTCGCGGTTCCCCGGACCGGGCAGAGCGCTCCCGGGCGGGACCACGGAGAGTTCGCGCGGCCGGGAGCACGGAAGGTCCAGTGACCGGGTACCACGCGCACCGGCGCCGCCCCCGCGACGAATCGCGGCGACGGCGCCGGTGTGTGCCCTATGCGGTTGTCTAGGCCCGAGCCGTCTCCCCGAGTTCGGACGGCGCCGGGCGGCTTGGTTGGGACCTCGCGCTAGCTCTCCGCCAGGATGTGCGACAGCTCCTGATCCAGGTCGAAGTGCCGGTGCTCCGTGCCAGGTGGCACGGCGGCGTCCGTCCGCTTCAGGAAGGACTCCAGAGCCCGCGCGGGAGCCTCCAGCAGGGCTTCGCCCTCAGGAGAGCTCAGCGCGATGCAGACGACGCCCTGACCGTGACTACGGGATGGCCAGACACGGACGTCGCCTGTGCCGGTGGGCCGGTGGAGGCCCTCCGCGAGAAGGTCGCGGGCGAACACCCACTCGACGGTCTCCTCGGCTCCGGTGTGGAAGGTGGCGTGCACGGCGTAGGGGTCGGCCGTGTCGTACCTCAGGCCTGCGGGGACAGGCAGGGATGACTCGCTCGACACAACGAGGCGCAGGTGCAGCTCGCAGCTGACCGTGGTGTTCATAAGCGCCAGGGCCTTTCGCTCAGTGTGCGCTCGGGGATTCGCACGTCGGCGAAATCGACATGCCACCTACGGTGCCGTTGTAAACCCCTCTGAGTGTTTTGCGTGCCTTTACGTAACTCTTCCGGCCGAGGGCTCGATCGCTCCGTGGGGCCATTCCGGTGACTGGTTTCCCTCGGGTAGGGTTTGTCCGTATGAATACGGGGAGTGACGAGCCGGGTGGGGTTGTCGTGGCGTCGGACGGGGCGGCCGACGAGACGCGGTCGGACGGGGCGCGGGACGGGCAGGGGCTCGGTTCCAAGGCGCCGGAATTCATCAAGGCACGCCGCGCGCTGCACCTGAGCTGGCAGGTCGGCGTCTTCGTCATCGGCCTCGCGGTGGTCGTCGCCGGCATCATCATGCTGCCGCTGCCGGGACCCGGCTGGTTCGTGATCTTCGGCGGCATGGCGATCTGGGCGACCGAGTTCGTCTGGGCCCAGCTGGTGCTCCGCTGGACGAAGCGCAAGGTGACCGAAGCGGCACAGCGTGCGCTCGACCCCGCCGTACGCCGCCGCAACATCGTCCTGACCTCGGTCGGCCTGGTCATCGTGATCGCCCTGGTCGCCGTCTACCTCTGGAAGTTCGGCGTCGTGATGCCCTGGAAGATCAAGGACCAGTGATCCGCTGACGGTGTCCGGATGCCTTCCCGCGCTGGTCGGGGCACCCGCTGACATGGGGTAATGTTCTCCGTGCGCCCGGGCGATTAGCTCAGTGGGAGAGCGCTTCGTTCACACCGAAGAGGTCACTGGTTCGAACCCAGTATCGCCCACCCGGACCGACGGCCCGCCTGTGATCACACAGGCGGGCCGTCGTCGTTCGGTCACCGGATCGCGCCGTCAACTCCCCACCGCCCAGGCGTTTTTCGGCCGCTTGGTGTCCGGGCACGGCAGACCGCTTCCTGTTCGGCCGACCGGCCGCGCGCGCCTCACCTGCGGTGTCCGTCCCGTCGCACCCGCAACGTGTCCGGCGGGGCCGGCGTAGCGCTCGGCCGGTCCGCGAGAAATTCCTGTCCGAATCATTGACGCACCCCGAGGGCCTCCGTACCTTGTGCCAGCAAGCGCTTACTTGAAACGATTCATGCAGGTGGCGACGATGCTACGGGGAGGGCCCATCATGGGAACCCGCACGAATGTGGAGAGGCGTACGGTCCTGAAGGCCGCCGGAGTCTCGGCGGTCGCGCTCGGGGTGGCCGCGACGGGGTGCGGCGGGAACGACGGCACGTCCGCGAACGGGAATGTGACGATCCGTTACTCGTGGTGGGGTGCCGAGGAGCGGGCGAAAAAGATCAATCAGTCCATCGCGCTCTTCGAAAAGAAGTATCCGAAGATCAAGGTGAAGACGGACTTTCAGGACTATCCCTCTTTCTGGGAGAAGTTCCAGACGCAGGCCGCGGGCGGAAATCCACCGGACGTATTCCAGAACGCCGTCGGATTTCTTCGGAAGTACGACAAGAGAGGTGTCCTGCTCGATCTCGGATCACAGATCGACGCGGGAAATCTGAGCCTGGATCACTTCCGCGCGGGCGTCGTGAAGGTCGGCGAGGTCGACGGCAAGCAGCTCGGTGTTCCGGTCGGTTCGAACACCATGGCGCTGGTCATCGACAAGAAGGTCTACGCGAAGGCGGGCGTCGACCCCACGGCGGGCTGGACCTGGGACGAGTACTTCAAGGCCCTCAAGACGGTCCACGACAAGACCGGAGTCCCCGGGGACACCGGCTACTTCAGCATCATGTACCTGTACGACCTCTACCTCCGGCAGAACGACAAGGCGTTCTTCACCAAGGACGGGCTCGGTTTCGAGGAGTCCGATCTGACGGAGTGGTGGACGGACGGATACGGCCGGGTGAAGGCCGGCATCGTCACCTCCCCGAAGGTCGTCGCCCAGGACACCCCCAAGTCCTCGCTCTCGGCCGGACACGGCGCCTCGGAATTCACCTGGGACAACTTCACCGTCCGCTACACGGCGGAGGGCACCAGCGACTACGGCCTCGCGCCGATCCCCACCACCGACGGCAAGGACACCGGCCAGTACCTCGCCTCCCTGATGCTCAGCGGCTCCGCGCGCACCAAACACCCGAAGGAAGTCGCCCAGTTCATCGATTTCATGGTCCACGACCCCGCGGTCGGCAAGATCATGGGCTACGACCGGGGCATCCTCGCGACCACCGACCAGTACGACGCGTTCAAGCCGACCGACACGGTCCAGAAGGAGATCGCCCAGTACGAGGCGGACACCGCCAAGGCCGGTGTCCTCGGGACGATCACCCCGCACCCGTCCGGCGCCGACACCGCCGAGTCCGCCTTCCTCCGCATCGGCGGGGACATGGCGCTGGGCAAGACCAAGGTCGCCGACGCGGTGAAGCAGTTCTTCTCCGAGGCGCAGGCCGCCTTCTCCGCCTGATGGGAACCGCCGTGACGCTCGTCGACGACGCTCCGCCCGCCACCCGGCCGACCCGCTCCGCCACCCCCGCCGCCAAGAAGCGGCGGGGGCGCCGCGAGAACCTCGCCGGCTACCTCTTCATGTCTCCATGGATCGCCGGCTTCCTGCTGCTGACCGCGGGCCCCATGGTCGCCTCCCTCTACTTCGCGTTCACCGACTACAACCTCTTCGACAGCCCGAAGTGGATCGGCTTCGACAACTTCACCCGGATGTTCGACGACCCCCGGTGGCAGAAGTCGGTCGAGGTGACGGCGAAATACGTCGTCATCGGTACCCCGCTGAAACTCCTGCTCGCCCTCGGCGTCGCCATGCTGCTCGCCCAGAGCCGCCGCGGCCAGGCCCTCTACCGGGCCGCCTTCTACGCCCCCTCGCTCATCGGCGCGAGCGTCTCGATCGGCTTCGTCTGGCGGACGCTCTTCTCCGACGGCGCCGTGGTGGACCGTACGCAGTCGTTGTTCGGCTCCCATGTCGGCGGCTGGGTCGGCGACCCCGACTGGATCCTCTACTCCCTGGTCGCGCTCACCGTCTGGCAGTTCGGCGCGCCGATGGTCATCTTCCTCGCCGGGCTCAAGCAGGTGCCGAGGGAGTTGTACGAGGCCGCAGCGATGGACGGGGCCGGGCCCTTCCGCCGGTTCTGGAACATCACGCTGCCGATGATCTCCCCGGTGCTGTTCTTCAACGTGCTGCTGGAGACCATCCACTCCTTCCAGATCTTCGGCTCCGCGTACGTCGTCTCCAACTCGCAGTGCGGACCGGCCGACGCCACGCTCGTCTACACCTGCTACCTCTACCAACAGGGCTTCAAGAACGCCCAGATGGGCTTCGCGTCCGCGATGGCCTGGATGCTGCTGCTCGCCGTGGCGCTCGTGACGGCCGTCCTCTTCTGGTCGCAGAAGAAGTGGGTGCACTACGAGGAGGACGCCCGATGAGTGCTACGACTGCCTCGAAGTCCCCGGGGCTGGGGCGCAAGCGCACCGGCTCGCTCGTCTGGCACGTCGGCGCGCTGGCCGTCCTCGCCGTCGTCCTCTACCCGGTCGTCTGGGTCATCGGCGCCTCGTTCAAGCCGAGCAAGGACGTCATCAACAGCCTGCAACTCTTCCCCGGCCACCCGATCCTCACCAACTTCAAGGGCCTGGCCAAGGGCATCGCCGACATCTCGATCTGGACGTTCTTCCAGAACTCCCTTTTCTACGCCCTCGGTTCGGTCCTCGGCATCCTCATCTCCTGCTCCCTGACGGCCTACGCCTTCGCCCGCATCCGGTTCGCCGGCCGCAACCTGCTTTTCTCCCTCATGATCGGCACGCTCCTGCTGCCGTACCACGTGCTGCTGATCCCGCAGTACGTGATGTTCCAGAAGCTCCAACTGGTCAACACCTACGTTCCGTTGCTGCTCGGCAAGTACCTGGCGACCGAGGCCTTCTTCGTCTTCCTCATGGTGCAGTTCATGCGCAACCTGCCGAGGGAACTGGACGAGGCCGCCCGGCTCGACGGCTGCGGGCACCTGCGGATCTACTGGTCGATCGTGCTGCCGCTGTGCCGGCCCGCGCTCATCACCAGCGCGATCTTCACCTTCATCAACGCCTGGAACGACTTCATGGGCCCGCTGATCTACCTCAACGAGCCCGGAAAATACACCGTTTCACTGGGCCTGATGATGTTCCGCGACTCCGACGGCGTGGCCGCGAACTACGGCGGCATGATCGCCATGTCGCTGGTCGCGCTGCTGCCGGTGCTGCTGTTCTTCCTCGCCTTCCAGCGGTACCTGATCGACGGTATGGCGACCTCCGGACTGAAGGGCTGAGCCGGTGGCCGAAGCACGCGTGAAGGCACGCAGGGAGTCGGTCTTCGCCGAGCGGTTCGGGGTCTTCGCCGAATGTCTGCTCACCGGGGTGTGGATCGCCGTCGCATCGGCGGGAGTTGTCACGTATCCCGCCGCATTCGCCGCCGGGGCACGGCACTTGAGGCGCCGCACGGGCCATGTGGGCGGCGGCTGGCGGGAGTTCGCCGCGGACTTCCGGGCGGCGGTGCACGGTGGGTGGGTCGTCGGGGTCGCCGGGTGGGGCGCGGTAGCCGCCGCATGGGTGGACGTCCAGGCCGTGCGCGCCGGGCTGCCCGGTGGGCAACTCGTCGGTGCCGTAGGGGTGTTCGCGTTGCTCGGAACCGTCGTCGCCGGGATGCGCGCGGCGGCCGTCTGGGCGCCGGGGGACACCTGGCGGGCGCTGCTTGCCGAGGCCGGTCGCCGCACGGTGCTCGACCCGGCCGGTTCCTTCCTGCTCGTCGGCGGGCTGGTCCTCGTCGGCTGTTCCGCCCTGCTCATCGCACCGTTGGCGGTCCCCGTGCTGGGGGCCGTCGCCGCCGCGGCCGTCGCCGTGGAGGAGCGGTACCGGCGCCGCTGACGGGCGGTGCCCTCGCATCAGGTCGGCGCGTTCCCGGCGTCGTACCTCTATCTGTCATGCCCCTGACCAGACGGACGTGAAGAAAGCCTCCCGCACGGAAAGGAACAGGTCATGTCTCCCATTCCCCGCAGGTCCCTGCTCAAGGCGGCCGCCGTCGCCGGAGCCGCCGCGCAGTTCAGCTGGGTGCTGGGCGCGAAGGACGCCCAGGCCGCGCCCGGAGCGGCGGCGGCCGACGGCGACCCGGTGACCCTCGACTGGCTGGAGGACGGTGGTCTCGGCGCCGCGCCCGGTTCGACGGTCGGTGTGCCGTGGCCGATGGGCACCTACCAGGAGGATCAGACCTTCGCGCTGACGGATGCCGAGGGTGCGGCCGTGCCGGTGCAGTCCTGGCCGCTCGCCTACTGGCCCGACGGCTCCCTCAAGTGGACGGCCCACGCGGTGAGTTCGGGCTCCGGCAAACTCACCCTCGCCGCCGGGGACACGGCCGCCCCCGCCAAGAAGGTCACCGTCGACAAGAACGGCGGCACCATCGACGTGTCGACCGGGGTCATCACCGCGAAGATCGGCAAGAACGGCTCCACCCTCATCAAGTCGGTCACCCGGGGCGGCACGGAGATCGCCAAGAACGGCCGTCTCGTCCTCATCCGCCAGCCAGAGATCGAGGACGAGGACCAGGGTTCGGTGAAGACCGAGCGCTTCGACGGAGTGATCGGCGAGGTCACCGTCGAACAGGACGGCCCGGTCCGTGCCGTCGTCCGCATCGACGGCAAACACCGCAAGGGCGGCCGGAGTTGGCTGCCGTTCTCGATCCGCCTCTACTTCTACGCGGGCGCCGACTCCTTCCGCATGGTGCACACGATCACCTTCGACGGCACGGTGGAACCGGGCAAGGCGAGCGGCGACTTCATCCGCGGGCTGGGGGTCCGCTTCACCGTGCCGATGCGAGACGCGGCCTACGACCGCCACATCCGCATCGGCGGCGAGGGAACCGGCCTGCTGCGCGAGGCAGTTCAGGGCATCAGCGGCCTGCGCCGAGACCCGGGCGCGACCGTCCAGGCCGCCCAGTACGCGGGCCAGAAGCTCGCCGACCCGTCCACCTGGGACCAACGCGTCACGAGCCGCCTCCAGTACATCCCCAAGTGGGGCGACTACACCCTCTCCCAGCTCTCCGCCGACGGCTTCACCCTGCGCAAGCGCACCACCAAGGGCCACGGCTGGATCCCCGCCGGGGGTGGCGGACACGCCTCCGGATTCGGGTACGTCGGCGGGGCGAGCGGCGGATTCTCCTTCGGGCTGCGGGACTTCTGGGAGAAGTTCCCCGCGCAGCTCGACATCCGCGACGCCCACACCGACGAGGCCGAGGTCACCCTCTGGCTCTGGTCGCCCGAGGCCCAGCCGATGGACCTGCGCTTCTACCACGACGGCATGGGCCAGGACACCTACGCCAAGCAGCTCGAAGGCCTCGAAATCACCTACGAGGACTACGAACCCGAGTTCGGCACCCCGTACGGCATCGCCCGCACCTCCGAACTCCTCTTCTGGGCCGACGCGTCGACGCCTTCAGCGGAGACACTGGCCCAACAGATCGACGCCGTAAGGGTGTTGCCCCAACTCGCCGCCCCACCACAACAGTTGATCAAGTCCAAGGTCTTCGGCCCCGGCCTCTACTCCGAGCCCGACCGCTCCACCACCGCCAAGGCGAAGATCGAGGACCACCTCGACTTCCTCTTCACCTACTACAAGGACCAGGTGGCGCAACGCCGTTGGTACGGCTTCTGGGACTACGGCGACTTCATGCACTCCTACGACACCGTCCGCCACCAGTGGCGGTACGACATCGGCGGCTACGCCTGGGACAACTCCGAGCTGTCGCCGGACATCTGGCTCTGGTTCGCGTACATCCGCTCGGGCCGCTCCGACATCTTCCGCTTCGCCGAGGCCCTCACCCGGCACACCGGCGAGGTCGACGTCTACCACCTCGGCGAATGGGCCGGCCTGGGCACCCGGCACGGCGTCCAGCACTACGCCGACAGCGCCAAGCAGCAGCGCATCGCCAACACCACCTACCGGCGCTACTACTACTTCCTCACCGCCGACGAACGCGTCGGTGACCTCATGGCGGCGAACGTCGACTCCGACGAGACCTTCCTCGTCCTCGACCCGATCCGCAAGATCCGCACCGCGCCGTACACCCCCGACCGGCACGCCCTGTCGATCGGATTCGGCACGGACTGGAGCGGGTTGGTGTCGGCGTGGCTCACCGAGTGGGAACGCAGGGGCCCCCAGTGGGAGAAGGCCAAGGCGCGCGTCCTGTCGACCATGGAGACAATCGCCGCCCAGCCCAACGGATTTGTGCAGGGGAGCGGGCTGTACGACCTTGACACCGGCAGGTTCGCCATCGCCTCCGCGCCCGTCGTGTCCGTCTCGCACCTCTCGGCCGTCTTCGGCCTCAACGAGCTCTGCGCGGAGCTGATTCACCTCGTCGACATGCCCAAGTTCAAGGAGGTGTACATGGACTACTGCCGCTACTTCAACGCCTCCAAGACCGAACAGGCGGCACGCTACGGCTCCAACTTCGGCACCCTGCTGCTCTTCCAGGGCCACTCACGCCTCGACGCCTACGCAGCCGTACAACTCGGCGACGCGGCACTCGCCAAGCGGGCGTGGACGAAGTTCTACGGTTCCGACGGCTACATGGAGTCGTCCCCGTGGAAGACGGAGCCGCTGACCGGCCCCGTGACGCTCGTCGCGGGCGGTGAGGCCGCGTGGGTGTCCTCGAACGACACCGCGCTGTACGGCCTCGCCGCCATCGAGAACCTGGCCCTGCTCGGCGACAGGATGCCCTAGCGCGGGGCTAGTTCATCCTGCCCAGGACCTCCCGCACCCGCCGGGCGTCCCGGATCCGCTGCTCGTACGTCGCGCCGAGCGCGAGCAGCAGGACTCCGGCGAGGGCGGGAGGCGCCCAGCGGGGCAGGGCGCCGACGGCCTGGGCGATGTACGGGGCGAGTTCGTGCAGGGTGTCCAGCACGAGGGTGCCGCCGCCGAGGAGGAGCGGTGCCTGGAGGCGGTGCCGCGCGCCGATCAGTGTGACAAGCAGCGCGGCCGTGCCCAGCAGCAGCGGGCGGGTCCAGTGCGGGTCCGCCCACGCCGTGAGGAGGCTCGGGGCGAGCGTGGCGGCGAGCCCGGGGCCGTAGGCCGTCCAGGACGAGGCGTTCGGGTCGCGGCGCCTGCGCAGCGCGCCCACCAGCAGCGCCGGGACGGTCACCGCCAGCGTGTACGCCTCGGGGCTGCCGACGTTCCACGTGGACAGTCGTACCCAGGTGGCGAGGACGAACAGGGCGGCGGCCGCGTAGCCGACCTTCCTGCGCTCGGGCCGTAGCGCCGTGCCCGCCGCGATCACTCCACAGAGGGCCAACACCAGTGCCAGGACGGGCAGTTCGGCACCCGCGAGACCGATCGCCAGTACGCCCGCGACGGCACCCGAGATCTCGACCACCAGCGTCGTCGCCGGATCGGCGAGGCGCGCGGCGAGCACCGCGGCCGTCACCGGTACGGCGAGCACCAGCAACGCGATGTGCTGCGGCTGCCAGTCGAGGGCGGCACCCGCCGCGCAGGCGAGGGCGGTCGCGTACCCCAGCGAGAAGCCCGCGGAGACCGGCGCCAGGCGCCCGCGCCAGGCCGCAGCCGCCAACAGGGCGGTCAGCGAGGCGAGTACGGCGAGCGTGGCCGGTTCGGAGGCCAGCGCGAGGGAGACGAGGACGAGAGAGGTGAACAGGGCGAGGGCTGTGGCGACGCGGTGCGTGAGCGAGAGCAGGGCCACGACGATGAGGGCGTACATCGACAGGCCGACAGCGTAGGGAAGGTGCAGTGCGGTCGGGACGATCATCGCCGTCACCCACGCCAGGGTCAGCGCGGCGGCGAGGGCCCGGGGTCGCCATACGACGCTGCGGACCGTGAACGCGAGCACTCCGGCGACCGCGACGAGTACCAGGGGAGCGGTGGTCTCGTGCATGGGCCACGGGATGTCCACCGTCGCCGCGGCTCGCGCGTCGTCCGGCGCGCCGGACCAGATGCGGGAGAGCCACGCCGCCGGGCCGAACAACGTGGTGACGACGGCCGGCAGGGTCAACAGCAGCGCGATCCCCTGTACGCCGACGGAGGCCAGGCCGAGACCGCGGCGCACCGGCTCGGGCAGCGAGCCCCGGACGAGCGTCAACAGGCCCATCCCGCAGGCGAGATAGCCCAGAACCGCCCAGTCGTAGGACAACGGCACCCGCAGCACGCCACCGAGCGTGCCGACCACGAGCAGGCCGCCCGTCGTGGCCGCGCCCGTCCGCAGTCCCGGGCCCGGGACGAGCCACGCGGCGGCGAACACACCCGCCGCCGCGAGGACCAGGAGCGCCGTCGCACGGGCGGCGGCGCCCGGACCGGCCGCGGACAAGGAGATCAGCCCGGCCGTCAGCACGCCCAGGCCGCCCAGACCGAACGCACCGCCCACGGCGACGAAACGAACGGCCTTCGGGGAGACCCGGAGCGCGATCATCATGTCCATCGCGGCGGTCACCAGCATCGCGGCCGTGACCGGGCGGATGCCTCCACCGGCCGCCACCACCCAGAGGATCAAGGGGAGTTGGGCGACCACGAGCGCCGAGGGAAGAGGCAGGAGGAGCGTGCGCGCGGTGGTCGGGTCCGTGCGGGTGGCGGCCGGGCTCGGGAGTGCCGCCACGCCGATGCCGTACGCCGCCCACAGCGCGGCCAGCAGGGTCGTCGCCGCTGCCGCGAACGTCGTGCCGTCCCCGTCCGGGAAGGCGACCTCGTGCAGCGCGTACGCGTCCAGCACCGTCAGCACGAGACCGAGGCCCGCGAGCGACTCGGCCGTGGAGCGCAGGCCCCGGCGCAGCAGCGCGACGGGTGCGGCGAGCGTCGCCAGGGTCACCGCGCCGAGCACCAGAGCCCGGCCCGCGATCCCCATGCTCCCCCAACTGACCAGCGTGAACGCGATCGCGGCGAGGATGAGCAGGGTGGCGCCGAGCAGGAGCAGCAGGTTCTGCACGCTCGGTGCGGTGGCCTCGCGCCGGGGCGGTGCGGCGGACGGCGGTGTCACGGGCGCGGGCCGGGCCGGCTGGAGCACGGTCAGCAGCCAGGCGCGCCGGTGCAGCAACTGCGCGCGGCGGGCGTCCAGTTGGTGCAGCTCGGCGTCCAGGATCCGCAACTCGACGGCCGGGGGCGGGATGTGCGTCATGTCTCGGAGTGTGGTCGCGTGACCGCCGTACGACATGAGCGCACGTACTCAAAACGTACTCAGGTACCGGGAGACGGGCCCCTGGCCGGGCAGACTCCCGCCATGGACTGGACCCATTACCGCTTCCGTGCCCGATGGTCCCTGCCCGCGCCGCCCGCCGTCGTGTACCCGTTCCTGGAACGGGCCGAGGACTATCCCCGCTGGTGGCCGCAGGTGCGCGAGGTCGAGCGGATCGACGACACGACCGGCGTCATCCGCATCCGCGCGAGCCTGCCGTACGTCCTGACCTTCACCGCGCGCGAAGTGCGGCGCGACCCGGCCGCCGGGGTGTTGGAGATCGCGATGACCGGTGATCTGGTGGGCTGGGCGCGGTGGACGCTCACGGCCGACGGTTCCGGCACGCTCGCCCGCTACGAGCAGGAGGTCGACCTGAACCGGCCGCTGCTCAGGCGGTTCGCCGTACCCGGGCGGCCGGTGTTCCGCGTCAACCACGCGCTGATGATGCGGGCCGGACGGCGCGGGCTCCTCGCACACCTGGCAGCGGTCTGACGGAAGCGGTTTGAAGGAAACCCGTGGGGGCCTGTATTGTTCGGTGCGTTCCCGGGCGATTAGCTCAGTGGGAGAGCGCTTCGTTCACACCGAAGAGGTCACTGGTTCGAACCCAGTATCGCCCACCGGGAAAGGCCGGTCCGCAGCAGCGGACCGGCTTTTTTGTGCGCCGACGTGCCGACCGCTTATGCGGCCTCGGCCGTCAGGTCCGGGCGCAGTGGCCACGACTGGTCCACCGACTCCGGGGTGCCGCTGCGCGCGAACCACGCCTGGAGGCCGCGTGCTTGGGCCGCGTGCCACGTCGACTGCAGGGTGTGCAGCTCGGCGGGGGACAGGCGTTCCAGGCGGGTCGCGAAGCGGCGGCCCAGGGCTCGGATCAGCTCCAGGGACGCCAAAGCGTCCGCGCCCGCGTCATGCGCGCCCTCCAGTGTGACGCCGTAGTGGGCGCACAGGTCGGTGAGGGTGCGGCGGCCCTTGCGGTAGCGGTCCAGGTGTTTGTCGAGGACCCGGGGGTCCAGGACCTGCAGGGGCGTCGACTCGAACCAGTGGTCCAGCGAGCACGCGCGGTGGCGGCGCAGTTCGCGGTCCAGCAGGGTCAGGTCGAACGGCGCGTTCATGATCACCAACGGGCGTCCCATCGCGGCCTGTTCGGCCAGCTCGTCGGCTATCTCGTGCATCACCGGCGCGGGCCAGCGGCCGTTGCGCTGAAGATGCTCATCCGTCAGTCCATGGATCGCCGTCGCCCCGGCGGGCACCGGCACCCCCGGGTTCACCAGCCACCGGGTCACCCGGGGACGGGTACCGGGGGCGTCCTGGACGACGACGGCGGCCGACACGATCCGGTCGGTCTCCACATCCACGCCCGTGGTCTCCGTGTCGAACGCGGCCAACGGGCCCTCGTACCAGCACGTCATACGTACACAACTCCTTGTTCACCCACGGCAGCTGACGTACCGTCTTCTGCCTGTTTGGTGATACCCGGGCTGTTTGCGCCGTACGCCGGAAGGACACAACAGGAGTGCGGGTCTTTGCAGTTCAGCGACCCGATCAGGCATTCAGCACAGCAATTCACCTGAACTCGGAAGGCTGTTGGCCATGGTGATAGCGCAGCCCGAGCGGGGCGGGCTGCTGCCCGAACGGACGGCACCCCAGCGCGGATCGCTCGCCACCACCGCCTGCATGGAGACACTGCAGGTGGGCTATCTGCACGCCGTCGCCGCCGCGGCCGGCTGCTCGCTGTCGCAACCCTTTCCGGACAACGGCATCGACTGGCATGTCAGTCACGGCTCGCCCGGGCACACGGTGGACGACGAGGTCACGATAAAAGTGCAGCTCAAGTGCACTTACCAGATCCCGCCGAATCCGCCGGGACGTTCCTTCTCCTTCACGCTCGACAACGACCATCTGCGCAAGCTCGCCCGCACACCGGTCTCGGTGCACAAGATCCTGGTCGTGATGCTCGTCCCGCGTTCCCGGGACGACTGGCTGCGCGCCAGCCACGACCGGCTCGACCTGCGGCACTGCTGCTACTGGGTCAACCTCGCCGGTCACGCGATCACCGGCCGGACCCGGACCACCGTGCGCATACCGACCTCGCGCATCTTCGACGACCGGGCGCTGTGCGAGATCATGACGCGGGTCGGGACGGGAGGCAGGCCATGAGGCACCGCTCGGTCGAGGAACACCTGCGGACGGTACGACCGCATCCCGTGGACGACTCCTCCTGGGAACGGCCCCCCGAGCCCGACCAGGTCGACCCCGCCGTCCTCGGCGCCCTGCTGCGCCGGCACGGCTGGCAGCGGCGCGGCGGAGCGCCCGGACGGTACGGCCGCTGGACCCCACCCGGGCCCGGCGGCTCGGGCACCAGCCTGCTGGTCCCCGAGAGCCGGGCCTTCCCCGACAGCGACGACCTCCTCGGCGAGGCGCTCGACGCGCTCGCCCGCAGCAACACCCCGTCCGCCCGCGAGGTCCTCGTCGGCCTCGCCGTACCGAGCGACGAGATCCGCTGGTGGCGCGACATCCCCACCGGACCGGCGGGCGCCGCGTCCTGGACGGTCGAAGAGCAACTCCGCGCCGCCGCACGGCAGATGCTGCTCGCCGCCGCACTCGCCACACGCGCGCGTGCCGGCTACTACGGCGCCCGCCACCGCCGCCCCGCCGCCGCGTCCCTGGAACACGTCCTCGTCGGCTCCGCGCCCGGCGGCCGTCAACTCACCGCGTTCGTCCCCGTCGACACCGGCCGCGCCCTCGCCGTACGCCTCCACCAGGCCCTGTACGCCACCCGCGAGGCCATCGACTACGAGCGGGCCACCGGCGGCATGGACGCCTTCGACGGGGCCGTGGAGGCGGGCGTCAGCCGGGAGTTGACCGAAGCCGTCGTCGCGCTCGTGCGTGGCACCGAGGGCGCCCGCATCGCCGTCGAGTGGGCGCCCGGCGCCGGTGTCCCCGAGGGGTGTGCCGCGCAGGCCGAGGCCGTCGAGTTCTCGCCGGGTGACCTGCCCGTGCTGCGTGCGGCCGGGGCCCGCTATCTGCGCGAGGAACCGGCCATGCCCGTGCGCATCACCGGCTCGGTGGTGCGGATGCGCAGGTCGGGGCCGCGCGGCGAGGGCACCGTACGGATGCAGGTGATCGCCGGCGCCGAGGTCGGGCACGTCCGGATGACCCTGGACGAGGAGTCGTACCGGACAGCCGGTCACGCCCACCTCGTCGGACTGCCGGTACGGGTGCACGGGCGGCTGGAGAGCCGGGGCGGGTTCCGTCGACTGACCGGCGCCTCGGGGGTCGTACCCGTACAGGTGGACGAGGCGGAGCGGGACCGGCTGATGAAGTCGATCCAGGGGAACGAGGAGGGCACTGCCTTCTTCGAGGAGGCGTGCACCGGGGAGGACTGAGGGAGCGCGGGGGAGCGGGGCGGGGCCGGGGCCCAGGGGCAACCGTTTCGCGGTGGGCCCCTTAGGGTCGGTACGATCCCCTATTGCGCGCGCTCACGGTATGGCGCCGCATCCACCCTGTAGTCAGGAGAGACCCGTGTCAGACGTCCGTGTGATCATCCAACGCGATTCCGAGCGGGAAGAGCGCACGGTGACGACGGGCACCACGGCCGCGGAACTCTTCGCCGGCGAGCGCTCGATCATCGCCGCGCGCGTGGCCGGGGAGCTCAGGGACCTGGCGTACGAGGTGAAGGACGGGGAGGAGGTCGAGCCCGTCGAGATCTCCTCCACCGACGGCCTGAACATCCTGCGCCACTCCACCGCGCACGTCATGGCGCAGGCCGTGCAGGAGCTGTTCCCCGAGGCCAAGCTGGGCATCGGCCCGCCGGTCAAGGACGGCTTCTACTACGACTTCGACGTCGAGCGGCCGTTCACGCCCGAGGATCTCAAGGCCATCGAGAAGAAGATGCAGGAGATCCAGAAGCGCGGCCAGCGTTTCTCGCGGCGCGTGGTGACCGACGAGGACGCTCGCGAGGAGTTGGCTTCGGAGCCGTACAAGCTCGAACTGATCGGCATCAAGGGCTCCGCGTCGACCGACGACGGCGCGGACGTCGAGGTCGGCGGCGGCGAACTGACGATCTACGACAACCTCGACGCCAAGACCGGCGACCTGTGCTGGAAGGACCTCTGCCGCGGTCCGCACCTGCCCACCACGCGCAACATCCCGGCGTTCAAGCTGATGCGCAACGCGGCCGCCTACTGGCGCGGCAGCGAGAAGAACCCCATGCTCCAGCGCATCTACGGCACCGCCTGGCCCTCCAAGGAGGAGCTGAAGGCGCACCTCGACTTCCTGGTCGAGGCCGAGAAGCGCGACCACCGCAAGCTGGGCAGCGAGCTGGACCTGTTCTCCATCCCGGAGCAGATCGGCTCCGGCCTGGCCGTCTTCCACCCCAAGGGCGGCGTCGTCCGCCGGGTCATGGAGGACTACTCGCGGCGTCGGCACGAGGAGGAGGGCTACGAGTTCGTCTACACCCCGCACGCGACGAAGGGGAAGCTCTTCGAGACGTCCGGGCACCTGGACTGGTACGCCGACGGCATGTACCCGCCCATGCAGCTCGACGAGGGTGTGGACTACTACCTCAAGCCCATGAACTGCCCGATGCACAACCTGATCTTCGACGCGCGCGGCCGTTCGTACCGTGAACTGCCGCTGCGCCTCTTCGAGTTCGGGACCGTGTACCGGTACGAGAAGTCGGGCGTCGTGCACGGGCTGACCCGCGCGCGGGGCTTCACGCAGGACGACGCGCACATCTACTGCACCCGCGAGCAGATGGCCGACGAGCTCGACAAGACGCTCACCTTCGTCCTCAACCTGCTGCGGGACTACGGCCTGACGGACTTCTACCTGGAGCTGTCGACCAAGGACCCGGAGAAGTTCGTCGGCTCGGACGAGGTCTGGGAAGAGGCCACCGAGACGCTGCGCCAGGTCGCCGAGAAGCAGGGGCTGCCGCTCGTGCCGGACCCGGGTGGGGCCGCGTTCTACGGCCCGAAGATCTCCGTCCAGACGAAGGACGCGATCGGGCGGACCTGGCAGATGTCCACGGTCCAGCTGGACTTCAACCTGCCGGAGCGCTTCGACCTGGAGTACACCGGTCCCGACGGTTCCAAGCAGCGGCCGGTCATGATCCACCGGGCGCTGTTCGGATCCATCGAGCGGTTCTTCGCCGTACTGCTTGAGCACTACGCGGGTGCGTTCCCGGCGTGGCTGGCGCCGGTGCAGGCGGTCGGTATCCCGATCGGGGACGGGCACGTCGAGTACCTGGAGAAGTTCGCCGTGGCGGCGAAGAAGAAGGGGCTGCGCGTCGAGGTCGACTCGTCCTCGGACCGCATGCAGAAGAAGATCCGCAACGCGCAGAAGCAGAAGGTCCCGTTCATGGTCATCGTCGGCGACGAGGACATGAACGGCGGGACGGTGTCCTTCCGTTACCGCGACGGCTCGCAGGAGAACGGCATCGCGTTCGACGACGCCATCGCGAAGATCGAGCAGGTCGTGGCGGACCGGGCGCAGGTCTGAGTCCGCTGTCGCGGGCCTGAGTCCGCTGTCGTTCGGGAGACCCCCGGGGAGTTCAGATCCCCGGGGGTCTCTCGTCGTCCTCCCGCGTGAAGACCTGGAGCAGCCAGGAGGCGAAGGTTCCGGTGACCGCGCCGAGCAGGGCCAGGCCGATGGCCATCATGCCCACGGCGATCAGACGGCCGAGCGGGGTGACGGGGGCGACGTCGCCGTAGCCGACGGTCGCGAAGGTCGCGCAGGTCCACCACACGGCGTCGCCGAACGTCCTTATCGTCGCGCCCGGGGCCGCGTGTTCCTCGTGGTAGACGGAGAGGGCGCCGGCGAAGCCCAGCAGGACGGTGGACAGGCCGGCGTAGACGATCACGCGCGCGTGCAGGGCGAGTCGGGGCTGTCCGTGCCGTCGCTGGACGGCCTCGTAGACCCTGACGACCCGCAGTGGTCGCAGCAGGGGCAGGAGCAGGACCAGGGTGTCCAGCCAGTGCGTGCGGACGAAGCGCAGGCGTTGGCGGCTCAGGCGCCAACGGACCGCGTAGTCGACGGCGAAGAGCGCCCAGGCGGCGAACAGCGCGGCGAGGCAGACGTCCTGCCAGGTGTCCGGCAGGCCGTGGGCCAGGATGCGGACCGCGTACGCGGCGAGGAAGACCAGGGACGCCACGGCGAGGGGGACCTCCGTGCGCTGCTCCCAGCGGGCCTTGCGGCTGTCGTCGTCCATCGGCCCAGCTTGGCGCGGGAGGGGTTTCGCGCAACCCCGGCGACACGCCGCGAACGGGCGAAGCCATATGCTTCCCTGCATGACGAGTGAGCCGGAGCAGCAGATCGGAGTGGGCACGCCGGACGCGTTCCAGCGCCTCTGGACGCCCCACCGGATGGCCTACATCCAGGGCGAGAACAAGCCGACCGGCCCGGGTGCCGACGACGGTTGCCCCTTCTGCTCGATTCCGGCGAAATCGGACGAGGACGGGCTGATCGTCAGGCGCGGTGAGCTGGTGTACGGGGTGCTCAATCTGTACCCGTACAACGGCGGCCATCTGATGGTCGTGCCCTACCGTCACGTCGCGGACTACACCGACCTGACGGACGCGGAGACCGTGGAGCTGGCGGCCCTCACCAAGCAGGCGATGACGGCCCTGCGTACCGCCTCCGGCGCCCACGGGTTCAACATCGGCATGAACCAGGGGAGCGTGGCGGGCGCGGGTATCGCCGCCCACCTCCACCAGCACATCGTCCCGCGCTGGGGCGGCGACACGAACTTCATGCCGGTGGTCGGCCACACGAAGGTGCTGCCACAACTCCTCGCGGACACACGGAAGATGCTCGCGGACGCGTGGCCCACGGCGTGAGCCACGCGGCGTCCCAGGTGGCCGCCTACGCGTCGTAGAGGTCTGCTTTCCGGGGTGACGCGTCCTGCACGCCCCCGCTGAGGATCGACGAGCGGTTGCTGAACTTCTCCGTGTCCACGCCGTTCTCGTCGAGGACACGGATCGCGGCGGCGTGGACCACGCGCAGGACCGGTGTCGCGGCGCGGAGCGCGTCGTCCGCCATGAAGCGGTGGCGCCAGGGCTGGTCGGCCCAGGCGTGCCGCAGGCCGAACGGCTCGGGCAGGGATATGGAACCGCCGAGCCAGTTCAGCAGCGGCGGGTACCAGGTGATCGGGGCGCGGACGGCGAGGCGAACGACCTCGTCGGCGGGGACGAGCGGGAGCTTGACCGTGCGGGTCTCCCACGGCTTGAGGGTCTTCTGGACGCTCTTCGACGGAGCCTCGGGCTTGCCGGTGAACAGGGAGTTCACGGGTCCCAGGGCGTGCCCGGTGATCTCGATGCGCAGCGTCTTGTGCAGCACGGTGACCGTGATCATCATCGTGATGACCAACTGCCCTTCCCAGAGCGTCCATTGGACGCCCAGGTAGTGGCGGTCGCCGGCGCCGAACTGCTGCTTGTTGCAGATGTCCTGTATCGCGTGTGTCTTGACCTGGTACGCGTCCACGTCCGTGCCCCCAGGCCGGGACACGGCCTTGGCACCCTCGCCGATCGGCGTGACCACCCAGTGGCGTATGGACGCCTTCGGGAAGCCGCCGGTGTTGATCGTGTTCCGCTCCAGCATGCGCAGGTCGTCGTGGATGTTGCGGATGACGTCCCAGCTGCGGAAGGGGTGGATCTCCCGGGTGGGGTCCCGCGCGATCAGGTCCTCGGCGAGCTGCCAGCTGCCCCAGCGGGTGCCCATGCCGAGGATGCCCTTGGGGCCCGCGTAGAAGATGGAGTTGGACTGCTGTTCGGCGCTGAGCGTGGCCAGGGACTGGCGGAGCTGCTCCGCCTGGGTCTCGCCGGGACTGGTCGGCACCGCCTCGGGGACCTTGGCGCCGACGCTGCTGCCGGACAGCAGGCTGTCCCAGCGCCCGCGCAGATCCTTCGCGGTGTTCTCGCAGACCTGCTTGGCCCACAGCCATCCGACCACGGGGAGGACGACGCACGCGCGTGCGTACCAGGACCAGAAACCCGCGAAGGGCATCTTGATCAGGAAGATCACGGCGACCGCGCCCACCGCGACGAGCAGGGTCGTGGCGATCGCGCCGGCCCTCTTGTTCGTCTGCGTGCGCTTGTCGATCAGGCTGCGCAGCTGGAAGACCAGCAGCCAGACGATCAGCCCGGGCAGGAACAGCAGGCCGCACAGCACCATGATCGTGGACAGCCTGTTGTCCCGCGCGCGGCGGATGTTGTTGGCCGCCAGGGCGTGCTCGACGACGGACTGCGGTTCGGTGCCGAAGGACTGGATGAGCGGCTTGCGTCCGGGGCCGAGCATGCGGGCCACCAAGGCGCCGGAGAACGCCTCACCGAGGTTGGGGCGGAAGATCGTCGCCCACTTGCGGCCCTCGTTGACGGCCGTCTGGTGCCATTCGTTGTCGGCCTTCTTGATGTCGGCCACCGGGTTGTCCCGGTAGGCCGCCGAGGCCAGCGCGAAGGTCGCCGTCTGCCCCTCGTCGCCGGTACGCGGCACCTGTGGTCCGAAGATGTCCGCGTAACCGCTGTCAACGGTCATTCCCGCCCCCGATCGCCGCTGTTCCCGCTCCTGCGGCTTTCCCGACTTCCGTGCTCCGCACACCTGTTGATCAGGTCATCAGCGTATCGGCAGCCACTGACATTCGTCGGCGGACGGCGGAAGCCCCTCCTTTTTTGGCTCGTTCGCCTTCGGAGCGCTCTCAGCCGGTGTCGGGAGCCCGACCGCGCTCAGCCCTGCGGGCCCCCGCGCGCTCGGCCTCTCGACACCGGCGCGCCCCTACGGCTCACTCGCGGCGCCGACACCGAAGTTCCTCGAACTACGGGGCGTCGCCCGCTTCTTCGCGAATCCGTTCGGCGATCTGCGGAGGCATCGGTTCGTGCCGGGCGTAACTGCGGTTGAAGCGTGCGGTGCCGTGCGAGAGGGAGCGGAGGTCCACGGCGTAGCGGCCGATCTCGATCTCCGGTACCTCGGCGCGGATCAGTGTGCGCGCGCCGGTCGTCTGTTCGGTGCCGAGCACCCGGCCGCGCCGTCCGGACAGGTCGCTCATCACGGCGCCCACGTAGTCGTCGCCGACCAGCACGGTCACCTCGGCCACCGGTTCCAGGAGATGGATCTTCGCGTCGACCGCGGCCTCCCGCAGCGCCAGCGCGCCGGCCGTCTGGAACGCGGCGTCCGAGGAGTCCACCGAGTGCGCCTTGCCGTCCAGGAGCGTGATCCGTACGTCGAGAAGGGGATGGCCGGCCGCAACTCCCCTTGCCGCCTGGGCCCTTACGCCCTTCTCCACCGACGGGATGAACTGCCGCGGCACCGCGCCGCCGATCACCTTGTCCACGAACTCGATGCCCGTGCCGCCCGGCAGCGGCTCGACCTCGATCTCGCAGATCGCGAACTGCCCGTGCCCGCCGGACTGTTTGACGTGCCGGCCGCGTCCCTGCGCCTTGGCCGCGAACGTCTCCCGTAGGGAGACCTTGTGCGGCACCAGGTCGACCTGGACGCCGTAGCGGCTGCGCAGCCGCTCCAGGGCGACGTCCGCGTGGGCCTCGCCGAGGCACCACAGGACGACCTGGTGGGTGTCCTGGTTCTGCTCCAGGCGCATGGTCGGGTCCTCGGCGACGAGCCTGCTCAGGCCCTGCGAGAGCTTGTCCTCGTCGGCCTTGCTGTGCGCCTGGATGGCGAGCGGCAGCAACGGGTCGGGCATCTCCCAGGGCTCCATCAGCAGCGGGTCGTCCTTGGCCGAAAGCGTGTCCCCGGTCTCCGCGCGGCCCAGCTTCGCCACGCACGCGAGGTCGCCCGCGATGCAGTGCGTGAGCGCCCGTTGCTGCTTCCCGAAGGGCGCGGACAGGGCGCCGACGCGTTCGTCGACGTCGTGGTCCTCGTGCCCGCGGTCGGCGAGCCCGTGCCCGGAGACGTGGACGGTCGCGTCGGGCCGTAGCGTCCCGGAGAAGACGCGCACCAGGGAGACGCGGCCGACGTACGGGTCGGAGGCGGTCTTCACGACCTCGGCGACCAGCGGCCCGTTCGGGTCGCACGGCTTGAGCTCCCGCGCCCTGCCGTCGACCGTGGTGACCCCGGGCGCCGCGCGCTCCAGCGGGGTCGGGAAGCCGCCTGTGACCAGCTCCAGCAGCTCGACCGTGCCGAGACCCTGCCGGGCGCCCTCGGCGGCGGGAGCGGCCGCCAGGACGGGGAAGAAGACCCCACGCGCCACGGCCCGCTCCAGGTCGCCGATCAGCGTCGTGACGTCGATCTCCTCGCCGCCGAGATAGCGGTCCATGAGGGTCTCGTCCTCGCTCTCCGCGATGATCCCCTCGATGAGCCGGTTGCGGGCCTCCTCGATCCGCGGCAACTGGTCGGGCCCGGGCTCCGACTCCTTGCGCTCGCCGGACGCGTAGTCGAACACCTTCTGCGACAGCAGCCCGACCAGACCGGACACGGGCGCGTGCCCGTCCGGCCCCGGCGCGCCGTGCAGCGGCAGATACAGGGGGAGCACGGCGTCGGGGTCGTCCGCGCCGAAGACCGCCGCGCAGGTGCGGGTCATCGCCTCGAAGTCCGCGCGCGCGGACTCCAGATGCGTGATGACGATGGCGCGCGGCATGCCGACCGCCGCGCACTCCTCCCACACCATGCGGGTCGAGCCCTCCACCCCGTCGGAGGCCGAGACGACGAAGAGGGCCGCGTCCGCCGCTCGCAGACCGGCCCTCAACTCGCCGACGAAATCGGCGTACCCGGGGGTGTCGAGAAGATTGACCTTGTACCCGTCCCAGTCGACGGGCACCAGGGAGAGCTGCACCGAGCGCTGCTGCCGGTGCTCGATCTCGTCGTAGTCGGAGACGGTGCCGCCGTCCTCCACGCGGCCCGCCCGGTTCACCGCCCCCGCGGTCAGCGCGAGGGCCTCCACCAGAGTCGTCTTGCCCGATCCGGAGTGGCCGACCAGCACCACATTCCGTACGGACGCGGGGTGGTCGGCCGCTGTAGCCCTGCCGGCGGCTCCGGGGTGTGCGTTCGCCTTGTCGCCCATGGCCTTGCCTCCCGTACACGGTGAGGTCACTGTGGGCGCGGACACACGCAGCCGCGTGCGGTGGCGGCTCCGATGACGCCCGCGGTGGTTCGAGCTTTCCACTCCGGTCACGGTGCGTCCATACACGGGACGCGATCCGGCCCTGACACCGATGGCATCGCGTCGTGCTGCAGCCATTCAGAACATGGGCACGCGGGTGCCCGGCCGTCGCCCACGCGCGCGCGTGGCTACGATGGGCCAGCCGGTGGCCAGCAGGGGCCGCGCGGCGACACCGACCCTCGGGAAGGCCATGCTGAACAAGTACGCGCGTGCATTCTTCACGCGTGTCCTCACGCCGTTCGCCGCGTTTCTGATCCGCCGGGGCGTCAGCCCCGACACGGTCACCCTCCTCGGCACCGCCGGAGTGGTCGCGGGCGCGCTGGTCTTCTATCCCATGGGCGAGTTCTTCTGGGGCACGGTCGTGATCACGCTGTTCGTGTTCTCGGACCTCGTCGACGGCAACATGGCCCGCCAGCTGGGCCGCTCCAGCCGCTGGGGCGCCTTCCTGGACTCCACGCTCGACCGGGTGGCCGACAGCGCGGTCTTCGGCGGCCTGGCCCTCTGGTACGCGGGCGGCGGCGACAACATCGCCCTGTGCGCCGTCTCGATCTTCTGCCTGGCCAGCGGCCAGGTGGTGTCGTACACCAAGGCGCGCGGCGAGTCGATCGGCCTGCCCGTCGCCGTCAACGGCCTGGTCGAGCGGGCCGAGCGGCTCGTGATCTCACTCGTGGCGTGCGGCCTCGCCGGTCTGCACAAGTTCGGCGTCCCGGGCATCCAGTGGCTGCTGCCCATCGCCCTGTGGATCGTCGCCGTCGGCAGCCTGGTCACGCTGATCCAGCGCGTCGTCACGGTCCGCCGGGAGGCCGCCGAGGCCGACGCCACGGCGGCCCAGGAGGCCCCGGAGCAGCACAGCAGCGGAGCGACTCCGTGAGCGGTGCCCAGGAGCGGCTGACGGACGCGCTCTACGGCCTCGGCTGGAGCGCCGTCAAGAAGCTCCCCGAGCCGGCCGCCGTCCGGCTCGGCCGCACCGTCGCCGACCTCGCCTGGAAGCGGCGAGGCAAGGGCGTACGGCGACTGGAGAGCAACTACGCGCGCGTGGTGCCCGACGCGAGCCCCGAGCGGCTCGCCGAGCTCTCGCGCGCGGGCATGCGGTCGTACCTGCGCTACTGGATGGAGTCCTTCCGGCTCCCCGCCTGGAGTGCCGAGCGCGTGAAGGGGGGCTTCGACCCCAAGGACGTCCACCACCTCACCGACGGCATCGCCTCCGACCGCGGTGTCATCCTCGCGCTGCCCCACATGGCCAACTGGGACCTCGCCGGCGCCTGGGTCACCACCAAGCTGGAGACCCCGTTCACCACGGTGGCCGAACGCCTCAAGCCGGAGACGCTCTACGACCGCTTCGTCGCCTACCGCGAGGGCCTCGGCATGGAGGTCCTCCCGCACAGCGGCGGCACCGCCTTCGGCACCCTGGCCCGCCGTCTGCGCGACGGCGGCCTGGTCTGCCTGGTCGCCGAACGCGACCTGTCCGCCTCAGGCGTCGAGGTCAAGTTCTTCGGCGAGCCCACCCGTATGCCCGCGGGCCCGGCCCTCCTGGCCCAGCAGACCGGCGCACTCCTGCTCCCCGTGACCCTCTGGTACGACGACTCACCGGTCATGAAGGGCCGGGTCCACCCGCCGGTCGAGGTACCCGAGTCAGGTGACCGGGCCGAGAAGACGTCTGTCATCACACAGGCGCTGGCAGACGCTTTCGCCACCGGCATCGCCGACCACCCGGAGGACTGGCACATGCTGCAGCGCTTGTGGCTCGCGGATCTCGACCCCACGAAGGGGCCCGCGTGAGGATCGGCATCGTCTGCCCCTACTCCTGGGACGTCCCGGGCGGCGTCCAGTTCCACATCAGAGACCTCGCCGAGTACTTCATCCGGCTCGGCCACGAGGTCTCCGTCCTGGCCCCGGCCGACGACGACACCCCGCTGCCGCCGTACGTCGTCTCGGCCGGCCGCGCGGTCCCGGTGCCGTACAACGGCTCGGTGGCCCGCCTGAACTTCGGCTTCCTGTCCGCCGCCCGGGTCCGACGCTGGCTGCACGACGGCGAGTTCGACGTCATCCACATCCACGAACCGACCTCGCCGTCCCTCGGCCTGCTCGCCTGCTGGGCGGCGCAGGGCCCGATCGTCGCCACCTTCCACACCTCGAACCCGCGCTCCCGCGCGATGATCGCCGCGTACGCCATCCTTCAGGCGGCCCTGGAGAAGATCAGCGCGCGCATCGCCGTGAGCGAGTACGCCCGCCGCACGCTCGTCGAACACCTCGGCGGCGACGCGGTCGTCATCCCGAACGGCGTCGACGTCGACTTCTTCGCCCGCGCCGAACCCAAGTCGGAGTGGCAGGGCGAGACCATCGGCTTCATAGGGCGCATCGACGAGCCCCGCAAGGGCCTCCCGGTGCTGATGAACGCCCTCCCGAAGATCCTCGCCGAGCGCCCGAAAGCCCGGCTCCTGGTGGCCGGCCGCGGCGACGAGGAGGAGGCCGTCGAATCGCTCCCCAAGGAACTGCGTTCACGCGTCGAGTTCCTCGGCATGATCAGCGACGACGACAAGGCCCGCTTCCTGCGCAGCATCGACCTCTACGTAGCCCCCAACACCGGCGGCGAGAGCTTCGGCATCATCCTCGTGGAGGCCATGTCGGCGGGCGCCCCGGTCCTCGCCTCCGACCTCCCCGCCTTCGCCCAGGTCCTCGACCAGGGCGTCGCCGGCGAACTGTTCCCCAACGAGGACGCGGACGCCCTCGCCGACGCGGCCGTACGACTCCTGGGCGACCCCGTACGCCTGGCGGAGCTGCGACGGAGCGGAAGCGCCCACGTACGCCGCTTCGACTGGTCGACGGTCGGCGCGGACATCCTGTCGGTCTACGAAACGGTGACCGCAGGTGCCGCAGCGGTCGCCACCGACGAACGCACCGGCCTCCGGGCGAGGTTCGGCTTGGCGCGGGACTGAGGAGCGGCAACTTCTTGATACGGGCTGGTACATCCAGCCCGTCCGGCGTTTGAGGACGAGGCCGTCCAGGCCGAAGCGGGGGCGTGGGGGCGGCAGCCCCCACAACGCCCACACCAACCCCCCGCACGAATCCCGGTCAACCCGAGTGGAACGGCCCCGTAGGCTTGCCGCCCGTGACCGCAACCCTGATCTGGATCCTCGTCGCCGTCGTCGCGATCGGCCTGTACCTGAGCTGGACCGCGGGACGGCTCGACCGGCTGCACGCCCGGATCGACGCGGCCCGCGCGGCACTCGACGCCCAACTGCTGCGCCGCGCCTCGGTGACCCAGGAACTGGCCACCTCCGGCGTCCTCGACCCGGCCGCCTCGATCGTCCTCTACGAGGCCGCGCACGCCGCCCGGCAGGCCGAGGAGGAGCAACGGGAGGTCGCCGAGAGCGAGTTGAGCCAGGCCCTGCGCGCCGTCTTCGCGGAGGCTCCGCAGGTCGAGGGCGTCCGCGAGGCACCCGGGGGAGAGGCGGCGGCCCGCGAACTCACCGAGGCGGTACGGCGGGTGCCCATGGCCCGGCGCTTCCACAACGACGCGGTACGCGCCGCCCGCGCCCTGCGCCGGCACCGCAAGGTCCGCTGGTTCCGGCTGGCCGGACACGCGCCCTTCCCGATGGCCTTCGAGATGGACGACGAGCCACCGGCAGCGCTGGTGGACCGGGCCGCGTAGAGAACAGCCGCAGAACCCAGCCGCAGAACCGGGCCGTAGGACATGGCCCCAGGACACGACCGTGGGGCACAGCCGTAGGTACAGCGGTTCGAAAACGATCCACCGCCTACCCATTGGCCCTTGCTGTGGCCTGCATCTCTGACGTTTCCTCGGTACTGCAGCAACCCTCTTTCACCGAGTGAGGTCACCCCGTGTCCAGCACCCCCAGCTCCGCCCAGACTCCCGAGACCGGCACCGCGCGCGTGAAGCGCGGCATGGCCGAGCAGCTCAAGGGCGGTGTGATCATGGACGTGGTCAACGCCGAGCAGGCGAAGATCGCCGAGGACGCCGGTGCCGTGGCCGTCATGGCCCTGGAGCGGGTCCCCGCCGACATCCGCAAGGACGGCGGCGTGGCCCGGATGTCCGACCCGACGATGATCGAGGAGATCATCGAGGCGGTCTCCATCCCGGTCATGGCCAAGTCCCGCATCGGCCACTTCGTCGAGGCCCAGGTCCTGCAGTCCCTCGGCGTCGACTACATCGACGAGTCCGAGGTCCTCACCCCGGCCGACGAGGTCAACCACTCCGACAAGTGGGCCTTCACGACCCCCTTCGTCTGCGGTGCCACCAACCTGGGCGAGGCCCTGCGCCGCATCGCCGAGGGCGCCGCGATGATCCGCTCCAAGGGCGAGGCCGGCACCGGCAACGTCGTCGAGGCGGTCCGCCACCTGCGCCAGATCAAGAACGAGATCGCCAAGCTGCGCGGCTTCGACAACAACGAGCTGTACGCCGCCGCCAAGGAGCTGCGCGCCCCGTACGAGATCGTGCGCGAGGTCGCCGAGCTGGGCAAGCTCCCGGTCGTGCTGTTCTCCGCCGGTGGCGTCGCCACCCCCGCCGACGCCGCGCTGATGCGCCAGCTCGGCGCCGAGGGCGTCTTCGTCGGCTCCGGCATCTTCAAGTCCGGCGACCCGGCCAAGCGCGCAGCCGCCATCGTGAAGGCGACCACCTTCTACGACGACCCGAAGATCATCGCGGACGCGTCCCGCAACCTCGGCGAGGCCATGGTCGGCATCAACTGCGACACGCTCCCCGAGTCCGAGCGCTACGCCAACCGCGGCTGGTAACCACCCATGGCGGATGTTTCTTCAGCCCCTGTCATCGGCGTCCTGGCCCTCCAGGGCGACGTACGGGAGCACCTGATCGCCCTGGCCGCGGCCGACGCCGTGGCCAGGCAGGTCAGGCGCCCCGAGGAACTCGCCGAGGTGGACGGTCTCGTCATCCCCGGGGGTGAGTCGACCACCATCTCCAAGCTGGCCGTCCTCTTCGGAGTGATGGATCCGCTGCGCGCACGCGTGCGTGCCGGTATGCCCGTCTACGGCACCTGCGCCGGCCTGATCATGCTCGCCGACAAGATCCTCGACCCGCGCTCGGGCCAGGAGACGATCGGCGGCATCGACATGATCGTGCGCCGCAACGCCTTCGGACGTCAGAACGAGTCCTTCGAAGCGGCTGTCGACGTCCGGGGCATCGAGGGCGATCCTGTGGAGGGCGTCTTCATCCGCGCCCCCTGGGTCGAGTCCGTCGGTGCCGAGACCGAGGTCCTCGCCGAACACGAGGGCCACATCGTCGCGGTCCGCCAGGGCAACGCGCTCGCCACGTCGTTCCACCCGGAACTGACCGGCGACCACCGCGTGCACTCCCTGTTCGTCGACATGGTGCGCGCGAACCTGGCTCCGGGGTCCTAGTAGGATCTCTGGGGTTCGTAAAGAGTTGGGTTACGCGAAGGAGACAGGCAGATGTCCGGCCACTCTAAATGGGCTACGACGAAGCACAAGAAGGCCGTGATCGATGCCAAGCGCGGCAAGCTCTTCGCGAAGATGATCAAGAACATCGAGGTCGCGGCCCGGACCGGCGGCGCCGACGTGTCCGGCAACCCGACGCTGTTCGACGCCATCCAGAAGGCCAAGAAGAGCTCGGTCCCGAACAAGAACATCGACTCCGCGGTCAAGCGCGGCGCCGGTCTCGAAGCCGGTGGCGCCGACTACGAGACGATCATGTACGAGGGTTACGGCCCGAACGGTGTCGCGGTGCTCATCGAGTGCCTCACCGACAACCGCAACCGCGCCGCCTCGGACGTGCGCGTCGCCATGACCCGCAACGGCGGGAACATGGCCGACCCCGGCTCCGTCTCGTACCTGTTCCACCGCAAGGGTGTCGTGATCGTCCCCAAGGGCGAGCTGGGCGAGGACGACGTCCTCGGTGCCGTGCTCGACGCGGGCGCCGAGGAGGTCAACGACCTCGGTGAGTCCTTCGAGGTCATCTCCGAGGCCACCGACCTGGTCGCGGTCCGCACCGCGCTCCAGGACGCCGGCATCGACTACGACTCCGCCGACGCCAACTTCGTCCCGACCATGCAGGTCGAGCTCGACGAGGACGGCGCCCGCAAGATCTTCAAGCTGATCGACGCGCTGGAGGACAGCGACGACGTGCAGAACGTCTTCGCCAACTTCGACGTCAACGACGAGGTCATGGAGAAGGTCGACGCGTAGCGCTGCCGCGAGCTGAAGTCGAACAAGCGGTTCAACGGGCCGACGGGACACACCCCGTCGGCCCGTCGCTTTGTCAGTGACACCCGATAGCCTGCACAAACTGGGGGTCCCCCGGTGAAGCTGGGGGAGATCGAACGAGGGGGGTTGGGAGTGCGGGTACTGGGTGTCGACCCCGGACTGACCCGATGCGGTGTCGGAGTGGTCGAGGGCGTCGCGGGCCGGCCGCTCACGATGATCGGCGTCGGTGTCGTACGGACCCCGGCGGACGCCGAGTTGGGGCTGCGCCTCGTCGCCATCGAGCAGGGCATCGAGGCGTGGCTGGACGAACACCGGCCCGAATTCGTTGCCGTGGAGCGGGTGTTCAGCCAGCACAACGTGCGCACGGTGATGGGCACCGCCCAGGCCAGCGCCGTGGCGATGCTCTGTGCCGCCCGCCGCGGCATCCCCGTCGCCCTGCACACTCCCAGCGAGGTCAAGGCCGCCGTCACCGGCAACGGCCGCGCCGACAAGGCCCAGGTCGGCGCCATGGTCACCCGGCTCCTCCGGCTCGACGCGCCCCCGAAGCCCGCCGACGCGGCCGACGCCCTCGCCCTCGCCATCTGTCACATCTGGCGCGGCCCCGCGACCAACCGCCTCCAACAGGCCGTCGCCCAGAACCGGTTGCAACAGGCGGTCGCCCAACACGCGGCCGGCGCACGCAAAGCACCGCAAGCCCCGCAAGCACCGAAGACCCCGCACGCATCGAAAGGCCGTACCGCATGATCGCCTTCGTCAGTGGCACGGTCGCCGCACTCGCCCCCGACGCCGCCGTCGTCGAGGTCGGCGGTGTCGGCATGGCCATCCAGTGCACGCCGAACACGCTGTCCACGCTCCGCCTCGGCAAGCCGGCCAAGCTCGCCACCTCCCTCGTCGTCCGCGAGGACTCGCTCACCCTGTACGGCTTCGTGGACGACGACGAACGCCAGATCTTCGAGCTGCTCCAGACCGCGACCGGTGTCGGCCCCCGGCTCGCACAGGCGATGCTCGCCGTGCACACCCCGGACGCGCTGCGCCGGGCGGTGGCCGCCGGGGACGAGAAGGCGCTCATGGCGGTCCCGGGCATCGGCAAGAAGGGCGCCCAGAAGCTGCTGTTGGAGTTCAAGGACCGGCTCGGCGCCCCGGTGGGGTCCGCCCCGGCGATCGGCGCCCCGGTCACCAGCGGCTGGCGCGATCAGCTGCACGCCGCCCTCATCGGCCTCGGGTACGCCACCCGTGAGGCCGACGAGGCCGTGGCCGCCGTAGCACCGCAGGCCGAGGCCGCCGAGGGCACGCCGCAGGTGGGGCAGTTGCTGAAGGCGGCCCTGCAGACCCTGAACCGCGCCCGCTAGGAGAACCGTCAGTGAACTGGGACGACACGACCGACGAGACCGCCGCCGAGCGGCTGGTGGGCTCGGTCGCGGACCGCGAGGACCAGGCCGTCGAGGCCGCCCTGCGCCCCAAGGACCTGGGCGAGTTCATCGGCCAGGAGAAGGTCCGCGAGCAGCTCGACCTGGTGCTGCGCGCCGCACGCGCGCGTGGCGCCACCGCCGACCACGTGCTGCTCTCCGGCGCCCCCGGCCTCGGGAAGACCACCCTGTCGATGATCATCGCGGCCGAGATGGAGGCCCCGATCCGCATCACCAGCGGCCCCGCCATCCAGCACGCCGGCGACCTCGCCGCGATCCTCTCCTCCCTCCAGGAGGGCGAGGTCCTCTTCCTCGACGAGATCCACCGCATGTCCCGGCCCGCCGAAGAGATGCTCTACATGGCGATGGAGGACTTCCGCGTCGACGTCATCGTCGGCAAGGGCCCCGGCGCCACCGCGATCCCGCTCGAACTGCCGCCGTTCACCCTGGTCGGCGCCACCACGCGCGCGGGACTGCTGCCACCCCCGCTGCGCGACCGCTTCGGCTTCACCGCGCACATGGAGTTCTACGAGCCCACCGAGCTGGAGCGCGTCATCCACCGCTCGGCGAACCTCCTCGACGTGGAGATCGACCCCGCCGGTGCCGCCGAGATCGCCGGCCGCTCCCGCGGCACCCCCCGCATCGCCAACCGGCTGCTGCGCCGCGTCCGGGACTACGCCCAGGTCAAGGCCGACGGATTCATCACCCAGGACATCGCCGGAGCCGCCCTCAAGGTCTACGAGGTCGACGACCGCGGCCTCGACCGGCTCGACCGCGGTGTCCTCGAAGCCCTGCTCAAGCTCTTCGGCGGCGGACCGGTCGGCCTCTCCACCCTCGCCGTCGCCGTGGGGGAGGAGCGCGAGACCGTCGAAGAGGTCGCCGAACCCTTCCTCGTACGCGAGGGACTGCTCGCCCGCACCCCGCGCGGACGCGTCGCCACCCCGGCCGCGTGGGCGCATCTCGGCCTCACCCCGCCCCGCGCGTCAACCGGGGGAAACGGACAAGGGGACCTGTTCGGGGCGTGACAGCGGGGGCACTGGCCGGGTCAGGAACCCCGGTGCCATGCTGAGCGTTGTTCCATCAGCGTGGACTCGCTTAGACTCCGCCGATGCCGCCTTTGTGGGCGGCGCCGACCACCCCCATCCACCAGGCCGCTCACCGCCGCGGTCGTGCGAAGGAAATTCCGTCCCGTGAATATCGTGACCCTCCTCCCGTTCATCGTGCTCATCGGGGCCATGTTCCTGATGACCCGCTCCGCCAAGCGCAAGCAGCAGGCGGCCGCGTCGATGCGTAGTGACATGCAGCCCGGCACCGGCGTCCGCACGATCGGGGGCGTGTACGCGACGGTCAAGGAAGTCAACGAGGAGACGGTTCTCCTCGACGCCGGCCCGGGCATCGAACTTCTCTTCGCGAAGAACGCGATCGGCGCCGTCCTCACCGACGACGAGTACAACCGCATCGTCCACGGCATCGAGCACGACCTGAAGGACGACGCCGACATCGTCCCGGACGACGCCTCCTCCCTCACCGACACCGACGAGCCCGCCGCCGACTCTTCCGACGACAAGCCCATCGACCTCGGCAAGAAGGACGCGGCCGACGAGCCGGCCGACGCCACCGAGGAGCCGGCGAAGCCCGCCGAGGCGAAGACGGAAGAAGAGCCGAAGAAGACCGACGGCGACACCGACGCGAAGTAGTAACGTCCCGGGAGCGCGGCGCGACCCGCTCGCGCCCCGCGCACCCGGTACGTGCGTCGCTCGCACGGGATCCCGACACCATGTCATGGCCGTAGCCGCGCTGACCCGGCGTGGAGCGGCCCGAGAGGGAGTACGAGAAGGTGGCAGCACCTAAGAGGGGCCGCAGCGCGAGCGCCCAGAGCAAGCCGTGGCGCTCGCTGGCCCTCATCCTGATCGCCATCGTGGCGCTCACCGGTGGCATGTTCGCATCCGGGCACAACACTCCGCGTCTCGGCATCGACCTGGCCGGCGGCACGAGCATCACGCTGCGGGCGGTGGCCCAGCCCGGCGAGGCATCGTCGATCAACAAGACCAACATGGACACCGCGGTCGACATCATGAACCGCCGTGTCAATGGTCTTGGTGTCTCGGAGGCCGAGGTCCAGACCCAGGGCTCCAGGAACATCATCGTCAACATCCCCAAGGGCACGAACTCGGAGGAGGCGCGGCAGCAGGTCGGTACGACCGCCAAGCTGTACTTCCGCCCGGTCCTGGCCACCGAGGCCTCCACGGGCGCCGCGACGGCGAGCCCGTCACCGAGCGGGTCCGGCAGCGCCTCCAGCAGCCCGTCGAGCACGCCCAGCTCCAAGGCGAGCGCTTCCTCGTCGAAGACCGGCTCCGCGACCCCGACGGCCACCGCCACCTCTCAGGGCCGTGCCGCCAGCGACGCGCTGAAGGCCGACTCCACCTCGTCCGCGAGCCCCAGCGCCTCGGCCAGCGCCACCCCGTCGGCGGACAGCAGCGCCGCCGCCAGCGCGGCTGCCGCCAAGCTGGAGGCCCAGTACACCGCGCTCGACTGCTCCAAGAAGTCGGTCCAGAACACCGCCGGCAAGACCGCCAAGGCCGGCGACGCGACCGTGGCCTGCGGTCAGGTCTCGGGCGTCTGGTACAAGTACGTGCTCGGCCCCGCCGCCGTGGACGGTACCGACGTCAAGAAGGCCGCGGCCGTCCTGAACACGACGACCGCCGCCGGCTGGCAGGTCACCATGGACTTCACCGGCAAGGGCGGCGACAAGTTCGCCAAGGTCACCGGTGAACTGGCGAAGAACACCGCCCCGCAGAACGAGTTCGGCATCGTCCTCGACGGCCAGGTCGTCTCCAGCCCGTCCGTCAGCTCGTCGATCACCGGCGGCAGCGCGGAGATCTCCGGCAGCTTCACCCAGGAAGAGGCCCAGAGCCTCGCCAACATGCTGTCGTACGGCGCCCTGCCGCTGACCTTCAAGGAGGACAGCGTCACCACGGTGACCGCGGCCCTCGGCGGTGAGCAGCTGCACGCCGGTCTGATCGCGGGCGCGATCGGCCTCGCGCTGGTCGTCATCTACCTGCTGATCTTCTACCGCGGTCTGTCGGTCATCGCGATCCCCTCGCTGCTGGTCTCCGCGATCCTCACCTACGTGATCATGGCGCTGCTCGGCCCGGGCATCGGCTTCGCGCTGAACCTGCCGGCCGTCTGCGGCGCGATCGTCGCGATCGGTATCACCGCGGACTCGTTCATCGTGTTCTTCGAACGCATCCGGGACGAGATCCGCGAGGGCCGCTCGCTGCGTCCGTCCGTCGAGCGGGCCTGGCCCCGTGCCCGGCGCACCATCCTGGTCTCCGACTTCGTGTCGTTCCTCGCCGCCGCGGTGCTGTTCATCGTCACCGTCGGCAAGGTCCAGGGCTTCGCGTTCACGCTCGGTCTGACCACCGTGCTCGACGTGGTCGTCGTCTTCTTCTTCACCAAGCCGTTGATGACCATCCTCGCCCGCAGGAAGTTCTTCGCCGACGGCCACAAGTGGTCCGGCATCGACCCGAAGGCGCTGGGCGCCAAGCCGCCGCTGCGCCGCACCCGCCGCCCCTCCGCCCCCGTCGACCCGAAGGAGGCGTGAGATGTCGAAGCTCGGCAACCTCGGCGCCCGACTGCACCGTGGCGAGGTCGGGTACGACTTCGTCGGCAATCGCAAGATCTGGTACGGCATCTCGATCCTGATCACCATCACGGCCATCCTCGGCCTGACGGTGCGCGGCCTGAACATGGGCATCGAGTTCCAGGGCGGCGCCGCCTTCACCACGCCGAAGCACATGAGTGCCTCGGTGACCCAGGCCGAGAAGTACGCCGAGGACGCCTCGGGCCACGACGCGGTCGTCCAGAAGCTCGGCGACGGCAGTCTGCGCATCCAGATCGCGGGCATCGACACCGACAAGTCCGACAGCATCAAGACGAAGCTGGCGAAGGACCTCGACGTCAGCTCCGAGAACATCGCCGCGGACCTGGTCGGTCCCAGCTGGGGTGACCAGGTCGCCAACAAGGCCTGGGAGGGCCTGGCGATCTTCATGGTGCTGGTCGTGATCTATCTGGCGATCGCCTTCGAGTGGCGCATGGCCCTGGCCGCGCTCGTCGCCCTGATCCACGACATCACCATCACCATCGGGATCTACGCCCTCGTCGGCTTCGAGGTCACGCCCGGCACGGTGATCGGTCTGCTGACCATCCTCGGTTACTCGCTCTACGACACGGTCGTCGTCTTCGACAGCCTCAAGGAGCAGACCAAGGACATCACCAAGCAGACCCGGTGGACCTACAGCGACATCGCCAACCGGTCGATCAACGGCACCCTGGTGCGTTCCATCAACACCACGGTCGTCGCGCTGCTGCCGGTCGGGGCCCTGCTGTTCATCGGTGGCGGCTTCCTCGGCGCGGGTGTGCTCAACGACATCTCGCTGTCGCTGTTCGTCGGCCTCGCGGCCGGTGCGTACTCCTCGATCTTCATCGCCACGCCGCTCGTCGCCGACCTCAAGGAGGCCGAGCCGCAGATGAAGGCGCTCAAGAAGCGCGTTCTCGCCAAGCGCGCCCAGGCCGCCGCGCAGGGCGAGCCGGTGGAGTCCCAGGTCACCGACCACGCGGACGACGACTACGACGACGACCCCGAGGACGCGGCAGCCGTCGTCGGCCCGCGCACCCAGCCGGCGTCCCGCAACCGCGGCCGTGGGCGTCCCTCGGGGAAGCGTCGATGACCGACATCCAGGAGTTGCTGCTCAGCCGTATCCGCGATGTGGCGGACTACCCGGAGCCGGGGGTGATGTTCAAGGACATCACCCCGCTCCTGGCGGACCCGGCGGCGTTCACGGCGCTCACGGACGCGCTCGCCGAGATCGTCGTGAGCACCGGTGCGACGAAGGTCGTGGGCCTGGAGGCCCGCGGCTTCATCCTCGGCGCCCCGGTGGCCGTCCGCGCGGGCGTCGGCTTCATCCCCGTGCGCAAGGCGGGCAAGCTCCCCGGAGCGACCCTCAGCCAGGCGTACGACCTGGAGTACGGCTCCGCCGAGATCGAGGTGCACGCCGAGGACCTGAGCGCCGGTGACCGCGTCCTGGTCGTCGACGACGTCCTGGCCACCGGCGGCACCGCCGAGGCGTCCCTCCAGCTGATCCGCAGGGCGGGCGCCGAGATCGCGGGCGTCGCCGTCCTCATGGAGCTGGGCTTCCTCGGCGGCCGGGCAAGGCTGGAGCCGACCCTCCAAGGCGCTCCCCTGGAGGCACTGCTCAAGCTGTGAGCAGGTCAGCAGATGTTCACGACGAACGGCCGTCCCGGTCTCACCGGGACGGCCGTTCCCGTAGTGGCGGCCGAGTGGGAACGCTCGCACGGCGACGGCCGTACGGAACGCGATCGCACCTCAGACCCGGGCAGGCGGCCACAGCGCATCGCGGACCTTGTGGCGCCGGCTCTTCCGGTGCCGCCGGTACCGGCGCGTGGGTACCGGAGCGCGGCGCTGCTGGCGGCCAGTCCCTGCCCCGTCACCCGCAGCACATCCTCAGATCGCCCTGGGGGGACCGGGTGGCCTGCCCGCGCAGCGCAGCCCTTGTCGCGCCGGTCCTCCCCGTGCGCCGGTACCGCAGCCCGCGTCGGCGCCCGGACACCGGCACGGGAGTCCGCCCGGAGTGCGGAGCTGTCGGCGGCCGGCCCCAGCTCCGTCACCCGCAGCGCATCCTCAGATCGCCCTGGAGGGACCGGGCGGTCCGATGGCGCAGCGCAGACGTTGCCGCGCCGGTCCTCCTCGTGCTCCGGTACCGCAGCCCGCGTCGGCGCCCGGACGCCGGCACGGGGGTCTGCCCGGAGTGCGGAGCTGTCGGCGGCCGGTCCCTGCTCCGTTACCCGCAGCGCATCCTCAGATCGCCCTGGGGGGACCGGGCGGTCCGACGGCGCAGCGCAGACGTTGCCGCGCCGGTCCTCCCCGTGCTCCGGTACCGCAGCCCAAGCTAGCGCCCGGACGCCGGCACAGGAGCCCGCCCGGAGCGCGGCGCTGTCCCCGCCAGTCCCCGCTCCGTCACCCGCAGGACACCCTCTGATCGCCCCGGAGCCGTCCGGCGGAATCCTGGGGCAGCCCCTCGCGTTTCATCCGTAGACGGCCCTCACAGCGGCCTGAAGGCGAGTCCGGAGCCCGGGATCGCTACCATGGGCACTCCGGAGCCTGATCTGGGGACCCGGATCGCGCACGAGGAGTCCTCTTGGCAGACGAGGCCCAGCCCCTGACCGCCGCCAAGCCCGAGCCCACCCCGGGCCCCGCGGCGGAACCCGCCACGAGCGCGAGCACCGCACCGGCCGAACCGCGCCCGGCGGCGGAGCACGACCGGTCGGCGCCCGCCGACAAGGCGGCCGAGCCCGCGCGCCCGAAGCCTGCTCAGGCCGAGGTCCCGGCGGCCACCCCTCCCGCGCCCCGTCCCACGGCAGGCCAGCCCGCACGCACCGGCGGGGGCTCCTCCAACCGCGTCCGCGCCCGCCTGGCCCGCCTCGGCGTCCAGCGCTCCAACCCGTACAACCCGGTCCTGGAGCCCCTGCTGCGGATAGTGCGCAGCAACGACCCGAAGATCGAGACGGCCACCCTCCGCCAGGTCGAGAGCGCCTACCAGGTCGCCGAGCGCTGGCACCGCGGCCAGAAGCGCAAGAGCGGCGACCCGTACATCACGCACCCGCTGGCCGTGACGACGATCCTCGCCGAACTCGGCATGGACCCGGCCACGTTGATGGCCGGCCTGCTGCACGACACCGTCGAGGACACCGAGTACGGCCTCGACCAGCTCCGCCGCGACTTCGGCGACTCCGTCGCCCTCCTCGTCGACGGCGTCACCAAGCTCGACAAGGTCAAGTTCGGCGAGGCCGCGCAGGCCGAGACCGTGCGCAAGATGGTCGTCGCGATGGCCAAGGACCCGCGCGTCCTGGTCATCAAGCTCGCCGACCGCCTGCACAACATGCGCACCATGCGCTACCTCAAGCGCGAGAAGCAGGAGAAGAAGGCGCGCGAGACCCTGGAGATCTACGCGCCGCTCGCCCACCGCCTGGGCATGAACACCATCAAGTGGGAACTGGAGGACCTCGCCTTCGCGATCCTCTACCCCAAGATGTACGACGAGATCGTCCGGCTGGTGGCCGAGCGGGCACCGAAGCGTGACGAGTACCTGGCCATAGTGACCGACGAGGTCCAGACCGACCTGCGCGCCGCCCGCATCAAGGCGACCGTCACCGGCCGCCCGAAGCACTACTACAGCGTGTACCAGAAGATGATCGTCCGCGGCCGCGACTTCGCGGAGATCTACGACCTGGTGGGCATCCGCGTCCTCGTGGACACCGTCCGCGACTGCTACGCCGCCCTCGGCACCGTGCACGCGCGATGGAACCCGGTCCCCGGCCGGTTCAAGGACTACATCGCGATGCCCAAGTTCAACATGTACCAGTCGCTGCACACCACCGTAATCGGCCCCAACGGCAAGCCCGTCGAGCTCCAGATCCGCACGTTCGACATGCACCGCCGCGCGGAGTACGGCATCGCCGCGCACTGGAAGTACAAGCAGGAGGCCGTCGCCGGCACCTCCAAGGTGCGCGCGGAGACGCCCCGGACCACGGGCAAGGACGACCACCTCAACGACATGGCGTGGCTGCGCCAGTTGCTCGACTGGCAGAAGGAGACCGAGGACCCGGGCGAGTTCCTGGAGTCCCTGCGCTTCGACCTGTCCCGCAACGAGGTCTTCGTCTTCACGCCGAAGGGCGACGTGATAGCGCTGCCGGCGGGCGCCACCCCGGTGGACTTCTCGTACGCGGTGCACACCGAGGTCGGCCACCGGACCATAGGAGCACGGGTCAACGGGCGGCTCGTACCGCTCGAATCCACCCTGGACAACGGCGACTTGGTGGAGGTCTTCACCTCCAAGGCACCCGGCGCGGGCCCCTCCCGAGACTGGCTCGGCTTCGTGAAGTCGCCGCGCGCCCGCAACAAGATCAGAGCCTGGTTCTCCAAGGAGCGCCGTGACGAGGCGATCGAGCAGGGCAAGGACGCCATCGCCCGCGCGATGCGCAAACAGAACCTGCCGATCCAGCGCATCCTCACCGGCGACTCCCTCGTCACGCTCGCGCACGAGATGCGCTACCCGGACATCTCCTCGCTGTACGCGGCGATCGGCGAGGGCCATGTCGCCGCGCAGAACGTCGTACAGAAGCTGGTGCAGGCGCTCGGCGGCGAGGAGGCGGCCACCGAGGAGATCGACGAGAGCGTGCCGCCGGCGCACGGCCGGGGGCGCAAGCGCCGGTCGAACGCCGACCCGGGTGTCGTCGTCAAGGGCGTCGACGACGTGTGGGTCAAACTGGCCCGCTGTTGTACGCCCGTCCCCGGCGACCCCATCATCGGCTTCGTCACGCGGGGCAGCGGTGTGTCGGTTCACCGCAGCGACTGCGTCAACGTGGAGTCACTGTCCCGCGAGCCCGAGCGCATCCTGGAAGTCGAGTGGGCGCCCACCCAGTCCTCGGTCTTCCTGGTCGCCATCCAGGTAGAGGCCCTGGACCGCTCCCGGCTCCTCTCGGACGTCACCCGCGTCCTGTCCGACCAGCACGTCAACATCCTCTCCGCGGCCGTCCAGACCTCCCGCGACCGCGTCGCCACCTCCCGCTTCACCTTCGAGATGGGCGACCCCAAGCACCTGGGCCACGTCCTGAAGGCCGTCAGGGGCGTCGAGGGGGTCTACGACGTCTACCGCGTGACGTCGGCGCGCAACAAGACGTAGGGCATACGCGGAAGGGGCTCCCGTACGGTGCGTACGGGAGCCCCTTATGCATGCGTGCCCAGCGGTCAGCCGCCGAACTCCTGCAAGCCCTTCAGCGCCTGCTCCAGCAGGGCCTGGCGGCCCTCCAGCTCGCGCTGGAGCTTGTCGGCGCGGGAGGTGTTGCCCTGGGCGCGGGCCTGCTCGATCTGGCCCGTGAGCTTGTCCACGGCGGCCTGGAGCTGACCGGTCAGACCCTCGGCACGCGCGCGTGCCTCCGGGTTCGTCCGGCGCCACTCGGTCTCCTCGGACTCCTGGAGGGCCCGCTCGATCGTGTGCATCCGGCCCTCGACCTTCGGGCGGGAGTCACGCGGCACATGGCCGATGGCCTCCCAGCGCTCGTTGATCGAGCGGAAGGCCGCGCGGGCCGCCTTCAGATCGGTGACCGGCAGGAGCTTCTCGGCCTCCTCGGCCAGCTCCTCCTTGAGCTTCAGGTTCTCCGTCTGCTCGGCGTCCCGCTCGGCGAAGACCGAGCCGCGGGCGGCGAAGAAGACGTCCTGGGCGCCGCGGAAGCGGTTCCACAGATCGTCCTCGTGCTCGCGCTGGGCGCGGCCCGCAGCCTTCCAGTCGGCCATCAGCTCGCGGTAGCGCGCCGCCGTGGGACCCCAGTCCGTCGAGGCCGACAGACCCTCGGCCTCGGCGACCAGCTTCTCCTTGGTCTTGCGGGCGTCCTCGCGCTGCGCGTCCAGCGACGCGAAGTGCGCCTTGCGCCGCTTGGAGAAGGCCGACCGGGCGTGCGAGAAGCGGTGCCACAGCTCGTCGTCCGACTTGCGGTCCAGGCGCGGCAGACCTTTCCAGGTGTCCACCAGCGCGCGCAGCCGCTCACCGGCGGCCCGCCACTGGTCGGACTGCGCCAGCTCCTCCGCCTCGACGACCAGCGCCTCCTTGGAGTGCCGGGCCTCGTCGGACTGCTTGGCGCGCTGCTGCTTGCGCTCCTCGCGGCGCGCCTCGACGGTCTCCACCAGCTTGTCCAGCCGGACGCCCAGCGCCGCCAGGTCGCCCACCGCGTGGTGGGCGACGACCTGCTCACGGAGATGGTCGACGGCCGCCTGCGCGTCCTTCGCCGACAGGTCGGTGGTCTTCACGCGCTTTTCGAGGAGGCCGATCTCGACAACCAGGCCTTCGTACTTGCGCTCGAAGTAGGCCAGCGCCTCCTCGGGGGAGCCGGCCTGCCAGGAACCGACGACCTGCTCGCCGTCGGCCGTACGCACGTACACGGTCCCCGTCTCGTCGACGCGTCCCCACGGGTCGCTGCTCACAGCGCCTCCTCCACATGATGCCTGCACAGGGCCTCTGTGCCCCCGGGCATCGTCCACAGTTTCGTCACGGCCAACATAGGCGACCGGCGGGTTGCCTGTCCGCATCCCGCGCGACCGAAATTTCGCTGTTGACGGTCAGGATTTCGTGACGGTCGCCTTGTTGATCACGACCGTCGCGTTCGGTGCTCCGTCGCCCGCGCCCGTGCTCTCACCCGCGGCCGCGATCTTGTTCAGGACCTTCATCCCGGAGGCCGAGATGGTACCGAACGGGGTGTAACTGGCCGGGAGCTGGCTGTCCTTGTAGACGAGGAAGAACTGGCTGCCGCCGGTGTGCTTCTGACCGGTGTTCGCCATCGCCACCGTGCCCGCCGGGTACGTCCCGCCCTTGAGGATGGTGTCCTTCAGGTTCTCGTCCGGGATCGTGTAACCGGGGCCGCCGCTGCCCGCGCCCGTCGGGTCGCCGCACTGCAGCACGTAGATGCCGCTGGTGGTGAGCCGGTGGCACTTCGTGTGGTCGAAGAAGCCCTTGCCGGCGAGGAAGTCGAACGAGTTCACGGTGTGCGGCGCGGCCGACGTCTTCAGCGCGATGTCGATGTCACCGCAGGTCGTCGCCAACTTCATCGTGTACTTCGCCGACTTGTCGATCGTGACCGCCGGCTCCTTCTTCCAGGTCTCCGTCTTGATCTTGCCCGCCGCCGGCTTCGCGCACGGGTCCGGCGCCTTCTTCGTCGCCGAGGCGCTGGGCGTGGGCGTCACGTCCGCACTCGCGTTGGACTTGTCGTCGTCGTTCTTCAGGACGCCGGTCGTGTAGAGCGCGACACTGCCGATCACGATCACGCCGAGCACCGACGCGATCACCGAGTTGCGCATGCGCGCCTTGCGTCGAGCGGACGTACGCCGCTGCTGCTGCCGCAAGAACTTCTCCCGCGCGAGCTGCCGCTTCCGCTGTTCCTGGGTGACCACCGGATTCTCTCCTCATGCGTCTCGTACGTCGACTGGGACGCGTGCGTCTTGTGAGCCGACCGCCTGCGTGTGCCCCGTACCGTATATGGGTTCGCTGAGGATTCGGCAGCGCCGGTAGGCTCTGACCACTGACGCAGGGATCCTTATCCCCACCCGTATCGACACAACGAAGGACGATCGTGCTCATTGCCGGGTTCCCCGCCGGGGCCTGGGGGACGAACTGTTATCTCGTCGCCCCCGCCGCCGGTGAGGAGTGCGTGATCATCGACCCGGGCCATCAGGCCGCCCAGGGAGTCGAGGAAGCGCTCAGGAAGCATCGGCTCAAGCCCGTCGCGGTCGTCCTCACCCATGGCCACATCGACCATGTGGCCTCGGTCGTCCCGGTGTGCGGTGCGCACGACGTGCCGGCCTGGATCCACCCCGAGGACCGCTACATGATGAGCGACCCCGAGAAGGCGCTCGGCCGCTCGATCGGGATGCCGCTGATGGGCGAGCTGACCGTGGGGGAGCCGGACGACGTCAAGGAGCTGACCGACGGAGCGCGGCTCGCGCTCGCGGGACTGGAGTTCTCGGTCGCGCACGCGCCGGGCCATACGAAGGGGTCGGTGACGTTCCGGATGCCCGAGACCACGGAGATCCCGTCCGTGTTCTTCTCCGGGGATCTGCTCTTCGCCGGCTCCATCGGACGCACCGACCTGCCCGGCGGCTCCCACGCCGAGATCCTCGACTCGCTGGCCCGTGTGTGCCTGCCGCTCGACGACTCGACCGTGGTGCTGTCCGGCCACGGCCCCCAGACGACCATCGGCCAGGAGCGCGCCACCAACCCGTATCTGCGGGAGGTTGCCTCCGGCGGCCAGGGAGCCCAGGACGCTCCCCGACGAGGAATGTGACGAGAGATTTTCGTGAGCACCTTTCAGGCCCCCAAGGGCACGTACGACCTGATTCCGCCGGAGTCGGCCAAGTACCTCGCTGTGCGCGAGGCGATCGCCGCTCCGCTGCGCAACTCCGGCTACGGCTACATCGAGACGCCCGGCTTCGAGAACGTCGAGCTCTTCGCGCGCGGTGTCGGTGAGTCCACCGACATCGTGACCAAGGAGATGTACGCCTTCGAGACCAAGGGCGGCGACCAGCTCGCCCTGCGCCCCGAGGGAACGGCCTCCGTACTGCGCGCGGCACTTGAGGCCAACCTGCACAAGCTCGGCAACCTCCCGGTGAAGCTCTGGTACTCGGGCTCCTACTACCGCTACGAGCGCCCCCAGAAGGGCCGTTACCGCCACTTCTCCCAGGTCGGCGCCGAGGCGATCGGTGCCGAGGACCCGGCGCTGGACGCCGAGTTGATCATCCTCGCGGACCAGGCGTACCGCTCCCTGGGCCTGCGGAACTTCCGCATCCTCCTCAACAGCCTGGGCGACAAGGAGTGCCGTCCGGTGTATCGGGAGGCGCTGCAGACCTTCCTCCGGGGCCTGGACCTCGACGAGGAGACCCTGCGCCGCGCGGACATCAACCCGCTCCGGGTCCTCGACGACAAGCGCCCGGACGTCCAGAAGCAGTTGACGGACGCCCCGTTGCTCCGCGACTACCTTTGCGACGCGTGCAAGGCGTACCACGAGGAGGTCCGCGAGCTGATCACGGCCGCGGGCGTCTCCTTCGAGGACGACCCGAAGCTGGTCCGCGGCCTGGACTACTACACCCGAACGACCTTCGAGTTCGTCCACGACGGTCTGGGTTCCCAGTCCGCGGTGGGCGGCGGCGGCCGTTACGACGGCCTCTCCGAGATGATCGGCGGTCCCGCGCTGCCCTCCGTGGGCTGGGCGTTGGGCGTCGACCGTACGGTGCTGGCCCTGGAGGCGGAGGGCGTCGAGCTCGAACTCCCCGCGTCCACCAGCGTGTTCGCCGTTCCGCTCGGCGACGAGGCCCGCCGCGTCCTCTTCACCAAGGTCACCGAACTCCGCAAGCTCGGTATCGCGGCGGACTTCTCCTACGGCTCCAAGGGGCTCAAGGGTGCGATGAAGAGCGCCAACCGCAGCGGGGCGCGCTACACGATCGTCGCCGGCGAGCGTGATCTCGCCGAGGGTGTCGTGCAGCTGAAGGACATGGAGTCCGGGGACCAGCGGGCGGTCGGGGTGAACGAGATCGTGGCGGAACTGGAGTCGAAGCTGGGCTGAGGCCTGGCTTCTTCGCCCCCGCCAGGGGGCTCTGCCCCCTGGACCCCCGCTCCTCAGACGCCGGAGGGGCTGAGTTTTCGCCGGCCACGCTTGATCTTCTTAGCCCGTCCGGCGTCTGAGGACGAGGCCGTTCAGGCCGAAGCGGGGGTCTGGGGGCGGCAGCCCCCAGCGATGGGTCGGGTAGGGGCGGCGGGGGCGAGAATCCTCAGTCCAGCAACCCGTACCGCATCGCACTCGTCACAGCCGCGGTCCGGTCATCCACCCCCAACTTCCCGAAGACCCGCAGCAGATGGGTCTTCACCGTCGACTCCCCGATGTACAACCGCCGCCCGATCTCCGCGTTGGTGCACCCTTCTGCCACCAACCGCAGCACTGCCGTCTCCCGCTCGGACAACCGAGGCCGCTCCGGCCTGGTCCGCAACTGGTCCACCAACCGCGCGGCCACAGACGGCGCCAACACGGTCTCGCCCCGCGCGGCGGCCCGTACCGCGTCCGCGAGCTCACCCCGCGGCAGATCCTTCAGCAGGTAACCCGCCGCCCCCGCCTCCACGGCTCGCAGAATGTCCCGGTCGGTCTCATACGTGGTGAGGACGATCACCCGGCACGCCAACCCGGCCGCACTCATCCGCACGATGGAGTCGACACCGCCACCGCCCGGCATCCGCAGGTCCATCAGCACGATGTCCGGCCTCAACTCGGCGGCCAGCGCCTCCGCCTGCGGCCCGCTCGACGCGTCGGCGACGACATCGAGGTCCGGTTCGGCGCTGAGCATGGCGCGCAGGCCCTCCCGTACGACGGGATGGTCGTCGGCCAGGATGATCCGGATCATCGGGAACTCCTCCGAGGCGATACAGGCGATACGGGCGATACCTGTGATGAGGGCGATACCGGCAGCCGTACCGTCACCGTCGTCCCCTCGCCCACCGCGCTCCGTACCACCGCCGTCCCACCCACCTCCGCCGCCCGGGTCCGCAGCCCCGCCAGACCGTAGCCACCGGACACCGCACCAGGATCGAAGCCGCACCCGTCGTCCCGTACCGACACGGTGAGTTGATCGTCGGAGTACGTAAGCGTGAGGCTCACCCGCGCCGAACTCCCCGCGTGCTTACGGGTGTTGGCGAGCGCCTCCTGGCAGGAGCGCAGGGCCACGACCTCGGGGCCGGCCGGCAACACCCGTACCGGGCCGGTGACTTGGAGGGTCGCGTCATGGCGGGCGGCGAGCCGGCGCAGGGCGTCCGAGAGGGACGCGCCCTCCAGGTCGGCCGGTGTGCCGCCGGCGACCAGGGCGCGGGCCTCGGCGAGGTTCTGCCGGGCCGTCTCGTCCATCAGGGCCAAGTGCCGCCTGGCCTGCGGGAGATCGTCGTCCAGCTCCGCCTCCACCGCCTGGGCCAGCATCAGCAGGCTGGTGAAGCCCTGGGCGAGGGTGTCGTGGATCTCGCGGGCCATACGCTCCCGTTCGGCCAACGCGCCGTGGGCCGACGACAGTCGGGAGACCTCGTGGCGACTGGCGTCCAGCTCGGCTATCAACTCCGCGCGCTCCTGGCTCTGTTCGATGACGCGGATGATCCAGGTGCCGAGGGCCATCGAGAAGACCAGAGTCACCACCGCGAAGACTGAGTTGAAGAACACGTCCTGCGCGCCCGGCCACCACAGCAGCGCCCAGCCGATCACGGGCGCGATGTTGATCACGGTCACCGCGATCAGCGCCCAGCGCAGCCGCAGCACCATGAAGCAGGGCGGGACGAGGGCGAAGGCCAGCAGCCGGGTCTCGCCGACCAGGACCGCGGAGGGCAGGAACAGCGCCATCTCCGCGATGAGGTAGCCGACGGCCCGGCGTTCGTCCGGGGGGTCGCCCTGAAGGACCGGGCGTCCGACCCAGACGTAGAGCGGGATCAGCGGGACGAGCAGTGCGGCCGCCGTGACGCGTACCGGCCACCCCGGTTGGCTCGTGCCGAGCACGAACACCAGGGTGGCCAGCCAGATCAGGGCGAAGTACGTGTCCCAGAGGCGGAACGAACGGTCCCAGGTGTACGAACCCGACGCCCCGTGCGGAGCGGTCATCCGTCGCGCCGGTTCTTCCACCGGAAGGTCAGCAGGCACAGCAGCAATCCTCCGACGCACCACGCCCCGAGCACCAGCGCGATCTTCCCGAACTCCCAGCTCCCGGCCTGCTCCAGCACCTGTGCCGACGAGGGCAGGAACACCCCGCGCAGCCCCTGGCACATCCACTTCAGCGGGAACAGGGCACCGATGTTGAGCATCCAGTCCGGGATGGTGTCGATGGAGATGTACACCCCGGAGATGAACTGCAGGACCAGGAAGGGGAGTACGACCACGGAGGTCGCGCTCTTGCCGGACTTCGGGACCGAGCTGACCGCGATGCCGAGCAGTGCGCACGCCGTCAGACCGAGCACGAAGATCCACCCGAAGTCCAGCCACTTCACGGCGGACGAGGGCAGGTCCACGTCGTAGAGCGTGGTGCCGACGAGGAGCAGGATCGCCGTCTCCATGAGGCCCGTGACCAGAACCAGCCAGATCTTGCCGAGGAAGTACGCGGCCGGTGGCATCGGCGTGCCGCGCAGCCGGCGCAGCACCTTCTCGTCGCGTTCGATCGCGATCGAGATGCCGAGGGACTGGAAACTCGTCGACATGATGCCGGCGGCCATCATCGCCGGGACGTAGAGCTGCGAGGCGTTGATGCCCGCGCCCCGGACGTCGTCCTTGAAGATCGACGCGAAGAGGAAGAGGAAGACGACCGGGAAGGCGAAGGTGAACACCACCTGGTCGCGCTGCCGGAAGAACTGCTTGAGTTCCAGCACACCTCGCTGCAGGCCGAGTCCCCAGGCACCGGGAAGTCGCTCTCCGGTGGTCTTCGTCCGGGCCTGCGCAACCGTCGTGGTCGTGGTCATCGCGCGTCCGCCTGTCCGGTCAGCCGGAGGTAGACGTCCTCCAGGGTGGGGCGGCTCACCAGCAGCCCGGGGATCTCGCCGTCGAAGCGGTGCGTGAGTTCGGCTACGACCTTGGTCGGAGTCTCCGTGTGCTCCGCGCGCGGGGTGCCGTCCAGGTCCGTCCACTCCACCGTGGCTCCGGTGCCGTGGCGTTCGCGCAGGGCGGCCGGTTCGCCCTCGGCGACCACGCGGCCCTTGGCGACGATGGCGAGGCGGTCGGCGAGGTTCTCCGCCTCCTCCAGGTAGTGCGTGGTGAGGAGGATCGTGGTGCCCTCGTCGGCGAGTTTGCGGATCAGGTCCCAGAACTGGCGCCGGGCCGCCGGGTCGAAACCGGTCGTCGGCTCGTCCAGGAGGAGGAGGTCGGGGCCACCTATCACCCCGAGGGCCACGTCGAGACGCCTGCGCTGGCCGCCCGACAGGGCCTTGATGCGGCTGTCCGCCTTGGCCTCAAGACCGACCAGGCCGATGACCTCCTCGGGGTCGCGCGGGCGGGGGTAGTAGCGCGCGAAATGCCGTACGGTCTCGCCGACCGTCAACTCGGCGGGTGCCGATTCGTCCTGCCAGACGATTCCGACCCGCGATCGCCACGCGCGCGTGCCCGTCGCCGGGTCCGAACCGAGCACCGACACCTCGCCCGCGTCCCGGCCGCGGTTGCCCTGGAGGATCTCGACCGTGGTGCTTTTGCCCGCCCCGTTGGGTCCGAGCAGGCCGAACACCTCTCCCGTGCGGATCTGGAGGTCGATTCCGTCCACGGCGGTCACGTCCCCGTACTGCTTGCGCAGCCCCCGCACATCCACTGCGAGTTCGTTCGCCTGTGTTGTCATGCGACGAGCATCGTCCGGAATCGAGCGCTCAGGGACGACCGTGCGTACTTCCTTATGTCCATCGAACGGTGGACAGAGGTGCGCGTGCGGCACAATGGCCCTGCCCGAAGAAGGTCCAACTCTCAAGTGACGGATCGGCGTGATGAGCAAGACGACAGTGAAGGACGTCTCCACCGACTCCGAGCCGGAACACACGGCCGCGGAGCCGCGCACGGTCGGCGGCAGCCGGGCCTTCGCCCTGTTGCTGGTGATCACCGGTGCGGCCGGACTGCTCGCCGCCTGGGTCATCACGATCGACAAGTTCAAGATCCTTGAAGGCAAGGTCGCCGGGAAGACGTTCACCCCGAGCTGCAGCATCAACCCGATCGTCTCCTGCGGCAGCGTCATGGAGAGCAAGCAGGCCGCAGCCTTCGGCTTCCCGAACCCGATGCTCGGCCTGGTCGCCTACGGCATCGTCATCTGCGTCGGCGTCAGCCTGCTGACCCGGGTCCAGTTCCCGCGCTGGTACTGGCTGACCTTCAACTTCGGCACGCTCTTCGGGGTGGCCTTCTGCACCTGGCTGCAGTTCCAGTCGCTGTACCGGATCAACGCGCTGTGCCTGTGGTGCTCGCTGGCCTGGGTCGCCACGATCACCATGTTCTGGTACGTCACGTCGTTCAACATCCGCAACGACTTCCTGAAGGCCCCGCGCCCGGTCAAGAACTTCCTGGGCGAGTTCACCTGGGTCCTCCCGGTCACTCACGTCGGCATCATCGCCATGCTGATCCTGACCCGCTGGGGCACCCAGCTCTGGGCGTAACCCCGCCCCGACCGGATTGTCAGTGGCGTGACATAGGGTTTTGGACGTGGAGCCCGACCTTTTCACCGCCGCAGCCGAAGAACGCCAGGAGAAGGACCCGTCCAGCAGTCCCCTGGCGGTACGGATGCGCCCGCGCACCCTCGACGAGGTCGTGGGCCAGCAGCACCTGCTGAAGCCGGGCTCACCCCTGCGCAGACTGGTCGGCGAGGGGGCGGGCGGCCCGGCCGGACCCTCCTCGGTGATCCTCTGGGGCCCGCCCGGCACCGGAAAGACGACCCTCGCGTACGTCGTCTCGAAGGCGACCAACAAGCGGTTCGTGGAGTTGTCCGCGATCACCGCAGGGGTCAAGGAGGTCCGCGCCGTCATCGACGGCGCCCGCCGCGCCACCGGGGGCTTCGGCAAGGAGACCGTCCTCTTCCTCGACGAGATCCACCGCTTCAGCAAGGCCCAGCAGGACTCCCTGCTCCCGGCCGTCGAGAACCGCTGGATCACCCTGATCGCGGCGACCACGGAGAACCCGTACTTCTCGGTGATCTCCCCGCTCCTGTCCCGCTCCCTCCTCCTCACCCTCGAACCCCTCACGGACGACGACCTGCGCGCCCTGATCCGCCGCGCGCTGTCCGACGAGCGCGGCCTGAAGGACGCGGTCACCCTCCCCGAGGACAGCGAGAACCACCTGCTGCGCATCGCCGGCGGCGACGCCCGCCGCGCGCTCACCGCCCTGGAGGCCGCCGCCGGAGCCGCCCTCGACAAGGGCGAGCCGGGCATCACCCTGCAGACCCTGGAGGAGACGGTCGACCGGGCCGCCGTGAAGTACGACCGCGACGGCGACCAGCACTACGACGTGGCCAGCGCCCTCATCAAGTCGATTCGCGGCTCCGACGTCGACGCGGCCCTGCACTACCTGGCCCGCATGATCGAGGCCGGCGAGGACCCCCGCTTCATCGCCCGCCGCCTGATGATCTCCGCGAGCGAGGACATCGGCCTCGCCGATCCCAACGCGCTGCCGATCGCGGTCGCCGCCGCCCAGGCCGTGGCGATGATCGGTTTCCCGGAGGCCGCGCTCACCCTCAGCCACGCCACCATCGCCCTCGCCCTCGCGCCCAAGTCGAACGCGGCGACCACGGCGATCGGCGCCGCCATGGAGGACGTACGCAAGGGGCACGCCGGCCCGGTGCCGATGCACCTGCGGGACGGGCACTACAAGGGCGCGGCCAAGCTCGGGCACGCGCAGGGGTACGTCTACCCGCACGACCTGCCCGAGGGCATCGCCGAGCAGCAGTACGCCCCGGAGGAGCTGAAGGACCGTACGTACTACGAACCGACCCGGCACGGCGCCGAGGCCCGGTACGCGGACGCGGTCGAGTGGACCAGGAAACGCCTCGGTCGAAAGCGGTCCTGAGCACCCTGTAGAATCCTGCGCAGTGCTGCGTCCCGTGTCCGACTCCGGTCGGCGCCTCAGGCGGGACATCCAGCCGGATCTTCGGATCCAGGAGCGTCGCGCACCTTCGTAGGTGTCGCGGGCAGCCCACCACCACCCGGGGTTCCGGGACCGGCCGGTGGGCCGTTCGTGTGCTGCACGTATGTGCCCAGATCAGGGGAACGGCTGCCTGACAAGTCCTTCGGGGCCTGTCGGGATTTCCCCGGCTGCGGATGCGACCTCCCGTAACCCTGAGGCAGCCGAAGAGAAAAAGGATAAGAAGTGGCGAATCAGTCCCGCCCCAAGGTCAAGAAGTCGCGTGCCCTCGGCATCGCGCTGACCCCGAAGGCCGTCAAGTACTTCGAGGCCCGTCCCTACCCGCCGGGTGAGCACGGTCGTGGCCGCAAGCAGAACTCGGACTACAAGGTCCGTCTGCTGGAGAAGCAGCGTCTGCGCGCGCAGTACGACGTGTCCGAGCGCCAGCTCGTCCGCGCCTACGAGCGTGCCTCCAAGGTCCAGGGCAAGACCGGTGAGGCCCTGATCATCGAGCTGGAGCGTCGTCTCGACGCGCTGGTCCTTCGTTCGGGCATCGCCCGCACGATCTACCAGGCCCGCCAGATGGTCGTCCACGGCCACATCGAGGTCAACGGCCAGAAGGTCGACAAGCCGTCCTTCCGCGTCAAGCCCGACGACGTCGTCATGGTCCGCGAGCGCAGCCGCAGCAAGACGCTGTTCGAGGTCTCCCGCGCCGGTGGCTTCGCCCCCGACGGCGAGACCCCGCGCTACCTCCAGGTGAACCTCGGCGCCCTGGCGTTCCGCCTGGACCGCGAGCCGAACCGCAAGGAGATCCCGGTGATCTGCGACGAGCAGCTCGTCGTCGAGTACTACGCCCGCTGATCATTCAACGGTCGTAGCGCCTTTTCCCTGTCAGCCCGCCGTCTCCCCGCCCTTCCGGGTGGGCGAGGCGGCGGGCTTTCGCGTGTCCACGTTGACCGTCGCGGGCCGCACCGGGCCGCGCGGCACCGGCACGGCGTCGAGCGACCGCTCCTGTCCCAGCGCCCGGGCCACGGCCGCCTCCCGGCCCAGCCGCGCTCCGTCCCGTACGCACTCCGCGTACCGCTCGTCGCCGAGGCGTTCGCGGGCCATCGCCTCGCACAGCTCGTGCGGCGCGTTGTAGTACGCCGAACCGAACAGGGGCAGCCCCACCGACGGCCACATCCCGCCCGCGGCGCCCTGCAGCAGCGCGGCCTCGGCGGCATCGCCCTCCGCCGCCGTGACCAGGGCCAGCAGCTCGACCGCGAGGACCGAGCCGAGCAGGTCGCGGAAGCCGTGCGCGCTGCCCAGGCAGTCCGCCAACAGGTCGCGCGCGAGCGGGAGTTCACCGTCGCTCCAGGCGACGTAGGCCAGGACGTACAGCGCGTACGCCCGGGTCCAGCGTTCGCCGTGGTCCTCGCACACGCGGCGGACGTCCTCGCACAGCTTCACCGCGTCCGCCAGATCGCCCTGGAACGCGCGGGTCATCGCCAGTTCGACCTGGCCCATCAGCACGTTGCTGTTCAGTTCGCCGATCTGCTGGTAGCGGTCGAGCGCCGAGCGCAGCAGGGTCTCCGCGCGCGGCATGTCGTCCGTGACCAACGCCAGGCAGCCGGTGCGGTGTTCGGCGTAGGCGACCGCCGTGGGGTTCGCGGCCTCGTCCGCCTCCTCGCGGCACTCCTGGAGCGCGGCCAGCGCGGGCACGGTGTCGCCCTGGAGGATCGCCACATAGCCGAGCACCCAGAGGGCCTTCAGGCGTGACTGGTCGTTCGCCGTGTCCTCGGCGCCCAGCCGCACGGCCTGCTCCAGCCAGTGCCGGCCCTCCGCGAGCCGCCCGCAGCCCGCCCAGTAGAACCACAGGGAACCCGCGAGGTACTGGCCCAGGTGCGTCTCGTCCGGCTCGGTCAGGCAGTACTCCAGGGCGCCGCGCAGATTCGGCAGCTCCGCCTCGACCCGCGCGGCGACCTCACCCTGGCGCGGCGAGAACCAGTCCAGCTCGCACCACGTGGCCAGCCCCAGATACCAGTCGCGGTGCCTGCGCCGCAGCCGGGCCGCGTCCCCGGTCGCCTCCAGCCAGTCGGCGCCGTAGGCCCGGATCGTGTCGAGCATCCGGTAGCGCACGCCCGTCGGCGTCTGTTCGCCGACGACCACGGACTGCGCGAGGAGTTCGGAGAGCACGTCGAGGACGCCGTCCGAGGTCAGTCCGTCGCCGCCGCACACGTACTCGGCGGCCTCCAGGTCGAAGCGCCCGGCGAACACCGACAGCCGCGCCCACAGCAACCGCTCCTCGGGCGTGCACAGTTCATGGCTCCAGCCGATCGCCGTCCGCAGCGTCTGGTGCCGGGGTAACGCGTCCCTGCGCCCGCCGGCCAGCAGCCGGAACCGGTCGTCGAACCGTGCCAGCAACTCCCCGGGCGCCAGCGCCCGCAGCCGCCCCGCCGCCAGCTCGACGGCGAGCGGAATCCCGTCGAGCCGACGGCACAACTCCCGTACGTCCGGATCGTCTTCGCCGAGGGTGACGCCCTGCTGCGCGGCCCGGTCGGCGAACAGCTCCACCGCCTCGTCCTCGCCCAACGGCGCCACCGCGACGACCCGTTCACCCGCCAGCTCCAACGGCCGCCGCCCCACCGCGAGCACCCGCAACCCCGGCACCCGCCCGAGCAGCTCGGCCACCAGCTCGGCACACATCTCCACCAGATGCTCGAACCCGTCCAGCACCAAGAGGAGTTGACGATCCGTCAGATGTACGAGCAGCGCCTCACGCGGCAACCGCGCGGTGTGATCCGTCAGCCCCAGCGCCTCCACGACCGCGAAGTCGACGAGTTCCGGGTCGCGCACCGGCGCCAGTTCCACCCGCCACACCCCGTCCGGGGGCGCGGAGAGGGCCGCCGCGTGGGCCGCGAGCCGGGACTTGCCGACCCCGCCGGGACCGGTCAGCGTGACCAGACGTGAGGCATCGAGCGCCCGGGCCAGCTCGGTGAGTTCGGCCGAGCGGCCCACGAACCGGTCGGGTTCGAGGGGCAGATTGCCGTCCGCGGTGGCGTCGCCGCCATGGGAAGCTCGCATGGAACACGGAGCGTACTGAACCGTATTCAGTCCGTACAATCGCTTCGCGCGACTCCACCGCGCGCGGGGCGGTAATGCGGTACGGAGCGCCACCCCCGGCGCGATAGGCTCGGTTCCAGTCATCAACAGGTGTTTACGAGAGCGGGTGTCAGGTGTCCGGTGGAGAGGTGGCCGGGATCCTGGTGGCCGTCTTCTGGGCGATCCTGGTCTCGTTCCTCGCCGTCGCACTGGTGAGGCTGGCCCAGACGCTCAAGGCGACCACCAAGCTGGTCGCGGACGTGACCGACCAGGCCGTGCCGCTGCTGGCCGACGCCTCCGCGGCGGTGCGCTCCGCGCAGACCCAGATCGACCGGGTCGACGCGATCGCCTCCGACGTCCAGGAAGTCACCTCGAACGCCTCCGCACTGTCCACCACCGTCGCCTCCACCTTCGGCGGGCCCCTCGTGAAGGTCGCGGCCTTCGGCTACGGCGTCCGCCGGGCTCTGGGCGGCCGTCGCGAGGACGTGCCCGCGCCGTCCGGGGCCTCCCGTCGTACGGTGATCGTGGGCCGTACCGTCCCGGCCGGACGGCGGGGCAAGCGCACCCGGAAGAAGGACTGACCGAGCGATGTTCCGCCGTACGTTCTGGTTCGGCACGGGCGTGGCCGCCGGTGTCTGGGCGACCACCAAGGTCAATCGCAAGCTGAAGCAGCTGACCCCCGAGCACCTCGCCGTCGCCGCGGCCAACAAGGCGCTCGAAGCGGGCCACAAGCTCAAGGACAGCGCGGTGCACTTCGCGCTCGACGTCCGCGCGGGCATGGCCCAGCGCGAGGCCGAACTCGGCGACGCGCTGGGGATCAACGCCCCGGTCGACCCCGAACTCCCGGCACCCCGGCAGCAGATCGCCATCGAGAACCGCAACACCCCCCTGTCCGTCGAAACAACCGACAGGACGACGTACTCGTACAACCGGAATGAGGACCACTGATGGAGTCGGCTGAAATCCGCCGCCGCTGGCTGAGCTTCTACGAGGAGCGCGGCCACACCGTCGTCCCCTCGGCGTCGCTCATCGCGGACGACCCGACTCTGCTCCTGGTCCCCGCCGGCATGGTCCCCTTCAAGCCGTACTTCCTCGGCGAGGTCAAGCCGCCGTGGCCGCGCGCCACCAGCGTGCAGAAGTGCGTGCGCACGCCCGACATCGAAGAGGTCGGCAAGACCACCCGGCACGGCACGTTCTTCCAGATGTGCGGCAACTTCTCCTTCGGCGACTACTTCAAGGAAGGCGCCATCACCTACGCCTGGGAGCTGCTCACCTCGCCCCAGGACAAGGGTGGTTACGGCCTCGACCCCGAGCGCCTGTGGATCACGGTCTACCTCGACGACGACGAGGCCGAGACCATCTGGCGGGAGAAGATCGGCGTCCCGGCCGAGCGCATCCAGCGCCTCGGCAAGAAGGACAACTACTGGTCGATGGGCGTCCCGGGTCCGTGTGGCCCGTGCTCCGAGATCAACTACGACCGTGGTCCCGAGTTCGGTGTCGAGGGCGGCCCGGCCGTCAACGACGAGCGGTACGTGGAGATCTGGAACCTCGTCTTCATGCAGTACGAGCGCGGCGAGGGGATCGGCAAGGAGGACTTCGAGATCCTCGGCGAGCTGCCCAGCAAGAACATCGACACGGGCCTCGGCCTGGAGCGCCTCGCGATGATCCTGCAGGGCGTGCAGAACATGTACGAGATCGACACCTCCATGGCCGTCATCAAGAAGGCCACCGAGCTGACCGGCGTCGAGTACGGCGAATCGCACGAGTCCGACGTCTCCCTGCGCGTGGTCACCGACCACATGCGCACGTCCGTGATGCTCATCGGCGACGGCGTGACCCCCGGCAACGAGGGCCGCGGTTACGTCCTGCGCCGGATCATGCGCCGCGCCATCCGCAACATGCGGCTGCTCGGTGCCACGGGTCTGGTCGTCAAGGACCTCATCGACACCGTCATCACGATGATGGGTCAGCAGTACCCCGAGCTCGTCACCGACCGCCGGCGCATCGAGACCGTGGCCCTCGCCGAGGAGGCCGCCTTCGTCAAGACGCTGAAGGCCGGGACCAACATCCTCGACTCGGCCATCGCCGACACCAAGCAGTCGGGCGGCAAGATCCTCGCCGGCGACAAGGCGTTCCTGCTCCACGACACCTGGGGCTTCCCGATCGACCTCACCCTCGAAATGGCCGCCGAGCAGGGCCTTTCCGTGGACGAGGACGGTTTCCGGCGCCTGATGAAGCAGCAGCGCGACCAGGCCAAGGCCGACGCGCAGGCCAAGAAGACCGGCCACGCGGGCGTCGGTGCCTACCGCGAGATCGCCGACAAGGCCGGCGAGACCGAGTTCATCGGCTACTCGGACACCCAGGGCGAGTCCACCGTCGTCGGCATCCTCGTCGACGGCGTCTCCTCCCCGGCCGCGACCGAGGGCGACGAGGTCGAGATCGTCCTCGACCGCACCCCCTTCTACGCCGAGGGCGGCGGCCAGATCGGCGACACCGGCCGCATCAAGGTCGAGTCCGGCGCCGTGATCGAGATCCGCGACTGCCAGAAGCCGGTGCCCGGGGTCTACGTGCACAAGGGCGTCGTCCAGTACGGCGAGGTCACCGTCGGCGCCAAGGCCGAGGCCGCGATCGACATCCGCCGCCGCACCGCCATCGCCCGCGCCCACTCCGCCACCCACCTCACCCACCAGGCGCTGCGTGACGCCCTCGGTCCGACGGCCGCGCAGGCCGGTTCCGAGAACCAGCCGGGCCGTTTCCGCTTCGACTTCGGATCGCCGTCCGCGGTTCCCACGACCGTGATGAGCGACGTCGAGCAGAAGATCAACGAGGTGCTCGCCCGCGACCTGGACGTGCACGCCGAGATCCTCAGCCTGGACGAGGCCAAGAAGCAGGGCGCCATCGCCGAGTTCGGCGAGAAGTACGGCGAGCGGGTCCGGGTCGTCACCATCGGCGACTTCTCCAAGGAGCTGTGCGGCGGCACCCACGTCCACAACACCTCCCAGCTCGGCCTGGTGAAGCTGCTCGGCGAGTCGTCGATCGGCTCCGGAGTGCGCCGTATCGAAGCGCTCGTCGGTGTCGACGCCTACAACTTCCTGGCCCGTGAGCACACGGTCGTCGCCCAGCTCCAGGAGCTGATCAAGGGGCGCCCGGAGGAGCTGCCGGAGAAGGTCTCCGCCATGCTCGGCAAGCTGAAGGACGCCGAGAAGGAGATCGAGAAGTTCCGGGGCGAGAAGGTGCTGCAGGCCGCGGCCGGTCTCGTCGAGTCCGCCAAGGACGTGCACGGCGTCGCGCTGGTCACCGGCCAGGTGCCGGACGGCACGAGCGCCGACGACCTGCGCAAGCTGGTCCTCGACGTGCGCGGCCGCATCCAGGGCGGCCGGGCCGCCGTAGTCGCCCTCTTCACGGTCAACAACGGCAAGCCGCTCACGGTCATCGCCACCAACGAAGCCGCCCGCGAGCGCGGTCTCAAGGCCGGCGACCTGGTCCGCGCGGCCGCCAAGACCCTCGGCGGCGGCGGTGGCGGCAAGCCGGACGTGGCCCAGGGCGGTGGCCAGAACCCGACCGCCGTCGGCGAGGCCGTGGACGCCGTCGAACGCCTCGTCGCCGACACGGCCAAGTAAGAAACGGCCGCGAACATGCGAAGAGGACGTCGACTCGCGATCGACGTCGGGGACGCCCGGATCGGGGTCGCCTCGTGCGACCCCGACGGGATCCTCGCCACTCCCGTCGAGACCGTCCCCGGCCGCGACATCCCGGCAGCACACCGCCGGCTGCAGCAGCTCGCCGAGGAGTACGAACCGATCGAAGTCGTCGTCGGTCTGCCACGCTCCCTCAAGGGGGGCGAGGGACCGGCCGCGGTGAAGGTCCGGGCCTTCGCGCAGGAACTCGCGAAGGGCATCGCACCGGTACCGATCAGACTGTTGGACGAACGGATGACCACGGTGACGGCCAGTCAGGGACTGCGCGCCTCAGGGGTGAAGTCCAAGAAGGGCCGGTCGGTCATCGACCAGGCGGCCGCGGTCATCATCCTCCAGCAGGCGCTGGAATCCGAACGGGTGTCAGGTAAACCACCCGGCGAGGGCGTCGAAGTGGTCATCTGATCGCGATACGGTAACGTTCCGCGCGATGCGATGGTGTTCGAACAGCCATGGCACAGCAAGAGGCGGGACGGGAGCCGGAGCCGCAAGCGCCGCGACCGCCGCCTCGCGGCTCTAGGGGATCGATGACTGAGTATGGCCGGGGCCCAGGCTCCGAACCGTGGCATCCGGAGGACCCGTTGTTCGGGGACGTCGGATGGGAAGGGCAGCAGGCCCAGCCGGGCCAGCAGTCCTCCTACGGCGGCCAGCCGCAGCACTATCCGGAACAGCCGCAGCAGCCGCAGTACGGCGACTGGGGCCATGGCCAGCAGGCCGATTACGGTCAGGCGCCGCAGCAGTACCAGGTCTACGACGAGCAGGGCAACCCGCAGTACCCCGACCAGCAGCAGTGGGCTGACCAACAGCAGTACGCCGATCAGAGCCATCAGCAGTACGCCGGTCAGCAGCAGCAATATCAGCAGGGCGGCTGGGACGGCACCGGCGCGCCCGCGCAGGTCCCGTACGCCGCGGACCCTGTCGACCCCTACGGGCAACAGGCCGCCGCCTATGGCGAACAGCAGCCCGATTTCTACGGCACGCCCGACGCGTTCCCGCCGCCGGAGCCGCCGAGCAGGCGACGCACCGAGCCGGAACCGGAGCAGGCCGACTGGGACCCGGGACCCGATCAGGGCGAACACGCGTTCTTCGCGGGCGGCGGTGACGATGACGATGACGACGAGGCCGACGACGAGCCGGACGGGCGCCGGCGGGCCAAGGGCGGCAAAGGCAAGGGCAAGGACAAAGGCGGCAAGGAGCGGAAGCGCCGCAACGGCTGCGCCTGCCTCGTGGTCGTCATGGTGTTCGGCGGCGGCCTGGCCACGGTCGGCTACTTCGGCTGGCAGTTCTACCAGAACCGTTTCGGCTCGGCGCCGGACTACGCGGGCGACGGCACCGGTTCGGTGAGTGTCAGCATCCCGAAGGGGGCGGGCGGCTACACCATCGGTCAGGAGCTGAAGAAACAGGGCGTCGTGAAGAGCGTCGACGCGTTCGTCGCCGCCCAGTCCCAGAATCCCGACGGGAAGAAGATCCAGGCCGGGGTCTTTCTGCTGAAGAAGGAAATGTCCGCGGCGAGCGCCGTCAAGCTGATGCTCGACCCCAAGAGCCAGGACAACTTGATCGTCCCCACGGGCTGGCGGAATTCCAAGATCTACGCGGCGATCGACAAGAAACTCCAGCTTTCCGACGGCACGACCAAGGCCGTCGCCAAGAAGGACTACAAGTCGCTCGGACTCCCCAGCTGGGCGAACAACAACAAGGACATCAAGGACCCGCTGGAGGGCTTCCTCTACCCCGGCACATACGGCGCCGCAAAGGGTATGAAACCCGAAGCGGTCCTCAAGCAGATGGTCGCCCAGGCCAGCGACAAATACGGCGCGATCGACCTCGAAGCGAAGGCGAAAGCGCTCAATCTGGACGACCCGTTGCAGGTCATCACGGTCGCGAGCCTCGTCCAGGCCGAAGGCAAGACGCACGAGGACTTCCGCAAGATGGCGGAAGTCGTCTATAACCGTCTCAAGACCACGAACACCGAGACGAACCGGTACCTGCAATTCGACTCGACCTTCAATTACCTGAAGGGTCAGAGCAACATCCACATCAGCGAGTCCGAGATCAACAGCAACAAGGACCCGTACAACACCTACACGCAAAAGGGCCTGCCGCCCGGTCCCATCGACAACCCCGGTGACGAGGCGCTCGCCGCCGCGCTGAATCCGACGCACGACGGCTGGATCTACTTCGTGGCGACCGACGGCGAGAACAAGACCGAATTCGCCAAGACGTATGCCGAGTTCCAGGCACTCAAGGATAAATTCAATGCCAGTTCGGGCAACTGACGCCCGCCGTGCCGCCGTGCTCGGTTCCCCCATCGCCCACTCCCTCTCCCCGGTGCTGCATCGCGCGGCATACGGGGAGCTGGGGCTGGACGGTTGGTCCTACGACCGCTTCGATGTGGACGAGGCGGCCCTGCCGGGGTTCTTCAAGGACCTCGGCCCGGAGTGGGCGGGCCTGTCCCTGACCATGCCGCTCAAGCGGGCGGTGATACCGCTGCTCGACGAGATCAGCGAGACGGCGGCGTCGGTGGACGCGGTCAATACGGTCGTCGTCACGGAGGACGGCCGCCGAGTCGGCGACAACACGGACATCCCCGGCATGGTGGCCGCCCTGCGCGAACACGGCATCGAACAGGTCGACTCGGCCGCGATCCTGGGCGCCGGCGCGACCGCCTCCTCCGCCCTCGCCGCCCTCGCCCGCATCTGTACGGGTGAGGTCGTCGCGTACGTCCGCAGCGAGGCGCGCGCGGCGGAGATGCGGCAGTGGGGCAAGCGGCTGGACGTAGAGGTCCGCACCGCGGACTGGGCGGACGCGGCGGAAGGCCTGCGCGCGCCCCTGGTCTTCGCGACCACCCCGGCCGGCACGACAGACGCCCTTTCGTCCACGGTGCCGGAACGCCCCGCCACCCTCTTCGACGTCCTCTACGACCCCTGGCCCACGGACCTCGCGGCCCGCTGGTCCGGCTATGGGGGTGCGGTCGTGAGCGGCCTCGATCTGTTGGTGCACCAGGCGGTGCTTCAGGTGGAACAGATGACGGGGTGTCGTCCGGCGCCGGTGGACGCGATGCGGAGGGCGGGGGAGAGGGCGTTGGCGGGGCGGTGAGGTGGGTTCGGGCGCGGCCGGCTGCTTGCTGGTCCTGGGGCGGCGGGGATGGAGCGGGCTGGATGGCGTTGGCTGGGTGTCTGCGTGGACCTCGTGGGGTGGGCGAGCAAGCGATCGTCGGCCGATTCCTGACGTCGACCTGGTACGGCTGCCGAGGAGGCGCAGGCGGACCGCCGATCCGGACCTGGGCAGGTGCGCGAGCGATCGTCTGCAGACTCCTGACGTCGACCCGGTAAGGCTCCCGAGGGGGCGCCGACATGCCGCTGGCCCGGGCTCGTCAGGGCGGGCAAGTGGGCGTCGGCAGACTCCCGACCCGCCCCGGCAAGGCTCTCAAGAAGCCGCCGTCCGACTGCTGACCCCGCCCCCGCAAGGCGGCTGAGCGGTGCGTCGGTCGACCTCTGACCTCGGCCCAACCGAGCGGGGAGAGAAGGCGTCCCCCGGTCGTCACGCCCACCACCACCCGTCCGCCCCCTGGACCGTAGGCCAGGTCCGTGTCCCGGACGTGGGAGGATCGGGGGCGGCGGGCCAGGGCCGCGCACCCGGTCGCGCCGTTGGCGTATGCGAGGACGCGCGTACGCAGCAGTACCAGGGCGCGAGCATGAGGAGCACCGTTGAGCAGGTTGCGCTGGCTGACCGCGGGGGAGTCCCACGGTCCCGCACTCGTGGCGACGCTGGAGGGTCTTCCCGCCGGTGTGCCGATCACCACGGACATGGTGGCGGACCACCTGGCCCGGCGCCGGCTCGGCTATGGACGCGGCGCGCGCATGAAGTTCGAGCGCGACGAGGTCACCTTCCTCGGCGGTGTGCGGCACGGTCTGACCCTCGGTTCGCCGGTCGCCATCATGGTCGGCAACACGGAGTGGCCCAAGTGGGAGCAGGTCATGGCGGCCGACCCGGTCGACCCCGAGATCCTGGCGGGGCTCGCCCGTAACGCGCCGCTGACCCGGCCCCGTCCCGGCCACGCCGACCTCGCCGGTATGCAGAAGTACGGCTTCGACGAGGCCCGGCCGATCCTGGAGCGCGCCTCCGCGCGGGAGACAGCCGCCCGTGTCGCGCTGGGCGCGGTCGCCCGGTCGTACATCAAGGAGACGGCCGGGATCGAGATCGTCTCGCACGTCGTCGAGCTGGCCTCCGCCAAGGCGCCGCAGGGTGTGCTGCCCACGCCGGCCGATGTCGAGAAGCTGGACGCCGACCCCGTGCGCTGCCTGGACGCGGACGCGTCGAAGGCGATGGTCGCGGAGATCGACCAGGCCCACAAGGACGGCGACACGCTCGGCGGGGTCGTCGAGATCCTTGCCTACGGCGTTCCCGTCGGCCTCGGTTCGCACGTGCACTGGGACCGCAAGCTGGACGCCCGCCTCGCCGGTGCCCTCATGGGTATCCAGGCGATCAAGGGTGTCGAGATCGGTGACGGGTTCGAGCTGGCGCGGGTGCCCGGTTCGCAGGCGCACGACGAGATCGTGAACACCGATGAGGGTATTCGGCGCGTCTCCGGGCGCTCCGGTGGCACCGAAGGCGGGCTGTCCACGGGCGAGTTGCTGCGCGTGCGTGCTGCCATGAAGCCGATCGCGACCGTGCCGCGCGCCCTGCAGACCGTCGACGTGGTCACCGGTGAGGCCACGCAGGCCCACCACCAGCGTTCCGACGTCTCCGCGGTCCCGGCCGCCGGCATCGTCGCCGAGGCGATGGTCGCGCTCGTCCTCGCGGACGCCGTGGCCGAGAAGTTCGGCGGCGACTCGGTGCCCGAGACCCGCCGCAACGTCCGTTCGTACCTTGAGAACCTGGTCGTCCGGTGACCGCGACCCCGCTCGTCGTCCTGGTCGGTCCCATGGGCGTCGGCAAGTCCACCGTCGGACAGCAGCTCGCCGAGCGGCTCGGCGTCGCCTACCGGGACACCGACGACGACATCGTGACCACCGAGGGCCGCACCATCGCCGAGATCTTCGTCGACGAGGGCGAGCCGGTCTTCCGCGCGATCGAGAAGCGCGCCGTGCACCAGGCACTCGCCGGACACGACGGCGTCCTCGCGCTCGGCGGCGGCTCGATCCTCGACGAGGACACGCGCACGCTGCTCGCCGGACACCGGGTCGTCTACCTCTCCATGGACGTGGACGAAGCGGTCAAGCGCACCGGCCTCAACGCGGCCCGCCCGCTGCTCACGATCAACCCGCGCAAGCAGTGGCGCGAACTGATGGAAGCCAGGCGGCACTTGTACGCCGAGGTCGCGCAGGCCGTCGTACCCACGGACGGCCGCACCCCCGAGGACGTCACCCAAGCCGTCCTGGACGCACTGGAGTTGAAGGAAGCATGAGCGAGTCAGTGACGCGGATCCAGGTCGGCGGCACGGCGGGCAGCGACCCGTACGAAGTCCTGGTGGGCCGTCAACTCCTGGGCGAACTGGGCGGGTTGGTCGGCGACAAGGCCAAGCGGGTCGCCATCATCCACCCCGAGGCGCTCGACGAGACGGGTGAGGCGCTGCGCGCCGACCTGGCCGGGCAGGGTTTCGAGGCCGTCGCCATCCAGGTGCCCAACGCGGAGGAGGCCAAGACCGCCGAGGTCGCCGCCTACTGCTGGAAGGCCCTGGGCCAGTCCGGCTTCACCCGCTCCGACGTCATCGTCGGTGTCGGCGGCGGCTCCACCACCGACCTGGCCGGCTTCGTCGCCGCGACCTGGCTGCGCGGGGTCCGCTGGATCGCCGTACCGACGACCGTGCTCGCCATGGTCGACGCGGCCGTCGGCGGCAAGACCGGCATCAACACCGTCGAGGGCAAGAACCTGGTCGGCTCCTTCCACCCGCCGGCCGGCGTGCTCTGCGACCTCGCCGCGCTGGACTCCCTCCCGGTCAACGACTACGTCTCCGGGCTCGCCGAGATCATCAAGGCCGGCTTCATCGCCGACCCGGTGATCCTCGACCTCATCGAGTCCGACCCGGAGTCCGCCCGCACCCCGGCGGGCCCGCACACCGCCGAGCTCATCGAGCGCTCCATCAAGGTCAAGGCCGAGGTCGTCTCGGCCGACCTCAAGGAGTCGGGTCTGCGCGAGATCCTCAACTACGGCCACACCCTCGCGCACGCCATCGAGAAGAACGAGCGCTACAAGTGGCGGCACGGCGCCGCGGTGGCCGTAGGCATGCACTTCGCGGCCGAACTCGGCCGTCTCGCGGGCCGGTTGGACGACGCGACGGCGGACCGGCACCGCACGGTCCTCGAATCGGTCGGCCTGCCGCTCAGCTACCGCTACGACCAGTGGCCCAAGCTGCTGGAGACCATGAAGGTCGACAAGAAGTCCCGCGGCGACATGCTGCGCTTCATCGTCCTCGACGGCCTCGCCAAGCCGACGGTCCTGGAGGGCCCCGACCCGGCCGTCCTGCTCGCCGCGTACGGCGAAGTGGGCGAGTAAGTACCGCCAAGGCCCTTCCGCCCGAATCGCCTTGCGCGGACGGGCACTTCGGCCTCTCCCCGGCCGTTCACCAAATGGCGGCCGGGGAAGGTACCGTTCGGTAGGCAGCGGGCTCGGGCCCGCTGCCAGCGCCCATTGCCTTCTGCGAGCGAGCCGAAGGGACGCGCCGGTACCGGCTTCAGCGCCCCGGAGGTGACCGAGCCGGAAAAGACGAGACGGAGTGGCACCGGATGCAGCACGCAGTGGGGTCTCCGCTGCCGCCGCCCCACCAGCCGGGGCAGGGACCGACCACCGGTTGGTCCCCGGCCGGACAACACTCGGGACCGCCCCAACCGGGCCCGGCCCCCGTGCCACCCCCGCCACCGGCCCCGGGCTTCGCGCCCACCCCGCCGCTGCCGCACGCGGTCCCGCGCCGCGCCCCGGACACCACCGGCCACGTCCAGCTCCCGCCGGGCGGCCCCGTGCCCATGCCCAGCACGCCACCGGCGCAGGCCGCGGCCGACCCGACCTCCACGACCCTCGCGGTGCTGCTCATCGGCCCCGCCGGCGCGGGCAAGACGAGCGTCGCCAAGTACTGGGCGGACCACCGCCGGGTCCCCACGGCCCACATCAGCCTGGACGACGTCCGCGAATGGGTCCGCTCCGGCTTCGCCGACCCCCAGTCCGGCTGGAACGACCACTCCGAGGCCCAGTACCGCCTGGCCCGCCGCACCTGCGGCTTCTCCGCCCGCAACTTCCTCGCCAACGGCATCTCCTGCATCCTCGACGACGCGGTCTTCCCCGACCGCCCCGTCGTAGGCCTGGGTGGCTGGAAACGACACGTCGGCCCCGGCCTCCTCCCGGTGGTCCTGTTGCCCGGCCTGGAGATCGTCCTGGAACGCAACGCCAAACGCGCCGGCAACCGCCGCCTCACCGACGAGGAGGTCGCCCGCATCCACGGCCGCATGGCGGGTTGGTACGGCTCGGGCCTCCCGATCATCGACAACTCCCAGATGGACGTACAGCAGACGGCCCAGGTCCTCAACGACGTCCTGGCACGATCCATAGCGAGCCCGCCGAGCTGGTGACCAACGGGACTTGTGTCTTTTAGGGGCGCGGGGAACTGAGCGCCCAGCCCCCACCGGCGCGCACTCGGCACACGACCTTCGAACCCGCCCCGTCCCCCGAACGGCACTCTCCCAACCAGCACAATCCAGCCACCGCTCCTACGCTCGTCTCATGTCAGAGGTCTACGCAGCCCGCCGAGCAAGGCTCAGGGACCGAGCCCAAGCCGGCGGCAGCCAATCCGCGCTGGTCACCAACCCAGCCAACGTGCGCTACTTGGCCGGTCCAGCCCCGCAGGGCACCGTCCTGCTCCTGGGCAAGCGCGAGGACCTGCTGGTCTGCACGGTCCCGCTGGACGAGCGGCCGGCGGAGGGCCGTCCCGACGAGACCCTGCGCGTCCACACACTCCCCGGCCCCGACGGCGACCCCGCCGTATCCGCCGCGGACCTCGCGGCAGCGCACGGCGCCGACTCCATGGCCGTAGAGGAGCATCACCTCACGGTGGCCCGCCACCGCGCCCTCCGCTCGGTCGCCCCCACGCTCCGCCTCACCGACATCGGCGGCGCGGTCGAACAGCTGCGGGTGGTCAAGGACGAGGAGGAGATCTCCTGTCTGAGAATCGCCGCCGAGATCGCCGACCAGGCCCTCGGAGAGCTGCTGGAGTCGATCCTCGTCGGCCGCACCGAACGCCATCTCGCCCTCGAACTGGAGCGACGGCTCGTCGACCACGGGGCGGACGGCCCCGCGTTCGCGACCTCCGTCGCCACCGGCCCGCACTCCGGCCGACGCGGTCACCGGCCGACCGATCGCAGGGTCGAGGAGGGAGATTTCCTTTCTGTCTGCCTCGGTGCCATGTATCGCGGATACCGCTGTGAGATCGGCCGTACGTTCGTCATCGGGACCTCTCCCGCCGACTGGCAGATCGAGCTCTACGACCTCGTCTTCGCCGCCCAGAGGGCCGCACGGGAGTCCCTGACCCCCGGCGCCGCCTACCGCGACGTGGACCGCGCGGCCCGCCAGGTACTGGACTCCGCGGGGCACTCAGAAGGCCTCGCAGCGCTCACCGGGCATGGTGTCGGGCTCGAAATCGACGAGGAGCCGCAGCTGGCCCCCGCGGCCATGGGTAAACTGGACGCTTGCGTGCCGGTCACCGTCGAACCGGGGGTTCACCTCCCGGGCCGGGGCGGTGTCCGGATCGATGACACGCTCGTCGTACGCCCTGAGGCGGACGGCGGACCCGAGCTACTCACCATCACGACCAAGGAGCTGCTCGCGCTCTAGCTTTTCCGAGCTGTGCGCGTGTCCCGTGGTCGTCCACGTCAGTCCAGGAGATTCCGCAACCGTGGCTTCCACGAACGACCTCAAGAACGGCCTGGTGCTCAAGCTCGACGGGGGCCAGCTCTGGTCCGTCGTCGAGTTCCAGCACGTCAAGCCCGGCAAGGGCCCTGCCTTCGTGCGCACCAAGCTCAAGAACGTGCTCTCCGGCAAGGTCGTCGACAAGACGTTCAACGCCGGCGTCAAGGTCGAGACGGCCACTGTCGACAAGCGCGACATGCAGTTCTCGTACATGGACGGCGAGTACTTCGTCTTCATGGACATGGAGACCTACGACCAGCTCATGGTCGACCGCAAGGCCGTCGGCGACGCCGCCAACTTCCTGATCGAGGGCTTCACCGCCACGGTCGCGCAGCACGAGGGCGAGGTGCTCTTCGTCGAGCTGCCGGCCGCCGTCGAGCTCGTCATCCAGGAGACCGAGCCCGGCGTCCAGGGCGACCGCTCCACCGGTGGCACCAAGCCCGCCACCCTGGAGACCGGTTACCAGATCCAGGTCCCGCTCTTCATCACCACCGGTGAGAAGATCAAGGTCGACACCCGCTCCAGCGACTACCTCGGCCGGGTGAACAGCTAACCGTGGCTGCCCGCAATACGGCCCGCAAGCGCGCCTTCCAGATCCTCTTCGAGGGCGACCAGCGCGGAGTCGGCGTCACCACGGTCCTCGCGGACTGGATCCGGCTCTCCCGGGACGACACCCGGCAGCCCCCGGTCAGCGAGTACACGATGGAGCTGGTCGAGGGGTACGCGCAGCACGCGCGCCGCATCGACGAGCTGATCGCGCAGTACTCGGTCGGCTGGACGCTCGACCGCATGCCCGTGGTGGACCGCAACATCCTGCGCCTCGGCGCCTACGAGCTGATCTGGGCCGACGAGACCCCGGACGCCGTCGTCCTCGACGAGATGGTGCAGCTGGCGAAGGAGTTCTCCACGGACGAGTCGCCCTCGTTCGTGAACGGCCTGCTGGGCCGTTTCAAGGACCTGAAGCCCACACTGCGCCGCGACGAGGCGTAAGCAGTACGCGAGAGCGATACGCGAGCGAAACGCCGGAGGGCCCGCAGCACGACCGCTGCGGGCCCTCCGGCGTTCCCGTGGGCATGAGGGCGTTCCCGTACGCATGAGGCTCCTGAGGCCCGCAGAAAGCCGCCGGGGTGGCCGGAACGGTGAAGTTCCGGCCACCCCGGCGGCACGTTTCTGCTGAGACGGGAAGCGGCTCGGCGGGGGCGGCTCAGTTCTCCTCGTGGGAGACCGCGCGACGCGCGTCCGCGTCCAGTACGCCCCAGCTGATGAGCTGCTCGGTCAGGACCGAGGGGGACTGGTCGTAGATGACGGCGAGTGTGCGCAGGTCGTCCTGGCGGATCGAGAGCACCTTGCCGTTGTAGTCGCCGCGCTGGGACTGGATCGTCGCCGCGTAGCGCTGCAGCGGGCCGGCCTTCTCGGCGGGCACGTGGGCCAGCCGCTCCAGGTCCAGCACCAGCTTCGGCGGCGGCTCGGCGGCCCCGCCCGGCGTGGTGCCCGGCAGCAGCTCCTGCACCGGAACCCCGTAGAAGTCAGCCAACTCGGCGAGGCGCTGCACGGTGACGGCGCGGTCGCCGCGCTCGTACGACCCGACCACGACCGCCTTCCAGCGTCCCTGTGACTTCTCCTCGACACCGTGGAGGGAAAGGCCCTGCTGGGTGCGGATGGCCCGGAGCTTGGCCCCGAGCTGCTTGGCGTATTCGCTGGACATATAGCTCCCGGACACTGTGTCGACGCGGCTGCAGTGTTTCCGCGCCGCGCGGCTGGTAACTCACTGTGAGGTTACGCAGCGTTACGCTGCTGCGTCAAGCCGAATGGTCCGCACCGGCTCTTCCGTGGTAGCGGTGTCCGATTACTCCATAGGGGTGATCAGGGGTGTCGTCCCGGCCTGCTACCGTGGATGGCGCAAATCCGACGTCCTTTAAGGTCCGTCCCGTGAGGCGGAGAAGGAGGTCCGTTTCTTATGGACACCCAGCAGTACGAGTCCGATGCCCGGCCGGTTCTCGAAGCCCCCGACATCGCGCGGGTCCTGACCCGCATCGCCCACGAGATCGTCGAGCGCGCCAAGGGCGCCGACGACGTGGTGCTCCTCGGCATCCCGACCCGGGGCGTCTTCCTCGCCCAGCGGCTCGCCGTCAAGCTCGAAGAGATCACCGACCGCAAGATCCCGGTCGGCTCCCTCGACATCACCATGTACCGCGACGACCTGCGCATGCACCCGCCCCGCGCGCTGGCCCGCACCGACATCCCCGGTGACGGCATCGACGGCCGCCTGGTCGTCCTCGTCGACGACGTGCTCTTCTCCGGCCGCACCATCCGCGCCGCCCTCGACGCCCTGAACGACATCGGGCGCCCCCGCGCGGTGCAGCTCGCGGTCCTGGTCGACAGAGGCCACCGCGAACTGCCCATCCGCGCCGACTACGTCGGCAAGAACCTCCCCACGTCGCTGCGGGAGACGGTCAAGGTCCAGCTCGCCGAGGAGGACGGTCGCGACACCGTGCTGCTCGGCGTCAAGCAGACCCCTTAGCGGCCGGACGCCGTGCCCCTGTGGCACGCCGCGCCCCCGCATGCCCGGCCGCGCCTTCTGGGGGACCTCCCCCAGACCCCCGGATCCCGACCTGAACTGCCTTACGGAGCCTGACAGATGCAGCGTCATCTCATCTCGGCCGCCGACCTCACCCGCGACGACGCCGTCCTGATCCTCGACACCGCCGAGGAGATGGCCAGGGTCGCCGACCGGCCGATCAAGAAACTGCCGACCCTGCGCGGCCGTACCGTCGTCAACCTCTTCTTCGAGGACTCCACGCGCACGCGTATCTCCTTCGAAGCCGCCGAGAAGCGCCTCTCCGCCGACGTCATCAACTTCACCGCCAAGGGGTCGAGCGTCTCCAAGGGCGAGTCCCTGAAGGACACCGTGCAGACCCTGGAGGCCATGGGCGTCGACGCGGTCGTCATCCGGCACGGCGCCTCCGGAGCGCCGTACCGGCTCGCCACCTCCGGGTGGATCGACGCGGCCGTCATCAACGCCGGTGACGGCACCCACCAGCACCCGACGCAGGCCCTGCTGGACGCGTTCACCATGCGGCGCCGGCTGGTCGGCCGGGACGCCGGGCTCGGGCAGGACCTGGACGGCAAGCGGATCACGCTCGTCGGCGACATCCTGCACAGCCGGGTGGCCCGCTCGAACGTCGACCTGCTGCACACCCTCGGCGCCGAGGTCACCCTCGTCGCCCCGCCGACCCTGGTGCCGGTCGGCGTCGAGGCCTGGCCCTGCGAGGTCTCCTACGACCTCGACAGCACGCTCTCCAAGTCCGACGCGGTGATGCTCCTGCGCGTCCAGCGCGAGCGCATGAACGCGGCGTTCTTCCCGACCGAGCGCGAGTACTCGCGGCGCTACGGCCTCGACGGCGAGCGGATGGCGAAGATGCCGGAGCACGCCATCGTGATGCACCCGGGGCCGATGGTCCGGGGCATGGAGATCACCGCCGAGGTCGCCGACTCGGACCGCTGCACCGTCGTCGAGCAGGTCGCAAACGGAGTGTCCATCCGGATGGCCGTGCTCTATCTGCTTCTGGGCGGCAACGAACCCGCCGTCAGCCACGCCCGTATCGAGGAGAAGTAAGTCACATGAGCAAGATCCTGATCCGCGGTGCGAAGGTCCTCGGCGGCGAGCCGCAGGACGTGCTGATCGACGGGGACACCATCGCCGAGGTCGGCAGCGGACTGTCCGCCGAAGGCGCCGAGGTCGTCGAGGCCGAGGGCAAGGTGCTGCTGCCGGGCCTCGTCGACCTGCACACCCACCTGCGCGAGCCCGGCCGCGAGGACTCCGAGACCGTCCTGACCGGCACCCGAGCGGCAGCCAGCGGTGGCTACACGGCCGTGTTCGCCATGGCCAACACCTTCCCGGTCGCCGACACCGCCGGTGTCGTCGAGCAGGTCTACCGGCTCGGCCAGGAGCACGGCTACTGCGATGTGCAGCCCATCGGCGCCGTCACCGTCGGCCTGGAGGGCAAGAAGCTCGCCGAGCTGGGCGCGATGCACGAGTCGGCCGCCGGGGTCACCGTCTTCTCCGACGACGGCAAGTGCGTCGACGACGCGGTGATCATGCGCCGGGCGCTGGAGTACGTGAAGGCCTTCGGGGGAGTCGTCGCCCAGCACGCGCAGGAGCCGAGGCTGACCGAGGGCGCCCAGATGAACGAGGGTGTCGTCTCCGCCGAACTCGGGCTCGGGGGCTGGCCGGCGGTGGCCGAGGAATCGATCATCGCCCGCGATGTTCTGCTCGCCGAGCACGTCGGTTCCCGCGTCCACATCTGCCACCTGTCGACCGCCGGGTCCGTCGAGATCGTCCGCTGGGCCAAGTCCCGGGGCATCGACGTGACCGCCGAGGTCACCCCGCACCATCTCCTCCTCACGGATGAGCTGGTGCGCTCCTACAACCCCGTCTTCAAGGTCAACCCGCCGCTGCGCACCGAGCGCGATGTGCTGGCCCTGCGCGAGGCGCTCGCCGACGGCACGATCGACATCGTCGCCACCGACCACGCCCCGCACCCGCACGAGGACAAGGACTGCGAGTGGGCCGCCGCCGCCATGGGGATGGTCGGCCTGGAGACCGCGTTGTCAGTGGTGCAGGAGACCATGGTGGACACCGGGCTCCTCACCTGGACCGGGGTCGCCGAGCGCATGTCCGTCAAGCCCGCCGAGATCGGGCGGGCGGTGGGGCACGGCCGTCCTGTCTCGGCTGGTGAGCCCGCCAACCTCACGCTCGTCGACACGGAATACCGTGGGTCGGTGGACCCCGCGGGCTTCGCTTCGCGCAGTCGCAACACCCCGTACGAGGGGCGTGAGCTGCCGGGCCGTGTGACGCACACCTGGCTCCGGGGCAAGGCCACGCTCGTCGACGGGAAGCTCACGTGACACCTCTGGAACTGACCCACCTCGCGGCCGGGGAGAAGTCCGCCCCGGTGACCGACTGGGCCGCTCGTATCGGCTGGCTCGTCGGCCTCGCCCTCTTCATCGCGCTCGTCTACTGGCTGATGCGCGAGGGCTGGAAGTGGCGCGGCACGCTCCAGGGCGACGTCCCCGAGCTCCCCACCGCGCCGGACGAGCCCGGCGAGGCGAAACTAACGATGAGTGGCCGCTACCACGGCTCCACCACCGCCGGGCAGTGGCTCGACCGCATCGTGGCGCACGGCCTGGGCACCCGCAGCCGGGTCGAGCTGACCCTGACGGAGGCCGGCCTGGATGTCGTACGACCGGGAGCCACCGACTTCTTCATCCCGGCCGGGGCGCTGCGCGAGGCCCTGCTCGGCAAGGGCATCGCCGGGAAGGTCCTCAGCGAGGGCGGCCTGCTGGTCGTGACATGGGCGCACGGGGACCGGCTGATCGACTCCGGGTTCCGCTCCGACCACGCGGCCGAGCACACGGAGTGGGTCGACACCCTGAACAGCATGATCAACAAGAGTCTTGAGACGACCGACACGGAAGGCGCACGATGACCACCTCCACCAGGGGAGCCGCCAAGGTTCCCGCCGTACTCGTCCTGGAGGACGGCCGGATCTTCCGCGGCCGTGCCTACGGGTCCGTGGGGGTGACCTTCGGCGAGGCCGTGTTCTCCACCGGCATGACCGGCTACCAGGAGACCCTGACCGACCCGTCGTACCACCGCCAGGTCGTCGTGATGACCGCCCCGCACATCGGCAACACCGGTGTGAACGACGAGGACCCCGAGTCGCAGCGCATCTGGGTCGCCGGTTACGTGGTGCGCGACCCCGCGCGCGTGCCGTCCAACTGGCGCTCCCGCCGCTCCCTGGACGAGGAGCTGCGCAACCAGGGCGTCGTCGGGATCTCCGGCATCGACACGCGCGCGTTGACCCGCCATCTGCGCGAGCGCGGCGCCATGCGCGTCGGCATCTTCTCCGGGCCCACGCTGCCCGACGACGACACCATGCTCGCCGAGGTGCGCGAGGCCCCCGAGATGACGGGCGCGAACCTCTCCGCCGAGGTCGCCACCAAGGAGGCGTACGTCGTCCCCGCGATCGGTGAGAAGAAGTTCACCGTCGCCGCCGTCGACCTCGGCATCAAGGGCATGACCCCGCACCGCATGGCCGAGCGCGGCATCGAGGTGCACGTGCTCCCGGCCACCGCGACCGTCGAGGACGTCTACGCCGTACAGCCCGACGGGGTCTTCTTCTCCAACGGACCCGGCGACCCCGCCACCGCCGACCACCCGGTCGCCGTCATGCGGGCCGTCCTGGAGCGCGGCACCCCGCTCTTCGGCATCTGCTTCGGCAACCAGATCCTGGGCCGCGCGCTCGGCTTCGGCACGTACAAGCTGAAGTACGGCCACCGCGGCATCAACCAGCCCGTGCAGGACCGTACGACCGGCAAGGTCGAGGTCACCGCGCACAACCACGGCTTCGCCGTGGACGCGCCCCTCGACAAGGTCTCCGACACGCCGTACGGCCGCGCCGAGGTCTCGCACGTCTGCCTGAACGACCAGGTCGTCGAGGGGCTGCGGCTGCTCGACCGGCCGGCGTTCAGCGTCCAGTACCACCCCGAGGCGGCGGCCGGCCCGCACGACGCCGCCTACCTGTTCGACCGCTTCACGTCTTTGATGGAGGGCCAGCGTGCCTAAGCGCACCGATATCCAGTCCGTCCTGGTCATCGGCTCCGGCCCGATCGTCATCGGCCAGGCCGCCGAGTTCGACTACTCCGGCACCCAGGCCTGCCGCATCCTGCGCGCCGAGGGCCTCCGCGTCATCCTGGTCAACTCCAACCCGGCGACGATCATGACCGACCCGGAGATCGCCGACGCCACCTACGTCGAGCCGATCACCCCGGACTTCGTCGAGAAGATCATCGCCAAGGAGCGCCCCGACGCCCTCCTGCCCACCCTGGGCGGTCAGACGGCGCTCAACACCGCCATCTCGCTGCACGAGGCGGGCACCCTGGAGAAATACGGCGTCGAACTGATCGGCGCCAATGTCGAGGCCATCCACAAGGGTGAGGACCGCAACCTCTTCAAGGACGTCGTCGAGGCCGTCCGCCAGAAGATCGGCTACGGCGAGTCCGCCCGCTCGGTCATCTGCCACACCATGGACGACGTGATCGCCGGCGTCGACACCCTCGGCGGCTACCCGGTCGTCGTCCGCCCCTCCTTCACCATGGGCGGCGCCGGTTCCGGCTTCGCGCACGACGAGGAGGAACTGCGCCGCATCGCCGGCCAGGGCCTCACCCTGTCTCCCACCACCGAGGTCCTCCTGGAGGAGTCCATCCTCGGCTGGAAGGAGTACGAACTGGAGCTGATGCGCGACAAGAACGACAACGTGGTCGTCGTCTGCTCCATCGAGAACTTCGACCCCATGGGCGTGCACACCGGCGACTCGATCACCGTCGCCCCGGCGATGACGCTGACCGACCGCGAGTACCAGGTGCTGCGTGACGTGGGCATCGCGATCATCCGCGAGGTCGGCGTCGACACCGGCGGCTGCAACATCCAGTTCGCGATCGACCCGGTCGACGGCCGCGTCATCGTCATCGAGATGAACCCGCGCGTGTCCCGCTCCTCGGCCCTCGCCTCCAAGGCGACCGGCTTCCCGATCGCCAAGATCGCCGCCAAGCTGGCCGTCGGCTACACGCTCGACGAGATCCCGAACGACATCACGCGCGAGACCCCGGCCTCCTTCGAGCCGACCCTCGACTACGTCGTCGTGAAGGCCCCGCGTTTCGCCTTCGAGAAGTTCCCGAGCGCCGACTCGACCCTCACGACCACCATGAAGTCGGTCGGCGAGGCCATGGCCATCGGCCGCAACTTCACCGAGGCCTTCCAGAAGGCGCTGCGCTCCCTGGAGAAGAAGGGCAGCCAGTTCACCTTCGTCGGTGAGCCCGGCGACAGGGTCCAGCTCCTCGAAGAGGCCGTACGGCCCACCGACGGCCGGATCAACACCGTCATGGAGGCCATCCGCGCGGGCGCCACCCAGGAGGAGGTCTTCGAGTACACGAAGATCGACCCCTGGTTCGTCGACCAGCTCTTCCTCATCAAGGAGATCGCCGACGAGCTGGCCGCCGCCGACAAGCTGGACCCGGAGCTGCTCGCCGAGGCCAAGCGGCACGGCTTCTCCGACCAGCAGATCGGCGAGATCCGCGGCCTGCGCGAGGACGTCGTCCGCGAGGTCCGGCACGCGCTCGGCATCCGCCCGGTCTACAAGACGGTCGACACCTGCGCCGCCGAGTTCGCCGCGAAGACGCCGTACTTCTACTCGTCCTACGACGAGGAGAACGAGGTCGCCCCGCGAGAGAAGCCCGCGGTCATCATCCTGGGATCGGGCCCCAACCGCATCGGTCAGGGCATCGAGTTCGACTACTCCTGCGTCCACGCCTCCTTCGCGCTCAGCGACGCGGGCTACGAGACCGTGATGGTCAACTGCAACCCCGAGACCGTCTCCACGGACTACGACACCTCCGACCGCCTGTACTTCGAGCCGCTCACGCTCGAAGACGTGCTGGAGATCGTCCACGCCGAACAGCAGGCGGGCCCGGTCGCGGGCGTGATCGTGCAGCTCGGCGGCCAGACCCCGCTGGGCCTGGCGCAGGCTCTCAAGGACAACGGCGTCCCGATCGTCGGCACCCCGCCCGAGGCGATCCACGCCGCCGAGGACCGCGGCGCCTTCGGCCAGGTCCTCGCGGAGGCGGGCCTCCCCGCCCCCAAGCACGGCACCGCGACGACCTTCGTGGGCGCCAAGGCCATCGCCGACGAGATCGGCTACCCGGTCCTCGTCCGCCCGTCGTACGTCCTCGGCGGCCGGGGCATGGAGATCGTCTACGACGAGACCCGCCTGGAGTCGTACATCGCCGAGTCCACCGAGATCAGCCCCTCCCGGCCGGTCCTGGTCGACCGCTTCCTCGACGACGCCATCGAGATCGACGTCGACGCGCTCTACGACGGCCAGGAGCTGTACCTCGGCGGCGTCATGGAGCACATCGAGGAGGCCGGCATCCACTCCGGCGACTCGGCCTGCGCCCTGCCGCCGATCACCCTGGGCGGCTTCGACATCAAGCGCCTGCGGGCCTCAACCGAAGCCATCGCCAAGGGAGTCGGCGTCCGCGGACTGATCAACATCCAGTTCGCGATGGCCGGCGACATCCTCTACGTCCTGGAGGCCAACCCGCGCGCGTCCCGTACGGTCCCCTTCACCTCGAAGGCGACCGCGGTACCGCTCGCGAAGGCCGCCGCCCGCATCTCGCTGGGCGCGACCGTCGCCGAACTGCGCGCCGAGGGGCTGCTCCCGGCCCACGGCGACGGCGGCGAACTCCCGCTGGACGCGCCGATCTCCGTCAAGGAGGCCGTCATGCCGTGGTCGCGCTTCCGCGACATCCACGGGCGGGGCGTCGACACGGTGCTGGGCCCGGAGATGCGCTCCACCGGCGAGGTCATGGGCATCGACTCCGTCTTCGGCACGGCGTACGCCAAGTCCCAGGCGGGCGCCTACGGCCCGCTGCCCACCAAGGGCCGCGCGTTCATCTCGGTCGCCAACCGCGACAAGCGCTCGATGATCTTCCCGGCGCGTGAACTGGTCGCCCACGGCTTCGAGTTGCTCGCCACCTCCGGCACCGCCGAGGTCCTCCGCCGCAACGGCCTGAACGCGACGGTCGTCCGCAAGCAGTCCGAGGGCGTCGGCCCGAACGGCGAGAAGACCATCGTCCAGCTCATCCACGACGGCGAGGTCGACCTCATCGTCAACACGCCCTACGGCACCGGCGGCCGGCTCGACGGCTACGAGATCCGTACGGCGGCCGTGGCCCGGTCCGTGCCCTGCCTCACGACGGTCCAGGCGCTCGCCGCCGCCGTCCAGGGCATCGACGCCCTCAACCACGGTGACGTGGGAGTGCGTTCACTCCAGGAACACGCTCAACACCTGACCGCGGCCCGCGACTAGCAGCCCCGAGGGGGACACCGGAAACGGTGTCCCCCTTCTCGTGAGGACACTGAGATGTACAAGCTTTTCTTCCGTCTGGTCTTCAAACGGATGGACCCGGAGCAGGCCCACCACCTCGCCTTCCGCTGGATCCGGCTCGCCGTCCGCATCCCCGTACTGCGGACGTTCGTCGCGGCCGCCCTCGCGCCCCGGTACGAGGAGCTGCGCACGGAGGCCTTCGGGCTGCGGATGCACGGCCCGTTCGGGCTCGCCGCCGGCTTCGACAAGAACGCCGTCGCCATCGACGGCATGTCGATGCTCGGCTTCGACCACGTCGAGATCGGCACGGTCACGGGGGAGCCGCAGCCCGGCAACCCCAAGAAGCGGCTGTTCCGCCTGGTGCCGGACCGGGCGCTCATCAACCGCATGGGCTTCAACAACGAGGGCTCCGTGGCCGTGGCGGCCCGTCTGGAGGCGCGTGAGGCGGTCTTCCGGACCGTCGTCGGCGTCAACATCGGCAAGACCAAGGTTGTACCCGAGGAGGAGGCCGTCGGCGACTACGTGAAGTCGACCGAGCGGCTCGCCCGGCACGCCGACTACCTCGTCGTCAACGTGTCGTCGCCCAACACGCCCGGGCTGCGCAACCTCCAGGCGACCGAGGCGCTGCGCCCGCTGCTGAGCGCCGTCCGCGAGGCCGCCGACCGCGCGGTGACCGACCGCCGGGTGCCGCTCCTGGTGAAGATCGCCCCGGACCTCGCCGACGAGGACGTGGACGCCGTCGCCGACCTCGCCGTCGAACTCGGCCTGGACGGCATCATCGCCACGAACACGACCATCGCGCGCGAGGGCCTCGGTCTGACATCCGAACCCGAACTCGTCAAGGAGACCGGCGGACTGTCCGGGGCCCCGTTGAAGGCTCGTTCCCTGGAGGTACTGCGCCGCCTCCACGCGCGCGTGGGCGACCGCATCACCCTCGTGGGCGTCGGCGGCATCGAGGACGCCGAGGACGCCTGGCAGCGCATCCTCGCCGGCGCCACGCTCGTGCAGGGCTACAGCGCCTTCATCTACGAAGGGCCCTTCTGGGGCCGCGCCGTCCACAAGGGTCTCGCCGCACGCCTGCGGACGAGCCCGTACGCCACCCTCGCCGACGCGGTCGGTGCCGACGCAAGGAAGCCGGTATGAGCCCTCTCGAACCCTTCGGCGCACGTCTCCGCCGGGCCATGGACGAACGCGGCCCGCTCTGCGTCGGCATCGACCCGCACGCCTCGCTGCTCACCGAGTGGGGCCTGAACGACGACGTCGCCGGCCTGGAGCGGTTCAGCCGCACGGTCGTCGAGGCACTCGCCGACCGGGTCGCCGTCCTGAAGCCGCAGAGCGCCTTCTTCGAGCGCTTCGGCTCGCGCGGGATCGCCGTCCTGGAGAAGTCCGTCGAGGAGGCGCGGGCGGCCGGCGCGCTGGTCGTGATGGACGCCAAGCGCGGCGACATCGGCTCGACCATGGCCGCGTACGCCGAGTCCTTCCTCCGGAAGGACTCCCCGCTCTTCTCCGACGCCCTGACCGTCTCGCCGTATCTCGGCTACGGCTCGCTCGCCCCGGCGATCGAACTGGCGCGGGAGAGCGGAGCAGGCCTCTTCGTGCTCGCGCTGACCTCCAACCCGGAGGGCGGCGAGGTGCAGCACGCGGTCCGCGCGGACGGCCGGAACATCGGAGCGACCATGCTGGCCCACCTTGCCGCCGAGAACACGGGGGAGGAGCCGCTGGGCTCCTTCGGGGCCGTCGTCGGCGCCACCCTGGGCGACCTGTCGTCGTACGACCTCGCCGTCAACGGTCCGATCCTCGCGCCCGGGATCGGTGCGCAGGGGGCCACTCCGGCCGATCTTCCCGGAGTCTTCGGAGCGGTCCTGCGCAACGTCGTCCCGAACGTGAGCCGGAGTGTTCTACGTCACGGTCCCGACGTGGGAGCCCTGCGGACGGCCTCGGACGGCTTCGCGGAGGAGATTCGCGTCGCCTTTGCGACCGTCTGAGGTGTTCGAACGGGTCGATCGAGTCCTCCGATGAGTGGCTCGACGGGCGACTCCGGAGCGACTTGAGTCTGAATACATCCTCAAATCAGGGGCATTATGTCGGGAATGTCCGGCCTGGCGCAGGCTGACCAGGACTTTTCCTCTGTTCTCGCTGACTCTGGCGTCCCTGGCCGCTAGTCTCCGAGCAGAGTTAACGGGCAAGCGTGTTGCTCGTAGCTCCCCAGGTGTGGGGCGACTAGGTTCCTCACCGGTCCGTATCCGACAGTTCGACATCCGAGGTGACGTAGGCGTGGCTCTTCCGCCCCTTACCCCTGAACAGCGCGCAGCCGCGCTCGAAAAGGCCGCCGCGGCTCGCCGGGAGCGGGCCGAGGTCAAGAATCGACTCAAGCACTCCGGCGCCTCCCTGCATGACGTCATCAAGCAGGGCCAGGAGAACGACGTCATCGGCAAGATGAAGGTCTCCGCCCTGCTTGAGTCCCTGCCCGGCGTGGGCAAGGTCCGCGCCAAGCAGATCATGGAGCGACTCGGTATCTCCGAGAGCCGCCGTGTCCGTGGCCTTGGTTCCAACCAGATCGCCTCCCTGGAGCGTGAGTTCGGCAGCACTGGTTCCTGAGTCCGGTCACTCCGGACCAGGAGTCCCGGGCACACCGGGATTGCTGGAATAATCGCTGCATGGCTGCAACATTCCGGGGGACGACCCCCGAGCCCCCGGACGTACGTCCGCGGCTGACCGTGCTCTCCGGCCCCTCTGGGGTCGGCAAGAGCACGGTCGTCGCCCATATGCGCAAGCAACACCCCGAGGTGTGGCTCTCGGTGTCGGCGACGACCCGCAGGCCCCGCCCCGGCGAGAAGCACGGCGTCCACTACTTCTTCGTCTCCGACGAGGAGATGGACAAGCTGATCGCCAACGGCGAGCTGCTGGAGTGGGCCGAGTTCGCCGGCAACCGCTACGGCACGCCGCGTACGGCCGTGCTCGAACACCTGGAGTCCGGCGTGCCGGTCCTCCTGGAGATCGATCTCCAGGGCGCCCGGCAGGTCCGCGAGTCCATGTCCGAGGCGCACTCGGTGTTCCTGGCTCCTCCCTCCTGGGAGGAACTGGTGCGCCGGCTCACCGGACGGGGCACCGAGCCGCCCGAGGTGATCGAGCGCCGCCTGGACGCGGCCAAGATCGAGCTCGCGGCGGAGCCCGAGTTCGACGCGACCCTGGTCAACACCTCCGTCGAGGACGTAGCGCGCGAGCTGCTAGCCTTGATGGAAGTTGTGTGATCGTTTTTCCGATCTCATCCCATCTTTCGGAAGGCAGAGCGTGTCCTCTTCCATCACCGCTCCCGAGGGCATCATCAACCCTCCGATCGACGAGCTTCTTGAGGCCACCGATTCGAAGTACAGCCTCGTGATCTACGCCGCCAAGCGTGCCCGTCAGATCAACGCGTACTACTCGCAGCTCGGCGAGGGCCTGCTTGAGTACGTCGGTCCGCTCGTCGACACCCACGTCCACGAGAAGCCGCTCTCCATCGCCCTGCGCGAGATCAACGCGGGTCTGCTGACCTCCGAGGCCGTCGAGGGCCCCGCGACCTGAGACGCAGCAGCTTTATCCACAGGCCCGGCAGCGACTGTCGGGCCTGTGGTGTGTCATGGAGTCGTACAGGTCGTACGAGTCGCACGCAGGTTTCCGAGCTCGGGGAGAGACGGTGGACAAGCCCAAGGTCGTTCTGGGGGTCAGCGGTGGCATCGCCGCGTACAAGGCCTGTGAGCTGCTGCGCAGACTGACGGAGTCGGGCCATGACGTCCGTGTCGTCCCCACCGCGTCCGCCCTGCACTTCGTCGGTGCGGCCACCTGGTCCGCGCTCTCCGGGCATCCCGTCTCGACCGAGGTGTGGGACGACGTCCACGAGGTCCCGCACGTGCGCATCGGCCAGAGCGCCGACCTGGTGATCGTGGCACCGGCGACGACCGACATGCTGGCGAAGGCGGCCCACGGCCTGGCCGACGACCTCCTCACCAACACCCTTCTCACCGCCCGCTGTCCGGTCGTCTTCGCGCCCGCCATGCACACGGAGATGTGGGAACACCCGGCCACCCAGGAGAACGTGGCGACACTGCGTCGCCGCGGCGCCGTCGTCATCGAGCCCGCCGTCGGCCGCCTCACCGGCGTCGACACCGGCAAGGGGCGGCTGCCCGACCCCGCCGAGATCTTCGAGGTCTGCCGCCGGGTGCTCGCGCGGGGCGTCACCGAGCCCGACCTCAGGGGCCGGCACGTCGTCGTCAGCGCCGGCGGCACCCGCGAGCCCCTCGACCCGGTCCGCTTCCTCGGCAACCGCTCCTCCGGCAAGCAGGGTTACGCCCTCGCGCGCACCGCCGCCGCCCGGGGCGCCCGGGTCACGCTGATCGCCGCGAACACGGGACTGCCGGATCCGGCGGGCGTGGACGTCGTCCCGGTCGGGACCGCCGTACAACTGCGGGAAGCGGTGCTGAAGGCCGCCGCGGACGCGGACGCGGTCGTCATGGCCGCGGCGGTCGCGGACTTCCGACCGGCGGAGTACGCGACCGGGAAGATCAAGAAGAAGGACGACAAGGAACCCGACCCGATCGTCCTGGTGCGGAATCCGGACATCCTCGCGGAGATCTCCGCCGACCGGACCCGCCCCGGCCAGGTGGTCGTCGGGTTCGCCGCCGAGACGGACGACGTCCTCGCCAACGGCCGTACCAAACTGGCCCGCAAAGGGTGCGATCTGCTGGTGGTGAACGAGGTGGGGGAGCGCAAGACGTTCGGCTCCGAGGAGAACGAGGCGGTTGTACTGGGCGTCGACGGAAGCGAGACCGCCATTCCGTACGGTCCGAAGGAAGCCCTGGCCGAGACCGTGTGGGACCTGGTCGCACACCGTCTCGCCTGAATTGTTTCAGCCATCTGTCAGTCGTCTGTCGGTTCGCCGAAATCTGACATTGGTGCGTGGCGGCTCTGGCCAACAGCACCAGGCATTCGGCAAAATGCGCGTGCCGCAGGTCACAGCGTTTCCCGAGAAGCGAGACAGGTGGACCGTCTGTCGACCGCGACCGATAAACTGTTCTCGGACGATGTCGGGCGCAGCTCCCGTCCGTCCGCCAATGATCAGCCAGCAGCCGCTGCAACCTCAGGGAGCGTTGTGTCCCGTCGCCTTTTCACCTCGGAGTCCGTGACCGAAGGTCACCCCGACAAGATCGCTGACCAGATCAGCGACACCATTCTCGACGCGCTTCTGCGGGAGGACCCGAAGTCCCGGGTCGCCGTCGAGACGCTGATCACGACCGGCCTGGTGCACGTGGCAGGGGAGGTCACCACCAAGACCTACGCGCCCATCGCGCAGCTCGTCCGCGACAAGATCCTGGAGATCGGCTACGACTCCTCCAAGAAGGGCTTCGACGGCGCCTCCTGTGGCGTGTCGGTGTCCATCGGCGCGCAGTCCCCGGACATCGCGCAGGGTGTCGACACGGCGTACGAGAACCGTGTCGAGGGCGACGACGACGAGCTCGACAAGCAGGGCGCGGGCGACCAGGGCCTGATGTTCGGCTACGCGACGGACGAGACGCCGACGCTGATGCCCCTCCCGATCTTCCTGGCGCACCGCCTGTCGAAGCGCCTCTCGGAGGTCCGCAAGAACGGGACCATCCCGTACCTGCGCCCCGACGGCAAGACCCAGGTCACCATCGAGTACGACGGCGACAAGGCCGTCCGCCTCGACACCGTGGTCGTCTCCTCGCAGCACGCGTCGGACATCGACCTGGAGTCCCTCCTCGCCCCCGACATCCGCGAGTTCGTGGTCGAGGCCGAGCTGAAGGCGCTCGTCGAAGAGGGCATCAAGCTCGACACCGACGGCTACCGCCTCCTCGTGAACCCCACCGGCCGCTTCGAGATCGGCGGCCCGATGGGTGACGCGGGTCTGACCGGCCGCAAGATCATCATCGACACGTACGGCGGCATGGCCCGTCACGGTGGCGGCGCGTTCTCGGGCAAGGACCCGTCCAAGGTGGACCGTTCGGCGGCATACGCGATGCGCTGGGTCGCCAAGAACGTCGTCGCCGCGGGCCTCGCCTCGCGCTGCGAGGTGCAGGTGGCGTACGCGATCGGCAAGGCCGAGCCGGTGGGTCTGTTCGTCGAGACGTTCGGCACGGAGAAGGTCGACACGGACCGGATCGAGAAGGCGATCGACGAGGTCTTCGACCTGCGTCCGGCCGCCATCATCCGCGACCTGGACCTGCTGCGCCCGATCTACGCCCAGACCGCGGCCTACGGCCACTTCGGCCGCGAGATCCCCGACTTCACGTGGGAGCGCACCGACCGCGTGGACGCGCTGCGCAAGGCTGCTGGACTGTAGGTTCCGCGTCGTTCGTCAGGCTCTGCGAGGCCCGGTTTCCCTTGGGGGGAGCCGGGCCTCGGTGGTGCGTCAGAGAGTCAGGTCGAGGTTTCGTCGTCCGGGGGCGAAGCCGAGCCGTCCGGTCCGTCGTCCGTCTGTTCCGCTGGCTCGGGTTCGAAGCGGCGCTTGATCTCGTCCACGGCCTCGGTCTTGCCGTGTGCCGAGGCGAGGTTGATCAGACGTTCCGCGAACAGGTCCACATCCGCGTCGTCGGTGGAGAAGCCGAACCACTCCAGCAGTGAGTCAACGGTGAGACCGTCCCGGGTGCCGTTGTCGGACGCCGTCAAGTCCCCCGTCTCGTATGGCTGTTGCCAGTCGGCCGATGTCCCGGCGTCCGTGGTGCCGTCGGGGAAAACGGGCCTCGGCGGGGGCACCAAGTGCTCGAACGGTGGCGCGACCGTCTCGTTCTTGGCCGCGGCGGAGAGCCGGGCGAGCAGGCCGATGCGGTCGACCGCGCCTTCCACTTCCCTTTCGTTCCGGGAAAGCCACCACACCACGGCGCTGCCCGTGTCCTTGAGCACGTCCTCGCCGAGATAGGCGCGCTTGCTGCGCTCGTAGTTGCGTTCGTGCTCCCAGACGTCCTCGTCCTTGCGTACGTCGGAGAGCTTGGCGAGCCGCTCACGGTCGTGTTCCGGAAGGCTCAGCGAGACGTCCAGCGCCATCGCCAGGACCCGGCCGGTGGCATCGACGCGCATGGTGGCCAGAGCGCCGTCGAGTTGATGCTGTGCGAACGCGCCGCGGTGGGGCGGCTGTTGGGCCGCCACCCCACGAGCGCGCTGGAGTACGGCGTCGATCGCCAGGCCGGCGGGATTGATGTAGGGCGCGTCAGAGGGTGCGTCCAGCACCAGCCAGCGCACCGTCGCGCAGAACGAGAAGTCGTAGTCGGCCACCGAACTGGGCAGTGCCACATGGGTCACGCGCTGATCCTGCCGCGCGGCGTCCGGCAACGGGAGATCCGGTTCCGGAAGCAGCTCACGGGGGAACGGCTCGCGCTTCGGAGTGAGGACTCTGTTCGTCACCACCCCGATCACCACCAACAGCCCGGCGGACGCGGCCCAGGCCCAGCGCGGCCAGTCGGCGCACAGCCCGAGGATGACAAGGAGCAGGCCGAGGATGACGGTGACGAACAACGTCATCGCTTTGTGTCCAGAACTCATGGAAGGCCCCCGATGGGTGCTCGCGATCAGACGGCGAGTGGGTAGGACTCGATGCCCTGTGCGGTGTTGATCTTCCGCAGCAGGACGGAGACGGTCTCGGTACGGGTCGCGCTCGGGTCGGCGTACTGCCAGTGCAGGGCGGCGCGGTAGAGGCATCCGGAGACCCGGACGTCCGTGTCGCAGGCGGCGGATAGCACCCTGAGCACGAGGTCGCGGTGACGGAGGTTCTCGCAGGCGGTCAGCCAGCGTGCCAGAAGGGTGGTCCAGGATTCGACGGGGTGGCGCAGTACGCCGTTCCAGCAGACGATCAGCGACTCGCGGACGCTTCGGTGTCCCACGAGCCGTACGGGGTCCGCGAGTTCGAGGAAGAGGGCGCGGTCCTCGCCCCACTGGCCCTGGGCGATCCCGGCACCGAGCCGGTCCAGCATCCGCCGGTACAGACGGTGGTCCGACCGCGCCAGGTCCAGCAGCGCCTGGCGGGCGCCCGCGGCACCGTTCGTCCGCCGCGCCAGATGGTGCAGCCGGACGAGCGCCTGGTCCGGATGCGAGCGGGCCATCGTCCGGGAGCACACCAGGACGAGCACCCGCCTCAGCCCGTTGCCCGTCTCCGTCGACGTGCTCCAGTCGTAGACCTGCTGTCGGAAGTGACGGCCGTGCTGCTCGTCGTCCAGGCCGAGCGCGAGGACCTGGGCCGCGTCCGGGACGAGATGCGCCGGTGCCTTCTCCGACGTCCACCGGTGTGCCAGCCAGGACAGATCCTCGGGGCGCGCGGTGCGCAGGCTCTGGGCGGCGAACCTGGCTACGGCCTCCTTACGGTCGGACTGAGCGAGCGAGGGCTCGGCCAGGCATACGTCGAACCAGTCGCGCAACTGCCTGCGGATGTCCGGGAGGAACGTCCAGAAGTGGTCCCTCACAGCGAGGTCGTATCCCACGATGCGAAACCGCACCCGACCGTCCGACCGCACCTCCGCGCCGATGTCGGAGAGTTCGGCGTGCAGGTCCGCCCGGTTCAGCCGGGGACGCGGGTCCGGCGGATGGCTGAGGATGCCCAACAGGGCGTTCGCGCCCCGCAGTACCGTCCCCGGAGTCGTCCCGTGGAACAGGGCCACGGACAACAGCAGTGCTCTGCGCCGCCCGTCGCGCTGGGAGGCGAGATCCGCCGCCACCCGGGCGGTCTGGTCGTGCTCGTCGACCAGCGACTCGGCCAGCCAGTCGGAGAAACCCCGGTCGGCCGGCGAGACGTCCCGGCGGCGTCGGATCCGGTGGGCGAGTCCGGCGATGTCGCGCATCGGAGCCTGGGGCAGGTAGGACGTGAGCTGGGTGCCGCCCAGTTCGGACTGCGACGGCTCGATGGCTTCGTGCCGGAGATGGGTGATCAGCACACGCTGCGCCGAGGGACGGCCGATCTCTATCGTCAGGCGCTTCAGTTCGGCTCGGAGCAGATAGCCGAGGCGGTGGGGGAGGACCACGGCGAGATGGGCACCGTGGCGGACGAGGCTGTCGCGGAAGTCGGAGAGCGCGGTCTGGACCGCGATGTAACGGGACTCGTCCACCTCCGACAGGTCCAGCAGCAGCCGGTCGCCGTCGCCGATGTCCTGTGCGTCGAGAGCCAGTGTGGACGTGTCGTCGGAGGTGTCCGGCAGCTCGTGCAGACTGCCTCGGGCCTCGGACAGTTCGTGCAGCAGCATGAGCGCGGCGGTGCGCCGGCCGCTGCCCGGCAGCCCGTCGATCAGTACCGTGTTCGTTTCCTCCAGCCGGTTGCGTGCGTGCTGCATGCCGCGCGGCGGCACGAAGCGTCTGGCCAGATGCGCGCGATCCTCCTTCGCGACCGCCCATGGACGCCTGCTCGCCTGTTCGCGCAGCCGGGCCTCGGCCGCGTAGTAGATGTTGAACTGGGGCCCGTGGCCGCTGTTGACGGATCCGTGGGCTTCGTGGACGTACGAACCGAAGGTCTCGGTCACCGTTCCTCGCCCCCGCGCGGCGTCCGGCTGCCGAAACCTTGACGTATCCCGCCGTTGTTGTCGCCGGAGATGACGTTCGTGCCGTCGCCGTTGACCTGAGGCCCGTTGAACTGGCCACCGCTGCCCGTGTGCAGCGGACCGCGGGCGTCGTGCACATACGTTCCGACGGTGCCGCTCACCTGGCCTATCCCGCCGCTCTGGTGGTCGTTGCGGACGGTCGGGTCGGGTTCGGCGCGGGTGGATTCATCGGGCGGGGTGCCACTGCTGTCCAGTGCGGCGAGGGCCGGCACCAGCCGTACGAGACGGTCGCCGAGCCGACTGAGATCGGTCTCCAGGCTGTGCAGATCCACCCGCGTGTACTGGCATTCCGCCAATTCCGCCAACGACCTGGGGAGGCGTCGGGGATCGAGCTGCTCCACCCGGCGGCCGATGAACAGCGGCACGATCAACACCCCGGAGGCCAGCGCCTCCTCGATCTCACGCCGTACCCAGTCCTGGGGGTTGTCGAGGGCTCGCTTGCCCGGCCTGTTCCGGTCGGGTGCGTCGATCCACTCCTCGTCGACAAGGGCGAGCAGCACGTGACTGCGGCGGGCGGCCCGGACCAGGACGTCGATGTAGTTGTTGCCGGGCTCGATCGACTTCCGGGCGAGGAAGACGCTGTCGGGGCCGAACCTGGCCGACAGCACGCGGTCGCACGAATAGGCGACCTCTTTGCCGCCCCTGGTGCGGTAGTTGACGAAGATCTCATGCATGGTCGAAGCCCCTCTAGAAGGCGTTGGGGTGGGCGAGTGCGCCGGACAGGTCCGGGATCAGCGCTCGTACGGAGGCGTTGCGGGGGTGTCTGCCGAGGGTGTGGCTGAGGCGGCGCAGGTCGGCGGTGATGGTGGCGGAGTGGGTGAGCCGCACGGACGGCAGGACGTCGGTGGTGATGCGGCAGGCGTGGTCGATCTCGCCCGCCGCCGCGTGGGCCAGTGCGCGCCGGACGCCGTAGCGGGCCCGCGTCCGGAAGGCGTGCTCCGGGATGCGGGCGGTCTCCTGGTCCAGCAGGGCGGCGGCCTGCTTCGGGCGGCCCAGGTCGTAAAGGCACCAGCCGGTGAACATCGATACGACGTCGGGTACGTGGGAGGCGCCGAGGATCGGTTCGGCGGGGTCGGCCGCGTCCTGTTCGAGGAGTCCGCGCGCCCGGTCGAGGCTGTTCATGCAGGTGGCGTGGTCGCCGTCGGCGGCGGCGCCCTGGGCCAGATGCTGGGCGGCCAGGCCGCGGATGCGGAGGGGCGCGTCACTCTCCAGGGCGTGCGTGGCCAGTTGCACGGCCTCCGCGATGTCTCCGCGGTACAGACTGATCAGGGAGCGCCGGACCTGGGCGTAGGTGGCCAACCCGGTGTCGGCAGCGGCCGCCGCGAGGTGCACGGCGCGGTCCGTCCACCAGATCGCGGCCGTGTCGTCGCCGCATTCCTGGGCCATCCAGCCCGCGTACTCGGCGTAGCGGGAGGCGAGGAGCAGCAGGGCGTGCCGTTCGCGCGGGCCGCTGCGTGCAGCGAGCTGTTCCAGGCTGTGCGTCTGGGCGATGAGCGGCGGCAGCACACTCGCGGGGCCCGATGTCTGACCGAGCCGCCGGAACTGGTCGAACAGCAACCGTGAGGCGTCCACGAAGGTCTCGGCCCCTTCGAGGGGGAGCGAGCACGGATCGCCCGTGTTCATGATCAGCACCGATGCGGCGCCGGCGGTGATGAGCCCGCGGCGGCTCACCGGTTGGAAGGAACTCGAACCGTCCTTGCGCAGTTGCATCAGCCACACCTCGTCGTCGTTTCCAGGAACGGGCAGAGGCGGTTCGGAGGGCCGGACGGTCACGAGCCCGCTGAGCGCACCCCTGGCACGTAGTTCGGTGTCACAGAGGCGTGCCAGTTCGGGCGTCGGGCGCTTGATTCCCCGTTCCACCTTGCTCAGTTGGCTCTTGCTGTAGTGCACGCGCTGTCCCAGTTGGTGCAGAGAGAGCCGGGCGGCGAGGCGCCTTCGACGCAGCTCCGGCCCGAATTCGTGCGATTGATCCAGCACTTCGACCTCCGTCGCTCCTCGACCGACAGCCGATGAGCGCCGCGTTTCAGCGTGGGCCGGCCGACTGGGCCGAACAAGGCGGAACGGGCGTTTCCCGTTTCCTCCTCCGGAGCGAAGCCGACGTGAACTGCCGTGTCGAGCAAGTGGTTTCGGCCAGGTCCGGTCGTAGGGCGACGGTTGTCGGGGCCTGTTCGGGCGGGTCAGCGGCGGATGCCGCGGGACGAGATGAGCAGTGCTGCCGCTGTGATGGCCGTGATGACCGCTGTCGAGTGTGCGTAGGCCCGGGTGTCGCCGGTGACGGCTGACTGGAAGCCGTGGAGGGCCCAGTAGCCCGGGGTCGCGGGGGCCACCGTGGAGACCCAGTGGGGGAGGACGGTGAGGGGGACCAGGCAGCCGCTGAGGCAGGTGATGGTGAGGGCGCCGATGTCGGAGGCGGCGGCCAACTGGCCCTGGGTGCGGGTGTGGACGCCGAGTGCCAGGCCGCAGGAGGTGACGCAGGCCGCCCAGAGGAGGGCCAGCAGGGGGACGCGCCAGGTGCCGGCGGCGAGGGGGAAGCCGAAGGCCGCGGTCGCGAAGAGGAAGAGGACGGCCTGCTGGATCAGGAAGAGCGTGATCAAGGGGGCGGCTTTGCCGGCCAGGATCGTCGAAGGGGACGCCGGGCCGGAGCGCAGACGATCCCAGGTGTGCCAAGTGCGTTCGGAGAGCAGGAGTTGGCCTGCCACGTCCAGGGCCAGCAGGGTGAACATCACCGCGATGCCCGGAGCGGCCTGCACGATGCCCGGTGTGCCGGGGGTGGCCAGGCGGTCGTACACCGGGTGGAGGACGCTCAGCAGGACCAGGGACATGACGGTGTAGGCGAGCGGGGTTCCCGGGTCCCGGACGAGGAGGACGAGGGTGTGGCGGGTCATGACCCAGGTGCGGCGGGCCGTGGGTGACATGAGTTCAGGCCGCATCGTGGGTCTCCGTGGGGAGTTGGCCGGTGGCCAGGCTGCGGTAGAGGTCGTCCAGTGAGGGTTCGCGGATCGTGGCCGAGCGGACCCGGGTGGTGTCGGGGCCCAGGTCCCGGAGGATTCGGGCCAGTTCCCGTGCCGGGTCCGTCGTGCTGAAGCGCAGTTCGTCGGGGGCTGCCGAGGGCTGTGCCAGGTGCCCGGGTACGGGGCCGTGGAACGTCATGGTGACCTCGCCGGGCAGGCCGTCGAGGAGGTCGGCGCGGTTGCCGCGGGCGATCACGCGGCCGGACGCGGCGACCGCGAGGGTGGCGTCCAGGTGCTCCAACTCCGGTAGGTAGTGCGTGGTGTAGCAGATCGCGGCGCCTTCGTCGGCGCGGGTCCTGACGAGTCGTAGCAGCGCTTCGCGGGTGGTGGGGTCGGCGCCGACGGTGGGTTCGTCGAGGAGCAGGACGCGGGGGCGGGGGAGGAGGACCGTGGCCGCCTGGGCGCGGCGCTGCTGGCCGCCGGAGAGGGTCGCGATCGGGCGGTCGAGTACGTCGGTGAGGAGCAACTCCTCGGCTACGGCGGCCACTTCGGTGCGGAGTTCGGTGCGGCGCAGGCCCGCGAGACCGCCGTGGAGGCGCAGGTTCTGGCGGAGGGTGGCGGTGGGGTAGAGGGCCAGTTCCTGGGGGGCCAGGCCGATCAGGGTGCGGGCGGAGCGTGGGGCTGTGGCCAGGTCCACTCCGGCTGCGTGGACTGTGCCCGCGTCGGGGCGCTCCAGGCCGGCGACCGTGCGGGCGAAGGTGGTTTTGCCGGCGCCGTTGTGGCCGATCAGGCCGCAGATCTCGCCGGGTTCGATGTGGAGGTCGAAGCCGTCGAGGGCTTGGACGGGACCCCACCGTTTACGCAGGCCGCTGACGGTCAGCATGAGCACTCCCTCGATATATACAACGTATACGTATACTGTGTATACGTAGCTTCGAGGGAGGATGTCAAGTGACGCCACGGCGGATCAGTCGTGATCAAGTGCTGGACGTGACATGGGAGTTGGCGACCCGGAAGGGGCTGGCGGCCGTCACGATGCGGGCCGTCGCGCAGGAACTCGACGTCAACCCGATGACGCTCTACCGGCACGTCGGCGACAAGCAGGGACTCCTCGACGGCCTCGTGGAGCGACTGCTGCTGGAGATCGAGGTGCCCGAACCCGGGCTCGACTGGCGTGAGCAACTGCGCCTGCTCGCCCGCAGCATGCGGGCCACGGCCCGCCGCCACCCCGACCTGTTCCTGCTGCTCTTCCAACGGCCGGCGGTCACACCGGAGGCCGTCGGGCCTCGGAACGCGGTCTACGGTGCCCTGCGCGCCGCCGGTCTTCAGGAGGAGCGGATTCCGCGGGCCGAGCGGCTGCTGTCCACGTTCATGCTCGGGTTCGCCGCCTCGGAGGCCGGGGGGCGGTTCCGGGACAGTGACCCGGACGCGGACATGGCCTTCGCGGAGGACCTCGTCGTTCGGGTCCTCGCCGGGGAGTAGAAGATCATGCGCGGGCGGCGGGCTGCGGCCGTTGTCAGTCGGGTTTGGTAAGAATGCAAGGGTGAGCAGCGCTGATGGGGAACGGGACGGTGGGGCGGAGGGTGCGCCGCCTGAGCAGCTTGCGCTGATTCGGGAGAGTGTGCGGCAGGCGAAGGGGCCGAAGGCCAAGCCGCGGACGTGGCGGGGGGCCGCGCTGGCCAAGGAGTTGCCCGTTGCGCGGGTGCTTGTCGACAAGGGGGTGCTGCATCTTGACCGGTACTTCGACTATGCGGTGCCCGAGGAGCTTGACGCCGACGCGCAGCCCGGGGTGCGGGTTCGGGTCAGGTTCGGGGCCGGGCGGCATCGGGTGCGGGACGGGCGGCGCGAGGGCGGGGGGCTGATCGACGGCTTTCTTGTCGAGCGGCTGGCCGGGTCCGACTACTCCGGGCCGCTTGCCGCGCTGGCTCAGGTCGTGTCGCCCGAGCCTGTGCTGAGTGAAGAGTTGCTGGGGCTCGCTCGGGCCGTTGCCGATCGGTATGCCGGGAGTCTTGCCGATGTGCTGCAGCTCGCCGTGCCGCCGCGTAGTGCTCGGGCCGAGCAGAAGGCGTCACCGGCGCCGTTGCCGCCGCCCGAGGTGCCCGAGGCGGGGTCCTGGACGCGGTACGAGCGGGGGGCCGGGTTTCTGGCGGCGCTTGCCTCGGGGGGCGCGCCGCGGGCTGTGTGGAACGCGCTGCCGGGGCCCGAGTGGAGCGAGGAGATCGCGCGGGCCGTCGCCGCGACACTCGCCTCTGGGCGCGGGGCGCTCGTCGTCGTACCGGACGGGCGGGCCGCCGGGCGGGTCGATGCCGCGTTGACCGCGCTGCTGGGGGAGGGGCGGCATGCGCTGCTCACCGCCGACGCCGGGCCCGAGAAGCGGTATCGGCAGTGGCTGGCCGTGCGGCGCGGGTCTGTGCGCGCGGTCGTCGGGACGCGGGCCGCGATGTTCGCGCCCGTTCAGGATCTGGGGCTTGTCGCGATCTGGGACGACGGGGACGGGAGTCACAGCGAGCCGCACGCGCCGCAGCCGCATGCGCGGGATGTGCTGCTGTTGCGGGCCGCGTTGGACAAGTGCGGCTTCTTGCTGGGGAGTTGGAGTTGCACGGTGGAGGCCGCGCAGCTTGTGGAGAGCGGGTGGGCTGGGCCGTTGGTCGCGTCGCGCGAGCAGGTGCGGGGGGCCGCTCCGCTCGTACGGACCGTGGGGGACGGGGACTTGGCACGGGACGAGGCCGCTCGCGCCGCGCGGTTGCCTACGTTGGCTTGGCAGGCGGTGCGGGAGGGGCTGAAGCACGGGCCCGTGCTGGTGCAGGTGCCTCGGCGGGGGTATGTGCCGCGGATGGCGTGTGCCCAGTGTCGGGCCGCCGCGCGGTGTCGGCACTGTGCGGGGCCGTTGGAGGGGCAGGACGGGGGCGTGCTGCGGTGCGGGTGGTGCGGGGTCGAGGAGAACTCCTGGCACTGTCCCGAGTGCGGGGGATTCCGGTTGCGGGCTCAAGTGGTGGGCGCGCGGCGGACCGCGGAGGAGTTGGGGCGGGCGTTTCCCGCGGTGCCGGTGCGGACGTCCGGGCGGGAGCAGGTGCTCGACACGGTGCCGGGGACGCCTGCGTTGGTCGTGAGTACGCCGGGGGCCGAGCCGGTCGCCGACGGGGGGTATGCGGCGGCGTTGTTGCTGGACGGGTGGGCGATGCTCGGGCGGCCTGATCTGCGGGCCGGGGAGGATGCGTTGCGGCGGTGGATCGCGGCGAGTTCGTTGGTGCGGGCGCAGGGGGTCGGGGGAACCGTTGTCGTGGTCGCGGAACCTACCTTGAGGCCTGTGCAGGCGCTGGTGCGGTGGGATCCCGTCGGGCATGCGGTGCGGGAGCTTGCGGAGCGGGGGGAGTTGGGGTTTCCGCCGGTTTCTCGGATGGCTGCGGTGGCGGGGGTCGCGGGGGCTGTCACGGAGTTTCTTGCCGCTGTTGAACTGCCTTCTGATGCTGAGGTGTTGGGGCCTGTGGCGGTGCCGGTTGTTTTGGGTGGGGGGGCTCGGCGGGTGGGGGGGCCGGCTGTGGGGGAGGAGTGGGTGCGGGCGTTGATCCGGGTGCGGCCGGGGAGTGGGGGGGCGTTGGCCGCGGCGTTGAAGGCTGCGCAGGCTGCTCGGATGGCTCGGGGTGGGGGGGATGCGGTGCGGGTGCGTGTTGATCCCCCGGATATCGGATGAGCCACCTCGGCCTTCGGCCTCGGTTCGTCTCCCACCCGTGCACCGCCCGTTCGCCGTTCGCCGTTCGTCGAGAGGTGGACGTTTCCTGTGGGGGTTCTCGCCGTTGGCGGGTAGCGGGTAGCGGGTAGCGGGTAGCGGGTAGCGGGTAGCGGGCCAGGGCCAGGGCCAGGGGTCAACGGCTGTCGAGGGGTGGGCCTTTGGCGTCGGGGGTCTCGCCGTTGGCGGCTGGCGGCTGGCGGCTGGCGGCTGGCGGCTGGCGGGTGTCGGGTGTGGGGGCGCTCGCGTTCCCGGTGTTTATGGCTGGCCGAGGCATGGACCTTTGCCGTGGGGTACTTGCCGGTGGCGGCAGGCCGTGCGCGGCTGTGGCGTGCGGGTGTTGGCTGTGGGTGAGCGGGTTTTGGCATGGCGCTGCCTCCCGGGTTTTGGCCGGGAGGCAGGTGGGGGTCGTTGTGGGGTCAGCCGTTGCGGGGGCTCGGGAAAGCCGTGGGCCTGGCCTCTTCGCGGAGGGTGGGGCTGCCCGCTGTGGGCTGGGTCGGCATGGAGCGGGCCGCGGGGACCGTGGGGAGGACGGGCATCGTGGGCATGGTCGGGAGGCCCGTGTTGACGGCCACCGGGCGGGTCGTCGCGGCCTCCGTCGTGCGCTCGGCGTCGGCCACGGCCTGGGTCGCGGCGCGGCGGGCGCCGTAGCGGCGGTGGACCGCCTGCTTGGTGACACCCAGGGCCGAGCCGACCGCGTCCCAGGAGAAGCCGAGTGAGCGGTCGAAGTCCACGGCGGCCGTGACCAGGGTCTCGACACTGTCCCGCAGTTCCTGCGCGAGACGGACCGTCGGGGCGGGAGCGCGTCCGTAGACGACGAAGCCCGTGGACGGGCCGGAGCGGCGCGGGCGGTAGACGTTGCCCAGCTGGGCGGTGAGCGTGCGCAGTGCGTCCACCTGCCGGCGGACCCGCTCGATGTCCCGCACCAGCAAGTGCAGGCTGGCCCGAGCCTGGGCGTCGTGGGTTGCGTGGTCGGCCATGAACAAGCCTCTCGAACCGGCGTTGAAAAGGATCGGGCCGCGCGAATGCGGCCCAAGGAGGTCAACTCTTTCTTGACCAACGCCTGTGCGCTCCGCTGGTCACGCGGAGGGGGCGTAGGGGCATATGCGTACGCCCCCGGTGAATCGGTGTGCGCTGCGGGCGCCGGTGAGTCGTCGCTGAGTTGGCGGCGAGTTGACGGATGTGAGCCGCCGGGCGCTCGTGCCGGGACGCGCCATAGACTGGTGCGCTGCCCGCCCACCTCCGCCCGAGAGGCCCGAACCCTCCCATGAAGCTCGTCTTCGCCGGTACCCCCGAGGTCGCCGTTCCCGCCCTGGACGCCCTGATCGCCTCCGGGCGGCACGAGGTGGCCGCCGTCGTCACGCGGCCCGACGCGCCGGCCGGGCGTGGGCGCAGGCTGGTGGCGAGTCCCGTCGCCGAACGGGCCGAGGAGGCGGGCATCGAGGTGCTGAAGCCCGGCAAACCGCGCGACCCGGAGTTCCTGGAGCGGTTGCGGGAGATCGCGCCCGACTGCTGTCCCGTCGTCGCCTACGGCGCCCTGCTGCCCCGAGTCGCCCTCGACATCCCCGCCCACGGCTGGGTCAACCTGCACTTCTCGCTGCTCCCCGCCTGGCGCGGCGCCGCCCCCGTGCAGCACTCCGTCATGTCCGGCGACGAGATCACCGGCGCCTCCACCTTCCTCATCGAGGAGGGTCTCGACTCCGGCCCCGTCTACGGCACCGTCACCGAGGAGATCCGTCCCACCGACACCAGCGGCGACCTGCTCACCCGGCTCGCGTTCGCCGGCTCGGGGCTGCTCGCCGCGACCATGGACGGCATCGAGGACGGCACCTTGAAGGCCGTACCGCAGCCGAACGAGGGCATCACCCTCGCCCCGAAGATCAACGTCGAGGACGCGCAGGTGGATTGGGCGGCTCCCGCGCTCAGGGTGGACCGGGTGGTGCGCGGGTGCACGCCCGCGCCCGGCGCCTGGACCGTGTTCCGCGGTGAGCGGCTCAAGCTCATCCAGGCGGTGCCCGTGCCGGAGCGGACCGACCTCGCGCCCGGTGCGCTGGCCGTCGGCAAGAACAATGTCTACGTGGGCACCGGTTCGTACGCCGTCGAGCTGCTGTGGGTCCAGGCGCAGGGCAAGAAGCCGATGCGGGCGGCGGACTGGGCGCGCGGGGCGCGGATCGGTGCGGGGGAGAGCGTCGGGGCGCTCGGGACTTCCTAGATCCCGGGATCCCTGGCACCCCGGCCAGTTCGGGGCCTCGGGCTCCCCCTGCACTCCGGGCACCTCCTGCACCCCGGGGGCCCTGGCACGCCGGATCCCTAGCGCTCGGGGACCTAGGGCGCTCCGGGCAGGCACCGCAGGACCCTCGGCACCCTGGCACCTCGGGTACTCCGGGACCTGAAGCACCGCAGGGCCTTCCCCCCAGGACCCCCGGGTACTGCAAGCCTTCGGTACCCCAGCACCCGGAGTACCCCAGGACCCCGGGATCGCTGGCACCCCGGGACCTTGGCGCTCTGGGCACTCCGGGCATCCCCTGCACTCCGGGACCTAGGGCGCTTCGGGCACTGTAGGACCCTCGGTACCCGGGCACCTCGGGCACTCCGGGGGGACCTCAGGCACCGCAGGGCCTCCCCCCCCAGGACCCCCGTGCACCGCAGAGCCTTCGGCATCCCGGCGCCCCGGACACCTCAGGACCCCGGACACCCCAGGACCCCGGGACCCCCAGGACCCCGGGACCCCTGGCACCCCGGGACCCCTGGCACCCCGGGACCTCGGCACCGCGGCACTTCGGGCACCCCGGAATCCAGGGACCCCTGGCACCCCGGGCCCCGCCGCATCCCCGGAACCTCCAAGCCCCCGGAACCGGCGGCATCCCCAGGCCCTTCACGCCCCCCGCATCCCCCTGCCCCGACGCCCCGCGCGCAGGCACCCCCGTGCGACGTACTCTGGGCACACATCTCGGCCAGAAATCCGGAGCACCTTTTTCGTGAGTGAGCAGTCCCCGCGCCCCCGTAAGCCCGGCAAGCCCTATCGCCGGCCGCAGAAGGACCCTGTCCGTTTCCTCGCGTTCGAGGCGTTGCGGGCCGTGGACGAGCGGGACGCGTACGCCAACCTCGTGCTGCCGCCGCTGCTGCGGAAGGCGCGCGAGAAGGGCGACTTCGACGCCCGGGACGCGGCGCTCGCGACCGAGCTGGTGTACGGGACGCTGCGCAAGCAGGGGACCTACGACGCGATCATCGCCTCGTGTGTGGACCGGCCGCTGCGCGAGGTGGACCCGCCGGTGCTGGATGTGCTCAGTCTTGGCGTGCATCAACTGCTCGGGACGCGGATTCCGACGCACGCAGCGGTGTCCGCCTCCGTCGAACTCGCCCGGGTCGTCCTCGGCGACGGGCGGGCCAAATTTGTCAACGCCGTGCTGCGGAAGGTCGCGCAGGACGACCTCGACACCTGGATCGAGCGGGTCGCGCCGCCCTACGACGACGACCCCGAGGACAACCTCGCGATCGTGCACTCGCACCCGCGCTGGATCGTCTCAGCGTTGTGGGACTCGCTCGGCGGCGGTCGCGCCGGTATCGAGGACCTGCTGGAGGCCGACAACGAACGGCCCGAGGTGACCCTGGTCGCCCGGCCCGGCCGCTCCACCACCGAGGAACTGCTCCGCGAGGAGGCCGCGGTGCCGGGGCGCTGGTCGCCGTACGCCGTGCGGCTCAGCGAGGGCGGCGAGCCCGGGGCCGTGGCAGCGGTGAAGGAAGGGCGTGCGGGGGTGCAGGACGAGGGCAGTCAGCTGGTCGCCCTCGCGCTGGCCAACGCGCCCCTCGACGGGCCCGACGAGAAGTGGCTCGACGGGTGCGCCGGGCCCGGTGGCAAGGCCGCGCTGCTCGCCGCCGTAGCCGCCGAGCGCGGGGCGATGCTGCTCGCCTCCGAGAAGGCACCGCACCGGGCGGGACTCGTGGCGAAGTCCCTCGCCGGGAACCCGGGGCCGTACCAGGTCATCACCGCCGACGGGACCCGGCCGCCGTGGCGTCCCGGCAGCTTCGACCGCGTGCTGATGGACGTGCCGTGCACCGGGCTCGGCGCGCTGCGCCGCCGCCCCGAGTCCCGTTGGCGCCGCCGTCCGGAGGACCTCGAAGCATTCGCGCCCCTGCAACGCGATCTGCTGGGCACCGCGCTCGAATCCGTGCGCGTCGGCGGTGTCGTCGGCTACGCGACCTGCTCACCGCACCTCGCCGAGACCCGGGCCGTCGTCGACGACATCCTCAAGCAGTACCCGCACACCGAACTGATCGACGCCCGCCCGCTCCTGCCGGACGTCCCGGCACTCGGCGCGGGCCCCGACGTACAACTGTGGCCGCATCTGCACGGCACCGACGCGATGTACCTGGCGCTCATCCGCCGGACCGGGTGACCCGCCGGCCGCATGTGGGGTCTCACGGCTGATTGCCGTGAGACCGGCGCGTGGGTGCCGTTGCTCAACGCCTCGTCTCGTACCTGGTCAGGATCACGCCGCCGGGAAGCGTCCGCGTCTCCACCAGGTTCAGGTTCACCCAGCTGTCCAGCGCGGCGAAGAACGGCGTGCCCCCGCCCAGCAGGACCGGGTGGGTGGCGATCGCGTACTCGTCGACCAGCCCGGCGCGCATGGCCGCCCCGGCGAGCGTCGCGCCGCCGATGTTCATCGGGCCGCCGTCCTCGGCCTTGAGCCGGGTGATCTCGGCGATCGCGTCGCCGGTGACCAGACGGGTGTTCCAGTCGACCTTGTCGATCGTCGAGGAGAACACCACCTTCGGCGTGTCCCGCCAGTTCCGAGCGAACTCGATCTCCGCCGGGGTGGCGTTCGGCTGCTGGTCGCCGGTCGGCCAGTAGGAACTCATCGTCTCCCACAGCTTGCGCCCGTACAGCGACAGGCCGCTCGCCCGCTCGTGTTCGAGCCACCACTGGAACAGCTCGTCGCTCGGCGGTCCGCTCCAGCCGATGTCGTCGCCGGCCGCGGCGATGTAGCCGTCCAGGGTCAGGTTCATGCCGTAGATCAGTTTCCGCATGGCGCCAGCCTTCCGTGAGTCGGACTCCGGCGTACAGACCGGCGCTGTGCGGGAAACTCATCGGTGCGCGATCCGGGCTCGCCGACAGCCCTCGTGCCGGGGGCTCCGCGTCTGGCGCGGGTGGTCACACCACGCGCTGAAGTGCCTCCCGTGTGAGGTCGGCGAGTGTCGGATAGCCGTCCACGGCCATGATCAGGTCGGCCTCGGCGAGGAGTGAGCGGAGGACGTGGACGATGCCGTCGGTGCCGCCGAGGGCGAGGCCGTAGGCGTACGGGCGGCCGATGCCCACGGCGGTGGCGCCCAGGGCGATGGCCTTCACGATGTCGGCGCCGCTGCGGATGCCGGAGTCGAACAGGACCGGGAGGCCGTCCGCCGCCTCGACCACGGCGGGCAGCGCGTCCAGCGCGGGAAGGCCGCCGTTGGCCTGGCGGCCGCCGTGGTTGGAACAGTAGATGCCGTCCACGCCTCCGTCCTTCGCGCGGCGTACGTCCTCGGGGTGGCAGACGCCCTTCACGATCAGGGGGAGGTCGGTGAGGGACCGTAGCCAGGGGAGGTCGTCCCAGGTGAGGGGGTTGCCGAAGAGCTGGGTCCAGAGGAGGACCGCGGACTGGGGGTCCTCCTCCGGGGTGCGAGGGAGGCGGGCGCGGAAGACCGGGTCGCTGGTGTAGTTGGCGAGGCAATGGCCGCGCAGCTGGGGGAAGTTGGCGGTGGACAGGTCGCGGGGGCGCCAGCCGGTGACCCAGGTGTCCAGGGTGACGACGATGACCTTGTAGCCCGCCTGCTCGGCTCGGTGGACGAGGCTCGCGGCGAGATCCTTGTCGGTGGGGGTGTAGAGCTGGAAGAGGCCCTGTGTGTCACCGAACTCGCCTGCCACCTCCTCCAGCGGGTCGACCGTCAGCGTGGAGGCGACCATCGGAACTCCCGTGCGCGCGGCGGCCCTTGCGGTCGCCAGGTCGCCGTGGCCGTCCTGGGCGCACAGGCCGATGACGCCGATCGGTGCCATGAAGACGGGGGAGGGCAGCTTCATCCCGAACAGGTCTACGGACAGGTCGCGTTCGGCCGCGCCGACGAACATGCGGGGGACCAGGCCCCAGTGGTCGAAGGCGGTGGTGTTGGCCCGCTGGGTGCGTTCGTCGCCGGCGCCGCCCGCGACGTACGACCACACGGAGGGCGACAGCGCGGAGCTCGCCCGGTCCTCCAACTCCGCGAAGGCCATGGGGTAGGACGGCACGATGCCGCCGAGCCCGTTCAGGTAGATCTCGTTCTGGTAGGAGCCGAACGGCTGTCCCGTGCCCATGCCATCTCCCTCTCCGCTGAGGTGCCCTGCCCGCTGCTGAAGGCCGGTGAAGTGCAGGATTCTCGCACCTCGGGTGGGACATCGCCGAGCGGGGTGTGCGGAGGGAGGGGCCGCTGTCGTGTCGACTCCCGGTCAGGCGGAGGGAGTTGCGGGAGTGAGCCGGACGGGCAGTTCGCGCCAGCCCTGGGCGATGAACGAGGGGACCTGTTCCAGGTCGTCGTCATCCACGGCGAGTGAGATGCCCGGGAAGCGGGCGAAGAGTGCGGGCAGTGCCGTGAGCGCTTCCATGCGGGCCAGCGGGGCGCCGACGCAGCGGTGCACGCCGATGCCCAGGGCGAGATGGCCGTCCGCGTTCCTGGCCACGTCGAAGAGGTGGGCGTCGGGGCCGAAGCGCTCCGGGTCGTGGCCCGCCGCGGCGATGGTCGTGAGGATGGCCTCCCCGGCGCGGATCGTCGTACCGTCGGCGGTCGTGATGTCGGAAACCGCGTAGCGCAACGGCACGTTGGCGATCGACGGGGCCCAGCGCAGCGTCTCCTGGATCACCTGGTCCCAGGTCGACCGCCCGGCCAGCACCCGCTTCAGCTGGTCGGGGTGGCGGAGCAGGGCGTGCACGGCGTTGCCGATCAGGTTGACGGTCGTCTCGAAACCGGCGCCGATGACGAGGAGAAGCGTGTGGATCAGCTCCTCCTCGGAGAGCCGGTCGCCCTGGTCGCGGACCGTGATCAGCTCGGTCGTCAGGTCGTCGCCGGGGTGTTCGCTCTTCTCCGCTATCAGCTCCGGCAGTACCGTCACGATCTGTTCGAGGACGTCCGCGGCCTGCTCCGGAGTGCCGGTGGTGTCCATGATTCCCTCGATGAGCCGCGCCACGGCGGCCCGCATCCGCTCCGGCACGCCGAACAGGTCGCAGATCATCCGCATCGGCAACGGATGAGCGAACTCCGCCCGCAGATCGACGACTTGGTCCGCCGGGACCTCCGCCATCGCGTCGAGCAGACCCGCGGTGATCTCCCGCACCCGGGGGAGCATGGCCTCGGTACGGTGCCGGGTGAAACTCGGGGCGACGAGCTTCCGCAGGCGGGTGTGGTCCTCGCCGTAGGAACTGAGCATGTTGACGATGCTGGTCCAGCTGTAGAGCCAGGCCCATCCCGGTTCGCCGGCGACCTTGTCGTACAGGGCCCAGTGGCGGCGGGCGTCCCTGCTGACGCGGGGGTCGAGCATCAGCGACTTCAGCAGGTCGTAACGGGTGACGGCCCAGGCGGGGACACCACCGGGCAGCTCCACCGGGACGAGGGCGCCGAGCGCGCGCAGGCGGGCGGCTTCTTCGGGGACTGACCTGCCGTAGGGGTCGAGCACGACGGTTCGGCGCGGGTCCACAGGGCTCTCCTCAAGGTTGGCGGGTGGTAGGCAAGTAGGCGTGCTGGTAGGGCGGTTGGAGGCGGGGTCGCGTCCGGGCCGCCGGACCCCGCCGACGTTCACCGCATCGCCGCGGCCGTGTCGCGGCGGCTGCCGGTGAGTCGTATGTCCTCGCCCAGGAGGCCGCGCAGGATGAGGCCCATGCTCTCGTCGAGGGCTCGCATCGCGACCGGGTTGATGATCGGTTCCAGGCTCGGGATGCCCAGGTCGAACTCGCACGTGAACAGGACGCTCACGTCCGTACCGGCCTGGGTGATGTCCCACGTGCCCGCGAAACTCGCGAAGTCGCCGGTGAGTTGGTCGAAGGTGATGCGCCGGGCGACGGGGTCCATGACGTCCCGTTCGGTCCAGCGCAGCAGACCGCTGCGGAAGTGCACCTCCCAGGCGGACTCCACGGTGTCGGGACCGTCGGGCGTCACGGTGACGGACCGGACCGTGTCCGTGTGGTCGGTGTACCGCTCGTAGTCCTGGACCCGGTCGAAGACATGGGTGGCGTCTCCGTCCGGGACGATCGCCTCGATGCGTACGTGGCAGGTCATGTTGGTTTCTCCGTAAGGGTTTCGGACTTTCGGGGCGGGGTGGGCACGGTGCTCAGCCGAGCACCAGCGGGCCGCCCGCGAAGGCCGCGCACATGCCCTCCGCGGCCCAACCGCGCGACGGCGGATGGAACTTGAGCGCGGCCGAACACGCGGCGAGATACGCGGTGTCGTCGGTGGAGACGTACGCCATGCCGCCCAGCGCCTCCAGGCAGCGCGGGACCACGCGGTCGATGGTGTCCTGCGTCGAGAAGCGGCAGACCAGTGAGCGGAGCAGGTCGTCCTGGCCGAGCGGGCGGCCCGTGTCCATGGCGGCGGCGGCACCGCGGATACCGCCCATGGCCGACTCCAACTCGACCAGGATCGCGGCCCGTTGGGCGGCGCTCGCCCGCTTCGCCGACAGCACGCGTTCGGCCAGCGCGCTGGCCATCCCCAGGTACGACGCGGCCATCAGCAACTCGAACCACACGAAGCCCACGGTCTGGACCGGGTCCAGCGTGCGGTCCTCGCCGAGCCCGGTGCGGACCACGAGATCCGGCGGGACGCGGACGTCGCGCAGCCGGACCTCGTCGCTCTCCGCCCCGGCGAGGACGAAGCTGCCCCAGAACGGGTGCACGGAGATACCGGGTGTGGCCGCGGGGACCACGGCCACGGCGAGCTCCGGGCCCTGCCCGTCGTCGAGCGTCACCGACACGCTCAGCAGATCCATCGACGCCGACAGACTGCACGGCTTCTTGACGCCGTTGAGCACCACGTCGGTGCCGTCCTGGTGCGCCTTGATGGAGGAGTCGAGGATCGACTGTCCCGACCGGCCCTCGGCGAACCCCGAGGCGACCAGCAGCCGTTGGTCCGCCACGGCCTCCAGCAGCATCCACTCCATGCCCTGCGCGACCTCGTACGCCTGGACCAGCCCGGCCACCGACAGGTGGTGCATGGTGGTCGCCACCGCCAGCGAGGGGCTGCGCGCCCCGATCGCACGCTGCAACGACACGGCGTCCTCGGCACCGATGCCGAGACCGCGGTGCGCCGCCGGCACCAGCAGCGCGGGGCCGCCCGCCGCCTTGAACAGGGGGAGCGCGGGTCCACCCGGGCGCTCCCGCTCGCTTTGCGGCAACTCGGCGAGCCGCTCGTCCAGACCGGGCAGGAACCGGTCCAGCACCGCGCGTTCGGGTTCAAGAAAGTACATCGCCGTCTCCTCCTCGATCCGCGGGATTGCTACGGCAGCCACGGGGAACCGCTGTCGCCTTCGACCGGGCGCTCACGCCGACGCCCGGGCGCCGAGCCGGTCGGTGATCAGGCGTCGCACCGACGCCCGCCACGCGTCCTCGTTGGCCTGTGTCTCCGCCGCGGCCTCCAGACCCGGGAGGTCCGCGAGCGAACTCGGCAGCGGCTCCTCGTTGAAGAGCACCGACGACATGTCCAGCAGCCGGTCCAGCCGGGTCTGCGCCCACTCCGGCACCACGTCGAAGAACGCCGGACGGACCAGCCGTTCGACGACATCGGGTGCCAGCACCCGCAGCGGCCGGACCGCGATGCCCGCCTCCGCCGCCGCCTCGACGATCACCTGGACCAACCGGTCGCAGGTCAGCGCGTGGGCCCCGCCGCTGAGCCAGTACTCGGCGGTGTGCGCGCCCCCGTCCAGCAGGGACACGATCGCGCGGGCCACCACGTCCTGCGGTACGAAGTCGACGTAGCTCGCGGGGTCGCTCGGCACGAAGGGCAGGCGGTTGCGGAGCACCTGTTGGGCGAAGGTGTGCAGGCCCTGCGGTTCGGCGATCTCCCCGGTGACGGAGTCGCCGATGATGATCGACGGGCGGACGACGGTCACGCTGCCGCCCGCCGCGGCGACCGCCTCCTCGCCGGCCATCTTGGAGGCCACGTAGTCCGCGGGGCTGTTCCCGGCCCGCTCGGCGCGGTTGCCGCCGGCGGCCAGGATCTCCCGGTAGCGGGCCACGTACGCGGTGCTGACGTGGATCAGCGGGACACCGGCGTCGGCCGCGAACCGGGCGACCCGTCCGGCCCCTTCGACGTTCACCGTGTGCATCGAGTCGCGGCCGGACCCGAAGGCGACCATGCCGGCGGCGTGGACCACCGCGTCCGTACGTGCGCACAGGTGCCGGTAGGAGGCGATGTCCAGGCCCAGTTGGGGCCGGGTGATGTCACCGGCCAGGACCTCGGAGCGAGCGGGCGGCGGCCTGCGGTGCGCCAGCGCGATCACCTTGTGGTGGCGCAGACGCAGATACGGAAGCAGGGCGGTGCCGAGGACGCCGGTGGCGCCGGTCAGTAACACGGTCTGTGGGCGTGCCGGGTGCGGTGGGTCGGTCGGGGTGCGCGAACTCGCCGTATTCTCAAGGTGGTTGGGGTTTTCGGGGTACGTCGGCATGTCGTCAGCCTTTCGGGAGCCTCGTGGCCGGGTGCGGGTCGCCGGGTGGGTTCGCCGGGTCAGGTCAGGGACTTCGCCATCGCGGTCAGGGCACCCTCGACGGCCTCCAGCAGCCGGGCCTCCTGGGATGGCGAGAGCACGGCGGGCGGGGTCAGCCGGACGACCGGATGGGCGTTGAGGGAGTGGTTGACCACCACCCCGCGGTCGACCATCTCCAGCAGGAACTCACCGGCCGCCCCCGCGTCCACCAGCTCGATCCCGATCAGCACCCCGGCACCGCGCACCTCACGGACCAGACCGGGCGCGCGGTCGGCGGCGACGGCCCGGAGCGCGGGAAGCAGCCGGGAACCGATGGCGGCGGCCCGTTCGACGAGCCCCTCGTCCCGGATGACCCCGATGGTCGCGCTGACGGCGGCCATCGCGATCGGAGCGCCGGAATAGGTGGAGGTGTGCAGGAAAGGGTCGCTGTCGAACGACTCGAACACCTCCTGTGTGGCGAGCGTGGCCGCCACGGGCATCACCCCGCCGGAGAGCGCCTTGCCCGTCACGAGCACGTCAGGCCGTACGCCCTCGGCGGCGCAGCCCCACCAGGAGCCGAGCCGACCCAGCCCGGTCATCACCTCGTCGACCACCAGGTACGCGCGATGCTCCCGGCACAGCGCGGCCACCGCCGCCAGATATCCGGACGGCGGCACGATCACCCCGGCCTCGCTCTGCACCGGCTCCACGACCACGCAGGCGTCCGCGCCGCCATCACCCAGCACCGCGGCCAGCGCGTCGGTGTCACCGAACGGCACGTGCTGGACATCCGGCAGCAGAGGCCGGAACGGGTCCTGGTAGAGCGCCTTCGCCGTCAGGGACAGCGCCCCGAGGGTCTTGCCGTGATAGCCGTCCTGCATCGAGATCAACCGCCGTCGGCCATGCGCACGGGCCAGCTTCACGGCGGCCTCGACGGCCTCCGTGCCCGACCCGGAGAAGTGCACCCGGTCCAGGCCCGCCGGCGCGACCCCGGTGAGGGCCTCGGCGGCGAGCCCGGAAACCGGGTCCAGGAACAGCCGGGTCGACAACGCCAGCCGCCCCGCCTGCCGCCGCACCGCGTCGACGACCCGCGGATGCCCGGCGCCGACGAAGAAGACGCCGTAGCCCCCGCAGTTGAGGTAGTTCCTCCCGTCGGTGGAGGTGATCTCGGCGCCGAGCGCGGACTCCTCGACGACATCCCCGAACATCCCCGCCAGCCGCGCACGACCGCTGCTGAGATGCCGCGCGTGCAGCGCGACCAACTCTGTTCCTGTCCGACCCACTACGCATTCCCCCGTGACGACGCGTGACGTGCCGCCGAGCTTGGGCCCGGCCTGGACGCGGGGTCACGCCTCAGTCCACTCACCGGAACGGCAACTGTTTCCACCCCGTCCAGGGCAACCCCGCCAAGGGGCGCGGGGCAGTGTCGATTTGCGGCTCCGCCGCGGGGCGCGCCCGGCCACACACGACCGGCACTGGAAAACCGACCGCATCCACAACGGACCGATGCGACCAACCCCCGGAGGGCATGGCAGGCTTGGGGCATGGCCGTCCAGATCAACCCCAGCATCCTGTCCGCCGACTTCGCCCGCCTCGCCGATGAAGCGAACGCGGTGGCCGGCGCCGACTGGCTCCACGTCGACGTCATGGACAACCACTTCGTCCCGAACCTCACCCTCGGCGTGCCGGTCGTAGAGTCGCTGGCCCGGGCGACGGACACCCCGCTGGACTGCCATCTGATGATCGAGGACGCCGATCGCTGGGCGCCGCAGTACGTCGAGGCGGGTGCCTCCTCCGTCACCTTCCACGTCGAGGCGGCCGCCGCGCCGGTGCGGCTGGCCCGCGAGATCCGGGCCAAGGGAGCGCGCGCGTCCATGGCGCTGAAGCCCGCGACGCCCATCGAGCCGTACGAGGATCTGCTCCCCGAACTCGACATGCTGCTGATCATGACCGTGGAGCCGGGCTTCGGCGGCCAGTCGTTCCTCGACATCATGCTGCCGAAGATCCGCCGCACCCGGGAGCTGATCAAGAAGCACGGACTGGAGCTGTGGCTGCAGGTCGACGGGGGAGTTTCGGCCTCGACGATCGAGCGCTGCGCGGACGCGGGCGCCGACGTGTTCGTCGCCGGTTCGGCGGTCTACGGGGCATCCGACCCGGCCGCGGCGGTACGTGCATTGCGCACACAGGCCGAAGGGGCCGCGAGCAAGGCATCCTGGGCGTGCGACCACTGAGCGGCAGGTATGTGAACGGCGGCCATCGAGGCTGATCAAGTACGCCGGATCTGCGAGGATGAACGGCGAACCCAGAGTGTGAACAGCAGTGAGGAGAACGCCGTGTCGGGTATGTCGGCGGGCCGGTCAGCCATGCGGATGGGACCCGCTGAGCTGGTGCAGGCGGCGGCCATGGCCCGCCGCTTCTACCTTGAGGGCAAGTCCAAGATCCAGATCGCGGAGGAGTTCGGCGTCAGCCGCTTCAAGGTGGCCCGGGTCCTGGAGACCGCTCTCGAACGGGATCTCGTACGGATCGAGATCCGAGTACCGGCCGAACTGGACGCGGAGCGCTCGGACGCGCTGCGTGCCCGGTACGGCCTGAGGCACGCCGTCGTGGTCGAGTCCCCGGCCGAGGTCAGCGAGGAGTCGCCCGATCCCGAGAACCTCGGGGAGGTCGCGGCCGACCTGCTCGGCGAGCTGGTCAACGAGGGCGATGTGCTCGGCCTGGCCTGGGGCCGGTCCACCATCCACATGGCGGCGGCCCTCGACCGGCTGCCGCCCTGCACGGTGGTCCAGCTGACGGGCGTGTACGACGCCGGGACCGCCGAGCGCGGCTCGGTCGAGGCCGTACGGCGGGCCGCGCAGGTGTCGGGCGGCGACGCCCACCCCATCTACGCGCCGATGCTGCTGCCGGACGCGGCCACCGCGGAGGCGCTGCGCCACCAGACGGGGATCGCGCGGGCCTTCGAGTACTTCGACAAGGTCACGGTCGCCTGCGTCTCCATCGGCTCCTGGGAGCCGGGCATCTCGACGGTCTACGACATGCTCAAGGACGAGGAGCGGGCACACTACTCGTCCCTCGGTGTCGCCGCCGAGACCTCCGCGCACCTCTTCGACGCCGAGGGTCGCCGGGTCGGCCGGGACCTGGGCGAGCGGTGCATCACCGTCAAGGCGGACCAGTTGCGCCGTATCCCCGAGGTCGTCGCGATCGCGGGCGGGCAGCGGAAGGCGGCGGCGATCGACGCGGTGCTGCGGTCCGGTCTGGTCACCAGTCTGGTGACGGACACCGCGGCGGCCGACTATCTGATGACGGCCGGCTCCCCGCCGAAGTCGGCGCTCAGCCGGACGGACCCCGACGGGATCTGAACCGACACCGACGGGTCCAGACAACGGGTCGTACGGGGACGGCCGTGGCAGCATCGGGCGCATGCTGCTGCGGTTCGTCTCCCGGGTGCTTCTCGTCTGTCTGGCCGTCGTGCTGCCGGTCGGCTGTTCTTCCACGACCACCAGCGGTACCGGCACCGCGACGGTCAAGCTCTCCCAACTCCCCGCCGAGGCACGGCGGACCGTCGCTCTCATCGACGAGGGCGGCCCCTTCCCGTACGCCAAGGACGGGGTCGTCTTCGGGAACTACGAGAAGCTGCTGCCCCAGCAGAAGCGCGGCTATTACCACGAATACACCGTCAGGACACCGGGCTCGCGCGATCGCGGGGCCCGGCGCATTGTCACCGGGCAGGCCGCCGAGATCTACTACACCGATGATCACTACAAGTCGTTCAGGACGGTACTGAGATGACGCAGCTCGCGGTCACGCTCGACCTCGACGGGGTCACGGACAAGGCCGGCCTGATGGACCGCTGTGCCCGTGCGCTGTCCCTGCCCGACTGGTTCGGCCGGAACTGGGACGCCCTCGCCGACAGCCTCGGCGACCACACCGTGTGGCCCGAGGGCGCGGTGGAGCAGGGGCTGCTGGTCGTCGTACGGAACTGGCAGACGTACGCCAAGGCGCGCCCCGACGAGTGGGAGACCGCCGTCGACGTCTTCGGTGACGCCGCCGACCGCACACCGGAGCTTTCGGTCGTGCTCGCGCTGGGCGGAACCAGGTCCTAGCCCGATTGTCCGAGGCGGCTGGCAGAGTGTTCGGTATGGAGCAACAGGAGCAGCGCACGTCGGTTCGTCTCGTGGTCGTGGACCCCGACCTCGAAGCGCAGTGCGACCGGGTGGAAGAGCACTTGCTGGTGCCCCTGGCCGAGTCCGTGAGCGGGGTGAGCGGGCACGCGCTCTTCGCGGACGGGCTCGTGGCCTTCCGGCGTGTGCGGGAGACACTCGCCGAGGCGGTCGCGCGGGGGCCCAAGGTGTGGCAGCCGAACGGCCGTTGGGAACACGAGGGGCTGCGCATCGTCGAACTGCCCACGGAGGAAACGGACTTGCTGTACGCGCTGCTGCGCGAGCTGTCCGGACTCCTCGTGGCACCGCCGGACCTGCCCGACCCCTCGGGCGTCGTGGCCACCGTCCGCACCACCGTCCTGACCCCCGAGAAGACCGCCGTCGGCCTGGTCGGCGCGCTGGCCCGGGTGCTCTCCCTGGTGGACCTCACGCCCGACGCCGATACGGCCATCCTCTTCGCGGCGGTCGAGGCGGCGGGCGACGAGGACGTGCGACTCAGCTACGGGCAGGACGAGGCGTGGCAGCGCCTCGCCCACCGGCTCACGATGCTGCTGACCGAGTCGGCTCCGCTGCATCGCTTCCTGTACTGATCCGACCGCTCCGCGTCACTGGGAACGCCGCCTGCGGCGGACGACGAGGAGCGCGGCCGAGCCCAGCACCACGGCCCCGCCCGCCGCGCCGGCGATGAGGGCCATGGGCCCCGAGCCCGTGTGGTGCAGCGTGCCGCCGGGCGCGATCGTCGTGGTCGGTGTGGCCGACGCACCGTCCGACGGTCCCGGCGCGGCGGACGTGCCGGACATCGGCGAGGACGGTGACGTGCTCGACGTCGGTGACGCGCCCGCCGTGTCGAAGGCGAACGTCACGCTGTCGTTGGCGGTGTTCCGGTCGTTGAGGGCGATGCCCGCCGGGCCGGGGCGCACGGTCGCCGTGCCCTTGGCGCCGATGTAGTCCGTGGCCGCCTTCACCCACAGCGCGAACAGCCGGCTCTTCCCGGCGGCGACGCCGCGTGGCACGGGGCAGACGTAGTGCCGGTGACCAGGTGCGAAGGGCCCCGTTTTGGTGTCGCAGACCCGGAGGAAGCATTTGCCGCAGGGGCCGTCCTCGCCCTCCTCGGCTCCGTCCGGGACCCGATCTTGGCGTGCGTCACGTCCGGAACCTTGCCGACGCAGGTGAGGACCTGCCCGGCGGTCGCGCACCTCGGGTCGTCGACCGCGACGCTCGCGACGCCGGACAGATCCCGGGCATCGACGACGAGCGTCTTGTTCGTCTGCAGGGGAACGTTCGCCCCGCCGTCGTGGAACGTCCAGCCCACGTGGACCGACCGCGCCGCCGCTCCCACGTCGAGCTGCTTGTCCGCTTCGATCACGGCGTAGGACTGCGTCGCCGAGGGGGAAGGACCGGCGGTCGGCGCCACCCTGAGCACCGCGCGGTGGAAAGTCATGCCCGTTCGCTACGCGAGGTGTCCCGAAGGCTGCCCACATCTCAATCACAGGTTCGTTTGGGTGTTCCTCCAGGGGCGCCGTCGACCTGCCTGGACGATGATCCGAGGCATGGCATCGCGCCCGACATGGGACAATGAAGTACGTGCTCTTCCCCCTGGCTGACCTGTCCGGGGACCACCTCTGATCGACTGGGATGTGCAGCACGTGCGTTTCCTCAACGACATCCAGCCCCCGTACGACCTGACGTACGACGACGTCTTCATGGTGCCGCGCCGCAGCGCGGTCGGATCGCGTCAGGGCGTGGACCTCAGCTCCCCGGACGGCACGGGCACCACCATCCCGCTGGTCGTCGCCAACATGACCGCCATCGCCGGGCGCCGGATGGCCGAGACGCTCGCCCGGCGCGGTGGCCTCGTGGTCATCCCGCAGGACATCCCGATCGAGGTCGTCACCGAGGTCGTCGCCTGGGTGAAGAGCCGCCACCTCGTGCTGGACACCCCGATCCGGCTGGCCCCGCACCAGACCGTCGCCGACGCGCTGGCCCTGCTGCCCAAGCGCGCGCACAACGCCGGTGTCGTCGTGGACGAGGCCCAGCGCCCGGTCGGTGTCGTCACCGACGCCGACCTGACCGGTGTGGACCGCTTCACGCAGCTCGCCGAGGTCATGTCCCGTGACCTGCTGCTGCTCGACGCGGACATCGACCCGGGCGAGGCGTTCGGCAGGCTGGACGCGGCCAACCGCCGCTACGCGCCCGCCGTCGACAAGGACGGCAAGCTCGCCGGCATCCTCACCCGCAAGGGCGCGCTGCGCGCCACGCTGTACTCGCCGGCCGTCGACGCGGACGGCAAGCTGCGCATCGCCGCCGCCGTCGGCATCAACGGCGACTTCGTGCAGAAGGCCAAGCAGCTGCTGGACGCGGGCGTCGACACGCTCGTCATCGACACGGCGCACGGCCACCAGGAGTCGATGATCAGCGCGATCAGGCAGGTGCGGGCCCTCGATCCGCAGGTCCCCATCGTGGCCGGCAACATCGTCGCCGCCGAGGGCGTCAAGGACCTCATCGAGGCGGGCGCCGACATCATCAAGGTCGGCGTCGGACCCGGCGCGATGTGCACCACCCGCATGATGACCGGCGTCGGCCGGCCGCAGTTCTCCGCCGTCATGGAGTGCGCCGCCGAGGCGAAGAAGTACGGCAAGCACGTGTGGGCCGACGGCGGTGTCCGTCACCCGCGCGATGTCGCGATGGCCCTCGCTGCCGGTGCGTCGAACGTGATGATCGGCTCGTGGTTCGCGGGCACGTACGAGTCCCCGGGTGACCTCCAGCAGGACGCCGACGGCCGCCTCTACAAGGAGTCGTTCGGCATGGCGTCCGCCCGCGCGGTCCGCAACCGCACGTCGGACGAGTCGGCCTACGACCGCGCCCGCAAGGCGCTGTTCGAGGAGGGCATCTCCACCTCCCGCATGTTCCTCGACCCGGCCCGCCCGGGCGTCGAGGACCTGATCGACTCGATCATCGCGGGCGTCCGTTCCTCCTGCACGTACGCCGGCGCCGCCTCCCTGGACGAGTTCGCCGAGCGCGCGATCGTCGGCATCCAGAGCGCGGCAGGCTACGCGGAGGGCAAGCCACTGCACGCGAGCTGGAGCTGATCAACTCCGTTCTCCGCGGCCTCTGTTGTCCCGGCGCAGGGGTGTTTCGGGGGCCGTGGGCGCGCCGCGGTGGTTGGCGTCCTGGGGCGAGCTGTTGCGCATGGGCTGGGGATGGCTAACCACCCTTCGTGCGGTCTCTGTTGTCTCGGCGTCCGGGGTGTTTCGGGGGCCGTGGGCGCGCCGCGGTGGTTGGCGTCCTGGGGCAAGTCGTTCCGCATGGGCTGGAGTTGGCCAACTCCTTTTCGTGCGGCTTCTGCTGTTCCGGGTGCCGTGGTGTTTCGGGGGCTGTCGGCGTGCTGCGGCGGTTACTGTCCTGGGCGAGCCGCTGCGCGTGGACTGGAGCGACCAACTCCTTTCTCCATCGCCCCTGTTGTCCCGGTCCCCGGGATATCCAGAGGCCGTCGGCGTGCCCCGGAAGCTACCGTCGGGCGTACGGAGATCGCCGTGTGCCGGGCCGCCGACGTGGCGTTGCTCGACCAGTGCATCGGCTCGCCGGGGGTCGTCTCGACTCGTGCCTGCCGGTTCGCGCGGCAGGAAACCGGCGGCGGCACCTGTCTCGTCGCCTGGCTGGATGGTCGGCCCGTCGGGCACGCGGAAGTGATCTGGGACGGCTGCGCGGCCCCCGAGGTGCGGGCCGCCCTGCCCGGCTGCCCGGAGCTCAACGGTCTCGCCGTGTGGCCCCCGCAACTGCGCTCGCGCGGCATCGGCGGCGCCCTGATCCGGCGGGCCGAGGAACTGGCCCGGGAACACGGCCGTACGGCCCTCGGCCTGGGCGTCGTGGCCGACAACCCGAGGGCCGCGGACCTCTGCGCCCGCCTCGGCTACCGGCCCCTGACGGACTACGTGGACCGCTGGTCGTACGAGGACCGTGACGGGGTGATCCGTGAGTGCGTGGACCCCTGCACCTTCCTCACCAAAGAGCTGCCGTCAGGCCCCCTTGACGTCAAGCGGCCCTGACGCAACGCTGCATCCATGACCACACCCCAGAGCATCGAACCCGAGCACACCCTCCTCACCGCCGTAGCCCGCCTCGACAACCTCCGTACCCGTGAGTCCCTCGCCGGTTTCGGCAGCGACGCGGAAGCCCTCGACCGCACCGAGACGCTGGAACTGCTCGCCCTGAGCGAGGTGGTCGCCCGCAAGGCCGCCTACGGCCGTCAGCTCACCGTCCGCGCGGCTCGTGAGTCCGGTGCGTCCTGGACGCAGATCGGGGCCGCGCTCGGCATGAGCAAGCAGGCCGCGTGGGAGGCGCACACGCGGTGGATCGACGCCCAGGCGGAGGTGTTCGGACAGCCCGGGCGGATCGGGTTCGACGAGGAGGACCTGGCCGCGGCGCGCACCCTCGCGGGGGAGCCGGACGAGGGCTGAACAGAACATCGCCGAAAACCGAACCAGGCATCGGCGAGGGCTGGACAGGGCATCGCAACGGGGCTCCGCGCCCCCCCGCAACGGCCGACAGTCACCCCGCACCGCCCAACAACCCACCCGCGACAGTTCAAGGGCTTCAGGTCCGGCAACTACGACCACTTCATGCCGCTGGGCATGGCCGGCGTCAGCGCGGCCGGAGCGACGCTCTTCTTCTCGTCCATCGGCTTCGACGCCGCCTCCACGGCCGGCGAGGAGGCGAAGAACGCGCAGCGCGACCTGCCCCGCGCGAACATGCTGCCCCTCGTCATCGTGACCGCGCTGTACGTCCTTGTCGCGGCCGTCGCCGTCGGCGCGAAGCCCTGGCGCCGCTTCAACGGCTCCGAGGCCGCCCTCACCCAGATCATGCGGGACGTCACCGGCCAGTCCTTCCGGGGCACCCTGCTCGCCGCCTGCGCGGTCATCGCCATCGCGAGCGTCGTCCTGACCGTGCTCTACGGCCAGACCCGCATCCTCTTCGCGATGTCCCGGGACGGGCTGGTCCCCAAGGTGTTCGGGAAGGTCCACCCGAGGACCGGGGCGCCGCGCGCCAACACCGTCATCGTGTCCCTGTTCTGCGGGGTCCTCGCGGCCGCCATCCCGCTCGGGCAGCTCGCGGACGCGACCAGCATCGGCACGCTCTTCGCCTTCGCGCTGGTCAACATCGCCGTCGTGGTGCTGCGCCGGACCCGCCCGGACATGTCCCGCACGTTCCGCGTACCGCTGTCGCCGGTGCTGCCCGCCGTCGGCTTCGGGCTGTGCGTGTGGATGATGGGCAGCCTCTCGGCCGTCACCTGGGTGGTCTTCGGAATCTGGATGGCCGTCGGGCTCGTGTTCTACTTCGTATACGGCCACCGCCGCTCCCGACTGGCACCCACCGCACCACCCGAGAAGTGATCGATCCACCGTGCTGAACGAACTCGACGAACGCATCGTGCACGCCCTCGCCGAGGACGCCCGCCGCTCCTTCGCGGACATCGGGCAGCTCGTCGGCCTGTCCGCGCCCGCCGTGAAGCGGCGCGTGGACCGGCTGCGGGCCACCGGCGCCATCACCGGCTTCACCGTACGGGTGGACCCGTCGGCGCTCGGCTGGGAGACCGAGGGGTTCGTCGAGATCTACTGTCGGCACAACACCTCCCCGGACACCATCCGCCGCGGCCTGGAGCGCTACCAGGAGGTCGTGGCCGCCTCCACCGTCACCGGCGACGCGGACGCGGTCGTCCAGGTCTTCGCCGCCGACATGCGCCACTTCGAGCGAGTCCTGGAGCGCATCGCGGGGGAGCCCTTCGTGGAGCGCACCAAGTCCGTGCTGGTGCTGTCCCCGCTGCTGCGCCGCTTCTCGTCGGGCTCGCCGACGTAGGGCGGCTGTCAGTGGAGCGCCGTACGGTCGAGGGCATGGCAGCACGGATCGATCTCACCCTCGACTGCGACGACGCCCCGCTCCTCGCCACCTTCTGGAAGGCGGCCCTCGGCTACGTCGACGAGCCACCGCCCGCTCCCTTCGCCACGCGTGCCGAGTGGGCCGCGCGGTTCGAGCCCGTGGACGACGACGCCGAGGACGACGGCGCCTGGCTCTGCGACCCCGACGGCGTCGGCCCGCGCCTGTCCATCCTCAAGGTCCCCGAGCCCAAGTCCGCGAAGAACCGGCTGCACTTGGACATCCGTGTGCCGGTGCGCGGCGGCCCGGAGGAGAGATGGGCGGCGATCGGAGCCGAGGCCGCGCGGCTGGTGGAAGCGGGCGGCCGGGTGCTCACCGAGTTCGACGGACACCATGTCGTGATGGCCGACCCCGAGGGCAACGAGTTCTGCGTGGCGGCCGGTTGAGCGCCCGAACCGCCCCCGGGCTCACTCCGCCGTCTTGCGTGCCAGCGCGTTGTTCCCTATCGAGTTGTGCACGCTGAAGCTCACCGCGTCCGAGCGGTAGCGGTCGTCCGACCACTCGACCGGGCGTCCCTCGCGGGTGGTTGTGACCCGGCGGACCCGGAGCAGGGGGCTGGTGCGGCGGATGCCGAGCAGCTCCGCGTCCTGGGCTCCCGCGGCGACCGCGTCGATGACGTGCTCGCCGTAGGCGAAGACCAACCCCGTGTCGTCGTACAGGCGTTGGGTCACCGACGGGCACTCCGGTTCGATCGCCTCGACGGCGGGGGAGATCCAGTCGGCGTACACCGTCCGCTCCAGGAGGACCGGCTCGCCGTCCAGGCCGCGGACCCGCAGGACGTGCAACACGGCTATCCCCGCGGTGAGTTGGAGGCGTACGGCGTCCTCGGCCGTGGCCGGGCGGTACTCCTGCGCGATCACGTGCCCGGTCGCCTCGCGCTCCATCGCGCGGGCCCACTCGGCGAAGCTGCGCAGTTCCGCGAAGCTCTGGCTGCGACGGCTGGCCAGCACCACCCGGCGGGCGCCCTGGCGGGAGCCGATCAGCCCCTCGGCGCTGAGGGCCGCGACGGCCTGGCGGACCGTGCCGCGCGAGACGCCGTACTGCGCCGCGAGGTCCGTCTCCGCGGGCAGCAGGCTGCCGACTGTGTACTCGTCGCGGTCGATGGCTCTGCGCAGCTCGTCGGCGATCTCCTCGTGTCGCGCCGTCATGCTTCCCCTCCGAGTTGGCCACTGTGCACAGCGTGAGCAGCGTAGTCGAGTTCCCTTGGTGATCCGTGTCAGTCAGGAGTGTGCAGAGAAGAAGGGGTCACGGTTTCGCCAATGTTTACGAACAAGACACCATCACCGGGCGTACTGAGGCCAACTTGTTCAGACAAGTTCTGCCGACAAGTGCTCCGCTTTTCTCCGCTCTGCTCTAACCCTCGTGCGCACCCCTGGAGAGACCGTGACCGTGTCCCCGCCGAGAAACGCCGTCCTGGGTGGATCCCTCGCCGTCGTCGCCGCGCTCGCCCTCAGCGCCTGCGGCGCCGCTCCCACCAACTCGTCGACCACCGCCGACGGCAAGAACGCCGCCACCGCCACCTCCGTCGCCGACTTCGGCGGCATGGACGCCCTGGTGAAGGCGGCCAAGAAGGAGGGCACGCTGCACGCCATCGCGCTGCCCCGCGACTGGGCCAACTACGGTGCCCTCATCGACGGCTTCACCAAGAAGTACGGCATCAAGATCACGGACGAGAACCCGGACGGCTCCAGCCAGGACGAGATCAACGCCGTGACCTCCCGCAAGGGCCAGGACCGCGCGCCCGACGTCCTCGACCTCGGCTCCTCCTTCGCGCTGAGCGCCGCCCAGCAGGGCCTGCTCGCGCCGTACAAGGTCGCCTCCTTCGACCAGATCCCCGCGGGTCAGAAGGACCCGAAGGGGCAGTGGTTCAACGACTACGGCGGCTACATCTCCATCGGCTGCGACGCGAAGCGCGTGAAGACCTGCCCGACCACCTTCGCGGACCTGCTGAAGCCGCAGTACAAGGGCCAGGTCGCCCTCAACGGCAACCCCACCAAGTCGGGTTCGGCCTTCGGCGGTGTGTTCGCGGCGGCGCTCGCCAACAAGGGCTCCTTCGACGACATCCAGCCCGGCCTGGACTTCTTCGCCAAGCTGAAGAAGAACGGCAACTACACGCCCGTCGAGTCGACCCCGGCCACCGTCGAGAAGGGTGAGACGCCCATCTCCATCGACTGGGACTACCTGAACGCCGGTTACGCCGACGAGTTCAAGTCGAAGGGCGTCGACTGGAAGGTGTCGGTGCCCAGCGACGGCCAGTTCTCGCAGTACTACTCCCAGGCGATCAACAAGGACGCCCCGCACCCGGCCGCCGCGCGGCTGTGGCAGGAGTACCTGTACAGCGCCGAGGGCCAGAACCTGTGGCTCAAGGGGTACGCGCGTCCGGCGCTGATGACCTCCATGGAGTCGGCCGGCACGCTCGACAAGACCGCCGCCGCCAAGCTCCCGCAGGTCTCCGGCACGCCGGCCTTCCCGACCGAGGCCCAGCAGAGCAAGGCCAAGACGGTCATCGCGTCCGGTTGGGCGAAGGCCGTCTCCGGATGACGGCCACGCTCACGCGGGCCGACGTGGGTGCCGCCGCTTCTGTGAAGCGGCGGCGCCGCGTCCCCAGTTGGATCGCCGTGGTCCCGCTGCTCGTGTTCGTCGCGGTCGCCTTCGGGGTGCCCGCCGTCGCGATGCTGAACGGCGCCTTCACCGTCAAGAACCAGACGACGGGCGCCACTTCGTACAGCACCGCCAACCTGACCGAATCACTCAAGGGCGCCTACCTCACCGCGCTGATCGGCAGCGTCAAGCTGTCCGCCCTCGCGGGCGCCCTCGGTACCCTGCTCGGGCTGCCGCTCGCACAGGTCGTCGTCACCTCCCGCTTCCGCGCGCTGCGCGAGGCCGTGCTCACCGCGTCCGGCGTCCTCGCCAACTTCGGCGGTGTCCCGCTGGCCTTCGCGTTCGTCGCCACCCTCGGCAACGCCGGTGTCCTGACGACCCACTTGGGCCTCAAGGACAAGGGCTGGGACCTCTACAGCTTCTGGGGCCTGGTCCTCGTCTACCTGTACTTCCTCATCCCGCTGATGGTCCTCACCATCACCCCGGCCCTGGAGGGCCTGCGCACCCAGTGGCGCGAGGCCGCCCAGAACAACGGCGCCACCGGCGTGCAGTACTGGCGGCACGTCGCCCTGCCGGTCCTCGCGCCGTCCCTGCTCGGCGGGTTCGTGCTGCTCTTCGGCAGCGCGTTCGCCGCGTACGCCACCGCCGCGGCCATGGTGGGCAGTTCGGTCCCGCTGGTCACCCTCCAGATAGCCGACGCGATCTCCGGCAACGTGCTGGTCGGCCAGGAGAACGTGGCCCTCGCCCTCAGCCTCGACATGGTCCTGGTCGCGGGCCTGGTCATGGCCGTGTACCTGCCCCTGCAACGACGGAGCGCGCGATGGCTGGACGCCTGAACCTCTGGCGGTGGGTCGTCCTCGGCCTCGCCGCCCTGTACTTCCTGGTGCCGCTCGCCGCGTCGGTGGTCTTCACGGTCGACGTGCCGGGGGAGGGCGTCACCTTCGACGCCTACACCCAGATCGTCTCCGCCGACGGCTTCACCTCCAGCCTGGTGCTCTCGCTGGAACTCGCCGCCGCCACCATCGCCGTCGTCCTGCTCCTCATGGTCCCGGCCATGGTCGCGCTACGGCTCGGCGCGCCCCGGCTGCGCCCCGTCGTCGAGGTCATCTGCTCGCTGCCGCTGGTGGTGCCGCCGATCGCATTCGTCGCCGGTATCGCCACCGTCCTCAAGTGGGGTCCCGACTACCTGTCCCGGACCCCGCTGTTCGAGACCTTCGTCGCCATCCAGAACCCGAGCTTCCCGTTCATCCTCGTCCTCGCCTACGTCGTGATGGCGCTGCCGTTCGTGTACCGGGCGCTGGACTCCGGGCTGCGCGCCATCGACGTGAAGACCCTCGTCGAGGCCGCCCGCAGCTGCGGTGCGAACTGGCCACAGGCGCTGGTGCGGACCGTACTGCCCAATCTGCGCGGGGCGTTGCTCAACGCGTCCTTCCTCACCCTGGCCCTGGTGCTCGGCGAGTTCACCGTGGCCCAACTGCTCGGTTTCCAGCCCTTCGCCGTGTGGATCTACAGCGTCGGCGGGTCCAACGCCCAGCTCTCCGTCGCCGTCTCCGTGCTCAGCCTGGTCGTCACCTGGGCACTCCTCCTCACGCTCGCCGGTGTCGGCGGGCGCGACAAAACCGCTTCGTCCCGGGGATGAACCATGACCGCCACCACGCTTGAGAAGACATCGACGGACAACGCCGCCACCGTCGAATTCCGGGGCCTGCGCCGGGAGTTCGGCCCCACGATCGCCCTCGACGGACTCGACCTGACCGTGCGGCCCGGCGAGTTCCTGGCCCTGCTCGGCCCCTCCGGCTGCGGCAAGACCACCGCCCTGCGCATGCTCGCCGGGTTCGAACACCCCACCTCCGGCGAGGTGTTGGTCGACGGCAAGGACGTCACCGACGTCCCCGCGCACCGCCGCGACGCCGGGATGGTCTTCCAGTCGTACAGCCTCTTCCCGCATCTCAACGCCCTCGACAACGTCGCCTTCGGCCTGCGCATGCGCAAGGTCCGTACGGCCGAACGGCGGTCCCGTGCGGCCGAGTTGCTCGACCTCGTCGGGCTCGGCGACAAGGGCGAGCGCTTCCCGCACCAGCTCTCCGGCGGTCAGCAGCAGCGCGTCGCCCTGGCCCGCGCGCTCGCCCTGCGCCCGCGCGTCCTGCTCCTGGACGAACCGCTCTCGGCGCTCGACGCCAAGGTGCGGCTGTCCCTGCGCGAGGAGATCCGCCGCCTCCAGCAGGAACTCGGCATCACCACCCTCTTCGTGACGCACGATCAGGAAGAGGCTCTGTCCATCGCCGACCGGGTCGCCGTGATGCGCGCCGGAAAGCTCGAACAGTGCGCCGCACCGGCCGAGTTGTACGGCCGCCCCGCGACCGCGTTCGTCGCCGAGTTCGTCGGCACGATGAGCCGGCTCCCGGGGCAGCTCTCGGACGGGGTCGTCGACGTGCTCGGCCAGCGGCTGCCGGTCGACGGCGAGGCACCGGCAGGACCCGAAGTCGACGTGCTCGTACGGCCCGAGGCGATCCATGTGCACGCCGACGAGGCCGGAGACGCGCGTGTCGTCGGCACCGCGTTCCTCGGCGCGGTCATCCGCGTCAGCGTACGACTCGGCGACGGCACCGAGGTCAAGGCCGACCTGCCCACGCACGAGGCCGCCACCCTGGGCGCCGGAGTCGCCGTACGCGTGTCGCTGCCGGAGCGGCCGGTCCTCGTGGCAGAACGCGTCAACCCGTAAGGCCCACCGGCCCGTTGTGAACCCGCAGTGAAAGAGAGAAACGTGACCCCCCACGCCCAACTCCCGCTCCAGGCCGTCCTGTTCGACATGGACGGAACGCTCGTCGACACCGAGCGGCTGTGGTGGGAGGCGGTCGAGCAGGTCGCGGGCAGAACCCTGACGGACGCGGACCAGCCGGAGGTGCTCGGCCGCCCGGTCGAGCACACCGCCGACTGGCTCGCCGAGGCCACGGGTGCCTCGGCGGCGGACCTCGCGGCAGCCCTGCACCGGGAGTTCGCCACCCGCGTCCGCACCGGCATCGTGCCCCGCCCCGGCGCGCTCGACCTGCTCGACGCCCTCGCCCGCGACGGCGTCCCCACGGCGCTCGTCACCGCGTCCCCCCGCGCGGTCGCCGACACCGTCCTCGACGCCCTCGGCGCCGGCCGCTTCGCCGTCTCCGTCACCGCCGACGACACCGGGCTCACCAAGCCCGCCCCCGACCCCTACCTCGCCGCCTGCCGCGCCCTCGGCGTCGACCCGGCGGCCTGCGTGGCCGTCGAGGACACCCAGACCGGCGTCAGCTCCGCCGAGGCGGCCGGCTGCGCGGTCCTCGCCGTACCGTCGCTGGCCCCGATCGACGCGGCCCCCGGCCGGACCGTACGGGACAGTCTCGTCGGGGTCACCCCGGCGGACCTGCGCGCGATGGTGACGCACCAACCGCCCTACGAGCTACGCGTGTTGACCTGGAACCTCTGGCTCGGCGGCAGCAAGGTCGACGATCACCGGACCAAGCAGCTCAAGGCCATCGCGGAGACCGGCGCGGACGTGGTCGGCCTCCAGGAGACCGGCGGCACCGCCGCCGGGGAACTCGCCGAGGCGCTCGGCTGGCACCACCACCGCGCCGGCGAGAACCTCGGCGTGATCAGCCGCCACCCGATCACCGCCCGCTTCGGCGACCCGGACGTCGGCTTCTACGGCGCCGCCGGGGTCCGGATCGCCGTCGCCGAGGGCCGCGAGGTCGACCTGTGGACCTGCCACCTCGACTACACGCCCTACGGCCCCTACGAGTCCGCCTTCGACGGGCTTCCGGCCGCCGAGCTGATCGCCCACGAGGAGGTACGGCTCGCCCAGATGCGGGATGCCCTCGGCCGGATCGCGGAGGTGGCCGACGACGCCGTCCCCGTCGTGCTGGTCGGCGACTTCAACAGCCCCTCGCACCTGGACTGGCCGGACGTGGAATGGCCGGTGACGAAGGCTGCGGCGGACGCGGGGTTGCGGGACTCGTACCGGGAGGTGCATCCGGACCCGGTCGTGGAGCCTGGGTACACCTGGTCGCCGATCCATCCGGTGCACGAGGACGGCAGTGGGCGCGTCGAGCCGCAGGATCGTATCGACTACGTCCTGTACCGGGGGCTCACCGTGTTGGACTCCCGGACGTTCATGGTCGGCACGCCTAGCCCCTGGCCGGATGTGGCTGGTAACTGCTGGCCGTCGGACCATGCGGCTGTCCTCACGGTGTTTGCGGTGCCTCGCGGGTAAGTGCCGCGCTGGAAGGTCCGTTGCCGGCTGCAGGTTCGTTGTGGCTGGGCGCGCAGTTCCCCGCGCCCCTTGGGGCGCCGGCCTTCAGAGGGTCAGAAAAGGATCAGGGGTTCCAGAAGAACGACACGTGGGCGCGGTCGAAGCGGTGCTCGGCCAGGTCCTGGCGCGGGATCACCCAGTGCAGCGTGGAGCCCTCTCGCCCGGTGAGACCGATGTCCCACTGGGCGAGCAGGGTCCACTCCTCGGGAGCGGGCAGTTCCGTGGCGTCGGCGGACCCGGGCGCCGCCTTGGCCCGGTGCCGGCGTGCCTGTTCCGCCTCCGCCGCCGCGTCCGTGACGGGGTCCGTCTCCGTGCACTCCTGGGAGGCGTATCCGCCGATGTGCAGCGGTCCGTCGACGACGATGTCGCCGTAGGTCTCCTCCCACACCTCGGCCAGGTCCCAGGCGCGGGGATGGCCGGGAAGCGTGTCGATGCCCTCGTCGGGGTCCGGGGACGGGGCCAGGAAGTGGTGCGGCAGGGAGATGTCGGGGGCCAGCCGCAGTTCCTCCCGCGGGTACTGCTCGTGGACGGCGAGCGTGTCGGTGTCGTCGAAACCGTCCCCCTCCTCGCCGTGGACGCAGGGGTACTTCGTGTTCCGCTCCTCGACGGGTGTCCCCTCGGGGATGTGTATGACCTCTCCGGCCGTGCCGCCGTAGTACGTCATCTCGGGGAAGCCGAAGAGCAACAGGCGGCCGTCGGGGGGCAGTTGGAGGCCCGTCGTGTTCTCGGGGAGCGCCGCGCAGTCGAGGGTGGCGAGTAACGGGAACCAGGGGTCGGGGGCGTCGGCGGGCAGCAGCAGCGGTCCGCCGAACCTGCCGACGACCGGCCCGTCCCCGCCGGTGACGAGGGTCCCGGACGGACGGGCGGTGGCGATCCACCGCTCGACGTCCTCGGACGGTATCCCGCGCCCCAGTGCTTCCGCCCGGAACGGCGCGAGCCGGTCGATCAGGTCAGGATTCATGGGCGGAAACCTACGCCCGGGGTCTGACAACGGGTCCGCCGCATCCGAACGACCGGTACCGACCAGGCACGCAACGAATCGCCGCCCCGCCCCGCCCGCACGCAACGAACCGCCCACCGGTGCGCAACGGCTCCTTCTTGTCCGGCCCGGCCCGTCGGCCGTACCGTCTAGGGAGACCCCAATAGGTGGCTCTTCGGCCTTTTCGTACCGGTGAGGAACACGCATGCGCACCGCCCTCCTGCAGAGCTCCGGCCGCCCCGGCTCCGTCGTCGAGAACCTCAAGGTCCTCGACGAGGCCGCGGGCCGGGCCGCGGCCGGCGGTGCCGGGCTGCTCGCCGCGCCGGAGATGTTCCTCACCGGATACGCGATCGGCGACGACATCGGCCGCCTCGCCGAGCCCGCCGACGGCGACTCCGCGGACACGATCGCCGACATCGCCGGCCGCCACGGACTCGCGATCGCCTACGGCTACCCCGAGCGCGACGGCGACGCCGTGCACAACTCGGCCCAGCTGATCTCCGCCGACGGCACCCGCCTCGCCAACTACCGCAAGACCCACCTCTTCGGCGACTTCGAGCGCGCCCACTTCACACCGGGCGAACAGCCGGTCGTCCAGGCCGAGTTGAACGGCCTGACCGTCGGCCTGATGATCTGCTACGACGTCGAGTTCCCGGAGCCCGTCCGCGCCCACGCCCTCGCCGGCACCGACCTGCTCCTCGTCCCGACGGCGAACATGCACCCGTTCCAGTTCGTCGCCGAAGCGCTGGTCCCGGTGCGGGCCTGGGAGAACCAGATGTACGTGGCGTACATCAACCGCATCGGCCAGGAAGGGGAGTTCGACTTCTTCGGCCTCTCCACCCTCGCCGGACCCGACGGGGTCGCCCGCACCCGTGCCGGCCGGGGCGAGGAACTCCTCCTCTCGGACCTGGACCCCGAGTTCCTGGCCGACTCCCGTGCGGCGAACCCGTATCTGACGGACCGTCGCCCCGGCCTCTACGGGTCCCTCGCCTGAATCCCCGGCCTTCGCCTTCCCTTCAAAGCTTTGTCGCTAGGAGTCCGTACCCCATGACGTCCACGGTGCCCAACGCCGTCCAGCACGCCGACGAGCGGCAGCCGCCGATCACCATGTTCGGGCCGGACTTCCCGTACGCGTACGACGACTTCCTCGCCCATCCGGCGGGCCTCGGCCAGATACCCGCGACCGAGCACGGCACCGAAGTCGCCGTGATCGGCGGCGGGTTGTCCGGCATCGTGGCCGCCTACGAGCTGATGAAGATGGGCCTCAAGCCCGTCGTCTACGAGGCCGACCGGATCGGCGGCCGACTGCGCACCGTCGGTTTCGAGGGGTGCGACCCGTCCCTCACCGCCGAGATGGGCGCGATGCGCTTCCCGCCCTCCTCCACCGCCCTCCAGCACTACATCGACCTGGTGGGACTTGAGACCCGGCCGTTCCCCAACCCCCTTGCGGAGGCGACCCCTTCGACGGTCGTCGACCTCAAGGGCGAGTCGCACTACGCCACCACCGTCGACGACCTCCCGCAGGTCTACCGCGACGTGATGCACGCCTGGAACGCCTGCCTCGAAGAGGGCGCCGACTTCTCCGACATGAACCGCGCCATGCGCGAACGCGACGTCCCGCGCATCCGCGAGATCTGGTCGGAGCTCGTCGAGAAACTCGACAACCAGACCTTCTACGGCTTCCTCTGCGACTCCGAGTCCTTCAAGTCCTTCCGGCACCGCGAGATCTTCGGCCAGGTCGGCTTCGGCACGGGGGGCTGGGACACCGACTTCCCGAACTCGATCCTCGAAATCCTGCGCGTCGTCTACACCGAGGCCGACGACCACCACCGCGGCATCGTCGGCGGCTCCCAGCAACTCCCGCTCCGCCTCTGGGACCGCGAGCCGCAGAAGATCGTCCACTGGCCCTACGGCACCTCGCTGGCGTCCCTGCACGTGGGCGGCGCACCCCGCCCCGCCGTGACCCGGCTGCACCGCACCGCCGGCAACGGCATCACGGTGACGGACGCGAACGGCGACATCCGCACCTACCAGGCGGCGATCTTCACCGCCCAGTCCTGGATGCTGCTCTCGAAGATCGCCTGTGACGACTCGCTCTTCCCGATCGACCACTGGACGGCGATCGAGCGCACCCACTACATGGAGTCCTCGAAGCTGTTCGTTCCCGTCGACCGGCCCTTCTGGCTCGACAAGGACGAGGAGACGGGCCGGGACGTCATGTCGATGACCCTCACCGACCGGATGACGCGCGGGACTTACCTCCTCGACGACGGCCCGGACAAGCCCGCCGTCATCTGTCTCTCGTACACCTGGTGCGACGACAGCCTGAAGTGGCTGCCGCTGTCCGCGAACGAGCGGATGGAGGTCATGCTGAAGTCGCTCGGCGAGATCTACCCGAAGGTCGACATCAGGAAGCACGTCATCGGCAACCCGGTGACCGTCTCCTGGGAGAACGAGCCCTACTTCATGGGCGCGTTCAAGGCCAACCTCCCCGGCCACTACCGCTACCAGCGGCGCCTGTTCACCCACTTCATGCAGGACCGGCTGCCCGCGGACAAGCGGGGCGTCTTCCTCGCCGGCGACGACATCTCCTGGACGGCCGGCTGGGCCGAGGGCGCCGTCCAGACCGCGCTGAACGCGGTCTGGGGCGTCATGCACCAGCTCGGCGGCACGACCGACCCGACGAACCCCGGGCCCGGGGACGTCTACGACACGATCGCGCCGGTCGAACTGCCGGAGGACTGACGGGCGTTCAGCTGGTCGGAGGCAGGTCGGCCGGAGGTCAGATCCCGGCCGCGCGTGCCTTCTCGTACACCTCAGCGGCGACGTCCTTGAGCTCCTGGGCGTCCCGCGGAGTGGTCTGGAGATCGACCAGGATCTCCTCCAGGCCGACCGCCGCGTGTGCCACCAGGTCCTCGACGATCTGGTCGGCGCTGCCCTGGAAGGGCTGGCGGTCGGGTCCGTCATAGGGCTTGGCCGTGTGCACGGCGTTGGCCCGCACGACCTTCTGGATCGGCTCGGTGCGACCGCGTTCGGCCGCCAGGTCCTGCAACTCCCGCCACTCGGCGGCCAGTTGCTCAGCGCCCAGGGCCACCGGAATCCAGCCGTCGGCGTGGTCCACCAGCCGCTGCCGGGCCTTCCCGCTGCCCGCGGCCAGCAGGATCGGGATCGGCCGGGCGGGCTTGGGACCGACCACCGCGGAGGCGATCTTCGTCAGTCGGCCGTCGTACTTCACCGGGTCCGGGCCCCACACGGCCCGGCACACCTCGATCAGTTCGTCGAGCACCCGGCCGCGCTCCTCGAATGGCCGGATTCCTGCCGCCGCGTACTCGTCGAGCGACCAGCCGGTGCCCAGGCCCGCGATCACCCGGCCGCCGCTCGCCGCGTCCAACGAGGCCAGCGCCTTGGCCAGTTGGAAGGGTATGCGCAGCGGCGCCACCAACACACTGGTGCCCAGCCGCGCCCGCTCGGTGGCGGCGGCGGCGAGGGTGAGCGTGACCAGGGGCTCGGCCACGTCCCGGTACACGTCCGGCCAGGCGAGACCCTCGATGTTGTACAGGCCCTGGGTGGCGGGCTCCGGGAAGAGGGCCCGCTCGAAGACCCACAGGCTTTCGTAGCCGATCTCCTCGGCGGTGCGTGCCACGTCGGGAACGTCCGTGCCGATGGAGTACTGCCGCATCTGGGGGAGACTGAGGCCCAGCCGAGTCGTCATACCGGTGCTCCTTCGCATTCGGGTGTGCCGTCAACGCGGGGCGATCACCGGGGGGTTCCGAGGTGGCCGGCACGGCGGCCGGATCAGGCCACCTCAGTCGGGCAACGGCGTGAGCATCATCCGGCCCGCGAATCCCACCGCCGCGTCCAGCCGCTCGGTGAACTCCTCGGCGACATCGGGCAGTCCGCGCAGCGCCCACAGGGCCCGCGCCGCTGTCCAGGTGGCCTCCCGGGCGCGCTCCAGACTCCACGAGCCGAGCAGATGCGTGAGCGGATCGGCGATCTGGAACAGGTCGGGCCCCGGCATCAGTTCCTCGCGGACGCGCTCCTCCAGCGACACGAGGAGATCGCCCACGCGGTCGAACTCGTCCTCCAGGTCGGCCGGTTCGCAGTCGAGCGTGCGGCAGGCGTCCACGACGGCGAGCGCGAGGTCGTGGCCGATGTGTGCGTTGATGCCGGAGAGCGCGAACTGCAGCGGTCGTACGCCGGGATGGCGCCGGAGCTGGAACAGCGGGCGCCAACAGGCGGGCGGGCGGCGCCCGTTGGCCGCCGCGTCCACGGCCGCCAGGTACCGCTCCGCGAACCGTACGTCCAGCGTGATCGCCGCCCGCGCGTCCGCGAACCGACCGGCGTCGACACCCCGGTCGACCGCCTCCGTGACGGCGAGATACACGCGGTTGAACACTGCGATCCCGTCCCGTGCGGGCAGTTCCTCGTCGAGCGCGCGCAGCCGGGAGACGACCTTGTCCACGGGTGTGGTGAAGTGTGCCAATTGCCCCATGGGGGCAGCGTCCCAGCCCTGGGCTGGCCGCGGTGCCGCCGGGCCCGACACTTCCCCAGAACGGGGGAACGGGTCCGGTGTGAGGGGGCGGTGTGTCGCGTTCGCGGGACCGACGGCGGAGCGTACTGGTCGTGGCGGCCTCGATCGTGGTCGCGCTCGGCGCGATGACCGGGGCGATCAGAGCGCTGGACGACGAACGCGGCACGGACCGGACCCGGCCGCACGCGAGCGACGCGACCCTGCTGCTGCCGTGGCCCGATGTGCCGACGACGTTGAACTCCCCTTCCCCGAAGGGGAGTTCGTCGGCCCATCCGAAGAAGACCACCACGACCGGCCCCACCCCGAAACCGCCCAAAATCACCCCCTCCCGCCTCTACCGCCACTCGGACTCCCAGGTCCTCGACTGGGTCCGCGCTCATCCCGACGACCCCCGTACCGAGGTCATAGAGTCCCGGATCGCCGATCAGCCGGAGGCGGTGTGGTTCGCGGACTTCACACCGTCGACGATCACCTCCCGGGTCCGCGCGGTGACTTCGGGCGCCGCCGCGCAGGGCCGGGTGCCGGTGGTCGTGCCGTACGCGATCCCGGACCGCGACTGCGGCGGGGCCTCCGAGGGCGGGGCGCCGGACTTCGACGCGTACGACGGCTGGATCGACGACTTCGCGGCGGGGCTGGGTTCCAGGGAGGTCGTCGTGATCCTCGAACCCGACTCCACAGCCCAGGCCGACTGCCTCTCCGAGGCCCAACGCGCCGACCGCTTCGAGGCGTTGGCCCGCGCGGGCCGTGTCCTGAAGGCCGCCGACCCGAAGGCCCGCGTGTACTACGACGCGGGCCACTCCGACTGGAACCCGGCCGCGCGGCAGGCGGCCCTGCTGAAGCAGGCGGGCGCGGCCTCCGCCGCCTCCTCGGACGGGATCTTCAGCAACGTCTCGAACTTCCACGCCACTTCGGCCGAGATCGCCTACGACCGGCAGGTGCTGGACGCCCTCGGCGGTCCCGCGGGTCTCGGCGCCGTCATCGACACCAGCCGCAACGGCAACGGCGCCCCGGCCGACGGCCAGTGGTGCGACCCGGCGGGCCGGAAGATCGGCCGGGCGCCGACGCTGAGCACCGGGGAGGCGCGGATCGACGGCTATCTGTGGGTCAAGTTGCCGGGGGAGTCGGACGGTTGCCGGGGCGCGGCCGGCACGTTCACGGCGTCGTACGCCTACGACCTGGCGCGCTGACCGGCCTCGCCCGGTGAGTCGTACGACGACGTCCCCTCGTCCAGCAGCGGTTGGTCCGTCTTCAGGTGGGCGGGCGCGAGGAAGCGCAGGGCGTGGTAGCCGGTGATGACGACGAGCGTGCCCAGCGCGATACCGCTGAGCGTGAAGTTGTCGGTGAACTTGATGGTGACGCCGCCGACGCCGATGATGATGCCCGCCGCGGCCGGTACCAGGTTCAGCGGATTGCGCAGGTCCACACCGGAGTTGAGCCAGATCTGCGCGCCGAGCAGGCCGATCATGCCGTAGAGGATGACGGTGATCCCGCCGAGCACCCCGCCCGGGATCGCGGCCACGATGGCGCCGAACTTGGGGCTCAGGCCGAAGAGGAGCGCGAAGCCGGCGGCGGCCCAGTAGGCGGCGGTGGAGTAGACGCGGGTCGCGGCCATCACGCCGATGTTCTCGGAGTAGGTGGTGTTGGGCGGGCCGCCGACGGCGGTCGACAGCATCGAGGCGACGCCGTCCGCCGAGATCGCGGTGCCCAGTTTGTCGTCCAGCGAGTCGCCCGTCATCTCCCCAACTGCCTTGACGTGTCCGGCGTTTTCGGCGACCAGCGCGATCACCACCGGCAGCGCGACCAGGATCGCCGACCACTGGAAGGACGGTCCGTGGAAGGACGGCAGCCCGACCCAGTCGGCCCTGCCGACGCCGGAGAGGTTCAGGCGCCAGTGGTCGGTGACCTCACCGCTCGCGCTCATCGAGTGGATGCGGCCGAAGATCCGGTCGAACGCCCAGGAGACGCCGTAGCCGAAGACCAGGCCCAGGAAGATCGCGACGCGGGACCAGAAACCACGCAGACAGACGACGGCCAGACCGGTGAACGCCATGACCAGCAGGGCCGTCCACTGGTCCTGCGGCCAGTAGGTGGCGGCGGTGACCGGGGCGAGGTTGAAGCCGATCAGCATGACCACCGCGCCGGTGACGATCGGCGGCATCGCGGCGTGGATGATCCGCGCCCCGAACCGCTGCACGGCGACCCCGACCAGGAACAGCACGACCCCGACGACGAACACCGCGCCGGTCACCGTCGCGCTCGTCCCGCCCTGCGCGCGGATCACGGCGGCCACGCCCACGAAGGACAGCGAGCAGCCGAGGTAGCTGGGCACCCGGCCCCTGGTCGCGAGCAGGAAGATCACGGTCGCGACGCCGGACATCATGATCGCGAGGTTGGGGTCGAGGCCCATCAGGACCGGGGCCACGAAGGACGCCCCGAACATCGCCACCACGTGCTGGGCGCCGAGCCCGACCGTGCGCGGCCAGGAGAGGCGTTCGTCGGGGCGGACGACCGCTCCGGGCGCGGGCGTCCGCCCGTCACCGTGCAGCTTCCAGCGCACGCCGAGGTCCATGGTGGGGTCGCTTTCTCTGTACGTGAAATCGGTCCGGACCATTGTCACGGCTACCTGGTGGTTCTACGCTCGCACGGTTCCACTCATGAACAGCGTTCACATACCTGATCGGAGTTGATCGGTGAGTGCAAGGTCGAGTGTCAGATCCCGACTGGGCATCCTTCTCGCCGCCGTGGCCACGCTCACGGCCGTCGTCATCCCCTCCGCCTCCGCGCACCCGGCGCCGGCCGTCCCCCACACCGCCGTCCTCGACGGCACCCGCCTCCAGCAGACCAAGCTCCGTCTGGACCGCGGGGACCCTCAACTCCGGCGGGCGGTCAAGCAGTTGACGGCGCGCGCCGACAACTGGCTGCACCAGGGCCCCTGGACGGTCGTGGACAAGCCGAAACCCGCCCCCGGCGGGGATGTTCACGAATACCTGAGCCAGGCGCCCTACTGGTGGCCCACGACCACCCCGACCGCCGACAACCCGTGGGGCTGCCCGTACGTCCAGCGTGACGGCCAACGCAACCCCGAGGTCGACACGGGGACCGACCGCCAGGACGTGGAGAAGGTCTTCGACTCGACGTACGACCTCGCGCTCGCCTGGTACTACACCGGCGACAAGCGCTACGCGCACAAGGCCGACCAGGTCCTGCGCACCTGGTTCCTCGACCCGGCCACGAAGATGAACCCCAACCTGGACCACGCCCAGTTCATCCCGTGCAAGTACGACGGCCGCGCCATCGGCATCATCGACTTCTCCCAGTCGTACACCAGCGTCGTCGACGCCGTCGCGATCCTCGGCACCGGTGCCCCCGGCTGGACGAGCAAGGACCGTACGGCGATGGCCGGTTGGAACTCCGACTTCCTCGGCTGGCTGAAGAACAGCGCCTTCGGCAAGGAGGAGGGCGCCGCCGCCAACAACCACGGCACCTTCTACGACATGGAGTTGGCCGCCCTCGCCTACGCGACCGGCGACAAGGCGCTGGCCAGGCGGACCGTGCTGGACGCGCGCGCCAAGCGCGTCGACCCGCAGATCGCGGGCGACGGCAGCCAGCCGCAGGAGCTCGCCCGGACGCGGAGTTGGCACTACTCGACCTTCGACCTGGTCGCGTACACCCGGCTCGCCGCCATCGGCCGGCATGTCGGCGTGAACCTGTGGACCTATCAAGGCCCGGACGGGCAGGGCTTGTTGAAGGCGGTGGACTATCTGCTGCCGGCCGCGACCGGGGCCGCCGCGTGGTCGCATCCGGAGCTGGAGTTCTACCGGTACGCGGCGAGCGACGTCGTCCACGCGGCGGCCGACGCGGGGGACGCCAGGGCGAAGGCCGCCGTACCGAAGCTGGAGGCGCCGCCCGGCGGTGACCTGTGGGCGCTGCGTCCGGCGGCCGAGCAGCTGGACTCGATCGCCGGTTGACCGGCCCACCGTGTGAGGACTCGGAGGGCCTCCGTAGTCCTTCCCCGTAGGCCCGTCCGAGCAGGGCCTTCTCGACAGGGGCTCCTGAGCGGTCGCTTAGAATGGGGCGGTCCCCACAGTCTCCACCGCCCCACCAGCACCGCTCGGGAGTCCCGCCGTGACCGTCGAAAGCCCATCCGCCACCGCCCTGTCCTACGGTCAACTCCGCGCCGTCACCGTGCACTTCGACGATCTCGACGCGCTCGGAATGCTGCACAACGCCCGCTACCCGCTCCTCGTCGAGCGGGCGTGGACCGAGCTGTGGCAGGAGCACGGGGTCCGCTTCGACGGCGACTGGGCGAGCGCCGGGGACGCCTGCAACGTGGTGAGGGAACTGCTGATCAGCTACGAGGCGCCGGTCACGAAGACGGGTGCGTACGCGGTCCACCTCTGGCTGGACCGGCTGGGGACGACGGGCCTGACGTACGGCTTCCGGTTCTGTTCGGCGGACGGAGCGACGACCTATGCGACCGGCACTCGGGTCCTGGTCCGGCTGGACGCGGGGACGTTGCGCCCCGCGCCCTGGAGCGAGGGGTTCAGGGCCGTGGGCCGGACACTGCTGCGCTCGGCGGGCTGACCTTCGGGCGGTCGCGGTCCCCGGCGCGGAGCACGCCCGCGAAGACCACGAGCCCGCCCGCCAACACCGTGACCAGGCAGAACGACACGACCAGGCTCGTCGCCTGCGCCACCCCGCCGATCAGGCTCGGCGCGACAAGCCCCGAGGTGTAGGTGATCGTCGCGACGCCCGCGATGGCCTGGCTCGGGTTGGGGCCGCTGCGGCCCGCCGCCGCGAAGCAGAGCGGGACGACCACGGCGATGCCCAGACCGAGCAGTGCGAAGCCGACCATCGTCAGCGCCGGGGTCTCCGCGAGGACGATCAGCAGGCCGCCGAACACGGACAGCACCCCGCCCGCGCGGACCGTACGCACCGAGCCGAAGCGGTTCACCACCCCGTCGCCGACCAGCCGGGCCACCGCCATCGTCAGCATGAAGCCGGTCGTCGAGGCCGCCGCGAGCCCGGCCGACGTACCCAACTGGTCCTTCAGGAACACCGCCGACCAGTCCAGGCTCGCCCCCTCCGCGAACACCGCGCAGAAGCCCACCGCGCCGATGAGCAGCGCCGACTTCGGCGGCAGCGTGAACCGGGGCGGCGCCTCCTCCTCCACGCCCGGGGGGATGTCCAGCACCCAGTGGCAGGCGGTCACACCGAACACGGTGAGGATCACGGCGGCGATCAGGTGGTGCACGCGGGCGTCCGAGCCGAGGTGTGCGGCGAGGGTGCCGCCCGCCGAACCGATCAGGGCGCCCGCGCTCCACATACCGTGCAGGCTCGACATGATCGACTTGTCGAGGAGGCGCTCGATCTCGACACCGAGCGCGTTCATCGCGACGTCGGCCATGCCCGCGCTCGCGCCGTACGTGAACATCGCCAGGCACAGGGTGACCAGGTTGGGCGCGAGCGCGGGCAGCACCAGGGACATGGTCCACATGGCGATCAGCCCGCGCAGGGCGGTGCGGCTGCCGAAGCGGTGGGTGATCCAGCCGGCCAGCGGCATCGAGCAGGAGGCGCCGAACGCCCCGAAGGCCAGGGCGAACCCGAGCCAGCCGGCGGCGACGTGCGCGTGCTCCTGGATCCACGGCACCCGGGTCGCGAACGAGCCGGTGACCGCGCCGTGCACGGCGAAGACGGCCGCCACGGCGTACCGGGCACGCTTCACCTCGCGTCGGTCGTAGACCACTTCACTCATTGTCCGGCCCCTCCTGCCGCGCGCGTCCCCGCCGCCGTCAAAGTCTCTGCTCACGCGTTCTCGTCCCGCTCGCGCCGGGTAAACTATCAGGAACCCTGCCTGATAGAAAGAGAGTTACCGGCTGCCCGTCGCACCCCCTCGATCTGGGAGGATTCCCGGCATGCCCGCATCCCCGAGCACCGCCCGGGCCATCAACGACCGGCTCGCCCTGCGCCTGCTGCAACACGAAGGCCCGCTGACGGCAGGGCAGTTGAAGCAGCTCACCGGACTCTCCCGGCCGACCGTCGCCGACCTCGTCGAACGCCTCACGGCCTCCGGGCTGATCGAGATGGTCGGCGAATCCGGGGAGCAACGGCGCGGCCCGAACGCCCGGTTGTACGGCATCGTCGGCAACCGCGCGTACCTGGCCGCGCTGGACGTCCGCACGGAGGGCGTCTCCGTACTCGTCTCCGACCTCGTCGGCCGGGTGCTCGCGGAGGCGTCGGTACCGATCGACGGCGACTCGGGCACGGGCCCGGCGGTCGAACAGGCCGTGGCCCTGGTGGAACGCGCGGCGAAGGAGGCGGGCGCGGAACACCTCCACACGGTGTGCGTCGGCGCCCCCGGCCTCATCGACCCGGCCACCGGCGAACTCCGCGACACCACCGGCCTCCCCGCCTGGCACCGACGCCTGGTCGCCGCCCTCCACGAACGCCTCCCCGACACCCGCATCGTCGCCGAGAACGAGACGAACCTCGCGGCGCTGGCCGAGCGACGCGACGGCGCGGCCCACGACCGGGACACGTTCGTGCTGCTGTGGCTGGGCATGGGGATCGGTGCGGCGGTGGTGCTGGACGGGATGTTGCGCAGGGGCGCGTCCGGGGGCGCGGGCGAGATCGGTTTCCTGCCGGTACCGGGGACGAGGGGGTTCCCTTCGGCGACGGACTGCGAGGGGGGTTTCCACTCGCTGGCGGGGGCCGGGGCTGTGCTTGAACTGGCCAGGGAGTGCCGGGTGTTGGAGGCGGGGAGGGCGGAGGGGAACAGCGCGGCGGAGGTCGTGCGGTGGGCTGTCGCGGAGCTGGGCGGCATCGGCGTCGGGGGTGACGCGGGCGTCGATGCCGGGGGTGAGTGCGATACGGGTGCCGCGGGCGGCGGTGTCGATGCCGGGGGCGACCCGGATGCGAGCGCCGACGCCGGTCGTCCGGACCCCACGCGAGACACCGGCCCCCGCAACGCCTCCGCCGCCCGCTTCCTGGACGCCCTCGCCGACCGTCTCGCCCTCGGTGTCGCTTCAGTCGTCGCGCTGCTGGACCCCGGATGCGTGGTCCTCGGCGGCGAGGTCGGGCAGGCCGGCGGTGACGAACTCGCCGTACGGGTCGCCGAGCGGATCGTCCGGATGTCCCCGTTGCCCGCAGAGGTGCGCCCGAGCGTCCTCGGCGGCGCCGCCGTGCTGCGCGGCGCGCTGCTGACGGCTCAGGACGGCGCGCAGGACGAGTTGTTCGGATAGCCGGCCGGGCGCGCGGTCGCACCTGGCCTGAGTGGCCCGGCGGTGGGCAAGGGCCGTCGTCACCACCGCCGGACCGGTCCAGGGTGTCCCCTCCGGAGATCCGAAAAGGACTAGACCAGATGATCCAGCAGGTAGGGCCCCCTTGAGAAGTCCAGCGGCACTGTCTGTGAGCCAGCCCACACCCTTCACCTGGATGGACCCTTGCCGGGCGTGGCACACTGGCCGTGTACCAGAAGCAGCGCACTCCGGGGTCGGTGAAAGTCCGAACCGGCGGTTATAGTCCGCGACCCGTCCGCTTCCAGCGGCCGGTTGACCAGGTGGAATTCCTGGACCGACGGTTAAAGTCCGGATGGGAGGCAGTGCGCGGCGGGCGGGCATTCGTGCGCGCCGCCGTATCGGCTCGTCCTGTGTGGACGGGTTCTGTCCGGCGTCGTTCCCGGTGTTCTCGTCCGTTTCATTCTGTCGTCTTCGACAGGCCCCGGAGTCCGTGCCCTATGAGGCAGGAGGACCCGGGAAGTGTTCACCGGAATCGTCGAAGAGCTGGGTGAGGTCACCGACGTCGAGAATCTCGACGACGCCTCCCGCTTTCGTCTGCGCGGCCCCATCGTCACCGAGGGCGCGAAGCACGGCGACTCCATCGCCGTGAATGGCGTCTGTCTCACCGTCGTGGAGTTCGAGGGTGACGAGTTCACCGCCGACGTCATGGCCGAGACCCTGAACCGTTCCAGCCTAGGCGTCCTCGCCGTCGGCTCCCGCGTCAACCTCGAACGCCCCATGGCCCTCGGCGCCCGCCTCGGCGGTCACATCGTGCAGGGGCACGTCGACGGCACCGGCGAGGTGATCGAGCGCAAGCCGTCCGAGAACTGGGAGCTCGTCAAGATCTCGCTCCCGGCCGACCTCACGCGCTACGTGGTCGAGAAGGGCTCCATCACCGTCGACGGCATCAGCCTCACCGTCGTCGACGCGGGCCCGGACTACTTCACCGTCAGCCTCATCCCCACCACCCTCGGCCTGACCACGCTCGGCCTCAAGCAGCCCGGCGACCCGGTCAACCTTGAGGTCGACGTCATCGCCAAGTACGTGGAGCGGCTGATGGGTTCACGCGAGGTGACCCCGTGAACTGGCTCAACTCCGAGGCCTTCGTCCTGTTCGGCCAGCACATCAAGTGGTCGGACATGATCGGCAACGTCATCGGACTGATCGGCCTCGCCTTCGGCTGGCGGCGGTCCATCTGGAGCTGGCCCACCCAGTTCGTCTCCGGCGTGATCCTCTTCGCCGCGTTCGCCACCGCCCACCTCTCCGGCAGCGCCGGCAAGCAGGTCGTCGTCATGGTCGTCGCGGTCTACGGCTGGTGGCAGTGGAACCGCGGCGGGGGCGGCACCGCCGACGGCCACATCACCCCCCGCTTCGCCACCTGGCGCGAGCGCGCGATCCTGGCCGGCTCCGCCGCCGTGGGGACCGTGGCGGTCGCCGCCCTCTTCAAGGCGTACCCCTCGCTCTCCTGGGACCCGTGGCCCGACGCCTACATCTTCGTCGGCACCGTCGTCGCGATGTACGCCCAGGCCCGCGGCATGGTCGAGTTCTGGTTCGCCTGGCTCCTCGTCGACCTCGTCGGCGTCCCCCTCAACTTCGCCAACGGCTTCGCGTTCTCCGGCTTCGTCTACGTCATCTACGGCGCACTCGTCCTGTGGGGCATGCGCGACTGGTGGCTGCGCTCCCGCAAGACCCCGCAGCCCGTCCTGGAAGGAGCGCCGGCATGACTACGGCACCGATCCTGTACAGCACAGACGGTTTCGAGGACTTCTCCCTCGACCCGGTCGAGCAGGCCATCGCGGACATCGCGGCCGGCCGCCCCGTCGTGGTCGTCGACGACGAGGACCGCGAGAACGAGGGCGACCTCGTCATCGCCGCCGAGAAGGCCACCCCCGAGATCATCGCGTTCATGATGAGCGAGTGCCGCGGCCTGATCTGCGCCCCCATGGAGGGCGACGAGCTGGACCGGCTCCGGCTCCCGCAGATGGTCGAGGACAACACCGAGTCCATGAAAACCGCGTTCACAGTCTCCGTGGACGCCGCGCCCGTTCACGGTGTGACCACCGGTATCTCCGCCTCCGACCGCGCGACCACGCTTCGGGTCCTCGCGAGCGGCAACGCCCAGGCCGACGACCTGGTCCGCCCCGGCCACATCTTCCCGCTGCGCGCCCGCACCGGCGGTGTGCTGGTCCGCAACGGCCACACCGAGGCCGCCGTGGATCTCGCCCGTCTGGCGGGCCTGCGCCCGGCCGGCGCGATCGTCGAGATCGCGGGCGAGGACGGCCGTATGCTCCGCCTCCCCGAACTGATCCCGTTCGCCCGCAAGCACGGCCTGACGATCATCTCCATCGAGGACCTGATCACCTACCGCCAGGCAGCCGAACCCACCGTCCGCCGCGAGGCCGAGGTCCAACTCCCCACCCGCCACGGCCAGTTCACGGCCTACGGCTACCGCTCCACCGTGGACGGCGTCGAGCACGTCGCCCTCGTCCACGGCGAGATCGGCGACGGCGAGGACGTCCTCGTCCGCGTCCACTCCGAGTGCCTCACCGGCGACGTCTTCCACTCCCTGCGCTGCGACTGCGGCCCCCAGCTGGAGGCCTCCCTGGAGCGCATCCAGGAGGAGGGCAGGGGAGTGGTCGTCTACCTCCGCGGCCACGAGGGACGCGGCATCGGCCTGCTCTCCAAGCTCCGGGCGTACGAACTCCAGGAGCGCGGCCGGGACACCCTCGACGCCAACCTGGAACTCGGCCTGCCCGCCGACGCCCGGGACTACGGCGCAGGCGCGCAGATCCTGGAGGACCTCGGCGTCCACAGCCTGCGCCTGATGACCAACAACCCCGACAAGACCGACGCGCTCGTCCGGCACGGCCTCAAGGTCACCGGCCGGGAGCCGATGCCCGTACAGGCGGGCGAGCACAACCTCCGCTACCTGCGCACCAAGCGGGACCGGATGGGGCACGACCTGCCCTGGCTGGACACGGCCCCCGTGTCCACCTGCGGCAACCAGTGACCGCGCAATCGCACATCGACGCGTAATCGCACTTCTAGGAGACCAGAGAACGTGAGCGGCAAGGGCGCACCCGAACTGTCCGTACGCAACGTCGGAGACCTGCGGGTCGCCGTCATCGCGGCGCAGTGGCACGAAAAGGTGATGGACGGTCTGGTGGACGGCGCCCTGCGCGCCCTGCACGACCTGGGGATCGACGAGCCGACCCTGCTCCGGGTCCCCGGCAGCTGGGAACTCCCGGTCGTGGCAAAGGTGTTGGCGGGCCGGGGCTACGACGCGATCGTCGCCCTCGGTGTCGTCATCCGGGGCGGCACCCCGCACTTCGAGTACGTGTGCCAGGGCGTGGTCCAGGGCCTCACCCAGGTCTCGGTCGAGACCGGCGTCCCCGTCGGCATGGGCGTCCTGACCTGCGACACCGAGGAGCAGGCCCTCGACCGGGCCGGCCTGGAGGGCTCGAACGAGGACAAGGGGCACGAGGCGGTGACCGCGGCCGTCGCGACGGCGGCCACGCTCCGCTCAGTATCTGAACCGTGGCGTTAAGCCCACGATTGTTTGCAATAGGGTGGGCAGCACCATGTCCAATAAGACGTTCGAGGAGCTCTTCACCGAGCTCCAGCAGAAGGCCGCCACCGGCGACCCCGCCACTTCCCGCACCGCAGAGCTGGTCGGCAAGGGCGTCCATGCCATCGGCAAGAAGGTCGTGGAAGAGGCCGCCGAAGTGTGGATGGCCGCAGAGTACGAGGGCAAGGAGGCGGCCGCCGAGGAGATCTCGCAGCTGCTCTACCACGTGCAGGTGATGATGGTCGCCCGCGGAATCTCGCTGGACGACGTCTACGCCCACCTGTAAAACCCCTTTAGAGCCGTTTCCGACAGTTCACCCCTTTTCACGCGAAGGAAGCCGACCTCATGCTGCGCATCGCCGTCCCCAACAAGGGTTCCCTGTCAGGACCTGCGGCGGACATGCTGCATGAGGCCGGCTACCAGCAGCGCCGGGAGTCCAAGGAGCTGCGGATCGTCGACCCGGTCAACGAGGTCGAGTTCTTCTACCTCCGCCCGCGCGACATCGCGATCTACGTCTCCTCCGGCCGCCTCGACATCGGCATCACCGGCCGCGACCTGCTGATCGACTCCGGCGCGAGCGCCGAGCCGATCCTCCCGCTCGGCTTCGCCCGCTCCACGTTCCGCTTCGCCTCCAAGCCGGGCGCCGCGAACAACCTCGCGGACCTCAAGGGCAAGACGGTCGCCACCTCGTACGAGGGCATCGTCGCCAAGTACCTCGCGGACAACGGCGTCGACGCCTCCGTCGTCCACCTCGACGGCGCCGTGGAGACCGCCATCGAACTCGGCGTCGCCGAGGTCATCGCGGACGTCGTGGAGACCGGAACGTCCTTGCGCAACGCGGGACTTGAGGTCTTCGGCGACCCGATCATGAAGTCCGAGGCCGTCGTCATCCGCCGCACCGGCGGCGAGACCGACGACACCGCCGAGCCCAAGGTCCAGCAGTTCCTGCGCCGCCTCCAGGGCGTCCTGGTCGCCCGCACGTACGTGATGATGGACTACGACTGCCGGGTCGAGCAGCTGGAGAAGGCCGTCGCGCTCACCCCCGGTCTGGAGTCCCCGACCGTCTCCCCGCTGCACAACGAGGGCTGGGTCGCCGTCCGCGCGATGGTCCCCGCCAAGGAGGCGCAGCGGATCATGGACGACCTGTACGACATCGGCGCCCGGGCCATCCTGACGACGGCCATCCACGCCTGCCGTCTCTGAGGAACACGCCAGCCATGTCTCAACTCCCCGCCCTGCCGGTCACGTTCCGGCCGGGCCGCACCCGTGCCGTGCTGCTCACCGCGGGCATCGCGATCTTCGTCGTCATCACGACCGTCGCGATGCTCCTGGAGCAGCTCACCCCGGGGGAGAAGCTCAGCTTCGTCCTCACCGGTGCCCTCCTCTTCGCCGTACTGGCCATGCTCGCCCGGGTGAAGGTCGTCGCCGACGACTCCGGTGTCACCGTCGTGAACATCGTCAGCAGGCGCCGGCTGGCGTGGGCCGAGATCCTCCAGGTGAATCTGCGCCCCGGCGACCCCTGGGTCTTCCTCAACCTGAGCGACGGCACCAGCCTGCCCGTGCTCGGCATCCAGCCCGGTATCGCCAAGGAGCGGGCCATCGCCGACGCGCGCGCTCTGCGGGCCCTCGCCGAGGACAGGTCCCTGAGGGATCTGCCGTAGAGGGCCATGTCTTGATTAATCTGTTGTCGGTGGCGTTTTTCGTTCCCGCCTCCGCCACCGAAGTTCCCCCCTGTCTTCAGAGGCACCCTGCGACCCGAGGAGTGACTCCCTCCAGCGATGGACGGATCGTCCTGTAGTACCTGCGCCGCCCCCTCCCGACATATCGAGGCGGCGGCATGACCATCCCCTTGTTGCTCCTCGGAGCGGCGATCCTGCTGATTCTGGCCAACGGCTTCTTTGTCGCGGCCGAGTTCGGGCTCGTCACCGTGGAGCGTCCCGAGGCCGAGAAGGCCGCCGCCGAGGGCGACCGACGGGCCGCCACGGTCGTCGAGTCGCTCAAGGAGCTGTCCTTCCAGCTCTCCGGCACCCAGCTCGGCATCACCATCACCTCCCTGGTCGTCGGCATGCTCGCCGAACCGGCCCTGGCGGAGCTGCTGCACGGCCCGTTCAGCGCGATCGGCATCCCCGAGGGCGCCGTCTCCGGCGTCGCCGTGGTCGTCGGCATGCTGCTGGCCTCCGCCGTGCAGATGGTGATCGGCGAACTCGTGCCCAAGAACTGGGCGGTGTCGCGGCCCCTCCAGGTCGCGCGCTTCGTCGCCGCACCGCAGCACGCCTTCGCGAAGCTGTTCCGCCCGGTGATCGCCGCGCTGAACACCGTCGCCAACAAGCTCGTCCGCGCCCTCGGCGTCGAGCCCACAGCGGAGCTGGCCTCGGCCCGCACCCCCGGCGAACTCGTCTCCCTGGCCCGGCACTCGGCGCAGGCCGGCACGCTGGAGCAGGACACCGCCGACCTCTTCGTACGGACGCTGTCGCTGGGCGAGTTGACCGCGCAGCACGTGATGACCCCGCGTGTGAAGGTCAGCGCGCTGCAGTCGTCGGCGACGGCCGAGGACGTGGTCAACCTGACCCGCGCCACCGGTCTGTCCCGCTTCCCCGTCTACCGGGAGAAGATCGACGAGATCGTCGGCATGGTCCACCTCAAGGACGCGCTGGCCGTGCCCTCGCACGACCGGCTGCGGACCTCCGTCACCAGCATCGCCAAGTCCCCGGTGCTGGTCCCCGAGACGCTGCCCGTCCAGCCACTCCTCGCCCGGCTGCGCAGCGAACAGCCGATCGCCGTCGTCGTCGACGAGTACGGCGGTACGGCGGGGGTGGTCACCCTGGAGGACATCGTCGAGGAACTCGTCGGCGAGGTCCGCGACGAGCACGACGGCCAGGACGTACCCGAACTCGCCGCGGCTCCACCGGAGGACGGCAAGCCCGCGTGGGACGCCGACGGCAGCTGCCGCGTCGACATCCTCCAACGCATAGGCCTCGACGTCCCCGAGGGCCCGTACGAGACGGTCGCCGGCCTGGTCGCCGACCTCCTCGGCCGCATCCCGGCCCCCGGCGACAAGGCCGAACTCCCGGGCTGGCGGCTCTCGGTACGCCAGGTGGGCCACTACCGGGCCGAACGCGTCCGCCTGGTCCGCACGACTCCCGCGGTGAACGTCATGGAGGCGGCCCGATGACCGTCCTCCAACTCCTCTTCGCCGTCCTGCTGGTGCTCGCCAACGGCTTCTTCGTCGGCGCCGAGTTCGCCCTCGTCTCCGTCCGCCGCAGCCAGATCGAGCCCCTCGGCACGGCCCGCGCCCGACAGGTCCTCTACGGCCTTGAGCGGCTGCCGCAGATGATGGCGGCGGCCCAATTCGGCATCACCGTCTGCTCGTTGACGCTGGGCGCGGTCGCCGAGCCGACGGTCGCACACGTCCTGGAGCCGGTCTTCGAGTGGATGCGCCTGCCCGAGGGCATGATCCATCCCCTCGGATACATCCTCGCGCTCGCCGCGGTCGTCTTCTTCCACCTCGTCATCGGCGAGATGGTCCCGAAGAACCTCGCGATGGCCGCGCCGGAGAAGGCCGCGATGTGGCTCAGTCCCGGCCTGGTCGCCTTCGCCCGCGTCTGCAGGCCGATCACCGTGGCCCTCGGCGCCGTCGCCCAGGGCATCCTGCGGCTCTTCCACGTCGAGCCCAAGGACGAGGTCGAGGCCGTCTTCACCAGCGAACAGCTCAACCGCCTGGTGGAGGACTCGGGACAGGCCGGCCTTCTCGACCCGGAGGAACAGGAACGCCTGGAGGACGCCCTGGAGTTGGGCTCCCGCCCGGTCACCGACGTCCTCCTGCGCCGCGAGGACCTGGTGACTGTCAGCCCCTCGGTCACCCCGGGCGAGATCGTCGCCCTCACGGCCCGCACCGGCTACTCCCGCTTCCCGATCGCCGCGGAGACCGGCGCCTTCATGGGCTACCTCCACGTCAAGGACGTCCTGGACCTGGAGGAGTCCGAACGAGCGGTCCCCCAACAGATCTGGCGCCCGATGACCACGCTCCGGGCCGAACTCCCCCTGGACGACGCCCTGACGGTGATGCGCCGGGCGGCGACCCACCTGGCCCAGGTGGCCGGCGCGTCCGGCAAGATACTGGGCCTGGTGGCCATGGAGGACGTCCTGGAACTCCTGGTCGGCGAGGTGACGGACCCGGCCCACCGAGAGGTACCGCCACAGCCACGCACGGTGGAACTGAAGCAGGCGGTGGCCGGCTGAGATCCGAAGCCGGCGGCAGCAGGGCCTTTCGGCGGCTCGGGGGAGCGATCCCCACCGAGTGCCAGGGCGCCCTGCCGTCGCCGGCTTTCGCGTCCGTCCGCGGGGAGGAATCCGGTGATCACGTCGGGCGCCCGCGCCGCCGTGCCCCGAGCGTCTCCTGTGTGCCGTGGCGCTTCCCGCCGATAGGGTGGGCGGTGATCGACTGGGACGGGCTGGGCGAGGGCGGCGGGCGGCGTGGGCGGTGCCGAGGAGAGCAGGAACACGGGCACCGGGCGCCCGACGTCGCGGGACGTCGCCCGGCTCGCCGGTGTGTCGCACACCGCGGTGTCCTTCGTGTTCAACGGCCGGGCCGACGGCAACCTCTCGGCCGCCACCCAGGAACGCATCCGGCAGGCCGCGACCCAGCTGGGCTACCGCCCCGACCCGGTGGCCCGGGGTCTGCGCCGTCGCCGTACGGCCGTGATCGGGCTGGTCACCGACGAGATCGCGTCCTCGCCGTTCGCCGGCCGGCTGCTGCGCGGCGCCATGGAGACCGCCTGGGACCGGGACCATCTCGTCCTCACCGTCGACTCCGGCGGCGACCCGGTCAAGGAGGACGCGGCCGTCGCGGAACTGCTCGACCGGCGCGTGGACGGCATCATCTACGCGGCCATGTCACTGCGCCGGGTCCGCGTCCCCGAGGGCCTGCGCCGCACCCACTCCGTGCTGGCCAACTGCCTGCCCGAGGACGACTCCCTGCCCGCCGTGGTCCCCGCCGAGCGGGCCGGTGGCCGTACCGCGGCCCGGCTGCTGCTCGGTGCGGGCCACCGCCGGCTCGCCGTGATCGGCGGTCTGGACGACATCGCCTCGGCGGAACGTACCCGCGGCATCCGGGAGGCCCTGCGCGCCGAGGGCGTCACCGTGCCCGCCGAGTGGATCGTGCGCGGCGGCGGGGAGATCTCCGCGGGATACGCGGGGGCACTGAGCCTGCTCGACGGGGTCGAACCGGGCCGCCGCCCCACCGGCGTCCTGTGCTACAACGACCGGGTCGCGGCCGGTGTCCTGCACGCCGCGACCCGGCTCGGGATCGACGTGCCCGCCGAACTGTCGGTGGTCGGCTACGACGACCAAGAACACATGGCCGCGTTCCTCACCCCGCCGCTCACCTCGGTCGCGCTCCCGCACCGGGCGATGGGCGAGGCGGCGGCCCGACTGCTCCTGGACGCCATCGAATCCGGCCAGACCCCGCCCGCGACCGTCCGGCGCCTGGCCTGCCCTGTGGTCAGTCGTGCTTCGGTGGGTCCGGCGCCCGCTGGGTGAGGTGGGCGCCTGGCCCGTCATAGGGGAGGTGGTGGCTCGGCTGTTTCTGGGTGTCATCGGAGCTGGCGAGGCCTCGTGCGCGACCGTGCGGTGCCTGGCTTTGCCGTGTGGTCAGTCGTGCTTCGGTGGGTCCGGCGCCCGCTGGGTGAGGTGGGCGCGTGGCCCGTCATAGGGGAGGTGGTGGCTCGGCTGTTTCTGGGTGTCATCGGAGCTGGCGAGGCCCCGTCCGTGACCGTGCGGTGCTTGGCTTGCCCTGTCGTCAGCCGTGCCTCGCTGGGTCCCGCGCCGACCCGGTGCTCTGGGCGCACGGCCCGTGCTCAGTCGCGACTTGGTGGGTCCGGTACCCACCCGATGATCCGGCCCGTGCCTGCCCTGGCCCGTGGGCAGCCGCTCCTCCGTAGGTTCAGCCCCCACCGGTGGCCCGGGCACCCGACCCGTGTGTGGGGGTGTGGCGCCCACCCGGTGCCCCGGGCGCCCGGTCCGCGTGTGGCCCGCACTCTGGTCAGCCGCGCCTCCGTCGGTCCGGCCGCCCGCCCGGTGACCTGGGCGACCGTTCCCCGCCTGCCCTGCCCCGTGGTCAGCCGAGCCTCCCTGGATCCTGCGCCCACCCGGGCACTCGACCCGCGCCTGTCCTGGCCCGTGGTCAGTCGTGCCTCCGTAGGCCCAGTGCCCACCCCGTGACCCGAGACCCCGGCCCGTCGACGACCAGCTCGGCGATGTCGTCGGGGCGCCGGTAGACGCGCTCGGTGACCATGGCCCGGTCCGCGACGAAGAGTTCGAGGAGCGAGCCGTCGACGAGCAGCCGGAGCGCGAGTTCCGGTGCCTTCGGCACGTGCACGGTGATCGGGGCGGAGCCTTCCCTGCCGGTCCGGGGCCAGGCGCCGCGGTCGAGGACGACGGTTCCCGAGGCGGGGTCCGCCCGGACGGTCAGCTCCCGGCCCGTCGCGTCCCGGAGCAGGGTCACCGTGGTCGGTTCGCATGCCGTGACCGTCAGGTCGTAGGCGTCCGGGAGCGGAACCCGGCCCGGCGCGGTGACGAACGGCTCGGCCGGGCGCAGCAGTTCGAGCTCCGGGGCCGGACTCACCCGCAGGGAACCGTCGGGGTGGACGTCGACGACCCGTGGCGCGGTGAGGACGCCTGCCCATCCGGCCCTGTCCAGCTCCGCCTGCGGGCGGGCCTCCCACGACCAGCCCCAGAGCAGTGTGCGGTCCGGTTCCTGGAGCACGGCGGGAGCGTAGAAGTCCCGCCCCTGGTCGAGTCGGCCGCCGTTGCGCGAGGCGAATCTCAACCTGCCCTGGCTGCACGCCTCCAGACGACCCGTCAAGTATCCGGTGGAGCAGGGATCCCCGTCCCACAGGGACACCAGGAGCACATGGTCGCCGCCTGCCGTCCGGTACAGGTGCGGGCACTCCCAGCCCACCGACTTGTCGCCGAACACGCCTGCGGCTACCGGGTCGTTGCCGTCGAGCAGCACACCGGCGAACCGCCAGTCGGCCAGGTCGTCGCAGTCGTAGAGCAGGACCGACGGCGTGCCGTCGGCGTGCCCGGCGCCGACGAGGGCCCAGCGCCGGTCCGCGTGGCGGAAGACGAACGGGTCGCGGAACATCACCACGTCCAGTCCCGGCGGCGGCCCCGCCACCACCGGCGTCGGCAACGGCTTCCACTCGGTCAGCAGTTCGTCGTCCGGGTCCGCCGCCCGCGCCAGGCAGATGGTGCCGAGTCCGGTGTGGGCATGGTCAACTCCCGTGTATACGACGGTCGGTGTGCCGTCGTCGTCGGTCACGCAGCCCGACCAGCAGCCGGCCTCGTCGGGGCCGCCGGGTGTCGGGGTGAGCGCGATCGGGTGGTGCTCCCAGTGCGCGAGGTCGGCGCTGGAGGCATGACCCCAGTGGACGTTCGCGTGCACCGGTGCGGCGGGGTTGTGCTGGTAGAAGAGGTGGTAGCGGTCCCGCCAACGGAACGGTCCATTGGGGTCGTTGATCCAGCCGGCGGGCGGACGGACCCTGAAACGCGGCGCGTTGGGGTCATGGCTCAACGGTTGACTCCTGCGGACGTGATGCCCTCGCGGAGAGGGCGCTGGCCGACGGCGAACACGGCGACGGCGGGGAGCATCGAGAGCACGACCCCGGCCAGGACCACCGAGATGGACCCGGTGCCGAGGTTGCCCTGGAGGGAGACCAGCCCCAGCGGAAGCGTGTAGTTCTGGCTGGAGGTCTCCAGGATCAGCGGGCGGAAGAACTCGTTCCAGTGGTAGTTGAAGGCCAGCACGCCGACGATCGCCAGGCCGGGTGTGGCCAGCGGCGCGTACACCGAGCGGAAGATCCGCCAGGTCCCCGCGCCGTCCAGCATGGCCGCCTCGCCCAGGTCCTTCGGCATGCCGAGGAAGTACTGGCGCATCAGGAACGTGCCGAAGGCCGTAGGGAAGGCCGGGATGATCAGGCCGAGGAGGGTGTCGGTGAGGCCCATCGTCTTCAGCACCAGGAACACCGGCACGATGGTGACCTGCAATGGCACCATCATGGTTGCCAGGACCAGGCCGAAGAGTGGCTTCTTGAAACGGAACTCCAGGCGCGCGAAGGCGTATCCGGCCAGGCCCGCCGTGATCATCTGGCCGACGGCGACCAGCGCCGTCACCAGCGTGGAGTTCAGGGCGAGCAGCCACACGTCGATCTGCTGGAAGACCCCGCGGTAGGCCGCGGTCGTCGGGTGCGTCGGGATGATCTGCGGGGGCAGGTCGAAGGACTGGGCCGGAGTGCGCAGCGAGGTGGCGACGGTCCAGATGACCGGGCCCAGCGTCACCAGGGCGCACACGGTCAGTCCGGCGATCCGGGCCCAGGGGGTGAGGGAATGGCGCAGGCGGCTCAGGGTCGGGGTTGCTTGGCTCATGCGGCTCACCGGCTCACTGGTAGTGGACGAAACGCCGGCTGAGCCGGAACTGGACGGCGGTGACCGCCATGATCAGCGCGAAGAGCAGCACGCCCACCGCGGATGCCTCGCCGAAGTCGAGCTGCTCGAAGGCCCTTTCGTAGATCACCATCACGACGGTGCGGGTGGCGTCGCCGGGTCCGCCGTCGGTGAGGACGTAGGGCTGTTCGAAGACCTGCAGGGCGTTGATGATGCCGACCACCGACGCGACGAGCAGCGTCGGCGACAGCAGCGGCAGCGTGATGCCGAGGTGCTTGCGCAGGCCGGTCGCGCCGTCGAGGGCGGCGGCCTCGTGGATCTCCTTGGGGATGTTGTTCAGACCGCCGATGAACAGCAGGAACGAGAAACCGAACTGCTGCCAGACGTAGACCAGGATCACCGTGGCCATCGCCGCGTGCTCCGAGGTCAGCCAGGGCACGGGCGCGACACCGACCAGGCCGATCAGCCAGTTCACCACCCCGAAGTCCTGGTTGAACAGGTACTTCATCACCACCGAGATGGACGCGGCGGACAGCACCAGGGGGAAGAAGAACGCCGAACGGAACGCCGACCGCAGCCACCCCGGCATCCGCCCGTTCAGCGCGAGTGCCAGCGCCAGCGCGATCAGCAGTTGCAGCGTGACCGCGAGAACCATGAAGAGGAGCGTGTTGCGGAAGGAGACCAGGACGGTCGAATCCGTGAAGGTCGTACGGTAGTTGGCGCCGCCGGCGAAACGGGGCGGGTCGATCACGTTCCAGTGGAACAGGCTCAGCACCACGGACCCGATGATCGGTACGACCGTGAAGACGACGATGCCGACGACCGTGGGTGCCAGGAACAGCGCGGCCAGCAGCCGGGAGCCGCGATCGCGGACGGACGGCCGTACGGCGGTGGCGGGTGGCGTGGCGGGCCGCGAACGTACGGGCGGAACCTGGGAGTTCGGGACCTGGGTGTTCGTCATACCGCACGCTCCATGGCCTGCTCCAGGGCGCCCTGCATCCGGCGCAGCGCGGGACCCACCGCACGCGGCGAGGCGAGCGCCGTGCCGGTGTACTTGAGCAGCACGTCGGTCACCTCGGCGACCTGCGGCGGCGCGGGGATCGGGCCCGTGTCGGGAAACCGGTCGAGGGTGTCGTAGAAGACCTGCCAGTGCGCCGGGCCGCTCGCGGCGTAGCGGGCGGCGTTCAGCATCGAACGCCGGGCCGGGGTGGTCTGGTTGGTCCGGAACAACCGGGTCATGGTGTCCTTGCGGGCCGCGTACTTGATGAACTCCCAGGCGGCTTCCTGCTTCTTCGAGGTGCGCAGCAGCGCGTAGCCCGCCGCGCCGAACTGGTGGCGCTGGGTGCGCCAACGTGGGAAGTACTGCACGTCGTAGTCGGCGGCCGACATGCCGGCCAGCTGCAGGCCACCCGCCCAGAAGCCGCCCGCCGGAGTGACGCCGACGTGGCCGGTGGAGAACACGCCGACCAGATTGCTGCCGTTGCCGCCCTCGGGCCGGGTGCACAGGTTCTCCTGGACGAGGGAGGCGAGATAGTCGTACGCCTCCTCGACCCGGTCGGTGGTGGCCTGCGGGGTCGTCCAGCGGAAGCCGCCGCCGCGCCCCCGCCGGTCGGCGGCCGGGTAGAAGGTGTCCCACAGCCAGGAGCCGCCGGGCGCCTTCGACTCCTTCAGCAGGTTGGTGCCGTTCGCGAAGAGCCAGGGCACCACGCCGCCCCACAGCCGGTTGGTCCAGAAGTACGGCGTGAAGTGCGAGCCGCCGTCACGCTTCAACTGCCGCAGCAGCGCGGTGAATTCGTCGCGGCTCCAGTCGGCCGCCGGGAACTCCGCGCCCGCCCGGCTCAGCACCTGCTTGTTGAGGTACATGTCGGCGGCGTTGAACTCCATGGGCAGTTGGTAGAGGTTGCCCTCGTACATCATCGACTCCACCAGCGAGGGGTGGACGTCGGCGAAGTACTCGCGCAGTTCCGCCGCGTCCCGCCGCACCCAGCGGTCCAGGGACACGCCGAGTCGCCGGGCGAACAACTGCACGCCCTCGGTGGCCACATACACCAGGTCGGGAGCGGTGCCCGCGGCGATCTGGGTGAGGATCTTCGCGAAGAAGTCCGACCAGTCGACGGCCTGCACCGCGTTCACCCGCAGCGGGATGTCGGGGTGGAGCTGGTGGAAGCCCTTGGTGAGGGCGTCGACGGTGGCCGGGTCGAAGGCGGAGCCGAGGGTGGCGACGACGAGGGAGCCGTCGTCCCGGCCGGGGATGTCGGCTCCGGTGAGCCGGTCCCAGCTCGCGGCGGTCCCGGCCAGGGCCGCTGCTCCGGCCCCGTAGGCGCCGTACCGCATCAGGGTGCGGCGGGGGAGGTGCGAGTCAGTCATCAACGGGCCTAACTCGTGTTAGTTCAGGGGTGATGCCCAGATGATGAGAACTGGGCGGCAGGCCTGTCAAGGGTCGGGAACGCTTGACCTTTAACGAGTTAGGTCTACAGTCCTCGTTCGCAGGAGCCGCCATGAGAGGAACGATGTGTCATGCCCGGAGCGTCGGGGTTTTCCAGGAGAGCACTGTTCGCGGGATCGGCGGCGGGCACCGCCGTCGCACTGCTGTCGGCCGGACGGGCCGCGGCCGCTTCGAAGTCCGAGCCGGGGACCAACTCCGCTCAGTGCGGGGCGAGTTACCGCGCCGCGTATCACTTCACGGTCCCCGACCAGTGGAAGAACGACCCGCAGCGGCCGGTCTGGATCGACGGCGAGTACCACTACTACTACCTCTACAACGCCGACTACTTCACCGGTGCCGTCGGCACCGCGTGGCGCCTGGCCACCACCGGGGACCTGGTCTCCTTCACCGACCGCGGGGTCGCCGTGCCCAAGGACACCACACCCAACGGCGATGTCTGGTCGGGCTCGGCGGTGGTCGACACCGGCGACACGGCCGGATTCGGCGCGGGCGCGGTCGTCGTCATCGTCACCATGTCGCCCGGCGACGGCACCGACTCCCAGGCGCAGTTCCTGTACTACTCGACCGACGGCGGTCTCACCTTCGCCAACCACGGCACCGACCCCGTCCTGCCCAACCCCGGCGTCGCCGACTTCCGCGACCCCAAGGTGATCCGCGACGAGGACCGGGGCCGCTGGGTGATGGCCCTCGCAGAGAACGACAAGATCGGCTTCTACCACTCCGACGACCTCAAGTCCTGGACGTACGCGAACGGTTTCGTCCACGACGGCATCGGCGTCCTGGAGTGCCCCGACCTGTTCCGCGTCACCGCCGTCGACGGCACCGTGAAATGGGTGCTCGGCGCGAGCGCCAACGGGAAGAGCGTGGGGCTGCCCAACACGTATGCCTACTGGACGGGTTCCTTCGACGGCAGCGCGTTCACCGCCGACGCGAGTGACCCGCAGTGGCTCGACCACGGCTGGGACTGGTACGCCGCCGTCACCTTCGAGAAGCGGGACGCGAGCGGCGCGGTGGACGCGGCCGTCCGGTACGCGCTCGGCTGGGTGAACAACTGGGACTACGCCGACACCACCCCCACCATCGACTGCGACGGCTTCAACGGCACCGACTCCGTCGTCCGCGAGATCACCCTGGAGAAGGCGTCCGACACCACCTACTACCTCGCCTCCCGGCCAGTCGCCGGCCTCGACTCGTACGTCTCCCGCACGGCGAACCTGGGAGACGTGACCGTGGACGGCACGAAGGTGCTCGACTACACCGGTATCTCCTACGAGGTGACGACCGAGATCTCCTGGTCCCAACTCACCGGCGCCGGAATCCAGTTGAGGCGCTCACCGGACGGCGGTCGGCACATCGACGCCGGGATCTACGCCGACTACGCCTTCCTCAACCGACGGAACACGGTGAACGCCGACACGTCCGGCAAGTGGCAGGAGAGCCACACCCCGTTCGACCCGTCCGCCGGCACGGTGAGATTGCGCATCCTGGTCGACCGCACATCGGTGGAGATGTTCGTCGACGACGGCCGCTACGTGCACACCAGCCAGGTGTTCCCGTACCTGCTGGACACCGGGCTCGCCCTGTTCACCATCGGGGGCAGCGCGGTGTTCCGGAACACGGTGATACGCGAGTTCACGGTGTGAGACCGGGCGGGGGCGGCCTAGGCCTGCACTCGCGAGCGGATGAAGCCTGAGGCCTGAAGCGGACGTCGCCTTGTAGACACCGGTTCCCGGCGCCCACCTAAGGGGCGCGGGGAACTGCGCGACCAGCCCCCCACGGCGCCGCAGCCGCGACACCACGGATCCGACCGAGCTCCCGCGTCCCCTCACATCCCGGCAGGACCAGGCCCGCGCCCGGACAACACCTCTCCATACGCCTGCATCAGATCCGGCAACCGCAACGTCGACAGGTCGTCCCGCGACAACATCCCGGGATACACCGACAACCGCAGATCCCGGTACGCGCAGCTCTTCTCGTACAGCGTGCGCAGGAACCGCCCGTTCCCGAGCTCGTCGATCCACCCCTGGTCGACCACGTGCCCGGCGATCGACCGCAGCTCGTCCAACGCCTCCTCGTCCCAGACGTCACCGTTCTCCGCCGCCAACACCTCGCCGATGGAGGTGAGTTCGAGAGGCCGGTACGAAGGAAAGTCGACGCGCGTCGTGAAACGGGACGACAACCCGGGGTTCGCGGCGAGCAGCCGGTCCATCCCCTCGGGATAGCCCGCCAGGATCACCACGAGGTGGTCGCGATTGTCCTCGGCCCGCTTCAACAGCACCTGCAAGGCCTCGTCGCCGTACGCGTCGCCCTTGCCGTAACCGGAGTTGGAGAGCGAGTACGCCTCATCGACGAAGAGGACACCACCGATAGCCGAGTCGATCAACTCGTTGGCCTTCACGGCCGTTTGGCCGAGATACTCACCGACCAGGTCCGCCCGCTGCGCCTCGACCAGGTGGTCCCCGCCGAGCAGCCCGAGGGCGTAGAAGACCCGCCCGAGAATGCGCGCCACGGTGGTCTTGCCGGTACCCGAGGGCCCGGAGAAGACGAAGTGCCGTTTCGGCGGCTGGACCGGCAGCCCCTGCCCGGCCCGCAGCCGCGCCATGTTCAACTGGGCGGACAGCGCCTTGACCTGGCGCTTGACCGGCTCCAGCCCCACCATGCGCTCCAGCTCGTTGAGCGCCTCCTCCAGTAAGACGGGATCGGTGGGCCCCGTGGGCAGCGGCAGCACCGGATTCGAGGTCTTCTCCCGTACCGAGTCGCCCGCGGAGGGCAACGGCCCGGTCGGCGGCAGACCGGGCTCCGACAGCTTCAGGTCGCGCCCCTCCGCGCCGAACAGCGGATCGAGCCCGTCCGGCCCCTCCAGCGCGTCCTGTCCGCCGGAGAGCGTGATCGCCGCGAGGTCGGTCATGTCCTCGGACCCGTCGTACCCGTCGGAGTCGGTGATCGCCGCGAGCCGCGCCGAGGTGTCCATGAACGCGGGGTCGACGCGGTGCACCGCCCGGTACAGGGGGAGCGCGGCGGCACTGCGCCCGGTGCCCTCGTGGGCCCGTGCCAGCCAGTACCGCAACTCCTTGCGCTGCGGCTGTTCGCTGCGACAGCGCATCAGCGCCGAGGACAGCAGGGGCTCGGCCTGGCCGTACATCTCCAGGCGTACCCGGGCCATCCCGCCGAACAACCCGGCCTCGATGCCCAGGAGTTGATCGTTGATCAGCGGATCCGTGTGCCGGACCAGCTGCTCCCAGTCCTTGACCAGATAGGACCGGCACGCGTGCAGGAAGCGGACCTGGTGGTCGGTGTCCACGGGCGGCAGTCCCGCCAACGCCCGGTCCAGCTCCGGCACATGACGGCCGTCCAGCCAGTGCGAGGCGTGCGCGAGCAGCAGATCACGCGGGCTCTCCAGCACGGGCTGCACCCACCAGCCGAGCCAGTACCAGGAGTTGAGCGTACGGCGGTGCCTGGTGCGCTGTTCCCCGAAACGTTCCCGGTGCCGGTACATCCGCAGCAACGCGGTCGTCGTGTCGACGCGCAGCGCGTGCAGTCCGAGCCAGCCGTCGGCCATCCCGGGATCGATGCGTACCGCGGTGCGGAACTCCTCCTCCGCCTGCGGATAGGCGCCCATCGTGTAGGCGTCCACGCCTCGCAGCCACGCGAGGTCGGCCGGGGCCTCGGGGCCCTGCGTGCCGAAGTCCATCACGTCCCCCCACAAACCGTGCCCCCGTTGATTCGCCGCCGGGCCGGCGCCCGTCGGCAGTCTGGGTCGAACCGCTGTGCTGTGGACGGGAGTTGCCGTGGTGCGCGAAGCAGCCGTCCGTCGGTCGCACCCTGGGCATCGTACCTGCGGGGCAGTCGCCCATCGAAGGGTGCCGCACAGGCCGTTTGACGAGGTGGGAGCAGATGGGGCGCACTCAGGACGGTGACCCAGGGTGAGCAAATCACGGCTCGTAACGGCCGGAAAACCTGCTGGGAGCAGAACGAAGCCCCCGATCACGGGGGAACAACCGGGGGCTTCGCGACTCTGGGCGGCTTCGAACCGGCCGCACATTCAGAACGTAAGACCTGTACGGCCCCTGGGTCAAGCCGAGTTGAGGCACTCAAACAAGTTCGAGCGGAAGGGTCTTCACAAGTTCAGCACACTGCGGGCGGTCCGTCACCGTGGGTGACCCCATGGTCCGGTCCAACCGCCTCGGAAGGCCCCGCGAGCACCTCGTACCCCGTTCTCAACTGCCGTACCAGGAAGTCCGCGTGGGGGCGCGAAGGGTCTTTGGCGAAGTGTTCGTGTTCCGCCTCGACCCATCCGTCCCAGAAGTCCCGCTGCTCCGTTCCGTCCCGCAGCCGGCCCCGTGCCCACGACTCCTCCCGGGGCAGTTCCATCCACAGCAGCCCCGCGAGGAACGGGCGCACCGCCCGGCGTCCGGCACCGACGCCCTCGACCAGGATCACCGGCGCGGGCGGCAGTGCGCGGGGTGCCGCGAAGTGGCGGGCGTGCCAGTCGTAGGGGGCGTAGTGGGCGGTCTCGCCGCGGCCGAGCGGGGTGATCACCTGGCTCAGTAGCCGCTCGGTCCAGCCGAACAGTTCGTCGTGGGTGGCCAGGTCGTCCAGACGCAGGACGGGGGCGCCGCCCAGGGCCTCGGCCAACTGCCCGGCGAACGTGGACTTCCCGGACCCCGCGTGCCCGTCGACACCGACGAGCCGGACCGGGCCGCAGGACGGGGGCAGCTTGCTCAGACGGTGGGCGAGGTCGTGCATGGCTGATCCCGGGAGGTCGTGGGGCGGGTGATGCCGCAGGTCGCCGGGACAGTCTAGGGAGCGGTGGCTCCCGCCCCAGCTCATACCACTGGTCGATACCAATATTGGTGGGTGTGGCGAGGTTCGAAGTGCTGGCAGCGGAGTGCCGTGTGTGTTCATAGTGGGCGCACAGTCGTCCATTGGATCTGTCCCGACTGGATCTGTCCCGACTCGGAAAACCCGGGGGTCTTCCGCCCATGAGCAGAGCCGAACATCCGTCCCGCAGAACCGTCCTGGCCGCCGCGGTCGCCGCCGCCGTGGTGAGCGGCACGGGCCCGGCGGTCGCCGCGAGCGCCGCCGACGCCGCCGACCCCGACCGCGCCCCGTCGCGTCCGGTCGACAACCACGCCTGGACCACGTACGCCGACTGGCGCCGCGGCGCTGCCCAGGGCACCCGCGCCGTCGCGGGCGCCCGCCCGGGTCTGGAGATCGGCGCCGCCCTCGGCAGCGTCGACTACACCGACCCGCACACCCAGAAGACGGCGGCCTGGGAGTACGCGACCTGGACGTCCCCCGTCCACAAGCTCTCCGTCCCGGCGACGGAGACCATCGCGTCCTGGAACGCGCACACCCCGGCCGGCACCTGGATCCAGATCGAGCTGCACGGCACGTACTCCGACGGCACGGACACCCCCTGGTACGTGATGGGGCGCTGGGCGGCCGGCGACCAGGACATCAAGCGGACCTCCGTCGACGACCAGACGGACGGCAAGTCCACGATCTGGACGGACACCTTCGCGATCGACGACGCCACGACAGGGCTGCGCCTCGCGTCGTACCGACTCCGCCTGACCCTCTACCGCAAGCCCGGCACCAAGCTCACCCCCACCGTGTGGCGCCTCGGCGCGATGGGCTCCGACATCCCGGACCGCTTCACGGTCCCGGCATCGACCCCCGGTCTGGCGCAGGAGTTGATCGTCCCGCGGTACTCGCAGGAGATCCACGTCGGCCAGTACCCGGAGTACGACAACGGCGGCGAGGCCTGGTGCAGCCCCACCTCCTCGCAGATGATCATCGAGTACTGGGGCGGTCGCCTCACCCCGGAGCAACTCGCCTGGGTGGACCCGGCGTTCGCCGACCCGCAGGTCGACAACGCGGCCCGCTTCACCTACGACTACCAGTACGAGGGCTGCGGCAACTGGCCGTTCAACGCCGCCTACGCGGCGACGTACAAGGGCCTCCAGGGCGTGGTCACCCGGCTCGGCTCGCTCGGCGACCTGGAGACGCTGATCGCGGCGGGCATCCCGGCCATAACGTCCCAGTCGTTCCTCAGCAGCGAACTGACCGGCGCGGGCTACGGCACCTCCGGCCACCTGATGACCGTGATCGGCTTCACCGCCGACGGTGACGTGATCGCCAACGACCCCAACTCGGCCACCGATCCGGCCGTCCGCCGCGTCTACAACCGGCGCGAGTGGGAGAACATCTGGCTGCGCACCAAGCGGTACAACGCCTCCGGCAACCTCTCCTCCGGTACCGGCGGCGTCTGCTACCTCTACTTCCCCGCGCACCCGACCGCCCGCCAGCTCAAGGCCCTCGCGGCGGTGGGCGTGCGCTGACCCCGTGCCGGAGACCGAGGTCCCTGTGACCAAGGTCTCCGGCGCAAAACCCGACACGGATGGCAAGGTGGACGAAACGGGGGAGTCCGCCGCACATCCGACCTCTGCGAGCCACCATGACCGCACACTCAGCCAGCGCCGCCCGCACCCGTACCCGCACCGGCGGCCCCAAGGGCGACGGTCCGAAGATCGTCGAGCACATCGTGGGCTGGACCCTTGTCGTGGTGATCGCGATGCTTGTGACCCAAATCGGCCTGCTGTGACCTGACACATACGCGACCTGCCATACTGCGGTTGACCAAGCCCAGTTGGAGAGCCAGAGTCGAAATTGGAAATCAGTCAGCAGCGTGACGTCACCCGTCCCAGGGCGCGCGGTACCGAGCGTTCCCTGGCGCGCCGTGCCGAACTCATCACCATCGGCCGGAAGTTGTTCGCCGACACGTCCTACGATGCGCTGTCCATGGATGACATCGCGCGGCAGGCGCATGTCGCCAAAGGGCTGATCTACTACTACTTCCAGTCCAAGCGCGGCTACTACCTGGCGATCATCAACGACTCGGTCGCCGACCTGGTGACCTTCGCGGCGAGCGGTCTCGAACTGCCCCAACTCGACCGCGTGCAGCGGACGATGGACAGCTATCTGCGCTGGGCCGAGCACAACCAGGCCGCGTACCGCACGATCGTGAGCGGCGGCGTCGGCTTCGACACCGAGGTGCACGCCATCCGCGACGGGGTGCGCGCGGCGATCGTCGCGACCATCGCCGACGGTGCGTACGGCCGTACCGACATCTCCCGGATCGCCCGCATGGGCCTGTTCGGCTGGGTGTGCAGCGTCGAGGGCGCGACCCTTGAGTGGATCAGTACCGCCGACCTCTCCCGCGAGACGATGCGCGAGATCCTCGTGAAGACCCTGGGCGGCACCCTGCGCGCCATCGAGGAACTGGACCCCGCCCATCCGGCGCCGCCGCCCGCCCGCCGGGACGGCTGAATCCGCGGTTCCGGCCGGTTCGGGACGACCGGGCTATTCTTGAAGTAAGCGGTCGTTAACTGGTGACGCGGGACCTTCGATCGGGCATACTCACAGCGCAGAGCCGCTGGTCAGCCGCTTCCGAGACCCGGGAGTAGGAGCAGCGGCCGCATCCGTGCGGTACCCGGCCACGTCGCCTCGACCCCAGGCGTACGCCCGCCGATGTGCCCGACAGGGAGGAGAGCGTCGCCATGCCCGACCGCGCCCCGCAGCCGGTGGACCGGCAACTGCCCACGGACGAGGCCCGGGATCTGATCTCGCTGGCCCGTGACATCGCGCAGCGCGAGATCGCCCCGAGGGCGGCCGAGGAAGAGGACGCCGGAATCTTCCCGCGCGAGGTCTTCACCCTGCTCTCCCGTTCGGGACTGCTCGGCCTCCCGTACGACTCCGAGTACGGCGGCGGCGACCAGCCCTACGAGGTCTACCTCCAGGTCCTCGAAGAGCTCGCGGCGGCCCGCCTCACGGTCGGCCTCGGCGTCAGCGTCCACTCCCTCTCCTGCCATGCGCTGGCCAACTACGGCACCAAGCAGCAGCAGGTCGAGCACCTCCCCGCGATGCTCGGCGGCGGCCTCCTCGGCGCCTACTGCCTCTCCGAACCCTCCTCCGGCTCCGACGCGGCCTCCCTGCGTACGAAGGCGGTACGCGACGGCGAGGACTGGGCGATCGACGGGACCAAGGCCTGGATCACGCACGGCGGCATCGCCGACTTCTACACGGTCATGGCCCGCACCGGCGAGGACGGCCCACGCGGGATCAGTGCCTTCCTGGTGCCCGGCGACGCGGCCGGACTGAGCGGCGCGGCACCGGAGAGGAAGATGGGCATGAAGGGCTCGCCCACCGCCCAGGTCCACTTCGACGGCGTCCGCGTCCCCGACGAGCGCCGCCTCGGCGAGGAGGGCCAGGGCTTCGCGATCGCCCTGTCCGCGCTGGACTCCGGCCGCCTCGGCATCGCGGCCTGCGCGATCGGCCTGGCCCAGGCGGCACTTGACGAAGCGGTGGCCTACGCGAGCGGCCGACAGCAGTTCGGCCGCCCGATCTCCGACTTCCAGGGCCTGCGCTTCATGCTCGCCGACATGGCCACCCAGATCGAGGCGGGCCGCGCCCTCTACCTCGCGGCGGCCCGGCTGCGCGACGCCGGCCGCCCGTTCGCCAAACAGGCCGCCATGGCCAAACTCCACTGCACCGACACCGCGATGAAGGCGACCATCGACGCCGTCCAGATCCTCGGCGGCTACGGCTACACCGCGGACTTCCCGGTCGAGCGCTACATGCGCGAGGCCAAGGTCCTGCAGATCGTCGAGGGCACGAACCAGATCCAACGGATGGTCATCGCCCGCCACTTGGCGGGCCCGGAAGCCCACCGAACCGGCTGACGCCGGGGGTCTGTTCAGTGGCTCAGGCCGCAGATGCGGTGCGCAGCTCCCGCGCCTTCGCCACGCCCTGTCCGACCTGCTCGGCCCGGTAGCCATCGACGCGGGGGAGTGTGGCAGGCGGGTGCGGTCCGAGTCGCGGGCTGTCGGCGTCCCTGCCTCGGACAACCTCGTGCGGGAGGACTCCACCGCCGATCAGACGCCGTCGATCCCCTCCGCCCTGATCCAGCGGGCAGACCTGAGCGGCGGCGCCGCCAGCCGCGCCCACTCCGGGTCGTGTCGCCCCGGCAGGGTGCGGCCCCGGTCGGCCCAACTCCGCATCAGATCAAGGTAGATGGGCGGGTCCTGGGGCTGCGGCGGCGCCGGCGGAACCGATTCTGCCGGTACGGGGACGAAGATCCGGTGCTGACGCCCGGTCGGCGCATAAGTGGGGGTCATACCAAGGCAACGGAAGGGCATGTCGACAAGTCACCGGTGCCGGTAATCGAGCGTGAGTTCACCGGCGTACAGGTCACGGCTATGGCGACCGCACGCGACCTGACGTACCGTCACCTCCACTGTCTCCAGGGGAGGTTAGCCGTGGCAGACGACCGTCCCGTGCCCCTCGACGAGTACCCCGTGCACCAGGTCCCCCTGTCGATGAAGCACGTAGCGACCGGCGACCGGAACGCCTACGACCGCTGCATCTTCCACGTGTTCGACCACGAGGGCCGCGCCCTGCTGATCCTCGGCCTCGGCGTCTACCCCAACGTCGGGGTGATCGACGCCTACGCGACCCTCCGCACCGGCGACGAACTCCACGCGGTCCGCGCCTCGGACGCCCTCGGCGACGACCGCATGCACCTGGCCGTCGGGCCTCTACGCATCGAGGTGGGGGAGCCACTGCACCGCCTCCGCCTCCGCTGCGAGGACAACTCCCTCTCCTGCGACCTCACTTGGACAGCCGAGTTCCCCGCCCTCTGGGAACCCCACCACGTCCAGTACCGCGGCGACCGGCTCACCCTGGAAGGGCGCCGCTTCGTCCAGGCGGGCGGCGTGGAGGGGGTGATCCGCGCCGGCGACGAGGAGTTCCGGGTCTCCGCGGGCGGCTGGACCGGTACCCGTGACCGGAGTTGGGGCGTGCGGCCGATCCCCGGCGAGGAGGGCGGCCGGCTCGCCGAGGACCATCCCACCGAGGGCTTCCACTGGATCTGGTGCCCGGTCCGCTTCGAGGACCGCTTCCTGATGGTCGTCGTCCAGGAGGACGCCGACGGCTACCGCACCCTGAACGAGGCGACCGTCGTCCGCCCCGGCCACCGAGACCGCCAACTCGGCTGGCCCCAGGCCGAGATCACCTACCGCTCCGGCACCCGCCACCCCGAGCGCGCCCTCATCCACCTCGGCGACGCACGCAAACCCCAGGAACTCGCCGTCGAGATCCTGACCTCCTCGCCCCTGGCGATCGGCGCCGGCTACCCACCCGCCGATGACTGGCAACACGGCACCTGGCGCGGCCGAGCCTGGACCGACAGCCGCACCTACGACCTCACCCACCCCACCCCGCTCGCCGCCTACGGCGTCACCGACCACACGGCCCGCTTCCGCCTCGACGGCCAGGTAGGCCACGGCATCTTCGAGCACGGCTCCTTCGGCCGCCACGACCCGAGCGGCTTCACCGGCTTCGACTCGGTCGCACCGTAGGGGAGTTGAGACATGGCGACGACATCCCGCCCGCGTACGGCCATCTGTGCCCCGGGGAGTTCGCCTGCTGCCTGGCGGTGTGGTGCGAGTTCCGCTTCCTCGGTGTTGCGTGCGTTGGTTCTGTCGGCTTTGACTCGGCAGTGCTGCAAGGGAGTTGAGACATGGCGACGGCACCCAGCCCGCGTACGACCATCTGTGCCCCGGGGAGTTCGCCTGCTGCCTGGCGGTGTGGTGCGAGTTCCGCTTCTTCGGTGTTGCGTGCGTTGGTTCTGTCGGCGTCGACTCGGCAGTGCTGCAAGGGAGTTGAGACATGGCGACGGCACCCCGCCCCCGCACGACCACCCGCGACCCCGAGGAGCTCGCCCAGCGCCTCAGCGCCTGGCTCGACGGACGCCTGCCCGGCGCCAAGGCCGTCGATGTCAGGGTTCCCGCGTCGAACGGCATGTCCAGCGAGACGCTGCTCTTCGACATCGAACACCCCGAACCCCCGCTCCGGGCCTGCGCGTTGAGACTCGCCGCGGACCCGGCGGCGTACACCGTCTTCCCGGTCTATGACATTCCGCGCCAGTTCCGCACGATGCGGCTGGTCGCCGACCGTACCGATCTGCCGGTACCTGAAGTGCGTTGGCTGGAGGAGGACCCGGGCCCGCTCGGCGCGCCGTTCTTCGTCATGGAGCGTGCCGAGGGGCGCGTACCGCCGGACGTCATGCCCTATACGTACGAGGGCAATTGGCTGCACGCGGCGACCGACGCGGAGCGAGAGCGCCTTGAGGTCGCCTCCGTCGCGCTCATCGCCCGCCTGCATGACCAAGTCCCGCTGTCCGAGGCCGAGTTCCTCATGCTCCCGGGCGACGGTGATGCCCTCCATCGCCACGTCGTATCCCAACGTGCCTACTACGCATGGGTGGTTGACGGGCTCGCCCGCTCACCGCTCATCGAGAGCGCCTTCGACCGGCTGACGGAACTCTGGCCGGCCGACCCCGGCGAACCGGTCCTCAACTGGGGCGACGCGCGTATCGGGAACGTCGTCTACGACGGGTTCGACCCCGTCGCGGTCCTCGACTGGGAGATGGCGGCCCCGGCCCCGCGCGAGGTGGACCTCGGCTGGACCGTCTATCTGCACCGCTTCTTCCAGGACCTGACGGTCGCCTTCGGCCAGCCGGGCCTGCCGGAGTTCTTCCGCCGGGACCGGGTGGAGGCCCGGTACGCCGAACTCACCGGTCACACCCCGCGCGACATGGACTTCTACACCCTGTACGCGGCTCTGCGGCACGCGATCGTGATGCTCCGCATCGCCTACCGGCAGGTGCACTTCGGCGAAGTGACCGTCCCGGCGGACCCGGACACACTGATCCTGCACCACGACAGCCTGCGGGCCATGGTGCAGGGCAGCTACTGGGGTTGAGCGAGAGCGCTCAGGCGGCGGGGCGCATGACGGGCACCCGCATCGGGCGCGAGCTGGGGCCGCCCACGTGCGAGAAGGGCTGCGTCCGCCAGTCGAGGCCCTGAGGGAGCGTCAACAGCAGCGCGGTGTCCTGCTCCTGGGGCTCCGCCGTCTCGTCGGCGGACCGGGCGTCGGACGCCTCACGGCCCGTACCGGCGCAGACCGTCAGCCCGAACGGGTTCCACGGCGACGCGCACAGCGCGTGCTCCGGCAGGACCTCCTCGTCCGCGAGGAGTGCGATGGGCTGCACGCAGTCCGGGCAGATCACCCGGTACATCTCGAAGGTGTCGTACGCGTCGAGCTCTTCGGCGTCGAAATCGTCTGATTCGACGCCCTCCGGCTCGGAGTCGACGACGAGCTGCGGCCGCTTGGGCGCGGTGCGTCCAGGGCGCTTAAGACTCTGCATGGGTTCTCCCCCTACTGGGCTGGGCCGTGAAGGCGCTGCGGCCTCGACCACAGCAAGCACTTCCCGCCCCGTCTCCGCGGTAATCACGAGACCATCACGGAGACCGCCCAGGGCCTGTGGCGTTCGTCACATGCCGCTCGCAGATGCCCGAGGCGGCGGTTTTGTCCCCGGCCGTCACGCGGGTCGCTCTCCGCCACATCACGAACCGGGTATGACCTGCACCGCAGAGGTATCGGAGGAGATCAGCCGCACTGTAGGTTCTTGCGTCATGGAGGAGCTGGACCGACAAATCGTGCAGCTGCTCGTCAAGGACGGGCGGATGAGCTACACAGACCTGGGCAAGGCCACGGGCCTGTCCACGTCGGCCGTGCACCAGCGGGTGCGCCGGCTGGAGCAGCGGGGCGTCATCCGCGGGTACGCCGCGGTCGTCGACCCGGAGGCGGTGGGCCTGCCCATGACCGCCTTCATCTCGGTGAAACCGTTCGACCCGAGCGCCCCCGACGACATCGCGGACCGCCTCTCCGACGTCCCCGAGATCGAGGCCTGCCACAGCGTCGCGGGCGACGAGAACTACATCCTCAAGGTGCGAGTCTCCACCCCGCACGAACTGGAGGAGCTACTGGCCCGGCTGCGCGGCCTGGCCGGTGTCTCGACCCGGACCACCGTGGTGCTCTCGACGCCGTACGAGGCCCGCCCGCCCCGCATCTGACGGACCTGCGTTCGGGGCGGCGCCGGTGAGGCGCGAGACTGTTCCCCATGAGTGAGCGCACCCCCGAACCGTCGACCATCCTGCTCCGCCGCGGCGAGGTCCACAGTCCCGCCGACCCGTTCGCGACCGCGATGGTCGTGGAGCGCGGCCAGGTCGCCTGGGTCGGCTCCGAGGGCGCCGCCGACGCGTTCGCGGACGGCGTCGACGAGGTGGTCGACCTGGACGGCGGGCTGGTCACCCCGGCGTTCACCGACGCACACGTCCACACCACCGCCACCGGCCTCGCGCTCACCGGCCTCGACCTGTCCGACGCGCCCTCCCTGGAGGCGGCCCTGTCCCTCGTCCGGGACTTCGCCACCGCGCGGCCGGCCGACCGCGTCCTGCTCGGCCACGGCTGGGACGCGGCCCGCTGGCCCGGGGGCCGCCCGCCGACCCGCGCCGAACTCGACACGGCGACCGGCGGACGCCCGCTCTACCTCTCCCGCATCGACGTCCACTCGGCGGTCGTCAGCACGACCCTGCTCGACCTGGTCCCCGGCTTCGACGCGCCGGACGGCCCCCTCACCGCCGACGCCCACCACGCCGTCCGCGCCACCGCGCTGGCCGCCATCACGCCCGAGCAGCGCGTCGAGGCCCAGCGCACCGCCCTGGCCCACGTCGCCTCCCTGGGTGTCGGTTCGGTCCACGAGTGCGCCGGGCCCGAGATCTCCTCCGAGGACGACTTCACGGGCCTGCTGCGGCTCGCCCGTGAGGAGCCGGGGCCGCGCGTCGTCGGCTACTGGGCCGAGCGGGACGTGGCGAAGGCGCGGGAGCTGGGCGCCGTAGGAGCGGCGGGTGATCTCTTCGTCGACGGTGCTCTCGGGTCGCACACCGCGTGTCTGCACGAGCCGTACGCCGATGCCGGGCACGCCGGGATCGCGTATCTCGACGCGGCGGCCGTCGCCGCCCATGTCGTCGCCTGTACCGAGGCGGGCCTCCAGGCGGGCTTCCACGCCATCGGGGACGCCGCGGTGACCTCGGTGGTCGACGGTGTCCGGGCGGCCGCGGAGAAGGTCGGCCTGGGCCGCGTCCGCGCCGCCCGGCACCGGGTCGAACACGCCGAGATGCTCACTCCGGAGACCATCGCGGCCTTCGCCGAGCTGGGCCTGACCGCTTCCGTGCAGCCTGCCTTCGACGCGCTGTGGGGCGGCGAGGAGGGCATGTACGCCCAGCGGCTGGGCGCGGAGCGGGCGCACGCCCTGAACCCCTTCGCGGCCCTGCTGCGGGCCGGTGTGCCGCTCGCCTTCGGCTCGGACAGCCCGGTCACGCCGATCGACCCGTGGGGCACCGTCCGCGCCGCCGCGTTCCATCGGACGGCTGAACATCGGGTCTCCGTGCGGGCTGCGTTCACCGCGCATACGCGGGGCGGCTGGCGGGCCGTAGGACGGGACGACGCGGGTGTTCTGGTGCCGGGCGCGCCCGCCGACTACGCCGTCTGGCGGACCGACGCCCTGGTCGTGCAGGCGCCCGACGACCGGGTCGCGCGCTGGTCGACCGACCCGCGCTCCGGCACACCCGGACTGCCCGACCTGACGCCGGGCGGAGACCTTCCGGTGTGCCTGCGCACCGTCGTGGGCGGACGGACGGTGTTCGTACGGCCGGGCGAGTGATCTCCCGGGGTGGCGTGCCCCCGATCCACGGCCGCCGCCCTGTCGCGCGACCTGCGCATCCTCTGCCCTGACCAGCCGGTTGAGGGAGAAAGTCCAGGTCAAACGGCTGTTGACAGGCGGGCGCAGGGGGCCGGTAGGTTCGTCCGAGTCCACCACCGGACGCCCGACCGGGGAACCTCCGAGCAATCGCCGAAGCGCCGCTGGGTCAGGGTCGGTGTGCCGCACCGGGCACCGAAACTGGGAGCCAGGCTCAGCGCCCGCGCCACGGCGAGGGAACGTTCCGGCCGGTCGGCTGGTGTGACCCGGGTGGGGCCCGGACGTCCAGTAGACAACGGCCTTGGTCGACCCGCAGCCGGCGGGTCCCAGGTCGGCCCGAAGGGCGCCGGGCCCCCATCCGCAGCACTAGATACCGAAAAGGACGTTCTTACCCCGTTCTTGTCGAATCGACACCACCGTACGAACGACGTGGCACGTCATGCCAGGCCGCGGCCACTATGGTGGACGCCTGCGTACGGACATGAAGGGGCAGCAGTGAACGACGGCGACGGAGCCCTCGCGGCACAGGCCCAGGGGCGGAAGTTCGGCCCGCTCGGCACGGCCTTGGTGATCATCCCGACCTACAACGAGGCGGAGAACATCAAGTCCATCGTCCGTCGGGTGCGGCAGTCGGTCCCCGAGGCTCATGTCCTCGTGGCGGACGACAACAGCCCCGACGGCACCGGCAAGCTGGCCGACGAGCTGGCGGCCGAGGACGAACAGGTCCAGGTGCTGCACCGCAAGGGCAAGGAAGGCCTCGGCGCCGCCTACCTGGCGGGCTTCCACTGGGGCATGGACAACGGCTACGGCGTCCTCATCGAGATGGACGCCGACGGCTCCCACCAGCCCGAGGAGCTGCCCCGGCTGCTCACCGCGCTCAAGGGCGCGGACCTGGTGCTCGGCTCCCGCTGGGTGCCCGGCGGCCGGGTGGTGAACTGGCCGAAGTCCCGCGAGTTCATCTCCCGCGGCGGCAGCCTCTACTCCCGCGTGGCCCTCGACCTGCCGCTGCGTGACATCACCGGCGGCTACCGGGCCTTCCGCCGCGAGACCCTCGAAGGCCTCGGCCTGGACGACGTGGCCTCCCAGGGCTACTGCTTCCAGGTCGACCTGGCCCGCCGCGCCGTCCGGGCCGGCTACCACGTCGTCGAGGTCCCCATCACCTTCGTGGAGCGCGAACTCGGCGACTCCAAGATGAGCCGCGACATCCTCGTCGAGGCCCTGTGGCGGGTCACGACGTGGGGCGTGGGCGAGCGCGTCGGCAAACTCCGCGGCCGTGCGAACCCCGGGAGAAAGCCCTCACAGCCGTAGCCCCACGACTTCACAGGCCTCGTTGATCGTCCGCTTATCCCGCACTGAGCCGGGCCCAGGCACACTGGACGTATGACGACTGGCGCACCCACCCCTTCCTCCGCCGCCCGGCCTCCGCGTTCCCGGCTGCGTACGTTCCTGCCGTTGGGCATCGCCGTGTGGCTGGTGCTGGAGATCTGGCTGCTGACGGTGGTCGCGGGCGCGTCGAGCGGGCTCACGGTCTTCCTGCTGCTGCTCGCCGGGTTCGTGCTCGGTGCCGTGGTGATCAAGCGGGCGGGCCGGCGAGCCTTCCAGAACCTGAGCCAGGCCGTGCAACAGGGCACCGCCCCGGCCAGCGGCGGTGGCAGCGGCCTCATGATGCTGGGCGGCCTGCTGCTGATGATCCCCGGCCTGATCTCGGACGCCCTGGGCCTGCTCCTGCTGATTCCGCCGGTCCAGAAGGCCCTGGGGCGCTACGCGGAGCGCGTGGTCCAGCGGAAGCTCGGCAAGGCGGCTCCCGGCACCCTGGGGGACGCCTTCCAGCAGGCCCGTATGCGCCGCCCGGACGGCAAGGTCGTCCAGGGCGAGGTCATCCGCGACGAGCCCGCCGGCGACGCCCCGCAGGGCCCGCGCCCGCCGCTCACCCGCTGACACTCCTCCCGGACGCCGGGACACCCGGACCCCGGGACTCTGGACACGCAAAAGCGCGGGCGCCGTACATGTTCGTACGGCGCCCGCGCTTACTTGCTTGTACTTGTTCGTGCGGTAGAACCGCTCCGGACCTTCAGGACTAGGCCGACTTGCGGCTGTCCCTCGGGTGAACCGCGATATTCATCGCGCCGGAACGGAGAACGGCAAGACGCTCCTCAAGGACCTCTTCGAGTTCCTCGCGGGTGCGCCGCTCCATCAGCATGTCCCAGTGGGTACGCGCGGGCTTGGCCTTCTTTTCCTCAGGGCCGTCGCCGTCGACCAGGAGTGCCTGGGCCCCGCAGACCTTGCACTCCCACTCCGGCGGAATCTCCGCCTCGACCGAGAAGGGCATCTCAAAGCGATGTCCCTTCTCGCATGCGTACTCCACGGCCTGGCGTGGTGCCAGGTCGATACCGCGGTCCGTCTCGTAGCTGGTCACCACGAGGCGCGTGCCGCGAAGAGCTCGCTCACTCATGAATCGTGCCTCCCGGGCTTGTCGCCCACAGGACAGGTGTCGCTGTCGTCGTCATCCGGTCAACGTCCGGTCGGCGGTAAAAATTCCCGTACGGGGTCATGCGTCGCCGTCGTAGCCGCCCCTTGTTGTACCCACCAGCGCCCGGTTTGTCACATCTACTAGCAGATGTCACCTAGCGATTCGTCATCTTTGACGCGCAGTAACGGTACGCCAGGCAGGCCAAACGCGTACACTACCGCCCTTTCGCCTCCAGCGCTAAATCCTCTCGGGAAGAGGATTCCCCGCGTCGCTGATCGCCCGCGCCACCGGAACCCGCGCGAGCAGCACGAATCCCACCACGAAGAAGACCACCAGGGAGATGATCGCGTCCCGATAACTTCCGGTCAGCTGGTAGGTCACCCCGAACAGAAGGGGTCCCAGCCAGCTCATGCCCCGATCGCTCATCTCGTACGCCGAGAAGTACTCGGCCTCTTTCCCGGGCGGCACCAGATGGGAGAACAGGGACCGGGACAGCGCCTGGCTGCCGCCCAGGACGAGGCCGATCCCGGCGGCCAGCACGAAGAACCAGACGGGCGCGCCGGCGGGCAGGAAGTACCCGGCGGCCAGCGTCACCGTCCACGCGATCAGCGAGCCGAGAATCGTCCGCTTGGCCCCGTAGGTCCGGGCGAGTCGCCCCATGCCGAGCGCGCCGGCCACCGCGAGCACCTGGACCATGAGGACGGCCGTGATGAGTGTGGACTGGCTCAGGCCCAGCTCCTCGGAGCCGTACACGGATGCCTGGGAGATCACCGTCTGGATGCCGTCGTTGTAGATCAGGTAGGCGAACAGGAAGGACAGGGTGAGCGGTTTGCCGCGCATGTCCCGGACGGTCGCCGCGAGCTGCCGCCAGCCCTGCGCCGTGGGCGCCTCGGGCGTCGTACGGCCGCGGTCGCGCAGCCGTTTCAGCGGTACGAGGGTGAAGGCGCCCCACCAGATCCCGGCCGAGGCGAGACAGATGCGGACGGCCATCGACTCGGAGAGGCCGAAGGAGTCATGGGCGGTGAACAGGATCAGGTTCAGGACGAGGACCAGGGAGCCCGCCGCGTAGCCGAAGGCCCAGCCGCGGGAGGAGACCGCGTCGCGTTCCTCCGGAGGGGCGATCTGCGGGAGGTAGGAGTTGTACACGACCATCGAGACGGCCACGGAGGAGTTGGCGACGATCAGCAGGAAGCCGCCCAGGAGATAGCGGTCGCCGTCCAGGAAGAACAGGCCCGTGGTGGCGGTCGCGCCCACATAGGCGGCGAGCGCCAGGAGGGGCTTCTTGCGGCCCGTGCGGTCGGCCGCCGCGCCCGCGAGGGGCATCACCAGGATCGACACGATGACGGACGCGGAGACCGTGTAGGCGAAGAAGGACCCCGCCCGAATCGGTATCCCCAGGGGATGCACGAACCCGTCCGGGTCCGCCGCCGACTTCGCGACCGAGGTCAGATAGGGGCCCAGGAACACGGTGAGCACACTCGTCGAGTAGACGGAGCAGGCCCAGTCGTAGAAGTACCAGCCGCGCTGCTCACGCCGCCGCTCGGCGGCCTCGTCGGCCGGCTGTGACCGCAGGGTGTCGGTACCCACCCGTGCCCTCGCTTCCCCGTGAACGCGTCGTCCGGGGGGCTCAGGCCCAGACGCCCCGTTCCACCATGACCTCGCGCAGTGTGTCGATGTGATCGGTCATGATGCCATCGACGCCCAGGTCCAGGAGCCGGTGTATGCGATCGGCCTCGTTGATGGTCCACACGTGGACCTGCACCCCGCGTGCGTGGGCGGCGCTCACGAAGCGCCGGTCAACCACAGGGACGCCCGACTGCTCCTCGGGCACCTGTGCGGCGACCGCCGAACGGCGCACCGGGAGAGGCGCGCCCCAGGACCGCAGCCGCAGATTCAGCACCCCGCGCGTGCCGAACGACGTGGCCAGGCGCGGCCCTGCCAGGTGCTGGGCGCGGACCACACGCTTCTCGGAGAAGGAGCCGACGAGGACGCGGTTCCAGGAGTCGGTGCGCTCCAGGAGTTCCAGGAGGGGAAGCAGCGCCGGCTCCGCCTTGATGTCGACGTTCCAGCGCACCTCGGGGAAGGTCTCCAGCAACTCCTCGAAGAGGGGCACCGGTTCCTTGCCCGCCACGCGCGCGTGGCTCACGTCCGACCAGAACAGGTCCGCGATCCGGCCCGCGCCGTCGGTCATCCGGTCCAGGGTCTCGTCGTGGAAGGCGACGAGCTTCCCGTCCGCCGTGGCGTGGACATCGGTCTCGATGTACCGGTAGCCGAGCTCCACCGCGCGGCGGAACTGGAACACGGTGTTCTCCAGGCCGTCCGCCGCCCCGCCCCGGTGGGCGAAGGGGATCGGGCCGGGGTGGTCGAGGTACGGATGACGTATGAGCGTGGTCACCCGGGCAGTATGGCCCGTTCCGGTGACCCGGTGGCTACGACCGTGCTGCCGCCGGATGCCGACGGGGCGGCGAACACGCGCAGGAAGAGCTGGGCCAGCGGTCCGATCGCCAGGGCGTAGAGCAGGGTGCCGATGCCGACGGTGCCGCCGAGCGCGAAGCCGGTGGCCACGACCGCGACCTCGATCGCCGTCCGGATCAGGCGGATGGAGCGGCCCGTGCGCCTGTGCAGCCCGGTCATCAGGCCGTCGCGCGGGCCCGGTCCGAAGTTCGCGGAGATGTAGAGACCGGTGGCTGCCCCGTTGAGCACGATGCCCGCAAGCAGCAGCGGAATCCGTACGGCCAGGCCATGCGCGTCAGGGACCAGGGCCAGGGTGCCGTCCATCGCGAGGCCGACCACGAACACGTTGGAGACCGTGCCGAGGCCCGGGCGCTGGCGCAGCGGGATCCACAGGAGCAGCACCGCCGCGCCCACGATGATCGAGACGACGCCGATCGTCAGGCCGGTGAGTTCGGCGAGGCCCTGGTGCAGCACGTTCCAGGGCTCCAGGCCCAGGCCCGACACCACCAGGAGCGCCGAGCTGGCGCCGTAGAGGGCGAGTCCGACGTACAGCTGGACCAACCGTCGTCCGAGGCGGCTCTGCGTGGACAAAGGGGGCTCCTTGGTGGTGGTAGTGGCCTGACACATGGCACTCTGTGGCTTGAGAACGAATGCCATCCATGGCCAATTCCGGGAAGGTGGACTGGTTTCCATGGCGCAGTGGACCTCGGCGATGGGCGCCGCACAGCTCGCCCGGCTGCTCAACTCCCAGCAGGACCGGCCGGCTGGACCCGGCACGCGCCGACCGCCCGCCTATCGCGCGCTCGCGGACGGCATCCGGCTGCTCGTGCTGGAGGGGCGCGTCCCGGTGGCCGCCCGGCTGCCCGCCGAGCGGGAGCTGGCCCTCGCGCTGTCCGTCAGCCGCACCACCGTCGCCGCCGCCTACGAGGCGCTGCGCACCGAGGGGTTCCTGGAGTCGCGGCGCGGGGCCGGCAGCTGGACCGCCGTACCGGCCGGAAATCCGCTCCCCGCGCGCGGGTTGGAGCCGTTGCCCCCGGAGGCACTCGGTTCGGTGATCGACCTCGGCTGCGCCTCGCTGCCCGCGCCCGAGCCGTGGCTCACCCGGGCCGTGCAGGGCGCCCTGGAGGAGCTGCCGCCGTACGCCCACACGCACGGCGACTATCCGGCCGGGCTGCCCGCGCTGCGCGCGATGATCGCCGAGCGGTACACCCTGCGCGGGATCCCGACCATGCCCGAGCAGATCATGGTGACGACCGGCGCGATGGGCGCCATCGATGCCATCTGTCATCTCTTCGCGGGGCGCGGCGAGCGGGTTGCCGTCGAGTCGCCCTCCTACGCCAACATCCTTCAGTTGATGCGGGAGGCGGGTGCCCGGCTGGTGCCCGTGGCGATGGCCGACGGGCTCTCCGGCTGGGACATGGACCGCTGGCGCCAGGTGCTGCGCGACGCCGCGCCCCGGCTCGCGTACGTCGTCGCCGACTTCCACAACCCGACCGGTGCCCTCGCGGACGACGACCAGCGCCGCCGCCTCGTGGACGCGGCCCGCTCGGCGGGCACGGTGCTCGTCGCCGACGAGACGATGACCGAGCTGTGGCTGGACGACGACGTCGACATGCCGCGCCCCGTCTGCGGCTTCGACCCGGCCGGCTCTACGGTCATCACCGTGGGCTCCGCCAGCAAGGCCTTCTGGGCGGGCATGCGCATCGGCTGGGTCCGCGCGGCCCCCGACGTGATCCGCAGCCTGGTCTCGGCCCGCGCCTACGCCGACCTCGGCACACCGGTGTTGGAGCAGCTCGCCGTCAACTGGCTGTTCAGCACGGGCGGTTGGGAACAGGCGGTGGAGATCCGTCGTGGTCAGGCCCGCGAGAACCGGGACGCGCTCGTCGCGGCCGTACGGCGGGAGCTGCCCGACTGGGAGTTCGAGGTGCCCAAGGGCGGGCTCACGCTGTGGGTGCGCACGGGCGGGCTGTCGGGATCACGGCTCGCCGAGATGGGGGAGCGCGTCGGGGTCCGGGTGCCGTCCGGGCCGCGCTTCGGCGTCGACGGCGCCTTCGAGGGGTATGTGCGACTGCCGTTCACCGTGGGCGGCGCGGTGGCCGAGGAGGCGGCGGTACGGCTGGCCGCGGCGGCCCGGCTGGTGGAGAACGGGGTCACCGGGGGCGGCGGCGAGTCGCCGCGCACCTTCGTGGCGTAGACGAGTCTCCAGGGGCCCGGTTCTGGCGCGGGCGGGTGGCTCCCGGCCGCCCGCACCGAACCCGGGCTCCTACGAGGTCTCCGCCACGGCGGCCTCGACCACCGCTTCCGTCGCCGGCGTCTCCTCCGCGTCCGCCGGTGTCGTGCGCGGCGGGAGCAGGGCCAGGACCGCCTGGCGGTGCGCGTCGTTCGTCGCGTCGTCGTACGGGTCCGGGGTCGCCGGGACCTGGAGGCGGTGGACCGGGCCGCTGCCGAGGCGGGCGTAGCCGCGGCCCGGGGGGACCTGGGCGATCGGCGTGGTGTGCGGGGGAGCGCCCAGGACCGCCTCCAACTGGGCGGCGCTGGCGGGGCCGAGGACGACACGCGCGCGTGTGTGCTGCCGTACGGCGTCGCTGAGGGTGTCCGCGCTGTCGAACTGGTCGGCCACCACGACCGTCACACTGGCCGCGCGGCCGTGCCGGAGGGGGATCTGGAGCAGGGACTGCGGGTCCTCGTAGCCGTCGGCCGTGGCCACGTGGGCGAAGGCGCTCGGGCGGTCCAGGATAATCCACAGCGGGCGCCTGGTGTCGTCCGGTGCCGGATGGCCCGACTGGCGGGCGCGGTTGGCCGTGATCAGCCGGCGTTCGGTCTCCTGGGCGGCCCACTCCAGGCTGGCCAGGGCGCCGGTCAGCCCGCATTCGACCGCCAGGACGCCGTCCCGGCCGGTGAGGCACGCGTACTCGCCGGTGCCGCCGCCCTCGACGATCAGGACGTCGCCGTACTGCAGGGCCTGCAGGGCGATGGAGCGCAGCAGGGTGGAGGTGCCGCTGCCGGGCTGGCCCATGACCAGCAGGTTCGGCTCGGTGGAGCGGATGCCGGTGCGCCAGACGACCGGCGGGACGTCGCGCTGTTCCTCACCGTGGGTGAGGGGGAGCGTGCGGTGGACCTGGGTCGGATCGGTGAAGCCGAGGACGGTCTCGCCGGGGGCGGTGACGAAACGCTGGGCGGCGATGTCGGTGGGGAGCGGGGCGAGGACGCCGATCGTGAGCTGGTTGCCCTCCTCGTCCCACGCGAAGTGGTACTCCCGGCCGCGGCCGGACTTCGCGGTGAGCAACTGCTCGATCCGCGCGCGGGAGTCGGCCTCGCCGTCGGTGAAGTACGCCGGATAGCGGACGACCAGATGGGAGATCCGGCCCGCGCCGTCGAACTCGTGGGAGGGGAAGGCCTTCTCCCAGTCGCCGCCGTGGGCGAACAGGGGCGCCGGGTCCTCGGCGGTCGAGAAGTAGGGCACCAGCGCCTCGTAGAGGGACCGCAGTCGCTGTGTCTGGGACTCGTCGGGCCCTTCGGGCGCCGGCGGGGTGCGATCGCGGCCGTGCCATGCCGCCGCCGCCATCAGGGTGATGGCGGCGAGCAGCGGGCCGTACGGGACCAGGGCCACGACCAGGATCACCGCGGCCACCAGGAAGAGCAGCGGCCCGCGCTTGTCCTTGGGGGTCTCGGCCCATCTGCGCCGGCCGGCGGATGCCAGCCGGCGCAGACCCTTGGTGATCGTGATCACTGGATGGAGGACATCGGTGGCGCTGTCGGCCGCCGTCCGGGCCAGCTCCCGGCTCCGGGCGATCTGGGCGGTGCCGTTGCTCAGGATGCGGGGGAGGGGGCGCCGGGCCACTGCTGTCTCCTGAAGGTCCGTACGGGTGATTGCGTCAGAACTTGATTCCGCCGAGGAGGCTCGCCAGGCTCTCGCCGCCGGCCTTGATGCTCGGCGCGATGGCCGTGCTGGCCATGTAGAAGCCGAAGAGTGCGGCCACCAGGGCGTGGGAGGCCTTGAGTCCGTCCTTCTTGAAGAAGAGGAAGACGATGATGCCGAGAAGGACGACGCCTGACATGGACAGGATCATTTGAGCTCTCCTGGTTCGTGGGGACAGTCACCATGAGTTGTTCCAGGATCACAGGATGTATCCATACGATAAAAGGTGCAAGTGGGTGAATTTCGGCGAATTTCCCTCGGATGGCGGAGCGCTTTCGGGCCGTCTGAGCAGGGGTTTCACCTGTGCCGGGCCCGGTGGTGATCTTTGCCTCGGAGGGGGCCGGTCATGTGTCTGTGGAGCCAGTACGCTGGCGATTCACCCGTACTAGTGAGAGGCGGTCAGGCCGATGAGTGAAGCCCCCGACCCCGAGGTCGTGGAGTTCGCGACCAAGATCTTCGATCTGGCCCGCCAGGGCGGGACCGAGGCGCTGGTCGCGTACGTGGACGCGGGAGTCCCGGCCAACCTCACCAATGACCGCGGTGACTCCCTTGTGATGCTCGCCGCGTACCACGGGCACGCCGACGCCGTACGGGCCCTGCTGGCGCGCGGCGCCGAGGCCGACCGGATCAACGACCGGGGCCAGACCCCGCTCGCCGGAGCCGTCTTCAAGGGCGAGCAAGAGGTGATCGAGGTCCTCCTGGAGGCCGGCGCCGATCCGGCCGCGGGCACCCCGTCGGCGGTCGACACGGCCCGGATGTTCGCCAAGGGCGAGCTGCTGGAGCTGTTCGGCGCGCACTGACGCTCGGCCCGTCGGCAGCTGAGGCGGGCCTTCTGACCAGGTACGACAAGGAAAACGGGGGAAAACGGGGGAAGGCAGCACGGCGCCGCCCGAAATTTCGGTCGCGGCATCGAGAACTGCCGGGTCATCATGACGTCGTGATTTACGGACGCGATGGCTGGGCAGGTGTTGCCGCACCGCGCGGGCCGTAGTCGCGGCCCGCATGGGCCACCAACGAGAGGCAGAGGAAAATGGTCTACAGCAAGCAGGAAACGGCGGGCGCCCCGACGTGTTGTCACGCGGCCAGGTAGTGCACGTCCCCCGGTTGCGTCGACGCTTGATGTGAGGCTGTTTCCCATGTTCGATCCGGTCATAGCGCCCAGCGGTACGCTGCTCGGCCTGCTTCAGCGGGGCCGCGGCGACGGCACACTGCACGCGCTCACCGCACCCCGTGCCGAGGCACTCGCGGCACTGAACCACTGTGTGCTGCGCGACCCCCGCCACGACTGGCAGGTGGAGAACCGCTCCCTGTACTACGCCCGTCTGTACCTCGATCTGGGCGGCGGCCTGGACGCCGTGGAGGCGCACCTCTTCGACGCCGAGGACGTCCTCGACACCGAGGAGTCACGCACGGGCCTCGCGCTCGCCGTCCTCGGGCACCTCGCCTCCTACGGCAGGCGGGACGCGCTCACCCTGCTGCGCAGGTACGCGGCCTCCGGCAGCAACTGGGCCTGGGCGCTGGACGAGCTGGCGCTCAGGGACGACGACGCGGGCCTGCGCGCCCTCGCCGCTCCCGTGCTGGCGCGTTTCCCGGCCGACCCCGAGGGCGAGGCCGAGCTGGCCACCGCCGTGCGCGACGCCTTCGAACCCCGGCCGTGGCGGCTGTGGGCCGACGACCCGCGCGAATCGATCGGCACGCGCGTGCGTGCCGCTCAGGAGGCCGGCTGCTTCGACCTCTGGCAACGCCAGATGCGACCTACCGGGCCCCGTCCGGGGTGGAGCGTGCAAGCGGTGTTCGAGTGGGCCCAACAAGGCCTCGAACGCGGAGCCGCGCTGCACGTCCCGGCCGCCCGCTGCCTCACCGCCGTCGCGGGCCCCGAGGACCGGCCCGAGATCATCGAGGCCGCCAAGGACGGCGGCGAGGGCGCCCGCTGCACCGCCCTGCGCTATCTCGCCGACAGCAACGACCCCGAAGCCCTCCCCCTCATCGAACGCGCGGTGGCCACCGGCCCGGCACCCGTCGTGGAAGCCGCCGTGGACGCCTTCGAGCGGATGCGGTCCGTCGCCGCCGTCGACCGGGCCCGCGGCTGGGCCCGCCGCCCCGACCCGCTCGGCGCCGCCGCAGGACGCATGCTCGCCTGCCGGGGCGGAGCCCAGGACAGCGACCTCGTCCTCGGCGCCCTCAGGGAGGCCGTCATGGGCGAAGGACCCGACGCCCCCACGCTGTGGACCCTCGTCGACGGCGCCGGTCGCCTCGGCATCGCCTGCGCCGCCCCCGTCCTGCGCCATGTGTACCGGGAGACGGCCTCGTCCCATCTGCGCGGCCGGGCCGCCCGCGCCCTGGCCGCCACCGACCCCTCCTATCCCACCGGCTTCGCCGTCGAGTGCCTCTGGGACTGCGAGGAGACCACCCGCGAGATCGCCGCCCGGCACGCCGAGACCGCCGACGCCCGCGTCGTGGAGCAGCTCCGCAGGCTCGCCGCCGACCCGGCCGAGGAAGCGGAAGTCCAGACAGCCGTACGGAGCCGGATCGGGCCCGACGCCCCCGCAGTGTGAACGTGGGATGACCCGCGGGTCGGACGCGCATGGACGCTGTCTGACCTGCTCGGGTGTGCAGTGCAACGCTCATGGGACGTTCATCGTTCGCATAGATCGACGTTGACGCGGGCACGTCCAGCGCGGCGAGAACACGGGTATGCGTGTCGTCATCGTGACCGAATCCTTTCCCCCCGATGTGAACGGCGTGGCCCACTGCGCGCTCCAGACCGCCCGGCACCTCGTGGATCGCGGTCATCATCCGCTCGTCGTCGCGCCGGCCACCTCGGCCGGCCCCGGGCCCGACGCCGAGTCGCCGTGCCCCGTCATCCGTGTCCCCTCCCTACCGCTCCCCGGCTACCCCCAGGTCCGCGTCGCCCTCCCCAGCCGACGCGTCGCCGCGGCCATCACCGAGCACCGTGCCGACATCGTGCACCTGGCCAGCCCCTTCATCCTCGGCGTCCGCGGCATGGCCGCCGCCGCGCGGCTCGGCATCCCCGCCGTCGCCGTCTACCAGACCGACCTCGCCGGATACGCCCGTACGTACGTCGGTGCGGGCGAGGCCACCGCCTGGCGGCGCATCCGCTCCGTCCACGCCGCCGCCGACCGCACCCTCGCGCCCTCCAGCGCGGCTCTGGGCGACCTGGAGGCGCACGGCGTGCCCCGGGTCAGGCTCTGGCCGCGCGGCGTCGACACCGAGCGTTTCCGCCCCGAGTACCGGGACGAGGCGCTGCGCCGCGAACTCGCCCCGAACGGCGAACTGCTCGTCGGCTATGTCGGCCGGCTCGCCCCGGAGAAGCAGATCGAACTTCTCGCCGGAACCTGCGGAATCGAGGGCGTCCGTGTCGTGGTCGTCGGCGACGGACCCAGCCGGCCGCACCTCGACGAGGCGCTGCCGGGCGCGGTCTTCCTCGGCCGGCGTACCGGAGACGAGCTCGCCCGTATCTTCGCCTCGTTGGACATATTCGTGCACACCGGACCTTTTGAGACCTTCTGTCAGACCGTCCAGGAAGCCATGGCCAGCGGCGTCCCCGTCGTCGCGCCCGCCGCCGGCGGCCCGCTCGACCTGGTCGCCCACGGCCGCACCGGGTTCCTCTTCCCGCCGCGTGACGAGGCCGCCGTGACGGCCGCCGTGCGGACCCTGGCCGCCGATCCCGCACTGCGGGCCGAGTACGGCACGGCCGCGCGGGCCATGGTCGACGGCCGCACCTGGGCGGCCGTCGGTGACCAACTGATCGCGCACTACGGCGATGTCCTCGCCGCGCGCAGGCTGGTGGTGGCGGCATGAACACCGCCTCGCTGCGGATCGTGCGGCTCGCCAACTTCGTGGCCCCCTCCTCCGGGGGGCTGCGCACCGCCCTGCGCGAGCTGGGCAAGGGCTTCAAGGAGGCCGGGCACGATCCGGTCCTCATCGTGCCCGGCGAACGCCACACCGACCGTGAGACCGAGCAGGGCCGGGTCATCACCCTGCCCGGGCCGCTGCTGCCCGGCACCGGCGGCTACCGCGTCCTCGCCGACAAGCGGCGCGTCGCCAACCTCCTGGAGCACCTCGCCCCGGACCGCCTGGAGGTCTCCGACCGTACGACCCTGCGCTGGACCGGCAAATGGGCCAGGCGGGCGCGTGTCCCCGCCGTGATGGTGTCCCACGAGACGGCCGACGGCGTCCTGCGCACCTGGGGCCTGTCGGAGAACATGTCCCGGCGCACCGCCGACGCCCTCAACGTCCGTACGGCGCACACCTACGCGCGCGTGGTGTGCACCACCGAGTTCGCCGAGCGGGAGTTCGTCCGCATCGGCGCCCGCAATGTCGTACGGGCACCGCTGGGCGTCGACCTGGTGGGGCGTCGTCCGGCGCTGCGGGACCCGGTGCTGCGCGCGGAGTACGCGCGCGTGGACGAGGTTCTCCTGGTGACCTGCACCAGGCTCTCCGTGGAGAAGAAGCCCGGCACGGCGCTCGACGCCCTGGAGGCGCTGCTACGGCGCGGGCGGCGGGCGGTCCTCGTGGTCGCGGGGGACGGGCCGCTGCGGGCCCGGCTCGAACAGCGGGCGCGGGAGCGGGGGTTGCCGGTCACCTTCCTCGGACACGTCTCCGACCGGCGGCTGCTCGGCGCGCTCCAGGCCTCCGCCGACGTGTGCCTGGCACCGGGGCCCGCCGAGACCTTCGGGCTCGCCGCGCTGGAGGCCATGGCCTGCGGCACGCCCGTGGTGGCCAGCGCGTCGTCCGCACTGCCCGAGGTCATCGGCTCCGCCGGAGCCACGGCCGCGGACAACGGCAGGGCCTTCGCGGACGCCGTGGAACAGCTGCTCAAACGTTCAGAGGTGGAGCGGCGGGAGATCGCACGCGCGCGTGCCGAGTGCTTCGGGTGGAACACGGCGGTCGACGCGTTCCTCGCCGCGCACGACGCGGATGTTCCCGTACGGCGGTTCGTGCCCGGAGGCGTGGCATGAGAACGGTCCGTTTCGTCGCCCTCGGTGACTCGCTCACCGAGGGCGTGGGCGATCCCGTCGGCGAGGCGTGGCGCGGTTGGGCCGCGCTGCTCGCCGGCGGGCTGGCCGAACAGCCCGAGGAATCCGTGGAGTTCACGAACCTGGCGGTCAGCGGGGCGCAGACGCGGGACGTGCTGGAACGGCAGACTCCGGCCGGGCTCGCCCTGAACCCGGACGTCGTGTCCGTCGTCATAGGCGTCAACGACACCCTGCGCTGCACCTTCGACATCCAGGCACTGGCCGCCCGTCTCGACGAGGTCTACGCCGCCTTCACGGCGCAGGGCGCGGTCCTGCTCACGGCGTGCCTGCCCGACCCGGGCGCGATGCTCGGCCTCCCGGGCGCGCTGGCCCGTCCGCTGGCCCGGCGGCAACGCGCCGTCAACACCGTGGTGCACGCCCTTTCCGAGCGGTACGGGGCCGTGCATCTGCACGCGGCGGAGGGCGAGTGGATCATGGGCCGCGAGATCTGGAGCGCGGACCGGCTGCACCCCAGCGAGCGGGGGCACCGCCAACTGGCGCTGCGTTTCCACGCGTTGCTCACCGAGGAGGGCATGGCCTCGGGGGCCGCGCCGTCGCCCGAGCCCGAGTTCCCGGCGCCCACCAGGTCGGCCAGCCTGCTGTGGCTGGCGACCGCGGGCACCGGCTGGGTGGCCCGCCGCTGTACCGACCTGCTGCCGCAGCTCCTGAGGCTGGCCGCCGACGAGATGCGGCACCGCGCGCGGGGCACGAGCGCGCGCCTCGATCTGAGCGCGTCCCACGCCGTGTCGATGGCGCTGGCCTCCCTGTCGGTGCAGCAGGAGCAGCCGGACGCCGCATAGGGCGTCAGGGGCCTCAGCGGCGCCGTACGGCCACGAAACGGACCGGGGTGCCGGGCACCGCCTGCGCGGTCGCCGGGAGGTCCGAGGGGCGGACGACGGCGATCACCGGATAGCCGCCGGTGGTCGGATGGTCGGCCAGGAACACCACCGGGTGGCCGTCCGGGGGGACCTGGACGGCACCGAGGACCATGCCCTCGCTGGGGAGTTCACCGATAAGGGCCCGTTCCAGGGCGGGCCCCTCGGTACGCAGCCCGATGCGGTTGCTCGCCGAGGACACCCGGTACGCGCGTGACGTGAACGTGCGTACCGCCTCCGGGGTGAACCAGTCGTCGCGGGGCCCCAGGGTCACCCGCAGGACGAGTTCGGTCGGGGGAGCCGGCTGCGGAGCGACGTCCACGCACGCGTGGCGGGTCATCGGGGAACCCAGCGGCAGTATGGCGCCGTTCGTGAGCGGCGCCGGGCCGAGCCCGGACATCAGGTCCGTGGAACGGCTGCCCAGCACCGGCTCGACGCCGACCCCACCGGCGAAGGCGACGTAGGCGCGTACTCCGGAGACGGCCGTTCCGATGTCCAGGAGCGCCCCTGCGGGCACGTGCACGGGCGCTCCCCAGGCGACCGGCCGTCCGTCCACCGAGACCGGGCAGGGGGCGCCCCCGACGGCCACGAGGATCGTTGAACGAGGCCGTACGGAACAGCCGTTGAGGGTCGTCTCCAGGACGGCGGCTTCGGGTGGATTGCCGACCAGCCGGTTGACGAGGGCCGCCGCGGGCCCGTCGAGCGCCCCGGAACGCGGCACCCCCAGGTGCGCGTGTCCGGGCCGTCCCAGGTCCTGCACCGTCGTCAGCGCCCCGGCCCGTACGACGGCGACCGCACGGTCCGTCATACGTCCGCCACCGGGACGAAGCGCACGCGCGTGCCCGGCGACAGCAGCGCGGCCGGCTCGCGTGCGGTGTCCCACAGGACCGCGTCCGTCGTGCCGATCAGCTGCCAGCCGCCGGGCGAGGCACGCGGGTACACGCCGGTGTACGGGCCCGCCAGGCCCACGGCACCGGCGTGGACGGCCGTGCGCGGGGTGGCCCGGCGGGGGACGTCGTAGCGCGCCGGGAGGCCGGTGAGGTAGCCGAAGCCGGGGGCGAATCCACAGAAGGCGACGCGGAATTCGGTGGCCGCGTGGATGCGGGCCACCTCCCGCTCGGGGACGTCCCAGAGCGCGGCGACGTCGGCGAGGTCCGGGCCGTCGTAGCGCACCGGGAGTTCGATCACCTCACCCGCGCGTGGGGGAGCGGGGGGTACGTCGGAGGTCGTGAGTTCGGAGGCCAGGCGGGCCGGGTCGTCGAGGCCGTCGAGGAGGACCGTGCGGGCGGCGGGGACGATCTCGCGGACGGTGAGCAGGCCCTCCGCGCGGCGGCGCAGCAGCTCCGCGTGGACGGCCTGGGCCTCCTCCCCGGAGGCGACCTCGACGAGCAGCGCACTGTCGCCGACGGGCAACGCCCTCATACGAAGGCCTCCACCCGGACACCCGACTCCAGGAGCCGCGCGCGGACCCTGCGGGCCAGGTCGACCGCGCCGGGCGTGTCCCCGTGCAGGCACAGGGAGCGGGCCCGTACCTCGATGCGGGCCCCGGAGAGCGCGTCGACCGTCCCGTCGCGGGCCAGGCTCAGCGAGCGCTCCACGACGGCCTCGGGGTCGGTGACCACCGCGCCGTCCCGGCCACGCGGCACGAGCGTGCCCTCGTCGGTGTAGGCGCGGTCCGCGAACGCCTCCGTGACGGCCGGTAGCCCGGCCTTCGCGGCCAGGTCGAGCACGGCCGAGCCGGGCAGCCCGAGCACGGGCAGCGAGGTGTCGGCCAGGAGCACGCCCTCGATCACCGCGGCGGCCTGCTCCCGGTCGTGCACGATCCGGTTGTAGAGCGCCCCGTGGGGCTTGACGTACGACACGCGCGTGCCCGCCGCGCGGGCGAACACCTCCAGGGCGCCGATCTGGTACGCCACTTCGGCCGCCAGTTCGGCGGACGGCACGTCCATCGCGCGCCGCCCGAACCCCGCCAGGTCCCGGTAGGACACCTGCGCGCCGACCCGTACCCCGCGCTCGGCCGCCAGCTCGCACACCCGCCGCATGGTGACCGGGTCCCCGGCGTGGAAGCCGCAGGCCACATTGGCGCTCGTGACGACGGACAACAGCTGTTCGTCGTCGGTGAGATGCCAGCGGCCGAAGCCCTCGCCGAGGTCGGCGTTCAGATCGATCATCATCTCTCCTGGTCGGGCGACGGGTCAGGCGACGCGGTACTGCTCGTCGCGGGCGTCGGTGACGAACATCTGGCCCGGCGCGTGCGTGATCGCGAACGGCGGGCGGGACGCCATCACCGCGGCCTGCGGGGTCACTCCGCAGGCCCAGAACACCGGGATGTCGTCCGGCGCGGCGTCCACCGGATCACCGAAGTCCGGCCGGCCGAGGTCCTCGATGCCGAGTCCCGAAGGATCGCCGCAGTGTACGGGGCTGCCGTGCACCGCCGGGAGCAGCGCGGTCTCCCGGATCGCCGTCGCCAGGTGCTCCGGCGGCACCGGGCGCATCGACACCACCATCGGGCCGTGCAGCCGTCCCGCCGGGCGGCACGGGCGCCCGGTCACGTACATCGGGACGTTGCGGCCCTGCTCGATGTGCCGGATCGGGACGCCCGCCCCGCTCAGCGACCACTCGAAGGTGAAGCTGCAGCCGATCAGGAACGACACCAGGTCGTCGCGCCAGTACGCCCGCACGTCCGTCGGCTCGTCCGCCAACTCGCCGTCCCGCCACACCCGGTAGCGCGGCAGATCGGTGCGCAGGTCCGCGCCGTCCGCGAGAACCGTCTCCCAGGAGCCCGCGTCCGTGACGTCGAGCACCGGACAGGGCTTCGGGTTGCGCTGGCAGAACAGCAGCATGTCGTAGGCCCAGTCGGCGGGCACGGAGATCAGGTTGACCTGGGTGTGGCCCGCCGCGACCCCGGCCGTGGGGCCCGTCAGCCCGGCCCGGAAGCGGGCCCGGGCGGAACGCGGGCTCCACGCGTGCGCGTGCTCGTCGACGAGGGTCAGGGGGCGGTCCTCCGTGCGGTTCACGCCAGTTCCTTTCCACGCGTCTCCGGCAGTCCGAGGAGCGCCAGTGCCGCGATGCCGTAACCGATGGCCCCGAAGACGAGCGCTCCGCCCACACCCCAACTGTCGGCCAGGAAGCCCACCAGGGTCGGGAAGACGGCGCCCACCGCGCGGCCGGTGTTGTACGTGAAGCCCTGCCCCGTGCCGCGCACCGCCGTCGGATACAGCTCGCTCAGATACGAGCCGAAGCCGCTGAAGATCGCCGACATGCAGAACCCGAGCGGGAAACCGAGCACCAGGAGAAGGGTGTTGGAGCCGATGGGGATGTGCGTGTACGCCAGGACGCAGATCGCCGAGAGCAGCGCGAAGAGCCAGATGTTGCGCTTGCGGCCCAGCACGTCGGTGAGGTAACCGCCGGTCAGATAGCCCAGGAACGCCCCGGAGATCAGGAAGGTCAGATAGGCGCCGGTGCCCACGACCGACAGGCCGCGCTCCGTCTTGAGGTACGTCGGAACCCAGGTGGCGAGGGTGTAGTAGCCGCCCTGGACGCCGGTGGAGAGCAGACCCGCGAAGACCGTCGTGCGCAGCAGGCCCGGGGACTCGGCCGTGCCCGGTTTGAAGATCGCCGCGAACGAGCCCTTCTGGGGGTTCTGCTCGCGGGCGGCCGTCGCCTCCGGGGCGTCGTGCACCCGGCGCCGCACCCAGAGCACCAGCAGCGCGGGCAGCGCGCCGGTCCAGAACATCACCCGCCAGGCGAGGTCGTCGCCGAGGAACGAGAAGACCAGCGTGTAGACGACCGCGGCCAGCGCCCAGCCCACCGCCCAGGAACTCTGGACCGCGCCGAGCGTACGGCCGCGGTGCTTGGCGCTCGCGTACTCGGCGACCAGGATCGCGCCGACCGCCCATTCGCCGCCGAAACCGAGGCCCTGGAGGGCGCGGAACACCAGCAGGGTCTCGTAGTTGGGCGCGAAGCCGCAGGCCACCGTGAAGACGGCGTAGGTGATCACCGTGATCATCAGGGCCTTGACACGGCCGACCCGGTCGGCGAAAACACCCGCCACGGCGCCGCCGACCGCCGAGACGACCAGCGTGACCGTGGTGAACAGGCCGGTCTGGCCGCTGTCCAGGCCGAAGTACGCGGCCAGCGCGACCATGCTCAGCGGCAGCGTGAAGTAGTCGTAGGAGTCCAGGGCGTAGCCGCCGAACGCGCCGGCGAAGGCACGGCGGCCGTTCGGACCGAGCGCCCGCAGCCAGGCCAACGCACCGTCGTCGACGGTCAGTTCATCCCCGTCGGGATGTGTTCCGGTGTTCAGGGCCTGAGGTGGAGGGGTCGTGCTCATGGGCACCTCGCAGAAGGAGGACGGAGGGTGCTGGGAGTGAGCAGGGCTGTGCGGAAGCCGTCGGCGCCGGGGTGAGCGGTGGCGCTTGTCGAGAAAGGTAGAGGATCGTTGAACGATCCTTCAATACCCATGTTGTTTCGTTCTTGTATCTGCGGTTGAATTCCGGGCATGGCAGAACAGCTGGCGGGACTGGCCGACGACCGCGCCCTCCTGGGCCGTACGAGCACCGCGGAACGCGTCTCGGACATCCTCAGGAGCCGCATCGCGGACGGCTATTTCCCGCCGGGCACCCGGCTGTCGGAGGACAGCATCGGCGGGGCGCTCGGTGTGTCGCGCAACACACTCCGCGAGGCGTTCCGGCTGCTCACCCATGAGCGCCTGCTCGTCCACGAGTTGAACCGGGGCGTCTTCGTCCGGGTCCTGTCCGTCGAGGACGTCGAGGACATCTACCGCACCCGACGCCTCGTCGAGTGCGCCGTCGTCCGCGGACTGGGCGAACCGCCGTACGCCCTCGAAATGCTCGCCTCGGCCGTCACCGAGGGGCAGTTGGCCTCCGTCGAAGATGACTGGAAAGGCGTGGGTACGGCCAACATCCACTTCCACCGGGAACTGGTCGCCCTCGCCGGCAGCGCCCGCACCGACGAGCTGATGCGCAGCGTCTTCGCCGAACTCCGGCTCGCCTTCCACCTCGTGGACGACCCGAAGGCCCTCCACGAGCCGTACCTCCAGCGCAACCGCCTGATCCTCCAGGCACTGCAGGCGAACGACCCCGTCGAGGCCGAGAAGCTGCTCGCGGTCTACCTCGACGACTCGCTCGAACGGGTCGTCGACGCCTACCGGAACCGGGTCGGCGAGGACGGCACCGCGGTCGGCTGAGGACGGCACGGCGCTCGACCGGCTCGCACACACTGCTGAGGCGGTAGTCGCTTCTGCGTCGTTTGGGTCGTTGTCAGACCGAGGACCTAGGCTGTGCACCGTGACTTCGCCTGCATCGACGGACAGCGTTCCGCCCCAGTTCAGCGCGGGGCCGCGCCCCGCCCCGGGCCCGGCCGCCGACGAGGGACTGGCGCGGCGACTGCGCGCGCTCGCCTGCACGGCGCCGCTGCACGACCTCGACGCACGCAAGGCCAATCTGGCCGGCGAGTACTCGGTCTACGGCATGGCCGAAGTCGCCCTCGCCGCCATCGACCTGGTCACCCTCAACATGGACTTCGACACCGGCGCGGACCACGACCAGATAGTGGCCAGGCTCATCCCGCGCATCGCCGCCCAGGCCCCGCAGCGCCCCGTCGTCGAGCACGAGCGCGTGGCCCGCTGGGTCCTGGAGAACCTGATCAACGTCGGCAGCGTCGACCGCGGCTTCCGCACGGTCTACGGCACGTTCGCCCAGGACGGCACGTATGTGCGCCGCGACTACGACTTCAAGCTGATCGAAGAGGTCCCCGGCTACGGCGGCAGCGTGTACCTCCGGACGACCGACGAGGCCGTCAACGTCCTGGTGGGCGCGCTCGACACCGACGTCACCAGTGCGCAGATCGCCGCCGAGGTGAAGCTGGAGGTGCTGATCAGCCGGGGGCGGCTCGCCGACGCGCAGCTCGCCGCGGAGCAGGCCCGGTACCGGACCGTGCAGTACTCGGAGACGCTCCGGCGCGCGTTGGACGCCACGCGGCGCAACGTGCGTGCGGTGGACTGGCTCAACTCCGTGCCGGACATGATCGCCGAGGCCCTCGATCACGTTGCCGATCGGTACCGCCACGAGAACGCGATCCTGACCAATATCCGCAAGGCCCGTGACGAGTCCGAGGACGCCGAACAGAAGCGGCGGGCGGCCGAGTTGGTCGACATCGTCAAGGACTGCATCCGGCGGCACACGCAGCTTCAGTCGCGTCTGCTGGAGGCCGGGCCGCTGTTCCGTGCCGAGCAGGATCGGCAGGCATTCGCCACGCCGATGACGACCTCGGGGATCGACCTCTACGGGCATCTCGTCTCGCCCGTTCTGCCGTTGCCGTTGGAGCAGGCGATCCGGGTCACCGACGCGTTCTTCGCTCGGGGGACCGGGCTGCGTACGCCGGTGTCCGTTCGGGTGGGGGATCTGGTCGACATACTGCTCACCCCGCCCGCTGAGCGGGAGCATCTCGGTGCGGAGATGCCTGAGCCGGACCTCATCGCCACGCCGGACGACAGCCGGTTCAGTGAGGAACAGCTGGCTGCGGCCATGGAGTTGCTTGACCTGCCCGCGGATGCGCCTCGGAGGTTGTCGGGGCTGCTGGCGGATGCGCGCGATCGGGACAGGGAACTGCCTTATCTCGTCGCCCTGTTGGCCGTGCACGCGGCGAGTCCACCGTTCGGGACGGCGTATCGGCAGGGGGAGGAGAAGCTGCTGTTCGCCGTGGACGACGGGACCGAGCTGGATGATCCCGAGTTCGGCGGGGCCGATCTCATTGTGGGGATGGCCCTGTTGGACGCGGCGGGGATGGCTGCGGGACGGAGTGATGCGGCGTGATGGTTCCGTCGGTTTGCGGGTGCGGGTCCGTTGTGGCTGGTCGCGCCGTTCCCCGCGCCCCTTTCGGGGCGCTTGACCTCACCCTCGTTATTGAGTCCAAGGAGTTGTCGTCGTGAGTGAGCAGGGCGAATGGAGTGAGCCGGAGGCTGCCGCCCCGGCGGTGAGTGCTGCGATCACGCCCGCCGATGCCGCCGACGCGGCTCGCCTCGTGGCGTTCGGGCTGCAGCCGAAACTGCAGCCCGCGCGGGATCAGGAGTACGCGGAACTGCTGCGTCGCTACCGGGAGGACTCGCCGTTCGCTCGGCTCGCCGACGCCGTCGCCGCTGGGCTGGGGCTGGTCGTCCTGGAGGTGTCCCCGCGCGCGGGGATGGCCGTAACTGCCGCTGAGGACTCGGTGTTCGCCGTCCGCATGGGGGACTACGCGCGTCGTACGGCCGCCGACTCCGGGGACCGGTTCCTGCACGGGCTTGCCCATCTTGCCGTTGCCGCCATGGCGTTTCCGCGACCCGAGGATCTTGCCGACGACGGGTACATCGGGCGCGTCACGGTCAACGGGGTCGACGCCTTCGTACGGCAGGCCTGCCGGCGGCTGGAGGAGCGGGCCGACGAGCAGGGCATGAACACCGATCCGGCCACCGACGCGCCCGGTCTGGAGGCGGCCTGGCGGATCTGGGTCAGACGCAGCGCGACCGGAGCCACCAAGGACGCCCGGAGACTGGCCGGTTCGACCACCGGCATCGTCGGCAAGGCGGCCGCCTTCCTCACCGACTCCGGGTTCCTGCAGCGCACCGGTGACGACAACGGCGGGACCTATCGCACGACCGCCCGCTACCAGCTCCAGGTGCGTGACATGGCCGGAAGTGCCGCCATGGCCGAGCTGCTGGAGCTGGGCGTCGTCCCGGTCACCGACGGCACCGCGAGCCTGATGCCCGCCGAGGACACCGAGGACCTGGAGCTGGTGGCCGACGCCGGGCTGCCGTTCCACTCCTGAGATTCCTCAGCTGCTGAGGTTCCTCAACTCCCCCCCCCACCTGCCGAAGACTTACGACGAGAGTCCGCCATGTACGAGCTGTCCCGGGTCCGCCTCTACTCCATCGGGCCCGCCGGTGCGCGCTATGCCGACACCGTGCTTGACCTGCGAGGCGTGGGCCAGCCCGTGCCCGACCCCGCGCCCACCCAGGCGGAGTTCTTCGAGGACGAGCCCGTCGGCCCGCCGCGCCGCCCCGCGCCCGCCGGTGTGCTCTTCCTGGAGAACGGCGGCGGCAAGTCCGTCCTGCTCAAGCTGATCTTCTCCGTGATGCTGCCGGGACATCGCAACACCCTTGGCGGCGCGAGCTCCGGTGTGCTGCGCAAGTTCCTCCTCGCGGACGACTGCGGCCATGTCGCCCTGGAGTGGCAGCACACGCTGACCGGCGAGTGCGTGGTGGTCGGCAAGGTCAGCGAGTGGCGGGGGCGTCAAGTCTCCAACGACCCGCGGAAGTTCGCCGAGGCCTGGTACTCGTTCCGGCCCGGGCCGGGGCTGAGCCTGGACAACCTCCCGGTCGCCGAGGCCACTTCCGTACGACCGCCCGTCGAGGGCGCGTCCGGCGCACAGGGCCGTCGCCGCACCATGAAGGGCTTCCGGGACGCCATCACCGAGGCGGGCAAGGCGTATCCGCACCTCGAAGTGCACTGGGAGGAGATCCACGACCGCTGGATCGAGCACCTCGGCGACCTCGGCCTGGACCCCGAACTCTTCCGCTACCAGCGGGAGATGAACGCCGACGAGGGCGAGGCCGCCGGTCTCTTCGCGGTCAAGAAGGACTCCGACTTCACCGACCTGCTGCTCCGCGCGGTCACCGACACCCGGGACACCGACGGTCTCGCCGACCTGGTCGGCGGCTTCGGCAACAAGCTGGGGCGACGGGCGGAGCTGATCGCCGAGCGGGACTTCACGGCGGGTTCCGTGGACCTGCTCGGCCGGATCGTCGAGGCCGCCGAGGCACGGGCACGCGCGCGTGACATCCACGCCGGCGCCGAGCGCCGTACCCGCACCCTGGCCCGACGGCTGTCCGCGCGGGGCGCCCAGGAGCGGGTGCGGGCCGCCGACCTCGCCCAGCGGGTCACCGCCGCCGCGTACGCCGTCACGCACGCCGAGGGCGCGCGGGAGCGCAGCGCGCTGATCGCCGCCGAACTCGCCTACCGGCACGCCTCGTTGGCGCTCGCCACCATGGAGAAGTCCGCCGCCGCGCAGAAGCGCGAACTGGCCGACGCCCGCACCCTGCACGCCGCCTGGCAGGCCGCCGAGGCGGTCCTGCGGCACCGCGCCGCCGCCGACCGCTCCGCGCGCGTGGCCGTCGCGATCCGCGAGGCCGAGCGGGACGCGGCACCGGCGCTCGCCGCCCGCGCCAAGGCCGCCGTCGATCTCGTACGGGCCCTGCACTCGGCTGCCGAGAGCGCCGAGAACCTCGCCAACGAGGGCGAGGAGCGCTCCGCCGCGCTCCAGGAGGTCGGCGAGACCTCGCACCGGGACGCGACCTCCGCCGCCACCGAGGCGCAGCGCGCCCGCAGCGAGGTCGGGCATCTGCGTCAGCGCCTGTCCGAGGTCGAGCAGGAGACCGCCGAGGCGGTGCGCGCGGGCTGGCTCGACAACAGCGCCCCCGACGCCGACCCGGCCCGCGCGGCCCTCGCCGCGAGCGACGCCGAGAAGACCGCCGTGGCCTCCTGGGACACCGCGCGCGAGGCATCGCGCCGCGCCTCCGAGCACGCCCGCGAAGCGGCTTCCGCCGAGTCCCGCGCGGAGTTGACGGCGGCTCGCGCGTCCGACGCGGCCACCGCCGCCGAGCGGACCCACGACGCGGAGCGGCGCCTCGCCGAGGGGCTGGCGGGGGAGGAGCGGCTCGCGGAGCTGCTCAGCCTGCCTGGTGCCGGCTCTGCCGCTGGTGCCGCAGGCGGCAGTGGTGGTGTGCCGGTGCCGCGTGGTGCGGGCGGCGAGCGCACTGGTGACGGGGCTGTTACGGGAGCGGGCGACGCCGGGGACGTAGGTGCCGCGGGCGCTGGCTCGGGTGCTGCCGGCTACGGTGCCGAGTCGGACGCGCGGAGCGGTGCCTCGGCCGACACCGCCTCGGCCAACGGCCCTGCCGCGAGCGGCCGTTCCGCCGCCAACGCTTCCTCGGTCGCCCGACTCGGAATCGCCAAGCCCGCCCGCCCCCTCGCCGAAGGCCCCCTCACCCCCGAGGAACTCGACCGCTTCGCCGACGAGTTGCGCGAGCTGCTCGACGACGGAGTCTCCTCCGCGGAGCGGAACCTCTTCGACCTGCGCACCGCCGCGGCCGACGACTCCCGGATCCTCGGGGCGCTCGGCGACGGCGGGCTGCTGCCGCCCGGCCCGGACGTGCTGGCCACCGTGGAGTACCTCGGCGAGCACGGCATCCCCGCGCTGCCCGGCTGGCGTTACCTCGCCCAGGCCGTCGACCCCACCGACCACGCGCGCGTGCTCGCCGCCCGGCCCGAGCTGGTCGACGGCGTGATCATCACCGACCCGGCCACGCACGCGCGTGCCCGCGAGGCGCTCAACGACGCGGCCCTGCTGCCCCGGTCCGCCGTAGCGGTCGGTACGGCCGCCGCCCTGCTCGCCCCGACTCCGGCACCCGACGCGCAGACCAGCGACGTCTTCCTCGTACCGCCGAACCCGGCCATGCACGACGAGCACGCCGCCGACGAGGAGCGACAGACGCTGCGCGCGCGGGCGGGGCAGCGGGACGAGGAGATCCGTACGCTCGCCGCGCGGCTCGGCAAGGACCGGGAACTGGCGGCGCGGCTCGCGTCCTGGCGCGCCGGCTGTCCGAGCGGGCGGCTGGTCGAGCTGGCGCAGGCCGCCCGGGACACGCGCGCGTTCGCCGAGGAGGCCGAGGCCGAACTCGCCGAGGCACGGACCGTGCGGGCCGAGGCCGACGAGACCGCCGCCGAGGCGGCCCAGGTGCGCGACGAGCGGCAGGAGGCCGCACAGAAGGCCCGGCGCGCCGCCGACGCCCTCGCCGGACTCGCCTTTCGGCTGCGGGAACGAGCCGGCTGGCAGGTCAAACTGCGTGAACTCGCCGACGAGGCAGCCGAGTCGGAGGGCCGCGCCCAGTCCTGCCTGGAGCGCGCCCGCGCCGCCGACGAGGACCGCCGCGCCGCCCAGCGCGCCGCCGACGACGCCCGCCGCACGGCCCGTGCGCTGCGCGCCGAGCGCTCCGAGATCGCGGGCGCCCCCGACGACCTACCGGACGACGACCCGGACGCCCCCAAGCCCGCGCTGGCCGCCCTCCGCGAGGCCTACCGGGCCGCCTCACAGCTCTACGAGAAGGTCGGCGTCGGCGCCGATCTGCGGGCCGAGCAGGCGCGGGCCGAGAGCGACGAGAGCGCGGCGATCGCCGAGTTGGACCGGCTCAGCAACAAGGTCCGCACGCGCGCGGCGCAGCTGTTGGAGTCACCCGACGGCTCCGACGTCCCGTCCCGGCAGGCCGCCGCGGCGCGTGCCGAGGAGCTGGTGCAACTGCTGGAGACCCGGGTGTCGACCGCGAGCGAGCAGCTCGGGCGGCTACGCGGCGAGACCGAGCGGCACGCGCCCGAGGACGGCGAGGCACACACCGAGCTGGCCGAGGAACTGCTCCCGCGCGACGCCGAGCACGCCCAGGCCCTGCTGCGCACGGCGACGGCCGAACTCGGCTCCCGCACCGACGCGTTGGGCCAGGCCCGCGAGGCGCATGCCGAACTCCTCGACGCCCACCGCGCCGCCGAGGACGGGGCCGGCGGTTTCGACGAGACCGCCGCGATGCTCCGGGACCTGATGCGCGAGCACTCCTCGGACGAGGAGCAGGAGGAGCCCGAGCCGTACCCCGGCAGCGTGGAGGAGGCCCGGCACTCCGCCGCCGAGGCCCGCCGCTCGCTGCGCGGCTGCTCCGCCGACCTGTCCGCCGCCGAGGGCGCCGTACGCGAGGCGAGCGATGTGCTCGTGCGGCACGCCAACTCCACACGCTACGAGCAGGTACGGACCCCCGCGCGGCAGCAGATCCGGGAGCTGCCCGCGTCCGCGCTGCCGGAGCACGCGCAGAAGTGGGCCGACGCCTTCGCGCCCCGACTCCGGGTCCTCACCGACGAGTTGGCGCAGTTGGAGCGCAACCGCGACTCGATCGTGGACCGGCTCCGCGGGCTCGTCGAGTCGGCGCTGGCGACCCTGCGGTCCGCGCAACGGCTGTCCCGGCTGCCGGAGGGGCTCGGCGAGTGGTCGGGGCAGGAGTTCCTGCGGATCCGCTTCGAGGAGCCCGACCAGGCCACGCTCGCCGAGCGGCTCGGTGTGGTCGTCGACGAGGCGACCCGGGCAGCCGTGAAGAAGAACTCCGACATGCGGCGCGACGGAATGTCCCTGCTGCTGAGGGGAGTTGGCGCCGCGCTTGAACCCAAGGGTGTCGCCGTCGAGATCCTCAAGCCGGACGCCGTCCTGCGCGCCGAGCGCGTGCCCGTCGGGCAGATGGGCGATGTGTTCTCCGGCGGTCAGCTGCTCACCGCCGCCATCGCCCTGTACTGCACGATGGCCGCGCTGCGCTCGAACGACCGGGGCCGCGACAAACACCGGCACGCCGGCACGCTCTTCCTCGACAACCCCATCGGGCGGGCCAACGCGACCTATCTGCTGGAGCTGCAGCGCGCCGTGTCCGACGCGCTCGGTGTCCAACTCCTGTACACCACCGGCCTGTTCGACACGACGGCGCTGGCCGAGTTCCCGCTGGTGATCCGGCTGCGCAACGATGCCGACCTGCGGGCGGGCCTGAAGTACATCAGCGTGGAGGAGCACCTCCGGCCGGGCCTGCCGCAGCAGGCTCCCGCCGGAGAAGGCGAGTCGGTGCACAGCGAGATCACGGCGACCCGGATGTTCAAGCGTCCGGCGCCGACCGCTCCGTAGGAGAACTGCCCGGGGACGAACCGTCCGTGGACGAATCCGTCCGTTGACAAGCCTCAGGAGTGTGACAGCTGCCCGGCGCCGCTCTTGCGGGCTATCCGCTCCTGGGCACGCTCGCTGGACCGCGCCTGGCGCTGGGCCCGACGCCGCTCGCGGCGGAGGGCCCTCGCCGTGCTGCTGGGCTCCGAGACCACGCCGTTGCGCTGGTTCCACATCTGGCGGGTCACCCAGATGTCGAGGGCGCCCCAGGTGGCCACCACCGTGCTGACCACGCTGCTGATCACCATCGGGAACGCCAGCCAGGACCCGGCCAGCGTGCACAGGAAGGCCACCGTCGCCTGCATCAGTGTCACGGAAATGATGATCACCGCCCGCACCGCCGCCGTACGCACCGGATCGGGCAGCCGGCGCCGACGCGCGGGCTCCTCGATCCACAACGGGCGATAGTGCTCCTGCTGTTGCGCTGCCGCGCGAGCCGAACGCGGCTCCCCTGCCGTGGGCGCGCCCGAGTCCCTCCGGGCCTCGCCGCCGTCCCTCGTCGTACCACCGTCTGCCGGAATGTCGCGATTCGGTGCCTCGCGGCGCCGCTGCGCCGTCGACCGCGCCGCCACGCCGTCCTCAAGCGCCACTTGCCGCTCCGCCGTGCCCATCAACGTGTCCTCCCCACCGCCGGTACACCACTCGCCCCGGAGTCCGAAGACTCCGACTCCCCAGTGGGTGCCCGGCTTGCGCTGTTTTACGCCGCACGGTTGCGGATGCGGCTCGTGTGGCCGGTTCCGCCCCCATGTCCCGTAGAGAAAGACGTGCAACATGCCGCGAAGATTCCCAACGAACGAAAAATTCCGGCCAACTGACCAAGTGGACCGATCGGATGGGTATGGCGATCCCGGGGATACAGGGGCGTCAATCTCCCGCAATGACCCGACAACTCCGCATGTCCGGTCGCTGTTGCGGAGGTTCACCCTCCGGACAGCTCTTCGAGTTACCTCTGTGTCAGTAGTAGGCTCGCGCCGTTTGTTGACGTACATGTGTACCCCCGGCCGGCGGGGGTCCAGCTGGGGGAGGCCATGCGCTTTCGCGGGAAGTCCATCCGCCGGAAGATCGTGGCGCTCCTTCTCGTGCCGCTGGTGTCGCTGACCGCGATCTGGGCGTTCGCCACGGTCCTCACCGGCCGGGCCGCCGGGGACCTGTTCAACGTGTCGTCGGTCGTCGAGGAGATCGGCTATCCCACCGAGGACACCGTCCGCGTCATCCAGCAGGAACGCCGGCAGTCGCTCGTCTATCTCGCCGACCCGCGCGCCGCCGACGGGCTCACCGACCTCAGACGCAGCCGCGCCGCCACCGACGAGGCCGTCGCCACGATCCGCAAGAACTCCGAGAACCCGGACGTACGCGACGCGATGGGGCAGGCCACCGACAGCCGTGTCGCCGCTGTCCTCGACGCCTTCGACGGTCTCCAGTCCCTGCGGCGCAGCGTCGAGGACGGCACCGTCGACCGTGCCCAGGCCCTCGGGCTCTACAACCACCTGGTCGACCCGTGCTACGTGCTGCTGTCCAACCTCCATGTCGTCGACAACGTCGAGATGGACAAGCAGTACCGCGCCCTCGTGAACCTCGCCCGCGCGCGCGAGTTGCTCTCCCGTGAGGACGCCCTGCTCGGCTCCTCCCTGGTCGTCGGCGAGCTCACCCGGGACGAGGCCCGCGACGTCTCCGACCTGGTCGCCCAGCGCACCCTGCTGTACGACGTCAACCTGCCGCTGCTGCCTGCCTCGGAGCGCGGCCACTTCGAACGCTTCTGGAAGAACGCGGCCAGCGCCCCGGTGCGCGTGGCCGAACAGGCCGCCGCCTCGACCACGTCCGGCACGCCCCGCAACGTCACCGCGCAGACCTGGAACACCGCGGCCGGTGCGGCGCTGGCCAAGCTCGGCACCCTCGACGACCAGGCCAACGACCGCTACCAGGACCGCGTCCGCCCGGTCGCGATGAGGGTCATCCTCAAGGCGGCCGTCGCCGGTGTCCTGGGGCTGATCGCCCTCCTGTTCTCGCTGTTCCTGTCGGTGCGCATCGGCCGCGGTCTCATCCGCGACCTGCGCCAACTGCGCCTGGACGCCCACGAGGCGTCCGGCGTCCGGCTGCCCAGCGTGATGCGCCGCCTGTCCGTCGGCGAAGTGGTCGACGTGGAGACCGAGGTCCCGCGCCTGGAGTACGACAGGAACGAGATCGGCGACGTAGGCCAGGCCCTGAACACCCTGCAGCGCGCGGCGGTCGAAGCCGCCGTCAAGCAGGCCGAACTGCGGTCCGGTGTCTCCGACGTGTTCGTCAACCTCGCCCGGCGCAGCCAGGTCCTGCTGCACAAGCAGCTCACCCTGCTCGACACCATGGAGCGCAGGACCGAGGACACCGACGAACTCGCCGACCTGTTCCGCCTCGACCACCTGACGACCCGTATGCGCCGGCACGCCGAGGGCCTGGTGATCCTCTCCGGGGCCGCCCCGTCCCGGCAGTGGCGCAAGCCGGTCCAGCTCATGGACATCGTCCGCGCGGCCGTCGCGGAGGTCGAGGACTACGAGCGCATCGAGGTCCGCAGGCTGCCGCGCATAGCCGTCACCGGCCCCGCCGTGGCGGACCTCACCCACCTCGTGGCCGAACTCCTGGAGAACGCCACGGTGTTCTCCCCGCCGCACACCGCCGTCCAGGTCCTGGGGGAGCGGGTCGCCAACGGCTTCACCCTGGAGATCAACGACCGCGGCCTCGGCATGGCGGCCGAGGCACTCCTGGACGCCAACCTCCGGCTCGCCGAGACCCCGGAGTTCGAACTCTCCGACACCGACCGCCTCGGCCTGTTCGTGGTCAGCCGGCTCGCCCAGCGGCAGAACGTCCGCGTCTCGCTCCAGCCCTCCCCCTACGGGGGTACGACCGCCGTCGTGTTCATCCCCGACGCCCTGCTGAGCGACGAGGTCCCCGACACCAACGGCATCGGCTTCCGCCTGGACCGGCCCCGGCCGACGAAGGAGGCCCAGCTGGAGGGGAGCCGCCGCTCCGCGCTCTCCCAGCCCGTGAAGCTGCCCGGCCTGCCGCCCGCCCTGCTGGACGGACCGGTCGAACTGGAAGCCCCCGTGGACCTGGACGCCCTCGAAGGCTTCCCGAACACGCTCGACGACGAGGACGGCGAGCGCGGCGGAATCTTCCGCCCCCGCCGCGCCTCCACCCACCGGGACGACCTCGCCCCCGTCCGCCCCGTGGACGCGCATCAGCAGGTCTCCGAGGCCGACACGGACGGCCACCGCAGCGAGCCGCTTCCGCTGCCCCGGCGCCGTACGCCCAAACTGGTCAGCTCCCATGGACGCCCGGTCGTCGAACAGCGCTCCCGACGCGAAACGGGGGACTCCGGAGAGGTCGATTTCGACGGCCTCTCCACGGCCCCGAGCCTGGGCGGGCCGGAAACGGACGGCCCCGCACCGCTCCCGGCCCGGCGTCGCGGTGACACGCCGCTACGGCGCCGTACCGACGTGCCCGGCGGTCGCGCCGACTCCGGGCAGCCTTCCGCTTCCCCGGGACGCGGCCCCGTCGAGCCGCCCGAGACGCCCGCCCTCCCCAGGCGCACCCGGCGTGCCGAGCTCGCGGCCGGCGCTCCGGACTCCGACACCCCGCCGAGCACCGGAGCGTTGCCCAGACGCGTACGTCAGGCCAATCTGGCCCCGCAGCTGAAACAGGACCCCGATCGGCGCGCCGCGAGCCCGGCGGAGGTCGCCGAACGCGACGCCGACGAGGTGCGCAGCCGTATGGCCTCGCTCCAGCGTGGCTGGCAGCGCGGCCGCGAGGAGAACGCCGAGGGCGACGACGCCCGAGGCGGCACAGCACAAGGAACTAAGGGGGACGGTCGATGACCGCACCGAAGGCGACCGGCCACAGCACCGACCAACGTGGGTTGAACTGGCTTCTCGACGACCTCGTCGAGCGCGTCGCCAGCATCCGCAAGGCCATCGTGCTCTCCGGCGACGGCCTGGCCACCGGCGTGTCCCAGGACCTGACCCGCGAGGACAGCGAACACCTGGCCGCCGTGGCCTCCGGCTTCCACAGCCTCGCCAAGGGCGTCGGCCGCCACTTCGAGGCGGGCAGCGTGCGGCAGACGGTCGTCGAACTCGACGAGGCCTTCCTGTTCGTGACGGCCGCGGGTGACGGCAGCTGCCTCGCCGTCCTCGCGGACGCCGACTCGGACGTCGGACAGGTCGCCTACGAGATGACACTGCTCGTGAAGCGGGTCGGTGTGCATCTGGGGGCCGCTCCGCGCACCGACGTGTCCTCCGGCGGGTAGTGAAGTGACATGAGCGGAGACGGTCAGGGAAGAAGCCACTGGTTCGACGACGAGGCCGGACCGGTCGTCAGGCCGTACGCGATGACGCGCGGCCGCACCACCAGTGCGGCCCAGCACCGCCTCGACCTCATCGCGGTGGTGATCGCGGAGTCCCACGAGGACGACTCGGAAGCGGACCACACGCTGTCCCCGGAGCACGTGGACATCGTCGGTCTCTGTCGTGACGCCCCGCAGTCGGTCGCCGAACTCGCCGCCGAACTCGACCTGCCCATCGGGGTGATACGGGTTCTCATCGGCGACCTGGTGGACGGCGAACTCGTCCATGTGTCACGTCCCGTACCCCCTGCCGAACTGGTGGACGAGAGTATTCTGCGCGACGTGATCTCCGGCCTCCGGGCCCTGTGAGCGGCGCGAGCCGCCGCCCCCTACCCCATCAAGCAGGAGAAAAGACCGATGATCTTCGGGCGTACTGAGCGAGGCAAGCCTCCGGTCGAGCCCGTCACGCTCAAGATCCTGGTGGCCGGCGGCTTCGGCGTGGGCAAGACCACCCTCGTCGGCACGGTCAGCGAGATCAGGCCGCTGCGCACGGAGGAACTGCTCACCGAGGCAGGGCGTCCGGTCGACGACACCAGCGGTGTGGAGGGCAAGCACACCACCACCGTGGCCATGGACTTCGGGCGCATCACCCTGCGCGAGGACCTGGTGCTGTACCTGTTCGGTACGCCGGGCCAGGAGCGGTTCTGGTTCATGTGGGACGAGCTCTCCGAGGGCTCCCTGGGCGCCGTCGTGCTGGCCGACACCCGCCGCCTGGAGGACTGCTTCGCCGCACTCGACTACTTCGAGCGCCGCTCCATACCCTTCGTCGTCGGCGTCAACTGCTTCGAAGGCGCCGACCGTTACCCGGCGGACGCCGTACGCCAGGCCCTCGACCTCGACGAGGACGTACCGCTCATGCTCTGCGACGCGCGCGACCGCGCGTCGGTCAAGGAGGTCCTCATCGAGGTCGTCCAGCACGCGATGGCCTACGGCGCGAAGCGCCGCCAGAGCGTCACCAGCTGAGGCACGGGCGTGGCCCGTACCCCCGCCGACCGGGGTACGGGCCGCAGCCGGTGCGATGCGACGGCACGCGCGTGCGTGCCTGGTGGAACAACGGCCACGCGTGTGTGCCTAGTTGTCGCCGTCCTCCTCCCAGCCGAAGCTCTTCTCCACCGCCTTGCGCCAGTTGTGGTACTCGCGGTCCCGCACGGACGACTCCATGGAGGGCGTCCACTTGACGTCCTTCTGCCAGTGCGACTTCAGTTCGTCCAGGTCGTTCCAGACCCCGGTGGCGAGCCCGGCCGCGTAGGCGGCGCCCAGGCAGGTCGTCTCCGAGACCTTGGGCCGGATGACCGGCACCCCGAGGACGTCCGCCTGGTGCTGCATCAGGAGGTTGTTCTTGGTCATGCCGCCGTCCACCTTCAGGGTGGTGATCTGCACCCCGGAGTCCTGGAACATGGCGTCCACGACCTCGCGTGTCTGCCAGCTCGTCGCCTCCAGCACCGCGCGCGCGAGGTGCGCCTTCGTGACGTACCGGGTGAGCCCGGTGACGACTCCGCGCGCGTCCGAACGCCAGTAGGGGGCGAACAGGCCGGAGAACGCGGGCACGATGTACGCGCCGCCGTTGTCGTCCACGCTCGCCGCCAGGGTCTCGATCTCGTCGGCGTTGCGGATGATGCCGAGCTGGTCGCGGAACCACTGAACGAGCGCGCCCGTTATGGCGATCGACCCCTCCAGACAGTAGACCGGCGCCTCTCCGCCGATCTTGTAGCCCATCGTCGTGAGGAGCCCGTTCTTCGAGGGCACCGGCCGGTTACCGGTGTTGAGCAGCAGGAAGCTGCCCGTGCCGTAGGTGTTCTTCGCGGTGCCCACGTCGTAGCAGGCCTGCCCGAACACGGCGGCCTGCTGGTCGCCCAGGGCCGACGCGACCGGTACGCCCGCGAGTTGGCCGACCGCGGTGCCGTAGACCTCGGCGGAGGACTTGATCTCGGGGAGGATCGCCTCGGGGACGTTCATCGCGGAGAGGATGGACGGGTCCCACTGGAGGGTCTCCAGGTTCATCAGCATGGTGCGCCCGGCGTTGGTCACGTCGGTGACGTGCTTGCCGCCGTCGGTGCCGCCGGTGAGGTTCCAGATCAGCCAGGAGTCGATCGTGCCGAAGGCGATCTCGCCGCGTTCGGCGCGGTCCCTGAGACCGGGCACGTTGTCGAGCAGCCAGGCCGCCTTGGGGCCGGAGAAGTAGCTGGCGAGCGGCAGCCCGGTCTGCTCACGGAAGCGGTCCGGCCCGTCCGAGCCGCCCAGTTGCTTGCACAGGGCCGCGGTACGGGTGTCCTGCCACACGATCGCGTTGTGCACGGGTTTGCCGGTCGCGCGGTCCCAAAGGACCGTCGTCTCCCGCTGGTTGGTGATGCCGAGCGCGCTGAGCTGGTCGGCGCGCAGTCCCGCCTTGGCGAGCGCCCCGGCGACCACCGCCTGCACCTTGGACCAGATCTCGGTGGCGTCGTGCTCCACCCAGCCCGGCTTGGGGAAGATCTGGCGGTGTTCACGCTGGTCGACGGCGACGATCGCTCCGTCCTGGTTGAAGACGATGCAGCGGCTGGAGGTGGTGCCCTGGTCGATTGCGGCGACGAACCTGTCCGTCATGACGACCCCTTTGTCGTGTCCCTCGGATCCTCCGAAGGACTGCTCCCGTCCTTCGGAGGGCTGCTTTCGGAAGACTGGTCGAACACTGCTGTCAGAAGGCTGCGTTGAAGATGACTCCGGCCAGCGCCCCGCCGATCAGCGGTCCCACCACCGGGATCCACGCGTAACTCCAGTCCGAGGTGCCCTTGTTCGGGATCGGGAGCAGCGAGTGGACTATGCGCGGGCCCAGGTCGCGGGCCGGGTTGATGGCGTACCCGGTGGGACCGCCGAGCGACAGACCGATGCCGACCACCAGGAAGGAGACGACCAGTACCGCCGTGCCGGACGTACCGAGTCCCTTGGTGAGGCCGAAGGCCAGGATCGGCAGGACCAGCGCGATCGTCGCGATGATCTCGGTCATCAGGTTCGCCACGACATTGCGGATCGTGGGCGTGGTGGAGAAGATCCCCAGCGTGGGCTGGGCCATCTCCTCCTCGGAGTTGGCCTGGAACTGCGCGTAGTAGACGAGCCAGCACAGCACCGCGCCGAGCATGGCGCCGACCATCTGGCCCGCGATGTAGAACGGGACCTTGTCCCACTTCCCGGTGTCGATGGCGATGCCGATCGTGACGGCCGGATTGAGCTGCCCGCCGGACAGCGGCGCCGCGGTGTACGCCCCGGCCATCACGCCGAAGCCCCAGCCGAACGCGATGACGATCCAGCCGCCGTCCTTGGCCTTCGAGTAGTTGAGTACGACGGCGGCGACCACGCCGGCGCCGAAGAGGATCAGTATCGCGGTGCCGATGACCTCACCGAGGAATATGTCTCCATTGCTCATGGCGGCTCCTAGGCCCTCGCCCGGGACGGTCGGCCCCGGTCCTCCGTGCAGGGTGCGGTTCCCTTGGCGACTTCAGCCGAAGGCGGGGAGGGTCCCGAGCCCCGCCCGGCGTCCGTGAAGAGCGTGCCGTCGCAGCCGAATCGCCCGTGGGAGTGGGCCTGAACGCAGGCGGAGCCCGCGCGGCGCAGTGCCTGGTACGCCGAGAATGTACGGCGATGTCGACCGACACCGGGAAGTGTTCACCGGTGCCTGTGGAGCGTCAAGGTCGCGGACGGCAACGGTGACACCCGCCCTGACGGCCCCTGGAGCCCCGCAGGAGGCCGCAGAGCCGCGCTCAGCGCCCGGGGGACTCGGCGGTCGTGCGGGGGGCCTGTGCGGGCGTCACATGCGATCCGCGGAGGATCTCGTACTCGCCCCGCTCCGCCCGGCCCAGCACCCAACTCGTGCCGTCCAGCGCCTTCGCGGCCTTCTTCACCGGCGCCAGACACGCGGCCGCCTGCCGGTGGTCGGTCACACCGCCCGGCCCGCACAGGACGGTGGCCAGCGACAGCGTCACGGCCCTGCCACCCGCCTCCCAGGGCACGTCGAGCACGGCGGCGGCCAGCGGATGCAGCCCCTCCGGGTCGGTGAGCACCAGGAAGTCGTCCCCGCCGATGTGCCCCACGCGCGTGTGCGCGGTCGCCGCGAGCTGGAGCGCGTGCCCGACCGAGCGGATCAGTTCGTCGCCCGCCGCGAAACCGGCCCCGTCGTTGACCTGCTTGAAGTGGTCGACATCCAGCCAACTCAGCGCGAACGTCCGCCCGTCCGCGATCCGCCGGTCCACCTCACCGGTGATCGCGTCCGAACCGGGCAGCCTGGTCAGCGGGTTGAGCCCCGCGGCCTCCTCGACCCGCGTCTCGGCCAACGTCCGCACCAGATCGGCGAGTCGTACGACGCCGACACACCGCCCCCACCGGTCGACCACCGCCACATCGTCAGACGTACGGTCGCGGTCGCCGACCGCGACCACGTCCAGGACCTCCCAGGCGGTCGCGTCGACGCCCACCGTCCGCGGTACGTCGCCGAGCTTGGCGGCCGGCCGGTCGGCGTACAGGGCGTGGCCGTAGCGCCCCGACATCGACAGCAGGAAGCGCGACCGGTGCACCGAGCGGACCGGCATGCCGTCCCGGTCCACGAGGACCACCCCGGAGACGTCCGGCGAGCCGGTCAGCAGAGCCCGCACCCGACCGGCTGACGCGGTGTCGGGCAGCAGCGCGGCCGGTCGCACGAACTCCCGCACCCAGGGTCCCGACGGCGGTGTCGTCGTGAGTCCGGGTGCGCGGGGCGGAACGTATACGTCCGCCGTGGGGATCCGCGTCGGCGGCGCGAACAGCTCGCCCTGCGCCAACTGGGCCCCGGCCGACCGCGCGGTCGCGCACTGCGTCTCCGTCTCGACGCCCTCCACGGACAGCAGGGCGCCCAACTGCTCGCACAGGGTCCGCATCGCCCGCACCGCGGCCGGCCGCTCCAGCAGCGACGCGTCGAGCTTCACCAGGTCGGGCGCGAGGTCCGTGAGCAGCCGCAGGGGTACGTCACCGTCGCCGACGCCGTCCGCACAGATCCGGAACCCCTGGCCGCGCAGCTCGGACACCGCCTCCAGGAGCGCCCGTTGGGGCACGTGCGTGTACGGCGGGACGATGTCGATCGTGACTTCCCACGGCAGCCGGCCCGCCTCGCGCACCGCGCTGTGCAGCGGGGTGAGCCCGCCGAGGTCGGCGAGGGTGCCGGCGAACACGTTGATGTGCAGCGGCAGCAGCGTCTCCTTGCGCGCGGCGCCGCGGACCGCCAACACGGCCAGCCTGCCGTCGAGTTCGGGGTCGCGGCGGGCCTCGGCCAGGATGTCCCCGGTCTCCGGGCGGACGAGGACCTCCAGCCCCGCGACCCCACCGGTGGTCAGATTGACCACCGGCTGGAACGCGAAGCGGAGAGTGTCCGTCGAGGAGCGCACGGCAGCATGATGACGTCACCGGCGTACGCCCAGGCCCAGTTCATAAGACGTTCACGCAGCCTTGCGGGCCGATCACAACGGGTGCGCGGCGCCCCGTCGGTCACCGCACGGCGAGCACCGCCGACCCGTGCCCGAACAGCCCCTGGTTCGCGGTGAGCCCCACCCGCGCCCCCGCGACCTGCCGGTCACCCGCGTCGCCTCTCAACTGCCAGGTCAACTCGCAGACCTGGGCGATCGCCTGCGCCGGAACCGCCTCTCCGAAGGAGGCCAGCCCACCGCTCGCGTTCACCGGTATGCGCCCGCCCAGGGCCGTCGCGCCCTCCCGGAGCAGCTTGGCGCCCTCGCCCTCGCCGCACAGCCCCAGGTCCTCGTACCACTGCAACTCCAGGGCGGTGGACAGGTCGTAGACCTCGGCCAGGGAGAGCTCTTCGGGGCCGACGCCCGCCTCCTCGTAGGCCGCGCGCGCGATCGACGCCCGGAACGTCTCGTCCGGGGGTGCCACCGCCGCCGCTGAGTCCGTGGCGATGTCCGGGAGGTCCAGCACCGTGTTGGGATAGCGCGGCGTCACCGTGGACACCGCCCGGATCCGTACCGGGTCCGGGGCCCCGTGCCGGCGCGCGAACTCCATGCTGGACAGCACCAGGGCGGCCCCGCCGTCCGAGGTGGCGCAGATGTCCAGCAGCCGCAGCGGATCGGCGACCACCGCGGAGGCGGCGACCTCCTCGGCGGAGACCCGCTTGCGGTAGCGGGCGTACGGATTCAGCGCCCCCAGGGCGGCGTTCTTCACCTTGACCTGGGCGAAGTCCTCCGGGGTGTCCCCGTAGAGGGCCATCCGCCGGCGCGCGTACAGCCCGAAGTATGTCGGATTGGTCGCCCCGAGGACCCGGAAGCGCAGCCAGTCCGGATCGTCGTGCCGCTCCCCGCCGGCCGGTCGGAAGAACCCCTTGGGGGCGGCATCGGCGCCCACGACCAGCACCACGTCCGCGAGCCCCGAAAGGATCTGCGCCCGCGCCGCGTTGACGGCCTGCGCCCCGGACGCGCACGCCGCGTACACGCTCGCCACCCGGGCGCCCTGCCAGCCCAGCGCCTTCGCGAACGTCGCGCCCGCCACATACCCGGGATACCCGCCACGCACCGTGTCCGCGCCGACGATCGAGCCGACGTCCCGCCACTCCAGCCCGGCGTCGGCGAGCGCCGCCCGCGCCGCGGCCGTCCCGTACTCGACGAAGCCGCGCCCCCACTTGCCCCAGGGGTGCATGCCCGCGCCGAGCACCGCCACGTCCGCCGTCATGCCGTCACCTCCGTGGGTCGCCAGTGCCAGGTCGTCCAGGTCGTCTCCGCGTCCTCGCTGAGCACCCCGGGGACGACCTTCACCTCCATGCCCACCGTCAGATCGGCGACGGTGATCCCGGGAACCGCCTGTCCCAGCACCACGATCCGCTCGGACTCCAGCTCCACAGCGATCAACGCGTACGGTTCCCACGGAAGTTCCGGATCGCTCACATACGGTGACGGTGGCCGGTACCGGCTGTCCGTGTACGACCAGATCCGGCCGCGCCGCGACAGCGGGACCTCGGCCAGCTCGCCGCCCTCGCAGGCCGGATTGCGGCAATGGCCGTCCTCACGGGGGAAGAAGACCGAGGCGCACGCGGAACAGCGCGTGCCGAGCAGCCGGAAGCCGTCCCCGTCCCCGGTGAACCAATCGGTGACCACAGGTGTGCGTGTCTGCGACAACGTCCCTCCACAGCACTGGATCTGACGGAACGTCAGAAGTGTGCCACGGGCAACGGAAAATGAGCAGGGCGTTTCGGTGAACCATCGAGCCGCTTACGGCGTCGTCGTATCGGGAGAGACGGCCGGGGCCCACGGGGGTGGTTCCGGCCGTTTCCCGTTCACGCGCGCGGCCCCTGGAAAGACGCCCTCCGCTTGATCGGATACAGTCCGCCGGGTGTCCGAAACTCAAGCCTCCGTCCCCAACTCCGGGCCGAACAGCCACTGTTCGAGCTGCGGATCGCCCTACGGAGAGGGCGTCTCCGGCTGGCCCCGCACGTGCCCGGCCTGCGGCACCGTCGCGTACCGCAATCCGCTGCCCGTAGCCGTCGCACTCCAGCCCGTGTACGACACCAAGGGCACCGCCCTGGTCGTCATCACCCGAACCGTCGCCCCCGCGCGCGGAGGCGTCGCCCTCCCGGGCGGTTACGTCGACGACCGCGAGGACTGGCGACAGGCCCTCGTCCGCGAACTCAGGGAGGAGACGGGCATCGACGCCGCGAGCCGCGACGTACGGCTTGTCGACGCCATCAGCTCGCCCGACGGGCATCTCCTGCTCTTCGGGGTCCTCCCCGAGCGCCCGGTCGAGGGACTGCCCAAGTCCGTGGCCACCGACGAGACGGAGGGCTGGCACCTCCTGCGTCGGCCGGAGGAACTCGCCTTCCCGCTGCACTCCGTGGCCGTCAAGGCCTGGTTCGAGGGCCGGTACATCTGAGGTCAGCCCTCACCCAGCCCTCGCACCCGCACCGGGTAGGACGGCGCGCTCACCCCGTCCTCCAACTCCCGCTCCACGACCACACGCCGGCCCTCCCAGCGGGCGACGTACCGCTCGATCTCCGGTTCGTCCCAACCGTCGCCCGCGTCCGGCACCACCAGCCCGCCCCCGGTCCGCCCCCGGGCGGGCGCCCACACCTCCAGCTCAAGCCCGCCGTCCGCGCCCCGCACCGGCAGCACGGCACCCGCGCGCGCGAGCACCGGAATCCGTGACAACGGGGCATCGACCAGAATCTGGGCCGGCCCCTCGTAGGCCCGCTCCGTCTCCGTGTCGTACCAGCGACCTCTCGGCAACTGCACCGCACGTCGGTCCGACCCCGGATCGAGCACCGGCGCCACCAGGAGACAGTCACCGAGCAGGAAGGCGTCCTCGCAGTCCCGTAGCGCGCGATCCTCCGGCGCACCCCACCACAAGGGCCGCACATACGGCGCCCCGGTCCGCCGAGCCAGATGCGCCAGCGTCATGAAGTACGGCAGCAGCCGCCGCCGTTCGACGAGCGCCACGCGCGCGTGCTCCAACACATCGGCACCGAACTCCCAGGGCTCCCGACGCCCCGCCCGCAGACTCGCGTGCGTACGGAACAGCGGGAGAAACGCGCCGAGTTGGAACCAGCGCAGATACAGCTCGGACGACGGACTCCCGTCGAAGCCGCCCACGTCCGGACCCGAGTACGGGACCCCGCACAGCCCGAGCCCCATGACCAGCGACAGCGAGGCCCGCAACCCCGGCCAGCCGGTGGCCACGTCGCCGGACCACGTGCCCCCGTAGGACTGCATCCCGGCCCACCCGGAGCGTGAGAAGAGGAACGGCCGCTCCTGGGGGGCCAGTTCGCGCAACGCCTCGTAGGCGGCCCTGGCCATGCACAGCGCGTACACGTTGTGCGCCTCGCGATGGTCGCCGCCGCGTCCCTCCAGATCGTGCCGGGCCGAACGGGGCAGGGTCGACTCCCCGAAGGCGGTGAAGGACGTGGGCTCGTTCATGTCGTGCCAGAACCCCGCGAACCCCTGCGCGAGCCGCTCCTTGTAGAGCGAGCCCCACCAGTCCCGCACACGCGCGTGCGTGAAGTCCGGGAAAACGGCCTCCCCGGGCCATACGACGCCCCGCACCAGCCGCCCCGAGGCATCCCGCACGAAGGCGTCCTCGGCCGTCCCGCTGTCGTAGACGGCGTTTCCCGGCTCGGCCTTCACCGCGGGGTCGACGATCGACACCAGGCGGATGCCGTCGCGTCTCAACTCCTCGGCGAGCACCGGCAGTTCCGGGAAGCGCTCGTGGTCGACGGTGAACACCTGGTGCTCGTCGTAGTGATCGATGTCCAGATGGACGGCGTCCAGCGGCAGACCGCGCTCCTGATAGCCGGCGACGATCCGCCGTATCTCCTGCTCGCTGCCGAAGCCCCACCGCGCGTGATGGTGGCCCAGCGCCCACGCCGGCGGCAGCGCGGGAGCGCCGGTGAGCGAGGCCCAGGCGTGCAGCACGCGCGCGGGGGTGCCCACCATGACCCAGCAGCGCAGCGGACCGCCGTCCATCCGCAGCTCGGACGCCCCGGCCCGGTCGTGCCCGGAACCGGCACCCTCCTCGCCCTCCCGCAGCGTCACCGTGCCGTCCCAGGAGGTGTCGTGGAACACCAGATGCGTGGCCGCGTCGGCGACCACCAACTGCACCGGCATGGTGATGTACAGCGGATCGTCACCCGGCGCGAAGGCGTGCCCGGGGTCGGTGTTCCACAGTCGGTACGTCCCGTCGCGCAGCCGCGGGCCCGAGGCTCGACCGCCGAGCCCGAAGAACCGGGCGTCCGCCGCCACCTCCGAGCGCTGCATCCAGCGAGCCGTGCCCCCGCCCACCGGCTCCCACCAGCGCGGCGGCAGATCCCGGCGCAGCGTCACACCTCCGGGCGTACGCACCTCGACCGCGCCGTGCCGCGACACCACGACCGTCACCCGCTCCGCGACGACCCGCCAGCCGCCCTCCTTGTCCGGCTCCAGGACCGCCCGGGGATCCGGCTCCGGGCAACGCCCGCCGAGCGCGTACGACGGCTCAGGACCGGCCCCGTCCCAGCCCCAGAAGACGGCCCCGTTCACGGCGACGGTGATGCGCAGCTCGGAGCGGCTGAACCGGACGACCCCGCCGCCGGGCCCCGGCTCCGCCTCGCGCACCGGCCCGGGGACACGAGCCCGCTCAGCGCCCCGCGAGGGCAGCCCGGTGGCGTCGGCACGCCTTCTGCGCCATGCCGCCCGTACGGTACGCAAACCCTGCGCCGCCCCCGTCGAGCCGACCACCTTCACCGAACGCACCAGGTCACGACCGTCCATGCTGCTCACCCTGCCATTACAAGCCCCGGATATCCGTGTCGTTCAACTGCCGTTCACCCGTGGTGGGACCACATCTTCACGACACGGACTATGTGGGGCCTGCCCTGGTGCAGAAGTCGATCACATGGCATCGTCCGTGTCAGCCGCGTCACGCGCACACCCCCGCACGTGCGCGACCGACGCACACGACGCGCACAGTCCCGGGAGCCGCCCCATGTCGACCGCGAACCCCCTGCCTCTCTGGCAGCCAGATCCGGAACGCATCGCCCAGGCACAGGTCACCAAGTTCCAGTCCTGGGCGGCCGCACACCACGGAGCCCCCTCCGACGGCGGCTACGCGGCCCTGCACCGCTGGTCGGTCGACGAACTGGACACGTTCTGGCAGGCCGTCACCGAGTGGTTCGACGTCCGGTTCTCCACCCCCTACGCGCGCGTGCTCGGCGACCGCTCGACGCCCGGCGCCCACTGGTTCCCTGGCGCGACCGTCAACTACGCCGAGCACGCCCTGCGCGCCGCGGCGACCCGCGCCGACGAACCGGCTCTCCTGTACGTCGACGAGACCCACGAGCCGAGCCCGGTCACCTGGGCGGAGCTGCGCCGCCAGGTCGGCTCCCTGGCCGCCGAGCTGCGCACGCTCGGCGTACGCCCCGGAGACCGCGTCAGCGGCTATCTCCCGAACATCCCGCAGGCCGTCGTCGCCCTGCTCGCCACGGCCGCCGTGGGCGCTGTCTGGACGTCCTGCGCCCCCGACTTCGGCGCCCGTAGCGTCCTCGACCGCTTCCAACAAGTCGAACCCGTCGTCCTGTTCACCGTCGACGGTTACCGCTACGGCGGCAAGGAGCACGACCGCCGTGACACCGTCGCCGAACTCCGCCGCGAACTCCCCACCCTGCGCGCCGTGGTCCACATCCCCCTCCTGGGAACCGACGCCCCCGAAGGCGCCCTGGAGTGGTCGTCCCTGACCTCGGCCGACGTGGAGCCCGTCTTCGAAGAAGTCCCCTTCGAACACCCCCTGTGGGTCCTCTACTCCTCCGGCACCACCGGCCTCCCCAAGGCCATCGTCCAGTCCCAGGGCGGCATCCTCGTAGAACACCTCAAACAACTCGGCCTGCACTGCGACCTGGGCCCCGAGGACCGCTTCTTCTGGTACACGTCCACCGGCTGGATGATGTGGAACTTCCTCGTCTCCGGCCTCCTCACGGGCACAACGATCGTCCTCTACGACGGCAGCCCCGGGTACCCCGACATCGGCGCCCAGTGGCGCGTCGCCGAACACACCGGGGCGACCCTCTACGGCACCTCGGCCGCGTACGTCATGGCCTGCCGCAAGGCCGGCGTGCACCCGTCCCTGGACTTCGACCTCTCCAAGGTGAAGTGCGTCGCCACCACCGGATCACCCCTGCCCCCGGACGGGTTCCGCTGGCTGCACGACGAGGTCCGCGACGACCTGTGGATCGCCTCGGTCAGCGGCGGCACGGACGTCTGCTCCTGCTTCGCGGGAGCCGTACCGACCCTCCCGGTGTACATCGGCGAGCTCCAGGCCCCCGGCCTGGGGACCGACCTCCAGTCCTGGGACCCGAACGGCGAACCCCTGGTCGACGAGGTAGGCGAACTCGTGGTCACCAACCCCATGCCGTCCATGCCGATCTACTTCTGGAACGACCCGGACGGCACCCGCTACCACGACAGCTACTTCGACACGTACCCCGGAGTGTGGCGTCACGGCGACTGGATCACCGTCACCTCCCGAGGCTCCGTCGTCATCCACGGCCGCTCCGACTCGACGCTCAACAGGCAAGGCGTGCGCATGGGTTCAGCCGACATCTACGAAGCGGTCGAACGGCTCCCGGAGATCAGGGAATCCCTCGTCATCGGCATCGAACAGCCCGACGGTGGCTACTGGATGCCCCTCTTCGTCCACCTCGCCCCCGGAGCCGTCCTCGACGACGCCCTCCTGGGCCGCATCAAGCAGACGATCCGCGAACAGCTCTCACCGCGCCACGTACCCGACGAGGTCATCGAGGTACCCGGCGTCCCGCACACCCTCACCGGGAAGCGCATCGAGGTCCCCGTCAAACGCCTTCTCCAGGGCACCCCGTTGGAGAAGGCGGTCAACCCGGGCTCCATCGACAACCTCGACCTGCTGAGCTTCTACGAGGACCTCGCCCGCAAACGCGCCTGATCGCCCTCCCGTAGCGGCCGATCCCCCTCCATAGGTGGCCTCGGACTCGCCCTCGCCGAGCGCAGCGGCAGCGGCCTGTGGGCCTCCGCGCCCGTCCTGTACCTCACCTACGTCTCGCATCTCTCCGTGGCCCAGGTGGGCACCCTCGCCGCGATCGCCGGAGCCATCGGCATCGCCGGTGCACCCCTGGGAGGGCACCTTGCCGACCGGTTTCGGCTCACCCGCGTGCTCGTCGCCCGCCAACTCCTGTGCGCCCTGGCCTCGTTCGCCCTGCTCACCACGGACAACTACGCCCTGCTGATCGTGTTCTCGGCCGCCGTCGGCTTCGGTGACCCGCGCCGCCAACGTGCTCACCAAGCTCCATGCCACCCGCGTGGCAGACCCGGACCGTATCCGCTACCAGGCCATCAGCCGAACCACGGCCCACGCGGGCTGAGCCTTGGGCGGTCTCACCGCCGTGACCGCCCTCGTTCTCGGCACAACCGCCGCCTACCAGTGGCTCCTCCTCGGCGACGCCCTCTCCTTCGTCGCGGTGCGACCCTCACCGTGGGCTGCGGCGAACCCGCGTCGCCTCAACGCACCGTAAGGAGGTCAAAAGACGCGCCACCCGCGAGCAAGCCACTGAACCCCTGGCGCGACCGCACCTACCTCGCGCACGTCGCGACCGAGACCGTCCTCTTCCTCGACGACGCCGTCTTCAAGGTCGGACCGCCCCTCTGAATCGCCCACGCCAGCGACGCACCGCACGGACTGGCACCCCTGCTGATGGCCCTCGACAACGTGATGGTGGTGGCGCTCATCGTCGTCCGGGCCGGTTTCGCCACCACGACAGCGGCCACCCGCAACTCGCTGATACCGCTCTCCGTCGCCTTCGTCCTGGGCGGCGTCACCCTGACGCTCTCGGCCACCGGTGGAGCCGCCACGGCGATCGTGCTCGTCACCGCCTCGGCAATCGCCTTCACCAGTGCGGAAATGCTGCACGCCACCATCTCGTGAGAACTCGCCCTCGCCTCGCACCCGGCACCACGCAGGGCGCCTACCTCGGCGTGCACGGACTCGCCCAGTCCACCCAGCGGAGCATCGGCCCACTCGCGGTCACCGCGGCCATCGCCACCGGCCCGCTCGGCTGAACCGTCTTCGGCACACCATCCATCGCTCTGACCTGCATGATTCAGCACCGTCTGGTCCGCGAGCCACTCGCTCGGACGTCGTTGTCAGTGCCGCCGGTTACTGTGAGTGAGCATTGATCGACCGTGTACAGGGGGAAACATGGCGCACACCGACAACCAGACCATGCGACGCGTTCTGCGCCGCGAAATCGCGGGCACCATCGGCCTGTTGACCGACGAGCAGGACTTCAGCGCCATGCGGCGCTATCGCAGCTTCACCTTCGACGACCACACCGCCTACCTCCAGCAGGTGGAGACCCTCCTCAGGAGCCGCGCCCTCCAGGGCAGCCACACCAGCGTGGCCCTCTTCGACCCCGAGGAATACGCCGAGTTCTGCGCCGACAGCGGCCTCGACCCCGACATCCCGTCGAGCCGCGCCCGCTTCACCGCCGAACTCGCCGCCACCGGCCCCACCCTGCTCTACGAGGGCCAGCCACTGGCCGACCTCCTCCCTGCCCTGGTCGACGAGGCCGTCCGCCAGGCAACCTGGGAGTACGCGACCACACTCCTGGCCCGCCTCGGCGCCTGCGCCTCCTGCGGCGAGGACATCGGCCGCGCCGCCTTCACCCGGGCCTCCGGCCTCCTCGTCCGCATCCTCGACACAGCCCGACCCGGTAACCGGCATCTCGTCTGCAGCGTCTCGGGAGCACCGGAAACCATCGTCGCCGTCCTCCACGCCGACCAGCACGAGGACGGCACCACGCACGTGGACGACGCCGAGGCCCTCGAATTCACCACGGTCCTCGCCCTCGGCCTAGCCACCCGAAGCCCCGGCGGCCTCGTCATGCGCACCACCAGCCCCGACACCCCCGACTGTATCTACGGCTGGCGCCTGCGCGGCAACGGCCTGGAAGCCTTGACCGCCGGCGAGGTCTTCGACGCCTACTGCACCGACGTCGAATCCGGCGACCTCATCTCCCCGGAATCAGGCGTCGACTACTGCGTGCCACCGGACCTCGGAGACCTGGAGCAGCCCCCGGGAGGACACCACCACTGAACATGCCAGGGGCGCCCCACCCACTGGTGAGGCGCCCCTGCAACACAACCGACGAACGACTTTTCCCGCCCGTCCAGTCCGACCGATCGCCCTATTCGCCGGACAGCACAGCCTGAGCCGCCGTGCGCGCCTCCTCGGCACTGTCCGCAGCGCGCGCGGCCAGCGCGGCCCGCTCGCACTGCGCCAGCGTGTACTTCGCCAGCGTCGAGCGCACATAAGGAATCGAAGCCGCACCCATGGAAAGCGAGGTGACCCCCAGACCGGTCAACACACAAGCCAGCAGCGGATCGGACGCGGCCTCACCGCAGACACCACAGCTTTTGCCCTCGGCCTTCGCCCCCTCGGCGGACATCGCGACCAGGTCGAGCAGCGCGGGCTGCCACGGATCCTGCAGACGGGACACCGCACCAACCTGACGGTCGGCGGCGAAGGTGTACTGCGCGAGGTCGTTGGTCCCCAGCGACAGGAACTCGACCTCCTGCAGAATCGAGCGCGCTCGCAACGCGGCCGACGGAATCTCGACCATCGCACCGAACTTGGCCCGCAGCCCGGCCTCCCGGCACGCGTCCGCGAACGCCTTCGCGTCCGCGCGGTCCGCGACCATCGGCGCCATGACCTCAAGGTAGACCGGCAACCCCTCGGCGGCTTTCGCGAGCGCCGTCAGCTGGGTACGCAGCACGTCGGGGTGGTCGAGCAACGACCGCAGACCCCGCACACCCAGAGCCGGGTTCGGCTCGTCGGCCGGAGTCAGGAAATCCAGCGGCTTGTCCGCGCCGGCGTCCAGCACCCGCACGACGACACGCCCCTCGGGGAACGCCTCAAGCACCTGTCGGTAGGCCTGGACCTGCTTCTCCTCGGACGGCGCGTTCTTGCTGTCGTCCAGAAAAAGGAACTCGGTACGGAAGAGCCCCACACCCTCGGCCCCCGCCTCCAGCGCGGCCGGTACATCAGCAGGACCGCCGACATTGGCCAGCAGCGGCACCTTGTGCCCATCGGAGGTGGCACCGGGACCCGTAGAAGTGGAGAGAGCGGCCTTGCGCGCGGCGGCCGCGTCCTCCAGCTGCTCCTTCTTCTCATCACTGGGGTTCACGAAGATCTCGCCGGTACTGCCGTCCACGGCGACCACTGTGCCCTCGGCCAGCTCCCCGGCCCCCGGCAGCGCCACCACAGCCGGCACGCCGAGCGCCCGCGCCAGGATCGCGCTGTGACTCGTCGGCCCGCCCTCCTCGGTGACGAAACCGAGCACCAGCGTGGGGTCCAACAACGCCGTATCGGCAGGCGCGAGGTCACGAGCAATAAGAACGTACGGCTCGTCGCTGTCCGGAACACCCGGCATCGGCACCCCGAGCAACCGGGCGACGATACGGTTCCGCACGTCATCAAGGTCGGCCACCCGACCGGCGAGATACTCACCGGCACCGGCCAGCAGAGCACGGTAGGCGGCGAAGGCGTCGTAGACGGCCCGCTCCGCGGTACTGCCGACCGTGATACGACGTTCCACGTCCGTCATCAGCTCGGGGTCCTGGGCCATCATGGCCTGCGCCTCAAGCACTGCCTGCGCTTCGCCCCCCGCCAGATTGCCGCGCGCCATCAGGTCGGCCGCCACAGCGTCCACGGCTTGGCGGGCGCGCCCCTGTTCACGCTCCGCGTCCTCCACCGGAATCTGCTTGGCAGGCGGTTCCAGAACCGCCGTCCCCATGTGCCGAACCTCGCCGATCGCCACACCGTGGCTCACACCGACGCCTCGCAGCGTTGTCTCCATCTCACCCGTCTCCGATAGTGCGGCGGGTCCCGCCGCCGCGGTGGTTGTCCTGCTCACCGTCATACGACGGCATGACGTCACTCCCAGGTGAAGAGACTGTCGCCGGCCTTCACATCGCCGTCCTCGCGGAGACCGGAGAGAGCGTCGGCGGTGGCTTCGAGAGCCACGATCGGGCAGACCGGGGACTTGCCGGCTGCCTCGACGGCGGCCGGGTTCCAGCGCACGACGCTCTGGCCGCGGGTCACGGTGTCGCCCTTGTTGACGAGCAGCTCGAAGCCCTCGCCATTGAGCTGCACGGTGTCGATACCGAGGTGAGTGAGCACACCGTGCCCCTCACCGTCCACAACGACGAAGGCGTGTGGGTGGAGGGAGACGATGACTCCGTCCACGGGAGAGACGGCCTCGGAAGGTTCACGTACGGGGTCGATGGCTGTGCCGGGGCCGACCATGGCTCCGGAGAAGACCGGATCCGGCACCTCGGTCAGTCCGATGGCACGTCCGGCAAGAGGGGACGTCACGCTGGTCATGGGAAGCCTCCCAGGGGTGGAAATGTGATGGGGCCGTCACTGCCTGTCCCGGACGGCACACTGAGCAGCAGGGTATGTCATATGTAGTACCGGTTCC
>NZ_CP108463.1:9010000-11585837 GCF_036226385.1 Streptomyces sp. NBC_01261
GGGGAAGTGAAACATCTCAGTACCCGCAGGAAGAGAAAACAACCGTGATTCCGGGAGTAGTGGCGAGCGAAACCGGATGAGGCCAAACCGTATACGTGTGAGACCCGGCAGGGGTTGCGTATGCGGGGTTGTGGGATCTCTCTTTCACAGTCTGCCGGCTGTGAGGCGAGTCAGAAACCGTTGATGTAGGCGAAGGACATGCGAAAGGTCCGGCGTAGAGGGTAAGACCCCCGTAGTCGAAACATCAACGGCTCGTTTGAGAGACACCCAAGTAGCACGGGGCCCGAGAAATCCCGTGTGAATCTGGCGGGACCACCCGCTAAGCCTAAATATTCCCTGGTGACCGATAGCGGATAGTACCGTGAGGGAATGGTGAAAAGTACCGCGGGAGCGGAGTGAAATAGTACCTGAAACCGTGTGCCTACAAGCCGTGGGAGCGTCGCTGTATGTGCTTGCACATGCAGTCGTGACTGCGTGCCTTTTGAAGAATGAGCCTGCGAGTTTGCGGTGTGTTGCGAGGTTAACCCGTGTGGGGAAGCCGTAGCGAAAGCGAGTCCGAATAGGGCGATTTAGTAGCGCGCTCAAGACCCGAAGCGGAGTGATCTAGCCATGGGCAGGTTGAAGCGGAGGTAAGACTTCGTGGAGGACCGAACCCACCAGGGTTGAAAACCTGGGGGATGACCTGTGGTTAGGGGTGAAAGGCCAATCAAACTCCGTGATAGCTGGTTCTCCCCGAAATGCATTTAGGTGCAGCGTCGTGTGTTTCTTGCCGGAGGTAGAGCACTGGATAGGCGATGGGCCCTACCGGGTTACTGACCTTAGCCAAACTCCGAATGCCGGTAAGTGAGAGCACGGCAGTGAGACTGTGGGGGATAAGCTCCATGGTCGAGAGGGAAACAGCCCAGAGCATCGACTAAGGCCCCTAAGCGTACGCTAAGTGGGAAAGGATGTGGAGTCGCACAGACAACCAGGAGGTTGGCTTAGAAGCAGCCACCCTTGAAAGAGTGCGTAATAGCTCACTGGTCTAGTGATTCCGCGCCGACAATGTAGCGGGGCTCAAGCGTACCGCCGAAGTCGTGTCATTCATACAATAGGGCCAACGCCTGTATGGATGGGTAGGGGAGCGTCGTGTGCCGGGTGAAGCCGCAGCGGAAGCTAGTGGTGGACGGTTCACGAGTGAGAATGCAGGCATGAGTAGCGATACACACGTGAGAAACGTGTGCGCCGATTGACTAAGGGTTCCTGGGTCAAGCTGATCTGCCCAGGGTAAGTCGGGACCTAAGGCGAGGCCGACAGGCGTAGTCGATGGATAACCGGTTGATATTCCGGTACCCGCTGTGAAGCGTCAAACATCGAGCCCATTAATGCTAAGGCCGTGAAGCCGTTCCGGACCCTTCGGGGAATGGAAAGTGGTGGAGCCGCCGGCCCAAGATGGTAGTAGGTGAGTGATGGGGTGACGCAGGAAGGTAGTCCATCCCGGGCGGTGGTTGTCCCGGGGTAAGGGTGTAGGACGTGGTCTAGGCAAATCCGGATCACACATAGTCTGAGACCTGATGCCGAGCCGATTGTGGTGAAGTGGATGATCCTATGCTGTCGAGAAAAGCCTCTAGCGAGTTTCATGGCGGCCCGTACCCTAAACCGACTCAGGTGGTCAGGTAGAGAATACCGAGGCGTTCGGGTGAACTATGGTTAAGGAACTCGGCAAAATGCCCCCGTAACTTCGGGAGAAGGGGGGCCATCACCGGTGAGAGGATTTACTCCTTGAGCTGGGGGTGGCCGCAGAGACCAGCGAGAAGCGACTGTTTACTAAAAACACAGGTCCGTGCGAAGCCGTAAGGCGATGTATACGGACTGACGCCTGCCCGGTGCTGGAACGTTAAGGGGACCGGTTAGTCACTCTTCGGGGTGGCGAAGCTGAGAACTTAAGCGCCAGTAAACGGCGGTGGTAACTATAACCATCCTAAGGTAGCGAAATTCCTTGTCGGGTAAGTTCCGACCTGCACGAATGGCGTAACGACTTCTCGACTGTCTCAACCATAGGCCCGGTGAAATTGCACTACGAGTAAAGATGCTCGTTTCGCGCAGCAGGACGGAAAGACCCCGGGACCTTTACTACAGTTTGATATTGGTGTTCGGTTCGGCTTGTGTAGGATAGCTGGGAGACTTTGAAGCTCACACGCCAGTGTGGGTGGAGTCGTCGTTGAAATACCAGTCTGGTCGTGCTGGATGTCTAACCTGGGTCCGTGATCCGGATCAGGGACAGTGTCTGATGGGTAGTTTAACTGGGGCGGTTGCCTCCTAAAGAGTAACGGAGGCGCCCAAAGGTTCCCTCAGCCTGGTTGGCAATCAGGTGTTGAGTGTAAGTGCACAAGGGAGCTTGACTGTGAGACCGACGGGTCGAGCAGGGACGAAAGTCGGGACTAGTGATCCGGCGGTGGCTTGTGGAAGCGCCGTCGCTCAACGGATAAAAGGTACCCCGGGGATAACAGGCTGATCTTCCCCAAGAGTCCATATCGACGGGATGGTTTGGCACCTCGATGTCGGCTCGTCGCATCCTGGGGCTGGAGTCGGTCCCAAGGGTTGGGCTGTTCGCCCATTAAAGCGGTACGCGAGCTGGGTTTAGAACGTCGTGAGACAGTTCGGTCCCTATCCGCTGCGCGCGCAGGAACATTGAGAAGGGCTGTCCCTAGTACGAGAGGACCGGGACGGACGAACCTCTGGTGTGCCAGTTGTTCTGCCAAGGGCATGGCTGGTTGGCTACGTTCGGGAGGGATAACCGCTGAAAGCATCTAAGCGGGAAGCCTGCTTCGAGATGAGTGTTCCCACCCCCTTGAGGGGTTAAGGCTCCCAGTAGACGACTGGGTTGATAGGCCGGATCTGGAAGCCCAGTAATGGGTGGAGGTGACCGGTACTAATAGGCCGAGGGCTTGTCCTCAGTTGCTCGCGTCCACTGTGTTGGTTCTGAAACCACGAACAACCCCATGTCCGGGGCCACCGGGTGTGGTGCGGTTGTCTGTTTCATAGTGTTTCGGTGGTCATAGCGTGAGGGAAACGCCCGGTTACATTCCGAACCCGGAAGCTAAGCCTCACAGCGCCGATGGTACTGCAGGGGGGACCCTGTGGGAGAGTAGGACGCCGCCGAACTCTTTTTAGAGCTCCGACTCTTGGGCACACAGCCCAAGAGTCGGAGCTTTTTTGCGTTGGGGTAAGGTCAGGGGGAATCGTTGGCACGTTTTCCCACAGGAGGCCCCCGGGTGGAGGTCCAGGAGACCCGCGTCCAGACAGAGCGGGTGCTCACCATCCCGAACATCCTCAGCATGGCGCGCCTGGTCGGCGTACCCATCTTCCTGTGGTTGATCCTCAGGCCCGAGTTCGGTGGTCCCAAGAGCGACGGCTGGGCGCTTCTGGTGCTGATGCTGAGTGGGATCAGCGACTACCTGGACGGCAAGCTCGCGCGGCGCTGGAACCAGATCAGCAGCCTTGGCCGGCTCCTTGATCCCGCCGCGGACCGGCTCTACATTCTCTCGACTCTCGTCGGGCTCACCTGGCGCGAGATCCTGCCAATCTGGTTGACCGCCGCACTGCTGGCGCGAGAGCTGGTCCTGCTGGTGGTGGTGGCCGTCCTCAGGCGGCACGGCTATCCGCCGCTGCAGGTGAACTTCCTGGGCAAGGCAGCTACGTTCAACCTGATGTATGCCTTCCCGTTGCTGCTGCTCAGTGACGGAAGTGGATGGCTCCCCTCACTCGCAGCCATTTTCGGATGGGCGTTCGCAGGATGGGGTACAACGCTCTATTGGTGGGCAGGAGTCCTCTACGTGGTACAAGTCCGCCGCCTACTGCGTGCGGACGCCATGGCCGACTGACCTTGCCGATTGGGCGGTAACAGTCGCTCGATGGCCCGTTGCGCAAAAGTGCGGGACAATCTGGACTGGTGAAGTCGGCTAGACCGTCGTCTCGCAGAGGAGGACGCTTCCGACATGAAGGCCGTCGTGATGGCCGGAGGCGAAGGCACACGCCTTCGCCCCATGACCTCAAGCATGCCCAAGCCACTGTTGCCCGTGGTCAATCGACCGATCATGGAGCACGTGCTCAGGCTGCTCAAAAGGCATGGGCTCAATGAGACCGTAGTCACCGTGCAGTTCCTGGCCTCGCTGGTCAAGAACTACTTCGGTGACGGCGAAGAGCTCGGCATGGAGCTCTCGTATGCCAATGAGGAGAAGCCACTCGGTACCGCCGGAAGCGTCAAGAACGCCGAAGAGGCGTTGAAGGACGATGCCTTCCTAGTCATCTCCGGTGATGCCCTGACCGACTTCGACCTCACCGAACTGATCAATTTCCACAAGGAAAAGGGTGCGCTGGTCACGGTCTGTCTGACCCGTGTGCCCAATCCGCTGGAATTCGGCATCACCATCGTCGACGAAGAGGGAAAGGTCGAGCGATTCCTTGAGAAGCCGACCTGGGGTCAGGTTTTCTCGGACACGGTGAACACGGGCATCTATGTGATGGAGCCCGAAGTCTTCGACTATGTCGAGGCCGACGTTCCCGTCGACTGGTCCGGCGATGTCTTCCCGCAGCTGATGAAGGAAGGCAAGCCGGTCTACGGCTTTATCGCCGAGGGCTACTGGGAAGATGTCGGCACCCACGAGAGCTATGTGAAGGCGCAGGCCGATGTCCTTGAGGGCAAGGTCGACGTTGAGATCGACGGCTTCGAGCTGTCGCCGGGTGTGTGGGTGGCCGAGGGTGCCGAGGTGCATCCCGACGCGGTTCTCCGCGGGCCGCTGTACATCGGTGACTACGCCAAGATCGAGGCCGGCGCCGAAATCCGTGAGCACACCGTCATCGGCTCCAACGTCGTTGTGAAGACCGGGGCCTTTCTGCACCGGGCCGTCGTGCACGACAACGTGTACGTCGGGCAGCACAGCAATCTGCGGGGCTGTGTGGTCGGAAAGAACACCGACATCATGCGCGCGGCCCGGATCGAGGACGGCGCGGTCATCGGTGACGAGTGCCTGATCGGTGAAGAATCGATCGTGCAGGGCAATGTGCGGGTCTACCCGTTCAAGACGATCGAAGCCGGTGCCTTCGTCAACACGTCGGTCATCTGGGAGAACAGAGGCCAGGCGCACCTCTTCGGCGCGCGTGGTGTGTCCGGGATCCTGAACGTGGAGATCACCCCGGAGCTCGTCGTCCGTCTCGCCGGCGCCTACGCCACGACCCTCAAGAAGGGGTCCACGGTCACCACGGCCCGCGACCACTCCCGAGGTGCCCGTGCGCTCAAGCGGGCGGTGATCTCCGCCCTGCAGACGAGCGCCATCGACGTACGGGACCTGGAGAACGTACCGCTGCCCGTGGCCCGTCAGCAGACCGCGCGGGGCAGTGCCGGCGGGATCATGATCCGGACCACACCCGGTGTGCCGGACTCCGTCGACATCATGTTCTTCGACAGCCAGGGCGCGGACCTCTCGCAGGGAAGTCAGCGCAAGCTGGACCGGGTGTTCGCGCGGCAGGAGTACCGGCGCGCGTTCCCCGGCGAGATCGGGGACCTGCACTTCCCGGCCAGCGTCTTCGACTCGTACACCGGGTCCCTGCTGCGGAATGTCGACACGACCGGGATCGCCGAATCCGGCCTGAAGGTCGTGGTGGACGCGTCGAACGGCAGCGCCGGGCTTGTTCTGCCCAGCCTGCTCGGCAAGCTCGGTGTGGACTCGCTGACGATCAATCCCGGGCTCGACGAGTCCAGGCCGACGGAGACCGCGGACACACGGCGGTCGGGGCTGGTGCGGCTCGGCGAGATCGTTGCCTCCGCGCGGGCCGCGTTCGGGGTGCGGTTCGACCCCGTCGGTGAGCGGCTCTCGCTCGTCGACGAGAAGGGGCGGATCGTCGAGGACGACCGGGCCCTGCTCGTGATGCTCGACCTGGTCGCCGCGGAGCGGCGCAGCGGGCGGGTGGCACTCCCGGTGACCACCACGAGGATCGCCGAGCAGGTGGCGGCGTACCACGGGACGCAGGTCGAGTGGACGACGACCTCGCCGGACGACCTGACCAGGGTCGGGCGTGACGAGACGACCATCTTCGGCGGGGACGGCAAGGCCGGGTTCATCATCCCGGAGTTCAGCAGCGTCTTCGACGGCGCGGCAGCCTTCGTACGACTCATCGGGCTGGTGGCGCGGACGCAGTTGACGCTGAGCCAGATCGACGCCCGGATTCCGCGGGCGCACGTCCTCAAGCGGGACCTGGCGACTCCCTGGGCCGTCAAGGGACTTGTGATGCGCCGGGTCGTCGAGGCGGCCGGCGATCGCTTTGTCGATACGACGGACGGTGTGCGGGTCGTGGAGACGGACGGGCGTTGGGTGATGGTGCTGCCCGACCCCGCCGAGGCGGTCACGCATCTGTGGGCCGAAGGGCCCGACGATGCCTCCGCGCAGGCCCTGTTGGACGAGTGGTCGGCGGTCGTGGACAGCGCCGGACGGTAAAACACCACGCACGCGCGCGTGCCGGACATGCGTCCCCAAGGGGGCCTGTCCGGCACGCCGGTGGGGCCATTCGGAGGTACAGGCCACCACGTGCGACGATGTGCGGCATGCCGCAGCAGCCCCCCGTTCGGAGCACACCCACGCGCCCTGCGCGCCCGGACGCGTCCATGTCGCTGCTCACCAATGTCATGGACCACAGCCTCGACGACGGCTATGCCGAGGCCGCCGCCCGGAAGAGGGCCGCGGGTGAGAGCGGCATGCCGAAGACCCTCCGGGCGAAGCTCGGTCTCGCCGCGGGCCTGGTGCTGGCGGCCCTTGTCGTGACCGTGGGCGCGGCACAGGCGCGTGTGGCTGCCCCTGTGGTGGCCAAGGAGCGCCAGGAGCTGATCGACCGTATCGACAAGGAGACGACGTCGGCGGACAAGCTGGAAGGTACCGTCGACGACCTTCGTGACGATGTGAGCGCGCGGCAGCGGGCCGCGCTCAAGTCGAGCGGCGGCAGCGGCCAGGCGGACCTCGTGAGCATGCTGTCCGGTGCCACCGCGGTGCACGGCCCCGGTGTGAAGCTCGTCGTCGACGACGCGAAGGAAGCCAGCACCGGCGGGGGCGACAACCCGCGTGAGACCGCCGACTTCTCCGACACCGGGCGGGTGCGCGACCGCGACATGCAGCGCGTCGTCAACGGACTGTGGGCGGCGGGCGCCGAGGCCGTCTCCATCAACGGGCAGCGGCTGACGGCGCTGTCCGCGATCAGGGCCGCGGGTGACGCGATACTGGTCGACAACAGGCCACTGGTACCGCCTTATACGGTGCTCGCGGTGGGGGACGGCAAACGGCTGAGCACCAGGTTCCAGAACGCTGCCGACGGGCTCTATCTGCACGCCCTGGAAGACAACTACGGCATCAGGGCGACCATCGCCGTGGAGAACGATCTCCGGCTGCCCGCCGCGCCGAGTGTGATCGTACGTACAGCACAGCCGAGAACTGAGAAGGGCACATCGTGATCGCCGTACTGGGCCTCATCGTGGGAGTGGTGGCCGGAATCCTCGTCCGGCCTGAGGTGCCGGTGGTCGTCGAGCCCTATCTGCCGATCGCCGTCGTCGCGGCGCTCGACGCGGTCTTCGGCGGTCTGCGGGCCATGCTCGACGGGATCTTCGACGACAAGGTCTTCGTGGTGTCGTTCCTGTCGAACGTGGTCGTGGCCGCCCTGATCGTGTTCCTGGGCGACAAGTTGGGCGTCGGTGCCCAACTGTCCACGGGTGTCGTGGTCGTCCTCGGTATCCGGATCTTCTCCAACGCCGCGGCCATTCGCCGGCACGTCTTCCGGGCGTGAGGTCGATGAGCAACGAGGACGAGCGGCCTGAACACAGGCTCCGCAGGGAACTGCCCGAAGAGATTCCGGCGTCTGTCTCCTCGGAGGCGCAGGCACCCGAGGAGAAGTCCGGGCCCACCGTGACGGGTCGGCAGCGGCTGGTGCAGGGGCTGTGGCCGCCGCGCGTGAGCCGGGCCCAACTCATCGTCGCGGTGCTGCTGTTCGGCCTCGGTTTCGGGCTGGCCGTACAGGTCGCCTCGAACAGCAACAGCGACAGCGCGTTGCGTGGGGCGCGGCAGGAAGATCTTGTGCGCATTCTCGATGAACTGGACGACCGTACTCAGCGTCTTGAAGACGAGAAGCAGGGTCTGCAGAAACAGCGCGACGAGCTGGAGAACAGCTCCGACCAGGCCGAGGAGGCCCGCAAGCAGACTGCCGAGAAGGAGAAGCAACTCGGCATTCTGGCGGGCACCGTGGCCGCGCAGGGCCCCGGCATCACGATGACCATCGACGACACGAAGGGAACGGTCGAGGCGGACATGCTGCTCGACGCGGTCCAGGAGTTGCGCGCGGCCGGCGCGGAGGCGATCCAGGTGAACGATGTGCGGGTCGTCGCCAACACGTATCTGACGGACTCCGGCAAGAGCGTGAGCGTCGACGGGAACAAGATCAACGCCCCCTATCGTTTCAAGGTCATCGGCAAGCCGCAGGATCTCGAACCGGCGCTCAACATCCCTGGAGGCGTGGTGCAGACTCTTGAGAAGGAGCAGGCCACCGTTACCGTCGGGCGGTCGGCCAAGATCGTCGTGGATGCCTTGCGAGCGGCGAAGCAGCCTGACTACGCTCGGTCGTCCTCCCGGTGAACCGGGGGTGCATGGGGACCGTCAGGCGAGGGCATGAGGTTGCGGGGGGTCGACGCACCGATTGGGTGGTGCGTGGTGGAAACTGTCTGGTGGATACGGACGTTGTGAGGATGTCCGGGTCAACCGGTGTGTTCAATCAGGGTTCGTCCTGCCCCACGGGCGGGTCTGTTTCGGTCAAGGGGAATCGCCCGTGAAGTTGTTTGCGAAGTTGTTCGGCAAGAGTGCGAAAGAGGGCAGCGACAACCAGACCGCTCGCCACCGCGCACAACCGGACGCAGAAGGCCAGCGCCCGCTGTTCCGCGACCAGGTCGGCGGCCAGGGCGCGGCGTCGGTTGACCCTGCGCAGTCCGGCGACATAGGTTTCGGGCAACCGTCAACCTCAAGTACGGGTGGAGGGTTTTCCCCTATGTCGGCCCTGGTGTGTACGAGGTGCGGTAACCGCAACGCGGAGAACAGCCGCTTCTGTTCCAACTGCGGTGCGCCGCTGCGCCCCGGCGCGACCCCGGAGCGTCCGTCCGAGACGACCTCCACCATCTCCATCTCCGGTCTTGAGGCCTACGACGCCGAAGTGACCGGTCAGACGCAGATGCCCACGCTCTCCCCGGAGGCGCAGGCCGCTGTCGACGCCCTGCCATTGGGCTCGGCGCTCCTGGTGGTGCGGCGCGGTCCGAACTCGGGCAGCCGCTTCCTGCTGGACGGCGAGCTGACCACGGCCGGCCGTCATCCGCAGAGCGACATCTTCCTGGACGACGTGACGGTCTCGCGCCGCCATGTGGAGTTCCGGCGCTCTCCTGACGGTTCGTTCACGGTCGCCGACGTCGGCAGCCTGAACGGCACGTACGTCAACCGCGAGCGCATCGACTCGGTCTCGCTGGCGAACGGTGACGAGGTTCAGATCGGCAAGTACCGGCTGGTGTTCTACGCGAGCCAGCGGGGTTACTGACCCTCCCTCGGACTGGGTCCGGGGGATTCCCCCAGGAAGGTCCATGCTTCAAACACCGAGCGGCGGTGCCGGGCACGGTACCGCCGCCGCGGACATCGGGCTGATGAGCATCGGCACGGTGCTGAACATGCTGCGCGACGAGTTCCCCGAAGTCACCATCTCCAAGATTCGCTTCCTGGAGTCGGAGGGTCTCGTCGAGCCGCAGCGGACCCCTTCCGGGTACCGCAAGTTCAGCCCCGCCGATGTCGAGCGCCTCGGCCATGTCCTGAGGATGCAGCGGGACCACTATCTTCCGCTCAAGGTGATCCGCGAGCATCTCGACGCCATGGAGCGCGGTGAGGCCGCGCCCCTGCCCACCGTGGGGCGGCAGCGGGACGGCGAGGTCGTCCTGGAGCCCGTGGAGGCGCCCACGGTCGCCCGGATCGGGCGGGCCGAGCTGATGGCCGCTGCCGGGATCGGCGAGCAGGAGCTCGACGAATGGGAGTCGTACGGACTCATCGCCCCGCTGCCGGACGGGGTTTACGACGCGGAAGCCGTCACCGTGGCCGGACTTGTCCTCGAACTCGGGCGGTTCGGGATCGAACCGCGGCATCTGCGCGCCATGAAGGCCGCCGCCGATCGTGAGGCCGGGCTCGTCGACCAGGTGGTGGCCCCGCTCAAGCGCCACCGCAATCCGCAGACCAGGGCCCACGCGGAGGCCCGTACGAAGGAACTGGCGGGGCTCACGGTGAAGCTGCACGCCGCTCTGGTGCAGACCGCGCTCGGCGTTCGCCTGCCCTGAGACGGGCGGTCTCGCGGCTGCCTGATCGGTCACCCGTTCTCGGCCCGACTACCCAAACGTCCCGGGCACGGCCTAGGGTTGCTGTGTGAACGAGCTCGATGTCGTAGGTGTCCGGGTCGAAATGCCCTCCAACCAACCGATCGTGCTCCTGCGTGAAGTGGGAGGCGACCGCTACCTCCCCATCTGGATCGGGCCCGGGGAGGCGACGGCGATCGCCTTCGCTCAGCAGGGCATGGCCCCCGCACGACCGCTGACCCACGACCTGTTCAAGGACGTGCTGGAGGCCGTCGGCCAGGAGCTGACCGAAGTGCGCATCACGGATCTGCGGGAGGGCGTCTTCTACGCGGAGCTGGTCTTCGCCAGCGGCGTCGAGGTGAGCGCCCGCCCGTCCGACGCCATAGCGCTGGCACTGCGCACCGGGACGCCGATCTACGGCAGTGACGGTGTGCTCGACGACGCGGGCATCGCGATTCCGGACGAGCAGGAGGACGAGGTGGAGAAGTTCCGCGAGTTCCTCGACCAGATCTCGCCCGAGGACTTCGGCACCAACAGCCAGTGAGCCGGGGGTCGGCGAGAAAATGCCGGCATTTGCCACCGGCGTGTGAGAGCGTCCTGCGGCTCTCCGCGAGCGCATTCGGCTAGCCTTTCCCCGCGGTGGGACACGGGAAACCACTCCTTGGGTGACTATCACTCGGCGTGCCGAGTGTGGCGATCGTTGACGCACCCCTGGTGACTGCCTACCGTCGAGAAGGCAGGTCAAGGACGGAGGTCGGCGTGAGAAGCAGCGGCGACGGTACGGCTGGGGGTGCCCCGGAACGCAGTTTCGGGGACAGAGGTCCGTACCCGCTTCACGGCAGTACGGCCGATCGCATTCCGCAGCGGCCGGCGGCAGTGCCGAGCAGCGGAGGGGCGACGTCCATGGCGTCCGAGGAGATCGGTTACCGGGGGCCCACGGCCTGTGCGGCGGCCGGCATCACCTATCGGCAACTGGACTACTGGGCGCGTACCGGGCTCGTCGAGCCCAGCGTGCGGCCCGCACACGGGTCGGGGACGCAGCGGCTCTACAGCTTCCGGGACGTCGTCGTCCTGAAGATCGTGAAGCGGTTCCTCGACACGGGCGTGTCGCTGCAGAACATCCGCAGCGCCGTCCTGCACCTGCGGGAGTGCGGCTTCCGTGACCTGGAGCGTATGACGCTGATGAGCGACGGCGCCACGGTCTACGAGTGCACGTCGCCGGACGAGGTGCACGCGCTGCTCCAGGGCGGCCAGGGGATCTTCGGGATCGCCGTCGGGGTCGTGTGGCGGGATGTCGAGAGCGCCCTGTCGCAGCTGCACGGAGAGCGCGTCGACACCGGTGAGACGCTCGTCGGGTCCAACCCCGCGGACGAGCTGGCCAGGCGGCGCAACCGGGCCGTCTGAGGGGCCGGAGGGAGCCGTAGCGGGGCATTGTCAGTGGCGTAGGGCAGCATCGGAGATGTGAGAACCGCGCCTACGATCCTGCATCTCGACATGGATGCCTTCTTCGCCTCGGCGGAGCAGGCGTCCAAGCCGAGCCTGCGCGGGAAGGCCGTCGTCGTGGGCGGGCTCGGGCCGCGCGGGGTGGTCGCCACCGCGTCGTACGAGGCACGGGTCTTCGGGGTGAATTCGGCGATACCGATGGCCCAGGCGCGGCGGCTCGCGCCGAACGCCGCGTATCTCGTGCCGAGGTTCGGGTTCTACCGCTCGATCAGCGAACAGGTGATGGCACTGCTGCGGGCGTTGTCGCCGCTGGTGGAGCCGCTGAGCCTGGACGAGGCGTTCGTGGACCTGGAGGCCGGGGGAGCGGCCCGGGACGCGGAGTCGGCGCGGCTGACCGGGGAGCGGCTGCGGGCCGACATACGGGCGGTCACGGGGCTCACGGGGTCGGTGGGCCTGGCCGCCTCCAAGATGATCGCGAAGATCGCCTCCGAGCGGGCCAAGCCGGACGGGCTCGTACTGATCGAGCCCGGGACCGAGCGGGCGTTGCTGGGGCCGTTGTCGGTGCGCACGCTGCCGGGGGTCGGACCGGCGACGGGTGATCATCTGCGGCGGGCCGGGATCACCACGGTCGACGAGATCGCCGAGGCGGGCGAGGACGAACTCGTACGGCTGGTGGGCAAGGCGCACGGGCACGCGCTGTACGCGATGGCGCTGGCGCACGACGTGCGGCCCGTGGTGGCCGAGCGGGAGACCAAGTCGGTGTCGGTCGAGGACACGTACGACGTGGACATCCATGACCGGACCCGGGTCGGCCTGGAGGTCCAGCGGCTCGCCGACCGGTGCGTGCGACGGCTGCGGGCGGCCGGTCTGTCGGGGCGGACCATCGTCCTGAAGGTGCGGCGGTACGACTTCTCGACGCTGACCCGTTCCGAGACGCTGCGCGGGCCCACCGACGACCCGGGGGTGGTGCGGGAGGCCGCGGCCCGGTTGCTGGACTCCGTCGACACCACGGGCGGGGTACGGCTGCTCGGGGTGGGGGTCTCCGGGCTCGCCGACTACACGCAGGAGGACCTGTTCGCGCAGGCGGCGGGGGAGCAGGTCGATCTTCTTGAGGAGGAGCGCACCGACGAGGAGGGGGGTGAGGAGCCGGCGGCGCCGGTGGAGCGGCGCTGGCCCGCGGGGCACGATGTGCGCCACGCCGGGTTCGGGCACGGGTGGGTGCAGGGGAGCGGGCTGGGACGGGTGACCGTGCGGTTCGAGACGCCTGAGGATTCGGGGCCGGGGCGGGTGCGGACGTTCCGGACCGATGATCCTGAGCTGGAGTTGGCGGAGCCGTTGCCGTTGGTGGCGCGAAGGGTGGGGGGCTTGGCGGCGGAGGCGATGGCAATGCCGATGCCGTTGGCGGCGCATGGAACCGGCGATCGACCGGCCGAGCCGTTGTCGTCGGCGGAGCCAAGCCTCGGGGTTGCTCAGGCCGAGCCGTTGCCACCGGACGAGGGGCGTGCCGATGCCCTGCCTGACGTGCCGACGCCCTTGGTGGTGTCGGGCGCCGATGACCCGCCCGCCCCGTCACCACCCCCGGCGGCTCCAAGCCCCGGCGACGCCCTGTTCGCCGACCCCGCTCAGTTGTCCTCCGAGCCCGCCAGCTTGCCGAAGTCGTGGTCCGGGAGTGACGGAGGCGGGCCCACGTCGAGGCCGTAGTGGTGGTAGAGCTGGAGTTCCTGGTCGGGGGAGAGGTGGCGGCCCACTCCGAAGTCGGGGGCGTCCTTGATCAGGGAGCGGTCGAAGGGGATGCGGAGGGTGCCCTCGATCAGTTCGCTGGGCTCCAGAGGGACGAAGGCGTCCCTGGAGAACAGGCCGGTGCGTATGGCCGCCCACTCCGGTTCGCCGGTCGCGTCGTCGAGGTAGACCTCGTCGATCGTGCCGATCTTGGCGCCGGTGCGGTCGAACGCCTTGCGGCCGATCAGGTTGCGCGGATCGATATCGGTCTGCACGGGCCCTCCTCCTGGTCGCAACTCATCCGTAAGCACTACAAAAGAGCACATTGGGGAAGGTGGCCACTCGAAAGCTCGGCTTCAACGCGCGCTGGTAGGCTGGCGAACGGCTGCTGACCCCGTGCGGGAGAGTCCTCCAGACTTCATCGGAGGCGCCGAAGGAGCAAATCCTCCCCGGAATCTCTCAGGCTCACGTACCGCACGGACGAGGTCACTCTGGAAAGCAGGGCGCGTGTCGACGGCGTGCGCTCTCACCGACGGTGAAAGCCGGTGACCTTCGGGTGGCCGGTGAAGCTCTCAGGTTGAGATGACAGAGGGGGAGGCCGTCCGGCACCCCGCTGTCGTGGTGCCCTCGAAGGTCGTGTCCGACCAGGAGGCCTCCCTGATGACCGTTCCTCGCATTCCGCTCTCCGAGCTCGAACAGGGCATTCCGTTCGAGCAGCGTCACATCGGACCCGACCAGGAGGCGCGGGCCAAGATGCTCGCGCAGGTCGGATACGGCTCGCTCGACGAGCTCACGGCCGCCGCCGTCCCGGATGTGATCAAGAACGCCGACGCTCTGGACCTGCCGGGCGCCCGTACCGAGGCCGAGGTACTGGCCGAGCTGCGCTCCCTCGCGGACCGCAACGAGGTCCTCGGTTCCATGATCGGGCTCGGGTACTACGGGACCTTCACCCCGCCCGTGATCCTGCGCAACGTCATGGAGAACCCGGCTTGGTACACGGCCTACACGCCGTATCAGCCGGAGATCTCCCAGGGGCGGCTCGAAGCCCTTCTCAACTTCCAGACGATGGTCGCTGATCTGACCGGGCTGCCCACCTCCGGTGCCTCCCTGCTCGACGAGGGCACGGCCGCCGCCGAGGCCGTGGCGCTGTCGCGGCGCATGGGGAAGAACAAGAAGGGTCTGTTCCTGGTCGACGCCGACGCGTTGCCGCAGACCATCGCCGTGATCGAGACCCGCGCCGAGCCGGCCGGTGTCGAGGTCGTCGTCGCCGACCTCAGCGAGGGCATCCCGGCCGGGATCGCCGAGCGCGAGATCAACGGCGTGCTCGTGCAGTACCCGGGCGCCTCCGGAGCCGTACGCGACATCAAGCCGCTGATCGAACAGGCGCACGCGCTCGGCGCGCTCGTCACCGTCGCCGCCGATCTCCTCGCGCTCACGCTGCTGAAGTCGCCGGGCGAGCTGGGGGCGGACATCGCGGTCGGTACGACGCAGCGGTTCGGGGTGCCGATGGGCTTCGGCGGGCCGCACGCCGGATACATGGCCGTGCACGAGAAGTTCGCGCGCAGCCTGCCCGGGCGGCTCGTGGGCGTCTCCGTCGACGCCGACGGAAACAGGGCCTACCGCCTCGCCCTGCAGACCCGCGAGCAGCACATCCGCCGTGAGAAGGCCACCAGCAACATCTGTACCGCCCAGGTGCTGCTCGCGGTGATGGCCGGCATGTACGCCGTCTATCACGGGCCCGAGGGGCTGAAGGGCATCGCTCGGCGGACGCATCGGTACGCCACGATCCTTGCGGCCGGGCTCCGCGTCGGCGGTGTCGAGGTCGTGCACGGTGGTTACTTCGACACGCTGACCGTGCGTGTTCCGGGCCGGGCCGCCGAGGTTGTCGCCGCCGCCCGCGAGGACGGCGTCAACCTGTACCTCGTGGACGCCGACCAGGTGTCCATCGCCTGCGACGAGACCACCACACGTGCCCAACTGGCCGCCGTATGGGCCGCGTTCGGGGTGGATGGCGACATCGAGGCGCTTGATGCGAGTGCCGAGGACACCTTGCCCGCCGGGCTGCTGCGCACCGATGCCTACCTCACGCACCCTGTCTTCCGCGACCACCGTTCCGAGACCGCGATGCTGCGGTACCTGCGTCGGCTCGCCGACCGGGACTACGCGCTCGACCGGGGCATGATCCCGCTGGGCTCCTGCACCATGAAGCTCAACGCGACCACCGAGATGGAGCCGGTCACCTGGCCCGAGTTCGGGCAGTTGCACCCCTTCGCACCCGCCGAGCAGGCGCAGGGATACCTCACGCTCATCCGGGAGTTGGAGGAGCGGCTCGCCGAGGTCACCGGGTACGACAAGGTGTCGTTGCAGCCGAACGCCGGTTCCCAGGGGGAGTTGGCCGGGCTGCTTGCTGTTCGCGGATATCACCGGGCCAACGGCGATGAGCAGCGGACCGTGTGTCTGATTCCGTCGTCCGCGCATGGCACGAACGCTGCCAGCGCCGTGATGGCCGGGATGAAGGTCGTCGTAGTGAAGACCGCCGAGGACGGTGAGATCGACGTCGAGGATCTGCGGGCGAAGATCGAGCAGTACCGGGACGAGTTGTCGGTGCTGATGATCACCTACCCGTCCACGCACGGGGTGTTCGAGGAACACGTCGCCGACATCTGCGCGCAGGTCCACGAGGCGGGCGGGCAGGTCTACGTCGACGGCGCCAACCTCAACGCCCTTGTGGGGCTTGCCAAGCCGGGGCACTTCGGCGGGGACGTATCGCATCTGAATCTGCACAAGACGTTCTGCATTCCGCACGGTGGCGGTGGGCCGGGGGTCGGGCCGGTGGGTGTGCGTGAGCACCTCGCGCCGTATCTGCCGAACCACCCGTTGCAGCCGGCGGCCGGGCCGGAGACGGGAGTTGGGCCGATCTCGGCGGCTCCCTGGGGTTCCGCCGGGATCCTGCCGATCTCTTGGGCCTACGTCCGGCTCATGGGTGGGGAGGGGTTGAAGCGGGCCACGCAGGTGGCTGTGCTCAGCGCCAACTACATCGCCAAGCGGCTTGAGCCGCACTACCCCGTGCTCTACACCGGGCCCGGTGGCCTTGTCGCGCACGAGTGCATCATCGATCTGCGGCCGATCAGTAAGGCGACCGGGGTCAGCGTCGACGACATCGCCAAGCGGCTCATCGACTACGGCTTCCACGCGCCGACGATGTCGTTCCCGGTGGCCGGGACGCTGATGATCGAGCCGACGGAGTCCGAGGACCTGATCGAACTGGACCGGTTCTGCGAGGCGATGATCGCGATTCGTGGGGAGATCGAGAAGGTCGGCGCGGGGGAGTGGCCGGGCGAGGACAACCCGCTGCGGAACGCGCCGCACACCGCTGCCGCGCTGGGTGGGGAGTGGGAGCACGCGTACACGCGTGAGGAGGCTGTCTTCCCGGCCGGTGTGTCCGTCGCCGACAAGTACTGGCCGCCGGTGCGGCGGATCGACCAGGCGTTCGGGGACCGGAACCTGGTGTGTTCCTGCCCGCCGTTGGATGCGTACGAGGACTGAGTGGCCTGCTGGTAGCGCCGCGAGGCGCCGTCTCCTGAGTGCGGCACCGCCGTGGTTGGTCGCGCACTTCCCCGCGCCCTGCGGCGGAGCCGCACATTGACGCAGTCCCGCGTCCCTTTGGGGCGCGTTAGCTCAGGCGGGGTACGCGTGCGTCTGGGTTGCCTTCACCGTTGCCCAGACCAACGCGCCCTGGTGGAGGTCCAGTTCGGCCGCCGCTACCGTCGTCAGGTCGGCGGTCAGGGGGAGTTCGCCGGTGAGGTCCACGCGGATCTGGTCGCCGTGGGTTTCCAGGCCCGCTACCTCGCAGTGCCAGAGGTTGCGGGCACTGACACCCGTCGGGCGGTTGCCGTAGAGGGTTACCCCGCTCGGCGGGAACGCTACGAACACCTCGCCCTGGAGGTCCTCCGTCGTCGTGATCGTGGGGCCCGTGTCGAGGGTGACCGTGTGGCCGTCGGAGCTGCCCTTGTAGAGGTTGAGGCCTACGAGTTGGGCGATGTAGTCCGTGCGCGGGTGGCGGGCGATGTCGGCCGGGGTGCCTTCCTGGACGATCGTGCCCTGCTCGATCACGACCAGGCGGTCGGCCAGCACCATGGCGTCCAGCGGGTCGTGGGTGACCAGGACGGCGACCGCCTCGAACTCGGCCAGGTGGCGCCGGAGTTGGGCGCGTACGTCCAGGCGGGTGCGGGCGTCCAGGGCGGCCAGGGGTTCGTCGAGGAGGAGCAGACGCGGGCGGGTCGCCAACGCCCTTGCCACGGCTACGCGTTGGGCCTGGCCGCCGGAGAGTCTGCGGGGCTTGGCGGTTGCGTGTTCGGCCAGGCCCATGCGGTCCAGCCACTCGGCGGCCACCGCACGGGACTCCGCCTTCGTCGCGCCCTGGCAGCGTGGGCCGAAGCCGACGTTGTCCAGCGCGGTCAGGTGGGGGAACAGCAGGTAGTCCTGGAAGACGACTCCAACCGGGCGGGACTCCGGTGGTGTGCGGTCCAACTCGGCGCCGTCCAGCCGTAGATGACCGGCCGTGAGGCGGACCAGGCCCGCGAGTGCGCGGAGTGCGGTCGTCTTGCCCGCGCCGTTCGGGCCGAGCAGGGCTACGACGTCTCCGGGGGCCGCGGTCAGTTCCACGTCGAGGCGGAACGTGCCGCGGTCCACGACGAGATGGGCGTCGAGGCCCTGGGCACCGGTGGGTTCGATGTCGGCGGTGTCGGTCATGACGTGCACGTCCAGGGGGCTGATCTGCGGGCGGTCGTACGGCTGTTGATCATGACGTGGTCATCCAGCGGTCCCGTAGGCCTGCCAAGACCGCGATCGACACCGCCAGCAGGACCAGACTCAACGCGATGGCCGCCTCGGGGTCGTTCTGGAGGGCCAAGTAGACCGCCAGCGGCATCGTCTGGGTACGGCCGGGGAAGTTGCCGGCGAAGGTGATCGTCGCGCCGAACTCGCCCAGCGCGCGGGCCCAGGCCAGGACCGCGCCCGCCGCGATGCCCGGGGCGATGAGGGGGAGCGTGACCCGGCGGAACGCCGTGAAGCGGGAGGCGCCCAGGGTTTGGGCCGCCTCCTCGTAGCGGGGGTCCGCGGCGCGCAGGGTGCCCTCGACGCTGATGACCAGGAACGGCATCGCCACGAAGGCCTCGGCGACCACCACGCCGGTCGTGGTGAAGGGGAGCGTGATGCCGAACCATGAGTCCAGCCACTGGCCCACGACGCCGTTGCGGCCGAGGGCAAGGAGCAATGCCACGCCGCCCACCACCGGCGGCAGGACCAGCGGGAGGGTCACCAGGGCGCGGAGGAAGCCGCGGCCGGGGAACTCCGTGCGGGCCAGCACCCAGGCCAGGGGGACGCCCAGGACCAGGCTCACGGCCGTCGCCGCGGTCGCGCTGAACAGGGAGAGCTGGAGTGCCTGCCAGACCTCGGTGCTGGTCAGCTGTGATGGGAGGGACCGCCACGGGGCCCGTACCAGCAGGGCGATCAGGGGGAGGAGCAGGAACGCCAGGCCTACCAGCGCGGGGACCAGGAGGGGGAGTGGCACCCCGCGGCCGGTCATCCGGACACGGCGACGCCGCGGACCGCCCTTGAGGGTCTCGGCCGCGGCGTCGGAGGTGTCTGGCTGGGTCACGGCTTGAGGAAGCCCGCCGCGGACAGCACCTTCTGGCCCTCGGCGGACTGCACCAGCGCGATGAACGCCTTGGCGGCGACGGCGTTGGGCGCGTTCTTGAGGAGGACGATCGGGTAGTCGTTGATGGCGTTGGCGGACTCGGGGAACTCGACGCCCTGGACCTTGCTGCCGGCGGCGTGCACATCGGTCTTGTAGACGACCGCCGCGTCGGCCTCCTTCAGCTCCACCTTCGTCAGCGCGCTCTTGACGTCCGCCTCGTACGACACCGGGGTGAGCTTCAACTTGCTTGCCGTCAGAGCCTTTTGGGCCGCCGCACCGCAGGGCACCGTCTTGTCGCAGAGCACGACCTTCAGCGAGGACTTCGTGAGGTCCTTCAGGGAGGTCACCTTGTCGGGGTTGCCCGGCAGGGTGGCGATCTCCAACTGGTTGCGGACGAAGGTGGCCGGCGTGCCGACGCCGTCGCCCTTGTCCGTGACGATCGCCATGGTCTTGGGGCTCGCGGCGGCGAACACGTCGGCCGGGGCTCCGCCGGTGATGCTCGCGGCGAGGGTGTCGCTGCCGCCGAAGTTGAAGGTGACCTTGGTGCCCGGGTTCGCCTTCTCGAACTCCTTGCCCAGGCTCGTGAACGACTCCTGGAGCGAGGCGGCGGCGAACACGGTGACGGTGCCGGACATCTTCGGGGACGCGGACGCCGAGGAGTCGGACTTCGAGGAGGACGAGTCGTCGCTGGAGGAGCAGGCGCTCAGGGCCAGCAGCGCGGCGGCTCCGGCCCCCGCAACCTGCAGGGTCCGGCGGGTCCGACGCGCGGAACGGGTCATCACGGTTCTACTCCTCTGGTCTCTTCATGAAAGGGGCTCATGAAAGGGGTTGTCGCGCCCTGGGACGACCGCAACGGCCGTGCCGCGATGATACTGCCGCATTTGCAAGGCATAAGTCTCCTGTCGCATCGCATGAGCTGCGCTGTTCGCTTGTGGGGTGCGCATGTGCGTTTGTACGGGAGTGCCGTCCGGGTACCACATTCCGGGAGGTGATGGCTCGTGACGCTCGCGCAGCTCGACCTGACGGGGGACCTCGCCCGACCGGCCCGGTTGACCGTGCCCGACCTGCTCGACTGGCCGCTGCACCGCGTCCGGGTCAGCTTCGAGTGCGCCACCAGCGGCACCCAGGAGCACCGCTTCGCGGGACCCCGTCTCTACGACGTCCTGTCCTCGGCCGGGCCCGGCTTCGACCCCGTCCGCCGCAAGGACAGGCTGCGTTTCCTCATCGCGGTCAGCGGTGCGGACGGGCACCACGCGCTGCTGTCCTGGGCCGAGATCGACCCCGACTTCGCTCATGCCCCTGTTCTGCTCGCCGTGAGCATCGATGACACCCCGCTGGACCGTGCCGGACCGCAACTGGTGCTTCCGCAGGACCGTTGCGGGGCCCGGCACATCAGTGGGATCAGGGCGATACGGGTGGACGGTGGGTATGCGGCGAGTCGGCCAGTGCCCGCCACACCCGGTCTCGGGTCAGCGGAAGTTCCGTGAAGCGCACGCCGGTCGCGTCCCGCAGCGCGTTGGCGAAGGCGGGTGCGACCGGGTTGAAGGGGCTCTCGCTCATCGACTTGGCGCCCAACGGGCCGATGGCGTCGGCCGTTTCCATGAAATGGACCTCGGTGCGCGGTACGTCCGCGTACTGGGGGAGCCGGTAGCGGCGGAAGGCCGATGTCTCCACCGCGCCGCGCTCGTCGATCCGTACGTTCTCGAAGAGGGTCGCGCCGAGCGCCTGGGCGACCCCGCCCTCGACCTGCCCCCGGCACTGCATCGGGTTCATCACCTTGCCCGCGTCGGCCGCGTGCACACTGCGCAGGATGCGGATCTCGCCCGTTCCCGGGTCCACGGCGACCCTGAACCACTGTGCGTTGAAGGCCACCGAGCGAGGGGTGCCGCCGAAGTGCCCGTCGGCGCTGAACTCCACCCCGACCGCCGCACCAGCCGCGTGCAGCTCCTTCAGGGTGAGACGGCCGCCCGGGTGCAGTACGGCTTCCTCGGCCAACGCGCAGTCGGCGCGCGGGAGTTGAAGGTGGGTGGCGGCGAAGTCGAGCAGCTGGTCGGCGAGGGCGTGGGAGGCGCGCAGAGTGGCCTTGCCCGCGACGACCGTGCCCGTGGAGGCGAAGGCGCCCGTGTCGTGCCGTACGACGTCGGTGTCGGACTGGCGGACGGTGATGCGGTCGACGGTGGTGGCGAGTTCACCGGCCGCGATCTGGCGGTGGACCGTGGTGGTGCCGTTGCCGAACTCGGCTGTGCCTACGGCGAGATCGAAGCCGCCGTCGGGGAGGAGGCTCGCCTTCGCGTCGGCGATGTGGCCGCCGGGCGGGCCCGTCGCGATCATCGCCAGGGCCGTGCCCTCGCCCGTCAACCAGCCGTCCGGGGGGAGTTGGGAGACGGGCTGCGCCTGGGCGCGGCGGACGATCGCGAGGCACTGGTCGAGGCCGTAGCTCGCGATGTGCAGGTCCTCCTCCTCGCCGCCGGGGGAGAGCATCGGCTCGCCGGGTCCGATGATGTTCTTCGCCTTGAACTCCAGCGGGTCCAGGTCGAGTTGGCGGGCGAGTTCGTCGAGGGCCGACTCCACGGCGAACATCACCTGGCCGAGGCCGTAGCCCCGGAAGGCACCCGCCGGGACGGTGTGCGTGTAGACGGAGAAGGCGTCGACCTTCTTGTGGGGGGCGCGGTAGACGGCCATCGACTCGCCGACGCTGTGGAACATGACGGCGGGGCCGTGGTTGCCGTAGGCGCCGGTGTTGGAGACAACTCGTAGTTGCAGTGCGGTGAGTTGGCCGTCGCGGCGGGCGCCCGCCTTCACGTTGATCGTGAAGGGGTGGCGGGTGGTGGCGCCGTAGAACTGTTCGGCGCGGGTGTACTCCAGTTTCACCGGGCGGCGCAGGCGCAGGACCGCGAGGGCGACGATGTCCTCGACGAGCATCTCCTGCTTGCCGCCGAAGCCGCCGCCGACCCGGCCGGCGACGACCCGGACCTGTTCCTCGGGGAGGTCGTACAGCGCGCAGAGGGCGCGGCGGGTGAGGAACGGGGTCTGTGAACTCGTACGTACCGTAAGCCTGTTGTCCTCGTCGAACCACGCCACCGCGCCGTGGGTCTCCAGGCTGGCGTGCTGGACGCGCTGGGTGCGGTAGGTGTCCTCGTAGACGGCGTCGGCCTCGGCGAAGCCGGTCTCCACGCTGCCGATCTCGCCGTGTGCCTCGCCCACGACGTTGTTCTGCGGGCGTGAGATCCGCGCCTTGGCGGCGTCCTTGTCGTGGACGACCGGGGCGCCGGGGCGCATCGCCTCCTCCGGGTCGAGGACCCAAGGGAGGATCTCGTACGTCACCTCGACGCGTCGGCAGCCCTCCTCGGCGGCGGCCTCGCTGTCGGCTACGACGGCGGCGACGCGTTGGCCGATGTGGCGGACGGTGTCGTCGAGGACGCGGGTGTCGTCCGGGTCCTCGGTGGGGTGTTCGTGGCGGGCCGTGGAGAAGTGGCGTTCCGGGGCGTCGTAGTGGGTGAACACGGCGTGCACGCCTGGGACTTGGAGAGCGGCAGCGGTGTCGATCGCGGTGACGCGGGCGTGGGCGTGCGGGGAGCGGAGGAGTTTCATGTGGAGCAGGCCGGGGACGTCGATGTCGAAGGTGTAGCGGGCGGTGCCGGTGACGACCCGCGGTCCGGCCGGGGCGGGAAGGTTGCGGCCCACCGCCTCGCCCGCGCCCGGTGCCTCGGCGTGGCAGACGCCTCGTACCGCGTCCTCGATGGCGCGGTAGCCGGTGCAGCGGCACAGGTTGCCTTTGAACGCCCGGGGGAGGTCGGTGAGTTGGTCCTCGTTCAGGGCGGCCGTCGTCATCAGGAAGCCGGCCGTGCAGAAACCGCACTGGAAACCCTGCGCGTCCAGGAACTTCCGCTGGACCGGGTGGAGTTCGCCGTCCTCGGCGGCCAGGCCCTCGACCGTGGTGACGGCGCGGCCGTCGGCGCGGAAGGCGGGGTAGAGGCAGCTGTGCACCGGCTCGCCGTCCACGTGGACCGTGCACGCGCCGCAGTCGCCCGCGTCGCAGCCCTTCTTCACGCCGAACCAGCCGCGCTCGCGGAGGTACGTGCGCAGACACTGACCCGGGCGGGGGTCTTCGGTGAAGAACCGGCCGTTGACGTCGATGTTCATGCCGCTGTCTCTCCCAGCTCCCGGCGGATCTCCTCCGCGTACCGGAACGTCATGTGCGCCCGCCACTCGGGCAGTCCGTGGATGTCGTCGAACCACTCGTCGTCCGCTACTGCGGAGGCGATCGCCGCGCGCAGTTGCTCGGCCGTCGGTGGGAGCGGAAACCACAGGCCGAACGGGCGGACCGTCGACGTGGTGATCGTCAGCGCGAGCGAGCCGTCGAGCGGGTCCAGGGTGCCGATGACCAGGACCCCGGAGCGGCCGAGGCCGTAGAGCGAGGCCTGACGGAAAGCCGTGCGGCAGGTCAGGGCGCGGGCCGGGACGGTGATCGAGCGGAGGAGTTCGCCGTCGGCGAGGTCCTTGCGGCCCGCGCCGGTCACGAAGTCGGCGACGCGGACCCGGCGCCGTAGACCGTCCTGGGACAGGAGGAGGCACTCGGCGTCCAGGGCGGCGGTGAGGGAGATCATCGGGCCCGCGGGCAGGGCGTTGCAGAGGTTGCCGCCGACCGTCGCCATGTTCCAGATCTTGAAGGAGGCGAGGAAGGCGCGGCAGCACTGCTCGAAGAGCGGGGCCGCACCGGTCGTCAACTCCTTTGCGAAACGGGAGAGTTGGGCGATCGTGCAGGTCGCGGCGATCTCCAGGGAACCGTCCGGGTGCCGCTCGACGGGCGTCCAGCCGGTGCGGCTCAGGTCCACCAGGCGGCGCAGGTGCGGTTGCGGCTCGGAGAAGAGATACGTGCCGCCGCCGAGCCAGGCGTCGCCCGGCCGCCAGGGTGTCGGCTGCCGGGCGTCGATGATCTCGGCCACCGTGTTCAGGTCCATGACCGCCAGTGAAGCAACGCGGACCCGGTCGGGACGACTGGTTCACAGCACGGAAACGCCGATGTTCCACGGCCGGACACTGGAGGATCAACCAAGAGGCGTTTCGGCCGATTGGTCTTGCACTTACCATGCAATCACTCGCATTCACCTGGCGAATGCGAGATGCGAGGAGCCGGAACCATGCACGTCGAACACCTTCTTCAGGACGAGTCCCTCGGCCTGCGCCTGCTGTGGGCCGAGGACACCCAGCTGGCCCGGGAGATCAGCGGAGTGACCGTGACCGACCTGGAGGATCCCGCGCGGTTCGTGCGGCGGGACGAGGTCGTGCTGAGCGGGCTCGTGTGGTGGTCGGCCGAGGACGGGCCCGGGCGGGCCGAGCGGTTCGTGTCCGCGCTGCGCGGTGCGGGGGCCGCCGCGCTGCTCGCGGGGGAGGAGACGCACGGTTCGGTGCCTGACGATCTCGTCGAGGCCTGTGTGCGGCACGGGGTGCCGGTGGCCGCCGTACCGGCGCACATCATGTTCCGCGCGATCACCGACACCGTTTACCTCGGCCGCTGGGGCGAGCTGAGCCGTCGGCACACACTGCCGGAGAACGTGCGCGGGCGGCTGAGCCGGATGGCCGCGCAGGGCGCGGGGCCGGAGCCGATCGTGACCACGGCCTTCGCGCATCTCGAACGGGCCGTCGCGTATGTCCTCACGCCCTCCGGACGGTCGGTCGCGGCGACGGCGGGTGCCCCCGCGATACCGGTGGGCAGGGCGGCCGGCCTGCTGGCGGAGGCCGTACCCGTCGACGCCGACGGGGTCTCGCCGTACGAGCGCTGGCACCTCTACCTTCCCGACCCCGACGACGCGCCGCCGCGCATGGTGCACGAGCTGGCCTCGGTGCTGGGGCGCTGCCAGGAGGCGCGGGTCCGCGCACGGGCCGAAGAGCGGCAGACGGCCGATGAGTTGGGGGCGCTGCTCGCCGTGCCGGGTGTCGATGGCGCGGCTGTGGCGGCTGCGCTGCGGGCCTGTGGGTTGCCGGACGACGGGCCGTACCGGGTGCTCGTCGCGGAGACCGGGGCGCAGCGGGCGGGGCTGGCGGAGGGGGCGTTGGCGGAAGTCGTCGCGCATACGTTGCCGGACGGCACGGCGGTCGCGGGTGCCGTGGGACGGCTGCCGGACGGGGCCGCGTTCGCGGTCGTGAGTGGGGCCGAGGCCGACGCGCTGCACGAGGTGTGGCCGTTTGTCGCCGCGGCCGAACCAGCGGTGCCGCTCCACGGCGGGACCGGGGCGCCCGTAGACAGTGCGCGGGAGCTCAACGGGGCGCTGGCGGAGGCGCGTTACGCGCTCGCCTCGGCGCGGAGCACCGCTGGGGCGGGTGGCTCCGCGCTCACCGATGCCGCGACGCTCACGGGGCTCGACGCGCTGCTCACCGGTGTTCCGGTGGAGGTCCGTACCGCCTACAGCCGTACCGTTCTCGGCCAACTACGCTCCAACGCCGTCCTGTTGGAGACCCTGGAGACCTTCCTCGCCTGTGACGGTTCCTGGGCGCGGACGGCGGAGGCACTGCATCTGCACGTCAACTCCGTGCACTACCGCATCGGGCGCATCGAGCACTTCACCGGCCGTGACCTCTCCCGCCTCTACGACCGGCTCGACCTGTGGGCGGCCCTGTTGTGCCGGACGGACAGCGCCTAACCTGCACGTTCTACGTTCCAACAGTCCAGGGGAGGTTGGGCGTGCTGCTGCGTCAGCTGGAGTACCTGGTCGCGCTCGCCCGTGAGCGGCACTTCGCGCGCGCCGCCGCGGCCTGTTACGTCTCGCAGCCCTCGCTCTCGGCCGCGATCCGGCGCCTGGAGCACGAGTTGGACGTACCGATCGTGCGGCGCGGCAGACGGTACGAGGGACTGACCCCGGAGGGCGAGGTGGTGCTCGCCTGGGCGCACCGCATCCTGGCCGAACGGGACGCGCTGCACCAGGAGTTGTCGGTGCTGCGGGGTGGACTGACCGGCACGCTGCGACTCGGGGTGGTGCCGACCGCGCTGCCCGCCGCCTCCCTCCTCACCACCCCGTTCTGCGTACGGCATCCCCAGGCCCGGGTCGCTCTGGAGTCGCTCGCGTCCGTCGACATCACCCACGGCCTCGCCGAGTTCGAGCTGGACGCGGCGATGACGTACCTGGACGACGACACCCTGCGCAACGTCCGCCGCCTCCCGCTCTACGAGGAGCGGTACGTCCTCCTGACCCCCGTCGACGGGCCGCTCGGCGGTGTCTCCGGGGCGAGCTGGGCGCAGGCGGCCACGCTTCCGCTCTGCCTGCTCAACTCGCGGATGCGCAACCGCCGCATCATCGACGAGTGCTTCGCGGCAGAGGGCGCGACGGCCTCCCCGGCGGTCGAGTCCGACAGCGTCGCCGGGCTGTACACCCTGCTGCCCGGGGGCCGTTGGTCCAGCGTGATCTCGCACGCCTGGCTGCACATGTTCGACGTACCGGACGGGATGCGGGTCGTACCGCTGAACGGGCCCGCGCACGGGCCCCGGGTCGGACTGGTCGTCGCTCGCAGTGAGCCCCGATCCGTGCTGGCGGAGGCGCTGTTGAAGGTGGCGAGGGAAGCGGGCGTACGGGACGCGCTCGACGAGCTGCTGCACACCTATCTGGGCGGCGACGGACGCTGACAGCCGTTGATAGGAGCGGGCTATGTCGGCATAGCAACGTTCGCTTTGACCAGGGCGATCGACCCCGAGGATCGTGAAGTGCACCTTCCGACAACGGAGTTGAGGAGCCGCGACATGGCCAAGGTTCTCTGTGTCCTGTACGACGACCCGATCGACGGATACCCGACCTCGTACGCCCGCGACGACCTGCCGGTGATCGACCACTACCCCGGCGGCCAGACCACCCCCACTCCCGAGGCGGTCGACTTCACCCCGGGCCGGCTCCTCGGCAGTGTCTCCGGTGAACTCGGCCTGCGCGCCTACCTGGAGGCGGCCGGGCACACCCTCGTCGTCACCTCCGACAAGGACGGCGCGGGCTCGGTCTTCGACCGCGAATTGGTCGACGCCGACATCGTGATCTCGCAGCCGTTCTGGCCCGCGTACCTCACCCCCGAGCGCATCGCCGCCGCCAAGAACCTCAAGCTGGCGGTCACCGCCGGCATCGGCTCCGACCACGTCGACCTCGACTCGGCGATCTCGCACGGCGTGACGGTCGCCGAGGTGACGTACTGCAACAGCATCAGCGTCGCCGAACACGTCGTGATGATGACGCTGTCCCTCGTGCGCAACTACCTGCCGTCCCACCAGGTCGTGCTCGACGGCGGCTGGAACATCGCGGACTGCGTGGCCCGTTCGTACGACCTCGAAGGCATGCACGTCGGGACGGTCGCCGCCGGGCGGATCGGGCTCGCGGTGCTGCGGCGGCTCGCGCCCTTCGACGTCAAGCTGCACTACACCGACCGGCACCGGCTTTCCGGGGACGTGGAACGGGAGTTGGGGCTGACCTGGCACGACAGCGCCGAGGACATGGTGCCGCACTGCGACGTCGTGACCGTCAACGCGCCGCTGCACCCCGAGACGGAGGGGCTGTTCGGGGACAAGCTGCTCGCGCAGATGAAGCGCGGGGCGTATCTCATCAACACCGCGCGGGCGAAGATCGTCGACCGGGACGCCGTCGACCGGGCCCTGCGCAGTGGGCAGTTGGCGGGTTACGCCGGTGACGTGTGGTTCCCGCAGCCCGCTCCGGCGGACCACCCGTGGCGCACCATGCCGCACCACGGGATGACCCCGCACATCTCCGGTTCGTCGCTGTCGGCGCAGGCCCGGTACGCGGCGGGCACGCGGGAGATCCTGGAGGCGTTCTTCGCGGGGCGGCCGATCCGGGACGAGTATCTGATCGTGGACGGGGGCGCGTTGGCGGGTACCGGCGCGCACTCCTACTCGGTCACCAAGTGACGCGGTGACGGACGGGGGTCGCCGCCCGCCTCACACGCGGTCGATGTGCACGTTCGTCGACTTCACGCGGGCGGTGGCCTCCATGCCGACCTCCAGGCCGAGTTCCTCGACGGCCTCGCGGGTCAGCAGGGAGACCAGCCGGTGCGGGCCCGACTGGATCTCGACCTGGGCCGCGACATCGCCGAGCTTGATCGCGGTGACGATGCCGGGGAACGCGTTGCGGACCGAGGTGTAGGAAGGGTCTTCCTCGACCTCGCCCGCCTTCGCCAACTCGACCGAGAACGCGGCCAGATCGACCCCGTCGATGAGCCGGCGCCCGCCCTCGTCGCGGTGGGTGGTCACCCGGCCCGCGTCCGCCCACCGGCGCGCGGTGTCCGGGCTCACGCCGAGCAGCCGCGCCGCCTGGCCGATTGTGTAGGACTGCATACGCGCAACCCTAGGGCCAGAAACGCGATGCGGTGGACGAGGGGTTGGCTCTGAGGTATAACGCGATATAACGTCAGTCCGTCGATCGGGGTGAGGGTATGTCGGGTGAGCTGATGAGCACGACCGCGTTGCGGGCCTCGCATGCGGACCGGGACCGCGTCGTGGACGTGCTGACCGGCGCGGCCGGCGACGGCAGACTGACCGCCGAGGAACTCGACGAGCGGGTCGAGGCCGCCCTGTCCGCCCGCACGATGGGCGAGTTGGCGGTCCTGACGGCCGACCTGCCGACGGTGGCGGGCGCGACCCCGGTCGAGGTGAAGGACGTCGCCCGCATCGAGCAGAACGGCGGCTCGACGCGGCGCGGTGACGGCTGGGTGGTGCCGCGCCGGCTGGAGATCCGGTCGCGCCTGGGCGATGTGACCCTCGACTTCACCGAGGCGGTGATCACGCAGGGCACGTTGCGCATCGACCTGGACATGCATCTCGGTTCGCTACGGCTGCTGGTGCTGCCGGGCATCGTGGTGGACACGGACTCCCTGGTGCTCAACTACGGCAAGCTCAGGACGCGCGGGCCGGGTGATGCCGGGGCCCCCGTCGAGTTGCGGATAGAGATCGCCGGGCAACTGGGCTTCGGCAAGGTCCTGATCCGCCGGACGCGTCGCGCGGTCAGGAAATCCCCGACGCCCTGAGGACCGACCGCGCGGTCTCGTCGTCGATCAGATGACCCAGGTGACGCCGGACGTCGGTGCCCTGGCGCAGTGTGCCGCGTTCCATCGAGTGCCGCATGCCCGTGTCCAGCTCGTGCCAGAGCAGGGGGTTGGCGACCAGCACCCGGGGGTCGAGTTCGAGCCACTGCCCGTGCGTGTCCCGCAGGAGCAGGCGCGTGGAGACGTCGCCGTACTGCCGTACGACGGTCAGCGCGTCCGTGTGTACCGTGCGCCGCAGCAGCGGGCTGTCCACGGTGAGCCAGCCGGGCCCCGCGGTGACGCGGTGCGGCAGCAGGACTCCGAAGAGCGCCGCCGACAGGACGAACCAGAGCAACGCGCGCGTCAGGGTGAGGGTTCCGGCCTCCCAGTCGACCAGCAGGGTCATGCCGAGGAAGCCGACCGTGCAGCCCGTCGCCAGCCGGGCGTCGCCACGCCAGTGGCGGTCGCCGGCCGGGTCCGGGGGGAGGGTGCTGTGCCGCATGAGGCCGACGGTAGGCCGCGGACGGCGCGCCGCGGGGGCCGCTGACGGGGCTCTTACACACCGGCGCCGGATTTTGTCGTGCCTCTTACGGTGGGGTCGGCTCGGGTGGGCTCGAATGGTTGGCCGGGGGTGCGGGTGGGCCGGTGCGGTTGGTCGGGGTGGCTGGGGTCGGGATCGGGCGGTGTGCGAGGGCACCGGAGTCGGGCCGGGGCAGGCGGTGTGCGGGTTGCCCGAGTCGGACTGGGGCGGCTGGTGTGTGGGGTCGCTGGGTCTGGTTCGGGGCGGCCGGTGTGCGCGGGGGCGTCGGGGTGGCTCCGCGTCGGCCGGTGTGTACGCGCGGGTGCATTGGCCGGTCCGGGGGAGTCGGTGTGCGGGTGTGTGCGGTGGCCGGGGCTTGAGCGGGGCGGCGGGTGTGTGGGCGTGAAGGGTCGTGCCCGGTCGGGGTTGGCCGGTGTGATCGCGTGGGTGCATGGTCCAGTGCGGGCGGACGGTGTGCCGGTGCGTGAGGTTGCCGGGGCTTGGCCGGGGCGGCCGGTGTGTGGGCGTGAAGGGGCGTGCCCGGTTGGCGTCAACTGGTGTGTACGCGTGGGCGCATCCGGTGCAGGGCGGTCGGTGTGCGGGTGCGTGAGGTGGCTGGGGCTTGAGCGGGGCGGCCGGTGTGTGGGCGTGAAGGGTCGTGCCCGGTCGGGGTTGGCCGGTGTGATCGCGTGGGTGCATGGTCCAGGGCGGGCGGACGGTGTGCCGGTGCGTGAGGTTGCCGGAGTTTGGCCGGGGCGGCCGGTGTGCGGGCGTGGGGGCGTGGGGCGTCGTGCCTGGTCGGTGTCAGCCCGTGTGTACGCGCGGGCGTCGTGTGCGGTCCGGTTCTGCCTCGCGGAGGACCTCTCGGGTGACCGGGGCGACCTCGCCCTGGCCGAAGAGGAAGAAGCGGAGGAAGTTGGCGAAGGGGTTGCCCTCGGTCCACTCGAAGTACATGTGCGGAATGCGGCCCGTCGAGTCGCGGACGTGGAGCATCAGCGCGGCCAGGGCGTTCGGGATGGAGGACGACTCCAGGGTCAGGACCCGGTAGCGGCCGTGCAGGACCTCGCCGCGCACCGTCAGGCCCGCCTCGAACTCGGAGGCGTCGAGGACGGTCACCTCGACGAACACGAAGTCCTCGCCGGGGATGTCGTTGTCGTTGCGGATCTGCTCGATCTTGTCCCGGTACTCGGCCTTGTCGCGGCGGTCGGGCTCGTTCGCGACGAAGCGGATCTTCCGGCTGGCCACGTCACGGATGAACCGTTCCGCCATGGGGTCCAACTGCACGCTCGTCACGCGGAGTTCGAAGGCGCGGGCCAGCCGCGACAGCAGGGAGACCAGGATGATGCCGGCGATGAAACAGGCGCCGATCTTCACGCCGTCGGGGCGTTCGATGACGTTCACGACCGTGACGTAGAGGAGGACCGCGGAGACGACGCCGAAGACGACGGTCCAGTTGCGCTGCTGGGCGCGGCGGGCCGCGATGGTGACCGCGATCGCCGCCGAGGACATGAGGACCAGGACGCCGGTGGCATAGGCGCCGCCCTGGGCGTCGACGTTGGCGTCGAAGATCCAGGTGACCAGGAACGCGACCAGCGTGAAGACGATGACCATCGGGCGGACGGCGCGGGCCCAGTGCGGGGCCATGCCGTAGCGGGGCAGGTAGCGCGGCATGAGGTTGAGGAGGCCGGCCATCGCGGAGGCGCCGGCGAACCACAGGATGGCGATGGTCGAGAGGTCGTAGACCGTGCCGAAGGCGTTGCCCAGGTACTCGTGGGCGAGATAGGCGAGCGCGCGGCCGTTGGCCTGGCCGCCCGTCTTGAACTCCTTCTCCGGGATGAGCACGGTGGTGATGAAGCTGGTGGCGATCAGGAACACGCTCATGATGAGCGCGGCGGTCGTCAGCAGCTTCTTGGTGTCGCGGATCCGGCCCTTGGGGTTGTCGTGGGTGTCGTCCGGGTCGCCCTCGACGTGCGGCATGACGGCCACGCCGGTCTCGAAGCCGGAGAGGCCGAGCGCGAGCTTGGGGAAGACCAGCAGGCTCACGCCGATCATCGCGAAGACGTTGCCGTGTTCGGTGGTGAGGGCGCTGGTCCAGTCGGTGACCACGTGTTCCTGGGTGACCACGTGCCACATGCCGACGATCACGACGACGACGTTGAGGCTGAGGTAGGCCGCCACCAGGTACACGGCGACGCCGATCGCCTCCAGGAAACCCTTGAGGAACACCGCGCCGAGCAGGGCGACCAGGATCAGCGTGATCAGCATCTGCTTGTCGTGCAGCATGCTCGTCAGGTGCGGGTTCTCCACCAGGTGGGTGGAGGCGTCCGCCGCCGACAGGGTGATCGTGATCAGGAAGTCCGTCGCCGCGAACCCGAGCAGGGTCAGGACGAACAGCTTGCCCTTCCAGAACGACAGCAGCCGTTCCAGCATCGCGATGGAACCCTCGCCGTGCGGGCTCTCCTCGGCGACCCGGCGGTACACGGGGAGGGCGCCGGCCAGGGTGACGATCACGAGCACGATCGTCGCGACGGGGGAGAGCAGTCCGGCGGCGAGGGCCGCGATGCCGGGCTGATAACCGAGGGTGGAGAAGTAGTCGACGCCGGTCAGGCACATCACCCGCCACCAGCGCTGTCCCTGGTGGACGTGCTGCTGGGGTTCCGGTGCGGTCTGCGCGACCTGGTGTCCGCCCTTGCCCATGTCGGCCAGGCCCTCCAGCATCCAGGCGCGCATACGACTGGGAGGGTGTTCGGTCGTGGCCATGGGCGTGCTCCTGGAGTGCGGGTCAGCGTGTGGGCTCTGGCCATCACGCGGACGGCGGCACCAGCGTAAGCGGAGAGTGACGTGTGGGCCCATGGATGTGGGGGCCTTCGGCGTCAATCTTGCGTTAAGACTGGCCTGGTTGGTGGAGGGGGTGCGTCAGGGAAGGGGGGATCGGGCTGGTTAGGGGTGCGTTGGGCTGTATGGGGGGTGGGTGGGGATGGGGCGGGGTGGTGGATACCCAGCGTTACGGGGGTGGGGGCTCGGGGTGCTGTCGCCTTGGAGCTCGGGGGTGCTCTTGTGGGGCGAGTGCGGGTGTGTCGTGGCCGGTCGCGCAGTTCCTCGCGCCCCTAGGGGGTACGGGGGGCCGGGATGGGGACGCTGGTGTGCTGCGGGCGCCGCCCCGCCGATCTCCACTGAGCGGTCACACGTCCGTCAGCCGCGCTTCCTCCAGGTCCAACGACCGCTGGAGCCGCCTACGCGTCGTGTCGCTGATGGTGTGGTCGTCGTAGAGGCGTTGTAGTTCGACCGTCTCCACGGCGATCAGGTCGCGGCGGAGTTGGCGGTAGACCAGGTCGGCCGATTCCGCGTGTGCCGCTTGGGTGTTGTTGTCGGAGAGGCGGTCTCGGGCGTCGTCGAGGCGGGCGTTGAGGCCGCGGCGGAGGCGGTCCAGGACGACGTCCGGTACGGCTTCCAGCTCGGCGAGTTCGTCGAGGCGGCGGATGCCCGCGTCGGCCAATCGGCAGCGGGCGGAGGCCTCTTCGCGTTCTGTGTGGTCGGGTTCGAGGGCGATGCCGGAGCGGCGGACGACCGGCGCGAGGGTGAAACCCTGGACGACGAGGGTGACGACCACGACCGAGGTGGTGAGGACCAGGACGAGGGGGCGGTCGGCGAGGGTGGTGCCGGTCCTGGTGACCTCGGGGATCGACAGGGCCGCCGCCAGGGGGAGGACGCCCCGGGTGCCTGCCCAGGTCAACACCATCGGCACCCGCCAATTCACCCTGTGCACTCCGCCCTTGCGCTGTACCACCGCCGACAGCGGCGCCAGCCAGAGCAGTCGTACGGTGATCAGGGTGCCCGCCACCGCGAGCGCGTACAGGGGCCACGCGCGGTCGCCGTCGGACAGTGCCCGTACCTGGGCGGGCAGGGCGAGGCCGATCAGGGCGAACACCACGCTCTCCAGCAGGAACACCACCGTGCCGTAGACGGCGTGCAGTTGGAGCCGTATGCGGGCGTTGGTGAGACGGTCGCCGCGGCCGCCCAGGACGACTCCGGCGACCACGACCGAGGTCACGCCGGACGTGTGGGCGCCCTCCGCCAGGACGTAGGCCGCGTACGGCGTGACCAGGGAGATCACCGTCTCCAGGACCGGGTCCTCGGTACGTCGGCGGATCAGGGTCACGACGTACGCCACGGCCGCTCCGATGACCGTGCCGCCGCCCGCGAGGACGACGAACTCCCCGCCCGCCGCACCCCAGTTGGCCGCCGCCGAGGCCACGGCGACGCTCACCGCGACCCGGAACAGGACCAGCGAGGTCGCGTCGTTGAACAGGGACTCCGCCTGGACCAGGACCTGGACCCGGGGCGGCAGGGCGAGCCGGCGGCCCAGTGCGGTGACGGCGACAGGGTCGGTGCTGGCCAGAACCGCGCCGAGCACGAGCGCCATCTGCCAGGAGAGCGGGGTGACCGTCGACGCCACCCAGCCGACCGCTGCCGCCGACGCGAGGACCAGGCCGATCGCGAGGATCCCGACCGGCTTCCACACCGCTTTCAGCTCACGCCACGACATGTCCTCGGCGCTGGCGTAGAGGAGCGGCGGCAGGACGACCAGGCCGATCACGTCCGGGCTGATCTCGATCGACGGGGTGCCCGGCAGCAGGGCCACGGCGAGACCGGCGACCACGAGGAGGGAGGGTGCGGGGATCCGCCAGCGGCGGGCGAACGTCGCGACCAGCGTCGCCAGTACCACGAGTGCCAGAACCGTACCGACGCCGCGCATGCCGTCCCCTTGTGGTCTTGGACGAGCCCATGCGGACTCCCCGCCGACCAGACTTCCCGGCACACCGCGCTCACCCTAACCCGGCCGGGCGCCGTCAAGACAGTGTCAACGTCCTCGCGGGCGGCGCCAGAGACGCGTCAAGAAGCCCGCCCGAGCGGTCGCGGGGCGCTTGTCTGGGAGGCGATGAACGACGTACGACGCGGGCGACTGAAGGTCTACCTCGGGGCGGCCCCGGGTGTCGGCAAGACCTACCGCATGCTCGACGAGGCACGGCGCCGGGCCGCTCGGGGCGCCGATGTGGTGGTGGGGTTCGCCGAGTGCCACGGGCGCCCGCTGACCGAGGCGATGCTCGACGGCCTGGAGGCGGTGCCCAGGGCCCAATGCGCTTATAGGGGTGGCTACTTCGAGGAGATGGACCTTCCCGCGGTGCTCGCGCGCGGCCCCGAGGTCGCCGTCGTCGACGAGTTCGCGCACAGCAACGTCCCCGGCGGCGGGCGCAACGCCAAGCGCTGGCAGGACATCGACGTGCTGCTCGCCGCCGGCATCGACGTCGTCACCGCCGTCAACGTGCAGCATCTGGCCTCCCTCAAGGACGTCGTCGAGAAGATCACCGGGGTCCCGCAGCACGAGACGGTGCCCGACGTCGTCGTACGGCGGGCCCAGCAGATCGAGCTGATCGACATGCCGCCCGAGGGGCTGCGGCGGCGCATGGCGCACGGCAACATCTACACACCGGAGAAGATCGACGCGGCCCTCGCCAACTACTTCCGGCCCGGAAACCTCACCGCCCTACGGCAGTTGGCGCTGCTGTGGGTCGCCGACCGGGTCGACGAGGCGCTGCACACGTACCGCGCCGAGCACGCGATCGGCGGGGTGTGGGAGACCCGGGAGCGGGTGGTCGTCGCGCTCACCGGCGGGCCCGAGGGCGACACGCTGATCCGGCGCGCCGCCCGCATCGCCGACCTCCCCCACTCTCGGCTTCGCTCGACCGGGGGGACCCCCATCGCCGGCGGTGACCTGCTCGCCGTGCACGTGGCCCGCAGCGACGGACTCGCCGCCGGGGTGTCCCATGCCTCGCTCGCCCGGCAACGCAGGCTCGTCGAGGACCTCGGCGGCAGCTACCACTCGGTGGTCGGCGACGGTGTCGCCACCGCCCTGGTCGACTTCGCCCGCACCGAGAACGCCACCCAACTCGTCCTGGGCACCAGCCGCCGGGGCCGGTTCGAGCGGTTCCTGACCGGCCCCGGCACGGGTGAGACGGTCACGGAACTCTCCGGTGACATCGACGTCCATCGAGTCACGCACGAGCGGGCCGGACGCGGCACCCTGCTGCCCTCCCGGCGGCGCACCCTGTCGACGGCACGGCTGATCGCCGGGCCGGTGGCGGGACTTGTGCTGCCGGTGCTCCTCACCGTCTGCCTCGCCCAAGTACGCGGCACGGTCAACCTCACCAGCGAGGCCCTGCTGTTCCTGCTCGCCGTGGTCGGGGTGGCCTGCATAGGCGGGGTCACCTCGGCGGTCATCGCGTCGGTCACGGCCTCGCTGCTGCTCAACTACTGGTTCATCCCGCCCATCGGCCAGTTCACCCTGGACGACCCCAACGCCCTGTTGGCGCTGGGGGTGTTCACGGTGGTGGCGGCGACCGTGGCCGCAGTGGTGGACCGTTCACTACGACTGTCCCGGCGCTCGGCGCGTGCCACCGCCGAGGCGGAGACGATGTCGTCCCTCGCGGGCAGCATCGTGCGCGGCGGCCAGACGATCCCGGCGCTGCTCGAACGCACGCGGGAGACCTTCGGCACGGACTCGGCCGAACTTGTGGACCGGCCACCGGACCACGAGATCGGCGGCGGGGTCACGACCGTCCCCGCGGGTCCCGGCGCCTTCCTGGTCCTGCGCGGACGCACCCTGTCATCGTCGGAGCGGCGGGTGCTGGCCGCCTTCGCCGCGCATGTCGGCTCCGCCGTCGAACGGGCCCAACTCGCCGAGGCCGCCGCCGAGATCGAGCCGGTGAAGGCCGCCGACCGCTTGCGTACGGCGCTGCTGCGGGCCGTAGGACACGACTTGCGGACGCCGCTCGCGGCGGGGTGGGCGGCGGTCACGTCGTTGCGCGGGCGGGACGTGGAGTTCTCGGAAGAGGACCGGGACGAACTCCTCGCCACCGCCGACGAGTCGATGGCCAAGCTGGACCGGCTGCTGGAGAACCTCCTCGATCTCAGCCGCCTTGAGGCAGGGGTTCTTCCCCTGAGCCTGCGGGCCACGAGCCTGGAGGAGGTGCTGCCGATGGCCCTCGCGGACGTGCCCGATGTGGACCTGCGGGACGTGGAGTCGATACCTCCGGTGCTCGTCGATCCGCCGCTGCTGGAACGTGTGATCGCCAACCTGGCCGGCAACGCGGCCCGGCACACCCCGGCCGGGCGGCGGGTCATGGTCACCGCCAGTGCGCTGGGCGGCCGGGTGGAGTTGAGGGTCGTGGATCGCGGGCCCGGGCTCCCAACCACCGGACGTGAGAAACTCTTTGAGCCCTTCCAGCGGCTCGGCGACACCGACAACACCACCGGACTCGGACTGGGCCTCGCCCTCGCACGCGGTCTCACCGAGGCGATGAACGGGACGCTCACGCCGGAGGACACACCCGGGGGTGGCCTGACGATGGTCGTGTCGTTGCCGCTGGCCGAATGGGCGGACCCGTCGGCCTCGACCGTGGTGGCTACTCCAGGCCGGACACCTTGAACACGGTCTCCGCCGTCTCGCGCTCGACGCGTTCCGCGATCCGGCGCAGGGCGGTCGCCCCGCACGTGAGGGAGCCCGAGGTCACAGACGTGCGGGAGCCCTCGGAGACGCGGTGCCACAGGTCGGGATTGTGCACCAGGACATCGGGGTCGATCTCGACCCGGCCGCCCAACTCGTCCCGTAGCAACAGTCGTTGAGAGATCCCGTCCAGGCAGCGCACCGACACCAGGCGATCCGTGCGGACGCGGCGTTCGCGCAGCAGGCCGCGTGAGGACAGCCAGCCCTGGCCCGCCCGGACCCGGGCCGGGAACAGCACCACGAGGAGCAGGACGGCGAGGGCGAGCCAGAGCGCGCCACGCCACGGGGTGAGCCGGCCGCTCAGGTCGTCGACGAGCAGCAGGAGTCCGAGCAGCGCGCCCGCACAGCGGAACGTGTCGCGCAGGTCGCGCCTCCACCGGCGGTCGTGCGCGGACGCGGGTGCGTCGTCGGGGCGTCCCATGGTGGCGACGGTAGGGACTCCGGACGTACGGGGGCCGGGCCTTGACGGGACTCTGACGGGCGGCCGGTGCTTCTTGACGCCGTCGCAGCGGGGGAGGGCGGTCGCGCAGGCAACACGGTCGTCAAGTTCGCGTCAAAGAACGCGTGTTCGGCGCGAAGAAGACGCAAGGAGAAGGGGAAACCGGCGGCGGCGGGACAGAACCTGGAGCGCACTCGCGCATTCCCGTCACCGCGCGTCCGTACGTGAAGGAGCCATCAGCATGACCGTTCTGACTGTCCAGCCGGGTGAGACACCGGCCGACGAGGAGCCCCCGGATACCGGCGAACGCCACCGGCTGACCGCTCTCGCCGGGTTCGCGGCCCTCTCCCTGGACGCCATGGCGTCGGTCGCGTACGGCCCCGAGGCGATCGTCCTCGTGCTGGCCGCCGCCGGTGCGCACGGGCTCGGCTTCACCCTGCCGGTCACGCTCGCCATCGCCGGTCTGCTCGCGGTGCTCGTCGCGTCGTACCGGCAGGTCATCGCGGCCTTCCCGGACGGCGGCGGCTCCTACGCCGTGGCGAAGACCCACCTGGGCGCGCGGACCAGCCTGGTGGCGGCGGCCTCGCTGGTGCTGGACTACGTACTGAACGTCGCGGTCGCCGTCACGGCCGGTGTGGCCGCTCTGACCTCGGCCTTTCCGGGACTCTACGACGACCGGCTGTGGCTCTGCCTCGCCGTGCTCGTGCTGGTCACGGCGGTGAATCTGCGCGGGATCGTCGAGTCGGCCCGCGCCTTCGTCGTGCCGACCGTGGTCTTCGTCGGCTCCATCCTCGTGCTGATCACGGTCGGCCTGTTCCGGTCCGCGCCGGTGAGCACCGCGACCGCCGACGGACACGCCTCCGCGCTCGCCGACAACGCCACGAGCGTCGGCACCCTGCTGTTGCTGAAGGCCTTCGCCTCCGGATGCAGCGCCCTCACCGGCGTCGAGGCCATCGCCAACGCCGTGCCCTCCTTCCGCACGCCCCGCGCGAAGCGGGCCCAGCGCGCGGAGGTCGCCCTCGGCGCGGTGCTCGGCGTGATGCTGATCGGCCTCTCGGTGCTGATCTCCCGCTTCCACCTCCAGCCGGTCCAGGGCGTCACCGTCCTCGCCCAGCTCGCGGACGCCTCCCTCGGCCACAACTGGGCTTTCTACGTCATCCAGTTCGCGACGATGATCCTGCTCGCCCTGTCCGCGAACACGTCCTTCGGCGGGCTGCCGGTGCTGCTGAAGCTGCTGGCCCGCGACAACTACCTCCCGCACGTCTTCGCCCTCAAGGCCGACCGCCAGGTGCACCGGCACGGTGTGCTCGCGCTGGCCGCGGTCTCGGCGGCGCTGCTCGTCTTCTCCGGCGGCGACACCAACACCCTCGTGCCGCTCTTCGCGATAGGCGTCTTCGTCGGCTTCACCGTCGCGCAGGTCGGCATGGTCCGGCACTGGCGCGGCGAACGCGGCACCGGCTGGCGTGGCAAGGCCCTGTTGAACGGCTTCGGCGCACTCCTCACCGGCGTCGCGGCCGTCGTCGTCACCGCGACCAAGTTCGAGGAGGGCGCCTGGCTGATCGTGATCACCCTGCCGCTGCTCGTGCTGGCCTTCGAGACCGTGCACCGCGCGTACGCGCACATCGGCGACCGACTGGGCCTCGGCCGCATCCCGGACCCCCCGCACCGCGACCGGTCCGTCGTGATCGTGCCCGTCTCGTCCCTCTCCCGCCTCACCTCCGAGGCACTGACGGCCGCCGCCTCCCTCGGCGACGAGGTACGCGCGGTCACCGTCTGCTACCCGGACCCCGAGGACCGTGCCCACCTCCACGCCCTGGAACGCGCCTGGGCCCAATGGGACCCCGGCGTCCCTCTGGTCCAACTCCCCTGCGAGCGCCGCACGTTGGGCCGCCCCATCGCCGCCTACGTACGAGACGTCTCGGCAGCGGAACCGGACACCCGGGTCACCGTCCTGATCGCCGAGGTGGAGCCGGTACGGCTGTGGCAGCGGCTGCTGCAGAACCAGCGGGGGGCCGTGGTCGCCCACGCCGTACGACGGGACACGGACGCGGTGATCTGCCGGCTGCGGTTCCGACTGTTCTGACCCGGGGGGTGGCGCGGGCGCCCGCTTCACCGCCGGGGCGGGGCCCGCGCGCCCCGGATCCCCGCCCCGCCGTAAGAGTCGCGTCAAAGGCGTATGCGTCGCCGTCAGGGAGCCGTCAACGGTGGCCGAATTCGGTCACGGGCGCGGTTACCTCTAAGCGTCCGTTCCATTCGAACCTCATTCCAGGAGCTCACGATGGCCGATCTGGCCTTCGTCGTCACCACGATCGCGGTTTTCGCGTTGGTGGCCCTTGTCGCCAAGGGGGTGACGAAGCTGTGACCGCCGAGGCTGTATTCATCGGCGGCGTCGGCTTCGTGGTGTCCGCCGCCCTGCCGGGCCATCTCGCCGCCCCGAGGCGCCAGGGGGTGTCGCTGTGACCGCCGAGAACATCGTCGGCCTCGTCGTGGCCGTCGCCCTGCTGGGCTATCTCGTCCTCGCCCTGATCTTCCCGGAGAGGTTCTGAGTCACGACATGGGTCCCGTACTCGCAGGCGTCCTCCAGCTGCTCGCCCTCATAGGCGCGCTGGCACTCGCCTACATCCCGCTCGGCAACTACATGGCCAGGGTCTACTCCTCCGACAAGCACCTGCGGGTCGAGAAGTGGATCTACAAGGGCATCGGTGCCGACCCGAACACCGAGATGCGCTGGCCCGCGTATCTGCGCAGCGTGCTCGCGTTCTCGGCGGTCGGCGTTCTCTTCCTCTACCTGCTCCAGCGCCTGCAGGGCATCCTGCCCGGCTCGCTGGGCTTCTCCTCGGTCAATCCGGCGCAGTCGTTCAACACGGCCGTGTCGTTCGTGACGAACACCAACTGGCAGTCGTACTACGGCGAGCAGACCATGGGTCACGTCGTGCAGACCGCCGGCCTGGCCGTGCAGAACTTCGTCTCCGCGGCCGTCGGCATCGCCGTCGCGGTGGCTCTCGTACGCGGCTTCGCGCGCTCCCGTACCGGTGAACTCGGCAACTTCTGGGCCGACTTGGTGCGCGGCACCATCCGCATCCTGGTGCCGCTGTCCGTCGTAGCCGCGCTCGTGCTCGTGGCGTGCGGTGCCATCCAGAACTTCTCCGGCATCCATGAAGTCGGCCAGTTCATGGGTGGGCAGCAGCAGTGGAACGGCGGCGCGGTCGCCTCGCAGGAGGCCATCAAGGAGCTCGGGACCAACGGCGGCGGCTACTTCAACGCCAACTCCGCCCACCCGTTCGAGAACCCGACGCCCTTCACCAACCTCTTCGAGATCTTCCTGCTGCTGGTCGTCCCGTTCGCGCTGACCCGCACCTTCGGCGTGATGGTCGGGAGCGTGAAGCAGGGCTACGCGATCCTCGCCACCATGGCCACCATCTGGGTCGGCTTCGTCGCCCTGATGATGTGGACCGAATTCGCCCACCACGGCGCGGCGTTGCAGGCCGCGGGCGGAGCGATGGAGGGCAAGGAGACGCGCATCGGCGTCGGCGCCTCCTCGATCTTCGCGGTGTCGACCACCCTGACCTCGACGGGCGCGGTGGACTCCTTCCACTCCTCGTTCACCGGTCTCGGCGGCGGAATCACCATCCTGGGCATGCAGTTGGGCGAGATCGCACCCGGTGGTACCGGTTCCGGCCTCTACGGAATGCTGATCATGGCGGTCATCGCCGTGTTCATCGCCGGGCTCATGGTCGGCCGTACACCCGAGTACCTGGGCAAGAAGATCGGCACCCGCGAGATGAAGCTCGCGGCCTGCTACATCCTGATCACCCCGGCCCTGGTGCTGATCTTCGCGGCCGCCTCCATGGCGCTGCCGACCCCGCCGCACTCCATGCTCAACTCCGGCGCGCACGGCTTCTCCGAGGTGCTGTACGCCTTCACCTCCGCCGCCAACAACAACGGCTCCGCCTTCGCCGGGCTGAACGCGAACACCGACTGGTTCAACACCATGACCGGACTCGCGATGCTGCTCGGCCGCTTCCTGCCGATGGTGTTCGTGCTGGCCCTGGCCGGCTCGCTCGCCGAGCAGAAGCCGGTGCCGGTCACGGCGGGAACCCTGCGCACCGAGAAGCCGCTGTTCACCGGCCTGTTGGTGGGCGCGATCCTCATCATCACCGGTCTGACCTACTTCCCGGCGCTGGCGCTGGGCCCGCTGGCCGAGGGGCTGGCGTCATGACCACCCGCACAGACAGCCAAGAAAACCAAGAACACCAAGAAACCCAAGAGGACTCGATGTCCACTGCCACTCCGACCCGGGCGCCGCACAGCGATGTGCCGACCGGTCACAAGGACGAGGGACGGGTCGGCGCGGGCCTGTTCGACCCGAAGCAGCTGATCAAGTCCCTGCCCGACGCCTGCCGCAAGCTCGACCCGCGGGTGATGGTCAAGTCGCCCGTGATGTTCGTGGTGTGGATCGGATCGGTGCTGACCACGGTCTTCTCCTTCAAGGACCCGGGCGACTGGTTCGGCTGGGCGATCAGCGCCTGGCTGTGGCTGACCGTCGTCTTCGCCAACCTGGCGGAGGCCGTCGCCGAGGGCCGCGGCAAGGCGCAGGCCGACACCCTGCGCAAGGCCAAGACCGACACGGTGGCCCGTCGCCTCAACGGCAGGGTCGAGGAACAGGTCCCCGGCACCGAACTCCGCATCGGCGACCTGGTCGTGTGCGAGGCGGGCGACATCATCCCCGGCGACGGTGACGTCGTGGAAGGCGTCGCGAGTGTCGACGAGTCGGCCATCACCGGCGAGTCCGCGCCCGTCATCCGTGAGTCCGGCGGCGACCGCTCGGCCGTCACCGGCGGTACGAAGGTTCTCTCCGACCGCATCGTCATCAAGATCACGACGAAGCCCGGCGAGACCTTCATCGACCGGATGATCGCCCTGGTCGAAGGCGCCGCCCGGCAGAAGACGCCCAACGAGATCGCCCTGAACATCCTGTTGGCGTCCCTCACCATCGTCTTCCTGCTCGCCTGTGCCACGCTGCCGCCGTTCGCCGACTACGCCGGCACCCACCTCACGATGATCGTGCTGGTGGCCCTGCTGGTCTGTCTGATCCCGACCACGATCGGCGCACTGCTCTCCGCGATCGGCATCGCGGGCATGGACCGCCTGGTGCAGCGCAACGTACTGGCCATGTCCGGCAGGGCAGTTGAGGCCGCCGGTGACGTGTCGACCCTGCTCCTCGACAAGACCGGCACCATCACCCTCGGCAACCGGCAGGCGTCGGAGTTCGTGCCGGTGTCCGGCACCACCGCGGCCGCTCTCGCCGACGCCGCCCAGCTCTCCTCGCTGGCCGACGAGACGCCCGAGGGCCGCTCCATCGTCGTCCTGGCGAAGGAGCGGTACGACCTCCGCGAGCGCCACCAGGGCGAGTTGGCCCACGCCGAGTGGATCGCCTTCACCGCCCAGACCCGCATGTCCGGCGTTGACGTGGACGGACGCAAGATCCGCAAGGGCGCGGCCGGTTCGGTCGTCACCTGGGTCCGCGAGCGGGGCGGCGAGGTGTCCGAGGACGCCGGCGCGCTCACCGACCGGATCTCCGCGGCCGGCGGCACCCCGCTGCTCGTGGCGGTCGAAGACCCCGAAGGCGCACGGGTGTTGGGCGTCATCCACCTCAAGGACGTCGTCAAGGCGGGCATGCGCGAGCGGTTCGACGAACTGCGCCGCATGGGCATCAAGACCGTCATGATCACGGGCGACAACCCGCTGACCGCCAAGGCGATCGCCGAGGAGGCGGGCGTCGACGACTTCCTCGCGGAGGCCACTCCCGAGGACAAGATGGCCCTCATCAAGCGGGAGCAGGCCGGCGGCAAGCTGGTCGCGATGACCGGTGACGGCACGAACGACGCGCCCGCGCTGGCCCAGGCGGACGTCGGCGTCGCGATGAACACCGGCACGTCGGCCGCGAAGGAGGCCGGCAACATGGTCGACCTCGACTCGAACCCGACCAAGCTCATCGAGATCGTCGAGATCGGCAAGCAACTCCTCATCACCCGGGGCGCGTTGACGACGTTCTCCATCGCCAACGACGTCGCGAAGTACTTCGCGATCATCCCGGCGCTGTTCGCGGCCGTCTACCCGGGCCTGGACAAGCTCAACATCATGCACCTGGCCTCGCCCGACTCCGCGATCCTCTCCGCGGTCATCTTCAACGCGCTGGTCATCATCGCGCTGGTCCCGCTCTCCCTGCGGGGCGTGCGGTACCGGCCGGTCAGCGCCGACAAGATGCTCCGCCGCAACCTCGGGATCTACGGCATCGGCGGACTGATCGCCCCCTTCATCGGCATCAAGATCATCGACCTCCTCATCTCCCTCATCCCCGGAATCGGCTGACCCGCTATGAACAACTCGGTATCCAACACAGCCCGGTTGCTCTGGGCGGGCCTGCGCGCCCTGCTCGTGCTGACCCTGGTGACCGGCGTCATCTACCCGCTGGTCGTCACCGGCATCGCCCAGGGGATCTTCCCCGGCAAGGCGAACGGCTCGGAGATCAAGGCGGACGGCAAGGTCGTCGGCTCGTCCCTCATCGGGCAGTCGTACAACCTGCCGCTGAAGAAGGGACAGGAGACCCCGGACCCGGATCTGAAGTGGTTCCAGGGCCGCCCGCAGAACGGGCTCGGCGCCAACAGCGTCAACACCCAGTACAAGCTGATCCTTTCGGGCGCCACCAACCTGTCCGCCGACAGCAAGGTCCTCGTCCAGCAGGTGAAGGACGCCAAGGCCGCCGTCGTCAAGGACAACTCGGTGCCCGGCTACACGGTCAGGGCGTCCCAGGTGCCCGCCGACGCGGTCACGTCCTCCGGCTCCGGCCTCGACCCGGACATCTCCCCGGCGTACGCGGACCTCCAGGTCCACCGCATCGCCGAGAAGAACGGCCTGTCCGTCGTCCAGGTGCAGAAGCTGGTCGACGAGCACACCGACGGCCGCACCCTCGGCTTCATCGGCGAGCCCACGGTGAACGTGCTGGAACTCAACATCGCGCTCAAGTCCCTTGCGACGAAGAGCTGATGGCGTTACACGACCGGCTGGGGAGTCGGCGGCCCGGGAGAGATCCCGGCACCGCCGACTTCCGCCGCCATGCCAGGGACCACACGAAAGGCACACCCCCATGACACGGGTGCTGGTGGTGGAGGACGACCCGCAGCTCGTACGGGCCCTCGTGATCAACATGCAGGCCCGGCAGTACGGTGTCGACGCGGCCCCCGACGGAGCCACCGCGCTCCGGCTCGCGGCGGTGCGGCAGCCGGACGTCGTGATGCTCGACCTCGGACTGCCCGACATGGACGGCGTCGACGTCATCAAGGCGCTGCGCGGCTGGACCCGGGTCCCGATCCTGGTGCTGTCGGCCCGGCAGGCCTCGGACGAGAAGGTCGCCGCCCTCGACGCGGGCGCCGACGACTACATCACCAAGCCGTTCAGCATGGACGAACTCCTCGCCCGGCTACGGGCCGCCGTCCGCCGCGTCGAGGACGTGCCGCTCACCCCGACGGCCACCCTCGTCACCACCGACGACTTCACCATCGACCTGCTCGCCAAGAAGGCCACCCGCGGCGGGCACGACATCCGGCTCACCCCCACCGAGTGGCATCTGCTGGAGATCCTGGTCACCAACCCCGGCCGCCTGATCACCCAGACGTACCTGTTGCAGGAGGTGTGGGGGGTGTCCCAGAGCAACAAGACCAACTATCTCCGGGTCTACATGGCCCAGTTGCGCCGCAAGTTGGAGGGGGACCCCTCCAGCCCGCGCTATCTGATCACCGAGCCCGGCATGGGCTACCGCTTCGAAGGATGACATGGGACGCGGCAAGCTCCGGATCTACCTCGGCGCGGCACCGGGCGTCGGCAAGACGTACGCGATGCTGTCCGAGGCGCACCGGCGAATCGAGCGGGGCACCGACTGCGTGGTCGCCTTCGTGGAACACCACAACAGACCGCGCACCGAGGTGATGCTGCACGGCCTGGAGGAGATCCCGCGCCGCGAACTCGCCTACCGGGACACGCGGTTCACCGAGATGGACGTCGACGCGGTCCTCGCCCGGCACCCCGAGGTCGCCCTCGTCGACGAGCTGCCGCACACCAACATCCCCGGCTCCCGCAACGCCAAGCGCTGGCAGGACATCGAGGAGCTGCTGGGGGCCGGCATCGACGTGATCTCGACCGTCAACATCCAACACCTGGAATCCCTGGGCGACATCGTCGAGTCCATCACCGGCGTACGGCAGCAGGAGACCGTCCCGGACGAGGTCGTGCGCCGCGCCGACCAGATCGAGCTGGTCGACATGTCACCGCCCGCGCTACGGCGCCGGATGGCCCACGGCAACATCTACAAACCGGACAAGGTCGACGCGGCCCTCTCCAACTACTTCCGGCCCGGGAACCTCACCGCCCTCAGGGAGTTGGCGCTGCTCTGGCTCGCCGACCGGGTCGACGCCTACCTCCAGGAGTACCGCAGCGAACACCGCGTCTCGGCGATCTGGGGTTCGCGCGAGCGGATCGTCGTAGGACTGACCGGCGGTCCGGAGGGACGCACGCTGATCCGCCGGGCCGCGCGCCTCGCCGAAAAGGGCGCGGGCGGTGAGGTGTTGGCGGTCTACATCTCCCGCAGCGACGGCCTGACCTCCGCCTCCCCGAAGGAACTCGCCCAACAGCGCACCCTGGCCGAGGACTTGGGCGGCACCTTCCACCACGTCGTCGGCGAGGACATACCGGCGGCACTGCTCGACTTCGCGCGCGGTGTGAACGCCACCCAGATCGTCCTCGGCGTGTCCCGCCGCAAGGGCTGGCAGTACGTCTTCGGGCCCGGCGTCGGCTCGACGGTCGCCCGCGAGTCCGGCCCCGATCTCGACGTCCACCTCATCACCCACGACGAGGCGGGCAAGGGACGCGGACTGCCCGTGAACCGGGGCACGCGGCTCGGGCGGGCCCGGATCGTCTGGGGCTGGCTGGCCGGAATCGGCGGACCGCTGCTGCTGACCTGGCTGTTGAGCGGTGTCGCTCCCGAAGTCGGCCTGGCCAACGACATGTTGCTCTATTTGACCCTGACCGTGGCGGCGGCCCTGCTCGGCGGACTCTTCCCCGCACTGGCCTCGGCGGCGGTCGGATCGCTGCTCCTGAACTGGTACTTCACCCCGCCTGTGCACACCTTCACCATCGCCGACCCCAAGAACATCGTGGCCATCGCGATCTTCGTGGCCGTCGCGGTGTCGGTCGCGTCGGTGGTCGACCTGGCGGCCCGCCGCACCCACCAAGCGGCCCGGCTGCGCGCCGAGTCGGAGATCCTCTCCTTCCTCGCGGGCAACGTACTGCGCGGCGAGACCAGCCTGGAGGCGCTCCTGGAACGCGTCCGGGAGACCTTCGGCATGGAGTCCGCCGCCCTGCTGGAGCGCGCGAGCGACGTCGAGCCCTGGACCTGCGCGGGCAGCGTGGGCCCCCGCCCCTGCCGGAACCCGGAGGACGCGGACGTCGACGTACCGGTCGGCGACCACATGGCCCTCGCCCTCTCCGGCCGGGTCCTGCCCGCCGAGGACCGCCGCGTCCTGGCCGCCTTCGCCGCACAGGCCGCCGTGGTCCTGGACCGCCGCCGCCTCCGCGAAGAGGCGGACCAGGCACGGGCGTTGGCCGAGGGCAACCGCATCCGCACGGCACTCCTGGCCGCAGTGAGCCACGACCTGCGCACGCCCCTCGCCGGTATCAAGGCGGCCGTCTCCTCGCTCCGCTCCGAGGACGTCGCCTGGTCGGACGAGGACCAGGCGGAGCTGCTGGCGGGCATCGAGGACGGCGCCGACCGCCTCGACAACCTCGTCGGGAACCTCCTCGACATGTCCCGCCTCCAGACCGGCACGGTCACCCCGATCATCCGTGAGGCGGACCTCGACGAGGTGATCCCGATGGCGCTGGGCGGGGTCCCCGAGGACAGCGTCGAACTCGACATCCCCGAGAGCCTGCCCATGGTCCCCGTCGACCAGGGTCTGCTGGAACGCGCCGTCGCCAACATCGTCGAGAACGCGGTGAAGTACAGCCCGGAGCGAACTCCCGTACTGGTCAAGGCGAGTGCCATCGCCGACCGCGTCGAGATCCGGGTCGTCGACCGCGGCCCCGGCGTCCCCGACGAGGCCAAGAACCGCATCTTCGAACCCTTCCAGCGCTACGGCGACGCCCCGCGCGGCGCCGGAGTGGGCCTCGGCCTCGCCGTCGCCCGCGGCTTCACCGAGGCCCTCGGCGGCACGCTGAGCGCCGAGGACACCCCCGGCGGCGGCCTCACGATGGTCCTCACCCTCCACCTCGCCCCGGCACCCGCCCTTGCCCCCGTCGAAGGTTCCACCTACAGTCCGGCTCCGTAATATTCGACATACGGCCCGAAACTTTCGAGACCGGGCCGTGCGAAGAGGCGGGGACACATGCGGACCTACGACAACCCGGTCATCGGCGGCTTCCATCCCGACCCCAGCGTGTGCCGGGTCGGCGAGGACTACTACCTCGCGTGCTCCAGCTTCGAGTACTTCCCCGGGGTCCCGCTCTTCCACAGCCGGGACCTGGTGCACTGGCGCCAGCTCGGCAACGTCCTCGACCGGCCGGGGCAGTTGGACCTGCCGGACGACACCCCCGCCTCGGCCGGCATCTACGCCCCCACCCTCCGCCACCACGACGGCCGCTTCTACCTGATCACCACCGACGTGCGCGGCAAGGGCACCTTCCTCGTCACCGCCGACCGCCCCGAGGGCCCCTGGTCGGACCCGGTCCTCGTCGACGTGCCCGGCATCGACCCCGATCTGGCCTGGGACGAGGACGGCACCTGCTGGTGCGCCGTCGCCGGGGTGACGGTGTCCCGCATCGACCCGGCGACCGGCAAGGTCCTGGAGGGCCCGCTCCCGATCTGGTCCGGCACCGGACTCCAGCACCCGGAGGCCCCGCACCTCTACCGCGTCGGCGACTGGTGGTACCTGATGATCGCCGAGGGCGGCACCGCGGGCGGCCACAGCGTCTCCATCGCCCGCGCCCGCTCCCCGCGCGGCCCCTACGAACCGGCCCCCGCCAACCCGATCCTCTCCCACCGCAGCACCGACCTCCCCATCCAGAGCACCGGCCACGCGGACCTGGTGACCGCCCCCGACGGCACCTGGTGGATGGTTTTGCTCGGCACTCGGCCCCGGGGCTGGTTCCCCGGCTTCCACGTGCTCGGCCGCGAGACCTTCCTGACCCCGGTGGAGTGGGTCGACGGCTGGCCCCGGGTCGGCCCGGTACGGGAACAGCACCCGGCGCCGGGGGCCTGGCACCCCGTCGAACTCCCGCCGGTACGCGACGACTTCGACGCCCCGGCCCTCGACCCCTCCTGGATCTCCCCGCGCAGCAGGCCGGACGGCAGCTGGTCACTGACCGAGCGCCCGGGCTGGCTGACCCTCGACGCGAAGTCGGGCCCCGCGTTCCTCGCCCGCAGGCAGCAGCACCCCGACTGCCGCGCGTCCGTGCGGATCGACCCCGGCTCCGGCCGCGCCGGCCTCTCCGTCCGCATGGACGAGGCGCATCGCTACGACATCGAGGTCGCGGGGGGAGCGGTGAGTGTGGTCGCGCGGATCGGCCCGGTACGGGAGCGGATCGCCGAGCACGCGGTGGAGCCGGGCCCGGTCGTCCTGACCGTCGACATCGCCGCGACGGACGCCGAGACACGAGCCCCCGACACCCTCGCCTTCTCCGTGGAGGGTCCCGAAGGCGCCGTAGAACTGGCCGAGTTGGACGGACGTTATCTGTCCACGCAAGTGGCAGGGGGATTCACCGGGCGGGTGATCGGTATGTACGTCACCGAGGGGGAAGCGGCCTTCGACTGGTTCGACTACCAGGAGGCACTCCGATAGCGGCCGATTACACGGGGTGACCGACCCCGGAAATGCGTCGGGGCCGGTGCGCACCTCATGTGTGCGGCCGGCCCCTCATGTCCCTGAAATGCCCAAGCGGGAAATGCTCAAGCGGCTGTCACCACTTGGCGGTGTGGGGCGATGATCTGCCCGTCGGGCAGGAGCTCACCGGTGTCCTCGAACAGGAGAACGCCGTTGCACAGCAGGCTCCAGCCCTGTTCCGGGTGGTGCGCCATGAGGCGGGCAGATTCCCGGTCGGCGGATTCGGCTGTGGGACACGGCGGCTGGTGCTTGCACATTGGTGGGATCTCTCGCTCTGTTGTGGTCATGTCCGTCCCCCGTGGTGTTGAGTCGGTCCGAACCCAGTGTTGCCCTATGGACGTCGATCCGCAGGGATTTAGCAGCACCGCTTCTCACAGGTTCATGACGCATCACCCGCGCGGACGGTTCATCCCAATTCCCGGCTCGTACGAGCTTTTTCGTGCTCGGACGAGCGTTACGAGCGTGAAAGGGCCGGAAACGCGATCGTACCCCGCCGCCGGGAATTCGGCGGCGGGGTACGGGGGTGACGGCGGGGGAAAGTCAGGCGGGAGAACCGAGCAGCGGCGCGGGAGACACCCGATGGGTCAGCATCGGCAGCAACTCGGCGACCCGGTGCGGACGATGGGCCGCGATGCCGGGCGGTGCCGGAGCCAGCGGGACGAGCAGATCGGACGCGGCGGGGCGGCCGCCGGCGCCGTCCTCGCCGAGGTCGCCGTGCAGCCAGAGGGTGAGCATGTAGAGACCGGGCACGGAGAGGAGGCGCGGCTGGTAGGCGCCCTTCATGTTCTCGGCCTGGCGCAGCGCCCGCTCGGTGGAGGCGATGTAGGGACCTTCGAAGAAGTGCGAGAACGCCCAGCCGTCCGGGGTCAGCATGGTCTCGGCCGCGGCGACCGCACGGTCCCCGCAGCGGATCAGGAAACGCCATCCGGCCAGCCGGGTGACGGCCGCCCCGTCCGCGGACACGCGGTCCAACACATGCAGGGGCAAAGGGAGTTCGGGTGTTGTCGGTCCCTGTGCCGCGCGCAGGGACGGGGTCTTGGCCTCGCGGACCGCGGTGGGGGAACCGAGTGCCGTGAGAACGGAGCGCAGGGCGGGGGCGGGAGCCGGGGGGACATGCAGCGGCATGGTGGGTCGCCTCTCATTCGACAGGCACTGGTGGCGCGAGGGCGGGGCGGGGGCGGACGGCGCTGTCAGCTCACGGGGTCAGGGAGGCCGGGCCGGGTTCTGTGAACATGGGTGCGGCCTGCCGCACGTCACCTAGACGGCAGGTTCCAGGACCGGGGCGCCAACCTTCTGCCTTGTTCGCGGAGTTTATACGACACGGGTTCAGACGATGTTTCGTCTAACCGTTTCCCGTATGAACAACAAGGACCTATTAGGCCAGCGATTCACGGGAATCATCCCGGTTCCGAACGGGCCCTACGGCGATGACCTCGGGATATGTCACCGATGGGGTCGGCCAATTCTCGTCGGCGTTTTTCACGAGGTTCTCATTGTCCGGGAACTGCTCGCTGCCGCATGCCTCGTGAATGTGCCGCGGGTCACGTTCGACCAGAGTAGCGGGCGCCGGGCCGGTCCGGGGACGTTATCGATCGCCAGGTCTGGGCATCATCCTTCCTGACCCGGGGACGAGTGGGACGAGGAGGTGACGCATCGTGGGGGAGAAGGTCGTTTCGGGAGGATCGTTCGAGCTCGCCGACCGTCAGCGCTACCGCGCCAAGCTGCGGCGCTGTCTGACGGGGCTGGAGCGGCTGCTGGCCGAGAAGCGGTTCGACCGCCCCAGGAACCTGATGGGGCTGGAGATCGAACTGAACCTCGTCGGCTCCGACGGTATGCCGCGAATGCTGAATGGCGAGGTGCTGGAACGCATCGCGAGCCGAGATTTCCAAACAGAACTCGCCATGTTCAATCTGGAAGTCAACATTGCCCCACACCGATTGGAGGGCCGGGTATTCGACCGGCTCGCCGAGGAGATCCGTACGTCACTGGCATATGCCCATCGGAAAGCGGGCGAGGTCGACGCCGGAATACTGATGATCGGCATTCTGCCGACGCTCGACCGGGACGACCTGGTCTCCTCGAACCTCTCCGCCGTCGACCGCTACACCCTGCTCAACGACCAGATCGTGGCGGCTCGCGGCGAGGATTTCGTCCTCGACATCAAGGGCGTCGAACACCTCACCTGCACCTCGGGCTCCATCGCGCCCGAAGCCGCCTGCACCTCCGTACAGCTGCACCTCCAGGTCACCCCGGACCGCTTCGCCGACGTGTGGAACGCGGCCCAGGCCGTCGCCGCCGTGCAGGTCGCCGTGGGCGCCAACTCGCCCTTCCTGTTCGGCCGCGAGCTGTGGCACGAGTCCCGGCCCCCGCTGTTCCAGCAGGCCACCGACACCCGCCCGCCCGAACTCCAGGCCCAGGGCGTCCGCCCCCGCACCTGGTTCGGCGAGCGCTGGGTCACGTCGGCGTACGACCTCTTCGAGGAGAACCTGCGCTTCTTCCCGCCGCTGCTCCCGATCCACGACGACGAGGAACCCCTCGACGTCCTCAACGCGGGCGGCATCCCCACCCTCGCCGAACTCGTCCTGCACAACGGCACGGTGTACCGCTGGAACCGCCCGGTCTACGGCATCGCCGACGGCGTCCCGCACCTGCGCGTCGAGAACCGAGTCCTGCCGGCCGGCCCCACCGTCACCGACGTCATCGCCAACACCGCGTTCTACTACGGCGTCGTCCGCGCCCTCGCCGAGGAGTCGCGGCCGGTGTGGACCCGGCTGCCCTTCGAGGCCGCCGCCGCCAACTTCGACACCGCGTGCCGCCACGGCATCGACGCCCGCCTCCTCTGGCCCCGGCGCGGACGCCTGGGCGGGGTCACCGAGATCGACGCGGTGGCCCTCGTACGCGACGAACTGCTGCCGCTCGCGGAGGCCGGACTGGACGCGTGGGGGGTCGAACCGGCCGACCGGGACCTGTACTTGGGCGTGATCGACGAGCGCTGCCGCCGCCGAGCCAACGGCGCGACCTGGCAGTCCGCCACGTTCCACCGGGCCTTGGAGCAGGGGCTCACGAGGGAAGCGGCGCTGGCGGCAACCACCCGCCGCTACAGCGAGTTGATGCATCTCGGGGAGCCGGTCCACACGTGGCCGGTGGGGTTGCCGGAGCCGGTGCCGCTGGGGTGAGGCGTGAGGGTGGGGGTGAGGAACGAGGGTGGGGTGAACTGGCCCTGTTTCAGCCCGCGTTGGCCGAGGCGCCCGACGCGCCCGCCGCCACGATGGCCTGGAGGATCACCGACTGGATCTGGGCTGGATCGGTCACCTCGTGGCCCGAGCCGCCGGTCGCCTCGGCGATCTGGCGGGCCTCCTCCTTGTCGGCCTCCGGGCCCACGCCGATCATGATGAGCGGCACCGGCCGCTCAGGGCTGGCGAGTTGCCGCAACTGCTTGATGAGCGTGGAGCGGGAGATGCTGCCCGGGTCCTGGTTGACCCCGTCGGTCAGGATGACCAGCGCGTTGAACTTCCCCTTCGCGTAGGAGGACGTGGCCGCCCGGTACGCGGCGAGCGTGGTGTCGTAGAGCCCGGTCGCGCCGTTCCGCACCGGCTTCAGCGAGCCGAACGCCGCTGACAGAGCGTCCCGTTGGGTGCCGTCGCCCGTGCGGTCGCCGAGCCGCTCGGTCGGCACCAGGACGCGGTAGTCCTTGTCGCCGTCGAGCTTCGTCGAGAACTCCCACAGCCCGATCTCGTCCTCGGGCGTGAACGTGGCCAGCGCCTGCAACAGCGAGGCCTTCGTGACGTCCATGCGCGACTGCCCGGTCCCCGGCACCGACTCCGCCATCGAGGCCGACGCGTCGACGACCGTGGTGATCCGCGCGCTCTGCACCGTGATCGTCCAGGTACCCAGGGCCTCCTGGAGCGCCGCGTCGGAGGCGGGCTCGGGCGCCGCCACGGCGTACGGCTGCGGACCGCTGCCACCGGCCTTGGCGATCACAGCCTTCGGCGCGGCGTCGTCGTCCGTGCGGAAGCCGTATTTCTCCATCAGCTTCTGCTGCGCCGGCTGGCTCAGATAGGTCATGAACCGGATCGCGGCCCGGCTCTCGTCAGTGGTCAGCCGCTCCTGGTCGACCAGGTTGTACGGGTAGTCGAGCCGCGGGGATCCGTCCTTCGGGTAGAAGAGATCCAGGCTCCCGTCGCTGTCCGCCGACGCGTTGTACGCGAACGCCGACTGCTCGCTGAGGACCAGCGCCTGGTTGCGCTTCGGATTGCCCTGTTCGGTGCCGGACGCGTTGCGCGGCAGGGTGTCCAGGACCTGGCCGTCGGTGTCCGAGGTCCGCTGCGACAGCGTCTTCATCATCGCCGCCGCCTGCGTGGCCCCGCCCTTGACCTTCGCCGCGGCCGTACTCAGCTGCGTGAGCGCCAACAGTCCCGTGGCGCTGCGCGCCGGGTCGGCCGCGCCCAGCCGGAGCGAGTCGTCCTGGAGGGTGGCACCGGCCAGGTCCAGCCAGCTGTACGTCTTCTGCGGCCACCCGAGCGACTTCGCGGCGGCCGGGACCATCGCCACCCCGACCGGCGTGGAGGCCACGTTGCCCGTGGGAGTGACCTCCGTCGCGTCGCTGTCGGCGGCCGACGAGACCTCGTTCACCCACAGCTCCGAGTCCGGCACCCACACCTGTACGTCCGGGTGCTTGCCCGCCTTGAGCGTGTCCGCGAACTTGTACGACTCCTGGGCGGTCACCGAGATGTTCAGACACTGCCCGTCGGACGTGATGCCCTCGTCGCGGGCCTGTCCGGCCGCCGCGCGCAGTGCGGGAGCCATGTCGGGGGAGGCGGCGAGTTTCAGCCGTACCGCGTCCTTGCGGCAGGAGGAACCGAAGGAGAGCAACCCGCTCTGCACCGCCACGGCGGTACCGCCGGCGACGGTCAGCACGAGCACCGTGGCGATGGCCACCGTACGGCGACGCGCGCGAGGACGGGGGTCGCTGCCGCCCGCGCCGTACTGATCGGGCAAGCTGTGACGTCCCATGACGGTGATGCCCCTCCCTGTTGAACCACGTGCCGGTATGCGGCCGTATGGCAGACATGGGGGAGCTACGCCCCGTACCGCGTCCGTCCCCCCAACGGCCTGTCACGCACGATCTTCGTAAGTTCTTTCGAGACCCTAGCGGGGCGAAGATGGGCATGAGGCGGGATTTCCGAACTGAAGGCAGGTGTGCAGGTGGAGGCAGGGCAGGTGGCCGAATCTTTTCCGCTGGAGCGGCCCACACGGCGGATTCTCCGGTCCGAGGCACTGCTCGTTCTGGGGCTTTCGCTCGGTGCGAGCGGTGTGTCAGCCCTGATCAGTTTTGTCGGATCGGTCACGAAACCGGGTGGTCTCAAGGACCAGGCGGCCACGCTCAACGCCTCGGCCGCACCGGGCCGTCCGTGGCTTGATCTCGCCTGGCAGTTGTTCGGGATCGCGTCGGCGCTCGTCCCCGTCGCCCTCGTCGCGCACTTCCTCCTGAGGGAGGGCGAGAGCCTGCGCACGATCGGCTTCGACCGCACCCGCCCCTGGCCCGACCTGGGCCGTGGGGCTGCGATCGCGGCGGTCATCGGCAGCACCGGCATCGCTTTCTACCTGTCCGCCCGCGGCCTCGGCTTCAACCTCACGGTGGTGCCGGAGGCGCTGCCCGACGTCTGGTGGAAGTACCCGGTCCTGATCCTCTCCGCGATGCAGAACGCGATCCTCGAAGAGGTGATCGTGGTGGGCTACCTCCTGCGCCGCCTCGGCCAGTTGGGCTGGACGCCGGGCACCGCGCTGGTGGCCAGTTCCGTACTGCGCGGTAGCTACCACCTCTACCAGGGCATCGGCGGCTTCGTCGGCAACATGGTGATGGGCGTGGTGTTCGTGTACCTGTACCGGCGTTGGGGTCGCGTGGGTCCCCTGGTGGTGGCGCATTCCCTGCTCGACATCGGGGCGTTCGTCGGCTACGCGCTGCTGGCGGGGAAGGTGGGCTGGCTGCCGACGGCGTAAGTCCCTTGCGGGGCAAGCGACTTGAGGCTTGCGACTTGAGACTTGGGGTTTGCGGCTTGCGGCTCAGGCGAGCAGCTCGCCGTCGATGACCGTGACCGCGCGTCCGGTCAACAGGGTGCGGTCGCCCCGGAGTTCGGTTCGGACGCGCCCGGAGCGGGCCGAGGCCTGTAGCCCGGTGAGGACCGTGCTCCCGAGACGCTCGGACCAGTAGGGAGCCAGCGCCGTGTGCGCACTGCCGGTGACCGGGTCCTCGTCGATCCCGATGTTCGGGAAGAAACAGCGGGACACGAAGTCGTAGCCCCGGCTGGGGTCTTCGGCCCGCGCGGTGGCGATGATGCCGCGCTCGGAGGCGGTGGCGAGCGCCTTGAGATCCGGCGTGAGTCCTACGACGGTCTTCTCGTCGGCGAGTTCGACGACGAGGTCGCCGATGTTCGGGCCGGTGTCGAACGCGGTGGGGAGAGTCTCCGCCCCCAGGGCCTCGGCGACACCGTCCGGAACCGTCTCGGGAGTGAGCGGCGCGGTCGGGAAGTCGAGCGTGATCGACCCGTCCTCGGCCGGCGTGCCGACGAGCACCCCGCTCCGCGTGGCGAACCGCACGGCCCCTTCGTGGGTGCCGGTGCTGTGCAGGACGTGGGCCGTGGCGAGGGTCGCGTGCCCGCACATCGCGACCTCGGTCGCCGGCGTGAACCACCGCAACGCCCAGTCGGCCTCCCCGCCTTCGGGCAGGCGCTGCGCGAACGCCGTCTCCGCGTGATTCACCTCCGACGCGATCTTCTGCAGCCGGTCGTCCGCCGGGAAGGCGTCGAGGAGCAGCACCCCGGCCGGGTTGCCGGCGAAGGGGCGGTCGGTGAAGGCGTCGACGATTCGAATCCGCATGGCTCGACGCTAGGCGCTGCGTGGACCCGTGGGCCAAGGCCAATTCGGAGGGACTGGACCGATTCGGGAGCGCCTATGTGGCGGAGGGGCGTTCCGGTTTCCGGGCCAGGAAGGCGGCGTGCGTCCGCTTCGCGCCCTCGGCCGGTTCCAGCACCAGGCGCGCGGTGAGCGTGAGCCCGGCCCGTGCGAGCAGCTCGGCGATCCGGTCCGGCGGGATCAGGTGGGACTCGTAGGACACGGGGTGGCCGCCGTACGCCTGCGTCGGGCGCAGGAGTTGGCCGTCTCCGACGTGACCGGCCAGCAGCAGGTGGCCGCCGGGGGCGAGTGTGCGCTGGAACTCGCCGAAGACGGCGGGTAGTTGGTCGGGCGGCGTGTGATGCGTGGAGTAGTGGGCGAGGATGCCGCCGAGCTCGTCGTCCCCGATCGGCGGCGCGGTCATCGAGCCCACGGTGAAGGTCAGGTCCGGGTGGGCGCGGCGGGCCAGTTCGATCATCTTGGGTGAGATGTCGATGCCGAAGACGGGCACTCCGAGGCTCGCCAGATAGGCCGTGATCTTGCCGGGCCCGCATCCCAGATCCGCGACCGGCCCGAGCCGGGCCGTCCGCACGGTCTCGGCGAACGCGGCCAGCATCGCGCGCGACACGGGGTCCAACTCGCCCGGTTCCTTGACGAGTTGGACGTAGGCGGCGGCGACGGTGTCGTACGACTCCCGGATCGCGGCGAGGTAGGAGGGCGGCTGCTCGGTCACGCCGGTGACTGTAGGGGGCGTCGTCGGAAGGGGCCGGACGGGGCTGCCGTACCGGGCTGTCGGAGGGGTTTTCGGAAGGGGCTACCGGAAGGGGTTGCCATCCGAACACTCCCGATATATCGTTGACGCATCGCGACAGATCAACGATGGAATGGAGTGATTGCGATGCGTACCCACGGATACGAGCGTGGACATGGACAGGACGGACCCTCCCGGCGCGGTCGGGGTGGTCCTGACGGGCGGCGTGGGGCTTTCGGTCCCTTCGGGCCCGGTGGACCTGGTGGGCCCGGCGGCCCCGGCTTCGGACCGGGCTTCGGTCCCGGTCCCTGGGGTGGACGAGGGCGCGGCGGCCCGAGGGGCGGCAGGGCGCGGCGCGGTGACGTACGCGCGTCGATCCTGGCCCTCCTCAAGGACCGGCCGATGCACGGCTACGAGATGATCCAGGAGATCGCCGAGCGCAGCGGCGGCGCGTGGAAGCCGAGCCCCGGCTCGGTCTACCCCACCCTGCAGCTGCTGGAGGACGAGGGCCTGATCGCCAGTGAGTCGGAGGGCGGCAAGAAGCTGTTCGCCCTCACCGAGGCCGGCCGTACCGCGGCCGAAGAGGGCCCGGACGCCCCCTGGGAAGAGGCTTCCCGCGGGGTCGACTGGGAGGCCCTCAGTGAGATCCGCCAGGCCGGCTTCGGTCTGATGGAGGCCTTCGGCCAGGTCTGGAAGACCGGCAGCAAGGAGCAGCGCGAGAAGGCGCTGACCGTCATCAACGACGCCCGCAAGAAGCTGTACCTGATTCTGGCCGACGAGGACTGATGTCCTCGGGGTCGGAAGAAGTGGCAGGCCAGGGCGCCCCGCGGAACTTCCGTGGGGCGCCTTCCCTGTGTCCGTTCCCGTTCCTGCGGTGCCCCGGCGCGTTCCTCAGGCCACCAGCCCGGCCAGTTTGCGCAGCGACTCGTTCAGGGCAGCCGTACCCGAGTCCTTCAGTTTGCCCGCCATCAACGACACCGCCGCACCCGTGAACTCACCGTCGATCCGGACCGTCGTGGCGTTGCCGTCGGGCGTGAGCGTGTAGCGCGTGGCGACGTTCACGGCCATCGGGCCCTTGCCGCGGATGGCGAACACCCGGGCCGGTTCGACCTCCTCGATGGTCCACTCGACCTCGGCCGGGAAGCCCATCAGCTTCATGTTCTCCTGGAAGGTCCCGCCCACCGCGAGTACGTCCGGGCCGCCCTTGGGGAAGTTGGTGTGCGTCGCGTTCCACTCGCCGTACGCGGACCAGTCCGTGAGCTGAGCCCACACCTTCTCGGCCGGGGCCTCGATGCGTGCCTCCGCGCTGATTTCGGCCATGCGACCACCTCTTCGTATCGGGCTACCGTGTCGCGGAACGTAGCCGCAGGGCGCGCAACATTCAATACTGATGAACCGTCAGGAATTGTGTACGTGACGGGAATTGCGCACGGCGGCCGACTTGCCCGGTTCGGCCTCGCGCGGTTCAGCTCACCCGTCGTATGACCGCCGCGTCGAAGAGGTCCCACGCGCGCGGGTGGGCACTTTCGTCGTGGCAGTGCCACGCGTCCCAGAACAGATCGGCGAGCAGCGCGTCCTCCGGGGCGTACACCCGGTACACGTACTGCCTGCCGTCGACCGCCGGTAATGCCACCAACCAGCACCTGCTCTCCACGTTCGCGAAAGACGTACGCCGGGTGCAGGGCGGTTGCGCACGGGGCGCGCGGCGGCCGGGCGCGCGCCTCTCGGGGTCAAGGGGCGTGATCTCATCCGTAAGGAGGAGATTCCGTCGGCCCGGGTCCACTCTGTGTGGGACGCCGAAATGCAACCCTCCGGGGATGCCCTCAATGCGGGGGACTGATGGGGTAAGAGTGTGCAACCCCGTATCCCCAGGCAGTCGGCCCGCGAGCAAGGAATCCACCGCGCGGACAGCGATGCCAGACTCAGTGCAGAGCTGGCAGCGGTGATCGCCGGTGCGCGCCGCCGGGCCCTGCGGGACGGGGACCGACAGATCGACACGGCCCACCTGCTGCACAGCCTCCTGGAGTCGGACCCCGAGGCGCGCGCCGTCTTCGGTGACGGCCCGCAGATCGCCCGACTCCTCGGCTACCTCGTCCAGCGCAGCATCGGCTACGGCCTCCGCTGGCAGGGCGCGGTCGAGGACTCCGGCGCGATCCCCGTGATCCCCGCGGCGGAAGGCTGGTCGCCGCTGGCCGCCGGCGCCCTGGAGTACGCCTGCGAGCGCGCCGAACTCCGCGACGGCGACCTGGCCTGCGGCATCGACCTCCTCGCCGCGATCGTCGCGGACCCGGAGTCCCGCGCGGTCGAGGTCCTGCACCGCGCGGGTATCGAGTCCCCCGAGGTGCTGATCTGGATCGAGGGGCGCTTAGGGGAGTACGTCAGGGGCGCCGAGACGGGTTGCTGACAGTCCACGCCCTGAGACAGGTGTCATCAGGGGCGACGCTCCTGTCATCCCCTGTCATCATGTGCCCGTGCATACGTCTGAGAGCAGTGCGGCCGGAGGTGGCGGCGGCAAGAGTGTCGGGCTGGGCCTGGCACTCGGGTCCGCGTTGGCCTTCGGGGGATCCGGGGTCGCGGCGAAGCCGTTGATCGAGGCGGGGCTCGACCCGCTGCACGTGGTGTGGCTGCGGGTGGCCGGCGCGGCCCTCGTGATGCTGCCGCTCGCCGTACGGCACCGCGCGCTCGTACGGAGCCGTCCCGCGCTGCTCCTCGGGTTCGGGCTGCTCGCCGTGGCCGGTGTCCAGGCCTGCTACTTCGCTGCGATCTCCCGCATACCCGTCGGGGTCGCCCTGCTCGTGGAGTACCTCGCCCCCGCCCTCCTGCTCGGCTGGGTGCGGTTCGTGCAGCGGCGCCCCGTCACCCGTGCCGCCGCGCTCGGTGTCGTCCTCGCGGCCGGCGGCCTCGCCTGTGTCGTCGAGGTGTGGGCGGGCCTGACCTTCGACGCCGTGGGACTGCTGCTCGCGCTAGCCGCCGCCTGCTGCCAGGTCGGCTACTTCGTTCTGTCCGACCAGGGCGGCGACGCCGGCGTCGAGGCCCCCGACCCGCTCGGCGTGATCGCCTACGGCCTCCTCGTCGGCGTCCTCGTCCTGACCGCCGTGGCCCGCCCCTGGACCATGAACTGGTCGATCCTCGCGGGCGACGCCCATATGAACGGCACCGCGGTCCCTGCCGCCCTCCTGCTCGCCTGGATCGTCCTGATCGCCACGGTCCTGGCGTACGTCACCGGAGTCGTCTCCGTCCGCCGCCTCTCCCCGCAGGTCGCGGGCGTCGTGGCCTGCCTCGAAGCGGTCATCGCGACCGTCCTCGCCTGGATCCTCCTCGGCGAACACCTCTCCGCACCGCAGATCATCGGGGGAGCGGTGGTCCTGCTGGGCGCTTTCATCGCCCAGTCCTCCGCACCCACGAAGAGCTCCGCGGAACCGGTGGCCGGCGGCGCCCCGGAACGAGAGCCGGCCATCCGGGAGACGACGGCCTGAGCGCGTCGCACGACAGGTCGCCCCGCCGTCCCACCACCCACCACATCGGCACCTGCGGCCTACCGCCCCGACGCCCGCCGCAATCGGCCCACCGCCCGGCCCACCGCCTACCGCCTACCGCCCGCAGGCTTGCCCGCCTGCTGCCTGCTGCCTGCTGCCTGTCGCCTGCTGCCCGCCGCCCGCCGCCCGCAGGCATGCCGGCTTGCCCCCTGCCGACCCGGCTCCCGGGGCCTGCCGTTCGCCTGCCGTCCGGGCGCCCCCGCCGCGATCGGGCCGCCGCCTAACGCGTGCGGGCCTGTCGTTTGCGCGCTATCCGCGATCGGCACGCCGCCTAATTCCTGCGGGTCTGCCGCGCACTGCGACCGGCCGTCGCCTGTCGGCTCGCCGCCACGGCCTGACGTCTTGCCGCTCGCCTGTTGTCCGGGTTGGCGCCGCGATGGTCCCGAATGCCTGCCCGCCGTCCCGGTGTTCACTGCGATCGGCCGGCATCCCACGGACTGCCGCCTGTGGACCTGCCGCGCACTGCGACCGGCCGTCGCCTGTCGTCTTGCCGCCTGTCGGCTGTCCGGGTTGGCACCGCGATGGTTCCGAATGCCTGCCCGCCGTCCCGGTGTTCACTGCGATCGGCCGGCATCCCACGGACTGCCGCCTGTGGACCTGCCGCGCACTGCGACCGGCCGTCGCCTGTCGTCTTGCCGCCACGGCCTGTCGTCTTGCCGCCTGTCGGCTGTCCGGGTTGGCACCGCGATGGTTCCGAATGCCTGCCCGCCGTCCCGGTGTTCACTGCGATCGGCCGGCATCCCACGGACTGCCGCCTGTGGACCTGCCGCGCACTGCGACCGGCCGTCGCCTGTCGGCTCGCCGCCCACGGCCTGTCGTCTTGCCGCTCGCCTGCTGTCCGGGTTGGCACCGCGATGGTCCCGAATGCCTGCCCGCCGTCCCGGCGTTCACCGCGATCGGCCGGCAGCCCACGGACTACCTCCCGTGAGCCTGCCGCCCACCGCGATCGCCCGCCGCCTGCCGTCCCGGCTCCCACGGCTTGGCGTCTCGCCAGCCGCCTGCCATCCGGGCGCTCCCCGTGATCGGCCCACCACCCGCCGCCTAACGCCCGTGGGTCTGCCGCCACCCGCGACCGGCCGTCGCCTGTCGGCTCGCCGTCCACGGCCTGGCGTCCCGCCGCCTACCGCTCGCTGCGACCGTCCCGCTGCCTACCGCTCGCCGCCCCCTCCGCAGGCTGTGGTTATTTCTAACCGGTCATCTGGGTATACGGTGGTTAGATTTGCCCCCGGCTTCCAGCGCCCCCCACGCCAGACCGCCCGCGGGCCAGCCGCCCGTCGCGGCCGGCCCGCCGTCCACCGTCCGTCAGCTCGGTCGGCGGCGTGCCTGTCTCAGTTCGCGGTCGACGGCCCAGGCGTCGGCGACCGGGCCGATGTGGCCGAGCTTGTCGGGGTTGATCACCGCGCGGATGGTCTGGATCCGGCCGTCGAGGACGTCGAGGGCCAAGGTGTGGAGCACCTTTCCGTCGCGGTCGCGGAAGAGCGCGCCGGGCTGGCCGTTGACCTCGTGCGGTTCGTACGACACGTCGATGCGGATCAGCCAGGGGAAGACCGTGCCCAGGACGCGGGCCACGTTTTCCGCCCCGGCCACGGCCTTGGCCAGTTGGGGTGCCTTTCCGCCGCCGTCGCCGACGAACTGCACGTCGGCGGCCAGCAGTTCACGCAGTCCGCCCACGTCGCCGTCCTTCAACGCGTCGAAGAACCGGGACGCCAGTTCCTCCCGCTCCTGCCGGTCCGCGGCGAACCGGGGCCGCCGGTCCGCCATGTGCCGCCGCGCCCGTACCAGCAACTGCCGGCACGCCGACTCCGAACGACCCACGGTCGTGGCGATCTCGTCGAAGCCGAAGGCGAACACCTCCCGCAGCACGAACACCGCCCGCTCCAGCGGGCTGAGCTGCTCCAGCAGCAGAAGGGCCGCCATCGACACCGAGTCGGCCAACTCCACGGACCGCGCCGGATCCTGGTACGGGTCGCTCAGCAGCGGCTCGGGAAACCACGGGCCGACGTACTCCTCCCGCCGCACCCGAGCGGAACGCAACACATCGATCGCGATCCGCGTCACCGTGGCCGACAGGAAGGCCTTGGTCGACGTGGGCCGGGTCGCCGAGCCGTCGAACCGCAGCCAGGTCTCCTGCACCGCGTCCTCGGCCTCGCCCACACTGCCCAGAATCCGATAGGCGATCGAGAACAGCAGTGGCCGCAGTTCCTCGAACTCCTCGACCTTGCTCACGCCGAATCCCCTTCCCCTGATGGCCTAGTTGGTGCCCGTCTCGCTCAGCAGTCCCGTTCAGCCGAACAGGCCGGGCTCGTAGTCGCCCGCACACGGCTGGCGGGTGATGATGTTCAGCCGGTTCACCGAGTTCATGAAGGAGACCAGGATGACCAGAGTGGTGAGCTGCTCGTCGTCGTAGTGCTTGGCGGCGTGCGCCCACACCTCGTCGCTCACCCCGCCCGCCGCGTCCGCGACCCGGGTCCCCTCCTCGGCCAGTTCCAGCGCGGCCCGCTCCGCCTCGGTGAAGACCGTGGCCTCCCGCCAGGCCGCGACCAGGTTCAGCCGCACCGAGGTCTCGCCCGCCGCGTCGGCCTCCTTGGTGTGCATGTCGATGCAGATGGCGCAGCCGTTGATCTGGCTCACGCGCAGCGCCACCAGTTCCTGCGTCAGCGCCGGCAGCGCCGACCCCTTCAGCGTCCTGCCCACCGCCATGAACTGCTTGGCGGCCTTGCCGGCGATCGGGCTGGAGAGGTAGTTCAGTCGTGCGTCCATGGTGTGTCTCCGTGGGCTGTGTCGTCCGTGGTTACACCCCCGAGACGAGACAGCCCGGCTCCCTGTGACATCGGCGAATATGACCTGCGTCTCCCACCCGTCGGCCCCTGGTCCGGCCGCCGTGTACGCGAACGCACTCGTTCGTCCGCCGCCCGCCGTCTGAGGCGGGCCCCCGGATCCCAGGCCCGGCCCGGCACAGGACATCGCCGGGCGGAACGGTGCCGCCGGCAGAAGTAGCCCACGGACCCGCCGACAGGGGTCCCTCGTCGCACTTCTGCACTTCTGCACCTCTGCGGAGACCCCTCGTGTCGAACACCGCTCTCGGCCTGCCCGTCGGGCGAGGCCTGCTCTACCTGACCATCGCCCGAGCCGCCTGGGGCACCGCGGGCGCGCTCGCAGCCTTGGCCTACCGGACGAGTGACCTCGGCCCCCTCGCCCTGTCCTCCCGGCGCTGCGCGGCCGGTTTCGTCCTGCTGCTCGCCGTCCACCGCATACGACGGCCGCGGGGCCGCCCCGCCGCCGTAGCCGGACCACTCCGCCGCAAGGTCCTGCGGACGGTGATGACCGGCCTGGGACTGGCCGTGTTCCAGACGGCCCACTTCGCGGCCGTCGAGGTCACCGGGCCCACCGTGGCGACCGTCGTCACGCTCGGCGCCGGACCCGCCCTCGTCGCCCTCGGGGCGCGGCTGACCCTGGGCGAGCGGCTCGATGCCGGCGGCACGGTCGCCGTGGGCGGGGCGCTCGCCAGGCGCGCGGTTCCGTCCCTGGCCCGGCCGTGACCGTACGTCCGTCGGGCGTGCTGCTCGCGCTCGGCTCGGCGGCCGGTGGTTCGGCGATGACCCCTGCTGACCTGGCGCTGGGGGCGCGTAGGCGCAACCGACGCGTCCGCCAAGGCAGTTGGGACGTTCACGGTCACCAGCCTGTGCCGGCTGCCGTTCGCCCTGGCCGAGGGGCTGGTACCGCACACCGCCCGGCCGGGCCCCCACGACCCCGGCCGGCACCCTGCTGATGCTCACCTCGGTCGCGGGCCTGGCGGTGACGGAGGCGCGCGGGGCGGCAGCGGACGAACAAGCCCTCACGTGAGAGGAGTTCCGCCCCTCAGCCCGCGCGTCGCCGCCGTAGCAAATGCTCTCGCGCCACCGCGTCCCGAGGCCCATCCCGATCCACGAGCCCCGCCGCGATACGGTCCTGGACCTCGGCCGACCGCTTGCCCGCGTACTTGAACTTCGCCCGTACGCCGGTCACTTCGAGCCGCACCACCCGGATGCCGGACAACAGCCGTCCGTACGGTGCCTCGCCCGCCGCGACCGTCAAGGAGCCGCCCTCGGGCTGGAAGTGGCCGACCTGGCGGTTGAGCAGGGTCGCCGTCTCGGCGGGGTCGTCCACCAGGTGGGCGGTGCACCGGAGTTGGACCGCAGCGTAGAAGCTGGTCGGCACGCCGTGCTCGGGCGGGCCGGCCGGTTCCGCCTGCCAGGGGCCGGGGACGTAGACGTAGTCGTCCACGACGCTCAGGACCACCTGCGGGTCTGCCGCCAGCGCGGACAACAGCGGGTTGGGGCGGGCGAGATGGGTGATCGCCTCGCCGCGCTCCGGGTCGTAGGCGAAGTGGAGGGGCTGGACGAACGGGGGTTCGCCGGAAGGGCCGTTGGCGGCGAGTTGGCCGAAGTCGTGCACGGCGATCCAGTGTTGCCACTCGGGGTCGTCGCGCGGCGCGTCCCAGGGGTGGATGAGCATTACAACGCGGCCAGGTAGGCGGGGAGTTCGGTGCCGGGGGACAGGTCGTCGTTCGGGAGCGGGGTTCCGTAGGCGGGGGAGAGCGGGACCACTCCGGCCCAGTGGGGGAGGTCCAGGTCCTCGGGGTCGTCGTTCGCGCCGCCGCTGCGGAGCTTGGCGGAGACCTCGTCGAGGTCGAGACGGATCACCATGGTGGCGGCGAGTTCCTTCTTGTTGGCGGGCCGCGAGTCCGCCGACCGGCCCGGCACGACGTGGTCGACCAGCGAGTCCAGCGCCGTCCGCTTCTCCTCGGGGTCCGTCACCTGGTGGGCGATGCCGTGCACCACCACGGAGCGGTAGTTGATCGAGTGGTGGAAAGCGGAACGGGCCAGCACCAGACCGTCGACGTGCGTGACCGTCAGGCAGACCGGCAGCCCCGGGTCGGCCTGCCCCGTCATCCGCAGCGGGCGCGCGCCCGTCGACCCGTGCACGTACAGCCGCTCGCCGACCCGCCCGTACAGCGTCGGCAGCACGACCGGCATGCCGTCGCGCACGAAGCCGAGGTGGCAGACGTAGGCCTGGTCGAGTATCGCGTGCACCAACTCCTTGTCGTACGAAGCCCGTTCCGCGGAGCGCGTGGGGACGGTCCGGTCGGTCGGCGTGTAGGCGGCGGGCGGTGACGTCGGCTGCGAGGTGGTCCCCTGCATGGTGCTCTCCGTTGGTGTGTTCGCTGTTCGGGGGTCTGGTGCCCGATTGCTATCTGTATTGCACTAGTGCATAGTGTGCTTTGTGCTAGGAGGATATCGGATCGAGGGGCGACGCGCAGCGGACATTGCGGCGGACGTCGAGCGCGCGGTGGGTTCGGGAGAGTTGAAACCCGGGCAACTGCTGCCGCCCATGCGGGAGTTGGCGGTCGAGCTGGGCGTGAACCCGAACACGGTCGCGGCCGCGTACCGGACGCTGCGTGAGCGCGGGGTCATCGAGACCGCCGGGCGCCGGGGCAGCCGGGTACGGCCCAAGCCGGCCACGACCGGGCGCGAGCACATCCGGGTCGACGTGCCGACGGGGGTGCGCGACGTGTCCCACGGCAACCCGGATCCGGCACAACTGCCTTCCCTGGTGCGGGCGTTCACCTCGGCCGCCGAGCAGTCCGACCGGCAGCCGGTCATGTACGGCGACGACCCGGTCGAACCCGACCTGGCCCGCATCGCCCGGTCCGAGCTGGACGCGGACGGGGTGCCGGAAGGCCCCGTGGCCGTCACCTCAGGCTCCCTGGACGCCATCGAGCGCGTCCTCGCCGCCCATCTGAAACCCGGGGACACCGTCGCCGTAGAAGACCCGGGGTGGGGCAGCCTGCTCGACCTTGTACCGGCGCTGGGGCTGCGCGTGACGCCCGTCCGCGTCGACGACGAGGGGCCGCTCCCGGACGACGTGCACGCCGCGCTGGAGTCCGGCGCGCGGGCGTTGATCGTCACCGACCGGGCGCAGAACCCCACCGGAGCCGTGGTGAGTGCCACGCGCGCGCGTGCGTTGCGTTCCGTGCTCCGCCGCCACCCGGAGACCCTGCTGATCGAGGACGACCACGGCCACGGCATCGTCGACCAGCCCCTGCACCCCCTGGCCGGCACCACCCGCACCTGGGCCTTCGTCCGCTCGGTGGCCAAGGCCTACGGCCCCGACCTACGGCTGGCCGTGCTCACCGGCGACGCCGTCACCCTCGACCGCGTCCGAGGCCGCCAACGGCTGGGCCCGGGCTGGGCCAGCCGCATCACCCAGCGGGCCGTGGCCCGCCTGTGGGCCGACGGCGCGGTCGACACCCCGGCGGTGGCGTCCGCGTACGGCGCTCGCCGCGACGCGCTGATCGCCGCGCTCGCCGAACGCGGGGTCGCCGCCCATGGCATCAGCGGCCTCAACGTGTGGATCCCGGTACCGGACGAGACCGGCGCCGTCTCCCGCCTCCTCCACGCCGGTTGGGCCGTGGCCCCGGGCGCCCGCTTCCGCCTGGGCGCACCGCCGGGGATCCGCGTCACCGTCTCGACGTTGACGCCGGATGAGGCCGGTCCGCTGGCGGAGGCGGTCGCTTCGGCGAGTGGTCCGGCGCCGGTTCGGGGTTATGTCTGAGGCTGGTTCGCGGCTTGGGGGGAGTGCGCTGCCGGGCATGGGTGTGACCGTGTCGATGCTGACCGCCGATGAGGCCGGTCCGCTGGTGGGGGCGGTCGCTTCGGCGAGTGGTCCGGCGCCGGTTCGGGGTTATGTCTGAGGCTGGTTCGCGGCTTGGGGGGAGTGCGCTGCCGGGCATGGGTGTGACCGTGTCGATGCTGACCGCCGACGAGGCCGGTCCGCTGGTGGAGGCGGTCGCTTCGGCGAGTGGTCCGGCGCCGGTTCGCGGGGCGCATGTGCGTTGGCCGGGCCGTTGCCCCTGCCACCCCCTGTCGTCCGTATCCACCTGAGCGCGCAGCTAGGAGGCCGACGCCGATTCACGGCAACGGCCGCCCCTGCGCAGGCCCCTACGTCCCCTCGCCCGCGCCGCGCCACCTACCGCTTGCCCCTCGCCCGCACCTGCGTAAGCGCCGCCCCCGCCAACACGATCACCGCCCCGACCGGAGTCGACCAGGTCAGCGACTCGCCCAGCATCGCGACGCCCGCCGCCGTGGCGATGACCGGGATGAAGTACGTGACCATCTGCGCGGTGGTGGGGCCGACTTCGGCGACCAGGCCGTACTGGAGGAGGACGGCGAGACCCGTGCCCAGGGCGCCCAGCGCGGCGATCGCCAGCAGGGGGAGGGCGGGGAAATGGGTCGGTATGGATGTGAACAGCGGGGTGACGAAGGCCAGTTGGAGGGTGGCCAGGAGCAACTGTGCTCCCGTCAGGGAGAGATGGGAGACGGTGGTGCCCGCCAGCGTGCGGCGGACGTAGATCCAGCCGATCGGGTAGCTGAGCGAGGCCAGCAGCGCCATCGCCGTGCCCCTGGCGTCCAGGCCGCTGAAGCCCTGCCACGCGCCGAGGACCGTCAGGACGCCCAGGAAGCCGAGGCCGAGACCGGCGACGCGGACGCGGGTCGGGCGGTCCTCGGAGAGGGCGACCAGGGAGAGGGCCATGCCCCACAACGGCGAGGTCGCGTTGCAGATGCCCGCGAGCGTGGACGGGATCGTCAGCTCGGAGTAGGCGAAGAGGGAGAACGGCAGGGCGTTGAGCAGGAACGCGGCGACCGACAGATGGGCCCACGTACGCGCACCGCGCGGCAGCCGCTCCCGCTTCACCGCCATCGCCGCCGCCAGCACCACCGTCCCGAACAGCAGCCGCCCGAACGTGACTTGGAAGGGCGCGTAACCATGTGTGCCCACCTTGATGAGCAGGAAGCTGAAGCCCCAGATGAGGGAGAGCGCCCCGAAGCGCAGCCGCCAGTCGAGGGCGCGGCTGGGGAGAGGAAGGGGGAGGGGCGTGGTGGTCTCCCCGGCCTGCTTCAGGGCGGCGTCGGCGGTGGTCGCGGCGGTGCTGACTGTGCTCATGGATACCAAGATCCTGGCCCAGACCTCGTAGCACAAGCGAGATTTGGCGCCAGCTATCTCGTAGTATCGCTTACATGTTAAACCTGGAGCGCCTGCGCACCCTGGACGCCCTTGCCCGGCACGGCTCGGTCAGCGGTGCGGCCGAGGCGCTGCATGTGACGACCTCGGCCGTGTCGCAGCAGATGTCCAAACTGGAGCGGGAGGTGGGACAGCAGCTCCTCGCCAAGAACGGGCGAGGCGTACGGCTCACCGACGCCGGCCGGCTGCTCGCGGAGCACGCGGGCCGCATCCTCTCCCAGGTGGAACTGGCCCAGGCCGACCTGGAGGCCCAACGTGGCCAGGTGGTCGGCGAGTTGAGGCTCTCCGCGTTCCCGACCGCCGCCCGCGGCCTGTTCCCCACCGCGCTCGCCGCCCTGCGCGCCCGCCACCCCGCCCTGCGCGTCCGCTCCACGGAACAGGAACCGGAGAGCGGCATCGCCGGCGTCGTACGCGGCGACCTCGACCTCGCCGTCGTCCTCGACTGGTACAACAAGCCGATGCCGCTCCCGGACGGCCTGGTCAAGGCCCCGATCCTGGACGACCCCGCCGACGTGGCGATGCCGTCCGGCCATCCGCTGGCCGGGCGCGACGAGGTGGACCTCGGGGAGTTCGCCTACGACGAGTGGATCACCTGGGCCGAGGGCGAGTTCTGCCACGAGTGGCTGATGTTCACCCTGCGCTCCCGCGGCATCGAACCGATCATCGGGCACCGCGCCGCCGAGACCCACACCCAACTCGGCCTGGTAGCAGCAGAGTTGGGCGTCTGCATCGCCCCCCTCCTCGGCCGCAACCCCATGCCCACCGGAGTCGTCACCGTCCCCCTGAAGCAACGCGTCCGCCGACACGTCTACGTCGTCTGGCGCGCCGACGCCGACCGCCGCCCGTCCATCCGCGCGGCGGTCGAGGCACTCCAGGCGGCGGCCGAGACCGTCGGCTAAGGGGACCGGGCAATCCGAAAGGGCCGCCAACTGCCCTACAGCGCCCCCAACTTACGGAAGTCCCAGGACGCAAGCGTGTCCGGCGTCAGTCGTACCCACGCGTGCCGCCCGTCGTACGGCATCGCGTCGAGCCCGAAGTTCTTCTGGGCGAACAGCTTCTCCACGGGGACGAGTTCGGGATGCGGCTCGCCCGTGCGGGGGGCCTCGCCGACGAACTCGACGGTGCCGGAGAGTTCGACGCCGCGCAGCTCGTCGTAGGCGTGACCGCCGTCGATGACCACCGCGACGCGCGGGTCGCGGCGGAGGTCGGACCAGCGCTTGCTGCGGGTGATCGAGTACAGCCAGAGCGAGGTGCCGTCCCAGGCGAACCAGAGGGGGCTGACGTGCGGGGCGCCGTCCGTGGAGGTGGTCGCGACGCGGCAGGTGCGCTCGGTGGTGAGGAACTCGTCCAGTTCCTCGGGTGTCATCATGATCTTCCGGCCTCGACGCTGAGTGGCGGTCATGCGATCCCCTTCGACTACGGCACGAGCGGCGGACAGCCGCTTCTGACGTCGCGTCAGAAATCGGGCCTGAGGAGCGTCGGCCGTCTTCCCTCCGCACGCGATGCTCGTTACTGTCGCCCGCCCCGCCCGTCGACGACAAGGGAGAGCCATGCCGTCGCACGAACAACTCGGTGAGATCCTCGACACGGTGAGTACTGTCCTGCTGACCGTCGAATGTCAACAGGGGGTGGTCGGACCGGACAGCGCGCTGCCCGAACTCGCCCTCGCCGCACGCCAGTCGGGTGCGCTCGCGAACGTGGCCCGCCTGGTCGCCGCCGCGCACGAGAGCGGGGTGCAGGTGATCCACGCCGTCGCCGAGCGCCGGCCGGACGGCCGCGGGGCGAACCGCAACGCCCGGCTGTTCCGCGCCGCCGAACGCCTGCCCGTACAGCAGTTGTCGGGCACCGCGGCGGTGCGCGTGGCGCCGCCGATCGAGGTCGCCGAGGAGGACTTCGTCGTACGACGGCTGCACGGTCTGTCGCCGATCCAGGGCACCGAAGTCGACGCGCTGTTACGGAACTTGGGCTGCCGCACACTGATCGTCACCGGCGTCTCGGCCAACGTGGCGATTCCCAACGCGGTGTTCGACGCCGTCAACCGCGGCTACACCGTCGTCGTCCCCGGGGACGCCATCGCGGGGGTGCCCGCCGACTACACCCCCGCGATGATCCGCAACACCCTCGCATTGGTCGCTACGGTCGCGACCACGGACGAGGTGCTGGGCTGTCTCGAACGACCGCGCAGGGCACGTCGCGGCTGACCGTCACGCCAGCGTGATCGAGTCCCCGGAGACGGTGATCTGCTCGGCGGGCAGGCCCTGCGTGGCCGGGCCCTTCTTGACGCTGCCGTCGGTGACGGAGAACTCGCTGCCGTGGCAGGGGCAGACGATGGCCCCGCTGCTGATGCTGCTCACCGCACAGCCCTGGTGGGTGCATTTCGACGAGAACGCCTTGTAGGTGCCCGCCGTCGGCTGGGTGACCACCACGCCCTTGCTGGCGAAGATCTTGCCGCCGCCCTCGGGGATGTCGGAGGTCTTCGCCAGCTCGGTGCCACCCGCGTCGCCCTGGGCGGTGGACGCGCCGGCCGTGCTGGTGGAGCCCGAGGTGTCCGAGGAGCTCGACGTGCCCGACGACGAGTCGTCGCCGGACGAGCACGCGGTCAGCGCGACGGCGAGTCCCGCCGCGCCGACCGCCGCCAACGCGGTGCGACGGGACGGCGTCGTGACGGGTTCGAACGATTCGCTGGTCATGCTGACGTTCCTTCCATGGAAAGCATTCGTGGATGTGCAAAGGGGTACGAGGTGCGGGCGACCGTCGTTCAGACGGTGTCGAGAGCTTGGCCTTACCGAGATCAGGAACACGTAAAACGTCCCTGTCGTTCCGCTGTCGACCGCGCATAAGCCCTGGCCAGGCACCACCAACAGGCACCAGTAACCTGGGGCGATGCTCAAGGAAGTCATCGCGACCCGCTACATCACGCCCCTGCGCGAGGGCGGCTCGCTGCCGGGGCTCGTCGAGGGCGACGACCTCGGGACCTACGTCATGAAATTCAGCGGCGCCGGACAGGGCCGCAAGACACTCGTCGCCGAGGTCGTCGTGGGGGAACTGGCCCGCCGGCTGGGCTTCCGGGTGCCCCGCCTGGTGACCCTCGACCTCGACCCGGTGCTGGGCCTCGGCGAACCCGACCAGCAGGTACAGGAACTGCTGAAATCCAGCGGCGGCACCAACCTCGGCATGGACTTCCTGTCCGGCGCGCTCGGCTTCGACCCGCTCGCCTTCACGGTGAGCCCCGAGGAGGCCGGCCGGATCGTCTGGTTCGACGCGCTGGTCAACAACGTCGACCGCTCCTGGCGCAACCCCAACCTCCTGGTGTGGCACGGCGACCCGTGGCTCATCGACCACGGCGCCACCATGATCTGGCACCACAACTGGCCCGGCGCCCAGACCTCCGCGGCCCGCCCCTACGACGCCACCGACCACGCCCTCGCCCGCTTCGCACCGGACGTCGCGACCGCGGCCGTGGACCTGGCACCGAGGGTCACCGGGGAACTCCTCGCCGAGGTCACCGCCGAGATCCCCGACGCCTGGCTGACCGGCGAACCCGGCTTCGACACCCCGGACCTCCTCCGTGAGGCGTACGCGGCACCCCTCCTCGCGCGCGTGCCCTTCCTCCACGACCGCATCAAGGGACTCCAGTGACCGAGCGCCACATCATCCGCCCGAGCGAGGCGAACACCCGGGACGTCTTCGAGTACGCCCTCCTCCGGGTCGTACCGCGCATCGAGCGCGGCGAGTGCGTCAACGCCGGGGTCCTCGTCTACTGCCGCGCACAGTCCTACGTCGGCGCCCGCACCCATCTGGACGAAGCGAGGCTGCTCGCTCTCGACCCGCATGCCGATGTGGCCGGGATCAGGGCCGCGCTCGGCGCCGTGGAAGGTGTGTGTGCGGGTGGAGAGGCGGCCGGGCAGGCGGCTGTGGACGATGCCGGGCGGCGGTTCCGGTGGCTGATCGCGCCCCGGTCCACCGTGGTGCAGCCGGGGCCCGTGCACACCGGGCTGACCGTCGATCCGGCGGCCGAGGCGGAGCGCCTGCTGGACCTGCTGGTGAGGTAATGGATCACACCCGGCTCATGTGGCGTTGACACCGGGTGCCAGGGCTTCTAGCGTCACGTCTGCCGAAGGTACTAAGCGGTCGCTCACCGGCGGGCCGCGCAGGGCGAGAGATTCTCAAGGGCGAGGAGAACCAGCAATGTCCACCACTGAGCAGCGGGTCGCGATTGTCACCGGCGGGGCGCGGGGCATCGGCGCCGCCACCGCCGTACGCCTCGCGGCCGAGGGCCGCGCGGTCGCCGTGATCGACCTCGACGAGGCCGCCTGCAAGGACACCGTGGAGAAGATCACCGCGGCCGGCGGCAAGGCCCTCGCGGTCGGCGCCGACGTCTCCGACGAGGCGCAGGTCGAGGCCGCGATCACGCGGATCGTCGCGGAGCTGGGCGCGCCGACGATCCTCGTCAACAACGCGGGCGTGCTCCGCGACAACCTGCTCTTCAAGATGAGCGTCGCCGACTGGGACACCGTCCTGGGCGTCCACCTGCGCGGCTCGTTCCTGATGACCAAGGCCGTCCAGAAGCACATGGTCGACGCGGGCTTCGGCCGGATCGTCAACCTCTCCTCGTCCTCCGCCCTCGGCAACCGCGGCCAGGCCAACTACTCCGCCGCCAAGGCCGGTCTGCAGGGCTTCACCAAGACCCTCGCCATCGAGCTGGGCAAGTTCGGCATCACGGCCAACGCCGTCGCCCCCGGCTTCATCGCCACCGACATGACCGCCGCCACCGCCGCCCGCGTCGGCATGGGCTTCGACGACTTCAAGGCCGCGGCCGCCACCCAGATCCCGGTGCAGCGCGTCGGCGAGCCCGACGACATCGCCAACGCCGTCGCCTTCTTCACGAACGAGGCGGCCGGTTTCGTCTCCGGCCAGGTCCTGTACGTCGCCGGCGGACCGCTCAACTAGGGAACACCGGAACACGGGACACGGGACACGGGACACGCGAAAAATGACTGAACAGCCTGAACTGCCTGAACTCTCCGGCAAGGTCGCCGTCATCACCGGCGCCAGCCGCGGCATCGGCTACGGCGTCGCCGAGGCGCTGCTCGCCCGCGGCGACCGGGTCTGCATCACCGGCCGCAGCGAGGACGCCCTCAAGGAGGCCGTCGACGCGCTCGGCGCCGAGCGCGTCATCGGCGTCGCCGGCAAGGCCCACGACGAGGCCCACCAGGCCGTCGTCGTCGAGCGCACGATGGAGGCCTTCGGCCGCGTCGACTTCCTGGTCAACAACGCCGGTACGAACCCGGTGTTCGGCCCGATCGCCGACCTCGACCTGAACGTCGCCCGCAAGGTCTTCGAGACCAACGTCATCTCTGCGCTCGGTTTCGCCCAGAAGACCTGGCACGCCTGGCAGAAGGACAACGGCGGCGCCATCGTCAACATCGCCTCCCTCGCGGGCGTCTCCGCCTCGCCGTTCATCGGCGCTTACGGCGTCAGCAAGGCCGCGATGATCAACCTGACGCTCCAGCTGGCGCACGAGTTCGCGCCCGGCGTACGGGTCAACTCGATCGCCCCGGCGGTCGTGAAGACCAAGTTCGCCGCCGCCCTGTACGAGGGCCGCGAGGCGGAGGCCGCCGCCTCCTACCCGCTGGCCCGGCTCGGCGTGCCGTCCGACATCGGCGGCACCGCCGCGTTCCTGACCTCGGACCAGTCCGACTGGATCACCGGCCAGACCCTCGTCGTCGACGGCGGCATCCTCCTGAACGCCGGAGTCGGCTGACCGATCCGTCCGGGCGCCGATTTCTTTGCTGTTCCCTTGACGGAATCGGCGCCCGTGTCAGGACATGGAACGCGCACAGCCGAATGACAACGTCGTCATAAAAACGCTGCTCAACAGCCTCGTCCGAACCAGCTTTTCCGGCCGGGGAACTGCGGTACGGTCTGCCGACCCTTGGTACGGCGGATCGAGGAGCGTGCGTGTGTTCAACCGGAACCGAGGCCTGCGGGCGGGCGCGGCGATCGCGTCGATATCCCTGGCGGCCGGATGCGGTGTGTTCTCGGACGGGAATTCCGACGACCGGGGAGCCATCGTCGTCGGCACCACCAGCGCCCCCACCACACTCGATCCGGCCGCCTCCTGGGACGGCTCCTGGGAGCTGTTCCGCAACATCTACCAGACGCTCCTCGCCTACCCGTCCGGCGCGACCTCGCCCGAACCGGACGCCGCCGAGTGCGCGTTCACGGACGGGTCGAACACGACGTACCGCTGCGAACTCCGCGCGGGCATGAAGTTCGCCGACGGCGACACCCTCGACGCCAAGGCCGTCAAGCACTCCATCGACCGGATCCGGCAGATCGACGCCTCGGGCGGACCCGCCGGCCTGCTCGGCAGCCTCGACCGCGTGCAGGTCCGCGGCGACCGCGAGGTGGTCTTCCACCTCAACAAGCCCGACGCCACCTTCCCGTTCGTGCTCGCCACCCCGGCCATGTCGATCGTCGACCCCGACGACTACCCCGCGCACTCCCTGCGCAAGGACGGCAAGGTCTTCGGCTCCGGGCCGTACACCCTGAAGTCGTACGACGACGGGAAACAGGCCCGACTCGTCCGCAACGACCGCTACAAGGGCTTCGCCAAGCGCGAGAACAGCGCGGTGACGATCCGCTACTTCCAGGACTCGGGCACCATGGTGAAGGCGCTGCGGGACGGAAAGATCGACGTCACGTACCGCGGTCTCGCCGCCGACGACATCATCTCCCTCCAGGGCCGCGCCTCGAAGAGCCTGCAACTGGTCGACGGCTCCGGCACCGACATCAACTACCTGGTGTTCAACCCCAAGGACAAGTGGGCCGGGAACCTCGCCGTCCGCAAGGCCGTCGCCCAGCTCGTCGACCGCGGGGCGATCACCCACAAGATCTACCGCGACACCGTGGACCCGCTCTACTCGATGGTCCCGAAGGGCCTCACCGGCCACACCACCGCCTTCTTCGACGACTTCGGCGACCCCAGCGTCCCCAAGGCACGCAAGCTCCTCACCGACGCGGGCATCAACCGGCGCGTCCCGCTCACCCTCTGGTACACCACCGACCGCTACGGCTCCGAGACCGCCCTCGAATTCGGCGAACTGAAGCGGCAGTTGGACAACTCCGGGCTGTTCTCGATCACGCTGAAGAGCCGCCCCTGGAAGACGTACGTGACGGGCTACCAGAAGGGCGAGTACCCGGTGTTCGGGCGCGGCTGGTCCCCGGACTTCCCCGACGCGGACAACTTCATCGCGCCGTTCGTGGGGAAGCAGAACGCGCTCGGCACGCCCTACCCGTCGACCAGGATCACCGACGTACTGCTGCCCGAGTCCCGCCGGGAGAGCGACCGGGCCGACGTGGTCAAGGAGTTCGAGGACGCCCAGCAGGTCCTGGTGGACGACGCGCGGCTGCTGCCGCTGTGGCAGGGCCGGCAGTACGTGGCCGCGAGCGAGGACGTCTCCGGCGGGGAGCAGGCCCTCGACCCGTCGACGATCATGATGATGTGGGAGCTGTACCGCAAGACCAGCTGGTGACACGGCTTTCGGCACCCGTTGTCAGTGGCCGCCTGTAGGTTCTGGGCATGGCAGCGACCGCACCGCGCGGTCGCTCCGCATCGCAGTCGCCGCACACCGTAAGGAAGTTGACGTGACCGACATCTCCATGCTCCCCGAGTCCTGGCGCGGGGTCCTGGGCGACGAGCTTCAGCAGCCCTACTTCAAGGAGCTGACCGAGTTCGTCGAGGAGGAGCGCGCGAAGGGTCCCGTCTTCCCGCCGCGCGAGGAGGTCTTCGCCGCCTTGGAGGCGACGCCGTACGACCAGGTGAAGGTCCTGATCCTCGGTCAGGACCCGTACCACGGCGAGGGCCAGGGCCACGGCCTGTGCTTCTCGGTCCGCCCCGGCGTGAAGACCCCGCCCTCCCTGCGGAACATCTACAAGGAGATGAAGGAGGAGCTGGATCTGCCGATCCCGGACAACGGATATCTGATGCCATGGGCCCAGCAGGGCGTCCTGCTCCTCAACGCGGTGCTCACGGTCCGCTCCGGCGAGGCCAACTCGCACAAGGGCAAGGGCTGGGAGAAGTTCACGGACGCGGTGATCCGCGCGGTCGCCGACCGCTCCGACCCGGCGGTCTTCGTCCTATGGGGCAACTACGCGCAGAAGAAGCTCCCGTTGATCGACGAGGAGCGCCACGTGGTGGTCAAGGGCGCGCACCCGTCCCCGCTCTCCGCCAAGAAGTTCTTCGGCTCCCACCCGTTCACCCAGATCGACGAGGCCGTCGCGCAGCAGGGCCACACCGCCATCGACTGGCGCATCCCGAACCTGGGCTGACCTCACCGGGGCCGGTCCGGGGCCATGGCGAGGGACGACAACGTGGTAGATGCGCGTGCCACACCCCGCGTCTGCGGCATGATCCGCCGGGCAGGCCCTAACGTCGACGGGGACAGCCAGGGTGGCTGGCGAGTGCGGAGGACGCGGTGGCGGAGCGACAGGAGCAGGCGGCGCCGGACGCTCTGCTGACGCGGATCGGACAGATCGTCATGCTGCACCACGGCGGCGACCGCGAGGAGGCCCGGGACCGCCTGCTGGGCCTCTGGGTGGAGCTGGGCGAGGACGGCGACCCACTCCACCGCTGCACACTGGCCCACTACCTCGCCGACACCCAGGACGACCCGACCGACGAACTCGCCTGGGATCTCAGGGCGTTGTCGGCGGCGGACGAGCTGACGGACGGGCGGGACGCGGGAGACCCCGGGGAGACCGAAGACTCCGGGGACATGGGGAACGCCGGCCAGGAGGGGGCGATCACGATCCGCGCCTTCTACCCCTCCCTGCACCTCAACCTCGCCGCCGACTACGTGAAGCTCGACCGCCCGGACGCCGCCCGCACCCACATCCGCCGCGCCCGCGACGCCTGCACCGTCCTCGCCGACGACGGCTACGGCAACGGCGTGCGGGCCGCGATCGGCCGGCTGGAGCTGCGACTGGGCGACGGGGACGCGGGCGGGGGCGAGAGCTGGGGACCGCCGAGACCGCGGCCGTAGGGTCCGGTCGGGACAGGGGTCCCGGGGTCCGGGTGGCAGTGGCTCCGGAGTTCCCCGCGTTTCAACGGCCGTACGTCTGGCCGCAGATGATCGACTGCGGGCTGTCCGACTGCCAGCCGCCGTACTTCTTGCCCAGCGCGCAGACGTCCTGCGTGTTCTTGGGCACCGACTTCACCACGTCGGGGATGTTCGCGCCCGACTGCCGGGGGCGGTGCGGCTTCGGGTGCGGATGGGGGTGCGCCTGCGGGTGGGAGTGCGGGTGCGAGCGGGAGACCGGTGCCTGGGCCGCCTGCGGGGGCTGGACCGGTGCGTGGTGCGGCGGATGCGTCGCGGGTCTCGGATGGTGGGACGGGTTGATCAGTTCCAGCGCCTCCCGCGCCGGGGCCTGTACGACCTGCGGCTCCGCGCTGCCGTCCGGGCGTGGCACCGACGCTTGGGTCGGTGCGGCCGGGGAAGCGGGGGCCGCCGGCCGCTGGACCGTCACACAGCCGGAGAGGGCCGAGACAGCCACGGTGACCAGGAGCGTTGCGGTGGTCGTCGTTCGATGCACCCGCGCAACTCTGCTGGTTCCGGACCCGGTTGGGACAGCGGACGGGCGGATGATGCCCCACACGGGTGATCTCCGCCCCCTTACGGACGGCGCGCGCCCGCTCCGGGTGACGTGACGTCAGCCGCCGGTCACCGGTGTCAGTCGCCGGTGTTCCCGTCGATCCGCTCACGCAGCAGGTCGGCATGGCCGTTGTGCCGGGCGTACTCCTCGATCATGTGGGTGTGGATCCAGCGCAGGTTGAAGCGCTCGCCGGTGCGCCGGTGCTTGCCCACGGAGATGTTGTCCAGGGTGAACCGGGCCGCGTGCTCGTTCGCTGCCGCGATCTCGGCCTGCCAGGTCGCGTACGCCTCGGCCCAGGTGTCCGCCTCGGTGAGGTGGAAGTCGCCGTCCGGGTCCTCGTCGCTGTAGTAGATCGGGGTCAGCTGCTCGTCCGACAGGACCCGGCGGTACCAGCTGCGCTCCACCTCCGCCATGTGCCGCACCAGGCCCATGAGCGTCAGGTCGGACGGCTCCACCGAAGCGGTCCGCAACTGTTCGTCGGTCAGGCCCTCGCACTTCTGGGCGAGGGTCGCCCGGTGGTACGTGAGCCAGCCGTCCAGCATGGTGCGTTCGTCGGCGGTGGTGGCGGGTTCACTGCGCTCGATGGTCATCCCCGCATCCTCGCGTGCTCCGCCCGCCCGCACCAGCGGATATTCCCCCGCCGTATGCTTCCGAGGAGGTACACGAGGTACCGCTGGGCGAGCGTTGGGAGACTCCGTGAAGGTCGGCTGCATCGGGCTCGGAGACATCGCGCAGAAGGCCTACCTGCCGGTTCTCGGCGGGCTGCCCGGGGTGGAGCTGCATCTGCAGACCCGCACGCCCGCCACCCTCGCCCGGGTCGCCGACGGCCTGCACCTCCCGGCGGACCGGCGGCACACGGACCTCGACGCGCTCCTCGCGCAGGGCCTCGACGCCGCGTTCGTGCACGCGCCCACGATCGTGCACCCCGAGATCGTCACCCGGCTTCTTGAGGCGGGGGTGGCGACATACGTCGACAAGCCGCTCGCCTACGAACTGGCCGACTCCGAGCGGCTGGTGCGGCTCGCGGAGGAGCGGAACGTGTCGCTCGCGGTCGGCTTCAACCGCCGCCACGCCCCCGGGTACGCGCAGTGCCTCGACCACCCGCGCGAGTTGATCCTCATGCAGAAGAACCGGATCGGGCTCCCCGAGGAGCCGCGCGCGATGATCCTGGACGACTTCATCCACATCGTGGACACCCTGCGGTTCCTGGTGCCGGGCCCGGTCGAGGACGTGACCGTGCGCGCCCGCACCCGGGACGGACTGCTGCACCACCTCGTGCTCCAGCTCTCCGGCGACGGCTTCACCGCGCTCGGGGTGATGAACCGGCTCAGCGGCTCGGTCGAGGAGATCCTGGAGGTCTCCGGCCAGGACACCAAGCGTCAGGTCCTCAACCTCGCCGAGGTCGTCGACCACAAGGGCCAGCCGACGACACGGCGCCGAGGGGACTGGGTGCCGGTGGCCCGGCAGCGGGGCATCGAGCAGGCCGTCCTCACGTTCCTCGACGCCGTGCGCGCCGGCAAGGTGCTCAGCGCCCGGGACGCGCTGGCGACTCATGAACTGTGCGAGCGGGTGGTACGAGAGGTCGCGGACCGGTCCGCCGCAGCCTGAGCGCCTGTACCCCCTCGCCGGCGCACATGGCCGCGAGGATCAGCAGCGCCATCCCCACCGGCCAGGCGCCGTAGCGGACGTACGGCGTGATGCCGTGGGCGAGCGGGACGTCGTAGACCTGGGTGGTGCTCTTGTTCGTGCCCAGCCAGGAACCGATGCGCTGTCCGCTCGGGCCGTAGACGGCGGAGACGCCGGTCAGGGTGGCGTGGACGATCGGGCGGCCGGTCTCGGCGGCGCGCAGGGCGGCGAGGGTGGCGTGTTGTTCGGGGGCCCAGCTGTTCTGGAACGACGAGGTCGACGACTGCGCGAGCAGGACGTCGGCGCCGTCCTGAGCTAGGTGGCGGCTCATGTCGGGGAACGCGGTCTCGAAGCAGATCAGCGGGCCGATGCGCAGCCCGTGCCCCACGTTCATCACCACCTGCTCGGTGCCGTGCCTGCGGTCCACGCCCGCCGCCTTGCCTACGGAGGTGGCCCAGCCGAGCAGCGAGCGGAACGGGATGTACTCCCCGAAGGGGACGAGCCGCATCTTGTCGTAGCGATCGCCGGTGAGACCCTTCGGGCCGACCAGGATCGAGCTCTTGTAGATGCCGGGCTTGTCGGAGCGCTGGGCGTCCACGTTGACCAGGATGTCGGCGCCGGTCTCCTTGGAGAGGGCGGCGATACGACGCGCGAGATCGGGCCGTTTGGTCAGATCGAAGCTGACGCTGCTCTCGCCCCAGGCGATCAAGTCGACGTTCCGACCGACCAGTCGGCGGGTCAGCTGCTCCTCGCGGTCGAAGCGCCGGGCGCCGCTCTCGTCGCCGTCGATGATCCCGGGCTGTACGACGGCGATCCGGACGCGGCCGTCGACGTCGGGGCGCGGCGACCACACCCAGGCGGCGGAGGTAGCGGCGGCGGTGGCCAGGAGCCCGGCGACGGCGGGCACCCGGGACTCGCGCACGGCGACGAGGACGGCGACCGCGACGTTGACGGCCACGACCAGGAAGCTCAGCAGCCACACCCCGCCGACGGACGCGAGCCGCAACGCCGGTTCCACCTGCCACTGGGTGGAGCCGAGCAGCCCCCAGGGGCCGCCCAACCCCTGCCAGGACCGCACGAGTTCGACCATCAGCCAGCCCGAGGGCAGCACCAGCAGCGCGGCACCGCCCCGCCGGGGCGACGGCACGCCCCCGAGGAAGCGGCGCACCAGCCAGCCCCACGGCGCCCACAGCACGCCCAGCAGCCCCGCGATGACCACGATGAACACACTCAGGCTCGGCACCAGCCAGCTGTGCACGGCCAGCATGAACCCGAGCCCCCCGAACCAGCCGTCGTAGAGCGCCCGCCGCCCGGTCGGCGCGGAGCGTGTCAGCAGGATCCAGGGGACGAGCGCGACGTAGGCGAACCACCACAGGGACGGCGCCGGAAACGCGAACACGGGCAGGGCGCCCGCGAGCACGGCGAGCAGGGAGCGCCGCCACGGAGAGGCGAGCCAGTCGCCGAAGGTCTTCATACGGCACCTCCCTACCCGCTGATCGCTCCAGTGTGCGTGCCGGGGAGGATCTCGCACAGAGGACGTCGACCGGGTCGTCCGAGTCCGGCCATCTCAGTCCGGCCATCTCAGTCCGGCTGTCTCAGTCCGGCCATCTCAGTCCGGCCGACTCAGTGGATCACGGCCTGCGGGCGCCGGTCGGGAAGACGCCGCCACTTCTCCTCCACGACGACCTCGGTCAGCCGCCAGCCGTCGTCCGTCCGCAGCAGCCCGAACGCGTACCGCCCGCCGCATACGAAGTCGGGAGCGGTGGAGCGGTCGCCGTCGCCGCTGATCTCCTGATCCTGATCCTCGTCCCTGGCGAAGCGCATCGGATTGACGTAGTCGGCCTGGACGCGTGCGGTGTCGTCGGTGTGCTGATCCAGGGCTCCGAAGTGGATCCGCCGGTTCACGATCAGATGCTGTCGCATCGAGAACAGTCCCAGGCTCTCCGTGAGCCACCCGGCGATCTCTTCCGCGTTCCCCTCGATCCCTCCGGCGGACCGGTAGTCGGCACGCCCGTCCGGGGCGAACAGTTTCCGGTACGCCTCCCAGTCGCCGTCGTCCACCGCCACCGCGTATTCGGTGATCACTTCGTCCACGGCCAGCCGGTCCATCACAATCGCCAGTTCCACACGCTGCGTCATCGGCTCAGTGTTGGCTACGGAGCGTGTCGCGCCAAGGGGGACGCGGATACAAGGTGGGGAACATTCGGTGGTCGTCGTCCCGAGGAGTGCTCATGAAACGTCTTGTCACGGTCGTCACCGGGGGCAGCCGGGGGATCGGTGCCGCGACCTGCCGACGGCTCGCGGAGGACGGGCACGACGTGGTCGTCGGCTACCTCCGGGACGCGCAGGCCGCCGAGGACGTCGCGGAGGCGGTACGGCGGGCCGGTGCCCGTTCGGTCTGCGTACGGGCGGACACGTCCGTCGAGGCAGACGTCGAGCGCCTCTTCACCGTGGCCGAGAAGCAACTCGGCCCCGTCACAGGCCTGGTGAACAACGCCGGGGTGACCGGCCCGTTCGGCCGCCTCGCCGACACCGACCCCGCCGACCTGCGCCGCGTCGTCGAGGTCAACCTGCTGGGGACACTGCTGTGTTCACGCCGCGCGGCGCGTGCGATGACGGCACGGGGAAACGGCGTGATCGTGAACGTCTCGTCCGCCGCCGCGACCCTCGGCAGCCCCGGCGACTACGTCCACTACGCCGCGACGAAGGCCGCCGTCGACACCCTCACGCTCGGCCTGGCCAAGGAACTCGGCCCCGACGGCATCCGCGTCAACGCGGTCGCGCCCGGCGTCATCGACACGGAGATCCACGGGAGATCCGGCGACCCGGACCGCGCCGAGCGGTTGGCGGCGTCGATCCCGCTGCGCCGCGCCGGCCGGCCCGAGGAAGTCGCCGCGGCCATCGCCTGGTTGATGTCACCGGAGGCGTCCTACGCGACGGGGACGGTGGTGCGGGTGTCGGGCGGGCGGTGAGCTTCAGGCCGCCGCGATGACCTCGTCACGTATCGCCTTGGCCCACTCGACCACCAACAGCTCGTATTCCTCCCGCTCTTCGGTCGAGAGCGAGCCGCCCGCACGCAGCCAGAGTGCCCGGATCTGCTCGTTCACCTCGGAAGCAGACCGCACGGAACCAGGGGCCACGGAATCGGGGGACATGTGAACAGCCTAGGGGCAAGGACTGACACTGCGCTACCGGACGGCTACTCAGACCGTATGGGCTTGGTCACGGGCGGGTTGAGCGAAGCGCCCGGCGCGGCCCGGACGCTCAGTCGACCCACGTGACGACGCACTGGGTGTGACGTGCGGCGGCCCGGTAGAACTCCCGCAGGGCGACGAAGTGTTCGGTCAGATGTTCCCGTACGTCGATGTCGGACCGGGGGCCGAACCCGCAGACGTCGGCCGCGACTTCGGCGGACGCCGGCATGTCCGCGAGCAGGTCGCCGAGTTGGAGACGGACCAGTGCGGCGGCGACGTCGGCGACCGCGGCCGGGGCGAGCAGTCGAGGCGGATCGCCGAAGCCGTCGTACACGTCGTCGTGGTCCAGGAATCCCACATTCCCGTCGGGATCGCCCGAGACGGCCCGGTCGAGCAGGGCGATCGCCTCCGGGTCGGCGCCGGTCGACCGGCAGTAGCGGATGAGGCCCCACAGCGCCCAGCCCGTGTCGAGCAGGTCGCCGTCCGGTGGATCCCAGCCCGGGGACGCGCCGGGCGAGGTGAGGGCCGAAGTGCGGCAGCGGTCGAGGTAGTCGGGCGGCACGCGGGCGAACTGCTGCGTCAGCGCCATGAGTTGGTCACCCCCGCCGCTCGGCCCACACCCGCGACCACTCCGACAGCGGCCCCATCGCCGTCACGAGGTCCGCGCCGAGCGCGGTCAACTGCCAGGCCCCGTCCGGCGTCTGCCCCGCGATGTCCGCCTCGCGCAGCTCCGTCAGCCGGGTGGACAGGACGCTGGAGGACATGGCGTCGCAGCGGCGTCGCAGGTCGCGGAAGCCGATCGGGACGTCGTGCCGGTGGAGCTCCCAGATCACGCGGAGTGTCCAGCGTCGGCCGAGGAGGTCGAGCGCGGCCATGACGGGACGGCCGGTGGACGATCCGCGCACGGGGCGACCGGGGGTGGGGGTCGGTTCCAACTGGGCCTCCTCGCCCGGCACATGGTGATCGCCTGGTACGAACTCCTCGTTCACTCTTGCGCTTCGATTTCAGAAGCGCAAGAGTCGGTAGACGTGAACCCGGACATGAAACAGCGCATCGAAGGTGTCACCCCGCCCTACACCCCCGAGACCGACCGCGCCCTGCACCGCTGGATGCCACCCGGCGTCACCCGCGAACCCCTGATGCTCTTCAAGGTCCTCGAACGTCACCCGGAACTCGCCTCCCGTATGCGGGCGTTGGGCGCCGGGCTCCTCGTCCACGGCCTCCTGGGCACCGCCGACCGCGAACTCGTCATCGCCCGCGTCTGCGCCCGTTCCGGCTGCGCCTACGAGTGGGGCGTTCACATGGCGACGTACGCCGAAGCCGCTCGACTCACCCAACGGCAGGTCACTTTGACCGCGACCGGCGCCTCCGGCGACCCCGCCTGGTCGCCCCGGCAGTCCGCGCTGCTCCGAGCCGTCGACGAACTCCACGCCGACGCCCGGCTGAGCGACCCGGTCTGGTCCGGCCTGCGGGAGCACCTCGACGAGCCCGAAGCGATCGAGTTCCTCGTGCTGGCCGGGTGGTACCGCACCATCGCCTACGTCGCGAACGGCGTCGGGATCGAGCCCGAGCCCTGGGCCCTTGCCCTGCCCGGGAGTTGACTCAGCCCGCCGACTCCGCCGCGTGCGGGCTCAGCGCGCCCGCCGTCACCAGCGCGATGATGACGATGCCGAGGGCGACGCGGTAGTAGACGAACGGCATGAAGCTCTTGTGGGAGATGAACTTCATGAACCACGCAATTACGGCATATCCGACGACGAACGCGATCAACGTCGCGAACATCGTCGGCCCCCACGCGACGTGCCCTTCCTCCGCCGCGTCCTTCAACTCGAAGGCTCCGGAGGCCAGTACGGCCGGCATGGCGAGGAGGAAGGAGTAACGGGCCGCCGCCTCGCGGGTGTAGCCCATGAAGAGGCCGCCGCTGATGGTCGCACCCGAGCGGGAGACGCCGGGGACGAGGGCCATCGCCTGACAGAGGCCGTAGAGCAGGCCGTCCTTGGTGTTGAGGTCCACCAGGGTCTTGCGCTGCTTGGGGGCCCGGTGTCGGCCGCCGTTCTCGTCGCGGGCCGCGAGGCGGTCGGCGACGCCGATGACGATGCCCATCACGATCAGCATCGTGGCGGTGACGCGCAGGTCGCGGAACGGCCCCTCGATCTGGTCCTTGAGGGTCACGCCGAGCACGCCGATCGGGATGGAGCCGACGATCACCAGCCAGCCCATCTGGGCGTCGTGGTCGCGCCGCATCTCCTTGTTGGTGAGCGATCGGAACCACGCGGCGAGAATCCGCCCGACATCCTGGCGGAAATAGATCAGCACCGCCGCCTCCGTGCCGAGCTGGGTGATCGCGGTGAAGGCCGCGCCCGGGTCCTCCCAGCCCGAGAAGGCCGCCGTGAGCCGCAGATGCGCGCTGGAGGAGACGGGGAGGAACTCGGTCAGCCCCTGGACGAGTCCGAGGATGAGTGATTCAAACCAAGACATGGAGTTACGGAGTCCAAGTGCTGATCGTGGAGGGGCAAAGGACACACCAAAACGCCGCGCGCGGTGAACGAGTGTGTGTGAGGGGCAGCGTAGCGTCCCGGTGTGACAGGCCCGACACAGGGGTTTCGCGGCGGTTGTGGGACTCCGGGCACAGAGGTTTCAGGGCTGTTGCGCGACTCCCTGCACAGAGGTTTCACGAGTGGTCCGACGACTCCGGGTTCGCGGTGTTGACCAGCTGCGGGGGCGGCGCATACGTTGCAGCGGAGGAAAGCGCTTGCTGCATGCGCTCGCTGTTCCCCGGAGGAGTGCTGATCACGACCATGTCCACGCCCGCCACCAACCCCGGGGCGCTCCAGCCCTTGACCCCGCTCACCGGCCGACGTATCCGGGCCGCCGTGGTCGGCGCCGGTGCCATCGGCCGCGGCTCGCATTTCCCGGCGCTCGCGCGGCTCGCCGAGGAGGGCGAGACCGAGGTCGTCGCCGCCGTTGACATCGATGCCACGTCGGCCGAGTCCTTCTGCGCCGAGGCCGGGATCCCGCACGCCTACACCGACCTGGAGCAGATGCTCCGGGAACAGCGGCCGGACCTCGTCACCATCTGCACCCCGCCCACCCTGCACCGCGCGCAGACCGTCGCCGCGCTGCGGGCCGGCGCCTGGGTCTGGTGCGAGAAGCCGCCGGTGCCGACGCTGGCCGACTTCGACGCCGTAGAGGACGAAGAGGGCCCGGGGAGGGGCGCACCCGACGGGCCGTATGCCTCGATCGTCTTTCAGCACCGCTTCGGGTCGGGCTCCCGGCATGTGCGTCGGCTGCTCGCCGAGCGGGCGATGGGGCGGCCGCTCGTGGCGCACTGCCAGACCACCTGGTACCGCGACACCGCTTACTACGCCGTGCCCTGGCGCGGGCGTTGGGAGACCGAGGGCGGCGGTCCCGCGATGGGGCACGGCATCCACCAGATGGATCTGCTGCTCGATCTGCTCGGGCCGTGGAGCGAGGTGAAGGCGATGGCCGGGCGGCTGGTCCACGACGTGGAGACCGAGGACGTCTCGACCGCGCTGGTGCGTTTCGAGAACGGCGCGCTGGCCACCGTCGTGAACAGCGTGCTGAGCCCCGACGAGGTCAGCCGTATCCGCATCGACTGCGAGCGCGCGACCGTCGAACTCACCCACCTGTACGGGCACAGCAACGACAACTGGCGCATCACGCCCGCCCCTGAGGTGTCGGGCGAGGAGGCCGCGGCCTGGCAGGACTTCGGGCCGGACGTGCCGAGTTCGCACCTGGAGCAGCTGCGCGAACTCGTCGTCAGTATGCGAGCCGGTGAACGGCCGCGCAGCAGCGGCACGGACGGGCGCACCAGCCTCGAACTGATCACCGCCCTCTACAAGTCGGCGTTCACGGACACGACCGTACGGGCCGGCGAGATCGGCCCCGGAGACCCCTATTACACGGCGCTGCACGGCGGCGCCCCCGGCTGGGCGCCCGTGGCGCGCGAGGAGGTGTCGGCGTGACCGGCCTGCGTATCGTCCATGCCCACGGGGACCGCATCACGGTGACCGAACCGGCCACCGGCGTCGAGCTGTTCAGCTATGTGTACCGGCCGGAAGCCGCCTGGGAGGCGCCGAAGCCGTATCTCCACCCGATCCGGACGCTGGCCGGTGACGTCGTCACGGACTACCGGCCCAATGACCACCGCTGGCACAAGGGCCTGCAGTTCACCGCCTCGCATCTGTCGGGCCAGAACCTGTGGGGCGGCAACACATACGTTCACGGTGAGGGGTATCTCCAACTCCCGGAGCGGGTCGGGTCGATGGCCCACGTCGCCTTCGACGAGATCGACGCCGACGATTCACGTCTCGTGATCGCCGAACGGCTGACCTGGCACCCGCACAGCGGCGAACTCTGGGCCGACGAGCAGCGCCGGATCGAGGTGCACGACGTCGACACGGAGTCGGGTTCGTGGGCGCTGACCTGGACGAGCGCCGTGACCAATCGCCGTGACGAGCCCCTGCTGTTCGGCAGCCCGACCACCCACGGGCGCGAGGCGGCCGGCTACACGGGCCTCTTCTGGCGCGGCCCGCGCGCCTTCCGCGACGGCCGGATCATCGGCCCCGACGGTGAGGGCCCCGAGCTGATGGGCTCCCAGGGCCCCTGGCTCGCCGTCTCCGGAGAGCACGACGGCACCGACGGCCACGCGACCATCGTCTTCGCGCACGCGCCCGAGAACGACCAGACCGACGCCCAGGGCACCCACCCCGATCACTGGTTCGTACGCAACGAGCCGTTCGCGGGAATCGCCCCCTCCTACGCCTTCTACGACGAGCTGGTGCTCGACCCCGGCGACACGCTCACCCGGCGCTACCGGGTCGTCGTGGCCGACGGGGCATGGGAGCGGGAGGAGATCGCCAAGTACCTGGAGGCGCGGCCGTGGTGAACACGCCTGCGGTCAACACACCTGCGGTAAACAAACCTGCGGTCAACAAGCCTGTGGTGAACACACCTGCGGTGAACAGAGGGTCCGCTGAAGGTTTTTCCGGGCTGCCGGGCGGGGTCGCCGTCTCGCATCTGTCGGTCTACGACTGGCCGGCCGTGGACGGCGTGTGCGGCGGAACTCCCCATATGCACCTGACCTGTTCGGAGGGGTACGTCGTCACCGGCGGGCGCGGTGCGGTTCAGACGCTCACGACGTCCGGGTACGAGGTGACGCCGCTCGCGGCCGGAACGGTCGCCTGGTTCACGCCGGGTACCATCCACCGGCTCGTCAACGAGGCCGACCTGCGCATCACCGTCCTCATGCAGAACAGCGGCCTGCCCGAGGCGGGGGACGCGGTGCTCACGCTGCCTCCGCAGTACCTCACCGACCCGGAGACGTACGCCTCCGTCACCGTGATCCCGGCCGACGCGCCGGAGGCGGAGCGGGAACGCGTCGCGCGTGCCCGGCGCGACCTCGCCCTGGAGGGCTACCGGGCGCTGCGTGACGCCGAGGGTCCGGAAGCGCTGGCCGAGTTCCACCGGGCCGCCGCCGCGTTGGTACGGCCCCGGCTCGCGGAGTGGCGCGAGCGGTGGGAGCGGGGGGCGCGGGCCGCTGCTGCGGCTACGGGGGCGCAGCTCGACCAGCTGGAACAGGGTGACTTCTCGCACCTCGCGGGTGCCGCGGTACGCGCTGAACAGCCGTCCGCGTACGGGAAGTTCGGGATGTGTGGGCGGTTGGACGTCTACAAGGGGACGTAGGTCTGGATCTCAGGCCGCGGTTGGGCCTGTCACCGTCCAGCCCGGTGTCTGCGGGTGGGCCGTCAGGTCCTGGTGGTGAACCGGGGCGCCGCAGGCCGTGCAAGTGACGGCGGGGACAAGCTCGTTGCCGCAGATGTGTTCGATCACCATGGGGCGGTCGAGCTGATCCCTCCGAAGATGGCGGTCGCCCCACGCCATGAGGGTCATCAGGACCGGCTCCAGTTCGAGCCCCGCTTCCGTGGGCCGGTACTCGAAACGCTGCGGGTGTTCGCTGTACGTCCGCCGGGTCAGGATCCCGGCGTCGACGAGGCGGCGCAGCCGGGTGGCCAGGACGTCGCGCGGGGCGCCGATGTTGCGGACCAGCTGGTCGAAGCGGCGGTTTCCCAGGCACACCTCCCTCAGGACGAGCAGGGAGTACTTCTCGCCGACGAGTGCGAGCGCGTCGGCGATGGAGCAGGGGCGCGGGTCTTTGGGGGCGGCCATGGCACCTACTTTAAGGGAGGGTTTGATTTTCCAACTAACGAAGCTATGGTGAGTTTGAATTTCCTACTCACTGGTAGTGCCCGCTGGAAACAACGCTGGAAACAACGGAGGCCCGCACCATGCGTGACGCAGTGATCGTCGAAGCCGTACGCACGCCCGTAGGCAAGGGCAAGCCGAACGGCTCCCTCGCCCAGGTCCACCCCGTCGAACTCCTCTCGCACACCCTGCGCAGCCTCGTCGAGCGCACCGGGATTGACCCAGCCCTCATTGACGACGTCATCGGCGGCACGGTCACCCAGGTCGGTGAGCAGGCGGTCAACATCACCCGGCAGGCCGTTCTGTCGGCGGGCTTCCCGGAGTCGGTGCCCGCGACCACGGTGGACCGCCAGTGCGGCTCGTCCCAGCAGGCCGTGCACTTCGCGGCGCAGGGCGTGATCTCCGGGGCGTACGACATGGTCGTGGCCTGCGGAGTGGAGTCCATGGGGCGCGTGCCGATGGGGTCGAGCGTGCTGCCCGGGACGGACCCCTTCGGCCCCGGTGTCGCCGGGCGTTACCCGGAGGGCCTCGTCCCGCAGGGCATCAGCGCCGAGATCATCGCCGCCAAGTGGTCGATGACACGCGACCAGTTGGACGCCTTCGCGGTCTCCTCGCACGTCAAGGCGGCCGCCGCCTGGGACGCGGGTCTCTTCGACGCCCAGGTGGCACCCCTGGCTGGGGCGACGCGCGACGAGTGCGTACGGCCCGGCAGCACCCCCGAGATCCTCGCCGGTCTCAAGCCCGCCTTCTACGACGCGACGTACGCCGAGCGCTTCCCGCAGATCGAGTGGAACATCACCGCCGGCAACTCCAGCCCCATCAACGACGGTGCCTCCGCAGTCCTCATCACGTCGAGCGAGACGGCGGCCCGGCTCGGCCTGCGTCCGCTCGCGCGACTGCACAGCTTCGCGGTGACCGGGTCCGACCCGCTGCTCATGCTCACCGGTGTCATCCCGGCCACCGAGAAGGTGCTGCGCCGGGCGTCGCTCACCCTCGACGACATCGACCTGTTCGAGGTCAACGAGGCGTTCTCCAGCGTCGTCCTGGCCTGGCAGCAGGAGACGGGCGCGGACCTCGCCAAGGTCAACGTGCACGGCGGGGCCATCGCGATCGGGCATCCGCTCGGGGCGAGCGGTACACGGCTGACGACCACACTGGTGCACGCGATGCGGGACCGCGGGGCGCGTTACGGGCTGCAGACGATGTGCGAGGCGGGGGGTCTCGCCAACGCGATGATCATCGAGGCGGTCTGATCCCTCACTGGGCTCGCAGGTGGTGACGCTTGCGCCAGGCCACCACCGCGCCGCCCAGGGCCGGCAGGGCGATGCAGGCCATCGCGATCAGGAAGGCCGGCGAGGTGGGGCTGGAGGCGCGGGCGCCGGCGACGACGTACGCCGCGGTGTTCGGGATCGAGCCGAGTGCCGTCGCGAGCAGGAACGGCGTCCAGCGCATGCGGGAGACGGCGGCGCAGTAGTTCACGCCCCAGAACGGCAGTCCCGGGAAGAGCCGTGCCGCCATCATCGAACGGAAGCCGTGTCGACTGAGCTGGCCGTCGGCCGCCTTCAGCCAGCGGCCCCGCAGTAGCGGGCGCAGGGCGTCCTGACCCAGTACTCGGCCCAGGCCGAAGGAGATCCCGGCGCCGAGCACCGTGCCCGCCAGCGCCGCGCCGGTGCCCAGCTGGGAGCCGAACAGCGCGCCCGCCGCGAGGTTCAGCAGGGGGCGCGGTACGAACGCCACGCTGCACAGGCCGTACGCCGCCGCGAACACCAACGCCGCCAGGGCGCCGCCGAGTTGGGGCGGCCAGCCGTCGGAGAGCAGGCGCTGCGGGTGGAAGAGCAGCACGGTCGACGCCGCCCCGGCGAGCAGCACGAGGAGCATCGACAGCCGCGACCACGGCGAGAGCAGGGCTCTCGTGCAGCGCGCGCTGAAGCCGGTCGGGACGACGGGCAGCAGAGGCGCTACGGCCATGGCCGCGGGGACGGTCACGACTGCGGCGAGCTCCGTGCCAGTGACATGGGCAGTGGCCTGGGGAGTGGCCGTGGCGGTGCCCCCAGAGCGGGTGCCCCCGGAGTCGGTGGCGGCATCGGCGAGCATGTCGGCGACACTAACCGACCTGTGTATGTGATCGCCGTATGGTTCGTCTCATGAGCGTCACAGGTGCGGGCACCCCGCGAGTGCCGGGCAGCGTTCTCGCGGACACCGTGCTGGAGCGGCTCACGGCCACGTACGCCGCCGCAGCCGACCCAGAGCGGGCCGTGCCCATGCGGGCGTACATGAAGGACATCGCGCCCTTCCTGGGCCTCACCACACCCGTACGCAGGGCGTTGTCCCGCACGGTCCTGGAGGGCACACCCCACCCCGACGAGACCGACTGCACCGCGATCGCCCTGCGCTGCTGGGAACTGCCGGAGCGCGAGTACCGGTACTTCGCGGTGGACTACCTGCGCCGCCATGTGAGGCACTGCACGTCCGGCTTCCTGCCGGTCGCCCGTCACCTCGTCTCGACGGTTCCTTGGTGGGACACCGTCGACGCACTCGCCTCGCACGTAGTGGGAGGCCTGGTCGCCGCCGACCCGAAGCTGACGTCGGACATGGACGAGTGGATCGTCGACGAGGACATGTGGGTCGCCCGTACGGCTCTCCTCCACCAACTGCGCTACAAGGAGCGCACCGACACCGAACGCCTCTTCGCGTACTGCCTCAGTCAGTCCGGGCACCCGGAGTTCTTCATCCGCAAGGCGATCGGCTGGTGCCTGCGCGAGTACGCCAAGACGGACCCGGAGGCGGTACGGGGCTTCCTGGCGCGGGAGAAGGGGCGGTTCGCGCCGCTGTCGGTGCGCGAGGCCCTGAAGAACGTCGGCGCCTGACGTCCCACGTACTGATAAATCGTTCGACGCCGGGCAAAGCGTCGGCAATGATCGGCCTCATGTTCCGGTACGCCTTCCACCTCGCAGCATCCGCGGTCGCGGATGCCCCGAAGGCTGCCGTTCCCGTACTCGTGTCTGTTCCAGCGGCCGCAGTCGACGGCGCCCGAAGCTGACCCTCTCCGGATCGTCCGGCGGACCCCGCAGGGGGAGGGTCGGCGAGTCCTCGGGGGTCCCCCTTCTTTTCACCACCGGAGAGGCTTCGAGGTACAGCCATGCCCAAGACGGCATACGTGCGCACCAAACCGCATCTGAACATCGGCACCATGGGCCACGTCGACCACGGCAAGACCACCCTGACCGCCGCCATCACCAAGGTCCTCGCCGAGCGCGGCGCGTCCACCTTCGTACCGTTCGACCGGATCGACCGGGCGCCGGAGGAGGCCGCACGCGGCATCACCATCAACATCGCGCACGTCGAGTACGAGACGGACACCCGGCACTACGCCCACGTGGACATGCCGGGCCACGCCGACTACGTCAAGAACATGGTCACCGGGGCCGCGCAGCTCGACGGGGCGATCCTCGTCGTCTCCGCGCTCGACGGGATCATGCCGCAGACCGCCGAACACGTGCTGCTCGCCCGGCAGGTGGGCGTCGACCACATCGTGGTCGCGCTCAACAAGGCCGACGCGGGCGACGACGAGCTGACCGACCTGGTCGAGCTGGAGGTCCGCGAACTGCTCACCGCGAACGGCTACGGCGGCGACTCCGTACCCGTCGTGCGGGTGTCCGGTCTCAAGGCCCTTGAGGGGGACCCCCGTTGGGCTGCGTCGATCGACGCGCTGCTCGACGCCGTGGACACGTATGTGCCCATGCCCGAGCGGTACTTGGACGCGCCGTTCCTGTTGCCGGTCGAGAACGTGCTCACGATCACCGGGCGCGGGACGGTCGTCACGGGTGCGATCGAGCGCGGCACGGTCCGGGTGGGCGACCGGATCGAAGTGCTCGGCGCCGCCGTCGACACGGTGGTCACCGGCCTGGAGACCTTCGGCAAGCCCATGGCGGAGGCGCAGGCCGGCGACAACGTGGCACTGCTGCTGCGCGGTGTCCCGCGCGACGCGGTCCGTCGCGGGCACATCGTCGTGGCGCCCGGCAGCGTCGTCCCCAGCCGCCGTTTCTCGGCGCAGGTGTACGTCCTGTCGGCCCGCGAGGGTGGCCGCACGACCGCCGTGTCGACCGGCTACCGGCCGCAGTTCTACATCCGCACCGCGGACGTGGTCGGCGACATCGACCTCGGCGAGACGGCGGTCGCCCGCCCCGGTGACACCGTCACGATGTCGGTCGAACTGGGCCGTGAGGTCCCGCTGGAGCCGGGGCTCGGCTTCGCGATCCGCGAGGGCGGGCGCACGGTGGGGGCGGGGACGGTGACGAAGGTGGGCTGAGCGGGGTCGGCTGAGTGGAAGTGGAATGGGTGCCCGTCCTTTCGGGGGCGGGCACCCACGTGCGTTCTCGGTGGGGCGGCCCTGCGCTCTTTTTCGAGGTCAGCGGCTCGTACCCGTGATTGTCAGTGGCGTGCGCAAGACTTGATCGCGGCGGCAGTTGTGGCGAGGCGTGGGGAAGGCAGGGCACCATGGCGGGCAAGGCATTGGTCCTGGGCGGCGGGGGCAGCAGCGGGATCGGCTGGATGGCCGGAGTGCTGTACGGGCTGGCCGAGGCCGGCGTCGATCTCTCCGACGCCGATGTCGTGATCGGTACGTCGGCGGGTTCGACCGTCGGGGCCCAGCTGCGGGCCGGCACGCTCAAGGAGCTCTACGAGCGTCAACTCGCCGCCCCCGAGGGCGAGATCCCCGCCCGACTCGGCATCGGCCTAATGCTTCGCTACGCATGGGCGACGGTGACCTCGCGTACTCCGGAGGCGTACGGGCGGAAGATCGGCCGTATGGCACTCGCGGCCAAAACGCCCCGAGCGGCGGCCCGGCGCGCGGCGATCGAGACCCGGCTCGTCTCACCGGAGTGGCCCGACCGCGCGTTGCGCATCACCGCCGTCGACACCGTGACCGGTGAACTCCGGGTCTTCGACAAGGACAGCGGGCTGCCCTTGGTCGACGCCGTGGCCGCCAGCTGTGCCGTCCCCGGCGTGTGGCCCCCGGTCACCATCGAGGACCGCCGCTGGATCGACGGCGGTATCAATTCGGCGGCCAACGCACAACTCGCCGAGGGGTACGACCAGGTCGTCGTCCTCGCTCCGATAACCCTCGGGGGTGGCCCCCTGGTGTCCCCGACGGCCCAGACCCGGCGACTTGTGGAGCGGGGCGCCCGTGCGGTCGTCGTCTCGCCGTCCCCGGAGGCGAAGCAAGCGTTCGGCCGTAACCCGCTCGACCCGGCGGTACGGGCGGGGGCGGCGCGGGCGGGGCGGGAGCAGGCGGCGGTGCATGGGGCGGAGGTGGGGGACGTCTGGGGCGTTGGCGGGGCGGGTGGGTGATCGGCTTGCTGGGTGTTGGCTTGGTGAGGGGGCGGGTTGGCGGGGTGAGGGTGCCGGGCTGGTGGGGGCGTGGGGTGGTTGAAGGGAGTGAGCGTGGGGCGGGTATCTGTGGGGCGCGCGGACGGTTGGCGGGGGAGCGGGCTGACGGCTGGCGGTGCTGATCGCCGGGGCTGACTGGAGGATGCGGGCTGTGTGGGTATCGGCGATGAACTGGCCTGCGCGGGGGCGCACGGTGCCGGGATTACCCCGGCACACGCTCACCGGAATGAGCCGCGCGGCTCGCGCCCGCGTCCCGCACGTCAGTGCCTACCCGCACGTCCGCGCCCCACCCACACTCCAGTGCCCCCACAGCCAGCCCCCGCACGAGCCCACGACCACCCCGCCGCGTCACCTTCCGTCCCACCACCCCGGCACAATGGACCCGTGAACGAGCCGATACCCGTGACCCGGGACGTAGATCACGGGGTCGCCAAGCTCATGCCCGACGTGGATCGGGAGCGGGCCTGGTTGCTGACCGTCGACGGGGCGCCGCAGTCCTACGTGGACCTGGACGCGCCGACGCACCTGGAGTTCGAGTACACGCGGCGGCTCGGGCATGTGCTGGACACCCTCGCGGAACCGAGGCGTCCGCTGGATGTACTGCACCTGGGCGGAGGGGCGCTCACGTTGCCCCGGTACGTCGCGGCGACCCGGCCAGGTTCGCGGCAGGACGTGGTCGAGGCCGACCTGGGGCTGCTGGAGTTGGTCGCCGAGCACCTGACGGTGCCGGACGGTGCCGGTGTCACCGTGCACGGTGCGGATGCCCGCGCCTGGCTGGAAGCGGCGCCGGACGGTTCGGCGGACGTGATCGTCGCCGATGTCTTCGGCGGTTCACGGGTTCCGGCGCACCTCACGTCCGTGGCGTACGCCCGCGAAGCCGAGCGTGTCCTGCGCACCGACGGCGTCTACCTGGCCAACCTCGCGGACGCCGCCCCCTTCACCTTCCTGCGCGCCCAACTCGCCACGTTCGGCACGGTGTTCCAGGAACTGGCGCTGATCGCGGAACCGGGCGTACTGCGAGGCCGCCGCTTCGGCAACGCGGTACTCGTCGCCGCGCACCACCCGATCGAGAGGGCGCCCCTGACCCGCCTCGTTGCCTCGGACGCGTTCCCGGCACGGCTCGAACACGGCTCTGCGCTACGGGACTTCATCGGCGGGGCGCGGCCGGTCCAGGATGAGGATGCCGTCCCGTCGCCGGAGCCTCCTGAGGGCGCGTTCGGCATCGGCTGAGCTGGCTCCTGGCCCGGCAGGTCTGCCTGGCGCAGCTCGAACGGCGGCTCGGGCTGGGGGAGTTATTAGGTGGGGCGGGGCGGAGCGCGGCCGGTCCATGGTGGGGATTGGCTGACCGGGCTCTCGTGGTCCCGCACGTTTTCCCGGCGCGGCTTGAACACGGGCCTGCGATAAGGGAGTTCGTCGGCCGTGCGTGGCCGGTGCGCAATGAGGATGCTGTGCCGTCCCTTGCGCCCTGGGACGCCTTTCCGCCGTGCCCCGAACACGAGCCTGCGTTAAGGGACTTCACCGGCAGTACGCGAGCCACCCGCGACGAGAGCGCCGTACCGCGCCACCTCAACGCGCCGACCCACAGCCCCGCTCACCCTCCCCCCACACCCCGAACTCAGCCCCACCTCAAGGCACTCCACCGCCCCACACGCACCCCGCCCCCCACCCAATCCCCGCCATCACCCAATCCCCCCCTCACCCAATCCCCCTCACCCAAGTCCCTCCACCGCCCGCCCCACATCATCAACCGCCCCACCCGCACCCCCGGCCACCCCCTTCCCGTCCCCCGCCCCACCCCGCCGCCGCAGATTCCGAACCTCCGGTACACACAGCACCGCCCCCGTCACCACCGTGACCAGCGCCGCGCACCCCCACAGCGCCGCCGTACGCCCGAAGGCGGACTCCGTCGGGCCCGCCGCCGCTGCGGCGAGTGGCATCAGGGCGATGGAGCCGAACCAGTCGTAGGCGGAGATGCGGGAGAGTTTGTTCTCGGGGATTTCCTGGTGCAGGGCGGTCATCCAGCTCACCCCGAAGATCTCGACCGTCGTGCCCGCGACGAACATCACCGCGAACAGGACGCCGATCGGGACCGGGACGGCGAGCGCGGCGGACGGGAGGGCCAGCGGGAAGATGCCGAGCATGCCGGCGAGAAGCAGGCGGCGGGGTTTCCAGCGGGTCATCAACAGGGCGCCGGCTACCGTGCCCGCGCCGAATGCCGCCAGGGCCAGGCCCCACGGGCCCGCGCCGCCGAGGCTGTCGCGGGCGACGAGTGGGCCGTAGACCGCGTCCGCCGCGCCGACGACCGCGTTGGCGATGGAGAAGGCCACGACGATGGACCACAACCACGAGCGGCCGGTGAACTCCCGCCAGCCGTCCCGGAGATCGGCGACCATGCCGCCGCCCGGCGCCCGCGGCGGGATGTGGCTCACGTCGAGGAAGGAGCGGACTCCGCCGGCCACCGCGAACGCCGTCGCGTCGACCGCGAGCACCCAGCCCGGGCCGACCGCCGCGACCAGTGCGCCGCCGAGCGCCGCGCCGCCCAACGACGCGCCCTGCATCGCCATCCGGAAGACCGCGAAGGCCCGGCCCGCCTGTTCGCCGCTCACCGTGGACATGAGCATGCCCTCGGCCGCCGGGCCGAAGAACGCCTGGCCGGTGCCGCCCAGCGCGGTCAGCAGCATCATCTGCCAGAGGCGCGGCTCGCCGGTGAGGACGAGAACCGCGAAGGCCGCCTGCGAGACGCAGCTGAGGGCGTTCGCCGCGACCATGACGTGGTGGCGCGGAACCCGGTCCGAGATCGCGCCGCCGATCAGCAGGAACAGCACCAGCGGCAGCGTGCGCGAGGCGGCCACCAGACCCACGTCACCGCTGTCGCCATCCGCGTCCAGCACCGCGAACGCCGACGCGATCAGCGCGCCGTTGCCCCCGAGACCGGTCGCCACCGCGGCGGCGGTCAGCAGGGTGTAGTTGCGGCCCGCCCAGTCGGGTCGGCGCGGTCGACGGGGAGCAGCGGGGGCGGGTGCGACGGTCACCGGCCGACTATCGCCGCCCACGCCACACCCTGCCAAACAGATTGCCGCCAGAATCAAGCCAAACGGCCAACGGCCAACGGCCAAGGGCCAATGGTCAACGGCCAGTGGTCAACGGCCCACGGCTGTCAGCTGGTTGAGCCCGTCGGGTCCCCGTGCAGTCGTACGGTGCTCAGGATCTTCTGGATCGTGGCGTCGGGGATCTCCTCGCTCACGCCCTTCGCGCCGTAGAGCGTCCAGGAGACGAAGTCGTCCGCCGAGTTCTTGAAGGCGAACGTCGTCGCCTTGCCGTCGGAGGAGCACTTGCCCGTCTTCGGGACGCCGGACGTGTACGAGGTGGCGACGCTGCCGGCGACACCCGACTTCGTCGTGTACGGCTTGGCCGCGCCGATCTTCAGGTACTTCTTGGACGAGTCCTTCTGGTCCGTGTACCCGCCGAACGCGAACGAGGCCGCGTCACCGCGCGCGGTGCTGGCCGTGTCCTTCGCGCCGTCCTCGCCCTTGGTGCCGCTCGACGCCAGCGACGAAGTCTCCTTCGTGCCGTCCTTGTTGTCGTCTGACTCGCACCAGTTCTCCTTGAGATAGGCGGGCGCCGAGAAGCCGATGTACGGGGAGCCGTCGCCCTTCACCTCGTCCTCGAAGAAGCTGAAGGTGCCCGGCTTGCCGACCTCCCAGGTGGGGGGGACGTCGAAGGCGGTGCCGTACTTCTGGTTGACGACGACCTTCCAGCCCGCGATCGTCGGCTTCTCGGTCTCGTTGCCGCGCGGGTTGTCGTCCGAACCGGAGGAAGAGGCACTCGGGTCCGCGGACGTCGACGGCGACCGGCTCGATTTGTCCTTGCCGCCGTCCGCCTTGTCGTCCTTGTTGCCGCCGAGCACCAGGAAACCGGTCACACCCGCGGCCACGACGACGGCCGTCGCCGCGATGATCGCGACCAGCTTCGTCCGGTTCCCGCCGCCCCCGCCCTGCGGTGGCTGTGGCGGCTGCGGTCCGCCGGCGGAACCCGGAGCGCCCCACTGCGGCTGCTGCCCATAGGGACTGGGCTGCTGGTAGCCGGGCTGCTGATACGGATTCGGCTGTTGGTACCCCGGCTGCTGGTACGGGTTGTCCTGCGGGTTCTGCTCGCCCCCGGGCGGCTGCTGTCCTGGCCACATGGGCAGTAACCCTAGTCCGGCGTCGGACACGGTTGGGTCACCGCCCCTTGTCAGGGTCGTACCAACTTCGTGGCTGAATGGCGGGCAGGCGGTGGGTGCGGGGTGTGTGCGGGCGCACACATCTGGCCAGACGTGGCTACTCGTGGGTAACATGCCTTCCATGAGCGCAGATCAGATGTCCATCGGCGAGCTGCTCGCCGCGACGGTGCCGATGGTTCGCACGCTGAACCTGGAGTACCTGGAGACCAGTCCGGAGCGGGCCGTGCTGGCCCTGCCGGATCAGAGCGAGTACCGCAACCACGTCGGCGGGCCGCACGCCGGTGCCATGTTCACCCTCGGCGAGTCCGCCAGCGGCGCGATCGTCCTCGCCGCCTTCGGCGACCAGCTCTCGCGGGCCGTGCCGCTCCCGGTCAACGCCGAGATCGCGTTCAAGAAGATCGCCCTCGGCCCGGTGAAGGCCACCGCGACCCTCGGCCGCCCCGCCGCCGACGTCGTCGCCGAGCTCGACGCGGGCGAGCGCCCCGAGTTCCCGGTCACCGTCGCCATCCAGCGCGAGGACGGCGCCGTCACGGGCGAGATGACGGTCATCTGGACCCTCCGCCCGAACGGCTGAACAGCTCAACTTCGGTACGAGGTCCGGTTGTTGCCCACGGCCGACCGACTCCGCTACGAGGGCCCGGTCATCGCCTGCCGATGACCGGGCCCTCGTGTGCGTGAGACTCAGGCCGCGATGCGCGCGCCGTCGCTCTCGCCAGGCTGTCCGGCGCTCTCCAGTCCCGCCACGAACTCCTTGAGCCAGGCGACGAATTCGGGTCCCAGGTCGTCGCGGTCGCAGGCCAGCCGGACCACCGTGCGCAGGTAGTCGGCCTTGTCGCCGGTGTCGTAGCGCAGGCCCTTGAAGACGACTCCGTGGACCGTGCCCTCGGCGGCCAACTCCTGGAGGGCGTCGGTGAGTTGGATCTCGCCGCCGCGGCCGGGCGGGGTGCGCTCCAGGGTGGGGAAGATCGCGGGGTCGAGGACGTAGCGGCCGATGACGGCGTAGCGGCTCGGGGCGTCCTCGCGGGACGGCTTCTCGACCAGGCCGGTGACCCGTACGACACCCTCCTCGCCGGTCGGCTCCACGGCTGCGCAGCCGTACAAGTGGACTGATTCCTCCGGGACTTCCATGAGGGCGACCACGCTGCCGGCGTAGCGCTCGCGGACGTCCAGCATCTGGCTGAGCAGGGTCTCGCGTGGGTCGATCAGGTCGTCGCCGAGAAGGACCGCGAAGGGCTGGTCGCCGACGTGGTGGCGGGCGCACAGCACCGCGTGCCCGAGGCCGAGCGGGTCGCCCTGGCGGATGTGGTGGATGTCGGCGAGGCGTGCGGGATCGCGTACGGCGTCCAGGCGCACGGTGTCGCCCTTGGCGGCCAGGGCCTGTTCGAGTTCGAAGGCGTGGTCGAAGTGGTCCTCGATGGCGCGCTTGTGCCGGCCGGTGACCATCAGGATGTCGTCGAGCCCGGCCGCGGCGGCCTCCTCGACGACGTACTGGATCGCGGGCTTGTCGACGACCGGGAGCATCTCCTTCGGTGTCGCCTTCGTCGCGGGCAGGAACCGCGTGCCGAGCCCGGCGGCCGGCACGACCGCCTTGCGGACCGTGGGGGCGGGGGAGGGCGTGGGGGCGGGTGCGGGGGTGGCTGAAGAGTGGGGGGTGATCATGCGGCCCATGGTGGCGTGCGGCGATGAGAGCACCCCGAGAGAAACCTCGGAGTTCCCTGTGGGCCGCCCTTAGTTCGCGCGGGAGTTGGAGATTTGGTGGAGACGCCTGTGGATACCGCCGGTAACCAATCTGAATTCTCAGCGTTTTGAACATCGGTCACTCGAACTCCTTGTTTCCTGTCAGCGGCTTGTGCGAGTGTGAGCCACCCCGTGAGACCGGCTGTCAGTAGACATCGGAAGGCAATGGTCAGCGTCCCTTCCGGCACCTTCTGGCATCTCATAGGTATGCACCAATCAAGCACCTGCTTTCCGAGGTCGGTCATTCCGTGTGCCGTCCTGCGGCTTGGAAGGAAATGGTTCCGTGCAATCCCCCAACCCCCCACGCCCGCCCTTCCCGCCCCGCCCCGGATCGAGCCCGGGGGAGTCCGACCGCAATCTCGTGGCGCAACTCGGCGATAAGGCGGCGGGCACCCGTGCCGTGGCACTGCTGCTGGCACGACACTGGCAGGCGACAAGCGAATATGCCGTCATCTGCCTGGCCACCGCCGACAGTTCGGCGTCCATGGTGGCCAGCGCCGCCTTCCACCAGGTCCTGGCGGGCCGTGCCACCGGCGGCGCTCTGCGTCCCCAACTCCTCGTCGCGGTAAGGGAGATGGTGAAGAAGTGGTCGGCGGAGGAGCGAATTGCCGCCGTGCTGCCGGAACTTCGTAAACCCACTGGCGCCCGAGGTCTACGCGCGGCGAGGCCCGGCACCCCCGAAAGGCGGAAGCTCGCGGAACGTGCTTTCGGCGCGCTGTCCGGTGCCTCCCAATGCCTGCTGTGGCACTCCGAGGTCGAAGCCGAACCCATATCCGTACCGGCCGGTCTGCTGGGCGTGGACGAGCTCACCGCGACTGCCGCGCTGGACCAGGCGCGAGAGCAATTCCGGCAGGGCTGTGCACGTGCCCATAAGGAACTCGCGCCGACCGCGGAATGCCGTCACTACAACCGGCTCCTCGACGTCCCGATCCGCCGCGGCGGCGGCCTGTTGCCCGATGTGCAACGGCATCTCATGACGTGCCGCTACTGCCGTTTCGCGGCAGAGCAGTTGAGTCATTTCGACGGCGGTCTCGAAGTACTGCTCGCCGAGACCGTCCTCGGCTGGGGCGCCCGCCGCTACCTCGACTCACGGCCCGGCCGCGAGACCCCCGAGAGCGCCGCCCGCGCCGCCGGCCGTCCGATGGGCCGGCACCGCCCCACGCCGGACGGCCGCCTCACCTTCCCGCGCAGGCACCCCAAGGCCGCACTCGTGGGCGTGGGCCTGACCTCGCTGGCCCTGCTCGCGACCGTGCTCGCCACCAAGGGCTGGTCCGAGGGGGGCAACACGCCTGGTCCGCACGTCACTTGGGGCGCCGCCACTGGCAGTTCGACCCGTCCGAGCCCTGTCGGCGCGCCCTCGTCGGACGGTTCCGCCGCCTCCGCGTCGGCCGCCGGGGGAGTCGCGGGAGTCGTCCAGCAGGGCGTCCTGCGCAGCCTCGCCTCCGGCCTGTGCCTCGACATCCCGGGTCGCCAGGTGCGGTCCGGCGCCGCCGTCACCATGGCGACGTGCTCGACCGCCGAGTCGCAGCAGTGGTCGTACGACCAGGACGGCCTGCTGCGCAGCCTCACCGACCCGGGCCTCTGCCTCGACGCCGACACCACCGCGCGCACGGTCACGCTGGCCGGGTGCCTGGTGCACGCGGGGGAGGTGCACTACGACCTGACGGTGCGCGGCGAGTTCCTGCTCCGCTGGAGCCAGGGGCTGGCCGTCGCTCCAGCGAGCGCGAAGGCCGGGGCGCGGGTCGTGGTCACGGACCGGGACGGGTCCGCCCGGCAGCGCTGGGCGCTGGAATCCGCCGCCGACGCACGGGTGAAGCAGGGCGAACCGAACGGAAAGGGCGGCGCGGAGGGGAAGGGGACGGGGAAGAGTGGGGCGCCGGGGGACGGCGCACCGGATGCGCCCGTGCCGCCCGAGGGCGCCCAGGGCGACGTACCGCCGCCTCCTCTCTCGAACCTTCCGCAACAGGACCAGCCGCAGTACACGCCCCGCGCCGCGCAGGTCGCCTGCTGCGACGAACCGGCGCCGGAGCCCGCACCCGCGGGTGGCGGAACCGGCGGCATCGCCGTCGCCGCGGAGCCGCTGACGACGGTCGTGGCGGCTGTCGTGGACACCGTCACCTCCCTCGTCCCGGCGCTGCACTGACTCGCGGGGCCACCCCACCAGGGTGGCCCCGCGACTCTTTCACCCTTCGGTTCTCGTGGCCGCGCGGCCGATTCCTGTGCGTGTCATTGACACGAGTCAGTGACGGTCATAGTTTTCCGGCCGCGCCAGTGGTGTCTGACGGGACGTCAAGTCGGTAGGGACGCATGGTGCGTTCGGATGCCGAACACGGAACGAGGCACCTAGGCGCATCCGCGGTCCACGACGTCGTGGACCGCACACCGAAGGACGAAGGAGTGACGGCTCATGACCGACACCGTGTCCCGGCGATCCGCCCTGCGTCTGCTGGGCGGCGCGGTCGCGGTCGCCAGCGCGGCCACCACCGGACTCGTCTCCCCGTCGCACGCGTACGCGCAGGCCAGACCCGAGACGGGGGCCGGTCCCCGTGTCGAAGGACTCCTGGCCAGGCTCACCCTCGACGAGAAGATCTCCCTCCTGCACGGCGCCACCGACCCGAACTCGCTCGGCCAGGCCGGCTACATCCCCGGCGTCCCGCGCCTGAGGATCCCGCCGCTACGGCTCACCGACGGACCGGCCGGCGTCCGCGTCACCGCACACGCCACCGCCCTCCCGGCACCCGTCCTGCTCGCCTCCGCCTTCGACCCCGAACTCGCCCGCCGCTACGGCCAGGTCGTGGGCCGGGAGGGTCGCGCGCTGGGCCAGGACGTCCTGCTGTCGCCGATGGTCAACCTCATCCGCACCCCGTACGCGGGCCGCAACTTCGAGACCCTCAGCGAGGATCCGCTGCTCGCCGGTGATCTGGTCGCCGCCGAGATCAAGGGCATCCAGGGCGAGGGACTCATCGCGACCGTCAAGCACTTCGCGATGAACAACCAGGAGAAGGACCGCGACTCCATCGACGTGCGGGTCGACGAACAGACCATGCACGAGATCGAGTTGCGCGGTTTCGAAGCGGCCGTCGGGGCGGGCACCGGCGCGGTGATGGGCGCGTACAACAAGGTCAACGGCACCTTCGCCTGCGAGAACAAGACCCTCCTCACCGACATCCTGCGTGGTCAATGGGGCTTCGAGGGCTGGGTGATGACCGACTGGTTCGCCGCGCACAGCACCGTCGCCGCGATCACGGCCGGCCTCGACATGGAGATGCCGGACGGCACCTACTTCGACGTGCCGCTCAAGTCGGCCGTACGGAACGGCAGTTTGCCCGAGCGGTACGTCGACCGTGCGGTGCGCCGCGTCCTCGGCGTCATGGACCGGTTCGGGCTCCTCGACGGCAGCGTGCCGCCGCGCCCCGCCCGCGACGCGAAGGCCGGCGTCGCCGTCGCCCTGGAGGTGGCCAAGGCGGGCGCCACCTTGCTCCGCAACGAGAACCGCACGCTTCCGCTGACCAGCGGCGACACCATCGCGGTGATCGGCCCCACCGGCACCCTGCCCTTCGTCAGCGGTGGCGGCAGCGCGCACGTCGTGCCGGACCACGCGGACAGCCCGCTCGACGCGATCAGGGCGCGGGCCGGTTCGCGGACCCGGGTCACGTACGCGCTCGGCGAGGACCTGTTCGGCAAGGCCATCCCCGCGTCCTCCCTCACACCCGCCTTCGACAGCGAGGGCCGGCGGGTGGACGCGGGCAAGAGCTGGCAGTACGACGGCTCGCTCACCGTGACCGAGACCGACGAGTGGACGTTCGTCCTGCACTTCTCCTCCGCCCCCACCGCCCGCCCCCAAGTCCTCCTCGACGGCACGGAGTTGTTTCCCGTCGCGGCCGGATACGGCGAGTACTTCTCCGGCGGCCTGGTCTCGGCCGACCCCGACGGCCTCTCCGTCCGCCGCAAGACCCTCACCCTCGGCCAGGGGACCCACACCCTGAAGATCACCGCCGAGGGCGGCGACGCCGGACTCCTGTTCCGGCTGCGGCGCATCACCGGCGCGACCCGCGCCCAGGACGTGGCCGAGGCGGTCACCGCGGCGCGCGCCGCCCGCAGTGTCGTCCTGTTCGCCTACGAGGACGCCACGGAGGGCCTCGACCGCACCACCCTCGAACTCCCCGGAAACCAGGCCGACTTGATCAACGCGGTGACGGCCGCGAACCCCCGCACCACGGTGGTCCTCAACACCTCGTCCGCTACGGCGATGCCGTGGCTGGCACGCACCGGCGCGGTGCTCCAGATGTACTACCCGGGACAGGAGGGCGCCGCCGCCACGACCGCCGTCCTGTTCGGCGACTGCGACCCCGGCGGCCGCCTCACCCAGTCCTTCCCGGTCGACGACACCCACCACCCCGTCGCCGGCGACCCCCTCCGCTACCCCGGCGTGAACGGCATCGAGGAGTACTCGGAGGGCATCCACGTCGGCTACCGCTGGTACGACGCGGAGGGCGTCCGGCCCCTCTACCCCTTCGGGCACGGACTTTCGTACACCTCCTTCTCCTACGAGGACGCGTCGGCGCGGTGGAACGGGCACGGGCGCGGGCTCGACGTGACGTTCACGGTCCGCAACACGGGGCGCCGGGAGGGTGTCGCCGTGCCTCAGGTGTACGTCGGCCGCTCACCGGACCTCCAACTCGACCAGGCTGTACGGGTGTTGGGCGGCTATCAGCGACTCGTGCTGCGGGGCGGGGAGCGGCGGCGGGTTACCGTGCATGTCGATGCGCGTACTTTGTCGTCGTGGGACGCGAAGCGGCATGCGTGGGTGCTGGGGAGCGGGCGGCGGGCTGTGTGGGTGGCGGCCTCGGCGGGGGATCTGCGGGTGCGGACGAGTGTCGACGTGAAGGAGGCGGCGGAGAGCACGATCCACGAGGTAAGGTAAGCCTTACTTAACTTGGTGGAATCGTTGGAGGAGTGCCCTCGGCATTCCCCTGGAGGCCCTTATGGCGGACAACCCAAGCGCCCTGATCCTCACCCGGGTGCGGCTCGGTGCCGGTGGGCCGCTCGCCCGGGTGCGGGTGGCGGACGGCCGGATCACTCATGTCGTACCGGAGACGGACACGGGCGCGGGCTCGGGCGTCGAGGTTGGCGGTGGGCGCCAACTCGATCTGGACGGGCGGGTGTTGTTGCCCGGCCTCTGGGACGCCCATGTCCACCTGGCGGAGTGGGCGAGTGCTCGGCACCGGCTCGACCTGGCCGGTACCGCGTCCGCGCGGGCCGTCGCCGATCTCGTCCGGGAGCGGGCCGGGGTGGGCGACGGCACGGTGCTCTACGGGTACGGGTTCCGGGACGGGCTGTGGGCCGATGCCCCGCACAAGGCGCTGCTGGACGCGGTGTTGCCCGATCGGCCGGTCGCTCTGGTCAGTGCCGATCTGCATGCGGCGTGGCTCAACTCCGCCTGCCTCGCCCTCGTCGGGCGCGGTGATCACCCCACCGGCCTGATTCGGGAACACGAAGCTCACGAGGTTCTGTCCGCACTGCCCGCCGCGCCGGTCGACGTGGTCGACGGGTGGATCGAGGAGGCATGCCGGGCCGCCGCGGCGCGCGGAGTCAGCGGTGTCATCGACTTCCAGTTCGGCGACACGGTGGGGGACTGGGAACGGCGCTCGGCCCAATTCCGGCCCGCCGTACGAGTGTCGGCCGCGGTGTATCCGAGTTACCTGGACGCCGCGATCAAGCGCGGGCTGCGGACGGGGGACGCCGTCGGTGCGGACGGCGGGCTGGTTCGGGTCGGGCCGTTGAAGCTCTTCACGGACGGTTCGCTCAACACCCGTACCGCCCTGTGCCGCGACCCCTACCCGGGACTTGAGGACACGGACGGCGCCCACGGCATCGAGGAGACGGCCCCCGGCGAGCTCGTACGGCTCATGCGGCACGCCGCCGCGCACGGCATCGAACCCGCCGTGCACGCCATCGGTGACCGCGCCAACACCGTTGCCCTGGACGCCTTCGAGGTGGTGCGCTGCCGCGGCCGGATCGAGCACGCGCAGCTGCTGAGCCCCCAAGACCTGCCGCGCTTCGCCGAGTTGGGGGTCACGGCGGGCGTACAGCCCCGGCACGCGACGGACGACCGTGACGTGGCGGACCGGCACTGGGCCGGACGCACCGAACGCGCCTTCCCCTACGGCGACCTGCTCGCCGCAGGGGCCCGGCTGGAGTTCGGCTCGGACGCCCCGGTCTCGCCGCTCGACCCCTGGCTCGCCATCGCGTCCGCCGTCAACCGCACCGACGACGAACGCCCCGCCTGGCACCCGGAGCAACGCCTGTCCGTCCCCGACGCGTTGGTCGCCGCGGCCCGCGGACGCCGGCTCATCAGGGTCGGCGATCCGGCCGACCTGGTGGTCGTCGACGTGGATCCCCTGGACGCCGATCCGGAGACTCTGCGCGCGATGCCCGTCCACGCCACGATGACCAACGGCCACTGGACTCACGGGGCTTACTGAGCCGGTCCGGTCCAGTCCGGTCCCGTGTTCTCCAACCCCACGACGTAACCCCGCGACGTCGCTCCATGACGTCCGACGAGCGGTGAGAGGCCGACGCGTATGCCGTCATCCGACATGGTCCCGTACGTCATGCCCGGTTCCGCCGCGCTGCCCCCGGACCGGACGGGCTGGGCCATCGACCCCGGTCGCGCGGCGCTGGTGGTCCTGAACGTCCAGAACCACTTCCTGCACGTCCTGCGGGAGTCCTCCGCGCCGGTCGGTGAACTCCTGGCCGGAGTCGGCCTGTTGACGGAGTCGGCGCGGGCGGCCGGTATCCCTGTCCTGTACACCCTCAAGACCGCCGAGCGGGAACCGGACGGCCGGGAGACCAGCTTCGGGCATCCACGCCTGCCAGGCGGCGAGGCCTCCCGCGACGTCGTGGACGCGATTCGCCCGCAGGTCGGCGACAGCGTGCTCGTCGCGAAGCGGTTCAGCGCCTTCGCCGGTACCCGACTGCGGCGCAGGCTCGCGGAGTTGGGGCGCGACCAGCCGGTGATCGTCGGGGTGTTCGCCCGCACCCAGGTGCTGCTGACGGCGGCCGACGCGTGGATGCAGGACATGGAGCCCTTCGTCGTCGCGGACGCGGTGGCCGACCGCGCGCACGACGACCACCGGATGGCCGTGGACTGGATCGCGGCGACCTGCGGGGCGGTCAGGACCGTACGAGGCGTGGCAGACGTGTTCGGCGAACCCGGTCTCCGACACCGCGGAGCGAGCCGCCCCTCAACGCCCCTGATTTGACCGAGGTTTGGTCTGCGGCGACCGCTAGATGACCTGATCATCATTGCCGAGCGCCGCAGGGCGCCCGCTCCCACCCGAAAGACTCCTCCCCGGACGGGTAAGACCCCGCCCCGGTACAGAAAGCCCCCGGCACAGAAAATGCCCCGGGCCCGGAAGGGGCCGTACCCTCCGGGCCCGGGGAGTTCAGGTGGCGTCAGACAGGCAGTTTCGTCGCCTGTATCGAGCGGTGGATCTCCTCCGCGCGTACCGCCACCGTTGACAGCAGCGTGCTGGTGAGCCCGTGTGTGTGCTCCGTGCCGCCCTGGAGGTAGAGGCCGGCTGTCACCTCCGGCACTGTTTCGACGCGGTGGTCTCGGCCCACGCGGACCTCGTCACCGTCGTCCCGCAGGCAGAGCTTCGCCGCCTCGCCGAGGAGTGAACTCAGGTCGCGGGGACGGTAACCCGTGGCGAGCACCAGCACATCCGCGGACAGCACCTGCTTCTCGCCGGTGGGCAGGAACTCCACGGCGACGTCGAGACCGCCGTCTGCCGCGGGGTCGACCGCGCGGATGCGGGAGACGTTGAGGAAGCGCAGCCGTTCCCGGCCGGCCACCTTCTCCCGGTAGGCGGTGGCGTACAGGGCCTCGATCAACTCCATGTCGACCACGGAGTAGTTGGTCGAGCGGTGGTAGTCGATGAGCGACTGCTTGACCTCGGACGGGGCCGAGAAATAGACGTCCACCGCCTCCGGGTCGAAGATGCGGTTCGCGAACGGGCTGTCGTCGGCCGGGGTGTAGCCGTATTTGGCGAACACCGAGCACACCTCGGCGTCCGGGAAGGTGCGGTGCAGATAGTCCACCGCCTCGGCGGCGCTCTGCCCGGCGCCGAGCACCATGGCCCGCTGCACCGGCTTGCCCTCGTCGGCGAGTCGGGCCGCGCGGGGGATCAACTCACTGTTGTGCCAGATGCGTTCGGCCAGTTCGAGACCGGGCGGGACGTGCGGCTCAAGTCCCATCGCCACGCTGATGTTGCGGGCCCGCCGGGTCACCGTCGTACCAGAACCCGATGGGTCGCGGCTGGTGACGTCGAAGTAGGCGATCTCGCCGTCGTCGCCGCGCACCGGGTCGACGGCGACGACCTCGCTGCCGTAGGAGACCAGGTGGGAGACCCGTTCCGCCGCCCACTCGAAGTACTCGTGGAACTCCACGCGCAGCGGGAACAGGGTCTTCTGGTTCAGGAAGTCGATCAGTCTGCCCTGCTCGCGCAGGAAGCAGAGGAAGCTGTAGTCGCTGGTCGGATTCCGCAGCGTGACCAGGTCTTTGAGGAACGACACCTGCATCGTGGCGTCGTCGATCAGCATGCCCCGGTGCCAGCCGAAGCGCGGCTGGCGTTCCAGGAACAGGGCGTTGAGACGGCTGTCTGCCGGAAGGCTCTTGTTGTGCTCCTCAACCGCTATGGACAGAGCGAGATTTGACGGACCGAATCCGATTCCGAGTATGTCGTGGACCACTTCGGAATCCAGTAGCGGTGACTTCACCGTGGCATCGCCTCCCTCAGGCAGCCCAATGCTAGATAAGGTAAGGCTTACCTTGCAATGAGTCGTTGAAGGGAAGGACCGTCATGCGGGTCGTCATGCTCGGCTATCAGACCTGGGGTCACCGCACGCTGCAGGCGTTGCTGGACTCCGACCACGAGGTCGTTCTCGTCGTCACCCACCCGAAAAGTGAGCATGCCTACGAGAAGATCTGGGACGACAGCGTCGCCGAACTCGCCGAGAAGAACGACGTCCCCGTCCTGCTGCGCAACCGCCCCGACGACGCCGAACTGCTCGACGCCGTACGGGAAGCCCGGCCGGACATCATCGTCGCCAACAACTGGCGCACCTGGCTGCCGCCGGAGCTGTTCGACCTCCCGCCGAACGGCACACTCAACGTCCACGACTCGCTGCTGCCGTCGTACGCGGGCTTCTCGCCGATCATCTGGGCGCTCATCAACGGCGAGCCGCGCGTCGGCGTCACCGCGCACCGCATGAACGGCGAACTCGATGCCGGGGACGTCCTGATCCAGCGCTCGGTACCGGTCGGGCCCACCGACACGGCTACCGACCTGTTCCACCGGACCGTCGACCTCATCGCGCCCATCGTGCGCGAGTCGCTCGACCTGATCGCCTCCGGCCGCGACGCCGGCCAGTGGGTGCCGCAGGACCGCGGCCGTGCAAGCTTCTTCCACAAGCGCTCGGCCGAGGACAGCCGCATCGACTGGAGTTGGCCCGCGGAACGCCTGGAGCGTCTCGTACGGGCCCAGTCGGACCCGTATCCGAACGCGTACGCCTTCCACCGCGGCGAGCGGCTCAGGATCGTCTCCGCGGCCGTCTCGGAGGGTCGCTACGGCGGCACCCCGGGCCGGATCTTCATCCGCGAGGGCGACGGCGTGGTCATAGTGGCCGGCCCCGAGGCCCACACCGGGCGCAGTCGGGGGCTGTTGGTGCGCCGGGTGCGCACGGAGGACGGCACCGAGTACGCGGCCGGTGACTACTTCCGCACGATGGGCGGGTACTTGACGTCCCGGCCCTGAGCGGGCTTACCCGCGCCGGCGGGCGGACACTGCCGGTGCGTAGGGCGGGATGGGGGTGGCGGTTCGAGAAATGTGACACTTGCCCACCTGAGTGTCACATTTCCGCGACTGGGTACCCCTGCCCGCCCGCGGCGCTGCCCTCACCGCGTTGTGACGGCGTCCTCGGTCTGCTCGGACTTCTCGGCCCGGGGGGCGCCGTCGTGGTGGTGCCGCCCCAGCGGGATCACCAACGGCGTGCCGCTGACCGGGTCGGGCGTGATCCGGCAGCGCAGGTCGAAGACGTCCTCGACGGTCGCCTCGGTGACCACGTCGGCGGGTGCGCCCTCGGCGACGATACGGCCGGCCTTCATGGCGATGACGTGATCGGCGTACCGGCAGGCCTGGTTGAGGTCGTGCAGGACCATCACGATCGTGCGGCCTTCGCGCCGGTTGAGGTCCGTGATCAGGTCGAGTACGTCGATCTGGTGGGCGAGGTCGAGATAGGTCGTCGGCTCGTCGAGGAGCAGGATCGGGGTGCCCTGGGCGACGGCCATGGCGATCCACGCGCGCTGCCGCTGGCCGCCGGAGAGTTCGTCGACCGGGCGCTCGGCGAGATCGGTGAGGCTGGTCGCCTCAAGGGCCGCGTGCACGGCTTCCTCGTCGGCCGCCGACCACTGCCGCCACCAGGTCTGGTGCGGGGAGCGGCCCCGGCCGACCAGGTCGAGCACGGTCAAGCCCTCCGGCGCCACCGGTGTCTGCGGCAAGATGCCCAGTTTGCGGGCCAGTTCGCGGGTGGGGACCGACCGCAGCGCGACGCCGTCCAGTTCCACCACGCCCTGGCGCGGGGCCAGTAGCCGGGCGAGCGCCCGCAACAGGGTTGACTTCCCGCAGGCGTTGGCGCCGACGATGGCGGTGATCCGGCCGGTCGGCACGGTCAGGTTCAGATTCTCGACCACGGGCCGCCCGTCGTAGGCGAGATGAAGATCACGTGCCCGCAACTCGGGCCCCGGGGCCGGTGCTTCGGACGTCCGCGGGGCGCGCGGGTCGGTGGTCGACATGCGATCAGCCTCCAGAGCCCGCGCGGTTGGCGCGGATGAGCAGCCACAGCAGGACCGGCGCGCCGAGGGCGCCGGTGACGATCCCGACCGGCAGTTCCGTCCCCGGGATCGCCTCGCGGGCGAGGAGATCGGAGCCGAGGACGACGAGCGCGCCGGTGAGACCGGAGACGAGCGGGGGCGGCGACGAGGTGCCCGCCAGCCGCTGGGCGATCTGCGGGCAGGCCAGCGCGACGAAGGCGACCGGCCCGGCAGCCGCCGTACCGAAGGCGACCAGGCCCACACCGGCCAACAGCAGTGCCAGCCGGACGGGTTGGACGGGTGTGCCGAGTCCGGCAGCTACGTCGTCGCCGAGCATGAGTGTGCGCATCCAGCGGCCCATGCCCAGCGTGATCGGCAGCAGTACGGCGAGGGCGATGGCCAGGGAGTCCACCTGGTTCCAGGTCCGGCCGTTGAGGTTGCCGACCAGCCAGCCGAGGGCCGCCTCCGCCTCGAACCGATTGCCGCGCGCCACAAGGAAGTTGGTCGCGCTGGAGCAGATCCAGGACACCCCGATACCGACGAGGATGATGCGGTACCCGGTGGCCCCGCCCTTCCACGCCAGCGCGTACACGAGGAGCGCGGTGGCGAGCGCGCCGAGCAACCCCAGCGTGGACAGCCCGAGTCCGCCGGTCCAGCCCAGAACCACCGCCGCCACGACGGCAGTTCCGGCGCCCTCGGTGAGCCCGATCATGTCGGGGCTGGCCAGCGGATTGCGGGTCATCGTCTGGAACACGGCCCCGGAGACGCCGAAGGCGACGCCGACCAGCAGCCCGACCAGGGCACGAGGCAGCCGTAGATCCTGGACGACGATGACCGTGCCCGCGTCGCCCGACCCCCACAGAGCCCGGATGACGTCCGTGAAGGCCACGGGATAGTCGCCGATGGTCAGGCCCCAGCAGAACAGCAGAAAGACGCCGAGCGCGACGCCAACTCCCGTGAGCAGCAGGCGTGGACGCAGCACGCCGGACACCGGGGGCACGGTCAGCCTGAACGGCCGGTTGCCCAGGACGGCGGGTGACGGTGGTGCGGGCACGCTCATACCTCCGCGAGCTTCCGGCGGCGGACCAGGACGATGAAGAACGGGCCGCCGAGGAAGGCGACGAGGACACCGGCCTGGATCTCGGTCGGGCGGTCCACCATCCGGCCCAGGATGTCGGCGGACAGCAGCAGCACGGGCGCGAGCGCGGCGGACAGCGGCAGCAGCCACCGGTAGTCGGGGCCGATCCCGGCGTACTGCGCGAGGACCCGCGCGATGTGCGGGACGACCAGACCGAGGAAGACCACGGGACCGATGACGGCGACGGACGCGCCGGTCAACAGCACGACGGCGGTGACCCCTTGGAGTCGTACGAGACCGAGCCGCCGTCCCAGCGAGGCGGCCACGTCGTCGCCGAGGGCCATGCTGTTGAGGGCGGGCGCGAGGGACAGGGCCAGCACGGCGCCCACGGCGAGGAAGGGCAGGATGCGCACCAGCTCGCCGGAGTCCTGGTCGGCCAGGGTGCCGGCCGACCAGAAGCGGTAGCGGTCGAGCGCGTCCTGGTCGGTGAGGACGATGGCGCTGGTGAACGACTGGAGCAGCGCGGTGATCGCGACCCCGGCGAGCGCCAGTTTTACCGGTGTGGCCCCGGACCCGCCCAGCCGCCCCAGGAAGAAGACCACGACACTCGCGACGAGCGCCCCGCCGAACGCGAACCACACATAGCCGTACAGCGAGGCCACCCCGAACACCCCGACCGCCACGACGATCGCGAAGGACGCCCCCGCGCTCACCCCGAGAATTCCCGGGTCCGCGAGGGGATTTCGGGTCAGGGCCTGCATCAGCGCGCCGGACAGGCCGAGCGCGGCGCCCGTCGTCAGGCCGAGCAGGGTGCGGGGCACGCGCACCGACCAGATGACGTTGTCGACGAGGCGGCTGGGTGGATGGCCGAGGACCGAGCGCACGACCTGGTCGAGCGGGACGCTGAGCGCGCCCAGGGCGATCGACAGCAGCGACAGCAGGACGAGGAGGGCGACGACCAGTGTCACCAGCACCGTGGTGCGAAGCCTTCTGCCTGAAGCCACTTTGCCGGTCTCCATGTCGTCTTCCGTGGTGCCACCGGGGCATCTTCCGTGCTCTGGAGCCCTGTTGGCGGACCACCGGACGGCCCCGCCAGCAGCTTAGGTGAGCATAACCTCAGCGGCTGTGACATGGACCTGGGGTTCCGGGGTGGGTCTATCAAGTAAGGCAATGCTTACCTTACTATGCGAGCGGTCGCGGCTCCGCTGAGCCGTTCCACACGCATCGGGAGGCACGGGCAGCTGTGGCGGGCAACACGCTTTCTTCGGCACAGGTAACGGCGACGAACGACTTCTGGCGACGGCGGTTCGCGTCACCGGTACCGGAGACGTCCTTGCCGCTGGACTTCCCCCGTCCGTCACGCGGGGAGGGCGCGGTCTCCCGCGCGCGACGCGCGGCGGTCCTCGCCGTGACAGCCGACGAGGCCACCCAACTCACCGCCTTCGTCGCCCTGTTGCACCGCTACGGCGGTACGACGGCCACCGAGACGGCAGTGGCCCAAGACGGCCTCCCGCTGCGCGTCACCATCGACGGCGACACCCCGTTCTCCCAACTCCGCGCCCAGATCGAGGCCGTACGCGCGGAGGCCGCCGCCCACCACCTCCCGACCACCGATCTGCTACGGCTCCTCGCCCCCGAACCCTTCCGCGGCGGCGGCCTGCTGTGCGCCACGGGCTTCGGGCCCAGCCCCTGGGACGAGAACGCCCCACTGGACCTGGCGCTGACCGTGACCGAAGGGGAGGTGGCGGCTGACTACCGCACCGACCTCTTCTCGCCCGCCACGGTCGACCTGATCCTCGGCCACTACGGCACCCTCCTTGCCGACGCCGTCGCCCGCCCGGACACCCCGGTCGCCGACCTCGACCTCCTCGGCGCCGACGAACGGCACCGCATCCTGCGCGGCTGGAACGACACCGAGCACGACGTCCCCGCGCTCACCTGGCCCCGCATGTTCGCCGACCAGGTCACCGCCCGCCCGGACGAGATCGCCCTCATCCACGAGGACGTCCGCCTCACCTACGCCGAACTCGACGCCCGCGCGGCCAAGTTGGCGCACGCCCTGGTGGCCAGGGGTGCCGGTCCCGAGCAGGTCGTGGCGCTCGCCGTGCCGCGCTCGGCGGACATGATCATCGCCGAGGTCGCCGTCCTGAAGTCGGGCGCCGCCTATCTGCCGGTCGACACCGACTACCCGGCCGACCGCGTCGCCTACATGCTCGCCGACGCCCGCCCGGTCTGCCTCGTCACCACCGCCGAGATGGCCCCCGACCTCCCGCCGGACCTCGACCCGCTGGTCCTCGACGCCCCCGACACGGTCGCCGAGCTGGCCGCGTACCCGTCCCAAGGGCCGTCCAGCGCCGCCGAGTTGACGACCGCGCACGCGGCCTACGTGATCTACACCTCCGGCTCCACGGGCCGCCCCAAGGGCACGGTCCTCTCCCACGCGGGCGTCGCGAAACTCGTCGCCACCCAGCGGGAGCGCTTCGGCATCGGCCCGCACAGCCGGGTCCTCCAGTTCGCCTCGCCCAGCTTCGACGTCGCGTTCTGGGACCTGTGCCTCGGCCTGCTCTCCGGCGGCCGCCTGGTCGTCGTCCCCGCCGACCGCCGCGTCCCCGGCGCGCCCCTCGCGGACTACGCCGACGAGCACGGCATCACCTTCATGATCCTGCCGCCCGCCCTGCTCGCCGCCATGCCGGAGGACGTCCAACTCCCGCCCGAGGCAACCCTGTTGGCGGGCACGGAACGCGTCTCGCCCGAACTGGTCGGCCGGTACGCGCGCGGCCGGATGATGTTCAACGCCTACGGCCCGACCGAGGCCACCACCAACTCCACGCTCGGCCTGTGCGACCCGGACACCTCGGCCGGCACCATCGTGCCCATCGGCGTCCCCGACCCCGGCACCCGCGCCTACGTCCTCGACGACCGGCTGCGCCCGGTCCCCGCCGGTGTCACGGGAGAGCTCTACCTCGGCGGCGCCGGCCTGGCCCGCGGCTACCTCGGCCGCCCCGCCCTCACCGCCGAACGCTTCGTCGCCGCCCCCGCCGACATGACCGCCGCACCCGGCGAACGCCTGTACCGCACGGGTGACTTGGTCCGCTGGAAGACGGACGGCCGACTGGAGTTCCACGGCCGCGTCGACACCCAGGTCAAGATCCGCGGCTTCCGCGTCGAACCCGGCGAGATCGAGTCCGTCCTGCGCTCCCACCCGTCCGTCGACCAGGCCGCCGTCGTCGTCCGCGAGGACCGTCCCGGCGAACGCCGCCTCGCCGCCTACGTCGTGCCCTCGCTGGACGCCGAGCCGAACCCCGACGAAGGGGTGGCCGAGTGGAAGGACCTGCACGAACTCCTCTACTCCGCCGCCGGATCGGACGGCTTCGAGGAGAACTTCGCCGGCTGGAACAGCATGTACGACGGCCTGCCCATCCCCCTCGCCGACATGCGCGAGTGGCGCGAGGCCACCCTCGACCGCATCCGCGCGCTACGACCCCGGCGCATCCTGGAAATCGGCGTCGGCAGCGGCCTGTTGCTGTCCCGGCTCGCCCCGGACTGCACGGAGTACTGGGGAACCGACCTCTCCGAGGAGGCCGTACGCGCCCTGGGCGCCCAGGTGTCCGCCGTCCCCGAACTCGCCGACCGCGTCACCCTCTTGGCCCGCCCCGCGCACGACCTCACCGGTCTGCCCGAGGGCCACTTCGACACGATCGTCGTGAACTCCGTCATCCAGTACTTCCCCGGTGGGGACTACCTGACGGGCGTACTCCGTGACGCGGCGGCTCTACTCGCCCCCGGCGGCGCGGTGTTCGTAGGCGACGTACGGAACCTGCGACTGCTCCGCACCCTGAGCGCGGCCGTCGAGAGCGGACGGGTAGTGGACGAGGAGGCGGACGGCGACAAGGAAGCCCTGCGCGCCGCCGTGGACCGGGCCGTCGCCTGGGAGGGCGAACTCCTCGTAGACCCGGACTACTTCACGAGCCTCGACGGCCTCAGCGCCGACATCCGCGTCAAGCGCGGCACGCACCACAACGAACTCACCCGCTACCGCTACGACGTTGTGCTCCGACCGCAGTCGGACGCTTCCGAGGAGATCCCCGAGTCGCCCTGGCCCGCGCTGGGTTCGGTGCAGGCGCTGGACGAGCTGCTCGCCGGGAGCCGAAGCCCGGACCCGTTGCGGATCACGGGTATCCCCAACTCCCGTCTTGCCGACGACCTCGCCGCGCTCGACGCCCTCGACGACAGCAGCAGGCCGGCCGCCGGGTCGTACGGCGTCGAACCGGAGGCCCTCTACGAGGTCGCCGCGCGGCACGGTTACGAGGTGGCGCTGACCTGGAACGGGGGTGCGGAGGACGGCAGCCTGGACGCCGTGTTCGTCCCTGCCGGAGCCGACCTCGGCACGGTCGACTACCGTCCCGGCGGCGGTCACCCGCTCACCAACCGGCCCGCGCCCTTCCGCAACGTGAACGCCCTCATGTCGACCCTGCGGACGCACGCCACCGAGTACCTGCCCGACTACATGGTCCCGGCCGCGTTCGTCCCGCTGGACCGGCTGCCCGTCACCCCGAGCGGCAAGCTCGACGCCGCCGCGCTGCCCGTCCCGGACCTCACCCGCCTGCTGAGCGCGGGCCGGGCGCCCGAGACGGCCCGCGAGCAGCTGCTGTGCGACCTGTACGCACGGGCGCTCGCAGTGCCCTCGGTCGGCGTCGACGACGACTTCTTCGCGCTCGGCGGCGACAGCATCGTCGCCGTCCAACTCCTCATCCTCGCCCGCCGGGCAGGCCTGGAACTCACCCCGCGAGACGTCTTCCGGCACCGTACGGTCGCCGAACTCGCCACGGTCGCGCGGACCGGTACGACCGACCTCGTCGAAGAGGCCCCGTGGCAGACGCTGAGCGATGAAGAACTCGCTTCCGTCCAGGGCGAGTTCCCCGTCGCCGTCGAGGAGGTACTGCCCCTCGGCCCGCTTCAGGAGGGCTTCTTCTTCCACGCGCTGGTGGACGGCGCCGAACTTGACGCGTATGTCGTCCAGCAGGTCATCGAGCTGTCCGGACCGGTCGACGGCACCCTGCTGCGCGAGGCGGCCCAACGACTCGTCGACCGGCATGCCCCGCTGCGCGCCTGCTTCCGCCAGACCCCCGACGGCCGCCCGGTCCAGCTCATCGCCTCCGGCCTCGAACTGCCCTGGCACGAGGTCGACTTGACCGCACAGGACGACACCACCGTCCGCCGCACCCTCGCCGAGGCCGTCGCCGCCGACGAACGCGCCCACCCCTTCGACCTCGCTCGCCCGCCACTGATCCGCTGCGCCCTCATCCGCTTCGGCGAGGGCCGCAGCCGCCTGGTCCTGACGTTCCATCACATCGTCGCGGACGGCTGGTCCTTGCCGGTCCTGCACCGCGAACTCCTCGCCCTCTACGGCGAGAACGCGACCCCCCTCCCCGAAGTCGCCCCCTACCGCGGCTACCTCCGCCGCATCGCCGGCGCCGACCGCGAGGCGGCCCGAGCCGCCTGGAGCACCGCGCTCGCCGGGGTGGAGGAACCCACCCGACTCGTCGAGGCCCTCGCGCCCGCCGGACCCGTCGAACCCGCCCAGATCCGCGTGGAGTTGAGCGAGCGGGTCACCTCGCGCCTCGCCGCCCGTGCCCGCGAGCGCGGAGTCACCCTCGGCACGCTCGTCCAGGGCGCCTGGGGCCTGCTCGTCGGCCGAATGACGGGCCGCGAGGACGTGCTGTTCGGTACCACGGTCGCCGGACGTGACGCCGCCGTCGACGGCATCGAGTCGATGATCGGCCTGTTCATCAACACCCTGCCCACCCGGCTGCGTTGGGCTCCGGGGGACACCCTCGGCGGGCTGCTCGACCGGCTCCAGGACGAGCAGAGCGCGCTTCTCGACCACCAGCACCTCGGCCTCGCCGACATCCAGCGAGCCACCGGGCACGCGGGCGACGGTGAACTCTTCGACACCCTCGTGGTGTTCGAGAACTACCCCGGCGGCGAGGGCGCCCCGGGCATCACCGACCCCACCGGCACGATCGCCGTCGCCGGACACGCCTTCCACGACGCCGTGCACTACCCCCTGGCCCTCATCGTCAAGCCCGGCCGCCGCCTCGACCTGCGCCTCAAGCACCACGCCCGCCGTCTCGACGCCGACGCCGTACAGTCCCTCGCCGACCGGCTCACCCTCATCCTGCACGCGCTGGCGGACGACCCCGGCGCCCGCGTCGCGGACCTCGACCTGCTGACGCCGGACGAGTTGGCCGACGCCCACCCGGCGGGGGAGACCCGGCCGGTTCCGGCCACCACGCTCGCCGACGCGTTCGCCGCGCAGGTCGCGCGAACCCCGGACGCGACGGCTGTTGTCTACGACGGTACGACCACGCTCACCTACGCCGAACTGAACGAGCGAGCCGAGGAGTTGGCCGCGCGACTGCGGGCCGAGGGTGCCGGCCGCGAGCGGTTCGTCGCCGTCGCCGTACCCCGCTCGGCCGAGCTGATGGTGGCGCTGCTGGGGGTCCTGAAGTCGGGGGCCGCGTATCTGCCCCTGGACCTGGACTATCCGGCCGAACGACTCGCGTACATGCTGGCCGACTCGGGGGCGACGACGGTCGTCACGACCGAACAGGACGCGCACCGGCTGCCGTCGGTCGAGGGCCTGGACGTGCTGCGGCTGGACGCGGAGGGCGACGAGGCGCTGTTCGGCGGAACGCCCGACCCCGCCCGACCCGACGACCCCGCCTACCTCATCTACACCTCCGGCTCCACCGGCCGCCCCAAGGGCGTCGTCGTCACCCACCGCGCCATCGGCAACCGGCTGGCCTGGATGCAGGGCGAGTACGAACTCAGCGCCGACGACCGGGTGTTGCAGAAGACGCCGTCCAGTTTCGACGTGAGCGTGTGGGAGTTCTTCTGGGCGCTGCGCGAGGGCGCCGCCGTAGTCCTGGCCGCTCCTGACGGTCACCGCGACCCCGCATATCTGTCCCGCCTGATCCGGGCCGAGGGCGTCACGACGATGCACTTCGTGCCGTCGATGCTGGAGGCGTTCCTCGCCTCCGACGAGGTCACCGCCGACCCCGCGTGGGCGGGCAGCCTGCGCCGCGTCTTCAGCAGCGGCGAGGCCCTGTCCGGGTCCGCCGCCCACCGCTGGCACGAGCTGACCGGCGTCCCGCTGCACAACCTCTACGGCCCCACCGAGGCCGCCGTCGACGTGACACACCACGCCTACGACGGCACGCCCGACACCACCGTGCCCATCGGCCGACCCGTGTGGAACACCGGCCTGCGCGTGCTCGATTCATGCCTGCGCCCGGTCCCCGACGGCGTACCCGGCGAGCTGTACCTGACCGGCGTCCAGCTCGCCCGCGGCTACCACCGACGCCCCGCTCTCACCGCCGACCGCTTCGTCGCCGACCCGTACGCCACCGAACCCGGCACCCGCATGTACCGCACCGGCGACCTCGTACGCCGCCGCCCCGACGGCACGATCGACTACCTGGGCCGCACCGACCGCCAGGTCAAACTCCGCGGCAACCGGGTCGAACTCGGCGAGATCGAGGCCGAGTTGACGCGCCTGCCCGCCGTCTCCCGGGGCGCGGTCGTCGTCCGCGACCAGCGACTCGTCGCCTACGCCGTCCCGGTCGCCGGAGCCACCGTGGACCCGGCCGATCTGCGCGCCGCCCTCGCCGACGCACTGCCCGCACCCCTGGTCCCGGAGGCGTACGTCGTCCTCGACGACCTCCCGCTCACCCCCAGCGGCAAGTTGGACCAGGCCGCGCTGCCCGCCCCCGAGGCCGAGCGTGCCGAACGCCGTTCGCCCGCAGGACCGTTGGAACAGCAGCTCACCGAGATCTTCGCGGCCGTCCTCGGCATCGAGGACGCGGGACCGGACGACGACTTCTTCCGGCTCGGCGGCGACAGCATCAGCTCCATCGGCGTCGCCGGCCGCGCCCGCGCGGCCGGCCTGGACCTGAGCCCGCGCGACGTGTTCACGCACCGCACCCCGGCCGCCCTCGCGACGGCGGCCGGTACCGCAACGGCCGCCCCGAGCGACCGAGTTGAGGCCTTCACCCTCACCGAGGCCGAACACGCCCGCGTCCGCGCCGTCGCCGCCCCGGCGGAGGTTGCCGACGTATGGCCGCTGGCCCCCCTCCAGGAGGGTCTGTTCTTCCACTCGGCGTACGACGAAGGCGCGTTGGACGTCTACACCGTCCACGAGACCTTCGACTTCGCGACCCGCCTCGACACCACCCGTCTGCGCGCCGCCGTCCGCACGCTCCTCGACCGCAACCCGGGCCTGCGTGCGGGCTTCACCAGCGACGGCCTCGACCAGCCGGTGCAGTTCATCGTCGAGGACCCCGAGATCCCCCTCGAAGAGGTCGACCTCTCCCTCCTCTCCGCCGCCGAACAGGACGTACTCCTGCGGGAGTTGACGGACGCCGAGCGCAACCGCCGCTTCGACCTCTCCGCACCTCCGCTCTTCCGTCTCCTCCTGCTCCGCCTGGGCGCGGAACGCGGCGACCGCCTCGTCATCGGCCGCCACCTGATCCTCTGGGACGGCTGGTCGGCCTGGCTGTTCCTCGACGAACTGTTCGCGCTCTACGAGACGGGCGGCGAGGCCAACGCCCTCCCCGCGCCCGGTAGTTACCGCGACTACCTGACCTGGCTCAAGGAGCAGGACGACTCGGTCGCCACCGCCGCCTGGCGCACCGCGCTCGCCGGTCTCGACGAGCCGACGCTGCTCGCGCCCACCGCCACCGACGGTCTCGAACCGGTCATCCCCGACCAGCTCGACGTACGCCTCCCCGCCGAACTCAGCGACCGCCTGCGCGAGTTGGCTCCGGTCCACGGCCTGACCCTCAACACGATCCTCAACGCGGCCTGGGGACTCACCCTCGCCTCCGCGACCGGCCGCGCCGACGTCGTGTTCGGTACGACCGTCGCAGGACGCCCCAGCGAGGTCCCGGACGTCGGCGACATCATCGGCCTGTTCCTCAACACCGTCCCGACACGCATCGCCCTCGATCCCGCCGAACCGGTCCTCGACCTGCTCCGCCGTATCCAGGGCGAGCGCCTCGACCTCATGCCGTACGAGCACCTCAGCCTCGGTGTCCTCCAGGCCGAGACCGGGCACCGCAAGCTCTTCGACACGCTGTTCGTGCTGCGCAACAACGACACCGAGGAGCGGTTGGCGGACCTGAGGACCCGGCACGGCGCCACCGCCGTCGCCAACGTCGACGCCACGCACTACCCGGCCAACCTCGTCATCACCCCGGGCCGCGAGATCGCCGTCACCCTCACCCACCGCCCCGACCTCGTCCCGACCGACCGCGCCCAGGCCCTCCTCGACCGCTTCGCCCTGCTCGTCGACCGCCTCACCGCCGACCTCACGGCACCGGTCGGCTCCCTGGACCCGCTCCTGCCCGCCGAACACGCGGCGCTACGGCGGGAGTCGGCGGCCAGTCGTGTCCCCGACCCCGAGGACACCATCGCCGACCTGCTGGCCGCACAGGCCGAACGTACCCCGGACGAACGGGCACTCGTCTTCGGCGACCTCAGCATGACGTACGCCGAACTCGACGCCGCCGTCAACCGGTTGGCCCGGCTCCTGATCGACCGGGGCGCGGGCCCCGAGCAGGTCGTCGCCCTCGCCCTGCCGCGCTCCCTCGACATGGTGGTCGCCCTCTTCGCGGTCCTGCGCACCGGATCGGCCTACCTCCCCCTGGAGTTGGACCACCCGGCCGACCGCCTCTCCCTGATGCTGGCCGACGCCCGTCCGCTCCTGCTGCTCAGCACCACGGCCGTATCGGCCACGCTGGACGGCGAGATGACCCGCGTGCTGCTCGACGACCCCGAGACCAAGGGGGAGTTGGCGGGCCAGTCGGACGCTCCCGTCCGCCTCCGCTTCAGCCTCGAACACCCCGCCTACGTCATCTACACCTCCGGCTCCACCGGCCGCCCCAAGGGCGTCGTCACCCCCTACCGGGGTCTGACGAACATGCAGTTGAACCACCAGAAGGAGATCTTCGAGCCCGCCATCGCCTCGGCCGGCGGGCGCCGGCTGCGCATCGCACACACTGTGTCCTTCGCCTTCGACATGTCGTGGGAAGAGCTGCTGTGGCTCGTCGAGGGCCACGAAGTGCACGTCTGCGACGAGGAGTTGAGGCGCGACGCAGAGGCGCTGGTCGCCTACTGCGAACGCCACCGCGTCGACGTGGTCAACGTCACCCCCACCTACGCCCGACTCCTCATCGAGCAGGGCCTGTTGGAGGGCCATGTCCCGCCGCTCGTGCTGCTCGGCGGCGAGGCCGTCCCCGAGACGGTGTGGACGGCGCTGCGCGACACCGGGGGGACGTACGGCTACAACCTGTACGGGCCGACCGAGTACACCATCAACACCCTCGGCGGCGGCACCCTCGACAGCGACACCCCGACCGTCGGCAAGCCCATCCGCGGCACCCGCGCCCACATCCTCGACGCCTGGCTGCGCCCGGTGCCCGACGATGTCCCCGGCGAGCTGTACATCGCCGGAATCGGCCTGGCCCGCGGCTACTTGGACCGCCCCGCGCTGACCGCCGAACGCTTCGTCGCCGACCCGTTCGGCGAACCCGGCGAACGCATGTACCGCACCGGCGACCTGGTGCGCCGCAACCCGGACGGCAACCTCGACTTCCTCGGCCGCACCGACGACCAGGTCAAGATCCGCGGCTACCGCATCGAACCCGGCGAGATCGAAACCGCCCTCAGCCGCCACCCGTTGGTCGCCCAGGCCGCCGTCGTCGTCCGCGACGAACGCCTCGTCGGCTACGTCGTCCCCTCCGGCGCCGACTCCGCCGAACGCACCGCCGCCGAGGCCGCGCAGGTGGGGGAGTGGCAGGAGATCTACTCCGACGAGTACGAGGAGATCGGCACCGCCGTCTTCACCGAGCAGTACGACGGCTGGGACAGCTCCTACGACGGACAGCCCATCCCCTTCGAGGAGATGCACGAGTGGCGCGAGGCCACCCTCGCCCGCATCGGCGCCCTCAAGCCCCGCCGCATCCTCGAAATCGGCGTCGGATCAGGCCTGTTGCTGTCCCGGCTCGCCCCCGCCGCGGAGGCGTACTGGGCAACTGACTTCGCCGCGCCCGTCATTCGCAAGATCGGCGAGGAAGTACGGCGCGACCCCGCCCTGGCTTCCAAGGTCGAACTCCGCTGCCGCCCGGCCGAGGACCTGAGCGGTCTGCCGTTCGCCTACTTCGACACGATCGTCATCAACTCCGTCGTCCAGTACTTCCCGAGCATCGACCACCTGACCGCCGTGCTGCACGGCGCCATGGAGCTGCTCGCGCCCGGCGGCGCCCTGTTCGTCGGCGACGTCCGCAACCTGCGGCTCGCCGGCACCTTCCACACCGAGATCCAGCGCACCCGGGGCACCGCCGAGGAAGACCTGGAGCGGGCGGTGGAACGCGGCCTGCGCCTGGAGAAGGAACTCCTCGTGGACCCCGACTACTTCACCACCCTCGGCTACGGCGTGGACCTGCGCACCAAGCGCGCCCACCACCACAACGAACTGTCCCGCCACCGCTACGACGTCGTCCTCTACGCCCACGACCCGGACGTTCGCCTGGACAGCATCCCGTCCGTCGACTGGGCCACCGGCAACACCATCGGTGAACTCCTGCGCGGCGACTGGTCGTCGGCCGAGGCGATCGGTGAACTCCTGCGCGGTGGCTGGTCCGCGACCGGCGCCACGTCCGAACGCCCGCGCGGCGAACGGCCCGAGGCACTCCGCTTCACCGGCATCCCCGACGGCCGTACGACCGAGACGGGCGTCGACCCCGAGCACCTGCACGAACTCGGCACGGCTGCCGGATACCTGGTGCTGACGACCTGGTCGGGGGAGGCGGGGACTTACGACGCCGTCTTCCTGAAGTCCGCCGAACTGCGCCTGACCGGCGGTCTGTTCAGGCCCGGCGGCGGTACGCACCCCTACGCCAACGACCCCACCGCCGCCCGCGAGGCGAGCGCGTTGGTACGGCGGCTGCGGGACGACCTGGGCCGTGAACTGCCCGACTACATGGTCCCGTCGGCCTTCGTCACCGTCGACGGCCTGCCCATGAACGCCAACGGCAAGCTCGACGTCCGCGCCCTGCCCGACGCCGAACCCGCCGTCGCCCTCGGCGGCGGACGCGGTCCGCGCACCCCGCAGGAAGAGGTGCTCTGCCGCCTGTTCGCCGAGGTGCTGGGACTGCCCGAGGTCGGCGCCGAGGACAACTTCTTCGACCTGGGCGGCCATTCACTCCTCGCCACCCGCCTGGTCAGCCGCGCCCGCACCGAACTCGGCGCCGAACTCGCCATCCGCGACCTCTTCGAGGCCCCCACCCCGGCACTGCTCGCGGGCCGCGCCGACCAGGCGAGCCCGGCCCGCCCGGCGGTGACCCCGGTCGCCGAACGACCCGACCGCATCCCGCTGTCGGCCGCCCAGCGACGCCTGTTGCTGGTGGAGGAGATCACCGGCAGCGGCGTCGCGTACAACTTCCCGTTGGTCTTCCGGTTGCGCGGCGCCCTCGACACCGAGGTGCTGTCTGCCGCCCTGCGGGATGTCGCCGGCCGCCACGAGGCCTTGCGGACCGTCTTCCCGACCCACGAGGGCGAGCCGTACCAGCGGATCATCCCCGCCGCCGACGCCCATCCCGTCTCCACGGTCGTCGACTGCGCGGAGGACGAACTGCCCGCGCTGATCGAGTCCGCCCAGCGCCGCCCCTTCGACCTGACCACCGAACTCCCGCTGCGCTGCGCGGTGTTCAGGCTCGGCGCGGACGAGCACGTAGTGGCCGTCGTCCTGCACCACATCACCACCGACGAGTGGTCCGACCGCCCCTTCCTAGCCGACCTCGACACCGCCTACGCGGCCCGTCGTGAGGGACGGGCGCCCGAGTGGCCCCCGCTGCCGGTGCAGTACGCCGACTACACCCTCTGGCAGGACGACCTCCTCGCCCGCACCGGCGAGGCCCAACTCGACCACTGGGTCGACGCCTTGCGCGGCCTGCCCGACGAACTCGCCCTCCCCACCGACCGACCGCGCCCCGCCGAACCGACCGGCCACGGCGGCAAGGTCCGCCTGGAACTCCCCACCGCCACCGGCCACGCCCTGCGCGACCTCTCCGGCACCACCGGCACCAGCATGTTCATGCTGTTCCAGGCCGCCACCGCCGCCCTGCTGAACCGGCTCGGCGCGGGCGACGACATCCCGCTCGGCGCCCCCATCGCGGGCCGTACCGACGAGGCCCTCGCCGACCTGGTGGGCTTCTTCGTCAACACGCTGGTGCTGCGCACCGATGTGTCCGGCGACGAGCTGACGTTCCGTGAACTCCTCGGCCGGGTAAGGGAGTCGTCGCTCGCCGCCTTCGAGTACCAGGACCTGCCGTTCGACCGGGTCGTCGAGGCCCTGAACCCGCCCCGCGTCGCCGGCCGCAACCCGCTCTTCCAGGTCATGCTCGGCTACCACCACCGCCCCGAAGGCGACCCGGACGTGCTCGGCCTCGCGACCGAGTGGTTCGACATGGACACGGGTATGGCCAAGTTCGACCTGCACTTCACCTTCGTCGACGAGACGGGCAGCGACCGGGTGGTCCTGCTCCTGGAGTACGCGACCGACCTCTTCGACCATGGCACCGCAGAACGAATCGCCGGTCGCATGGCCCGCCTGCTGGACCACGCGGCGGCCGAACCCGACCGAGCGGTAAGGGACTTCGACCTCCTGGCGGACGCCGAACGTGCCCTGGTCCTGGAGGAGTGGAACGCCACCGACCACCCCGTCCCGGCCACCACCCTCCCGGAACTCTTCCGCGCCCAGGCCGCCCGCACCCCCGACGCCACGGCCCTCGTCTTCGAGGGGCAGGAGCTGACCTACGCCGAACTGGACGCCCAAGTCGACCACACGGCAAGGGTGTTGACCGCACTCGGCGCAGGCCCCGAGCAGACCGTGGCCGTAGCCCTCCCGCGCTCACTCGAACTCGTCGTCGCCCTCCTCGCCGTACACCGAACCGGAGCCGCCTACCTCCCGCTCGACCCGGACTACCCGGAGGAACGCCTCGCCCTCATGGTCGAGGACGCCCGCCCGGTGTACGTCATCCGCGACACCCTGCCGACCGGCCCCGAGGGTCAACTCCCCACGTCCTACGACCCGTCGAGCCCCGCGTACGTCATCTACACCTCGGGTTCGACCGGTCGCCCCAAGGGCGTCGTCGTCCCGCACGAGGGCATCGTCAACCGGCTGCTGTGGATGCAGGACGCGTACGGCCTCACGGCCGACGACCGGGTGCTGCAGAAGACGCCGTCCAGCTTCGACGTGTCGGTGTGGGAGTTCTTCTGGCCGCTGATCACCGGCGCCACGCTGGTCGTCGCCCGCCCCGAAGGCCACCGCGACCCGGCCTACTTGGCCCGCCTCATCCGCGAACAGGACGTCACCACCGTCCACTTCGTGCCCTCCATGCTCCAACTCTTCCTGGAGGAACCGGCCGCAGCCGACTGCACCGGCCTGCGCCGAGTGATGTGCAGCGGCGAGGCCCTGCCCGTCGCCCTCACCCACCGCTGCCACGGCATCCTGACCACCGCCGAACTCCACAACCTCTACGGCCCGACCGAGGCCTCGGTCGACGTCACGGCGGTGGAGATCGGCCCCGAGACGGCGAGCGTCCCGATCGGCCGCCCGGTGTGGAACACCCGCGCCTACGTCCTCGACGCCGGACTGCGCCCCGTCCCGCCCGGTGTCCCGGGCGAGTTGTACCTCGCGGGCGTCCAACTGGCGCGCGGTTACCTCGACCGGCCGGGCCTGACCGCCGAGCGCTTCGTCGCCGACCCGCACGGCGCCCCCGGCACCCGCATGTACCGCACCGGCGACCTGGCCCGCTGGAACGCCGACGGCACGATCGAGTACCTGGGCCGCACCGACGACCAGGTGAAGGTACGCGGCTTCCGCGTCGAACCCGGCGAGATCGAGGGCGCGTTGACCGCGCACCCGTCCGTCGCCCATGCCGTTGTCGTGGTCCGGGAGCAGCTCCTGGTGGCGTATGTGGTCCCGGCCGGGGACGGCAGTGGATCGGTGGACGTGACGGCCCTGCGCGGCCACACGGCCACCGCCCTTCCCGCCCACATGGTCCCCGCCGCCTTCGTCACCGTCGACGCGCTGCCCCTGACCCCCAACGGCAAGCTCGACCGCGCCGCCCTGCCCGCCCCCGACTTCACGACCAACACCGTCACGGACGCGCACACTTCGCCCCGCAGTCCGCGTGAGGAGATCCTCGCCGGACTCTTCGGTGACGTCCTCGGTCTCGAACACGTGTGCGCCGACGACGACTTCTTCACCCTCGGCGGTCACTCCCTGCTCGCCATGCGCCTGGTCAGCCGCGTCCGCACGGTACTTGGCGCCGACCTCACCGTCCGTACCGTCTTCGAGGCGTCCACGCCCGCGCTTCTCGCGGCCCGCCTCGACGACCGGGCCGACGGACTGCCCGCCCTCGTCCCCGCAGACCGGCCCGACGAACTCCCGCTCTCCTACGCCCAACAGCGACTGTGGCTGCTGCACCGCATCGAGGGCCCGGGAGCCACGTACAACATCCCGGCCGCCTGGCGACTCACCGGCACACTCGACCGGAACGCCCTGTCCGCCGCCCTGGACGACCTCGCCGTACGGCACGAAAGCCTGCGCACGGTCTTCCCCGAGCGGGACGGCCGCCCCCACCAGGTCGTGCTGGACGAGGCCTCCGTGCCTCTCCACGACAGCCACGTCACGGACACCGAACTGCCCGAACGGCTCGCCGAGGCCGCCGCGCGAGGCTTCGAGATCGACCGTGAACTGCCGCTGCGGGCCCACGTGTTCGAGGTGAGCGAGGACGAGCACGTCCTGCTGCTGGTGCTGCACCACATCGCCGGCGACCAGTGGTCCGACGGTCCGTTGTGGCGCGACCTGGCCACGGCCTACGAGGCTCGCCGCGAGGGACACGCGCCCGAGTGGACTCCGCTGCCCGTGCAGTACGCCGACTACTCTCTCTGGCACCGCGAGGCGCTCGGCGACCCCGACGCCTCGGACAGCCGGCAGTCGCGCCAACTCGCTTACTGGCAGGACACCTTGGCGGGGCTGCCGGACGAACTCGCCCTGCCCACCGACCGCCCCCGCCCACTGGAGAGCAGTCACCGGGGTGGCGCGGTCGGCCTGAAGCTCGACGCCGAACGGACCGGCGACCTGCGTGCGTTGGCCCGCCGCCACGGCGTCAGTATGTTCATGGTCACCCAGGCCGCCGTCGCCGCACTGCTCCACCGGCTCGGCGCCGGGGACGACATCCCGCTCGGCGCGCCCATCTCGGGGCGGGGCGACGAACACCTCGAAGACCTGGTCGGCTTCTTCGTCAACACCCTTGTCCTGCGCACCGATCTGTCCGGTGATCCCACGTTCGCCGACCTGCTCGCCCGCGTCCGGGACACCGACCTCGCCGCCTACGAACACCAGGACCTGCCCTTCGAGCGCCTGGTCGAGGCGGTCAACCCGGCCCGCTCACTCGCCCGGCACCCGCTGTTCCAGGTGATGGTCGTCCACCTCGACGACGAGGGCGCCACCCCTGCCCTGCCCGGACTGACCGCACGTCGTGAGGAACTCGGCCAGCGGGGCGCGAAGTTCGACCTCAGCTTCGACTTCGTCGAGCAGGGCGAGGACGGGATGCGGTGCTGGATCGAGTACAGCGCCGACCTCTTCGACGAGTCGACCGCCGAACTCCTGGCCCAGCGGCTTGAGTTGCTGCTCGCGCAGGTCGCCACGGCCCCCGACCGACGGGTCGGCACACTCGACGTCCTGGGTGACGACGAACGCACCCTCGTCCTCACCGACTGGAACGACACCGCCCGCGCCGTCCCCGAGCTCACCCTGCCGGAACTGTTCCGCGCCCAGGTCGCCCGCACCCCCGAGGCCGCGGCGGTGGTCTTCGAGGACGCCGCCCTCACCTATGCCGAACTCGACCTGCGGGTAGAGAAGTTGGCGCACACCCTCGCCGCGCACGGAGCGCGGGCCGAGGCCGTCGTCGCCGTCGCCCTGCCCCGCTCCCTCGCCCTCGTGGTGTCCCTCCTCGCGGTCCACCGCGCGGGCGCCGCCTATCTCCCCCTCGACACCGGCTACCCGGCCGAGCGGCTCGCCTACACGCTCGCCGACGCCCGTCCGGTCTGCCTGATCACCGCCGAGGGCGTCACCCTCCCGGACAGCGACGTGCCCACCCTCACGGTGGACGCGGACGGCGCCCCCGACGACCCGGCGTACGCGCCACTGCCCACTGCCCACGACCCACGCCACCCCGCCTACGTCATCTACACCTCCGGCTCGACCGGCCGCCCCAAGGGCGTCGCCGTCCCCCACCAGGGCATCACCAACCGCCTGCTGTGGATGCAGGACGCGTACCGCCTCGACGCCGACGACCGGGTGCTGCAGAAGACCCCGGCCGGGTTCGACGTGTCGGTGTGGGAGTTCTTCTGGCCGCTGATCACCGGCGCCACGCTCGTGGTGGCCCGCCCGGAAGGTCACCAGGACCCGGTCTATCTCGCCGAACTGATCCGGCGTCAGCACATCACCACGGCCCACTTCGTGCCGTCGATGCTGCGCGCCTTCCTCGACGAGCCCGCCGCCGCCCGCTGCACGGACCTGCTCCAAGTCATGTGCAGCGGCGAGGCGTTGCCCGCCCCGCTGGCCGCCCGATTCCACCAGGTCCTCCCGGGCAGCCGACTGCACAACCTCTACGGCCCGACCGAGGCGTCCGTCGACGTCACGGCCCACGAGGTCCCCGCCGAACCGGCCACCGTGCCGATCGGCCGCCCGGTGTGGAACACCCGCACCTATGTCCTCGACGCCGGACTCGGCCCCGTGCCACCCGGTGTGGCCGGCGAACTGTATCTGGCGGGCGCCCAGTTGGCGCGCGGCTACCTGGGCCGGTCCGCCCTGACCGCCGAGCGCTTCGTCGCCGACCCGTACGCCACCGAGCCCGGCGCCCGGATGTACCGCACCGGCGACCTGGCCCGCTGGACCCGGGACGGCGAACTGGAGTACCTCGGCCGCGCCGACGACCAGGTCAAGCTGCGCGGCTTCCGTATCGAACTCGGCGAGATCGAGAGCGTGTTGACCGCCCACGCGAGCGTCGCGCACGCCACCGTCGTCCTGCGGGACGAACGCCTCGTCGCGTATGTGGTGCCGGACGGAGACGCTGCTGACTCCGCCGAACTGCGTTCCCATACCGCCCAGTTGCTGCCCGATCACATGGTCCCGTCGGCCGTCGTCACCCTCGACGCCCTCCCGCTCACCCCCAACGGCAAGCTCGACCGCCGCGCCCTGCCCGCCCCCGACTTCGCCGCCGAAGTCACCGACACCCGGCCGCGCACACCGCTGGAGGAGACCCTCTGCGCCCTCGTCGCGGACGTGCTCGGTCTCGAACGGGTCGGTGTCGAGGACGACTTCTTCTCACTCGGCGGCGACAGCATCGTGGCCATGCAGCTGGTCGCCCGCGCCCGTGCGGCCGGGCTCACCTTCAGCCCGCGCGACGTGTTCCGCCACAAGTCGGCCGCGGGGCTGGCCACCGTGACCGCCACCACCACGGCCGCCGCCGAGCGCGACGACGACGTCATCCTGCTCGACCTCACCGACGACGAGCGCGCCGAACTGGCCGCGCTGCCCGCAGGAACCGAAGTCCTGCCCGTCTCCCCGCTCCAGGCCGGCCTGCTCTTCCACGCCGCCCTCGACTCCGGCGACGACGGACCGGACGTCTACACCGTCCAGGTCTCCTACGACCTCGAAGGCCCCCTGGACATCGACCGGTTGCACACCGCGGCCCAGTCCGTGCTCGACGCGCACGAGAACCTCCGCAGCGGCTTCCGGCACCTGTCCTCCGGACGGCCCGTCGCCGTCGTACCGCGTACGGCCGTACTGCCATGGCGGCAGCTCGACCTGGCCGACGACCCCGAGGAGTGGGAGCGCCTGCTCGTCCAGGAGCGGCGCCGCTTCGAGCCCGAACGGCCGCCGCTGCTAAGGCTGTTGCTGGCCCGGCTCGGTCCGGACCGGCACCGGCTCGTGCTCTCGCACCAGCATCTCCTGCTGGACGGCTGGTCGTTGCCGCTGCTCACCGCCGAACTGTGGGCGCGCTACGAGGGCCGTACTCCCGCCACGCCCGCTCCGTACCGTGAGCACCTGCGGCTGCTGGCCGCCCAGGACCCGGCCGTCTCCACCGCCGCATGGGCCGAGGCCCTTGGCGGGCTGGCCGAGCCGACGCGCCTCGCGCCCGTCGACCCCGACCGTGCCGCCGTCGTACCGTCCACCCACACCCTGGAGTTGGACCCGGACCGCACGGCCGAGCTGGAGGCGTTCGCGCGGCGGCAGGGCGTCACCGTGAACACCCTTGTCCAGGCTGCCTGGGGCGTGCTGCTCGGTCGGCTCACCGGCCGGGACGACGTGGTGTTCGGTGCCACCGTCGCCGGCCGTTCGCCCGAACTCGACGGTGCCGAGTCGATGATCGGCCTGTTCATCAACACCATTCCCGTACGGGTACGGGTCCGCCCGGAGGAGAGCACGGCCGCACTCCTCGACCGGCTCCAGGACGAGCAGTCCCGACTCATCGCCCACCAGCACCTCGGCCTCGCCGACATCCAGCGGGCCGCGGGACTCGGCGAGCTCTTCGACACCCTCGTGGTGTTCGAGTCGTACCCGGTCGCCGACGGCGAGGAGGGGGGCGACGGGCCGCGCGTCACCGTGCGCGACCACGAGGACTCCACGCACTACCCGTTCGCGTGGGCGGTCGAGCCCGCCGAACGGCTGCGGCTCACCGCCGAGTTCAGGCCCGACCTCTTCCAACCGGCCGTCGTGCGACGGATCACGGACGCCCTGACCGCCCTCCTCACCGGCATGGCGGCCGAGCCCGACCGCCCCGTCGGCCGGCTCGACCTCCTCGATTCCGCCGAGCGGCACACGGTCGTGGAGGCCTGGAACGACACCGCGCTGCCCGCGCCGGAGACCGAACGGCTCGGTACCGTACCGGCGTTGTTCGTCGCCCAGGCTGCCGCCGATCCCGGTGCGGTCGCCGTCACCGACGGCCGTACGACGTGGACGTTCGCCGAACTCGACGCGCGCACGGACCAGTTGGCCCGCGTCCTCGCCGGACACGGTGTCGGACCCGAGCGGATCGTGGCCCTCGCGCTGCCCCGCACCGCCGACCACATCGCCGCGATCCTCGCCGTGATGAAGGCGGGCGCCGCCTATCTGCCCCTCGACCCCGACCTCCCCGAGTCCCGCCTGACCGGCATGCTCGACGACGCATGCCCCGCGCTGATCCTGGCCACGGCGGAGACGGCCGCCACGCTGCCCTCAACCAGCGTCCCGGTCCTGCGACTTGACGCCCCGACCGACGGACTGCCGGAGGCCGAACCCGTCGCCCCCGGCCCCGACCACCCCGCCTACGTCATCTACACCTCCGGTTCCACCGGCCGCCCCAAGGGCGTCGTCGTCACCCAGCGAGGCATCGCCAACCTCTTCCACAGCCACCGCCACGACCTGCACGAGGTCGCCAAGCGGCGCACCGGACTCCGGCGTCTGCGCGTCGGGCACGCCTGGTCGTTCTCCTTCGACGCCTCCTGGCAACCGCAGTTGTGGCTCCTTGACGGACACGCGCTGCACATCGCCGACGACGAGACCCGGCGCGACCCCGAACTCCTCGCCGCGTTCATCCGCGACCGGGGCATCGACTTCATCGAGGTCACCCCGTCGCTGCTCGCGCAGATGGCGGACAGCGGCCTGATCGGCGACGAGGGCGACTGCCCGCTCTCCGTGGTCGGCTTCGGCGGCGAGGCCGTGCCCGAGTCGCTGTGGGCGCGGTTGGCCGCGCTTCAGGACACCGAGGCGTTCAACCTGTACGGCCCCACCGAGGCCACCGTCGACGCCCTCGTCGGCCGGGTGCGCGACAGCGCCACCCCGGTCGTCGGACGCCCGGTTCACGAGTCCCGTGCCTACGTCCTCGACACCGCCCTGCGCCCCGTACCGCCCGGCGTCACAGGGGAGTTGTTCCTGTCCGGGCCGGGGCTGGCCCGTGGCTACCTCGGCCGGCCCGAGCTCACCGCCGAACGCTTCGTCGCCGACCCGTACGCCACCGAGCCCGGCGAGCGCATGTATCGCACCGGCGACCTGGCCCGCTGGACCGAGGACGGCCAGCTGGAGTTCGCCGGGCGCACCGACGACCAGGTCAAGATCCGCGGCTACCGCATCGAACTCGCCGAGATCGAGGCCGCGTTGGACACCCACCCGGCCGTCGCGCAGACCGTCGTCGTCGCCCGCGAACACCGGCCCGGCATCCGGCAGTTGATCGCCTACGTGGTGGCCGACGACGCGGACGGGACCCAACTCCGCGCCCACGCCGCCGCCGCACTGCCCGACTACATGGTCCCGGCCGCCGTGGTCGTCCTCGACCGGCTGCCACTGCTGTCCAACGGCAAACTCGACCGATCCGCCCTGCCCGCACCGGACTTCACCGCCCAGGGCGGCGGCCGTGCCCCCGGGAACGACACCGAGCGCACTCTCCGCGACCTGTTCGCGGACGCCCTCGGACTGCCCGCCGAAGCCGTCGGCACGGACGACGACTTCTTCACCTTCGGCGGCGACAGCATCGTCGCCATGCAACTGGTCGCCCGGGCCCGCGCGGGCGGTCTGCGGATCACACCCCGGCAGGTCTTCCAGCACCGAACTGTCGCCGCCCTGGCCGCCGTTGCCGTCCCGCTCGGCAGCGACGAACGGCACGCCGTCCACGACGACGGCACCGGCACCGTCCCGCTCACCCCGATCATGCGCGCCCTGCTGGAGCGCGGCGGCCCCATCGCCGCCTACCACCAGGCGGCCCTCGTCCAGACCCCGGCCGACCTCACCGAACCCGGCCTGCTGACCGTGCTCACGGCACTCGCCGACCGGCACGACATGCTGCGGGCCCAACTCGCTCGCGAACCCGAGTGGTTGGTGCGGGTACCGGCCGCACGGGACACCGACGTCAGCACCTGGCTCACCCGCGCCGACGTGCGCGGGGCGGACGACGACGCACTGCGCGCGGCCATCTCCCGCCACGCGGAGACGGCCCGGGCCGGGCTCGACCCGGACGCCGGGGCGATGGTGCGGGCGGTCTGGTTCGACGCCGGACCCGGACAGCCCGGCCGACTCCTCATCCTCGTCCACCACTTGGTGATCGACGGCGTCTCCTGGCGCGTCCTGCTGCCCGACCTGGCCACCGCCTGGGCGGCGGTCAGGGGCGGCCGTACGCCCGAACTCGCCCCCGTGGAGCTGTCGTTCGGGCGCTGGTCCCGGCTCCTCGGAACCCGCGCGACCGACCCGGCCACCGAGGACGAGCTGCCGTGGTGGACCTCAGCCCTCGCCGAAGGCGCCGAACTCCCGCTGGCCCGCCCGCTCGACCCGGCCCGTGACACGGTCGCCACCACCCACTACGTCTCCCTGTCCCTGCCCACCGACGTCACCGGCCCGCTGCTGAGCCGGGCCCCGGCCGCGTTCGGAGCCACGGTCAACGACGTACTGCTCACCGCCTTCGCGCTGGCAGTCGGTGACTGGCGCACCCGTACCCTGGGCGTCGAACAGTCGGGCGGGCCGGTGCTGGTGGACGTGGAGGGCCACGGCCGCGAGGAGCAACTCGCGGGCGACGCCGACCTGTCCCGTACGGTCGGCTGGTTCACCAGCGTCGTACCCGTACGACTCGACCCGGGTGAGGCCGACTTGGCGGACGCCTTCACGGGCGGGCCGGCCCTGGACGCGGCCCTGGCCCGTATCCGCGAGCACCTCACCGCGCTGCCCACCGCCGGCATCGGGCACGGCCTGCTGCGTCACCTCAACCCCGGGACGGGTGCACATCTCGGCCAACTGGGTGAGCCGCAGATCGAGTTCAACTACATGGGACGCTTCGACCGCCCGGCGGCAGCCGACTGGTCCTACGCCCCCGAGGACGACGCCGCCGACCTCGACGCCGACCCCGGCCAGCCGATGTCCCACGCCCTGACCCTCAACGCCATCACCGAAGACCGCCCCGAGGGACCGGAGTTGAGCGCCCACTGGGCGTACGCCGCCGAACTCCTCACCGAGGAACAGGTACGGGACCTGGCCCGCACCTGGTTCCGGGCACTGGAGGCGGTCGTACGACGAGCGGCCGTACTCGACAAGCCGTGAACTGAACAAGACCTGACCGAACCGGACCTACCCACCCGACCGCATCAGAGAGGCAAGGAAACCCCGACATGAGCAACCCGTTCGAGAACCCCGAAGGCGTCTACTCCGTTCTCGTCAACGACGAGGGCCAGCACAGCCTTTGGCCCGACTTCGTGGACGTACCGGCGGGCTGGACGGTCGCGTTCGGACCGGCCGCGCGGCAGGAGTGCCTCGACCACATCGAGGCCAACTGGACGGACATGAGGCCGAAGAGCCTGGTCGAGGTCGACGGGGCCTGAGCGCACGAAGGGGGGCGGGTCCGAACTACCTCGGACCCGCCCCCCTTTCACGTTTCCATGGGTCAGGACGCCGGCTGCTCCACCTTCGTCGACGTCTTGCCGTCCACCGCCGCCGCGAGCTGCGGCACCATGCGGTCCAGGACGTAGGGGATGCTCAACACCGTGGACAGGGACACCGCGTTGCCGTAGTCGCTGGTCTCCTTGATGAAGACCTCGCGGCCCTGCTTCACCACGTTCAGGTCGCCGTAGATCTTGTCGCTGTGCAGCTTCGTGACGGCCGTGGTGGTGTCCGGCACGATCCACACGGCGACCTTCTGGTCGAGGAGGTCGTAGCGCTCCTTGCTGATGTTGGCGCCGAACGTGTCACCGATGACCTTGTCGAGGCCCTTCGGGAGCGAGAAGCCGAGGTCGGAGAGGAGGCGGGAGCGCGGGTCCTGGCTGCCGTAGACGAAGACGCCCTCGTACGGGGTGGCCATGACGGCCGTCGCGCCGGCGAAGGCGGGGTTGGCCTTCTTGGCGGCGGTGAACTTGGCCTCGACGCCCGACACCAGGGTCTTGGCCTCGTCGGCCTTGCCGAGCGCCTTGCCGATCTCCTCGGTCTGCTGCTGCCACGGCACGCCGTAGTCGTTGTACTGCTTGGGCTGGGCGACGACCGGCGCGAACTGCGACAGGCTCTGGTACTGCGCCTTCGTCAGACCCGAGTACACGGCGAGGATCAGATCCGGCTTCAGGGCGGCGATCTTCTCCACCTGCGGGCCGGTGCCGGTGTCCTTGAGGACGGTCGGCGCCGCCGCACTGCCCAACTTGTCCTGCGCCCAAGGGCCGATGGCGCCCTTGTAGCCGCCGAGCCACTCGGTCGTGCCGACCGGCACCTTGCCCAGGGCGAGAACCGCGTCCTGGTCGGTGAGACCGACGGTGACGATCCGCTTGGGCTCGGACTTGATCGTCGTACTGCCGAACTTGTGGGCGATCGTGACGGGGAAGGCGTCCGCGGAGGCCTTCGCCTCCGACCCCGACGTGTTCGAACTGGACGACGTGGAGTCGGAGTTGGAGGAACCGCAGCCGACCGCCGTGACGGCCAGCAGGAGTACGGAGGCGAGCAGGCCGGACAGCCGGGAAGCTCTGGTGGCGCGGGGCATCGGATGATCCTTCTGTTCGTCGCGGTGGATTCGGCGGGGGGTGACAGGTCTTGAGCGCGGGGGGCTAGTGGGCGTCGGGGGCTGCCTCGGCGGAGCGGCTGCCGGACCAGGCGTGCCAGAGGGCGGCGTACTGGCCCTGGGCGGTGAGGAGTTCGTCGTGCGTGCCGTTCTCCACGACCCGGCCGCCGCTCAGGACGATCACCCGGTCCGCGGAGGCGGCCTGGCTGAGCCGGTGCGCCACGACCAGTGCGGTACGGCCGCGCAGCGCCTGCTCGGCGGCCTCGTCGAGTTGCCGCGCACCCGAACTGCCCGCCTCCGCCGTCGCTTCGTCAAGGACGACAACGGGTGGGTCCGCCAACAGGAGCCGGGCGAGGGCGAGTTGCTGCGCACGGTCGGCGGTCAGCCGGTGACCACCGTCACCTACGACGGTGTCCAGGCCCTCCGGCAACGCCTCGACCCAGCCGAGCGCTCCCACCGTGTCGAGCGCCTCACGGAGTTCCTCGGTGTGCGCGTCCGGGCGGGCCAGCCGCAGATCCTCGGCGAGCGGCCCGGCGAAGACGTGCACCTCCTGCGTGACGAGGCCGACCAGGTGACCGGCCTCGTCCGGTTCGGCGCCGCCGACGTCGATCCGGCCCGACTGCGGGCGGTGCAGCCCCGCGACCAGCTTGGCCAGGGTCGTCTTGCCCGCACCGGTCGTACCGACCAGCGCGACCCGCTCCTTGGGCCGTATCTCCAGGTCGACGTCGTGCAGCACCGGGCGGCCCGGCACATACGCGTGGGAGACGCCGGTCAGCGTCACGGACGGGGGCCCGGCGGCGGTCGTACGGTCGTCCGCGCGGTCGGCGACCTTGGTCTCGGGCTCGTCCACGACCCCAACGAGGCGTGCCAGCCCGGCCGTTGCGGATTGGGCGTCGTCCAGCAGCACCAGCGCGGTGTTGACCGGCCCGAAGAGACTGGCGAAGTACAGCGCTGCCGCGGTGGCCGTACCGACCGACGCGGTACCGTCGCGCACCAGCAGGAACCCGGTGACCAGGACCGCGGACAGCCCCAGATACTCGGCGATGTGCAGCCGACTGTAGAAGCGCAGCATCAACTGCACGCCGCTCATGGTCAGTTCGACCGCCGAGCGCGAGCGTTCGGTGACCCGCCGGGTGTGGCCCTTCTGCAGCCGGTACGCCCGGACGGTCCGCGCCCCGCCGATGGTGTCCAGCAACTGCTGCTGCTGTGTCCCGGTGGCGATGCGCTCCTTGGCGTACAGGGGAACGGCGTTGCGCACATACCAGCGGGCGGTGTGCGCCTGCACCGGCACGGCGATCAGCGCCGCGATCAGGAACCGCCAGTCCAGCAGGGCGAGCGCGCCCAGCGTCAGCACGATCGACAGCGCGGACCGCGCCAGTTCGGGCAGCGCCCCGCGCACGGCGTCGGCGACCCGCGAAACGTCGCGCGTGACACGGGCGTTGAGGTCACCGGAGCCTGCCTTCTCCACCCGGTCCAGGGGGAGTGACAGGGCGCGCTCGACGAACAGTTCGCGGAGCCGTGCGAGCGCGGTCTCGCCGAGCCGGGACACGAGGGACATGCCGAGCGCGGTGGTCACGCCCTGGACCACAGCGACTCCGGCCAGCGCCACCACCGGGAAGGTGAGCGCGTCGGGGGAGCGGTGCTCGGTGACGATGTCGACGATGTGACCCAGCAGGGGCTGGGTGAGCAGTCCGACGGCAGTGGCGAGCACCAGCAGCCCGAACCCGGCGGCGGCCAATCCCCGCTGCGGGCGCAGGAGTTCGCGCACCGCGGCGCGGGTGCGGGCGGGGGTGGCGGTGGGGAGGAGGGTGCGGTCGGAATCGGGGTCGGGGGCGGACTGGTCGGCGTTCGATGGGGCGGTGGTCGTCCGCTCCGCACGCGGCTGTCCGGCGTCGACGGGCTCGCTTACCGTCCGCTCGGCACGCGGACGCCCGGCGTCGGCCGACTCAGCGTCGACCGGCTCGGCTTGCGTCAGCCCGGCACCAACCTGCCCGGGACTCGCCTGCCCGGCACCCACCTGCCCGGCACCCACCTGCCCGGCACCCACCTGCCCGGTGTCCGCCTGCCCGGGACTCGCCTGCCCGGTGTCCGCCTGCCCGGCACCAACCTGCCCGGGACTCGCTTGCCCGGCACCCACCTGCCCGGTGTCCGCCTGCCCGGGACTCGCCTGCCCGGTGTCCGCCTGCCCGGCACCAACCTGCCCGGGACTCGCTTGCCCGGGACTCGCCTGCCCAGTGTCCACCTGCCCGGCACCCACCCGCCCGGTGTCCACCCGCTTCGCGTCCGTCCCTCGCGCGTCCACCCGTCCCGCTCCCGTCCCCTCGGCTCCCGTCGTCATGCCAGCACCGCCGTCCGGTAGGTCGCGTCGGTTCGTACGAGGTCCGCGTGGGTGCCCTCGGCGCCGACGCGGCCGGCGTCGAGGAGGATCACGTGGTCGGTGACGGCGAGCAGGGCGGGGCTGTTGGTCACCACGATCGTGGTGCGGCCCTGCCGGAACTCGCGCAGGCCGTCGGCGATACGGGCCTCGGTCACCGTGTCGACGGCGGTGGTCGGATCGTGCACGACCAGGACGGGCGGTCCGGCACGCAACGCCCTTGCCAGCAACACACGTTGGCGCTGGCCGCCCGACAGGGAGCGTCCGCCCTCACCGACGCCGGTCGCGGTTCCGTGCGGCAGGGAGTCGGCGACTTCGTCGGCACGGGCGGCGGCCATGGCACGCGCGGTGAGGAGATCGGCCTCTCCGCCCTGAGACTCGTCCTCCGGTGTCACGTTGGCCGCCAACGAGCCCTCGAACAGCGCCGCGTCATGCGCGGCGACCAGCACAGCGGCCCGAAGCCCCGCCGGATCAAGCCGAGTCAGGGGCACGCCGTCCAGCTCGACAGAGCCCGACTCCGGGTCGGTCTCACGCCCGAGGCACCGCAACAGGGCCTCCGCGCCGGCCGGGTCCGTCACCGCGATGCCGGTCAACTGCCCGGCGGGCAGGTCGAGATCGACACCGTCGAGCCCACCGAGCCGTACGCCACGCAACCGAAGTTCCCCGCGAACGGGCTCGGCGACCGGGTCGTCACCGGCCACGACGGCGGGCCCGGTGGCCAGTACCTCGGCGACGCGCGCGGCCGAGGCACGGCCCTGTGCCAGCTCGGCGTTGACCCAGGCGAACGTCTCCAACGGCCCGAGCAGGAACAGCGCGAGCCCCACCGCCGACACCAACTGCCCCAGAGTCATCGACCCGTTGAGCGCCAGCCGACCGCCCACGAGGGCGATCAGCGCGATGAACCCACCGGTGAGCGCGAGCACCAGCCCGGTCTGCCAGGACTCGGCACGCGCCGAACGCAGCGTGGCGGCAAGGGAGATACGACTCGTCCGGCGATACCGCTCGACGGCGGCATCCTGCGCACCGAGCCCCTTCAGCACCCGCAGCCCGGCCACCAGATCGGCGGCCACTCCCGACGCGTGAGCGGCCTTGTCCTGCTCGGCCTCGCTGCGCCGCTCCAGCGGCTTGCTCAGCAGATGCCCCAGCCACAACAGCACGGGTGTGCCCAACAGCACGATCAACCCGAGTGTCACGGAGGTCAGCAGCAGCGCCACGGCGCTCACGGCGACACCCGAGACGGCCCAAATCCCCGCCATCAGCGCCATGTTGACCGCGCCGACCCGCTTGGCGTCCTCGGTGGCGACGTTGGCCAGTTCCCCGGGGAGCCGTCCTTCCTCGGCGCCGCCACGGGCGTCGAGCACCCGCCCCACGATCGCCAACCGCAGTGTGTGCGCGGCCTCTTCGGCGCTGCGCTCACCGGCCTTGGCGCCCAGCCGGAAACTCCACGACAGCGTCACGTACATGACGGCCAGTACGCCGAGCCAGAGCGCCAGACGTCCGGCGTTCTGCCCGGCGACGGCCTGGTCGATGACGACACCGATGAGCACCGGCACCAGGGCTTCCCCCAGTTGGTGCACGCTTCCGAGTGCCGAGCCGAGCGCGACACGCCGTGTCTGTCCCTTGACCGAGCGCGTCAGGACGTCTCGCCCCGACAGTTCCCCTGCTCCCACCAGCCACCCTCCGGAAACCGGCCAACTTAGGCAAGGCTACTCTAAGTGCATCTTGGGTGGTCGACGCCCTGTCGGTCCTCCTGGCACGTAACGGAGCGATTCCGATGCGGTCGTCGGAGCCGGTGCCAGGCCGCTGTCAGGCCGCCGTCAGGCAGTTGTCCAGGTCGCTGTCCGGGCCGCTGTCCGACCGGTCGCACGAGGGGCGTTGCCGTCCGATGCCGAGCGGTAGGCTTCCGGAGTGCGCCCGTTTTTCCGCGGGGCGCATGCCGGCAAGACAGGCAGTCCGCGCGTTACAGGAGGACCGGCGTTGCACGTCCAGGAATGGCTCGACTCGGTTCCGGCGGTGGCCGTCTACGCCGTGGTGGCACTCGTCATCGGGGTGGAGAGCCTGGGCATCCCGCTGCCGGGCGAGATCGTCCTGGTCTCGGCGGCACTGCTCTCCTCCCAGCATTCGGGCATCAACCCGATCGTCCTGGGCGCCTGCGCGAGCCTGGGCGCGGTGATCGGCGACTCCATCGGCTACGCGATCGGCCGCAAGGGCGGACGTCCCCTGCTGGCCTGGCTCGCGAACAAGTTTCCCCGGCACTTCAGCGAAGGCCATGTGGCCACCGCCGAGCGCTCGTTCGAGAAGTGGGGCATGTGGGCCGTCTTCTTCGGCCGTTTCATCGCCCTCCTCCGCATCTTCGCCGGCCCCCTCGCGGGCGTACTCCGCATGCCCTACTGGAAGTTCCTGATCGCCAACGTCCTCGGCGGAGTCATCTGGGCCGGCGGCACCACGGCGGTCGTCTACTACGTGGGAATCGTCGCCGAGGACTGGCTCAAGCGCTTCTCGTACTTCGGCCTGGCGGCAGCGGTACTGGTCGGCCTGGCTTCAATGCTGATCGTCCGCCGCAAGGCGCAGAAGATGACAGCCAAGAAAAACGAGCCCGAACCGGTAAGCGCCGCCGAGTAAAGAGCCCCAAGGGGGCGCGGGGAACTGCGCGACAAGCCACGACGGTCCCGCACCCGCCAACGGTCTACTCGTACACCCCGCGATGCGCCTTGGCCAACTCCGCGTACATGGTCCCGTTGAGGGTCAACCCCTCCCGCTCCTCACCGCTCAACTCGCGCCGCACCTTCGCAGGCACCCCGGCGACCAGTGACCCCGGCGGCACGACCATCCCCTGCGGCACCAACGCCTGAGCCGCAACAAGCGAACCCGCCCCGATCACCGCCCCGTTGAGCACCGTAGCGCCCATCCCGATCAGGCAGTCGTCCTCGACGGTCGCCCCGTGCACGACGGCGTTGTGCCCGACGGAAACCCGCTCCCCGACGCTCACGGGAAACCCGGGATCGGCATGCAGCGTGCAGTTGTCCTGGATATTGCTGTGCGCCCCCACCGAGATCCGCTCAACGTCACCCCGCAACACCGCGCCGTACCAAACGCTCGCTCCGGCCCCCAGCGAAACGTCCCCGATCACAGACGCCGTAGGAGCCACAAAGGCCTCCCCGTCGACCTTCGGCTCGCGCCCACCAATACCCACGATCAACGCCCTGTGCGTCATAAGACCCTCCCAACCGTCGAAGACACCCGCACGGTACGACATCGGTAGGGCGAAGATCACAGCGGCCGGACCTCATGGCCGCGGCTCACGCTGAGTACCGTGGCCGGGTGCCCAACCGCAAGAACACGTTCTCAAAATGGCGGAGCCACCTCGCGCAGCGCGCCGTCCACGCGGGCTGGGCCTGGGTGCAGCGCACGGGCTCGGTGACGGCCGAGAACCCCGGCCGCTTCCGGTTCGGCTCCATCGGCGAACACACCCGGCTCGCCTTCCCTCTGGGCACGGTCTTCGGCGAATCCTGGATCCACCTCGGCTCCCACTGCATCGTCGGCGAACAGGTCACACTCACGGCCGGCCTGATGCCCGACCTCGACCTCGGCCCCGACCCGATCCTGCGCCTCGGCGACGGCGTCGTCCTCGGCCGCGGCAGCCACGTCATCGCCGACACGACGGTCACCATCGGCAGCGACTGCTACTTCGGGCCGTACGTCTACGTCACGTCCACGAACCATTCCTACGACGATCCGCACGAGCCCATCGGCAAGCAGTGGCCGCGTATGGAACCCGTCGAGATCGGCCCCGGTTGCTGGATCGGCACCGGCGCGGTGATCCTGCCGGGCGCGCGGATCGGCCGGAACGTGGTGGTCGCGGCCGGTGCGGTGGTCCGCGGCACGGTGCCCGACCACGCCGTGGTGGCGGGGGCGCCCGCCCGGGTCGTACGCCGTTGGACGCCGACGGAGGGCTGGCAGCCACCGCTCCGCACCCCCGCACCGGTACCGATTCCCGCGGACGTGACCCCGGATCAACTCCGGGCACTCGCGGGCCTGGACGAGGCGAGCGCGGCACGGCTGGCCGAACTGGACGAGAACGTGATCGCCCACCTCGCGGAGCTGGACGCGGAGGCCTGATCCGGCACATGCGCGGAGCCGGCTCTGCGCGTGTGTCGAACCGACCCGGCACGTCTGCCGACATGCCGCGGCACTTGTACCGCAGCTCGATCCGGCACGTACGCCGACGCCTGACCCGGCACGCATGTCGAGGCGCCCCCGGCACCGGACGCCACCCGACCCGAAACTTGACGCCCCACACACAACCCCGTCCTCCCGTCCCCTCACCCCGTCGTCTGATGCGGCACGCATGTCGAGGCCCCTGGGCCCCGACGTTCCTCCCTGCTCCGCTCCCCGCGCCAGTCGCCCCCCGACGTCCCTCGCGGCACCCGCCGCCTCGCACGCACCCCCACCCCCTCACCCCGTCGCCAGCAACAACGTCCCCACCAACGCCAACCCCGCCCCCGCCGCCTGAATCACCCGCAACCGCTCGCTCAGAAACCCGCGCGCGGCCAGCGCCGTCACCACCGGATACAGCGACGCGAGTACCGCCGCCACCGTCACCGGCCCATGCTGCGCGGCGATCGAATACGTTCCGTTGGCCGCCACGTCGGCCAGCCCGACGAAGGCCAGTGCCGGCAGTGAGCCCCAGGGGAACCCGCCCTCCGGAAGCGCGACCCCGCCCCGCCGTACGGAGACGTAGAGCGCGGTGCCACCCGTGGCTACGCTCGTGACGCGCTGCACGAAGAGCGCGAGGAAGAGCCCGGTCACGGTCGTGGACGCCTCCGCGATCAGTGCGAACACCGTGCCGAAGCCGAGCGCGGCGACCAGCGTCAGCAGGATCGTCTGGCGTTGTACGGGCGCGCCCCGCAACTGCGGGCCGCCCGCGAGGACGACCCCGGTGACGGCGACCGCGATCCCCGCCACCTGCATCAGGCCGGGCCGTTCGCCGAGAAAGAGCCCCACCCCGACCGGCACCGCCACGCTCAGCGTCGCGAGCGGCGAGACGACGCCCATCGGGCCCAGCGCCAGCGCCTTGTAGAAACTGAACAGCGCGACCGGTCCCACCACCCCCGCCGCGAACGCGAACCACAACCGCGGCCCGGCCTCGCTCCAGCCCCCGGTGCCCACCACGACCGCGCCGAGCACTGCCGCCGCGATCGCCTGCGAGACCACGACCACCGTCAGCGCCGGAGTCCGCCGCGTCAGCAGGCCTCCGCCGAAGTCGGCCATCCCCCACAGGAGGCTGGTGGCCAGGGCGAAGAATGCTGTCACGGGGTGCCTCGCAGTACAGTTCGGTGAACGATCGGGTGCAGCACACCGTAGTTCGATCCATTGCACTCTGTCATCCACAATATTGAACTCAAGGTATGGGCGGAACGTGTCGGACCTCGACCTGCTGAACCAGTCCCTGGCTCGCAACGTCAAGCACTGGCGCTCGGTGCGCGGCTTCACCCTGGACGTGCTCGCCGCCCGGGCCGCCGTCAGCCGGGGCATGCTCATCCAGATCGAGCAGGCCCGCACGAACCCCAGCATCGGCACGGTCGTCAAGATCGGCGACGCCCTCGGCGTCAGCATCACCACCCTGCTCGACTACGAACAGGGCCCGAAGGTCCGCATCGTCCCGGCCGATCGCGCCGTACGCCTCTGGCACACCGACGCCGGCAGTTACAACCGTCTCCTCGCCGGCACTGAGGCCCCCGGTCCGCTGGAGATGTGGGACTGGCGGCTGATGCCGGGTGAGGCCAGCCCCTCCGAGCCCCACCCCACCGGCACGGTCGAACTCGTCCATGTCACCACCGGCGAGCTGACCCTCACCGTGGACGGCGAGGACCACCGCGTCCCGGCCGGCGCGAGCGCCACCTTCGAGGCCAACACCCCGCACACGTACGGCAATCGGGGCGACGTACCGATGGAGATGGTGATGGCGGTGTCGGTCCCGCCCGTGCACCGGGAGACCTCGTGAGCAGCCGCCGTACGACCGTTCGGGACACCCCGTGAGCCGCCGTCGCCCGCCTGTTAGCGTGCCGTCATGCGCGCACCCATCGGACACTTCGACCACGCCACCCCGGCCCCCGACCGCCTCGACGAACTGATCCGCCCGGTCGCCGACGCCGTGCGCACCTGGCAGGGCAGCGTCCCCGCCGACCAGTTCGTCTACGTCGACACCGACCCCGAATGGGCCGACACCGCCACCTTCGTCGAGCACTATGGCCAGGAGTTGCTGGAGCGGTCCGCGAACTGCGTGGTCGTTGCCGGGAAGCGCGGCGGCGAGACCACGCTGGCCGCGTGCGTCGTCCTGTCCATCACCCGCGTCGACGTGAACGGCGTCGTGCGCCGCCAACTCGGCGCCCGCAAGGCCTCGTTCGCGTCGATGGACACCGCGACCGGCGAGAGCGGCATGGAGTACGGCGGCATCACCCCCGTCGGACTCCCCGCCGACTGGCCGGTGTTGGTGGACTCTGCCGTCGTCGACCTGCCGTACGTCCTGGTCGGCAGCGGACGCCGCCGCGGCAAACTCCTTGTCCCGGGCAAGGCGTTCGCGGAGCTCCCGGGCGCTGTGGTGCTGGAGGGCCTGGGAGTCGCCTGACCCCCAAGCCGTGGAAAACCGGCCTCACGCCATGGCGTGGTGGTGCGCCAACTCCCCATGCGGGTCCGCTTCGCCGGGCACCGGTGCCGGGTCGGCGTGCACGAGGGCGGCCGTGAGCCGCGGCACCGCGTGCAGCAGCGCGTGCTCCGCCGCCACGGCGACGGCGTGGGCCTGCCGTACCGTCGCCTCCCCGTCCACGACGACCGCCACCTCGGCGCGCAGCCGGTGTCCGATCCAGCGCAGCCTCAACTCGCCCACTCCGCGCACCCCTTCGATCTCCCGCACGGCATGCTCGGCCCGGTCCACCAGTTCCGGATCGACGGCGTCCATCACGCGCCGGAACACCTCGCGCGCCGCGTCCCGCAGGACCAGCGCGATGGCGGCCGTGATCGCCAACCCCACGATCGGGTCGGCGAGTTGCCAGCCCAGCGCGGAACCGCCGGCCCCGACCAGCACGGCCAATGAGGTGAACCCGTCCGTACGGGCGTGGAGTCCGTCGGCGACCAGCGCGGCCGACCCGATCTCCCGGCCCACCCGCATCCGGTACCGGGCCACCCACTCGTTGCCGACGAACCCGACGAGCGCCGCGACGGTGACCACCGGGACGTGTGACATGGGACGCGGATCGAGCAGCCGGTCCACCGCCGCCCAGGCCGCGAAGGCGGCGGACGCGGCGATCGTCAGCACGATCGCGATCCCGGCGAGATCCTCGGCGCGCCCGTAGCCGTACGTGAAGCGGCGGGTGGCGGCCCGGCGGCCGAGCACGAACGCGATGCCGAGCGGTACGGCGGTCAGCGCGTCCGCCGCGTTGTGCACGGTGTCGCCGAGCAGCGCGACCGAGCCGGACACGACCACCACGACCGCCTGCACCAGCGCCGTCACCCCGAGCACCGCGAGCGAGACCCAGAGCGCGCGCATCCCGCGGGCCGAGGACTCCAGGGCGGAGTCGAGTTTGTCGGCGGTCTCGTGCGAGTGCGGGGTGAGGAGGTGGCCGAGGCGGTGACGGATGCCGGTGGGGGAGTGGTCATGGGGATGCGGGTGGTCGTGGCCGTGGTCGTCGTGCGGGTGTGCGTGCCCGTGTTCGTGGTGCTGGTCGCTCACGTGGGTCCCCTTCCGGTGCGCGGGTGGACGTACGACGCCCACAGGGCCATTATGTGCGTATGAGCGCACGCATGCACCTATCAACTGCGCATGATGCGCATCCGCGCACCCCGGGCGAGGAACAGTTCGCGCTGGCCGCCGAACTCTTGGCCCTCCTCGGCGACCGCACCCGCCTGACCCTCCTGCACGCGCTGACGGCGGGCGAGTCCGACGTCACCACCCTCACGGAGGCCTGTGACGCGGCCCGCCCGGCGGTCAGCCAGCACCTGGCACGGTTGCGCCTCGCGGGACTGGTGACCACGCGCAAGGAGGGCCGCCGAGTGATCTACGCGTTGAGCGACGGTCATCTGCGGCGGCTGGTCGACGAGGCGTTGAACGTGGCGGACCACCGCCTCAACGACCGCCCGCCGCACGACTGACAGCCGTACAACTGGCCGCCGTAGCTCAGGAGTTGGGGTCCTTGCCCAGGTAGCTCTCCGCGAACGCGAGGGCCGCGGCGGGGGATTCGAAGACGCGGCGGAGTCGGGCGAGGGTGGTGCCCGCGTGGTACGGGTCGCCGGACGAGGTGCCGTGGTAGACCTCGGAGAGCCACCGGGAGAACTCCTGGTACTCCCAGACGCGGCTCAGGCAGGCCTCCGAATAGCCGCCCAGGGCCGCCGAGTCGCCCTTCGCGAGGTACGCGACGAGCGCGTCGCCGAGCAGGAACGCGTCGTGCAGGGCGAGGTTCATGCCCTTCGCGGCGATGGGCGCGGTGAGGTGGGCCGCGTCGCCGGCGAGGTAGAGACGGCCGAACACCATGGGTTCGACAACGTAGTTGTGCATGTCGAGCACGCGCTTCTCGATGAGCCGGCCCTCGGCCAGCGGCGCGGCGCCGGTCGCGGCGAGGCGGTGCTGGAGCTCGGACCAGACGCGTTCGTGGGGCCAGTTGTCGGGGTCGTCGCCGGGCGGGCACGCCAGGTAGTAGCGGGTGACGTCGGGGCTGCGCGCCATGTGTCCGGCGAACCCGCGCGGATGGACGCCGAACACCACACAGTCCGACGACGGCGGCGCCTCCGCGAGCAGCGCGAGCCAGCCGATGCCGTAGTCGTGCCGCGCGATCCGCGCCCGCTCCGGCGGCAACGCGGCCCGGGTCACCCCGCGCGCACCGTCGCAGCCCGCCACGAAGTCACCGTGCACGAGCTGCCGTTGACCGGTCTCGGGGTCGGTGTACGACACCGCCGGGCGGTCGGAGTCGAGATCGTGCAACTGGACGTCCTGGACGCCGAAACGGATCTCACCGCCCCGCACGTCCGCGTACTCCCGCACCAGGTCCGTCACCAGCAACGGCTGCGGATAGACGAAGTGGTGATGCCCCGTCAACTCCGTGTAGGCCAAACGATGTCGCTGCCCACCGAACCGGAACTCGCACTCGGTGTGCAGCTGCGCCCGCGCCAACAGGACCTCGGCTAGCCCCCGTTGCTGGAGTCCCCGGACGGCCCACTCCTCGATGACCCCGGCCCGAGGCCGCCGCTCGATGAACTCCCGGGTCTCGGTCTCCAGGACCAGGCAGTCGATCCCGGCGGCGCGCAGGATGTTGCCGATGGTGAGTCCGGCGGGTCCGGCGCCGATGACGACGACCGGAAAGTGGTGTGGGGAAGCGGAGTTGGGGTGGGGGGAGGTGAAGGTCACCGGACCATTATGACGGTGTGCAGACAGCCGAAAACCGGCCACCTGGAGGGGGCCGGTTCGGATTCCGCGGTGAGGGTTCGGATCAGTTCAGTGGGCGGGCGCGTCCGTGATCACTACCTCGTCGATGCTGCGCTCGATGTCCTCGGGCCGCGACGCGGTGGCCTTGGCCCAGTAGTAGATGACGAGGGAGAAGACCGCGACCACCGCGATGTCCCACCACAGTGCGATGTGACCCTGACCGCCGAAGCTGCCCTGCCAGGAGATGACTCCGAGGCCCAGCAGATAGACCGGCAGCCACTGCGCGGCCTTCCAGTCCAGTCGGGGCGCGTCGGGCCGCTCGCTCGCCGTGGCGTACCAGGCGTAGGCGCCGAGCAGTATGTAGCCGAGGACGATGGCGACGCCCAGCCGCCAGAGGGTGTCCCAGCCGGCCCAGTAGATGATGAGGTTGGCCACCACGAACGACAGCGGCGAGAGCACCTTGCCGAAGGGGAGCCGGTAGGGGCGCTCCAACTGCGGCAGCCGGTCGGCGAACACGCCGTACGCCAGCGGGGCGCCGGCGTACATCAGGACGCTCGCCGAGGTGATGAACCCGACCAGCTCCTGCCAGCTCGGGAACGGCAGGAAGCAGACCACGCCGGTCACGAAGGAGATGATCAGGCCGAACCACGGCACGCCGCGCTTGTCGGTGTCGGCGAAGACCCTGGGCGCGTAGCCGTTCTTGGACAGGCCGTAGGAGACGCGCGAGGTGGCGGTGGTGTAGATCAGGCCGGTGCCACCGGGGGAGATGATGGCGTCGAGGTACAGCACGACGCTCAGCCAGCCGAGGCCCACCACGGTCGCGAGGCCCGCCCAGGGACCGCTGATCCCGGCGTACGCCAGGTGCGCCCAGCCATGTGCGAAGGAACTGCCCGGGAGCGCGCCGATGAACACGACCTGGAGCAGGACGTAGATGGTCGCGCCGATGGCCACGGAGCCGAGGGTCGCGCGCGGCAGGTCCCGCTTGGGGTCGCGGCTCTCGCCGGCGAGCTGGATGGCCTGCTCGAAGCCCAGCAGGGCGAAGATGATGCCGCTGGAACTGATCGCGCTCAGCACGCCCTTGGCACCGAACGGCGCGAAACCGTGCGAGGTGAAGTTGCCCGGGTGGAAGTTGCCGACCGCGATGATGAAGATCGTGGCGAGCGGCACGGCGATCTTCCACCAGGTCGCGGCGCTGTTGGTGTGCGCCAGGACCCGGACGCCCAGGAAGTTGACGACGACGAACACGGCCATGAGGAGGACGGCGACGAGGATCCCGCTGCCCGTCAGCGTCCCGTCGGTGTGCTGGAAGCCGGTCGCCCAGGACCAGTGACCGGCGTAGCCGATCATGGCCTCGACCTCGACCGGCGCCACGGTCGCCGCCTGCAGCCAGGAGAACCAGCCGAAGGACATACCGGCCAGGCCGCCGAAGGCGTAGTGCGGGTAGCGTGCCGTACCGCCCGCGACCGGGAACATACCGCCGAGTTCCGCGTGCACCAGGGCCAGCAGCACGATCGCGACCGTGCCGATCAGCCAGGAGATGATCGCTGCCGGACCGGCCACCACCACGGCCTTCTCGGCGCCGTACAACCACCCGGAGCCGATGATCGAGCCGACCGATGCCCACATCAGCCCGATCAGGCCGACGTCCCGCCGCAAGCCGCTCGGGTCCCTGGTGGCCTCCGGGACGAGTTTGTCAACACTCACCATGTCAAGGGGCCTCTCGAAGTCAGCACGCGTGCTTAACGGGGAAGAGGCCTCAGGCTAGGAATGAATGAATATTTACAGAAGTCCGTTGCCTGAAATTTGACTCGTCTTCGAGGGCTTCTTTTACATGTTCACAGCGTTCTTACGTCGTCAGCCGGAGCTGCGGCCGAGGGTCGGGATCTCGATCGCCGGGCAGCGGTCCATCACCATGTCGAGACCGGCGGCCCGGCTCCGCTCGTACGCGCTCTCGTCGATCACCCCGAGTTGGAACCAGACGGCCTTCGCGCCGATGCCGGCCGCCTCGTCGGCGACCGCGCCCGCGAGGTCGCTGTTGACGAACACGTCCACGACGTCGACCTCGAAGGGGATGTCGGCGAGGGACGCGTAGCCCTGCTCGCCGTGCACCGTCTCCGCCTTGGGATGGACGGGTACGACACGCTTGCCGAAGCGCTGCAGGACCTCCGCGACGCCGTAGGCCGCGCGTGACCGGTTCGACGACAGGCCCACGACGGCCCAGGTGTCGCCGGACTCGGTGAGGATCCTGCGGATCGTTGCTGGGTCGCCGTACATGCTCGGCCTCCTTGGAATCGTGCCCGCCCGCTGCTGCCTGCGACAACAGCGGGCGGAGCACCGTGATTCCTCAGTCCATTCCTCAGTCCGCGACCACGGACGTGTTGAGGCCCTTGTCGTAGTGGTTGTGCGCGATCTTGATGCCGGAGCTGCCGTGGAAGACGAACAGCGGTGAGGTGTACGGCGGTTGGTCCGCCGGGGCCAGGCGGCGGACGGCGTTGCCGGTGAAGGTGAAGCCGCCGACGCTCTTGGCGTCCACGACCGTCACGTCGCTGATGTCGAAGGAGTTGTGCTCGACCTTGATGTCGTGGTGCACCGGGTGCGCCGGGTCGACGACCTGGTTGGTCGGCTCCACGAAGATGACCGGGCCGGTGGGGCGGGTGAAGGAGTTGTCGCGGATCGTGAGGTCGGCGACCGGGCCCGACTCGTACCACTGGTAGGCGTCGGCGGAGACGTAGATGCTCGCCATGGACATCGCGTCGAAGCTGTTGCCGGCGATCAGGACCGGCTTGCGGGTGGTGACCAGGATGCCGCGCGTCGGCACGTTGCGGAACGTGTTGCCGGTGATGACGACGGACGGGGTGGCCGTGATGTTCTCGACGACCGTGCCGCCGATCTCGACCCCGGCGGGGACCGGCCGGTCGAAGGTGACGTTCATGGTGGTGAGGGACTTGGTGTGGTCCATGCCGCTGGGGCCGTCGACCGCGGTGACCTTCGCGTGCGGGTCCGCCACCGGGGTCATCGTGCGCTGCGTCGTGAACTCGACCTCGTCGCCGGGCGCGAACTGCGGGAAGCCCGCGGTCTGCGGGTGCTCGTAGGCGAGGGTGAGGGTGTTCGGGCCGGGCTGTCCGACGACCTCCAGGTAGGTGCCGTGGATGTTGATCGGGTCGTCGTGCGGGCCGTCGAAGAGGCTCCGGGTGATGGAGACCTTGCCCTTGACGCCCGACATCTGCACGAAGTCGGCGAACGAGGCCGTGGACCGGCCGGACTTCGGATCGGGGGCGAAGTTCACCCTGTCGATGGAGATGTTCTCGCTGAACTGGCCCACCACGCCGAAGGACTGGAGGTAGTAGGCGTTCATCGAGCGCATCGTGACGTTCTTGGACTGCCAGATGAAGGCGCCCGGTTCGGTCCGCTCGATCAGGCGCATCTGGTAGACGAGCCCGGCGTCCGTCGGCTGCGTCGCGCCGGTGTAGTCGATCCGGATCCGGCGGTCGCCGAGGTCGGTGACCTTGGAGACGTCGTTGAACAGCGGGTTGTCCCCGCGCCAGGTCCGTTGTGCCTTGGGGTCGTGGATCTGGGTGTACTGGAGCCCGTCCGTGCCCGACCAGTACGGCTGTCCGGTGGCCGGGCTCTTTTCGCCGAGCCAGGTGATGTGCGTGCCGTTCACCTCGTACGGGCTGCCGGCCGGGATCTTCAGGACGCGGTAGGCGTGGGCATCGGTGCCGCCGGTCACCCCGGCGGTGGCGACGGTCGCGTCGATGACCTCGGGCGCCGCGTAGTCGAACGAGAAGTTCTGGAAGGTCACGTTCGTCGAGCGGATCGACGCGAACGCCGTCTGCAGACCGTGGTAGACGAGCTTCGCGCCGCCGCCGTCGACGGTGACGTCGTGCATGTCCTCGATGAGGAGCCCGATCTTCTTGTCGCGGTAACGCTGGTCCGCGCCAACGGTGTTGGAGACATACAGCTCACGCGTCTCGGCCCGCTCGGGGTAGAGCTGGTAGGTCCCCTTCGAGAACTCGATCCTGACCGCCCGCCCGTGATCGACGCTCTTGGCGTGCCGCAGCGCCGCGACGACGGCGGGCGTGGAGTCCGTCCGGCCGGTGGGGTCGGCCCCGAACGCGTCCACGTCGACCACCGCCACCGGCGTCGTTCCCCGCGCCGCGGCGACAGGACCGCCGCCGCCCACGAGCAGCGCGAGCGCCACCCCGACAAACACGAACCGAGACCGAGACATAGCTCCTCCGGAGCATTCATGATGCACGACCATGAGCCGCGAAACACCCGATGAATATGCGGAGTTGTGGCCGATTCCCCGGTCGGAACTCCGACTGGAGTGTCCTTAGATCCGACCTCTAGGTCAATGGTCCGGACAAGTCAGGGGGACTCGGGTCACGCCCTCCGCCGCCTCACGCCTTCGGTGCCCCCGTGCTCGCGCGGATCACCAGCTCCGGGTCGAAGAGGAGTTCGCCGACGGGGACGTCACGGTTGCCGACCAGGGCGAGGACGCTGCGGCCCGCCTCCGAGGCCAGCCGGTCGGCCGGTTGACGGACCGTGGTGAGCGGCGGGTCGACGAAGTCCATGATCATGGAACCGTCGTAGCCGACCACCGACACATCACCCGGCACGTCGTACCCCTGCCGGCGCGCGCCGCGGATCGCGCCCAGCGCCATGTAGTCGCTGGCCGCGACGATCGCCGTGGCACCCCGGCCGAGCAGCGAGATCGCGGCGGACTGGCCACCCTCGACGGTGTACGACTGCCGGACCACCCACTGCTCCGCGTCCTCGACACCGCGCCTGGCGAGCGAGGCGACGAAGCCGCTGACGCGCCGGTCGGCCGGGCGGTTGCCGAGCGGGCCCGACGCCATGCCGATACGGCGATGGCCCAGCCGGTGCAGATGGTCGACGGCGAGTTCGGCGGCGAGCAGGTCGTCGGTGGAGAAGACCGGTGCCTCGCTCACGCCCTCGAACCGGCCGTTGATCCCGACGAACGGGATCCTGCGGGACCGCAGCAGTTCGTATGCCGAAGGGTCCGCGCCCTCAAGGGTGTTGCTGGCCGACAGGAACACGACGGCGGCCACGCCCCGGTCGGCGAGCGAGGTCACGAAGTCCAACTCCTGCACCCCGCCCGGGAAGCACGGGCACAGGACCGTCTTCAACCCGTGCGGGGCGAGCACCGACTCGATGCGTTCGGCGACATCGGCGAAGAACGGGTTGGAGACCAACTCGGTCACCACCGCGACCAGTTGACCCCGGGTCTGCCGCTCGTACCCCAGGTCCGCCATCGCCTGCTCGACCGCCTCGCGGGTCTTGCGGGACACGCCCTGACGCCGGTTGATGACCCGGCTGACCGTGGCCTCGCTCACCTGCGCCCGGTCCGCGACCTCGGTGATACCGACCTTCATCCGCTTCCCTCCACCCCGACTTGCAATAGATGGACGAAAACTTTCAGTCCAACCCTCCACTTAACATAGCAGCGATACTGCATGTCTTCCATGTTTCTCGCGCATGACCATTGAATCGCCACTTCGGCCCCTGCTAGCTTTCCGGCCACCACGCGGCCCCACCCCGCAGTGACCGACGACCGGGAGACCCGATGAAGCCCTCAAGGCTCATGCTGCTCACCGCTGTTGCCCTGCTCGCCCCGATGGCTCCCGCTCTGTCGGCCACCGCGTCCGCCGCACCCCGCACCCAACTCGCCATCCCGGACCCCGGGTTCGAGAACGGCGGCACGGGCTGGACCTTCACCTCGGGGGCCGGTGTCGGCACCGGCAACAGGCACGGCGGCGAACGCTTCCTCTACCTCGACGGCGGAGCCGGCAAGAGCGCCCAGCTGACCATCGTCGCGCCCAGGAACGGGAGTTACGACTTCTCAGCGTGGATCGGCAGCGCCGGCACCGGCGGCACGTACACGATCCGGCGCAACGGCGAGACCGTCCAGACGATCACCCTGCCCCAGCACCCCGGCTACGCCCGATACACCATCAGCGACGTCCGATTGAGGACCGGCGACAAGCTGCGGATCGAATTCGGCTCCGGCAGCTCCTGGGTCAACGCCGACGACCTGATGATCTCGCCCGCCGCGCCCGCCGACCCCAAGGTCACCTCGTCCGATCCCCAGGTCGTCGCGATGTTCGACTGGGCCCGGAAGAAGGCCAACAGCTGGGTCCAACTCCCCGGCACCGTGGGCCCGGTCAACGTCGACGAGTACCAGACCGGCGGCACCGGCACCGCGACGTACGAGCCCACCTACTGGGCCGGATACGCCAACCGCAGCGCCTACTACTCCCGCGACATGACCCACCAACTCGCCGGCGCCCACCTCATCGGCCTCGACGCCGAGAACGAGACGATGCTCCGCTCGTACGCGGCATCGGCCACCGCCGAGCACAAGTACTTCCCGGTGTGGTCCCTCAACTTCGACGCCAAGACCTACCTCAGCATCGACTACAAGAGCCCGGACAACTTCGTCCGCGAGGTCCCGGCCACGTTCGAACTCGTCGAGAAGGCGGCCCAGGCCTACCTGTGGACCGGCGACCGCAGATACGTCGACGACCCGGTGCTGTGGGCCTTCTACCGGCACGCCACCGAGCAGTTCATCGACCTGCACAACTCCGCCAAGGACAACGGCAAGGTGAAGGTCGCCGAGGGCACGGGCCAGGGCATCTTCCAGGGCGCCGCCAGCTACAACGAACAGGACGGCGACGGTCTCGCCGAGGCCGGGGACGGCATCGCCTCCGAGTACCAGGCCTACCTGGCGATGGCGATCCTCGCCCACGGCAAGGGCGACACCGCGCTGGCCAGGACGTACGACAAGCGTGCCGCCGACCTGAAGACGTACTTCAACGACGACTGGAGCGGCACCGGCAGCGGCGCCGACATGGTCCGCGCGTACACCACCTCCGGCACCCCGGTCACCGGCTGGGGCAAGGAGAACAGCGTCTTCATGCCGATGAAGCAGATCATCGACCCCGGCCCGCGCAACGACGCCTACCTCGACTACATCCAGGCACAGGAACTGGGCCCGGACGGCTCGCCCAACATCGAGTCGACGACCTACCTGCCCGACATGTTCTTCAAGAACAACCGCCCCGACACCGCCTGGCAGTGGATGCAGAAGATCTACGGCGAGCGGGAGACCCAGCACGTCAACTCCAGCCAGGGCCCCGACGGCGACTACCCCGAGGTGTCGTTCACCCTGGTCAGTCAGACCATCCAGGGGCTGATGGGCATCACGCCGGATGCCCCGAACCGCAAGGTGACCACCCAGTCGCAGCTGCCGACCGGCATGAAGTGGCTCCAGGCGGCGGACGTCCCCATCGGCTCGGGTACGGTCACCGTCCGCCACGACGGCGCGACGAAGACCACCCTGACGAACAACTCCCGCAAGGACTCCTACAGTTGGGAGGCCCGCTTCCCCGGAGTCCACAAGAAGATCAAGGTCAACGGCGTCCAGCAGCACGCGCGCACCAAGGTGGTCAACGGCGTGACCTACACGTATGCGACGCCGACGGTACGGGCGGGGGCGACGGTGGTGGTGCGGGTGACCGGCTGACGCGAACTCCGGTTCACCGGGGGCGTCGTAGCGCCGCGGAGAGGTTGTCGAGGTGGTGGGCGACCGGCCCCAGGGTGAGCAGGCCGCTGCCCGCCCCGGCCAACTCGGCTGCGGCGGGCGTCAGTTCGGCGTACGCGCGCTCCATCGTCCTCCTGTCGTCGACGGCGATCGCCGCGCGGGCGGCCAGGCACCACAGGGCCTCGAAGAGGAGGTCGCGGGGCGGGTCCGGGAGTGAACTCAGTGCCGCCCGGGCTTCGTCGGGGCGGTCGCGGGCCAGCGACACCAGCGGGTGGGCCCATGGTTCGTACGGTCCCCAGTCGATGTGTTCGTCGGTCTGGGCGGGCCGCCCGTTCCGCAGGCGCAGGCACAGCAGGGCCAGCGGCAGCAGCCCGTGCTCCAGCCCGGGCATACCGGCTCCGTCCAGCCGAAGTGCCGCGTCCTGGTAGGCGGTTGCTGCTTCGGTGGGCCGGGGGTTGCCGGTCGCGGCGAGTCGTAGGACCCGGTACCACTGGGTGAACACGCCCACCAGCGGCAGTTCATGACGGTCGGCCAGCTGTTCCGCGGCTGCCGCGTGCCCGTCGGCTCCCGGGAAGTCCGCGAGGGCGCCGCGGGACTGGATCCGGATGAGATGGCCGAGCACCTCGTAGGTGACCATGCCGTGCCGGGCGGACAGGGTGACCAACTCGGCGCCGATCTCGTCCCGTTGAGGCGCCAGGCCCGCGCGGTAAAAGGTCTGCATGAAGGTGCCGTTGAGGGCGAAGGTGAGCAGCGCGGGGTCGTTCAACCGGCGGGCGATGTCCTCGGCCTGGCGGGCGGCCTGGGGTCCGCGTGCGGAGCGGGTGCCGCGCGACTCCAGCGCGATCGTGGCCAACAGGCGGGCCCGCGCCGCGAGATGGGCATCCGGCGGGAGCGCGGCCAGGGTGCGCTCGGCGGCGGCCACCGTGTCCGCCGCCTGCTGTGGGTCGTCGGCCCGGGTCCAGATCGCCGGGACGTCGTAGGCACCGATCACGCGGGCCGTGAGTTCCGGGTCGCCCAGTTCCTGCGCGGCCGTGATGGCGCCGAGGCGGTGCCGACGGGCCGCTTCCAGGCCGCCGCCTCCGGTCACCGCGAGGGTGCGGAGCAGGCCGACTGTCGATTCCAGGCGGGCGCGGGCGCCGGACGCGACGGTTCGGTCGTAGGCGGCGGTCGCTTCGGCCCATACGCGATCGGCTGGACCGCTCGGATCTGACACGGGGTTGAGGTGCGGGGCGTGGGCGGGTGAGGGCGGACGGGCGATGTGTGGGTCGGGGTCCAGGTGCGCCGCCTGGTCCAGGATGTCCGCCTCCAGGCGGCGCAGCGTCGGGCCCGGGTCCGCTCCGAGTTGTTCTATGAGGAGGGTGCGTGCCCGGCGCAGTACCGCGAGGGCGTCGCCCTGGCGGCCGGTGCGGTAGAGGGCCAGGGCGAGTAGGCGCCAGGCGTCCTCGCGCCAGGGGTGTTCGGCGACGTGGGCGTCCAGGTCGGGGATCGCCTCCGCGGCCCGGCCCAGGGCGAGTTGGGTCGCGGCGCGGCGTTCGACGGCGTGCAGGCGGAGTTCGGTGAGGCGGGAGCGTTCCGCGCGGGCCCAGGTCTCGTCGGCGAAGTCGGCGTAGGCCGGACCCCGCCACCAACTCAGCGCCTCTTCAAGGAGTTTGAGCGCGTGCGGGGCCGGAAGGGTTGCGGCGGCGGTCACCGCTCGCTCGAAGCGCCAGGCGTCCACGGCCTCCGGCTCGGCGCGCAGGGCGTATCCCGGGCCCTCGGTGACCAGCAGCCGGGCCGGAGTTCGCGGCGGGCGCTCCGGTTCCAGGGCCCGGCGCAGTGCGGCGACGAAGGTGCGGAGCGCGCCCACCGCGTCGGCGGGTGGCTCCGCGTGGTCGGCCCGGTCCGCCCACAGGTCATCGACCAGGCGTCCCACCGGTACGACCCGACGCCTGGCGACCAGCAGTCGGGCCAGCACGGCGCGGTGGCGCGGGCCCTTCAGGGCGATCGTGTCCCCGGCGCCGTCCCAGGCCGCGACCGGCCCCAGCACCCCGAACGCGACCTCCATCGCCGACCACCCTTTCCGGGGCATCGCCCCAGGTCACCGTAGCGCGCTCATTCGTTGCTCATCGGCGCGCGGCAGGCTCGGCGGCATGTCAACGACCATCCCCGGTTTCAGCTACCACCGCGTCCCCGTCGCGGACGGCGTCTCCCTAAACGCCGCCGTCTCCGGCTCGGGCAGACCGATCGTGCTGCTGCACGGCTTCCCACAGACCCACCTCATGTGGCGCCACGTCGCCGCCGACCTCGCGGCCGACCACACCGTGATCTGCCCCGACCTGCGCGGCTACGGCGCGAGCGACCAGCCCGCCGAGACCGACGGCTCCGGTTACGCCAAGCGCACCATGGCCGCGGACGTCGTCGCGCTGGCCCGCGCCCTGGGCCACGACCGGTTCGCGCTCGCCGGGCACGACCGCGGCGCCCTGGTCGCCTTCCGCGCCGGACTCGACCACCCCGGCACGATCACCCACCTCGCCTGTCTCGACGTACTCCCCACACTGGACATGTGGGACGTGATGCACGGCGTCACCGCCGCCGTCGGCTTCCACCTCTACCTGATGGCCCAACCCCCGGGCCTGCCCGAGCAGTTGATCGCCGCCGCGCCCGACGCGTTCTTCGGCCACTTCCTCGACCTCTGGACCGACGACCCGTCCGCGATCCCCGCCGGCATCCGCACCGCCTACCTCGACGCGTGCCGTGCCGCGGTCCCCTCGATCGTGGCCGACTACCGTGCCTCCGCCGGCATCGACGTCACCCACGACCGGGCCGACCGCGACGCCGGCAACCGGCTGCGGATGCCGGTCGCCGTCCTCCAGCAGGACTGGGGCGCCGCTCTCGGCTTCGACGCGGCGGCCCTGTGGAGCGCCTGGGCACCGGACCTGCGGCACGCGACCGTGACCTGCGGCCACTTCATGGCGGAGGAGGACCCGGCCGTCGTGGCGAAGACGCTGCGGGAGCTTGTCGCCGCCCGCTGAACCGGTGTGCCTCAGGCGGTCCTCGCGGTCACGGTGAAGTCGACGTCCTCGCCGACCGCCGAGACCTCGTTGAAGGCGGCGCTCGCGTGCAGGCGGTTGGCGCCCGCCGGGAGCGGGGTGTCCGGCGCGCACGACCAGGTGCCGTCGACGCGCGCGACACCCGCGCACACCTTGCGCTCGGCGGCGTCCACGACACTCACCCGCGCCCCCGGATAGGAGGTCCCGGCGAGCCGTGCCGCGCCGGACACGAACGTGCCGCCCGCCGGCTCGGTCAGCATCGGCACGGGCATGCCCACGGTCACGGTGCACCTGCCGGACGCACGACGGGTTCCACCCGCGTCGGTCAGCTCGACGTCGCACCCGGGCAGCCGCGTTCCCGGCACCGCCCGCGCGTCCACGGCGAGCGCGAACGGATAGCCGCCGTCCTTCCACGAACCGGGCCCCGAGTCCCGGACGTAGGTGTACGTGCCGGTCGCACCGTCGGCGGTCACCGAGCCCTGGAACCGTGCCGTGTCGGCGAGGGGCGTACCGGTGACCCGGGCCCCGGCGGGCGCGGTCAGCCGCAGCGAGGACCCGGCCGGCAGGTCGGCACCGTCGTACCCGCCGATCTCCACCAGCCCGGACCGCCCCGGCACGATGGTCACCCCGCCGCCCAGAGCCCGTGCGGAGAACTCCCAGGAGTCGGTGCGGAGCGGCGCGGCCGTGGCGGCGACGGCACCGGTCGGGAAGAGAGCGGCGGTCAGGAGGAGGAGCAGCAGTCGCCGTCGGACGGGCGACGGCGACGGGGGTCCGTGGGGGCACATACGGCGGTCGGTCATCGGAACTCTCCGGGATCGTCTCGCGGGATCGTCTCGGCCGGGGTGCTGGTCGGTGCTCCCACCCCACACGCCTCACCGGCCTCGGCGAAAGGCGGGATGGGCGAACGGGTGAACACCGACGAGGTCAGACACCTCGGTGTACCGGACAGACCGGGGTGAATCCCGCCACCTCGGCCGGAGCGGAGCGAACATGCATGCGTACGGCCCTCCGCCCGCCTACGCTCAGGCCGTGCTGCGCATCACCGACGCCCGAACCGGCGAGTCCGTCGAAGCCGCCCCCGCCCGCCGTGGCCTGACCAGGGTCGAGGCGCATGCGTCGGGCCTGGCTCCCACGACCCTACGAGTGCTCCTCATGTCGGACCTCCTCCTACGCGCCCTGGAACTCGGCGGCACCCCCGTCTGGTCCCTCCTCACCGGCGAACACGAGCAGGCCGAACTCCGTTCCGCGGCAAGGGACTTGGGCATAAGGCCGTTCGAGGACGGCGCAGACCTCGGCTCCGGACTCGGCGAGGCCCAGGTCCTCCACGTGGCGACCGAGGGCGCCGGGACGACCGGGGGAGTCCTGGTGGCCGTAGCCCCCGTCGATTCCCCTACGACCGCCGCGCCCGACCTCTCCGACCCGGCCGCGCTCCGCCTCGCGCTGCTCTCGCACCCCCGTGACCTGCCGGTACGGCTCGACGAGGATGCCCTGGAGGAGGCGCGGCGGACGCTGGCGCACTGGCGCGGTTCGGTCGCCGAGTGGGCGCGGCGGCCCTCGCGGCCGGTGCCCGACGAGGTGCGCGCGGAGCTGCGGACCGCCTGGGAGGACGACCTGAACGTGCCCGAGGTGCTGCGGGTGCTGCGCCGGGTGGAGACCTGGCCCGAGCTGCTCGACGGCGCCCGCTTCGAGACCTACGCCTACGCGGACCGGCTCCTCGGGCTCGAACTCACCCGTGACATCGGGTCGTTGGCGTGAGCGCCCGCGCCGGAGCCCGCCCGTTGCGCCGCCTGGTCGTGCTGCGGCACGCCAAGTCCGCCTGGCCGGAGGGTGTTCCCGATCACCAGCGCTCCCTCGCCCCGCGCGGGCGACGCGACGCCCCGGCCGCCGGTATCGCCCTCGCCGAGACCGACTCCCTGCCGGACCTCGCCCTGTGCTCCACGGCCGTACGGGCGCGCCAGACCTGGGAGTTGGCGTCCGCCGAGTGGGGCACCCCGCCGCCGGTGCGGTTCGAGCCGGGGTTGTACGCGGCCGACGTACCGGCCCTTCTCGACGCCGTCCACCAAGTGCCGCCCGAGGTCGAGACGTTGCTCCTGATCGGCCACAACCCCGGCCTGGAGGAGCTGATCCTCGAACTCGCCGGTGACAGCCTCGACGACGCGCTCGACGAGGTCCGGGTGAAGTTCCCGACCTCGGCGATCGCGGTCCTGGCGTGGCACGGCGCCACCTGGCAGGAACTCGCCCCGGGCACAGCCCTGTTGACGGGCCTGACCGTGCCGAGGGGCAGGAAGAAGTGAGACCTCAGGGCCGCGGGGCGCGGGACCAGCTCGCCAGCAGCTGAAGGCGTTCCGCGGAGGGGGACCCCGGCTCGGCGGTGGAGACGCCGAGGGTCTGCTCGGGGTCGTCGGCGGGGGTGAAGGCCTCGTAGCCCAGGACGAGGTCGCCGACGACGGGATGGTGGTAGTGCTTGGTGCCGTGGGTGCGCTGGAACACGTCGTGGTCGGCCCACCAGTGGCGGAAGTCCGCGTCCTGGACGGAGAGTTCGCCGACCAGCTCGGACAGGGCGGGGTCGTGCGGGCTGCGTCCCGCGTACAGGCGGAGCGAGGCGACGATGCCGCGCGCGGCGCCTTCCCAGTCGGCGTACAGGCTCCGGAAGTGCTCGTCGAGGAAGACCAGGCGGGCCATGTTGCGGCTGCGGGCGGGCAGGGCCTCGAAGTCCGTGTACAGGGCGCGGGCGAGGTGGTTGGCGGCCAGGACGTCCATGCGGCGGCCGTAGACGAGGGCGGGGACGTCGGTGAGGCTGTCGAGCAGCAGGCGCAGACCGGGGCGGACGCGCTGCGGAGGCAGCGGGCGAGGACGTGTGTGGGTCGGTCTGGCGACACGGAACAGGTGGGCGCGCTCCACGTCGTCGAGGCGCAGGGCGCGGGCGATCGCGTCGAGGACGGACGCGGAGACGTTGAGGTGGCGTCCGCGCTCCAGGCGGACGTAGTAGTCGACGCTGACGCCGGCCAGCTGGGCGACCTCCTCGCGCCGCAGGCCCGGGACGCGGCGGGTGCCGGGCAGGGGTGCCAGGCCGGCCTCCTCGGGGGTGATCTTCGCGCGGCGCGAGCGGAGAAAGTCCCGCAGCTCGCTGTTCGGTTCCTGGGCCATGCCACCACCGTAGACCGGGTGACCTGGGGAGCAGCCGCGCCAAAGGGGGTCTGTCGGACCCCCGGTCGGAGCGGGTCTCCCACCCCGGCCGTGCGTGGTGGTCGTCTGGAGGAGAGCAAGCACGCACCTGGAGGTATCCCTGATGAAGCACAGGATTCTTGGCGGCACCGGCATGTCGGTGAGCGCATACGCGCTCGGCACGATGATGTTCGGCGCGATGGGCAACACCGACCACGACGAGTCGGTCCGCATGATCCACACGGCACTGGACGCCGGGATCAACCTCGTCGACACCGCCGACGTGTACTCCGGCGGCGAGTCGGAGGAGATCGTGGGCAAGGCGCTCAAGGGCCGCCGCGACGACGTCGTCCTGGCCACCAAGTTCGGGCTGGCGATGGGCGAGGACCCCAACCGCCGCGGGGGATCGGCCCGTTGGATCCGCCGCGCGCTGGAGGACAGCCTGCGCCGCCTGGACACCGACCACATCGACCTTTACCAGATGCACCGGCCGGACCCGCACACCGACATCGACGAGACCCTCGGCGCCCTGTCGGACCTGGTCAGGGCCGGGAAGGTGCGTGCCGTCGGTGGCTCGTTCTTCTCCCCCGAGGAGACCGTGGAGGCCCAGTGGACGGCCGAGCGCCGCGGCCACCACCGGTTCCGCACCGAGCAGTCGCCGTACTCGATCCTCACCCGCGGTGTGGAGAGCCGGGTGCTGCCCACCGCCCGGCGTTACGGCATGGGTGTGCTGACCTTCGGTCCGCTCAACTCCGGTTGGCTGTCCGGCCGTTCGGATCCCACGGCCGGGCACCGCAGCGCCGGCGCGGGGGCGAGGATGTTCGACCTGAGCCTGCCGGGCGTGCGCGCCAAGGCCGACGCCGTGCGCGAACTGACCGCGCTGGCCGCCGAGTCCGGACTGCCGCTGCCTCATCTGGCCACCGCTTTCGTCCTGGCCCATCCGGCGGTCACCGCGGTGCTCATCGGCCCGCGCCGTCCCGAGCAACTGACCGACCTGCTCGCCGCGGCCGACGTGGGACTCGGCGACGACATCCTCGACCGCATCGACGAGATCGTCCCGCCCGGAGTCGACGTGAACCTCGGCGACTTCTACATCGACCCCACCCCGCCGATCACCGACAAGCGCCTGCGCCGTCGCTAGCGCGCTGCTGCCGACGGTCAACACCCTTGCGGCGGGCGGCCGTTCAGCCGACGTGCACGCGAGGCCGCCGCTCCGGATCCGGTTCCGCGCGGCGCAGTACCTCGCGGGTCACCGGCGCGACCTCGCCGTCGCCGAAGACCAGGAAGCGGATCAGGTGGCTGACCGGGTTGCCCTCGGTCCAGGTGAAGTAGGCGTGCGGGACCTTGCCGGTGCGGTCCCGGAGGGAGAGGAGGACGGCGGCGATCGCGTTGGGCACCGTCGGGCCCTCGACGCGGAGTCGCCGTACGCCGTACTTCTCGTCGCCGTGCACGGAGATGTCCGCCGAGAAGTCCGAGGAGTCGCGGAGGAACACCTCCAGGAACAACACCGGCCCGCCGTCCGGGATATGGGTCTCCTCGCGCTGGCTGTACTCCTTGGCGCGGTACTCCCGCCTGCTGTGCTCCTGCGGCTCGTTCGCGATCAGCCGGAGCGGGCCGCCGCGCGCCGCCTCGTCGACGAAACGGGACGCCGTGTCGTCGAACGTGATCTCGGCGGCGCGGAGTTCGAAGGCGCGGTGCACCCGCGAACCGAACGACGTCACCAGGATCAGCACGATGAAGATGCCCGCGATCTTGATGCCGTCGGGCCGTTCGATGACGTTCGTGACGAGTGTGTACGCGAACACGGCGGTGATCACGCCGAAGCCGAGCGTGGCCTTCCGATGGCCCCGCTTGTGCACGGTGACCGTGGAGGCGAAGGCCGCGGACAGCATCAGCACCAGCACACCCGTCGCGTACGCGCCGCTCTGCGCGTCGACGCTCGCGTGAAACCACAGGGTGATGACGATGGCCGTCACCATGAAGACCAGCACCAGGGGCCGCACCGCCCCCGTCCACTCCGGCGCCATGCCGTAGCGCGGGAGATAGCGCGGTACGAGGTTCAGCAGGCCGGCGAGTGCGGAGGCGCCCGCGAACCACAGGATCGCGATCGTCGAGACGTCGTAGAACGTGCCGAAGACCTGGCCCAGGTGCTCGTGCGCGAGGTAGGCGAGCGCGCGGCCGTTCGCCGGGCCGCCCGTCTTGAACGCGCTCTGCGGGATGAGGATGGTCGTGGCCAGGCTGGACAGCAGCAGGAAGCCGGACATGATCACGGCGGCCGTGGTGAGCAGCTTGCGGGTCTCCCGGATGCGGCCGGTCGGCTTCGCCCAGGTGTCCGTCGGATCGCCCTTGACCTGCGGCATCACCGCGACGCCCGTCTCGAAGCCGGACATGCCGAGCGCGAGTTTCGGGAACACCAGCAGTGCCACGCCGACCATCGCGAGCGGCGAGGAGTGCGCGGCCGTCATCGCGTCCGTCCAGTCGCCGATCTTCACCGGATGGCTCAGCACCTCCCAGGCGGACACCGCGAGAACGACCAGGTTGAGCGTGAGATACACGCCCACCAGCACCACGGCGATCCCGATGGCCTCCCGGAACCCCTTGAGGAAGACCGCGCCCAGCGCGCCGACGAGCACCAGCGTGATCCACGTGTTCCCGCCGTGCATCCAGCCCGGCGCGAACGGGTTCTCCACCACGTGCGCCGCCGCGTCCGCCGCCGACAGGGTGACCGTGATCATGAAGTCCGTCGCCGCGAAACCCAGCAGCACCAGGACGAAGATCTTCCCCGACCACCACGGCAGCAGCCGCTCCAGCATGGCGATCGACCCCTCGCCGTGCGGAGACTCGTGCGCCACCCGCCGGTAGACCGGCAGCGCGCCGAGCAGCGTCAGCCCGATCAGGACGACCGTCGCCAGCGGGGAGAGCAGTCCGGCAGCGAGGGCCGCGATGCCCGGCTGGTAGCCCAGGGTGGAGAAGTAGTCGACGCCGGTCAGACACATGACCCGCCACCAGCGGTGCCCCTCGTGCTCCGGGTTTGGGGTGGCGTGCGGGCCCGGATGCCGGGCGCTCTGCTCGCTCAGCCCGTCCAGGAGCCAGGCCCGGCAGCGCTCCGCGGCGGATCCGGGACCGCCGGACGCCGTGGTCTCCGTAGGATCCGCCTGCGCGCCGGTCATGCGTGTGAACTCCCTGTGATCGGACGACCGTGCCCGGGGCCCGGGCGACGAGGAGCGAGTATCCACCACATCGTCGCCCGCACCCGGACCGGGGGCGACCCCCGGGCCTGCGCATAGGCTGGCCGGATGCAGGACGAGTACCGCACAGTGGCCCGCCCGGGCGTGCACGAGACCGAGGTCAACCGCTCCCGCTTCCTGTGCGCCCTCGCCCCGGCGGCCACCGAACAGGAGGCCCAGGCCTTCGTCGCCCGCATCCGCAAGGAACACACGGACGCCAGCCACAACTGCTTCGCCTACGTCGTCGGCGCCGACGCCGCGATCCAGAAGGCGAGCGACGACGGCGAACCCGGCGGCACGGCAGGCGTCCCCATGCTCCAGATGCTGCTCCGCCGCGACATGCGGTACGTCGTCGCCGTCGTCACCCGCTACTACGGCGGCGTCAAACTCGGCGCGGGCGGCCTCATCCGGGCCTACGGCGGCTCGGTCGGCGAGGCCCTCGACACCCTCGGCACGATCACCCGCCGCCGCTTCCGCCTCGCCACGGTGACCGTCGACCACCAGCGCGCGGGCAAGGTCCAGAACGACCTGCGCGCCACCGGCCGCGAGGTACGGGACGTCCGCTACGGCGAGGAGGTCACCATCGAGATCGGCTTGCCGGACGCCGAAGTGGACGCTTTCCGGGGCTGGTTGGCGGATACGACGGCGGGGACGGCGGGGCTGGAGCTGGGCGGCGAGGCGTACGGGGACGCGTGAGGGGCCGGAGATCTTGACGGTGCGTCAGGGGGGTCCGCGGCTGATGATGTGTCAGGTGGACCAGTTCCAGACCTGGTTGGAGCTGCCCGCGCAGCCCCAGGCCTGCACGACCTGACCGTCCTGCCCGGCACCTGGGGCATACGCGTCCAGACAGAAGCCGTCCGGGACGCTGACCAGTGTCCCGTGGCCGCCGAGTTGCCACCGCTGGGCGCCGAGCCCGTCGCAGGCTCTGGTCCGGACCACCTGACCGTTCCGGCCGATCGTGCCGCTGTCGGCGTCCAGGCAGTGATGACTGCCCCGATTGACCACCAGATACTGGGAGGTGTGCCCGGGCACGGGATACAGCGTCCACTTCTGCGCCACCGTGCCGTTGCACCCCCACACCTGTACGGCACCGGTACGGGCGTCGAGGCACCGGGCGACGTCAGCGATGTGGACGCTCTCGGTGACGGTCACCGAACCGGCCCGGACGGGTCCGCGCTCCGCGCCGTAGAGCAGCTTCATGGTCTGCGCGTCCACCGATCCGCTCGCGGTGGTCCCGGCCTCGGTCTGGAAGACCTTCAACGCGTCGACCGTGGCCTTGCCGAACTCGCCGTCGACCGTGACGTGCAACCCGTAGCCCGCGAGCAGGAGTTGGAGGGCCTTGACGCAGTCGCCGTGATAGTCCGAGGCGAGTTCGGTGACGCAGGAGGAGAGCCGGATGTCGAGTTTCGCGGGATCACGGGTGACCGGCGCGCTCGGCGACGCCCCGCCCTTCGTCGCCGACGCGGCTGTACTCGGCGAACTGCCCGTCCCCGGAGGCGAGTTCTCCGGTACGGCCGGCGCTGGGGGCGTCCCCGGTCCTGGGCCGGCCGACGTCCCGTTGCCGTCGTGGTGCAGCAGGAGCAGCGTCGCGGTGATGCTGCCGGCGACGAGGAGGGCGGCCACGGCGACGGCGCCCGCGATCAACCTTCCGCGTTTTCGCGGGGTGTTCGCGTGTTTCCGGGACGTGGTGGGCGGGTCGGAGGGTGCCGCCGAGGGGTGGGCCCCGCGTTGCTCGACGGGGGAGGGCCCGCGCTGGGGGGCGACCCGGGGCGGACCGCCGGCCGGCGCGGACAGCTGATGCCCGATGGCCGTCCTGAACACCGCCTCGGGCAACGGCCGCAGTTCGGGGTCCTTGTCCAGGCAGGTGCGGATGAACGCGGCCAACTCCGCGTCGACGCCCGCGACTTTGTCGAGGACGTCCTCCCGGGGCGGGTCGAACGCCACCCGGTGCAGCACGTCGACGCCCGTGCCCTCGCCGAACGGGGCTTCCCCGGCGACGGCGTAGGTGAGCGTGGACGCCAGCGAGAAGACGTCGGAGGCGGCGGTCACCTCCTGGCCGCGCACCTGCTCCGGGGACATGTAGGCGGGGGTGCCGACGTTCTGGCCGGTGGCGGTGATCGAGGTGCCGTCGTGGGCCTGGACGACACCGAAGTCGATGACACGGGCGCCGTCGGCACCCAGGATGACGTTGGACGGCTTGAGGTCGCGGTGCACGATCCCCTCGCGCCAGATCGCCTCGATCGCCCGCCCCACGTCGGCCAGCAGGCGCCAGGCCGCCGCCACGTCGACCGGTCCGCGCGCGTCGACCAGCTCCGCGAGGGTGGGCCCGGGTATGTACTCGGTGGCGACCCACACCAGATCCTCCTCGCAGCCGCTGCCCAGCAGCCGTACGATGTGCGCCCCTTGGATCCGGCCCAGCGCGCCGACCTCGCGCTCGAAGCGCTTGCGGAACAGCGGGTCCTCCGCGTACTCGGGCCGGATCACCTTCACGGCGGCGGGGCCCGTGGCACCGGTGGTGTCACGGCCCAGATAGACCCGGCCCATCCCGCCGCTGCCGAGCACCGACATCAACCGGTACGGACCCGCCTGGCGCGGGTCGCTCTTCCGCAGCGGCACCACGGGAGGCGGCTCCATCCCCGCCGCCGCGTAGGCCATCGTTTCGGACCGACCGCGGAACTCGACTGGCATGGGAACCCTGTGTCTCTCGCGTGGTGCGTGTGACGGGAGATTAACGCAGCACACGTGTGCGACAAGGGAGTTGGGAATTTCCACAGCCGACGCCCAGCCGCGTAGCCGCGCGCCGACAGGCTGTGCCCCAGCCGGCTCCGCACGGAGATGGCCGACCGCCGGACGACCCGCCTCGCGGAGGAGGCCGGACTGGACGGCGGGATCACGGCACCGGACCCGGGAACGGTGGGATCCGACCGCGGCCTTCAGCGCCGTGACGACGCTCACTGATCCCGGTATGGGGCATATTTCCTGCCATAAGGTCCCGAATGCGTGGGAACTCCGAGGTCAATGGTGGTTCAGGGGCCGGCAGGCGCTAGCGTGGTGGACCGATGAGACTGCTGCACACTTCCGACTGGCACCTGGGCCGGGCCTTCCACCGCGTGAACATGCTCGGGGCCCAGGCCGACTTCGTGAGTCACCTCGTCGCCACCGTGCGCGAGCGCGATGTGGACGCGGTGCTCGTGTCGGGAGACGTGTACGACCGGGCGGTGCCGCCGCTGGCCGCGGTCGAGCTGTTCGACGACACCCTGCACCGGCTCGCCGACCTGGGCGTGCCCACGGTGATGATCTCCGGGAACCACGACTCCGCCCGCCGTCTCGGCGTCGGCGCCGGGCTGATCGACCGTGCGGGCATCCACCTCCGCACCGAGCCGTCGGCCTGCGGGACGCCCGTGGTGATCCCGGACGCGTCCGGCGACGTGGCCTTCTACGGGCTGCCGTATCTCGAACCCGCCCTGGTGAAGGCCGAGTTCGGGGTGGAGAAGGCCGGGCACGAGGCGGTCCTCGCCGCCGCCATGGACCGCGTCCGCGCCGACCTCGCCGACCGAGCGCCCGGCACCCGTTCCGTGGTCCTCGCGCATGCCTTCGTCACCGGCGGCGAGGTCAGCGACAGCGAACGCGACATCACCGTCGGCGGAGTCGCCGCCGTACCGGCCGGGGTCTTCGACGGCGTCGACTACGTGGCGCTCGGGCATCTGCACGGCTCCCAGACGATCACCGGGCGCGTGCGCTACTCGGGCTCCCCGCTGCCGTACTCCTTCTCCGAGGCCGACCACCGCAAGAGCATGTGGCTCGTCGACCTCGACGCGGACGGGGCCGTCACCGCCGAGCGCCTCGACTGCCCGGTACCGCGCGAACTTGCCCGTATCCGCGGCATGTTGGAGGACCTCCTCCACGACCCCGGCCTCGCGCGGCACGAGGAGGCGTGGGTCGAGGCGACCCTCACCGACCCGGTGCGACCGGACGACCCCATGGCCCGGCTCACCGAGCGCTTCCCGCACACCCTCAGCCTCGTCTTCGACCCCGAGCGCGGCCCCGACGACCCCGACGTGTCGTACGCCCGCCGCCTCGCGGGCCGCGACGACCGTGAGATCGCCGACGACTTCGTGGCCCACGTACGCGGCGCCGGTCCCGACGAGCACGAACAGACCGTTCTCCAGGAGGCGTTCGACGCGGTGCGCGCGGACGCGGTCGTACGGGAGGTGACGCCGTGAACGTACGGCACGCGGGAACAGAGGGTCACCGATGAGGCTCCACCGGCTCGACCTCACCGCCTTCGGGCCCTTCGGCGGTTCACAGACCGTCGACTTCGACGAGCTGTCCTCCGCCGGGCTGTTCCTGCTCCACGGGCCGACCGGCGCCGGAAAGACCTCCGTCCTCGACGCCGTGTGCTACGCGCTCTACGGCTCGGTGCCCGGCGTCCGGCAGTCCGGTCAGGGGCTCACCCTGCGCAGCGACCACGCCCCGGCCGGCACGCGCACCGAGGTGCGGCTCGAACTGACCGTCGGCGGGCGGCGGTTGGAACTGACCCGGCAGCCGCCCTGGGCGCGTCCCAAGAAGCGCGGCACCGGCAGCACGCTGGACAAGGCACAGAGCTGGCTGCGCGAGTACGACGCGACGGCCGGCGCCTGGAAGGACCTCAGCCGCTCGCACCAGGAGATCGGCGAGGAGATCACCCAGCTGCTGGGCATGAGCCGGGAACAGTTCTGCCAGGTCGTGCTGCTGCCCCAGGGCGAGTTCGCACGGTTCCTGCGGTCCGACGCCGAGGCGCGCGGCAAGCTGCTCGGGCGGCTCTTCGACACCCACCGCTTCGCCGAGGTCGAGAAGCGGCTCGCCGAACGGCGCCGGGCCACCGAGGCCCAAGTCCGTGAGGGCGACGCCCAGTTGCTTGCCGACGCGCACCGCATGCAGCAGGCCGCCGGTGACGCCATGGAGCTGCCGGACCTCGCTCCGGGCGAACCCGGCCTCGCCGACACGGTGTTGGGCGCGGCGGCCGTGGCCCGGAGTACCGCACGCGAGCAACTGACCGTGGCGCAGGGCGGGTTGGCTGCCGCCGAGTCCGCCCAGGCCGCCGCCGATCGTGAACTGGCCGACGTCCGTGAACTGGGCCGCCTGCAAGAGCGGTTCGCGCAGGCGCGGGAGCGGGCCACGCTCATGGACGAGCGGGCCGACGGCTATCGGCAGGCGCAGGCGCGGATGGAGCGGGCCCGGAAGGCGGAGGCGGTGGCGCCGGCGCTGGAGCTGCGCGAGGCCGCCGACGCCGAGCACCGGGACGCCGCCCGGGCCGAGACGCGCGCGCGTGGCCTGCTGCCGGACACCTTCGCGGGCGCCGGCGCGGCCGGGCTCGCCGCCGCCGCACGCCGGGCCGCCGAGGAACTGGGCGGACTGGAATCGGCCCGCCGCGCCGAGCAACGGATCACCGAACTCCGCGTGGAACGCGCCGAGTTGGACCGCCAGGAGCGTGCCGACGAGGACGTACGGCAGGAGGCCGAGGCCTGGCTCGCCGAGTGGGACACCACCCGCGCGGGACTCCAGACGCGGATCGAGTCGGCGCAGGAGGCCACCACCCGGGCCGAACAGCTCGGCGTGCGGCGCGAGCCCGCCGAGCGGCGGCTCGGGGCGGCCCGGCAGCGGGACCAGTTCGCCGGTGACACCGAGGACGCCCAGCGGCAGGTGCTCGTCTCCGCCGAACGTGCCGTCGAGGCCCGCGCCCACTGGCTCGACCTCAAGGAACAGCGCCTCAACGGCATCGCCGCCGAACTCGCCGCCCACCTCACCGACGGCGCACCCTGCGCCGTCTGCGGAGCCACCGAACACCCCGCCCCCGCCCGCAAATCCGCCGGACACGTGGACCGTGCGGCGGAGGAACAGGCCCTCACCGCCCACCAGCGCGCCGAGGAACAGCGCACCGAGGCCGAGCGCCGCCTGGGTGTCGTACGGGAAGCCCTCGCCGCCGCCACCGCAGAGGCGGGTGACGCGCCGACCGGCCAACTCGCCGACGAGGTAGCGGAGTTGGAGCGGTTGTACGAGCAGGCGCGCCGGGACGCGTCCTGGCTGCACCCCGCGACCGAGGAGCTGCGCCGGGCCGAGCAGGAGCATGAGCGGCGGACCGTGATCCAGCAGCAGGCCGCGCTCCGGGCCGCCTCCCGTACGACCCTGCGCGACACCCTGGACCGTGAACGTTCCTCCCTGGAAGGGGAGTTGGCGCAGTCACGGGGTACGGCCGACAGCGTGGCCGCGCGTGCCGCCCAACTGGAGCGGCAGGCCGCGCTGCTCACCGACGCGGCCGACGCCGGCCGTACCGCCGAGGACACCGCCCAGCGCCTCAAGGACGCCGACGCCCGGCTCGCCGACGCCGCCTTCCGCGCCGGGTTCGACACCCCGCAGGCCGCGGCCGCCGCCCTTCTCGACGACACCGCCCATCGCGAACTCCAACGCCGCCTGGACGCCTGGCAGTCGGAGGAGGCCGCCGTACGGGCCGTGCTCGCGGAGGTCGACACGGCGGCAGCCGCGCAGCAGGCGCCAGTGGACCTGGACCTGGCGGAGCGGGTCGCGACCGCGGCGGTTCAGCGGACGCGTGACGCGGCCTCCGCGCGCGACGCGGCGGCCCGGCGCTGCACCGAACTCGACCGGCTCTCCGCCCGATCGGCCGCCGGGGCACGTCAACTCGCCCCGCTGCGCGAGGAGTACGACCGGGTGGCCCGCCTCGCCGCCCTCACCGCGGGCACCTCGGCCGACAACGAACGCCGGATGCGCCTGGAGTCGTACGTCCTCGCCGCCCGCCTGGAACAGGTGGCCGCGGCGGCGACCGTACGGTTGCAGCGCATGTCGTCCGGGCGTTACACCCTCGTGCACTCGGACGACCGGGCCGGGCGCGGCCGTAGCGGACTCGGGTTGCATGTCGTCGACGCGTGGACCGGGCGGGAACGGGACACGGCGACGCTGTCCGGCGGCGAGACGTTCTTCGCGTCCCTCGCCCTCGCGCTCGGACTCGCGGACGTGGTCACCGACGAGGCCGGCGGGGTCCGGCTCGACACCCTCTTCATCGACGAGGGCTTCGGCAGCCTCGACGAGCAGACCCTCGACGAGGTTCTCGACGTCCTCGACTCCCTGCGCGAGCGGGACCGCAGCGTCGGGATCGTCAGCCATGTCGCGGATCTGCGGCGGCGGATCCACGCGCAGCTGGAGGTCGTGAAGGGGCGGGACGGGTCGGCTGTACGGCAGCGGGGGCAGTGACGTCCTTGAGGTCGGCGGGGTCAGTGGCCCAGGGGGCGGCGGGGGAGCGGTGAGGAGTAGACGACGCTGGTGGTGACCGAGCCCAGGGCGCCGATCTTGCCCGACACCTCCTCCAGGTGGCGCATCGAACGGGCCGCGACCTTGATCATGAAGCAGTCGTCGCCCGTGATGTGATGGGCCTCCAGGATCTCCGGCGTCACCGCGACCAGGTCGTGGAAGGGTTTGTAGTTGCCGTTCGGGTAGCGCAGCCGCACGAACGCCAGGATGGGCAGCCCGAGCCGCTCGGGGTCCACGACCGCCGCGTATCCCTGGATCACCCCCGCCTCCTCCAGCCGCCGCACCCGCTCGGTCACCGCGCTCGCGGACATGGAGACGGCCCGGGCCAACTCGGCGAAACTGGCGCGCCCCTCCCGCTGGAGGACGTCGAGGATGCGCCAGTCGGTGGCGTCGGGGGCGTAAGTGGATTCCGCGGTCATGTTTGAGAAATAGCAGGGGAATCCCCGGCCGATCAAGGGGTACGGCGAGGATCGTCCCTTCAGCGGACCGGTCGGCGACCATAGATTTCTCGACGTAGAGATGTAGAGACGTTGAGACATAGAGGTGCCTGGGTGCCTCGGTGAAAGGTCGGATCATGAGCAGTACCATCGCCGTCAATCCCGTTCTGCGGGTCGCCCCCGCCGCACCTTCGGCCGCGGTCGCCCACTTCCGCGCGAGCCTCGCCTTCCACGCCGACGTCTCCGACGTGGCCGCAGCGCTCGCGGCCGACGGCAACTCCGGTTCTCCCGGGTTCGTCGTCGTCGACTCACGCTCCACCGAGTCGTGGGACCAGGGCCACGTTCCCGGAGCGGTCCACCTCCCCACAGCGCTCATCCCGGCTCAGGCCGAGGGGCTCCTCGACAAGTCCGTGCCGGTCGTGACGTATTGCTGGGGTCCGGGTTGCAACGGCGCCACCCGGGCCGCCCTCGCGCTCGCCGAACTCGGGTACCAGGTCAAGGAGATGCTCGGCGGGTTCGAGTACTGGGTGCGTGAGGGCTTCGGGTTCGAGACGTGGGAGGGAAGTGAAAGGCGTGCGGTCGATTCGTTGACGGCGCCGGTGGGGGCGGGTGACTGCGGCTGCTGATTCCTGGCAGGCGTTTCTTCAACTCGGCCGCTGGGGAGGCGAGTTCGCGCCCCTACCATCGACGCGCCGAGTCTTTTGAACCCTCAACATGTGGGATCGCTGTGCGTGTAGGTTCTGCCCATGGCGCGATACGCGGAGCCGGGAACGGCGGTGCAGTGGGTGGAGTCGGGCGGCGGACCGCTCATAGCGGTGCCGGAGACGGTGTTGCCGTTCTGGACGGGAGCCGACAGCCACGAACTGGCCTCGGACTACGACCGGGCCTGCGAGGTCGACGGATACGCGGGCCTGTTGCCGGTAGGAGACAGTGCGGCGCTGGTCCTGGGCGACGACCCCGCGTCGACCTCCTTCCTCCCGGAACACGGCACGTTCGTACGCTGGTGCGCCGCGAACTCCGAGGACGAGATCCTGTCCGTCATCCCCGCCGCACTCGCCGGCGCGACCTGGGAGAACGAGGTGCAGTGGGACGTACCCAGCCCTGTCGTCCTGTTCGACTCGGCGTGGCCTGGACGGGAGTCGGAGGGCACGGAACACCTGAAGGTCGACCTGGAGCCGGGACGGTACGCCGTCCGCGCGGGTCAGGCGCGGCCGGGTCCTGAGACGTGGCTTGGGCTTGTTCAGCTGCGGAGGCTTTCCGGCTGAGGAGTGGGGGCGGGGTTTCCGCGCCGGTGTTGGGTGTGGGCGGTGCCTGGGGCCCGAACTGACGGGTGTTCGAGGGGACTTCGGCCCGGGCGTCGGTCGTGCGGGGCGGCCGTGTCCCGAAGTCGACGGGCGGCTGAGGAATGCCAGTGCCCGGCGTCAGATGCAGACGGTGTGACCTCGTTGCGAACTCGCGGGCAGGCAAGGGGACTTCAGCCCCCGCCACCAGACACACACGGCGGCCGCGTCCCGAACTCTCGGACCCGGCCGCCGACATGTCACGCCGTGCGTCCCCGCGTCAGAGCTGGGACAGCTCGTCCACCAGGTCGTCCAGGCCCAGGGAACCCTGGGACAGCGCGGCCATGTGCCAGGCCTTCAGGTCGAAGGTCTCGCCGTGCCGCTGCTTCGCGTTCTCGCGGCCCAACAGCCAGGCCCGCTCGCCGAGTTTGTAGCCGATGGCCTGGCCCGGGATCGTGAGGTAGCGGGTCAGTTCGCTCTCCACGAAGTCCGCCGGGCGGCTGCTGTGCGCGCCGAAGAACTCCTGGGCCAGTTCCGGCGTCCACCGCTCACCGGGGTGGAACGGCGAGTCCGCCGGGATCTCCATCTCCAGGTGCATGCCGATGTCGACGATGACGCGGGTGGCCCGCATCATCTGCGCGTCGAGATAACCGATCCGCTGCTCCGCGTCCTCCAGGAAGCCCAGCTCGTCCATGAGCCGCTCCGCGTACAGCGCCCAGCCCTCGGCGTTGGCGCTGACCCCGCCGATGGTGGCCTGGTAGCGGGAGAGGTTCCCGGCGACGTGCGCCCACTGCGCGAGCTGGAGGTGATGGCCGGGGACGCCCTCGTGGTACCAGGTCGAGACGAGATCGTAGACCGGGAACCGGGTCTGGCCCATCGTCGGCAGCCAGGTCTGGCCCGGACGCGAGAAGTCCTCCGACGGCGGTGTGTAGTACGGCGCCGCCGCGCTGCCCGGAGGCGCGATGCAGGACTCCACCTTCCGTACCCGCTCGGCGAGTTCGAAGTGCGTGCCGTCCAGTTCCTCGATCGCCTTGTCCATCAGGCCCTGCAGCCAGACACGGACCTCCTCGACACCTTCGATGTGCCGGCCGTGCTCGTCGAGGTGCGCGAGCGCCACCCACGGAGTCCCGGCGCCGGGCAGGATCTTCTCGGCCTCCCGCTTCATCTCGGTGAGCAGCCGGTGGTACTCGGACCAGCCGTACGCGTACGCCTCGTCGAGATCCAGGTCCGTACCGTTGAAGAAGCGCGACAGACGTGCGTACCGCTCCCGGCCCACCGTGTTCGGCGCGCCCTCGATGGCCGGCGCGTACACGTCGCGCAGCCAGTCCCGCAGCTCCACCACGGCCGCGGTCGCCGCACCGGCGGCCTCGTCCAACTCGGCGCGCAGGGAGTCGGGGCCCGCCGAGGCGAACTCCTCGAACCAGCCGCGCCCCTGGCCGTCCGTGTCCGACCACTCGGTGAGCTGGCCGATGAAGGTGTCGGTCGGCCGCGGGCCCGCGAACAGCTTGCGGTCCAGGCCCAGTTGGAGGGACTCGCGGTAGCCGGCCAGCGCGGTCGGCACCGCGCGCAGCCGCTCGGCGATCGCCGCCCAGTCCTCGTCGGTCTGGGCCGGTGTCACCGTGAACACCTCGCGCACCGAGTGCGCGGGCGTGGCCATGTTGCCGACCGCGCGCAGGCTCTCCTCGGCGTCGTGCACGGCGAGTTCGGCGCTGAGCCGCTCGCGCAGCAGGCGCGCGCACCGGCGCTCGCTGTCACTGTCCGCGCCGGGTCGGCGCTCTGCCTCGTCGAGCTTAGCGAGGGTCGCCCGCTGAAGCGCCGCGAGTCGTTCCTGACCTGCGGGGGAGAGATCGGGCAGGCGGCTCGAACTCTCCTTCACGCCGAGATACGTACCGGTGACCGGGTCGAGGGTGATGAGGTCGTCGACATAGGCGTCGGCGACCTGCCGGGGCAGCGGAGTGTTGGTCTGCGACATGAGGACCATCCTCATACGCGGAACTCGGACCCGTCACCCCGATTCAGCTGTGGGCGTGGCAAGCGGCAGCAAAGGCCCGCAGTCCCACTGCTGGAAGATCAACCGGGTCTCCACCCGCGCCACCTCGCGCTGTGACGTGAACTCGTCCAGAACCAGCCGCTGCAGATCAGCCATGTCCGCCACGGCCACATGGACGACATAGTCGTCGGGACCGGTCAGATGGAACACGGTCCGCGACTCCGGCAACGCCCGGATCCGCTCCACGAACGGCCCCACCAACTCCCGCCGATGCGGTCGCACCTGCACCGACAGCAACGCCTCCAGCCCGCGTCCCAACTTGGCCGCGTCGACCCGCAGTTGATGCCCGAGGATCACCCCCGCCCGGCGCAGCCGCGCCACCCGGTCCAGACACGTCGACGGCGCGACCCCCACCTGCGCCGCGAGATCGCGATAGGTCGCCCGGGCATCGTTCTGCAGCAACCGCAACAGATGGAGATCCACCGGATCGAGTACGACGGATTCGGTCATTCATCGAACGTAACACGGACACTCAGCCATGGATTCCGCTCAATGTTCACCCTTGCATCCATGGACGCAACGAACCCGCACCCCTCCCCGGCTCCCCGAGCCCTGGCCACCGAAGCCGTGCACGCCGGCCGTGACGACCTCGCCCGGCAGGGCCTGCACGCCCCGCCGATCGACCTGTCGACCACCTACCCGTCGTACGACAGCCGTGGCGAGGCCGCGCGCGTCGACGCCTTCGCCGCCACCGGCGCCGAACCGGACGGCCCGCCCGTCTACGGCCGCGTCGGCAACCCGACCGTCTCCCGCTTCGAGACCGCCCTCGCCCGCCTCGAAGGCACCGAGAGCGCCGTGGCGTTCGCCAGCGGCATGGCGGCCCTGACCGCCGTGCTCCTGGCGCGGGCCGCGTCGGGGCTGCGACACGTGGTGGCGGTACGACCCCTCTACGGCAGCAGCGACCACCTGCTCACCGCCGGGCTGCTCGGCTCCGAGGTCACCTGGACCGATCCGGCCGGGATCGCCGACGCGCTGCGCTCCGACACGGGTGTGGTCGTCGTCGAGTCCCCGGCCAATCCGACCCTGGCCGAACTCGACCTGAGTGCCGTAGCCCGGTCCTGCGGCTCGGTCCCGCTCCTCGTGGACAACACCTTCGCCACCCCGGTCCTGCAACGCCCCGCCGAGCACGGCGCGCGCATCGTCCTGCACAGCGCGACCAAGTACCTCGGCGGGCACGGCGATGTGATGGCGGGCGTGGTGGCCTGCGACGAGGAGTTCGCCGGGACGCTGCGCCAGATCCGCTTCGCGACGGGCGGTGTACTGCATCCGCTCGCCGGCTACCTCCTGCTGCGCGGCCTGTCGACCCTGCCGGTACGGGTGCGGGCCGCGTCCGCCAACGCCGCCGAACTCGCCCGCCGCCTCACCGCCGACCCGCGCGTCGCCCGCGTCCACTACCCGCGCATCGGCGGCGCGATGATCGCCTTCGAGGTCCACGGAGACCCGCACGAGGTCACCGCCGCAGTCCGCCTCATCACCCCCGCCGTCAGCCTCGGCAGCGTGGACACCCTCATCCAGATCCCGGCCTCCCTCTCCCACCGCGTGGTGGGAGAGGAGGACAGGAAGGGGTCGGGCGTGAGCGACGGCTTGCTGCGGCTGTCGGTGGGACTGGAGGACGTCGAGGACCTGTGGTCGGATTTGGACAGGGCTCTTGCGCCCGTCCCGAGGGGCGCGGGGCTGTGCTCATATGCGGCTCCGCCGCGGGGCGCGACCAGCCACGACGCACCCGCGCCCGTCAACTGATCCGCAACCGCTACGGCGCTTCGGCCCTCCCGAACTCCGTGGCCTCCGCAACCCCCACAGCCGCACCCAGCCGAGCCGTGACGACCAGCGTCCCCTCCTCGATCTGATAGTCGAGCGGCAGCTCAAGCCCCCGCATCGCCGCAACCATCCCCGTGTTGGACGCCTGCGTCACCGCGTACACGCTCTCGCACCCCGCCTCGACAGCCATCCCCACCAGCCGCCCCAACAACTCACTGCCGATACCCCGCCGCTGCCAGTCGTCCTCGACCAGCAGCGCGACCTCCGTCTCGTCCCCGTCCCACATCAGATGCCCGAGCCCGACGATCCGCCCCGACGCCGTCTGCACCGCGAGCGTCCGCCCGAAGCGCGGAGAGAGCAGGTGGTTGAGATAGCGGTCGGCGTCACCGACCGGCCCGTGGTACCGCATACCGAGCGTCCGCGCCGAGCACCGCTCGTGCATCTCCCGCGCCGCGTCCAGATCACCGGTGTCCGCGCGCCGCACGGTGATCGCGTTGCCCTCGGGCAGCGTCAGTACGTCCTGGCTGCGCGGGATGCGCGGACCGAGCCGGGCGTCCAGCTCGACCAGCGCACGCGCCCGGGCGAACTCGGTGGGCGTGAACGGCAGATACGGCCGCTCCACTGTGATCACTCCGCCTTCCGGCGCCCGCAGTCGCATGACCGTGTCCTCCAACGCCCCCTCCACCGGCACCGATTCCGGCTCGCGCCCCTTGCCCGCGATGGTCGCGGGCAGCGAACGGATGGTGCACCGGCCCAACAACTGCCGTAGCGCCAGGGGAAGTTCGGCCGCGTCCAGGGCCGTCCGGGTGGCCAGGCCCAGGACGCGGGTCGGTGCGTCCACCAGGTCGTGGGCATCGGCCCGCTCGATCCAGGTGCCCGAACCGCCGGCCGATGCCACCGCCCGGGTGATCTCGGACGCCGCGACCTCGGCCGGCGCCCGCAGCAGGAACTCGTCCACCGTGCCCTCGGCCAGCGGATGCGTCTGCAGGCTCAGGATGTCGACCCGCCGGCCGGCCAGCGCCGTGCACAACACCGCCAGCGACCCCGGCGCGTCCTGCACCGTCGTCCGCATCCGCCACAGCGACGCCGCCTCGACGACCGGACCGGCCGTCGCGGACGACTGCGCGGACCCGGACACGGACGTGGACGCGACCTCTGCTCCGGTCCGCTCGGTCGGCCCGGTCTGCCGCGGTTCCGCGGTCGGCCGGGCGCCGGTATCGCCCGTCGGCGGCGCGTGACCGTGGCGGCGTGACCACCACGTGTGGAACCCCGCCGTGGCGATCAGCGCCAGCGCGGAGATCGCCAGCAGCACCGGACCGTCGGGCCCGTGCCCCACCAGATCCGCCACGACGTCCGCCACCGCGACCGCCGTGAACAGCGCGGCCAGCTCCACCAGGTCCCGCCGCCAGTGGTGCACCGGACGCCCGTGCTTCGCGCGCGTCACGTCAAACATGTCTCGACTCATGCACCCACTGTGAAGGAAGGGTGTTGCGTGATCACGAACGCTCTGTGACCTACTGGTAAAAGCGTGGTTCTGTACCTTTTGCCGTTCTTTTGGCGAGTGCGGTGCACCGGAGGTCAGCCCTGTCGCCCTACGTCATGCGGCCACCTCCGCCACCAGCGCGCTGCGCAGCCGACGTGCCTGCGTGACCAGCCGGGACGAGCCGCTCCGGGCCGCCGTCTGCGCCAGATACGGCAGTTCACCCCGCGCCCCCGACCGCTCCGCGCACTCGGCGGCCACGGCCAGGAGGTCCCCGAGCCCCCGCGCGTGGGCGGGCTTGGCATCACCGTCGAGGTCGGCGAGCAACGCGGCCAGGGTGTGCCGGAGAATCCCCCAGATGGTCGCGTTCGCCCCGGTCGCCGCCCCCGTCCGCACCGACTCGGCGAGCCGCGACGGCTTCACGGCCCCGCTCCGCACCAACTCCCCGAGATCCGCACCCAACCGGTCCACGTCCAACTGCCCCCGCGCCGCGAGCACCAGCAACGCGTCTACGGCGGCGAGCCGATCCTCGGGGTGCCGCGCGCCGAGCCCGTACGCCAGACACAGGTGCGTGGCCTGACCCGCCACCCCCTCGGACTCGGCCAGCAGCGGGAGTACGGAGGCCGCGCCGCGGGTGTCGTCCAGGGCGGCGGCCGACACGTCCCGCACCAGCCGCGCCGCCACCAGTTCACGACGCTCGGGGAGTATCGCGAGCCAGTGCCGCTGCATCTCCTGGGTCCAGTGGTAGCAGTACCAGCGGTCGCCGTAGGCGGTCACCGGCTTGCCCAGCGCGCGGAACTCCGCCGGGAAGTCCTCCTGAAGATCGAGGAGTTCACCCAACTCGACCACGACGCGCATCCCGGCCGTCCGGCGCCTGCTCAGGGGCAGGGTGGGGTTCTCGGACGTCAGCCAGCGCGCGAGCCGGGTACCCTCCGCCGTGCCGAGAGCCTCCGCCCGCTCGGCGGCAACCGTTGCCGCCCCCCGGTCCTCGCGGCGCACCCGCAGCAGCGCCTGCGCGAAGTCGGCCTCCGAGACCCGCGCGCCCAGGCGCCGGTACGCGTCCAGCCGGGCCACCAACTCGTCCGGCTCCAGCAGCCCCGTACTCCAACTCGGCGTCGACAACAGGAACGGCAGCGGCTCAGCGCGGAGCCGGTACGCCACCTCCCACAGTCGGGCGTCGAAGGCCCGCGTCAGCGCGCTGTGCCCGCACTCCTGGCCCCGCCGGCCGCGTTGCACCCCTTCGTGGAGGGTGACGGTGCGTACTTTGTCCAGCAGGGTGGCCAGCAGGAGGTCGAGCCCGTACGAACCGCTGCCGAAGCTGTGGTGCGACCTGCTGAAGTGGTCGTCCGGACGCTGGACGTGACCGGGGGCGTCACCGGCCCACCAGCGGCGCGCGACCACCGGACCCAGCGCCTCCAGGAGGACGTCCCGGTCGCGGTGGGCATGGCGGACGAGTCCGTCCAGCGCGCGCTCGAACACCGTCACATCGCCCTCGGTCGCCAGCAACACCCCCAGTTCCTCGGCGAGTTCGACCGCCGACTCGGGCGCCGGCGCGAGGCGCACCGGCGCCGGGGCGGGCGGGAGCATCTCCTCGTACACCATCGACGCCGCCGTCGCCGGCGCCGCGCCCAGCGTCTCGACCGCGCGTGTGCGCAGAGCGGGGATCAACTGGTCGGCTGCCGCGGCGAGTTCACCCCGTACCTCGGGGGAGCCGACCTTCTTGAGGTGCCGCTCGACCAACTTCAGCGCCCGCTCCTGTACGTCCGCGTCCTCGTGCCCGAAGGCCTGTGCGAGGGCGGGCAGCACCTCGTCTGCGGCGGACGCGTCCCGCGCCAACACCTTCCCCAGCAGCACGAGTTGGGCCCGGACGAGCTTCTTCTCGGGCCGGAACAGCACCGCGTCCGACATCTCCGCCAGCCGGCGCGGCGTCAACTCCCCGTCCAGAACCAGAGAACCGAGCACCGACTGGGCATGCGACGCCACCACGGACACCGCGTCCGAGGCCAGCGCCAGCCAGTCGGCGATCCGCTCCCGCTCCTCCTCACGGGTCAGGGCGAGGGCCTTCAACACGCGCAGGAACACCCGGTTGTCGAGGGTCGTACCGCCCCGCAGCAGCCGGGCCACGCACGCGTCCACCGTGCGCCTCCGGTCCAGGACACCTTCGGCGGTGAGCTGGGCGAGCGCGTCGACCCAGCTGTTCGGCCCCTCGGTCGACGACCACTCCAGCGGGCTGCCGATGTCCTCCGTCTCGAAGACCGCGTGCACCAGCTCCGCGAGATGTGGGTCCATGCGCAGGCGGTCGAGGAGGGTGTTCCCGAGCTGCCGCAGGTGGCTGATGTGCTCCACCCAGCCCCGCACATAGGCGTCCGTCGTCGGCACCGGGCAGCCGGAGAGCCGCACCAGACCGGCCATCAGCTCGTACGGCACGTCGGCGGAGGCCGGGCGTCCGGCGAGGCGGTGCGTCACGTCGGCGAGCCAGGCGGTGTCGCGGTCGCCCAGGATGTGGATCAGCAGCGCCGGGGACGACCGAGACCAACGCATGTCGGCGGCGGCGATCCAGGTCGCCACGGCTGCCGCCCCCGTCTCGCAGGCGGCCCCGGCCGCGTGCAGGGCAGGATAGGCGCGACGGGACGGCTCCTCCCACGGCGCCTTGCGCAGCTCCTTGCGGAGTTCCTTCAACTCCGGCAGGAACGAGCGCCGTTCGGCGTCCGTCAACCCGTCGAGCAGCCCCACCGCCTCGGCCGTCCGGCCTGCCCGCACCGCTTCCATCAGCGAACTCATCGCACACCCCCGTCGACCCGCACCATGTTCTGATCCGCATTCCGGTCCGCGTCCCGGACCGTGCTCTGCTCCGTCGCTTCGCCCCGCCGCACCATCCGTACCGCCAGCGCGTGCTTGCACGGTCCGCGCCCGCCCCGGTACTTCGCCCACCACACGCAGCTGCAACTCAGCACCCCTGCCTCGTCCCGCACCCTGTGCACATGACCGTCCTCGGCGGTCACCGTCCCGATCGCGCCCTCCAGGGTCACCGCCCCCGCCGCCACGAGCGCGTGGGCGGAGCGCAACCGCGGATTGTGACGCTCCACGCGCCGCGCGTCGTACGGCAGTTCACGGTGGAAGTAGGCCGCCTCCGCCGTGTCGTATCCGACGCGTCCCGAGGTGCCCAGCCGGGTCAGCGCGGCGCGGACCCGCTCGGGCGCGAGTCCCGAGGAGGCGGCCATGTCGGCGACGTCGATGCGGGGCTCCCAGGCCAGCAGTACGGAGATCAACTCCGCGTCCTCGCCCGCCTCGTCGGCCGCGAGTGCGTCCAGGACCCCGCCCTCGCCGGAGAATCCGCGCGACGCGTCCGGCGACAGTGTGAGGGTGAGCCGCATGCCCGGCAGGACGGCCTCCCACGCACCGGCCGAAGCCGAGGTGCCGACGGCGGAGGGGCCGTAGATTCGCAGGGCCGTCGCGTGGCGCAGGACGCGCTGGAGGGCGATCAGACGCTCCGGGCCCGGGAGGCACACCGCGCCCGGTACGGGGCGGGTGGTCGGGCGCAGGCCGCGTCCCGCCGGTACGACCCAGCGCGGGCCGCTCGTGGTGCCGCGCGCGCCGCTCTTCGGGAGTGAGCGCAGGAACCGGACCGCCTCCGCCGCGGGCAGCTCGGCCCGCAGGTCGAAGCCGGCCGCTATCACCTGGGCCTCCGCGAAGCCGCGCAGCCACCGGTCCGGCAGCGGCACCTTCTTCTCCACGACCGGGCCGTCCAGCGTGGTGACCGCCAACTCCTCCGGGCCGACCCGGAGATGGAGCGGATCGTCCGTGCCGATCCGGGACAGGGCCTCGCGCAGCGGGTTGTTGACGTCGACGTTCGTCGTGCCGTGTCCCACCTCGTCGCCGTCGAGGCCGGGGGCGAGGACGTCCAGCCGCGCGTACACCCCGCCGCAGCCCGAGAAGGACTCGAAGCGCAGCCGGTCGCCGCCCGCCGTCACCACCGGGTCGAGCGAGGAGGGCAGTTGGCGCTGGTAGTACCGCGTGGCCGCCACGTCGGCCACCGCGAGCAGCGCCGCCGAGGCCACCTGAGGAGCGGTCAGGAAGCCCGCGAAGAAGCGCGGATGGTCGGTGACACCCGAAGGAGTCGCACCCTGTGAGGTCTCAAGGCCGAGGCGCCGCTCACCCGCCGACGACTCCAGCACGGAGGGTCGGCGATAGGTCACGGCCTGCAAAGATCGCGTCATGCAAAAACCGTAGAGGCCACCACTGACAATCGCTCTGACCTGCGAAAACGTCCATCCCGACGGAGAGTTGGCAGGCGTCGGCGCACGCCGCGCACCGGGGGATGACGCCGGTGCGCGGCTCAGGTACGAGGGTAGTGGAGTTACTGGCCGACCCGTCCCGGCTGAAGGGTCTTGGTGAACAGCAGGGTGCCGTCCTGCTCGCGCAGACGCACCGTCAACTCCCCGCTGTGGCCGTCGATGTCGACCTCGCCGAAGAACTGGTAGCCCTCGGCGGGCGACACGTTCTGCGCGGTCGGCGCCTTCACGAACACCCGCTCCGGACCGAAGGTGTTGTCGAGGTCGCTGGCCGGGAAGGCGCCCGCGTTCAGCGGACCGGAGACGAACTCCCAGAACGGCTCGAAGTCGGTGAACGCGGCCCGCGAGGGCTGGTAGTGCTGGGCGGAGGTGTGGTGCACGTCGGCCGTCAGCCACACGGTGCCGGTGATCCGTCGGTGCTTGATGTACCGCAGCAGCTCGGCGATCTGCAGTTCACGCCCGAGCGGCGCGCCCGGGTCGCCCTGCGCGACCGCCTCGATGTTCGGCTTGCCCTCGGTCGCGTCGGGTACGACCAGACCCAGCGGCATGTCGGCGGCGATCACCTTCCACACCGCACGCGAGCGCGACAACTCCCGCTTGAGCCACTCCAGTTGCTCCCGGCCGAGGATGCCCTGCGGGTCCACGGTCTGTCTGTCGGGCGAGTTGGCGTTGCGGTAGGTCCGCATGTCCAGGACGAACACGTCGAGCAGCGGGCCGTGCCGCATCACGCGCTGGACCCGACCCTCCTTGGCACCCGGCCGCAGCGTCGAGATCGGGAAGTACTCGCTGAACGCCCGCCGGGCGCGCACCGCCATGACGTCGACGTTCTTCTCCGTGTAGCGGGTGTCGGAGGCGGCGATCACCTCACCCGGGTACCAGTTGTTGCGCACCTCGTGGTCGTCCCACTGGATGATCGACGGCACCTGTGCGTTGAACCGTTTGAGGTTCTCGTCGAGCAGGTTGTAGCGGAAGTTCCCGCGGAACTCGGCCAGGGTCTCGGCGACCTTGGACTTCTCCTCCGTGGTGACGTTCCTGTAGAGGCTGCCGTCGGGCAGCGCCTGGGTCGCCGTGATCGGACCGTCGGCATAGATGTTGTCGCCGCTGCAGAGGAAGAAGTCCGGGTCGAGCTTGCCCATGGCGTCGTAGATGCGGTAGCCGCCGAGATCGGGGTTGATGCCCCAGCCCTGCCCCGCCAGGTCGCCGGACCACAGGAAACGCACGCCGCGCCGTCCGGTCGGCACCGTGCGGAACGTGCCGGCGACCGGCTCGCCCGTACGGCGCGGGTCGTCGGGGTCGGCGAGCAGGACCCGGTAGTGGATCTGCTCCCCCGAGGGCAGCCCGCGCAGCCGGGTCGTGCCGGTGAAGTCCGTGCCGGCGCCGAGCAGCGGACCGTGCCACCGGTGCGGATTGCGGAACGACTCGGTGGCCGAGGTCTCCACGATCATCCGGGCCGGGCGGTCCGAACGCACCCACACCAGACCGGAGTCCGAGGTCACATCGCCCGCCTGCACGCCCCAGCCCGCCTTGGGACGCCCGGACAGGGCGAAGGCCGGGGCGGCGCCGAGGGCGGCGGGCACGGTCAGGGCCGCCGACGCGGCCAGGGAGCCGCGCAGAACGCTGCGGCGGGCGGGGAACGGACGAGGTGACATGGGGTTGCGCCTCCACGGACGGGATGCGGTCAGGGTGCACCGCAACAACTACTGGTGCGCCACAGCGCACACGGAAACCACAGGTGAACAACGGAACGCGGTCACATGGGGGCCCGCGCGCGACATCGGAGACTCTCTACGGGCGTACGGCGTCGGCCATCAGACCCACCCCTGCACGAATCCGCCCGGGAGACAGCTGCGCGTACCCCAGGACGAGCCGTACGACCGCGTCGTCCACGCGCGCGTGGGCGTAGGCGTAGGCGCTGAGCGGGCGCACCGCGACACCGGCGGAGTCCACGCGTTCCAGGAAGTCCTCCGGAGGGCCGTACTTCTCCGGCAGTTCGGCGATGACATGCAGCCCCGCCGCGATCCCGGTCACCCGCGCTCCGGGGAAGTGCTCCTCCAGGGCGTCGACGAGGGCGTCACGTCGCTGCCGGTAGGCGCGCTGGCAGCGCCGCAACTGCCGGTCGTAGTCGCCGCGTTCCAGGAAGCGGGCGAACAGTGCCTGGTCGAGGGTCGGGTGGCCGAGGTCCATGGTGCGCTTGCGTTCGACGACCTCGTCGGTCAGCGACTCGGGCACCAGCAACCAGCCGAGCCGCAGCCCCGGAGCAAGGGATTTGCTGACCGAGCCCGCGTAGGCCACATGCTCCGGGTCGAGTCCCTGGAGCGCGCCTACGGGAGCTCGGTCGTAGCGGAAGTCGCCGTCGTAGTCGTCCTCGAAAACCAGACCGTCCACCGACCGTGCCCAGTCGAGGAGTTGGGCCCGTCGGCGCGCGGAGTAGGCGATGCCCGTGGGGAACTGATGGGCGGGTGTGGTCACTACGGCCCGTACACCCGACGCCCGTAGCGGCCCGATCGCGATGCCCTCCTCGTCCAGGGGCAGCGGCACGGTGCCGACGCCCGCCGAGGCGTACAGGGCGCCGTGCTGGGGACTGCCCGGGTCCTCTACGCCGACGGTGCGTGTCCCGCGCGCGTGGAGCACGAATCCGAGCAGCGCCGTCGCCTGCGCCACTCCGGAGACCACGACGAGCCGCTCCGGGTCGGCGACCACACCCCGGCGGCGCGCGAGGAGTTCCGCGAGAGCCGTGCGCAACCGGGGCAGCCCGCGCGGATCGGGATAGCCGAGCATCTCGTGCGGCGACTCCGTCAGCACACCGCGCTGCGCCGCGGCCCAGGCGGCGCGCGGGAACAGCGACAGGTCCGGCGTGCCGGGCACGAAGTCGGCGCGGGCGCCGGGGGAGCGCGGCGCGCGGTCACGCGCGCGTGGCCGCGCCGCTCGTACCGCACCGCCCACCCAGGTGCCCGCGCCCCGGCCGCTGCGCAGATAGCCCTCCGCCGTCAACTGCTCGTACGCCTCTGTGACGAGCCCCCGCGACACTCCGAGGTCGGCCGCCAGATCCCGGCTCGACGGCAGCCGGGTGTCCGGTGCCAGCCGCCCCGAACGCACCGCCTCGCGCAGCGCCGCCTGAAGGGAGCGGCCACGCGCGCGTGCCGGTGCCGAGGCGGCGGGCAGCAGCAACTCCCAGGCGGCGGAACCCGTCAGCCCTTCCCGATCGGTCGGTCCCTCCGGATCGGTCAGCCCCTCCGGATTGGTCGGTCCCTCCGGATTGGTCCGCGATGACGTCATGGAAGTGGACCTTAAACCGGACCGCCGCTCTCCCTAGCGTCGCTGCCATGAACGCCACCACCGCCCGCGGCACCCCGCTCGCCGCCTTCGCCTGCGTCCTCGTGGGCGCGTCCTTCACCGCGAACAGCGTCCTGGGCCACTACCCGTACGCGGGCGGCCAGTTCCTGCGCTACGGCCTCGCCTGCCTGCTCCTCGTCCCGTTCACCGGCAAGGACGCGAGGGCACGACTTCGCGGGCTCACTCCACGCCAATGGGCCCGTCTCGCACTGCTCGCGGCCGTCGGCATGGTCGGCTTCAACCTGGCCGTCATCGCCGCCGAACGCAGCGCCGAACCGGCCGTCCCCGGCGTCTTCGTGGGCTGCGCTCCCGTAGCCGTCGCGGTCCTCGTCCCCCTCCTGGAGGGACGCCGTCCACGCCGGATCGTGCTCTACGGGGCGTCGCTCGTCGCCGTCGGCGCGTTCACGGTCCAGGGCTGGGGCCGTACCGACGGCGCCGGAATCGCCTTCTCCGGGTGCGCACTCGCGGGCGAGGTGGGCTTCGCGGTGCTCGCGGTTCCCGTACTGCGGCCCCTGGGACCGCGATTGCTGTCGGCCACCGTGTGCGGGCTCGCCGCGGTCGAGGCGGCGACGGCCGGTCTGGTCCTCGACGGGACCGCCTGGCTGCGGCGCCCCGACGGCACCGAGACCGCCGCGCTGCTGTGGCAGGCGGCGGTCGTCACGGTCGTCGGCTTCGTGTGCTGGTACATGGGCATGCAGCGGATCGGCGCGGAGCGCGCCACGCTCTTCTCCGGCCTCATCCCGGTCGCCGCCGCCGCTACCGCGCCACTCGTCGGAACGGGCTCCTACGGGGCCGCGCAGGCCGCCGGCAGCGCCCTCGTCGGCGCCGGAGTCGCCCTGGGATCGGGCGCGTTGGGGCTGCTCCCGCGCCGGTCAGCGGCTGCCGTCGAGGATGACGCGCGCGACCAGGGCCGGGTCGTCGTTCATCGGGCAGTGCCCGCAGCCGGGCAGCCGCACCAGCCGGGAGCGGGGGATCAACCGCTTGGCGCGGACGCCCTGGCGGCGCAGCAGCAGCCGGTCCTGCGTGCCCCAGGCCACGGTGACCGGGATGCCGGGGATGTCGTCGGTGAACAGGACGCTCGTACCGGCCCGGAGTGTGTCGTCGAACCCGGGGGCGTTGACCAGCGCGAGCGTCTCGGCGACCACGGCCTCGGGTGAACGGCGGCCCGGGCGGGCGTAGATGGTGCTGGTGAGCGCGGTGCGGCCGGCCGTCGTGCGCGCGAGCCTCTCGACCAGCGGGAGCGGCATGCGGCGCGCGATCTGCCGCATGGTGAGCAGCACACCGAAGGCGTAGCGACGCTCGGCCTGGGACCAGAACCCGGCGGGGGAGAGGGCGGTGACGGACCGTACGACCTTCTCGCGGCCCAGCTCCAGGGCCATCAGACCGCCGAGGGAGTTGCCCGCCGCATGCGGGCGGTCGAGCCCCAGTGCCTCGCAGAAGGCCCTGAACACGGCGGCCGTCGTGGTCAGGTCGTACGTCAGCCCCTCCGGGAGCGCGGGCGAGGCGCCGAACCCGGGCAGGTCCACGGCGATCACGTCGCGCTCGGTCGCGAGGATGTCCACCACCGGGTCCCAGGCCTGGCGGTGGTGGCCTATGCCGTGCAGCAGGAGCAGCGGTTCGCCGCGACCCACGCGCGCGTAGGACACGGTCACGGTCTTCGGGCCCCGCGGAGTGGGGACCGGGAAGGAGACGGTGGCGGACATGGGGATGCTCCTCGTCTGGGACGTACTGGCAGACGCCGTACAGGCCGTGTAGACAGCTTGTCAGCAACTGCTACTCACCGGTAGCCCCAGATGCGGGGGACCTTGGAGCCCACGGTTTTCTGCTGGACAGAGCAGCGCCCAACGCATGGGATGAGGCGGTGACCACCGACACCCCGACCGATGTCTTCGAAGCACACCGCCCCGTCCTCATGGGAGTCGCCTACCGCATGCTCGGGCGGGTGACCGACGCCGAGGACGTGGTCCAGGACGCCTGGCTGCGCTGGTCCGCCGCCGACCGCGCCGAGGTCCGCGAACCGCGCGCCTACCTGGTGCGCGTCACCACCCGCCTCGCCATCGACCGGCTCCGCCAGGTCAAGGCGCGCGGCGAGGCCTACGTGGGCCCATGGCTGCCGGAGCCGTACGTCACCGACTTCGGGGACGCCGTCCCCGACACCGCGGAACGCGCCGTGCTCGCCGACTCCGTCTCCCTCGCCGTACTCGTCGTCCTGGAGTCGCTGTCCCCGCTGGAACGCGCCGTGTTCGTCCTCAGGGAGGCGTTCGGCTACCCGTACGCAGACATCGCGGCCATGCTGGACCGCGGCGAGCCGGCCGTGCGCCAACTCGCCGGCCGGGCCCGCAAACACGTCGACGAACGGCGCCCGCGCTACGAGGTCGACCCCGCCCAACGCCGCGATCTCACCGAGCGGTTCCTCGCCGCGGCTGCCGAAGGCGACCTGGCGGGCCTCATGGAGATGCTCGCCCCGGACGTCCGCCTGATCGGCGACAGCGGCGGCAAGTCCAAGGCGCCGCTGCGGATCCTGGAGACCGCCGACAATGTGGGCCGCTTCCTGGTCGCCGTCGCCGGGAAGAGCGTCCCGGAGATGTCGTTCCGCTTCCTGGAGCTCAACGGCGGACCCGCGGTGCTGATCCTTTCGGGTGACACGCCCGACAGCGTCTTCCAGGTGGACGTATCCGCCGGACGCATCCGCTCCGTCTACATCGTCCGCAACCCCGACAAGCTTCGATCACTGGCTTCCGCTTAGCCCCAGCCCCGGCGGAGCCCCCGTTTCGAGACGGGGGCTTTGCCGTTACGTCACGAAGAACACCCTGTACGAACGCCCTGTGAACGCTCCGCGGCAGACGCTCTGTGCATCGCATATGACATGGAGGATTGGTCTTGACCAAGGGTGGGGGGCGTCCTATGGTCGCAGATAAGTGAAACAACCTTTAATAAACAAGGGCGCTAAAACGCCGCCGGAACACGGCGATTGCGGAGGACAGGGTGGGGACCACGCAGTTGGAATCGGTGCCGGAGCCGAAGTACTGGCATCTCAAGACAGTGCTGAGTGAGGCACTGGACTCCGAGTTCTCCGTGGGCGAGATCCTGCCCAACGAGCGCGACCTGGCGGCCCGCTTCGGCGTCGCCCGGGCCACGCTCCGGCAGGCTCTGGAACAACTCGAACTGGAAGGCCGGCTGCAGCGCCGTCGCGGAGTCGGTACGACCGTCGCGCCGCCACGCGTGGGTGTCGCCGTCGGCACCGAGCAGCACGCCTGGCCGGGCGCCGGGGAGGACGCCTGGCAGTCCGTCGACTGTGTGCTGGCGGCTCCGCCGGCGGCCGTAGCGGACGTCCTGGAGACCGGTTCCGAGGAACTGGTCCACACCGTGCGGCGCTCCCGGGTGAGCCACGGCCAGCCGGTCGCCGCCGAACTGCTCTACATCCCGGAGTCGTCGGTGCCCGACCTCTCCGCCATAGACACTCCCTCCGCGACGGCACGCGCGCGTGCCGTACTGCGCGAGCTGCAGCGCCTCGAACTGGAGGGCCAGGACCGCGCCGTGGAACTCGGCTCGGCCCGCGCGGACGACGCCAAGGAACTGGACCGCCTCCCCGGAGCCCCGGTCCTCGTCGTCACGACCCGCTTCTTCGCCGAGGGCCGCACCGCAGCGGTCTCCGTCGCGACCTACCGCGCAGACACCTGCCGCCTGACCTTCGCCGACTCCGGAGGCGTGGAAATCCACCACGGCCCAGAACGCCAGGCATCCTGACCGAGATCACGGTTCATCCGTCGCGCCCCGGGAACTCCACCCGGGGCGCGACGCGTTCTATGTGCCGGGCGTGGCAGCGCCTCAAAGGAGCGCGGGGAACTGCGCGCCCAGCCACAACGGACCCGCAGCCGACAATCGACCACCGCGCCCCGCCCCAACGCCGCCGCAGTCGAAAGACAACCATCAAGGCCGGCCACAACGAACCCACACCCGGCACACGACCAACGCCGCCAGCTAGCGCCGCGTCACCGTGCCCTCGACCGCGAACAGTTGCTCCTCGACATGGTCAAGAGCCAACCGCAACGCCCCAGTTGCCGCAGCGGCCTCCCCGAGCAACGACAACGCGACCTTCGGCGGCCGTAGGCAATACCGCGCCAACTCCCGCCGCAACGGCTCCAGTACACCGTCCAGCCCGGCCGCCCACCCACCCACGACGACCAACTCGGGATCGAGCGCCAGCACCAGCGCGGCGACATCGTGAACAAGGCGCTGGATGAACCGGTCGACAGCCGCCCGCGCCCGCTGGTCCCCGTCCCGCGCCAGCGCGAAGACCTGCGCCACAGCCTGCTCGTCCAACGGATGCAGCGGCTCGTCCGTGGTGGAGAGCAACGTCTCCGGAGTCACGTCCCGCCCCAGCAGATGCAGCGCGCCGATCTCACCGGCAGCCCCGCGATACCCCCGGTGCAGCCGCCCCCCGATCAGTGAACCGGCGCCCGGACTCAACCCGGCCAGCACCATCACCATGTCGTCGGACTCGGTCGCCGCACCCTTCCAGTGCTCGGCGACCGCCGCCGCGTTGGCATCGTTCTCGACCAGCACCGGGCACTTGAAGGACCGGCTCAACCGCTCGCCCAGATGCAGCCCCGTCCACTCGGGCAACGCCGTGCCCAGCCGTACGGTGCCGTCCGCCTCGACGATCCCCGGCGTGGCGACGCCCACCGCGCGCAGCGAGCCGCGTGCGACCCCGGCCCGGCGCAGCAGCTCGGCGACCGCGGTACGCAGCCGCTCCAGGCGCTCGTCCGCCGAGGCCGTCTCGTCGACGTCCTTGGCGATCGCGCCGAGCACCCGCCCGTCCAGGTCGGCGAGGAGCACGGCGACGCGATGTGCGCCGATCTCCAGGCCCAGCAGATGCCCGGCCTCGGCCCGGAACCTGAACCGCCGCGCGGGCCGCCCCTGCCGCCGTACAACGCTCTCGTCGGCCGCCTTCTCGACGACCAGCCCGGCGTCCATCAGTCCCTCGACGACGCCCTCGACGGTCGGCCGGGACAGACCGGTCACCCGGGTGATCTCCGTCAGCGTGGCGCAGTCCGTGGCACGCAACGCGTGCAACACCACCGCGGAGTTGATCCTCCGCAGCAGCGAGGGGTCCCCGCCGGTCAGCCCCGCCAAGGTCTGTCCTCCCAGCTCGTGCGCGTGTTGGGCGGATCGTACTCGGCGCGGCGGACCGCGGCGAGAGCTGGGCGCCCCCGACCCACTCGCCCCACTGATTCACCCCGGCGCCACGAACCCCGACTCGTATGCCGCGATCACCGCCTGCGTACGGTCCCGCGCCCCCAGCTTCGCCAGTACACCGCTCACATGCGACTTCACCGTCTCGGTCCCGACGACCAGCCGGGCGGCGATCTCCGCGTTCGACAGACCCCGCGCCATCAGCCGCAGCACCTCGGCCTCACGCTCGGTCAGTTGGGCCCGCTCCATGACCGCGCGAGCCGCGCGATTCCCGCCGTCGTCGCCGTACTCGGCGGCCAACTGCCGTACGGAGGCCGGGAACAGCAGCGAGTCCCCCTCGGCCACCAGCCGCACCGCGTGCACGATCTCGGCCGGCCGCGCCCGCTTCAGCAGGAACCCGTCGGCATCGGAGGCCACCCCTACGCCGCACTCAACGAGCCGCTGCGCCGCGTGGGCGCCCTGCTCGACGCGCAGGCCGCGCACGGCTCCCGTACCGCCCGCGACCATCTGCGCGCCCTGGCGGCGAGCAACCGCATCCCGGCCGCCCGGGTCGACGTGCTGCTGGAGGAGACGGGACTCGCGTCGGTCGCGCGGCACCGGGTCAAGACGTACTCCCTGGGCATGCGCCAGCGGCTGGGCATCGCCGGTGCCCTCCTTGGTGACCCCGAAGTGGTCCTTCTGGACGAGCCCTCGAACGGCCTCGACCCCGAAGGGATCGTCTGGATCCGGGAGTTGCTGCGCCGACTGGCGGGGGAGGGCCGTACGGTCCTGGTCTCCAGCCACCTGATGAACGAGACGGCGTCCTTCGCCGACCACCTCGTGGTCTTCGGTCGCGGCCGTCTCCTGGCCGACACCCCGATCAGGGACTTCATCGACGCGCGCGTGCAACCCCACGTACGCATCCGTACGACGGACGCCGGCGCCCTCAAGAGCGCGCTCGCCGGGCACGGTCTCGACGCCGTGGAGCAGGAGGACGGCCACTGGACCGTGGCGCACACACGCGTGGACGAGATCGGCACCCTGCTGTCCGCGGCCGGCGTACCGATCCTCGAACTGACCCCCACCGAGGGCACATTGGAGCAGGCCTATCTCGATCTGACCGCCACGGAGACCGAGTTCACCGCACCGTACCAGGAGGCCCGACCATGAGGTTCACGCCCGTGTTCCACTCCGAGTGGATCAAGATACGTACCCTGCGCTCACAGGTCGCGGCCCTCGCCATGATCCTCGCGGTGACGGCGATCTTCTCCGCGCTCGCCTCGTCCGACACCGGAGGCGACGACTTCGACCCGCTGTTCGCGGTCTTCTTCGGCGTGACCTTCGGCCAGATCGCGGCGATCGCCTTCGGCACGACCGCCGTGTCCTCCGAGTTCCAGGGCGGAGCGCTACGGCTGTCGCTGGCCGCGGTGCCGCACCGGGGGCGTTGGTTCGCGGCCAAGGCTACGGCGATCGCCCTGCCCGTGTTCGCCGTCGGCCTGGTCACCGGCGTGGTGACGCTGGTGGTCGGCAAGGCGGTGCTGGGCACTGAGGCCGACGGGCTCGGCCGGGCGGAACAGGTGCGCGGCGTGGTCGGCTGCGCCGTCTATCTCACGCTGATGGCACTGCTCGCGGCCGGTCTCACGGCGGTACTGCGCAGCGGAGTGGCGACGCTGAGCATCGTCATACCGTTCCTGCTCATCGTGTCCTTCGTGGTCGGCGACGCGTCGAGCGGCCTCGCGGACCTCCTGCCCGACCGGGCCGGCCAGGTGGCGCTCCACGAGACCTGGGCCGGGGCGATGGGACCGTGGACCGGGCTCGGGGTAACGGCGTCGTGGGCAGCGGCGGCGCTGGCGGCGGGGGTGTGGAGCGTGCGACGCCGGGACGCCTGACGTGCCGAAACGTTTGACCCCATGGGGGAACTGACGCCCCGCCAATTGTCAGTGGGAGCCGGTTTACTGGAGGCATGAACATCACGCACTGGCCGGCGACGATCGACCTGCTGTGCACCCGGGACTTCCCTCCGGAGCACGGCAGGACGGACGTGGGCACGGGGGGACCCGGCTATCACATCGCCGAATTACAGACGAGCGGCGACTTCTGGGAGGACGGCGGGACGGAGCGGCAGGAGACCGAGGCGCAGTACGAGATCGACCGGGACGGACTCGGCGAGCGGCTGGTCGAACGCTGGGGAGCGCCCCAAGTCATCAGCCTGGCCGGAGCGTTCGAGCGGTCGCAGGGCGGCGAGGACATACCGGAGCCCTGGGCCTCGCTCAGCGCGCACGTGCCGGACGTACACCTGTGGAAGTCGCTGGAGACCGGCCGGTGGATCGCCCTCGGCGTGTCCCAGTGGGACAAGGAACTCCCGTTCCAACTCCTGGCCGTCATAACGGAGATGGACCCCGCCGTAAGGATCTAGTCCTGCGCGGCGACCCGCAGCCGCCCGAACTCCTCGGCCATCGTCGCCGCCGTCCAGTGCGCGTTCAGCCCGCTCGGATTGGGCAGCACCCACACCCGCGTGTCCCCGAACGTGCGCTCCTGCGGGCCCACTTGGGCCTTCTTGTCGTCGAACGCGGCCCGGTATGCCGTGACCCCGAGCACGGCCAGCCACCGCGGCTTCCACCCCGTCAGCTTCGTCGCGAGGAGCTGTCCGCCCTCGCGGTACTCCTCCGGGCTCAGCTCGTCGGCCCGTGCCGTCGCGCGTGCCACCACATTCGTGATGCCGAGCCCGTAGGACAGCAACTCCCCCTGCTCCTCGGGCTTCATGAGCCTCGGGGTGAAGCCGGACAGATGCAGCACCGGCCAGAAGCGGTTGCCGGGACGGGCGAAGTGGTGGCCCGTGGCCGCCGTCATCAGACCGGGGTTGATACCGCAGAACAGCACGGCGAGGCCGTCCGCGACGACATCCGGTACGAGACGGTCGCGGGCGGCCTCCAACTCGGCCTGGGTGAAGCGGGTCAGAGGATCGCCCCCGGGGTGTAACCCGCGGCCTCCGGGTACTGCTTCGCGAGCTCTTCGACGCGGGCGACGACGACGGCGACCTGGGCCGCCGCGGCACCCGTGAAGGACAGCTTGTCGGCCATCAGCGCGTCCAACTGAGCGCGGTCGAGCGGGATGCGCTCGTCGGCGGCGAGCTTGTCCAGCAACTCGTTCCGCTCGGCGCCCTGCTCGCGCATCGCCAGCGCGGAGGCGACGGCGTTCTCCTTGATGGCCTCGTGCGCGACCTCACGGCCGACGCCCGCGCGGACCGCGGCCATCAGCACCTTGGTCGTCGCGAGAAACGGCAGATAGCGGTCCAGCTCACGCGCGACGACGGCCGGGAACGCGCCGAACTCGTCGAGCACGGTCAGGAACGTCTCCAGCAGCCCGTCGAGCGCGAAGAACGCGTCGGGGAGAGCCACCCGGCGCACCACGGAGCAGGACACGTCGCCCTCGTTCCACTGGTCGCCCGCCAGCTCACCCGTCATCGACGCGTAGCCGCGCAGGATGACCATCAGGCCGTTGACGCGCTCGCAGGAACGGGTGTTCATCTTGTGCGGCATCGCGGACGAACCGACCTGGCCCGGCTTGAAGCCCTCGGTGACCAGCTCGTGCCCGGCCATCAGCCGGATCGTCTTCGCGAGCGACGAGGGCGCCGCCGCGACCTGCACCAGCGCGGTCACGACCTCGTAGTCCAGCGAGCGCGGGTACACCTGGCCGACCGAGGTGAACGCCTGCGAGAAGCCCAGGTGGGAGGCGATCCGCTGCTCCAGCTCCGCGAGCTTCGCCGCGTCGCCGCCGAGCAGGTCCAGCATGTCCTGTGCCGTACCCACCGGCCCCTTGATGCCGCGCAATGGGTAACGACCGAGCAGCTCCTCGACCCGGCCGTAGGCCACGAGCAGCTCGTCGGCGGCGGTCGCGAAACGCTTGCCCAGGGTGGTCGCCTGCGCGGCCACGTTGTGCGAGCGACCGGCCATGACCAGCTCGCCGTACTCACCGGCCAGCTTGCCGAGACGCGCCAGAACGGCCACCGTACGGTCGCGCATCAGCTCCAGCGAGAGCCGGATCTGCAACTGCTCGACGTTCTCCGTCAGGTCCCGGGACGTCATGCCCTTGTGCACCTGCTCGTGCCCGGCGAGATCGTTGAACTCCTCGATCCGCGCCTTCACGTCATGCCGCGTGACCTTCTCACGCTCGGCGATCGAGGCCAGATCGACCTGGTCGAGCACCCGCTCGTAGTCCGCGATCGCCGCGTCCGGCACCTCGATCCCGAGGTCCTTCTGGGCCCGCAACACAGCGAGCCAGAGCTGCCGCTCCAGCTTCACTTTCTGCTCGGGAGACCAGAGCGTGGCGAGCTCGGCGGAGGCGTAACGTCCGGCGAGGACGTTCGGGATACGGGGCTTGGCGGGAGCGGGAGTCACGTGTAGGGAGTTTACCCGGCGTCCTTGAGGGGTCCGGACCGTCAGTTCGGTCCGCAGATCCCAGGTCAAGGACGCTCCGGGCAGGAGCCCCGAGACGGCGCGTCCGCCTCCGACCCGATTGGGTGATTACCCCCAGTAGGCGGCAACCGCACGCCGTCATTGCAAGTCCCACATCTCGCATTCGTCAGCGAGGACCTCAGGGGGACACATGAGCAACCAGCCGCCCTACCCGCCACAGCAGCCCGGTTGGGGTAACGGCCAACAGCCGTACGGGCAGCCCCCGTTCCAGCCGCACCCCCCGAAGAAGCGCTCCGTCGGGAAGGTCGTAGGCCTCGGCTGCCTCGGCATCGTCGGTCTGTTCGTCGTCGTCGTCATCGCCGTCGCCGCCATCGGAGGCGGCAGCAGCAACAACGACTCCAGCGGCAGCGGCAACTCGAAGGGCGCGGCGTCCGCCGGCAAGAGCTCCGACAAGGCCGCCGACACGAAGAAGAACGACACCGAGAAGGACGCCACCGACGGCAAGGTCGTCTTCAAGGTGTGGGGCACCGCACCAGCCGGTGCCCTCGGCGGTCTCGACATCGGCTACGGCTCCGACTCGGACACGAGAAAGGGCACGTTCAAGGACGGTCAGTTCGAGGCGACGCTCACCCTCGACAAGGACGCCATGTACTACAACGTGAACGCGCAGCTCCAGGGCTCCGGAGACATCAACTGCGCGGTCACCGTGGACGGAAAGACGAAGAAGGGCCACGCGTCCGGCGGCTACAACATCTGCAACGCGCAACTGAGCAGCAACTTCACCGGGGGCTGGTCGTAGCCGGTTCCGCAGGCGCGGGGGCGTTCGCGCCCGAACAGCACCGGAACGACTACGTCAGGGGGACCATGACCGAGACCAACCCGCCACCGATCCCACCGATCCCGCCCATGCCGCCGAACAATCCGCAGCCACCGGCGAAGAAGCCGCGCACCAACCTCGTCGTCATCGGCTCGGCCGTCGCCGTCATCGCGGCGATCGTGGTCACCGGAGCCGTGGTCGTGCGGTCCAGCACGGACGACGGCAAGCCGGCCGCCACCGCCGAGCCGACCGCTCACGACGAGGACGACGTTCCGGCAGATCGGCCGGACCCGGAGCCGACGTACAGCGACGTCGACGCCGACAGTTTCACGATCGGGCTGAAGACCACCGCGCGGCACTGCTTCGGGTCGGCGGGCTGCAACGTGACGGTCGAGCCGGACCTGACCTTTCTGGGCAACACGGCGGAAGTCGATCCGGACGCCGTGTACGAGATCACCTACGAGATCCACGGTGATGAGTCCGGTCCGGTCATCGAGACGGCCGAACTGTCGGATCAGACGAGCCTGAACTACAGGTCGTCGGTGATCAGTACGGCTTCCACGGGTACCGAGGTGTCCGCGGAGATCACGGACGTCTCCGTCCAAGGCGAATGAGGCGCCGCAGGTCGGGCGCGCGAGGCCCCGTTCCTGGGTGATCCCGGGGCGGGGCCGTCGTCACGACTCATGCCACGCGGGGTCTCCGGCCAGAGGGCGCACATCAAGCCCCACACTCCCCACCATCACCATCACCATCGGCAAGCTCGGCCAACACCCCCGCATGACAGGCCAATGGCGCACACCAACAAGCCAGCACCCGCCCCGCGATGCCGGCACCAGCTCCAGCAGATAAGGCCGCTCCAGCAGATACGCCCGGTACATCGCCATCACCTCCGCGCGCGTGCCGTCCCGGCGGCGTTGGGGGTGTCGTAGGCGAAGGGGTTGTAGAGCGGGTGGCGGGGGAGGTTCCAGCCGCCCAGGGTCCAGCGGCGGCCTACGTAGATGATGTCGTCCGGGGCGAGTTCCAGGCGGGGGCCGTACTCGTCGATGTGGCCCCTGATGTTGATCACCCGCGTGGTCATGGGGAGTTACGCCGCCGGGCCCTCGTAGGGGAGCAGGTCGGGGTGCTTGGGGGAGCGGCCGTCCCCCGAGGAGCGGCCCGTGAGGCGGCGGCCGATCCAGGGGAGGAGGTACTGGCGGGTGAAGCGGGCGTCGGCCACGCGGCGGGCGGTCCAGTTCGGGGGTGGGGTCGGCGGCATCGGCGTACGCCACTCCGGGTCCTCGGGCTCGTAGCCGAGGGTCTGCCAGACCGCCTCGGCGACGCGGCGGTGGCCCTCATCCGTGAGGTGGAGGCGGTCGACGTCCCAGGCGCGCTGGTCGGCGAGCGAGGGGGCGCCGTACAGGTCGACGACCAAGGCGCCGTGCCGGTCGGCGAGGTCGTCGACGCAGGCGAAGAGTTCCTCCATGCGCGGCCGGAATCGCTGCTGGACCGGGCCCTCGCGGCCGGGGCTGCGCATCAGCACCAGCTGCTTGCAGGCGGGAGTGAGCCGTTCGACGGCCTCCTCCAGCAGGGCACGCACCCGGCCCATGTCGCACTTGGGGCGCAGGGTGTCGTTCAGGCCGCCGACCAGCGTGATCACATCGGGCTGCATGGCGGCGGCCGGGCCGACCTGCTCCTCGACGATCTGCGCGATCAGCTTGCCCCGTACGGCGAGATTGGCATAGCGGAAGCCGGGCGTCCGGGCGGCCATCCGGCCGGCGAGGAGGTCGGCCCAGCCCCGGTAGGTGCCGTCCGGGAGCCGGTCCGACATGCCCTCGGTGAAGGAGTCGCCGATCGCGACCAGGCTGGTGTGTGTGGGATTCGTCTGCATGGCGACGAAGATGATATCCCGCGTCCATACCCACCGGTAGGTCGGCCTCCACCGTGACCGACGGTCGGCAGGGCCTGGGCCTCGGCGGCCCGGCGGGGCCCCGCCCCCTGTCGGACGCGGGCTCGCAAGGCCACTCGCCGAGCCAAGGATCCGCCACCGGCCACCGGCCACCAGCGACCGGCCACCGGCGACCGGCCACCGGCGACCGGCGACCGGCGACCGGCCACCAGCGACCGGCCACCAGCCACCAGCCGGGAACGACCCCGAGTCACCGGCCAGGTTTCGACCGTCTCGCGCGGGGCTCACGGTCTGCCGCCCACCCGTCGCACACCGCGCCGCCGCCTACCGCCCCGGACCAGCCACACGCTCGACCCCGGACCCCACAGCAGGCATCCGCCCCCCCGCACCGACCGCCCCTCACTCCCTCACGCCCGCTGCCCGAACAACTCCCGCAGCACGTCCTCCATGGTCACAAGACCCGTCAGTCGTCCCTCCTCGTCGAGCACCGCCGCGAGATGCGTACGGCTGCTGCGCATCGCGGTGAGGACGTCGTCCAGCGGGGTGCTCTCCTTCACGTTCGCGATGGAGCGCATGTCCTCCACCTCGAACGGCTCGTTGCGCGGCGAGGCGTCCAGCGCGTCCTTGACGTGCAGGTAGCCGATGATGCGGCGCTCGCCGTCCACCACCGGGAAGCGGGAGAAGCCGGACTCGGCCGACAGCACCTCCAACTCGGCCGGGGTGATGCCGGCGACCACGTAGTCGACGCGTTCGAGGGGGAGTACGACGTCCCGCACGGGCCGCCTGCCCAGCTCCAGCGCGTCGTTCAGACGCTCCAGCGCCCGTTCGTCGATGAGCCCCGCATCTCCGGAGTCCCGTACGATCCGGGCGAGTTCGGCGTCCGAGAAGGATGCCGTGACCTCGTCCTTGACCTCGACCCGCAGCAGCTTGAGCAGCGTGTTGGCGAACGTGTTGATCGTGAAGATCACCGGACGCAGCGCCCGCGACAATGTCACCAGCGGCGGTCCGAGGACCAGCGCGCTGCGGACCGGCTCGGCGAGGGCGATGTTCTTCGGCACCATCTCACCGAGCAGCATGTGCAGATAGGTCGCCGCGGCGAGCGCGATCACGAAGGACACCGCGTGTCCCGCGCCCTCCGGGACGCCGACCGCGTGGAACACCGGTTCCAGCAGATGGGCGATCGCCGGTTCCGCGACGATGCCGAGCACCAAGGTGCAGAGCGTGATGCCGAGTTGGGCCGCGGCCATCAGCGCCGACACGTGCTGCAGACCCCACAGCACGCTCTTGGCCCGCCGGTCGCCCTCTTCGGCGTGCGGCTCGATCTGGCTGCGGCGCACCGAGATCAGCGCGAACTCGGCGGCCACGAAGAAGGCGTTGACGACCAGCGTCGCCAACCCGATCAGCAGTTGTACGGCGGTCACAGCTCCCCCTTCGCGGAGTCGGACTCGGTGTCGGAACCGGTGTCGTCGTGCGGCGCGTGCAGCAGCAGCCGCGCCGCCCTGCGCCCGGACGCGTCCACCACGTCGACCCGCCACCCGGCGACCTCGACGAGGTCCCCGACCTCCGGAATCCGCCCCAGCTCACTGGCCACCAGACCGGCCAGCGTCTCGTACGGCCCCTCGGGCGCCCGCAGTCCCACGCGCGCGAGCTGGTCCATCCGGGCGGCACCGTCCGCCGAGTACAGCGTGCGGCCGTCGTCGTCCGCCCCGGCCGGGGCCAGGTCGGGCGTCTCGTGCGGGTCGTGCTCGTCCCGCACCTCTCCTACGACCTCCTCGACGATGTCCTCCAGGGTCGCGACCCCCGCCGTACCGCCGTACTCGTCGATGACGACCGCCATCGTGCGCTTGCCCGACAGCCGGTCCAGGAGGCGGTCGACGGTCAGGGACTCCGGGACGAGGAGGGGTTCGCGCATCACCTCGGAGAGGGGGAAGCGGGGGCGGCGGTCCGCCGGAACCGCCAGCACGTCCTTGATGTGCACCGTGCCGACGACCTCGTCCAGATTGCCGCGGAAGACCGGGAACCGGGACAGCCCGGTCGCCCGGGTCGCGTTCGCCACGTCCTCGCAGGTCGCCTGCGCGTCGAGGGCGACGACCTGCACGCGGGGCGTCATCACGTTCTCCGCGGTGAGGTCGGCGAGGTTGAGGGTCCGTACGAACAGCTCGGCCGTGTCCGGTTCCAGGGCGCCCTCCCTGGCGGAGTGCCGGGCCAGCGCGGCCAGCTCCTGCGGCCCGCGCGCGGAGGCCAGCTCCTCGGCCGGCTCCAGCCCGAAGGCCCGCACCACATGGTTGGCGGTGTTGTTCAGATGACTGATGAACGGGCGGAACGCGGCACTGAACCACCGCTGCGCGTTCCCCACCCGCTTCGCCACGCTGAGCGGCGACGAGATCGCCCAGTTCTTCGGCACCAGCTCGCCGACGACCATCAGGAACACCGTCGACAGCGCCGTACCCAGCACCAGCGCGACGGACTTCGACGCGGAGTGCGAGATGCCCAGCGATTCGAGCGGGCCCGCGATCAGCGCGGCGATCGACGGCTCGGAGAGCATGCCGACGACCAGATTGGTGACGGTGATGCCGAGCTGCGCCCCGGAGAGCTGGAACGTCAGATTCCGTACGGCCTTCAGGGCACCGGAGGCGCCCCGCTCGCCGCGCTCGACCGCGCGCTCCAGCTCACCGCGCTCGACGGTGGTCAGCGAGAACTCGGCCGCGACGAAGGCGCCGCAGAGGAGCGAGAGCAGGATCGCCACCAGCAGCAGAAGCACTTCGGTCATCGGGTCACCTCCGTCCCATGATCGGACAGGGCAGGAAGGTTCGCGCGATGTCGCGTACTGGGAGGCTCGCCCATGGGCGGACGCTCACACCTTTCGTGGAGTTCTGGAACTACGAGTCGTCCACCAATAGTAAAGGATCAGCAAAGTAGTCAGGTGGTGAGATGCTTCACCCAGCGCCGCCACTGTTCCTCGGGTGCGTACCCCGCCGCGCGCCACGCATGCCGGCCCGTCTCGTTGCGCTCCAGCACCATCGCGTCGCCGCGGCGCCCGCCCAGCGCCATGAACCGCTCCTCGGCCGCGGTGAGCAGCGCCGAGCCGATGCCCTGTCGGCGGTGTCCCGGGTGTACGGCCAACCGGTACAGGTGGCAGCGCCAGCCGTCGAAACCGGCGATCACGGACCCGACGATCCGCCCGTCGCGTTCCGCGAGGATCAGCGCGTCCGGGTCCCTGGTGATCAGTCGGGCCACGCCGTCGCGGTCGTCGCTGATGCTCGTGCCCTCGGCGGCCTCGCGCCAGAACGCCAGCACGGCGTCGATGTCGGTCGGGGCCGCGCTGCGGATATGCAGATCACTCATGGGGCGAGCCAAGCAGAGGGACGGCGGGCCCGGCGAGTGGGTTTCGGCGCAGTTCCTCGGCCACCGGCGCGAACGCCTCCACGTGCGGCTCCAGCACGGTGAGATACGAGAACCCGTATCGGTCGCGCAGGGCGCGCACCTTCGCGGTGATCCGGTCCAGCGTGCCGACCAGGAAGACGGGCAGGTCCAGCACGTACTCCAGGGACAGGTCCGGTCGGCGGTCCAGCAGCGGCCGGAGGGCACTCGCGGGGTCGTCCGTCACGGCCACCATCTGGATCAGGAGGTTGAGTTCGGCCGCTTCCTCGCGGTCGGCCGCGAACTCCCGGTACCGGGCGACCCGTTGACCGAACCCGGCGGCGTCGACCGGCGCCAGCCTGCCCGTCGTACTCCCCGGTTCGGGGCTCGCCCCCGCGAACGCCGCGATGTCCGCGTGCTCGGCGGCCAGGCGCAGCATGCGGTCGCCGTTGCCGCCGAGGAGCAGTGGTACGCGGCACTTCGCGGCGTCCAGCAGCCGCCCCAACTCCTCGACGGTGCGCCGCAGATGGTCGACGCGCTCACCCGGCGAACCGAAGGGCAGACCGGCCCTGTCGTGCTCCGCCTGTACGTACCCGGTGCCGAGGCCGAGTTCGAGGCGTCCGCCGGTCAGGTCGTCGGTCGTCGTCACCTCGCGGGCCGGCAGAGTCGGGTTCCAGAAGCCCGCGTTGAGCACGAACGTGCCCACCTGCGGCCGTTCGGTCGCGTCCGCCGCGGCTACCAGTGCCGGGAAGGGCGCGACCATGCCGAGGTGGTCGGGGACCAGGATCACGTCGTAGCCGAGCGCCTCGGCCCGACGGCATCTCGCGCGCCACTCGTCGGCAGGTGAGGACGTGAGCAGGCTGGCTCCGAAGCGGAACGGGCGCGGCATGAACTCTCCTCGCAGGCACGTGACCTGACTGGGCGTCACTTGATGTGAGTCGCTGTCGCGATTCCATCACTCGTGCGCGATAGCCGCCAGCACGTTCATGCGCGACGCGCGGAGCGCCGGCAGCAGTGCCGCCACGATGCCGACCACCGCCGAGCCGATCACCACCGCGACGATCGTGGTCCAGGGGATCGCGAGCGCCTTCATGCCCTGGAGCGCCAGGACTTGCTGCGCGCACACGCCCCACACCAGGCCCAGCCCGAGCCCGAGTACCGCGCCGAACACGGCGATCACCACCGACTCCAGCCGGATCATCCGGCGCAGTTGGCGCCGGCCGAGGCCGATCGCGCGGAGCAGGCCGATCTCGCGGGTGCGCTCCACGACCGACAGGGCAAGGGTGTTGACCACGCCGAGCACCGCGATGACGATGGCCAGCCCGAGCAGCGCGTACACGAGATAGAGCAGGACGGCGATCTGGTCGTGGACGAGCTTCTTGTAGTCGGCCTGGTCGCGGACCTGGACCTGCGGATAGGGCTTCAGCGTCGTCTCAAGGGACTTGCGGAGCCGGTCGGCACCCGTACCGGACGCGGCGTTGACGTACAACGAGGAGTCCTGGCCGTTCGGGACGTACCTCTCGACCGTGGCGATCCCGAAGAACAGCCCGCCCTGCGTCCCGAACCCGCCCGAGAAACCCTGATCGCTCAGGGCGCCCACGGTCAGCTTCGTGGTGCGGCCGCCCGGGAACTCGACGGGGAGCACACTGCCGAGCCGTACACCGTGCTTCTTCGCGAAGTCGGCCTCCATCGCGAGGTGTCCGGCCGCGAGCGCCGAACTCGTGCCGCCTTGCGCGTACTTGATGTGGGCGACGTCGTCGAGCGGGGTGTCGTAACCAGCGGCCGTCGTCTCCACCCGCCTGCCGTCCGGCAGCCGGACGGCGAGGGGCGCGAAGCGGGCCCGTACGACGAGTCCGACGCCCTCGGTGGCGCGCACCTGGTCCGTGACCTCCTTGGAGAACGGCAGGAAGTTGCCGTTCTGGATCACGAAGTCGGCGCCCAGGGTCTTGTCGATCTGCTGGTCGAAGGACTTGGACATGGACGCGCTCGCCACCGACATCCCGCCGACCAGCGCGAGCCCCACCATCAGCGCCGCCGCGGTGGCGCCCGTACGGCGCGGATTGCGCAGGGCGTTGCGCTGGCTCATCCGGCCGACCGAGCCGAACAGGGCCGGGAAGGCGCCGCCCAGCACCCGGATCATCGGGCGGACCAGGAGCGGGCCCGCGATCACGGTCGCGATCAGCGTGAGGACGATGCCGAGGCCCAGTAGGGAGGAGGACGAGGCGGTGCTCGTCGCGGCGGCGCAGCCCGCCAGCGCGGCCACGCCGAGCGCCCCGACGATCGACCCCACGACCGCACGCACCCTCAACGGCCGCCCCACGCCCGCGACTTCCGCGTCCGCGAGGGCCGCCATCGGGGAGACGGTCGCCGCGCGCCGGGCCGGGAGATACGCGGCGACGAAGGTGACACCGACACCGACGACGTACGCGGCCACGGGAGTCGGCCAACTGACCACCATCTCCGCGGTCTTGAGGTTCATCCCGAACGCGGTCATCAGCTTGATCAGCCCGGCCGCGAGCCCGATCCCGGCCGCCAGCCCGAGAGTCGAACCCACCAGCCCGAGCAGCAGCGCCTCGGTGAGCACCGACCGCCGCACCTGCTTGCGGTCGGCGCCCAGGGCACGCAACAGGCCCAGTTCACGGGTGCGTTGGGCGATCAGCATCGAGAACGTGTTGACGATCAGGAAGACACCGACCAGGACAGCGATCCCGGCGAAGCCGAGCATCACGTACTTGATCACGTCGAGGAAACCGCCCAGATCGGCGGCGGCGGACTTCGCCTGCTCACTCGCCGTCTTGATGTCGTACGTACCGGACGCGTCGATCGCGGCCGTCACCCGCCGCTTGAGTACGGCGTCGTCGACACCCTTCGCCGCGTCCACCGAGATGCTCGTGGCGCGGTCGGACGCGCCCAGCAGCTGGGACTTCGCGGTGGCGGGGTCGAGGAAGACCAGTGCGGCACCGGGGTTGGTGGTGGTGAAGGTGGCGATGCCGACGATCTTGACGTGGAAGGTGCCCGGCTGCGCCTGGACCGCCAGGGTGTCACCGATCTTCACGTGCTTGTCGTCGGCGGTGTCGGCGTCCAGGAGGGCCTCGCCGGCGCCCTGCGGGGCATGGCCCGAGGTCAGTTTCACCGGGCTGCGGTCGGTGAGGTACCAGTCGGTGGCGATGGTGGGCGCGCCGGTGGTCGGGCCGACGGACTTGTTGTTGCTGTCGACGACCACGATGTTCTCGACGGACACGTCCGCGTGGGTCGCGGCGACCCCGGCGACCTTCGCCACCTGCGCGGCGAGCGAGGCGGGCACGGTCTCGGTCGCGCCGGTCGGCACCGAGGACTTGAGGTCCTGTTTCGGCTCGACGGTCACATCGGCGGACGTGGACGCGAAGAGCCGGTCGAAGGTACGGGTCACCGTGTCGGAGAAGATCAGACTGCCGGCCACGAACGCCACCGACAGCACCACGGCCAGCGCCGAGAGCAGCAGCCGTCCCTTGTGCGCGAGGAAACTCCGGAGGGTCGCCTTCAGCACGGGGTCAGTCCTTGTCGGGGGTTACGTCGGTCGTGTCCTTCGAGGGACCGTCGAGCTGCCCCCTGGCCAGGTCGAAGCCGGGGGTCTGGGGGTCTCCCCCAGAAAAGAGGCGCATGCGCTCCAACACCCCCTCCGCCGTCGGCTGCTCCATCTCGTCCACGATCCGCCCGTCCCCGAGGAAGATCACCAGGTCGGAGTGGGCGGCGGCGCCCGGGTCGTGGGTCACCATGACGACGGTCTGACCGAGATCGTCCACGGCGTCGCGCAGGAAGCCGAGCACTTCGAGGCCCGCCCGTGAGTCGAGGTTGCCGGTCGGCTCGTCGGCGAAGATCAGCTCGGGGCGGGAGGCGAGCGCCCGCGCGCAGGCCACGCGCTGCTGCTGACCCCCGGACAGCTGGGACGGCCGGTGTTTGAGCCGGTCCCGCAGCCCGAGCGTGTCGATGACCTGGTCCAGCCACTTCTGGTCCGGCTTCTGGCCGGCGATGTCCATCGGCAGCGTGATGTTCTCGGCCGCGTTGAGGGTCGGGATGAGGTTGAACGACTGGAACATGAACCCGATCCGGTCCCGGCGCAGCCGCGTCAGCTCGCGGTCCTTCAGCCCCGTGATCTCGGTGTCGCCGAGCCACACCTGTCCGGCCGAAACGGTGTCGAGCCCCGCCAGGCAGTGCATCAACGTGGACTTCCCGGAACCCGACGGACCCATCACCGCGGTGAAACGGCCGCGCGCGATGTCCACGTCCACCGAGTCCAGGGCGAGCACGGTCGTCTCGCCCGAGCCGTACGCCTTGGTCAGACCGTGGGCGCGGGCCGCGATCCCGCCGGCCGAGGCCTGGCCTGGAGCGTGTTCCGCAGCAGATGTGGACAAGACAGCCCCCTGGGATTCCCTCGCTCGTCGACGTCCCGGGACTCTCCGAGACGTTCCGATCGCTTCTTCCGCGTTCTTCCGCCTTCGTCGCGGGCCGAGCCTAGTGTGACGCGCCACACAGCCGATATCCCCCGTGCGACCGAGACGGTCTCCACCGCAGGTCGGGCCCCCGATACCGGTGTAAGGGGCAATCTCCACCCACCGCTGTGCCCTTGCCGGTGCTAGCGATCCGGCGCTAGCGTCTAGGTATGGCGAAGACCCAGCTGAACGTACGCGTGGACGAGGGCACCGCCCGCGCGGCCCGTGAACGTGCCCTGGCGCGCGGCATGAGCGTCAACCGCTACATAGAAGAACTGGTCAGACAGGACACCGGCGAGGTCGGCCACACCTTCGTCGAGGCCGCGGCCGACTTCATGAAGCAGTACGAGTCCGTCTTCGCCGACGAGTTCGGCACCGACGGGAAGCACACCCGCGAAGGTCGCCGCTGATCCGTTGAGCAATCTCAGGATCGACCTCGCCTGGCTGCTGATGCTCGCCGAACACAACACACCCGGAGACCCCCAGGTCACCGACTGGGGCGCGCTCGTCGCCGCCGTCGCGCGCCACCAGGCCGACATATTCGACGTCCCGGTCTACGACAGCCCGCACGCCCGCGCCGCCGCCTTACTCCAACTCCTCATCCACGTCCCCGCGTTGGAGCGCTCGAACGCCCTCTTCGCCTCCGCCGTCGCGTACGCCTACCTCGTCGCCAGCGGCCTGAAGGTCGTCACCTCGCCCGAACAGGTCCGCGATCTGGCCCGGTTGGTCAAGAGTGGTGAGGCGTCGGTCGACGAGATCGCGCAGGAGCTGCGCCAGTGGAGCCTGTGATCACTCCTCTGTGTCAGGGCGCCACGCGGTGCCCAGGACGCAGTACGAGCTGGGCAGGGTCGGCCCCTTCTCCGGGATCAACACCCGCCGGTACGGCCCGAGTTCGAACCCCGCGTCGCGCAGCGCGGCGACCGGGTCGCGGGACAGATGGCAGCCGCCGTTCAGCGGCGGCCACAGCGTGCGGTCCAGGGCACGCTGGGTGAACGCCATCGCCGGTCCGCCGCCCCGACCGTGCTCGAAGAACCGTACGGCTCCACCGGGCCGCAGCACCCGCCGTACCTCTGCGAGCGCCCGCGGCACGTCGCGCACGCTGCACAGCACCAGAGACAGCACGACCGCGTCGAAGGCCTCGCTCTTGACGGGCAGCTTCTCGGCCGCGCCCGGCACCACGTCGACGGGTACCTCGGAGCGGAGCGCGGACTCCACGGCGAGCCGCCGCAGAGTCCGCTCGGGTTCGATCGCGACGACCTCCGAGACGGCGCTCGGATAGTGCGCGAAGTTCAGGCCGTTCCCGGCCCCGATCTCGATCACCCGCCCGGAGAGCCCGGCGAGCAGCCGGTCCCGCATCCCGGCGAGGCCGAACCGCGACTCGGCGCTCACGCTGAAACGGGCGTAGTAGCGGGCGAACAGCGGGTGGTGGACGGCGTCCCGCGGCACAGTGCCCACTGTGCCGGAGCCTGCGGACCGTAGCGGCATGACGACCTCCCGGACCGGACCGGGCCGAAACCGGTCCCTACCGGGATTGTCCCCCCTGCCGCCCTTGACCACCCCCGCTGCCGCCGGGGATCGGGCGGGGCCGGGATCAGGAGATGAAGTCCCGGACCTGCTCGTAGACGCCGTAGTCGTTGTTCATGTCGGTGTGCGAGATGCACCCGACGTCGACGTTGGTCGCGCCGCTCAGCTCGGCCGAGGTGTCCGGGTCGATCGCCGCGTCGCAGTCCGACCAGTAGGCCGCGTACGACACGCTGCCCGGCGTCTCGTCACCGGAGTTGAGCGCCGTGAGGAACGAACTCCCCGTCTGCATCTCCTTGCAGGAGGTGTACAGCCAGCCGCAGAGCGAGGCGATGCTCGTCCCGTGGTTCACCCCGGCGACCGACACGAAGTCGTCGACGTACGAGGTCCCGCCGAGGTTCTTGAGGTAGTAGCGGCTGTTGAGCGCACCCATGGAGTGGACCACCAGGTCGACCTTCGAGGCGCCGGTGCTGGCGAGGACGGACTTGATGTAGGTCGACAGCGTCGAGGCGGTCGTGACGTTCGACTTCGTCCAGTCGTACGAGATCGCGTACAACTCGGAGGACGAGTAGCCGTCCGCCTTGAAGTCCGCGATCCAGTCGTCCCAGCTTGTGGAGTCGCTGCTCAGACCGTGCACGAACACGATCGGGTTGTGGCTCGCCGCGTGAGCGGGCGTCGAGGCCAGGGAGAGTGACAGAAGGAGCGAGGTGGTCACGGCCGACAGGGCCGTGGCGATGCGACGCTTGCGGCGCTGCATGATGCCTCCTGATACGGGTGGGGTTGTCAGGAGTGTCAGCGCGGGTCTACGCGCGGCGCATCGGCGAAATCGCCGGTCTTTACGGGTGAATTAACTCGCCAGTAACGTCAGTTGTGTGCTGACTCCGGTGAACCCCACTTCCCTAGACCGCACTTCGCCCCCGTCGCGCACCGACACCGGGCGAACCCTCGACCCCGCGCTCCCCGAAGGGGTCCGCATCCGCGTGCTGCGCGCGGTCTACGGTGATCCACGCGCCGCCGCCGAACTCCTCTCGTGCCTGACCCCACGCCAGGCCGCGGGCCTCGACCCCCTCCCGACCGAACCGGCTTCCCTGGCACCGGAGTTGCTGACCCGGTACCGCCGGGAGAATCGCGCTCTGCCCGAGGACACACGGCTGCTGTTGCTGCTCGCGGCGGCGGACCAGTACCCGGTCGCCACGCATGCCTTCCTGCGGGCCGTCGCGGCGGGGCGGCTCGACACCCGGCCGCTCGAAGCCGCCGAGACGGCCGGGGTCGCGCACGCGACGGCCGGCGGGGTCGTCTTCCGCGACGCGTGGACGAGGATCGCCGCGTACGAGACCGGCTCCCCGGCGGACCGGCGGGACGTCCACCGGTTGCTGGCACGGGTGTTGCGCGCCGAGGGCGAGACGCCGCGACGTTCCTGGCACCGGGGCGCGGGAGCGCTCGGCCCCAGCGTGCGGCTCACCGCGGAACTCCGCACGGCCGCACAACAGGCACGCGACGCCGGCGAACACCCCCTCGCCTGCGCCCTCGTGGAACGCGCCGCCGCGCTCTCCAGCGACCCGCGTGAACAGTCCCGCCTCCTCAACCGGGCCGCCGGTGACGCCTGGCAGTCCGGAGAGGGGGACCGGGCGCGAAGACTCGCGGCCGCGACGGACAGCGATGCGTTGAACGGCGTGTTCGCGTTGCGGGCGGGTAATGCGGCCGAGGCGTTTGACGCGTTGCTGGTGGCGGTGGTGCGGGCGGGGGCCGGTGCGATGGGTGGGGCGGATGGAGTGAGTTGTGGGGGAGGGGCGAAGGCGGATGCGGCTTGGGGTGTGGCGGGGCGGGCGGGCGCGGCGCTTGCGGAGGTGGCCCGCGGGGAGGCGGGGCTTGCGGAGACGGCGCTTGCCGAAGCTGCACGCGGGGAGGCGGCACGTGCCGACGGGGCGGTTGTGGAGGCGGCGCGTTCGGGTGTGGTGCCTGCGGGAGGGGCACGTACGGGTGGGGCGTCTGCCGGCGGACCACGTGCGGACGTAGCCCCTAGGGAGGCTGCACGTGCGGCGTCGGCGTCGGCGTTTGTGGGCGCGGCGAAGTCTGTCGAGTCCCTTACCGGTGCGCCTTCAGAGACCGGAGCGTCCCGAACGGCCGCCGCACTCGGAACGGCCCCCGCACTCCGGACCATCACGGCCCCGGGAACCGCTGCCACTTCCCGAACGACCGTCGCGTCCCCCATGGGTGCCGTACCCCCATCTCCTGCCGAACCCCGGATCACCGCCCCACCTCCATCCCTCTCCGTACCTCGAACGACCCCGACACCCCGAACTCCCGCCCCCGACCACGTAGTTCACCTCCTCGCCCGGGCCACCGAAGCCGCCGTCTACACCGGGGACCTGAGACGGTGTCGGGAGGCGGCGGCCGTCGCCTCCCGCGTCGGGATCGTGCCGCACGGGACGCTCGGGGGACTGGCTGCCGCATTCGAGGGGCGGTACGAGGACGCGCGGGATCTGCTCAAGGCCGCTGCCGGGAGGTGTGGGCCCGGAGGGGACCCCACCCTCCTCATCCATGCCGGGATCGCCGCGTTGATGCTCGGGGATCACACCCGTGCCACCACCGCCACCGTGCGGGCGGTGGCCTCGGCGCGGGCACGGGGTGCGACCGTGGTCGTGGCGCAGGCGATGGAGTTTCGGGCTTACGCCGAGTTCTGGACCGGGCATCCGAAGGCCGCCGAGTCGGCTACGGCCGATGCTCTGTGGCAGGCCCACGCCACCGGGCAGGACAACGGAGCCTGTCATCTGCAGGCCGCGCTCGCCATGTTCGCGGCGCTCACCGGGGACGCCGACGTGTGCCGGGAACGTGCCGCCGCCGCTCGTTCGTACGCCCTCGGCCGTGGGCTGGGGCTGCCCGCCGCCCTCGCTCAGTGGGCGCTCGCCTATCTCGACCTGAGCAGTGGTCGGTTCGCCGCCGCCGCGGCCCGGCTGCGTGCGCTCGCCGGGTTCGGGCCCGGGCACGGGCACCGGGCGATCCGGCATCTGGCCACCCCGCACTACGTGGAGGCCGCCGTCCGTAGCGGCGACACCCGTATCGCCCGTGCCGCACACGCCGACTACGACCGCTGGGCACGTGCCGTCCGCAGCCCCGACGACCTTGCCCTGAGCGCCCGTTGCCGGGCTCTGCTGGCCCCCGGCGACGAAGCCGTCGAGCACTACCGCATCGCCCTCGACCTGCACGCGCGCGGCACCCGTGACTTCGAACGAGCCCGTACGGAGCTGCTGTTCGGCGCCGCGCTGCGTCGGCTGCGTCGGCGTACCGAGGCTCGCGACCGGCTGCACACCTCGCTGGAGGCCTTCGAGTCCTTCGGCGCCCCGCACTGCGCCGCCCAGGCCCGCGCCGAACTCCGCGCCCTCGGCACACCGGTGGCCCCGACCGCCCTCCCCACACCGGGTGCGCTCGACCCGACCACCCGCCTGACCGCCCAGCAACTCATGGTCGCCCGCATGGCAGCCGACGGCGCCACCAACCGCGAGATCGCCGTCCGCCTCGCCCTCAGCCCCCGCACGATCGACCACCATCTACGCGGCGTCTTCAGCCGGTTGGGCATCCGGTCGCGGATCGAACTGGTACGGCTGCTGGCGGAAGGAGAGGCCTCGTAGGCCGGACCCGGACCGCGTCGGACCGGCCTGGCGCCGTTTCCGCCGAGGGCGGTCCTTTGAGCGGTGCCACGTGAGAGACGCGACGGGCGAGGCGGTGCCAGCCGGAGGCTGGGCGGTGGGAGTCCGTCGAGCAGGGGTCCACGGGCCGTGCCGCGTGCGATTCGTGGCGCAGCGCGGGGCTGTGTCTGCCGTGGCGCGGTCTCTCCTGGACCGGCTCAACCGCCCTGCGTCCGACTCCAGTTGGCGGCGCCGCGCCGCCCTTGCCCGCCGCGGTCTCCTCAACCGCGCCAGGCCCGACGACAGTCGATGGTGCCATCGCCACGGTGTCTGCCGGACCGCACAGCCCCCGACCCGCTCCTCGCAACGCTGCCGCCCCGAAGCCGAAGGGCATGCCCCCAGCCCAGCGGACCGACCGACCCTCCGGCCGTCCGCCGAACAGGACGGCCCTAGACCGCGCCCCCACCCCAAGCAGCCGGAGCCTCCCGCACCCCGAACCCCTCCGCATCCCACACCCCGTCAAGCCGTTCCGCCACCCAACTCGGCGCCGCTGCACGGAAGTCCACCGGTGCCAGTGCCCCCGCCCCTTCGGGCAACGCCCCGAGCAACGGAGCCCCCGCCACCTTCGGCAGGTCGGCCACATTGCAACGTGACGCCAGATCAGGTGAGTTGGGCCAGCTGCCGATCACCAAGCCCAGCAGATCAAGCCCCTGGGAACGGAGTTCACGGGCTGTCAGTTCCGTCGTGTTCAGGGTGCCGAGGCCCGCCGACGTCACCACCAGGACCGGGGCCCCCAGCAGCCGCGCCGCGTCCGCCAGCGTGCCGCACTCCTCGTCGAACCGTACGAGCAGCCCGCCCGCGCCCTCGACCAGCACCAGGTCGTGCTCGGCGGCCAACTTCTGGGCGGCTTCCGCGATTTCGTGCGGGTGTACCGGTGCCAGACCGGCCCGGCGCGCGGCCGTGCCGGGGGCCAACGGCTCGGGGTACCGGGCGAGTTCGGTCGCCGTGACCGCGCCCGCGAGCCTCGCGACCTCGTCGGCGTCCCCGCGCTCGTCCGGCCGTAGGCCCGTCTGGGCGGCCTTCAGGACGGCTACCGTGCGGCCGGCTGCGAGCGCTGCCGCCGCGACCGCCGCCGTGGTGATCGTCTTGCCGACCTCCGTGCCCGTGCCCGTGATCACCAGTACCGACATGTCATCCCTCTCGTGCGGCCGCGCACACCGCGCGGGCGATCCGAGCCAGGTCGGCGTCGCCCGTGACGTACGGCGGCATCGTGTAGACGAGGTCGCGGAACGGCCGTAGCCACACGCCCTCGCGTACGGCCGCGTCCGTGGCGGCCTTCATGTCCACGTCGTGGTCGAGCTGGACCACGCCGATGGCGCCGAGGACGCGGACGTCCCGGACGCCGGGGAGCTGAGCGGCCGGGGCCAGGCCCTCCCACAGGCCCGTCTCGATGCGCTTGACCTCCGTCAACCAGTCCTGGTTCAGGAGGAGTTCGAGCGAGGCACAGGCCACGGCCGCCGCCAGCGGGTTGCCCATGAAGGTCGGGCCGTGGGCGAGGACCGGTACCTCGCCCCGCGAGATGCCCTCGGCGACGCGTGACGTGCACAGCGTCGCCGCCATCGTCATGTAGCCGCCGGTCAGCGCCTTGCCCACGCACATCACGTCCGGCGTCACCGCCGCGTGCTCCGCCGCGAACAGCGCGCCCGTGCGGCCGAAACCCGTCGCGATCTCGTCGAACACCAGCAGCACATCGTGCTCGTCGCACGCCTCGCGCAGCACCCGCAGATACGCGGGGGAGTGGAACCGCATCCCGCCCGCGCCCTGCACCACCGGCTCCACGATCACCGCGGCCAGTTCGTGCGCGTGCCGTCCGATCAGCTCGCGCAGGTGGTCGGCGTACGACTCCTCGTACTCGGTCGGTGGCGCGTCCGCGAACACCTGGCGCGGGAGCACCCCCGACCACAGCTCGTGCATCCCGCCCTCGGGGTCGCACACCGACATCGGCTGCCAGGTGTCGCCGTGGTAGCCGCCGCGCCAGGTCAGCAGGCGCTGTTTCGCGGGGCGGCCGAGCGAGCGCCAGTACTGGAGGCACATCTTCACCGCGACCTCGACCGACACCGAGCCCGAGTCGGCGAGGAAGACGTGTTCCAGGCCGTCGGGTGACATGTCGACAAGGAGCTTCGCCAGGCGTACGGCGGGCTCGTGGGTGAGCCCGCCGAACATGACGTGGCTCATCCGGCCGAGCTGCTCGTGCGCGGCCTCGTTGAGCACGGGGTGGTTGTAGCCGTGGATCGCCGACCACCAGGACGACATCCCGTCGACCAACTCGCCCCCGCCGCCCGCCAGTCGGAGCCGCACCCCGCTCGCCGACTCCACGACGAGCGGGTCGACCCGGCCGGGCATCGGACCGTACGGATGCCAGACGTGCCGCCGGTCCAGCTCCAGCAGCTCCGGGACGGGCAGGTGGCCGATCGGGTCAGGCATTGGGCGCGATGTCCGTTCCGGCACCTCGACGGCGTACGGAGACCAGATCCCGGCGGACCTCGTCGACCGGCGGCGCGGAGGCGGCCGTAGCCGCGGCGGCGGGAGCGGAACCGCAGACTCCGGCTTCCTCGTGCCCGCCGCAGCCGCCAGTGGCGCCCTCGTGCCCACCGCACCCGGCGTCGGCTCCGTCGTGCGAGCCGCAGCCGCCCGCCGTCACGGTCGCCCGGTGGTCCGGCAGCGTCACCTCGCCCGCGCCCTCCACCTCGAAGCCCGCGTCCGCGATCATCTCCAGGTCGGCGTGGCCGGCCTGGCCCTCACTGGTGAGGTAGTCGCCGAGGAAGATCGAGTTGGCGAGGTTCAGGGCGAGGGGCTGCATCGTGCGCAGGTGGACCTCACGGCCGCCCGCGATACGGACCTCGACGTCCGGGCAGACGAAGCGGACCATCGCGAGGATGCGCAGACAGCGCTGCGGGGTGAGGTGCCACTCGGCGGCGAGCGGGGTGCCCTCCATCGGGATCAGGAAGTTGACCGGTACCGAGTCGGGGTCCAGCTCGCGCAGGGAGAAGACGACGTCGATCAGGTCCTCGTCCGTCTCGCCCATGCCGGCGATCAGGCCGGAACAGGCGGACAGACCGGCCGCGTGCGCCTTCTGCACCGTGTCGACGCGGTCGGCGTACGTGTGGGTGGTGGTGATGTCCCCGTACGTCGACTCGGACGTGTTGAGGTTGTGGTTGTACGCGTCCGCGCCGGCCTCGCGCAGCCGGTCGGCCTGGCCGTCGGAGAGCAGACCGAGGCAGGCGCACACCTCGACGCCCTCGTTCTGGTCCTTGATCGCCTTGATGGTGCCGGCGACCCGGTCCACGTCCCGGTCGGTCGGACCCCGGCCGGAGGCGACCAGGCAGACGCGCTTGGCGCCTCCGGCCACACCGGCCGCCGCGGCCTTCGAGGCGGCGTCGGGTTTCAGCCACGTGTACTTCAGGATCTCGGCCTTGGAGCCGAGCCGCTGCGAGCAGTACGAGCAGTCCTCGGGGCACAGGCCGGACTTCAGGTTGACGAGATAGTTGAGCTTCACCCGTCGGCCGAACCAGTGCCGGCGCACCTTTCCGGCCGCGGCCACGACATCCAGCAGGTCGTCGTCCGAGGTGGCGAGGACGGCGAGAGCTTCCGCGCGGGTCGGCAGCTCGCGCCGAAGCCCCTTGTCCACGAGCGTGTTCAGCAGGTCCATGAGATCCGATCCTGTCCTACGGGACCACTTGCGGCCAAGGAGAGAATGCACAAGACATGGGGCTGGGCGTGTGGGTATCACCACACCATGGGCGGCTCGTCGTCCGATTAGTGTCTGTGCACTGCCTACAAAAGCCCGGAGGAACCATGGCGTTCGGCTGGATCGACGAGCAGGCGGAGCAGCGCCGTCGCGCCGGGCTCGTACGGACCCTGCGGCCCCGGCCCGCCGACTCGCCGCTCCTCGATCTCGCGAGCAACGACTACCTGGGTCTGGCCCATCACCCCGAGGTCGTCGAGGGCGCCGCCGACGCGGCGCGGACCTGGGGCGGTGGGTCGACCGGGTCGCGGCTCGTCACCGGTACGACCGAGCTGCATGCCCAACTGGAGCGCGAGCTGGCCGAGTTCACCGGGTTCGAGGCCGCCCTCGTCTTCTCCTCCGGCTACGCGGCCAACCTCGCCACGGTCACCACGCTCGCGCCGCACGGCTCGCTGATCGTCTCCGACGCGGGCAACCACGCCTCGCTCATCGACGGCTGCCGACTGGCCCGGGGGGCGACCCAGGTCGTAGGGCATGCCGATCCGGACGGGGTGCGCAAGACGCTGCGGACGCACGACGGGCAGGCTGTCGTCGTGTCCGACTCGGTGTTCTCCGTGGACGGCGACGCGGCGCCGGTGGGGGCGCTCGCCGAGGCGTGCCGGGAGTTCGGGGCGGGGCTGCTGCTCGACGACGCGCACGGGCTCGGGGTGCTGGGCGCGGGCGGGCGGGGGGCGCCGTACGCGGCGGGGCTCGCGGGGGCCGAGGACGTGGTCGTGACGGTGACCTTGTCCAAGTCGCTCGGCAGTCAGGGCGGGGCCGTGCTCGGGCCGGCGCGGGTCATCGACCATCTGGTCAACGCGGCGCGGACGTTCATCTTCGACACGGGGCTCGCGCCCGCCGCCGCGGGCGCGGCGCTGGCGGCACTCACCCTGCTGCGGCGCGAACCCGAGCGGGCCGCCCGGGCCCGCGCCGTGGCGAGTGAGCTGCACACGCGTCTCACCGCCGCGGGTCTGGAAGCGGTGCGTCCGGACGCCGCCGTGGTGTCGGTGCGTGCGCCGTCCCCGGAGGGGGCCGTGCAGTGGGCGGCCGACTGCCGTACGGCAGGGCTGGCCGTGGGCTGCTTCCGTCCTCCTTCCGTGCCCGACGGCATCTCACGGCTCAGGCTGACCGCCCGAGCGGACCTCTCCGGGGCCGAGATCGAACGCGCTGTACGTGTGATCGGCGAGACGCGACCATGAGTCGGCGTGACACGGTCGTGCGTCGCTGACAGGCGGATCGGTCAGTGGAACGTGGCGAGGAAGCCCGTCCAGCTCGCGGGGGAGAAGAGCAGGGCGGGTCCTTGCGGGTCCTTCGAGTCGCGTACGGCGAGCAGCCCCGCGCGGGGGCCTGAGCGCGGACGAGCCGCCTCGACGCAGTTGTTCGCTCCCGTGCTGTGGCTGCTGCGCAGCCACCGCACACCGGACAGTTCAGAACTGGAAGGTACGTTCCGAGGCAGTGCAGACATGGTGCCTCCTTACGCGCCGTCACCTATCCCGGCGATGTAATCCGACGAATCATCGGGCGAAAGGGCGTGGAACTGAAGGGTGCTGAAGGCCTCGCTGTAGGCCTCTAGGTCTTCTTTCCGTTCGAGGTAGAGGCTACTCGTCAAGTGGTCTAGAACAACCACGTCCAGATCAGAAGTGCTCGGAAAGGAGAAGATAACGAAAGGTCCGGTGATGCCGATGTGTGCTCCTGCGGCGAACGGCAGTACCTGAAGCCTCACTTGGGGCAGCCTGGCCGCCTCCACGAGCCGGTCCAGCTGACGTGCCATCACCCCCGGCCCGCCGACCTCGCGCCGCAGCACCGCCTCGTCGAGGACCACGCTCAGCTCCAGCGGCGGATCCGCGCGCAGCACGTCCTGCCGGGCCAATCGCACCTGTACCAGCGCGTCGAGCCGCTCGGGGCCGTCGTTGTCGGGGCCCCCTACGGCTGCCCGGGTCACCGCCCGGGCGTACTCGGGGGTCTGCAGCAGGCCGGGGACCACCGAGGTCTCCAGGGTGCGGAGCGTGCTGGCCTGTGACTCCAGGCTGATGAAGTCCCGGTAGGCGGGCGGCAGTACACCGCGATAGGCGTGCCACCAGTGGTGCCGGCCGCCGCCGTCGTCGGAGCCGGCCAACACGAGGAGCATGTCCCGAAGGTGTGGGTCGCCGACCTGGTAGACGTCGAGGAGTAACCGGACGTCGGGCGGTTTCACGCCACTCGCGCCGGTCTCGATGCGGCTCACCTTCGACTGGTGCCAGCCGACCAACCGGGCCGCCTCACCGCTGGTGAGCCCCGCTTCCGCACGCAACGCGCGCAGTTCCGCGCCCAGTTTCCGGCGGCGCACCGCGGGACCGTACTGCATGGGTTTCTCCTTACTCCTTCCGAGCCGCCCAAATACGGTCTGGGGTCGCAGAGTTCACCGCTTCGAGCGACAGATATATGCATATCTTGGTGGATCGCCACCGTTACCGACGAGGTAATGGCAGTCTGGCGAAGAAGCACCAGTCCGGGACCGTACTCGAACCATCCGCTCCGTGTCGGACACCGGTCCCGCGGGAAAGGGACGACCGCGCCATGGCAGACCATCTGGAAGCATCCGTCACTCTGCCGAGCGATCCCGCCTCGGTCTCCACCGCCCGCACCTATGTCGTCGGGACCCTGGTGGAATGGGGACTTCCGGCGGACACGGAGGTCGCCGACACCATCCGCCTCATCGTCTCCGAACTCGCCACCAACGCCGTACAGCACACCTTCGGGCAGTCACCCACCTTCACGGTGGACATGGAGCTGGAGCGTGACGAACGGCTGCGCATCGGGGTCACCGACAGCCATCCCCGGTTCCCGAAACGCCTGCCGGCCGCCGTCCAGCAGGACAACGGCCGAGGCATGGTGATCATCCGCTGGCTGACCGCGGAGTGCGGCGGCAAACTCAAGGTCCGGCCCACCCTGGAGGGCGGCAAGACCGTCTCCATCGAGGTGCCCTGGACGGTACCGGCCCGACCGGTGACCACGGCGGGCCAGCAGGAGCCGTAGAGCCGCCGTCTTCCGAACGCCTCCGTCCCGAACGTCCCTGGACACCCGAGGGGGGTGGCGGCCTGTCAGGTGGCCGCCACCCCCCTCGGGAGATTCGGACAGGCCCTAGCTGACCCGGCCGTACCAGACGCTCTTGGTCCAGATCTTCTGCAGCCTCACCACGTCCCCGGTCTTCGGGGCGTGCCAGATCTTTCCCTTGCCGGCGTAGATGCCGACGTGGTAGACGCTGGAGCCCGAGTGGAAGAAGACGAGGTCCCCGGCCTTGCGGCTCTTGGCCGAGATGTGGTGGGACTTGTTGTACTGCTGGGCCGCCGTACGGGGCAGTTTCTTGCCTGCCTTCTTGTACGAGTACAGCGTGAGCCCGGAGCAGTCGAAGCGGCCCGGTCCGGTGGCCCCGTACCTGTACGGGGCGCCCTTCTTGGACGCCGCGACCTGGAGTGCCTTCGTCGCGGGTGTCGCGGCCGCGGCGTCGGATGCGACGCCCGGTATCACGACGGAGCCGCCCACGGCGGCGATGGCGAAGGCCGAGGCCGTACCGGCCCTGACCATCAGCGACGGGACACGATTGAGCGCAGTCATGCGCAACCCTTCGTCAGCCGCCTGTGAAAGATGACCTGTCGGATTCGGGCTGACAAAGTTGCCCGGCCGCTGACGCGGCTTCACCCCAAGGGCTGCTCGACCCGGTCATGGCGTGACCGTCCCGGCGACCCGTCGTGCTTGGGTCCTCCACTCCTGCCGATGCACTCCTGTCGACCTGTCATCCGGGTGGCGGCAGGACTCGGCGTCCGCCCGGATCGCCCCGCCGCTGCGGCGGGGTCTTGTCGTCAGACAGGGATCTTCACCTATGAATGTCCGAAAAGCCCAACGGAACCGGGGATTTGTGGGGTTACTCACCACTCACCCGTTCGGGTGGACAGCCCCGTGTTCGAAGGGGTGTCGAGGGGTGCCAGGCCCTCGGACCAGCACCGGAACGCTTCATACGGCCCTGGGGCTACGCGTGTTGCGCAACCCGGACGGCCGTATGGACGGAGCGGCGACTACTCCGATCGGGGGTACGCCGTTCGGCTCGTTTCGCCCCCGGCCGGGACGGCTCCGGGTCCGTCAACTGTCGGAGGACGCGGGGATGGTGACGCGAGCCGTGCGGCGCTCCCCGTCCAGCACGCGCAGCGCCCGCGCGAGAGTCGGGGCGTGCAGTTCGGTCTCGCCCCGCTGGTGCATCAGCGCCAGCGCGTCCCGCAGCTCGGTGGCCTTGGCCACGAGCGCCTGAGCGGCCCTCAGGCCACGGTACGTGTCACCGTCGTGCGCCGGGTTGATACGGCCGAGCAGGTCGGCCACATCCAGATAACGGTCGATCAACTCGCCCTCGGCGCGTGTCAGTGCGGGCAGCGGAGGCAGTTCCGGCGGCAGCATCGTCGGCTCACTCCCCGCCCGGCTCGGTGAGCGAGATCCTGCGGGTCGACACGATCCGGTCCACCAACCCGTATTCCAGAGCCTGTTGGGCATCCATGATCCGGTCCCGCTCGATGTCCGCGCTCACCTGCGCCACCGTCCGTCCCGTGTGCAGGGCGAGCAGTTCCTCCAGTTGGACCCGCGTGCGTGCCAACTCCCCGGCCTGGATGGCGAGATCACTCGCCTGACCCTGGATCGGCTCGGGGAACGAGGGCTGGTGGATCACCACCCGCGCCCCCGGCAGCGCCGACCGCTTGCCCGGCGTGCCCGCCGCCAGCAGCACCGCCGCGGACGAGCCGGCTTGGCCCAGGCAGATCGTCTCCACGTCGCAACTGACGAACTGAAGGGTGTCGTAGATCGCCGACATCGCGGTGAACGAGCCGCCGGGCGAGTTGATGTACAGCGAGATGTCCCGGTCCGGTGCCTGGTATTCGAGGTGCATGAACTGGGCCATCACGTCGTTCGCCGAGATGTCGTCGATCGGCGTCCCGAGGAACACGATCCGCTCCTCCAGCAGCTTCGAGTACGGGTCGAGGGTCCGGTGGCCTGCGCTGGTGCGCTCGGTGAACTCGGGCAGGACGTGGCGGGCGGACGGTCGGGTCATGGGTACCCCTCCTTCGGCATCTGTAAGAAATGTACAGGACGTACATGACGTTATGATGGGGATATGGCCTACGAGATTCCGGTGACACAAGCCAGGGCTGAGCTCGCCGACCTGATCAACCGGGTGGTGTACGGCGGCGAGCGTGTCGTCGTGACGCGGCACGGTAAGCCCCTTGTCGCGCTGGTCTCCGCCGCCGACCTGGAGCGACTCGGCGAACTCGACAAGCTGGACCGCCTCGACGAGCCGGCCGAGGAGCAGGTGATCAGCTCCGTCTCGCGGGTCCATGAGGTCGCGTCCGCTCCCCGCGAACGCCAGCGGTTCGGTATCGCGGCCGAGCATCGGGGGCCGAAACCCTCGTAGTGAGGGTGTGCTCTACGGGCGTAGATGTGATTGTCCTGATCACAGCTCGGTTAACTTGCTTGAAACTCGGTCCAACTAGCCTGCCCATCCATGCCACCAGGGACTTTCCCTGGCGGCTGAGCGGGTCCGGCGAAGTCCGCTGCGGTTCGGCAGCGCCCCGATGGGGCGCGGGGAACCGCGCGACCGGCCACGACGGGCCTTCGGACGACGTCCCGCACTCCGAGCGGAGCGTTTAGGCGGCAGCCGGACCCCGCACGGTCCGGAGCGAGGACTGTGAGGTGGGACGTGCAACTGACCCCGCACGAGCAAGAGAGGCTGCTCATCCATGTGGCGGCCGACGTGGCCGAGAAGCGCCGGGCCCGTGGTCTGAGGCTGAACCACCCCGAGGCCGTCGCCCTCATCACGTCGCACATCCTCGAAGGCGCCCGTGACGGCCGGACCGTCGCCGAGCTGATGTCCTCCGGGCGCAAGCTGCTCACCAGGGACGACGTCATGGTGGGCATCCCCGAGATGATCCACGACGTACAGGTCGAGGCGACCTTCCCGGACGGCACCAAGCTCGTCACCGTCCACGACCCGATCGTGTAGGAGGCCTCGATGATTCCCGGCGAGATCCTGTTCGCGGACGACCCGATCGTCTACAACGCGGGCCGCGAGGTCACACGGATGACCGTCCTCAACGCCGCCGACCGGCCCGTCCAGGTCGGCTCCCACTACCACTTCGCCGAGGCCAACCCCGGGCTTGAGTTCGACCGCGCGGCTGCCCGCGGGCAGCGGCTCAACGTCGCCGCCGGTACGGCCGTGCGCTTCGAGCCGGGCATCCCCGTCGACGTCGAACTCGTCCCCCTCGCCGGCGCCCGGATCGTGCCCGGACTGCGCGGGGAGACCGGAGGTGCCCTCGATGCCTGAGATCTCCCGCGCCGCGTACGCGGACCTGTTCGGGCCGACCACCGGCGACCGCATCCGGCTCGCCGACACCGATCTGCTGATCGAGATCGAGGAGGACCGCAGCGGCGGTCCCGGACTCGCCGGTGACGAGGCCGTGTTCGGCGGCGGCAAGGTCATCCGCGAGTCCATGGGCCAGGCGCGTGCCACGCGTGCGGAGGGCACTCCCGACACCGTCATCACCGGCGCCGTGATCATCGACCACTGGGGCATCGTCAAGGCCGACGTCGGCATCCGCGACGGCCGCATCACCGGCATCGGCAAGGCCGGCAACCCCGACACCATGGACGGCATCCACCCCGACCTGGTGATCGGCCCCGAGACCGAGGTCATCGCCGGCAACGGACGCATCCTCACCGCCGGTGCCGTCGACGCGCACGTCCACTTCATCTGCCCGCAGATCGCCGACGAGGCGCTGTCCGCCGGGGTCACCACACTGGTCGGCGGCGGCACCGGACCGGCCGAGGGCTCCAAGGCGACCACCGTGACGCCCGGCCCCTGGCATCTGGCCCGGATGATGGCGGCGATGGAGCAGTACCCGCTCAACATCGGCTTCCTCGGCAAGGGCAACACCGTCTCGCACGACGCGATGATGTCCCAGATCCGCGGCGGCGCCCTCGGCCTCAAGCTGCACGAGGACTGGGGCTCGACCCCGGCCGTCATCGACGCCTCGCTGACCGTCGCCGACCGTACGGGCGTCCAAGTCGCCATCCACACCGACACGTTGAACGAGGCCGGGTTCGTCGGCGACACCCTCGCCGCGATCGCCGGACGCGGCATCCACGCCTACCACACCGAGGGCGCGGGCGGCGGGCACGCGCCGGACATCATGACCGTGGTCTCCGAGCCGCACGTGCTGCCCAGCTCCACCAACCCGACCCGGCCCTACACCGTCAACACCGCCGAGGAACACCTCGACATGCTGATGGTCTGCCACCACCTCAACCCTGCGGTGCCCGAGGACCTGGCCTTCGCCGAGTCCCGCATCCGTCCGTCGACGATCGGCGCGGAGGACATCCTCCACGACCTCGGCGCCATCTCGATCATCTCCTCCGACGCGCAGGCGATGGGGCGCGTGGGCGAGGTGATCCTGCGGACCTGGCAGACGGCGCACGTGATGAAGCGGCGGCGGGGTGCGCTGCCGGGTGACGGCCGTGCCGACAACCATCGTGTACGGCGTTATGTCGCCAAGTACACGATCAACCCCGCCCTCGCGCAGGGCCTCGCCCGCGAGATCGGCTCCGTCGAGACCGGCAAGCTCGCCGACCTCGTGCTGTGGGAACCGGCGTTCTTCGGCGTCAAGCCGCACCTCGTCATCAAGGGCGGACAGATCGCCTACGCGCAGATGGGCGACGCCAACGCGTCCATCCCCACCCCTCAACCCATCCTGCCGCGGCCGATGTTCGGGGCGATCGGACGGGCGCCGGCCGCCAACTCCTACAACTTCGTCGCCCAGTTGGCGATCGAGGACGGGCTTCCCGAACGGCTCGATCTCGGCAAGAAGTTCGTCGCCATCGAGTCCACGCGGGGGGTCACCAAGGCCGACATGCGGGAGAACGACGCCCGGCCGCGCGTCCAGGTCGATCCCGACAGCTTCGCCGTGCACATCGACGGGGAGTTGGTCGAGGCGACTCCCGCGGCCGAACTGCCCATGGCCCAGCGGTACTTCCTCTTCTGATGTCCAGGGGAGCACTGCTGGTGCTGGCCGACGGCCGCTTTCCCGCCGGGGGGCACGCGCACTCCGGCGGGGCGGAGGCCGCCGTCAAGGCCGGGCGGGTCACCGGGGCGGCGAGCCTTGGTGAGTTCTGCCGTGGGCGGTTGCACACGGCCGGGCTCGTGTCCGCCGCGTTGGCCGCTGCGGCCGTACTCGGTGCCGATCCGGAGGAGTTGGACCTCGCTGCGGATGCGCGGACTCCGTCGCCCGCGTTGCGACTGGCCTCGCGGAAGCTGGGGCGGCAGCTGATGCGGGCCGCCCGGGCGACCTGGCCGTCCGCCGAACTCGACGCCCTGGCACGGGAGTTCCCCAAGGGGGCGCACCAGCCGGTGGTGCTGGGGCTGGTGGCTCGGTCGGCCGGGCTGGGGCCGGAGGACGCGGCGTACTGCGCGGCCTACGAGAGTGTGAGTGGGCCGGCGTCCGCGACGGTGCGGTTGCTGAGCCTGAATCCCTTCGACGCCACGGCTGTACTGGCCCGGTTGGCACCGGAGTTGGACCTGGTCGTCGATCGGGCGGTGGAGGCGGCCCGGGGTGTGCTCGACGCGGGGGCCGACGCGCTGCCGTGTGCGTCCGCGCCCTTGCTGGAGATCGGGGCGGAGGCGCATGCGGCTTGGGCTGTGCGGTTGTTCGCGTCGTAGGGGGTTTCCTCGCCCCCGCCGCCCCTACCCGTCCCATCCCCAGGGGCTCCGCCCCTTCGACCCCGTCAGGGGGCTCCGCCCCCTGAACCCCCGATCGGCCTGAACGGCCTCGTCCTCAAACGCCGGACGGGCTGGAGGATGCACCCCTCGCTGACAGGGCCCGTAGAAAGACCAGAAGGAGCCGCCCCATGCACCTCGACCACACCCACGACGGCCCCGCCGCCGTCAGTGCCGACGCCCGCCGTGCCGACGGCACTCGCCGGGCCCTGCGCATCGGGCTCGGTGGGCCTGTCGGATCGGGCAAGACCGCCACCGTCGCCGCGCTCTGCCGGACCCTGCGCGACGAACTCTCGCTCGCTGTCGTCACCAACGACATCTACACCCGCGAGGACGCCGAATTCCTGCTGCGGGAGGCCGTGTTGCCGCCTGAGCGGATCACCGCCGTGGAGACCGGGGCCTGTCCGCACACCGCTATTCGGGATGACATCTCCGCCAACCTCGAAGCCGTCGAGGATCTGGAGGACGAGGTCGGGCCGCTGGACCTGATCCTGGTCGAGTCGGGTGGGGACAATCTCACCGCCACCTTCTCCAAGGGGCTGGTCGACGCGCAGATCTTTGTCATCGACGTGGCCGGCGGGGACGACATTCCGCGCAAGGGCGGCCCCGGTGTCACCACCGCCGATCTGCTCGTCGTCAACAAGACCGACCTCGCGCCCTACGTCGGGTCCGATCTGGGGCGGATGGCTGCCGACGCCAAGGCTCAGCGGGCCGAACTTCCCGTCGTCTTCCAGTCGTTGAGGAGCGAGGCCGGAGTGGTCGACGTTGCCGGCTGGGTGCGGGAGCGGCTTGCCGCGTGGGTCGCGTGATCGTGAGCGGGGTGCGGGCCACCGCGCGCATGGTGGCCCGGGAGGACGGGCGGGGCGGTACCGCGCTGCCCGTGCTGGAAGGGGACGGGCCGCTCGCGTTGCGGCGGACCCGGGGGAGCGGGGCCGAGGCTCAGGTCATGCTCGTCGGGGCCATGAGCGGTCCGCTCGGCGGGGATCACTTCGCCGTCGATTCGGGCGTCGAGCGGGGGGCCCGGTTGCGGGTCGGGTCCGCTGCCGCCACCATCGCACTGCCCGGGCAGGCGAAGGGGGAGTCTCGGTACGACGTTCGGCTCAGCGTCGCCGAGAACGGTGAACTGCACTGGTTGCCGGAGCAGTTGATCTCCGTACGCGGTAGTGATCTGCGGGTGACGACGCGCGTTGACCTTGCCGACTCCGCACGGCTCGTGCTGCGCGAGGAGCAGGTGCTCGGGCGGGTCGGGGAGGAGCCCGGACGGCTCACCAGTCGGCTCACGCTGCGCATCGCCGAACGGACCGTCCTGGACCAGGAGTTGGCCTGCGGCCCCGGAGCGCCCGGCGGTTGGGACGGGCCCGCCGTGCTCGGGGGACATCGCGCTGTGGGGCAACTCCTCGTCGTGCGGCCGGAGTTCATTCAGAAGCCGGTCGCGGCACGCATGCTGGGGGAGTGTGCGAGCCTCGTGCCGCTCGCCGGGCCCGCCGTGCTGGTGAGTGCGATCGCCTCCGACGCGCTGCGGCTGCGGCGGGTGCTGGACGAGGCAATGTCCATTCTCGGGTGAGTATCCGCTGAGCGGTACGGATGTTTCCGCTTATCGGATTGGTAAAGAAGGTCAACAGACCCTGTTCTCAGGTGGCTCACAGCCGCGAGGATCCTCCGAGACCATTTCGCAACGATGTACGGGGAGGGGCCCACTTGAGGCACAACAGACCGAAGAGCCGGGTGCTGGCGTTCGGTTCGGCCGGATTCGCGGCGGCGGCACTGATAGCCGGCGCCGTGGTGGCACCCGCGGCCAACGCGCAGACCGGCCAGACGGCAGGACACGGGCAGGACCGCGCCGCCGCCCAGGGCGCCGCGCTCACCGCCGCCCGCGCCGCCAAGGCCGGCATCGACTGGCAGGACTGCCCCACCGCCTGGGGCTTCGCGAAGCCGGTCCAGTGCGGCTGGGTGACCGTGCCGATCGACTACACGAAGCCGAACGGCAAGAAGATCAAGCTCGCTGTCGACCGCGCCGTCAGCACCGGCACCGCGGCGGAGCGCCAGGGCGCGCTCGTCTACAACCCCGGCGGTCCCGGTGGTTCCGGCATGCGCTTCCCGCTCCGGGTCACCACCAAGAACCCGCTGTGGGTCAACACGTCCAAGGCGTACGACTTCGTGGGCTTCGACCCGCGCGGTGTCGGCCACTCGGCGCCCATCTCCTGCATCGACCCGCAGGAGTTCGTGAAGGCGCCCAAGGCGGACCCGGTACCGGACAGCACCGCCGACAAGAACGCCCAGCGCAAGCTCGCCCGTGAGTACGCCGACGGCTGCGCCAAGCGCACCGGCCGCACCATGCTCGCGCAGATGACCACGCCGAACACCGCGCGCGACCTCGACGTCATCCGCGCCGCCCTCGGCGAGAAGAAGCTCAACTACCTGGGCGTCTCCTACGGCACCTACCTCGGCGCGGTCTACGGCACCCTGTTCCCGTCCCACCTCCGCCGCATGATCGTCGACAGCGTCGTCAACCCGGCGCGGGACAACATCTGGTACGAGGCCAACCTGGGCCAGGACGTCGCCTTCGAGGGCCGCTGGAAGGACTGGGAGGACTGGGTCGCCAAGAACGACGCGGCCTTCCACCTCGGCACCACCCGCGCCGCCGTCCAGGCCAAGTGGCTCGAACTGCGCGCCACCGCCAAGAAGAACCCCCTCGGCGGGGTCGTCGGTCCGGCCGAGCTGCTCGGCTTCTTCCAGAGCGCTCCGTACTACGACTCCTCGTGGGTACCGGTCGCCACCGCGTTCAGCAAGTACGTCGCCGGTGACCCCCAGCCGCTCATCGACGCGGCCTCGCCCGACCTGTCGGACACCGCGGGCAACATCTCCTCGGAGAACGGCAACGCCGTCTACACGGCCGTCGAGTGCACCGACGCCAAGTGGCCGACCAGCTGGGCGAAGTGGGACAAGGACAACACGGCGCTCAACAAGAAGTACCCGTTCCTGACCTGGTCCAACGCCTGGATGAACCTGCCGTGCGCCACCTGGCCGGTCAAGCAGCAGTCCCCGGTCGAGGTCAAGACCGGCAAGGGTCTGCCGCCCGTCCTCATCGTGCAGTCACAGCGTGACGCCGCCACGCCGTACGAAGGCGCGGTCGTCCTGCACAAGAGCTTCAAGGGCTCCCGGCTCATCACCGAGAAGGACGCCGGTTCGCACGGTGTGACCGGTCTGGTCAACCCGTGCATCAACTCCCGTGTCGACGCCTACCTGTTGACCGGCAAGCTGGACGCCGCCGACTTCACGTGCACCCCGCACGCGACGCCGGTGCCGTAAGAAGCATGTCGTAAGTAGCGAGTCGTAGGCAGCAGTTGTACGTGGTGAGGGGCGGCCGGTTCTGAACCGGCTGCCCCTCACTCACATCGACTCACGGTTCTCGGGGTCTCAACTCAGCGGCAGGCGCGGGAACTTGCGTTCCTTCGCCGCGGCCGCCTCCTCCGCCTTGGCGACCGCCGCGTACTGGTCGACGTACTCCTGCTCGGAGAGCATGAGGATCGCGTACATGATCTCGTCGGTGATGGCGCGCAGGATCGCCTTCTCGTTCTCCATGCCTTCGTAGCGGGAGAAGTCGAGGGGCTTGCCGAAGCGGATCGTCACGGGGTGGACCTTGGGGATGACCTTGCCGGGCGGCTGGGCCTCGAAGGTGCCGATCATCGCGCAGGGGATGACGGGGACCTGGGCCTTCAGTGCCATGACCGCGACGCCGACCTTGCCCTTGTAGAGGCGGCCGTCGTGGGAGCGGGTGCCCTCCGGGTAGATGCCGAGCAGCTCGTCCTTGCTCAGGACGCCGAGGCCCTCGCGGATCGCGGCCTGGCCCGCCTCCTTGCCGGAGCGGTCGACCGGGATCTGGCCCGCGCTGCGGAAGAAGGTCGCCGTCAGACGGCCTCTGATGCCGGGGCCGGTGAAGTACTCGGCCTTGGCGAGGAAGGTGATGCGGCGCTTGAGGACCGCCGGCATCAGGAAGTGGTCGGCGAAGGAGAGGTGGTTGCCCGCGATGATCGCCGCGCCCGACTCCGGGATGTTGTCCAGGCCCTCTATTCGGGGTCTGAAGACCAGTCTGAGCAACGGCCCCAGAATCACGTATTTCAGGAGGAAGTAGAACATTGACTTCCTCCACACCCTGTCTTCCCTGGTCAGAGCAATAATTCAAATCTGCCCGTACTCACGGGGTCGAATCGGGGTCGAATCGAGTGCATCGGCCGTTCCACGGACCGGTGCCCTCCCACGCCACGATGGGTAGCCTCGAACTGAAAACGAGTCTTGCACAACAGGGCCGGGTCGGGTCAAGTCCCCGTGACCTGGCGAACGTTACTCCGGCGGGCCGGCGGTCAGGGGAGCGAAGATGGACCCGAAGGTGTTGACCTTGACGCCCTGGACGGCGACCGGAGGGTGCGCGTAGGTGTCCCCTTCCATCCAGTCTCCGCAGGTACGCAGGGCCTCCAGCGCTGGTCGGTGCCAGAAGCCGGCTCCGTGGAGGAAGCGGACGAGATGACACTCGATGCGGCAAGCCGGCTGATGCCCCTGCTTCCGCGTGAACTCATCGCGGAATACCTGGAGTTGGGTCCGTACCGTGACGGCGGTGACGCTGTTTAGCTCGATGGCGGCGGGTGCGGGTCGTCCCTTCCGGGGCGACCCGCGCTTCTACACCTTGCCGGTTTCGAGCCGTTCGAGCTGCGCGATCATCGACAGGATGGCCTTCTTGCTCGACGGCCGCAGTGGGCCGCACTGCCGCGTGATCTCCAGCACGTCCTCGTCCTGGATCGCTTGGACGACATCGGCCTGGCCCAGTACGCGGGTGACTGAAGCGATCTGCTCGTCGGTGAGAGCGGACGCGGCGTTGAGAAGGCCGAGCGCCCGGGAGAGGGTGTCGAGTAGTGAGGGCTGGCCAATGAGGCTGTTGAGAGTCCCGCGTTGCTCGGCCGTCAGGTCGCTCACCTGCAGAGCGATCTCCCGGACGTCTGTGTCACGCAGAACGTCGAGCGTCTGCAGTCGCCCGAGAAGGTCTGTGACCGTCTGTGGGGTCGCGTCGCCCTCCATGTTCTGCAGCCGGATCTGCTTGGTGCCCGCGCGGCGGAGCTCCTCCAGGAGGGCCAGTTGCACCTCCGCGTCATCCTCGAAGGCCACCTCGTCGTCGACGAAGTAGGACTTGCGCCGGCCGAAGAACTCGGAGAAGGCGCTCAGGACCTTCATGTGCACGTTGGTCCCTGGCTGGCCGGTGCCCAGCTCCCACATGTAGCCACCAGAGATCGTCACTCCGGTCGCCTCGGTGATCTGCTTCGCCAGCCTGTCCCAGCCCGGCGGCCTCCGGCCTTCAGGTGCGCGGGCTTTGCGGAGATACTGCAGTTTCTCCGCGAGCGTGCGCGGCGCCTTGGTGGCGCTGTCACCACCGGTTTCCGGCATCGTCGGCCCCGCCCCCTCTCTCTGTGGCTTGATCGTTGTGCGGGGATGCGTGAACTCATTCGTCATCTACACACGTGAATATCACTTTGTGGGCCGGTCGCGTCAAGCGCTCTTGCGTTGCAGCTCTGAGCCCACGGACAGGTCTAGTCCGCCGAGGCCGGACCCGCCTTCCGGGAGGTTCTCGCACGGCGAGAAGCTCCCGGTCACCCCTGCCTTTTTCTCTACAAGTGTTGATGTGAAGCTAGCACATATGGGGCTAATGGGTGGCTCGCCCGCTTGACGCTCACGACCTCCGCCCCGTTCGGGAGTTGCGGCGCCCCGTCGCCGATTTGACGGCCGGCACCCCTCCTTCGCAGTACCAAATATCTTCGTGTGTTGATGAAATGGGGTCGACCTGTTGCGGGTCGGCGGCTATGGTCGAGGCTGTTCATCAACAAGTGATGATGAATGTAGGTACTGGGGTGCCCCCGTGCCGCCGACCGCCATGTGAGCGGAGCTGCGGCGTGCTCTCGCCCAGCCCGGATCGCCCCTGCTGCATGGACTGAAGAATCGATCAGCTCGCAAGAAGGTGATTTTTTGTGACTTCTCGTATTCGATCCCTGGCTGCAGCCCTGTCGCTGACAGTCGCGCTGTCCGGCTCCGTCGCAGCCGTTGCCTCGCCTGCACAGGCGGCGCCGAAGAAGGGCTGCTACGTCACGGCCAAGGCCGCGACGATCCGGTCCAAGCCGAAGACGTCCTCGACGGCTGTGGGTATCGCCTACCGGAACCAGACCTGCAAGGAACTGGACTGGGCCTATCCCAAGGGCAGTTACACCTGGACCAAGGTCAAGATGACCAAGACGAAGAAGGTCGGGTGGATACGGGACGACCTGCTGCACACCGCGGCCGAGGACGTGCACACCTGCATCCCCGAGTACTGCTGACCTGTCGGCCGCGCAGACCAGTCGAGGACCCACCCCCGTCCGGTCCTCGACTCCCTGGAGGGGCGCCACCGCAGGTCTGCGGTGGCGCCCCTCCGCCGTTCAGCTCAGGCCCCTGGCCCCGAAATCCCGGTGCACGCCTCCCGGGCTGAGCCCGCCCAGCCGGGTGGCGGACGACCAGACCGGACCGGCGACAGCCGGGAACCCTTTCCTCTTTGTACGGAGACATTCGTGGACCTCCTCCGACGTCGGCGTACCACCCGATTGAAGGCATTCGCGCGACTCCGGCAGCGGCGGCCCCAGCTCTTCCGTGAACCACCTGGTGCCGCCCTGGAGATGCTGACCGGTCCCGTGGAGCGAGAGCGGTCGGCGGTCAGGACGTCGGTATCCGGGCGGCTCGACTGCGCCGTGACCGGTCGCTGTGACCGTCCCGGACCAGCAGCGTGCCAGTCGCCCGTGCGCAGCCTGACCAACGCCGAGAACCGCGGTGTAGGAACGCGCTCCGCCCCAACGCCTTTGGCAGTGAGGGGAGTTCGGCCGCGCGCGGGCTCTGCCTTCGATGCGGGGAGTTGACCGGCCGGCCCATTCCGGTTTCCGGCCCGGTGCCGAGAGGCGCCGCCGCCCCGTGGCCATCTGGAGCGTTCTGTGCCCGCAACAGCCTCATCCCCCCGCCTGTTGAGCGTGTCACCCCCGTCTCCTGCGCCCACGAGGTGGCCGCCGGTCATCTGGGCGTTGCTCATCGGGACGTTCGCCGTGCGCGCGGCAGGATTCGTCTACCCGTACTTGCCGTATCGCCTGGACGAGTTGCACCTGGACACGGCGACGGTAAGTACTGTCCTGGCGTTGTGGGGCGCCGGCTGGTTCGCCGGCCAACTGCTCTGCGGCTGGCTGGCCGACCGGATCGGCCGCCGGGCCACCCTCGCGGGTGCCATGGCGGTGGCCGCAGTGGGATTCCCGCTGCTCGCCGAGGCCCGCACCCCGATGGCCCTCGGTATGGCGGCTGCCCTCTCCGGTCTCGTCTACGACGCACCGCGCCCGATCCTGACCGCGGTCGTCGCCGACACCGTCGCGGACGAATCGGGTCGCGCACGCATCACGGGCTGGAGGCACTTCGCCGTCAACCTGGGCGCCGCCACCACCGGCCTTGTCGGCGGGGCGCTCGCTGAGCCGGTCGGCATCCCGGTGCTGTTCTGGTGCAACGCACTGGTGTGTGCCGCATTCGCCGTGGTCGTACTGCGGGTCCTCCCGCCCTCAGCCCCGGCACAGGTCCTCGGGCACAGAGGGCACCGGGAGGCCTTCACCGACCCCCTGCTGTGGCTCCTGTGGCTGGCCAGCCTTCTGACCTTGGTCCCGGTCGCGGCCCTGTTCTCCGTGCTTCCGATGATGATGGCCCAGGACGGTCTGCCGCCCACGGCCTACGGGTGGACCCAGGTCGCCAGCGCCGCGGCGGTGATCGTGCTGTCCCCCCTTCTCAACCCCTGGCTCGCACGCCGAGCCAAGCGCCCCGCCCCCATGGTGGGTCTGCTCGCCATGAGCGGGATCATCCTCGGCGCGGGCATGGGCTCCGCAGGCATGGTCTCCTCGGCGGCCGGCTACAGCGCCGCCGCAGCGCTGTCGGTACCGGGCGAGATCGTTGCCTTCGTCGCCGCGACCGACATCCTCAACCGGATCACGCCGCCGACGAGCCGGGGCGTGTACGCGGGCATCTGGGGCACCACGCTCGCGTCCGCGGTTCTGTGTGCTCCCGCTCTGGGCGGATGGGCCCTGGCCCACGGCGGCCACCATCTCGTCGCCCTGACACTCCTGACGGCCGGACTGCTCGGCGCGGCCTTGTGCCTTCCGTTGGCTGCGCTTCTTCACCGCCCCTCACGAGCGTCCGCATGACGGACGCCGCGCCAGCGAAATCCAGTGGCAGCCCCCGCCACCCTGCGGCTTTGGCTGATCGTCCGCGTTTCTTGCGGCCGTCGAGGTCCGCCGCGTTCTCCTCAGCCCCTGTGCAGCGGCAGACGGCGGGCCAGCCTCGCATGCCGTGACATCACCCCTTTTGAGAGAAGGAGAACACCGCACGATGCGACACACGACCAGATTCCGGCGCCTGGACTCTCTCTCCCGGCTCGCCGGCAGCGCGACCAAGGCCGCCGCCCTCACGACATACGGCTCGGACCGCCACTCGCAGTTCACCCCCGCCGGCGCCCCCAAAGGGCCCGGCGCCCGGTGCCGGAGGGTGGACTCGCGATGAGTGCGCCCCACCGGACGAGCCCGGCCGCCGCCCGTCCTGCGGCGGGCCTTCGGCTCACCGCTGTGCTGCAGGACGGCGGCTGGGTTCGCGAACGCGATGCGCGCTTCGTGCAGTTCCTTGATCAGCGGCTCGCCGACGTCGAGGCGACGGGCTGCCTCGCCGAGCGGAAGCTCGCGGCAGGAATCCTCGATCTGTCCGCCGAGTGGCAGCGCAGACGTGAACTCGCCGCGGCCGGCGACCAGGTCCACGCCGGCGTGGAGGCCGACGCCGTGGGCTGGGCGCTGCGGTGCCTGGCCCACAGTGCCTGGCACAACACCCCCGGATGGGAGCCGGCCTTCCATCCGTCGGCCACGGCGCCTTCCGTGTCCCCGGCCAACGTCCGCGGCTGCGTCCCGCCGCGATGGCAATGACCACGTACGACGGCACGCGAACACCCGTCGGCAGGCCGGTCGTTGGGGTCGGGTACCGGGACATCTGGCGTGTTCCGTACGCGGCACGGCTGCTGGGCGGGTCCCTGGTGGGGCGCCTTCCCACCGGGATGGCGCCGCTGGCGATCCTCCTCGGCGCCGATCACGGCGGCGAGGAGAGAACGTCAGCGGGCGTGCTCGCCGCGGTGTATCTGGTGGCTACCGCCGTCGGAGGCCCCGTCAGCGCGGGCCTGGTCGACCATTACGGCCAGCGGCATGTGCTCACGGCGGGCACGGCTGTGAGCAGCACAGCCTTCCTCACCATGGCGGCCTCGCCGGGGGAAGCCTGGTCGGCCGCCGCTGTGGCGGTCGCGGGAGCTGCCCGGCCGCCGCTGGACGCCTCACTGAGAGCGCTGTGGAGCGCGGGGGGAATGATGCCCTCGCCCGCCCACCAGCGGGTGGCACTCGCCCTGGACTCCGGGACCCAGGAAGTCGTCTACGTCGTCAGTCCGCTGCTGGTGGCCACGATCGCCACGGCGGCATCCGCCTGTTGGGCGCTCGTGTTGATGGCGGCAGTCGGAGCCCTGGGCACCGCCCTGTTCGTGACCACCCCGGCCTCCCGTGTCCACGGCACCAACTCCCGCCCGGCCCCGTCCGGTTGGCTCGGCCCGGTCCGCTCGCCGCGCCTGCGCGTGCTGTACGCGGCGATGGTGTGCGCCGGCGTCACCATCGGTGCTCTCACCCCGCTGGCCGTGGACGCATCCGACCGCTTCGGCGCCCCGCAGCTCGCCGGGGCTCTGCCCGCGGCTGTGTCCTGCGGCGCCTTCCTGGGCGGCCTGCTCTACGGCGCACGGGCCTGGCGGGGCACCACCGCCGCCCACCTGGTCATCCTGTCCGCCGCCTTCGCAGCCGCCTGGATCCCCCTGACCGTCGCGGCACGTCACGCAACCGTTCTGTCCTGCGCAGTGATCCCCGGGCTGGCCATGGCCCCCCTGCTCAGCGCGGCCTTCGTCACCACCAGCACCTTCGCCCCACCCGGGCACACCACCCAGGCCCACGCCCTGCTGGTCGCCTTCCTGGACATCGGGTGCGCGATCGGCACCGCCGCGGCAGGCCTCACCCACACCCCGCTCCTCCTCCCGGCCGGAGCCGCCGCCGCAGCGCTGATCCTCACCGCCACCCGACGCCTCCTCACCCCGCCGCGTCAACACCGGCCACCCCACCCATCCGATCTCGCACCGCACAAGGAGCCGATTCTGTGAGCCCTTTCCTGATCACCACCACACTGACCGGGGAAGCGACCGACGCGGCGCTGCGCGCTGATGTGCTGCGCGGTCTGACCAAGACCCCCAAGACGCTGCCGCCGCGGTGGCTGTACGACGCGCGCGGCAGCGAGCTGTACACGCGCATCATGGAGCTGCCCGAGTACTACCCCTGCCGCACCGAGCGGGATCTGCTGACCGCTCACGCGGCTGAGATCGCGGCTATCACCGGTGCGCGGACTTTGATCGAGCTGGGTTCCGGGTCCTCGGACAAGACGCGGCACCTGCTGGACGCCCTGCCCGATCTGGACACCTACGTACCGGTCGACGTCAGCGAGAGCGCCCTCACCCAGGCCGGACATCGGCTGACCACAGAGCGGCCGGACTTGAACGTCCACGCCTTCCTCGCCGACTTCACGGCGGGCCTGGCGCTGCCCGGCTCGCCCGGGCCGCGGCTCGTGGCTTTCCTGGGCGGCACGATCGGCAACCTCCTGCCCGTCGAGCGCATCGCCCTGCTGTCCTCGATCCGTTCCCTGCTCCATCCCGGCGACGCGCTCCTGCTCGGCGTCGACCTCCTCAAGGACGAACGCGCCCTGGTGCGCGCGTATGACGATGCGACCGGCGTGACGGCCGCGTTCAACAAGAACGTCCTGCACGTGCTCAACCGGTCGCTGGATGCCGACTTCGACCCCGACGCCTTCGACCACGTGGCGCGCTTCGACGCCGCGAAAGAATGGATCGAGATGCGGCTGAGAGCCCGCACGGCCCACAGGGTCAAGATTCCGGCCCTCGACCTGGAGATCTCTTTCACTGCGGGGGAGGACCTGCGGACAGAGGTGTCCGCCAAATTCCGTGAGCAGGGCATACGCGGCGAACTGTTCATCGCTGGGATGCAGTTGCCCCACTGGTGGACCCACCACGGTCTCTACGGCCTGGCACTGGCCACCCCCACACCGGGAGGGCGCGCCGGCCCGGGCCGGCGCCCCGGCTTCCTCCTGCCCTGACCACCCGAACCACTTCCCTCACTACACCCATGGGCTCCCTCATCTCCCGCTGATAACGGAGGCACCACATGAACAGCCGCACGTCAGACGGCTCCCGCCCGATCCTGCTGATCGGCGCCGGGGCCCAGGAGCAGCGTGAATTCCTCCTGCGCCAGGTGGCCAGGGAGAGGCCGGTAGTCCTCATCGACCAGGACCCGCCGGCGTGGGCCCGCCCCTACCTGGCCGCCTGGGCGGCCGTCGACCTGCGCGACCCCCAGGCCACAGAGGCGTTCATACGCACCGCGTCCGTCGAACTGAACGCGGCCGGGGTGACGACCTACATGGAACACTTCGTCGGCCTGGCCGCCAGGCTCGCCCACCGGCTCGGCCTTCCGGGCAACTCCCCGGCATCAGCCGCCGTCTGCCGGGACAAGGCCGCCACCAGGCGTCTGCTGTCCGAGCACCATGTGCCCTCCGCGCGCTCCTACCAGGCCCAGAACGCCGACGAGGCGGTTCAGATAGCCCGCGGCCTGGGCTACCCCGTCGTCGTCAAACCGCGCGGCGGAGCCGGGAGCGCGGGAGTGCTGCGGGCCGACAGCGACGACGACGTCCGTGCAGCCTTCCGCCGGGCCCTGGTCGACAGCGTCCTGGGCCTGGAGAACTGGTCGGTGCCCGGAGTCCTGGTCGAGGAGTACCTGCGCGGCCCCGAGATCAGCGCCGAGACCGTGGTCCTCGGCCCCGACCAGGTCGAGATCGTCGCGGTCACCCGCAAAACCCTCGGCCCCGAACCACAGTTCCAGGAGGTCGCCCACAGCGTCGATGCGGCCGACCCCCTCCTCATCGACCCCGTCCTCGGCGAGGTCGTCGCCGCAGCGGTCCACGCACTCGGGCTGAGCTGGGGGGTACTCCACGTGGAGCTGCGGCTGACGGCGAGCGGCCCCCGCGTGATCGAGGTCAACGGCCGGCCGGCAGGCGACCTCATCCCCCTCCTCGTCGAACGGGCCACCGGAATCAACCTGCCCCGGGCCCTGGCCACCCTCGCCACCGGGGAAAAGCCCGACCTGGCCCCCACCCGCACGGCAGCCGCCGCGATCGGCTTTCTCTACCCCCAGCACACCGGCCACCTCCAGCGCCTCGACGTCCGCGGCTCCATCCACCACCAGCTCTGGCTGGAACGCCTCGTGTGGACACGCCGCGTCGGCGCACACGTCAGCGCCCCGCCCCACGCCAGCATCGACGACCGCCTCGCCCACTGGATCGTCACCGGCCCCACCGCCACATCGTGCGCCCGCCGCCTCGACCTGGTCGCCGACCACCTCACCGTCCACATCGCACCCCCCACCCACACCACCACCTGCACACGATGACCCCCACCGCACCCGCAGACCCGCCCCCACAGGAGGAGACGTGAGGGCCACCGGCGACACCGGCGGCGGATCACCCGGCGCGGGGGAGGCGACGACGGCGGCGGTCGCGGTCATCGCCCCGCCCGGCGGCTCCCGCTACCCGCAGGCACTGCAGCACCGCGCCCGGCCCGCCGTCGCCGTCACCCTCGGCCCCGCAACAACACCCCCCGCCCACAAGGACATCGAGGAAGGCGAGGCCTACACGCAGGTCATTACGCACACCGGCGACCTGCGCCGCACCCTGTCGCGACTGCGCGCGGCCGGCGTGGACACCGTGATGGCCGCAAGCCCCGCCGGTGTGGAACTGGCCGAGCAGATCGCCTGGCAACTCCGCCTCCCCGCCACCGGCAACCCCGCCACGGCCCGCGTGCGCACCGACCACGGCGTCCAGGCAGAAACCCTCTCCCGGGCCGGCATCACCGTGCCCCGCATCCTGCGCACTACCCGCCTCACCGACGCACTCGCCTGGGCCGACTCCCACCAGCCCGCCGCCTGCCGCATCGCCTCCGCCACGATCGGCGTCCCCGTGGCAACCATCGTCGCCCCCACCTACCGGCAGATCACGGCGCTCTGGCCGCGCATCCAGGAAGCCGCCCGCCACCACGCCGCTGACACCGCGCTCGTCATCCAGGAACCCGTGGCCGGCCGCCACTACCTCGTCGACACCATCAGCCGCCTCGCCCCAGAAGGCCCCCTCCACACCGTGACCGGCATCTGGAGCCGCACCCGCACCCAGATGCTGACCGGAGACATCGAGCGCACGGACCTCATGCACCGGCACGACCTGCTCGCCCGCCGGCTCACCCTCTACACACGACGCGTTCTGCACGCCCTGGGTGTGATGTCCGGCCCGACCCGGGCCCACATCGCCTTCGAGCCCGAACGCGGCCCCATCCTGCTCTCCGCCGCCGTCGTCACCGACCGGTCGTCTGCTGAGGAGACCGTATGGCAGATCACCGGCCACGACCCGGCCGACGCCGCCCTGGACCCAGCCGCCCGCTCCCGCCCTGCCAGTCGAGGCTTCTCCCCGTGCCGCGTGACCCGCATCCGCCTCGCCGCCCCCATCACAGCCCGAACACGCCTGGTAGAAGCGCTGACTGAACTGCCCACCACAGCCTGCGTGGACGTGACTCCCGCTGCTTTGATGCCTCAGGCTCCAGCCCCGCCCGACGGGGAGAGCTACGAGATCGTCCTTGCCCACGCAGACCCGGGCGAGATCGACAAGGATGCCCGCCGCATTGCGACCCTCACGGCCGACCTCCGCACTATCGGGCACCCCTGACACGCCCCGCCCGGAAGCGCGCCCTACCCGGTCCGCTCAAGACAAGAAAGGACGCACTGTCCCGTGCCACACCACCTCAACCGGCCACACCTCGTGTGGGGATGGAGCGGCACCCTCGCCGACGACGTCCAGCGCCAGGTCGCCGCGGTCAACGCAGCACTGGCCGCCCTGGGCGCACCACCGGTCGACCTCGACACCATCCGGCACCACTTCGCTCCCTCACCCCCCGCACTGTGCGCCGCCATACTCGGACGCCCACTGACCGACCGAGCACGGACACGAGCAAGCGTGGCCTTCGAGACCTACCACTCCCGCCGGCCGCCTCCCGATCTGCTACCCGGAGCCGAAGGCCTCCTCACTCGACTGCTCCGCAGCGGCTGCAGCCACTCCGTGCTCTCCCTCGGTGCCCACAACAGGCTGACCCAGCACATCTCTGAACTGGGCGTCGACTCCTTCTTCCTGCGAATCGACGGACGCACAGGCCCTTCCGCCAGGAGCAAGACGCAACCCCTGGCCGAACACCTTTCCGCGCTGCGCCCCGCGGTTGGAGACCGGCCGTTCATTCTCATCGGGGATGCCGTGGACGACATCCGGGCCGCGGTCGCGAATCAGGTTCAGCCTGTTCCGTACACCGGGGGCTTGACGCACCGCGACATCCTCCGGCGCAGCGGCGTCCCCGTCGCCGACAACCTTGCCGAGGCAGCCGCGTTGGCAGTGGAGTACGCCCACATGACCTGAGAGTGTGGCTCGTGCCGCGATGCCGAGTGTGGTGTCGCGCGTTGTCGAGGCTGTCGTCCTGCCGGTCCGCACGGGACAACACTGCGGATATCTCCCTGAGCCAGGCGCCAGCTCGCCGAGTCTGACGCCGTGAGCGCCGCTCCAGGTAGGCGAGCAGACCCGTGCGCTGAGTGAGGCTCCAGCAGGAAGCCTTCGACAGTCTCACTGCCTTTGGCGGCTGCGGTTTCAACGTGCGGAGAGGGCGTTCAGAGACTCACGGCGATGATGCCGCCCTCACCGCCGGCGTAAACGGTGCTGATGTCCGTGACGAGGGAACTAATGTCCTGACTGTGGGTCGGTGTTCGATAGTGCCACCTTTCCTCCCCGGTTTCGGGGTCCAGTGCGACAAGACTGGCACCGAGTCCACCAACATCGCCCGCACTGTTGGGGCCTGCGGCGAGAACAACTCCATGGCCGTCTGCTACGAGCTGTACGTGACCTGCCTTCCTGCCTTTGTACCGCCACGTCTCCTGTCCTCCGGTTGGCGCATCCCATGCGAAGACCTCACCTGAGTTGAATATCCCCCCGCAGAGCAGCGTTCCGACGCCCTGGAACACGCTGAGTCCTCCGAAGCCGCCGCCGATGTCAGCCCACTCGGAAAAGTCTCCGGTGCGCGCATCGAAATTCCACCCTGAAAATGAACCAGCGTTCAACTTGTCGTCGTTGCTGGCACCGATGACGAATGCAGTTCTCTGCCAGAGCGCGAGCCCCAGGAAGTCATTTTTCTTAAGGATGTGCCACTTCAGACGTCCAGTCTTTGTGTCAATGCCCGCCACGCCGCCAGTGCCGACCTGCTGAAGGTTGACCTGGGGGCAGGCTATGAGGGTGTCGCCGTTTACAACGAGGCGGTCGGGTGCGAATGGCAGTACGGTCTTCCAGCGGAGTGTGCCGTCAGCTGCGTTGAGAGCGTGGATGGAGGCAGTGGTGATTTCCTGTGGCTGCTGCAACAGGAGATATACGGTGTCGTCCGATGCGGTCATGGCGCTTAGTCTTCCGGTGAACGGTCGGGCTGCCCATTCGGCGTCACCATCCGCACTGCTCAGAAGTCGGACATCGACGCGTGTGTCGCTTGGAGTCTGAAGGCCATCGATTGCAGTCGCCACGCAGATGCGGCCTTGCACCGTCGCTATCCGTATCAGGTCTGGTCTTGTAACCGTCTTTCGCCAAAGGGGGACGCCCGTGCCCGGTTTCAGTGCCAGTATCGTGGCCTTCGACCCGTCTTGCTCGGAGACTGCAGCGTAAAGTCGATCCTGGCCAATCGCTAGGTCATCGCAGTACGTTCCGGGTTTGAAGTACTGCCACATCTGTTGGCCGGGATTCAGCCTCTTCACTTTCGCGCCACCGTTCGGGAAAAGTCGACCTATAGACGGCCCAGCCGTGGTGTAGCTCGTTACCGTCAGGGCCGCGATGGCCGCAGCTAGGGTGACCGCGTCTCTGCGTGACACCAGTCCGTCCGCCAAGAGCGGTGAATCACCGTCCGCCTCGGCCAAAATGTCAGGGCGGGGTTCTACTGCGACGTCTGGATGGGCTGCATTGAGAGCGAAGGGGAAGCTGTCGGCATCGTCGATATTTCTGGCGACGGGAAGGGGTTTCGCGTCAGCTCCGAGACTTTCGTGAATCGCGCGAAAAACCATACGCAGCGTCAAATGCGGAGGACCATCAACCAGTCCTGATTCGACTAGGTCAACGAGGTATTTCGTGAAATACGTCTGCGGTTTTTCGTCGTTGGGTGTGGTTTCGAACCAGGCCAGGCCATAGCCACTACTCGCGCAGATCGTGTATGCACCCGTTCCGGTCGTCAGATCGATGGGTGCTAGACGAGGCTGGCTGGAGAGTGCGCGTCTACGATCGATAGCCAAGCCGGAGAAGCAGCAGTCGAGGATGACCACCTTGGTTCTGGCCGAACTATGAGACAGAGCTTTCCTGACAACCTCAAAGGCTAGGCTCGTCGACGCCCTGCGGTTCCACTCGGCGCGAGTTTCGCCGACGCAAAGACACAAGGAATCTTCATCGTCGACCTGTCCGTGTCCAACAAAATAGAAGAGCGCCACATCCGTTGCCTGCTCGAAGATGCGTACCAGGTCGTCCACGGAGTCGCCCGGCTTCCGGGGATCTTCGATTATGTGAACGTTCTTCGCTGGCCAAGCGCACAGATCGCTGGTGAGCAGAGCGGAGAATCTAGCCAGGCTGTTCTCGGCGGCAGGGACGGAAGGGAAATTCCTGTAGTTCCAGACACCCATGAGCACGGCCCGTGAGCGGTTGAAATCCACGGTCGGGTACCTAATCTTCCATGAATTTCTCGATGATCGGCAGAACCGAGTCGACGTTACTGGCCTCCAACTCCCATTCCTTCCCGTCGATTTTTACTGTGAGAGTCAGTCCAGATCTGCGAGATCGGATGAACTCAGGAAGGACCCGCAGGACAGCCACGAGACCTCCACTGCCGCCACCCACGACGAGCAAGTGATCCCAAAAACCGAGTTCCCCGGGTGCGGGCGGTGTCGAGAGGAACTCCACCCGTGTGCCCTCAACCATCCGGCACCAGCGTCCCAGTGCCTGGACAGTCTCTTGATCGGACACGAACACTTCCGCTGATGTGCGTGTCATCAATTCCCCCGCTATGTGGACGTCACCCTGGAGCAGGGTAGTGCCTTAAGTACCCTGCGTGACAGCGCTTCGTGCGCCGCCAACTGCCGCTCGAAGATGAGGCCCTGCGCACCAGCGCGGCCGTCGTCCCCCGTCAGGCCCGGCAGCGGCGTACCTCGCCGTCGTCCTCCTGAACCCGGGACCTGTGGGGCGAAGGGCTCAGCGCGCGCAGGTGTCTCAAGGCGTAGAGGTGACGGTATGGCCCTGACACCGCCGATCCAGCCGATGCTCGCTGCGGCACGACGACAGCTGCCTCCGGCCGGGGCGCTGCAAGGGGAAATGATCATGGAGGCGAAGGCGGACGGCTTCAGGACCATCCTCTTCGCGCGGCGGGGCCTGGTCATGCTTCAGTCCCGCCAGGGCTCCGATCTCACCGGAGCCTTCCCCGACATCGCCGCCGCCGCGGCCGACCTCGGCGAGGAGGTTGTGCTCGACGGCGAACTCGTCGTCCCGCACGAAGGACGCCTGCACTTCGGCGAACTCCAGCGCCGCGCCCGCCGCCGCGGCCCGGGCGCCCTCCAGGCCGCGACCGCACACCCCGCCTACCTGATTTTCCCTGTCAATTCCAGCGTGTCGGCGTCATCTGGTGCGCTCTGGGGCTCAGTAGACGAGAAGACCGAAGCGGTCTGCGACGGCCTGGAGTGCTGCATCGTCGCGGGCGATGTTGTCCTGGCTGTGCATGGTGTAGCTCGCGTCATCGAAAACGGCCCAGCATTCCCACTGAGTGTCGTGCTTCGAGAGGTAGCGGATGCCCGCGTAGAGCCCCTTTCCTGCGGCGTCCCGCTGATCGTGTACCCACTGGGCAAGGGCGCGGGTCAGTCGCCGATCTGGACCGCGGACAGAGGCAACGTTCAGGTGGCCGATGCCCAGGTCGACAAGCACGGAGGCGAGCTCTGGGGTGAGGATCGCGTGCGTCTCGCCCGCTTCGACATCCACGAAGGGTCGGATGTCTGTGATCTCGATCTGCAGGCTCACATGGTCTTCTCGCCAGCCCTGGGGCACTGTGCCAGCCGCCTTGAACCGGCGGTCGCCCGCCGTCAGCGCGAGCACCTTCGGACTGGGTCGAAAATCCGCGAGGATTTCGCCGAAACAGCACTGAAGCCCCGTGCCGCAGTAGAGCACCCCAAAGTCAGCGACCGGACTGTCGAAGCGATTGCCGGCGTCGGCTAGGGCCAACTTGTTCGGATCTCCTCGGCTTGGCCTCAGTGGGTGATTCGTCCAAGCGACTCGCGAGAGTCGTTGGTTTGGCTGGGCCAGTTGGAGCGTCGGTTCGCTCATGGTCCACCTCGCGTGGGCGGGCGGGGCTCATCGCAAGATCAGTCTATGTACGACCGGCCCGGGGGGCGATTTGTTCCCTTTTGGTATCGGGTGGAAACTGGGGGCAGACAAGGCGGCGATTCAGGTGGCAAACTAGGGGGCCAACCTTGGGGCCAAACCCCGAGGGCTCCTGGGACCCGCCACGTAGGTCCGCGCATCCAAGGAGGGGGCGGGGTGACCGAGGAGAAGCACGCCCATGAGGTCGCTATGAAGACCGCCATAGGTGAGGTGGCCCGAGCGCTGCAGGACGCGTTCGGACAGAAGCTCACGGCCTTCATTGCCGGTGTTGCCGACCCCAAGACCGTGGGGCGTTGGTCGCGAGGTAGGAGCATGCCCCGCCAGGAGGCCGCTGCTCGACTCCGTCACGCATTCCATGTTCGCGAGATCCTCAAAGATCAAGTCAACGAGGAAACGATGTGCGCTTGGTTCATTGGGATGAATCCGCTCCTCGACGACAGCTCACCAGCCGAGGCGCTGGCCGAGAACAGGTTTCCGCAGGTCCTCGCCGCCGCCAGATCATTTGTTGACTGAGGCTGACCTCTCCTACAACATCACCGCTCCGCGTCTGGCCCGACGGCTGACCGATGGCCTCGCCCGCGAAAGGGGACGACGTCCCCTGCCGGGCCGGTAGCTCGGCCCCCCTCCAAGAGTCCCCGTCTCACAGCACCCAGCACCGCGTCCTGCCGTACCCAGAACACACACGAACCCCTGCCATCCAGCACCCCTTCAGATCGGCTTCAACAAGCCAGTTCAATAGGGAACTGATAACTGGAGTACGCACGGGTTCCCTGTTGGTCATCACGGGGGTGATGAGACCAAGTCGGCAGGTAGGAGACCCATGTTCGAAGCGTCCCTCGTGGGTGTGAGATTCCTGCAATCACTCGCAGATTCCGCGAGCGCCTTTCGTAATCTGCTGGTTCATGGGGGAATCCGGAACCCGTTCTCTGACAGCGGGACGTGACGCGGTCGGTCTGGCGGAGGTCTTCTCTCTCCACACCTACCGGAGCCGTTCGGGCCATGCGGATGAGCGGTCGTACTTCTTCGACACGCTCGCGGAGTATCAGTGGGCACGGGACGCGGCCGGGCTGATGCCCGCATCGATCGACCAGTTGGTCAAGCCGGTGATCGAGTTGTGCGAGCACTATGACGTCGTTCCGTGGCAACTCACGCCGACGGCGTTGGACCGGTACTTCGCCGGGCCAGGCAAGAGGGCCCGCTCAACGGTCCTCGCGAAGATCAACAAGATCGACGCGTACTTCGCGTTCCTGGAGCAGAGGTACGCCGGGGAGATCCATCGGCTGTACGGGGCCGTCGTGGAATCGCCGGTCGACCCGTTCAACCGGCCGCGCCACCGAGGGGACTTCGGGCTACGGGTGCCGCCCTCGCCGCGGGCGATGCGGGAGTTCTTCGCCGCCTGGCGCACCGTTTTGCCGCAGTCCCGCAAGGAAGCGGTGGCATGCCGGGACTACGTGATGGCGAAGATCGCCTACCTGTCCGGGGTACGGGCGGCGGAACTGTGCGGCGTGGCGATGGGAGACGTGCACTGGGAGTCGGGGCAGTGGGGCCGCTTCGTGGTCCAGGGCAAGGGCGCCCGCGGGTCCGGGCCCCGGCCGCGGGAAGCATTCCTGTTCGAGCAGGGCCGTGAACTGCTGTGGTGGTACGTGGAGGAGGTGCGGGGGATGTTCCGGGACGACCCGGAGCATCCGGCGGCGCCACTGTTTCCCTCCGAACGGCTGCCGAAACCCGTGGCGGCGCTGAACATGCCGATCGCGCCGGCGATCGTCCCATCGACGTTCCGCCGGGCGCTGAAGACGGCGTCGCAGCTATATCTGCCGGGGCCTGTGACCGAGTTGTTCCCGCATCTGCTGCGGCATGCGTGCGCGACCCACAACTACGAGCGCGGGATGACGTTGTGGGAGGTACAACGAATGCTCGGACATACCTGGACGACTACGACGGTCAATTACCTGAACCCTCGGGAATTGCGTCAGATGGGCGAGAAGCCGCAGGTCGCCAGGTCACGGCGAGGGCTTGAAGGACTCCGAGGCTACTACGACCTAGCGGTCTGACCAGGCATGTTGCCGAGCTGATCCCTTCTAATGCATGATCTGCCCTCCAGAAGGGATGGTCTGGAGTGGTGCATCAGCGCAAGGTGGCCCTGGCCGGGGCGGCTCATCTGGAGCTCGTCTCCGGGGTGGTCCAACTGCGTCCCGAGGACGCGATGTTCGACGCGATGCTGCGGGGCTGGCGTGCTCAGCAGAAGTCGCGGGGGCTGAAGGACGACACGATCGATCCGCGGGAACGGCTCATACGCCGGTTCCTGGAGTTCGCGAACGACTACCCGTGGCAGTGGACGCCGGCCCACATCGACGAGTGGTCGGTCTCATTGACCAGCGAGAAGCATCTGGCACCGTCGACGATCCGCAGCTACCAGGGCACCGTGCGACTGTTCAGCGAGTTCCTCATCGACGGCCGCTACGGATGGGGCCCTGCCTGCGAGGAAGCCTTCGGCACCTTCCCGGTGGCGGTCTGTCACGAGTGGAACACCATCGCCCACCTCAACGATTACGAGGGCGACCCGGAGGCGAAGCCGTTCACCCGGGAACAGCTGCAGCTCTTACTCGACTATGCCGACGACCAGGTCGAACGAGCGCTACGGGCGAAACGCAAGGGCGCCCTGGCGGCCTACCGCGACGCCACCCTCTTCAAGGTGATCTACGGGTGGGGACTTCGCCGGACCGAGACCTCCAAGCTCGATGTGGTCGACTTCGGGCGCAACCCGCAGGCCCGGCAGTTCGGCCGGTACGGCACGCTCAACGTCCGCTACGGCAAGGCCAAGAAGGGCCAGCCTCCGAGGCGCCGGAACGTCTTGTCGGTGATGGACTGGGCCGTCGAGGCAGTCGCCGACTACGTCGAGAACGTCCGTCCGCGCTTCGGATTCCCCGACCACCCCGCTCTGTGGATCACCGAACGCGGTGGACGCCTGCGGCCCGGCTCGATCAACGACCGGTTCGAGGCATACCGCGACGCCCTTGGCCTGCCGAAAGAGCTGGTCCCTCACTCCTTGAGGCACTCGTACGTCACGCACCTGACCGAGGACGGGGTGGACCGCCGCTTCATCCAGCAGCAGGTCGGCCACGAGAGCGACAGCTCCCTGGCCATCTACACGCACGTCAGCGACGACTTCATGAACACTTCCCTGCACAAGGCACTGGCCCCGGCGTTCGCCGGAGCCTGACAGGAGGGATCCGGCGATGGCCGCCAAGCTCGACTACCACTGGCACCTGCGCAAAGTCATGGCCGACCGCGGGATGTTCTCCACCACCGACCTTATCCCTCCGCTTGCCGAGCGCGGTATCGCGCTGTCCTCGAGCCAGGTCTACCGGCTCGTCGTCGAGCGACCTGAGCGACTGAGCCTGAAGATCCTCATGGCCCTGCTCGACATCCTGGACTGCACCATGGACGACCTCATCGAGCCCATCGCGGTGGTCGGGGCCGTGAAGAAGCCGAAGAAGGCAGCTGTCGGCGGCACAGCCCCCGACACGGAAGGACTCGGCGGACTGCGGCCAAAGCGGGCCCGGATCAAGGGCGTTGACCGGCCGTGACCACCACCGACTCTGTCGACCGCTCCGTCGCGGACCCGATCGGCCTGATCACGGACCTGGTCGCGGATGCCGAGAGCGAACTCGGCTCCGAGACCATCCGGACCGTGGCCACCGCGGTCGCGGGCGGCCGCGCAAAGTCACGGAACCTGGCCAAGTTCCTGGCGACGCGCCCCGCCGTCCTGACCGATGGCCGGTCCCCGGCGCCACGGGCCGTCGGCGATCTCCTCATCGCCCTCCGCAAGGCCGGCGCCTCGGCGATCTCGCCACCGGTCTGCACGGACTGCGGGAAGGGGCTGCGAAGCCTCCAGCGGCAGGGCCAGGACTGGTACTGCTCGGTCTGCATCAAGGAGACCACCGAGTGCGCCGCCTGCGGCAACACCCGGCGCGTCACGTTCCGGGATCGCAAGGGCCTGCCGCGCTGTTCGATGTGTCCCGACCACGATGACCGTGACCCGGCCACGGTCGTTCACACGGTGATCAACACGATCGCCCCGGGCGCCGACCGCGACGCGGTCACCCAGGCTCTGCGCCGGTCGGCGCCCCACCGTCCCCACTATCGCCAGCGAGTGGTCTGGGCCCTGGAGGAGAACCCTCGCCTGCTGACCGGCGAGGCCCACCTCGCCCCGCATCGCGCCATCTTGAGGTTCATCGACCTTCTGCACGAGGCCGGTGTCGCCGGGATCGTCCGACCGTCCTGCCCTCGCTGCCACCGGGTGGTTCGTATCGACAAGCCGCTCGACGGTCAGCGGGTCTGCCGCAACTGCATCGCCAAGTCCCGCGTCGAAGAATGCGTACGCTGCGGAGCCCGCCGCGAGCCGGCCACTCGCGACGACCAGGGGCGCCCGCTGTGTCCGAACTGCTTGGTCAACGACCCCGCGAACGTCGAGGTCTGCATCAACTGCGGAAAGCGGAAGCGAGTACAGAACCGCACCTCCAGCGGTCCTCTCTGCTCGAACTGTTGCCCCCTGCCCGTCCTCGTCTGCTCGATCTGCGGCCGCACCGCACCCGGCACCCACTCCCGTCTGACCGGCCTGCCCCGCTGCGGCGGCTGCGACCGACGCCAGGCTCACTGCACCGCATGCGGACGGCTTCGAGGCATCCACTCCGGGACCGACGACGCACCGGTCTGCGGCCCCTGCACCGCACCAGACACCGAGCTCTGGCGCCCATGTCCCTCCTGCGGGGAAGCGGAACGACTGCGAGCCGCCGGCCCGTGCCCTCGCTGCACTCTCAAGCAACGGCTCCACGAGCTTCTCGCCGACGACTCGGGCTCCATACCCTCGAAACTGCAGGCCCTCAACAGCGCCCTGGCCGAGACGGAACGGGCCGGCACGGCGATGCGCTGGCTCTCCGGCGGCATTGTCTCCACCGTTCTGTCCGATCTCGGATCCGGCCGTCGACCCCTGACGCACGAGGCCCTGGACGAACTCCCGGCGGGCAAGGTCGTCGAGCACATCCGAAGCGTGCTCGTTGCTACCGGCACGCTGCCCCAGCGGGACGAGCAGATGGTCCGCCTGGAACGGCACGTGAACGATCTCGTCGCCTCCCACACCACCGCCGAGGGACGCAAAATCCTGCACCGGTACGCGACCTGGCACCTCCTGCGACGGCTTCGCCGACGCAGCCGCGGCAACGACATCACGCACACTCAGCTCACCGTCGTCCGCCAGCATCTGCGGGCAGCCGTCCATCTCCTCGACTGGCTCGACGGCCACGGGCTGACACTCGCGACCTGCCGTCAGGCCGACCTTGAACGCTGGATGACCAGCGACGACGTCCGTCACCGCAGAGAGGCGGGCCACTTCGTGCGCTGGGCTCTCGCCCAGAAGATCGCACGCGATCTCAGCTTCCCGGCCGTCAGATGGAACGGCCCCTCCCAGGCGATGGACGACGAGGCCCGCTGGGCCACCGCCCGCCGTCTGCTGCACGACGACACCCTCAAGTCCGAAGACCGTCTCGCCGGCCTGCTGTTGCTCCTCTATGCCCAGTGGCCCGCGGCGATCTCCCGGCTCACCGTCGACCACATCGAGGAGACCGACGGAGCCGTCCGCCTCCACCTCGGCGCCGTCCCCGTCGACTTGCCCGGCCCGGTTGCTGAACTCGCCCTCCACCAGGTCGCGGTTCGCCGGAGCCATGCGGTCCTCGCCCGGACAGACTCACCCTGGCTCTTCCCCGGCGGCCAGCCCGGCCGCCCGATCAGCGTCTGGGCCATGGGCGAACGACTCCGCAAACTCGGCATCCGGCTTGCCGAGACCCGGTCGACCGCCCTGTTCCAGCTCGCCACCGAGCTGCCCGCCGCGGTCCTTGCCCGCACCCTCGGCATCGACATCACCGTCGCCGTCAAATGGCAGCGAGCCGCCGCCGGTGACTGGGCCGCTTACGCCGCCGACGTCAGCAATCGCATTCGAAAGGCTCCAGCCCCGTGACCTTCCAGGACCACCTCCGAACCCTTGGCGAGCGAGCGATCAGCTCGATCTCAGTGGCCGAGGCAGAGGACATCTACGTCATCTCGTTCTTCATCGACAACGAGAGGGACGACCCTCGACAGCCCACCTTGACCATCGGATACAACACCGAAGTTCAGTTCCGACGCAGCATCGCGGACGCCTCCGACGAGGCGGAAGCCCGTTGGAACTATGCCTTCTGGCTCCAGAACGAGCTCACGGTCATCGGCGACCTCAGCCGAGACCCTCACGGAGCCACAGCACGCCGTCAGTGGATCACTGAACTCGGACTTTGGTACGACGACGAGTGCACGCACCCTGAGGACTGGATGACAACCGTGGGTCCGACCGCCGCGCTGATCGAGGCCAACTTCAACCAGGCATGCGTTCAGCTCGCTCGCGACCTCCACAACGATGGCGTCATCAAGAGCGCCATCGGCAAGCCGGTGCCCGTGGTTCTCCACGAGCTGGAGTACTACGAGGGGATCGCTCGCCGGACTGAGGCCGCCAACCCGCCCGGACTCGCCGATGACTTCACGACGTGGGTCCGCACCGGCTGAGGCATTCGGGCAGTTCCAATACCCGACTCCACCATTAGCGACGGCCCAGGCCGATCCCGAGCAGGCGGACCGCTGGCGGTCGTCGGCAACGCGGGCCGGTCAGCGGCTGATCGCGGACAGGGGGAGCCTGCGGTGAAGTGGAATCTGCGCTGGGCAGCGGCCAAGCGCGACATCTGGCGGCCGGTCGATCTGCAGGCGGTGTTCGCGACGGTGGGGTTCACACCGTCGCTCAGCAAGGTCGCTGCCTTGTGGGGCGGCACTCCGGTGACGGTGCGGCTGGACGATCTGGACAAGATCTGCGCGGCGTTGCAGTGCACGGTGGCCGACCTGATGGAAGCCGAGCCGGTGGCTGCCGCCACGGGCCAGGAGGAACAGGAATGGGCGGTCGGCGGCGAGGAGGGGCCAGTACGTCCGGTACCGCGCCGGGATGGTCCGCGCCGACTGCGGCCACCGAACTGACAATGGTGGGCACGGCCGTGGTGCGGCAGTGCGCGCTGTGTCTGGACTGGGGCGTGCCCCGTCTGCGCGAGGGGCTGTGCTGGAGCTGCTTCAACTGGCTCAAGCACCGTCCGTCGGCGGCGAATTGCGCGCGGTGTCGCCGGATCGGGCACGTGGACGGCGACGGGTTGTGCCGCCCATGCGTGATCGCGACCCGCGAGGACATCCAGTCCGGCGTAGACACCGTCTTCCCGGGCGGGGCCCAACTGCACCTGTATGTGCTGGGACTGGGACGGCAGGGCGCACGTAACCTACCGCGCCCGCGCGGCGGAACCACTCCCCACTGGGGACCGCACGAGGTGAAACGCCTCATCGATGACCCGCGGATCTGTCCCAGGGTGACGTGCGGGCAGCAGACACTGTTTCCGGTCCGGCGGCGCATCGAGCGCGCCCATGCCCAGCGGATCAGCGCCCGGACATGGCCCGAGGAGGCAATCTTGAACGCGCTCGCCGAACAGCGCGCGGCGAGGGCGGGTCTCACGCCAACGTGGAGGAAGATGGTGATGCGGTTGATCCGCTGCGCGCTGGCGATCCGGGACGCCGAAGGCGAGGCCCTGGTCGCGCAGGAGATGCTTGACCAGGTGCGGTTGCCCCTGAAGGCGGCTGCGGCCGAAATCCTCGCCCAGGCCGGGATGCTGCGGGCCCGCACGGCGCCGCCGCCCCCGCCGTGGCCGGTGGGGGCGTGCTCGGACTGTGCAAGCTGGGGCATTTCCACGGCGCGATGCCGGGGCTGCAGGGAGTGGTGGCACAACCCCGATCGTTATCCGGTGAGCTGGTGTCCACGGTGCCGACGCGACGAACTGCCCGTGCACGGCGAGGAGAGCCTGTGTCGCGGCTGCCTGGCCTACGTGCGTGAATGCGGTCCCGACACGAGGGGGCTGCCCTTCACCCAGCTCGCTTTCGCCGGTCCGCTCGCGCATCAGCTCAAGCGACGAGCCGGGGAACTCGGCTTCGTCGTGCACAACCGGTCCGGCCCCGTCATGCGCTGCCTCGCACAGGCCCGAATCTTGGCCGCCGCGGATGGCCATGCTGCGGCTGAGGTACGGGCACCCGTTGGCCGGGGGCAGCTGACGCTGTTTTCGATGCCCCGCGTCTGGCGACGCGAGCAGCACGTCGCCACGACGCTGTCCTCGCTGCCACCGTCGGCACAGGAGTTACTCGACGCGTTCACTGCCGCCTATCCACGTGCCTGGCTCACCGACAAACGCAGCGTGCCGGGCAGTGCGGCCGTCGTTTTGCATGCTTTGCTGGACCGGCTGGGGCCGCATGCGGCGATCCCCGAGCGGGATGTGCGCTCCCTGGCCGGGGCGGTGCCGGCCGGCACCGCCGCGACCCGCAGGGTAATCGACTTCCTCGACGAGCGTGCCCTCCTGGAGCCGGACGCGCTCTCCGAGACTCCGGCCCAACTGCTCACCGACGTCCGGCGCCAAGTCCCTTCACCTGTCCCGGATCTGAGCATGGAGCGACGCGACCGGCACGACGACCGGGCCCTGCAGGAGCGGATCGCCCGGTTTCCCGAGCCGATGGCCGAGCAACTGCGAGCGTGGGCGACGGTCATGCGCGGGCAAGGCCGCTATCAGCATGCGGCGGCCGACTACTCCCGCATCCGCCGCTACCTGCGGACCGCCTCGCCTGCCCTCACCTCGTGGGAAGCAGCCGGAATGGACCTGCGGCAGGTCACCACCGACCACGCACAGACGGAACTCGCCAAATACCCCGGCGGTCCGGCACGCGAGCTGCTCACCGCACTGCGCAGCATCTTCCGCGCCCTGAAGCAGGAAAGGCTGATCTTCCGCAACCCCACCGCCGGACTGCAACTGCCCGCCGGTACTCACCTGCCGCTACCGCTGCCCAGCGACCGGCTGGCAGGCGCGCTCGACCGGCTCGACGGCGCCGCCGCCCGCCTCATCGTCGGACTGGTCGCCATCCATGCCGTGCGCGCTGTGGAGGTCGCTCGGCTTGGCCTTGCCGACGCCGACCTCGCCCAACGGACCCTCGCGGTTCTGCGGGGCGAGCACGTCCACACCGTCTATCTCGACGAGTTGAGCACCGGCCTTGTGGCCGACTGGCTGCGCGAACGCCGGCGGCACTGGCCGCAGGCCACCAACCCGCATCTGCTCATCACCGCCCAGACCTACCGTCACCCAGCATCCCCGCCGATCAGCTACTGCGCGCGCAGAACCGCCTTCGACCAGATCGGGCTGCTGCCCCGCCAGGTGTGGGCCGACCGCATCCTCTACGAGGCACAGCAGACCGCCGACCCGGTCCACCTCGTCCGTCTCTTCGGCATCCACCCCAGCGTCGCCGTGAAGTACGTACAGACCGCGCACCCAGACAAAGCCCTCCCCAGGGTCCGATGATCGTACGCCATCCAAGATAGACGCCTGCGCAATAAAGGTGCTATCTAAAGTGGCCTTCGTCAGCTATTACGCATGCGCTCTACATAGGTAGACTGCTGGCATGGTGAACAGTCAACCTAAAATTAGCGCTCAGACTCAAGCAGTTCTGCGCGCCTTCGTGGATGACCCGCTTGCCGATCGGTACGGCTTGGACCTTATGAATGTCACCGGCTTGGCGAGTGGGACCCTCTACCCGATTCTGGCACGCCTAGAGAAGGCCGGTTGGGTGCAACGCCACTGGGAAGACGACGTCACATGTGAAGCAGAGGGCCGCCCTCGACGACGCTACTATCATCTAACGCCAGATGGCCTCGTAAACGCCCGTCTAACTCTCGCAGAGATTCACCTGAACGAGCAAGGCGCACCTTCAAAACCGTTTGGCCGCGCCAAGCCGCAGGAGGCGTAAATGCCTCGAAAGAGGACACGTTTTGCCGAACTACTTCTTCTTAGCGGCTGGAATGCAAGCCAATTGGCCTCACAGGTCAACTGCACGACACAGCAAGTGGAGGCCTGGCAGCGGGGCAAGCGCCCGCCGTCCGACTCCCTCGGAACCGCACTCGCAAGCACCCTAGGTCAACGCTTGGGCCGCGAAGTCAGCCTGAACGAGTTGAGGCAACGCCCGCCTCACCCCTACAGGTGGCATCAAAATAGCGGCCACGATCATCGTATCGCGGCCAGGGCCCTATGTGCCCTTACCGGTGCAGATCTAATGGCTAACCGACGCGGTTCCTATTCGGGAGATGGAATTCCGCCGCTGGCCTTCGTTGCAGAATATGACAGTCTGGCGCTAGAACCCGCTACCGAGACGATCGAATACGGTGACGCTCTTGGCGAATCAGAAATATCAGAGCTTGAGCGAACCGTCGAAATATTCCGCTCATGGAATGAAGAAGTCGGCGGCCGCCTTCAAAGAAAAGCAATAGTCAGCCAGCTTAATGAAGTCGCTGGTCTTATCGGCTGCGACCTTTCACACGATGCGGAAAGCCGCGCATGGAAGGTGATGGCCGATCTCGCTGAACTCATCTGCGTGCGTACCGCAGAGGAGGGAATGGCGTCACTGGCGCAACGCTATTCGGAATTCTCGGAGCTTACCCAGCGAATAGGCGTTGCAGTCTTCGACTACGAACCCGCACGTGGCTGGCCTCCCAACGACCTGTCGCCTGCTGACACGACGCCCCGACCACTTCGTGTCGAAGGAGTGCTTCGTCTGGCGGCTTGGCTGTTGCCTGAGGACACACGTGAGACCTGGCTCGCCGAGTGGGCCGCAGAACTTCACGCCACCACGAGCGCAAGGGCGCGCCTCGCGTACGCGCTATCCATCCTGGTACATGCACCCGTTCTCGCACGGATCGAGTCAGGTCTCGACTGACTCCCCTGCCTTCTCACAGTGCTGCCCTGTCTCGACTGCGGAGGATGACTGTCATGCCCGAACCCGACGAGCCTGGTCCACACCAAGCGCCGCCCGATTGGCGCACTGTTGCCATCGTCGTAGCGTGTCTCACCTTCGGCGGAGTCTTAATCGGGCTGGGGCGCGCGGATGCTGCCACAGCAACTGGCTTCATCGTCCCGGTATTGGCTGTACTCGGGTTCACCAGCCGTCAGCGCAACCGCTGATCAGCCCTCGGTTGCACCACGTGAACCGGTTGCTGACCGTGTCCCTGAACCCATAAGCGCATGGGTTCCCTCCGGAGCGCGTTGGGGAATCCTCGAACCCGCACGGTTCTGTGTGGGACGTGCTGTCGCTGCCGTCGGGGGACGTCCGGGCGCGGCCGTACACGGAGAGGCGCGGTCTCCTTCTGGAGGTTCTGGAGTCGTTGTCGCGGCCGTCGCCGATTCAGGTGGTGTCGGCGACGGACGACCGGGAGGTCGCGCAGGCCTGGTGCGACACGCTCCAGGACACGGGGGTCGAGGGTGTGGTGGCCAAGCCGGCGGGCTCTCCGTATCGGGCGGGACGGTCGAGCTCCTGGCGGAAGGTGAGGCACGCGGAGACGGTCGATGCGGACGTCGTCGGCTTCACCGGACCGGTGGCGCGTCCGCGTGGGCTGGTGGTGCGGTTGCCGGGCGGCCGTATTGCGCTCACGCAGACGCTGACGGCTCCGCTCGCGGCCCGGGTGTCGGAGTACATCGCGGTGTCGGGGCCGTCACGGCGGGCGCGTACGGCTGGCGGCGACGCGTATGGGACGGTCGCTTCGGGGCTCGTGGCCGAGGTGCTGGCGGGTACATCGCGGCATGCCGTCGTCACAGCCACACGGCTGCGCTGACGGCCCCTCAGTGGTCCGCCTGTTCAACGAGATGACGCGTATGGCCGTTCGGTGGGCGGGAGCGGAGCGGCGGCGCTACCGTCACGGCGCATGAGCATCTCGTGGGGCAATGCGACCTCCCTTACCGCCGCTGGGCTCAGTGCGGTGGCTGCTGCCGGTGCTTGGCTGGCGGCGCACCGGTCGGCGAACACCGCGGATACGGTTGCGCGGATCGAGCAGGATCGCTGGCACGCGGACCTACTGCCCCAGTTCGTTCTCACCCTCGGGCCTCTGGAGGGCGATCGCGGCACTCTCCACGTGCACCTCGCGGGCCCACTCGCCCTGTGTCAGCTGGACGAGATCCGCATCGAGATCGTGCAGAGCGACGACATGTCCTACACGTCGACTCTCGCAGGCGGTGTGCCGCAGGAGGAGATAGATGCGCAGGTGTGGGGTCCGCTCCGGTTCACGCACGGTGCGAATGGCGCGGACATCAACGGAAAGACAGTCGAGCCGTTCGGTATGGCCGTTGGGCGAGGACATCCGTTCAGTGTTGAACTCACGCGTCCGCCACGGTGGATCGAAGGAAACGACCGGGCTGAACGGTGGCGTGAGCGGTGGGCGGGTAAGCCGGTGCGGATGGTGCTGACCTGCCGGCGCGACGGCTTCAAGGACTGGGTGGTGCCCCGCGAGTTGGAGGTTTCGCAGGGCACCTGACATCCAGTGCTACCGGTCCAGTGCCCGGAGCGTACGCGCGTGGTGTGTCAGTGGAGGGTGCAGCGAGGCGCCTCGCGGCGGATTCGTACGGCGAGTTCGCAGGCCTTAACGGCGCGCTGATGCTGTTCGCCTGTGAGGTGGGCTGGGATGCGGCGCGGGGTACCGTCGCCCTCAAGGAACAGGTCGGCCTTGAGGGTCAGCGGCAGGATGTCGGCTGCCGAGTAGCAGTCGTTCCAGCCGATGCGGTGGCCTGAGGGTGGGCACACCCAGTCCGCGTGGGCCGTGGCGAGTAGCTGGTGCGCTGGCTCTGCGCCGAGTTCCGTCTCGTGCGGTTCGGGCAGGTACCTGGAGATGAACTTGGCGGCGTTGACGCGGCCGTGGGCCATGAGTCCTCCTGGAACTCATAAGCGGTCGTTCCCCGACCGCCCTAGGCCCCGCGCCTGAGATCGAGTGTAGGGGGCTGCAGCGTCATGCGGTACGGCAGCAACCGGCTCGCACGAGCCAGCCGGTGCTTTCAGCCGGATCACGCAGCGCGGGGGCGGTCCGGGTGGGTTCCCGTATCCCGTCGGCGCCGGTCGTCACCCGGCCTTCCGGACCGCCCTGTTCAACCGCTGACGTGGATCTCGTTCGCCGCGTATCTCGACGGCACCGAGGTGTACGACATGGGTTGGGCAGGTTGAAACAAGCCCCGCCGCACCACGCCAGCGGGCTCCCGTTACCTCGTGTCGAGGATCAGGTCGTCCCCACGCGCGGCGCCATGAGCGTTACGAAAGTCCCTACTCCCAAGGTCACCTGACTCCACGGGGGTGGCGGCCGTCGTGGGGCCGTGATCACTAAAGGCCGCCGACGGGAAGCAGCTCAGGAGTTCCTGCCGTTCCGGCGGCGGAGCGGGAGTATCAGGCGTGCCGCAACGGTGCTTTCGTACCAGTTGACGATAGTGGGCTTGGTGGACCCTCTAGTCGAACGTCCGCATGAGCAGGCTTGCAGTCATGGCTGCCTCGGTTAGGTCATCGAACGACACTTCGCGGTGTCCGGACGGGTTACGGAGTACGGCGTACGCGCCTCGGAAGAGCATCGAGATGCCCTCGACCTCGCCAGAGGGAGCCGCCGGCCCTGGCGCGGCCACGAGGTTGTCAGGCGCGGCCACCTGACTGTCATGTTGCGGTCTGAGGTCCGGGCTCGGCCGGCTTCTCCCACTCCCGTGGATGCTTGCGGTTTGCTCTGGCTGCGTCGCATACCGCAATGCGGTCCTTGACCCATGGGTGGTCGGCGATGCCAGCGGGCAGTTTGGTGTCGCTGTAGATGCGCGCTCGGCAGATCTGCTCGACTGTCAGGCCAGTCGAGGTAGACAGGTCTGCCTTTTCCAGATTGGCATCCCGTAGGCGGGCGCCTGTGAAAGTCGCCCCCTCGAACGTTGCGCCGACAAGCAAGGATTCCTGCAAGTATGCCGCTGTCAGGTCAGCGCCTGTAAAATTGGCTCGGGGTGCCTTGGAAAACTCCAGATGGGCTTCGCGAAATTGTGTGCGCACGAGCTGGGCTCCGTCTAGGTTGCTATAACTCAAAGTGGCCTCTACCAGTACGGTGTCGGTGAGGTTCGCTGCTTGCAAGTTTGTTCCGTATAGCTGGCCATCGCGCAGTTGAGCCTTTTCAAGTGATGCACCGTTTAGCTGTACGCCGTTAAGGGATACTTGAAACATGTAGGCTCCTCTGAGTTGCGCCTCGCTGGCGTCCCAGTGGTACAAATTGAGGCTGCGTAGATCTGAGCCCGGGGATCCTTCGGTCCAGTTACGACTGAGAACGCTGAGGGCCGCTCGAATATCCTCTGCGAGAGGTATATGGGGGATCGATGGCTCTTCGGGATCGATCGATTCGCCGTGTTCTTCTGCGATCGCCCAGATTTCAGCTTGCTCTCTAACTTGCCGAATTTCGCTTGCGTCTCCGTTCAGTCGCTGCCGGACGAAGGCGGCTAGTACTTCGACGATGGTATTTCGGTCTCGCTCCGAGTCGTTCATGATGCGTTCGAGGCTGTAAATACCGCCCAGTTTTTCGTGAATGCCTTCACTTGCCAGGAGCTTGATGGCTTCGACGTAGCGGCCTGTGACTTGCCCCTCTCGGGTGAGGTCGGCCTGTCGTGCATCGCGCCTTTGGGCTTCGATCACGGTTGTCTCGAACTGCTTCAGGCTTTCGGTGAACTGTTTCTGGGCGTGTTTGAACTGTCGTTGTTCGAGTTGGTGTTTTTTGTGGGTGTAGTAGAGGCCTGCGCCTGCGATGAGGCCGGCGGCGAGGGCGACAAGGCCTGTGCGGAAGCCTGTGATGACGACGCCGTCGGCGGGGCCGAGCTTGGTTTTGCGGATATGGAGGCTATCGAACCACCATGGTCCCTGCCAGAAGAGGAGGACGAAGATGGTGGCGCCGGCAAGGCCCCCGAGTCCGGCGCGGAAGACTTGCCACCGGGTGGGCTTCGAACGTTGGTCATCGTCATCGGGCGTGGTCGCGCCGGAGTCCTTCAAGATGGACAGCAGGACGCCGACGAGGACGAGGGCCGCGAAGGCGAGGCCTAGAGCGGGAAGGTGCCTCTGAATATAGTCGGCGGCGAGTGCGTGGTTCATGCGTGCATGATGTCCTGGCCGGGATCACGATACGCGAGGGACGGCAAGTTCCAGAGGAAGGGGTTCTCTACACGCGGTCGGCGCCGTTGCGGCCCACGGGTCCCAGGCCAACTCCGGCACATGGTCGGCCCACTGGCGGGTCAGCGGTTGGCCGTCGGCGTACTGCTCGCCGTCGATGCCGCCCACCGCGAACAACAGGCCACCGCGCTGGCCCGACATCACCAGCGCGCCGACCGAGTTGAGGGCTTCGACGGTCCGAGGTTGAACAAGATGGTGGCGCTGAGCAAGCGGTGGCCCTCGCGGTGAGTCTCCGCGGGGACTCCAGATGGGCCGAAGTCGCTCTGGCCGCTGGTGCCGCACAGCCGGAGGTCCTCCGGAGGCCGGGGGGATCCCGGGACACGGCCGGTAGGCGCCCTCCGTTTCCGTGCCTGGCGATCCCGGGCGGGATCCGTGCCAGCTCTCCGTGCCGCTGTTGGCCGGTGCAGTTGGGGAAACCCGGTGTCCTGCCGGGGCGTTCGCCGCCTATACATAGGTGGACGGCAACTCCGCCCCGGTCGGCCGCCGGGCCAGCCCGCACCGCGCGGGCCCCGACAGAACAGCGAGTATCTGGTGCAGAGCCTCGAAGAGCGCATTGCCCGTGTCTGGCACCCGGAGGTCCGGCCGTTGGTCGACGACGCCTTCCGTTGCCATAGCACCGGCACCCCCCGGGCTGCCATCCAGGCGACCTGGACGGCCGTCTGCACCGACATCATCCACAAGCTCTACCATCTCGCCGAGGACGGCGACGGCAAGGCTGCCGAGATCGTCGCGAAGCTCAACGAGGCCCGGGGAAAGCTCGATGCCGCGGCGATCAAGATCGTGGAGGACGTGGAGAAGAAGCTCTTGGAGGACGCGCTTGATCTGGAGCTGATCGACGGGATCGAGCATCGGCAGCTGCTGCGCCTGAAGGAAGACCGCAACCTCTGCGCACACCCCTCCCTCCGTTCGCTCGGCGACGTCTTCGCCCCGACCGGCGACTACGCGCGGGCCCACCTCGTGGCCGCGCTGGACGCCCTGCTGGTGCACCCGCCCACTCAGGGGCGCAGGGCGTTCGACCGTTATATCGCGCACGTGGACGACCCTTCTTTCGTCGGCCACGCCGACTACCTGGTGCAGATGTTCGCCCAGCGGGTGAAGTCCAGCGCCTGGAAGCAGATCGTTGCCATAGCGGCCAAGCACGCCATGCTGGAACTGCCAGTGCCCGAGACCAGCAGCATCCCCGCAAGCATGGCCGCAGACCGGCACGCCGTCTGCCTGATTGCCTTCGCCCAGCACGACCGTGACGCCGTGCGGGAGGCCGTGACTAAAACCATGGCCAAGTTCAACGAGCTTCCCATCGACCGGCAGCTGAAGGGGCTTACGCGCCTGAGCGAGTTCGACGTCTTCACCGACGCCCTCGACGCGACGGTGTGCCAGCAGATCGGCACCTACGTTGACCAGGTTCAGTACCCGCCGTCCGGCATGGGGGCCCGCCGGGTGATCGACGTGATCGCGTTGGCTGGCAGCGACGCCGTACGGGCTCGCATCCCTGCCCTGGCCAGAAAGTTCGCCGAGTTCGAGCCGTACCAGCAGGCCGACGTCGTCGCGGCGAGCCCCTCCGCCTACTTCACTCCCTTCGTGGCGGAGATCCTGGCCGCGGCCGGCAACTACCGCGCCGGTGAGCACTTCGCCGAGAGTGTGGTGATCCCCCTCGCTGGCTTCATCCAGCCGGAGCAGTTGGAGGGCATCCTGACCGCCTGGGCTGAGCACCAGGACTGCCGGGCCGCAGCGAAGATGCCCGACTTCGCGGCGCTCTTCTGGGCAAAGGCCCCCCAGCTTCGCGGTCTCGCGGTGTGGACAGAGTTTGTCAAGCGGGTGCGGGAACTCGCGGAGACGGACTGGTACCGGTACGACGAGCTGGCCGCCCACATCGGCTACCCGGAAGCCGTCGCCTCGTAGGGGTTTCCAGATGGGGTCAGCTCGGGTTCGCGCGCGCCCCGTAAGGACGCGGCCCGCTAACTTCCGGCCCAGGCAGGGTTGGCTAGTTCTTGACCGGCTTGGGCAGTCCCGCACGCACCGTGCGGCGTGCTCTCCTTCCCGACTGTGAGGCCGGCCACGCCGGGCAAGCCCCCCAAACGTCCCCAGTGGCGTGTCCGAGGTGCGACCAAATTCGAACAGGCGATCTAATGCGGGTATGAACGAGACCGACTTCCCTGACGACCTGGTGCAGACGCAAGCAGCCTGGAACGCCACTTACCACGCGCTCGCCGCACCCCGATCCTGCGACACCACCGCCCTGCGCCGCCGCCTGCTGTTCCTGTCCACACGGTTGTGGTGGCACCCCTACTGGGAAACCGTCCCCGCGGTGCCGGCGGCACGCTCCGAGCTGCGTCGGGCGGCCCGTGTCCGGGGAGCCGACCGGGACACGTAAGCGGTCATCCCGGCTGACCGGAAGGACGCCGTCTGCGCCGGAGTTGCGAGCCTCCCGCCGTCCTGTGTGCAGGCAGTTCTCAGTGGCTGCTGCGGAGGGTCTCCTGCCAGTACCACTCGTTCGCGCGCTGGGGAGCGGGCAGTGCGTATCGCGTTCAGGGCTCGTTGACTGTGCGCCGCCAGCGGGTCGATCGGCGGGTCGGCTGGCGGGTCCGAGGCCGTGGCCCCGAAGGCGGTCGGCTCGGTGGACAGGGGATGGTCATCCGACGGCCGGGGCAGGGCAACCCACCGCGGCCGTGGGAGCCGGACCGGGCTTGGTGTCCTTGGTGAGTCGGCCGGTTGACTGGTCTGGTTGGTAGCCGACGGTGCCCTTGCCAGCCACGCTCATGGTCCGAAAAGGACCGATCGGCTCGGAGAACTTCTGGCCGTCGTAGGAGTAGTTGACGAGAAGGCTCCACTCGTAGTTGCCCTTGCACGCCTGCACGTCGACCCGGACCATCGCCGGGTCGGTGGCGCTCACAGTGAAACCGGGGCCTAGGGGATTGGTCGGTGCTGGTGGATCGCCGTCGTAACGCTGCCCTACCACGCCCCGGTCGATGAGATCGGGCTTGTCGAGGTTGAAGTCGAAAACCCTGCCGTATGTATCGCCGCACCCACCTTGCACAGTGGCGACCCACGCTGGTGGATCAATCTTTTTGGGATAGCGGGACGCGGGTCTGATGTCCTCGATGATCAAAGTCTTGCCCGGTTTGGCGCTGAGAGTGAGGTAGAGGTGTCCCGACCCCCACGTTCCTCCGCCTTTTGCTGCGACGGGAACCCGGAAATCCTGGTCGTCCCGGAGGAAGGCGGATAACGGATCCCCGCCGACGGGCATGGCCACGGATGTTGCTCCGTCGCAGTTCGCGATGGTGGGCCATGACGTCGTCAGGAGTAAAGGCCCCTTGGGGCCTGCGGCAGCCGACGGCACCCCGGACACCGGGGCACTGCTGTGTACCTTCTTCTCCGGGCCTTCAGTCGAGCCCTTGCCCTCCGGCCAAAATGCGATCGAGGCAGCGACCACGGCCACGACCGCTACACCACCCAACAGGACCGGTCCGCGCGGCAGGTGCCTCCGGCGCACCGCGGCAGGGACCGGAGTGGATGGCGTGAAGCGCGGCCCAGGATCACCGCCGCAGCGGCGATAGCCGGCGGCCCATTCCTCAAGGAGCTCTCCCACGGGCTGCTGATGTTGCGTCGCCCAGATATGTACGAACAGCTCGATATGCAGCCAATCCGGGGGGCGTTGCCAGGAGGAGCTGAACACCTTGTGCCACGTGCCCGCAGACGGAGACCGCTCCAGCCCCTCAACCTCGGCCACCACCTCGTCGCCGAGGGCTTGAAGTTTCGAGAACACCAGCACGGGAGGGACTTCACGGAAGGCATCTAGCGCCTCCCTGTAGAGCGTCCAATCCCCGGGCCCCACACCGCTTAGAAGCTCCCGCCATGCCCCGCGTGTACTCATGTACCGCCTGCCCTCCCCTGTTTCTGAGCACAGGATCCCGCACAGGGCACTCCTCGCGCCCAGCAAAGCGTTCAATACCGAAAAAATCATCCTGAACGCCTCGCCCCACCACGCGTTCTACCTGCATAAACGCGATGAACGCCGTTCTGAATCATTTTGGGATGATCTTGGCCTGGCGCCTCAACTCCGCGATGAGGTCTGCTCGTTCCACGCCGCTCTCGCGGTCCGGGCAGCTGCACCAGCTGCCACTGATGACGAGTCAGACCCCAGAAAAGGAAAAGGCCATGACCACTCCCCGCCGACTCCCCGTACAAGCCCGCCCCGACCAGAGCAAGAGGGTCATGGCCGTCACCATCGGACTCCTCGCCGGCATCATTGCAGCCTTGATGGCCTACATGCTGTGCCTGCACCTGGGCGGCACTCCGCTCGTCGGACTGGGCTACTCCGGCGGCTCGTTCATTGCCCTCACCTCGCTCATCGTGACGCTCGAAAAGGAGCTCGGTCTGCTGTGACCGAGGGACGGCGACCAAGCCACTTTGACCTCAACGGCCCTCAGGGGGCGGAGGCGCTCTTGGCGGGCGGCTCCGCCCCTGTACGTCTCACACGAACAGGAGCGCCTTGGGCGCTAATCCACTGGCGGCGCGAAGGCCGCGTGCACCCACACCGCAGTCACGGAATACACGGCGCGCCAAGAGGTGACCATGTCGCGGAACGAGGTGGAGCTGGCGGCGCAGAAGGTCGTACGACACCCCGGGCCGCAGACGGCCGAACGGGTCCACAGTTGGCGCGCGCCACCACGCCGTCAACGCGGCCGGGGTCCGTCGGCGCTGCCGCTTGCCCGCACTGCTGGCCGAACCTGTCGTTGGGGCTCATTGGTTGACGGCTCTGGGCAGGTGGTCGGACGCCCCGAACGATCCTGATGATGTGGTCGCACAGGCGCCTCGACGACGGGTTGCCGGCGAGTGCGGGTGGACGACGAGGTCCTCGGGCTGCGCTCGGCCTACCGGGCTGGCCGAGTTCCTGCGTCCAGATGAACCTAAGGCCGAACCAGCGCACGTCGTGGACGCTACTGGGTTCGACTGGCACGGCATCGGCCCGGCATGCCGAAGGCCGGAGTCGAACGACTGCGCCATCCACAGGTGCCGATACATCTGGTGACCTGGCCATACAAGGTGACCCTTGTGGATCACAAATGCGTTATCCACAGCCTTTCGCGCGGGCACCAGCCCTCGCTGTACGGTGCTGCTCCCTCCGATCCCGGGAGCACCTGATGATGTACCGAGTCGACCTGTCCGTCCTCGCAGAGGACGTTCTCGATGAGCTTCCGGACGATGACCGACGTGAGGTCCTGGAGACGATCGCGGCAGCCCTGACCCAGCAGCACGCGTGACCGGCGCCCGGGAGCTGGGATGCGGCCGTGCACTTCGGTGCCCGGGCCTGGATTACTTTCGCGGCGTACCCGAACGGCATCGACGTCCTCACCATCGGTTGCTGCTGAGGGGTTCAGCGACCCGACGCTCGGCACCGGGCGTCGAGCTGCCTCGGCTAACCGTGTTCCGGTCGGGGCATGGGACGCGTAGTGTCCAGGGCCGTGAGGAACGCGAGCACTGTGGGTGTGCCGGCCCGGTCTGAGCGCCGCTATCCGTGGGTGCGTCGGGTGCACGAGCATACTGCCCGGCTTCCGGTCGACCGTTTCGGCTGGCTGGCCGAGGTGCCCTGGGCGAGGGCCGGTGACTCGATGGCTGATCGGCGTGAGGACCGCGTGCTCGTAGTGGTCGGCGAGCGTGGTTGCGGCAAGAGTGACCTCCTGGCCCAGGAGGCTGCAGCGCTGAGGGCTCAGGGGCACACCGCGTTCCTGGTCGATCTGTCAGAGCGGGGCCGGTTCTTCGACACCCGTAGTGCCGGGCAGGATCTGGATGCGGTCCTGGAGCAGGCATGTCAGGGTGAGGCGGGCTTTGTGCTGCTGGACAGTCTTGACGAGGGACTGGACCGGCTCGCGGTCCTGGACGAGGTGCTCGTCGCCTGCTTGAGGCGGCTCGGGCAACAGGAACGGGCTCGGCTGCGGCTGCGCATCGCCTGTCGCGCCGGCCGGTTGCCTCGCGGACTGGCAGACGATCTGAGGTCGTTGTGGGCGCCCCGGGCGGTGAGCGTGGTCCGTGTGACGCCGCTGGGCCGCTCCGCTGTGGAGACAGCCGCTGCCTGCGAAGGCATCGATCCGCAGATGGCCGTCCGTCGGCTTCAGCAGAAGGGCACCGTTGCTCTGGCCCAGTCCCCGATCACCTTGATACCGCTGCTGGAGGCCGAACGGGAGGGGCAGAGCCTGCCCTCCACGGTAGCCGACGCCTACCGGATCGCCTGCCGGCAGTTGTGCGCGCACGGTCACCGCGATGGCAATCCACTGTCCCCTGAACACCTGATGGCCCTCGCGTGCCGAGTCGCCGCTGTCTTGGAGTTCGGCCACTACACGGCAGTGCATGACACCGCCACCCCCTCTGAAGCCGCGCCGGCAGACGTGGCCCTGAACATGCTGGACGGCGGCGGCGAGCCGGACGAGGAAGGAAACCCGTATCACTGCGGGATGCGGGAGTTGCTGGCGCTGGTGGACTCCGGGCTGATGATCGAGGTCGGAGCGAGGCGCTGGGCCTTTGCCCATGACAGCTACCAGCAGTACCTGGCCGCCCAGTTTCTGACCCGGCACGGTCTGCGGGGTGCCGCGCAGCGGCAGCTGCTGTGGATCGGCGACGGCACAGCCCGCCACATCATCAAGCGTCACCGTGACGTGGCCGCATGGCAGATTGCAGATGATCACGAGCTGTTTGACGAGATCCTGCGGGACGACCCCCAGGTTCTGCTCCTGGCCGACCTGATGCCTCTCCGAGACGACCGGCGCGAGGCGTTGGTAGCCCGGCTGCTCACCTTGGCGGGCGACGACGACACGGTGAGGCTGGACCGGTGGCAGCTGCACCGCCTCCGGCACGAAAGACTCGCCGACCAGCTCCGGCCCTACCTGTCCCCTCTTGCCTCCCGGGCAGTCCTTGGCGCCGCACTCAGCATTGCCCGGGCCTGCCAACCTCCCGGTCTCAACGACCAGTTGCTCACCGTCGCTGAGACGCACACCGTGGACGCGAACCTGCGCCGCCGTGCCGTGTACGCACTGCACGAGGACCTACGCGCCGGTGAAGTCGTCCGGCTGCGAGCGCTGGCCGAACACAACGACACCACACTGGACGACGTGCAGGAGCAGCAACTCAGTCCCGAACAGCAGGCATGGATCAGATCCCTGGCCTGGCAGGGGGATCCAGACCTGGCTGCTGTCGCGTTGGAACGACTGTGGCCGGGGCACCTGGGGCTGTCCGAGTTCCTGGACCTGATTCCACCCTCCGGTAATCCCGCAGTGGTCCGTGCGGCGTGGCTCCTTAACGAGCGGGCTCCGTCCCTGCTCCGATACCAAGACATTGATGAGGCCGTGACGTGGGCGGCACGGGTTCTCAGCGCTGGGCACCCCCGCGCCGGGCTGAGGGACGCCAGTCAGACAGAACTCTCCGTGAATCTGCCGGTGCGCGTCCTGGCCCGAGTGATCGTTCTCCTCGACGCGGAGGGCACCGAAGGCACCCTTACGAACTACCTCGACCAGATCGCCGATGCCCTGCTGAGCCTGGCGGGACGCGAGGACTTCGACGACCGCTACCAGCCAGCCCGCGCCGTGGGCGAGGCGCTGGCGCTGGCGCAACGACCCTCCCTACGCCGGGAGGTGGGTGGCCGTGTGCTGGAACGCGGCGACGAAAACCAGGTGGACCGGCTCCTGTTCCGCGCCAACAGCCCCGCCGTATTGTCCACCGGCGAATCGGTCTACTGGGCCCTGCAGTGGCCCGCGCTCAGCCAGCAGGCCCGTCGGCACGCCGCGTTGCTGGTGAGCGCCCGGCCCGACCCGGAAGACCCCGACCTGCCGGACGCCCGGGTACTGCGCGAGCAATACCCGGACCTGATGGCCGCCACCTCCCGCTGGGACACTCCGGCCGACGATGACCCCGAGCAGCCGCATGTGCGAGAGGAAGAACGCTTCCACAGAGCCTTCAGCGAAGCCCGGCTGCACCAGCTCCTGACCGTACTCACCGTGGCTGAGGGGAGAGTTGACCATCTGTGGCAGGAGATCACCCGCGAGCTGTACCGCACCACGGACGGGTCCGAAGTCCCGCAGGTCACATGGTTGGACGTCGTGTCCGCAGCTCCGGTTCTCCTGTCCGAGGGCAGCGAACTGCATAACCTGCTCGTGAACGCTGCCACCACCGTCGTCCGCCGCTCAACGACCCTGGCAGACGCCGTGGCCAGCCCAGCGAACACTGACTGGAGCCGTACCGTCACAACTCTGACTGCCCTGGCAGTGCTCGACAGCCCACCACGCCTAGCTCAAGCGCTCGATCAGGATTCCCGCCGCGCTGCCGCAGCCGTCGTGGCCCTGGCTGTACAGGACGTCCACCACCCCGCCGACATCGCACGCAAGCGTCAGCTGATCGCTCGTTGCACCAACCTTGCAGCAACGGACCTGCCCGGATTCCTCTCCCAAGCGTTGGACGGCTGCACGGAATTGGAGCTGACCAGCCTGACCGGTGCCCTCGCAGGCCCCGCGGCGCCTGAGGTAGCTGACCTGCTGCGCACCTGGGCATGCGCCCCCACGCGCACCGACGCGCAATCTGCCACCATGCTGGCCGCACTCGCCCGTGCAGGAGACCGGACCTCCGAAAACATCCTGATCTCCGCCATCGCTGACCCCAGCCTCCAGCACGACGCGGGGCAGCGCGACTCCCGCTGGGCCCGTGCAACCGCCGCCCTAATGGAATCTGCCCGGCTCCCCGAAGCGTGGCCGGCCATAAAGGCCACCGTGACAGCCTCAGGGGCGCTCGCCGCCCTCCTCGACCGCATCATCGCCATGGATCCCCACGGCAGTTGGCCGGCCGGCACCAGCCAACTGGCCGAGGCCGACCTCGCCGGCCTGTACGAACAGGTCACCGATCACATCACCGTTTCGCGCCTCACGGACAACTCCTTCGATGGCGGCTTCACCACCGACCCGCTCAGCACCCTTCACGCTGGCCTGTTGATGTTGCTGGTCTCCAAGAGGACCCCTGACGCCGCCCGTGAACTGACCCGCCTTGCAGGCCGCTACCCCCAGCTCACAGATCTGCGCTCACACGCGAAAGACCTCCCCCGCCAGGTCGCCGAACTCCAGGTCCGGCCCCTGACACCGGAGCAACTGCGCCGCCTGGCTGCCGACAGCACACTGCGCACCGTCACCGACGCGCGCCACCTCCAGGACATCGTGCTCGCCAGCCTCGCCCGCATCCAGACGATCATTCAGGGACCCAACCACCCAGTGATCGTCCTGTGGAACCGGGACGATCCAAACCTCGACCAAGCGACGTGCTGGCCCTGCTGGGAAGACGACTTCAGCGACTTCATCACCGCGCTCCTGCGCCAGGACATCGGCGGCCATCGCGTCGTGATCAACCGCGAAGTCGAAATTGCCCGCCCGCGCCTTCCCGGCCGGCGCACCGACATCCAGGTCCAGGCCACGGCCCCGCCCAGCGAGCACGGTGATGATCCCCTGACCGTGGTCATCGAGTGCAAAGGGTGCTGGAACCGGGATCTGCCCACCGCGTTGGCCGACCAGCTCGTCCGCGACTACCTGCGTACCGCTCGCACAGCAGGCATCTATCTCATCGGCTACTTCGACTGCCCCCGCTGGAACCAGGACAACGCCCGGAAACGACACCGTGCTCACACGATCGAGGCCCTGCAGCAGGAGCAGGATGCCCGAGCACAGGAACAGCGAGACCACCACGGCGCCATCGTCACGGCACGAATCCTCGATTGTCGTCTCCCCGCGACAGAACGCCCATGCGCATCCAGTCCGTCCAACGCGTCCCTCTCGCAAGAGCCTGACTCACCACACCAGTGAGGCGTGCTGTCGACCCGAGCCACCAGCAGACTTGACGCCGATACCCAGCAGTCCCGTCGGCTCGCCGATGAACTGTTCTTTCACGACCAGGGCGGGCGCCGTGTCCGGGAGATCCTCGTCAATCGGTCCGGCGTTCAACGGAATGGGGAGCCTCAGTAAGCGTCATGCGCGCTGTTGCGGCCGGCCGCTCGTGGTGTGGGCCGTGCCGGCTGGCCAAGGGCATCTCCGGCCATCCTGGACACTCCGTCCCGCTGCTGAATCTGGCTGGCTATCGGGCTGCCCCTCCCCGGGGCGGCCACAGGGAGACAAAGGGGGCGCGGCATGGTCTTGGGCCAAGCCTTCTGTGCTACGGGCTGGGTCAGCGGTCCAGGAGAGAGACGATCCGCCCGGCGGGGAAGGACAGACGAGCGACCGGGACCACCCAGTCGCCCCATGGGCCGAGCAGTTCGGGCAGCGGCAGGCCGACCCCGGCAGCCTGGCCGGTCACCTGGTGCAGGGCGGTGAGCAGAGAGGTCCACTGCTGAGCCTGAACCGGAGTCATCTTCGGGTCGGCGGGGTTGGACCACGGACCGCCTGCGGGATCGCGCTGGGGTTGGAGGTCGGTGCGGAACTGTGCCCAGGTCTGCTGCGGGTCGATGCGGCTGGTGCGGTGCAGGTGCAAGCACAGGGCCGGCCCCAGCTGGGGGTAGGCGACCAGGGCGGCCAGGAGGACCAGGCCGGCGCGGTAGGGATAGTGGGGGGCTGAGGTCGCGGTGGCGGGGGGTTGTTCGGTCAGGTCGTGGGCGCGCTGAGTGCGGCGCAGGGCGGTGAGCAGGCCATAGCTGTTGGCGAGGCGTTTGACGGCTCGGGGCGTGGAGACCAGGAGCGGGGGCCCCAAGAGGTCCATCAGGGTGATCTCGTCGGGGTCCAGGGTCAGTGGGTCGACCCGTTCGATGACGCGTGGGGCAGGGAGGAGGACGCCCTCCCCCTGTGGGTCTGCTGCGGCAGAGGTGGGCGGGACCGTGGTGGCGGCGGGGGCGCTCGGTGCGGGGCCGGGGATAGTCGGGGCGGAAGGAGGCGGGGTGCTCTGGTCGATGCGGGTGCCGACCAGGGAGCGGAGCATGGTCTGGTAGCCGGTGGTGTCCAGGGCGGGCAGGGTGAGGACGACCTGGAAGATTTTCTCCAGGTACTGGGCGGGGGTGGAGTGCCACAGTTCCTCGTCGTCGGGGTCCACCAGGCCTTCAAGCGGCCCCGGGGTGTCTGGGGCTGGGGTGTGGAGGATGTCTCGGTAGTGCGCGGCGATGGCCCGCAGCAGCCAGCGCGGGTCGATAGCGACCACGACGACGAACAGGTCCACGGCCAGGAGCAGGTGGACGGCTTCCAGCATCTCCACCACCCGGGACGGCGGGCAGCGGTCCAGGTCGTCGATGTAGACGACAATCCGGTCGATCGCCGGGAGTCTGTCACCCGCGGCGTCCCTGACTGTCTCGTCGACCATGTTGCCCGGGTCGGCCAGCAGGGCGGCCATCCGCTGGAAGTCCTCGCGGATCTGCGTCATCAGCCCCAGGTGGGTGCGGTAGTCTCCGCCGGCTGCCCGCTCCGAGACGAGCCCGGCCAGCTGGCCCGCGGCGGTCAGATCCTGTACCTCCCGCTCCAGTGCGGCCACTTCGCCCTCCGCGACGTTGGCGGCCGTCCGCAGCCGGTCCCGCCACCCATCCATAACGGCCTGCAACCGCTCCCTGGCCGACTTGCTCTTCACGTGGACCTGGCGCACCTTGTGCAGCAGGAAGCCGACGGAGGCCAGCGCCGGGAGCCCGGCCACCAGGCGTGCCCACAGCGGCGGTCCCCAGATCACCCCCACCGACATCACCGCCAGGACCAGAACCGACAGCAGGAAGCCACCGACGACACTGCGCGGATTGCTCCGCACCAGCCGCCACCCGGCGCGCACCGTGCCGCGCAGCAGCTGGCCCCCGCCCCTCATCCGCTCGTACAGCGCCCCGGGCTCCCCGCTGTCCCCGGCCACCGCCGCCCAGTCCCGGCGCTGTTCCTCGGACAGTTGGGACCAGCGCGATCCGCGGGTGGTCAGCGCCGCCTGGAGCTGGTCGCGGCGCTGGCGCGCGGCGCGCAGCCGTCGCGGGAATTCGCGTTGAGCGACCAGGTCGGCTGAGAGCCGGGAGAGCTGGCGCTGGGTGGTACCGCTGTCCTGGTCGGGGGCCGAGGACAGCTGGGTGAAGAGCTCGGCGACCAGGCTGGCCCACAGCCCGGTCTCGGCGTAATGCCAGGCGTTGAACCGCACCTGGCGCACTGCATGGTGCGCGAGTGGGTTGCCCGGCTGGGCCGTCGCGTCAACCTGCTGCTGCATGAGTTCCAGGAAGTGGCTCTTGCCCTCGCCCCAGTCGCCGAACAGCCCCACCGCCAGCGGCGGCGTGGCCGAACGAGCCGTCACCAGCTCCGCCAACGCACGGGCCTCTTCAACACGGGACAGGTCATCGCCCCTCGATGTCGCATCAGAACGATAAGGGGGCAGCCGCCCCACCGGACGGTCCTCCACCACCTCCCAAAACCGCACCGTGGCGTCACCTCTGCCGCCGCTGGTGGCCAGGACGGGCCTGCCGTCGATGACCGCCCAGGCCAACGACGCCACCCCGCCGATGTGGCTGGTCAGGGGCTGCCCGAGGGGGATCGGTGCGGCGGGGTCGCGCATATCCCACAACCGCACCGTGGCGTCACCTCTGCCGCCGCCGGTGGCCAGGACGGGCCTGCCGTCGATGACCGCCCAGGCCAACGACGCCACCCCGCCGTGGCCGGTCAGGGGCAGACCCAGCGGGGTGGGTGCGGCGGGGTCGCGCACATCCCACAACCGCACCACGTCGGCAAGGCCGCCGCTGGTGGCCAGGACGGGCCTGCTGTCGATGACCGTCCAGGCCAACGCCACCACCCCGCCGATGTGGCCGGTCAGTTGTCCCAGCGGGGTGGGTGCGGCGGGGTCGCGCATGTCCCACAACCGCACCACTTCGTCAAGGCCGCTGGTGGCCAGGACGGGCCTACCGTCTATGACCGTCCAGGCCAACGCCACCACCCCGCCGATGTGGGCGGTCAGTTGTCCCAGCGGGGTGGGTGCGGCGGGGTCGCGCACATTCCACAACCGCACCACTCTGTCAAGGCCGCTGGTGGCCAGGACGGGCCTACCGTCGAGGACCGTCCAGGCCAACGAGAACACCGCGTCGACGTGGCCGGTCAGGGGCTGACCCAGCGGGGTGGGTGCGGCATGGGCCCGCACATCCCACAACCGCACCGTGGTGTCACCTCTGTCGCCGCTGGTGGCCAGGACGGGCCTACCGTCGATGACCGCCCAGGCCAACGACACCACCGTGATGGTGTGGCCGGTCAGGGGCTGCCCCAGGGGTATCCATGCCCAGCGTTCGGCGTCAACCACGTCGGCTCACGTAGTCGCTCGTGGCGACGCGAATGGGCTCCGAGGCGGTCACATCCCGATGATGGGGCATTGACCTGCCAGCCGTACCGCCGTTCCCCAAGCTGTTATGTCCCGCCGATGCCCTCGCAGAGGGGCTGCCAGAGGTGCCGCAAGATCACACCAAGCGAAACGACCTCTCAGGATGCTCTTCCATCTGAGAGGAGGAGAAACGAATGCCTCCCCGGCTTCGACCGGAGAGGCATCTTTGTGTTTCTGAGTTCAGCCGTTGGCCTTCGCGTAGGCGTCCCGGATGTTGGCGGGAACACGGCCCCGGTCGTTGACCTCGAAGCCGTTCTCCTTGGCCCAGGCCCGGATAGCCGCAGTGTCCCCTCCACCGCTTGTGGCCCCGGCACCGTGCCTGCGGGGCGCGGTCCTTCCTCCTGTCTTGCGGCCGGCCTCGACGTAGGGCTTCAGGGCCTTGCGCAGTTTCTCGGCGTTCTTGTCGTTCAGATCGATCTCGAACGACCTGCCGTCGAGCCCGAAGGTCATAGTCTGGTCGGCTTCCCCGCCACTGATGTCATCGGTAAGGAGGAGGACCCTCTTCTGAACCATCTGTAAATTCCTGCCTTCTGTATCTGCTGTTTGGGTATGGAACCACGAATGTGAGCGGCTCGGCTCCTCGTTAAGATGATCGCGAGGGTATCAAGGAGATCTCTCCGGCATCCATGCTGAATATCCTCTCTATCTCGTCGAGCTCCTGGGCGCTTCTTCTGCTGTTCATGGAACAGGTTTCGGAGGCAGCTGGCGGTGTCCTGGTCCCCGGCTTCGGGCGCCCTCAGCCAAGACACGTGGGCAAACTCGTCGTCGTGGGGCGGCTCGGACCGCTCTGCGCTACAACGAGTCTGAGAAGGCGCCAGTGCGACGCTGATCAGTTCGCACCGCACTTTCCGGTTCGCGCTGAAGGTAGACCAGCGATGGGAAGCGGGCGCGGACTGGCCTTTGCACTCCTTGGTGGATGCAGGGCGGCTGGGCAGTCCCCGTGCCGCCGTGATCACGTTCACCAGAGAGTGAGGGGGAGGCCTGCCTTCTCGGCGGCCCGGATGCGCTTCTCTATCTCTTCTGGTGACTCACCTGCTACGAGTCCGGCTCGAATCGCGTGAGCGATGGCATGGGTCCGTCCCGCAGCTCCACGGGTATCCGCCAGCGGCCCATGGGGGTTGCGCCGCCGAAGAGTCCACTCCGCGCGGTTTTCCGCAGCGGTTCCGAGCCTGAGATGGGCCGGGTTGACGCAACCGTGGAAGTTGCATTCTCCACCGTTCGGTGCTCTCACGAGAGTCCAACCCCTTGAAGGGACCGGGTGCGGCGCCGTGTTCGTGGCTGGACTCTCCAACCCTGCTTGAGAGCGACGGAAGAGGACCAGGATTCACTCGCCAGAGGTAGCGGCCCGTCAGGCCGATGGACGCCGCGGAAGTGGGAAGCTTCGCAGGGCCTGCGGCTTGATGCTCTTCACGGAGTCGCTGGAATGAGACCGACTGACTCGTTGCTCGGCGGTGATTGCCCGCATGTTGCGCTGGAGCACACGTTCTCGCCGCCCATTGACGCGAGCGGCTTGGACATCGACGTGCCCCAGGTGGATCAGTCGAGCCACGGCCTGGGGGTGAAGCAGGTCCATCACCCGCAGGACCTTTTCGGGCGAGGTGTCGTTGCAGATGCGCGAGACGGAGTTGACCTTGTCCTTGAACGCCTTGTGCAGGGTCTGCTTTTGAGCTTTGCAGGCGTCGGCAGCCTTCTGCCAGGTTCCTCCGGTGGCCAGCAGCTCGGCAATGAGCAAGGCCTTTTCCGCGTTGACGGCCAGTTCGATGGCCCTCAGCCGCTCAAGGGCATCGAGCAGTTCCGCAGCCCCGCCGTCGCGGGGCCGGCCTGCCAGCTCCCGCAGCCGTGTCATGGCCTCGCGCAGGACTCGTGTCCCCAGGGGGAGCATCAGATCGTCGCCGTATGAATCCGGGCGGTCATCAAAGTGCGACGGCCCGAGCCATCCCCGCTTTGCCATCTGTCGAAAATAGTTGACAGCTTGCGGCTTGCGGCAGATCTGGAACCAGCCACCCCACCGCCCCCTTTGGAGCGCGGGAACTGTGAGGTTGATCGCCCAGCTCACGAGTTCTTTTGTTGGGCCCGGCGGCTGTTGGGAGGTGAATCTGTTCCAGCCAGAATTTCGCGGAAGGCTTGTCAAATCGCGTTCCGTGCGCTCTGGGGAGAGGAACTTCCCGCCGTTGTTGGCCAGTTAGCCTCTGAAGAGAGGGAGACCGGTTGTCGGCTCAAACGCCGACGGCCCCCGATGACGCGGGAGCCGTCTCCACCTTCGTCCGATTAGGGAAGGTCTGCTTGGACCCCACGATAAAGCACCTTGTGCGCCTCAGGCAACACCGAATCATGCGGGCGTCGACTCTGCGGGGGCGCCGGTGACGCTCCCAACCAGCGTATGGGCAAGGGCATTTCTGATGGTGCCCGTGACGCTCTTGGTCGCCGTGCTCGGCTTGGTGTGGCTGATCGGGATGGTGGTCCCGCCGTCCCGTCAGTATGCGCTGGACATCGGCAAACAGACGGCCAGCATGCTGCGGGCCCTGACCCGTTGAGCATCGGCCCGGGGCGGCGTCAGCCGCCCCGGGCTATGTACTGGGATCGTCTGCCGTAACTCACTGTGGACGATCACGTAATTCCCCGCGGCTTGCGTCACGTAATTCCCCAGGAGCCCGGCTGCGCCCGGGTGGCTGGGGCTAGTGTGCTGTGATGATCGAGATCCCGGAAAGGTTCGCGCAGAGCATCATCGGGCGAGAGGGGGAGCACGGCCGAGTCTGGGTCGCGTCGCTGCCGCCCCTGGTCGATGAGCTTCTGGAGCGTTGGAACTGCGGGATCGTCGAGCAAGTCGGTCATGGTGGGGTTGGGATCATCGTGTCCGTTCAGTCGGCTGACGGTGCGTCGGCGGTCTTGAAGATCTCGTTCCCGCATCCTGGCAACGTTCACGAACCAGATGCCTTCGCGGCATGGGGCGGACGGGGTGCCGTGCTCCTGCGCGAGCGTGACGACACGCACTTCGCCATGCTGTTGGAGCGAGCCGGAAACGGCACTCTAGCCGACCTCGATGACGTCGATGAGGCCGTGGCTGTCGCCGGGACGCTCGTTCGGAGGCTCTCCGTCCAGGCCCCAACAGGTCTGCCACGTCTGCGGGATCAAATCGAGGGCTGGCAGGAAGACCTTCGAAAAGACGCTGAACGGCTGCCCCATCCCTTGCCGCAGCGCGTCGTGCAGGCCGCTGTCACGGCCTTCCGAGACCTCGGCCACGACCAGCCGGAGACACTTGTCCACGGGGACCTGCACTTTGGGAACGTGCTGCAGGCGGAGCGAGAACCCTGGCTGGCCATCGACCCCAAGGGATATGTCGGGGACCCGGCATATGACGCGATCACGCTTCTTCGCAGCCGTTTCGAGGATCTGCTCGCTGCCGAAGACCTGAAGGCCGCGCTTCTGCGTCGGTTGGCCATCTTCGCCGATGCCGCCGAGATCGACCGTGAACGCGTCCGCCGCTGGGCCCAGGCCCGCGCTGTTATGGACGCTCATTGGGGTCGCGAGCATGGCGACCCTGCATGGCTCATCCGGTTCACCGACGCCATCGCTGAGCTGCTGATCTGAAATGTGTGGCCCACTTGCATGGGCGATCGAGTACTTTCCGTGGCTGGACACTCACCAAGAGCATGGACTGTCGGGGAGCGAGAACGTCGCAGTGTCCTGGCTCCCCGACAGTCCCAGGCACGGTCGGCGTACTCGTGAATGTGCTCAATCGCGCGCTCGGGGCGGCAGTTTGTCAATCCCCTCGCGCCGTGGAGATCTTTCAAGCGGCCAACTCCACGGTGGGGTCGGCCTGATGGTCTCGTTCGTAGGCGATCGGGCTCCGGTATCCGCACACGCTGTGTAGCCGACGGGTGTTGTAGAAGCCTGTGATCCAGGTGGCGATCTTCAGCCGCGCATCGGTGCGGGTGGTGAAGGTGCGCCGGTGGACGTACTCGACCTTGAGCACACTGTTGAACGCCTCGCTGACGGCATTGTCGAAACACGAGCCGACACGGCCCATGGACTGGGTCACGCCGAGCCGGCGGCAGGCGTGCCTGAAGCGCCGGGACTGGTATTCGCTGCCGCGGTCCGAGTGGAAGATCACGCCCCTGACGTCGCCGCCGCGGGTGGCCGCGGCCATATGCAGGGAGGCGACGACCAGCTCCGCGTCGTGGCGCTCGCCCATCGCGTAGCCGAGCAGACGGCGCGAGAACAGATCGATCACGGTGGCCAGGTACAGCTTGCCCTCGCTGGTGACGATCTCCGTCATATCCCCAGCCCACACCTGGTCGGGAGCGGTGGCGCTGAAGTCGCGGCGAACGAAGTCCGGGAACGCGGGCCGCTTGCCCGGCCTGGTCAGCCCTCGGCGCCTTCGGATCTTGCGTCCGGCCAGATCGAGTTCGGCCATGAGCTTGGCGACGGTGTTCACCGACACCCTCCAGCCCTGGCGCACAAGCGTGATCCAGACCTTCGGGGAACCATACGTGCCGCCCGACTCATCGAAGATCTGCCGGATAGCGTCGGCCAGCTTCCCGCGCCGCACCTCGCGAGCGGTGACGGGCTGGTTGCGCCACTTGTAGAACCAGGACTCGCTCACACCCAGCGCACGGCACGTCAGGGTGTGCGGAATGTCCTGCTCGGCCTTGCAGTCGCTGATCACCCCGGCCACCTGGGCCGGGTCCGCCGCAGCTACTTCACCCACAAGGCCATGCAGCGTTTGATGCGCGTCCCCACCATCCGCAGCGGCGACACGCGGCGAAACTGCTGCCCCACCAGCCAGTCGAACAGCGTGTTGATCACCGACGCCTCACGGTCCCAGGCAGAACCGCCCACTGGCTTGTCCTGGAGCTCGGTGCGAGAGCGCCGGTAGGCCACCAGATCGGACTCAGTAGCTGTTACCAGCTCCCGGCCCCGCTCGATCAAGAACTCCATCAGCCGCAGCACGATGTACGCGTAGTGCCGCAGCGTGTCCTCAGGGTCACGCCCCATGTACGCCAAGTGCCGAAACCACGTACACGCCGGCTCCACCGGCCGCATCACCGAATCCACGATCACCGGCAGCCGGTCCGGCAGCGCACGGAAGTCCAGCCGCCGTACAGCTTCTTCACCGACACCGCCGTACAGCTCCGGGCGGTCCTGAACCCGGGCCCGGCTGACGAAGAACAGATCCACTTACCCCTCCGGATGAGAGAACTCACAACCGTCAGAGGTAACGAACTCACTTGCTCACAGTGTCTGTTGACCTTCGGGAGGTCGCACCAAGGTGAGAGCTTCCAGAACTAACAGGAGAAATCACAGGTGTGGCACACGACAGGATCCTCGGCTGCAGCCGAGCCAGGCCGGTCTATCACCCCATGGGCGAGCTGGAACGCGAAGAGATGCGCGGGTATGTCGGCGTCGTCTGAACGGTGGCTCAGTCAAGATTTCCGTGAAGCCGATCACGCTTCCGTGCGCCGGTGACGCTCCGTCACCTGGTCCTCGACACTCGCCGAGTGTGAGGAGCTGCTGAAGACGGTGTTGCCGCACCTGGGGAGGGTGCTGGTGGAGGAAGTGAGCGCCGAGGGTGGGGTGTTACGCATTGTGGCGAGAACCCCGGGGTCGGTTCCGGCGTCGTGCCCGGACTGTGGCACGCCGTCGGTACGACGGCACAGCGGATACCAGCGCCGTCTCGCAGATGGTGCGATCGGCGGCCGGCAGGTGTCCATCGAGTTGTCCGTCCGCCGTCTGTTCTGCGATGCGCCGGAGTGCGACCGGGTGACCTTCGCCGAGCAGATCGAGGGGCTGACAGTGCGCTATGGGCGTCGAACCCCGCTACTCAGGGACCTGTTGAATGCGATTTCGGTGGCTCTGGCCGGTCGGGCCGGCGAGCGCCTCGCGGCCCGGCTGCCGGTGCCGGTCAGCCGCACTACCCTGCTGGCCCTGGTCATGGCCCTGCCTGATCCGCCCGCCGGGACGCCCCGGGTACTCGGGGTCGACGAGTTCGCCACCCGCAAGGGACACAACTACGGGACTGTGCTGGTCGATTGCGAGACACACGCCCCGATCGACCTTCTCCCGGACCGGGAGGCGGCAACCTTCGCCGCCTGGCTCACCGAGCACCCCGGAGTGGAGATCATCTGTCGCGACCGGGGCGGCGCCTTCGCCGACGGCGCCCGCTCCGGAGCGCCCGACGCCGTGCAGGTCGCAGATCTGTGGCATGTCTGGCACAACCTCGCCGAGGCCGTGAAGCTGCTGGTCAGCAAGCACAGTTCCTGCCTTCGCGAGCCGACCCCCTCCCCGGAGGCACCCCCTGAAGTCCTGCACCCGCCGCTCTCCCACGCGGGCCGGCTGGCCGAGCGGGCCCGGCAGCACCACACCGCCGTGCACGATCTCCTCGGCCAGGGCCTCACCATCCGGGCCGTCGCCCGCCGCCTGGAGCTGTCCCGGAACACCGTCCGCCGCTATGCCCGCGCCGTCACCTGGGAGGAACTGGCCACCGGCCGCTGGCAGAACCTCCCCAGCACCCTGGACCCATACAAGCCGTACCTGCACCAGCGGTGGCGTGAGGGCCACACCAGCGGTACCCAGCTCCACACCGAACTCCGCGAGCGCGGCTTCACCGGCTCCTACTCCGTCGTCCGCGACTACCTGCGGCGCTTCCGCCGCACGCCGGCCGACCAGCCATCCCCGGCCCGGCCGCCCGGAGTCCGCAAGGTAACCGGCTGGATCACCCGCAACCCTGACCGCATGAACGACGACGACCAGCAGAAACTCAAGGACATCCTGGCCCGCTGCCCCGAACTCGAAGCAGCCACCCGACATGTCCGGTCCTTCGCCGCGATGATGGCCATCCGCAGCGCGAGCCGGCTGCCCGAGTGGATCGCCACCGCCCGCGCCGACGTGAACCACGGCCTGCGCGGCTTCGCCGACGGCCTGCTGGCCGACCTCGACGCCGTCATCCTCGGGCTGAGCACGGAGTGGAGCTCGGGCTGCGTCGAGGGCAGAGTCACGGACATCAAGCTGCTCAAGCGGCAAATGGCAGGCCGAGCCGGACTCCCCTTGCTCCGCAAGCGCGTCCTACTCGTCGCCGCCGACCGCCGACAACACAGAGTCACGAACCAGATAGCTCACTGATCGGCTTCACGGAAATCTTGACTGAGCCCGCGTTCAACCGCCGCCGACAGTCAGGCTCCCCTCGGCGGTCCGGGGGCCGGTGTACGGTCGTGGCTCGACGCATTATGTCTGTCCGAGTATCCGAGTACAGGGCGACCGCACGAAATTTTTCCTGGCGACCGCCTCCGACCAGCGGGTTCAGCTCGTTGACGGCGGCCTGTCTGCTGATAGGCAGGCGAGGGTTGGTGCAGTCGGGCCATCGCTCGACGCGCTCGATGATCCAGGCGGTGGCCAGTTCACGGTGAGTTCGTCGCAGTGGTTATTCGGGTCAGCATGTCCTGCATAAGAAAGCTGTGAGCCAACTGTGTCCACACCGGACCGTCTTTGCTGTTTCTTTCACTTTTTGAAGGTCGAAAATCAGCCGCACCAAGCTGGTCGCTCCCATGGGGCTGGGCCCCGTTGACGGCACGTCTCCAGTACGTCGTATGCGAGGGGCCAGGAAGGTGTGCCTGGATTGCTGCCAGAGTCCCGAGGCTGGACCGAAGGCTGAGCTCTTCAGTTCAGTGAACCTTTCGATGGTGCTCTGGAGGTTGCAGAAAAAGAGCTTCTTGGGCGAACGGTTTGCATCTGCGGCGGATCTGCCGACGGGATTGGTCAGCAGGTGCCGAGGTCGATCCGGTGGTCCCAGGGTTTGATGGCGGCCCTCCCTCTACACGGCTCTGATTTGCCCTACTTGGTGCTGCTCGGAGGGTGGCTTGAACTCGTCTATCTTGGCTGCATACGCCATTGACCAGCTGTGATGCGTCCGGTTCTGATGAGGCGGCCGTAAGGGCGGGGTAAGAGCCGTGTGAACAGTTGGGGTGGGGGATGGGGTTTTCTTGGCGTGCGCGCTCGGCGGTCGCCGCGCGTAGACGAGTGGTCTCGCTGGCTGCAACGGCCGCTTTGATGGCTGCTGTGCCGACACTTGTCGTACCGGCGACCGCAGCACGCGCGGACGACACCACAACCACCGATCAGGCCACGCCGGAGGCGCGGGCGGACGCGGAGAAGGCTGCGGCGTCGGGGGAGCAGGTCGAGGTCGTGGGTGAACGCACGCCCTACACCACGACGTTCGCCAATCCGGACGGTGTGACCTTCACGCTGAAGGACTCTGTCGTTCCGGTGAGAACGCGCCAGGCCGATGGTTCGTGGGTGCCGCCGGACGCGACGCTGGAGAAGAGGTCGGACGGCACGGTCGGGCCGAAGGCATCAGTCGCCAAGATCTCCTTCTCCGGTGGCGGGGACGGTGCCGACCTGGTGAAGCTGTCCCTCAACGGGCGTTCGCTGAGCGTGGGTTGGCCGGGCACACTGCCGAAGCCGACGCTGGACGGGGACTCGGCGGTGTACGAGGGTGTCCTGCCGGGCGTGGATCTGCGGATGACCGCCACCACGGAGGGCTACCGCGAAGTGCTGGTCGTCACCTCGGCGTCGGCCGCCGCGAACCCGGAGCTGAAGGAACTCTCCTTCCCCGTGCGGGCCGACGGGCTCTCTCTGCAGGACGGCGGAGGCGGCGGGCTGTCCGCGGTCGACGATGATGGCAACGCTGTCTTCCGTGCTCCGGCCGCCCAGCAGTGGGATTCGTCCGGCGACACCACCAGCAGCGCATCCGCCTCGCCCAAGGTCTCTTCCCGCTCGGCGTCCCAGGCGTCGTTGACGACGACGCAGGACAGTGCTGCCGCGGCCACGACCGGCGGCGACGGTGAGACGACGCCGGACCCGACCGAGGGGCCCAGTGACGGAGACACCTCCACCCGCCTTCCGGTCACCGCCGGGCAGAGCGCGATCAAGGTGACCCCTGATGCGTCGATGCTCGCCGACGAGTCGTCCGTCTTCCCGCAGTACATCGACCCGGACGTCGGCATGACGGCCTCCGAGCGGACCCTGCTGTCCTCCGACGGTGACACCTTCTACAACTTCTCCGGCGGGGACGACGGCAAGGGCGTCGGCTACTGCGGCACTTACGTCACCGGCGGTGTCGGGTACTACTGCGGTTCCGGCTACAAGAACCGCATGTACTTCGAGTTCTCGCCGGCGAAGCTGGCGGGAAAACAGGTCCTGGACGCCACGTTCGCGATCTCGGAGAAGTGGTCGATGTCCTGCACCCCCTCCTGGGTGGATCTGGTGCGCACGGGCAACATCTCCTCATCGACGAACTGGCCGGGCCCGACGGCGAACTGGGACCTGATGGTGGACCGGAATGTGTCCGCGGGACGCGGGTCCGCCTGCGATCCCAGCCAGCCTGCTGCCCACATCGAGTTCAACGACAGTCCTACTGAGACGAACGAGAACCTCACCTCGACCGTGAAGAAGTTCGCCAACGGTGACTTCTCCCGCCTGACGTTGATGCTCAAGGCGCATGACGAGACCGACCCGAACGGTTGGAAGCGGTTCGACGACAACGCTGAAATCGATGTGAAGTACGTCGGTATCCCGGCTAAGCCCACGAAGATCGGCCTGATCGCCGGGAGCAATGTCGCGTGCGAGACCGACAAGTCGGATCCGCTGGTGGCCTCCTCGGCGACGCCGTCGCTCGCGGCGACGCCGCAGACCGCGGCGGGCGGGGAGTCGGGCGCGTCCCTGAAGGTCGTCTACAGCGTGGACAAGTACACGGCAAGCAGCGACACATGGGCCACCGTCTTCGAGACCGCACGGCCCACCAGTGGATATGTGGGCGACAACGTGTCTCCGGGCACTGTCCCGACATCGACGCTGACGGAGGGGACGCTGTACCGGTATCGAGCCTGGACCCGGTCGTATTACAACAGCGGAGGCGACTACCTGGCCGGCCCGTCGAACGCGGCGTCGGGGGCCTGGTGCTATTTCAAGGTCGATCCAACCCGTCCCAAGGCGCCAGGAATCGCCTTGTCGAGCCCGTACTCGGTGTGTGACAGCAGTTCGTGCGACGCGAAGGGCGGACCGGGCACGGACGTGACGTTCACGTTCAGTCCCGCGTCCGGGGACGCGGCCACCAACGTCGCCTACGAGTACAAGCTGTCTTCTTCGGCCGCGTGGTCGGCGTCGATTCCCGCCTGGGCACCGATAGCCACCTTCGCTCCGCCGACCTCGGGCACCTTCACCGTCATCGTCCGGGCGAAGGACTCGGTGACCTGGGGCGCCCAGAACTCGGTGGACTTCCTGGTCGCGGAGGGCACCGGCCCGACCGGTCAGTGGCACTTCGACGAAGCGAGTGGCGCCGCGCTGGATACGTCCACGACTGTTGCGGCGGAGCAGGACAACGCGACGCTCTCCTCGTCCGGTGCTTCCCGGGACGGGCGTGGCCGGAGGGGTGTGCTGACCCATGACGCCACGGGTGCGGAGCTGGCGACGCCGGTCACGGACACGGGCCTGACCGTGGACGGGTCTACAGGCTACGCGGCCACCTCCGGCCCGGTCGTGGAGTCCCGGTCGTCGTACACGGTCGAGGCGTGGGCCCGGATGGCCGCCGCCCCGGCTCACAACTACGTGGTGCTCTCCCAGACGGGCAGTGGAAGCACGCAACCCGGTTTCGCGATCTACTACTCCACTGCCTACAGCAAGTGGATCTTCAACTGGCACTGGATTGACTCGGCCGGCACCACACACTTCGTGCGCTCGCTCGCGGACACGGCCTCGCCTCCGGTGAAGGTCTGGACGCATCTGGCAGGCGTGTACGACACGAAGACGGACACAATCCAGCTGTACGTCAACGGCAAGGCCCAGGGCAGTCCGCAAGCAATCCCGAGCGGGCAGCCGGAGGCGGATAACGGTCTCCTGGAGTTCGGCCGTGGAAGTGGCGCCACCGCAGGGACGTTCACGGACTACTTCAACGGTCAGATCGACGAGGCCAGGGTCTGGCAGCGGGCCCTGTCGCTGAAGGAGTTGTCCGCCGAGGCGCAGTTGAAGACCAACGACAGTTACGCGGCAGCTGAGTTGATGGCGGCCTGGGATCCGTCCGCGGCAACCGGAACCACGGTTGCCGACACCACCTCCGGGTACGGAACGTCCCTGACTCTGTCGGGCGGGGCGTCACTGGACGGGACGGGAATCGTCCTGGACGGCATCGATGACGCCGCGTCCGCGCCGGGCCCGCTGGTGGACGACACCGGATCCTTCACCGTGACCACCGCCGTGCAACTGGACAGCACCGCGCTCGCGGCGAAAGCGGTGGGCTACATGGGGCAGGTCCTCGGCCAGCGCAGTGCGGACGGTTCCGCCTGGGGGCTGTGGTACGAGCGGACGGGCAGCAGCGATCCCGATCCTGAGACCGGTGCCACCGCTCCTGCCGGATTCTGGCACTTCGGCCGCCTCAACACCGACGGCAGCTTCACCGGAGTGGTCTCCGACCATGTTGCCGATCTGGGGAGCGCGGTGCGCCTGACGGGTGTGTTCGACGCCCAGTCCGGCGCGGTCAGTCTCTACGTGGGAGACGCGCAGAACGGGGATGCGACTGCCTATACGGCGACGCCAGGTACGGGTGACTTCGCCGTCGGCAAGACGTACGTGAAAACGGTCTGGGACCGCTATCTGCCCGCGACGGTCAGTGACATCCGGGTCTGGGCCGGTGCCATGGCCAGTCAGCAACAGATCGTCGAAACGGTCGGGGACTGATCTCTCCCCTCTCCCTTGCGAAGCGGCATTTGCTGCCGCCTCGCCCGAGCAAGTCCCGCGCTTCCTTTCTTGATGACTTCAGACGTGTGAGGGGTTGTTGTCGTGAGTGCCGCCAGTGGTGCGAGACGCCGTAGACACCGAGTGGTCACCATAGGTGTGACCCTCGCGCTGGCCGTGGCCGGTCTGACTCCCGTGGCCGCCCAAGCCGCGTCACCCACCAAGCAGTTGGTACCCGCCGTACCCCAGCAGCGGTCCGACACGGTGAAGGCGGTCGACGGCCTGGGCGCCAAGAAGGCCAGGGCCCGGGTGGCCGCGGAAAAGGCCGCCAACAAGAAACAGACTCAAGACGCCCTCGCGCAACAGAAGGCGACGTGGCCCAAAGCCGCGGCCACTTCCGCGCCCTTGCCTGCATCCGGCGTCACCCGCCTTACGGCAGGTGGACTGCCCGTGTCCCTGAGCCGCACCGCAGGAGCGACATCCGCCTCGGGCACGGCCGGCGTCCAGGTACTCAGTCACAAGGCCGCAGCCGCCGCAGGTATCAAGGGCGTGCTGCTGACCGCCAGCGCGAGCGACGACGGCAACGCCAGAATCAGCGTCGACTACAGTGCCTTCGCCTCGGCCTACGGCGGTGACTGGGCAGGCCGCCTGCACCTTGTACGACTGCCGGCCTGTGCCCTGACCACTCCGGACAAAGCCGCCTGCCGAGCCCAGACGACCTTGGACTCGCACAACAGCATCAGCGGCCAGAGCGTGTCCGCCACAGTGCCGTTGGGACAGGCCCCCGTAAAGGGCGACGCACGGGCATCTCGCTCCAACGTCCGTACGGCCGCGCTATCCCAGGCCACGGCGTCCACAGCCACGGTACTCGCGCTGACGGCCACTTCGGGGGAGTCGGCGTCCGGTTCGGGAAACAACTCCGCCTCGCCCCTGTCCTCGTCGTCGAGTTGGCAGGCCGGCGGCTCCTCCGGGGCGTTCACCTGGAGCTATCCGATGTCCGCACCGCCTGCAGCGGCAGGTCCGGCACCTTCCCTCTCCCTGGACTACAACTCCGGCAGCACCGACGGCAAGACGGCGTCCACCAACAACCAGTCCACCCAGGTCGGTGAGGGCTTCGACCTGAGCGCTTCCTCGTACATCGAGCGGTCCTACGCATCCTGTGACGACGACGGCCAGACGGACAAGCACGACGAGTGCTGGAAGTACGACAACGCCTCGCTCGTCCTCAACGGCAAGTCCACCGAACTGGTCAAGAATGATGCCGACGGGGCCTGGCACCTCAAGGACGACGACGCCTCCACCGTCACCCACTCCACCGGCGCCGACAACGACGACGACGGCGAGACCGGGATCGACGGCAAGGGCGAATACTGGACCGTCACCACAGGCGACGGCACCCAGTACAAGTTCGGGCTCAACAAACTCCCCGGCGCCGACGCCCAGCGCACCAACTCGGTGTGGACCACGCCGGTCTTCGGCGACGACTCCGGCGAGCCCGGCTACGACCAGGGATCCAGCTTCGCCGACCGTTCGTTCAACCAAGCCTGGCGCTGGAACCTCGACTACGTCGTCGACCTGCACGGCAACGCCATGTCGTACTGGTACACGGCCGAGACGAACTACTACCCCAAGAACGGGGCCTCGACCGCCAACACCAAGTACACGCGCGGCGGACACCTGGACAAGATCCTCTACGGGCAGCGTGCGAGCACCCTGTTCACCGGGACCGCCTCGGACGAAGTGACGTTCTCCTACGACGAACGCTGCACCGCCTCGGACTGCTCCTCGCTGACCGACTCGACGTCGGACAACTGGCCGGACGTGCCGTACGACAGCATCTGCGCGAGCGGGGACGACGACTGCAATACCGACAGCCCGTCGTTCTTCAGCCGCAAACGCCTGACCGGCATCGATACCCTCGCCTATTCGGCAACGACCTCGGCCTACACAGCGGTGGACTCCTGGGCGCTGACCCAGGAGTTCCAGGACGGCCAGGACATCGATGACACCTCCGACCAGACCCTGGCGCTCTCCTCGATCCAGCACACCGGCAAGAACGGCACCGATATAAAGCTGGATCCGGTCACCTTCACCTACCAGCTGCGGCCCAACCGGGTGGACTCCACCTCCGACGACATCCTGAAACTCAGCATGCCGCGGATGTCGACCATCACCTCCGAAACCGGCGCCATCACCACGGTGACCCTCTCCGACCCGGAGTGCGTACGCGGCTCGAACATGCCCTCGTCCCAGGACAACGACACCCTGAGCTGCTACCCCCAGTACTGGCACATCAACGGAGCCGTCGAGGCTTCACTGGACTGGTTCCACAAGTACCGGGTCACCGCCGTGCTCACTACTGACCCGACCGGCCTGGGCCAGGGCGTCGAGAACTCCTACACCTACGCCGACCCCGCCTGGCACTACAACTACGACCCGCTGATCCCCTCCGACGAGCGGACCTGGTCGCAGTGGCGCGGCTACGGCAAGGTCACCGCCGTCACCGGTGCCGCAGGCACCACCCAGTCCAAAACCATCAGCCTGTACATGCAGGGCATGGACGGCGACAAGCAGTCCGACGGCACCACCACCTCCGCCATCCGCACCGGCCTCGATGTATCCGGCCTCGACGTCGCCGACCTCACCGACAGCGACCAAGACGCCGGCTCCCTCCGTGAGCAGATCACCTACAACGGAACCGTCCCCGTCTCGGTGACGGTCAACACGCCCTGGACATCACAGACCGCCAGCCAGCAGAAGTCCTACGCCAGCATCAAGGCGTACTACGTCCGCACCGGCACGACCACCACCTCCACCTACCTCACCGCATCAGCAACCTGGCGCACCCGCCAGATCTCCAACACCTACGACGCCTACGGCATGGTCGTCAAAAGCGCCGACTACGGCCAGACCGCCGTCGCCGACAACACCTGCACCCGCACCTGGTACGCCCGCAACACGGCCATCGGCCTCACCAACTTGGTCTCCCGCACCCGCAAGGTGGCCGAAGACAACTGCTCCGTCGCCGAGACCAGCGTGAACCTGCCGGCCTCCTCCACCTCCCGCGGCGACGTCCTCTCCGACACCGCGACGGTCTACGACAACACCGCCGCGACCGCCTGGTCAGCCACCCAGACCCCCACGCTCGGCGAGGCGACCTGGACCGGACGCGCCGCCGCCTACCCCGCCGCAGCCACCAACGGCGAGCGCTACCCGACCACCTGGCAGACAGTAGCGAAGACCACCTACGACGACAGCGGCGGCACGGCAGGTCTGGGGCGCCGGCTGACGGTCGCCGACGCGGCGGGCAACACCACCACGACCGCCTACACACCCACCGACTCCGGCCCGCTGACCAAGACCAAGGTCACCAACGCCAAGTCGCAGTCCATCTACACCTACACCGACTACGCCTCGGGCCTGCCCACCAAGGTCTACGACGTCAACAACAAGATCACCGAGACCAGCTACGACGCCTTGGGCCGCAAGACCGCCACCTGGCTGCCGAACCGCTCCCACTCCGGAAGCCAGACCCCGAACTACACCTACGCCTACAGCGTCACCAACAACGCCCCGTCCTGGACGTCGATCTCGACCCTGAAGGCCGACGGAACCACCTACAACACCACATACTCCATCTACGACTCCCTCCTGCGCCCCCTGCAGACCCAGTCGCCGACCCCCGAAGGCGGACGTCTTCTCACCGACACCCGCTACGACACGCGGGGTCTGGCCTACAAGACCTACGCGGACGTTCTCGACTCCGCGAAACTCCCCAACGGCACCTACGCACGGGCCGCAGACGGCGGCGCGCCGAAACAGACCGAGACGGTCTTCGACGGTGCCGGCCGGGCCACCAGCAGCAGCCTGTACGTGTACGGCGTCAAGAAGTGGACGACGAGCACCAGTTACACCGGTGACTCCACCGCGACCACTGCACTGAACGGCGGCTCGGCGGTCCGCACGATCACCGACATCTTCGGCAACACCGTCGAGAAGCGCGCCTATGCGGGCACCGACCCCGCTGACGCCGCCTACGGCGCAGGGACCGGAGCCGCTTACACATCCACCAAGTACACGTACACCCTGGACGGCAAGCCCTTCACAGTCACCGGACCGGACGGCGCCCAATGGTCGTACGTGTACGACCTGTTCGGCCGACAGGCCTCGGCCACCGACCCGGACCTGGGCACCACGACCACCACCTACACGTCCCTGGACCAGACGGACACCACCACCGACAACCGCGGCACCCAACTGCTGTACGGCTACGACGTCCTGGGCCGCAAGACCGACCAGTGGCAGACCTCCAAGACCAACGCGAACAAGCTGGCCCACTGGGACTACGACACCCTCGCCAAGGGCCAGTTGGACGACTCCATCAGCTACGTCGGCGGCACCACCGGCAGCGCCTACACCCGCACGGTCACCAACTACGACACCCTCTACCACGCCACCGGTAGCCAGCTGACCCTGCCCTCCAGCGACCCGCTGGTCACCTCGGGCGCGATCGCCTCTGCGACGCTGGCCACCACCTCGTACTACAACATCGACGGCACCCAGCAGTACTACAAAGAACCCGCGGCCGGCGGCCTCAGCAGCGAGACCGTGGACTACGAGTACAACGACCTCGGAATGGTCACCAACGTCGGAGGTGCCACGGGCTACCTCCTGGCCACGGACTACAACGCGCTGGGCCAGGTCAACCGGTACATGCTGGGCACCTCCGAGGACTCCACCGCCAAGAAGGCGTACATCACCAACACCTACGAGCAAGGCACCGACCGGCTCACCCGCAGCCTCACCACCGACGCCAGCCGCAGCGTCCAGGACCTGAACTTCACCCACGACGACGCCGGCAACGTCACCTCCACCTTCGACACCGCCAACCTCTCCGGCACCGGCGCGACCGACTACCAGTGCTTCACCTACGACGGCTACCAGCGCCTCACCGACGCCTGGACCCCCTCCACCGCCTCCTGCGCCACCACCGGCCGCACCACCACCAACCTCGGCGGAGCCTCCCCCTACTGGACCTCCTACGGCTACACCAGCAGCGGCCTGCGCACCACGGAAACCGCCCACACCGGCACCGGAGACTCCTCCCGCACCTACTGCTACAACAACACCAGCAACCCCCACCGCCTCACCGCAACCACCACCGCCGCCTCCTGCACCGGGGTGAGCGCCACCTACGTCTACGACAACATCGGTGACACGACCACCCGTCCCAACGGCACCGACACCCAGTCACTGACCTGGAACACCACCGGAGCCCTCGACACGGTCACAGAGAAGTCCAGCACCGGCACCACCAAGAGCACGACCAGCCACGTCTACGACGCCAGCGGCACCCTCCTTATCCGCCGCAACACCAGCGGAGAGACCGTCCTCTACCTGGGTGCCACCGAGGTCCACCTGGACACCTCGACCACAACGGCCAAGTACTGGGCCCAGCGCTACTACAGCACCGGAAGCGCCACCATCGCCGTGCGCACCAACAAGAGCGGCACCCAGAGCCTCTCCTACCTCTCCGGCGACCCCCACGGCACCTCCACCCTCAGCCTCGACGCCACCACCCAGGCCGTCACCAAGCGCTACCTGACCCCCTTCGGAGCCGCACGCACCGGCGGCACCGGCGTCTGGGCCGACGACAAGACCTTCCTCGGCAAAACCACCGACCCCACCAGCAACCTCACCTATATCGGCGCCCGCGAATACGACACGACCACCGGCCGTTTCCTCAGCGTCGACCCCCTCCTCGACACCAGCGACGCCCAGTCCCTCAACGGCTACGCCTACGCCGACAACAACCCCGTCACCGGCAGCGACCCCACCGGACTGATGAATGTCCCGGATCCCGGGGGTGACAGCATCGGCCGCGCCGACGGGGACAAGCCTGCGGACACCAAAAAGAATTCCCACGGCAGCGGCACTGCCTCCTCCAACAGCCAGGGGGACGTCAACGACGGCGGGGGTGGCGCCTGGGGCTGGGTCAGTGATGTCGGCAAAACCATCGTAGGCCAGGCCAAATCGACCGTCGTCACCATCTTCGAAGCTCCCGTTCAGCAACTCATCACCGACAAGCACTGCTTGGTCGACGGTGACGGCTGCGCGGACATGCTCACCCAACTGCTCATGAGCTCCAATCCCGCCCTCGCCGGCGCGGCAGCGGTGACATCGCGCGGCAAGGAGATATACGGCGACTACGCGGACGGAAAGAGCGCTGAAGGCACCGGAAAGCTGATCTTCGACATAGCCCTCCTTCTGGGAACACGAGGCGCCGGCGCCGAAGCCGAGGGCGAAGTTGGTGCCAGCAGGGCGACAGAGTGCATGTTGAGTTTCACTCCCTCCACCCCTGTCCTGATGGCCGATGGCAAGAGCAAACCCATCGGCGACATCAAGACCGGCGACCAAGTCGAGGCCGCGGACCCCTCCAACGGCAAACACAAGGGCCCCCGTACGGTTACGGCCACGCACATCAACCACGACTACGATCTGGTCGATCTCAAGATCCAACTGGATAGCGGCAAGACGGAAACCCTCCACACCACGTTCAAACACCCCTTCTGGGATGACACCCTCCACACCTGGGTGCCTGCCGGCCAACTCGCCGCAGGCCACGCACTCAACACGGTCAGCAACCACCACGTCCACGTCACCGCCGTCACCCCACGACCTGGCGACCGCGACATGTACAACCTCACGGTCGAAGACCTGCATACGTACTATGTGCTGGCCGGGGCCACTCCAGTCCTGGTCCACAATTGTGGCGGAGCTGTCACGGGACACCCGACAACATGCGATTGCGCTAATGGTGGGGTACCGAAGGTGCGGAACGGCAAGCTCGCCGGAGATACCCATCCGAACACAAGTGTCCCGTTCGATGCGGATGGCTTCCCTGACTTCTCTGCATGGCGTCACCCGCAAGTGCCAGACGTTCGGATTCAGCTCACCGGTAGTCGATCGAAGGACTTCAGACTATCCAATCAGGCAGCAGGACTGCCTTCGACTCCGCCGGGCTACACGTGGCATCATCATCAGGACCCTGGGCTCATGCAGCTCATCGAGAGGCAAATCCACGCCGACACCGGGCATACCGGAGGTTTCTGATGGTGGATGTGTTTGAAGATAGCGACTACTACACCGGACCTCCGCTCGACGGCGACATGATCCGTCGAGCCGAGGACGACCTCGGCGTGCGCCTTCCTCGCAGCTACGTGGAGGTGCTACTCCTGCGGAACGGAGGAACCCCGCGACACCGCTGCTACCTCACTTCGTTTCCGACATCCTGGGCTGACGATCATTTCGAGATCAGCGGGATTCGAGGAATCGGCGGAACCTGGGGAATCGACTCATCATCTGGTCGGGGAAGCTCATATTTGATCGCCGAGTGGGAGTATCCGGAAATCGGTGTAGTGATTTGCGATACGCCTTCAGCCGGCCACGACACGGTAATGCTCGACTATTCCGAGTGTGGCCCCGAGGGCGAACCTGCCATCGCGTACATCGATGAAGACCGCGTCCCTCGGCGTGTAGCACAATCGTTTGGCGAGTTCCTCGCACGGCTAGTTCATTGCGGTTCGATTGATTAAGGTCGGACGAAACTGGACCGTAAAGAACTGGCCGACCATTCATTCGGTCGGATAACCGAAGGCCCCCTCCGCAATGCTGTTGCGGAGGGGGCCTTCGGTGTTTTGACGGCAACGGTGACGGCAACGTCAGCGGACGACTTCTGCGGCGGGTGGGTCACCAGGGTCTTTGCGTGAAGTGATCTTGTCCGGGTTCATCCGGTGAGGCCGAGGGCGGTCAGGGGTCGGAGTTGGTCGCGGGCGGTCTGGCGGAGGGCTGCGGCGATGTTGGTGTGGCCGTCCTGGCGGTGGACGCTGATGGCGAGGTTGCGCAGGCCGGCCATGGTGCGGGGCAGGGCGGCGGTGCGGACTTTGGACTCGTCCTCGCGAAAGGTGCGGTCGCGGACGTGGTGCAGCAGGTTCTCGATCGTCCAGTGTCCGCGGATCCAGGCAGCGAGTTGGGCGCCGGTTGCCGTCCCGGGCGGCAGGCTGGTGATCAGGCAGACGCGTTCGATGGTGAGCTTTCCGCTGGTGAAGTCCCGTCTCCAGCGCACGACTTGGAGAGCCTGCTTCGCGTCGGGGTAGTCGATGTGGGCGAAGGCGGCCGTCTTGAGCCTGCGGATCTCCTGGCGGTGGTGGGCGCGGGTGCGCTCGTAGTGGTCGAGGGTGATCTCGAGCCAGGGCAGGCGGCGGACGCGGTCGAACAGGCCGGGGTGGTTGGCCTTGACGTGGGCGATGTAGTGGGTGCCGCGCTCGCGCAGGTAGGTGCCGTGGGCGTGCTGGGTGTGCAGGGCGTCTGCGGTGATCACCGTGCCGGTCAGGTCGGGAGTGTCCAGCAGCGGGGCGAAGGCGGGGATCTCGTTGCTCTTGTCGGCGACCTGACGCTGGGCGAGGACGTCTCCGGTGTGGGTCATGGCGGCCAGCAGGGCGATGGCCGGCGAGGTGGCGGTGCGCGAACCGCGTACGGTCTTGCCGTCCACGGCGATCGGCCGCAGTACGTTCCCCGTGTCGGCGGGGCCTGTTCGGGCGGTGAGGAAGGAGCCGATCGCGGCGTCCAACGCGTCACCGTCCAGGCGGGCCGGCAGCCGGCGCACGGTGCCCGGGTGCGGCACCGGGATCCGGCCGGTCAGCGGGTCGGGCACGAAGCCCAGGGCTCGCAACGCCCAGCGCGGAGCGTCGGCGAGCCATTCACCGATCGCGGTCAGCGACCGTGCACCGGCCAGGACGCTCGCCGCGGCGGCCGACAGCAGCGGGACCAGCGGGTACAAACGGCCCCGGCGCCCCCTCGGGTCGGGCACGAGGGCCAGGTAGTGATGCAGGCGCACGGCATCAGCGACGGGCGCGGCAGCTTCGGCGCGGGCCAGTTGCTCCAGCGCGCTGGGCATGGGAGATGATGAGGGGGCAGGCACGGTCTCGCTCGGTTCTCATGGGTCTCGACAACCACATGATCACCGGCGCCGTGCCTGCTCTGTTCCCGCCCCCAGACCTGGACATGACGGCACGTCACGGATCAGCGCACCGAACCCGGACCGATCCGCTTCATGCAATGCCCTTGCTCCAACGCCGCTTCGTAGTACGCCGGAGGCTCGGGGCGGGGAAAGCGGGGATGGGCCGTGTGATCGGGCAACCAGTCCACGCAGATCCAGAATCCCTCTACCAGCCACCGCGGCAAGTCCTGCTGATCGCGTTGCTCGAACGTCTCGCATACCTGCCGCATGGCCCGCTCCAGCCTAAGAGTTGTCCCGCAACACCGGGCTCGACCGCAGTGACTGCTGCGCTGCCGACTCCCGTCTCTTCGCGCTGGGCCTCCAGGAAGATACGCGGCGCGTGGGAGGTGCTCAGTCCAGGGCATCGGTCACTGCCTCTGACACCATCAGCCCCGCTTCCTGGATCCGTTGACGCATGTCTCCTTCGTAGAGCCAGGCGCACGCCTCGATCGCTGGGTGGAGTTCGGCGAGGATCAACGCCGCACGCTTCGGTACGTGGGGTTCTTTCCTCCATGCCGTCCCGCAGCGATCGATCTCCTCCTGCAGCCGAAGAAACGCCTGCTCATCGAACCCCTCGTTCATACGCAGGGGGACCACGAACCGTGTGGCCGCCTCGTCCAGGCGACTGACCAGATCTGTCTCCATGTGTGCCTCCGTCTCGGGCAGGTTGCAGCGCGGTGGGACGATCTTCTCGTGGCTGGTGTGATCACGGCGTCGCAGCCGTCCTGGATAGGCCCGTTCACCGGGCTGAGCCCACGCTGCTTCGGCAAGCTGGTGACCGCCGTGCGCCGCGAGGGAGCAGACACGGTTCGCCGAGGCCGGCCGTGGAGCCTGCCCTTGGAGGACCGCGTCCTGCTGGTTGCGGCGTACTGGCGCACCAACTTGACGCTGCGCCAGCTCGCGCCGCTGTTCGGGATCTCGAAGTCAGCGGCCGACCGCATCATCAACCGCCTCGCACCCCTGCTCGCACTGCGGCCCCGCCGACGCTTCCGCAAGGACACCGTGCTCATCGTGGACGGGACCCTGGTGCCCACACGGGACCATGCGGTGGCGGAACAGTCGAAAAACTACCGGTACTCCACCAATCACCAGGTCGTCATCGACGCCGATACCCGGATGGTCGTCGTGGTTGGCCGGCCTCTGCCCGGCAACCGCAACGACTGCAAGGCATGGGAGTTGTCCGGAGCGAAGGCCCTCGTCGGCAACACCACAGTCATCGCTGACGGCGGCTACCGCGGCACTGGCCTGGTGATCCCTCACCGCCGTGAACCAGGCCAGTCAGAACTGCCAGCCTGGAAAGAGGAGCACAACCGCTTACACCGCAAGGTCCGTGCCCGCGTCGAGCACGCCTTCGCCCGCATGAAGAGCTGGAAGATCCTCCGCGACTGCCGGCTGAAGGGCGACGGCGTACATCACGCCATCCTTGGCATAGCCCGCCTGCATAACCTCGCGCTCGCTGGACAGACCGGCCCAAGTCGGGCATCCCCGACGCTGACCATGCCAAGGCAATTGATCATTGCGGGACAACCTTTAGAGAAGGCTTGCTTGTCCCAGTTCTGGTCACGGATCACGATTGCGAGAAACGCGTCGTCATCCTCCGAGAACTCACGCCGCAGCAAAGGGAGATCATCCATCGCTTCATGATGGCGGTCCCCACTGACAATCCCTGTCCGACGATCCACGGAGGACGCCCCCCTTCACTGACCGTGACGGCTCCCCGTGATCGCTGACAGACCCACGATTCACCCGTCGCCGACACCGGCGTGGAGCGGCAACGAGATCGCGATCTTCGGCGGCCCCAGCGAGGACGAACTGACTCTCGCAGGCAGCTACCAGACGGTTGGCGAGGTTCTCGCCAACCACTACTTCCAGATACGCCAAGACGACGGCCTTGTACTGCCGATCCTCTACAACTACCGGCACAGCCTGGAACTGGCCCTCAAGTGGCTCATCCGCATGGCGGCACGTTGCGCACTGCGGGACGGCTACCAGGGGGAGGAGAACCTGAGCGCGGCTCGGGTCGAGGAGCGTCTACGGAGGCTCGGCCACAACCTCAAGGAGCTGGCCGAGCGCCTCGACCTCTACATGAAACTGCTGATGCGCTTCGGACCGGAGAACGAACTCGATGCCGACTCCCTGGATCTGCTCAGAAAACTGTACGCCGAGGACGAGTGGGGCGACGCGTTTCGGTACGCGATGATCGGTCGACCCCCGAACGCGATAAAGGTGCGTCCTCTGACAGAGGTCCGTGAGTTCTACACCGAGGTCAACGAGCTGCACCGGCTAGTGCTCTGACCGGGAAGGTTCGCCGGGTTGGTGGTCGCGGCGGTTGGATGTCCGGTGACATCCGTTCGTCCGATCGCTGGGGGTGTGGTGGCTGAGCCTGTCCGTGTGCGCAGGTTGACCGACCAGGAGGGGCAGAAGCTGCAGCAGATCGTGCGCCGGGGCAGCACCAGTTCGGTGCGCTACCGGCGCGCGATGATGCTGCTGGCCTCGGCCGGCGGGAACCGGGTCCCGGTGATTGCCCAGCTGGTGCAGGCCGATGAGGACACCGTCCGGGATGTGATCCACCGGTTCAACGAGATCGGCCTGGCCTGCCTGGACCCTCAGTGGGCGGGAGGCCGTCCCCGCCTGCTCAAGCCTGACGACGAGGACTTCGTCGTCGCGACGGCCACCACCCGCCCGACCAAGCTCGGCCAGCCCTTCACCCGCTGGTCCGTCCGCAAACTTGCCGCCCACCTGCGACGCGTGCACGGTCGGGTGATCAGGATCGGCCGCGAGGCGTTACGGTGCCTGCTCGCCCGCCGTGGCATCACTTTCCAGCGCACCAAGACCTGGAAGGAATCACCCGACCCCGAGCGGGACACCAAGCTCGACCGGATCGAGCACGTCCTGGAGCGGTTCCCGGACCGGGTGTTCGCGTTCGACGAGTTCGGCCCGCTCGGCATCCGCCCCACCGGCGGTTCCGGCTGGGCCCCTGCCGGCCACCCCGAGCGGCACCCCGCGACCTACCACCGCACCCACGGCGTCCGCTACTTCCACGGCTGTTATTCGATCGGCGACGACACCCTGTGGGGCGTCAACCGCCGAAAGAAGGGCGCCGCGAACACCCTGGCCGCGCTGAGGTCGATCCGCGCGGCCCGCCTCGACGGCGCCCCGATCTACGTCATCTTGGACAACCTGTCCGCGCACAAGGGCGAGACGATCCGGCGCTGGGCCAGGAGGAACCGGGTCGAGCTGTGCTTCACGCCCACCTACGCATCCTGGGCCAACCCGATCGAGGCCCACTTCGGACCACTGCGGCAGTTCACCGTCGCCAACTCCAACCACCGCAACCACACCACCCAGACCCGGGCTTTGCACGCCTACCTGCGCTGGCGCAACAAGAACGCCCGACACCCCGACGTGCTGGCCGCCCAGCGCAAGGAGCGTGCCCGGATCCGCAGTGAGAAGGGCATCCGCTGGGGCGGACGCCCACTCAGCACAGCATCCTGACCCAACTGGTGTTGCTATCCGGTTGGATCTCTAATCGTCGAACTCGAAGCCCGAAGTCTCCGCCCGGGCGATGATGTCGCGGACTGCCTCGGGGCTCGTGATGACTGATTCAACGGCCGTCTTGAGAAGCGCGAGGTCGCTCGGACTCCCGACCGCGCAAAACATGCCGGCCTCGCTGTCGAAGTCGAGGCGCTCGGCGATGTCTGGCCAGGCAAACCGCACGAGACCTTCCCAGAAGTATCCGTTCGGCTCGTGTTCTGCATCGACCACTGCGGCATCAGCAGCCAGGTCGCCGACATCCAACGTCAGCGAGTGTTCGCCGTCGAAGTCATGAAGCTTGATGGTCACGGCCGCGATCCTCTCACGCCTGTCCCACACGGGCCGTCCACTCCCTCCAGAGGCTCATGCGCTCCCGACCCCGGTGAACCTTTCCGGGCACAGCACTAGTGCTGGATTCCTCATTGGATGTACACATATCGGCGTCGTAGTTGGCGGGTGGGCGGGGTCGGCCGGCCCCAGATCCAGGGGCGGGCTCGGGCGTTGAGTTGCCGGGTGGCCACGGCGGTGGCCTGGGTGATGTCGTCGGGGTTGGCGAAGGACCGTCCGGCCAGGGCGGTCTTGCGGAAGATCCGCCACCAGCCTTCCTGCAGGTTCAGCCAGCAGGCACCGACCGGGATGAACGCGTGGTGGATCCGGGGGTGGTCCTCCAGCCAGGTCCGGGTGGACAGGCTGTTGTGGGAGGAGAGGTTGTCGGTGACGATCCAGATCTCACCCGTCGGGTTGGCGTCTTCTACCAGTTGCAGGAACTGCTGGTAGAAGACGCTGTTGCGGGAGGATGCGGCCATGGTGATTTGCTGGCCGTCCCGGACGCGTAAGGCCCCGTAGACCCAGGTCTTCTCGGGCCCGCGGCTGTAGTCGAGCTCGGACTTAATGCGGTGCCCGTCCGGTGACCAGCCCGGCGCGGGCGCGAAAGTGCGCGGGATCACTGGCCCCAGTTCGTCGGCGCAGAGGACCGTCGCGCCGTCGGGCGGCTGGGTGTAGAGGCCGATGATCCGCGTCCTTTTCCCGCGAAGTCCGGGTCCTTCGAGCGGGTCCAGGAACGGGTACGCCGCCAGCGCACACCCTCAGCGATCAGGATCCTGCGCACCTGGGAACGGCCGACCTCGATACCCAACTGCCGGGCCTGGGCGGCCAGGGAGTCCAGCGTCCACTCGGCCGGCCCTGACTCGTCGGCCGCCCACAGATCCCCGCCGGGCTGCACCTCCAGCCGGCCCGGCGGCACCTGTTTGACCAGGGCGATGATCCGGGACCGCTCGGCCTCGGTGATCCGCCGCTTGCGGCCCTGCCCACCCAGGTCCTCCAGCCCCTCCAGCCCTAAGCGGTTGAAGCGGTGAAGCCAACGCCGCACCGTCTTCTGGCCGCAGCCCACCTCGCCCGCGATCGCCGGCACCCGCAGCCCTGCCCAGCTCAACTCCACCATCCGTGCCCGCATCACCACATCCCGCGGCGCCTTGCGGGCCCGCGACAGCCGACGCACCACTGCCCGCTCATCCTGATCACGGCTTGGCCGTGCCCGTAACACCACCGTCCAGCACCCGCCCCCGAGCACCCGAACCACCCCGCCACCAGGACTTATACCCAGGGAATGAGGAATCCAGCACTAGCTGACGCCTCCGGGCTCCGCAGAGGCCGTGATGGCCGCCAGGTACTCGGTCTTCTCCTGAGCACCGATCCGCTCGATCCTGTACTTCTCAGGCAGCTTGCCGGCTTCCAGGCCCCAGGCGAGTGCCCGGGCCCGCATGCCGTTGTCCCCCGTCAACACGGTGACCGGGGTCGGCGCGATGGCCTGCTTCAGCTGGCAGGCCCGGGCCACGATCTCATCGTCGTTGTTCGGCAGCCGCACATGACCTGGCTCATCGAGCAGCACTTCAACCCTCGCGCCACCGGCCACTGCATGCCCGTCGTACTGTTCGGCGAGCGTCTGCTCCAGGAGGGCGAAGACGCCTCGGGCCCGCTTGCGGATGGTGTCGCTGGTGGCGTACGACTTCTTGTCGATCTCGTCGACCACGACGTGTGGGATCACCACCACCGCGCCCTTGCCGTACAGATTGGTCCAGGGGATCTTGTCGTAGCGGGAGAAGTGCAGGAGGTCATTGGTGTCCAGGACGACAGTCCGGCCTCGGTGGTGTTTGTGCTCCTCCTGGAGCTGACGCAGTTTGTTGGCCAGTTCCAGGAAGTAGGTCCGCAACTCCTGCAGTTCGAGATTCAGCAGCTGTGCCTGGCGCCGCGCGGTGAAGTCGCCGTACACGATGTTGGAGTAGCGCTCGCCGCGCATCCGTGCCGGGATGGATCGGTCGGCGAACACTTCCGACAACTCGGTAGTGGCGGTGAGCGTCCACTGGTCGTACTGGTACACGGTATGGCGCAGAGTTTGGATCTTCTCGCTGCGTACCGAGGCGTCTTCTTCGCCACCGTGCAGCAGATGCGGCACGGCATTCTGCACAGCGGTGAGCCCCTGGTCCGTCAGGACCGCCAGGTACCTGGTCGCTTCGTCGCAGGTCGTACTGGGTCTCAACAGCATCAGTCTCTCCTTCGGCGCGGAGGCTGCGGGTCCGTCACCTGCCAGCTCCCGCCCGCATCGTGACAGACCCACGATCGGAAAATGTGGTCCGGCCATGCAGAGGCAGAACCAGGCATCCGGAAGCATCGGCAGACTGCGCAGCACGACCTTCGATTGGAGGAGGTCGGCTTCGCCGGCATCGAGCACCTGGAGTTCGGTCTGTTGGCGGTTGCCCGAGCGGCCCGCGAGCCCGGACCAGGCGTTGGTCCGGGCTCGCTCGTGTACCACCGTGGGGCCAGTCACAGCGTCGGCGGCTATCTGCCCATCAGCTTGTTGAGCAGGCCAACGACGATCACGCCGACGCCGACTGCCGCTCCGACCCAGGAACGGGGCGACGCCGATACATGCGGTCCAGGCCGCCGAACCACTGCTCCAGCCATGTTGGCCGGGTGGCCAGCACCAGCGTGCACGACATCAGGTACGCGGCGAACTCGCCGATGAAGTAGACGGTGCTGATGCCGTCCGAGCGGAGCCAGTCCCAGGCGATGCAGAGGACATCGGCTCCGGCCGCCACTGCCGGCGGGCCGGCGTGGTGCTTCTTCAGACGCACGTCCATGGGGGCACATGCGATCCGGACGGCGTAGAACGCCATCGCGATCAGAAGGGGCACAGCTGGCCTCTAAAGGATCTGGAAGGGTTGTGAGCGCGTCGTCCCAGGCTCATCCGGTCGCGCCCAGGTGGGCGGCCAAGTAGACGATGACGAGCACTGCCGTCACGACTGCGGCGGCGTACTTCTGAGGCCCGTCGCCCCGGCGCACGTGGATGATGACAGCGCCGACGAGCAGGGCCAGCAGCCCGGTACCGGCGGCGGTACCGAGGATCGGTACCGCCAGACCGAGCAGCACCCCGGCTGCGGCGGCGACCTCCAGCGCCCCGATGCGTCGGTAGGCAGTGGTGGACATGCCGGACTCGGCGGCCAGCACTCGCATCGGAGCCAGGGCCAACAGCTTGGCCAGGCCAAGCGGAGCGAAGAACACCGCGAGGAGCACGGCAAGGACGATCGATACGACGTTCATGATGTCTCCGGCACTCGGTGTCGAAGGTTCTTGTTCATCCGACTTCCTGACGAGGGGAGTAGTGCCGACCAGGTCATCGCGCTGTCGTCGGCGGCCACCGTGGTCTCGGCAGCTTCGCCCTGCGTAGGAGCGTGCAGCTCATTTCGGCCGCCTCGGCGTCGGCGAGGGGTTCGGTATCCATTCTAACGGATACGTCGTGACCGTTAAAGGGGTGTGCCGGGTGGCCTCGCGAGCGTTGCCTCAGAGGGGTCCCGCGGCCACGAGGTGCGTAGGCGGTGCCGGGCAACACCCGACGCCTCCTGTCGCGGCCCTTCCGGCCTGCGGGTTCACGACAGTCGTCGCTCACTGGCCGTTGGCCCGCAGGCGTGCCCGCGCGCTCAAGTGTCTGATCGCCGGCCCGGTCATCGAGCGTTGGGTGTAGCGGGGCATGGTTCTTCCTGGGTGATGCCAGGCAGCCGCTGGTTGCTCCTGCGTGCTCGCGCCGTCGCATCGGCCCGTCAGGCAAGTCGATCCTCTTCGGTGTCGGACCAACGTCGAGCCGACCACACGTGTCCGGCGATGCGGTCGTTGTCGAAGCGGATGCGAGGTGCTCCGCGGCGGGCCGGCTGGACGTCATGGTGATCACTTAGGCGCCGCGCGGGAGGATGCGGCTCGTTTCGGTCACCTCGACGGGACCGAGAGGGTTCGGCGCCCTCGCTTTCTGTCGGTGAACGCTGCCCCGAGCCACTGTCACTGCCAGTGCCGCGTCGGCAGCGGCCTCGTAGGCGACAGCTCACGTAAAGGTGGTTGGGCCACCAGGCCAGGGGGAGGGATCCGGAGTCGTTGATGAAAGCGCGGGCCAGATGGGACAGCCACAGGTTGTGCACAGGGGCGTAGCCACGCAGGGGCGGTGAACGCTCGTTCTCTGTCGATGCTCTGGCGTGGGGTGAGTTCGTCCTCGGCTTGTGGGCATCGGCAGGGCTTGGGCGGCCCTGAATCCGTTGTGATCGTTCGCTGTGACGAAGCGCGGCCAGTGGTGGACCTTCCGGGTCACGTCGTGGACGATCACGGATGCGCCGGTGCGGTAGCACTAAAGGCGGGGGGCTTCGTCGTTCTCGCGTGAGACCGTTCGCATCAGTTCCTGATACTGCGGCCAGGTGCCTGGTGGGCGTGACCGCAGCGACATGTAACGGATACGATGACACCGATAATCATGTTTCTGAACATGCCCGACAATCGGTCCGGCTGAGAGGGTGATCGCTTCATGGCTTCGGAGATGCCGCCGGCGCCGGGTAGTCCGGCCTGGTGGGCGAGTCGAACACCGGCCCCCGCGTACCGGCGCGGACGTCCCCCGATGGACGTCGGGCGGATCGTCGACACCGCCCTGAAACTGATCGACGAAGTCGGGATCCAGGCGCTGACCCTGCGTATGCTCGCCGATGCTCTGGAATCGGGCACAGCGACGCTCTACCGGCATTTCAACGGCAAGGACGAACTCCTCGCATTCGTCGCCGACAGAATGCTGGGCGAGGTTCGCGTAAACCCCGAGGAGTTGGACGGCCTGTCCTGGCGGGAAGCCGTGACCGTGTCGGCGGAGACGCTCTACGACACGCTGGGCCGGCACCCCAACGCGCTTTCCCTGCTGGCGGCCCAGGTTCCCGTCGGCCCCAACGGTCTCCGCGCCAGGGAACGGCTCATCACCCTGTTCCTGAGTCACGGCTTCTCGGTCGGTCTGGCTGCCCGCGCCTTCACGGCCATCGGCCACTATGTGATCGGCTTCGCCATCCAGCAGCACGGCCCCGGGACGCCACGCCCCGAGGACCAAGTACGTCTGCGGGACTACTACAACTCCCTTGATCCTGCCGCCTATCCGGCCACGACGGCCGCGTCCCACGAGCTGACCTCGGTACCGCCGCACGAGGAGTTCCGGTTCGGGTTGGACCTGCTCCTCGACGGGTTGGAACAGGTCAGGCTCAACCTGTCGCAGCAGGCCGAAGAAGCGACGGGGCACCGAGTCACGTAGCGCGGGCCCTGATCGGTTACTGGTCTCGTGGGCCTCGCGGCTCGGCGTGTGCGGATGTGCGACATCGTTGCGGTGCTGGTCTCAAGCCGGCGAAGACCGTTGCCCGGAGGGGCAACCTTCCCTCCGGGCAACGGTGTCGCGATGGCTTCCCGGGCTGCCTCAGTGCCAGCCGATCCAGTCGGCCAAGGCACGGCCCATGACCAGCTCCAGGTCGTGGCCGTGCAACCAGGGCAGTTCGTCGGTGAACATCGTTACCGCCTCGCGCCACGAGCAGTGCAGACGCGTGATGTCGGTGCCCCAGAACATCCGCTGGGGGCCGTACGTGTCGAAGACCTGCCGCAGCACACCATGGGTGCCGGCGAACGGGTAAGCGTCCGTCGCCATGCTCGGTACGGCCGTCGCCTTGACCGCGATGTTGGGGTGGCGCGCGAGGCTGAGCAGGGTGTCGAGATGAGCGATCGCTTCGGGCAGCTTCTCGAAGGGGCTGACCCCGAGGTGGTCGATCAGTAGTCGCATGTTCGGGTATCGGGCGGCGATGTCACCGACGGCGGGCAAGTACGGGGGCATCACCATGACCCCCATGGGGATGCCGCGCCGGTCGGCGGCCGCCCACAGCCAGTCGAGCCCGCCCGAGGCGAGGCGGTCGGCCAATTCGGGCGCGGCCAGCATGAAGCGCAGGCCCAGCATGCCGGGTTTGTCGAGCCACGCATCGACAAGGGACTCGTCCGCGGCCTCGTCGAGGGGGAACCAGCCGAGGGTCGCGAATCGCTCGGGGTACTGTTTCGCCGCCTCTACGGCGTAGTCGTTCGCGCCGGCGTCCCAGATCGCCGGGCAGTTGACGGCGCGGTCCACGCCCGCCTCGTCCATGTCGCGCAGGGCTGAGTCGACGGTGTACGGCGCGCGCCAGTGGTGCGGCGGTGCGCTCTCGCCCGCCCAGAGGTGGATCTGTGCGTCGGTTATCTGCACGGGGCTCTCCTCCTCAGTTCGTGAATTCAGGGCTCGGAAGTCCGCACAAGCGAGCCGTCATCCAGTCGGCGATGAGTGCGTCGCGGTCGTGTTTGTGGTTGTAGACGCAGTGGTTGCCGTCGGAGAAGACGACCATCTGCTTGTCGTCCGTGGGTGCGCCCTGCAGAAGGATCTGCGCGAGGTCCATCGAGATCATGGGGTCCTGGCCGCCCTGCACAACCAGCAGCGGGTAGCCGGCGTTGGGCCCGTCGGCGAGTGGGTTGACGGTCTTCCATACGTCCACCGCCCGGTCCGGGTCTCCGGTTCCGCAGGTGGCCACCATCTTCGAGAAGAAGGTCCCCATGCTCGGCGGCACCAGCCATGGGGCGTGGATGCCGCCGTTGCCGACACACGCTCGGATCCGGGTGTCGTGTGCCGCGACCGCCATGGCGACGCTGCCGCCCATGCTGTTGCCGATGAAGCCGATCGGGCGGCCCGGAGAGCGCTCGTCGAGGTGGTCGACAGCTCGCTCGTACGCGTCGCGCCACTTGGTGGTGAGGTAGTGCTCGTGCGTGAGCCGGGTTTCGCCCTGCCCCGGGCCGTCGAGCAGTAGCGCGTCGATACCCCGTGCCGCGAGTGCCTCGCCGAGGCTGTCGAAATCCATGGCCCAGCCTTCGACGCCGCCGATGACGATGGCCGAACCGACCGCGGTGTCGCCCGCAGAGACGAGCCAACCCGCCAGGGGGCCGCAGTCGGTATCGATCGTGACGCGCTCGCGGTCACCACTCGACTCGGTGGCCTGTGCGTACAGTTCCGCGGCCCGCGCGAAGATCGCCCGGCGCTCGGTGGAGTCGGTCAGCGTCATCATCTGGCTCATGCGCAGCAGGGCGGAGGCACGGCGCTGGTACGCGACTCGCGTGGGCCTCCCGGTTGTTCCCACAGCGCCCTTGACGCGGCGCAAGCACACCTCCGCCAACTCCGAGGCGACCGGGAGCCAGTCGTGTCCCTCTATCACGCGGCCACGCAACTCGACGGCGTCCGCGTAGTCGACGCCGTAGCCGGTCATACGCTCCAACGAGAACTGGCGCAGTGCGGCCTGCGATTCGACCGAAAGCTTCGATGTGGCCTCGTCCGTCTCCGTGCGGCTCCCTGTGAACGCCAGGGTCACCACGGGGGCCGAGAGGCCGTCGGCGACCTCCTGCTGTGCTGACATTCCTGAAGCTCCTCCTGTTCGGCCTGGCGCAAAGGGGTGTGCCAGGGAGGCTGTCCGGTGAGCTGTGGCAGCGTGGGATGTGACTCCTCGGGGGTACGCAACCCGACCATGAGCTGGAATCCGGCGCCGTTGGGGAGAGAGCACAGCATCAGGACGTGGTCCGTCCCGAACGGGCAGCCCATAATTTCGAATACAGCGTATCCGTAATGCTGGGTCGGCACAACGGACGAAGGCAGCCAAGGCGCTAGGACGGCCCGGTCGGACAGGCCGACCGATCGTGGTCCGACGTCCTCGACCACCTCGTGGCGCAATGGGTGACACGCGCGGGGTGATCGCAGTACTGCGGCGGGGCGTCGAACGACGTGGCGACTGACGCGTGCACGACGACGAACTCCGGTGGCCAGGGTTTCGGCGTCGCCGACGAAGGCGCCGCGCTCCCGTGCTTGGTTCCGGTCGCTGCCGATTCAGGGACGCGCACTGCCCGGCGACTGCTCACGGTCCGGACGTGCCCCTGGGTGGGTTGCCCACCGGGCGGCCAGTGCGGTGAGCGTGAATACCACTGCCCAGCTGTACTTGGCGCCGCTGAGGCTGACGAAGGCGATCGGGATCGACAACAGGAACGCGACGGTCGGGAAGGCAAGGAACAACTGGAGACGCCGCGTGACTTCGGGCTCGGCGTCAGGCCGCAACAGGCCACGGGACCAACAGTGGTTCACCGTGTTGATCAGAGTCAGCCCGGTGCCCCCGACGACGGTGGCGTAGAGGACTCTCGTCGCGAACGGGACAAGAATGATCCCCGACAGCCGGCTGAAGGTGAGCCACGGCAGCCGAGGACTGAACCCGCCGATGCGGCCGAACAACCACTTGTGCGCCACCCGGAATGTGGCAATGACCGCGAAGCTCAGCAGAAAGGTCGCATGGTCCGGGAGGTGCTCCCGGAACGCCCGCCACACGTCGTCGTCGCTTGCCCCGTGAGGCGTCGGAAGCTCCAGCGCGAGAAGGGTCAGGGCGATCGCGACGACCGCGTCACTGAAGAAGACCAGCCGCTCGTTGTCGGCCCTGGCGTTGCCGCCGATAGCGCCATTCACCTCTGCCATGCCGACTTCCTGGTGTTGTCGTGCGGGTTCGAGCCGCGCGCCGAGACCAGGACCTCCAGGGGACGGGCAGGGCTCGACGCGACAACCCCGTTGCTGGCAACGTCACTTCGCTGAGCGCGAGGCGAGTCACCTCGGTGTGAACGCCTTGGCCGCGGCTGCGAAGGAGTCGGCCCAGTCGGTCGTGATGATGGCGCCGATGTAACCGTCGGGCCGGACCAGGACCAGTGCGTCGCCGTCCACGCCGTAGATGTCGGCCAGTCGGCCGGTGTCATCGGTGATGCGGTCACTGTCGATGCCGTGCCCGCCGCGGACGGCGTAGCGGTGCAGTTCGGCACCTTCGGCCGGCCACATCAGGTTCGGCAGGGCCTCAGTGGCGTTGGGGCCGAAGGCCAGCAGGGTGAAGTGCGGCCCTCGGTAGATGTCGAAGAGCCGCCTGGTGCCGGGTGCGGTGCACGGCGCGTCCGGTGCCCGGTCGCCCACATGCAGGGTCTTGGTGGCCGGGGCGTCGGCGGGGGCGAGCGGGCCGCCCGTATAGGAGAGCCCGAGCTGTCGCTCCTCGTCGCCGCGCTTGAGGCCGGCGACCCTGTGCTTGCTGAGGCTCTGGTAGAGCTCGCTGGACTTGCCGAGCACACCGGCAGCGATCGGGAGCCGCTCGGCCTCATAGCTGTCGAGCAGGCTGTCCGGCGCACCGGCGATCACCTGAGCGAGCTTCCAGCCCAGGTTGTAGGCGTCCTGCACACCGGTGTTGAGCCCCTGCGCGCCGGCGGGCGTGTGTACGTGGGCGGCGTCGCCCGCCAGGACGACCCGGCCCACGCGGTAGTGCTCGACGAGCCGTACGTTGGGCCGGAACGCAGACGTCCAGGTGATGTCGCGGAGCTTGAGACCGGTGAGCGCGTGGAACCGGTCGGCCAGGGCGGCATGTTCGAGGTCCGGAGTGTCGCCCGCCTTCAGCCTGATCATCACCTGGAACTGGTCGGAGTGCGGCAGCGGGCACGCTCCCGCGGACGCGCGGGGCCACATGTGCCATCGGTCGCGCGACAGGCCGTCGATCGTGCAGTCGATGATGAGCGTCTTGTCGGTGTCGTCCGTGTCCCCGACGAATCCGAGACCGGTGGCCATTCGGACGGCGCTCGCGCCTCCGTCGGCGCCGACGAGGTACTTGCTGCGCACCCGCTCGCCGGTGGAGAGCGTCGTCGTGACGCCGTCGGCGCCCTGCTCGAAGCTGGCCAGGGCGACCCCGTACTCGATGTCCAGACCGAGGCGGGCGAGAAGGCGGTGCAGGATGGCGTCGGTGCGGTGCTGCGGCAGCAGCAGGATGTTCGGGTAGGGGACGTCCGGGGTCGGCTTGCTCCGCTGCTGCATCTTCCACGGCGCTGTGACAGGTCCGAGGTGGAGCCCGGCCAGCGGGTAGGGGCCGCCCTCCGCATGTGCCTCATGCAGAACGCCGAGGTCCTCGAACACTTCCTGTGTGCGGGGCTGGATCCCCTTGGCGCGGGAGCCCTCGAAGGCGTGCGGAGACTTGTCGACGACGCGGACTCGAAGCCCGCGCCGCAGGAGGTCGGCCGCCAGGGTGGAGCCCGTCGGGCCGGCGCCGGCGACGAGGACGTCGATGTCCTGAAATTCGGTCATGGTGATCGACCTCAATCGATTCTCTGGAAGAAGGCGGCGAACGGCCGCACTTTGCTACGGGGTGCTCGAACTGGTCTTTCGGGGTGGGACCTGTGTGGGAGCGCGTTCGTATCCGACGGCAAGTTCTGATCCTGCTGCGTCTCGCGAACCCGCAGTCGAACCCCTTGGGTATTGGCCGCGGTGTAGACAAATTCTTATTGGATACAACGTAGCCGTTTATCGAGGATGGGGCAAGCCGGGCGAAGTGAGCGCCGCGTGGTGCGTCATGCGGCTGGATGGCGAAGCCGTTCACCTTGTGGCCGGTGGCGGCGAATGCCCAGGCGGTCGCGGGCCGGGACGGTGGTGCCGATGTCCCGCCACGGTAGGTGCACGGCGCCGAGCGGCCGGTCGGCCCGCCCGTGGTCGCCGTGGCAGGTGGTGATCCAGGCGAGCAGGTCGGGTTTCGGCGCTGTCCCGCCACAGTCGCTGAAGCTCTTCTCGATCTCCAGGGCGTTCCGGACCGGCTCCAAGGTCGCCTCCAGGGAGCGGGGCGAAGAAAGGCCGGCCTCCGGCCCGTCGCGCGGACCGAGTGCGGCCGACTCACATACCTGATCCTGCGTCAGGCATCGAACCCCGTGGCGCACGGCTACGTGTTGGTCGGTAGGGGAATGGGGCGCGGGCTCACGCGTCGGCTTGAGCCTGAAGTGGAAAATCTTCATCCCCGGGCATGGCAAATTTCGCGCGACAGGCTGCCCATCGGCCGAACGAAACGATGTCCGCTCCCGCCGCACGGCGGCCTGTCGAAAGGAGTGTGACCGTGAGCCATAGACCTCGTTGGCATGCTGTTCCGCGCCCCTGGCGCGCGCTGTTGGCCCTGGCGGTGTGCTTGGGTGCGCTGCCGCTCGTCATGTTGGGCCGCAGTACGACCGACGCTTATGCCGCGACCCCGGTGCACGTGTACGTCGCAGGCGACTCGACCGCGTCGACCTACACCACCAGTCAGGCGCCCCGGACCGGTTGGGGGCAGGCACTGCCCGTCTTCCTCAACTCCAACGCGGTGGTCGTGAACGTCGCCAAATCGGGTGCCAGTTCCAAGAGTTTCATCGACCTCGGCCGGCTCGACCACATCCTCGGCCTCATCACCAAAGGTGACTACCTCCTCATCTCGTTCGGGCACAACGACGAAAAATCCGACGACCCCACTCGCTACACGATCCCGGCGACGACGTACAAGTCCTACCTGTCGCAGTACATCGACAAGGCGCGGGCCAAGGGAGCGAACCCGGTCCTCATCACGCCGGTCGAGCGACGCCGCTTCAACAGCGCCGGCGTCATCACGCCCAGTCATGGCGCGTATCCGGCCGCGATGATCGAACTCGCCACGGCCAAAGGTGTGCCGCTGATCGACCTGACTGCATCGAGTACGCGGCTGTGGAACGCGCAGGGGGTCGAGGGCACCAAGAACTACTTCATGATCCTGTCAGCCGGGGAGTACCCCAACTACCCGGACGGAATCGCGGACAACACCCACTTCCAGGCGTACGGCGCGATCCAGGTTGCCCGCCTGATCGCCCGCTCGCTCAGCAGCGGAGCCGTCATCCCCGCGGCCGACTTCCAGAAACTCGACGACGCGATCCCCACCAGCACGATCGTCTGGCCCACCACCGCACCCTACTGAGGGCCCGTCGCCCCTTCGGCTCATCCGTCTGCCGCGCCTCGGCCCGGCCAAGAGAAAGCAGCCCCACATGCCCTTTCTTGCCAGACGCGTCGCCGGCCGCCGATTCACGAGCGCCCGCGCCGCTGTCGCCGCCTTGGTCACCGTGGCCACAGCCGTCACCGTCGGCACCGACAATGCCGCTGCCGCCACCACGATCACGGTCGCCGCCGATGGGTCGGGCAACTACACCACCATCCAGGCAGCCGTCGCTGCCGCCTCCACAGGAACCGTCATCACCATCAAGGCCGGCACCTATCAGGGGCAGGTGTCCATTCCGTCGAGCAAGTCCGGCATCACCCTGCAGGGTGCCACGGGCACCTCGACCGACATCGTGATCACCGGCAGTGCCCCGGCCTCCACCGCCGGGACGGCCGGCAGCGCCACCGTGCTGAACCTGGCCGCGAACACCACGATCAAGGGCCTCACGATCGCCAACACCTACGCTGCCCACGACAGTCAGGCCCTGGCTCTGTACGCAGGCGGCGACCGGCAGTTCTACCGTAACGTCCGGTTGCTCGGCTACCAGGACACCTTCCTGTCCTGGGGCGGCACGGGCAGTTCCCAGGTCCGCCAGTACGTTTACAAGAGCTACATTGAGGGAGCCGTCGACTTCATCTACGGCAACGGGGCTCTGGTGATCGACAGTTCGACAATCCGCTCGCTCGACCGCGCCAGCACCAACAACGGGTACATCACCGCGGCGGCCACCAACACCAGCAACAAGTACGGCATCCTGATCACCCGGTCGACACTGCTGAGCGCCGCCGCCTCGCAGACGGTGGCGCTGGGCCGCTGTTGGCACGCTGGCGGCGCCGCGGACGCGACAGGCCAGGTGCTCGTCCGGGACTCCACGCTCGGCGGCCACATCCGGCAGGCCGGCGCCTGGCAGGACATGGGCGGCTTCTCCTGGAAGACCTGCCGGTTCTCGGAGTACAACAACACCGGTTCCGGTGTCACCCAGGGAACCAGCGACCGACCGCAGATGAGCGCCTCGACGGCCGCGAGCTATACCGCCCAAAACTACCTGGCCGGCAATGACGGCTGGAACCCGGTGCCGTAAGAGAACCGGCTGCGGCGAAGCGGCCACCGGCGAGTCATCGGTGTGGAGGGCTTCCGGTCTGTCGGTCTGTCCGGGACGAGTCCGACGGGTACCCGTACATCGTCGTCCGGAAGAAGGAAGAAGGGCGTGATCGTCTCCGGCGGTTACAACGTGTATCCGCGCGAGATCGAGAAAGCCCTGCACGAGCGTCTTCTGTCGCCCTGGCCGTGGTGGTACCGCGGCCAGGGCACGTAGGCCTGCGTGAAATGAGCCAGGTTCAGGCGAACGTGGGTGTCCGCACTCGCAAGATCGGTGACCGGTTGGTCGGTCCCGGTCACCCGGTGTGCGTCGTCGGTGAGATCGGTATCAACCACAACGGCTCCTGGTGGATGCCTTCGCGCTCATTGACGCGGCGGCGGAGGTGGGTTGCGACGCGGTCAAGTTCCAGAAGCGCACCCCGGAGATCTGTACCCCGCGCGACCAGTGGGACATCGAGCGGGACACCCCGTGCGGGCGCATGACGTACCTCGATTACCGTCACCGCGTCGAGTTCGACGAGGACGACGGCGAGTAAAGGCATCGACTGGTTCGCCTCGCCGTGGGACGCGCCCAGCGTGGGGTTACTGGAGCGCTTCGAGAACGTCAGGGCGCACAAGGTGGCCTCCGCCTCGCTGACGGACGACGAGTTTCTTCGCACTCTGCGGGCCACCGGCAAGACGATTGCCTTGTCCACGGGCATGTCCACTCCGCAGCAGATTCGGCACGCCGTGGAGGTGCTCGGTTCGGCCAACATCCTTCTCTGCCATGCCGTTTCGACCTACCCGGCTCCCGCCGGTGAGCTCAACCCGAGTGTCCTGGGCACGCTGGCCGGCTGGCACCCGAACGTGCCGATCGGCTACTCCGGCCACGAGATCGGCCTGCGTACCACGCTCGCCGCCGGCGCCCTCGGCGCCTGTCGTCGAGCGGCACATCACTCTCGACCGTTCCAACTGGGGTTCGGACCAGTCGGCGTCGGTGGAGCCGCACGGCCTGGTCCGTCTGGTGCGAGACACTCGGCTCATCGAGGAGGCGCTGGGCGACGGGGTGAAGCGGGTCTACGACTCCGAACTCGGCCCGGTGAAGAAGCTGCGGCGCGTGCGACCTACGGACGCCGCACTGCCCGTCGTACCATGAGCGGCACCCTCGCGCTCGTCGAGTCTCCCGCGCCCCGATGCTGAACCTGCTGGAGTGGGCACTCGGAGAGCGCGACGGGGAACCGGACCCGGCCCGCTGCGAGGGCCTGGTCGTCAGTCTGTACGACGTCCGCAGGATCCCGTTCCGCCTCACCCGTGCCGTGACCATGCTGGCGCCGAAACTGGCCGGGGCCGGACGGCTCGTCGTCGGCGACCCGTTCTCGCGGATCATCCAGCGGCTGTTGCCGCTGTCGCGGGCCCGGGACAGCATCCTGGTCGACGAAGGCATCGCCGCTCTGGAGCTCTCCGGGGAACTCCTCGCCGGCCACCCCTTGGTCCACCGGCATTGCACGGCGGTGCGTGTCCCGTCCGCAGCGGCCTGGGCAGGCCGCCGGATGACGCCGGGCGGCGGCCGCTGCTGCCCAGAAGTGTTCTCTTGCGTGACAGCGGCCTGCAACTACCGCCTGGCGGGACCGCGTCCAGGAACACCTACTCCTGGTCCCGGCAACGCTTCGGTTTGCCCGAGGTCCGCCCCGGCACCGATGTGATCGATACGTCACTCGCGGGGACGGGACTGATCGACCCGGCCCGGTACGTCGACGAAGTCGCCTTGCTGGCCCACGGATGGAACGCCGAGCGTTACTACGCCCACCGCCGGGAGCCCCCGGAGAAACTGCGCATGCTCGCCGAGCAGTCGGAGATGGAGATCGTACGACCCGAACTGCCCCTGGAACTGGAGCTGTTGCGAGGTCCAGTGGCCGAGTGCCTGATCAGCCTGCCGTCCCTCGTGCAGCACACCCTGCCGTTCGTGCCGGCCGGGGCCGGGGCCGGGGTGGAGATCATGGTGTGCGCGTACGGCACCGGCTGGCTGAAGCCGGACGCGTCCGAGCGGTCAGGCGGGACTTCATCCCGTGGTCAACGCCCGGTCCGGCTGTTGCTCGCCGGTGTCCGCGACGTCGCCGTCGGCCGGATAGCGCGGCAGCAGGAAGAGCAGGCTAAGGGTGAGTGCCCCCGCCAGGCTCGCGACGACCAGTGCGGTGCCGTATCCGCCCGTTCTCTCGGCCGATGCCTGCGTCAGGATTGGGAGAAGGCCGATGCCGACGAAGATGACGATTCCCAGGGACAGGCCCTGGAGTTGGGCGAACGCCCGCAGCCCGAAGTAGCGGGCCACCAGGTACGGGCCGACCGTGGATTCCGCACCCGTCATGAGTCCCAGGAGTGCCATGGAGAAGTAGAGCGGCCACACGCTGCCGTTGGCGACGAAGATCGAGACCGTGCCGACCAGGAGGCACACCGAGTACGGGACGAAATCGCGGGCGCTCGTCGACCGGTCAAGAGTGAAACCTGCGAGGAACTGCCCGACGATCGATGCCACGAGCAGGACCGACACCGACAGTGACACGGTGGTCGCCGAGTAGCCGCGTTCGTCGAAGAGCGACACGGCGTTCAGGCGGACGCTCATCGCCACGCCGGCCGACAGGGTCAGGATGACGACCATGAGCAGCCAGGCGCGAGTGCGCAGGGCCTTGCCGAGCGGCATGCCCGCTGCCTCCGGTGCCAGCGGAAGGCTCGGTCCGGGCTGGTTCTCGGCTGTCTGCGCCGCCCGCTTCGGCTCGGTGAGCAGGAACACCTGGGCGGGGAAGACGATCAGCAGGACGCTCGCGCCGAGCACCATGTAGGTCGCCCGCCAGCCGATTCCGTCGATGGACAGCTGGGACAGGGGCGAGAGCACGGCGCCGCCCAGACTGGACGCGACGCCGATGAGCAGTGAGTAGCCCGACGCACGGTGGCGGGGAAACCATTGCGAGACGACCTTGTAGACGACGCCGAGGATGGCGATGTACCCGGCGAGATTGGCCACCAGCAGGGCCAGGACCAGTTGCACGGTGCTCGGACCGACGATGCCGACCGCGCCGGTTCCGAGCGCGTACACGGCGACACCCGGTATGGCGATGACCCGGGCGCCCCAGCGGTCGACGCAGCGGCCGGCGAACGGCAGGGCGAACGGGGCCATGATGGTCGGGATGCTGAAGGCGGTCAGGGTCTTCGACTGCGACCAGCCGAAGTCGCTGGACATGGGCTCGACGATGAATGTGACCGTCGTGCCCAGGGCTACCGGGCTGAGGATCATGGCGAGCACGCAGGCGACTGCGGCTTTCCATGCCGCTGCTGGATAGTGCCGGAGGTCGGAAAGGTACTCCCGCAACGAGATTTTGGTGGGGCGGGGAGGCTTGTCGACCAGGAGGGGATCGGGGCTGGGCCGGGTAGGGGACATCGGCGTCCTTCCTCGCGCGGGCACGGCGTCGTCGCCGTGCGGCCAGGCGTCGCGGCCGACTGTGAACGGCTCGCAGGCTGTGGTGAGCACCGCAGCTTTTGAACTGTACGGTGCAGTGCAGTGTCCGGGTCAAGGTCCCTGCGTCAGGCAATCTGATGCGGAGGTGACCAGGGGCCGCCCGGCGTTCGTCGGACCCGGCCGGGGAGGAGGGGAAGACCGGACGGGCGCGAGGTGGAGAGGATCAGGTGGTCCCGCTCGGTGTCCAGGGGAAGATGTGGGTCAGGGCGGGGGTGTCGGGCAGGTCGCCGGCGTCCAGGGCGCGCAGGGCGCGAAGGAAGAGCGCCGTCGTCCAGCGGGCGTGTGCCAGGAGCCGTGCGGAGCCCTGGTCGGCCTCGGGGTCCAACAGGGCGTCCATCTGGAGTCCGGCCGCGGCCATGCGCGTGAAAAGCACGGCGTACGCACTCGCGTCGGGCAGCGTGTAGCCGTGTCGGTGCGCGTCCTCCTGGAGCGTGGTGGCGACCACGTCGATGACATGAGGGCTGCCGAGCGAGTGGAGGGCCGCAGTCAACTCGGGGCGCCGGACGGTCTCGGTGGCCATCACCCGGACGAGGGCCAGGTACTGCGGCGAGGTGGTCGCCTCCAGGAGCTTGAGGATGATGCGTACCAGCCGTTCCTCCGGGTCGTCGACGGACGAGAGCATCGCCTGGTCGAGGTCGAAGTCGAGGTAGGAAGCACCTCGTTCGATCACCGACCGAAAGAGCTCCACCTTGTCGCCGAAGTGCGCGTAGACGGTTGTCTTCGACACGCCGGCCTGCGCAGCCACCGCGTCCATCGAGGTCTGGTCGAACCCACGGGCGAGGAAGACCTCGACGGCCGCGTCGAGAATGATCTCCCGCTTGCCCCGTGGAGCTCCTGTGCGAGGACATCCCTTGACAGCCATCTCTCCCCTTCCGGTGCGCCGGACCTTGCGACGCCTGGCATCCGCCCGTTGATCCCGCGCGGAACATTACCGTGCGGTCGCATTCGTACTGCACGGTACAGTCTGCCGCGTTGCGGGACCCCGGAAGGGGAGGAGACAGGCATTCTGCCTCATGATTCCGATGCGAGGCGGCGGATCTCTCCGTCGCCGCGCACCTAGCCTCGTGGGGTGTGCTTTCCGGTGTCAGGCGGTGTCGCCTGGCAGGTTGGTGACGGCGCGGTCCAGGGTCGCGCGGTCGGCCCAGTTGCCGTGGAAGCCGAAGGGGACGCGGCTCGGGAGCCTGACCCGGGCGAGCGGGATGCGGCGCAGGTCGGCGGCGTCGTGGATGAGCAGCTCGGTCAGCCCTGTGAGGCGGTTCCACCACAGGGTCAGCAGGTAGCCGTCGTCCTCGGAGGTGGTGTTCTCGCGGGCCACGAAGACGGGTTCGCCGGGGCTGGTCAGAGCCTCGGGGCCCTCGACCACGGTGGTGGCGTCGCGCAGGTAGTCGTGCTTGGCCAGACCGTCGCTCATGGTGTCCGCGGCCAGCGAGCGCGTGGTGACGAAGTAGCCGTAGCGGTGCTCCCGGCCCGTGTAGGAGTCGTTGATCCTCGGGAATTCACCGGCGACGCCGCCGGTCATCTCCTCCGTCGCCTTGCCGGTCGCCAGGTCGACGCGCCAGCGGTGGGGAAGGGACGGCGGGAACCAGGAGTGCGAGGTGACCGGCGTGTCGAGTCGGTCGGCCGGAGTGCCCAGGCGGGTGATGCGGTGCCCGTCGACAACGACCTGCCCGTCGCGCTCGTAGGCGTTGTAGAAGTGGGTATTGGCCCAGTGGCCGCCCACCTCGTGCCAGGTGACGGCGTGGGTGCGGCGGTCCATGAGCACGATCTGTACTCCGTGCGGGAGCGATGCCTCGTCCCAGACGACCCCCGGTTTGCCCTGCATGATGTGGTCGAGCCGGAACTGGGCCGGGGTGACGAAGAAGATCGCGTAGTTGTCGCTGACGGCGAAGTCGTGCATCAGCACGGGGACCTTGATGTCGAGGCTGTGGCTGTCGACGACCTGCCCGGTCTTCACGTCCGCCCGGTACCAGGTGATGACAGGCCCGGTCGCGGCGAAGAAGAGCATGTCGCCGCTGTCGGGGTCGGTCTTGAAGTGGGCCGTGCACAGCACGTCGATGCCGCCGTGGAAGTCGTGACTGCCGTACGTCTCCAGGGTCTCGGGATGCATCGCGTACGGGAGACCGCCCTCGTAGTAGACGAGCAGGTGGTCGTCGAAGACGCCGACGTTGGTGTTGGCGACGTTCTTCGCGGGTGGGGCGCCCTGGGGGAGCGGACCTGGGGTGCCGCCGTTGGCGAATCCGCTGTAGACGGCCTCGCCCTGCTCCACCTCGAACTTCATGGAATCGGTCGTCACCCAGCGGGTGCGGTAGGCGGCGCGGCCGTCGCGCAGGTAGATGCCGCACACCATGCCGTCGCCCTCCCACCAGTGGTAGCGGTCGGCGTCGCGCGGCTGGAATCGGGGGTTGGACGAGATCCGGAACAACGCTCCGGCGAGATCGGCGGGGATCTCCCCGTCCACCTCCACGTCGTAGGCCTCGTTCTCCTCGGTCCAGGGGGTGAAGGGGCCGTTCAGGAACTTGTTGCCGGGCGCCCAGTCGGTGGCGTCCTGCGCCAGCCGTGGCGCCGGCGGCCGGGCTGCGGCACGCGGGGCGATCGTCATCGGGTCGGGCGGGACCAGACCCGGTCTGGGGGTGACTGAGGTCATCGGAGTGCTCCAGGTACACGTGGGCAGGGCGGTCAGTGGCGATGGATGCCGACCTGACGGGTTGCCGGCTTCCCTGGCCTGGCCACCAGGCCAGGGAGGCCTCGATCAGAACGGATAGCTGGGGATCTCGTTGCGGATCGTGACCCACTGCTGTTCGGTGAACGCCTCGATGTTGGCGACGGTACCCCCGTGACGGGAGCCGTTGCCGGAGTCGCCGACCCCGCCGAACGGGACGGTCGCCTCGTCGTTCACGGTCTGGTCGTTGATGTGCACCAGCCCGGACGGGATACGGTCGGCCAGTGCCAGGCCCTTGCCCACGTCGCGGGTCAGGATGCCGAGGGAGAGCCCGTACCCGGTGTCCGAGGCCAGCCGGGCGGCCTCGTCGAGATCGTGGAAGGCCACCACGGGTGCCACCGGGCCGAAGATCTCGTCCGCGTAGGCGCGGGCGGTGAGCGGCACCTCGGCCAGGACGGTGGGTCGGTAGAACAGGCCTTCGTGGGTGCCTCCCGCAGCGAGCCGTGCACCGGCGGCCAAGCTGTCGGAGACGATGGCGTGGGCGGCCTGCAACTGGCGTTCGTCGATCATGGGCCCCATGAGGACCGTGCCCGTCATCGGATCGCCCACAGGCAGCGCGTCGGCGTGCTCGGCGAGGCGGGCGGTGTACTCCTCGGCGACCGAGGCGTGCACGAGGTGGCGGCTGGAGGCCATGCAGATCTGCCCGGAGTGGTGGAACGAGCCGAACGCGCCCGCGGACACTGCTTTGTCCAGGTCGGCGTCGTCCAGGACGATCAGCGCCGAGTTCCCGCCCAGCTCCAGGTGCACCCGCTTCAACCGCTGCGCGGCTGCCGTCGCGATGGCCTTCCCTGCCGCGGTGGACCCGGTGAAGGCGATGACGGGCACTCGCGGGTCGTCCACCAGGGCCGCACCGACGTCGGCGCCACCGGGTAGGACGTGCAGGAGACCGTCCGGAAGTCCAGCTTCCTCGAAGACACGTGCGATGGTGACGCCTCCGCAGATCGCGGTGCGCGGATCGGGCTTGAGGACGACCGCGTTGCCGAGGGCCAGCGCCGGGGCCACCGCCCGCATGGCCAGCACCAGCGGCGCGTTGAACGGGGAGATGACCCCTACGATGCCCACCGGGCGTCGCCGCGAGAACGAGAGGCGGTCCTCGACGGACCGAAGCACTTCGCCGAAGGGAGCCGCGGCGAGCGACGCGGCCTCGTAGCACTCCTCGGCCGCGCCGTTCGACGTCTGGATGTCCGCGAACGGCCGCAGAGCGCCCGACTCGCGCACGATCCACTCCGCGATCTCCGGGCGGTTCTTCTCGAACAGGGCCGCGGCGCGCCGCAGGACCTGCGCCCGCTCGATGTACGGGAGCGCCGCCCATATGCGCTGCGCGTGCTCCGCGTGCGTCACGGCCCGGTCGAGATCGGCGGGCGTGGCCGCACCGACACGGCCCAGCGTCTTGCCGGTCGCCGGCTCGGTGGAGTCGTACGGCTCGCCGGAGCCCTTGATCCATCCCCCCGAGAAGATCCGACCCTGCCAGTCGGCTGCGTCCAGAAAAGTCATGATGTTCCGTTCCATGCGGCTGAAGTGGGAGGGCCGACGACGGCTCGGCGCTCCCGCGGGTTGACTGCACTGTACCGTCCAGTTTAGATTTTCGAGGGTGCTGACGCCAGAGGTGTCGCGCACCACGAGACCCGACCGGGTCGCCCCGTCCCAGGCGACGGGATCAACAGAAGGGGGTGCCCTCATGGCCACCTCACTCGACCCGGAGATCAGTGCCGGCAAGCGGCTGGTCACCGGCTTCCTGACGGACGTCATCGCCGCGCGCAGCCCCGGCCGGGTGGGGGACTACGTCTCCCCGGACCTCGTTCAGCACGGCGCCGACGTGACGGACGGTGCTGACGCGTTCGCCGAGCATCTGCGCCGGGAGTTCGAGCGCGAGGACGCGGAGCGGACGGAGGGGGGCGCCGCGACCGACGCGTCCGTCCCGCAGGAGCCCGTCTTCGTCGTGGCGGAGAAGGACCTCGTCTGCGTCTGCGTGTACCTGCCGCAGCCGGACCCGCACACCCCCGGAGCCACCGTCGACCACTACGCGTTCACCACCTATCGGATCCGCGACGGGCGGATCTCCGAGCGATGGCCGTCCATCAACAAGGTCGCACCGCCGCGGCGGCCCGCGCCGGGCACCCCGTCGCGGACGGTCTCTGTATCGACATCTCCGGAGATCGACACTGAGGCGAACAAGCGGCTTGTGCGCGACTTCTACCGCTGTGTGTTCGACGCGCAGAATCCGGACGCGGTCAAGGACTTCGTCGCCGAGGACTACCACCAGCACGTCGCCCACTACCCGACCGGTCGGGCGGGGATGGAGGAGTTCGTGCGCACCATCTTCCCGAACGGCCCGGTGCTGACGCCGCCCGAGCAACTCGGTCCGCCGGGGCTGCTCCTGGCCGAGGGCGACATCGTGGTCCTCGCCGGACTGCTGCCCCAGCCCGAGCCCGACGGCAGCGGTGCCATGTACCCCTACTACGTCTATGACGCCTACCGGGTGCGCGGAGCGCTGCTGGCGGAGCACTGGAGCGGCATCACCATGGCGGCTCCGCCCAAGCACCCCGGACCTCCTCCCGTGCACCCGTCCTGACTCCTCGATCGCATACCCACGGACAAGAAAGGCCCCCCAGTGCCGAAACTTCACGTCGTCATCGGCAGTACCCGTCCTGGCCGTCTGGGACTTCCCATCGGACAGTGGGCGGCGGAAGCCGCCGGCAGTCACGGCGGCTTCGATGTCGAACTCGTCGACCTGGCCGAGGTCGGGCTCCCGCTGCTGGATGAGCCCATACCGCCGCGGATGGGGCACTACACCCAGGAGCACACCCGTGCGTGGAGTGCCACGGTGGAGGAGGCCGATGCCTTCGTCTTCGTGACGCCCGAGCACAACTACGGCCCACCTGCCTCGCTGCTCAATGCCCTTTCCTTCCTGCACCGGGAGTGGCTGTACAAGCCGGCCGCGTTCGTCAGCTACGGCGGTGCGGGGGCAGGGCTGCGCTCGGTGCAGGTTCTCAAGCAGGTCCTGACAACCCTGAAGGTGATGCCGGTTCCGGAGGGCGTGGCGATCCCGTTCGTCTTCCAGCTGGTGCAGGACGGAGCCTTCCGGCCCAGCCCGCAGCACGAGACGGAATCCACGGCCATGTTCGACGAGCTGCTGCGGTGGACCGACGCTCTGCAGAACCTGCGCAAGGACCCGCCGGCGCCGACTTTCGCGATGCCGCCGGCGCCCTTGGCTCCGTAGCTCCGGAGCCGACGGACGGTGTTGACGGCTCGGCCGCTGCCGTATGCGTGCTGCCCGGAGCGTCATCAACCCTCCTGCTCTTCATGTCCCGAGTTGCAGGACGTATGCAGCGATTAATAGGACACTCGCTTGCGGGGCGTTAGATGTCAAGAGGGCGAAGGCGGGCGCTGGGGGCTCGCGATGGCGGGTCCCCGGACCGTGGTGTCCGACGCTCACGTTGCCGGAACGAACCGGCGGCCCGCCCCGCCGGCGGGACCTGACACAACCGAACTGGAGAAGCGCGTGACCACTGGACGAACAGCAGCCACCGTCGCCGTCGTCGGAGCGGGTATCGGCGGGCTCGCAGCCGCGATCAGTCTGCGTCGGGAGGGCTTCCGGGTCGAGCTGTACGAACAGGCTTCCAGCATGCGGGAAAACGGGACGGTCATAGGGAACCGGTCGCGGACGGTGGACATAATCCACAGTTGGGGGCTCAGGGACGCCTACGAACCGCTCACACTCCAGATCCGCACTATTCGGATGGTCAGTGGCGAGACGGGGGAGTACCTCGGTGAGATCGAACTACTCGACGAGGACGAGGATCCGGCGGACGCCCGACACCATGTCATCCGCCGCCAGGACCTGCAGCGGTTGCTGGCCTCGCAGCTTCCCGCCGAGTCGATCCATCTGTCGCACAGGTGCGAGACCATCGTCGACCACGGGAACCGGGTCGAGATCCGTTTCACCGACGGAAGCGTCGCCCACGCCGATGCCGTCGTCGGCGCCGACGGCATCCACTCGGTGGTCCGCCGGTTGCTTCATTCCGACAGGCCCGTCTACTGCGGCATGCACAGCTATCCCGGTGTGGTGGAGGCGGACCGAGTGCGTGATCTGATGCCGGAAGGTGCCACGTCCCTCATGTGGCAGCGTACGCAGGGGGTCGGCGCCTTCATCGCGATGACCGCACACCAAGGCAAGTACGTGGGCTTCGACGCGGTACTGCCCGTCGCCGAGGCCGGCGACGACTCATGGCGGACCACCATTCCGCGCGACGAACTGGTGGAAAAACTGGACGGGTTCCACCCCGACGTGCTGGAGATCGTGCGGCGCAGCACCGACACCGAGGTGATCGCGTTCGGCATGCACGATCGCGAGCCGATCCATGACTGGACCAGCAACCGCATCACTCTGCTCGGCGACGCCGCGCACCCGATGCTGCCGGCCGAGGGTCAGGGTGCCAACCTGGCCATCCAGGACGGCGCCGCCCTCGGTGAGTTCCTCCGCGGTGCCGACGCCGACGGCATCCCCGCCGCACTACGCCGCTACAGCGACGCGCGTGCCCCGATTGCGGCTGCGATCCAGCAGAGGTCACGGGATCTTTCTCCGTTCAGCCGGTTGCAGAACTGACCGGCACGCAGCGCGGCCCCAGGGTGGCCCGGCAACGTGGCCAACAGGTCGCGTCGCCGGGCCGCCTTCGACATGGGCCGACGCGGCGTGCCTACCCTCGCCAGGCGCGGGTGGAGGCACGCGGCTCAGGGAGAGAGGTGACGGCCGCGAAGCTCCCGCTGGATGAGTGCGGCCGCGTCGACCAGTGGGCCTACGACCTCCACGATCTCCGATCTGGTGGACAGTCGGGGGGCGGCGGCGACGACGCTGACCGACGCGACCGATTCGCCGCTCGCTGTCATGATCGGCGCACTGAGCCCGTTGACCCCGCGCTCGCTCTCGCCGATCGATGTGCCCCAGCCACGCGTTCGGATCGTGTCCAACTGGCACATGAGGGTGCCCCAGTGAGTGATCGTGCGGTTGGTGGCCCGTGCCAGGCTGCGTCCGGGATACCGATGGGCCAGATCCGTCGGAGAGCAGAATGCGAGCATGACCTTGCCGCCCGCTGCGGAGTGCGCGGGGACAACCCTGCCCAGGCGCGAGGCGAGCGGGCGCGTACCGCCGCCCTCCAGGGATGCGACGAACCGTACCGAACGGCCTTCGAGGATCCCCACGCTGGTGGTGAGCTCCAACTGCGCCCGCAGGTTGCTGAGGATCGGCGCGACCATGTCGTGCACGCTCGCGACCGAGGCCATTCGCAACGCCACCTCGTGCAGGGCCGGACCTGCGACATAGCGACTGCCGGAATGTTCCTGGCGCACGTAGCCGGCGGCTGTGCAGTTGGCCAGGACGCGGTGTGCGGTGGAGCGCGGTATCTGAAGCTCGCTCGCCAGCTCGGCCAACGCCACACCGCCGCGCTGTGCGACGAGTTGAACGGCTCGGAGTGCCATTTGTCCCGAGTTCACGTCGAATCCCTCCTTGGCGGCAGGGGCGCTGGAACACCCTACGGATCGAGCCGCTAAGAGCGATGGTCCGGGTGTCGTGTCCCTGGTCGGAGCTTGACGGTCATGGGATGGACGGTTCCGTCCTTCGGTACGCCACGCTACGCTAATGTTGCAGTGACTGCAGTATTTGCATGTCATGCAATCAACTGTACGGTTGCACTGAGGGTGTGGAGATTCGAGCCCACTCGCGGCACATGTGCTGTCTCAGCCCCCGCCGCGAGCTCCTCGGAATGCCGCGCGCTGGCGTGGCCCCTGGTCGCGATGTCCAGGCGTGAAGCCGCGCCCTTCGCCAGACAACCGAGGACTCATAGGAGAAAGCGAGAAGGCGCGTATGTGGGACACGGACAACATGTTTCTCAACGGCCCGTTCGCGCCGTGGCGCGAGGAAGGTGAGGCCTTCGACCTGGAAATCGAGGGCGAGCTGCCGCGCGAGCTCAACGGCGTTCTGTACCGAACCGGGTCGAACCAACACTTTCGGCCGCCGGACCCCGACCGCTACCACTGGTTCGAAGGCACCGGCATGATCCACGCGGTCTTCATCCGTGACGGCCGCGCCACCTACCGCAACCGCTACGTCCGCACCGAGGCGCTCAAGCTGGAGATGCGGGAAGGAGGGCCAGTGCTGGGGGGCATGATGCGCGGCGGCGACCTCGCGGACCTGCCTGAAGGCGCGCCCATGTTCAGGGATCCCGCCAACACTCACGTGACCCTCTTCAACGACCGACTGTTGGTCTTCTCCGCGGACCTGCCGCACGAACTGCGGCCCGACACCCTGGAGACCGTGGGCAGGTACGACTTCCATGGCGGTCTCACCAGCCCGGGGCCGGGGCCGATGGGACTCACGCCGCACTTCAGGATCGATCCGGGCAACGGCGACTTGCTCTTCTTCGTCTCCATGGGCAACGACATGACCTGGTATCGGGCTGACCGGTCCGGCAAGCTGTGCGACGTCCACCACTTCGACATGGGTGTCCCGAGCTGGATCCACGACTACGTGGTGACTCCCGACTACGCGATCTTCCTGATCTACCCGATGTTCTTCCGGATAGAGAACGCCGTGAACGGACTGCCACCCCTGATCTGGGACACGGACACGCTCGAAACCTGCCGCTTCGCGGTGCTCAACCGTCACACCGGCGCGGTTCAGTGGATCGACGCCCCCGACGCCTTCGCCCCGACCCACTTCTTCAACGCCTACCAGGACGGCTCGAAGGTCATTGTCGACGGCGAGCGCGTTCCCACCATGGGCACACTCTTGCAGGACGTCGACTCGTCGGCGTCAGCCAAGGAAGACATGAAGGCCGGCACCGTGTGGCGGTGGGAACTGGACCTCGAACGCGGCGTCGTCGGCGGTGGCGCGGTCACTGACGTGGGTTCCGGGTTCCCGCGGATCAACGACCAGCTTGCCGGCCTGCGGCACAACTTCGGCTACTTCGCCAGCAACCGCGGCCTCAACGAGTGGATCACCGACGGTGTGGCCAAGGTCGACTTCACCAGCGGGAAAACCGAGGTGCAGTCGCTCGACGGTGTGGTCACTTCGCCCAACGAACCGGTGTTCGTGCCGCGCGAGGGCGCCACGGCAGAGGACGACGGCTGGATCCTGACGATCTGGTGGGACCCGACCACCGACCGCAGCGAGGTGGTCATCCAGGACGCCCGGGACTTCACCGCGGCACCGGTCGCGCGGATCAAGCTCAACCACCGGGTGCCGCTGGGCTTCCACGGAAGCTGGGCCTCCGCCGCCGAACTGGATGCCGCAGTCCGTCAGGGCTGACCGGAGTGACTCTCGCCCCGGGGCCGGGGCTGGACGGAGGACCGCATCACGGAGACAGCCGAGGGCCATCAGGACCGCAGTCGGCGGTCCTGATGGCCCTCGCGCTGAGGCCGACGTCCGTCGGCGGAGGATGCGGAGCTGCCACGCAGTTGAGAGGTGCGGCAGCCACTTGGTGGTCCGGTCCTGACCGACGACCCGACCAGGCCTCTGGCCCGTCGGCCGCGCAGACGCGAGGGGCCTCCGCAGGCCTGGCCACGGGTGTCAGCCTCCGACAGTGATCAGCCGGTCGCCGATCTCCTGTGCCGTCTCCCTGACCTTCCGGGCAAGCTCCGCCTCGGCCTCGGGGAACACGCGGGAGGCCAGGGCCGCGATGCTGACCGCTGCCACCACTTGCTGCTGCTCGTCCCGGACGGGAGCGGCGATGCCCAACACCTCGGGGTCGAGCTCGCCACGGGTGACCGCATAGCCGGCCCGCCGGATGTGGGTCAGCCGCTTCATAAGGGTGTCGACGTCCGTGAGGGTGGCGGGAGTGAAACGGCGCAGGTCCGTGGATTCCAGAAGCTGCCTGGCCTCTTCTTCGGGCAGCCAGGCCAGCAGGACGAGCGCCGCCGCGCCGGCGTTGAGGGGGAGTGTGCTGCCCCGCTCGTAGGAGATGCGCACGGCACCCGTCGCGGCTTCCGCCCGGTCGACGCACACGACGAGTTCCCCGGTTCGCCGTGTCAACAGAACCGTCTCGCCCGCGTCGTCGGCGAGCGCCGCCATCACCGGAAGCGCGACTTCCGACAGGCCGTAGCTGCGTCGCGCCAATCGGGCGATCTCCAGGACGCGCAGCCCGAGACGGAAGCCACCTCCCGGAGCCTCTTCCAGGAAGCGGCTGCTCACGAGGCTCTGCACGTAGCGGTAGGCGGTTGAGCGGGCTACGCCGAGCCGTTCGGCGACGGCGCTGCCGGAGATGACGAGCTGGGTGTCCGTGAACATGAGGAGAATGTCCAAAGCTCGGTCGGCCGTGGAGTTGCGCTCACGGTAGCTGGGGGACCCTGATCCTGACATGCGAGACACCTTAACTTGTCGGAGACCGCGGCGCGCCCCTGCCTCACAACTCTTCTCTGGCCACGATGTTGCGCAGTTCGCCCACCCCTTCGACGACGGTGACGAGTTCCTGCCCCGGCTGGAGGAAGACCTTGGGATCACGGCCGGCACCCACACCTCCGGGGGTGCCCGTGGCGATCAGGTCGCCGGGCTGCAGCGTGATGATGGTGCTGACGTACGCGATGATCGAGGCGACGTCAAAGAGCAGGTCCGACGTGTTGGACTTCTGCATGGTGTGACCGTCGACGCTGCAACTGATCGCCAACCCCGAGGCGCCGCGCGGCAGTTCGTCCGGGGTGACGAGCGAGGGACCCACCGGAGTGGTGGATTCGAAGGTCTTGCCGGACAGGAACTCGCGAGTGCGGTGCTGCCAGTCCCGGACGGTGACGTCGTTGACGACGGTGTACCCGCCGACGTAGGCCAGAGCCTTGTCCGCGGTCACATGACGTGTGCGGTGGCCGATCACGACCCCGAGTTCCGCCTCCCAGTCAAGTTTGTCGCTGACCGTCGGCATGACCACGTTGTCGTTGGCGCCGACGAGGGAGCCGTCGTACTTGGCGAAGAGGGTCGGATGGGCCGGGGTCAGACGGCCCATCTCCTTTATGTGCGTGGCGTAGTTGAGGCCCAGGCACACGATCTTGTTCGGGTGAGGGATGACTGGAGCGAGCGAGGCGGTGCCGAGGGGGATGCGCTCACCGCCCTCGGCGGCTGCCCGTTCGGGCCAGTCGTCGCCGCTCGCCAGGAGCTCGCCGACGTCGGAGTACGGCAGCAGCACGAGCTCGTCTCCTTCCAGGCGTGCTGCGGCGGTACCGCGCTGGTTGGGCAGGCGGACTGTGCTGAGCCTCATCGGGGCCCTCCTTGAGTCTGGGGAACACTCTTGGTGCCGGGTCCGGCGACGGGGCGATCGGGTTGGGCCGTTTGCTGACCGGCGTTCTTATGACCGATCCATGTGGAGTGTTCCGTCGGCGGAACACATGGGTCAGCGCTCGGCCGCGGCGCGAACCGGCCCAGGCTGTGAGAGACGCGGTCACTCTGGTCGGGCTCGAACACGGCGGCGATCAGCCGGTCAGGGCGCACGAGCACGAAGCGGCCGTCAAGTCCGCCGAAGGCGGCGTCCAGTCGGCCGTCGGCGTCGGCTATGCCGGTGCGTCCAGGATGGTCACGAGGGGCGCGGTCGTTGAGGACGACGTCCACGCGGGTACCGGCAGGGAGACCGGCGCGGGCGGCGGCGGCCCAGTCGGCGTCGGTGAGACCTACACCCAGCAGGCTCCAGCCACGGCCCAGTACGTCGTCGAGCCAGGTGACCCGGTGGTGCGGGCCGTGGAGGACACGAGGCTGCGGAAGCGCTCTGCCGATCGGCGACTGGGCCTGGCCGTCCAGGGGGGCCACCGCGCCCGAGCGTATGCGGATGTTCGGCCGGTAGCGCATCTCGGTGAGGTACCGGCGTCCCCAGGGCGTGTGCATGGCGATGCGTACCAGCAGATCGCGGAGGTGTGCCCGGAGACGGCTGGTCGTCATCACGATGAGGCCGAGCCGGACTGAGAGGTTGATCACCGCTTGAGCGTGTGGGCGGCGCTCACTGTCGTAGGTGTCGAGCAGTGCGTCCGATGCCCGTCCGCCCAGGACGTCGGCGATCTTCCAGCAGAGGTTTGCCGCGTCCCGCACGCCGGAGTTGAGTCCCTGACCGGCGAACGGCGGCATCATGTGTGCGGCGTCGCCCAGGAGGAAGCAGCGTCCGTCGCGCAGGCGATCGGCCAGCAGTGCGTGGAACGTGTACGTCACGGAGCGCTCGACCTGGTCCGGGGTGATCTCGCGGTACGGCCGCAGCAGTTCGCGCACCAGCTCGAACGGTGGCGGATCACCGGGCTTTCCCTCCCCGGGGTGCAGCAGGAACTCGTAGCGGCACCGACCGGCGCCGCCCGGGACGATGACCGTGGGACGGCGTGGTTCTCCGCGGTGCATGCCGTAGCGCTGGTCGTGCGGATCCCCCAGGGTGTCGGCGACCAGCCACATGTCGGGGAAGGATTCCCCCTGCATGGGGATGGACAGCAGCTCCCGGACGGTGCTGCGGCCGCCATCGCAGCCCAGGACGTACGAGACGTCCAGGTACTCGGTGGGTCCCTTCTCCTGGCTCGGCCCCACTCCGACCCTGACGTGGTCGTCGTGTTGCTCCAGTGAGAACAGCTCTGTGGCGAAGCGGGTATCGACGCCGGAGCGACGCCGCAGCTCCTCAAGCAGCACCCGTTCAAGGTCGGGCTGGGCGAAGGAATTCTTGAACGGGTGCCCGAAGCGCTGGTCGCCGGGGCCGCGGGCGTGCACAAGGCCCCGGCCGTCGGCGCCGAAGTACTTCGTTCCGGTACCGGGCACGATGATTGGGTAGACCGCGTCTGAGACGCCGGCTGATTGCAGGGTGCGCAGCGATTCGTCGTCCAGGCTGATGGCCTTTGCATCGTCGCTGGTGGTCGGATTGCGCTCGACGAGCAGGACGCGTACGCCGAGCGAGCCGAGGAGATGGGCCGCCGTGAGTCCCGTGGGACCGGCGCCGACCACGAGGACGTCGGCTTTCATCGGGCCGGCGGAGGGGGGTCTGTGCCGGGGGTCCTCGTGCGGTGTCAGTGGCTCGCTCATGGGCGGGACTCCATTGGTCTACGGCGAGTGCGGGGCAGGGTGGGCTAGTGGACCGGCTGGTATGCGGGGCCGCCCTCGGTCAGCAGCCGCTCCGCATCGGCGAGGATGTCGGCGGGGTCCTGGTCGAGGTTGAGGGACTTGCGGAACGGCTGCGGTACGTCGCGATCCACCCGCAGGTACACCTCGTTGCGGTTGCCCTCCGGGTCGAAGAAGTAGATGCCGATCGCGTTGCCGTGGGTGACTTCCTGCTGCACCTTGATGCCCTCGGTACGGAACCGGTGGTGGAATTCGACGATCGACTCCAGGGAGTCCACCCGCCACGAGACCTGATGGGTGAGCTTGGCGCCGGGGGCGGCCGTCCGGCCGAGCTGGAGAACGAACTCGTGGTGCTCCTCCTCGGGGCGTGCGGAGAGGAAGACGATGCCTCGTGCGGCGTCCTCGTCGGTGACCGTCAGGCCCAGGACCCGCGTGTAGAAGTCGCGCATCGTGGCAAGGTCGTCAACCCAGAAGCCGGTGTGACCGAGACCAGTGATCGCCATTATATGTCCCTCTTCTCAGGATTGGAGTTTCGCTTTATAGGACTATAGGCAAGCGATGGTGAGGGCGTCTACCGACAGCAGCGTGAGATGTCCAGACTTGCGTCGGCGAACCCTGCCTTTATGTCCTGCCATGTAGGATTAGATCTGCAAAATAGAACAAATCGCTGCGGTGTGCTCCTCGGCACCTCCTGAGGGCCGGATCTCCTCCGGCGAGTGGATCCATGGTTCGGGGGGACTGTCCGTCGATCGAACCGGCGACGGCGAGGAACTGGCCGGACTGGGCGAGGCACGCAGGGCGACGTCGCCACAGTCGTCGAACGGGCTGTGCAGGTCGGCAACTTCGGCAGCGGCTCCCGCCGTGGGGTGCTACCGCCAACATGGATGCCTTCACGGAGCAGCAGCGGGTCACGCTGTGCGGCGAACTCCCGCGTCGTTCCTTCTGGTGTCCTTCTTCGCGGCCTTCAGAGACGACGGCAGTGCTAGGGCCCGTGTCCATCGCCTACCGCGATCGCGGTAGTGGTCAATGCCACGTTCAGGCGACGAGCGAGGGCTACACCGGTGCCTACGCTGCAACCATGACAACCAGTGGCCGATGGGGCCGGGTGACTTACCACGCCCGCAAGGCAGGGCGTGTTCGACTGCGCGAGCCAGCCCTCATAGGTGGCGTGATCGTTGTGTCCATACTGTCCGCGTTTGGCGATCCGGTCGCCGGGGGCCTACGACGACCGGGTGCCCTGGGTATCGCCTTCGCGGTCGCGTATGGCACGGTCCTACTGGCCCGGCGGCGTGCGCCGATGATGACAGTCGCCGGCCTGTCGGCCCTGACCTTTGTCCATCAGGCGTGTGGTGGCACCCCCACGCCCGCACTACCTGCCCTCATGGTCAGCTTGCACGGTCTGGCGCTTCGCATGGGACGGCGACCGGCGCTGATCGTCGCCGCTCTCGTCGCCACCAGCACGGTCGTGGCAGCGACGCTCTTTCAACCGGGGCCGGTGTTGGGGCCGCAGCGGGTGGGCGCCGTGGCGTGGATCGGGCTGGCCACCGCGGTCGGCGACGCCGTCCGTAACCGTCGCGCCTACGTGCGGGCACTGGAGGAACGAGCCGATCGCGCCGAACGGACCCGTGAGGAGGAGGCCGCCCGCCGGGTGGCAGCTGAACGGATGCGTATCGCGCGCGAGTTGCATGACGTTGTCGCCCACGAACTGACCCTCATCAATGCGCAGGCCGGGATCGGCGTTCATATAGGACGGAACGACCCGTTCCAGATGGCCGAGCTGCTCACCGCCATCCGCGACGGGTCGAAGGGAGCACTCGGCGAGCTGCGCGCCATCGTGGGGCTCCTCGCGCAACCGGAGGAGGCTGCGGCACCGCTGGAGCCCGCTCCCGGGCTGGGCAGGCTCGACGATCTGGTGCTCTCGTTCGAGCGGGCAGGCCTAACGGTGGAGGTCCTCCGTCAGGGCGAGGGATATTTCATCCCCGCGGCCGTGGACGTGACCGGCTACCGGATCATTCAGGAGGCACTGACCAACGTGCGCAAACACGCCGGGGTGGACACCGCACGAATCGGAATCGACTTCCGCCATGATTCCTTGTCCATCACGGTGGACAACGAAGGGCTCGGCGGACGACGTCCACCGAACGGGGGCGGGACGGGCCGCGGTCTGGTCGGGATCCGGGAGCGGGTGGCGGCCGTCGGCGGCATCGCCGAGATCGGTATACGACCGCAGGGCGGGTTCTCTGTGGTGGCCCGGCTGCCACTGAGTCGAACCGTGAGTGCGCAACCCGTGGGCGAGGAACACAAGGACCTCCCATGACGATTCGCGTCCTGCTGGCCGACGACCAGGCCCTGCTGCGTGGCATGCTGCGGCGGCTCCTCGACAACACGCCCGGCATGGAGGTGGTGGGTGAGGCAGCGGACGGTGCCGAAGCCGTCGCCCTGGCGGGTGCACACCACCCCGACGTGGTCCTGATGGACATCCGGATGCCCGGCACGGACGGCATCGAAGCGACCCGGACGATCACCGCAGATCCGAACCTCACCGGGGTGAAGGTGTTGATCCTCACGACGTTCGAGGTCGACGAGTATGTCGCTGAGGCGATCGGCGCCGGAGCCCGGGGGTTCATCGGCAAGGGCACCGATCCGGAGGAGCTTCTGGACGCCATCGAGACGGTTGGCGCGGGCCGGCCCCTCCTGTCGCCGGCCGCGACGGCCGCCCTCATGGCCCGCTTCCGGGTGGGATCGACCCGGACCTGGGACACGGAGACGCGGCTGCTGGAGGAATTGACACCGCGGGAGCGGGAAGTGCTGACGCTGCTGGCGACCGGGCTGACCAATGACGACATCTCCGAGCGATTGGGGCTCAGCCGACACACGGTCAAGACGCACCTCAACCGTGCCATGGCCAAGCTCGGCGTCAGCGAGCGCGCTCAACTTGTGACCATCGCCTTCGAGAGCGGTCTGGTACGGCCCGGCGAGACACCGTGAGTCTCCGCGGACGCGGTACTCGACCCGCCGGATAACGCGACCGCGGTACGCGGAAACCACCGCGGCCGGGCGACGACGGCCGACGGGGCAGGCGGGCAGGGTGGGACACACCGTCCCGGGAACCCCATGGCCCGGGGCGGTTCCTCTTCTTCCGTCCCACCGCAGAAGTGAGACCCTCCAGAATGTCCTGGCTGTCCAGGCTGAGCCTCGCTAATCGCAAGCTGGCCGCCCTCATCGCATTGATCGTCATCGCCCTGGCGACCTACGCAGTGCCGTCCCTCAAGCAGCAGCTGCTGCCCGACCTGTCCTTTCCCGCGATCACCGTGACCGCCACCTATCAGGGCGCGTCCCCCGACGTTGTCGAGGACCAAGTCGCCAAGCCCATCGAGGACGCGGTGAAGAGCGTCGACTCGGTGCAGTCGATGACCTCCACCTCGCGGACGGGCTCGGCGACAGTGCTCCTGCAGTTCGACTTCGGCGTCGACACCGACACGAAGGCGAGCGAGGTGCAGCAGGCCCTCGACAAGGGCACCGTGAACCTCCCGGACGGCGTCGACCCCCAGGTCGTCACCGGCGGCACCGGCGACCAGGCCACCATCACTTTGGCCGCGACCTCCGACGCGGACCAGCAGCAGCTCGCCGATGACCTGTCGGACAAGGTCGAACCTGAGCTGAAGACCGTCGACGGCGTGAACCAGGTCACCGTGTCCGGAGAAACTGACCAGGTCGTTTCCATCACGCCCGACTCCGACAAGCTTGAGGAAGCGGGCCTGACCGTTCAGTCGATCAAGACTGCGCTGACCTCGAACGGCAGCACGGGCGCCGGCGGCTCCGTCGACTCCGACGGCAAGAGCCTGAGCATTGAAGTCGGTGGTTCCATCACCTCGGTGCGGCAGGTCGAGGACCTGTGGCTGACCGCGTCGTCCGGGTCGGGTGCCAGTGCTGCGTCCGGCTTGGGCTCAGCCCTCACGGGAGCCGTCGGAAGCACCGGCACAACGTCCGCCGGCTCGGGTTCGCAGGACCCGGTGCAGCTCAAGGACGTTGCCTCGGTGAAGGTCCAGGACGCCGAGGCGACGACACTGACGCGGACCAACGGCCAGGCCAGCCTGGGTATTTCCGTCACCATGGACCACGGCGGCAGCTCGGTCTCCATCTCCGACGACGTCCGTGCCAAGATCCCTGGCCTGGAGAAGTCCCTCGGCCACAACGCGAAGCTCACGGTCATCTCCGACAACGGTCCGCAGGTGAGCAAGTCGGTGAACGGCCTCGTCGAGGAGGGCGCCCTCGGGCTGCTCATGGCGATCCTCATCATCGTCCTGTTCCTTCGTTCGATCCGTTCCACACTGGTGACGGCGGTTTCCATCCCCCTGTCCCTGCTCATCGCGCTCATCTCGCTGTGGTACGAGGACTACTCGCTCAACGTCCTCACGCTGGGCGCCCTGACCATGGCCGTCGGCCGGGTCGTGGACGACTCGATCGTGGTCCTGGAAAACATCAAACGCCACCTCGGATACGGCGAGGAGAAGCGCGCCGCCATTCTCACCGGGGTACGCGAGGTATCGGCCGCAGTCACGTCCTCCACACTCACCACGGTCGCGGTTTTCCTGCCGATCGGCCTGGTGAGTGGCATCGTGGGCGAACTGTTCTCCTCGTTCTCCGTCACGGTGACCGTCGCGATGCTCGCCTCGCTGGTGGTGTCCCTGACCATCGTGCCCGTCTTGGCTTACTGGTTCCTCAAACCCCCCAAGGAGGCTGTGGGCAAGGACCCGGAACAGTTCCGCGCGCTCGTCGAGGACGAGGAGCGCAACGGACGTCTGCAGCGCATGTACGTGCCTGTCATCGAATGGGCCACCCGGCGCCGGAAGACCGTTCTCGGCCTCGCCGCGGTGCTGCTCGTGGTGACGTTCAGCATGGTCTCCGGGCTGAAGACCAGCTTCCTCGGCGATTCGGGGTCGGATTCCCTCAGCGTTACCCAGACGATGCCGGCCGGGACCAGCTTGAACGGGACCAACCAGGCCGCGAAGAAGGTGGAGGGCGTGCTGTCCGGTGCGGACGGCGTCGACTCTTATCAGGTCACGATCGGCTCGTCGGGCGGCTTCATCGCATCGACCTCGGTGTCGGACAGCGCCACCTACAGCATCGCCCTGACGGACAGCGCCGACTCCTCCACGGTGGAGGACACCCTGCGTGAGAAGTTCGACAAGCTCAAGGGTGTGGGCGACCTGACTTTCAGCGCGAACACCGGCTTCGGCACCAGCAGCGATGTTGAGGTCACTCTCAAGGGCGACGACGACGCGGCACTGAGCAAGGCCACTGCCAGCGTCGTTAAGGCGCTGAAGACGGTCGACCAGGTCACCGCGGTCACGAGCGACCTCTCCCAGGAGGCACCTCAGATCACCGTGCGGCCTAAGGGCGAGGAGACGTCAAAGCTCGGGCTGACCGAAACGAGCATCGCTTCGTCGGTTGCCGAGGCGGTCCAGGGTTCCACGGTCACCCAGATCACCGTCGACGGCACGCAACGCGATGTGGTGCTCAAGACGACCTCCAACGCCCCGAACTCCGTCAGCGAACTGCGCGCGCTGAAGATCTCCACGTCTTCCGGTGATGTTCGGCTGGACAAGGTCGCGACAGTCACGCAGACCGAAGAGCCCGTCGAGCGTGCCCGTGTCGACGGCACCGAGTCCGTCACCGTCTCGGGGACCCCGGTCGGAGACAACACCGGCGCCGCGAGCACAGCGGTTGAGGACGCGGTGAAGAAGGCGGCCCTCCCCTCGGGCGTCACCTACGAGATGGGCGGTGTCACCTCCAGCCAGAACGACGCCTTCAGCCAGCTCGCCCTGGCGATCGTGGCGGCCATCGCCATCGTTTTCCTGGTGCTGGTCGCGGTGTTCCGCAGCATCCGCCAGACCCTGATCCTGCTGGTGTCGATCCCCTTCGCCGCCACGGGTGCCATCGCTCTGCTGCGAGCCACCGACACCCCGTTGGGCGTCGCGGCCCTGATCGGCCTGCTCATGCTCATCGGCATCGTGGTGACCAATGCCATCGTGCTGATGGACTTGATCAACCAGTACAGGGCCCGGGGCATGGGCATAGAGGAGGCGGTCCGAGAGGGCGGCAGCCGTAGGCTGCGGCCCATCCTGATGACGGCGCTCGCCACCATATTCGCGCTGGCTCCGATGGCACTCGGTATCACCGGCTCGGGCGGCTTCATCTCCAAGCCCCTCGCCGTGGTCGTCATCGGCGGACTGTTCAGCTCCACCCTGCTGACGCTCATCCTGATCCCGACCCTCTACACGATGGTCGAGACCCGGCGGGAGCGCCGTGCCGACCGCCGGGCCAGGCGGAAGCAGGCCCCAACTCCCAAGACCGAGGAGGCAGTGCTCCAGCCACAGGCCTGACAAAGGCGGCCTGACACGGGCTCGACTCCGGATCCGCCGGAGACTGAATGTACGGTCGGCCGCATGCCAACGGAAGGCATGCGGCCGACGCGTGGGCCAGGGGTTGCCGGGGATGATGATCAGGGCTCGCGGGGGCGTTGTAAACGCGCGCCCCCGCCTGGCTTAAATGGTGCCGTCCGCCAGGCCTGCCGAGGTCCCGCGAGCACGAAGCCGGCCAACACGTCGGTCTTGAACTGCTTCAGCTCCTCCGTCGAGACCGGACCACGGAACCCGCGCAGGTCGTGAAGGCTGCCCGAGCCTCCTCGCCTTTGCCCCGATCGCAGATCGATCGGACGGCGTGAGAACGCTTTAAGAGTCCTGAAGCTACGTCACCGGATCAAAGAGCACTCCAGGGAGGCCGAACACCCTGGCGACGGGGGACAAGGACTCAGCAAGGCTCAGGGGAACTCACGGGATGTCACACCGCGCTTCGTCCCAGGTCGGGCAAAGGCCCCGGTACTGGTGTGGAGATCTGACGAGGTCACACGGCGGCCGGGAGGTACAGCCAGTCCGTGTGGGTGTAGTCGTCGTCGGCGCGACTGGTGAGGATGTGGTTGCGCAAGGTTCTGCCGATGCCGTCTATGTGCCAGATCTCGCCCCAGCTCCGGGCGGTGGTCTGGCACTGGGCGGCCCGGGGCACCCGCTCCTGCTCGTACGCGGCGAGGACCTTGGCGTAGTCGTCACCATGTTCTGCGAATCCGCGCCCAAGGGCCTCGGCGTCCTCCAGGGCCTGACAGGCGCCCTGCCCCAGGTACTGGAGCATGGGGTGGGCCGCGTCACCGAGGAGGGCTACCCTGCCGATGGTCCAGCGGTCGAGAGGTTCGCGGTCGTACGTCTTCGCGTGCCGGCCGCGGTCGACGAGTGCCACGCCGCGGCGCACTTCGCCGCACGCGGTGGCGAAGCGGGCATCCAGTTCCGCGGGGCCGCCCCAGTCCTCTTCGCCCCGCTGGAAGGCGTCGCTGCGGAACACGGCGACGGTGTTGTACAGCTCGCCACGTCGGATCGGGTACTGGATCATGTGCATTCCGGGCCCGATCCACAGCACCACGTTGTCGCCGTCGATACTCGCACCGATGTCGTCCACCGGCATGGTGCCGCGGTAGGCGGCATACCCGGAACACACCGGATCGTCGTCGGAAAGCAGTTTGCGCACACGGGAGTTGAGACCATCTGCGCCGATCACGGCGTCCGCTTCGTAGATGCATCCGTCGGCGCACTCGACACGCACGACGCCGCTGCTGAGTTCATGGACGTCGGTGACCGTCCTGCCGTTCTCCAGGGCGATCAGGTCGCTGGCCCGGCAGGCGTCGAGCAGGATGTCGAGCAGGTCGCTGCGGTGCATCACCGCGTACGGTGCCTGGTAGCGCTTGCGGAAGGCGGGACCGAGGTCGAGTGAGGTCAGGTACGTCCCGGTGACGGCGTCCATGAAGATGCCGCGCTCAGGGAAGACGGCGATCTCCTCAATGCGCTCGTACAGGCCCAGGTTCGTGAGGACCCGGACGGCGTTGGGGCCGACCTGGAGGCCGGCACCGATCTCGGTGAAGGCGGGGGCGCGCTCCAGCAGGCGGACCGGCCGCCCGGCGCGGGCGGCGGCGAGAGCCGTGGCCATGCCACCGATGCCGCCGCCGATGACGAGCAGCCCCGCTCGTTGAGTATGGGTGGCCATGGGTCTCCGTAAGCCTCAGAGGTCGCAGGTCACTTGCTGCGCTCGGGGGCAGGCGGCGGCACGGGCCCGCGGCTCGCCCCTCCGGTCGGGCAGGGCACAGCGCCCTCGCTGGTCACTTCCACGGACAGGCGCCCGATGCCACCCACGGTCAGCTCGACACTGTCGCCGTCCGCGATCGGGGCGACGCCGGCAGGGGTGCCCGTCGTGACCACGTCACCGGGCTCCAGCACGGTGACGGTGGAGGCGTACGCGAGGAAGCGCGCCGCCGACCAGATCAGGTCCCGGGTGTTGGCCTTCTGCCGAAGCTCGCCGTTGACGGTCAGCTCCAGCTCCACGTCCTCGGGCGAGCCGAGTTCGTCCGGGGTGACGATCCACGGCCCCAGCGGGGTGAAGGTGTCGAAGGACTTGCGGGTGGAGCGGTCCTCGCCGCCACGCATGGTGATGTCCATCAGGCCCGTGTAGCCGAAGACATGGTCCAGGGCCACTTCCGGGGTGATGTGGCTGGCGCGGCGGCCGACGATGAGCGCGAACTCCGCCTCGTGGTCGAAGCGCCGGTCCGTGTAGGGCAGGCGGACCGTGCCACCGGGGTCGAGGATCGAGGACGGCGACTTGAGGAAGAAGCCGAGCGCGCTGATATGGGAGGCGACGTTCATCTCGGACTGGTGGTCGCGGTAGTTCACCGGCGCCGCGACGATTTTCGTCGGGTCGGTGACGGGGGCCAGCAGCCGGACGTCGTCCAGCGGACGTCCCACACCCTGGCCCAGTTCGGCGACCAGCTTCTCCAGCAGCGGCCGTACCGCGGTGAAGTGAGTGATCAGCCTCCGGGTGAGGCTGTGGGGGGCCCGGTACGGGGACGCGGCGAGTTGAGCGGTGATCTGGTCGGTGACGTCGAGGACGCGGTCGTGGACGACGACGCCAATACGGTCGTCGTCGAAGCGTGCGATGCGCATGGGGTCTCCTGGCTGGTCAGCGGTGGGCGTGGGGGAGAGGTGGCTCAGTCGCCCCTGGTCTCGGTCCGGTACAGGGCCAGGGCCTCCAGGACGGGGGTGTCGCTGACCGAGAAGAGGTCCATTGGCTCGTCCGCGAGCACACGTACAGAGGTCCACGAGGGGATCGCGACCAGATCGCCGGGGGCGAGGGAGTGCAGGACGCCGTCCAACTCGACGGCGCCCGCGCCGCGGAAAACCGCGACCAGCGCCGAACCGGTGTGCCGCTCTGCCGGGGCGGTGTGCCCGGGCAGATAGCGGTGCATCTCGCACCGCATGGTGGGCATCACGTCCCGCCCATTAGTGGGATCGGCGAAGCGGACGTGCGCGTGCCCTGTCCGCTCGGCGCCCGTGCCCGCCTCTGCGAGCTGCCCTGCGAGGGCCCGGTCGGTGTCCGCCCACTGGTAGCGCAGCAGCGGGGAGTGGGCAGGGGCGGGCGCGGAGGCACCGCCGGGCAGCAGGCCCGGCCCGCCGCCGAACCGGATCTCCGACGTGGAGCGTTCGGCGGTCCCCGACGGGGCCGGACGTCCTTCGCCCGGTTCGAAGAACATCGCGTCCAACGCCTCGACGAGTGGCAGGTCCAGCGCGTCGAACCAGGTCATCGGCGTGTCACCGGGGTTGTGGTGCTCGTGCCAGGTCCAGCTCGGGGTGAGGATCAGGTCTCCGGCGGACATGTGCAGCGGGTCGCCGTTAACCAGTGTCCACACGCCCTCGCCGTCCAGTACGAAGCGCAGCGCGGCCGGTGTGTGGCGGTGGGCGGGGGCGGTCTCGCCGGGGCCGAGGTACTGCACGGCGCCCCACAGCGTGGCGGTCGCATAGGGAGCGCCGCCGAGTCCGGGGTTGCTCAGCGACAGCACCCTGCGGTCGCCGCCCCGGTCGATGGGGACCAGCTCGCCGGCCCGCTCGCCCAGCTCGCGCAGTTCCTCGCCGCGCCAGCGGTAGGGCACGGCCTGGACCTTCGGGGCAGGGGTGAGCAGTCCGCTCAGCTCCCACAGAGGCTGGAGGTCCTTGTCCGCGATGTCATCGTAAAAGGTGTTCAGGGAGGCGTCGTCGGGTGCGTCGAAACGACGTGTTGCCATTTTCGCTCCTCTTTCCTTGGTCTCTTACGGTCCTTGTGGGAAAACGAAGGAGACCGCCATATAGTTCGTGCAGTGACTAATTGAGGAGAAGGGTCGCACCCCGCTCCCGCTCAGAGCCCTATGCCTGGCTCATTCGTCCGAGCAGGCCGAGCAGTTCGTCGAGTTCGTCCGCTCGAAGGTCCTGCGTCAGCCTGCGCTGGACGTCCAGGACGGCGGGCATCACCTTGTACAGCACCTGGAGTCCTTCGTCCGTCAGGGTGAGCAGCTTGCGACGACCGTCGTGCGGGTCCGTCGTGCGCCGCACCTCACCGCGAGAGACGAGTCGCCTGACGATCTCCCCCGTCGGCGCCTTGGCCAGGGCCACGCGCGCGGCGAGTGTCGTTTGGTCTATGCCCGGCTCACGGGCGAGCCGGTAGAGCACGCCGTACTGCGGAGAGGTCAGTCGTGTGCCCACGGCATCCGTCCAGTACCGGGTGTGCTGCTGCTGGGCGACCCGGATCAGGTGTCCGGGGATGTGCGAGGGGTCGGCGGGCAGGCCGATCAGCACCACCGCGGGTGCTGTGGAGATCCAGGCGCCGGGAGCGACACCGGCGACCGTCCGCATGAGGTGCAGGAACCGGCCGGCCTCCTCCGGGCTCAGAGCCGCGCTGAGATGCAGTTGTACCTGGGCGACCCACGGGGCCAGATCCAGAAACGCGGCTCTGCCCTCGTCGGTGAGCCGGAGCGCATTGCGGCGGGCGTCGTCGGCGGCCCGCTCGCGGGCGACCAGGCCTGCCTGATCCATCCGGGTCACGAGCTCCGCGACGGTGGCCTTGTCCAGGCTCAGCGCCTCGCAGAGGGTGCGCTGGTCGATACCCGGACGCATCCGCAGGCGATGCAGTACGGCGAACTGCGGCGAGGTGTACCCGTCGGGCACCAGTTCCTGCCACAGTCGGTTGTGGACCTGCTGCGCCGTGCGCACCAGACCGCCCGCGGCGAAGACCGCCTCGTCCGGGATCGTGCCTGCCGGACCGGGTACCACTGCCCCACACCCTTCTGTCCCGCGCTCGCCGGCTGCGACGCCTACGTGAGCGGCAGGGTAGCGGGCCGGCCACGGGGAGAGCCGGGTGGTCGCACGCGTCATGGCGCGACCGCCCGTGGTGTACGACGTTCGGGGTCGGTCGTCCGGGCCAGGGTCCGCGGCCCCAGCTCCTCGCTGCGCGCCGCCGCGTGCCAGCCGCTGGCGGGCCAGCCGAGATTGGCGAACGAGTCGACAGCCTGGACTGGTAGCGCTGCGGTATGAGACATGGAGCGCCTCCTTGCCGTGTGTCGTCGTCGGGACACGGCCGCGCATTCACGATACGACAGTTCGTGCCATTACAACTATTGGTGGGCTGCGCTGCAAGTACGTCAACCCCGGGAACCTGGTGAAGAAAGGGTCGGGGGAATTCGGTACCGGCCGTATAGCAGGCCGTCGCATCTTTGGACTGCGGGGCCGGTCCCCTCGTCGGCGGCCCGCCTCGTCGTGGGCCTCCCAGGGTGTCCACCGGAGACTTCCCTTCACGCCCGCGCACAACGCGTTCGCCGTCCCCGATGAGCACATGGCTCCCATCGACTGCACATCCCGCTGCCAGCCCGGCTGAGCGGATCCCTTCACGGTGAAAGTGGCTGATGATGGAGCTGCGTTACGACACCTTCTTCGTCGGCGGAACGTGGACGACACCCAGCACGGAGCGCGCGATCGTGCCGGTCATGCCAGCACCGAGGAGCCGCTGGGCCGAGTGCCCGAAGGTGCCGAGGGAGACATCGACGCGCCGTGGCCGCCGCCCGTCGCGGGTCCGGCGAGCCAGGTGGTTTGAGGCGTTGGTACACCCGCCGAGAGCCTGCGTGGCCAAGCCCTGTTCGTGGTTGGTGACTTCGACGGTGCGGGCCGGACCATCGGGTTGCGGCGATGGGTCGGCTCTCGACCGGCCTACGGACCGGCGGAGGTGTTAGGTGCGGGTGGCCGTCCTGTCGCTTTCTTGTGACTGCGGTGGGGCGGCCGAGAGGCTGGCGCTCATGTCGGAGTTGGTGAGGGCGAGTTCCTTCTGCGGGAGGGCGAGGGCCAGCAGGACGCCGACGACCAACAGGGCGGCTACGTACCCGAAGATCGGGGTCAGTGCGTGCTGGTATGCGTCGATCACGGAGTCCTGGAGCTGTTCCGGCAGCGAGTGCACCAGTGAAGGTGTGAGGGAGTTGCTGTCGCCCAGGCCACTGACGGAGCTACTCGCCAGCCGGGCGGAGAGCTGGTCCGTGAGCCGTTGGGCGAAGGCCGCTCCGACGACCGCTGTGCCGATCGTGGCGCCGATCTCGCGGAAGAAGTTGTTGGCGGAAGTGGCTGTGCCTACCGCGCTTGTGGGGAACGCGTTCTGCACGGCCAGGACCAGGTTCTGTATGACCAGGCCGACGCCGGCGCCCAGCAGGAAGGTGTATCCGGAGACCACCGTCACTGGAGTGTCGACGTCCATCGTGGACAGCAGTACGGCGGTGATGGTCACCAGAAGTGAGCCGATGATCGGGTAGATCTTGTAGCGTCCGGTTCGACTGATCAACAGCCCGGAGGGGATGGCGGTGCCCATGAGGCCGAGGATCATGGGGACGAGCAGCAGGCCGGACTCGGTTGCGGAGACGCCGTACACCATCTGCAGGTAGGTGGGCAGATAGGCGACGACCACGAACATTCCGACGCCGACCACGATCAGGCCCGTCAGCGTGGCGATGTTGAAGATCCGGCTGCGGAACAGCCACAACGGGACGATCGGCTCCGCGGCGCGGCTCTGCGAGGAGAAGAACAGAATCCAGGCAACGACGGCGCCGACGGCCAGGCCGAGGACCAGCGGGTCCGTCCAGCCGTATTGGTTGCCGCCCCAGTCCGCCACCAGCACCGTGGCGGCGACGGCGACGGCCATCAGGGTGATGCCGAGATAGTCGATGGTGACCTTGCCGGACTTGCGCGGCGTGCGTAGGGCGAAGGCGCATACCGCGAGGGCGGCGGCGCCCACCGGCAGATTGATCCAGAAGCACCACCGCCAGGAGACGGTGTCGGTGAACCAGCCGCCGAGAAGCGGCCCGCCCACGGAGGAGAGGCCGAACACCGCGCCGAGCGGGGCCATGAACCGCGCACGTTCCCGCGGTGGAACGAGCTCGGCGATGATCGCCTGAGAAGTGATCATCAGACCGCCGCCGCCCAGCCCTTGAACAGCTCGACCGATGATCAGCATGGTCATGCTGGACGCGGCTCCGGCGAGTATCGATCCGGCGATGAAAACACCGATGCCGCCGAGGAGGAGTGCCTTACGGCCGATCAGATCCCCGAAACGGCCGTACAGGGGCATGCCGATCGTGGCGGCCATGATGTAAGCGGTGGTGACCCACGCCATGTGGTCCAGGCCGTGCAGTTCGCCGACGACGGTGGGCAGTGCGGTGGAGACGATCGTCTGGTCGAGAGAGGCGAGCAGCATGGTCGTCATCAGGCTGGCGAACAGCAGGCCGAAGCGCTGGGGCAGGGCCGAGGAGTCAGGCTGCTCTGCCTTCGTAGTGGGGGAGGGGTCGGTCACAAGATGCTCCAGAGGGGTGATGTCGTGCTGGCGGCCGAGGCATGGGGAACCGACGAGGAGCCATCCCGGGGTCAGGAGCCGAGGAGGGAGCGCAGCAAGGCCATCACGCGCTCCACGTGCGGCATCGGGCTGTCGTCCTGCTCCTTGGGGCCGTCGGCAACCCAGCTCTCCATACCGGTCCTGAGGGCGGTCATCGCCAGGGCGGCGATCAGGCGAGGTGACTCGTCCTGCGGCCGTTCCCCCGTGCGTGTTGCCACGGTTTCGGCCAAGTACTGCTCGAACGCCCCGAAGCTCGCCAACAGCGCGGCCAGTACGGGTGGGTACTCGCGGGCCAGCGAGAAGGTGGCGGAGAACTCGTCTCGCTGTGGTGGCTGCTCGGCCATGTCCCGCAAGAGCAGCGCGGTCAGTTCCGCCAGGACTTCGCGGGGGTGCGCGGGGCCGGCGGCGGTGAAGGCCTCGACCTCGTCGTCCGGCAGCTTCGGAGGCGCCTGGACGACGGCCGCCTCCTTGTTCGGGAAGTAGTTGAAGAAGGTGCGATGAGAGACGTCGGCCTCAGTGGTGATCATCTCTACGGTGACCTTGTCGAAGCCGTGTTCTGTCGCCAAGCGCAGTGCGGCGGCCCGGATCTCCTGCCGCGTTTCACGGCGCCTGCGCTCACGCAGTCCTTCTTTCCTACGAGTCATGCACTCCATGATTGCAGTCTGTGCATATTTTCTCAATATGCATACTTTGCAGAAAGTGCAATATTTGGTCATCGCGATGCTGCGCGAAGGCTGCGCCGCGGTTTTGTTCGGCGGCGGTTTCCCGCCTCGGACGGCAGCACGCGCCTGTGCGATTCTCGGTACTACGTCATGCGCTTCGCGATCCGGCTCAAGGGGCGGGGCAGCACGGACCGGGACGACGCGTCGGCGTCTGCCGGCTTCCGCGAGGTGGGCCCTCCCCGCTTCTCCGTGACGGCAGCGGTCGCCCCCTCGCCGGTGTCGTCGGAGGACGAGTTCTCTTTCGGGTTGGATCTCGACCTGCGCGGACTGCGGCAGCCGAGAGATGGCGAGTAACGGCGGGTTGGAGTGCCGGAGGGTGAGGGGGTCTTGACGGGGCCGTCGCGTCGTAGGGGCGGGGCAGACGATCGGACCGCTGCTGCGGCGAACATGCTGTCGCAGCGATCGGCGTCCCCGACGAGGAAGCGGTCGCAATCGATGTCAAGGCGCTGTGGGATCTGGCGAGTTCACCTGGGCGCGGCCCACTGCGATGGGCGGGTGATGGGTCGGTGTTTGCGGTGCCGCTCCCCGTCACGGGGGGCTCTGTGCGCTGCCTGAGTCGGTTTCGGACAGCATGTCGACCGAGGACAAGGACACGGCCTGCTCGCGTGCAGTGTTGAGCGCGGTGGTGATGTCTCGCTCGCGGTCCTGGAAGCGAATGGTGGGCATCGGGACACCCAGCGCTGCCAGAGTGCCGTACGGATCCTGGACAGCGATGGCGCTGGCGGAGATCCCGGGAGTGCTTTCTTCCCGATCGAAGGCGATACCGGTACGCCGAACCTTCGCGAGTTCGTCCAGAAATGCCGCCCGGTGCGTGATCGTCGCCGGTGTGAAGCGCGTCAGTCGGGCAGGTAGGACGCGCGCGACCTCGGCGTCGCTCAACTTGGCGAGGAGGGCTTTGCCGTTGGCCGTGCAGTGCAGCGGAATGGTGGTTCCCACCACCGACACGGCACGCAGGAGGTGTTGGCCCTCGATTGAATCGATGATCCGCAGTCGTCCGGGTTCCATGACCGCGAGGTCGACGGTTTCCCCAAGTGTCTGGGCGAGATGCTCCATCGCTGGTCTGAGATGTGCACGGACATCAGGTCGGCCGGCTTCGGCCACCCGCACCAGCTCGGGACCGATACGTACGCGACCGGTGGTTGACGCGGCGACGAGCACACCCTCGACCTCCATGGCGGAGACCAGTCGGTGAACCGTCGAGCGCGGCAGCCCGGTGTTTTCGGCGAGTTGGGAGAGGCTGAGTCCCTCCCTTTCTCCGGCGAGCGCCCGGAGCACCGCCACGGCGCGTCCGATGATCTTGATTCCGGCGTCGCCGCCGTCCCGCGAGGCGGGTTCCACATCTGAACTGTTGGACGTCACGTGCTCAGCATAGCGACCGTTGTACGGGACGGTGCTGTCCCGTGGCATGGGTATCGACGCTTGACGACTCCGACTTCCTCGGCTTCACTTGTCCTGCAACGCGGCATGGCTGTCCGAATATGCAGGACACGGTGAGGCGCTTGGCGAGGAGGTCATGCACAGATGAGGGATGTTGCAGGCAAGGTGGCGCTCATCACCGGAGCGGGCAGTGGCATCGGTCTCGGGATGGCGCAAGCGTTCGCGGAAAGCGGGATGAAGGTCGTCGTCACTGACGCCCGCGAGGATCATCTGGGCCACGCCCGTGAGTTCCTGAGCCCGACCGGCCACTCCTTTCACTTCATCCGTCTGGACGTCACCGATCGTGCCGGTTGGCTGCAGGCGGCGGATGAGGCCGAACGTATGTTCGGGCATGTCCACCTCCTGGCGAACAACGCAGGGATCAGCGCGTTCGGACGTATCGCCGAAGCGAACTATGACGACTGGGACCGAGTCCTCGGGGTCGACCTGGGAGGGGTGGTCAACGGTGTGCAGACCTTCCTGGGCAGGATGCTCGCGCACGGCCAGGGCGGACACATCATCTCCACGGCGTCGATGGCGGCGCTGACACCCTTGAGCAACTCCGGGATCTACTCGGTGGCCAAGCGCGGGGTGCTGGGCATGATGGAGGCGCTGCGCGCCGAGCTGCTCGATTCCGGCATCGGCGTGTCGGTCCTCTGTCCCGGACTGACGCGCACCGACACCTGGGGGAGCCGCCCCCAATTCCCGGCGAACGGGGAGGGCGGCCCGCCGATGGACGCAGGGATGGATGCGTTCGAGCTCGGGCGGCGTGTGCTTGAGGGGGTCCGCCGCAACGATATGTACGTGCTTACCCACGCCGAGTTCGGCGACGAGATCGCACGGTATTTCGAGCCCCTGCTCGTGGCCTGTGACGCCGCACCCGATCGAGCGATGGCGATGCCGGGCGGCGGACCGCCGCCCGGCATGGACGGCGCGGTCTACATGTTGGAGGGGCGAACCGGAAATCGCGGTCCGGCCGGGAGAGGGGCCTGAGGTGCGGGACTTCTCCGGGAAGGTCGCGTTCATCACCGGTGGCGCGTCCGGCATAGGCATCGGCATGGCGAAGGCTTTTTGCCAAGCGGGCATGAAAGTAGTCGTCGCGGATATCAGGGACGACCATCTGGCGGCGGCCGAGGAGACTCTGGCGCGATCGGGATCGGAGTTTCACCTGGTCAAACTGGACGTGGCCGATCGCGAGGCCTGGTCCCGTGCGGCTGATGAGGCCGAGCGGGTCTTCTCCCGGATCCACGTGTTGTGCAACAACGCGGGAATCGGCGTCCTCACCTCCATCGCACAGGCGACCTATGAAGACTGGGACTGGTTGCTGGGCGTCAATCTCGGTGGGGTGATCAACGGTGTCACCACCGTCCTGCCGCGCATCCGAGCGCACGGGGAGGCCGGCCATGTGATGGCTACGGCCTCGTCCGGCGGTATCGCGGTGGCCAGTCACGGCGGTGTTTATTCGACCACCAAATTCGGTGTCGTCGCGATGATGGAATGTCTGCGCGAGGACTTGTCAGCCGAGGGTATCGGCGTCACGGTGCTCTGCCCTGCGGCGGTCAATACGAATATTCACGATCACGCCGACATGCGACCGGAGCGATACCGCGGAGCCGGTGCCGAACTCGGGCCTCACGGCATCGGCATGGATCCCGACATGGTGAAGGGCATGCTCGCCTTCGGTAGAGATCCGTTGGACGTCGGTCGACAGGTATTGCACGCCATCCGTCACGACGAACCCTACGTTTTCACCGAACGCATGAACAAGGCGCAGATCGAGCTCCGGCGGGAGGCGATCCTCGCCTCGATGCCCGATGAGGAACCCGACCTCAAACGTCTCGCGGCCGATATGGCGATGCGCCGTGCCATTACCGAATTGCTCGGCTGAGCAGCGACTCACACTCCTTCTTTTCGGCCTGGCTCTCATTCTGCTCATTTTGAGCTTTCAGATCCCGTGAACGTCAACCAATTTCCTGGAGGAATCACTATGCACGTCGGAATGGCCACAGGAGTTCAGCATTACGGTCTGGATTGCGAGGAGGCCGACTTCTCGGACAAGCAGTTCGTACGCGAGGAGCTTGAGCGGTGGGTGCTCGCGGAGGAGTTGGGCCTGGACTCAGTGTGGATCACTGAGCACCACTTCACCCGCCACTCCCTCGCGCCGGACCCCCTGATGTACCTGTCCTACCTCGCCGGCCGCACCCGGCGGATCCGGCTCGGCACCCAGGTGCTCGTCCTGCCCTGGCACGATCCGGTCCGGGTGGCCGAGCAGATCATTCTGCTCGACCACGTGTCCAACGGTCGCGCGATCATCGGATTCGGGCGGGGCATGGCGCCGCGGGAGTACCGGGGGCTGCGGATCGACCAGGCAACGTCGCGAGAGCGCTACGACGAGATGCTGGAGCTCGTCGTGCAGGGACTGCGGACGGGTGTTATGGAGGGCGGTGAGCTCTTCCAACAGCCGCGGGTGGAGCTGCGCCCCCGGCCGAGCCACTCCTTCGAAGGCCGGTTGTTCGGGGCCTTCGGCTCACCCAGTTCTCAGCAGCAGGCGGGCAAACTGGGTATGGGACAGCTGGTGACCAGCACGCTTCCGTTCCCGCTGCCCCCAGGCGGTTTTCCGAAGGACGCCTACCTGGAAGCATGGCGGGAATCGCAGGGCCCCGACAGCCAGCCTCCGGCACCTTTCGCATCGAGCGTCGTCGTCGTCGACGAGAGCGCGGACCGCGCGCAGGAGATCGCCCGCCAGTACGGCGGCAACTCGCTCCGCGTCGGCATCTGGCACTACGAGCAGCGCGGCCGTCCCGCCTTTGGGCCCATGCCGCCGATGGAGACCGATGAGGACGTCGAGCGGGCGGTGGACGGCTTCGTCTCGCAGATCATCGCGGGCACACCGGACCAGGTGCTGAAGCGTCTGGAGGAGGTGCGGGACCAGAACCAGCCGCAGGGGCTGTTCCCGCAGCTGTTCTTCGGCGGGATGCCCAACGACGAGTCGGTGCGCAACATGCGGTGTTTCGCCGAGCACTGCGTGCCGGAGATCAAGAGCTGGCCCGCGCCCAGCAGCATCGACGTGGACGCCACGGAATCCTCGGCGGTCGCCGGCGGCGAGGGGTCCCGGTGACGACGCCCGGACCGGACCAGGAGAACGGGCTCGACGTGACGTTGTTCCGAGCGGATGCGATCACGCCCGAGACGGCTAAGTTCAACCAGGAGTTCCGGGAGCTGCTGAAGGATGTGCCCGGTCCTGGGGCGGGCGGTGGTCCTCCGATGCCTCCCGTGGAGCCTTCGGAGCGTGCGCGCGTCATCCGGATCACGGGACAGGGTGGTCACGAACTGGCTCTGCGGGTGATCGCTCCCGACCGGCCCAAGGGCGTCTACCTGCACTTCCACGGCGGGGGTTTCGTCGGGGGCAGCGCGGCGCAGTCGGACCAACTGCTGGAGCGGATCGCGCGGAACACCGACCTCGCCTGCATCGACGTGGACTACCGGCTGGCACCCGCGCACCCTCACCCTGCGGCATGGGACGACGCCGAATCCGCGGCGTTGTGGCTCATCGATAACGCCCGGTCGGAGTTCGGCACCGACGCGCTCGCGATCGGCGGCGAGTCGGCGGGTGCGACTCTCGCGGCCTCCGTCCTGGTCCGGCTGCGTGAGCGGCGCGGGTCCACCGGGTTCCAGGCGGCGAATCTGGTCTTCGGGAACTATGACCTCTCGATGACCCCGAGCCAGACGCTGCTGGGCGTCGACGCGATACCGGTTTCCACCGACATCATCCAGGCGTGTACCGGTGCGGTCGCGCCCCGGAGCGAACAACGCCAGGATCCGGATCTGTCGCCCCTGTTCGCGGATCTGCGGGATCTCCCGGCGGCGTTGTTCACAGTGGGCACCCTGGATCCGTTCCTGGACGACTCGTTGTTCATGCATGTCCGCTGGCTCGCAGCCGGCAGCCCGGCCGAGCTGGCCGTCTATCCCGGCGGCACGCATGCCTTCACGGGCTTCCCCATCCCGCTCGCGGATCAGGCGAACGATCGCATCGACGGCTTTCTCCGCCGGGTCGGGCGAGGATCAGCCGAGCCCCCCAGGGGAGTGCGTTCCCGGTGAAGAAGTCCCTGTCGACGAGCCCGGGGCAGCCGCTGGCGAGCGCCATCGCCTGCCTGCCCGGCGGAACAGCCCCCACGCTCATCGCGGTGAGCGTGGGCCTGATCCCTGTCGGGCCTGCCGGACCGAACTCGCCCGGGCATGAGGCAGGGCCCGACGACAGGGGCTCGACGTCTTCCCCGTTCGGGCGTGGGCATCGGCCGTGGCGAAAGGGCGTCAGCAGCCGCAGTCCCTCGGCCCGGATCCTGACGCACGGACTGCCCTCGTGCTCGGTCCCAGTCCGGCGTCTTCCCAGGAGTCCGTGCGGCGGAGGCGCTCGCCGCGCGGACGCAGGTCCCGCCATGCAGGTCGATACCGAGTTTGAACACGCTCACCCGGAGGCGATGTGATGACGACCCCTTCCGCGACGAGCCCTTCCGATCTCGACTCCCTGTCGCGGACGTTCCGCGACGTCATGGCCGGAGTCGCCTCACCGGTGACGGTCGTGACGGGAATCCAGGGGGGAGTGCCGCACGGCACGACGGTCAGCGCGTTCATGTCCCTGTCAGTGGCTCCCCCGATGGTGCTCGTCTCCCTGGACCGGACGAGCGAACTGCTCAGCATCGTGCGCCTGTCCGGCCGCATCGGCGTCAACGTGCTGGGTTCGACGCACTCCGACGTCGCCCTGCGCTTCGCCCGCAAGGGCGGAGCCGCCAAGTTCGCGGACACGCGATGGACGCTTGACCACGCACTGCCGCGGCTGCCGACCGCGCTCGGCTGGCTGGCATGTGAGGTCGAGTCGATGGTCGAGGGCGGGGACCACGTGGTGCTGCTGGGCAAGGTGCTGCACGCCGACCACTGCGACGGCGCGCCCTTGACCTACTACGCGCGGAGGTTCGGCACCCACAGAGCTTTGGACGACGACGCCTGATCGGAGCGGAACCGGAGTGAACTCCGCGCAGATGACCCTTAGGGCCGTTCAGCTCGTCGCGCAACGTGGTGGTGTCGCGGTCACCGAACTGGCGAGCGAGCTTCAGGTGGCCCGGTCGACCGCACACCGCGTCCTGGCCAACTGCGTGGCCACCGGCTACGTGCGCCAGGAGCACTCCGGCGGTCGCTACGTCGCAGGCCCCGCACTGTACGAGGTGCCTCTGCGGATGTCCTCGGCCGTGGCCATCCACGATGTGGTCGCGCCGATCCTGACCGAGCTGCGCACCGAGCTGGACCTCACCACCAGTATCGGGGTTCTCGAAGGTCGTTCGGTGCGGTTCGCGTCGTTCGAAGGACACGGCGTCCAGCCGCTCGGCTCGCGGCTGGGCCAGGTGCGCCCGGCGCACTCCGTCGCCGGCGGCAAGGCGATGCTCGCGTTCTGTTCTTCGGACGAGTTGGCCCGCCGCTATCCCGGGCGGGACCTCACTCCGGTCACCGAACGCACGATCACCGAGTGGGACGAGTTCCTGCATGAGTTGCGCATGGTGCGAACACGCGGGTGGGCCACGTCTGTCGGCGAGAGCGAGCCCGTGGTCAACTCGGTGGGCGTGCCGATCATGACGGCGAGCGGTGACTCGGTCGCAGCCATCAGCGTCGCCGCCTACGCCCCTCGTCTGGGCACGGACTCAGAGGTCCTGCAGGTAGTGCGCCCACTCGTCGGCGCGGCCTCCCGCCTGCAATGGCTGCTGTACAGCAGCCGACTCCCGGCGCCGCAGTTGCCGCACGACGGATCCGTCTGATTCCGCAGCGGTCCTGGCGGTCGGGGGACCGGGTAGTCCGTCGTTTCGTCCACGTTCTGGTTCCGTCACCGGCGGGTGTCACGCCAGGCGGCACACCCGTGCTCGCGGTCGTTCGCCCACGGAGTTCCACATAGAGGAACGCGGTTGCGGTTGCCTTGCTGAGCACGCGGGGTCCGAGTGTGATCGACCCATACCGCGCGGCCGGCGGAACGGATCAGTGGGAGCGGACACGCAAGGTGTGTGGTCCCCCTGCCATCGAGATGTAAGCACGAGGAGAACGATGACGACTAACACAGATGTCAAGATCGCGCCGCCGGAGCCGGACCTGCTACCGGAGGACCTCATCCGCCGGGCCCGCGAACTGCGGCCGTACCTCTTGGAGGAGCAGGCGGCGACCGAGGAGCGCGGGACCTATTCCCAGGAAACCCACGAGCTGTTCCGCGAGGCGGGCTTCTATCGCACTTTCCTGCCCCGCCGTTTCGGTGGCTATGAGTTCGGCCTTCCCACGTTCGTCCGCACGATCATGGAGATCGCTCGCGGATGCCCGAGCAGCGCCTGGTGCCTTGCACTGGCGTCCGGGCACGCGCTGCAACTGGGGAGTTGGTTCTCCGAGTCGGCGCAGATCGAGGCGCTCTCCCCGAACGGCGACTTCGGCGCGCCGTTGCGCGGTATTCCGCACGGCACCGCGGAACGGGTGGACGACGGGTGGCGTATCGAGGGAACCTGGGACTACTGTTCCGGATCGTCGTACGCGTCGCATGCGATGCTCATGGTGCGCATGGTGGACGGCTCCGACGGTCTACCGCAGATCAAGCTCGCGCTCGTACCCCGCGCTGACTGGACGTCCCTCGGCGACTGGCGGGGCCGCGCCTTCGGCATGGGCGGCAGCGGATCGGACAGCATCCGGGTCGACGGGGCCGTGATACCTGATCATTTCGTTGTCGATGCCCAGATCGCGTTCACCTCCGAGGTCGAAACCCTCGGATACCAGTTGCACGGCAATCCGTTGTACACCGCGAAGGCGTTCGTGGTGTGGCCCCTGGAGATCACGGCGGTGCTGGTCGGCACCGCACGTGCCGCGCTCGACGAGCACGAGCGCCTCCTGCGCACCAAGATGGCGTTCGCCACGCCGTTGCCCGGCTCCCCGCCCGGACCTCCCGCGCCCCTCCACACCGATCAGGACCAGCAGCGCTGGTTCGGCCTGGCCAGTGGCCGGGTCGCCGCGGCCGAAAGCCTCTTGGTGGCTCTGAGCGAGCAGGTGATGCGAGATTGCCAAGAGGTGACGGACGGAGTCAAGAAATACACCTTTGCGGAGGGGATCGAGTTCGGCCTGGCCCGGCAGCAGGCCCTCAACCTGGGCTGGGAAGCGGTGGATCTGCTGTACCAGGCATCGAGCACCAGCGAGGGCGGGCGTAAAGGCTCACGCATGAACCGCTACTACCGCGACTACTCGATAACCCGCACGAACCTCCTCGTCAATGAAGACAAAATGGCCGCGATGTACTCCCAGCAGTACTTCGCGGCGAACCCGTAAGCGGCTGAGGGAAAGCACCCCGCAGGCATGACGGCCGGAGAAAAGCCGGATCGATCCGCCAAACCGTTGTGGATCTTTCGCAACGTCTGGTGCACCCCTCATCGAGACCCTCGACGTCGGGGCGGCGACATGTGCTTGCTGAATTCTTCCATCAGAGATCCGACCCCCGCAACGAAGGTGTTGTGACTATGACCGATCGCACCACACGCGACCAACTGGAGCGCAACAAGCAGGCCGCCGGTGAATTCCACCGGGAGCTGGAGCCGGAGTTCATCCTGGCCGAGGACGACCTGGTGACGACCTGTTACTACGTGCCCCAACCGGAGCCGGAGAACCTGGCGGCCAGTTACGACTGCTACGCCTTCGACACGTACCGGTTCCAGGACGGGCAGGTCGTGGAGCACTGGTCCAGCGACAACAAGATTGCCCCCCTGACATGGCAGCGAGCGAGGCCGAAGGCGCACCAACTGATCGACCCGGGCCCGCCGGTGAGCAAGGAACAAATAGAGGCCAACAAGCGCCTCGTCATTGATTCCTACCGATACGTCTTCGACGCCGAGAACCCGGCGGCGATCAAGGACTTCTTCGCCGAGGACTACCAGCATCACTACCCGCAGTTCCCGCCCGGGCGCACCGGATTCGACATGTTCGTGAACATGCTGTTCCCCGACGGGCCCCGTCCGGTACAGCCGGAACTGCTCCGGCCACCCACGATCCTGATGGCCGAAGGAGACATGCTCATCTACGTGGCCGACCGGCCTCAACCGGAGCTGGACGATCCGACCAGCAAATTCACCTTCCTCATCTACAACGCCTTCAAAATCCGGGATGGCATGCTCGCCGAACACTGGAGCGGAGTGAACATGGCCGCCCCACCCAACCTGGACTGACAGCCCCAGGCAGGAGGACCTGGCGCGGCGCCCCGTGGCGCCGGGCCAGGTCACGATCGCCGGCCCCCCGACACGGGATAGAGCCGGCGCGACAACCCCGGGTTGTCGTCGCCCGGCCACCATCCCTGCGGATCGGAGTGGAACCATGAGCACCACGCCAGTCATGCCCGTCGTCCGGAAGTGCCCCTACGTACCGCCGGAGGAACACGTCCGGCTGCGCGAGGAGGAACCCGTCGCCCACGTCACGTTCCGCAACGGCATGACGGGGTGGGTACTCACCCGGTACGAGGACATCCGTAGGATGCTGACCGACCCCCGCTTCAGCTCTGACCTGCGCAAACCGAACTTCCCCCTGCTGCAGCCCGGTGGGCCGCCTCCGGGCGACTTCAGGCCCTCGCTGATCGCCATGGACCCGCCTGAGCACGGGGAGGCCCGCAGGGCGGTGCTCGGTGAGTTCACCGTCAAGCGGCTGGCCGCGCTGCGCCCGCGCATCCAGGAGATCGTCGACCGGTACATCGACGCGATGCTGGCCGGTCCGCGCCCGGTCGACCTCGTGGAGGCGCTGGCGCTACCCGTGCCGTCCCTAGTCATCTGCGAGCTGCTCGGCGTGTCCTACGACGACCGGGACTTCTTCCAGTCCAGGGCCACCACGATTCTGCACACCGCCACCCCTCTCGACGAAAGGATGAACGCCAACATCGAACTCTTCACCTTCCTGGACGAGTTGATCACCAGGAAGGAACAGGAGCCGGGCGATGACCTGCTGACCAGGCAGCTCGAAAAGACCACGAACCGCGGGGAGTTGATCGCGCTGGCCGCCCTGCTACTCGTCGCCGGGCACGAGACCACCGCGAACATGATCTCCTTGGGCACGATGACCCTGCTTGAGCACCCCGACGCGTTGGCTGCGATCCGCGAGGAGCCGGCCAGGACGCCCGGCGCGATCGAGGAACTGCTGCGGTACTTCACCATCGCCGAGTCCGCAGCCGCCCGCCTGGCGACGGAGGACATCGAGATCGGCGGCGTGACCATCCGGGCAGGAGATGGCGTCGTGGCGTTGTCCAACACCGGCAACCACGATCCGGCCCGCTTCGACAAGCCCGACGAGTTCGACATCGAGCGCGAGGACGCCCGGCACCACATCGCCTTCGGATACGGCGCACACCAGTGCCTCGGGCAGAACCTGGCCCGACTGGAACTGCAGATCGTCTTCGGCACGCTCTTGCGGCGGATCCCCGCCCTGCGCCTGGCCACCCCGTTCGACGAACTGCGGTTCAAGGACACGGCCGGCGTCTATGGCCTCCACGAGCTGCCGGTCACCTGGTAGGGGAGATGACGCGGATAATCGCCGATCTCGATCGCTGCGTCGGGACCGGGCAGTGTGTCATGACGGCCCCGGAGGTGTTCGACCAGAGCGATGACGACGGAACCGTCATGGTGCTCGAAGGCCACCTCGCCGACCCGGCGAAACTCCTCGCGGCAGCGAGCCTGTGCCCGGGACAAGCGCTCTCGGGGATAGAGGACTGAAGCCGACCGCACCGCAAGCGAACTTCACGCCTGGCCAACGGGCGTTCAGGGCGATTGCAAAGTCTGATGGCCTTGGGGCGACGCTGGTCAGCTGAGTCCGAGGAGGGTCAGCGGCCGCTCGAAGGGGCGGAGGGACATCTCGCGGAGTCCGGCTGCGATATTGGTGTGGCCAGCAGTGCGGAGTTGGTTGATCGCAAAGCTGCGGAGGGTGGCCATGTTCTCCGGTCCGTGTCCGGTGCGGACCTTGGAGGCGTCTTCGCGGAAGGCGGTGTCCCGCACGAAATGGAGCCGGTTTTCAATCACCCACTATGACCTCACGGCCTTCGCGATCTGTTCGGGGGAGCCCTGTCGGCTGGTCAGGTCGGTGATGACGTAGACGGTCTCGCGGATGCGTCTGCCGGTCCTGGCCGAGGTGCGGTGCCGCACGATCTTCGCGGCCTGGGCGGCGTGCGGGAAGTCGACGCCGAGGTCGGTGACGGTCAAGGCCTGCACCACGCGGGTCTCCAGGCGTCCGTGGCCGGTGGAGCGGTCGTAGAACTTCGCTGTCGCCTCACCCCAGGGCAGGGCCCGAAGCTGGTCGTACAGGCCCTTCTGGTTCTTCTTCACGGTGAACGCGTAGTGCGCCTTCTTGGCCTGGACGAGGAAGCGGGCGTGGTCACGCTGTGTGTGGAGAGCGTCGACGGTCACCGTCACCCCGGTCAGGTCGTAAGGCTCCAGCAGGGCGGCGAAGCAGGTGATTTCATTTGTTTTATCCGGTACCCGCAACTGGGTGACGGTCTGGCCGGTGCTGGTCATCGCAGACAGTAGATGGGCTGCCGGAGTCGCGCCACGGCACGACATGGACGGAGTCTTGATCGACTGGTGCGCACCGCTTTGCGCGGCTGGAGAGACCCCGGACGGCGTACCGACCGGAATGGACTGTCCGCCGGCGTAGATACCGAAGGGGCATGGTTCGAGAGTGTCAACGGTCATTGAGATGCCCAGGTGGGTGGCCGTTGGATGAGCCAATTCCGGTGGCCATCAGCCTGGACTCAACTGGCCGCACACCTGGACTTTGCCACGGCCGCCGTCAGAGGGCGCGTTCAATGCAGGGGGCGTACAGCATCCCGATCGGTAGCGGTGGCTGTCTCCAGCGACTCCACTAGGCACCCAACTCGCCGATCCGCGCCTACCTGGGGAAACACCATGTCAAGGCGGTCATCTTCGAGAAGGGGGGCAGCCGGTATGGGGTGATCGACCTGTACCGGACCCACTTCTAGAGGTCGAGGGTCAGCCGCGGGGTCCGTGACCGGGAGACGCAGACCATCAGGGTCTCACCGGTGGCCCGCTCCTGTGGTGTCAAGATGCTGTCGCGGTGGTCGGCATCGCCGGCGAGAAGGCGGGTTTCGCAGGTGCCGCAGATGCCCTCGGTACAGGAGTACGGAACTTCCACGCCCGCTGCCAGCAGAGCCGTCAGGATCGACTCGTCCGCAGAGACGGGCAAGATCCTGCGGGAGTGGGCGAGTTCGATCTCGAAGGCGTTGTCGGCGCCCGTGTTCGTCACGCACGGAGTGAAGCGCTCGATGCGCAACGACTCCGCGGGGACGAGGGACTCGACCGCCTCAAGCAGTGCAGAGGGGCCACAGGCGTAGACGAGTTCGCCCGGGCGCAGGTCCGTGAGGTGGCCCCGCAGATCGAGGATGCCCTCGTGGAGGAGAACGCGACCAGCGGGATGACGGGACGCCAGCTCCTCTGTGAAGGCCATGGTGTCTCGGGAACGCCCGCCGTAGAGCAGTGTCCACGGTGCTGGGGAGGCGGCGTCGAGCATGGGGAGAATCGGTGTGATGCCGATGCCGCCGGCTATGAAGCGGTAGGCGGGCGCGACGTCCAGAGGGAAGTGGTTGCGGGGGCCACGGGCCTGTACCCGTGTTCCGGGCTGGAGGACCCTGTGAACGAATTCGGATCCGCCCCGCCCCGCAGGCTCGCGCAGTACAGCGATGCGCCATGAATGTGTGTCGCCGCCGCACAGGGAGTACTGGCGTTCCAGACCGGCTGTGAGCCCGAGGTCGATGTGGGCACCAGGTTCCCAGGCGGGAAGTGGAGAGCCGTCGTAGGCACGCAGGACCAGGGATACGACGCCGAGCGCTTCCTGGCGGCGATCGGCGACGACGAGGTCGAGCATGTCGGTCATGGAACGAATCCTTTGGTGGACGTCGGCGGTCGAGCGCCGGATCATCAGTGCGGTCGTGGGATGACAGGAGGGCTGAGAGAAGGCCCGGTTTTGCCCACCTGGCTGGAGTCACAACCGGTTGGAGAATGAACTCTCACAGGAAGCCGTTCGCTCGGTCATGGCACGGTGGACTGTGGGCTATTGGGCGAAACTCCCTTAGCTGATTCCCCTGGTCACGGACACCGGTGCGCAGGGAAGCTGCCGTCTGGCCATCCGGGTACATCTGGACTGATCGCCCGAGTGGGGCGCCGAGATCTCACCGTCACCCTTCGGAGCCAGGGCGCAGCGGCTGTGGCACCGGTGCGATGTGACCGTCTGCCTGGGCTTTGGGGCGGGGAAGGGCTTCGAACACGCCTGGCGCCACACTGAGCGCAAGTGCCCGGCAGTAGCCGTCGACGATCCACACACCGATCAGCATCAGGACGAAAGCGGTGTTGTCGCCGGGGGCGACGAGGTTCAGTACCGTGATCAAGATCGTGATGAAGGTAGGCGGGTAGATCAGGACGAATGCGGCGGTGGCCCGAACGGTCCCCGAGAGGGAAGTAGGTGTCTCGGTCCGGTGGATCGCGAGGCCTGCCGCGGCGAAGATCGCTATGAACGCGCCTGCGTTCAGTACTGCGTTGAAGCGCAGGTCAGTGGATGTGAGTCCGGTAAGGCCTGACCAGGCAATCAGGTTCGCTCCGATCAGGCCGATGCCCGTCCACATGGCCATGCGCGGGATCGGATTGAGGTGCCCCGCCTCATGACCAGCCAATCCGGACATGCCGGTGCCGCTTGGCAGCAGCCACAGGGACAGGGCAAGGGCGATGATCCCCACGCCCGCCCCCACGGCCGTCAGGAGACGCCAAGCGCCCTCGACCGGCAGTCTGGTCACGATGGACTGGGCGATGATCGCCGCGGCCGGCATTCCGAACAGCACGGTTCCGAGCGCGCGCTTGGATCTGGTGGTGGCGTCCTTGGCGAAGCTCAGGATCAGGGGCATGGCGACGCCCATGCCGATCCCCGCGAGCATCCTGAGAAACCCCAGTTGCCAAGGGATGACGGCGACCGCGCAGGCCCCGGACCAGAGCGTGAGCCACAGGACAGCAGCGAGCGTCGCATTCCTGCGCCCGAGGCGCCGAGCCAGCGGCCCAGCGGCGGCGGCCCCTGCTGGCATTCCCAGGTAGACCATGCTCCCGATCAGACCCGCATCGCTGGGTGACAGGTGCCAGCCGGGCTCGGCGAGCAGGGATTTAAGGAAGTTGGGGAAGACGACGAGCTGGAAACTCTGTGCGGCCACGAGGACCACTCCGAGCAGAGCCAAACTGCGGCCTACCGGGGGTGTGACGGTGCCGGACGACATTGTCGGGCCTCCAAGCGGAGAAGGGGAGAGGGACGACCGGCAAGGGAACGGAACCAGGACCTGGTGAAGATCTCTCGCGGTCCGGAGGCGTATTTGCCGTGTACCGAGAAGGCACGCAGGACCACAACGTCGGTGGGCCAGGTGTCTGCGAGGAAGCTGCTTGGGGGGAACCGAACGGGGACATCCGTGGGCCGACGGGGGCGCTTCGTCACCGCGTCGGCCCACTCACTCGCCGGGTCTCAGACGGCGTCGAGGGCGGCGTCGAGTTCGGCGGCATCGGACCAACTGCCGTGGAATCCCAGGGGGACACGATGGTTCAGCTTGATGCGGGCGACAGGGGACGCTGTGAAGTCCTGCGCCTCCTGAACGACGACCTCGCTGCGGTCGGTGGCCGGGTCCCACCAGATCGACAGCAACCAGCCGTCGTCCTCGGCCGTGGCACCGGGGCGGGGCACGAACTGGGGTTCGCTGGGCGACGTCAGTGAACCGTCAAGTGTCTGAATCCACGTGTCGCCGGTGAGGTAGTCGTGCTTGGCCAAGCCATCGGTGAACCAGTCGCCGGCTCCTCGTGTGGTGGCGTAGTAGCCGTACCGGTGGGAGAGGCCGGTCCGCTGATCATTGATCTGCGGGAACTCGCCGAGGATATCGGTGACTTGACTGTCTTTCATCGTCCCGGTCGCGAGGTCGAGCTCCCAGCGCCAGGGGGTGGCGACCATCTTCTTGAACCACCAGTTCCAGTCTCCGCCCGGGGGCGGTGACTCCAGCTCCTTCCAGGTGGGGCCGAAACGGTCGACGCGGTGCCCGTCGATGACGATCCTGGTGCCGTCCTGGTAGGCATTGAGGAAGTGGGTCGGGGCGTAAGCGTCGGGGGCCTCGAACCAGTGGACCTTGCCGGTCCTGCGATGCAGGGCGGCCCATCGGCAGGTCTCCAGCGTCTCCGGTTCCCAGACAGACGACGGTCGGCCCTGGAGCATGCTCTCGATACGGACCATCGTCGGGTTGACCAGGAAGATCGCGTAGTCGGTGGTGACGACGTAGTCATGAGTGAACGTGGGGACGCCCAGATCGACCGAGTGACGGTCCACGACCTTCCCGTGGCGGTCGGCCCGATACCACGTGACCGCACCGTCGATGTTGCTGAAGAAGAGCAGATCCCCGTTGGCCGGATCGACCTTGAAGTGAGCGGTCGTGGGACCGGCGATCGCGCCGCAGAAGTCGTAGCGCTGATTGACCGTCTCCAGCGTGTCCGGCCGCAACTCGTGCGGCACGTCCCCCTCGCAGAAGGCCAGCAGGCGGTTGTCGTAGAGGGCCACGTGCGTGTTGGCGGGGTTCTTCGGGAACGTGTCGGCGGGCAGCGGGGTGTCCCTGCCGTTCATGAAACCGCCGAAGATCGCCCGGCCCTGCTGCTTCTCCAACTGCAGGCCGGCGGTCTCCACGTAGCGGTTGCGATAGGTCGCCCGGCCGTCGCGCAGGAAGACGGCGTGGACCATGCCGTCCCCCTCGAACCAGTGATACCGGCTCGGGTCCTCCGGGCGATAGAACTGGCTGGGGCCGATGCGGTACATCGCACCGTGCAACTCGTCCGGGAGTCGGCCCTCGATCTCCAGATCGAAGGCTTCGCCCTGCTCACGCCAGGGAGCGTAAGGCCCGTCGAGAAACATGTTCACGGGGTTCGGCATGGACACCCCTCCTTACCGTTAACGATCGATGTCCTGAATATCGGGAGCGTATTCTATAAGTCGGGACTGTATGTCGACCGTATAGCCGCAACTTGGGGAGGTCAAGCTGGGTGCAGGTCGAAGACTTGAGAGGTGTGAGGTTGGCTCGGTGAAGTGTGGGTGCGATTGGGGAGCACCCCTTGTCAGGCGCTGGTTTTTGGGCCTACGGTCCCTAATAACAGGACTACCGTCCTAACTTATGGAGACCTTATGGCTGATGCACCTGTCCGTCTCGCTTCCGCGGCCCCCGGCGGGCCTCCGCCGCCCAATCCGTTCGCGGGCCTGCGGGATGTCGTGTCCGTCAAGGACAAACTGACGGCGGAGTACCACGACGCCGTCGTCGAGAAGGTCTTCCGCCCGTCGTGGTACCTCGTCGGAAACGTCAACGACCTTCCAAAGCAGGGCAGTTACTTCGTCCTGGACGTGCCCACCTTCAACATCTCGGTACTCGTCCAGCGTGGCCGGGACGGGGAGGTGCGCGCGTTCCACAACGTGTGCCGACACCGCGGAAAGAAGGTGATCCCCACGGCCTGCGGATTCGCTGAGGGGACCTCACCGGCGCACACGTGCTGGTTCCACGGCTGGTCGTACACCGGCGAGGGAACCCTGCGTTCAGTCCCGGACGAGCAGCAGTTCCGCTCCGTCGACAAATCCCGCCTCGGCCTGGTGCCGATTCACACCGAGGTCCGGTACGGGCTGATCTACGCCAACTTCAGCGAACAACCCGAGCCGCTCGACGACTGGCTGGGGGAACTCGCCGAGGGCTTCGACGGCTACTACAGCGAGATGGAGAAAATCAGCTGCTTCTCCATCGACGTCCGGGCCAACTGGAACATCGCCATGGACTCGTTCTCGGAGGGCTACCACACCGTCTTCCTGCACCGCCGCACCCAGCCGAAACTGGCCGGCGCGAACAACCCGCTGCGGCACAAGCCCGTGATCGACATGTACGACCGCCACATCCGCACCAGCACCCCGGCCAACCCCGACTACGTCAGCCCGCCCGTTGAGGACGCCCTGTACAACCTCGGGCGCAAGCTCACCCCGGCGGTCGAGACCGACTTCTCCATGCTGCCGCCGGCGGTGAACCGCACCGGCCACCGCCCGTGGTTCTTCGACATCGTGTGGCAGTTCCCCAACGTGGCCGTTCTCAACGGCTCGCACTGGTACAGCACCGTCACGGTCTGGCCGATCGACCGCAACCACTCCCGCCTGGTCTTCGACAGCTACGCCCGCAAGGCCCGGCACGCCGGCGACCGCCTGGCCCAGGCGTACACGCGGGCCCTGCAGTACACGGTGGCCAGGGAGGACCTGGCCGCCATGGAGGACGTGCAGCGCGGCCTGGAGTCGGGTGCCATCGGCGAGATCTACCTCTCCCTGCAGGAGTTCGCACTCCAGCACCGCTATGGGCTCGTCGACGAGCTGATCGGAGCCAAGTGATGGAACTTCCCGAGGAATTCGCCGACCTGGAACGCTTCCTGGGCCGGTGGCGCCTGCGCGACTCACAGGAGCGGATGGCGGCGATGGCCGCCGCCGACATCGATGAGCTGCGCGAGCTGTGCGCCGCCGTCCTTCCGCGCATCGAGGCCGTCGTCAGCCATCTGAACGCCTTTCCCCTCGACAACATGCCGCCGCGGGAGCAGGCCCTCTACGAGCTGGCCCTGACCTTCGCCGAGGTCACCCATCCGGTCGACCTCGGCTGGGCCACACCCGAGGTCAGCGACCTGTTCCCGAACGACCGGATGAACCTGGTCGGGCCTGCCCTCGCCTGGTGAGCAGGGCGAACCCATCGATCCCGCACAGAGACGGACCGCTTCATGAGCACTGACACCTTCGCCAAGCTGACTCAGGTCGGCCCCGGCACTCCGACCGGAGAGTTCTTCCGCCAGTTCTGGATGCCGATCGCCAGGTCCAAGGAGTTCGAGGCCGAGGGCGCCCCTATCCGCCTGATGGCCTTGGGGGAACGACTGGTCGGCTTCCGCGACAGCGACGGCCGGATGGGCATCTTCGACCACCGCTGCCCGCACCGCTGCGCGTCGCTGTTCTTCGGCCGCAACGAGGAAGGCGGCCTGCGCTGCTCCTACCACGGCTGGAAGTTCGACGTGGAAGGCCGTTGCACCGACGTCCCGAGCATCGCCGGGGGAGGCGTCCCCACCCGGGCACGGGCCAAGGCCTACTCGGTGCGGGAGCGCAACGGCATCGTCTGGATCTACATGGGTTCGCGTGAGACCCCGCCGCCGCTGCCCGAGGTCGGCGTGGTCGCCGACGAGGACGAGTTGGAGATCCAGATGTGGCTGCGCGAGTGCAACTGGCTGCAGGGAATGGAGGGTGACATCGACGCGGCTCACCTCGCCTTCCTCCACCACGGCGGCCACGAGCCCGAGGAGGTCGGCGAGCACTTCATCATGAAGTGGCTCACCAGCGGCAGGGCCGTCGAGACCAACGTCGTCAACACCGTCGCGGGCACCATGGAGGGCCACCGCAGGCCGGACAGCTTCGCTCCCGACTACCGGCATTACACCCAGCAGTTGCTGCCGTCCTGGACCGTCCCCGGCCAGAGCTCCTTCGACGCGGAAGAGCCCGTCGTGCGGTTCTGGCTGCCGATGGACGACACCCACTCCATGATCTTCCAGCTCAGCCGACCACGGGCGCTGGTGGACGGCAAGTCGATCTTTCTGGCCCCCCTGGAGAAGCTGCCGGGCGTTGTGGTCCGGATGGCCGACCTGCTCCAGCCCGCCACCGACGACTGGTACGGCAGGGGGCGGCTCACCCCGGCCGAGGAGAACGACTACTTCCTCGACCGGGACGCCCAGGCGAAGGGCAACTACTCCGGAGTCCAGGGCATCCAGATCCAGGACAAGATGATCACCGAGAGCATGGGACCGGTCGTGGACCGGAGCTTCGAGCACCTGTCCGTGTCGGATCTGATGATCAGCCGAACCCGGCGCCGCCTCCTCAAGGCCGTCGAAGTGTACGAGGCGACCGGAGAGCTGCCGGCCCACCTGGACGACCCCGCGATCACCCGCGGCACCATGGCAGGGGGCGGTCACGTCCCCGAGGGCACCGACTGGCTGCAGTACTACCGGGACGTGGCCGAGGCAGCGGGCGCCGATCCCAGGATCCTGGAGAGCGACCTCGCCGAGGCTGTCGGCGGAAAGTCCGCCGAGGGGGCAGGCGCATGACCGCGAAGAACTATCCCGTCCTCCCCTTCACCGCCCGGGACCTGCGATGGCAGCGCACTCGTGCCTTCATGCGGGACAAGGACCTCGAGTGTCTGCTCGTCTTCGGCCTCAAGGGGCGTGAACGGTACGAGGGTTACCTCGCCAACGAGGTCCTCGACGGCGTGATCGTGTTCTTCGCCGACCGTGACCCCATCCACCTCACCTGGACGCACCATCGCTACACCCGACGCCTGGCCGCGAACATGCGGGACGTGCGCTTCTGGATCGACGACGTACGCGTCGGTCCGTTCGGCCGCGGGGTCGTCCAGGCACTCACCGAATACGGAAAGACATCTAGCCGTGTCGGCGTGGTCGGCCTGACCGGAAGCTCGGCGGGGGAGATGGAGGGCCTCATCACCCACATGATGTGGGACCACGTCCTGAAGAACCTGCCCGAGGCCGAATTCGCGGACGTCTCCCTCGACTTCGCCCAGACGATGCTGCCCAAGACGCCGCAGGAGCTGGAGCTGGTCCGCCACTCCGCCCGGGCGGCCGAGGAAGCGTGCCAGACCATGCTGGAGATCACCCGGCCGGGGATCCGCGAGGCCGAGATCTACGCGGCGGTCGTGGAGGTGCTGCATCGCAACTCGTGCGTCACCACTTACCCGCACGTCATCATGAGCGTCGGCGCCGACGACCCCGGTTGGGCACCGCCCTACTGGACCTACGCCGGCGGCCCCTCCCGGGTGGTGCAGCCCGGCGACCTGGTGCAGGCCGAGATCATGTCCTGCTACGGCGGATTCGAGACACAGGTCCAGATGGCCGTCGCCATCGAGCCTGTGCCGAAGGTGCTGCATACGCTCCACGACGTCGCTCGCGACTGCTACGACGCCGGCCTTCAGGCTCTGCGCCCGGGAGCCGGCTTCCTCGACCTGGCCAAGGCCATGAGCGAGCCGCTCCTCAAGGCCGGCCACTACAACATGACACCCCTGGTGCACAGTCTCGCTCCCGCGGCCTTCGCGGGGCACATCGCCCTGAACGCCGAGCAGATCCCCGGCCAGGACGCCCGTCGTGTCTTCCGTACCGTCGAGCCGATCAGAGACCTGGAACTCGTCCCCGGCATGGCCTTCGCCTTCGAGCCCAACGCCTGTACCGGACAGCACCGCGTCAACATCGGCGGCACCGTCGTCGTCGGCGAGAGCGGACCCGACGAACTCAACGTCATCCCCTGTCACATGCACACAGTGTCCTGACGTACTAGGAGCGGTTCCGATGTCGCAACTGCCCGAAATCTCCAGACCCAGCGGCCCGTCAACGCCCTCCGAGAGCGAGTCGGTCACCCACCCCAAGGAGGCGCGGCGGGTCGCAATGGCCTGTGCGGTCGGCACCACCATCGAGTTCTATGACTTCGGCCTGTACGGGCTGCTCAGCGGCACGGTCTTCGGCCCCCTGTTCTTCCCCTCCGGCAACGCCATAGCCAGTCAGCTCGGCGCCCTCGCCACCTTCGCCGTCGGCTTTGTCGCACGTCCCGTGGGCGGTGTCGTCGCGGGCCACTTCGGCGACCGCTTCGGCCGCAAGCGCACGCTCGTCGTCACCTTTGTGGTGATGGGCACGGCCACGACTCTGATGGGGGTCCTACCCACCACTGACAGGATCGGCGTACTCGCACCGATCGCGCTGGTGCTGCTGCGCCTGATACAAGGCATGGCGGCAGGCGCCGAGTGGGGCGGTGCCCTACTCATGGCAGTCGAACACGCCCCCTCCCACAAGCGGGGACTGTACGGAAGCGCCCCGGTGCTCGGCACGCTGATGGGAGCCGTCCTGGGGCAGAGCGTCGTCCTCGCCTGCTTCGAGATCTCGCCGAGCGGGTTCACCAGCTGGGGCTGGCGCGCGGCCTTCGGGGCCAGTCTCGTCCTGGTCGTGGTGGGCGTCGTCATCAGGACCCGGCTGGCCGAAAGCCCCCTCTTCGAGGCCGCCGTGCGCCGCGACCCGCCGCGGGTTCCCCTCGCCGCCCTGCTGCGCGACCACACCTCCGCGGTCGGCAGGGGCATCGCCCTGTTCTCCGCGCCCGCAGTGCTCGCCTACATGATGACCACATACGCGCTCAGCTACGGGACCACCGAGCTCCACTACGACTTGGACACCCTGCTGATCGCGTTCCTGTCGATCACACCCGTGTCCCTGGCGGGCCTGTACGCGGCCTCGGTGCTTGGCGACCGTTGGGGCAGACGACGGACCGTGATCGTCGCCGGATGCCTGCAGATCGTCGTGGCCCTGTCCTTCTTCCCGCTGTTCGAAGACGGCTCCGTGGCGCTCGTCGTCCTGGCCCTCGGCCTGGCGAGCGTCGCGAACTTCACCCTGGCCGGACCGGCCGCCACCGTGCTGGCCGAGCAGTTCCCGGCCCAGGTGCGCTACACCGGCGTGGGCCTCAGCTACGGCATCGCCTACGTCATCGGCGGCCTGGGACCCGTCGCCGCGACCTCGCTGTACGCCGCGACCGGAACCACCACCTGGACCGGGGCCGCCATGGCCGTACTCGCAGCCCTCGCCATCGCCGCCATGCTCCTCACGCCAAGGACGGCGCCGGCCACCACCGCCCTCCAGGAGACACCGTGACCCAGTACATCCACCCGATGACCGTGAACGGCAAGGAAGTCCACACCAGCGACACTTTCGGAGTGGACAACCCCGCCACCGGCCGGGTCTTCGCCCAGGCGCCCGACTGCTCACCGGACCAACTGGACGACGCGCTGCAGGCGGCCTCCGACGCCCTCCCGCTTTGGCGTGACGACATCGCTGCTCGCCGCAGCGCGCTCCTCGCCGCCGCCGCACGGATAGAGGAGAGCACCGAGGAACTCGCCACCCTGCTGACCCTGGAGCAGGGCAAACCTCTGCCGGATGCCCGTTTCGAGGTCGGGCTGACCGCGTTGAGTCTGCGCACCACGGCCCCCCTCGACCTGCCACGGGAGGTGATCCGGGACGACGACAAGGAGCGGATCGAGGTGGTGCATCAGCCCATGGGCGTGGTCGCCGCGATCACCCCGTGGAACTTCCCGTTGGCCCTCGCGGCCCTGAAAATCGGGCCGGCCCTGCTGGCCGGAAACACGGTGGTCCTCAAGCCTTCACCCTTCACGCCGCTGTCGTCCCTCGCACTCGGAATCGTCCTTCGCGACGTGCTCCCGCCGGGTGTGCTGAACGTCATCAGCGGCCGGGATCCGTTGGGCGCTCGGCTCGCCGAACACTCCGTACCCCGCAAGGTGTCGTTCACGGGCTCCGTCGCCACCGGCAAGCGCGTGGCCGAGGCGACCGCGCCCGACCTCAAGCGCCTCACCCTGGAGCTGGGCGGGAACGATGCGGCCATCCTCCTCGACGACGTCGACCTCGATGTCCACGCCGACAGCCTGTTCTGGGGCGCCTTCGCCAACTGCGGGCAAATATGCGCGGCGATGAAACGCCTCTACGTCCCACGCTCCCGGTACACCGAGGTGGTCGACGCCCTGGCGGACCGGGCACGGTCGGTCCGAGTCGCCGACGGCATGCTTCCCGGCACCCAGCTGGGGCCACTCGCCACCGCGCCGCAGTTCGCACGTGTCCAGGAGCTGGTGGGTGAGGCGCTGGCCGGCGGCGCCACCGCGGCCGCCGGTGGCCGGCGCCTGGACGGTGACGGCTACTTCTTCGCGCCAACCATTCTGAGGGACGTCGAAGACGGCGTGCGCATCGTCGACGAGGAACAGTTCGGGCCCGTTCTACCGGTGATCCCCTACGACGACGTCGAGGAGGCGTTGGCCCGGGCCAACGGTACCCACTTCGGACTCGACGGATCGGTGTGGAGCGCGGATCCCGAACGGGCCGCGGCGCTGGCCGCCCGGTTGGAGTGCGGTACGTCCTGGGTCAACACGCACGCCGTGCCGACGCCGGGCGTGCCCCTCGGCGGGCACAAGTGGAGCGGGTTGGGCGTCGAGGGCGGACTGGCTGGTCTGTTGTCGTTCACGGAGACCAAGGTGCTGCACGTCATCCGCAGCAGGTGAGTCTCCGGATCGGCGGGTGTGGTTCGCGGCTGCCTTTGCCGTGACGGTCACATCGGGACGTCGGTGATCCTATGAATTCTCGGCGTTCTTGCCCGAATCCTTCTCGGCAGGCAAGGGACGTGTTGCCTGCCGAGCACCCCGGGCCGTTACCTTCGGCATCTCCAACGAGCGGTCTGCGGCCCCGGCGCCCTGCCGGGGCCGCAGACCGCTCCGGGCCTACTGTTCAGGGGTGCGTTCTCCCGCCGTCGCCCGACACGGGGGGCATCAGTCCCGTCAGGCTCAGGTCGGCGGCGGAGACGCCCGCGTCGGCCATCAACACCGCACCGGTCACGACAGACGAACGACGGCTGGCCAAGAAGGCGATGACCTCGGCCACCTCCTGCGGATCCGCCGGTCGGCGCAAGGGGGTGACTGATGCCGCACGCTCGTAGGCGCTGTCCCGGTCGAGGCCGGCCCGGCCGCCGATCGTATCCATCACCTGATCGAGCATCCCGGTACGGGTCTGCCCGGGACAGACCACATTGGCCCGGACTCCGACGGGGCCGAAGTCGACCGCCAGGGAGCGCGTCAGACCGATGAGAGCATGTTTCGCGGTGGTGTACGCGGCCGACCCGGGGACCGCGACAACTCCGGCCAGGGACGAGACGAGCACGATCGATCCGCGCGAGTCCATCAGTGCCGGCAGACAACGCCGGGTGGTGACGTACGCGGTGTCGAGATTGGCGCGCAGTGCCGCGTACCACTGCTCGGAGTCGTCCAGGACCGTCCCGAAGGTGCCCACGCCGGCACAGCACGCGACTGCTGTCAGCCGGCCCCATCGGTCGAGCGCAGTGTCCACCGCACGCCAGACGTCGTCCTCGTCCGCGGCATCGCCGACGACCGCGACCGCTCCTTCGAGGTCGTGCACCTTGGACAGTTGAGCTGTGTCGGGGCCGAGGGCCACGACAGACGCCCCCCGCGCAGACAGTAGCGCTACGGTGGCGAAGCCGATGCCTCCTCCTCCGCCGGTGACCAGGACGACGTCACCCTCGCATTCTCTCTGTTCCGTCACACCTGCTCCAGGGTTCGTACGTCGTTGTCGGTGTTCGAGAGGGCCGTCGGCCCCCTGCGGCGGGTGGTCAGCCGTCGAGCGCCTCGGCAGAGCAGGGGCCAGGCTCCCTGTGGCGCGAAACGCACGATCAGGATCAACAGGACTCCTTCGATGACGAGAGACAGCGTCTGCTGGTCCTGAAGGGCGCGGGTCAGTCCGTAGTAGACGATCCCCACCCCGACGACGGGCCCGAGGATCGTGCCGGCGCCGCCGACCACGGCCATGAGGACCGCGTTGAGGCTCCAGTTGACGCTCGCTACGCCGTCCGGCGAGATGACGACGAACTGGAAGGCGATCACCGCGCCTGCCAGGCCAGTGATCGCGCTGGTGGGCAACAGCGCGGCGAGGCGGTGCCGGTACACCGACACTCCGAGTCCTGCGGCGGCGGGCTCGTTGTCCCGGACGGCCGTGAGCCGCAGACCGAAGGCGCTGTGCCGGACGTACAGCGCGAGGGCCATGGCCAAGGCGGCGACGATGACCGAGATCTGGTAGAGGTTGCCCCCGCTGGGGACCCTTTCCACGGGCAGGGTGAGCCCGCTGGCGCCGCCGGCCCAGTTCCAGTTGCTGAGCAACGCCTGGACGGCGATGGAGATGGCCAGCGTGCCGACGGAGAAGTAGTCGCCGCGCAGCCGCAGCAGCGGCACCGCCAGCAGCAGAGCGAGGAGCGTGGCGCCGACGCCCGCGCCGATGAATGCCAACGGCCAGGCGAGACTCGTATGGAGCAGGATCAGGGCGGTGGTGTAGCCGCCGGTCGCGATGAACGCAGCGGCGCCGAGGGACACCTGGCCGCTGTAACCGGCGAGAACGTTCCACGCCTGGGCGATCGCCAGATAGGTGAGCAGAGTGACGCCGAGGTCCAGCTGTCCGAGGCCGAGAGTGGGAGCGAGGGCGAAGGCGGCGACCGTGAGCAGTGTGAGAACGGCCGCGGGCCACAGGCCCTTTGGCATCGACCGCGGCTTCATCCGGTGGCCGCCTTTCGGAACAGGCCCTGGGGGCGTACGGCGAGGACGAGGAAGAAAGCGAGGTAGACGACGACGTCACGCAGTCCGCCGCCGAAAAGGGCGACACTGACCGACTGCAAGACCCCGAGGGTCAGTCCGGCGAGGAAGACGCCGCCGACGCTGCCGATGCCCGCCATGGCCATCACAGCGAAACCGGTGAGCAAAAACGGCAGCCCACTGCTGGGCGTGAAGCTCTGGGCCACTCCGGTCAGTACCCCGCCGGCCGCGGCGAGTGCCGCGGCGCCGGCGAAGGTCGTCGCGTAGACCTTCGCCACGTTGATACCTAGGACGGCTGCGGTGGCGGGGTCCGCCGACGCCGCGCGGACCGCGCTGCCGGCGCGGGTGCGCGTGAGGACGAGATGGGTGACGGCGCACAGCAGGATCGTGAGACCGAAGGCGATCAGGTAGATCGTCTGGATACGCAGGCCGAGGAAGGACAGGCCAGAGGTGGCGTAGGAGGCGGGCAGGGTTTTCGGATGGGTGCCGAACGCTCCTTGGAACAGTGCCTGGGCGAGCAGCGACAATCCGAAGGTCGCCACGAGTGGCGCGTTTCTGCTCCCCTGGAGCAGCGGGGTGAGCAGGTACCGCTGGAGCGGATAGGCGATCAGGGCGACGCCCGCCATGGCGAGTGGCAGTGTCACCAGCGGGTCCCAGCCGGCCTTCAGGACCAGCAGGGAGGCGAGGTAGGCGCCGCCGATGACGAGTTCGCCGTGCGCCATGTTCATCAGGCCGAGTACGCCGAAGACCAGGGAGATGCCCAGTCCGATGAGGGCGTACAGGCCGCCGGCGAGGACCCCGGCGGCCAGGACGTCGAGACTCACGTGGTTCTCCGTTCGTTCGCGCTTTGACGGGTCAGTTGAGCCCGGACAGCGGAAGGAGATCCTTGGCGCCCTTGGCCGGCCAGACCTGCTGGATGGCTCCGTTCTTCCATTGGCCGATGAAGGTGGGCGTCACGCTCTTGTTGTCCACGAACTTCACCGAGCCGAGTGCGGACGTGGTGTCGCTGTTTGCCAGTGCCGTGTTGATGTCGGACGCCTTGGTGCTGCCCGCATCGGAGATAGCGTCGAGGAGGATGGTCGCCTCGTGCAGCCCGGCGGCGACCGAGCCCAGATCGGTGAGGTTGGTGTACTTCTTGCCGTACTTGCTGACGACGAGGTCGGTGTCGGGCAGGTTGGCGGTGTCGGACCAGTTGAGCTGCACGAGGGTGCCGTCGCCGAGAGAGCCGAGATCGCCCCAGCCGGGGGTCTGGGCGCACTGGAGGCCGATGGCGACCTTGGGTTTGTAGGCCAGGGCCTTCATCTGCTTCCACATGGCGAAGCAGTCCGACGGGGTCATGGAGGCGATCAGAACCTGGGCGTTGGCGGACTTTCCGGCCTGGATGACATTGGAGAAGTCGGTGGTGCCGGTCGGCACCGCCTTGGTGGCGCTGATGGTGAAGCCGGCCTTCTTCCCGGCGGCCCCCCACTGCTTGCCGGTGGAGGTGCCCTGTCCGTCGTTGTTGGTGACGATCAGCGTCTTCTTGTTCGTCTTCGTTCCCGCGGCGACCTGGTAGAAGCCCTTGGCTCCGTCGGCGAGCGACTGGAAGGAATCCCAGGCGTAGCCCTTGCCCTTGGGCAGCAAGTCCACCGGGAGGGCACCCATCACCAGAGGGGTCTTGAGCGCGTCGGCCTGGCCCTGCATGTCGATGTTCTGCTGGCAGCAGGAGCCCAGGAGTCCGACGGCGTGCTTGGTGAGCACGAGATTACGGACCTGCTGGACCATGGTGTTGGTGTCGCTGCGGTTGTCGAGCACTTTCAACTCGACCTTCCGCTTCTTGCCGTCCACTTCTATTCCGCCCTTGGCGTTGACCTGCTGGACGGCGAGTTGGTAGCCGTCGCGGATCTGAGTGAGGACGGTGTTGCCGGACAGCGAGATGCTGGTTCCGATGACTATGGGGCCGTCGTCGCTTGCCGCGTTGCCGCTGCTCGAGGCGTTGCCCGCACAGCCTGCGGTGAGGGCGAGCAATGCGCCCGTGGGGAGGGCGAGGCTGCGGAGCGCGATGGGTCTCCTCATGATGGGTCTCCTTCGGATGTGCTGAGGGAAGTGGAGGGGGTCGGGCGGTCGTCGGCCGTGCCGAAATAGGCTGCATCCAGGGCGTCGTCACCGAGCAGGCCAGCAGGATCGCCGCTGTACGAGATCAGCCCTCGGGACAGGACGACCGCGTGGTCGGAGATACCGAGCGCCCGTTTGACGTTCTGCTCGACCAGGACGATGGCGACGCCTTGCGCATTGATCTCGACGAGTGCGTGATACAACGCGTCGATGGCCACGGGCGCGAGGCCGAGGGAGATCTCGTCGCAGATCAGCACCTGGGGGTCCGCCATGAGGGCGCGCCCCACGGCGAGCATCTGTTGTTGTCCGCCCGACATGGTCCCGGCCTGTTGGGTGGCACGTTCGGCGAGTACTGGGAAGACGGCGTGGACGCGTTCCATACGTGTCCGTACGTCGTCCTTGGCCAGAGCCAGCGGGGCACCGAGCGCGAGGTTCTCGGCGACGGTGAGAGCGGTGAAGATCCGCCGGCCTTCCTGGCAGTAGGCGATGCCCAGCCGAGCCCGCTCGTGGGTGGGCATCCGGGTGATGTCCTTCCCGAACGCGTGCAGGGATCCTGACCTGGAGGGGACGGTGCCCATGACCGTGGCGCAGAGCGTCGATTTACCGGCTCCGTTGGCACCCAGGACACTCACGATCTGCCCGGGAGCGACACGCAGTGAGAAGTCCCGCAGGGCAACCATGTCGCCGTAGCCCGCGCTGACACCGTCCAGCGTCAGTACGGGTTCCGTGGGTGCGGTCGTGGTCGCGTCCGTTGCCGGAGCCCGGGCGGGCGGCGCTGCGGACCGGTCTCCGTCGCCGAGGTAGACGGCCCGTACTTCCTGGTTGGCAGCGATCTCGGCCGGCGTGCCTTCGGCGATCGACCTGCCCCAGTTCAGTACCAGGACGCGATCGACTAGTTCCCGTACGACCCGCTCGATGTGTTCGACCAGGAGCACGGTGATCCCCCGGTCGTGGATCTGGCGGATGAGGTCGATCGCCTCGTCCAGCTCACGGCCGACCAGCCCGGCCGCGACCTCGTCGAGCATCAGCACCTGAGGCCGGGTGGCCAGGGCCCGCGCTACCTCCAGCCGTTTCAGGTCGAGGACACGGAGGGAGTCGGCCGGGCGGGACGCCTTGGTGTCCAGTTGACACAGGGCGAGAATTTCCTCCAGTTCGGCCCGGTGCATCTGGGGCCGCCCCGCCATGGCTCCGACGCGTACGTTGTCCCTGATGGTGAGGCCGTGAAAGGGCCGCGGAACTTGATGGGCCAGGGCGACGCCGAGCCGGGTGATGCGGTGCGGCGGCATCCGGGCCAGCTCGTGCTCACCGAGCCGGACCACTCCCGCACTGGGGCGGTGCACGCCGGAGATCAGTTTGAGCAGGGTGCTCTTGCCGGCGCCGTTGGGGCCGATGACAGCGACCGCTTCGCCCGGGGCTACGGCGAGGTCGACGTCCTGCAGCGCTGTGACACCGCCGAAACGCTTGCCGAGCCCGCGGACTTCGAGAGCGGCGCCTGGTGACGCGTTCGGCCAGTCTGCGGAAGCGGTGGACCGATGAGATCCGGCCACTGATCGTGGGCCCGTACCGGCATTGCCGTCCCGTTGGTGGGTCGTCGCCCCAGCATTCAGTCTGTTCACGCTGTGACTCCTCATGGCCGCGTCGGGAATGTCCTGTGATGTCACGCGGCGAGTAGTTGACCGTAACTGGCGCAAAGCGTACGGTCCCCTATGTTGAAACACTAGTCCTGGAACATAGGACATTTTGGGAGGTTGGTCGATGCCCTTCATCGGACTGTCGGGACGAGTGGCCGTTGTAACGGGTGCGGGTAGTGGCATCGGGGCGGCAACGGCCCGTCGGCTCGCCGCTGAAGGATGCCCGGTGGCTCTCGTCGACCGCGACGAGTCCGCGGCTCGGGCCGTGGCGAACGAGTGCGACGGCGAGACCCTTGTAGTACGCGCGGACGTCTCGGATGAGGCGGACACCTCCGCGTATATGGCCGCGGTCGCGGCCCGCTTCGGTCATGTGGACCTGATCCACCTCAATGCGGGGATCTCCGGCCCGTTCGGTTCCTTCGTGGCCACGGACGCGACCGACTACGACCGAGTCATCACGATCAACCAACGCGGTGTGTTTCTGGGGCTTCGTGAAGCCCTGCGCTATTTCCGGGACGCGGACCGCCCTGGAGCGGTGGTCGTCACGAGTTCCCTGGCCGGGCTGCGTGCCAGTGCCGCCATCGTGCCGTACACGGCGAGCAAGCATGCCGTGATCGGCCTTGCCAGAAGTGCGGCCATTGAGGGCGCGCCTCATGGCGTACGGGTGAATGTGGTGGCACCCGGCCGTATCGAAACCCCGTTGCAGAGCCACGCCCTGGACGCCTTGGACGACCCGGATGCTGAGTGGTCGCTGCGCACCCACAGCCCGCTCGGCCGCATGGGTACGGCGGACGAGGTGGCTGCTCTGGTCGCCTTCCTGCTGAGCGACGAGGCGCCCTTCATCACGGGCGGAGTGCACGTCATCGACGGTGGGGTCGACGTCAGCGACCCCATGCGGATACAGGCGTGAACGACTCGGCCCGATCCGCCCATCGAATCATCGGCGAAAGGACAACCGCCATGGACGTTTTCGACGTACGTAACGTCGTCAAAGAACCCGACGCCCTGCTCGCGGTGACCGAGAACCCCCGGCATCGCGCGATTCTGCTGAACTTCCGCCGGCACGCGCTGCTTGAGGTGACCGGCCGTTGGCGGGAGATCCTTCATCCGGACATGGTGGTGGAGGAGCCGTTCTACCGGATCAACGAAAACGGCGCCTCCCTGCATCTGCGCGGCAAGGACGAGATCGGCCGCTTCTACTCCGGCCTCACGGAAGCGGGACTCAACGTTTTCGGCCCGATCAGCGAGAACATCGCTGTGGCCGACTGGGGCCTGGCCATCGAGTCCTACTTCGGCAACCACGTACCCGGCCGGGTGCTCGCCGAGCAGGGCGAGGACATCGACGACCTCGACGCCTACTACCAGTTGACCCACTACATGGCGTCCTTCTGGCCGTACGACGCCGACGTCCGACTGATCGGGGAACACATCTACGAGGACGTGGCCAGCAGACGCATCGAGAAGATGGACCCGGCTGACGTCATCACACCCGCGCGATCACGGGAACTGCTCACTCCGTTGCTCGACGCTCAGCCGTGGGCAGCCTAGATGTGGTCGCGTCGGCCCGCAGGTCGGTGAGCAGGATTGTGTCGGTGACGGACGCGTTCTGTGCCGGGTACCTGTGGATACGGCGGCGCCCCGCCAGGCTGCCGGCCCAGCCCAGCAGGAAGGCGGCAGGGACGGAGATCAGAGCGGGGGTGCTGTGCTCGAACCAAGCGAAGTCGGCGTTTGGGAAGAACGCCTGAGGGCTGCCGGAGACCGAGGGTGCGAGCGCCTGCAGCCCCACCGTCAGGATGGTTCCGCCATACACGGCCCATAGCAGGCCCGTACGGTTGAAGCGGTCCCAGTAGAAGGAGTAGAGGAGGGCCGGGGCAATAGTCGACGCGGCCAGGGACAGGGCGAGTTGGGCGAGGAAGGCGGCGGAGCGTCCCTGCGCCAGTACGGCGAGCAGGATGCCGAGGCTGCCGAAGAGCAGGACGGCGACGCGCGCCACCAGCAGTTCACGCGGTGGGCTAGACCGCCTGCCCTGGGCGAGGTGGCGGTACAGGTCTCGGGTCAGGGCGCCGGCCGCCGCCAGAGTGGTGCCACCGACGACGGCGAGCACGCTGAGAAAGACCGCGCAGGCGAGCGCGGTGAACAGAACCCGGCCCACTCCTCCTTCCAGGCTGTGCACCAGAAGTATCAGGGAGTCGTCCCCGCTGGGGTTGGCGTCGAGGATGGACCGAGCGCCGACTCGTGCCGCTGCCCCCATCCCCAGAATGACCACGGTGACGCACACGAGGGCGACGACGCCGGTCGCGTAGCGGACGGAGCGCCGTGCTGTGGCGGTGTCTTTCGACGCGGAGACGCGGTTGAGGACGTGGGGCATGCAGGCGCCTCCGAGGATGGTCATGATCTGACCTGCGACGAAGTCCAGACGCGGTGTTGCTCCAGTCTCGAAGAGACCGCCGGAACTCAGGTATCGGCCGGGGCGGGTGCTGTGCGCGTCCGCGGCGGCCAGGAGGGCTCCGAAGTCTCCGTGGAAGAGGCGGACCACGGCCAGTGAGGCCATGGTCATGGCCCCGAGCGTGATGGTCGCGGCGAGTACCTGTACGACGCTGATCCCCTTGGCGCCGCTGAGCATGCCGCAGGTGACCACCAGACCTCCGATCAGCACGGTGCAGATCTTCTGGACCCCGAGGCCGGAGAATCCGAGCAGGGCCGCGGTGACGTTTCCCGCTGCGATGAGCTGAGCCACGAGGTAAGGAGCGGTGACCGCGAGGGTGGCCACCGCAGCGGCCACCCTCGCGGCCGTTCCCGGGGCCCGGAGTGAGAAGAGGTCGCCGAGTGTCTGGGAGCCGCTGAGCTGAACAGGCCGTGCCAGCAGAAGGAGGAAACCCAGCGACAGGACCACGTTCGTGGCCGTGGTGATGCCGTCGAAGCCGACAGTCGCCACGACACCGGTCACGGTGAGCAGCAGGGATGTGGAGATGTAGGTCTCGGCCAACGCCAGGCCGTTCTTCAGCGCTGCCCCCTGCCGGTCGCCGATGTAGAACTCCTTCGGAGTATCTCCGTCGAGACCGGCGAAGACCGAGCCGAAGAGGGCGATGGCCATGAACAGCATGAAGCACGTCAGGACCAGGACCTGAGGTTGACCAGCCGCCAGGAAGAAGGTGCTCTTGTGAGTCACCTTCCGCCCCGGAACTCTCCGGAGGACGTGGTCGACACGCTCTCCATCACGAGCGTGTTCTGCAGCGGATCCAGCAGCCGTGCACAGCGGCGGTCGAACCGGTGGGCCGTGGCGACCAGGACAACGGCCTGGAACAGGTACAACGACAGACCCAGGGTCACGGCGGTGTCGAACAGTCGAATGGCCAGCACGTCGCCAGGGGCCGCCCCGAGGGTGACCGTGACACCGAAGCACGCGGTGTTCGGCGCGAAGAAGGCCCAGTCAAGGCGCAGTTTCAGGCTGCGCGCTGAATCGGTCGGTGACTGGGCGGGGCCGTGACCGGAGCGCCTGTGGCTCTGGGACGGGTGAGGAGTGTCGTGCATGAGCTACCTCCACGTACTGGTCGGGCCTGTGCCGGCATGCGGCAGTTCTGGGCGCCGAACACGAGCTGTGAGGGAGCGCCCGGTGACCAAGGCGTAGCGGGGGAGCGCTGTCGTCGCGACGCAGGCCCGCAGCGTCGGCGCACGGTTCGGCATCGCCGACGATCTGCCGACGCAGGCGCTGACCCTACCGGAAGGCAACGCCGATGTCCTCTCTAGTGAGATCCTAGTTCTGTTATGCGGGACAATGATCTGTGGCTGAGACGGTGAGGCGTTCCTCGTGTGGGGATTGAGCGCGCCCTGGGGTTCGCCGGCTGGTTCGGGTGTGAGCCGCCACGGCCAAGGGCGGTAGGGAAGCCGGGGGAGTCGACGGGCCTGCGTCAGGGAGCGCGGTGGGCGACAGCCCGGCCCGTGCGCTTGGCCGTGCGTGTGGTCGGTTGGGCCGGCGTGCGGCGAGCGGAACGCAGCGTCTGCAGGCGGCTACCGGTGTACGCACATACGGCGGCCAGCGCGAATCCGGTGAATCCGGACAGGAGGACCGATGAGTCGAGCCCGGCCGTAATGCCTCCCATCTCGCTGCCCATGGCGCTCATGTCGATCCGCACCGATCCCTGCGCCGCCAGGCACAGCAACAGCGTCGTGGCGGCGACCGCGGCCCCGGTGCGAAGAGCGAGCTCCACGTGGCGACCCAGCAGCGCGTCGGCTTCCGTGCGTGCCGTACGCACCGGTGTACGGATTGCTGTCAGGTAGCCCGTGAATGTCAAGAGGCACAGCAGGCTGATCAGGCTGATCAGCCAGAACGGCAGCCCGGCTCCGGACCAGCCGCCGACGTCGATGGAGCGGTCCACGCCGCCGCCTCCCAGAGGTGTTCCAGTGCCCCCGAATCCGCCTGCCGCGGCCGATCCTGCTCCGGAATCACTGCTGGCGTCGCCGCCGAGCGCGCCCATCATGCCGCTGCCTTCGCCCTGTTGTTGCTGTATTGCTCCCTGCCAGGAGGAGCCCAGGCCGGAGGTGAGCGCCACGGCCAGCAGGTTGGGGCCGACCAGTAGCAGCGCGCCCGCCGCCTTGGCCGCCTGGGGCGGGCCGATCAGCGCGGCCCCTGCGGCCAGGGCACCCAAGGCCAGGGGGATGCAGCACAGTGCGGTGAAGGTCCCGGCGAGCACGGATGTGACGGGATGCCACTTCCGACGCAGGCGGCTGAGGGCGAGAGGACGAGGCAGCATCGTACGCCGGGCTGCCAGGCACCCGATCCCGAGAATGAGGACCACCCACAGAAATGCGAAGAAGGCGGTGGACGCGACGTCGGTCTGGAAGCCCACTGAGGTCAGACTGCCCATCGGAATGCCGCCGCTGGTGCCCGAACCTCCGGGTATGCCACCGCCAGACCCCCCGGCCCCCGTCCCCATGCTCTGCGTCAAGCCTTCGGGGACATGCACCGTGCCGCGGCCTAGTGCCGCCGAGGCCGTGAAGAGGAGCAGGGTTGCGGCCAGCGCCCCGCCGCATCGGGCCCACAGCCGGTCTGGCGTCGGTCTGCGTCGGCGGTGCAGAGGCCGGAAGAAGCCGACCGCGAGGACCACTGTTCCCAGGAACGTCAGGGTCAGTGGCACCGCCGACACCTGGCCTCCCAGTTCGAGGGTGAGACCGCCGCTGGACGAGTCGCCCAGTGCCCCGGCCTGACCTGTGCCGTTGCCGGCCGAGCCGGACGCGAGACTGATGCGGCCGCCGACGGCCATACTTACCAACGCCGGGGCCAGTCGGGACAACGGGGTACTTTCCTGGGCTCCAAGCGCGAGCGACGCGATGGCCCCGCAGGCGGACATCACCATTACCGCGGCGGTGACAGCGAGCCCGCCTTCGAGGGCGTGGCGTCCGACCCCACCGGACGGTCGGGGTGTCGGCGAAGACGAAGCGGGCATCAGATTGTTCCTCCGAAGACAGGAGACCGGCTCGTGGCCATGGCGAACGGCTCCTGACGGGTCAGTGCGCAGTGAGGCGCCGCATGACAGCCCTCGTTCATGAGAGGTGACCGGCACCGAAGTGGCGCAGAGCCTGGCAGCCCCTGCTGACCGTTTCGCGGGAGATCCGTGGGAGATGGCTGAGAAGGCAGGCGTTGTATGGCTCGGAAGGACAGCGCGAACCGCGGCCGGACCTCGGTGTCGTGTCGCGGTAGTGGTCGCAGCGGAAGGCGGTGATGTGGCTGGCCTGGGCGTGTGGTGCGGCTCGGCTCTGGCTCTGCCCGGCGGAACGTGAGGTCTTGATCCCCTGTACTCGACACCCGGCCCGGTGAGGGCTTCGAGCTTCTCCTGACGTATGCGACGGAGACCGCTGCGGGAGATGCGGCAGATCCGGGAGACGCGCCGGTGTCGGTGAATCGATCTTGACGCGCCAAATTGTAATGGATATGTTGTATCCGAAAAATCTGAATTCATTTACTCCAAGAAACTCGACTCATTCGAGCCAAGAGGCACGGGAAGCGACGCGCGATGCTGCTACCCCTCGCTTCGGAGCCGTTTACGGCCCTCGGTGACCGCGACATGCTCCTGTCGGAGCGGTGGGAGCTCGTGCGCACGCACCGCACGTGCGCATTCGGCCATCGGCGTCGACACGACGGTCCGGCCATGTCGGTCGTGTTCTGCATCCCCGCTGATGACGATGAGTTGCTCGTGTCCGCGATGGCTGGGCGCGGCAAGCGGTGCGTCGTCCAGCGCGATGGCGAAGTCGGCCGCTGTGTCCTCGATGGGCGCTGGCCGTGCGCCTGTATGCAGGTGTACGCCGACGCGGTGATCGAACGGGGCCGCGACCTCGTGATCGACGTCACGAGGTCGGTGGGCGGGCGCATGTCGGGACAGCCGATGGGTGGCGAGGCCCGCCCGTTCGTCGAAGCCATGGCCAAGGAGGAGCCGGTCGTCATCCACTGTCGCCCCTGCGCCACCTCCGCCAGTCCGCCGCGCCACCTGCAGAGCAACGATCAGAAGGAAGAGATCAGCCGCTGGTTGTCGGGCTCCGTGCCGTGGGGTGCGGCTGACCATGCGTGACGGCGGGGGAGCGGCAAGTGCAGGCCGCGATGGTGACTCCCGGGGATGGCGCTGTTATCAGGCCATGAATATCTGACTCTCCGTCAGTTCTCGCTTTCCTCTCCTAGGTCTCCCAGGCGCGTGGGTGAGAGTCATGACCTGTTCGCGATCAAGGCAATGGAGTCGCCCCCCTCGTGTCCCTTCTCGTCTGAGGAAACCATGTCGCCCACCCCCCACAGCACGGGTCTCACCCACCCGCCCGGCCGGACCGTCGCCTTCCAGCCTCCGAGAGGGCCCGCGCGCGCCGACTCCGGCACGGCGACCGTGGAGATCGTCGTCCCGGTCTACAACGAGGAACGGGCCTTGCCCGGCTGCCTGCGTACCCTGCACGCCCGGTTGGCCGAGGAGTTCCCGTTCCCCTGGCGCATCACGGTCGCCGACAACGCCAGTACGGACGCGACGCTTGCCGTGGCTCACGGCTTGGCGGAAGAACTGCCCGGCGTCGATGTCGTGCACCTGGACCGCAAGGGCCGGGGCCTCGCCCTGCGCGTTGTGTGGGGTTGCAGCGACGCTGACGTCGTGGCCTACATGGACGTGGACCTGTCCACCGGCCTCGACGGGCTGCTGCCGCTCGTCGCCCCGCTGGCCACCGGGCACTCGGACATCGCGATCGGCAGCCGGCTGGCACCGGGTGCACGCACCGTGCGCGGGCCGCGTCGCGAGTTCATATCCCGCTGCTACAACGGGATCATCCGGCTCACCCATGGGGTGCGTTTCACCGACGCCCAGTGCGGATTCAAGGCCGCCCGTACGGAGGTGCTGCGGCCTTTGCTGAAGGTCACCCGTGACGACGCCTGGTTCTTCGACACCGAACTGTTGTTGCTCGCCGAGCACAACGGGCTGCGCGTCCACGAGGTGCCGGTCGACTGGGTGGAGGACGTCGACACCCGAGTGGACGTGGTGGGTACGGCCACCGACGACCTCAAGGGGCTGTGGCGGATGGCGCGGTTGAAGGCGTCCGGCGCCGCTCGCGTCGACCTGCCTCGCCGCCCCGCACCGGCCGCCGAGCACCCGGACGCCGTCCTGGCATCGCCCACGAGGCGCGGCGTGCTGTCGTGGGAGGTGGGCTGCTTCATCGCGATCGGTGTCGCCTCCACCGTCGGGCAGGCACTGCTGTACTGGCTGCTGCGCGGCTGGTGGCAGCCGGCGGTCGCCAACCTGATGTCGCTGCTGGTGCTGACGGTGCTGAACACCGAGGCGAACCGCCGCCTCACGTTCCGGCACGCGGACGCCCGGCCCGCGCGGGCCCACCTGGGCGCGGGCGGCCTGTTCGTGCTCGGCTACCTGGTCACCTCCGGCGCCGTGCTGTGGTTCAAACACGCCGATCCCGGCGCCTCGGCGGCTGCTGAAACCGCGGTGTTGGCCATCGCGTCCGTCGCGGTCACCGGCGTCCGCTTCGCCGTGCTGAGGCTGGCCGTCTTCCGTAGCACGGCCGCCGGACCCAAGCCCCGCCACCACGACGTCTGACGAGAGCTGATTTCCTTCCATGAACGAGTCATACCGGATCCAGTCGGTGGCGTCGGTCCCCAGCGGTCCCTCGGATCCCCCTGCCCGCTCCCTGCCTGCCTGGGCCGCACCGGCCGCGCTCGGCGCGATCCTGTTGCTGGCGACCGCGTTGTACGGCTGGGCGCTAGGGTCGTTGGACTGGGGCAACGGCTACTACTCCGCGGCGGTGAAGTCGATGGGGAAGAGCTGGACCAACTTCCTCTTCGGCGCCTACGACCCGGCCGGAGTCGTCACCGTCGACAAGCCGCCTGCCGCGCTGTGGCCCCAGGTCGTCAGCAGCAAGATCTTCGGGCTGCACGGATGGGCCCTGATCCTCCCGCAGATGATCGAAGGCGTGGCGACGGTGTTCGTACTCCACCGCACCGTGCGCCGATGGGCGGGGGAGGGAGCCGCGCTGCTCGCGGCCCTCGTGCTCACCCTCACCCCCATTACCGTGGCCATCAACCGGGACAACAACCCGGACACGCTGCTCGTCCTGTTGCTGGTGTCGGCGGCGTACGCGCTCACCCGCGCTCTGCGGGCCGAGGGCCGGGCGGCGACCTGGTGGCTGTGCGCGAGCGGGGTCCTGATCGGGTGCGGGTTCCTCACCAAAATGCTGGCCGCCTGGATGGTGGTCCCCTCGTTCGCCCTTGCCTGGCTCGTGGCGGGAAGCGGTGCCTGGGCTCCCCGCGTAGGGCGGTTGCTTGCCGCGGGGGCCGTCCTGGTGGCGTCATCGCTGTGGTGGGTCGCCATGGTTGCGCTGTGGCCGGGGGAGCGGCCTTACATCGGCGGCAGCACGGACGGCTCGGCATGGGACCTGGTGATCGGCTACAACGGGTTCGGCCGGATCTTCGGCTCCAGCGGAGGCTCGTCGCAGACGATGCCCGGTATGAGCGGCAGCTTCGGTGGTGAGGCCGGGCTCGGTCGGATGTTCAACACACAGATCGGCGGGCAGATCAGCTGGTTGCTGCCGGCCTGCGCCGTGGCTCTGGTTCTCGGGGCTGGATGCGCGGTGCTGCGCCGCCGTGGGCGACTGGCTCCGTCCGGTGTGCTGCCCGACTCGGGATGGCTGCTGTGGGGGTCATGGCTGATCGTGTGCGTGGCGGTGTTCTCCACGCAGAAGGGCATCTTCCACCCCTACTACACCACCCAGTTGGCTCCGGCGATCGCCGCACTGTGCGGTGGGATGCTCGCAGCCCTGATCCGTGTCCACCGGGCTGGACTGTCGTGGGCTCCCTGGGCCGGCGTGGCGGCCGTGACGGTGACGGTCGGCTGGGCGCTGGTTCTCGTCCGACGTAGTCCGGACTGGAACGGGTGGCTGGTCTGGCCAGTGCTGCTGACCGGCTGCGCGGCGATCGCGCTCCTGGTGGCCCGGCGCAGTGGACGGCTTCTCCTGGTGGGGGCGGCGGCTGCGGTGGTGTCGATGCTGGTGGTGCCAGGAGCGTGGGCGATGAGCGAGCCGGCCTCCTCGGGTTCGTCGAATCTGCTGGGTGGTACCAATCCGTCAGCCGGTCCGGCGACCGCACTGGGCTTTGGAGGCGGCGGTATACCGAGCCAGGGCTCTGGCGGAGGCCAGGGGTCATCGGGCCTGCCCTCCGGGATGCCGTCGGACATGCAGGGCTTCCCCGGTGGAGACACCGGTTCGGCACAGGGCGGGCTTCCCTCGGGAATGCCCTCCGGCATGCCCGGCTCCGGTGAGGGTGGTCTGCCGAGTGGTTTCCCCAGTGGCATGCCAGGCGTGTCCGGTGGTTCCGGCTCGGCTTCCGGCAGTGAGGAGTTGCCGTCCTTCCCGGGCGGCTCCGGCGGGAGCCGGAGCGGACTCGCTGGCTCCGGCGGCTCGGAGCTCACTTCCGACCAGCGCAAGATCCTCGACTACGCCGTGAAGCACGCTCGGAAGGCGCGGATCAAGCTCGCTGTGTCGGGCGGGGCCAACGCCACCAACGCGTTCATCCTGAACAGTGACGAGACGGTGATCGGCATGGGCGGCTTCCTCGGTTCCGACGACGCGCCGTCGGTCATCCAGCTCAAGAAGTGGACCAAGGACGGCGAGCTGCGGTACATCCTGGGATCGGACGACTCCAGCGGAGGCGCGATGCAGTTCCCGGGCGGTACGTCGGAAGGCCCGAGCAAGCAGCGCTCCGACTGGATCTCCAAAAACTGCACCAAGGTGTCCGCGTCGGCCTACGGAGGCAGCACCACGTCTCAGCAGAACGCCGGCAGTGCGGCGCTCTTCGGCGGCAGCACCGTGCTGTACGACTGCGCCGCACGGTGAACAGCGACAGAACGGACCGCACAACACGATGAATGAGCAGCCCTCTGACAGGCAGCGGTACAGGCTCCTCGTGGTCGAGGACGAACCCAGTATCCGCACCCTGTTGGAGTCCACCCTCCGTCTCACTGGATACGAGGTGAGCGGAGCGGAGGATGGTCGGTCCGCCCTCGTCGAGATCGAACGGCGGGAACCGCACCTGGTGCTGCTCGATGTGATGCTCCCCGACCTGGACGGCTTCGAGGTCACACAACGGCTGCGGGCGGCCGGGAACGGCGTACCCGTGCTGTTCCTGACCGCCCGTATCGACGTCGACGACCGGATCAAGGGCCTGAGCTCAGGCGGCGACGACTACGTGACGAAGCCGTTCAACATCGAGGAGGTGCTGCTGCGTATCGAGGCCATCCTGCGCCGCACTGCTGCCCAGGGAACGGAACTCCTCCTTCCGGAGACTGTGCTGGGCTACGCGGACCTCGAACTCGACGAGGGGGCGCACGAGGTGCACCGCGCAGGGCGCTACGTTCCGCTGTCGCCGACCGAGTTCAAGCTCCTTGCCTATCTGATGGCCAACCCGGGCCGGGTGCTGAGCAGGGCCCAGATCCTCGATCACGTATGGAGCTACGACTTCTCCGGGGACGCCCGCATCGTCGAGACGTACGTCAGGTACCTGCGCAAGAAGATCGACTGCTTCGAACCGCCGCTTATCCATACGGTGCGCGGAGTCGGCTACTGCCTGCGGCTGCCACGCGGGGCGGGCGAGGCGGCGGACCAGTGAAACCGTTGCTTCCCCGACCGCCCGCATCCCTGCGTCGGCGCCTGATCCTGGGCGCCACCGCGCTGGCGACGGTCGCGGTCATCGTCTCCCAGGTCTTCGGCTTCACGGTGCTTCGCTCGTGGCTGCTGGACCGCGTCGACCAGCAGCTCGCCGACTTCCACCCTCCTGCCCCTGCTTACTTCGACGCGAGTAAAGGGGGTATTCCCAGCGGACGGCTCGGCGTCCTGCCCTCGGACTTCCGCGTCTATTTCTACGATGCCTCCGGTCTCCGTACGGACGCGTCGCTCGGTGCCGATGACACGCCGGGGCCGCGGATCGCGGATTCTGTGGCGGGGCTCGGTCTGCGGGACGGTCACCCGGCGACCGTGGATGCCGTCAGCGGCGGCAACCGGTGGCGGGTGTTGCTGAGCTCCGGTCCTGGCGACATGCACGCCGTGGTGGCGCTGCCGCTGGATACGGTCGACGGCGCCACCTCCAAGATCCTCTGGCTCAACGCCGTGCTGCTCGTCATCACAGTCGCCGCTCTGCTCGCACTGGGCCGCTGGGTCGTACGGCTCGGCCTGCTCCCGCTGACCCGCATGGAGCGCACCGCCGAGCGCATCAGCGCGGGGCAGCTCGATCTGCGGCTCCCCGACACCGATCCGCGGACCGAGATCGGGCGGCTCGGCCGGGTTCTGAACTCCATGCTGGAGCGGCTGCGCCAGGCGCTCGGGGAGCGGGAGGCGTCCGAAGCGCGCATGCGGCGGTTCGTCGCCGACGCCGGACACGAACTGCGCACTCCGCTCACCGCCATCCAGGGCTACGCACAGCTCACACTGCGCCGTGAACGCCTGTCGGCCGACGAACAGAGCGAGGCCTATCAGCTCATCGCACAGAACGCGGAGCGCATGGGCCTCCTCGTGGACGACCTCCAACTCCTCGCCCAGTTGGACAGAGAACCGTCGTACGCGAGCGACCCGGTGGACCTGCTCTCCCTGGCGGCGGACGCCGTTGGGACCGCCGCCCTGCATGGGGCGGGCCATCCGGTCGACCTGGGCCCGCTGCCGGGCCCGGTGGGCAGCGGTGAACTGGACGTGGTCGAAGCCAGCGGCGATCCCCACCGGCTCAGACAGATCGTCGAGAACCTGCTCTCCAACGCCCGCCTGCACACCCCGTCCGGCACTCCGGTCCATGTCAGGGTGGGCGAGACCCGGGTCAGCGCGGACACCTGCGGAGCGGATCGCCCGGGACGCATCAGCGCGTCGCCACCCCTGCCGCCCGGCACGCCCGTCGCCGTCGTCGAAGTAGCGGACGAAGGGCCCGGACTGGCCGCTCGGAACGCCGAGCACGTCTTCGAGCGCTTCTACCGTGTCGACACCTCCCGCTCCCGTGCCCACGGTGGCAGCGGCCTGGGCCTCTCCATCGCCGCCGTGATCGCCGAGGGCCATGGCGGCCGACTGGAGCTCGACACCGCGCCGGGCAAGGGGTGCACCTTCCGTCTCGTTCTCCCCGTGCAGCCTCCGGACGGTCGGTCCGTCGGCACGTCATTCCGATGACCGCCGACGTGCCGTCTGCCCGAGATCGTCCAGGCCACGGACGTCTCGCCGCGCATGGGCACCACAAGGAGCGCTCGGTGCAGGTTGCCGGCCGAGCGAGCGCGGAATGGCTACCCGCCCCCGTTCACCAGCCCGTTCATCAAAAGGTCGACGATCCGCTCCATGTACTGGCCGTCGACCGGCCGACGGGTGAGCAGTACCTGGAAGTGGACCGGCGCGAGGAGTACCTCGAACACGAGATGTGCGTCAGGGGCTGTCACCAATTCACCGCGCGCGACGGCGCGGTCGATCACGACGCCGGCCGAGTCCAGCCGCGTGTTCCAGAACTCATCGCGCAGCCGCGCGAGATCGGGGCTGTCGTCCGTGGCCGCCATCGCGCGGATCAGAGTCGCACCGAGCGGCGAGTTCACCATCCGGACCATGGATGTGGCGTACGCGGTCAGATCGGCGCGCAGGGATCCGGTGTCGGGTACCGGGAGCGCCTGCTCGCTGTGGGCCAGGAGGGCAGCCACGATCAGGCCTTCCCGCGTCCTCCACCGGCGGTAGATCGAGGTCTCGTGCACATCTGCGCGGGCCGCCACGTCGGCGATGCTCAGCTTCTCGGCCCCGTGTTCCGCCAGCAGGGCCAGGGCCGCATCCAGCACCGCCACCCGGACGCGTGCCGAACGGCCTCCGGTACGGCGCTGAATCTCATGATGGTCGCTCACCTGAGCAGGGTAACTCAAGTTTCTTGCGTTAATTATCCAGGCTGATTACGGTGCTTAAAGCAGATGTCTTGCGTTAAGGCAATGGGAAGTAGGTGTGCGCGTATGCCCTACCGGTGGAAGGTCGCTCCCGAGGAACTGTTCGTCGAGCGATACCGGCAAATGGTGAGCGGCGGCCTGTCGGTCGAGGATGTCGACTCGGTCCGATTGGCGGTCGCCGAAATGTGGCCCGACCGGCCGGGCGGATGGGCGTACGAGTGGGCACGGCTGGCCGCCGGGCACGCCGAGCGCGGCCGGCACCGACTCGCGGCGCTCGCCTACGGGTGGGCGAAATTCCCCGCACTGGCCGACGATGCGAAGCGCACCGCCCTGGAGCGGCAGCTCGAGCAGTACCTGCTTGCCGCTCCCGGCCTCGAGGTTGCGTTCGAGCGCCGTATGGTCGACGTGCCCCAAGTGGCCCAAGTGGAGGGGGTCACCGTCCTGCCCGTGCACCTGCTCACCCCGCGGGGCTGGTCCGGTGACACCCCGATCCTGCTCGCCAGTGGGGGAGTGGACACCTGGAAAATGGACTTCCACGCGCTCTTCGAGGCCATCGTCCTGCGCACCGGCATGGGCGTGCTGGCCTTCGACATACCTGGCACCGGTGAATGCCCGGGCCCCCTGAACTCGGAGGACGGCGCCGATCTCGTGCGCGTACTGGCGGCCGAGGCTCGAGTGCTGGGCAATGGGCGCGTCCTGCATCTGGGCATATCCATGGGCGGGCACTTCTCGGCCTGCTCGGGTCTGGCCGGTGACGTCGACGCGGCGATCGTCATCGGCGGTCCCGTCGAGGCGGCCTTCGCCCCAGGCCGGACCTTCGCCTTCGGCATGGACGGCATCGTCGGCAACGCATTGGGGTTCGACCACGAACCGACTCCTGCGGAACTGGCCCAGAGCTGGCCCTCTTTCGACCTGCGCCCGCTGATCGACCTCGACGCCAACGTGCCAATGCTCGTGATCAACGGCGCCGACGACGTCCACGTTCCTCAGGAGGACACCCTTGTCTTCGGTGGCCGTCGGGACACGGAAGTACATCTGCTTCCCGACACCGGACACTGTGCTGTTTCCCGGCTGCCCCAGGTGCTCCAGCTGATGTTCGAGTGGATCGAACGTGACCGGCTGTCGACTGTCGGCAGCTGACGCGAACAGTGGCGTTCGAGGCGGCTGCCCGTGCCGGCGCGGTCAGCGCCCCGTCCTTCAGTGTTCACGTCGTCCCCGACGTAGTGCCACCAGCGCGCTTATGGCCAACAGGGTCACCGCCACGCCGAAGCTGATCCCGGCAGTTCGAAGCCCCACCGCGTCGGCTGCAAGCCCGACGCCCACCACGGGCACGGAGATCGCGACGTAGAGCACTGTGAAGTACGTGGAGGCGACCTCCGCCCGCTGCCCACTGGGCGCTTCGGCGTTGATCGCGGCCAGTCCCGCGCGGAAGCTCACCCCCTGTCCCAGTCCGGCCGTCACGGCGGCGCCCAGCAGGAGCACCAGCGATCCGGCGGCGAGTCCCGCGATCAGCAGGGCCATGCCCGCGATCAGTAGACCGCACCCGGCGGGCAGGGCCGCTCGGCCCAGTGGTCGTACGAGCGTGATCTGACCGATGGCCGAGGCGGCGAACACCGTGCAGACCACGGAACCCGACAGCGCGGGATCGGGCAGGTGGAGCAACTTCCCCAGGAACGACGGTGCGACCGCCGTGAACAGCCCGAGCACCGAGAAGCCGGCGAAACCGGCGATCGACGCCCGTAGGAAGGTGGCCCGTACCTGTTCGGGCACTCTCGGGCGGGTCAAGCACAGCCGCAGCCGCCCGGTGACCTCGACCGGCTCCGGCATCAGCCATACGCCTGCCGCGGCCACGGCGAGCATCCCTAGGTGTACCTCGAACGGCAACCGCAGTGGAGCCGGGGCGAATTGGGCGAGCAGCCCGGACAAAAGCGGTCCCGCTCCCAGACCACCCATGTTCGCCACCGTGGCCACCAGGGTGGCACGTTCCCCCGCGTCCTCGTCGGCCAGGTCGACCAGTGTGGCGGTCGCGGTGCCGGTGAAGATGCCCGCGGACAGACCCGAGAGCACGCGGCCGGTGATCAGCAGGGGCAAGCTGTCCGCAGCCAGGAACATCAGCGCGCTGAGTATGGCGAACACGAGTCCGGGCAGCAGCGAGCGCCGCCGTCCGATGACGTCCGAGACCCGTCCGAACAGCACCAGAGCGGTCAGGACCCCCACCGCGTACGCGGCGAAGATCACTGTGCTCATGAGGGTCGAGAAGCCCAGCCGATGCTGGTAGAGCGTGTACAGCGGGGTCGGCAGGGTGGTGCCCAGCATCGTCACTGCGAAGGCCAGGGCCACCAGCCAGAACGTCGCACCCCGGGGTACGGCCGGTCGGCGTGGGCGCTTGCTGCCGGGTGGGCGCCCGAGTGTCGCGGTCAGTCGGGTGCGCGTTCTCACGTAGCGTCCATCGAGTGGAGGAGCCGCTCGCCCGAGTCCAGCAGCCGGTCCTTGATCTCGGCGAGGCCGCAGTCGAGCAGGGTGTGGTCGCGTTTGCGCCAGCGGCCGGCGACCATGACGGCTTCGATGTTCGCGATGTCGGAGTGCAGGGCAGCGGCGATCGGGTTGTGGGCGGGCCACAGGTTGAGGGCACGGGTGTCGACGGCGACCAGGTCGGCCTGCATGCCCGGCTCGATGCGGCCGACCTGGTCGGCCAGGCCGAGTGCCTTTGCTCCTTCCACGGTGGCCCACGCCAGGGCCTGCTTGGCGGTGACCGACGGCGCCTTGGCGTGTGTGCCGGTGTTCTTCCGGTGGCGGGCGTGATCCAGGCCGCGCTGGTGGGCGAGGGCGATACGGGCGGCGGTGAGGACCTGGCCGGGTACGACGGTGTCGATGTCGGTGCCGAGAGAGGGGGCGGCGCCGAGGCGCAGCAGGGAGCCGGTGACGGGGGTGCCGTGGCCCTGGCCCAGTTCGTTCTCGGGTGTACTGGTGAAGGTGACGCCAGCCTCGACGAGCGACCTGACCCAGTTGTCGGGCAGGTCGGAACCGTGCACGACGTTGGTGCGGGGGCTGAACAGCCCGGCGGTGCGTAGGGCGTCCCAGCCGGGCGCGAGCTCCCCGCCGCTCTGGTGGAGGGATACGACAAGATCACGTTCGGTTGCGGCCCGGAAGTCGGCCACCGCGGTGTCGGGGGAAGAGTACTGCGGTCCTTGGACGGCCATGCCGAGAGTGAGGAGGGCATGGTCGCGGACGGGCCCGTCCAGCAGGCGGTCGATCTCGGCGAGCGGATGGGGCAGGTCCGGATCCCGGTAGGGGGTGCCGTGCAGGAAGACGGCACGGATACCGGCCCGCACGAGCCCTTCGACGGCGGCGTCGGCGTGCTGGGCCGTCAGGCTGTTGTGGCACCAGTCGCCGAGCGTGGTGGTACCGCAGTTGATCTGGTTCAGCGCGCCGGCGAGATTGCTGACGTACATGTCGTCGGGCGTGTAGTGCCGCACGACGCCCCCGTGCAGGTGGGTGAGGTACTCCATGAGCGTCCAGTCGACGCCCACGGCACGTAGTCCGGTCTGCCAGGTGTGCAGATGGGCGTTTACCAGGCCGGGGATGATCACACGGCCGGTGAGGTCGACGATTTCGGCGTCCGGCGCGTCCAGGTTCTCGCCGATCGCGGCGACACGCTCGCCGTCGACAAGGACGTCGACGCGCTCGGCGTCGGGCTGGCCCGGCGCCATGGTGACAACGCGCGCGCCACGCAGCAGTACGCGGCTCATCCGACGGTTCCTGTCGTGAGCGAGGCTTCTGACACGGTGCGGCTCCCTGCGGCAGCCGTCATCGCATGGACTGCGGTGCGGGTGCTGGTGAGAAAGCCCTCGGTCGCGACGTGGCCGATGCAGCCGCCGCGACGGCCGACGTCGTAGGACGACGGCAGCAGGGCCGTCACCCCTTCGAAGTGGTGCAGGCACGAGGCACTGCCGTGCAGCGGCACGGCCGTGGGCTTAGGTCCGGTGCGTGCGTAGCGGACTTCCAGGTCTCCGATGGCTGCGAACAGTGAGCCGGACTGGGGTTCGGGCCAGATGTTCATATCGGTTACAGTGTTGCCGTTATCGGTCGCCTGTCAAGCGGGCGGACTTTCCACAGGTCGGGAAGGTGTAGTCGGATGCGGGCGATGAGGTCGGCGACATATGTTCCCCTGCGCCTCTGTGCGCGGGGCCGCCGGCGGACAGTCTTGTTTCGTGTGCGTGGCATGAGCTCAGTACGACGTCATCCCGCTGTCCGGCGCACTGGTTGCTCTGCCGGTGGGGACGTGGCCGGCCACGACATCCACTCCGCCGGCGGTGTGGTCCGCCGGCAAGGCGAGCAGGCCCGGGGTCTTGTGAAGTGTCCGGGGGTGCTCAGTCCGAGGAAGGCGGTGTTTTCGGGGCGCGGAACAGGCATCCGATCGCGGCGGCGAGGACGATGACGCCGACGGCGATCAAGGAGGCGGACAGCCCGTCCATGAAAGCGGACTTGACGCCGTCGGCCAGGGCGGGGCCCCGCGCACCGAGGTGTTCGGCGACGTTCAGGCCGGCGGCGGCCGAGTCGCGTACCGATTCGGCGGTGTGGGCGGGGAGGCGGTCGACGGTGCCGGGGAGGTTGGAGCGGTAGTGGCTGCCGTAGATGGAGCCCATGAGGGCGATGCCGACGGCCGAGCCGACCTCACGGGTGGTGTCGTTCATGGCGGAGGCAACGCCCTGCTGGCCCCGGCCGAGCGAGCCGGTGATGGCCGAGGTGCCCACCGCGCCGGACAGTCCGATGCCGAACCCGGCCAGGACGAGCCCGCCGAGGAAAGGCAGGTAGCCGGAGCCGACGTCGAGCCGGGCGATCACGAGCAGACCGGCTGCGAGGAGAAGGAGTCCCGTCGCCATGACGGCCTTCATGCCCAGGCGGCGTACCAGGTGAGGGGTGGCTTGGGAGGTGGGCAGGACGACCACGGCGACGGGGATGAGGGCGATGGCCGCCTTGAGGGGGCTGTAGCCGAGGATGAGCTGTAGATACTGCAGGCCGACGAAGAAGAAGCCGAAGACGGCCATGAACTGCACGAGTACGGTGATGACGCCGGCGCGGAATCCGGGGATGCCGAACAGGGCGGGGTCGAGCAGCGGATGTTCGTGCCGGAGACCGAGCCAGGCGTAGGTGGCGAACGCCAGCACGGTGACGGCCAGGGCGCCGATCACGGCGGGTTCGCTCCAGCCCTGTTCGTTGCCCTCGATGATGGCGAAGACCAGTGTGCCGATGCCCAATGCGGTGGACACCGCTCCGGGCACGTCGGGTGGGGAGGGGTGCTCGTCCTTGGTGTTAGGCGCCAGGGCGACGGCGGCGAGGCCTGCGAACAGGGCGACGACGGCACTCGCAACGAATAGCGAGCGCCAGGAGAACCACTCCAGCAGGGCGCCCGCCGCGAGCATACCGAGGATGGCGCCGGCGGCGGCGAACCCGGACCAGACGGCCACACCCTTGGCGCGTTGTCGCGCGGGGAAGGCGGCCGTGATGGTCGACAGGGTGCCTGGCATGATCATCGCCGCGCCCAGGCCCATGACGACCCGCCACACGATCAGCGTGGTGGTGGAGTCGGCGAAGGAGGCGGCCAGCGAGGCCGCTCCGAAGACCACGGTGCCCGCGACGAGGATATGACGGCGGCCGATCCGGTCGCCGATCGCGCCGAGCGGGAGGACGAGGGCGGCAAGGGCGACGGTGTAGCCGTCGGCGATCCAGGTCAGCGAGGTGTTGGACGCAGACAGGTCGATGGAGAGGTCGGGCAGGGCCAGGTTGAGGGCGGAGACGGACGCGACGACCAGGACCAGGGACAGACACATGGCGACCAGCACGCCCTGGTGGCCGGCCCGGCCGGTCGCGACCGCGACTTCGCCGTCCTCGTCTCGATCGATCATGGGGTCGGTGCCGGGGTCGGGGACTGGGGTTGCAGACATGGTGTCCTGTTTCAGTTGGTGCCGGGCTGGACGAGTTTGAAGACGAAGCGGGCGGCGGCGCGCTGGGCGGTCTGCCGCAGGCGTATCGCGGCCGGCCGGACCGGGACCGGTGCGGGAGCGCCGGAGGACAGACGGGGGAAGAGCGCCTCGGCGTTGGTGTGGTTGACCGCCTTGAGCGGGCTGGGCTGGAGGAAGGCGTCGAGGCCGTTGGTGAAGTACTGGCCGGCGGGGGTGGGGGCGAAGGGCCAGTCGCTGCCGAACAGGACATGCCCGGGGCGGGCGAAGGCGAGCAGGGTGGGCAGAGCGGCGGGGCTGGAGGACAGGGCGGTGTCGAAGTAGAGGGAGCGGAAGTCGTCCAGTACGTCCAGTGGGCTGCGCCCTGTGTCGTTGGCGATGGTGACGGCCATACGGTGGGAGGCGTACGGGACGAAGCCGCCGGCGTGGCTGAGGATGAACCGGACGCCCGGGTAGCGCCGGACGATGCCGTTACGGACGAGCAGGTAGGCGGCCCGAGTGGTGTCGAGGAGGAAGTCGGCGGCGAAGGGCGGGATGCCGTCGACCGGGGGAGCGGGCAGTTCGGCGGGATGGACGAATGCCACGGCACCGCGCTCGTCCAGGGCACGCCACAGAGGTTCCTGGCCGTCGGTGCCGAGGTAGGTGCCCCGGTTGTTGGCGAGCAGCGTGACGCCGTCCGCCCGCAGGTCGTCCAGTGCCCGAACGGCCTCGGCGGCGGAGTCGGCGGCGTCCGGCATGGGAAGGGTGGCGAAGAAGCCGAAGCGGCCGGGACGGTCGCTGGTCAAGGCCGCCGAATGGTCATTGAGGCGGCGCGCCAGATCGGTGGCCGTCTCCTGGTCGGCAAGGAAACCGGCCCCCGGTGTGGAGACGGACAGGATGGCCGTGCGGGTACCCAGCAGGTCCATCAGCTCCAGCGCCGACTCGGCAGACCAGTTGGGCAGGGGCCGGCCGCCGGCCTCTCCGATACCCGCCTTGGTGAGCTCGTCGCGGTAGAACGCGGGCACAATGTGCTGATGGACGTCGATGCGCTGTGCCGAGAGGGTCATTGAGCGGCCTTTCGTGAGCGTGCGCGGACTACGGCTTCGTCGACGTGCTCTTCGCTGCACGCTGCTTGCCGCTCCGCGCCGCCGGTCGGCGTCGGGAGCAGGGTAGGGCGTTGTCGTCGTCGGAAACGCCAACGGCTCCGGTGTGGCGCGCAGAAGCGGTAAGCGGTGGTGTGGAGGGAATGAATGCGAAGTGCCCGTCGGAGCGGAGGACCGAGACAGGGGATCTCGTGCCGTGCTGCTGCCGGACGCGGAAACAAGTCATGCGGTCGGCCGAGATTCAGACGAAGGACATCGACACCGGGCCCAGCACCCTGAAGCGTGCCTCGGCTTTCTGGCCGGCCTTTACGAAGGGAGCGATGGTCATGGCGCCGGACAGGACTACGTTCCCGGCCTCCAACTGCGCGCCGTGAGCGGCGAGGGTGTTGGCCAGCCACGCGACTGCGGCGGCCGGATGCCCCAGTACGGTCTCTCCGCTGCCCGTCGCGACGTGGTCGCCATCGAGGAACAGGTCGACGGTGACCGCGGCGAGATCGGGGGCGCGTTCGAAGGGCGTCCAGGCTCCGCAGACCAGTCCCGCGGAGCCGACGTTGTCGGCCACGGTGTCGGCCAGGGTGATCCGCCAGTCCCGGACCCGGCTATCGACGATCTCCAGTACGGGTGCGACCGCTTCGGTGGCCGTCAGCACGTCCAGGGCGCGGACACCGGGCCCGCGCAGCGGCCGGGCTAGTCGAAAACAGATCTCGGGCTGGACGCGCGGACTGCAGTACCGGGCCGTACGCACAGTGCCGCCGTCGCGATGGAGCGTGTCGTCCAGCAGATGGCCGTAGGCGGGCTCGTCGATGCCGGGGCGCGTGTGCATCGCGGCGGAGGTCGGTTCCACTTTGTATCCGACCAGGCGGGCGCCGGCTGCGAGACGTTGTGTGACGTTGTCCTGCTGGACGGCGTAGGCGTCGGCGAGGTCCAGAGCGGGCAGTAGGGCCGTCAGCGGATCGATCGGCGTTACGTGTTGCTCAGCCTCACGGAGCAGCCTGCCCGCTGCTTCCCGCTGCCCGGCGGTCGCGCTCACTGCGTGCCCCCCGTCGCCATGCGGAGTGCCGCCTCATGCACCAGCTGGGCGTGCAGCTCGAACATCGCCACCAGGTCGACGGTGTCCCCGTCGATCTCCCGAAGCACGAACAGGCCGTCCGCCCCTGCCACGGCATACGCGGCCAGCGTATGGAGCGCGCCCTCGTCCAGTTCCGGGAAGAGGGTCTGGGTGATCTCGATCATCTTCTGGCGAGCGGTCTTCCTGACCTGGAGGAAAACGGTCCGCCCCCGGGGCTCGTCGGGCCGCCGCTCCAGGGCGAGCATGAGGCCGAGGCGCAGGAAGTCGGGTGCGTCGATCAGTGACTTCGCCACGTTCGCGGCCATGACGGTGACTCTTTGCAGGGATGTGCCCGCTTCCTCCACCGGCAGCTCGACCGCGGCAAGCCAGGTATCGAAGCTGCGCTCGATGACCGCAGCGATCAGGTCGTCCTTGTCCTTGAAGTGCCAGTAGATCGAGCTGGCGGGCAGCCCGCACTTGGCGCTAACGGCTGCGATGGACGTGCCCTCGTACCCCCGTTCGCCCGCGATCTCCACCGTGGCGTCGAGGATGCGCTGCCGCGACTCCACGCCGTTCGCGCGCTTCTTGCGTGTCGCCTGGGGCCTGGTCATGGGGTCTTCCCTCCTGTCGCGCCGGCCCTTGACCGTGTCCGGCGCCAGGATTACCGTAGCATTCATTCCAATTGGAGTGAACGCTACATGAAGCCAAGAGCCGCGACAGAACGACAGCGAGGTGGCCTGGTGGAAGAGATACCGGCCGGGGACGACACGTACGACGTGGCAGTGATCGGCTACGGACCCACAGGAGTGACGGCAGCGAACCTGCTGGGCGCGATGGGGCTGAAGGTCGTCGCCCTCGATCGCGACGCCGAGATCTTCTCGCGCGCCCGGGCCATCTCCACCGACGAGGAGGTCATGCGGATCTGGCAGCACGCGGGCCTGGCCGAACGGCTCAAGCAGGACATGCTGACCGAGCGGCCCGTCGACTTCGTCGACGCGCACGGCCGCCCCTTCCTCAGCGCGCGGCCCACACCGCGCGGCCACGGCCATCCGCCGCAGATGTTCATCTACCAGCCGGTGCTGGAGCAGGTCCTGCGGGACGGCGTCGACGGCTACCCGAACGTGCGGGTGCTGCTGGGGCACGAGTGCCTGCGCCTGCACCAGGACGCCGCCGGCGTGGAGCTGACGCTCGTCGGTACGGACGACGACACCGTCCACCGGCTGCGTGCCACCTACGTCATCGCGGCCGACGGCGGCTCCAGCCTCACCCGCGCCCAGCTCAACATCGGCTACGAGGGCACGACGTACGAGGACCGCTGGGTGGTCATCGACACCAGGATGCTCAAGCCCTGGCCCGACCACGACAGACTGCGCTTTCACTGCGATCCGGCCCGCCCCGCCGTGGACTGCCCGACCCCGCTCGGTCACCACCGCTGGGAGTTCCCCATCCTCCCCGGTGACGACGAGAAGCAGCTGACCACCCAAGACGCCGTGTACCGGCTGGTCGCGCACTACGGGATCAGTCGGGACAGCGTCGAGGTCGTGCGGGTCACCGTCTACAGCCACCACGTCCGCCTCGCCTCCCGCTTCCGTGCCGGCCGGGTCTTCCTCGCCGGCGACGCCGCCCACGCCATGCCGCCGTGGATCGGCCAGGGCATGGCCGCCGGAGTGCGCGACGTCGCCAACCTCTGCTGGAAACTCGGCGCCGTGCTGCGCGGCGAACTGCCCGAAGGGGTCCTCGACAGCTACGAGACCGAACGCAAACCGCACGTCAAGGAGATCACCAAGCGTGCGGTGTTCGTCGGCCGCATCATCACCGAACGCCGTCCGGCGGTCGCTCGCGTCCGCGACCGCGCCCTGCGGGCCCGGCCTCCAGGCCCGCCCCCGCACCAAGGCGTCCGGCCACCAGGTACCCCAGCCCTGGGTGACCGGGCCGGACGGCACACGTCTGCGTCTCGACGATGCCCTCGGCGGACGCTGGCTGCTCCTGCAAGCCCGTACGGCTGTCTCCCAGCCGGGTTGGGACCGGCTGGGAGTGCCCTCGCTGACCGTCACACCGGCCGGCTCCCGGCCGGCCGAGGGCACGCTCGTCGACAGCGACGGCGTCCTACTGCCCTGGATGACCGCCCGCCGCGTGGCCTGCCTCGCTCTGCGCCCCGACGCCTACGTCTACGCCGCCGCGCCAACCGGCAGCCCGCTTCCCCCTCCACCGACCGGCTTCGCTCCGGCCGCCACCCCTCGCCCGACCGCGACCACCGCCCAGTGAGGTACGACATGACGACACCGACCGGTTTGCCGACGCTCCAGGAGACGACGTACGACACAGCCGGAAGGAAGATCTTCGTCGCGGAGACGGGCGACGGCCCGCCGGTGCTGCTGCTGCACGGCGGCGGCCCCGGCGCCTCCGGTGTCTCCAACTACGCCCGCAACATCGCCGACCTGGCCAAGGAGTACCGGGTCATCGTGCCCGACCTGCCCGGCTACGGCCGCAGCACCAAGGGCGTTGACCCAACCGACCCCTTCGGCCATCTCGCAGACGGTATCCGCGGACTGCTGGACGAACTCGGCCTGGACAAGGCCCACCTGGTCGGCAATTCCTACGGCGGGGCCTGCGCCCTGCGCCTGGCGCTGGACACCCCCGACCGGGTCGACCGCATGGTGCTGATGGGGCCCGGAGGTGTCGGTACCACCCGCGCCGTGCCCACAGCGGGGCTGAACAACCTGCTGAACTACTACACCGGTGACGGGCCGTCCCGGCTGAAGCTGGAGAGGTTCATCCGCAACTACCTGGTCTTCAACGCCGCCGACGTCCCCGACTCCGCCATTGACGAGCGCTACCGGGCCAGCATCGACCCCGAGGTCGTCGCGGCACCACCCCTCAGGCGTCCCTCCGGTCCAGGCGTGCTGCGGACCCTGTGGAAGATGGATTTCACCCGCGACCCACGCCTGCGCCGACTGCCCGTGCCCACCCTGGTGCTGTGGGGTGCCAAGGACCAGGTCAACCGGCCCTCCGGCGGACGCCTGCTGGCCGAGCGGCTGCCCGACTGCGATCTGTACCAGGTCGCCAACACCGGCCACTGGGTGCAGTTCGAACGCGCCGAACTGTTCAACCGCCTGTGCGCCGACTTCCTGGCAGGCCGGCGATGACCGCGCATGACGGGCACGACGCCCCGTCCGTCTTCGGCGCCGTCCACCTCGGTTACGTCGTCATCGAGACCAACCGCTTCACCGACTGGCGCCGCTTCGGCACCGACGCCATCGGCATGCACCACGATGCCCTCACCCCCGAGCTGATGCGCTTCCGCCTCGACGACCAGGAGTGTCGCTTCCTGCTGCGCCGCGGTCCCGCCGAGGACGTCGTCGCCATCGGCTGGCACCTCGACGACCACGCCACCTTCGAGCAGATCGAGGCCCGCGTCCGCGCCCACGGTGTACCCCTCGCCGTCGGCACCGACGAAGAAGCCGCCCTGCGAGGCGTCGAACGCCTGCTGCGCTTCCCCGGCCCCAAAGGCATGACCCAGGAGATCTACACCAGCCCGGTGAAGTCTGCCGAGCCCCTGCGCATGCTCGCCTCCGGCTTCGTCACTGGCGACTCCGGCATGGGCCACGTCGCACTGACCTCCACCAGGCCGACGCAGATCCGCGGCTACTTCAACACTGTCTTCGACGCCCGCCTGACCGACTACATCGACGAGACCATCAGCGGTGTCAAGCTCAAGATCCGTTTCCTGCGGGTCAACGAACGTCACCACTCCATCGCTGTGGCGGCCACCCGCGGCCTGCCGATCGACCCGGTCCCCACCCGTGTCCAGCACCTCAACATCCAGACGGCCACCCTCGACGACGTCGCCCAGAGCTACCGGCGCGTACACGAACTCGGCTTCGACATGGCTCTGTCCGTCGGCCAGCACACCAACGACCGTGAACTCTCCTACTACGCCCGCACCCCGTCCGGATTCGAGTGGGAAGTCGGCTGGAATCCCGTCCTCATCGACGAAGCGACATGGGAGCCCAGCACCCACCAGGGCATCAGCGTCTGGGGCCACCTCCCGGTCGGACAGACCATCGTCGAAAAGCTCGCCCAGTTCCGGGCCGGCGCCCGCTCCCTGGCCCGTCCGGAGAACACCGTGCCCGCGCTCAGCGGCTCCGGCATCGCCGACGACTGACAGACCTCACGCCGCCGTCCGCGGTGGGCGCGCGGAGAACCCTGCGCCGGAGCGGCACCTCGACGCGGGAGAGCCATGCACCGATCACAGCAAGACGTGGTTCCCGAGGGGCGGACTTGGCACTCGGACAAGGCAGCTGCCATCGCGCCTACCCGACGACGCGGAGCCGGATACTGGTCGCCGTGTCACTGGCAGCGCTGCTGATGGGTGCCGTCGCCGTGGACCGCGGAGCCGCAGACCGCGTGGAGGGCCGCACTGTCCAGGCCTTCCAGGAGGGCATGGGAACGTCCGAGCGGCCTGCCGTGCATGTCACCGGCCTTCCCGTCCTGACCCAGTTGGCGGAAGGCACTCCGCGACACGTCGACATCACGGCCCACGACCCACCCGCGCAAGGGACGATCCGGTCCCTGCCGGTCACCAAGCTGACCGTGGACCTCGACGAGTTGAAAGTGTCGGGAAGCGCCGACGAAGCCGACGCAGGCAGCGTCGAGGCGACCGCGTACCTGTCGTACGAAGATCTGTCGGACGCGCTCGACGTGGGCATCTCCCGAGGCGACGGAGAAGACCGGGTCAACGTGCGGAGCGGCCTGCCGCTCGCCGGCGACGTGAGCGTGGACGCCAGGGTGTCGGCGGCCACCGGTAACCGGATCGCCTTAAAGGATGTCCGTGTCACCGAAGGTGTCTTGTCCCCTGCCGTACGGGCGTTGCCCGTCCCTGCCCTTGAAGAGCCCGTACTCTTGCGGAACATTCAGGAGGGCCTGCGGTTGCGCTCGGTCACCACGACGGCGGAAGCGAACCGCGCCGACTTCACCGGTTGGGCGGTCACTTTCCGGCCCGACTCGCGCTCTGCTTGATGCCGATGGCCGGAAGGAAGCGAACCCCGAGCGTTCTCACACGTTCCTGCCGGAGCGCAGCACCCGTGACAGACCGAGGGCCGCCGTGCGCACAGCAGGTGCCAGCTGGGCCGGGTGGAACCGGGCCAGCGGCACGGCAACGGACAGGGCGGCCACGACTGTAGCTCCGTCGAAGACGGGCGAGGCGATGCAACTGACGCCGAGGGCCGCTTCCTGCTCCTCGTAGGCGAGCCCGGACACTCTGGTCTGCTCGACTGCGGTGCGCAGGCGTGCCGGGTCGGTGATCGAGTAAGGCGTCAGCCGGGGCAGGGATTCCGCCAGCATCTTGTTGACCCGGCTTCAGCAACAGTTTCTGCGCGATGGCGTTGTCGAAGAACACCGCGGTGCCGCCGGAGCCGGAGGTGTTGTCGGTGCGGAAGATGCCGACGAGTTTCTTGTGCAGCACACCGGTCCGTCGATGGCCAGCCGGACGGTGTCCGCCCTGGTCGGCGGTGGTGGAGTCCATCAGCACCTTGTCGGGCCCGGTAGGCAGCGGGTGGCGGTCGTCCTTGCCGTCGGCCTGGGGAAGTAGTTGCCCGCCATGGACACGTTGCCCTCGCCGAAGGCGTGGCCGTCCTTCGCGGCCACGGCGGTGAACCCTTCGATGGCGCCGGTCACGCACGAGATGTGGATTTCGGTATTCGTGACTGGCGGGATCGGGTCAGTGATTCCTAATGCCGTGCCGCCCACCGCTCACGCGGCTTGACAGACGGCATTAGGAATCACTGAGTGCTCAGGGTGGCCCGTCGGAGCCGTAAGACGTGGAGATTGGGTGCGCCAGGCGTGTGCCTGGCGCACCGGGGCTATGGCCTCGTCTTGACCAGACCGGCGTCATACGCCGTGATCACGGCCTGGATGCGATCGCGCGCCCCGATTTTGGCCAGGACGCGTCCGACATGTTTCTTGACGGTGGACTCGGTGAGGACGAGTCGTTCGGCGATCTCTGTGTTGGTCCAGCCGTGACCGATGGCGACGAGGACCTCTCGTTCGCGGTCGCTGAGGGTCCGCAGTCGGGGATCCTCAGCCACGGGGGCGTTGACCGGAGCGAGTACCTGGTGGGCGTAGGCGTTCAGCAGGCGTCGGGTCAGGCTCGGGGCCACGACGGCGTCGCCGCTCGCCACCGACTGGATGCCGGCCACGAGTTCTTCGGGGCGGGCGTCCTTGAGCAGGAAGCCGCTGGCTCCGGCCCGGAGACCTTCGTAGGCGTATTCGTCGAGGTCGAAGGTGGTGACGATGAGGACGCTGGTGCGGCCGCCGGTGGCGATGATGCGGCGGGTGGCCTCGATGCCGTCCATGCCGGGCATCCGGATGTCCATGAGGACGACGTCGGGGCGCAACTGCGCGGTCAGGCGGACGGCTTCGGCGCCGTGCTCGGCCTCTCCGACCAGCGTCAGGCCCGGGGTGCCCTCGATGAGCATGCGGACGCCCATGCGCTGGAGGGGTTGGTCGTCGGCGATCAGCACGGTGGTCATGGCAGCTGTTCTCCGGGTGCAGGCGGGGCGGTTGCTGAGGGTACGTCGAGCACGACGTCCACGAGCCAGCCGTGGCCGGTGTCGCGCGGCCCGATGATCACGGTGCCGCCGTACATGGCGGACCGCTGGCGGATGCCGACAAGGCCGTGACCGGGGTCGTTGTTCTGGGATACGGGCTTTGCTCGCGGAGGCGCCCCTGGCGGTAGACCAGTGTCAGCGACCTGGATCCGCACCTGGCCCGCCTCAACGGCGATGGTGACTTCGGCGGATGTGCCCGTCCCCGTGTGCTTGAGCGTGTTGGTCAGCGATTCCTGGACAATGCGGTAGACGGTGAGCTGTACGCCGCTGCTCAGGGAGCCGAGGTCTCCGACGGTCCGGTAGGTCACCGTCAGACCCGCCGCGCGTACCCGCGTCAGGAGTGCGTCGAGATCCCCGATGTCAGGCTGCGGGCTGAGCATCCGTTCACTGTTCTGCTCTTCACGCAGGACGCCCAGCACGCGTCGCAGTTCGCTCATGGCCTGGCGGCCTGTGTCGCCGAGGATTCGCAGGGCCTCGGTGGACTGTTCGCCCCGGTTGGCGGCGAGGGTCGCGGCGCCGTCGGCGAGGCTGACCATGACGGAGAGGTTGTGGCCGACGATGTCGTGCATCTCGCGGGCGACCCTGGAGCGTTCGGCTGCGGCGGTGAGCCGGAGGCGTTGGTCCTGCTCGATCTCCAGGCGCTTGGCGCGGTCCTCCAGCGCCGACAGGTACATCTGACGGATCCGCAGGGTCAGGCCGACGGCGATGGCTGCAGTCGCCGTGCCGAGGAGGAAGAAGCCGGCCAGCAGTGGATGTTCGATCGGCACAAGGACGAAGACGGTCAGTAGCAGTTCGATGACGGTTAGTGCCGCGGCCCAGCCCAGAACCCGCAGGGAACCGCTCCGTGCCAGGGTGTAGAGGGCGATGAGCGCCCCGATCCCCGCTGGCAGCCAGAGGCCGAGTGACCACTGGACGAGCGACACCGCCGCGATCACGAAGTACGTGACGGCAGGGGACCTGCGGCGCCACCACAGCGGGATGGCGAGTGCGGCGCTGACGGCGAACGGTACGGCGGAGGGCAGCTCGTCCCGTGCGTCCGTGTCCCCGAAGGGCGAGGCACCGTTGCCCCAGAACAGGTCGGGCAGACTCACCGCCACGACGATCAGTACTACAGCGGTGTCGAGCAGCCACGGATGTTGGCGGTCCAGCCGCTGCCTGCGGCTCTGATCGCGCAGCAGCCGGCCCAGGAGCGGATGCGCCCACGCGGCGTCGAACCCGAGGGGCTGCGGGGCTGCCTTCCCCGGGGTGGTGTCCGCGGTGGCTGCCGCACGGTGCGGACTCATGGACACCATTGTCCTCGTGTCCAGCTCAGGCGTCGGTCTTGACGAGGCGGTAGGCCGCCCCGGCGAGGGCAAGGGCCACCCAGCCGGCGAAGACCGCGAGCCCCGCCCCGGGCGAGAGGGCGTCCGAGGACTGATGCAGGGCGTAGACAGCCGACCCCGCGTTGCTGGGAAAGTAGGGCTTGAGCGTGTCGTACCAGGAGTCGGGCAGCAGCGAGGCCAGGCCGGGCAGGATGAGCAGGACCCCGACCAGGGCGGCGATGGCCCCGGCGGAGGAACGCAGGAGCACGCCCAGCGCCACCCCGAACACGGCGACCAGACCCAGGTAGAGGCCCGCGCCGGCGAGGCTGCGCAGTACGCCGTCGTCGCCCAGGGACAGGGCGATCCTCTGGCCGTCCAGGCCCGGGGTGCCCAGCTGGAACGCGGCCAGGGCGCCGATGGCGGTGAGGACCAGGGCGATCGGCCCGATCACGGCGGCCTTCGACCACAGGACGGGCAGTCGGCGCGGCACCGCTGCGAGAGTGGAGCGGATCATGCCGGTGCTGTACTCTCCCGCGGCCAGCAGCACACCCAGCACGCCCACGGCGAGCTGCGCGAAGGACACGCCGGTCAGCGCCAGGCTGATCGCGTCGCTGTCACCGGAGCTCGGTCCAGGCCCGCCGGTCGCCACGGTGTCGGGACTGTAGGTGTAGCTGGCGATCGCCCCGAAGAGGACCAGCAGGAACACTGCCACGCCCAGGGTGATCCAACTGGACCGCAGGGACCAGAACTTGGCCCACTCCGAGCGCAGCACCCGCAGGCCGGTCACCTTGTACGTCGTGGGGGAAGTGGGTGTCTTGGAGCCGGGTGCCGCGGAATGGTTCGGGCGCTTGCCCGGTCGCTGGATGCGGCGGAGTGCGGTGGTGGGCATCAGGCGGCCTTTCGTTCGGAAGCGTCCGCCGGACCACTGTGGTACTCGACGACATCGCGGGTGAGGTCCATGAAGGCCGCCTCCAGGGAAACGGCCTGCGGGGTGAGCTCGTACAGGGTCACTCCGTGCTGGGCGACGATCGCGCCGATTTCCCGGGCATCGCGTCCGGTGACCAGGAGTTCCTCGGCGGAGGAGGAGGTGATCGTGACGTCCGGTCCGGCCAGCAGTGAGCGCAGCCGTGCGGCCTCGGTGGTAGCGACCTTGACCCCGCCGCCGCTGGCCTCCCGGGTGAAGTCGTCGACGGTGGTGTCCGCGAGGAGCCGGCCGCGGCCGATGATCACCAGGTGGTCGGCGATCAGCGCGGTCTCGCTCATCAGGTGCGAGGAGAGCATCACGGCCCGGCCCTCGTCGGCGAGCCCGCGCAGCAGGTTGCGCACCCACAGCACGCCCTCGGGGTCGAGGCCGTTGACGGGTTCGTCGAGCATGACGATCGCCGGGTCGGCGAGGAGTGCGGAGGCGATGCCGAGTCGCTGGCCCATGCCGAGCGAGAAGGCGCCGACCCGCTTGTCGGCCACGCTGGTCAGGCCGGCGAGCTCAATGACCTCGTCCACCCGGCGGCGCGGAATGCCGTGGGTGTGGGCGAGCGCCATCAGGTGGTTGAACGCGCTGCGCCCAGGGTGGACGGACTTGGCCTCCAGCAGGGACCCGATCTCGTGCAGCGGCGCGCTGTGCTTGGCGTAGGCGCGGCCGTTGATGGTGACCGAGCCCTTGGTGGGGGAGTCCAAGCCGATGATCATGCGCATGGTGGTGGACTTGCCTGCGCCGTTGGGGCCGAGGAAGCCGGTCACCTCACCGGCCTTCACGGTGAAGCTCAGATTGTCGACGACCGTCTTGTCGCCGTACCGCTTGGTCAGCTCGCGCGCTTCGATCATGGGAGTGGGCCTTTCCTGCCTCGAACTCGGCCGCGGGTGCACCGCGGTGTCTGCATTCGAAACTAGGAGCGCGGCGGGCCCGATCCATGGGACCCCGGGGGAATCTTCGGAGGGGACTGGTACTGGGGTACCACTCCCGCCGGCGCAGAGATCGTGATGCCCGCTACCGGCGTTGCCGTGGTCAGTAGTACCGCAGTACCACCGGCCTCTCGCATTGCCGTCCTGGGTACCAGGGTCTGCGGTCCATTCGCCCCTAAAGTGCGTTGCAGAAGGCCGTGAGCAGCTCGTGGAGAACACCTCCACCTCGGCCCTGTCCGGTACCCGCTACTACTCGGTCGGTGGCGCGACGGTTCACCCGCGAGCATCCACCCCCACGTTGTCGGCGAGAAACGGCAGCCCTTCACGGTGGCCTTCGCGATGCCCACGCCGCCGAGGTACCGGAGGTACCGCTCGACCGCCGCGGTGTACTACGGCGGCAGGGCGGACCGGGGTACCTCCTGAACGCGAGACGGTCGGAGCGTGCCCCCGCTCCCCGCTCTGGTCACCACTCTCGCCCTGCCTTTCCCGCACCGTCGCAGCAGATGGGTACACCGCGCCCCACAGCTGGAACGGGTCCGCCGCATGTCGCGGTGATCACCGTGGAGCTGCCGTCGCGGCAAGTCCGGTATTGACGTCAGCGGGGCCTCCGGCTTGCCGGTGTCCACCCGGGCGGTCTCCGCCGACCGGGGCGCAGGACGAAAGCCGAGCACCTCCGCTCCCTCGGCTGCGTGCCGGTTGCCGAGCGGATGATCAACGCCCCTCCATCGCTGGCGATCGACGTCGCCGAACTCACCTCGGACCAGACCTGCGTCCTGTTCTCCCGGATGTGCGTCATCGAACACGCCGCGATCACTCACCGACGCCGCTCACGCTGGTCGTCAAGGAGGTGATGGCGCTGCTCCGGTAGCACCCGCCCGCATGCACGGGCGCCTTGGCGGCTGGAGTCTGATCGTGTGGAGTTCCCTGTCGATGTCGCGCTCGCCGAGTTCGTCCAGACCCTCCCGGTCGGGACGAACTGGCGCTACGAGCCCAAGTTTTGAGCAGGGTTTGAAGTCGTCCGGTGTCCGCAGCTGAATACGGCGCCGCGATTTGGGACCACCAATGCGTCTCGAATCGGCCCTGCTCGATGAAGATCACTACTCGCGAAGACGGTTTGAACCAGGCTGACTTGACCACCTCCACTGCACCTCATGCGCGCAGACGGCTGGTCACACTCCGCGCTGGCTTCGCTTACGTTCGCCACGACTTCGGGAGCCCCATGTCGGGCTTGTTTCCGGTGTTCATGTGGTGGTTTCTTCGCGGATGAGGGGTGCGGGACGGGAGGTGAGCAGCCGGGTCAGTAGGGGGAGTGCTTCGGTCGCGGTGCGGGCTTGGGCCGTGGGCAGGTGGGCGACGCTGTCGGGCAGGGTCGTGGCCGAGCGGGGGATGGCGAGGACGTGCATGTCGGCGGCGATGGCGGAGCGGATGCCGGCCGGGGAGTCCTCCACGGCCTACCTCCCGGTCACTGGCCCCCGCATCGATCAAGTCAGCTGCCGCGAGCCGCACTTGCTCACGCCGATCATGCTCCTCGGCCGTCAGCCCATCCCCATCGGGATACCTCGTCCCTCCGGCATAGCGCGGCCCCCACCAACCATCACGACCCGACGTAACCCACACCGTTAAAGATCTCCAGACCCTCAGAGGGAACCCAGTGACGGACTTGATACCGCTCCAACGGCTCTTCTGCAGCTGCGGACCCAACGCTTGATCGCTGGCGAATCCGGGCGTCCGGGTCACCAACCCGACTGGGGTTCGCCTAGCGGAAGTCCGCAGTCGCGGCGCCAGTTCTCGCCTTCGGTCGTCCAGGCGATGCGGTTGCCGAGGGAGATCCAGACGCCGAACTCGCCGGGCGACGGCACGGCGATCTGCCGCGTCCAGACACTGTTCAGGCAGAGTTGTACACCGCAGTCCTTGGACTCGGACAGGCCGCGCCAGCCGCAGTCCCAGTCCACGTTCAGAGACAGCGGTCCGAGGACGGAAACCATGTCATTCAGTTCCTCCTCGGTGCAGTCGGGGTCGGGCTCGCTGTAGGGATCGCCGAAGGGCGAGGTCGAGTCCAGAGTGAGAGTCAGTTTCTCGGGCAGCGGCCAGAGGTCGATCAGGTCGGGGCGGAGTATCGCGTAGCCGGCGAACGAGGAGTTCGGCTCTTCGTTGTCGAACGTGACGACGGTGCGGCGCCGCAGTTCGTCCAAGCAGGGTCCGACGCCGGGTTCTGCCTGGTTCCCGTAGATGCGGGCGGTGTCGAAGGCGGAGAGGGCGTAGGCGTATTGCTCGGCTGTGGTGACCGGCTCCATCCGGGGCGTGGGGCAGGATGTCCAGTCGGCCAGTTCGCTCGCGCGCGAGTCAGCGCGCTCGGAGCGTCGGGAAAGGATTCACACACTCGATAGAGCGACGAGGACAAGGAACGTGCCTTTCCGACAGGGGCGGGGGCGGACTCGTCCCGACGGTACGCATCCGCCCCTGCTCCGGGTTGCAGCCTGGTGTCAGCCAGCGGCAGCAGGCGCATCAGTAGGAGTACTCGCTCGGTGAGTAACAAATGTGTCTCTCGACATGGCCTTCGGCGGCGGCGCTGCCGAGATCGCCCGCCAGACGGCCTGCCCAACCACAGCTACTTCACGCGCATGTTCCCCGCTGCCCCGCGCAGTGGCGCGCACGCTGTCGGCGGCGGTTGAACGCGGACCCACTCTGGTCGGTTGAATCGTGACCCGTGTGGCTTGTGGTTGGTGGTGTTCAGTCGGTTTCTGTTGTGGCGGTGGGGACGCGTCCGAGTTGCCGTCCGCGCATCCGGTAGGAATCGCCTTTGAGGGAATGGACCTCGGCGTGGTGGACGAGGCGGTCGATCATGGCGGCGGCCACGGTCTCGTCGCCGAAGACCTCTCCCCAGCGTCCGAAGGGCTTGTTGCTCGTGACGATCACGGACGCGCGTTCGTATCGGTTCGAGATGAGCTGGAAGAACAGGTTCGCGGCCTCGGATTCGAAGGGGATGTAGCCGACCTCGTCGACGACGATCAGCGGATAGCGGGACAGTTTGGTGAGCTCGGCCTGGAGGTGTCCGGCGTGGTGGGCGGCGGCCAGGCGGTCGACCCATTCGGCGGCTGTGGCGAACGCGACCCGGTGGCCGGCCTGGCAGGCGCGGACCGCGAGTCCGATCGCCAGGTGTGTCTTCCCGGTCCCGGGCGGTCCCAGAAAAACTGTGTTCTCTTTGCCGGTGATGAAGTCCAACGTGCCCAGATGCGCGAGCTGTTGGCGCGTTATGCCGCGCAGATGGGTGACGTCGAGTTCCTCGATCGTCTTGATCGCGGGGAAACGGGCGCCGCGGATGCGGGCCTCGCCGCCGTGGCTCTCACGGGCGGCGACTTCGCGCTGCAGGCAGGCGACCAGGAACTCGGCGTGGGTCCAGGATTCGGTGCGGGCCCGCTCGGCGAGGCGCTCGGCGGCGTCCAGCAGGGCCGGGGCCTTCATCGCGCGGGAGTAGAAGGCCAGGTCGGACGCGGTCTGCTCGCCGGTCCGGCCGCTGCCCGTCTTCGTAGTGACCGGTTTGATGGCGGTGCGGGCCATTCAGGACACCCCGTCCCCGGTCTCGTTGCGGCCGGCGTCGCCCTCGATGAGGGTGAACACCCGGTCGTAGTCGGTCAGTTCGCGTTGCTCGACGTCGACCAGGCGGTCGGCGGCGGCCGTGGCGCGGAGTCGGGCGGCCTGGGCCGCGGTGTGGTGGCGGTACTCACCGCGCAGGGCAGCGGCGGTGCGGGCGTGATCGGGATCGGTGATGGTCTGGTGCTTGGCCCAGCAGCGGGCATGGCGGGCCACGACGGCCCCGCCGGGAGTGAGGATGGCGATGACCTCCTCGATGCTGGTGGTGACCTGGACTTTCTTGCCGATCGCCAGGGGGTGCACGGAGTAGTCGCAGGTGTCGACGCGGATGTAGTGGTCGCGTCCGATGCGGGTGAAGAAGCGCGACCAGCGGGGCGGATCGACGGGCGGGAGGGCGAGCATGCCGGCCCGGTCGGCCTCCCACCGCTCGATGGGACGGGTGCCCAGGGTGCGGTGGATGCGCCGGTTGGCGACGTGCAGCCACCGTTCGAGCTGGGTGTTGAAGTCGCCGGGTCCGCTGAAGGTGCGGCCGGGCAGAAAGCTCGTCTCGAGGTAGCCATTGGCCCTCTCGACCAGCCCCTTCGCTTCTGGATCACGGGGCCGGCAGAGGAAGATCTTGACCGCGAGGAGTCCGGCGAAGGCGGCGAAGTCGACGGTGACCCTGCCCTGGCCGATACCGGCCTCGTTGTCCCAGACCAGCATTTTCGGCACCGCATTCCAGCCGGTCAGCAGCTGCCAGTGACCGTCGATCAGATCGCCTGTCATCCGGCTCGGCAGCATCCGTGCAGCGATGATCCTCGAGTAGCCCGAGACCATCACCAGCACCGGTGGCCGCCCGGACTGGCCATAGCCGAGCGGGATGTCCACCGGCGGGAACCACAGGTCGCACTGAGCCAGTTCGCCGGGCTGATACGTCGTGCGCGAGACCGGATCGACAGGGAGGTAGGCGGGCCGCAGCTCGCGGACGCGGTCCTTGAGAATCGTCATCCCGCGGTCCCAGCCGATCCGCTCCGCGATCACCGTCGCCGGCATCGTCGGGGTCTGTTTCAGCAGCTCACGGATCTGCGGTTCGACCGCGTCGACCGCCGAGCCCTTCAGCGGCCGGGAGTACACCGGCGGCCGGTCCGTGGCCAGCGCCCGTTTCACCGTGTTCTTCGAGATGCCCAGGTGCCTTGCGATCGCCCGGATCGGCATCTCCTCGGCCCGGTGCAGCCTGCGGATCTCTGCCCAGTCCTCCACTTGGATCACCCTCTCCTCCCGATCTCCAATCAAGATCAGGTTGGTATGGATGCCACGAAGTGAGTCAGTTTTGATCCGCCGTCAGAGGGTCACCGTTCAGACGACGCCGACACACGCCTCACCTCCATCGGAGCGTAGGAGGCTCGGAGCGTCCGGGTCACTCCTGTTGTGCTTCGCCCAGCAGGAGTCCCGAGTCACGGCGCCAGACTTCGCCCTCGGGCGACCGGGCGACGCGGGAGCCGAGGGCGATCCAGACACCGAACTGGCCGGGGGACGGCTCGGCGGCCTGATCCAGCCAGACGCTGTTCAGGCAGAGTTTCACACCGCTGCCTTTGAACTCGGGCACTCCGCGCCAGCCGCAGTGCCAGGAGGCGGTCAGCATGAGCGGGCCGAGCACGGCCACCATCCGGTCCAGTTCCTGCTCGGTGCAGTTGTCCTCGGGCTCGCTGTCGGGCCCGCCAAAGGGCGGGGTCCGGGTCAGACTGAGGGTCACGCTCTCGGGCAGCGGCCAGAGATCGGCCAGGTCAGGGCCTAGCCGCAGGTCCGCCATGAACATTCGGGAATACGGCTGTTCCGCGTCGAACGTGACGACACCGCGGCGCCGCAGCTCGGCCAGGAACGGTACGGCGCCGGGTTCCCTGTCCCCGACGATGCGGGCGGTGCCGAAGGAACGGAGGGCATGTGCGTATTGCTCGGCTGTGCTGACTGGCTCCAGTTGGGGCCAGGGAATGCTGTTCCAGTCGGCCAGATCACGCATGATCGTGCGCGCCCGCGACAGCGCACTCGCGGCGTCGGGAAAGGATTCGCACACTCGGAAAAGCGGCAAGGAACGTGCCCTTCAGCCAGGGACAGGGGCGGACGCGCCCTCACGGTACGCATCCGCCCCTGTCCCGGATTACAGCCTGATGTCAGACAGCGACAGCAGGCAGATCAGTAGGAATACCCGTTCGACGAATAGTAGGTATGTCCCTCGACGTGACCTTCGTCGGCGTTGTTGCCAAGGTCGAAGTCGCCCAGATTGCCGCCGCCTTCGCTGTAGACCCGCAGAGGGAAGCCAGTGACGGACTTGATATCGCTCCAGCGGCTCTTCTGCAGCTGCGGACCCACTGCTTGATCGCTGGCGAATCCGGGCGTCCGAGTCACCAGCCTTGCTGAGGTTCGCCCAGCGGAAGTCCGCATTCGCGGCGCCAGGCTTCCCCCTCGGGTGTCCAGGCGGCGCGGGGACCGAGGGAGACCCAGACGCCGAACTCGCCGGGGGATGGCTTGGCGATCTGCTCCAGCCAGACGCTGTTCAGGCAGCGTTGCACGCCGCAGTCCTTGAACTCGGGGAGGCCGCGCCAGCCACAGCCCCATCTGACGTTCAGGGTCAACGGCCCGAGCACCGAGACCATCTGGTCCAGCTCCTCCTCGGTGCAGTTCTCGTCGGGCTCGCTGTAGGGATCGCCGAAGGGCAGGGTCGAATCCAGGGTGAGGGTCAGCCCCTCTGGCAGCGGCCAGAGTTCGGCCAAGTCGGGGCGGAGCCTTACGTACCCTGCGAACCAGGAGTTCGGCTTCGCCTTGTCGAACGTGACGACACTACGGCGCCGCAGTTCGTCGAGGGCGGGCCCGACCCCGGATTGTCCTTGGTTCCCATAGATTCGGGCAGTGTCGAAGGAATGGAGGGCATGTGCGTACTGCTCGGCTGTGGTGATCAGCTCCATTTGGGGCCAAGGGTGGGCAGTCCAGTCGCCAGATCTCCCATGATCGCGCGCGCCCGCGACAGCGCGCTCCGGGCATCGGGAAAGGATTCGCGCACTCGATGGAGCGTCGAGGACAAGGAACGTGCCTTTCGGAAACGGACAGGGGCGAACGCGCCTTCACGGAATGCGTCCGTCCCTGTCCCGGATTACGGCCTGAGGTCAGACAGGGGCAGACGGTTCAGTAGGAGTACCCGTTCGATGAATAGTTAGGTATGTCCCTCGACATGACCTTCGTCGGCGTTGTTGCCCAGGTAGAAGTTGCCCAGACTGTCGCCGCTCTTGCTGTAGACCCGCAGACGGAACCCGCGGACTGAGTCGAGGCTGCCGTTGTTCTTTATCCGCAGAGCCCGATATTGGCGGACCCACCCCTTGACCTCCGAGGCATCAACCAGGTCCGGGACCTGTATGAAGACCTCGTTGACCTCCGTACCTCCCGCCCAGTCCTGGCGCCAGCGCAGCTGCTTGACAGCCTCTCTGAGCTGGCCGTTGAAGCTCTTGAAGCTGTTCTTTATGATCGTCTTGATCTCGCCGTAGCCGGCGATGTTGCCCTGCTGGTCGAGGTACTCGATGTCCGGGTTCTCCACCCTCTCGCCCGGGATGAGCACGCCGACCGTCTTCTCGATCTGGCGCTCGGGCGCCTGAAGGAGACTGGACTTATGCGCGCGCACCACTCACCGAGTAGCGCCTCACCGATGCCGGCCAGCTGACGAAAGCATCCGCTTACCAAGATCTCCCGCCCGATCGGCCTGCCCAGCTCCGGCCGCTCCGCGCGAGTCGCGCGTACGCCTCGCCTCCACCGGGGCGCAGGGTTCCGGGCGTCCAAGTCACCAGCCTTGCTGGGGTTCGCCTAGCGGAAGTCCGCAGTCGCGGCGCCAGTTCTCGGCTTCGGTCGTCCAGGCGATGCGGTTGCCGAGGGAGATCCAGACGCCGAACTCGCCGGGCGACGGCACGGCGATCTGCCGCGTCCAGACACTGTTCAGGCAGAGTTGTACACCACAGTCCTTGGACTCGGACAGGCCGCGCCAGCCGCAGTCCCAGTCCACGTTCAGAGACAGCGGTCCGAGGACGGAAACCATGTCATTCAGTTCCTCCTCGGTGCAGTCGGGGTCGGGCTCGCTGTAGGGATCGCCGAAGGGCGAGGTCGAGTCCAGAGTGAGAGTCAGTTTCTCGGGCAGCGGCCAGAGGTCGATCAGGTCGGGGCGGAGTATCGCGTAGCCGGCGAACGAGGAGTTCGGCTCTTCGTTGTCGAACGTGACGACGGTGCGGCGCCGCAGTTCGTCCAAGCAGGGTCCGACGCCGGGTTCTGCCTGGTTCCCGTAGATGCGGGCGGTGTCGAAGGCGGAGAGGGCGTAGGCGTATTGCTCGGCTGTGGTGACCGGCTCCATCCGGGGCGTGGGGCAGGATGTCCAGTCGGCCAGTTCGCGCGAGATCTCCCGCGCCCGCGCCAGCGCATTCGGCGCGTCAGGGAAGGACTCGCGCAGTCGGTAAAGCATCGAGGACAAGAAAGGCGCCTTTCGGACAGGGGCGGGGCGGACGCGCCCTCGCGGTACGCGTCCGCCCCGCCCCGGATTACGGTCTGAGGTCATTCAGCGCTGGGCGGTTCAGTAGGAGTACCCGTTCGATGAATGGTAGGTGTGGTCCTCGACATAGCCTTCGTCGGCGTTGTTGCCCAGATCGAAGGTCCCCAGACTGTTGCCGCTTTCGCTGAAGACCCGCAGACGATACCCGCTGATCGACTTCACTCCGCCCCTGCGAGCATCCCGGTAGCTCTTGACCCAGCTCTTGACCTCCGGAGGATCGGCCAGGTCGGGGACCTGGATGAAGATCTCGTTGACCTCCGTGCCGCCCTTCCAGTCCTGCCGCCAGCGCAACTGCTTGACGGCACTGTCAAGTTGCCCGTCGAACTTCCCCTCGTCGGCCTCTCCGATGGTCTTGACCTCGCCGTAGCCGACGATGTCACCCTGCTGGTCGAGGTATTCGAGGTCAGCGTTCTTGACCTTGTCTTTCCCCTTGGCTCCTGGCTTGCTCGTGAGCTCGTTCTCCTTGGGCATCACCCGGGCTCGAGTCCCCTCCGGAGCGCCGTCCAACGAGCGGTAGGCATTGTCCAGAGTGAGCTGCGGCTCACGGTCCTCGCCTTTGTGTTCCAGCCGCAGAGACTGCGCATCCCTGTCCCGGTCCGAATCCTCCGAGGACGAGCCGTCCGACCCACCCCCGTCGTCGCTGCCCCCGCCGCCATCGCCGTTCTGGACGGCGAAGGCGATGTTGGGCGCGGCAACCGCACCGGCCACCGTGGCGCTGCCGGACACGGCGAGCACGGACCCTGCGGCGATCAGTGCCTCGCCCGGTCCGAGCGCCCCGATGCCGCTCAGCATGAGCGCGCCGCCCAGGCCGTCCGCGGCTCCGCCGAGCAGCAGTTCCCCGACGCCGAGTGCGGCCATGGGGCCGTTGGTCCGGTCGATGACCTGTTGGGCGGTGTCGGCGAAGCTGGAGACCGCGTTGGAGAGGGAGCTGAACCAGCTCTGTCCGGTCGGGTCGCTGCCGGTCACCGGATTGTTGGCGGCGTAGTCGTAGCCCGTCAGCTGCGAGGGGTCGGTGGCCTCCAGTTGCGGGTCGCGGCTGACGAAGCGGCCGGTCTGCGTGTCGTACTCGCGCAGACCGAGGTTCACCAGGCTGGTGGCGGTGTCGGTGGTGCCGCCGACGTAGCCCTTGTCGCCGAGCCAGGTGGCCGGGGCCGTGCCGCGGGTCCCGCCGAAGGGCAGGTATTGACGCCGTGTCACCGCCTGGGTCTGGTAGTCGACGGACAGGTAGTCGGTGCCCTGCCGGTTGGGGATCAGGTACTGGACGTTCCCGCTGCTGGAGCGGGCGGCCACGGTGGTGCCGTTGACGGAGTAGTAGCGGGTGCCGGTCACCGCCTTGGTGGCGGTGTTCTCCACCAGTTCCTCGTCGCCCAGGTAGAGCGTGGCCTGGGTCGGGTCGGTGCGCAGCACCAGGCCGCCGTCGAGGCCGTAGAGGTAGCTGGTGGCGCCGGCCGACGTGGTGTCGGTGTCCAGCCGGTTCTGGTGGTTCCAGGTCAGGATCTGGTCGCCCAGTGCGCCGCCCTGGATCGAGGTGGTGTTGCCGGATGCGTCGTAGTGGTAGGACGCCGTGTTCGCGGCGGTCGCCGGGCCGGTGGCGGTGGTGCTGCCGAGGGTGTGCGGCTGGTCGGTCGCGGAGCCCGGGTCCGGGTAGTGGTCGGTCGTGGTGGTGTCGTCGGCGCTGTTGCCGGAGGTGTCGTGGTCGGTCTGGGTCTGGCGCTGGCCGTCGGCGGCATAGTTCCACGTCTGCCAGTAGGGGTTGGTGCCGCCGACGGTGGCGCTGCTGCCGGTGTCGGGTGTGGCGGCGCAGTTGTCGGTGGCGGTCCAGGCCGAGGTCAGGCGGGCTGCCCAGTCGTAGCCGAAGCACTGGGTGTCCACGACCGAGCCGCCGCTTTGGCTGTCGGTGGTCGAGGTGAGCAGTCCGGCGCCCTTGGAGGCGGCCGAGTTCCCCCAGGTGTAGCTGGTGTCGTCGACGACCGTGGCGCTGGTGGAGTCGGTGGTCTTGGCGTCGGTGGGCTGGCCGGTCTGCGGGTCGTACTTCAGGGTCAGATCGACCCAGCTGGTGGACGGGCCCATGGAGTACTGGAGCGGGTCACCGTACTCGTCGTAGCCGATGGCGGAGACGTACGTCCAGGCGGCGGTGCCGGTGCTGCCTACGCTGGTGGGCTGACCGTACTGGTCGTAGCCGTAGTTGACGGATTCCGCGGGCAGTCCGCCGCCCGCCGGGTCCTGCTGGCTTGCCAACGTACCGGTGGTCTTGTACGTGTAGGCCTCCGTGTAACCGGCGGACGGCGCCAGCGCCGCCAGGTTGCTCGGCAGATTGGCCAGCGTGGTCTTCGAGGCGGCGACCTCGCCCATGCCGGTGTAGGCGAGCACCGCGTTGGTGACAGAGGCACTGCTGGTGCCCAGCTGGTACGAGGTGGAAGAAGTGAGGTACCCCTTCTTCAGCGTGTCGTACGTCCAGGCCGCGACCTGGTTGGCGGCGGACGCGGTGGCGTTGCCAGTGATGTCGTAGGCCGCCGTCCTGCGGCCGTCCTTGTCGTAGATGTAGCTGGCCTGGTCGCCCCGGGCGTCGGTGGTGGTCTGGAGCTGGCCGGCGTTGTCGTAGCTCGCCGAGGAGGAGCCGGCGTCGGGGTCGGTGGCCGAGACCTGGTCGCCGAGGAGGTTGTAGGTCCAGGTCCAGGTGTTGCCTGCCGGGTCGGTCTGGCCGGCCTGGTGGCCGTCCGGGTAGTACGTGTAGTGCGTGTCGGAGTAGTCCGAGGCGGCGGCGTGGACCGGGTCGGCCGCGGCGCCCGCGTGGTACTGGTACAGGTCGGTCTGACGTCCCCGGGCGTCGGTGACCGAGGTTTCGGCCACGCCGCCCTTCGGGGGCACGGTGGTGGTGAAGTTGCCACCGAAGACGGTCGTGGTGTTCCAGGTGGCGGTGCCTAGCGCATAGGCGGTGGACACGGTCTTGCGTCCGGCACCGTCGTAGGTGAAGCCGGTCTCCGACGGGATGTCACCGTCCTGCGCCTGCACCAGCGTCGAGCTGGGGGAACCGCCCGCGTAGTAGGGGGAGGTGGTCTTGGCCACCCATCCGTTGGTGTCGTAGACGGTGTCGGTGACGTCCCGGCCGCCGTCGACGGTCGCGATCTGCGTCTCGCGAGGCCGCAGCAGCGCGTCCATCAGCAGCTCACTGCTGCGGTAGCTCCCGTCGTCGTTCAGTGTCTGGGTGACGACGGAACTCGGCTTGTCGGCGGCGAGCGCGTAGCTGTACTTGGTCGTGGCGTCGGTGATGCCGGGCCGGAACACGGCGGTGATCCGCCCCAGCGCGTCATACTGCGCCTTGGTGACGTAGCCGGCCGCGGTGGTCTGCGTCAGCATCAGCCCGCGCAGCGGGTCGTAGGTCTGGCTGAGCGTCTGCTGCAGCGGATCGGTGGAGGCAACTGCGGTGGGTGCGGCACCTGTTGTGGGGGTGTAGCTGATCGTGGTGGTCCGCTGGTCGGCGTCGGTGCTGGTCAGCGTCCGGCCGTAGACGTCCGTCGTGAGCGACGACATGGTCGAGTAGACCGGGGTGGACCCCTTGTATGAGGTGGCCTGCTCGGTCGAGGTGGGGTCACCGACCGTGGGTGCGGCGCCCAGGGTGCCGGAGCCGTCGTAGTAGACCCGCTTGTCACTGACGGCGTCGTCCGGCAGCGTCGGGGTGGCCGAGCAGGTGACGGACACCGTCTTCGTCTCGTCCACCAGGTCGAAGATCCAGGCGGAGATGTTGTCCGCGTAGCTCGCCGTGGTGCACAGGTCGTCGCTCGCCGTGGAGACGTCGCCCTTGTCGTCAGCCTTGGTGACGCGGCCATGGGAGTCGTGGGTGTAATCGGTCTCGGTCTCCCGGGTGGACCCGGACGCCAGTGGCGTGAAGACCTCGACCGCGCTCTGGCCGGTCAGGAACGCCTTCTGCGCCGGCAGCCCGCCGGACAGCGCGTGGACCGCGGTGGCGCTACTGCTCCAAGGGGCGGTGATCGTGTCGTTGACGACCTTTCCGCTGTTCAACCCGTTGTAGAGGATCGCCTCGTAGGTCAGACCGGCGTACTGGACCGCGTCGGTCACCGGAGGGTCGCCGCGGGAGTCGGTGACGGTCGCCGAGCGGGTGCCGCTGCCGGACAGGGTGTCGCCGTCCATGCCGCGGAAGTAGGTGTAGTCGGTCTCGGTGACCGGGTCGGGCGCGGTGCCCGTGGTGACCTTCATGCCGCCGTAGCCGCGCCACTGGTCCCAGGTGCGCTGAGCGGTGGCGGTCAGCGGATTGTCGTCGTAGTGCCAGGCAGGGGTGCCCACGGGGAGGTAGCGGGTGACGATGGCGTCGTTGACGCCGCCGCCGGTCGGGTCCTGCTGGGTGACCGCAGTGACGATGTACTTGTTGAACCAGTCCAGCATCGGGCTGGTATGCCCGGTGGGAGTCCAGTAACCGGGGTAGCACAACGAGGTGTTCTGGCCGGCGTCGCTCGGGGTGCCGCTCGCGCAGGCGGCGGTCGAGTAGCCGACGCTGATGATGCCGCCGGACTCGGTGGTGATGGTGTTGAGCCGGTAACGGGTGATCGGCGGGTAGCCGTTGGTCACGTTCACCCGGTTCGACAGCGGCGTGCCGGAGAAGGTCACCTTCGGCATGGCGAGCGCCGACGCGGAACCGCCGGCGGAGGTGTCCTGGCCGGTGCGGGTCACCGAGTTCAGCCACAGCGAGGGCGTGGTCGCGTCCCCGGTCGGGGGGAAGGAGTAGGTGAACGCCCAGGAGTCGACGTTCGTCTCGGTGGAGCCGGCCAGCACCTGGGTCTGGATCCCCGTCAGCTCGTTCTCGCTCCAGAACGTCGGGGAGTTGGCCGAACAGGTGGCCCCGCTGGCGCAGTTCAGGTCGAACGGTACGTCCGGCCACTTGGACGCGGTGGAACTGGTCAGCGTGGAGGTGGCGCACCCGGTGGCCGAGGTGTTGCACCGGCCGTTGTAGGCGAAGGTGACCTGAGCGGCGGGGCTGGTGGAGTACACCGAGCCGTCGCGCTGGCCGTACTGGATCTTCGCGAGCACCGCGTCGCGCACGTAGGGGGTGTCGGCGGTCTTGCCGAGGTTACGGGCGTAGTAGGCGGTGGTCGGCGTGTAGAAGGAGGACATCACGTCGCCGTGGGTGTCCTTGACGTAGTCGAGCATCCAGCGGTAGCCCTGCTGGCACCAGGAGTTGGCCCAGGTGGCGTTGTAGCAGGTCTGGGTCGAGTCGGTGGTGTAGACGGGCTCGGTCAGCACCGAGTTGGTGGTCGCGTTCCCCGACGCCCACCCCGGCAGCCTGTTCAGGCCGAACGTGTACTGGGTGCCGTTCGACGTGGTCACCCGGAAGTACTCGCCGCTCTGGGCGCCGTTGGTCGCGCCGGTCAGCCGCTCGACGCGCTCGTCGGAGTCGCCCTGGGCCCGGAAGGTCCCTGTGGTGTCGTCCTTGATCAGAGTGGTGGTGGTGCCGTTGAGCGAGAGGGTGAGCTGGTTGTCGGACGACCAGCAGTTGTCCCACGTCTGGGTGGTGCCACTGGGGTTGTCGTGGCAGGAGGCGTAGGAACGCTCAATGTAGTTGCTCGGCAGCGAGAAGCCGTCGCCGACGACCGAGGCCTGGTTGTTGGTGGACGAGGTCAGGCCGTCCACGCTCTGCGAGTCGTAGCCGAGTGAGAGATTGGGGGTCAGTCCGCCGGGAACGCTGGGCCCGGTGATCGGGTAGGACCAGGTGAACGCGTCGGTGCTGCCGCCGGCCTGCCAGGAGCCGGAGGGCTTCAGCGAGGTGGCGGCGAAGTCGCCACCTCCTCCGCTCGGTGCGGCGGTGGCCGCCAGTACCACGCTGTTCTCGGCGAGGGTGAGCGGGGCCGAAAGGGTATGCGCCGTGGCGCTGTTGGCCGAGACGACAGGGGTCTGGGTACGGCAGGCGGCGAGTCGCGGCGTGGTCAGGGCACAGTCGGGCAGCTTCACGAGCCGCAGCCGCGAGCCCCAGTCGGCACCGAACGCGGCAGAGAAGTCCCGGTAGTCCAGGCCGACTTGAACCTTGCCGTGGCTGCCGCTCGGCAGCCCGGACAACTTGAGCAGCACTCCGTCTACACCGGCCGACCGCCCGGCCCCCTGCGGCAGGATACGCACCGCGGCGTGGTCGAGGGCGAGACCGGAGGAGGGTGCCAGCCAGACCGGGAGGCTGCCCGCCCGGAGCCGGGCGCCGGATGCCGCATGCGTGTTCGCGGCAGTGCCGCCTGTTGCCGTCGGGGCCGCAGCGGTCGTCGCGGTGGCAGCGAAGACGGCGGTGCCGCTGGGCCATTTCACCTTGGGCGAGGGCGAGTTGGCCAGGTGCCGGACGGGGCCGTAGTGGGAGCGTACGGCGGTCACCGGGACCGGCTTGACCTGCGTGAAGCCGGGCTGCCGGTGGTTCGGGACCGCTTCGGCCGTACCGGTGAGGCCCACCATCACGGAGATCGCCGCCGTCATGGCGGTCAGCCCGCGTATCAGAGGGCCCTTGGGTCTCATCCGTCCGTCCGTCCGCTCGCGTGAACCTGTCGTCCTTGGCAAGAACTTGCTCCTTCGTACGACGATGAAGTCGATGAGTCGATCTTGAAGACGCAACGGAAAGCACCCAGGACGACCATCCAGGAATTGCCGCCCGAGAACCCAGATTCACGACATGGACATGCCGCTACTTTTCGGACGGCCGGTCGCGTAGGGGGTCGGCTTGCTGAATTGATCTTTGCGGGGTCCCGGACGGCCACTTGCATTCGCCGCCAGGTCGGCCCTCCGGCCGGGATCCGGCGACATGAATCCGATGTCCATACCTCGCGCACGCGGCGTTGCGCCTCGCTGCGGTCTTGGCCGGGCCTATCCACACCAGGAGCGATCCGGCGCGTATCGCGGTACCGGATGCCTGCTTCGTTTTCGCCCGGCCCCGCTCAAGGTGACCTTCGCCGTACCGGAGGGCCATGAGACGTGCGGGGGCCGGTAGGCCAGCATGGGCTGGTGGTAGTGCGAGGCCACGGCGGTGACCAGTACCGGCTTGTCGTGGGCGGGGGTGGGCGCCTGGTGCCGAGTGACCGCGACGGCCGGCGCGGTCTCCAGGGTGCCCCACATAACGCCACCGTGGCGAGCGTCGCGGCAGGAGGGCGCAGTGCAATGCGGCTCAGCCACGAGCGTGCGGCCTGGCCCGCTCCGACTGCCTTGCTGCCCCGATGTCCGCCAGAAACCACGGCACTCCGCCCCCTCAGCATCCGTAATGATCACTCGATCCGACCGGACGCTACCCAAGGACTGACGTTCAACGAACCCCCCCACTGGGTCATGGTCAGACCTTTACGTCGCTTACATGACAACATTCTGTGGGCAATCGGGGGGAATGATCGCCTCCAGCCACCCGTCCCTCTGGCCAGAGACGGCGGCGGACTCCTAGCGTCGTGAACGACTGGATCTTCAGGTCATCAGACAGGGGGAGTCTCCACATGCGACGGCACCACATATCCGACGCACGCAGAACCACCAGGCGCAGCAGAGCCACGGTCACCGCCGCGCTTGCCCTGCTCGCCGCCACAGCGGGCCTGCCCCCCGCCCATGCCGACATTTCGGGGGATGTTGCCGGGGGCGCGGCCGTCTACTCCTCCGGTGCATCCGCCCCGGTCGCCGATGACACGCCCGAGCAGTCGGATCTGCCGCAACTGTCGAACGGATACGGCCCGTCAGCCGCTCAGAGCGAGGCGATGGAGGCCGCTGCGGCAACTGCCAGGAAGACCGGGAAGGCCGTCGCTGTCAGCTCGTTGACAACCCCTGTCCAGCAGGTGACCGCCAGTCCCAACGGCGGATTCCAGCTGTCTGCCAACCCAGAGCCGGTGCGGACCAAGCAGCACGGCAGTTGGGTCGCCGTCGACATGACACTGCATCACAACAGTGACGGCACCTGGTCTCCGGCCGCGACCGCGTACGGCACGGTGTCCTTCTCCGGTGGTGGCCACGCCCCGTTGGTCACCACCCATTACGACGGCGTGAGCATGGTGGTCTCCTGGCCGGGCACGCTGCCCGCTCCCGTCGTCAAGGACGGATCCGCGACGTACCGGTCCGTGCTGCCCTCGGTGGACCTGGTGGTCTCGGCCACCGCCGCAGGCGGCTTCACCGACATCCTGGTCGTCAAGTCCCCTACCGCCGCCCGAAACCCGGCGCTTGCCTCCCTCCGGCTGGGCACCCACGTGTCCGGCGGCCGCCTGACCCAGGGCGATGCGGACAACCTCGCGCTGCGTGACACCCGTGGCCGGGAGCTCATGGACGCGGCCAGCCCGCTGATGTGGGACTCCAACACGGTGCTGCCGACGCCGGCCACGAAAAAGGCGCGTACGGCAGGCAGGGCCAAGGTCGCCGCCGACTCCTCGGACGCCGCGCATCCCGGGCTGGCCGCGCGTGAGGCGCCGGTGGGTACCACGGTGTCCGCCGCGCAACTGTCGCTCGTGCCGGACTCGCGGATGCTGAAGGCCCGCTCGACCGTCTTCCCGGTCTATATCGATCCCACCTTCAACTGGCACCCCTACGATCCCGCTGCCCCGGCCTTCGACGAGGTCAAACAGGGCTGCCCCAACAAGTCCTTCTACAACCAGACCGGTTCACTCGCGGACAACGGGTACCTGGGGGTCGGCTACAACGGCTGGCAGGAGGGCTCCTGCTACACCGGCAAAGAGCACGCGATCTACCAGTGGAAGCTGTCCTCCACCCTCTTCGGCGCACACATCAACACCGCCACCGTCAACGCCACGGAGATCTACTCCGCGTCCTGCTCCAGCTCCTACACCGTCAATCTGCACTGGTCCGGCGGCATCGGATCGGGCACCGACTGGAACAACCGGCCCGGCTACAACAGCTACTCCACCTCCGCCGGCTTCGCTCGCGCCTACAACCCGACGTACTGCCCCTCGAATGGTTCGGTGACCCACGGTCTGAGCGTGCTCACCCCGATCAAGCACAACGCCGCCGGTCACTCCGCCACCTTCACCGCCACACTCAGCGAGGACTCCGCCGAGGCCGGCCATGACGACGGCGGTTTCTCCCGCTTCTCGCACAACCCCAGCCTGGAGATCTTCTACAACATCCCTCCCGCTGCCCCTTCCAAAGCGACGATGGCAGCGGTCGCCGGCGCGGACGACGCGGCCTGCGACACCACCGGCCCCGACTACCCGTACATGGGCAAGACCATCGCCAGCACCCCACCACTGCTGAGGACGAAGGTCTCCGACGCCGACGGCGACAAGCTGCAGGCGACCTTCCAGTACTGGATCAACGGCTCCACCACCCTGCACACCGGGCTCAGCGGCGACAACCTGGCCAGCGGCACCTACGCCGCCTACAGCCTGCCGGCGAGCTTCATCAGCTCGCTGACCAGCGGCCAGATCGTGGACTGGCAGGTCAAGGTCACCGACGGTGAGGACTCCACCGCCTACACCCAGTCCCCGACCTGCCACTTCGTCGCCGAACCCACCGCGCCGAGTTCCCCCACCGTCACCTCGAAGAACAACCTTTACCCCAACACCGACAACGACGGGAGCGCAGGCGCCGCGGCAGGCACCGCCGGCACCTTCAACGTGGCTACCAGCGGCGGGGCCAGCGCGACGAAGTTCGTCTACTCCGTCGACGTACCGCCCACCACCGTCAACCCGCCCGCTTCCCAGATCGTCACCGCTTCGGGCAACGCCGCCGCGGTGACCATCACTCCCTACTCGCCCGGCCCGCACACCCTGTGGATGTACGCCATGGACGCCGCGGGCGACGACTCCGGCACCACCGGCTACCCGTTCCTGGCCACCGGGGACCCGAACACCACCTGCGCCAGCCTGTCCGCGTGCTTCAACAACACCGGCATCAGCGCCGACGCCACCCCCAGCCAGGCCGACCTGGACGGCAGCGGCGACAGCTACTCCGCCACCGACCTCGCCACCGCAGGCTGGGCCAGCGCCGGCAAGGTCACCATCGACGGAGCGACCTTCACCCTGCCCGCCTACGGGGCCGGACAGAAGGACAACGTCCTGGCCGCCAACCAGACCATCACCTACAACGGCTCCGGAAACGCGCTGGAGTTCCTGGCCACCTCCACCTGGTCGGGGCTGACCACCCCTGGCGCCATCGCCAACGACGACACCGCGCCCTACGTCCCGGCCGAAACTGCGGTGAGCGGTTCCTACTGCTTCTCGGGCACCGACCCGACGGGAGCCTGCGCAGCCACCGGCACCATCAGCTACACCGACGGCACCACCGCGACATACGACCTGACCGTTCCCGGCTGGACCGTCAGCGCCGACTCCATCGCCGCCGTGGTCCTGCCCCACCGCAACAACACCTCCGGGCAGACCACCACCCCGCACCGGCTCTACGCCTTCTCCGCACCCATCGACCCGGCCAAGACCATCGCCTCGGTGACGCTGCCCGACGTGGGCAACCACATCGGCTACCACACCCAGTCCCTGCACATCTTCGGCATGGCCACCCGCAACACCACCACAGGCACACCCGAGGCCAAAGGCGCCACAGCCGCCGCACCGGCCGGCCAGAGCTGGACCGGCGCCTGGGCCAACCCCAACGAGGGCCAGTACAACTTCCAGGGCGCCAACTTCTCCAACCAGACCTTCCGTATCGCCCTGCCCGCCTCGATCTCCGGCAACACCGTCCGCATCAAGCTCGACAACGCCATCGGCTCCAGTCCGCTGTCCATCGGCCACGCCACCATCGCCCAGGCCTCCGGGTCCGGTGTCATCTCCGCCGTGCCCGCCGCCACCCCCACCACCCTCACCTTCGGCGGCAGCCAGGCGGTGGCCATCCCAGAGGGCGGTTCCGTCTACAGCGACCCGCTCACCTTCCCCGTCACCGCCAACCACTACCTCCTCGTCTCCTATCAGCTGACCAACTCCGTGCCGTACCTGGTCCAGCACTCCTTCGCCAACAACGCCTACCAGTACGTCACCGTCAGCGGCGCCGGGGACAAGACCACGGACACCACCGGCACGCCCTTCGCCGGCACCACCGGAACCCTGCAGGGCTATTTCACCGACCTCGTCACCAACGTCGACGTCACCACCGGCCACACCCCGACCCAAGCGGTGCTCGGTGACGGACTCATCGACGCCTTCCAGCCCAACACCACCCCCATCACCAGCGGAAACCGTGTCTCCGACACTCTGGAAGGTGCCGAACCCACCACCCCCACCCCCTACGGCACCATCGCCGAGGGCATCGAATCCAACGACCTCATGACCGACAACCCGCAGCTCTACAACTCCAAGATCCTCGGCGGCCCCTCAGCCCTCTCCCGCATCGACCGCGACATCCTCGACCAGCCCGGCATCAGCAGCGTCGTGGTCTACGAAGGCCTTGAAGACCTACTCGGCGGCAGCACCCCGGACGAGTTGGAAGCCAACGGCTACACCGCCCTCGTCCAACAACTCCAGGGCTGGGGCATCTCCACCACCCTGACCTCCCTCACCCCCTGCGACGGTTTCAGCGGCGACGGCGCCACCGCCAACGACCCCTGCACCACCACCGTCGACGCCAACCGCACCGACGTCAACGGCTGGCTCGACGACATGGATCTCGGCAGCCCCTGGTCCACCCCGCCCGTCTACTACGCCGACTTCGACACCGCCCTCGCCGTACCCGACACCAGCAACGGCGAGAACAAACTCGCCACGGCCGCCGACACCGGCGACCACGTCAACCTCACGAACTCCGGGTACGCCGCCGAAACCCTCGCCATCCTCTCCCCACACGACACCTGGGCCCTCGACGACGGCGACGGATTCACCATCGCCAACGACACCGCCCCCACCGACACCCCCTACACCGTCAACGACACCACCGGCGTCGGCAGCAACACCCTCACCATCAACGGCACCACCACCTGGACCAACGACACCACCCGCGGCGAAACCCTCTCCCTCGACGGCGCCACCGGCTACGCCGCAGGCAGCGGGCCGGCGCTCAACACCGCCGCCAGCTACTCCGTCTCGGCTTGGGTGAAACTCTCCTCACTGCCCACCCGCAACGCCACCGTCGCCGCCCAGGACGGCACTCAGAACAGTGCCTTCTACCTCCAGTACGACTACGCGGACACCGGCAGCCCACGCTGGGCCTTCGCCTTCGCGAACGCCGACACCGCCGACCCTGCCCTCACAGTGGCCGGTTCGACGACGGCGGCCACCGCCAACACCTGGACTCACCTGGTCGGCACCTACGACGCCACCACAAAAACCGCCCAGCTCTACCTCAACGGCACCCTCGCCGCCACCGCCACCGGCGTCACATCCTGGAACGCCGCCAACGCCTTCACCATCGGCCGCAGCCTTCACAACGGCAGCAGCAACGACTTCTTCCCCGGTCTGATCAGCACCGTCCAGGCCTGGAACTACACCCTCACCCCCAACCAGGTCACCGCCCTCTACCAGCAAATCCCCTGATCCCTCCCGCCGTGGGTGCTTCCAACCCGACAGACAGGAGCACCCACGGCGGCGCACCACATGAGCCCCAAGTCCTGCTGAGTAGCTGTTGTCGTTCCGAATCTGAGGGCGGTGTTTCGCTGGTCAGACATGGGGCCGGTGATTCGGTGGGAGTGGTGGCGTGTTGGGTCGTCGCTCCCCGGGAGGTTGCGGATGCTGTCGGGTGGAGTCCGGGCCCGCAAGGCATCGGCGGCCTCGCACCGGACAAGAGACCGCGCCTGGAGTAGGCGGCCGGTATTTCTGGCGTACCGGCGCGTTGGTCCCGGTGTCCGGGACGGCATGGAACTGGCACGTTGAAGGGGGCGTGTTGTGTCACTCCCGGGGGTGAAACGGGCGCTATTAAGGAACCTGCTGCCGGTACGCGGAGTCCACACAGACATGTAGCAGGTCATCTCGTTGGACTTCGGGTCACAAAAGATCCTGATTACCAGTGCTGAATTCTTGAGCGCAGGCGTGCCGGGAGTGCTGGGGCTATAGATTGTGGTTCCCGTCCGTGCGCGGCTGTCCTACGGGGCCGATGACCGGTACAGCGCACGGACAGGCGGCGGTCAGGAGATTGCCGCAGGCTGCGCCTGGTGTGTCTGCGTCGCGCCTGCGACCGGTGGCTGAGAAGCCGCCCGGTGCGGCGGAGGTGGCGCGTGCTGCTTCATGTTGGTGTGTATCAGTCAGGAGTTATCGGTGCCCGATCCTTTTCTCCCGGCACCGGGCACGCCTGAGTACGGTGCCGGAACGCCGGATATCCCGCCGCAGAGCGGGGCCCACCCGAATGGAAGCCACGCTTCAGGGCGACAGGGGGCGACGCGCGGATCTTCTGCGGATGATGCAGATATCTACGACCGGAGAACCAGTACGGAAAATGATCGTTCGAATACTCCGCCTGCAAGCATTCTGGATTTTCTGGACCGTCTTTCGGCCCGGCTCATGGCAAAGAACGACACGGCGTGGCCTGCGGTGGTCCAGTTCAGCCTGCTCATGGTGCTGTTGCCGGTGCCCGTGGTCGCGACGGTGATCGCGAGCGGGATGGCGGTCCATGCCGCGGGTGTTCCCGGCTGGGCGCTCGCCACAGGGACAGTCGCATCGGCCGGCGGGGCGGGTGCGATGACCGTGAGCCGCCGCCGCAAGGCTGAGCAGTCGGGAACGGACCAGGAGCCGGGGCCGCAGGGAGGCGGCTCACGGTCTAGCCGGCGTCAGGGATCGCACCGCCGCCGTTGACCGTTGCATCCTGGTGTCCGCCGGCCGCAGTCCAGTGAACGCCGGGCGGAGCATCTGCCGTACGGCGTGTGCGGCGCATGAGCCCCAGGGCCGCCCCCAGGAGGGTGACTCCCAGCTGTACGGCCAGGAACACCGCTGTACGTCCGGAACGGGGTGCGGCGAGAGCTGCCGTAGTCGCCACGGCGAGACCGAGGGCGGTACAGGCGGCCACAAACACGACGGACGACGCGGTCCGGCCATCCCTGGAACGAGGGCGGCGGTGTCCGCCGCCCTGGTGGTGCGCAGAGGAGTGGTGCGGAGGAAGTTCCTCCGTCTGATCGGTTTCCTGTGCGGTCATCGCAGCCCCCACCGGCATCGCCCCTCTTCACTTTCCGTCACTGGCTAGTTACCCATAATCCAGGGTCCAGGCCATGCTCCGCTGGATATCGGCACATGCAACAACGCAACTTTTGTCCAATCGGTTATCCCACGGGGCCTCAGCAGAATCTGCGGAGGCCCCCCAGGCTTGGGCAACAGCAGCCGACCGACCGGAGTGAGTGGCGCGGTGCCCGGCGGCGGCCCCTCTGCTTGCCCTTGGCGAGCTGGTCGACACGCGGGACGGACAGGCCGATCTTCTCGGCGACCTTGGCGAGGGTGAGTGTCTGGCGCAGTTCGAGTACGGCGCCCTGCCGGACGGCTTTGGCCTGCGTGAGCGGTTCGGCGATCGCCGCGGTGAGGGCGTCCTGGAAGTCCCGGGCAACTCTCTCCCGTGCGACGGGGTCGGTGATGGCCGTGATGGCCTCGCCGATGGCAGCCGTATTGATCAGATCATCGCTACCGTTGGAGGCGTCCTGTCAGGAGTTGCTGCCGCTCGGCGGGAGGGTTCCTCTCAAGCCGGTCAACGAAGATTTCCAGGATGTTGAGGATCTCTCCGTCTGTCGCGCCCAGGAGTTCTCGTTCCTGGCATGAGGCCGATGGAGCGGTCGCGGACGCCGAGCAGGGTGTCGGGGACGGCGGGCACAACGGCGCGCAGGTGCTCGATGAGCAGCGCGGGCGCGGGGCCCCGGCCGCGGACCTCGTCGGTCTTCTCTAGTGCTGTGACCGCCTAACAACGGCTAACACAAAGACGAGCCGGGAACTGTACCTATAGGTATCCCGGCTCCCCGTTGGCCATGAACCGTGTCAGGGATTGCTCCAGCAGCTCCAGAAACTGCCGCAGATCATCAGCCACCCTGTCGAGTTCGGGTTCGTCCAGTGATGCTGTGCGCGTCCGGTAGACCACCCCGCTGGGGCCGGTGACGTAACACAGTCCGCCACCGTTCGAGCCGATGACCAGGCCACGAGCCTCCTCACCCGTGCCGTCGCCGACAGCGCCGTACTCCTTGAGCCGCAGAAGGACGTCAGGTATCGGGTCGACGAAGTAGCCGTTGCCGACGTCCGCCCAGGCGATGTCGGCGATGCTGTCGTAGAGGGTGACCAGGTCGGCGGAGGCGAGATCCAGTTCGGCCAGAGCGCGTGTCGCCGTCTGCTCGTCGGGGTCGGCCGACCGGACCTGATTGGTGCCCGTGGGATACCCGTGCCGGCGCTCGAACTCGGCTGTCATGGTCTGCAGAGGGCCTGAGACCCTGCTGATCCACGCGGCCAGCCAGGCAGGTGACAGTGAAGGTCTACTCATGAAGCCGGATCATCGCACGCGCCCCGGACGTCAAGGCGACGGCCACCAGATGTTGCTTCCCGGGATCAACACAGGGACTTGGGTTGTCGGTGGGTGATGAGACAGCAGGCGAGTTTGAGGAATGCTTCGTGGATGTCGGCTCTGCGTTCCCAGCGGATGCGCAGGCGGCGGAAGCCGTGCAGCCACGCGAAACTCCGCTCCACCACCCAGCGGTAGGTGCCCAGTCCGGTGCCGTGCCGGGTGCCGCGGCGGGCGATGGCCGGCACGATGCCGCGGGCGCGGACCTGGTCGCGGTAGATGTCGTGGTCGTAGCCCCGGTCGGCGAAGAGCGAGTCAGGTTTGCGGCGGGGACGGCCAACCCGGCCGCGGACCGGCGGGATCGCGTCGAGCAGGGGAAGCAGCTGGGTGACGTCGTTGCGGTTGCCGCCGGTCAGCAGGACCGCGAGCGGAGTGCCATGGCTGTCGGTGATCAGATGACGGCGGTGGCGTGGTGTTCGCCCTTGCCGACGTCCAGGCCGAGATAGACGTCGATGTCGCCGGTCTCGATCACGTGCATCCTCCGGTCGTGCTTCTGCCCGGCCTCGTCCACGGCACCGATCGCCACATCCACATTACGAAGAGCCTCCCGACCTCCGAAGAGTCGGTGGTCAGGTCATGCCCCTAATCAGCGGTCAGTCAGTGCCTCCGGGCTCGGTGACACCACCCCCCGGATCATGGGTAACAAGGGGGGGAAGTCATGCCGGGCCCGGAGGCCGGTAGCCCCGTTGCGGGGCCACCAAAAAGGTAATGGGGGGGGGCGTACACCTGTTGTGGCGGCGACCAATCCTCCGGCCACCATGAAGCTGGTCTGGCATGTTCTGGAGCCGGCGGACCAGGAGGCCGGGACGCGGGACATGAACGCATCCGGGGTGGCGGCCATGCGATATGTGGTGAACGAAGAGCCGAAGACGCAGGCTGAGGGGAGCTGGCAGAGGCTGGCGGCCACGATGACAACCACAGCGAGAGTACCGGAGGGTGTCAGATGCAGCAGGATGCCTGTGGGCCGTAAGGGACATCACTCACGGCTAAAAGGCTGTTCACGATGGATGATCTGGCGATGCAGGAGGCATGCATTGGTAGCGGGCCCTTGAGGCCCGGCCGCGAATCGGATGAAGGTTTTGCATCAGGGGGACGCCAGTGATGAGCGAAGGCATTGCGGCGTTAGCCGCTGCGGGGGGAGCCGCGGTGGTGCAGGCCGCGGGTACGGACACGTGGGAAGGCGTACGTACGTTAGTGGCGCGATTGCTGGGACGAGGTGATCCGCAACAAGAGTCCGCCGAGCTGCAGTTGCTGGATCGAACACACAGCGAACTGGCTGGGTTGGGCAGTGATCAGCTCGCCAGCCATGAGAGCGGACGCTGGCAGGGCATTTGGCAGACTCGGCTGGAGATGCTGATCGCCGGCGTTTCGGAGGGAGAGTTGGGCCCTTACGTCGATCAACTGCAGCGCGTGATCGCACTGGCCCAGGCTCAGTCGGCTGGCTTCGAGCCACAGAGCGTCACGGCGGGGCGGGATCTGTCGGTCAGGTCCGACCATGGGTCGGTGGCCGGAGGCATCGTCAGTGTGGAGGGTGATCTTCGGGTTGAGCGCCCTTTCCCGCCGCCCGTTGGGGAAGGGAGCCCTTGAGAGCCTCGCTCGTGGCTGGGTCCGCTCCGGCCAACGGAGTGCTCGCCCAGGACGGCTCTCTGGCTGCGGGAAGCATCAAGATCGAAAAGGTGGTCCTCGGAGGCGCGCGGCATCGGCTCCCGGATGGCCCTGTGACACTTTCGGCGCCTGTAGGCGATCGGGACGGTACGTACCCGCTGAGGGGACGTGATGACCTTGTGGAGACCCTCCTTACTCTGTGCCGAACTGGGGGAGAAGGGCGCTTGCATGTACTCCATGGGCTTGGCGGATGCGGAAAGACTGCCATCGCGCTGGAACTGGTCCATCGCCTTCTCCAACGCCCGGCGGACATACCTGTGCGGACTGTCTGGTGGATAGATGCGCGCCACGGTGTCTTAGTGGACAGTGCGCTTCGGGCCCTTGCCTGGCAGGCGGGTCTCGGCCGTGAGCAGGCAGCGGCTGGCTGGGTTGCGGATGCACTGTGGGAACGCCTGTCCCGTTCAGGGCACGAGTGGCTTCTTGTCGTGGATAACGCGGACGACCCTCGAGTGCTGGACGGTCCGGGCCGGTTGGCAGCGGGTACGGGATGGCTGCGGCCGCATTCCGCGCCATCCGGGCTAATTCTGATCACGACACGTGATGGGGCTCCCAGGCTGTGGGGGCCTTCCGCAAGGCTTCACCCTGTACTCCCGCTCTGCGAAAATGCGGCTACGCAGGTTCTGATCGACCATGCTGGCCCTGCGGCAGGCTCCACGCGTGCAGCTCAAGCCCTCGCCCGACGGCTTGGGGCGCTGCCGCTGGCGTTGCGGCTGGCCGGGGCCTATCTAGCTGAGGTGAACGAGATGCCCAGAGCCTTCAGGGAACCGCAGACCCCTACCGACTTCACGTCCTACCGCGAGGCCCTCGACAGCTCCCAGAGCGCACAGCTCAAACCCTCGCAGGCGGTAGACGAGACGTGGCGTGTGTCGGTCGAGTACCTGCATGAACACGGATACCCCTGCGCAGGCACCCTGCTGGACTTGCTGGCCACCTTTGCCGATGCGCCGATCCCCTACACCCTCCTGCTGCGGCCTGCGGCTCTCAACAACGTCGTGGATGATTTATCGCGAATCGGCGGCGCCGAGTTGTGGGCGACGCTGGTCGAGCTGTCGGCTCTTGGCCTGCTGGAGCTTCGCGACCCGCACGACGGTCTTCCCACCGTCTCTCTTCATCCGCTGATCCGTGACGCAAGCAGGGCCCGGAAGAGGGTTCTCGATGTTGCCGGACTGATGGGGCATGCCCAGCAGTTGGAAGAGCTGGGCAAACCAGAGGAACCACAATTCTGGAAAGCCTGGGAGGCAGTCGTTCCGCACGCCCTTGGTCTGCTGGGATACGCACGAGATACCGCCGGCGACGCCTCCTTGCGGACGGTCTTCGCCGATGGAGCCGAGTCGGCGGCGCGCTATCTGCGGGCGCGCGGAATGCTGCACGAGGCGGCAGCACAGTTCAAGGAGATCGTCGCCATCCGGCTGGCGTTCTGGGGACCGCACGACCCCGAGACACTCGCAAGCCAGCAGCATCTGGCCCGTGCGATGCACGATCTCGGAGACTTGGACACGGCGCGCCGTCTTTATCAGAGGGTGTGGCACGGCACCTGCGAGCTGCTGGGCGACCAGCATGAGCACACACTCATCGCACGCCATGAACTGGGCAGATTCCTGCACGACACCGGCGACCTGGTGACCGCGCGGCATCACCTGTCGTCCGTACTCGACATACACCTGCGACTCCGCGGCGAAGATCATGCCTACACACTCACTGCGCGCCATGAACTGGCGCGGATTCTGCACTCCGAAGGACAACTGCAGGGTGCCCACAGCGAGTACACGTCAGTGCTGGCTGCTCGGCAGCGCCTGCTCGGTAACGAGCATCCCCGCACGCTGAGGACCAGGCACAACCTTGCGTGCGTACTCCATGATCTCGGCCGGCATGAGGAATCCCTGCGGGAGTTTGAGGCTGTGCTGGCGGCCCGCCACCGACTACTGGGCAACGAGCACCCTGCAGCGCTGGTCACGCAGTACAGAGTCGGATGCGTGCTGCGCTCCCAGGGAGAGCGCAGCAGAGCCCGAGCCCAGTTCCGACTGGTGGAGGAAATCACCGAACGTACGCTGGGAGCGGACCACCCGCACACACGCCGAGCGCGGGAAGCAGCCTGCGCACTCGAGGGGCCGCCCCCGGATGAGCACGTGGGGTGATCCCAGTCCTGGCGCCGGTGTTCAGAGCTTGCCCAGGGCCCGGGTCAGGCTTTGAACGCTGCCGACAGTTGCTGTGACGCCGGCCTGCCGCAACATCCTCAACTGCCGGGGTGATGATGCGACTCCTATGAACGACACTCCGGCTGACCGGGCTGCCAGGAAGTCCGCAACCGACTCACCCAGCAGGACGGTCCTTGAGCGGACGCCTTTCAGTTGCGACGTCGCCAGCGTGACGACGTGCGGGTGCGGCTTGAGCACCCGAGGATCCTGCGACCGGCCGAACACTCTGAGCCGGCCTGGTGCAAGGCCCGGCCCGAGACGGCTCAGGAATGTCTCGACGGCGTCGGTGGCATGGTCGGTCACGACAGCCGCGTTCCATCGTTCCTCGTTCATGACGTGCAAGAACTGAGAAACTCCCGGCAGCGGACTGGCTTGCGTTGCTGCTGTCACTTCCATGGATGTAAGAAGCGAATCGAACCGGCGAAGTTTGGCAGACGATCCGTTTCGGACTATGGAGCGCAACATGGCTACAGGATCGCTCTGCGCCTGAGAATCGAGCGGTACGTTCAGATCGTGCGCTACGTTCTTCAGTTCGTGCGAGACCACGTGGCGATTGGTTGGCCATAGCCTGCACAGCAGTCCGTCGAAGCTGAGGAGAATGGTGTCTACTTCCGAGAAGCGTCGCCGAACCTCAGCAAGTGGGAGATGGCCGTTCGCCGGAACGCCGCGGATTCGGAGGTATGGGCGAGTGTGTGGGTAGAGGGCGTCATACCAGCTCTGGTACTGCTCCTGGTGTCTGATGCCGTCCTCGGATATCGCGTACTTCTCCTCTCCGTCTGTAGCTTCGCGGGCAAATATTTCAATCAGGTGGGCAGGAATCGTGTTGAGTGTCTCAGCCGGTGTGGTGAGCTGAGTCGCAGTCAGCGGGACCCCGAGGGTCCCGGCGACTGCCGCCAGATGCGCAAGGGCCACAGAATGCTCGGCTGGCAGAGTGCACCGGAAAAAGGTGTCCAGGCGCCTGGGGAGAGTTGAGATCGCCTTGTCTATCGCGGCCTCTTGCGACTCAAGGCCCTGGAGGGCTTCTGCCTGCTCCGCCGTGGTGGCTGCAAAATCGGCCGCCGCCTGCAGGGCTGCCTTCCTGCGGCGAAGAATCCGCAAGGCAGATATTTCCTCACTGACAAGACTGGCCACGGTCGCCGGTGATCTCCCGAACAGGGAGGCGAGCGTGACCACTTGAGGATCCTTGGGGTGCGGCTGGTCGAGTCGTCTCGCGTCTGTGTGGCGGTCGATCAGAGAGTTAAGCGGTTGGGCCGCATTGCGTAACCGCTCCTGGGTTCTGGGTGATCGGGAGATGATCTTCTCGATCTCCGTCACGTCAACCCCCAACTCCTCGGCCAGGTCGGCCAGCAGGCTGAACTGGCCGGCGGGGGAGAGCCCTTCGCGTTCCAAGCGGCCGTACGCGCGTACGGACAAGCGGAGCCTGTGCCTGAAGTCCTGCAGGCGATAGCCGTTGACACGTCGCAGGTCCGCCAGGGTCCACTGATTTCTCGTGCCGGCGTCTGCAAAGGATATGGGCGCAACATTCAAGGCTTCAGCGAGTCGGCGGATGCGCGGGGCTTCTGGACGGCGCTGGCGTGTCTCGTACAAGACGATCTCTTCCTTGGAGGCGCCGACCGCTGTGGCCAGGGCCGCAACACTCAGTCCTGTCCCGTTGGCGGTCTCACGCGCCTGCCGTAGCCGCCGACCGTCAAAAACGGTTGCGAGTCCCCGCGCCATCGTCCGCTCCCCTCCCGAGCCCGGACACCCATCCTAAAGATTCGTCAGGTTCCCCCGTTGGCGCGAACTTGTATTTGCGTCGACTGTGCTGAGCTGCTGTCATGTCATTTAAGGGTGCACCGGCAGGCGGTACCCCTGCGGCCTCGCGGCATCGGGTGCCAGTGTGGGTGCCGTGAGAGCGAGGACTCGACGCTGTCGTACGACTGCGGTGGGTCCCGCACCCCGGGTTGCCTTTCTCGTATCGGGGTGCGGGACCGGTTGAGGTTGGCGACGTGTATCTTGCGCTCTCCCCGATGGCACGGGGGGAGCCCCTGCTTGCTGATGTGCAGTCAGCTTGCTGGGCCCGGCGTGCTGCCGTGCAAGATCTACGTGTCCTCGTCGTCGGGATCCCCCGGGCCCATAGAGGGGTCTGGCATGGATCCTCCTTCCTTCTCGGTCGGCTGACGGCTCTCGAGATCGGCTGTGCGCCACGAGAGCTCTCGGTCGGCCGAGAAGGAGCTCTTACATTACCGGTCGCTTCTCACTCTGTTCTCCCTGCCCTCCGAAAGCGACTGAAGCCCCAACTGCCGCTCACGGCAGGGGCATACGGGTGTTTGCCGCGTTTTTCTTGGAAGCCGCGCCAGATTCGTGAGGTGATGGCCCAGGGCAAACTCCCTGTGATCTCGCCCACTTGTTCCCGGAGGGTCCGGATACTGGGCGGACACTTCCGGTTGGCGGAACAGAAAAGTGAGCACTGCTAGTTCAAGAATGGAGGACTGGCGTTCGTTGTAACTCGCGGCCACCCGTTGGCCATTGATCTCCTTCCGGTTGCTCCCACGCTCCGAATTGCCGCGGGCCGATCGTATGATGATCGGTGGATCTTGTTGGCAACCTCTGTCCTCCGAAGGTTGCGAGCGCGGCACGTAGTTTCTGATGCCGGTAGCCCCGATGTGCCTGCTGTCATTCGAGGGCGAAGCCTGTTCGGATCGGTCCGAAACCGCTGGAATTGTTCGGTTCGCTGTTCAATCTGAGGTTCTAATCGAGCGCCCGCTTTCTCCGCATGGAGGTTGTCGCGGACTGCCGTTGGCCGGCTGATGCCACTGGCCGGGCACCGACGCCGCTCCACAGCGATCGCCGACCGGACCGTGGCCGCCTGGATCTGAGCGCCGGGCCGGACGGTGTAGGCGAGAGCGAGGCCAGCCGAACCGAGCGCCCGTGCGCTCCTCCTGTCCCGTACAGGGCCTCCATTTCTAGTACTCACGAACCTCACGGAAGGCTCCGCGACGGCAGGACGATCGTCGGCATCCACCGCTTCCCCAGTCCGATCCGCCGGCGGGCAACCGCCAGGCCCGGTGTGGAAGTTCGAGCAGATGCGGCAGCGCACCTGCGGCGAAGGACCGACGGCCTCGACCGCATGCTCCTCTGCAGCTTCGAAGCGGACCAAGTCCCGAGGACGCCCAGAAGGGGCCAGGCGCCCGGTGCCGCACCTGAGCCTGCCCCCCCCCGCAAGTCCAGGACCTCCTGGCGCTCCCGCTCAAGTACAGCCGGAATGGAGAGGGCAGGTGGCGATGCACAGTCGATACAGAGATCGGCATGCCCCTGGGTGTCGTCGTAGCCGAAGCAAGGCTTGTGGCACTGGGACCGGGGCAGGTCGCCCTGCCGCTGCGCCTAGTCGACACGAAGGTTCCGGGTCATGCGGGATGCGGGCCCGCCGGTCCGGGAGTGCTCGGCGTCCGGGTCGGCCAGGAGATTGACGCTCGGTGTCCAGCTGGCGAGGCTCTCCAGATCGCTGACAGGAACTGGAGATAGCGGGATATCGAAGGAACGTCAGATGGCTGGCCGGTCCGACTGTGGGCTGCACACACTCGCCAAGGCATGGCTCGTGCGCGCCGGCGAGGGCCGTGGTGCAGGGTCGGGCGCGGCGCGGTTTGCGGCGTCGGCGCCGAGGAGAGAGGCCCACTACGGTCTCCTGAAGGGGGTCGTGGACACGGACCCCGGCGGAGCATCTCAAAACTCTGGTGCTGGGGCTTTGCGCCGCCCGGCTTCTCTAGCCGAGCGCGAACGACGCTAAGCGGAACGTAATCGGACGTCTTGCGATTCTCCGTGCTGGCGTGCGTACCTGCCTGCCAGAACCGTTCCGGAATCTGCCTCTTGCGGCGGCGAAGCCGCTGTGGGTGTTCGACTGCGGAGGGAAGTCCGAAGGTTGAGGACTCCCCTGTATGCGCTGATGGGGAGCACCTGGTACCGGCATCCGGCGGACATGCGCGGGGGGCGTGTTCGGATATGCCATTCACAACCGGGGCGCGCTTGTGAGGCGGTCCGCCTGTGGGATAAATGCGCCGACCGCTTCCACGCATTTGCATCCGCCTCAGCGCTCAAAACGAGACATTGTCGCCTCAAGCGTGCATACGTGGCGTGGCTGCGGCGATCCTCCTGACGTCGGACCGAAATGCAATTGCATTCGGGCAACGGGGTGTTCGTTCACCGCAGGAGGTTGTTCGGTGGAGAAACCGGTGAAGGCGTTCAGTTCCCTCGCGGGCCATGTCGGGTGTGCTGGAACCCGGTGGCGAAAGAGTTCGCACAGCACTCCACAGGGGTCGTGCGTGGAAGTGGCGGAGCCGCTCGGGACGCAGGTCAGGTTCCGTGACTCGAAAGATAAGAACAGCCCTGTGATCACGGTGTCCAGGCTGGCTGCGGCCGTTTTCACCTCCGCCGTGGGGCGCGGCGAGGTGTGATCTGCTGACAGGGCAGACCAGGTCCCGCGATGTGTGCATCCGCAAGGAAGCACATCCGGGCCGCGGTTGGCCCCTGGCCGTCTGCGGAATACACAGTTCCGCGGGCGTCGGTGCCGGAGATGACCCTCAGGCGAAAAAGGTCATCCAGTGGTGGACATCTCCGGTGACCGATCAGTAAGTATGAGCACAATGCAACTGCATCCCGGCGCTGACGTGGGCGGACGGGCACTGGATGTGGGGGAGAGATCTATGGGGGAGCAGTCCGAACCCAGGCAGGGCAAGGACATGGATTTAGGGCAGGACGCGCCGCACAGTGCGCGCATGTACGACTATTTCCTCGGCGGGAAGACCAACTATGCCGTGGACCGCGAAGCCGCCGAGGCTGTGACCCGTCTCTTTCCGGCAGTGGGGACCGCAGCCCGGGTCAACCGGGCTTTCATGCGCCGTGCGGTGCGCACTCTGGCCGAACTGGGGGTGCGGCAGTTCATCGATGTGGGGACTGGGATCCCGACGTCTCCCAACCTGCATGAGGTCGTCCAGGCGGTCGCACCGGAGAGCCGGGTGGCGTATGTGGACAACGACCCGATCGTGCTGGTCTACGCCGACGAACTCCTGGACGGGAGCCCCGAGGGTGAGACCTGCTACGTACAGGCGGACGCCACACGACCCGACGAGGTCATCGCCGCGGTGAAGAGCAGAGAGGTCATCGACTTCGGGAAGCCGGTGGCGCTCAGCCTGAACGCCCTGCTGCATTTCATGCCGGGCGAGGACGAGCCTTCCCGCATCGTAAACGGGCTTCTCGGCGAACTCGCCCCAGGCTCCTACCTGAGTGTGTCGCACGCCACGGGCGACTTCGCACCGGAGATCCTCCAAGCCATCGTCGACACCTACGCAGAACGCGGGACTGCCGTCGAGGTGCGCACCAGAGCGGACGTCGAGCGGCTCTTCGACGGGTTGGAGATGGTCGATCCTGGCCTGGTTGTCGCACACCAGTGGAGGCCCGAGCCCGGGAGTGGGCCGGGGGTGGTGAGCGACGCCCTGGCAAACCTGTACGCCGGCGTGGGCCGCAAACTGTAGGAGTGAGCGGGCGGCCCGCCCGCGCTCAGCGACGGTAGCTGCGCATCAGGATGTCGCTGATCTTGCGGGCCGTCGGGTGGGGCGCCAGCGAGGCGACCCGCAGGGCGTCGAACGCCTTGCTGCGGTTGTCCACGTCCTTCTCGTCCTGGATGATCAGTCCCCCGTCGTACCCCTCGGCGTAGACGAGGGTGGGCAGGATGCCCTCGAAGTCGAAGATCGTTGTCGGTCCCAGGTCGACCGGCAAGTCGTAGCGGCCGAGTTCGGCGAGCCGGAACGCATAGCGTGGGTCGTCGGACAGGTTGAGCAGGTGTTCCAACTGTTCGCGCATGACGGACGGGGACCCGACGGGCCGCCGGAGGGTGACCTCGTCGATGATGACGATCAGACGCTTTCCCTCGGGGAGGAGGGAGAAGCGTGCCTTGCGTTCCTCGCGCAGTTCCGTGAGGGCGTCGCGTTCCTTCCTACTGCCCGGGCCACGCTCGATGACTGCTTGCGAGTAGGCCCGCGTCTGGATCAACGCGTGGAGCTGAAGCGGCTCGTATGACCTCATCCTGGTCGCCATGTCCTCGAAACTGACCACGGCCTGCAAGAACTTGGGGGCCGCCCACGACCACGGCTGCCACCAAGCGGGCTCGTTGGCCGCCGCTGCTACCTCGAGCATCCGCTCTTGCTCGGTCGGATCGGTGATGCTGTACATCCTGAAGAACTTCGCCAGATCGTCTTCCTTGAACTGGTGATGCCCGCTCTCGATCCGACTGACCTTCGACGAAGAGCCGGGCAGGCGGTAGGCAGCCTCCTGCTGGTTCATACCGAGGCTGGTCCGCTGTCGGCGCAGCGTATTGCCCAAGATCATCCGCTGTGCGGACGGTGCGGCCTCATTGCGCAGGTACCGCACCCTGCGGCCGGCTCCCGGGTTATCCCCGGCGCCCGGTTCCCCGGCCGATGCCAACTGCTGGACCACGTTTGCTCCTCGACCACTGTGTACGGAGGTGATGCTGTCGGCGCCCATGCTGCACGAGTCGACCGATTCCGTAGTCGGAACTGTAAAAAAGTCGAATATCGTTGATGTGTGTGGCTGAACCGCAGCCTTTGCCACCGCAGCAGTCCACGCCACACGACGCGGAGGCGCCGCTCCCTGCCTACAGCTGGGACCTGGTGCGTGCCGTCCTCAGCCGCTTCGACCCCACCCAATGCCACACAGGACCAACGGTTGGAAACATCGCCAGGAGGATCCCATCCCGAGGACGACCTGAAACCGACAAGCAAAGAGCCCCCGTCAACGACGAGGGCTGATGCACGATCGCGGCAACGTGCACTCTTCCATCTGGGAACTGGAAGAACAAATGCCTGCCTGGCTTTCGGCCCATTCCATGCGGTCAGCGTATGGACCGGCCTGTTCCCGGCATGTAGTTCGGCGATAACACTATGGAGCCGAGTGGTCCTGTGATAACTCAGCTGAACAGTGGTGGAGTTGCAGGGTCTAGCCGATCTTGTGCATGGCCGCCGAGCGGTGCCGGCTGACGGCACCTCCGCTCGCGGAGCTGACCTCATCGAGAACGACAAGGGGCACAAGACCCGCGGAACACCTCCGCTCGCGTGTAGCTAACATCGACCGCGTGCGGCAGCAGATGCGGGGCTGACGAACACCTCCGCTCGCGCGGAGCTGACTACTGGAGTGGCCCCTTCGGCCGCAGACCAGCCGGAACACCTCCGCTCGCGCGGAGCTGACGACCAGTGGTTGCGCAGACGGATGACCGTGCGCGGAACACCTCGGCTCGCGCGGAGCTGACGACGTGTACGACGCCGTCGCCGTCCCGGACGCCGGAACACCTCCCCTCGCGCGGAGTTGGCTCGACGAAACCCCCGACTCGCCGGACTGGTGGCGGAACACCTCCGCTCGCGCGGAGCTGGCATCGGCGTCGGCGAAACCTGCCTCGGCGTCAGCGGAACACCTCCGCTCGCGCGGAGCTGACGAAGCTGGCGGCGGTCACCACCAGCGGGATTCCGGAATACCTCCGCTCGCGCGGAGCTGACACCGTGCCGACGGTCAAAGGGAACACCAACACCGGAACACCTCCGCTCGCGCGGAGCCGACGTGCCGACCTGAACCGAAACGGACCGTACAGACGGAACACCTCCGCTCGCGCGGAGCTGACGACAACAACGGCCGCTGGTACGCCTGCCGCGACTTCCCCGACCTCTACCCCAGTCTGCGGTGGCGAGCAAGCGGATGGCGCGTGCGATGACGTCGCGTTAGTGACGTGATCTCGGCCTGTGCGCGTTCGAGGCGGCGCCGGAACGTGACCAAGCCGAAGCCCACCGTCCGCACCCCGAAACCCAACCAGCATGAACGCGCCCAACGTGCCGCCGCAATCGACGCACTCCTCCAACGCGCTCTCCGCGGACTGCTCACCATCCCCGAAGCGGCCGTCCTCGCCCACTACTGGCGACAGGAGCAGCAGCTTGCCGAGAAAACCCGGCGCAGCCTCAGCGACACCACCCGAGCCCTGCAACGCCACCGGGAAGCCGCTGATGCGGAGATACGGCGGCTCGAAGAACTCATCCCCGACCAGCAGCAGGAGGCGGCATCACCGAGCACCCGACCCGTTCCTACTCCGACGAGCTGCGCGAGCAGGCCGAGACCGACATGCTCGGCGTCTACCCGCCGGCTGCTGACGACCCGGCGCCCGACAGCCCGGCGGCCAGCGGCGACACGACCGGCCCGAGCATCGCCGAATGCGCGCGCGACGACCGGCGCTGGTTCGACGCCGAGAAGGGCGGCGCATAGGCGCCCCACCCCAGACACCAAGACCCCCTACCGGGATCCGGCAGGGGGTCTCGCATTCCCACTCACGGCCCCCGTTCGCATCGGGGGCCTCGTCATGAATGGAGAATCGGGTGCCGAGCCATCGTTGCCGCCTGGCTAGGCATCACGGCCATACGTACGGCCCGGTCGCAGGACCTCGGCGAAACCCTCAAAGCAGTAGCGGATCTTGTGGCGGCAGCATTTCGCATCTGGAGTTAGCAGCAGGCAAACGGCGCCCGCCCCGACCCGGGGGCGGGCGCCGTTCCAGTGTGCGGCTACTCGGTTTCGGACGGATGCCCCACCGAAGCTTTCGTCAGCCAGACGATTCTTCGTTTGCTGTCCAGCAGGTACCAGACGCGCCCGCCGCCGGTGACTTCGATCTGCCACTGGGGAAGATCTTTGCCGTCCCGGTTCTGAGTCGAGAGCGATCCCTTGAGCTGGTGATGCCGCTCAGTCTCGGGATGAGGGCACGGGTCGGTGCGCATCGCTTCCCAAGCCTTCGCGGTATTACCCGGTGCCTTGTTTCCGAGCTCGCGCCATCCATCGACGACGGCGCGGGAGTCGTACTTGATCAGGTACTCGTTCTTGCCCGGAGGCGGAGCTACCGGGTCGCCTTTCTTAGGCGTCACTCGCTGGGAACCTCCGGCGGTTCGACAGGGCCGTAGTCGCCACCTTCGGGCTGCTTCAGGGCGGCGAGCAGATCCTTATCAGCGTAGACCTCTGCGGTCGACTTCCACGCCGCAATGAGGGGGATTAGCGGGCCGAGCGTTCCGAGGTCGGTCGCGGCGCGAGCTGTCTCCATGAACTCGACCAGGAACGCCCGGATGTCCTCCTCGGGAAGGAAGCGAACCCAAGGGAACGCCTCAGGGAAAACCCTGGTCAGCATGGCTACGGCGTTCGGGTCGGTCTTCATCATGGCCACGAAGAGCCGAGTGGTGGAGTCCACGACCTCCGTCACCGCGGCAGCACGCTCGGCGGTTGTGAGGTACAGGTCCTCGCCGTCGCGCCGGTGCAGATGCAGTCCCTTGCGGGTGTTCTGCTGCATGCGGGCGACGGTGTCCTTCGGCTTCTGGATCAGCTCCGAGAAGTTCGCTTCTGCCGGCATCGTCGTCATGACTTCAAAAGTAGTTCAGAAGTGTGTCGTTGTCTAGCGTTGCGTGCCGTTGTCTGCCGCCCCGTTCCGTCCCGTGCTGTTCTGTGCTGTCACGTTCGGCGTGAACAGCCGCCTTGACGCGACTCACACGGCGGTGCCCACTGCGGCGTCGTCAATCCTCCAGCACCTCGTCCAGCCACGCCCGCACCGGCCCGAACACCCCGCCCGGGATCAGCCCCGGCAGCTCGCCGAGGCTCGCCCAGCGCACCTCCGCCACCTCCCGCACGCTCGCCGCAAGCGCGGCCCCGGAGGCCAGCCGGCAGGCGACGTACGCCACCCGCCAGCCCGTCACCGGATGCACCCGCTCACCCAGGACTCGCAGCAGGGCCACCGTCACGCCTGCCTCCTCCAGCGCCTCATGGGCCGCAGTAGTCGGCGAGGGCTCGCCCGGGTCCACCTTGCCGCCCGGGAACGTCCGGACCGGAGGGCCGGCCGGAGGGCGGCGGCTGACGGGGCAGTGCGACCGCCGCCCATCTGAATTCACCGTTCTAACGCCCCAGAGTGATCCCTTCGGTACCCTCTGTGAATGGCCCAGTAAGAGGGGGTGCCCCTATCTGTTTCGTCAACCCTGGTGGGGTCGGCTTGTAGGGGTTGATCCTGGTTTTCGGGAAGGTCCCGCGAAGCGGGATGTTCCCGGTGGATCGGGTGGCTGATGGGCAGCCCGGTAACCGGCAGGGCCGCAGTGGCCGTGCCGGTGCGTGGGCGTGGGCGTGATGGGGCCTGGAGGGTAGGGGCGGTGGAGTCGTCAGGCAGCGAGGTCGACGTCGCCCGGGGTGCGTGCTTCGTAAAGAGCCCCGGTGCGGATCATCGCGTGGATGACGTTCACGCGCTGGCGGGCCAGGCGGAGGATCGCCTGGGTGTGGGTCTTGCCGCGTGCGCGTTGACGGTCGTAGTAGATCCGGGAGGACGGGTCGGCTTTGCAGCCGATCGCCGCGAACGCGGCCTGGAACAGGGCGCGTTTGAGGAGCCGGTTGCCGCGGTGGGGTGCGTGCTCGCCGCGGATCGAGGTGCCGGAGGACTTCGTGGCCGGGGCGAGCCCGGCGTAGGAGGCGAGGTGTCCGGAGCTGGGAAAGCCGGTGCCGTCACCGATCGCGACGATCACGGCAGCCGTGGTCCTGACGCCCAGGCCGGGCAGCGACGTCAGGAGGTGGAAAAGAGGGAGGGCCTCCAGCAGGGCGGCGATCTCCTGCTCGGCCTGGCGGCGCCGGGTGTGGGCGGCGGCGAGCTGAGCGGCCAGGCCGGGCACGATCAGCGCGGATGCCTCGGTGCCGGGAACGACGAGGGTCTGCTCGGCGAGCGCGTCGAAGATCTCGGTGGTGAGGTGGTGGGCCTTGCGCGAGCCGTGTGCCTTGAGCAGGGCCTCGCAGCGGGACCGGCCCAGTTTCTTCAGCCTGGCCGGGGAGCCGTGGCGCTGGAGGAGGGCCTGGATGTAGGGGTAGGCCAGGCGGGGGCCGAGGACGCGTTCGAGGGAGGGGTGGATCTGGGAGAGCAGGCCGCGCAGCCGGTTGGTGGTGCGGTTGACCTCGCCGGCCAGGTCGTTGTCGTAACCGGTGAGCATCGTCAGCTCGGCCAGCACCTCGTCGTCGCGGTCCACCGCCCGCAGGGTGTGCGGCATGGTGCGGGCGGTCTCGGCGATCACGAACGCGTCGCGGGCATCGGTCTTGGCCTCGCCAGGGTGCAGGTCGGCGGCCCGCCGCATCGACAGCCCGGGCAGGTAGGCCACTCGACAGCCCGCCGCGCGGGCCACCGTCAGCGGCAGCGCACCGATGTTGGCGACCTGGTCCACGATCACCAGAACGGTGCCGAACTTCGCCACCAGCCTGGTGAACAGCTCCAGCAGTCTCGGCTCGGTGTTGGGCAGCCGCTTGTCGTGCACGGTTCTGCCGTCCTGGGTCCGGCCGTGGGCGTGGTGGAACTCCTTGCCCAGGTCCAGACCGAGGAAGAGATCTATCGCGGTCGTGTCGACCATCCGCGTGTGCCCCTCGCCACTCGTCTCCTGAAACTCCCGGCCGTCCCTGCGGCACCACACGCCGGCAACCACGTTACGCAGACATGCCGCCCGTGAAGCGGCCCGGCATTGCGCCGGACCAAGCGGTCGTCAGGCCCCTCATCAGCGGTCAAGCGGTGCCCCGAAGCCCGGCGGCAACACCCCCCAGGTCATCGCCTTCGACAGGGGGCACACAGCCATACCGGACCCGGGGGCCAGGCGCCCCATTGCGGGGCCACGAGAAAAGTAACGAGGGGCTATGGCATGCAGCTACTGCCATGGACGCGACTGGTGCCCGTACTGCAACGGCGGGCAAACCCGGCCAGCAGGATCAGCATCGGGATCCGGGAACTGCCTTAATGTCATCGGGTGGGTGATGGTCATCATGAGCGTCGTCTGGTTCCTCACACAGCACCATCACCTGCCGCAGCCGCTTGGCAAACTGCAAGACCTTCAGCACTGGCTAACCACCCGCCTACCGCACACGTAGACGCCGGTCGCACGGCGAAGGCCCCGCCAGATCAACCGGCGGGGCCTGTCTCTACTGTCCGTCCTGCTCCCGTTCTCGCTCTCGCAAGTACTCCTCGACCACGTCTGGGTTGCGGCGCATCGCGGCCAGCAACTGACGGCGACGGTAGTGGTTGCGACTCTCGTCTAGACGCTTCTGCCAGTCCTCGCGCCCCTCGGCCAGCCGCTCCGTCACCAGGAACTCGATGGCGTCCTCGATGCACGGCCGGAACCGTTTCCCGCCCACCGGGATGTGCAGCTTCTCCAGCGGGCGCTTCCGGTCGTCGCCCTCATTGAGGGCTTCCAGGGCTGGCGAAGTCCCGTACACCTGCACGTGCGCGCTTGGATAGCGATCTTTGCCACGTTCGTAGTCCCAGTGGCACAGGCAGGTCTTCAGCTCGGGGTCCGTGAAGATCCCACAGTACGAGGAATGCACCGTGAGATATCGATCTTCCGAATCCATGCGTACCTGGAATGACAGATTCATCCAGGCGCGGGGCTTCCTCAGGTTGATGCTCAGCGGAAATGCCTGCGGCTGAGTCACGTTGGTTTTGGTTAGGCCATGGCCCACGGTGAACACGGCACCCGCTGAAGAGCGCGGGCGGAGCACGGCACGCATACGGACATGCTGCGTGATCGTCCCGTTGAGGATGTCGGTGAGTTCCTGGGCGAACCGGCTGGCCTGACCTTGCAGGTCAGAGGTCAACCGTGCCACCGATCGACACCCACAGGGCGTGGGCGGCCGACGAAGAGAACTCGCTGCGGCGGGCCTGGTCTTCGAGTTCGGCGTAGGTGAGTTCGAGTGCGTCGAGCGCCCGCTGGGCGTCATGCTGGAATTCCTCGTCCGTCACCACGATCACAGTGTCGTCATCGTGATCCGTAATCGCCTGCTCGTCGATAGTCACACTCATCGTCTACCCCCTGGACGGCGTGTGGTCTGGTTCACATCGCTGAAAGCATCCCGCATTCAGACCTGCGCTTGCAGCTATATGCCCCGATTGGCTGATCGCTTACCGTCCAACTAGTGACCAACCGCATCCGTGATCGAAAACGGTCACCCGTTACCAACAACACGGACGGACCGCGGCCAGGGTTCAATCAGGCCAAGGGTGAACGCTACGTGCACGCCGTCACCGCAAAGCAACCCGTCGGTAACAAGCGGATGAAGGAACCCCAGCCGCACCCCGCCACCCGCAGCTCCTCCGGTGCTGCGGGTGGCCCCGGCCCGCCCTGCCGCTCCATGACTCGCCAAGGGCAGGCCGGCGACCGGCCGCGGCACTAGAGCCGACCAGGGCAGCTCGGTCGGCTGGCAAGGCGCCGGCAGCGAGGGCATCGGCGCTGACCCTCGGCCCGCGTGCGGGGTCACCGTGGCGGCGATCGTGGGGGCGTCATTCGGCACGGAACCTCCAGTCACCGGTCGAGCCCGGCAGGATGCCGGCATGAGTGAAGCATGGGCAGCGGTCGTCGCAGCGGTGGCCGCGGGATTCTTCGGCATCGGCGGCATCCTCACCGGCATCATCGTCGGCCGCAGACAGACCACCGACCAAGCCACGGTTGAACATGGCCAGTGGCTACGCGGACAACGGCAGCAGGCGTATCTCGCATTCCTCAGTGCAGCCGGGACCGGGTTCAACGCGCTCGCACACCTTCTGGTGGAGCTTGATCAACGTCTACCTGCTCCCACCGACAGCCGCGGAGTAATGGACTTCGCGCTCCGCATCCAAGAGATCACCCTTTCCGCATCCAAAGCCGAAGAAAGCATCCAGCTACTGGGGCCGACCAGCGTGGTGGGGCCAACTGAAGACTGGGGGATGCTCATGTACCAGCTGAGCGAAGAGCTCCGGCAGTATGCAAGGACGCCGCACTCCGACGAAGAGGTTGAAGCCAAGAGTCGGGACCTACTGAACCGGCTGACATCCCTGCACCTCAAAAGGCAGACCGTCTTCGAAAGCGTGCGTCAAGTCCTCGCCGCGCCGCCCGTACCCACGCTGGAAGCGTGACCACACCAAACCGGCGCTGCAGTGAATGCGGCATCCAGCAGCCACCGAGAACGAGTAGTGAGCTCAGAAGGCCCCCGGCCGGCGGCCGGGGGCCTAGAACACCTCCGCTCGCGCGGAGCTGACATCGGAGCGGAGGGAGACGCCATGGTGATGCCCGGAACACCTCCGCTCACGCGGAGCTAACAGAACGAGCAGGAACGCGAGGAGAGCGACGAACGGAACACCTCCGCTCGCGCGGAGCTGACTACTCATGCCGTGCCCCGCTCGCCCGGGTGACCGGAACACCTCCGCTCGCGCGGAGCTGACGTCAGCCGCCACCAGTGCCCGTTCTGCCGCCGCGGAACACCTCCGCTCGCGCGGAGCTGACGCTGCGGCCTGCTCCCAGCGGCCGGGCGGCGGCGGAACACCTCCGCTCGCGCGGAGCTGACGGCACAGGGACCTCGGCCCGGTCCGGCAGGTCCGGAACACCTCCGCTCGCGCGGAGCTGACCGAGTTGGCGTTCCAGTAGGACGCCCAGCCGTCGAAACACCTCCGCTCGCGCGGAGCTGACATGCTGAGCAGGACGAGCACTGGGCCACCCGCCGGAACACGTCCGCTCGCGCGGAGCTGACGCCCACCGACCACCGGAGCCTGTCGAGAACGCCGGAGCACCTCCGCTCGCGCGGAGCTGACCTGCGCCGTTCGCTGGTCGTGGAGCGGTTCGGCGGAACACCTCCGCTCGCGCGGAGCTGACGTCTTGCCAGTATCAGCCGTGGGCGGCCATGCCGGAACACCTCCGCTCGCGCGGAGCTGACTGCTCCGGGGCACCTCCGCCCTCGTCATGATCTGGAACACCTCCGCTCGCGCGGAGGTGACAGCCAGGCAACCCAGCGGCACCTGCAGACCACCGGAACACCTCCGCTCGCGCGGAGCTGACCCCTTCAGGAACGCGGCGATCACGGCGACGATCGGAACACCTCCGCTCGCGCGGAGCTGACGCCGCACCAGGCGTCTCGGCCGGTGGCGCAGACGGAACACCTCCGCTCGCGCGGAGCTGACCTGCCCCATCGCGCTAATGCGAGCCGGAATCACGGAACACCTCCGCTCGCGCGGAGCTGACTCCGGGGTGACGACCGCGAACGGGATGCGCCGCGGAACACCGCCGCTCGCGCGGAGCTGACGAGTAGGCGCCCTGCTCGATCCGGTTGATCGTCGGAACACCTCCGCTCGCGCGGATCTGACGACGGCACCGACATCACCCTGACCATCGCGGACGGAACACCTCCGCTCGCGCGGAGCTGACTGGGCAGCCTGGCGGGCCTCGGGCAGTCTCGGCGGAACACCTCCGCTCGCGCGGAGCTGACGGCACCGAGTTCCGTGAGGGCATGGTCGGCTGCGGAACACCTCCGCTCGCGCGGAGCTGACCGGAGGGGACGTGGGAGCACGGAAGCGACCGGCGGAACACCTCCGCTCGCGCGGAGCTGACCGGTCCGCCAGTTCGACGATCGCTGCACTCTGCGGAACACCTCCGCTCGCGCGGAGCTGACCGGCGGAGGATCTTGCCCTCCCACGGCTTGCACGGAACACCTCCGCTCGCGCGGAGCTGACGACGGCAGCGACTTCACGCTGACCATCTCGGACGGAACACCTCCGCTCGCGCGGAGCTGACACGGCCAGGAACCAGACGATGGCGGTGGGGTCCGGAACACCTCCGCTCGCGCGGAGCTGACGTGTTCCTCGGGTCGTTCAGTTCCTGGTCTTCCGGAACACCTCCGCTCGCGCGGAGCTGACACCGCGGTGACCGGCCACCGGGGCAGCACCAGCGGAACACCTCCGCTCGCGCGGAGCTGACGCCCGAGGAAGTCGTCGACAAGCAGCTGCTGCCGGAACACCTCCGCTCGCGCGGAGCTGACCCGGACTCGCTCCGGATCGAGCGGAACAGCGGCGGAACACCTCCGCTCGCGCGGAGCTGACATCATCAAGGGCATGGCGGGGATCGTCGACGCCGGAACACCTCCGCTCGCGCGGAGCTGACGACGATGGAGGCGATCGCGTCCCCAAGCGCGTCGGAACACCTCCGCTCGCGCGGAGCTGACGGTGGGGGGTGCGGCAGCGTGACCGTCGTAGACGGAACACCTCCGCTCGCGCGGAGCTGACTATCCGAAGCAGTCGTTCGCGGACGGTGGCATCGGAACACCTCCGCTCGCGCGGAGCTGACTCGGACTCAGCCGGCGCCCTCCGCTACGACGACGGAACACCTCCGCTCGCGCGGAGCTGACCGTGGAGCGGCGGCGGGTCAGGTCCCGGATGCCGGAACACCTCCGCTCGCGCGGAGCTGACTCTTACACCAGCCCGTCAACCGTCTCCCGTTACGGAACACCTCCGCTCGCGCGGAGCTGACAGAGGACGCAGGTCGATCAGGGCGCCGTGGGCCGGAACACCTCCGCTCGCGCGGAGCTGACGCCAGCTCGGTCGCCTCGTACATCAGCCACTGCGGAACACCTCCGCTCGCGCGGAGCTGACACTTCGCCACCTGCAATGTTAGAGGGTTTTTGCGTTTCCTTTACCGTCTCTGATGCTCTGGATCTTGGCCTTGTTGAGGGAGGGTGCGGGCGCGGAATTGGAGTCCTGGTTGGGTGGCATTCCTGTGATTGAGGGTAACGGCTCCCAGGTGTAGGTGACTTGGGGAGTCCGCAGGTCGGATGGTGTTGTCAGTGGCTGGTGCTAGAACACCGTGCCATGGACGATGTGGATGCTCCGCAGGTCGATGTGCGGTTGTGGGGCAAGGAACGCGAGTTGCCGTATCCGTACCCGGTGATCTGTCATCTGCTGGATACCGCGGGGGTGTTCGGGGCTCTATGGGACGTTCTCCTGAGTGATCAGGTACGCGGGAAGATCGCGGGGGCGCTGGGGCTGAGGGGGTCCGAGGCTCGGCGGGTGCTGGCGTTCTGGGCGGGGCTGCACGATCTGGGGAAGATCACTCCGCCGTTTCAGGCTCAGGTTCCTGGGGCGTTCGCGGCGGTCCGGGACGACTCGTTCTACGTGTCCGCGCCCGGGGCGGAGCGGGAGCGGGCGTTTCGTCATGAGATGGCCACTCACTGGGCGCTGGTGCGGCTTTTCGAGGAGGCGGGTTATCGCGGCGACAGCCGTTCGATGCGGTCTGCGGTGAGCCACCAGGTCGCGCAGCTGCTCGGCGGCCACCACGGGTGTTTTGGTGCCGTCCTGCTCGCCAAGCATGTCGTACACGGCAGTGCCTATCAGCCGGGGCTCGGCGGGAATGGCTGGGCGGCTCAACGGCGTGCGCACTTCGGGGAGTTGCAGCGCGTCACAGGTGCATGGGCAGTGCCGGAGAGAGGGCTGCCGGCGGAGCTGGCGGTCATCGTGACGGGGCTGGTGGTCGTGGCGGACTGGCTGGCGAGTCAGAAGGAGGCGATCATCCCGCTGCTGCCGCCGGTGGGTTGGCAGGCGGCGCGGGAGGAGATCAACGCGCACTGGGAGCGTACGCAGAAGGCGGCCCCAGGACTGGTGACAGGAGCGCAGCTGGGGCGGGCCCGGTTTGATGCCGAGCGCTTTGAGGACATGTTCCCGTTCACGCCCAACACCCTCCAGAGTGACCTTGTCGCGCATCTGCCACGCATGCTGAAGGGGAAAGGAGCGGGGCTGCTGCTGATCACGGCGCCAACGGGGGACGGGAAGACCGAGGCGGCCTTGTATGCGGCGTCGGTACTGGGGCGTGCGGCGGGGGCGCGGGGGCTGTTCTTCGCGTTGCCGACGATGGCCACCGCCGATGCCATGTACCCGCGGGTCAGCGCCTTCGCGGAGCATTCCCTGGGCGGTGAGCGGGCCTTGACGTTGCTGCACTCCATGGCCTGGCTCAGTCCCGCCTACTCCACGGGGCAATCCGGCGAGGAAGCACCGGCGGCAGGTGAGGTGAGTGCCGACCCGTCCACCGCGACCGAGGCCGGGGCGTGGTTGCGGGGGAGGAGGCGGGGGCTGCTGGCCCCGCTGGGTGTGGGCACCATCGACCAGGCGCTGAGCGCGGGGCTGCCCATCACCTATAACGTGCTGCGGTTGTTCGGGCTGTCGGACAAGGTGTTCGTGGTCGATGAGGCGCATGCCTACGGGCCGTGGATGCACCAGCTGCTGACCCGCTTGCTGGAGTGGCTCGGCGCGTTCGGCGCTCCTGTGGTCCTGCTGTCTGCGACTCTGTCCGGCCGCACAGCCTCCTCCCTGGTGGACGCCTACCGTCGTGGGGCCGGGTTCCTCGAACCGTGCGCCGTCAGCCCGTGCTACCCGGGCTGGGTGTTCACCGATGCCGGGAGCGGCGAGGTCTGCGCGCCGCGTGAGGTCGCCAGCGAACGAGAGCGCATCCTGGACGTGCAGCTGCGGCACGTTGTATGGGATACGGCGGCACCGGTCGGCGGCGCCGTACAGAAGGGAGGCCGCCGCCAGGCTTTGCGGGTGGCGCTGGAGCCGGTCGCCGCGCACGGCGGGACAGCGCTGGTGTGTTGCACCACGGTGGCCGAAGCCCAGCAGACCTTCCGTGACCTGTGTGCCGCCTTCCCCGAACTCGCCGAGTGCGAGGGCGGGTTGCGGCTGCTGCACTCGCGCTATCCGGCCCACGCCCGACAGCGCATCACCGCCGAATGCGAGTCGGCATACGGCAAGCCCCGTTCGGCCACGGACGTCGCCGGGCCGCGCCCGTCCTCCATCCTGGTCGCCACTCAGGTGGTGGAGCAGTCGCTGGACTTCGACTTCGATCTGATCGTCAGCGACCTTGCCCCGCTGGCGCAGCTGCTGCAGCGCGCCGGGCGTGGACGCCGCCACATGCGCGGCACCACAGGGCGTCCGCCGTGGGCGCTGCCGGAGGACGCGCCGCGCCTGGTCGTCCTGGAACCGGTGGACGAGAACGGTGTCACCCTGGTGCCGCGCACCTGGGGGTCCGTGTACGACGCAGGGCTGCTGCAGCGCACGGCGCACCTGCTGCGCGAGCGGGCGCAGACGGGCATCGCGGTTCCGGGGGACGTCCAGGACCTCGTCGATGCCGTGTACGCGGAGGACTTCGTGGACCACCTCGACGGGTCGGCGCAGCGAGAACTGCGGCGGATGGACGCCGAACGTCAGGCGGACGAGGCAGCTGAGGCACACATGGCCGACATGGTCGCCATCTGCGCCCCCGCCGATGTGGCCGGCAACCTCTACGAGCTCAGCCGCCGGGAGGCCGGGGTCACCGAAGAGCTGCTGACCACCAGGCTGGGTGCGGATACCGGACGGGTGCTGTGCCTGTACGAGCAGCCGGACGGCACGCTCACCCTCGATGAGACCGGCATGCTTCCTCTGCCCGCCAGCGACCAACACGGGCTGAGACACGTCACGTTGGCTCAGGTCATGGCGCATGTGGCGCCGGTGCCGGGCCGCTGGCTTCGCGGAGCCGAGGGGCAACCGGCGCCGAAGGGCTGGGAGAAGCATCCGGTACTGCGCGATGTGGTCCTGCTCCGGATGCAGCCTGCCGACGACGGCAACGACCCCGCGTGGACCTGCAGCCACGGGAAGCGGACGATCAGCATCTCCCACGTTGGGCTGGAAGCCGATTAACCCATTCGAGTGACCCGTTGCGGAGTCGCCCCGTGGGGCAGCCCACTTACCTAGGTTGGCAACAGCCGTCCCGGCATAGAGGGTTCTCCGGCACCGCTGCCGGGACGGCGTCCGCCCGCTGACGCGGGCAGGGGGAGAGATCCACATTGCCCCGTGGGCAGCCCATGGCTCACCTCCGCGCGAGCGGAGACCCACCCCATTGTGACCGGCAACCCGGCGACAGGAGTCCGATGCCGACCAGCATTTACAACTTGTTCGACGAGCCCTGGATCCCGGTCCGGTGGGCCCCCGGCACACCGGAAGACCGCCCCGGGCAAGTCGGGCTACGGGACCTGCTGCTGCGCAGCCGCGACATCGCCACACTCGCGATCGCCGATCCTCCCGCGCACTCCGCGCTGCTGCGCATCCTGTACGCCCTCACCGCCCGGATGACCGGTCTGGACGAGGCCGGGCCCGGCACCTGGACAGGGCGGCGTCTGAGAATTGTGGATGCCGGGCAGCTCCCCGTTGAGGGGATCGACGCCTACATCGCCCGCTACCGGCACCGGTTCTTCCTTCACGACCCTGAAGGCGGCCGCCCGTGGATGCAGGACGCGCGGCTGGCCGAGCAGTGCGACGCGGACAACACAGCCGGGGTGAACAAGCTGATCGTGACGCGTCCGGCGGGCAACGCTCATGCCTGGTTCCGGCACGGCAGCGACGCCCGTCCTGACCTGCCCGCGGCGGCCGAGGCGGTGCTGAATCTGCTGGTGTGGCACTACTACGGGCCCTCCGGGCGCTGTTCGGCCCGCAAGGTGAATGGAGTCAAGACCGCCAGCACCACCGCCGGCCCGCTGCGTACCGCTCTGTCCTACCACCCCGAAGGAGAGACTCTCTTCGAGACACTGCTGGCGGGCCTGGTCCAGCCCCCGCAGACCGTACGACGGGAGGACGATCCCTGCCCCTGGGAATGGGAGGAGATGCCCGACCCCGACGAGGCACCGCGCCTGCCGACCGGACCTTGTTCACGACTGACCGCCTGCTCCCAGCACGCCCTGCTCCTCGTCCCGGACGACGACAACCCACAGCTGGTGCGGGATGCCTACATCACCTGGGCATATCGCACCGGCCGCATCCCCCGCGACGACAACTACCTGATCTGGCAGATCAGCCAGCAGGGCAACCGCTATCCGCGCCCGGCCGACGCCCGGCGCGCGCTGTGGCGGGACCTGGACGCCCTGCTCCTCACAGAGCCCCCCGGCACGGCCCGGCCTGAACGCCCGAAGGTGTTCGAGTACGCGAGCGAAGTGTCCGAGGACCTGCGGGTACGGGCACTGGGCTTCGAGCAGGAAGGCCAGGCCAAGGACACCCAGTTCGTCGACGCCGCCACACCTCCCGTACTGGGCCTCGTAGAGGAGGAAGCGCCGGCGACCGCTCCGGCCGTGGGCCGCATGCGCCAGCTTGGCGAGCTGTACGGCCGCCGTCTGGAGCGCGCGGTCAAACGCGCCTGGGCCGAGTACACCAACGACGCGAAAGCGAACGGCGACACCTGGGCCGCCGAGGCCGCAGCCCGCTACTGGCCCGGTGCCGAAGCCGAGTTCTGGCACCGCTTCCGCCGGCTTGATCGTACCGGCCAGGAACCGAACGCCGGTTTCGACTCCGCCACGGCCCGCGCCGCGTTCCTGTGTCTGGCCGCCGACACGTACGAGACGGTCACCGCCTCCATCACCCGGACCCAGCGCGGCGCGAAGGCCGTCTCCGACGCCCGCATCGAGCTGTTCGGCGGCGTACGCAAGAAGAAGACGGCGGGCACACCAACCGCCTGACGGCGAAACCCCCGCCATCCCCACAGCCCAGGAAGGCTCTCCATGACCGCCCAGACCGTCACCGACGACCCAACTACCGCCCGGAGAAGGCGACTTGTCGCCTACACCCGCTGGATCGAGGAGCTGTGCCGGGACGATCCCGGCGCACGCACCGCGCTACGCAGCGGACTGCGGCGTGACCTCGACGACGTGCCGCGCATGCACCGCTTCGTCGCCCCGTGGCTGCCCCGCAAGGGACAGGGGCCCCAGTCCGAGCAGCGGGCGTACTACGCGGTGGCCTCGATGATCGCCGCACAGCCCCGCAGCAGCTACGCCGCCCCGGAGACGGAAGCCGCCGCCGATCCGGATGCCGCAGCCCCCAACGAAGCACCCCCACCTCGCTACGGCACAAGCCTGGGCCACACGTTCGCGCTCGCGGTGACCGAAAGTCCAGGCCGGGAACGGGAGATGCGGGAATCCACCGCCGAATCACGTCTGAACCTCCTGACACGGCAGAGCAGCAACGGGCTGTACCGGCACCTGCCCGCCGCCGTCGGCTACCTGCGCGAGATCGGCGTACCCGTCGACTGGGCGCAGCTGCTGTCCGACCTGATCACCTGGCCCACCCACTCCGGGAAGATCTCCCGGCGCTGGCTGCAGCACTACTACCTCCAGCGCACCCGCGCCCTGCGCGAGTACGCGGATCTCACCGACCAGGACGAGGCCGACAACCCCAGCGCCGGCACGTGACCGGACAGTAAGCCCACCCGCCAGCCGGCCCCACACCTTCACCCACTCAAGGAACGAGGAACCCTCCATGCCCGCACCGGCCCGCTTCATCGACATCCACGTCCTGCAGTCCGTCCCCTTCGCCAACCTCAACCGCGACGACACCAACTCCGTCAAGACCGTCCAGTACGGCAACACCCTGCGCACCCGCGTCAGCAGCCAGTCCTGGAAGCGCGCCATCCGCAACGTCTTCGAAGACCACATCGGCGACGCCGCCCTGCGCACCCGCCGCATCGGCGAACGCGTCACCCGCGAACTGGAAAACCGCGGCTGGCCCACCGAGCTGGCCCAGCGGGCCGGCGGCCACACTGCGGCGGCCAGCGGCATCAAGTTCGAACTCGCCAAGACACCCGGCGACACCAAGCAGACCGTCCCCAACAAAGTGCTCACCAACGCGATGGTCTACGTGCCCGAAGCCGCAGTCATCGAACTGGCCGACCTCGCCGAACAGCACCGCGACGCCCTGGAGCAGGCCAACGACATCAAAAAGCCCGCCGACAAGAGCATCCTGCCCGCGAACAAGGTGGAAGCCGTACTGCGCTCCCGCAACGGCGTCATCAACCTCTTCGGACGGATGCTCGCCGAGATCGACGACGCCGGCGTCGACGGCGCCGTCCAAGTCGCCCACGCACTCACCACACACGAGACCGACGTCGAACTCGACTACTTCTCCGCCGTCGACGACGTCACCGCCCTGTGGAACGACGCCACCGGCAGCGGCCACATGGGCCACGCCGAGTTCAGCGCCGGCACCTTCTACCGCTACGCCACCCTCGACCTGCGCGACCTCATGGCCAACATCGGCGACGAACCCGCCGCCGCCCGCGAGCTGACCGCCGCCTTCCTGACCTCCTTCATCACCTCACTGCCCCAGGCCAAAAAGAACTCCACCGCCCCGCACACCATCCCCGACCTGGTGCACCTCTCCGTACGCACCGACCGCCCCCTCTCCTACGCGGCCGCATTCGAAAAGCCCGTCCAAGCAAGCCCTCAGGGCGGCTTCGCCGACGTCTCCCGCACCCAGCTCGCCGCATACGCCCAAGCCGCCAACACCCTGATGGGCACCCGCGCCATCCTCACCTCCGGCTGGGCCAGCCTCGAGACCAAGGACCTCACCGGACTCGGCGAGCGCCGCGACTCCTTCGACGACCTCATCACCACCGCCCTGCACGCCGCCCTCACCCCCAAGGCCGCCGCGTGAGCGCCACCGCCGAACCAGGCATCCTGCTGCGCCTGACCGGGCCGCTGCAGTCCTGGGGCGAGCGCAGCCACTTCAACGAACGCGACACCGCCCTCTTCCCCACCCGCTCCGGCGTCATCGGCCTGATCGCCGCCGCCCTGGGGCGCCGCCGCGGCGAGAGCCTCGACGACCTCACCCGCCTGTCCATCACAGTCCGCACCGACCGGCCCGGCGTCCTCCTGCGAGACCTGCACACCGTCGGCGGCGGACTGCCCGCCAAGGCCACCGTCACCACAGCCGAGGGCAAGAAACGCAGCGGCGACACCGGCACCCTCCTGACCCACCGCAACTACCTCGCCGACGCCGCCTTCACCCTCGCCCTCACCGCCGACGACACCGCCCTGCTCACCGACGCCGCGACAGCCCTCGCCTCACCGCACTGGCCCCCCTACCTCGGACGCCGCTCCTGCCCACCCGAAGGACCCTGCCTCCTGGGCCACTTCGACGACGTCCTGCACCACCTCGTCCACCTCCCCATCGCCGCACCCCCACCCCCACACGACACGCACGGCACCGAGTTCCTCTCCGACCGCCCCCTCGATGGCCTGCCCGCGCCCCAAGGCAGCACCCGGCCGGACACCGAAACGGGCGCCCACCCGGCCAGCGACGTCAACGACCAGCCACTCACCTTCCACCCCCGCCACCGCGCCTACCGCGCCCGCCCCCTCTACCGGCGCACCCTCCACCTCCCCGCACACCAGCACACCGGCCTGGGCACCGACCATCTCCGCACCCTCACCACCTACCTCAACGAACACCTCAACCAGCCCCAAAGGAGCCCCCGTTGAGCGTCTGGCTGACCCGCATCATCCCCAACCCCCGCGCCCAGGAGGCCCGCCGCGACCTCACCGGCAACACAGCAGCAATGAACCTCCACCGCCGCCTCATGTCCCTGTATCCCTCCGCCGCCGGTCCCGACCCCCGCGCCCAATTCGGCGTCCTCTTCCGCATCGACGACACCCCCGCCGGACCGCACATCCTCCTGCAAAGCACCCACCAGCCCGACCTCACCCAACTCCCCGACGACTACGGCACCACCCAAAGCCGCCCCCTAGACCCCCTCCTCGACGCCCTCAAACCCGGCCTGACCATCCGCTACCGCTGCGCCGCCAGCCCCGTACGCAAACCCGGCGCCACCACCCGCGCCCTCTACAACCTCCCCGCCGTCATCCCCCTCACCGGCGCCCACGCCGACGAATGGTGGACCCGCCAAACCGACACCGCCGGCCTGAAACCCCTCACCCTCAACTCCCACCCCCTTGACGCCGCCCACGCCACCCGCACCCCCACAACAGGCAGCCCGCAACGCATCCGCCACACCCGCACCCGCTTCGACGGAACCGCCACCATCACCGACCCCGACCTCCTCCGCCAGAAAATCACCGACGGCATCGGCCGCGGCAAGGCCTACGGCTGCGGCCTCCTCAGCATCGCCCCCACACGGAACACCCCATGAACCAACCAGCCCCCGCCCGCACCCCCAGCCAGGCACGACGCAAACTCGCCGCCCCCACCGTCGCGATGCTCCCCCGCATCGCCGACTCCCTCTCCTTCCTCTACCTCGACATCGTGCGCATCCACCAGGACGACACCGGAGTCCGCGCCGAGGTGACCAGCGAACAACGCGGCACGGAAACGGTTTACTTACCCACCGCCGCCCTGAGCTGCGTCCTCCTCGGTCCAGGAACCTCCATCACCGCCCGCGCACTCGCCACCTTCGCCCGCCACGGCACCACGGTCGTCATCACCGGCTCAGGCGGCGTCCGCACATACGCCGCAGCACTCCCCGACTCTCTGACCACCGCCTGGCTCGAACGCCAGACCCGGACCTGGGCCGACGACAACCGCCGCCTGGCCATAGCCACCGCCATGTACGAAAAACGATTCGGAACCGGCACCGTCCCGCCCGGCACAAGCCTCGCCCAACTCCGCGGACTCGAAGGACAACGTGTCAAAGCCCACTACCGCCTCCTCGCCCAGCAATACCGCATCGGCCGATTCCGCCGCGCCTACGACCCCGCCTCGTGGGACACCCAGGACCCGGTCAACCTCGCCCTCTCCTCCGCCAACACCTGCCTCTACGGCATCGTCCACGCAGCCATCCTCGCCCTCGGCTGCTCACCAGCCCTCGGATACGTCCACAACGGAAACCAACAGGCCTTCGTCTACGACATAGCCGACCTGTACAAAGCCGACCTCACGATCCCTCTGGCCTTCTCCCTCCACAACTCCACCAACCCAGAAGCCGAAGCCCGACGCTCCTTCCGCAACGGCCTGCGACTGTTCAAATTGCTCCCCCAGATCGTCACCGACATCCAGGAACTCCTCGACCCCGGATCCGGCCGGGAAGTCCCCGACCCCGAGGAGCAACTCGTCGACCTGTGGGACCCGGTGGCCGGCCCCGTCCCAGGCGGCATCAACCATGCAACCGAGACATGACAACCAAAGCCGCCCGACGAGGAAGAGCGCACCGCCATGCCCTCCATGATCACCATCTCCGCCACCGCCGTCCCAGACCACCTACGCGGAGCCCTCACCCGCTGGCTCATCGAAGTAACACCTGAGTTGTACGTAGGCACCGTCTCAGCCCGCGTGCGGGACGAACTCTGGTCATCCGTGGCCGCGTGCACCAGTGACGGGTCCTCAGTCCTGATCTACCCCAGCGACAACGAACAGGGCTTCGAAGTCCGCACAGCCGGAACGCGACGCCGACGCCCCGTGGACTTTGACGGCATGACACTGGTCGCCTTTCAAGCGATAGACAAAGATACTGCAAAGTCATTCTGAAACCGCAGGTCGGGAAGTGCTCTCCGTGCAAGCGGAGGTGACCCGCGGTGGGCCATGGCCTCTTGCTCTCCGGAGCGGTGCTCTCCGTGCGAGCGGAGGTGACCCGGCGGCAGGCCGGGACATCGAGACCCCGCAGTGGTGCTCTCCGTGCGAGCGGAGGTGACCCGGACAAGGACACCTTCGCCGACGTCGTGTCGGGGTGCTCTCCGTGGGAGCGGAGGTGACCCACCCCCGGGTGGAACGTCGTGCCGTACGAATCCGTGCTCTCCGTGCGAGCGGAGGTGACCCGGTGAGGTAGGTCCATCCGGCGGTCGTCGACCCGTGCTCTCCGTGCGAGCGGAGGTGACCCGCCCAACTCGACCGGCTCACCAAAGAACGCGTCGTGCTCTCCGTGCGAGCGGAGGTGACCCGCCGGGTGCTGAACGACTTCGCGTGCAGGTCGAGTGCTCTCGGCCCGCGCGGAGCTCACCGCTTCGCGTGGGCCCGTACCTCGCCGAGCGACGGAACGCCTCCACTCGCGCGGAGCTGACCGAGGAGCAGCTCGACGCTCGGAAGTCGGTCGCCGAACACCTCGGCTCGCGCGGAGCCGACGCCACCGCGCGATTGGCCGGCCCCGCTCTCGGCGGGACACCTCCGCTCGCGCGGAGCTGACGTCGCGTACCGCAGCAGCGACCACGCGATGTACGGGACACCTCCGCTCGCGCGGAGCTGACGCCGCGCAGAAGGGCGCCGACCTGGACGAGGACGGAACACCTCCGCTCGCGCGGAGCTGACGCGCAGGTCCGCGAGATGTACGCGGAGCACGTCGGAACACCTCCGCTCGCGCGGAGCTGACGTTGGTGTAGCCGTTCGCGGCCAAGGCGAGGACGAAATACCTCCGCTCGCGCGGAGGCGACTCGGCACACACCAGCATTCCCGCGACTTCGGACGGAACACTTCCGCTCGCGCGGAGCCGACGCCTCCGTCCTGGGTATCCTGACCGCGCCGATCGGAACACCTCCGCTCGCGCGGAGCTGACCCAACCCCATGTGGACCCGCGGCCTACACCGCCAGCACACCTCCGCTCGCGCGGAGCTGACTCTGAGTACCCCAGCGTCGGCGCCGAGGTGAACGGCACACCTTCGCTCGCGCGGAGCTGACGCCTCGTGCACCGGGTTGTAGACCTTCACCGACGGCACATCTCCGCTCGTGCGGAGCTGACCTGGAGTGCCTGGACCGCGAGTGCGACGAGTACGGCACACCTCCGCTCGCGCGGAGCTGGCATCAGGTCGAACGTAAACGGGCCGCTCTTCGGCGGAACACCTCCTCTCGCGCGGAGCTGACTCGCTCGGCGTACGCAGGCTCCGGGCAGGTAGCGGGACACCTCCGCTCGCGCGGAGCTGACGTGCCCCTGCTCCTGCACGTCTGCGCGTGCGTCGGGACACCTCCGCTAGCGCGGAGCTGACTCCTCGCACAGGCGGCACACGGTGCGGCCGTGCGGAACACCTCCGCTCGCGCCGAGCTGACCTCCAGCTCGACCCCAACGCGACGTACCCGAACGGAACACCTCCGCTCGCGCGAAGCTGACGCGGCCTCCATGACGTCGGGCCAGTCGTCGGACGGAACGCCTCCGCTCGCGCGGAGCTGACGACATGCCCAGGCCGTGCATGTCCGCCGCAGACGGAACACCTCCGCTCGCGCGGAGCTGACGAGCCCTGACTCCATTGAAGCGCCCGTTCCAGCGGAACACCTCCGCTCGCGCGGAGCTGACAACATCGAGGAGCGCCACGACGAGTACGGCGCCGGAACACCTCCGCTCGCGCGGAGCTGACGACGCCACCGTCGGCAACGGAACCGTGCTGAACGGAACACCTCCGCTCGCGCGGAGCTGACCAGCACGGTGTCGAGGCGCAGTCCTGGTACCGCGGAACACCTCCGCTCGCGCGGAGCTGACCTTCAACCCCAACCTCTGGCCCGAGCGGCAGGCGGAACACCTCCTCTCGCGCGGAGCTGACGATCACCCCGCCGATCGCGCTCGCGGTCGACATCGGAACACCTCCGCTCGCGCGGAGCTGACTCGACGCCCGTGTCGGACAGTTTGACGTCCAGCGGAACACCTCCGCTCGCGCGGAGCTGACGGGCCCGGCACCGTCTACCCAGGCCTCGACATCGGAACACCTCCGCTCGCGCGGAGCTGACAACCTCCGCCGCAACTCGTGGCTGCTGAACAACGGAACACCTCCGCTCGCGCGGAGCTGACTCCGTCCCCGGAGTTCAGGCGTCGGCCGCGGACGGAACACCTCCGCTCGCGCGGAGCTGACAGGCGGCGGACGATCCGCCCGACGCGGGTGAGCGGAACACCTCCGCTCGCGCGGAGCTGACGTCCGAGGCCGCGACGACGATGTGCCCCAGCGCGGAACACCTCCGCTCGCGCGGAGCTGACCGCGTACTCACCGGAGTGCCCTCGTAGTGGACCGGAACACCTCCGCTCGCGCGGAGCTGACGTGACCGGGCTGTCCCCGAACACGTCGTATTCCGGAACACCTCCGCTCGCGCGGAGCTGACAACCTGCGCGTCATCCTCGACGGCCCCTACGACGGAACACCTCCGCTCGCGCGGAGCTGACGTCGAACGTGAACTTCTCGAAGCCGGGCTGGCCGGAACACCTCCGCTCGCGCGGAGCTGACGCGGTCTGGGCGCTGCCGAGGGCGGCGAGGAGCGGAACACCTCCGCTCGCGCGGAGCTGACCGCAGCACCACGTCCAGCTGCTCGTTGCTGAGCGGAACACCTCCGCTCGCGCGGAGCTGACGCCATGGGTCAGCCCCGCAGCTTGCTGAGCAGCGGAACACCTCCGCTCGCGCGGAGCTGACGATGAACTGGCGCCCGTTATCCCGTTCGATGACGGAACACCTCCGCTCGCGCGGAGCTGACACGGTCACGGTGGCCATGGGGCCGCCGCGGTGCGGAACACCTCCGCTCGCGCGGAGCTGACGTGATCGAATTCCTGCGCCGCTCCGACGACGACGGAACACCTCCGCTCGCGCGGAGCTGACTCCTTGACCAGGTCGGCCGACGTCGACTTGATCGGAACACCTCCGCTCGCGCGGAGCTGACGGGTTGCAGCAAGCGCTCAAGGCGAGCCAGGGCGGAACACCTCCGCTCGCGAGCAACTGACCGGTGGCGAGGTAGGCGAGCGCGATCATGCGACGGGACACCTCCGCTCGCGCGGAGCTGACGTCACCTACGAAGCCCCCCTCGACACCGGTGACGGGACACCTCCGCTCGCGCGGAGCTGACTTGACCACCCACGCCGCGCCCTCCGAGAACGACGGGACACCTCCGCTCGCGCGGAGCTGACCGCAGCGGCGGAGTCGCGTTCGACCTCGCCGCCGGGACACCTCCGCTCGCGCGGAGCTGACGAACACAACGAGACCACCACTATCGTTCACGGCGGGACACCTCCGCTCGCGCGGAGCTGACTGCACGAGACCCTTGATGAACTGGCCCGGCACCGGGACACCTCCGCTCGCGCGGAGCTGACCGCGCGGCGACGTTCTCCGGCGGCACAGTCGACGGGACACCTCCGCTCGCGCGGAGCTGACACGGCCCGCCGCACGGAGGCGCCTTGGGCACGGGGGACACCTCCGCTCGCGCGGAGCTGACATCAACGGCGACAAACAGGGGTTGATGGATGCCGGGACACCTCCGCTCGCGCGGAGCTGACTCCTGCTCCTCGCCCCAGTTCTCCGCCAGTACCGGGACACCTCCGCTCGCGCGGAGCTGACGCCCGACAGATCCCGGACAGCAGCAACATCGCCGGGACACCTCCGCTCGCGCGGAGCTGACGTACCGCAATCCCGCGACCGAGGCTATTGGATCGGGACACCTCCGCTCGCGCGGAGCTGACGACAGCTCGGACAGGTACCGCTCGGCGGTGCGCGGGACACCTCCGCTCGCGCGGAGCTGACCAGGGGCTTGGGAGTTTCTCCGGCAGTCAGTCCGGGACACCTCCGCTCGCGCGGAGCTGACTCCGGGACCGGGGCCACCAAGTGGGCGAACATCGGGACACCTCCGCTCGCGCGGAGCTGACCCTTCAAGGGCGGCTTGAGAAAGTTGCCGCGACGGGACACCTCCGCTCGCGCGGAGCTGACCTCCCCTTGGGGATGGAACGGAAGGCCAGTGGCGGGACACCTCCGCTCGCGCGGAGCTGACTACTCGGCGTTCGGGTCGGCCACCCATGTCCCCGGGACACCTCCGCTCGCGCGGAGCTGACTCACCGACGGTCGGGTGCATCGCGGCGATGTACGGGACACCTCCGCTCGCGCGGAGCTGACACTTCGCGACCTGCAATGTTAGAGGGTCTTTGCGGTTTCTTTGCTGTCTCTGATGCTCTGGACCGTGGCCTTGTTGAGGGAGAGTGCGGGCGCGGAATTGGAGCCCTGGTTGGGCAGCAAGCGTGTGATTGAGGGTAACGGCTCCTGGGCGTAGGCGACTTGGAGAATCTGCAGGTCGGTTCGTGTTGTCAGTGGCTGGTGCTAGAACACCGTGCCATGGACGATGTGGATGCTCCGCAGGTCGATGTGCGGTTTGTCGGCGGCGGTTGAACGCGGACCCACTCTGGTCGGTTGAATCGTGACCCGTGTGGCTTGTGGTTGGTGGTGTTCAGTCGGTTTCTGTTGTGGCGGTGGGGACGCGTCCGAGTTGCCGTCCGCGCATCCGGTAGGAATCGCCTTTGAGGGAATGGACCTCGGCGTGGTGGACGAGGCGGTCGATCATGGCGGCGGCCACGGTCTCGTCGCCGAAGACCTCTCCCCAGCGTCCGAAGGGCTTGTTGCTCGTGACGATCACGGACGCGCGTTCGTATCGGTTCGAGATGAGCTGGAAGAACAGGTTCGCGGCCTCGGATTCGAAGGGGATGTAGCCGACCTCGTCGACGACGATCAGCGGATAGCGGGACAGTTTGGTGAGCTCGGCCTGGAGGTGTCCGGCGTGGTGGGCGGCGGCCAGGCGGTCGACCCATTCGGCGGCTGTGGCGAACGCGACCCGGTGGCCGGCCTGGCAGGCGCGGACCGCGAGTCCGATCGCCAGGTGTGTCTTCCCGGTCCCGGGCGGTCCCAGAAAAACTGTGTTCTCTTTGCCGGTGATGAAGTCCAACGTGCCCAGATGCGCGAGCTGTTGGCGCGTTATGCCGCGCAGATGGGTGACGTCGAGTTCCTCGATCGTCTTGATCGCGGGGAAACGGGCGCCGCGGATGCGGGCCTCGCCGCCGTGGCTCTCACGGGCGGCGACTTCGCGCTGCAGGCAGGCGACCAGGAACTCGGCGTGGGTCCAGGATTCGGTGCGGGCCCGCTCGGCGAGGCGCTCGGCGGCGTCCAGCAGGGCCGGGGCCTTCATCGCGCGGGAGTAGAAGGCCAGGTCGGACGCGGTCTGCTCGCCGGTCCGGCCGCTGCCCGTCTTCGTAGTGACCGGTTTGATGGCGGTGCGGGCCATTCAGGACACCCCGTCCCCGGTCTCGTTGCGGCCGGCGTCGCCCTCGATGAGGGTGAACACCCGGTCGTAGTCGGTCAGTTCGCGTTGCTCGACGTCGACCAGGCGGTCGGCGGCGGCCGTGGCGCGGAGTCGGGCGGCCTGGGCCGCGGTGTGGTGGCGGTACTCACCGCGCAGGGCAGCGGCGGTGCGGGCGTGATCGGGATCGGTGATGGTCTGGTGCTTGGCCCAGCAGCGGGCATGGCGGGCCACGACGGCCCCGCCGGGAGTGAGGATGGCGATGACCTCCTCGATGCTGGTGGTGACCTGGACTTTCTTGCCGATCGCCAGGGGGTGCACGGAGTAGTCGCAGGTGTCGACGCGGATGTAGTGGTCGCGTCCGATGCGGGTGAAGAAGCGCGACCAGCGGGGCGGATCGACGGGCGGGAGGGCGAGCATGCCGGCCCGGTCGGCCTCCCACCGCTCGATGGGACGGGTGCCCAGGGTGCGGTGGATGCGCCGGTTGGCGACGTGCAGCCACCGTTCGAGCTGGGTGTTGAAGTCGCCGGGTCCGCTGAAGGTGCGGCCGGGCAGAAAGCTCGTCTCGAGGTAGCCATTGGCCCTCTCGACCAGCCCCTTCGCTTCTGGATCACGGGGCCGGCAGAGGAAGATCTTGACCGCGAGGAGTCCGGCGAAGGCGGCGAAGTCGACGGTGACCCTGCCCTGGCCGATACCGGCCTCGTTGTCCCAGACCAGCATTTTCGGCACCGCATTCCAGCCGGTCAGCAGCTGCCAGTGACCGTCGATCAGATCGCCTGTCATCCGGCTCGGCAGCATCCGTGCAGCGATGATCCTCGAGTAGCCCGAGACCATCACCAGCACCGGTGGCCGCCCGGACTGGCCATAGCCGAGCGGGATGTCCACCGGCGGGAACCACAGGTCGCACTGAGCCAGTTCGCCGGGCTGATACGTCGTGCGCGAGACCGGATCGACAGGGAGGTAGGCGGGCCGCAGCTCGCGGACGCGGTCCTTGAGAATCGTCATCCCGCGGTCCCAGCCGATCCGCTCCGCGATCACCGTCGCCGGCATCGTCGGGGTCTGTTTCAGCAGCTCACGGATCTGCGGTTCGACCGCGTCGACCGCCGAGCCCTTCAGCGGCCGGGAGTACACCGGCGGCCGGTCCGTGGCCAGCGCCCGTTTCACCGTGTTCTTCGAGATGCCCAGATGCCTTGCGATCGCCCGGATCGGCATCTCCTCGGCCCGGTGCAGCCTGCGGATCTCTGCCCAGTCCTCCACTTGGATCACCCTCTCCTCCCGATCTCCAATCAAGATCAGGTTGGTATGGATGCCACGAAGTGAGTCAGTTTTGATCCGCCGTCAGAGGGTCACCGTTCAGACGACGCCGACACAGTTGTGGGGCAAGGAGCGCGGGTTGCCGTATCCGTATCCGGTGATCTGTCATTTGCTGGATACCGCGGCTGTGTTCGGGGCGCTGGAGGATGCGTTGCTTGACGGTGGCGCACGTCGGCGGATTGCTGCGGAGCTGGGGTTGGATGCGGAGGCCGCCCGGCCGGTGCTGTCGTTGTGGGCGGGGCTGCATGATCTGGGGAAGATCACGCCTCCGTTCCAGGCGCAGGTGCCGTCGGCGTTCAAGCCGGTTGCCGGCGATGCGTCGTATGTGGCGGCTGCGGGTGCCGAGGGTCTGCGTGGATTCAGGCATGAGCTGCCGACGCACTGGTCGTGTCCGCTCCGCTCCCGCAGAGGTGTACCGGAGTTGGCCGACTTCAGCGAGACGACGGTCTGGTCTGCTCGGCTGCAGCAGAGGTGTCCCGACGTACGGCCTCCCCAGCGATTTCATCTACGCGCCCGCTCCGTTCACGCGGAGGTGTTCCAGCTCAGCAGGAGGACCACGACGTCCCCGTTTTCCGTTCCTGGACTGTGATGCCGGCGCCGTCCGCCTGCCTGCTCCGCCCACGCGGAGGCATTCCACCGTCACCTGCATCCAATCTATCCGCGGCCTCATATCTGGCCACATCCACTACACGAATATTCGCTCCTGCCCGTCAGGAGGTGGCGAATGTGCTGCTGAACAAAGTGATTTTCTCGGTTTCTGGATCAGTCAATGGGTGAATGTACCTCAAGGTGGTGGACAGCCATTTGTGACGGGCAAGGAACTGGACGGATTTCATGCTGTAGCATCCCGACTCGCCAAGTGTCGAAATGTAGAAATGTCTGAGCCTGTGAAAACGCGTGAGTGGGGAAAGGTCGGCCTCGGAGATCGCCTTTCGCCATCGTCGGCAGAACGTGGAATTATTTGCCGGCAGGCCGCGATAATCCGTCAGAACCCAGTCGCTGTCTTTTGAAATGCGTGAAGAAATTATGCGATGGGCTTTCAGCTTGTCGGAGAGGAATGAGTCAATAGGTAGAGTTGCATAGCTGCTCTTTGATTTCAGGGGGTAGGTGGTCCCTCGATACACCTGTTGAGTGACGGACAGGAGGTTAGATTGGAGATTGATACTTTCCCATGTCAATCCTAAAACTTCACCAAGCCGCAATCCGGCGCACGCTGCTAGCCAGACTGCAATTTCGTATTCTGGTTGGATGCGTCGCAGGGTCGAGGCGACTTCGGCTACTTTCTCTGCAGTGAAATATGGTTGGGTCGATACTACCTCCGGAGGAAGTTTGATACGGGAAATAATATTCGATGGGAGAGGTACTTCCTTATCGTTCATATGATCGACAAGGCTCTTCCATGTACTGAATACGCAACGGACTGAGCTGGCCGAGCGCAACTGCGGACGTGAGGTGAGGTAATCACGGAAGGAACAGGAGTCCGAACGTGTGAGGGATGAAGCGACACGGGATCCTGCAAAGGGAATGACGTACATGCGCAGATGGCCCTCCTGTTGCCTCAATGTCGCCTCTCGCAAACCCAGCAGCCGCCTCCTCCGGATCATCTCGCGTGCATAAAAGGACACCGTGTGAGGCTCATCCCTTCGGTCTGGAGATTCTGCAGCAGTTTTTCTTGACGTATCGATCAAATAATCGATGGCCTGATCCCAAGTTCCATGATTACGCCTGCGCAACGTGCCCGTGTCATCGGTGTACCTTACACACCATCGGCTTCCGCTGCCGTGAACCGAAGAAGGGTAGAGCGGATTTTCCAGCGAACCGCAACCACATGGCTTATCATCCGCTTCGACTTTTCGGTGAGGTTTGTGCCAACGGTCGTAGGGCAAGCGGAGTTGTGCCAAGGGATGCCTCCATTTAAATCGGAGCCGCCAAATACGCTTTGACCCGCCGTCGGAGGTCGGCGAGCGGTGGACCTCATGGGTACGCGCCTTCGGCTTATTTCAACGCTCGGTACCTGGGCGACTGCGGTCTTGCCGGAGCGGTGCTTCACCTGCCGGAATCAAACCTGAGGTCGCCCGCTCGAAGCGAGTAAGCAGCTGGAGTCTAGAAAGTCTCACGGAAAGCCTCGGTGAAATCATCCACTCGTGGCCTGGTGGCGGCTCGGCGAGGACGTGCATAGGTGTCCCAGGTGCAGGAGAACCTGGCATGCCTGGCAAGAAGCTGAACGGTCTTCGGATCGTGCCGATACGAATTTCCGAGCGTCGAAATGTAGAAGCGCCGCAAACTGAGTAGGGTCGTTCCTTTCGGAAGTCCAGTATTGCGAACCGCCTTGTTCCATTGATGGCCGAACTTTCCATAAGGGACCGGGTTTCCTCCTTTGTCGGAAATCACGTGCTCTTCCAGTGGCGGAAATATTTGGGGTACGGAGATGTCTACTACCTCTTCCAGGGGTGGAGAATGAGGCAGTCGCAGGTGGTCTTTCAATCTTTCCATCAAGAATGTATCAACTGCCAGCGTCGCATAGCTTGATCTTGTTTTCAAAGGGCCGGATGTTCCTTTCATGAACTGCTCCTCGACAGACAGCATGTTTCGTTGAAAGTCGATGTGGCTCCATTTCAAGCCGAAAATCTCGCCTGTGCGGAGTCCTGCACAGGCGCCCAGCCAGACGGCGATCTCAAAGCACGGTTGAAGCTCTCGTATGGCGGAGGCGATCGAAGCCACGTCCGCCGGCGAAAGCAGTACATCCACCGGTTCAGGCACATGCGCCCGCTTGATGCGGGACACAATATTGGGAGGCAATGAAACGTTCTCGTCGACAATGAAATTCATTAGATTCACCCACGACTGGAACACGCCATTCACGCTGTGAGGTGACCGGAGTGTCGGGCGTGTCAGAAGGTAGTCCAGAAACGCCAAGGAGTCTGAGCGGCGAAGAGATGCGACCATGCGATGGCCGGCGTACGGGAGGACGTACAGGCGAATGTGTCGCTCATAGAGGTCGATGGTATTTCGTCGAAGCTTCCTCCATTGCATTCTCTCGACCATCCGCAGGGCATAGAACGCCAGAGTAGGACCGTTACCTGAAAGGGCATGATCGACTTCTTGGTCGGCCATGTGCGCTGCGGCTTCGTCCCAGGTTGCGAAAGAGACTCGTTGCTCCCTCCCGAAATGGTCGATGCCGCGTGCCTGCCATCGCTTCCCGCGGCCATGATCAGATGAGGGATAGAGCGGATGCCTCGGGTTTCCGCACCGGCAAGGCCTGTCACCCTTATGTGGTTTCGGATGCTTCTTGTGCCAGCGGTCAAACGGGACGGATGCGGTCGCCATCGTTCCTCACGCGTTCAGATTCGGCAGTAGCGGTGCTGCGCGCAGCCGGGTGAGCCATCCTGTGGGCGGGGTTTCGTTCGCAGGCGTTCGAGCTGAGCCGTCGATTGCCAGCGCCATCAGACTTTCCATCACGGACAGTGTTTATGCACAGCTGTTCATGGAGTTTTTCTTTGGATCCACATGGTGTCGCCGTGTGGCACCACATGAAGCGTCGCCAAACCCGCGACTTCACGCCCTGGGTATGCAGATCCGCAGAATCAGAGAGGAGCGCGGCTACACCATCGAAGAACTGGCAGCCCGAAGCGGGCTGAGCTTCAGAGGCCTCATCTACATCGAGCACGGCCGACGAAACCCCAGTGTCCTCACGCTCCTCGACATCGCCGAAGGCCTCGGCGTGACACCAGGCAACCTCGTCAACCACCTCGACGACGCGCCGTCATCCGCTCCTCCCGCGAGCCAGAACGACGGATGATGCGCAGGCAAGGTCTCCGAACGCGCAGTGACATCGACCAGTCCACAGGGCAACCGTGGGACGCTGCACGGAATACGACGTGAGACCCACACCCTTGACGCTGCTGCCAAGACGCGGCAGAACAGAGCGCGGGAACGAGATGCCCGCGCCGGCATGACACGGCGGACACCCCGGGCCCTGCGACCATCCAGCTGACAAGCGTGAGGTGTCCGCAAAATGGGAGTATGGAACATCCCGGATCTCGGGCGCTCCGGAACCGCCCATGCCACACGCTGGTTCTCCAGGCCCGATCACGCCAGGGCACGTCGGCCGAACGACTGACCTCGGAACTCCCGAGAACAGCAAGAAGCTACTGCCAGACGCAGAGGAGTTCAACGGTGCCCGCGTAGAGGTGAACTGGGTCGAGCGCAGGTGCCCTCGACCCACCCGGACAGCTTGATCAGGACGTAGTCCCCAGAGAAGTTGCACCGGGGATGCCCAGGACCTCGTACAGGGAGTCTCCCCAGGTAGCCCAGCGCTCTAGCTCCGTCGGGCCGATCAAGTGGATAGCGTGATCTCTGGCGAAGTCGCGTGCCGGTTCGGAGAAGCCACCGTTGGTGACCATCACAGCAACGTCAGCCTTGTGCTCAGGACGAGCTGTCCCATTGAACGTCTGGACGTTGGTACTGGTCACACTCTGCTTGGCGGCACGCCCGGTCTGCTTGCACTGCACCACCACACGCCGCCCGTCCGGCGTTTGGGAGATGACGTCCGCACCGCGGTCCCCGGGGCCGCCATGCGCTTGGATCACCTTCAAACCATCCCGCGCGGTGAGCCACGAAACGAGAATCTCGAAGTTCTTGCTGTCGAACTCCTGAATGCGCCGCAGGGTGTAACTCTTCTGGCTCTGGGCGAAGATGCCCCGCCGCTCGTCGACACCGGCCAGGCGATCCATCTCCGCGAGCGCCCAGCTCTGCTTGGCCATGTAGCGTTCCGAGCTTGGAGGTATCTCGTCCCACAGATGCATGATCATGTTCAACGGGGAGTCGACTCGACCCGGGCGGTAATGGTCGGCCAGGTCGCCTTCGGGAAGTGTGCTGAGTTCGTCAAACGCACCGCTTGCCTTCTGCGTGCACTCTCCGATGAACTCGACGTCGTCCTTCACTGCAGCGATGAACGAATCGAAAACCGTATCTAGTTCGGCCCGAGTGAACTCCCAGCTGCGCCCACGCAGGCGCGGGCTGCTCCGGAGCTTCTCCAGCTGTCCAAGATTCCTGCGAAGTGCTTCATCTTGCACTCGCAGCTCAGCGCAAGCGTCACGACCGATCAAAACCTCTTTCACCCACAAGTACGCGGCAAGCAGGTCGGCTTCGTCGGCCTTCCCTAACGCATCGCCGATCCATCTGCGCACGTCGCGGTCCGGGTAACGGGGAGGCACGACACGAGCGGCACGGTCAATAATCACCGAGGGAGCGTATACGCCCCCACTGACAACCCTGTGCGGCCGGGATCCCACGGCTTGTGGCCACACACGTTCCTTCTCCGTGACACGGGTGCCCCAACGTTCCTCTGACCAAAGGCTCGAACGATCGGCGCCCCGGCTGCCTGCGGGGGCACAGAGTGAGCGACCCGCGCGATGGGTCGCTCACCTGATCGGTCATGCCGACGTCTTCCTGACAGAAGTCCCATTCGGCGGGTACCCCATCACGCGGAGCCAGGTGTCAACTGCCATGGTCACAACGTCTCCGTGCGGCACACCTGTATCGGCGTGGTACTGGCGGACCCGGCGCTGAAGCTGCAGAACCTCGGGAACGGCATAGTTGAACTGCCCGCGCTTGGTGTGCCGGTTGTTGATGACGTCCAAAGTGTCCGGATGCGGAGTCAGGCCGTCATCGGATGGCGGGCGCATCGCGTCGAGTGCGTCGGCGATCTCACGAAGACGGCTGGCGTAGGAGGAATGATCAGGCACGAGAGGTGCTCCGGTCTGGTCAGGTTAGGCGGATAGCCACCCGCCTAGTGATGTATCGGAATAGTCGGCGCGAAGGGCGGCCAGCCCCGAGGGAGGCCGCCCCACGCTGCGACCGTGTTCAGAACCCTCGGGCAGTGAGCCACTCATCCAGCGCGACCGAGACGATGTCACCGATCGGCAGATGATCGAGCTCGTTGTCCAACGCGAAACGCTTGATCCGCTTCTTCAGCTTCAACGCGGCTGGGACCGACGAGTCGAGGCTCTCGCGTGCGATCACACGCCGGTTGAGGACCACCGCAACCTCGGGAATGTCCAGCGGACGGCCAGGACCGTGTGCATAGGGCGTTCCCTCGTCGGCCCCTTCATACGAGTGCGAGTCCTGCTCCTCATGGGATCCCCGACCATCAGCCCTTACCGGGAACGCCGCACCGCTCCCCACCCAAGGAACAGCGGACCGAAGCCCCAACTCAGTGCCAGGCGACGCGGCAAAGGAAGACGCCGCACCTGCCGACGGGTCATACGCAGCATCAGGCCCAGCCACCTGCCCAGACGGCACCTCCCGCGCCACAGCGTCCACGATCGGACGCGACTGTGACGCAACCAGCCCCTCATCCTCACTCGCGGAACCTGCCTCCTCCCGGGCGACATCCACCCGGCGGATCCCCTGAGTGACGGCATCCTCCTGGTCGGGATCATCCGCCGCGTCCCCAGACGACTGGGCTGGGATCACTGCGACGTCAGCCGTCGACCCACTCGACTCCCGTCCCGACACTTCACCGAGCGCGGCAGACGGAACAGACTCACCGCGCGGGGCATCCCCAGCGAGCCGGGCGACAGCCCGGGCAGCAGCCTCCTCAGCTGCCAACTGCTCAGGAGTGAGCTCCGCAGCCGGAGGCGACGGCGGCGGGGTAGATGCGGACGTCGTCTTCTGGGCACCGCCCAAGGGACGGCCACCCGTGCGGCGGGCCGGGGGCTTCATTCGATCGCTCATGCCTCGGTCAGCTCCTTCATCAGCTGGGCGTATTCGCTCAGGTCGGTGGGAATCTCGCCGAAGGCCTCCATGTAGTGGACCCAGGCGTGGATGGCGGTCTCGGCCAGCGGGAACGGCTCGTCACGGTCAGGGCCGATGCCCTGGCCCTCACCGGGCTCCAGGAGGTTGTCGCGGGCGGTGCGGGGGAGGCTGGTGCGGTCGTCGGCCTTGACCATCACGACGTGGGCCGTGACGCCGTACTCGTTGCGGGCGGCGGCCCGTTCGGCCTCGTCGAAGGTGGCCACGAGCTTGCGGCGCTCGATCTTGGTCGGGGCGACCGGCACGAGCAGCAGGTTCGCCTCGGTGACAGCCTCGTGGAACAGCTTCGCGCTGCCGCCGCCGGCGTCGACCACGATCGCGCCGAACTCGGCACGCTTGTCACGGATGTACTCGGCGAGGTCGTCGAACGGGTACCGCTTGACGACCAGGTTGGCGGGGATCTCGAAGCCTGCGGCCCGGGCGACCTTGAACCAGTCGTAGGCGGACTGGCTGGTCGCATCCGCGTCCAGCAGCAGAGTGGGCACACCGAGGACGACGGCGTAGTAGAGGGCGATGAACCAGGCGGAAGTGGTCTTGCCGGTACCGCCCTTGAGCATGCCGACGACGATGACGAACGCGTCCCAGACGGCAGCCGTGGTCGTGGCCAGATTCTTGTGGCGGGTGTTCTCGTTCACGTGGAGCTGATCTCCTCAACTAGGAAAAGACATCGGTCTTGTGCGGGCAGCCGACGGCGTCGACATGCGCCCGGAGTGCTGCCGGGGGAGGGGCCCTCGGCGCCGAGCCGAAGCCGGGATCGTCGACAGGTGAACCCGTGAGGCGAAGCGCTCCACGGCGCGGATCGGTGAGGCGGCAGGTGTGGGTCACTGCTTGCTCACCTGGCCGGCGGGGCCGTGACGGTGCTGGGCCCGCATGCGGGTGCCCGCCTGACGCAGCAGCCGATAGACCGTCCCGACCGAGTAGCCGCACTCCTTGGCCAAAACCGGGACTGTGGCGCCCGCCTCGTACTTCACCCGCAAGGACCGCGCGAGTTTCTGCCGCTCGGCCGCGCGCCCTGCGGACCGGAGGCGCAGCGTCTGCTGCGTCGTGCGCACGGTGCCGCCAGCCTCGACGAGGAGGCCCCGGGCGACGTTCCGTGACTCACCTGACGCCGCGGCGAGTTCGTTGAGGGTTGCGCCGTGCTCCTCGTAGAGGGTGCGCAGATGCGCGGCGAGACGCCGGCGCGCTTCGGGGTCCGCCCGCATCCGGCGGGTCTGCCACGAGGTACGCATCACGGTCCCGGCGCTCTTGAGCCGGTTCAGGAGCGTTCCGTAGGACAGGCCGCTGACGGCCATGAGCTCCTCGACGGTGGCTCCGGACTCGTACTGCCGCCGCAGAGACCGCGGAGTCGGCCGGTCACCGCCGGGGGAGGGGACTTTGGGGCGTGGGGTCATGCAACGGACTCCCATTCACTGAGTGCTTCGGCATGGGCAGCGGCCAGCTCGTCGTAACTGCGCCGGTCGGCAGGGGTGATGAGGATCAGGCGGCCATCGGTCGCGATCCGCCAGTCCGCAGCGGGCCGTCCGGTGACCGGATCGAGGACGCATCCGTTCCGGACCTGCACCAAGGGCGGGACCTCGTCGGGGCGCGGCGCCGGAACGAGGACCTGGCGGCCGTCGCGGACGATCACCACAGCTGTGCTGCGGTGTCCGGCAAGCCGCTCCAGCACCGCGCGGTATGCCGTCCGCTCGGCCGCGTGCAGAGTCCGTCGGCGTGCGGCCAGGCCTGCGGTTCCGTGGATGGTGGCGACCGTGTCCCAGCCGTGTGAGAGCACGAGGTGTGGGGCGGTAACAGCCTCCGGAAGGCTGTTACCGAAGCCTTCAAGGGCGCGGGGGGCGAGGATCCAGGTCTCGCCGATGCGGCGTACCAGACCGTGGCGGGCGAGGCGGTCGAGACTCCTGTAGACGGTGGCGCGGGAGACGGACGAGGTGACCACGAGTTCACCCGCCGTCTGGGCCGGGCGGGCATGCAAGGCCCCGATGATCATGAGGGCAGAACTGCCCAACGCCCCGTGGGCGAAGGCGTCATGGGCCATCAGGCGGGAGATGACAGTGGAGTCGACATCCGCCGAGAGGGCCGTCTCAGGAGTGGACCACTCCCCAAGTGCCGGGGCGGGGGGGAACTGAGTGGTCCGTGTGTGAGAAGTCCAGCCGCCTTCCGCACTGTTGAGACCGTTACCGAGATACCAGGAGGAGCCCTCCTTGCCGCGCCCGACCTTCAGCCGGCGCAACCACCCACCGGGCTTCAGGACCCTCTCGTAGGCGAGGCGCAGCGTCTGCCGGGAGATCCCGGCCTCCTCCGCGGCCTGCCGCTCACTCGCGGCGTGCAGACGGCCGCCGGCAGCCTCCGCGAAGTTGAGATGCGCCCGCAGCACCCGCAGCGCGGTGCGGCCCCGCTCCCCACGCCAGGGTGTGACCTCGATGCGGTCCCGGAGGGCAGCGAGGTCTTCGTACACGTCCTGGCGCGACGCGACCCTCACGCTGCTGGTGACCGTGGCGCTCGCGTTCCTCCACACGCGCTCGATGTATGCGAGGGCGCGGGCCTGGCCGGAGCGGAGGGCGATGTACTGGGTGTGCCTGCCGCCCTCGTGATCCGGGTGCAGGAGGAGCTGTGTCAACTCGCTGACGGTGCCCCCGAGCCGGGCCACATGGCAGGCGATCGCCGCGGTGATGCGGTGACCGTGCTCGGCCATGCCCGCCCGGACCTGACGCGGGACTACCTGACCCTCACGATCGAGCCGGCTGTAACTCCCCGCCGCGTAGCGACCGGTGAGGTCTCCGACAAGGACCAGGTCAGCGACTGCTGGTGGGAGCTTGGCGAGCCCCTGTCGAATGGTTTGGTTGCCTGTGACTGCCTCTGGCTGGGGTGAGGCATGCAGCAAGTAGTGCGAAGCCGGTATGTCGTATGGCATTGTGGAGTCGTCTCGCACAGACGTGGACGCCACCCAGGGCCCGCTAAAACCACGGGTGGTGTCCGGAACCGACCTCCAATCGGTGCCACACGAAGCCTCCAGGATGTGCCGTCCTGGAGGCTTTCGTATGCCTGGCCCCGGATGGGAGGCAGACGTCCCCATCACGACTCGACCGGGGCGAAGCGAAGTGCGCCGAGGTTGGCGCCCTGATCGAGCCGGCCAACTCGGGTCCACTCGGAGCCAGAATCAGAGGGATCGCCTCTGACTGCCTCTTAGCGGCCCGGGCCGAACCGGGGTCGAATCAGAGCGTTTTCCTCTGACTGCCTCCGATCGCCTCTGCAACCCGTCCTAGCAGGTCACAGCCGTTTCGGCCTTCATAAGTCCAGGTCAGAAGGGTGCGGGAGAATTACAGGAGGTAGTAGAACAAGGGGGGTCGCTCCTCACTCCGGCGGGTCGGCTCGACCGACCTGTTCTCGCAGGTCACCCGGTACCTCGTGAGCTGCCAGTGTAGGGGCAGGTGTCGCCGCGTGGAACCGGTGGCGATCAGGCCGCCGCCGGGCACGACGGAGGGCGGCGAGACCTCCTCGCCGCCCTCCAACGCTCAGTGGAACAAGGTCACATGGACGCGGTCATGCCCCTGGCGCGCGACCGGCGCCGGTACAGGGCGAAGGCCGTGGTCGACCCGACTGCCGTGACCAGACCGGCTCCTACGGCGACCGGCAGGGCCATGGCGGACGTCGTGCTGTCCGCGACGTCCTGCGCCTTCAGGTCCTGGACGTACGCCGGGTAAGGGGCCTTCGTGGCCGTCGACGACGCCTGCGTGTAGTGCGGGATCCGCTTCACCGACTTCACGGAACCATTCGAATTCAGCAGCACCTGCTTGTCGTTGGGGTGCCGGAAGTCGAACATGCCGCCGAGGGTGCCCGCCCGCCGGTCGAAGGACGCGTCACCGATCCGGCCCGTGTGCCAGTTGTCCTCGATGAACTGCGTGATCGACGCCTGCTCGGTGGCCGTGTGGTCGATCTTGTCGACCTTGCTGTACGGCGAGATGACCAGCAGCGGCTGCCGGGTACCGGGACCGCAGCGGTCCGCGTAACCGCCCTTCGCGGCCGGACCGGACTGGCAGGCCGGGCTGTCCGTGGCCTTGCTGTTGGAGCCGACGGTCGAGTCCTTCGAGCCGTTCAGCACCTTCGAGGAGACGTGGTCGTACCAGCCGTCGGAGTCGTCGTAGGCGAGCACGACCGCCGTCGACTTCCACTCGGGCGACTTCTGCAGGGCGTTGATCTCCTTGATCAGGAAGTTCTGCTCGTCGGCCGGGTCCGAGTAGCCGGCGTGCCCGTCCTGGTACTCGGCCGCCTTCAGGAAGCTCACCGCGGGAAGGTTGTTCGCCTTCAGCGCGGCGTCGAAGTCGGTCAGGTCGTAGTTGTGGTTCGCCCGGCCGCTGTGCCCGATCTCTGCGACGGACTTCGGCGCCAAGTGGTGAGGATTCGCCGTCGACTTGTAGTACTCGAACGGCTCGTGGTGCGCGCTGTAGTCCTCCGACGCCGCGCCGCCCACATTGGTGTGGGTGGTGCCGGCGCACCGCGCGTAGTCACCGCTCTTCCCGTCCCACGCGGTGCTGGGCCGGAAGCCGCCCTGGAACCAACCCCAGCTCACGTTCTTGGAGTTGAGCAGGTCACCGATGTTCTTGCCCTGCATCTCCGCGAGCGCGCTGGTAGCGGTGTGGTCCTTGTCCGAGCAGTCGTCGAAGGCCGGGTCGGGGTCGTTGATGACCGTGCCGACACCCTTGGCGTTCGGGGAGACCACGGCGTACGAGTCCGGGGTCGACGTCTGCTTCGGGTTCTCGGTGCCGGAGGCCGGGTCGACGGAGATCACGCCGTGCGTCTGACCCGATATCAGGTTCAGCGCGCCGGGCGTCGAGGGGCCGTAGTTCGAGCTGAACGAATGGTCGTTGAGGGCGTACTGCTGGGCGTAGTTCCACATGCCGGTGACGGTGTTGCCGTCGTAGTAGTCCATCACCAGACCGGGTTCACCGAAGAGGCCGGTGCACTTGTTGACCTCGGTGTTCTCGACGTACTTGTCGGCCTTGCCGCCGTCGGCCGCGTACTGCTCGGGGCCGTAGGAGTGGTTCTGGTCGCAGGTCATCACCTGCGAACTGCTCAGCCGCGTCGGCGTGTAGAGGTTCGGGTTCTTCTTCAGCAGCCCGGCGTTGAGCAGGTTGTCGGCCTTCGGCGTGTGCGCCGCGGCCTTGAACTTCGTGCCGTCGGTGTTCGCGGCCTGGGGGTAGGTGGCGAAGTAGTGGTCGAACGAGATGTTCTCGTCGTAGATCACGACCACGTGCTTGATCGGCGTCGACGTGTGCGTGCCCCCCGAGGGCTGGTGGCCGTGCGGGGCCGCCGACGCGGGCACGGCCCCGCCCGCGGTGGCCAGGGCCGCGGCGCCGAGCAGGGCACCCACGCGCGTCAACCGGCGCCGTGCACCGGGGTTTCTTCCTTTGCCGATCATGCTGTCTCGCCTTCCGGGAGCAGTGGTTCTGCTGCCACACCGTCCATGGCCGTGGCACCTACCGCCGTAGCCTGGGCAATGGTGGCGGCGGGGCGGGGGAGCGGCAATGACGTGGGAGCGAACGCCGGGTCAGGAGATTCTCATGGTCTGTTGGCCTGTTCTTGACCCGTGTCCCAGATCGGCGGTCTCTCAGGTCAGCAGGGTGCGGCCGAGCCAGTCGGAGGTGTCCCGCACCCCGGGCAGCGCGAAGAAGTAGCCGCCGCCGTACGGCGAGATGTAGTCGACCAGTGGTTCACCGGCCAGCCGCTTCTGCACGTTCTCGAACTGCCGGGCCAGGTCCTGCTGGTAGCAGCAGAACAGCAGGCCCATGTCGAGGTTGCCGTTGCTGTCCATGCCCCGGTCGTAGTTGTAGCCCCGGCGCAGGATGCGCTGATCGGCGCTCTGCGTGGTGCGCGGGTTGGCGAGCCGGATGTGGCTGTCGAGCGGGATCACATCGCCCTGCGGATCCTGCGCGAAGTTGGGCGTGTCCTTCTCGTGCCGCCCGTCCAACGGGGCGCCGGTGTCCCGGGCGCGGCCGAACATCCGCTCCTGCTCGGTGATGGAGACCCGGTCCCAGAACTCCACCAACATCCGTATCAGCCGTACGACTTGATAGCTGCCGCCGGTCGCCCAGTCCGGTTCGTCGCCGCTACCGCCCACCCACACAAGGTCGTTCATCGCGCGGGTGTCGGTCACCTCCGGGTTGGCGATGCCGTCCTTGAACCCGAGGTGGTTGCGCGGGGTGCCCGACGGGCGCGGCGGACTGATGAACCCGTCCGTCCGCCAACGGACTTGGAGCCCGCCGCGCGTGTGCCGGGTGACATCGCGCAGCGCGTGCAGCACGGTGTCCGCGCTGTCCGCGCAGAACTGCACGCTCAGATCGCCGTGACACCAGGCGGAGTTGAGATCGTCGTCCGGGAACGACGGCATCGCGGTCAGCCGACGGGGCGTGAGCTTCGCGAGCCCGTAGCGGTCGTCGAAGAGGGACGCCCCGACGCCGACCGTGACGCTCAGCCGGTCGGCCGGGAGATCCGGACCCAGCGTGCCGGAGTCGGAGGGCGGGGCGGTGATGCCCAGGTCCTCCGGGCTGCCGCCGGTGGTGAGGAAGCGGGCCCGGTCGGTCAACGTCCGCAGCAGGTCGGTGAGTTCGGACTTGTTGTCCGCGGTGGTGTCGAAGGACACGAACGCGGTGGCGCGCTGCGCCGGGGTGACGATCCCGGCCTGATGGACCCCATGGAAGGGCACGGTAGCGGCCGGCGTCTGGGCGGCAGCTACGGCGGCACCACGATCGGCGGCGACAAGACCGCCACCGGCCACGGCCGCCGCACTCGCCAGGAAGCCCCGACGGCCCACCTCGTTCACGCGCTTCACGCGGTCCTCCGTACGTCCGTGAGGGCGGCCACGTCGGCCAGTCGCTCGACCAGTCCACCGAGGTCGGCGTCGACCTTCTCCCGCCGCGGACGCGGGAGTTGGGGGAGCGGTGTCCACTTTCCGGAGTGGTCGAGGCCGTCCAGGGTGTGCTGCGCCCGGTCCATCCAGTCGCCCAGTTCGGCGAACCCCGCGTCCCGGGTCTTCAACAGCGGCCGCAGATACCCGAGCAGTACGCGGGTGCCGTCGAGGTTGGCGCGCGCGGTGGCGAGGTTGGTGCCGCTCCCGTAGTCGGTGCGGCCGGTCAGCTCGAACTGCACGGTGTTCTCCAGGATCTCGTGCGCCCGCAGCCCGGTGTCGGCCGGATCCATCCGTTGGGAGGGCCAACTGCTCTCCAACGCGTGGACATCCTTGGCGAGTTGATCGACGGGACCACGCAGCCCGCTCGCCGACTCACCGTGCCACAGCCCGTACTCGACCCGGTGGAACCCGGTGAACCCGGCGTCGTGCACCCCGCCCGCGAGCCCGGCCGTGGTGCCGTTGATCGCCCCGTCGGAGTCACCGAACGTGCCGTAGGCGGCGCCCATCCGCTCGTAGACGAGATGCGCGGGCAGCCAGGCCCTGCGGGCGGCGGCGAGGTCACCACGATCTACGGCGGCCCGCAACACGTCGGTCTTGTGGGCGAGTTCGACGGTCCGGGCCTGAATCCACTTCTGGTAGGCGAGCGTTGGCGGGATGAGCTCCTGCTGAGTGATCGGTGTGGCCGCGGGCCCGCTCTTCACCTTCGAGCCGCTGATCCGCACGGTGGGCCCGGTCACGGCGTCGGCGTCGTCGGGCAGACACTTGAAGGCGTACGAGCCGTTTCCGAGGGTGACCCCGAGCGGCCGGACGGTACCCGGCGCCAGCCCTTCGACCTCGCCGTAAACGGCGCCGGTCTTCGGGTCGGTGAGGTACACCTCGGCAGCCGTACTGGACGTGTTGTGCAACTCGAAGACCTGGTGACCGGCCTGCGGGTGCGTCCAGCCGCTGCCGCACCCGGAGGTCGCGACCTCGACGGCGGTGTGCGGGAGCCCGCCGGCGGCAGCGGCGGCCCTACCGTCCGATCCGGACCCGCGAGCGGTGAGCACTCCGGCTCCCAAGGCCGCTACGGCGACCAGGGCACCGGCCGCGAGCAGCACGGTGCGGCGACGGTGGTCGCTCCGGGGGTCGGGCGTTGACGAGGTCAGCGCCGAGGCCGGCGCCGCACCAGGCTCGGCATCGGCATCGGCTTCGGCGCCGCGCGCGGATTCGGGCACGCCGGGCCTCCAGTGGGAGTCGTACGAAAGATGGCGGTGCCAGCGATCTTATGAGTGCGCTACGGCCCCCACCGCGTCCCTTGACCCTGTTCTGACCGGAGGGCGGGCGAGAATTCGCCCGGGGTTCACCGGACGGTTCGGGACCGCCACGGTGGGGTGGGTGGGGGTGCACGGTGGGCTACGGGATCGGAGGATGTGGGTCGACACCGGTCGGGGACTGCGGTGGGGGGCGGTACCGGCGGTGCAAGGGTTCCCGGTGGAGGGGGACGAGGGTGCGATGCGGGCGCGGGCGAACCCGCTGCGTCGCGCGCTGTGGCAATCCGGCCGGAGACATCGATATGAGACGAGGCCGGTGCTGTTGCAGGTGCTGCACGGGCGTCGTCACGCGGCTCGCTGCCGTGTCCCTCGCCCCGAACCGGCCCGGAGTCAGGACCTGGGCCGGTGGAACCATGTCCGGGCCCCGCCGACGAGGAGCAGCCGTACCTCCCGCCGATCCGAACGGGTGGCGGCACCGGTCCCCGGGAACAACCCGGGCCCGTTCGGCGCTGCTCCTGATACCTCGCCGGGTACTCAGGGAAGGTCGTGGAGGAGATGAATCGGTCAGGGCAGGAGCCGCTCCCGCCGTCAGGTGAAGCACCGTTGGTGACCACCTGCGGGCGACAGGTCGCGGTAAGGCGACTGTTGTTGGCGATCCCGGAACGCCCGATCAGCCGGGTCACCCTGGACGTGGGTCCGGTCGTGCGCGGCGAGCCCGGACTCTGGGCCTCCCTCACCGTGGCCGAGGCCCGCGACCTGGCCCGCCGACTCCTCGCCCAGGCAGCCCTGGCCGACAGCGGAACCGGCACTCCCGCGGAACAGGGCGCGGCGGGCAAGTAGCCGCCCCCGCAAGGGAGTTACCCGCCTCGCCACGGGCCTGGCTGGACCGACGACCACCCCCGTCCGCCGATCCAGCCAGCCCCCACAACTCGCGCGGGCCTACGCCCCCTGCGTCAGTACCTTCTCCAACGCCCCCACAGCGGACCGGAGTTCATCCGCCGTAATGGTCAGCGGGGGCGCCAGCCGAATCGTCGAGCCGTGTGTGTCCTTGGCCAACACGCCCTCGCGCATGAGGCGTTCGCTGATCTCGCGCCCCGTGCCGATCGCCGGGTCGACATCGACGCCCGCCCACAGGCCCCGCGCGCGGAAACCGACCACGCCCTTGCCGACCAGCTCGGTCAGGCCGTCCCGCAGGATCACGCCCAACTCCGTTGCCCTGCGCTGGAATTCGCCGGTCTCCAGCAGCTCGACGACCGCCGTGCCGACCGCGGCGGCGAGCGGGTTGCCGCCGAACGTCGAACCGTGCTCGCCCGGGTGCAGTACCCCCAGCACCTCCCGGCGCGCGACGACTGCCGACACCGGTACGATGCCGCCGCCCAGCGCCTTGCCGAGCAGCAGCACGTCCGGGACGACACTCTCGTGGTCCACCGCCAGCGTGCGGCCCGTGCGGCCCAGCCCCGACTGGATCTCGTCCGCGATGAACAAGCAGCCCTTGCGGAGGGTGAGTTCACGCACACCGGCCAGGTATCCCGCGTCCGGAATGATCACCCCGGCCTCGCCCTGGATGGGCTCGATCAGGACCGCCGCCGTGGTCTCGTCGACCGCCGCCTCCAACGCGGCGAGGTCGTTGTACGGCACGATCCGGAAGCCGGGAGTGAAGGGACCGAAGCCCGCCCGTGCCGTCTCGTCCGTGGAGAAGCTGACGATCGTCGTCGTACGGCCGTGGAAGTTCTCCGCCGCGACGACGATGGTCGCCCGGTCGGCGGGGACGCCCTTCACGTCGTAGGCCCATTTGCGGGCCACCTTGATGCCGCTCTCGACCGCCTCCGCGCCGGTGTTCATCGGCAGCACCATGTCGAGGCCGGTCAACTCCGCGAGCCGCTCGGCGAATTCGGCGAGCCTGTCGTTGTGGAAGGCGCGGGAGGTGAGGGTGAGCTGGTCGAGCTGGCGGTGGGCGGCCTCGATCAACGCCGGGTGGCGGTGGCCGAAGTTGAGGGCCGAGTAGCCCGCGAGCATGTCGAGGTAGCGGCGGCCCTCGACGTCCTCCACCCAGGTGCCCTCGGCGCGGGCGACGACCACGGGCAGCGGGTGGTAGTTGTGCGCGAGGACCGGTTCCTCGGCGCGGATGAGGTCGGCGGACGTACGGGCGCTGGCGGGTGCGGTCATGAGCGGATCTCCTGGGTGCAGCACTTGATGCCGCCGCCGGCCTTGTGGAACTCCGACAGGTCGACGGGGACGGGGACGTAACCGTGGTCGGCGAGGCGCGAGGCGAGCGCCTCGGACCGGGGGGAGATGAAGACATGACGGCCGTCGGAGACCGAGTTCAGGCCGAACGTCATCGCGTCCTCGCGGGTCGCGAGCACCGCCTCCGGGTACAGCCGCGCGAGCACCTCACGGCTGCCCGGCGAGAACGCCTCCGGGTAGTACGCGATGTTGTCGTCGTCCAGGACGAACAGCGCCGTGTCCAGGTGGTAGAAGTACGGGTCGACCAGCGTCAGGCTGATCACCGGGACGCCGAAGAACTCCTGCACCTCGCGATGGGCCTCGCGGGTCGTACGGAACCCGGTGCCGGCCAGGACGTAACGGCCGGTCGGGATCAGGTCGCCCTCGCCCTCGCTCACCGACTCGGGGCGGTGGACGTCGTAGCCCGCCGCCTTGAACCACATGTCGTAGTGGTCGGACTCGGGGCGCCGCTCCGGCGCGTGGAAGAGGGAGCCGAAGACGCGGCCGTCGACGACGACCGCCGAGTTCGCGGCGAAGACCATGTCCGGGAGACCGGCCACCGGCGCCACCGTGTCGACGGTGTGGCCGTGCGAACGGTAGGTGTCGATCAGTGTCCGCCACTGCTCCTGGGCGAGATCGACGTCCACCTGGGTGTCCGGATGCATCCAGGGGTTGATCGCGTACTGCACGGCGAAGTGTCTGGGTTCGCAGACGAGAAAGCGCCGCCGGCGCCGCACACGGGTGTCAGGCACAGAGGGGTCCCTCCGCTTCCTGTGATGACGACTGGGGTTGACACCACGGTAGAAAGAGACCAATACGCGCGACAAGCGATAAAGGCTGCGTGTCTGCGCAGGAATGCTGCGTCTTTGACGGCGTCAGCGCAGGTCTGATGCGTCGTCCGGTGCGGGATGGGTCGCGCCCGCCTCCGGGCTTTCCGGGAGGAGGTGGGACAGCACCATCACGCTGATCGTCTTCCGGATGAACGGCTCCTGCCGGATGCGCTCCAGCACCGCCTCGAAGTGCACCACATCGGTCGCCCGCACATGCAGCAGCGCGTCCGCGCCCCCGGTCACCGTCATCGCCGCGGTGATCTCCGGATGGTTGCGCACCACCTCCGCGAGCCGCCTGGGGGGCGCGGCGCCCTCGCAGTACACCTCCACGTACGCCTCCGTGCGCCAGCCGAGCGCGGACGGCTGCACCGTCGCCGTGAAACCGGTGATCACCCCCGTCTCCCGCAGCCGGTCCACGCGCCGCTTCACCGCCGTCGCGGAGAGCCCGACCGCCCCGCCGATCTCGGCGAAACTGGTCCTGGCGTTCGCCATCAACGCGGTGATGATCTTCCGGTCGAGTTCGTCGAACGGGGTGGTCCTGCTGTTCATGTCGGCACTGTATCCAGCGCGAACGTCCACGCCGGGTACATGTCCAGGCGTACGAATTGCTCCTACACTCCACCTTCATGCTGCGCGCCCTCGCCGTCGACGACGAACGCCCCTCGCTGGAGGAGCTGCTCTACCTGCTCAACGCCGATCCACGCATCGGCAGCGCGGAGGGCGCGGGCGACGCGACCGAGGCGCTGCGCCGTATCAACAGGGCCCTGGAATCAGGCCCGGACGGCCCGGAGGCGATCGACGTCGTGTTCCTCGACATCCAGATGCCCGGCCTCGACGGGCTCGACATGGCACGGCTGTTGACGGGGTTCGCGCAGCCGCCGCTCGTCGTGTTCGTCACCGCGCACGAGGACTTCGCCGTACAGGCCTTCGATCTCAAGGCAGTTGACTACGTGCTGAAACCCGTCCGCAAGGAACGGCTCGCCGAGGCGGTGCGCCGGGCGGCCGAACTCGGCGGCTCCGCACCGCGGATACCCGTGCACGAACCCGACCCCGACCACATCGCCGTCGAACTCGGCGGCGTCACCCGCTTCGTGGCCGTCGACGACATCACCCACGTCGAGGCCCAGGGCGACTACGCCCGCCTGCACACCGACCGGGGCAGCCACCTCGTCCGCATCCCGGTGTCCACCCTGGAGGACCGCTGGCGCGCCCGCGGCTTCATCCGCATCCACCGCCGCCACCTCGTCGCCCTGCGCCACATCGGCGAACTCCGCCTGGACGCGGGCACGGTGAGTGTTCTCGTGGGCGGCGAGGAACTCCAGGTCAGCCGCCGCCACACCCGCGAACTGCGCGACCTGCTGATGCGGAGGTCCTGACGGTGCCTCAGGACCCCACCGAACGCAGGGTTGTTGTCACCGCCCCGCCCCGCCGCACCCGCCGCGCCTCCGGCTACTCCCGCCCCCGCACCGAGATCGACGAACAGACCACCCTCGGCCACACCTACGTCCGCTCCCTCATGCGCACCCAACTCCGCGCCGCCCTCACGGTGTTCGCGGTCCTCGTCCTCCTGGTCGGCCCGCTGCCCCTCGTCTTCGCGGCGACCCCGGACTCCCACCGCCTCGAATGGCTCGTCCTCGGCTTCTGCCTCTACGCCCCGCTCGTCCTGCTCGCCCTCTGGTACGTGCGCCGAGCCGAACGCAACGAACGCGACTTCGTCCGCCTCGTCGAGGACCGCTGAGCCGGGTGAACTCCGGTTACGCGGTACCGGCGGTCGCCCTCGTCGTCGTGGTGACGGTCCTCGTCGGCGCCTTCGGCCTGCGCATCTCCCGCACCACCTCCGACTTCTACGTCGCCTCCCGCACCGTCGGCCCCCGCCTCAACGCGGCCGCCATCAGCGGCGAATACCTCTCCGCGGCCTCGTTCCTGGGCATCGCCGGCCTGGTCCTCGTGCAGGGCCCCGACATGCTCTGGTACCCGGTCGGCTACACGGCCGGATACCTGGTCCTCCTGCTGTTCGTCGCCGCGCCCCTGCGCCGCTCCGGCGCCTACACCCTCCCCGACTTCGCCGAGGCCCGCCTCGCCTCGCACGCCGTACGACGCCTCGCGGGAGCCTTCGTCGTCGGAGTGGGCTGGCTGTACCTGCTGCCCCAACTCCAGGGCGCCGGGCTCACGTTGACGGTCCTCACCGGCGCACCCGACTCGCTCGGCGGACTGATCGTGGCGGTCGTCGTGGTCGCCACCGTCGCGGCCGGCGGCATGCGCAGCATCACCTTCGTGCAGGCCTTCCAGTACTGGCTGAAGCTCACCGCGCTGCTCGTCCCCGCCCTCTTCCTGATCCTCGCCTGGCAGAGCGACGGAGCACCCCGGCACGCCTTCGAGGAACCGGCGACGTTCCGCGAACAGCGGGCGGTTCGGGTCGACGAGACACTCGACCTCAGGCTCGACCGACCCCTCACGGTCACAGTGACCGGCAAGGTCGACGGCCACACCCACGACGACGCGAAGCTCCAACTCCCCGCCGGCACCCACCACATCGAGCGCGGCACCCGCCTCACCTTCGCCAAGGGCGCCCCCGTCCCCGTCGCCGACCGCGGCACCAACGGCGGCATGTCGACTTCATTGGCCGCGAGCCGCGAGGAACGCCCGCTGTACGCGACCTACGGCCTCATCCTCGCCACCTTCCTCGGCACCATGGGCCTGCCGCACGTCGTCGTCCGCTTCTACACCAGCCCGCACGGCGTAGCCGCCCGCCGCACCACGGTCGCCGTCCTCGGCCTGATCGGCGCCTTCTACCTCCTCCCGCCCGTCTACGGCGCCCTCGGCCGCCTGTACACCCCCGAACTCACCCTCACCGGCGACGCCGACGCGGCCGTACTCCTGCTGCCCGACCGCATGATCGGCGGCGTCGGCGGCGATCTGCTCGGCGCACTGGTCGCGGGCGGAGCCTTCGCCGCGTTCCTGTCCACCGCCTCGGGACTGACCATGGCCGTCGCCGGGGTCCTCACCCAGGACGTCCTTCCGTCGCGCGGCGTACGGCACTTCAGGCTCGGCACGGTTCTCGCCATGGCCGTACCGCTGGTGGCGAGCGTCCTCGTCGGCGGGCTGCCCGTCGCCGACGCGGTGGGACTCGCGTTCGCCGTGTCGGCGTCCTCCTTCTGCCCGTTGCTGGTCCTCGGCATCTGGTGGACACGGCTCACCCCGCCCGGTGCGGCGGCCGGGATGCTGGTCGGCGGCGGGTCGGCGTTCGTCGCGGTGGCCGCGACCATGGCGGGCTTCCCGGGCACCGGCCCCCTGCACGCCCTGCTCGCCTGGCCCGCGCTCTGGTCGGTGCCGCTGGGGTTCCTCACGATGGTGCTGGTGTCCCTGGCGACCCCGGGCCGGGTGCCGACGGGAACGGCGGCGATCCTGGCGCGGTTCCATCTGCCGGAGGAGCTGAGGGCGGAGGTGAAGGCGTGACGGAGTCCGGGCGCGGCTTCGGCGCCGCCATGGGTGGATCGTCCAACTGCCTTGCGGAGGAGGCCACATGAGTGGATTCCTGGCCGGCCTCTGCGTCGCCGTACTCCCGTTGCTGGCCGCCGGGTTCTGGCTCGGCCGGCACACCGCACGCCCCGAGAGCCTCGGCGGGCTCGGCACCCCGGTCGAGCACGCCACCTTCCAGACCCTGCACACCGCGTCCCTCGCCGCGCCCCCGCTGCGCGCAGGCCTCACCGAGGAGACGGCCCGCCGTTCCGCCCGGAGACTGCGCACACTGCTCGGCACCGACGCGCTGTGCCTGACCGACCAGAAGCAGGTCCTCGCCTGGGACGGCGTCGGCGACCATCACCGGGCCGAGATCATGGAACGGCTCGCGGGCCCGCTGGAGACCGGCCGGGGCGAGGCGTTCCGGCTCAACTGCGACGCCCCCGACTGCCCGTTGCGCTGGGCGGTGGTCGCCCCGCTCACCGTCGACGACCGGGTCCACGGCGCGCTGGTCGCCGGTGCACCGCGCGAGTCGGCAGTGCTGGTCCGAGCCGCCGGAGAGGTGGCCCGCTGGGTCTCCGTACAACTTGAGCTGGCGGATCTGGACCAGTCCCGCACCCGCCTGATCGAGGCCGAGATCAAGGCACTTCGGGCCCAGATCTCCCCGCACTTCATCTTCAACTCGCTCGCGGTGATAGCGTCCTTCGTCCGCACCGACCCCGAACGCGCCCGCGAACTGCTCCTGGAATTCGCCGACTTCACCCGCTACTCGTTCCGCAGGCACGGCGACTTCACCACCCTCGCCGACGAACTCCACGCCATCGACCACTATTTGGCGCTCGTCCGCGCCCGCTTCGGCGAACGCCTCTCGGTCACCCTGCAGATCGCGCCCGAGGTACTGCCGGTAGCGCTCCCGTTCCTCTGCCTGCAGCCCCTGGTCGAGAACGCCGTGAAGCACGGCCTCGAAGGCAAGGCCGACAAGAGCCGGATCAGCATCACCGCGCAGGACGCGGGCGCCGAGGCACTCGTCGTCATCGAGGACGACGGCACCGGCATGGACCCCGACCTGCTCCGCCGCATCCTCGCGGGCGAGGTCAGCCCCTCGGGCGGCATCGGCCTGTCCAACGTCGACGACCGGCTCCGCCAGGTCTACGGCGACGACTACGGCCTCGTCATCGAGACCGCCGTGGGAGCGGGCATGAAGATCACCGCCCGGCTGCCGAAGTACCAGCCGGGCGTGCACTCGGCGAGCCGGCGGAGTGAGCCGTAGCGGGGGTCAGGTGCTGCGCGTGGCCACCATCCCGAGGGTGATCAGCCCGAGCACGACCCAGCCGAACCACAGCCAGCCGTTACTCCCGAGCGCCACCGTGTAGGCCGTCACCACCACCAGACCGCCGACGGTGATCACCCCCATGGTCTTCGTGGAACCGGGCATCGCAACACCCTCCTCATGGTTCGTTCCCCTCCATGGTGCCCCCGTTCTGCCTCCGAACGGCGCACACGACGAAATGTGTGCCCGACTTCCACGGTCCCTGACTCGTCCAGGAGGCCGCCTCGTAGACCGACGGATCGAAGCCGTAGTCGGCCGGCGGGACGTCCCGGGCACACGCGGCGTCCGATTCCGTACGCGCCTGGGCCAGCGTGACGCCAGCGCCCAACCGGGTGAACCCGAGCACTTCCTGATCATGCTCACCGGTGCAGGAGACCAGGCTCGCGGCCCGGTCCGAGGGCACGGCCAGACAGTCCCGCTTCTGCATCGTCGACGTGTCCGCGAACGCCGACCCGAAGGCGCGACGGCTGCCGAGCGGCCCGTAGACCGGCCCGTGCGCGCCCAGCACCAGACACGCGGTGCGATGCCCGGCCGCCTCGAAACCCGCGTCGGTCGGTACGACGGCGAAGCCCCGCACGTCCGCGAGCTTCTCCCGCATCTCCCGCGTCCGCTGCGCACACCGGTCCGCCCCGACCTCGCGCGCCTCGCCCGCGGACGCGGTGGGGACCAACGCCATCACCTGCCCGTCGGGCACCGAGTTCCGACAGGTGGGGTCGACGGCGAGCCGTGGCGTCCTCTCGAACCGCTTCCCACCGGGCCAGTCGGCGGTGACACAGTCGCCGTCCTTGAGCGCCGCGGAGAGCCCGACGGTACTGCCGTACGGCGAACTGTCCTTCTTCGCGCTCGTGTTGTCGCCGGACGACTGGTGGGCCATGGCGTACCAGACGCCGCCCAGGGCGAGGGCGAGCCCGAGCAGGCACGCGAGGGCGGCCTGGAGGAGCCGGGGACGTGGGCGACGGCGTCGGCCGCCAGGAGAGTGCGAGGGAGGCGGCCCGGCGACGAACGGCGCCGCTCGGCCCTCCCACGGCGACTGCGAACCCAGGTCGGTCTGGGTCCGGGCATACGATCCCGCCCCCGCCCCCGGGTCCGTCCGCGGCGTAACGATCCGCGCCAGCGCCGCCTCGGCCTCCGCCGCCGGAATCCGCCGTAGCGGATCCTTCTCCAGCATCGCGTGGAGCACCGGGGCCAGGGCGCCCGCGCGGACCGGGGGCAGCGGGTCCTCCATGACCACCGCGGTGATCTCCGCGAGCGGGGTCTCGCGCACGAAAGGGCCGTGGCCCTCGACGGCGTGGTAGAGCGTGCACCCCAGCGAGAACAGGTCGGCGGCGGCGGTCGGCGGCCCGCCCGTGGCCCGTTCCGGCGCCAGATAACCCGCCGTACCGACGAGCACGGACGTCAGCGTGTACCGCGTCTCCCCGGCGTCCGGCTGCACGGAGATGCCGTAGTCGGTGAGCAGGACGCGGGCGTACGGCGAACCGGTGCGGTCCGGCGCGAGCAGGATGTTCGCCGGTTTCACGTCTCGGTGCATCACGCCCCGCTGGTGCCCGGCGGTCAGCGCGTCGAGTACGGCGAGCCCGATGCGGGCGCACTCCGCCGGGGCCAGGGAGCCGTACCGGCCGACCATGTCGCGCAGGTCCACGGCGTCCGCCACGTACTCCATGACGATCCAGGGCAGCCCCTCGTGCTCCAGCACGTCATGGACGGTCACCACATGGGGGTGTCCGCGCAACCCCGCCGCGTTCCGTGCCTCGGCCCGGGCACGCGCCACCCGGGCCTCCCGTTCGGCGTCGGCGTAGGCCGGGTTGCTGAACACGATCTCCTTGAGCGCGACTTCACAGGCCAGCCGCTGGTCATGTGCGAGCCACACATGTCCCATCCCGCCACTGCCCAGCCGGTTCAGCAGGAGATAACGGCCGGCGATGACCCGGCCCACCCCCGAGGTCGGCGATCCCTGTGGCATCCGGACTCCTCCTTCCGGGGCTGCGTCACGTCTCGGTCGTGGTGGCGGTGGCGGCGATGGGCGTGCCGGTCGTCATGGAGGCGCCGGCGGTGACGGGCGCGCTGCTGGTGACCGGTGCGCTCGGCGGGGGCGAGTGGGACACCACCGAGGGCGAACCGGTCGTAGGCGAACCGCTCGACGGCGGCGGGTCGTTCGTGGGGGAGGACGGTGGCGCCGACGAGGACGTGGGCGGTGCTGGTGCGGTCGTCGAGGGCGGTGCCGCGGACGTCGGTGGAGCCAGCGTGGGCCCGGAGGTCGTCGGACCCGGGGGAGTGGAAGGAGCGCCCCCGCTCGTCCCACCGGCCACGCTCAGCAGCACGTACTCCCCGAACCGCATCTCGGTCCCGGCGGGCGGATCGGTAGCCGTGACCCGCGCGTCGTCGGGCGGCGGTGCACTCCCGCTGTATCCGGTGGCCAGCCCCCTGCTCACCAGTTGCCGCCGCGCGTCCCCGAACGTCGCCCCCGCGAGGTCGGGCACGGCGCGCTGCTGCCGGGCGTCGAAGGTGGTGTCGTGCCTGCCCGTCGTACCGACCGGACGCGTGATGCCGGTGTCGGGATCGTCGACGTCGACGAGCGCGAGCCCCTCCACCTTCCGCGGCGCCGGACGCACGGCCACGACCGAGGACGGGTGATATCCGTTCCACTTCTCGTTGCCGTCCGCGAACTTGACGGAAATGCGGCTCGCGTCGCCCTTGAAGGGGCGCAGTGGATTTCCGCAGGAGCACTTCGCGGCGGGTTCCCCCTGCTCGTCGACGAGAATCGCGATTCCCGCCTGGAGAAGGGAGTTGTAGGGCGTGGCCTTTCCCTTTTTGTAGTCGTGGTTCTGTACGAGAGTGTCGTGACGCAGGAGTACGGGTGTGAGCCGATCCAGATAGGCCGGTATCCGGTCCGTGGTGATACCCAGTACGCCCGACCAGGCAACGGCCTTCGGACGATTCGCGGGATCGGTCAGAAACCTCTTGAGCTTCGCCACGTCACAGACGGTCGGCTTCTTGGTGCCCCCGTACAGCCCAGGCGTGTCTCCCTGCTGCAAGCTGCCCCGCACGGGCATCGAGCGCACTGCGGCGTCCTGACCCAGTCCCTGTTTCTCGTCGAAGAAAGGCGCGAGTGACGGAACTCGGGCGGCGACCGCCTGCACGGCGGACGAATGTGCGCCCCCGCCGCATCCGCTCAGCCCGCTCACGACCAGCACGCAGCCGAGCAGCAGGGCGATCCTGCGGACGATCGAAATTCCGGTCCTTTGCAGAACAGCGCGAAATGTCATTACCGCTCCCCCCGGTGGCGGTTCCCCCATCGCGCTCATGCTACTGAACGAAATTTCCGTTCAGTTGCCGCATGTGTTCAATTGCTTCGTGTGTTCAATGAGGCCAAATAGGCGTTGTACGCCTCAAGTTCCTTGTCGCCGTCCCGGTCGGCGGCCCGGTCCTGGCGCTTGGCCTGCCGCTGTTCCGAGCTGTACCACTGGAACAGCAGGGCGATCAGCACCAGCACGGACGGGACCTCGCTGAACGCCCAGGCGATACCGCCGGCCGCGTTCTGATCGGAGAGCGCGTCGATGCCGAGCGAGGCGGGCGGGTTCTTGAACGTCTGGACCATCGGCTCCGACGCCATCATCAACGCGATGCCGAAGAACGCGTGGAACGGCATCCCGGCGAACAGCTCCAGCATCCGCATCAGATAACCGGGCCGACTCGGCCCCGGGTCCACACCCATGATCGGCCAGAAGAACACCACACCCACGGCGAGGAAGTGCACCATCATCGCGATGTGCCCGGTCTTCGACCCCATCAGGAAATCGAAGATCGGCGTGAAGTACAGCGCGTACAGGCTCGCGATGAACAGCGGGATCGTGAACGCGGGATGCGTGATGATCTTCATGTACCGGCTGTGCAGGAACATCAACAGCAGCTCGCGAGGCCCCTTGCGACCCCGGGCCGCCGGGGGCAGCGCGCGCAACGCCAGGGTGACCGGAGCGCCGAGCAGCAACAGGATCGGCGTCAACATGCTGATGACCATGTGCTGCACCATGTGCACGCTGAACATGACCATGCCGTAGTCGTTGAGCTTGGTGCACATCACCAGCCCGATGGTCAGCACACCGATGACGAAGGAGATCGTCCGCCCCACAGGCCACGAGTCCCCCCGCCGCCGCAACCGCACGACCCCCCAGCCGTACAGCCCGAGCCCGACCAGGCAAGCGGTGAGGAAAAACGGGTCGGCCGACCACTCAAGCCCGCGCGCCAAGGTGAACGGCGGCAGATCCATGGTCATACCGTGCCCGCCGTGATCCATCGAACGGCTCCTGATTCGTGGGGGTGTGGGTCATCTGTCCGCACCAGAGTAGAACCGCCCCCGGTCACCTCTGTGACCGGGGGCGGTGTGACTCCCTGGGGGCGCGGGGAACTGCGCGACCAGCCCCCACGCACCCGCACCCGACGAATCACCTAAAAAACGCTCAGAGCACGCACTCGGCCTCTTCATACCGATCAGCGGGCACGGTCTTCAACGTCTCCACCGCATCCGCCAACGACACCATCACGATGTCGGTCCCCCGAAGCGCGGTCATCTTCCCGAACTCGCCCCGATGCGCGGCCTCCACCGCATGCCACCCAAACCGAGTGGCGAGCACGCGGTCGTACGCGGTCGGCGTACCCCCACGCTGCACATGCCCGAGAATCACCGGCCGCGCTTCCTTGCCGAGCCGTTCCTCCAGCTCGATGGAGAGCTGCCGCGCGATCCCGGCGAAGCGCTCGTGACCGTAGACGTCCTTCTTGCCCTCGTCGAAGTCCATGGACCCCGCCCGCGGCTTGGCGCCCTCCGCCGCGACCACTATCGCGAACCTCTTGCCCGCTGCGAAGCGTTCGCCGACCCGCGCCGCCAACTCCTCGATGTCGAAGGGCCGTTCAGGTACGACGATGGCGTGGGCGCCGGCCGCCATGCCGGAGTGGAGCGCGATCCAGCCGGTGTGGCGGCCCATGACCTCCACGACGAGGACGCGCTGGTGGGACTCGGCGGTGGTCTTGAGCCGGTCGAGCGCCTCGGTCGCGACACCTACGGCCGTGTCGAAGCCGAAGGTGACGTCCGTGACGGCGATGTCGTTGTCGATGGTCTTGGGGACGCCGACGACCGGGAGACCGGCGTCGTACATCAGCTTGGCCGCCTTGAGCGTGCCCTCGCCGCCGATCGGGATGATCGCGTCGAGGCCGAGTTCCTCGACATGGCCTCGGGCCCGCTCGACGCCGTCCCGGAGCTGGGAGGGCTGGACGCGGGAGGAGCCGAGGATGGTGCCGCCGCGAGCGAGGATGCCGCTCACCGCGTCGAGGTCGAGCTTGAGGTAGTCGCACTCCAGGAGGCCTTTCCAGCCGTCCCGGAAGCCGATGACCTCGTCGCCGTGGTCGACGACGGCGCGGTGCACGACGGACCGGATGACGGCGTTCAGGCCGGGGCAGTCGCCGCCGGACGTGAGGACACCAATGCGCATAGCCCGAAAGAACCTTCTCGACGTGGACCGGGACCGGACCACGTTGTCCGGTATGAACCCCGCCACCCTAGCGGCAGAAGGGGGCGGGGTCGTAGCGTGCGTCCGCCTGCTGGACGACCCCGCTCACCTGCGCGGACGAGCCGTCAGACGGGCTGGTTTCCGGTATCCGAAGAGGAGATGGACACCCGCCCTCGGACCGGGGTCAGGCAGGCTGCTGAGCTGCGCTGATGCGCTCCTTGCGGAGCGCCTCGTACCAGCGGTCGTCGATGGGCGGCAGCGCGTTGACATCGAGGGCCAGCTTCAGCAGCAGGTCCGCGATCAGCGGGTTGCGGGCGAGCACGGGCCCGTGCATGTACGTCCCGAACACCGTGTCGTTGTACGCGCCCTCCGTGCCGTCGCCCGTGCCGTTGCCCTTGCCCAGCCGCACCTGCGCGAACGGGCGGGCGGTGGGGCCGAGATGCGTGACGCCCTGGTGGTTCTCGAAGCCGGTCAGCTGGGGCAGGCCCAGGCGGGCGTCGATGTCGCCGAGGACGTCGCCGACGCACCGCTCGCCCTCGCCGCGCGTCGACACCACGTCGAGCAGGCCGAGGCCGGGCTCGCGCTGGCCGAGGTCGTTGATGAACTCGTGGCCGAGGATCTGGTAGCCGGCGCACACCGAGAAGACGATCGCGCCGTTGCCGACGGCCCGGTGCAGGCCGCCGTCACGGCGCAGGCGCTCCGCCGCGAGGCGCTGCGGGCGGTCCTCGCCACCGCCGATCAGGTAGATGTCGCCCGAGGTCGGGATGGGCTGGTCGCTGCGCACGTCCAGCCGAGCCACGTCGAGACCGCGCTGCCGTGCCCGGCGTTCCACGACAAGGGCGTTGCCCTGGTCGCCGTAGGTGCTCAGCAGGTCGGGGTAGATCCACACCAGACGCAGCTGGTTGTCGCTCATGGTCAATTCGTCCTCTGAGTGTCAGTTGCCGACGCGGCGGCGCAGGTCCTGGAACGCGGTGTAGTTCGCGATGACCTCGATCCGGCCGGGCGGCGCCTGCTGCACGGCCTGGTCGAGGTTGTCGCAGACCTGGAAGTGCTGGTTGGCCACTTCCAGGCGGACCGCGAGGTCCAGCTTGCGGTCGCCCACGACGAAGATGGGGTGGCCGGTCAGTCGGGTGTAGTCGACGTCCCAGAGCCACGAGGTGTCGGTGCCGTCGGCGCCGCGCGCGTTCACCGAGAGGATCACCGGGGTCGGCGGCGGATCGATCAGGCTGAACGTTTCGAGCCAGCCCGCCGGGTTCTTCGCCAGCAGCAGGCGCAGGTCGCGCTGCAAGAACTGGACGACGTCATAGCGTCCGGCGACGGCCTGCACCCGGTACATGCGCTCCAGGGCGACCTGCGGCGGCACTCCGAAGACGGCGGCGACCGCGGCGGAGGACGCGGCGTTGGCCTTGTTGGCCCGCCCCGGCAGCTGGAGGTGAATGGGCCAGGCGGAGCCGTGCGGATCGAGGACATGGTCCCCGGACAGCGCCCAACTCGGCGTCGGCCGACGGAATCCGCACTCGCCGCAGAACCAGTCGTCGCCCGGCCGCTGCATCACGCCACCGCAGGACGGGCAGGACCAGGCGTCGTCCTTCCACATCTGCCCGGCGGCGACCCAGATCACGTTGGGGGAGGAGGAAGCGGCCCACACGACCAACGGGTCGTCGGCATTGGCGACGATGACGGCCTTGGAACCCGACAGCCCCTCACGCCAGTTCTCCGCGAGCATGCGGGTCTCGGCCGCGCGGTCCAACTGGTCGCGGGAGAGGTTGAGCAGGGCGATGCACTTGGGGTCGGTGTCACGGGCGACGCCGGCGAGGTACTTCTCGTCGACCTCGATGACCCCGAACTTGGCGTCCGAGCCACCTGCCAGCGCCGAGGTGATGCCGGCGGGCATGTTGGCGCCGAGCGCGTTCGAGACGACCTCGCCGGCGGCCCCGAGGGCCTCGGCGATCAAACGCGTCGTCGTGGTCTTGCCGTTGGTGGCCGAGACGAGCGTCACGTCCAGGTTCTGTGCGAGCCGGGCGAGCAGGTCGGGGTCGAGTTTGAGTGCCACTCGGCCGCCGATCACCGATCCGCTGCCCCGCCCCGCGGCACGCGATGCCGCCGCGACCGCCTTGCCCGCCGTCACGGCCAGCTTGGCCCGCGGCGTGAGCGGGTCCGAGTTGCCTGCCATCAGTTCTCGATCCTCCTTGCGTACGCGCCGCGCCTCTGCCTCCGGCAACGTGGTGTGGACCTCAGCCTATCGAGATCCTTATCGGTGCCCGAACCGCGGCACCGCGAACCCCTCGCGGCGGGCGTGCGCCGTAGAGAACCGTACCCTTGCGCCCATGCGATACGGCTCCATCCCGGGCGCCCGCGGGCGAGTCCGTCCCCTCACCCTGCTCGGCGACCCCCTGCTCCATACCCCGTGCACCGAGGTAACAGACTTCGGCCCGGAACTCGCCTGCCTCGTAGAGGACTTGTTCGCGACGATGTACGCGGCCCAGGGGGTGGGCCTCGCCGCGAACCAAGTAGGCGAGTCCTTGCGGGTGTTCGTCTACGACTGCCCCGACGACGAGGACGCCCGCCACCTGGGCCATGTGGTGAACCCACGCCTGGTGGAGGCGGACGGTGTGGTGCTGAGGGGCCCGGAGGGCTGCCTCTCGTTGCCGGGCCTTGAGGCGGGAACGGAGCGCTACGACCATGCCGTGGTCGAGGGCTTCACGGCGACCGGAGACCCGATCACCGTCCACGGGACGGGCTGGTTCGCTCGCTGCCTTCAACACGAGTACGACCACGTGGAGGGAACGGTCTACGCGGACCGCGTAACGGGCTGGCGCCACAAACGCTTGATGCGGCAGGTGGGTGGGGCTTCTTGGCACCGGCCAGGGTGATGCCCTTTTTACACGTGGGCGCGACCAGTTGCCGATAGCGGTGTGGCTGAGGCTTTTGGGGGCGCGGGGCTGTGTTGATGTGCGGCTCCGCCGCGTGGGCGCGACCACCTCTCAGCACCGGTGAGCGAGGTTCTTTTGGGGCGCGGGGCTGTGTCGATGTGCGGCTCCGCCGCGTGGGCGCGACCAGCTGCCAATAGCGGTGTGGCTGACGCTTTTGGGGGCGCGGGGCTGTATCGATGTGCGGCTCCGCCGCGTGGGCGCGACCAGCTGCCAATAGCGGTCAGGCTGACGCTTTTAGGGGCGCGGGGAACTGCGCGACCAGCCCCCACGCACCCGCGCTGTGAATACGACCGTCAGAACCCCGGTCCACCGACCTTGTCCCCGGCGGCAGCCAACCGCCCCCACAACAGATCAGCCAGACTCCGCACCAACTCAGCCCGGGAGCAAGGCCGTTCACCCAGCCACCAGTCACCCGCCGCGTGCATCATCCCGACAATCCCATGCCCCCACACCCGAGCCAGCTGCTGGCTGTTGGGTCCAAGATCCACCCGCTCCTCGATGACCTGAGCCAACTCCTCGCCCATACGCCGGAGCAGCGGAACGGAGTGATTCCCGGTGTCGAACCCCTGATCCGCGGTCTGCCCACCCTCCACGGGATGCATCAGGAACCGGTACACCTGAGGAAGCGCCTCGATCGCGGCGAGGTAGGTGTCGAGCGTGGCCTCAACCCGCTCCCGACGCTCAGCGGGCGCATCCAACGCCGCCCGCAGCGAGGACAACAGGGCATCCGTATGCCGTTTGGCAAGGGCCGCGTACAGTCCACCCTTGTCCCCGAAGTGCCGGTACAGAATCGGCTTCGTAATACCCGCTTCCGCGGCGATCGCGTTCATCGAGGCCTGCGGACCATCACGCAGCACCACTCTGTCCGCCGCCTCCAACAACTCCCGCCGTCGGCGGTCGGCGGACCGCTGTTGATCGGTCCGCTGCGTGGTGTCCATGATCTCTCCCCACCCGTGCTGAATCGGTGACGCCTGCGCAAACTAACACTCAACGGCCCCAACGCCTCGAACGGGCTGCCGAGTGGTCATCGGGAGTTGACTTTTCCTACCCGTCGGTAACAGACTCTGTCGTTACCGCAAGTAACATGCTAGTGCGCTGCTGGAGGAGTCATGGCCGAGTTCACCATGGAACTCAACGACGAACAGAAGGAGGTGCGGGACTGGCTGCACGGCTTCGCCGCCGACGTCATCCGCCCCGCCGCCGCCGAATGGGACGAGCGTGAGGAGACTCCCTGGCCGGTCATCCAGGAGGCCGCGAAGGTCGGCATCTACTCCCTGGACTTCTACGCCCAGCAGTACTTCGACCCCACCGGCCTCGGCATCCCGATGGCCATGGAGGAGCTGTTCTGGGGCGACGCGGGCATAGCCCTCTCCATAGTCGGCACCGGTCTCGCCGCGGTCGGCGTCCTCGCCAACGGCACCGAGGAGCAGATCGGCACCTGGATTCCCCAGATGTACGGCGACGCCAACGACGTGAAGGTCGCCGCCTTCTGCTCCTCCGAACCCGACGCCGGTTCCGACGTGGCCTCCATGCGCACGCGTGCCGTGTACGACGAGGCCAAGGACGAGTGGGTGCTCAACGGCACCAAGACCTGGGCGACCAACGGTGGTATCGCCAACGTCCACGTCGTCGTCGCGGTCGTCGACGCGGATCTCGGCTCCAAGGGCCACGCCTCCTTCATCGTCCCGTCGGGCACGCCGGGCCTGTCCCAGGGGCAGAAGTTCAAGAAGCACGGCATCCGCGCCTCGCACACCGCCGAGGTCGTCCTGGAGGACGTACGCATCCCCGGTTCCTGCCTGCTCGGCGGCAAGGAGAAGCTCGACGAGCGCCTCGCCCGCGCCCGTGAGCGTGCGAAGGCCGGCGGCGGCGAGCGGGTGAAGAACGCGGCGATGGCCACGTTCGAGGCGTCCCGCCCGGCCGTCGGTGCGATGGCGGTCGGCACGGCCCGCGCCGCGTACGAGGTCGCCCTCGACTACGCGATGACCCGCGAGCAGTTCGGCCGCCCGATCATCGACAACCAGGGTGTCGCCTTCCAGCTCGCCGACATGCGGACGTCCATCGACGCGGCGCGGCTGCTGGTGTGGCGGGCGTCCTGGATGGCCGTCAACGGCAAGCAGTTCACGGCGGCCGAGGGGTCGATGTCGAAGCTGTTCGCGAGCGAAACGGCGAAGAAGGTGACCGGCCAGGCCATTCAGATCCTGGGCGGCAACGGCTACACCCGTGAGTATCCGGTCGAGCGGATGCACCGGGATGCCGCGATCTACACGATTTTCGAGGGCACGAGTGAGATTCAGCGGCTGGTGATCGCGCGGACGTTGTCCGGGATGCCGATTCGTTGAGTTTCGGGTGCGGCCCGGTGGGGGCTGGTCGCGCAGTTCCCCGTGCCCTTTAAAACACGGGTGCCCAAGCGGTTTTAGGGGCGCGGGGAACTGCGCGCTCAGCCCCACCGGGCCGCAGACAGAGAACCGACGAAAATCACCGGTGTTTCAACGGCGTCAGCTGCTCGATGTCGTACCGCCCCCGCAACTCCTCGATAGCCACAAGATCCGGCGGCCCCCCACCCCCGAGAATCTCCAACAACTCCTCGAAATACCGCTCATGATCCGGCGGCGGAGACGCCTGGAAAAACATCTTCGCCGCCGTCTCCGTGGGGTTCGAGAACGCGTGCGGACACCCGGGCGGTACGACGATCACCGTCCCCGGAGTCGCCCGTACGACCCGCGTGCCCGAACTCGACTCCCACCGCTGCCAGTTGTCAGGGGTCCGGATCCGCGGCTCGAAGGCGAGGACATCCAGCTCGCCTTCGAGCACGTAGAACAACTCCTCGCTACGGGTGTGCACATGGGCCCCGACATCGAAGCCCGGCGGCACCACCACCTCGAAGGTCGACGCGGTCCGAGAGTGCGAGCCGGTCACCTTGAACGTCACGTGCTGCGCCGGCGTCTGGACGACCCGGCCGTGACCCGGCGGCACCAGCAACCCCTCCGTCGCGGTCATCGACACCTCACCACGTCACCGGCAGTGACTCGGGCCCGCGGATCAACGCGCCCTTCTTGAAGGGGACTTCATCGGCCGGTACGGCGAGCCGCAACCCCGGCAGCCGGTCCAGCAGGGCGTCCACCAGCAGTTCGGACTCCAGCCGCGCCAGCATGTTGCCGGGGCAGAAGTGCGGTCCGAAGCCGAAGGAGACGTGCGGGTTCGGGCTGCGCGTGAAGTCGATCCGGTCCGGGTCCGGGAACACGTCCGGGTCCCGGTTCGCGGCCAGGTACGACACGTAGACCGGGTCGCCCGCCCGCATCCGCACCCCGCGGATCTCCACGTCCTCCATGGCGATCCGGGACAGCCCGACCGCGTTGCGGTGCGGGATGTAGCGCAGCAGTTCGTCGATGGCCTGGGGCCTCGACCCCGGCTCGGCGCGCAGCCGTTCGACGAGATCCGGGCGGGTCAGCAGCAGGTAGAACATCTGCCCGCTGTTGTTGGTGACCGCCTCGCCGCCGATCTGCAGCAGCACCGCGAGCCCGACCGCCTCCTCCAGCGTGATCTCCTCCCGGCCCACGGCGGCACCGAGCAGCGAGGCGACGTCCTCGCCGTCGCTGCTCTCCCGCAGACCGATGAGGTCGCCGAAGTACGCGCCCATCTCCTGCTTCGCCTGCTCGCTGACCTTGGCGCCGTGCGAGGAGGACAGGATGAGCTGGGTCCAGGTGTGCATGCCGTGCCGGTCGGCGGCCGGGACGCCCATCAGCTCGCAGATCACCGCGATGGGGAAGGGGCTCAGCACCGTCTCGGTGAGATCGGCCGGCGGTCCGTGCTGGAGCACGTCGTCGATCAACTCGTCGAGCAGCAGCCGGGATTGCTCCCGCACCCGCTCCACTCCGCGCGCCGTGAACGCCGGGGCGACCGAGCGCCGCAGCCGGGTGTGGTCCGGCGGGTCGAGGAACCCGACCGCGCCGCGGGCCGGGATGAAGTGCGGGGCGAGCCGGGTCACCGGCTGGTCCATGACCGCCTCGCGGCTGAACCGGGGATCGTTGGTGACCATCCGCACGTCGTCGTGCCGGGTGACCAGCCAGGCCCAGCCCTCGCCGTTGGGCAGCTTGATCCGGTTGACCGGACCCTCCCGCATCAGCTTGGCGAGGACCGGGTCGAAGTCCACCCCGGTCAGGTCGAGGGCCGGCCAGGGCCGGATGGGGGGCAGGGTCTCGGTGAGCGTCTCTTCAGTCACGTACTCACGCCGTCTCTCGGTCGTCGTTGTGCCAGCGGCCCAGGGCCATCTCGGCGGTGATGCCGGGTCCGAACCCGGCGAGCAGCCCGCGTGCCCGGTCTTCGGCGCCGCCCTCGTCGAAGAGCCGGCGCAGCGCGTCCAGGACGACGGCGCTGGCGATGTTGCCGTACTCGGTGAGGGTGGCCCGGCTGAACCGGAACGCGTGCGGGTCGACCTGCAGGAACTTGCTCAGGTCGTCGAGTATTCGGGGCCCGCCCGCGTGGACTATGTAGAAGTCCAGGTCGGCCGCGTCCCAGCCGTGCAGACCCGCGAGCTCTTGGAGCGCCGGCGCGAGGGGCTCCATGGTGGCCGGCACCCGCTTGTCCAGCAGGAAGTGGAAGCCGGTGGCCCGGACGTCGTACATGATCCACTCTTCGGTCTTGGGGATCAGGTACGACCCGTTGCGCTCCAGCTGGATGCCCGTGCCGCCGCGCCCGCGCACCACCGCGGCGGCGATGCCGTCGCCGAACAGGCCGTTGGAGAGCAGGGAGCCGATGCCGAGGTCGGTCGGCTGGTAGCACAGCGAGCAGAACTCGCAGGCGACGATGAGCGCGTTGGCGTCCGGGTAGGCCGTGCAGAAGTCGTGCGCCCGGTTGATGGCCGCGCCGCCGGCCGCGCAGCCCAGCTGGGCGATGGGGATCTGGCGGGTGGTGGCGTCGAACGCCATCTCGTTGATCAGCCAGGCCGTGAGCGACGGCATCATGAAGCCCGTGCACGAGACGTAGATGATCACGTCGATGTCGGTGGTGAGGAGCTCCGCCTCGTCGAGCGCGCGCTGTACGACCGACGGGACCCGGGCCTTCGCCTCGGCCGTGTAGATCCGGTTGCGGTCCTCGAACCCGGGGTGCTTCAGGGTCTCCTCGATGGGCTGCACGATGTGCCGGGTGCGCACACCGGTGTTCTCGATCAGCCGGAGGGCCAGCGGCAGGTTGGGGTGGTCCGCGTGACGGGAGCGCGCCAGCTCCAGCGTCTCCTCCATCGTGATCACGTGCTCGGGAACCGACACCGAGGGCTTGCACAAAGTCGCCATGAACCGTCCCTGCTTTCGCCTTCCGGAAGGCCTTCGCCCGCCGGTCAGAAGGTGGTTCACCTCAGAGGGTGGTGCACCCACGATCACCCGTGAGGACGACGATCTCGCGGTGGACTACTCCAATTCAGGGACCCTGTGTAAAGGTCGGATCAGTATCCGGACCCCGGCCGAAGAAGGACGCGATGGCCATCAACCCTTTGGTAGCCCGGATCGAGACCGGTGCCGCCCCCCGAGAAACCCTCGCAACCCTGGCCCTGGAACACCGGGTGATCCCGGCCGACCGCCGCGCCTTCCTGCATCTGGCGCAACGCCCGGAGACCACCCCGCAGGCAGCGGATTTCTTCGAGTTCCTGGCGGCGGGCGAGACAATGGCAGGGGAGCGGCTGATCGCGTTCGCGGACGCGTGCGGCATGAGCGAAACCCGGCTGACCAGCTACGAACCCTCGCCGGGCTGTCAGTCCTATCCGGCGTATGTCGCGTGGCCGGCCCTCAACGCGGACCCGACGGACGTGGTACTCGCCCTGACATCCAACTTCGCGGAATGGGGCGGCTATTGCGCGACAATCGCCGCTGCCTGGCGCGAGCACCACGCCTTCACGGAGGAGGCCTGCGGCTTCTTCGATCTCTTCGCCGAGCCTCGCCGGAACTGGGGCGAAAGGCCACGGCGGCGGTACAGGCGGGCAGCGTGAACGAGGATGTGGTGAACACGTACAGCGTGCTGCTCAGGACCTACGAGGCGAGCTTCCGGAACACGCTGGGAGCAACCCCTCAGGGGCGCGGGGAACCGCGCGACCAGCCACGACGGCGCCGCACTCAGCCACCTACGGCGCGCCCCCACTGCTATGCGCGATACACGCAACGTCGATCCGATCAGCCAACTTCGCCAGCTCGATCGTCAACGCAGCCACCGTGTCCTCATCGAGCCCCTCCTCACCGGCCTCGACAAGGTGCAGCCACCGCCCACCCACGGTACGCAAAAGCTTGCTGACATCCGCGGCAGCCACCTGCAAGGTCCCGCGGTCGTCGACGATCAGAGGCAGAGTCACTTCGCGGTTCACAGAGGGGATCGTAGCCGCGGAACGCTCACGCTCCGTGCCATACCGTGGTGATGTTGCAGAACTCGCGGATTCCGTGCCCCGACAGCTCCCGCCCGTACCCGGACCGCTTCACCCCGCCGAACGGGAACGCCGGATGCGACGCGGTCATCCCGTTGAAGAACACCCCGCCCGCCTCCAGGTCCCGTACGAACCGCTCGACCTCGGCCGCGTCCCGCGTCCACACGTTGGAACTCAGCCCGAACGGCGTGTCGTTGGCGAGGAGGACGGCCTCGTCCAGGTCGGCGACCCGGTACAGCGTGGCGACGGGTCCGAACGTCTCCTCGCGGTGGATACGCATCTCGCGGGTGATGTCGGTGAGGACGGTCGGCGGGTAGAACCAGCCGGGCCCGTCCGGCCGCTCACCCCCGCACAGCACGGTCGCCCCGCTCTCCACCGCGTCGTCGACGAGTTCCTCCAGATCACTGCGGCCCTGCTCGCTCGCGACCGGTCCGACCTCGGTCTCCTCCTCCAGCGGATCACCGACCGTGAGCGCCTTCATCCCGGCCACGAACCGTTCGGCGAACGCGTCGAAGACATCCGCGTGCACGATGAACCGCTTCGCGGCGATGCACGACTGCCCGTTGTTCTGCACCCGCGCGGTCACCGCGATCCGCGCGGCCCGCTCGATGTCGGCGGACGGCATGACGACGTACGGGTCGCTGCCGCCCAGTTCCAGCACCGTCTTCTTGACCATGTCCCCGGCGACGGACGCGACCGCGCGCCCGGCGGGTTCGCTGCCGGTGAGGGTGGCGGCCTTGACCCGCTCGTCGCGCAGGATCTCCTCGATCGCGCCGGAACCGACCAGCAGGGTCTGGAAGGCACCCTCCGGGAAGCCCGCGCGCTGGAACAGGTCCTCCAGGTAGAGGGCGGTCTGCGGAACGTTCGACGCGTGCTTGAGCAGACCGACGTTGCCCGCCATCAGCGCGGGCGCGGCGAAGCGGATCACCTGCCACAGCGGGAAGTTCCACGGCATCACCGCGAGGACCGGGCCCAGCGGCCGGTAGCGCACCAGGGCCCGTGAACCGCCGGAGTCCTTGACGTCGGCCGCGGCGGGCTGTTCGTCGGCGAGGAGTTCCTCGGCATGGTCGGCGTACCAGCGCATCGACTTCGCGCACTTGGCCGCCTCCGCGCGGGCCTGCCCGACCGGCTTGCCCATCTCCGTGGTCATGATCCGGCCGATGTCCCGCTGGTCCTCGTCGAGCAGGTCGGCGGCCCGGTGCATGAGCCGGGCGCGCTCGGCGAAGGCGGACGTCCGGTACGTGCGGAACGTGGCCTCCGCGAGCTGCAGCCGGCGCTCGATCTCCTCGGCACCCATGGCCTCGTACGTCTTGAGCGTCTCGCCGTTCGCCGGGTTGACCGTCGCGATGGGCATGCCTGACCTCCTGGAGCGGGCTGTGCTTCGACCTTCCCGCGTGGCACGGGTGACCGCAACGCGTACACGGTCCTTCAGCCCGAGTGCTCCGTCAGCCGGTCGAGAAACGTGGCCTGCGCGGTGACGACGACCTCCCGCGCCCGTTCGAGGCTCAGCCACTCCACCCGGTCCAGCTCCGGGAACTCCTGGACCTGCCCGGACTTCGGCGGCCACTCCATCCGGAAGGTGCCGGGAACCATGGCCGCCGGGTCCAGATCCGCCTCGATCGCCCACGCGGTGACGACCTTCCCGTTGCGCTGCCGCACCTCGCCCAGCTCGATCGCCTCACCCTCGGGCGGCGCGAGCCCCAGCTCCTCCTGGAACTCACGCCGGGCCGCGTCCCAGGCGGTCTCGTCGGGCTCGTACTCGCCCTTCGGCACACTCCACGCCCCCGCGTCCCGGCGGGCGAAGAGCGGGCCACCCATATGGCCGAGCAACACCTCCAGCCCACGTTCGGTGTGCCGGAACAGCAACAGCCCGGCACTCCGCTTCCCCCTCGCGTCCCCACTCACGGCTTCACCTCCGGATGTGCCGCCAACAACGTCTCCACCGAATCCGCCTCCTCCGCCCGCTTGTCCTCCCGATACCGCACGACCCGCGCGAAGCGCAGCGTGACACCGGCCGGATAGCGGGTCGACTTCTGTAGTCCGTCATACGCGATTTCCACGACGAGTTCGGGCCGTACGGTCACCACGTGGCCGTCGCTCTCCACGGCCAGCTCCTGGAGACGCTCGGTCTGCCAGGCCAGCACGGCGTCGGTCATCCCCTTGAAGGTCTTGCCGAGCATCGCGAAGGAACCGTCCGAACTCCGGGCGCCCAGATGGAGGTTGGAGAGTTTGCCGGTGCGGCGGCCGTGCCCCCACTCGGCCGCCAGGACGACCAGGTCCAGGGTGTGGACGGGCTTCACCTTCAGCCAAGAGGCGCCTCTGCGGCCCGCGTTGTAGGGAGCGTCGAGACCTTTGACTACGACCCCCTCGTGGCCGCGCTTCAAGGTCTCGGCGAGAAAGGCCTCGGCTGCCGGGACGTCCTCGGGGCCGGACACGAGAGCCCGGCGGACGCGCATCGGTTCGGGCACCAACCGGGCGAGTTCCGCGTGCCGTTCGGCGAACGGCAGGTCCAGCAGATCGCGGCCGTCGACGGACAGTACGTCGAAGAACACGGGGGAGACGGGGACCGTCTCGGCGGCCGTGGCCACGTCCACCCGGGAGCCGACCCGGCCCGCCGTCTCCTGGAAGGAACGCGGTCGCCCGTCCGCGTCGAAGGAGATGACCTCACCGTCCAGGATGAACCGCTCGCCTCTCAACTCCAGCGCGGCGGCGGTGAGTTCGGGCAGGCGGTCGGTGATGTCGTCGAGGGTGCGGGTGTAGAGCCGTACGACCTCGCCGTCGCGGTGGACCTGGACGCGGATGCCGTCGAGCTTCTCCTCGACCGCGCAACCGCCGAGCTTCTCCACCGCTTCCGCCACGGAGGCGGCGCTGTGCGCGAGCATCGGCAGGACCGGGCGCCCCACGGTCAGTCGGAAGCGGTCGAGGGAGGTGGGCCCGTCCGCGAGCAGGGCCTCGGCCACCGTCTGGAGCGAACCGGCCAGCATCACGGCCCGCCGAACGTCCGTCGCGGGCGCGCCAGTTGCCTCGGCCAGCCCCTCCACGGCGACCGCGTCCAGGGCACCCTGCCGGACCTCACCGGTGATCAGGCCGAACAGGAAGCGCTGTTCGTCGGCGGTGGCCGCACCCATCAACTCGCCCACCAGACGGGCGCGTTCGGTCTGCGAACCGGCGCCCGAAACCTTGCCGAGGTCGGTGAGCCGGGCGTCCACCTCGCGCACGGTGAGAGTGGGTTCCGAGGCCGGTTCGACTTGCCGACTCAGCACCTTCCAGCCGATGCCGAGCCGCCCCTGTGGCAGCCGGCCCGCCAGATAGGGGATGACGATCGGGACGTCGTCCGGCGCCGCGTCCCGGAAGAGCTCCGCGAGCAGGGCGATCTTCCGGGACCGCGCCGAGGTGGCGGCGACCTCCTGGGACACATGCGCGAGCCGGGTCAGCAGCATGCAGCCATCGTGCAACGGAGCCGGCCGGTCTACACCCGGACGGCCGCGTCGAGATCGCTCATGAGCAGCTCGCCGTTGATCGTGGCGCCCGCCCGGTACCCGGCGGAGGCCGCGTTCACGACCTGCTCCCCGAAGCCCATCGCGTTGCCCACGGCCCACACCCCGGGCACGGTCGTCAGCCCCGTCGGATCGACCACGGGGTACGCGCCGAACGGGGTCTCCTGCAGCTCGGCGCCCAGCTTCTCCAGGAGCCCGGTCTGCGGGACGGCCCGAGGGGCCACGAACACGGCCTCGCGGGGGTGCGTGGTGCCGTCCGCGAGGCGGACGCCGGTGAGCCGGTCGTCCTCGACGGTCAGTTCCGCGACCTCGCCGGGGACTACCGCCACTCCGGCCGCGGCCAGCCTGCGCAGGTCGTCGTCCGCCAGCTCGGACTCGGCGACCGTGTGCAGGAACAGGGTCACGTCCTTGGACCACTGCGACACGATCAGCGCCTGGTGCACACTCATCGCCGTCGTCGCGAGCACACCGAAGGCCTGGTCACGGACCTCCCAGCCGTGGCAGTACGGGCAGTGGATCACATCCCGCCCGAAGCGCTCGGCGACTCCGGGGACGGCGGGCAGCTCGTCCTTGAGACCGGTGGCGACGACGATCCGCCGCGCGTGCACGGTCTTTCCACCGGCCAGCGCCACGGCGAAGTCCTCGCCCTTCGTGACGTCCACCGCGCGGTCCCGGACCAGGTCGACGCCGTAGCGCGCGATCTCCTCGCGGCCCAGGGCGAGGAACTCGGCGGGTGACATGCCGTCCCGGGACAGGTAGCCCTGCATGTGCGCGGCGGGCGTGTTGCGCGGCTCGCCGGCGTCGACGACCAGTGTGCGGCGCCGGGACCGGCCGAGGACCAGCGCGGCGGAGAGCCCCGCCGCTCCGCCGCCGATGACGACCACTTCGTAGGTTCCGGTACGTGTCTCGGTCACGGTGACCACCTCCACCCCCGAAGGTCGCCCCATCGCTGCCGTATTGACAAACGTGTTTGCCGAAACTGCAATATCGGTCATGGACGACGACACGGACGAGGTTCTGGCGGAGGTCGGCCCGCGACTGCGGCGGATCCGGAAGGAGCGGGGCGCGACCCTCGCCGGGCTCTCGGAGACGACCGGCATCTCGGTGAGCACGCTGTCCCGCCTGGAGTCCGGCCTCCGCAAGCCCAGCCTGGAACTGCTGCTGCCGATCGCCCGGGCCCATCAGGTGCCGTTGGACGAACTGGTGGGGACACCGCCGGTGAGCGATCCCCGGGTCCGGGCCGAGCCGATCCAGCGGCACGGCCGCACCTACTGGCCGCTCACCCGTCAGCCGGGCGGACTCCAGGCATTCAAGGTGCTGGTCCCGCAGCGGAAGGAGGAACCCGACCTGCGCACGCACGAGGGCTACGAGTGGCTGTACGTGATGGCCGGCCGGCTCCGGCTAGTACTCGCCGAACACGACGTGGTGCTCGCGACGGGGGAGGCCGTCGAGTTCGACACGCGGGTGCCGCACTGGTTCGGGTCGACGGGAGAGGGCCCCGCGGAGTTCCTGAGCCTGTTCGGCCCGCAGGGGGAGCGGATGCACGTAAGGGCAAGACCAAAGCGCGGCCAGTGAACATCGCGGCCCCCTGGAGCGCCCTTTTTCAGGGGCGCGGAGAACTGCGCGACCAGCCCCCGCTCGGCCGCGGCCAAAGAACGACCCGCACCCACCGGCCCGTGACGAACCCGACGGTTCCCTGATCGGCAAGCGACCGCTTAGTATGCAATCGACCCCGGTCAGTCAGAGCAGTCCCGTGGAGGCCCCGCATGCAGGCATGGCAAGTGCACCAGAACGGCGAGCCGAGCGAGGCGATGCGCCTGGAGGAGGTGCGGCAGCCGACCCCCGGTGCGAGCCAGGTCCTGCTGAAGGTGCGCGCCGCGAACATCAACTTCCCGGACGTCCTGATGTGCCGAGGCCACTACCAGGTCAAGCCCCCGCTCCCGTTCACCCCCGGCGTCGAGATCTGCGGCGAGACCGAGGACGGCCGCCGCGTGATCGCCAACCCCGCGCTGCCGTACGGCGGTTTCGCCGAGTACGCGGTCGCGGACGCCGCCGCGCTGCTGCCCGCCCCCGAGTCCCTGGACGACGCCGAGGCCGCCGCACTCCACATCGGCTACCAGACGGGCTGGTTCGCCCTCCACCAGCGCGCCCACCTGGAGGCGGGCGAGACCCTGCTCGTGCACGCCGCCGCCGGCGGGGTCGGCAGCGCGGCCGTACAGCTCGGGAAGGCAGCCGGTGCCACTGTCATCGGTGTCGTCGGCGGTGCCGAAAAGGCCGTCGCGGCAAGGGAGTTGGGCTGCGACGTCGTGATCGACCGGCGTACGCAGGACGTCGTCGCGGCCGTCAAGGAGGCCACCGGCGGACGCGGTGCCGACGTGATCTTCGACCCGGTCGGCGGCGACGCCTACACGCAGTCCACGAAGGTCGTCGCCTTCGAGGGCCGGATCGTCGTCGTGGGTTTCGCGAGCGGCACGATCCCGAGCCCCGGCCTCAACCACGCGCTGGTGAAGAACTACTCGATCCTGGGCCTGCATTGGGGCCTGTACGCCATCAAGAACCCGAAGCTGATCCTCGACTGCCACGAGCGGCTGACCGACCTGGCCGCGCGCGGCGCCATCAAGCCGCTGGTGAGCGAGCGCGTCCCGCTGGCCGGTGCGGCCGCAGCCGTGCAGCGGGTCGGCGACGGTGTCACCACCGGCCGGGTCGTCGTCGTACCGTCGTTGGAGAACGGAGCCGCCGTATGAGCGAAGAGACCACGGGAGCGGCCTCGGTCGCGGCCGAACTGCGTCGCCGTACCGAGGAGTTGCTGGCCGCGCACCCGCCGCTGGAGACCGGCCGGCTCGACTTCCTCAAGGCCCGTTTCGACGCCGGGCTCGCGTGGGTGCACTACCCCGAGGGGCTCGGCGGGCTGGGTGCCCCGCGTTCTCTCCAGGCCGTCGTGGACGCCGAGTTGGAGGCCGCGGGCGCTCCCGACAACGACCCGCGCCGGATCGGTATCGGCCTCGGCATGGCTGCCCCGACCGTCCTCCGCTTCGGCACCGAGGAGCAGAAGCAGCGCTTCCTCAGGCCGCTCTGGGTCGGCGAGGAGGTCTGGTGCCAGCTCTTCAGCGAGCCCGGTGCCGGGTCCGACCTGGCCGCGCTCGGCACGCGCGCGGTGCGTGAGAGTGGGGGAGAGTGGGTCGTCAACGGGCAGAAGGTGTGGACGTCCAGCGCCCACCTCGCCCGCTGGGCGATCCTCATCGCGCGCACCGACCCGGACGTGCCCAAGCACGCCGGCATCACCTACTTCATCTGCGACATGACCGACCCCGGCGTCGAGGTCAGGCCGCTGCGCCAGATCACCGGCGAGGCCGAGTTCAACGAGGTCTTCCTCACCGATGTCCGCATCCCCGACGCCCATCGCCTCGGCGAGATCGGCGACGGCTGGCGGGTCGCGCAGACCACGCTGATGAACGAGCGCGTCTCCATCGGCGGCATGCGCGTCCCGCGCGAGGGCGGCATGATCGGCCCGATCAGCCAAACCTGGCGCGAACGCCCGGAGTTGCGCACGCACGACCTCCACCAGCGCCTCCTCAAGCTCTGGGTCGAGGCCGAGGTCGCCCGGCTCTCCGGCGAGCGGCTGCGCCAGCAGCTCGTCGCGGGCCAGCCCGGCCACGAGGGCTCCGGCATGAAGCTCGCCTTCGCGCGCCTCAACCAGGAGATCAGCGGCCTGGAGGTCGAACTCCGCGGTGAAGAGGGCCTGTTGTACGACGACTGGACCATGCGGCGCCCGGAACTGGTGGACTTCACCGGCCGCGACGCCGGCTACCGCTACCTCCGCTCCAAGGGCAACAGCATCGAGGGCGGGACCAGCGAGGTCCTGCTGAACATCGTCGCCGAGCGCGTCCTTGGCCTCCCGGCCGAGCCGCGCACCGACAAGAACGTCGCGTGGAAGGACCTCTCCCGATGACAGATCTTCTCTACTCGGAGGAGGAAGAGGCGCTGCGCGCCGCCGTCCGGGATTTGCTCACCGACCACTGCGACGCGGCGAGCGTCATCGTGCGCACCGAGTCGGACACCCCGCACGACCTGTCCCTCTGGAAGTCCCTCGCCGACGGCATGGGCCTCGCCGGCCTCCTGGTGCCCGAGGAGCGGGGCGGCCAGGGTGCCACGCACCGCGAAGTCGCCGTCGTCCTGGAGGAGTTGGGCCGCGCGGTCGCCCCCGTCCCGTACCTCACGAGCGCGGTCGTCGCCACCGAGGCACTCCTCGCGTGCGATGCGGACGACCTGCTCGCCGAGCTGGCCTCCGGGCGGAGGATCGGCGTGCTCGCCGTCTCCCTGAGCGTCGCACCGGGCGGCGCCCACAAGGCCGTACGGCAGGAGAACGGCTCCCTGCACGGGGAGTTGACCGGCATCGCGGATGCGGCCGCCGCCGATGTGCTGCTGGTGCCAGGTGCGGACGGCGGGCTGTACGCCGTCGACGCCGCCGCCGTGACCGTCGTACCGCAGGTGTCCCTGGACCTGACGCGGCCGTTGGCGCGTGTGGTGTTCGACGGGGCCGCGGGGCGTCGGATCGGGGACGCCGAACCCGCCGTACGGCGTGCTCTGCGGGCCGGGGCCGGGCTGCTCGCGTCCGAGCAACTCGGGCTCGCCGACTGGACGTTGACGGAGACGGTCCGGTATCTGAAGGAGCGCAAGCAGTTCAACCGGCCCGTCGGCGGGTTCCAGGCGCTGAAGCATCGGCTGGCGCAGTTGTGGCTGGAGGTCGTCAGCCTGCGGGCCGCCGCGCGCAACGCGGCCGACGCCCTCACGACCGGTGACGACACCGACGTGGCGGTCGCCGTCGCGCAGGCCTACGCGGCGTCCGTCGCCGTCCACGCGGCCGAGGAGGCCGTCCAGTTGCACGGCGGCATCGGCATGACGTGGGAGCACCCGGCCCACCTCTACCTGAAGCGGGCCAAGGCCGACTCGATCGCCTACGGCACGGCGGGCGCCCATCGCGAGGCGCTGGCGGAACTGGTCGATCTGCGGGCTCCCTGACCGCCGGTCGTCCCTTCGGGAAAGCCCGTCCCACCTGGGGCGGGCTTTCCCGTGCGCCCCCGCCGAAGGAGTGAACGAACGAGGGCGGTCCGGCCAACTCCTGGCATGTACAGGTTCCTTGGAGTGCTCACCGCCTCATACTCCCTGTGGTTCGAACCCGCCCCACAGGGAGGAACACCATGGCCCTCATCACCCGTCGCAGAGCCCTCACCGGACTCGGCGTCACCCTCGCGGCAGTCCTCGCCCCGCCCGCCGGCAGTGCCTTCGCCGGCGAACAAGGCCACCGGAAGCGGCCGTTGTGGCGTGCCCACGCCCACAACGACTACGAGCACCCGCGTCCGCTCTTCGACGCCCTCGACCACCGGTTCGGCAGCGTCGAGGCCGACATCTTCCTCGTCGGCGACCAGCTCCTCATCGGTCACTCCGCGTCCGAACTCGATCCGAGCCGCACGCTCGAATCCCTCTACCTCGATCCGCTCGCCGCCCTCGTGAAGGCCAACCACGGCTCGGTGTACCGGGGTTGGCGCCATCCGCTGCAACTCCTGATCGACATCAAGACCGAGGGCTCCTCCACGTACCTCGAACTCGACCGCCATCTCCAGCGCTACAAGCACCTGTTCACGACCTGCGCCCACGGACGCGTCCACCCGGGCGCCGTCACCAACGTCATCTCCGGCGACCGCGCGGCCCGAATCCCCATGGAGGCACAGACCGTACGACGTGCCTTCTACGACGGTCGGCTCGCCGACCTCGGCAGCCCGGCGCCCGCCTCCTTCATCTCGCTCATCAGCGACGACTGGCAGGCCAACTTCACCTGGCTCGGCACCGGCACGTTCCCCGACGCCGAGCGACGGAAGCTGCGCTCGATCGTCGCGCAGGCTCACGCCCACGAGCAGACCGTGCGGTTCTGGAATACTCCGGACGTGGCGGGCCCGGCCCGTGACGCACTGTGGGACGAACTGTTCGCCGCCGGTGTGGACTTCCTCAACACCGACGACCTGGCCGGGCTGGAAGCGTTCCTGGACGCGCGCCGCACGGTGTGACACCACATGTGGTGACGGCACACGTGCTGACACCACACGTTCGGGGGACACGTCAGTAGCCTGGACGAACCCTCCGCTACGCCACACTTGCGGCCGAACGCCGTGAAACAGACATGGCGGCGTGGCGGAGGAGGGTGACGATGGCGATTTCCATCTCTGTGGTGCTGCTGCTCCTGATCCTTGCGGTGATCTTCATGCGCGGCGGCGGGCTGAAGCTCTCCCACGCGCTGGTCTGCGCACTGCTCGGATTCTTCATGGCGAGCACCAGCATGGCGCCCACGATCCACAGCGGCCTGACGGCCACCGCGGATCTGGTGAGCGGCCTGCATCCGTGAGATCAGCCGGTCGATCGGTCGGCTGATCAGCTGGTCGAGAAGACTCCGACACCGTTCGGTACGGGACGTTCGGCGCTGCCGCTGGGGTGGTTCCGTACCGTGACGGCGCTCGCGCCGGGTGCGCGGGCGACCAGGGTCGTCGAGCCGCCGCCGTCCAGGCTGAAGGCGTCGACCGAGCCCAACTCCCGCATCCGGGTGGCGACTTCGGCGATCGTGAGGCCGCTGCGGTAGGCGACCGCGCCGTCCGTCGCGAACAGCAGCAGACGGTGGCCGTGGTTCGCGATCCCCACGGCGGTGCGGACGGCCGAGCTCGTGTTGTCGAGACCGGCCAGCGGCCGGCCGTTGCGCAGGACGGGGTAGCCGCCGAGGGCGAAGCGGTACGGAACTCCGGACCTCGACGCCACGAGACGGTGCTTCACCTGGACCCGCTCGCCGGTGTCCAGCTTCCGCAGTCGCTGCGCACCCGCCTCACGGCCGACGAGAACGGTGGTGCCCGCGGCGATGACACCCTTGCCGGGCGTGTTGGACGCCGACACGACGCGACCCCCGCTGACGGTCACCTCATAGGTGTCGGCACTACAGGCTCCGGCCCGGTTCGTGTCCGTGCCACATGTGGCACGCACCCGGGAGGCGCTGCCCCACTGTGTGGTGTACGCACCGATGGAGTTCTCCGGCAGCGCGTACTGATTGAAGCCGCCGAGCGTCAGCCGCCCGTGCGGGGTGTGGACCGACCCGCTGAGGGCGAGGCTGTCCAGCCGGGCCACCCGGTCGACCCCCACACCGAGCACGTTCCGGGTGCCAGTGCCGGGCGGCAGCTCGGGCCCGAAGCGCTGGCCGTCCGGCACCGCGGCCTTCAGCGCGATGCCACTCGCGATCGCCGGTCCGTCGGTGGAGCCGGTGGCCTCGACGCCCGGGTGCTGGGTCTCGGAGATGTTGAAGAAGTCGCCGTTGACGCCCGCGACGGCACCCGCCGAGTCGGCCAGCCGGGAGACGGGCTCCCGGGCCGCCACCGCGCCCGGGTACAGCAGGTTGACGCGCACATGGGCGTTGCGCAGGTCCACGACGACCACATGGGCGTGGGTCACACCCTTGGCCGCCGTGATGTCGAACTGCCGGTAGGTGACACCCGGCGCGAGCTGCGTGGTGCCCGGCACCGCGTTGGCCGGTGCCGCCCCCACCAGGGCCGCACCGGCCAACGCGCCGAGTGCCGTGAGCTGTGCGAGTACGAATCTGCCCGCTCTCAAACGTTTTTGACGGTGCGTCACAGGCTCCCCTGATGTCTCGTCAACTCTCTCAAGTCTCAGGGGAAGTGCAGCAGATGGCGATGACCGGCGGGGCTGCTAGGCGCCGACTACACGGGAACGAGTGAGAAAACGCACCCCCTCGGGTGCTTCCAACGAGAAACCGCTGCCGCGCCCTGCTACGACGTCCACGATCAGCCGCGTATGGCTCCAGACCTCGTTCTGGCTGCGCGAGATCCAGAACGTCACGGGCTCCGGCACGCCCTCGACCACCAGCTCGGCGAGCAGCACGTCCGAACCACCGGTGCGGAACTCGCCCTCCGGGAAGCACATGGGCGCACTGCCGTCGCAGCAGCCGCCGGACTGGTGGAACATCAACGGGCCGTGCTGTGCGTGGAGTTGGCGCAGCAGGTCGGCTGCGGCGGGGGTGAGTTCGACACGCGGGGTGTTGTCGTCCATGTCAGCCGTCCCAGGGAGCCGGGTGGGGGTGGGGTGCGGGTGACCCAGCCCATCACAGGCAAGGTTGCGAGAGGGTTGCGTGCCCTCGTGGCGCATTTGTTGGGCTCTACTCGGCGCGGAGCGCGGTCGTCGTGCGGATGCGTGCCGCCCAGCCGGCCGGCGGCAGGGAGCCGAGTACGGCGACGGCGACACCGGCGAGCCCGAGCAGGACCAGGCCCTGGGCGTCGTAGGCATCGATGACGGAGCGGGGCAGTCGTAGGCCCGCCGCGTGGCCCATCGCGGGGATCACCGCGCCGTGCACGGCCGGGCCCAGGGGCACACCGAGGGCGCCGCCGGCCAGTCCGGGCGGCACGACCGAGCTGACGACCATCGTGACGGTCTGCCGGGGTGTCATGCCGAGCGCCTTGTGGATGCCGAGGTCGTGGACGCGCTCATGGGTGTCGAGGACGACCACGCCCAGCACACCGAGCCCGGCGACGCACACCAGCATCAGGGTGAGCAGCGCGGTGAGCGAGTCGAGGACGGTGCCGCTGCCGTTCGAGGACCTGTCGGTACTCGCGGTGACCCCCAGTGGCTTCAACTCGGCGTCCCTCAGCAGGCGGCTGACTTCCTCGCCGGACGCCGAGTCCAGCGCGCCGGTGGGTTCGTCGGCGAGGAGGAGCGGGGGGCGGTTCATCAACGCCCTTGCTACGGCTACCCGTTGGCGTTCGCCGCCGGACAGCCGGTTCGGATGGGCGCCGGCGTGCCGGGCGATGTCAAGTGACTCCAGCAGCTCGGCCGCCCGGTTGTGTGACTCGCGTCGTCCGAGGCCCGCCAGCCGTGCGGGCAGCGCCACGTTGTCGGCGACCGAGAGATCGTCCAGCAGATGGAAGAACTGGAAGACCATGCCGATCTTCGCCCGCCGGTAACGTGCCGCCCCGGCCTCGCCCAACCGGTCCACCCGCACCCCGTCCACCGTGACGGACCCGGAGTCCGGCCGGTCCAGACCGGCGATGAGGTTCAGCAGCGTCGACTTGCCGCTGCCCGACGGTCCGAGGACCGCGACGGCCTCACCGGCCCGCACGCTCAGCGACGCGTCCTCCGACGCGGGCGGCCCGCTGCCGTAGCGGCGGCTCACATTGAGGAGTTCGATGAGTGATGGTGGTAGGGGTGGTGGCACGGGCAGGGGTGTCGGCATCGGCGTGGTGGCCCTTCTGGATCGGATGCCCCGACGCCAGGAAGGCGACCGGCCCGGGCGCGCCGGTCGGCGGGACCAAATGCCGTACCGCACTGGGGTGATGGGTCACGACGTCATCCTTGAGATGTAGCCGACGGATGTAGGCGGCCCGTCCGCCGGAGGGATTCCGGGCGCCGTCGGTACCCGAGAGAATGGGCCGGTGACGGTGGCAGAGGAAGCTCCGGCTCGACCAGTACCGGATGATCGGCCGTTTCCGGCTCGGCTGCGCCGGGCGGTCGGCTCGTTGCTGCGCCCCGGGGGTCAACTGCCGCGTCCTACGGGGCAACAGCGGCTCGTCGACGCCGCGCTCGCGCTTGTTCTCACCTTCGTGTCGGTGCAGTACGCGTGGGGCGACGGCTACGACGAGGCCCACCGGCACCGCATGACCGGCCTGGTGATCCTGGTGATCCTGGTGTTCCTCGCCTCGGCCTCGCTCGCGTGGCGACGCCGCTACCCCCTCGCCGTCCTGTTGCTCGTGACGGTCGCGACGGCGCTGACCCCGGACGACGTCGCCCGGCCGGCGGCGGCACGGGCGAGGATCTCCTCGTAGCTAAGGTCGAGTTCGGTGGCGGCCCCGATCCGGTAGCGGATGCTGGGGATGACGCGCTGTGGGGAGAGTCGGCCGGGGGCTGTCCGGCCGCGCTGACCGGAGTGCTCGGCGGCCGGTCCCCGCTCGATCCCGCGACGACGGACCCCGAGGCCGCTGGCCAGGCCGTCGTGGACAACTTCGGCGCCTCGGATCTGACCAGGATCGCGGCCGACTCCGACCCGGCGACCCAGGCGGCGTACGAGGGGGCGGACGACATCGCCGCCCTGTTCGTCAACGGCCGTACCAGCGGCGCGTCTTTGGCCGACGCCCCGCAGGCCGCCGCCGAGGCGAACCCGATCGGCCACCTCGACTCCGTGTCCGCGCTGCCCGCCTTCCTGCTCCCGCACGGCACCGCCGACCCGGTCGTCTCGCCCAGCCAGACGCTGCTGCTGCACGAGGCCCTCCGCGCGCACGGCGCCGACTCGACCCGCGTCGCCGTCCTCGGTGCCGGCCACGGCGACCTGGCCGTCCTCGACGACGACGAGGAGGTCGGGCGATCCTGGTCCACCCGCCGCACGATGGACCTGATCACGGACTTCCTGGGGACCGGACCTCGCACGGCTGAGGGCGTATGCCGGCGCCTGCGTGGCGTCCGCCCCGTGGTCCCGCCCCGGACATGCCGCGGGCCCCGGCGATGAAACTTCATCACCGGGGCCCGCGGTCACGATCGTGTACGGGGCTGGATCAGCCTTCGACGACGCCCGACGCCGCGATCTCGATCTTGGCCTTGGTGGAACCCGACTGCGAGCCCAGGGACTCGATCTTGTCGATGATCTCGGTGCCCTCGACGGCCTCGCCGAAGACGACGTGCTTGCCGTCGAGCCACGAGGTGACGACCGTGGTGACGAAGAACTGCGAGCCGTTGGTGTTGCGGCCGGCGTTCGCCATCGACAGCAGGTACGGGCGGTCGTGCTTCAGGTCGAAGTTCTCGTCCGCGAACTTCTCACCGTAGATGCTCTTGCCACCGGTGCCGTTGTGGTTGGTGAAGTCACCGCCCTGCAGCATGAACTGCGGGATGACGCGGTGGAAGCCGGAACCGGCGTAGCCGTAACCGTTCTGCCCGGTGGCCAGCTCGCGGAAGTTGCGGGCGGTCTTCGGGACGACCTCGTCGAAGAGGTTGAAGACGATGCGGCCGGCGGGGGCGCCGTCGATGGTGATGTCGAAGTAGACGTTGCTCATGGTCAATTCTGTCACTTTCGGTGTATTGCACCCTCTGCCTGGTGTGGCCGTGTGCCGAACACCAGGCCGTTACGTCAAAGGGCTCTGATCGGAGTCCAGTCCGTCGAACTCTATCCACTGAGCAGAGCTCGTGCGTCGGCGCCGGCTTCCGGAGGCGGGGTGCGGGCCGACGTCGTGCGGCTCTGGCGGGTGGGAACGCGCGTGGTAGCGTCGGTATACAAACTGTATGCGATGTCTGGGGGTTGCCGTGGCGTCCGGTCGGGAGAAGGCCTACGCGTATCTCAAGGACACGGTACTGACGGACCCCGAGATGCAGGGGGCCTTCCTGTCGGAGCAGGAGCTGGCCGATCGTATCGGTGTCTCCCGCACCCCCATCCGCGAGGCGCTGCTGATGCTCGCCGCGGAGGACCTGGTCGAACTCGTGCCCAAGCGCGGTGCCCGGGTGGCACCGCTGACGGGGCGCGAGGTGCGGGAGCTGATGGAGCTGCGCGGCCTGGTCGAGCGGTACGCGGCCGAGCGGCTGGTCGCGGCCGAGCGGGTGCCCCTGGAGGAACTCGGCTCCCTCCTGGAACAGCAGCGCGCGCTCACCGGCGCCGAGGAGGCCCACGAGTTCATCGCCGTGGACCACCGCTTCCACGCGTCCCTCGTGGCGGCCGTGGGAAACACCCTCCTGGACCGGCACTACGACGGTCTGCGCAGCCGCCAGGTCCGCGCCGGAGTGGTCGCCGTCTTCAACCAGCAGGGCCGGCAGAAGGCCGTGCTCGACGAGCACGAGGCCATCGTCGACGCCCTCGCCGCCGGTGACGCGCAGGCGGCGTGCGCGGCCATCGACCACCACCTGCGGTCGACCCTCAAGGTGCTCCTCGACGGCTGAGCCCCTTCGCGGGAGTCAGGGATACGTGATCACGAGCATCGTCACGCCGTCCACCGAGGTCCACGGCCCGTGCGGCATACCCGGAGGACGGCAGGCGTACATGCCCGCCGTGAAGGTGCGGTCCAGCGTCAGGTCGTGCATCGCTCCCTCGACGAGATAGACCTCCTCCCACACGTCGTGCAGGGCCACGCCCGCGGCCGAGGAGTCCGTACCCGGCGCCCACCGCACGAGCGCGGTGCGCCGCCCGCTTTCCGGGTCCTCGGCCAGCACGCACTCCTCGACACCGGGTCCGGCGCCGGCCGGGGCAGTCCAGGGCCCGTCCGGCCGGTGGAATTCCAACTCGGGCCCGCTCATCGCCACACCTCCGGCCGCCGGTTCGCCAGCACGGACGTCTTCTCGCGGACCGCGCCGACCTCGTCGACGTCCAGGTCCGTCACGAGCAGCTCCGGATCGGCGCCGAGCGAGGCCCGGACGGTCCCGTCCGGGCCCACCACCAGACTGTGCCCGATGCCGGTCGGCACCGGGCCAGGACCGGTGCCGGGATCGGCCTGGCCGACGGCGGCGACCCAGACGGTGGCGTCCAACGCGCGGGCCCGCACCAGCAGTTCCCACTGGTCCAGCTTGCCGGGGCCCGCGCCCCAGGAGGCCGCCAGCAGGGTGCCCACCGCCCCTGCGTCGGCATGCGCCCGGAACAGCTCCGGGAAGCGGACGTCGTAGCAGGTCGCCAGGCCCAGCCGGACACCGTCCACATCGATCACGGCGGGGCGCGAACCCGGGGCCACGCTCTCGGACTCACGGAAGCCGAAGGCGTCGTAGAGATGGATCTTGTCGTACGACTCCTCGACTCCGGATCCCGTGGCCAGCAGGGTGTTGGTCACCCGGCCCTCGTCGGCCGGGGTGAACATGCCGGCGACGACGACCGTGCCGGTCGTGCGGGCGATCTTGCGGACGCCGTCGGCCCACGGGCCGTCGAGGGGCTCGGCGAGCGGGGTCAGCGGGGTGCCGAAGCAGGCCATCGACGCCTCCGGGAAGACGACGACACGGGCTCCGGCGTCGGCGGCGCGGCGCGTCCACTCCTCGATGAGGCGCAGGTTCTTCTCGGGGTCGGGGCCGGTGGTGAGCTGGCTGAGGGCGATCCGCATGGGGCGGTGCCTCCTTGTCTGGGGCGGGTTGGTGTGGGTGGGGTCAGTGGAGGTCTGCCGTGACCGGGGTCTTCGGCGCGGCGAGCTGTTCGTCCTCGTCGACGGCGGCCTCGGGGTTGCGGCCCAGCATGACGCCCACCAGGGAGATCGCGGAGGCGAGGGCGATGTAGAGGGCCAGCGGTACCCAGCTGTCGTAGGCGCTCAGCAGGGTGGTGAAGAGGAGCGGGGCGATGGCGCCGCCGATGATGCCGGCCAGGGTGTAGGCCAGCGAGGAACCGGTGTAGCGCAGCCGGGGCGAGAACTGTTCGGCGATGAAGGCGGCCTGCGGGCCGTAGAGGCAGCAGTGGATCACCAGGGCGACCAGGACTCCGGCGGCGAGCGGCAGCCAGGAACCGCCTGCGGCCATCGGGAAGAACACGAACGGCCACACCGCGGCGGCGACCGCTGAAACGCCGTACAACAAGCGGCGGTTGACGCGGTCGGAGAGGGCGCCGGCCAGGGGCATCAGGAAGACCTGGACCGAGGAGCCGATGAGGACGGCGGCGAGGGCGGAGCCGCGCGACATGTCGAGTTCCTGGGTGGCGTAGGTCAGGACGAAGACGGTGAACATCGCGTAGAGGACGTCCGGTCCGACCCGGCACAGGATCGCGGCGGTCAGGGCGCGGGGCTGGGTGGTGAAGACCTCGCGGATCGGGGTCTGGGGGCGGGACTGTTCGGCCTCCATCGCCTTGAAGACCGGGGTCTCCTCCAGCTTGGCGCGTATCCACAGGCCGAAGCCGACCAGGACGCCGGACAGCAGGAACGCCACCCGCCAGCCCCATGACTCGAACTGCGCCTCGGTGAGCAGGGCGCCGAGGGCGGCCAGCACACCGTTGGCGAGGAGGTTGCCGGCGGGCGGGCCCACCTGTGCGGCGGAGGCGTAGAAGCCCCGGCGGCGGGGGTCGCCGAACTCGCTGGACAGCAGCACCGCGCCGCCCCACTCGCCGCCCACGCCGACGCCCTGGGCGAAGCGCAGCACGACCAGCGCGATGGGCGCGGCCACGCCGATCGTGCCGTAGGCGGGCAGCAGGCCGATGGCGAAGGTGGCCACGCCGATCAGGACGAGGGTGGCGATCAGTACCTTCTTGCGGCCGATCACATCGCCGAGGCGGCCGAAGACGAAGCCGCCGAGGGGGCGGGAGAGGTAGCCGACCGCGTAGGTGGAGAACGCGAGGAGGGTGCCGGTGAGCGGGTCCTCGGAGGGGAAGAAGAGGTCGCCGAAGACGAGGGCCGCGGCGGCGGAGTAGACGGCGAAGTCGTACCACTCCAGGGCGGTGCCGGTGAGGCTGGCGACGAAGGCGCGGCGGACGCCGGATCGTTTCGCCGCGGCGGCGGTGTCGCTCCGGGGGGCGCCGGCGTCGCTCTTCGGAGCGTCGGTGCCGCTCTTCGGGGTGTCGTGCATGGTGCCCATCCTTGCTCGGAGACATCGACCTTCCGGCATACTTCTTGTATACAGGTCGTATGCGCAAGCCCTGCGCCGGAAGTCAACCGCGGAGAAACCAGATTCCGGGGACCGCTCTCGGCTCTCCGATCCCCGGTCCTCGGTCCCCGTTTTCCGTGGTCCGTTCCCTGTTCCCCGATCCCTGGGAGTGCCCTCATGTCCGTGCTGACCTTCGAACTGCCCGACGGATCGACGCGCGAGGTCGATGTCGTCCAGGTCCTCAACGCCGGGTACGCCGGGCGCAGCCAGGACGATGTCGCCGCGCACGTCGCGGAACTCGCCGAGCTGGGTGTGCCGGGCCCGTCCGTGACGCCGGCGCTCTATCCCGTCTCGCCGTACCTCGCCCAGCAGACGGAGCGGGTCGCGGTCCAGCACGGGCGCACGTCCGGCGAGGCCGAGTGGGCGCTGGTCGTCGCGGAGGGTGGGGAGCTGCTGCTGACCGCCGCGTGCGATCACACCGACCGCGAGCTGGAGGTGCACGGGGTGGCGTGGAGCAAGAACGCCGGCCCGGACGTCCTGGCGCGCCGCGCCTGGCGGCTGGCCGATGTGGAGTCCCGTATCGACGAGATCACGCTGCGGGCCTGGGTCGGTCATGCCGGCACGGAGACGGAGATCCAGACCGGCACGCTGGCCGAACTCCTCACTCCGGGCTACTGGGTCGACGTGCTGCGATCCCGCGGCGACCTGATCCCCGGGACCGTCCTGATCTCCGGAACCATCCCCATGGCCGCGGGTGTCGACCAGTTCGCCGACAGCTGGCGCGTCGAACTGGCCGACCCGGCGGGCGGGGACGTCATCGGCCTCTCCTACGACGTCCGGCCTATGCCGGAGCCCATCGGCTGACGAGGTGAGCGGGCGGGGCGAACTCCCGGCGCCCGTCCCTGTTTCCGCCCGATGCCCGATGCCCGATCAATCAGGGAGAGTTACCAAGGGAGTTGGGGAGCCAGGAAGCTGCTGAGGGAGCCACTAGGGGAAGTACAGCGCGGCCTTCTCCAGCACGTGCCCCGTGAACATCCCGCCGTACCTGCTCCCGCCCCGGTACATGGTGACCCGGGTGACTCCCGATCCCGACGTCTCCACGGTGATGGGCCGCCCGATCAGGGACGTTCCGAGGACCCGGGCGTCCTTGGCGGCCCACGTCCGCGCGTCGGGCTGGGCGGTGCCGGTGACCAGCGCGGGCAGGATCAGGGCGGCATTACGGGCGCCGGACAGTCCGCCGCGCAGGTTCTTCGCGTAGTCCAGCGCCCACCCGGTGTACTCGGTCAGCAAGGCCTGGTCGACCTGGGGGACCGAGGCGGCGAGGACGAACAGTTCCGCCTTGGTGCCGAACCACCGCGCCTTGCGGTCCGACCGGCTGCCTATCATCACCGGGCGGTCGCGCCAGGTGGTCCCGGTCACCACCGACCCGTCGGCGGCAAGCCGTTCACGAAGCCCCGCCAGATAGGAGTCGGCCGCGCCGGTCGCCGACGCCGGGTCGCTCTGATGTTGAGTCATACGGGGATCTTCCGTCACATCAAGGCCGGGGCACAGCGGATTCCTCGATTTCGACGACCGGGCTCCGGCCGCCAGAGTTCGGAGGATGTTCCCCACGGGTGAGGGGACGGTCGTAGACCACAGAGCACCGCTTTGTCCGATCCTGCGTGCTCCACGCGCCCGGGGTACCTTCCCCCTGGTTGTCTCCGGACCTCTGCCCTCTTTGAGGTGAAGACCCCCCAGGCCATGCGCGCAATCGCCCAGGACCGTGGCAGTCAGGAGATCGCGGACGAGCCCTTCATGGAAATGGAGATGACTTGTTCGCCACCTATGCCACAGCGAGCGGTTCAGCCCTCCAGGTAGGCGAGTACTGCCAGGATCCGGCGGTTGTCGTCGTCGGAGGGTTCGAGGCCGAGTTTGGTGAAGATGTTGGCGCTGTGTTTGCTGACGGTCTTCTCGCTGACGTACATCCGGCCGGCGATGGCCGCGTTTGTGCGGCCCTGGGCCATCAGGGAGAGGACCTCGTGCTCGCGCGGGGTCAGTTCCAGCAGGAGGGGGTCTGTGGAGCGGTGGGTGAGGAGGGCGGCGACCACGTCGGGGTCCATGACCGTGCTGCCGGCGGCGACCTGCCGGACGTTGGCGACGAACTGGTCGACGGCCATGACCCGGTCCTTCAGCAGATAGCCCACCGCCCCGGCGCGGTCGGACATCAACTCCCTTGCGTACAGCTGCTCGACGTACTGCGAGAGCACCACGACGGGCAGGGCGGGGATGAGCTTGCGAGCGTCGATCACGGCGCGCAGCCCCTCGTCGGTGAAGGTCGGGGGCAGCCGCACGTCGACGACCGCTACATCGGGCCGGTGGGTGGTCAACGCCCGCATCAGGGAAGGGCCGTTGTCGACGGCGGCGACGACCTCGAAGCCGTTGGCCCGGAAGATCCTGATCAGGCCCTCGCGGAGCAGGGCGAGATCTTCGGCTAGGACGATGCGCATGGCAGCGACATCCTTATCTCGGTGGGTCCGCCGGGCGGACTGTCGGCGGTCAGCGTGCCGTCGAAGGCCGACAGGCGGCGTGCGACGCCCCGCAGACCGGTGCCGGCGTCGAGGGCGGCACCGCCGCGGCCGTCGTCGTACACCCACATGGTCAGCAGTCCCGCCGTCGTGCCGGGGCGGGGCGTGAACTCCACGCCGATCTCGATGCGTTGGGCCTGGGCGTGCTTGATGGCGTTGGTCAGCGCCTCGGCGACGGCGAAGTAGGCCGCGGACTCGACCGGCGCGGGCAGCCGTCCGGGCAGGCTGGTGACCACCGTCGTGGATATCGGGTTCGCCAGCGCCAGGGCTTTCAGGGCTCCGTCGAGGCCACGGTCCGCGAGCACCGGGGGATGGATGCCGCGTACCAGGTCCCGTAGTTCGGCCAGGGCACCGGCGGTCGACGCACGGGCCTCGGCCAGCAACTCCGCGACGGCCTGCGGATCTTGGGGCAGGAGCTGTTCGGCCAGCCCCAGGCTCATGCCCAGTGACACCAGCCGGGCCTGTGCCCCGTCGTGCAGGTCCCGTTCGATCCGGCGCAGTTCGTCCGCCCCGGTGTCGACGGTCTCGGCCCGCGAGGCGGCCAACTGAGCCACACGCGCCCGTAGTTGTGCCTGCGCGGTGGGCCCGAGCAGGGAGTGGATCACCAGGGCGTTGAGGTTCGCCAGCCGTACGGCGGTGGTGTACCAGAGCAGAAGGAACACCGGGCCGAGCGGGACCATGGCGAACGACTCCCCGACGCCGTGCAGACGGAAACCGTTGCCCAGCGGTGTCCGGAACACCGCAGGAGGGGTCAGCGCGAACACCAGCGGATAGCTGAGGTAGAAGACGCCGCAGAGGAAGAGCAGGAACGACAGCCCGCAGGTGAACCACCCGGTGACCGAGTTGACCGCCAGCCAGGCCCAGTCCCGCCAGGTCGCCGGATCGCGCAGGACGGCCCACAGCTGTACCGGCCAACTGCCCTCCTGGGTGGGCGAGTAGGACCGGGCCACCGGTTCACCGAGTCGGTCGGCGGCCCACCGGCGGTGCAGGTCGGCGAACCAGCGCACCAGGACGGTCGAGAGCAGCGTCAGCGGGATACCGACCCAGAACGCGACGACCGTCAGCGAGGTGGTCCAGAGGGTGAGCAGGCCAAAACCCAGGACCGAACCGAGCAGCAGGACGAACGACCAGCCCAGCAGGCCCACTCGCAGGGTGAGAGCGGCCCTCCAGCCGACGCCGAGCGCGGGACGTTCCACCAACTTCCCTGCGCCGACCGGGACTTGCTGCTCGCCGGTATGGGTCATCACGCTCCATCGTCGTGCATCGGTACCGCGTCGAACGGACGGCCGACGGCAAGTCACCGTGACGGGGCGGCAGTTCATCATGCGCCGGAAGTTGATGATGACCCGCCGACTTGGGTCCGCGCACTGGGGATACCTCCACCATCGCCGGGGCCCAGCACCAGTGTTCTTCGTCCGCGTCACCGGAAGCCTGGAGCTGTCGGAAGGCGTCGGCGCGGCAGCCCCCTCAGGGATCCGCTCCCCGGCCGCCCCGGCAACCCATGCCCCGTATCGAGGAGGACACCTCATGCCCCGGAACACCCCCTGCCCGCGCTCCACTCGGCAGGTCTGCCTGACGCTGGCCCTGGCTGCGGCACTGACGTGCACGGTCACGGCCTGCACGGCGGCCGACGCGGCGCAGGACACCGCGCGCACCTCGACCGGACGGTCCGGCGTGACGGACGCTCAGGAGGCCCAACTGGCAATGCTCGCCCAGCAGGTCGTCGGCGCCGGGGCCCCCGGCGTTCTCGTGCGCGTCGACAACGGCCACGGGCGGGCGGCCACGATCGCCCGTCAGGCGTCCTGGGCCAGGGCCGACCACACGCTGACCGCGAGCGACGAGTTCCGGATGGGCTCCAACACGAAGACGATGGTTGCCACCCTCGTTCTCCAACTGGTCGCCGAACACCGGCTCAAACTGACCGACCCGGTCGAGAAATGGCTGCCCGGCCTCATCCCGAACGGCTCCGCGATCACCCTTCGGATGCTGCTCAACCACACCAGCGGCCTGTACAACATCATCCCGGACGACGCCGATGTCCTGAAGACGTTCACGGGTCAGGACGACCGGCAGTGGACCCCCGAGGAGCTGATCGCCGCGGGTGTCCGGCACGACCCGCTGTTCCCGCCCGGTACGAAGTACTCCTACAGCAACACCGGTTACATCGCGCTCGGCCTCGTCGCCGAGAAGGCCACCGGACACAGCCTGAGCGACCTGGTCCGGGAACGGATCGCCGAGCCGCTGCATCTGAGGAACACCTACCTGGTCAACGGCTCCGACACGACGAAGAGCCCCCGGCTCACCCACGGCTACGAACCCGACCCCGCCCACCTGGGCCCGGTGCTCTGGCCCGGCATCCCCGCAGGGACTGTGTTCGTCGGCCCCGCCCGCCCCGCCGGTCACGTCGACGCCACCTGGATCAACGAGAACACGGAGTGGGCCGCCGGGAGCATGGTCTCCTCCGCACAGGACTGGGCCCGCTTCGACACCGCGCTGCTGTCCGGCAAGCTCCTGCCGCCCGCCCAGCTCAAGGAGATGAAGACCACCGTCGCGGAGGAGAACGGCAATCCGAACCGCTACGGACTCGGCCTGGAGCGGAAGTTCACGCCCTGTGGCGCGGTCTGGGGCCACGACGGTCAGGCTCCTGGCTACTCCAGTTGGGACTACACCGACGACACGGGCCGACGCACCGTCTCGGTCCATGTCCCGACCATCTTCGGCATCGCGGCACCCAAGCCCGCCGCAGCCACCGAGGCCCTGCTGAACGCCGCGATCTGCACCATGCTCGGCAAGCCGATTCCCACCACGGCCCCTTCCCCGTCGACCGGTTGATGGACGTAGAAACCGTTCCGTCCCGCTTGCTCCTCTCCTCAACTCCCCACATATCAAAGGAAGTTACTCAGCCATGTCCGCACTGGCCAGATGGTGCTTCCGGCACCGCCTCCTCGTCGTCGGGATCTGGGCCGCCCTGCTGGTCGCGCTCGCCGTTCCGTACGCGACGCTCGGCACCAGCTACTCCGACGCGTTCAGCCTGCCGGGACTGGAATCGTCCAAGGCACAGGCTCGGCTCCAGACGTCCGAGCCCCGACAGGCCGGGGACAGCGATCAGATCGTGGTGCACGTGCGCCACGACGGGTCGGTCCGCGACCCCGCTGTCCGGCGGAAGGTCACCTCGATGCTGGACCGGGTCGCGGCACTGCCCTCGGTCACTTCGGTCAGCAGCATGTACGGCCCCGACGGAGCGGCCCGGATCAGTAAGGACGGCCGGACCGGCTACGCGACGGTGACGTTCGACGCGCAGGCCGAGCGGATACCGGCCGCCGACGTCACCCGGGTCATCGACACCGCCCGGGCCGTGCGTGACGGTGATCTGCGGGTGGAACTCGGCGGTCAGGCCATCAGCCTCGTGGCCGAGGGCGGGGGACAGGGCACCGAGGCCATCGGGCTGCTCGCCGCCGGCATCATCCTCTTCGTCGCCTTCGGCTCACTACTGGGCATGCTCCTGCCCTTGTTGGTCGCGGTCGCCGCTCTCGGTGCCGGGCTGCTCGCCGTCGGGCTGACCTCGCATGTGATGACCCTGGGCAGCGACGCCCCGACCGTCGCCGCCCTGATCGGCCTCGGCGTCGGCATCGACTACGCCCTGTTCATCGTCACCCGTTGTCGGACCGGCCTGCAACGGGGCCTGACGCCCGAGCAGGCAGCGGTACACGCACTGGACACCTCCGGACGGGCGGTGGTCTTCGCCGGACTCACCGTCGTCACCGCCCTCCTCGGTCTGCTCGTCCTGCGGATCGGCCCCCTCAGCGCAATGGGGATCAGCGCCGCGACGGCCGTACTGGCCACGGTTCTCGCGTCGGTGACCCTGCTGCCGGCCCTCCTGGGCCTCTTCGGCAGCAGGCTACTGACCAGGCGTCAGCGGCGAGTTCTGTCCACCCACGACCCGAGGGCCGGTGCGCAGCCGCAGGGAACGGCACGCTCCGGAGGCCGCTGGGCCGAACAGGTCGAGCGACGCAAGACCCTGTTCGCCCTGACCGCGCTCCTCATGGTCACCGTCCTCTCGCTGCCCGCGCTGTCACTGCGCCTGGGCACCTCGGACGCGGGGAACGACCCGAAGGGCACGACCACCCGTGCCGCGTACGACCTGCTCGCCCAGGGCTTCGGCCCCGGCTCCAACGGCCCGCTGGTGCTGGTCGCGCAACTGGACGCGCCCAGCGACAGGCCGGCCCTGAACAGACTGGTCGAGGCCGTACGCCGTACTCCCGGAGTGGCGTCGGCGACGGCCGGCCGGGTCACCGCGGCGACCGGACTGTCCGTCATCGACGTGGCGCCGACCGGCGCACCGCAGGACGAGTCCACCAGCACCCTGATTGCCCACCTGCGTAAGGAGGTTGTCCCCAGCGCCGAGCGGGGGAGCGGCCTGACGGTCTACGTCGGCGGTACCACGGCCGCCTCGGACGACCTCGCCGACCTGCTGACGGGCAAGCTGCCGCTGTTCCTCGGAGTGATCGTCGTACTCGGCTGCCTGCTGCTGATGCTGGCCTTCCGCAGCGTCCTGGTGCCACTGACCGCCGCGCTGATGAACCTGCTCGCCTCGGCCGCGTCCTTCGGAGTCGTGGTCGCCGTGTTCCAGTGGGGATGGGGCTCCGAACTCCTCGGCCTGGGGAAGGCCGGGCCGGTGGAGGCCGAGCTCCCGGTGATCATGCTGGCCATCCTCTTCGGCCTGTCCATGGACTACCAGGTCTTCCTCGTCAGCCGGATGCACGAGGAGTGGGAACGCACCCGCGACAACCACCGCGCCATCCGCACCGGTCAGGCCGAGACCGGTCGGCTGATCAACGCCGCCGCCCTGATCATGATCTGTGTCTTCACCGCCTTCGTCTTCGGCGGCGAGCGGGTCATCGCCGAGTACGGGGTGGGACTGGCCGCGGCCGTCGCCATCGACGCCTTCGTCCTGCGCACCGTGCTGGTCCCGTCACTGATGCACCTGCTGGGACGGGCGAACTGGTGGCTGCCCGCCTGGCTGGAGCGGACCCTGCCGCGCGTGTCCATCGAGGGCGCGCCGTCCCGCGAATCCGTCCCCGCCGCCCCCGCCCCCGCGCCCGCGGCTCGGGTGGAGCGGACGGGGTCGGTTCCTCACCACCCGGGCGTGGCGCCCGTTCGCCACGGGTCACCGCAACGACAGGACCGCGGGCCGCGTGTTCCGAAGTCGGTCCTGGCGGCGTACCTGTGGTGGTTCTTCTTCGGCCTGTTCGGCATGCACCACTTCTATCTCGGCAGGACCGGCCGTGGGCTGCTGCACCTGTGCACCCTCGGCATCTGCGGGCTCGGTTGGCTGGCCGACGCGCTCACCCTGCCCCACCAGGTCCGGAGTGCGAACGTCCGCATCGCCTTGGCGGACATCGCACTCCATGCCGACGCCACGGCCGACCCGGCCTCGAACGACTCGCTCCGCTGACCGAACCGACGCATTCACCGGTCACTGTCGATCCGGCCAGTCGCGAACCCGCTGACCCCGGCCGCGCCGGACACACCTGGTGGCCTGGCACCTGCCCGACTTCGTCGACCAGATCCGGCGCCCGGCCGCCCGGACCGCCGTCAGCGGACACGTGTACCTGGCCGAACTCGACGACCTCGGTCGGCCGTCAGGGACAGTCGTACGAGAAGTGTGCGGTGGTCGCCCGGTGACCGGGAGACAGGATGCGCAGTTCCGCCCGTGCCGCGCGGTGGCCCGGTCCCCGGTAGGTCCATCGAAGGTGCAGGCGCGCGTGTCGCTCCCCCCGGACCATCACCTCGTGCAGAACGTCGGACGCTGTGCCGTCGCTTCGGACCCATCGGTAGGAGAGGGTGCCGGGACGGCCGTTGGTGGTGACCAGACCGACGATGTCCGCGGTGCCGTCGCATCCCAGAACCGTCGGACTCGCCGTGACAGCGACCTGGGTGACCGCCACGGACTGCCCGAAGCGCTGCCAGGCCAGGAAGACGAGGACGGCTACCACCAGCAGCGTCGGCAGAGTGTTCCTGCGCAGCCTCCGACCGGAGGGCGCGGGAGCCGACGACGTCGCGGAAAGCGTCTGGACGGTGCGGTGCGCGACGGCGGCCGTCACGCCGGGCCCGAATCGCAGCACGCTGCCCTCGACGCGGTCGGGCCGGGTCGGGGAAGCGCTCGCCGGGACCGGCTCGACGAGGGTGTCGTCCGTTTCGGGGCGCTGGATCCAGTGGCTGGCCAGCACGGTGGCGCTGTACTCGCTGTCGGGGCCGGAGGTCCGGTCGTCGGGGACGTGGCCTTGGGTGGGCCCGAGACGGAGTGTGGTGCTGTGCGCGTCGGCGGGTGCGAGCGCCCACGTGGGCTCTTCACCGTTCACCGCCGGCGTGGGCGCGTTGTCGCTCTGAGCGGTCATCGGATCTCACACCGCCTGGTCAGGATCTGCTGCGAGGCGCCGCCGGAAGCCGGCGCCGGAGTGGTCGTGGCCTGGACCGTCCAGTAGCAGCCGTCGTTCTGGAAGGTGTGGTCGACGGTGATCGTGTACTGGGTGGCTCCGCTGCGCTCGAAGGTCTGGGACGCACCGTCGGGGGAGCCGGCCCCTCCGCTCGCCTGTTCCGTGAACCACGAGACGCTGACGGAGATCGGCCCGCTGCCGTCAGTGGTGACGGTGATGGTCGCGGTGGAGGTCGTGGGGCCCGTCTGGCTGAAGGCCGATACCGCGACGTTCTTGACGGCGGGAGCGACAGGCGGGGTGGAAGAGGCGGTCGTCGGTGTCGCCGGCGTGGACGTGGGCGCCTCGCTGGGCGTCGTCGCCTGTGTGGGGGAGCCGGTGGCGGAGGCGGTGGCGGAGGGTTGACCGGTCGGGGTGGCCGACGGGCCCGAGGGGGAGACGCCGGATGTCGGCGACAGGTCGCCTGACGGAGTGGGCGCCGTGGGCGGGGCGGTGGGCGGCGCCGCTCCGGTGCCGGCCCGGGCCGTGGTGGTGGCCAGGGCATCGACGGTCGGCTCGGCGGCGCCCGCCGAAGCCTGCCGCACTCCGTAGGTGAGCAGGAGGCCCAGGACTACGGCGGCAGCCGAGACGAGCATGCCGGCTCGGCCGGGCCGCCATGACCGGGCCCAGTCGTGCCGTGGAGCCTGCCTCAGGATCGTACGCGCGGTGTCCGTGGTGGATCGGGGGGAGCGGGCCGAGGGCAGCAGCAGCGCCAGAAGGGCCACCAAGGCGGCGAGCCGGGCGCGGCCCCGTGCCTCCCAATCGGCCCCGTACACGGCGCCGGCGATCGTCTCCAGTTCCGTCACGAACGCCTCGGCCTGTGCCGGCCGTTGGTCCGGTTCCTTGGCCAGACCGCGACGGACCAGCTCGCGCACCGCTGCGGGGACCTCGTCCACGGGGACGGGGGCGTCGACGTGCTGGAGGGCCAGTTCGGCGATGTTGTCACCCGAGTAGGGTCTGTGTCCCGTCAGGCACTCGAAGAAGGTGGCCGTGGCCGCGTACACGTCCGCGGCGCAGGAGGCGGGGGCGCCGGTCCACTGCTCGGGGGCCATGTAGGACGGGGTTCCGGCCACACCCGCGCTGGTGCCCGCGTCCACCGCGATACCGAAGTCGACGAGCTTGGACGATCCGTCCGTCTCGACCAGGACGTTCTCCGGCTTGTAGTCGCGGTGGACGACGCCGACGCGGTGTGCGTCGGCGAGACCGAGCAGCGATCCCTTGAGAAGGACGAGCGCGGCTTCGGGATCGAGTGGCCCCTGACGGGTCAGCAGCGTCCGCAACGAGACACCGTCCACCAGTTCCATGACGATGGCGGCGCCCTGCGGGCTCTCCACGTACTCGTACAGGCCAGTCACGTACAGGCTGTGCAGTCCGCCGAGCAGGCGCGCCTCCGCCCGGAAATCGTGCACGAAACCGGGCCGCGTGCGCAGGGACTCGCTGAGGTACTTCACCGCGACCCGTACGCCGGTGTCCGCGTGCACGGCCAGCACGACGCGACCGCTCGCACCAGACCCGAGCTCAAGAGACTCGGTGTATCCGGGCACCACCCATGTGCTCACGTCATCCCCCAGACGGCTGCCGCCGTACCTGACCGATTCCCGAGGCGGCTGGACCATTGCGTTGAGAGACACCTTTTCAGCCACGGCGGTTGCGGGACAGGACAATGCCGGTCCCTCTTCGTCGGCGTGAGCGGTCGGGTCTGCCGGTGGCGACAGCGCAGCCAACCAAAGTGCGCTTGCCACTCGTCCCCATCCGTCTGGCCCGGCGTCCCGATTCGCTGTGGGAGCTCGTCTGCGCCGCCTGCCGGCTGGGGACGCTCGTCCCGGCCGTCGGCTACCTCCCCGACTTCCTCACCCCGTCCGTTCCGGACGAGGGTCTGCCCGCGGCCCTCGCGCAGGTACGCGCGACGCCCCTCCGCCGTCTGCGGCGGGAGTCGGGCGTCCTCGCCGGCGCCCGCCTTCTCCCGGTGTGGACGACGGCGCTCGGCAGGCCGGGAGATCGCGGTATGGGATCGCTGGTCAGGGCGTTGGAGGTCTCCTCCAAGGCGCTGCTCGAACCGCGGTGGGGGCAGGTTCGCAGGGCCGTGCAGGACGAGGAGACAGATCCTCTCGATTCAGGTCTAGAAGAAGCCCAGCTTCTTCGGCGAGTACGACACGAGGAGGTTCTTCGTCTGCTGGTAGTGGTCCAGCATCATCTTGTGGTTCTCGCGACCGATGCCGGACTGCTTGTAGCCGCCGAACGCCGCGTGCGCGGGGTACGCGTGGTAGCAGTTCGTCCACACCCGGCCCGCCTGGATCGCCCGGCCCGCGCGGTACGCCGTGTTGATGTCCCGGGTCCACACGCCCGCCCCGAGGCCGTACAGCGTGTCGTTCGCGACCTTGATCGCGTCGTCGAAGTCGTCGAACGACGTCACCGACACCACCGGCCCGAAGATCTCCTCCTGGAAGATCCGCATCCGGTTGTCGCCCTCGAAGATCGTCGGCTGGACGTAGTAGCCGCCCTTCAACTCGCCGTCGTAGTCGAGGCGTTCGCCGCCCGTGAGGATCTTCGCGCCCTCCTGCCGGCCGATGTCCAGGTAGGAGAGAATCTTCTCCAGCTGGTCGTTGGACGCCTGCGCGCCGATCATCGTGTCCGTGTCGAGCGGGTGGCCCGGCTTGATCAACTCGGTGCGGGCGACGGCCGCTTGGAGGAAGTCGGCGTAGTGGCCGCGCTGGATGATCGCCCGTGAGGGGCAGGTGCACACCTCGCCCTGGTTGAGCGCGAACATCGTGAAGCCTTCGAGCGCCTTGTCGAGGAAGTCGTCGTTCGCCGACGACACGTCGTCGAAGAAGATGTTCGGCGACTTGCCACCGAGTTCCAGCGTGACCGGCTTGATGTTCTCGGAGGCGTACTGCATGATCAGCCGCCCTGTCGTGGTCTCGCCGGTGAAGGCGACCTTCGCCACCCGCGGGCTGGACGCGAGCGGCTTGCCCGCCTCGACGCCGAAGCCGTTGACGATGTTCACCACGCCGGGCGGCAACAGGTCCGCGATCAGGCTCATCCAATAGTGGATGGACGCCGGGGTCTGCTCGGCCGGCTTGATGACGACCGCGTTGCCCGCCGCGAGCGCCGGCGCCAGCTTCCAAGTCGCCATCAGGATGGGGAAGTTCCACGGGATGATCTGCGCGACGACCCCGAGCGGCTCGTGGAAGTGGTACGCCACCGTGTCGTCGTCGACCTCGCCCAGCGAACCCTCCTGCGCGCGGATCGCCCCCGCGAAGTAGCGGAAGTGGTCGATGGCGAGCGGGATGTCGGCGGCGAGCGTCTCGCGGACCGGCTTGCCGTTCTCCCAGCTCTCGGCGACCGCGAGCGGCTCCAGGTTCGCCTCCATCCGGTCGGCGATCTTCAGCAGGATGTCGGAACGCTCGGTCACCGACGTCCGTCCCCACCCCGGCGCCGCCGCGTGCGCCGCGTCCAGCGCCCGCTCCACGTCCTCCGCGGTGCCGCGCGCGATCTCCGTGAACGGCTGCCCGTTCACCGGTGACGGGTTCTCGAAGTACTGCCCGCGGGCCGGCGGCACGTACTCGCCGCCGATGAAGTGGTCGTAGCGCGCCTGGTAGGAGACGATCGCGCCCTCGGTGCCGGGTGCCGTGTAACGGGTCATCCTGGTCTGCCTCCCGGAACAGCGCTGCCCGCCGTTGGGCAGCTTTCGGCGCGAGGCTAGGGGGCAGGACGTTGCATGTAGGTTGCGCGGGTGTTGGGGTGTTGGGGTGTCGGGGTGTTTGGGGTGCGGGTGCCCGGTGCCGGGGGTGGAAGCCGGAAGGTGGACGTCCGAAGGTGTGCGGGGTGCTGGGTGCGGGGGTGCCGGAAGGCGGGGGTGGAAGTCGGAAGGCGGGCGGGGAGCCGGGAGCCCGGTGCCGGAAGCCAGAAGGCGGGCCGCGAGGTGGAAGGTGCGAGGCGGAAGGCGCGAACCAGGAGCCGGAGGGCGGAAGCTGGAAGGTGGGCTGGGTGCTGGGTGCTGGGTGCGGGGTGCCGGAGGGCCGAGACCGGAAGCCGGAAGGTGGAGGGTGGGAGCCGGAAACGAGGAGCCGGAGGGCGGAAGCCGGGAGGTGTGCCGAGAGCCGGAGGGCGGGCTGGGCGGCAAGTGGCTTGCGTCGAGCGTGAGTTACGTCAGCGGCCGGCCTGCCGTGACCACCCCGCCGGCGCCGCCAGCTCTGACTCCAGCGTGGCGAGTCGCGAACGTACCGGTGCCGTCGGCCGTATCGCCGCGAGGGCCCGCCACACGTCGAGGTCGTCCTCGCCCCACGGCGCGTGCGCCCAGTCCGCCAGCAGGTCGGGGTCGCGGCGGGCGATCAGCGCCGTCCGGAGGCCGTCGGCGAGGCGGGTCCTGAGCCGGACCACCGCCGGTGCCTGCGAACCGGGCAGCAACGGACCCGTGTACGCCGTCGCCGCCCCCATGACCGCACCCCCTTCCAGCCGCCGCTCTACGATCGCCACATCGGACTCGACCGGTGACGTGAGCCGGTACGGACGCGAGGCGAGCAGGCCCGGCCCCAACAGCCGCCGCAGCCGCGCCAGTTCGGCCCGCAACGTCACCGGCGGCACCGACTCGTCCTCGTACAGCGCGCACAGCAACTCGTCGCCGGTCAGCCCCTCGGGATGCCGGGCCAGCAGCACCAGGATCTCGCTGTGCCGGCGGCTCAGCCTCATCTTGCGGCCGTGGACGCACAGTTGGGCCTCGTCCCGGCCCAGTGCCGTCAGCTCGGGCCCGTCGACATACGTCTGTTCCGGTGCGAGCAGGGCCAGTTGGGATTCGGCGGCCCGCGCCACCGCCTGCACGAAGCCCAGGCTGTGCGGATGCGCCAGCCCGTTCCCGCCGGTGATGTCCACTGCACCGAGGACCCGCCCCGTGCGCGGATCGTGCACCGGAGCCGCCGCACACGTCCACGGCTGAACCTGCCGGATGAAGTGCTCGGCCGCGAACACCTGCACCGGCCGGTCCACGGCGACCGCCGTACCCGGCGCGTTCGTCCCGACCGCACTCTCCGCCCAGCGCGCACCCGGCACGAAGTTCATCCGGCCCGCCTTCCGCCGGGTCGCCGGATCACCCTCGACCCACAACAGCCTGCCCTGCGCGTCGCACACCGCCAGCAGATGCTCGCCGTCCGCGGCGAACGTGCCCACCAACTCCCGTATCAGCGGCATCACCCGCGCCAGCGGATGCTCCGCGCGATAGACACCCAGGTCGCCGTCCGTCAGCTCCACACTCGCCGTGCCCTCGGGACCGACACCGGCCCGCGCGGAACGCCGCCAGGAATCGGCCACCACCGACCGCACCGGCTGCGGCACCGTACCCGCCACGGCGAACGTCTCGTGCGCCCGGCGCAGCACCCGCACCCGCTCGGCAGGGTCGGCCCCCGGCTCCAGGGCCACCCATGGATCGGTCAACTCGGCCTCCCCTGAAGTCGATACGACGGCGGTGCGGCAGCGGTACAGCGGCGATACGGCGATGACACGACAGCGACACGGCGCCGCAACGGATGCGGACATCGTTACTCCACAGACGGATCCGGACAACCGTTTCGACCAGGTACGCCCCGAACGAACCGCGACGCTCGCGGAATGGGTTCGGAACCGGCTCGGAACCAGCCCGGATCTGCCTTGGCTCAGGCGAGATTGACCAGCCTTATATAGCGCGTCCAGTCCCAGTTCGGCCCCGGATCGGTGTGGTCCGTACCCGGCACCTCGTAGTGCCCGATGATGTGCGCCCGGTCCTTCGGGAGCCCGTACTTCGTGCAGAGCGCCGCTGTCAGCTTGGCCGACTGCTCGTACAACGCGTCGGTGAACCACTGGGGTTGATCCACCCAGCCCTCGTGCTCGATACCGACACTGCGCGTGTTGTAGTCCCAGTTCCCCGCGTGCCAGGCGATGTCGGCCTCCCGCACACACTGCGCCACATGCCCGTCGGCCGACCGCACGAGGTAGTGCGCGGACACCTTCTTCTGCGGATTCTGGAAGATGGACAGGGTGCTGGGATATGTCTCCTGCGTGACATGGATGATCACGTGGTCGACGTGATAGGCGCTGGGGCGTTTGGACGCCGTGTAGTTGGAGGTGCTCGCCGGCTGCCACTCGGCCGCCGGATAGTCGACGGCCTGAGTCTGCGCACCGGCCTCCGGGTCGGGAAGTAACGCATACGGTACGGCGGCCAGCGCGGCACCCTTGAGGATGCGCCGCCTGCTCGGAAGCGGAGTTGAACGGTCCACTGCGGGGTGCCTTTCAGAGGTCCTAGAGGTCCTAGAGGTTTTCGAGGTCTTATGGGCCGTTCGGAGTGAGCGGCGTGCTCAGTGCTGGAGTGCCGCCGCGGTCTCACGCAGCCGCGCGTGCAGTCCGCGATGCGTCTCGCGCGCGGGCAGCCACTCCTTCCGGATCTTCGCCACACAGGTGTAGTTGGTGTCGCACACGTTGGCCAACGGCGATTCGACCGCCTGGGTTGCGAATTGGTAGGCGTCCAGTTCACTGAACCCGTAGTCGCGCACCAGCCAACGCACCAGATCGAGCTGGGAGATCCGGAACGCGTCCTCCAACGGGCGGGCCGAACCCGTCGAGATGATGTGCGTGTCCGACTCGATGCGCGGCCAGGGCGTGGCTACCCCCTTGAGCAGTTCCACGATCACCACGGTGTTCATCGCGCACTCGACGGCCACTCCACAGGTCTCGCCCTCGCCCTGCCGCGCGTGCCCGTCACCGAGGCTGAGCAGCGCGCCCTCCACGTTGACCCCGAGGTAGCAGGTGACCCCGGCCCGCATCTCGGGCGTGTCCATGTTCCCGCCGTGCGCGTCCGGCACCAGCGCCGAACGCACCTCCAGGTTGGCCGGGGCCACACCCACCGTGCCGTGCATCGGGTCGAGGGGCAGCTCGATCTCGATGTCGTTGTCCCGCGCGCGGAACAACGCCGTACGCCGGGTCCGGTCCAACTGCCAGATCCAGACGGTCTCCGGAAGCGGCGGCTGCAATGTCGCCGTGGTGTGGGTCGAGGTGAGCGCGCCGAAGAGGGGAACCGTGGTCGAGGCGGCCCAGTCCCGGGCGGGTTCGATCGACACGAAGTGCACGGCGACCGTGTCGCCCGGCTCCGCGCCCTCCACATGGAAGGGACCGGTCTGCGGATTCAGGAACGGGAACTCGCACACCTCGGACACCAGGTCCTTCTCTGACCGTACCCGTCCGGCGAAACAGTCCTCCGTGAACAGGTCGAGGACCGTGCCGGGCGCGATGCGCGCCACGGGCGGGGCGCCGCCGAACGTCCAGGCGTACTCGCCCGGTTCGGGCCGCACCGTCAGGATCCGGGGGTCGTTCATGGCTGTACTGCTCCGTTCTGCGGATGACCGGTGGAGACGGGTTCGTCGAGATGGACACGGGCGGTATCGGCTATTCGCTCGGGGTGCCGTCGTAGCAGAACGAGCAGGACTACGACCCCGGCCGCCATCCAGATGCCGACGACCGGTCCGGCGTAGGACACGGGAGCGGTCAGTTCGGTCACGAAGTCGAAGGCGGGGATGCCCGCAGCGGTGAGCAGGGCGGGGACGAACGCGACGATCCCGAGGAGGGGGACCAGCAGGTGCCGCAGCGGCTTGAACAACTCGCGCCTGCGGCGCAGGAAGTAGCCCGCGCAGGCCAGGTTCACGACGATGTAGACCCCGATGACGACCGTGACGATCACGGTGGCCAGGAGGAGGAACGCGGTCACCGGGTCGTAGCCGAGACCGAGGCCGAGTACGGCTCCCACCGCGACGACGGTCTGCACGGCGATGCCGGCGACCGGGGAGCGGTGGCGTGGGTGCAGGGTGGCCAGGACGCGGGGGAGTACCCGGATGCGGGCCAGCGCGAAGGCGGTGCGGGTCGAGACGGTGGCGCACGCGTTGGCGTTGGCGATCGTCGAGTTGACCACGGCCAGGAACACCAGCACCCAGAACAGTCCGAACGACGCGCGGGCCACCCCCTCCCAGGACGCGGCACCGGAGGCTCCGAATCCACTGAAGCGGTCCGGCCCGAAGTACACCGTCATGGCGTAGGTCGTCAGCACGTAGAACAGGCCGATCCCTAGGGCCGCGCCGAGCACCGCGCGGTGCATCGTCCGACGTGGGTTCCGTGTCTCCTCGGCGAGCGGTGCCGCGGCCTCGAACCCGGCGAACGCGAGCACCGTGTAGACCGAGCCGGCGAAGACTCCGCCGAGCCCGGAGTAGTCCTTGCCGGTGTGCGAAGTGCCGAACACCGACAGCGTGTTGGCGCTACCGGCCTTGCCGATCAGCCAGACGGCGAACACCAGGAAGACGAGGATCTCGAAGACTCCGAGCACCGTGCCGAAGCGGGCAGAGGTGCGCACCCCGAACCAGCCCGCCGCCGCGATGATCGCGGCGCCCGCGAGTGCCCATGGCCACCACAGGTTCTCCGGGTACGAGGGCCACTCCTGGTGCAGTGTGCCCGCCGTGGTGAAGCCGAGTTGGAGGAGCAGGAGGGGTGGGATCAGCGCCTCCACGAAGACGTACCCCCAGCCGACCAGGAAACCGACGGCCGGATGCAGTCCTTGTGCCGCGTAGGTGGCCACCGAGCCGGCGGCGGGGAGTTCGCGGGCCAGCTCGGCGACGCAGGACGCGGTGAACAGGCAGGCCACCAGCGCGATCAGCACCGACAGCGGCAGACTTCCGCCCGCGAAGGCCGCGCCCGACGGGATCGACGCGGCGACCGCGGCGGCCGGCGCCATCGCCGTGACACTTTGGAACAGGACCTCACGCAGCCCGACGGCATCCCGCCGCAGCCCCTGAACTGTCTCCCCCGACACGTGAATCCCCCCTCGTCCACCCGCATCCGCAGCAGCACTCGCACACCGTCGTCACGACACGACGGCTGCGCCTCGCGTGAATCACGGTACGGCGGTTGCGGGTTGGGCAGTAGGGCGTGCCGTCCTTCCGTGGACGACGGGGATACTGTGGATAACTCGGTCACTCGGACGGGTGAACTCGGCCGTGTTTCAGGCCTGTTCGGCCACGTTGTCCCCAGCCCGTCCGGCCGCGATTCCTCCAGCCCGTTCGGCCACCGCCGCCGGATCGTCGAGGACGGCCCGCACCACCGAGTGCGCGGCCCCCAGCAGCGGACCCTCGGGCCCCAGCCGCGACACCGACACCGGACAGGCGGGCCCGGCCGTGCGCCGCGCCAACTCGGCCTCCAGCGAAGGCAGTAGCCAAGGCGCGAGACCCGACAGCGCGCCGCCGAGCACCACCAGCTGCGGATCGAGGAGGTTGACCGCGCCGGTCAGCGCGATGCCGAGCGCCGTACCGGCGTCGTGCAGGGCACGTCGTACCGCCTCGTCGCCGTCAGCGGCGCGGGTCGCGAGCAGACCGACCCGGTCCGCGCCGGGCTCCAGCCCCGCGGCACGCAGCACCGCCTCCTCGCCCGCGTACTGTTCGAGGCAGCCGCGCCCGCCGCACGCGCACTCCGGGCCGTCGGGACGCACCGGTACATGCCCCAACTCGCCCGCGAATCCGCGGGTTCCGCGCAGCAGCCCCCCGTCGACCACGACCGCGGCGCCGATGCCGATCTCGGCCGACACATGAAGAAAATCGCGCGGAGTGGTCTCGCCCAGCCAGAGTTCGGCGAGCCCGCCGAAGTTGGCCTCGTTGTCCACAGTGGGCGGGAGTTCGGCGGGCAGCAGGGCGCCGAGATCCGTGTCGTGCCAGTCGAGGTTCGGGGCGCGGACGACCGTACGGCCGTCGCGTGCGACCAGACCGGGCACGGCGACCGCGAGCCCGGCCGGCCACAGGCCCTCCGCGTCCGCCTCGGCGACGATCTGCCGTACCAGCGCGGTGAGTTCGGCGAGTACGGGTTCGGGGGAGCGGCCGCGGTTCACGCAGTGCCGTACGGCATGGGCCCGTATCTCGCCGCGCAGATCGACCGCGCAGACCGCGAGATGGTCGACGCCGATCTCCGCGCCGATCCCGGCCGGACCGCGTCCGCTGACGGCGAGCGCCGATCCGGGCCGGCCCACCCGGCCGGGCCGCTCGGGGCCCAGCTCTTCGAGGAGCCCCGACCGGATCAGCTCGTCCACCAGCGTCGACACCGCCGCACGGGTCAGCCCGATGCGGGAGGCCACGGCAGCGCGCGAGAGCGGGCCCTCGGCGCTCACCGTGTGCATCACGCGCGCGAGGTTGCGTCGGCGCATGCCCTGCTGGGTGTCGGGCAGGGCACGCCCGGACCCGGTGGGGTGCGCCTCGTGCAGCGGTGCGCTCATGCCTCCGTCAGTCCTCGGTCGGTGTGCGTCAACGGGCGTCCGGCCCCCGTTCGAGCAGCGGAGCCGCGTCGGAGAGTACCCCGGAGATCCTGGCCAGCGTCGCCTCGTCGCGCTCCACGGCGTCCAGCACCGGCCCGTCCGCGGTGTTCCAGCGCCGGGCCACCGCGGCCGGGTCTTCGCCGGTCAGCAGCCCCGCGGCCTGCGCGGCGGCACCGAGTGCGACGAGTTCCTTCGCCTCGGGCACCTGCACCGGACGCCCCGACAGCCGCCGTACGGTCTCCTGCCAGGCCGTGCCCCGGGCGCCCCCGCCGATCAGCAGCAACGGCGTGGTGCGGTCCGCGTCCTCGTCGAGGACCAGGTCGAGCGCGCCCAGCAGGGCGTGCACGGCGCCGTCGTAGGCGGCCTGGAGGAGCTGGCCGCCGGTGGTGTCGTGGCGCAGGCCGTGCAGCAGACCCGAGGCGTTGGGCAGGTTCGGGGTGCGTTCGCCGTCCAGGTAGGGCAGGAGGGTGACCGAAGTGCCGGGTTCTACGGCTTCCCGGTCCAGGCCCAGCAGCGCGGCGACCCGGTCCACGGCGAGGGTGCAGTTCAGGGTGCAGGCCAGGGGCAGCCAGTCGCCGTGCGCGTCGGCGAAGCCCGCGACCGTGCCGGACGGATCGGCGGGCCGGTGCTTCGACACCGCGTACACGGTGCCCGAGGTGCCGAGGCTGAGCACGGGCACTCCGGGGCGCAGCCCGAGACCCAGCGCGGCGGCCGCGTTGTCGCCGGTGCCGGGGGCGACCAACGTGCCCTTGGAGAACGGCAGATCGTGGCAGTCGCGCACCGTCCCCGCCACCTCGCCCGGCCGCACCACCCGGGGCAGCAGCGCCGGGTCGAGCCCGACATGCCGAAGGATCTCCTCGTCGTACGACTCGGTCCCCGAGGCCCACCAGCCGGTGCCGGAGGCATCGCCCCGGTCCGTGGTGCCCTGTCCGGTGAGCCGCTCCGTGAGGTAGTCGTGGGGGAGTCGTACGGCCGCAGTGGCGCGCACCGCCTCCGGCTCGTGCTCGGCGAGCCAGGCCCACTTCGTGACCGTGAAGGAGGCTCCGGGCACACTGCCGGTGCGCTCAGCCCAGGCCTTCGGGCCACCCAGTTCCTCGATCAGGCGGCGGGCCTGCGGCGCGGAGCGCACGTCGTTCCACAGCAGCGCCGGACGTACCGGCTCGCCCTGGGCGTCCAGGGTGACCAGGCCGTGCTGCTGGCCGCCGATCGACACGGCCGCCGCCTCGTGGGCCGCGTCCCCGCACTGGCGCAGGGCCTCCAGCAGGGCGTCCCACCACTGGCGGGGGTCGCTCTCGCGGCCCGCTCCCGAGGTGACGGTGTGCGGCGCCTGGCCGCTCGCGACGATCCGTCCGGTGGACACATCGACGACCAGCGCCTTCGTGGACTGGGTGGACGTGTCCACGCCGACGACGAGCGGACCCTCGGCTGCTGACATCGGGCTCTCCCTTTTTTCCGCGGCTCTGCGGGCTCTGACCTGGTGTTTTCAAGGCTTTCCGGGGTGCGGTGACCCGTACTCCACTCCTTCAGGGACACCTTGTCCCTTCCCAGAGCTGCGTGTGCATACTAATTTGTAAACCGCCATGACGAAATAGTCGCAGCGAAGCAACAAGGAGTCGCGTCATGAACTACCAGCCCACCCCCGAGGACAGGTTCACCTTCGGCCTTTGGACCGTCGGCTGGCAGGGAAGGGACCCGTTCGGCGACGCCACCCGCCGTGCCCTCGACCCGGTCGAGACGGTGCAGCGCCTGTCCGAGCTCGGCGCCCACGGTGTGACCTTCCACGACGACGACCTGATCCCCTTCGGGTCCTCGGACACCGAGCGGGAGGCGCACATCAAGCGCTTCCGCGAGGCCCTGGACGCGACCGGCATGAAGGTGCCGATGGCGACCACGAACCTCTTCACGCACCCGGTCTTCAAGGACGGCGCGTTCACCGCCAACGACCGTGACGTGCGCCGCTACGCCCTGCGCAAGACGATCCGCAACATCGACCTCGCGGTCGAACTGGGCGCCGAGACCTACGTCGCCTGGGGTGGCCGCGAGGGCGCCGAGTCCGGCGCCGCCAAGGACGTGCGCGTCGCCCTCGACCGCATGAAGGAGGCCTTCGACCTCCTCGGCGAGTACGTCACCGACCAGGGCTACAGCATCAAGTTCGCGATCGAGCCCAAGCCGAACGAGCCCCGCGGCGACATCCTGCTCCCCACCGTCGGCCACGCCCTGGCGTTCATCGAGCGCCTGGAGCGCCCGGAGCTCTACGGCGTCAACCCCGAGGTCGGCCACGAGCAGATGGCCGGGCTCAACTTCCCGCACGGCATCGCCCAGGCCCTGTGGGCGGGCAAGCTCTTCCACATCGACCTCAACGGCCAGTCCGGCATCAAGTACGACCAGGACCTGCGCTTCGGAAACGGCGACCTGCGTGCCGCCTTCTGGCTGGTCGACCTCCTGGAGAGCGCCGGTTACGCCGGCCCGAAGCACTTCGACTTCAAGCCGCCGCGGACCGAGGACCTCGACGGTGTGTGGGCGTCGGCGGCCGGCTGCATGCGCAACTACCTGATCCTCAAGGAGCGTTCGGCCGCGTTCCGCGGAGACCCGGTGGTCCAGGAGGCGCTGCGCGCCTCGCGTCTGGACGAGCTGGCGCAGCAGACCGCGGCGGACGGCCTCAAGTCGCTGCTCGCGGACCGCTCGGCCTTCGAGGACTTCGACATCGAGGCGGCCGCCCAGCGCGGGATGGCCTTCGAGCAGCTCGACCAGCTCGCCATGGACCACCTCCTGGGAGCACGCGGCTGACGGCACGCACGCGTGCGTCACTCACGGGCCCGTTGGTGTCCGCGAGTTGCCGATCGTGACCGACCCCCGCGCGGAATGCTCCGGAATCATGCGATCCATGGCATGAGCCCGTATCAACCACCGCGCGGGGGTCGCGCCATGACCTCCGCGAGGCGACTCTTGGCGGTATGGCCATGCCGCCCGTACCGCCTCGACCGCCCGGGCCGCCTCCGGGCGCCGCCCCGCCTCCCGGAGGCGGTTTCGGACCACCACCTCCCGAAGACTTCGGACACCCGCCGGGAGGGGACTACGGGGACGGGGACTATGGGCCGCCTCCCCGCAGGCGCCCCCGACCGCTGTTCATCCTGCTCGCCGTGATCGTGGCTGCCGGAGCCGTCGCCGCCATCGTGCTGATGGCTCGCGGGGGACATGACTCACCGGACAAGAAGACGCCCGCGGCGAGCAGTTCGAGCACCAGCCGCAGCCCGTCCCTCACCCTCCCGACCAAGCTCCCCACCAGCCTGCCGACCAAGCTTCCGACGAAGCTCCCGACCGCGCTTCCGTCGAACTTCCCCTCGGAACTGCCGAGCGAAGTCCCCAGCGACATCGAGTCCCTGCTCCCGTCCCTGTTCGGCTAGCCGCCTCAGGAGCCGACGGACGCTCAGATGCCGTGCGGCAGCCTCAGGTACACCACGGTCGTCTCGATACCGCTGTCGACCAACCGTCCTTGCGCGTCGAACGCGCCTGCGCCGTCCGTCATCCCGAAGTCGTTGTCATTCACGAGGGCGAGCGTGTCGTGATCCACACGCGCGACGCCCTCGATCTTCTGCGGTACCCCGGGGACGGTCCCCAGGTCGACGACCAGTTTCTTGGCCAGCACCGGGACACCGGCGGCGGCCGGGTCGTCGAGCTGCTCCAGCGACGGGGACGTCGTGTCGTCGTCGTAGCGACCGCCGAGAATGTTCGACTTCCGGCTCAGCCGGACCAGTTGGAGCCGGGCTGCCTTGTCGGTGCGCTCCTCGACCAGGAGCCGGTCGTCGCCCACGGCGACCACCGAGGAGATCTTGAGTTCGGAGGTGTCGTCCTCGCTGGGGTCGACCACGTTCACCGGGTCGAAGCGGTACGCGTACTCCGCCGTGACCGCCTTCCTCTTCGTGGAGAAGCGCAGCAGGCGGGTGTTGAGCGACGCGTCCCCGGCGTCCCCGTCCGGCAGCGACAGCGGGCTCTGCAGGGCCATCACCAGGTCGCCACCGGGCAGTTGGGCGAGCCCCTCGAAGCCGCGGTTGGTCTTCCGGTGCAGCAGGACGGCCGGCAGCGCCTCCACAACCGGGTAGTCGGCTCCGGTCAGATGCAGCCCCTTGGGCACGTACCGCGTGAGCACCTTCCCGCGCGCGGAGACATGCACCAGGGAGGGCCCGTACTCGTCGACGAGCCAGAAGGACCCGTCCCCGGCCCGCACGATGCCTTCCGTGTCCAGCCCGTTCGGGTTGTACGACAGCGGCGTCTGAGCGTTGTAGGAGTACGGCGCCTCGTCGCGTCCCTGCTGGTTCGACAGCCCGGTGACGGCCTTCCCGGAGGACGTGGTGATCGGGAGCGCGTCCAGGACCTTCACGGTGTCCCCGGAGACACGGATCTTCACGATCGCGGGGTCGAAACCGGGCACGGGGAACGTACGGCGCTTCGTCCCGCTCACCTTGATCTGGCCGTTGGGCCCGCGGTCGGTGACCGTCCAGTACTCGCCCTTGCGGCCGGCCGGATAGATGTCGCTGCCGATGCCGCCGAGGTCCACTCCCCGGTCGTTGTCCACCGTCCCGGGCAACAGCGCGTTGCTGAACGCGCCGAGCGGGATGTCGCCCAGCGTCGCCGTCCGCGTGACATGGGAGGCCTCGGCCTTCGCGGGGGCTCCTGCGGCAGTACCGGCGGCCACGAGGGTGACCACCACGGCGAGCGGAACACCCACCGCGACGGGACGACGGACGCGGCGCCGGACGGGGTCGTGCGGGGACATCGGGCCTCCTGAGGACAAGTTGGCTGACAGCGGCCAGAGTTGGGTGTCGTCAGGAACGACGCTCGACGGTGAGGTGAATCCGGGGTGTCGGCCGCTTGTCGGGCAGGCGCGGCACTCGCGACGGGGCGGCCGGAAATCCGATCACCATGTGCGGCTGCGGCAGCGGCCTGTCCGACGAGCCGCTGGTCCACGAGCGAGCCGCCGCTGAACGGCTCCGTACCATCGCCGCGTTAGACGGTTCCACACCGATCAGTGGAACTGCAGCGTGCGTGTGCTGACCGTTCCAGGCGCGCTGCTCCCGGTCGCCGCGGTCGCCGCCGCGGCATCCTCGCGTCGATGATGCGCAGCCGACCCGCCGACCTGCACACGTTCAGCGCTGAACCGATCGCCGCACTGCGCCCCTCCGAAGCGGGGATCTACGGTCGCTACGGATACGGCCCCGTGCCCCAGGGAGTGCGCCTCCGCTGCGACAAGCGCGCCCTGCGCTTTCGTCCCGGAACCGACTTCGGTGACGGAACCATCCGACTACTGGAACGGGCCGTTGGCAGCTGACGGCCGACCAAGGCGCAGCCGTCTGCGCATGGACCCGGGCCCCGGCCGATCTACGGTTGTCCGCCGCCGAACTCGGCGCGGTCTTCCTTGGCGGTACCACGCTCGCGTCGCTCGCCGCGGCCGGACTCGTCGAGGAAGTGCGAGCCGGAGCCCTGGCCCGAGCGACGGCGGCGTTCCGCGCGGACCGGGAGCCGTTCTGCCCGGGAGGCTGGGCGTTCCCGGCGTACTGAGCACAGGAGGCGGGGAGAGCCTCTAGTGGGGCGCGCCGAACCACTTGGGCAGTCGGCTGAACAGATCCTCCTGGTCGTCGCCGACCCACGCCACGTGGCCGTCCGGCCGCAGAAGCACCGCAGGTGCATCCAGTTCCTCGCTGACGTCGACTACGTAGTCGACGCGATCCGCCCAACCCGCGACCGAGAGCCGGCCGGTCTGGTCGAGCAGGAGGCCTCGGCCGGCGCGCATCAACTCGTAGAGGCGGCCCTGCTTCAGCTTCACGTCCCGCAGTCGTCGGCCGAGGAGTTCGTGGCCCTCGCCGAAGTCGTAGCGGATCCCGACCGCTGTGACCATCTCGGTCACGTACCGGTTCACCTCCTCGAAGTCCATCAGTGTCGAGAACAGTTCCCGTAGTGCGGTCGGGCCGGGATCGGTCCCCAAGAGGGTGATCTGCGCGCGCGTGTTGGCGATGACTCGGGCGCCTACGGGGTGTCGTTCGATGTGGTAGCTGTCCAACAACCCTTCCGGAGCCCAGCCGTTGACCTCGGCCGCCAGCTTCCAGCCGAGGTTGAACGCGTCCTGCACACCCAGGTTGAGTCCCTGCCCGCCGGTCGGCGGGTGGATGTGTGCCGCGTCGCCGGCCAGCAGCACCCGGCCGACCCGGTAGCGCTCGGCCTGCCGGGTGGCGTCGCCGAAGCGGGACAGCCAGCGCGGTGAGTGCACGCCGAAGTCGGTGCCCGCGACGGCCCGTAGCTGCTGCTTGAAGTCGGCGAGGGTCGGCGCGACCGCCCGGTCCTCGGCAACGCCGTCGGCGGGCACCACGACGCGGTACACGCCGTTCTCGCCGGGGCTGACGCCGAACCGCAGTTGGGTCTTGCGGACTTCCTCGACGGCGGCGGCAATGGTCGCAGGATCCTCGGTCACCTCCATCTCGCCCAGCAGCGTCTCGACGGTCGCGGGCTCGCCGGGGAAACCGACACCGAGCACCTTGCGTACCGTGCTGCGGCCGCCGTCGCATCCGACGACGTAGCGAGAGCGCAACTGCGAGCCGTCCGCCGACTCCACGGTCACCCCGTCCTCGGCCTGACTCAACCCGATCACCTCGTAGCCGCGCCGGATCTCGGTGCCGAGTTCGACGGCGCGCTCTTCGAGCAGGCGCTCGGTGACCGGTTGCGGGGTGGCGACGCCGTACGGGTGGGCCGTGTCCAATCGGTCCGGCCACGGTTTGACGATGCCTCCGAAGAGACCGCCCACCTGGAACTTCTCACTGACCGCGAGGAACCGGTCGAGGAGGCCGCGCTGGTCCATGATCTCGACACTGCGCGCGTGCAGACCCTGCCCGCGGGACTCCCCGGTCGGCTTGGTCAACTTCTCCACCACGACCACGTGCACGCCGTGCAGCCGCAACTCGCAGGCCAGCATCAAGCCGGTCGGTCCGCCGCCGACCACGATCACGTCAATCATCAGAACGCCCATCCAACGAGATTGGTTTCCGGCCCGCCGATCCGTGGACCTGCGCTCGCGAATCTTTCGTTTCCGCAGGTCCCGGCCTCGTTCGGCCATTTTGCGGGACGACCCGGGCCTTGCCGCAAGCCCCCGACTGCGCTATACCTTGGGTATGGCGAGGAGTGCGCGAACTCCTTGCCATTGCCTTTTCCGGGTACCTCTTCGCAGGCTCGATCCCTGGAGACCGCGCCGCCGAGGGTGTCGTCACCCCCCCCTGTGAGGACCTGGCTGACCCCCGTACGGACACGGGGGGTTGCGCCATGGTCGCGACCGGTCACCGATTCGTACGTTTGCTCAGGTCAGCCCGTTGCCTGAGAGAGCCGGAGATCGGACATGTCCCAGACCACCGCAGTCATCGGCGTGCACGATCGGGGGGATACCGTCGCGGCGCCCCCAGGAAGCGAGTTCGCGCCCCTCCTGCGCACGGTCAAGGGCAGAGGTCTACTGGAGCGACGGTACGCCTGGTACGCGCGCTGTATCGCTGCCAACGCCCTCGCGCTGGGCGGCATCGTCACCGGCATCGTCCTGATCGGTGATTCCTGGCTGACGCTGTTCCTGGCCCCGTTGCTCGCTGTGTTCGGTGCCCGCACGGCCTTCATAGGCCACGATGCGGGCCATTCCCAGATCGCCGGCGGCAAGGCCGTCAACCGCGTCATCGGCCTGATCCACGGCAACCTGCTGCTGGGGATGAGCTTCTCCTGGTGGAACGACAAGCACAACCGTCACCACGCCAACCCCAACCACATCGACAAGGACCCGGACGTCGTCGCCGACATCCTCGTCTTCACCGGGGAGCAGGCCAAGTACCGCTCAGGATTCCGGCGCTGGCTCACCCGTAACCAGTCGTGGCTGTTCTTTCCGCTCACGCTCCTCGAAGGCATCGCCCTCAAGGTCCACGGTTTCCAGGACCTGCGGCGCCAGTCCCGTCGCGAGCGCGTCGTCGAAGGCGCTCTTCTGGTGAGCCATGTCGTGGCCTACGCGACGCTGCTCCTCATCTCGATGTCCCCGGGGAAGGCACTCGCGTTCGCCGCGCTGCACCAGGCCCTGCTCGGCCTGCACCTCGGCCTGGCCTTCGCGCCCAACCACAAGGGCATGGAGATGCCGGACCCGAACGGCGAACGGTGGGGCCATTTCCGTCGTCAGGTCCTCACCTCGCGGAACATCCGCGGCAGCATCCTGACCGACTGGTTCCTCGGCGGCCTCAACTACCAGATCGAACACCACCTCTTCCCGGGCATGCCGCGACCCAATCTGCGGCTCGCACAACCCCTGGTGCGTGCCCACTGTCAGGATGTGGGTATCCCGTACGTGGAGACGGGGCTCGTCGACTCCTACCGGCAGGCCCTGCGCCACCTTCACCAAGTGGGGGAGCCGCTGCGCATGGAGTGGACGGAGTGACGGAACAGCCGACGGCCCGGATACCAGTAGGGGAAGCGCCTCAGGGATGTCTCAGGGTCGCGATCCGGAACTGTGAGGAGCGCGGACCCGTTCTCAGATCAGAGTGCGGCTACGGCCGCGGAGGAGGCGACATATGTCGAGGAACGCGAAGATCGCCGTAGGAGGTGTGGCGGTCGGACTGATCTTGTTGATCTGGCTGCCCTGGTGGGTCTCATTCCTGATCGTCGTGGGAGTGCCGACGGCCGCATATCTCACGCTGGACCCCTCGCAGCGGCGTCGGCTGCGCCGCGCGGCGGGCAAGGAGATCGGCCGCTGACGCACGGATGCCCGGTTGTGATCCCGGATGGCGTACGGGAGCAGAGCACAGCGCCGTTCGCGGGACTGCCGATAGCGGCCCTGCGGACGGTGCGCTGCCGAGCACCGTCCACGAACCGAGGCTTCGTTGTCGATCCGGTCGATCGAGCGTGACCCGGGCGTCCGGGCCCGAGGCCGCTCGGATCCGCGCCCAAGGGCTCAACTCGGCCGTACGGCCAGCTTGTCGAGTGCTTCCAGGAGGCCGGGCAACTCGGGGCCACGGCCGACCGGTAGGACCTCGCCGGGCTCGTCGTCGAGGAGGACGAACGCTATGTCGTCGGTCCGGGCGACCAGCGACCAGCCGGGGCCGTCGGCGCGCAGCGTGCGTGCGTCGCCCGGTGCGAAGGACGATCTGACGCGCCCGAGGGGCGGCGGGGAGTCGACGTACGCGCGGACCTCTGTCAGGACCCGGCGGACCCCGCTGTGGCCCGCCTGAGAGCCTTCGCCGGTGCCGCCTGTCGTGGTGCCGTCCGAGGCGTTGTCGTCGGACGGTGTCCCGCCCGTCTCGGTCGCGGCGTCGGAGGTGGCGGCATCGCGGGCGGCGTCCGAGGCGGCCTCGTCGGTCTTCGACGCGTCGCTCGCCCCGTGCTGGGCCTCCTGCGCCTCCTGAACCTCCTGCGTCGAGAAGGCTGAGTCGTCGATCTGCTCGCGCCACAGGGCCCATTGCAGCGCGATCTCGTCGGCACCCAGCCGTCGTTGGGCCGGACCCCAGGTGGTGGTGTCCGGCGGAGTCAGCGGTGGCCGGTCCACGATGTCGGGGTCCGGATCGTGCGGCGCGGGCACGTTGGGAGCCGCCACGGCGACCGCGAGCGGCCAGCCCGGCAGGGCGGCGACCACCGTGCGCTCGCTCGGCGACAGGTCGTACTCCATGCCGCAGTCCCAGGACGCGATGGCGACCGCGACCAGCGACACGTCGTCGATGACGACCGTCCATCGCGACCCGTCGCCGTCCTGGCCGAGAACCAGGCCGTACCCGTCGGCGAGCGGCGCCATACCGAGCGCCGCACAGGCCTCCGGGTAGTCGTCGCCCAGCACACTCGGGAACTTCGCCGGCGTCAGCAGCACCGCCGTGAGCACATAGAGCGCATCGTCCTCGGCGGCGACGGCCTCTTCATCCGTGTCGGCCATCCCAGCCTCCCCATCATTCGTCCAACCGCGCGCACCCTAGTGTGCGCGGAAGCCGCTTGTCACGACTCCCAAGTACACCCGGAGCTGCAGTTTTCCGGCTGGACGGGGCGAAATGACCTCCGGTGACCCGAACTGTCAGGCCGCGGGGAGCCCAAGAAGCGCACGGGCCACCGTCCTTGGCGACTCGTCACGTTCCCTGGCGAGCGCGACGACGGCCCGGCATGCCAGCTCGCTCACCCCGAAGGACAGCGCCTCCGGCGACACCCAGCCCGCGGCCTCGTCGATCCGGTCCTGGTCGTCCTCGGCGCGGGCCGACACGTACACGGCGGCGGCCTCGAAGAGATTGTGCGGGCGCCGTTGCGGGCCGCTGCTCGGCTCCGCGCGCGTGGAAGTGAGAAATCTGGCGAAGGTCTTACGGGGCCTGTCGAACATGCTGACCACCTTCCCCCTGCGTACTTCTCTGTCGCTGACCGTTCATCTACTGCCACCCAACGTAGAGTTGGAGTTGCGGCGGCAGAAGAGGGCCGGTGCGGTGAAGCGCGCATCGAGCGCTCCGCACGGAGACGGGTCAGCTGTCGAGTGAGTCCAACACCGTGCGCGGCACCGGGTGCAAGGTCATGTTCGACGACCCCGAGTCTTCGCGGCGACGGTCGCGGGAAACGTCCGACCCGCGCGCGGGCTCAGCTCTCGCGCACGGCCAGTGCCAGGAAACGGGCGTCCTCGTCGTCGTACGACGTCATGCGCCACCCCGAACCGGCCAGCAGCGGGCGGAGATTGGGCTCCGCGCGCAGGTCGTCCGGTGTGATCCGGCGCCCCTGACGCGCCGCGAGCGCCGCCCGGCCGATCGGATGGAACAGAGCCAGCGTGCCACCGGGACGCACCACACGTGCCAACTCCCGCAGATTCACCTCGGGTTGGGGCAGATGAGCGATCAGGCCCGCCGCGAACACGGCGTCGAGCGATTCCGACCGCACCGGCAGCGCGGCGACGTCGGCGAGTAGCAGGTGCCCGTCGTGGCCCCGTCCGGCCCGTACGGCGGCTTCCAGCATGGCCGGGGTCGCGTCGGCCCCGAGCACCACTCCGGACCGGCCCACGGCCCCACGGAGCGGCGGCAGCGCACGCCCGGTTCCGCAGCCTGCGTCGAGCACCCGGTCTCCCGCGCGCAGCCCGAGTTCGGCGACCGCGGCGGCGTAGGCGGGTCCGTCGTCGGGAAAGCGGCTGTCCCAGTCGGCGGCGCGTGCACCGAAGAACTCCTGGAGATGCTTGTGGTCGTCGCTCATGTTCCGCATGATCCCTCACCGACACGGATGATGCTTCGGCGCACATGTTCGAGCGTGACGCGGTCGTTCAGGTACCTCTCCGCGTCAGATTGCAACACCTTTCGAAATGCGCCCCCTTTGTGCACCCATGCCCCTACTAGCGTCCCCTGGTCATGGGACACCTGGACCACGCCACCTTCGGCTGGCTGACCCCCGTGCTGTCATACGTGATGGCCTGCATGGGCTCCGCACTCGGGCTGCGCTGCACCGTCCGCGCGCTCGGCGCCACCGGCCGGTCGCGCCGCAACTGGCTCATCACCGCGGCCTCCGCGCTCGGCACCGGCATCTGGACCATGCACTTCGTGGCCATGCTCGGCTTCGGCGTCAGCGGCACCGACATCCGCTACGACGTCCCCCTGACCATGCTCAGCCTCCTCGTCGCCATGGTCGTCGTCTGCGCGGGCGTCTTCGCGGTCGGCTACGGCCGCGACCGGGGCCGCGCGCTCGTCCTCGGCGGTCTCACCACCGGACTGGGCGTCGCGAGCATGCACTACCTGGGCATGGCGGCGATGCGGTTGCACGGAGATGTGAGCTACGACCCGATGCTCGTCGGGCTCTCCGTGCTCATCGCCGTCGTCGCGGCGACCGCGGCCCTGTGGGCGGCCCTCAACATCAAGTCGCCCGTAGCCGTCACCGCCGCCTCCCTCGTCATGGGAGCGGCCGTCAGCAGCATGCACTACACCGGCATGTTCGCGGTGCGTGTGCACGTCACGCCCTCAGGGGCGGTTCTGCCCGGCGCGACGGCGATGCAGTTCATCTTCCCCCTCGCCGTTGGTCTCGGGTCCTACCTGTTCCTGACCTCGGCGTTCGTCGCGCTGTCGCCGAGCACGGGAGAACGTGAGGCCACCGCCTCGGCCCAGCGGCCGGTCGAGAGCGCCGCCCGCTAGCCCGGCCCGCGCAGCACGCCCCTGAGAACCACTTCCGAGCGAGGAGGCCATGCGTACCCCCCGTAGGACCCCGAGAGCCGGCGCCGAGGCGCCGCCCGTGCGCGGTCGTCGCGCGCACGCCGGACCACCCGCCGACGAACTCTTCGACGACCCCCTGGACGCCCCGTCGGAAGCCATACCCCCGCGCGCGGGACGTTGGCGGATGCGTCCCCGCACCGTACGAGCCAAGATCGTCTGCCTCCTGATGGTGCCGGTCGTCTCCCTGCTCGCCCTGTGGGCGTACGCCACCGTCAGTACCGCCCAGGACGTTTCCCGGCTACGGCAGTTGCAGCGCGTGGACTCCGCGGTGCGCAGCCCCGTAGCAGCGGCCGTCGCGGCGCTGCAGGCCGAGCGGTCGGCCGCCGTGCGCTACGCGACGGACCCCGACGCCGAGCAGAGTGGGGATCTGAAGAAGCTGGCGGCGAGCACGGACCGGGCGGTCGCCCGGTTGCGGCTCGGCGACGACAACACCGTTGCCGACGGCGAGGAACTGCCCGCCGGAGTCGCCCGCCGCCTGAAGACCTTCGTCACCGGAGCCGAGCAACTGCGCTCACTGCGGACCGACGTGCTCGCCCACCGCGCGGGGTGGGACGAGACCTACGGGCAGTACACGAAGACCATCGCGACGGCCTTCGCCGTGGGCGGCGCGCTCACCGGAATCCAGGACGCCGACCTCGGATCCGACGCGCGCGTGCTCCTCGAATTCTCCCGGGCCGGGGAATCACTGTCCCAGGAGGACGTGATGCTCGCCGGCGCCCGTCTCGACGGCAGGCTCGACGGGGAGCGGCGGAGGCTGTTCACCGGTGCCGTCGACACCCGACGCACCCTCACCGACTCCGCCGTCGAGGACCTGCGCGGCTCCGAACGCGCCGCCTGGCAGCAGCTCGCCGACACCAGCGACTACGCAGCGGTCGGCACCGTCGAGGACAAGGTCCTCGCCACCAACTCAGGCACCAGGGCGATCGCCGCGGCTCCGGAGACCACCTGGAACAACGCGCACGCACGCGTGCAGGACGGCATGCGCACCATCGAGTCGGACGCGGGCAGCGGGGTGGCCGATCGCGCCGATCCCTTCACCCGCGGGCTGCTCACCTCCGCCGGTGCCGCGGTCCTGCTCGGACTCGCCGCCGTCATCGCGTCGCTCGTCATCTCGGTGCGCATCGGACGCGGCCTCGTCGTCGAACTCGTGAGTCTGCGCAACGACGCCCTGAGCATCGCCCGTCACAAACTCCCCGAGGCGATGCGGAGGCTGCGCGCGGGGGAGGAGATCGACATCAAGGCGGAAGCCCCACCCGGTTCGCCCGCGGAGGACGAGATCGGCCAGGTCGTCGAGGCCCTGAGCACAGTGCACCGCGCGGCTCTGCGGGCCGCCGTCGAACGCGCCGAACTCGCCAGCGGCATCTCCGGGGTCTTCGTCAACCTCGCCCGCCGCAGCCAGGTCCTGGTGCACCGTCAACTCAACCTCCTCGACAGCATGGAACGCCGCTCCGAGGACCCGAACGAACTGAGCGACCTGTTCCGCCTCGACCACCTCACCACCCGTATGCGACGGCACGCCGAGAGCCTGATCATCCTCTCCGGAGCGGCACCCGGCCGGGCCTGGCGCATGCCGGTCTCGCTGACCAACGTCGTCCGCGCGGCCGTCTCCGAGGTCGAGGACTACGCACGCGTGGAGGTACGTCAACTCCCCGAGGCGGCCGTCGTCGGCGCGGCCGTCGCCGACCTCACGCACCTGCTCGCCGAGATCGTGGAGAACGCGGCCCAGTTCTCGCCGCCCCACACGCGCGTGCGGGTCACCGGTGAACCAGTGGGCAACGGCTACGCCGTAGAGGTCGAGGACCGGGGCCTCGGCATGGGCGCGGATTCCCTGGGCGACGCCAACCGCCGCATCGAACAGTCCGAGGCCCTCGACCTCTTCGACAGCGACCGGCTCGGCCTCTTCGTGGTCAGCCGGCTCGCCGCCCGACATGGCATCAAGGTGCACCTGCGGACCTCGCCCTACGGCGGAACGACTGCGGTCGTCCTGCTGCCGACGGCGCTGCTGCACGGCGGCGCGGCGGAACGTGCCCCGCGCGCGGCGGTCGAGGACGGGGAGCGGGCCGTGGAACGCGAGTACGCGCGCGTACCCGCCGCGCCCCAGCACCAGGAGTCCGTTCCGGCGTCGGCCGACCGGCCCGCCCTGGCGGTCTCCACACGGGCTGCCGCGGAGTCGGCGAACGACACCCCACCTCCCGGAGTCACCGCCTTGCGACTGCACCGTCCCCCCGAGGACACCGAAGGGACCGACGAGAACGACGACCTCCCACGCCGCGTACGCCAGGCGCACCTCGCCCCCCAGCTCCGCGAAAAGCCCACCGCGGAACGGGAACAGGCGTCGGCCGCCCCACGCGACGAGCACCGCACCCCGGAGGTCGTACGGGACCGGATGTCGGCCTACCGCGAGGGCTGGACGCGCGGCGGCGGCAGACAACCGGGCCGCGGTGCCACCCCAGGCCCCGCGACGGGCAGCGACAGCAGTGAAGGAGACCCCACGTGATCCAGGACCCGAGCATGAGGACCGCTCAGCGGTCCGGCGAACTCGACTGGCTGCTGGACGACTTGGTGCTGCGCGTGAGCGAAGTACGGCATGTCGTGGTGCTGTCGAACGACGGCCTCGCCGTCGGCGCGTCGACCGATCTCAGGCGCGAGGACGCCGAACACCTCGCCGCGGTCGCCTCCGGATTCCACAGCCTGGCCAAGGGCGCGGGACGGCACTTCGGAGCCGGCGGAGTACGGCAGACGATGGTGGAGATGGACGACGGGTTCCTGTTCGTGGCCGCCGCCGGGGACGGTTCCTGCCTCGCCGTCCTCACCGCCGTCACGGCCGACATAGGCCTGGTGGCGTACGAGATGGCGCGGCTGGTCAAGCGCGTCGGCGAGCACCTCTACACGCCGCCGCGCGTCGGTGCGCGGCCGCCCGCAGCCGGATGAGGCGAGAGGGCGAACCGCTCCGATGACCGAAGACACGACCGGCGCCCAGCGCGAGCCGGGCAGCCAGTGGTACGACCAGGAAGCCGGGCCTCTCGTCCGCCCCTACGCGATGACGGGCGGGCGTACCAAATCAGGCCCTACGGGGGTGCGTTTCGACCTGATCGCACTCGTCACGCTGGACGCGGGCGCGCCCGGCTTCGACGACGACACCGGGCTCGGACCGGAACACCGGGCCCTCATCGACCTGTGCCGCCCCGAAACGCAGTCCGTCGCCGAACTCGCCGCCGGAGCGGACCTCCCACTGGGGGTGGTCCGGGTGCTCCTGGGCGACCTCCTGGAGCTCGGCTGCGTCACCGTCAGCCGTCCGGTGCCGCCCGCGCAGCTGCCCGACGAACGGATCCTGCGCGAGGTGATCGAGGGACTACGGGCACTGTGACGAAACTTCAGAACCACTCGAACGCGTACGACGCCGACTTGCGCACCCTTTCGCTCACCGAACGGGTGCGAGGCGGTCACATCGGGCAAGTAGCGGTCCAACCCCCCAGGGGGAGGCCGCACTTGTCACGATGCACACCTACGGACGTCGAGCGTTGCCGGCACTCCCGAGAGAAGTGATCGATGGTCTCCGAGCAGTCCGACGCCGAGGACGGCGAGACGACCGCCCTGGCGTTGAAGATCCTGGTCGCCGGCGGGTTCGGCGTGGGCAAGACCACCATGGTGGGCGCGGTCAGCGAGATCAGGCCGCTGCGCACCGAGGAACTGCTCAGCGAGGCCGGCCAGTTGGTTGACGACACCGGCGGCGTGGACCAGAAGGTCACCACGACCGTCGCCATGGACTTCGGCCGTATCACCATCAGGTCCGGCCTCTCCCTCTACCTGTTCGGCACACCGGGCCAGGACCGCTTCTGGTTCCTGTGGGACGAACTGTCGCAGGGCGCCCTGGGGGCCGTGGTCCTCGCGGACACCCGGCGACTTGAGGACTGCTTCCCCGCGGTCGACTACTTCGAGCACCGGCACATCCCGTTCGTGGTGGCCGTCAACTGCTTCACGGGCTCCCGCAGTTACGGCGCCCGCGACGTCTCCCGCGCGCTGGACCTCGACCAGGGAACACCCGTGGTCCTCTGTGACGCCCGTGACCGCGACTCCGGGAAGGAGGTGCTGATCCGGCTCGTCGAGTACGCCGGGCGGATGCACACCGCCCGGCTGCTCGACTCGGTTAGCTGACGCCGGCGGCGGTCCTCAGTCCGCGACGCGCTTCTGCGCCAGGACCTTCTCGACCGTGACGCGCACGAGGAGTTCGCCCGGCACCCCGTTGCGGGCGCCGAACTCCTCGGCGCGCTCCTCGCCCATGTACCTGGCCCCGATCCGGGCGGCCCAGTGGCGAAGTTCGACCGGATCCTCCGACAGATGGGCGCGCCCCTGCAGCACCACGAAGTCGAACGGCGGCCGATCGTCGTCCACACACAGGGCGACTCGCCCGTCACGGGCTAGATTGCGCCCTTTTACCGTTTCCTTCGCGGTGTTGAACACCACATCGTCTCCGTCCAGCAGGAACCAGATCGGCGCCACATGTGGGCTCCCATCGGCGCGAACGGTCGACAGCTTGCCGGTGCGCGTGCCGTGCGAGACGAACGCCCGCCATTCCTCGTCGGTCATCTTCTGTGCCATGCCCCCATCCTCCTTGCCCGGGCGACAGCGGTGGGGAAGGCTGGCGAGAGATCCTCCGGCCAGGGGGGAGAGGCGACACGGGGAGCCCGGAACATGGCACAGAACCAGGGACTGAGCTGGCTGCTGGACGATCTGACCGAGCGTGTCGAGCACGTACGCCACGCCCTGGTCCTCTCCAACGACGGACTGGTGACCGGCGCGAGCACGGGACTGCGCCGCGAGGACGCCGAACACCTCGCCGCCGTCTCGTCCGGACTGCACAGTCTGGCCAAGGGCTCGGGACGCCACTTCGGCGCGGGCGGTGTGCGGCAGACGATGATCGAGTTCGACGACGCCGTCCTGTTCGTCACCGCCGCGGGCAGCGGCAGTTGTCTCTGCGTCCTCAGCGGCGCGGACGCGGACATCGGCCAGATCGCCTACGAGATGACACTCCTCGTCAACCGCGTCGGCGAGCACCTCGGCGTGGACGCCCGCCAGCCCGAGCGGACCCCCGTCACAGACCTCTGACCTGTGACTTCTTCGGCTTTCGCAGAGTTATCCACAGGCCTGCCACGAGATCCGCCGGACCGGTTACGGTTTGTTCATCGCAAGCGCACACAGCGTGAGCATTGGACTCCGCGGGGGAGATCGACCATGACAGGAAACACCATCACCAAACCGTCCGACCTCTCGTGCACGCCCAGTCGAGCGGCACGGGAACTGGGGCTCAAGCGAGGCGAGTTCGACCTCGCCGTACATCTCGGACGCATCCGCACCGCGCCCGACGAAGGGGGCGGCGGCCGACGTGTCGCCCATGCCGAGATCGACCGACTGCGCTCGGCGGACGGATTCCCCGAAACATTCCTGGAAAGCGTCAGGACCGTGGGCACCACGGACGGCGCGGCCCTCATGCAGGTCACCTCCGTCAGGTTCACCCGCCTCGCCCGGCTGGGACTGGTGGTGCCGGTGAGGTTTTATCTGAACCGCTATCGGGCCGTTGTCTGGTTCTATCTCGCCGAAGAACTACGGCAGTTCGCGGCCGACAAGAACCACACCGCGTTGCTGAACGGCCGTACGCCCGAGGGAATGAGGGACCAACTGCAAGAGGGCCTGGATCTAAGGCCCCGCAACTGGCGCGGACGGCATCTCGGGTTCCTGCTCCGCCAGGCCGACGGCCCGTGGGAGCGCGCCGGCGCCCTGGCCGCGTTGCTCGACCCCGTCCAGGTCGCGGAAACCGTCCAGGACCCGTACGAGCGCGCCTACTTGAACCGCTTCCGGCCCGACCCGCCCGCCTCCGGGGCTCCGGGCTCGCCCGCCGCCCACCTCGCCGAGCGGATCACGACGGCGGAGGACCCGGACGAGATCAGCTGGCTGCGAGCGGATCTGGCCCAGGTGTTGGAGGAGGCACGCGGCCACCGTCCCGCACCACGACCGACCTCCGAACCGACCGCGTCACAGTCGGCCGTCGAACGGGGCGCACCACGACCGACCGCCGAACTGACTGCATCACGACCGATCGTCGAACCGGCTGGAGCACCGCCGATTGCCGACCTTGTCGGACCACCGCAGTCCCCGAGCGAGCACCCACCCGAGCCGGCGCCGGAACCCGGGCGATCACGAGGCATGTTGGGCTGGCTGCGCCGCGGAAGCGTGTAAGCCACAGCGCGGCACGTCCACCAGTAGTTACAGCGCTCTGAACAGCCCTTCCTGGACGACCGAGACGAGCAGGCGTCCCTCCAGGTCGTAGATGCGCCCGCGGGCCAGACCGCGGCCGCCCGTCGCGATCGGGGACTCCTGGTCGTACAGGAACCACTCGTCCGCGCGGAACGGCCGGTGGAACCACATGGCGTGGTCCAGCGAGGCCATGTCGAAGTTCCGTGGTCCCCACAGGGGTTCGACGGGGATGCGGACGGCGTCCAGGAGCGTCATGTCGCTGGCGTACGTGAGCGCGCAGGTGTGCACCAGCGGATCGTCGCCGAGCGGCCCGACCGCGCGCATCCACACCGCGCTGCGCGGCTCGGCGTCCTTGATCTCCTCGGCGCTCCAGCGCAGCCCGTCCGCGTACCGGATGTCGAAGGGCTGACGGCGCGCCATCCGCTCCAACTGCTCGGGCAGTACGCCCAGATGGGCCCGGACCTCCTCCGACACCGTCGGCAGGGACTCCGGGTCCGGGACCTCGCGGGCCGGCAGCTGGTGCTCGAAGGGACCTTGCTCAGGCTTGTGGAAGGAGGCGGTGAGATTGAAGATCGTGCGGCCCTGCTGCACGCCGGTGACCCGACGGGTGGTGAACGACCGCCCGTCCCGCACCCGCTCGACCTGGTACACGATCGGCACGCCCGGCCGGCCCGGGCGCAGGAAGTACGCGTGCAGCGAGTGCACGGGCCGGTCGCCCTCCGTGGTGCGCCCCGCGGCGACCAGCGCCTGGCCCGCGACCTGGCCGCCGAAGACCCGTTGCAGGGACTCGTGCGGGCTGCGGCCACGGAAGATGTTGACCTCGATCTGCTCCAGGTCGAGCAGGTCGACGAGCCGCTCTGCCGGGTTCGTCATCGGTGGGATTCTCCTGTGCTCACAGCTGGCCGACGTCGGTGACACGGACGACCGCACGGCCCTCCGTGTCGGAGGCCGCGAGATCGATCTCCGCGCTGATGCCCCAGTCATGATCGCCGTTCGGGTCGGCGAAAATCTGCCGAACGCGCCACAGGTTGTGCTGGGGCTCCTCCTCGATGAGCAAGAGCTTGGGCCCGCGGGCGTCGGGGCCGGTGCCGAGGTCCTCGTACTCGTCCCAGTACTTGTCCATCGCCTCGCCCCAGGTGTCCGCGTCCCAGCCCGACTCGGCGTCCAACTCGCCCAGCTCGTCGACGTGGTCGAGGGCGGCGAGTTCGACGCGGCGGAACATCGCGTTGCGGACGAGGACGCGGAAAGCGCGCGCGTTCGCGGTGACCGGCTTGACCTGGTCGGCCTTCTCCTGGGCCTCCTCGGCGGTCATCTCCGCCGGGTTGGCGAGCTGCTCCCACTCGTCCAGCAGGCTGGAGTCGACCTGGCGCACCATCTCGCCGAGCCAGGCGATCAGATCCTGCAGGTCCTCGGACTTGAGGTCGTCCGGGACCGTGTGGTCGAGGGCCTTGAAGGCGCCGGCGAGGTAGCGCAGCACGATGCCCTCGGTGCGGGCCAGCTCGTAGTGCGAGGTCAACTCCGTGAAGGACATGGCCCGTTCGTACATGTCACGGATCACGGACTTCGGGGACAGCGGGTGGTCGCCGACCCACGGGTGGCTCGTGCGGTACGTGTTGTACGCGTGGAAGAGCAACTCCTCCAGCGGCTTGGGGTAGCTGACGTCCTGGAGGCGCTCCATGCGGTCCTCGTACTCGACGCCGTCCGCCTTCATCGCCGCCACGGCCTCGCCACGCGCCTTGTTCTGCTGGGCGGCCAGGATCTGCCGCGGGTCGTCCAGGGTGGACTCGACCACGGACACCATGTCCAGCGCGTACGAGGGCGATTCGGGGTCCAGCAGCTCGAACGCGGCGAGCGCGAAGGTCGACAGCGGCTGGTTGAGGGCGAAGTCCTGCTGCAGGTCGACGGTGAGGCGCACGATGCGGCCCTCGGCGTCCGGGGTGTCGAGTTTCTCGACGATGCCGCCGTCCAGGAGCGAGCGGTAGATGGCGATCGCGCGCCGGATGTGCCGCAACTGCGCCTTGCGCGGCTCGTGGTTGTCCTCCAGGAGGTGCCGCATCGCGTCGAAGGCGTTGCCGGGGCGGGCGATCACCGACAGCAGCATCGTGTGCGTGACCCGGAAGCGGGACGTCAACGGCTCCGGCTCGGAGGTGATGAGCTTCTCGAAGGTGGTGTCCGACCATCCGACGAAGCCCTCGGGCGCCTTCTTGCGGACGACCTTCCGGCGCTTCTTCGGGTCGTCGCCCGCCTTGGCGAGCGCCTTCTCGTTCTCGACCACGTGCTCGGGGGCCTGCGCGACCACGAGCCCCGCCGTGTCGAAGCCGGCGCGTCCGGCGCGTCCGGCGATCTGGTGGAACTCACGGGCGCGCAGCGTGCGCACCCGGATGCCGTCGTACTTGGCCAGCGCCGTGAACAGCACTGTGCGGATGGGTACGTTGACGCCAACCCCGAGGGTGTCCGTGCCGCAGATGACCTTCAGGAGACCGGCCTGCGCGAGCTTCTCCACCAGGCGCCGGTACTTGGGCAGCATGCCGGCGTGGTGCACACCGATGCCGTGCCGTACGTAACGGGAGAGATTGCGGCCGAACTTTGTGGTGAAGCGGAAGTTGCCGATCAGCTCGGCGATCTGGTCCTTCTCCTCGCGCGAGCTCATGTTGATGCTCATCAGCGCCTGCGCCCGCTCCACGGCCTGCGCCTGGGTGAAGTGCACGATGTAGACCGGCGCCTGCCTGGTCTCCAGCAGCTCGGTCAGGGTCTCGGTGAGCGGGGTCAGCCTGTACTCGTAGGACAGCGGCACCGGTCGGATCGCGGAGCGGACCACCGAAGTGGGGCGCCCGGTGCGGCGGGTGAGGTCCTTCTCGAACATCGCGACGTCGCCGAGCGTGGCCGACATCAGGATGAACTGCGCCTGCGGCAGTTCCAGGATCGGGATCTGCCAGGCCCAGCCGCGGTCCGCCTCCGCGTAGAAGTGGAACTCGTCCATGACGACCTGGCCGACGTCCGCGTGCTTGCCGTCCCGCAGCGCGATCGACGCGAGGACCTCCGCGGTGCAGCAGATGATCGGGGCGTCGGAGTTGACGGACGCGTCTCCGGTCAGCATGCCGACGTTCTCGGTGCCGAACATCTTGCACAGTTCGAAGAACTTCTCCGAGACCAGGGCCTTGATCGGGGCGGTGTAGAAGGTGACCTCGTCCCGGGCCAGCGCGGCGAAGTGCGCACCGGCGGCGATCATGCTCTTGCCGGAGCCGGTGGGCGTCGACACGATCACGTTCGCACCGGAGACCACCTCGATCAGCGCCTCCTCCTGATGGGGGTAGAGCGTGAGACCGCGTTCCTTTGCCCACGACTCGAAGGCTTCGTAGAGGGCGTCGGGATCTGCGGTCGGCGGCAACTGGTCGATGAGGGTCACGACCCCATCTTGCCTGGCGCCGTGGCCGATGGGGGAATCGGCTGCGGGGACGAAGATCGCTACCGCTACGCTGTGTCGCCGACAGAGTGTCAGGGCGCCCGAGCAACTGACCGGCGGCGTAAGAGGAATGGGGCGGGGAACGGCCATGATGGGACCAGCACACTCACTGTCGGGAGCGGCGGCCTGGCTCGGCGTCGGAGCCGCGGCCGCAGCGGCCGGACACCCGATGCCCTGGCCGGTGATCCTCGTGGGCGCCCTGATCTGTGCCGGCGCCGCGCTCGCCCCGGACCTCGACCACAAGGCGGCGACCATCTCCCGGGCCTTCGGACCCGTCTCCCGGGGCCTGTGCGAGATCGTCGACAAGCTCTCCTACGCCGCGTACAAGGGCACCAGGAAGCAGGGCGACCCGCGCCGCTCCGGCGGGCACCGCACCCTCACGCACACCTGGCTGTGGGCGGTCCTGATCGGGGCGGGAAGCTCGGCCGTGGCGATCATGGGCGGCCGCTGGGGAGTACTGGCGATCCTCTTCGTGAACATGGTGCTGGCCATCGAGGGCCTGCTGTGGCGGGCGGCCCGCGGCTCCAGCAGCGACATCCTGGTGTGGCTGCTGGCGGCGACCAGCGCGTGGATCCTCGCCGGCGTGCTGGACAAGCCGGGCAACGGCTCGAACTGGCTGTTCACGGAGCAGCACCAGTACTTGTGGCTGGGACTGCCGGTCGTGCTGGGCGCGCTGGTGCACGACATCGGGGACGCGCTGACCGTCTCCGGCTGCCCGATCCTGTGGCCGATCCCGTTGGGCCGCAAGCGCTGGTACCCGATCGGGCCGCCGAAGGTGATGCGGTTCCGCGCGGGCAGCTGGGTCGAGCTCAAGGTGCTGATGCCGGTGTTCATACTCCTCGGGGGAGTGGGCTGCGCGGCGGCGCTCAACGTGATCTGAGGCCCGGCCTCGGTTCCGGCGCGGGTGCTCGTGCCCGTCCCCGCGCCGGCTCACGCCCCGTCCGAACCCTGGCCCGCCTCGCCGCTGCCGTAGCGCCGCTCGAACTGGGCGATGCGGCCCTCCGTGTCCACCGTCCGTGCCTTGCCGGTGTAGAAGGGGTGGCTCTCCGAGGAGATCTCCACGTCCACGACCGGGTAGGTCTCGCCGTCGTCCCACTCGATGGTGCGGTCGCTGGTCGCGGTGGACCGGGTCAGGAACGCGTATCCGGCGGCGCGGTCCCGGAAGACCACGGGGTGGTAGTCGGGCTGCTTGTCCTGCTGCATGGCTGCTCCTCCTGCGACGGTGGTGCGGTGGACGGCGAAGGGGCGGCGAGGTCAGCCGTAGAGGGAGTCCTCGTCCTCGTCGACGATGTGCATCGCGGCCTCCTCGGCGGAGGCGGCGGCACCGTCGATGCCCACGTCCGTGGCGATCAGGCCGCTCTCCTCGTCCTCGTGTGCTCCTTCGTCGGGTGCCACGAGCCGGCCCGAGCGGGCGTCTCCGACCTCGGTGTCCAGGAGTTCGCCGTCGGTGTCCTCGGAGTCGCCGATGCCGTCGCCGTCGGACACGGCGAGATCCGGGACCTCCTCGGCGAGGCGCTGGTCGAGCGTCTCGCCGTGCTCGCGCTCGGCGGCCGTCACGTCGTCGCGTTCCACCGCCCAGGGGCGGTCCGGCGGGGACCAGCCGCGGTCGAGGGGGTCCTCGACGCCGTCGGCCATCAGGGTGTCCTCCGCGTCGAGCAGACCCGCGTCGTCCTGCACCTCGGATCCGTCGGGCTGGTAGACGTCGTCTCCCCATCCGTCGGCGCTGTTCACGGGTACCTCCAGGTGGTGGGGACCGGCCCGTTCTCACCGCGGTCGGCGGCGGGTCGCCGCTGTGCGGGGCCCAGCCGGCGCCCGGCACGAACCACATGGTCCCCGGGCACTCCCCGAACCGGTGCCACTCCCCAGCCTTCCACCCCTTTTCCCCCGGGCGCAACGGCAGGCGTCCGGTTCCGGCGCGACACAGCGCCCCGAAAGGGGCGCGGGGCTGTGATACATGCGGCTCAACCGCGTGGGCTCGACCAGCCCCCACCGGCCCGCAGGCACTCGCCGGCAGGCCGGTCGGTCACACCCTCACCGACCAGCCCCTCACCGACCCGCACCCCAGTCCCCGCTCCACCAGCGGAGCTACCCGTGCCACGACCGCCACAACGCCGCGTACGCCCCGTCCGCCGCCACCAACTCGTCATGGCTGCCCAGCTCGCTGATCCGCCCGTTCTCGACGACGGCGATGACATCCGCGTCATGGGCGGTGTGCAGACGGTGCGCGATCGCGACGACCGTACGGCCGTCGAGGACGCGGGCCAGCGACCGTTCGAGGTGCCGGGCCGCACGCGGGTCGAGGAGCGAGGTCGCCTCGTCCAGGACCAGCGTGTGCGGATCGGCCAGCACCAGCCGGGCCAGCGCGATCTGCTGAGCCTGGGCCGGGGTGAGCGCGAGCCCGCCCGAGCCGACCTCGGTGTCCAGGCCGTCGTCCAGAGCCCGCGCCCACCCGTCCGCGTCGACCGCGCCCAGCGCCGCCCACAGCTCGGCGTCCCCCGCGTCGGTCCTGGCGAGCAGGAGGTTGTCGCGCAGGGAACCCACGAAGACGTGGTGCTCCTGGTTGACGAGGGCCACATGGGAGCGGACGTGCTCGGCGGTCATCCGGGAGAGTTCGGCGTCGCCGAGGGTGATCCGGCCCTCCCGGGGGGCGTAGATGCCGGCGAGCAGCCTGCCCAGGGTGGACTTGCCCGCGCCCGAGGGGCCGACCAGGGCCAGCCGGGTGCCGGGCGCGACCTCCAGCGACACCTTGCGCAGCACGTCGACGCCCTCGCGGTAGCCGAAGTGCACCCGGTCCGCGTGCACGTCCCGGCCCTCGGGGGACAGCCCGGCGTCCCCGGCGTCGGGCTCGATGTCGCGGACACCGACCAGCCGGGCCAGCGAGACCTGGGCGATCTGGAGCTCGTCGTACCAGCGCAGGATCAGGTTCACCGGGTCGACGAGCATCTGCGCGATGAGGGCGCCCGTCGTCAGTTCGCCCACCTCGATCCAGCCCCGCAGGACGAACATCCCGCCGAGCATCAGGACCGAGCAGAGCACCGTGACATGGGTGACGTTGATCACCGGGAAGAGCACCGACCGCAACCAGAGCGTGTAGTTCTCCCAGGCGGTCCACTCCTTGACGCGGCGCTCGGAGAGGGCGATGCGCCGGTCGCCGAGGCGGTGCGCCTCGACGGTGTGACCGGCGTCCACGGTCTCGGCGAGGGCCGCGGCCACGGCGGCGTACCCGGCGGCCTCGGAGCGGTAGCCGGCCGGTGCGCGCTTGAAGTACCAGCGGCAGCCGATCACCAGCACCGGCACCGCGATCAGCACGGCGGGCGCGAGCGGCGGCACGGTGACGACGAGACCGCCGATCAGCAGCACCGCCCACACCACACCGATCGCGAGCTGCGGCACGGCTTCCCGCATCGCGTTGGCGAGCCGGTCGATGTCGGTGGTGATGCGGGACAGGAGGTCGCCGGTGCCCGCCCGTTCCAGGACACTCGGCGGCAGCCCGACCGACCGGACGAGGAAGTCCTCGCGCAGGTCGGCCAGCATCCGCTCACCGAGCATCGCGCCCCGCAACCGCACCTGCCGGGTGAACAGGGCCTGCACGACGAGCGCGACCACGAACACCCCGATGGTCAGGCCGAGATGGAGTTCCCGCGCTCCGTCCGACACCCGCTCGACGAGATCGCCGAGCAGATAGGGACCCACCATCGAGGCGATCACGGCGACCGTGTTCACGGTGACGAGAAGGAGGAAGGCACGGCGGTGCCGGTGGAACAGTTCGGACACGTACGCGCGTACGGTCGCGGGGGCGCCGACCGGCAGGGTGTTGGCCGTGGTCGGGGCCGCCGGGTCGTAGGCCGGGGGCGCCACGCCGATCATGCGCTCTCCTCGATTTCTTCCAGCGCGCTCCGCAGAGCGGCTTCGTCGTCCAAGGCGCCTCGGAGAGGAGCCTCGTCCTGCTTCAACTCGCCCCCCAGGAAGGCCTGTTCATTCAGCGACGCGGATTCCTCCTCGGTCTCGCGCGTCACCACCGCCCGGTACCGGGCCTCGCTCCGGAGCAGGTCGCGGTGGGTGCCGACCGCCACGACCGCACCCTCGTGCACCAGCACGACCCGGTCCGCGTGGTCCAGGAGCAGGGGCGAGGAGGTGAACACCACCGTGGTCCGGCCGGTCCTCAACTCCCGTACGCCGTCGGCGATCCGGGCCTCGGTGTGCGAGTCGACGGCGGAGGTCGGCTCGTCCAGGACGAGGACCTCCGGGTCCGTGATCAACGACCGTGCCAGGGCGAGCCGTTGGCGCTGGCCGCCCGAGAGGGAGCGTCCGCGTTCGGTGATGCGGGCGTCCATCGGGTCCTCGGTGTCGAGCGAGCCCTGCGCGAGCGCCACCAGCACGTCCCCGCACTGCGCGGCGGCCAGGGCCTCCGCCGCGCCGACCGCACCCGAGGCGGGCACGTCGAGCAGCTCGCGCAGCGAACCGGACAGCAGCACCGGGTCCTTGTCCTGGACGAGGACGGCGGTGCGCGCCGAGCCGAGGGGGAGCTCGTCGAGCGGTACGCCGTCCAGGAGCACGGAGACGCCCGCCTCGGCGGGGTGTCCGCCGAGGCGTTCCGCCAGCCGTCCGGCCGCGTCCGGGTCGCCGCACACCACAGCGGTGAGCCGGCCGGAGGGCGCGAGCAGACCGGTGTCCGGGTCGTACAGATCCCCGGCGGGCACCTCGGCCGCGCGCGTCCCCCCGATGTCGGTGACCCGCTCCAGGGACAGCACACGCGCGGCGCGTTTGGCCGAGGGCCGGGAGAAGGAGTACGCCATGGCGATCTCCTCGAAGTGCCGCAGCGGATAGGTCATGATCATCACCGCGCTGTAGACGGTGACCAGTTCGCCGACGGTGATCCGGCCTTGGCGGGCAAGCTGCACGCCGTGCCAGACGATGGCGATCAACAGCAGACCCGGCATCAGCACCTGGATCGCGGAGATGACCGCCCACATCCGGGCACTGCGCACGGCCGCGTGGCGCACCTCCTGGGAGGCACGGCGGTAGCGGTCGAGGAACAGCTCCTCGCCGCCGATGCCCCGCAGCACCCGCAGTCCGGCGACGGTGTCGGAGGCGAGTTCGGTGGCGCGGCCCGCCTTCTCACGCTGCACGTCGGCGCGCCGGGTGGCCCGGGGCAGCAGCGGCAGCACGGAGACCGCCAGCACGGGCACGCCCACGGCGACGACGACACCGAGCTCGGGCTGGTAGACGAACAGGCCGACGCACACGATGACGAGCGTCAGCGCGGCGGCCAGGAAGCGGGACAGCGCCTCCACGAACCAGCCGATCTTCTCGACGTCACCCGTCGACACGGCCACCACCTCACCGGCGGCGACCCGCCGGGTCAGTGCCGAGCCGAGGTGGGCCGCCTGGCGGGCCAGCAGTTGCTGGACGCGGGCGGCGGCCGTGATCCAGTTGGTGACGGCGGCCCGGTGCAGGAAGGTGTCGCCCACGGCGATGCCCGCCCCGCACAACACCATCAGCCCGCCGGTCTGGGCCAGCCGGCTCCCGGAGCGGTCGACCACGGCCTGCACGGCGAACCCCACACAGAACGGCAGCGCGGAGACGGACACGAAGTGCAGCAGCCCCCAGGCCAGGGCCTTGAACTGGCCACCGAGCTGATTCCGGCCGAGCCACCACAGGAATCGGGGCCCCGAGCGCGCGTCCGGCACACCCGGGTCGGGATACGGAAGGTCTTGAATCTGCATGACGTCCCAGTGGCTCTTGTTCAGGCGGGAAGGGGGAGGAGGGAGCCGCGGAGCGCGGCGACGGACCGCGAGCGGAACGCGGCAACAAACCGTGACAGGTTCGCGTCGCAGCGTGGTCGGAAGCAAGCGGTTTTCCCCGCTGGGGGTCAGAACCGGCGTTCACCCATCAGGGGTGAGATGTCCGTGACCTCACGCAATGGCACCGTATGCGATGTGACCATGGCCCGATGCAGAGTGGCGGCACACGACGTGCGACGGTCGCGATGGCGGCTCTCGGTTCCCTCCTGACGATGACGACCCTGTCCGCGTGCGGAAGCGCGCACTCCGGACGCCCCGGCGGCACGGAAGGGAGACCCGGCGCCCAGGCGACCCACCCGAGACCGGCCGTCACCACCTCCGCCCCCGACCCCACCCGCATCCCGGGCGTCGGCGACCGGCTCCAGCGCACCATCCCCACCGACACGAGCCAGGTCCTCACGGTCTACGGCAACGGCAAGGACTCCCCGGACTCCACCGCCGTCCTGTTCGCCAAGAGCGGCAACACCTGGTCCCGGGCCGCCAGTTGGCCCGCGCACAACGGCAAACTGGGCTGGACCACCGACCATCACCTCGGCGACAAGCGCAGCCCCGTCGGCGTGTTCACGCTGACCGCCGCGGGCGGTGTGCTCGACGACCCCGGCACCGCGCTTCCGTACTCCCAGGACGAGTCGTACGAGGCGCCGCGCGACTGGGACGAGTCGCACTGGCACGACTTCGACTACGTCATCGCCATCGACTACAACCGCGTCCCCGGCACCCCGCCCGACGACGCGGAGCAGCCCGAGGGCGAGGACAAGGGTGGCGGGATCTGGCTGCACCTGGACCACGGCAGCGGTACGTCGGCCTGCGTCAGCCTCTCCAAGGAGGCGATGGAGTACCTGCTGCGCACACTCGACCCGGCCCGGCATCCCGTGGTGCTGATGGGGGACAGGGCGGACCTCAAGGGGTAGAACACCGCTCATGAGAAGCCGGATAGTCATGTCCATGCTCGTCGGAGCGACCCTCCTGGCGAGCACCCTCGTTGGCGCGAGCCCCGCCCAAGCCGCCGACACGAAGACCCGGTCGGTCGAGACGAAGGCCCAAGGCGCGGACGTCCCCGCCGAGTTCGGCACCGACTGGCACGACCCCATCACCGCCGCCCCGCCCCTCTCCAAGCCCGCGACCAAGTCCTGCCAAGTCACCCTCGCCGACACCGAGTTCCGCGACTTCACCCCGTACAAGGGCACTTACACCCCGCCCAAGGCCTGCGGCGACCGCTGGAGCAAGGTCGTCCTCCGCCTCGACGGCACGGTCAAGGGCCGGCAGTACGACCGACTCGGCTATCTGCACGTGGGCGGCGTCGAGATCCTCCGTACCTCGACGCCGGAGCCGTCCCCCGACGGCATCGCGTGGTCGGTCGAGACGGACGTCACCCGCTACAGCGCCACCTTCCGCAGCGCACAGGACGTCGAGATGCTCATCGGCAACGTCGTCGACGACACCTACACCGGAGTCATCGGCGTCAAGGCCACACTGACGTTCTACGAGGGCAGACCCGCGGCGGCGCAGACCCCCGGCCGCGTCCTCACCCTCGCCGCCGACTCGACCCTCACCACCCCGCGCAACACCGAGCGCGTCGTCGCCGAGGTCTACGCCACCGGATCCGGCGGCGGCTGCGAGGAGTTCTGGTATCTCGCGGTGCCCGACTCGGCGCCGTACTCCTGCCAGGCCGACAAGGGTCCCTACCGCGAGGTGCAGATCAAGGTCGACGGTCAACTCGCCGGAATCGCCGCCCCGTTCCCGAACGTGTGGACCGGGGGCTGGTCCGACCCCTTCCTCTGGTACGTCATTCCCGGCCCGCGCGCCTTCGACGTCAAGCCGATCGAATACGACCTCACCCCCTTCGCCGGGCTGCTCAACGACGGCCGCCCGCACCACATCGACGTCTCCGTCGTGGGCGTGCCCGAGGGGCAGAGCGGGTGGAGCGCGCCTGTGAACGTACTCGTCTGGCAGGACGCGCAGCGCGCCCACGTCACCGGAAAACTCACGCTCGACCGGGCGGGCACGCTCGCCAACTCCTCGACGTACACGCCCGGTTCGGAGGAGCGCGTGGACACCGACGCGGGCCATCGGCTGACCACGGCCGGGTACGTCGACACCTCGCACGGCCGGGTGCGGACCACCGTCGACCGGACGCTCGCGAACACCTCCGTCCATCGCTGGACCGACGGCGAGAACATGGACGGGCTCGACGCGACCTGGACGGACGACGAGTCGGTGACCGTGGACGGGCGTGGACCGGCCCGGACGACGGCCACGCACCGGACGTACACGATGAACGGTGCGACGACGATCGGGACGGACGACCGGCTACGGACCGTACTCACGCTGGGCGACCGGGCGGCGGTCGTCGACACGCGGGACGGGCGGCGGACCGGGTTGTCGCGGCTCGACGACACCTACACCGGGGACGCGACCTACACGCTGAACGTGCCCCGCGACCAGCGGCACGCGGTCGGGACGTCGAGTGAGCGCTACCGGCTGCACGGCTCGGGCGGCTGCTACGACCGTTCGCTGGCGACCGCGCAGGGGGTGCTCACCGAGGACCGCAGCGGCTGCTGAGGCGTCGTGCGTGCGATGCGTCACTCAGGTGGGTGATTTACACGGCCGTCACACGGAGGTTTTCCGGACGATCAACAACGGCTTCAAAGTGTCCAGTCGGAAGCCGCTTTCCGTATCGCAGAAGTCGCCCCCATTCGACTTCCGCGAACGACCGTCCCCCCTCAAGGAGTGCCCGTGCCGCCGTCCGTCCCGCCCCTGCCGCGACGCGTCGCACGCATACTGCGTACCTCACTCTTCGCGCAGGTCGCCTGCGCGCTCGCCCTCGGCATCCTCGTCGGGAAGCTGTGGCCCGACGTGGCAACGGACCTTCAGCCGCTCGGCGACGGATTCACCCGGCTCATCAAGACGATCATCTCGCCGCTCGTGTTCTGCGTGGTAGTCGTCGGCATCGCCAAGGCCGGTGACCTCAAGGCCTTCGGCCGGATCGGTCTCAAGGCGCTGATCTGGTTCGAGGTCGCGAGCACCGCGGCGCTGATCATCGGGCTGGTCCTCGCCAACGTCGTCCAGCCCGGTTCCGGGATGCACGTCGACCCGTCGACGCTCAACACCTCGGCGGTGGACGCGAAGACGGGCGGCGCCGCGCTGCCCTCGACGACCGAGTTCATCGTCAACGCGCTCCCCACCAGTTTCATCGGCGCCTTCGCCGAGAACTCCCTGCTCCAAGTCCTCATCCTGGCCTGCCTGGTGGGCGCCGCGCTGCTCCACCTCGGCCACACCAAGGTGCCGCAGATACTGCCCGCCATCGAGCAGGCCCAGGAGATCATCTTCGCGATCGTCGGCTTCGTCATGCGGCTCGCCCCGCTCGCCGTCTTCGGCGCGATGGCCGTCCTGGTCGGCCAGTACGGGCTCGGCGTGATCAAGACCTACGCCAAGCTGATCATCCTCTGCTACGTCGCCGCCGCGCTCTTCGTCGCGCTGCTCGCCGTCGCCCTGCGGCTGGTCACCGGGCTCAGCCTCTGGAAGTTCCTCCGCTACATCCGCGAGGAGATGCTCCTCGCGCTCGGCACCGCCTCCACCGAGTCCGTCATGCCGCGCGTGATGCAGAAGCTGCGCAAGGCCGGCGCCCGGGACGACGCGGTCGGCCTGGTGCTGCCCACCGGCTACTCCTTCAACCTCGACGGCGCCTCCCTCTACCTCTCCATCGGCACCCTGTTCATCGCGCAGGCCGTCGGCGTCGACCTCAGCCTCGGCCAGCAGATCACCGTCGTCCTGGTGCTCATGCTCACCAGCAAGGGCATGGCCGGCATCCCCGGTTCCGCCTTCCTCGCCCTGTCCGCGACCGCCTCCTCCCTGGGCGCGATCCCGGCCGGCGCGGTCGCCCTGCTCCTCGGCGTGGACCGCATCATGGACTCGATGCGCGTCGTCACCAACCTCCTCGGCAACTGCGTCGCCGTCTTCGCGGTCTCCCGCTGGGAGGGAGCCCTCGACATCGAACGGGCGAAGAAGGTCCTCGACGGCGAGATCACGGACGTAGAAGAAGGCGAGACCACGGCCATGGAGGAAGAAACCGTGCCGGAAGAAGCCGTTCGGGAAGACGCTGAGATTCCCGCGCAGCGCGTCAAGGAGACTGCCCCCGAGGCCGGTTGAGGGTGAGTCGGTTCGTCGTGGCGGGCTGCGGCCTCTGCTCCGTTTCTACGGTGGGGGAGTCGCGGCCCGTTTTTCGGTGGCCCGGGTGGGGCGGTTTCCTATGCCTTGGTGTCTATGAGGTCGACCGGGTAGTCCTGGTCGAAGTCGGCCGAGCGGCTCACCGGCTCCCACGCGGCCGCCTGCGCGATCTGGTCGCGTGAGTAGTTCTGCGCCATCTCTACGGCAACGGCGCCCAGGAGGAGGTGGGAGGGGAGGTCCGGCTGCTTGACGACGCGGACCAGGATCTCCCCGGCGCGCTTCGGGTCGCCCGCGGCGACCACCGGACCGTCGAAGAGGCGGATCATCGCGCCGACGGTCTCGTCGTACTCCGGTGCCACCTCCGGGATCTGCATCGACGAACCGGCCCAGTCTGTCGCGAAGCCGCCCGGTTCCACGACGAGGTACCTGATGCCGAACGGCGCGGTCTCGGCCGCGAGCACGCGCGTGAAGCCGTCGACCGCGAACTTGGCCGCCTGGTACGACCCGAGTCCGGGATTCCCGCCGACCCGGCCGCCGATGGACGAGCACTGGACGACCGTGCCCGCGCCCCGCGCCTTCAGGAACGGGAGCGCCGCCGTCGAGACGTTGTAGACGCCCCAGAAGTTGGTGTCGAACTGTCGGCGGAAGTCGTCCTCGGGTGTCGTCTCGACCGGGGAGAGATTGGCGTACCCGGCGTTGTTGACGACCACGTCGATCCCGCCGAAGCGGTCAGTGCCCGCCTGTAGGGCCGCCGTTGCGGCCGCCCGGTCGGTGACGTCGAGGGCGACGGGGAGGACGCGGTCGCCGTACTTCTCCACGAGGTCGTCCAGCTGCTCCGGCTTGCGTGCCGTGGCGACGACCTGGTCGCCGGCCTCCAGGGCCGCGACGGTGAGGTTGCGGCCGAAGCCGCGGGACGAACCGGTGATGAACCATGTCTGAGTCATACCTCTAGCGAAACACTGTTTCGTTATTAGTGCAACCCGGTTGCGCTAAATTAATGCAACCAAGTTGCGCTACGCTCTGGGTCATGAGCACGCCCAGTCCCCAGCGCGCCCGGAGCGCGGCGGCCAAGCAGCAGCGCGAGCGGGCGATCCTCGACGCCGCCCGGTCCCTCGGTGCCGAACGCAGCGTGCGCGAGGTCACCCTCACAGACATCGCCGCCGCCGTGGGCATGCACAAGTCCGCGATGCTGCGGTACTTCGAGACCCGCGAACAGATCTTCCTGGCGCTGACCGCCGAAGGGTGGGAGGACTGGTCGGCGGAGCTCCGCGAGCGGCTGAGCGAGGCCGCCGACGGCGATTCCGAAGCGGTCGCCGCCGTTGTCGCGCAGACGCTCGTCGCGCGGCCGTTCTTCTGCGACCTGCTGGCTCAGGCGCCGTTGAACCTGGAGCGCAACGTCTCACTGGACTCGGTGTACGAGTTCAAGACGGTCGTCCTGAGCGAAGTGACCTCGCTGGCAACCGAGTTGTGCCGGATGCTCGCGATCAACGAGCGTTCGGCCATCGATGTGATCGCCACGGCGACCAGCATGGCCGGGGCGCTGTTGCAGATGGCCGCGCCCGGCACCCGCCTCCGAACGCTCTACGAATCCCGCCCCGAGTTGGCGCATGCGCTGGTCGATGTCGAACCCCAACTGACGCGCATCCTCGCCGCGTTGCTGACAGGCCTGCGTGCTCCAGCGGCGCCAACACGGCCTTCCGCGCCGACGGGAGTTGAAACCGGGCAGGCGTGAACCGAAGCCGGTTGGTCGCGGCTCATGGCATCGGTGTCTGGCCGCGTGTAGTGGCGAACCGGCTGCGATAGTGCGTCGGCGTCGTGTCCAAGTGGCGGGCGAAGGCGCGGCGCAGGGTCTCATCCGTGCCGAGCCCGCTGTGGTGCGCGGCCGAGGTGACGCTGTGGCCTTCGAGGAGGAGATGCCGGGCGCGGTCGAGACGGACCCGTTCGACCCAACGGGCGGGCGTGGTACCGAGTTCGGTGCGGAAGAGGCGTGTCAGGTGGCGAGGGCTGACTGCCACGGTCGCCGCCATCATGGGGAGGCTGTGGTCGGCGGCCGGGTCCGCCAACACCGAGGCGATCAGCGACCGTAGCGGATCGGTGCGCGGTGGTGGGGTGGCGGTCGCGGCGGAGAACTGCGACTGCCCGCCCGGGCGTTGCATGAAGACGACCAGTTCGCGGGCGATGTCCCTGGCCACGTCCGCGCCGTGGTCGTCCTCTACGAGGGCGAGCGCCAGGTCGATCCCGGCGCTGATGCCCGCCGAGGTGACGAAGTGCCCGTCGCGGATGTGGATGGCGTCCGGCTCGACGCGCACGAGGGGGTGGCGGCGGGCCAATGTCTCGGCGTGCCGCCAGTGGGTCGTGGCCGATCGGCCGTCCAGCAGGCCGAGTTGGGCGAGGAGGAAGGCGCCCGTGCAGACGGACGTGACCCGGGCGGCGTGCTCGGTGAGGGTACGGGTCGCGGTCAACAGCCCTTCCTCGGCCGGCTGTTGGGCCAGTCGGTCGCCTCCGGTGACCACGACCGTGTCGACCGGCCCGGCGTCGGCCGCCGTCACCGTACCGGTCAGCGTCAGCCCGTTCGAGGCGGTCACCGTGCCGCCGCGAGGCGAGACCAGGACCAGCTCGTACGGGTGTCCCAGCTTGCCGGACTGGTGCAGCACTTCGGCGGGGCCGCTGACGTCGAGCATGGTCACGCCGTCGAAGACGAGGAATCCGACCCGGTGTGTCATGCCGGAAGCCACGGCTGAAGTCGCGTCTGGAGCCATGTCCGAATCTGTGGTTTTCCTGGCTGTGAGGACATGGCCCCAGCGTACGCCGCTGACGATCCTGGAGTCACAGGTGATCGAGAGACCGAGTCACACGGCATCGAGGAGAGGCGAGAACGATGAGTGAAGTGATCGCAGGCGTGGAGATCCCGGACACCGCCCTGGTGCGGGAGGCGACCGAGCTGGTGCGTGAGGCGGCGACGCCACTGCTGTTCGACCACTCCCGGCGGGTGTTCCTGTGGGGCGCCCTGCGCGGCCGGAAGCAGGGGCTCGACTACGACCCCGAACTGCTCTACGTGGCCGCGATGTTCCACGACCTCGGGCTCACCGAGAAGTTCCGCCGCACCGACCAGCGCTTCGAGATCGACGGTGCCGACGAGGCCCGCCGGTTCCTGCACGCGCACGGCATCACCGGCGAGCCGGCCGACCGGGTCTGGGCGAGCATCGCCCTGCACACCACGCAGGAGATCCCGCTCCACATGGCGGCCGAGATCGCCCTGGTCAACCGGGGTGTGGGGCTGGACGTCGTGGGGATCGGCTACGACGCCGTCACCGACGAGCAGCGCGCGGCCGTCGTGGCGGCACACCCCCGCCCGGACTTCAAGAACGGCATCCTCGCCGCCTTCACCGAGGGCATCAAGGACCGCCCGGAGACCACGTTCGGCAACATCAAGGCGGACGTACTGGCCCACTTCGTACCGGGCTTCGTGCGCGGCGACTTCGTGGAACGCATCAAGGCGTCGAACTGGCCGGAGTGACGCGAACCCGGTCTCCGGCCGCGCCCTTGAAGCGGGTCGGCGGGTCGGCGGGTCAGTGGGTCAGCGGGTGTCGAGGGGGCAGCGGGTCAGCAGGACCGCCCGTGCCCATGCCCCTCGTGCACCCCATGGGCGTCATGCCCCTCATGCGCGCCAGGCGCCCCATCCACCAACGTGTCCAGCAACGCCCGCAACACCTCCCGCTCCACATCCGTGAGCGGCGCCAGAATTTCATCGGCCGCCCCCCGCCGCGCACCCCGCAGCTCCTGCAGCGCCTTGCGGCCGTCGTCCGTGATCTCGATCCGGATCACCCGACGGTTGGACGGATCGGGCACCCGCCGCACCTTGCCGCTCGCCTCCAGCCCGTCGACCAGCGTCGTCACGGCACGCGGCACCACCTCAAGCCGCTCGGCGAGGTCGGCCATGCGCGGCGGGGCGTCGAAGTGTGCGACGGTGCGCAGCAGCCGCGACTGGGCGGGGGTGATGCCGAGGTCGCGCTGCTCCAGATGGCGCTTCTGGATGCGGTGCACCCGGCGGGTGAGCCGCAGCAGCTGCTCCGCGAGCAGGCCGTCGGAATCGGGGGTGGTCATACGGGAACAATATCAGGACCTGGTTCATTGTGAGTATAGGTAACAATGAGCTATGCTCCACCAAGCCTCATCGCTCCACGAGTTCTGAGTGCTTGACCAGTCCTGATCGCCTCACCATCCGTAGGAGACCATGCCCCGCGACGACATCAACTGGACACCGTCCCCCGGCACCTCGACCGACCAGCCTCGGCAGGTGCGCCGCATCCTCAAGCTCTTCAAGCCCTACCGCGCCCGGCTCGCGGTCGTCGGCCTCCTGGTTGGCGCCGCGTCCCTGGTCACCGTGGCGACCCCGTTCCTGCTGAAGGAGACGCTGGACGTCGCCATTCCGCAGAACCGCACCGGGCTGCTGAGCCTGCTCGCGCTCGGCATGATCCTGAGCGCCGTCCTGACCAGCATCTTCGGCGTGCTCCAGACCCTGATCTCCACCACGGTCGGCCAGCGCGTCATGCACGACCTGCGCACAGCGGTCTACGGCCGCCTGCAGCGCATGTCGCTCGCCTTCTTCACCCGGACCCGCACCGGCGAGGTCCAGTCCCGCATAGCCAACGACATCGGCGGCATGCAGGCCACCGTCACCTCCACGGCCACCTCCCTGGTCTCGAACCTCACCAGTGTCGTCGCCACGATCATCGCGATGATCGCCCTGGACTGGCGGCTGACCGTCGTCTCGCTGCTGCTGCTCCCGGTCTTCGTGTGGATCAGCCGCCGCGTCGGCAACGAACGCAAGAAGATCGCGACCCAGCGCCAGCGGCAGATGGCCGAGATGGCCGCCACGGTCACCGAGTCGCTGTCCGTCAGCGGCATCCTGCTCGGCCGCACGATGGGCCGCTCCGACTCGCTCACCCGCTCCTTCTCCGAGGAGTCCGAGGGTCTGGTCGACCTCGAAGTCCGGTCGAACATGGCCGGACGCTGGCGCATGTCCGTCATCTCGATCGTCATGGCCGCGATGCCCGCCGTCATCTACTGGACGGCCGGCATGACCCTGCACCTGGGTGGCCCGGACGCCTCGATCGGCACCATCGTCGCCTTCGTCTCGCTCCAGCAGGGCCTGTTCCGCCCGGCCGTCAGCCTGCTGTCGACCGGCGTCCAGATCCAGACCTCGCTGGCGCTCTTCGCCCGCATCTTCGAGTACCTCGACCTGCCGATCGACATCACCGAGCGCGACCACCCGGTCCACCTCGACACCATCAAGGGCGAAGTCCGTTTCGAGGACGTCGAGTTCCACTACGACGACAAGAGCGGTGCGATCCTCGACGGCCTCGACATCACCGTCCCCGCGGGCAACAGCCTCGCGATCGTCGGCCCGACCGGCGCCGGAAAGTCGACCCTCGGCTATCTCGTGCCCCGGCTCTACGACGTGACGGGCGGCCGGGTCACCCTCGACGGGGTCGACGTCCGCGACCTGGACTTCGACACGCTCGCGCGTGCCGTCGGCGTCGTCTCCCAGGAGACGTACCTCTTCCACGCCTCGGTCGCCGACAACCTCCGCTTCGCCAAACCCGACGCCACCGACGAGGAGCTGCACACGGCAGCACGCGCGGCGCAGATCCACGAGCACATCGCGGGCCTGCCCGACGGGTACGACACGGTCGTCGGCGAGCGCGGCCACCGGTTCTCCGGCGGCGAGAAGCAGCGACTGGCCATCGCCCGCACGATCCTGCGCGACCCGCCGGTCCTCATCCTGGACGAGGCGACCAGCGCGCTGGACAACCGCACCGAGGCCGCCGTCCAGGACGCCATCGACGCCCTGTCGGCCAACCGCACCACGCTCACCATCGCGCACCGGCTGTCCACCATCCGGAGCGCCGACCAGATAGTGGTCCTCGACTCCGGGCAGATCGCGGAGCGGGGCACGCACGAGGAACTGCTCGATCGGGACGGGCGGTACGCGGCTCTCGTACGCCGGGACGCCCAACTGGAACCGACAAGCTGAAGATATGCCGGGTTTGTGACGATATGCGGGTTACCGTGCCCGCATGCAGATGAACACTCCGCCACGGAGCACGATTCGACTGACCCGCAGGGGCCGGGTCGCCCTCATCGCGACGGGGGCCGTCGTCGCCGGCACCGCCGTGGCGGTGCCGCTGCTGAGCCTGGAGAGTGAGGGGGACACGCGCCCCACCTCACTGGTGATCCCGGAGGGTTGGCGCTCGGGCCAGATCTACGAAGCCGTGGACAAGGTCCTCACGCTGCCGGTCGGGACCACCAAGAAGTCGATCGCGAAGGCCGGCCTCAAACTGCCGAACGACGCGGAGGGCAACCCCGAGGGCTATCTCTTCCCGGCGACGTATCCGCTGGAGAAGAAGTCGACGCCCGCGTCGCTCCTGTCGTTCATGGTCAACACCGCGAACAAGAAGTTCAACGGCGCCCCGGTCGCCGCAGGCGCCCAGCGCAACGCGATGAACGTCTATCAGGCGGTCACCATCGCGAGCATCGTGCAGGCCGAGGCGGCGTCCACGGCCGACATGGGGAAGGTGGCCCGGGTCATCTTCAACCGCCTCGAACGCGGCATGCCGCTGCAGATGGACTCCACCATCAACTACGCGCTCAACCGCGCCACGTTGAAGACCACCGGCAGCGACACCCGGCTCGACAGCCCCTACAACTCGTACCAGCGCATGGGTCTGCCGCCCACCCCGATCGACAACCCGGGCGAGGACGCGATGCGTGCCGCGATCAGCCCGCCCCCGGGCGACTGGCTGTACTTCGTCACGGTCAAGCCCGGCGACACCCGCTTCGCGGCCACGTACGAGGAACACCAGCGCAACGTGGCCGAGTTCAACGCGGCCCAGAAGAACACCGCGTCGCCCACGAAGTGAACCGGGCGGGACGAGGTCGGGCGGCGCTCGGCATTCCGGCCGGCGCCGCCTGATGTGTCGGGGGAGGGCTCGGCGTCAGACTCATGTGCGCGTCTCGGGGTGGGTGACTTGTGTTTCGTTGGCGGGTGCGGGTGCGGGTGCGGGTGCGGGTGCGGGTGCGGGTGCGCTGTGGCTGGTCGCGCAGTTCCCCGCGCCCCTTGAAGGCCCTCGGCCAGCCGGTACTTTTCGGTTCTGCCATGCTCGAAACAACCTCGAACGGGACCGTGAATCTCACCGTTCGCGCGTCGACGCCGGCAAGCGCGCCCTCCCTGCGGCCCCGCCCGAACAACCTCAGACCCCCACCGGCTCCCCGGCCAGCAGTCGCCGGATGTCCCGTACAGCCGCCCGCCCCGCCCGGTTCGCTCCGATGGTGCTCGCGGACGGTCCGTAGCCGACGAGATGGACACGTGGATCGGCGACCGCCCGTGTCCCCTCGACGCGGATACCCCCACCCGGCTCGCGCAGCTTCAGTGGTGACAGGTGGTCGATCGCTGCCCGGAAGCCGGTTGCCCAGAGGATGACATCGGCGTCCACATGGCGGCCGTCGTTCCAGTCGACCCCGTCCGGTGTGATCCGGTCGAACATCGGCTGCCGGTCCAGGACCCCCTCCGCGATCGCCTGCCGGATCGCGTCGTTCAGCGGCAGCCCGGTCACGGAGACGACGCTCTTCGGCGGCAGCCCCTGCCGCACCCGTTCCTCGACCAGCGCGACGGCCGCCCGGCCCACGTCCTCGGTGAACGGACCCTCGCGGAAGACCGGTGGACGCCGGGTCACCCACGTTGTCCTGGCCGCGTACGGGGCGAGCTCCATCAGATGCTGTGTACCGGACGCGCCCCCGCCCACCACGACCACCCGCAGCCCGGCGAACTCCTCGGGCCCCGGATACTGCGCGGTGTGCAACTGCCGCCCCCGGAAGGTCTCTTGACCCGGATAGCGCGGCCAGAACGGCCGGTCCCACGTCCCGGTCGCGTTGATCAGCGCCCGCGTCGACCACGTACCGTCCGACGTCTCGACGAGCAGCCGCCCGTCCACGCCCTCCCGCACGGCCTTCACGTCCACCGGCCGCCGCACCCGCAGGTCGAAGGCGCGCTCGTAGGCGGCGAAGTACTCGGCGATCACCTCGGCGGACGGGCGGGCCGGATCGGCGTCCGTGAGTTCCATGCCCGGCAGCGCGTGCATCCCGTGCACCTTGCCGTACGTCAACGACGGCCACCGGAACTGCCAGGCCCCGCCCGGCGCGGGCGCGTGGTCCAGCACCACGAAGTCGTGCTCCGGCTCGAAACCGGTGCGCCGCAGGTGATAGGCGCCGGCCAAGCCTGCCTGCCCGGCGCCTACGACGACCACGTCGACCTCACGCGTGTTGTTCACGTTTGTACGAACAGTGCCGGGGCCGTGGATCTTCCCGCCCACTCAGCGCCCGCCGCTCACGAGCAACGGCAGGCCGGCCTCCGTCCTCCCCTCGACCAGCCCGCGCGCCGCCAGCTCGGGAATCACACCCTCGCCGAACCAGTACGCCTCCTCCAGATGCGGATACCCGGACAGCACGAAGTGCTCGACGCCCAGCGAGTGGTACTCCTCGATCAGATCGGCGACCTCGGCATGGCTGCCCACGAGCGCGGTCCCCGCGCCACCCCGGACGAGACCGACCCCCGCCCACAGGTTCGGGTGGATCTCCAGCTCGTCGCGCGAACCGCCGTGCAGGGCCAACATCCGCTGCTGGCCCACCGATTCACTGCGCCCGAGCGCCGCCTGCGCGGCCGCGATGGTGTCCGCGTCGAGGTCGTCGAGCAGCCGGTTCGCGGTCGCCCACGCCTCGGCCGACGAGTCCCGCGAAATGGTGTGCAGCCGTACCCCGAACCGCACGTCCCGCCCCTCCCGCTCGGCCAGCCCGCGAATCCAGTCGATCTTCTCCCTGACCTGCGCCGGCGGTTCTCCCCAGGTGAGATAGACGTCCGCATGCCGGGCGGCGACCGGTCCGGCCGCCGCCGACGAACCCCCGAAGAACACCTGCGGCACCGGGTCCGGCGGCAGCGCCGTCAGCCCGCCCTCGACCTGGTAGTGGACACCGTCGAAGTCGTACGGCGCTCCCCGCCACACCCCTCGTACGACCGACAGGAACTCGTCCGTACGGGCGTACCGCTGATCATGGCCGAGATGGTCGCCGAAGCGGCGCTGCTCGGCCGAGTCGCCGCCGGTGACGACGTTGAGCAACAGCCGCCCCCGCGTGACCCGTTGATAGGTCGCGGCCATCTGCGCGGCCAGCGTCGGTGAGATCACCCCCGGCCGGAACGCCACCAGGAACTTCAGCCGCTCGGTGTGCTGGGCCAGCGCCACGGTGGTCAGCCAGGCGTCCTCGCACCAGGTGCCGGTCGGCGTCAGCACCGCCTCGAAGCCCAACTGCTCGGCGGCCTTGGCGATTTGGGCGAGGTACTCGATGTCCGGCGGCCGCACCCCGCGGACCGCGCCCGCGCGGTTGGGCCCGTAGGCGTGCCGGTCGACGAGCGTCCGGCCGTCGCCGCCGGTCGGCAGGAACCAGTGCAGGTGCACGCTCATGTCACGAACCTCCCGTGGTGCGCGGAGCGGAGGTGGAGGCCGGCAGGTTCCCGTTGTAGCGCGTGTCGACGAAGTCGGCGAAGTCCACCTTCCGCGGTATCAGCTTGAGTTGGGTGAACGTGTCGGCGATCTGCTGCTCGGAGGCGATGAGCGGCTTGTCGACCGCGACCGACACCCGGGTGGAGTTGGTCCGCTTCACCGATGCCAGCGCCACCTCGTACGGCAGCCCGGTGTCCTTCGACCACACCGTGGCCCACTCCTCCTGATGCGTGAACACCCAGGTCTGGGCGCGGCGCAGCCGGTCGAGGTAGTCCCTGATGGCGGCGGACTTCTTCTTGTCCGCCAGCGCGCCGGGCGCCGCCACCTGGAAGCTGAGGCCGTTGGTCACGCCCTCGCCGGTGGTGAGGACGCGGCCCTTCCTGGCCTGGAGGACCTGCGAGGTGTACGGGTCCCACACCGCCCACGCGTCGACCTTGCCGGAGGTGAACGCGGCCAGGGCGTCGGCCGGTTGGAGGTACTTCACCTTGACGTCGCCGATGCTGAGCCCGGCCGCCTTGAGGGAGGCGACCAGCTGGAAGTGCGCGGACGAACCCTGCGCCACGGCGATGGACCTGCCCTTGAGCTGCCGCGGTTCGCTGAGCTTGGAGTCCGTCGGCACGAGGACGGCGTCGCCCTCGGACGTGCCGTGCCAGGCGGCCACCACCTTGATCTTCGAATCGGCGCCCGCCGCGAACACCGGCGGGGTGTTGCCGACCCCGCCGATGTCGACGGCCTTGGCGTTGACCGCTTCCAGCAGGGGCGGGCCGGAGGTGAACGTGGACCACTTGATCTTGTAGTCCAGGTTCTTGAGTTCACCGGCGGCCCGCAGCACCGCCTCCGAACCACCTTTCTGGTCACCGACGTTGAGCGTGAGGGAGCCCTTGCCGTCGGTGCCCGTCGAGGTCTCGGCGGCCGAGTTCCCGCCGCAGGCGGTGAGCAGGATGGTGAGGGGGAGAAGCAGGGCGGCGGGGACGAGACTTCGTCGCATGGGGGGTCCGTTCTCGGTAACTGGGTTGACGCGTGGGGGAGTTCAGACGGCTTCGGCGGCGGTGTCGACGCCGAGGCGTTCCAGGAGTCCGGCGCGCAGTGCGGCGAACCGGGGGTCGGTGATGCCGCGCGGCCGGTCCAGGTCGACGCGCTGCTCGTGCGCGATGACACCGTCGTCCATCACCAGGACCCGGTCGGCCAGCAGCACGGCCTCCTCGACGTCATGGGTCACCAACAGCACGGCACAGCCCCGCCGTTGCCACAGCTCGCCCACCAACCGCTGGGCCCTGATCCGGGTGAGCGCGTCGAGCGCGCCGAACGGCTCGTCGAGCAGCAGCAGATCCGGCTCGCGCACCAGGGCTCGGGCCAGCGAGGCCCGCTGCGCCTCACCACCGGACAGCGTCCTGGGCCACGCGTCGGAGTGATCCCCGAGCCCGACCTCCGCCAACGCCCGCTCGGCCACGGCCCGTTCGGGCTTCCCGGGCAGCCCGAGCAGGACGTTGCGCCACACCTTCTTCCACGGCATCAGCCGGGGCGCCTGGAACGCGACGGCCTTGCGGCGCGGGACGAGGACGGTGCCCTCGATGTCCCGGTCGAGCCCGGCGAGGATGCGCAGCAACGTGGACTTGCCGCAGCCGCTGCGGCCCAGCAGCGCCACGAACTCACCCTGCCGTACGTCGAGTTGGAGCTTGTCGATGACGGCGCGGCCGTCGAAGGAGCGGGTCAGCCCCTCGACGCGTACCGCCTGCGTGGTCAGCGGCGACCGGGTCGCCGAAGGGGTGGTCACCGGCCCGTGAACGTCGGTCGCCATTGCAGCAGCAGCCTTTCGAGGGTGCGGACGAGGAAGTCGGCCAGTAGGCCGAGGAAGGCGTAGACGATCAGACAGACCACGATGACGTCGGTCTGCAGGAAGTCCCGGGCCTGCACCATGAGGAAACCGATCCCGGCGTCCGCGTTGATCTGCTCGGCGAAGACGAGGGCCAGCCAGGCGATGCCGAGGGAGTAGCGCAGCCCGGTCATCGCGTTGGGCAGCGCGCCCGGCAGCACCACATGCCGGACGAGCCCCCAGCGGGACAGCCCGAGGGACTCCCCGGCCTCGATCAACTGGGTGTCCACGCCCCGGATTCCGGCGTAGACGTTGAGGTAGAGCGGGAAGGTCACGCCCAGCGTGATGATGGCGACCTTCGGCGCCTCGCCGATGCCGAACCAGATGATGAACAGCGGGATCAGCCCGACGAAGGGCACGGTCCGCAGCATCTGCACGGGGGCGTCGACCAGGTCCTCGCCGACCCGGAACAGGCCGGAGAGCAGGGCGAGTCCGGTGCCGATGACGGTACCGAGCAGCAGCCCGATGGCGACGCGCTGGAGCGAGGTGGTCATGGCCGAGGTCAGTGAACCGCTGTCGATCAGATCCCAGCCGACCTGGGCGATGCGTCCGGGCGAGGCGAGTACGTCGGAGGTCAACACGCCTGTGCTGCTGAGGAGTTGCCACAGTGCGAGCAGGACGAGCGGGCCGGTGGTGCGGCGCAGCCAGCGGGGGACGCGGGTGCGGCGCGAGGAGGTGGGGACGAGGGGGACGAGTTCCAGAGGAGCGGCATCGCCGGACTCGGCCTTCGATGCGGGTACAGGGGAAATATCGGGCCCGGAGGAACCGGGCGGTGCGTGGCTGATGCTCATGGGTGCTCCACGGGTGGGGGAGAGCGTCCGGTGAGGAGGGGGGTACGCCTCAACGCCGCCGTGTCACGACGATGCGCACGGGCACGGCAGAGTGCGGGAAAAGGAGCGGTGAGGCGGAAGAAGGCGTCAGCAGCCGCGGCGACACGCGGCGGAGGCCACCCGCAGCAGGTCGATGTGACCGCGCGTGGTGAGCAGAACTGAACGCAACATGCGCCGAAACTAGGTCAGATGGCGTGGCCCGGTCAACGGTGTCTCGCGGACTGGACCTTGTGTATCAAGGGCCGGGCGAACGACCGGGCGAGGCGCCCGCCGGACGGGTTTCGAACGTTGAACCCGGCGGATGGTTCAGGATGGGAGGCATGTCAGCTGCCTTCACCACCCGCGTCCTGAACGTCGCCACCGGTTCCAGGGAACGGGTCATGGACCTGACCCGCGACTGCGAGGCCTTCCTCCGGGAGGCGGCGGCCGGCCGCGACGGCCTCCTCAATATCTTCGTCCCCCACGCCACCGCGGGCGTCGCGATCCTGGAGACGGGCGCCGGCAGCGACGACGACCTCCTCGCCGCCCTGCGCACCCTCCTCCCCGCCGACGACCGCTGGCAGCACCGCCACGGCAGCCCCGGGCACGGCCGCGACCACGTCCTCCCCGCCTTCGTACCGCCGCACGCGACGCTGCCGGTGGTGGGCGGGCGGCTGGAGTTGGGGACCTGGCAGTCGGTGTGCCTGGTCGACACGAACAGGGACAACCCCGAGCGGAAGGTGCGCCTCACCTTTCTCGCGGGGTCTTGACGCTGTCTCCGATCTCCGGGTGCCGCCTCAGGTCGAGCTGCCCGGACCGGTGACCGTTCCGGGCAGCCGTACCGCCTGGATCAGGTGGTGAAGCGGTGGGTGCCGGAGCCGACCCGGTACACCGCGCAGCCGTCCTCCTGGCGCAGGTACGTCCCGTGCGTGCGGGTAACCGCGTCCGGGGTGGACGCGGGGATCCACACCTCGGCGGTCGTGTTGGGCGGCACCGAGCAGGTCAGCGTGAAGCGGCCGGACCGTTGCCGCCAACGGGTGGAGACCGCGCCGTAGACCGAAGTGAACGTGGCGCGGGCGGTGTTGACGGCTCCGCCGGGGCGCGGACGGATGACGATCTCGCGGTAGCCGGGCCGACCCGCCGAGATGCCGGCGATGTTCGTGTACATCCATTCCCCCACCGAGCCGTAGGCGTAGTGGTTGAAGGAGTTCATGCCGGCGTCCTGGAAGCTGCCGTCGGGCCGGATGGAGTCCCAGCGTTCCCACATCGTGGTGGAGCCCCGGTCGATCTGGTACCCCCAACTGGGGAACGAGCGCTGTTGCAGGAGGCGGTAGGCGACGTCGGTGTGGCCCGTGTCGGTCAGGACGGGCAGCAGTCGGGGAGTGCCGAGGAACCCTGTCGATAGGTGCCAGTCCTTGGCCTCGATCAGGGCGACGAGGCGGTCGGCAGCGGGCTTCCGTGACGCGTCCGGGAGCAGGTTCATCGACAGCGCCAGGACGTACGCCGTCTGCGTGTCGCCCTTGACGCGGCCGTCGGAGGTGACGTAGGCGTCCTGGAAGGCCGCCCGGATCCGCTCGAAGAGATCGCGGTACGGGGCGGTGTCCTCGCCGAGTTCGCCGGCCATCCGTGCCGCGAGGTCGGCGCTGTGCGCGAAGTACGCGGTGGCGATGACGTCCTTGGGGGTCTCGTCGTCGACGTTCAGCCAGTCGCCGTATCCCTGGTCCGGGCGCAGCAGCCGGTCGCTGTTCTTCTCCAGGTACGTCAGCCAGGACTGGACGGACGGCCAGGCGTCCGCGAGGACCTGGCGGTCGCCGTACGCCTGGTAGAGGGACCAGGGGACCGTGACACCCGCGTCGCCCCAGCCGGCCGTGCCGTTGCCGACCGTGCCGACCATCGGTGCCACGTCCGTGAACGCGCCCTCCGCGGTCCGGGAGTCCCGGAGGTCGACGAGCCATTTGGACAGGAAGCGGGCCGACTCCATCGTGTACGCGGCCGTGGGTGCGAAGACGTTGATGTCTCCCGTCCAGCCCAGGCGCTCGTCGCGCGCGGGTGTGTCGGTCGGAACGGAGAGGAAGTTGCCGCGCTGGCCCCAAGTGATGTTGTGGTGCAGCTGGTTGATCATCGGTACGTCGGTCTCGAAGTCGAGGGTGAAGGGGGCGGACGTATGCATGACGCGGCCGGTGACGGCCCTGGCGGTGGGCGTGCCCGGGAAGCCGGTCACCTCGACATAGCGGAATCCGTGGAAGGTGAACCGTGGTTCGTAGACCTCCTCCTTCCCGCCGCCCTTGAGGGTGTACGTGTCGGTCGCCGCCGCGGTCCGCAGGTTCGCGGTGTAGACGGTGCCGTCGGGGTTCAGCACCTCGGCGTGTCTGAGCCGGACGGTCGTCCCCGCGTCGCCCGACACGCGCAGCCGTACCGAGCCGACCATGTTCTGGCCCAGGTCCAACACGTAGACGCCGGGCTTGGGTTGGGTCACGCTCTTCGGTGTCAACTCCCGCTCCACCCGCACCGGAGCGTCCACCTGCGCGACGATCAGGTCGGGACCGATGTCGCCGACGCCCCCCATGCCCCGCACGCCGAGCCAGCCCGTGTCGTCGAAGCCGGGCGAGGCCCAACCAGGGGTCTCCTTGCGCGCGTCGTACGTCTCGCCGTTCAGCAGATCGGCGGCGACGATCGGTCCGGCGGCGGCCCGCCAGTCGGCGCCCGACACGACGCGCTCACTCGTCCCGTTCGCGTACTCCACCTCCAACTGAGCAAGGAGTGATGGGACTTGGCCGTACTGACCGGGCCCGAACATGCCCACGTTGCCGGCGTACCAACCGGGTGCCAGATACGCCCCGATGGCGTTGGCGCCGGGCCGTAGAAGTTCGGTGACGTCGTACGTCTGGTACTGGACGCGGGTGCGGTAGTCCGTCCAGCCGGGGGCGAGTTGGTCGAGGCCCACCCGACTGCCGTTGAGGTGGCTCTCGTAGAGGCCGAGCGCCGTGGTGTACAGGCGTGCGCGGGCCACCTTCCGGCGCGGCAGCCGGAATTCGTGCCGCAGTTGGGTGACGGCGTACGACACCGGGACGACTCGCCCCCACGGTCCGCCGCCCCAGGCCGCTGTCACCCGGACCGCCGGCCAGCCCGCGTCGTCGAAGCCCAACTCCTGCCATCCGGTGACCGGTTCCTGGTCCGTGGCCTTCCAGAAGGCGTCGGTGAACACCTTCTGCTCACCGGAGGCGGTCCGGACGACAAGCACCGCGATGAGCCCCGCCGGGCCTTCGGTCGCGTTGGTGGCCGCGACGGCGATAACGTTGTCACCGGCCCGCACGCGCGCAAGTACGTCGATCACCGCCGGGCGTTTCCAGTCCTCGTTGTCCGTGTCGAGATCGGTGTGGGCGACCTCGGCCCCGTTCACGGAGACGGAGTACACGTTGTCGGCGGTGATGGCGAGAGTGGCCGACGTTATCCCGTCGGGCAGTTGAGCGGTACGACGGAACCAACGGGTCGCCGCCGGAACGCTGTTGGCCGGATCGCCCTCGGGGAACCAGATCCAGGAACCGCCCTCGAAGGACGGCGCGTCCACGAGGCCCGCCGGTGCGGAGATCCAGTCGGCGCTCCACTGCCCGGCGTCCATCAGTCCGGTCTCCCACCACGAGGGCGCGCTCCAGCCGGAGACGTGGCCGTCGGCGTCCCAGACGCGGACGGACCAGTGGTAGCGCGTACGGGGCTTGAGTCCAGGACCTCCGTAGGACACCAGGACCGACTCGCCGGACGTGACCTTCCCGCTGTCCCAGACGTCCGGGTGGGACAGCCGCGACGGGGTGGTGGCGACGCGGATCTGATAGGCGCTCTGCCGCGCACCCGTCCGGTCGGAGGCCAACGGCCAGCTCAGGCGGGGGCGTTGGGCATCGATCCCCAGCGGATGCTGGACGTACTCCACGGTCGGCGCCGTGACGCGCAGTCCGTCGCGCCGCGCCTGTGTCTCTGCCTGGGCCTGAGCCTGTCCGGATGCCGGCGCGGCCATCGCCGGCACGCTGTCCACGGTCACTGCCGCGACCGTGGCGACCGCGCCCGCGAGCATGTTCCTCCTGCTGATCACTACGACTCCTCACTCGCACGGAATGCATGAATCGATTCAAACTTGAGAGGCGTGGGTAACGTAGAGCCTGGTGAGGTCGGGGTCAATCGTCCTGCAACTGTTTTCGTGACAGGGGCACTTCGCGATCGCTCCGGGAGGAGTCGGCGAGCGAGGTGGACGCGAGGGTATTGAACGGTTTCAATCTCGGCCCGCCAACCCTTGTGCTGGGCAGGGCGCATCACGTCGTGAACAGGGTCCGTTGTCCAGGACGGCGGATCCTGATGCGGATGCGGGTGGGTCTGACGGGCCTCGACGTACAGCAGGTCCGCCGCTACGCCTCCTGGGCCGGCTCGGTCACCCTGGCCGTGCTCACCGGATGGGGAGGGCCGTGTCTACTCGTGCGCTGTATAGACGGTCGCGGTCATCGGCGCCGTCACGGGACCGGTGCCGAGTCGGTCCGTCATCTTCTGCGTGACGGCGGCCTGGAGGGCCTCCGCGTCTTCGCGGGCCTGCACGGCGGCGTTCACCGGCGTGCCGGTGAGGAACCCGGTGGCGACGGAGGCCGCGGATTCCGCGACGCCTTCCAGTGTGACCTCCTCGGCGGTGGCCAGGGTCAGTCCGGCGGCCGTGAGGTCCGCGGTGACCACGGCCGGGTCGGAGTAGCCGTGGGGCACGTCCTTCAGGAACGGGGGTGTTCCGTCGGGCATGAACTGTTCCAGGGCGGATTGGAAGGCGGCTCCGAATCCGTGCGAGGCCAGTGGGCCCCAGCTGTTGAACAGGAACCGCCCCTGCGGGGCCAGGACCCGGCGCACCTCGGCGTAGGCGGCGGGTCTGTCGGGGAAGAACATGACTCCGAACTGGCACACGACGAGGTCGAAGCTGCCGTCCTCGAAGGGCAGGTCCTGGGCGTCCGCCTGCCGCCAGTCCGCGCGCGCTTCCCGTGCCGATCCTGCGGTGACCATCGCATCGTTGAGGTCGGTCGCCACCACCGAGGCCGTGGGCACCACGGTGAGCAGGGCCGAGGTCAACGCCCCGGTCCCGGCGGCGAGTTCGAGGACCGTGCGAGGTCGCAGCGCCGCCGCCCTGGCGGCCAGGTCGATGGCGAAGGGACGGAAGAAGACCGGCACCAGGTGACGTTCGTAGGCCTCCGGCATGGACCGTGTCCAGCGCCGGTTCGCATCGTCTGTGCTCACCCGGCAGACACTAGCCCCGCGGGAGGTCCGAGGGCGGACCGCCGCAGCCACCGTGGCTTCGTGTCGGTGTCGCCGCCCGGCCACAGGGCACGGCCGACGACCTGACGGAGTTCGGCGGACACGAACCGCGACAACCCGAACAGGCGGGTTCGCCCTCGCGGATGGCGGAGAGCAGCCCCCGGCGTGGTGACCACGTGTCGATGTGGTGTCGTAGACGCGATGCCGGCCGCCCGGCGCAACCGGGCCGCACCGGATGACGTCGAGACCAGTGACACCACTGAGGGAATCGCCGACTCGCGTTCCCGCTGCGGGAGTTGTGACGTCCGGTGGGTGATGCTGGAGGCTTCCGCACAGTGGTTCGGGCAGGCGTCACCCCGCACGTCCGCCTCAGGGCACTACATACAAGGGAAAGATCCTTGCAGCAATCCTCGCGTAGAAGGTCACCCCGGAAGGTGCTGGCCGGGATCCTGGCCGGCGGCGCCGTGGCCGCAGGCTGTTTCGCCGTACTGCCGTCCACGGCGCAGGCCGCCCAGACCCCGGGCGGCGACCGGCAGTCCTCCTTCGCCGACGCGGCAGAGGAGTTCGGTGTACCGCTGCCCGTGCTCCTGGCCGTGTCGTACCAGGAGTCGCAGTGGGACGACCACGACGGGCACTACAACACCTCGGGCGGATACGGCCCGATGAACCTGACGGACGTCACCGCCAAGATGGTGTCCGGGGGCGCGGCGGGTGCCGCAGGCCGCGGTGACCTCGCCGAGCTGACGTCGGACCCGGCGCTGCACACCCTCGACGCGGCGGCGAAGCTCACCGACACCCCGGCGACGGGACTGCGCACCGACGACCGCGAGAACATCCGCGCCGGTGCCGCCCTACTCGCCTCGTACCAGCGGGAGTTGACGGGCAAGAGCTCCACCGACGCGGCCGACTGGTACGGCGCGGTCGCCAAGTACAGCCAGTCGTCCGACAAGAAGGCCGCGCAGCTCTTCGCCGACCGCGTCTTCAAGACCGTCTCCACGGGTGCCTCGCGGACGACCGTCGACGGACAGCACGTCGAACTATCGGCGCAGCGAGGGATTCAGCCCGAGACCCGACAACTGTCAGAACTGAAGCTGAAGACCGCCGCGGCGGCCACCGACACCGAGTGCCCCACCACGGTCGACTGCACCTTCCTCGCCGCGGCCGCCTCCAACGGGCAGGTCGCGGGCCGCCCGGGCGACGGCGTGCAGATCAAGTACATCGTCCTGCACGACACCGAGTCGTCCTACGACGCGGCGATCAAGACCTTCCAGACCGTGGGCTCCGGAGACTCGGCGCACTACGTCATGCGGGCCTCGGACGCGGCCGTCACGCAGATGACGCACACCAAGGACATCGCGTTCCACGCCGGCAACTACTGGTTCAACATGCACTCGATCGGCATCGAGCACGAGGGCTACGCCGCGCACGGTGCCACCTGGTACTCGCAGGCGCAGTACCGGGCGACGGCCGATCTGGTGAAGTACCTCGCCGCGAAGTACGACATCCCGCTCGACCGCGAACACATCATCGGCCACGACAACGTGCCCGGCCCGCAGGACAGTTACGTGCCCGCCATGCACTGGGACCCCGGTCCGTACTGGGACTGGACGGCGTTCATGAACATGGTCGCCCCGTCGAGGGCGGTCCACGCGCAGAGCGCCTCCCGGCACGCCCCGAGGGTGGGTTCGGCGGTCACCATCAGCCCCAGGTTCGCGACCAACCAGCAGACCGTCCAGGTCTGCCCGGCCGACGACCCCACGGGCGCCACCACCGCGTGCACTGAGAGCACCGCGCCCTCCAACTTCCTTCCGGTGCGCACCGGTCCGAGCGCGGACGCGCCCCTGTTCGCCGACCCGGCCATCCACCCCGGCGCGAGCGCGGGCACCGACTCGATCCACGACTGGGGCAGCACCGTCCAGGCCGGCCAGCAGTTCGTGGTCGCCGACGTCGACGGCGACTGGACCGCGATCTGGTTCAGCGGCGCGAAGGTGTGGTTCCACAACCCCCACGGCGTCAACACCTGCGCCGCGCCGGGCGCCACGATCCTCCACTCCGGCGACCAGGCCGCGACCCTCTACGGCTCCGGCTACCCGCAGGCGTCGGAGTACCCCTCCGGCCTGTCCCCGTCCACCCAGAAGCCCCTGACCGTCTACGGCTTCCCGGCGGGCCAGGCCTACGTCGCCACCCAACCCCCGGTCAGCGCCGACGACTTCTTCGTCTCGGGCGACACCTACGTCACCGGCGCGGCCAAGTACTACACGATCCAGTACAACCACCGAGTCGTCCTGGTCGACGCCTCACAGGTCTCCTGAACCGGCCGGTGCGGGCAGCACACGTACGACCTGCCCGCACCGGTCGAGCTCTTCGGCAGGGTGCTCTGCGAGGATCTCCCCATGAGCGACAACCCCCTGCGCCAAGTCACCGTCGACCGCACCGCCCCCGGCCGCTTCACCGCGACCAACGTCCGTGGCGGCACCATCGACTTCGGTACCGCCGTCGGCGGCGGCACCGAGTTCACCCCTGTCGAGCTGCTGCTCGCCGCGATCGGGGGCTGCACCGCGGCCGACGTCGACGTGGCCACCACCCGGCACGCGGAGCCGGACGGGTTCACCGTCACCGTGACCGGCAACAAGGTCAGCGACGACCTCGGCAACCGGATGACCGACCTCGCGGTCACCTTCGCCGTGACCTTCCCGGAGGGGGAGGCCGGGGACCGGGCCCGCGCGATCCTGCCCCGGGCGGTCACCGTCTCGCACGACCGGCTGTGCACCGTCAGCCGTACGGTCGAGACCGGCACGCCCGTCACCGTGACGATCAAGGACGCCTGACCCCACCCCGTTGTCCGCGAGGTTCTCTGCGAGCAGGTGACAAGGGCACCGGCATGCGCTGCGTTCTTGTGAGCACCGCCTGATCCCGCGGTCCCGGCCGTCCTACGGTCCGGCCATGAACACGAGTCGCAGCAAAGGAAGTTCGTGGCGCGGAGCCGCGAGCACAGGACGTACGTGGCGCGGTGCCGCGCTCGCGGTGTTGTTGACCGCGGGCGCGCTCACCGCCGCCGCTCCCCAGGCCCAGGGCGAGAGCGCCCGCACCGAGACCCCGGTGGCGTCGACGCATCCCGCCGACGGTGTGGCCGAGTCGCTGGTGCGGGTCGAAGCGCCGCTACCGCGGTCGTTCGGCGCCCGTCCGGCGGCGTGCGACTGGCTGTCGTATCTGCGCTACCGCTCCGCCGACGGCCCGAGTGCCTCGGCCGACGCCGACCGGATCCTCGTAGCTCAACCCGGCATCCTGGAAGGGGCCGGCGCCTTCGACAGCGTCGCCCGCGACACGGTCGCCCAAGCCGCGGCGCAGGGACGGCACATCGAGTTCTGGGCCCTGGACCGGCGCTCCAACTGCCTTGAGGATCCCACCGGTATCGCCTCCGGCGACCAGCACACGGCCGTCGACTACTACTACCGGGGCAAGTCCGTCGGCGGCCGGACCTTCGCCGGGTTCGTCGGCAACGACCAGCTCGGCTGGATGGCCAAGCTCGGCATCGAACAGACCGTGCGCGACGAATACGACCTGCTCGTCGCCGAGTTGCCCGACCCGACCCTGCGCAAGAGCAAGGTGCTCTGCGGCGGGCACTCCCTCGGCGGCGTCGTCACCGGCTACTTCGCGGCGGCCGACTTCGACGGCAACCCCGCGACCACGACGGACGCCGGGCAGAACCAGTGCGCCGGGTACTTCGCCCTCGACACGACGGTCTCCACCGACCTGACGGACCTCAGCGGCAGCATCCCGGACGACACCAACCTGCCTGACATCGGGCTCGGTTACGCCGTCGTACAGGCCGGCCTCGACAGCGGCGTGCTGTCCCGCTCGCTGTCCGCGCCCGTGCTGCTCAACCCCGAGACGATGACCCTGCTCGCCATCGCCGGCCTGGGCGCCGTACAGAACCCGGACGGCGAGGCGGACCTGCCGTCCTACCTTCCCTCCAACGTCAACATCGAGGCCACGAACCGCTTCCTGTTCTCCAAGGACGCCGCCACGTTCCTCACCGGCTCACCCGCGGTGAAGGACTTCCGGCTCACCAACGACGCCGTGCTCGGGTCACTCATGGACGACAACTCCGTACCCCTCGCGTTCCTGCAGAGCAGCGTCGGCTTCTTCGACGGCGGCCCGATCGTCGACAAGAACTTCCCTGTCGCCAACGGGAGTTCGGACCAGTCGCAACTCGTCGGCGTCGAGTACAAGGCGATTCCCGCACAGCCGCACGGCCCGCTCTACACCTGGCGCGACTACGACCGTGTCGGCGCCGCCGACGACCCCGGACATCGGTCGGCGGACGGCACCCCCTTCACCAACGCGTCCAAGGAGGTCACCGACATCCACGAGCTGGCCCGCAGCATGGGGCAGCAGCCGCTGGACTTCACCGAGCAGTACTTCCCGACCAAGCTGGTCACCGACATCGAGCTGGCCACCTCACCGCAGGTGAAGCAACTCCTCGTGCACCCCGGTGGGTTGACAGCCAACCCGACCCTCACCGTCCTCGCGGGCGACGGACTGCTGGCCGGTCACATCCCGGCCGGCCTGCACCCCGTGATCGCCCCCGGCTACCAGCACCTCGACGTACTGACCGCGGCCCCCGTCCAGAACAACGGCCGCCCCGAGGTTGTCTCCAGCAGCCTCGCAGCGTTCGCCCTGTCACCCAAGTAGCGTTCCCCGCCCACCAGTAGGGCCCAGGAGGATCAACTCCCGGGCCCTGCAGCGTCGCTACGGCTCAGACCTTGCCCGCGGCGAACGTGGCCGCCGCGTCCGCGTCGGAGGTGTAGCCGAGGTGCGCGAGGACGTCGGTTCCGCCGTTCTGGCAGATGGGGTCACCGTTGGCGCAGAAGTCGATGGTGCGGCTCTGGTAGGTGCCCGTGACGCTCTTGCCGAGGGCCCGGATCGGGTTGCCGAACAGCAGCACGGCAGCGACCTTCGGCTCGACCGTGGCGGGGATGGTCGCCACGATCGGGCTGCCGACCACCGCGCCGTCGCTGCTGATTCCGATGGAGTTGTCGACGACATTCGCTCCCTGCGAATAGCCGACGAGAATGAAGCGCTGATTGGGGCAGGCCGCCGCTTGTGCTTTGACGTGGTTCACCACATCGAGGTTTCCCGTCGCGGCGGACGTCAGGGAAAGGTCGGCGGGGTAGTTCACCGCGTAGCCGGAGAGAGTCTTTCCGGTGATTTTCTTCTGGAGTGCGGAGAACACCGGGTCGCCGACGATCAGTCCGAGTGTGCCCGGCTCGAAGGTGCCGCGAGCTGCCACGACGTCAAGGTCGGAGCAGGTGGCGGCCGACGCGGCGGGTGCGGGGAGAGTGGCGAGCCCGGCCCCGCCGACCAGCGAGAGCGCGGCGAGGCATAAGCGAATACGCATGGGAATCCTTTGAGGGTGGGGCGCTTGCGGCGCCTGTGGAAAGGACTGCCCCGAAGGTATTCGCGTTATCGTGCCCGGTGTTATGGACGGGAATTCAGAAACTCTCCCTGTTTTTGTCGCCCCGTGAGTCGCGGTCACCGCTTCGTGAGTCGCGGTCGCCCTCCCGTAAATCCGCCGAACGCAGCGCGAGGATCAGATCCAGCCGGGTGCCGGGATCGTGCAGCGACGCGCCGAAGAGTTTCTCCAACTGGCGCAGGCGATAGCGGACCGTCTGCGGGTGGATGTGGAGCCTGGCGGCGACATCGGGGACGTTGCTGCCGCTGAGCAGCCAGGCGAACAACGTCTCGGCCAGCCGCGGGCGTTGACCCTCTGAAGCGGCGTCGAGCGGTGCCAGGGCCCGTAACTCCAGCTGGGCGAGCAGCGGTTCGTCGCTGTGCAGCAACAGCGTCGACAGATGGTCGGCGCACAGCACCACGCCCTGCCGGGGCAGCACCCCGCGACCCATCAGCCCCAGCGCCCGCGTGGCCCAGCGCAACGACCGCGCGGCCTCGACGACCGGGACCGTAGGACCGATCGCCGCCGGACGGCCGCCCAGGCCGAGGACGAACGACCGCCCGCCGAACCGGCCGTAGCCCTCCGGGTCCGGCACCAGCACGCGCGGCGGCCGTGACTCCATGTCCGCCAGCGCGCCCGGCATCGACGGCGGCCGGTCCTCCGCACGCGGGTCGGCGGGGCCCGCCAGCGCGATGACGGCGACCTGCGAAGGCACCCGCCACCGTGCGCCGTGCGCCAGGTCCTGCAACGCCTCCGGGGCCACCGGCCTCTCGCCCAGCAGGAGTTCTAGCAGCCGGCGGCGGCGCCGCTCCACTTCGTCCGTGCTGCGGGACTGCGCCTCCGCATACCCGGCGGCGGCCGCCTCCGCGACCTCGTGCACGGTCCGGAACGCCAGCTCGCCCAGCGCGGCCACCACCGCCGAATCCAGGCCGAGTTCCTCCGCGGTACGCCCCATCAGCCGCCAGGCGTGCAGCCCGCCGACGCGGATCGCCGACTGAAGTGCCTCCAGGCTGCGGCCCTCCAGTGCCTCGCCGCGCCCGAGTTCCGCGTAGTACGCCGCCGCCATCGCGGCGTTCTGGCCGTGCGGGTCCGCGATGTGGTCGACGAACAGCGTGAGCGCCTGCACCACCCCGGACCTGAGGTTCTCGCGATAGGTGCCGTCGGCCGGCCGCGCGTACTCGGGGACCTCCCTGCGCACCACGTTCTCCACCTCGTCGGAGACGACGGCGAGTTGGGCGCGCAGCAGCTCGGCAAGGTCGGGCGGAACCAGGGCGGTTCGGGGCTCGGTGGGTACTCCGCGCGGGGTGGGGACAGCCACGACGGACACTCCTTTCCCCCGGAGGCGGCTCGCCCACGGACTGTTGCCCGTGGGACGAGGGGGACGTCCCGTGTTGGACGGTCGTCCCCTGCGCTCCGTTCCGTGCCCCGGCTGCACCGACATCACTCCGGCAGCCCCAGCGCACCGGCGAGCATCGGCCACGACGTGGTGAACTCCCCTTTCCAGTAAGCCCAGCTGTGGCCTCCTCCCGAGTAGAAGTGCGTGGTCACCGGAATGCCGAGCAGGGCGAGAACGCCGGTGAAACTGTGCGCGGAGGGCCACAGCAGACTCTCCAACGCCTCGGGCAGCCAGTCGCCCGAACCCCCGGCCACACCACTGCCGTTGGACACGTACAAGGGTGTCCCGCGCAGCCCGCCGGCCCGGGCACGCGGATTGGCGGCCTGCCAAGTCAGCAGGTCCAGAAGGGGATTGCCCCAGAGGGTGCGCGGCGCCAGGTTCTCGCGGGCCACGATGGCGTCCACCAGCGAGGGCACCCCGGGGGCCGTGGTGTCGAGGATGCCGCTGTACGACGCGGCGGCGGTGAACGCGCCCGGGTGACGGGCCGCGTGCGCCATCGCACCGTAGCCCCCGGTGGACACCCCGGCGACGGCCCGCACACCGGACGCCCGGTAGTCGCGCGCCAACAGCGCCGGAACCTCCGTGAGTTGGAAGGTCTCGTAGTCGGGACCGTCCCGCCAAGCGCTCGGGATGCCGGTCGGTCCGGCGTCCGGCATCGCCACGATCAGGTCCCGGCCCTCGGTGAACGCCTCGATGTCCGTCTCCCGCGTCCAGGACGTGTAGTCGTCGTGCGCCCCGTGCAGCAGATACAGCACGGGATACGTCCGCCCGGGCTGCGCGTCGAAGTCCGACGGCAGGATCAGCCGCACCGGCGCGCTGCGGCCCAGCGCGGGCGACGACACGGACACGTCGAACGTCCGCGCCGAGATCTGTGTCGCGGCCCGGGCCCGGCCCACGGCGGCCGTGGCACCGAACAGGAGGGCAAGTCCCGTGGCCGCGCCGGCCCTTGTGACGGCGCGTCGGGACATCCCGTGGGGGTGGTGGTGCGGCATGGCGGCTCCTCAGGCTGGTTCGGCGGGTCCCTCCGGAGAGGCGAGCACCCGCCGCAGATGGGCGGCGATCTCGTCGACGTACGGCGGGTCGAGCAGCGACAGGTGGTGCCCCGCCACCGGTACGACCGTCAGACGCGGGCACACCTCGTCCCAGCCGAGCGCGTCGTCGTCCCGTTCGTACGCCGGGTCGCGCACGGTGTGCGGAGCCGGTTCGGTGGCCCGGTACAGCACCACCGGCCCCTCGTACCGGCCCGGTTGATGTGCCTCGCCGATCCGCAGATCCAAGTACGAGGCACGCTGGTGCTCCAGCGCGGCCGGCGGCACTTTCACGGCTCCGCGCAGGGTGCGCAGCACGAGGTCGATGCGCTCGTGGTCGTCGTCCAACGCCACGAGTTCGTCGTAGGGCAGGGGGAGTTGGACCCCGTACGTGTCGGCGATGTGCCGGGCGAAGCCCGTGAGATGCGCGCGGGTGCGGTCGGCGGGGGTGCGGTCGGGCTGGGGGAGGGGCCGTACGGAGTCGATGAGCACGACGAGTTCGACGTCCCTCCCGGCGGCGGTGAGTTGTCGCGCCGTCTCCTGCGCCACGAAGCCGCCGAAGGACCAACCGGTCAGCACGCAGGGCCCCTTGGGATGAGCGGCGGTGATCGCCTCGACGTAGCGACGAGCCTTCTCGGAAACGGTGTGGGCGTCCTCGATCCGGTCCAGTCCGTGCACCGGCCGGTCCTCGCCGAGGTGTTCGGTGAGTGCGCGGTAGACGTCGGTGGTCCCACCGGCGGCGTGGAAGAGGAAGAGCGGCGGGAGATGGGATGGCGTGTCAACCAACTGACCCATCCGGTCCGCCACTTCGGCGACCGTGACAGCGTCGAACAGATCGCGCAGGTGCAGCTCGACACCGAAGTCGCGTTGCAGGGCGGTCCGGATGCGAACGGCCATGAGGGAGTCCAGACCGAGGTCGGTCAGCGCCGTGGCGGGGGTGATTCGGGCCGCCGGGTGGCCGGTGACGGCGGCGATGTGATGGCTGACGCGAGAGGTCACCGAGTCTTCTACGGCTGTTGGGCCCGGCTCGGTCCAACGGTGTGCGGCGGTCGCCACGACGGGAGTTCGGCCGTCGGTCCACCAGTACCGGACGTGCCGCCAGCGCGGAGCGGGGAGGTCGATGACCCGGCCGGGTGGTAGGGGCAGGTTCAGTCCAGCCGCGTACAAAGCCCCCAACTGGCCGAGAAACGCCGCGGATCCGTCGGCGTCGCGGCGCAGTGTGCCGACGGTGAGAGCGCCGGGCACATTGTCGGCGATGGATCTGGCCAGGACCGGATGCGGCGAGATCTCGACGAAGGCGGTGTGTCCGTCCGCGGCGGCGGCGGCGAGGGCACGGTCCAGACGTACCGGCCGACGCAGGTTGGCGGCCCAGTGATCGGCATCGAACTCGCAGGCGCCGCGCGGGTCGTGGAGCACGGTGGAGTAGACAGGGATGCGCGGTGGCCGCCTCCGGACATCCGCGAGGGCCTCGGTCAGTTCCGGCAGCAGCGGGTCCACCTGAGGTGAGTGTCCGGCGCCGACCACCCGCATGACCCGGGCGGCACGCCCCCGCTCCTCCAGCCGCCGCACCAACCGCGCGACCGCCATCTCGTCACCGGTGACGACCTTCTGTCGGGGCGAGGAGTGGACGGCGACATTCACACCCGGAAAGTCCCGCTCCAGGGAGGCGAGTTCACCGTCATCCAGGTCTACGACGGCCATCGCGCCCCCGTGTAACCGCCCCAGCAGCCGCGCCCGTACGGCGACGACCCGGGCCGCGTCCGCCACGTCCAGCGCGCCCGCGCAGACGGCGGCGGCCACCTCGCCCAGGGAGTGGCCGATCACGGCGACCGGCTCGACGCCGTAGGACCGCCACAGCTCGGCCAACGCCAACTGGACGCCGAACAGGACGGGTTGTGCGACGTCCAGGTGGTCGAGCTCCCCGGCGGAGACCAGGCGCTCGTGGAGGGAGAAGCCGAACACGTCAGCCACCTGCGCGTCGAGCTTCTCCACGGCGGCGGCGAAGGCCGGTTCCTCCAGGAGCAGTTGGCGACCCATGCCGGTCCACTGGCTGCCGTATCCCGAGAACACCCAGACCGCACCCCGTCCTACGAGATCACGGTCACCGGTCACCACGCGCGCATCCGGGCCGCGCTCCTGGGCCAACGCGCCGAGCGCAGCGGCCAGTTCGCCCCTGTCCCGCGCGACGACCGCAGCGCGAACAGGCCCGCGCCCCACCCGTCCGGCGAGCGTGCGCGCCACATCGGCGGGACGGGCGGCGATCCCTTCGGGCGTACCGAGCCACGCGGCGAGACGGGACGCCGTGTCGCGGACCCGCTCGGTGTCGACGTCGGAGAGGAGATGGAGACGGGCGGCGGACTCTTCCGACGGGGGCAGCGCGGGCCGCCATTCCTCCAGTACGGCATGGGCGTTGGTGCCGCCGAACCCGAAGCCGGAGATGCCGGCGGTGGCCGTACCGCCGTAGCGGGGCCACGGTTCGGGCTCGGTGACCACGCGCAGCCGTGTGTCGCTGAGGGAGTTGCCGTGGAGTGATGGTGGGACGAGGTCGTGGTGGAGGGCGAGGACCGTTTTCACCAGGCCGGTGATGCCCGCCGCGGATTCCAGGTGACCGAGGTTGCCCTTCACCGAGCCGAGCAGCAACGGCTGTTCGGGGTCACGGCCCGTACCCAGTACCGCGCCGAGCGCGCCCGCCTCGATCGGGTCGCCGAGCGGGGTGCCGGTGCCGTGCGCCTCGACGTAGTCGATGTGGGCCGGGGTGAGTCCGGCGCGTGCGTACGCGGTGGCCAACAGGGCCTGCTGGGCAGCCGGGTTGGGGGCGAGCAGGCCGCTGGAGCGCCCGTCGGAGTTGACGGCGGTCGCGCGGATCACCGCGAGGACACGGTCGCCGTCCCGTTCCGCGTCGGACAGCCGCTTCAGCAGCACCGCCGCGCAGCCCTCGCCACGTCCGATGCCGTCGGCCGCCGTGGAGAACGGTTTGCAGCGGCCGTCCGGGGCGAGGGCACCCGCTCGTTCGAAGGCGATGCCGACGACGGGGGAGAGGAGGACGTTGACTCCGGCGGCGATCGCCGTGTCGGTCTCGCCGGTGCGAAGGCTGACGCAAGCCTGGTGCACGGCGACGAGGGAGGACGAACAGGCCGTGTCCACAGCCATGTTGGGGCCGCGGGTGTCCAACACGTACGCCAGTCGGCCCGCCGTCACGCTGAGCGCCGCGCCCGCCGGGGCCCACGGGTCGACGGCGTTCGCGTCGGCGCCGGTGAGCTGTCCGTACTCCGGGGCCGAGACGCCGACGTAGATGCCGGTTGCCGTGCCCGCCAGGGAGGTCGCGGGGACGGCGGCGTGGTCGAGGGTCTCGCGGACGACCTCCAGGAGGATGCGTTGCTGCGGGTCCATCACCGCGGCCTCGCGCGGGGTGATGCGGAAGAAGTCGGCGTCGAACCCGGCGATGTCGTCCAAGTAGCCGCCGTGCGAAGGGGTTTCGGGGGGCGGGAACGCCGTGAAGTCGGCCCATCTGTCCTCGGGGACGCGGCCGATCGCGTCGACACCGTCGATGAGCAAGCGCCAGTAGTCGGCCGGGCCACGGACCCCGCCCGGCAGTCGGCAGCCCACCCCGATGACCGCCACCGGCTCGCCCGGTGTCATAGCAACAGGGCGCTCTGGTACGGCAGTTGCCGTGGCCGTACCGCACACCCGCTCCACCAGCGCGTCCACCGTCGGCGCCTCCCACAGCAGGGTCGCCGGCAGCTCGTGGCCCGTCAGCGAGGACAACTCGCCCGCCAGCACGACCGCGTCCCGCGAGGACATGCCGAGGTCGGCCAGCGGTCGGTCCAACGGGACGTCGTCGACAGGGGTGTTGTTCCACTCGGCGGCCCGTTCCGCGATCCGGCGGCGCAGCAGCGCTCTCGTGTCGGCGGCCGTCATGGCGCGGTCTCCGCCGTGTAGGCGCCTTCCAGGTACCGGGTGCGGGTCAGGGACCTGGACACCTTGCCGCTGGAGGTGCGGGGGACCGTGCCGGGCGCGACGAGGACGATGTCGGCGAGCCGGAGCCCGTGCCGGGCGGAGACGGCCGCGCGCACGGCACGCGTCAGGGCCGGTACGTCGATGTCGGCGAGGCTGGTCGTGCGGGCATGCTCGGCGACGACCACCACCCGCTCGCCCGCGCCGCCCGGCACGCCGAACGCGGCCAGCCGGTCGCGTCGTACGGCGTGATGCGCGTCCTGGGCGGTGGCCTCCACGTCCTGCGGATAGTGGTTGCGTCCGTCGACGACGATGAGGTCCTTGAGCCGGCCGGTGACGATCAACTGCCCCTCCAGCACGGTCCCGAGGTCGCCGGTGCGCAGCCAACCGCCCGGCGCCTCCTCGCCGAGAACGGCGCCGAAGACGCGCTCGGTCTGCGCCGCGTTGTTCCAGTAGCCGCGCCCCACATTGGGACCCTGCACCCAGATCTCGCCGACCTCCCCCTCGGCCAGCGCGGCGTGGGCGACCGGATCGACGATGCGCACCCGCTGCCCAACTGGCGTTCCGCAGGCGGCCAGTAGTACGGCGCGCGGGTCCTCGGGCCGTGCGGGCAGGGCTTTTCCGGCGGCGAGCGCGTCACGGTCGAGGGCGAACCGGCCGAGCGGGCTGCCGGGCCGGGCGGCGCTGACGAAGACGGTGGCCTCGGCGAGCCCGTACGACGGACAGTGCACCTCCGCCGCGAGCCCCTGCGCGGCGAACGCGGCCTGGAAACGGTCGGCGGTGCCGGGCCGGACGGGTTCGCTGCCGTTGATCAGTGCGGCGACCCCGTCCAGCCGCAGCCCCTCCTTCTGCGCCCCGGTGACGGCGGAGGCGCAGTAGTCGTAGGCGAAGTTGGGCGCGGCGCTCAGCGCCTGCGGATGGGCGGCCAACAGCCGCAGCCAGCGTGCCGGTTCGCGCAGGAACGCGGCCGGGTCCATGAGCACCGACAGCAGGCCGCGTACGACCGGGGCCGCGACGCTCAGCACGAGCCCCATGTCGTGGTAGAGCGGCAGCCAGCCCACGCACGTCATCGGATGCGTGTCGGCGCCGTAAGCGGCAAGCGCCTGGCGGGCGTTGGCGACGACGTTCGCGTGCGTGATCTCCACGCCGGCTGGAGCGCGGGTGGAGCCGGAGGTGTACTGGAGGTAGGCGATCGCGGCCGAATCCGGTACCGGTGCCTGCCAGTTGAGGGCGGCGGAGTCCGGGACCTGGTCCGCCGCGAGGACTGTCACCCGCGCGCGCTCGCAGAAGTCCGTCACCTCGGGCAGGGCGCGACCGGTGGTCACCACGACCGACGGGCGCGCGTCGCCCAACACCTCCACCAGCCGGTCGCCTTGACCGGGCAGTCCGGGCGGATACAGCGGCACGGCGACCATCCCGGCCGTCAGCGCGGCCAGAAAACCCGTGATGTAGTCCGTCCCCTGCGGGCACAACAGGGCGACCCGCGATCCGGGTTCGGCGTGGTCGGCGATCCGGGCGGCCAGTGCCCGTACCCGCAGATCCAGGCGCTGCCAGGTCAGAGTGCGGTGCACACCAAGGGAGTTGGGGGCGGGATGGTCGACGAACGTGAACGCCCGGCGGTCCGGGGTGAGTTCGGCCCAGTGCCGTACGTACTCGGGCAGAGTCCGGTACGCGGGCGCGAGCGGGGGGCGGCGGCTGTCCATCGGGCGTGACTCCTCACATCGCGGAACATCGCGGTGTCGGCTGACGAGCGAACGAGGTGAACAGGGCGGTCAGAGCGGGATGTTGCCGTGCCGCCGCTCCGGCATCGGGGCACGCTTGCCACGCAACGCGCGCAGGGCACGGCCGACATGGACGCGGGTGTCGCGCGGGGCGATCACGTCGTCGACGTACCCGCGCTCGGCTGCGAGGTACGGCGTCCCGTGCGTCGACTCGTACGCGGCGACCAGGTCGGCCCGCAGCGCCTCGGGGTCGGCGGAGGCGGCGAGTTGGCGCCGGTGCAGGACGCCCACGGCACCCTCCGCGCCCATCACGGCGATACGGGCCGTGGGCCAGGCGAGGTTGAGGTCCGCGCCGAGATGCTTGGAGCCCATCACCGCGTACCCGCCGCCGTACGCCTTGCGCACCACCACGGTGACCTTCGGGACGGTCGCCTCGGCGTACGCGTAGAGGAGTTTGGCGCCGCGCCGGATGATGCCGCCCCGCTCCTGACGCACGCCGGAGAGGTAGCCGGGGACGTCGGCGAAGGTCAGCAGCGGGATGCCGAACGCGTCGCAGAACCGTACGAACCGTGCCGCTTTCTCGGAGGCGTCGATGTCGAGGACACCGGCCGAGTGCAGCGGCTGGTTGGCGACGACCCCCACACTCGCCCCCTCGACCCGGGCCAGTGCGCAGATGATGTTCGGCGCGAACAGCTCCTGCACATACAGGAGTTCACCGTCGTCGACGACCGCGTGCAGGATGTCCCGCATGTCGTAGACCTGGCCCAGCCGGTCGGGCACGATCCCGTCGAGCGGCGACCCGTCGGCGACGGAACCGGGCGCGAACTCCGGTGGCCGCTCCAGGTTGTTGGCGGGAAGGTACGACAGCAGGTCGCGTACGGTGTCGAGCGCGTCGCCCTCGTCGGCGGCCAGGAAGTGGGCGTTGCCGTTCACGGAGTTGCTGGTGCGGGCGCCGCCCAATTCCTCGGCGGTGGTGCGTTCGCCGGTGACCGCCTCGATGACGTCGGGCCCGGTGACGAACATGTGCGAGGCGCCGTCCACCATCACGGTGAAGTCGGTGATCGCGGGGGAGTACGCGGCACCGCCCGCGCACGGGCCGAGGACGACCGAGATCTGCGGGATCACCCCCGACGCCTTCACGTTCCGGCGCACCAACTCGGCGTAGAGAGCGAGGGAGTTGACGCCCTCCTGGATGCGGGCGCCGCCGGAGTCGTTGAGGCCGACGACCGGGCAGCCGGTCTTCAGGGCGAGCTCCATGAGGGCCACGGTCTTCTCGCCGAAGGCCTCGCCCATGCTGCCGCCGAAGACCGTGGAGTCCTGCGCGAACACGCAGACCGGCCGTCCGTCGACCGTGCCGTACCCGGTCACGACCCCGTCGCCGTAAGGGCGTTGGGCACCGTCGCCGACCGCTCTGGCCCGCACGAAGCCGCCGGTCTCGGCGAACGAGCCCGCGTCCAGCAGCCGTTCGATGCGCTCCCGCGCACCGAGCGCGCCCTGTCTTCTCGGCGCGGCCGTGGCAACTGCCCGCGCCCGACGGCGTTCCAGATCACCGATGCGTCCGGCGGTGCCGTCCGCCGCGGGTGTCACCGCCGTCAGGGATGTCGTCGCCTCTAGCGTCACAGCCACCTCCGAAGTGGTTCTCGAATATGGCAGCGATTCGGGAGCGGACCGAGGGATCGCCGTTCTGTTTGCGGGAGTTGAGTCCTGGGCGACGGAGGTTCGTCCTGAGGTGACAAGGGAGTGACGCCGGTCGGCACAGCACAGAGGCGACAGCGGTCCAGACCATTAGTGTGGCCCTGTCGCTGCTAACGTTTCCATCCCGTCTTACCTGCCCGCCGTCCAACGCGAGCCGTACGGTCCGTGCGGGCGGCGGGATCCACCGACACGAACAGGGCCGCACCCGAGCGCGCCACCAGGTCCGGGAACTGCCGGTTGAGGTTCCAGTCGGTCCGCGGTGTGCACGGCACGTAGCCCGCGTCCACGGTGAACAGCCTGTTGTGCTGGGCCAGTCGGAACGCGAGCGTGTTCACCCCCGTGCGCCGGGTCCGCTCCCAACTCCGCCCGGACGTGTCATCATCGCACCGCCGCACCGTTGTCAGCCCCGCGGCCAGATGCCCGACCGTGTCGCAGCCGATCACCACGGCGTCGTCCCCGGCGGCCTCGACGATCGTGCGGTAGAGCCGGACCAGGATCTCGGCACCGGTACGGGACCTGTCGCGCTTGATGAGTTCGCACCCCAAGTCCCGGAACCGGGTCACGTCCTCGGCGACCGCATCGAGCGCCACGCCCAGCGAGGGATCGAGCGGTAAACCGGAGTCCCTGAGCATGCCGGGCCGGACGGCACCGGTCTCGGTCCTCGGCAACAACGGCCGGAACCACAGCCCGGGCCGAGCGCCGATCTCCGCGACCCGGGCGGACATCTCCGCCATGTCCTCGAACACGCCCGGCAGTCCGGTGTCCAGGGGCCCGCCGGGCGCGGAACCGCCACCCTCGGTCCAGCCGTCGTCGATCACGCGGTACGGGCGCACGGGATGCCCGTCGGCGTACTCGACGATCGTTGTTGGTTCGGTTGGGGGCGGCGGTACCGACGCTTGGTGGCGAAGCCGAGTCAGGAACAGGCCGTGCGGCAAGGGGAGTTCCCAGCCCGGGCCCGCTCAATTGTGCGGGCTCGGTCGACGCCCGATCATCAGCCCCGGCGGCTGCCGCAGCGTCACGCCACCCCGCCCCCCGCCCCCGACCCGCCGGGCAACGCCCGCGGATGCACCGGAAAGAAATGCCGCACCCCACCCCCGCACACCTCCAGGGCAAGCTCGCAGAACATCGCGTTCGCCCAGCCGAACCAGTCCCGCGTGAACCGGCCCGGCGCGTCGACATGGAAACTCTCGTGCATCAGGCCGGTACCGGCGGTGGTGGCGGCCAGGGTCTCCAGGGCCCGCGCCGCCTCGTCCGCGCTGCCTGTCAGGCCGGCTGTGGCGATTGCCAGCGGCCAGATGTGTCGGTCCGGCGTGTGCGTGCTGCCGATTCCGGACGCGTAACTCCCCCTGAAGTACGAGGGGTTCGCCTCGGAGAGCGCGAAGCGTCGGGTGGCCCGGTACAGCGGGTCCTCGGGAGTGCACCAGCCGCTCAACGGCAGGCTCAGCAGGCTCGGGAGGTTCGCGTCGTCACTGAGCAGGGCCGCGCCGAGGCCGTCGACCTCGTAGGCGAGGACGGAGGCGCCGTCTGCCTCGACTACCCCGTGCGCCAGGATTCCGGCATCGATCTCGTCGGCCAACCGCCGGCATTCGTGGGCGAGTTCGGTGTCGTCGAGGACCGCCGCCGCCAACTCCGCGAGCCCGTGCAGACTCGTCGACGCCAGCGCGTTGGCCGGGACCAGGTAACCATGGACGCACGCGTCGTCGCTCGGCCGGAAGCCCGACCATGTCATCCCGGTCCAACCGACCGGCGCACCACGGCCGTTGAGGGGCAGACTGTCCCCGGCGAAGGGTCCGGTCGGCCGGACGAACCGGTAGGGCCCGTGCGCGTGCGACTGCTCAGCGCGCCACAGCCGTACGATCAGCCAGGCGGCGCGGTGGAACGCCTCGTCGAGATGGTCCTCGCGGCCCGTCGCCCGGCGGAGCGCGTACGCGAGCTGCAACGGCGCGCAGAGGGAGTCGAGTTCGTACTTGCGCTCCCACACCCAGTCGCCCGGCGTGGGCAGATCGCCGGGTTCGCCGTGCGCGCCGGTGGGGCCGTCGTTGAAGGCGTTGGCGTACGGGTCCATGAGAACGCAGCGGATCTGACGGCGCGAGACGGCGGCCAGGACGTCACCGACCTCCGGGTCCGTGGCCACGGCGAGGTAGGGGCGGACCTGTGCGGTACTGTCGCGCAGCCACATCGCCGGGATGTCGCCGGTCTTCACGAACACCTCCGACGGCGCGTCCGACACCCTGGCCGTCACCCCGTGCGCCGGACCGTCCGACATCCCGGCTGACAATCCGTGCGCCGGACCTCCCGACATCCCGGCCGCCCATCCCCGTGCCGGATCTCCCGACAACCCGTCCGGTCCCCCGTGCGCCGAACGCCTCCGCAATCCCCCCGCCACGTCGCCCGGCAGATCGCTCGCCAACCCGCGCGCCGGACCGTGCGGCAATCCACCCGCCGGACCACTCGACACCCCGTCCGGCAGACCGCTCGCCGGCCCACCTGACGGCCCACCCGCCGCACCTCCCGAGAAACCGTCGGACAGACCCCCCGACACCCCGCCCGCCGTAGCCCCCCAACTCATCGACGTGGCCCACGTGTTGGTCAGGCACCGCTCGACAATCTCCCCCGCCGGACCGCCCCGCAACTCACCGGCCAGCCGCCGCCCAAGCGTGCTCAGCGACTCCGGAACTGCCCACACTGTTCCGGATGTTGATCCGGGAAACGTTACCATCGCGCCTCTTGACTCCCTCATGTGGCGTGCGCCACGGTGTGATCGCCAGGGAATGGAAACGTTACCTTGAGCGGGCCGACGACCACCAGACGATCGGGTCCGCGTGATCCGAGTGATCGTCAGCTCCTCGGAGGAAGAAGGTGAGCGCGTGTGACAGCCGCTCCGCACCAAGAGACGCGAACCGCCGTACCGCCCGTGGACAGGCCGCCCGGCCGGAGGAGTCCGGGCCGCCTGGGACGACCCTGGCGACGATCGCCCAAGAGGTCCTCGGACACCTTGGCCGCGTACGTGTTCCTGGCGCCGGCGCTCATCGGCTTCACGGCGTTCGTCGTCTACCCGCTGTTCCGGTCCGCGTACTTCGCGCTGACCGCCTACAACGGCCTCACCGACCCGAAGTTCGTAGGCCTCGACAACTTCCACCGCATGTTCACCACCGACCCGTCCTTCTGGCCGTCGGTGCGTGCCACGCTGCTGCTCGTCGTCCTGTACGTGCCGCTGTCGCTGGCCATCGGGCTGGCCCTGGCGGTGTTCTGCAACCAGCGGATGCGCGGCGTCGGACTGCTGCGCACCCTGTGCTATCTGCCGGTCGTGCTGCCCGTGGTCGCCACGATCACGCTCTGGAAGTTCGTGTTCAACCCCCAAGTCGGTCTGGCCAACCAGGTGTTGGGCTGGCTACACCTGCCCACCAGTGAGTGGCTGTCGGGGGACGACTCGGCGATGCCGTCGATCGTGATCGTCATGCTGTGGAGCGTCGGCTCCACGATGATCATCTTCCTCGCCGCGCTCCAGGCCGTCCCCACCGAGCTGTACGAGGCGGCCAGGCTCGACGGCGCCGGCCCCCGCACCGTGTTCTTCCGGATCACCCTGCCCCTGATCAGCCCGATCATGGTCCTGCAGGTCGTCCTGCAAATGGTGACGGCTCTGCAGGCGTTCAACCAGCCGAAGATCCTCTCGCCGGACAACCAGGGCGGCCCCGGGTTCAGCACCAGGACCCTGATGCTGTCGATCTACGACAACGGCTTCCCCCGGCTGGGGCAGGTCTCCCAGTTCGGCTACGCCTCCGCCCAGGTGTGGGTGCTCTTCCTCGTCGTCGTCGTCGTGATCGCCGCCACCGCCCGCTTCTCGTCGATATGGACCTACAGTGACCACGTCTCCTGACGTCACCAGGGCGCCGACGACCGCGCCGACACCGGCCGCCCCACCGACGAAGCCGCCCCGCAGAGCCGTACGCAGAGCATCCTGGTACGCGACCGCGCTGCTGATCAGCTCGGTGATGATCCTGCCCATCCTCTGGATGCTCACCGTCGCGCTGAAGGGCCCCTCGGCGGTCTTCGAGGTCCCGCCGAAACTGCTGCCGCACGAGTTCCACTTCAAGAACTTCATCGACGGCCCGAAGGTCATCCACTTCCCGCGCCTGCTGCTCAACTCCCTTGTCATCACCGGTCTTTCGGTGATCGGCGGGGTGATGACGTCGATGATGGCGGGCTACGCGCTGGCCCGGCTGCGCTTCCCCGGCCGGAAGGTGTGGTTCTACGTCTTCGTCGGCAGCATGCTGCTGCCCCCGGTGATCGGCATCATCCCGCTGTTCCAGCTCTTCAAGGACATCGGTTGGTACGACACCTGGCTGCCGCTGATCGTCCCGGCCTTCCTCGGCGGCAATCCGCTCTTCATCTTCCTGGCCCGGCAGTACTTCCTGTCGATCCCGCACTCCATCGACGAGGCGGCCAAGGTCGACGGCGCGGGGCACGCGCGGATCTTCTTCAGCGTGATGCTGCCGATCACGAAGCCCGCCTGGATAACGATGTCAATCCTGGCCTTCCAGATGTCCTGGAACGACTACCTCAACCCGCTGATCTACCTGTACTCGTCCCAGAAGTGGCCGCTGAGCGTGGGCATGGCCTCCTTCGTCACCCAGTTCGCGGGCCAGACCCCGGACTGGAACCTCTACATGGCCACCAACCTGCTCTACATGCTTCCGCCACTGATCGTGTTCTTCGTCGCCCAGCGCTACTTCATCCAAGGACTGAGCGCTCTGGGCACCGTCAACCAGCGCTGATCCGCAACCCGTCCCGTCCCATCCCGTCCCACCTACGAGCCGTATGCCAGCCAGGTATCAGGAGGCCACGATGAAACGATGGATCCGTTGCGCCGGAGTGTTGCTGTCGGCGGGGGGCCTGCTCGCGACGGCGGCCTGTGGCGGCTCGTCCGGGAAGCAGTCGGACGGCAAGGCCACGGTCACCCTCATGACCTGGGAGTCCGCAGCCACCAACAAGGCCATCGACCAGGCCCTGACCGGCTTCCACGACCCGAACATCACGGTCAGGCGCGTCGACACCCCGAACGGCAACTACAGCGACAAACTCGCGGCCCTGACCCAGGCCAAGAAGCTGCCCGACCTGTTCTGGTGCGGCAACGACACCGAGCAGCAGTACACCAGCCAGGGCCTGCTCACCGACTGGGCCTCCCGGCTCTCCGGTTCCAGCGACTTCGGCGCGAGCAGCTTCGTCTCGTCCACGATGAAGAACTGGAAGACCGCCGACGGCAGGATAGGCGGCGTCCCCTCCCTGCTGAACACCTACGGCATCTGGTACGACATCGACGCCTTCAAGGCCGCCGGCGTCACGGTGCCCACCGCCGGCTGGACCTGGGACCAGATGTTCGCCGCGGCTGCCGAACTGCACGCGAAGGGCGCCAAGTACGGCCTGGTCGCCGACGCGCTGACCTCCACCGACGGGCCGTTCTCCCTCAGCACGTACGCTCTGTCCGCAGGCGGGAAGCCCTTCGCGGACAACGTGCACCAGCCCACCAGGACGACCATCGACCCGACCTACACCGAGGGCGTCGGCAAGGTGGTGGCGGGCATCAAGAGCGGTGCCATCGCGCCGCCCGGCTACGACATCAGCAACCAGCAGGGTTTGTTCGCCGCCGGACAGATCCCGATGCTGTGGAGCGGCCAGTGGCTGGCCGCCGGCTTCCTCACCGACAAGCCGAAGATCAAGTACGGCTTCGCGCCCCTGCCCCAGGTGACCAAACCCGCCACCCTCTACGACGCCGTGGGCATCTGCACCCCGTCGTACACCCAGAACGCGGACGCCACCTTCAAGGTCCTCAAGTACCTCGACTCCACGGTGTGGACCAAGGTGCTGCCCGACTCCCCGGTCGCGGCCCCGGCCTATCTCTCCGCCCAGAACGCCTACTTCGGCGCCCTCGGCAAGGCCGGGCAGGCGACCGTGGCGGCCACCGTCAAGGCGGGACTGAACACCCCGACCACCATCGGCGTGCGCTTCACCACCCAGTGGGCCAGCCAGTCGAATGACTTGATCACGGCCTACTGGCCGGACATCCTCAACGGCAAGAAGCCGCTCTCCGACCTGCAGACGATGACCGACAAGATCAACGATGTGATCAAGAACAACGGTTAGCGTCCCGGGCCGAGCGGCGGGCCGGGACCCGATACGTATCCTGAGGGCGGTCCCGGCCCCGGTACGCGATGGAAGGTTGGTCTTCAACTCACGTGAGCAGTCGTCCCCCGCACCGTCAGAACACCAGGCCCACGATGCGCGATGTCGCGGAGCGGGCCGGAGTCGCCGTCGTCACCGTCTCCCGCGTCGTCAACGGCATCGGCACGGTCCGCGAGGAGACGGCCGAGCGCGTGAACGCGGCGATCACCGCGATCGGCTACCAGCGCAACGAGATCGCGCGCTCCCTGCGCCCCGGCCAGAACTCCATGACCATCGGGCTGCTCCTCGGCGACCTCACCAACCCGTTCTACGCCTCCCTCGCCAAGGCCGCCGTCGAGGTCGCCAACGAGGCCGGCTACGCGGTCCTGTTGAGCACCGCCGACGAGGACCCCGAGGTCGAGCGCCGGGCCGTGGGCGAGCTGATCGGCCGCCGGGTCGCCGGGCTCATCATCGTCCCCGACCAGGGCGACCACGCCTTCCTCAACGAGATCAACGGCCACGACCACGTGCCCATCGTCTTCGTGGACCGGCCGGCCACCGGCGCCGAGGCCGATGTCGTCCTGGTCGACAACGAGGACGGCGGACACAAGGCGACCCAGCATCTCGTCGAGCAGGGTCACCGCCGTATCGCGATCCTCGTCGCCCCCTCGTACTACAGCACCGGCCGACGGCTGCGCGGCTACCGCAAGGCGCTGCGCCGCAGCGGCATCGAGCCGGACAACAAGCTGGTCGTCACCCTGCGCCGCGGCACCACCGAGGAAGCCGAGGTCGCCGCCCGCGCCCTGCTCACCTCGGCGAACCCGCCCACCGCGGTCTTCTCCACCACGGGCTTCCTCACCGAGGGCGTCCTGCGCGCCTGCCGTGACCTCCAAGTCTCCATCGCCGTCGTGGGGTTCGACGACTTCAAGCTCGCCGACATGCTCCCCACCCCGGTCACCGTCGTCACCTCCGACACCGAGGAACTCGGCCGCCGGGCGGCCCACATCCTGCTGGACCGCATCGACGGCGACGACAGCCCGTCCCACCGGACCGTCCTCCCGGTGCAGCTGATCGCACGCGGCACCGGGGAGATCGGACACCCGTAACGTCAGTACAGCGTCCGCCACTTGGCGCGCGGCCAGGCGAGCACGGCGTAGAGCTGCACGAGCGCGGCCTGCTGGATCGCCTGGGTGCCACCGGCCGTGTCGAAGTGCACGAGGCCGGTGGCGGGATCGCGCATCGTGTCCCACACCTGGTCGGCGTAGTCGGCCATCGCCCGGTGGTAGGTGTCCTTCCCGGTCACCGACTCCAGGAGCAGCAGGTTCTTGAAGAAGATCGAGTTGAAGAACACCGGCTGCGTGAACAGCCGCCCCTGTGTGACGTAGTAGGCGTACGCGGCGGCGGCAACCCGCTCCGCCTGGCGCAGGTAGGCGCGGTCGCGGGTGACCTCGTACAGCAGCACGGCGACACCGACGGGCACGCCCTGGTTGTAGGACCAGACGGTCTTCTCGATCGTCCCCCGCAGGTCGAGGTGGTCCCAGTACAGGCCACTTGGGCTCTGCACATGCGCGTTCGTCCAGTCGTAGAAGCGTCTCGCCCAGGCCAGGTAGTCGGCCTCGCCGGTGATCTGGTGCAGGCGCAGGGCGAGTTGGGCGCCCGGCATGTTCGACACGGTGTTGCGGTCGTGGCTCCAGTCGGCCTGCGTCCAGAAGACCCCGCCGGGTGCGGCATGGCTGCTGTCGGTGTCCCAACCGGACTTGACCAGGGCGAAGATCTCCTTGGCGCGGGCCAGCGCGGCGGCGTCCCCGGTCTGCAGATACCGCTGGACCTTCGCCAGCCCCACCCACTCGTTGTCGTCGTAGAACATGTCCCCGCCCGCCCCGTACGGCGCGACCGGGTAGGAGGCGTAACCGGGCAGCTTGGTCGTCCCGCCGCCGGCGTTCCAGTGGTGCTCCTGCGCCGCCGCGCGCCGCGCCAGCTCCGGCTCGAACTCCGCGTCCACGACGGTGAGATCGAGTGCGGCGGTGTGCACCTGCGAGAAGGGCCATTCGTACGAGTACGGGTTGTCGCCGGCCGCCGCCGGAATCTGCTCGCGGACCAGCCCGGAGCCGTCGGTCGCGTCGAAGTGTCTTCTCAGCGCGGAGTACGTGGCCTTGGCGCGGGACAACGCCCGTGCGGAGCTTGGGCGTTCGGCCGCGAAAGCGGGTGTGGCGGCCGTCGCCGTCAGGGCGGCCAGGCCGGAACCGATCATCACGCGCCGGGAGGGACGCAGCGACATGGAGGCCTCCAAGTCATGAGTCGAGGGGTGCGGGTGGGTGCGGGATGGATGCCGATGATGGAAACGTTGTCATTGACTCATGAGGTCGTCAACGCATCTGACGGCACGGGTGGTTCACGCCCGGGGACATTTTGGTCCGGACCATTGACGATGCAGCTCCGCTGATGGAACCTTCACGATGGTTACGTTTCCAAAGGTGAGTTCGACCGGCCCCACACGGCGAAGCAGGAGACCTCGACATGACCGTCCCGTCACCCTTCAAGAGACGTCTGAGCGCCGCCCTCACGATGGTGCTGCTGCTGGCCCTCGTCCCGGCCCTGCTGGTGCTGCGCGCCGCGCCGCCCGCGCAGGCCCTCGACAACGGCCTCGCGAAGACGCCCCCGATGGGCTGGAACGACTGGAACGCCTTCGGCTGCAACGTGACCGAGCAACTCGTCGAGCAGACCGCCGACTACCTCGTCTCCTCCGGGCTGAAGAACGCCGGGTACCAGTACGTCAACATCGACGACTGCTGGATGACCTCGGCCCGCAACTCCGCCGGCCAACTCGTCCCCGATCCGGTCAAGTTCCCGAACGGCATCAGCGGCACCGCCGCCTACGTGCACGGCAAGGGTCTCAAGCTCGGCATCTACGAGAGCGCCGGGACCGCCACCTGCGCGGGCTACCCCGGCAGCCTCGGCCATGAGCAGACCGACGCCAACAGCTTCGCCGCGTGGGGCGTCGACTACCTCAAGTACGACAACTGCAACCACCAGAACGTGCCCGACCAACAGCGCTACACCGCGATGCGCGACGCCCTCGCCAACACCGGCCGCCCGATCGTCTACAGCCTCTGCAACTGGGGCCTCGCCGACGTGTGGACCTGGGGCGCGGGCGTCGGCAACAGCTGGCGCACGACCGACGACATCAACGTCAACTTCTCGACGGTGGTGTCCATCTACAAGGCCAACGTCAAACTCGCCGCGTACGCCAAGCCGGGCGCCTGGAACGACCCCGACATGCTCGAAGTCGGCAACGGCATGTCGTTCACCGAGGACCGCTCCCACCTCAGCCTCTGGTCGGAGATGGCCGCGCCCCTGATCGCCGGCACCGACCTGCGCAAGGCCTCCGCCGCCACGCTCTCGCTCTACGGCAACAAGGAAGTCATCGCCGTCGACCAGGACTCCCTGGGCAAGCAGGGCACCGAGATCTCCAACTCCGGTGGCCTGCACGTCCTTTCCAAGCCCCTCGCAGGCGGCGACGTCTCGGTGGTCCTCTTCAACGAGAACTCCGCCGCCGCCACCATCACCACCTCCGCGACGGCGGCCGGACTCCCCTCGGCGTCCTCGTACCAGCTCAACAACCTCTGGTCGCACGTCGTCAGCAGCACCGGCGGCGCCATCTCGGCGAGCGTCCCCGGCCACGGCTCGGTCATGTACCGGGTCTCCGTCGGCAGCGGCACCAGCGTCGGCAGCACCCACCCGCTGATCGGCGCCTCCTCCAACCGCTGCCTCGACGCCTACGACGGCGAGACCACCCCCGGCACCAAGATCGAGATCTGGGACTGCGGCGGCGGCACCAACCAGGCCGTGACCATCACCGCGGCCGGTGAACTCCGGCTCTACGGCGGCACCCAGTGCCTGGACGCCTACGACAACCAGACCAGCAACGGCACCAAGGTCCAGCTCTACGGCTGCAACGGCGGCGCCAACCAGAAGTGGAGCGTCAACCCCAACGGCACGATCACCGGCACCCAGTCGGGCCTCTGCCTCGACGTCACCGGGGGCGACCAGGCCGCCGGAAACGTCAACGGCACCGCGCTGGAGCTCTGGTCCTGCAACGGCGGCGCCAACCAGCAGTGGCGCCTGGGCTGACCTCCCGCATCCCCCCACCTCGATGGAGCCGGCATGACCTCAACAGCACGACGCGTCAGGAGGGTTGGGACCGGCCTGATCGCCGCCCTGACCCTGTTCATGCCGGTGTCCACCGGCGTCGCGACCGCCGCCGCCCAGGCGTCGATCTGCAACAAGTACTGCGACGCCCGCGACCCGGCGCTGTCCCCGGGTGACCGCCAGCCGGTGACCGCCACGATCTACTCCCGCAGCATCGCCCTGCACTTCGACGACACCGACGCGATGGGCTGGGCCTCGATCACCAACGGCAGCCCCGGCGACGAGGTCTGGCTCGACCGCTCCTTCGACGGCGGCCGAACCTGGAGCTCGGGCAGCAAGCTCGGCGACACCACCGTCCCCGCGGGGCAGGGAGGTTGGCGCACCCTGATGTACAACGTCGACGACTGGAACGCCCTCGGCGTGGGCGCGCTCCGTGCCTGCGGCAAGGCGGGGGACCGAGCCGAGATCGCCTGTACGGCGTGGGCCCGGACGACGTGGAACGCGGGCAGCCGCCCAACCGCCGCCGCCACCGCGCTGATGCAGTCGTACAACCTGGGCACCGGTCTCTTCGACACCACCGGCTGGTGGAACTCGGCCAACGCCCTGACCGCCCTCATCGACAACGCCCGCGTCACGGGCATGGGCAGCTACAAGTACGCGATCGCCAACACCTACGACCGCAACCTCTCCGCCCAGGGCGGCAACTTCACCAACGACTACATCGACGACACGGGCTGGTGGGGGCTGGCCTGGGTCGACGCCTACGACCTCACCGGCGACTCCCGCTATCTCAACACCGCCCGCGCGGACGCCGATTACATGGCCCGGTACTGGGACAACACGTGCGGCGGTGGTGTGTGGTGGAGCACGGCGAAGACCTACAAGAACGCCATCGCCAACTCCCTCTACCTGGAGCTGAACGCGGCCCTGCACAACCGCGTCTCGGGCGACACGACGTATCTCGGCCGGGCCAACGCCGAGTGGTCGTGGTTCAAGGGCACCGGCATGATCAACGGCTCCCATCTGGTCAACGACGGCATCAACCTGGCGACCTGCGGCAACAACGGCGACACCACGTGGTCGTACAACCAGGGCGTGCTGCTCGGCGGCCTGTCGGAGCTGTACCGGGCGACCGGGGATTCCGGGTTGCTCACCACGGGACGCCAGATCGGTGACGCCTCGACCACGTCGACGGCTCTCAACTCCGGTGGAATCCTGCGGGAACCGTGCGAGACGAGCGGCTGCGGGGGCGACGGCCCGTCCTTCAAGGGCGCGTACGTCCGGGGCCTGAGTGCCTTCAACTCCCGCCTGTCCGACCGTCCTTACACCGCCTACATCAAACGCCAGGCGGACACGGCCTACGCGAACGACCGCAACTCCCTCGACGCGTACGGGCTGCACTGGGCCGGACCGCTGGACTCCACCGACGCGGCCCGGCAGCAGAGCGCGCTCGACCTGATGAACGCGGCGAACTGACGGACCGTCACACCTCCCCGGTGAGGAGCCGTCTCGGATTGGCGATGCGAAAGGCGTAGGCAGCCGCCCCGCCCAACCCGTACCCCGGGTGGCGGGGCGGCTCGGCGTAGGGACGGTCCGAGCCCTGGACCACGGCGTCGACGCCGAGAGCGCGCACGATCGCCTCGACGGCGGTCGGGCCGTAGGACGACGTCTCGACGAACACGCCCTGGTCGCCCGCCTGTTGCTGCCCGCCCCGGGCCGACAGGCGCTCGCCGTGGAGCGGGGCGAGTCCGGCCAGCAGGGCGAAGCACACGCGGAGGCGTGGATGGCGGGGACGGCCGAAGGCACGGAAGGCGTACCAACTGGCGTGCATCTGCTGGACGTACGGAACCATCGCGGGCCACCAGGCGGGGTCCGCCGAGGAGCCCACGGCGGGCCCCGGGTGGACGAAGAGCGGGAGGTCGCGTTCTTCGAGCAGGTCGAGGAGCGGGGCACAGCGGGCGTAACCCGCCGCGTCGGCGAGGGAGTTGGCGGGCAGTTGCAGGCCGGCGAAGCCCTGGTCGAGGTCCTTGGCGGTCGCGTCGGCGTCGATGTCCCGTACGCAGGCGGCGGCCCACGCCCCGAAAGGCTCCGGCAGCGCGGCCACGCCGTCGTGATACGCGTCGAGCAGGGGCCGTGCCTCAGCCTCGGGCAACCACTCCACGCCGATCGGGGCGGACAGCGAGACGAGCACCCGGCCGAGGCCGTCGGCGGCGGCGAGTTCCGCGCGCCGGGCGATGTCGTGGTCGGCGGGCGGTATCTCGAAGGGCGGCTCACCGTCCAGGAACAGCGTCCAGCCGTCCAGGAACGGCGGTTCGCGGCGGGCGCGCAGAGCCGTCACCAGCGAAGGGGTCCACAGATGCTGGTGTACGTCGACGTTGGTCATGTCGCTTCTCCCGCCAAGGCGTGCAGTGTGCTGCGGACGTCGTCGGACCCCTGGATGTCGCGGCTCACCGTCTCCACGCCCACCCCGTGCGGCCGGCCGTCGCCCAACGTGCGCGGCGCGGCAACACCCTGTCCGCCAGGGGGACTTGGGTGCCGTGGTGGGCGACGGCGACGACATCGCCGTAGGGCAGCGTCCGTCCGTCTGCGACGACCTCGGTCACCAATGGTTTCTCCCCATGTCCTGTCATGTGTGAACCTAGCGCCTGGGCCTGTGATGATCGAGTGGTGGGGAGCGGGGGGCGGGCGTACCGTCGAACGGTGGGTATCCGGTGGACGGAGCCGTTCACCGGTCTCTCGTGAGTGCGATCCGCCATGAGCAGCAGTCCTCGGCAAGCCTCCGCAGCGCAGACCACCACCCGGAACACCGGCGGTGGCGGCAGCACGATGGCGCTGCTGGTCATCGCGTCCTGTCAGCTGATGGTGGTCCTCGACATCACCATCGTGAACATCGCCCTTCCGCACATCCAGAGCTCGCTGGGGTTCTCCACGACCGGCCTGGCCTGGGTCGTCAACGCGTACACCCTCACCTTCGGCGGTCTGCTGCTGCTCGGCGGACGGGCCGGGGACATCCTCGGGCGGCGGCGGGTGTTCGTGTTCGGGGTGGTGCTCTTCGTACTCGCCTCCCTGCTGGGCGGGTTGTCGCAGAACTCCGGTGAACTCCTCGCCGCACGCGCCCTCCAGGGCGTCGGCGGTGCCATCGCCTCGCCGACCTCGCTCGCCCTGATCAGTACGACGTTCCGCGAAGGCCCGGAGCGTAACCGGGCGTTCGGGGTCTTCGCCGGTGTCTCGGCCGGCGGCGGCGCGATCGGACTCCTGATGGGCGGGATTCTCGTCGAGTGGCTGAACTGGCGCTGGGTGCTGTTCGTCAACGTCCCGATCGGACTGCTCATCGTCCTCGCCACCCCGCGCTGGATCAAGGAGTCCGAACGCCACCCGGGCCACTTCGACATCACCGGCGCGCTGACCTCCACCGTGGGATTGGTGTTCCTCGTCTACGGCTTCATCCGGGCCGCGCAGGAGGGCTGGCGGGACTGGCTCACCCTGGCCTCGTTCGGTGCGGCCGTGGTCGTCCTCGCCCTGTTCGTCCTGGTCGAACGGCGTTCCCGGCAGCCGATCACCCCGCTGCACATGTTCCGCGACCGCAATCGGGCCGGGACGTACGGCATCATGCTCTGCCTCTCCGCCGCGATCTTCGGGATGTTCTTCTTCCTCACGCTCTTCGTGCAGGACGTGCTGGGCTTCAGCCCGCTCATGGCCGGCTTCGCCTTCCTGCCGGTCAGTGCCGTCATCGCGGTCGGCGCGGGCCTGGCCTCACGGTTCCTGCCGATCTACGGGCCCAAGCCGTTCATGGTGGAGGGCGCGATCCTCGCGGCGGGCGGCCTGTCCTGGCTGACGCTGACGGACGTCGACTCCACCTACCTCGGCAGCGTGCTCGGCCCGATGCTGGTGTTCAGCCTCGGCATGGGCATGGAGTTCGTCTCGCTGACCCTGATGGCGCTCTCCGACGTGCCGGTCCAGGAGACCGGCGCGGCCTCCGGACTCCTCAACGTCATGCAGCAGGTGGGCGGTTCGCTCGGACTGTCCATCCTGGTCACCATGTTCGGCACGGCCAGCCGCGACGAGGCGAAGGACCGGATCCCCGCGTTCCTCGCGCAGGCGACTCCGGCCGAACGCCTCCGCTTCCAGCGCACCGGCCAACTCCCGGGCACCTGGGGCGATCACGTCCTCACCGCCGGGGTCTCGGCCGCGTTCGTGATGGCCGCGATCTTCACCGTCGTCGCCGCGCTGATCGCCGTCGTCGTGATCCAGGTTCGAGCCTCCGACCTCGAACGCCTCAAGGGCGACACGGGAGTTGGGCCGGTCTGAGCGTCAACGCCCGTCGAATCAAGGGCCCTTCGGGATCTGCTGCTCGAACCACACGACCTTCCCCGTGCTCAACCGGGTCGCCCCCCAACGCTGCGCGAGCCGGTCGACCAGGAACAGGCCGCGACCGCCCTCGTCGCCCGGCGCCGCCTGTCGCATCCGGGGCACCTGGGGCGAGTCGTCGGTCACCTCGCAGCGCAGCACGTCGGTGCGCAGCAGCCGTAGGGAGATGGGGCGGGAGGCGTACCGCACGGCGTTCGTGACGACCTCGCTGACCAGGAGCTCCGTGGTGTCGACCAGGTCGTCCAAGCCCCAGCGGCGCAGCACCCTGCGGGTCAGCCGGCGGGCCTGGCCCGCGGTGAGCGGGTGGGGGTCGAGGTGCCAGTAGCCGACGCTGTCCGGCGGGAAGCCGTCGAAGCGGGCGGTGAGCAGGGCGATGTCGTCGTCTCGGGGACCCGGCGCCAGTGCGGCGAGGACGCGGTCGCACAGTCGCTCCAGCGAGGAGAGGCGGTGGTGGTGCGGGGTGGACTGGAGGTGGGTGCGCAGGGCCTCGACGCCCGTGCCCACGTCGGTGTCGCGGGACTCGACGAGACCGTCGGTGTACAGGACCAGGGTCGTGCCGGTGGGCGCGGGCATCTCCACGGACTCGAAGACGACGCCGCCGACGCCGATCGGGGCGCCCGGCGGGACCTGGAGCACCTCGGCGTGGCCGTTCGGGCGCAGCAGCACGGCGGGCGGGTGGCCGGCGTTGGCCATGAGCAGGCGGTGCGAGATCGGGTCGTAGATCGCGTACAGGCAGGTCGCGATGTGGTCGCTGCCGAGACGTTGGGCCTGTTCGTCGAGGTGGTGGAGGACCTCGTGCGGGGGCAGGTCGAGGCCGGCGAGGGTCTGCACGATGGTGCGCAGCTGGCCCATGATCGCGGCGGAGGTCATGGAGTGCCCCATGACGTCCCCGACGATCAGCGCGACCCGGCTGCCGGGCAGCGGTATCGCGTCGTACCAGTCGCCGCCGACCTGCGCGGTCTTCGAGGCGGGCAGATAGCGGCTGGCGAGCTGGATGCCGGTCGGCTCGGGCAGCGAGGATGGGAGCATGGTGTGCTGGAGGGTGTCCGCGACGGAGGCCTCGTGGCCGTACATCACCGCCTTCTGGACGCCGATGGCGGTGTGGGTGGCGAGCTGGGAGGCGACGAGCAGGTCGTCGGTGGTGAACGCGGAGCGGTCGGGGCGGCGCAGTAGTACGACGGTGCCCATGACGTGGTGGCGGCCGTGCAGCGGCGCGATGATCAGGCGGCGGCCCGGCGGGAGGGTGCCGTGCGCGCTCGCCGCGGGGCCGAGCAGTTCGGCCACGGCGGGGTGGATGCCCGGGGCGTCGCCGAAGGCCGGCCGCCCGGCCAGGAGCAGCTTCGCGAGCCGTCCGGCGAGCACCGGCTGCACCCGCTCGGCCACGCTCGCGTACTCGGCGTGCGGCATCAGCAGCGCGGACCTGGCCTCCGGCGCCCGGTCGATGCTGTGCAGCCGCAGGACGACGGCCGCGGCCGACTTCTCGTCCCCCACGGGCAGCGGATCGTGCAGGTGGATCACGATCGCGTCGGCGAAGGCGGGCACCGCCGCCCACCGCAGTTCCCGCAGCGTCTCGTCCAGGTCCATCCCGCGGGCGATCCGCCGGGTGGCGACATCGAGGTACTGGAGCCGGTCCATCTGCTGCACGGGCGTCCGGCCGAGCGGTACGACGGGCGCCGGGCCGCTCGCCGAAGCGCCTCGCCGGGCGGTTCCGGCGGGGCCTTCGCGGGGGCTGGGATGCTCCGTCACACGCTTCGTCCCGTCACTGGTACGGCAGCGGCCGCCGGGTCGGTCCTACGGCCTCAGTCGCGCCGTCGGCAGCAGAGGAAGACCTGTTCCTCCGGCGGGACATCGGCGGTCGCCGGGGCGTAGGTGTAGGAGTTCTCCTTCACGATCTCGAAGCCGGCCGTGTCGAGGATCTTGTGCAGGTCTTCGAGGAGATAGCCGGAGACCCTGATCGTGTGCCCGAGGAAGGGGATCTCGAAGTCGTCCACGTGGGCCTCCACCATCGACAGGGCGAACAGCCCGCCCGGACGCAACAGGTGGTGGATCGTGCGCAGGGCGAGCGGGATCTCCGCGCGCGGGAGCATCAGCAGGGAGAAGAACGCGGCGACACCGTCGAACCTGCCCAGGTCACGGGGGCCGTCCGGGCGCAGGTCCGCGAGGTCGAGCCGGTGGAACGCGGCGGCCGGGACGTACTCGCCGGCCAGCGCCACCATCCGGGCGGACAGGTCCACGCCGACGACCTCGAAACCCGCGTCGGCCAGCTGCCGGGCGGTCGGCACACCCGTGCCGGAGCCGAGGTCCAGCACGCGGGCGCCCGGATCGAGGGACTCGATCAGCCACTCACCCGCGCCGACCTGGCCCTCCTTGTGCGGGAAGGCCTCGTCGTACCGGTCCCCGATGGCATCGAAGGCCTCGGCCTGACCGGTGCGGTCGAGCCGAAGGCTGTCGTAGCCGGACCCGTCGTGCGTTCCGCTCACTGAAGTGGCCTTTCGTCCGCGCATAGAGGATTGTCCCACAAGTCTGTGAAGTGAGGTTTCGGCGGAAAAAGAACGTGAGGGGCGCCCTGGGGCACCCCTCACGGAACGTCGAGGGCGAGGAAAGCGGACGGACTGATTTCAAGGAGTAGTTGAGAAGGAAGTCCGTCCATGGCCTCGCCGGGGTCGACGTTAGCAGTCAGGCGGGGATCAGGTCGCGCAGATTTTCGAGAGTGATGACAACAGATCCGGCGGGCAGTTCGGCCGGGCGGCTCATACCGATGAAGGTGACCGGCCCGTCCGGGACCGTCTCGCCGTCCCACAGGGTCACCTGTGTCGTGTCCCCGCTCATCAGGTCGACGAGATGGCGCACGGTGAGCTGCTCGCGCTCGACGATGCCGCGCAGCAGGTTGGCCACCGTCACGCGGTTCTCCTCGACCCGGTTCGCCGACGGGCTGCCCTTGAGATACAGGTGCAGCCACTTCGCCCGCCAGGCACCGTCCTCCCCGCGCAGGAACACCAGCGGCAGCGCGACCCGCCCCGCCCCGCGCAGCTCCGACTTCATCCGCACGGTACGCGGCTCGAACGGCCGTCCCTGCTGCTCGCCTTCACGCAGCATGAACCCGAAGAACGACTCCTCGACCTCCTCGAAGCCCTCGCCCGCGAAGATGTTGACCTGCGGCACGACGAACGTCCCGCGCACCGCGCCCAGCCGCAGATTGATGAACTCCGAGGCCCCGTCCGGTGCTTCGACGATGTCACCGGAGTGCTCGCCCTCGACCTCGGTGAGCGAGGTGTACGACAGCCACGTGTTCGTCGAGTAGTCGGCGTTCAGCATCAGCGCCGACAGGTCGAAGTCGGTGCGCCGCTCGGTCTCCTTCCAGTACACGAAGAAGCGCAGCAACTCGCCCTCGACCGCCGACAAGGACCCACGCGGCAGCACGCCGAGCCCGGCCGCCGTCGCCTTCCCGCTCAACGGCAACGCCACGTCCAGCACCTCCGGATCCACCAACAGCCGCTCCGGAGAAGGCAGTCGACGCCGCGTCTCGCCGTCGAGCGCGGCGATCAGCCGTTCCCGCTCCGCCGGTCCTACGACCGACCGCTCGTCGTCGGTCACCCAGGCCCGGCCGCGCCGGTTCACGAAGACCCGCAACTCCCCGGTGTCCCTGGCCCGGTTGTGCAGATGCTCGCGCACCGACAGCACGACCCGGCCCGACACCGCGGGCGCGACCTGCTCGGCGGCGGCCACCACGGCGTCGCGCTCCTCCTGCGTGAGTGCCGTGCGCAGCAGCCGGTCCAGCGCGCGGAACAGCTTGCCGGGCGCGGACTTCAGCAGCTCCACCGCGCCCAACAGGTCGGCCTCCGCGAGGAGTTCCTCGACCCGGCCGTCGAGCGACCGCGCTGTCAGCTCTCCTCGCGCGACCGCGAACACGTCGGCCGCGTGCGGCCATCGCGGGTACTCGTGCGGGTGCAGCCGCTCGCCGAGCCGCTTCCACTCCTCGCGGTGCGCGTGCACGTCGGCGAGCTTGGCGGGGGACGCGGCGATCACGGAGTCCAGCCCGGCGAGCAACGCCCGCCGAACCGGCCGGGACAGCGAACGGAAACGGGTCGGCTCCACCAGCGTCACATCGCCGTCCGACAGCGCGCAGGCCAGCCGCAGCACATCGGTGACCGTGTCCAGCAACAGCTCCGAACCCGCCTTCAGGCGGGCCTCGTTGACGATCGCGCGGTTCTCCCGGACCGGGATCACCTCGGGCTGCGGCCCGTCGACACACCGCTCGGCCAACGCCCGCAGATCAGGCCTGTGCTCGTCGCTCAGGGGTGTGGTGCTGCTCGCCAACGCCAGGTAGAGCGCGGTGAGTTCGTCGGCGAGGTCGCCGCCCGCGTGCAGCACCGTGAGCCGGTCACCCGCCGCCGCGATCAACTCGTCCTGCGCGGCGAGCAGTTCGGCGTACGTGTGCTGATATCTGCCGTACGTCGGCAGGCCGAGGAGGTTCACCACGCCGGTCCGCAACTGCTTGAGCGTGGAGGCCGGTGTCTCCTTGTCGAAGAGCGCCTCGGCGACACACGACATCCAGAAGTCCACGGTGTCGGGCACGTTGGCCGGGAAGTCGATGAAGTAGGCGTTGTGCCGCACGTGATCGCCGACCAGCTCGCGGACGGTCCGCAGCGTGCGTCCCGCGATACGGACGACCGTCTCCTCGGGCAGCTCCGAGAGCCGGGCCAGCAGGTCCGGGGAGAGCTTGAAGCCCACGGAGAGCAGCGCGGCGTCGAACTGCCGCGCGGCGGTGGCGCCTTCATCCTCGGGACCGGTGACTTCACCTGAGGGACCTGTGGGAAGGGGGATGCGGAACGTGTGCCGGAGGACCAGTGGTGCGAGACGGTCGATCATTCCGGCATGGTCCCAGAACCGAACAAGCGGGCGCATTCGGGTTTCTCGCGGGGGGTGCGGTGAGGGACGCGGTTCAGCGTCCCGGCGCTCCCGCCCGCAGTCCGTCCATGACCAGGTCCAGGAGCCGTCCGGCACGCCCCTGCCAGTCGCCGTGCGGTTCGATCTGCCACAGGCCGGCGATGGCGAGAAAGAAGTCGTCGGGGGTGACGCCCGGGCGGATGGTGCCGGCCTCGTCGTTCGCCCGCAGGAGCAGCGCGACGGCTTCGGTCACCGCGCCGTGCCCAGGCTTGGCCGGGGTGCCGGAGGCTCCGGCCGCCTGCCGCAGCGCGCCGGCCAGGCCGACCTTGGCCCTGGCGAACCGGGCGAGGCGGTCCATCCACTCCCGCAGCGCCCGGTCCGGCGCGCCCGTCTCCAGCAACGGGGCCGCCGCTTCGGCGACCTGCTGCATCTCGTGGCGGTAGATCTCCAGCAGGAGCGCTTCGCGGTTGGGGAAGTTGCGGTAGAACGTGCCCTGTCCGACACCGGCCTTCCTGGCGATCGCGCTCAGTGGGACGTCCGCCGCGAGCGTCAGCTCGGCGAGCGCGACTTCGAGGATGCGCTCGCGGTTCCGCTGGGCGTCCGAGCGCTGGGGCGTGCCCAACTCCTCGCGCACTCCTCCTCCTTCGGGGAAATACGGCAGAGCCGACCTTGCTAAGCGGACAGCTGTCCGTTAGGTTCCTGGGTAACGGACAGCTGTCCGCTTAGAGCTCACTCTACCGGCAGAACGGGCCGCGCGAACGGCCGGACCGGTCGCCGACCGGCATTCTCGTGCGACCCGTGGGCTCACGGATCTCCTCGTCCAACTTCGACGCGCCCCCCATCCGCGAGAGAAGGCTGATCATGGCCCCATCGACGTCCAGCGTCATCACCCTGAACATCAACGGAGAGAAGCACACGCTGCCCGTCGATCACCGCACCACCCTGCTCGACGCCCTGCGCGAACACCTCGACCTCACCGGCACGAAGAAGGGCTGCGACCAGGGGCAGTGCGGGGCCTGCACGGTGCTGCTCGACGGCCGCCGGGTCGTCTCCTGCCTCCAGTTGGCGGTGGCCGCCGAGGGGCGCTCCGTCACCACCATCGAAGGCGTGGCCGACGGCGGTCGGCTGCATCCCGTGCAGCAGGCGTTCCTCGACCTCGACGGTTACCAGTGCGGCTACTGCACCCCGGGCCAGATCTGCTCGGCCCTCGCGGTGATCGAGGAGCACGCAGCGGGCTGGCCCAGCGCCGTCACCGCCGACGTACGGCCCGAGGCGGGGCCGCCACCCCTCACCGCCGAGGAGATCCGGGAGCGGATGAGCGGCAACCTGTGCCGGTGCGGCGCGTATGTGTCCATCGTCCAGGCGGTAGCCCGGGCGGCCGAGGAACGGCGGACGGAAGCACCGCGGGCCGAGGAGGAGCAGGACGACTTCAAGGAGGCCGTGGCATGAGGGAGTTCGAGTACCGGCGGGTGCTCGACGTCTCCGGCGCGGTTGCGCTGCTCGACGCCGAGCCCGACGCCCGTTTCCTCGGCGGCGGCACCAATCTCGTCGACCTGATGAAGGCCGGGGTGGAGCGTCCCACGCGGCTCGTCGACGTACGCGAACTGCCCCTGGACCGCGTCGAGACGACGCCGGACGGCGGCCTGCGCATCGGCGCCACCGTCACCAACAGCGACCTCGCCGCGCATCCCGAAGTACGGCTCCGTTACCCGGCGTTGACCCAAGCGGTGCTGGCCGCCGCCTCCGGCCAGTTGCGCAACATGGCCACGGTCGGCGGAAATCTGCTCCAGCGCACCCGCTGCGCCTACTTCACCGACGTGACCCAGCCCTGCAACAAGCGCGTCCCCGGCAGCGGTTGCCCCGCGCTGAAGGGCGAGCACCGCAACCACGCGATCCTCGGTGCCTCCGAGCACTGCGTGGCCACCCACCCCTCCGACATGGCGGTGGCGCTGGCGGCCTTCGACGCGGTCGTGTCGTACGAAACCGCCGCCGGGCCGGGGGAGTTGGCGCTCACGGACCTCTATCTCCCCGTGGGCGACACCCCGCACCGCGAGACCGCGCTGCCGCCGGGCGCGCTGATCACCGGGGTCACGCTGCCGCCCGCCCCGGTCGCCGCCAACTCCCGCTACCGGAAGGTGCGCGAGCGGGCCTCCTTCGCGTTCGCCATCGGCTCGATCGCCGCTGCCCTCGACGTGCGCGACGGTGTCGTGCGCGAAGTACGGCTGGCCTTCGGTGCGGTGGCGTCACGGCCCTGGCGGGCGCGGCGGGCCGAGCGGGCGCTGACCGGGGGACCGGCGAGCGCCGAGGCGTTCATGGCGGCCGCCGACGCCGAACTGGCCGCCGCCGAGCCGCTGTCGGACAACGCCTACAAGGTCACCCTGCTGCGCAATCTCGTCGTGGCCGTACTGACCGAACTCGCCGAGGAGACCGCTCGATGACCACCACGACTCAGGCCGTCCGGTCGACGGGTGCCTTCGGAACCGCCCACACCCGCGTCGAGGGACGGGACAAGGTCACCGGCGCGGCCCGCTACGCGGGAGACTTCCCCTTCGACGAACTCGCCCACGGCTGGCTGGTGTTGTCCACCGTCGCCCGCGGCCGCATCCGCACCGTCCAGGCCGACCCGGTGCTCGCGATGCCCGGAGTCCTCGCCGTCCTGCACCACGAGAACGCACCGCGTGTCACCACCGACTACATGAGCGTCGTGGGCCCGCCGGACCCGGCCCTCGGACTGTTCCAGCACGACCAAGTCCCTTACGTGGGCTGGCCGGTGGCGCTGGTCCTCGCCGAGACGTCCGAGCAGGCCAGGGAGGCCGCCGAGGCGCTGGTGGTCGACTACGACGAGGAACCGCACGACATCGCGTTCTACGCCGGGCACCCCGACGCCTATCTGCCCGCGGGCTCGCCCGCCGGACCGGCCGAGGTGGTGAAGGGCGACGTGGAGGACGCCCTCGCCCGGTCCGCCGTGGTCGTCGACGAGGAGTACACGACACCCGAGGAGCACCACAGTCCCCTGGAACCCCATGCCGCGACGGCCCGTTGGGAGGCCGGACGGCTCGACGTCGTCGACTCCAACCAGAGCACCGTGTGGGTGGCCGGCGAACTCGCGAAACTCTTCTCCCTCGACCCGGCGGCCGTGCGGGTGCGGTCCGAACACGTCGGCGGCGGCTTCGGATCCAAGGGAGTACGGCCGCACCAGGTGGCCGCCGCGATGGCCGCGACCCTTCTCCAGCGCCCGGTCCGCGTGGTGTTGACGCGCCGTCAGATGTTCTCCCTGGTCGGCTACCGCAGCCCCACCACCCAGCGCGTCAGGCTCGGCGCCGACCCCGACGGCCGGCTGCGCGCCCTCGACCACCAGGCACTCAGCCTCACCTCGACCGTGCACGAGTTCGTCGAACCGAGCGCCGCGTTCGGACGCCCGCTGTACGACGCCGACGCCCACCGCACCGCTTTCCGGGTCGTACGGCTCGACCTGCCGACCCCCACCTTCATGCGCGCCCCGGGGGAGGCGCCGGGCTCCTTCGCGCTGGAGTCGGCGCTCGACGAACTCGCCGAGAAGTGCGGACTCGACCCGATCGCCCTGCGCGTCCGCAACGAACCCGCGGTGGGGCCCGTCTCCGGACTCCCCTTCAGCAGCCGCAACCTGCTCGCCTGCTTCGACGAGGGCGCCCGGCGCTTCGGCTGGGCCGACCGCGACCCCCGCCCCGGCGTGCGCCGCGACGGGCGCTGGCTGCTCGGCACCGGCATGGCCGCGGCCACCTTCCACGTCGGGATCGGCCCCTCGACGGCGGCCGTCACCGCCGAGGCGGACGGCACCTACACCGTGCGGATCAACGCGACGGACATCGGCACCGGCGCCCGCACCGCGCTGACCCTGGTCGCCGCGGAGTCGCTGGAGACGGAGCCGGCCCGGGTCCGGGTGCACATCGGGGACAGCGACCTCGGAGCCGCGATGTTCGCGGGCGGCTCGATGGGCACCCGCTCCTGGGCCTGGGCGGTGATGCGGGCCGCGGCCGACCTGCGGGAGCAACTGGCCCTGGGCGGCGACATACCGCCCGACGGCATCACCGCGCGAAGCGACACCGCCGAGGCCGTCGCCGCGCTCGCCAAGAAGGAACGGCACTCCTTCGGGGCGCAGTTCGCCGAGGTCGCCGTGGACGTCGCCAGCGGTGAGGTCCGGGTACGACGGCTGCTCGGCATCTTCGCCGCCGGACGCATCGTCAACCCGCTGACCGCGCGCGGTCAGTTCGTCGGCGGGATGATCTGGGGCATCTCCATGGCCCTGCACGAGGAGGCGGTCCGCGACAGGGCGTCCGGCGCCCAGGTCGGACCGGACCTCGCCAACTACCACTTCTCCGCCAACGCCGACGTACCGGCCATCGAGGCGGACTGGGTCGACGACCCCGACCCGGACGACCCGGTCGGCATCAAGGGCATCGGCGAGATAGGCGTCGTAGGGACCGCCGCGGCGATAGCCAACGCCGTCTGGCACGCCACCGGCGTCCGCCACCGTGCCCTGCCGATCCGCCCCGACCGGGTCCTGACCGCGGGCGGGTCGTCAAGTGCTTGACATCGCCGAGGAGTTGGACCGCTGGATGCGGGACGGCCGGGACTTCGCCGTCGCGACCGTCGTCACCGTGGGCGGCAGCGCACCGCGCCCACCCGGCGCCGCGCTCGCCGTCGACACCGACGGCACGGTGATCGGCTCGGTCTCCGGCGGCTGTGTCGAGGGCGCGGTCTACGACCTGTGCGTGCGGGCACTCCAGGACGGCGAGCCGGTCCGCGAACGCTTCGGCTACAGCGACAAGGACGCCTTCGCCGTCGGCCTGACCTGCGGCGGGGTGATCGACGTCCTGGTCACGCCGGTGCGTGCGGGCGACCCGGTGTACGCCGCCGGGTTGGCTGCGGCGGCAAGGGGCGAGCCGGTGGCGCTGGCCCGGGTGGCCCGGGGGCCGGCCGAACTGCTCGGCAGGGCGCTGCTGGTGTATCCCGACGCGAGGCACGAGGGCAGCCTCGGCGCGAGGGACGCGGACGGCCCTGGCGAGAGCGGCTCGGGCGAGGACGTCTCGGGCGGGGTGGACGCGTGCGGCCTCGGTGAGGCAGACGAGAACGGCCGCCACCGACCGCACGAAGGCCCCCGAGCCGCCCGGTCCCACCTGGACCGCACGTCGGTGGCCCAGGCCCGCGCGCTGCTGGACCTCGGCCGTACCGGATCCGTCGAGATCTCGGAGGACGGCTCGCACTGCCCCGGTGGTCTGACCCTCTTCGTCGAGTCCAGCGTGCCCGCACCCCGCATGATCGTCTTCGGCGCCGTCGACTTCGCGGCGGCGCTGGTGCGGGCCGGCAAGTTCCTGGGCTATCGAGTGACCGTGTGCGATGCCCGGCCCGTCTTCGCCACCCGGAGCCGGTTCCCGGACGCCGACGAGATCGTGGTCGACTGGCCGCACCGCTACCTCCAGCGCACGGCTACGGACGAGCGCACGGTCCTGTGCGTACTCACCCACGACGCCAAGTTCGACATACCGCTCCTCGGAGAGGCACTGAGGCTGCCCGTCGCCTTCGTCGGAGCCATGGGCTCGCGCCGAACCCACGAGGACCGCAACCGCCGACTCCGGGAAGTCGGCGTCAGCGAGCGGGAACTGGCCCGGCTGCGCTCTCCGATCGGCCTCGACCTGGGCGGCCGTACGCCCGAGGAGACGGCCCTGTCCATCGCGGCGGAGATCGTCGCCCTGCGCAACGGCGGCTCGGGCGTCCCGCTGACCGGCTCGGCGGCACCGATCCACCGCGACCGGGACAAGATCGTGCTGGGGGTGTCCTGAAGCGGACCGGTCAGTCCTCGGCCAGCCAGTCGTACGCCCCCTGCGCGCTGAACTCCGCCTGCCCGCCCCGCAGTAGCAGCCCCGCCGTCGCGAACTCGGGGGCGTCGGCCTGCGCGGCCACGTACGGGATCGCGATGCAGCGCATCCCGGCCGCGTGTGCCGCCGCCGCGCCCGGAGCCGCGTCCTCCAGGACCACACAGTCGGCCGGGGCTGCCCCGAGCCTGCGCGCGGCCTCCAGGAAGACGTCCGGCGCGGGCTTGCCCCGGGCTACCTCGTCCGCCGAGACCGCGGTCCGCAGCGACGCGTCGAGCCCGGTGCCGGTCAGGATCGCCTCGATGGCCTCCGGCGACGAACCCGACGCCACCGCCATCGGCACCCCCTCGGCCGCGAGCAGCTCCACGAACTTCCGCATCTCCGGGTACACGCGCGTGGCGGCCCGGGCCAGCGCCAGATAGCGCCGGTTGGTCTCCGCGAGCAGCTCCTCCACCGGCGCCTTCAGGCCGTGGCGTTCCTTCAGGAGGACGAGGGTCTCCTGGGTGCTGATGCCGACGAAGCGCTCGTGCTGGGCCCAGGTGAAGTCCGGGACGCCGTGCTCGGCGAGGGTCTGCCGGGTGGCTTCGTAGTAGTTCGGCTCGCTGTCCACGAGTGTTCCGTCGAGATCGAAGATGACCGAGAGGCCGCCGAGGTTGCTCATGGGTTCAGGATGCCAAGGGTCAGGTGCCGGCCGCGCGGCCGATCGACTCCACCAGCGGCAGCAGGCGGTGCGGGACGCGCTCGCGCAGCGCCATCTCGGTCCGGGTGCGGACCACTCCCGGCAGGCTGATCAGCTGCTGGATCACGTCCTCCAGGTGGCCGTTGTCCCGCGCGACGACCCGGGTGAGCAGGTCCCCGCCACCGGTGATCGAGAACGCCTCGACGATCTCCGGTACGGCGGCCAGCGCGTCCCCGACCTCGTCGAGATGCCCCTGCGTGACCTCGATGTGCACGAACGCGAGCACCGGATGCCCGAGCGCGGCGGGCGAGAGGGAGGGGCCCGTACCGGTGATCACCCCGTCCCGCTCCAGCCGGTCGAGCCGTGCCTGGAGCGTGCCGCGGGCGATGCCGAGCAGTCGGGCGTACTCGCGCACGCTGGTACGCGGCTGCTCCAGAAGCAGCCTGAGGATGCGGGTGTCGAGTTCGTCCACGCTCATGACGCATGACTGTACCAATGGCCCAGTGCCGAGGGGGCATGCCATTGGACCAGTGGATCGGCAGCCACTTGAGCCACCCGCCCCGATGATGCTCTCATGGGCATGTCGATGGCGCTGCGGACCTCCGCGGCGCCTTTTTCATGCCGGTGTCCACCGGCGTCCAGGGGTATGCGCAGGGGCGGGAAGCAGTGCTGAAAAGGGTGTTCGTGGCTCCTGACCCGGGACGCGTGCGGCTGCGGTTCGCCGCTCGGGCCGTCCTCGGCATCGGCCTCGCGGTCGTCGTCTGCGGGCTGACCGGGCAGTCCCTCGCGGGCGCCGTCACGGGTGGTCTGGCCGCGCTGCTCGCCCTGTTCACGGTGACGGACGCCACGGTGCGCGGGCAGGCCGTCACCACCGCGCTGCTGCCCTGCGCGGGCCTGCCGGTGCTCGCCGCCGCGGCCGAACTGCACGACCACGCCGTCGCCCGGGACCTCACCTTCCTCGCGGTGGTCGGCGCCGGCGTCTACGCGCGCCGCTGGGGACCGCGCGGCCACAGCCTCGGCGTCTTCGCGTTCATGACCTTCTTCGTGGCGCAGTTCCTGCACGCGACCACGGACCAACTACCCATGCTCTACGCGGCAGTTGGCCTCTCCGTGCTCACCGCGGCGACGGTCCGCTTCGGCTTCTGGTGCTACGAACGCCGACTGCCCCCCATCGCCGTACCCGCCCCAACTGCCGCTCGTGGTCTGGCCCGTGTGACCACGAGGCAGGCCGTCCAGGCGACCGCCGGCGCCGGATTCGCCCTCGTGGTGGGCCAGTTGGTGTCCGGGCAGCGCTGGTACTGGGCCGTCGGCGCCACCTGGTGGATCTTCGTGAACACCGCCTCGCGCGGCGAGACCGTGGTCCGCGGCTTCCGTCGCGTCCTCGGCACGGTCCTCGGCATCGCCCTGGGTCTGCTCGTCGCCGTACCGGTCCACGGCGCCCCGGTACCCACCGCGATCCTGGTCGCCGCCTGCGTCTTCGGTATCTTCTACTCGGCCGCCGTCTCCTACACCTGGATGATGCTCTCGGTGACCCTGATGGCAGAGCTGCTCTACGGCCTCCTCGGCGTCCTGAACCCCGGCCTGCTGGCGTTGCGGTTCGCGGAGACCGGGATCGGCGCGCTCGGCGCCGTACTGGCCGTCCTCCTCGTCCTCCCGGTGACCACCCACACCACCACCGACGCCTGGATCCAACGCGCCCTGCGCTGCGTCCACACCTGCACCGCCGAGGCCGCCGCCCGCCTCGCCGGTTCCGCCGCGGCCGACCCCGCCGGACGCGTGGCCGAACTGGAGCAACTCCTGGGCCGGGTACGGCTCTCCGTAGCCCCCCTCATGCACCCGCTGAACCCCGCGCTCGGCCGCAAGCACCGCGCCCGCCGGGTGCTCGCCCTGCTCGACGACTGCGCCCGCGAGATCCGCGGCCTGGTCGCCGTGGCCGCCGACCCGGAGGCATCCCACGATGCCCGCCTCGCCGCTGCCTGTTGGCGCGTGGAGACGGCCGTCGAGGCACTCACCGACGGCGACGCGTCACACCTCACGACCACTGCGGCCCGGCCACCCGTGGAGCCCGCGCTGGCCCACCTCCACGGCCTGGAACGCGCCCTCGCCGAACTGGCGGAGCCTCTGCGCGCACGGTCCGGTTCACGGCTCGTCGGAGCGTGAGCCGGTACGGGAGCGAGACCGATACGGCAGAGCGGAGAAAGCTCCGGGATTTGGTCTAGACCGGTCATGATCGACTGCTACCGTCACCCCCACAGCACGCAACCGGCGCGCGGATCCGGTGCGCTGACCGGAGTACGGACCGAGAGGGGACAGCGGTGGCAGACGGCGACAGGCGGGGGCGGCGGGCCTTCATCGGGTCGTTCACGGCGGCGGGCGGCCCGGGTGTCGTCACAGCGGCGGTGGACGCGGACAGCGGCGCGCTGACTGTCCTGAGCAGTGTCAACGGCGTCCCCGACCCCTCGTACCTGGCCCTGGCGCCCGACGGGGACACCCTCTACGCCGTCAGCGAGACGGCAGAGGGCGCGGTGGCCGCGTACCGCGTGAACGGCGACAAGCCCGAGCCGCTCGGTTCGCCGGTGCGCGTGGGCGGCGCGGGGCCGACCTACCTGAGCCTGTTCGCGGGGCACGTCCTCACCGCCGACTACGGCTCCGGCAGCGTCACCGCCGTGCCGGTCCGCGCGGACGGCACCCTGGCGAGCCGCCCTTCCGGACAGCTCCGGCACACCGGCTCAGGCCCGCACCAGCAGCGCCAGCAGGGCCCGCACGCCCACCAGATCCAGCCCGACCCGAGCGGCCGCTGGGCGGTCAGCGTCGACCTCGGCACCGACTCCGTGCGGGTGTGCACGCTGGAGGACGGACGCCCCGTACTGCACCGCGAGATCGCGCTCCGACCCGGCTCGGGCCCTCGCCACCTGGCCTTCCATCCCGACAGTGCCCACGCCTACGTCCTCAACGAACTCACGCCGACCGTCACCGTCTGCCGCTGGGACGCCGAGAGCGGCTCACTGAAGCCGCTGACCGAGGTGCCGGTCCTGCCCGGCCCGCCGGACGGCGACGCCGCCTACCCGTCGGGCATCGTGACCTCGCCGGACGGCCGCTTCGTCTGGACGGCGACCCGCGGCGAGGACGTGCTGTCCGTCCTCGCCGTCGAGGGCGACGGGCTACGACTGGTCGGCACGGTGCCCTGCGAAGGCCACTGGCCGCGCGCGCTCACCGAGGCCGGCGGCCACCTGTACGTCGCGAACGAGCGCTCCGGTGACGTGACGTGGTTCACCATCGACCCCGCCACGGGCGTCCCGCGTCGCGGCGGCTCGATCAAGGTGACCGCCGCGTCCTGCGTGGTCTTCGACTGACCCGCTGCCGTCCCCACGGCATGCCGAAGGGCCCACTCCCGCGTGAGGAGGGGCCCTTTCGGCGCTACGGCGTACGCGTGCGGGGGTCGATCAGCGAACCGGAGCGCCCTGCGGCTGCGGCGGGGCGATGCCCAGCGCCGTCGTGTACTTGGCGAGCGCGAGCTTGCCGATCGCGGGGTACGGACCGAGCGCCTCGGCGGAGGCACAGCCGGCCTCGGCGGCGGCCGCCTCCAGCAGACCCGCGTCGATCTCGGGACCGATCAGATACGGCGCCAGCGCCAGGTGCTGTGAGCCGGATCCGCGCAGCTGCTCCGCGATCGCCGCGATCGAACCTTCCTGGTCCAGAGCCGCCGCCATCACCGGCACGGCGAGCCGAGCGGCGAGCAGCATGCCGGTGATCCCGGCCGCCTGCACGGCCTCCTCGCCGCCCACGGACGCGAGGACGATGCCGTCCGCGGCGGTGGTCACGGTGAACAGCCGGGCGCGGTCGGCACGGGCCAGACCCGCCTCGGACAGCCGCACGTGCAGCGCCTCGGCGAGCAACGGGTGCGGGCCGAGCACATCGGTCAGGTCGGCCGCGACACGGCTGTCCATGACGGCCTGGCGGACCTGACGCAGCAGCGCGCTGTCCGGACCGGCGAGCAGCGGCACGACGACGGCCACCGGCCCGTCGGGCTCCTTGACGTCGGCGCCGGCGGCCCTGGCCTGCTCGAAGCGGGCGGTGCGCTCCTCAGCGGCGTGCGCGAGCACGGACGTCAGCGTGGGGAACTCGGAGTCGTCCCCGTCGAGATAACCGATGCGGCCGTCGAGACCGGGCAGCTCGGAGCGCGCGATGCTCACGACCTCCTCGGCGAGGCTGCGCGTGGCGGCGCTGGGCGTGCCCGGCACGGCCAGAACCAGCGCGGGCGCGCCCTCGGGAGCCGCCAGCTGCTCGGGTCGGCGGTGCCGCCCGGGCTGGCGAGGTCGCGGCATTCGTACTGGCAGGCCGGACGCGGGCCCAGTGGGGGAGCTCATGGCGAGGCATGTTACTGGCTTCCTGGGCTCCCCTGTTCGGGGAGGGTGCAGGTGAGCGGTATCCGTCCTGTTTTGTCTGATGAGTTACGTACGGATCAGAAGCGATCACCTTGTCCGTTTGGGCTCAGCACGGACAACATCACGTCGTCACACGGCAGTGCGAGCGCGCCCGCGGCAAGATCACGCGCGATCCGCACGGCACCGTCCAGCGGATCACCCTCGGCCGGAACCACCCGCGCATGCGGCAGCCGCTTCGCCAACTCCTCGTGCAGCGGGACGAGGAGAGGCTCGCCCATCTTGAACAGGCCACCGGTGAGCGCGACGTGGGGCTCGCCGGTGACCGGGCAGACCGCGACGGCGGACTCGGCCATGTGTCCGGCCGCCGCGCGCAGGATGCCGGCCGCCACCGGATCGACGGCGGCGCACTCGGCGACACGTGGCGCGAAGGCCGCGAGTAGGGCGGGCCGATCCGACCGCGGATACAACTGCCCCGGCAACCCCGCCATCGCCCCGAACTGCTCCTCGGCACAGCTCAACAGCGCTGCGGAACCACCGTCCCGCCCGTCGTACGCCCGCAGCGCCGCCTCCAGCCCGGCCCGCCCGATCCAGGCCCCGCCACCGCAGTCACCGAGCAGATGACCCCAACCGTCGGCTCTTCGCCACCCGGTGAGATCGGTGCCGATGGCGATGAGTCCGGTCCCGGCGGCGATCACGGCACCGGGCCGTGCCCCGAGAGCACCCGCATAAGCGGTGACGGCATCAGCGGCGAGCGTGACGGTCCGCACCCCGAACTCCCGCGCCAACGCCCCCGGCAACTCGGCCCGCAACCCGTCTCCGAGGGTGGCGAGACCGGCGGCCCCGATGACGGCCGTGCCCACCTCGGACACGTCGGATGCCTTGGACGCCTCGGGCTTTTCTGCCAACGCCCGGACCATGGGGACCAGTTGCTCCATGAAATGCCCGGGATCGATCCCGCGAGCACCGGTCCGAACGGGTTCCCCGGAGGAGAGCGGGTCGGACGTCCGGCCGCCGACCTCGCCCACAACGACACGGAGCCCGGAGCCTCCGGAGTCCACGGCGAGGAACCTGCCGCCGGCATCCGGTGACCCCTCCCTCGGAACCGTCACGGCAGACGCCAGTCCACCGGTTGTCCTCCCTGCCGGACCAGCAGGTCGTTGGCGCGGCTGAAGGGGCGGGAGCCGAAGAAGCCGCGGTCGGCCGACATCGGGGACGGGTGCGAGGACTCCACCGAGGGCAGGTCGCCGAGGAGGGGCCGGAGGTTGCGGGCGTCGCGGCCCCACAGGATCGACACCAGCGGCTTGCCGCGCGCCGCCAGCGCCCGTATCGCCTGCTCGGTGACCTCTTCCCAGCCCTTGCCGCGATGGGCGGCCGGACTGCGCGGGGCCGTGGTGAGCGCCCTGTTGAGCAGCAGCACCCCCTGCTGGCTCCACGGGGTCAGATCGCCGTTGGACGGCTGGGGCAGCCCCAGGTCCGTGTTCAGCTCCTGGTAGATGTTGAGCAGACTCGGCGGCAGCGGACGTACCTCAGGGGCCACCGAGAACGACAGCCCCACCGCGTGCCCCGGAGTCGGGTAGGGGTCCTGTCCGACGATCAGGACGCGGACGTCGTCGAAGGGTTGTTGGAAGGCTCGGAGGACATTCGGTCCCGCCGGTAGATAGGTGCGCCCCGCGGCGATCTCCGCGCGCAGGAAGTCCCCCATCTCGGCGACGCGTCCGGTCACGGGTTCCAGGGCTTTCGCCCAGCCCGGTTCGACGATCTCATGCAACGGTCGTGGTGCCACGGGCGTCACCCTACTGCCGTACCGGGCCCGGCGATCAACCGGTGCGCGAAGCCCGACCGGGAACGACCGAACCGACGCCGCATCTGAACGAAGCCCGCCCTGCGGGGAGTTGACCTCCCGCAAACTCCCGCCCTCGGTCCCGGTGTCGGGCCGCGGGTCTCGACGGCGACCGAATACAGCGCCTGAGCGGTGCGGTTCGGACTCTCGTCGAACTCCTGGTCCTTGCCCTGCCTGTGTCCGATGAACAGGCCTTTTCGCGTGCCCGCCGTGTGCGGAGCCTCTGTCATGCCGATCACCCCCGCTGCTTTTTTGGCGACTTCGCCCCCATCTCCGTCCAGTCTGCACCCGACCACTGACAGTCACCCCTGGAACTGGCATCACCGCAGCTCAGGAGGCCAAAGCCGGTCCGCGGCGCGGATTCGCGAGGCCTTCCCGCGAAGTGCCTGCGGGAGTCACGGCAGCCATGGGAACGTCGAGTCGGGGTATTCGTCGTGAGCATCGAGGAGACGTCTCCCGTATGGGAGGGCGGTTCGGCATGTCAGTGCGTTCATGAGGAGGATGCCTTCGATGGCGTTCCGAGGTCCGAAGGTGTGGCTGTGGCGGTGGCGGCGGAATCCGCTCAAGCGCCGTGCCGATGCGGTGGAATCGTGGATCGTGCTCGGCGCCTGGCTGATCACCGTCCTCGCCGGTGTGCTCGCCGGTCTGACGGCGACCCAGTCCGTCGAACACGAGCTGGCCCAGGAACGCGTCGACTGGAAACCCGTGGTGGCCCTGGTGGTCCAGGACGCGCCGGGCGCCGCCCCGGCGAACTCCAGCAGGACGAGCGGCGAACCGGTCTGGGCAAAGGTCCGTTGGACGGCCGTGAACGGCTCCTCGCACACCGGCCAGATACGCGTCCCCTCCGGCAGCGCGATAGGCACTCCGGTGACCGTCTGGACCGATCCGCAGGGTCACCTGGTGACCAAGCCCGCCAGCGCCTCGCAGGCCAAGCTGCGGGCCGTACTGATCGGCACCCTCCTGGGAGTGGGCGCGGCAGCCGTCCCCTTCGTCAGCGCCCGGGCCCTGCGCGGCCGGCTGGAACGCCGACGCATGGACCAGTGGGACGAGGAGTGGGCGCGCTTCGGCCCACTGTGGGGCCGCAAGACGGGCTGAACGCCCGGCAGTACGGCGTCGCCGAGCCCCTGGCCTGCGGATCGCAGACGGGGGCCCTCGTCATGCCCACCGGACGGACCCACCCGATCGCAAGCCGCCCGCACTTCCCGGCAGACGGCCCCGGACGGCCTTGCTCGGCCCGCACCTCCGGTCGTCCGACCTCGCCCGGTCTCAAGCCGCCTGCTTTGCCCGGTTCACAGCCCTGACGGGCTTTGACTCGGCCCGTACCGTCCGGAGCAGGGGCCCGCCCGACCTCGTTCGTCCCGCACCCGGGACCATCCAGCCTCGCCCAGCCTCAATCCGCGCACCTCCCGGCTGGCAGCCCGTCAGATCCCCTTCGTTCCAAGCCTCTGGCCCCCACTCCCACCCGATCTCAAGCCCCCCGTACCTCCCGGCACCTCTCCAACAGTCGCTCGTCCTCCAGAACGTCCAGGCCCCCATGCCCGCCCGACCGCACCAAATGCCTTCGCGGAGCGGCGAGTTCAGCCTCCACCAGGTCATGCAGAGGCGCCCCGGCCGCTTCCATGCCGAGCAGGCATGCGGCAATGGTGCCCCGCACCTCCGGATGCTCCTCCCAGGCCGAACGCAGTACCGGAAGCACTCTCTCCGCCTCCCCGGTGACCCGCCACAGCGCGCACGCCCCCGCCGCTCGCTCCCACACGCTGTCCGCCCCGACCAGCCGAGCCAACCCGGGTGCCGCGACCCGCGCGGCCGACCCCAACCGGGCCAGCGCCTCGGCGGCAGTTCCGCGCCGTTGCGGGTCCGGTTCCGCCAACTCCCGTATCAGCACAGGCAGTACGGCCGAGGCATCCCCCTCCGCCGACCACAGAGCACCCGCGGCGATACCGGCGCACTCGGACTCCAACAGCCCCCGCAGCACCGGTACGACCTCCTCCGCGTCACCCCCGAACGCATCGAGCGCCCGTACCGCAGACTCCACCACCCGGTGCCTCGACCGCACCCCGTCCGCCATCCCGCCCAGCAGCCGCAACACCTCCGGCACGGCCTCCCGATCGGCGAGCGCGGTCAGCGCCGACAGCAGCGGTACGGCGCGGTCGTAGGTCTCGGGGGAGTCGAGGGGGACCTGGCCGAGCCGGTGTCGTAGTGCCGGGGCGAGTGGTGCGGCGGCGCGGCCGAGGTGGACGATCACGCGTCCCAGGTCGTCGGGTACGAGCGGCTGTGCGAGGACCTGGGCCAGTACCGGTGTCGCCCGTGGATCGCCGCTGCGGGCAAGGGACTTGAGCGGGCCGCCCAGGGTCGGCGCCCGGCGTTCCCAGCGGTGCACCCACAGGTCGGGGCGGGAGGTCACCAGCGCGTGGAGGTGATCGGCGGCAGGCGCGGCCAGGTGGAAGAGGTCGCCGAGGACCGACACCGCCGCATCACGCAACCGGTCCGACACCGCCGCACCGAGCAACGGAGGTGTGCCCGCTGCCAGTTGCTCACCGATCAGCTGGACGGGCACCGCGTAGTCGGCCCGCCACTCGCGGAACAACCCCGCCGACATCCACACCCCGTTGCACCGGTCGGCCGGGTCCGGGCTGGTCAACTGCCCTTCCAGCAGGGCGATCCGGTCGCCCACCCGCCCGCCGAGCGCGGTGTGCAGCGTACGCAGCAGCAGCGCGCCCTCCTCGTCCGAGGGCCGCAGCCGCCGTAACCGTCCGGCGAGCGTGTCCGGGTCCGCGTGGTCGCTCTCGGTCGGCGCCGAACGGCCCGACCGGCGCTGCTCGGACCGCTCCCCGAGCAGCTCGACGACGGTGGGGACCAGGTCGGCGGGGAGCAGATCGGGTGCGCAGCCCGCGAGTTGGCCGAGCGCGGCGAGCCGTAGACCGGGGTCGTACGGCGGGGTGCCCAGCATCAGCAGGATGTCCAGCGCCTCGGGGGCGTGGGCCGGGTGACCGCGTACGAACAGGCCGACGCTCTCGGTGAGGGCGAGCAGGACCCGGTCGTCGCGCTCGACCGCGATCCGCCGGCGTAACAGGCCCAGCACGCGCGCGGGTTGGTCGAGAAACCGGACCAGTGCTTCGGCCGCCGCGCGGCGTACGCCGGAGTCCCGGTCCCCGAGGAGGGCGACGAAGACCTCGGCTCCCGCGCGGACGGCGGCGTCGGCCGACCCGCGCCCGTCACCCGTATCCACCACCTCCCCCTCCGGTGCGTGGCCCTGTCCGATGCTGACCAGAAGTTCCACCAACCCGCCCCGGTCCGCGACCTCTTCGCACGCGGCGAGCGCGAGCAGAAACGGAACGCAGGCGAGCGTCGCGTCGTACACGATCCCCTGGTGGTGCACCGCGCCGTACATCCCGTCGAGCGCGCTCGCCCGCTCGACGGGGTCCCTGGAGGCCAGTCCCCGGAGCAGTCCGGGCACGTCCTCCGCACTGCCGTACGCATGCCGCAGTGAGGCCCAGCCGACCTCGTCGATCCCCGTGAACACGTTGTCCTCCCCAGGCGCAGTGCCAACTGATCGCGAGTCTGCACCACGCCACTGACAACGAAGCGGAATCGGGGAGTAACCGAGGGTCAGTTTTCTTCGGGCAAGGCGCGGGCGAGGATCGTGTCGAGGTCGGCGGAGTCGGGGAGGGTGCCGAAGGCGTGGCCCCAGTCGCCGGCCAGCCGGGTCGCGCAGAAGGCGTGGGCGACCGCGGCTGGGGCATGTCGTACCAGGAGGGAGGCCTGGAGGGTCAGCGCCATCTGCTCGACGAGACGCCGGGCTCCCGTCTCGGTGGCCTCGCGCAACCCGCTCTTCAACCGGCTGACGGCCGCGTCCAGGCGGGCGTCAGCGCCCTGGGCCAGGGCGAGTTCGGAGAACAACGCCTCCGCCGGGCCGGGGTCCCGGCTCAACGCCCTCAGTACGTCAAGGGCGTTGACGTTCCCCGAACCCTCCCAGATCGAGAGGAGAGGCGCCTCGCGGTAGTGGCGGGGCATGCCCGAGTCCTCGACGTAACCGTTGCCGCCGAGGCATTCCAGGGCCTCCGCCGTGAAGGCCGGGCCGCGCTTGGTGACCCAGTACTTGCCGACGGCGGTGGCGATCCGGCGGAACGCCGACTCGGCGCCGTCCCCGCGCACCGCCCGGTCGGCCGCGCCCGCCAGCCGTAGCGTGAGCATCGTGGCGGCCTCCGACTCCAGCGCCAGATCGGCCAACACGTTCCGCATCAGGGGCTGTTCGAGGAGCCGGGCGCCGAACGCGGACCGGTGCCGCACATGGTGACCCGCCTCGACGAGCGTCTTGCGCATGAGAGTTGCCGACATCATCACGCAGTCCAGGCGGGTGCAGTTGACCATCTCGATGATGGTCTTGACGCCACGCCCCTCGGGGCCGACCAGCCAGGCGACGGTCCCGTCGAACTCGGGCTCCGAGGACGCGTTGGACCGGTTGCCCAGCTTGTCCTTCAGCCGCTGGATGCGGAACGTGTTGCGGCTGCCGTCGGGCAGCACGCGCGGCACCAGGAAGCATGACAGTCCGTCAGGCGCCTGAGCCAGTACGAGGAACACGTCGCACATCGGCGCCGATGTGAACCACTTGTGCCCGCGCAGGGTGTACACGCCGGGTGCGGTGGTGGGGGTGGCCGTCGTTGTGTTGGTGCGGACGTCGGAGCCGCCCTGCTTCTCGGTCATCCCCATCCCGGCCAGCAGTCCGCGCTTCTCGGTCGGGACGCGCAGGACCGGGTCGTACACCCGGCTGGTCAGCAACGGCTCGTAGACCGCGGCGAGTTCGGGCGTGGCACGCAGGGCGGGGACGGCGGCGTACGTCATCGACGTCGGGCAGCCGTGGCCGGCATCGGTGTGTCCCCACACCAACCCCCGTGCGGTACGGGCCACATGGGCGCCGGGGCGTTCGTCCGCCCAGGGCGCTCCGGCCAGCCCCTCGGCGACGGCGACACCCATCAACCGGTGCCAGCTCGGGTGGAACTCCACCTCGTCGATCCGGTTGCCGTAGCGGTCGTGCGTGCGTAGCTCCGGCTCGTGCCGGTTCGCCTGCTCACCCCACTCCTGCGCCTCCTCGCTGCCCGCCGCCCGACCGAGCCGCCGCACGTCCTCCTCGGCCCAGCCGGCACCCTCCCGGCGCAGCCCCTCCAGCAGGGCCGTGTCCTCGGAGGCGTCGTACGGGGTCAGGGGCGGGGGCTGGTTGGTGACGTCGTGCGTGGCGTTCCGCGGCTGCGGCGGTATGTGCGCGAGTGTCTGGGCCATGGAGTCAGTGTTGCACTATCTCTACGACCGCATCAATGATGTAACACAAGAATCGCCACGTAGAGTACGAGGCCATGCGGATGAACGTGTCAGAAGGGCCCGGCGAGGTGGACCTGCGCCCGCTGTCCGCGCGGTCGGTCGTCCTCAGCCTGCTGCTGGGCACGCACCCGCCCGAGCTGCCCGTGCGAAATCTGCTGCGCGCCGTGGAACCGCTCGGGGTCGCCGGCTCCACGCTGCGGGCCGCGCTCAGCCGGATGGTGGCCGCCGGAGACCTGCGGAGCACGGACGCGGTCTACCGGCTCAGCGACCGCCTGCTGGAACGCCAGCGCCGCCAGGACGCCGCCGTACACCCCGAGACCCGCCCCTGGGGCGGCGACTGGGAGATGACCGTCGTCACCGCGACCGGCCGCGGCCCCGCCGAACGCGCCGACCTGCGCGGCAAGTTGACCGCCTTCCGGCTCGCGGAACTCCGCGAGGGAGTCTGGCTTCGCCCGGCCAATCTGCTACGACCCCGACCGGACGAACTCGGCGCGGTCGCCCGGCACTTCACCACCCGCCCCGAGGAACCCGCCCGCGAACTGGCGGCTGACCTATGGCCACTTGAGGCCTGGGCGAAGGCGGCCGAGGCGCTGCTCGACCGGATCACCGCCACCGCGGACCACCCGGCCGACCGCTTCACCGTACTCGCCGCCGCCGTAAGGCACTTGCTCGCGGACCCGGTCCTGCCCCCCGAACTCCTGCCCGCCGACTGGCCGGGCGCGGCTCTGCGCACCGAATACACGCGCCATCGGCGGGAGTTGATCGCGAACACGCTGGGGAACCCGGTATAGGCCGCTTCGCCAGGCCGGTTTGACGGTCTGTTAGCGTGCGCGGATGGAAGATCTGGGACTCGCGGACTGGCCGCCCGAGCCGATCGGAACCGGACGGCTCGTGCTCCGTGGGTCCGAGGCGCGGGACCGAGCGACGTTCATCGAACTGCTCGCCTCCGCAGAGGTGCACACCTACCTCGGCGGTCCCCACCCGCGTGACGAACTTGAGCGCAAGACGCCCGAGGTGCCCGAGCACCGGCCCGGAAGCCTCGTCGTCGAGCTCGACGGGGCGATGATCGGCCTGATCCTGCTCAGGAGAGCGACCGGACACATCCGCCCGTCCGCTGACGGGAAGGTTGATCTCGGCTACCTGTTCCTGCCGCGTGCGTGGGGATTCGGATACGCCGCCGAGGCGTGCGCGGCTGCACTCGACTGGCTCGACGGCGTCCTTCCCGGCGAGCCGGTGGTGCTCACCACCCAGACCGCCAACGGCCGTTCGATGCGCCTCGCGGCGAAGCTCGGCTTCACCGAGGTGGAGCGGTTCGAGGCGTGGGACGCCGAGCAGTGGCTCGGCATGAGGCCAACGGCCGTCCTGCCGGGCTGAGTTCGTGCCGGAGCGGCCGTGCGAAGCGTCGTGCGGGGACGCTTCGCACGGCCGCCGTCACCGTGGGGGGCTCACTTGTAGGTGATGTCCGACGACGCGTACTTGCAGTAAGTGCCGTCCGCGCCCGTGCCATTGGTCGTCGGCTCGGCGCCCGTGTTGTTCCCGATGTACTTCTGGCAGGGGATCATCTTCTTGCTGGTGTCCCCGACGATCGTGATGGCCTTCAGGGTCGCGCTGTCACCGTAGTTGGTGTTGATGCCGACGATCCGGCTGCCCTTGTAGGTCGCCTCGATGGTGTTGAGGTTGATCGTGCGCTTGTACTGCGTTTTGCAGTTGCCGCACGAGCGGACGAACGTACCGAAGGTCTGCGCCGCGAACTTGGAGACGTTGAGCGTCCCGGCGCCGTTGAACTGGAACACCTTGTCGCTGGCCTCCTTCGCACCACCGCCCGACACGGTGTACACGTTGGACGACGAGGAGCCCAGGAAGGTCGCCGCGTCCTCGCCGACGTCCTCCCACCAGACGTTCTGCAGCGTGCAACTGCCCAGGCAGTGGATGCCGTCGGCGGCGGGCGAGCCGATGATGACGTTCTTGACGACGGCACCGGCGGCCAACTCCAGGATCGGCCCCTGGTCCTCGTCCTGGCTGCCCGTGCCCAGGTCACCGCTGCCGTACAGGCGCAGCATCCCGTAGTCCTTGGTGCCCGAGACCGAGATCGTCGAGGTCACCGCCTGGCTGCCGCTCGCGGTGGGCCAGGTGGCGGCACTGGCCGGCGAGAGGGCGCCGGATGCCATGATCATGCCAACGGAGAGGCCGAAGGCGGTCAGCGCGCCGGTCAGTACGCGCGGTCGTACGGAAGAAGTCATGTCCCGATTCCTTCTCCGAGGTGGGGGAGTGGTCAGAGCTTTCCGGTGCCCGCGCCGGCGGTCACCGAAGTGACGACGGTCGAGGCGGGCTCGGCGGTGTAGCTGTACGGCGGGCTGGTGAACGTGCCGACCTGCGAGATCTCGGTGGCGGCTCCGCCGAGGTCGTTGCCGGACAGGTTGGCGTAGCCGTCCACGTCGCTGTCCCGGTTCGTCGTGACGGCGACCTCGGTGTCCCGGAAGACGTTGTTCTGGACGAACATTTGGGCGCCCATGCGCGAGTGCACGGCCGTCTCGGCGCCGACGACGTAGTTGTCGTAGAAGTGCCCGGTGCCGAAACGCAGGCTGGGGATACGGGAGTTGACCTGGTCGAACCAGTTGTGGTGGTACGTCACCCGCAGATGTCCGGTGTCCTCGCCGGCGTTGTTGTCGCTGTGGCCGACGAGCGAGCCCTTGTAGTGGTTCTTGAAGGTGTTCCAGGAGACGGTGACGTAGTCGGAGGCGTGGGTGATGTCGAGCAGGCCGTCGTAGTAGTCCTTGCCGTGGTCGAGGTCGGACGAGAAGGCGTTGTGGTCGATCCACACCTTCGTCGAGGCCTGCACGGTGATGCCGTCGGCGGGTGCGACCGGCTTGCTGATGTTCAGGTTGCGGACGACGACGTTCGTCACCTTCTTCAGGCGCAGCCCGCCACCGGTGAACCCGGACGCCGAACCGACGCCCAGGACCGTCGTGTTGGACCCGATGTCGACCTGACCGCTCAGCGAGATCAGGCCGTTGACCTTGACCACCTTCGAACTGCTGCCGGTGACCGCCGACTTGAAGGCGTCCAGCGTCGACACCGTGACCGCCGTGGCGCTCCCGCCACCGGTCGTCCCGGCACCGAAACCGACCGGCGAGGCGTCGGCCGCGGAGGCGGACTGGGGGAGCGTGAGCACGGCTGTCGCGGCGAGGGCGACCGCCGCCAGAACTGATCGTCGCGGATGTGTATGTGGGGGGCGAGTACGCATGCGGGTGCGTCCCTTCCGGGGGAGTGGGGTGATCGTGTACGTGAACGGCGTACGCCGTGAGGGACCGCGCGGTCACACTTCTGAACGGAACGTAGGGTGCAAGCGCTTTCTAGTCAACGCTTGTGCAGAAACTATTCGAAGCGTGGGAGCGCTTCCATGACATCCGTGTCCATGCCACGATGCCGATTGCTCTCCCCGAAAGATGCCGCACGAGCCGCGATCAGGAAGGGACGATGACGTGCGCCCCACAGCCGCCGACACCCTCAAGTCCGCCAGAAAACCGCCGCGTTCGGTACTCGTCGCCCTCTTCGGAGCGCTGGTGCCCTTACTCGCGGCCCTGACGCTCCTGGCGCCCCCGGCCGCCGCCCGCACCGAGGCCGTCCCCACCGCCACCCTCACCGAGGTCACCGGCTTCGGCGCCAACCCCAGCAACCTGCAGATGTACGTGTACGTCCCGGCCACGGTCACCGCGCACCCGGCGATCGTCGTGGCCGTGCACTACTGCGGGGGATCGGGCCCGGCGATGTACTCCGGCACCGAATACGCCTCGCTGGCCGACCAGTTGGGGTTCATCGTCGTCTACCCGTCGGTCACCCGCGCCAGCAAGTGCTTCGACGTCTCCTCGCCCCAGGCCCTGCACCGCGACGGCGGCAGCGACCCGGTGGGCATCAAGTCCATGGTCGACTGGGTGACCGGCACCTACTCCGCCGACACCTCCCGCGTCTACGCCCTGGGCATCTCCTCCGGCGCGATGATGACGAACGTCCTGCTCGGCGACTATCCCGACGTGTTCGCGGCGGGCGCCGCCTTCGCCGGCGTGCCGTTCGGCTGCTTCGCGACCACCGACGGTTCCGAGTGGAACACCGCCTGCGCCAACGGCACGGTCATCCAAACCCCGCAGCAATGGGGCGACTTGGTCCGGGGCGCCGACCCCGGCTACACCGGCCCGCGTCCCCGCATGCAGCTGTGGCACGGCACCGCGGACGACACGCTGCGCTACCCCAACTTCGGCGAGGAGATCAAACAGTGGACCAACGTGCTGGGCGTCAGCCAGACCCCGGCCGCCACCGACTCCCCGGCGACCGGCTGGACCCGCACCCGCTACGGCGCCACCGGTGACCGGGCCCCCGTCGAGGCGATCAGCCTCCAGGGCGTCACCCACAACCTCTACACCTACGGCATGGGCGCCCGCGTCCTCACCTTCTTCGGCCTGAGCGGCGGCGGCACCACACCCCCGCCCTCGACCGGCCCCTGCAAGGTGACCGTCACGACCAGCGCCTGGAACACCGGCCTCACCGCCTCCGTGACGCTCACCAACACCGGTACAAGTGCCGTCAACGGCTGGCAGTTGGGCTTCACCCTGCCTGCCGGGCAGACCATCACCAACGGCTGGGGTGCCACGTACACCCCGGCCTCCGGCACGGTGACGGCCACCAACGCGTCGTACGACGGCACGATCGCGCCCAACGCGAGCGTGACCATCGGCTACCAGGCGAACCACACCGGCAACAGCGCGGCACCGACGGCCTACACGCTCAACGGGACGGCCTGCACGGTCGGTTGACCCTGTCCAGGGTGCGCGCCCGTCACCTCCGGTGTGCACCCTCGCCCCCAACTCCCGGCAGAGGAAGGCAGGTTCCGTGCAACCCACGAGACGGACCGCGATCGTCGCCACGACGACAACAGCACTGTCGGCCCTGGTCGCCACCAACCCAGCCCATGCCCAAGGGAGTTCGGCCCCTCCCGCCGCACACTGGGTGAACACCTGGACGGCGATGCCCCAGCTCACCGAGCCCGCCAACCTGCCACCGGTGCCGTTCACCGGGACCAGTTCGGTCCTCGTCGACACCACTCTGCGCCAGACACTCCGCATCACCACCGGCGGGCGGAAGCCGCGCCTGCGCTTCTCCAACGCCTATGGCGACACCCCGCTCCCGCTCACCGCGGTGACGCTGGCATTCCCGCAGGACGGCAGGGCGGGAGCGAGCGCGATCGTTGCCGGCAGCAGCAGACCGGTCACCTTCGCCGGACGCAGATCGGCGACCGTCCCCGTCGGTGCCCAACTGGTCTCCGACCCGCTGGACTTGGACCTGCGTGCAGCGTCCGTCCTGACCGTGACGACCTACCTGGCGACGGGCCAGCCCTCGCTCGCGCTCACCTCGCACCCGGGCTCGCGCACGACGTCGTACCTCCGCACCGGCGACCGCACCGAGGACCAGGACCTGCTGCCCGGGGCGACCCCGGTTGACCACTGGTACCTGCTGAGCGACGTCGAGGTCCTGGCGCCGCGCGCCACCACGGCCGTAGCGATCCTGGGCGACTCGCTCACCGACGGCCGGGGCTCCACGACCAACGCCAACGACCGCTGGCCCGACCAGCTCTACGACCGCCTCCGCGCCCACCCCGCCTCCGCGTCCGTGGCGATCCTGAACCAAGCGGCCGGAGGCAACCGCGTCCTCAACGACGGACTCGGCCCCAACGTCCTCGCCCGACTCGACCGCGACGTCCTCTCCCGCAGCGGAGTCACCCGCCTCATCGTCTTCGAGGGCGTCAACGACATCGGCACCGCCGACGCGACCCCCGCCGCCCAACACCGGGTCACGGAAGACCTGTTGGCCGCGTACGGCCAGATCGTCGTCCGCGCCCACGCCCAGGGCATCCGCGTCTTCGGCGCGACCCTGCTCCCCTTCGGCGGCAACACCTACGACGACCCGGCGGGCGAACGCGAGTCCTCCCGCCGGGCGGTCAACTCCTGGATCCGCACGGCCGGTTGCTTCGACGCGGTGCTCGACTTCGACCGCGCCGTACGCGATCCCGCCGACCCGCGCCGCCTGCTCCCGTCCCTCCAGGTCGGCGACTGGCTGCATCTCAATCCGGCGGGGTACGGGGTGCTGGCCGCGACGGTCCCCGCCGGACTGCTGCGCTGGTCAGGGCGCAGGGCCTCGGTGGTGCCGCATCGGTACCGGTGAGCGAGCCGTCGTGCGTGCCACGCCCCGCGTCCGCGACCGGATCCGCCGGACGGACGGACCCTAGACGACCGGCTCCTCCGCGACAGCGCCGACGGGAGCCGCGGTGCTGGTGGCCGCCGAACTCCCCTTCGCCGGAAGGTGGTTGAAAAGCAGGTTCAGCACGATCGCCGTCAGGCAGCCCGCGCTGATGCCGCTGTTCATCACCGTCTGGAACCAGTCCGGGAACTGCGCGTAGATCGTCGGCACCCCGACCGGGAGCACGCCCACGGCCACCGAGACGGCGACGACCGTGAGGTTGTGGTTGTCCTTGAAGTCGACCTGGGTCAGGGTGCGCAGACCGCTCGCGGCGACCGTGCCGAACATGACCAGACCCGCGCCGCCGAGCACCGGCGCCGGTATCGCCGCGACGACCGCGCCCAGTTTGGGCAGCAGGCCGAGGACGACGAGGATGCCACCGGCGACCGCGACGACCCAGCGGCTGCGGACCCGGGTCATGCCGACGAGGCCGACGTTCTGGGCGTACGCCGTGTACGGGAAGGTGTTGAAGATGCCGCCGAGGACGGTGGACAGGCCATCGGCGCGCAGCCCGTCGGCGAGCGAACGTGGCTCGATCTTGCGGTCGGTCATCTCGCCGACCGCGATCAGGTCACCGGTCGTCTCGGTCATCGTCACCAGCGCCACCACCAGCATCGACACGATCGCCGAGGCGTGGAAGGTAGGCCTACCGAAGTGGAACGGGGTGCTGATGCCGACCCAGTCGGCGTCCCCGACCCCGCTGAAGTCCGTGAACCCGAACACCACCGCGGCCACCAGCCCCACGGCCATGCCGATCAGCACCGCGATCCGGCTCAGGAACGCCGGCGCGAACCGCTGCACACCGAGGACGACCGCGAGCACGAACGCGGCGAGCGCGATGTTCTTGGGCTCACCAAAGTCCTTCGCACCCTGCCCGCCGGCCGCCCAGTTGCCCGCCGCCGGCAGCAGCGACAGACCGATGATCAGGATCACCGTGCCGGTGACCAGCGGCGGGAAGAAGCGCAGCAGCCTGCCGAAGACGGGGGCCAGGAGCGCGATGGCGAGGCCGGCGATGATCACGGAGCCGTAGATCGCGGGCAGTCCGCCGCCCGTCGTACCGATCAGCACCATCGGCGACACCGCGGCGAACGTGCAGCCCTGCATGATCGGCAGCCGTACGCCGAACCGCCAGAAACCTATGCACTGGATGAGGGTGGCTATCCCGCACACCAGCAGGTCCGCGGTGATCAGATACGCCAGGTCGGCGGCCGACAGCTTCATCGCCCCGCCCACGATCAGCGGCACCGCGACCGCGCCCGCGTACATCGCGAGCACGTGCTGGAGTCCGAAGGCGGCCAGTTGCCGGACGGGTGGAACCTCGTCGACGGGATGCACGGGTGTGGTCGTGGCCATGGGCACTCCTGAGCGGCGGAGAGGGGAGGAATGTGCGAACAGTTCGAGACCGTAGGCGCCTTGAACAGTTTGTTGATTTCTGGGTTGTTGCCGCCATGTGTCTTGCCCAGCTGCTATGTGCGCGCCCCACATACCGCTAGGTGTGCGTCCCGCGTACCGCCGCCAGCAGGGCGTCCCAGTCCGGCAGTTTGACCACACCACCCCGCCCGAGCGAGGCCCCCAACTCCGCCTCGGCCCGCTCGATGGCCTCCCACCCGCCCCACTCGACCGGCTCGATCCCCTCCGCGCGCAGCACGGCGAGGGGATCTTCGGAGAGCTCCTTCGCTACGACCGTGGAGGCGTCCGCGAGCAGTGACGTCACCGTCTCCTTGGCGTCCGGGCGGTTGGTGCCGATGACGCCGGTCGGGCCCCGCTTGATCCAGCCGGCCACGTACTCGCCGGGCACGGTCCGCCCTTCGCGTACGACACGGCCTGCCCGGTGCGGCACGGTGCCGAGCTCCGTGTCGAACGGCAGCCCGTCCAGCGGCACCCCGCGATAACCCACCGAGCGCAGCACCAACTGCGCCTCGATCTCCTCGAATCGACCCGTGCCGACCACTCCGCCCCGCCCGTCCGGCGCGGTGCGTTCGAAGCGGACCGAGCCCACGCGCCCCGTCTCGGCCAGGAGTTGGACGGGACGGAGGAAGAAGCGGAGGTGGATACGGCGTGGGGCGCCCCGGGGCGGGAGTGCGGACCAGTTGCGCAGTGCCTCCACGTTGCGGCGCTGGGCGCCGGGCAGGGCGGAGGGGTCGAGACAGCCCGGGTCGAGCGCCAACTCGGCCGGATCCACGGTCACTTCGGTGTCCGGGAGGCCGCCCAGTTCACGCAGCTCCTTGGTGGTGAAGCGGGCCTGCGAGGGGCCGCGTCGGCCGACCATGTGGACGTCCGTGATCCCGCTCGCCGCCAGTGCGGCGAGCGCAGCCTGCGGGATGTCGGTACGGCTCAACTCGGCCGCGCCGCGCGCGAGCATCCGCGTGACGTCCACCGCGACGTTGCCCACGCCGATGACCACGGCCGAGCGTGCGCCGAGCACGAAACCGTCGGCCGTGGAGTCCGGGTGGGCGCTGTACCAGGACACGAACTCGGTCGCCGACCAGCTTCCCGGCAGCTCCTCGCCGGGAATCCCCAGGTGGCGGTCGGTGGCGGCACCGACGCAGTACACGACCGCGTCGTACAACTCCCGCAGCCGGGCGGCGGACGGCCCGCCCGGTCCCACGAGCACCCCGCCGAGGAACCGCACCCGCCCGTGCTCCAGGACCGCCCGCAGATTGTTCTGCAGCGACTTGATCTTCTCGTGGTCCGGTGCCACGCCGTAGCGCACCAGACCGTACGGGCACGGCAGCCGGTCCAGGACGTCGACCAGCACCCCGGGCTCCAACTGGACCAGACTCTGGGCGGTGTAGACCCCGCTCGGCCCGGAACCGACGACGGCGACACGCAGCACGGCGGAACTCCTCACCCGTCAGGCACACAGGAGAACGCACTTTCGCCAGACCACTGACGCGTCCAGGATCGCACCGCCGGTGCTCCGCTGACAGGGTGCCGAACGCACCCGTACGCGCTGGGGGCGCGCGTGTCCGTTCGTATGGAATGTGATCATGCGGTTACGTTGCGTATGTGCTAGAAGCATCCTTCGTTAATCTTTCTGATCGCTCTCCGTCGGACGGGGCGGTGTCCGTGTGGCCCGCGTGGGAAGTGCAGGAGCACGACGGCGCCACCTCGTGGTTCCATGTCCGGCTCGCCTTTCCCGACGGCGCCCGGGTCGACGCGCTCGCCGTGGTGTGCGAGCAGACCGTCTCCGTCGAGGACGTACGGGCCCAACCTGCCCTGTCCCTCGACGACTTGACGGTGCTGGCCGACTGGCTTGAGGGGCCGCTCTTCGAGGCGTGCGGTGTGGAGCCGGCTCCTGTGGAGGGGGAGGAGTGGGCGGAGTCGGGCGGAGCGCGCCGGGCGCGGCCGGCCTGGCCGCGTGGCATCGAGGGGCGATGGCAGATCGCCCAGGAGTACCGGGCCGCGCAGGAGGAGGGAGCTGATCCCGTCCTCGCGGTGATGTGCGCGACGGGACACAGTCGGCGCCGGTCTCTCCGGCTCATCTCGCAGGCGCGGGACGCGGGGTTTTTGACGCCCCGTCATGCTCGGCGCTGAGTGGGGTAGTTACGCGTCGGAGGGCTTGGTCGGCCGGTCGTCGGCCGAACTCCCGGGCGTGGGTGGGGAAATGGGCGGGAGCGTGGACCTGTCGTCCGTCGCGAAGAACCGTGAGAGGTCCGGGTCGGGCGCCGCTCCGGCCCGCGCGGCGGACTCCGGCGGTATCCCCAACTCCCAGTCGAGTCCGTACCGTTGGAACAACTCGGTGCGCAGCACCGGGATCGACATCGGCACCCCGGGCACGAGCGCCGAGTAGACCGCGCCCATGAGCAGCGCGCGCAGCATCGGGTAGTCGGAGGGGACGTTCCCCGAGCCGTACCGCGCGATCGTCTGCCCGAGCAGTTCGGACAGGCGCCGCTGCTCCGGGCACTGCACGAAGCCCTCGCCCTGGAGGAGTCCGGCCATGTGCTGGCGCATCAGCACGGGCCGGTCGTGCGCGAGGCCCAGAATCGCGTCGATGGCCCGCGCCATCCGCTCCCGCCCGTCGTCGGTCCGGGGCTCGCGCTCCAGGGCCTCCTCCAGCGTGCGGTGCATCAGACGGTGCACGGCGGACTGCACGAGCTGGCGCTTTCCGGGGAAGTAGTACGAGACCAGGCCGCGCGCCGAACCGGCCCGGTCCGCGATGTCGCCCAAGGTCGTGGCCTCGTAGCCGTGCTCGCTGACCAGCTCCACGGCCGCGTGCAGGAGCCGTTCCCGGGAACGCCTGCGCAACTCTTCATTGACCGATGCGCTTCGCGGGGACATGCTGTAACTCCTGCGTTGACTGGCTATCAGCCAACTATACTCAGGACGTCCGGGTCTCCCGTCGAGGGGGCCTGGCGCATGCTGCCGTCCGTCTGGGGCGACGCGGGGGATCGTCTCAGGCGGGCGGCTCCTTTTCACCCCAATGGTTTCCTTGGGCGACTTTTGAACCGGCGTCCGGCGCCGCCTTCTCGCACATCTGTCGCACGGCACGTGATCCGTCCCTAGAGTGGGCACGGGTGTCGAGCCGAGGAGGCGCACGGGCATGGAGCAGGACCAGCAGATCTTCGCGCGGATCAACGAGATGGTCGACGACGAGCGCAAGCTCCGGGAGGCCGTCGCGTCCGGCGCGATCGACAGCGCCACGGAGCATCAGCGCCTCGGGCAGCTGGAACGCGAACTCGACCAGTGCTGGGACCTGTTGCGCCAGCGCCGCGCGAAGGTGGAGTTCGGGGAGAACCCGGACGAGGCGCGGGTGCGGCCGGAGTCCGAGGTGGAGGGGTATCAGGGGTGACGTGAGATGACGGGTGAGGTGGTCGCGGCGGCCCGGTGCTCCGTGGCCACAGGGCGTTTCGTCGCTAATTGCCGCGCGCGGCAAGCCTGTTGGCGATCTCGGCCCTGACCGTCTCGTGCAGTTCGTCCGAGGTGAAGCCGAGGCCGCGCAGGATCTGCGCGGCCGGGCTCTCCTCGACACGGATCAGGCCGAGCAGCGCGTGTTCCGTGCCGACCCAGTCGTGGCCGAGGTCGGCGGACGCGCGGCGGGCCTGCCCGATGGCCTCCTTGCTCTCCGGCCGGAACGCGATGTGACCCCGCAGCATCTTCTCGCCGGCCGGCGGCAGTGCTTCCTCGATCGCGGCGCGGACGCGCTGCTCCGACTCGGTCTTCGCCACCAGCACCTCGTACGCCAGGCCCCGCGGTTCGCCGAGCAGGCCGAGCAGGAGGTGTTCGGTGCCGATGGAGTCGTGCCGGTGCGTTCGGGCGGCCTCCTGTGCGAGCACGATGCTGTGCCGGTTCAGGTTGGTGTACCGCTCGAAGGGTCCGGGTGTGTGGCGTTGCTGGGCGGCCTGCTTGGACACCCCGATGGCGTCGCCGATCTCGGTCCACGACGCGCCGACCTGCTTGGCCTTGCTGACGTAGTGGTCGATGAGCTGGTCACCGAGGTCGGACAGGGTCTGGGCCCGCAGTCGCGCTTCGCTGACGCGGGCCAGTTCGTCGGTGTCGGGGAGCTCCTCGTCGAGACGGGCGATCAGATCGGCGAGGCTGATGTCGAGTGGGCTCATGCGTCAACTTTAAATTGACGATCCCTCATCGTCAACCTGTAATTGACGATTGTTCCGGGTGCCCCCGCGCACTGATCCGGGTGTCCCCGCGTACTGATTCGAGGGTGCTCGCGCGTACTGACTGGGTCAGCCCCGAAGCCCGCCCTGCTCCCGCCCTTGTCCGACCAGTTCGAGCACTGGTCGCAGACCGTCCGGCCGCTCCGTCACCAACCGGTGGTCCACGAAGTGCACCCCGCACCCGAGCGCCGCCGCCCCGCCGTCCGCCCGCCGGTCGTCGCCGACCATCAGCACGCCCTTCGGGTCGACGCCGAGGGCCTCGCAGGCGACGGTGAACAGCCGTGGGTCCGGCTTCTGAATGCCGTGTTCGTACGACAGGACGTACGCGTCCACATACGGGTCGAGCCCGTGCTCGCGAAACACCGGCCGCAGATCCCAGCCGATGTTGCTGACCACACCCACGCCGATCCCGCGCTCGTGCAGGGTCCGCAGCACGTCCTCCGTGTCCGGGTACGGCGTCCACGCGGCCGGCGTCATGTGCCGGTCGTACAGCGCGTCGTGCAACGCCGGTTCGGGGAGCGGGACTTGGCGCGAGACGCCGGTGTACGCGGCCCGGTGCAGCGCGGAACTCTCGTCCCGGATCGCCCACACCTCCGCGAACTCCTCGGGCAACCGCTCCGGTTGCGCCCCACCCGGCATCGCCCCCGCCGCCTCCAGTGCCCGCGCCGCCTCGACCAACTCCGGTTCCGGCAAGGCGATTCCGGTCTCACGCAACACGGCACGCAACCAGGACTCGGTGGACTCGATACGGAAGAGGGTCCCGGAGAAGTCGAAGAGGACGGCATTCATGCGGTGATCTTACGCAGCGACATTCCATGCGGCGGGGCGGCCGACACCGGCCTGGTCGATTGCCTGTGCGCCCAGCGCGTCGGCGCCCCCGGCACGCGTCACATGCTCACTGAGGCGCGGCGTTCAGATCCCCGGCCGCGCTGACCCCCACCGTTCGTACACCCCCACAGCCCCCACCACCACGAACGCCCCCAGCATCCACCCGCCCACCACATCCGACGGCCAGTGCACGCCCAGCCACACACGGGTGAGTCCCACACCCGTAACGGAGATCACGGCCAAGATCATGGCCGTACGCCATACAGCGCGTCCGGTCCCGTAGTCGTGGAGCAGCCACAGCAGCAGGCCGCAGACCACCGTGGCGGTCATGGCGTGGCCCGAGGGGAAGGCGGCGTAGTGGGCCGAGTCGACGGGGTCGGGCCATACCGGGCGGGGGCGGTCGACCAGTGCCTTCAGGGTCTGTTGGAACAGGGTGCCCAGCGCACATGTGGCCGCCAGCCATAGCGCCGTCCACCATGCCGAACGGCGCCACACCAGCCACACCATGGCGGCCGCACACACGAGGCGCAGGGTCAGCGGGTCCCAGACCCAGTCCGTCAGGATGCGGAACGTATGTGTCAGGCCGTGGTCCGCGACCGCCCGGCGATGCGTGGTCCGGGCGATCCGCTCGTCGACGTCGATCAGTGGACGCCACTTCACCGCGACGAGCGTAAGGAGCAGGGCGGAGCACAGGGCGAGGGTGATGCCGGTCAGTCGGAGCGTCGGGCGGGGCGGGTAGCGCATGGAACGATCCTCGCCGACTACGCGGTGGGCGGAGCCAACCGCGCCGGGGGAGCACATCCCCGTCGGCTCCTCCCCTGTTCTCCTCAGCCCAGCGCCCGCAACCCCGGCACGAACGCCACCAGTACCGGAACCACCGGCACCAGTGCCGCCGTCGCGGTCCAGCCCAGGCGGCGCATCACGGTGAGGCGGTCCGGGGGAGTGAGGAGCCGGTTCACCCGGTGCGGGACATGGGCGTGCGGAGTGGGGCACGGGCCGAACACCCCGCGGTCCTCGTTGAGTTCGACCAGGGCGAGGGCGGTCGTGAGACGGCCGAAACGGCGGGAGGCCATGTCGTCGGCGGCGAGTTCGACCAGCCGGTGCATCTCGTCCCGGAACGCGGCGAACACCGGCACCTGAGGAAACCCGTTCGCGAGCGCGCCCGAGCAGTGCAGCAACCAGTCGTGCCGGGCCTGCGCGTGCCCCTGCTCGTGCGCGAGCAGCGAGTCCAGTTGCCGCCCCTTGAGGCGTCTCAACGCAGCGGTGGTGATGACCAGTTGGGGCGCGGCGCCGGCCATCCACCACGCGTCCGGCCGCTCTCCCTCCAGGATGACCAGCGGCTCGGCACCAGGCTCCTCGCCGGGCAACACCGGTGCGCGCACGAGGAGTTCGGCCCGACGCAGCCGACGTCGCGCCCGGGCCCGTACGACCTCACGGACCAACATCGCCGCGGTCCACGCACCACCGCACGCGAGGGTCACCGCGGTTGTCGCGGCCCAAGGCCCGGTCGTCACAAGGGGATAGGCGTCCACGACCGCGTGCGGGGCGTTGGCGAACACGTGCCCGCGCACCGCCTGCCACGCGGCGGCGGCGCTGAGCGTCATCGACAGGGCGCAGCACAGGAGTACGGCCGCCACCACGCACTGCCACACCCACAGCGCGAGCACCGGTTCATGGTCCGGCCAGGCGGCCCGGGCGAGCAGCCGTGGGGCGACAACGGCGGCCAAGGCGCCGAGCAGCAACAGTGCCGCGGGGACCATCATGGGAGCACCCTATGAGCGCCGCGGTGATCAGGGGTACGGCTTGTCACGGCAAAGTGACGCAGACCACGATCTCGTACCACCGCACCGGTCCCGCCTAGAGCGTCAGCAGCATCGCGACCATGCCGATCCCCATCGACAGCCGGCATGCCCGCGCCAGCTCCGGCCGGTCGCCCCAACCGACGCTCCCGCCACCGCCCCCCGTGCCGGTGACCGCTCCGGCGACGGGTACCAGCCGGACGCCCGACAGCAGCACGTATCCCACGAAGTAGAGGAGCAACGCGCCTGTCACGAGCGGGACTCCGGAGTCGCCGTGCTCGTGGTGGTGCACGGGCGAGGCGGCCATCGCGAGCGCCATGTAGACCATGGCCGCGGTGCCCAGCAGGTGGTGCACGTGGTGCGGGCTCCTGCGCGCCGACCACAGGGCACGCAGCGCCGCCGCGCCGAACACCGCCGCGTAGGCGGGCCACGCCCAGGAGGGTGGTGTGAACACCGCGGCGGGTACGGCCATCGCCGCCATGCCGAAGCCCATCAGCGCCTCGCCGCCCGCGGCCCGGCGCTGCTCCTCGACGGGGCTGCGCATCCGCAGCAGGCAGTAGGCCCCGGTCGCCGCGCACAGCGCGACCAACAGCCAGCCGGGCGAAGCCGGTCCACCATGCACGCGCATCCCCCGTTCCGCCCCGGATATCGCTCTCCGTCGACGTTCGGTCACAGGATGCCCGTGCCGCACGGGGCGCAATCAAGCGCAACGGTGTACACGGGGAGCACTCGACGGAGCGCGGCAGGTCAGTGGCGCCCCGCACGCGTGCTCGACAGAACTCTTTCACGAGTAAAACACCTGCTAAACTTGTTTCCCATGAGCAGTGCGACCCCCGCCCCCACCCCGCGCGTCCGACGTCTCCCGCTCACCGGCGTGCTGCGCCTCGGCCGGCCGTCCGACATCTGGTTCAAGCCCGCGCTCAGCGCGGTCGCCTCGGTCGCCCCGCCCAACCTGACGCTGCTGGCCCTCGGCCGCCTCGACCTGGCGATGTACACGATGGCCGGCTCCTTGTGCGCGCTCTACGCCCACAACAAGCCGTACGCCGCCCGGGCCCGCGCCCTGCTCTGGGTGGTGCTCGGCATGATCGCCGGCCTGGCCGTCGCGCTCGTCACGGCTTCCCTCACCACCAACGCCGTCGTGCTGGTCACGGTCGGCGCCGCCCTGGCCGCCGTACAGAAGGGGCTGTGCGACGCGACCCGGATCGGCCCGCCCGGCAACGTGGTCCTCACCTTCATCAGCTCCGCCTCGCTCTTCGCCCCGCAGACGCTCGGCCAGGTCCCCGGCCACCTCGCGCTGGCCGCCGCCGCGGGCGCCTGGGCATGGCTCGTCGGCATGGCCCCCGCGCTCGCCCGCCCCTACGGCCCGGAGCGCCGCGCCACCGCCCAGGCGCTGAACGCCACCGCGACGTACGCCGCCGCACACGGCACCGGAGACGGTGACGCACGCGCGCGTGCCGCCGCAGCGGCCGCCGTCCACGCCGCCTGGCAGTCCCTCCTCGCCACCGGCACCCGCACCCCACCTCGACGCGCTCTCGAACGCCTCCTCGTCCGTGCCGAGGTCGCCCTCGCCGCGCCCGCCGACGCCGACCCGGAGCGGCTGCGCACCTGGGCCCGCGAACTGCGCGGCAGGGGACCGGTCCCGCAGACCGACGTCCCGGAAGGCGCCGTAGACGAACTACTCGGAGTGGACGCCGAACTGGCCGCCCCCGTAAGCCCGTTGTGGACCAGGCTCGGTCCTCCGGCCCCCCTCGTGCTGCGTACGGCGCTCGGCTGTGCGCTCGCCGGATACGTGTCCCTCGCCCTCGGTGTCGGCCGCCCCTACTGGGCGCTCGTCACCGCTGCGTCCCTCTACCAGGCCAACATCACGCTCACCTGGGGACGGGGCGTGCAGCGGGTCGTCGGCAACCTCGCCGGGGTGCTCGTCTTCGCCGTAGTCGCCCCGCTCGCCCACGCTCACCCGGCGGCCCTCGTTCTCTGCTGCCTCGCCTTCAACTTCGGGGCCGAGGCGCTGATCGGCCGCAACTACTGGCTCGGCAGCGTGTGTGTGACCCCGATGGCGCTGCTCATCACGGAGTTCGCGCGGACGCAGCAGCCCGGGGAGCTGATCGCCGAGCGGGTCGTCGACACCCTTGTCGGCGCGCTGGTCGGCCTCGTCGCCGCGGCCGTCGTCACCAACCGGCGCGCGACCGACCGCATCGAGGAGGCGCTGAGCGCGGTGGAACGGGCCCGGGAACGGGCCGCGCGACGGCTGGCCGAGCAGGCTCCCGCGCGCGGGAGCCTGGATTCCGCGCACCGCGCGCTCGCCGCCGCGCTCGTCGAACTCCGGGCCACCGTCGATGCCGCGTCGGGCGAGTGGTGGCAGCGCGCCCTGCCGCAGGAGCGGGTCGTGCTCGCCGAACAGTCCGGACACCGTACGCTCGCCGCGACGGTACGACGCCGGGAGTCGCACTCCTGGCCGACCGGGGATCGGCGCACGGGCGGAAAGACGGAGGGCGTACGGGGATGACGGCAATGAATGGACGGCCGGTTGACGGGCACGACGCGGCCCGCCCGACCCCTGCGAGTGCGACCCGGCGCGACACCGTCGCCGCCGTCGTCGGGCAGTGGCAGGCCGTGCACCCCGACCTCGACACCGGCCCGATGGAGATCATCGGCCGGATCAACCGGTGCGCCGCCCTGCTTCAGCAGGCCGAGGACGCGCCGCTGCGCCGGGCCGGGCTCAGCCGCCCCGAGTTCGACCTGCTCGGCGCGCTCCGCCGTACCGGGCACGAGTTGACGCCGAGCGAGCTGACCCGGGAGACCTTCTCCTCGGGCGCCGCCGTCACCAAGCGCCTCAAGCTGCTGACCGAACGCGGGCTGGTCGAGCGCCGCGGCGACACCCGGGACCGGCGCGTCGCCCACGTCCGCCTCACGGACACCGGCCGCGACCTCGTGGACGCGATCCTGCCCGAGCAGCTCGCCTACGAGACGACCGTGCTCGCCGGCCTGGACACCCCCGGACAGGGCGAACTCGCCTCCCTGCTCGGCGAGTTGCTGGCCCAGCTGGAAGGCCGACTGGGCATGCTGCGGGTCTGAGCCGCCGCACGCGGGCGCCGACGGACCGTTGACGCGAGTCGCGTGATCTCCCTACGTTCGATCAAGCCGGTTCGGGACGCCGACTGACGTACGACATGTCGAACAAGGGATTGATGCCGTGGCAGCCGCAGCCTCCACCCCCGAGACGCTCACCGTCGACCTCGGCACCGACACGGGCCCCTTCCACGGAGGCGCGAGCGGCACGCTCTACGGCCTGTACGGCGACGGCGTCCCCAGCCGCAACGCCGTCGAGGGCATGTACGTCCGCACGGTCTCCACCAAGGCCCAGGACGGCACCCAGCACCCGGGCGCCGACGCCCTGGAGATCCTGCGCCCCTTCGTCGAGGCGGGCGGCCAGGACGTCTACGTCTACATGACCGACGTCTACCGCGGCTTCCCCTACGAGTGGCCCGGCGACACCGGAGCCGAACGCCTCGCCGACTTCACGACCCGCGTCCGCCGCCAGGTCGACCAGGTGCTGACGCTCGGCGCGTACAAGTCCCATGTCGTGTACGTCCCGTTCAACGAGCCCGAGGGCAACATGTTCGGCACGGGGGAATGGAGCTACGACCAGGTCTCCTGGCGCACCGAACCGGGCCCCTACTTCACCGCCTGGCGGGACATCCACCGCCTCATCAGGGAACTCGACCCGGGCGCCCGCATCGCCGGCCCCAACACCTGCCTCCTGTACGACGAGATCAGGGGCTTCCTGGAGTTCGCCAAGGCCGAGGGCGTACTGCCCGACGTCATCACCTGGCACGAGCTGTCCTCGCCCGACGAGATCCGCACGAGCGTCGCCAAGTACCGTGCGCTGGAACGGGAGTTGGGGATCGGCCCGCTCCCCGTCAACCTCAACGAGTACGCCCACAACTACCACTTGTCCGTCCCGGGCCAGATGGTCCAGTGGATCGCCGCGATCGAGGAGTCCAAGGTCGACGCCGACATGGCGTACTGGAACATCGACGGCAACCTCAACGACTCGGTCGTGGAGGCCAACAAGGGGAACGGCCAGTGGTGGTTGTTCAACGCCTACGGGCAGTTCACGGGACACACCGTGCAGGTCACGGCACCCCACCCCAACGCCCAGTACACGCTCCAGGGCGTCGCCGCGCTCGACCGCGCCAAGCGGCAGGCGCGCGTGCTGCTCGGCGGCGCGGGCGGCTCCGCGGACGTCGTCTTCGAGCACGTCGACCCCGAAGTCTTCGGTACGACCGTCCACGTGCGGCTCCTTGAGATCCCCTGGACCGGCCAAATCGGCGCCTCCGCGCAACCGTTGAGGCTCGCCGACCACGAACTCCCCGTCGTGGAAGGCGAAGTGACGCTGCGTCTGACCGACCTGGAGGCGATGTCGGCGTACCAGGTGATCCTGTCCCCGGGCGGCAACGGAGCCGTAGCGCTGCCGCCTTCGGTCGGCCGGCGGCGCTCGTACCAGGCGGAGGACGCGGCCTACATCGGTGACGGCCACTCGCTGAACGGGCCCGAGGGGTCACCGTCCGACGTCGACAAGTTCGCGGGCTCGACCGGCTACCACGTGGGCGGACTCCGCACCGGTTCCGACGGCGTGCTCGTCTTCTCCGTGGAGGTCCCGCGGGACGGGACGTACGACGTGAGTGTCTTCGCCAACTCGTACAACCTGGCCGACGCGGTGCGGGAGCAGGGGCCCACCAATGTCTTCCTCCGGGTCGACGGCGGGCATCCGCAGGAACTCCGGATGCCGCTCGGCTACAAGTGGGCGGTGTGGGGCCACACCGACACCCGGGTCGAACTGACCGCCGGCGCGCACACGATCACCCTCGCCGCGCAGGACCACGACCTCGGCGTCACGCGGGGCGACGCGGTCGTCGACCGGCTCGACCTCGCCCTGCGCGACGACCAGGTGACCGCGCCCGCGCTGTACGACGCGGAGTTCGCGGTGCTGGGTGGTGGGGCTCGCGTCGATTACGGGCGGGTCGGAGCGTCGGGCCCCGGTGTCGCCGTACTGCCCCGGGGTGGCACCGCCACCTTCTGGGTGCACGCGGCGGAGGACGGGGAGGCGGCTGTGACCGTCGATCGAATCGGCTCCGGGGAGGGCGAGTTGACGGTCAACGGGGAGAACGTGGGAATTGTTCAACGATCCCCTGTTCCCCTGTTCCTCGCGTCGGGCATCAACAAGGTCACCGTCACCGCCACTTCGGACCAACTAGTCCTGGACCGCCTCCAAGTAGGCCCTTCCCAGGACCTCCTCCCCACCTCGACGCACCCGGCCGAGGCAGGCACCACGACCGGCAGCGCCCGGGTCACCGGCGCCCACACGTTCGCCACGGGCGGCAAGGCGGTCGACGGCATCGGCGGCGGCCCCGCGAACGCGCTCGCGCTCACCGTGACGGCGGAGCGGGCCGGCCGCCACGCGCTGACGATCCGCTACTCCAACGGCGAGCAGGCACCGGCCACCCACTACAACCCGGACCCGGTCTGCCGCCACGCCGATATCTCGATCAACGGGTCGGCCCCACAACGTGTGTTGTTCCCGACCACCTTCCACTTCAACAACTTCCACGACCTCTCCGTCCCCGTCACCCTCGCCGAGGGCACCAACACCCTCACCTTCACGGCGGACGAACTCCCGGACCACGACGGCCACTCCAGGAACCAGTACGGCCAACGATCCGCGTACGCACCGGTGATCGACACGGTGACGGTGACGCGACTGGCCTGAGGACGGGACGCGGGTGGGTGGCTCAGTGCTCCTCGTCGCCCGCCGCGTACACCCCGAACATCGCCCCCTGCGGATCCCGCAGCACCGCGATCCGCCGCACGTCGGCGATGGACGTGGGCTCCATGAGGGCCGTGCCGCCCGCTTCCGTAGCCGTTGCGGCGGTGGCGTCGACGTCGGCCACCGAGAAGTACGGCAGCCAGTGCGGCGGCACCTCCGGCGGGAACTTCGCGTCCATCGTCATCATGCCGCCGAAGTCGGCGCCGTCGATGCCCCATTGCGGGTAGTGCGCCGAGGGGCGGACGGTCCAGCCGAACACGGTCGTGTAGAAACTTTCGGCCCGCTCGGGCGCCCGTGTCAGCAGTTCCACCCAGCCCAGCGCGCCGGGCGCGTTGAACAGCCCGGCACCCGGGAAGGTCCGCGCCTGCCACATCTGGAACGCGGCGCCGCCCGGGTCGAGGGCGACCGCGAAGCGGCCGATGTCGAACACGTCGATCGGCTCCATCAGCAGGGTTCCGCCCGCGGCCCGTACCTGCTCCGCCGTGGCGTCGGAGTCCGCGACCGCGAACGACACGTTCCACGCCACCGGCTGCGACTCCTGGAACAGCGGTGTCAGCGCGGCGACCGCCGCGTCCCCGATGTGCGCGACCGTGTAACCGCCCGCCTCCGGCCGGGGATCGGTCTCCGGGCGCCAGCCGAACACGTCGGAGTAGAACCGCTTGGCCGCCTCCAGATCACTGGTCCCGAGTTCGGTCCAGCAGGGCCCGCCGGTCACCGGCCTGTCGAGCTTCATGGCGTTCCTTCCCGCGGAAAGCTCCCCTCCCAGCACGCTAAGCCCGGGCCGCGACCCCGGCCATCCGGCACGGAGAGGGCGCCGCAGCCGTCGTAGACCTACATCCCCGGGCGGTACCTGAGGGGATGGTCGGCCGGCACCTCCACCAGCACGATGCGTGTCCCGTCCGGATCCGCGGTCCACATCTCCACCAGGCCCCAGGGTTCCCGTACCGGAGGCCTTGCGATCTCGACCCCCTTCGCCCGCAGCTCCTCGTGCGCGGCCCCCGCGTCCGCGACCTGTAGCCACAGCTGTACGGCGGGGGAGGGCGGGGTGTCGGAGCGGCCCGAGACCTCCAGGAAGCCGCCGCCGAGGAAATAGACGGTTCCGCGCTCTACGCCCGTGCCGAATTCCCGGTAGACGGGCAGGCCCAGTCGTTCGCCGTAGAAGGCGCGGGAACGTTCGGGATCGGTCGGGCGCAGCAGGATGCGGCTGCTCAGTACGTGCACCATGCGGCCGGAGCCTAGTCTCCGGGGCCGCGTTACTCTCGTCTCTGCCTGAGCCGCGCCTTGATCGGAGTTGTGCACCATGGACACCGCCGCCACCGGACTGACCTTCCGCGACGCCACCGACGCCGATGCGGACGCCCTGGTCGTGTTGATCGAGTCGGCCTACCGGGGGGACGACAGCCGGGCGGGCTGGACCACGGAGGCGGACATCCTCGAAGGGCAGCGGACCGATCCCGACGGTGTGCTGGCGGTCATCAAGTCGCCCGACAGCCGGCTGCTCGTCGTCGAGCGCGAGGGCCGGGTGGTCGCCTGCTGCCAGCTCGAACACCGGGGCGCGCACGCCTACTTCGGGATGTTCGCCGTCAGCCCGCAGCTCCAGGGCGCCGGTCTCGGCAAGGTGATCATCGCGGAGGCGGAGCGCACGGTCCGGGAGACCTGGGGCGTGCGGGAGATGCACATGACCGTGATCTCCGTACGGAACGACCTCATCGCCTGGTACGAGCGCCGCGGCTATCGCCGTACGGGCCGGATGACCCCGTTCCCGTACGGCGACGAGCGGTTCGGCATTCCGCAGCGCGACGACCTGCAGTTCGAGCTGCTGGTCAAGGAACTCGCTTAGTTCTCACGGCCGTTCGGCCCGCTATGCCGTGAAGCGGCCCGTGCGTTTGATCTCCGGGTAGTCGGTCGTCGCGCCGTCCAGCCCCAGGGCCCGTACGAGCCGCAGCTGGTCCTGTGTGTTCACCACCCAGCCGATGATCTTCAGGTCCGCCTTGCGGGCCGCCTCGACGACCTCCAGGGTCAGCCGGCGGATGTTGAGGCAGACCGTCTCGGCACCGGCCTCGGTGGCGCGTTCCACCACGTCGGGGCCGAAGCGGCTGGCGATCAGCGCGGTCCGTACGCCGGGCACCAGGCGGGCGATCTCGGCGATCGCCTCGTCGTGGAACGAGGACACCTCGACCCGCTCGACCAGGTTCCGCCGGTGCATGACCTCGGCCAGCGCCCGCGCCGCCGCCAGGTCCTTGATCTCGGCCTGGACCGGCGACCTGACCGCGTCCAGTACCTCTTCGAAGACCGGCACGCGCTCGCCGCGGCCCGCGTCCAGGGTGCGCAGCTCACCGAGGGTCCGCTCGGCGATCGGGCCGGTCCCGTCGGTCGTACGGTCCACGTCGGCGTCGTGCATGACGACGAGGGCGCCGTCCCTGCTCAGATGCAGATCGAGTTCGATGACATCGAGGCCGGCCTGCTCGGCGGCGACGAAGGAACGGAGAGTGTTCTCGGGTTCGAGACCCATGACTCCGCGGTGACCGATGGTGAGGAAGTTCAAGGTTCAACTCGCTTCCGTCGCGGCGGCTCGGCACGCGCGCGCGGGCGCGGCCGGACACCGGCGTCCACGCGGCAGAGCCGCAGCCTAACGGCCGGGCCCGGCGATGTACCCGCGCTTACGCGGGGGATTGGGGGCGACGGCCGGGGTGTACCTGGAGCGCACTTCGCGGCGCCGTCACTCGGCCGTGGGCGAGTCCGGCGGCCGTTGACCGAAACCGGCCCCCGGTGACCCTTCGTGGCAGGCGCCGGCCCGCCTACCCCGCCACGGCGGAAGTAATCGCCTTCTTTGTGTCCGGCAGGAAAAAGAGCGGTGACGGATGGGGGGTGCAGGATAATTTGCGGAGCCTTGCCTTGCTAGGAGAAACCCCGAACGCATACGGTGTCCATACGCGAGGTTCTCCCGTGGAGGATGGGACATGACGGAAATTCTTGTGCAGGTGGGTTTTGAGGAGCGGCTTCCTCCCGTGACCAGGGTGGTGGAGCATCCGGCATGGCCCGTGCTCAAGGACGCCGTGGAGCGGATCCGGCCATGGCAGTCGAAGGACGGCTCGATCGACTTCGACGCCGAGGGCGCCCCGGGCTGCGCGGAGGCCGAGTCCGCCGTGCGCCGCGTGACGGGCGCCGTCGAGGAGCTCTCCCCGCTGGTCCCGCACGACGCCGCGTACCACGCGGCGCTCGTCAGGGATCTGGGGCAGTGGGCCGACGACGGCTTCCAGGTGCCCGACTTCCTGGACTCGCTGCTGGCCTTCCAGCCCGCCGTGAACCGCCGGGACGGACTCCAGCACCTGGTCCTCTTCCCGATGTACACGCAGAACGGCAACCCGGACCGCAACCTCGAAGCGGTCGTCCTGCGCATGGTCTGGCCCGACTGGCTGGCCGAGCTGGAGGCGACCCGCTACGACAACCCGCTGTTCTGCGGCATCACCTTCGAGGACTTCACCTCCGGCTACGACACCAACTCGGCGGTGCTCTTCCCGGAGACCATCGCCGTACGGCAGGCGCCGGAACGGTTCTCCTGGGGCGGCATCTTCTGCGACCGCGAGGCCGCCCGCTTCCGCCGGGTGACCGAGGCCGCCGTCGACATCCTGGGCATGCGACTGCCCGAGGACGTCGCCACGATGGTCGACGACCAGAAGCGCTGCGAAGAGGCCTTCGTGCTCTGGGACATGGTCCACGACCGCACCCACAGCCACGGCGACCTGCCCTTCGACCCGTTCATGATCAAGCAGCGCCAGCCGTTCTGGATGTACGGCCTCGAAGAACTGCGCTGCGACCTCACCGCCTTCAAGGAGGCCGTGAAGCTGGAGGCCGATGGCGTCCCGCAGGCTCGTGACGTGCAGTACGCGGTCCTCTGCGACCGCATGTTCCGCTTCCCGGTCACCGGCGAGCGCGTCCGCAACTACGACGGGCTCGGCGGCCAGCTCCTCTTCGCCTACCTGCACAAGCACGACGTCGTCCGCTGGACCGACAACAAGCTGCACATCGACTGGCAGCGCGCCCCCGAGGTCACCAACCAGCTGTGCGCCGAGATCGAGGACCTCTACCGCGCGGGCATCGACCGCCCCAAGTTGGTGCACTGGTTCAAGGCCTACGAGCTGGTCGCGACCTACCTCTCGCCGCACCCGGGCTCCCGCTGGGCCAAGGGCCCGGACGCCCTCGACCTGAGCCTGCCGCCGCGGAAACTCGTGGATGACGTGCTTCCGGACGAGTTTCCGCTGAGCATGTTCTATGAGGCACTCTCCAAGAAGCTCAAGAACGTGATCGCGTCGACCCGGGGCATCACGGCGGAGAACGCCGAGCGGATCGCCGCGTGAGCGACCGTACGACCGAAGTGGCTCAGGAGGCGAGGACCATGGGGAACGGGGCGCTCAACGGCGCGGTGATCGCGGTGGCCGGAGCGGGCGGGCCCGCGGGCCGGGCCGTGCTGCTGCGGCTGGCCGAGGCCGGCGCGACCGTCGTCGGCGCGGACGCGCATCCCGAACGCCTGGCGGAGGCCGTGGACGCGGCCCGCTACGCGCACGGCGGCGCCACCGTCGTGGGAGACACCGTCGACCTGCTCGACCCGCAGGCGACCCGCGACTGGGCCGAGCACATCGAGAAGGACTTCGGCCGCGTCGACGGCCTGGTCCACCTCGTCGGCGGCTGGCGCGGCAGCGCGTCCTTCACGGACACCGACCTCGCCGACTGGGACCTGCTGGAGAAGCTCCTCATCCGCACGGTCCAGCACACCTCCCTGGCCTTCTACGACGGCCTGGAGCGCAGCGACCGCGGGCGCTATCTGCTGATCAGCGCGGCGGGCGCGAGCAAGCCCACCGCCGGCAACGCGGCGTACTCCGCCTCGAAGGCCGCCGCCGAGGCCTGGACGCTCGCCATGGCCGACGGCTACCGCAAGGCGGGCGGCGAGGACGGGCCCAGCTCCGCGGCCGCCGTGATGGTGGTGAAGGCGCTCGTGCACGACGCGATGCGCGCCGAGCGACCCAACGCGAAGTTCGCGGGCTTCACCGACGTCAAGGACCTCGCCGAGGCCATCGCCGGAGTCTGGGACAAGCCCGCCACCGAAGTGAACGGAAACCGTCTGTGGCTGACCGAGAAGCCGTGAACCCTCCGAAGACCGACGCCCGTCGCCACCACGACCCGGAGATCCGCGGCTTCGCCAGCGACAACTACGCCGGCGCCCACCCCGAGGTGCTCGCCGCCCTCGCCCTCGCCAACGGCGGCCACCAGGTGGCCTACGGCGAGGACGACTACACGGAGAACCTCCAGGGCATCATCCGCAGCCACTTCGGCGCCACGGCGGAGGCCTTCCCGGTCTTCAACGGCACCGGCGCGAACGTCGTCGCCCTCCAAGCGGTCACCGACCGCTGGGGCGCGGTCATCTGCGCCGAGAGCGCCCACATCAACGTCGACGAGGGCGGCGCCCCCGAACGCATGGGCGGCCTGAAACTCCTCACGGTCCCCACCCCCGACGGCAAGCTCACCCCCGAACTGATCGACCAGCAGGCCTACGGCTGGGACGACGAGCACCGCGCGATGCCGCAGGTCGTCTCGATCACCCAGAGCACCGAACTCGGCACCCTCTACACACCCGACGAGATCCGCGCGATCTGCGACCACGCCCACGCCCACGGCATGAAGGTCCACCTCGACGGCTCCCGGATGGCCAACGCGGCGGCCTCACTCGACGTCCCCATGCGGACGTTCACCAACGCGGTCGGCGTCGACATCCTCTCCCTGGGCGGGACGAAGAACGGTGCGATCTTCGGCGAGGCGGTCGTCGTCATCAACCACGACGCCGTCAGCCACATGAAGCACCTGCGCAAGCTGTCCATGCAGCTCGCCTCCAAGATGCGCTTCGTCTCCGTGCAGTTGGAGGCGCTGTTCGCCAAGGACCTGTGGCTGCGCAACGCCCGCCACGCCAACGAGATGGCCCAGCGCCTCGCAGAGGGCGTGCGCGCGGTGCACGGCGTGGAGATCATCTACCCGGTGCAGGCCAACGGCGTCTTCGCCCGCCTCCCGCACGACGTGAGCGAGCGCCTGCAGAAGCGCTTCCGCTTCTACTTCTGGGACGAGGCCGCCGGAGACGTCCGCTGGATGTGCGGTTTCGACACCACCGAGGATGACGTGGACGCGTTCCTGGCCGCGCTCAAGGAGGAGATGGCCCGCTAGGTCTGTCGGCGCGGAGTCGGGTCGTGTTGTGTTGTGCATAGATATGCGGTCACCTGAAAAGTAATTGACTCTCGGGTGATCGCTTTCCTATGCTGTGCGGTCATGGAGCTGATCCAGAACACCCCTGACCTGTCTGCGTACTTGGCTGCTGACGAGGCCATTGATCATGAGCATCCCCTCGTACGGGAGACAGCCGCGCGGCTGGCCAGAAGTGCCGCCGACTCGTATGGCTATGCACGCCTCGCGTTCGAGTTCGTGCGGGACGACATTCCCCACTCGCAGGACTCCGGCGATCCGCGCGTGACCTGGCGGGCCTCCGACGTCCTGGAGCAGGGCACCGGAATCTGCTACGCCAAGGCGCACACGCTGGCCGCGCTGCTGCGGGCCGAGGACATTCCCACGGCGCTCTGCTACCAGAAGTTCGACGTGGTGCACGGGCTGGTCGCCGTGCGGTTCAACGGGGCCTGGCACCGGCAGGATCCGCGAGGCAACAAGCCGGGCGTGGACGCGCGGTTCTCACTCGACGGTGAGCAGTTGGCTTTCGTGCCCGATCCTGAGTTCAATGAGCTGGACTATCCAGACCTGTACGCTGAACCGCACCCGGTCGTGCTGAGCGCCCTCAAGGCCGCCCCCGACCGGTCGCGCCTGTGGCAGACGCTCCCGACCGCACTCTGAGGCAGCCCATGACCCTCACCCTGACCGTGTCCGACGAAGTCCGCGCCCTCGCCCCCGGGTTCACCCACGTGGCGATCGAGGCGACCGGACTGGTCAACGGGCCCAGTACCGAAGCGAGTTCGGCGCTCCTCGACGACGCGGCCCGCCGGCTCGCCGTACGGCTGGACGGGCGGGCGCCGCACGAGGATCCGCACATGGTGGCCTGGCGCGAGGTGTACACGGCGTTCGGGTCGAAGCCGTCGCGCACTCGCAACTCGGCGGAGGCACTGGCCAAGAGGGCGCTCTCGGATGCCGGGCTGCCCCGGATCAATGTGCTGGTCGATCTCTACAACGCCATCAGCGTGGCCCACTTGATCCCCGTGGGCGGTGAGGACACCGACCGCATCCAGGGTGTGATGACCCTCCAACGAGCCGCCGGGGACGAGGAGTTCGTGACCGTCGCGGGCGGCGAGGAGGCCGTCGAGCATCCCGACGCGGGCGAGGTGGTGTGGCGGGACGCGGTCGGCGTCACGTGCCGTCGCTGGAACTGGCGGCAGGGGCCGCGCACCAGGCTCACGGAGGAAACGACCTCCGCCGTCTTCCTGTTGGAGAGTCTGGCGCCGATGCCGGTGGCCGACGTCGAGGCCGCCGGTGCCGAACTGGCCGAGCTGCTGGAGAAGTTCAGCCCCGGGGCGCGGATCACCGTCCACGCCCCGGCGTGACGATTCAGCGAGCCTCGGCCGCCTTGACCTCTTCGGGAGTGGGTGCCGTGCCGCCGAGATGGGCCGGCATCCACCAGGTGTCGTCCGGGCCGTTGGGCCGTACCGGATAGGCGCGTTGGGCGGCTTCGAGGAGTTCCTGGATGCGCTCGCGCAGGCGGCGGGTGATCGCGCCCGCGTACTGGTCCTGAGGAGCCTCCACCGGCTCACCGACCCGGATGGTGATCGGGGTGTGGCTGCGCTTGAAATTCTTCGGGTGACCCTTGGTCCACAGGCGCTGGGTGCCCCACAGCGCCATCGGGATCAGCGGGACGCCGGCCTCCTGGGCCATGCGCGCCGCACCCGACTTGAAACTCTTCAGGGTGAACGACTGGGAGATCGTAGCCTCGGGGAAGACGCCGACGATCTCGCCGGACCGCAGCGACTCCAGTGCGTGCTGGTAGGCCGTCTCGCCCTGCTTGCGGTCCACCGGGATGTGCTTCATGCCGCGCATCAGCGGACCGGAGATCTTGTGCCGGAACACCGACTCCTTCGCCATGAAGCGGACCAGGCGCTTCTGCGGCAGGGTGGCCAGGCCGTCGAAGATGAAGTCCAGGTAGCTGATGTGGTTGCTGACCAGCACGGCGCCGCCCGAGCGCGGAATGTTCTCCGACCCCTTGCAGTCGATCTTGAGGTCCCAGGCCTTGAAGAGCGTTTGGGCGAGACCGATGACGGGGCGGTAGACAAGCTCAGCCATGGACGGGGTGGACCCTTCTCTCTGCCTGGAAGGGGTTCTCCGGGCGGGAAAGCTACGCAGCCGTAGGTTTACGGCATTGCGCAGATCGTGCCCCAAGAACGAACGAGTGGCCAGTCCTCGTGCCGTAGAACGGCGAGATCCTCGTCACGTCGATCGCTTGATCCACCTCGGCCTTTTAAGCGGCCTTTACTGTGCGCGTACCGTCACTCGACGCACGAGCAGGTACATCTCGCACCCCAGGCAGTACCCGAACGCGGCATTGAGGAACGCGGCGGCGAGCGCGGCCCCGGTCGCCGCGAGTCCGAGCCAGTCGGGACCCAGGCCGAAACCGACCAGTCCCACCCCGGCGAAGACCAGACCGACCGCCTGCGCGAACCGCGGCGGCTCCGGGGACTCGAACTCGGTGGGCGGCCCGATGCGGGGCCGTACGGCCTTCCGGAACAGCCAGCCGTACGGCGAACGGCCCACACCGCCCGCCGCGCCCAGCGCGAACGCCAGGGTCTGCCAGGCCAGCAGCCAGAAACTGCCGGTGATCAGCACGACCGCCAGCACTACGGTCGTCAGGGCCGCCCCGAAACGCGGTCCTCTTACGTCGATGTCCATGAATCAAGGATTCCGCAACGGAAAGGATTCGTGGTGCCGGGAATCTTTGCAGTCTCGTGAACGCTGGAGAATTCGATGACCGGACTTGTGGTGTGCGTGGTGGTGCTCGCGGCGGCGAGCGCCTACGGAGTGCTGCATCGGCGGCGGAGCGGGAGAGTACGCGTGCGCGGGCGCGACGGCGGGAAACGGCTCGGCGCCGCCGAGTTGGGCGGCGACCTCGGCGAGAAGGCCACCCTGGTGCAGTTCTCCAGCGCGTTCTGCGCGCCCTGCCGGGCCACGCGCCGGGTGCTGGGCGAGGTGGCGGGCATGGTCCCCGGCGTGAGCCACATCGAGATCGACGCCGAGGACCATCTGGACCTCGTACGGGAACTCGACATCCTGAAGACCCCTACCGTGCTGGTCCTCGACGCCGACGGGCGGGTCGTACGGCGTGCCACCGGCCTCCCCCGCAAGGTGGATGTCATCGCGGCTCTGGGGGAGGCGGTCTGACGGTCGTGACGCCATTGGTGAGGACATCGGTGAGTCATCTCCCATATGTCGGAACGTACTTGACTGTGCGCGCCACCTATCGTCAACCTGACCGTATGCCTTCGGAACTCCTTCTGTACGGGCGGGTGCACGTCGACCTGGCCCGCACCGCGAGCGCGCGCTGTCCGGGCTGTTGAGCAGCCACGGACCCCGCTCGTCCCCTCCGCAGAAGGACACGTCCATGACGGCCACGCCCGACCTCGGCACCCGTACTCCTCAGCACGCCTCTCCCGACCTGCTGCGTTCCGTCTTCCGGCAGCACGCGGCCGGTGTGGCGGTGATCACCGCGCGCGGTGAGAACGGCCCGGTCGGCTTCACCGCCACCTCGCTCAGCTCCGTCTCCGCACAGCCCCCGATGCTGTCCTTCGGGATCAGCACCGGAGCGTCCAGCTGGCCCGCGATATCCGGGGCCGACCATGTCGGCGTGCACGTACTCGGCGAGCACCAGGAGCAGTTGGCCGCCACCTTCGCCCGCAGCGGCGCCGACCGGTTCGGGGCGCCCACCGTCTGGCGCGAGGGTCCCGAGGGTGTCCCGGTCCTCGACGGTGTGCTCGCCTGGCTGGTGTGCAGGGTCGCCGCGCGCGTGCCCGCGGGGGACCACCGCATAGTGCTGGCCGAGGTCGTCCTCGGCGACCACGCGGGCACCGGCCGCCCGCTCCTCTACCACCAGGGACGCTTCAACGGGCTGCGTGACTGAGGCCACTCCGGGTGGGTGACGGGCCACCCTGCGGAAGCGTCGAGTTCCGATTACGCTGCGTTGCACAGGTCACAGTTCAAAGCGCTTGCTTAGCGGGCACCCTTGGGGGAGCGTAGGAGTGCGTACTGGCGAGTAATATTTCGCTCGGAGCACCGGTCGCCCCCACCGGGAACGGCCGTTCAGGGCGCCTATGCTGCCTGGAAGTAGGCAGCCGAAAATGACGATGCAGTAGGAGAGCCGGCGTGAGCTTGAGGATCGTTGTCACTGTGAAGTACGTGCCCGACGCCACTGGCGACCGGCACTTCGCCGATGACCTGACCGTCGACCGGGACGACGTGGACGGTCTGCTCTCCGAGCTCGACGAGTACGCGGTCGAGCAGGCGCTGCAGATCTCCGAGAACTCGGACGACGACGTGGAGATCACCGTCCTGACCGTGGGCCCGGAGGACGCCAAGGACGCCCTGCGCAAGGCGCTGTCCATGGGCGCCGACAAGGCGATCCACGTCGAGGACGACGACCTGCACGGCACCGACGTCATCGGCACCTCCCTGGTGCTGGCCAAGGCGATCGAGAAGGCCGGCTTCGACCTGGTCGTCTCCGGCATGGCCTCCACCGACGGCACCGCCGGTGTGATTCCCGCCCTGCTGGCCGAGCGCCTGGGCGTCCCGCAGGTCACGCTGCTCTCCGAGGTCTCCGTCGAGGACGGCGTCGTCAAGGGCCGCCGTGACGGCGACACCGCCAGCGAGCAGCTGGAGGCCTCCCTGCCGGCCGTCGTGTCGGTCACCGACCAGTCGGGCGAGGCGCGTTACCCGTCCTTCAAGGGCATCATGGCCGCCAAGAAGAAGCCGGTTCAGGCCTGGGACCTCTCCGACCTGGAGATCGACACCGACGAGGTCGGCCTCGAAGGCGCCTGGACCGCCGTCGACTCCGCGGCCCAGCGCCCCGCGCGCACCGCCGGCACGATCGTCAAGGACGAGGGCGAGGGCGGCAAGCAGCTCGCCGAGTTCCTCGCGGGCCAGAAGTTCATCTAAGGCCCCAAGGGCCAAGGCCCGACTCGCTTACCGCCCTTCAGACTTCGCACGCACGCAGGAGACCATTCCCATGGCTGAAGTTCTCGTCTACGTCGACCACGTGGACGGCGCCGTCCGCAAGCCCACCCTGGAGCTGCTGACCCTGGCCCGCCGTATCGGCGAGCCCGTCGCGGTCGCCCTCGGCCCCGGTGCCGAGAACACCGCCGCCGCGCTCGCCGAGCACGGCGCGGTGAAGGTGCTGACGCACGACGCCGCCGAGTACGCCGACTACCTCGTCGTCCCGAAGGTGGACGCCCTGCAGGCAGCCGTCGAGGCCGTCTCCCCGGCCGCCGTCCTGGTGCCGTCCTCGGCCGAGGCCAAGGAGATCGCCGCCCGGCTGGCCGTGCGCATCGGCTCCGGCATCATCACCGACGCCACCGACCTGGAGGCCGGTGACGAGGGTCCTGTGGCCACGCAGTCGGTGTTCGCCGCCTCCTTCACCACCAAGACCCGTGTCTCCAAGGGCATTCCGGTCATCACCGTGAAGCCGAACTCGGCCGCCGTGGAGGCCGCCCCGGCCGCCGGCACCGTCGAGGCCCTCGCCGTCACCTTCTCGGACAAGGCCACCGGCACCAAGGTCACCGCGCGCACCCCGCGCGAGTCGACCGGCCGCCCGGAGCTGACCGAGGCCGCGATCGTCGTCTCCGGCGGCCGCGGTGTGAACGGCGCGGACAACTTCGCGATCATCGAGGCCCTCGCCGACTCCCTCGGCGCGGCCGTCGGCGCCTCGCGTGCCGCCGTCGACGCCGGCTGGTACCCGCACTCCAACCAGGTCGGCCAGACCGGCAAGAGCGTCTCCCCGCAGCTCTACATCGCCAACGGCATCTCCGGCGCTATCCAGCACCGCGCGGGCATGCAGACCTCGAAGACGATCGTGGCCGTCAACAAGGACGCCGAGGCCCCGATCTTCGACCTCGTCGACTACGGCGTGGTCGGCGACCTCTTCGACGTCGTCCCGCAGCTCACCGAAGAGGTCAACTCCCGCAAGGGCTGATGTCTTCGAGGTTCTACGAGGCTCCCGTGACCCATGTGGTCGCGGGAGCCTTCGTTCATCCCAGGGTGATGGTGGACTGCACGGGCAGATGGTCGCTCGGGAACTGGCTGTTCTCGGAGAAGGTGTTGAGCGCCGTCCGGCGCACGGTGACTCCCGGGGAGACCAGGATCCAGTCGATGCGGGGACCTTCCGGCACGAGCGCGCGGTAGCCGTGGAAGCTGGCGTAGAGCTGCCCCCGCGCGGCTGCCGCGTCCCAGGTGTCCCTGAGGCCGGCGCCCGCGTCCAGCATCGTGGAGTAGACCGTGGTGGTGTACGCGGCGGTGTTGAAGTCGCCGGTCACCACGAGCGGCAGGGAACTGTCCAGGCGGGCGAGGCGTTCGGCGATGAGCGTGGCGGCACGCTCGCGTGCGTACTGACTCGCGTTGTCCAGATGGGTGTTGAGGACGTAGAACTGCCGTCCCCTGTCCCCGAGATCGCGGAACCGGATCCAGGTGGCGATGCGCGGGTGGTCGCCGCCCCAGGTGTTCGACCCGATCACCGCGGGCGTGTCGGAGAGCCAGAACTGGTCGTACTCGACAGGGGCGAGGCGGCGGGTGTCGTAGAAGATCGCCGTCTCCTCGTCGAAGCTGCCGCCCTTGCGGCCGCCGCCGATCCAGTCGTAGTGCGGGAGGTCCTGCTTGATGTCCTGGAGCTGCGCGTAGAGGCCCTCCTGGGTGCCGATGATGTCGGGGGCCGCGCGGAGCAGCAGGTCGCGCATCACCGGGCGGCGGACCTTCCAGCTGTTGGGCTCGTCGGTGCTCGCGTAGCGCAGGTTGAACGTCATGACGTCCAGCAGGCGGGTTTCCTTCCGGGCCGAGGCGGAGCGTGCGGTACCGATGAGCGGCAGCGCGATGGCGGCCGCCACCAGCGTGCTCAGCCCCGCGCGACGGGTGACCGTCCTGGCAGTCGACATGTGCGTCCCCTCCCCTTGGGAGTCAGGATGAAGGGGCGGGGCACTGGGCGGAAGAGGGCCTGGGGACGACAGTGAACGCGACGGGTTCACGGCGTGGACAGGGTGTTGACCGGCGGGAAGCTCCATGGATAACTTCGCTCTACGGATTGTTGATTCCGTAGAGCGGAAAACTGGAGGGTGTGGGCATGGGTCAGGGCGAGCAGGAGAAGGTGGCGACGAGCCTCGCGGGCGCGGTCAGCGAGGAGATCAGCGCCTCCCTGGCACCGGTCGACGCCGAACTGGAGCGCCGCTACCCCGGCGACCCCGGCACCCGCCAGCCCGTCCACACGGTCTACGTCCCCGGTGACGTCTTCGCCGCCGACACGATCCGCACCTGGGGCGACCGGGCACTGGCCGCCCTAGACGAACACGCCCCCGACGCGGCCTCCTTCGCCGCCGTCCTCGGCCTCTCCGACAAGCTCGCCGAACCCGTCCACGCGCGCGTGCGGGCCAAGTTGGAGCGCGAACCCATCGAGGACCTGCGCGTCGACTTCGAGGACGGCTACGGCCCCCGCCCCGACGCCGAGGAGGACGAGGCCGCCGCCCGAGCGGCCCGCCTGATCGCCGAGGCGTACGAGAACGGCACGGCGGCCCCGTACATGGGCATCCGTATGAAGTGCATGGAAGCGCCGGTACGCGACCGGGGCATCCGCACCCTCGACATCTTCCTCACCGGACTCATGGAGGCCGGCGGGCTGCCCGACGGCCTGGTCCTGACCCTCCCCAAGGTCACGTACGCCGAGCAGGTCACCGCGATGGTGCGCCTCCTGGAGGCCTTCGAGAAGGCACGTGGGCTGGAGCCGGGCCGGATCGGCTTCGAGATCCAGATCGAGACCAGCCAGTCCATCCTCGCCACCGACGGCACCGCCACCGTCGCCCGCATGATCCAGGCCGCCGAGGGCCGCGCCACCGGCCTGCACTACGGCACCTTCGACTACAGCGCCTGCCTCGGCGTCTCCGCCGCCTACCAGGCCAGCGACCACCCGGCCGCCGACCACGCCAAGGCGATCATGCAGGTCGCGGCTGCGGGCACGGGGGTGCGTGTCTCGGACGGCTCGACGAACGTCCTCCCGGTCGGCCCCACCGCGAAGGTCCACGACGCCTGGCGGCTGCACTACGGCCTCACCCGGCGCGCCCTGTCCCGCGCCTACTACCAGGGCTGGGACATGCACCCCGGCCACATCCCCACCCGCTACGCGGCCGTCTTCGCCTTCTACCGCGAGGGCTTCGAACAGGCCGCCGCGCGGCTCGCCCGCTACGCCAACCACGCCGGCGGCGACGTCATGGACGAGCCCGCCACCGCCAAGGCCCTCAGCGGCTACCTGCTGCGCGGCCTGGACTGTGGCGCGCTCGACATCGCCGAGGTGGCCAGGGCGACCGGGCTGACCCGGATGGACCTGGAGGGCTTCGCGTCGCCCCGACGGGGCGACCTGACGGCGTCCGCCAAGTAGCGGACCTGTCACAGGTGTTGGCGCCGGCTTCTGTTGTCACTGCCTCCCCGTAGGCTGTACGGCGTTCATCGGGGCCTTCCTTCGTTGATACCCCGGCCTTCAGGCCGGGGAGGAAACGAAGCTCCTGCGGAGCACGGCAGGAGGAGTCGGTTCGCCGCCGGGGCGGACCGGCGCCCACCGCCGACCGTCCGATACCCGCCTCTCACACGGGAGTTGATAGAGTGTGAGGTATGGCGGAGCAGGTTAAGCGGGCGTTCAGGTACCGCTTCTACCCCACGCACGAGCAGGCGGCGGAGCTGTCGCGCACGTTCGGCTGTGTCCGCTTGGTGTACAACAAGGCGCTGGAGGAGCGCACCCGGGCCTGGTACGGCGAGCAGCGCCGGCTCTCCTACGTGCAGTCGTCCGCCGCGCTCACCCAGTGGAAGAAGACCGAGGAACTGGCCTTCCTGGCGGAGGTGTCCTCGGTTCCGCTCCAGCAGGCGCTGCGTCATCTTCAGGCGGCGTTCGCCCACTTCTTTGCCAAGCGTGCGAAGTATCCGCGCTACAAGTCGCGGAAGAAGTCCCGTGCGTCGGCCGAGTACACTCGCAGCGCCCTCACCTGGCGCGAAGGACAGCTCACGCTGGCCAAGATGGCGGAGCCTTTGGACATCCGCTGGTCGCGCCCCCTGCCTGAAGGTGCGGAGCCGACCACGGCGAGCGTGTCCCGCGACGCGGCGGGCCGCTGGTTCGTGTCCCTGCTGTGCGAGGACTCCATCGCCCCGGCCCCTGCCATGAACACAGCGGTCGGCCTGGACGCCGGGATCACCTCCCTGGTGACCCTGTCCACCGGGGAGAAGATCGCCAATCCGAAGCACGAGCGGCGGGATCGTGCCCGTCTGGCCCGCGCGCAGCGGGAGCTGTCGCGCAAGGCCAAGGGCTCTGCGAACCGGGAAAAGGCCCGCCGCAAGGTGGCCCGCGTGCATGCGCGGATCGCTGACCGGCGCCGCGACTTCCTGCACAAACTGACCTCGCGCATCGTCCACGAGAACCAAGTGGTCGTGATCGAGGACCTGACCGTCCGCAACCTGCTGAAGAACGGCACGCTCGCGCGCGCCGTCTCCGATGCGGCCTGGACGGACCTGCGCTCCATGCTGGAGTACAAGTGTGCCTGGTACGGGCGTGAACTCGTCGTGATCGACCGCTTCTTCCCCAGCTCGAAGCTGTGCGGAAGCTGCGGCACGGTCCGCGGGAAACTGTCGCTGAACGTCCGTGAGTGGACGTGCGAGCACTGCGGCGCCGTGCATGACCGCGACGTGAACGCGGCACGCAACATCCTGGCCGCCGGGCTGGCGGCAGCAGCCTGTGGAGACGGTGTAAGACCTCAACGGGAGTCCTCCCGGACGGGGCAGTCGTCGGTGAAACAGGAACCCCAGCGGGCGACCGCTGGAATCCCCCGCCTTTAGGCGGGGGAGGAAGTCAAGGATGTGCCACAGGGACGGAGGGGCGGTGCCTTCGGGGGAGAGCGGACGCGTGGACGGGGTCGACCGGTTGCTGGCCGGGCGCTATCGCGTCGTGGCCAGACTCGGGCGCGGCGGCATGGGTGTGGTCTGGCGGGCCGTGGACGAGGTCCTCGGCCGTGAGGTCGCCGTCAAGGAACTGCGCACCTTCACCGACGCCCACGGACCCGAACTGGCCGACCTGCGCCTGCGGATGCAGCGCGAGGCGCGGGCGGCGGCGCGGGTCCGTCACCCCGGTGTCGTCGCCGTGCACGACATCGCCGAGGTCGACGGACGCCCGCTGATCGTCATGGAGCTGATCGACGGCCCCTCCCTGGACGACGTGCTGAGCGAGCGTGGCCCGATCGACCCGCGCGAGGCGGCCGGGATCGGCGCGAAGGTGATGGAGGCGCTGGCCGCGGCGCACGCCGTGGGCGTCCTGCACCGCGATGTGAAGCCCGGGAACATCCTGTTGGACCGCGCGGGCCGCGTCGTCCTCACGGACTTCGGCATCGCGACGATGGACGACCCGGGCGACGGCTCCGCCACGCACCTCACGCGGAGCGGTGAACTCATCGGCTCCCTGGACTACTTGGCGCCCGAACGTGCCCAGGGCGCGGACCCCGGCCCGGCGTCCGACGTCTGGGCCCTGGGTGCCACGCTGTACGCGGCGGTCGAGGGCACGTCCCCGTTCCGCCGCACGTCCACGTACTCCACCCTCACGGCGATCGTCTCCGAGCCTCTGCCGGAACCCCGGCGGGCGGGGCGACTTGGGCCCGTTCTGCGGCAACTGATGCAGAAGCGGGCGGAGTTGCGGCCCGGGGCAGATGTGGCGCGGGGGTTGTTGGAGGAGGTCGCGGGGGCGCCGGGGGTGGATCTGCCTACGGCGGTGTTGCGGGGGACGGCCGGGGGCGGAGGCGGGGTTCCTGCGGTGCCGTCGGGGTTCGGAGCGGTGGAGTCGTGGGGGAGTGCGGGGGCGGGGGCTCCGGGGGCGGAGGGGTCAACGGGGGCGCGGGCAGCTGGTGTTGGGGTTTCGGGGGCGGGTCTGGCAGACGCCGATCCCGATCCTGGGGCTGGGGTCCCGGGAGCGAATACCGCTGAGGCGACGGAGAGTGGGCAGGGCCTCGGGGCTGTGCAGCATGTGGCTCCGGCGGGGCAGGGGTTCGGCGGCGGCGGGCCAGCTGGAGGCGGTGGGCCGGGGGTGGGGACCGGTGGTTCGCCTGAGGAAGCGGGGCCGGAGGCGGCCGGGGCCGATGCTTCGGGGTGGTCCGGATCGGGAGGGGCAACATCGGGATCGGCAGGGCGACTTGGGGCACCCGCGTACGGGGCGGGTGCGGCAGGCGTGCCCGGTCCGGGAGGGTCGACATCGGGGTCGGCAGGGCGACTTGGGGCATCCGTGTACGGGCCGGGGTTCGGCATCGGCGAGCCGACCGGAGGCAGTGGCCCGGGGGCGAGGGCTGACGGTTCGCCTGAGGAAGCGGGGCCGGAGGCGGCCGGGGCCGATGCTTCGGGGTGGTCTGGATCGGGAGGGGCAACATCGGGGTCGGTAGGGCGACTTGGAGCATCCGCGTACGGGGCGGGTGCGGCAGGCGTGCCCGGTCCGGGAGGGGCAACATCGGGGTCGGCAGGGCGACTTGGGGCATCCGTGTACGGGCCGGGGTTCGGCATCGGCGAGCCGACCGGAGGCAGTGGCCCGGGGGCGAGGGCTGACGGTTCGCCTGAGGAAGCGGGGCCGGAGGCGGCCGGGGCCGATGCTTCGGGGTGGTCCGGATCGGGAGGGGCAACACCGGGATCGGCAGGGCGACTTGGGGCACCCGCGTACGGGCCGGGTGCGGCAGGTCTGACCGGACCGGGAGAGGCAACATGGGGATCGGCAGGGCCGCTTGGAGCACCCGCGTACGAGGCAGGTGCGGCAGGCGTGCCTGGGTCGGGAGGGGCAACACCCGGGTCCTCGCAGCCACTTGAGGCATCGGCGTACAGGTCTGCCGCGGTGGGACCTTACGGATCGGGGGACCAGGGCCCCGCCCCCGGTTCCTCGGAGCGGCCCTCGGCGGGAACCGTCCCGCCCACTTCCACGGCCCCTCCCGCATCCGTACCCCAAGGCTTCGGCCCGCCCATGCCCTTCGTAGCCTCTCCACCTCAGCCGTCCGCGCCCACCGGGCCCATGACCAGCCCAACCGCACCCCGAAGCAGGCGCAAGGCCCGCGTCGTGATAGCCGCCGCGGCCGTAGTCGCCGTCCTCGCCGGTGCCGGAGTGGTCGTGACTCGGATGGTCGACTCCGGGGACACCACGGTCACTTCGCAACCCAGCGCCTCGCCGTCGGCCGGCGGTGTCGGCCCCGCGTCGCCCGACGGTCGTAAGGACACTCACCCCTCGGCCGACGCCAAGCCCACCGGGCAGGGTGACGACGGGACCCGGGCGCCGACGCAGCAGCACACCGGCAAGGGGAAGAGCACGGCGGCGGAGCAAGACCCCACCGTCGTTTCGAGCAAGTCCACGTCCTCAGGCGGCGGAAGCACCGGCGGCGGCGCGCCCACGACGGGCGGAGCCGGCCCCAGTTCCAGCCCGGCCTCCGTGTGCCGGTCCATCGGCGGCGGCAAGTACAACTGCCAGGTGTGGCGCAGCGCCAAGTCCTACACCGCGTCCGGCACCGAAGTCGGAGTCCTCGGTGCGGGCACCAACTACTTCTTCTGCCAACAGAACCTGGGCCGCCGCGAGACGTACGGCCAGTGGACCAACGTCTGGTGGGCCAAGACGGACGACGACAGCGGCAACACCGACGTCTATGTCAGCGACGTCTACTTGAAGGGCGGGGACAACGACGAGCCGATCCCGGGACTGCCGGTCTGCTGAGGCCGTACCAGGCGTTCCAGGCCGGACACCGTCACCAGCCCCTCCTCCCGGAACAGTCGGGTGCCCCGCTCGCACAACTCCCGGTCCCCGCGAGCCCGTTCGCAGAACTCCGCCGGCGTCCGCCCGAACAACGCCCTCAACCTCGCCGAGCCACGCAGCAGTTCGGTGAGCAGTGCCCGCTCGCCCGGATGCCGGCGCGGTACGCCCGTGCCGTCGTGCAGGACACCATGCCGGTTGACGTAGACGTACGCGCCCCGCAACGACTCGCCCGAGTCCAGCTCGCAACGGAACTTGGGACCGGAACCGGGACCGGAAACAGAAGCGGAAACAGAACCTGAGCCGGGCAGCCATGCCCGGTCGTACGCCCGCTCGCTCGCGTCCACCACCGCGAGCTGCCACGTGTCGAACCACGTCACGAACAACTCCCGTACGACGCCGGGCGAGTTCACCGGCGAAGCCGACACGTACCCCACGCGGCTCACATGCGCGGAGACACCGACGTCGATCCCCGTGACCCGCACCTTCACCATCGGGACGGGAGACGTGATCCCGAACTCGGCCAGCTTGTGCCGCAGTTGGCCGGGGCAGGCGTTGGAGCCGATGGCGAGGACCGGCGTGCGGTTCTCGTACGTGGAGTGGTCGTCGTCGAGGGGCAACAACCGGTCCCCGACGAGGAGTCCGGACTCGGCAGGCCACGCGCCTGGGTAGGTCAACGGATCCTCGCGCGGCGCCCGAGCCAGCCCCAGCGCCTCCAACGTCCGGTCCACGCCGTCGTCCACACGCTCGCTCACGCCGGCGTCCCCACCCCGCTCAATCCGACGGCGGCAGCTCGCCCGACCCCCGAGTGATCAACCGGGTCGGCAGCTCGATGCGCTCCGGCGCGAGGAGCGTGCCGTCCAGCTGGCGGAAGAGGCGGTCGGCGGCCGTACGTCCGAGAGTCGCCGCGTCCTGCGCGACGACGGTCACGCCCGGCTGGAGCAGGTCGGCGAGTTCGAAGTCGTCGAAGCCCACCAGGGCGATCCGGCGGGACTGTTCGGCGAGGACGCGGACGACGGTGACCGTCACACGGTTGTTGCCGGCGAAGATCGCGGTGACGGGCGAGGGACCGGTCAGCATCTGCTCGGCCGCCCGGCGTACCCGGATCGGGTCGGTCACGCCGAGGGACATCCAGGCGTCCTCGACCGGTATGCCCGCGTCCTCCATCGCGGCCCGGTACCCGCGCAGTCGCTCGGCGGCGGTGTGGATGCGGGGCATGTCGCCGATGAAGCCGATGCGCCGGTGGCCGTGGGAGATGAGGTGGGTGACGCCGTCACGCGCGCCGCCGTAGCTGTCCGACAGGACGACATCCGCGTCGATCTTCCCGGCCGGGCGGTCCACGAACACCGTCGCGACGCCCGCCTTGATCTCCGGCTCCAGATAGCGGTGGTCGTCGCCGGCCGGGATCACCACGAGCCCGTCCACGCGCCGGGCGCACAGCGCGAGCACCAACTCCTGCTCACGGTCCGGGTCTTCGGCGCTGGAGCCGTTGATGAGCAGGGCGCCGTGGGCGCGGGCGACCTCTTCGACGGCGCGGCTCAGGGGGCCGTAGAACGGGTCGGCGAGGTCCTCCAGGACGAGGCCGATGCTGGCCGTGCGGCCCTTGCGCAGGACGCGGGCGCTGTCGTTGCGACGGAAGCCGAGGGCGTCGATGGCCTCCTGGACCCGGCGCTCGGTGTCCGGGGTGACGCCCGGTTCGCTGTTGACCACGCGCGAGACCGTTTTCAGGCCGACACCGGCGCGTGCGGCCACGTCCTTCATCGTGGGACGGTTGCCGTAGCGGTTCTCGGGGCGGCGGGCGGTCTCTGGCACGATGCGCTGTCCTGTCCTGTCGTCCACGGGGAATGCATAGGTCCATGGGTTTGTATGAGGATGTGGCGTCGAGCATAGAGCCTGGACAACGTTGTCATATGCGAGAGAGACTGTCCACCGATATCTCCGGCCTGCGCCCCCACCGCGAGACCGGCCCAACTCACCTTCTGGTGGTTCTCATGTTTGACGGGGAGATCTGACACTGATGCACACCGACCTCGTGGCCGCGCTCGACATCGGCGGCACCAAGATCGCCGGGGGGCTGGTGGACGGCCACGGCAAGATCCTGGTGCGAGCACAGCGCCCGACGCCCTCGCAGGACGACGGCGACACCGTGATGCGAGCCGTGGAGGAGGTGCTCGCGGAGCTCACCGCATCACCCTCGTGGTCCCGCGCGAGCGCCCTCGGCATCGGCAGCGCGGGTCCCGTGGACGCCTCCGCCGGCACCGTGAGCCCGGTCAACGTGCCCGGCTGGCGCGACTTTCCGCTCGTCGAGCGGGTGCGCGCGGCGGCCGGTGACCTGCCCGTCGAGCTGATCGGCGACGGCGTGGCGATCACGGCGGCCGAGCACTGGCAGGGCGCCGCGCGCGGGCACGCCAACGCGCTGTGCATGGTCGTCTCCACGGGAGTCGGCGGCGGCCTCGTCCTCAACGGGCAGCTGCATCCCGGGCCGACCGGCAACGCGGGCCACATCGGGCACATCAGCGTGGACCTGGACGGCGACGCCTGCCCGTGCGGTTCGCGTGGCTGTGTCGAGCGGATCGCCAGCGGTCCCAACATCGCCCGGCGGGCGGTCGAGGGCGGCTGGCGGCCGGGTCCGGACGGCGATGCCTCGGCCGCGGCCGTCGCCGCCGCCGCGCGTGCCGGTGACCCGATCGCCGTGTCCTCCTTCGAGCGGGCCGCGCAGGCCCTCGCCGCCGGTATCGCGGCCACCGCGACCCTCGTCGAGATCGACATCGCCGTGATCGGCGGGGGAGTCGGCAAGGCGGGCGACGTGCTGTTCACGCCGCTGCGCAAGGCGCTGAGCGACTACGCGACGCTGTCCTTCGTGCAACGGCTGACGGTGACGCCGGCTCAGATGGGTACGGACGCCGGGCTGGTGGGAGCGGCCGCGGCCGCGCTCGCCGGACAGGCGAGCACGGCCGCGGCCGTGGTGTGAGCGACCGGACGGACGAAACGTTCGTTCAGCGCCCTATGTCCTTGTTCCATAGGTGAGTCGGGCGTCGCTCGGACGAGTCGAGGTGTGATGTGCCGTGTTCAGCAGGTGAGTTGAGCGTCCGCCCAGTCCGCGTGGTCCGAGTCGATCCCGTCGCCGCCGTCGGTGACGACGAGTCGGACCACCTGGGCGCCGGTCACGTCCGCCGTGACCGGCTGGGCGGGCATCGCGTTGGTGAGGACGCCGGTCGAGGCGACCTTCGTGCCGTCCGCCCAGATCTCGAAGGCGACGGTCCCGTTGGTGCCCTTCTCGTCGTCCACACCGACGTCCGCGGTGACCTTCTCGCAGGCCTTCCCGGTGTAGTACTCGACGTCGCTCTCGGCGTGCACACCAAGTCCCTTGGCGTACACCACTCCACCGAGGGTGATCGGGTGGCCGTCCCCCGCCGCGCTCTCCCCGTTGCTGGTGTTGCGCTCAACGGGCCCCCATCCATTGGCGGTTGACATCCACGGAAGGTCACCGAGGTACGAGGTGCCCGCGGGCGGTGCCACCACCACGGACGCGGTGAACGGCAGGGTGCCGCTGACGCGCGCACCGCTCGGCGAGCGGTAACTCGCCTTGAGCGTCAGGTCGTACGATCCCGTCGGTGTCCCCGCCGGAGCGGTGACCGTCCACTTCGTGCGCAGCGCCCTGCCTGTCCGTACGGCCCTCGCGGTCGTCGACGACTTGGCCCGGATCTTCCAGCCCGCGGGCCCGGTCAGGCTCACGGAGACGTGCTCGGCGGTCGTACGGCCGAGGTCGGTGACCGTCGTCGTGAGCGGGGTCGGGGTGGCCGCCTGGACCAACGGGGCGCCGACCAGGCCGAGTTCGACGGCCGGCGGGTTCTTGAGCGCGTGCCGGTCGGCGGAGACCCGTACGAGGACCGTGCCGTGGGCCGGGACGGTCGCGGAGATCGCGCCCGCGGTGTTGTAGCTCTTGTGCTGCCACAGGTCGCGCAGGGTGTAGGCGCGGGCGCCGGGGAGGCCGACGGCCGCGGCGGTCGTGGCGATGCGCTGGGCGCCGCCGGTCTCGTTGAAGAGCGCGACCGTACGGCTGCCGTCCTTCATCTCCTTGGCGACGACCCAGCGTCCGCCCTCGGACGTGACAACGTTGCCCTGCTTGCCCAGCGGGTCCTGGTCGACCGCGATGACCTCCTTGTTGTCGAGGATGTCGAAGGTCGCGGGGGTCGCCGTGCGCAGGTCCGAGCCGATGAGGAGGGGCGCGGCCATGATCGACCACATGGAGAAGTGCGAGCGGTACTCGGTGTCCGTCATGCCGCCGTTGCCGACCTCCAGCATGTCGGGGTCGTTCCAGTGCCCGGGACCGGCGAAGGGGGCAAGTGGCAGGTTCTGCTTGAGGATCGAGAGCATCGAGCCCCAGTTGTCGCTGATGTCACCTGTCGTGCGCCACAGATGTCCGACGTCCGCGGCCCACTCCCAGGGCTTGTTCTCGCCCCACTCGCAGATGCTGAAGACGATCGGGCGCCCGGTCGCCTTCAGGGCGTCGCGCATCGTGTTGTAGCGCAACTTGGCGTCCACGCCCTGGTTGTTGCAGTTGTCGTACTTGAGGTAGTCCACGCCCCAGTCGGCGAACTGCTGCGCGTCGCTGTACTCGTGGCCCAGGCCGCCCGGGAATCCGGCGTCGTTGCACGTCTTCGTGCCGGCGCTGGTGTAGATGCCTAGCTTGAGCCCCTTGGAGTGCACGTAGTCCGCCACGGCCTTGATGCCGTGCGGGAAGCGGACCGGGTCGGGGACGAGCTTGCCGTCGGCGTCGCGGTTCGGCAGGGCCCAGCAGTCGTCGAGGTTGACGTACTGGTAACCGGCCGCCTTGAGGCCCTTGTCGACGAAGATGTCCGCGATGCCCTCGACCATCGACTCGTTGAACTCGGCACGGCAGTTGGTGGAGTTCCAGTTGTTGAAACCCATGGGAGGTGTGAGCGCCTGACCGTCGGCCAGGGCGGGGGAGAGGGGGTCCTGCGCGGGGGTCGCGACGGCGGGCGCGGCGAGGCCCGCCGTGCACAACAGCCCTGCGGCGAGGGCTCCGACCACTCTTCGGCGGGTCGTGCGGGTGTGAGGGTGACGCATCGTTACGTTCCTCCGGACTCGCGAAAGATGGGATCACTTCCTGTGCATGTCATGTGCGCGATTACGGTAGGACGTGTCGAACTCTGTTGGAAGAGTTGCGTATTTATTGTTCGACTTTCCATCGCGCATGTTTTGAACGCGTTCAACTTTCTGCGCTAGGCTCACTCCCGAGCAGTCCGATCGGAAGGGGGAGCCCGGTGAAGATCGTCATTCCCGGTGGCACGGGACAGGTGGGCGCGATCCTGGATCGCGCCCTGACCGAGGCCGGTCACGAGGTCGTCGTCCTGACCCGGCGGCCGTCGCGCGACCGCGAGGTGTGGTGGGACGGCGAGAACCCGGGCACCTGGGCCCGGGAGATCGACGGCAGCGACGTCGTCATCAACCTGGCAGGACGCAGCGTCAGTTGCCGCTACACCCCCGCCAACCTCAAGGCCATGATGGACTCGCGCGTGCACTCCACCCGGGTCGTCGGCGAGGCGATCGCCGCAGCCGCGCACCCGCCGCGCGTCTGGCTGCAGATGAGCACCGCCACCGTCTACGCCCACCGCTACGACGCCCCCAACGACGAGGCCACCGGCGCGATCGGCGGCGACGAACCCGACGTACCCGACTACTGGTCGTACAGCGTCGAGATCGCCAAGAACTGGGAACGCGCGCAGGAGCAGGCCGACACCCCGCACACCCGCAAGGTCGCCCTGCGCGCCGCCATGGTGATGAGCCCCGACCGGGGTGGTGTCTTCGACGTCCTGTCGGGGCTGGTCCGGCTCGGGCTCGGCGGGCCGGTCGCGGGTGGTGCCCAGTACGTCTCCTGGATCCACGACCAGGACTTCGTGCGTGCCGTCGAGTTCCTGATCGACCGGGACGACATCGTCGGACCGGTGAACCTCGCCGCCCCCGGACCGCTCCCGCAGCGCGCCTTCATGCGCGTCCTGCGCGCCGCCCGGGGTGTCCCCGTCGGGCTGCCCGCCACGAAGTGGATGGCGGAACTGGGCGCCTTCGCGCTGCGCTCGGACACCGAACTCCTGCTGAAGAGCCGCCGGGTCGTACCGGGACGGCTGTCGGCGGAGGGGTTCACCTTCGACCATCCGCGGTGGCCCGAAGCGGCCGTGGACCTCGTACGGCGGGCACGGCACGGGACGGGTTCCACCCGGCGGCCGGTTCGGGCGTGACCCCGGCGCGCTTCGTCAGTTGAACGGGGCATGAAGAAGCGCAGCATGCTGGCCATCGCCTCCCTCGCCACCGGTTTCGTCGTCGCCGCGATCTCCCCGTCGCACTCCCACGACCACGACGTGCTCGGCGATCTGAACGTCAAGGACACCGTGGGTGCCATGGATCACCTCGTGAGCGACGGCAGCTTCGCCGCCGACGAGGGAGTCCTGGGACAGAACAGCTGATACCCGTCGTAAGTGTGCGGCGCCGGTGCCTCGTCGGAGGGGGCACCGGCGCCGTCGTATATGCGCTCTCAACTGCGGCTGGTTTCCGTGGCAGGGTGGAACGGGCAAGCCTCAGGGGGCCAACAGAAGAGGGGGAACTGTGACCGTCGTCTGGATCAACGGCGCGTTCGGTGCGGGGAAGACGACCGCCGCACAAGAACTGGTGGACCTGATCCCGAACAGCACGCTCTTCGACCCCGAGGTCATCGGCGGAGCACTTCCGTATCTGCTCCCGCCCAAGCGCCTCGCGGAGGTCGGCGACTTCCAGGACCTGCCGATGTGGCGGCGGCTCGTGATCGACACGGCCGCGGCCATGCTCGCCGAACTGGGCGGGACCCTCGTCGTCCCGATGACCCTGCTGCGCCAGGAGTACCGGGACGAGATCTTCGGCGGTCTGGCGGCCCGCCGGGTCACGGTCCGGCATGTCCTTTTGGCTCCGGCGGAAACGATCCTGCGCGAGCGAATAGCCGGCCGGGAGGTCCCACCGGACCTCCCCGACGGCGAGATCCGGACCCGGCAGTGGGCGTACGACCACATCGAGTCGTACCGCGCCGCGCTCGGCTCCTGGCTCACCGCCGACGCCCATCTCGTCGACTCCAGCGCGCTCACCCCGTACGAGACGGCGGCCCGGATCGCCGGAGCCGTCGGCAGCGGTGCCGTGCCCGTGTGCGACATCGTGCAGACCCCGGAGCCCACCTCCGAGACCCTCGCGGCCGGAGTGCTCCTCTTCGACGAACAGGACCGCGTCCTGCTCGTCGACCCCACCTACAAGGCCGGCTGGGAGTTCCCCGGCGGCGTCGTCGAGTCCGGCGAGGCGCCCGCCCGGGCCGGCATGCGCGAGGTCACCGAGGAGACCGGCATCGTGCTCGACGAGGTACCCCGGCTGCTCGTCGTCGACTGGGAACCACCCGTACCGCCGGGCTACGGCGGCCTGCGCCTGCTCTTCGACGGCGGTCGGCTTGACGCCGCCGCGGCCGACCAACTGCTGCTGCCCGGGCCGGAGTTGCGCGGCTGGTGCTTCGCCAGCGAGGAGGAGGCCGCCGATCTTTTGCCGCCGGTCCGCTACGAGCGGCTGCGGTGGGCGCTCCGGGCCCGGGAACGCGGGGCCGCGCTCTATCTGGAGGCGGGCGTACCGATCGGCTGACGACCCGTCAATTTGCGGTCTGATCAACGATGTTGGACGTGACTTTGCCTTTTCCGGGACACCACCTGGCGATTTTGCGGGGTGCGGGTCATTCCGATAACAAAGCGAGGGTGAATTGTCGCCTTCCCGGTATGAACAAGAACGTGAAGAAGGTACATCGGAGCTCTAACGTCTTTGCGCAGCTCAGTTCTCTCGCGGCCGCCGGCCGCCTTGACGGGACCGGACCTTCCGCCGGTCGAAGGAGAGGAACATGCGCGCGCCATCCTCGGCCCTCACCCGGGCCCTCACACTCGCCGCCGGGCTCGCCCTGGTGCTCACCGCCTGCAGCAGCAGTGGCGGGGGCGGCGGCTCCGGCAAGAGCAGTTCGGCCGGGCTCACCTCCTGCAACACCGTGGGCAAGGCCAACACCTGCAACTCGGCCACCACCAAGTCCGGCGGAACGTTCACCTATGTGCTGGAGAAGAACATCCAGCAGTGGAACGTCCAGGACGTCAACGGCAACACCTTCGAGAACGGGGAGGCCCTGGAGGTCGTCCTGCCGCAGGTGTTCATCCCCCAGCCGGACTTCACCGTCGCCCTCAACACCGATCTGGTGACCTCGGCGACACAGACCAGCACCGGCCCGCAGACCATCGTCTACAAGATCAACCCGAAGGCGGCGTGGAACGACGGCACGCCCATCACCGCCGACGACTTCGTCTACTACTGGCGCACCAACAACGGCAAGGACTGCCCGCCGCCGCCCGCCAGCGACTCCACGCAGACCCACGGCTGTCTGCCGCAGAGCACCGCGGGCTACGACCGGATCAAGTCCCTCACCCCCTCCGACAACGGCAAGACCGTCACCATGGTGATGTCGAAGCCGTACTCCGACTGGAAGTCCCTGTTCGGCGCGGGCTATCCGCTCTACCCGGCCCAGACCGCGGAGAAGATCTCCGGCGCGAAGGTCGGTGACGCCGCCGCCATGACGGCCGCCCAGATGGCGCAGGCCTGGCAGTACTTCCTGAAGACGCCGCCCACCAAGTACCCCACGGCGGGCGCCTACAAGATGCAGCAGTGGGTCGACAACGACCACGCCACCTATGTGCCCGACCCCAAGTGGACCGGCGCGAAGAAGGCGACCCTCCAGCGGCTGATCTTCAAGGTGATCTCGGACGCCACCCAGGAGCCGACGGCCCTGAAGAACAACGAGGTCCAGGGCATCTACCCGCAGCCCGAGGTGGACCTGGTCAACCAGGTCAAGGACATCCCCGGCGTCACCTACACCATCGGCAACGGGCTGACCTGGGAGCACTTCGACCTCAACCTGCACAACCCGGTGATCGGCAAGTATCTGGCGCTGCGGCAGGCGATGTTCACCGCGATCAACATCAAGGACATCATCGCCAAGACGGTCGGCCAGTTCGACCCGGCCGTGAAGCCGCTCGGCAACCACAACTACGTTCCCGGGCAGGCCGGTTACAAGGACGTGGTCACCGCCACCGGCCAGGGATCGGGTGATCTGACCAAGGCCAAGAAGTACCTCACGGACGCCAAGTTCACCGGTGTGGGCACGGCGTTGAAGACACCCGACGGCAAGGCCGTCGGACCCTTCAACTGCCGCTACACGACCGGCAACCAGATCCGGCAGAGCGAGTGCCAGATCCTGCAGAGCAACCTGGCGAGCCTCGGCGTCAAGATCACCATCAAGCCGATCGGCGCCGCCGACCTCGGCACGGTCCTCGCCGGGCACCAGTACGACATCATCGTCTTCGCCTGGGTCGCGGCACCGTTCCCGAGCAGTGGTGCCCAGCAGAACTGGTTCACCGGCGGCGGCGGCAACTATGGCGGCTACAGCAACAAGACGGCCGACTCCCTGATCTCCCAGGCCGTGGGCGAGACGGACGCGACGAAGGCCGCGGCCCTCCTCAACCAGGCCGACCAGCTCATGGTGAACGACGCCTTCGTCCTGCCGCTCTACCAGAAGCCGACGTTCCTCGCGGTGCAGACGCGGTTCGTGAACATGCGCAACAACGCCACGAACGTGGGCCCGGCCTACAACACCGGCACATGGGGCCTGAAGCAGTAGCCCCACCACGTGAGGGAACAGCTCCACCGGCACCCCCGTCGAGCCCGGCCCCGGAGACACCGGGGCCGGGCCCGGCACGGACGGCATCTCCGATCCGCCGGCCTCCGAGAGAAGACCGCATGCTCGCCTACACCGTGCGCCGCATCCTCGTCTCCATCCCCGTCCTCATTATCTCGACGTTCATCGTGTTCCTCGTCGTCATCAACTCCGGTGACCCGGTGGCCAACTTCGCCACTTCACGGCAACCCGCGCCCAGCAAAGCGGCGGTGGCCGCCTTCGCCCGGCACATCCACGCCAACCAGCCGGTGATGGAACGCTATTGGAACTGGATCACCGGCGTCCTGCACGGCGACTTCGGCCCGTCCGTGCAGGCCAACCTGAACATCGGGCACGACCTGTTCACCCGGTTCAAGGTGACCATCACCCTGGTCGCCGCCGCGATGATCCTCGCGCTGATCATGGCCGTCGTGTTCGGCGTGTTCAGCGCGATCCGCCAGTACTCCGCCGCCGACTACACGATCACCTTCGTCGGCTTCCTGTTCCTCGCCATGCCCGTGTTCTGGTTCGCGGTCCTGCTCAAGCAGGCCGGGATCTGGTTCAACCAGAAGACCGGCAGCCAGTTCCTCGGCACCATCGGCGAGAAGTCGCCGTACCTCGAAGTCGACACCACCTGGAACCAGTTCACCGATCACGTGGGCCACCTCATCCTGCCCACCATCACCCTCGCGCTGGTCTCCTTCGCGTCCTGGACCCGCTACACCCGCGCCTCCATGCTGGAGGTCCTCAACAGCGACTACGTACGGCTGGCCCGAGCCAAGGGGCTGCGGCGCGGCAGGGTGATGACACGGCACGCGCTGCGCACTGCCCTCATCCCGCTCGCCACCGTCACCGCGCTCGACATCGCGATCATCCTGGGCGGCGCGGTGATCACGGAGACGATCTTCCAGTGGCACGGCATGGGCGAGATGCTGGTCCAGGCGGCGACCACGCTCGACGTCTACCGCACCATGGCCTGGCTGTTGCTCTCCGCCGTCATCGTCATCGGGTTCAACCTCATCGCCGATCTGCTCTACGCCGTACTCGACCCGAGGATCCGCTATGACTGACATCGAGGCACCGGGGTCCGCGGGCACGCAACTACCGCGCGGGGACCATGAGTTCACCGTACGACAGCGCACCCAGACCCAGCTGGTGCTGCGCCGCTTCGTGCGGCACCGGGCCGCGATGGTCAGCCTGGTCGTGTTCGTGCTGATCATCCTGTGGGCGTTCATCGGCCCGCACCTGTGGCACTACTCGTACCAGAAGTACACCGAGGACAACTCCAAACCCCCTTCCCTGAAGCACCCGTTCGGCACCGACTCCTCGGGCTACGACGGTTACGCCCAGGTCATGCGCGGCACCCAGACCTCGCTCAAGATCGCCATCATGATCGCGCTCGGCTCCACGCTGCTCGGCGCGATCTGGGGAGCCGTCGCCGGCTTCTACAAGGGCATCGTCGACGCGGTCATGATGCGCATCGCCGACCTGGTGCTGACGCTGCCCCTGTTCGCGATCGCGCTGGTCATCTCCTCGCGCACCGGCGGCTCCTGGTACTGGATCGCCATCGTGATCGCGGGACTCACCTGGGCGTACGTGGCCCGGGTGGTGCGCTCCTCGGTGCTGTCACTTCGCGAGAAGGAGTTCATCGAGGCGGCGCGGGCACTCGGCGCCTCGGACACCCGGATCATCTTCCGGCACCTGCTGCCGAACGCGCTCGGCCCGATCATCGTGAACGCGACGATCCTGGTGGCGACCGGCATCCTCACCGAGACCGCGCTCTCCTTCCTGGGCTTCGGCGTCCAACCCCCCGACACCTCGCTGGGGTTGCTGGTCTCCCAGGCGCAGACGGCGGTCGACACCCGGCCCTGGCTCTTCTACATCCCCGGCGCGTTCATCATCGCCATCGCGCTGACCATCAACTTCATCGGCGACGGACTGCGCGACGCCTTCGACCCCCGGCAGCAAAGGGTGCGACAGTGACGACCACGAGTCATGGAGTACGGGAGGTCCCCGTGACGTCCGCCGTGCTCGAAGTCGAGGACCTCAGCGTCGAGTTCGCCACCGAGGACGGACTGGTGCGGGCCGTACGCGGCGTCGGCTACCGACTCGACCGGGGCGAATCGCTCGGCATCGTCGGCGAGTCCGGGTCCGGGAAATCGGTCACCGCCCTCGCCGTGATGGGGCTGCTGCCGGCCGGCGCCAAGGTGCGCGGCTCGGTCCGCTTCGAGGGCACGGAACTGCTCGGGCTGTCCGACGCGCGCCTGTCCGACCTGCGCGGCAGCGGCATCGCGATGATCTTCCAGGACCCCATGACCTCCCTCAACCCCGTCTACGACGTCGGCTATCAGATCGGCGAGACCCTGCTCCGCCACAACCCCGAGATGAAGCACAAGGACGCCCGCAAACGCGCGGTCGAACTGCTCGGCACGGTCGGCATTCCCAGCCCCGAGCGGCGCGTCGACAGCTACCCGCACGAGATGTCGGGCGGCATGCGCCAGCGCGTCGTCATCGCCATCGCGATGGCCAACGACCCGGACGTGATCATCGCCGACGAGCCGACCACCGCCCTCGACGTCACCGTGCAGGCCCAGATCCTCGAAGCCCTGGAGACCGCCCGCGCCGAGACCGGGGCGGCGCTCGTCCTGATCACCCACGACCTGGGGGTGGTGGCGGGCCACACCGACCGGGTCGCGGTCATGTACGCGGGCCGGATCGTGGAGACCGGATCCGTCGAGGACATCTTCTACACCCCGCGCATGCCCTACACCCTGGGCCTGCTCGGCTCCCTGCCCCGCCTCGACCGCGAGGAGGCACGGCTCACCCCCATCACCGGATCACCGCCGAGCCTGCTCAACCTGCCACCGGGCTGCCCCTTCTCACCCCGGTGCCCCATGAGCCGGGACGTGTGCGACACCGACGAACCCGCCCTCCGCAGGGCCGGGGGCGACCTCCACCTCAGCGCCTGCCACTTCGCCGACGAACTCGTCGACACCGGCGCGGGCCAGGTCTTCGACGCCGTCGGCGCGGACACCGAGGCCCTGGCCCGCTTCGCCGACGCGGCCTCCACCACGAACCCCGAGGAGGACGCCGTATGACCGCGCCCGCGCAGGCCGCCACCCCCCTGCCGCCGCTGCCCGGGCACGGCGGCACCGGCGAACCGGTTCTCCAGGTAAGGGACTTGGTCAAACACTTCCCGGTCATGTCCAAGGGCGTCATCCGCCGCCGCGTCGGCGACGTGCACGCCGTGTGCGGGGTCTCGTTCGACCTGCACGAGAACGAAACCCTGGGCCTGGTGGGGGAGTCGGGCTCCGGCAAGACGACGATCTCCCGCACCGTCCTCGGCCTGGAACGCGCCACCTCGGGCCGGGTCCGCTACGGCGAACATGAACTCACCGAACTGAGCAGACGTCAGATGCGGCCGCTGCGGCGCGAGTTGCAGATCGTCTTCCAGGACCCGTACGCCTCCCTCGACCCGCGGATGACCGTCCACGAGATCGTCGCCGAGCCGCTGCGCATCCACGGCCGGTACGGATCCGGGGCGGCCGGTGAGGTGAGCGAACTCCTGCGCCTGGTCGGACTCAACCCGGAGCACGGCAACCGCTTCGCCCACGAGTTCTCCGGCGGTCAGCGCCAACGCATCGGCATAGCCCGTGCGTTGGCCCTGCACCCGAAGGTGATCATCCTCGACGAGCCGGTGTCGGCGCTCGACGTGTCGATCCAGGCGGGCGTCCTCAACCTGCTGATGGACCTGCAGAGCGAACTCAGCCTGTCCTTCCTCTTCGTCGCCCACGACCTGTCGGTGATGCGGCACGTGGCAGGCCGGGTTGCCGTCATGTACTTGGGACGCCTGGTCGAAATCGCCCCGGCCCGGCAGCTGTTCGCCCGCCCGGCACACCCGTACACCCAGGCCCTGGTCTCCGCCATCCCGCTGCCCGACCCGCGCAAGGAACGCGCCCGGAAGCGGATCACCATCCAGGGCGACGTCCCGAGCCCGGTCCGCCCGCCCAGCGGCTGCCGCTTCCGCACCCGCTGCCCCAAGTTCGCGAACCAACTCACCGACAGCGAACGGACGTCGTGCGTCGAGGAGATACCGGCGCTGGTGGACCGGGGTGGGGGTAACCCGGTCGCTTGTCACTATGCGGAGAGCGTGGAGCTGCTCTAGTCGAGGCCGAGTTCCTCGGCGGACGGGTACGGGGTCAGCCTGCTCTCCCGCTCGAAACGGAGGTTGAAGTCGCCGACGGTCGCACCGAGTCGGGCGTACCGGGTGATGAGCTCCGCGACGGCCTGGGGGATGCTCTCGGGCCGCTTGCCCTCGGCGCACGCGCGGATGAAGGCCTCGCGCTCGTCCCTGCCGTAGCCGTACTGGTCCACGACGAGCCAGTGCACCAGGTAGGAGAAGGCGTACGCGCGGTCGTAGTGCCGGTGGCGGTCGTGGAAGTCCCGTTCGTCCGGCGCGAGTTGGAAACGCGGGGAGAGGGCGAGGCCGTAGTCGGCGAGGTAGAGCCGCTGTCCGTCGGTGAGGATGTTCCCGAAGTGGACGTCGAAGTGCGTGAGTTGGTGCTCGTGGAGGAAGCCGGTGACGGCTTCCAGGCCCCGCTCCACGAGGGCGCAGGCGGTGTCGGGATCGTCGGTGCGCAGTTGCGCGGAGAGCCAGTCGTGGAGGGTGCGCGGCTGGTGTTCCATGAACAGGTTCAGGCTCGCGGACGCCGTGCGCAGGGCCTCGATGTGCTCACGGCCGCCGCCCCAGTAGGCCACGTTCCGCTCCACGTCGGCGAGTTCGTCGGGCAGTGGCTGTCCCGGGTCGGGCAGCACACGCCAGTGGTGGAGGAGCGGGAAGCCCGGGAAGCGGCCGGACACCACCCAGATGGTCGTCATCTCGTGGACGGCCAGCTCGCGCCAGACGCCGAAACCGGGGTTGGGGACCGCGCCGATGCCGTAGTGACAGTAGGCAGGCGCCCCGAACACGTTGGCCGTGGACCGGACGTTCTCCGGCCGCCGCTCGACATCGGTGAGCGGCATCCGCTTCACGAACACCCTTCTGCCGCCCACCTCTACCAGTGCCGAGCGACCGCCGACACTGGTGCCCAACGGCGTGCCGGTCTGGACCAGTTCGGCGAGTTCGTGGTCGGAGAGCAGGGCGAGAGACGTGGCGATGTCGCTGTGGGCGACGAGGCGTGAGGGGGGAGCCATGTCTCCCATCTTCGGTCAGCCGACCGGGAGTTGGAGACAACCGCCGTCCTTGGGGAAGAGTGACGTGGCGAACACCACGTCGCCGATCCTGGCCTCGACCGGGATGACACCCCAGCCGTACGAGGCCAGGGCGGCGACCTCGCGGATGTCCGCGGACTCCGCGTCCGGCAGGGGGACGAAGTAGTACGGCGAAGGGCCGCGCCACTCCACCACCCGGCCGGTGAAGACGAACCGCATGGTCACCGCTCAGTTGGCCGCGTAGTTCTGCAGGAACAGCGCCTCCGCCACCGACAGCCGCTCCAACTCCTCGGGAGACACGCTCTCGTTGAGCGCGTGGATCTGGGCCTCCGGCTCGCTGAGGCCGATGAGGAGGATCTCCGCCTGCGGGTAGAGCGCCGCGAGGGTGTTGCACAGCGGGATGGAGCCGCCCTGGCCCGCGTACTGCATCTCCTCGCCGGGGTAGGCGACCGCCATCGCGTCGGCCATCGCCGTGTACGCCGGGCTGGTCGTGTCGGCGCTGAACGGCTGGCCCTGGCCGATCTGTTCGGTGCGGACGCGGGCGCCCCACGGCGTGTGGGCCTCCAGATGGGCCTGGAGCAGCTTGGTCGCCTCGGCCGCGTCGACGCCCGGCGGGACGCGCAGGCTGACCAGCGCGCGGGCGCCGGCCTGCACGGACGGGGTGGCGCCGACGACCGGCGGGCAGTCGATGCCGAGGACCGTGACGGCCGGACGCGCCCAGATGCGGTCGGCGACCGTGTCGGAACCGATCAGTCCGACGCCGTCCAGCACCTTCGCGTCCTCGCGGAACTGCTCCTCGTCGTAGGCCAGCCCCTCCCAGGTCGCGTCGGCCGCGAGCCCGTCGACCGTCGTCGAACCGTCCTTGCCCCGCAGTGAGTCCAGTACGCGGATCAGCGCCGCCAGCGCGTCGGGTGCGGCGCCGCCGAACTGGCCCGAGTGCAGGTTGCCTTCGAGGGTGTCGACCTGCACGCGCACCATGGTCATGCCGCGCAGGGTCGAGGTGACCGTGGGCAGACCGACCCGGAAGTTGCCTGTGTCGCCGATCACGATCGTGTCGGCGGCGAGGAGGTCGGGGTGTTCCTCCGCATACCGCTCAAGCCCGCCGGTGCCCTGTTCCTCCGAGCCCTCGGCGATCACCTTGACGTGGACCGGGACACCGCCGTTGGCCTTCAGGGCGCGCAGCGCGAGCAGGTGCATGATCACGCCGCCCTTGCAGTCGGCGGCACCGCGCCCGTACCAACGGCCGTCGCGCTCGGTCAGTTCGAAGGGCGGACTCGTCCAGCCGGCCTCGTCCAGCGGGGGCTGCACGTCGTAGTGGGCGTAGAGGAGCACGGTCTTGGCGCCCTCGGGGCCGGGCAGGAAGCCGTAGACCGACTGGGTGCCGTCCGGGGTGTCGAGCAGGGCCACGTCCTGGAAACCCTCGGTGCGCAGCGCGCCGGCGACCCAGTTCGCGGCGCCCTCGCTCTCGCTCCTCGGGAACTGGTCGAAGTCCGCCACCGATCGGAAGGCCACCAGCTCGGTGAGCTCCGTCCTCGCCGTGGGCATCAGCGAGGCGACGGTCTCGGCGACCGGATGCGACGACATGGGCACGCTCCTTGTGGGTGCGACGTTGTACGAATGATGCCGTCGATCCTCCCACAGCGGTCTGTGGCGATGTCCGCCGTAGGATGCGGGGGACAGGTGCGGCAGCGGCTTGATCGGGAGCAGTAGACCATCGTGAGCAGCGAGAACTCTTCGGCGGACGACGAACAGCGGGTGTGGGACGTCGTCGTGGTGGGCGCGGGACCCGCAGGGGCTTCGGCCGCCTATGCGGCGGCGGTCGCGGGACGGCGCGTGCTGTTGCTGGAGAAAGCCGAGCTGCCCCGCTACAAGACATGCGGCGGCGGCATCATCGGACCCTCCCGCGACTCCCTCCCGCCCGGCTTCGAACTGCCGTTGAAGGACCGGGTGTTCGCCATAACGTTCTCGAACAACGGGCGCTTCACGCGGACCCGCAGGTCCCGGCAGATGCTGTTCGGGCTGATCAACCGGCCCGAGTTCGACCAGCAGCTCGTCGAGCACGCGCAGAAGGCGGGCGCCGAGCTGCGGACGGGCGTCACAGTGACACGAGTCGAGCAGCACGGCTCGGCGGTCCCGGACCGGCGTACGGTCGCGGTCGTCCTCCAGGGCGGCGAGACGGTGCTCGCGCGGGCCGTCGTCGGCGCCGACGGCAGTGCCAGCCGCATAGGGGCGCACGTCGGGGTCAAGACCGACCAGGTGGACCTGGGCCTGGAGGCGGAGATCCCGGTGCCGGAGACGGTCGCCGAGGACTGGAAGGGCCGGGTGCTCATCGACTGGGGCCCCATGCCCGGGAGTTACGGCTGGGTCTTCCCCAAGGGCGACACGCTCACGGTCGGGGTGATCTCCGCGCGCGGTGAAGGCGCCGCCACCAAGCGGTACTTGGAGGACTTCATCGCCCGGCTCGGCCTCGCCGGCTTCGAACCGAGCATCTCCTCAGGGCACTTGACCCGCTGCCGGGCGGACGACTCGCCCCTGTCGCGCGGCCGGGTGCTGGTCTGCGGTGACGCGGCGGGACTCCTGGAGCCGTGGACCCGTGAAGGCATCTCGTTCGCGCTGCGGTCGGGGCGGCTCGCGGGGGAGTGGGCGGTGCGGATCGCCGAGGCGCACGACGCGGTGGACACCCGCCGCCAGGCACTGAACTACGCGTTCGCGATCAAGGCGGGGCTCGGCGTCGAGATGAGCGTCGGCAAGAGCATGCTGGCGGTCTTCGAGAAGCGCCCCGGTCTGTTCCACGCCGCCCTCACCGGCTTCCGGCCGGCCTGGAAGGCCTTCATGGACATCACCCGGGGTTCGACGACGCTGGGCGAGCTCGTACGCAGCCATCCGATGGCGCAGCGCGCGCTGACCGCGATCGACCGCAGGAACGCGGAACCGGTCGAGCCCGTGGAGCCCACGGAGTCCGTGGAGGGCGAGGTCAGCTCCTGACCGTGACGTGGAACACGGGGTGGTCGGGGGCGATCCGGCGCAGCTCGTCGTCGGAGGAGTCCGGGCCGACTCCTCCGAAGAACACCCCGACCTCGGCCTTCCACCGCTTGAGGTAGGCGCGCAGCAGCGGCACCTTGTCGTCGCCGGTGACCTCGGTCGCGGTGAACGCGTCGACCTTCTTGCCGAGCCGCAGCTCGCCACCGCCCGCCGCCCGCATGTTGTGCGTCCACTGGACGTGGCCGCGCGGGGCGACGACGTACTGCTGTCCGTCCACCGTCAGCAGGTTCACCGGGGTGGTCCGCCACTCGCCGCTCTTCCGGCCGCGGACCGCCAGCACGCGTGAACCCCAGACGCTGAGACCGCGGCGGGTGAACCAGGCGACGGCGCGGTTGAGGACGTTCACGGTGAACCAGCCGGGCTTCTGGACGTGCGTGCTCATGACGACTCCTGGGTTTCGGAGAGCGTGGCTCACTTTTGTGAGCACTGCTCTCGTTCTCGGGAACAGTGTGCATCGGCTTGGCGATCCAATGCAAGAGCGGTGCTCTCGTTTTTGTTCGGTGCTCTTGTTTGTGTGCGGTGCTCTGTTTCCGTGCCACACTGGCTCGCATGAGCACCACACAAGGCGCCCGCGCCCGAGCCAGGATCGAGGTCACCGCGGCCATCAAGGACGAGGCGCGCAGACAGCTCGCCGCGGAAGGGGCCTCGAAGCTGTCGCTGCGCGCCGTGGCACGCGAGTTGGGCATGGTCTCCTCCGCGCTTTACCGGTACTTTCCCAGCCGTGACGAGTTGCTGACCGCTCTCATCATCGACGCGTACGACTCCCTCGGGGAGGCCGCGGAGGCTGCGCACTCCGGGGTCGCGGATGCGGGTCCGTTGCGGCGCTGGGTCGCCGTGTGTGAGGCGGTGCGGGGGTGGGCGCTCGCGCATCCGCATGAGTACGCGTTGATCTACGGGTCGCCCGTCCCCGGGTACGTCGCTCCCGAGACGACCGTTCCGTCTGCCGCGCGGGTTGCCCTGCTGCTCATCGGGATCGCGCGGGACGCCCACCAGGACGGCAGCCTGACCGAACCTCCGCTCCCGGCGGATCTTCGCCCCGAGGCTGAGCGTATGGTCGCGGACTTCGCCGGGGACCTTCCGCCCGCGGTGGCTGTCGCCCTTGTGAGCGCCTGGGCCGAGCTGTATGGGCTGGTCAGCTTTGAGCTCTTCGGTCAGTTCCGGCGGGTGGTGGAGGAGCGGGAGGTGTTCTTTCGGCATGCGGTACGACGGCTTGCGTTCGGGGTGGGGCTTGCGGATGTGTGAGTGCCGCGCTGGATAGGTGGTTCGTCGAGTGCGAGCCGGTGGGGGCTGATCGCGCAGTTCCCCGCGCCCCTTCCGGGGCGCTGTCGTGCAGGAGAGCTGATGGGTCCCGCTTCGTACTCCCTGGGAAGTACGCGTGATCACCCCGCTCGGGTGACGACCCCGACGCCGCTCGGCGTCTAGCGTGACGCGCATGGATGAGCAGCGGGTCGGCGGTGGGGGACCGCCCTGGTGGCGGCACGGACCGCCGTGGGGTAGCTCGGCGCGGTGGCCGTGGCGCTCCACCCTGCTGGTCACCGTGTTTGTGCTGGGCGGCAGCAACTTCGCCTCGCACAGTCAGCCCGACCGGGTCCCGCTCGACCTCTACGCGCGCGTGCTGCTCATCGTCGGGTCTGCGCTGCTCCTGTGGCGTCACCGGTACCCCGTGTGGGTGGCCTTCGGCACCGTGGGTGCCGCCGTGCTCTACCTCGGTGGCGGATACCCGTACGGCCCGGTGTTCGTGACCGTCGCCCTCGGCTGCTTCAGCGCGGTCGTCGCCGGTCGGCGCCGGTCGGCCTGGAGCGCGCTCGGTCTGCTGTGGGCGGCGCATCTCCTGATCTCGCACTGGCTCTACCGGTGGCTGCCCCCACAGCACGACCACGCGATGCCGTGGGGCGGTGAACTGGCCGTCGCCACCTGGATGGTGGCCATCGCCGCGATCTCCGAACTGGCCCGCACCCGCCGCGAACAATGGACCCGGGAGCGGGCCGAACGCGCCCAGGCGGCCCGGCGCCGCGCCGACGAGGAACGGCTGCGGATGGCCCGCGAACTGCACGACGTCCTCGCGCACAGCATCTCCGTCATCAACGTCCAGGCGGGCGTCGGCCTCGCGCTCCTCGACTCCGACCCCGAGCAGGCCCGCACGGCCCTGACCACCATCAAGGCCGCCAGCAAGGAGGCGCTCGGCGAGGTCCGTCAGGTCCTCGACACCCTCCGCACCCCGGGCGACGCCCCGCGCGCTCCCGCCCCCGGCCTCGACCGGCTGCCCGAACTGGTGCAGCAGGCGGCGAGCGCCGGCCTCACCGTCACGGTCGACGGAACACCGCCCCGCCTCCCGCCCGGCACCGACCTCGCCGCTTTCCGCATCGTCCAGGAGGCGCTCACCAATGTCGTACGACATTCCGGTTCGCGGCACGCGCGCGTGCACGTCGAGCACGACCCGCGGGAGCTACGGCTGCGCATCGACGACGACGGGCCCGCGACCGGCGCGGAGGCCGGGGGGAGCGGGAACGGCCTGGCCGGGATGCGGGAGCGGGCCGCCGCGCTCGGTGGCACGATCGAGGCGGGCGCTCGCCCGGACGGAGGCTTCCGGGTGCTCGCCGTACTGCCGTTGAAGGTCACGCCGAAGGAGGACGACCGGTGATCCGGGTACTGCTCGCCGACGACCAGGCCCTGGTCCGGGCCGGCTTCAAGGCGCTGCTGGACGCGCAGCCGGACATCGAGGTGGCGGGTGAGGCGTCCGACGGCGAGGAGGCCGTACGCACGGTGGCCGAACTGCGCCCCGATGTCGTCCTGATGGACATCCGTATGCCGCTGCTCGACGGCCTGGCCGCGACCCGCCGGATCACCGGGGACGGTGACCTCAAGGACGTGAAGGTGGTCATGCTGACGACCTTCGAACTCGACGAGTACGTCTTCGAGGCGATCCGCTCCGGCGCCTCCGGCTTCCTGGTCAAGGACACCGAACCGGACGAACTCCTGCGCGCCGTAAGGGCGGTGGTCGAGGGCGACGCGTTGTTGTCGCCGAGCGTGACCCGCCGCCTGATCGCCGAGTTCGCGGCCCGCTCCAAGGAACCCGCGACCGCCGACGCCCTGACCCAACTCACCGAGCGGGAACGGGAGGTGATGGCCCTGGTCGGCATCGGCCTCTCCAACGACGAGATCGCCCGCCGCCTGGTCGTCAGCCCCCTCACCGCGAAGACCCACGTCAGCCGCACGATGGTGAAGCTGGGCGCGCGGGACAGAGCCCAACTGGTCGTGCTGGCCTACGAGTCGGGGTTGGTACGCCCCGGCTGGCTGGGCTGACCGGAGTCCTGCCGGTACCGGTACAGCACGGTCGCCACCCGGACGAGGAACACCACCAGTACGGGCACGAGTCCCCCGCGCACGAGCAACGTCTCGACAGTGCCCGGCAGTTCGAACAGCAGCGCCGGCCCGGCGACCGCCCCGAACAGCACCGCCGCCACGAACGCCGCGCTGACCAGCGCGTACCCGATCTCCACGGTCATCGCATCCCGCTCGGCCTGCGTGCGCCGTCCCCCGGTCATCATCCCGAAAGTCTCACACGCACGCGCCCGACGGAGCAATCGGCTCCGCCGGGCGCACAGTGGGAGGCGTTTCTCCGGGGCGAGGCATCGCACTCCGGCCCAGTCAGTCGCGCCCTTTAGGGGCGCGGGGAACTGCGCGGCCAGCCACGACGGACTCGCGGACGAAAGCCGCCCCCCGGAGCGACTACTTGCGGACCCCCACCCGCTCGGCCTCCGTCACCGTGGACTTGGCCACGACGATGGACTGTTGAGCCCGCCGCGTACGCAACCCCGGCAGCGTGACCAGCAACCCGGCGAGCGCGATGAACGTCACCACAACCAACCCCGGCCGGTAACTGTCCAGCACCGCCTGCGGGGTGGCATGCGCGGGCGCGTGCGCGGTGACCACGGCCGTGACGACGGCCAGGAAGATCGCGCCACCCACCTGTACCGAGGTGTTCAACAGACCGGAGACCATGCCCTGTTCGTGGTCGTCGACCCCGTTGGTGGCCTGGATGTTGAGCGAGGGGAAGACCAGCGCGAAGGCCGCTCCGATCAGCAGCATCGACGGCAGGATGACCGACGCGTACGTCGGGTCGACGCTGACCCGCAGGAACAGGGCGTACCCCACGACCATCAGCGCGAAGCCCACCACGATCAGCCGCTGGGTGCCGAACCGGTCGACGATCGCCCCCATCTTCGTCGAGGACGCCGCCACCAGCGCACCGGCCGGCAGGAAGGCGAGCGCCGTGTGCAACGCCGACCAGCCGAGCAGCTGTTGCATGTACAGCGTGACCAGGAACTGGAAGCCGACGTACGACCCGAAGAGGGCCATCGCGCCGAGCTGGGCGCGGATCTGGTTGCCGGAGCGCAGTACCCCGAGCCTGATCAACGGCCCCGCGGAGCGCCGCTCGACGTACACGAAGACGGTCAGCATGACGGCGACCGCCAGGAACGACAGGAGAGTTCGGGCCGACGCCCAGCCGACTTCCGGCGCCTGTACGACGGTGAAGACCAGCAGCAGCATCGAGGCGGTGCCGAGGACGGCGCCCGGGATGTCGTAGCCGTTGTGGTCCTTCTCGCGTTCGCTGCGCGGCAGCAGCTTCAGGCCGGCGAGGAGGGCGAGCAGGGCGATCGGCGCGGGCAGCAGCATGGTGAGGCGCCAACTGGCCTCCGTGAGCAGGCCGGAGAGGACCAGGCCCATCGAGAAGCCGGTGGCCGCGCAGGTGGTGTAGATGGACAGGGCGCGGTTGCGCAGTGGGCCCTCGGGGAAGGTCGTCGTGATGATCGACAGGCCGGCCGGCGCGGTGAAGGCCGCGCTGAGGCCCTTGATGAAGCGGCTGGCGATCAGCAGGGGGCCCGAGTCGACGAGCCCGCCGAGCAGCGAGGCCACCGCGAAGACACCCAGGGCGACCAGGAAGACCTGGCGGCGGCCGAGCAGGTCGGCGGTCCGGCCGCCGAGGAGGAGCAGGCCGCCGTATCCCAGGATGTAGCCGCTGACGATCCATTGGAGCGTCGAGGTGGAGAGGTCGAGTTCGGAGCCGATGGAGGGCAGCGCGACGCCGACCATCGACACGTCGAGCGCGTCCAGGAACATCGCGGCGCAGAGCACCAGCAGGGTGCCCCACAGCCGTGGGGTCCAGCGGACCGCCGACGACGGGGCCGCGGGAGGGGAGAGCGGAGAGGTCATGCCGCAGACACTACATGCGTGTGCATCGAATGCAAACGCATTTAATTCCGATGCAACAAACTCGTTTCTCTGCTACGGTGCGCTGTCATGGCGGGGAAGAAGGCCGAGCAGGCGCTCGTGGACCAGTGGCGGGAGATGCTGGCGCTCCATGCCCGCACACAGTGCGAACTCGATCGCGCGTTGCATCAACACGGCCTGTGCGGCAGCGACTTCGAGGTTCTGGACGTGCTGTCCGCCGAGTCCTGCGCGTTCCGTGTGCAGGAGATCTCCGAGCGTGTCCACCTCAGTCAGAGCGCCCTGTCCCGCCTGATCGCCCGGCTGGAGAAGGACGGCCTCGTCGAGCGCGGCATGTGCGCGGAGGACCGGCGGGGCGTCCGCGTGACCCTCACGGACAAGGGGCGGACACTGCACGGCGAGGTACTCCCGTTGCAGCGTGCGGTGTTGACGAAGATGCTGACCGACTGACGCGTCGTCAGCCGCGGATGTGCCGGTCCGTACCCGTCAGCTCCAGGTGACGGCGGACTTCTCCCGCCACAGCCCTGCGACCGACACGTCACCGGTCACGCCCGGGAACGGTCCCCGGTTCCACAGTGCCCGGTACAACTGCCCTGCGGGACCGGCCAGTTCGCAGTCGGCGCCCCCGGTGCCGTCCCGCTCGGCGGCGGGCGGTTCCTGGGACAGCCGTACGGTCCACACCGCGTCGTCCGCGTCCGTCGCCCGCACCCGCAGCACCCGGGGCTCCTCGCTGCGGACCCTGCTCGTGCGGCGACCGTGGAAGCCGCGCAGCAGCTCGTCGATGCCGTCGGCCGCGAAGTCCGGGGCGATCTGGCCGGCCACCCCACCGCGCGCCGCCTCGGCATCCATCCGGTGCACGGTCGTCTCGTGCGCCTGCCGCCGCGCCCAGAACGCGAGCGGTGACGGCGCCGGCAGGAAATGCCAGCACTCCATGTCGGGCGGGGCGGCGGAGAGGGTGTCCACGAGGGAGCGGTGCCCCGCCCGGAACCAGGCCACCAACTCGGCGCCGTCCAGGTCGGGTCGGCCATCGTCGGGGTGGTCCTCGGTGTACCCCTCGGCGACGAAACCGGTCGCCCAGCGATGCACCATCCCCGTGTGCCGCAGCAGATCCCGCACCTGCCACCCCGGACAGGGTGGCACCTCGGCGTCGACGCCCGCCGCCTCCGCGGCCGAGGCCAGCAGGCCGCCCTCCCGGTCCAGGGTGCGTACGAACGCATCGGTGTCCATGCGGCCGAGTGTGCCGTATCGCAGGGGTGGTTCGCGCGTCGGTGAGGGAGGGCGGCCGGTACGTCAGGCGGAGGCGAGCGCCTTGCGCAGGACGGTGACGGCCATCGTGATCGCGGCCTCGGCGGCGTGCGTCTCGCGCAGGGCGTTGAGCATCACGAAGTCGTGGATGATGCCCTGGAAACGGACGGCGGTGACGGGGACTCCGGCCTCGCGGAGCTTGTTGGCGTAGGCCTCGCCCTCGTCGCGCAGGACGTCGGCCTCGCCGGTGATGACGAGGGCCGGGGGCAAGCCCGTGAGTTGCTCGGTCGTGGCCCGCAGCGGGGACGCCGTGATCTGGGCGCGCTCGGCCTCGTCGGTCGTGTACTGGTCCCAGAACCACTGCATGCCGTCGCGGCGCAGGAAGTAGCCCTCCGCGAACTGGCCGTAGGAGCCGGTGTCGAAGTTCGCGTCGGTGACCGGGTAGAACAGCACCTGCTGCACCACGGGGACATCGCCCCGCTCCTTGGCCATGAGGGTCAGCGCGGCGGCCATGTTGCCGCCCACCGAGTCGCCGGCCACCGCGATGCGGGTCGGGTCGAGGACCTTGGTCGCGCCCTCCTGGACGACCCACTGGGCGACGGCGTAGTTCTGCTCGATGGCGACCGGGTAGCGGGCCTCGGGGGAGAGGTCGTACTCCGGGAAGACCACGGCGGCGTTCGCGCCCACGGCGAGTTCGCGCACCAGGCGGTCGTGGGTGTGGGCGTTGCCGAAGACCCAGCCGGCGCCGTGGATGTAGAGGATCACGGGGAGTATGCCGGTGGCTCCCGCCGGGCGGACGACACGGGCCCTGACCTGTCCGGTCGGGCCGCCGGACACGGTGATCCACTCCTCGTCGACGGCCGGCTCGGCGATCTCCCCGGACTGCACCTCGTCGACGGCCTTGCGGCCTTCCGCCGGGGCGAGGTCGAAGAGGTACGGCGGGTTCGCGGTCGCCTCGACGAAGGCCTGGGCGGCGGGTTCGAGGACGGGGCGGGGTGCGGTGCTGTCGGTCATGGCGATCTCCTCGGATCGGGTGCCGCGGCGTGTTCCGGCCGGGTCTCGGCCGGTGGTGCGGCACGAGGATGAGAGTAGCGTGCGATTAAGTCGTGCACAACTAAAGCGTGCTCGATAGAATCGGGTGGACTGGAACGATAAGGTGGTGATTGCCCAGAAGGGCGCCGCAGACGTCGTAGACGCCGGAGCGAGGAGTCGCACCATGAGCCCAGCCGCCGCGGAACCGGCCGAGGGATCGCTGCTCCTCGACGACCAGTTGTGCTTCGCGCTGTACGCGGCCTCCCGCGCGGTGACCGCCCGCTACCGGCCGCTGCTGGAGGAGCTGGGTCTGACCTACCCGCAGTACCTCGTCATGCTCGTGCTCTGGGAGCAGGACTCCATCTCCGTACGGGACTTGGGCACCGCGCTGCAACTCGAATCCAGCACGCTCTCCCCGCTCCTGAAGCGGCTGGAGGCGAACGGACTGGTGCGCCGCGAACGCCGCCGGGACGACGAACGCTCCGTCGCGATCCGGCTCACCGGCGCGGGCGAGCGGATGCGCGAGCAGGCCGCCGCCGTGCCCCTCGCCATCGGCGACGCGATGGGCCTGACGCCCGAGCAGGACGCCCTGGCCAAGCAGCTCCTCCGGCTGATCACCGCCAACGTCGCCGCGGGCTGAACCGCCCGCCACCTGCGCGTTCCCGCCTCTCGGGGCGGTGTGTCGTCGCCACTGTTCACCTTAGCTTGCAGGCCCAACGGCATCTCCCGGACCGGGTCACCGGTATACGGTCCGAAGCGATTTCCCGAAAAGAAATGGCTTACGTCAATGGAGATCCAAGCCGAACAGCCAGGTCAACTTCCGGGCCGCGGGGCGCGATTGACGGAGTCGGCACCGTCACCCCCGTCGTAGCCGCGCACGGAACGCCACGCGCAGTTCACACCCGGTCAATCCGCCCCCGTACGACGTGTTGAGAGGTGCCATGCCGACCCTGGTCTCCGAAGTCTCGCCTCCGGCCCCGCAGCCGGAGAGTCCGTCCCGGAACGTCACCGTGACCATCGTGCTGGCCTGCGTGGGAGTGTTCGTCTCCTACCTGCCGGTCGTCGGGGTGTCGGTCGCGCTCCCGGTGATCCAGCAGGCGCTCGACGCGTCCACCACCGGGCTCCAGTGGATCACCGACGCGTTCATCCTGCCGACCGCCGCCCTGCTTCTGACCTGCGGTGTCATCGGTGACCTCTACGGCCGCAAGAAGATGTACCTGATCGGCCTGACGCTGTCCTGCCTCGGCTGTCTCGTCGCCCTCACCGCGCACGGCGTCGTCCAGGTCTGCGTCGGCCAGGCGCTCACCGGCGTCGGCACCGCCGCCCTGCTGCCCGCGACCCTCGGCCTGATCAGCCACGTCTGCCCCGACCACCGCAAACGCGGCGGCGCGATAGCCCTCTGGACGGCCGCCCTCGGCCTCGGCCTGACCCTCGGCCCGCTCTTCAACGGCCTGATCGTGGAGCACGCGAGCTGGCGCTGGATCTTCCTGCCCACCCTGGCCGTCGGCGCCGCCACGGTCCTGTTCGGCACCTTCGCCCTGACCGACTCCCGCTCGGACCGCGAACGCCACCTCGACATCCCCGGCCAACTCCTCGCCGTCGTCACCATCACCGCCATCGTCTACGGCGTCATCGAGGGCGGCGGCACCCCGGGCTGGGGTTCGGCCGAGGTCGTCACCGCGTTCGTCGTGGCGGCGCTCGCCCTGCCGGCCTTCGTCGTGGTCGAACTGCGGTCGCGCTGCCCGATGTTGGACATGCGGCTCTTCATGTCCCCGTCGTTCTCCGGGGCCGCGTTCGTCATGGCGCTCACCCTGTTCGCGCAGGTCGGTCTGGTCTTCTCGCTCAGCGAGTACTTCGGGCTCGTCCATCACGCCTCGACGTGGGACATCGGGGTGCGCCTGGTCGCGCTCAACGGTTTCACCGTCGTCCTCGGCCCGGTGGTCGGCCGGCTGATGCACCGGTTCTCGCCCGGCCTCGTGCTGGTGACCGGCCTGCTCGTCGGCGGCATCGGGGCACTGCTGGTGAACCTCTTCGACGCCACCACCGGAACCGGTGAAGCGGCCCTGGTCATCGCGGTGTTGGGCATCGGCATCGCGCTGGCGATGGCCCCGATCACCACCATCGCCATGAACAGCCTGCCGCGCCGCCTGGGCAGCACCGCCGGAGCCGCCAACAGCGCCCTCCGCCAGATCGGCAGCGCCCTGGGCCCCGCCGTCTTCGGCGTCGTCCTCACCCACCGCACCCTCGACACGCTGCCCGCCCACGTCGCCGCGTCCGGCCTCACCCCGGCCGACCAGGGCCAGGTCATCGGCATGGTCGACGGCGCCGGCATCCAGGCGGGCGCCTTCCTCCACCTGAACACCGGCGAGGCGACGGGCCGGGCGCTGGCCGCCTACGGAGCCAGCTTCACGGACGCGCTGCACACCTGCGCCCTCGTCGGAGGCATCGGCATGTTGATCGCCGCGGCCGTCGCCTTCCTCACGATCGGCATCCGTGCCCGCGCGCCGCACGGCGAGGGGGAGGCGACTGCGGCGGTGCATCCTGCCGCCGGTGCGGCGGGTGTTGGTGAGGGCGGCTGAGCAACGGCTGCTGCATGAGGGGGAGTTGTCCTTCGGCCACGGGATTCCGAGGGGCAACTGCCCTTGCGGCACGTCCCGTTGGCCCATTGGCAGGGCCTCCCGTCAGGTGAGGCCGCCGTCGTTCTCCAACGCGGGCGCGAGGAGATGGCACAGGGAGTCCGCCAGCAGATACAGCGGGTCGGCGGTCTCCAACGGCCACTCCACGGCGATCCAGGCGGCGAAGAACGACTCGGTCTGCAGTACGGCCATCAGCGCGCGTTGGCGAGCCTCAGCGGGATCGACGCCCTGCCACCGCTCGGGGGGAGCGACCAGCATCGCGACATACCGCTCGTGCGCCTCGACGTACTGCACCCGGCCCTCGCCGAGACTGCGGAGCGCCGCCGGGGCCGCCGCGTTGGCGACGCGGCGGACGGGTGCCATCTCGCGCCAGCGGGCCGCGGCCTCGTCCAGCCAGGTGCGGATGCCGGCCCGGGTCCAGCGCGGCAGCGCGGCCAGGTCGGCGTACGCCTCGCCCATCACGCCGTAGACCCGCTCCACCAGCGCGTCGACGATCTCGGCCTTGCCGGGGAAATGGGCGTAGACCGTGACCCGGGTCACCCCCGCCGCCTGGGCGATGTCCTCCATCCGCGCGTCCAGGAACGGCTTCTCGGTGAACACCGTGACGGCCGCGTCGAGCAGGCGGCGATGGGTGAGGAGCTTCTGCTCTTCGCGCAGGTTCTTGCGGGGCGTCGGCTCCATCCGCCCAGTGTCCGGCATGGGCCGACTGTACGCCGCGTGCTGTGCGACCTGCGGCTCGGCTCGACCCGGTTCGCCTCAGTCCGACTCCGACCAGTCGGCGTACCGGATGCGGCTCAGGTCGACAACCTCGCCGAGGGTGCCCCACTCGTCCTTGCCCAGACGGGCCAGGGGGCGCAGCCGGGTGACCTCGGGATGGCCGTCGTGCAGGACGGTCTCGTCGATCGCGAGGTGGACCACCCGTCCGAAGACCACGGTGGAATTGCCCAGCCGTAGCGTGCTGTGCAGTTCGCACTCCAGCGCCACGGGGGAGCGGGCGACGCGCGGTGCCTTCACCCGCGTGCTGGCCTCGCGCTCGACTCCCACGGCGTCGAACTCGCTGACCCCTTCCGGGAAGTCCGTGGCGGTCTTGTTCACCTCGTCGATGAGGGACTCCGGGGCGAGGTTGACCACGAACTGCCCGGTGGCCTCGATATTGCGCAGCGAGTCCTTACGGCCGACCGAGGAGAACTGCACGATGGGCGGCGCGACGCACGAGACGGTGAAGAAGGAGTGCGGGGCGAGATTGTCGACGCCGTCGGCGGAGACCGTCGACACCCAGGCGATGGGGCGCGGGACGACGGTCGAGGTGAGGAGCCGATACACCACGACCGGTTCCAGCTGGTCCGGGTTGAATTCAGTGCGCATACCAGCGATATATCAGATACCCACGAGGCGTCGCGCTGCCGCCCTGTTGCTCTGTTGCACGACAACGACGACTGGCTACGGCGACGGGTGGCGATGGGTGCCGGTCCCGCGGTGCTCCTTCCGGGCGGCACCCCATATGCCCACCGGCCCGGGGCGGATACCGTGGCACGGGACGGGAGCGGTCGGCTCCGGGTGTGTTCGAGGGAACCGGAGGACCGCAGGTGGGAAGCCCCGAGGAGTCCCGGGTGGCCCGCATACTGCTGCCGCAGCTGAAGCTGGACGAACTGCTGGAGGAACTGCAGGCCCGGCTGGACGCGGCCCGGGGTACACGTGACCGCGTGCACGGCCTGCTGGAGGCGGTCCTCTCGGTCGGCCGGGAACTGGACCTGGAGCAGGTCCTGCACGGCATCGTGGAGGCGGCGGCGGTTCTGGTCGACGCCGAGTACGCCGCGCTCGGCGTGATCACCCCGGACGGCAAGGCCCTGTCGGCCTTCCACACGATCGGCGTCACCGAGGAGCGGATCGCCGAGATCGGCACCTACCCGGAGGGCCACGGGATCCTGGGCGAACTGATCCGGCACCCCGAGCCGTTGCGGCTCGCGAAGATCTCCCAGCACTCGTCCTCGTACGGCTTCCCGGCCCACCACCCGCCGATGAACAGCTTCCTCGGGGTTCCGATCCGGGTGCGCGACCAGGTCTTCGGCAATCTGTACCTGACCGAGAAGCGCGGCGGTGCGCAGTTCGACGAGGAGGACGAGTCGGTCCTGTCGACCCTGGCCGTGGCGGCCGGTGTCGCCATCGACAACGCCCGTCTGTACGAGGAGTCCCGGCTGCGCGAGCGCTGGCTGCAGGCCAACGCGGAGATCACCCACAGCCTGATGTCCAGCGGTGCGCGGACCGACGTCCTCGCGCTGATCGCCGAGCGGGCCGGCGAGATCACGGGATCGGCCCTCGCGGCGGTGGCGCTGCCGATGGAGGGCACCGGATCCCTCGCCGTGCTGTCCGAGGCGCTGACCAACATCGCCCGGCACGCTCGGGCGGGCCGTGCCGATGTCGCCCTGGAGACGGACGGCCGAGAGGTGCGCCTGACGGTCACCGACAACGGTGTGGGCATCCCGGCCGAGGGCCGACGCAGTGGGCTCCTGAACATGGAGGAGCGGGCTCGACAACTCGGCGGAGAGCTGCACCGGACGACTCCGCGGGACGGCGGCACCAGGCTGGTGTGGCGCGTACCGGTCACCCGGAAGTAGGCGTTCGCTTCGCCCCCGGCGAGGCCCGGGCATCGCCGGACTACGAAGCGCTACTCCCCGCCGGCGAAGGCGAGTTGACGGCTGTGAGCGGCTCCCCGGACCGTTCCGCGACCGGCACGGTCACCACCGGAACCGTCGCCTGCCGCACGCACTCACGGCCCACCGGGCCGACCGAGGGGAGTCCGAAATTCCCGTGCGCCTTGCGGCCCAGGGCCAACAGCATGGCGCCGCGCGCCTGTTGGAGCAGCATGCGGGCGGGCGGTCCCTGCACCACGACGCGGCGCACGGCACCGTCGAGCCCGAACCCCAGGGCCTTGCGCACGGTGGCGGCGAGGACCTGTGCGGCCTGTTCGCGCTGCTGGTCGACCGTCGGGCCGGCGGGCACCGCGGCGTAGGGCGCGTGTCCGCTCGCGGCCGGTTCCCAGGCGTGTACGGCGACGAGGTCCGTGTGCAGGACGGCCGCCTGCTCGGCCGCCCAGCGCAGGGCCGCCATCGACGGTTCGGAGCCGTCGACACCCACCACGATGCCGGTGCCGTCGGGGTGTTCGGTCATGGCAGCCTCCCTGGTCGGTCTCCTGTCCCCACAGTGGCCCGGGCGCGGCGGCCGTGCCGTGGGCCGACGGTCCCTTGTGGCCGGCCGGAGGGTGCGGAGGAAGAGGGCCGGTCGGAGGGACGAGGGGGTCCGTCCGGCCCCTGTGACTGTGCGGTGGGCGGCACGAGTCTGGGGTCCGGTGGAGCGCTTCTTCCGTCCGGGGAGGGTGCCTGAGAGGGGTGGACTGTGACGAAAGGCCCGGTGGTCGTGGTCGTGGACGGTTCGCCGTCGAATCCGGCGGTGGTCGAGGCCGCCGCGCGGGAGGCCGAGCGGTTGGGGGTCGGTCTGGAGCTGACGCAGGCGGTCGGCTGGCCGTCAGGGGCGGGGCGGTTCGCGGTTCCCTCGTGGGAGACGGACGGGACCGGCGGGCACGCGTCGACGCGTGGCGTACTGGCCGAGGCCGAGCGGTACGCCCGTGGCGCCGCACCGCGCGTGCGGATCGCGCGCGGGGTCCTCGTCGGCGAGCCCGGGACCGTACTGGAGGGCGAGTCGCGCACCGCCTCGCTGACCGTCGTCGGAAGCGAGCGCGCACGCGGCACCCGGCGCGAGGGCTCGCTCGCCGGGCGTCTGTCCGCGTGTGTGTCCGGTCCACTGCTGGTGGTGCGCGGCAGGCCGAACCCGGTCGGCCCGGTGCTGCTCGTGGTCCACGGCGCGTCGACGCTGCGAGGAGCCGCCGAATTCGCCTTCGCCGAGGCCTCGGCACGCGGCGCGGACCTGGTGACGACACGGCTGCGGAACATCTCCGCCGCACGTCCCTACGGCGGGTCCGCACAGGCCACGACCCAGGACGAGGAGGACCTCGCGCTCGCCGAGGCGCTGTCCGAACTGCGCGAACGGTACCCCGACGTCACCCTGCGCAGCCGCAGGCCCCGCGGCGGATCCCGCCGGGCCCTCGTCGAGGCCGGCGCGGACAGCCAACTCCTGGTGGTCGGGGTACGCGACCGGTACCGGTTCGCCCGCCTGCCACTGGACCCGGTCTGCCGGACGGCACTGCACGAGGCGGACTGCCCCGTCGCCCTCGTCCGCTGCTAGCCCTCGCGGGAACGAGTGACCGGTGGAACGGATCTGGCGTTCCACCGGTCGCCCGCGGTCCCAGGTGTGCGGTGCGAGCCACGCGTCCCCGACGGCCCGGCGTGCGGTTCAGCCGCCGGGACGGTTGCCGGGCCCGGGCTGTTCCAGGTGCGAGGCGAGGACCGCGGCCTGTACCCGGCGCTGGACGCCCAGCTTGGCGAGCAGTCGGGAGATGTGGTTCTTGACGGTCTTCTCCGACAGGTAGAGGCTCTTGCCGATCTCGCGGTTGGTCAGGCCGTCCCCGATCAGCGCGAGGATCTCCCGCTCGCGCGGCGACAGGCTCGCCAACTCGGGGGAGATCGCCGGGGTTTGAGTGGGTTCGGCGCGCAGTGAGCGCATCAGACGGGCGGTTGTCGCGGGGTCGAGCATCGACTGGCCGGAGGCGACCGTCCGTACCGCCGAGACCAGGTCGGAGCCCTTGATCTGCTTGAGGACGTAGCCGGACGCGCCGGCCATGATGGCGTCGAGCAGGGCGTCCTCGTCGTCGAACGAGGTGAGCATCAGCACCGCCAACTCCGGCATGCGGTCGCGGAGTTCGCGGCAGACGGTGATGCCGTCGCCGTCGGGGAGGCGTACGTCCAGGACGGCGACGTGCGGGCGTACCGCGGGGGCTCGTAGGAGGGCGTGCTCGACGTTCTCCGCGTCGCCGACCACCGAGATGTCCTCCTCGGCGTCCAGGAGGTCGGACAGACCGCGACGGACGACCTCGTGGTCGTCCAGCAGGAAGACACGGATCGGGTCCTGCGCGGTGAAGGTGTGTGCCTCGGCCATCTCGACGCCTCGTTCCCCGGAGTGAGCACGGACCGCGGGCCGTCCGTGCCCCCGATCATCACGCGTCCGGCCCGGCGGCACCAGGGCCGACCGGCCCCAACCGTCCCTCGTGCCGTGTCCCCGTCGGCCCCTCCCGGTGCGACCAACCGCGGGTTTGCCGCACCGGGAGGCAGGGGTGCTGTCGGTGGCCCGGCGGTGGGTTCGTACGATCGGACCGTGATCAAGCGGACCACGGCGCGCACGGGGCGGAAGCGGGTCTTCGGGATCGTGCTCCGCGGTGTGATCGCCCTTTCCCTCTTCGGTGTCGCCGGCTACCTGGCCGTCTCGGCCGTCGGGCGCCTGGGGCTGGTCGGGAACGAGCTGACCATGCGGGTCACGGAGTGCGAGGCGTCCGTGCCGACTACGACATCGCGCGGCGGCGGTCATCCCGACCTCGACTGCAAGGGGTTCGTGGATCCGGCGCAGGACTCAGGCGGCGGGACACGCCGGATCACGGCTACCGGCTTCTCCTCCGAACCCGTCTTCGGCGCACCGGTGAAGGTGGCCGAGGAGCCGTGGGGATCCTGGGTGCCGGTGGATCAGGGCGACTGGAACCGGCTGGGCCGCGCGCTCTCCCCACTCATCCCGCTCGCCTTGGCGGGCTTGTTCGCCAAGGTGCCCGTGGCCGCTTGTCGCCAAAGGAAGAACTCCGGTCGGCCGCCCGTGGAGGCCTCGGTGTAGCACCCGGTGCGGGGTCCGCCGGGTGGGACGACGTTCAGCGGCGCATTCCGTCGCCCGGGGCCCAACCGGCCCTGCGGAAGGGGCCGTTCGGCCGGGTACCGGCGGACCAACGGCATCGGGTGGCGGACGGCCCGGCGCACAAGAGTGAGGGTGCGACGAACGACCCGACACCTCGAAGGGACCCCGATCATGGCCGTGCACGAGCCTTCGCACAGTAGCTCCGGTTTCCACCTGCCGACGTTCGGCGGGAACGGATCCGCATCCGACGCCGCCGTGACGGCAGCCGCCCCGGCGACCACCGCGACACGTGCCCACGCCTTCGCGTCGCTGCGTCTGCTGACCGGGTTCGTCTTCCTGTGGGCCTTCCTCGACAAGACGTTCGGCCTTGGGTACGCGACTCCGTCCGGCAAGGGCTGGCTCGACGGCGGCTCGCCCACGAAAGGCTTTCTGAGTTCGGTGGCGGCGGGCCCGATGGAGTCGACGTTCCACGACTGGGCCGGTGCCGGCTGGGCGGACCTGCTGTTCATGCTCGGTCTGCTAGCCGTCGGTCTCGCGCTGACGGCAGGTGTCGCGCTGCGGCTCGCGGCCGTGGCGGGGACCGCGATGATGGCGCTGATGTGGCTGGCCGAGTGGCCGCCGGCGAAGCACCTGTCGGACGGCTCGCCGAGCATGTCGTCGAACCCGTTCGTCGACTACCACCTCGTCTACGCCGCGGTCCTCATCGCCCTCGCGGTCGTGGGTGCCGGTGCCACGTGGGGTCTCGGCAAGCTCTGGTCCACGCTGCCGATCGTCCGCGACCACACCTGGCTGCGCTGACTGCGGGAGAGACGGTGGGCCCCTTCCGCAGGGGCCCACCCTCCGGCTGCCCATTGGGCCGAACGGCCCCTGTCGGGGACCTGCGGCCCCTGCCGCGGGAACCCCTACGACACGAAGCTGGAATCAGACATCCCGTTGAGGAGACAGAACCATGGTCCGCAGTGTTGTCGCAGGTCTCGACGGTTCCCCCGAGAGCCGTGCCGCCGCCGAATGGGCGGCGGGCGAGGCGGAACTGCGCGGTCTGCCGCTGAAGGTCGTCCATGTCCGGGAGCCCGCCCCGGACCCGTTGGCCCAGGCCCCGCTGCTGGGTGCCGAGACGCTGCGGGACTGGAGCGAGCGGATTCCACGTGAGGCGGCCGAGGGACTGCGGCTGCGTCACCCCGGTGTGGACGTGACGGTGGAGCGGGTGACCGGCACGCCCGCTGACGTTCTGGTGGACGCGTCGAAGGACGACGACCTGCTGGTCCTCGGCTCCCGCGGGCTGAGCGGCGTCGGCGGATTCCTCGTCGGTTCCGTCGGTCTCTCCGTCGTGGCGCGCGCCGAACTGCCCGTAGTCCTGGTCCGGGTCGGCGACCAGGCCGCCGACGAGGACGAGAGCGCCCCGGCGTCCACCACTCCACCCCGGCCCGTGGTGCTCGGCCTCGACGCCGACGCACCCGCCGACGCGGTGATCGAGTTCGCGTTCGCCGAGGCCGCCCGGCGCGACACCGCCCTGCGCGTCGTCTACGGCTGGAACCTCCCGCCGTACTACGCCTACGGCCTCGCGCTGGACGCGGGCCTCAACGAGGACCTCTCCCGTGAGGAGACCGACTCCCTCACCGAGGCCCTGCGCCCGTGGCGGCAGAAGCATCCCGACATCGAGGTCGTCCTGGAGCCCCGCGCCGGCAGCGCGGCCGATCACCTGGTGGACGCCTCCCGTGCGGCCTCCCTGATCGTCGTCGGCCGCCGGATCCGCCGTGGTGCGCTCGGCGCCCACATCGGCCCGGTCGCGCACGGCGTCCTGCACCACTCCACCGCCCCCGTGGCCGTCGTCGCACACGACTGAGGAGCAGCAGTCATGAAGGCACCCGATGCACGAGCGTCCGGCGAGCCCCTCGTCATGGACGACCACCCCGATCCCGGGCCCGGCCCCGGGACGGACCTCCCGATCGTCGTCGGCGTCGACGGCTCCGAGCCCAGCCTGCGGGCCGTCGACTGGGCGGCCGACGAGGCCGTACTGCGCGGGGTGCCGCTACGGCTGGTGTACGCCTCGCTCTGGGAACGGTACGAGGGCACCTCCCTCGCCGACGACCACGACAAGCCGTCCGAACAGGTGCGGGCCGAGGACATCGTCGACACGGCCGCCCGACGCGCCCACCGCCGTCGGCCCGACGTGAAGATCTCCACCGACGTCCTGGCCGAGGAACCCGAGTACGCGCTGGTGCGGGAGAGCCGCAGCGCCTCCGTGCTGGTGACGGGCACCCGTGGCCGCAGTGGTCTCGCCGAGGCGCTGCTGGGCTCCGTGAGCCTGACCGTCGCCGGGCACGCGCAGTGCCCGATGGTCGTCGTGCGCGGCGATGGCGACAACCAGGACCGGACCAGCGCGCACGGCCGGATCGTCGTGGGGATCGGAGAGAAGCCGGCGGGCTCGGCGGCGGTGCGCTTCGCCTTCGACGAGGCGCGGCGCCGTGGAGTCCAGGTGGAGGCGGTACGGGCCTGGCGGTGGCCCGCGCGCGAGTCCACCGACCATGCGCTGATGTCCGGCGAACCCGCCCGACTGCACGAGCAGCAGGCGGTGGAGGCGCTGGACGCGGCGCTCCAGGACGTCCCCGCCGATGTCGCGTCACGCCGCCGTACGGTCGAGGGCCCCACCCGGACGGTACTGGTGGACGCCTCGCGCGGCGCCGACCTCCTGGTCGTCGGAGCCAGGCGCCGCCCCGGGCACTACGGCCTCCAACTGGGCCGGGTGGCACACGGAGTGCTGCACCACTCGCCCTGCCCGGTGGTCGTCGTGCCCGAGCATGCATGAGCACGATCGTCCCCAACTCCGCCTGCTGACGCGGTAGTTCCACCTACGACGCCCCCGTTGAACCATGCCGATGACTTCCGGAGCCCCCGATGCCCAAGGCCGAAACCCAGGACGCCACCGCCCTGTCCGTACTCTCCGACGACGAACTGCGCACCCTGGACGCCCACTGGCGGGCCGCCAACTACCTTGCCGCAGGCCAGATCTACCTGATGGCGAACCCGCTCCTGACCGAGCCCCTGAAGCCCGAGCACATCAAGCCGCGGTTGCTGGGCCACTGGGGTACCTCGCCCGGGCTCAACCTCGTGTACACCCACCTCAACCGGGTGATCAAGGCGCGCGGTCTCGACGCGTTGTGCATCTGGGGACCCGGACACGGCGGACCGTCCGTGGTCGCCAACTCCTGGCTGGAGGGCAGCTACAGCGAGACGTATCCGAACGTCTCACGCGACGGGGCGGGTATGGGGCGGCTGTTCCGGCAGTTCTCCTTCCCCGGTGGCGTGCCCAGCCACGTGGCGCCCGAGACACCCGGTTCGATCCACGAGGGCGGCGAACTCGGCTACTCCCTCGCGCACGCGTACGGCGCCGCCTTCGACAACCCGGACCTCCTGGTCGCCTGCGTCATCGGCGACGGCGAGGCGGAGACCGGACCGCTCGCCGCCGCCTGGCACTCCAACAAGTTCCTCGACCCGGTCCACGACGGCGCCGTCCTGCCGATCCTGCACCTGAACGGCTACAAGATCGCCAACCCGACGGTCCTGTCCCGTCTCCCCGAGTCCGAACTCGACGAACTGCTGCGCGGCTACGGCCACGAGCCGATCCACGTGACCGGCGACGACCCGCTCCAGGTGCACCGCGCGATGGCCGCCGCGTTCGACGACGCGCTGGACCGCATCGCCGTGATGCAGCGCACCGCCCGCGAGGACGGCGTGAGTGAGCGGGTGCACTGGCCGATGATCGTCCTGCGCACCCCGAAGGGCTGGACGGGGCCCGCCGAGGTCGACGGCGTCCCCGTCGAGGGCACCTGGCGCGCGCACCAGGTCCCACTGTCCGAGGTGCGCGAAAACCCGCAGCACCTACGGCAGTTGGAGGCCTGGCTGCGCTCCTACCACCCGGAGAAACTGTTCGGCGCCGACGGCCGGCCCGTCGCGGACGTCCTCGCCTGCCTGCCCGGGGGCACCAAGCGCCTCGGCTCCAGTCCGTACGCCAACGGCGGCCTGCTGGTACGCGACCTGCCGATCCCGTCCCTCGACCGGTTCGCGGTCCCCGTCGAGAAGCCGGGCACGACCCTGCACGAGCCGACCCGCGTTCTCGGCGACCTCCTCGAACAGGTCATGCACGACACCGCGGCGAGCCGCGACTTCCGCCTCGTCGGCCCGGACGAGACCGCCTCCAACCGTCTCCAGGCCGTCTTCAACGCCAGCGGCAAGGCCTGGCAGGCCCAACTCCTGCCGGTCGACGAGCACTTGGACCGGCACGGCCGGGTGATGGAGATCCTCTCCGAACACACCTGCCAGGGCTGGCTGGAGGGCTACCTGCTCACCGGCCGGCACGGACTGTTCTCCTGCTACGAGGCGTTCGTGCACATCGTCGACTCGATGGTCAACCAGCACATCAAGTGGCTGAAGACATCGAGGGAGTTGACGTGGCGGGCACCCATCGCCTCCCTCAACTACCTTCTGACCTCCCATGTCTGGCGCCAGGACCACAACGGCTTCTCGCACCAGGACCCCGGCTTCGTCGACCACGTCCTCAACAAGAGCCCCGAGGTCGTCCGGGTCTACCTCCCGCCGGACGCCAACACCCTTCTCTCCGTGGCCGATCACGTCCTGCGCAGCCGTGACTACGTCAACGTGGTCGTCGCCGGCAAGCAGCCCTGCTTCGACTGGCTCTCCATGGACCAGGCCCGCGCCCACTGCGCGCGCGGCGCCGGGATCTGGGAGTGGGCGGGCACCGAGAACGGCGACGAACCCGACGTCGTCCTGGCCTGCGCCGGCGACGTCCCCACGCTGGAGATCCTGGCCGCCGCCCAGCTGCTGCGCCGGCACCTGCCCGACCTCGCCGTGCGGGTCGTCAACGTGGTCGACATGACGCGGCTCATGCCCCGCGACGAACACCCGCACGGGATGAGCGACTTCGAGTACGACGGCCTCTTCACCACCGACAGGCCGGTCATCTTCGCCTACCACGGCTACCCGTGGCTCATCCACCGCCTCGCCTACCGCCGCACCGGCCACGCCCACCTGCATGTACGCGGCTACAAGGAGTCCGGCACCACGACCACCCCCTTCGACATGGTCGTCCGCAACGACCTCGACCGCTACCGCCTGGTCATGGACGTCATCGACCGCGTCCCCGGCCTCGCGGTACGCGCAGCCGCCGTACGCCAGCAGATGGCCGACGCCCGCACCCGCCACCACGCCTGGATCCGCGAACACGGCACCGACCTGCCGGAGGTCGCCGACTGGACGTGGAACGCCTGACCCGCCGGTAAACGAATGATGACGTGCCGCCAGCTCACCTCGCTGCGCCGCGCCTTGCGGAGCGAGGGGCGGTAGTCCGCGGGGTCGTCGCCCTCCGCCCCGAGTCAACTCTGTTTCCCTCCGCTATACACCGTGTATGGTGAGTCGATATCGCTATACGCGGCGTATAGCGAACGGGTCGCTTGGAGTCCGGCGTATGAGCGCGGCAGTGAACGAGTCGAGTCCGTCGGACACAACCCCCGCCGCCCGCCGGAAGGTGCTGAAGGCGCTCAGCGGGCTGCTGCTCGCGCTGTTCGTCTCCACTCTCAGCAGTACGGTCGTCTCCAGTGCGCTGCCGAAGATCATCGGGGCGGTGCACGGGTCGCAGACGCAGTACACGTGGGTCGTCACCGCGACGCTTCTCACCAGCACGGCGACGACGCCGATCTGGGGCAAGCTGGCCGACCTGTTCAGCAAGAAGACCCTCGTGCAGGTGTCCATCGGCGTCTTCGTGCTGGGTGCCGTGGCAGCCGGGGTGAGTCGGACCGCGGGGCAGCTCATCGCCTCGCGGGCGTTGCAGGGTGTCGGGGTGGGAGGCGTGCAGGCCCTCGTCCAGATCACCCTCGCGGCGATGATCCCGCCCCGCGAACGCGGCCGATACAGCGGCTACTTGAGCAGTGTCACGGCCACGTCGACCATCGGCGGGCCGCTGCTCGGCGGTGTCGTCGTCGACACCTCGTGGCTGGGGTGGCGGTGGTGCTTCTTCATCGGCGTGCCGATCGCGGCCGTAGCGTTGCTCATGCTTCAGCGGACGCTGAGCCTTCCCGTCCTCCGGCGCGAGAACGTCAGGATCGACTACCTGGGGGCCACCCTCATCGCCTCGGGCGTCAGCGTGCTGCTGGTGTGGGTGTCGTTCGTCGACAACTCCTTCGGCTGGGCCTCGTGGCAGACCGGGGTCATGGTGGCCGGCGGGCTGGTGTTGATCGGCGCGGCCGTGTGGGTGGAGTCGCGGGCCGCCGAACCCGTCGTACCGCTCCACATCGTGAGGCAGCGCACGACCGCGCTGGCGATCGTCGGCAGCCTCTCCGTCGGTACGGCCATGTTCGGCGCCGCGGTGTTCCTCAGCCAGTACTTCCAGCTCAGCCGCGGGCACAGTCCGACCGAGGCGGGCCTGCTGACGATTCCCATGATGGCCGGCATTCTCGTCGCCTCCACGGTCGCGGGCCGGTTGATCAGCCGGACCGGGAAGATCAAGCCGTTCATCATCACCGGGGCCGTTCTCCTCACGCTCGGGTTCGCCGTGCTCGGCACCATCGACTCCAGGACGCCCATGCCGCTGCTGGGCGTGGCGATGCTGTGTGTCGGGATGGGCGTCGGCATGACCCTGCAGAACCTGGTGCTCGTCGTGCAGAACACCGTGCCGCTGAAGGACATCGGCGCGGCCAGTTCCACGGTGTCGTTCTTCCGCTCCCTCGGCGGCACGATCGGTGTCTCCGTCCTCGGCGCCGTACTGGCCCGGCACGTCCAGGACCAGATCGCGCACGGCCTCGTCTCGGCGGGACTGCGCACCACGGGCTCCGCCACGGACGTCTCCGCGCAGCCCGCCGCCGTACAGGAGATCATCCGTGTCGCCTACGGCGACGCCACCGCGCGGATCTTCCTCCTCTCGGCCGTGGCCGCCCTCATCGCGGTGTTCGCCGCGATCCTGCTGAAGCCGGTCAGCCTGCGCAGCAGCCTCGACCTGACCGAGAAGAGCGGCGGAACGGCGACGGTCGCCGCGGAGGCCGGGTGACGGGCGGAACCAGACGGAGAAGTTCCGCGGGAGCCCCTCTCAGCCCATCTACCTGGGTAAACTGTCGGGAACGCCAAGTGCCTTGAGAGGGAGCCGGGATGCCGCCGCACAGTCCTTCCGCGGCCGGGGTTCCGGACGAGGGCGAGAGCGACGAGCGGAGCGTGCCGCCCGTCCGGCAGGCCCTGTCGGACAGCGTGTACGAGCGCGTCAAGGCGATGGTCATGGACCACGAGATCGCCCCCGGCGCCCGCGTCGGCATCGAAGCCCTCGCCCGCACCCTCAAGGTCTCGCCAACTCCCGTACGGGAGGCGCTCGCCCGGCTGGAGTCCGACGGCCTGGTCGTGAAGCGGGCGCTCTCCGGATACCGGGCCACGCAGCTGCTCACCCGTCAGGGTCTCGACGAACTCTTCGAGATGCGGCTGCTGTTGGAGCCGAAGGCAGCCGCGCTGGCCGCCGTCAACGCGACCGAAGCGCAACTCGACAGCCTTGAGCGGATCGTCGAGGAGATGCAGGCCCACCCGAGCCCGAACGAACGGTACGCGTCCTACCGCGACTTCGCCGCCCTCGACCAGCGCTTCCACGAGGCGATCGGACAGGCCGCGCATCGACCGCTGCTGGCGGACGCGGTGGAACGGCTCCACGCACATCTGCACATCTTCCGGCTCAGCAAGGTGGTTGGCGCCTGGGGGCCCACCGTCGCCGAGCACGAGCGGATCGTCCGTGCCGTTCTGCGCCGCAACCCGGAACGGGCGGCCGAGGCGATGACGGAGCACCTGACGCGCAGCCTGGCACGGCAGATCGAGGACGGCGAGCCGTCCGTTTCCTGAACGGCCGCCGCGGAACGGGGAGTTGGGAGCCCGCCCCCGCTCACTCCATCAGGAACACCTGTTCCGCCGTGGCCCACCACTCGCCGGGCGCCGCCTCCGGCACGGGCGCCTGACAGGGGGCGGTGAGTTCCCACCACCGCCGGGTGGCCTCGTCCTCGGACATCTGGGCCAGGTCCGCCGCGAGATCGTCGCCGTGGTACTCGAAATAGCTGAACAGGCGGTCGCCCAGCAGATGGATCGAGTAGTTGGTGATGTGGCAGTGCCGGATGCGGTCGAGCACCGGCTGGGGCACGTGGCGGTGCAACTCCCGGTATTCGTCCAGCTTTTCCGGGTGTACAGCGATGACCTGGGCCACGCGCCTCACGAGCGCACCGCGTCGCGGTCGTGGATCAGGCGGATGACCCGGCCGCTCATGCGGTCGTAGTCGCGGTCGTTGTCGAGTTCGCCGCGGACGCGGTGGTCCGTCATGACGACGATGCGGTCGGCGAGGGTGACCATCTCCGCGAGGTCGCTGCTGATGAGGAGGATGGGCAGGCCGTCGCGGGCCAGGTCCCAGATCAGTTCGTGGAAGGCGCGCTTGGTGCGCACGTCGACGCCCACCGTCGGCTCGTCGATGACCAGCAACTTGGTGTCCGCGGCAAGCCACTTGGCGAGGCTGACCTTCTGCTGGTTCCCGCCCGAGAGCTCACCCGCGTTCTGCCCTAGCCCCGAGACACGGATGCCGAGCCGGTCGACGAGATCCTGCGCCACGTCCCGCTCCTCGCGTGCCGAGACGAACCCGAGGGCCTTGGCGAGCCGCTTCCACACCGTCACCGTGATGTTGCGGACGATGGGCTGCTCAAGGAAGACGCCCTCCTCCTTGCGGTTCTCGGTGACGTAGCCGATGCCGAACTCGTGCAGGGCCTGGCGGGGAGAGGTGATGCGGACCGGGCTGCCGTGGACGCGGACCTCGCCGCCCGTGATGCGGTCCAGGCCCAGCACCGCCTTGATCAGTTCGCTGCGTCCGGCGCCGACCAGTCCGTACAGGCCGACGATCTCGCCGGGCCGGACCTCCAGGCTGATGTCACGGTGTCCGCCGGCCGTGGAGACCTTGTCCAGTACGAGAGTTGGGGTGCCGGTGCGGTCGACCGTGCGGGGGCGCATCTCCGTCGCCGCGTGGGCGCGGCCCACCATGAGGCCCACGATGTCGTCGTGGGTGTGGTCCGACAGGGGAGACGACTCCAGGACCGACTTGCCGTCGCGCAGCACCGTGACGGTGTCGCAGACCGCGAAGACCTCCTCCAGCTTGTGGCTGACGAAGACGACACAGGCGCCTCGGTCGGCCAGTCGCCGGATCACCTCGAAGAGGCGCTCGGTCTCCTGCGGGGAGAGGGACGCGGTCGGCTCGTCCAGCAGCAGGACCCGGCTCTCGGTGTAGAGGGCCTTGGCTATCTCCACCAACTGCTGCTGCGCTACCGAGAGTTCACGCACCGGCCGCTGTGGGTCGAGGTCGACGCCGAGTTCCGCGAGGCAGGCGACGGCCGGTGCGGTCATGGCCTCGCGGTCGACCAGGCCGCGGTGGGAGGGCGGGTTCTGCAGGGTGATGTTCTCCGCCACCGAGAAGCCCGGGATCAGGTTGCGTTCCTGGTGGACGACACCGATGCCGGTGCGGGTCGCCTCCAACGGCGAGCGCAGATGGACCTGTTGGCCGTTCCGGGTGAGCCGGCCGCCGTCGGGGGAGTGGACGCCGGTGAGGACCTTGATGAGGGTCGACTTGCCGGCGCCGTTCTCGCCGAGGAGCGCGTGCACGCTGCCGGCGGTCAGCCGTAGCCCCACGCCGTCCAGCGCCCGGACACCGGGGAAGACCTTGACCAGGTCCTGGCATTCGAGAAGAACCGTGCCGCTCACTGGGTACCTCCGGTCTGCGGCAGGACGGCGCCGTCGGTCGTCGCGGACTTCTCCAGGCGCGTCTGGTGCAGTCGGCCACCGGCGACCGTACCCAGCACGACCAGGCCGATGAGGAGGTTCACCCAGCTCGGGTCCAGCGAGAACTGGGCCCGCGCGGCATCGATCAGCCGCGTCACGAAGGCCGCAAGTACCGTGCCCAGTACGGCGATCGAACCGCCGGTGAGGGCCACGCCCCCGATGATCGGCGCGGCGAAGCTCGGCAGCAGCCAGTCACCGCCGACGCTGCGGTTGACGCCGGGCAGCGAGGCCGTGGCGGTCACGGCGGCCACCCCGATCAGCAGCCCGGACAGGGTGTGCGCGGCGACGATCTGCCGGTCGGTGGAGATGCCGGACAGCCGGGCGGCGAGCGGGTTGCCGCCCGCGGCGAGGAGTCGTCGGCCCGCGACCGTGCGGTACATGAACGCGGCCAGCAGTGCCGCCGCGACGAGCGCGGTGACGAAGACGAGCGGGATGTTCAGCGGCGCAGCCGTGCCGAAGTCGCGCAGCGTACGGGAGTAGCCGTCGACGGTACGGGTGCCGGTGAGCCGGTACTGCGCCCCCAGGAGGATCGTCATCGTGGCGAGGGTGACGATGAACCCGTTGATCCGGGTGCCCACGATGGCGACACCGGTGGCCAGCCCGATGGCCGTCGCCGTCAACAGGCCCACGATCACGGCGACTCCGGCGGGCACCCCGTGGTCGGCCATGAGGACGCCCATGAGACAGGCGGTGAAGCCGCCCAACGCGCCCACGGCGAGGTTGAGTTGGCCCACGCACAGCGCCACCGTCTGGGCCAGGCCGATGAGGATGGGAGTGGCCAGGTACTGGAGGAAGACCCGCACCGAGGGGCCCTCGAAGAACGAGCCCGACGAGGCGATGCCCAGCGCCACATAGCCCACCACGACCACGCACAGCAGCATCGCCGCCGTGGAACGGGAGAACCGGCGCAGCGCCGAGCCACCCCAACTCCCTTGACCCAGCGTCACGTTCAAGCGGTTCATGTCGAACGCACCACCTTGCGATAGGACACCACGGCGCGTATCCGGTCCGCCGACAGGGCCAGCAGGAGGACACAGCCGAGATAGATGTTCAGGCTCTCCAGACCGACGCCGAGCAGGTCGAGCCCCTTGCGGATCACACCGACCAGGGCGGTGCCGAGCAGCGTGCCCAGCACGGACACCACCCCGCCCGTGAGGAGGGTGCCGCCAAGTACCGCGCCCAGGAAGGACGGCAGCATGAAGTCGTCGCCGATGGAGGCGCGGAACGTGCCCGTGCCGGCCGCCGCCATGAACCCGGCGAGCGCGGCGAGCAGCCCCGACAGCGTGTGCGCGAGCAGGATCCGGCGCCCGGTGGGAATGCCGGACAGCTCCGCGGCGGCCGGATTGGCGCCGGTGAGCAGCAGTTCGCGGCCGATGCGCGTGCAGCCGTAGAGGAAACCGAGGGCGAGCATCGCGAGGAGCGTGAACTGGGCGATCTGCGGGACGGCCGGGGAGCCGCAGACGGGGCCCGCGCAGATGTCGGCGAGGGAGTAGGAGCGCAGGGCGTCGATTCCGGCGGGGTGGGTGGTGAAGGCGGCGTCGTCGGTGAGGGACGAGTACAGGAGGGAGACCAGGCCCAACAGGGCGAAGTCCATGGCCAGGGTGACGACGAAGGAACTCACTCCGGTACGGGCGATGAGCCAGCCGGTGACCGCGCCGATCGCCGCCCCGGCGGCCAGGCACATCAGCAGCCCCACCTGCATCGGGACGCCGAGACGGTCGTAGCCGAGGCCCGCGAACATGGCGCCGAAGGCTGCCATGCGGCCGACCGCGAGGTTCATGTGGCCCACGGACAGGGCGACCATCTGCGCGAGCGCGACCACGGTCAGTGTGGCGATGTCGCGCAGGAGCGGGAAGAGCACCAACCGCTGGTCCAGGAAAGCCGGTCGGAGCACACCGAACAGGACGCCGAGCGCGATGACGAGGACCAGGAGACCGAGTCGTTGGTTGACCCAGAACGGCATGCGGTGCGCGGCCGTCTTCTCCTCCGGGACGGTGTCCGGCGGGCTGATCGAGGTCGTCATGCCACCCTCCGGTCGTCCAGCGCGTCCGGGTCCCAGTCGATGCCGATGCCCGGTACGTCCGGGGCCACGGCCATGCCGTCGCGGATGGTCAGTTCCGTGCGGGTCACGGCCCTCAACTGCGGGATGTACTCGACGTATTGGCCGTTGGGCACGGCGGCGGCGAGGCTCACGTGCAGTTCCATCAGGAAGTGCGGGCAGACCATCACGTTGTGGCTCTCCGCCAGGTGCGCGACCTTCAGCCACGGCGTGATGCCACCGATCCGCGCGGCGTCGACCTGCACGACGGACGCGGCACCGGCCTCCAGATAGCTGCGGAACTGCATCAGGGAGTACATGGATTCGCCTACGGCGACGGGGATGCGGGTCGCCGCCGCGAGCCGCGCGTGCCCGCTGATGTCGTCCGCGGGCAGCGGCTCCTCCAGCCAGTACGGGTCGTACGGCTCCAGCGCCGCCGCGAGCCGCAGGACGGAGGACGCCGTCTGGGACTGGTTGGCGTCGGTCATGATGTGCAGCGCGGGGCCGACGGCCTCGCGGACCGCGCGCAGCCGCTCCGCGTCCTCGGCGGGATGCGGCCTGCCCACCTTGATCTTCACGCCCGCCCAGCCCAACTCCTGTGCGCGGAGGGCGCTTTTGACCAGTTCCTCGGCGCTCAGATGGAGCCAGCCGCCCTCGGTGTCGTAGACCGGCACCTCCTGGCGGTGACCGCCGGCCAGCCGCCACAGGGGTTCGCCCGCCCGCTTGCACCGCACGTCCCACAGGGCGGTGTCGACGGCGGCGAGGGCGAGCGAGGTGATGGCTCCGGTGGTGGTGGACCGGGTCAGCGCGAACAGCCGCTGCCACAGCGCCTCGACGGTGCGGGCGTCCTGTCCGAGGAGCGCGGGCAGCAAGTGGTCGCGGAGCAGGGCGAGTACAGAGCTGCCGCCGGTGCCGATCGTGTAGGAGTAGCCGGTTCCCGTGAGCCCGTCCGCGGTCTCCAGGTCGACCAGGACCGTCTCCTGCTTGACGAACGACTGCACCGCGTCGGTGCGGTTCTGCTCGACGGCGATGTCGGCCAGCCTGGCGGTCGCGGCCGTGATGATGCTGCTGCTCATTTCAGCGATTCCGTTTTCTGTCGGGGGAGTTGGCCATCAGCGCTGCTTGGCCGGCAGGGCTGGTCGCCGGTCAGCCGCAGGAGAGGATCTTGTCGGCGAACTCCTTCTTCAGTTCGGCGGTCTTCGCCTGCCGCGCCGTGTCGTAACCGGCGACGTTCGCCTTGGTGACGACGAACGAACCCGAGTCCACCTCCACCCCGGGAGAGCGGACCGTGCACTGCTTCGTCTGGAGGAGTGCCAGCGCCCAGATCCCGATCTCGGCCTGGCCGACCGGGTTCTGCACCACGGTGGCGGTGACCGTGCCCTGCTTGATGCCGCTGAGGATCTTGGCGTCGTCGTCGATCGCGATGACCTTCGCCTTCGACCCGGACGACTTGACGACGTCGGCCGCGGCGACGGCCGGGTTGTAGGCGGTCGCGACAATTCCCGTGATCTGACCGCCCTTCGCCGCCATCAGGTCGGACACCGCCTTCTGCGCGGTCTGCAGGTCCGTGTCGATGTCGGTGATGGTCTGCAGGAGCTCGACCTTGCCGCCCGACTCCTTCACGGCCTCGGCGACGCCCTTGATCCTCAACTGGGTGTTGGCGTCCACGTTGTTGCCGGTGACGTGGACCAGGGTGCCCTTGCCGCCCATGGCCGCGATCGCCGCCTTCGCGGCTTTGTAGGCGGCGAGTTGGACGTCCGTGGAGAGTCAGAAGTCGGCCTCGTCCTTGGTGCCCGCGGGACACGAACCCAGCGAAGCCACCGGGAAACCCTGCGACTTGAGGTCCGCGAACGTCGAGTTGATGTCGGTGGGGGAGACGCCGAACACCCCGAACGCGTTGTAGCCGCGTGCTGCCAGCGTCGACAGCAGGTTGTTCTGCTTCTGCTGGTCCCACTCCGCCGTCTCGTCGAAGGCCACGGCTCCGAGGCCGTACGTCTTCTTCGCGGTGACGCCCGCGGTCTTCCAGGGCTGGAAGTACGGGTGGGCGCCGCCGGGCACGAGGGCGACCCTGGTCCTGGAACCGTCCACGAGGTCGGCGCCGGCGCCCGTGCGCGCGGCCGGCGCGGCCTGACTGCCCGACTGCGCACCCGAGTTCCTGTAGGTGCAGGCCGCTGTCCCCGTCGCCAGCAGGGCGACTGCGACAACTCCGGGCAGGACAGATCTGGTTGGGAAGCGCATGACCCACCCCTGCGGATTCAGATAGGAATCAGATAGGAAATCGATGCGGCGATCGTGGAGGAGGAAGCCGGGCGCGTCAAGGTCTGCGGCACGAACTGGTGTGGTGGGCAGGGAGTTTAAGACTCCGGCGGCCCATGCCTGTGCCCTTCCTATGTCCCAGCCCTGAGCAAAATCGTATAGGAAATATGTACGTGTCGACCTGGCTGTAAAGGTATAGATCATTCCGGCAAGTCGAAGATCGCGTGCCCCGCGGCCCTCTAGGATGGCTGGCTTCAGCGTCCGCGGGCGTGCACGTCACAGACGTACAACTCGTGGGCGTGCACGGGCAGTTCACCGCAGGGAGTTTGCGCATGGGTTCCGATGAGGTCTTAACCACGCCGCTGGACGGGCTGTCGGCCGGCCCCGTGGTGCCGCGGCTGGTGCTGGGCGCGCGGTTGCGCGAACTGCGGGAGGACCGGGACATCGCCCGCGTGGTCGCCGGTGAGGCCATCCGCGCCTCCCGCTCCAAGATCAGCCGCCTGGAGGCCGGCCGCCACCGCTTCAAACCGCGCGACGTGGCCGACCTGCTCACGCTCTACGGCGTCACGGACGAGGCCGAGCGAGCCACCCTGCTGGCCCTCGCCGAGGAGGGCAACTCCCCTGCCTGGTGGCAGCACTTCAACGATGTGGTGCCCACCTGGGCGCGGGCCTACCTCGGGGCCGAACAGGCGGCGAGTCTCGTCCGCTGCTTCGAGGTCCAGCGCGTGCCCCATCTGCTGCAGACCGCCGACTACGCGCGCGCCTCACTCCGGCTCGCCCACGCGGGTGCCGGTGGAGCGGAACTCGACCGGCGGGTCAAGCTGCGGATGACCCGGCAGCGGATTCTGCGTCGGCGGCCGGCGGCACAGCTCTGGGCCGTGATCGACGAGGCGGCGCTGCGTCGCCCGGTGGGCGGAATCGGCACGATGCGGGCCCAGTTGAGGCATCTCATCGAGATCTGCCGGCTGCCGCAGGTCACGGTCCAGGTGATGCCGTTCCTCGCGGGCGGGCACGCGGGGGAGGCCGGGCCGGTCACCATCCTGCGGCTGCCCGGGGGCCGGCTGCCCGACATGGTCTACCTGGAGCAGAGGGTCACTGCCCTCTACCCCGACCGGCCGACCGAGATCGAGTGCTACTGGGACGTCATGAACCGGCTGGTGGTGGAGGCGGAATCGCCGGAGGAGACCCCGACGATCCTGCATCGCATTCTTCAGGAGACGTGAACTGCCGGGCGGGTCCTAGCGCTTGAGGGCGACGCCGCCGTACTGGTGCACCTCCGCGGGCAGACCCCAGGCGCTGTCGTCGGGGCGCCAGCGGGAGCAGGAGGCCACGCCCGGTTCGAGCAGTTCAAGGCCCTCGAAGAAGCCCGCGATCTGCTCGGGACTGCGCAGGATGTACGGGATCGAACCGCCCTCGTTGTACTGGCGGATGGCGTCGACGTAGGCCTCGCTGGTGTCGGTGCTGTCGTAGTGCACGAGGAAGCTGCCGGCGGGCAGGGCGTCCACCAGGCGTCGTACGATCGCGCGTGCCTCGTCGTAGTCCTCGATGTGGCCCAGGATGCCCATCAGCATGAGGGCGACGGGCTTGTCGAAGTCGAGGGTCTTGCCGGCCTCGCGGACGATGGTGACCGGGTCGCGCAGGTCGGCGTCGACGTAGTTGGTGACGCCCTCCGGGGAACTGGTGAGCAGCGCGCGGGCGTGGGCCAGCACCAGCGGGTCGTTGTCGACGTAGACGATGCGGCACTCGGGGACCACCCGCTGGGCTATCTCATGGGTGTTGTCCACGCTGGGCAGCCCGGTGCCGATGTCCAGGAACTGCCGGATGCCCTCCTCGGCGGCCAGGTGACGGACGGCGCGGGCGAGGAAGTACCGGGCGGCACGGGCTCCGGTCTCTATGCCGGGGAAGATCTCGCGGAACGCGTCACCGGCGGCACGGTCCACCTCGTAGTTGTCCTTGCCGCCCAGCCAGTAGTTCCAGATCCGGGCCGACTGCGGCACGGTGGTGTCGAACCTGGCGAGCGGATCCTGCTCGGAGTTGTCTGCCGCGTCGGTCATGGAAGCTCCTGTGCGTACGGCGGTGAGAACCACGGAACCGTCGAAGATCGGCCGTGGGCACCCACGTTATTCCCCCGTGGCGCGACTCGTGTGCCTCGTCGGCCCCAACTGCGCGTACCGGCACGCTCGTTGGCTTGTTCGCTGCGCCCGGTGACGTGGAATCAGCCTTCTGCCGCGTGCCGGGTGAGGAATCCGATTCCGGCCGCGACGGCGGCGAGTACGGCGACGCTGGTGAGGGCGGCGGGGAGGGAGTACCAGTCCGCCATGAAGCCGATGGCGGGCGGTCCCAGGAGCATGCCGCCGTAGCCGAGGGTGGAGGCGATGGCGACGCCGTCGGGGCCGGCGAGGGTGCCGGCGCGTTCGACGGCGACGGGGAAGAGGTTGGCGAGGCCGAGCCCGGTGATCACGAAGCCGAGGACGGTGGCCCACAGGGTGGGCGCGAGCGCGCCGAGCAGCATGCCGAGGGCGGCGGTCGTGCCGCCGGAGACGAGGGTGCGGGTGCGGCCGAGCCGTTCGAGGAGCCGGGTGCCGGTGAGCCGGCCGGCGGTCATCGCGAGCGCGAAGCAGGAGTAGCCGATGGCGGCGGCACCGGCGGTGGCGTCGAGGTCCTGCTCCAGGTGCAGGGCGCTCCAGTCGGCGAGGGCGCCTTCGCCGAAGGCGGTGCAGAGGGCGATCAGCCCGAAGGTGAGGACGAGGCCGTGGGTACGGGGGTTGAGGCGGCGGGGGGTGGTCTCCTGCTTCGGGGAGTCCTCGGGGGGTGTGGGAGGTGCCGGGGGCTGGAGGCGCAGCAGATTGCGCCCTACGACGGTGGTCACGACCAGGCCGATCACGGTGAGGCCGAACAGGTGCTGCGTCGGGGTCAGGAACCCGGCGACCAGTCCGCCGAGCCCGGCGCCGACCATGCCGCCGAGACTGAACGCGGCGTGGAAGCTGGGCATGATGGGCCGCCGCATCGCCCTGACCAGGTCGACCGCCGCACTGTTGAACGCGACGTTGATCCCGCCGTAGGCCGCGCCGAAGACCAGGAGGACGAGGCCGAGGGTGAGGGGCGAGTGAGTGAGCGGTGGGAGGGAGACGCTCAGGGACAGCAACACGGCGCAGACGACGGTGACTTGGTGGTTGCCGTAGCGGTGGCAGAGGCGGCCGGTGAGCATCATCGTGATGACAGCGCCGGCGGAGACACCGAGAAGCGCGAGGCCGAGGGTGCTGGCCGATGCGCCGGTCTGTTCCTTGATGGCGGGGATGCGGACGACCCAGCCGGCGAAGACGAAGCCGTCCAGGGCGAAGAACGCGGTGAGGGTGATCCGGAGGCGGGTCAGGTCGGTGGGGGCGCCCGGCACGGCGTTGTGCGTTCGGGGTTTGTTTATTTGCGGCACAAATTCAGGCTAGGTGGGTGGAGGGGGTGGGGCAAGAGGCTGTGACGCCGGTGCGTGTGGTCCGTGGCGAGCGGGGAGAGGCGGAAACGGGCGCGGTGGCGTGAGAGCGGGTGCGCCTGGGACGGTGGACTGCGGGGCGGTTGAGCAACGTGCTGCCGGGCGGCACGGTCGTCATGTTCAACGCGGAGTGGGGACTTGGGGGCCATCTGCCGTCCACGCCCGTTCCCGACGCGACTCGCCCGCGCATCCTGGCCGCCTTCGTGGCACGCCTTGAGGGGGACGGGGGCCTCGACTGAACGCGGAACTGAAGCGGCACGGGCTGTCTCGTGCGGCGGTCGGTCACCCGCGCCGTGCCGCACGGTGTTCATGGAGGTCCATGCGGCCGTAGAGAGCGTGGCCGCTACTTCAGCCCGATCGCCGCGCAGGCTGCCGCGTACGCCGGGGTGCAGATGTCCTTGACGGTGTAGATACCGTCCGCGATCACCGTGTCCTTGATGTTGTCCTTCGTGAGCGCGACCACCGGGACCAGCATCGTGGGGATCTTCTTCTCCGTGGGGCTGTCGACCGTGTCGCGGGTCAGGGAGTCGAACTGGATGTCGCGGCCCTGGACCTTGTACACCGCCATCTCCGCGGCGCGGGTGGCCTCTTCCGGGAACGGCTTGTACGCGGTCATGTACTGCTCGCCCGCGACGATCCGCTGCACCGCGTCCAGGTTCGCGTCCTGGCCGGTCACCGGTGGGATCTTGGTGGCGCCCGCGTCCTTCAGCGCCTTGATGACCGCGCCCGCCAGGCCGTCGTTGGCGGCGTAGACCGCGGCGATGTCGTCGAGGCCGACGGCCTTGATCGCGTTCTTCATGTTCGCCTCGGCGACCGTCGGCGACCACTTGTCGGTGTTGTACTCCTTGGCGATCTTGACGTTGTTCTTGAGTTCGCCGAGAGCGCCGTCCTTGAACTTCGCGTAGTTCGTGTCCACGGGGTCGCCGTTCATCATGACGATCTCGCTGGACGCAGCCTTGGTGCCGAGCGCCGTGATGATGGCGCGGGCCTGGATCTCACCGACGAGTTCGTTGTCGTGGGAGACGTACGCGTCGATCGGGCCCTCCGCCAGCCGGTCGTAGGCGATGACGGGGATGCCGGCGTCCTTCGCCTTCTGGACCTCCGGCGCGATGGCCTTGGAGTTCAGCGCGTCCACCAGGATGACGTCGACCTTCTGGTCCACCATCTGCTGGAACTGCCGGCTCTGCTTGTCCTGGCTCGCCTCGGCGTTGGCGTAGACGACCTTGCCCTTGCCGTTGGTGAGCGCGGCGACCTCCTTCGTGATGACGGGGTGGTCGAAGGCCTCGAAGCGCGCGGTGTCCTTGTCGGGCAGGAGCAGTCCCACCGTGATGTCGTCGCCCTTCCTCGGAGACGCGGAGCCCTCGCTTCCACCGACTCCGTCGATGACGCCGCACGCGCTGAGTGCCAGCGCCGACGCGGAGGCGGTCAGGGCTGTCGCGAGATGACGCACGGGGATTCCGCAAAGGACGGGAGCGCTCACGTGAGGCGCCTTTCGAGTGTGAGGGGAGCGGGGTGGCATTCGGGGGGCGTTGATGTCCGGTGAGAAGTGGCTGCCGGGCGAGGGGGACGCGGCTCTTGTGTCTCTGGGGGGCTTCGATTCGGCTTCCGTAGCCGCGAGTTACTCCTTCGCCTGTGCGATTCCTGTCTCCGGTCGTCACCGTCGCACTTCCTCGATGTGGACGGGGTGGTGATCACGGGGAGAGGTTGTGGCGGCTTCGGTGACCCGGTTTGAGTCGACCGTGTTCGCGGGGGCGCAGGGGGAAGCGCTATCGCTCGGACGTCGTAACCGCGCGTGTTGTGGCGGGTGTTGGGGACAGCGGTGAGAAGTGAGCTGGGCAAAGGGGGAGTTGGGCGGAGTGGGGCACCCGTGACTGGCCAAGAGGCCTGTCGGGGTCCGGCGTTGCCGATACGCTGAAAGACGGCCATGAACCGGGGACGGGGCATGGATCCGCGGAAGCGGTTGTCGGGCGGATACGTCTGCGAGCGTGAACTCGGCCGAGGCGGACAGGGAGTGGTGCGGCTCGCCCGGGACCGGACGGGGCGGCAGGTCGTGGTGAAGTTCCTGCTGCCGGGCATGGAGTACGACGAGGTCGCGCTCGCCCGCGCACGCAGCGAGTTCGGCGCGGCGAGCCGGGTCGGCGAACTCGCCACCGCGCGCGTCCTCGACGCCGATCTCTCCGGACAACACCCCTACATCGTCAGCGAGTTCGTCCAGGGACCCACGATCCAGCAGCATGTCGCCGCCGGCGGTCCGCTGCCCTCCGGCCGGCTCCAGTCCCTCGGGCTGGCCGTCGCGCACGCGTTGGCACAGGTGCACCGGGTGGGCGTCGTGCACCGGGACGTCAAACCGTCCGACATCCTGCTCTCCCCGGACGGGCCGCGGATCATCGACTTCGGTATCGCCCGCGACGACCGCTCGCTGCAGTCGGTGCTCACCACACCGGGCAGCGTGCTCGGCTCGCCCGCGTACATGTCGCCCGAGCAGGTCAAGGCGCTCCCGGTCACCGCCGTCTCCGACGTGTTCTCCCTCGGCGGCACGCTGTACTTCGCCGCCACGGGACGGCGCCCCTTCGCCGGGGAGGGCGACTACGAGGTGCTCGTCGCCGTGTGCACCCGCGACGCGGACCTCACCGCCGCACCGGAGCCGGTCCGTTCGGTCATCGCCGACTGCCTGCGCAAGCACCCGGCGGAACGCCCCACCGCCGCCCAACTCGTCACCCGGCTCGCGGGGGCGACGGGGGCGACGGAGGCGACGGAGGCGGAGGCGGGGGAGGCGGAGGCGGGGGAGACGGGGGAGACGGGGGCGACGGGGGAGACAGAGGCGGGGGAGGCGGAGGCGGGGAAGGCGGACGGTGCGCGGACGGAGTCTCGTACGCCCTCGCATCCGCCCGGCCCCAGGAGCAGCGGCGCGGGCTCCGGCCCGAGCGCCGAGCAGCTGCGGTCATGGGGGTTCGCGGCCGGCAGCGCCGCGGTGGCTCTGCTGCTCGCCATCGTGCTCAGCACCACCTCGGGAGGATCGGCGACGGAGCACGGCCCACAGGCCCACGGCTCGACCCCCTCGACCCCCTCGACTTCCTCGGCCTCCGCGTCCTCCGCGTCCTCGTCGTCCGGGAGAACGACGAGATCCGCCGGCTCCCAACTCCTTTCGCACACGGACGACTTGACCGACTCGGGCGACTGGTCGTACAAGGACCCGGCCCTGGCGAAGATCACGCACAAGGGCGGGACCATGCTGGTGGATCCCAGGCCCGAGCTGGAGGTGTGGCCGCAGGCGCCCTTCGAGCCGTTCTCGTTCGCGGTGCGGCTGAGCACCCAGACGGAGTGGTACGGAGGTGAGGGCGGGGTCGGGCTGTGGTGCGACGGCTCGGGGAACTACTGGAAGGGTTCCCGCTGGTCGACCTACCTGACGACGGATCAGGAAGCCTTGATCGTGGGGGAGTTCAGGTTCAAGGGGAAGTTCCAGCACGACCGGGTAGTCGAGGTGAACCTCGCGGACCTGGGCCTGAAGGTGGAGAGTCGGCGACAGATCGACATGTCGATGACCTGTTCCTCGGCCGGTGAGGGCCGGATCAAGGTGGAGCTCGCCGTCAACGGCACCCGGGTCGCCGCGTACACCGGAAACGCCACCGACCCCCGGGGCACGGCCTACCACGCGGGTTTCGAGCGCTTCACCGCGACCGAGCTGTCGGCGCCCTGACGACTTCTAACAAAATTATCATCGAAATTGTTAACAATTACCGGCTCCGACTCAGGGTCCCGGCCTACAGTCTGGGACTCGTATGAGCCGCACAGTTCGACCGGCCCCCGGTGTTGCCAGGGGTGGTGCCCAGGCCGGCTGTGACCACGTAACCAGCTGCACATGGAGGTCCACGGGTGGACATGAACCGCAGAACTGTGATCCGGAGCGCCACAGGCGTCGCAGCCCTGGCCACGTTCGGAGTCGCCGAGGGCACGGCGGGCACGGCGTTCGCCGCCACCTCGTCGTCGGGCAGTTCGTCGAGCACGTCCTCGGCGTACTCGCTGGAGCTCGACCCCACCGCCTGGTCGTACGACTCGACCAACGACGTGTACTACCAGATCGGCAAGGTGTACGTCGCGAACCCGGCCGCGACGGACTACGAGAACCTGTCGATCTACGTGCCCGGCGCCTATCTGACGGCCACCGCGAACAGCGACGGGACCACGTACACGGCGAAGGCCAACCCGAAGGGCACCGTCGGCCAGTACTCGGGACGCACGGCGCCGATCGTGATCCCGGTCAACACCCCCGGCTACGCCCAGCAGGCGCCGGCCACGTCCTACAGCTACACCGGCGTCTCGCAGTACCTGGAGGCCGGGCTCGTCTACGTGTGGCCGGGCCTGCGCGGCCGAAACAGCTCGACCAGCACCCGCTCCGACGCGGCCCCCTGGGGCGTGACCGACCTGAAGGCCGCGATCCGGTTCCTCCGGTACAACCGGAGCGTCCTGCCCGGCAGCACGGACGACATCGTCCTGTTCGGCATGAGCGGCGGCGGCGCCCAGGACACCGTGGCGGGAACGTCCGGCGACAGCCCCCTGTACCACCCGTACCTGCGCACGATCGGCGCGGCGATGGAGGACGCCCAGGGCCGTCCCCTCAGCGACGCGGTCGCCGGCGTCATGGCCTGGTGCCCGATCACCAACCTGGCCGAGGCCAACCTGTCCTACGAGTGGAACATGGGCCAGTTCGCCTCGACCGGCACGCGCGCCTCCACCACGTGGACCAGCGCCTACTCGGCGGACCTCGCGAAGGCCTGGCCCAAGTACCTCAACCGCCTGGGCCTGCGCGACGAGCGCGGCAGGCGCCTGAAGCTGACCGAGTCCGGCAACGGCAGCCATCTGTCCGGCAGTTACTACGACCACCTGATCAAGGTGATCACCACCTCGCTGAACAACTTCCTGTCGGACAACACCTTCCCGTACACCATCACGACCCAGGGCGGCCCGCCCGGATCGGGCCAGACGGGGACCTCGACCACGTACGAGACGGTCGCCGACTACATCGCCTACCTCAACACCGACAGCACCTGGGTCACCTACGACGCCACGACCAACACCGCCACGGTGTCCGGCCTCGAAGGCTTCGTGAACAGCCAGAAGGCCGCGAACAAGCCGGTCGGCGCGTTCGACGGATACTCCCGCGGGCAGGGCGAGAACAGCGTCTTCGCCATGGGCCTCAATGTGCCGTCGCACTTCGCGCCGCTCACGCGTGACGTCATCAAGGCGAACGAGACGACGTACGCCACGTACTCCGACTGGAACTCCGCCTACGGCTCCGCGGCCTACGACAGCGACTTCGCGAAGAAGGACAGCGTCGGCAAGGACATGGCCTGGCGGGGCGACGCGTACAACCCGCTGTACTTCCTCTCGCCCGCGTTCGGTGGCTACCGGCAGTCGCAGGTGGCCCGGCACTGGCGCATCCGCACCGGCATCATGCAGGGCGACACGGCCAACACGACGGAGATCAACCTCCAGTTGGCCCTGCTGAACTACGGCATCCGCGATGTCGACTTCGCCACGGTGTGGGCCGAAGCGCACACGATGGCCGAGCGCACCGGTGACTCGACGACGAACTTCATCAGCTGGGTGGAGTCCGTGGTCAAGAAGTGATCGTCGGCCAGGACACCCCGGGCGCCCGACCGGCAGGCTTGGTCGGGCGCCCGGCACCGTCCCGGCCCACGTGCGGGAATGGCCGCGGCCCCAGCCCGGTTGCCACGGTCATGACGACGAGTGCGGCACGCCCCGAGGTCCTGCGATACACCGCCTTCTCCAGCGACCCGGCCGGTGGGAACCCCGCGGGCGTGGTCCTGGACGCCTCCGCTCTGGACGACAGCGCCATGCTGGCCGTCGCCGCCGACCTCGGGTACTCCGAATCCGCGTTCCTGACCGCGCCCCCGGAGGGTCTCGGCGGTGAGGACGGGCGGGCGTACACCATCCGGTACTTCAGCCCCAAGGCCGAGGTGCCGTTCTGCGGGCACGCCACCGTCGCGACCGCCGTGGCACTCGCCGAGCGGGTCGGCCCCGGGGAGTTGGTGTTCGCGACACGCGCCGGCACCGTGCCGGTGGAGGTGGTCGAGGAGGGTGGGACGCTCCGGGCCACGCTCACCAGCGTCGAACCGCACATCAAGGCCATCGCCGACACCGACCTCACGGAGGCCTTGGCCGCGCTCGGCTGGCCGCAAGCCGATCTCGACCCTGCCTTCCCGCCCCGTATCGCCTTCGCGGGCGCCCGCCACCTCGTCCTCGCGGCGGCGACCCGCGCCCGACTCGCGGACCTCGCCTACGACTTCGCCCGCCTCGAAGCCCTGATGCACCAACTCGACCTGACCACCGTCCAGTTGGTGTGGCGCGAGTCGGACACCGTCTTCCACGTCCGCGACCCGTTCCCCGTCGGCGGTGTCGTCGAGGACCCGGCGACCGGCGCCGCGGCGGCAGCCTTCGGCGCCTACGTGCGTGAACTCGGCCTGGTCCCCGACGACGCCGTCCTCACCCTGCGCCAGGGCGAGGACCTCGGCCGCCCCGGCGAACTCACGGTCACGTTGCGCGCGGGCGACCCGCGGGTCCGCGTCGGTGGCGCGGGAACACGCATCGGCTGAAGCGCCGCCAACGCCGAAGGCTCCCGCGCCGGTTGTCCAGCCGGTCCATGTCGGCGTACTGCGGCGATCCGCGACATGTCAGTGGCCCATGGCACGATCCCGGGCATGACGTCGATCGACGAAGCTCTCCTTCTTGGGACGGCCGCCAAACACGGCGTACCCGCCCCCGTCGTACGGGAGTTGATGGCGCGGGCGCGGCCGTGCCTCTACCTGGTTCCGTACGACGAAGTGCCTGAGGCTCGTCGGGAGGGCATCCGCCCCGCCGCGCGGACGGGCGGGCTTCCCGCGCTGCCGGACGGGGTGAACTGGCCCGACGGGAGGGAGCCGTTGGTGCTGAGTGTCGACTGTGCCGCCCTGCCGCACGGCGTCCTGGACATCGAACTGCCCGCCGATGGGCACCTGTTGTTCTTCACCGAGATCGAGTACCCGCCGGAGTCGTCCGCGGTGCTCCACATACCTGCCGGTGTCCGCACCGCGGAGCGCTCCGCGACGTATCAACTCGACGGTGAGGACGTGCAGTCCAGGGTCTACGAACCACGCACCCTGTACCCCGTGACCGGACTGACCTTCGACGGTGAGTGGGAAGGGGGCCCGGAGATCGGCGCGTTCCTCGACGGCGACGGCGACGGCGACGGAAACGGAAACGGCGATGGCGGCGGCGCCCAGGACGCGCTGGACGGTTTCGAGGAGGCCGTCGGCGACCTGGCCTTCGGCGGACACCGGCCCGGCGTCTGCGTCCGGATCGGCGGGTTCTCCGACCCGTGGGACATGGCCCCGGACACCGGCGAACTCGTGCTGTTCGCGCAGCTGGCCGGGCAGGCGGTCGACTACAACGTGTTCACCATGAACCTGATCGTGGGCACACGGGAGGACATCGCGGCTCGGGAGTATGACGGCCTCCAGTACGAGCAGCAGTGCTGATCTCCGGTCACTCCTGGACGGAGGCTGTGCCCATCGGGGTGCAGCGGTCGCCCGCCGCGGCTCCGACCGGGATCGCGGCGCTCAGGGAGGCGATGGGTGCGGGGGTGCGGGACGTAGACGGCGGCGTGGCCGGCGGCTTCCGGGCAGGCCCCGGGACGACCCTTCACCTAGCTCACCGGGCGACCGCTCCAACGAGGTCGGCGGTCGCGTTCCACAGCCGTGCGGCCATCGCCGGGTCGAGGCCGGCCTTGCCCTGTCGGCGTACGGCCGGGGAGCCCCGGAAGCCGCCCAGGCCGTCCGGGCCGATGTAGGAGTTGCCGGGGACGTCCTGGGTCGCGGCGTAGAGGAGGGACAGCGCTCCGCGCTCGGGGGTGTTGGTGAGGAACGTGAGCCTGTTGACGATGTTCGACCGGGAGTGGGCCGCCAGCGAGGTGCGGGCGATGCCCGGACTGGCCAGGACCGAGCGGACCGGACTGCCCGCGGCGGTCAGTCGGCGCTGCAACTCCAGTGAGAACAGGACGACCGCGAGCTTCGACGCCTGGTAGGCCTGCATCCCGTTGGGCTTGCGGGTGCGCCGGTCGAGGTCGGCCAGGTCGAGCCTGCCCTGCTTGTGCAGCTCGCTGGTGACGTGCACGACGCGGTCGGTGAGGTGATCGAGGAGCAGGGTGGTCAGCAGGAAGGGGCCGGTGTGGTTGGTGGTGGTCTGCACGTCCAGGCCGTCGGCGGTACGCGCGGCCGGGATGTCCATCACGCCGGCGTTGTTGACCAGGATGTCGAGGTCGCCGGACCAGGCGTCGGCGAAGGCTCGTACCGAGGTCAGGTCCGACACGTCGAGCGGGCGGACGTCGAAGGTGCCGGGCAGGGCGGCGACGGCGCGGCGGGCCTTGCCGGTGTCGCGTACCCCCAGCACGACACGGGCACCGACGCGGGCGAGTTCGCGTGCCGTGATCAGGCCGAGGCCGCGACCGGCACCGGTGATCACCACCGTACGGCCGGTCAGGTCGGGCAGGTCGTGCGCGGTCCAACTGGGTATGCGGGTCATGGGACTTGGCTCCTGGTTCGCTGTGATGGGTGACCGCTGATCGCAGCGCCAGTGAACCCGCCCCGCCGCAGCCGCCGGAAGGACCTCCGCAACCACTGAATGAGAGGTCGTGGCTGTGCCGCGTCGGATGGCGAACGATGAGGACCATGGACCACACGTTCGACCGCTCGTCCCTCGGCGCCTTCTTGCGCACTCGGCGCGCGGCCCTGCAACCGGAGGACGTCGGGCTGCGGCGCGGGCAGCGCAGGCGCGCTCCGGGTCTGCGCCGCGAGGAGGTGGCGGAGCTGTGCACGATGTCCGCCGACTACTTCGCCAGGCTGGAGCGCGGCGACGGGCCGCAGCCCTCGGAGCAGATGCTCGCGGCCATCGCGCGCGGCCTGCGGCTGACCCCGGACGAACGCGATCACCTGTTCCTGCTCGCCGGGTACCGAACGGCCCGCCGTGGCCTGCGACTTGAGCATGTGAGCCCCGGGCTGATGCGGGTCATGGACGGCCTGGCCGGCACCACCGCGCAGGTCATGGGCCCGCTGGGGGAGACGCTGCTGCAGACCCCGTCCGCCGTGGCGCTGCTCGGCGAGCAGACCCACTACACCGGCAACTCCCGTAGCGCGACGTTCCGTTGGTTCACCGACCTGGCCGAGCGGGAGTGCTACGACCCTGATCAGCACGACATCACCAGCCGGACCGACGTCGCCCTGCTGCGCGCCGCCGTCACCCGGGACGGGCCCGGCTCGCCCGCTGCGGGCCTGGCCGACGTCCTGCTGCGCACCAGCGACGAGTTCGCCCGGCTGTGGGAACGGCACGAGGTGGGCGTGCGCTGGAGCGGGACCAAACGGTTCGTCCATCCCCAGGTCGGCCGCCTGGACCTCTACTGCCAACTCCTCCTGGAGCCGGACCAGGGCCAGTCGCTGCTCATCTTCACCGCCACCCCCGGTACGGAGAGCCACGAGAAACTCGCCCTCCTCACCGTGCTCGGCACCGACCGGTTCGCCACCGGCGCCGAGTGATCCGGTGAGTCTCCCGCGGGCACAGGTGCGGCCCCGTCGGCGCGAACATGGGCCCCACCTCGCCCGACGCGTCAACGCACCCTGCACGTAAGCACTTTCTTCCCCAGCTCTTTCCTTCCGCCGGTGAACCTCGTCGGCTCCTTTCACCTCTACGACGTGTAGTGGAGGTTGCCCCGGAGTGAACTGCCGACCGACCTTGACGGTGGGGACGGAGCGAGGAGAAGGACGCCATGGATGACGGTCCCCGTGCCGGCGGTGGTGTGCGGCTGAGGTGGCGTGACGCGCCCGCCGTGGCGGGGCTGCCGAGGACCCGGCCGCTCGCGACCGAGCCGGCGGCGGCGCCGCAGCAGCTGCACCGGGGGATGACGCTGATCGCCGCGATCAGCCTGTTCATCGGAACCCGGGACGCCTGGACGCGGGCGATGACGTCCCGTCCGGACGTCGCCGGGATCATCTCCGTCTGCTACGCCGGGATACTCGTCGCGGGCGTCCTCGCCCTCACCACACGCACCCGGCGCGCCCTGACCCGGGTGGACGCGGGCGTCCTGCTGCTCGCCGTCGTGCTGGTGCTGTGCGGGTACTCGCTCAACCACGCCGGCACCGACGAGGGCGTCCTCACCGCGCAGGCCGCCCACGAGATCCTGCACGGGCACCCCATCTACGGGCAGCCGTGGCCGTGGCTGTTCGACCGTTCGTCGGTCGGCATCACGAAGACCATGTCGGGCGGCGCCGACTACACCTACGGCTATCCGCCCCTGACCGCGTTGCTCGCCGCCCCCGTCCACGCCGTGGTCCACTCGACGGCCGCCGCCACCCTCGTCACCACCGGCGCGCTGCTCGCGGGCGCCGTCCTGCTCTGGTGGCTGCTCCCGGCCCCCTGGCGGTCCGGCGCCACCGCCGTGTGCCTCGGCTTCGGCTTCCTGCCCACCTACGCCTACGCCGGCTACCCCGCGGTCCTCGCCCTGGTCCTCCTCATCCCGGTGGTGGTCCGCTGGCCCGACACCGGAGCCGCCGGCCGGCTCGGACTGCCCGGAGTGGTCCGGGCCCTCTGCCTCGGCGCGGCCTGCGCCTCCCAGCAACTCGCCTGGTTCCTCACGCCGTTCCTCCTCATCGGCCTCTACGCCGTCCGCCGCGGCGACCTCGGCCCTGGGCCGTGTCCGCGAAGTCCCGCCTGCCCCGCGACGCCCGGCACCCACTCTCGGCGTGCCCTCGGCGTGGTCGCCCGCTACACGGGCACCGCCGCCCTCACATGGGCCGCGATCAACGCCTACTTCGCCACCCAGGACGTCCACACCTGGCTGCACGGCCTGCTGCTCCCGCTCACCCAGAAGGCGATCCTGCACGGCCAGGGCCTGATGGGGATCTCGTACTACTTCACCGCGGGCAGCAGCAACCTCGACTACTACTCCTACGGCAGCCAGCTGCTCCTGTTCGGCCTGCTCGCCGCCACGCTGCTCTTCGTACGGCGGCTCGGCCCGGCGATCACCGTGCTGCCCTGGCTGAGCTTCTACCTCGCCACCCGGTCCCAGGACGGCTACTTCCTGATGATGACCCCGCTGTGGCTCGCGGCGGCGGCCACCGTCCCGGCCTCCGCGTTCGCCTCGGCCTGGCAGCCCCGCATCCCGCACCTGACCGGGCACCGGGCCAAGGCCGTCCTATCGGCGGCGCTCGTCACGCCCGCCGTGGTGTGCGCGACGGTCGCCGCGATCAGCGCGCCGCCGCTGCGGATGAACGTCACACCGAGTTTCGCGGAGCGGGCCGGCCACCTGGACATCACCGGTCTCGCGGTCCGGGTCGTCAACATCACAGGCACCCGGCTCACCCCCCACTTCGCCAGCCGCCTCGGACAGGGCGCCTCCAACTGGTGGACGGCCTCCGGCGGGCCCGTGACCCTCGCCCCGCACGCCTCCGCGACGTACGACGTGAAGCCCCCCGGCGGTGTCCGGCGGGCGCCGGGCGGGTCGCGTCCGCGCTTCTATCTCATCGCCGTGACCGGTACCCCGATGACCATCACCAGCGCACGGATTCCGATCAGTTGACCGAGTTTGACGTAAAAGGATATCCCGTAAATGAGAAAGGCCCTACAGGGTTCTCATCTGAGATTGTTATATTGCGCAACCACGCAAGAGAGGCAGGCCCCCTGCCTCGCCCGACCCGACACGGCCGCGCGCCCCTGGCCGCAGCATCGAACGGCCTGAACGGCCCGACCGTACGTGGGAGTGCCAGATGACCGACCTCGGGGACGGCCCCGTGGGACACGCCACGCGCAGCCGCACACGAGGCGTGCCCAGGCCGCGTGCGAGCGAGGCCGACGAACCGCTGCCCACCGGCGGCCGGGCCGCCGCCCGCGCCGCGGCCCGCCAGGCCCCGCGCGGCGGATCCCGCGCAGCCGGCCGCGCCGCCTCGCGCCGCCGCGTCAAGCAGGCCCCGGCCGGCAAGCGGGTGTTGAAGATCAGCGCGATATCCCTGTCGGTGCTGATCATGGTGACCGCGGGTGCCGGCTGGTGGTTCTACGAGCACCTGAACGGCAACATCAACAGCATCGCGATCGACGACGGCGCGGGCGGCAAGGAGAAGGCCGACGCCTTCGGCCGTACGCCGATCAACCTCCTCGTGATGGGCAGCGACGCCCGGAGCAGCGCGACCGACTGCAAGCTCGGCGGCGGCTGCTCGTCGACGGGAGTGCAGACCGGGAACGGCAACGCGGACGTCGAGATGGTGGTCCACATCTCCGCCGACCGCTCGAACGCCACCGTGATGAGCATCCCGCGCGACACCATGACCCAGGTCCCCTCCTGCAAGGACCCGGACAGCAGCCAGTCGACGGCCGGTTACTACGGCCAGATCAACAGCGCGCTGCAGTACGGCCAGGAGTGCCAGGTCAAGACCGTGCACGCGCTCACCGGCATCACCATCGACCACTTCGTGCAGATGGACTTCTCCGGCGTCGTGAAGATGTCCGACGCGGTCGGCGGCGTCTCGGTGTGCGTCGACGCCGACGTCTACGACACCTACTCGCACCTGAAGCTCGCCAAGGGCACCCACACCCTCAAGGGCAACGCGGCGCTGGAGTTCGTCCGCTCCCGGCACGGCTTCGGCGACGGCAGCGACCTGGGCCGTACCGTCTCCCAGCACCTGTTCCTGAGCGCGATGATCCGCAAGTTCAAGAGCGCCGGCACGCTCACCGACCCCCAGGCGGTCTACAACCTGGCCGACGCCGCCACCAAGGCGCTCACCGTGGACACCGGCCTCGGCACCGTCAAGAAGCTCATCGGGCTCGCCGCGGACCTGGACAAGGTCCCCACGAAGCGCATGACGTTCACCACGATGCAGACCGGCGCCGACCCGAACAACGCCGACCGGGTCGTGCCCGCGACGGCGGCGAAGAGTCTGTTCGCGACCATAGCCAACGACCAGTCGCTGACCACCTCTTCCGGCAAGAAGTCCTCGGCGGCCACCGCGACCGCCACGGCGGCGGCCGTACCCGCCGCGCAGATCGCCGTGACGGTGGAGAACGGCACCGGCATCAGCGGGCGCGCCTCCACGATCGCCACCTCCTTGATAGACGGCGGCTTCAGCTCCGGCACCACGACCGGCAACGCCGGCGTCAGCGCGACCACGACCACGCTCACCTACGGCTCCGGACAGAAGGCCGAGGCCCAGACGGTGGCCAGCGCGATCGGCCTCTCCTCCTCGCACCTCAAGCAGGGCACCGGCACCGGCCTGACCCTGGTGATCGGCACGGACTGGCCGAGCGGTACGACGTACCCCGGCGCCGGCTCGTCCCCGGCCCCCGCCGACACCAAGGCGGCCACCTCCAACGCCCAGGCCTCGACCGCCGATCAGTCGAAGTCCTGCGCCAAGGTCAGCACCTACAAGACGGTCAGCCTGAACGGCGTCGCGATGACCCCGACCCAGGCGTACCGGCTGGCGACGAACAAGAAGGACTCCGCGTCCTGACCGGCAGTTAGCGGGCGGCGGCGGTCCAGGTGATGCGCGGGGGATCCACCCGCGCGCACAGCGGGCCGCCGTTCGCGTCGGTCAGACCGAGCCGGCCGACCAGCAGGCCGTCGGGCGCGGCGGCGGCCAGGACGTCGTCCGGCACCGAGTCGAGCATGAGCTTGGCGCGCCGGAACATGGTGAAGAGACCGGCCGCATCGACCGTCCCCCATGACAGGTAGACGAACCGCAGACCCATCCGGTGCTGCACATAGGGGCCCGTGACCACGACGCCGTCCGGCGAGAGCTCCGCCACGCACTCCAGGTTCCAGCTCGCGGACACGGCATCGCCCGGCTGCGGATCGAGCAGCTCGGCCGGCCGGTCCCGGCGCTGCACGGCGACATGGACGTTGTCGTACGACTGGACGGGCTTGTCGGCGGGGGCGGGGAAGGTGCGGCCGGGCAGATCGACGGCGTCGATACGAATGCGCATACGGGCCATCATGCCGGGTCCGCCCTCCGCACCCTCAGTCGATCAAGGGGAAGCGGCAGGCGGTCCGGCGCCCGGAGGCACTCATCGTCGGCCGGGGCCGCTCCACCGCGCAGGACCATGCCCCTCTACCGGGCCACGCAGGTCGAAGAGCTGCTCGAACTCCTCCCAGCGGGAGCGCAGCATGTGCCGGACGGCGGCGGCCGTCGACTCGGTCCAGCTGCCGCGACGGCCGCCCGACGCCGCAGTACCAAGGACCTCGAACCCATGCGGGACGCCCTGTCCGCCTACCTCTCCGCGAACACCCAGCCAGACGCGCACACCGCGGACAGCGCCTTCCACCAGGCCGTCCGCGCCGCGACCGGCAACCCGCAGATCGTCATGCTCAGCCAGGACCTGCTGGCGCGCATCAGCCTCGGCTTCCCCGTCGAACCCCGGGGCAAGGGCGAAGAGATCCACTTCCACCAGGGCGGTGAGGACCACAAGGCCCTGTACGAGGCCATCGCCGCGGGCGAACGCGAGCGCGCCGAGGAGATCGCCCGGGGCCACTTCACGATGAGCGCGGACCCGATCCGCGAGGTGCTGGCGAGGGTCCGGGCGAGCTGGACCGATACCGGTCGGCTACGGCAGCGGGATCACGTCCATGACCTCGGCGGTGCCGCCCACCTGTACGGCTACCCCGGGCCGGGCCGTCGCGGTGATCGTGGCGGGGCTGCCGAGCGAGTCGCCCATGTCGACGGCGATTCCGGTGACACCCCGCCCCGCGAGGTCGGCGGCGAGGCACGCGGTGCTGTTGGCGTTCGCGATGTCCTCCGGGACGCCGATCGACGGCGCGAACATGCGCGCCGCGATCCGGCCCGAGCGCGTCGGCACCGAGTAGACGTAGCAGCCGAGGAGTCCGAACCGGTCGCAGGCCGACCGGAGTTGGCCGAAGTCCGGGGCGAGTGCGGCGAGCACGGACCGCGAGAGGACGGGCACCAGCAGCCGCTCCCGCCCGACCGAGGCGACCCGGGCACCGGACGCGAGCGTGTCGCCGCCGACACCCAGCGCCGACAGGACGAGCCCGCACTCGGCCGCGGTCGGCTCACGCAACTCGACGGGACCGGGCTCGAAGGCGGCACGGACCCGCGCCCCCTCCCGTACGGCCCACCCGGCGAAGGAACGCCCCGCCGCACGCAGAGTGCCCCGGTACTCCGTACCTCCGGCACGCTCCGCGAGGAAGGCCAGGGCGGCGACCGTACCGTGGCCGCACGCGGGCAGTTCGCCTTCGGCGGTGAAGAAGCGCAGGGACACGGCCGACCCGCGCGCCGCGACGAAGACGGCGTGCGACGTCCCGGCGAGAACCGGTATCCGGCACCGCTCCTCGTCGCTCAACGGCGCCTCGTCCAGCACCGCCGTCGGACTTCCACCGGCGTCCGCCCGCAGACACGCGCGGACGATGCTGACGGACAGTCGGCTGATCACGGGAGAACCGTACTATGTTCTGTCGCAACATCAGACATTCGGAGCAAATATGCCAAAAACGGATGAGCTGCTTGATGTGACGGAGGCGGCGATCCCGGCCGCCACCCACCCACCCGAGCGCCGGCGCCGCGCCTTTCGCAGACCCCCGCCCGCGACTGCGGCCGTCATCGCGCTCGGCCTCGCGGTGGCCGCCCTCGTGCTGTCGGGCACGCCATGGCTGAACGACCCCGCCGTGGCGGCCTGGCGGACCGTCTGCCTGGCCATCACCGTGCAGGCGCTGCCCTTCCTCCTCCTGGGCACCGCCCTGTCCGGGGCCATCAACGCCTTTGTCCCGGCTGACCTGTTCACCAAGGTGCTGCCCAAGCGGGCCGCGCTCGCCGTGCCCGTCGCCGGCATCGCGGGCGTGGTCCTGCCGGGCTGCGAGTGCGCGTCCGTGCCGGTCGCCAACAGCCTGATCCGCCGGGGCGTCACCCCGGCCGCCGCGTTCGCGTTCCTGCTCTCGGCGCCCGCGATCAACCCGATCGTGCTGACCGCCACCGCCGTCGCCTTCCCGGGCAGCCCCGCCATGGTGCTGGCCCGGCTCCTCGCCTCGCTCGCCACGGCCGCCGTCATGGGCTGGCTGTGGCTCTGGCTGGGGCGCGAGGAGTGGCTGCGGCCCGTCGTGCGGCACACCGGACACCGGTCGGGGCACAGCCGCTTCACGGAGTTCCGGCTCGGCTTCCAGCACGACTTCCTGCACGCGGGCGGCTTCCTCGTGCTGGGCGCCATGGCCGCGGCCACCTTCAACGTGACCGTCCCGCGCTCGGTCCTCGACACCTTCTCGGGCTCGCCCTGGCTGTCCGTCCTGTTCCTGGCCGGGCTCGCCGTGGTCCTCGCGGTCTGCTCCGAGGCCGACGCGTTCGTCGCCGCCTCGCTCACCGGCTTCTCGCCCACCGCACGCCTGACCTTCATGGTTGTGGGTCCGATGGTCGACCTGAAGCTGATCGCCCTTCAGGCGGGCACCTTCGGCCGGGCGTTCGCGGTGCGTTTCTCCACCGCGACCACCGTCGTGGCCGTGGCCGCCAGCGTCCTGATCGGAGGCGCCCTGCTGTGAAGCGCACCGCCCAAGTACTGCTCCTGGTCCTGACCGGCCTCGGCCTCCTGCACACCGCCCTCTTCACCGACCTCTACCTGCGCTACGTCAAGGAGGGCCTCCACCCGCTCCTGATCATCTCCGGCGCCCTCCTGCTGCTCCTGGGCCTGGCGCACGCGGTGTTCGACCGCGGACCCGGCGACGCGGAGGCCCATGACGACGAGCACGACCACGGCCACGGCCACGACCACTCCACCGCCCCCCGCATCGCCTGGCTGCTCTTCCTCCCCGCGCTCAGCCTCCTCTTCTACGCCCCGCCCGCCCTCGGCGCCTACACCGCGTCCCACGCGGGCAGCGAGGCCGTCAAGAAGCAGAAGGGGTTCGCCGCACTGCCCGCGACCTCACCCCTGCCGATGACCCTCACGGACTTCACCACCCGGGTCCAGCAGGACAAGGAACTGGCCATCAAGGGACGCGGCGTCGAGATGACCGGCTTCGCGACGCCGGTCCGGGGCGGCGGCTGGGACCTGACCCGGATCATCTTCACCTGCTGCGCGGCGGACGCCCAGACCGTCAAGGTCCACATGTACGGCACCCCCGCCCCGCCCGCGAACACCTGGCTGGCCGTCACCGGAACCTGGCACACACAGGGCACGCTCGGCACCCGCACCGCGGCGGCTGCCCTCGACGTCCACGGCACCCGGAACATCGCCCAACCGGTCAACGCCTTCACGGACGACCTGCCCCTGACACCGTCGTCCTGAGATTGCCTGAGAACCTGAACTCCGCTCGGCAGCAGGGGTGTTGGGTGTCGCGAGTTCGTCGACCCGTTCGCGGACCTCCAGACGTACCGCGGACTCGCCACCGGTCCCGCCGCCTCGACTCTGGCTCTGGCGGCCGTCGTCGCCACCGCGACGGCCGCCACCGCAGCCCCCGCCGACGAGCCCCAGGTCCTCCCCGGCTGGACCCGGACCAGCGCGTCGAGCTACAACCTGTGGGCCGCGTCCCGCGCCGACCGAACCGCCTGGTCCGCCTACGGGTTCGACTGGTCCACGGTCGGTGCCCGGACTCGCCGCGCTCAGCGGTCTGTCCCGGGCGGCCTTCGCCCGCAACAACCGTGACGTCCTCGGTCGGACCCCGATGCGGTACGTGACCGACTGGCGGATGGCCCTGGCCCGAGACCATCTGCGCACCGATGACCTCGGCATGACAGGCATCGCCCGCAGCGTCGGCTACAACTCGCCCTACGCGTTCGCCGCCGCCTTCCGCCGCCATCACGGCGAGCCCCCCGGGACCTGGCAGCGGGAGGAACAACTCCGCACACAGACCCAGGCAGGGCGGAATCCAGGACACTGGCGGCCGGATCAACGGCGCATGATGCCGGATCGTCGCGGCAGGCGACTGGGCGCCGCCGAGCAGCCGCATCAGGCGAGCGGGACGACGCTCAGCGCGCCCCCCAGCGCACACTTCACGCCCGCCCGCGTCCGGCCCGGGATCCGGCATCTTCGACATGGGGTCCGCGACGACCGATGAGTGCGGACGGCGCGACAGGTCTACCTGACATGACTGACAAAGTGATCTCAGGAATGTCCATGTCCCTGGACGGCTTCATCACCGCCCCGGACGACACCCGCGCCCACCCTCTCGGCGTCGGCGGCGAACGCCTGCACCGATGGGTCCAGGAAATGGACGACGCCGACGCGCAGGTCCTGGCCGAGATGGCCGACGGCGTCGGCGCCGTCCTCATGGGCCGGCACTCCTACGACGTGTGCGAAGGCGAGGGCGGCTGGGGCGACGGAGGGCCGGTGGGGAAGGTTCCCTGTGTGGTGCTCACCCACCGGGCCCCCGACCCGGCGGCCGTCGTCGCCCCCGACGTGTTCACCTTCGTCACCGACGGCATCGAGTCCGCGGTGGCCCGCGCCAAGGAGATCGCCGGCGACGGGGACGTCGGCGTCCACGGTGCGACCGCTGCCCAACAGGCCCTGAACGCCGGTCTGTTGGACGAGGTGCACATCATGCTCGTCCCCGTGCTGCTGGGCGCGGGCAAGCGGCTCTTCGACCATCTCGGCGGCCCCGTCGAACTCCGCCGGCTCTGGACGCGAGAGTCGCCGGACATCACCCACCTGCGCTTCGAGGTCCTGACCAAGCACTGACCGGGTGTCCGGGGCGGCCCGGCGCGGCTCCGCCGTCACACGGCGACGACCGTGACCCCTACCTCCTCGAACCGCCGCACCGTGTCCGCCCCCACCCCCGCGTCCGTCACCAGCGTGTTCACCGCCTGGGCCGAGCAGATCCGGGCGAACGCCCGCTGCCCGAGCTTGCTGGAGTCGGCCGCGACGATCACGCGCTCGGCGCGCTCGCACAGCAGTCGGTTGATGGCGGCCTCCGCCTCGTCGTGGGCCGCCGCGCCGTGCGTCACGTCGAAGGCGACCACGCCGAGCACCGCCACATCGACGGTGATCTGCGAGAGCACCCCGTCCGCGAGCGGCCCGACGAGTTCGTACGACTGCGGTCGCGCGACCCCGCCGGTCAGCACGATCTTGAACTGGGGCCGTACGGCAAGCTCGTTGGCGATGTTGAGCGCGTTGGTCACGATGGTCAGCGCGGGCGTTCCGGCGGTGAGGTCGCCGCGGACGGCCAGGGCGCGGGCCACCTCCGTGGTCGTCGTGCCGCCGGTCAGGCCCACCGCCTCGCCGGGCGCGACGAGTTCGGCGACCGCCTTCGCGATGCGCTGCTTCTCGGAGGCGTGCCGGGCGGTCTTGTAGCGCAACGGCAGTTCGTACGACACCCCGTGCACGACGGCGCCACCCCGGGTCCGCACCAGCATCTGCTGCTCGGCGAGCTGGTCGAAGTCACGACGGATCGTGGCCGCCGACACCCCGAGATCGGCGGCGGCCTCCTCGACGTCCAGCCGGCCGCGCTCGACGAGCAGCTCCAGCAGCACCTTCCAGCGGGCGTCGCGCGACATCCGCACTCACTCTCCGTTCCTCGATTCTCCGCGACTCTAGCGCACGTCCCCTTGGTTCCTGTGCTTGATTCTGCTCGAAAACTCGCTATATCTTGCAGGAACAAGCATCAGCGGGGAGGGGTACGGCATGACCCACGTCGAGGACGAGCTGAACAGTCAGCCCGAGTGCTGGATACGCGCCGCGGCGGAGGCGCCCCGATACCGGGACGCGCTGCCCACGCCGGGGGAGCGGGTCGCGATCGTCGGCTGCGGCACCTCGTACTTCATGGCCCAGGCGATCGCCGCCCTGCGCGAGGGGGCGGGCCAGGGGGAGACCGACGCCTTCGCCGCCTCGGAGTTCCCGCACGGGCGGACGTACGACCGGGTCCTCGCCCTCACCCGCTCCGGCACCACCACCGAAGTGCTGGAACTCCTGCGGGAGTTGAGAGGGCGCACCCGCACCACCGCGATCACCGCCGACCCGCACACACCGGTCATGACGGCCGCCGACGAGCTGGTCGTGCTCGACTTCGCCGACGAACGGTCCGTCGTGCAGACCCGGTTCGCGACCACCGCCGTCACCCTGCTCCGCGCGCACCTCGGCCTGCACACCGACGCCGTGGTCGCCGACGCCCGCACCGCGCTCGCCACCGAACTGCCCCAACAGCTCGTCGCCTGCACCCAGTTCACCTTCCTCGGTCGCGGCTGGACCGTCGGGCTCGCCAACGAGGCCGGGCTGAAGATGCGCGAGGCCTCACTGTCCTGGACCGAGGCCTACCCGGCGATGGAGTACCGACACGGCCCGATCAGCATCACCACCCACGGCACCGCCACCTGGATGCTCGGCGAGGCGCCCGAGGGACTCGCCCAACAGGTGGGCGCCACCGGCGGGTTGTGGATCGAGGGCGGCCTCGACCCGCTCGCCGAACTCGTCCGCGCCCAGCGCCTCGCGGTCGCCGTCGCCGCGTACCGCGACCTGGACCCCGACCGCCCGCGCCACCTCACCCGCTCGGTGATCCTCGCCCCCTGAAGCCCCGGCAACCGGTACGTCAGGAAAGGACAGGCCGTGCCCCTCGTCACCACCGGTGAGCTCGTCACCCGCGCCGCCAAGGCCCGCTCCGCGGTCGCCGCCTTCAACATCATCACGCTGGAACACGTCGAGGCCGTCATCGCCGGCGCCGAGTCCACCGGCGCCCCCGTCGTCCTCCAAGTCAGCGAGAACGCCGTCAAGTTCCGCTACGGCCGCCTCCTCCCGCTCGCCCGCGCGGCCGTCGCCGCCGCCGAACGGGCCGCCGTACCCGTCGCGTTGCACCTCGACCACGTCCAGAGCGACGACCTGCTGCGACAGGCGCACAGCGCCGGCTTCAGCTCCGTCATGTACGACGCGGCCCGCCTGCCCTACGCCGAGAACCTCGCCGCGACCCGCGCCGCCGCCGACTGGGCACATGCCCAAGGGCTGTGGATCGAGGCCGAGTTGGGACAGGTAGGCGGCAAGAACGGCGAGTCGCCCCTCGACGCCCACGCACCCGGCGCCCGCACCGACCCCGCCCAGGCCCGCGCCTTCGTCGCCGACTCCGGCGTGGACGCGCTCGCCGTGGCCATCGGCAGCTCGCACGCGATGACCACCCGTACGGCCGCCCTCGACCACGATCTCCTCAAGCGGCTCGCCGCGACCCTGGACGTCCCCCTCGTCCTGCACGGCTCCTCGGGAGTCCCCGACGACGAACTGACCGCGGCCGTCGCCGGCGGCATCACCAAGGTCAACGTGGGCACGGCCCTCAACCAGGCGATGACCGGAGCGATCCGCGCGTTCCTCGCCGAACACCCCGAGGCGGTCGACTCCCGCAAGTACCTGAACGTGGGACGGGAGGCGATGGCGGGGGCGGTGGCCCGGATCGTCGGCGTGCTCGCGGGAGGCGGTGGGGTTACCGCTTGACGGCCTTCAGGACCACGAACTTGGCGTCGCTGGCGACCAGTTGGCTGTTGCCGAAGAGCCGCTTCAGCTTCACGTGGTAGGCGAGATGCCGGTTGCCGATCACCCACAGCTCGCCACCCGGCCGCAGGGCGCGCCGCGCCCCGGAGAACATCCGCCAGGCCGTCGCGTCGGTCGTCGCCTGGTGGGAGTGGAACGGCGGATTGTTGAGCACGAGGTCCACGCTGTCGGCCGGGACCCCGACCAGCCCGTCCCCGACCCTGAACTCGGCATGCCCGGGTGCGCCGTTGGCCTTGTACGTCGCCTCGGCCGAGGCGACGGCCTGGAACGACTCGTCCACGAAAAGGACTTCGGCCTCCGGATCGGCCAGCGACACCGCCGTACCGACGACACCGTTGCCGCACCCGAGGTCAACCACCTTGCCGAGCCCAGGACGTGAGGGCAGATGCTGGAGGAGGAAACGCGTACCGATGTCGAGGCGCTCGGCGCAGAACACGCCCGCGTGATTGACCACGGTCCGCCCCGAGACGACACCGATGTCGTCGGGCAGGGCGTAACTGTGCGGCCAGGGGTTGGTGCCACGTGCCGCCGACGACCGGGGCGTGCAGTGGATCAGCCGGGCCTTCTTCTCGGCCAGCGAGGTCCGGGTCGGGCCGAGGATCCGCTCGAACAGCTTCAGCGTCGAGGTGTGGATCTCCTTCACCATGCCCGTGCCCACGACGACCGTCTCGGCGTGCACCGCGGGCGCCAGCCGCAGCAACTGGTCCTCCAGCAGCGCCAGGCTCTTGGGCACCCGGACCAGCAGTACGTCGACGCGCTCGGGCGGCGGATCCTGGGTGGTGAGCAGTCGTACGGAATGCAGGTCGACCTCGTTGCGCGCGAGGTTCGCCTTGGTCGCCTCCTGGGTGAGGAACGAGTCCGTGATCTGCACCGGACCGTGCTCCGCGAGCGCCGTGGCGAGGGCGCCCCAGCGGTCGCCCACGATCACGACCGTGCCGGACAGCGGTGTGTCCTGTTCCGCGAGCTGTCGCAGAAGGTATTCGTCGGAGGCGTCCCAGGCGCGCAGCCGGTCGCGCGGGTCCTCGGGGAAGCGGGTCAGGGCGCGGTCGCCCCACGGAGTCGTCATTCGGTCGATATGGTCGTCCATCGTGCGCCAAGGCTAACCGAGTGCCGGCTCATGGCCGGTCGGGGCAGGATGGGGCCATGGACGCCGAGCTGTTTCCGAGAGTTCGTACGGAGATCGCGCCGGGCGCGGTGCACGTGCCCGACTGGCTCGCCCCGGACCGCCGGCGCGACCTCCTGACGGCCTGCCGCGAGTGGGCCCGCCCCCCGGCCGGCCTGCGCACGGTCCGCACCCCCGGCGGCGGCACGATGACCGCCCGGCAGGTGTGCCTCGGCTGGCACTGGTACCCGTACGCCTACTCCCGCATGACGACCGACGGCGACGGCACCCCGGTGAAACCCTTCCCGACCTGGCTCGACGACCTCGCGCAGCGGGCGGTCACCGACACACTGGGGGCGCCGACAGCGTCGTACGACATCGCCCTGATCAATTTCTACGACGGCGACGCGCGCATGGGCATGCACCGTGACGCCGACGAGCGTTCCGACGCCCCCGTGGTCTCCCTCAGCCTCGGCGACACCTGCGTCTTCCGCTTCGGCAACCCGGAGACCCGCACCAAGCCGTACACCGACGTCGAACTGAGAAGCGGCGACCTTTTCGTGTTCGGGGGGCCGTCGAGAAAGGCGTATCACGGGGTGCCGAGGGTCTACGAGGGCACGGCGCCAGGGGAGTTGGGACTGAAGGGCAGGTTGAATGTCACGCTCAGGGTGAGCGGGTTCTAGGGGCGCGGGGCTGTATCGATACGCGGCTCCGCCGGGTGGGCGCGACCGGCCCCCACCGGCCCGCACATTGATCACGACCCGCACACCTCGTCGCCACTCCTACGGATCATGGGAGACTCGCCCTCATGAGCGGCAAGGCGGACCCCCGGCCGGCGGGGGATGGGACCACCTCAAGAGCGCGACTGGACCGGGGCCGCGGAGCCCTCGGCCCCGCGCTGGAGCTCGTGCACACCGGCCGCGCCCCCACCCGCGCCGTCCTCACCGCCGAACTCGGCGTGACCAGGGCGACGGCAGGCGCGGTGGCCGCCGAACTGGAGGCGTTGGGCCTGATCAGGGTCGATGCCCGCCCCGGCGCCGCGGCCGGTTCGCAGGGCCGCCCCTCGCACCGCCTCGCGCTCGCGGAGGACGGCCCCGTCGTGCTCGCCGCCCAGGTGCACGCCGACGGCTTCCGCGCCGCGCTGGTAGGGCTCGGCGGCCAGATCGTCGCGACCGCGCCCGGCTGCGAGGCCGTGGACGCCGACCCCGCGAAGGTACTGGGGTCGGTCGTCGAGGCCGGTGCCGATCTGCTGCGCGAGACCGGCCGCCGCTGCGTGGGCGCCGGGCTCGCCGTACCGTCCGCCGTCGCCGAGCCCGAAGGACTGGCGCTCAACCCCCTCCACCTCGCCTGGCCCGCGGGCGCGCCCGTGCGGCGGATCTTCGCCGAGTGCGTGCGCGCGGCCGGCCTCACCGGACCCGCGTTCGCGGGCAACGACGTCAACCTCGCCGCGCTCGCCGAGCACCGGCACGGCGCGGGCCGCGGCGCCCGCGACCTGCTGTGCGTGGCGACCGGACACCGGGGTGTCGGCGGCGCGCTGGTGCTCGACGGGCGTCTGCACACCGGGAGTTCGGGCCTCGCGCTGGAGGTCGGGCACCTCACCGTGAACCCCGAGGGCCGCCCCTGCCACTGCGGCAGCCGCGGCTGCCTCGACGTCGAGGCCGACCCGCTCGCCTTCCTCACGGCCGCCGGCCGCGAACCCGGCCCCGAGGTGTCCCTGCTCCAGGAGTCCAACGAACTGATCCGTCGCCACTACGACGACCCATCCGTCCGGAAGGCCGCCGAGACCCTGATCGACCGGCTCGGACTGGGGCTCGCGGGCCTGGTGAACATCCTCAACCCCGACCGGATCATCCTCGGCGGACTGCACCGCACCCTCCTCGACGCCGACCCGGACCGGCTGCGCGCGGTCGTCGCCGACCGGAGCCTGTGGGGGCAGAGCGGGGGCGTGCCGATCCTCGCCTGCACCCTGGACCACAACAGCCTGGTCGGGGCGGCCGAGTTGGCGTGGCAGCCGGTCCTCGACGACCCGCTGGCCGCCCTGTCCTGACCGCGGCCGGTGCCGCCCGGCCGTCGCCCGGAAGACGTCGTGCAAAAGGTGTGTGGTGGGCCCGTTGGGTCCGTGACCCGAGTGGGTCTATCGTCGGAAACCTAAGGCCAGAGGATGGAGGCGGCCGGTGATGCCGCAGGACGAGCCCGTGATCGGATGCACGGGAGAGGTGATCATCGAGACCCGGGGAAGCGCGGGCCCCGGCGAGATCCTCGTGCGGGTCCGGGGCGGCTCCGAGACATTCCTGGCCTGGTCGGATGATCCCCTGCCCACGGGGGCCAGGGTGCTCGTGATCGAGTCCCGTGGACGACGTGCCGTGCACGTCATCGAGTGGGCGGATCCATTGGACGCGCTGGACGGCGAACCCGCCGGCGCAGAGTGAGGAGCAAGACATGTTCGGTTACCGCGTTCCCGCCCCCGATGAGGCGATGCTGATCTCGGGTGGCAGGCGGGGACTGGGGGGCGCGCCGTTCCGAGTGGTGACGGGGCACGGAAAGTTCGTGCTGCCGGTTTTCCGCAAGACCCGTTTTCTCACGCTGTCGATGTGCGAGGCCGAGGTCACCGAGACCTGTGTGACCCGCCAGGGCATCGCGCTGCACGTCCGCGCCGTGATCGCGTTCAAGGTCGGCAACGACACCGAGAGCATCATCAACGCGGGCCAGCGGTTCCTCTCCGACCAGGACCAGATGTCGGTGCTGACCGGCCGGATCTTCGCAGGTCACCTGCGGTCCATCATCGGCTCGATGACGGTCGAGGAGATCGTCACGGAGCGGCAGAAGCTCGCCGCCGAGGTACTGGACACGTCAAAGGTCGAGATGGCGAAGATCGGCCTGATCGTCGACTCGCTGCAGATCCAGTCGATCGACGACGGCGAGGTCGGCTACATCGAGGCCATGTCCGCACCGCACAAGGCGGCCATCCAGCGACAGGCCCAGATCGCCCAGGCCCAGGCCACCCAGGCCTCCGTCGAGGCGGAGCAGGTCGCGGCCCGCAACCAGGCGGAGTACGCCCGGCAGACCGCGGTCGTCAAGGCCGAGTACTCGGCCGAGGTCGACCGCGCCCAGGCGCAGGCCGCGCAGGCCGGACCGCTCGCGCAGGCGCACGCCCAGCAGGAGGTGCTCGCCGCGCAGACCGAACTGGCCCAGCGCCAGGCCGAGTTGCGGCAGCAGCAGCTGGTCGCCGAGATCGTCAAGCCGGCCGAGGCCGAGGCCCAGCGGATCAAGCTGCTCGCCATCGCCGAGGCGGAGCGGATGAAGATCCAGGCCGAGGCGGCGGCGTCGTACGACCGCGTCGCGCTCGACCGGATGCTGATCGACCAGCTTCCGCAGATCGTGAAGGAAGCGGCGGGGGGTCTTGCGGGGGCCAACGTCAACGTCCTCAACGGCGCGGACGGCCTCGGGGAGATCGCCGCGGGGCTGGTGTCGCAGGGGCTGACGATCCTGGACTCGGTCCGGGGGAACCTCAGCGGCGCGGACCCCGACGGGCGTCGTCCCGGCGACGAGGTCAAGAACCTGCTCCAGTTGCAGGCGAAGAAGGACGAGAAGAAGAACGACGGGCCGGTCGACCTGGACTAGGCACTCCGCTGGGAGTAGCGGCATGTGCGCCGCCGCTCTACTGCGGCGCCGTGAGGCTCCACAGGGCCGCCACCAGAGGGCGGCGCAGGTCCGCCCTTCGTACGCAGAGCCCGATCGGGAACGGTTCCGGTGGTGGGTCCGCTGGGATCACCGTCAGCCGTTCCCGTACGGCGCTGTTCTCCAGGACGAGGCGGGGCACCACGCCCGTTCCGCAGCCGAGGGCGACCAGAGTCAACAGGCCTTCGTGGCCGTCCGGTTCGCAGGCCACGTCGGGTGTCGTGCCCCGGGTGCGGAACCAGCGGTCGGCGGCCTCGCGGACCAGGCCCCGGTGCGGGAGGACGAACGGGCCGTCGAGATCCGGGTCGGGGCGGTCGAGCGCGGTGACCGGGACGAGTTCGGTCACCGCGACCGTGCGGCTCACCAGTGGCTCCGGCAGCCGCGCCGGGATGCCCGCTACCGCCACGTCGACCTCACCCTCGTCGAGACGGGCCAGCGCCGCCGCCGCGTCGCCGGTGCGCAGATCCAGCCGTACCTGGGGATGCGCGGCCCGGAAGGGTGCCAACAGGTCGGGCAGCAGGGCCTGGCAGGCGGTCACCGTGGCGAACAGGGCCAGTCTGCCGGTGAGTTCGGCCGGGTCGGGATGCTCCTCGCGGTAGGCACGCCACAACTCCAGTGACTGGACGGCGTATTCACGGAAGCGGTGTCCCTCCGCGGTGAGGGAGACCCCGCGCGCCCCGCGGTCGAAGAGCCGGTGTCCGAGGTCGGCCTCCAGCCGCTGCACGGTCCGGGTCAGCGTCGCCGGACTGACATGGCAGTCGAGACTCGTCCGCCCGAAGTTCAGGGTCTGCGCCAGATGCAGGAAAAGCCGTAGCTCCCGATGGTCGTCCCGCATACCGTGACCTGGTCCTTTCGCTTCGTGCAACAGCCCGCTGCGTAAGTTGCGCTTGCCGCAACGCCCGCCCGGAGCCTACAACTCCACCATGACCTCGACCACGTACACCTCCGCCGTCTTCGCCCTCGAAACGATGGACGTGCCCGGCGGCACGGAGACCATCCTGCGCGGTGGCCGGCACCTCTTCCCGCTGCTCCCGCAGGCCTTCGCCGGCGTCCGCCGCGTCGGCGTCATCGGCTGGGGCCCGCAGGGGCGCGCCCAGACCCGCAACCTGCGCGACTCCCTCGCCGGTACGGACATCCGGGTGAGCGTCGGCCTGCGCCCCGGCTCGGCCTCCGCGGCCGACGCGCGCTCCCACGGCTTCACCGAGGAGGACGGCACACTCGGCGACTGGCTCGCGGTCACCGCCGAGAGCGACCTGGTGATCCTGCTCATCGCGGACGCGGCCCTCGCCGCCCACCACGAGGAGATCTTCGCCGCCCTCAAACCCGGCGCCACCATCGGCCTCTCGCACGGCTTCCTGCTCGGTCATCTCCGGGCCACCGGTGGGGAGTTCCCGCCCGGACACGGAGTCGTCGCCGTCTGCCCCAAGGGCATGGGCGACTCCGTGCGCCGGCTCTACGAGCAGGGCGCCGAGATCAACGGCGCCGGGATCAACAGCAGTTACGCCGTCCATGCCGACCCCGACGGCAAGGCCACCGACCGCGCGCTCGGCTGGTCGGTCGCGCTCGGCTCGCCGTACACCTTCCGCACCACCCTGGAGAGCGAGTACCGCTCCGACATCGTCGGCGAACGCGCCATCCTCCTCGGCGCCGTTCACGGCATCGTCGAGAGCCTCTTCACGCGCTACCGCCTGACCGGCGACGACGCGGTGACCGCGTACGAGCGCTCCTGCGAGAACGTCACCGGCCCGATCGCCCGCACCATCTCCCAGGCCGGACTCCGCGCCGTCCGCGAGGAGTTGGACCCGGCCGGACGGGAGGTCTTCGACCGCGCGTACTCGGCGACCTACGGTCCCGCCCGTGAGATCGTCGCCGAGATCTACGACGAGGTCGCCGACGGTACGGAGCTGCGCAGCGTCGTCCTGGCCGAACGGCGGCTCGGGGCGCGGGAGATGAGCGGGATCGGCGGTTCCCCGATGTGGGCGGCGGGGGCGGAGGTGCGGGCGCGCCGGGCCGAACGCGCCCTGCCCGTCGAGCCGTTCACCGCCGGGGTGTTCGTGGCGACGATGACCGCCCAGGTCGACGAGTTCGCCGAGCGCGGCCACCCCTGGTCGGAGATCGTCAACGAGTCCGTCATCGAGGCGGTGGACTCCCTGCTGCCGTACATGCACGCACGGGACGTGGCCTACATGGTCGACAACTGCTCCCGCACGGCCCGCCTGGGCGCCCGGCGTTGGGGTCCGCGCTTCCAGGCGGCCTACGAACAGATCGCCTACCCGGCGTCAGAACTCCCGGCGGATGAGGCTCTGTTGGAGGCCTTCGACACCCACCCCTTGCACGAGGCCCTGGCCGCGGCGGCGAAACTGCGTCCCTCCGTGGACATCTCGGTCGCCTAGCTCAGCGGTCCGGCTCAGCGTGGGGACCCGAACGGCAGGGCGTCCTGGTAGGCGTTCACCGGCTTGGCGACCTTCTGGACGGTGACGCCGTCGAGCGCGGCCACGGCGGAACTCGTCCCCAGGGTTCCGCTCGCGTGCCAGGTCCCGGTGATCGTCACCCAGGTGTTGGCGGACAGGGCCGGGATGCCGTAGACCCGCACCTTGATGGACTGGGCGTCCGCCGCGCAGCACGAGATCATGATCCGGGTCAGGTCCCAGTAGGCGGACCCCTTGTCGGGCGTGACGAACCCGGTCATCTGGACGGTGCGGCCCTTGATGACCCGCTTGCGGTCCTGCTGCACGCGGGTCGTGAAGTCCGTGAGGGTCATCGGCAGCGGCGAGGTCACGGGCAGCGGATCGAAGGCGTCCTGCACCGGGACGGCCTTGGGGGCGGCGCGGGAGGCGGTGTAGGCGCCGAGGGCGGGTGGGGCGTAGAAGAGCAGGCTGAGGGCGGGGAGGAAGAGCAGCCAGGCGACGCGGGGGACCTTGGAGTGGTTGTGGCCCATGTGCTCTTCGGGGTGTTCGGTGTGGTTCTCGCCGATGTGGTGGTCGTCCACACTCGGGTTCTGCCGGGACCGTGACCAGGCCTCCGCGATGCTGAGCAGGATCAGCAGGAACCCGGACACGACGAGCATCGGGCGCATGCTCGGCTTGACGTAGCGCAGGCACAGGTCGGTGAAGAGCGAGGCGTGCAGCAGGCCCAGGCCGCTGAGGACGAGCAGGGTCACCTGGAGGGGGCGTCTCACAGCAGTACGGCTCCGATCAGGGCGCTGGACAGCACCGCGACGACCGTCGTGGCGGCGGAGAAGCGGACCGCGAAGGCCCGGCCGAACGTGCCCGCCTGGAGGGCGATCAGCTTCAGGTCGACCATGGGGCCTACGACCATGAACGCGAGCCGGGCTGTGGGGGAGAAGCCCGTGAGGGAGGACGCGACGAACGCGTCGGCCTCCGAGCAGACCGCGAGGATGATCGCGAGCGCGGCCAGGAACAGCACCGACAGCCAGGGTGATCCGGCGAAGGTGTCGAGCACGGAGCGCGGCACGGCCACGTTGAAGGTCGCCGCCGCCATCGCGCCGATGACCAGGAACCCACCCGCGTGCAGGAAGTCGTGCTGGAAGCCGGTGCGGAACTCGGTGAAGCGGCTGTGCCCCGGCCGGTGCCCGGTGTGCCGCGGGACCGGGCGCAGCCACTCCTCACGCCCCAGCCAGAGCCACAGCCAGCCCATCACCACGGCGGTCGCGAGCGAGGCGAGCAGCCGGGCCAGCACCATGACCGGGCTGGCGGGAAACGCGATCGCGGTGGCGGTCAGCACGACCGGGTTGATCGCGGGCGCCGAGAGCAGGAACGCGAACGCGGCGGCCGGGGTGACCCCGCGCCCGATCAGACTGTTCGCGACCGGCACCGACGCGCACTCGCAGCCCGGCAGCACGACCCCCGCCATCCCGGCCACCGGCACGGCGAACGCGGCCCGCTTGGGCAGGACCTTCGTGAACACTCGCGCCGGCACGAACGCGTTGATCGCCCCCGACAGAGCCGTACCGAGCAGCAGGAAGGGCAGCGCCTGTGTGGTGATGGCGAGACACACGGTCCGCCAGGCCTGCACGGCCGGCGCGTCCAGCCACCGTCCGACGACGAAGAGCAGCAGCCCCGGAACGACGGCCGCCCCGAGCAGCATGAGCGGCCAGGACCGGGGCCACCCGGCCGCCGTGACATCCGCTTCCGCCGCTTTCGGCGGCTCCACCGTCGTCGTCTGCACACGAGCTCCACATGTTCGATGTTCGCGTCGAACATAGCGGTCGCCCGTCAGCCCTCGGCGACCGGCTCCGGGGAGAGCGCGTACTGCGCGACACCGTCACCGGGCGACCGGTCGACCGACTCGTTCTCGGGCACCGTGACGAACACGTTCAGTGCGTCGACACGGACGAAGGGAAGGTCGGCTGTACTTCCCGTTCCCTCAGGGGCAGTCCATGGCAAACGCACGCGCGGGGTTCTCCCTGAAAACGCGCTCCACCAACTCCTCGCCCAGCTCCACCGCGAGCCGTGGCCCCACCCGTCGCAGCAGATACGGCATCCCCGGACCGCCGTCCACCGAGCGGGCCCCGGCGACCACCGTGTCGCCGCCGAGCAGCAGCCGGTCTCCGAAGCCGGCCTCGGCCAGCGCCCGGACCGCGTCCGGCATCCGCCAGTCCGTGGCGTGGTTGGCGCGGGACGGGCCGTCGAACGCCAGGTAGGCGCCCGCGTCGGCGGCCTGTCGCTGGACCACCGGGTCGGGGGAGCGGTTGAGGTGGCCGAGGATCACCCGGTGCGGTTCGACCCCCAACTCGCCGCACAGCAGGTCGAGTACGTCGAGGGCGCCCGTGCCCAGCTCCAGGTGGACGGCGATCGGCGCGCCGGTCGCGCGGTGGGCCTCGGCCGCGGCGGTCATCGTCCAGCGGGCGTGCGCGTCGAGGCCGTGAAAGCCGCCCGCGACCTTGATGAGCCCGGCGCGGACACCGGACGGACCGACGCCTTCCGTCAGCTCGGAGACGAAGACCTCGGCCAGCCCGCCGCGCAGGCTCTCCAACAACTCCGGGCTGTAGTGCGCCGCTTGGTGCAACCCGGTCGCGCAGACCACGTGCACCCCCGTCGACCGCGACAGCGGCGGCAGATCGGCGACCCGCCGCCCCATCCCGTACGGCGTCCACTGCACGACACTGCCCCCGCCGACGGAACGGAACGCGTTCAACTCGGCCCGCGCGGCCGAGGCGTCGCCCAGCTCCTGGCCGGGAAGTCGCGGGCTGCGGATGAAGAGATGGTCGTGCGCGTCGCACAGACCCAACAGCCGCGGGTCCACATCCCCAAGTACCGTACGGACGAGGGCACTTACCACTGTCGCCCCCGAGGCAACCCGTCCCGCCCCGGTGCCGAGAGGTGCAGCACCTGGAACACGTCCCCCTCCGCCTTCGGCGACTCGTGGTCCCAGAGCGAGAAGTGGACGAGCTCCCAGCTGTGCGGGTCGACGGCCGCCGCCGCGAGCACCGCGCCGTCCTCACCGGCCAGCCGCCGGGTCTCGCCCACCGCGTCCTCCATGACCGCGGCCAACTCCCCGCCCTCAGCTATCCGTTGGCGCCGCCGCACTGCGACGGCCACCGGTGAGCCCGCGGCGCCCCCCTCCTCGTGGGCGAGGCCGGTCCACTGAGACACCTCCGGTCGCCCGAAGTCGTTGACGAGCCCTTGGAAGGCGCCGCCCCAGAGGAAGCGGTTCATGCCCTCGACCGTGTTCCACAGATAGAACGGCGCGTACTGGTTGACCGGCGAACCGTGCACCCCGCGCTCACGGAGGAGATACGCCTTGAAACCGAGCCCGTCCCAGTCGTCGAGGAGATGCCCGACCCGGGCGACCCGGCTCCGGACGATGTCCATGTCGTAGTCGCCGGGAAGGGTGAGTCCGTACTGCATCGCGTGCATCAAGTGCCCCCTCAGGCCGGGTAGTCGGCCGCGTCGACGTGCTCGTACCAGCAGGCGGTGGTGCCGTCCTCCGCGGCCTCGACGACCGCGAGATGCGTCATGAACGTGCGCGGTGCGGCGCCGTGCCAGTGCCACTCGTCCGGTTCGATCCACACGGTGTCGCCCGCGCGGATCGGCTCGACGGCACCGCCCTTGCGCTGCACGAGACCCTCGCCTTCCGTCACGTGCAGCACCTGGCCGTGCGGGTGGGTGTGCCACGCCGTGTGCGCGCCCGGCGTGAAGTGCACGCTGAACATCCTTATCCGGGAAGGCGGTTGGGGTGCGGCGATCTCGTCGAGCCACACCGTGCCGGTGAAGTTCTCCGCCGGGCCCTGCCGTGTGTCGGGGTGCTTCCTGCTGATCCGCACGTACCTGGGCTCCTATCGGTAAGACACGGGTGAGAGAAGGGAGAGCAGCCCCCGGACACCGGCGTCGAAGGCGGCCGGCGACCCGGACGCGCGGGCGAGGACGTACCCGCCCTGCACGGTCGCGAGGATGGTGGCGGCGATCTCCTCGCCGTCCAGCTCCGGCCCGAACTGCCCCTGCTCCTTGCCCTCTTCGACGATCCCGGCGAGCCGCTCACGGATCGCGTCGAGCGTCGCGTCGACCGGCTCGCGCAGCTCGGCGCTGGCGATCACGTCCGGATCCATCGTCAGCCGCCCGACCGGACACCCACGCAACACATCGCGCTCGCGCCGCAGATACGCCTCGATCCGCTCGTACGGCGTGCCGGGCCCCTCCAGTACTCCCGCGGCGGTGGCCAGCAACTCCTCGGCCGTCCGCCGGATCGCGGCCAGCGCCAGCTCCGGCTTGCCCTTGAAGTGGTGGTACATGCTGCCCTGCCCAGCACTCGCGCGCTCCAGGATCGCCTTGGGGCTGGTGCCGACGTAGCCGCGCTCCCACAACAGCTCGCGGGTGGACTCGATCAGACGCTCCGGGGTGCTCATGGCAGGACTGTACATACTAGTAGGTACAGAAGTCGAGAGACTATCGACGGACGGCGGGAGCAGCCGGAACGACGCCGCGTACTCCCCGGGAGGTACGCACACTGCCGCTGGCCGTACGACGACCCGGACCCCTCCCAGGAGCGAGTCTCGGTACATCACCGGACTCACAGGAAGCCGCCTGAGCGGCTCCGGACCTCTTGGAGATGAATCGACATGCAGACTCTGGCGAACTGGCACGGCGGCGGGCCCGGCCCGTGGATCCTGTTCCTCCCGTTGATCTGGGCGGCCATGGTGGTCGGCGTGATGACCGTCCTGCGCCGCACCGTCTGGCGCGGTCGGGGGGTCGGGCGCGGCGGACCGTGGCGCGCGATGGCCGACACCCGCCCCACCGGCGACTCCCCGCTCGCCGTCCTCGGCCGTCGCTTCGCCTCCGGCGAGATCGAGGAGGACGAGTACTGGCGCCGGCTGTCCGTCCTGGACGAGCAGTTCGGCCGCACCGGAAAGGGAGGCGGCGCGGCATGAGCACCGCGACCACCACCCGCACGGCCGCGCGGGTCGTCGACGCCGTCAAGGTGTACGGCGTCGGCGACACCGCCGTACGCGCCCTGGACGGGGTGAGCGTCGACTTCCCGGCCGGCCGCTTCACCGCGATCATGGGCCCCTCGGGCTCCGGGAAATCCACCCTGATGCACTGCGCGGCCGGACTCGACACACTCAGTTCGGGCGCCGCGTACATCGGCGACACGGAACTCGGCCCGCTCGACGACCGACGCCTCACCCTGCTCCGCCGCGACCGCGTCGGCTTCGTCTTCCAGGCGTTCAACCTGGTGCCGACGCTGACCGTCGCGGAGAACATCACCCTGCCCCTGGACCTCTCCGGGGCCAGGGGTGACCAGGAGTGGATCGACGCGCTCGTCGATGTCGTCGGCCTGCGCGACCGGCTCCACCACCGCCCCTCGGAACTCTCCGGCGGCCAGCAGCAACGCGTCGCCGTGGCAAGGGCGTTCGCGGGCCGGCCGGAGGTCGTCTTCGCCGACGAGCCGACCGGCAACCTCGACTCCCGCTCCGGCGGCGAGGTCCTCGGACTGCTCCGCCGCGCGGTACGGCAGACGGACCGCACGGTCGTGATGGTGACCCACGACCCGGTCGCCGCCGCCCACGCCGACGAGGTCGTCTTCCTCGCGGACGGCCGCCTCGTGGACCGGATGCGGGACCCCACGGCGGAGAAGGTCCTGGACCGCCTGAAGGCCTTCGAGGACGTGAGGTCGTGAACGCGTCCGTACGCCTCAGCATGTCCTCCCTGCGGGCCCACAAAAGGCGCTTCGCCGGCACGTTCCTCGCCGTGTTCCTCGGAGTCGCCTTCCTCGCCGGGACCCTCGTCATGGGCGACACCCTGCGCGCCAACTTCGACACCATGTTCGGCGACGCGACCAGCGGCACGGACGCGGTGGTCCGCAGCGCCGACGCCATCACAACACCGGGCGAGAGCCAGGGCGTTCGGCAACCGGTGAGCACGGCCCTGGTGAAGGCCGTCGAGCAGGTCCCCGGCGTCGCGGCCGCCGCCCCCAGCATCCAGGGCGCGGGCCAACTCGTCGGCGCCAACGGCGAGGCCATCGGCGGCAAGGGCCCGCCCACCCTCGCCGGCAACTGGATCACCGATCCCGAACTCAACCCGTACCGCCTCGCGGAAGGCCGAACTCCGGCCAGGTCGGGCGAGGTTGTCGTCAACCGGGGTGCCGCCGACAAGGGCCACCTCAAGATCGGCGACACGACGACCCTGCGCACACCCGACCCCGTCAAGGTGACGATCGTAGGCCTCGCGACCTTCGGCGGCGAGGACGGCATGGCGCAGGTGACGTTCACCGGCATGACCCAGGCCGACGCCGAGAAGTACCTCACCGCGAAGCCGGGCGAGGCGGCGACCATCCAGGTACGGGCAGGCCCGGGTGTCAGCCAGCAGGCGCTGGTCGACCGCCTGACCTCCTTACTGCCCAAGGGGGTTGAGGCGATCACGGGTCAGAAGTCGGCGCAGGAGAACACGGACATGGTCTCGTCCCGGTTCCTCACCGTCTTCACCACGTTCCTCCTGGTGTTCTCCGGCATCGCCCTCCTGGTCGCGACCTTCTCCATCCACAACACCTTCGCGATCGTCATCGCGCAACGCACCCGCGAGAACGCCCTGTTGAGGGCACTCGGCGCCTCCCGCCGTCAGGTCACCGCGGCCACCGTCACCGAGGCGAGCGTCGTCGCGGTGACCGCGTCGGCCGCCGGACTCGCGGGCGGCATCGGCATCGCGGCCGGACTGAAGGCACTGTTCCCGGCCATCGGATTCCCGTTTCCCGAGGGCGACTTGGTGATCCGGATGCTCTCCATGGTGCTGCCACTCGCGGTCGGCATCATCGTCTGCCTAGGCTCGGCACTCATGCCGGCGGTACGAGCGGGCCGCACCGCACCCCTCGCGGCGCTGCGCGAGACGGCCGTGGACCAGTCGGGCGCGTCCCGCGTCCGGGCGGTGACCGGAATGGCCCTCGCCGCCTTCGCGACGGGAGCCACCCTTACCGGCGTACTGATCTCACCGTCCTTGCTGCTGGCGGGACTTGGGGCGGTACTCGCCCTGGTCGCCTTCGTGGTCCTCGGCCCGGTCGCCTCCTCCACGGCGGTGCGCGTGCTGGGCAGCCCCCTCGGCCGCCTGCGCGGTGTCACCGGCGGCCTGGCCCGGCGCAACGCCCTGCGCAGCCCCCGCCGTACGGCCGCGACCGCGAGCGCGCTGATGATCGGGGTGGCCGTGGTGTCCCTGTTCACCGTGTTCGGCGCCTCGTTGAAGGCGACGATGGACCAGACGGTGTCCCGGTCCTTCGCCGGTGACGTGGCCGTCAGTACCCCCTCCTTCGGCGCGGGCGGCAGCGGCCTGAGCCCCCGACTCGCCGGAGCCGTCGGCAGGCTGCCCGAGGTGGACACCGCAGTGGGACTGGGCCGAGGAGTGGCCGAAGTGGACGGCAAGGGAAGGGCGTTGACCGTCACGGACCCCATCGCCCTGGCCCGCACCTTCGACCTGGGCACGGTCCACGGCTCCCTGAACACCCTCGGCACCGATGGCATCGCCATCACCAAGGCAGAGGCCGACCGCCAACACCTCACCACCGGCAGCAAGGCCCAACTCGCCTTCACCGACGGCAAGAAGCAGACCTTCACCGTCCGCGCGGTCTACGGCGAGTCCGAACTCGCCGGCGACTACGTCATCACCCGCGCGGCCTGGGCCCCGCACCGCACCCAGGACGCCGACACGCTGGTCGCCGTCTCCTTCAAGAAGGGCGTGAGCACGGCCGAGGGCAAGGCGGCGGTCGAGCAGGTCGCGACCCACTACGGCAACCCACAGGTCCAGACCCGCCACGAATACGCGCAGTCCTCGGCCGGCGGCATCGACATGATGCTGACCCTCGTCTACGCGCTGCTCGCCCTGGCGGTCCTGATCGCGCTGCTGGGCATCGCCAACACCCTCACCCTGGCGATCCACGAACGCACCCGCGAACTGGGCCTGTTGAGGGCAGTCGGCCAGACCCGTTCCCAACTCCGGGCGATGGTCCGCTGGGAGTCGGTCCTGGTCGCCGCCTTCGGCACGCTCGGCGGCCTCGCCCTGGGCGCCTTCCTCGGCTGGGTCCTGGTCAAGGCCTCGGACGGCGCGAGCGACAGCGCGTTCGCCTTCGCGCTCCCACCGGTTCAGCTCGTGGTGGTGGCCCTGGTGGGGGTCGCCGCGGGTGCTCTCGCGGGCCTGCGCCCGGCACGCCGGGCAGCCCGGTTGGACGTACTGAGGGCGATCGCCACCGAGTGATCCGACATCGGTGGAGCAACTCACGGCGTCCACCCGCACAAACGGTGAGAGCCCCGGCGCGCGGAGGCACGAAGTGCCGAGCGCGGTGGGGCTCTCGACACGGGCTCCCGGCTACCGACAGCCGCCCCCCCCCGCAACCCGTAACGAATCACCGCCCGATCAGCCGGCAACGGCGGACCGGGCGGGAGCGTGTTGGGGCCGGTGGGCGTCGACCGGGAGCTCGACCTCGGTGACGAACCGGTGCGCGGGCTTCTCCGCGGTCGTACGGCGCGGCGGACGAGCCGGCGTGGCCGCGGCGGGTGAGGGTGCGGTCAGCGTGAACCACACGACCTTCCCGGACTCGCCGTCCGGGCGCACACCCCAGTTCTCGCTCACCGCGGCGACCATCGCGAGCCCACGCCCACAAGTGGCCGTAGGAGAGACCTCGTCGATGTTCCCGACCACCGGAAGCCGGGGATCGTGGTCGCGCACCGAGACCATGAGCTGGTCCAGCAGCAGCTCGATCTCGACGGTGCACGTCTTGTCGGGCTGGGCGTGCCGGTGGACGTTGGTGAGGAGCTCTGTGACACCGAGCGCGGCCCGGTCTATCAGAGGATCCAGATGCCAGTAGCGCAATTGCGCAGATACGATTCTGCGGACCTGGCCGATCCGCGACGGCAGGGCTTGGAGCTCCACCGCGCAGTGCCTGCTTGGGTGACGGATCACGGCTGCGACTCCCCGACTGAGGTCCGGAAGAACACGGAGTTCGGATCCAGCGAGGTGGTCGGAGAACGGCCGCCTGCTGTTGTGTCCGGCGGGCTGGTTCGCAGCGTTATCGCCGGTAAACCCAGAGTGACGTGAGACCAGAGTGACTCAGGGGCCGCGGTCCCGCAACTCGCGGCCGGCAACTGCCCTTCAATGGCGTGGAACAGCCGCTGCACGGCAATGGCGTGGAACAGTCGTCGCGCGGCATGGATGAACCACTCCACGGCACGGACCGGCCACTCCACCGCATGACGGCTCGACCGTACGGCCACTCCACCGCACGGAGAATCCGCCGTGCGGCTCAGCCGCCCCGCCCCGCCGCCCTGCGCACGGCCTCGATGAACCGGCGTGCGGCGGGAGGGCCCGGCTGTCCGGGCGCGGGGTCGTGTTCGCCGAGGGTCAACAGGTACCTCTTGCCGTTCAGGTCGGCCAGCGCCCGATCCTCGGGGGCGAACCAGGGTTTCGACGCACGCACCGCCTGTACCGGCGCGCTGTCGATCTCGCTGCCGTAACTGGTGAGCAACTCAAGCCTGCCGTCGTTGATCCGGACCTGTCCGGCCCGGGTCAGCGAACGCAGCCGCTTCCCGATCCGCACGCCCGTGGCCGTGAACTCCGGCTCCGCCATGCTTCCCCGCCCCCTTGGTCCAGGACATCTGGTGATCCAGTGTGCGCCCCCGTTCAGGACGTTCGTCCCGCTCCGGTGCAGTCTGCCCGCCTGGGCCGTCGAGCACCAGTGCGTACCGCCCGGTCACGGTAAGTATCCGGAGCACTCGCGTGAGTGCGCCCCCGAGCCCCGTCGCCGACGCATCGCAAAGCCGTAGCAAACCCGTCGCCGGCGCACAGCAAGTCCGCGCAAGCTCTGCCCCCAGGGCCGCCTTTGAGCCGCTCAAAGGCATGTTTATGCAGGTGAGAAGCGTGCGGAAGGTGCTTATGATCGAGGTGTCGGCCGCGCGATGCGCCGTCGGCGCAATGCGTAAGGAGCCCCGCCGTGAGCACCACCCCACAGGCCCTGACCGGTGCCACCCTCGACGTCGACCGCAGCGACGCCGCCTACCGGAGCTGGCTGAAAGAAGCCGTCCGCAAGGTCCAGGCCGACGCGAACCGCTCGGCGGACACCCACCTCCTCCGCTTCCCGCTCCCGGAGAGCTGGGGCATCGACCTGTACCTGAAGGACGAGTCGACCCACCCCACAGGCAGCCTCAAACACCGCCTCGCCCGCTCCCTCTTCCTCTACGGCCTCTGCAATGGCTGGATCCGGCCCGCCCGCCCGGTGATCGAGGCGTCCAGCGGTTCGACGGCGGTCTCCGAGGCGTACTTCGCCAAGCTGATCGGGGTGCCCTTCATCGCGGTCATGCCGCGCACGACCAGCGCGGAGAAGATCCGCCTGATCGAATTCCACGGCGGGCAGTGCCACTTCGTGGACGACCCGCGCAGGATGTACGAGGAGTCGGCCACCCTCGCGGTGGAGACCGGCGGCCACTACATGGACCAGTTCACCTACGCGGAGCGGGCCACGGACTGGCGCGGCAACAACAACATCGCCGAATCCATCTTCCGCCAGCTGGAGTTGGAGCGATTCCCGGAGCCCGCGTGGATCGTCGCGACGGCCGGGACCGGAGGCACCTCGGCGACCCTCGCGCGCTACGTCCACTACATGCAGCACGACACCCGTGTCTGTGTCGCCGACCCGGAGAACTCCTGTTTCTTCGAGGGCTGGACCACCGGCGATCCGGACGTCACCCGCGACTGCGGCTCCCGCATCGAGGGCATCGGCCGCCCCCGTATGGAACCGAGCTTCGTCCCCGGCGCCATCGACCGCATGATGAAGGTCCCCGACGCGGCCAGCGTCGCCGCCGTGAGAGCCCTGGAACAAGCCATCGGCCGCAAGGCGGGCGGCTCCACCGGCACCGGCCTCTGGAGCGCGCTCAAAATCATCGCCGAGATGGTCGCGACCGGCCAACAGGGCAGTGTGGTAACGCTGTTGTGCGACCCGGGCGACCGCTACCTGGACAAGTACTACTCGGACACCTGGCTGACGGAACAGGGCTTGGACATCACCCCGTACAGCCAGGCGATCACCTCGCTTCTGGCAACGGGAGTATGGCCAAGCTGAGTTGACGGGAGTACGGCCAACCTGCGCTGGATGAGCGCCGGTTGGTCAGCGCACTTTTCTAGGGGCGCGGGGAACTGCGCGACCAGCCCCCCACGCCGCCGCAGACGACATACTCCCGAGCAACCCCTAGCGGGCCAACCGCCGGTCCAACTCCGTCACCGCACCTCTGAACGCCCGCCCCAACCCAGGCTTGGCCACCCGCACGGCTCCCTTGAACACCGCCGTCCCGTCCACGGCGAACGTCCACTGCACCCGAGTCCCACTCCCCGCGGGACTCAGCCGCCACTCCTCGGCCATGGCGCGGGCACCCGGCGCGTTCGTGACGTCTACCCGATACGCGTACACCTCCGCGGCCTTCGCCGCGATCACCGTCTCGCGAAAGTACCCGCCACCCCTGAGCCGAACATCCCGTCCCGCACCGTCGTCGACGGACCGCGCACTCGTGACGGCCGAGAACCATTCCGCCCACCCCGGCACATCGTCGTTGAGGGCGTGAAAGACCGCTTCCGGGGCTGCCGCCATCTCCCGCGCGAAGACCAGGCGAACGGGAGCGGTGTCGATGAAGTCGAGCCCGACGGGCCGCAGTTGGTTGGCCATGGATGTGAACCCCCTTGACAGGTAAGGGAAGTTGACCGGAGTGGGGCGACGTCACGATAGCTGACACCCTGTCAGATGTCTGCCCCGTCAACGTCTTCGCCCGCGACCATGAGCCGCAGATGCTCAGAGATGTCGGCGCGCGCCTCGGCCGGCAACCCCGCGTCCGTCACCAACGTGTCGACCTGCTCCAGCGCGGCGAACGAACTCAGCCCCACCGTCCCCCACTTGGTGTGGTCGGCGACGACCACGACCCGCCGCGCGGACTGCACGAGCCGCCGGTTGGTCTCGGCCTCCGCGAGGTTCGGCGTCGACAGGCCGGCCTCTATCGATATGCCGTGCACACCGAGGAACAGCATGTCGAAGTGGAGCGCCGCGATCGCCTGGTCGGCCACCGGGCCCACCAACGAGTCGGAGGGGGTGCGCACTCCACCGGTCAGGACGACCGTCGCCGCGCCCTGCCGCTGCCCCGAGGTCCGCTGCGCCGCGTGGAAGACGTCAGCCACCCGTACCGAGTTGGTGACCACGGTGAGGTCGGGGACCTCAAGGAGGTGATGGGCGAGCGCGTACGTCGTCGTACCGCCCGAGAGCGCGATCGCCGTACCCGGCGCCACCAACTCCGCCGCCGCCCGCGCGATGTCCTCCTTGGCGGTCAGCTCCAGCCCCGACTTCGCCTCGAAGCCCGGCTCGTGCGTGCTCGCCTCGACGACCGGGACCGCTCCGCCGTGCACCTTCTCCAGGACGCCCTGACGGGCCAGCGCGTCGAGATCGCGGCGGACGGTCATGTCCGACACGCCGAGCTTGCGGGTCAGTTCGTTGACGCGGACGCCACCGCGGCGCCGGACCTCGTCGAGGATCAGGGCGCGCCGCTGCTCCGCGAGGAGGTTCTGATTCTCACTCACGTACGCCCCGGTCCTTTCGCCGCAACCCGTCAGACTGCCCGCGCGCCCGTCCCGACCAGGACATTCTTCCCGGCGGCGGTGCGCGGACGCCCCAATCCTCGCACGCCCCCGCAAGCACCGCGCCACCGCCTGTCCCGACGCGCACATGTCATTCGGTCATCCTCCGTCCCTCGCGTGTCACATCGATCGGGGGAGATTCGGTGACGGGGCGTGTGCGACGCGCCGGAAAGGACGATCCTGGAGTGCACACGGACACAGACGGACAGTGCGTCACGGGGGATGTGCGAACAGTGGAGCGTGTACAGGAACACGCCGTCACGAGCGAGCCGAAGAGCCTCGCCGGACGGTCCGATCAGACCGAGCCCGCCCTGGAACTCCTGGTCCACGGAGTCGGCGGCACCACACCGGAGGGGATGCTCGGCGATCCGCGCACGGTGCGGATCACCGGCGACGACACGGCGGCCGTCTTCCGGCGCGCCGCCGACGTGGACGCCGAGTCCCGGCCCGCCGACCAGCGCACCGGACCGATCCGCGAGGCCTACGTCTGGTGCAACCTCACCTCGGGCAACGGCACCCGCGCCCTGTGGCTGTTGCTACTGCCGTTCATGGTCGTCAACCTCGCGCACTGGATGCGCCCCACCGCCCGCGACCGGAAACGGACGGTCCGCTTCTACGGCCTCCTCGTGCGGCTCGCGGGACTGACCCTGACCGTGCTGCTCGTCGCCGCCGCCTGCGAGGTCGCCCTCGACCTCGCCGCCTGGCAGTGCGCCGGCACGCGCGCGTGCGCCGAACAACACACCTGGCTGGGCTTCCTGTCGCCCGCGATGTCCCACGACAGCTGGTGGAGCCGCCCCGGCCGCCGCCTCGCGCTCGCCGCCCTGGTGCCGACCGTGCTCACCGTCCTCCTCTGGTACCTCTCGCGCCGCACCTGGAGCGAGTACGAGTCCCAGCAGCCGATGAACCGCTGCCCCGAGCCGGACGACGAGACCGACCGCAGCTCCCTGAGCCGCCCCGGCTTCTGGTACGGCCGTCGCCTGGTCGCCCGACTGCGCGCCGCCCACACGGCGGCCGGCCTCCTCACGGTCGCCGCGGCCGTGACCGTCTCGGCAGCCCGCTTCGACCGGGGGCCCGACGGTTCCGACCCACTGGCCCGCCTCGGCGCACTCCTGGAGACCGCACTCGCCGGCCTCGCGTTCGTCGTGGTCTACGTAGTGTGCCGCCGGGGCCGCAGCGAGAACCGCCTCGACCAGGCCCTCGACCGCCGTCTCGTACGCCGCCTGCCCCTCGGCGCCCTCCTCCTGCTCGCACTCTGCCTCCTCTACGCCGGCTGGTCGCGCCCGGGGTGGCAGTCGTCCGGGAGGCTGCCCGGAGACACCGCCTTCGGCGGAATCGCCCTGGTCCAGGGGCTGTTGGTGATCGCCCTCGCCGGCGTCGCCCATCTCCTGCACCGCACCCACCCCGACCCGCGCTCCGCGATGCGGGGCCTGGGCGGACCGGCCGTCGCGATGCTGGCCTGCGCCCTGGGCGGCGTGATGTCCGGTGGGGTCTCCCAGCGGGTCTCCGACTGGCTGGACGGCACCGCGACGTCCATCGCGGGCCCGCCCGTCCTGCTCACCTGGCAGGCGTCCGTGATCCCGACGCTGCTCGTCGTCGTCCTCGTCCTCTGTGCCGGAATCGGCCACCGGACCTGGCGGCTGCGCCGTAGCGAACTGGCCGCGGTGGCGCTCGACTATCCGGACGTGCGGAAGGACCGGGCGCGCACCGCCCGGATCGCGAGCACGCGCGCGATGGCCGCGCTCACCGACCGCGGCCCGCTCCTTGTCGCCGTCATCTCCACCGCGACCCTGCTCCTGGGCGCCGGAGCGCTGGTGGGCGCCTTCACCACCGACAGGACACCGGTACGGGCCGGGGAGGAGGGCCACGCCTTCGTGCACGGTGCCGCCCAGACCTCGCAGGGCCTCGGCTCCTGGCTGATCGGGCTCGGCTTCATACTGTTCGTCACCTGGGGCAGGCGCGCCTACAAGGACGCCTCCGCGCGGCGCACGATCGGCATCCTGTGGGACGTCGGCACCTTCTGGCCGCGCGCCGCCCACCCCTTCGCCCCGCCCTGCTACGCCGAGCGCGCGGTCCCCGACCTGACCTGGCGGATGGCCACCTGGACCCGCGCCACCGGCGGCCGCCTCGTCATCTCCGGCCACTCCCAGGGCAGCGTCCTCGCCGCGGCGGCGGCCTGGCAACTCAAGCCCGCCCAACGCAAACGCGTAGCCCTGCTCACCTACGGCTCACCCCTGGAGCGCCTCTACGGCCGCTGGTTCCCGGCCCACTTCGGACCGGCCGCGCTGACCCGGCTGCACCGCGAGGTCGACTGCTGGCGCAATCTGTACCGGCTCACCGACCCCATCGGCGGCCCGGTGCGCGTGTCCGGTGACTGTGGCCCCGAGGTCGACCACGAACCACCCCTCAAGGACCCACTGGAGTACGGCCGCACGGCGCGGCATCCGCTGCCCGCGCCGATCCTCGGACACTCCGACTACCAGGCCGACCCGGCGTTCGCGGAGGAACGCGAGCGGCTGCTGGCCCGGCTGCGGCCCGAGGTGCCGCCTCAGGGCAGCTCGGGCAGGTCCTCCGCGTAGAGCAGGGTCAGGTCGTCCGTGCTCGGCTCCTCGAACTGGGCGACCCGGCTCGCGTGCCGCTCCACCATCGCCTCGAAGGTCTGGCGCGCGGTACGGCCGTTGCCGAACGCGGCGCCCTTCGGGATCGCCGTGAAGTACTTCGTCAGCCCCTCGGACGCGCCCTCCGCCAGCCGGTACTCGTGCTCCTCGGCCTGCTGCTCGACGATCCTGAGCAGTTCCTCGGCGTTGTAGTCGCTGAAGGTGATGGTCCGTGAGAAACGGGACGCCACACCGGGGTTGACGGACAGGAACCGCTCCATCTCCGCCGTGTAACCCGCGACGATCACCACGACCGCGTCCCGGTGGTCCTCCATCAGCTTCACGAGCGTGTCGATGGCTTCTTTACCGAAGTCGCGTCCCGAGTCCTCCGGAGAGAGGGCGTACGCCTCGTCGATGAACAGGACTCCGCCGCGCGCCTTGTCGAAGGCCTCCTGGGTGCGGATCGCGGTCGAGCCGATGTGCTCGCCGACCAGGTCGACGCGTGACACCTCGACGAGATGCCCCTTCTCCAGAACTCCGAGGGAGGCGAGGATCTCGCCGTAGAGCCGGGCGACCGTCGTCTTGCCGGTGCCGGGGGAGCCGGTGAAGACCAAGTGCCGTTTGACGGAGGCCGCCTTGAGGCCGGCCTGCTGGCGGCGGCGGCCCACCTCGATCATGTCGGTGAGGGCGCGCACCTCGCGCTTGACGCTGTCCAGGCCGACCAGCGCGTCGAGTTCGCCGAGGACGTCCTTGGAGGAGCGGGACTCCTTCTCCGGGTCCGTCGCGGTGATCACCGGGTCCTGCTCGGCCGCGCGCTGGGTGGGGATCGCGCCCAGCACGCTGGTCGACTGGCTCGCCGTCTCCACGGCCGTCTCGTGCGTGGTGGGCGGCTTGAGGCCGCTCTCGTCGCTGGTGCAGTCCTCGACGACGGGTCCCGTGCCCGGTCCCGCGTCCGGACCGGCGTCCGCGAACTCGTAACCACCGCGCGCGCACCGCTCCGTACGGCACTTCTTCAGCGTCGTACGACAACCGTCGATCACATGGAAGCCGTAGCCGCCGCTGCCCGTCACGCGGCAGCCCAGGAAGGTGCCCCGGCCGCCCGCCGAGACGTAGAAGCCCGCCTCGGCCGGGGAGTCGACCGTGCAGCGCTCGATGGTGGGGTCGGCGCCCTTGGTGACGATCACGCCGGTCTGGGTGGCGTCCACGGTGCAGTTGTTGAGGGTGCCACCGCTGCCGTGGTCGCGGAACCACGCGCCCGTGGCCGCGTCCCGGATCCGGCAGTCGTCGAGCTGCGCGGTGGCGCCGTCGCTCACCGACACGGCCGTGTTGCGCACTTGGGAGATGTCGCTGTCGACGACATCCGCGCGCGAGCCGCGGTCGAGCACGAACAGCGCGTCCGGTACGTCGTGCACGCGGCAGGAGTCGAGGACCGCGGTCGCGCCGTCGCTGACCCACACCGCCGGGTAGTCGCCGGTGCTGTCGAAGATCTCGCACTGGTTGGCGTCCACGCGCGTGCCCGGGTCCCACACCGACAGTCCGTTGCGCCCGAACTGACGCACCGTCGTCCGGGTCAGCGTGAGCACCGAACGGGAACGGAGGTCGACCGCGTTCTCCGGGATGTCGTGGATGCGGCAGTCGGCCAGCGTCAGCACCGCGTCGGTGTCGAGCGTGACGCCGTCCGCGGTCGTACGGTGCACATCGCAGTCGGTGAGGTGCGCGGTGGCGCGGCCGGTGATCTGGACGCCGCTGCCCCGCGTCTCGTAGACCTCACAACCCACCGCCTCCAGCGAGGAGTTCTCACCCGTCGCCGACAGACCCACCCCCGACGCGTGGTGGATACGGCAGCGCTCCAGACGCGGATGGCCGCCGCCGCGGACCGCGACGCCCGCCTGCCCGGCCGAGACGACCTCGCACTCCTCGAACACCCCGCCACCGCCGTCGAGTACGGCGATCCCGATGCCGGCGGGGTTGTCGACCGTGCAGCGCCGCACCGTGGGGCGGGCACCGCCGCGCACCTCGATGCCGGACGCGGAGCGGGTGACGATCCGAAGGTCCGTCAACTCCGGTGCGCCGTCCTCGACAAGGAGCGCGGGCGCGGCCGAGTCCTGGCCCTCGACATGCAGGTCCTGGACGATCGCCGAGGCACGGACCGTCAACGGCACACCGTCCAGAGGCGCGATGCGCACCGAGCCGGGCGAACCCTCGGGGCCGCGCAGGGTCACCGACCGCTGCACGACGAGGTTCTCCCGGTAGGTGCCGGGAGCGACGGTCAGTACGTCGCCCTCGGCCGCGGCCTCCAGGGCGGCGGCGAGCGACGCGTACTCACCTGTGCGGCGCCGCCACCGCGATGTACCGGTGTGCGTCACCTGGACCGTGCCCTGTGCCATGGCGCTGCTGTGCCCCCACCTCGTGGTACGCGGGTTGATGCCGAAGCCTTCGCCGGTCCACCGTAGCGTGCGGGCGGGCGGTGGGTTGACCAGAGCCGGAAGGCTGTCAGCTGCCGGTGCCGGTCCGGCCCCAGTCCGGGCCCGCCCGCTCCCACGCCCGGTCCCAACGGGCGTACCTGCGGCGGATCATGCGCCACAGCACGAACCGTCTGCCGCTGTCGACGAGCCCGGCCGTCAGCAGTGCCGCGCCGAGCCCGGCGAGCACGGCGTGCGTCGTCGCCGTGGCCGAGTCCAGCGGGCGGGCCACTATGTGTCCCTGCTGGTCCGTCCAGAGCCTGAAGTGGTCGCCCGCGTGCGGGGTGTTGAGGCTCGCCATGACCGCGCCGTGGTGGGTGGTGCCGTCCGGGGCGGTCCAGTCGGCGAGGACCTTGCTGCGGATGTCCCGCGCGGTGGACGAGTCGGGGTCGGGGTCGAGCTCGGCCCCCTTCAGCTTCTTGACCACCGTCGCCGTCACGACGTGCCGGCCCGCGCGCTGCTCCCGCACCGACCGCTGCAGGCTGTCCTGCGCGACCGCGCCGACGAGCGAACCGATCACGGGTGCGGCGACCAGCACCAGCAGCAGGACCACGAGGGCCAGCCAGGCCTCGACCAGATCGGTCGCGCGACGCAGGGGATTGTGGCGCCAACGCCACACGCCCTTGATTGCTCCCACCGTCCCGCACCCCCTTCCCGCTCCGTGATAACTCCAGGCGTGGCCGTTCACCCAAGAGCCCGGGCAAAGAGAGAGCGAAATCACCTCTCCGCGGGACTCTCATGAACTTCTCACGGGATCTCAACGACCGGGCCCACGGGGAGGGTTCCCGCCTCGCGCGCTCTTCGGCGGAACCTCGTGCGCTCCGGGCGGAACTCCGCCTACGTGAGAATCCGGACCGGATCGCCGACGCGGATCGTGCCGGTCGAGCGGGGCACCAGGTTCTGCCCGAAGACGAGCTTGCCGCCGATACGGCGGTGCCGGGCCAGGGTGCGCAGCGGCTCTTTGCCGCGCTCGGCGGTGCCCTGGTCGGTGGTGGTCACGACGCAGCGCCCGCACTTCTTCGCGACCCGGAAGGCGACCTCGCCGATCGTGACGCCCGACCAGTCGTCCTCGGCCCAGGCGGCGGTGCCCGCCACGACCACATTGGGCCGGAACCGGTTCATGGGCAGCGGCCCCTCGGCCGGGTGATCCCCTCGCGCGACAAGGGAGTTGAGGGCGTCCAGGGAGGACTCGGAGGTCAGCAGCAGCGGATAGCCGTCGGCGAAACCGACGGTCTCGCCGGGAAGGGCGTAGCCCGGGTCGACGGGTCTGCGCGTCGCGGGATCGTCCATGTGCACCAGACGTACGCGGAAGCCCAGGTAGTCGCCGCACCAGACGTGCGCGGCGTCCGGCCCCGGCACCGCGTCGACCTTGGTACCGAAGATCTCCATCGCCACGGTGGTGACCGGCTCCGGAACGGGCACGGTCAGCGGGTCACGGCCGGGCGCGGACAGACGAACACCGCCGCCGGGCAGAAGCTCGGCGGCGGCCAGTGCGAGACGCGGGTGCTCGCGTTGCGTGACGACCTTTCCCCCGTCGTCGATCAGCACCCAGCGTCGGTCCCCGGCCAGTCCCCAAGGCTCCACGAGAGCCTCCCGGGGCGAGAAGCCCCGGAGCGCCTTGACCGGATGAACGTGGATCGACCGCAGCTCCGCATTCCCCATCGCTCCATCGTGCCAGGTGGCACCGACAACGCAGGGTGCGGATCAGTAACCGCGGTACTGCTGCTGGTTGTTGTACGGGTCCTGCTGGTACGGAGCCGGGGCCGGGCGGGGAGCCGCCGGACGCATCGCCTCGTAGCCGGCCGGAGCCGCCATCGGGCGCGGCTGCTGTTGCTGCTGCCCGGGGTAACCGCGCGGCGGGGCCTGCTGCGGGATGTAGGCGGCGGGCGCCTGCTGCAGCGGGGCGGGCTGCTGAGCCTGCGGATAGCCGTAGTTCTGCGAGGGACCCGCCGGCAGCGCGGGCAGTGCAGACGGCAGCGCCGGCAGGTTGCTCCCCGGCATGTCGTAGGCGGCGGGGACCCGGATCGGGGCGATCTGCGGGGTACCACGCTCGGCCACGAGGGAGTCGTAGATCGGGGTGTCCGGGAAGGAGGCGGAGTAGTAGCCGCCGCCATAAGTGGAGCGGGGGGAGGTCATGGCACATAAGTTAAGCCCACGATGTGCTGGTTGGGGAGACCGATTAGAGGGTTGTTTTCCGTGTCGGGGGTGCCTCGGGATCCCCAATGCGAGCGAACTTGCCAAAAAAGGGCACCGACTCGTGTTCGGATCGGGTAAAAGCCTAGTTCCCGGCGGGTTACCAGCGGTTGGCCGACGATGTTGACGCGCCCCTCATGGGCGTTCGCCGCCCCGGGGAATAGGTTGTGCGGGTAGACACCCGATGGGCTGCCGGGGCGTGTCCTGGCACGGTGACACGTGATATGGGGGCAGACATGTCGATGCCGAAGGGATCGAATGTTTCGGTGCCGACGACGGCACTGCGCGTCGAATTGGGCTGGCGGTCCGGACCCGGCGTGCCGGACGCGGACGCCTCGGCGCTGCTGCTGGTCGACGGGAAGGTCCGTTCCGACGGCGACTTCGTGTTCTACAACCAGCCGGCGCACTCCTCCGGCGCGGTGCGCCACGAGGGCAAGGGCAACGCCGGCGGGAAGGTGACCGACAGCCTGCTCGTCGACCTCGCGCGCGTGGAGCCCGCCGTCGACCGCATCGTCCTCGCCGCCTCCACCGACGGCGGAACGTTCGGCCGGGTCCCCGACCTGTACATCGAGGTCCGGGACGCCGTACAGAACACCGCGGTCGCCCGCTTCGACAGCACGGGCGCGACGGTCGAGACCGCCTTCGTGCTCGGCGAGTTCTACCGCCGCCAGGGCGCCTGGAAGTTCCGGGCCGTGGGCCAGGGCTACGACAGCGGACTCGGAGGCCTGGCGACCGACTTCGGCATCACCGTGGACGAGCCGCAGCAGACGGCACCGGCCGCGACCATGCCGCCGCCGGCCGGGCCACCGGTGAACATGGCGCCGCCCTCCGGGCCGCCCGTGAATCTGCCGCCGCCGGTCCAGCCGCCCGTGACCATGCCTCCTCCGCCGGTCGCGCCTCCGGTGAGCCCTGCCCCTTCGGCGGCCCCGGTGCGGCTCACCAAGGTGACACTCACCAAATCGGCCCCCTCGGTCTCCCTGACCAAGCAGGGCGGCACCTCGGGCGCCATGCGCGTGAACCTCAACTGGGAGGTGCGCAAGCAGTTCTCGGGCTGGGGCAGCAAGCGCGGCCGGGCGGTCGCGATGCACGCGGACCTCGATCTCGACCTGTGCGCCCTGTACGAACTCGCCGACGGCCGCAAGGGCGTCGTCCAGGCCCTCGGCAACGCGTACGGCTCCCTGCAGCGGCCCCCGTACATCCACCTCGACGGCGACGACCGCACCGGCGCGTCGGCGAGCGGCGAGAACCTCACCGTGAACCTCGACCACATCAAGGACTTCCGGCGCATCCTGGTCTTCGTGACCATCTACGAAGGCGCCCGTTCCTTCGCCGACCTGCACGCCACGGTCACCCTGCAGCCGCAGCACGGCGCCGCGATCGACTTCTCGCTCGACGAGTGCACGGTGCCCTCCACGGTGTGCGCGCTCGCCCTGATCACCAACACCGGGGGCGATCTCGTCGTCCAGCGAGAGGTGCGCTACCTCGTCCCCGACCGCGGGGTGAGCCCGCAACGAACCGTGGACCGCGTCTATGGGTGGGGCATGAACTGGACCCCGGGTCGCAAGTGAGCCGTCAGCTCTCGTCGCCGACGACGGCGTCAGGACGCGCGTAGGTGCGGCCCTTCCAGGCCGCACCGCGTCCCCTGTAGTGCTGCACCGCGGAATCGACGGTCATCAGGAGGTACAGAAACGCGGTGAACGGCAACAGGGGGGCGAGCCACAGCGGCTGCCCGTAGTAGCGGAGCATCGGGACGTACGTCCCCGTCATCACCAGCCACGCGAGACCGCCGAGGACCGCGGTCGCCGTACTCCCGGCGGCCAGACCGGAGAACAGGGCCACCGGGGGCACGAGATACACCAGCGCCAGCCCGAGGACGGTCCCCAGGAGGAGCAGCGGGTTGTGTCGCAGTTGCGCGTACGCGCTGCGCGAGACCATCCGCCACAGGTCGTGCAGCCGCGGATACGGGCGCACGCTGTCCACCCGCTCGGCGAGCCCCAGCCAGATGTGGCCCCCGGCGCCCTTGACGGCCCGCGCGAGCGCCACGTCGTCGATCACCGCCTGCCGGATCGCGTCCGGGATCCGCGCCCGCTCGGCGGCGTCGGTGCGCAGCAGGACGCACCCCCCTGCGGCGGCCGACGTCCGCGCCGACCGCCTGCCGATCCGACGGAACGGATACAGCTGCGCGAAGAAGTAGACGAACGCCGGCACCACGAGCCGCTCCCACAGGCTCTCCACGCGCAGCCGGGCCATCAGCGACACGGCGTCGAAACCGCCGCTGCGGGCAGCCGCCACCAACTCCCGCAGACTGTCCGGGGCGTGCGCGATGTCCGCGTCCGTCAGCAGCAGGTACTCGGGGCCACGCGCGCGTGCCAGGCCGATGCCGTGCCGTACGGCCCACAGCTTGCCCGTCCAACCGGCCGGCGGTTCGCCGGGGGAGTCCACGGTCAGCGGCAGCCCGCCGTGCCGGGAGGACAGCTCGCGGGCCAGCTCCCCGGTGCCGTCCGAACTGCCGTCGTCGACAAGGAAGATCTCCGCCCGCCCGGGATAGTCCTGGGCGAGGAGCGACGGCAGGCTCTCGGGCAGTACGGCGGCCTCGTCGCGGGCCGGGACCACCACGCACACCGATGGCCAGTGGTCCGGGTCGGTGCGGGCCGGGAGTCTGATGTCGGTGCGCCAGAAGAAGCCCTGACAGAACAGCAGCCACAGCCAGGCGGCGAAGGATCCGGCGGCGATCCACACGATGGCGCTCACGGGCGCAGTCTGCCCCACGGCAGCGGATCCACAGAGGCCATCGTCTATCGTGGCCGGGTGAAGATCGCGCTGATGGACTCCGGAATCGGCCTTCTGGCGGCCACCGCGGCGGTACGCCGGGTGCGCCCCGACGCGGATCTCGTACTCTCCCTGGACCCCGAAGGCATGCCCTACGGGCCGCGGACACCGGAAGACGTCGCCCAGCGCGCACTGGCCGTCGCCGAGGCAGCCGCAGCGCACCGGCCCGACGCCCTGATCATCGGCTGCAACACCGCGACCGTGCACGCCCTGACGGTCCTGCGCGACCACCTGGAGCCCGGCATCCCGGTCATCGGCACCGTCCCGGCGATCAAGCCGGCCGCCGCCGGCGGCACGCCCTTCGCGATCTGGGCGACGCCCGCCACCACCGGCAGCCCCTACCAGCGTGGCCTCATCAAGGACTTCGCCGACGGCGTACCGGTGACCGAGATCCCGTGCTGGGGACTGGCCGAGGCCGTGGAGCACGGGGACGAGGCGGCCATCGACGCCGCCGTCACCGCGGCCGCCGAGCTGACCCCCGACGATGTAACGACCGTCGTCCTGGGCTGCACCCATTACGAGCTGGTCGCCGAACGCATCCGTGCCGCCGTGCAGCGCCCCGACCGCCCGCCGCTCGTCCTGCACGGTTCCGCCGACGCGGTGGCCGCCCAGGCACTGCGCCGGATCGGTGAAAAGCCCGCCCCCGAGGCGTTGCCCGACGGCACCGTGACGGTGCTCCTGAACGGCCGCGAGGGCGCGCTGCCCGCCGCCGCGTCGGTCTACGCCGAGGGTCGACTCCTGCGGGCCGTCACGCCCGCCCACTGAGCACCGGTGGGGGACCGGATCCTGTGCGTCCACCGTGTCGCCGCACAAAACGGTCACCCTCCGCAACGACGTACCCGCGCAGCGAAACCTGAGTAGTCTCGTAGGCATGAGGGACCACCCCCGCGACGAAACCTTCCCGCAGACCGAGATCTGGACCGGACGCGCGACGAACCGGTTCCAGTGGCTGCTGGCGCTCGCCGGTGCCGCCTGCATGGCGCTCGGTATAGAGCTGGCCGTGGACTCCACCTGGACGTCCGGCATCGCCCCGCTCGTCATGTCCGTCGTCGGGTGCATCGCGGCCGGACTGCTCATGCTGTTCGGCACGCTCGCCTTCGTGCACGTCGGCCTGAAGGTGGACACGGAGTCCCTCGAAGTGCGCTGCGGCCACATCGGTCTGCCGCGCCGCCGCATCCCCCTCGCGAGCGTCGCGGGCGCCGAGTTCGCCCCGCACGTCACCCCGCGCCAGTGGGGCGGCTGGGGCTACCGCTGGCGGCCCGAGAAGGGCACCGCCGTCGTCGTACGGCGTGGTGAGGGCATCGTCCTGCGACTGTGGGACGGGCACACGTTCACGATCACCGTGGACAACGCGGAGGCGGCCGTACGGATCATCACGGACCGGCTGGCACCGCCCAAGCCCGGCGCGGTGCTCTGACGCGTTCCTCGCCCGTCACGGGGCCAACTGGTCCCCACGCGCGTGTGCGTCCGGCGTGGTGCGTGAGGCGTCCTCGGCGATCGGGTGGGCCGTGGCCAGCCCGGCCAGGAAACCGGCGCCGACCGACACCGAGGTGAAGCTCAGCGCGTTGCCGACCGAGGCGACGATCGCGAGCCCCGTCAGCGCGGCACCCGCGGTGAGCGCGATCGGAGTGGAGCGCGTGGTGCGCCACAGCGCGTGCAGCACCCACCCGTAGGCCGCCGCCAGCAGGAGCACGCCGACGATTCCCTGCTCGGCCGCCAGCTGAAGCGGCGCGGAGTGCGGTTTGCCGTCCGGGAGCAGAGCCTCGGCCGCCGCGCTGCTCAGCTCTCCGAAGCGCCCTGGGCCCACCCCCAGGGCGGAATGCTGGTGCGCCATGTGCAGGGCGTCCTGCCACAGCTGGACCCGGTGCGGGGTCAACTGGCCCTCCAGGGACGCGGTCAGTCCGTCCGGGAGCACGTTTCCGGCGACGGCCCAGGTCGCGCCGGTCACCAGCGCCGTGGCCAGACCCAGACCCGCGATACCGAGACCGCGGTGCCGCATCCGGCCGGCGGCGAGCGAGCACAGCAGTACCGCCGTGCACAGGACGAATCCCGAGAGCGAGCCCAGGACGGCCGCGCTGACGGTGATCCCGGCCGCCAGGAGCCGCAGCGTGAGGCGCAGGGCCGGTGCCGAGGCGGCCCAGGCGGAGCAGCACGCGGAACCCACGGCCAAGGTCAGCAGGGTCGCGGTCGCACCGGCATGACCGAGCGGGACGGCGAACTGGGGGCCCGGGGCGAGATGCGGTTCGGCCAGCGCCATGCCGAGCCCGGCCAGCGCTCCCGCACAGGGCGCGGCGACCGGTACGAGTGCTCCGGAGATCCGCCCCGACGCGTAACCGGCGGCGACCGCCAGGACCGCGAGCAGCACGCCCTCCGGACGGCCGTCGTGCATGGCGGCGGTGATCAGCGACCACGCGGCACACGATCCGAGCACCGCGATGCCCGCCGCATCCGAAACGTTTCGTCTTTCACTGTCGGCGTCCGGACCGGTCGCCGACGCCGCCCCCGTGGAACCCACCCCGCGCCCCCTGAACCGGGCCGCCCCCGACCCGTGACCGGCCCCCGACGTCCTGGCCTGGACCGACCGCGCGACAGGGGCTCCGGCACACCGTAACGGCTGATGACCGATTTGTGGACGAGTTGCGCAGGAACGATGCTGCCGCGGCTCTGCTCAGTGCCCCGGGCTGCCATCCGGACCGTGCTGTGAACGCCGGGGCCGACCGCCGTACACTCCCGGAGTGACCGTCACCGCAACTTCCGTGGACGAGTCGGACCAGCTGAAGCCGCAGGCCGCGCCCGCATCGCGCCTCGTCCGTCTGGTTCCGGCCGCCGTAGCCGCGCTCTCCGGAGTGCTGCTCTACGTCAGTTTCCCGCCGCGCACCCTGTGGTGGCTGGCGCTGCCCGCGTTCGCCTGTTTCGGGTGGGTGCTGCGCGGCCGCGGCTGGAAGGCGGGCCTCGGACTGGGCTACCTCTTCGGCCTCGGATTCCTGCTGCCGCTGCTGGTGTGGACCGGCGTGGAAGTCGGCCCCGGGCCCTGGATCGCCCTGGTCGTGGTCGAGGCGATCTTCGTCGCGCTGGTCGGCGCGGCCATCACCGCGGTCTCGAAGCTGCCCGCCTGGCCGCTGTGGGCGGCGGCACTGTGGATCGCCGGTGAGGCGGTACGCGCGCGTGTCCCCTTCCACGGCTTCCCCTGGGGCAAGATCGCGTTCGGCCAGGCGGACGGCGTCTTCCTGCCGCTCGCCGCGGTGGGCGGCACACCGGTCCTCGGCTTCGCGGTCGCCCTGTGCGGCTTCGGCCTGTACGAGATCGTCCGCCTGGCCCTGGAGAGCCGGAACACCCGTGTCGTGCGGCGGTCCGCCGCGGCCGTGGCCCTGCTGAGCGTGGCCGTACCGGTGGTCGGCGCGGTGGCCGCGCGGTCACTGGTGAGCGACAAGGCCGAGGACGGCACCACGACGGTCGCGGTCATCCAGGGCAACGTCCCGCGCGCGGGGCTGGAGTTCAACGCCCAACGACGGGCCGTGCTCGACTACCACGTCAAGGAGACCCTGCGGCTGGCCGCGAAGGTCAAGGCGGGCAAGGTCGCCAAGCCCGATGTCGTCCTGTGGCCGGAGAACTCCTCCGACGTCGACCCCTTCGCCGACGCCCAGGCATACACCGACATCGACGCGGCGGCCAAGGCGATCGGCGCGCCCATCTCGGTCGGCGGTGTCGTCGAACGGGGTGGCAAGCTCTACAACGAGCAGATCCTCTGGGACCCCGTGAAGGGCCCGACCGACACCTACGACAAGCGGCAGATCCAGCCGTTCGGCGAGTACCTCCCGATGCGCTCGCTGCTCGGGGCGATCAACAAGAACTGGACCAGCATGGTCCGCCAGGACTTCAGCCGGGGCACCAAGCCGGGCGTCTTCACCATGAACGGCGCCAAGATCGGCCTCGTCACCTGCTACGAGGCCGCCTTCGACTGGGCCGTGCGCTCCGAGGTCACCGACGGCGCCCAGCTGATCTCCGTGCCCAGCAACAACGCGACCTTCGACCGCAGCGAGATGACCTACCAGCAGCTCGCCATGTCCCGGGTCCGCGCGGTCGAACACAGCCGGACCGTCACCGTCCCGGTGACCAGTGGCGTCAGCGCGATCATCATGCCGGACGGGAAGATCACCCAGAAGACCGGCATGTTCGTCGCCGACTCCCTGGTCCAGAAGGTGCCGTTGCGCTCCTCGGAGACCCCGGCCACGAAGCTCGGCATCCTGCCCGAGATGGCCTTGGTGCTCATTGCCGCGGCCGGCCTCGGCTGGGCGGTCGCCGCCGCTGTGCGCGGGCGGCGCGCGGGCGACGTGTAGCCGTACGCCTGCTGTACGCCCGTCGCGCGCACGGCAGTTCGTGGAGTGGCCATGGATCGTCCCGTTAGGGTCGGAGCATGGCCACTCCTGATTTCATCCGTACGATCCGTGCCTCCGCGGGGCATCAACTGCTGTGGCTTCCCGGGGTCAGCGCCGTTGTCTTCGACGACGCGGGTCGCATCCTGCTGGGCAAGCGGGCGGACAACCACGAGTGGGCGCTGCCCTCCGGTATTCCCGAGCCCGGTGAGCAGCCCGCGGTCTGCGCGGTACGCGAGGTGTTCGAGGAGACGGCCGTCGAGTGCGTCGCGGAACGGGTCGTCATGGTGAAGGCCGGGGGACCGATCAGCTATCCCAACGGTGACGCGTGTCAGTTCATGGACATCACGCTGCGGTGCCGGGCCGTCGGTGGTGAGGCGGCCGTGAACGACGACGAGTCGCTGGAGGTCGGCTGGTTCGAGCTGGACGCGCTGCCCGAGCTCAGCGATCACCAGCTGTTCCGGATCAAGCAGACCCTGGCCGACGCACCCACATGGTTTGACACTACGAATTCTGACTGAAGTATGTGCTCGGCCCATATGCAGTGGGGCGGGGACGCTGTCTAGGCTCCACACATGACCGTGCCCAGCACCCTCCCGGGGACCCACGCGACCCTCCTCGACCTCAGCGGCCGCACCGCCCTCGTCACCGGAGCGGCCGGCGGTATCGGCCGTGCCTGCACGCTGCGGCTGGCGGCCGCCGGGGCCAAGGTCAGAGCGGTCGACATGGACGCCCCGGGACTCGCGGAGCTCGCCGAGCAGGCGCAGGACCTCGCGGGCGCCGTCGAACCACATGTCCTCGACCTCACCGACCTGGACGCCGCCGAGCACGCCGCCGCCGGCACGGACGTCCTGGTGAACAACGCGGGGCTGCAACTGGTGCGCCCCATCGAGGAGTTCCCGCCCGACGTCTTCCACACGGTGCTCACCGTGATGCTGGAAGCACCCTTCCGGCTCATCCGCGGCGCCCTGCCCCACATGTACGGGCAGGGCTGGGGGCGGATCGTCAATATGTCCTCCGTCCATGGGCTGCGCGCCTCCGCCTTCAAGTCCGCGTATGTGGCCGCCAAGCACGGTCTGGAGGGACTCTCCAAGACCGCCGCGCTCGAAGGGGCACCCCATGGCGTCACCTCGAACTGTGTGAACCCCGCCTATGTGCGCACCCCTCTGGTCGAGCGCCAGCTCGCCGACCAGGCACAGGCGCACGGCATTCCGGAGGAGCGCGTGCTGACCGACGTGCTTCTGCGGGACAGCGCGGTGAAACGGCTCATCGAACCGGAGGAGGTCGCCGAGGCCGTTGCCTATCTGTGCGGCCCGCACGCGTCCTTCGTGACCGGAACCTCGCTGGTGCTGGACGGCGGGTGGACCGCGCACTGAAGCACCGGGTGCGCAGCCGATTCTCGAGTTATCCACAGGCCTGACCGGCCGGCCGGGCGATGGGGAATCCTGTGAGCATGTCCAGCGATCACGTGCAGTCCGCCGAGCGTTCCGCCACCGTCACCGGTGCCGCAGCGCGACCGAGCAGTGCCGAGACGCCGTTCCTGGAGCTGCTCGCCCGGGGCGCCTCCGCCGAGGCCTATGAGCGGCCCGTGCTGCTCGCCCGCGCCGAGGGAAGAGCGGCCGAGCTGATCGCCGGGCTCGAACACGCCAAGACCCTCGCGCTGCGCGTGCGTTCGGAGCTGGAGGGACGCCGACGGCGCGAGGCCGAGCTGTCCGCGCTCTTCGAGACGGCCCACGACCTCGCCGGACTGCGCGACCTGGACGCCGTACTGCAGGCGATCGTCCAACGGGCCCGGTCGCTGCTCGGCACCGACATCGCCTACCTCAGCCTCAACGACCCGGCCAGGGGCGACACTTACATGCGGGTGACCGAGGGATCGGTCGCGGCCCGCTTCCAGCAGCTGCGGCTGGGCATGGGGGAGGGACTCGGCGGACTCGTGGCCCAGACGGCACGGCCGTACGTCACCGACGACTACTTCAAGGACGACCGTTTCCAGCACACCCTCACCATCGACTCCGGGGTGCAGGACGAGGGGCTGGTGGCGATCCTCGGGGTGCCGCTGATGCTCGGGCACCGGGTCATCGGGGTGCTGTTCGCGGCGGACCGGCGGGCGCGGGTCTTCGAGCGGGAGCAGATCGCACTGCTCGGCTCCTTCGCCGCGCTCGCCGCCGCCGCCATCGACACCGCGAATCTGCTCACCGAGACCCGCTCGGCTCTCGCCGGTCTGGGGCGCGCCAACGAGATCATCCAGGACCGCAGCGGAGTCATCGAGCGCGCCTCGGACGTCCACGACCGCCTCGCCGAAGTCGTCCTGCGCGGCGGCGGGATCCACGACGTCGCCGCCGCGGTGTCCCAAGTCCTCGACGGAGTGGTCGAGTTCACCGAGACCGACACCGCGCCCACGAAGGCATTGGAAGCGTCCCGCGTCGAAGGCCACGCGGTACGGCACCGGGACGACTGGATCGCTGCCGTGGCCGCCGGCGGCGAACTGCTCGGCGCGCTCGTCCTGCGCGGCCACCCCGGCCTCGACCCCGTCGACCAGCGCACCCTGGAGCGCGCCGCCATGGTCACCTCCCTGCTCCTGCTCGCCCGACGGTCGGCCGCCGAAGCCGAACAGCGCGTGCGCGGCGAGCTGTTGGACGACCTGCTCGACGCCCGCGACCGCGACCCACGCCTGCTGCGGGAGCGCGCGTCCAGACTGGACGCCGACCTGGACACCACCCATGTCGTCCTCGCCGCCCGGCTCGACGGCACGGCCGCCGACGCCGACCACGAGGCCGCCGCCCGCAGACGCCTGTGGTCCGCCGCCTCGCACCTCGCCGGCACCCGGCACGGACTGGCAGCCGCCCGCGACGGCGGAACCGTCCTGCTGCTGCCCATCGATCCCGGCGACACCGCCACGGACCTGGCCCGGCGCACCGCCGCCCACCTGGGAGCGGCGGTCCACGAAGCGGTCACCGTCGGCGCCTCCGCCGCCGTCGAGAAACCCGGCGCCCGACCCGACGCCGTGGTCGCCGCCTACGAGGAAGGACGCCGCTGCCTCGACGCCCTGCGGCTGCTGGGCCGTACCGGAGACGGTGCAGCCGCCGAGGACTTCGGCTTCCTCGGGCTGCTCCTCGCCGGGGACCGGGACATCGGAGGCTTCGTCGAGCGGACCATCGGGCAGCTCGTGCGGTACGACGAGCGGCGCGGTACGGATCTGCTGCGCACCCTGGACGCCTACTTCGCCTGCGGGATGAGCCCGGCCCGGACGAAGGACGACCTGCACGTCCACGTCAACACCGTCGCCCAGCGGCTGGAACGGGTGGGCCGGCTCCTCGGCGAGGACTGGCAGGAACCGGGACGCGTCCTGGAGATCCAACTCGCGCTGAGACTAAGGAGGTTGGCGGTTCCGGTGCGCCGGTGACCTTCGTAGGCGCGAGGCGTACGAGGGCCGGTACCGCGCGTGGAGTTCAGGCGGTGCGGGCGTCCGCGGCGTCCGTCGCACGCGCCGTGTCCGTCGCGGTCGCGGTCGCGGGCCGGTCGTCCGTGGTGGTCTCGATCTCGGTCAGGTCGCGGTGCCGGGTCTCCTTGGCCAGGCCCACCGCGATCAGGGTCAGGACGACCGCCGCGATCACGTACAGGGCGATCGGGGTCGAGCTGTCGTAGTCGGCCAGCAGGGCGGTGGCGATCAGCCGGGCCGGGGCGCCCGCCGCGACCGAGGCGAACCGGGCGCCGATGGAAGCGCCGGAGTAGCGCATCCGGGTCGCGAACGTCTTGGAGAAGAGAGCGGCGGCTTGGGGTGCGTACATCGCGCCGTGCAGGATCAGACCGACCGAGCGGGCGGGCCGCGAAGCCCACGGCGTAGGTCAGGAAGGAGAGCGGGGTGCCGACGAACGGGTCGGAGTCGGGGAAGAGTCTGTTGAAGACGAGCGCCGCCGCGGAGCCGTAGAGGAAGAAGTCGTACCACTCGATGGTGGTGCCGATGAGGCTGGCGGCGGCGATGCGTCTGAGGTTGGCGGGGGGTGGGGGAGCGGGGGTTGCCGAGGCCATGTGCGCCACACGGTAGGAAGGGGCACGTCAGCGGTACATGTGGTGGGACACCATAGTTCTGGGGGACAAAGTGCGTGCGGCGACTATGAGTTGAGGGCGCTAGGGCAGGATCGAGTCGATGTATCCGCCGTCGACGCGCAGGGCTCCGCCCGTGGTGGCCGACGCCTGGTCGGAGCTGAGGTAGACCACCATGTGGGCGATCTCCTCGGGCTCGATCAGCCGTTGCAGGAGGGACTGCGGCCGGTGCTTCCGCATGAACTCCCGCTGGGCCTCCTCCCAGGGCAGGTCGCGGTCGACGAGTTCGTAGACGAAGTCCTCGACGCCGCCGGTGTGGGTGGGTCCGGCGATGACCGAGTTGACCGTCACGCCGGTGCCGGCCGCCTGCTTCGCGAAGCCGCGGCCGATGGCGAGGAGCGCGGTCTTGGACATGCCGTAGTGGATCATCTCGGCCGGGATGACGACCGCCGAGTCGCTGGAGATGTTCTGGATCCGGCCCCAGCCGCGTGCCGTCATGCCCGGCAGGTACATCCGGGTCAGCCGTACCGCGGCCAGCACGTTCACCTCGAAGTAGCGGCGCCATTCCTCGTCGCTGATCTCCAGTGGGTCGGCGGAGCCGAAGATGCCCAGGTTGTTGACGAGGATGTCCACCTCCGGCAGTGCCTCCAGGACACGCTGGGCGCCCTCCTCGTTCGCGACGTCGGCGGCCACGGGGACGAAGTCCGCACCGGGGACCTCCGCCGCGAGCCGCGCCACGCCCTCCGCGACCCGCTGCTCGTCCCGGCCGTTCACCCCGACCCGGGCGCCGGAGCGCGCGAGTCCGGCGGCGATCGCCGCGCCGATGCCCTGTGTCGAGCCCGTCACCAGGGCGGTGCGTCCGGTCAGATCGATCTGCATGTGGAACCAGTCCCCTTGTGTGTCTGCGTGTCCGCGTGTCCGTGCGGTCTTGTTCGTCCTGTGTGATGGCGCGTCTGCTGTCAGCCTGGCGGCAGGGTGATCGGGCCGCCACTTCGGCCGCTGGGGGCGGGCCCGGTGACGCTGGGGGTCGTGTGCCGCCCGCCCTTTGAAGTCCGGACCTGAATCCGACCCCTTCGGTGAACCTCCCCGTACCCCCGCGCGTAGCCAATGCGGCGCCCGCGGCGATCCCGTGGGCGCGTACCCATCGTCGACGGACAGGAACGGATGGACTCAATGATGAGATCCAGGACCGCGACGCGACTCCCGCTCGACCGCCCCGCCCGCTGGCTCACCAGCCGCGGGCGCGCTCGGCGTGGCGCCGGCACTCGGCGCGTTGCTGGCGTCGGGGGCGACAACGACCCTCGCCGCGCCGGCAGTTGCCGCGACGGGTGACGTCAAGTGCCCGTTCACGGACTGCGTACGGATCGCGCCGACGGCCGGTTCACCGGTCGCCCTCGCCTCCGACAACGCGGGCGCGCTGTACCTGGCGTACTCGGGAGGCGATCTGCTCAAGCTGGACCTGGCCAGCGGAGCGCTTGACACGGTCACCACCGGTCTGGGCAACCTCCGCGGAGTGGCCGTCGCCGACGGCAGCGCGTACATCACCACCTTCGACGGCACGCTCCAACAGGTCACCCTCGCCACGGGCGCTCGCCGCACCCTGGCCGCCGGCCTGCCCTCGCTCTGCGGTGTGGCCCGCTTCGGCACCACGACCTATGTCACCGACGGCAACGGAGAGATCGTCGCCGTCCCGGACGGGACATCGCGCGTGGTGGCCACGGGGCTCAGCTTCTCCTACGGCCTGGCGTTCGACGCGGAGACGCTGGGCATACCGCCGGGCACGGTCAAGTCCCGGCCGCACCTTGCCCTCAGGGCTCTCCGGGCCGCGTTGGCCGAGCGGGGGTACACCCCGTGAGCGGTCGGCGGCGCCGAAAGAGGGCGACGCCCGCCGGAACGCGGAGAGGGAGCGCCGACAGCCTCGGCACTCCCTTTCTCCTGCGGTGAACGACGTACGAGTACCCCTGGCTACTGAGCCACCCGATCCGCGGCGGTCTCGCGTCGAGTCGCCCGCCGGCGTGCCGCCTCCACCGCACTCCTCTCCTCCGGAGCAAGGCGATTCATGAGTCGTTCGTTGTTGACCCAGTCGTTCAGAAGGGCGTGAGAACCCCCAGGCTCAGGGAGTACGCCCACATACTTCGCCCTCGCCTGGTTCCGGTCCATTCATGTGCCCAGCTGAGCAGATGGCCTATTCTCTGCTCCTGCGTGAACCTCACCAATTGCATGCCCGTCACCTTTCGATGGTTACGAGAAGGCCTGTTCTCCCTCCGCCCTGCAAGCGGGGATCCGCTCTGTGAACGGGGCGGGGAAGAAGGAGGTTCACAGCGGACTCAGAATCCGGTGAGCGTCACCTTGCCGATGGCGCTGCCGGACTCCAGGATGCGATGCGCCTCGCGGAGGTTCGCGGCGTTGATCGTGCCGAGGTCCTGCGTGGCCGTGGTCTGCAGGGCGCCCTCGTCCACGAGTTGGGCGATCCGGTCGAGGATATGGTGCTGCGTCACCTGGTCCGGGGTCCTGAACAGGGAGCGCGTGAACATGAGTTCCCAGTGGAAGGAGATGCTCTTCGCCTTCAGCAGGCCGATCTCCACGGAACCGAAGTCGTCGATCGCCACCAGCCCGCCGAACGGCTTGAGCATGTCGGCGTACGCGGCGAGGTTCCGGTCCGTACCCGCGGTGCCGAAGATGTGGTCGACCCCGCCGGGCGCCACCTCGGCCACCTGCGCCGGCAGTGGACGATGGTGGTCGACCACATGTGTCACGCCCATACGACGCGCGAACTCGACGGTCTCCGGCCGGGAGGCGGTGCCGATCACGGTCAACCCGGTGAGGGCCCGGGCCAGTTGAGCGACCATGGCTCCCACACCGCCCGCCGCCGCGGTCACCAGCAGCGTGCCGATCTCCTCCGTGGCGCCCTCGCGCAGACCGAGGCGTTCGAACAACCCCTCCCAGGCGGTGAGGGAGGTCAGCGGCAGCGCCGCCGCCTCGGCGAAGGAGAGCGTGCCGGGCTTCCGGCCGACGATGCGCTCGTCGACCGTGTGGAAACGGGAGTTGGTGCCCGGTCGGTCGATCGCGCCGGCGTAGAAGACCTCGTCGCCGACCTCGAACAACTCCACCTGCTCGCCGACCGCGACGACCGTACCGGCGGCGTCCCAGCCGAGCACCTTGAGTTCTCCGCCCGGGTCGTTGCTCTGCCGGACCTTGTAGTCCACGGGGTTGACCGCGACGGCCTCCACCTGGACCAGCAGATCGTGCGGACCCGGCTCGGGCACGGGCAGTTCGACGTCCACCAGGCTCTCGGCGTCGTCGATCGGCAGGCTCTTGCGATACGCGACGGCGGGCATCGTCGCCGACTTCCGGGTCTCGCCCATCATGGATCTCCTCGACTCGTGCGGTGGGCCGACGAGGATCGGCGGCCACGACCCGCAAGGTACCTATCGGGAGGTAGTAACCATCAAGGGATCCTACTTCCCAAGAGAAACCATCCAGGTAGAGAGGCTGTGAGGAACTCCGCGTGTCGTCAGGGCAGGCCTCGTCAGGTCAGGCGGACTCCGGGAACCGGTCGATGTTCTGCTCCACCCAGCTGCGCAGATGGGAGAGCGGCGCGCAGGCGTCCCTGCCGAGCAGGGTCAGGCTGTACTCGACGCGGGGCGGGACCTCCGCGAAGATCGCGCGGTCGAGCAGGCCGTAGTCCTCCAGGCGGCGCAGCGTCTGGGTGAGGACCTTGGGGCTCACGCCCTGCAGCCGGGCGCGCAGTGCGCCGAAGCGCTGGGGCCCGTCCTCCAGGGCGCCCAGCGCGAGGGCGCTCCACTTGTTGGCGAGCAGGTCCAGCATGTCGCGGCAGGGGCAGGCCGCGGAGTAGACGCTCTTGGGGTCCTCGCAGAGGTCTGATGTCTGGTTCATACGCCAACAGTACCCAATGGGTACTAGTGTGCCTTGCGGGTAACCACCGACTGCCTCGTACGGTCAGGGCATGCCGGAATCCAGGGTGGGAATCCAGGTTTCGGGCCTCGGAACCGCCGATTGGGGCTGACATTTGAACGACGACGCCCTGCGCCTCCGACTGCTCGGCCGCGTGGAGTCGGCCGACGGGAACGGTGCCGTCACACTTCCGGGCGCCCTCTCCCGCGCGATCGTCGCCCGGCTGCCGCTCGCTGGGGAGCGTTCGTCCACCGCGACACCCTCATCGACGAACTGTGGGAGGACCACGAAGCGAAGGGCCCGGTCAACGCCCTCGTGACAGCCTCCGGCGACGACTTCGCCAGAGCGTGCACCCTCACGTGGGCGACTCCTACGCCTCCGGCCCCGGCATCCTGACCCAGGTCGACACCACGTGCGCCCGGTCCGACCAGAACCACCCGTCCTCCTCTCGGTAGCGAGGAACTGGCAGGGGACCGACGTCAGTTGCTTCAGCGCGACCACAACTGCCCTGTCCGGACCCCAGGGTTGGCGACCGCCACAACTGGACGCGCTCGGCGCGGACACGGACGTGGTCAGCGTGACCATCGGCGGCAACGCCCTCGGCTTCTCCAGCAACCTGGCCACCTGCGTCGGACTGGCCGTCAAGGACCCGACGGGCAACCCGTGCCAGACCTTCTTGACGAGCGACGGCACCGACCGGCTGGCGCAGCGCGTCGACGACATAGTTCCCACGATCGCCGACGCGCTGGACGCCCTACGGCAGCGGACTCCGTACGCCGAGGTCCTGGTGGCCGGCCGGCTATCCCGACCTGTTCCCGGACGACGGGGCCGGCTGCACCAGCTCCGCCGTACCGCTCGCCGCCGGTGACTTCGCCTACCTGCGGGACACCGAGAAGAAGCTCAACGCGATGATCGCGGACCAAGCGGCGGCGGACGGCGCGCGCTTCGTCGACACCTACACCCCGACGGTCGTACATGACATGTGCAAGCCGACCGGCGAGCGCTGGATCGAACCCCTCATCGCGCCGGCCCCGGCCGCGCCGGCCCACCCCAACGCCCAGGGCCAGCAGACCATGGCCGCCACGGTGGAGCATGCCGTCCGCTGCGCCGCGCACCGCCGATGACCTGAGCCGACGACCTGAGGGGAACGGGGGGCACCGGCTTGTTTTCCGACGCTTTCCCAATCATGGTGCCGCAGCGGGCTGAAAGGCCTTGTAGGGGGTACTCGGCTTTCTGCGGCACCCAGGGGTGCCGCTCTCCGAGAGAAAGAGAAAGCCGTGTACATAGGTATCGGTACCGTCGTCCTCATCATTGTCATCGTCGCTGTCGTCATGATGCTGCGCCGCGGCTGACCCGTGCCCCTCGTACGGCACGAGCAGCACGACCTGCCATAACCACAGCCCGCCCTGGATTCCCCTTTTCGGAACCCCCGGGCGGGCATGGTCACGATCGGCGCTGGTACGACTTCCGTCTTGTTCGGCCACTGGATCTCGGCAGCCCCTTGCAGCGCGCGGTACTGGTCCGGCTGCGGCTGCTGCTGCTGCTCGGCGAAGGACGCCGGTGCGGCCTCGACCACCTCGTCGACGCCCTGTGGGAAGAGCCACCGGGCAACGCCGTGCGCTCGGTGCAGACGTACGTCTACCGCATCCGCCTCCCGCTGGGCGAGGAACGTTCCCGACGGGAGACCACCCAGGGCGGATACCAACTCCGCATTCCGGAACGGGCCAGACCGCCTCCGCACTGCAGGCGTTCGACGCCGCGCTCGCCCTCTGGTCGGGGAGCCGCTGTCCGGCGTACCCGGCCCCTACGTCCGCCGACAGCGCGGAGGCTTCGTCGATCTACGACTCAACGCCCAGGCGGCGCAGCTGAGTTGCGCGGACGAACCGATCTCCCTGATCGCCGACCATCCGCTCCGCGAGGACCTGTACGCGCTACGCATGCGTGCGCTCTACCGCGCCGGGCGGACGACGGAGGCCCTGGCCGTCTACGCCTCGGCCCGCGAAACCCTGGTGGCGGAACTGGGCATGGATCGGGGGCCGGAACTGCGTGAGTTGTGGACCCGCATCCTCAGCGGCACCGAGCCCGAGGTCACTGAGCCGCGCCCCGAGGTACGACTCGCCTACGCCGCACCGTCGTTCGGTGTCCCTGCCCTGACCAGTCCTACGGCTCCTACGGCGTCGACCGATGCCATAGCCGCCGCCCCCGAAGCCGACCCGTCGGCGACCACACGGATCGAGGAGGCCCCGGCCCGCGTCCACCCACGGCAACTCCCCCCGGCACCCGGTGATTTCGTCGGTCGGGAGCGGTTGCTGGAGCGGCTCCGGCGTACGTTGCGGCCCAGCGGGGAAGCCCTGACGACGGCGGTGCTCAGCGGGATCGGCGGTGTGGGGAAGACCGCACTCGCGTTGCGCGTCGCCCACGGCATCCGCGGCGACTTTCCGGACGGGCAGCTCTCCATGGACCTGCGGGTCGACGGTGGCCAACCCGCCAACCCCGTAGACGTGTTGGTCGACTTCCTCCTCGCGCTCGGCAGGCCCGCCGCCGAGATCCCCGCGACGCCCACCGCCCAGGTGACCCCGCTGCTGACCGCGCACATGGACGAGGAGGAGAACACCATCCTCCCGTTGGCCGCCGAACATCTGAGCTTCGCGGGTGATCCCCCGCGGGGCGTGAGCCTACGGCGTGGCGGGGCTCGTGTTGCTGGGCGGATCCGTCGGTGATGTGTCCGCCGAGCTGTGGTCGGGGGAGAACCAGGCCAACCCGATCAGCAGCGCCCCGAGGAAGACCAGCACGGCGGCGACCGTGCCCACCGTCTTCGACCGGCGTACGGCGACACCACGACCGCCCGTGCGCTGCCGACGCCGGGTCCGGTGGGCCGGAGCGGTGCTGCCGCCGGCGCCGGTCGGGAAGGCGTACGTGGTCACGGAGCCAGGGCCGGAGCTGGAGGCAGGGCTGAGAGCCGCGTTCGGCCGGGGCTTCGCGGGTGCGTCCCAGGCGGTCACGTTCGGCTTCGGCTCGGGGCGCGGTGCGGCTGCCGGAAGAGGCTCGGGACGCCCCCTCCACGCGCCGGACGCGAACCACTCGGCCACCTGGCGCGCCGTAGGACGGTCCTCGGGGCGCTTGGCCAGGAGTCCGAGTAGATAGTTCTCGAAGGCGGGCGGGAGACCGACGCCGAGTTCCCGTGGAGGTACGGGCGGTGTGTCGAGGTGGTGGTGGAGGACGGCGATGGCGCTGCCGGCGCGGAACGGCGGTTGTCCGGTGAGGAGTTGGTAGAGCACGCAGCCGAGCGAGTAGACGTCGGACGGCGGCCCGGCAGACTGGCCCAGGGCGCGCTCGGGTGCGATGTAGAGGCTGGTCCCGACGATCTGGCCGGTCGCGGTGAGCGCGCCGCTCGGGTCGTTCATGAAGTGCGCGATGCCGAAGTCGGCGATCTTCACGGACCCGTCGGAGCCGAGGAGAAGGTTGCCGGGCTTGATGTCCCGGTGCACGATGCCCTGGTCGTGCGCCGCGCTGAGCCCCGCGGCCGACTGGGCGGCGATGTGCGCCACGTGCTCGGCCGGCAGGGAGCCCGCCTGGGCGAGCACGTGGGAGAGGCTGTCTCCCTCGACCAGCTCCATCACCAGGTACAGACGGCCCTCCTGCTCGCCGAAGTCCAGCACGCCGACCACATGGGGATGGCTGAGCAGGCCCGCGGTCTGGGCCTCCAGACGGAAGCGGGCGGTGGCGGTGGGCTCGGAGTTCTGGGAGTGCAGGAGCTTGACGGCCACCGGACGGCCGCCCATCTCGTCGTACGCCTGCCAGACCTCGCCCATCGCGCCGCGTCCGATGGTGGTGTTCAGCCGGTACCGGCCCGCTATCAGCACCTGTTGCTTCATCCTCACGCAGTGGAACGACTCGACTGCTGCAGGCCATGTCCCTTTGAGGGAAGGGGTGTTGGTGGGGTGGCGCAGCTGTCACAGCCTACTGGCGGAGAGACCGTCACCGACCGCGATCCCGCACATGCTCCGCTACGGCGGGCGGGCCGGAGGCGCGCTGGTAAAATGGGGGCACGCTTCGACGCCGCCGGGGCCCGTACCGAGGGGTACGGGCCCCGGCGCCGTTGCGGGCACTGGACTGAGGAAGGTTCCCCATGAACGCGAAGCCGCCGGTCGCCTCCTTCGGCGCGCTCGGACTGCCGCCCGAGCTGGTCGGGACGATGACCGGCCTCGGGGTGACGGAGCCGTTCCCGATCCAGACGGCGACGCTCCCCGACGCGCTGGCCGGGCGCGATGTGCTCGGCCGGGCACGGACCGGTTCCGGCAAGACGCTGGCCTTCGGGCTCGCGCTGCTCGTACGGCTCGCGGGCCGGCGAGCCGAGTCGAAGCGGCCGCTGGCCCTGGTCCTGGTGCCGACCCGGGAGCTCGCGCAGCAGGTCGGCGACGCGCTGGAGCCGTACGCGCGGACGATGGGCGTGCGGCTGGGGACAGTGGTCGGCGGCCTGTCGATCAACCGGCAGCAGGCAGTGCTGCGGACCGGCGTCGAGGTGCTCGTCGCGACGCCGGGGCGGCTGACCGACCTGGTGTCCCGCCGGGACTGCCTCCTGAACCACGTCCGGATCACCGTGCTGGACGAGGCGGACCAGATGTGCGACCTGGGGTTCCTGCCGCAGGTCTCGGAGCTCCTGGGGCAGATCCCTGCCGACGGCCAGCGGCTGCTGTTCTCGGCCACGCTCGACCGGGATGTCGACCAGCTGGTCAAGGACCACCTTCACGACCCGGTGCACGCGTCGGTCGACCGGGCGTCGGGCTCGGTCACGACGATGGAACACCATGTGCTGAACATCCACGCCGCCGACAAGTACGCGACGGCGACCGAGATCGCCGCGCGCGACGGCCGGGTGCTGATGTTCCTCGACACCAAGGCCGGCGTCGACCAGTTCACCCGCCACCTGCGGGCCAGCGGCGTCCGCGCGTCCGCCCTGCACAGCGGGAAGTCGCAGCCCCAACGCACGCACACGCTCGGCCAGTTCAAGGACGGCGAGATCACCGTGCTGGTCGCCACCAACGTCGCCGCGCGGGGCATCCACATCGAGGCCCTCGACCTCGTCGTCAACGTGGACCCGCCCGCCGACGCCAAGGACTACCTGCACCGCAGCGGGCGTACGGCGCGGGCAGGCGAGTCCGGGAGCGTGGTCACCCTCGTCACCCCCAACCAGCGGCGTGACGTGAACCGGATGATGTCCGACGCCGGTATCCGCCCGACCGTCACCCAGGTCCGCTCCGGCGAGGAGAAGCTGACGGCCATCACCGGCGCCAGACGCCCGCCGACCGAGACGAAGACCAGCACCGGCAACGCCCCCTTCCGTGGCATGGGCACCCGCCCGGGCCGGGCGGGCAAGGAGACCCGGAAGACCGCCGAGGCGCGCAAGGCGGCGGAGGCCCGCGCGGCGGCGAGGGTCCGCAAGAGCCGCTGATCTGCGGGGAGTTCGCCTCTACCGGCCTACGACTCCGGCGCGGAGGCGTCACGTGCGGCGGCATCGCCCTGTGTGGCCGTGTCGCCATCGGAAGTGGCACGGCCCCGGAGCGTGACCAGAGCCAGCAGCGCCGAGCACAGCGCGGCCGTACCGCAGACCACGAAGCCGATCGAGTAGCCGTGGCCGAGCGCGTCCAACGCGAGTGGATGCAGGTCGGCCAGCTTCGGCGAGGCCGCCGAGGCACCGTTCACCGCGAGCGGGCCGCCTTCTTCGAGTACGGCCGTGCCCGCGCCCTTCAGGGCCGGCGGCAGCGCGGAGCCGTGCAGGGAGTCGGAGAAACTGCTGGCCGCGCGGCTGAGGGCGACGGCGCCGATGACGGCCGGGCCGAGGGTGAAACCGAAGTCCCGGAGCAGGTTGGTGGTGGCGCTCGCCATGCCGGCCAGGTGGGTCGGCACGGTGTTGACGGCCGTCGCGGTGATCGAGGTGACGGTGACCGAGAAGCCCAGGCCGACCAGACCGAGCGGCACGATCAGCGAGGTGAAGGCGGTGTCGGTGATCGGCAGCGTGGCCGCCAGGTAGTCGCCCGCCGCGATCAACAGCAGCCCCGAGCCAAGGAGCAGACCCGGTGCGACCGTGCGCAGCAGTCGTTCCGTCAGGGGCAGCATCACCAGCGTGATGCCGTTGAGCAGGACGAACGCCAGGCCCGTCCGCATCGGGGCCTGGTCCTGCACCGGGCCGAGCCGGATGCTGACGGAGTAGGCGGTGCCCAGGAAGGCGAACATGCCCACCACGGCCACGATCGAGGCCACCGCGAAGGCACGGTTGCTGAACAGGTCGAGGCGCAGGAGTGGGGACTTGGCGCGCTTCTCGGCCAGGACGAAGGCGGCGAGGAACACGGCCGCGAGGACGAAGGCGATGACGATCGAGGGCGAGGCCCAGCCGTCCGTCGGGCCCTGGATAATGGCGTAGAGCAGAGCGAACAGGCCCAGACCGATGGTGACCTGTCCCGCTATGTCGAGTGAACGGCCCTCGGGCGCGCTGGAGTTGACGACGAACAGGGCACTGACGGCGGCGCTCGCCGCGGCGATGGCGGTGACCACGACGAACGACCAGCGCCAGGAGCCGTAGGTGGCGGTGACGCCGCCGAGCAGCGGGGCGAGGAATCCGCCGGTGGAGAGCAGGGCCGCCCACATCGCGATCACCCGGGCGCGCTGCGCGGGCGAGGTGGTGCCGGCGGCCAGGATGGCCAGCGAGGTGGGGAACAGGGCGGCGGCGCCGAGGCCCGCCAGGGCCTGCCCGGCCCAGAGTTGGTGGACACCGGAGGCGGTGGCACTGGTCAACTCGCCCACGGCCAGCAGCGCGGCGCCGCCGACCAGCAGCCGCTTACGGCCGAAGAGGTCGCCGAGCAGGCCGAAGGTCAGCTCCAGTACGGCGACCGGGAGCAGGAACGCGTCGGAGATCCAGGTGAGTTGGGAGCCGACCGGGTGCAGGTCGGACTGGAACAGCCCGTTGAGCGTGGCCGGTATGGCCAGGCCGATCTGGGCGAGGCAGACGGCGAGGAGACCGGCGACCAGGGTGCCGGTGGTCAGACCGGGGCCGGTGGCGGAGGTCCTGGTGGAGGGTTCGGTCGTCATTGACACGGAGGGCTCCTGGGGCGCGCGGGCTGGGGACGGGGAGAGGGCCGGGGAGGGTCGGGAAGAGCTGGGGTGAGAACGCCGCGGGATCAGCGGGTACCGGTCAGTCGGCTCGGCCGGTAGTCGGTGAAGGCGGCGCCGTCGAGCCCCAACTCGTCTGCACTGCGCTGGAGTTGGGCGGCCGTGGTGGCGTCGCCCCAGTGCCGGGTGTCCAGCCGGTGTTCCACGGCGTGCAGACCGGCGACCACTTCTGCGGTGGTGAAGTTGCAGTGGCTCTGGCGGGACACGTAGGCCTGGCGCAGGAGTTGGGAGTCGCCGGCCGCGCGCACCCGCCCGGCGAAGGCCGACTCCTGTTCCACGGGCACCAGTTGGTCGGCGGTGGTGTGGAGGTCCAGCAGCGGAACGGCCAGTCCCTGTCCGGCGGTCGAGGTCCGCTTCAGGTGGGCGACCGCGGCCGGGTCGGCGGTGATGTCCGCGCCGCGGGTGAGCCGGTTCAGGTCGGTGCGCAGGTCGAGGCCCGCGTCACGGTAGAGCGACTCGACCTGCTTGACTTGGGCGGACCCGCGCAGCAGCCCGGTGTAGTCGACGCCCTTGTTCCAGGACGTGTTGCCGCCGGCGGACTGCTCCACCGACCAGCGCGCAGGGACGATGAACGACAGCAGGCCCTGGGCCAGCCACGCGTACTGCTGCCGCTCCTGGCCCGCGAAGTCGCCTCGCGCGGGCGGCAGTTGACCGGGAGCCCAGTCGGCCAGATTGAGATAGGCGGCGGCCAGCGCGATCCGGGCCCGGCCCGCCGGGGTCTCCTGCGCCGTCTCCACGGCCGTCGTGAGCCGGGCGGCGAGGGCGGCGCCGTCGGCCAGGCTGTCGAGGTTCACCAGGTCATCGGCGTCGGCGGGGTCGAAGAACGTGGCCAGGGTGTACTCGGCGTCCAGCTGGTAGTTGTCCAGATCGACCCCGCCCGCGACCAGGCCGCACAGGCCGAGCGCACCGTCGACGCGGCCCGCGCCGTCCCGGGCGATCCGGGCGTTGACGAGCCCGCCCATCGACTGGCCCACCGAGATGACCCGGGTAGGTGTGCCGACCTGTCGGCGAAAGGCGGTGAGGGCGGCGAACTGGTCCCGCTCGGCCGAGTCGAGCGCCCACATCGAGCCGTTGGGGTCGTAGGAGGACCCGGCGAGGGCGTAACCGGCGTCCAGCAGGGCCTGGCTCGCGGCGGGCGAGGGCGCGTCGGCGGCGGTGGTCGGGCCGAAGCCGTGGCTGAACAGCAGCAGGGTGCCGTTCCACTGCTCGGGCGTGTCCGCGATCCAGGTGGCGCCGTCGGTCAGCGTGCCGGAGTAGTGCCCGGCGGTGGCGGCCTGGGCGCCGGTCGCCGGACCGATCAGGGCGGTCGCGAGAGCGGTAGCGCAGGCGGCGGCGAGGGTCGAGAAACGGGGTCGGGACATGACGGCGGCTCCGCGAGTCGAGTCGGACCGATGGGGGAGCGTGCGGGACGTTCGCGTTGGGAGAGCGGTGAGAATGTAGGGCTCTTTTTTCATGGCCGTCAAGAGAGTGACCAATAATGAGGCAGGTGAATCCGTGTATGGGCACACGGGGGCCGGGGGTGGACGCAAGTGGGTCCGCTGGGTGTGGATCAGTCCAGGGTCATGGTGTCGAGCAGCCGGACGGCCGCTCGCGCCGCCGGTCGCTCCCAGCGACTGGCCAGACCGCGGAAGACGGTCTCCGCCTGCGCGGCGGGCCAGTCTCCGGGAAGGTGCTCGGCCGGCAGATGCGGATCCCGTCGTACGAGATCCAACCAGTCGGTGTGCAGCAGGAGTTGACCGGCGAGATCGTCACCGGAGGTCGCCGCCGGCAGGGGGTCGGTGCGGTCCCAGCGGTCAAGGAACGCGCGGTACCGGGCGCCGATGGCCGGCACGTCGAAGGCCTGCTCCAGCACCTCGCGGACGTCGGTCGGCGACTCCACCTCCGCCCGGAACACCCGCAGATACGGCTCCAGGCCGAGCCCCGCGACCATCTCGCGGACGTCGACCGGCGCCGGGGCCACCCACAGACCGTTCTGCAGCAGGCCGAAGCCCGCCCAGATCAGCCGGGAACGCAGATCGTGCCGTTCGCGGCTCCACGCCTCGGGCAGCGAGAAGCCCACCATCGTCCAGCGCCCGTCCCAGTCCCGGTTCACCGCGCCGGTCTGCCAGATGCGGTCCCTGCCGTCCGTCAGCACCTGCACGGCGTGCGGTGTCAGCGCGAAGTACGTCTTCCGGCCCTGGCGGCGCCGCTCCAGCAGATCGCGCTTGACCATCCGGTTCAGGGTGGTTCGCACGGCCTCCTCGGTACTCCCCACCCGCCCGAGAGCGGCGATCACGCTGCCCGACGACACGGCGACGGGCCGCCCCAGCACATGAGCACCGAAGAAGGTCAGCATCAGGGACTGGGTGCGCGGCTCGGGTCCGCTCTCGGCGGCGGGTCCGGGGGCGACGTCAACACTGGTCACGGGCACAGCGTAGGCCCGGGGCGGGCACGTGGAGCCTCTGTTCCGTGAACTGTGTCGTTTCTTTAACGGCAATCGGTGATTAGCCGAAGGTCAAGGGGAGCGGCCGACTCAGAAGGCGAACGCCTCGGTCAGGCGCAGGTTGTAGCCGTCCTCTTCCATCAGGACGACCGTGACGCCGAACGGGGACGGATGGTCCAGTTCGAGGGGAGTGAAGGCGTAGTCGACCGCTGCCTGGACAGGCGGTACCAGTCTGCCGTCCGGCTGGGGAGCCGGGGCCGGCTGCCACTGTGGTTCGGCGGAGGACGGGTCCTCTGTGTAGGGGAACTGGTGGAGCGTGTGGCCGTCCTTCGTGGCGTGCACCATGTTGAGGCAGGGGGACGGGCCGTCGCCGGGGAGTTCACAGGCGGTGGCCACGTCCTGGGTCTCCCAGGCGAGCACGATCTCGTCGGCGTTCGCCGCCGCGGCGATGTTCGACAGCGACGCGATCGCCGTGAGCGCGTCCTCGCCGGACCTGACCGGGCGCAGCCAGATCAGGCCGACCAACTCGCCGCGCACCAGCGGCATGATGACCGGGCGGGGCACGGCGCCCTCGCTGAGACCCGCGACGTACGCGCTCTTCATCGACTCCGTCAGCGCGTCGAACGTACGCGTGTCCATGAACTCCCCATCCGCAGCGGCTGTGTGGCGTCCATTCTGCCCCGGTCGCGGAGTGCGCGAGGTCGCACCTGGGAGTGAAAAGAAGGCCCCGGCCGGACGGGGGAGACCAGCCGGGGCCGTACAGGGTGGCGTGCGGAGGGCGGTCGCCTCTCGGCGAGGGGCTCCATGGGGCTTCAGCCGGACGATCGTCCCCATGGGCTGTAGGTGAGGCCCGGGGACACTGTCCCCTCCGCAGCCACGTACATATGAACGGGCGACCCGGCCCACTTGTTCCCGCTCAGGCCCCGTCGGGGACTGTGAGCTGCGGAACACTCCGCGCGGCAGGGCTCAGTTGAGGTAGTCGGCGATCAGGGCCGCGAACTCGTCGGGCGTGGCGAGACGGATGCCGAGAGTCTCGGCCTTGGCCCGCTTCGAGCCCGCGTTCTCGCCGGCCACGACCAGGGTGGTTTTCTTGGAGACGCTGGAGGAGGAACGGCCACCGGCGCGCTCGACGAGTTCGTTCATCTGGTTGCGGCTGAGCTTCTCCAGGGGGCCGGTCATCGCGCCGGTGACGACCACCGTCATCCCGGCCAGCGGCCCGTCGTCGGCCGTGGCCGCGGCCTCTGTGCCGTCGGCGACCGCGTCGTCCGTCATGGGCGCGGGCGGGGTCGCACCGGGCTCCGTCATGTTGACCCCGGCGGCGACCAGTCTGTCGATGAGCGGGGCGAGTTCGACGAGTTCGGCGACGATCGACGGGGCCTTCTCCGTGCCGATGCCGTCGACCCGCTGCATGGATTCCGCGTCGGCGGCCCGGATCTCGTCCATGGTCGCGAAGTAGCGCGCGATACGGCGGGACATGGAGCGGCCGGTGCCCCGCACCCCGAGCGCGCACAGCACCCGGGACAGCGGCTGCCCCTTGGCCGTGGTGATCGCGGCGAGGAGGTTGTCGGTGCTGGTCTCGCCCATCCGCTCCAGGTCCAGGAGCTGCTCCCGGGTGAGGGCGAACAGATCGGCGAGATCGGCGACCAGACCGGCGTCGACGAGCTGGACGACACGGGTGTGGCCCAGGCCCTCGATGTCGAGCTGGTCGCGACCCGTGGCGTAGGAGAGGGCGGCGACCAGATGGCAGTTGCGGCCCTGTTCGCAGCGCCAGCGCAGTTCGCTGGTGTCGATGCCGGAGCCGCAGCGCGGGCACACCTCGGGGAACACGATCGGCTGTTCCTCGCCGGTGCGCAGATGCGCGACCGGGGCCTCGATGCGGGGGATCACGTCACCGGCGCGGTGCACCATGACGTGGTCGCCCAGGCGCAGGTCACGGCGGGTGATGTCGCCCGGGTTGTGGAGCGTGGCGTAGGTGATGGTGGCGCCGTCGATCTCGACCGGCTCCAGGACCGCGCGCGGGGCGATGATGCCGGTGCGGCCCACGTTCCACTCCACCTCCAGCAGCCGGGTGATCTTCTCCACGGCGGGCAGCTTGTAGGCGATCGCCCAGCGCGGGGCCCGCGTCCCCGACCCGGCGGCCTGCTGGTCGGCGGCGAGGTCGGCCTTGATGACGATCCCGTCGATCCCGAACGGCAGCTGGGCCCGCAGCGCGGCGATCTCCTGCACCCGGGCCAGTACCTCCTCGACCGTGTCGGCGGTGATGCCGGGCACGGCGGTGGTGGCCGTGGTGTTGACCCCGTAGGCCGCGGCCTGGATCATCAGCTCGCTGTGCGCGAGCCCCGGCAGCCGTGCCGCGAGGTCGGCCTCGGTGTCCGGGAGGGGCAGCAGGCCGTAGCCGAAGAACGTCATCGGCACCGTGTAGGCGCGCTCCTTCGCGCGCAGCGTGCCCGCGGAGGCGCCGCGCGGGTTGGCGAAGGGCTGGCCGCCGTGCGCGGTGCGGACCTCGTTGCCGTGCTCGAACTGGGCGGTGGTCATGAGGACTTCGCCGCGCACCTCGACGGTGACCGGCTCGGCCAGCTCCTGCGGCAGGCCCTCGATGGTGCCGATCGCGTGGGAGACGTCCTCACCGGCCGTGCCGTCGCCCCGGGTGATGAGGCGGGTGAGCCTGCCGCGCGTGTACCGGGCCGCGATCGCCAGGCCGTCCAGCTTCGGCTCCACGCTGAACCGAGTGACCTCGTGGTCGATTCTTCGAGCCACCGACGCGGTCCAGGTGCTGAACTCCTCCGGGGAGAACACGTTGTCCAGGCTCAGCATCGCCACCGTGTGCGGGACATCGCCCTCGACCGCGCCGCCGGCCACCTTCCCGGTGGGCGAGTCGGGCAGCACCTGGTCGGGATTCTCGGCCTCCCACGCGGCGATGCCGCGCACCAGCCGGTCGTAGGAGTCGTCGTCCAGCGCGGAGGTACCGGCGGCGTAATAGGCGGCCGACGCCTTCACCGCGTCCTCGACCGCCTGCGCGTAGGCGGCGGCATCCACGATCACAGCTGCAGGAGTTGTCATGACTCCCATCCTGCCTCCCACCACTGACAATGCCCCGGGCCGAACGCGCCGCGGCCTCCTCGCCCGCCCACGGGAGGGCGGGCGAGGAGGCCTTCGTGCCGGTGCTCAGCCGAGCCCGCGGCTGTATGCCCAGGCGGTCGTGTTCAGGGTGTCCTCGAACCCGCTGAACGGTTCCTGCGGGGTGTACGAGTCGGTGGTGAAGTCGACGTCCACGTCGTCCGCCGTACCGCCGATCCCGTCCGCCCCGATGCCGAGCGTCTGGGCGATGCCGCCGCCCTGGTCCATCAGGTTCGCGGTGTCGTCGTACTGGTCGGTGTGCCAGTTGCCCGAGAAGTGTCCGATCTCGTGCGTGATGCTGTTGCCGAGCCCCCGCCCTATGAAGCCGATCTTGTCGCTCTGCGGTCCCAGGTAGGTGTTGAGCGAGTTCGGGTTCGGCGCCGCCGCGCTCAGCAGGTCGAGCAGGACGAGGGCGGTGTCCTCGTGGCCGTAGTTGCCGGGGTCGATCGAGGACGCGATGCCGATGGTCGGGATGCCGGACTCGGCGATGGTGCCGCCGACGACGACCCGACTGACGTTGGGCTGGTCGAACGGGTCAGGATCGTCACGGCTGTTGAGGACTCTGACGGCGAGGTGCGGGTCGGTGCCCTTCGCGGCCAGGTCGGTGGCGATGTTCACCTTCACGGAGGCCACGACGGCGTCGATGACCACACCGCGCCGCGGGGCACCTGTCCCTCATGGCAAGCGCCACGCCGTCGGCATCCCTCACGGAAGGCGCCGCGCCCCCCACGCATCCCCGGCGGCAAACAGCGCGCGCCCCCGTCAGTCCTCCGGCTCGGACGTGCGTTGCAGATCGGCCCGTCCCTCCGCCGTCCGGATGAAGCGGGTCATCCCGAACTGGCTTGTTCCGGCGGCATCTTGGAGGCTGCCGGGAGCCGATTCGGTGGAGCGGGGCGTGGCCGGCAGGACGTACGGGCGGCGGAGCACCTCGTCGAGGATGATCACGGTCTCGGTCGCGCGGACCGCGGGGATGGTGGAGAGACGGTCGGTGACCAGGCGGTGGACGGCGGTGACGTCGGCCACCCGGATCTGGATCATGGCGTCGTGCTCGCCGGTCGTGACGGCGCAGTACTCCACCTCCGGCATCTGGGCGAGCGCGGTACGGAACTGCTTCCACAGCTCCTGGCGGACCGTGACGAAGATCAGGGCGCAGATCTCAAGACCGACCCGGTTGTGGTCGACGCGCGCGCTGAAGCCGCTGATCACGCCGTCGGCGCGGAGGGCTTCGAGGCGGGTGTAGGCGTTCGCGCGGGAGACGCCGACACGCTCCGCGAGGGCCGCGACGGAAATACGGCCCTGGGTGCGCAGCACGTCGAGGATCTTGAAATGCACCGAATCCAGGGCAAGACCGATGCCGATCCGTCCAGAGCGGCGCTCGCCCGGGGTCTCCGGGGTCGACAGATCTTCCATGTTCGCGCCTCTCCGTTGCATTACGTCTCGCGCTGGTCCCGTCCGCCGAGAGTCCTGGTTAGTTTCAGCCAACCCTAACGGCGAATCGTCCAGGTCCCCTCCCGGCATCCGCCCGCACCCGCACGGCCTTCTTCCGCTCCGCCCTGCTCTGTCTTGCCCACGGAGGCACGCATGCCCAGATTCAGCGCCGGGTCCTACCCGGTGGCACTTCCTCTCGTCGCGGTCGCGGCGCTCGCCCTGAGCGCCTGCTCCGGCGGTACGAGCGCCTCCGGTTCCTCGGCCGGCAAGACCCTGGTCGTCGACACGTCGTTCAACCTGAAGACCGCCGACCCGGGCCGCGAGTTCGAGCCGACCGGGCAGATCGTGGACAAGGCGCTGTACGAGACGCTGCTGTCCTTCAAGGGCTCCGACGTCACCAAGCCGGTGCCGGGCCTCGCCTCCTCGTACGAGCAGTCCAAGGACGGCAAGACGCTCACCCTGCACCTGCGGACGGGCGCGAAGTTCGCGGACGGGAGCGCGGTCACCGCCGACGACGTCGTCTTCTCGCTGAACCGGGTGATCGCGCTCAAGGGCAACCCGTCGTTCCTGCTCGACGGCGTCACGGTCACCAAGACCGACGCGTCCACCGTCACCCTGGTGTCGAAGAAGGCGAACCCGGCGCTGCCCTTCATCCTCCCCAACCCCGCGCTCGGCATCCTCAGCGCGAAGACGGTCCAGGCCCACGGCGGCTCGGCGACCGCGACGGACGCGGCGGAGAAGTACCTCAACACGACGTCGGCGGGCTCCGGGCCGTACACCCTCACCTCGTTCAACACGAACACCCAGGTCGTCCTGACCAAGAACCCCCAGTACACCGGCTCCGACAAGCCGACCTACGACAAGATCGTCATCCGCAACGTCCAGGCCCCCACCCAGAAGCTGAACGTCCAGCGCGGCGACAGCCAGATCGCCCTGGACCTCACCTCCGACCAGGTCAGCGGGCTCGGCGGCGGGCTCAAGGTGGACAGCGGCGCGTCCTCGGACGTGATCTTCCTGCTGCTCAACCGGAACACCAAGGTCAGCAGTACGACGGCCAACGCGAAGTTCGCGGAGGCGGTGCGCAAGGGCATCGACTACAAGAGCCTGCTGTCGCTCGCGGGCACCGGTTCCGTCCAGCCCGCCGGGATCATCCCGTCGACCTTCCTCGGCGCGCTCCCCGCCTCCGAGGCCGTGGGCCGTGACCTGGCCGGGGCGAAGGCGGCGCTCAAGGCGAGCGGTATCGCCAAGCCGTCCGTGACCCTCGGCTACGCCAGTGACCTGACCGTCGACGGCCTGTCCCTGCAGACCCTCGCCGAACGGGTCCAGGCCCAGCTGAAGGAGGTCGGCATCACCGTCACGCTCGCCCCCGCGCCGACCACCACCGAACTCGACAACTACCGCAACGGAAAAGAGCAGTTGGGCCTCTGGTACTGGGGCCCGGACTACCCGGACCCCAGCGACTACCTGACCTTCCTCCCCGGCGACCTGGTCGGCCTCCGCGCGGGCTGGAAGGCCGGCGCCGACCCCGCCCTCACCGCGCTCGGCGACAAGGCGGCGACGACGATCGGCGACGACACCCGCAAGACCCTGTACGAGCAGATCCAGACCCGCATGAACGCCTCCGGCCCCTTCATCCCGCTGATGCAGCCCAGCCGGAACACCGTCTCCGCCGCGTCCGTGACCGGCGTCGCCTACAACCCCGTGTGGACGATCGATGTCGCCGCGCTGGGCGCGAAGTAAGGGGACGGGGGACGAAGGGGTGGGTGCCGAGGACGCCGACGGCGTGGGCGCGGGCGACCGCCTCCACACCGGCGGCGGCTCGGGCGGCGGTGACCGTCTTCGCACGGGCCGCCCGACGGCCCGCCGCCCCCGTCGTCTCCTCGCCCGCCACCCCCTCGCCCGTTTCCTCCTTCGCCGTACCGCCACCGCAGCCCTGCTCGCCCTCGGCGTGACCCTGGTGACGTTCATCCTCACCAACCTGGTCCCGGGCGACCCGGCGGCGGCGAACCTCGGCCAGCGGGCGATCGGCGACCCGGCGATCGTCGCCCAGTTCCGCCACCACTACGGCCTCGACAAGCCACTGCCGGTCCAGTACGTCACCTACCTCGGCAACCTCCTCCACGGCGACCTCGGCGAGTCCCAGCAGAGCCACCAGTCCGTCCTCACCGACCTGTCGACGGCCGTTCCCGCCACCCTCGAACTCGCCGGCGCCGCGATCGTGGTCTCCCTGATCGTGGGCGTGGCCTTCGGCGTCATCGCCGCACTGCGCCGGGACCGCCTCACCGACCAACTCCTGCGCGTGGTAAGCCTGTTGGGAGTCTCGGTGCCGACCTTCTGGCTGGCCCTGCTCGCCTTCTACGTCTTCTTCTACCGCCTCGGCTGGGCCCCGGGCAGCGGTCGCCTCGACCCCGGCATGGCAGCCCCGCCGCACGTCACCGGCTTGTACACGGTCGACGCGGCACTGGCAGGACAATGGCCGGTGTTCTGGAGTGCGGTGGGCCATCTCACCCTCCCCGCACTGGTGTTGACGGCCTACACGGTCGGCCTCCTCACCCGCTTCACCCGCTCGGCCGTCCTCGAAGTACTGAACCAGGACTACGTCCGTGCGGCCCGCGCCAAGGGCCTCCCCGCCCGCACGGTCCTCTTCCAGTACATCCTCCGCGCGGCCCTCGTCCCCGTCATCACGGTCGCCGGACTGGCCTTCGGCGCCCTCCTCTCCGGCACCGTCCTGGTCGAGTCGATCTTCGCCTGGCCGGGCCTCGGCGCCTACGCCTACCGCAGCGCGACCACCCTCGACCTCCCCGCCGTGATGGGCGTCGGCCTGGTCGTCGGCCTGGTCTACCTGACCGTCAACCTCGCCGTGGACGTCCTCTACGGCGTGATCGACCCGAGGGTGAGGGTCCAGTGAAACGCAGTCATGAGGGTGCGGTGAAACGCAGTCCGCTACGACGGCTGCCGCCCGCCTGGCGCAGGCCGCTCGCGGTGACGGGCGGTCTGGTCGCGCTGTTCTGGCTGGTCATCGTCCTCGCCGCCCCGCTGCTCGCCCCGCACGACCCGCTCGCGCAGAACCTGCCCCGGCTGGCCGCCCCCGGCGCCGGCCACTGGTTCGGCACGGACGAGCTGGGCCGGGACGTGCTGAGCCGGGTGCTGTACGGCGCCCGGGTCTCCATCCCGCTCGCCCTCCTGCTGGTGGCCATGTCGCTGCTGGTCGGCGGAGTGCTCGGGGCCTGCGCCGGGTTCTTCGGACGCTGGGTGGACGAGACAGTGATGCGGATCGCGGACCTGGTGTTCGCCTTCCCCACCGTCATCCTGGCGATGGTGGTCGCCGCCGCGCTCGGCGCCAGCCTGCAGAACGCGGTACTGGCCGTCCTGGTCGTCTCCTGGCCGTCGTACGCACGCGTCACCCGGGGCCTGGTCATGGGGCTGCGGAACCGTGAATTCGTGCTCAGCGGACGGCTGTTGGGCTTCTCGGCCTGGCGCTCGCTGCGCGTCGACGTCCTGCCCAATGTGCTCGGCCCACTCCTCGTCCTGGCCACCCTCGACATCGGCACCGCGACGCTGCTGCTGTCCGGGCTGTCCTTCCTCGGGCTCGGCGCGAAACCGCCGACCGCCGAGTGGGGCGCGATGGTGGCGGACGGAACGCAGCAGTTCGACAAGTGGTGGATCGGGGTCTTCCCCGGCCTGGCGATCCTCACGGTCGTCCTCGCCTTCAACTTCCTCGGCGACACCCTGCGGGACGCCCTCGACCCGGGCACCGCCCGCACGATCGGCGCGGAGAAGGAGCGTGTGGCATGACCGACGGCGACACGGTCGACGTACTGAAGATCAGTGGCCTCACCCTCGACCTGGGCGGTGCCCGCATCCTCGGCGGTGTCGACCTCGCGCTCCAACCCGGCCGTATCCACGGGCTCGCGGGGGAGAGCGGTTCGGGCAAGACCATGACCGGGCTGGCTGTGCTCGGCCTGCTGCCGCCCGGCGCGCGCACCGGCGGGCGGATCGAGTTCGAGGGAACCGACCTGCTGACCCTGCCGGCCCGCCAACTAACCGCGCTGCGCGGGCAGTCGGTGAGCATGGTGTTCCAGGACCCGTCCACCAGCCTGCACCCGATGCTCAGCATCGGCCACCAGCTCACCGACCACCTGCGCCATCACCTGAGGCTCAGCCGCAAGGCGGCGAAGGAACGGGCCGCCGAACTGCTGACACAGGTCCGTATCCCCAACCCCCGTGAGGCGCTGGGTCGTTACCCGCACCAGTTCTCCGGCGGCATGCGTCAGCGCATCGCGATCGCCATCGCGCTGGCCTGCGAACCGAGGGTCCTGATCGCCGACGAGCCGACCACCGCCCTCGATGTCACCGTGCAGGCAGGGGTGTTGCGGCTGCTGCGCGGTCTCTGCGACGACCTCGGACTCGCCGTCCTGCTGGTCACCCACGACCTGGGCGTGATGTCCGCGATCGCCGACGAGGTGAGCGTGATGCGCCACGGCCTGGTCGTCGAGACGGGTCCACGCGGCCGGGTCCTCACCGACCCGCAACACGACTACACCCGCACGCTCTTGGACGCGCTCCCCGGAAGGAGCACCGTATGACGACCAGCCCGCCGCCCCTCACGACCCCCCGATCGACGGCCCCTCTCCTCTCGGTCGACGACCTCGTGGTCCAGTACAACCGGCCGGGCGCACCCCCTACCCGGGCCGTCGCCGGGGTCAGCCTCCAGGTGCGGGCCGGTGAAGTCGTCGGCCTGGTAGGGGAGTCGGGCTGCGGCAAGTCGACGCTGGCCCGCGCGGTCTGCGGCCTCACCGCACCCGCGGAAGGCCGGATCACCTACGACGGCACCCCGGTACGCCCGTTGCGGGTACGCCGCCGCGAACAGGCCCTGACCGGCATCCAGATGGTCTTCCAGGACCCGTACGGCTCCCTCAACCCCCGGCGCCGGGTGGGTTCGCAGATCGCCGACGGCATCCGCACGGCGGCCGGGCGGGGTGAGTCGGCGGCCGAACTCACCACCCCGGAGGACCTGTTGACCCGGGTCGGCCTGCCGACGAGCGCCGCCGATCGCTACCCCCAGGAGTTCTCCGGCGGCCAACGCCAGCGCATCGCCATCGCCCGCGCCCTCGCCGCCCGACCCCGCCTGCTCGTCGGCGACGAGCCGATCTCCGCGCTGGACGCTTCCGCTCAGCTCCAAGTGGCCACGCTGATGCGGTCGTTGGCCGTCGAGTCGGGTGCCGGGCTGCTGTTCATCAGCCACGACCTGTCCGTCGTACGGCTGATCGCGGACCGGATCGCCGTGATGTACCTCGGCCGGATCGTGGAGACCGGCCCCACGGCCGAGGTCTGGGCGGACCCGCGCCACCCTTATACCCAGGCGCTGTTGGCCGCCGTACCGAAGCCGGACGGGGCGGGAGTCCTGCCGGCCGAACTCCCCGGCGATGTCCCCGACCCCGCCGACCCGCCGAGCGGCTGCCGCTTCCATCCGCGCTGCCCGCTGGCCTTCGACGGTTGCGACCGGGAGGAGCCGGAGTTGATCGCGGGGGGTGTCGCGTGTCGGTTGTACGCGGCGTGAACGGGAGTGGGGTGGCTGCGCGGGCGGTGGCGGGTCGCGGGCGGGGCTGATCCTGATCCGGATACGGCGATGATCCGGGCTGGTGCTGGTGCCTGGTCGGCGGGCGATGTCGATCCGGGCCGGTGCGGGCTCACGCGTGGTACCGGGTCGCGCCGGTGGCGACGACCCGTACTCGGCACCGATCCACCCCGGCAACGCCGGCAGCGTTTGATCACAGCGCCACCCGCTGACGATCGCCCACGGCGGAGCCCCCGTGCCACCGGCGCCCCGCACCCACGGAACCTCACCCACAGAACGTCAAACAGAACCCCGTACCGAACCCCACGGAGAACCCATGCCCGCCACCCCACCGCCCAACGACGACCACCCCCACCCCACCGAACCGCCCGCGAACCTGTACCCGGCCGACCGCCTCCACCGCGCCCGGCAAGCCACGGCCCGGGCAGGTCTCGACGCCCTGCTGATCTCGCCCGGCGCGGACCTGCGTTACCTGACCGGTTACGACGCCAAGCCCTTGGAGCGGCTGACCTGTCTGGTGCTGCCCGCCGACGGTGATCCCTTCCTCCTCGTGCCGGCCCTGGAGGAACTCGCCGCCAAGGCATCCCCGGCCGGTGACCTGGGCATCGAGATCACCGGCTGGGGTGAGACCGACGACCCCTACGCCCTCGTCGCGGCCCGGCTGCCTGCCCGTACCGCCCGTGTCGGCGTCGACAACCGGATGTGGGCGGAGAAGACCATCGCCTTCCGCAACCAACTGCCGGGCGCGAGCCAGGAGTTGGCCGGGGGCGTGCTGAACGGGCTGCGGATGCGCAAGACCCCGCAGGAGGCGGACGCGTTGAGCCGGGCCGGTGCGGCCATCGACCGGGTGCACGCCCGCATGGGGGAGTGGCTGCGAGCGGGTCGTACGGAACGCGAGGTCGGCCGGGACGTCGCGGACGCGATCATCGCCGAGGGGCACATCCGGGTCGACTTCGTCATCGTCGGCTCCGGCCCGAACAGCGCGAGCCCGCACCACGAACTCTCCGACCGGACGATCCGCCCCGGCGACCCGGTGGTGGTCGACATCGGCGGTACGACCCTGGACGGCTACTGCTCGGACTCCACCCGGGTGTACGCGGTGGGCGAGCCGCCCGCCGAGTTCCGCCGGCTCCACGACGTACTGCTCGGCGCCCAGCGCGCCCAGACCGACGCCGTGCGGCCGGGCATCACGGCCGGTCAACTCGACGCCGTAGGACGGGACATCATCACCGACGCCGGATACGGCCCGCACTTCATCCACCGCACCGGACACGGCATCGGCCTGGAGAGCCACGAGGAGCCCTACATCGTGACCGGCAACCCGCTCCCGCTCGCCCCGGGCATGGCCTTCTCCGTCGAACCCGGCATCTACCTGCCCGGCCGGTACGGAGCCCGGATCGAGGACATCGTGATCTGCACGGAGGAGGGCGGTGAGCGCCTCAACCGCACCCCCAGGGACCTGGTCGTCCTCCCGTGAACCGGAACGAACAGGAGGAGCGGGAGCGTCAGGCAGGCAGGGGAGACAGGAAGCGACGCGACGATCCACGGCGAGAACCCCGCCCCCGTCACCGCCTCCGCACTCGCCCCTGCCCCCGCGCAACTTCGCCTGACCGGCGAGGACTTGGTCCTCCGTGAGTGGACCGCGAACGGCCTCCCCGCCATGACGGAACTGTTCGACGACCCCGAGATCGCGCACTGGACCCCGCTGGCCTCCCCGTTCGACGAGACCGCCGCCCGCGCCTCGGTGGCCCGAGTCGCCGGCTCCCACCCCACCGACGAACCGCCGATCGCCGCTATCGGCAAGGGTCGGTCGCCCACCCTGCGGACGTGGGCCCACGACCGTCCCTGACCCGGACCGCACCCCTTCCCGCCAGTCACTCACCCAAGGATCCGCCATGCCCGCTCCGCCTCCCCCTTCCACCCGTCCCGCCGCCGACCGCGGTGCCCGCCCGGGTGGCGCGCCCGCCGACCTGGCCGACGTGTGGACGGTGATCACGGGCATGTACGCGGGCTACACCGCCGGCGACCGCGACCGTATCGACGCGTTCCTCGATCCGAATGCCACCATCTGGGACTCGGCGACTCCCGGACTCATCAGCGGCAGAACGGAGTTGAACCGCGTCCGGGACGCCCGTCCCGTACCGGACGACGGTCCTGCTGAAACCGGCCTCACTGCGTACGACCAAGTCGTCGACGTCTTCGGGGACTTGGCCGTGGCCCGCTACTGGCTGCGGGTCGACTTCCGTGCGGCCCCGGCGGAGTTGGCCCGCAACACCGCGGTCCTGCGACGCGCGCAGCCCGACGGTCACTGGCTCGTCGTGCATCTGCACGAGGACATCCAGAGCGTTCCGGGGCAGGGGGCGGATCCCGACGGTGCGACCACGGCAACTCTGGGTCACTGACGTCGGGTTGGGAATGGTGGGACGGGTGAGGCACAGGGGTCTGTTCCCTCTACTATGTCGGGGTCCGGTCCGGGCGTGTCGTCCGAGGACTGGTGTCGCCCCCCGCACCCACGCACCCCGGCTGGGCAACGGGGTTGGAGCCCAGCCGAGTTGACCTCACGGTGGATCTGGTGACTGTCGGTTCCACCCAAGGAGGACATGTCCCGTGCTTTCGCTCGATGGCTCCGACCCGTCGCACATAGGTCGTTACCGTCTGGTCGGCAGACTCGGCGAGGGCGGGATGGGGAGGGTGTATCTCGCGCGTTCGCCGGGTGGCCGTCCCACCGCCGTCAAGGTGATCAACGACCACCTGCGCCATGACGAACACGCCCTCAGCCGGTTCCGCCGCGAGGTGGAGACCCTGGGCACGGTCCGCAGCGCGTACACGGCGTCGCTCATCGACGCGGAGCTGGACACGCCGCCGTACTGGCTGGCCACCGAGTACGTGCCGGGGCCCACGCTGCACGCCGCTGTCGCGGCCAACGGACCGCTCCCCGCCGACCTGGCCCGGGTCATGCTGGCCGCCCTCGCCGAGGGGCTGGACGCCATCCACGTCCGCGGTGTCTGGCATCGGGACCTCAAGCCGCACAACGTCATCCTCTCCGCCACCGGCCCTCAGCTGATCGACTTCGGCATCGCCAGGACCACCGGCACGTCCAACCTCACCCAGGTCGGCGGAGCGATGGGCAGTCCCGGGTTCATCGCGCCGGAGACGATCACGGGCGGCGAGACCGGTCCGGGCGCGGACGTGTTCGCCCTCGGGGCCACGCTGGCGTTCGCCGTCACGGGCCGACCGCCTTACGGGGACGGGCCGTTCGCGGCCGTGTCGTACCGTTCGGTGCACGGCGAGATCGACCTGCGGGGTGTGGACGCGGGCGTCGCCGAGCTGATCGCCGCCTGCGCGCAGAGTGATCCCGCCCTGCGCCCCACCCCGCATCAGATCGTCGAACTCTGCCGGGCCGAGGCCGACCTGGTCCACCACCCCGCCTACCAACGGGCGCTCGCCGTGGGCTCGTTGACGGATCGGGAACGTGCCGCGACCGTCGCCGCCAACGGGAGCGGTGGGTCGCCCATCGCCTCGGACGCGATGACGGCCGTAGCCCCGCAGACGGCGGCCGCCATGGACGGCGGCGCGCGGGAAGCCCACGCGGCCACGCTCCTCGCGCCGAACCCGGGCCTGGACACCCCCACGCAGCCGCACGCGGCGGACATCTACGGCCCCTATCCGGTGGGAACCGGCCCGACTCCGCCCCCGGACGGCGCGGGCACCCGAGGTGAACCCGGGCGTCGCACGCTCTGGACCGCCATCGGCGCGGGCGCGCTGGTCGTCGTCGCCGGTTCCGGACTGCTCCTGTTCAACACGCTTGACGACAAGGGCGACAGCAAGAGCAAGGACTCGTCGTCAGCCCATGGCACACCGTCCGCCGGCGCCGACCGCGCCGCCCACGTGTCGGCCTCCCCGTCGGACAGCGGAGCGACGGCGTCTCCGTCCGCCTCTGGCACAGGTGAGACCAAGGTGCCCGACGCCGTGGTGGTGCAGTCCCCCTTCACGTTCGAGGTCGGAAAGTTCATCCAGACCGTGCGCTCGAAACTGATCATGCAGGCGGACGGCAACCTCGTGCTCTACGACGCGTCCGGAACGGCGCATTGGGCGAGCCAGACCCAGGGCGCGGGGAACACGGCCGCGTTCCAGGCGGACGGCAACCTCGTGGTCTACGACGCTCAGCACCAGGCGCTGTGGAGCAGCAAAACGCAAGGTGCCACCGGGGCCGTGCTCAAGGTGCTGGAGGACGGCAACATGGTCATCGCGACGGACAGCGCGGTCGTCTGGCAGACCAATACCGCGAGTTGAGGACGGGGGCGCGTGGCCGACAGAGCGAACTCGGCAGACGGATCAGCCGAGTCGGAGCCCTTTGGGCGGGTCCGGAAGATCATGCGAGAGTGGGCGCATGACGGCACCAGAAGCCACGGTCGTGGCGGTCGACGAGGTCGAGGAACTCGCGGTGGACGGGCTGCGCTGGCTGATCGAAGCGGCGCGAGAGACCGCCGGGGGAGGCCTCGCCTGGTCGAGGAAGCCCTCGGACGACGAGCCGAACCCGTCCCTCTACAGCGGTACCGCCGGGATCGTCCCCGTACTCCTGGAGGCGTGGCGGCACTTCGGCGACGACTCCTACGCCGACGCGGCTCTCCGGGCGGGCCTCAGCCTCGCGGACTCCGTCGACGGCTTCGAAGACGACTCCCTCTACTTCGGCCGCACCGGAGTGGCCCTCGTCCTGCGGACCCTGCACGAGGAACTCGGGGACGCGGGCGCCGGTGCCGCCGCCGACCGCGCGCTGCACCTCGTGCGGTCACGCTTCGACGGGACCCGCTGGGGCGAGCTGTTCGAGCTGATGGGCGGCAACGCGGGGATCGGCCTCGGCGCACTCCTGGCCGGCGACCCCGAACTGGCCGTCCTCGCCGTGGAGCCGTACCTGCGGACGGCGGAGCAGACTCCGGCGGGCGTCCACTGGCCCCACCGCCCGGGCATCGAGGCGCGTCTGCACCACATCTCGCACGGCACACTCGGCATCGTCGTCGGACTCGCCCGGGTCGGCGAGGCCACCGGCCGCCCGGACCTGGTCGAACTCGCGCTGGCCGGTGCCGCGGACGTCGTGTCGCGCGACGAGGCGGGCCCGGAAGGCTTCCTGGTCCGGCACTCCACCCCGCGGTTCCGCCCCGACGTGATCGAGCCCATCAGCTACGGCTGGTGCCACGGCCCGGCCGGTGACGCCCACGCCTTCCGGCTCCTGCGGGACATCACGGCCGACCCCGCCTGGTCCGCCCTCGCCGACCGCTGCTGGCACACGGTCACCCACTCCGGCCTGCCCCAGCGGCTGCGCCCCCGTTTCTGGGACAACAACGGCCGCTGCTGCGGCACCGCGGGCGTCCTCGCCCTGGCCTGCGACCGGATCGCCGAGCAGCGGGCACAGGGGCGACCGCAGGAGCCGTACGACTTCGCCCACGTGCTCGTCGCGGATCTGGCCGCCCGCGCGATCCGGGACGGTGACGGCGCCCGCTGGTCGAACGTCGAACACCGGGACACCCCGAGCGACCTCGAACCCTTCACGGGCTGGGGGATGGGCAACGCGGGCATCGTCCGCGAACTCCTGCGCTTCGTGCGGCTCGGCCGAGGCGGCGATCCGCGCTACGCGTTCGCGTGGCCGGACCAGCCCCCGGCGCACGCCCGGGACGCGAGCCGCCGCTAGCGGATCCGTGCCACCGCCGCGTAGATCCCGCTGCCTTCCGGTGCCTCCTCCGACGCCGGCGGGTTCCACTCCGTCGCCGTCACCAGGCCGGGCGGCACCAGTTCGAGGTCGTCGAAGAAGCGGGCGACCTCCGGGCGGGTGCGGAAGCCGAGCTTGATGCCGCCCTTGGCGTACTCGGCGGTGACCTGGGCGGAGAGTTCGGGGTACAGGTCGGACGCCGCGTGGGACAGGACCAGGTAGCTGCCGGACGGCAGGGTCGCGACGAGGTTGCGGACGATGCCGTGGGCGTCCTGCTCGTCCGGGATGAAGTGCATCAGCGCGATCAGCGAGAGGGCGATCGGGCGGGTGAAGTCCAGGACGTGGCGGGCGTGTTCGACGATGAGCTCGGGTTCGCGCACGTCGGCCTGGATGTAGTCCGTGACCCCGTCGGCGTGGCTGATCAGCAGCGCCTCGGCGTGCCGCAGGACGATCGGGTCGTAGTCGGTGTAGACGACCTTCGCCGTCGGCACGGTCCGCTGGACGATCTGGTGCAGGTTGGGCGCGGTGGGGATGCCCGTGCCGATGTCCAGGAACTGGTCGATGCCCTGCCCGGCGAGCCAGGTCGCCGCGCGGTGCATGAACTCACGGTTCTGCCGCGCCGCGTCCTTCGCCTCCGGCGGCAGCTTCTCTCCTACGGCCTCGTCGACCGGGTAGTTGTCCTTGCCGCCCAGCAGCCAGTCGTAGACCCGCGCGGGATGTGCCTTGCCGGTGTCGATCTGCGGTGACGGCTTGGGGTCGGTCGTCATGGCAACTCCATCGCGGCAGGTGAGAAGGGTGGACGAGAGGGGCGGGGCGAGCTTTCGATCATCGTACTCGGAGTGCTTCATGTGGCTTGTGGGGGAGGGGAGTTGGGGCTTGCCGTTCCTGTCAGCCCGCCGCGCGTCCGTGCAGGCCGTCGAAGAGGATGGTCGTCAGGGCGTCGGCCAGCGTCTCCACGGTCAGGTCGCGGTCGGGGCGGTACCACTCCACGAGGGAGTTGACGGTGCCGAACAGCAGCCGGCCGGCGAGGTGCGGGTCGATGTCCGCCCGTATGCCGCCCTCGGCCGCCGCCCGGGTCATCAACTCGGCCACCCGGTGGTCGAATTCACGCCGCCGGGCCAGCGCCCGCTGCTCCACCTCACTGTTGCCGTGCAGCCTCAACAGCAAGGTGACGTACGGCAGTTCGGCGGCCAGCACCTCGACGCTGCGGTGGATGATGCGCTTCGTCCGAGCCGTGGCGGTCGCGGCCGTGCCCGGGGCTCCGCCGTCTCCGTCCCGGTCCCCGGCCTCCTCGTCCAGCACGGCGAACAGCGCGTCCAGCGCGCGGTTGACCGCGAGTTCGAGGAGCTCCTCCTTGCCGGACACGTGGTGGTAGATGCTCGACTTGCTGAGGCCCAGGCGTCTGGCCAGTTCCTCCATGCCGGTGCCGTCGTAGCCGCGTTCGTTGAAGACCACGACGGCGACCTCCAGCAGGGAGTCGCGGTCGTAGGCGGGACGGCCGTGGCGGCCGGCCGGGTTCTGCACAGGTGTCCTGGTCACCGGCCCATTGTGACAAGGTCGGCGACCGCGCCGGGCGGAACGGCCCCGGAGGTCACTGGTCCCGCAGGTCCTTGACCCGGCGGATCTTGCCCACCGAGCGCTCCAGGGTCTCCGGATCGACGATCTCCACCGCCACGCTCACGCCCACGCCGTCCTTGACGCCCTTGCCGATCGCCGCCGCCGCGGCCTCCCGCTGCTCGGGAGTGGCACCGGGGCGGGCCTCGGCGCGGACCGTCATGTGGTCCATGCGACCGCGCCGGCTGAGCTGGATCGTGAAGTGCGGGGCGACGGCCGGGGTGCGGAGCAGGATCTCCTCGATCTGGCTGGGGAAGACGTTCACCCCGCGCAGGATGATCATGTCGTCGCAGCGACCGGTGATCTTCTCGATGCGCCGGAAGGCCGGGCGGGCCGTGCCGGGGAGGAGCCGGGTCAGGTCGCGGGTGCGGTAGCGGATGATCGGCAGCGCCTCCTTGGTGAGGGAGGTGAAGACCAGCTCGCCGCTGTCGCCGTCGGGCAGCACCTCGTCGGAGATCGGGTCGACGATCTCCGGGTAGAAGTGGTCCTCCCACACGTGCAGGCCGTCCTTGGTCTCCACGCACTCCTGCGCGACCCCGGGGCCGATCACCTCCGACAGGCCGTAGATGTCGACCGCGTGGATGTCCATGCGCTCCTCGATCTCGCGGCGCATCTCCTCCGTCCACGGCTCGGCGCCGAAGATGCCCACCTTGAGGGAGCTGCCGCGCGGGTCGACGCCCTGGCGCTCGAACTCGTCGAGGAGGGTGAGCATGTAGGACGGGGTGACCATGATGATCTCGGGCTTGAAGTCCTGGATGATCTGCACCTGGCGGGCGGTCATGCCGCCGGAGGCGGGGATCACGGTGCAGCCCGCGCGCTCGGCGCCGTAGTGCGCGCCCAGACCGCCGGTGAACAACCCGTAGCCGTACGACACATGGATCTTGTGGCCGGGACGGCCGCCGGCCGCGCGGATCGAGCGGGCGACGACGTCGGCCCACATGGAGAGGTCGTTCTCCGTGTAGCCGACGACCGTGGGGCGGCCGGTGGTGCCGCTGGAGGCGTGGACGCGGCGGACCTGGTCCATGGGGACGGCGAACATGCCGAAGGGGTACGTGTCCCGCAGGTCGGCCTTGGTGGTGAAGGGGAACCGGGCCAGGTCGTCGAGGGTGCGGCAGTCGTCGGGTTTGACGCCGGCCGCGTCGAACTTGCGGCGGTACAGCTCCACGTTGTCGTAGGCGTGCCTCAACGTGGCCTGGAGCAGGCCGAGTTGGTGCTCGCGCAGCTCCTCGCGGCTCAGCCGTTCGGCGGCGTCCAGCAACCCGTCGGGGAGCGGTTCCCCGAGGCGCGGACCCACGGGCGGCGAAGCCGGTGGGGCCGCCGGGGCTGTCAGGTCGCTGCTCATGGAGACTCCTTCGTCTTCGCGCTGTTGATCGTGCGGCTACGGCCGCGGAACTCCGCGATCACCTGGTCGCCGCGCAGCACGCTCACGTCGTAGATGCCACTGCGGCCGAACCGGGTGCGCTCCACCGCCGTCGCCACCAGGACGTCGCCCTCGTACGCCGGGGCGACGAAGTCGATGTCGGCCGCGGCGGCCACGGTCACCGGGCCGTGGCTGTTGCAGGCACAGGCGAAGGCGGAGTCCGCGAACAGGAACAGATAACCGCCGTGGGCGATCTTGTGTCCGTTGACCATGGCCGGGGTCACGGTCATGCGGAGCACGGCGGTCCCGTCGCCGTGCTCGACGAGCTCTATCCCGAGAGCCCGGGACGCCTCGTCCGCGGCGAACATCCTCGCCGTCGGACCGGGGGCCGTGTCAGCGGCCTGCGTCATTTTCCACCACCTTGTGGACCGACCGAACATTCGGTTAGCGTGCGTCACGGCCAAGTAATCCAGCAACACCACTGCCTGTCAAGAGGTGGAACGCATGCCCCAGACCAGCTCCGAGCTGCCCGACTTCTTCGCCCGCCATCGCGCCCTGCTGGAACAGGCGGTCACCGCGACCGCCACCCGCGACCACTGGACGCCGTACCCGGAGTCGCCCAGCAAGTCGGTCTACGGCGAGGACGCGGCCAAGATCGGCGAAGCCGCCTTCGAGGAGCGGCTCGGCGGCCGTTTCGAGCTGGGCATCTCCTACCCCCGCGTCGCGCCGGACGAGGCGGTGGCCGCCGCGCTGGCGGCGACCGGGCCCTGGCGCGACGCGGGCCCCGACACCCGCGCCGGTGTCGCCGCCGAGATCCTGGCCCGGCTGAACGCGGCGAGCTTCGAGATCGCGCACGCCGTGCGGCACACCACCGGGCAGGCCTTCGTCATGGCGTTCCAGGCGGGCGGCCCGCACGCCACCCTGTCCGACCCCGCGTTCGTCACCGGCCGCTTCGCGACCCTGCGGTCACGCCGGCCCGCCCCCGCCGAGGAGACCCCCGATGCCTGAGCTGTCCTCCGACGAGGTCTATCTGATCGACGGGGCCCGCACCCCGCAGGGCCGCTACGGCGGCGCCCTCGCCTCCGTACGACCCGACGACCTCGCCGCACTGGTCGTCGGCGAGGCGGTCCGGCGCGCCGGAATACCCGCGCACGAGGTCGACGAGGTGATCCTCGGCGCCGCCAACCAGGCCGGCGAGGACAACCGCGACGTGGCCCGCATGGCCGTCCTGCTGGCCGGGCTGCCGCACACCGTGCCCGGCTACACCGTCAACCGGCTCTGCGCCTCCGGCCTGACCGCCGTGGCCTCCGCCGCCCAGGCGATCCGCGCCGGAGAGGCCGACCTGGTCGTCGCGGGCGGCGTGGAGTCCATGACCCGCGCCCCCTGGGTGATGGCCAAGCCCGGTACCCCGTGGGCCAAGCCGGGAGAGGTGCACGACACCTCGCTCGGCTGGCGCTTCACCAATCCGCGCTTCGCCGCCCAGCAGACCCTGACGATGGGGGAGACGGCCGAGGAGGTCGCCGCGCTCGACGGCATCACCCGCGCCGAGTCCGACGCGTTCGCGCTGCGCAGCCATCAACGGGCCGTCGCCGCCCAGGAGTCGGGCCGTTTCGACCGGGAGATCGTGCCGGTCGCGGTCAAGGACGGAGAAGTGACGCGGGACGAGGGCCCGCGCCCCGGCACCACGCTGGAGAGACTCGGCTCCCTGCGCACCATCTTCCGCGAGGGTGGCATCGTCACCGCCGGTTCCTCCTCACCGCTGTCCGACGGCGCCGCCGCCCTGGTGGTCGCGAGCGGGGCTGCGGTCCGACGCCATGGGCTCACTCCCCGGGCGCGGATCGTCACCTCGGCCTCGGCCGGGGTGCAGCCCCACATCATGGGGCTCGGCCCGGTCCCCGCCACCGAGAAGGTGCTCGCCCGCGCGGGTTGGCAGACCGGTGACCTGGATGCCGTAGAGCTGAACGAGGCCTTCGCCGCTCAGGCGCTCGCGGTCACGCGTCGCCTCAAGCTGGACGAGGAGAAGGTCAACGCCGACGGTGGAGCGATCGCCCTCGGCCATCCTCTCGGTTGCTCGGGCGCCCGCATCCTGCTCACCCTGCTGGGCAGGCTGGAGCGCGAGAACGGCAGCCGGGGCCTGGCCACACTGTGCGTCGGGGTCGGGCAGGGCGTCGCGATGCTCGTGGAGCGGGTATGAGCGACCCCAGCACCGAGAAGAGCGCCGGTGACTACGACACCCTCCTCGTCGAGGAGCGCGCGGACCGGATCGTCGTCACCCTCCACCGCCCCGCATCCCGCAACGCCATCAGCGGCCGGATGATCCGCGAACTGCACGCCGTCTGCGACCAGTTGGAGCAGCACCCCAAGCTGCTCCTGCTCACCGGACACGGCGGGGTCTTCGCCGGCGGCGCCGACATCGCCGAGCTGCTCGCACGCGGGCGGGACGAAGCCCTCCAGGGCATCAACAGCCGGCTCTTCGAGCGGGTACGCAGGCTGCCGATGCCGACCCTCGCCGCGGTCGACGGCTGGGCGCTGGGCGGCGGTGCGGAACTGTCGTACGCCTGCGACCTCCGTATCGCCGGACCGGACGCAGTCTTCGGCAACCCGGAGCCCGGACTCGGCATCCTCGCCGCGGCCGGTGCCTGCTGGCGGCTGCCCGAGCTGGTCGGCGAGTCCGTCGCCAAGCAGGTGCTGCTGGCCGGGCGCACCCTCGACGCGGCGGCGGCACTGGCGGCCGGGCTGGTCATCGACGTCGTACCGGCGGAGAAGCTGTTGGACGAGGCGCACGCGCTGCTGGACCGCATGGCCCGTTCGTCGGCTACGGCCCTGAGACTCACCAAGCTCGTGGTCGACTCGCCCGGCGCCCACCCGGTCGCCGACGACCTCGCGCAGGCCGTGCTCTTCGAGGGGCAGGACAAGAGGGACCGTATGACGCGCTTCTTGAATACAAGGGGCCTGGAGAGGAGGAGCAGTCGAGCATGAGCCCAACACCCCACTCAGCGCCCGCAGTTGTCGGTGTGATCGGCGGTGGCCGGATGGGCGCCGGGATCGCGCAGTCCTTCGCCGCCGCCGGTTCGTCCGTGACCGTCGTGGAGAGCGGCGAGGCTGCCTCGGCCGCCGCGCTGGACCGGGTCGCCACCGGGTTGAAACGAGCTGCCGAGCGCGGCCTGCTCAGCGAGCCCGCCGAGCAGGTGCTCGCCCGCGTCACCATGGCGGGATCGGTGGCAGGGCTGCCCGCCGACGCCGATCTGGTCGTCGAGGCCGTCCCCGAGGACGCCGGGCTCAAGGCCCGCGTGCTCGCGGCGGCCGAGCAGGCGGTGGGCGCGACAACCGTGCTGGCCACCAACACCAGCTCGCTGTCCGTCACCGAACTCGCCTCCGTGCTCACCCGGCCCGGCCGTTTCCTGGGCATGCACTTCTTCAACCCGGTGCCCGCCTCGGCGCTCGTGGAGATCGTCGTCGCTCCGCACACCGAGCCCGCCGCCGTCAGCGCCGCTCTCGACTGGACGCACGCCCTCGGCAAGAAGGACGTGACCGTCAAGGACTCGCCCGGCTTCGCCAGCAGCCGCCTCGGACTGGCGCTGGGCCTGGAGGCGATCCGGATGGTCGAGGAGGGCGTCGCCGCGCCGGAGGCGATCGACGACGCGATGAGCCTCGGCTACAAGCACCCCATGGGACCGCTGCGCCTCACCGACCTGGTCGGCCTCGACGTGCGCCTGGCCATCGCCGAGTACCTGCACTCCACCCTCGGCGAGCGCTTCGCCCCGCCGCAGTTGCTCCGCGACAAGGTCGCCCGCGGTGAGCTGGGGCGCAAGACGGGACAGGGGTTCTACGAGTGGAAGTGAGCGAATCCCCGGACGGCGTCGGCTATCGCCTGGACGCCGGTGTCGCCACCATCGAGCTGCGCCGGCCCGCGCTCGACGCCTCCCTCCGGGGCGAGCTGCTGGCCGCCGTACGTCGGGTGCGCGATGACGGGGACGCGGTCCGTTCCGTACTGCTCACCGCGTGGGGCAGGCACTTCTGCGTGGGGCAGGACCTCAAGGAGCACGCCCGGGCGTTGGAGAACGGGCCCGAATCCGCCTTCGCCTGTGTGCGGAACGAGTACAACCCCCTGGTGGAGGCGCTGCACGCGCTGACCCAGCCGGTCGTCGTGGCCGTCGAGGGCGCGTGTGTCGGGGCCGGGCTCGGGCTGGCGCTCTGCGCGGATGTGCGGGTCGCGGCCGAGGGGGCACGGTTCGCCACCGCGTTCACCGGGATCGGGCTGGCCGCCGACAGCGGGCTGAGCGGTGCGCTGGCGCGGGCGCTGGGTCCGTCGCGGGCCGCCGCGCTGATGCTGCTCGGGGACCGGTTCGGCGCGGAGGACGCGCTGCGGTGGGGGATGGTGCACCGGGTCGTGCCGGACGGTGGCGCTACGGCGGAGGGGCTGGCCCTGGCCACGCGGCTGGCCGTCGGGTCCACCGCCGCGTACGCGGAGGTCAAGGCGCTGCTGCGGGACGCGCCCGGCGCGAGCCTCGCCGGTGTGCTGGAGCGGGAGGCGGCGGCGCAGGAGCGGCTCGGCGCCACGCGGGACCACCGGGCCGCCGTAGAGGCGTTTCCGGCGCGGGCTGAACCGTCGTTCGAGGGCCGGTGACCAGCCATTCGCTCGGCAGGTCTTGCCTCGCCGGGGGAAACCCATCAGACTAGGTACCGAACGAATGGTCGGTAGGGAAGTTGGTGTGTCGATGACCAGCACAGGCACGGAGGCGTCAGCCGTCGGCTGGGACGAAGCGCGGCTCGGCGAGCAGTTCGATGCCACGATCGCGAAGGACCAGCGGATCGAGCCCCGCGACTGGATGCCCGACGGCTATCGCAAGACCCTGATCCGGCAGATCGCGCAGCACGCGCACTCCGAGATCATCGGGATGCAGCCGGAGGGTGACTGGATCACCCGCGCGCCCTCCCTGCGCCGCAAGGCGATCCTCTTCGCGAAGGTCCAGGACGAGGCCGGACACGGACTGTATCTCTACTCGGCCGCCGAGACCCTGGGCGCGGACCGCGCGGAGCTGACCGCGGCGCTGATCGAGGGCCGGCAGAAGTACTCGTCGATCTTCAACTACCCGACGCCGACCTTCGCCGACGTCGGCGTGATCGGCTGGTTCGTGGACGGCGCGGCGATCTGCAACCAGGTGCCGCTGTGCCGCTGTTCGTACGGGCCGTACGCGCGGGCCATGGTGCGGGTGTGCAAGGAGGAGTCCTTCCACCAGCGCCAGGGCTTCGAGTTGCTGCTCACGATGATGCGCGGCACGGACGGCCAGCGGGCCATGGTCCAGGACGCGGTGGACCGTTGGTGGTGGCCGTCGCTGATGATGTTCGGGCCGCCCGACGACGACTCGCCCAACTCGGCGCGCTCCATGGCCTGGAAGATCAAGCGGCACAGCAACGACGAACTGCGTCAGCGCTTCGTCGACATGACGGTGCCGCAGGCGGAGAAGCTCGGAGTCACCCTGCCCGACCCGGAGTTGAGCTGGAACGAGGACCGCGGTCACCACGACTTCGGCACCCCGGACTGGTCCGAGTTGCAGCGCGTGATCAGCGGCGACGGACCGTGCAACGCCGAGCGGGTCTCCCGCCGCCGGGCCGCCCACGAGGAGGGCGCCTGGGTCCGCGAGGCGGCCACCGCCCACGCGGCCAAGCAGGCGGCCCGTACACGGGAAACCGCCCGTACGCAGAAGACCGAAGGAGCGGCGGCATGACGCAGGACTGGCCCCTGTACGAGGTGTTCGTCCGTGGCAAGCGCGGCCTGAACCACGTCCACGTCGGCTCGCTGCACGCCGCCGACGACGCCATGGCGCTCACCCACGCCCGCGACCTCTACACGCGGCGCAACGAGGGCGTGTCGATCTGGGTCGTGCGCTCGGAGCACATCGCCGCCTCGACCCGCGACGAGAAGGACCCGTTCTTCGCGCCGAGCGCCGACAAGGTCTACCGTCACCCGACGTTCTACGACATCCCCGAAGACGTCCCCCACATCTAGGAGCAGGGAATGAGTGACGACCACGTCTATCTGTCCCTGGCCGAGGGGCACGACGACAGCGACGCCCGCTGGGCCTTCGGCACCGGCTTCGAGGACCCGCTCCACGGCGTCGACCAGACCGTGCCGGAGGGGACGGACTCCGCTCAACTGGCCGCGTTCTGCCTGGCACTTGGCGACGACGCGCTGGTGAGTGCCCAGCGACTGGCCCAATGGTGCACCGCCGCCCCCGAGTTGGAGGAGGAGGTGGCCCTGGCCAACATCGGGCTCGACCTGCTCGGCCAGACCCGCCTGCTCTACGCGCGTGCCGGTCAGGTCGACGGCTCCGGACGCAGCGAGGACGCGTACGCCTACTTCCGCGACGCCGACGCCTTCCGCAACGTACGGCTGGCCGAACTCCCCAACGGAGACTTCGCGTTCTCCATCACCAGGCTGCTGGTGCTGTCCTCCTGGCGACTCGCCCTCTTCGAGCGGCTCGCCACCACGACATCGGACCCGGTGCTCGCCGCCATCGCCGCCAAGGGCGTCAAGGAGCTCGCGTACCACCGCCAGTACGCCGCCGAGTGGGTCGTCCGGCTGGGCGACGGCACGGAGGAGTCGCAGCGACGGATGCGCGACGCGTTCGCCGGCATCGCCCCGTACGTGGACGAACTCTTCGCGGGGGACGGCGAGTTGAGGACCGAGGTGCTGGCGGTGCTCCGCCAGGTCACGGAAGCGGCCGGACTGGTCCTCCCCGACGCCGCACCGGTCCCCGGCCACGGCCGCGACGGCGACCACACCGACCACCTGGCCCCGCTGCTGGCCGAACTCCAGAGCGTGGCCCGCGCCCACCCGGAGGCGACATGGTGACCACCCTGCTCGACGCGCGGCGCGCCCGGAACGTCGCCGCGCAGGTGACCGACCCCGAGATGCCCATGCTCACGCTGGCCGACCTCGGTGTCCTGCGCGACGTCGAGCTGACCGAGGACGGCACGGTCGTCGCGAGCCTGACACCCACCTACTCCGGCTGCCCGGCGATGGCCGAGATGCGCGCCGAGGTGGCCGCACGGCTGCGGGACGCCGGGTACGCGCGCGTGGAGATCCGCACGGTCCTCAACCCACCCTGGACCACCGACTGGATCACCCCGGCCGGCCGCCGCAAGCTCGCCGAACACGGCATCGCCCCACCGGGCGCCGCCCCCCGCGGCCCGCTCACGCTCACCCTGTCACCGACCCGCCGCACGGTGCCCTGCCCCCGCTGCGGGGCGACGGACACCGAGGAGACCTCACACTTCGCCGCGACCTCCTGCAAAGCCCTGTGGCGATGCCGCACCTGCCGCGAGCCGTTCGAGTACGTCAAGGAGATCTGATGGCGAGCCCCCAACTCCCGCTCGCGGAAAGGACGATGGACCAGTGACCGCCCCGGCCCCCACCACCCCCGCCCGCCCGGCGCGTCGGCGCCCGGCCTTTCACGCCCTGCGGGTCGCCGCCGTCGAGTCGCTGTGCGAGGACGCCGCCGCCATCAGCTTCGAGATCCCCGAGGACCTCGCCGAGGAGTTCGCGTACCGGCCCGGTCAGTCGCTCACGCTGCGGCGTGAGGTCGAGGGACGGGACGAGCGGCGCTCGTACTCCATCTGCTCCCCGGCGGGTGTGCGCCCCCGGATCGGCGTACGGGTCGTACCCGGCGGCCTGTTCTCCTCCTGGCTGGTGAACGACGTACGGCCCGGCGACACCGTCGAGGTGATGGCCCCCACCGGAGCCTTCACCCCCGACCTGACCAGCCCCGGCCACCACGTCCTGATCGCCGCGGGCTCCGGCATCACCCCGATGCTGTCCATCGCGGAATCCGTCCTCGCCGCCGACACCCGCTCCCACGTCACACTCTTCTACGGCAACCGGCGCAGCGGCACCGTGATGTTCGCCGACGACCTGGCCGACCTGAAGGACCTGTACCCCGGCCGTTTCCAGCTGGCGCACATCCTCTCCCGCGAACCGCGTGAGGCGGAGATCCTCTCCGGCCGTCTCGACGCCGACCGGCTCGGCGCCCTCGTCGATGCCCTCGTGGACGTGGACACCGCCGACGACTGGTGGTTGTGCGGCCCGCACGGCATGGTCCGCGACGCCCAGCAGGTCCTCGCCGGACTCGGCGTCCCCGTCGAACGCGTCCACCAGGAGCTGTTCTACGCCGACGACGAGCCCGTACGGACCAACGAACACATCGACAAGGTCTACGACGGCCCCGTCAGCCAGGTGAGCGTCACGCTCGACGGCCGCACCACCAACTCCGCCCTGCACAAGGACATCTCGATCCTCGACGGCGCCCAGAAGACCCGCCCCGACCTGCCCTTCGCCTGCAAGGGCGGCGTCTGCGGCACCTGCCGCGCACTGGTCACGGACGGCACGGCGGACATGCGGCGCAACTACGCCCTCGAACCCGCCGAGGTCGACGCCGGTTACGTCCTGACCTGCCAGACCTTCCCCGTGTCCGACACCCTCGCCGTCGACTACGACAGCTGAGGCGGGCCATGACACTTCACTTCGAAGTCGCTGACGGCGTCGGCACCATCCGGCTCGACCGGCCGCCGATGAACGCCCTGGACACGGAGACGCAGGACGGCCTGCGCGCACTCGCCGAGGAGATCTCGCGTCGCGAGGATGTGCGGGCCGTGGTGGTCTACGGCGGGGAGAAGGTGTTCGCGGCGGGTGCGGACATCAAGGAGATGCAGCGGATGGACCATGCGGGGATGGTCGTGCGGTCGCGGGCGTTGCAGGAGTCGTTCACGGCGGTGGCCCGTATTCCGAAGCCGGTGGTCGCGGCGATCACGGGCTATGCGCTGGGTGGGGGGTGCGAGTTGGCGTTGTGTGCGGACTTCCGGATCGCGGCGGACAACGCGAGGTTGGGGCAGCCGGAGATTCTGCTGGGGTTGATTCCGGGGGCTGGTGGTACGCAGCGGCTGGCGCGGCTGATCGGTCCCTCGAAGGCGAAGGACCTGGTCTTCACGGGTCGGATGGTCAAGGCCGATGAGGCGCTCGAACTGGGTCTGGTGGACCGGCTGGTGCCCGCTGCCGACGTGTATGCCGAGGCGTATGCGTGGGCGGCGAAGCTCGCGCAGGGTCCGGCGATCGCGTTGCGTGCCGCGAAGGAGGCGATCGACACGGGGTTGGAGACGGACATCGAGACCGGGCTGGCCGTCGAACGCACGTGGTTCGCGGGGCTGTTCGCGACCGAGGACCGTGAGCGCGGGATGCGGAGCTTCGTCGAAGAGGGCCCCGGCAAGGCCAAGTTCAGGTGAGGCGAAGTTCAGGTGAGGCGAAGTTCAGGTGGGACGAAGCGCGGGCCGGAAGTGATTCCCGGCCCGCGCTTCACATCAGTCGTACGTCAGCGTTCGTGAGTCAGCCCTCGCAGATCAGCCGAGCAGCTTCGTCGCCAGGGTCGCCGCGTTGTACGACCCCCAACCGGTGGTGAAGTCCCAGCCCGTGGCGGCGGAGTACGCGCCGTTGCTGCCACTGGTGATGTCGTGGAAGCCGGTGCCGCTCGTCGTGTAGAGCGCGGGGTTGGCGAAGCCGAGGTTGGCCTTGCCGGACGCCGCGGCCTGCTGGTTGTAGAGCGCGCCGAACGCGGCCCACTCGGGCGCCGCGGCGCTGGTGCCGCCGACCGAGGTCCAGGTGCCCTGCGAGTAGATCGAGACACCGGGGCTGGGGTTGGCGTGTGCCGAGACGTCCGGGACCTGGCGGTAGCCGCCACCGGCGCTCTTCTGGACGGCGGTCTGCCAGCTCGGGATCTTGAAGACGGACGACTTGCCGCCGCCACCGCCGGACCAGGCAACTTCCTTGCTGAACGCGTTGGCGGAGGTGACGGTCAGCTTGGTGCCGCCGACGCCGGTGACGTACGGGTCGGAGGCCGGGTAGTCGACCGTGGTCGTACCGTTGCCCGCGTCGTCCGAACCGTCGTCGCCCGAGGCGGCGTAGAAGCCGAGGCCCTCGGCCGCGCCCGCCTTGAAGACGGCGTCCACGGCGTTGATGTTGGAGGTGGTGCGCTGGCTCTCGGACGCGCCCCAGCTGATCGAGGTGGTCGGGATGCCGCTGTCGACGATGGCCTGGTAGGTGTCGACCTCGCCGGCGTCGGAGTTGGGGCCCTCGAAGACGGTGACGTTCGCCTTCGGGGCGATCGCGTGCAGGACCTCGATGTCCAGCTCGACCTCGACCTGACCGTCACCGAGCGCACCGGAACCGCCGTCGACCTTCGACACGGTCGGGGTGGGGGAGCCCAGGCTGTAGTTGGTGTCGTACTTGGTGATATTGGACTGCGCGAAGCCGTCGAACTCCAGCAGGGCGATCTTCTGGCCGCTGCCGGTGTACGTGCCGGAGACGTTGTAGCCGCCCTTGAGCTGCGCCGGAGTGTAGCCGCCGCCGGGACCGTTGCGTGGGGCGACGGTGTCGGTCGCCTGGTGGTGCAGCTGGGCGCGGTTGTTGAGGCCGGTGACGTCGCTGACCAGGCCGGCGATGCCGGTCGGCAGGGTGGGCGCGGTCGCGTTGGCGTAGAACGCGCGGCCCGACTTGGCGTCCTTCCACGTCGCCAGCTTGGTGCCGAACGCCTTCTCCAACTGCGCGGCGGTGCCGCTGGCGTCGACCAGCAGGTTCCCCGAGTGGACCTTCCCGACGGTGAGACCCTGGGCGCGCAGGTAGTCCTTGACCCGCTTCACCTCGGCGTCGGTCCGGCCGAACCGGGCCGCGAACTGGGCCTTCGTCAGATAGTGGCCGTACGAACTCGACCGCGGACTAGTGACGTTGGCGATGAAGGTGTCGAGACCCTTGTTGTTTCTCGGGGTCAGGCTGATGGCCACCGATATGTGTTTGGCGGCGGAGACGGCGCCGGTGCGGGCCGCGTCGTGGTTCAGGCCCTTGAGGACATCTCCCGCGATGGCGGCGCGAGTTGTGTGCGGCTGGGCGGCGGCGTAGGCGCTGGGGACGGCGGCGGCGAGCAGAGCCGGTACGGCGACCAGACCGACCAGTTTCAGTCGTGACGTCACGGAGGTCCTCCGAGGAGTGGGGGGTTGCTGTCCCGGAAGCGGAACGGCTTCACCGTAGGAACATCGACCCCACCCGCATAAGCGGGGGAACCCTTGCGTTGCGTGTTAACTACGCGTGTCACGTGAACCGCGGATGACAGGTCAGCGGCGGTTGTCGAGCGTCCGGGACGTACGGACCCGGCCGGGCTGACTGATCGTCACCGCCGGGGTCGTGAGCTGCTGTTGGTCGTCGTCGCCGACGCTCACGGTCGCCGCGCCGGACGCGATGACGGCGACCGCCATGGCGTGGGCGAGCGCGGTACGCGAGCGGACGCCGACCTTGCGGTAGACCCGCGACAGAGTGCCCTCGACCGTCTTGACGCTGATGAACAGCTCCGCGGCGACCTCCCTGTTGGTGGCCCCGCCGCCGACCAGTTCGGCCACCCTCGCTTCCGTGGGCGTGAGTTCGGGCCGCCCCTCACCGTCCCGGTCACCGGCCTCCAACCGGGCCAGTTCGTCCCCGGCCCGTGCCGCCAGCGGAACGGCGCCGATCCGTGTCGCGGTCTCCCACGCCTCGCCGAGCGCGGTGCGCGCGGCGTTCCGGTGCCGGGCCCGGCGCTCGACCGCACCGAGCGCGATGAGCGTGCGCACCAGATCCACGGGCAACGGGAGTTCACGTAGCCGCTCCACGGCGGCCCGCAGCCGTACTGCCCCTTCCTTCGCCCGGCCGAGCCCCGCCTCTCGGAGCCCCTCCGCCCGTTCCAGTGCCGCCAGTACGCTGCCGGGCGCGTCGACGGACACCCGCTTCCGGGCCTCGTCGATCACGGCCCCGGCCGCGTCCGTCTCGCCGAGCACGACCAGGGCCTCGGCCAGGTCGCTGTACCAGTGCAGCAGAGGCGGATCGGCGGCGGACATGGCCGCGCCGAGTTCCTTGACGCGCTGCAGCGCCTCGACCGCGGCGGCGGCCCCACGCGGGTCACCGGCGAGCAACTCGGCCTGCCCCAGCACCGCCAACGCGCGTAGCAGGAACAGCCGGTCGCCGTCCGCCTCCGAGGCCCGCACCGCCTGCTCCGCGAGCCGCCGCGCCTCGTCGGCGGTCCCGCCCGCGGTCGCCGCGAGCGCCGCGGCGTACAGCGCCGGAGCAGCCTGTACGCCGGTCTCGGCCACGGCACGCGTGCAGCGGGCGGCGGTGTCCAGGGCCTCCCGGCAGTGCCCGGCGCGCACTTGGATCCGGGTGAGCGCGACCAGGGTCGCCATGACCTCCTCGACCCCGGCGAACTCCCCGATCTCCGCGAGGAGTTCGGTGACCCGCTCCCGGGCCTCGGTGACCTTGTCGGAGTCCAGGGCGAGGATCGCCCGCATCCGGATCAGCCCCCAGCTCTCCGGCCCGGCACCGGCGCCACCGGCCAGCGCGAGGGCCTCCTCCAACGCGACGTCGGCGGCGACCGGTTCGCCGCCCAGGGAACGCACCCGGGCGAGCGTGGCGAGTGCCCCGATCCGGGTCTCCGTGTCACCGACCAGGGCCGCCTGCCGGGCGGCACGCCGGGCATGCCCCGCCGCGTCCTCCAACTCCCCGCACAACAGGCCCCGTACGGCGGCCCAGTGGTGCAGCCACGCCTCGGCCTCAGGATCGCCGTCGGCGTCGCGAAGCCCCTCCTCGATCAGGGCATGCGCACCCTTCAACGCCTGCCCGGCATTGCGCAGCAGGACCAGCCGCGCCCGCACCCGCTGTCGTGCGGAGCCCGACCCGGCGAGCACGGTCTCGGCCGCCTGCCCCGCCTCCTCCAACTGCCCGGCGTCACAGGCGTATTCGGCCGCCGCCAACAGCCGGTCGGCACGCTCCACCGGACGGTCGCCGGGTGTGCGCAGGGCCGCGAGCCCGGCCAGCTCGAAGGCGGCGTCGGGCGCGCCGTCACGACGGGCGTACTCCGCCGCGTACATCAGCGTGCGCGCGGTGGCCTCGTCCTCGTACGGCTGGGCGAGCGCCAAGTGCCGTGCCTGCTCCACGGGTTCGGCGACCGGACGGGCCAGCAGCGCGTGCGCCTCCCGGCGGTCGTGCTCCGGAGCATCGGCGTACACGGCGGCCCGGATCAGCGGATGCCGGAAGCGTACGGTCCCCTCGGCGTCGGCGGTCGCGACCCCGACCCGCTCCGCCTGCGCGAGGTCGGCGGCGGGGTCAGGCAACCCGGCGGCACGCAGCAGCGTGAGCGTGGGACGGGCGGCGGCGCTCGCGACGAGGAGGGTGCGGCGCACGGATTCGGGCAGCGTGCGTACCTGTTCCAGGAGCAGGGTGCGCAGGCGTCGGGGTACGGGAAGCGTCCGGCCGAGACCGACTGCCGCTCCGTCGCTCGGGGCCGCCCGCCCCAACTCCCGTGCGTACCAAGGGTTTCCGGCGGCGGTGTCCTGCACGGCCCGCAGCACCGCCGGTGGCAGGTCGGTGGGCAGGAGCTGCGTCACCTCGTCGTCCGTCAGGGGCGGCACGGGCAGTTCGACGGTGCCGGGCGGGCAGCAGTGCGGCCGCTCGGGCTGCTCGCCCTCGGCCACCCGCTCGGCGGCGATCACCTGTACGTCGAGGCCCTCGACACGTCGTACGGCGAAGGCGAGTACCTCGGCGGTCGGCGCGTCGAGCCACTGGAGACCGTCGAGGACCAGCAGTACGGGGCCGGTGGCCGCGAGGGCGCGCAGCACGTCGAGAACGGCGACGCGGATCGCGAGCCGGTCCCGGTCGCCGTCCGGTGTCTCACCGCGCAACAGGGCTGCCCGCAAAGCCGCTTGGGGTTCAGCGGCCAAGGCCGTCAGGCAACTCTCCGGCACCCGTGCGAACAGGTCGACGAGACCGGCGAACGGGAGCCGGGCGTCCTCCTCGGCGGGGGAGCAGTGCAACACCGTTCCGGGCGGCCGGACCTGAGCGGCCGAGGACGCCACGACGGCGGCCACCAGCACGGATTTGCCGATGCCCGCGGGGCCGTGGAGAAGCACTCCGTGACCGTTCGTCAACTCGGCCCGGGCGGTGTCGAGCAGCTCCTGGCGCCCGGTCAATGACCGTACATTCACGGTGAGTCCAGGGACGGGTCGTGTCGGGGCCCCGGATATTTCGGCATGTGTTCATGACAACCGGTACGGAATCGGCTTGTCAATGACGGTCGGTGTGTCGCCGGTCGGCGATCGAACCGCGGTCGCGATCCCGCAGGCTGCATCGCCGGTCATTTGGCGCATGATCTCGATCTGAGTCCTCAATCGTGACGTACTTCCTGCGTATACAGGTGCCATATATGTGTGAATCAGCTATCCCGCCGTACAAAAGCCTGGTCAGCGGATGTCGCGAAGAAGTGGGAGAGAACGATGACTGATCACGGAGCAGATCTGGTGATCCGGGCGAACGCGATCCACACACGGGTGCCCGGCCAGGCGCCGCAGCGGGCGCTGGCCGTACGGGGCGACCGCGTCGTGGCCCTCTCGCCCGACCCGAACGGACTCGACCACCTCCTGAGTGAGCGCACGACGGTCCACGACCTGCCCGGCGCCACCGTGCTGCCCGCGTTCGACGACACCCACACCCACCTCATCTACGCGGCACTCGGCGCGCACGACGTGCCCGTCCACCAGGCCCACGACATCCCCGAGTTCCTGGACCTGATTCGGCAACGGGCCAAGGTGACCCCCGAGGGCGAGTGGATCCGCACCACCACCAACTGGCAGGAACTCAACCTCGCCGAGCGCCGGATGCCCACCGCGGCCGAACTCGACCAGGCCACCGACCGGCACCCCGTCCTGGTCAAGCGCGGTGGCCACAACGACATCGTCAACAGCTACGCGCTGCGCCTGGCGGGCATCACCGAGGACACCCCCGTACCGCCGGGCGGTGTCATCGGCCGCGACGCCGACGGTCGGCTCAACGGGCGGCTCGTGGACAACGCGCTGGGCCTGGTGGAGCGCCTGGTCCCGGCGCCGGACCGCGCCCAGCGCATCGACGGGCTGCGCCTGGCGTCCGCCCAGTACGCCGCCACCGGCATCGGTACCGTCCGCGACTGCGCGGTCAGCCCCGAGGACTACGCCGTCCTCCTGGCCGCCCGCGAGGCCGGCGCCCTCAACACCCGTGTCCGCGCCCTGATCTCAGCGCTCGGTATGACCAGCGCGACCCAGGTGGAGGACCTGCTCGACGTCATGGAGGACTGGCGTGACGGCTCCGACCCGTGGCTGCGGGTGTGGGGCGTGAAGCTCGGGCTCGACGGCGGCCTCGAAGCCGGCGCCACCGAGGAGCCGTACGCCTGCGACCACGCCTTCTCCGGGACGCTGATCTGGGAGCCCGACGCAATGGTCGAGGCCGTGGAGGCCGTGGTCCGGCGCGGCTGGCGGGTCGGCACCCACGCCTACGGCGACCGCGCGGTCCGCACCCTCCTGGACGTCTACGAGCGCGTCCTCGCCCGCAACCCAGGTCTGCCCGCCGGCACGCTGGTGATGGAGCACGGCGGTCTCGCCGGTCCCGAACAGCGGGCGCGTGCAGTCGAGTTGGGCATCCCCGTCACCATCCAGCAGCCCCTGCTGCACGACACCGCCGAGGTGGAGGAGGGTTTCTGGGGTCCGGAACGCGTCGCCCGGCTCTTCCCGGCCCGCGGCTGGATCGACCTGGGCGCCGAGGTCAGCGCCGGATCGGACTTCCCCGTCGGCCAGTTCGGCGCGATGCGCTCCGTCTACGGCATGACCACCCGCCAGACCGTCATCGGCGTCAAGGGACCCGAGCACGCCATCTCCTACGACGAGGCGCTCACCCTGCACACCGTCAACGCGGCCCGCCTGTGCGGCGATCAGGATCTGCGCGGCACCCTCGCCCCGGGCCGCCTCGCCGACCTCACGGTCTGGGACCGGGACCCCGCCGACTGCCCGAGCGACGCCCTGCGCGACCTGAACCCGCTCCACACGATCGTCGGCGGCCGTCTCGTCACCCGGTAGGGAGACCGCGCGACCGGAAACGACAGGAGACGACCGGAAGCGACCAGGAACGAGGGCGGACACACGACTCGCCCGGCACGCAGCGACACGGCGTCCGGGCGGGCAAACGTCTTGTCAGGCGGCCGGCATCGTGCGGATCGCCGCGATGTCGAACTGGAGCCGCACCTTCTCGCTCACCATCGCACCGCCCTCGGCCAGCCGGGAGTTGTAGGTCAGACCCCAGTCGGAACGGTCGATGGTGGTGGTGCCGTCGAAGCCGACGCGCTCGACGGCGAAGGGGTCGGTGACATGGCCGATATAGGTGAGTTCGAGGACCACGGGCCGGGTGACATCCTTGATGGTGAGATCGCCGAGCATGCGGTAGACATCGTTGCCCGCCGTCTGCACCGCGGTACTGGCGAAGCGCATCCGCGGGAAGTTCGCGGAGTTCAGGAAGTCACGGCCGACCAAGTGGGCGTCGCGTTGTTCCACGCCGGTGTCGACGCTTCCGGTGGACACCACGATCTCCGCCTGCGAACGGGCGGGATTGCGGCCGTCGAAGTAGAGCCGGCTTTTGTATTCGGCGAAGGAACCGCGCACGGTCGTCACCATCGCGTGCCGGACGGAGAAGCCGATCCGGCTGTGCGCGGGGTCGATCATCCACTCGCCGGTCAGCTCCGCCAGGTCGGGATCGGGCAGGCCGGAGGAAGCGAACGCCGGTGGGGCGGCGGGGCGTTTCGGGACAGTGGGGGGTGCCGAGCGGCGGAGGGGCGCAGCGCGGTTGAACAGGTTCATGTGTCACGTAGTTACTGCACGCCTGAAATCGCCGCAAGCCCTTGCTGTGGAGCGCCGAGAGCGCGAATCGGCACTGACACGGTTAAATACCGCCACCTCGCGGGCCGTTGGCACATTTCCCACACATATTCGTCACCTGAAAAACAGCGCTTGCCAATTCGGCGCCCTGTTCGGCACGCCACTGTTCAGCGCACCGGGAATCCGAACGAATAACCCTGCTGCTTCAGCCACGGCAGGATCTCGCGCAGTGCGGCCACGGTCTCCGAGCGGTCGCCGCCGGCGTCGTGGAACAGGATGGTCGGCCCGTTGGGCAGTTCGGACTTGACGGTGGCGATGATGGCGTCCGTGCCCGGGAGTTCGAAGTCCTTGGAGTCGACGTTCCAGCCCAGCGGGCGCATCCCCTGCGAGGCGGCGAGGTGCCGGCTGTACGGCGTGAAGGCGCCGCCCGGCGCACGGTAGTACTCCGGACGTACGCCCCCCGACGCCTTGGTGATCATGCTCGCGGCGTTCAGGATCTCCTGCGACTGGTAGGCCTCGGACTTCTTGTCCATCGCGGTGTCGTGCGACACCGTGTGGTCGCACAGCCGGTGCCCGGCCGCCACGACCGCCTTGACCAGGTCGGGGTGGGCCTCGGCCTCGGGACCGATCATGCAGAAGGTGGCCTTCACCCCGTACTCCTTGAGCACGTGGAGCACCTGCGGTGTCCAGGTCGGGTCCGGCCCGTCGTCGACGGTGATGTTGACGGCGTGAGCACCCTTGTCGGAGGCGTGCACGATCTCCTCGGACACGGTGGTGATCCGGGCGGGATTCGAACTCCCGGCGGAGGGACGCGAGGCCCCGGCACCCGGCCTGTCGACGACACCGGCCTGCGCGGTCCACACCGACGTCGCCGCCGCCACCGCGGTCACTCCGACCGCCGCCGCGAGTACCCGCCCGTACCAACCCCGCCCACCGTGCCGTGCCATGTCAGCCCTGCCCTTGTCCTGTTTGATCGACTCCGTGCACTCGTCAGGACGGCGTAAAGGCGGGGGAGGATCCGCCTGTTACGGATCACGGACAATTTCGCGGGAGTTCCGAGACGCACCCTCAACGAGCGGACACCCAGGAGGTTTCGCTACCGCAGCGTGAGACGCCCGCGGAAGTCCTCCGGTACCGGCGCGAAGCGCAGCGCCATCGTGAGCTTCTCGGGGTGGTCGACGGTCAGCCGGTACCGGGTGGACAACAGATGGCACAGGCCCATCAGTTGGACGGTCCCGATATTGGCGCCGACGCATTTCTTGGGCGCCCAGCCGAACGGCACATAACAGGTGCGGTCGGCCGGCCCGTGCGGCGCGCCCGGCAGGAAACGGTCCGGGTCGAACTCGTCCGGCCGCTTCCACACCCGCTCGTCACGGTGGATGAGATGCGGGCTCAGCAGATACCAATCACCGGGCTCCAGCCGGGTCTTGCCGAAGTCGAAGGGGAACTGGTTGCGCCGGACCAGCAGCAGCGGCGGGCTCCACAGCCGCAGCACCTCCTTCACGAACCGGTGCGTCACCGGGGCCGCGTGCGTCGGTGCCGCACGGAACTCCACCGGGTCCACGGCGCGCAGTTCCGCGGCGAGTTGCTCCTGCCACTCGGGATGCCGGACGAACTCGTACAGCAGACTCGCGGCGGCGGTGCCCGGCGGGCCACCGATCGCGGTGAGGACGGTGGTGACGACGTCCAGCGCGCGGTCCATGCCGAGTTGGGGCAACAGGTCGACGAACGGATCGGCGAGATCCAGCTCGCGCTTCCGCTTCCCGTGCGCGCGCTGCCGCAGCACCCGGCGCACCACGAGCCCGGACCGCAGCTGTACGACGATGAACCGCAGATGGTGCCAAGTCCCGGCCGGCTCGGGCGAGACGAGCCGCAGCAGCTTCATCTCCAGGTCACGGCGGACCAGTTCGGCCTCGCCGGAGGTGAGACCGGACAGCGCGACCGGCAGCATGGACCGCAGCGCCACGTCCTGGGTGAGCATCACCAGGTCCACGTCCTCGCCGAGCCGCTCGTCGATGATCCGCTCCATGCGGTCGATCAGGGCGCCGTGCTGCTCCGCCGTGGCCAGCGTGTGCAGTTGGGTGAGCCAGGCGGAACGGATCCGGCTCCACCGCACCTCGGGACTGCGCCGCCGCAACAGCATGTCGATCAGCCGGTCGTGCAGGACGAACCGGCGCCAGTTCGTGGCACTGACCCGGCGCGCCGCCTCCGGCTCGAACACACCGAGCCGGGTGTCGTCGACCCAGAAGATCCCGTCCTCGGCGGCGCTGCGCGTACGGATGGAGTGCAGGAAGTCCTCGGGGTGCTGCGGGGTGGTCATGATGAGCGTCCCCTCGTGGGGCGCGGGGAGCCGGCCGCTCGGTGGTTCCCCGCGCCGGGCCGGTCAGATGTGGTGGTACAGGTACCAGAACTGTCCGTACGAGCCTCGGATGTTGAGGACGGACTTCGCCTTGAGGTACAGGGCGTGCATGCGCGTTCACCTCCTCCCGGGACAGTCGGTGCGGGCGCTCAGCACCGCGGTGAAACGCGGTGGAGCGAGCGCCGGGCCCACCTGGGGACCGGCGCCGTCCTGGGTGACCGACAACTGCCAGTCACGGGTGATCAGTTCGATGAGATCTTCGAGGAGCCGCATGGTGACGGTCGCCCCGGCACAGGTGTGCGGCCCGTACCCGAACGGCAGATACGCCGCGTCCGGCACCGCCCCCGCCCAGCGCTCCGGCACGAACTCGTCCGGCCGCTCCCAGTACCCGGGATGCCGGTGCACCAGATAGGTGCAGACGGCGAGGAGGTCGCGCGGGGTCACCTCCGCCCCGCCGAGCGTCTGTGCGTGGCTCGGCGTCCGCGCGAACAACCACGCCACCGGCCACAGCCGAAGCGCCTCCCGTACCGTCCAACTCGGCTCCGTAGTAGGGGAGTCGGGGTGAGTGCCGAGCAGATACACCGACCAGCCGAGCGCGAAGCCGACCGAGCCGACGGTGGCGAACAGGAACGAGAGATAGACCTCGGCGAGGTCCCTCGGATCCGCCCCGGGTTCGCTCTCGTCCACGACGACGTCGAGCAGGTCACGTGGATCGGGGGTGCGGGCCAACTCCCGCTGCCGGGCGCGTATTTCGGCGTGCAGCACGCTCAACGCCCGCCGCCGGAACAGCAGTCGGGACGGCGGCGAGTGGCGGCGCCGCGCGCCCGCCAGGACCGCTCGGCGCACGATCTGCTCGACGGTGACGTGCAGTGGGGGCGGAGCACCCCGGTGCAGCAGGACGTCTCGGAGATGGCGGAGGACGAGCAGGTTCCCGGCGTCGGGCCAGACGGCGCCGGGGGTGAGGAGTTCGGCGACCAGACCGGGCAACTCCATGCGCCGCGCGTCCAAATGACGGCGTATCAGGGCACGGGCCGAGCGCCCGATCCGGATCTGCGCCGCACGGGGTCCGAAGTCCCCGTGCCGGGTCTTGTAGAAGTCGGACGCCTCGACGACCACGGCGTCCCGGTTGCCGAGCACCGCGCGGGCGGAGTCCGGCCCGGCCACGCACACCGTGCCCATGGCCGAGCGCCACACGTCGTGTCCCTCGTCGAACTCCGCGCTCAGCAGGGCCAGCGTGTCGCGGGCGCGGGCGCGGGGGCGGACTCCGCGTGGAGTGCGAGCGGCCTCGCCGTACCCCTGACGTGTCCCGGACGACTCCATGGCGGCCCCCTTCGAGATCGCGGAAGCGCGGCACCCGTGGTGCGGTTCGCGTGACGCCCCGACCGATGGGAACAGCCTGCTGACGGGCCGGTGCCGTGTCGCGTGCTGTGCCGGTGAGCGGAACAGTGGAGTGTGCCCATGTGTGGCGTCGGCACATGTGGTGCCGCCATATGTGGGCACCCGGAGCGGACTGCACCCGCAGCGGACGACCTGCCCGCCGCGATGAGTTTCGGCCGCGCCCGGAGTCTGATCCGGTGAGCGCCGTAGCGCGTCGTACGACGCTGCCCGAGACAACTCCGCAACGACACACCACGGAGGAACCCATGACGACCACACCCGGCACCGCGAGCAGCGACCTCCCCGGCAAGCCGCCCGTCGTGGACATCGCCGCCTGGAACGCGGCGCGCGACGAGCTGCTGATCCGCGAGAAGGCGCACACCCGTGAGGGGGACGCGATCGCCGCGGCCCGGCGGCGGCTGCCGATGGTCGAGCTCGACGGGAAGGCCGAGGTCGTCGGCGCCGACGGACCGGTCCCGTTCCTCGACCTGTTCCAGGGGCGCGACGAACTGGTGGTGTACCAGCACATGTGGCACGACCACGCACCCCACCAGGGCCAGTGCGAGGGCTGCACCACCACGGCCTGGCACATGAAGGACGCCGTCTACCTCAACGCCCGGGGCGTCTCGTACGCCGTCCTGACCACGGGCGTGTGGGACGAGGTGGCTGCGTACGTCGCGTTCATGGGCTACACCGAGCCCTGGTACTCGGTGCGGGGCCTGGGCGCGCCGATCGGCGGCGGAATGGGGCACATCCTCGCCTTCCTGCGCGACGGCGACCGCGTGTTCCTCACCTACTCCACGACGGGCCGCGGCAACGAGCCCGTGAACGGCTCCCTCGCCCTGCTCGACATGACGCCCTACGGCCGCGGCGAGGCCTGGCAGGACAACCCCGAGGGCTACCCGCCCGGCCGCGACGCCTGCTGGTACTGGCGCTCGGACGCCGACGGGAACGCCACCTGGGGCGGGACCAGCCGTCCCGTCCCGCAGTGGATCCGCCCCGGCGCGACCCCCGTGGAGACCCTCGGCCGTCACGGCGACTGCCACTGACGCGCCCACGCCTCCCCTTGACGCCCGTCACCCCCACACCTAGCCTCGACTGAACACGTCTAGACAGGTAGGTCGACGATGGCGGACTCCTCCCAGACTTCCCAGTCCCGGCAGCTCCAGGTCGAGACACACGGCCTCGATGTGATCGGCGACGCCGAACGCAAAGGCACCCCAAGCACCTTGTTCTGGCCGTGGTTCGGGGCCAACGTCTCGATCCTCGGCCTGAGTTACGGCGCCTTCGCGCTCGGCTTCGGGATCTCGTTCTGGCAGGCGCTAGTCGCCGGTGTCATCGGGATCGTCTTCTCGTTCCTGCTCTGCGGCTTCATCGCGGTCGCCGGCAAGCGCGGCTCCGCGCCGACGATGGTGCTGAGCCGCGCCGCCTACGGCGTGCGCGGCAACCGGCTGCCGTCGGTGATCTCCTGGGTCCTCACCGTCGGCTGGGAGACCGTGCTCACCGCGCTCGCGACCATGGCCACCGCGACCGTGTTCGGCAGGCTCAGCTGGGGCGGCGGCACCGAGACCAAGGTGGTCGCACTGATCATCGTCGGTGCACTGACCGTCATCGGCGGAGTCATGGGCTTTGACCTGATCATGCGGCTCCAGACTGTCATCACCGTGGTCACCGGCGTGCTCACGATCGTGTACATCGCGCTCGTCGCCGACCACATCCACTGGAGCACGGTGAGCGCCGTACCGGCGGGCTCCGCCCAGGAGTTCATCGGTGCGCTGGTGTTCATGATGACGGGCTTCGGGCTCGGCTGGGTCAACGCCGCCGCCGACTACTCCCGTTATCTGCCCCGGAGTTCGTCCGGCAGAGGCGTGATCGGCTGGACCACCTTCGGCGCCTCCGTCGCCCCGCTGCTCCTGCTGGTCTTCGGCCTGCTGCTCGCCGGTTCCTCCAGCACGCTCAACAAGGCGGTCGCCGCCGACCCGATCGGCGCGCTGACGACGATCCTGCCCACCTGGTTCCTGGTCCCGTTCGCCGTGGTGGCCGTCCTCGGCCTGGTCGGCGGCGCGGTCCTCGACATCTACTCCTCCGGACTGGCCCTGCTGTCGGCCGGTCTCCGGGTGCCGCGCTACCTCGCCGCGCTCGTCGACGGCGTCCTGATGATCGCGGGCTCCGTCTACATCGTGTTCTTCGCCGACGACTTCCTCGGCCAGTTCATGGGCTTCCTCACCACCCTCGGCGTCCCCATCGCCGCTTGGTGCGGCATCATGCTCGCCGACCTCGCCCTGCGCCGCCGCGACTACGACGAGGGCGACCTCTTCCGCCCGACCGGCCGCTACGGCGACGTGGCACTCACCCCGCTCCTCCTCACCCTCGCCGCCACCGCGATCGGCTGGGGCCTGGTCACCAACACGGCCGCCAGCTGGCTGACTTGGCAGGGCTATCTGCTCGACCCGTTCGGCCTCGGCGGCAAGTCCGGCTCCTGGGCCTATGCCAACCTCGGCGTCCTGGTCGCCCTCGCCCTCGGCTTCCTCGGCACACTCGCGCTGGGCCGCGCCCGCGTCCAGCGGCAGGAAGCCGAGGCCCCGAGCCCGGAGGCGGTGCCCGCCGTATGACCACCGCATCCGGCCACCTCGCCGTCATCGACATGCAGCGCGTCTTCGCCGAACCCGACAGCCCCTGGGCCACGCCCCGCTTCACCGAAGCGGCGGCAGGCGTACGACGACTGCTGCCGGCCTTCGGCGAACGCGTCACCTTCACCCGCTTCCTCGCCCCCGAGAAACCCGAGGGCGCCTGGCGCGCCTACTACGACCAGTGGCCCTTCGCCCTCCAGCCGCCGGACGCCCCACTCTGGGAACTGAACGACGAATTCGCCACGCGGGCACGGCACTTGGTGGACGCGCCCACCTTCGGCAAATGGACCCCGGAACTCGCCGAACGCGTCGCCCCCACCGGCCGGCTCGTCCTCGCCGGCGTCAGCACCGACTGCTGCGTCCTCTCCACGGCACTCGCCGCCGCCGACACCGGAGTCGAGGTACTCGTCGTCGCCGACGCCTGCGCGGGCGTGGACGACGAATCCCACGCCAAGGCCCTGCACGTCATGGACCTCTACCGGCCCCTGATCCGGGTGGTCACCGTCGCCGAGGCGGTCGGGGAGATCTCGTGACCGCCGTCCGGCTCAAACACCAGCGCATCAGCGAGGTCCTCGCCAAGGAGATCCGCAGCGGCCACCGCCCCGCCGGTGAGCAACTCCCCGGCGAACACGCCCTGGCCCAACGCTTCGGCGTCAGCCGTACGACCGTCCGCGCGGCCCTCGCCGAACTCGGCGAGGCCGGCCTGATCGCCACCCGCACCGGCAAGGGCTCCTACGTCCTCTTCGACGGCCGCCCCCTCGACGACCGCCTCGGCTGGGCCCACGCACTGGCCACCCAGGGCATCGACACCCGGGTACGGACCCTCACCGTGGATGCCCGGCGGGACGAGCGCCTCGCCGGTCAACTCACCCTGAACACGGCCGAGTTCGTATGCGTCGAACGGATACGGGAACTGGCCGCCGACGCGGTCGTCGTGTCGTACGAACGCAGCTTTCTGCCGCCCGTGCCCGGGGTGCGCGAGCTGCCCTCCCGCGGGCTCGGCCAGGATTCGCTGACCGACGTCATGCTGCGGGCCGGACTGCGGGCCGACCACGGTGAGCAGCGGGTGCGCGGGCGGCGGATCGACGGGCGGGAGGCCGAGCTGCTGCGCCGCGAACCGGGTGACTGGTTCCTCGACACGCGGCGGACCAGCCGGGCGGCCGACGGCTCCTTCGTCGAACATGTCGTGAGCCTCCTGGACCCCGACCACTTCCAACTGACCCTCGAATTCGGCTGACCCGCACCCCTGCCCCCGGAAAGCACCCATGACCCTCCAGAGCCGCGCCACCGGAGCCCTCTACGGGCTCGCCCTCGGAGACGCCCTCGGCATGCCCACCCAGATGCTGTCCCGCCCGGACATCACATCTCGCTACGGCCCGTTCCTCACCGGCTTCCAACCGGCCGCCTCCGACCATCCCCTCGCCGCCGGGATGCCGGCCGGAGCCGTCACCGACGACACCGAACAGGCCCTGCTCCTGGCCCGGTTGCTCCTCGACGGCAAGGGCCGCGTCGACCCCGCGGAACTCGCCCGGCGGCTGGTCGCCTGGGAGGACGACATGCGGGCCCGCGGCTCGCTCGACCTGCTCGGGCCGTCCACCAAGCGCGCGGTGGAACTCGTCCTCGCGGGCACCCCGGTCGACGAGGTCGGGCGCTACGGCACCACCAACGGCGCGGCGATGCGGATCGCCCCCGTGGGCATCGCGGTGTCGGTCGCCGACCCGGCCGAGTTGGTGGACCGGGTGGTCGAGGCCAGCAACCTGACCCACAACACCGGGGTCGCACTCGCCGGTGCCGCGGCCGTGGCCGCCGCTGTGAGCGCGGGAGTTGACGGCGCATCGGTTCCCGAGGCGGTCGAAGTGGCCGTGTCGGCGGCCCGGTCGGCGGCGGGGCGCGGACACTGGGTGGCCGCCGCCGACGTCGCCGAACGGATCGTCTGGGCGACCGGGCTGGTGCGTGGCCTGACCGAGGCCCAACTCTGCGAGCGGGTCTACGCGTTGGTCGGGACGAGTCTCGCCACGCAGGAATCCGTGCCCGCCGCCTTCGCCGTACTCGCCGCCTTCCCCGACGACCCCTGGCGGGCCGCGCTGCTCGCCGCGTCCGTCGGCGGGGACTGCGACACCATCGCCGCGATCGCGGGTGCCGTCGGGGGCGCCTGCCACGGGGTGGACGCGTTCCCGGCCGACGCGCGGGAGACGCTCGTACGCGTCAACCCGAAGCTCCAACTGGACGCCACAGCAGCCGCGTTGCTCGGACTGCGGGCCCGGTCGTGAGTGGCAGGCTGTGGCACCTCGGCAATGTCGTCGTCGACCTGGTCCTCGATGTCCCGGCCCTTCCCGAGCGCGGCGGCGACGTCCTCGCCACCCGCACCGAGCTCACCCCGGGCGGCGGCTTCAACGTCATGGCAGCCGCGGCCCGCCAGGGACTTCCGGTGACCTACGCAGGAGCGCACGGCACCGGCCCCTTCGGTGACCGGGCCCGCGCCGCGCTGCGGTCCGAGGGCATCGACGTCCTGCTCGCACCGCGCCCGCAACCGGACACCGGCTTCGTCGTCTGCCTGGTCGACGCGGACGGCGAGCGCACCTTTGTCACCAGCCCCGGCGCAGAGGCCACCCTCACCCCCACCGACCTGGCTGAACTCCGGCCCAGCGCGGGCGACTTGGTGTACGTCACCGGATACAGCCTGCTCCACGACAGCAACCGCACCGCCCTGCTCGACCTCCTGCCCCGACTGGACCCGGCCGTCACGCTGGTCACCGACCCGGGGCCGCTGGTCCATGAAATCCCCGCTGAGGCCGTGGAGTTGCTGCTCGCCCGCTCCGACTGGTGGAGCTGCAACGCCCGCGAGGCCGCGCTGCTCACCGGCATGGACGACCCGGCCGAAGCCGCCCGCGTACTCCAATCCCGGCTGGGGCGCGGCTCGGTGCTCGTCCGTACCGGCCCCGACGGATGTCTCCTGCGCCAGGGTGAACGCCTCGTCGCCGTCCCCGGGTTCGCCGTGGACGCCGTCGACCTGAACGGCGCGGGCGACGCGCACACCGGGGTGTTCATGGCCGCCCTCGGGCAGGGCCTTGACCCGGTGGCCGCCGCTCACCGGGCCAATGCGGGCGCCGCTCTGGCCGTCACCGCGTCGGGCCCGGCCACGGCGCCGGACGCGGCCCGGCTGGACGCGTTCCTGAACTAGTCCCGCACCGCGGTCAGTTGCCGTCCCGGCGGGAGACCTCGACGTTCTCCAGGATGCCGATCGCGTCCGGCACCAGGACGGCGGCCGAGAAGTAGGTGCTCACCAGGTAGGAGATGATCGCCTGCTCGTTGATGCCCATGAACCGTACGTTGAGGCCCGGTTCGATCTCGTCCGGGATGCCCGTCTGGTGGAGGCCGATCACGCCCTGGTCGTCCTCGCCGGTGCGCATCGCGATGATCGACGACGTACGGGACGCGCTGACCGGGATCTTGCCGCACGGCAGCAACGGCACCCCGCGCCAGGCGGGCAGATGGTGGCCGCCGACGTCGATGCCGCTGAAGTAGACGCCCCGCTTGTTGCACTCGCGGCCGAACGCGGCGATGGCCCTCGGATGGGCGAACAGGTAGCGGGTGTCGCGCCGCATGCTGAGGAGTTCGTCGAGGTCGTCGGGGGTCGGGGGCCCGGAGTGGGTGGAGATCCGCTGGTCGTAGTCGGCGTTGTGCAGCAGGCCGAAGTCCCGGTTGTTGACCAGCTCGTTCTCCTGCCGCTCGCGCAACGCCTCGATCGTGAGGCGGAGTTGCTGCTGGGTCTGGTTCATCGGCTGGTTGTAGAGGTCGGTGACCCGGCTGTGCACCTTCAACACGGTCTGGGCGACGCTGAGTTCGTACTCGCGCGGGGCGAGGTCGTAGTCCACGAACGTGCCCGGCAGGTCGGGTTCGCCGACGTGTCCGGCGCTGAGGTTGATCGCCGCCTCGCCGAACGGGTTGACCGGGCCGTGCTCGTCCGAGCCGACCGAGGCGACGTGCGCGCTCAGTTCCGGGTGCCGCTCCGCGACGGCCTGGTACGCCGAGTGCGGCAGCGCCAGCACGGTGGTGGCCGTCGCCGCGCGGGCCGTGAACTCCCAGCTGCCGTCGGGATCGGCGAGCACCTGGCCGCCGAAGGTGTCGCCGTCGGCCAGCAGGCCGGTGACCGTCTCGTCGCCGTAGGGACCCTCCCCGAGCTGCTCCACCTTGCCGTGCGCGATCAGGAACACCTGGTCGGCGGGGCGGCCCGCCTCCACGATCAACTGGCCCGGTGCGAACTCCCGTTGCTCGAACCGGTCGGCCAGCGCGCCGAGCGCGTCGGCGTCCGCGAAGTCGCGCAGCGGCGGCAGTTCGCTCAACTCGGCCGGGACGACCCGCACTTGTGCGCCGGTCTGCACGAACGTCACCCGTCCGTCGCCCTGCGTGTAGGACAGCCGGCGGTTGACGCGGTAGGTGCCGCCGGGCACGTTCACCCAGGGCAGCATGCGGGTCAGCCAGCGTGAACTGATGCCCTGCATCTGAGGTTCGGACTTGGTCGTGGTCGCCAGAGTGCGTGCCGCGGCGGTACCGAGGCTCTGCTGTTCCCGCTCCTCGGCGCCCGCCTCGGGCGCGGTACCGGTGTCGACCGACATGGTGCCTTCTCTCCTGTCGCGCGGGTGACGGGACGGCTGTCCTCCGTCACATTCCGTGCGTAGAGCTACCCGTTGTCGGTCACGACGAGTGATGACTTCGGACGGCGGTCGAGGCACATGCCAAAAGCACGTGCTCCCGCACCACCCTCGGATCACTCGGCCTCACCCGTTCGGCGGTATCCGATCCGGGGCGCCTCACAGGGTCTTGCCGGGGTTGAGGATGCCCCGGGGATCGAACGCCTCCTTCAGCCGGCGCTGCAACGCGTGGGCGGTGGGCCCGAGTTCGTCCGCCACCCACTGCCGCTTCAGCACGCCCACGCCGTGCTCGCCGGTCAGCGTCCCGCCCAGTCGCAGCGCCAGCGCGAAGATCTCGCCGGCCGCCTCCCAGGCCGCGTCCGGCAGCCGGTCCAGGGCCGGATCGACCACGATGATCGGATGGAGGTTGCCGTCCGCGGCATGAGCGAGCGTGTAGACCGGCACGCCGTGCCGGGCCGAGACGCCGCGGATCTCGCGGACCGCCTCCGCGAGCCGCGAGCGGGGCACGGCGATGTCCTCGATCAATGGCCGCCCCAGCCGCTCCAGCGCGGGCAGCGCGAGCCGCCGGGCCGCGAGCAGGGCCTCCGCCTCGACCGGGTCCGCGGTGGTCTCCACGCTCGTGGCCGTCGGCGCCAGTACCCGCGCGACCTGCTCCGCCTCGATGGCCGCCCCCGCCCCGTCGCACTGCACCAGCAGCAGCGCCGACCCGCGCTCGCCCAGCGCCGGATCCACGGCCCGCAGCACCGGCCCGTCGAGCAGCTCCGCGAGCGCCGGTACGACCCCGGCCCGCCCGATCGCGTACGACGCCTCGGCCGCCGCCTCGAACGAGTCGAAGTAGGCGGCCAGTGTCGCGGTCGCCACCGGCACCGGGCGCAGCCGCAGCGTCGCCGAGGTGATGACGGCGAGGGTGCCCTCGGAGCCGGTCAGCAGCGCGGTGAGGTCGTAACCGGTGACCCCCTTCACGGTACGGCGGCCGGTCGTGACCACCGTCCCGTCGGCGAGTACGGCCTCCAGACCGAGCACGCTGTCCCGCGTCACCCCGTACTTCGCGCACCGCAGCCCGCCCGCGTTGGTCGCGATGTTCCCGCCGATCGTCGAGATCGCCGCACTCGCCGGATCGGGCGCGTACCGCAGCCCGTGCGCACCCGCCGCCCGGTCCAACTCGGCGGTGATCACGCCCGGTTCGACCACCACGAGCTGGTCGTCGGCCGACAGTTCGAGGATGCGGTTCATTCCGGACAGGTCCAGCACGAGCACGCCCTCACCGGCCGACGCCCCGCCCGACAGACCGGTGCCCGCACCGCGCGGCACCACCGGCACGCCCAGCGCGTTCGCGTGCCGGAGCGTGACGGTCACGTCCTCGGTGCGCCGCGCGTGCACCACGGCGAGCGGGACACCGTCCGGCCGGGTGCCCGACCGGTCCGTGGTGTACCCGCCCAACGTGCGTGGGTCCGTGGCCAGTTGGTCGGGCGGCAGATCCCGGGCGAGCAGACCGAGCAGCCGGGCGGCGGCGGTGGGGGTGGTGGGGGGAGCTGTGGTCACGGGTTCCGTACCTTCACTGTGCGTGCCTTCACGGATTCAACGCCTTCGTTCCGATCGCGAGCAGGGAGACGTCCTCCTGGGGCGCGTGCACGGGCGCGCACTGGATGTCCCGGAAGTGCCGCTCCAGCGGATTCCCGCGCGCGAGCCCGGGATTGCCGAGCAGCCGTACGGCCAGCTCCACCGCCCGTACGCCGTGTCGGTCCGCCAACACCCGTGCCCCCAGAGCCTGTTCGGGGGTGTACGAGGAGTCGGCGGAGTCCACCCGCGCGGCTCCGCCGAACACCAGCTGCTCGGCGGCTGAGACCAGCACCTCGATCTCCCCGGCGGTCCTGCGGAAGCGTTCCGTACGGGCCACCGGATGGCCGAGGTTGGCGGGCACGCGTGTGTGGGCGAACGTGTGGAAGAAGGACTGGGCCGCCCGTGCCACCCCCAAGTAGAGGGCGGCGAGGGGGAGATGAAGGGAGGCGCCGGCCCGGTTGTCCTGCTCGGCGGACGCGCCGTACGGGCCGATGCCGATGACGTGCTCGTACGGGATCTCCACGTCCCGGAACGTCACGTCGTGGCTGCCGCTGGCCCGCAGGCCCAACTGGTCCCACCGGCCGGTGATTTCGATGCCGAGGGAGCCGCCCGGTACGAGGAAGGTGCCGACACGCGGCTCCGGTTCGTCGGTGGTGGCCCACACCAGGAACCAGTCCAGGCCCTCCGCGCCGGTCACGAAGCGTTTGGTGCCGCTCAGCGACCAGCCGTCCGGGGTGCGCCGGGCGAGCGTCGAGGGGAGTCCGCCGCGTGCGGGGGAGCCCAACTCGGGTTCCACGCGTGCGTGGTTGACGAGCACCGGCCGCTCGAACGACTCCTTGACCACACGCGCGTACAGCTCCTCCGGCCAGTGCGGCTGTACGGCCTGCCGGGCGTGCGTGTTGAGGGTCATCGCCGCGATCAGGGCCACCGACGGGTCGCCCTGCCCGATCCGGTGGAGGATGCGCGCGCTCTCCTCGACCCGGGCGCCCCGGCCGCCGTAGGACTCGCCGATGGTCGCGGTGAGGAGGCCGGCCTCGTGGGCGATGCGGAGGGAGTCGGCGGGGAAGGCGCCCGACTGGTCGTAGCCGGCGGCCAGTTCGGCGATGCGGGCGGTCACAGGGCCTTCTTCAGGTCGGAGTCGAGTGCGGTGGTCCAGAAGGACTTCACGTCCAAGTGCTTCTTGAGCGCGCCGAGTTCGGTGAAGGCGTCGGCCACCTTCTGCTGGGAGGCGATCGTGTCGGCGCCTACCGTCCTGGCCTGCGTCGGACGCTGCTTCTGCGCGGCGAGCAGGTCCGACTCGGCCTGCGCCACGGGCTGGTGGGTGGCGTCGGCGGTGACCTTCGCGAAGCCGTCCTCGTGGCCGTCACGGACATAGGCGTACGCCTTGGAGATCCGGGCGATCAGGTCGGCGGCGGCGGCCCGTTGGGCGGGGCTCTTGAGGACGCTGTCGCGTGCGGACCAGAGGAAGTTGCCGGAGAGGATGTCCGCGCCGGAGCCGACCGTCGTCGCGCCCTGCTGGTGGGCGGTGATGATCGACGTGCCGTAGGAGGCGAAGGCGTCGATGGAGCCGCCGTTCAGGGCCGCGAGGCCGTCGTTGGGGAGCAGCGGCTTGGCGTCGATGTCGGACCAGGTCAACCCGGCCCGCTTCAGCAGCTCGTAGAGGAAGTAGTGGGCGGTGGTGTTCTGGACGTAGCCGACCTTCTTGCCCTTCAGGCCGGCGATGTCGGTGACCTTGGAGCCCCTGGGGACGATGACTTCCTGGTTCAGGGTGGTGCCGCGCTGGACGGCGACGACCTTGAAGTCGGGATTGCCGTCGGCCGCCGAGAAGAGGGGCGGGATCTCGCTGGAGGAGGCGAGGTCCAGTGCTCCGGCGCGGACGGCCTGGAGTTGCTGGTCGCCGCCCTGGAACAGGCTCCACTTCACCTTGTACGGGGTGTCGTCGAGGTGGGCGTACTTGAGGACGGCCTCGCCGACCTTCCAGCCGGTGTCGCCGACCCGCAGGGTCACGGAGGAGACGTCGGACGAGGACTCGGCCTTCGCGCTGCCTCCGCAGGCGGCGGCGAAGGGGAGCAGCAGGGCGAGGGCGGCGGCGGACGCGCGCAGGGAACGGCGGAACAACACGGTTTCTCCATAGGGGAGTTCGCAATCAGAGAGAGGGGCGGGTCAGGCGGCTTGCGAGGTCGTGGCGCGGTGGGCGAGTTCCTGGCGGACCAGTGGCAGGACGTGCCGGGCGTAGTCGATCGCGTCGTTGAGCGGGTCGTAGCCGCGGATCGACAGCAGGTCGCAGCCGATGTCGACGTAGTCGAGGAGGGCCTGGGCGACCGTCTCGGGCGTGCCCACAAGGGCGGTTGACGCGCCTTCGGCATTCGTGGCGACGGCGGGGGCGGTCCACAGGCAGCGGTCCTGGACCTCGCCGCGCTCGGCGATGTCGAGGAGGCGCTGCGAGCCGACGTTCGCGGGGCGGCCGGTGGTGCGGTAGTGGCGGAGCGACTCGGTGTTCCTCGCCTGGTCCTTGAGGACGCCGAGGGTGCGGTGGGCCTTCTCCCAGGCGAGTTCCTCGGTGGGCGCGATGATCGGGCGGAACGACACCCAGATACGGGGATGCGGGCGCCCGGCGGCATCCGCGACCGCGTTGACGGCGGCGATCTGCTCGGCCGTCTCCTTGAGCGGCTCGCCCCACAGCCCGAAGATGTCGCCCTGCTGACCGCCCACCCGGTACGCGTCCTGCGAGGAGCCGCCGACCGAGATCGGGACGAGGCCGTTCACCGGCTTCACGTCGGAGTGGTAGCCCTCGAACGTGAAGTACTTGCCCTCGTGCGAGACGGGCCCCTCGGCCTCCCAGACCTTGCGCAGGATCTGGATGTACTCGTCCGAACGCTCGTACCGCTCGGCCTTGTTGAGGTAGTCGCCCTCCCGGCGCTGCTCCTCGTCGCTGCCGCCGGAGATGATGTGCAGCGTCAGCCGGCCATTGCTGATCCGGTCCAGCGTCGCCAGGGCGCGGGCCGCGTGCGTGGGGAAGATGACGCCGGGGCGGTGCGCGAGGATCGGGCGGACGCGCTCGGTGTGGGTGGCGACGAACTGGGCGACCTGGAAGGCGTCGGGCGAGGCCGAGTGGTAGGCGACCAGGGTGTGGTCGAAGCCGCCGTCGTCCAACGCGCGGGCGTACTTGCGCAGATGGTCGACGTCGAAGCCGGTACGGCTCGACGCGGTGGGACCCGAGGCCCCGGAGTCGGTGTGGACGGCGCTGATGAACTCGACGGGCATGAGCGAACTCCTAGGACGGGACGGTCACTTGAGCAGGGGAGGTGTCCGTGGTCACTTGAGCAGCGAGGTGTCGGCGGACTTGGCCACGTCCACGTTCGGGTCGAGGACCCCGATGCTGTTCATGAGGTCGGCGACCTGCTGGACGGTCGTGTCGACGTCCGAGGTGATCGGCAGCACCTGGCTGTAGGCGGCCGAGGCGAGGGTCTTGGCGACCGTGGCGTCGGCGCCGTTGCGCTGCTCGATGGCCTTCGCGTACGCGTCCTGGTGGGTGCTGGTCCACTTCAGCGCCGCGCTCAGCCGCTGGAGGAAGTCCGAAAGGGCCGTCTTCTTCGCCGAGTTGGCGAGTGCCTTCTCCGAGGCGTTGATGAAGCCGTAGCCGCTGACCCGGCCGTCCGCGCCGTCGACGAGGAGCTTGCCGCCCTGCTCCACACCGACCGCCTGGTAGACGCCGAACGTCGCCCAGATCTTGACCTTCCCGGAGGCGAAGGCGGCCTGCGCGTCGGTCGGCAGCAGGTACTGCACCTTGACGTCCTTGTAGTTGAGCCCGTTCTGCTTCAGCACGTTGGCCAGCAGATACTCCGAGATGCTGCCCTTCGCCGAGGACACCACGACCTTCTGGCCCTTGAGGTCCTTCACGCTGTCGATGCCGGAGTCCTTGCGGACGACGATCCCGACGTGCGTACCGTCGTTCTTGAGGGCGGCGATGTTCTTGATCCTGACACCACCGCTGAGCGCCTGGAGCGCGGGCAGGTCGGCCGAGTACCCGGTGTCGGCGGCGTCCGCCTGCACGGCCTGGTAGAGCGGGGCCGCGCCCTGGAACTCGGCCCACTTCACCTTGTACTCGGCGCCCTTGAGCGCGTCCGAGGCGGCGATGATCGTCTGGAGCGTCTTGGCCTGGTCGCCGATGGTGAGGGTGACCTGCCCGCCGGCGGAGGTGTCCGCCGAGGAGTCGGCGCCGCAGGCGCTCAGCGTCAGCAGGGAGGTCAGGCTCAGGCTGGCGGCGGCGATTCTGCGGATCACGAGGGGGTTCCTTCCAACGTGCGGGTCACGCCGAGCCAGTTCAGGAGGCGGGCGCGCAGGGTCACGAACTCGGGGGCGGTCAGATCACGGGGGCGGGGCAGGTCGACGGTCACCTCGTGGGCGATACGGCCCTCGTCCATCACCAGGACCCGGTCGGCGAGCAGCAGCGCCTCCTCCACGTCATGGGTGACCAGGAGGATCGCGCACCCGTGCAGCCGCCACAGCTCGGCGACGAGCGCCTGCACCTTGCCCCGGGTCAGCGCGTCCAGCGCCCCGAACGGCTCGTCCAGCAAAAGGAGTTCGGGCTCACGGACCAGGGCACGGGCGAGCGAGACGCGCTGGGCCTGACCGCCGGACAGAGTCTTGGGCCAGACGGTCGCGCGCTCCGCGATGCCGACCTCGTCGAGCGCCTTCAGGGCGAGCGCCCGGTCGGGTCGCCCCGGCAGCCCGAGCACGACGTTGCGCCACACCTTCAACCACGGGAGCAGCCGCGGCGATTGGAAGGCCGCGCTGCGCCGCGCGGGCACGGTCACCTCGCCGCCGATCTCGTCGTCCAGCCCCGCGAGAATCCGCAGCAGCGTCGACTTGCCGCAGCCGCTGTGCCCGAGCAGGGCCACGAACTCGCCCTCACGGATGTCCAGATCGAGGTCGTGCAGCACGGTGTTGCCGTCGAAGGCCCGCGAAAGCCCCCGAATCTCAACGGAGTTGGCCATGTCTACGCCTCACCCTCGAAGTTGGCCCGCCAGGTCAGCAGCCGGCGCGACAGGATCCGTACGGCGAAGTCGCAGGCGAGACCGAGCAGCGCGTACACGACGAGGCACAGCACGATGACGTCCGTACGGAAGTACTGCTGGGCGTTGCTCATCAGATAGCCGAGCCCCGCGTCCGCGTTGACCTGCTCGGCGAAGACGAGCGCCAGCCACGCGGTGGACAGCGCGTACCGCAGGCCCACGAGTGCCCCGGGCAGCGCGCTCGGCAGGATCACGTACTTGATCAGCCCGAACCGGCCGAGCCCCATCATCCGGGCGGCCTCGACGAGTTGGGCGTCGGTGGAGCGGATGCCGCCGTAGATGTTGAAGTACAGCGGATACGTCACCCCCAGCGCGACGAGCGCGATCTTCGGGGTCTCCTCGATGCCGAACCAAACGATGAACAGCGGGATCAGACCCACCCAGGGGATCGCCCGGAACATGCCCATCGAGGAGTCGATGACGTCCTCGCCGAGCCGGAACAGCCCGGCCAGCAGCGACAGGACCAGCGCGACGGTCGCGCCGATCAGGAACCCGATGGCGGCGCGACGGCCCGACGCGGCGATGGCGTGCGGGAGTTCACCGTTCTTCGTCAGGTCCACCGCCTGGCGGATGACGTCGACGGGGGAGGCCAGTACGGACTCGGGGAGCACTCCGGTGGCGGAGGTCAGGAACCAGAGGAGGACGAGGCCGACCGGTCCGGCGGCGCGTCGCACCGAACGGGGCACGGTGAAAAGGCGGTTCACCTTCGCGGCGCCGCGGATGGTGACCCGGGTGGACGGCGCGGGCACGACCTCCCTCTGCTGCGGCAGCACGGCCGCGTTCAGGGGTTTCGTCGTCATGGCCGGTCTCCCGTCGCCGCCGGGCGCGCGGGATCGGCGGACCAGGCGGACCAGGAACCCGGGAAGAGCGTCGCCTCGAACCCGGCGATCTCCAGCGCCGCGATCTGGTGGGCGGCGGTGACCCCGGAACCGCAGTACACGCCGATGCGCGCCGCGTCCCCGGCACCCCGCTCCTCGAACCGCTTGCGCAGCGACTCCGGTGCCAGGAACGTCCCGTCCGCCGCGAGGTTCTCCCCGGTCGGCGCGGACACGGCCCCCGGGATGTGCCCCGCACGCGGGTCCACGGGCTCGACCTCACCCCGGTAACGCTCACCGGCGCGGGCGTCCAACAGCAGCCCCGATACGGCGAGTTCGGCGGCCCCGTCGGCATCGGCGGTCGGCAGCGCACCCACGCGGAGCACGACATCACCCGGCGTCGGATCGGCGGGAATCCCTGACTCCAGCGGCAGCCCCGCTGCCCGCCAGGCGCCCAACGCCCCGTCCAGCAGGGTCACTTCGGTGACGCCCGCGTAGCGCAGCAGCCACCAGGCGCGGGCGGCTGCCGTGTTGCCCAGGTCGTCGTGGACGACGACGGCTCGGCCGTCGCCGATGCCCCAACGGCGGGCGGATTCCTGGAGTTCGGCGAGGTCGGGGAGCGGGTGCCGGCCGCCCTCGGGGCTCGCCGGTGCGGCCAACTCCGTGTCCAGGTCGACGTAGACCGCGCCGGGGATGTGACCGTCCGCGTAGTGGTCGCGGCCGTGCGGGTCGCCGAGGGCCCAGCGGACGTCGAGCAGGACGGGCGGCTGCTCGGAGCCCAGGAGTTCGGCCAGCTCGGCGACCGTGGTCGTCACGCGGCTGCTCATGTCAACTCCGCCGCGATAAGCGGCAGTTCACGGGTCTCGCCGGTCTCGCGGACCTCGGGGGTCAGCCGGAGCCGTTCGAGGAAGAGGACGACCGTGGCGGCGGCCGTGCGGTGCAGGGCGTCGTTGAGGACGTCGTGCCGGCCGCCGTGGAAGACGACGGTGTGGACGCCCGGCTGACCGTCGTAGACGCTCAGTGCCCGGTCGAGCGGGCTGATCGTGTCGTCCTCGCCGTGCAGGGCCAGCACCGGGACGCGCACCAGGTCCAGGCGCGGTTCGGGCAGGTCGGGGGTGTCGTCGATGGCGCCCCGGCGGAAGTCGGGGTCGTTGGTGAGGCGCCCCTGATGGGTCGGGCAGGCGGTGCGGGCCGCGGCCTCCTCCTCCCAACTGCCCGCTGTCCAGGCGCCGGTGGGCAGCCCCGCCAGGATCAGCGCGTCCACGCCCGCGGTCTGCTCGGCGGCGAGCTGAAGGGCGTGGAGTGCGCCCGTGTCGGATCCGACCAGTACCTTCGGGCCGGGCAGCGACTCGTCGGCGAGCAGCTTGGCGGCCTGCTCCAGGACGGCGGGGTCGGCGGCCGGGTCGCCGAGGGCACGGACGCGGTAGGCGTCGTAGCCGAGCCGGCGGCCGAACCGCTCGTAGACACCGCCGTGTTCGCCCCGCCCGGCCAGCACGATCAACGTGCCGCGCGCGGCGAGACCTTCGGGTTCGTCCCAGGAGGAAAGGGAGGAAGAGGGCATGGGGTGACAGCTCCCAACGAGGGAAAAGGGGAGGGAAATTGAGGAGAGGGGGGAGAAGTGGGCAGGCCGAAGCCGCCGTCACGTGTCAGTGCGCAGGGCGGACGTGATCAGTGAGAACTCGGGAAGGGTGCCGCGGAAGGGCGGTGGGTCAACGACAGCGCGCGCTGCACGCCACGCCGAAGTCGATGACTCGGCGCTGCGTCAGAAGGGCAGCGAAAGCGGTCGTGTGCAGCATGCGCCCATCATGACCGGCCGCCACCGATCGCGTCCAACGATGATTCCGCATCGAAATCGATCAGTTATCGCGATCGATGCGGATCGATACGCGGAACGGCTACCGTCACCGGCATGCCCCAACCTGTCCTCGACATCGTGGCCCTGCGCAGCCTGACCGCGATAGCCGACCGTGGCGGCTTCCATCGCGCGGCCCGGGCCCTCGCCCTGAGCCAGTCCGCGGTCAGCCAGCATGTGCGCAGGCTGGAGAAGACACTGGGGAGGCCGATCGTCGAGCGGGAGGGACGGGGCACCCGGTTCACGCCCGAGGGACGGCTGCTCCTGGAACAGGCCCGCCGCATCCTCGCCGTCCACGACGAGGCCGTACGCACGCTGCTCGATGTGGAAGGTGACACCGTCACCATCGGCTCCACCGAACACGCGGCCGACCAGTTCCTCCCACGGCTGACCGCGGCGGTCCAGGAGGTGCGGCCCGGCTGCCGGGTCCGGTTCCGCATCGACCGCTCGGCCCGCCTCGTCGAGGCCGTGGAACGCGGCAGCGTCGACGTCGCGGTGTACGTCACCGAGGCCGCGGCCACCGAGGGCACACCGGTCGGCGGCCTCCCGCTCACCTGGCACGCCACCCCCGGCTGGCAGCCACCGGCCGCGCCCGCGCCCGTCCCGCTGGTGGCCATCGAGGACCCGTGCGCGATCCGCCGCCGCGCGATCTCGACCCTCGCCGCGCACGGGGTGCCGGCCGCCGTGGTCGGCGACGCGGGGTATCTCGCCGGGGTGCTCGACATCGCCCGCACGGGACAGGGAGTCGCGCTGCTCGCGGCGGTCGGTTCGGCTCCGGACGGGCTGACTCCGTACGACGGGCTGCCCTCCGTCACGCCGATTCCCATGAGCGCGCTGGCCCGGCCGGGGGCGGATCCGGCGACGGTGGAGGCGGCGTTCGCGGCCGTACGGGATCTGCTGCGGTGAGCTGCCGGGGAGGCGGCGACTAACCCTGGGTGTCGTCCAACATCCGTACCAGGACGCCCCGTTGGAGAGGCAGTACCTCAGCGTGCAGGGCACGCCCCTTCTGTGTGAGCGCGACCCACACCCCGCGGCGGTCCTCGATGCACACGGAGCGTTCCACGAGGCCGTCCTTCTCCAGCCGCCCGATGAGACGGGAGAGGGCGCTCTGGCTGAGATGGACCCGGCCGACCAGGTTCTGCACCCGGCACTGGTCGCCCTCCTCGGGCGCCTCGGACGCGAGCATGTCGAGCACCTCGAAGTCGCTCGCGCCCAGGCCGTACGGATGCAGTACGCGGTCGATCTCGCACATCGTGCGCGCGTGCACGGACAGGATGTCCCGCCACTGTTCCTCTAGCTGCCGGGCACCGGCCGACTTCACTGCCATACAGGCACGGTACACCGATTCGGCCAGTTATTGAGTACGCAACTAGTGCACACGCAAGTAGCTGGCTGTCGCGGCGCAGATGCCGGACGGCCGACCCCGGTGTGGGTCAGGCGGCCGGATTCTGGGTGAGCCCGACGAAGTTGCCGTCCGCGTCCTTCACGAACGCGATCAGCTTGCCGCCGCCGACGTCTTGGACGTCCTGGACCATTTCCGCGCCCGCCTCCACCATCGCCGCGAGCCGCGTCCGGATGTCGTCCACGGTCCAGTACGGCACCGGTCCGGTCATGCCCCGCGCGTGCCCGTTCGGGTCGAGACCGATGTCCTGCCCGGCGGCCTTGTACCCGACGTAGTACGGCTCGTCCGCGTACGGCTCGACTCCCAGCAGGGCGCCGAACAGGGCCTTCGCACCGTCCAGGTCCTTGACGGGGTAGATGATCGTGTTCAGTCCGTCGGTCATGGCGGGCTCCTCCGTGAAGCGTGGTCCGACGGATTTCGCCGGTGAATTCAGGCTAGGGCTGGGGAGGGGCCGGGGGCTTCTCCAATCCTGACCGGCTGCGCCGCGCGGGGTGGTGTCGGCATCGCGGGCCACCGTGCGCGGTCCGGGCCTGGGCGGATCCGCCGTGCGGTCCGAGGGTCTCTGGCATGCCGTGTGCGGGGTGGTGCGTCCGGCGTACAGCGAGGGGCTGGACCGTCATGAGGGCGGGGGCCGGAAGGTCCGTCGGCGGTGTGCCGGTCGGCAGGCTTCTTCGGCCGCTCGGTGACCGACGCCCAACGGGCGGCGTTCGCCCGCGTCCCGGACATCGCCACGGCACCCGCCGCACAGGTCGAACCCGCCATGACCGCCATGGAGAACGACCTGCTCGCCGCCACCCGGCGCGAGGCAGCCGCCGGAGCGAAGATCGTGATCTGGCCCGAGGAAGCCGTCAGGACCCAGAAGTCCCACGCACCGGTCGCCATCGCGGCCGCACGGCACGGGGCCCGCCGGTCGGGCATCTACCTGGAGATCGGCATCCGCGTCCACAGCCCTGCCGGCCCCACCCACGACAAGGACGAGGCGCTCCTCATCGACCCGCACGGAAAGGTGCTGTGGACCTACCAGAAGGCCCACCCCATCCCCGGCTCCGAGCAGTTCACGCCCGGCGACGGCCGCGTCCCGGTCGCCGACACCCCGTACGGCCGCATCGCCAACGTCATCTGCTACGACGCAGACTTCCCCGCCATGATGCGCACCCGCGCCGACATCATGCTCGTGCCCTCCCACGACTGGAAGGAGTACGGAAGCGCGCACACCGAGAAGGCGAGCCTGCGGGCCGTCGAGGGCGGCTACTCACTGATCCGCCAGGACGCGGAGGGCCTCTCGACCGCCTACGACGACGAGGGCCATGTCCTCGCCTCCACCGACTACTTCACGACCGGCCGCCAGATCATGGTGGCCTACGTGCCCACCCACGGCGTCACCACGGTCTACGACCGGATCGGCGACACCTTCGCCTGGCTCTGCCTGGCCTGCCTCCTCGCGCTCACCGCCACGGCCCTCGCCGGCCGGGGCCGACCGAGCCGATCAAGAAAACGGTAAGAACCACCCGTCCCGCGCCCCCCACCTACAACCTTCCACCCCGGCCCACCGTCCAACTCCCGCCCGGTGCTGGTCACTTGCCGGGTTCTCTCTTTCCCAGCTGGGGGATCACATGAGTCCTGTCTCCGTCGGACGCGTGCTGCGTCGCGGGGTCTGTGCCGGAGCCGTGGGGGCGTTGGCCGTCGCCGGTCTCGGGAGTGGGGCGGCGGTCGCCGACGAGGTACCGCAGACCGATGCGCTGGCGGTCCAGTCGCCGTACGACGTGACGGCGACCGTCGCTCCCGACGGTGGTGTCGCGCGGTACCGGCCGCTGGCGCTGGGGCTGACGCACAGCAATGACGCCTTCACCCCGACCGACGGACGGCTCACCGTCGACGCCTCCGGACTCGCCGGGGTCGCCGAGGTGGCCTGGCCCGACAACTGCACGCCGGACGACAGCGGCACCGTCGCCGTGTGCGACACCGGGGACGTGCCGATCCGCTACAGCGCGCAGGTGCGGCTGAAGGTCCGGGCCGTCAGCGGCGCCGCCGTCGGAGCGCAGGGCACGGTCACGTACTCCGCCGAGGCCACCGGCGGCCCCGACGGCACGCTCGTCGCCCAGGGCGGCAACGACACCACCGTCACCGTCGGCTCCGGCGTCGACCTCGGCATCAGCACCCCGCAGGACGCCACCGGCGTCGAGCCCGGCACCAGCCTCACCGTGCCGTACGCGATCACCAACACCGGCGACGAGACCGCCCACGGCTTCAGCCTGAGCATGTGGGCGACGTACGGCCTCGACGTCACCACCCGCTACCCGCAGTGCGCCTACACGGGGTCGGACGTCGACGGCACCGGCTTCACCACCGTGACCTGCTCCTTCGACACCGAGATCGCACCCGGCGCCACCGTCGAACTGCCGGCGCCCCTCCAACTCGCCGTCACCGGCCACGCGTTGCACGACCGCTTCGACTACGACGTCCAGCCCGCCGCCGACACCACCGACCTCGACAGCTCCGACAACAGCCGCTCCTGGCACATCGACGCCGACAACACCGCCGACTTCGCGGTGTACGGCACCTCGGTGAGCGGCGCGGCCGGTGAGACCGTCACCTCCGGCTTCCGCTTCGTCAACCACGGGCCCGCCTGGGCCGGCGACGTCAGCGCCGGCGATCCGATCACCACGATCGACTTCCACCTTCCGGAGGGCACCACCGCCACGTCCGTGCCCAGGACCTGCCACAACGCCTGGACCTCCGGCGACGACCCGGCCATCGGCCACTACGCGTGCACCCTGCCGACCTGGGCCAAGCCGGACCTGGACGTCACCTTCCCGTTCCAGCTGCGCATCGACCGGGTCGTCCCCGACGCGACGGGCCGGGTCACGACCCTGTCCTACAGCGGAACGCCCCTCGCCTTCGACTCCAACACCGAGAACAATACGGCCGAGGTGATTGTCAACCCGTCCACCTGACGGCGACGAGGAGGGGGCGAGCCCGTAGTTCGTCCCCTCAACTTCCCCCGAGGGCAAGCCCGTTCACGTCGACTCGCGTTTCACCAACTCCGTCGGCAGTATCACCGCCGCCGTGTCCTCGCCCCCGATCTGCGCCAGCAGCACCCGCACCATCTCCGCGCTGATCCGGTCGAACGGCTGCCGCATCGTGGTGAGTTCGGGGCTGGACGCGAGTGCGGCGGGGGAGTCGTCGAAGCCGCCGACCGCCACGTCCTCCGGCACCCGCCGCCCGGCTCGTTCCAGCGTGGTCAGTACGCCCCGCGCCATCAGGTCCGAGGCGACGAACACGGCGTCCAGGTCCGGGACTTGGGCGAGCAGCCGCTCGGCACCCTTCTCACCGCTGAGCCGGCTGTAGTCGCCGGAGACGACAAGGCGCTCGTCCACCTCGATGCCCGCCTCCGCGAGCACCTCCTTGTAGCCGGCGAGGCGCTCGACACCGCCCGGCGTGTCCAGCGGGCCGGTGACCGTGCCGATGCGGCGGCGGCCGAGGGAGAGCAGGTGCCGGGTCATGTCACGGGCGCCGTCCCGGTCGTCGGCGGCGACATAGCTGATCTTGGAGCCGAGCCCGATCGGCTTGCCGCACGCGACCAGCGGTACGCCCGCCTCGCTCAGCTCCTCCGCCACCGGGTTCCCTGAGTGGCTGGAGACCAGCAGCACCCCGTCGACGTGCCCGGAGGTGATGTAGCGCGTGATGCGCCGCCGTTCGTCCTCGGTGCCGGCCAGCATCAGCAGCAGCGGGATGTCGTGCGCGGCCAGCGCCTGGGTGCAGCCGCGCAGCAGGATGTTGAAGTTCGGGTCCTCGAAGAACTTCTCCTGCGGTTCCGTCAGCAGGAAGCCGACGGAGTCCGAGCGCCCGGTGATCAGTGACCGGGCGTGCCGGTTCACGACGTAACCCGTCTTGCGGATGGCCGCGTTGACGGCCTCCTGTGCGGCCGGGCTCACATAGTGCCCGCCGTTGAGGACGCGCGACACCGTGCCCCGCGAGACACCGGCCTCGCGCGCCACGTCATGGATCGTCGGTGGTCTGCGCCGACCCCCCGTATTGGTCATGGTCAAGACTCTACGGCTCCCGGACCCGGAGCCAGAAGCACCGTACTGGGAGCGTTCACAGCAGAGAAACGTCAGGGACACTTGTCAGCGGTCGCAGGCGTGCGGTTATGTTGGGGCGGCGCCCTAGGGCGTGCTGTGTGCACGTTCCCAAATGATCGACTACGGGAGAGATCCATGCCGGAGACCACACCCAAGGGCCTCACCAGGCTCGCCTTCGGTGGGGACTACAACCCCGAGCAGTGGCCGGAGAGCGTCTGGCAGGAGGACGTCCGGCTGATGCGCGAGGCCGGCGTCACCATGGTGAGCGTCGGGATCTTCTCCTGGGCACTGCTGGAGCCCGAGCAGGGTGTGTACGACTTCGGCTGGCTGGACCGGATCATCGGCCTGCTGCACGAGAACGGCATCCGCGTCGACCTCGGCACGCCCACGGTCTCCCCGCCCGCCTGGTTCTACCGCGCCCACCCCGAGGCCCTGCCCGTCACCGCCGACGGCACCCGCTACGAGTTCGGCTCCCGCGGCGCGATCTGCCACAGCAACGCCGACTACCGCGCCGCCGCCGCGAACATCACCACACAACTCGCCGAACGCTACGGCGACCACCCCGCCCTCGCGCTCTGGCACGTCTTCAACGAGTACGGCGTCCCCGTCTCCGCCTGCTACTGCGACTCCTGCGCCGCCCACTTCCGCCGCTGGCTGACCGCGACCCACAAGACCGTCGGCGGCGTCAACGAGGCCTGGGGGACGGCCTTTTGGGGTCAGCGCTACGGGGACCTCGGCCAGATCAACCCGCCGCGGCTCACCCCGACCGCCGTCAACCCGGCCCAGGCGCTGGACTACACGCGGTTCGCCGACGCCACGATGCGCGAGAACTTCGTCGCCGAACGGGACATCCTGCACCGCCTCGCGCCCGGCATCCCGGTCACCACCAACTTCATGGCCGCCCTCAGCCAGTGCGAGTCCGTCGACTACTGGGCCTGGGGCCGCGAGGTCGACCTCGTCACCAACGACCACTACCTGATCACCGACGGCCGCCGCACCCACGTCAACCTCGCGATGGCCGCCGACCTCACCCGTTCCGTCGCCGGCGGCGCCCCCTGGCTGCTCCTAGAACACTCCACCTCGGGCGTCAACTGGCAGCCCCGCAACCCCGCCAAGGCCCCCGGCCAGATGGCCCGCAACGCCCTCTCCCACGTGGCGCGCGGCTCGGACGGCGCGATGTTCTTCCAGTGGCGCCAGTCCCGGCGCGGCGCCGAGAAGTTCCACTCCGCGATGCTCCCGCACGGCGGCACGGACACCCGTGTCTGGCGCGAGGTCGTCGAACTCGGCGCTTCCGTGGAGGAGTTGGGCCGGATACGCGGCACGCGCACACAGGCCGACGTGGCCGTCGTATGGGACTGGCACTCGTGGTGGGCGCAGAAACTGGCATGGCGCCCCAGCGAGGACCACGACGCCCGCGAGCGCGCCGACGCCTTCTACGAGGCCCTCTACGACCGCCACCTCACGGTCGACTTCGCCCACCCGGAAGCCGACTTGTCGGCCTATCCCCTTGTCGTCGTACCGGCGTTGTACCTGATGACGGAGGCGGCCGGGCGCAACCTGCAGCGGTACGTCGAGAACGGCGGGACCCTCGTCGTCTCCTACTTCTCCGGCATCGTCGACGAGCACGACGCCGTCCACGAGGGTGCCTACCCCGGCGCGCTGCGCGACGTACTCGGCCTGACCGTCGAGGAGTTCTCGCCCCTCCTGGCCGACCAGCGGATACGCGTCACCGGTCCCGACGGCTCCGAACTCACCGGCGACGTCTGGACCGAGTTCGTCGTCCCGAACGGTGCCGAGACCGTGTGGACGTACGCCGAGGGCCTCACCGCCGACCACCCGGCCGTCACCCGGCACCGCCTCGGCGACGGCACCGCCTGGTACGTGTCGACCCGCCTCGACGCCCACGGCCTGGACGCCCTGCTCGGCTGGGCGACCGAGGACGCCCGGATCCCGCCGCGCGCCGACCTGCCGTACGACGTCGAACTCGTGCGCAGGGAGGGCGAGTTCGACAGCTTCCTCTTCGCGATCAACCACAGCGCCTCGGACGTCAAGGTGCCGCTCGGCACCGACGGCACCGAGCTGCTGACCGGCGAACGTGCCGCGGGCGGTCTCGCGGTGCCCGCCGGTGCCGTCCGGGTCGTACGTCTCGACGGCTGAGTCGAACTCCCCTCCGCCCGCGCGTGCCACGAGCCGCGGGTGGAGGGGGTCCTGTCCGCTGTCCGGCGTGCGGTTCTGTTCGGCTACGGCGGTGTGGTTCGGCCATCACTGGTCCCAGGAGCCGGTGTCCGGTCGCTCCGGTGCGATCGCGTCCCACCCGTCGCCCCACGCCCCAGAGCCGATCGGCCCTCTCGAACAGGACCGTTCGGTCCCGGACAAGGGTCACCGAGTCCGGGACGTGGCGGACCGTGCTGCGGGAGAGTGGGAGGACGCGGCAAGCGGCGCGCAGAACGGAGGGTCACGACATGTTGAGGACTCCGACAGGCCAGCGACGGTTGGACATCCTGGAGTGGCTGAGAGATCCGGCCACCCACTTCCCGGACCATCGGTGGGTCCCCGAGGCGGGTGTCACCTCGGAGGCCGTGGCGGCCAAGCTCGGGGTGCCCCGCCAAGTTGCCGACACCCACCTCGAACTCCTCGCGAACATGGGCCTGTTGCGTGTGCGGCGGATCCGGCTGCGCACCTACTACCGGCGCGACGAGGTCCGTATCGCCGAGGTGGCCCGGATGTTCGAGAAGGGCTGGTAGCCGAGCCCAGGGCTCACACCTTGTCCTGTTCGGAGCGCGTCGGCGGTTCCTCCGGCTCGGCGGACACCGGCGCGTCCGGTGCTTCCGGCTCCGTGCGGAACGCCGCGTCGGGATCCCCGAACCGCTCGCACAGCAGCCTGCCCACCAGCGCGCCGCCGTAGAGCACGAAGCCGACGCCGACCAGCCAGGACTCGACGACCAGGACCGTGCCGACCGGGCCGTAGCTGACCGCGTTGGTGACCAGGAGCGGGGTGAACACCAGGTACGAGAACCAGCGCAGGCCGACCAGGCCCGCCATCGTGGCGAGGGCGCCCGGGAGCAGATAGCGCCAGGGGACCCGGTGGTTGAGCAGGAAGTGCGGGCCCCACCAGAAGAACAGCAGGCCGGCCGCCATGCTGAGCAGGATGCGGGGGGTGCCCTCCAGGACGTTGCGGGTCTGCACCTGCGCGTACAGATAGCCCATCAGCATGACCAGCCATATGAGTTGGCGCCAGATGCGGTTCCACGGGGCACCGGTCGGGAGCCACACGTGCTCGTAGCCGCTCTGCACACTCGACGCGAAGGACAGCCCGAACAGCGCGAGCAGCGCCACGCTCCACGCGCTGGTGGCGCCGATGACCTTGCGGGGCGGGGTGAAGACGTCGGTGAGTGCGCGGGCGGACCGGCCGGACAGATCCATGCCGTCCACCAGCCACAGCGCGAACCCGCCGTGCCCGAGCGGATCGGCCGCGGCCACCACGATCAGCAGGGGCGCCAGCGTGACCAGGGCGAGCGTCGCGAACCCCATAGCCCGGTGCAGCAGCTCCAACTCCCGCCCGCGCCGGTTGAGTTCGGCGAACCCCAGCCCCTGCCACACCGCGCGCACCCGTCTCACCGCGGACGTCCCGCACAGGGGGTGGCCGACCGTGACATGAGGGCCCCCTTCTCGCCGACCGGCAGCGGGAATCGGGTCACCAGCAATACGCTCGGCAAACGTGACCCGGTGCCGTGCCGACCGGGAAGCGCAGGAGATGACCGGGAAGAGCAGCAAGGTTACGCGCCCCGGACCGAACCGTGGAGGCTTTCATGGACCGTCCCGATGACCGACCTGACGCGCTGCTCGCCCGCCGCTATGTCGCGATCGGCGGGCGCGGTCCGGAGGACGTGGTCGCCGACGCCCGCGGCCGGGTGCTGACCGGTGTCGAGGACGGCCGCATCCTCCGCCTCGACGGACTGACCGAACCCGAGTCGGTCCGGGTGGAGACCCTCGCCGACACCGGCGGCCGACCGCTCGGCCTCGAACTCCTCCCGGACGACGGCCTGTTGGTGTGCGACGCGGAACGCGGACTGCTGCGGATCGACCTCGGGGACGGCTCCGTGCGGGTCCTCGCCGACTCGGTGGCGGGGGAGCGGTTGCGGTTCTGCAGCAACGTGGTCGCCCTGTCCGACGGCAGCGTGTACCTCACCGTCTCCAGCCGTCGTTATCCGCTCCACCAGTGGCTGGGCGACATCGTCGAACACACCGGCACAGGAAGGCTGTTGCGCCTCGCGCCCGACAGTGACACCCCCGAAGTCGTCCTGGAGGGGCTCCAGTTCGCCAACGGCCTTGCCGCGAGCGCCGACGAGTCCTTCCTGGTGATCGCGGAGACGGGTGCCTACCGCCTCACCCGCCACTGGCTCACCGGGCAGCGGGCGGGCCATAGCGAACCCTTCGTCGAAGACCTCCCCGGCATGCCCGACAACATCTGGCGCGCGGGCCCCGACGGACCGCTCTGGGTCGCCCTGGCCGGACCCCGCGTGCCCCCGCTCGACCTCTTCCACCGCGCCCCGGACGCCGTACGGCACACCGCCGCGCGGATCGCCGTACGCGTGCCCTACCGCCCCACGGGCACCATCGGGGCCCTCGCGGTCGACGACGAGGGACACGTCGTCCACCACCTCATCGCACGCGGCTCTCCCTTCCGTATGGTCACCGGCGTCTGCGAGGCGGCCGGTCACCTCGTGCTCGGCAGCCTGCGCGAACGCGGTGTCGCGCTGTGCGAGCCGGCCGCCCCGAAGTGACCCCGGCACGCCCCCGGCGTTACCCTGATGCCCGGCCGTGATCACCTCTCGCGGCGCGGCGGTGGGGCCCGCCGTACCCGAACCGCGGCAGAGGTGCCGCCAACGGTCCCTACTTGTGGTGAGTGCCCCCAGGGCCCCGACGAGTAGGAGACGTACGACCGTGTCAGCCCCCGAAGCCGACAACCTCCACGCCCGGTCCCGGGCTCCGCGCCCGTCCGTCTGGCGCGGTCAGGGAGCCGTCGTCGCGGTGGTCGCGCTCGGCGGCGCGACCGGGGCCGTGGCCCGGTACGCGGCCTCGCTCTGGTGGCCCGCGCAGAGCGGCGGTTTCCCCTGGACGACCTTCGGGATCAACGTCGTCGGGTGCGCGGTCATAGGCGTGTTCATGGTGGTCGTCACCGAGGCGTGGGCCGCGCACCGGCTGGTGCGGCCGTTCTTCGGCACCGGGGTGCTCGGCGGCTTCACGACCTTCTCGACGTACGCCGTCGACATCCAGAAACTGGTCGACGCGGGCCACCCCCGCACCGCGCTCGCCTATCTCGCCGCGACCCTGCTCGCGGCCCTCGCGGCGGTGTGGCTCGGGGTGACGGCGGCCCGGCGGGTCCTGGAGCGGAGGCAGCGATGACCGGGCCGGCCGGTGCCGGTGTCTTCCGGGGCATCGAGGACTCCGGCGAATCGGAGCGGAAGGGTAAGAGGTCGTTGTGAACTGGGTGTTGGTCGTCACGGGAGCCATGGTCGGTGCTCCGCTCCGGTATCTCACCGACCGCGCGGTGCGGACCCGGCACGACACCGTGTTCCCCTGGGGCACCTTCGCGGTGAACGTGACCGGCTGTCTGATTCTCGGTGTGCTGACCGGTGCGGTGTCCGCCGGTGCGGCGGGTTCGCAGCTCCAACTCCTCGTCGGGACAGGGCTTTGCGGGGCCCTGACGACGTACTCGACCTTCTCGTACGAGACACTGCGGCTGACCGAGACAGGGGCGGGGCTCTACGCTGCCGCCAACGTCGTCGGCAGCGTGACGGCGGGCCTCGGCGCGGCATTTGCCGGGGTGTCGATCGCGGAGGCCCTGTGGACGTAAGGGCTCGGGTGGTTCCTGTGCCCGAGCGGGACCGTTCCCGGCGCTATTGTCTACAGCACTGTCGACCAACTCCCAAGAACTGGATCTCATGAGCGTCATCAGCGTCGGTCAGGCCGCCGTCCTCGGAGTCGTCGAGGGGGTGACCGAGTTCCTTCCGGTCTCCTCGACCGGCCATCTGAAGATCGTCGAGGGGCTGATGAACATCCCCGTCGACGACGATTCCGTGGTCGGGTTCTCGGCCGTCATCCAGGTCGGCGCCATCGCCGCCGTGCTCGTGTACTTCTTCAAGGACATCGTGCGGATCGTGACCGCGTGGGGCCGTGGCCTGCGCAACCGTGAGGAGCGCTACCACCACGACTACAAGTTCGCCTGGTGGGTGATCTACGCGACGATCCCGATCGTGATCGTGGGCCTGGCCGCGAAGCCGCTCATCGACGGGCCGCTCGGCTCGCTGTGGGTGGTCGCAGCCTCGCTGATCGTCGGCAGCGGTGTCATGTGGTGCGCCGACCAGATGGGCCGGCACAAGCGCGGTGAGGCCGACACCACCTTCAAGGACGCGATGCTGGTGGGCAGTTCACAGATCCTGGCGCTGCTCTTCCCCGGTTTCTCGCGCTCCGGCGCCACCATGTCCACCGGTCTCATCCTCGACCTGGACCGCGTCGCCGCCACCCGGCTCTCCTTCTTCCTCGGCATCCCCGCGCTGACCGGCGCGGGGATCTACGAGCTGAAGGACGCCCTGGGCGCGGGTGTGGGCGCCGCCCCGCTGGCCGTCGGCACGATCGTGTCCTTCGTGGTCGCCTACGCCTCCATCGCCTGGCTGCTGAAGTTCGTCGCGAAGCACTCCTTCAACGCGTTCGTGATCTACCGGATCATCATCGGTCTGCTGCTGTTCGGGCTGCTCGGCACGGGTGTCCTCAACAGCTGACCGCGGCCGGCAGTGGCTGGACGATCATCACAGCGGGCGTGAAGCCGGATTTTCAGGCTTCACGCCCGCTGAATTTTTCTTTTCGGATCGCTTGACAGCACTGTCCCGTCACCCGCAGGATCACGTCCGTGAACCTGTCAGACAGCCAGACAGGTGGAGTCGGGCCGCGGCGCGTCAGCGCCATGGAAGCGGTGCTGGTCCACCTCCGCGGCGCCATCGAGCGCGGCGACTACGCCATCGGCGACAAGCTCCCCTCCGAGGCGGAGCTGTGCCGCACCCTGGAGATCAGCAGGCCTGTGCTCCGCGAGGCCCTGCGCGCCCTGCAGACCATGGGGCTGACCGTCTCCAAGACCGGCAAGGGCACCTTCGTGGTGGCCAACGCCGTGGAGGACCCCACCTTCGGGGACTACGCGGCCAGCGACCTGCTGGAAGTGCGCCGCCACGTCGAGATCCCGGTCGCCGGGTACGCGGCACTGCGCCGCACCCCGGAGAACCTGGACCACCTGGCCCACCTCCTGGACCGCATGGAACAGGAGACCGACACCACCGCGTGGGTGGCGATGGACACCCTCTTCCACCTCGCCGTGGCGGAGGCCGCCCAGAACCCGGTGTTCCGCCGGGTCATCGAGGAGATCCGCGACGCGCTGGCCCGCCAGTCCGCGTTCCTCAACGAACTCGGCGGCCGGCGCGAGCAGTCCAACCGCGAGCACCGGGCGATCGTCGAGGCGCTGATCGACGGCAGCGAGCCGGACGCCGTCGAGGCCATGTCCCACCACCTCGACCGGGTCGAGACGACCCTCACCGACATCGTGCGCCCCGCGCGCACGAACACCCCCACGGAAGGCGGACCCGAGGCGTGAGCGAGCAGTCCCTGCACGACGGCGTGCAGAAACGATCCGGCCATGTCGACGCCGGAGACGCCGGCTACAGCAAGTCCCTGAAGTCCCGGCACGTCAACATGATCGCCATCGGCGGCGCGATCGGCACCGGCCTGTTCCTCGGTGCGGGCGGTCGCCTGGCCGACGCCGGCCCCTCCCTCTTCATCGCGTACGCGGTCTGCGGCCTCTTCGCCTTCCTCGTCGTCCGCGCCCTCGGTGAACTCGTCCTCTACCGGCCCTCGTCCGGCGCCTTCGTGTCGTACGCCCGAGAGTTCCTCGGCGAGAAGGGCGCGTACGTAGCGGGCTGGATGTACTTCCTGAACTGGGCCACCACCGGTATCGCCGACATCACCGCCGTCGCCGTCTACACCCACTACTGGAGCATGTTCTCCGACATCCCCCAGTGGGTGATCGCCCTCATCGCCCTCGCCGTGGTCCTCACGGTGAACCTGATCTCGGTGCGGATGTTCGGCGAGCTGGAGTTCTGGTTCGCGATCATCAAGGTCAGCGCACTCGTCGTCTTCATGCTGATCGGCATCTTCCTGCTGGTCACCCAGCACCAGGTCGACGGCACGACCCCCGGCCCGTCCCTGATCACCGACAACGGCGGCATCTTCCCCAACGGCCTGCTGCCCATGCTCCTGATCATCCAGGGCGTCGTCTTCGCCTACGCCTCCGTCGAACTGGTCGGCGTAGCCGCCGGCGAGACCGAGAACCCCGAGAAGATCATGCCGAAGGCGATCAACTCGATCATGTGGCGCGTCGGCCTCTTCTACGTAGGCTCGGTCGTCCTGCTCTCGATGCTGCTGCCCTGGAACAAGTACAGCGCGGGCCAGAGCCCCTTCGTGACCGTGCTGTCGAACATCGGTATCCCGGCGGCCGGCGGCGTCATGAACCTCGTCGTCCTCACCGCGGCCATGTCCTCGCTCAACTCCGGCCTGTACTCCACGGGCCGCATCCTCCGCTCCATGGCGATGTCCGGCTCGGCCCCCAAGTTCACCTCGGTCATGAGCCGCAGCCAGGTCCCCTACGGCGGGATCCTGCTCACCAGCGGCATCTGCGTCCTCGGCGTCGGCCTCAACTTCGTGGTGCCGGCGGACGCGTTCGAGATCGTCCTCAACTTCGCGGCGATCGGCATCCTCTCCACCTGGGGCATGATCATGCTCTGTCACTTCCTCTTCTGGCGGAAGACCGAGAAGGGCGAACTCTCCCGCCCCGGCTACCGGTTGCCTGGCTCTCCCTGGACCGAACTCGTGACGCTGGCCTTCCTCGCCTCCGTCCTGGTCCTCATGTACGCCGACGGCGGCGCCGGACGCACCACCGTGCTCTGTCTGCCGCTGATCGCCGCCGCGCTCGTCGCCGGATGGTTCGCCGTCCGCCGCCGCGTGGCCAGCACGTCCTTGACCGCACCCGACGCGTGAGACCCACGTCGTCCTGACCCCGACAGGCAGAGATGTACAGCAGTTCCCTCGCGGACCCACCCCTCATCCGTGAACCCCTCCACGCACCCGTCGCCCACCTGATACGCGGCGGAATGATCGAGGGCATCCACTACGGCTCCGTCGTCGTCCTCGACGCCGACGGCCAGGTCCAGCTCCAGATCGGCGACATCGAGGCGGCGTTCTATCCGCGGTCGGCGATCAAACCCGTGCAGGCCGTCGCCATGCTGCGGGCCGGGTTGCCGCTCGACGGCGAGCTGCTCTCGCTCGCCGCAGCCAGCCACTCCGGCGAGGAACGTCACCTCGCCGGAGCCCGGCGCATCCTCGAACTCGCCGGGCTCACCGAGGACTCCCTGCGCAACGTTCCCGACCTCCCGTTCGACCCGGTCGTGCGGGATGCCTGGGTGCGCGAGGGTCGGGCGCCGTCCCGGCTCGCTCAGAACTGTTCCGGGAAGCACGCGGCGATGCTCTACGTGTCGAAGCTCAACGGGTGGTCCCTGGACGACTATCTCGATCCGGGCCATCCGTTGCAGCAGGCGATCGCGGAGATCGTCGAGGATCTCACCGGGCAGCGGATCGCTCGGGTGACGGTCGACGGGTGCGGGGCTCCTTTGTTCTCCATCTCCCTGCATGGGCTGGCTCGGGCCGTTGCTCGGATCACTACCGCTGCGCCTGGGACGCCTGAGGCCCGGGTTGCTGATGCGATGCGGGAGCATGCGGAGATGGCGTCCGGGACGGGGCGGGATGTGGCCGCGTTGATGCGGGCCGTCCCTGGCTTGCTTGCCAAGGACGGGTTCGAAGGGGTTCAGGTTGCCGCGTTGCCTGATGGGCGGGCTGTTGCCGTGAAGGTCTCGGACGGGGCGAATCGGGCGCGGGTTCCTGTGGGTGCGGCTGCGCTTGTTCGGGCCGGGGTTGATCCTGGGCTGCTCGGTGAGTTCGCGGGGGAGGCGTTGCTTGGGGGTGGGGAGCCGGTGGGTTGTGTTCGGCCTGTGCGGGCTTTGGACCCTGTGTCGCCGTTGTCTGCGTGTGCCTAGATCTGTTGTGGGGATCTGCGGGCCGGATGTGGCTGGTCGCGCAGTTCCCCGCGCCCCTGAAGGCCAAAAGCAGGGGCGCTTGTCCTCGACCTCTTTTGAAAGTGAAGCCGATGACCGTTGCTGTTCGTCGCGAACATGATCTGCTCGGAGACCGCGATGTACCCGGGGATGCCTACTGGGGCGTTCACACCCTGCGGGCCACCGAGAACTTCCCCATCACCGGGACGCCGATCTCCATCTACCCGCACTTGATCGATGCGCTCGCTTCCGTCAAGGAGGCCGCTGCTCTCGCCAATGAGGAGTTGGGGCTGCTCTCGCCGGAGAAGACGGGCGCCATCGTCGCCGCCTGCCGGGAGATCCGGGACGGGAAGCTGCACGACCAGTTCGTGGTGGACGTGGTGCAGGGCGGAGCCGGTACCTCGACCAACATGAACGCCAACGAGGTTGTCGCGAACCGGGCGTTGGAGTTGCTGGGGCACGGCAAGGGTGAGTACGCGTACCTGCACCCGAACGAGGACGTCAACCTTGGGCAGTCGACCAACGACGTGTATCCGACCGCCGTCAAGATAGCGACCGTCTTCGCCGTGCACGGACTGCTCAAGGCGATGGCCGTACTGCAGGACGCCTTCGCCCGTAAGGCTGTCGAGTTCCGTGACGTGCTCAAGATGGGCCGTACACAGTTGCAGGACGCGGTGCCGATGACGCTCGGTCAAGAGTTCTCGGCGTACGCGGTCATGATTGACGAGGACCGTCAACGTCTTGACGAGGCGGTCCAGTTGATCCATGAGATCAACCTGGGAGCCACGGCCATCGGGACCGGGCTCAATGCTCCTGCCGGGTACGCGGAGTCGGCTCGGCGGCATCTCTCGGAGATCACCGGGCTGCCGCTGGTGACGGCGGCCAACCTGGTCGAGGCCACGCAGGACTGCGGGGCGTTCGTGCAGATGTCGGGTGTGCTCAAGCGCGTTGCGGTCAAGCTCTCCAAGAGCTGCAACGATCTGCGGCTGCTGTCCTCGGGGCCGCGTGCGGGGCTCGGGGAGATCAACCTGCCGCCGGTGCAGGCCGGTTCGAGCATCATGCCGGGCAAGGTCAACCCGGTGATCCCCGAGGTCGTCAACCAGGTCGCCTTCGAGGTGATCGGCAACGACGTCACCATCACGATGGCCGCCGAGGCCGGACAGCTCCAGCTCAACGCGTTCGAGCCGATCATCCTGCACTCGCTGTCGGAGAGCATCACGCATCTGCGGGCCGCCTGCCTCACCCTCGCCGAGCGGTGCGTGGACGGCATCACCGCCAACACCGAGGCGCTGCGCGCGAGCGTGGAGAACTCCATCGGCCTGGTGACCGCGCTCAACCCGCACATCGGGTACACGGCCGCCACCGACATCGCCAAGGAGGCCCTCGCCACCGGCCGGGGCGTGGCCGAACTCGTCCTGGAGAAGGGCCTGTTGCCCGCCGAGACACTCGCCGCCCTGCTGCGGCCCGAGGTCCTGGCCGGCACCGGCCCCGTCGCTGTCTGATCCGCGGACGCGCACCAGGACCCGCCCGGAGGCACAATGGTGATCATGTCCCCATCGATGGCCTTCCAGCCGGTCCTGGAGCGCATCGCCGGTGAGATCGAGCGAATGCCCGGCCGCGGCCAGGCCGCCGACTACATCCCGGCGCTCGCGGCCTGCGACCCGCGCCGCTTCGGCATGGCCGTCGCGGAACTGGACGGCACGGTGTACGGCGTGGGGGACTGGCAACAGCCGTTCTCCACGCAGTCCATCACCAAGGTCTTCACCCTCGCCCTCGACCTGGCCCGCGAGGGCGACGAACTCTGGGAGCACGTGGGCCGCGAGCCCTCCGGCAACCCCTTCAACTCCCTTGTCCAGCTGGAGTACGAGAGCGGCATCCCGCGCAACCCGTTCATCAACGCGGGCGCGCTCGTCGTCACCGACCGCCTCCAGACCCGTACCGGAGACGCGGCCGGAGAGCTGCTCGCCTTCCTGCGTACCGAGAGCGGCAACCCGTCCCTCGGTTTCGACAAGGAGGTCGCCGCCTCCGAGTCCGCGAACGGTGACCGCAACGCGGCCCTCGCCCACTTCATGAAGTCCTACGGCAACATCGACAACGAGGTGCCCGTCCTCCTGGACCAGTACTTCCGGCAGTGCTCCGTCATGGCGTCCTGCGCCGACCTCGCCCTCGCCGCCGGCTTCCTGGCCCGGCACGGCAGCCGCGCCGACGGCTCCCGGCTGCTCACCCTCACCCAGGCCAAGCAGGTCAACGCGGTGATGCTGACGTGCGGGACGTACGACGCTGCGGGCGAGTTCGCCTACCGGGTGGGGCTGCCCGGCAAGAGCGGGGTGGGCGGCGGGATCATCGCGATCGTCCCGGGCCGGTGCACACTCGCCGTGTGGAGCCCGGGACTTGACGAGCGGGGGAACTCGGTGGCCGGGGTCGCCGCGCTCGATCGCTTCACGACCCTGACCGGGGTGTCGGTGTTCTGACCGGCCTCAGCCCAGGAAATCGGTGAGCAGCGGCAGCAGGACCTTGTGCCGCATGACCCCCATGTGCGTGGTGCCGGGCAGCACGGCGAGTTGCGCGTCCGGGATCAGCCGGTGCATCTCGGCCGCGTGCTCGACGCGCATGAAGTCGGTGTCGCCGATGACGAGGAGCGTGGGCACGGTCACCGCGCGCAGGTCGTCGGCGGTCCAGGGCAGCGGTTCGTTCGCCGCCGCCGAGGCCTTGGCGAGGAAGTCGTGGAAGTGCTCGGGGTGCGGTGCGACGGCCGCGTAGGCGTCGGACATCTCCTCGAAGTCCGCCTGGCCGGGCATCCGGGGCGAGCTGAAGTCGGGGGTGCGGATCTCCTCGTGGATGCCGTCCTGGCTGTACTGAGCGGCCGCCGGCACGAGCCGTCCGACCCGCTCCGGGTGCCGGACCGCGATCTCCAGCGCGACGAGTCCGCCGAGGCTGAAGCCGATGAAGTCGGCCTGCCGGACGCCGAGTTCGTCGAGCAGCGCGACCACGTCGGAGGCCAGGTCCGGGATCGTCAGCGGGCGGTCGGTGTCGGCGGTGTGGCCGTGGCCCTGGAGTTCGGGGGCGATCACATACCGCTCGGCGGACAGCGCGGGCAGCATCGTCCCGAAGGTCAGACCGACGGTCTGCACACCGCCGTGCAGCAGCACCAGCGGGCGTCGGCCCTCGTGCTCGGTGCCATGGATCTCGTAGTACATCTCCTGGCCGTTCACCTTGGTGCGGGCGGAGCTGGTCGGCACGGTCATCACGTCCGTTCTGGGAGAGTCGGTCATCAGGGAGACTGGTCGGGGACCGAGAACTCATCGGTGCCGCGGGCCGATCACACGGAGGTCACGCGCAGTCCGCCGCCCCGAGAGCGGCAGGTCGCCTTCCCGCCATCCGGCGTTGACACGCTTGGCGAGTGTTGGCCATGGCTATTCCCGTCGATCTCCGCCGCTGCCAGGTACTCGGTCTCACCGGTACCGCCGTCCTCGCGCTGGGCGGTGAGACGGCCGGGGCCCTGCCGGCCGCGGACCTCTTCTCCCCGGCCTCCGCGCAGGCGGCGCTCGGCCTGGTCGGGGTCTACTTCGGTGTCGTCCTGCTGATCGCGGCCTGGCTGTTGCTCGGCAAGCTGATCCGCAGCGCCGAACCGCCCACCCCGCGCTCCCTGTTCCTGGTCCTCGCCGTATGGGCGGCCCCGCTGCTGCTCGCGCCGCCGCTGTTCAGCCGGGACGTGTACAGCTATCTCGCGCAGGGCGCCATGGTCGACGCCCACATGGACGTCTACGCGCACGGCCCCGCCGCGCTCGGCGGCCCCCTCGCCGACGAGGTCGCCCCGCTGTGGCAGCACACCGGGGCGCCGTACGGCCCGGTGTTCCTCGCCGTGGCGTCGGGGCTGTCCGGACTGACCCGCGGTGAACTCCCCGCCGGGCTCTTCGGGATGCGGCTCGTCGCGCTCCTCGGGGTGGGTCTGATGGCCGCCGCGCTGCCCCGGCTCGCCCGGCACAGCGGCGCCGACCCGGCCGCCGCGCTCTGGCTCGGCGCCCTCAACCCGCTGGTCCTGCTGCACCTCGTCGCGGGCGCCCACAACGACGCGATCATGCTCGGCCTGCTCGGCGTCGGCCTGGTCGCCGCCCTCGGCCGCTGGCCGGTCCTGGGCGCCGTACTCGTCACGCTCGCCGCCCTGGTCAAGGCACCGGCCGCGCTCGGTCTCGCCGCGGTCGTGCTCCTCCAGATCCGCGCGGGCCACCGCCCGGCCAAGGCCGTCACGACGACCGTCGTCGCGTCCGCGGCCACGACGGTCGCGGCGACCGCCTTCGCGGGCACGGGCTACGGCTGGATAGGCGCCCTCGACACACCTGTCTCGGCGCACAACTGGGCCCTCACCAGCCTCCTCGGCCGCGCCACCGGCGCCCTGCTGAAACACCTCGGCAGCGATCTCGCCCCCTTCGCGGTCCCGGCCTGGCACGCCCTCGGCCTGGCGGTCACCGGTGCGGCCATCCTCGCCATATGGTTCCGCCTGCGCCCCAGCCCGGTGTACGCGCTCGGCCTGAGCCTGGCGGTCGTGGCCGCCTTCGGCCCGGCGATCCGCCCCTGGTACGCCCTGTGGGGTCTCTTCCTGATCGCCGCAGCCGCACCCAGTGCGTCCGTACGCCACCGGGTGGCCGCCGTGACCGGGGTCCTCGCCCTCGCCGTCCTGCCCAGCGGTGGCCCCGCCGACATCGGACAGCTCGTGCTGGCCGTCTCCGGCGGCGTCCTCGCGATCGTCGTCCTGTGGCAGGCTCGCCAGGCGGCGGAGGCCCCGGCCCTGGGACGTACGGCATGAGAACACCCGCCACCGACCGCGGCCGACTCCTCCTGGTGCTGGCCCTCGCCGTCGTCGTCACCGTCTTCACCGCGACCGTCCCGCTGCTGCGCGACTGGTTCGACCTGCGCGTCTACTACGGCACCGTCCACACCTGGCTCCACCACGGCGGCCGGATCTACGACTACCGGGTGCCCGGCACGACGTACGGCTTCACCTACCCGCCGTTCGCCGCCGTCGGCATGGCCCCGATGGCGTACCTCGGCCTCGGCACCGCGATCGTCGCCGCCATCGTCCTCAACCTCACGGCTCTCGGAGTCGTCCTGCGCATCCTGGCCGGGCCCGGATGGCGGCGCTACGGCTGGTTCGGGTGGGCGCTGGTGGCGTGCGGGCTGGCGCTGTTCGAGCCCTTGCGCGACACCTTCAGCTTCGGGCAGGTGAACCTCCTGCTGCTGGCCCTCGTCCTCGGCGATGGCTGGCTGCTCTCCACCGGGAGGGGCCGCTGGGCGGGCGTCGGCATCGGCCTCGCGGCGGCGATCAAGCTCACGCCGGCCCTGTTCATCGCCCTGTTGCTGCTGGCCAGACGCTGGAAAGCCGCCGCGGTCGCGACGGCTGTGGCGCTCGCGGCGACCGGGCTCGCGGCCCTGGTGGTCCCGGACGCGTCGAAGTTCTACTGGACCGACGCGTTGTGGGACACGACCCGGGTGGGCCGCCTCGACTACGTCTCCAACCAGTCCCTGCAAGGCGTCCTGGCCCGGCTCGGCGAGACGGGCCGCCCGCTGTGGGCGACGGTCGTCGTCCTCGTGCTGGCCGTGTGGGCGGTGCGGGTGCGCCGTGCGATCGTCCTGGGGGACTGGATCGCCGCGTTCGCGCTGACCGGGCTGACCGCGTGCCTGATCAGCCCGATCACCTGGGTGCACCACCTCGTGTGGCTGCTGCCGTCGTTCGCCGTACTGGTCCGTGCGGGGCACCCAAGGATCGCGGGCGCCCTGTACGCCGTGATGTGCACGAGTGTCGTGTGGCTGTGGTTCGACGACTCCTCGGGCATCGACGGCTTCCTGGGCAGCAACACGTACACCTGGATCACCCTCGGCCTGCTGCTGTGGCTGCCGACGGGTCAGACCGGCGGGAGCCGCCTGATCTTGAGCCGGATCGCTGCCACCACAGCGCCCGCGCCCAGCACGGCCGCGGCCACGATCGCCGCCGTCTCGGCCCAGCCCGGCCCCTCGTCCGGTACGACCGCCGCGGCCACCGGCACCGCCGAGGGGCCCGACCTCGGCTTCGCCCGCAACGCGTCCAGCGACCCCACCGGATCGACCCGCCCGGCCGCCGCGAAGCCCCAGTCGAGCAGCTCGCGCGCCTCCTCGTACACGGTGAAGCCACCGCCCGCCTGAGGGTTCATCACCGTGACGACGAGAGATCGGCCGCCCCTACGGGCCGCCGCGACAAGGGTGTTGCCCGCGTGCGTGGTGTAGCCGTTCTTCACCCCGATGATCCCCGGATAGCGCTCCACACCGTCGTTGCCGGTCAGCAGCCGGTTGGTGTTCTGGATGCCGTACGACGATCCCTCGCCCGGGAACTGCGCCTCGGCGGTGGAGCAGTAGCGGGCGAAGTCGGCGTTGCGCAGTCCGGCGCGGCCGAACACCGCGAGGTCGTAGGCGGAGGACACCTGGCCGTCCGTGTCGTACCCGTCCGGTGAGACGACATGGGTGTCGAGGGCGCCGAGGGCGCGGGCCTTGGCCTGCATGCGCGTGGCCGTGGTCTGCCAGCCGCCGTTGAGAGAGGCCAGTACGTGCACGGCGTCGTTCCCGGAGTTGAGGAAGACCCCGCGCCACAGGTCGGCGACGCGGTACGTGTGGCCTTCCGCGACGCCGACGAGGCTGCTGCCCTCGCCGATACCGGCCAGGTCCTGTTCGCTGACGCGGTGTTGGATGCCGCCGGGAAGGACCGGGAGGACGGTCAGCGCGAACAGTGTCTTCAGGGTGCTGGCGGGTGGGAGTTTGCGGTGGGCGTCGTGGGAGGCGAGGACCTCGCCGGTGTGGGTGTCCGCGACGAGCCAGGAGAGGGCGGAGACGTCCGGGACGTCGGGGGCGCCGGGGTGTGGCCTGACCTGGGTGTCGGGGTGGTTCAGGAGTGCGGGGGGCGGTGTCGCTGTGCTGGGATCCGACCCGGTGTTGGCAGTCGCCGTGGCGGGGGTGAACGCGAGGACGCCCGTCAGGCAGAGGGCGCAGGTCGACATAGCGATCCGGGGCGTGAATCCGATTGTCATACCGCAAACGTAGGAACGGAGTCGTTGTGGAGGGTGCTGGCAGGGCCGGGCGGGGTGAGTGTGCACCCGGATGCGCTAGTGACGTGTCTGCCGGCCGGAGGAGGCTGGTCGCGCCGTTCCCCGCGCCCCTCAAGAACGAAGGCCCAGGTCAGTTTGTCGGCAGAGTCGGCTGGATCTGGCGTAGGAACGTCGCGTTGTCCGGGGTCTCCCGCATCCGCTCCAGCAGGGTTTCCAGGCTGCTCTGGGCGTCCCTGTTCTGGAGGACTCGGCGCAGGCCCCGTACCGCCGTCAACTCGGCCGGGGTGAGGAGGAGTTCCTCTCGGCGGGTGCCGGACGGGGTGATCTCGATGGCCGGGAAGATCCGGCGGGAAGCCAGGTCGCGGCTGAGGCGGAGTTCCATGTTGCCGGTGCTCTTGAGTTCCTCGAAGTAGACGCTGTCGGCGAGGGAGCCGGTCTCCACCAGGGCGGTGGCGAGGATGGTGAGGGAGCCGCCCTCCTCGGCCAGGCGTGCGGCGCCGAAGAACTTCTTCGGGCCGATCAGCGCGGTCGAGTCGACGCCTCCGCTGAGGGTGCGGCCACCGGAGGCCGCCGCGTTGTTGTGCGCCCGGCACAGCCGGGTCAGTGAGTCGAGGAGGATCACTACGTCCTCGCCCGCCTCGACGAGCCGCTTGGCCCGCTCGATGACGAGCTCGGCGAGCGCGATGTGCTGCTTGGGGGCCTTGTCGAAGGTGGAGGCGTACACCTCGCCGCGCACGGAGCGCCGCATGTCGGTGACCTCCTCGGGCCGCTCGTCGAGCAGGACGACCATGAGGCGGGCCTCGGGGTGGTTGCCGGCGACGGCTGCCGCGATCTGCTGGAGCAGTACGGTCTTGCCGGTCTTGGGCGGGGCCACGATCAGCCCGCGCTGGCCCTTGCCGACGGGGGCGATCAGGTCGGCGACGCGTCCGGTCAGGCCGGCCGCCGGGTGTTCGAGGTGCAGCCGCTCACGCGGGTGCAGCGGGGTCAGGTCGCGGAAGTGGCGTCGGCCGCGCAGTTCGCCGGGCGTGTGCCCGTTGACGAACGCGACCTCGGTCAGGGCGCGTTGCCCGCCCCGGACACCTTCCACGAGGTCGCCCTTGCGCAGGCCGTGTCGGCGGATCAGCGCGGGGGAGACCTGGAGGTCGGTGGGCGTGGGCCGGCAGTCCAGCGCCCGCAGGTGCCCCTTCCCGTTGCCGTCGATGTCGAGGACACCGGTGGCGGTCTGGACGCGTGGCTGTTCCTGTACTGGGGGTTCGAGTGTGGTGGTCATGATGGGTGGTCCTTTCAAGGACGGGATGCATGTGTCATGCGGAAGGAAGGGGGAGAAGCCGCAGGTGGAGGGCGAACTGGCGCTCCTCGGGGCGGCGGGGAACATCACCTCGGGTACGACGAGAAAACGTCGGTCACGAAGTGGTGTGGAGAAGCCGGTGTGCCGGTCGAAAGCCGACGGGCTGTTCGGCGAAGGTGAAATGAGATCTGCACCGGCGCCCGGAACGGGGCGTGCACAAGTGCTGATCGCACCGTAGCACACCCGCTGCGGCTCTGGGTGTGACGTAGGACTCAGCGGCTCGCCAGGAGACCGTACAGGAGCGGGATCCGCGGCTCGGGCAGGCGCCACCAGCCGGTCTCGGTCCGGGCCATCCGCGGCCAGCGCGGCCACGGCAGTTCGTCACTTTCGCGAAGGCGCCCGATGTTCAGTCCCGCTGTCGTCAACGCGTTGATGACCTCGTCCATTCCGTGCATCCACTCGTAGCTGTCGGTCGCCCCGGCCACGGCCGGGCCGTCGGTGTACGTGAACGTCGCGTCCCGGTGCACCGGCCCCCCGCCGCCCAGGTAGTCGTGGCGGAGCAGGAGTTCCGGTCCCTCGCCCGAAGTCGGCTTGGGGCCCAGCGAGTTGAGCAGGGGATGGAACTCGACGATGTACAACAGGCCCCCCGGACGCAGGAGTTGGGCGACGGTGTCCGCCCAGCGCGGCAGGTCGGGCAGGTAGCACAGGGCCCCCTTGCCGGTGTACACGACGTCGAACCGCCGTTGCCCCAGGGCCTCCACGGCGTCGTATACGTTCGCCTGTACGTAGTCGACGTCGAGGCCCGCCTTCGCCGCGATGTCGGTCGCGGCGGCGACGGAGGCCTCGGAGAAGTCGAGGCCTGTGGCGCGCGCCCCGCGCTGTGCGAACGCGAGGGTCTCGGTGCCGAGGTGGCACTGGAGGTGGAGGACGTCCCGGCCCGTCAGGTCGCCCAGGTCGTCCCACTCGAAGGACGCGAACCAGCGGTCCGGGTCCGGGTCGCCGTCGAGGCCGTAGAAGCGGCTGGCGAGGTGGACGGGGGTGCGGGCGTCCCAGTTCGCCTGGTTGGCGCGCATCAGCCGGGACTGGTCGTCGGTGCTCATGGGGACATCCTGCCGTGAACCTGTGAGGAGTTTCCGGCTTCCCGCCCCATACCAGCCATACGAACCCCCGATGGCCCTTCGGTGACCCATTTCTTGTTCTCGTCAATGGCCGTACCTACGCTGCCACCACCGCACCACGGCGGCACGGGACAAGGGACTTGGCAATCATGGGTCGACTGGCCGGGAAAATCGCTTTCATCAGTGGAACGGGGGCTGGAATAGGGCGGGCCGCGGCGCTGGTATTCGCTGCGGAAGGCGCTGAAGTCTTCGGTTGTGACATCGACGCGGACAGTGCGGCCGAGACCGTGGAACTCGTCGAGAAGGGCGGCGGAACCCTGCGGTCCCTGGCACCCGTGGACCTGTCCACCGAAGGCGGTGCCCGGGAATGGATCGAGGCCGGGATCGAGGCCTTCGGCGGGATCGACATCCTCTACAACAACGCCTCCGCGCTGCGGAACGGCCCGTTCGAGACGATGCCCGCCGAGGACTGGTACTTCACCATCAAGAACGAGCTGGACATCCCCTACTTCTGTACGCAGGCGGCCTGGCCGCACCTGATCGCGCGGGGTGGCGGGGCCGTCCTCAACGTCGCGTCCGTGGCCGCCGTACGCGGGGCGCCGTTCATGCCGATGGTGCCCCACGGGGCCGCCAAAGGCGGGGTGTTGGCGATGAGCCTGCACCTGTGCGCGGCCGGCGCCCCGCACCGCATCCGGGTCAACACCATCGCGCCCGGCATGACCCGCACCTCCGCCACCGCACCCTTCCTCGACGATCCGGCAGGCCCCAAGGCCCAGTTGGAGGCCCGCATCCCGGTCGGGCGGGTGGGGCAGCCCGAGGACATCGCACGGGCCGCCGCCTTCCTCTGCTCCGACGAGGCGGCCTTCGTCAACGGCGCCAACCTCATGGTCGACGGCGGCGACAGCGCGATGGCGGGCTGAGCCGGCGTGACCACCCGACTCGACCACGTGGGCGTCAACGTACGCGATCTCGCCGCCCAAACCGCTTGGTACCAGGGCGCGTTCGGCCTCAAGACCGTCTTCGAGTTCCACTTGGAAGGGCCCGGTCTGCGAGGTGTCGTCCTGGAGCATCCGCGGGGCTGGCGCATCGAGCTGCTCGCCAGACCCGGCTCCGCCCCCGGCCTTCGCGCGCCGGACCCGATGACCGCCGTACTCACCCACGGATACGGGCACTTCGCGGTCACCACCCCCGAACTCGACCCCGTCCACGGCGCGTTGGTGGCCCATGGCGCGGGCGAGGTCATGGCACCCGGGCCGTCCCCCGAACCCGGAGTGCGGATGGCCTGGGTCAGTGACCCCGAGGGAAATCTCATCGAACTCATAGAGAAAAACGCAGAGTGAGGGCACGCACGATGACGGATTCGACCTCCTTGAAAAGACTGGACCCCGGAACGCTCATAGCGTGCTGTCTCGCGGTCGCGGCGGCACAGTTGTGCATTACCGTTCCCTCGCCCATCAACGGAGAAATTCAGGCCGCATTCGGTGCGTCGGGTTCCCAAGTGGCCTGGGTCACCTCGGCCTTCATTCTCCCCACCGCGATTCTGGAACTGAATTTCGGTGTGGTGGGCGATCTCTTCGGACGCAAGCGGCTGTTGGTGCTCGGCGGGCTCGTCCTGGCGCTCGGTGAACTCCTCAACTCCACTTCGCAGAACATCACCATGATGTGGACCGGGCAGGCCCTGGCCGGCATCGGCGCCGCCGCCCTGTTCCCCAGCTCCCTCGCCGTCATCGCGGCGGCCACGCCCGACGGCAAGGACCGGGCGAAAGCCGTCTCCACCTGGGCCCTGTCGATTTCCCTCGCCTCCGCGCTCGGCCCGCTGTCCTCCGGAATCCTCGCCACGGTCGCCGACTTCCGCTGGGCGTTCGTCCCGCCGGTCGTCCTCGGTCTCGTCGTCGCGGTCACTTCCTGGAAGCTCGTCACCGACTCGAAGGCGCCCGAGGGCCGCGCCCTGGACTGGCCGGGACAGATCACCATCGCCGTCGGCCTGACCGCCCTGCTCTGGGGCATCATCGAAGGCGGCGACCGCGGCTGGGGCAGCGCGGCGATCGTGGGCTCGCTGGCCCTGGCGGCGGTGGCGCTCACCGGGTTCGTCGTCGCGGAGACCCGCGCGGCCTCGCCGATGTTCAACCTCGACCTGCTCAAGATCCCGTCGTTCGCGGCGGCGGCCGTCGTCGCCCTGGCCGGCATGTTCGGCTTCATCGGCACCGCCTACTGCGTCTCGATCCGCCTCGGCGCGGTCATGCACCTGAGCGCCCTGCGGGCCGGAATGCCGTTCGTGATCCTGCAGTTGATCCCGCTGCTGCTGGCACCGGTGCTCAGCCGGATGCTCACCAGGATCGACGCCCGCTGGCTCCTCATGGGCGGCCTGCTGCCCATGGCCGCCGGACAGTTCTGGATCGCCGCACTGCCCATCACCACCACCTCCCTGGCCGCCTTCATCGGCCCGGTGCTGCTGCTCGGCATCGGCTTCATCTGCGTGGTGTCCTCGCTGACCTCCGCCGCCGTGAACGCCGTACCGATCAACATGACCGGCATGGCCAGCGGCGCGACCAGCCTGGTCCGTGAGTTCGGCCAGGGCCTCGGACCGGCCGTGATCTCCACCATCGCGATGAGCCTCGCGTCCTCCGCCCTCGTCGGAAAGCTCAGCGGGGCCGACGCCGGCATGGAGAAGGCGGCCGGACCGCTCGCCGTCGTCAACGCGGGCAGCGCACAGGCCAAGGCCGCCGCGCAGACCGCGCTCGGCCACGGCATGGCCATCGGCGTGGTGATCTGCGGCTGCGCCTCACTGCTGGGCGCGGTGGTCACCCTGCTGCTGGTGCGCAAGAACACCGAGCGCGCGGTTGCGGGGGCGGGGGAGCCCTCGGTGCAGGCTGCCACCGCGTAGGTCGTACGGGGTGCAGGGGTGAGGCCGGGGCTCGCGCCCCGGCCTCACCGTGTTTTTTCTCGCCGGGGTGTCGATCCGGCTCGGTCGCGTTCGTCGGTGGGGTGTAGGAAGCTCATCGAGGACCGGGAGGACCCATGAAATACATGCTGCTCGTGTGCGGCGACGACACCGCCGACGGCTCCGGGATGGCACCCGTCGAACCCTGGGTGGAGGAGCTCGGCGACCGGAACGTACGGCTGCACGGGCACCGGCTCGCGAAGCCCGCCGACGCCGTCACCGTGCGGGTGCGCGGCGGGGAGGTGCTGCGCACCGACGGGCCGTTCGCGGAGACCAAGGAGTACGTCGCCGGATTCGACATCCTGGAGTGCGACACCCTGGAGGAGGCCGTCGAGGCCGCGGCCAAGCACCCCGTGGCCACCATCGGCGCCATGGAGGTGCGCCCCTTCTGGCCGATGGACGGCGAGGAGGAGGGCGAGGCGGAGATCCGCGCGCTGGACGCCGAACTGACCGAGGCGGTCCGCGAGCGGGACGTGGACCGCGTCGTCGCCTGCTACGCGCCGGACGTGGAGGCCTTCCACTTCACCACCGGCCTGGAAGCACACGGGATCGACGCCTTCCGCAAGGCCATGGAGGGCGTGTTCGCGAGCGTGACCGGTCCGGTGACCCGCGAGATTCTGGAGTTCCGCGTCCGCGTCGACGAGTCCATCGCCTTCGGCAACGCCCTCGTCCGGCTGCGCGGCACCCTGGCCGACGGCGAGCCGCTGGACGACGTACTGCGCGTGACCACCGGCTACCGCAACGCCGGTCTGCGCTGGCAGATCGTCCACGAACACGTCTCGGCCACGAAGACCACGAGCACGACGGCCGAGGAGCGGTCATGAAGTACGTCCTGCTGATCTGCACGCCCGTCGACGGTGAGGAACTCAGCCCCGCCGAGATCGCCGACGACCCGCGCTTCACCTCCTACATCGACGAGGTCCGCAGCCGTGACCTCATGCGCGGCGGAGCACGGCTGCGGCCGTCCGCGGACGCCACCACCGTGCGCGTCCAGGGCGACGAAGTCCTGCTCAGCGACGGACCGTTCGTCGAGTCCAAGGAGTACGTCGCCGGCATCGACATCATCGAGGTGGCCGACCTCGACGAGGCGATCTCGCTGGCCTCCCGGCACCCCGCCGCGCTGGCCGGCGGCTCGGTCGAGGTGCGGCCGGTCTGGGAGTGAGCGTGCCGGACGTCGAGGGCGCGGTCGCCGCCGCCTTCCGCGAGGAGTGGGGCCAGGTCGTCGCCACCCTGATCCGGGTGACCGGCGACTGGGACCTCGCGGAGGAGTGCGCGCAGGACGCCTTCGCCCAGGCACTCGACCGGTGGCGGCGCGACGGCATCCCGCGCCGCCCCGGCGCCTGGCTGACCACGACCGCCCGCAACCGCGCCCTCGACGTCCTGCGCCGGGAGGCGGTCGGGGCGGCGAGACTACGGGAGGTCGCGGTGCTGGGGCGGGACGAGGGACCGTACGACCCGGACTACGACGGTGACGACAGCGGCGTCGAGGACGACCGGCTGCGGCTGGTCTTCACCTGCTGCCACCCCGCGCTGCCCATCGAGGCCCGGGTCGCCCTGACCCTGCGCACGCTCGCGGGCCTGACCACGCCCGAGATCGCCCGCGCCTTCCTCGTCCCCGAGGCGACCATGGCGCAACGGCTCGTGCGCGCCAAGAAGAAGATCCGCAACGCCGGAATCCCGTACCGGGTACCGCCCGCGCATCTGCTGCCCGAGCGGACGACGGGCGTCCTGGGGGTCGTCTATCTCCTCTTCAACGAGGGCTACGCGGCCACGTCCGGCGCCGAGTTGGTGCGGACGAACCTGTGCGCGGAGGCGATCCGCCTCGCCCGCGTGCTGGCCCGCCTGATGCCGGACGAGCCCGAAGTCCTCGGTCTGCTCGCCCTGTTGCTGCTGCACGATGCCCGCCGCGGTACGCGGGTGGACGCGGCGGGGGAGCTGGTGACCTTGGAGGACCAGGACCGCATGGCGTGGGACCGGGCCGAAGTCGACGAGGGCGCCGCCCTGTTGGAGACCGCGCTGCGCCGTGGCCGCCCCGGGCCGTACCAGATCCAGGCCGCCATCGCCGCCTGCCACACCACCGCGCCCACGGCCGAGGACACCGACTGGGCCGATATCGCGGGCCTGTACGGCGAGTTGGAGCGCTACGTGCCCTCCGCCGTGGTGCGCCTGAACCGGGCGGTGGCCGTGGGCATGGCCCAACACCCGGACGCAGGGGTGAAGTTGGTGGCCGAACTGGAGCGCTCGGGCCAACTGGCCGACTACCACCTGCTGCCCGCGACCCGCGCCGATCTGCTGCGCCGCAGCGGTCGTACGACGGAGGCGGCAGCCGCGTACGAACGGGCGCTGGAGCTGGTGGAGAACGCGGCGGAGCGAAGGTTTCTTGAGCGGCGGCTCGCGGAGTGTCGGTCCGCGTAGGGGCCGTTCGTCGGTGGTGCCCGACATCTGGCCCGCGTGGCTCCGGCCGCGCGACTGACCGCGGGCCGGCCTCAGCGGACGTCGAGCAGGCCGGCGAGGAGTTGGAGTCGCTCGGCGTCGAGGCTGCCCTCGGCGGCGGTGCACACCAGGAGCGCCGGGCCGGGGTTGCCCGGTATCGGGTAGGCGTCCCAGTCCAGGTTGAGTTCGCCGACCCGGGGGTGATCGAGGCGCATCTGGCCACGGGTCGGTTCCGCCACGTCGTGGAGGGCCCACAGGGCCGCGAACTCGTCGCTGCGGAGGGCGAGTTCGCCCACCAGCTCGACGGCGCGCGGGTTTCCCGGATCGGCGGCGACCTGCGTCCGCAACATCCCGATCAGCTCCGCGACGGTGGCCGCCCGGTTCGGGCAGGTCCGGTCGGCCTCGGGGTGCAGGAACAGCGCCAGCAGGTTCCGCTCCCGCTGGGGCTGCCGGGTGAACTCCCCCAACAGGGCGCCACCGAGCGGGTTCCAGGCCAGCACGTCCAGGAAGCGGCCGACGACCAGAGCGGGCGCGGTCATGCCGTGCAGCAGCCGTAGCGTGGTGTCCGGTACCTCTTCCGGCTCGTACGAACGCGGCAGTTGGACCGGGTTGCGTGCGGCGGCGGCGAGGCTGTGCAGGTGGCGGGTCTCCTCGGCGGAGAAGGCGAGGGCGCGCGCGAGGGCGTCGAGGACCTGTTCGGAGGGGCGTACGTCGCGGCCCTGCTCCATCCGCTGGTAGTAGTCCGAGCTCACGCCCGCCAGCAGGGCCAGCTCCTCCCGCCGCAGTCCCGCGACGCGCCGTCTCGGACCGGGCTCCAGGCCGACGTCCTCTGGCCGCAGCCGAGTTCGGCGGGTGCGCAGGAACTCCGCGAGTTCGCGTCGGGGATCGTCGCTCATGGCGTGGGAGGAGTCGGTCACCGCGTCAGTATGCCGTCGGCGCGGCCGGCGAGGGTGGGTCTGCCGGACCCAGGAAAAGGAGAACGACCGAGATGTCGCGTGCGGGGTCCAGCATCGGAACGACCACACGGCGGACCACGGAAGGACAGCGCCATGAAGGCCGTTCAGATCACGAGTTTCGGTACCGCGGACGTTCTGCGCGTCAATGAAGTGGATCGTCCCGCTCCCGGGTCGGGTGAGGTCCTCGTCTCGGTCGAGGCGTCCAGCGTGAACGGCCACGATGTGATCGTCCGGGCAGGGGAGTTGAAGATGGTGTCGGGGCGCCGGTTCCCGATCGGGGTGGGGCTGGACTTCGCCGGCGTCGTCGCCGCGACCGGCGCCGGTGTCGAGGGCTACCGCGTGGGGGACCGGGTGTGGGGCATGGTGCACCCCCGGCAGCGGCACTCCCTCGCCGGGGCTGCGGAGTACGTCGTGGTCCCCGTGGAGCGCGTCTCGCACGCCCCGGCGGACCTCTCGTCGGTCGAGGCGGCCTCCCTGGTCGTCGCGGGTTCCACGGCGCTGATCGCGCTGCGCGACAGTGTGCGCCTGGTGCGCGGCGAGAGGGTCCTGGTCCGCGGCGCGGCCGGCGGAGTCGGCACGGCAGCCGTGCAGTTGGCGCACGCGATGGGCGGCCAGGTGACCGCGCTGGCCCGCGACCGCCACGCCGGCCTCCTGACCGATCTCGGCGCCGACGAGGTCCTGGACTACGGCTCCACCACCTCGGACCGGATCGGGCCGTTCGACGTCATCGTCGACACCGTCGGCACGGAACTGCACTGCTACCGCGGTCGGTTGGCCAAGGGCGGCCGGATGGTCACCGTCGGACTGTCCCCGTCCGCCATCGCCGCGATCGCCGCGTCGAGCGTGCACGGCTCCCGCCGCATCCGCACCTTCAGCGCCAACCCCGAGACCCCCGTGCTGCGCGACGTGGCCGACCGTGTCGCCTCGGGCGCGCTGCGTCCGGTGATCGACAGCGTGTACCCGCTCGCGGACATCGCCGCGGCGCACCAGGCGTTCGAGCGCGGCGGCGTCGTGGGCAAGCACGTGGTGACGGTGCCGCGCGGCTCCGCCTGACGGAGTCCGGTCAGTGGGGCGTGGTGCTCAGGTCGATGCCGCGGGACTGGGCGTCGGCGGTCACGAGGCGGGTCGCCAGGCGGGACAGGCGCTTGCGGTCCGCCTCGGTCAGGGGCGCGGCGCAGTCCTTGATCCGCTCCGCGAAGCGCGCGCCGACCTGCGCTACGACCTCGCGGCCGGCGTCGGTGATCGACACCTGGAACGAGCGGCGGTCGACGGTACTGGGCGTGCGGGTGACCAGCCCCCGGCGCTGCGCCCGGTCCACCAGTCCCGTGATCGAGGACTTGTCGAGGCCCAGGTGACGGCCCAGCTCGTTCATCGTCGGCTCCCGGTCCCGCAGGATCCCGAGCAGCCGTGTCTGGGTGATCGACAGGTCGTGCTCCCCGGCGAGCTCGGCCAGCGCGTTCTGCACGAGGAACGACAACTGGGCGAGGGCGTCGACCAGGCCGAGGTCCTCGGTCGCCGGGGGCGGGGTGTCGTGCGGTGAGGTCATGTCCGGGATTCTACTTGCAAAGGTACGTGGCACCTACTAATTTGATTGGTGTCACGTACTAAAACGTTCGCGGCACCAACCAAATCCCGCGCGCCCTGTGCCCTGTGTCCTGCGCGCCGGATCCGATCCGAGGAGACCTTTCATGGACATCCGCGCCGCCGTCGTCCAGTCGTACGGCACCCCGCCCCGCTACGAGCCCTTCGACCTGCCCGCGCCGACCGACGAGGACCAGGAGATCGTCGACGTCCTCGCCGTGGGCCTGCACCCCCGAGTCCGCACCGGCGCGTCGGGCAACCACTACACCAGCACCGGGAAGCTTCCGATGGTGCCCGGAGTCGACGGGGTCGGCCGGCGGGCGGACGGTCGCCTGGTGTACTTCGTCGCCGACGACGAACTGGCCGGCCCGATGGCCACCCGGACCGTCATCGACAGCCGGCACAGCATCCCGCTGCCCGACGGCGCGGACGTCGTGAGGATCGCCGCCGCGATGAACCCCGCCATGTCGTCCTGGGTCGCGCTGCGCCGCCGCGTCCCGATCGAGGCCGGGCAGTCGGTGCTGATCCTCGGCGCCACCGGCAACGCCGGACAGATGGCCGTCCAGGTCGCCAAGCGGCTCGGCGCCGGGCGGGTCGTCGGCGCCGGACGTGACCAGGCCCGGCTGGCGACGCTGGCCGGACTCGGCGCGGACGCGACCGTCGCGCTCACCGACGACGCCGATGCCACGGCGGCCGAGTTGGCGAAGGAGGCCGCCGAAGTCGACCTCGTCATCGACTACTTGTGGGGCAGGCCGGCCGGTGACGCGATCATGGCGCTGCTGCGAGCCCGTGCCGACCGCAGCCGCGCCCTGAACTGGATCCAGATCGGCGCCATGGCGGGCCCGACCATCGAACTCCCATCGGTGGCACTGCGTTCGGCGAACTTCAGGCTTCAGGGCAACGGCCAGGGCGCGGTGTCGACCAGGACGTATCTGGAGGAACTCCCGTCCCTGGTCGAGGAGATCGAGAGCGGCGGCATCGCGGTCGCCGCGCGGTCGGTACCCCTCGCCGACGTCGAGAGCGCGTGGAACGCGCCCGAGGTCCCGGGCGTACGCACCGTCCTCGTGCCCTGAACTCGCCCCGACCGTCATGCGGTTCGTCCCGGAATTACCCAAGGAGCCTGGAGCCATGTCCCCCACCACAGACACCGACGTCATCATCTGCGGCACCGGCGCGGCCGGTCTGACCCTCGCCCTCGACCTCGCCCGCAGGAACATCGCCTTCCTGCTGATCGACAAGGCGCCGCACCCGTTCGTCGGCTCCCGCGGCAAGGGTATCCAGCCCCGCAGCCAGGAGGTCTTCGAGGACCTCGGCGTGATCGACCGGATCGTCGCCTCCGGCGGTGAGTATCCCGTCCAGCGCGTCTACACCGCCGACGGGCCCATCGACCAGGTCGGCGTGGAGATGTCGGAGCCGACGCCCGAAGAGCCGTACCAAATACCCCTGCTCGTCCCGCAGTTCCTCACCGAGCGCAGGCTACGCGAACGCCTCGCCGAACTCGGTCACGCCCCGCACTACGGCCATGAACTCGTCGGCTTCGACCAGGACGGCGACGGTGTGACCGCGCGCATCGCCACCCCGGACGGCGAGCAGGCCGTACGGGCCCGGTACTTGACCGGCGCCGACGGTGGATCCAGCTTCGTGCGCAAGACGCTCGACATCGGCTTCCCCGGCAAGACCCTCGGTGTACGGGCGATCGTGGCCGACGTCTACGTCGACGGCGTCTCGACGGACGCCTGGCACCGGTGGGGCGAGGACACCGCCGGGCAGGTCTCGATGTGCCCGCTCTACGGCACCGACATGTTCCAACTCCAGGCCCCCGTACCCTTCGACGTCGACCTGGACCTCTCGGCCGAGGGGCTCACCGCCTTCTTCCGCGAACGCACCGGCCGCGACGACGTCGTGATCCGCTCCGTGTCCTGGGCGTCCGCGTTCCAGATGAACGCCCGGCTGGCCGACACCTACCGGCGGGGGCGCGTGTTTCTGACCGGAGACGCGGCGCACTGCCACCCGCCGACCGGCGGACAGGGCCTCAACACCAGTGTCCAGGACGCCTACAACCTCGGTTGGAAGCTTGCCGCCGTGCTCGACGGCGCCCCGGAATCCCTGCTGGAGACGTACGAGCAGGAACGCCGGCCCGTCGCCGAGGCTGTCCTCGGCCTGTCCGAGAAGCTGCTCGAAGCGGCCAAGAACCGCGACATCCACCGGGGCCGCGAGGTCAGCCAACTCGACCTCGGCTACCTCGACTCACCCCTGTCGCTGCGCTCTCCTTCGCGCGACAAGGGCGTACTGGCCGGCGACCGCGCGCCCGACTCGCCCGTCACCGGCGCGGGCGGCCTCCCCACCCGTCTGTTCAGCCTCTTCCAAGGGCCGCACTGGACGCTGCTCGGCCACGATGTCGACGAGGCCTCCGCCCCGGCAGCGCGCCCCGGCCTGCACATCCACACCATCGGCACCCGGGGCGACATCGTCGACAGCGGCGACCGGGTCCGGAACGCCTACGGACTGTCCGCCGAGCAGTGGGTGCTCGTCCGCCCGGACGGATACGTCGCCGCGGTGGTCGACACCGCCGAACTCCCCGCCGCAGAAGCCTATTTGGACACCGTCGGCGTCCGCCCCCTCGCGGCGACGCGATCCGCCACCACGGAATCGAGCACCGACATGCCCACACAGAGCTCGGCCGACAGCACCGGCGCTCCCCGCACCCGACGTGAGCACCGAGAGACCCGAAGCGCCGCCGAGCAGCGGCTCGCCACCGCCCAACGCGAACTCCACCAACTCTCCCGCCAGGTTCAGCGCGACCTGCGCAGCGTCCGACGGCACGGCGAGACCACCGCCATCGTCGCCCGCTCGAACTTCGCCGAACTCGCGGTCAAGAGCATCAACCGGCTGACCGCCACCTTCCGCACCGATCGCACCGATCAGTAGCGCCTCACTCACGAGGCGTCGAGCGCGTTCGTGATCGCCTTCACCCCGCCGTGCGCCGCGTACCCGCCGTCGACCGTGATCTCCGCGCCGTTGACGTACGACGCCTCGTCGGACAGCAGATAGACGACGAGCGGCGCCACCTCGTCGACCGTGCCGGCCCGGCCCTGCGGGGTCAGCGACAGGTGGGCCTGGACGAAGACCGGGTTCGCGGAGGCCATCAACGGGGTCTCGATGTAGCCGGGGTGGATCACGTTCGTACGGATGCCGCGCGGGGCCAGTTCCAGCGCGGCCACCTTCGAGAGGCCGCGCAGCGCCCACTTGCTCGCGGTGTACGCGACCGCGTGATGCGCGGTGAGGCCCGCGACCGAACCGACGTTCACGATGGACGAACCGGGCGGCATCAGCGGGGTGAGGGCCTGGATGCCGAGCAGCGCGCCTGTGGTGTTGACCGCGAACGCCCGGTTCCAGTCGGCGAGTTCGACCGAACCGAGACGGGCGCGCACGGCGATGCCCGCGTTGTTGACCAGGCCGTGCACCTCGGGGAGGGAGGCCGCGAGGTCCGCCCAGTCGTCCTGCGACGACACGTCCAGATGCCGGTACCGGACGTCCAGCCCCTCGGCTCCCAGCGACACGGCGAGCTTCTCGCCCGCTTCGTCGAGGACGTCGGTCGCGATCACCGTCGCACCCTCCCGGGCCGCGGCTGACACCTCGGCGGCCCCCTGGCCCTGCGCGGCCCCGGTGACGACGACGGTACGACCGGCCAGACGCGTGCGGCTCACGGTTCCTCCAAGGGGTGCGGGCTGTCTCCCCGTCCACGCTAGGAAGCCGGGATCAGCTCCGGAAACGCACGATCGGCATGGGTGGCATCCGCGTCGGCGATCTCCCGTACCACAGGCTCGTCCAGTGACCGACCCACCGGCTCGTCGAGCGATCGCACCACCGGGTCGTCCAGCGTCGCGGCCACCTTGCGGACCGTCTCCCGCAGCCAGCGGTGTGCCGGGTCCGCGTGCCGGTTGTGGTGCCAGTACATGGCCTCCACCAGCGGTACGTCCGGGAAGGGCGTCGGTACGACGGCAGAGCGCGCGAAGCCCTCGTAGCGCCGGGCGAGCCGCTCGGGGACCACGGCGACCAGGTCGGTGCCGCCCACCAGGAACGGCAGCACGTTGAAGCCGGGCGTGCTGACCTGCACCCGTGGGGTGATGCCGAGGGTCTCCAACTGCCGGTCGGCGGGCGTGAGTTTGCCGATGACGCAGGCCGCGTGCGGCATCTCCGCGAGGTCGCGCAGCGAGAGCCGCCCGTCCACCAGACGCGGGTTGTCCGGGTCGACGAGACACACGAACCGGTCGTGCATCACGGTCTCGCTGACGCCCGGCAGCTGATAGCCGAGCGGCACGATCATCAGGTCGTGGCAGCGCAGATGGGTCTCCGTCTCCAACTGCCCGATGACGATCGGGTGGAAGTCGATCCGGATGCCGGGGGCCTCCTGCGCGAGGGCCCGCAGCAACGGTTCCATGAACACCGTCATGACGTAGTCGGACATCACGACCGAGAACCGCTGCCGACTGCGCGACGGGTCGAAGTTCCTGGTCAGCGACAGTGCCTCCTCCGCCTTGTGGAGGGAGGACCGGACGACGGGAAGCAGCCGCTCCGCGAGCGGGGTCAGCTCGTACTCGCGGCCCACCCGCACCAGCAGCTCGTCGTTGAAGTGCCGCCGCAACCGGGCCAGGGAGCCGCTCATCGCGGACTGGCTGGTGGACAGCCGCACCCCCGCGTGGGTGACGTTCTTCTCCTCCAGGAGGGCTTCCAGAGCCACCAGAAGATTCAGGTCGATCGCTCCCAGACCCATGCGTGTGTCCTTCCGGCCGCGTCGTTGAAGCTCGGTGAAACCGGAGCGTAACGAGCGGTCTCCCCCCGAGGAAGGGGCCGGGGGAGAAGTCACAGGGATCCGATAGCTGCCATCGGATCCCTGGATGTGTGCAGGTCGGAAGCTTTTCTGGCGTTTCTACGGCCGAGGGGTCCGGCCGCGCTTGCGGGCGCGCGGCAGGTATACGTCCGTACGGCCGGGCACGACACGGTTGGAGAGGGTGCCGAGGCGCTCCACGGCGAGGGTCACCTCGTCGCCGGGCTGGAGCGGCGGCGGGGTGCGCTCGCCGACCCGGCCCCAGAACTCCGCCAGCGCGCCCCACCCGCAGGTGCCCGAGCCGAGAATGTCCCCGGGACGCACCCAGGCGTCCCGGGAGGCGTAGGCGATCATCTCCTCGAAGGTCCAGGAGACGTTGGCGAGGGTGTCGCGGCCGATCAGCTCCCCGTTCAGGGTGACGGTCATCTCCAGGTCCAGGAAGCCGTCCGGGTCGCGCCGGTCCTCGACCTCGTCGGCGGTCACCAGACAGGGGCCCAGCGTGTTCGCGAAGTCCTTGCCCTTGGAGAAACCGAGCCCGAGGTTCTTCTCCGGCTTCTGCAGATCGCGCGCCGACCAGTCGTTGAAGACGAGGTAACCCACGATGTGCTCGCGCGCCCGCTCCGGCGTGAGATCACGCCCGGCGCGCCCGATGACCACCCCGACCTCCACCTCGAAGTCGAGCACCGAACAGCCCGCCGGGACCGGCACGTCGTCGTGCGCGCCGTACGCGGCATGGGGGTTGGTGAAGTAGAAGTTGGGCGCTCGATACCACTCCTCGGGCACGTGCTCCAGCCCGTCCAGGGACTTGGCGACCCCCTCGATGTGCGCTTCGAAACCGACGAAGTCCCGGATGGACGGCGGCTTGAGGGGAGGCAGCAGCCGCACCTGATCCACCGTCAAGTCGCTGGATGCGCGCAGGGCTTCGGTGCCGGCCGCGTGCAGCACGTCCTGCTCCAGCAGGGTCAGTACGGTGATCCCCTCGGGCAGTGGATGGATGGTCCCGTCCCGGACGACCCCGGCGCGCTCGACGCCCTCGTACTCGTATGTCGCGAAACGCATCTCTTACCGCTCCCAGTGGTTGGTGTTGGTGACGGTCTCCGTGCTGAGGTAGCCGGCGAAGAGGCCCTTGGGGTCGTAGGCGGCGCGGATCTCCCGCAGCCGACGCCACTGTTCGGCGCCCATGAACCTCAACTGCCGCACGGTGAAGTCGGAGTCGCCGAGGTACTGGCCGGCGGTCACCGACTGCATGTCCGCCATCGCCCCGTCCAGCCAGGCGCGCAGCTCCGCGTCCCGTGCCGGGTCGTCGTGGATGACATAGGTGGCGCAGTAGATCTCCGACTGCAACGAGAAGGCCATGTCGGGGAGTTGGCGCAGTGGGGCCATGGAGAACCAGATGGTGAAGGTCTGCCGGGTGGGCTGCTCGGTGAACGCCTTGCGGATCGCCGGGACGACCTCGTCGGCGGGACCGGTCAGCCAGGCGTTGTCGACCAGGTAGCGGTGGTCCTCGGGGTTGGCGATGCGTTGGCCCGCCAACTGCTCGGCGAGTGTGGTGTGTTGGGCCTCCACGCGGAACAACGCCCGGTCCGCGTAAGGGTTGGCGTGCAACGGTGCCAGCGCCTCGGCGGCTTCCTCTGCAGTGTCGGTCATCGACACGCCCGTGACCAGCAGCACCGGTTCGTCCAGGCCGGGCGGTGTCTGGGTGAGCGCGACGATCTCGACCAGGTCCGAGACCGTGTGGTGCATGCCGTGCAGCCAGGTCATGACCTCGTCGAAGAGGTCGAGCGGATACGCGTGCACGGTGTGGCCCAGGTACGTCGGCAGCGGGCGGGTGCGCAGATGGAAGCGGGTGACGATGCCGAAGAAGCCCGGGCCCGCCCCACGCGCCGCCCAGAACAGCTCGCTGTGCTGACTCTCGTCGGCGCGCACCAACTCGCCCTCGGCGGTGACGACATCGATCGCCGCGATGTTCTCCGCCGCCCAGCCCCAGCCGCGCGCGTTCCAGCCCTGCCCGCCCTGGAGCAGGAAGCCGCCGATGCCCACGGAGGGGCAGTGCCCGCCGTTGAAGAAGCGGCCGAACTCGCCGAGGTACGGGTTGAGTTCGTCGCCGCCCTTCACGCTGGGCGTCGCCGTCACGATCCCGGTCTCCGGGTCGTACGCCATCGCGCGGAAGCCCCCGAGGTCGATCAACAGCGCGTCCTCGCGCACCGACCAGGCGGCCCAGCTGTGCCCGCCGGAGCGGACGGCGACCTGCCAGCCGCGTTCGAGGGCGAGCCGTACACCCTCCAGCACGTCCTGCTCGGACTCGGCCATCAGGACGGCGGCCGGTGAACGGTGCGACGGGCGGCGGGCGTTGAAGACCCGTCCGAAGCAGGCCGTCTCGAAGTCCTCGTCGTCAGGGAGGTGGAGGGTGCCGGAGAAACGGTTCCCTTGTGGGGGTTCGGGGGTCATCCCCCGATTGAATGCAGTCACGGGCGGGCTCACTTGATCGCGATCGGATTGACGGGGGCACCCACCGCACCGGTCACCGGCAGCGGCGCGGCGACCAGCAGGAACTCGTGGACACCGTCGGCCGCGCAGTCCTCGGCCAGCGCCTCCAGGTCCCACATCTCGCCCAGCGGCAGACCCATGTTGGGGATCGCTATCTGGTGCAGCGGGGACATCGCGGGCTGCGGGAACTCGTACGGCCGTACCTCAAGTCCCCAGGTGTCGGAGGCGATCGCCGCGATCTCCGTGCGGTGCAGCCAGCCGAGGGTGGTGAAGGAGAGTCCGGGCGCGTCACCGGCGGCGTAACCGCCCCACGCGCCGAGCCGCCGTACGCGGCCGAGTTGGCCGGTGCGGATCAGGACGAGGTCGCCGCGCCGTACGGAACTGGTCGCGCCCTGTGCCTCGATCGTGGCCCGCAGATGCTCCTCCAGGATGGGGAATCCGTCCGGGAGTTCGCCGTGCTCGTCGCCGACCGCGCGGCCCACGTCCAGGAGGACCCCGCGGCTGGTGAAGGCCTCCTTCATGTGCTCGATGCCGGTGACCGAGTCGCCGTCGCCGTTGACGATGGTGCACGGACGGCCGTTCCACGCCTGCTTGTTGTCGTAGATGTGGCCCAGGCCGTCCCACTGTGTGGAGGCCTGTAGAGGCATCACGATGTGGTCGTCGGCGCCACCGAAGCCGTGCGGGAAGCCCTGGGTGCCGGCCGCGGCGTCGGAGCCGGTGTCCTTCATGTAGTGGACCGGGTTGATGCGGCCGCGGAAACCACGCTGCGGGCCCGACTCGTTGAACTCCTGGGCGAGCGAGAACGACCGCCCGCGCCGCACCAGACCCACCGCGTGGGCACGGATCGCGTCGTCGATGAAGTTCAGCGTGCCGAGCACGTCGTCATCGCCCCAGCGGCCCCAATTGCGGTAGGCGGAGCGGGCCTTGGCGAGTTCTTCCTCGATCGGACCGAGGGCACCGGCGGTCATCGCGTACGTCCTTTCAGCAGCAGGTCGAGGGCGTTGCCTCCGGCGACGGCGGCCCGGTCTGCCGGGGTGAGCCCGGCCGCGTCCAGACGGGCCACCGGGTCGTCGACGCCCATGTCGAAGGGGTGGTCGGTACCGAGGACGACCCGGTCCGCGCCCACCTCCTCGACGAGGTGACGCAGGGCGCGCGGGGTGTACACCAGCGCGTCGAACCACATCCGGCGCAGATAGGCGCTCGGTGGTTCGGCGCAGCCGCGCGCGTCCTCCCGTACCTGCCAGGCATGGTCCGAACGGCCGATGTACGTCGGCAGATAGCCCCCGCCGTGCGCCGCCACCAGCTTCAGCCGCGGGAAGCGGTCCAGGACCCCGGTGAAGACGAGCTGCGAGAGGGCGACCGTCGTCTCCACCGGCTGACCGACCGTGTTTCCCAGGTAGTTGGTGGCCAGGCGTGCACCGAGGGAGCAGCCCCACGGGTGCACGAAGACGACCACGCCCAGCTCCTCGGCCCGCTGCCACACCACGTCGTGGGCGGGGTCGGCCAGTTCGCGGCCGTCGACCGTCGTGGAGACGCTGATGCCGTACAGGCCATGGTCGTTGACCGCCTGGTCGAGCAACGCGACTGCCAGGTCGGGGTGTTGGAGCGGGACCGTGCCCAGGCCGTACAGCCGGTCGGGTGCGGTGGCGCAGTGCGCGGCCACGGCGGCGTTGACCGTGCGGGCGAGGTGGATCGCGAGGTCCGGGTCCGCCCAGTAGTGGTGCATCGGCATCGGGCCGACCACCTGGATGTCGACGCCCATCGCGTCGAGATCCGCGAGGCGGGTGGTGACGTCCGTCAACTTGGGTGCCAGGCGCTGGAGTTGGGCGCGGTTGGCGGTGAGGGACGCGGGGGAGTGGGCGCGCTGCTCGGCGGCGAGTTCGGCGGTGAGACCCGGGGTGCCCGCGACCAGGGCGTCGGCGGCGGGGACGGCTAGGTGGCCGTGGAAGTCGACCACGGGCGAGCCGCTCACGCCGCCGCCGTCAGGTTGCCCAGGGTCTCCGACATGATCCGGGCCGGGTCGGCGCCGGGGGTGTCCGGGTGGATCTCCCAGTCGGCGAGCTGGAGGGAGTTCTCCAGGACCATCCGGACGCGGGGCAGGCGCCGGTTCATGAAACGGTCCAGGGCCCTCTCCGTCGGCTCGTCCCCCGTCACCGACTCCGCGAGCAGTACGGCGTCTTCCATGCACATCGCGGCGCCCTGCGCGATGAGCGGCGGACAGGCGTGCGCGGCGTCGCCGATGACCATCGCGCGGCCTCGATGCCAGGGCTCGTCGACGAGGATCGCCTCGATCCAGCGGTAGTCGACCGCCGTGTCGTCGGGCAGCGAGGCGAGGATCCTGCCCCAGGTGCCGCCGTACCCGGCACCGCGTTCACGCAGCAGGGCGAGGGGTGCGCGGGGGCCGATCAAAGTGGTGTCGAGGTTCTCGTCGAGGAGGTAGGCGTAGCACTGGTCGGGGGAGATCGGGCTGTAGCCGGCCTTGAAGCGGGGGCCGCCGTAGTACACCTCGGCGCAGTCCATCTCGGCCGGGCGTTCCGCGACGACCCGGAAGATCGACATGCCGACGGGACGGGGCTTGGCGTCGATGCCGATCAGTGCGCGCATCGCCGAGTTGATGCCGTCGGCGCCCACGACGAGGTCGTAGCGGCCGGTCGTACCGTCGGTGAAGGCCACGTCCACGTGGTCGGGTGTCCGGTCGAGCCGGTCCACGCTCAGCCCGAGGCGGACCCGCACCCGGTGCGTGCGCACCGCGTCGCACAGCGCGTCCTGCAGATCCGCGCGCAACGCCCCGGCTGTGGACGGCAGTTCGGGCCCGCCGGTGTGCGGGGTGTGCAACTCGGTGAGCAGCCCGCCGTCGGCACGGCGCAGCCGCATGAGGTCGAACGGCACCGCCCGGGCCAGCACCCGGTCCAAAACACCCACGGAACGCAGCGCCTTGAGCGCGTTGCCCTGAAGGGTGATGCCATGGCCCACCCCGAACCACTGCGGAGAGATCTCGGCGAGCTCCACCTCGGCGCCGCGTTGGGCGAGCGCGAGACACAGCACGCTTCCGGTGATGCCGCCGCCGACGACGAGCACCTTTTGTACGGGCATGGGCGATCCTTGCGAACGTAGACAGAAGTGGGGGGTCAGCCTGGCTGTGCTCATTCCGGGGGCAGGCCCCGGGGCCCCCGCCGGGCGCCGAGTTCGTGGAAGTGCTCGACGGCCGGCGGCTCGGCGAAGAACGGCCCGACGAGGGCCCGCCAGCGCCCGAATGCCTCGGACTCCCGGAAGCCGACGTCGTGCGCCTCGACCGACTCCCAGCCGACCAGCAGGAGGAAGGTCGTCGGCCGCTCCGCACCGCGCAGCAGCTCGGCCCAGCGGAACCCGTCGGCCTCGGCCAGCACCTCGCGGGCCTTGCCGAACACCTCCGCGAACTCCTGCTCACGACCCGCCTCCACGGTCAGCTCGGCATGCTCGACTATCACGTTCTTCTCCTCGGGAAAGTGGGTGTTCCGAGCCTGCGTGGGCGGTCGACGCACGGTCAACGGATCGAGGCATCGGCAAGGGGGACGTCATGCATCCCGTACGGCGATGGAGCTGCGGTCGAGCCGTCCGGCGGGCCGGTGACGGAGGAGCGGGTGCGTGCCCGGCGGACCGGTGATGGCAGGCATCGCGGATCGCCATTTCCGCCCGCTCCCCGGGCTCCCTAGCGTCGAGGACGAGCCCCCACCCGTACGAGGAGAGCGCCGTGCCCGATCCACTGCCCACCCATGCCGGACCCTTCGCGCTCGGCACCTTCGCCTCCGGTGCCTCCGGTGAGGCGGGCTTCCCCGGCCTGGTCACCGGCGACCGCGTGCGTGACCTCTCCGACCTCGTGCCGTCGATCCGCGCACTCGTCGAGGACTGGGCCGGCTGGCTGCCCCGACTCGACGACCTGGCCCGGTCCACCGAGGGGACCTGGCACGAGCCGGCCGCACTGCGCGTCCTGACCCCGATCGAGCCCGGCCAGATCCTGCAGAGCGGCGCCAACTACCGCAAGCACGTGGTCGATCTGGTCGCCGCCGAGAAGGAGAGCGTGCACGGTGCCACCCCCGAAGCGGCCCGTGCCGACGCCGAGTCGATGATGGACGAGCGCGCCCGCAACGGAGTGCCGTACGTCTTCCTCGGCTCCCCGCGCGCGATCACCGGCCCCTACGACGACATCGTGCTCCCCGCGCTCGGCGAACAGCACGACTGGGAACTCGAACTCGCCCTGGTCATCGGCAAGTCGGGCAGGAACATCGCGGCCGAGGACGCGATGGAGCATGTCGCCGGGTACACGATCTCGAACGATCTCACCACCCGCGACCGCCTCTACCGGCCCGACCTCAAGGCCATCGGCACCGACTGGTTCACCGCGAAGAACGCCGACACCTTCCTGCCGACCGGGCCCTTCCTGGTACCGGCGGCCTTCGTAGGGGACCCCGGCGACCTGCGGATCACCCTGCGCCACAACGGAGTTGTCCGCCAGGACGAGTCCACCAAGGACATGATCTTCGACATCCCCCGGCTCATCGCGTACATCTCCACGACCACCACCCTGCGCCCCGGCGACCTCCTGCTCACCGGTTCCCCGGCCGGCAACGGCGCGCACTGGGGCGTCTTCCTGCAGCCCGGCGACGTCGTCGAGTCCGAGATCACCGGCCTGGGCCACCAGCGCAACACCGTCAGGAGCCACGTATGAGCTTCCAGCCCATCACTCATCTGCGCCATGTCGACCTGGCCGTACCGGACTTCGCCCGCCAGCGCGCCTTCTACGGCACGACGTGGGGCCTGACCGAGGTCGCCAACGACAGCGGTGTCGCCTTCTTCGCCGCCGAGGGCAGCCCGGAGCAGTACATCGTCCGCATCCGCGAGGACGAACGGAAGCGGATGGACCTCGTCGCCTTCGGGGCCGTGTCACCGGCCGCCGTGGACGAGTTGCACGGGCGGCTCGGGCGGGCTGATGTCCAACTCATCGGCGAGCCCGGCGCGTTGGACACCCCCGGCGGTGGCTACGGCTTCCGGTTCTTCGACCCGGACGGGCGGGTCGTCGAGGTCTCGGCGGACGTCGGGACGCGCGCTCACCGGAGGATCGAGGAGCGGGAGGCGATCCCCGTCCGGCTCTCGCACTGTGTGGTCAACTCCCAGGACCCGGAAGGGCTTCGGGACTTCTACGTCCGGCACCTCGGGTTCCGGCTCACCGACACCCTGTACTCGTCGTACATGGGCGACCTCATGTACTTCCTGCGGTGCAGCCCGCTCCACCACTCCTTCGCGATCGCCCGGGGACCCCATGTCTCCCTGCACCACGCCTCGTTCGAGATGCGCGGGGTCGAGGAGTACATGCGCGGCACCGGGCGGGCGCTGCGCGCCGGGACCCGGCTGACCTGGGGGCCCGGGCGGCACCTCGCGGGCGACAACACCTTCTCCTACTTCCACGACCCGCACGGCAACACCGTCGAGTACACGACCGAACTCGCCGTCCTCGAAGAGGACTTGTGGCACCCGGGCCGGCACGACGTCGACGACCCGATCACCCAGGACCAGTGGGGCACCGCCGACCCGATGAGCGAGTCGGTCGCCAAGGAGCAGTTCAACGACCCCGACGTGCTGTTCGTGGCGCCCCCCGTCTGACACCCCCCTTGTCGCGAACCACCCGCAGAAAGGCCGCAGTTGTGGCAACGATCCTGAAGCACGCCGTGCCCAAGTCGGAGGTGACCGCCTCGCTCGCCCAGGTGCGCGAGACCGTGACCGGCGTCATCGCGGACATCCGCGCGCGCGGTGACGAGGCGGTGCGCGCCTACTCCGAGAAGTTCGACAAGTGGAGCCCCGACTCCTTCCGCCTGACCGACGAGGAGGTCGAGAAGATCATCGCGTCGGTGCGGCAACAGGTCATCGACGACATCCGCTTCGTCCAGGACCAGGTGCGCACCTTCGCCCGCCACCAGCTCGACTCCTTGCGGGAGTTCGAGGTGGAGACCCTGCCGGGCGTGCGGCTCGGGCAGAAGCACATCCCGGTGCGGGCGGCGGGCGCGTACATCCCCGGTGGGCGCTACCCGCTCACCGCCTCCGCCCACATGACCATCGTCACCGCCAAGGTCGCGGGCGTGCCCCGGGTCGTGGCCTGCACGCCACCCATCCACGGGGAGATCCCGGCCGCCACCGTCGCCGCGATGCATCTCGCCGGCGCCGACGAGATCTGGCTGCTCGGCGGGGTGCAGGCGGTGGCCGCCATGTCCGTCGGCACCGACACGATGCGACCCGTCAACCTGATCGCCGGGCCCGGCAACGCCTATGTCGCCGAGGCCAAGCGGCAGTTGTTCGGGGAGATCGGCATCGACCTGTTCGCCGGGCCGACCGAGATCCTCGTCCTCGCCGACGACGAGGCAGACCCGTTCGTGTGCGCCGTGGACCTGCTCTCGCAGGCCGAGCACGGCCCGGACTCCCCGGCCGTCCTCATCACCACCTCCCGCGAGGTCGCCGAGAAGACCATCGCCGAGGTGGAACGCCTCCTGCCCGGCATGCCCACCCGCGACTTCGCCGAGCCCGCCTGGCGCGACCACGGCCAGGTCCACGTCGTCGACACCCTCGACGAGCTGTACGCCCTCGCCGACGAGTTCGCCTTCGAGCACGTGGAGGTCCTGACCGCCGAACCACGCCTCGCGCTGGAGCGGATGACCCAGTACGGCGCCCTGTTCCTCGGCGAGGGAACCTGTGTGTCCTTCGGTGACAAGGTCATCGGCACGAACCATGTGCTGCCCACACGTGGAGCCGCGCGCTATACCGGCGGCCTGTGGGTGGGGAAGTACCTCAAGACGGTGACCTACCAGGAGGTCACCGACACCGATTCCCAGGCGCTCCTCGGCCGGCTGTGCGGACGGGCGGCCCGCGTCGAGCTGTTCGAGGGCCACGCGCGCTCCGGTGACGTACGGGCGGCGAGGGCCGCGGGCGACGAACTGCCCTGGAACACCGCGTGACCTCGGATCCCGGCGTCACCTCGGATCGCCGTACGCCTCTCGACGGCCGTACGGCACTCGTCACCGGCGGCGGTGGACCGTTGGGGCGCGCCTTCGCGCTCGCCCTCGCGGAGGTCGGCGCCCGGGTGATCCTGGCCGGCCGCAACGAGGTGGCGCTCGCGGACGCGGCGGCAGAGGTGGAGAAGGGCGGCGGACAGGCTCGTACGGCCACCTGCGATGTCTCCGACCCGGAGGCTGTCAGTGCCCTGGCCACCCAACTCGCGGACGAGGACGTGTCGTTGCTCGTCAACAACGCCGGAGTCGCCGGTCCCGTACGGCCGTTGGTCGACATCGAACCGGACGAGTGGGACGACGTGTTCGCCGCCAACGTCCGGGGCGTCTATCTGATGTGCCGCGCCTTCCTGCCGCCGATGCTCGCGGCCGGACGCGGTGACATCGTCAACGTCGCCTCGGTCAGCGGCAAGCGGCCACTCCTCAACCGCACCCCGTACACCGCCTCCAAGATGGCGCTGCTCGGCCTGACCCGGACGCTCGCCGGGGAGGTCGGTCCGCGGGGGATCGCGGTCAACTCCCTTTCCCCGGGCCCGGTCCGAGGCCCGCGCATGGACCGGAACTTCCGGCTCACCGCCGAACTGACCGGCTGTACGGTCGCCGAGGCCGAGCGCGACTTCGCCTCGCGGGCCGCCCTCGGCCGGCTCGTCGAGGAGCACGAGGTCGCACAGGCGCTCGTGGCGATGCTGGCGATGCCCGGCCTGTGCGGGGCCGACATCGACCTGTCGGCCGGGATGATCGCCCCGTCGTAGCTGAACGGGGTGCGGAGAACGGCGAGGCGGACGGCTGACGAGCCGTCCGCCTCGCCGTCGCGCGTACGGGAACACGCCCGCTATGACGACTCTGTGTGACCGCCATGAAATGGTCCGCCTGATCCGAGGCATCGGGCTCCCATATGTGTGCGCCGCCCGCCTATTCCCTGGTTCTCATGGCTGCTTCACTCCCTCGTGCGCACCTTCGGTGCCTCCGCCGGGCCGTCCGCACCCCCGCGTTCGACGGTCCGTCGGTCACACTGCGCGACGGCGCATCGATCCCTGGGAAGGCAAGCAATGACGCTGATCACCCGACGCTCGGTCCTGATCGCCGGTACCGCCACGGCCGGAGCCGTACTCGTGCCGGCGGTCTCCGCCACCGCCGCGCCGACGGCCACCAAGACCCCGAAGGCCTCGGGCAAGCGGATCTCGGTCGCCTCCGGTGAGACGTACACGGTCTCCGCCACCACCCGCGTGAGCGAGCTGTCCATCGCCGCCGGCGGCACGATCGCCGCCCCGGACGGCTCCAGCCTCTCCCTGACCGTCGACGGAGTGGAGACCGGCCAACTCCTCACCGCCACCGGCGAAACAGCCACCCTGATCCAGGCCGGCACCTACCGGGGCGACGTCGTCCTGACCGTCTCCGCCGCCAACGAGGTGACGTACGAGACGCTCACCTTCCCGTTCCGGCAGGCGATGTACGTCGACGGCGACGGCGTGGTCACGGACAAGTCCGTCCTCGCGGCCGTCCTCGGCGGCAAGCTGACGGACGCCTACGCGAAGAACGTGTCGATCACCTCGACCGGCGAGTGCTTCGACGGCGTGTACGTCCAGGACGCCACCTACACCCTCGACCGGCCCTCCATCTCCCTTACCGGCAACGGACGTTGCGACTTCGCGGGCTACGGCGCCGCGGTCGTCGGCGACGGCTCCGCCACCACGCTCGTCGTGGACGGCGCCCGCATCGACAACAAGGGGGTCGTCCGCACCGCCGTCATCGCCAACGACGGCGCCAACGTCATCGTCAAGGACTCCGTCCTCCGCGCCCGCAACGGCGTCCTGCCCGCCGACTACCAAGCCACCGTCGAGACGCCGTACATGGAGTCCGTGCCCTGGATGCTCGGCCTCGACGGCAACGTCCGCGCGACCAACCTCATCGGCAAGAACAGCAAGGCCACCTACCTCAACTCCACGGTCTTCTCCGAGACTTGGGGCGCCCTGTCGGTCGAGGGCGGCAGCGGACTCAAACTGACCGCCATCAACAGCCACTTCGGCAACACGGGGGAGTACGGCTACGGCACCTACGCCATCGGCGACGCGACCGTGCGGGTGCTCGGCTCCCGGCTCGACGTCGGCAGCTACGCGACCATCATCGCGGGCCCCGCCGCGGTCGTGCACTACGGCGACAGCACCCGGGCCGCCGTCTCCGCGCTCAACACCGAGCTGGAACTCGGTCTGTCCAAGGCCGAGTTGGCGTCGATCCCGGCACGCAACACCGTCGTGAACTCCGGGCACTTCGGCTACATGTTCTTCGGCGCCGGCCAACTCACCCTCGACGGCGGCACGGTGATCAACTCCGACCGGGCCACCTTCCTCAACAAGGGCCAGCAGACCACGATCGGCGTCGACGGCTCGCAGGGCGCCCGGCTCAACCCGCGCGACGGCATCATCCTCCAGATGATCGAACTGGACGACCCGGGCCCGGTCCCGGTCAACGGCAAGATGATGAACATCGGCGTCTACACCGAGCCCACCGGCGACCCGGCGAAGGACACGAGCTTCGACCCGACCGCCGTGCATGCCACCGACGGTGCCGCCACCTTCAACTCCATAGCTCTGAAAGGTGACTTCTACAACGGCATGCGCACCGGCAAGAACATGGTCCTCACCTTCGCGGGCGCGAGCGTCGAGGGCGTGATCTCCGCGACGAAGGCCAAGCACCGCGTCTCCAGCATCGACGCGTCGACCTTCTACGAGCTGGGCATCGTCACCAACACCGCCCAGGCCGCCGTCAACAACGGCGCGATCGTGCGGCTGAACAGCGGCTCGACGTGGACGGTCACCGGCACCTCCTACCTGACCCGGCTCGCCCTCGCCGCCGACGCGACCGTCAAGGCGCCCCGGGGCAGGAAGGTCACGCTGACGGTCGACGGGACGGCCACGGCCATCACGCCGGGCCGGACGTACACGGGCGCGCTGACGCTGACCGTGGCGTGAGCCAAGGCGGGGGCGCCCCTCAGGGCTCAGCACCAGGGCCTCACGCGAGCCGCGCCTCCGCCTCCTTCGCGATCCGTTCGAACTGTGCCCCCATGGCCGCTTGGAGAGCCTGCGCCCCCGACAACGGCCGGACCATGACCGTCAGTTCGTCGATCAGGCCCTCCTCGTCGACGTGGATGAAGTCGCATCCGGTCAGCTGCCGGTCGCCGACCCGCGCGGCGAACATCAGCGCGCTGTCGCTGCCCTCCGGGTCGCCGATCTCCCGGACGTAGCGGAAGTCCTCGAAGACCCGGGCCACCCCGTGCAGGATCGCCGCGGTGATCGCCTTGCCGGGGTACGGCTTGAACACGACCGGGCTGGTGAAGACCACGTCCTCCGCCAGCAGCGCCTCGACGGCGTCCATGTCCTGCGCCTCGACCGCCTCACGGAACGCACGCATCGGTTCACCTCATAGTCAATTTGTTGAGTAGGTGTGGATGAGACTAATCAACGGCTGTTAGCGTGTCCACATGTCCCTCAAGTACGCGGTCCTCGCGGCCCTCCTGGAAGGCGAGGCCTCGGGCTACGAGCTGGCGAAGGTGTTCGACGTGTCGCTGGCCAACTTCTGGCCCGCGACACCGCAGCAGCTCTACCGCGAGCTGGACCGCCTGGCGCAGGACGGCCTGATCGAGGCACGGGTCGTACAGCAGGAACGCAGGCCCAACAAAAGGATGTTCACGCTCACCGAGGCCGGCCGGCGCGACCTCGACACCTTCGCCGCCGAGCCGCCCCGGCGCCCCACCGCCATCCGCGACGAACTCCTCATCAAGATCCAGGCCATGGACGGCACCGACCCCGCCGTGACCCGGGAACTGATCGAGGAGCGCAGGTCGTGGTCGCGCGGCAAGCTCGACCGCTACGAGCGCGTACGGGACCGGCTCCTCGGCGGCCGGACCGAGGGGGAGTACCTCCGGGACGCCGACCGCATCGGGCCGTATCTCACGCTCATGGCCGGGATCACCTTCGAGGAGGAGAACCTGCGCTGGTGCGAGCGCGTTCTCGCGATCCTGAAGCAGCGCGTTGCCCTAGGCTGACCCGGATGTTCAGCCCCGAAGGCCCCAGTCTGCGCGAACTCGCCGTCCAGGCCCTGTCGTCCGTCGAGCACGGCTACGACCTCCTCGCGCCCAAGTTCGACCACACCCCGTTCCGCACACCGGCCCCGCTGCTCGACGCGGTCGCCGCGATGCTGCGCCGCGTCGGCCCCTTCGACGACGGACTCGACCTGTGCTGCGGCACCGGCGCGGGCGTCGAGGTGCTGGCGAAGGTGTGCCGAGAGAGCGTCACCGGCGTCGACTTCAGCGCGGGCATGCTCGATGTCGCACGGGAGCGCGTGACGAGCGGCGGACCCCGCGTCTCATGGGTGCGCGGCGACGCCCGGGCCCTGCCGTTCGCTTCGGCCTTCGACCTGGTGGTGAGCTTCGGGGCGTTCGGGCACTTCCTGCCCCGCGAACTGCCGGGACTGTTCGAGCAGGTCCGCTCGGTGCTGCGGCCCGGCGGCTGCTTCGCCTTCCCCGTCGTCGCGCCGCCGCGTCCCACATCGCCCGCGTACTGGATGCTGTCCGGCTTCGACGCGGTGATGAAGGTACGCAACGCCGTCTGGCGACCGCCCTTCGTCATGTACTACCGGGACTTCCAACTCGGTCACGTTCGGCCGGAGTTGGAGCGGATCGGCTTCGACGTCGACCTCTACGCGCTGCCCGAGTTCGGGCATCGCGGCGACGGCAGCCCCCGCGTCCGCGTGGTCGCGGCGCGACGGCTGCCGTAGCCGGAGCAGGTCTTAACCCGTCGCTGTCGCCGCCGACTTGATGACCTTCGTGACCAGGTCGGGGTGGGAGATCATCACGACGTGCGAGGAGTTCACCACGGTCGTGTGCGAACCGGCCCGCTTGGCCTCGAAGCGCTCCAGGTCCGGCGCGATCGCCCGGTCCTGGGCCGCCACGACCGCCCACGAGGGGATGTCGCGCCAGGCCGCCGCCGTGGCGACGTCCGTGAACGCCGCAGCGCTGATGGGGCGTTGAGAGGCCCCCAGTAGTGCGGACGTGGACGCCGGGAGGTCGGCGGTGAACACCGCGTGGAACTTCGCCGTCTGGATCGCCAGATCGGTACCGCCCGCGCCGTCGGGCAGCGGCTGCAACGCGTCGCCCAGCTGCGACCCGGGGAACCGCGCGCCGAGTTCGCCGAGTTGCTCGCCCTTGTCGGGGACGAAGGCGGCGACGTACACGAGCGCCTTCACGCTCGCGTCGCCCGCGGCCGCCTGGGTGATCACCGCGCCGCCGTAGGAGTGTCCTACGACGACCTTCGGACCGTCGATCGTCTTGAGGATCGCGGAGATGTAGGCGGCGTCCGAGGTCAGCCCGCGCAGCGGATTGGCGGGCGCCACGACCGTGTACCCCGCCTTCTGCAGCCGGGAGGCCACGGCCGACCAGCTGGACGCGTCGGCGAACGCCCCGTGCACCAGGACCACGGTGGGCTTCGGCTTGGGGTGCGAACCCCCGGTGGCGGATGCCGCCGAGGCCGGGAGCGCGGTGGCCGCGAGGGTGCCGGCCGCCGCAACCGCCCCCAGAATCAAGGGTCTACGGGAAATCGTCATCGGTCGGCTCCAGTTGAGGTCGAGGAGATCGGCGTCGTACGCGTGCTCATCGGTACCGGGCGGGGGCCGTGCGGGAGTTCAGGCATAGCGGCGCACGAACGACAGGGCGGTGTCCGCGACCTCCTGCCAGCCGTGGTCGATGGTCAGCGCGTGGCCCCGGTCCTTGATCTCGGTGATCTCGGTGACGTTCTTGTTGTGCTGCTGCTTCTTGTAGGAGGCGTTGGCGATCGACCACGGCACGGTGTGGTCCTTCTCGCCCGAGATGATCAGGAGCGGGCCGCGGTCGGGGTTCCCCGTGTCGACCTTCGCCTCTGTCCACGGGTTGAGGTTCGCCGTGGCCGCCTGGAACAGCGGGGCACCGGGCGCGGGCACGGCGAACGTCTCGTACAACTCCCGCGCCTCCTCCTCGCCGACGGCGTTGGCGAACCCGTAGCGGAACTGGTCGTAGGTGAGGGGGACCGCGCGATTGCGGTTGGCGGGGTTGCTGAGGACGGGGGCGGAGGAGCGCAGCGCGGAGATCGGCAGGGGCAGCACGCCCCGGAACGGCGCCGGGTCGATCGCCACGGACGCGGCGGAGAGTCCGCGCCCGGCGAGGATCTGGGTGAGGAGTCCGCCGAAGGAGTGGCCGACGATCGCCGGCTTGCGGGTCAGTGTGCCGATCAACTCCGCGAGATGGTCGGCGACTTGGCCGACCGTCTTGCCCGCCATGACTTCGGGGTGCTCGTTCGCCTCCTTGACCGTCTCCGGGTCGTCGGGCCAGGACAGCGAGACCGGCGCGTACCCGGCCTGCTCGAAGTGCGCCGCCCAGCGGTCCCAACTGCTCGGCAACAGCCACAGACCGTGGACGAAGACGACCGGCGTGCGCTCGACGCCGTTCGCCCGCTCGATCTGCTGTACGTCGATATGGGTCATGTCCGCAGTATGAGTCCGCGGACTCCTGGAGTCTGTTGTACGGCCGCACTTGGTTCAGGGTGACGCCATTGTCGCGGCCCGGGCGATCTCCTACGCTGAACCGCGTGGGGGCAAGAGTGCTGTCCGGGAACGGAGTTGTGCATGCTCAGCAAGGGTGAAGCCGGCGAATCGGTCCGTCAGGCCAAGGTGAAGACCGGTGTCACATGGGCCCAGTTGGCGGAGGCCGTGGGCCGACCGCTCGCGTGGACCACCGCGGCCCTGCTGGGTCAGCACCCCATGTCCAAGGACGAGGCGGCGACGGCCGCCGCCCTCCTCGAACTCGGTGAGGACGCCGCCCTCGCCTTCCAACTCCAGCCGACCCGGGGCGCGTTGGACGCGGCCGTACCCGTGGACCCGACGATCTACCGGCTCTACGAGGTCATCCAGGTCTACGGCCCCACCATCAAGGAACTGATCCACGAGCAGTGCGGCGACGGCATCATGAGCGCCATCAACTTCCGCCTCGACGTCAGCCGCGTGCCCGACCCCGCCGGTGACCGGGTCGTCATCACCCTCGACGGGAAGTACCTGCAGTACCAGTGGGAGTGACCGGGCCCCGTCAGCGATTTCGGCCCGTGTTGAGCCGGGCGGCCTGACGGGTCAAGTGGTCGCGTTCGGCGAGGTTGGGGGCTTTGCGTGCCGCCTCCGCGTACAGCCGGGCCGCCGTCTTCAGGTCGCCCTCGCGTTCGTGGAGGTAGGCCGCCACCGCGGTGTACCGGGGGAGGGAGTCGTCCAGTACCGCCAGCGCGGCCAGGCCGGCGCGCGGGCCGTCGGCCTCGCCCACGGCCACCGCGCGGTTGAGGCGGACGATCGGGCTGTCGGTCAGGCCGACGAGTTCGTCGTACCACTCGACGATCTGCACCCAGTCGGTCTCCTCGGCGGCGGGCGCGTCCGCGTGGAGCGCCGCGATCGCGGCCTGCGCCTGGAACTCACCCAACCGGTCCTGGGCGAGGGCGACTTGGAGGATCGTGACGCCCTCGGCGATCAACGTGGTGTCCCACCGGCTGCGGTCCTGCTCGGCGAGCGGCACCAGGCTGCCGTCCGGCGCGGTCCGGGCGGTGCGCCGGGCGTGGTGCAGCAGCATGAGCGCGAGCAGGCCCGCGACCTCGGGGTGGTCGATCGCGGTGGCGAGCTGCCGGGTGAGCCGGACCGCCTCGGCGGCGAGGTCGACATCGCCGGAGTAGCCCTCGTTGAACACCAGGTAGAGGACGCGCAGCACGGTCGCGACATCGCCGGGCTGGTCGAAGCGCACATCGGAGACGGTGCGCTTGGCCCGGCTGATCCGCTGCGCCATCGTCGCCTCGGGCACCAGATAGGCCCGCGCGATCTGCCGCGTGGTGAGCCCGCCGACGGCGCGCAGGGTGAGCGCGACCGCCGACGACGGCGTCAACTTCGGGTGGGCGCACAGGAAGTAGAGCTGGAGCGTGTCGTCCGAGGCGGGCGCGGGCCCGGGAGCCGGCTCCTCGTCCACGAGGTCCTCGCGCCTCCGGCGGGCGGTCTCCGCCCGCGTCGCGTCGAGGAACCGCCGCCAGGCCACCGTGACCAGCCAGCCCTTCGCGTCCCGCGGTGGATCGTCCGGCCACACCCGGACCGCCTCGACGAGCGCGTCCTGCACGGCGTCCTCGGCCGCCGCGAAGTCCGCTCCGCGGCGGACGAGGATGCCGAGCACGCTCGGCGTGAGGCTCCTCAGCGGGACCTCGTTCACTTGAAGGTGCACTCCGTGGTGGTGGAGTGCACGCCCAGGAACGGGCGCAGCTCCAGCCACTCGTGGATCGGCCTGCCACCGGCCCCGGGGGCGGCCGACAGCTCACCGGCCAGCTCCACGGCACGCTCGTAGGTGTCGACGTCGATCACCATCCAGCCGGCGATGACGTCCTTGGTCTCGGCGAACGGGCCGTCCGTGACCGGAGGGCGCCCGTCACCGTCGTAGCGGACGAACGTCCCCTCGGGGGAGAGCGCCTGGCTGTCGACGAACTCGCCGGTCTTCTCCAGACGGGCCGCGAAGTCGTTCATGTACTGGACGTGGGCCGTGATCTCCTCGGGTGCCCACTGGTCCATGGGGACGTCGTTCACGGCGGCGGGGGCGCCGCGGTAGTGCTTCAGGAGCAGGTACTTGGCCATGGTCGTTCTCCTCGGTGCTCGTGCGACCCATTGTGGTCGCGTTCACCTCGGGGACGGAGCCGGGCGCGGGTTCTCGACATCGGCGGCGGATTTTTTCGCCGCGCACTTCGCGAGGTCTGTGCGGGAGGGTGGAAGGGAGGCGTACTCACTCCTCTTCCCTTCTTAACTTATAGCGCACCCGGGGGCTTGCGGCAAGGCCCCCGGTGTGCCGCAGAATGTCCGGCCTGAGGTCATGACCTGCGGAAACGGGAGTGCGGAATGCGTGTGTTGTTGACGACGTGGGGATCGCGCGGGGATGTCGAACCGCTCGCGGGACTCGCGTCGCGTCTGCTGGAACTCGGAGCGGAGGTACGGGTGTGCGCGCCGCCGGACGAGGAGTTTGTGGAGCTGCTGGCCCGGGCCGGTGTGCCGCTGGTACCGCTCGGACCGTCGGTGAGGTCCGTGGTGAACGGTGCGAAGCCGCCGTCGGCGGAGCGGGCGTTCCAGCTCGCGCCCGAGCTGGTCGCGGCCCGCTACGAGACGCTCACGGCGGCGGCCGAGGGCTGTGACGTGCTGCTGGCCACCGGTCTGATGCCGGCCGGCGCCCGTTCGGTGGCCGAGAAACTCGGCATCCGCTATGTGCTCGCCTGCTTCCACACGGCCGGACTGCCGTCGTCGAAGTACCCGCCGCTCTCCCGGCCGGGCCACGCGTCCTCGCCGGGGGAGACCGACATCAAGGTCCTGTGGGAGCAGGACGCCCAGCGTGTGAACGCCCTGTACGGCGAGGCGGAGAACCGGCACCGGGCGGAGCTCGGCCTGCCGCCGGTCGAGAACGTGCGCGACTACGTCTTCACCGAGCGGCCGTGGCTGGCGGCGGCCCCGGCGCTGTTCCCGTGGCAGGACCACACGGACCTCGACGTCGTGGTGACCGGCCCGTGGATCCTGCCCGACGAGCGCCCGCTCCCGGCCGACCTGGAGACTTTCCTGGAGGCTGGTGACGAGCCGGTGTACGTGGGGTTCGGCAGCATGGCCCTGCGCACCTCGCCGGACTTCGCCCGGGTCGCCGTCGAGGCCGTCCGCGCACAGGGCCGCCGGGTCCTCCTCGCCCGGGGCTGGGCGGGCCTGGCCGCGGTCGACGACCGGGACGACTGCTTCGTCGTAGGAGAGGTCAACCAGCAGGCGCTCTTCCGGCGGGTCGCCGCCGTCGTGCACCACGGCGGCGCGGGCACCACGACGACCGCCGCACTGGCCGGTGCGCCGCAGCTGGTCGTGCCGCAGATCGCCGACCAGCCATACTGGGCGGCAGGGGTGGCCGAGCTGGGCATCGGCGTCGCACACGACGGGCCGACGCCGACCTGCGACTCCTTGTCGGCCGCGCTCAGCACCGTCCTGGCCCCCGGGATCCGGGACCGGGCGCGGGCCGTGGCCGGCACGATCCGCACCGACGGGACGACAGTGGCCGCGAAGATGCTCCACGACATGGTCAGCGGGGAAGGGCGGTCCACGCACGCGTGAACCGGCAGAACCGAGCACACGAGAAACCGCACGCACCGGTCCCCACGCCCAGCCGCACGCCGGGCCGTGAGCGACCTCAGATCGGAATTGATGCCGTGAACCCCCTGACCACCAGCGCCTTCGACCTTCCCGACCGGCTCTCGGCGAAGGCCGACCCGGCGCTGATCGGCGCCGACGAGCAGCACTTCGCGGCGATCGCGGAGAGCCTCGACCGGTCGATCGCGGAACTGACCGAGAGCCTCGACACCGCGCGCAGGGCACCGGGCGGCATCGGCCGGGCGGCGATGGACCGGGACACGGAGGTCCACCGGCTCACCACACGGCTGCGCACCCTGCGTCGCTTCGGCCTGGACCTGTGCCTGGGCCACATGGTGGACACCGACACCTCCGAGCCCGTGTACATCGGACGGCTCGGCCTCACCGACAGCACGGGCCGACGGCTGCTCCTCGACTGGCGCTCGCCCGCGGCGGAGCCGTTCTTCGGCGCGACCCACGCCAACCCGATGGGGCTGGCGAGCCGCCGCAGGTACCGCTGGACGCGCGGCCGGATCAGCGACTACTGGGACGAGGTCTTCACCGCGGACGGCTTCGCCGGGCACGCCGCGCTCGACGACCAGTCCGCGTTCATCGCCAGCCTCGGAGGCAACCGCTCGGGCCGGATGCGCGATGTGCTCGGCACCATCCAGGCCGACCAGGACGCCATCATCCGCGCGGGATCACGCGGCGCGCTCGTCGTCGACGGCGGCCCCGGCACCGGCAAGACCGTCGTCGCCCTGCACCGTTCCGCCTACCTCCTCTACTCCGACCCGCGCCTCGGGCACCGCAGGGGCGGTGTGCTGTTCGTCGGTCCGCACCGGCCCTATCTGGACTACGTCGCCGACGTCCTCCCCAGCCTCGGCGAGGAGGGCGTGCAGACCTGCATCCTGCGGGACCTCGTCGCCGAGGGCGCCGCGGCGGTCGCGGAGGCCGACCCGGAGGTGGCCCGGCTGAAGTCCTCCGTGGGGCTGGTGCGGGCGATCGAGCCCGCCGTCCGGTTCTACGAGGAGCCGCCCACCAAAGGCATGAACGTCACCACCCACTGGTCCGACATCTGGCTGAGCCCCGAGGACTGGGCCGTCGCCTTCGAGGCGGCCGAACCCGGCACCCCGCACAACGAGGGACGTGAGCAGGTCTGGCAGGAACTGCTCACGATCCTGGTCGACAAGCACGACGACACCGCCTCGCCGCGGGACGGTGAGGACGGACAGGTCACGCCCGAGCAGCTCCGGCGGTCGCTGCGGCAGAACCGGGAACTGCTCACCGCCTTCAACCGCGCCTGGCCGCTGCTCGAAGCGGCCGACCTCGTCGGCGACCTGTGGACGGTACCGGCCTACCTGCGCAAGTGCGCCCCCTCCCTGAGCCGCGACGAGGTCCAGCGCTTGCAGCGCGCGGACGCCCAGGCCTGGACGGTGTCCGACCTCCCGCTGCTCGACGCGGCACGGCAACGGCTCGGCGACCCCGAGTCCGCGCGCCGCAAGCGCCGGCAGGACGCCGCCGTGGCGGCCGAACACGCGCGTCGGACCGACGTCATCGACAGCCTGCTGCAGAACGTCGAGATCGACGAGAGCGAGGGCGCGATGGGCATGCTCCACGGAAAGGATCTACGGGACGCCCTGATCGACGAGGCCGCACAGGTGTCCGCCGTCGAACCCGACCTGCTCGCCGGGCCGTTCGCGCACATCGTCGTGGACGAGGCACAGGAACTGACCGACGCGGAATGGCAGATGCTCCTGCTGCGCTGCCCGTCCCGCAGCTTCACCATCGTCGGCGACCGCGCCCAGGCCCGGCACGGATTCACCGAGTCGTGGCAGGAACGGCTGAAGCGGATCGGCCTCGACCGGATCAACCTGGCGTCGCTGACCGTCAACTACCGCACCCCGGAAGAGATCATGACGGAGGCCGAGCCGGTCATCCGCGCCGTGCTCCCGGACGCCAACGTGCCGACCTCCATCCGCAGCAGCGGCATCCCCGTCGTCCACGGACCCACCTCCGACCTGGAGTCGGTCCTCGACACCTGGCTCGCCGAGCACGCGGACGGGATCGGCTGTGTCATCGGTACGGCCGAGACGGACGCGGACATCTTCCGGGCGAGGCCGCGCGTCCGGGCGCTGACTCCCGTGCTGTCCAAGGGACTTGAGTTCGACCTGGTCGTCCTTCTCGACCCGGAGGAGTTCGGCGAGGGCATCGAAGGGGCCGTCGACCACTATGTGGCGATGACCCGGGCGACACAGCGGCTGGTCGTGCTCACGAGCGCCTGAGTCCGGCGGGCGCGCGGCGGGTCGGGACCCGCCGCGCGCCGACGTCCTTGGTGTCAGCCTGCGGCGGGCAGCGTGAACTCGTATATCAGGGCGTCCTGTTGGGCCTCCACCACCAGGTCGGTGATCTCCAGCGGGCGCGCGTACTGGTCGTGCACGCGGCGGGTCACCCGCACCGAGGGCGCGTTCGCGACCTGGGTGATGGCGTCGCGGTGGTGCAGGGTCAGGCCGGCCCGGCGCATCCAGTCGTAGGTGCGCCGGAGTTGGGCGGCGGCGGAGCCGTCCGCGCGGTCGCGGTAGCGGGCCAGTTCCTCCACCTCGGCCAGCGCCACCGCCGAGAAGGACGTGACGGCCGTACGCAGTCCGCTGCCGTCGGCCGCGGCGGACGCGTAGCGGTGCACCAGGGTCGGCCGGTGCGGGGCGATGCCCAGGGCCTCGGCGTGGTCCGGCGGGGGAGTCTCCCAGGCGACGGTGGCCCGGTCGAAGCCGGTGGGGTCCGTGCTGCGGGCGCCGACCGGGAAGGTGAGGGAGGAAGGGGTCTCGACGGGCTGTCCGGTCAGGGTGGCGTGGCTGCCGCGCCGGTCGGTGGCGACCAGGCCGTCCCTGCGCAGCACCTCCAGTGCCTGTCTTATGGTCTCCCGGCTGACCTGGAAGTGTTCGGCCAACTGCCGTTCGCCGGGCAGGCGTTCACCGGGCGGGATGGTGCCGTCGTGGAGTTCGCCGAGCAGTCGGGTGGCGACCCGTCCGTAGAGGGGCTGGTCGTCGGCGGTCGGGTGGTCGTGGGGGGTGGTGCGGGCCATGCCGCGCCTCCTGTTGGTGACAAGACTGATGGTAGAACCGGTAACAATTCGTAGCCGTGCGGGCTCGTTGCGCGACCAGATCTAGCATTGGTCTAAACCACCAGGGAAGAGCGGCAGGCCAGTTAGGCCGAAACCGACCCGCGCCGATCACCCCTCACAAGGCGTCGTACAGGGCGTCGATCAGGCCCATCTTCCGCGGGTCGTCCGCGATATGACGCCCCATCCGGTTCATCACATAGCCCATCGACACCCCCGCCTCCGGGTCGGCCAGACCGAAGGAGCCGCCGAACCCGTCATGTCCGAAAGCCTTCGGGTTGCGACCGTACGATCCGTTCGGGCCACTGAGCCACAGACCGAGCCCGATCTCCGTCTCGTGCGTGAAGCCGGCGCCGATCACCAGGTCACGGCAGCGGCCCTGCCCCTCGCGCACCCGCTCGACCGCCTCGGGGGACAGGACGCGGTGGCCGCCGTAGGACCCGCGCCCGGCGAAGACGCCGTAGAGCGCCGCCACGGCGCGGGCCGTGCCGTGGCCGTTCGCGGCGGGGATCTCCGCGGCGCGCCACTCCGGGGTGTTGGCCTCGGCCGCGCCCGCGACCGGGTTGGTCAGCGCGGCGATGGCCGCCGGCGCCAACTGGCTGAAGACCGCGGCCTGTTCACTCGCCGGTGGGGCGGGCGCATGCACCAGTTCGGCCGCCCGGCCGGCCTCCTTCTCCGGCAGTCCGATGGTGAAGTCGATCCCGAGCGGGCCGGTGACCTCGCGCTCCAGGAAGGCGCTCGGCAGCAACCCCGAGACACGGCGCACCACTTCACCGACGAGGAAGCCGTAGGTGAGCGCGTGGTACCCGGACTGCGTACCCGGCTCCCACCAGGGCTCCATCGCCGCGAGCCGCTCGGTGGTCAACTCCCAGTCGTAGAGCTGCGCGAGGGAGTGCGGCTCGCGCAGGCCGGCCAGTCCGGCGCGGTGGGAGAGCAGGTGCCGTACGAGGACGTTCTCCTTGCCGGCGGCGGCGAACTCCGGCCAGTACGTGGCCACCGGGGCGTCGAGGTCGAGCAGGCCGCGGTCGGCGAGGATGTGGGCGCACAGGGCCACCGGACCCTTCGTCGTCGACCACACGTTGACCACGGTGTCCCGTTCCCAGGCACGGGTCCGTGCCTCGTCGGCCCAGCCACCCCACAGGTCGACGACGGTCTCGCCGCCGACGGTGACGGTCAGCGCGGCGCCCAGTTCGTCGCGGTCCCGGAAGTTCTCCTCGAACGCCGTGCGCACCGCGGTGAAGCGGGGGTCGCAGTGGCCGTCGACGGCTGGCTGGTGCTCGGACATGGGGCCTCCGTGGTGTGCCGGACATCCGGGCCGCCACGCCGCGGCCCGGATCTCTGAACATACCGACTGGTCGGACTGACCGGAAGGCGCCGTACGCTCAGTTCAGGAACAAGGTGCCGGTCGGCTCCCGGTGGCCCGGCTCCGGGTGCCAGTAGTCGCGGGTCTCGGCCAGGGTGGACGGCTCGCCGTCCTCCTCGGTCAGCACCCTGAACTCGGCCACGGCGACACCCTGTTGACCGACGACGGGTGTCGAGAACCGCACATCGCCCACCCGCTCGGCCTCGAACGACCACCGGAGGCAGGCGGCCAACTCGGCCCGCCCCCGGCGCGGTTCGCGGAACGGCATCGAGCGGTGGACGCAGTCCTCGGCGTACAGCTCCGGCAGCGCATCCGCGTCGTGCTCGGCCCAGGCGCGCGCCCAGACCCGCACGAATCGTTCGGCGGCCTCGCCGGTGTTCATTCCGCGCCCCTCAGACGTACGACCGCAGCCAGTCCAGCTTCACGGCCTCCTGGTAAGGGCCGCCGCCCTCATGGTCGTTGAAGTCGTACACCTCGATCTTCTTGTCCTCGTGCGCCCACGCGTTGAACGCGGCGAACACCGTGGAGGGCGGGCAGGTCTGGTCCTCCAGGCCGGTCGAGAAGAGCGCGGGGGCGCGGCCCCGGGCCGCGAAGTGGACGCCGTCGAAGTACGAGAGCGTGCGCAGGACGTCCTCGGTGCGGCCGCGATGGGTCTTGAGGTAGTTGCCGATCTCCCGGTACGGGTCGCGGTCCGTCAGGGTCGCGGCGCGCGGGTAGTCGCACAGGAACGGCACGTCCGGCGCGATCCCGGCCAGGTCACCGACCAGTCCGCCGACGGCGATGGTGATGCCGCCGCCCTGACTCGTGCCGAGGGCCACCGTGCGCGTCGGATCGACCAGGGGGTGCGAACGGGCCGCCTCGACGGCTCGCACGCCGTCCGTGAACACCCGGCGGTAGTAGTAGTTCTCGGGGGCGTCGATGCCCCGGGTCATGAAGCCGGGGTACGCGGGCGCGCCGCCCACCGGGTCCGGGGTGCCACCGCCACCGCCCCACGCGCTGCCCTGCCCGCGCGTGTCCATGATGAAGTGCGCGCGGCCCGTCGACGCCCACAGCAGGTTCTCGTGCGGGAGGCCCCGCCCGCCGCCGTAACCCACGAACTCCACGACCAGGGGCAGGGGTTGGGCCGCGTCGGCGGGCAGTCGCAACCAGCCCTTCACCGGGTGACCGCCGAACCCGGCGAACGTCACGTCGTACACCTTCACCGTGGACAGTCCCGTGTCGACCGGTTCGAAGCGGGCGTCCAGATCGTGCTCGCGGGTCTCCTGGAGGGTCTTGGACCAGAAGGCGTCGAAGTCCTCGGGCGCGGCGGAATCGCTGCGGTACGCGCGGAGTTCGTCGAGCGGAAGGTCGAACAGGGCCATCGATGACCGCCTTTGCGACGTGTGAGTGCGGATGATCACACCGTACGTGTGACATCGGAGGACTCGCCAGGCTGATGGTCGGGTCACTGCGGTGGGTGCGGGAGGAGCCGAGCCCGAGGCGCTCACGACCGTCTCTGTCGCCGGGAGGCTGGTCACCCCGGGTCTGATCGACACGCCCCACCACATCTACCAGGGCCGGCCGGGTTGGGGGATGTGCTGCGGGACCACGGGCGGGTTGCGGTGGTGTGGCTCAACTGTCCTGCCGGAGCCGGAGCCGGAGCCGGTTGTCGAGGTGCCGGGCCGGTCGAGGTGATCGTGGGTGGTGTGCCACGACTGCGGCGCCCGTCGCGGCCCGTCGGACGTGACGCCCGTCTCCGTCACCTCCGGTTCATGACGCCCGCCTCCGTCGCTTCCGGTTCGTCACGCCCGCCGTCGAGTCCACTGCGGTTCCGTGAGCGCCCAGTCCCGTTCCCACTCGGCCAAGCGGTGTCGCAGGGAGACCCGTCGGGTCACCGCCCGTGCGAGAAGGGCCAGGCCGATCACGCCGGCCGCCGACCACACGCCGACGGTCACCGTGTGCTGCCAGACGGCCACTTCACCCGGGGGCGGGGCGACACTGTGGCCCTTGGCATCGAGCCATACGGCCACCACGTCACCGTGTCCCGTGTCCGCCGGGACCGCGACCGTGGCTGTACGCGCGCCCTTGCCCGGCTCGGTCCAGCGCACCGCCACCGGGAAGCTGCGCGGGCGGTCCCCCTCCACCGAGGGGAGCTGGGCGGGCGGGTTGCCGATCACCCTCGCCTGGACGCGATGGCGGTCGGCGCGCTGGGTCGCGGCGATGGTCCGGGCCTGGTCATGTGCCCACAGGCCCGCGGCGGCACCGGCCAGGGGCGCGCCGACGAACAGCAGGAGAGTGACGGCCAGCGCCGTCCACGCCTCCACGACATCCGACCGGCGCCGCAACGGATTCTGCCGTCGGCGTCGACTCCGTACCCGGGTCCGCATGTCGGTCTCCTCGCCGTCACCGGAGCCGAGGAACCGTAAGGCCGGAAGCCCTCTGTGGGGCCGGTCCGCCGCCGCCTCGACACCGCGCACGCATGCGAGCGTCCACACAGAAGTCGTACCCCCTCCGAGGTACTTCTCTCAACCGGAGCCGAGTGGATCGGCCGGGAAGCCGCGTGTCGCCTGGCCGAGCCTCAGCCGAACCGTTCGATACGGATGCGGTCCACCGGCTGGCCCGCCTCGACCAGCAGTCGCGAGGCGTGCTCGGCGAAGCCGTTGGAGCCGCACACATAGGCCTCCCACCCACCAGTGGGCTGCTCGGCCAGGAGGGGCGCCACATGTGCGGCGGCCATACGTCCCACCGACACACCCTCCGGCGCGCTGCGCGTGAACACGGCCGTGGTCTCGGCGCCGTACTCCCGCGCGTAGATCAACTCCTCGGGACTGCGCGCCGACACCACCAGCCGCAGCGGCACGGACAGGTCCCGCGCCCGGTGCTGCCGGAGCATCGACATCAGCGGTACGACCCCGGAACCGGCACCCAGCAGCAGTGCGGGCCGGTCGGCGGGCCAGGCGAAGAAGCCGCTCAGCGGGCCGCGCACCTCGACCTCGTCACCGGGCCTGGCCACCGTGTGGAACCAGCCCGACACCTCACCGCCCTCGACATGGTCCAGGGTCAGTTCCACATGCCCGGCGTCGTCCGGGTGCGAGGCGATCGAGTAGTGGCGCTGCGCCACATAGCCGTCCTCGGCGCGCAGCCGCAGCATCAGGTGCTGGCCGGGCAGATGTCCGGCCCAGCCGGGCACCGCGAACCGGAACGACGAGGCGTGCGGGGTCTCCCGGCGAATCTCGGTGAGCGTGGCGGTCTGCCACACGGCGGCGGCGCGGTTGCTCACGGCGATGCGTCCCGGCACCGCGAACCTGGTGGCGGGTGCGAAGGTGTCAGTCACCGGAGTACCGCTGTTCCTCCCAGGGGTTGCCCCGGGCGTGATAGCCGTTCTGCTCCCAGAAGCCCGGCTCGTCGTGGTCGAGGAGACGCAGGCCCGCGATCCACTTGGCGCTCTTCCAGAAGTACAGGTGCGGCACCAGCAGCCGGGCGGGGCCGCCGTGCTCGGCGGGCAGCGGCTTGCCGTCGTACTCCCACGCGATCCAGGCCCGGCCGCCGGTCACGTCTTCGAGCGGGAGGTTCGTGGTGTACCCGGTGTGCGAATACGCGACCACATGTGTGGCGGACACATGGGGCCGCACCACATCGAAGAACGCGTCCAGCGAGACGCCCCCGAACCGCACCCCGAACTTCGACCAGCTCGTCACACAGTGGATGTCACCCTCGTAGGCCGACGAGGGCAGCTCGTGCGCCTGCGTCCAGTTCCACGTGCGCGGCCGCTCCACGAGTCCGTCGACGCGGAACGTCCAGTCGGCCGGTGCGAGGTCGGGGGTGACCTCGGCGGACAGGACGGGCCAGTCGTCGCCCGCGTCGTACTGGCCGGGCGGCAGGCCGGCGTCGGGGACGCGGGGGCGTCCGGTGAAACCTCGGGTGACGTGCATACGGGTGGAGCCTCCAGGCCGCCGCGGCGCGGGTCCGCCGGGCGAGCGTGATCAGTGGTTTCTCGCTTCAACGGTACGCGTCCACGAGGTATGCCCAGGTCCGAGGGTGCCCGGCGATCGTTGCGGCCGTATGAACTCTCCGTGCGCCGGGGAATAGCCGCCCGGCGGTCGACCTTGGTCCTCAATGCGGCTTGAGTGCGGAGAACGGTGGTCGTGCCTCGGCTGTGCGGCTGTTGTCGTGACCACAGGTGATCCGGTGACTGCGAAGGAGAGTGAGGGAACAGATGCCGAAGGCGTACGTCTTCACGCGTTACGGGGGACCCGAGACCGAGGTACTCGTCGAGGTCGACCGGCCCAGCCCCGGTCCGGGTGAGGTCCTCGTCGCGGTGCGCGCGGCCGGGGTGAACCCCGTCGACTGGAAGCAGCGCACCGGCTACCGGCGGCCCGGCGAGACCGGCTCACGCGCGTTCCCCGCAGTCTTTGGCCAGGAGGTCTCCGGAGTCGTACGGGAGATCGGTGCCGGAGTCGACGGATTCGCTGTCGGCGACGAGGTGTTCGGCAGCACCGTGGCCGGCGGATACGCCGAGTACGCGCTGCTGCCCGCCACGGTCACCGCGCACAAGCCCGCCGAACTGTCCTTCACGGACGCCGCCACCCTGCCCGTCGCCGCGGCGACCGCCTACGACGGCATCCGCCAGCTCGACCTGCCCGCCGGGGCCACCATCCTCGTCACCGGCGCGGGCGGCGGCGTCGGCTCGGCGGCCCTGCAGATCGCCCGCGCGCTGGGACTGCGCGCCGTGGGCGTGGCGAGCGAGGGCAAGAAGGACTTCGTGGAGTCGCTGGGCGCGGCCCACGTCCCCTCCGGACCGGACCTGGCCGCGCGCGTACGGGCCGTCGCGCCGGACGGTGTCGACGGTGCCTACGACCTCGTCGGCGGCGAGGTGCTCGCCGAGGCGGCCACGCTCCTCACCGACCCCGCGAAGCTGATCACCGCCGGGGCGCCCGCCCCCGAGGTCGAGAAGCTCGGCGGCGCCCGTGTCGAACGCGCCCGCAACTCCGCCGTCCTCGACGCGCTCGTGCAGCTCGTACTCGCGGGCCAACTGGACCCGCACGTGACCCGGACCTTCCCGCTCGACCGGGCCGGCGAGGCACTGAGCACCGTCGAGGCCGGTCACGCCCGCGGCAAGATCGTGATCGAGGTCGCCGTATGAGCACGTCCGACGAACGCGTCCTCGACAACCCGGCCCGCGCCGCCCTCACCGGCCCGCACGCCCACTTCGCCGAGCGGCGCGGACGGGTGCTGCGCTACCCGGTCGACGTGACCCCGTGGCTGGCCCTGCCCGACGAGCCCGACGCCGACGACTGGGCGGACGTCGCCGCGATGTCCGGGCCGGGCGCCGAGATCCCGCTCCTCGGGTTCCGGGACCGGGTGCCGGACGACTGGGAGATCACCTTCCACATCGACGGCGTGCAGATGGTGGACGACGGGCTGGCCGCCGCACCGGAGCCGGAGGCGATCGTCCTCGGCCCGGCCGACGTCCCCGAGATGCTCGACCTCGTGGAACGGACCAAGCCCGGCCCCTTCCTGCCCCGCACCATCGAACTCGGCACCTACCTGGGCATCCGCCGCAACGGCGCCCTCGTTGCCATGGCCGGCGAGCGCCTCCACCCGCCCGGCTGGACCGAGATCAGCGCGGTCTGCACCGACCCCGCCGCGCGCGGCGAGGGCCTCGCGAGCCGCCTGATCCTGGCCGTCGCGCACGGCATCCGCGAACGCGGCGAGACCCCGTTTCTGCACACCGGCGCGGGCAACACCACCGCCATACGGCTGTATGAGTCGCTGGGCTTCCGGCTGCGCCTCAACACCGCGTTCCTCGCGGCACGGGCGCCCGAGCACCTGACGCAGCCGCGGTCCGTGGGAGTGTCGTAGAGCCGAAGGGACCGGTGGCAGCTCAGCCGCCGTCCTCGGTTTCGCCCGGCCACGCGTTGTAGCGCTCCAGATAGCCGGCGAACCGGGTCAGGTCCTCCTCGGGCCAGTCCGCGAGCCGCTCACGGAAGGCGGCCTGGCGGTTCTCGGTGACCTGGGCGAGGATCCGGCGGCCGGCGGGGGTGAGGTGCAGGGCCTGGACGCGGTGGTCCTCGGGGTCGGGGCGGCGCTCGATGAGGTCGGCGCGTTCCAGGGCGGCGACCTGGCGGCTGACGGTGGACTTGTCGAGGGCGTAGTGCGCGGCGAGGTCGGTGGCGCGGCAGCCGCCCTGCTCCTCCAGGTGGCTGAGGAGGGTGTACGACACCAGCGACAGCTCGGGATGGAGGCGGCCCGCCGAGGCCCGGGCGCGCCGGGCGAAGATCGTCATCTCGCGCTGGATGGTCTCCACGGCCCGGTCCGCTCGCACTGGAATCTCCCTCGTTCACCTGCTTGTTGCAGAGTACAACTCAGGGCGGGACTCGGCCCCTCGCGGGCCCGGTGGTTGGGGTACTGTGCTCCTCGGTCGCGGACGGTCGCGGCCCTGAACTCCGGGGAGGTGAGACCCATTACCGCTGTGTCAGGTCGGGTGCTCTCACCTCAGGACAACGCGGATCACCGCCGCTAGGTGACCGCGAGAGCACCCTTCGGTTACCGCCCGAAAGGCTCTCGGCTTTCATGCCCCCTCTTTCCCCCGCCTCCGTCGTCACCGCGCTCCGCGCCGCGGGCTGTGTCTTCGCCGAGGACGAGGCGCGACTGATCCTCTCCGCCGCGCGCACCCCGGACGAACTCGCCGCGATGGTGGACCGCCGGGTCGCGGGCCTGCCCCTCGAACACGTCGTGGGCTGGGCCGAGTTCAGCGGCCTGCGCATCACCGTGGAACCCGGCGTCTTCGTGCCCCGCCGCCGCACCGAGTTCCTCGTCGAACAGGCCCTCGCGCACGCCCCGGACGCGTCCGTCGTCGTGGACCTGTGCTGCGGCTCCGGCGCGGTGGGCGCGGCCATCGCCGCAGCGCTCGGCCGGGTCGAACTGCACGCCGCCGACATCGACCCCGCCGCCGTGTGCTGCGCCCGCCGCAATGTCGCTTCCTACGGCGGCCAGGTCCACGAGGGCGACCTCTTCACGGCGCTGCCCGACGCATTGCGTGGCCGCGTCGACATCCTCGCGGCCAACGTGCCGTACGTCCCCACCGGCGAGGTCGGTCTCCTGCCGGCCGAAGCCCGCGAGCACGAACCCCTGGTCGCCCTCGACGGCGGCACGGACGGCCTCGCCATACTCCGCGAGGTCGCCACGGGGGCACCCGACTGGCTGGCCCCCGGCGGTTGCCTCCTCGTCGAGACGAGTGAACGTCAACTCCCGGCGGCGGTCGAGGCGTTCACGCGTGCTGGGTTGGAGACGCGGTCGGCGTACTCGGAGGAGTTGTACGCGAATGTTGTGATCGGGGTCGGGGTGGCGGGGGCGGTCGGGATGTAGCGCGCGAATGTCGGAGGGGCGGCTGGGCGCGGGGGCCGGGATGCTGTCGGGCGGGCTGGGGGAGGTGTTTGGGCCCTTGCGGTCCTAGGTGCCTGTGAGGGGCCGGTCCGTGGTGCGCGTGCTGGTTGGGTCGTAGTGCCGCTGCCGGCCGGGCTGGGCGTGGCGCTCGGGGCGTGGCCACCGTGTCCCCAGGGGCCGGGGTCGCGAGCGCCTGGCTCATCTCGTCCCTCGCCCGGGCCTTGTGGTCGAAGGTGTCCGCGAAGGCCCGGTTGGCGGTGCGGGTGCCGGCTAGGTCGTGGCGTCGCTGCCGGAAGGGCTCGGCATGGCGCTCGGCCCGTGGTTGCCGTGTCCCCAGGGGCCGGGGCCTCGGCCGTTCGGGCCTCCTCGTCCGTCACCGGGGCCCTTGTGGTCGAAGGTGCCTGTGAAGGCTCGGTCGGCTGTGCGGGTGCCGGTGTTGGAGCGGGTGCCGGTGAGGGAGGTCGTGTCGCCCTTCTTGAGGGCGGCGGTGCCCTGGGGGGTGGCGTCGGCGCCCACGGTCCAGGTCCAGGACGTGCCGTCGTCGCTCTTGACGGTGACCTGGTCGCCGTCGACCTTCGTGACCGTTCCGCGCTGCCAGATCCGTACGACCCACTTGCCGGTGGCGTCGTCCTTGACCGTTGCCTCGCCGTGCACGGCCGCGCCGCCGAGGCCGAAGCCGCCTCCGTGCCGGAAGCCGGGCCCGCCGGGCGACGGTGTTCCCGACGGGGAGCCCGCGGCGGCGGGTACGGCGGCGCTGCCCGTACCCCCTGATGTCGCCGCGTAGGCGACCGTTCCGCCGAGCGCCAGCACGCCTACGGTGGCCACGGCGATCACCGCCCGGGAACGCCTCGACCGCTGCCGCCACAACCGGTCGAGACCGCCGTCGCGTTCAGGTCCGCCGGGGCCCGTGAGCACCTCCCACTCGGGCGCGTGGCCGGGCATCGGAGGTACCGCCGCGCTGTCGCCGGCTTCGTGCTCAGGATCGTGCGTCACGGCTCGCTCCCTAGGCCACGCGCGCGGCATCCCACCGGCACGCCTGCCTGTGATTCTCCGGGGTGGGCGATAAAGAAGCGGTAATGAATCCCTGTGAATCGGGAGCAGGGTGACTCGCCGTGGCCCACCCCATGACCCACCCCATGACCCATCCCCGATTATGCAACTAGTTGCATAAAGGCCTCCCCGTCCTCTACAAAAGAGGCACGACACCGCGCACGGAGGCCCCGATGAGTCGTTACCCGCACCTGCTGAACCCGCTCGACCTGGGCTTCACCACGCTGCCCAACCGGGTCCTCATGGGCTCCATGCACATAGGCCTGGAGGAAGCCGAGCGCGGTTTCGAGCGCATGGCGGAGTTCTACGCGGCACGCGCGCGTGGCGGGGTCGGCCTGATCGTCACCGGTGGCATCGCGCCCAACGAGGCCGGCCGGCCCTACGAGGGCGGCGCCAAGCTGACCACCGACGCCGAGGCCGCGCAGCACAGCGAGATCACCGCCGCCGTGCACCGCGAGGGCGGGCGGATCGCGATGCAGATCCTGCACTTCGGGCGGTACGCCTACCACCAGGACCTCGTCGCGCCGAGCGCCGTCCAGGCACCGATCAGCCCGTTCCCGCCCCGCGCGCTCACCGACGACGAGGTCGAGCAGACCGTCGAGGACTACGCCCGCGCGGCCCGCCTCGCCCGGCAGGCCGGATACGACGGCGTCGAGATCATGGGCTCCGAGGGCTACCTCATCAACGAGTTCATCGCCGCCCAGACCAACCACCGCGACGACCGCTGGGGCGGCTCCTACGAGAACCGGACGCGCTTCCCCGTCGAGATCGTGCGCCGGGTCCGCGAGGCGGTCGGCGAGGACTTCATCATCGTCTACCGGCTGTCGATGCTGGACCTCGTGCCGGGCGGCTCGACGCTCGACGAAGTCATCAGTCTCGCCAAGGCGGTTGAGGCCGCCGGGGCGACCATCATCAACACCGGCATCGGCTGGCACGAGGCCCGTATCCCGACCATCGCGACCTCGGTGCCGCGCGGGGCGTACACCTGGGTCACCAAGAAACTGATGGGCGCGGTCTCGATCCCGCTCGTCACCACCAACCGCATCAACACCCCTGAACTGGCGGAGCAGTTGCTCGCCGACGGGTACGCCGACATGGTGTCGATGGCCCGCCCGATGCTCGCCGACCCGGACTTCGTCGCCAAGGCCGCGGCCGACCGTTCCGACGCCATCAACACCTGCATCGGCTGCAACCAGGCCTGCCTCGACCACACCTTCAGCGGCAAGATCACCTCCTGCCTGGTCAACCCGCGCGCCTGCCACGAGACCGAACTCGTCCTCGCCCCAACCCGGTTGCGCAAACGCGTCGCGGTGGTCGGTGCGGGTCCGGCGGGACTGGCGTGCGCGGTCTCCGCTGCCGAGCGCGGCCACCAAGTGACGTTGTACGACGCCGCGAGCGAGATCGGCGGACAGCTCAACGTCGCCCGACAGGTCCCCGGCAAGCAGGAGTTCGACGAGACGCTGCGCTACTTCCGCACGCAACTCGACGGGCACGGAGTGGCCGTACGCCTCAACACCCGTGTGGTGTCAGGCGACTTGGCGGACTACGACGAGATCGTCGTCGCCACCGGCGTCACCCCGCGCACCCCCGACATCCCCGGCGTCGACCACCCCAGCGTCGTCGGCTACCTCGACGTCCTGCGCGACCGCGTCCCCGTCGGCGACCGCGTCGCGATCCTCGGCGCGGGCGGCATCGGCTTCGACGTCGCCGAGTTCCTCACCGACGGCGGCGACAAGGCGAGCGAGGACCCGGCGACGTACTTCCGCGCCTGGGGCGTCGACATGGACTACGCGGCACCCGGCGGCCTCACCGCACCCGAGCGGCCCGCGCCGCCGCGCAGCGTCCACCTCCTCCAGCGCAAGGCGACCAAGGTCGGCGCCGGTCTCGGCAAGACCACGGGCTGGATCCACCGCACCGAACTCAAACACAGGGGCGTCACCATGGTCCCGGGCGTCCAGTACGACCTGATCGACGACGCCGGACTGCACGTCACCGTCGACGGCCGCTCCACGGTTCTGGAGGTCGACACGGTCGTCCTGTGCACCGGCCAGGACCCGCGCCGCGACCTCTACGACGAACTGAGTGCCGCCGGCCGCAGCGTGCACCTCATCGGCGGTGCCGACGTCGCCGCCGAACTCGACGCCAAGCGCGCCATCAAGCAGGGCACCGAGGTCGCGGCCGCCCTCTGAGGCCCGTCCCCAGGACCGAGGCCCGTCCCTAGGATGACCCCATGTCACTCCCGCACGCGATCCTCACCGCCCTTCTGGAGAAGCCGTCCTCGGGTCTTGACCTGACCCGGCGCTTCGACCGGTCGATCGGTTACTTCTGGTCGGCGACGCACCAGCAGATCTATCGCGAGCTGGGAAGACTGGAGGCCGAGGGCCAGATCAGGGCACTCGCGACCGAGCAGCCGGCCCGCGGCCAGAAGAAGCGCTACGAGGTCCTGCCCGCGGGCCGCGCCGAACTGGCCCGCTGGACCGCGACCTCCCAGGACCCCAAGCCGCTGCGCGACACGATGCTGCTGCGGCTGCGGGCCGCGGCGGTGGTCGGCACGGACGGCATCGAAACCGACCTGCGCCACCATCTCGCCCTGCACCAGCGGCAGTTGACGGAGTACGAGGAGATCGAGAAGCGCGACTTCCCGCCCGGGCGGGACAGCCCTCAGGACCGGCTCCAGCACCTCGTGCTGCGCGCCGGCATCGACCTGGAGACCTTCTGGACGCAGTGGCTCACCCACGCGATCGAGGAGTTCGCCGAGCTGCCGTAGCGCGTGGGGGCAGTGGTGGCCGTAGGACATGGAGGAGGGGCCGCCGGTCGCCGGGCGGCCCCTCGTGGTCGTGGTCGTGGACGGTCAGAGGCGGTACGGCTTCGCGCGCCTGCGCAGGAACCAGGCCGTCGCGATGACGCCGACGCCGACCAGGCCCCCGCCCGCCGCCAGGGTGAGCGGGCCGTAGTCCTTGGTAGCCCCGCCGAGGCCGCCCATGACGCCGCGCGTGGGTGAGGCAGTGGCGGAGACCGTGGGGGTCGTGGACCTGGACACGATCACGGACTGGGTGCCCGCGGGCGTGCTGGCGTTCTGGCACATGACGATGATCGTGTAGGTGCCCGGGGTGACGTTCGTCCAGGCCGTGGACTGGCTGACGGTCGTCCCCGCCAGGGTCGCCTTGCGGCCCTCGGCGAAGCTCCCCTGGCTGCTGGTGAGGAGTGAACCGGTGCCCCAGACGCCGGTGGTGCGGTTCTGGGAGCACGCGCTGGTCGTGACCGAGACCGTGGTTCCGGTCGTGCTCACGGAGATCCCCGACGCCGCGCCGGCGGTTCCGGCGGTCAGGGCGAGGGGAAGAGCGGCGGCGGCTGTCACGGTCAGGCCGGAGCGGAGTAGTAGCTGAGAAGTGCGCATGGGACTGCCCTCCGGCGGCACGGTTGGCGGAACATCCCTTGCGCCGCCGGGATCGGGAAACGGCCGTGCTGCCTCCAAGGAAGCCAACGCGTTCCCGGCCCGTCCCGCATGCGGACGGGGACCGGGCAGGTGACGGATTCCTTCGTCCGGCTCAGGGGTGATGCGCGGTCAGGGGCGCGGGCGGGGTCACATGGGTTCACCTGGTGGGTGCCGCGGGGAGTGGTCGCTCCCGTACGAGGGTGACGTGCGGGTTGTCGGGGGAGACGGGGTGCCGGGTGGGGTGCGAGGTGGTGAGCGGCGGGTCCTCGGGCGTCGGCAGGGGTAGGGACAGGGGCAGTGGCACCAGCGCGCCGGACGCCGGCTCGGCCAGGTGGAGATGGCGGGGGAGGACGGTGGTCCTGGCTCCGGTCACGACCGTCGCCGGTACCCCGCGCAGGTCGGGCACGGCGATCGAGGTCTGCCCGCCGAGCCGGGCACCGAAGGCGCGCCGCCAGTAGCGGCACGCGATCGGCGGATCCTCCGCGTACGACACGAGGGGCACCCCTGTGTGGCGCGGTGAGTCCCTCGGCCCCGACGCGCTCCGTCCACACGGGCGAGGCGACCCGCGCGAACTCCTCGTCCGCCGACGGCTCCCAGGTCGACGCCCGCCCGTCGCACCCCCTCCCCGGCCAGCGGTGCGGTGGCTGCCGGGGCGTGATGCGGCGGGCCATGGGAGTTCCCCTGGTCCATGAGCCGGATCCCACGGTTCACCTACGGCCCCGCACCGCCCGTCGTTACCGTCCGCTCCGCCGAGAACCCGCCCCACGTACCGTCCGGCAACCGCGCCCTGAGCCGTACCCGATGGCTGATCCCGGCATCCCGGCCCGCGTAGAAGCTGTACTTCGCGTGATCGCGGGGCGGGGTTCCGCCCCAGACCAGCGAGGTGGCCGGTTGTCCGTCGAGTTGGATCTGGTACTCCGTGACCACCCCGTCCGTGCGCGGCGGTACCCAGGACAGGTCGATGTAGTACGCCCCGTCGTCACCCCGGTGCGTGGTCGCGCGGAATTCCGTGGGGGCGGTGCCGCTCCCGTCGTCGTTGCCGGGTGCGGTGGTGAGCGGGACGGCCGTGCTCGCCGGCGAGAGATTGTCGGCGGCGTCCCGGGCCCGCACGGTGAAGGAGTAACGCGTGCTCGGCCGTAGCCCCGTGACCACGGTCGCGGTCTGCGCTCCGCCCCCACTGTGGATCTTCGCCCCGCCCTGATAGATGTCGTACGACACCACACCCCGGTTGTCCGTCGAGCCACCCCAGGACAGTTGGACGGCTCGGCTGCCGATGACGCGGCCCTGCGGGGCGCTTGGACGGGTGGGTGCCGAGTGGTCGGCCGCGACGGCGACCGGTGTCCGCGCTTGGACCGTCCGGCTGCGCGGTCCGAGGCGGCCGTCGGTGTCCCGGGCCCGCACGGTGAAGGAGTACAGGGTGGCGGGCCTGAGCCTGGTGACATCCACCATGTGCTCGGAACCCGCTACTTCCTTCACTTTCGTGGTGCCCCGATATATCTCGTAGGTGCCGATGCCTGGGTCCGCCGTCACCGCGTCCCACATGACGTGCACGGTGGTCGCGCTTCCGGCCGCGGCCGTTACTCCCGCCGGGGCGCCGGGGGCGTGGCCGTCCTCCTCGTCGGTCATGCCGCAGGACGCGAGCAGCAGGAGCGCGGCGCACACCAGGGCCGTACGGGGGAGAGCGAGGGCGGCACGGAGGAGGGCGGGGGTGGCACGGACGCGTCGCACGTTTCTGCCTCCCGGCATTGCGCGGGCACCACACGACGGAAAAGGTCCGGACCAATATGACCCGGGTGGTGCGGTCGCATCAAGAGGGGCGCCGTTGCCGACCGGTCGCGAGGGTTACGTATGCTGAAGCCTCACGGCTGAACTCGCCCCCGGGAGAGGGCAGTTCATGCCGGTGGCGCGGACCGCTGTCGTCGCTGATCCCGCGCCGGCGCGGGCGGCCGGGTGACCGGAGCCGATACGGGCTCGGGTCCCCGGCCCCCGTCTGGAGTGACGCGGGCTCACGGTCCCAGCTCCGGTTGGGAGCGACGCAGGTTCAGGATCTCGGATTCCGTCGGGAATGACGCGGGCTCAGGGTCCCGGCTTCCGTCGGGAGTGACGTCGGCTCAGAGGCTCGGCTCCGGTCCGGAGTGACGCGGATGCAGGACCCCGATCTCCGCTGGGAATGACGCGGGCTCAGGGGTCGTACCCCCTTCGGGAGTTCCGGCGTGCACCGTCCGGCCCCCTACCGGTGGCCGCCCGATCGGACCGGTACCAGGGTGGGCTGAGTGTCCGTCAGATCCCCCAGGAGAGGGTCCTCTATCGTGCGTGTCCAGTCGCTGACGCTGGCCGCGGCCGGCGCCGCCCTGCTCGCCCCGACTACGCTGCCCGCCACCGCCACCGCCCCTGTCGCGTTCGTCCGGCCTCAGGCGGGGCCGACGGCGCTGCGCGAGGGTGACGTCCGCGCCGCCGATCTGCTGGCCAAGGTGCGTGACTGCGCGCCCGTCTCGCGCGGCCGGTACCGCAGTGACGACGGGGAGCGCGCGACGATCCCGGTCTGCGGCACCAAGGAGGCCGTCTACTGGAAGGCCGACCTGGACATCGACTGCGACGGCCAGGCCGGCGCCCGCTGCAACGCGCGCACCGACCCGCTCTTCTCCTCCATGACGGCCTTCCAACAGTCCGACGGCCGCTATCTCAACGCCGAACAGCTCCCCTACATTGTGGTCCCTGCCGCGAGCACCCTCTGGAACCACCGGGACCACGGCATCGGCGGCGGCTCGGTCGCCGCCGTCGTCTACCGGGACCGGGTGCAGTACGCCGTCGTAGGAGACGTCGGTCCGCACGACATCATCGGCGAGGCGTCGTACGCCACCGCCAAGGGCCTGGGCATCCGCACGGATCCGCGCGGCGGCGGGACGGACGCCGGCGTCACCTACATCGTGTTCAAGGACTCGAAGGTGAAGCCCATCGAAGACCACGCGGCGGCCGTGGAGACGGGGCAGCGGCTGGCGAGGCTGTTCGTGCAGGGCGCTGCCGAGCAGCCAGGGTCGTAGGGCACCGCCTGCCGAGCCCTCCGGGGTGGAGCCGTCAGACCGCCGACCAGCCGTCGTCGACGGGCAGGACCACGCCGTTGATGTTGCTGGCCGCGTCCGAGGCGAGGAACACGATCGCGGCGGCCTGCTCCTCGGGCTGGGCCAGCCGGCCGACGTTGACGAAGTGCGGGCCGAGCGCTGCCGGACCGTGGGCGGCCCGGTCGGCCTCCACGGAGATGTTGGTCGCGGTGCCGCCCGGGGCGATAGCGTTCGCGCGGATGCCCTGCTTGCGGTACATCACCGCGAGGTTCTTGGTCAGGCCCACCACCCCGTGCTTCGAGGCCGTGTAGGCGGCGCCCGCCGCGCTGCCCCGCAGGCCCGCCTCGGAGGCGGTGTTCACGATCGCGCCCCTGCCCGCCGCCAGCATGTGCGGCAGCGTGGCCCGGGTGAGCAGGAAGGGGGCGGTCAGATTGACCCGGATGACGCGGTCCCACTCCGCGTCCTCGACGTCCGCCAGTGCGGACATGCGGTCCATGATCCCGGCGTTGTTCACCAGCACGTCGACCCCGCCGAACCGCTCCACGGCGGTCGCGACCACCTCGTCCACGACCGCCTGCTCGCTCAGGTCGCCCGTGACCGCGACGGCGGTACCGCCCGCCTGCTCGATCTCCTTGACGACCGCCCCGGCGCCGTCCGTGTTCAGGTCGGCGGCCACGACCTTCGCGCCCTCCGCGGCGAAGGCCAGGGCGGCGGCACGCCCGATGCCCGAACCCGCTCCGGTGACGATGACGCTGCGTCCGTCGAGTCCAGTGGCCATGAGGTGCTCCTGTCCGTAGTGCGAGGGCTCTGCGCCGCCCGGGTTGTCCTCACCATACGACTTAATGTCTTCGAGTGACATAAAGTCGTATGGGTGGCATGAGAGTCGTGTGGGAGGCATGAGGGAGAATCCCGGGAGGTCACGACCGCAGCCGGAGGGGAACTGATGACCGCAGCCAGCGGACGCACGGGACGCCCGCCTCTCACCGAGGCACGCAAGGCCGAGATCCGCCTGGAGATCGCCCGGGCCGCGGTGGAGTTGTTCGTCGCCCAGGGCGTCGCGGCGACCACCGGCGAACAGATCGGCCAGGCGGTCGGCGTCTCCGCGCGCACCGTTTGGCGCTACTTCCCGAGCAAGGAGAGCTGCGTACGACCACTCTTCTCGGCCGGCATCGACGTGATCGCCGCCCGCCTGCGCGAGTGGCGCCCCGGCCACCCCCTGCCGGAACTCTTCGATCCGGCCCTCGCGACCGGCCTCCTCGCCGCCACCGGCCCCGACGGGGCCACCGGCACCGCCCTGGTCCGCCTCACCCGGACGGAACTGGGCCTCCGCGCGATCTGGCTCCAGACCTACGACGAAGCCGAACCGGCATTCGCCCGAGCCCTGGCCGACCGAGCGGGTCTGCCGGCCGACGATCTACGGCCCATGATCCAGGCGGCGATGCTGAACGCGGCGCTGCGGGCGGCGGTGGAGCGGTTCGCGTGGAGCGGAGCCGTTGCGGATGCGGGGGTGGGGGAGGCCGAGGTGGCGGAGACGTTGCGCTCGGCGCTGGCGATCGCGGCGGAGGGGGTTTCGTAGGTGCCGTAGGGGGCCTGCGCCTTGTGGCTGGGCTGGGCTGGGCTGGGCTGGGCTGGGCTGGGCCGGGCCGGGATCGGAGCGGCGCCGGGCGCGAATGTGTCTTGGCCCGGGGTATCGGTGTGCTCGGGCGGGCGGCGTCGGCGGGGAGAGCGTGGCCGGGCGGCTCGATACGGGGGCTCGGATCAGCGGTTAGGTCCGATGGTTCGGTCACACGGGTCGGACTGGTGGGTTTGGCCGGGGCCGACCGGCCCATGACTGCCGCCGAGCGCCGAGCGCCGAGCGCCGAGCGCCGAGCGCCGAGCGCCGAGCGCCGAGCGCCGAGCGCCGAGCGCCGAGCGCCGAGCGCCGAGCGCCGAGCGCCGAGCGCCGAGCGCCGAGCGCCGAGCGCCGAGCGCCGAGCGCCGAGCGCCGAGCGCCGAGCGCCGAGCGCCGAGCGCCGAGCGCCGAGCGCCGAGCGCCGAGCGCCGAGCGCCGAGCGCCGAGCGCCGTCTGGTCTCCGCCTTCCGCTACGCCCCGGACTCACACCATCCGTTACGCCCTCCGACCCTTCCGCTACGGCCCCGCCTCACACCCTCCGCGCTACGACCCAGACCCCGCGCCCACGCTCCCCTCACACCTTCCGATAGGTGTACGCCTCCGCGGCCGCCGCCTCCACCGTGTCCAGGTCCGCTCCCGTCGACGCCGTGACGACCGCGGCCACCGCGCCCTCGACGAACGGGGCGTCCACGAGGCGGGTGCCGGCCGGGAGTTCGTCGCCTTCGGCGAGGAGGGCCTTCACGGTGAGTACGGCGCTGCCGAGGTCGGTGAGGACGGCGACTCCGGCGCCGCGGTCGACGGACGCGGCCGCCGCGGCGATGAGTTCGGAACTGGTGCCGAGCCCGCCGCCCTCGGTACCGCCGGCGGCGGCGAGCGGTACCGAGGCGCCCGAGCCGGACAGCCCTCGCGCCAACTCGGCCACGGAGAGGGCGACTTCCGCGCTGTGCGACACCAGCACGATGCCCACGAGCTTCTCGTCACTCACCGGTGGCCTCCGCGCTCGCGGCTTCCTGGAGTGCGGCGATCAGCAGCGACGAGGACGTGGCGCCCGGGTCCTGGTGCCCGATGCTCCGCTCCCCGAGGTAGCTCGCCCGGCCCTTGTGCGCCTGCAAGGGCGTGGTGGCCACGGCGCCCTCCTCCGCGGCGGCGCGTGCCGCGGCGAAGCCGTCCGGGAGCGCGTCGACCGCCGGGACGAGCGCGTCGATCATGGTCTTGTCGCCGGGCGCGGCACCGCCGAGGGTCATCACCGCGTCGACTCCGGTGCGCAGCGCGAGGGCGAACTCCTCCTCGCTCACCTCGGGAGCGTCCCCGAGCGCCTTGCCGGTACGGCGCAGCAGCGTGCCGTAGAGCGGGCCCGACGCGCCGCCGACCGTCGAGATGAGCGTGCGTCCGGCGAGCATGAGGACGGCGCCCGGGGTGTCCGGCGCCTCCTTTTCCAGGGTGGCCGTCACGGCGGTGAACCCGCGTTGCAGGTTCGCGCCGTGGTCGGCGTCGCCGATGGGTGAGTCGAGGTCGGTGAGCCGTCCCGCCTCGCGGGCGACGGAGGCGGCGGTCGCCGTCATCCAACGGCGGAAGAAGTCGGCGTCGAGCACGGAATCTCCTTGCGTGGTGGGTGAGTCGGCCGGGTGTGCCGCCGGGTCACATGCCCCAGCGCAGTCCCGGCGTCTTCACCGGCGCGTCCCACAGCCGCAGCAGTTCCTCGTCGATCTGGCACAGGGTGACCGAGGCGCCCGCCATGTCGAGGGACGTGACGTAGTTGCCGACCAGTGTGCGGGCGACGGCGACGCCACGCTCGCCGAGGACGCGGTGGACCTCGGCGTTGAAGCCGTAGAGCTCCAGGAGCGGGGTCGCGCCCATGCCGTTGACGAGGAGCAGGACCGGGTTGCGCGGCGACATGTCCTCAAGGATCGCCTGGACGGAGAAGTCGGCGATCTCGCCGGAGGTCATCATCGCCCGCCGCTCCCGGCCCGGCTCGCCGTGGATACCGACGCCCAACTCCAGCTCGCCCGGCGGGAGATCGAAGGTGGGGCTGCCCTTGGCGGGGGTGGTGCAGGCGCTGAGCGCGACACCGAAACTGCGCGAGTTCTCATTGACCTGCCGGGCGATCGCCGCCACCCGGTCCAAGGGCTGCCCCTCGGCCGCGGCGGCCCCGGCGATCTTCTCCACGAACAGCGTCGCACCGGTGCCACGCCGCCCCGCGGTATAGAGACTGTCGATGACGGCGACATCGTCATTGACCAGCACCTTGGCGATCTGGATGCCCTCGTCCTCGGCCAGCTCGGCCGCCATGTCGAAGTTGAGGACGTCCCCCGTGTAGTTCTTCACGATGAACAGCACCCCGGCCCCGCTGTCCACGGCTGCCGCGGCCCGCACCATCTGATCGGGCACCGGCGACGTGAACACCTCACCGGGACAGGCGGCCGACAGCATCCCCGGCCCGACGAACCCCCCGTGCAACGGCTCGTGCCCCGACCCTCCACCGGAAACCAGTCCCACCTGCCCGGCCACGGGAGCGTCCCGCCGTACGATCACCCGGTTCTCGACGTCCACGGTCAACTCGGGATGGGCGACCGCCATGCCTCGCAGTGCGTCCGTGACCACGGTTTCCGCGACGTTGATCAACATCCTCATCGGTTCCTCCTGGCAACGCTAGCAGATGTGCCTCTGACCTGCACCTTTACTGGTCGGAGAGGGGTTGCGTCGGTCATCGATCTTGGCGGTCCATGGCGGTCGGAAGCGGGTTCTGGCGGGGCTGATGCTGACTTAATGCTGACTTTGATGACGGGTTGTCAGGTCCCTGGAGTTGGTTGGTCGAGGGTAGGCGGGAGGGCCTCTGTGGAAAGTATCGACCTTGCGGCAGCGAAGGTCACGGGCTCGGACGCTCACAGGCGCGGCTGGCTACCTGTGAGTGCGGTGGGGTGCGGGGATGGGTGACGCGTGGCGACTCGCTGCTGTAGTGATGGGGGAGGGGCTCTGCCGCGAAGCTCAAGAAGAAGCTGTTTGAATCACCTGAGGCTTCGCGAGGAGGTCAAGGACGGTATCCGGCGTATGGGCCGGCTCGTCTGCCGCTCTTTATTTCCGCAGGTCAGATCGCGTATTTTCTCGCTGAACAAACTGTTCGGGTCGATTGCCTTCCATGTCCTGGCCTTCACTTCGCCGTGACTACGACGTTGACGGCATCCCGCTGCCGCGCATGCGACGGGCGCCGGGTCGTTGAAGAGCCGATTACAGACGTGTGGTCTGGCGGGTGTGCGGCGATGAGCGCCGAACGATCGGGCAGGACCGGCCGCAGGGCACGCGTTCGGCGGCCTGCCGTACGGAGGAATCGCACTCCGCGCGGTCGTTGCCGGTCAGCGTTGCCGAATACGTCCGCGGCTCCCACTGCGGCGGAACGTCTGTCGACCCGGTGACGCAACAGTGACAACGGCTGACACGGGAATGAAGTCCGCCGGGAGTGCAACGAAAACTAAGGATGCGCGAAGTGGAAGCCAAGCACCGCTGACGTGGTTGAACGCGTGCTCAGGCTACTGCTACGGTTTTTTTGGTCACGAGATCTGCGATACCACCTTGAAGGAAGGAGATGTCCGTGCATACCCGACCGGCTTGTCTCCTTCGCTCGCCCTAGTGTGCGTCCGGTGTCCCGGTCATTGGCCACGCCTTCGGATGGAGTTAACCGATCCATTGGGCAGCAGCCCGCAGAACGTCAGGTCCGCAACACCGTGGTGTCGACACGGGCGGGAGCCGTCGCCCGCGTTCCGGCGCTCTCCCACGCGGTGTTTCGGCGGGTGACGTTCCTAGGCGACAGGCTGTCCAGAGGATTGCAATCGCCGCCCCTTCGCGCGCCTCACGACGTCCCCCGTGCATTGGGCACGCCGTCACCGGGACCCGCGTAATCCAGCGGATCGAGTCCTTCACATGCCCCCTGCACCGCTTGTACCGCTTCATACGTTGAACGATGGCCATATTGTTTCCGCCATCGGTCTGGGCACCGCGCCCATGGACGACGCACAGTCAGAGGACGCCGTCCGGCACGCCCTGCGGGCCGGCTACCGCCTGATCGACACCGGCGCTGCCTACCGCAACGAGCAGGACGTCGGCCTGGCCGTCGCCACTGCGGGAGTCCCCCGAGAGGAGATCTGTGTCCTGACCGAGCTGCCCGGCCGGGACCACGGCTTCGAGGAAACTCTCGCGTCCTTCGAGCAGGCCCGCCGACGGCTGGCCCTCGACTACGTCGACCTCTACCTCTACCTCATCCACTGGCCCCTGCCCCTGATGGACCGCTACCCGGACTCCTGGCGGGCGATGATCAGACTCCCTGAGGGGGAGCTGGTCCGCTCGGTCGGGGTGTCCCACTTCACCGCGGCACACATCCGGCGGCTGGAGCGGGAGACCGGCGTGGTGCCCGCGCTCAACCAGGTCGAGATGCACCCCCGCGTACCCACAGGACGACCTGCGGGCCGTGCACGCCGAGCACGGCATCCTCACCGTGGCCTACAGCCCTCTCAGCCGAGGGAACGGCCTGGGCGAGGACCCGGCTGTACTGGCCGTCGCCCGCGCCCACGAGGTCACCCCGGCCCAGGTGGTGCTCCGTTGGCACGTGCAGCTGGGTGTGGTCCCCCTGCCCAGGTCAGGTGATCCGGGGCGACGGCTGGAGAACCTGGACGTGTTCGGCTTCGAACTGTCGCAGGACGATATGGCCAGGATCACGGACCGCCCACGAGGCCGTATCGGACACGATCCCGAGACCCACGAAGAACTCTGACCGCGCAGCCGACCGGGCCTGGTACCCGGGCATCCCACCTCCGGGTACCGACAACCGCTTCCTGCAAGACCACATGCTTTTCCCCCACCGGTGAAGAACAAGGACCGTATACATGACCGCGCCCACCGCACACACCCCAGACCACATCCCGGAATACACCCCGGAAGAACTCGCCGTCTTCGAACAGCAGTGGATCGACACCGTCCAGGAGGACCAGGAGCTCACACGGTTCGGCCTCTACCCACAGGGATCGCGCGACCGTGGCAAGGGGGAGCTCCAGGGCAGCTACCAGATCTACCTGCCGCCCGCCTACGAAGACGATCCGGTTGCCCACTTCCCGGTTGTCTACTGGCTGCACGGTGGCTTCGGCAACGCCCGCCAGGGCGGCGCTGCGGTGCAGCGGATCGACGCCGCGATCCGCGTCGGCGCCATGCCGCCGACCATCGTGGTGTTGCCGCAAGCCCTGCCCATCGGTTGGTACGTCGACTCCAAGGACGGCGCGCGCCCGGTGGAGCAGACGATCGCCGGCGACCTGGTCAACCATGTCGACGCCACCTACCGGACGATCCCCGGGCCGTGGGCGAGAACGATCGAGGGCTTCTCTATGGGAGGCTTCGGCGCACTCCACATCGGTTTCAAGTACCCCAAGATCTTCGGCCGGGTGTCAGCCATTGCTCCGCCCCTGTTGAAAGACCTCTCGCTGGAGCCAGATGAGCGGGTCGCCAACACGTTCTTCGGGGATCAGGCGTACTACGACGCGGTCAGCCCCTGGACGCTGCTTCTGGCCAACTCCCCGGAGATCAGGAACCACTCGAAGGTTCGGCTGATGGTCGGCTCCCGGGACGAGCGCCTGGTCGGCGTCGTCCGTGAGATGGACGAGATGCTCGCCACGCTCGGGGTCGAGCACGAGTACCACGTGGTGGCAGGGGCCGACCACGACTATCCCGTACTCCTCGACGGTCTCGGCGAGCGGTACGCCGCCTTCTGGCGGAAGTGATCACATGACAGCTCCCAGCCTTCCCGTTCGGACCGAGCACCGCCAGGTGACGGGAGTGGTGTCCTAGCTGGCCTCGGTCACTGTCTACAAGGGCATCCCCTACGCCGCGTCCACGGCCGGCGACAACCGCTGCCCCCGCGTGTCTGGAAGGGCGTGCGCGCGGCGGACCGCTTCGGCGACATCTGCCCGCAGTCGGACCCCGTGCCGGGTTTCTCGTGGAGCGAGGACTGCTTGAACCTCAGCATCTGGACCGCCGCGGCCCCTTCACTGGATCCGCGCCCGGTGCTGGTCTGGATCCACGGGGGACGCTTCCTGGTCGGGCATGGCGGTGAGCCGGAGTTCGACGGGGCGGCTCTGGCGAGCAAGGGGTTCGTGGTCGTGACGCTCAACTACCGCATGGGCGTCTTCGGTTACCTCGCTCTGCCGGAACTGGGCGCGGAGTCCGGGCACGGCGCCAGCATGTCACTCACCACTGAGACGGCCGACGGGATCCTCGCAGCCTGCGCCGTCCGCGCCCGGGCCATCGACAAGGCGACCGGCATCGCCGTCGTCGACGTCAACGGCTTCGTGTTGCGCGCCCGTCGCCCTTGCTCGCACCCCAGCCGCCACATCGCACAAGCCCAGGAGGCCCCATGCGACTGCCCCCGATATCTGAACCGACCCAGGACCAGGCCTCTCTCCACGCGCGGATCACGGACCGCCGCGGTGGGGTGCCGGGACCGTTCGCGGTGCTGCTGCACAGTCCTCACGCGGGCGACAAGCTGGAAGAGCTCGCCACAACCTGCATGCGCGACTCGCAACTCGTACCCCGGCTACGCGAGTTGACTCTGCTGATCGTCGCCCGCCGCCTCGACGCGCAGCACTCGTGGAACGCCCACATCGACAAGGCTGTTGCGGCGGGAGTGGACAGGGAGGCACTGGACCGGCTGGCCCGCGGCGAGCAACCGCGGTTCCCCCGCCCCGACGAGGATGTGCTCCACCAGTTCGTCACCCAGATCCTCGTAGAGCACTTCGCCGACGACGAGACATACGCGGCCGCCCTCGCGGAACTCGGCGAGAGCTGCCTGGTCGAACTGGTCATCGCGCTCGGCACCTTCACCACCTTGGCCATGCTCCTGAACGTCTTCGAGGTGGACCTGCCGCCCGGCAGCGATCCGCCCTTCCCCGACGTACGGGATTTCCAGCGGGTGCTACGCCCTGACCACGCCGATTCCCCAAAGGCCGAGCCACCTCTGTAACGGAGGCCGCCCCACTGGTTCCGTCAGCTCCCGGCCCCACGGTGGATTCGTTCCGGGCCGGCGCCGGCAAGGCGGTCGTAGACCTGCCACACAACCTGTTGCCCGTGGACGGCTTCACCTTCGTCCGCGACCCGCTGCGTGCCTGGTGCTCGTGCTGGACGACTCAGCGACCCGGCTCGCCCTCTGCGTGATCGACCGGACCTCGGTCTTCGACGACCAGATCGCCCGCACCCGGGACATCCTCGCCGGGCAAGGCCGTCGACAACGGGGTCGAGCAGTCCGCCGTTGAGCCGGAGCGTACGATGCGGCGCGCTCGTACCGGCTTCGGGATCGGTACGAGCCGCGTCAACGTCCAGCGCGACATGCCCACGCCGTACGGCTGGTCGCTCGGGGCCGACGACAACGGACCGGTCTACGGCTGCGCGGATGTGACGCGCATCGAGGGCGAGGACGGCCGTCCCATCGTCGTGCTCGTGAACCATGCGGTGCAGTCCTCGGCGATGAACGGCTCGGTCACTCAGGCCGGCGAGCGGCAGGTCACCGCCGACCTGGCCGGTGCGACCAACCGTTGGATGGAGGAGTCCGTGCTCCCGGCGTCACAGCCGGTACGGCAGGTCCTGAGTGCCACATGGGTTTTCGCGCGCTCGGCGCTGAGGAACCTCCGCGGTACGGATCGGCGCGGAGGCCTCGGCGTTGGCGGTGCGGCCGCAGCGGGAGTTGTGCATCCGCTTCGGTGTCCTTCACCCGGGAGGTGAATACCCGGCCAACTCCTCTGCCCGGATGCAGGCGACCTGGGTTCCTCCTGGCGCCGCCACGAGCGGCGGGCGTTCGCGCCGGCACGCGTCGATGACGTGGGGGCATCGCGCGGCGAAGGGGCAGCCGGAGCCGGTCGGGGGCGCCGAGACGTGCTCGCCGGGGGTCGCGACCGCCCGCCGGGCGGCCTGCCGGTCCGGGTCGGCGACCGGGACCGCTTGCAGCAGCGCGCGGGTGTACGGATGTCCGGGCTTGGTGCAGACGGCTTCCGCCGGACCGGATTCCATGACCGTGCCGCGGTAGAGGACGACGATACGGTCCGAGATGTGGCGCACGACGGAGACGTTGTGGGCGACGAACAGGTAGCCGAGCCGGTACTCGCGCTGGAGGTCCCGCAGGAGGTTGAGGACCTGGGCCTGGACCGACAGGTCGAGCGCGCTGACGGCCTCGTCGCAGACGACCAGGCGCGGTGAGGGCATCAGAGCCCGAGCGATCGCGATGCGCTGGCGCTGCCCGCCGGAGAACTCCCGGGGGTACCGGCGCAGTGCGTCGGGTTCCAGGCCCACCCGGGCCAGCATGTCGGCCGCCTGGTCGTGTGCGGTCTGCCCGGACGCGATCCGGTGTGCGAGCAGCGGCTCTGTCAGCGTCTGCGCGACTGTTCGGGTGGGGCTGAGGGAGCCGTAGGGGTCCTGGAAGACCACCTGCATGTCCCTGCTCAGCCGGCGCCGCTGCGACTTGCCGGCATGCGTGATGTCCTCGTCATCGAAACGTATGGTGCCCGCACGGGCCTTGGCCAGGCCGAGCACCGCGCGGGCGATCGTGGTCTTGCCCGATCCGGATTCGCCGACCAGGCCGACGGTCTCGTCGGCTCCGACGTCGAGGCTGACGTCTTCGACAGCGCATACGTGGCGCCGGCCGACGTGGTAGTCGACGCTCAGTCCTTGGACCGAGAGCAAGTTCGTTGTCATGGTGTCCTCGCCGGTTGAACCTTCTGCCAGTTGACGCATCGGACCTGGTGGAGCCCGTCGTCGTCCGGTGCTGTGCTGAGGAGCGGGATCGGTTCGCGCGTGCATTCCGGGCCGGCCAGGCTGCAGCGCGGCTCGAAGCAGCAGGCCTTGGGCCGGCGGGCCGGGGGCGGCACCATGCCCGGGATGACCGGTAGTTCACCGGTGCCGCTCCAGCGCTCCGGATTGCATTCCTGCAAGCCGAGTGTGTAGGGATGGTGCGGGTGGTGGAAGAGGCTGCGGATCGGCGCCTCCTCCACGATCTGGCCCGCGTACATGACGACGGCGCGGTCGCAGAGGTCGGCGACGACCCCCCAGTCGTGGGTGACGAGGATGACCGACATGCCTGTCTCGGCCTGCAAGGTGCGCAGCAGCGCGAGAATTTCGGCCTGCACCGTCACGTCGAGGGCGGTGGTGGGCTCGTCGGCGACAAGGATGCGGGGCCCGGTCGCGAGCGCTTGGGCGATGCAGACCCGCTGCGCCATGCCGCCGGACAGTTCGTGCGGGTAGCGGCGGAAGACGTCCGCGGGGTCCGGCAGGCGGACCTGCTCCAGCAACGTGAGGACCCTTTCGCGAGCCTCACGCCGTGACAGCTTCTCGTGTGCGCGGATCGTCTCCATCAGCTGGGAGCCGACACGGAACGACGGATCGAGACTGGACATCGGCTCCTGGAACACCATCGCGATTTCGCTGCCGCGGACATCGGTGAGCTGGCGTTCGGTCATCGCCGCGAGATCCCGGCCGCCCGACATGACGTGCCCGGAGCTGATCCGTCCGTTTTCGGGCAGCAGGCCCAGCAGGGACAGCGAGGTGACGGACTTGCCGCAGCCGGACTCGCCGACGAGGCCGAGCACCTCACCTGGACGCAGGGTGAAGGACACCCCGTCGACCACCGTGACCGGACCTTCGGGCGTGTCGAACTCGACGGTCAGTCCCCGCACGCTCAGCGCACCCGGTTCGGTGGCGTCCAGGGAATCCGGCGCGGCGGCCTCTGCCGGGCGTGTGCGCGGCGCCGCTGGGCGCCCGTTCTGCGCGGTCCCGGACCAGCGTTCCACGGCCGCGTCCCGCATCGCGTCGCCCACCAGGCCGAACGCCATGATGGTGAGCGCGATGATGCCGCCGCTCGGGACCAGCAGCCAGGGGTCCTGGTTGATGGCGTCCGAGGCTTCCCCCACCATCCCGCCCCAGCTCGGGGCCGGGGACTGGATTCCCAGGCCGAGGAACGCCAGACCGCTTTGCAGTGCCAGCGCGATCCCGGCGTACAGCGAGGTCTGCACGATGACGGGGCCGGCGATGCGGGGCAGTACGTGGCGGCTGACGATCCGAGGGTCGGTGACCCCGGACGTTCGGGCCGCCGCCACGTACAGCTCCTCGCGCACCGCGATGACCGCGCTGCGGATGACCCGGATGACTCCGGCGGAGCCGAGGATGCCGATAGTGATCATCGCCACCGTCATCGAGGAGCCGAACACCGACAGGACCGCGAGGGCCACGACGATGGTGGGCACCGAGAGCATCAGGTCTGTCACGTTGCTGACGACCCGGTCGGTCCAGCCGCCCAGGTAGCCGGCGGCGAGGCCGACGGGCAGGCTGACGACCAGCAGCACCGCGACGCATTCCAGTACGCCGAGCAGGGTGTCCTGGCCGCCGTACAGCAGCCGGCTGAGCACGTCACGGCCCAGCTCGTCGGTGCCGAGCAGGTGGGCTGAGCTCGGGGTGGCCAGGACGTGGTCGAGCTTCTGCGCGAGTGGCGGATAGGGGGCGACGACCGGGGCCAGTGCGCAGGCCAGGGCGAGCAGCAGGAGATACGCGGCGCTGATCACGCCGAGCGGTTTTCGCGCGACTCGCCGCAGGAAGGCGCCGGCGGCGAGCGCGCCCGGCCGCTCGGCATGGTCGGTCTGGGTGGTCACTGGTGTCTCACTTTCGGATTGAGCAACCCGTAAAACACGTCCAGGACCAGGTTCACGATGACGACGAGGACGGTGAAGTACAGCACCGCCCCTTCGATGACCGGTATGTCGTGCTGGTTGGTCGCGTTGACGGCGAGGCTGCCGAGCCCGGGGAGCACGAAGACCGCCTCGATGAACACCGAGGCACTCAGTGCGCTGACGAACGCCAGCCCGATCACGGTGACCACGGGAATGGCGCCGTTGCGCAGCGCGTGCTTCCAGATGATGGACCGGCGCGGGATGCCGTTGGCCCGTAGCGTGCGGATGTAGTTGCTGGCCAGTGCGTCCTTCATGGAGTCCCTGGTCTGCTTCGCGATACTCGCGATGCCGACGAGTCCGAGTGCGGTGACCGGCAGGCACAGCGCCCACAACCAGGTGCCGAACGACTGCGTGGGCGAGATGTAGCCGGTGGCGGGAAAGGCGCGCAGCACGACAGCGAACACCTCGACCAGGACCAGTGCCACCCAGAATCCGGGAAGAGCCAGGCCGACGAGGGACAGTGCTTCCACGAAACGCCCGAGCACTCCGCCGTGCACGGCGCTGACCACGCCGAGCAGGATTCCGACCACCGCGGCGAACACGGTGGCCAGCAGCACCAGGGAAAGCGTGACCGGGAGCCGCTGGTTCAGCGTCGCCGAAACCGGCTGGCCGGTGAAGACGGACGTGCCGAGACTGCCGTGGACCAGGTTGTCGAGGTAGTGGCCGTACTGAGACCACAGGGGCTTGTCGAGGCCGAGTTGGTCCCGAAGCTTGTTGTAGGCCTCGGTGGACCCGCTCGCTCCGATGAGGGCGCGAGCGGTGTCACCGGGGACCAGCGATTCCAGCACGAACGTCACCGCGGTCACCATGACGAGCAGCGGGACCGACAGGGCGAGGCGCCGAGCTATCAGGGTCGGCATTACGGATGCAGCTCTACGACGTTGAGATGGGCGCCGGGCAGCTGGCTCGGGATGCCGTTGACCCCGTGGGAGAACACCACCGCGTCGATCTGGACGACGGGGACGGTGTACGCCTGCTTGACCGCGACCGCGGCGACGTCGGCCATCTGCGCGGCAAGCTGGGACTGCGAGGCCTTCGAGGCCTGGGCGAACTTGCTCAGGAACGAGGCATCGGTGGCGTGGTAGGGGTTGAGGCCCCCCTTGGCCGACCACAGCACGCCCACCTGGAGGAACATCGGCTGGCCGTTCCACGCCACGGACAGGGCGCCGGCCCGGTACATGTTGGTGGACATCGCCGGGTAGCTGGCTGATGACACCAGCTTGACCTTGACCCCGATGGCGGCCCACTGCTGGGCGATCGCCTGCACCATCTGCTTGGTCTGCGGATCGAACGACGTGTACGTCAGGGGCATGGAGAAGCCGTTCGGGTAGCCGGCCTGGGCCAGCAGCTGCTTCGCCTTGGCCGGGTCGTACGTGTAGTAGTTCGCCAGCGACGGCACGTACTCGTCGAAGCCCTTCGTTGTCGGCTGGCCAGTGGCCGAACCGAGCGCACCGTACACGGCCTTGGCGATGCCGGACCGGTCCACGGCGTAGTTCAGCGCCTGGCGGACCTGCGGGCTGGCCAGGGCCTTGGTCTTGGTCCCTTCGCGGTCGAGCAGGAAGACCCCGTTCCACTGCGTGGGACCGGTGTTGGTGACGGTCAGTCCTGCGGACTTGGCTGTCGGCATCTGTTGCGCCGAGCCGAACATCAGGTCGACCTGACCGGTCTGCAGCGCCGACAGCTCAGCGGTCTGGTCGGCGATGACCTTGATGACGACCTTCTTGTAGTGGACGCTCGACTTGTCGTAGTAGGCGGGGTTGGCGGTGAACGTGTAGTGCTCCCCGGACACCGTCGCGCCGGAGTCCAGGATGTAGGGGCCCGCGCCGGACGGCTTGCTGGTCAGCGAGCTCTTCGCTTTCAGGCCGGCCGGGCTGATGATGTCGCCCGCCAGGAAGTTCTGGGACAGCAGGAGCGGGAACTCCGGGTTCGCCGTCTTGCTGGTCAGGGTGACCGTGTCGGCTCCGGAGGCGGTGACTTTCACGCCCGCCAGGTTGCCCGTGGTCGGGCCGAAGCCGGTGGTGAAGTAGTTGATCGAGTCGGCCACGGCCTGCGCGGTGACCGGTGAGCCGTCGGAGAACTTGACGCCGCTGCGGATGGTCAGTTGGAAGCGCGTGTTGCCCTCACCGAGGTAGCGCCACGAGGAGGCCAGCCCCGGCGAATAGGTACCGTTGCCGGTTTGCTTGATCAGCGGCTCGTAAGCGAGCTGCATCGGGTACAGGCCGTTGCCGTTGTCCGCGCGCGACGGGTCGAAGCTGGCCGGCGCCGAGTTCACCGCGATGGTCAGGGTGGTCGGCTTGGCGCCGGAGGACGCTTTGGTGCCGCCCACCGCCCCGCCTCCGGAGCACGCGCTGAGGGCCATCAGGGCCATGGCGCCGACGGCAATCGGCCATACGGGCTTGCGGTTCGATCTTGGAAGCATCGTTGATTCCACTCCTTGATCATGATTTGTGGTGCTGATGTGGCAGATGTACTGAAGGAGGCCGGAGGATGGCCCAGTCAGCGGCGCCCGATGAGGTGGTCTGGCACCGCGTCAAGGCGCTTGCTCTCGGCCTCGATCGGTCTGAGGCCGAGAGCCGCGAGTGGCGGCGGCATCTGTGCCGCCGTGCACGCGTCGGAGGAGTGCGGTTCGCGGTGTCTGGAAATGTGCCGCCGCTGACCCGATAGGCGTCGAGCGGCGGACGGGATTGGCACGGTCGGCGTTCATGCCGAAGGCGATGGGGAAGGCCGACAGATCAGTCGAGATGGGGATACGCCGAATGCTCGGGTGAGCACAACTCCTGAAAGCGAGGCTTTATGATCGGCCGCGACCAGCAGCCGGGACCCGCGGATATGAGGAGAACACTGCTCGGCTGTCGCGGGTGTGCCCGAGACAGCGCTCGACCTCATCGGGTGGGCTGCAAGTCGCGGTGGACGGAGGGAGTTACCCGGCGGTCGCCGCGAATGCGTGGTGTGGAACGTGGAACCCGGTTCCTGGCAGCACGGGCCCTACCCGGATCAGCAGGGTGGTGTCAGTCCGTGTCGTGCGCGAGGGAGCGGGGTGAACACGCTGCCCTGTTTCCACTTGGGCCGCTCGCACCATCCGGCCGAGTCGTCGCCCGCCGGCCTTCCGGCTCCGCAGCGGGGGCGTCCTGCCGCGTCGGCACGACCCTCGGGGCCGGGCCGTGCGCAGCGTGGGGCGTGACCTGTGACCAGCGATCCCGTCATCATGTCCCTCCCCTGCTCGGCAGCCTGCGGGGCCGTATGCCCTGCTGAGTCAGAGGGTTACGAACACGTGACGTCGCTGTCAACAGTTTCGCCTTGAGAACCTGAGGTCTCTGCTCATCCTTAGATTGCGCGGAGGGAATGTCCACGACGGGCTCAGACACTTTACCCTCGTCGAACCGGTGCCCCGCGGGGCACCACTTCTGGCGTTCGGATGCGCCATTCAAAGGGACAGCAGCCAGTCGGCTCCGGTTCAGGGCCGCGACTGGTGTCGTCCTGTCTGCCGGCACGGGGCCACGACGGCCACCGGTCCGGTTCTCCCGTCGCGGATACCTGTCGTTGACGAAAGAAATTCCGATCTTGATGAGTGAACCTCTCAACCGTCAGCCGGTTCCGACCGAGTCGGGCCTGGTTGCCGGTACCCCGGCCAAGCTGCCTGGCGTCACCGTGTTCAAGGGGATCCCCTATGCAGCGGCTCCCAGCGGTCCGCTGCGATGGCGTCCGCCGCAGCCGCCCGCGCCGTGGACAGGCGTGCGAAACGCCGCGGACTTCGGTCCGGTCTGCCCGCAGACGCCCCGCGGCCAGAAGCTCCGGATGAGCGAGGACTGCCTGTCCCTCAACGTGTGGACGGCAGCGGAACCCTCGGACCGCACTCCGGTACTGGTGTGGATCCACGGAGGCCGGTTCATCATGGGCGCGGGCTCCGAGCCCCTGTACGACGGAGCCGCGCTCGCCGGCGCCGGGCTGGTGGTCGTGACGCTCAACTACCGGCTCGGCGTACTCGGCTTCCTGGCCACCCCCGAGCTCAGCGAGGAATCCGAGCACGGAAGTTCCGGCAACTACGGCCTGCTCGACCAGATCGCCGCCCTGCGCTGGGTGCGGGACAACATCGCGGCATTCGGCGGAGACCCGGACCGCGTGACGATCGCGGGCCAGTCCGCCGGCGGTGCCTGTGTCCAGGACCTGATGTACTCGCCGCCTGCGCGGGGACTGTTCCACGGTGCCATCGCCGAAAGCGGCGCTCGCCATCCGCGCGACCCGTCACTGGCCTACCTGGCCAGTTCCTACCGCACCCGGGAGCAGGCCGAAGCCGAGGGAACCGGGTATCTCCAGGACCTCGGCGTCGCGACGCTCGAAGAACTGCGTGCCCTTCCGTTGCGGGACCTGCTGCGCGGCAATGACGCGGACCAGGCCGGAGGGGGACACCAGCCTCCGCTGTTCCGGCCGGTCCGCGACGGCTGGGTGTTCCCCCACAGCTACGCCGAAGCGCTGGCCCTCGGGACGCAGGCCGATATCCCCGTCATCACCGGAACCAACAAGGACGAGGACGGCGCCTCCCCGAAACCGCACGTCAGCCTGGCGGAGTACACCGCCTCCGCCCGCCGCCACCTCCGCGACAGCGCCGACGACTACCTCGCCCTGTATCCCGCGTCCACCGACGCGGAAGCCGGTCGGCAGTCCAGCGAAGCCGCCCGCGACCACGCGCGCACCTCCACCTGGCTCTGGGCCACCGAATGGGCCAAACACGCCCGCAGCCCGGTCTACACCTACTACTGGACGCACGTACCACCGGGGCCGGACGCGGAATCCGCAGGCGCCTACCACGGATCCGAGATCAACTACTTCCTGAACAACCTCTACGCCACCGACCGGCCATGGACGGCGGAAGACCACCGGATCGCCGAGACGGTATCCCGGTACGTCGTCAACTTCGCCGCCACCGGCGACCCCAACGGACCGGCACTGCCGCAGTGGGTGCCGGCCGATCCAGCGGCCCCGGCGACGATGGAGATCGGCGACCGCTTCGGTCCCATCCCGGCCGCGGAGCCGCCGAGGCTCGACTTGCACCGCCGGCTCATGGCGGACCAACGGGCCTGGTGAAGCCCGCTCACACGCCAACGGACGCACCTGGACGAACGCCTTCCGGCCAAGCACCGTGCCGACGATCCCCACCGGGTCGGCCATGCAGCTCGTGGTACCCGGCCGGCTGCCGCTTCACCTGAAAAGAGAAGATCCATGCAAACTCGAACCCGCTGGGCCGTCCTCGGCACCGGCTACCTCGCCCAGACCGCGATGCCGGACCTCCAACGCACCGAGAACGTCGAGGTGGTGGCGGTCGGCTCGCGAGACGCCGAGCGTGCCGCAGAATTCGCCGGCCGGTGGGGCATCCCCCGCCACTACGGGAGTTACGAAACGCTGCTCGCCGACGGCGGTTTCGATCTCGCCTACATAGCGACCCCGCCGAGCACGCACGCACCGCTCGCCCGCCTCGCGCTCGAATCCGGATTCCACACCCTGGTCGAAAAGCCCTTCACCCTGAACGCCGACGAGGCCGCCGGACTCGCGGACCTCGCTCGCGAACACGGCCGGTTCCTAATGGAAGCCATGTGGACCCGGTTCAACCCGGCGATCCGCGCGGTCGGCAAACTCATCGGCGACGGGGCGATCGGCGAGGTGGTCAGCCTGCACGCGGACTTCGGGCTGCGCCTGCCGGCCCACCACAACGCCTACAACCCCGCTCTCGGCGCCGGTGCCCTTTACGACCTGGGCTGCTACAACGTGGCCTTGGCTCACCACGTGCTCGGCCCTCCGACCCGTATTGAGTCCCGCGGCGCTCTCTCGCCCGAGGGATTCGAGCTCACCGCCGCCGCCTACCTCGGCTATCCGGACTCCCGCTTCGCCCAATTGGCCGTGAGCATGATCAGCCGGATGTCCCCAGTGGCCCGGATAGGCGGTACCGAGGGCGAGATCGTCATCGGCCCGACCTTCCTGAACCCAAGGTCATATGAACTGATCCGCGAACACCGGGAGCTGTTCAACGTCGAACTCGAAGGGGCCGGCTGGGTCCCGATGTTCCGCGAGGTGAGCGAAGCCGTACAGACCGGACTGACCGAACTCGGCACCAATCCGCTCGCGGACTCGATCGCCGTGATGCGCACCATGGACGCCATTCGCCGCTCCATAGCGGCACCCGCTCAGTGACCAGAGGAGACCACCATGCCTGTCGTAGTGATTCAGTCCGCCGAATTCGGCATCTACCTCCGCATGGATGCGCGGGAGGTCACCAGCAAGGCCGATGACGGCTCCGGGACGGTCAACTGCCAGTACCAGATCGCGCCGTGGGAGATTTTCGAGATCTCGGACGCTGACGACGACGGCGCAGTGACGATCGCCTCGGTCTCGTTCCCCGACGTCTACCTCCGCATGGATGCCCACGGCGCGCCCCCGTTCGCCTCCGACAGCTCTGGAGGCACCGTCAACTGCCAGTACGGGGTCGGTGAGTGGGCGAAGTTCCGGCTGGAGGAGCAGGCCGACGGCACGTTCCTCATCGGCTCGGCCGCGTTCCCCGGCGCCTACCTGAGAATCGACGGGCGCGGCGTGACCGAGGCCGAACCCCACGGCGGGATCGTCAGCTGCACCTACACCCCAGGCGGGTGGGAGAGGGTCCGCCTGATCCCGCAGTGATGCCCCCGTGCCGCTCGGTCCGGCAGTCCCGCCACACATACCGATACGGAGCCTTCCGGTGACCATCAGCAAGCTCGATACCAGGACCGCCCTTGTCCTCAACGACATGCAGAAGGGTGTACTCCGCCTGCCCCTTGCCCCGCAATCGAGAGACGAGGTGGTCACACGGTGTGTCAAGCTTGCCGCTGCCTTTCAGCGGCACCAACTACCGGTGATCCTCGTGGCGATCGGGGGCCCGGCTCCGGGCCGAGTCGAGCAGGACCTCGACCTGCCGGAGCCTCCTGGTCCCGACTTCGCCGAGATCATCGATGAGTTCGCCGACCAGCTGCATGACCTTGTCGTCCCCACCTTCCGGTGGGGCGCCTTCCACGGAACCCAGCTCGACTCGGAACTCCGGCAGCGCGGCATCACGCAACTGGTGTTCGGCGGAGTTTCCACCAGCTCCGGCGTCGAGTCGAGCGCCCGGTCCGCATTCGACCTCGGCTACAACGTCAGTGTCGCCGTCGACGCGGTCTCGGATTTCGATGCCGCAGCCCACCACAATTCGATCGGGCGGGTCTTCCCCCGGATCGCCGAGTCGGATGTCACCGACCGCATCATCGAGCTGCTCGACGACCGCGCCCGGTAGGCGAAAGATCAGCGAAGTCGGAGGGAAATGGCCCCCGATGCCAGATCCCACCGAGGCAGCCCGCCGGCTCACCGCGGCCGGGACGGAGTGGATCGTCCCGGTCGCCGCCCTCCGCGTGGGCCGGGTCGGACGCGCACCGGGCCCGGCGCCTCCGCTGTGCGGATGTCGCGGTCGAGGGAGGGCGACGGCTGCGAGGTCGGCCAGGCCGCGTTTTACGTGCGCCCACACGCCCTCGACGGGGTTGAGGCCGGGCGAGTAGGCGGGTGGCAGGAACACCTCAGCCATGCGCGCTCAGCGATCAACTCCCGCATGGCGTGGGAGACATGCGTGTTGAGCCGGCCCCAGGCCAGCACGACCAGCGCCACGTCGATTCCTTGTCGTCACCGCTTGGGGCGCGCGGCGAAGAAGCGCCGGAAGAAATCCAGTTCGGTCGCGCTCGCGACCGCCCGGGGGCTGAACGCGTCACCGAGTTCCATGGTCAGCGGCGCACCGTCGAACCGCCGCCAAACGGGCAGGTGGCCGCCGTTGGGGTCACCCGTCTTGAGGAAGTTCGAGATGTACGACGACACGACCCCGGCGATCGTACGGTCGTTGTGCGTCCACGGCCTTTCGGGATTCGCCGCCAGGCTGTTGAAGACGTAGTAGATCTCCGATCCGTGAAACGCCCCCCGCGTGCCGGCGTCGTGCCCGGCCGGAGCGTGCGTCCAGTAGTACGTGCGCGGCGCGGTCCCGCCGGCTCGCGACCACGCCTCCGCCCAGAGATAGGTCGATGAACGCGAGTGCGCCCGTGCCGACTCGTTCCAGCGCGTACGCGCCTCTTCGTCGCTCTGCGCGGGGAACAGTGAGAGGAACTCCTCCCCCATCTCCCCGTACACCGTGTGCGCGTGCTCAAGGTATTGCGCCAGGGTGGTCGTCGGCAGTGGCGATGCTCCGTCCTCGTCGAGATTGCCGCCCGTGATCACCGGGATGTCGCGGTGGTGAGCTCCCGCAAGCGAGTCGTCGTACGTTCGCCGGAGCACCACTTCGTCGAGCACGGGTCGGAACAACGGGGGACGATGACCGCCCGGCCCGGGTTCGTCCGCGTCGTTGCCCACGAGCAGTTGCTCCACGGGCAACTCACGCAACTCGGCCAGGGTGTTGACTCCGTGCTTGTGCGTCCACTCCTCGCCCTGGCTCAGGGCATCGTCGCGGCGCCGGTACGACGCGGCGACGAAGTCGAGGGAGGGGTCTCCCGGGTGAAGGGCACCGCTCTCCGCGATGGCGCCGTGCAAGAGGTCCTGGGACAGCGGCGAATAGACGAGGTCCATCACGCATGCCGCACCGGCGGACTGCCCGGCGACGGTGACGCGGCCGGGGTCGCCACCGAATGCGGCGATGTTGCGTTGTACCCACCGCAGGGCCGCGATCTGGTCGAGCAAGCCGTAGTTGCCCACGGTGCCCGCGGCGGCGCCGCCTCCCGCGATCGACTCCTCCAGGAGCTCGCCGGTCGCGAGGAAGCCGAAGACTCCACTGCGGTAGTTGAGGGTGATGACGACGACGCCGGTCGACGCTAGCGCCGCACCATCGAAGGTCGGGTCGCTTCCGTGTCCGGAGATGAACCTACCGCCGTAGATCCACACCAGGACGGGCCGTCGTTCGTCGTCGACCCCCGCGGTCCATACGTTCAGGGTGAGGCAGTCCTCACTCATCGGGAGCGTCCCGGGCCCCGCGTTCTGAGGGCAGATCGGGCCGAATCGGACCGCGTCCCGCACGCCCGACCAGGGCGTGGCCGGTTGCGGTGGGCGCCATCGATTCTCACCGGCGGTGCTCGCGGCGTAAGGGATGCCGCGGAAGACCGTGACACCCGGCTGTGCGGTCGAGGCGCCTCGTACGGTGCCGAGGTCGGTTACCGCGATGGGCGCGGTCGACTTCGCTGTCTGATGCACAGCTGCTGCTCCATGGTCGTTCGGTCCACGTGGATCTGTCCGGCTGGGCTCGTGCGCCGCGCTCAGTCGGCGCCGCCCGCGAGCACCTGACGGCGGATGGCGTCGATGCTCTCCATGACGGCAACCGTGTCTTCGAGGGGGTTCTCGGCCGACTCCGTGTGTCCGCCGGAGACGGCGCGGGTCACCGCCCGGAACATCGGGGTGTATCCGGCCCCCTCCGGCTGGATCGTGACGGTCTCGCGGTCGTCGCCGATCGCGAGCTCGTAGGTCCACGGGTTCACGAAGCCCGGGAGGGTGATGGCGCCGGCGGTACCACCGATCACCGCGTGCTGGGGAAGCCAGCTGGTCATCGAGCAGGAGAGCTGTGCGAACCGGCCCTCCGAGTACTCCATGGTCGCGGCACAGGATGTGTCGAAGCCGTCCGCGGACGTCCCTGACGCACTGATCCGGATCGGCGCGCCGCCCAGGAAGTGGTGGGTGAGCGCGACGTTGTAGATGCCGAGATCCAGAAGCGCTCCTCCGCCCAGTTCGGCGCGCCACGCGTTGTGGGCGGAATCCAGGTTGCGACCGAAGTTGGTCGTGACGGTGCGGACGTCACCGATCACGCCGTTCGCGACGTGTTCCGTAGCGGCTTTGACGACCGCGTTGAAGCGCGTCCACGTCGCTTCCATGAGGAAGGCGTTCCGCGACCGGGCGAGCGCGACCAGTTCCCTGGCTTCCTGCGCGTCGAGCGTGAACGGCTTCTCGACGAGAACGGACTTGCCGGCCAGGAGAGCCGCCCGCGCGAGGGGGAAGTGCGTACTCACCGGTGTTCCCACGTAGACGACGTCGATGTCCGGATCCGCGAAGAGTGCTTCCGGGTCGTCGAACGCCCTGGGAATGGACCATTTCTGAGCGAACGCGGCAGCCCTGCCCGCGTCACGCGAGCACACCGCGGTGACGGCGAGGCCCTCGGTCGCGATCATGTCGGGCAACACCGTGTTGGCGATGTAACCGGTACCGACGACACCCCAGCGCATGACGTCGTTCCTGGGCGGTGTGGAGTTCAACCTTCGTTCCTTCTGTGTGGGTGTCCCGGGGGGCCCTCGATACTCGCGGGGGCGACTCAGCGTGAGGCGGCCGAGAGCGCGTCGAGTTCCTCCGGGGTGAGATCGAGCGTTGCCGCCTCGACGAGTCCCGCGACCTGTTCCGGTGTTCGGGCGCCGGCCACGGGGGCTGTCACGGTCGGTTGGGCTATGAGCCACGCCAGTGCGACGGTGGACTGCGTGACGTGATGGTTCGAGGCCGCGGTGTCGAGCGCTTCCAGGACGCGGTCGCCGCGCTCGCCGAGGTAGCGGGCCGCGAACTCGCTGTGCTTCTCCGCCTGGGTGGCGTTCCTCACGACGCCGGCCAGGAATCCCGACGCGAGTGCCCAGTACGGCATGACGGCGAGTCCCTGCTTGGCGGCCACCGCCCCGAGTTCGTCTTCGTAGGCACGTTCAACGAGGTTGTAGTGGGGTTGGATCGCCACGGGGGCGTGAAGATGCTCGTCCTGAGCGATCCGCAGCCACTCCTCGACTCGCTCGGCACGGAAGTTCGACACCCCGATGCTCACGATCTTCCCCGCGTCCACAAGGGACGAGAACGTCCCGGCGACGTCCGCGAGAGGAACGCTCTCGTCGTCGTAGTGGGCGTAGTAGACGTCGATGCGATCTCCGCCGAGGCGCCTGAGTGAGGCGTCGACGGCGGCGAGGATGTTCTCGCGCCGCAGGCCGGGCAGTTGCGAGTGTTTGCCGACCTTCGTCGCGATCACGAATTCGTCGTGGGCCGCTCGGGATGTCAGCCAGGCGCCGACGACGCTCTCGGATGCCCCGTCACCGTAGCCGTCGGCGGTGTCGAGGAAGTTCCCCCCGCCGCTGCGGTACGCGTCCAGAACCTCGAACGCCTGCTGCCGGTCTGTCGATCGCCCGAAGGGTGTACCGCCGAGGTTGACGGGAAACACCTCCAGCCCGGTCGAGGCGATCGCTCTGCGTATGGGCGCCATGCGTGTGTGCTCCTTCTTCCTTTTGCGGGCCTTGTGCGTCACGCCACGGACATCGGGTCATCGGCGTCGACACTCGACAACGCGGCCCGGGCCACCGCCTCGTTGTCATCGGGAGCCGCGCCGCCGACACCGAGACCGCCGACCACGACGCCGTCGAACCGGATGGGCAGGCCGCCGCGCATGTTGGTCTCCTCGTTGCCCGCGGCGAGCGCGAGAACGATGGCGTCGTGGTCGCTCATCCATCCACTCGGCCGGTCGTCCGCGCACGCCGTTTTCGCCGCCCGTCGGCTTGAACCCGCGTTGAGAGGGTTCGCACCGTCCGCGCGGCAGAACGCGACGACCTGCAAGCTCGGATCGACCACCGTCGCCACCAGGCGCAGCCCGCGCCGCGAGCCCTCGGCGATCACGTTCGTGACGATCTGGAGTGCGGCCTGATGGGAAATCAGGACCGGCTGGTAGGTATTGGACACTATGAGCTCCTTCTTCTTTGGTCTTGGCCGAAGTCAGTCGAACGCGGCGAAATCTGTCTCGAAACCGAGTTCGTCGAGCACCGCGTCGCCGATGGCCTGGTCCTCGTCTCCGCGAGCGCCGGACACCCCGAAGGCACCCAGCAGACGACCGTCCCGCTTGATCACGAACCCTCCGGGGCCCGTCATGATCGGATAGGGGCTGAGCGACGACAACCGCGCGAGTGTGTCGGGGGTGAGGTGTGCCCATTGCTCCAGAAGGAGGGTCGGACGCTCCATGATCGCCGCCGTGTACGCCTTCGAGGTGGCGAGTTGCAGGACGAGGTCTCGAACGCCGTCCGCGCGGCGTGCCATGACGACCCGGCCTTCGAGATCGACGACGACGGCCGCGACCGGCTTTCCGATTCGGGCCGACTGCTTCACGCAGGCGCCGATGACCTGCTCGGCGATTGCGATGTTCATTCCTTGCGCACCTCTCATGGGGCGGCTTATTCGTTGGGCGATGCTCCGGGCCGGGTGGCGGGACGTCCCGCCACCCGGCCCGGAGGCGCTCAGTTGCGCTCCGCCGCGAACCGGTCGAGCGCTTCGGCGATGACCTCGTGATCGAGGGCGTCCTCCTCGCCCGAGGCGGAGATGGTCGCCGTCAGCACACCGTCGACGAAGATGGGGATGCTGCCGCCGGCGACGACGTACTCCTCCGGGAGTTCACTGCCGAAGCTCGGATCGGCGTCGCGCTTGAGTCGTGCGAGCAGCGAACTGTGGCCGAACTTGTTGACCGTCAGGATCTTCCGCCGGATGACGTCGGCGTTGAACTGCCCGGTGGTACCGAGTTGTGCCCGGTACGCCAGTTCGTCTCCGATGTGGACGTCGACGCAGAGGTTCACGCCCCATTCGAGGATGATGCCGACGGTGATCTCTCCCAGCCGGGTGGCGTCGTCGCGAACGAACCGGGGGAAGTCGCGATCGGGTTCCTTCTGGATCTCTTCGAGGGTGTAGGTGGGATTGGGACGGGACATACGTGTCTCCTGCGGTAGGGAAGGTGTGCTGTCGGTGTGCATGCCGACGAGCATGGTCAGTGATCGCCGGGTCTACCCTCTGGCCCTCGACAGCAGAAGAGGGGCCCCGGCCGAGCTTGCGACGGGCCTGGCACGCGTGAGCTGCGGGATCCACCGGAGCCCGAGGAGTGCCGTGACCACGCCGCAGGCCGCCATGACCACCATCAGCGCGGTCGGGCCGTTGGCGGCGAGAGCCGGTACGAACACGCCGTATCCGGCGATGGCGAACCGGCCGATGCCGTAGGTCAGGCCCTGCGAGGTGCTGCGGATCTCGGTCGGGAAGATCTCCTGGGTCCAGACGCGGAACAGGCCTTCTCCTGCCCATGCGAAGCCGACCCCGGTCGCGCAGAGCATCACGACGACCGACCAGAGGCTGAATCCGGCTGCGATGGGAACGAGGGATCCCACGACGGTGAACGCGGTGCCGAGGATGAACAGCACCCGCCTCGCGGCGGTGCGATCGACGAGCCGCTGGAATGCGATGCCCGCCGCGATGAGCAGCAGTGTCGTCCCGACGGACACGATCGTCGCGGTGAGCACCGTCGACTTCGAGATCGTCGTGATCAGGTAGGTGCTGTACTGCCCGGTGATGTTGCCGGACACGGAGGAGAAGACGTAGAACACGGTGATCGCGATGAGCGCGCTTCCGTAGGGCTGCCTGAGCAGCAGCCGAAGATCCCGCTTCCTCCGCGCCCGCGCATCGACGGTCACATTGGCCTGCTCCCAGGCCGGCGACTCCTTCATCTCCCGGCGCAGGAACCACACGATCAGCGAGACGACCATGGGGTGGACGAAGAGCAGGCGAGCGCCGAGACCGCCCATGTCCGACACGCCGATACCGATGAACTGGGTGAGGACCACGCCCGAGAAGAGGAACACCTGGCTCATGGCGACGGCCGATCCGCGACGGCCCGCACTTGCCTCCTCGAACACAAGGGCGACAGAGGCGGGTATGTCGGCTCCGAGCGCGAGCCCGGTGATCACGAAGCCGACGACCAGCACCGCCGGGTTCGGCGCGATGATGATGACGAGCATCGCCATTGCGCAGATCAGGAGATCGGCCGAATAGACCGCCCGCCGGCCGAACACGTCCCCGAGCCGGCCTCCGACGATCGCACCGACCGCGAACGCCAACTGGAATCCGGAGACGAGCACGCCGATCATCCAGGGGCTCAGGTGGAAGACCGAGTTGAACAGAACGATCGAGACGCCGACGCTGACCGACGTCGTGCCGTCGAGGTACGACGCCATTGCGCCGAGTATGGTTGCGCGTTTTGAGTAGCGCGCTGACTCTGTATCTGTCACTTGTCCGACGCCTTTGCTGTACCGCGTTGTACGCCTAGATCGGAAAAGGGGTCGCATCATTTTTTGACAAGCACATGCGGCTCCATATGCGCGACGACACAATACTGACAGTGCGCGTCGAGACACTTGGAGCCCGCAATGGGCAGCCCTGCGTGTTCGATCGCATGTGAATGCACGTCGTCGCGTGTGTGATCCCCCGGGTTGGGGTGATAAATCATCGCCCACGCAAGTGAGGAAACATCGGCGGCAATCTACTGGCCGTCGACGTGATGCACTGACCTGTGTGTACCGTCGCGCATGAATGCGCGCCATCGCGTGGGTAACCCGCGGGAATGCATGAGAGCTGTCGCGCTACAAACCATGGCCGCATCAGCAGCATTCCAATGGCTGACCGCGCGACGCCCAGACGCAGCTGTATTTGCCCGCTCCTGACTAAGTGGGGCACAACTGCGCGGCGAAGAGTTCTACGCGGCAGGCAGGCGCGGCCTCTGATTCAGCACAGAGCTGCTGCTCGCAACCATTCTCCGCCTCCTTACGATATGACAGCCAGATTAAGTCAACGTTTACTCGAAGGCAATAGCCTCCTGTGAGCAGTTCGAGCCTGTCGTCGGTGGTACCTGTTTTGCCCGGATGAGTGAACGGGCGCAACACGCTTGCGAGTTGCACCTGCGGATCGAGGCCGGGCACGGTAGGCCGATCGCCACGTGGCAACCGTTATCGTGTGCCGCGCGCCGCGGTGTGCCGGCTACGGCTTCACGGGGGTCGCCTGAAAGGCGATCACCTGGATGCTGTCGTGCCGCTCCGCCCATACCGCGGTACACCGGCTCTCCGACACCACGGGCTCGGCGTCGATCACGATGCGCGCCGAGAGCCGGTACACGACGACAGCCGTGGCTGCTTGCAGTGTGACCGACTGATCGGACACCGACAGGTCCTCATACCGAAAGAGGCCGTCGCCGAGACTCGCCAGATAGGACTCACCTGTGTCGAGCCTGCCCGTCGTGTGAACGTAGGAGCACTGCGGGCTGATGAGCGTACGCAGACAGGTCACGTCGTTGGCCAGCATGGCCTGGATGCGGGTTCTCTCCAGCGTGCGTACCGAGTCGGCTGTGATGGTCATCGGGGCTGTTCCTTTCCCACGCGGGTCGTGGCATGCGGGCGGACGAGATCGCGGCCCCGGGTTCGTCGGCGCTACGAAGCAACATCAGGCCGCGGGCGTGCAGCGTCACAGCTGATGAGAGGAGAGAGGGGAGCCGATCACGGCTCAGAAATCAGGAAGGCAGGCCGTACGCCTGCGGTGGGTGCGTCCGAACGCCAGCGCCAGTTGGAGCCCGCGCACCACGGTGAGGACGGTAATACGCCCGGGACGAAACCGTCCCTTCGCTGCGTACAACCTTAGATTGCGGTCGATCGAAGGCCGAACTCGGTCACCCGCTGGACACGGACGTCGAAGCTGACCAAACTGAGGCCTCACAGACCCGCGGCCCTCGTCGGCCGCCGCAGCGACAGGGAGGCATCGTGGAATCGGAATCGTCGATCTCATCGCGTGTCGGCTCCCGTGCTGCCGTCTGGGCCCACCATTCCGGAGTGGTCAACGTCGGCACCGTGGGCGATGACTCGGCCGGATGGTGCGAGCGTCCCAAGAAGAAATGACTCCGCGTCCCCGCTGCCGCAGGCAGAGCGGGGTTTTCGGAGCATGCCGTCATGGCCTTACGGTCCAGGTAAGGCCAGCGCCAGTCAGCGGGCTCCGTTCCACGTAAGAGGTAGGCGGGACCGCGTTGGCGGTACCGCATGAGGCCGCCTTGTGCCGCCCCCACGGCCGCATTCGAATGGCCACGGCCAGCAGACGGACAATTCCGGATCCGACACCCCACGAGCTCGGCGGCATGTGACCGCCCACTCGTAGGGCACTGGTTCACGCCCGGACAGACGCCGGCCGACCCCCACATGGAGTTCGACATTTCAGGAGTATCGACCATGCGTGAAACTTGCCGTCCCCTGGGCTCGACCGACCTTTCGGTGTTCGCCGTGGCGCTCGGCGGGACGGCCTTTGGCATGAAGGCCGGCACCCGGGAATCACATCGACTGCTCGACACGTACCGGGCCGGTGGCGGCAACTTCCTGGACACCGCGGACTCCTACCGGCCGCCAGTAGAGGAAATCGCCGGATTCGATTCGGAATCCATTATCGGCTCCTGGCTGAAGACCTCTGGGGCCCGCGATGAGATGGTCATCGCCACGAAGGTCGGGAAGCACCCTGCGTATCCCGGCCTGCGCGCGACGAACATCCGCCGCGCGGCTGAGGCTTCTCTGCGGCGGCTGCGCACCGACCGGATCGATCTGTACTTCGCGCACTTCGACGACCAGGGCGTCCCCCTCGAAGAGACCGCCTCGGCGTTCTCCGAACTGGTCGACGCCGGAATGATCCGCCATATCGGCCTGTCCGACTTCTCCGGCAAGAGAGTGTCCGAGTGGATGGACGTGGCAGCCAGGAACGGGCTGCATCCGCCCGTCGCTGTTCAGCCGCACTACAACGTTGTCGAGCGCAGCGGCTTCGAAACCGACCTGATGCCGGTCGCCCTGCACCACGCGCTGGCCACCGTCCCCTACCGGGGGCTCGCCTCGGGATTCCTCACCGGCAAGCACCGGCTGGAGCGCGACGACGTTCGTAGCCGGTTCTCTCCGGCGGCGCAGTACGTCGACGAGCGCGGCGCTCAGGTCCTCGACGCGCTGGACGAGATCGCGCAGGAACGCGGGGCGCAGATCTCGACAGTGGCCCTGGCATGGCTCGCGGCCCGGCCCACTGTGGTCGCGCCGATCTTGAGCACACGTAACGCCGCGCAGCTGCCTGCGCTCCTCGCGGCTGCCGAACTCGCGCTGACCGACGCCGAGAACCGACGCCTCGACGAGGCGTCAGGCCGCCTCGTGCCGCAGGGCTGAATAGGGGGCGATGCTCGTGTTCGGCGGGGCTGAGCCGGCCGTTCGCCGAGTGTCGCCGACACGGGTTGTGGCCAGGGGTATTGCCTGAACGGGTTGGTCGAGTTCGCCTGTGACGCCCGGTCATGTCCAGTAGTTCGTTCTTGCCCCGGAAGGCAGTACAGGCACGACGCCGGCGATCATGTGGCTGAGCGCCCTGCTGTGCACGGCTGGAGCGGCCGTCCTGGCCGGAGCCCGGTCGCTGACCGCCGTCGGCGAGTGGTCGTCATGCCCGTCCTGCCGCACCGGGTCCTTGCGCCTGCGGCCATCGCGGTCCTGCTCATCGCCTCTCGCCCTGCTCATCGGATGGCTGTGTCAGCGCGCCCGCAAGGGGCCCGTACCAGCCGGCCCTTCTTCGCCTTGTCGAAGCGGCTGACGACCTTCCCGGGCGACGGCCATAGCCTGGGGCTTTAGCATTCCTGTTGACCTCGGCAGGAGCGCCGGGGCATTCGCGGAGGGGCGGCATGGATCTCGGCGGTCTCGACATGAACGCGCTGACGCCGCTGCATGCGCTGCTGGAGGTGCGGCATGTGACGCGGGCCGCCGAGCGGTGCCATATGAGCCAGCCCACCATGAGCGCCTACCTGGCCCGGCTGCGCCGCTACTTCGACGACGAACTGCTGGTCAGGGGCGCTGCCGGCTACGAACTGACACCGCTGGGGCACCGGCTGCTCCCGCTGGTGGCCGAGGTACTCACGGCGGCCGAGAGCGTCTTCCGGACCCGTGCCGGCTTCGACCCCTTGACCAGCGAACGTCGCTTTGTGATCTCCTGCTCCGGCTATGCGACCGGTGTGATCGGCCGCCCTCTGAACGCCCGCCTCGGCAGCGGTTCGCCGGCGCTGTCGATCCAGTTCTGCGCGTTGAAGGACGGGTTCGCGGAGCGCGACCTGCTGGAGGCAGATCTGGTGATCGCCCCCCTGAGCTTCAGCGTCCCGGCCGAGAGCGAGAAGCTGTTCAGCGACGACTTCGTCTGCCTGCTGGACTCCGGCAACCCGGTGGCGGCGGAAGCCGAGCTGACGGCCGAGGTGCTCTCCGGACTCCGGCACGCGGGCGTGAGCCGCAGGTCGGGCACGCCGACCGTCGCGCACCGGCTCATCGACGGGCTGGGGGTGCAGGGGCGGCTCGCGGTGCTGACCGACGAGTGGGCGAACCTGCCCTGGCTCGTCCAGGACACGGACCTGGTCGCGCTGCTTCCACGGCGGGTCGCCGAGCGGGCCTCGCGGGCCGGCGGCTTCACCATCCGGGAGGTGCCCGGGTACGACGGGGCGCGCTTCACCGAGTCGATGCTGTGGCACTCCAGCCGCAACGCGGACCCCGGGCTGCGGTGGTTGCGCGGCGAACTGCGTGCCGCGCTGGGCGCGCCCTGACTCACCACCGCGGACCCCATCCTCACGGAGCACCGCGGGCCTCGCGAGAGGCACTCAGAGTTCGTCGCCGCGGAGTTCCTCCAGGATCTCGCCGACCTTCGACGCGACGGCCTCGGCGGATCCGCGTGCATAACGGGAGTTCATTGCCTCATAGGTGCTGCGGTCGTAACTCGCGGCATCCGCCATGTACTTGGCGGCTCCGTTGGCCATCGTCATGACGACGGTGCCCGCGAACGGGGAGTCCTCCTTGATGCCGAGGCCGGTGCTGCTGGACAGTTCGGCCCGCAGGCCGACCAGCACGATGTCCCCGATCCGCACCGCGTCGATCGGCACCTCCGCCTTGCCGTCCGACTGGAAGGGGTAGTTCCGCACCGGGCGCAAGTCCTGCATACGGGCGGGCGCGACCTGCGCGTGGACGGTGGTGCTGGTGTTGACGACCCGCAGACCCCCGCCCGTGCCGGCGCACCGGATCCCCTCGCTCACCCGGACCGCCTCGGCTCCCAGTCGCTCGCCGAGCAGGTCCACCAGCAGGTGACCGGCCTCGTGGACGTCGGCCCTCGTGTACGCCCCGCCCCTGTGGGCGACATACCGGTTCGCGGTGAGGAACGGGGCCTGGTCGCCTGCCGCGCCGATCAGGAAGAGGGCGACGGTTCCGTCCCCGTAGGACTCCTCCACATGGCGGCAGGCCGCGCCCGCCAGATCCGAGGTGACGAGCCTTTCGCCCATCCGCGTGCGCGACTCGTTCATGACGGAGGACTGGACGGCGTAGTTCATCAGGATCGCCAGCGGCTGCCCCCCGTCGTCCTCGATACGGACGACGCCCACGCTCTTGTCGGACACGCCGCTCTCATCGGCGCCGAGCCACCAGCCGTCCGCTGTGAGGACGTCCCGGTTGACGTTGACACCGCAGGTGCCGCGCCCGAACCCCACCCGGGCGGACCGCATGGTCCGCCGGGCCTCCGTCACGGAACGGACCACGGCGTCCCGCACGCCCTCCCGCAGCAGGGCGTCGCTCCGCCCGCCCGCTCCCGCCGCCTGCAGATGCGGGGCGGAGAAGGTGTGGCTCGCGCACACGACGGTGTTGCCACCCGCGAGGCGGCCGGCAGTGGCGGCGGCCTCCCGCAGGTCGCGCACCGCGTCCTCGGGAATCGATGTCAGCTCGACCACGACGAGGGCGATGCGCTGCGACCCGTCGTCGAGGAGGACCGCCCCCGCGTGCAGGCGGTCGTGTTCGCCGGTGAACCCGTCCAGGGGATAGACGTCGGGGGGAAGGTCGATGACCGACTTGCCGGCGCCAGCCGTGAGGTGGGACCCGGTCACCGCAGTGTGCCCTTGATCATGCCGACCAGGCCGTCGACGATGCCTGTCTCGGCGTACCCCTGCACGATGGGGCAGCCGTTGACCTCGAAGGTGTTCCGTGCGTACGACTGGTCGTCGGCGAGGTAGCCGATGCGGTCGTTGGCGATGGAGATCAGCAGGGTGTTCGCGAGGGGGGACTCCCGCTGGAGCCGCCGGTAGATGTCGGTCACCACCTCACCCGAAACGCCGGCCAGGGCGACCTCGTTGATGGTGACCAGCCCCAGCCGCAGGTCAACCGAGTCGACCTTCTCCTGGATCATGTCCTCCATCACGTCCACGCCTTCCTTCATGGGACAGGCGAGCACCCGTTCCGCCGCGCCGATGCGGACCGTGGAGGTCAACTCCCGGATCCCGCCCGCCACCCGTACGGCTTCCGCGCCGACCATCAGCCCCTGGGCGGCCATCGCCTCGTAGGCGAACACCCGCTCGTCGTCGGTGGCGCCCCGCAGCTTGCCGAGGGCGACCTTGGGCGACTGGTCGCCCACCGGCCCGAGGGTCCACAACGCCACGACACCGCCGCCGAGGTGCCGCTCGACATACACGGTGGCCGCCCCCGCGAGGTCGGCGCTGACCTCCTCCGTGCCCAGCACCACGGTGGAGTGCACCGCGTAGTTGAGCAGCACCGCGATCGGGTCGCCGGTGAGGGTCTCGAACCTGAGCACCCAGACGGTCTTGTCCGACGGGCCGTCGGGGTTGACGCCCATGGCCCACTTGCCCGCGATGTACTCGTCGCGGTTGACGTTGACATCGGCGGTCCCCTTGCCGAGGCCGAACCGGGCCGGCTGGGACGACGCCCTGGCTTCTTGCAGCGCGCCGATCATCCTGTCGTACACCCAGGCGGTGTAGGTGTCCGACTCCGGAGGTCCCCCGTGCGCGAGCGCCCCCGGGGACACCAGGCCGATCCGGGGGGCGCTGTGGGTGTGCGTCGCCGTGATGACGATGTGGTCGAAGGGGATGCCGAGTTCCCGCTCGATCCGCTCGCGGACCGGTGTCATGTCGCCGGCCTCGATCAGATCGGCCGACAGCAGAGCCACCTCGTGCGCCCCGTCGTCGAGGACGAGCGCCCGGAGGTGGATCGGGTCGTGCACACCGGTGAACGAACCGCCCAGCGGATTGAGATTGGTCAGGTCCTCGGGCGTGATGTCGACTTTGGCGACACCGACCCGCAGATTCCCTGATGCGGACGAATTCAAAGGTGACTCCTGGTCTTTCCGGGCGAGACTGAAGCCGGCCGGGGCGCCGGCCGGCCGAAACCGCTGCTACGCCTTCTTCTGCTGCAGAGCGGGCTCGCGCATCGAGGTGAACTGGCAGTTGATGATCTTCGACTCTTCGCCGGCCGGTTCCCATACGACGGTGAAACGGTTACGGAGGGCCAAGACCCCTTCCGCCACCTCCACTTTCATGTCCTCGACCCCGCTGATGAAAGCCAGCCCTCCCAGGAAACGGATGTCCTCCTCCGTGCGCTCGATCGACAGATACTTGGTCCGGGCGTTCCCGATGTAATCCAGGATTTCTTCCTTGGTGTTGATGTTGCCGTTTCCGTGTATCCAGACCACTCCGTCGTCGAGGAGCGCCGCCAGGGCTTCGCCATCCGCGCCGAGCATGGCATCCCGACGGGATCGGTCCAGTCGAAGGATGGTGCTCGCGTCCGTCATCTCAAGGCTCCTGTACAAGGGTCGAGCCGGGATTCCCCGGGATTGATGGGGACTCTTCCATTCGCGACGGGGAACCAGCAAGACCAGGGAAATGGCGATCCCCTATGTTCGCTATAGGGGATCCTGATGAGTCGGCGAGGCGGGCCGTCGGCGGGTCCCTGTGGGGGCCTCCCCAATCGCCCGTGATGCCGCTGAGCAGGGACGAATGTCTCTGGGTCGGCGACTTTCGGCGTCGGCTGCAAGCCCTCCGCGGCCACCTCTTGTCGATTTCCGTACGCACATCTTGCGTGACCGGAATCTTGCGTCGGTCGCGTCGGGGGTGGCACGGTCTCCCTACCCGGCCCACCTGGCCGCGGACCGCTTACCCGGGAACCCGCCGACGAGCCCGTGAGCGCCGCGCCACACAACGAGGTTCGCCGGGTGGCCCCGCGCAGACCCTGTGCGAGGAATTCCAGCGAAAGCATTCAGCGGATATTCCGCGAATTACGGCGGTAGGCATACTGCTTACCCTGCCCGAGTGGAAAACTCGTCGAACTCCGAATGTTTTCCCGTGTGGCCCGTCCCCGGTCAGGTTCGAAGACCCCACAACGTAGTGAGGAATCAGCGAGTATGCCCAAGGACCAGAGCTCGCCCCGCCCCTGGTACATAGCCACTCTCGGCGGCATGGCTTCCTATCTCGAAGGCGCGACCATGGTGAGCCTTTCCATGGCCGTCATTCTGTTGCAGAAGCAGCTCGGACTCAGCGCCTGGAGTGTCGGCGCGCTCAGCGCCTCACTCACCCTGAGCTTCTCCACCGGCGCCATTGTCGGCGGCCGTCTCGGTGACCTCTTCGGGCGCCGGGTGATCTACTCCGCGGACCTGGTGATCTACGCCCTCGGCGCGCTGATCGTCATCCTTTCCCCCAACCAGGCCGTCCTGTTCGCCGGCGTCATCGTCACCGGTCTCGCGATGGGTGCCGACATCCCGGCCTCGCTGGCCCTGGTGGCCGAGGAGGCGCCCCCCGGACGACAGGGTGCGGCAGTGGCGTACTCCCAGACGCTGCTGATGACGGGCGTCGGGGTCTCCCTGGTCATCTCCAACTTCGTTGCGGATGCGGGCAGTCTGGGCGCGCGGCTGCTGTTCGGCCACCTTCTGGTGGTCTCGGTCATCGTGTGGGTCTTGCGCCGCGGCGTAGCAGAGTCGTCGGCCTGGCTGAAGAGCCGCGCCGAGAAGAACTCGACCGGGCCGCGGAAGCTGAAGGAGGCCTTCCGCAAGCCGCACGGGACCGCTTTGCTGGCCACCACCCTGTTCTTCGTCATCGGCGGCATCATGCCGAACACGCTGACGCAGTTCGGCCCGTACCTGATCGTCAACCTCGGGCACTCCACCATGCAGGTCTTCAGCACGATCGGAACGGTCACCTTCGTGGTGGGTCTGGTGATCGCGCTCCTGCTGCAGCGCTTCGCGGACACCAAGTCCCGCACCGTGTGCCTCGCCCTCGGTCTGGTCGCCCTGGTGGTCGGCCCCCTGGTGGCCATCCTGGGCAACTTCTCCGTGGCATCCCTGACCGCCCTCTTCATCCTCAACACCATCGCCGGAAGCTGGGCCGGTGACGGCATGTACCGCATCTTCACCCAGGAGATCTTCCCCACCGAGATCCGTAGCACGTCCCAGGGGTTCACCTACGGCATGGCCCGCTACTGCATGGCCGGGTTCGGCCTGCTCACCCCCGCACTCGTGGCCTTCTCACCGACCCTGCTCATGCTGCTCCTCATCGGCCTGGGGCTGGCCGCCGCGGCCATCGGCCTGCTGTGGCTTCCGCGGATCCCGCGCCACGGTCTCAACGAGCAGACCCCGGTGACCCTCCCCGCCGACCGCGCCTCGGTGGCCGCTCGCTCATAGCCTCGTACGTACACCCCCGTACAGCAGAAGGAAATGTGACCCTGTGTCTCCTGTCCCGCTCCGCACCCTCAACGACGGCGGCGTCATCCCCGCCCTCGGCCTCGGCACCGCTCCCCTGGACGACGCACGGACCGAGGAGGCAGTGGCACACGGCCTCCGTGTCGGGTACCGGCTGATCGACACAGGCGCCGTCTACGGCAACGAGGGCGGCGTCGGCCGGGCCGTCGCCGCCGCCGAAGTCCCCCGTGAGGAGATCCGGGTCCTCACCAAACTCCCCGGTCGCCACCACGGCTACGACGCGACCCTGGCCTCCTTCGAGGAATCCCGCGGCAGGCTCGGCCTGGAGTACGTCGACCTCTACCTCATCCACTGGCCGCTGCCGCGCCTGGACAAGTACGTCGACTCCTGGAAGGCGCTGATCAGGCTTCGCGAGGAGGGACTGGTCCGCTCGATCGGAGTGTCCAACTTCACCGCCGAGCACCTGGACCGCCTGGAGAAGGAGACCGGGGTGCTGCCCGCCGTCAACCAAATCGAGATGCACCCCCAGCTCCCGCAGGAGGAACTGCGCGCCGTACACGCCGAGAAGGGCATCACCACCCTCAGCTACAGCCCTCTCGGCCGCGGCACGGGACTGGTCCAGGATTCCGCGATCGCGGCCGTCGCGGCGGCCCACCGGGTCACCCCCGCCCAGGTGATCCTGCGCTGGCACCTTCAGCTCGACACGGTCCCGCTTCCCCGGTCGGGCGATCCGGCGCGGCGGCGCGACAACCTCGACGTGTTCGGCTTCGAACTCTCCGCGGACGAACTCGCCCGCATCGGCGACCGCGCCTGCGTCCGGATCGGCTTCGACCCGGAAAGCCACGAGGAGTTCTAGCCGGCGCTCCGGCCCGGACACGAAAGACCTGACACGAAGGAGAAGACGAACATGCGTCTGTCAGCACCGACCGGGACCGACCCGGAACAGACTGAACTCGGAGAGCGGATCAGAAGCCGTCGCGGGGCCGTCGGCGGCCCCTTCCTGGTGTGGCTGCGCAACCCCGCGCTCGGCGACCACCTGGAAGCACTCGGTACGTACTGTCTCCGCGAGTCCTCACTGCCGCTGCGACTGCGGGAGTTGGCGTTGCTGGTCGCCGCTCGCCACTTCGACGCGCAGCACTCGTGGAACGCGCACCTGGCCAAGGCGGTCGACGCCGGGGTGGACCCGGCCGCGCTGGAACGCCTGGCCCGCGGGGAGGAGCCGCGGTTCAGCAGCCCGGACGAGGAAGTCCTCCACCGCTTCGCGTCCGAGGCGCTTGAGGGGCACTTCGTCGGCGACGAGACCTTCGCCGCCGGACTTGAGCACTTCGGGGAGCCCGGGCTGGTCGACCTGGTCGCCGCTCTGGGGACCTTCTCGATGTTCGCGATGGCCCTGAACGTCTTTCAGGTGGACCTGCAGGCCGACCAGGATCCGCCGTTCCCGGACATCAAGGGATTCCGCCGGATGTAGCGGGGGCGGCAGACGAGTCGAGCAGTACGCCGCGTACAGCCTGGCTCGTCTGCCGGCGGGGCTCTGAACTGGTCTTACGGACTGGTCGGGGCCCTTTGGGAGGGGATCGCTGGGGGCCGGGGTGCGGTCGTCCGTGCCGCCCACGGGCTTACGGAGATTCGGTCAGAGGAGTTCGAGGAGCTTCTCCGTGAACTCGGTGGTCGTGGCGTTGCCGCCGAGGTCGGGGGTGCGGACGTCGGTCTTGGCGAGCACCGAGGCGATGGCGTCGGTGACGTCCTGGGCGGCCTCGGGGTGGCCGAGGTGGTCGAGCATCATGGCGGCCGACCAGATCGCGCCGAGCGGGTTGGCGATGCCGCGCCCGGCGATGTCGGGCGCGGAGCCGTGGACCGGCTCGAACATCGAGGGGAACTCGCGCTCCGGATTGAGGTTGGCGGCCGGTGCGATGCCGATGGAGCCCGCCACGGCGGCGGCCAGGTCGCTGAGGATGTCACCGAAGAGGTTGGAGGCGACGACCACGTCGAAACGGGCCGGGTCGAGGACGAACTTGGCGGCCAGGGCGTCGATGTGCTCCTGGTCCCAGGTCACCTGCGGATAGTCGGCGCCACGCTCGGCGACCAGCTCGTCCCAGAACGGCAGGGTGTGCACGATGCCGTTGGACTTGGTGGCCGAGGTGAGCTGCCCCGTGCGCTGTGCGGCCAGCGCAAAGGCGTAGTCGAGTACGCGCGTCACCGCGGCACGGGTGAACACCGCCTCCTGTACGGCCATCTCCTCCGGGAATCCCCGGTTCAGCCGGCCGCCGATCTCGCTGTACTCACCCTCGACGTTCTCACGTACGACGACGAAGTCCACCTCACCGGCCGCGGCGGCGCGCAGCGGGCTGTCGACGCCCTCGAAGACGCGGATCGGCCGCAGGTTGACGTACTGGCGGAAGCCGCGGCGGATCGGGATCAGCAGCCCCCACAGCGAGACGTGGTCCGGCACGCCCGGGTAGCCGACCCCGCCGAGCAGGATCGCGTCCTTGCCACGCAGCTGGTCGAGCCCGTCGGCAGGCATCATCGCGCCCTCGCGGACGTACCGCTCGCAGGACCAGTCGTAGGAGGTGTACGAGAAGCCGAAGCCGTGGCGGGCGCCGACGGCGTCCAGGACCTGTTGGGCGGGGGGCAGCACCTCGGCTCCGATGCCGTCGCCGGGGATGAGTGCGATGTGGTGGTGGGTCATGTGCCTAGTGCAGCAACTAGGCCATGGGACCGTCCAAGACGCACTGCCGATCTGCCTTATAAGCCTGCCCTATCAGTGCTGGATGGCATCAAATGCACAGGTCAGAAAGGTGCGGACGGCTGGGGCCTGCTCCGCGCGGCGGCTGACCAACGCGATCCGCAGCGTCGTCTTCGGCTCGATGTCCAGCACCAGTGCGCCGGCCTGTTCGGCCGTCGTGCGCCAGGACTCGGTGACCACGGCGAGCCCGACCCCCGCGAGCACCAGCGGAAGAATGGCCACCCGGTGTTCGGTCTCCGCCGCGATGCTGAAGCCGATGCCACGCTCGCGCAGCCCGTCCACGTACGCGCGCATCCCGGTGCCCCGCTGCCCGACGATCAGCCGCTGCCCGGCCAGCTCCTCGTAGGCGACCGGCCGGCCCGCCGGGAACGGCCCGTCCGGAGGGGTGACCAGCACGAAACGCTGCTCCCCGGCGGCATGCGAGATCACCTCCTTGTCGGTGAGTGGCCCCGACGTCGCAAGGAGCCCCAGCTCGGCGGCGCCGGTGCGCACCATGTCGACGACATCGCGGGAGGTGAAGGCGGCCCGGATGTTCACCGACACCCCGGGATACCGGCGCGTGAACGTACTGATCATCGTGGTCAGCGGCTCCACCGCCTGGGACGGCATGGCGGCGACGTCCAGTCGCCCCTCGCGCAGTTCGTGCACGGCCGTGACGCTTGCGCGGGCCGTCTCCAGGCTGCGTACGGCCGCCCGCGCCGGTTCGATCAACGCCGTGCCCGCCTCGGTGAGCACCGCCCGGCGGCCGATCCGATGAAACAGACTGCTGCCCAGGTCTCGCTCCAGCGCCTGAACAGCCTGGGAAAGCGACAGCTGGGAAAGGTACAGCGCCGAGGCCGCCCGGTTGAAACCCCCGTGATCCACGATCGCGAGGAAGTACTCCAGCTGCCGGATGTCCATGACCGCCATCCTCCATGCCATGACGAAATACCTCGCCCCCGCTGTTGGCCCGATGGGTTGTCGCACATCCGCGGCCGAGAGCCGGTTCGCTTGTGGAGGGATGAGCCGGGAACAAAGTTGATCATCGGTTCGTACTGCGCGCTGCCATTGGTTCCAGGCAACGGTGGCGACGTTCTGCGCCCCATGCGCGGTGGGCGATGTCGTCCCTTGCATCGAGCGCAGCATGGCAGCGGGGTTGGAGCAGCGGCGTCCTGCAGCGACAGGGCGAAGAGGCTGTCGCCGGCGGCGATGTGTCCGGTGTGCGAACGGATTCTCTGACCGGGCCGCGGAGCGCTGTTCGGGAGCGCGGCAGGACCCCAACGCTCCCCAAAGCCGCTCGTACTCCCCGGATTCTCCTCAGGGGATGGCCCTGCGTGGGGTGGCGTAGGCGTTGTCGGCGGAGCAACGTCGGCTTCCCTGGCGGGTGGTGCGGTACGGGTGCGCAAGCATGCGCAGAACGCAAGCAAAGATTGCGTTACCGTGCCCTCGCCATCCAGAGATTCACCCTGCTAACTTCCGCCTGAGCCGAATTCGGCTAAGAATTTTGCCCCGATCTCCATCACGTCAATCACGCAGAGAAGGGTTTCTCTGCGTTGTCACTAGAACGTTCCAGTTTCATGGCTGGGCGAACGTCGGACGAAAGCGAGCTTCGTGAGAACGGCCGCGCTTCAGGACGGCATCGCTTTACGCAAGATCAAAGGGGCGGAACTGGGCGCGAGGGTGTCCATCGCCTTCGATGCCGACGGCTCGGGTCACGTAATCAGCGCGACGATGAAGTGCGCGTCGATCGGCCTGGTCGGCACTGGCTTCGTGCACGTGCAGGTGCTGACTGGCGATGCCTACGCCGACCCCGAAGTACCGCCGCCGACGTGGTGTGGGGCGCGAGTGCCTGGGCGCCAGAACCGCGGAGTGTCCGACCTCGGCTTCCGCCGCAGCCGCGCACCGCCCAATTGGCCCCGTTGAGCAATACACGCCCATCCCGCGCCCCGTCAAGTTGACTGTTCACCCTCGCCCGGATCCGCATCACCATCATCTGCCTCGGCGACGACGATCCCGTACCTCGTCCCCCATCGCAGGGTTCCCCTGCAACAGCCCAGCGCTGTCTGCCTCGACACCGACGTCATGCGCAGCAGAAAGGCTCCCTTCTCATGCCCGTATCCAGCAGACGACTGCTCGCAACCGCCGTTGGCCTCGGCCTCCTGGCAACCGGATGCACTCTGGATCCCACCGGCAGCGCCCACACCACCGGCCCTGTCGTCTTAGGGTTCATCAACGGCGGCACCACTTCGTTCCACACCTGCCTACAGACGGCGGTCACGAAGACCACGTCGAACAACCTGGCAAAACTGCGGACCGCCGACTCGAACGGGAGCAAGTCCGCGGAACTGCGCAACGTGCGGGACATGATCGCGCACAGGGTTGACGCCATCATCCTGCTCAGTGTGGACGCCAGCGCCCTGGACGCCGACATCGCTGCGGCGCAGAAAGCGAAGATACCTATAGCTCTGATCGCGGTGACGCCTTCTGACGACAGCAAGATCTTTGGAGCCGTCATCAGCGACCTTCCCGGGATAGGCAAGTTGGACGCCCAATGGGTCGACGACGACGCCGCCGGAAAACCGGTCAAGGCCGGTGTCATCTCCGGTGACGGGAGTACATCGTCCAACTTGATGGTTGACGGATTCACCAAGAACCTGGCAGCCAACGTGCGGGTGGTGGGGGACGAGCGGGGCATGTTCGACCGGGCGACGGCCAAGGCTGCCGCAGCCAAGATGATCCAGGCTCACCCCGACCTCCAGTACGCGTTTGTGGCCAACGAGGACATGGCCTTCGGTGTGCGGCAAGCGTTCGATGCGGCGGGCGCCCACAGCGTGAAGATCGTGACCGTCAACGGCACCGACCAGGGACTCGCCGCGCTCAAGGACGGGAAGTTCGCGGCGACGGTCTCCAACTCGGTCCAGGACTTGGGAGCGCTGGCGGTGACACACACGCTCGCTCTGCTGCGCGGGGAGGAGAAGGACAAGATCGAACACATCGATGCCCGTCTGGTGACCAAGGACAACGCGGACACCGCGCCCCTCTATTGCGATACGGATGGCTGATCGGCCAAGTCAAGGGTGCGGCCGGCAGTTGCGTTGAACGGCGGGCCGCAGGGCGCCCGAAGGCGTCGAGGAAGCCGTCGGCCAAGTGGCGAAGCCTTCCTGGGCTCCCTTGCGGCCGCGCTCACACCGACGGTGACAACGGCCTCGCCGGCTCCCACAACCCGTCCGGGATGAACCGTCCCCACTGTGCGATCCACGTGTCCAGCACAACTTCCATGGACCGTGTAGGACACAGTCCACCAGCAGGTAGCTCAAGGCGAATCCAGGTGCGGCAGGCCGAGTTCGTGGCGGGCCCGCTCACTGGTCACGGGCGCTGTTGTCAGCGAGCCAGGATGAGGCTCATCGCTTCGGCGCGCGTCGCGGACCTGCGCAGTTGGCCTCGTACGGCGGAGGTCGTCGTCCTGGCCCCGGGCTTGCGGATGCCGCGGGCCGACATGCGCATACACCTCCACCAGCCGTGCCAGCTTGGACAGTCCGGTGATCCGGCCGTTCGCGGCGGGGATGTACCCGACGTGGACCGTGCCCCGGAAGGGCAGGAGATGGTGCTCGCACAGGCTGACGATCTCTATGTCCTTGACCAGGATCATCTCGTCGTGGCCGAGTTCGAACAGGGTGGTCAGCACGTCTTCGGGCGCCTGGCGCAGCCCGGCCAGGAGTTCCTGGTACGCCCTCGCCACGCGCGGGGGTGTCGCGCAGGCCTTCTCGGTCGGGGTCTTCACCGACGGCGATCAGCAGCTTGCGCACGGCGTACTCGGCTCGCTTGGTGTCGAACCCGGAGACCGGTTGTCCGGGGAGTGGATCCAGGTGCGTCATGGGTGTCCCGTCTCTGCGCCGGGCGAGTGCTCCTGCAGATGTGGGGAGGGGCGTTGGGGAAGTGCGGGCGGGGCACCAGGCGGGAGCCGCCTGCCTGGTGCCCCGCCCTGCCCTGCGAGCCTTCCGCGGACGGGCTCGGGAGCGGGGGAGATGCCGTAACCGGCCGTTGTCAGCGTTTGTCGCCGGCGAAGGGCCTGCGGGTGACGGTGGCGCGGATGGTGGTCTGGGCGTGGCGTTCGACCGTGGGGTTGGCGGAGCCGCCGTCGGGCTCGCCCCAGACCAGCTCGACCTGCTGTCCGTAGTGCACGTCGTCGTCGATCATGACGACGGAGATCCAGCCGCGGACGTTGGACGTGTAACTGCACAGTGTCGAAAGGCCGACGAGCCGGCCGTTGCTCTCGACGCGGTCGAACTGGGAGGCGGCGTAGAAGGCGGCGGGCATCTCGATGTACTTGAAGCGCCGGTCGCCCTGCTCGTACTGGGAGGCGAAGACACGGGCGACGTCGTCGCGGTGCCAGGCCAGCCATGCCTTGCGGCGGTGCTTCTCGGCCTTCCGGCGCTCCAGGGCCTCGCGGCCGATGAAGTCGTGGTCGAACTTGAGGATGTGTCCGTAGCCGAGGTCCCAGGGCGTGACGTAGTAGTCCTCCACGCGGTCGGAGGCGAAGCTGCCACCGAGGGAGAGGTTGGCCTCGAAGGTCCTGACGCCGAGCCATTCGCGATACGTCTTCATGCTGTCGCCCGAGTACACGGCGGGGACGGTGTTGGCGATCCAGCCGGACTCGGTGGCCACGGAGGCGTAGGCGCGGGCGCCGATCTGACGGACTCCGAAGGGTTCACCGGCTTCCAGGATGGCGTCGCGGACGTCGTCGATGTACTCGTAGGGGCCGAAGAACTCCAGACCGGGGAAGCCCGACATGCGGTGGTTGAGGGCGGTGACCTCGTGCTTGCCGATGTTGAACTTCCCCATGCTGAAGAACGGGATGTCGGGCATGGGCCCGCCGTTGACCTCCTCGAAGATCGCCGAGGCATGCGGGCCCTGGAGCTGGAGTCGGAAGAACTCGCGGCCGTTCGGGTTCTGCGCGGTGCGCTCGTCGCGGCGCAGGGTGACGTCGTAGCCGCCGGTCTCGGCGTGGAACTGGACCCAGTTGAGCGCCGGTGGGCGGCCGACGAGGCGGACGTGGTTGTCGGCGAGGCAGAAGAGGATGCAGTCGCCGATCATGTAGCCGTCGTGGTTGACCGCGACGAACTGCTTGGCCTTCATCGGGCCGAAGCCCTGGAAGGTGTTCGCGCCGACATCGGCCAACAGCCGGTAGCAGTCGGGTCCTTGGACGGTGAGGTCGGTCATGTGGTGGGACAGGTCCATCAGCGCCGCCGAGTTGCGCCAACTCTCCTGCTCGTCACGCCAGTTGGTGAACTCGGCCTTGATCGGGAACGGGTAGGCGCCGGAACGGCCGCTGCGCAGCAGGCCCAACGGGCCTCCGGCCGCCTGGAGTTGGTCTTCGAGGTGTGCCATCGGTTTCTCCATGTCGTCGCGATGCGTAGGTGAGGCGGCGGCAAGGGCGTGGGGCCGGCCGTTGTGGCGGCGGGGCGAAGCCGTTTGCGGCGCCTGGCGTCGTGAGTGACCCGGCTCGGGGGTGTCGCGGCTGGTGGGTGCGGCCCGGACGGGCATGTCGGAGGGGGGAAGGTCCCGGCCTCCGTCGGCGAGGTGAACTGTACGGTACGGTACACATCTGGCGCACTCAAGGGCCGTGCGCGGATTTTCTGGAGCGGATGGTCGACGGACGGACGGAAGCCGTGTGGGAGTCCCGACGGTTGTTCTGGACCCCACGCACACCCGGCGGGCGCTGGTCTTCGCCGAGGTGTTCAGGAGGCCTTCGGCGTCAGTGGAAAACGGTGCCGGCAGTGATCACAGCCGACGTTCTCGGTCGTGAACGCGTGAACGCGTGAACGCGTGAACGCGTGAACGCGTGCGCGCGAAGCCGAGCCCGGCCACGGGCCTTGGGCAGTGCTCGCCCACGCCGGCAAGAGCGGCCCAGGTACTCCGGCCGGTGAACCGTACGGCGCACGGTCATGATGCGGACCCCCGCCCTGCGACGGAGACCGCATTCACCACGACGGGACGGCTGCGCCGAAACCGTGGCCCGCCCCGTCAGGCCGACTCGCGAACGACGACCCGCGCGGGCGGGGGCTCCAGACCACTGGTGTCGAGCCCCAGGGCGAGCCGGGCGCTGAGCCGGCCGTGGGCCTCGCCGTCGACGTTGATCGTGGTCAGGGAGGGGATGACGTGTTCGCCGTAGCCGTTGTCGTCGAAGCCGATCACGGCCGTGTCGCCCGGCACGCGCCGGCCCAGGTCGCGCAGGGCGGTGAGGACGCGCAGGGCCACGTCGTCGTTGAAGCCGGCGATCGCGGTCACCTCGGGGGCTCGGGAGAGGAACGCGTTGACGGCGTCGGCGCTGGCGGGCCGGTCATGGGGGGCGATGAAGGAGACGGGAGTGGGGATGTCAAGGTTCTGCGCGGCGTGCTCGACGAAGCGCAGGCGGGTCGCGGCGAGCGGTGACTCGGTGTCGGGCAGGGCCACGGCGATGCGGGTGTGGCCGCGGTCGACGAGGTGGCGGAGTTGGAGGGCGGTGTGGGCGGCGAGACCGTTGCGCCAGCCGCCTCCCATGTCGTCGAGTGCGTGACCGGTGAGGTACGTCTCGCCGAAGCGGATCACCGCGCGGGGGACGATGACGTCGAGAACCTGCTGGATGGACTGCGCGGTGTGGTGGCCGTGTCGGACCAGAAGGACATGGTCGTGGGCGGCCAACTCCGCGTCGAGTCCGTGGATGTAGCTGCGGGAGTACGCGCCTTCCATGCCCGCGTCGATGTTCAGGACGACGACCCGCGAGGTTCCTTCTCGCAGTGCTCGCGCCACGCCGTGCGGAACGTAGCCGAGCGTTCGGGCCGCCTCCTTCACCCGGTCGCGGGTGGCTGCCGAGATCGTCTGGTGAGGGTCGTCGTTGAGAACGAAACTGACGGTGGCGCGAGAAACACCGCTCGCCGCCGCCACGTCGTTCAGCGTGACTCTTCTGGAAGTCCCCATCACCCCTGCTGACGTTGTCGTGTGCACCTGAGTCCCAGCGACACGGCGTTCACTCATTGTAGGGAGGCCGACGGGAGCCGAAGCACGGGCGGCTGCGGGATGCCGAGTGCGCCGGTTCTGTCGGATCGAATTGCCTTGCTTCGTACGGCACTGAACCGTACGGTACGGCGCGGCGGGGATCAGGAGCCTGAAGCGGGCCCGTATCGGGAGCTCCGCGTCCCTCTGTGCCCTCGCGTCGTCGCGTCGTCGCGCCGAGCCGTCTTGAAGAGACGGGCGAGGGGGAGGGTACGCCGCGGCGCCACCGGTGGGCCGGCCGTGGCTCCCTCATCGATGATCCTCGACGATCACCGCCGGCCGAAGGTCACTTGATGACCGGCTCGGCTCCCCGGACGGGCTCCAGCCGGTCGGCTGCCGACCGGCTCACCGTCATCCCTCAAGGCAGGACGTCGACCCCATGACCTCGAACCCAACGCGTCACACCCATCACGGCCCCGTGCCTTCGTACGTCGTCATCGGTGACACGCACCTGGCCGGCCGGGTGTGCGGTGCCCTGCACGCCTCGTCCGACGCGGTGCGGCACCTTCCGCGTCCACGTGACCCCGAACTGCGCGCGGCGCTGGCCCCGCGGCCGGCGGGCGTGGCCGTACTGCTCCACGACGACGTCGCGGCCCTGCGCTACGCGCTGGCCGTCGCACACGTCGCGCCCGACGTTCCTCTGATCGTCACGATCTTCGATCGCACGATCGCCGACGAGCTCGCGCGCCTCCTGCCGCAGTGCGATGTGACCTCGCCGGCGGACCTCGCGGCGCCGTCACTGGCCGGCCCGTGCCTGGATCCTTCCTTCGTCGCCGCTCGCCGGCGCGGAGGGTGTGTCCAGGTCGTCCGAGAGCGGGACGGCGTCCTGGAAGCAGAGGAATCGGCCCTGCCGGGGCAGTGGCGTCGCCGGTACCGCAGAAGGTGGGTCGGGTTCCAGCTGCGCTCCCACGACCCGGGCACCCGGTTGCTCGTCCTGGGCATGCTCGCGATGCTCGTCGTACTCGCCGCCGACTGGGTGTGGCTCACGGCGTTCGGGCATCGCCCGTCCGAGGCGCTGTTCGAGGCCGCCCGGGTAGTGGCCGGCGTCGGTCCGGCCGCCGCGCCACCGGATGCTCACGCCTACCAGATCTTCGCTGCCCTCGCGATGCTGAGCACTGTCGCCTTCACCGCCTTCTTCACCGCCGGAGTGGTCGAGCGGATGCTCGGTCCGCGCCTGATCGGGCTGATCGGTCCGCGCACCCTGCCCCGCGCGGGGCACGTCATCGTGGTGGGAATGGGCCAGGTCGGCATGCGGCTCTGCGTCGAGCTGCGCGCGCTGGGCATCCCCGTCGTCGGCGTCGAACGCGACCCGCAGGCCGCCACCGCGCGGCTGGCACGCACCCTCGGCATTCCCGTCATGGACGGTCACGGCGGCGACCGCCATGTACTGGAACGGCTGCGCATCGGTCACGCCAGGGCGCTGGCCGCCGTCGGCTCCGACGACCTGGACAACGTGGCCGTGGCCATCGCCGCCCACGGTGTCGCGCCGCATATCCGCGTGGTGATGCGCGCGGGGGAGGACGACGCCATCGCCGAGACGCGCTCGCTGCTGCCCATGGGGGTGGTCTGTGACATCACCGGTCTGGCGGCCGGATATGTGGTCGCCCGGCTGCGCGCCGAGCCGGTCGGCGACGTGGTCGCCCATCGCGACGAGATCCGGTTGCGGGACACGTCCGGTGTCTGGCGCCGCAGCGCTCTGGTCGGTCACGACCGCTGCGCCCACGTCGAGGGGCGGCGTCGGATGACAGACGACGAAATTGAACCGCCAAGGACTAGAACGATTTAGCGATCCGTTGTAACGTGTTCGCTATATCGATTTAGCTTTTCCAGCTCGCAGGGCATACGGCCCGCAGGCGGAGGAGGTCGTTCGACCGATGATCGACATGAGATGCGCGTTTGCGCAACCACCCCCGAGAGGCCCGGCGGGGCTCCCGCAGCCCGACCGATGTCTGGTGATGGGCATCCTGAACGTGACTCCGGACTCGTTCTCCGACGGAGGTCGGTACGCCGAGACCGGACAGGCCGTGGAACGGGGCCTGCGGCTCGCCGAGGAGGGCGCGGACCTGGTCGACGTGGGCGGCGAGTCCACTCGGCCGGGAGCCGAACCCGTCCCGGTGGAGGCGGAGTTGGCCCGCGTGGTGCCCGTGGTGCGGGAACTGGTGCGCGCGGAGGTGGCCGTCAGTGTGGACACCATGCACGCGGCGGTCGCCCGCGCCGCGATCGAGGCCGGCGCGTGCATGGTCAACGACGTCAGCGGCGGACTGGCGGATCCCGCCATGGCCGCCGTCGTCGCGGCGGCCGAGGTGCCGTATGTCGCGATGCACTGGCGTGCGCCCAGCCGTGAGATGGACCGCCACGCGGTCTACGGCGACGTCGTCGGCGACGTCACCTCCGAACTGCTGCGCCGCGTCGAGGCACTCACCGCGGCCGGAATCGATCCGGGGCGCATCATCATTGATCCCGGACTCGGGTTCGCCAAGCGCGCGGCCCACGACTGGGAACTCCTCACGCATCTGCCAACCCTGCGTGCCGCCGGGTTCCCGGTGTTGGTGGGGGCGTCCAGGAAGCGTTTCATCGGTGCCGCGTTGAGCGACCGGGCGGGGATCGACTCCGCGCCCGGCGACCGTGACGCGGCCACCGCGGCGGTGTCCGCGCTGGCCGCCGCGGCCGGCGCGTTCTGCGTGCGCGTGCACGACGTCCGCTCCAGCCTGCACGCGGTGTGTGTGGCCGCCGCCTGGGCGGGCGACCGCCTGCCCTCGGAGTCGGAGATCGTCGTGCGGAGCCAGTGCAGAAAGGTCCTGCACGAGTCTCGCCAAGCTCCAAACCCGTCTGCTAGCTTGCGCTAGATCGTTCTAGCGATCCCCTTTTCCTCCCTGAATATGTCGATTGTGACGAGCCGCGTCACTAGATCGATTTAGTACTTCAGGGAGATGGCTTTGAGAGGAGCCGCAATGGCAATCCCCAGTCTTCAGGACGGCATCGACAAGGCCGGTTCGCCCATCGGTCTGCTGTGGCAGCCGAACGCCGAGCCGTGGACCCCGGAGGTGGTCGAGCGGGAGTACGCCGGCTGGCGTCAGGAGCAGGCGGCCTGGCACGAGGGCGTCGCACTGCTCAACCTCTCGCACCACATGTACGACCTGTGGATCGAGGGCCCCGACGCCACCCGCGTGCTGGCCGAGTACGGCGCCAACAACTTCGAGAAGTTCGCGATCGGCCAGGCCAAGCAGTACGTACCGGTCACCCGGGACGGCAAGATCGTCACCGATGGCATCCTCGCCCGGCGCGCCGAGAACAAGTACCTCCTCAGCGGTGTCCCCGCCGCCCAGCACTGGGTGCAGTACCACGCGGAGAAGGGCGGCTACGACGTCGCCTTCGAGACCGACACGTCCTCCGCCTTCCGTCCCGGCGGCGGTGACCCCAAGCTGTTCCGCTACCAGATCCAGGGTCCGCTGGCACTGGAGCTGATCGAGAAGGTCTTCGGCGGGCCGCTGCCGGAGACCAAGTTCTTCCACTCGACGCCGGTCACCCTGGACGGCCGCTCCTTCGAGGCGCTGCGCCACGGCATGGCCGGGCAGGCGGGCTACGAGTTCATCGGCCCGTGGGAGCACGCGGGGTACGTGCACGAGGCGTTCCTCAAGGCCGGTGAGCCGCTGGGCCTGGTGCAGGTCGGCGCGCTGGCGTACACCACGCCGAGCGTGGAGAGCGGCTGGATCCCCTCGCCGGTCCCGGGTATCTACGCGGACCCCGAACTCGCGGAATACCGCGCCTGGTTGCCCCTGTTCGGCATCGAGGGAAAGCGTCCCCTCAACGGCAGCTATTTCTCGGAGGACATCGCCGACTACTACGTCTCCCCGTACGAGCTGGGCTACGGCAAGCTGATCCACTTCGGGCACGACTTCCACGGCCGCGACGCCCTGCTCAAGGCGAAGGACGAGCCCCGCCGCACCAAGGTCACGCTGGTGTTCGACGCCGACGACGTGCGCCGGGTGGTCGGCGGGGGAGCGGATCCCGGCTTCGTCCTCACCTACGCCCGCCACCGGGTGGAGACCTCGGCCGGACTGGTCGGCGCGACCATGCAGACCGCGTCGATCGACCCGGTCGGCACCGTCCTGGCACAGACGTTGATCGACTCCGCGCACGCCGAGCCCGGCACCGAGGTCACTGTGGTCTGGGGCGAGCACCCGGGCCTGGGTACCGACCCCGAGGCCGACCTCGGGTTCCCGCGCATCCGCGCCACCGTTCAGGTCAGCCCGTTCGACCGGCACGCGCGCACGGAGTACCGGCGTAACGCGTAGCGCATCGCGGGGGCTGGTGCGTCGTCTGCGGGTCCGTCGTGGCTGGTCGCGCAGTTCCCCGCGCCCCTGGGGGCGCGCCGTGCACGGCGCGCGGCGGGCGGCTGGAAGCGGCGTCACGCGTCCGGCCGCCCCCCGCTCCCGCCCTGCCCGTTTCCCCTCTCCAGGCCGAGAGCCTCACCCCGCCACCGGTCGGGCCACGCGCCCCGCGGCCCCCCTTCCCTATCGACAAGGAGCACGATGAACCCCCTCAGTACAGCCTCGGCGGCGGTGAGCACATCGCTGCTGGAGGACTTTTCCCTGGAGATGACAGGCAAGGACGTCCCGAAGCTCGAGGAGGCCCGGGACTCCATCCCGCAGGGCACCCGCATCAACGTCACCTTTCTCGGCAACGAGAACCTCGCCATGCGCCTGGAGGCGTCCCGGGCGGTGAAACGCCTCGGCTTCGTGCCGGTACCGCACATCTCCGCCCGCCGGCTCGGTTCGCAGGCCGAGTTCGAGGAGTTCCTCGCCGGACTCCGGGCCGACGGCACCTGCGCCAACGTCTTCACCGTCGGCGGCGACCCCACCCGCCCCGAGGGCCCCTACGAGGACTCGCTCGCGCTGATCGAGACGGGACTGCTGCGGGAGTACGGCGTCCGGCACGTCAGTATCAGCGGCTACCCGGAGGGCCACCCGGACATCGCCGGGGACGCGCTGTGGTCCGCGCTGCGCGAGAAGAGCGCGTCCATCGCCGAGCAGGAACTCGACGGCAGCGTCATCACCCAGTTCGGCTTCGACGTGGATCCCGTCCTGGCCTGGCTGGAGAAGGTCCGCGCGGAGGGCATCACCCTCCCCGTCCGGATCGGCGTCCCCGGCCCGGCCGGCGTACGGCGCCTGATGTCCTACGCCACCCGGTTCGGCGTCGGCACCAGCGCCTCCATCGCCAAGAAGTACGGCCTGTCCATCACCAACCTGATGGGCACCGCAGGTCCGGACAAGTTCCTGCGCGCGCTCGCCGACGGCCACGACCCGGCCCGCCACGGAGACATAAAGATCCATTTCTACACCTTCGGCGGCCTGCGGGCCACGTCCGAGTGGATCGCCCAGTTCAGGAAGGACAACCTCGTATGACCGTCACGCAGGCCGCCCCCACCGCCACCGCCCGGAAGACCGGGGGAGCGGGGCACCAGGCGTCGCTGATCGTCCAGGGCGCCGACGCCACCGGCATCGTCGCGGCCGTGACCTCGGTGCTCGGCCGGCACGGCGCCAACATCGTCTCCCTCGACCAGTACTCGGACAACCCGCAGGGCGGCGCCTTCTTCCAGCGCACGGTGTTCGGACTGGACGGTCTGCGGGCCGAACTGCCGGGCCTGCGCGCCGACTTCGACAAGGAGTTGGTGAAGCCGTACGGCCTCAGCTACACGCTGCGCGACATGTCGGTGCCGAAGCGGGTGGCGATCTTCGCCTCCAAGTCCGACCACTGCCTGCTCGACCTGCTCTGGCGCCATCGCCAGGGTCAACTCCCGGTCAGCATCGCCATGGTGATCTCCAATCACCCGGACACGGCGGAGGAGGTGCGGTCGTTCGGCATCCCCTTCTTCCACGTCCCGTCCATGGGAGCGGACAAGTCGGCCGCCGAAGCGGAGCACCTGCGGCTGCTCAAGGACAACGTCGACTTCGTCGTCCTCGCCCGCTACATGCAGATCCTCTCCGGCGACTTCATCGAGCGCGTCGGCGTGCCCATCATCAACATCCACCACTCCTTCCTGCCCGCCTTCATCGGCGCCGGCCCCTACGCCAAGGCCAAGGAACGCGGCGTGAAGCTGGTCGGTGCCACCGCCCACTACGTCACCGAGGACCTCGACGAGGGCCCGATCATCGAGCAGGACGTGGTGCGCGTCAGCCACGCCCACACCGCCGGCGACCTCACCCGGCGCGGCGCCGACGTGGAACGCGCGGTCCTCTCCCGCGCGGTGCTGTGGCACGCCGAGGACCGGGTCATCCGCAACGGCAAGCACACCATCGTCTTCGCCTGAACCCCCTCTCGTCCCACGTGCCCCGACCGGGACCCAGGTCGGCCTCGTGGCCGACGGTCCTGTCGAGCGCCGGGTCACCCGGGGCGGCGGACGCGGCGAGTCCCCGCGTCGCGCGCGATTCGGCTCCCGGTCCTCACCGCCGCCCCGGCCCCGGTGCCGTACAGCGGCGGTCGGTCGTCCGAGACCTCGGTACACGGTCCTCTTCACCGGGTGAAGCGTTCACCAGCAGAAAGCGGTTCGCCATCATGACAACCACCATCGACGGGGCCCGGATCGCCCGTGACATCCGGGCCCGGGTCGCCGAACGGGTCGCCGTGGCCGCGGCCTCGGGACGGGTGCCCGGGCTGGCGACCGTCCTGGTCGGCGACGACCCGGCCAGCGCCGTCTACGTCGCCGCCAAACGCCGCGCCATCCGCGAGGCCGGCATGCGCGACTTCCACCGGCACCTCTCCCGGCACGCTTCCGGGGACGAAGTCGCCGCGGTCATCGACGAGTTGGCGGCCGACCCGGAGGTCTCCGGCATCCTCCTCCAACTGCCCCTGCCCGCCCATCTCGACGCCGCGACCCTGATCGACCGGATCCCCGCGGCCAAGGACGTCGACGGTCTGACCACGGCCAGCGCCGGCCGACTGGCGCGCGGGGAACGGGGGTTGCGCCCCTGCACCCCGAGCGGTGTCATCGAACTCCTCGACGCCGAAGGCATCGAGCTCAGGGGCGCGTGCGTCGCCGTCGTCGGCTGGGGCGAACTCGTCGGCCGCCCCCTGGCCCAGTTGCTGCTGCGGCGTGGCGCCACCGTCACGGTCGCCCACGAGTTCACCGCCGACCTCGCCGCCGTCACCCGCCCCGCCGACATCGTCGTCGTCGCCACCGGAGTACGGGGTCTCGTCGGACCCGAGCACGTCAAGCCCGGCGCGACCGTGATCGACGTCGGCATCCACCGCACGCCCGAGGGCCTGACCGGTGACGTCCGCGTCGCCGAACTCGACGGCATCGCCAGCCGTATCACGCCCGTACCGGGCGGGGTCGGTCCGATGACCATCGCCATGCTGATGGTCAACACGCTCCGGGCGGCCGAGTGGAACGCCGTGCCCAAGACCGTACCCGCATAAGCGAGTCGGGCGGTCGGCGCCCAGGGTGATGCCGCGTACCCGCGCTGTTCGTCCGCGCTCAGGAAAGGTGCCGGACATGATGCAACTCCCGCCGCTGGCCCGGCTCGGCGACCGGGTGGCGACCGGCCTGATCGACGTCACCCATGACCCCGCCGCGCTCGACTCCGAGGGTTTCTGGGCCGTCGTGGCCGACTTCGAAGGGCGTCTGACCTGCGCCCGCTTCCGGGACGTACGACCCGCCGCGCAGCACCCCGTCCGAGGTGCCCGATGGGACGGGCCCGCGCCCGGGATGTGGGCCACGTCGCTGGATCGCGACACCTACATGGAGGGCGTGCGGCGTATCCGTGAGCACATCGCGCGCGGGGAGGTGTACCAGGCCAACCTCTGCCGCGTACTGTCGGCGCCCCTGGCGGCGGATGCCGACATCGAGGCGCTGGCCGACCGGTTGGCGGCGCGCCACCGCGCGCCGTACGCGGGTCTGATCAGACTGCCGAGCCTCGGAGTCGAGGTGGCCACGGCTTCCCCCGAGCTCTTCCTGCGCCGGGAGGGACGCCTGATCGAGTCGGGCCCCATCAAGGGCACCGGGCGCACCGAGGCGGATCTGCTGGAGAAGGACCACGCCGAGAACGTGATGATCGTCGACCTGGTCCGCAACGACCTCGGGCGCGTGTGCGCCACCGGCAGCGTCACCGTGCCGGACCTGTGCGCGGTGGAACGCCATCCCGGCCTCGTCCACCTGGTCTCCACGGTGCGCGGAGAACTGCGGGACGGAGCAGGATGGCCCGAGCTGCTGGCGGCCACCTTCCCGCCAGGATCCGTCACGGGCGCCCCGAAGGAGAGCGCCCTCGGCATCATTTCCGCCCTGGAGACCGCGCCGCGCGGGCCGTACTGCGGCGGCATCGGCTGGGTCGACGCCGATCGCGGCACCGGCGAACTGGCCGTAGGCATCCGCACGTTCTGGATCGACCGGGCCCGGCAGCGTCTCAACTTCGGCGCCGGAGCGGGCATCACCTGGGGCTCGGACCCCGAACGGGAGTGGCAGGAAACCGAGTTGAAGGCGGAGCGGCTGCTGACCATCGCGTCCAACGGTTCGCCCTACGACGCGAAGCCACACCAACGGCTCGTCGCCCGCCCCGGCGTCTGAGTACCCGCCGGCCGCGGTGCCTGAGGCCCCGCTCACCCCGGCGCTCGAGCCCCCGGCCGCTGTGGCGCTTGAGCCCTACCTGCTGCCGAGCCCGAGCCCTCGCCTGCCCCGGCACCTGCCCCCGGCCGCCACGGCTCCCAGCCCCTGGCCGCTACGGTGCCTTGGGCCCCGCCCGCCCCGGCCCCCGAGGGCCGGCCCGCCACATCGGGCCCCGGGGCGGTGTTCCGCCGTCAGCCCCAGACCAGCCGTGCCGTCTCGGCGACGAGTTCCAGCTTGCGGCGCTGGTCGTCGACGGTCAGCAGATTGCCCTGACTTGTCGAGGCGAACCCGCACTGCGGACTGAGGGCGAGCTGCTCCAGAGGCAGATACTGCGAGGCCTCGTCGATGCGCCGCCGCAGTGTGTCCACCGACTCCAGCTCCGCCACCTTGGACGACACCAGCCCGAGGACGACGGTCTTGGCGGGCGGCACGAAGCGCAGCGGCTCGAACCCACCGGAACGCTCCGTGTCGTACTCCAGGAGGAAGCGGTCGACCTCGACCTCGCCGAACACCCGCTCGGCGATGGGCTCGTAGCCGCCCTCGGCGGACCAGGCGCTGCGCATGTTGCCCCGGCAGAAGTGCATGGCCACGGTCATGCCGGGGCGCCTCGAACGGGCGGAACGGATCAGGCCGTTGTCCGTGTCGATGATGTGGGAGAGATGCCCCTCCAGGTCCGTCACCCGGCGCATCCGCGCGGCCTCGGGATCGATGTTGGCCCAGTAGGCCAGCGAGTCGAGCTGCAGCCAGGAGACCCCGGTGTCGATCAGTTCGGCGATGTCCTGCCGGTAGATGTCCGCCAGCGCGGCCACCGCGTCCCGCCGGGTCGGATAGACGCCGTCCGAGATGCCCGGCCGCCAGAAACCCGCCACCATCGTCGGACTGGCCATGGTGATCTTGTACGGCCCCGGTGCGTTCCCGGACAGCCAGCGCGCCTCCGCGAGGGACAGCGGCGTCCGTCGGTACAGAGGCGCCGCGATGGCCACCGGCGCGACGTCGCCGTCGAGTTCGGCGCCGTCACTGTCACGGATCCAGCGAGGCCGGGCCGACGACTCCTCGGCGGGCGCCAGCCCGCCGACCGTCTCCACCACCGAGGCCATGAAGTCGTCCCGGCGCACCTCGCCGTCGGTGAAGACCTGTATCCCGGCGTCCTGTTGCAGTTTCACCGCGGCGGTCGCCGCCTGGTCCTCCAGCTCCGACAGCTCCTTGTCGGAGAGTGCGCCGCGCTTGCGTTCGGCGCGCGCCGCCAGCAGTTCCTCGGGGCGCAGCAGGCTTCCCACATGTTCGGCTCGGATCGTCGTCGTCGGCATCGGCCGTCCCTTCATGCCTGACACTCGGGCGACCGTACTGTACGGTCCAGTACGCTTCGAGGGCAAGACATGTGCCGGGTACGGCGGGCTCCACCGGGAAAGGTCAGACCGGGTCGACGGAGACGCCGTGCAGGAAGACCCGTACCGCCTCGTTGATGGACGCATGGACATCGGCGTCGGTCAGCTTGACCGGCGCATCCGTCAGCAGTCGCATCTGGGCGTGGCCGAGCATGGCCTGGTAGAGCTGTTCCGCGGCTCGCACCGGGTCCTCGACCTTGATCAGCCCGTCGTCGCAGGCCTGCTGCAGACAGTGCCCGAGCACCGCGTGGCCCGCGTTCGGCCCGTGCTCGGCGAAGACCTCGCCGAGCCCGGGAATGCGTACGGCCTCCGAGGTGACCAGGCGGTGCAGGGCGATGGCCTCGGGTGTGAGGACGACACCGGCGAGGTGTTCACCGAGCGCGACCAGGGTCTCCGTGAGGTTCTCGCTGCCCGGCGTGAACGTGTGCAGCGGCTGGGACCACTCGTCGCACAGCGCCTCCACGGATGCGCGGAACAGGGCGCTCTTGTCGGCGAAATAGCGGTAGAGGGTCGCCTTGGAGCCGCCCACCGCCGTCAGGACGTCCTCCATGGAGACACCGGCGTAGCCGCGAGCGATGAACAGCTCACCCGCAGCCCGCGTGATGAGTTGTCGCCGGTCGGTCGCTGTCATCCTCACACCGGCCATGTTAGGTGGCTGCCTGCTGGTTTCGGCGAGCCGGTCATGGACCGCGGCGGCGCAGCAAGGTCGAGATGGTGACCGCTGCCACCAGGACACCTCCGTAGAAGACCGAGGAGACCCAGGCTTCCAGGCCCAGGAGTTGGAGCCCGAGGATGCCGGTCGCCAGGAAGTAGATACCGATGAAGGTGCCGACCGGGTTGAAGCGTCCGGGCAGGACGATCGCGGTGCCGAGGAAGACTGAGGCGAAGACCGGCAGCAGCAGGGTGTCGGAGGTGGTGGGGTTGTAGCCGCCCAGGGCCGCGACGGAGATGACCGCGCCGACACCGCACAGGGCGCCGGAGGCGACGAAGGAGCCGAAGCGGATCCGGTTGACGCGGATGCCGGAGAGCCGGCTGACTTCCCTGTTGGCTCCGACGAAGCGGATGTGGCGGCCCAGTGGTGTGAACGCCAGCAGATAGGCGAAGCCAGCTACCAGCACCACGCCGTAGTAGAACGAGATCGGCAGCCCGCCCACGGAATACAACGCGATCTTGCCGAACCCGGTCGGCAGACCGCTGACCGTGTTGAGGTGCGACAGCCACAGGGCGATGCCGCCCAGGAAGGTGCCCATCCCCAGGGTCACCACGATGGTGTTCACCCCGACCACGACGACGAGCAGGCCGTTGACCACGCCGACCACGATCGCGCCCAGGACGGCGACGAACGCCGCCGGCCACACTCCCCATCCGTGCTCGACGACCAGAACGGGCAGGATCGTGGCGGAGAACCCGAAGACCGCGGGGACCGACAGGTCCACGAACTCCCCGACACAGACGGTGCACAGCAGGGCCATGGTGAGGAACACCAGGGCTTGTTGGGAGCCGAAGATGGTTTGGAAGGTCCCCTTGGTCAGGAACACTCCCGGCTCCGCGGCGGCATACACCGCGATCATGGCCACCCAGATGCCGATCACCGAGTAACGCGAGGCGAAATGCCCGGCAAGGGCGGAGGCCGATGTCCGTTTCCCGGTCGGTGCCGCCTTCGGTGCGACAGGGGGTGTGTCGGTGTCCTGCTGGCTGGTGACGTCCATCAGTCGCCCTGCCCCTTTTCTTGAGGTTTTGTGTCGTCGTCGAAGACCGCCTGGACGATCGCGTCCTGTTCCAGTTCGCCGCTCAGATCCTTGGCGACCCGGCCGTCGCGGAACACCAGCACCCGGTCGCACAGCACGGCGAGGTCGACGGGGTCGATCGAGGCGAGGACGATTCCGCAGCCGTCCCGTGCGGCCTCCCGGATCGCGTCGATGATGTCGTGGCGGGCGCCGACGTCGACGGCCTGCGTCGGTTCGTGCAGCACCAGCAGGTTCGGTGCGCCGGCCAGCCACTTGCCCAGCAGGACCTTCTGCTGGTTGCCGCCGCTCAGTGTGTGGACCGGCGCTTGTGGGTGGGGCGGCCGGATGTCGAGTTTCGCGATCATCGCGGCGGTCTCCTCGGCCTGCCATGCGGAGCCGGTCCGCAGCCGGCCGCCGCGGCCGCGCACGCGCGGGAGTGTCAGGTTGTCGGCCACCGAGAGTTCGCCGGCCACCCCTGCCTCCAGGCGGCGCTCGGGTACGAACGCCACCCCCGCGTCCACGAACTCTTCGGTGCAGCCACGTTTCCGGTCCAGCGCGAGGTCGCGCCCGTGGACCGACAGCGTGCCGGCGTCGGCCGGGCGTGCGCCCGCCAGCGCCTCGGCCGCCTCGACGAAGCCCGAGCCGATCAGCCCGGTCAGTCCGAGGATCTCGCCGCGCCGGACGTCGAGGTCGAGCCCGGTCACCGGCCCGACCGCGAGACCCCGCGCCGAGGCGACGACCTCGTCCTTGACCTGGCTCCCGACCCGTCCGTGGGTGACGAGGTGACGTCCGAGCATCATGCGGGTGAGCGAGACCTCGTCCACCTCGCTCGTGGGCAGGCCTGCCTCGACCACAGCGCCGTCGCGCAGCACGGTGACCCGGTCGGCCGCTTCGACGACCTCTTCCAACTGGTGTGAGATCAGCAGGACCGAGGTGCCCTCGTCCACGAGCGACCGGACCAGCTCGAAGAAACGGGCCCGAGCCGACCTGCCCAGCGCCCGGGTCGACTCGTCGAAGACGATGAGCCCACCCCCCGGGCGGTGGTCCTGCACCGCCCGGGCGATGGCGACCACGGCCCGGTCCTCCGCCGAGAGCTGCCCGACCTGACGGCCGACCTCCAGGGGGCGGTCCAGCCGGGCCAGGACCCGCTCGGTCGCCCGCTGCTCCTCACGGCGGTTGATCCGCCGTGAGAGCCGACCTGCCCGGTAGTGCCCCAGCCGCACGTTCTCCCACACCGTCAGGTCGTCCACCAGTCCGCTGTTCTGGTGGACGACCGAGACTCCCGCCTCGCGCTGCTGCATCGGGCGGACCGGCAGCGCCAACTGCCGTCCGTCCACCGCGATGGATGCTCCCGGATCGGGCGCGTACACGCCCGTGAGGATCTTGACGAGGGTGGACTTCCCACACCCGTTCTGGCCGACCAGTCCATGCAGTTCTCCGGGGGCGATCCGCAGATGGACCTCGCGAAGCGCCCGGGTCGAGCCGAACGCCTTGGACAGCTCGGCCACTTCCAGACGAGGGCGCGGTGCCGTGTCCGGCGGGTCGGTCCGCGAGCCGGTGCTCACGGTGTGCGCCTCATTTGTCACCCGATGCCCCAGAGCTTGGCGAAGTCCGCCTGGAAGGAACCGTCGCCGAACCACTCACCCGAGGCCTGGGCCGCGGCCGTCACCTTGATGCTGTCGATGTTCTGCTTGGTGAACAGCCGTATGGGCTGGGCCTCGTCGATGGGCCCGGACTTGGTCATCATGCGCAGGAGTTCGTCGGTCACGCCGTAGCCCATGTAGAGCTGGTCCGCGGCTACGACGGCCTTGACCGAACCGCTCTTGATCAGGCCCAGTCCGTTCACCGTACCGGCCGCTGTGGACACGGAGATGCGCGAAGAACGCCCCGACTGCTGGACGCCCTGGAGGGTGGGCTGGAGGCTGTCCTCGAACTCGGTGTAGTAGTAGTCGGCATTCGGGTTGCTCAGGACGTTGGAACTCGCCTTCGAGGCCAGCAGGGCCGGCGTCGAGGCGGTGATCTGCTTGACCGTGACCTTGCAGCCGGGGCAGTACTTCTTGTAGATCGGCAGCGAGTCGGCCACCATCTTGATCGCTGTGGGGCTGTCGGCGTTCTGCGCGATGATCAGATTGGCCTTGCCCTTCGAGTCGGCGATGATCCACCAGGCCATCGCGGTGGGCTGAGAACTCGCACCCGGCACATAGCTCACCTGGTTGCTGTTCTTGACCCCGGTCGGGGGGTTCTGGTCCGCGATGACGATCGGGATGCCCTTGGCCTTGGCTGCGTCGAGGGCGTTCTGCGCCATGCCGTAAGGGATCGCGTCCAGGATGATCCCGACCGCGTCCGCGGTGATCGCCTGCTGGACGCAGGAGGCGATCGCGGTCGGCTGGGCCTTGCCGTCGCACACCTGCTGCGAGAGGCCGGCCTCGGAGAGCGCCTGCTTCGTCGACCCGGCCGTGGCGACGAAGGCGGGCACCTGCTGGACGATCGGGATGTAAAAGACCTTGCGGCCCTTGAACTTGTCCACGCCCGGCACACTCGCGGTGGGGACGGGGTAGGTCTTGGCGGCGGCCTGCAGGGCCGCCACGTTCTTCTCGGCCGTGGCAAGCCCCGATGCGGAACTGTCCTTGCCCGATGTGGTGGAGCCGGAACCGGAATTGGAGCCGGAGCTGCCGCATCCTGCCAGCACCGCCGACGCGGCGAGCACAGCCGTGCACGAGGCCAGCCACCCTTTTCTGATAAGCGTCATTGCTTATGCCTCCATGGCCAAGCGTCCGTACTGCCTTGAGCGGACGCTGGTGGTGTCTGGAACCGCCCACCGTCACTGCGCGGGCGGAGAAGATACGAGAGGAGCAGCGGGTTCGGGCCCTGGTCCGCGGCTTGCGCCGCGGCGGCACCTCACACGTGAGCCAGATCGGGAAGCGGGCCGTGGCTTGGTGCGGCCGCCGAGGTGTCCTAGTCCACGTACCGCTCGTTGATCACAAAGACCGCGAACTGATTCGGATCGCGCGGTCGTCCGGTAGTCGAAGATTCCCGGCTCGGAGCCACGATGACGCCGAGCCCTTCGACGGCTCATTCCTCCGCGTCCGAACCGAGTGCTGCGCAGCGATCACGATCTGCATCGTCAATCCCTGCCTGCCGCAAAGGCCCAGTTCGCGGACCAATTCCCGTCAATGGCCGAAAGTGTGTGCATGTCGGCAGGCACGCGGAAGCGCATCGGCAACAAGTTAAGTTTGCGAGTCGCGCACGGGCCGCGGACTCCCCAGGGGCTTGTGGCGAGGCTGCCGGGGAGTCCGAAGCACCGTCCGCGCGTGCGTAAGCCGGAAGCCGGTTGTTCGTTGGTTGCCGCGGATGTGATCCGACTCGTTCCTGGGCGAGTTCCCTTGGTCCGCCTCGCGCCCCGTGGGCCGGCCTCAGTCGAAGCCCGCAGCTCAGGCCTCGCGGTCACGAGTGGGTTCTGTTACGATCACTAGATCGATATAGTGATGGTAGGCGTGTTGGCCGATGTGACCCCGACGGTCTTCCGCTCTGTCATCGTGCGCCGTCCAGGTTCGCCGCCTGCGAGATGGCTCCGCCCAACTGCATCGCCCCATGTTCGACGCGGCCCGGAGGGACACCGGTGCCGTGGACGACCGGAGGACCGCCATGGACCGTCTGCTTCTCATGCGTTGTTTCGTCATCGTTGCCGATCTCGGCAGTTTCAGCGGCGCGGCCAAAGCGCTGGGGTCGTCGGGATCACTCGTGTCACGGCATGTCGCCGAGCTGGAGCGGCAGGTCGGCGTCCGGCTGGTCAACCGCACGGCCCGCTCGGTGAGCCTGACCGAACCGGGCCTGCGGTACGCCGAGTTCGCCTCCCGCATCATCAAGGAGATCGAGGCCGAGGACTCCAACATCGCGGATCTGCACGACCGGGCGGAGGGCGTGCTCAGCATCATCTGCCCGAAGTGGATCGGGAGCCTGGACCTCGGGGACGCCATCGCCGCGTTCTCCGCCGTGCACCCGAAGATCCAGATCCGGTTCGAGCTGGGAGGCGTGTCCGACCGGACGTACGACTTCCTGGACGGCGGTTTCGACCTGGCGTTCCACACCCGGGACCTCCGGGACTCCAACGTCCGGCTGAAGAAGATCGCCTCGCTGCCCTTCGTCCTGTGCGCGTCGAAGACGTACGTCGACGAACACGGACCCCTGACGCATCCCAACGACCTGGCCGGCCGCGACTGCCTGGTGCACGTCAATGACCCGGTCTGGCGCATCGGGCACGGCCCTGCCTCCACGCTGCACAAGATCCGCAACGTGGCCTTCTCGTCCAACTCCTACATCGCACTCCAGAAGGCCGCCGTGCACGGCCGAGGCATCGCCCTCCTGCCGCAACGGTCCGCCTACGACGACCTCGTATCCGGGGCACTGCAGGTCCAGCTGCCCCACCTGGCGGCACCCGACCGGCCGCTCTACGCGATCCACGGGCCCGGGCCCGGTACCCAGCGCAAGATCACCGTCTTCCTGGACTTCCTCGCGCAGTGGTTCGCTGAGAACCCGATCCCGACGTTCGGCTTCTGATTTCTACGGATGCATGCTCGGCGTGAAACCTTATGGTTCGCCCAGGGAATTCATAATTTGTACTGAACGATGGACAGTTGTGCTCCGTGTGGCCACTGTGGCAAGGCCAAACGAGCCGCCAAGGAGCTGTCCTCATGTGCGAACCCCTGGATGAACCGACGTCCCGCCGAACGATGCTGGGCGCGATGGCGGCGTCCGCCGCTGCCGCCGTCGCCGTACCACTGCTCGGCGCCGAACCGGCCGCGGCGGCGACGAACACCGGATCCGCGCCCTCCGGAACGGGCCTGTCCCTGACGCTACTTGGCACCAACGGCGGGCCGCCGCCCCTGGCCACCCGGTACGGCATCTCGTCGGCGCTGACGGTGAACGGCAGAACGTATGTCGTCGACTGCGGACGCGGAGCGGTGACCCAGTATCTGCGCGCCGGACTGTCGATGCCCTCGCTGGCCGGGATCTTCCTGACCCACCTGCACGCGGACCACGTCGTCGACTACTACTCGTTCCCGCTGCTGTCGGCGGGCGCCTCGGGCGCGCAGGGCTTCCAGAGTCCGATCGAGGTCTACGGCCCTGGCTCCGCCGGTGTCGCGTCGACCGTCGCCGGGGCTCCTGGGACCGTGCCGGGCACTGTCGAGATGACGAGGCTGGCGGGTCAGGCGTACGCGGCATCGCCGACCTTCTTCATGACCGAGCACGCCGGCATCGACCCGGCGACCATGCTCACCGTCCACGACGTGCTGCCGCCGTCGGGCGTCGGCGCCTCGGCGACGAACTCCGCGCCGGCCATGGCGCCGTTCACCGTCATGGAGAACGACGACGTGAAGGTCACCGCCGTCCTGGTCCCGCACGGCGCGGTGTTCCCCGCCTACGCCTACCGCTTCGACACGGACCACGGCAGCATCGTGTTCTCCGGCGACACGGCGCCGACCCCCAACATCGTCACGCTCGCGGCACACGCGGACGTCCTGGTGCACGAGGCCCTCTACCCGGCGGGGCTCGCGAGCCTGGGCCTGTCCCAGGCGCTGATCGACCACATCACCTCGACCCACACGGACGTGGCCCAACTCGGCCGGATCGCCGCCGAGTCGGACGCGGGAACGCTGGTCGCCACCCACCTCGGCCCGGGCCAGCAGACCGTGGTCTCCGACGCGACCTGGCGACGGCTGCTCCGCGACAGCGCCCGGCGGGCGGACTTCGGCGGGTCGATGGTGCTGGGCACCGACCTGCTGCGTCTGCCGGTACGACGGCGCGGGCCCCGCCGGTCCTGACCGGTCCGGCACCGCGCAGAAGTTCCGCATTGCTTGCGCCGCGCGACTGATCACCGGTGCGTCACGACTCTCGCCTCGCCCCGAAACGCCTGTTACCGTCCGGCCTAATCGATTTAGCGCTGGGGTGTCGCTCCGGACGACACCCTGGACGACGGCCACTCGACGGAGAGTGAAATGGATCTTCTCTCACAACAGCGCAGTACCTACGAAGCGGTCCTCCGGCTGAACGACGCACCGTTCGTCACCGAGCGGCCGGCGATGTTCAGCCCGGCCGCCGCGGCCCAGGACGAGGGCAACAGCCGGGGTACCTTCGGCCGCTTCGCGCAGATCCTGCTTCCCGAGGAGTACTCGGACTGGGTCGAGGAGGGCGCCGCCCACGTCGGCTCGTGCTACGTCGGCGACTGGACCTCACTGCACAAGGTCAAGGTGCACGGCCCGCAGGCACTCGCGTTCCTGAGCCGGCTGGGGATGCGGGACCTGTCCCGTTTCGAGACCGGGCAGATCAAGCACCATGTGCAGCTCGACGAGAACGGCTGGGTCGCGTCCGAGGGATTGCTGTGCCGGCTCGGCCCCGAGGAGTTCGTCTACACCGCGGGGAGTTGCGACTGGCTGTTGTGGCAGCTGGGCCAGGGTGGTTGGGATGCGGCGGCGACCGACATCAGTCCCGACGTGTTCATCTTCGGCGTGCAGGGGCCGGCATCCCTTGCGGCTCTGGAGAAGCTGACGGGGGACGATCTGCGCGACATCGGCTTCAGTCGCACCAGGATGTCGCGGGTCGGCGGGGTCCCGGTGCGAGTCCTGCGCACCGGGATCTCGGGTGAGCTCGGATACGAGCTGCACGGGCCGGCCGAGCACGCCAACGAGATCTGGGCGGCGGTCGTGGCGAGCGGGCAGGACGTTGGCATCCGTCAACTCGGCTTCCGTGCCCAGCCTGTTCAGCACATCGAGGCGGGTATCGCGACCAACGGTCTCGACTACCTGCCGGCGTCGATCCTCACACCGGGTGCGCCGAGACAGTTCCGCAAGGGCACGCCCAGCGGCAGCTTCGTCCCGACGGGCGGGGTGACTGACTACTTCCGCAAGCCGGGCGAACTGGGCTGGGGGTTCCGCAAGGGTGTCCCCGACCGGGATTTCATCGGCCGGGACGCACTCGTCAGGGACGCCGAAAGTGGCGTACCCGCACGGCAGTTGGTCGGTCTGCGCTGGAACGAGCAGGACGTTGCCGGCATCCTCACCTCGCTCCTGAGCGAGGCCGAACTGCCCGACCAGATGGAGAACCCCCGCTCCCGCGGTCCCCACTTCGACCAGGTACTGGTGTCCGGCGACCAGGTGGGCGTGGCCACGGGCCGGACCGTGAGCCCGACCCTGCGGGCGATGATCTCCCTGTGCGTACTCGACCCCGCACACACGGCACCCGGCACGGAGGTCGCCGTCCTGTGGGGCCGACCGGGCACCCCGCAGCGCGAGATCCGGGCGACAGTCACCACGCTGCCATTCAAGCCGGACAACCGGCGCACCGACGTCAACGCACTGTGACCGCCCCACCTCGGTCTACGATCTCCGCCGTCCCTCTCCATCACTCGCACGGACCGGTCAAGGCGGCGCTGTGCGGCGGGAGTTGGCGGCGCACATCAGATTGAGCCGCGCGTTGACGTGACGTGTGGTCACAGCGGTGAGCCCAAGAAGAGACCAGCGATGATCTTGAAGCTCAAGTGCCCCGCTTACCTATGGCAGCGGACAGTGGCCCCCGGCGCTTTGACCGAGAGCTGCCATGGTGTCGCGCACATGTAGCGGCTTCGGGCCAGTCGAGGCGCCTGGGTCCATGCTCTCGGTCGGCTGCCTGTCGACGATGTCGGCGTTGATGTGCACGCCGAGGTCAGTGAGTTGGCGAACGGGCGGTCGGCGGCTTCCTCGCACTCTAGGGGCGTGATCCTCCTGATGCCCTACGGGTCACCGTGTGTCGTCCAGGGCGCCAAACATGAGCTGGTGGACCACCTCGGTCAGCAGATCGGTGCCCGCGCTGATGTCGTGGTCGTCCGTCAACTCGCCCTCATTGTGGGAGATTCCCTCGACGCTGGGCACGAACAGCATGATCGACGGCGCGACGTCCTTCATGTTGACCGAGTCGTGGCCGGCGATGGTCATCATGGTCTGGTGGCTGAGCCCCAGTTCGTCGGCGACTCGGGTGGCGAGTTCGACGCCGGCCGCCGGGAACGGTGCCACGCCCCAACCATGCGTTTCTACCTGCTCGATGGAGACCGACGCGCGCTCCTCGATGCCTGGGATCGACTCGGCCAGCTTCTTGGCCGCCGCGTCGAGCAGGGCTTCGTCGGGCGAGCGCAGGTCGACGTGCATGCGCACCTCGCGGGCCACCACGACAGGGGAGTTGGGCTCGACGGTCACCTCGCTGACCGAGGTGTGCAACGGCAAGTCCGTGCTCTGCTCGGCCAGTTCACGCACCGCCACGACGAGGAGCGAGGCACCGAACAGGGCGTCGCGCCGGTCCGCCATGATCGTGGATCCGGTGTGCGACTGCTCGCCGCGCACCACCACCTGGTACTTGCGTGCCGCCCACGTGGCGTCCACCAGGCCGATGGTGAGCCCCTTGTTCTCCAGGTCGCGGCCCTGCTCGATGTGGATCTCGGCGTATGCGGCCACGTCCGGTCCGGGGTAGTCGCCGATCGTGCCGATCTCGCGGAGGGCGGTCTCGACCGTGGTGCCCGTGGGGTCGGTCGTCGCGAGGGCGGTGTCGGCGGGCAGCTTCCCGGTGAACACCGCGCTGCCCATCATGCTCGGCTTGAAGCGGGAGCCTTCCTCGTTGAACCAGTTGACCACCGCCACGTTGTACTTCGGTGCGGTGTCCGAGTCGCCGCCGTACTGCCGCACGGCCCGGTGTGCGGCGTGCGCCGAGGCCAGGACACCGTACGCCCCGTCGTAACGGCCGCCGAGCGGCTGGCTGTCCAGGTGGGAGCCGGTGAGGACGTACGGGGCTCCGGGCGTGACGGTGAAGAGACCGAACTGGTTGCCGACGCTGTCGTAGCGGACCTCGGCGCCGCGGGCGGTGAGCCACTGGTGGAGCCAGGCGCGCTGTTCTCCGTCGGCGGCGGTGGCGGCCTGGCGGTCGACTCCGCCGGCGGGGGTGGCGCCGAAGGCGGAGAGGGTCGCGAAGTCCTTCAAGAGGGTGGCGTCGGGGGTGCTCATGATCACGTCCTGTCGGGTGGTGGAAGGGGAGGAGCTTGCGGGGACCGGGGGCTCAGGCGGCGGTAGCCGGGGCGCGGACCGTCGGGTCCTGGATCAGGTGCAGTACGGCCGGGAGTCCGCTCGCGCGGGCGCGGCGGAACGCCTCGCGGAAGTCGCAGTGCGAGGTCACGGTCTCGCCGTATGCGCCGTACGAGCGGGCCCATGCGGCGAAGTCCGGGTTGGTGAGCCGGGTGCCGGACGGGCGGCCGGGGTAGGCGCCTTCCTGGTGTTCGCGGATCGTGGCGTAGCAGCCGTTGTCGACGACCAGGGCGACGAAGACGGCGCCGTGGCCCACGGCGGTGGCCAGTTCCTGGCCGTTCATCAGGAAGCAGCCGTCGCCCGCGACCGACACGACCTCGCGTCCCGGGAAGACCAGCGAGGCGGCGACGGCGGCCGGTATGCCCATGCCCATGGCGCCGTTGCGGGGGGCGACGAGGGAGGCTGGGGTGCGGTGCGGAAGGTGGCGGGCCGGCCAGAGGGCGTGGTTTCCGGCGCCGTAGGTGATGACGGTGTCGGGGGTGAGTTCCTCGCGCAGCACGCTCATGACCGCGGTGAGGTCGACGTAGGTGTCGTCGTCCGTGGCCGTCGGTTCGGGTGAGGGAGTGGAGAAGTGCGCGTGTGCTTCCCTGGCCGCCTTGAACCAGGCGACGTCGGCATCCGGTGACGCGGGCGTGGTGACCAGGTCGAGGACGAAGGACGGTGCGTGGGCCGAGACGAACTGGTCGATGCGCCCGCTGTGGCCCTGTGCGTCGCCGGGCAGGACGAGCACCGTCTCCGAGTCGAGACCCCGCGTGTATCCGTCGCTGAGCACGTCGCCGCGAGGGGCGCCGAGGAAGACGGTGAGGTCGGCCTCGTCCAGCAGCCGGGCGGCGTGGTCGCCGCGGCCGTAGCCGAGTGAACCGGCGTAGGCACCGGTGCCTTGGAGGTCGTGGGGGACGGCGTCGTAGGCGCGGAAGTCGGCGAGGACGGGGATCGAGTGCCGGGTCGCCCAGCGCATGAGTTCCTGGCCGCTCTCGGCGGTCCAGCCTTCGCCTCCTACGACGACCAGCGGGCGCCGCGCGTGCTCGAACCGCCGTACCAGTTCCTTGAGTTCGGCCTCGGCGGCGCGGGGTCGGGGCACCGCGAGCGGCTGGACCGGGCGGGAGGTGCCCGCGGGCAGGGTGAGGACGTCCTCGGGGAGGCCGATCACCACGGGACCCGGCCGGCCGCTCCGCGCCACGTGGACGCTCTCGGCGACGACGCGGGCGGCGGCGGTCGGGTCGTCCAGCATGACGACCTTCTTCGCCGTACTGCCGAACCACCCGGTGAGGTCGAACTCCTGGAAGGACTCCCGGCCCCGGTCGGGCACCGGGACCAGGCCGACGAAGAGGAGCATCGGGGTCGCGTCCTGGTACGCGGTGTGGACGGCGATGAAGGCGTTCGCGGCGCCCGGACCCCGGGTGACCATCGCGACCCCGGGCAGCCCCGTCAGCCTGCCCTCGGCCAACGCCATGAAGCCCGCGCCGCCCTCGTGCCGGGTCACCACCGTCGAGATCGGCGAGTCGTGCAGACCGTCGAGGACCTCGAGGAAGGACTCGCCGGGAACGCCGTACACCCGCCGCACGCCTTCGCGCTCCAGCTGCGCGACAAGCAAATGGCCGGCGGAGAGAGGGCGCTCGGAGGGCTCGGGAGACTCGGGTGCGACGTTCGCCATCGGGGTGTGTTCCTTCTCTTGAGGCCGCGGTTGCCCGGTCAGTGTTGCTTTCGGGACGGCCGGAAACACGGGGCAAAGGCCCCCAGATACGGGCCTCACGGTGTGCAGATGAACAGAGCCGGGCCGGAGGTGGACGTCCGTCCGCCGACTGTTGTTCTGCTCGACCCCACGTCCGTAACAAGAAGTTTTCATCCGGACCTCGAAGCCAGACGTGGCGCATTGGTCATCTGCACAGTCGACGGCCCGTGGCGGTGTGCTTCTGCTCCTTGTGGCCGGTGAAGGGGTCGATGCACGGTGGGCCGACCCGATGGCGCCCGCACAGCACCCAGCCGCTTCCTCTGCTCAGACCGGAGTCCCCATGACCGCTCCCGCCTCCCCGCCGATCCCGGACAGCCGGCTCGACGCGACGAAGATGCGCAGGATCTCCCTCGCCAGCATGGTCGGCACCACGGTCGAGTGGTACGACCTGTTCCTGTTCGGCACCGCCTCCGCGCTCGTGTTCGGCAAGGTGTTCTTCCCCGAGTTCGACGGGGCCGTCGGCACGATCCTGTCGTTCCTGACCTTCGCCTCCGCCTATCTGGCGCGCATGGTGGGGGCTGTGCTCTTCGGTCACTTCGGGGACCGTCTCGGCCGCAAGTCCATGCTGCTGATCTCGCTGACGGCGATGGGTGTGGCCACCTTCGCCATCGGGCTCGTCCCCGGCTACGGCACCCTCGGCGTGGCCGCGCCCCTGCTGCTGCTCGGCCTCCGGGTGATCCAGGGCCTCGCGCTCGGCGGCGAGTGGGGCGGCGCTGTACTGATGACCGTCGAGCACGCGCCGGCCGATCGACGCGGGTTCTTCGGCTCCATGGTCCAGATCGGCGTGCCGATCGGGACGCTGCTCGCCAACGGGGCGTTCCTGATGGTGGCCTCCACCACGAGCGACGACGCGCTGTACTCGTGGGGCTGGCGGATCCCCTTCCTCGCCTCGGCGCTCCTGGTCGGCATCGGCGTGTACATCCGGCTCCACATCGAGGAGACGCCGTCCTTCAAGGCCGTCCGCGACGAGGGGGCCAAGGCGAAGATCCCGTTCGTCGCCCTGATGCGCCGGTACTGGCGCCAGGTGCTGCTCGGCGGTGTCGCGACGCTGTCCACGGGCTCGACCTTCACCCTGATGGTGGCCTCCGGCGTGAGCTACGGCACCAACGACCTCGGACACTCCAAGAACCTGATGCTGTGGGCGGTCATGGTGTCCTGCGCCGTCGCCTTCGTGGCCATCCCGTACTTCGGGCGGCTGTCCGACCGGGTCGGCCGCAAGCCCGTCATCTACGCGGGCATCGCGGCGGAGGCCGTCCTCGCCTTCCCGTTCTTCTGGCTGCTGGACACCGGTTCGGCACCCCTGGTCTTCGTCGCCTATGCGCTGATGATGCTCGCCTTCTCCGCCAACTACGGCCCGATCGCGACCTTCCTCGCCGAACTCTTCGGCACCCACGTGCGCTACTCGGGCCTCTCGGTCGCCTACATGCTGTCGGGCCTGCTCGGGTCCGCGGCGACCCCCGCCATCACCGCGTGGCTGCTGACGGCCACCGGGAACAGCTCTTCGATCGCCTGGTACGTCCTCGGCGCGGCGACCCTGTCCCTGCTGGCCCTGTTCCTGCTCGCCGAGACCCGGTTCGGGGACATCGACGAGCCGGGCGTGGCATCCCGGTCCGCGGGCCGCCCGATCGGGGCCGTCGCATGAGCGGCGGTACGAGCGTCAGCGGGATCACGCGGATCGACTCGCCGCCGGGCGTCCCCGCCGCCGTAGGCCCCTATGTCCAGGCGACGTCCGCAGGCGGCTTTGTCTTCACCACCGGCCAGATACCCGCCGCCCCGGGAACGTCGACCGGCACCTTCGAGGACGACGTGCACGCGACCCTGCGCAACCTCGAAGCCGTCCTCCACGCGGCGGGCTCGGACCTTGACCACGTCGTCAAGGTCAACACCTATCTCAGCTCGGCGGACCAACTCGCGCCCTACAACCAGGTCTACGAGTCGTACTTCGCCGAGCGTCGGGCGGCGCGGACGACGGTGTGCGTGGGGCTGTGGGGCGTGTCCCTGGAGATCGACTGCGTCGCGGTGGTCAGAGCGGAGGGGGAGCAGTGAGCCTCACGGCCCCGGATCAAGTGGCCCTCAGACAGGCGGAGTTGTTGGAGCGTCTCCAGCAGGTCGACCTCCCCACCCTCGGGCACCTGCTCGAGGACGGCTTCGTCGATCCGGCGATACGAAGGCTGGGGCAGCCGCGTCGGATGGCCGGTACGGCCGCCACGCTCGCCCTCGACGCTCCGGACGCCACGGCGGTGAACCGCGCGCTCGTCGCGCTGCGTCCCGGTGAGGTGCTGGTCGTCGACATGCGCGGTGACCACACCCACGCGCCGATCGGTGCCGTCACGGTCGCGGCGGCGCGAGCGCGTGGGGCCGCGGGCATCCTGGTCGACGGTGTGGTGACCGATGTGGACGCGCTGACGGATTCGAGTTCCGGCCTGCCGGTTCACGCCCGGGGCACCAGCTGCCTGACCACCAAGCGGCTGGGCGGCGAAGGCGGGAAGCACCAGGTGCCCGTGCACATCGGCGGCGTCCGTGTCGCACCGGGCGACATCGTCCTCGGCGACGCCAACGGCGTGATCGCCCTGCCGCCGGGCGCGCTGGCCGCCGTAGTACGGCAGGCGGAGTTGTCGGACGCGGCCGAGCCGGGACTCCTCACGCGGATCCGGGCGGGCGAGGACCTGCGGACGCTCCTCCACCTCGGCTGATCCACCTCTGCTCCGCGAAGGAAGGAAGACGGAAGACACATGACGGAATACAAGATCGTCGACCCGGCCACGAACAGGCTCGTGCGGCGGTATCCGACGTCGGACGACGCCACGGTCGACCGCGCGGTCGAGGTGGCGGCAGCGGAGTTCGCCGACTGGCGGCGACGCCCGGTCAAGGAGCGCGCCGAACTCGTCCTCGCCGTGTCCCGGGAGTTCGAGAAGCGCCGCGAGGAACTGGCCGCGATCATCACGCGCGAGATGGGCAAGACCACCCGCGAGGCACTGGGTGAGGTGGACCTGTCGGCCGCGATCTTCGCGTACTACGCGGAGCGCGGCCCGGACTTCGCCGCCGACCAGCGGCTCGACATCCGCGGCGGCGACGACGTGGTCGTACGGTCCGAACCGCTCGGCGTGCTCCTCGGCGTCATGCCGTGGAACTACCCGTACTACCAGGTGGCCCGCTTCGCGGCGCCCAACCTCGTCCTCGGCAACACGATCGTCCTCAAGCACGCCCCGAACTGCCCCGAGTCGGCGCAGGCGATCGAGGACATGATGCGGGCGGCCGGACTGCCGGCCGGTGCCTACGTCAACGTGTACGCCACCAACGAGCAGGTCGCCCGTGTCATCGCGGACCCGCGGGTCCAGGGCGTCTCGCTCACGGGCTCGGAGCGGGCCGGGCGTGCGGTGGGTGAGGTCGCGGGCCGCCATCTCAAGAAGTACGTCCTCGAACTCGGCGGCTCCGACCCCTTCGTCGTCCTGCCCGACGCCGACCTGGCGGCCGCCGTCCGCGCGGCAGTCGAGGGCCGGATGGGCAACGCGGGCCAGGCGTGCACCGCGTCGAAGCGGTTCATCGTCGTCGACTCGGTGTACGACCGGTTCCTGGACGCCTTCACCGACGCGGTGCGGGCCCTGGCCGTCGGGGACCCCACCGACGAGGGCGTCGCCTTCGGACCCCTCTCCTCCGAGGAGGCCGCCCGGACCGTGATCGCGCAGGTGGACGACGCGGTGGAGAAGGGCGCGACGGCGGTGACCGGAGGCAAGCGGCCCGCCCGCGAGGGCGCCTTCGTCGAACCGACAGTCCTCACCGGCGTCACCCCCGGCATGCGCGCCTACAGGGAGGAGATCTTCGGCCCGGTCGCGATCGTCCACCGGGTCCCCGACACCGCGACGGCGATCCGCCTCGCCAACGACACGCCGTACGGCCTGGGCAGTGTCGTGTTCGGCCGCGACCTCGACACGGCGAAGGCCGTCGCCGCCGCGCTCGACGTCGGCATGGTCTCGATCAACGGACCCTCCGGCACCCAGGAGGACCTTCCCTTCGGCGGGGTCAAGCTCTCCGGCGTGGGGCGGGAGCTGGGGGCGTACGGCATGAGCGAGTTCGTGAACCGGAAGGTCGTCCGCGTACGGGGATGAGCCCGTTGCTGCCGGGCGGGGAGGAGCAGGCCAGGATGGAGCACATGCACACTCCGCCCTCGCCCTCGGCACTGCCCCCGCCGGACCCGCATGTCGTCGCGCTGGCACGCCAGTGCCTGGAGGAGATCGACAGCCTGGTCGAGGAGTGGGCCGAGTACGTGGGGCCGCTGCGCGCCTCCTACTCGGAGCTGGTCTCCCCGCAGGAGTTCCGGGACAGTGCCTGGCAGGCGTTCGAGGTGCTGCTGCGCACCGTCGCGCGGCTGCCGGTGCCGGAACACATCGCCGGGGTCTCCGAGCGGGTCGGCGAACAGCGCGCCCGGCAGGGCGTTCCGCTGGACGCGCTGCTCCAGGCCGCGCGCGTGGACTTCCGGGTCGTGTGGGCCGCGCTGGTGCGGCGCGCGGGCGACGAGGGAAAGGCGCAGTTGGTCAACTCCGCCTACTACGTGTGGGAGGCGGTCGAGCACCACGTCACCGGCATCATGACCGCCTATCAGCGCACCGTGCTGGAGATGGGGCGGCGGACGGAGGACGAGCGGCGGCTGTGGTTCAGCCGGCTCCTGGACAGCGACGGCCGCAACCCGACCGTGGTGCAGGACGCGGCGCGAGCGCTCGGGTTCCAGGTGTCCGGACACTTCCTGTGCGCGGTCACCCCCGGAGGCGGCGAAGCGTCGCTGCGCGGGGTCGCGAACGCCCTCCGCGGTCTCGGTGCCCCGCTGCAACAGCAGGCGGTCGCTTCGGACATGGTCCTGGTCGTCCAGTTGAGCCCCCGGCTGACGCGAGACGCGGTGCTGGCACAGCTTCAGGGGACGCCGTGCGGTGTCTCCTCGGAGGTGACCGGGCTGACCGAACTGCCCCGCGCGGTGACGCTGGCGACCGCCACGGCCCGTGTGCTCCCACCCGACGCCACCGACCCGCATCGCCTGGAGGACAGCTGGCTCGACGTGCTGGTCCACCGGGCCGGGGACCTCGGCCGGGATCTGGCGGCCGACGTGTTCGGCGGCCTGCACGCGGGCGCTCCTCCGGCGGAGGTGGACCGGCTTCTGGAGACCGTGCAGACGCATCTGTCGGGCAGCGGCTCCGTCGCCGACACGGCCGCCGCCCTGTACTGCCACCGCAACACCATCCAGCAACGCCTCAACCGCTTCGCCGAACTCACCGGCCGCGACCCCAGACGCCCCCAGGACGCGGCCCTGGTGGTCCTGGCCCTCAGCGCGAATCGCCTGCCGCTGATGTGATGCGGGTCCAGGCTCCTCCGACCTGACGTGTCGGCGCGGTGCAAAATCGGGCCGTAAGAGTTGATTGCCCTGGTGGAAGGGGATGTCGAATCAACTCCCGGGTGCGCAGTCTGGGTTGCGCAAGTGCTGAGCGAGCACCCGGAACCTGGAGATCAGAGCCATGCGCAACCCAGATGTCACGGAGCCCCCCACAAGGGGAACGCATCCGCATACCGCCGCCGCACCGACCCGCGGCCCCGGAGGTTCCCGCCGCGCGAAGCACACGATCGCGTCCACCGTGACCGCCGCCGTGCTGGCGTTGATCGCCACCCTCTTCGGCCCGCTGGCCACCGCCCAGGCGCAGACCTACCCGTGCCCGGGCGGCCCGTCCTCGGGGGCGTCCTCGTCCGGGTCGAGCTGTCCCACCCTGCACAACCGGGACATCGTGGCGGAGGCGGCCATGCCGGCCACCCTGTACCGCGGGGACTCCCGGCCCCCCATCGCCGACAACAACCAGGGCATCTTCAACACCGGCTTCTGGTCCCGGGGCACCAACTCCGACATCGTGTCCCACGTCCAGGGCGACCGCTCACTGAACAGCGAGTACATCTCGACCTCGGGAACGCTGGGTGTGACCGAGGACTTCGCGCGGAGCCAGGGCGTGAACAACCTGGCTAGCATCGCCCTGAACAACCAGTGCTCCACGGGCCGGCTCGTCGCCTACGCGGTCCTTCCGGGGATCGGCCCGTTCCTCATGGAACGCTGCCTCCGCGGCACGATCACCGCGCGCACCTTCGTCTACACGATCGACCCGGCGTACGCGCGGAACGCGCTGTACGTCCCCGACCAGATCCGCAGCAACACGGACCTCTACAACCACTACCACACGCAGAACGAGTGGGCGTACGTCCGGCACATCCCGAACTGGGCGATCACCGGCGCCCGCATCTACACGATGACCGCCCGCTACAACCGCGGCCTGCTCGTGCCGTCCACGATCACGTTCCACTACGACCAGTTCGTGGCCAACCCCCACCACGCCCAGACCCGCATCACCTACGACCCGGCCACCGACCGCGGCGCCGACTGGAACTACGACACGACCCTGAACTCGCCCACCGCGAACAGCTACTCCCGGGGGTGCAGCTCGATCACCAGGTGCCGGAACGGCAGCTGAGGGACGGCTCTCCATCCGGCGGCGGGGTGGTTCACGGTGACCCGTGGACCACCCCGCCGCCACGCGGGTTCATTCAGGGGGCCGGGATGTTCCGTTCCACGACTGTCTCCTCACCGATGAGGGGGCGCAGTGTCCGGTGGGCGATGCGCAGGCCCTGTTTCACCTTGTCCTCGGTGCCGGACCAGACGGGGTCCTCGTGTTCCACGGAAACGGTGCCGGTGTAGCCGAGTTCGTGGAAGCGGTCGACGACACGGCGCCAGTCCACCTCGCCCAGACCGGGCACCCGGTAGCGCCACCAGCCCATCTCCCAGGGGTTGTCGCCCTTGTGCACGGTCCCGAAGAAGCCGAACCGGTCGCGCTTGGCGGGGAAGAGCTCGACGTCCTTGGCCTGGGTGTGGACGATCCGGTCGATGTACGGCTCGATCGTCGTGAGGGGGTCGACGCCGATCCAAGTGAGGTGCGAGGGATCCCAGTTGAGGTAGAGGCCGAGCCCGAACATCCACTCCCACAGTTCGGGGGAGTAGGCGAGGTTGCCCGGATAGCCGTCGGGGTGCCAGCCCTCCATCACACAGTTCTCGATCACGATCTTGACGCCGCGATCCGCCGCGTAGCCGACCAGTTCGGGGAGGATCTTCTCGCCCTCGCGCAGGTTCTCCACGACGGAGAGCCCCGGATCGCGTCCGATGAACGTGCCGACCGACTCCACACCCAGCCGTGCCGCCACATCGATCACGTGCCGGAGATGGGTTCTGGTCGCCTCACGGGTCGCGGGGTCGGGGTGCAGGTTGTTCTCGTAGTAGGCCAGCGAGCTGATCTCCAGGCCGGTGCGGCCCAGCAGTTCGCGGGTCGTGTCCTCGTCGGCCTGCGAGAAGGTCGCCACCGGGAGATGGGAGGCCTCGAAGTCGCGGCCACCGGTGTTCGGCCACACCGCGACTTCGAGGGTCTGGTAGCCCTCGGCCGTGGCCCAGTGGGCGATCTCGTCAAGGGACAGGGAGGGGAGGCAGGCGGTCAGGAATCCGAGCTTCATGGCGCGGGTCCTTCGGTGAGAGGGGTTGAGAGGGATGGGAGGGCGGCCGGGGAAAGGAGTCACCGGCGCCGGTCGGCCGGGGGAGGGGAGGCACAAGCGTCGGTCAGCCGGGGGGGTGCCTCTATGTCCTTCGTCAAGGCGTCCCTGTGGGGTTTGGGGTGATTCGGTCTTGCTGGGGTCATGCGGCGAGCTCGACGTCCGCGGGCGTGCGGGATTCGTAGAAGGTGCCGTCTCGGAGCATGGCGAACAGGACGCTGATGCGTTGGCGGGCGAGGCGGAGGAGGGCCTGGGTGTGGTTTTTGCCGCGGGCTCGTTGCTTGTCGTAGTAGGTGCGTGAGGCGGGATCGGCGTTCATGCAGGCGAAGGCGGAGAGGAACATGGCGCGTTTGAGCTGGCGGTTTCCGCCTCGCGGGGCGTGTTCGCCGTGGACCGAGGTCCCCGACGACTTCGTGGTCGGGGCGAGTCCGGCGTAGGAGGCCAGGTGGGCGGCGCTCGGGAAGCTGGTGCCGTCGCCGACGGTGACCAGGAGGACGGCGGCGGTCCTGACGCCGACGCCGGGCATCGACGTCAGGACCGGGGAAAGAGGGTGGGCCTCCAGCAGGGCGTTGATCTGGGCTTCCAGGGCCCGGCGCTGTTCGTGGACAGCGGCGAGAGAGCGGGCCAGGGAGGGCACGACGATGTCGAGGGTGCCGGTCCCGGGGACCACGACGGTCTGCTCGTCCAAGGCCTGGAAGACGTCGTCGATCAGCCGCTGTGCCATGCGCGGGGCCTTGGGCCGGATGAGCTCGACGAGCCTGCGGCGGCCGGCTTTGCGCAGTGCGGCCGGGGAGCCGTAGCGCTCCAGCAGCCAGGTGACGGCCTGGTGGTCGAGGCGGGGGCCCAGGACGCGCTCCAGTGACGGGTGGAACTGGGTGAGCAGGCCGCGTATGCGGTTGGAGGTGCGGGTGGCCTCGGCCGCGAGGTCCTGGTCGAAGCCGACGAGGACCGTGAGTTCGGCGGTGATCTCGTCGGTGAGCTCCAGGGCGCGCAGGGTGTGCGGCATGGTCCGGGCCGCGTCCGCGATGACCGCGGCATCCTTCGCATCGGTCTTGGCCTCGCCCGGATACAGGTCGGCGATCCGCCGCATCGCGAGTCCGGGCAGGTAGGCGACTTTGCAGCCGGCGTCCCGGGCGACGGTGAGCGGGAGGGCTCCGATGGATGCGGCCTGGTCCACGATCACCAGGACCGTGCCGAACTTCGCGGCCAGTTTGTCGAACACGGCCCGCAGTTTCGGCTCGCTGTTGGGCAGTTGCTTGTCGAAGACCTTCTTGCCGGTGGGAGTCAGCCCGTGCCCGTGATGAAAGCTCTTGCCGACGTCCAGGCCGAGGAACACGCCCACGTCTTCGGTGTCGAACATCGCGCCCTTCCAAGGGAGTTGAACGTGCCGGCCTCGGCGTTGGTGTCGTACGCGCGCATCCACGTTATGCAGACCTGCCGCCCGCGAGCTGTCCGGCATTGCGCCGGACCGGGCGGTGGCCGGACCTCTCATCAGCGTCTCCGACGGCACCTCCCGGGCCCGGTGACACCACCCCCCAGGTCATGCCTTCGACAGGGGGCAACAGTCATACCGGGCCCGGAGGCCAGCGGCCCTCTTGCAGGACCGCGGAAAACATAACGGGGGGGAGAGACGGAGGGGAGGCGCGAGCGTCGGTCGGCCGGAGACCATGGTCCATGTGCTCCGGTCACCCAGGCACCGGGGTCCACACGCGCCGGTCCGCCGAGGCCAGGACCGCGTCCACCAGGTTCGCGGACCGTGCACCGTCGAGCACGGTGGGCAGCCCCTCCGGGGTCTCGCCGCGCAGAGCCGCGTAGGTGTCCTTGACGAAGTTCTCGAAGCACTCCAGATAGCCCTGCGCGTGCCCGGCCGGTACGAGTGAGAGCCGGGCCGCCTCACGGGTGTTGGACGTCGGATCGCGGACCAGGGTCTCGGTGCGGTTGCCGTAGCCGAGCCACAGGGACTCGGGCAGTTCCTGGTCGAAGACGGCGCTGGCGTCCGCGCCGTCGAGTTCGAACCACAGCCGGTTCTTCCGGCCGGCCGAGACCTGCGAGACGGTCGCGGAGACCAGGACCCCGTCGGTCGTCCGCCCAAGCACGCCGACCGCGTCCTCCGTGGTGACCGGGACCCGTACCGACCCGGCGAGCGGCGCACCGGAGAACGTGGGACCCCCGGCGTCGAGCCGTTCGGCCACCGTCGTGGCGGTCTCGGCCAGTACCTCGGAGATCCGGACCCCGGCCACCCACTCCACCAGGTCGAACCAGTGCGAGCCGATGTCGGCGAAGGCTCTCGACGGGCCGCCGGCCACCGGGTCCACCCGCCAACTGGTGCTCTCCGGCGGGAGCAACCAGTCCTGGAGATACGAGCCGTGCAGCAGCTGCCAGGGGCCGAAGTCGCCGGCCGCGACCCGGGCCCGCAGCTCGCGGACCATGGGGTGATAGCGGTAGACGAAGGGCACGGTGGCGATCAGGCCCGAGGCCGTGGCGGTGTCGGCGAGCAACCGGGCGTCGGCCGCCGAAGTGGCGATCGGCTTCTCGCAGACGACGTGCTTGCCCGCGAGCAGCGCGTCGCGCGCCTGGGCGACGTGGAGGTGGTTGGGCGTGCAGATGTGGACCACGTCGACGCGGTCGTCGTTCAGGACGGCGTCGACGTCCGGATAGCCGACGTCGAGCTGCCAGTCGTGTGCGACCGCCCGGCTCCGCTCGGGCGAGGAGGCCAGGACGCCGACCACGTCGGCGCCGGCCGCGCGTGCGCTGCGGACATGGACTCCCGCGATCATGCCCGCGCCGAGGACGGCGACCCGTGGGCGCGGCCTGCGGGGGTGTCGTACGGGGGTTTCGGTGACGCGTGTGGTGTGCCCAGTCGGGGCAGCCATGCAAGATCCTTTCGGCACGTGCCGTACGGGAACTCGCTGTTCCGGTCTCATCCAGGGCCAACAGTAAGAGGCATACTTCTGCCAGGAAAGCCCTTTGAATATTGTCGTTTCTGGAATATTAATCGTCCGTTGGTGTCGTCGGCCGTTCCATGGGGAGTGAACGTGGCAGCACGACTGGGCGCACCGGGCAGCGGCTCGCGCCGTCATCCCGACGCGGTGCGCAGTCAGATAGCCCGGCTGATCGCGGCCGGCGAGGCGGCGCATCGCCTGGACCTGTCCCGGCTGACCGGGCTCTCGCGGTCCTCGATCCACACGCACGTACAGGACCTGGTGGACGCGGGGCTGTTGCACGGGGAGGACGCCGGCGGCGGGGGAAGAGGCAGGCCGGCACTGCGGCTGAGCCTCGCGGGGGACGCGGGTGTCGTGCTCATCGCCGACCTCACCACCTTCTCGACGCGCTGCCTGGTGACCGACCTGACCCAGCGGGTGCTCGCCGACACGGTCGTCCCCTGGCCGCTCGCCGAGGGCCCGGAGCGCACCGTGAACCTGCTGGTGGAGCAGTTCGCCGACCTGCTCGAACAGGCGAAGGTCCCGGCGGACCGGCCCCGCGTCCTGGTCGTCGGACTGCCGGGTCCGGTGGACGTGGCGCGTGGCATGGCCGTCCGCCCGCCGATCATGCCGGGCTGGGACGGCTTCCCGGTGGCCGAGCGGCTCGGGGGTGAGCTCGGCTGTCCCGTCCTGGTGGACAACGACGTCAACCTGATGGCGCTCGGTGAGGCGCGGACGGTGCCGCCCGAGCAGTTGCCCGTGCTGTTCGTGACCGTCGGCGCCGGTATCGGCGCCGGGTTCGTGCTCGCCGACGGGACACTGCACCGGGGCGCCGACGGCGCGGCCGGAGACATCGGGCACATCCGTGTCCCCGGCGCCGAGGAGGTGGTGTGCCGGTGCGGAAAGGCCGGCTGCGTCGAGGCGGTGGCGTCCACAGCCGCCCTCGCACGGCGCCTGGTGGCGACCGGTGAACCGCCCCTCGACGTGGCGGAGGACGGTGCCGCGATGCGGGACTTCCTGGCCCGGCTGCGCGACGGCCTGCCGGACGCGCTGCACGCCGCCCGCGCCGCCGGGGTGGCGCTGGGCGAGGTGATCGCCCTGTGCATCCACATGCTGAACCCCCGGCACGTCGTGGTCGGCGGAGAGATCGTCGAGGCCAGCGACGACCTGCTCTCCGCGGTACGGGGCGTGGTGTACCGGCAGGCCCTGCCACTCGCCACCCGCGAACTGTCCATCACCCGCAGCGAGTTGGGGCGGGACGCGGCGATGGTCGGTGCCATGGTGCTGGGCATCGAGCACCTGCTCTCGCCGGCCGGGATCGGGCGCTTCCTGGGGCCGCGCACCACCACCTGAGCCGCGCGGTCCGCCCAGCGAACCGGCGGCCTTTACCGCCTCTCACCGCCGCCACTACCTTCCATCGTGTCTCGCACATCCGGTCTCATCCACCGGCGGACCCGCTCCGCTCGACCGCGACCTGGGAGACACGGTGAACCGATCCACCCCTCGTGCACGCATCGGCGTCGTCGGCGCCGGCATGGTCTTCGACGCCTACGCCCGAGGACTTGCCTGGTACGGCGACCTGCCCGTCATCAGGATCGCCGACATCGACGTCGGCAGGGCCCGCGCCAAGGCCGAGCAGCACGGCATCCCCGCGTACGGCACGCCCGCCGAGCTCTACGCGGACCCCGACGTCGACGTCGTCGTCAACATCACGCCCCCCGTGGCCCATTGGGAGGTCACCCGGGACGCGCTCGCCGCGGGCAAGCACGTCTACAGCGAGAAACCCCTCGCCGCGACGGTCACCCTGGCCCGCGAGAACCTGGCCCAGGCAAAGGCGGCCGGGCGCGTCCTCGCGGGCGCCCCCGACACCTTCCTCGGCACGGCGGGCCAGACGGCACGGGCGGCCATCGACGGCGGCCTGATCGGCACGCCCTTCGCCGCCACGTCCTTCGTCCGCTCGTCCAAGGTCGAGGCCAAGCACCCCAACCCCGGCTTCTTCTTCCAGCCCGGCGGCGGCCCGACCCTCGACTGGGGCCCCTACCACGTGGCCGCCCTGGTCAACCTGCTCGGACCCGTCGCCGAAGTCGTCGGCACCAGCACGATCCCGAGCCCCCGCATCACCGTGACCACCCCGGACCGCGTCGTCGACGAGGTCGAGGTCACCGTCCCCACGACCGTCGCCGCCATCCTCCGCACGACCTCCGGCGCGATCGTCTCCACCCTCTACAGCTTCGACATCTGGGACATGACACTGCCCCACATCGAGGTCTACGGCACCGAGGGCACCCTCAACATCCCCGACCCGAACCGCCATGACGCCCCGGTCCTCATCAAGCGCCGTACGGACACGGACTGGTCCGAACTCCCGCCGGTCATCCCGCCCACCCGCGCCCCGGAAGCCGGCCCCTTCCGCGGCCACGGTGTGAACGACCTCGTCGAGTCCCTGCACGGTCAACCGCTGCGTGTCCCCGGTGAGTTCGCACTGCACGTGCTCGAAGTGCTGGAAGCCATCGAGCAGTCGACGTTCGCCGCCGGAGCCCGGGCCGTCACCAGCCGCGCCGAGCGGCCCGCGCCCGCGGCCCTCCCGCAGTCCGTCTCCGCCTGACCCCCTCCACCTGAACCTCCCTGCCCGAACCTCCTCCGGCCCCGCACGCCGGCACCGAACCCGTGCACCACTTAATCGATCTCGCACGTCCCGAGAGGAAAATCCCATGCAGCGCAGAACCCGTGCAGTCGCGCTCGCGGCTGCCGCGATGCTGGCAGGCGCCGGTGTCACAGCGTGCGGCGGCGGCTCCAGCTCCGCCTCCGGAGACAAGACCATCACCTACTGGGCGACCAACCAGAGCACCAGCCTCGACGCGGACAAGAAGATCCTCCAGCCGGAGATCGACAAGTTCACCCAACAGACCGGCGTCAAGGTCAAGTTGGAGGTCATCCCCTCCGCCGACCTGCTCAACCGCATCCTCGCGGCGACGACCAGCGGCAAGGGCCCCGACGTACTGAACATCGGCAACACCTGGTCCGCGTCACTGCAGGCGACCGGAGCCTTCGTCGCATGGGACAAGGAACTGCTGGCCAAGGTCGGCGGCGAGTCCCGCTTCCTGCCCGCCGCGCTCAAGTCCACGGGCGCCACCGGCAAGGACCCGGCGAGCCTGCCGCTCTACACCAGTTCGTACGAACTCTTCTACAACAAGAAGCTGTTCAAGGCCGCGAACATCACCTCGCCGCCGAAGACCTGGAGCGAGTTCGTCGCCGACGCGCGCAAGCTCACCAAGGACACCAACAGCGACGGCAAGACCGACCAGTGGGGCCTCGGGTTGCAGGGCGCCTCGTCCTCGTTCGCCGCGCACTTCGCGGGTGGGGCGGCGGTCCTGGTGCTGACGACGGCGACCGGGGCGCACGCGGAGGGGCGGGGCGATGTCCGGGTGGTGAAGACCGTCGTCAACGGCGGCGGCAACGTCATCGTGGGGACGGCGAAGACGATCCGCTACCCGGTCGACATCACGATCAAGGACAACTCCGGGGTGAAGGGGCTCACGCACGTCAGCACCTTCAACCGGACGCGTCTCTACAGCTTCGCGGACTGGAACGGCGACTCGTCCTGCACGAAGAAGAACGCGACGACCTCGGTGTGCCGGGCCACGCTGAGCATCGACCCCGCCTGGATCGCCGACAGCGACGACATCGACTCCAACAAGCTCGCCGGCGTCTGGCAGGTCAACGCGACCGTCAAGGCGAAGGACGGCGACTACTGGATCTCCGACGACATCGCCGAGTACAAGGTCAAGCGGGCCGCCCAGCTGACCACCGTGATCGGACCCGAGAAGGTCACCAAGGGCTCCAAGGCGACCGTCACCGGCAAGCTGTCGCGGGCCGACTGGGAAGACCGCAAGTACCACGGTTTCACCGGGCAGCAGGTCAAGCTCCAGTTCAAGAAGAAGGGCGCCGTCCACTACGGCACGGTCAAGACCGTGACGACGAACAGCACCGGGAACCTGACCACCAAAGTGACCGTCACCTCGGCGGGCAGCTGGCGCTGGTACTTCCCCGGTACCACAACCACCTCGCTGAAGGCGTCGGCCGGAGACACCCTCAACCTGAAGTAGCCGGCGAACGGCACCTCAGACGTCCCCTGCCGCGACCAGGCACCCAACTCATCGTCGGTGTGACGACGATGAGTTGGCCTTCGCCCCCACCTCACCAACTGCCGTACGGCCAGGCCGTGGCGTTGGTCCGCGAGCGTGTCCGCGCAGGCCGGCGGCTGTCGGCGCCGGGAGGGAACCACGGCCCCGGGCGAGTTCGTGTTCCGGTGCGGACGGAAGCGGAACCGGACGACGTTCGCGGGGGATTCATGCAGATCATCGAGGTGACCGGGTATGCCGTCCGGTCTGCTGTGATCACCATGAGGCGGACGGGGACGCCACTCGAATTCGTGATCTTCCCGATGCTGCATGTGGCTTCGCCGACGTTCTACTCCCAAGTACGCATCAGGCTCAGAGAATGCGACCTCATCGTCGTCGAGGGGGTCCGGGGGAAGTCGGCCGGTGTGAACGCCCTCACGCTCGCCTACCGGTTCGCCCCACGCAGGCGGCGCAACGGTCTCCAGGAGCAGCGCGACGAGTTGTTGCTCCCGGAAGGTGTGCCGGTCGTCAACCCGGATGTGACCGCGGCGGAGGTGATCGCGGACCTGAAGACGCTGCCGAGGTGGATGTACATGTTGCTCATGATCGGGGCTCCGGTGATGGGCCTGGTGTTCGCGCTGCGCGGCCCGCGCGCCTTCCTCGACGAAGACCTGGTGGTGGAGGACCTGCCGTCGACACCGCGGGCGGAGATGGTGGCCGACGGTCCCGTGGTGCACGCGGTAACCGATCGGCGCGACCGGCAGTTGCTCGACGCGCTCGGCGAGATCCACGCGGAGCGCGGCGACGATCCGATCCGGGTGGCCATCGTCTACGGAGCGGGTCACGTCCCGGCGATCGTGTCGGGGTTGTGGAATCGCTACGGCTACCGGCCCCGTGCAGCGGAATGGCTCACCGTCCTTGTCCCGGCGTGACCGCTCTGGGGCCACCCCCGGACGCCGAGGCCTCCGAGCGCGCCCGCCGCGAACGCGTGACGCTTGCATGTGCGCGGTGCTGACGCGAAGGGGCCACCACTCTTCCGTTCAGAGCGTGTCGGTGCCGGGGGCGAGGTACTGCGTCTGCAGAAAGTCCTTCAAGCAAAGCGCTGCGAAGGCCGATGCGACATATTTCCAGCGGTCGTCCTTCGCTTTGTCGCCGTGATCGCTGATCCCCCGGAAGATCAACCAGGGCAGGTCGTGCACAGCACGGGCGAAACCATATGACTCCTGGTCCGCTGCACAGATGGTGTTGTCGGTGTCCCTGACCGTACGCAGGAAACTTCCGTCTCTGAGGACTTTCTCGCCCGACGTGATCGTCACGTTGTCTCTCACGACGCGGGGGCGGTGCTCGTTTTCGATCCCCTCGGGCAGTTCGCCGTTGCTGAGCCCGCTCAGGAATCGCCCGACGTTTTCATGGTAGTTGGTGCGATTCGGGTCGTAGTGGAAAATTCCATATCCGTATGTGTCAGCGCTCTCTGCGTACTGTGGACGAGGCTCGACGGTCGTGCCCAGGCGCGCCGACTCGTAGTAGTGGACCCGCCTGGCGACCACCACGTCACCTCGCCGGACCTGGTCCGGAACGCCTGCCGCGATACCGAGGAGGAACACTACTTTGGGTGCGTACTGTTCCAGCAGGGCTTGAACGCAACGGACGATGTGGACGTTGTACGGCTCGCCGGAAGCCGTGATGACCACCGACAGCGATTCACGGCTTCTGCGGGCGGGCACACGTGTCGAGAAGAACCGCCTTCCGCCGGCCGACTTGAACACTTCGCCGTTGAGGCCGAATGCGGACAGCGTGGCGTCGAGTTCTTCCGGCAGTACGGTGACCACCGCGACGTCGACGGCTTCTTTGTGCGTGTCCCGGAATTCCGCGTCATCCCTGTTGCCGGTCAATTCGGGAGGCAGGAACGAGGTGATGACTTTGCGGTCGAGATGGGCCCGAAGGTCGGGTGGCAGCCGCTTCGACTTACGTGCGTAGTCGGCAATCAGCAGACTGCGCTTCACATGACCGTTTCCACCGCCCGCGCTTTCGGACCGAGTCGCCGAGTTCCAAGCCTCCCGCTTGGCGTCGAGGATGTGGGCGAGAGCTCGGCATGCCTGCTCCGGGGTCTCCTCTGCCAGCAGGTCGGGTGGTGCTGCCAGCCATGAGTTGTCGTCCGTCACAGCCCGCTCCTTCTGGCCCTGATCTTGTAGAGGGGGTACACCGGAAGGCCGTCGAGATCCTGTTCGTCGGAGAAGTCGAGGATGGGCACGAACGCGATCGGCTCCACTCCGAACCGCCGCAGAATGGATCGAATTGCACGTGCGGTAGTGCCTCGCGCACGGAACTCGTCCAGAATCACCGCCTTCTTCCGGCGTGTTCCCAAATGCCGCAGCTGTCGTTGCCAGTCCTCGTCCGCTGTCGCTGTCAGGCGCTCCTCGGAATCCGCATCATCCAGGATGTCGCGAGGGATCCGGACGGTGATCTGTCGGTTCTCCATCAACACCTCCAGTCTTACGACCAGTTTCTCGATGCGTTCCTCCTCAGGGCAGACGAAAATCGGATCGAGCTGTTCCCCGAGAGCTCGCGACAGGGATATGGCCTTGAGAGCGATCCAGTCACCGTACTGTTCGAACACGTTCCCCATGTCCGGATGGTAGGAGAAGAGGGTGTCCGCATCGTGAGGTCCGAATTCCTCGGGACGCCAGCGTGATCCGAGGAAGATACTCCAGACGTCATAACTGCGCAGCGCCTGAAGGTGGTCTTTCAGCGGATCCGTGTGCTTGAGGCCGATCCAGCACTGCTCGCAGCTCTCGCGGGAGACCTTCGCGCGGCTGACCCGTGTGAGCTCATCGCAGGGGAGAGGTCTGCCGGCCATGTCGAGACCCTGGTCGGTGATGACTACCGCCAGTGCCCGAGGGGCGAGTTCAACACCTCTGCCGCGCAGGAGCCGGACCACGTTCTCGTAAGTACGGCCAGTATGGATGGCGTTGAAGAAGAGCACCGCAGTCCCGGTGATCTCAAGGCTGTTCACCTGCTCGATCGACCTGACGCGACGCCAGGAGCAACCTAGGGCGGCGGCAACTCCGGCGATCGCGTCGTGAAGGTGTGTGGTGCCCGATTCGACGCTGATGAGCGTCAGCCCCTTCGGATCGGCCGAGGCGGGCACAAGTTGCTTCTTCAGCCACCGCACGGCCATCATCCCGATCTCCTCCACGGCCTGCCCCATGTCGAAGAAGTACCGCGAGCAGTGCGGGATTTCCCGGTTCCCGAAGTCGTAGTGTCCCAACCTCCGGATGATTTTCGCTTCCAGACGCTGCTTCAGGGACTCGTCCGACGGTGCTCGATGTGCGGCGTACTCCTCCGTGAAACCGTGGCCGAGACCCTCCGCGCCACCGTGTGCCCACTCACAGGATCCGTCGTCCGCGATGACGACGATCTTCCCCGCACGGCCGACGTTCTCGCCTGAGTATCGCAAGGGAATCCAGAAAGCCGAGGTCTCAGGTGGACGCTTCGGCACCAGGATGGCCAGCACACGGCGAGAAGCGGCAGCCGTCCACTCCTGCGCGATGCCCGCTATATGGTAAAGGAGGGATTCTCCCAGGAGGCTGTACGGATTGCCCGTCAGGTCGAGAATCAGGTATCTCGTCCCACGGCCCACCGGAAGCTGACTCGTGAGGTGCCTGTGGATCTCGAAGTTCCGGGAGTGGAACTCTTCGGATGTCACATAGATCGTGTGCTTCGGGGCGACAAGGCGCACAGGCTCTTCTGTGAGTCGGCCACCGAGCCATCGATAGACGTCGAGGATGTTTTCGTGGACGGGCTCCGGTGCTCCCCGTCTGACCATGATCTTCTGTACGGCCAGGTCAGACATTGTGCACCGGCAGTCTCAGAGATATCAGGTTCCCCAACTGTGCCGGTAAGGCAGTGTTCTGTGTCGCCCGCACCTCGTAGCGCGCGCCGTCAAAGTCCGGGGCGCTCTGAACGGTCAGGCGCGTTCCGCCCGTTCGGATTTCGAGGCTGCCGCCGAAGACGTCGATCGCTGTCCTGTAGAGCGTGTAGAGCCCGTGCCCGGCCTGGGGATATCCGGCCGGTGGAACAAGCAGCGGCGTGCCGGCCGTCATTTCGGCGAGCAGGACCTCGGAGTCGGTGTCGCTCGGGCCAGGAAGCCAGCGGGAATCGTAGTTCGCGCGGCTCCGGGTCCAGCCTTCGGCTTCGACGACCAACTCGGCCGCCACGCGAGAGTCGCCGCTGCGGTCGTTCTCATCGCGCGCGAGGCGCTCCCGCATCGATGCGATCAGCGTCGCGTCGTTGTCCCAGATGCCGACGGTGAGTACCCCGTGCCCGTCGTCGACCCATGGGGGAGGCAGCTCCATTTGTGAGCCGACAACGCCGATCTGTGGAGCCCGGTGAGCGACGACGCTGTTGAGCAGTTCGGGAACGAGTACCCGCGCGACATCGGATGCCGCCCCTTTGAGGACTCTCTGCAGCAACTGGATCAGTGCATAGCCGCTCCAGAGAGCCGTCTCGTCGTCGACGAACTGGACGCGGCTCATCTTGTCGTCCAGCCGGTAGGGACGCATGCCGAAGTTCTGTCGCTCGACGAGGTAGGGCAGGACGCTCGACCTGAGATCGTCAGTTCCGTGGACGGACGGCTCCTGCGCCTCCGGCCAGGTCTCCCCGAAATACGCTTCGTCCTCCTCGGAGACGAGAAGGCGGAACGGAGTGCGGGTCACGGCCGACACCGCGTCCGGGAACCTCCAAAGACGCAGGCAGTGTCGTGCCGACGCGTTCTCGGGGAGCCGGAACCGGGTCTCGACACCGGACTCCTTGCGCATCGCCGCGACGGACAACACCTGAAGCATGGCGATGACATCGAACGTCACTGCCTTGTTGAGGTCGATCCACAGCGTTTCGGCGGATAACAGAAACGGTGACGCGGCTGCGCACCGCTGGTCCACCTGCTCGATCGAGATGTGACCACCGAGGCGCACGACGAGCGCGTTTTCGATGGGAGCGAGTCCTTCGGCGCGCATGTTCCCCCTGAAATCAGTGACATTGCGTATCTGGACAATCACCAAAAGAATTCAACCGTACTGGTCAATGGCGGCAGTGACCAGCCGTTCACCCAAGAGCCATGCGGTTGGGCAGGGCGACCTTGCCAAGTCGCCCTGCCCAACCGGAGCTTCGATGTGCCAGAGCTGAACCGTGACGGCAAGGGTCAGCAGACCAGGGACCGGCTCAGCGGCCCCGAGCGCAGGTGGCGGCCGCGGGGTTCGGGGTCCGTCAGGCGGCCGGCGTCGATGCCCGGGCAGTCGCCCACCACGACGGTCTCCGGCCGGCCGGTGACCGGGATGCCCTCGTAGGGCGTGTAGTCCGTGGCCATGTGCAGCGCGGTGAGCACCACGGGCAGCAGCGTGCAGAACGCGACGATCCCGGCCTTGGCGGCACTGCCCGTGCTCTGCGGCACGAACCACGGCACGCTCATGTACGTGAGGCAATTCCCGGTGATCGAAAGGAGGTTGGCGGCAAGGACCGTCGTCAGCGAACGGCGGTCACCCGACGAGAAAAAGTCTTCGGGCACTCTGGTGGTCTCCCGTACGGGGAAGCGCCCACCGTGCACGAAGCAGGTCGGCCGGTGGGCGAAGCGAAGTGTTCAGTGTCTGGCGCGCGGGGCGAGGCGCACCGCGATGCGGTGTTCACAAGCAGCGCCTCCACCACTTCGCCGGGATGACCACCCGGCACCTCCACGCATTGTCCCCTCGGACTGCTCACCTGCTCTTCGGCCCGTCGTCTCTCGCCCGCTCGCGGGCCACCGGGCGTGTGGCTGTCGAGTGCATGCGGAGCACGGCGTACGTCTCGCCGTCCCGTGGTGGCCGGGTCCAGGAGCGGGTGGTGAATGTGTGCAGCCGCCCGTTCATGATGGCGTGACGCGGCAGAGACGCCCCGAACTCCTCCGCCACCGCTTCCAGCAGCGGTCGTTCTGCTCGGGCGCTGTCCTCCAGGCCATCGAAGAACCGGCTCGGATCCAGCGCCCGCGGTATGTCCCCGCTCCGCTGGATCTCTCCGTCCGCGTACGTGAACGCGTACTGCTCGGCACCGTCCCGTGCCACCGATAGGTGGAAGAACGGCTTCCCGTGCGGTGTCCGCAAGCCGCTCCACACCACCACCGCGCGGGTGTCCGCGCCGGCCGTCGACGCGGGGGAGACGAAGCGCGGCCGGTTGAACGGGGCGGGAGCGCCGTCGAAGGCGAAGCTCCAGCCGGTGCCGGCCCGGCCGACCGCCATGAGGGGCCTGTCGTCGTAGGACGACGACTCCGTCCGGTCGAACCGCGATCTCGCGCTCGCATCCCAGAAGGTCATGGGTTCGTTCAGTACGGTGCCATCCCCCTTTTCATCCCCGTCTCCATCCCCGTCCGTGTCGGCGTCCGTGAGGCGTCCGGGCAGCTCCTTCGGCTCCGTGCCTTCAATCAGGACGAAGCGGTAGGACGTGCGGTTGTTGCCCCGGTCCGGTTCCGCGAGCCACGCCAGGTCGTCCGGGTCGAGGTCGGGCGTCGGACTCGGTGCCTCGCCGGACTGCCCGCCCCTCGGTGTGGACAGCAGCTCGCGGCCCCGCTCCGGGGTCAGCAGCGGCCCGAGCACGGGATCGGCCACCCACCCCAGCGGCGCCAGATGGTCCGGTCCCAACGGCTCCCACAGGGGCAGAGCGTCCGTCAGTGTCCGCCATGCCCTGTCGGTGTCTCCCCAGCGCGCCAACTCCCGCGCCCGCTCGACCGCCTCGCCGAACGGCCCGGCCGCCGTGTACCGGTACGTACCGTTCCTCACCTGATCCAGCGTCGCGTGCGCGAGAGACATCAAGTCAGCGTCTGCGCAACGGAGTTGGTACTTCAGTGTGGAGTCGTCCCGGTACGAGTGCGCCGCGTGCTCGGCGACCAGCGGCGGCAGCATCTCGGGTGTGTACCGCGGGTCCGTCACGAGGCCGTCGTAGTACACCGTGTGGGTCTGTCCGAGCAGGCGGCGTATCTGGTCACCCAGGCCTGCGGCCCGAGGCCTGCTGTATCCCTTGGCCTCGTCCAGCGCCTCCAAGGCCTGTTCCCAGCCGCCGCGCAGCGCCTCCAGCCGGGCCTCCGCCACCTGGGCGTCCAGCCTTCGCGTCGTGTCGTTGGCGAACACCGGCTTCCCGTCGCTCGGGCGCGCCTGAAGGCTGTGGAACTCGCGGTGCATGTCCCGCATGAACGCGGTGAAGCCGGCGTGCCGTTCGGGCGGCGCGGCCCGCCAGCTCGCCCAGGTGTAAACGGCCCACTCGCCGTCCTCGTCCACGTCCTCGGGGTCGAGGAGGACGTGCGTGATGTCGGAGACGACGTCGAGTTGCAGCCCGCGTCGCCAGATGTCCGCCTCCCGCCGCTCCTCGGGCCCGGCGTCCTCACGCAGGTGCTCCTCGAACATGTCCGCGAGCCCCGACGCGTTGTTGTGCCAGTGCGCGTCCTCGGTCCCCGCCAGCAGCGACACGAACCCGCCCGCGTGCCGCCACCCGTCGCTGACCTTGAGGAACTCCCGATACGACGGGGGCACTTGGCAACCGAGGCGCTTCTCCATCGCCGCGATCCGCCCCTCCGGCGCTGCCGGGAACCCCAGCCAGCGCGCCTGTCGCGCGACCTCGTCGCCCCCGCCCCGCGTCTCGTCGTCCGGCAGGGAGTCCGCCCACTCCCCGCTCCACCCGAGCAGGAAGGACCGCCAGTCGAATGCCGTGGAATCCGTCATACGCACGATGCTGCCACCCACCACTGACAACGCCCCGCTGCCGCCGTGCCGGGGGAGGCCGACTGTTCAATGTCACCGCGGGAAAGCCCTGTTACCTCCAAGTGACCTTCCTGCTGTCAGAGTTGGGACATGCGCGTACTGATCGTGGAGGACCACAAGGATCTCGCGGAGAGTGTCGCGAGGGGGCTGCGTCGGCATGCGATGGAGGTCGAGCTCGCGCACGACGGCGAGCAGGGGCTGAGCAGGGCGTCGAGCGGGGCGTACGACGTCGTCGTGCTGGACCGGGACCTGCCCCTCGTGCACGGTGACGACATCTGCCGTGCGCTCGTTCGGCAGGGCAGCCCGTCGCGCGTCCTGATGCTCACCGCCGCCGGCACCCTCGCCGACCGCGTCGACGGTCTCGACCTCGGCGCCGACGACTACCTCGCCAAGCCCTTCTCCTTCGCCGAACTCATCGCCCGTGTGCAGGCGTTGGACAGACGGGACCAGCCCGCCGTGCCTCCCGTCCTCGTCCGCGGCGACATCGAGTTGGACCCCGCCCGCCGTACCGCGCTCCGCGGCGGACACAAGCTGGACCTGTCGCCGAAGGAGATGGCCGTCCTGGAGGTGCTGCTCGCCGCCGGCGGTGCCGTCGTATCCGCCGAGGAACTGCTGGAACGCGCCTGGGACCGGGACGCCGACCCGTTCAGCAACACCGTCAAGGTCACCGTCAGCCGGCTGCGCCGCAAGCTCGGCGACCCGCCGGTCATCGAGACGCTTCCCCACGTCGGCTATCGGATCTGAGGTGCGCGACCGCGGGACGGCCGTTGTTGCCAGGCGGGTGACGGTGCGCCAGCCTGTGAGGGGAGTAACCCGGGTGTGACCCGGGGTGGGGGAGCCTGGGGTCCGCGACGTGTGTCCAGTAGGGGGAGCGATGAGGGTACTGGTGGTTGAGGACCATACGGAACTCGCGGACTCGATCACCAGAGTGTTCCGCCGCGAGGGCCTCGCCGTGGACACCGCCTACGACGGGAGGACCGCGCTCGACCTCGCCATCGACGTCGACTACGACGTGGTCGTCCTCGACCGCGACCTCCCCGACGTGCACGGCGACGAGGTCTGCGCCGAACTCACCGCCGAGGGCGTCCGCACCAAGGTGCTCATGCTCACCGCCTCCGCCTCCATCGCCGACCGGGTCGAGGGCCTGGGCCTCGGCGCCGACGACTACCTCCCCAAGCCCTTCGCCTGGGCCGAACTCCTCGCCCGCACCCGGGCCCTCGGCCGCCGTGCCCACCCGGTACGGCAGCCCGTCCTTGCCCGCGGCACCCTCCTGCTCGACCCCGCCCGCCGCACCGCCAGCCACGCCGGCACCCAACTGCCCCTCACCGCGAAGGAGTTCGGCGTACTCGCGTACCTGCTCGGTGCCGAGGGACGGACCGTCCCGGCCGACGAACTGCTCGCCAAGGTGTGGGACGAGGTCACCGACCCCGGCACCACCACCGTCAAGGCCACGGTCAACCGGCTCCGGACCAAACTCGTCGACCGCTCCGTGATCCAGACCGTGCCCGGAGAGGGCTACCGGATCTGACATGGCGACAACTCCCTTGGCCCGCAACCGAGTTCGCGCCCGAGCCTGGCTCAGCGGCCCCGGCGCCGCCCGGGTGCGCGCCCTGATCCGCCTCCTCACGCCCCGCCGGGTCCGGGTCCGCTTCGCCATGCTCTTCGGGCTGCTGTTCATCGCCTCCGGAGCGGTCCTGCTCGGCATCACCTATCTGCTCGTCAACCGCCCCACCCACAACGTCGTCACCGCCGTACACGACGAAGGGGTGCCGGGAGACGGTTCGGCACCGGGGACGGTCATCCGGCCCGGCCCGGGCTCGGGGTCCCCGCAGGACCTCACCGCCTGGCTCAACGACCAACTGCGCAGGCAGACCGAGCATCTGCACGACGCCCAGATGCACGACCTCCTCGTGCAGTCCGGCACCGCCCTCGCCATCATGGCCGCGATCTCCATCGTGCTCAGCTGGCTCCTGGCCCGGCGGGTCCTCCGGCCCATGCGCACCCTCAACGCCGGCATCGCCCGGATCTCCGCCAGCAACGTGCACGAGCGCCTCGCCGTCGCGGGCCCCCGCGACGAGATCAGTGAACTCGCCGACAGCATCGACGGCCTCCTCGCCCGGCTCGAAGCCGCCCTGGAGTCCCACAAGCGCTTCGTCGCCAACGCCGCCCACGAACTGCGCACCCCGCTCACGGTCGAACGCGCCCTCCTGGAGGAGTCCCTCCTCGACCGCGACGCCACCGCCGAGTCGTTCCGCGAGAACTTCGAGCGCCTGCTGCGGATCAGCACCCACCAGGGAGCCCTGCTGGAATCCCTCCTCACCCTCGCCGTCAGCGAACGGGGCGTGGAACGGACCGAGCCCGTCGACCTGGCCGAGATCAACGAGTCCGTGCTGCTCACCCAGCTCCCCGAGACCCTGCGGCACGGCGTACGGATCGAGGACCGCACCGAACCCGCGCCGGTCGCCGGCGACACCGCGCTCCTGGAACGCCTGGTCGCCAACCTCGTCCACAACGCGGCCTACTACAACGTTCCCGACGGAACCGTGGACATCACCGTGCGACGCCACGACCGACGCGCCGTCCTCACGGTCTCCAACACCGGCCCCGAGGTCCCCAAGGACCGCGTCGACCAGCTCTTCGAACCGTTCCAGCGCATGTACCGCACCGCCGGCGACGGACACCACGGCCTCGGTCTGTCCATCGTCCGCGCCATCGCCGCCGCCCACGACGCCACCCTCACCGCCCACGCCAGGCCGGGCGGCGGGCTCGTCGTCGAGGTCTCCTTTCCCCTCCTTGTCAAGGTCGGCGAGCGATACGAGGGTTGGTCACAGCCGCGCGCGGCGACCGCGTCCAAGTGAGCAGAACGGCGGGTTGGACGACACCGTCCGATAGGTATTGTTCTGATTGACCGGCCCCGGTCGTGAACGGGCTTTGACGCCGTTCCGCCGGGCTTTTCGGTCCACGGGTGGGTATTCCCAGGAGCTTCCCGAGCGGAAGCTCTTTGCCTTGCGTTTCCTGCGAAATGGTGCATTGGGCAGCTGCATGCCCATGGAGAGGGAATAGGGGTTAGGTCTAGATATGAGCGAGCGAATCGGTGGCAGCTTTTCCTTGTCCGACAGCCAGGAGGGAATCTGGCACGCACAGCGCCTGGGAGGCACGGGCGCGCTCTACAGCGTCGGGCAGGCCGTCGAGATCACGGGCGCGCTCGACGTGCCCGCCTTCGAGGCCGCGCTGCGCCGGACGGTCGAGGAGACGGAGATCCTGGGCCTGCGATTCGCCGAGGACGCCGTCGGCGGCGTACGCGTCGTACCGCACCCCGCTCGACGATGGTCGCTCCGCATCGAGGAGCCGGACAGGGCCGACGGCGACCCGCGGGCGTGGATGGAAACCCGGATGCGCGAAGAACTCGCCGGCGTGGAAGACCCGCGCGGAGAGCGGCTGTTCTCGTTCCTGCTCTTCCGTCTCGATTCCCATCGGTACTGCTGGTTCCAGGGCTATAACCACCTGCTGCTTGACGGATATGCGTGCACATTGGTGGCGCACCGGGTCGCCGAGGTGTATTCGGCCCTCGTCGGGGGCGCGGACGCGATATGCCCGGAGGCCGAGTTCGTCTCGTTGAGTGAGGCACTCGACGAGGAGGAGAGGTACCGGAACTCGCCCGAATTTACCGAGGACCGAAGGTATCTGTGCGACCGATTCTCGGACCGGCCGGAATTGGCCGAGGTTCCGCGCCTTTCCGGTGTCTCCGGTTTCCTCAAAGAGACCGGAGCAGGGGCCGGCGCCGGAGCGGTGCTGCGCGAGACCGGCAGCCTCGCGTCCGCCGCGACCGACGCGCTGCGATCCGCTGCGGACCGCGTCGGCCTGCGCACGTCCCGACTGCTCGCCGCCGCCTCCGGCGCCTTCGTGAGCGGAATGGCCGGTTCGGCCGAGGCACTGCTCAGCCTGCCCGTGACCGGACGCGTGAGCGAGGCGGACCTGTGGGCTCGCGTCACCCGGGCGAACATGCTGCCCCTACGGTTCCCGGTCCGCGCCGGGGCGAGCCTGCTCGACCTCGCCCGCACGGCCGACGGCGCCCTCGGTGAACTGCTCCGCCACCAGCGGTACCGGGGCGAGCACCTACGCCGGGAACTGGGCTGGCCGGAGGGCGACCGCTGGCACTTCGGGCCGTACCTCAACATCCTGCCCCGGACCGGGGAGTTGGCCTTCGGCGACTGCCGAGGCGTGGCACGGGACGTGTCGACCCGACTGGTCGAGGATTTCGGAGTGCTGATCGACCGCGCCGGCTCGGGGATCGAGATCACCGTCGAGGCGAACGCGGCGCTCTACGACCGGGCGTGGGTGCGCGCGGTCCAGCGGTCGCTGGTCGGATTCATTGCGCGGGTGGCCGAGGATCCGACGGCACCGGTGCGGCGGATCGGAGTGGTGGGGGACGACGAACGTGCCCTGGTGACGAGCGGGTGGAGCGGTACGGCGCGGGATGTGGATGCGTCGATGGTGGTGGAGCGGTTCCGTGGATGGGCGGTGCGAACACCGGGCGCGGCGGCGTTGCGGTTCGGTCAACAGGCCTTGTCTTACGGAGAGTTGGCCGCGCGGTCGGACATGCTGGCCCGGGGCCTGGTCGCTCGCGGTGTGGGGCGTGAGTCGCGGGTGGGGCTGTGCTTGCCGCGTGGAGCCGAGATGGTCGTGGCGCTGCTGGCGGTGTGGAAGGCCGGTGGCGCGTACGTCCCGTTGGATCCGGAGTATCCGGCGGAGCGGCTGGCGTTCATGGTGGCCGACAGCGGTGCGGAATTGGTGCTGGCTGCGGAGGAGACCGTAGACCGGTTGCTGGCGGACGTAGAGACGGTCCTCGTGGGGGAGTTGGGGACTGACTCGGGGGTTCTGCCGGACGTTCCTTCGGACCAACTGGCCTATGTCATCTATACGTCGGGGTCGACGGGGCGTCCTAAGGGTGTGGCAGTGGCTCATGCCTCCGTGGCGAATCTGGCGTCGGCGATGGGTCCTGTTCTCGGTGTGGAACCTGGTGTGACGGCGTTGCAGTTCGCGTCGTTCAGTTTCGACGCGGCGGTGCTGGATGTGGCGGTGACGCTGGCGGCCGGGGGCACGTTGGCGATCGCCTCGGCGGAGGAACGGCAGGACGGGGCTGCTCTGGCGGCCATGGTTGAGGCTGCCGGGGTTGAGGTGGCGAGCGTTGTGCCGTCGCTGCTGGGGGTGCTGGAGCCGAACTCGGTTCCAGGGGTGGGGAATTGGGTGTTGGGTGCGGAGCGGCTTGAGGCCGGTCTGGCGGCGAAGTGGCGTGCGGGCGCCCGGGTGTGGAACACCTATGGCCCGACGGAGGCCACCGTCATCACCACCGCCACTCTGTTGGAGGCGGACATCACCGGTGAGGACGTGCCGCCCGCGATCGGCAGCCCCCTGCCCGACATCCGCACCTATGTGCTGGACGCGTTCTTGCGGCCTGTTCCGGTGGGTGTGGCGGGGGAGTTGTACATCGCGGGTTCAGGTCTGGCCCGTGGCTATATCGGTCGTGCGGATCTGACGGCGGAACGGTTCGTGGCGTGCCCGTTCGGTGATGGCGGCGGGCGGATGTATCGCACCGGGGATCTGGCGCGGTGGACGGCGGACGGACAGTTGGAGTTCGTCGGGCGTGCGGACGCGCAGGTGAAGATACGTGGGTTCCGGGTGGAGTTGGGTGAGGTGGAGGCCGTTCTGGCCGCGCACCCGCAGGTCGAGCGGGCCGTGGTGGTGGTCCGTGACGGTCGGCTGGTCGGATACGTCGTCGGGGACGCGGACGGCGAGGACGCGCGGGAGTTCGCGGCCACCCGGCTGCCGGAGTACATGGTCCCGTCGGCGGTCGTCGTGCTGGACGTCTTCCCGCTGACCGTCAACGGGAAAGTCGATCGGGTCGCGCTACCGATGCCGGAGGCCGCGCCGGGTGGTGGTCGGGCTGCGGCGACGCCCGCCGAGGAGACGTTCTGCGCCCTGTTCGCCGAGGTGTTGGGGCTGGAGGAGGTCGGGGTCGGGGAGAGTTTCTTCGCGCTCGGCGGTGACTCGATCACGGCGATGCTGCTGGTGTCGCGGTCCCGGCGCGCGGGTCTGGTCGTCGGCGCCCGTCAGGTGCACGAGCTGCGGACACCGGCGCAGTTGGCCGTGGTGGCGACGCCGGTCGACGGAGCGGTGGACGGCGCGCGCCCGGCGGAATCCGCCGCCGGTGAGGTGCCGCTGACGCCGGTGATGCGCGAGGTGCTGGACCGGGTTGGTGCCGAGGGCGTTCGCGCGGTCGTGCAGTCGATGGTCGTGGAGGCGCCGGCGGGGCTGGACGAGGCGGCGCTGCGGGACGCGATGGCGGCTCTGGTGGAGCGTCATGCGGTGTTGCGGGCTCAATTGGTGGTGGAGTCCGGGGTGTTGGTGGTGCCCGAGACGGATGCGGTGGATGTGCCCGGGGCTGTGGCTCGGGTGGATGTGGTCGGGGTTGATCCGGCTGTTGTGGTGGGGGAGCAGGTTGAGGCGGCGGTGGGGCGGTTGGATCCTGCTGCTGGGGTGATGGTGCAGGTGGTGTGGCTGGACGCGGGGCCGGAGGTGCCGGGCCGTCTGGTCGTCGTGGCCAACCACCTGGTCGTGGACGCGGTGTCCTGGCAGGTGCTCCTGCCGGATCTGTGGTCCGCGTACGAGGCCCTCGCCGAGGGGCGCGCCGTGGAGTTGGATCCGGTTCCGGTGTCGTTCCGGGCGTGGGCGCGGGAGTTGGCGGTGGAGGCGGGTCGGCCTGAGCGGGTGGCCGAGCTGGCGGCATGGCGGGAGGTGGTGGACGGTCCGCAGGTGTTGCTCACGGACGCGCCGCTGGATCCGCTGATGGACGTGGGTGGGACGGTTCGCGAGGTGGCGGTCACCGTTCCGGTGGAGGTGACGTCCGCGCTGTTGGCGGCGGTGCCGGCGGCGTTCCATGCCGGGGTGGATGAGGTGTTGCTGGCCGGGCTTGTCGGGGCGATCGGCGAGTGGGCCGCCGATGTGGGCGGGTTCCTGGTGGACGTTGAGGGGCACGGTCGTGAGCCGTTGTCGGGCATCTCCGATCTGTCGCGGACGGTGGGGTGGTTCACCGCCTCGCATCCGGTGCGGTTGGCTGCCGGCGCGGGTGCGGACGGCGGCGTGTCGGTGCTTGGGGTGAAGGAGCAGGTGCGGGCGGTGCCCGGGGACGGGCTCGGCTACGGCCTGCTGCGGTACGTCAATCCGGAGACGGCCGACGAGTTGGCGGAGTTGCCGTCGGCGCAGGTCGGCTTCAACTACCTCGGGCGTGTGGGGGCCGGCCATGATTTCGGGGCGGGGAGTGCGCCGCAGGCTCCGGTGATGCATGCCCTGGAGTTGCTGGGGTCGGTGCGGGAGTCGGCGGAAGGTCCGGTGCTGGAGCTGCGGTTGGCGTTCCCACTGCGGTTGTTGGGTGTCGGTCGGGCACGGGGACTGGTTGACGCGTGGGCGGGCGTGCTCGCCGATCTGGTCGCGGATGTTCGGGCGGGGGCGGGCGGGTACTCGCCGTCGGACTTCCCGTTGGTGGCGTTGGACCAGGCCGGTGTGGAGGAGATCGAGGCGGCGGTTCCGGGGTTGGCCGAGGTGTTGCCGGTCGCTCCGCTTCAGGAGGGTCTGCTGTTCCATTCCCTCTTTGACGAAGACGGGGTGGATGTCTATGTCGAGCAGATGGTGTTGGGGCTCGATGGTGAGGTGGACGGGGGTCGGCTGCGGGCGTCGTGGCAGGCGTTGGTTGATCGGCATGCCGCGCTGCGGGCCGGGTTCGTGCAGGCGGCGGGTGCGGTTGGTCCGGTGCAGGTGGTGGTCGAGCGCGCTGAACTGCCTTGGCGTGAGGTCGACTTGACGGAGCTGGGCGACGATGTCGCGGATCGGGTGGGTGCGGAGGAGCGGTCGGCGCGGTTCGACCTCGCCGCGCCTCCGCTGTTGCGGGTGGCGCTGGTACGCGTGGGCGACCGCCGGTTCCAGATGGTGGTGACGCTGCATCACTTGCTGCTGGATGGTTGGTCGCTTCCGCTGGTGATGCGGGAGTTGTGGGCGCTCTACGCGGCCGGCGGTCGGGCCAGTGGGCTCGGTGTGCCGGTGTCGTCGCGGCCGTATTGGGCGTGGTTGGCCGGTCGGGACATGTCGGCGGCGCTGGAGGCTTGGCGGGCAGAGTTGGCGCCGGTCGAGGAGCCGACGCTGGTCGCGCCCACCGAGTTGAGTGCGACGGCGTCCGTCGTCCTGGACCGGGTGACCGAGCGCGCGAGTGTCGATCTGGTGCGCGACCTGGAGCGGGTTGCCCGTGGTGCCGGTGTGACGCTCAATACCGTGGTGCAGCTGGCCTGGGGGTTGGTGCTGGGGCAGTTGACGGGTCGTCGTGAGGTGGTGTTCGGGGCGACGGTTGCGGGGCGTCCGGCTGAGCTTCCGGGGATGGAGGCGATGCTCGGTCTGTTCATCAACACGCTGCCGGTGCGGGTCGATCTGGATGGGGCGAGGTCGGTGCGCGAGACGCTTGAGGCGCTTCAGGCGCGGCAGTCGGCGTTGCTCGATCACCAGCATGTCGGGCTGAGCGAGGTGCAGCGGGCCGCCGGTCTCGGAGCGACCTTCGACACCTTGCTGGCCTTCGAGAACTACCCGGGCAACCTGGATGCCCAGCCCCTCGGCGACGGTCTCGCTGTCACGGCCACCGAGCTTCGCGAGTCGACCAACTTCGCTTTGGCGCTGGGGGTTACCCCGGCCCCGGCCGACGGCCTCGCGATCCGTCTCGACTACCGCTCCGGCCTGTTCAGGCGCTGGAGTGCCCTGCGGATGGCTCGCCGCCTGGTTCGGGTGCTGGAGCAGATGGCGGCCGATCCGCAACTGCGGCTCAGTGAGATCGAGTTGTTGGACGGTTCCGAGCGGGCCGCGGTGGTGGAGGAGTGGAACGCCACCGACCGGATGGCGGAGCCCGGCACGGTGGTGGAGCGGTTCCGTGGGTGGGCGGTTCGGACGCCGGCGGCGGCGGCGTTGTGGTTCGGGCAACAGGCCTTGTCCTACGGTGAGTTGGCCGCGCGGTCGGACATGCTGGCCCGGGGCCTGGTCGCTCGCGGTGTGGGGCGTGAGTCGCGGGTGGGGCTGTGCTTGCCGCGTGGAGCCGAGATGGTCGTGGCGCTGCTGGCGGTGTGGAAGGCCGGTGGGGCGTATGTGCCCTTGGATCCGGAGTATCCGGCGGAGCGGCTGGCGTTCATGGTGGCCGACAGCGGTGCGGAATTGGTGCTGGTGGCGGAGGAGACCGTAGAACTGCTGTCGGTGGACGTGGAGACGGTGCTGCTGGGCGAGTTGGGGAGCGACTCGGGCGACCTGCCGGAGGTCGGCGGCGGCCAACTGGCGTACGTCATCTATACGTCGGGGTCGACGGGTCGTCCGAAGGGTGTGGCGGTGACGCACGCCTCCGTGGCGAACCTCGCGTCGGCCATGCGTCCCGTCCTCGGTGTGGAACCCGGGGTGGCGGCACTGCAGTTCGCGTCGTTCAGTTTCGACGCGGCGGTGCTGGATGTGGCCGTCACGTTGGCCGCCGGGGGGACGTTGGCGATTGCCTCGGCAGGTGAAAGGCAGGACGCGTCCGCGTTGGCGGCCATGGTTGCGGCGGCCGGGGTCGAGGTGGCGAGCGTTGTGCCGTCTCTGCTGGGGGTGCTGGAGTCGAACTCGGTTCCAGGGGTGGGGAATTGGGTGTTGGGTGCGGAGCGGCTTGAGGCCGGTCTGGCGGCGAAGTGGCGTGCGGGCGCTCGGGTGTGGAACACGTACGGGCCCACCGAGGCCACCGTCATCACCACCGCCGTCCTGTTGGAGGAGGGCATCACCGGTGAGGACGCGCCGCCGGCGATCGGACGTCCGCTGCCCAATGTCCGTACCTACGTCCTGGACGCGTTCCTCCGGCCCGTCCCTGACGGCGTGACGGGTGACCTCTACGTTGCCGGAGCCGGCCTGGCTCGCGGATACATCAACCGGCCCGATCTGACGGCCGAGCGGTTCGTGGCTTGCCCGTTCGGTGATGGCGGGCGGATGTATCGGACGGGGGACCTGGCTCGCTGGGCCGGCGACGGGCAGTTGGAGTTCGTCGGGCGTGCGGATGCGCAGGTGAAGATCCGCGGCTTCCGAGTGGAGCTCGGCGAGGTCGAGACCGTCCTCGCGGGGCATGCGTTGGTCGAGCGGGCCGTGGTGGTGGCTCGTGACGGTCGGCTGGTCGGGTATGTGCTCGGGGACGTGGAAGCCGAGGCGCTGCGGGAGTTCGCCGCCACTCGCCTGCCGGAGTACATGGTCCCGTCGGCTGTCGTCGTCCTTGATGTGTTCCCGCTGACCGTCAACGGGAAGGTCGACCGGTCCGCCCTGCCTGCCCCCGACCTCGCGCCGGCCGATACGCGTGCCCCGTCGACCGAGGTCGAGGAGGTCTTCTGCGCCCTGTTCGCCGAGGTGTTGGGGCTGGGGCAAGTCGGGCTCGGGGACAGCTTCTTCGCGCTGGGCGGCGATTCGATCATGTCGATGCAGCTCGCTTCCCGGGCCCGTTCCGCAGGTTGGACGGTGTCGCCCCGCCAGATCTTCGAGGAGAAGACGCCCGAGCGACTGGCGCAGGTGGCCGGTGCCTCGTCCGGTACGGGGGACGCACGGCGCTCGGACGCGGGCGTAGGTGAGGTGCCGTTGACCCCGGTGATGCGCGAACTGCTGGACCGGGTTGGGTCGGAGCGGGTCGGGCGGATCGTTCAGCCGGGTGTGCTGACGCTGCCCCCGGGGCTGGATCGCGAGGTGCTTGTCGCCGCCGTGCATGCGGTGATGGAGCGTCATGAGGTGTTGCGGGCACGGTTGGTGCCGGAATCCGGGGTGTTGGTGGTACCGGAAAGCCCTGCGGTGTCGGTTGACGGGCTGGTGGCTCGGGTCGAGGCGGTCGGAGTTGATCCGGCCGTTCTGGTGGGGGAGCAGGCTGAGGCGGCGGTGGGGCGGTTGGATCCCGCGGCCGGTGTGATGGTGCGGGTGGTGTGGCTGGACGCGGGGCCGGAGGTCCCTGGGCGGCTGGTCGTCGTGGCGAACCACCTGGTCGTAGACACCGTTTCGTGGCAGGTCCTGCTGCCTGATCTTCAGCGGGCCCTCACGATGCTCGGCGAGGGGCGCGCCGTGGAGTTGGAACCGGTTCCGGTGTCGTTCCGGGCGTGGGCGCGGGAGTTGGCGGTGGAGGCGGGTCGGCCGGAGCGGGTGGCTGAGCTGCCTGCGTGGCGGGCGGTGGTGGCGGGGGATGGTCCGGACGGGCTGCTGACGGATGTTCCGTTGGATCCGCTGGTGGATGTGGGGGCGACGGTTCGCGAGGTGGCGGTCACCGTTCCGGCGGAGGTGACGTCCGCGCTGTTGACGGTGGTGCCGTCGGCGTTCCATGCCGGGGTGGATGAGGTGTTGCTGGCCGGGCTCGCTGGGGCGGTCGGTGAGTGGGCCGCCGGTGTGGGCGGGTTCTTGGTGGATGTCGAGGGGCATGGCCGTGAGCCGTTGTCGGGGATCTCTGATCTGTCGCGGACGGTGGGCTGGTTCACGTCCTCGCGTCCCGTACGGCTGAGCGCGGGTGTCGATGGTGGTGTGTCGGTGCTCGGGGTGAAGGAGCGGGTGCGGGCGGTGCCCGGGGACGGGCTCGGCTATGGGCTGCTTCGCTGGTTGAACCCGGAGACGGCTGGGGAGTTGGCGGGGCTGCCGTCGGCGCAGGTCGGTTTCAACTACCTCGGGCGTGTGGGAACCGGTGAGGGCTTCGGAGCGGGAGGTGCGCCGGCGGCCTCGGTGATGCACGCGGTAGAACTGCTGTGCTCTGTAAGGGAGTTGGCAGACGGCCCGGTGCTGGAGCTGAGGTTGGCTTACCCGGAGCGGTTGTTGGGGGCTGATCGGGCGCGGGCGTTGGTGGAGGCGTGGGTCGATGCGCTGACCGGTTTGGCCGCGGATGTTCGGGCGGGTGCGGGTGGTCACTCGCCGTCCGATTTCCCGTTGGTGGTGCTGGACCAGGCCGGGGTGGAGGAGGTTGTAGCGGCGGTTCCGGGGCTGGTGGACGTCCTTCCCGTCGCTCCGCTTCAGGAGGGTCTGCTGTTCCATTCCCTCTTTGACGAAGACGGGGTGGATGTCTATGTCGAGCAGATGGTGTTGGGGCTCGATGGTGAGGTGGACGGGGGTCGGCTGCGGGCGTCGTGGCAGGCGTTGGTTGATCGGCATGCCGCGCTGCGGGCCGGGTTCGTGCAGGTGGCAGGTGCTGCGGGTCCGGTACAGGTGGTGGTCGATCGGGTCGAACTGCCTTGGCGTGAGGTCGACTTGACGGGGCTGGGCGACGGTGCCGCGTCGCGGGTGGGTGCGGAGGAGCGGTCGGCGCGATTCGACCTCGCCGCGCCTCCACTGCTGCGGGTGGCGCTCGTGCGCGTCGGCCACCGGCAGTACCAGATGGTGGTGACGCTCCATCACCTTCTCCTCGACGGGTGGTCGCTCCCGTTGGTCATGCGGGAGTTGTGGGCGCTCTACGCGGCCGACGGTCGGGCCAGTGGGCTCGGTGTGCCGGTGTCGTCGCGGCCGTACTGGACTTGGTTGGCCGGTCGGGACATGTCGGCCGCGCTGGAGGCCTGGCGGGCCGAACTGGCGCCGATTGAGGAGCCGACGCTCGTCGCGCCCACTGTCGCCGGGACGGATGCCGTGTTGGCTCAGTCGCTGGAGGTCGAGGCGCGGGAGGGGCTGGTCGAGGGACTGGAGCGGGTTGCCCGTGGTGCCGGTGTGACGCTCAATACCGTGGTGCAGCTGGCCTGGGGGTTGGTGCTGGGGCAGTTGACGGGTCGTCGGGAGGTGGTGTTCGGGGCGACGGTTGCGGGGCGTCCGGCTGAGCTTCCGGGGATGGAGGCGATGCTCGGTCTGTTCATCAACACGCTGCCGGTGCGGGTCGATCTGGATGGGGCCCGGTCGGTACGCGAGACGCTTCGGGCGCTTCAGGCGCGGCAGTCGGCGTTGCTCGATCACCAGCATGTCGGGCTGAGCGAGGTGCAGCGGGCCGCCGGTCCCGGAGCGACCTTCGACACCTTGCTGGCCTTCGAGAACTACCCGGGAGATCCGGCGGCACAGCCTTCAGCGGCGGGCCTGACGATCTCAGGCGTCTCGTCACGCGAGTCGACGAGCTTCGCGCTGGCGCTGGGCGTCCGGCCCGAGGACGGGCTGACGCTACGGCTGGACTATCGCCCGGACGCCTTCGACGGCGACGCAGCCCGGACCCTGATCGATCGCGTGGTGCGCGCGTTGGAGCGGATCGCGGCGGACCCGACGGTCCGGCTCGCCGAGCTTGAGCTGCTGGACGAGTCCGAGCGGGCCGTGGTGGTGGAGGAGTGGAACGCCACTGCCCGGCCGACGGAGCCCGGCACGGTCCTGGAGCGGTTCCGCCGATGGGCCGTGGAGACTCCGCAGGCGACGGCAGTACGCTCCGGCGACCCGTCGCAGTCGTTGTCGTATGCCGAGTTGGACGCGCGCTCGGACGCCGTCGCCCGTGGATTGGTGGCGCGAGGGGTGGGGCGTGAGTCCCGGGTGGGGCTGTGCCTGCCGCGCGGAGTCGAGATGGTGACCGCGGTCCTGGCGGTGTGGAAGGCCGGTGGGGCGTACGTCCCGCTGGATCCGGAGTACCCGTCCGAGCGGCTGGCGTTCATGGTCGGGGACAGTGACGCCGAGCTGGTGCTTGTCGCGGAGGAGACAGCGGGCCGGCTGCCGGCCGAGGTGGGGACCGTCCTGCCCGCGGAGCTGGAGATCGAGTTCGGCGAGGGGCCGGACAGCGCCGCCGTAGATCCGGGCCAACTGGCGTACGTCATCTATACGTCGGGGTCGACGGGGCGCCCTAAGGGCGTCGCGGTGGCACACGCCTCCGTGGCGAATCTGGCGTCGGCCATGCGTCCTGTTCTCGGTGTGGAACCTGGTGTGACGGCGTTGCAGTTCGCGTCGTTCGGTTTCGACGCGGCGGTGCTGGACGTGGCGGTGACGCTGGCCGCCGGAGGCACGCTGGCGATCGCCTCGTCCGAGGAGCGGCAGGACCCGTCCGCCCTCGCCGCGATGGTCGAGTCCAATGGAGTCGACAGTGCGAGTGTGGTGCCGTCGCTGTTGGGGGCTCTGGAGCCGAACTCGGTTCCAGGGGTGCGGAATTGGGTGCTGGGTGCGGAGCGGCTGGAGGCCGGTCTCGCGGCCAGGTGGCGCGAAGGGGCTCGGGTATGGAACACCTACGGGCCCACCGAGGCCACCGTCATCACCACCGCCGTCCTGTTGGAGGAGGGCATCACGGGCGAGGACGCCCCGCCGGTGATCGGCAGCCCCCTGCCCAACATCCGCACCTACGTCCTGGACGCGTTCTTGCGGCCTGTTCCGGTGGGTGTGGCGGGGGAGTTGTACATCGCGGGTTCAGGTCTGGCCCGTGGCTATATCGGTCGGGCGGATCTGACGGCGGAACGGTTCGTGGCGTGCCCGTTCGGTGGTGGCGGCGGGCGGATGTATCGCACCGGGGACCTGGTCCGGTGGACAGTGGACGGTTTGCTGGACTTCGTGGGGCGCGCGGATGCGCAGGTGAAGATCCGTGGGTTCCGGGTCGAACTCGGCGAGGTCGAGGCTGTGTTGGCCGCCCACGCGCAGGTTGAGCGGGCTGTGGTGCTGGCGCGGGACGGTCGGCTGATCGGCTACACCGTTGGGCACGCGGACGCCGAGGAGTTGCGGGCCTTCGCTGCCACTCGCCTGCCGGAGTACATGGTCCCGTCGGCGGTCGTCGTACTCGACACGTTCCCGCTGACCGTCAACGGCAAGATCGACCGCTCCGCCCTGCCCGCGCCCGACCTTGCGTCTATTGCCACCCGTGTGCCTGCGACGCCCGGCGAGGAGGCGTTCTGCGCCCTGTTCGCCGAGGTGTTGGGGCTGGAGGACGTCGGCGTCGGGGACGGTTTCTTCGAGTTGGGCGGCGACTCGATCATGTCGATGCAGCTCGCGTCCCGGGCTCGTCGTTCCGGTTGGGTGGTGACGCCTCGGCAGATCTTCGAGGAGAAGACCCCGGAGCGGCTGGCGTTGGTGGCGGCCGTGTCCGAGGACGTGTCTGCCCTCGCCGGGGACACGGGTGTAGGTGAGGTGCCGTTGACCCCGGTGATGCGCGAACTGCTGGATCGTGTCGGCCAGGCGGCCGTGGCGCGGATCGTCCAGCCGGGGGTCATGGCGGCGCCGGCAGGCCTGGACCTTGAGGTGCTTGTCGCCGCCTTGCGCGCGGTGATGAACCGTCATGAGGTGTTGCGGGCCCGGTTGGTGGTGGAGTCCGGGGTGCTGGCGGTGCCCGAAGCGGATGCGGTGGATGTGTCCGGGCTGGTGGCGCGGGTGGATGTGGCCGGGGTTGATCCGGCGCTTGTGGTGCGGGAACAGATCGACGCGGCGGTGGGGCGGTTGGATCCCGCGGCCGGTGTGATGGTGCAGGTGGTGTGGCTGGACGCGGGACCGGAGGTGCCGGGTCGACTGGTCGTAGTGGCGAACCACCTGGTCGTGGACACCGTCTCGTGGCAGGTAGTGCTGCCTGACCTGGAGCTGGCGTGCACGGCGTTGGCTGAGGGGCGTCCTGTGGAGTTGGATCCGGTTCCGGTGTCGTTCCGGGCGTGGGCGCGGGAGTTGGCGGTGGAGGCGGGTCGGTCGGAGCGGGTGGCTGAGTTGCCGGCGTGGCGGGCGGTGGTGGCGGGGGATGGTCCGGACGTGTTGCTGACGGATGTTCCGTTGGATCCGCTGGTGGATGTGGGGGCGACGGTTCGCGAGGTGGCGGTCACCGTTTCGGCGGAGGTGACGTCCGCGCTGTTGACGGTGGTGCCGTCGGCGTTTCATGCCGGGGTGGATGAGGTGTTGTTGGCCGGGCTTGCCGGGGCGGTCGGTGAGTGGTCAGCGGGTGTGGGCGATGGATTCCTGGTGGATGTCGAGGGGCATGGCCGTGAGCCGTTGTCGGGGATCTCTGATCTGTCGCGGACGGTGGGCTGGTTCACGTCCTCGCGTCCCGTACGGCTGAGCGCGGGTGTCGATGGTGGTGTGTCGGTGCTCGGGGTGAAGGAGCGGGTGCGGGCGGTGCCCGGGGACGGGCTCGGCTACGGTCTGCTGCGGTACGTCAATTCGGAGACGGCCGACGAGTTGGCGGGGCTGCCGTCGGCGCAGGTTGGCTTCAACTACCTCGGGCGTGTGGGAACCGGTGAGGGCTTCGGAGCGGGAGGCGCGCCGGAGGCCTCGGTGATGCACGCGGTGGAACTGCTGGGCTCCGTACGGGAGTTGACAGACGGCCCGGTGCTGGAACTGGTACTGGCCTGGCCGGAACGGTTGCTGGAGGCCGACCGGGCACGCGCGCTGCTGGAGGCGTGGGCGGAGGCACTGTCAGGACTGGTGGAGCAGGTCCGCGACGGGGCCGGCGGCCACAGCCCCTCTGACTTCCCGTTGGTTTCCCTGTCTCAAGGGGGCGTGAGGGAGCTGGAGTTGGCGGTGCCCGGTCTGGAGGATGTGTGGCCGCTGTCCCCGCTTCAAGAGGGTCTGCTCTTCCACTCGTCGTTCGATGACGAGGCCGGGGCGGATGTGTATGCGGGTCAGCGTGCGCTCGCTCTGGACGGGGTCTTGGATGTTGCCCGGTTGCGGGCTTCGTGGGATGTGGTGCTTGGGCGGCATGCGATTTTGCGTGCGGGGTTCCATCGGTTGGTGTCGGGTGAGGCGGTGCAGGTCGTCGCACAGGAGGTGGAACTCCCTTGGCTTGAGGTCGACTTGAGTGGTCTGTCGGAGGCTGAGGCGGAGGTTGAGGCGGCCCGTTTGTCGGGGGAGGAGTTGTCGGCCGGGTTTGATCTCGGACGGGGGCCGTTGCTGCGGCTGTTGCTGCTTCGTCTCGGCGAGCGGCGCCATCGTCTGGTGATGACGACCCATCACATTGTGCTCGACGGCTGGTCGTTGCCGATCCTCCTGAACGAGCTGCAGACGGTGTACCGGGCGGGCGCCGGCGTCCAGGCGCTGCCTGCGGTGCGGTCGTATCGGGACTACTTGTCGTGGCTCGGTCGTCAGGACCGGGAGGCTGCGAGGGCTGTGTGGCGGGAGGAACTGGCCGGGGCGGAGGAGCCGACGCTGGTTGCTCCGGTGGATCCGGCCCGGCTGCCGATGCGGCCCGAGGCGGTACGTGTCGAGTGCAGCGCCGAACTGACGCGGGCCCTGAACGACGTGGCCCGTCAGGGCGGAGTCACCATGGCGACGGTGGTTCAGGGCGCGTGGGCTCTGGTGCTCGCCCGTCTGTCCGGACGCCAGGATGTGGTGTTCGGGACGACGGTCGCGGGGAGGCCGGCGGATCTGCCGGGTGCGGAGTCGTTGATCGGGTTGTTCATCAACACCCTGCCGGTACGGGTCGAGTTGGATGGCGGGGAATCCGTACTCAAGATGCTGGACCGACTGCAGCGCCGCCGGCTCGGCGTGATGGGTCACCAGCACCTCGGGCTGGCTGAGATCAAGCAGGTCGCCGGTCCGGGCGCTGAGTTCGACACGCTCGTCGTCTACGAGAACTATCCGCAGTCCGCCGAGGCGACGCCGGACGACCCCGACGCTCTCACCATCAGGCCGGGTGGCCGGACGCGGGACGCCAGTCACTATCCGCTGGGGTTGATCGTCGCGCCGGGTGAACGGATGGAGTTGCAGCTGGATCATCGGCCGGACCTGTTCGACCAGGCCCGCGCCGAGGAGGTACTGGCGGCCCTGGTACGTGTGTTGGAGCAGTTCGCGGAGGACCCGGAGATGCTTCTGGGCCGTGTCGGGTTGCTGGACGCGGAACGGTTGGACCGCCTGACGCGGGACTGGCAGGACATCTCTGCCGAGGTGCCCTCCGGAACACTGCCGGATCTGCTCGCGGAGCAGGTACGGCGGACGCCGGACGCGCCGGCCCTTGAGTCGGGTGAACACAGGCTGACATACGCGGAGTTGGAGGCTGAGGCGGGTCGGCTGGCCCGGTATCTGATCGCGGTGGGTGTCGGTCCGGAGCGGCGGGTCGCTGTGGTGGCCGAGCGCTCGGTGGACACGGTGGTGGCGTTGCTGGCGGTCTCGATGGCGGGCGGGGCTTTCGTTCCGCTGGACCCCGGGCATCCCACCGAACGCCTGGCGCTGGTGTTGGAGGACTCGGATCCGGTCGCGGTGCTGTGCACACGGGCCAGTCGTGCGGTGTTGCCCGCGGCTGGCCGGGGCCGGGCAACTGCCTTGGACGATCCGGGAGTTGTCGCCTCCGTGGCCGGCCATGCGCCAGGTCGGGTGGTGGACGCGGAGCGCATCGTGCCGTTGGGCGTGGCGAACGCGGCGTATGTGATTCACACCTCGGGTTCGACGGGCCGGCCGAAGGGGGTCGTTGTCTCGCATGCGGGGTTGGCGAATCTGGCGTGGGCGCAGATCGATCGGTTCGCGGTCCATGCGGAGGCGCGGGTGTTGCAGTTCGCGTCGTTGAGTTTCGATGCGGCGGTGTCGGAGTTGTGCATGGCCTTGGTGTCGGGCGCGGTGCTGGTGGTGGCGGGGGCTGAGGGCCTGCCACCGAGGGTGTCGTTGGGCGAGGCCGTAGATCGTGCGCGGGCGACGCATGTGACCGTTCCGCCAGGGGTGTTGGCGGTGGAGGAGGTGCTGCCGGAGTCGTTGGAGACGCTGGTGGTGGCGGGTGAGGCGTGCCCGCCGGGATTGGTGGACCGATGGTCGATCGGTCGACGGATGGTGAATGCGTACGGTCCGACCGAGGTGACGGTGTGCGCGGCGATGAGCCTGCCCCTGACCCTCGGAGCCGGGTCCAGGACGGGGGCGGGCGATACCGACGGTGTGCCGATCGGGCGGCCGACGGCGAACATGCGGGCCTATGTCCTGGACGAGTTCCTCCAGCCGGTGCCGGTCGGGGTGGCAGGTGAGTTGTACGTGTCCGGGCCTGGTCTGGCGCGCGGCTACTCCGGGCGTCCGGACCTGACGGCGGAGCGGTTCGTGGCCGATCCGTTCGACGCCGGGGCGCGCATGTACCGCACCGGCGACCTCGTGCGCTGGCTGCCCGAAGGCCAACTGACCTTCGTGGGGCGTGCGGACGAGCAGGTGAAGATACGCGGTTTCCGCATCGAACTGGGCGAGGTGGAAGCCGTCCTCGACGACCACCCGGAGGTCGCCCAGGCCGTCGTGACGGTGCGGGACGGCAGGCTCGTCGCCCACGTCGTGGGCGGAGCGGAAGCAAGCGAATTGCGGGAGTTCGTCGCCGTACGCCTGCCGGAGTACATGGTTCCGGCGGCGGTGGTGGTGCTCGACGCGTTCCCGCTGACGGTGAACGGCAAGGTGGACCGAGCTGCCCTGCCTGCCCCGGAGTTCGGGGGTTCGGCGTCGGGGCGGCAACCGGGTACAGCGGCCGAGCATGCGTTCCGCGCTCTGTTCGCGGCGGTGTTGGGCCTGGCGGCGGGTGCGATCGGGGTCGGGGACAGTTTCTTCGAGTTGGGCGGCGATTCGATCATGTCGATGCAGCTCGCGTCTCGTGCTCGCCGGTCCGGTTGGGTGGTGACGCCTCGTCAGATCTTTGAGGAGAAGACTCCGGAGCGGCTGGCGTTGGTCGTGGTCGCGACCGAGGACGCGTCTACGGTCGCCGGGGACACGGGTGTTGGTGAGGTGCCGTGGACGCCGTTGATGCGGTCGATGGGCGCGGATGTGCTGCGGCCTGGCTTCGCTCAGTGGACGGTGATCGGTGCGCCGGCCGACCTGGGAGTGGACGCACTGACGTCAGGCGTGGAAGCGCTGTTGCGGACGCACGGGATGCTGCGGGCCCGGGCCGGGGACGACCAGGTGTTGGTGGTTCCGGAGGCGGGTGAGATCGACGTGTCCGGGCTGGTGGCTCGGGTGGATGCCGTAGAGACCGCTGAGGAGGAGTTGGACCGCATCGCGGTGGATGCGGCTCGGCTCGCGGTGGGGCGGTTGGATCCTGCGGCCGGGGTGATGGTGCAGGTGGTGTGGGTGGATGCCGGGCCGGATCGGGTCGGTCGGATCGTGCTGGCCGGTCATCACCTGGCGGTCGACGGGGTGTCGTGGCGGGTGCTCGTGCCCGATCTGCAGGCCGCGTGCGAGGCGGCGGGCGCGGGTCGGCGGCCGGACCTCGCATCGGCGCCGACTTCCTTCCGTGCTTGGGCGGAGGGGCTGCAACGGGCCGCTCAAAGTCCCACGAGGGTGGGCGAGTTGGATGCCTGGGTCGACATGGTCGCCGGGACGGCCGGTGACGGGGATCCGCTGGTGGGTCACCGTGCGCTGGATCCCATAGCCGACACGGTCGCGACACTGCGCCGCCGTTCTTGGTCGGTTCCGGTGGGTGAGGCCGCGGTGCTCGTCGGTGAGGTGCCGGGGGTGTTCCACTGCGGCCTGCATGAGGTGTTGTTGGCGACGCTGGCCGGTGCGGTGGCGGGCCGGCGTACGCGGTCGGCTGGGCCGGGTGGGTTCCTGGTGGAGGTCGAGGGGCATGGCCGTGAGCCGTTGTCGGCGGGGATGGATCTGTCGCGGACGGTGGGCTGGTTCACCTCCGCCTATCCGGTACGGCTGGACGCCTCTGGAGTGGACCTGGCGGAGGCTACGGCCGGTGGTGCGGCGGCCGGTGACCTGCTCAAGCGGGTCAAGGAGCAGGTGCGGGCGGTGCCCGGGGACGGGCTCGGCCATGGCGTTCTGCGCTGGCTGAACCCGGAGACTGCATCGGCGTTGGAGGCCCTGCCGGTGCCGCGGATCGGCTTCAACTACCTGGGACGGTTCGCCACCACCGGTGCCGAGTCGGACGTGGTCGTTCCCTGGCAGACGGTCGGGGACACCGCTGTCGGCGGTGCGGCCGATCCGGGCATGCCGGTGCTGCACGCGCTCGATGCGGGTGCCGTGGTCGCGGACACCGCGGGCGGCCCGGAGTTGACGCTCACCCTGAGCTGGCCCGGTGCGCTCCTGGACGAGTCCGACGTGGAGGAGTTGGGGCGGACCTGGCTCGGGCTGCTGTCCGGGCTCGCCGCGCACACCGCCGATCCGTTGGCCGGCGGCCACACGCCCTCCGACTTCCCGCTGGTCTCCCTCTCTCAGGAAGGTGTCGAGGAACTGGAGTCGGCGGTGTCCGGTCTGGAGGATGTGTGGCCGCTGTCCCCGCTCCAGGAAGGGCTGTTGTTCCACGCGTCCCTCGACGAGGGGGATGGGGCGGATGTGTATGCCGGGCAGCGTGCGCTCGCTCTGGACGGGCCTTTGGATGTCGGTCGGCTTCGGGCGTCGTGGGATGTGGTGTTGGGGCGGCATGCGATCTTGCGTGCGGGGTTCCATCGGCTGGCGTCGGGTGAGGCGGTGCAGGTCGTCGCGGGGGAGGTCGAACTGCCGTGGCGTGAGACCGATTTGAGCGGTCTGTCGGAGGCTGAGGCGGAGGTTGAGGCGGCCCGGTTGTCCGAGGACGAGTTGTCGGGCGGGTTCGATCTCGCACGGGGTCCGCTGCTGAGGCTGTTGCTCCTTCGTCTCGGCGAGCGGCGCCACCGGCTGGTGATGACGTCGCATCACAGCGTCGTGGACGGCTGGTCGTTGTCCGTGCTGATCGATGAACTGTCGGCGGCGTATGCCGCGGGCGGGGATGCAGGGGCGCTGCCCGCGGTGCGGTCGTACCGGGACTATCTCGCTTGGCTGGGACGACAGGATCGGGAGGCCGCGCGGGCTGCGTGGCGGGAGGAGTTGGCGGGGGCGGAAGAACCGACGCTGGTTGCTCCGGTGGATCCGGCGCGGCTGCCGTTGCGGCCCGAGGCAGTGCGCGCTGAGTGCGGCGCCGAGCTGACCCGGGCGTTGGAGGACCTGACGCGGGAGCGCGGGTTCACCATGGCGACGGTGGTGCAGGGGGCGTGGGCTCTGGTGCTGGCTCGTCTGTCCGGGCGGCGGGATGTGGTGTTCGGGACGACGGTCGCGGGGAGGCCGGCGGATCTGCCGGGTGCGGAGTCGTTGATCGGGTTGTTCATCAACACCCTGCCGGTGCGGGCGGAGTTGGCCGGGGAATTGTCCGTGGCCGACCTGCTGTCCGAACTCCAGGCGCGACAGGTGAACCTGATGGGGCATCAGTACCTCGGGCTGGCTGAGATCAAGCAACTCGCAGGGCCGGGGGCCGAGTTCGACACGCTCGTCGTCTACGAGAACTATCCGCACTCCGCCGCGGCGACGCCGGACGGCCCCGACGCCCTCACCATTCGGCCGGGCGGCATCCCTCACGACGCCAGTCACTATCCGTTGGGGTTGATCGTCGCGCCGGGCGAGCGGATGGAGTTGCAGCTGGACCACCGGCCGGATCTGTTCGACCGGGCGCAGGCCGATGAGGTGTTGGCGGCGCTGGTGCGGGTGTTGGAGCGGTTCGCGGAGGACCCGGAGATGCCTCTGGGGCGGCTCGGGTTGCTGGACGGGGTGCGGTTGGACCGTCTGACGCGAGGCTGGCAGGACGTGTCCCCCGAGGTGCCTACCGGGACGCTGCCGGAGCTGCTCGCCGAGCAGGTGCGGCGGACGCCGGACGCGCCGGCTCTTGAGTCCGTTGAAGCCGCCGGGTCCGGTGAACACGTCGTGAGTTATGCGGAGTTGGAGGCTGAGGCGGGTCGGCTGGCGCGGTATCTGATCGCTGCGGGGGTGGGCCCGGAGCGGCGGGTCGCTGTGGTGGCCGAGCGGTCGGTGGACACGGTGATGGCGTTGCTGGCGGCCTCGATGGCGGGCGGGGCCTTCGTTCCACTGGATCCCGCGCACCCGACGGACCGGCTTGCTCTGGTTCTGGAGGATGCCGATCCGGTCGCGGTGCTGTGCACGCGGGCCACGTGGCCCGTGCTGCCGGAAGGAGTCGGCGGGCGGGCGATCGTCCTGGACGATCCGGAGACCGTGGCGGCTGTGGCTGGTTGTGCGCCGGGTCGGGTGGTGGACGCGGAGCGCATCGTGCCGTTGGAGGTGGCGAACGCGGCGTATGTGATCCACACCTCGGGTTCGACGGGTCGGCCCAAGGGGGTCGTGGTCTCACATGCGGGGTTGGCCAACCTGGCGTGGGCCCAGATCGATCGGTTCGCGGTGCATGAGCGGGCCCGGGTCCTGCAGTTTGCTTCGTTGAGTTTCGACGCGGCGGTGTCGGAGCTGTGCATGGCGTTGGTGTCGGGCGCGGTGCTGGTGGTGACTGGGGCCGAGGGGCTGCCTCCGCAGGTGTCAGTTGGCGAGGCCGTAAGCCTTGCCCGGGCGACCCATGTGACCGTCCCGCCAGGGGTGTTGGCGGTGGAAGAGGTGCTGCCCCCGGCGTTGGAGACCTTGGTGGTCGCGGGTGAGGCGTGCCCGCCGGGGTTGGTGGACCGATGGTCGACTGGCAGGCGGATGGTCAATGCGTACGGCCCGACCGAAGTGACGGTGTGCGCGGCGATGAGCCTGCCCCTGACCCCCGGAGCTGGGGGAAGCGTTCCGATCGGCCGTCCCCTGCGCAACGCGCGGACGTTCGTGCTGGACGAGTTCCTCCAGCCGGTGCCGGTCGGTGTGGCAGGGGAGTTGTACGTGTCCGGGCCCGGTTTGGCGCGCGGCTACGCGGGGCGCCCGGATCTGACGGCGGAGCGGTTCGTCGCCGCCCCCTTCGGCGAGGGCGAGCGGATGTACCGCACCGGCGACCTGATCCGCTGGACCGCCGAAGGCCAACTGGAGTTCGTGGGGCGCGCGGACGAGCAGGTGAAGATCCGCGGTTTCCGCATCGAACTGGGCGAGGTGGAAGCCGCGTTGGAGGCCCACCCCCAGGCCGACCATGCCGTCGTGATGGTCCGCGAGGGACGGCTGGTGGGCTACGTCGTCGGCCACGAGGTGGATGCCGACGCTCTACGGGTCTTCGCCTCCTCTCGTCTGCCGGAGTACATGGTTCCGGCGGCGGTGGTGGTGCTCGACGCGTTCCCGTTCACGGTGAACGGCAAGGTCGATCGGGCCGCTCTTCCCGACCCGGAGTTCGCGGGTTCGGGCTCGACACGGCGACCTGGCACGGCAGCTGAGGAAGCCTTGTGTGCGCTGTTCGCGGAGGTGTTGGGCCTGGCGGCGGGTGCGATCGGGGTCGGGGACAGTTTCTTCGAGTTGGGCGGCGATTCGATCATGTCGATGCAGCTCGCGTCGCGGGCTCGTCGTTCCGGTTGGGTGGTGACGCCTCGTCAGATCTTCGAGGAGAAGACTCCGGAGCGGCTGGCGTTGGTCGCGGTCGTGACCGAGGACGCGTCTACGGTCGCCGGGGACACGGGTGTTGGTGAGGTGCCGTGGACGCCGTTGATGCGGTCGATGGGCGCGGACGTGCTGCGGCCTGGCTTCGCGCAGTGGACGGTGATCGGTGCGCCGGCCGGCCTGGGCGTGGATGTGCTCAGGACGGGCGTGGGCGCGCTCGTGGAAGCTCACGGGATGCTGCGGGCCCGGGCCGGGGACGACCAGGTGTTGGTGGTTCCGGAGGCGGGTGAGATCGACGTGTCCGGGCTGGTGGCCCGGGTGGATGCCGTAGGCCTCGCTGAAGGTGAATTGGACCGGCTGGCGGTGGATGCGGCCCGGCTCGCGGTGGGGCGGTTGGATCCTGCGGCCGGGGTGATGGTGCAGGTGGTGTGGGTGGATGCCGGGCCGGATCGGGTCGGTCGGATTGCGCTTGCCGCTCATCACCTGGCGGTTGACGGGGTGTCGTGGCGCGTCCTGGTGCCCGATCTTCAGGCCGCGTGCGAGGCGGCGGCTGCGGGAGGGACGCCGGAGTTGGAAGCGGCGGGGACCTCGTTCCGTGCTTGGGCGGAGGGGCTGCGGCGGGCCGCTCAAGGTCCCACGCGGGTGGGCGAGTTGGATGCCTGGGTCGACATGGTCGCCGGGACGGCCGGTGACGGGGAACCGCTGATCGGCCGCCGTGCGCTGGATCCGGCCGTCGACACGACGTCCACTCTGCGCCTGCTCTCCTGGTCGCTTCCGGCGGAGAAGGCAGCGGTGCTCGTCGGTGAGACACCACGGGTGTTCCACTGCGGGCTGCACGAACTGCTGTTGGCCACCCTGGCCGGTGCGGTGACGCGCCGCCGCCCGGGTTCCGAAGCTGAGATCAGTACTGGGATCGGCTCCGACGGGTTCCTGGTGGAGGTCGAGGGGCACGGGCGTGAGCCCTTGTCGGCGGGCATGGATCTGTCGCGGACGGTGGGCTGGTTCACCGCGGCCTACCCGGTCCGCCTGGACGCCTCCGGTGTCGACCTTGACGAAACAGCCGCCGGCGGTACGGCGGCTGGTGCGCTGGTCAAGCGTGTGAAGGAGCAGGTGCAGGCGGTGCCCGGAGACGGGCTCGGCCACGGCCTGCTGCGTCACCTGAACCCGGAAACGGCAGCGACGTTGGAGGCCCTGCCGGTGCCGCAGATCGGCTTCAACTACCTGGGCCGGTTCGCCACCGCCGGTGCAGTCGAGCCGGGCCAGGTCGAGCCCTGGCAGACGGCCGGAGACACGGCCGTCGGTGGCGCTGCCGACCCGGGCATGCCGGTGCTGCACGCGCTCGCCGCCGGTGCCGTGGTCGCGGACACCGCCAGCGGTCCGGAGCTGACACTCACCCTGAGCTGGCCCGCCGCGCTGTTGGACGAGACCGACGTAGCGGAGTTGGGCCGGGCCTGGCTCGCGCTGCTGTCGGGCCTCGCCGCCCACACCGCCGGTCCCCAGGCCGGCGGTCACACCCCCTCCGACTTCTCACTCCTCGATCTCGACCAGGACGAAGTCGACGACCTCGAAGCCATAGCTGCCGAACTCGACGAAGGACGGTTCCTGTGAAGCCCCCGACGCCCCCCTCGACGCCCGCCAAGGGATCCGCCCTCGCGGAAGTGTGGCCGCTCTCGCCCCTCCAGCAGGGGATGCTCTTCCACTCCTCGTACGACGACGAGGGGCCGGATGTCTACGGGCTCCAGTGCATCCTCGGTGTGGACGGCCCCCTGGACACCGAGCTCTTCCGTGCGTGCTGGGAGGCTCTGATCGAGCGCCACGCCGTCCTGCGCGCCAGTTTTCAGCGCCGCAGGTCCGGCGAGGCGGTGCAGCTGATCTCGCGGAGCGTTGTGCTCCCCTGGCGCGACGTCGACCTGTCGGACCTCGACGAGGACGAGGCCCTGACCCGGTTCGAGCGGCTGGCCCGCGAGGAGCGGGAGGACAGGATGAACCCCGCCTCCCCGCCCTTGCTCCGGCTGGTGCTGGCCCGGCTCGGGGGAGGCCGCCACCGCCTCGTCGTGACGACCCATCACATCCTCCTGGACGGCTGGTCGATGCCGGTGCTCCTCGACGAGTTGGAGGCGGTGTACACGGCAGGCGGAGATATCCGAGTCCTGCCCCCGGTCACCTCCTACCGCGACTACCTGTCGTGGCTCGGCCGCCAGGACCGCGAGGCGGCCCGCGCCGCGTGGCGGGAGGAACTGGCCGGAGCGGAGGAACCGACCCTGGTCGCTCCCCAGGCGGCAGGCGGAGCCGAGGTCGCCGTACTGCCGCGGGACCTCGTCCTGGATCTTCCCGAGGCGACCACCGCCCGGTTGAGGGAGCTGGCTCGCGGCCGGAACCTCACGCTGAACACCGTGGTGCAGGGCGCATGGGCACTGGTCCTGTCCCGGTTGACCGGACGGAACGACGTGGTGTTCGGCGCCACGGTGTCGGGTCGGCCGGCGGATCTGCCGGGCGCCGAGTCGATGGTCGGCCTGATGATCAACACGCTGCCGGTGCGGGTGCCCCTGGCCGGCGGGCAACCGGTGCTGGACATGCTCGCAGACCTGCAAGCCCGGCAGTCCTCGCTGATGCCGCATCAGCATCTGGGCCTGAGCGAGGTGCAGGGGCTGGCCGGTCCGGGAGCGACCTTCGACACCCTCGTGGTCTACGAGAACTACCCGACCCCGCCGGACGGGTCACCCGCGCCCGGCACGATCTCCTTCACGCGGATGGACGCGCACGAGGCCACCAACTTCCCGCTGACCGTCGGCATCGTCCCCGACGACTGCCTCCGGATCGTGATGACCCATCGGCCGGACCTCTTCGACGAGGAGGCGGCGGCCCGCGTCGCCGGATGGCTGATACGGGTGCTGGAACAGGTGGCGTCCGATCCGACGCGGACGCTGCGAGTGGGCGAGATCGATCTCCTCGACGGGCCCGAGCGGTCCGTGGTCGTCGAGGAGTGGAACGCCACGGCGCGGGACGGGGTTCCCGGCACGGTGTTGGAACGGTTCCGCGGATGGGCCGTCGGTACGCCGGACACGGCGGCGCTGTGGTTCAGCGACCGACCGCTGTCCTACGGTGAGTTGGACGCGCGGTCGGATGCGTTGGCCCGGGGCCTGGTCGCCCGTGGTGTGGGTCGTGAGTCGCGGGTGGGGCTGTGTCTGCCGCGTGGGGCCGAGATGGTCGTGGCCATGCTGGCGGTGTGGAAGGCGGGTGGTGCGTACGTCCCGCTGGATCCGGAGTATCCGTCCGACCGGTTGCTGTTCATGGTGGCCGACAGCGGTGCGGAGTTGGTGCTGGTCGCGCAGGAGACCGTAGACTGGTTGTCGGCGGACGTGGAGACGGCCCTGGTGGGCGAGTTGGCGACCGACTCGGGTGAGCTGCCGGATGTCACCTCCGACCAACTGGCCTATGTCATCTACACATCGGGGTCGACGGGCCGTCCGAAGGGTGTGGCGGTGGAGCACGCCTCCGTGGCCAACCTCGCCTCGGCGATGGGTCCTGTCCTCGGTGTGGGACCGGGGCTGACGGCGTTGCAGTTCGCGTCGTTCAGCTTCGACGCGGCGGTGCTGGACGTGGCCGTCACCCTCGCCGCCGGAGGCACGCTGGCGATCGCCTCGGCGGAGGAGCGACAGGACGGCGCTGCTCTGGCGGGCATGATCGACTTCAACGGCGTCGACAGTGCGAGTGTGGTGCCGTCGTTGTTGGGGGCTCTGGAGCCGAAGTCGGTTGCGGGGGTGGGGAATTGGGTGTTGGGTGCGGAGCGGCTGGAGGCCGGTCTCGCGGCGAAGTGGCGTGCGGGCGCCCGGGTTTGGAACACCTATGGCCCGACGGAGGCCACTGTCATCACCACAGCCGTCCTGTTGGAGGCGGGCATCACCGGTGAGGAGGCACCGCCGGCGATCGGCCGGCCTCTGGGGAATGTCCGCACCTACGTGCTGGATGCTTTTCTGCGGCCTGTTCCGGTGGGTGTGGCGGGGGAGTTGTACATCGCGGGTTCAGGTCTGGCCCGTGGCTATATCGGTCGTGCGGATCTGACGGCGGAACGGTTCGTGGCGTGCCCGTTCGGTGATGGCGGCGGGCGGATGTATCGCACCGGGGACCTGGTCCGGTGGACAGTGGACGGTTTGCTGGACTTCGTGGGGCGCGCGGATGCGCAGGTGAAGATCCGTGGGTTCCGGGTCGAACTCGGCGAGGTCGAGACCGTGTTGGCCGCCCACGCGCAGGTTGAGCGGGCTGTGGTGCTGGCGCGGGACGGTCGGCTGATCGGTTACACCGTCGGGGACGCGGACGCCGAGGAGTTGCGGGCCTTCGCCGGCACCCGGCTGCCGGAGTACATGGTCCCGTCGGCGGTCGTCGTACTCGACACGTTCCCGCTGACCGTCAACGGCAAGATCGACCGCTCCGCCCTGCCCGCGCCCGACCTCGCGTCTATTGCCACCCGTGTGCCTGCGACGCCCGGCGAGGAGGTGTTCTGCGCCCTGTTCGCCGAGGTGTTGGGGCTGGAGGTCGTCGGGGTCACGGACGGCTTCTTCCAGTTGGGCGGCGACTCGATCATGTCGATGCAGCTCGCGTCCCGGGCCCGTGCCGCAGGGTGGACCGTCTCGCCACGGCAGGTGTTCGAGGAGAAGACGCCGGAACGGTTGGCGCTGTTGGCGGTTGCGGTGTCCGGTGGGGCGGCGGCGGATACGGGTGTCGGGGAGGTGCCGTGGACCCCGGCGATGCGGTCGATGGGTGTGCACGCGCTGCGGGGCGAGTTCGCGCAGTGGACGGTGATCGGGGCGCCGGCCGGGCTGGGTGTGGACGTGCTGGCGTCCGGCGTGGCCGCGCTGCTGCGGGCGCACGGGATGCTGCGAGCCCGGACCGGGAGTGACCTTCGGACGCTGATGGTTCCGGAGGCGGGTGAGATCGACGCGTCCGGGCTGGTGGTCCGGGTGGACGCCGTAGGGGCTGCTGAGGGCGAGTTGGACCGGCTGGCGGTGGAGGCCGCTCGGCCCGCGGTCGCGCGGTTGGATCCGGCGGCCGGGGTGATGGTGCAGGTGGTGTGGGTGGATGCCGGGCCGGGGCGGGTCGGTCGGATCTTGCTTGCCGGTCATCACCTGGCGGTCGACGGGGTGTCGTGGCGGGTGCTGGCGCAGGACCTGGGGACCGCGTGCGAGGCGGCGGCCGTGGGCGGGCGACCGGTCCTCGAACCGGCGCCGACCTCCTTCCGCACCTGGGCGCGGGAGTTGCAGCGGTCGGCTGAAGTCCCGCAGCGGGTTGGAGAGTTGGCGAACTGGGTCGAGCTGGTGGGCACCGGTGCCGAGTCGCTGATCGGTCACCGGGGGCTGGACCCGGCCGTCGACACGGTTGCGTCGTTGCGTCGTTGTTCTTGGTCGGTTCCCGTGGGTGAGGCCGGGGTGCTCGTCGGTGAGGTGCCGGGGGTGTTCCACTGCGGCCTGTATGAGGTGTTGTTGGCGACGCTGGCCGGTGCGGTGGCGGTGTGGCGGCCGGGCTTCGGGGCTGGGCCGGGTGGGTTCCTGGTGGAGGTCGAGGGGCATGGCCGTGAGCCGTTGTCGGCGGGGATGGATCTGTCGCGGACGGTGGGCTGGTTCACCGCCGCCTATCCGGTACGGCTGGACGCATCGGGAGTGGACCTGGCGGAGGCTACGGCCGGTGGTGCGGCGGCCGGTGACCTGCTCAAGCGGGTGAAGGAGCAGGTGCAGGCGGTGCCCGGGGACGGCCTGGGACATGGCCTGTTGCGTCATCTGAACCCGGAGACGGGACCGGTGTTGGCGGGTCTCCCGGCGCCGCAGGTCGGTTTCAACTACCTGGGCCGGTTCGCGACCGCCGGTGGTGCGGGGGTGAGTTCGGTCGAGCCTTGGCAGTCGGCCGGGGACACCGCTGTGGGTGGCGCTGCCGATCCGGGCATGCCGGTGCCGCACGTGCTCGACGTGGGTGCTGTGGTCGCGGACACCGCGAGCGGGCCCGAGTTGTCGCTGACGCTGAGCTGGCCCGAGGCGCTGCTGGAGGAGGCCGACGTAGCGGAGTTGGGCCGGGCCTGGCTCGGGCTGCTGAACGGCCTTGCCGCCCACACTTCCGACCCCTCGGCCGGCGGTCACACCCCCTCCGACTTCTCACTCCTCGATCTCGACCAGGACGAAGTCGACGATCTGGAGGCCGAGTTCGCCGACGACCACCTGTGACTCACGGCCACTGACCCGCGATCCCTCCCCCTCCCCGGACCGCTCACCGCCGACCAACCCCCACCGTTCCGTCCGCGCCACCCGCTCCCCCCACCGTTCCGTCCGCGCCACCCGCTCCCCCCACCGCTCTGTCCCTGCCGCCGAACCGAAGCTGCGAACCGCTGTGAGGAGACGTACGCGATGACCCGGACCCGGACCGCCATCGAAGACATATGGCCACTGTCGCCGCTTCAGGAGGGGCTGCTGTTCCATGCGTCCCTCGGGGACGAGGCCTCCGACGTGTACGCGGGCCAACGGGCCCTGGCCCTCGACGGGCCGCTCGACGTCGACCGTCTCCGCCGCTCCTGGGAGGGCCTGATCGCCCGCCACGGGACCCTGCGGGCCAGCTTCCGCCGGCGCAAGTCGGGTGAGGCGGTGCAGGTCATCGCACGGGAGGTGGATCTGCCGTGGCGGGAGGTCGATCTGAGCGGCCTGCCCGAGGCCGACGTGGAGGCCGAGGCGGCCCGGTTGTCCGGGGCCGAACTCGCCGTCGGCTTCGATGTCGCGCGGGGTCCGTTGCTGCGATTGCTGCTGCTCCGCCTCGGCGAACGGCGTCACCGACTGGTACTGACGACCCATCACATCGTGCTCGACGGCTGGTCGTTGCCGATCCTGGTGAACGAGCTTGAGGTGGTCTACCGGGCGGGCGGGGATGTCGGCGCGCTGCCCGCGATCAGGTCGTACCGCGACTACCTGGCCTGGCTCGGCCGTCAGGATCGGGAGTTGGCGCGCGCCGCGTGGCGGGAGGAACTGGCCGGGGCGGAGGAACCGACCCTCGTCGCGCCCGTGAACCCGGCCCGGCTGCCACTGCGGCCGGAGACCGTTCTCGGCGAGTGCGATGCGGAGTTGACGCGAGCCCTGAACGACGTGGCCCGTCAGGGTGGAGTCACCATGGCGACGGTGGTGCAGGGGGCGTGGGCTCTGGTGCTGGCTCGTCTGTCCGGGCGGCGGGATGTGGTGTTCGGGACGACGGTCGCGGGGAGGCCGGCGGATCTGCCGGGTGCGGAGTCGTTGATCGGGTTGTTCATCAACACCCTGCCGGTGCGGGCGGAGTTGGCCGGAGGGTTGTCCGTGGCCGACCTGCTGTCCGAACTCCAGGCGCGACAGGTGAACCTGATGGGTCATCAGTACCTCGGGCTGGCGGAGATCAAGCAACTCGCAGGGCCGGGGGCCGAGTTCGACACGCTCGTCGTCTACGAGAACTATCCGCACTCCGCCGCGCCGGCTCCGTACGACCCGGACACCCTTGTCATCGGCCCGGGCGGCGCCCCACAGGACGCCAGCCACTATCCGCTCGGGCTGATCGTCATCCCGGGCGAGCGGATGGAACTGCACCTCGACTACCGCCCCGACCTCTTCGACGGGGCTCGTGCCGAAAGGATACTGGCCTCGCTGACAAGGGTGTTGGAGCAGTTCGCGGCGGACCCGCGACTGCGGCTCGGCGAGATCGAGTTGTTGGACGAGGCTGAGCGGGCCGTGGTCGTCGAGGAGTGGAACGCCACGGCGCGCGATGTGGACGCGTCGACGGTGCTGCAACGGTTCCGTGGGTGGGCGGTTCGGACACCGGACGCGACCGCGCTTTGGTCTCGGCAACACGCCCTGTCCTACGGTGAGTTGGACGCGCGGTCGGATGCGTTGGCCCGGGGCCTGATCGCCCGTGGTGTGGGCCGGGAGTCACGGGTGGGGCTGTGTCTGCCGCGTGGGTCCGAGATGGTGACCGCGATGTTGGCGGTGTGGAAGGCCGGTGGGGCGTACGTCCCGCTGGATCCGGAGTATCCGTCCGACCGGTTGCTGTTCATGGTGGCCGACAGCGGTGCGGAGTTGGTGCTGGTCGCGGAGGAGACCGCAGACCGGCTGTCCGCTGACGTGGAGACGGCCCTGCTGGGCGAGTTGGCGACCGACTCCGGTGAGCTGCCGGATGTCACCTCCGACCAACTGGCGTACGTCATCTACACATCGGGCTCCACCGGCCGTCCGAAGGGTGTCGCGGTCGCCCAGGCCTCCGTGGCCAACCTCGCCTCGGCGATGGGCCCTGTCCTCGGAGCGGAACCCGGTGTGACGGCGTTGCAGTTCGCGTCGTTCAGCTTCGACGCGGCCGTGCTGGACGTGGCCGTCACCCTCGCTACCGGGGGCACGCTGGCGATCGCCACGTCCGAGGAGCGGCAGGACCCGTCCGCTCTCGCCGCGATGGTCGAGGCGGCCGGTGTGTCCACGGCGAGTGTGGTGCCGTCGCTGCTGGGAGCACTGGAGCCCAAGTCGGTTGCGGGGGTGAAGAATTGGGTGCTGGGTGCGGAGCGGCTTGAGGCCGGTCTCGCGGCGAAGTGGCGTGCGGGCGCTCGGGTGTGGAACACGTACGGGCCCACCGAGGCCACCGTCATCACCACCGCCGTCCTCCTGGAGGAAGGCATCACGGGTGACGACGTGCCGCCCGCGATCGGCAGCCCCCTGGCCAACGTCCGCACCTACGTGCTGGATGCGTTCCTGCGGCCTGTTCCGGTGGGTGTGGCGGGGGAGTTGTACATCGCGGGGGACGGACTGGCCCGTGGTTACATCGGCCGCTCCGACCTGACGGCGGAACGGTTCGTGGCCTGTCCCTTCGGTGATGGAACGGGGCGGATGTACCGCACCGGGGACCTGGCGCGCTGGACGACGGACGGGCAGCTGGAGTTCGTGGGACGTGCCGACGCGCAGGTGAAGATCCGTGGGTTCCGGGTCGAACTCGGCGAGGTCGAGACCGTGTTGGCCGGCCACCCACGGACCGAGCGGGCCGCAGTGCTGGCGCGCGACGGACGGCTGATCGGATACGTCGTCGGGGACGCGGACGCCGAGGAGGTCCGGGCCTTCGCCGCCACCCGCCTCCCCGAGTACATGGTTCCGTCGACGGTCGTCGTACTCGACACCTTCCCGCTCACCGTCAACGGCAAGATCGACCGCGCCGCGCTGCCCGCCCCCGACCTCGGAGCGGGCGGTTCCCGGGGCCCGGAGACGCCCACGGAGGAGGTGTTGTGCGCGCTGTTCGGGGAGTTGCTCGGGCTGGCGGAGGTCGGGGCGGAGGAGAGCTTCTTCGCGCTGGGCGGTGATTCGCTGCTGGTGATGCGGTTGATCGCGCGGATGCGGGCGGAGCTGGACGTGTCGGTGGGGGTCCGCGAGATGTTCGCGGATCCGACGGTGGCCGGCGTGGCACGCCTTGTCGACGGGGCCGGGGCGGCCGTCGGCGCGTTGCTGCGCCGCCGGGAGCGTCCGGAGCGGGTTCCGCTGTCGTTCGCCCAGCAGCGGATGTGGTTCCTCAACCGGATCGAAGGGGCCGACAGCGACGGCGAGGGGGCCGCCGCCTACAACCAGCCGTTCGCCCTGCGGCTGTTGGGCCGGCCGGACGTGGCGGCGCTGGAGGCGGCGCTCGGCGATGTGGCGGACCGGCACGAGAGCCTGCGGACGGTCTTCCCCGATGTGGAGGGAGTGCCGCACCAGGAGATCCGTGAGGGGGCCGAGGGCCGGCCTCGGCTTCGGGTGATCGAGGCCGGTGCGCGCTGGCGGGAAGTGATGGCGGAGGAGACCGGGCGCGGATTCGACCTCGGGGCCGAACTGCCTTGGCGGACAAGTCTTTTGAGGGTCGCGGAGGAGGAGTGGGTCCTGCTGCTGGTGTCCCATCACATCGCCTCCGACGGCTGGTCGATGGGTGTCCTGGCGAGGGACCTCAGGACGGCGTACCGGTCCCGGCACGGCGGCCGTCCCCCGGAGTGGGAACCCCTCCCGGTCCAGTACGCGGACTACGCGCTGTGGCAGCGGGAGGTGCTGGGCGAGCTGGACGACCCGGACAGCGCGGGGGCCGGTCAGATCGCGCACTGGAGGCAGGCGTTGGCCGGGGCGCCGCAGGAGACGGCGCTGCCCCTCGACCGCCCGCGCCCGGCGTCGCCGTCGTTCCGCAGCGGTTCGGTGCCGGTCGGGGTGGACGCGTCGACGCATGCCCGGTTGGCGGAGTTGGCCGCCCGGAGCGGGGCGACCATGTTCATGGTGGTACATGCCGCGCTGGTGGTGCTGCTCGCGCGGATGGGTGCCGGGGAGGACGTCTGCATCGGCACACCGGTGGCCGGCCGCTCGGACGCCCAACTGGAGGAACTGGCGGGGTTCTTCGTCAACACGCTCGTCCTGCGGACGGACTTGACGGGGAATCCGTCGTTCGCCGAGATACTGCGCCGGGTGCGCGAGTCGGACCTGTCGGCGTACGCGCACCAGGACGTGCCGTTCGAGCGGCTGGTCGACGAGCTGAACCCGGCGCGCTCCGCGGCCCGCAACCCGTTGTTCCAGGTGATGTTGGCGCTGCAGAATCTGCCCGAGGCGCACTGGGACCTCGAAGGCCTGACCGTCGAGGCGGTTCCGCCGGCCCAGGCCCCCGCGGCCCGCTTCGATCTCTCCCTGTCGCTGAACGAGCGCCGCTCCGACAGCGGAACCCCGGCCGGTCTCGGCGGCGGGATCCTCTACTCCGCCGATCTCTTCGACGAGCGGACCGTACGCCGTCTCGCGGAACGCCTGGCCCGGGTGCTGGAGCAGGCCGCGGCCGACCCCCAAGTCCGGCTGGGCGACCTTGAGTTGCTGGACGAGGCGGAGCGGTCCGCGGTCGTCCAGGAGTGGAACGGCACGGCGCGGGACGTGGACGCGTCGACGGTGGTGGAGCGGTTCCGTGGGTGGGCGGCCCGGACGCCGGACGAGATCGCGTTGCGGTTCCGGCAACAGGCCCTGTCCTACGGTGAGTTGGACGCGCGGTCGGATGCGTTGGCCCGGGGCCTGGTCGCCCGTGGTGTGGGTCGTGAGTCGCGGGTGGGGCTGTGTCTGCCGCGTGGGTCCGAGATGGTCGTGGCCATGCTGGCGGTGTGGAAGGCGGGTGGTGCGTACGTCCCGCTGGATCCGGAGTATCCGTCCGACCGGTTGCTGTTCATGGTCGCTGACAGCGGTGCGGAGTTGGTGCTGGTCGCGCAGGAGACCGTAGACTGGTTGTCGGCGGACGTGGAGACGGCCCTGGTGGGCGAGTTGGCGACCGACTCGGGTGAGCTGCCGGAGGTCACCTCCGACCAACTGGCGTACGTCATCTACACATCGGGGTCGACGGGTCGTCCGAAGGGTGTGGCGGTCGCACATGCCTCCGTGGCGCACCTGGCGTCGGTCATGCGTCCCGTCCTCGGCGCGGAACCCGGGGTGGCGGCGTTGCAGTTCGCGTCGTTCAGCTTCGACGCGGCGGTGCTGGACGTGGCCGTCACCCTCGCCGCCGGAGGCACGCTGGCGATCGCCTCGTCCGACGAGCGGCTGGACGGTGCGGCGTTGGCGCGCATGGTCGAGGCGGCCGGGGTCGAGGTGGCGAGCGTGGTGCCCTCCCTGCTGCGCGCGCTGGAGCCCAAGTCGGTTGCGGGGGTGGGGAACTGGGTGCTGGGCGCGGAGCGGCTTGAGGCCGGTCTCGCGGCGAAGTGGCGTGCGGGTGCCCGGGTGTGGAACACGTACGGGCCCACCGAGGCCACCGTCATCACCACCGCCGTCCTGCTGGAGGAGGGCATCACCGGTGCGGACGCGCCCCCGGCCGTCGGCCGGCCGTTGCCCAACGTCCGTACCTACGTGCTGGACGCGTATCTGCGGCCCGTGCCCGCGGGGGTCACCGGGGAGCTCTACATCGCCGGTTCGGGTCTGGCCCGGGGCTACGTCAACCGGGCCGAGCTGACCGCGGAGCGGTTCGTGGCCTGCCCGTTCGGTGACGGGGAGCGGATGTACCGCACGGGTGACCTGGTGCGGTGGCTGCCCGACGGCGACGGCAATCTGGCCTTCGTGGGGCGGGCGGACACGCAGGTGAAGATCCGCGGGTTCCGCGTGGAACTCGGCGAGGTCGAGGCCGTTCTCGCCGCCCACCCGGACGTCAGGACGGCCATCGCGACGGTCCGCGAGGACCGGCCGGGCAACCCGCGCCTCGTCGGCTACGTCCTGCCGGAACCCCGGGAGGGTGGGCGGGGCGTGGAGACCGGGAGCGTGCGCGAGTACGCCGCGACGCGCCTCCCGGACTACATGGTCCCGTCCGTCGTCGTGGTCCTCGACGCCCTGCCGCTCACCGTGAACGGCAAGGTCGACCATGGCGCTCTCCCCGTCCCGGAGTTGGACGACGGGGGCTTGGGCCTCCGTCCCCGGACCGAGACGGAGGAACTGCTCTGCGCCCTGTTCGCCGAGGTACTGGGCATCGACCGGGTGGCCGCCGACGGCAACTTCTTCGACCTGGGCGGGAACTCCGCGCTGGCGATGCACCTCGCGGGCCGGATCCGGTCGGAGGCGGGCGTCGAACTGGACATGAAACAGTTCTTCGGCAAGCCGACGCCGATCGGCGCGGCGCGCATCCTGGCCCTGAAGGAGCGGCCCCCGGTGGTCGCGGTCGAGCACGAGGGCGGTGAGGCACCGGCGACTGCCGGGCAGTTGCTCGACTGGCGGCGCGCCGCGGCCAACCCCCGGACACTGGCCCTGCAGTCGTCCGTTGCCGTGCGCCTGCGCGGCGAACTCGACCGCGACGCCCTGCGGGCAGCGCTGGCGGACGTGGCGGCACGGCACGACATCCTGCGTACGGTCTTCGCCGAGACCCCGGACGGCGGACTGGTCCAGCGGATCCTGGACGCCGACGACCCCGCGGTCCTCCCCACTCTCCCGGTCGTCGAGGCGACGGAGGAGGAGCTTCCCGCCGTCCTCGCCGAGCGCGCGGACCGCCGCTTCGACCTCGGACGCGAAACGCCTTGGGCGTCAACCCTGTTCGCGCTCTCCGACACCGACCATGTCCTCCTCCTCGTCCTCCACCTCATCGGCGCCGACGACACGTCCCGGGACGCTCTCGTACGCGATGTCGCTGTGGCGTACGGCGCGCGCCGTGAGGGCCGTGCCACCGAACGCGCGCCGCTGCCCCTGCAGTTCGCCGACTACGCGGTGTGGCAGAACCACCGACTCGCGGAGGCGGAGGCGGAGGCGACAGCGGCGGCGGGTACCGAGGGGAGCGGGGTCGGCGACCAAATCGCTTACTGGAAGGAGGTGTTGGCGGACGCCCCGGCCGCCACCGTCCTCCCCACGGACCGGCCGCGGCCCGCGCGGCCGAACCACCGGGCCCGCTCGGTGCCGCTGCGCGTTCCGGCCGCGACGCACGCCCGTCTGATGGACGTGGCCCGGCCGCTCGGCGCGACCTCGGCGGCCGTCGTCCACGCGGGTCTCGCGATGCTCCTCGCCCGGATGGGCGCGGGCACCGATCTGACGGTCGGCGCCGTGACGGAGCGGCCGGCGGCCGGGGGTGAACTCGAAGCCGCCATGGGCCCGTTCGCCGGGTTGCTGCCGCTGCGCACCGACGTCTCGGGCGACCCGACGTTCCGGGAACTCCTCGGCCGGGTGTGGGAGACCGCCGGGGAGGCCGACGTACGGGCAGACGTTCCGTTCGCGCGCATCGCCGAGATCCTGGGCGTCGCGGGCGAGGAAGCCGGCGACCCGCATCCGCTCTTCCAGACCGTCCTGGACGTCCGGGAGGACACCGCGGAGAAGTGGGACGTCCCGGCGTTCCCGGGGCTGAACGCCTCGACGGTCGATCTCGGCGCCCAGGCGTCCGGGTTCGATCTGTCGGTCCGGCTGACCGACCGCCACCGGGACGACGGCGGACCGGGAGGCCTCGACGGCACCTTGGACTACGCCGAGGAACTGTTCGACCGGGCCACCGCGGCCCGCCTCGCGAAGCGGCTCGTCCATGTCCTCCAACAGGTGGCGGCCGATCCCGAACTGACCCTGAGCAGCATCGACATCCTGCTCGGCACGGCCGAGTTCCGGCGGCTGACCGAGGAGTGGAACCTCGGCGCGGCCCGCGTCCCGGACGGCACGGTGCTCCCGTCGCTCGCCGAGGCCACGGTCCGTGATCCGCGTGCCGTGGCCGTCCGCGACCGGGACGGTCACCTCACCCGGCGCTCGCTGGACCGGGCGGCGGGATGGCTCGCCGCGCGGCTGGACCGGCTCGGGGCGGGCGCGGGCGGTGTCGTCGTGGTGGCGGCCCGGCCCGGTACCGGCTGGGCGGTCGCCGTGCTCGGGGTGCTCAGGTCCGGTGCCGCGTGCCTGATCGCGGACCCGGACGACTCCGCGGGCCCGCTGGCGGTCGCCGCCGCGCTGGGCTGCGAACGCCCGGTCGCGCTCGTCCGGTCCGGTGGCGGCGCCGTGCCGGGGGAGGGGACGGTGCCGGTGCTGCGGGTGGAGGACGCGATCCGGGCCGGGAACAGTCGGCTGCGCCGCACCGCCACGCTCCGGACGCCGTCGCCGTCCCAACCGGCGGTCGTCCTCCCCGTGGAGGCACCGGACGGCACCCTGGTGGGTGAAATGCTGGATCACCGGTCCCTGCTCGGTCGCGTGATCGACCGTCAGGCGGCCTCCCCCGCAACGGGATCGGCAACGGGATCGGCCGACGGCGCGGTCCGTCTGGACGCGGGCGCGCCCGTCGCCGACCTGCTCGTCGGGGTGCTGGCCGCGCTGCGCGGAGGCAGCGCCGTCGACGTCGGGGACACCGCCGTCGTACCCACGACGGAACGGCCGGACCGCGCACCCGCGTCGGCCGCCGTCCCGCTGCCCCGCACCGCGCGCGCCTACGTCCTCGACGCCTGGCTCCGGCCGGTCCCGGCGGGCGTGGCAGGCGACCTGTACGTGGCGGGTCCGTCCCTGGCCCGCGTCTATGCCGGCGCACCGGCCCGTACCGCGGGCAGTTTCGTGCCCGACCCGTTCGGACCCGGTGGTGACCTGATGCTGCGCACCGGCCGGCGCGCCGCGTGGACCTCCGACGGACTGGTGGAGCCGCGCGCCGCGGAGGACGGCGCCGACCTGTCGGCGCCACGACGCGCCGGACGCCGACGCGACGACCTCGACGCGCTGCTGGCACTGCGGCCCGGGGGCTCCCGCCCACCGCTGTTCTGCCTCCACCACAGCACGGGCCTGGCCTGGTGCTACTCCGGCATCCTCCAGCACCTTCCCGAGGACCTCCCGGTCTACGGCCTCCAGACACCTGCCTTCGCCGGCCGCGGGGCGCTGCCGGACAGCATGGACGAGATGGTCGCCGGACACGTCGAACGCATCCGCGCGGCGCAGCCCGAGGGGCCGTACCAGCTGCTCGGCTGGTCCTTCGGCGCGGTGCTCGCCCAGGCCGTCGCCACCGCGCTGGAGGAGCAGGGCCAACAGGTCTCGCTGCTGGCGCTGTTGGACGGATTCCCCGGCGGACACCGGGACGCGGAGAGCGCGCACGAGGAGGACGGCAACGGGGTGGACAGGGAAGGGCGCGTGGTGCTCAGCGGCCCGGAGGTGGGAGCGCCGCTGGCCGACGCGTTCACGCGCGACATGGAGAGGACGAAGCAGCACATGATCCGGTTGGAACGGCGGCACACGCCCCGGCGCTTCGCCGGTGACGCACTGCTGTTCCTGGCCACCGAGGGCGGTCTGGCCCAGATGTCGCTGGACGCGAAGCGCACGACCTGGGAGCAGTACATCGCCGGCCGCATCGACGGCATCGAGGTCCCGGCCGACCACATCGGGCTGTTGTGGGCCGAGAGCGCCGGGGTCATCGGGCGCGCGGTCGCGGAACGGCTCGTAGAGCAGCAGTCCATGTCGGACACGTCGCAGACGTTCCACACCTCAGAGAGGTAGAACCCGCATGACGCAGTCGTTCGAGCTACAGGTCGACAAGCGCCGGAGCCTGCTGGACCCGGTGCCGGAGCTGCTGGAGATCAGTGCGCGGGCTCCGCTCTCCAAGGCGCCCGGGGGAATGCCCGGTTGGATCGCGACCGGCCGTGAGGTGGTGCGGCAGATCCTCGGTGATTCCGAGCGGTTCTCGAACGTGCCGCCCCCGGAGCCCGGTGGCCGGAAACTCGACCAGCACGAGGGCAGCCTGCTGCACATCGACGCGCCGGAACACAGCCGGTTGCGGCGGCTGGTGGCGCCCATGTTCACGGTGCGGCAGATGCGCCGGCTGGAGCCGATGATGGAGCGGATCGTCGCGGATCACCTCGACGTGCTGGAGCGGGCGGGCCAACCGGCCGACCTGATGCGGCACTTCGCCCGGCCCGTCTCCGGCCTGGTGCTCGCCGAGATCCTCGGCCTGCCCCGGGACGACCTGCCCGAGCTGTCCCGGCTGAGCGACTACCGGGCCGCCGGACACAGCGCCCGACGCAAGCCCGCGGCGACGGCGTACTTCAGGCACTTCGGGCAACTTGTCGCGGAGCAACGCCGTAATCCGGGTGAGGGCCTGGTCGGGGCGCTGATCCGGGAGCACGGGGACGGGGTGACGGACGAGGAGCTGGCCGGGCTCTGCGAGGGCATCGCCAACGGCTCGATCGAGAACACAGCGGAGGCCATCGCCCTGGGCACCCTGGCCCTGCTGCTCCATCCCGAGCAACTGGCCCTGCTGCGGGAACGGCCCGAGCTGATGGACCGGGCCGTGGAGGAACTGCTGCGCTACGTCTCGGTGGTGGCCGTCGTCTCGCCGCGCACGGCGCTGGTGGACGTGGCGATCGCCGGCGAGGTGATCAAGGCCGGTGAGGTGGTGTCGTGTTCGGTGCTCGCCGCGAACCGCTGCCCGCACGGGGACGGCGTCGCGGACGGGCTGGACATCGCGAGGGAGGAGTCCGCCAACCACCTGGCCCTGGGCCACGGCAACCACTTCTGCCTGGGCGCGGGGCTGGCCCGCGTGCAGATGCGGATCGCCTTCGCCGGGCTGCTGGAGCGGTTCCCCGGCCTGCGCCTCGGCGCCGGGGTGGAGGAGTTGCGGTTCCGGCTGCTGGCTCCGCAGTTCGGCGTCGAGACGCTTCCGGTCGCCTGGTGAGTCAGGTGGCCGGCGTGGACGGGGGCGGTGCGCGCGTCGGGATCCGGGTGGACCGTGACCGCTGCGCGGGCTCGGGGGTGTGCGCCCTGTTCGAGCCCAGGTTCTTCGACCAGTCGGAGGAGGACGGCCTGGCGCTGCCGCGCGTCCACGAGGCCCGACCGGAGGCGCTGCCCGCGCTGCGGGCGGCCGCGGTCCGCTGCCCCGCCGGCGCCATCACGCTGGTGTCGACCGACGCGCGCGCGAGTGCTGTCGGGGACCGGGCTGACTGAACGGTCGTGTGGGGCGCCCGTTGCAACCTCGGTGTGACCGGGTGCCCCGTAGAACTGGTGGTATGCCGAACACATTTCAGAAGCGTATGGCCGGGCCGGTCCTGGCGGTCCTTTCCGTGCTGACGGCCGGAACAATGCTCGTCGGCTGTTCGTCGGATTCGACATCGGATGACGCGTCCGACGGCAGCCAGGGTTCGTCGAATTCTTCGGGCGACTCCTCCAATTCGGCCGTGGCCTACTCGCAGTGCATGCGGGAGAACGGCGTATCGAATTACCCCGACCCCAAGGAGGACAGTCAGGGCAGGGTGCAGCTGACGGTCCCCGCTGACATCGACCAGAATTCACCGACCTTCAAGTCGGCCCAGTCGGCCTGCCAGTCGAAGCTCGTGCAGGGCGACACCGGCGCCGCCGCCAACAGCCGGTCCTTCGACGCGACGAAGGTCGCGGCATGGGCGAAGTGCATCCGCAAGAACGGCATGCCCAACTTCCAGGACCCCAAGGTCGACGGCAGCACGATCATCATCGACGCCGACGCGGCCGGTATCTCCGGGCAGGACGACCCCAACTTCGCCAAGGCCACGGCCGCTTGCTACAGCATCCGGCCCGGCGGCAGCCTGATGGTCACAGGAGGGGGGCAGTGACCGGTCGCGAGGAAGGGACCGTGGAGACGGCTCCCGAGATCGCGGCGGACGCCCCGGGCGGGGAACTGGAACCCCGGGCCGCGGCCCTCGCCTCCTTCGACGGGAACGGCGGTGCCGTGGACCAGCCGCCGCCGGAGGGCAGCCGCCCGCGGCGCCGGGGGATGCGTATCGCACTGATCGTCGCGTGTGCGGTGGTGGTCGCCGTGGCCGCGGCCGGTGCCGCCTCGGGTGTGTTCGGCGGCGGGGACGACAAGACCGAGGCGACGGCACCCTCCGGGCCGCCCGCCACGGCAAAGGTCAAGCGCACGACGCTGACCAGCTCCCAGACCGTGGACGGGCAGCTCGGGTACGGCGACACGGCGGCGGTCCAGGCCCCGGGGGCGTCCGGCTCGGCGCAGTCCGGCGGGTCGGCGCAGGGCGGTGGCGGGTCCGGCTCCGGGATCGTCACCTGGATGCCCTCGGACGGCGACACGATCACCCGCGGCAAGCCCGTCTACAAGGTCAACCAGCAGTCGGTGCCTCTGCTGTACGGCTCGGTGCCGCTGTACCGGACGCTGAAGCCGGGCACTACCGGAAGCGACGTCAAGATGCTGGAGAAGAACCTCCGGGCGCTCGGCTACCGGGGCTTCACGGTGGACGACACCTACGACTACGGCACAGCCGCCGCCGTCGAGAAGTGGCAGGACAAGCTGGGCCGTTCTGGGACCGGCGAGGTGCGGGTCGGCGACGCGCTGGTGGGGTCCGGCGCGCGGCGGGTCGCCAAGGCGGAGCTCGCCGTCGGCGACACCCTCGCCGGAGACGTGCTCACTTGGACAGGCACCGATCGGGTGATCTCCGTCGACCTGCCCGTGCAGTACGCGGACCTCGCGAAGAAGGGCGGGGCCACGACGGTCACGCTGCCGGACAACACCACGGTGACCGCCCTCGTGACGGACGTCGGGACACCGACATCGTCGAACGCCTCCTCGGGCTCCTCGTCCGCCGGCGGTTCGGGTGGTTCCTCGGGCTCGGGCTCCGCGAACGCCACCGTCCCCGTGGAGCTGAAGGTCAAGGACGCCGCGAAGATCGGCGCCTACCAGGCCGCCTCCGTCAGTGTCGAGTTCGCGTCCGAGACACGCGCCAACGTGCTGGCGGTGCCGATCAGCGCCCTGTTCGCACTGCCCGGCGGCGGCTACGCGGTCGAGGTGGTGACCGGGGCGAAGACGGAGTACCGCGATGTGAAGCTCGGGACGTTCGGCAACGGCATGGTGGAGATCTCCGGCACCGGCATCACCGCGGGCACGGTCGTGGGGGTCCCGAAGTGACCGTCACAGCCCACCCGGTGATCGAGCTGGCCGGGGTCAGCAAGTCGTACGGCGATGTGGCCGCCCTGGTCGAGACGGACCTGGTGGTCCACCGCGGCGAGATGCTCGCGGTCGTCGGCCCGTCCGGTTCGGGCAAGTCCACCATGCTCAACATCATGGGCACGCTGGACCGCCCCTCGTCGGGGACGGTGGCGATCGCCGGCCACGCCGTGGAGTCCCTGAACGACCGCGAGCTGTCGGCGCTGCGGGCCGGCACCATCGGCTTCGTCTTCCAGCAGTTCCACCTCGCCGCCGGAGTCCCCGCCCTCGACAGCGTGGCGGACGGTCTGCTCTACGGCGGACGGCCGCGCCGCGAGCGGCGCCGGCTCGCCGAGGCGGCGCTGCGCAGGGTGGGCCTGGGACACCGGCTCCTGCACGAACCGCAGCAACTGTCCGGCGGCGAGAAACAACGGGTGGCGATCGCCCGCGCGGTGGTCGGCGACCCGCCGCTGCTGCTGGCCGACGAGCCGACCGGCGCGCTGGACTCCCGCTCCGGGACGGTGGTCATGGAACTGCTCCACGAGCTGCACGAGGCCGGCACGACGGTGGTCGTCATCACCCACGACCGGGACATCTCGGCGTCCCTGCCGCGTGAGGTCAGGGTCCGGGACGGCCGTATCGAGCACGATTCGGGGGCACCGGGGCCCCGGGCCCTGGCGTACACGGGGGTGGAGCGATGAGTACGACACAGTCGCCGCCGGCCGGCCGGGAGCGGCCCTGGGCCGAACTGCCCTCGCCGCCGCGGCCCCGGGCGGCCCGGCTGAGCCTGTCCGACGTGGCCCGGGTGGGCGGCTGGGGACTGCGCTCGCGACCCATGCGGGTCTTCCTCTCCGCCCTCGGCATCGCGATCGGCATCGCCGCGATGATCGGCGTGGTGGGCATCTCCACCTCGTCGACGAACGACCTGAACAAGCAGCTGGCCGCGCTCGGCACCAACCTGCTCACGGTCTCCCCGGGCACCACCATGACCGGCGCGAACGCCCATCTGTCCGAGGACGCCGTCGCGATGGTCGGAAGCCGGCCCGAGGTGATCTCGGCCTCCGCGACCGGGACCACGGACGCCAAGCTCTACCGCAACGACCGCATCCCGTCGGTGGAGTCCGGCGGCCTCTCGGTCAGCGCGGCGCGGACCGACCTGCTGCGGTCCATCGGCGGGCAGATCGTGGACGGCCGCTGGCTCAACGGCGCCAGTAGCCGCTATCCGGCCGTGGTGCTGGGCTCGGAGACGGCCCGCAGCCTCGGGATCCACCGGGCCGGCCCCGACGTGCAGGTGTGGCTCGGCAACCACTGGTTCACCGTGGTGGGCCTGCTGGCGCACAACGAACTGCTGCCGGTCCTTGACACACAGGCCTTCGTGGGCTGGCCGGTGGCGAAGAAGACGCTGTCCTTCGACGGCTATCCGACGACGATCTACACCCGGGCGAAGGACGCCGACGTCGAGAAGGTGCATGGCGTCCTGGGCGCCACGGTGTCCCCGCAGGACCCCAACGAGGTCAACGTCTCCCGTCCCTCCGACGCGCTGGCCGCCAAGAACGCCACGGACAAGACGCTGAGCGGGCTGCTGCTGGGCCTGGGCGGGGTCGCGCTGCTGGTCGGCGGCGTCGGAGTGGCCAACACCATGGTCATCTCGGTGCTGGAGCGGCGTTCGGAGATCGGGCTGCGCCGCTCGCTGGGCGCCACCCGGGGCCAGATCAGGATCCAGTTCCTCGCCGAGGCGCTGCTGCTGTCCGGGCTCGGCGGCGTGGGCGGCGTGCTGCTGGGCATCGGCGTGACCGACGGCTATGCCGCCTATCAGGGGTGGGCCGCCCTGGTGCCGCTGTGGGCGATGGCCGGCGGGCTGGCCGCCACCCTCGCCATCGGCGGACTGGCCGGCTTCTACCCCGCGGTCCGGGCCGCCCGACTGCCCCCGACGGAGGCCCTCGCGACCAACTAGCCCACGGTGAGCGTGCCTTGACAGTTGACATCCAGACCGCGGCGCCCCCACCGTCCACCCCCGTCCGGAGGGGGCGTCGCACCCCGGCCCGGTGTCCAAGTGCTCGGGTCGGTCGGTTGGACGACCCTGTCGCGTCGGCGTCCGACACGTGACACTGGTGACCCGACCGCACTCGTCCCCATATAAACAATACCCATATCCACGAATTACTCCTCGGATTGTTCCTCGAATTGGTGAGCCTTGTTCGTCCCATTAGCGACGGCTAAGGTTTTCTCATCCACCGAGGAATACGATCCGTGGGAGCGATTATGGCGAACCCGTTCGACGATGAAAACGGGACCTTTCTGGTGCTCGTGAACAGGGAGAATCAACATTCGTTGTGGCCCGCGTTCGCCGAGATTCCGAATGGCTGGCGACTCGCATTCGGTGAGGCGACGCGCAAGGAATGCCTCGCCTACGTGGAGGAGAACTGGACGGACCTCCGTCCGCAGAGCCTCATCGACGCGATGAGGAAGACCGAGGCGGCCCACTGATGGCCGGCCAGACCGCGGCGACGCGACCCAGGGAGTACCTGTGGCCATGATGGGCGGGCCCGGACCGGTCATGGTCCGATCCGACGGGCCGGATTCCTCGAACGACAGACAGCGGGCGAAGCCCGGAACGACGAAAAGGATCATCCCGTACACCCGCGGGCACCGCCGCTCCATCGGCTTCCTCGTGGTCTGCACCACGCTGAACGCCCTCTGCGCGGTGGCCCCGCCGCTCCTGCTCAAGTACCTGATCGACGACGGCATCATGGGCCGGGACACCGACACCGTGGTCTGGCTCGCGGCCGCGGTAGCCGCGGTCTCCGTACTGGCCGCGCTGGTGGGGTTCGGGGAGACCTGGTTCTCCGCCCAGGTCAGCGAGGGCCTGGTCTACGACCTTCGTGTGAAGGTCTTCGACCATGTGCAGCGCCAGTCGCTCGCCTTCTTCACCCGGGCGCAGACCGGTGCCCTGGTGAGCCGGCTGAACACCGACGTGATCGGCGCCCAGCAGGCGGTCACCCAGATGCTCTCCACCGTGGTGTCTTCCGGACTGACCGTCGTCTTCGTGCTGGCCACGATGTTCTACCTGTCCTGGAAGATCACCCTGATCTCCCTGGTGCTGGTCCCGTTCTTCATCCTTCCCGGCCGCCTCATCGGCCGTCGCCTGCAGGGCCTGGCCCGGCGGCACATGCAGGTCAACGCCGAGATGGGCTCGCTCATGCACGAGCGGTTCAACGTCGCCGGCGCGCTCCTCGCCAAGCTCTACAGCCGCCCGGACCGGGAGACCGCCCGCTATGCGCGGCTCGCCGCCCGCGGCCGTGACATCGGCGTCCGCAACTCGGTCTCCATGAAGATGCTCTTCCTGTCGACCATGTTCATCGGCTCGGTCGCCACCGCCGTGGTCTACGGCGTCGGCGGAGTCCTCTCCGTGCACGGCGCCTTCCGGATCGGCACCCTGGTGGCCCTCACCACGCTGCTCACCCGGCTGATGGCCCCGGTGGGCCAGCTGTCGAACGCCCAGGCCGACGCGATGACGGCGCTCGTCAGCTTCGACCGGCTCTTCGAGATCCTCGATCTCAAGCCGCTGGTCACCGAGAAGCCCGACGCGGTGGCGCTGCCGCCCGCCGCGACCCGCGACACGGCCCCCGGCGTCGAGTTCCGCGGGGTGTCGTTCCGTCACCCGAGGCCCGCCGACGTCTCGTTGGCCTCTCTGGAGGACTTCGCCACGCCGACGGCCGAGCGCGAGGGAGACAGCTGGGCGCTGCGCGACCTCAGCTTCACCGTCCCGGCCGGCAAACTCACCGCGCTGGTCGGGCCGTCCGGGGCCGGCAAGACGACCATCACCCACCTGGTGCCGCGGCTGTACGACCCGGAGGAGGGGACCGTCCTCGTCGACGGCCGCGACGTGCGCGACCTGACCCTGGAGTCGCTGGGCGACACGGTCGGGATGGTCACCCAGGACGGGCACCTGCTGCACACCACCATCCGGGAGAACCTGCTCTACGCCCGCCCGGACGCCACCGAGGAGGAACTGGTCGCGGCCTGCCGGGCCGCACAGATCTGGCGGCTCGTCGCCTCCCTGCCCGACGGCCTGGACACCATGGTCGGCGACCGCGGCTACCGGCTCTCCGGGGGCGAGAAGCAGCGCGTCGCCATGGCCCGGTTGCTGCTCAAGGCCCCGCCGGTGGTCGTGCTCGACGAGGCGACCGCGCATCTCGACTCCGAGTCCGAGGCCGCCCTGCAACAGGCCCTCAAGACCGCGCTCGCGGGCCGGACCTCGCTGGTCATCGCGCACCGCCTGTCCACCGTCCGGGACGCCGACCAGATCCTCGTCCTGGACCAGGGGCGGATCGTGGAGCGCGGCACCCATGACGAACTGCTGCTGCTCGGTGGGCTCTACGCCGAGCTCTACCGCACGCAGTTCGCCCGGCCGGCCCTCGCCGGCGAGGACGTGAGCGAGGTCGAGGGCGTGCCGGAACAGCGGGTCCCGGAACCGGTGGGCCCCGGCGGCGGGCCGGTCGTCTTCGGACCGGGAGGCCCAGGCGGTCCCGGCGGTCCTGGCGGTCCGCGGATGGTCGGCGGCCCCGGGATGGTCGGCGGTCCGGGGATGGGCGGGCCCGGCGGCGGGCCGGTCGTCTTCGGTCCCGGTGGCCCGGAGGGTCCGGGCGGTCCGGGAGGCCCCCGAACCCGCTGACTCCTCCTCAGAGCGGTGCCCGTGACGGCCCATGGCGGTCGCGGGCACCGCTTCTGTCGTTCCGTCAACCCCCTATGCCCAGCCGCCGTTCGCCCGACGGCAGGGGTTTCGAACGCAAGAGAGGGGCTGTTACGTTCGGTCTTGTCCGATGCGGTCGGTATTTATGGCGCTAGGTGGCTAAATAAAGAAGATGCCGGTGCGGCCCGCACCGCACGGCAGCGATCCCGCGGCGGACGGTCCGGAAGGGAATTCCTCTTCGAGAAGGAGAACGGCCGCTCGTCGTGATGGCGGCGAGGGGCAGGTGAGGAGCAGGGGTGGAAACCGGGGGAGTCATCGATCAACAGTCCATGGCCGAAGTGGAAATCGACTCTTTACGGCTGACCGGGTCACCGCGGCTGGCCGGCGAAAGACAAGAACACATCGAACTGCTCGCGGCGGTGCCGACCCCGCTGCCGCCGATCATCGTCCACCGTCCCACGATGCGGGTCATCGACGGCTTCCACCGGTTGCGCGCGGCCCGGCTGCGCGGAGACACCACCATCGCCGTCCGCTTCTTCGACGGCGACGAGTCGGACGCCTTCGTCCTCGCGGTCCAGCTGAACGTCACCCACGGGCTGCCGCTCGCCCTGTCCGACCGGCAGAGCGCCGCGGAACGGATCATCGTCTCCCATCCCCAGTGGTCGGATCGGCGGGTGGCCTCGGTCGCCGGCATCGCCCCCGGAACCGTCGGCGAGATCCGCCGTCGGCTGGGCTCCGGCGCCGTGGACCCGGGGACGCGCAGGCTCGGCCAGGACGGCCGGATGCGCCCGCTCGACGGCACCGCCGGTCGGCTCCGCGCCGGTGAACTGCTCGCCGAGGAACCGGGTCTGTCGCTGCGTCAGGTGGCCCGTGCGGCCGGCATCTCCCCGGAGACCGTGCGCGACGTGCGCAACCGCCTGCGGAACGGGGAGGACCTGCTGCCCCGCTCGCGCCGCCGCGACAGCGATACCGAACCGCGCCACGCGTCCGCGCCCGAGGTCGGCGCCGGTGCGGACATCCGGCCCGGGCCCGCGTCCGTCCCGGCGCCACGCGGTGAACCCGCTGCCGGGCGGCCGGCCCACTCCGTCGCGCGGGCCCGCGTGGACGCGGCGCCCGACCGTGTCGTCCTGGTCAAGCGGCTGACGGCCGATCCGGCGCTGCGCTTCTCCGAGACCGGCCGCAGTCTGCTGCGGCTCCTCGCGATCCACGCGGTCCGCGAGGAGGAGTGGGAGGCGATCATCGGCAACGTTCCGCCGCACTGCAGCGGTGTAGTCGCCGACCTCGCCGTCCAACTGGCCGACATGTGGGCGGACTTCGCGACCCGTGTGCGGAGTGACGTCACAGCCTCGGTCGGCTGACGGCCGTAGTGCGCGGAACCCCGGATTCAGGCGCCCCCTAGGGCGTAGGGGGCCGTACCCCTCGGTGTCCACAGGGGTTTCGGCCTGGATGTCAGACTGTTAATTTCGGTCACATCCGAAGCATGCGAATGCCGCGCGCGGATGCTCTGTCTCGGGGTGACAGGGCGGGCCGAGGGTGTCGAAATCGCCACCTCCCGCATTCTTCGCGGCGACAGGCAGTGGATTTTCTGCAGAAAGCGTGCTTGCACGAGAAATTCTTCTTCGTGGACGGCGACGCTCTCGCAGCAGCGGGGGTATGTGAGGAGCTGGGGTGGAGTCCGAGGGGGCCATAGGGGAACAGCCCGTCGTGGAGGTCGAGATCGGCTCGCTGAGCCTGTCCGGATCGCCGCGGCTGGCCGGAGAGAATCCGGAGCACATACAAGTACTCGCGGCAGCGCCGAACCCGCTGCCGCCGATCACGGTGCACCGTCCGTCGATGCGGGTCATCGACGGCTACCACCGGTTGAAAGCCGCCCGGCTGCGCGGCGAGAGCACGATCGCCGCCCGGTTCTTCGACGGCGACGACACCGCGGCCTTCGTCCTGTCGGTGCGGCTGAACGTCACGCACGGCCTGCCGCTGGCGCTCGCCGACCGCAAGCGTGCCGCCGAGCGCATCATCGTCTCCCATCCCCAGTGGTCGGACCGGAGGGTGGCCTCGGTCACCGGGATCGCCCCGGGGACCGTCGGCGACATTCGCAAGCGGGTCGTCCGGGGGACGGGTCCGGAGGGGCGCCGGCTCGGCAGGGACGGCAGGATGCGGCCGGTCGACGGCAGCTCCGGCCGCATCCTCGCCGGTGAGCTGCTCGCCGAGAACCCGGACCTCTCGCTGCGTCAGGTCGCCCGGGCGGCGGGCATCTCCCCGGAGACCGCCCGGGACGTGCGCAACCGGCTGGGCAACGGCGAGGGCCCGCTGCCCCGGCAGCGCCGCCGGGAGGCCGCGCCGGACGAGGAGCGGGCCGTAGGGAAGGAGTACGGGGCGCTGAGACTCGCCCGGCCGGGGAACCGGAACCGTCCGGACGTCGTGCCGGCCTCGGACCATGCCGTGCTGATCAAGCGGCTCATGGCCGACCCGGCCCTGCGCTTCAGTGAGACCGGCCGCAATCTGCTGCGTCTGCTCGCCCTGCACGCGCTGCGCAAGGAGGAGTGGGAGGCGATCATCAGCAACGTGCCGCCGCACTGCAGCGACATCGTGGCCGATCTGGCCCGGCAGTTCGCCGATCTGTGGTCGGAGTTGGCCGAGCGGGTCGGGGAGGACGTCGCGCAGATCGGCTGAGCCGGCACCTCGGACCGAGGGGACCGTCGCGAAAGGTGCCCCTTTCGCGACGGTCCCGCCTCGTGTGCGGGGCCGGGAAAGCGGCGGGAATCATTCCGCCGTTCATCGGCAGGGGTTGTGCATTTCTTTTTTAATTCTTCATTAATTCCTGGCCGTTCAATGTCTGAAAATCACCCCCCATTCCCTGGCCGAGTGACCGAAAGTCAGCCCGTGTCGGCGTGAATGGGACGCTATCCTGAGTTGCGCTGACGGATCGGCGAAGGTACGGGGGTGCCTGTGAAGCTCAGTGAAAGGGACGGAGAACTCGGTCTGCTACGACGTCTCTACAGAGGGTGTGTGGCCGGAAAGGGTTCCCTGGTCATTACCAATGGCCCTGTGGGGTGTGGCAAGACCGCGTTGATCCAGACATTCGCCGAGCAGGTGACGGAGCAGGGGGGCGCCGTCCTGTCGGTGACCGGTTCCGCGAGCGAGAGCCTCGACAGGCTCGGACTGGTCGACCAGTTGGTGACCGCGATGGGTGCGGCGGGCCCGGCCGACGGACCGCCGGACGCCGCGGAGGTCGCGACGGCCGCGGAGGCGAGCGGACCGGTGCCACGCGCGCTGATGCGGCGCGTCTACCGGGCGGTCGCCGAACTCGCCGGGAAACGGCCGCTCGTCCTCCACGTCGACGACGTGCACTTCGCCGACGAGGCATCGCTCCAGTGCCTGAGGTATCTCGTACGGCGCATCGACTCGCTGGCCGTCCTGGTCGTCCTGACCGAGAGTTCCAGCCACGAACAGGCCCTCGCGACGCTCCACGCGGAGACGCTCCACCTGCCCTACTGCCATCGGATCCGGCTCGGTCCGCTCTCGGCCGAGGGGGTCACCGGATACCTGACGGATCATCCGGCGACACGCTCGGTGGCGCCGGAGACCGTCGACCTGTGGGCGCGGACCAGCGGGGGGAACCCCCTGCTGCTGGACGCCCTGATCGAGGACTTCGCCGAGCGGGGGACGGCGGACGCCGCGGGGCGGGGTGCCCCGGTGCCGCGCGAGTCGTTCCGGAACGCCTTTCTGCGCTGCCTCCACCGCTGCGAGCCGACCCTGCTCGCCGTCGCGCGCGCCGCCGCCGTCCTCGGCACGTCCGTGACACCCGCCCTGATCGGCGACCTCCTCGGGGAGGACGCGACCTCCGTACGCCGGAGCGTCACCGACCTGCGCGCGGCCGGCCTGTTCTCGGGCTCGTGGTACGGCCACGAGCGAGCCCGGCTGACCGTCCTCGCGGACATTCCCGGCAAGGACCTCCCCGCCCTGCGGGCCCGGGCCGCCGAACTGCTCCGCGAGAGCGGTGCGCCCGCCGGGGTCGTGGCCGAACAGCTGCTGGCCGGCAACGACTCGGCCCAGGCCGCCTGGCAGCCCGACATCCTCCGGGAGGCCGCGCGCGAGGCCCTGGCCGCGGGGGACATCGGTGCCGGCGTCGACTATCTGCGGCACGCCTCCGGCATCTGCACGGACGCCAACCAGGAGGCGGAGGTGATCGCCGCCCTCGCGGAGGCGCAATGGCTCATCGACCCCGCCAAGGCGTCCCGGTACCTCTCACAGCTCAGCCGTATGGTGCGCGCCGGTCTGCTCACCGGGTCCGACGCCCTGGTCGTGGTGAAACAGAAGGTGTGGCGGGGCGAGTTCGCGCAGGCCGACGACCTGTTGCGGATCATCGAGGCACGGGAGGGCGCCGGCGCGGAGAACGCCTGGGACAGCGCGGGCTACTCACGGGCCGTCATCCGCTCGGACCACACCCTCGTCCGGGTGTGGCTGTCCTTCTGCTGCCCCGGTCTGCGACGCGGCACCACGATGTCGCCCCGCACCTTCATCAGGCTCTCGGCCGACCTCATCGAGCTGGGGAAGGACCCGGCCACCGACGAACTGCTGCGCGGCACCGGCAGGGCCGGCCCGTTCGCGGACACGCTGGTCGCGCTGATCTTCCTGATCGGGGCCCAGCGGCTGGACGAGGCGCTGCTCTGGTCCGAGCGGTTGCTGGACGAGCCCCGCAACCGGCGTGCCCCCATGCGGCACGCGTTCCTGGAGACGATCAGGGCGGCCGCGGCCCTGAGCCGGGGCGACGCCGCCGACGCGGGCGAGGCCGCCGGGACCGCGCTGAGCCTCGTCGGCCCGGAGGCCTGGGGCATCGCGATCGGTCTGCCGCTGGCCCTGGCGATCCGCGCGGCCACCGAGAGCGGCGACGTCGACACGGCACGGACCTACCTCGACCTGCCCGTTCCCATGGTCATGTTCGGCACCCCCTTCGCGCTGCCCTACCTCCAGGCCCTGGGCCGCTTCCACCTCGCCCTGGGCCGGCCGCGCGCCGCCCTGCGGGACTTCGAGTCGTGCGGCGAGCTGATGACGAAGTGGCGGCTCGACGCACCGGAACTCGTGGACTGGCGCAACGACGCGGTCGCCGCCCTCATCGCCATGGGCGATCACCGGCGGGCCCGGGAGCGGGTCGAGGAACACCTCGCCCAGCTGGGTGAGCGGCCCGGCCGTGCCCGCGGCATCGCCCTGCGCCATCTCGCGGCGGTGGGCCCGTCCCGGGACCGGCTGCGGCTGCTCCAGGAGGCGGTACGGATCCTCGACGCCTGTGGCGACGGTCTGGAGCTGAGCCGCGCCCGGGCCGACGAGGAGGTCGCGCGCCGGGCGGAGGGACAGACCACCGCGCTCGGGCGTGAGCACCCGCTGGGAGCACTGTGGGACGCCCCGTCCCCGCCGGCCCGCGGCACGGTCCCGACGGGCGCCGCCGATCCGGACGCGGTGCCCGCGGCACTGGCCGAACTCACCGACGCGGAACGCCGGGTCGGAGCTCTCGCCGCGTCCGGCTGCACCAACCGTGAGATCGCCGACAGGCTCTCCATAACGGTCAGTACGGTGGAACAGCACCTCACCAAAATATATCGGAAATTGAAGGTGCGCGGCAGAGCGGATCTTCCGATGTCCCTCGTGCGTTTTTCGGAGGTCGCCTGCCCTCCGTGCGGACGGTGAAAAGAAAAGACCTCGCATCCGTTGGTCGGTTCCCCGTCCAAGTCAACTCCCCGTCCAAGTGGCGGTTTCGGACCGTTGGACAGTGTTGTGGTGAGGATTGCGACCGTGTGATCCTGAACGCCTGATCAGCCTTCCAAAAACCGAATCCGCCAGGAGGAATTCCATGGCCGGACGGAGCCTCGACGACTATGCGCGAATGGCTCGAAAAGGATGGGATCACCTTCTGGCGGAATCCCTGGAGGCCTTTGAACAGGCCTCCGCGGAGAACAGGGCGGCCTTCGACCGAACCGGTCTGAGGCCGGGCCGGTCCACCCGGCCCGAACCGCCGGACACCACCACGAAGATCCTGGACCGCCCCTGGGCCGCGCCGATCGCCGTCGGCCCGCTCACCGGACTCGCCCGGCCCGCGGACGAGCCCGCCGTACTGCGGGCGGCCGACGCGGCGGGACTCCCCGTCGTGGTCGACATGGTCACCCCGGACGACCTCGCCAACCCGGTGCCGGCCGGCGAGGGGCCGCGCTGGCTCCGCACGTACGGCTGCCGGGAACACGGTGACGTCGAGCGGTCGGTGGCCGACGCGGAGCGTGCCGGGTTCGCCGCACTCCTTCTCTCCTTGGGACCCCGGGGCCTCTTCTCGGGCCCGGAGGGCGGCGGCCACGCGGGCTGGGCCGACGTGGAGCGGCTGCGCGCCACGTCCGCGCTGCCCCTGCTCGTCGCGGGTGTACGCACCGCCGCCGACGCCTCCCGCGCGTTCGACACCGGGGCCGACGGCATCGTCACCGACTCGCTGGACGCGCTGCCCGACCTGGCCGCGATCGCGGGCCCGCACCGGCCTGTTCTGCTCGGCGGCGGCATCCGCCGGGGCGCCGACATCCTGGTCTCCCTGGCTTCGGGGGCCGACGCGGTCCTCGTGGGACGGGTGGTGCTGGACGGGCTGATGGTCGACGGGGAAGCGGGCGTCACCGACGTGCTGGCCGCTCTCGTGCGGGAGTTGGAGGAGGCGATGACGTTCACCGGAACCGCCTCGATCGCCGAGACCCGCCCCGACAGCCTCCGTACCGGACACCGCCCGCCGTCCCCCGTACGCCCGACGGGCACTCGGGGCGCTGCCGTGGGTACTTGGAGCGGTGCCGCGAGCGCCCTGGGAAATGCCGCGGGCGCCCTGCGCAAGGACGACCTCCACCCCAGCCTCTCCGATCCCGTCCTGGACACGATGACCTTCCTCAACGAGGTCACCCACCGCTACCCGGACGCCGTCTCCTTCGCGCCCGGGCGGCCCTACGACGGTTTCTTCGACACCGAGCAGATCTTCACCCACCTCCGCCGCTACCTGGAGCATCTCGCCGCGCAGGGACACACGGAGCAGGACATCCGCACCGCCATGTACCAGTACGGCCCCACCGCCGGGCAGATCCGCGAGATCGTCGCCGACTCGCTGCGCGCGGACGAGGGCATCGACGTCCCGGCGGAGTCGGTCGTGATCACCGTAGGCGCGCAGGAGGCCATGCTGCTGGTCGTACGGGCGCTCACCGCAGGCCCCGACGACGTGCTGCTCGCGGCGAGCCCCTGCTACGTCGGCATCACGGGCGTGGCACGGCTGCTGGGCGTGCCGGTGACGGCCGTCGAGGAGCGGGAGGACGGGTTCTCCTGCGCCGATCTGGAGGCCGCGATCGTGCGGGAGCGCGCCCGGGGACGGCGGCCCCGGGCCCTCTATGTCATCCCCGACCACTCCAACCCGTCCGGAACCACGATGGACGCGCCGACGCGCGCCGCACTGCTGGAGACGGCGGAGCGCCACGGCATCCTCCTCATCGAGGACAGCCCCTACCGCAGGGTGAGCCCCGGTACGCCGTTGCCGACGCTCAAGTCCATGGACCGCTCGCGCGGCGTGATCCACCTGGGTTCGTTCGCCAAGACGGTGTTCCCGGGCGCCCGGGTCGGCTTCGCCGTCGCCGACCAGCAGGTGGTCGACGCATCGGGCCGCACCGGTCTCCTGGCCGACGAGCTCGCGAAGATCAAGAGCATGGTGACGGTCAACACCTCGTCCCTGAGCCAGGCCGCGGTGGCGGGCGCCCTGCTGGCAGGCGACGGTCGGATCTCCGAGATGAACGCGAAACCGGCGGCCTACTACGGCAATGCCATGCGGACCACGCTGCGCAATCTCGACGCGCGTCTGCCGGCGGCCCGGCGAGCCGCTCTGGGCGTGCGCTGGAACGAACCGACCGGAGGTTTCTTCCTCACGGTCCACGTCCCTTTCCGGGCGGACAATGCGGCACTGACCCGCTCGGCCCAGGAATTCGGCGTCATCTGGACACCGATGAACTACTTCTATCCGCAGGGCGGCGGCCATCAGGCCCTCCGCCTCTCCACCAGCTATCTGACGACGGCCGATATCGAAGAGGGCACCGCGCGGCTGGCGCGGTTCATCGAGGCGCAGTCCTCGGCGTCGTGAACTCTCCGGGAAAGGCGAAGCAAGTGACCGGGAACAGCAATGCACGGATACCGCGGTCGAAGCCGCGCATGTGGGGGTGGACTTTCCGATGACCATCAATCTGGAACGGCCGGAAGGACTGGAGGCCGACACTCTGGTGGACGATTTCCCGCGGCCCGTCGTCCTGACCGGTGACGGCGCCCTGAAGACGCCGTACCGGCCGCGGATCGTCGGGGTGGGGACCGCCACGTCGGCCACCGTCTACTCCCAGCAGGAGGTGCTCGACGCCTTCCGCATCACCGACCCCAAGATCCGGTCCGTGTTCGCCAACAGCGCCATCGACCGGCGCCACCTGACCCTGCCGGAACCGGACGCCGACGGTGTCCGCGCCCCCGAGCCGCAGGGCGACCTGCTCGACAAGCACAAGGCCATGGCGACGGAGATGGGCGCCGAGGCACTGCGCGCCTGTCTGAAGCGGGCCGGCGCCGAACTCTCCGATCTGCGGCACCTGTGCTGCGTGTCCTCCACCGGCTTCCTCACCCCCGGCCTGAGCGCCCTGATGATCCGCGAACTGGGCATCGACCGGCACTGCAGCCGCAGCGACATCGTCGGCATGGGCTGCAACGCGGGGCTCAACGCGCTGAACGTCGTGGCCGGCTGGTCCGCCGCCCACCCGGGCGAACTCGCCGTCGTCCTCTGCGCCGAGGCCTGCTCCGCGGCGTACGCGATGGACTCCTCGATGCGGACCGCGGTCGTCAACAGCCTCTTCGGCGACGGCGCCGGAGCGATCGCCCTGAGGTCGGGACCCGGTGACGAGGCGTCCGGCGCGGCCGAGGGTCCGACCGTCCTGAAGTTCGCCAGCTGCATCATCCCCGACGCGATCGGCGCGATGCGCTACGACTGGGACCGCGACCTGGACCGCTTCAGCTTCTACCTCGACCCCCAGATCCCCTACGTCGTCGGTGCCCATGCCGAGATAGTGGTCGACCGCCTGCTCCAGGACACGGGCCTGCGCAGGAGCGACATCCGCCACTGGCTCGTGCACTCCGGCGGCAAGAAGGTGATCGACGCGGTGGTCGTCAACCTCGGCCTGACCCGCCACGACCTGCGCCACACCGTCGGCGTCCTGCGGGACTACGGCAACGTGTCGAGCGGATCGTTCCTTTTCTCGTACGAACGCCTCCTCGACGAGCAGGTGACCCGGCCCGGCGACTACGGAGTGCTCATGACCATGGGCCCGGGATCCACGCTCGAAACGGCGCTGGTCCAGTGGTGAAGACAGGAGAGAGCGCAGTGAGTGACGTAAGTGCCGTGCGGACACTGGCCGTTGACGGATCCCGGCCGCTGTCGATCAGGACCGTCAAGGACCTCACCGCCCTGTGCGACGAGGTGGAGGACCGGGGCGGGCCCGCGATCCTGCGGGTCACCGGCACCCCCGCACCGGACTGGACCGACGGGCTGGACGTCTCCCTCGTCACCAAGTGGGAACGGGTGCTACGACGGCTCGAACGGCTCCCCGGGGTCACTGTCGCGGTCGCGGCCGGTGACTGCGGCGGAGCGGCCCTCGACGCCTTCCTCACCGCCGACATCCGCATCGCGACGCCCGGCAGCCGTCTTCTCCTGCCCTTCGACGGGGAGGCCACCTGGCCCGGCATGGCCGCGTTCCGCCTCGCCCGCCTGGCCGGCGCCGCGCGCGCCCGCCGTGCCGTCCTGTTCGGGCAGCCGATCGAGGCGCCCGAGGCGCTGGCGCTGGGCATAGCCGACGAGCTGACCGAGGCGCCGGACACCGCCGCGGCCGCCGCCGTCCAGCGCTGCGCGGGCCTGTCGGGCAAGGAACTCGCCCTACGGCGCCAGCTGCTCCTCGACGCGATGACGGTCGGCTTCGAGGACGCCCTCGGCCCGCACCTGGCGGCCTGCGACCGCGCTCTGCGGCGCACCGTCGAGGAGGCCGCGTGATGACGCGGCCCCGCCATGGACTCCCCGGTGCGGACACCCCCCGTCCGCACCGGGTGAGGGCGGCCGTATGACGACCGTCGTGCTGGAGCAGGAGACCGCGCGTGCGGAGTGGTCGGCGGTGACGGAGGCCGCCGAGCGCGTGGACAAGACGCTGGCCTCGCTGCCGTACCCGACGCGCCGCACACCCGAACAGCGGGACCTGGCCGAGGCGGTGAAGAACCGGGCCCGCAGCCTGCGCTCCCGGTTCCTCGACGGGTACGGCGACGCCGTGTACGACCGGGTCACCGACGGGCGTAGCCGCGGCCTGCGGATCGACGAACTGGTCGCGGCCGTGGCGACCGCCTTCCCCGGCCTGGTGCCGGACGCCGGCCGGCTCGCGCAGGAACGGGGCCGGCCGCAGGCCGACAAGGAGGGCCACGAGATCGACCAGGGCATCCTCCTGCGGGCCGTCCTGCGGTCGCCCTCGGCCGGTCCGCACCTCCTCGACGCCATGCTCCGGCCGACGGCGCGGGCGCGGCGCCTGCTGCCGGAGTTCCTGCGGACCGGCGTCGTGGAGACGGAGGCCGTACGGCTCGAACGCCGCGACGGCGTCGCACGGTTGACGATGTGCCGGCACGACCGGCTCAACGCCGAGGACAACCAGCAGGTCGACGACATGGAGACGGCCGTAGACCTTGCGCTCCTCGATCCGGCCGTCCGGGTCGGGCTGTTGCGCGGAGGGGAGATGAGCCACCCCCGTCACCGCGGCAAGCGGGTGTTCAGCGCGGGCATCAACCTCAAGAACCTGAGCTCCGGCGACATCTCCCTGGTCGACTTCCTGCTGCGCCGCGAGCTCGGCTACATCCACAAACTCGTCCGTGGCCTGCTCGTCGAGGACCCGGACCGGTGGCACACGCCGTACGTCGAGAAACCGTGGGTCGCCGCCGTCGACGGCTTCGCGATCGGCGGGGGCGCCCAGCTGCTGCTCGTGTTCGACCACGTCCTCGCCGCGTCCGACGCCTACCTCAGCCTCCCGGCCGCCAAGGAAGGGATCATCCCCGGCGTTGCCAACTTCCGCTTCAGCCGGTACGCCGGGCCCCGGCTGTCCCGCCAGGTGATCCTTGAGGGGCGCAGGATCTGGGCCTCGGAGCCGCAGGCGCGGCTGCTGGTGGACGAGGTCGTGGACCCGCGGGAACTGGACGCCGCCGTCGAGCGGAGCCTGGAGCGCCTCGACGGCGAGGCGGTGCTCGCCAACCGGCGGATGCTCAACCTCGCCGAGGAGCCCGCCGACGCGTTCCGCGCGTACATGGCCGAGTTCGCCCTCCAGCAGGCGCTGCGGCTGTACGGCGAGGACGTGATCCACAAGGTCGGCCGGTTCGCGGCGAGGTCGTCGTGACGGAGGACCGGGTGAGCCCCGACGACCGCCCCCGGGTGCGGTACGAGAAGAAGGACCACGTCGCCCGTGTCACCCTCGACCGTCCCGAGGTGCTGAACGCGATGGACCTGCGCACGCACGAGGAACTCGCCGTTGTCTGGGACGACGTGGAGGCCGACGACGACATCCGCGTCGTGGTCCTCACCGGCGCGGGCGACCGGGCCTTCTCCGTCGGGCAGGACCTGAAGGAACGCAGCCGCCTCGACGCGGAAGGGACCCCGCGGACGACGTTCGGAAGCCGGGGCCTGCCGGGCTGGCCCCGGCTCACCGAGCGGTTCACCCTGTCCAAACCGGTCGTGGCACGGGTCAACGGCTACGCCCTCGGCGGCGGCTTCGAGCTGGCGCTCGCCTGCGACCTCGTCATCGCCTCGCACGACGCCGTGTTCGCCCTGCCGGAGGCCCGGCTCGGACTGATCCCGGGCGCGGGCGGCGCCTTCCGGCTCGCCCGCCAACTGCCCCTGAAGACGGCCATGGGACATCTGCTCACCGGGCGCCCGATCGACGCGGCGACAGCGCTCCACTTCGGACTGGTCAACGAGGTCGCCAAGGAAGAGGAAGGAGACCTCGACCGACGGGTCGACGCCTGGACGGCCGACCTGATCCGCAGCGCGCCCCTGTCGGTACGGGCCGTCAAGGAGGCCGTGATGCGCTCGCTCGACCAGCCGCTGGAGGAGGCGTTCGCCACGAGGTACGCATGGGAGGAACGGCGTATGCACAGCCGGGACGCGGTGGAAGGCCCCCGTGCCTTCGCGGAGAAGCGCGATCCCGTGTGGTCCGGCCGGTGAGGTGACCCGGATCCGCCGGTGGGGGCGAACCCGTCGGCGGGCCCGGGCGTTCCGGTTTCCGAACAGCGCGGCGGGTCGCTCCGTCCGCCAGGGGCCGCCCCACAGGAGGCGGCGGAAGGACAGGACGATGCCGATCGCGCGCGTCAACGGAACAGACCTCGGCTACGACGACCACGGCGGCCCGGGGGAGCCCGTCGTGCTGGTCGCCGGCACCGGCGCCCCGGGACGGGTCTGGCGGACCCACCAGGTACCCGCCCTCAGAGCGGCCGGCCACCGGGTGATCACGCTCGACAACCGCGGCATCCCGCCGACCGGTCCGTCCCCGGCCGGCTTCACCCTCGGCGACATGGCCGCGGACGTCGCCGCCCTGATCGAGCACCTGGGCGCGGGACCCTGCCGGGTCGTGGGCCACTCGCTGGGCGGCCTCATCGCGCAGGAACTCCTCCTCGCCCGCCCCGAACTCGTCACGCGGGCCGTCCTGATGGCCAGCTGCGGACGGGCGGACGCGCTGATCACCGCCATGTCGGCCGCCGACATCGAGCTGGCCGACAGCGGCGTCAAGATCCCTCCCGCCGTGTCCGCGTACCGCCAGGCCCTGCAGAACCTCTCCCCACGGACCCTCAACGACGAGGACGAACTGCGGGACTGGCTCGGCATCTTGGAGCTCTCCGGCCCCGACCCGTCGACGATCCGCGCCCAACTCGGCCTCGAAGTCATCCCGAACCGCCTTCCGCACTACCGCCGGATCACCCACCCCTGCCTGGTCATCGGCTTCCAGGACGACCTGGTCGTCCGCCCCCACCTCTCGCGCGAACTCGCCGCGGCCATCCCCGCGGCCACGTACACCGAGATACCCGGCTGCGGTCACTACGGCTATCTGGAACGGCCCGACGTGGTGAACGAGGCGGTCATCGGATTCCTCGGCGGGTGAGGAGACGCACGGTCGCGGAATACGGTGACGTCGAGAACGGTCAGTGACCGCCGGTGAGTTCGCCGCTCAGGGTCTGGTGGATGCGCGCGCTTGCCTCGTTCAGGCTGATGATCTCGACGGTCCTGCCGCGCTGGGCGTACTTCGTCTCGATGGTGTCGAGCGCGGCCACCGAGGAGGCGTCCCAGATGTGGGCGGCGGACAGGTCGATGACGACCTTGTCGGGGTCGGTGGCGTAGTCGAAACGGCCGACGAGGTCGTTGGAGGCGGCGAAGAAGAGTTCGCCGGTGACGGAGTGGACGACCTGGGTGCCGTCGGGGTCGGTGACCGAGGTGACGTCGGCCAGGTGGGCGACGCGCTTGGCGAAGATGACCATGGCGGTGACGCTGCCGACGACGACACCGACGGCGAGGTTGGACGTGGTGACCACGCAGGCGACGGTGACCACCATGACGGTGATCTCCCCGGCGGGCCTCCGCCTCAGGGTCCTGGGCGCGATGGAGTGCCAGTCGAAGGTCGCGAAGCACACCATCACCATGACGGCGACCAGGGCGGCCATCGGGATCTCGGAGACGACCGGGCCGAAGACGACACACAGCACCAACAGGAACGCGCCGGCCAGGAACGTCGACAGCCGGGTGCGGGCGCCGGAGACCCGTACGTTGATCATCGTCCGGCCGATCATGGCGCAGCCGCCCATCCTGCCGAAGAAGCCGGTGACGATGTTCGCGATGCCCTGGCCGATGGACTCGCGGGTCTTGTCGGAGTGGGTGTCGGTGATGTCGTCGACGAGCTTGGCGGTCATCAGCGACTCCGTCAGGCCGACCAGGGCCACGGCGAGCGCGTACGGTGCGACGATCCTCAGCGTCTCCAGGGTGAACGGCACGTCCGGCAGGCCCGGTACCGGCAGCGAGGACGGCAGGTCGCCCTTGTCGCCCACGGTCGGCACCGCGATCCCGGCGGCGACGGTGATGACGGTCAGGACGACGATGGACACCAGCGGTGCCGGGATCACCGTGCCGACCTTCGGGAAGAACACCAGCATGGCCAGGCCGGCGGCGAGAAGCGGACAGACGGCCCAGGGCACGTCGTGCATCTCCGGCACCTGCGCCACGAAGATGAGGATGGCGAGGGAGTTCACGAAGCCGACCATCACGGAGCGCGGCACGAACCGCATCAGCTTCGCGACGCCGAGCGCGCCGAGGACGATCTGGAAGACACCGGCGAGGATCACGGCCGCGACGAGGTAACCGAAGCCGTGCTCGCGGTTGAGCGGACCGATGACCAGGGCGACGGCACCGGTGGCCGCGGAGATCATCCCGGGCCGGCCGCCGACGACCGCGATGGTCACGGCCATCGTGAACGACGCGAACAGGCCGATCGCCGGGTCGACCCCGGCGATGACCGAGAACGAGATCGCCTCCGGGATCAGCGCGAGGGCGACCACCAGACCGGCCAGTACCTCGGTGCGGAACACCTTCGGCGACAGCCAGGACGGACGACGGGAGCCGCGCATCCACGCGGCCGGGGACAGCTGGGACAGCTGGGACAGCGGGGACGGTACGGAGGGGGCCAAGACGCGATGAACCTGTCCGGTGTCATCGTGGGCGCGCGGGGAGGCATGAGGGGAGGGGATTGCGACGATCCACAACGTCGTCGGCCCCGGCATGGTTGATGGGCACGGCACAGCACACGTCGATCCCAACGCCAAGGAACTCTACCCTAACGTTAGAGTAGAGTTCGGCGGCGGTCCTCCGGGGACCGTACCGCGAGACGAGGAAGGCGCCCGCGTGAGCAGCGAGCACATGCAGATCGGCGAGGTGGCCGCACGGACCGAACTGTCGCTGCGCACCATCCGGCACTACGAGGACAGCGGCCTGGTCACCCCCTCCGCCCGCTCCCAGGGCGGCTTCCGCCTCTACACCGAGTCCGATGTCGCCCGGCTGATGGTCGTCCGCCGGATGAAACCGTTCGGCTTCACGCTGGACGAGATGCGCGACCTGCTGGCAGCCACGGACCGCCTGGACTCCGGCGAGGAACTGCCGGCCGAGGAGCACGAGGAGTTGCTGGAGCGGATTCGTGGCTTCGAGCGCGCCGCTCACCGGCGGGTGGCCGACCTGCGCACCCAGCTGGCACGCGCGGAGGAGTTCGCGGTCACGCTCGCTGAACGCCTGACGCGGACCCCCGCGCCCTGACACGCGCGAGCGGACGGACGCCAACTGCCCTTGCCGGCACGGCGATGTCAGTGGTCACCACTAGTTTGGAGTCACTGGAGATCGGCCGCACGGGCCGAACGGGCCTTTGGGGAGGGGTGTGCTGTGTCCGCTGCGCAGACACGACAGTCGGGGAACACGACGTACCTGGAGCTGTCTCAGGAGAGTGGTGGCGCCCACAAGTTCTACGAGGTGACTGTCGAGGGGACCACCGTCTCCGTGCGGTACGGACGGATCGGCGTGGACGGGCAGCACCAGACCTCCGCCTTTCCGACCGTCGAGAAGGCGCAGGCGGCAGCGGCGAAGAAGATAGCCGAGAAGGTACGCAAGGGGTACGCGCCCGCGGTTCAGGGGCAGCGCGCGGCCCGCCCCGTGACGCGCCGTCAGGTGACGTCCGCCCCGTCGACGGCACGGGCGACCGCCCCGGTGCTGTGGCGGTTCCGCACCGGTGCCTCGGCGTTCGGCATCCACGTGGACGAGGACCGCTGCTGGGTCGGCAACCAGCACGGCAGCGTCTACAACCTGAGCCACGACGGTGAGGTGCTGGCCCACTACTCCCTGCCCGACGGCGTGAAGTGCCTGGTGGCCGACGACTTCTGGATCTACGCGGGCTGCGACGACGGCCGGGTGTACGACCTCTCCTCGAAGGTGCCGTTCGCGGCCTACGACATCGCGGCCGAGGTCGACATCTTCTGGCTGGACATCCACGCGGGCGTACTGAACGTCTCCGACCGCAACGGCGGACTGACGGTCATCGACCACGAGGACGAGCTCCAGTGGTCCCGCAACTCCTCCGGGGACAACGCCTGGATGGTGCGGGCCGACGACCACGCCGTCTACCACGGGCACAGCCAGGGCGTGACGGCCTACGCGGCGGACGGCGCCAGACAGCTCTGGCACACCGCGACCAACGGCAACGTGCTCTTCGGCTGGCAGGAGGAGCACGCGGTCTACGCCGGTACGGGACGCCGGGTCGTCCAGCGCCTCGCGAAGTCCTCCGGGGCCATCGAGGCGTCGTACCAGTGCGATGCCGCGGTGTACTCGTGCGCCACGTCCGCCGGCGGCCGGTACGTCTTCGCGGGCGACTCGGCGTCCTCCGTCTACTGCTTCACCGCCGACGGCACCCGGCTGTGGAAGCTCGGCACGGGCGGCGGCTCGGCGCTCTCCATGCAGTACCACGACGAACGGCTGTACATCGTCTCCACGGACGGCTCGCTCGCCTGCGTCGACGCGAGCGAGGCCGCGATCACCGCCGCCCAGTCCGGCACCGTCCCGGTCGCCGCGGACATCAAGCTCGCCGCCGCCATGCCGACGTACGCACCGCTGACCACCGCCGCGGCCGTCGCCACGGTCAGCGCCGTCTCCGCGGCGGGGAGCGGAGTCGTCGTGGAGTGCTTCGAGCAAGGCGGCCGGGTGCGGGTCCACGTGGTCTCCGAGGGCTACGAGCAGGGCTGGAACGTCCAGTTCCCGCGTGCGATACGCGAGCCCGGAGCGCGCTATGTGGTGGACGCGTTGCATTCCTCCTCGGCCGGCTTCTACCGGGTGCGCGGGGAGATCAGGCGCCTGGTGTGACTCGCGGGCTTCGGAAGCGGTCCGGCCAGGACCGCTTCCGAAGCCCGACCGGCCCGAGCCCTCAGTCGATGCCGCGGCAGATGTGCGGCTCCGACTGCGTGTCGTCGTCCTCGCCCGCGAGCAGCAGGGGCGGCCCCCACAACTCCTCTTCCGCGGACGGCCCGTTCTCCTGGGGAATGGTGTCGTTCACTGTGGCTCCTCCGCTGTGCCCGTCGGTGGGCTCTAACGAGACACGGACGATCGTCCAGCCGTTCCCGACGCGCGATCCGCATGCTGGCCCGTGACATGGCCGACGGACGACGGGGAGACGAATCATGGACGGTGTCTCACGGAGCAGGACGGTCTGGCGGGCGTTCTGCCGTTCCGGCCTGCGATCCCTGGTGGCTCTGGGTTCCTTCTACCTCGTCATCCCGGAGGCCTTCGAGGCGCTGGCGGAGCTGAGGCAGCGGACCGACCGGGCGTCCGTCCCCCGCCGGTCCACCGCCGCCGTGCTGCCCCTCGGCCATCCGGAGCGGCTGCTGCCGGATCTGCCGCTGAGTGCGCTGGAGCGCGAACTCACCGAGGAGCTGGCCTTCCTGCGCACCGAGCGCCCCGGCGAGTGACCGCTCAGCTCCGCACTGCGGGCTGGAACAGGTCCCGGCGGATGGCGATCGCCCGGTTGCCGAAGGCCAGTTGGTTCAGCACGGTGCGGTAGACCGGCGTACGGGAGACCGCCGCGGCCACCCTGGGGCGGGCCGCGGACGAGAAACCCCCGGTCGACAGCATCACCTTGCTCTGCATCCGCTGGATCTTCATGATCCGCCGGACGTCCCGGCCGCGGCTCGTGACGTACTCCCGCAGCGGTTCGGTGCCGTCGTCGCCGGAGCGCAGCGACGACATCAGCGCGGGATGCGCCGCCACCGCGTCCTGGATCGCCAGGTTGATGCCCTGGGCGCCGATCGGCCCGTGGGTGTGCGCGCTGTCCCCGATGAGGAGCAGGCCCGGCCGCACCCACTCCCGGGCCGTACCGGAGAAGACGTCGAGGAGGGAGAGATCCCGGAACGAGGTGATCGCCGCCTCGATCCGCCCCGCCTGCTCCGGTACGGCCCTGCTCAGCTGCGCCTTGACGTGTTCGAGGCCGTGCGCCGCCAGCTCCCGGTACCCCTTGTGCGGCAGCGTCCAGCCGATCTGGATGCCGTCCGGGTAGGACGCGTACGCGAGGGCGGGGTTGCCGCCCGCCCGGAAGATCCGCACGTCCCGCGGAAGGTCGTCCCCGGCGGGGAGCTTGAACCACAGCACGTCCTGGTCGAAGGCGTCGAGCCGGTCGTACGCCAGGCCCGCGAGCTGCCGGACCTTCGAGTAGCGACCGTCCGCCCCGACGACGCAGTGCGCGCGGACGATCCGGTCGCCGTCCGGGCCGCGGCCGATGACTCCGCGGACCCGCTGACGGGTGTCCTCGATCAGGGCCGAACACCGGGTGGACGCCAGGTACTCGAACCCTGCGTGCGTGGAGCACTGTCCGAGCAGCTCCTCCAGGATGTGCCGTTGCGGAATGCTGAGCAGACAGTTGAACGGGCCGGGCAGCCGGCCGTAGTCACCGTTGATCAGGATCCGGCCCCGCTCCTCCAGCAGGAAGCGCCGGTGTTCGTAGCAGCCCCGTTCGCGGGCGCCCCGCAGCACGCCCAGTCCGTCCAACAGGGCCTGCCCGCCCGGCTGCAGGATCTCGCCCCGGTACTCGCGGTCGAGAGACCTGAGCTTTTCGAGGACGGTGACCCGGGCCCCGGAGCGGAGCAGCAGCAGGGCGAGCGTCAGACCGGCGGGGCCGCCGCCGACCACGCAGAAGTCGGTGTATGTCTCCGTCATCGCGTCACCTCACACGTCGAGACTGATGTCGTACTCGGTGAGCCACGCGTTGAGCCACAGCGCCATCTCCAGGCTGCCGCGGTCGTACGGCAGGCTGACGTCGCCGAGCGGCCGGTCCACGGCATCGGCCGCCCGGGAGCGGTCGAGCAGGGGCAGGACGGGGGAGTCGCCGTCGGCGAGCACGCCCGCCAACTCGGCGCGCAGCGCCCGCTCGTAGGCCGGGTCCTGGGTGGCGGGGTAGGGGCTCTTGACGCGTTCGAGCACCGATGTGGGCAGCAGGTCCGCGACCGCCGCGCGCAGCAGGCTCTTCTCCCTGCCGTCGAACGACTTCATGGCCCAGGGGGTGTTGAAGACGTACTCGACGAGCCGGTGGTCGCAGAACGGGACGCGGACCTCCAGGCCGACGGCCATGCTCATCCGGTCCTTGCGGTCGAGCAGGGTCTGCACGAACCGGGTGAGGTTGAGGTAGCCGATCCGTCGCATCGTGCGGTCCTCCGCGCTCTCCCCGGGCAGCACCGGGACCTCGGCGAGCGCTTCCTGGTAGCGGTCTTTGCGGTAGCCGGCGATGTCGAGCTTGTCGAGGAGGCCCTTGTCGAGCAGCGCGAGCCCGCCGAAGTAGCGGGCCGAACCGGACGTCAGCCAGGGGAAGGTGTCGGCCCGGAGCGCGTTGGGGTTGCGGAACCAGCGGTAGCCGCCGAAGAGTTCGTCGGCCGCCTCGCCGGACAGCGCCACCGTGGAGCGCTGCTTCACGGAGCGGAACAGAAGATAGAGGGAGGGCCACATGTCCCCCCAGAACGCCGGCGGCTGGTCGACCGCGCGCAACACCGCCGCGCGGAGCGCGGGATCGGTCAACTCGGCGCTCTCCAGGACGACTTCGGTGTGATCCGAGCCGACATGGCGGGCCAGGTCCCTGACGAACGGCGCGTCGCGCACACCCCGTACCGCGTCGGGCCGGAACCGGTCGTCCGCGTGCGCGAAGTCGACGGAGAACGACGACACCGGCGGCAGGCCGCGGGCCTTCGACCCACGGGCCGCGAGCGCGGTCACCGCGGAGGAGTCGAGGCCGCCCGAGAGCAGCAGGCACAGCGGCACGTCCGCCACCAGCTGGCGCGAGACGATGTCCTCCAGGAGACCGCGGACCGTGGCGATCGTGGTGTCCAGGTCGTCGGTGTGCGGGCGGGCCTCCAGCGTCCAGTAGGCACGCTTGCGCGGGCCCTGCCTGCCGATCACGACCTGATGCCCCGGCCGGACCTCGTACATGCCCTCGAAGACGGCAGCCTCCGGGGTCTTCACCATGTCCAGGACCTCGCACAGGCCCTCCGCGGAGACGCGGCGCGGCACCATGGGATGGGCGAGGATCGCCTTGGGCTCGGAACCGAACAGGACGCCTTGCTCGGTGGGCAGGTAGAAGAGCGGTTTGACCCCCATACGGTCGCGCAGCAGGAGGAGTTCCTCGGTACGGGTGTCCCAGACGGCGAGCGCGAACATGCCGTTGAGCCGGGTGGCGAGTCCCGCACCCCACTGGAGGTAGCCGCGCAGGACGACCTCGGTGTCGCTCGCCGTCCGGAACCGGTGCCCCAGGCCGGACAACTCGGACCGCAGCTCACGGTAGTTGTAGATCTCGCCGCAGAACGTCAGCGCGGCGAGCGTGCGCCCCTCGTCGTCCTCGGCCGTCATGGGCTGGCGCCCGCCGTCGAGGTCGATCACCGAGAGCCTGCGGTGCCCGAGCGCCGCGTGGCCGTCGATCCACACACCTTCCGCGTCGGGGCCGCGGCACGCCATCGTCCGCGTCATCGCCCCCACGGTGGACGACTCGTGCGAGAGGTCCCGCTCGAAGTCGACCCATCCAGTAATGCCACACATCGCGAACTCTCCTTCGGATGAAGCGCCGTGCGAAGGCACCGCCGTCCGCGAACGGTCGTGCGGTGCCTTGGCGACGCGGGTCGGACGGGGACCGTCACACCCGCTCGGTGAGCCGTGCCCGGACCAGATCCAGCAACTGCCTGGGCGTGCCGGCCTCGGCGACCACGTCGTCGGGCAGCTCCACGGAGTAGTCGCGTTCGATGCGGCTGACCGTGTTGAAGAGGGCGAGGGAGTCGTAGCCCAGGTCCTGGAAGGTGGCGTCGATGATGTCGCCGTCCAGATCGACGGACTCCTCCTCACCGGCGCACTCGCGCAGCAGCTGAACCAGGTCCTTGGTCTCGAACGAAGTCATGCGGGTCGGTTCCTTTCCGGAGACGACAGCGGTGCTCTTCCCCGCGGGCCCGCCCTGGGCGGTTCCGCGGACGGACGTGTCATACGGCCTCGCGGACGACCAGGGCGGAGTTGTAGCCGCCCTGGCCGCGGGCGAGGATCAGCGCGGCGGCCACCTTCTGCTCCCGTGGCGTGTCGCGTACGAGGTCGAGGAGGTCCGCGTGGGCCGGTGCGTCCACATGGACCGTCGGGGGGATCACTCCGTCCCGCATGGACAGCAGGGCCATCGCCACGTCCAGCGGCGCCCCACCGCCCAACAGCCGGCCGGTCATGGTCTTGGGCGCGGTCACCGGCACCCCGCGCGGGCCGAAGACCTCGGCGAGCACCTCCGCCTCGATCCGGTCCAGGTCCGGGTCGCCGGCCGCGTCCGCGAACACCACGTCGATGTCCGCGGCCGTCATCCGGGCGTCCCGCAGGGCGAGTTCGACGGCCCGGCGCAGCCCCGGCTCGCGCCCGGAGCCCGGGCGCGGGTCGAACGTCGCACCGTGGCCGGCGACTTCGCCGTACCGGTGGGCCGCGCCGCGTTCCCGGGCCCCGTCGGCGCCTTCCAGCACCAGCAGCGCGCCGCCCTCGCCCACGACCGCCCCCTCCGCACGGCGGTCGAACGGCAGATACGCGGTGCGCGGATCGGTGGAGGTGCTCACCCGGCCGGAGCGGATGATGCACAGCCAACTCCAGGGCGACAGCGAGCCGTCGACGCCACCGGTGACCATCAGCTGAGTACCCGAGCGGACATGCCGGCGAGCCTTCGCCACGGCGTCGAGACCACCGGCCTGCTCGGCCACGACGGCGCTGCCCGGCCCGCGCAGTCCGTGCCGGATCGAGATCTGACCGGTGTTGACGGGATAGAACCAGGCGAAGGACTGATAGGCGCTCACATACTTGGCGCCCTTCGCCCAGAGGGCCTCCAACTCCTTGTGGCCGAACTCGAATCCGCCGCCCGACGCCGAGGTGACCACTCCGCAGGCGAACGGCGGCATCTCCCTGGGGATGGCGTCGGCGTCGGTCAGCGCCTCCTCCGCGGCGATCAGGGCCAGCCTCGTCATCCGGTCGGTCTGCGGCAGCAGGCGGCTGGGCAGCAGTCGCGAGGGGTCGTACTCGGGTATCTCGCCCGCGATCCGGGCCGAGTAGCCGGACGGGTCGAAGCGCGTGATCGTGCGGATGCCGCTCTCGCCGCGCAGGACGGCCGCCCAGTACGCGGCGGTGGTGAGCCCGGTCGGAGCGACGACGCCCATCCCGGTGACGACGGACCTGACCGTCGGACCCCCGTCGCTCATCCCGCCCTCCGTCCGGGTTCGTTGAGCACCAGAGCACTCTGGAAGCCGCCGAAGCCACTGGCCACGCTGAGCACCGTGCCGACCTTGTGCTCCCGGGCCACCAGCGGCACGAAGTCCAGATCGCAGTCGGGGTCCGGCTCGTGCAGATTGGCCGTGGGCGGCACGACCGAATGCTCCACGGCCAGGGCGCAGGCCGCGGTCTCCAACGCCCCGATGGCGCCCAGCGAGTGGCCGATCATCGACTTGATGGAGCTGACCGGCGTCGCGTACGCGTGCCCGCCCAGACTGAGCTTGAGGGCGTTGGTCTCGTGCCGGTCGTTCTGCTTGGTCGCCGAACCGTGGGCGTTCACGTAGTCGATGTCCGTCGGGTTGACGCGGGCCATGTCGAGGGCGCCGGTGATGGCGTCGGCCATCTCGACGCCCTCGTCGCTCAGTCCGGTCATGGAGTACGCGTTGCAGCGCGAGGCGTGCCCCGAGATCTCCGCGTAGACGTGCGCGTCCCGGCGGCGGGCGTGCCCCAGCTCCTCCAGGACGAAGACCGCGCTGCCCTCGCCGAGCACGAAGCCGTTGCGGGTGCGGTCGAAGGGACGCGACGCCGTCTCGGGGCTGTCGTTGCGCGCGGTCGTCGCCTTGATGGCGTCGAAGCAGGCCACCGTGATGGGGGAGATCGCGGCGTCCGACGCGCCCGTGACGATCACGTCGGCCTGGCCCTCGCGGATCAGGTCCGTCGCGTGCCCCAGCACGTCGATGCCCGAGGTGCAGCCGGTGGAGACGATGCCCACCGGACCCTCGGCCTCGGCGATCCAGGCCACCTCCGCGGACATGGAGGACGGCACGAAGTAGTCGTAGAGATGGGGCGATCCGTAGAACTCGTCGACGAGCCAGGACTTCCCCTCGTCGCTGACGAGGGCGTACTGGCTGTCCAGGCTCATCGTGGAACCGCAGGCCGTGCCCAGCATGACGCCGGTGCGGTGCGGGTCGCACTGGCCGAGGACACCGCTGTCCTCCAGCGCCTCGTTCGCGGCCACGACGGCGAATTGTGTGGTGCGGTCCCATTGGCTGATCTGCCGTCGGCTCAGGCCGGCGGCGAGCGGGTCGAAATCACATTCCGCCGCTATCCGGGAACGGAACGGCGAGGCGTCGAACAACGAGATGGTGCGCGTCGCCGTACGCCCGGCCGTGAGCAACTCCCAGTACTGCTTCCTGCCGATTCCGCCAGGGGCCACCACGCCGATTCCGGTGATGACGACGCGGCGCCCCTCGGGTATTCCTTGCACCGTAGCTCCCTCCGCCGGCGTTACCCGGTGCACGCCTTCCGGCGGGCTGAGCGCCGGACGCAGACGACAATGCGGCGGAGCGATCGAAGCTGCTTAGAGGCCCGATCGACGGTGGGTCCGCGGCGGAAACGGCCGTGCGGTCGCGCCGGTCGAGCGACGCGTGCTCGACGAGACTTTGAAGACCCCTTGCTCTACTCGACCGAGCAGATCGCCGTCCGGGCGACTCGAACCGAGGGGTCCTCGAATATGCAGCGAGACGAAGGAACGTACGATGTCGCCATTGTCGGGACCGGCCTGTCCGGGACAATGCTGGGCGCCATTCTCGCGAAGCACGGCTTTCGCACACTCCTGCTGGACGGAGCGCAGCATCCGCGTTTCGCCGTGGGGGAGTCGACGATCGGCCAGACGCTCTTCATTCTCCGGCTTCTCGCGCACCGCTACGGGGTTCCGGAGATCGGCCATCTGGGCAGCTTCGACACCGTGATGAAGCACGTCGGTTCCTCACACGGACAGAAGAGCAACTTCGGGTTCATCATGCAGCGGGACGGCGAGGAGCCCGATCCCCGCGAGACCAACATGTTCCGGCTCCTGGACGTGACCGGGAACGCCGCCCACTTCTTCCGCCAGGACAGCGACTCGTACATGTTCCATGTCGCGCTGCGGTACGGCTGCGAGGCGCGGCAGAACTACCGGGTCTCCAAGGTGGACTTCGCCGACGACGGAGTCACCGTCATCGGCGCGGACGGCTCCTCCTACCAGGCCCGCTACATCGTCGACGCGAGCGGATTCCGCTCGCCGCTGGCCGACCAGCTCGGCCTGCGGGAGGAGCCGAGCCGGCTCAAGCACCACGCCCGGTCGATCTTCACGCACATGATCGGCGTCGAACCGGCCGACGACCATCTGCGGCACGCGCCGGAGGACCGGCCGCCGGTGCCCTGGCACAGCGGCACGCTGCACCACATGTTCGACCGGGGCTGGCTCTGGATCATCCCGTTCGACAACCACCCGGGCGCCACCAATCCCCTGTGCAGCGTGGGCCTCCAGGTGGATCCGCGGCGCTATCCGGAGAAGCCGGGGCTCTCGCCCGAGGACGAGTTCTGGGAGCACGCGCGCCGGTTCCCGGTCGTCGAGCGCCAGTTGGCGGGTGCCCGCAGCGCCCGCGAGTGGGTGCGCACCCCGCGGATGCAGTACTCCTCCACGCAGACCGTCGGTGACCGCTGGTGCCTGATGTCCCACGCGGCGGGCTTCATCGACCCCTTGTTCTCCCGGGGTCTGTCCAACACGTGCGAGCTGATCAACACGCTGGCCTGGCGGCTGATGGAGGCGCTGGGCGACGGCGACTTCTCCGCGGAGCGGTTCGAGCCCGTGGAGCGGCTCGAACAGGGCCTGCTCGACTACAACGACAAGCTGGTCAACGCCTCGTACATCGGCTTCCAGAACTACGACCTGTGGAACGCGGTCTTCCGGATCTGGGTGGCGGGCAGCGCGGTCGGCAGCAAGCGGTTCCTCAACGCGCTGGCGGCGTCCAAGGCGGCCGGGAACGACGGTCCGCTGCGCGCCCTCGACGACAGCAAGTACCCGGGACTGTGGTGCCCGACGGACTTCAACGCGGAGCTCTTCGACGAACTCGTCGCCCAGTGCGACGCGGTGGACGAGGGGCGGCTGTCCGCGCAGGAGGCGGCCGACGGTCTGCTCGCCCGGATCAGGGAGTCCGACTGGATGTTCCCGGCCCTCGGGCTCGACCGGCCCGAGGAGCGGTTCATCAGCCCCACGGCCGAGAACATGCAGGTGGTCGCGGAGTGGGCCAAGGATCATCCGCGTCAGGAGATACGCGACCTGCTGGCGGTCTCTCCGCAGCAGGTGCAGTCCGCGCTGTGACCCTCGCGCACAGGGTGTGCCGTGACCGGTGATCCCGGTCACGGCACACGCGGGGCGGTTGTCGCCGGCAACGCGGCGATCGGCGTGGACAGGGTGGGCTGCTGCCGGTGATCCCGGGAGCAGCCCACCGCTGTGCGTTCTCGTGTCAGCCCTCGGTCGCCAGGGTCAGGTCCGGGCCCGTCGGCCAGCCGGCGTACTCGCGCCGCCAGTACATCAGCGGGCCGTGCGACTGGCGGGCGGCCCCGCCGACGATGGTGCCGATGACCACGGTGTGGTCGCCCGCGGTGATGGCGGAGTGCAGGCGGCACTCCGCGTAGGCGACCGTGTGGTCCGCCAGCCAGGGCAGGCCGAGGGTGCCGGTGGGCTCCCATGCCACCTCGGCGAAGCGGTCCTCGGCCCGGGAGGCGAAGTGGGACGAGACCCATTCCCGGCTGTCCCGCAGGACGTTCACCGCGAGGGCTCCGGTGCCAAGGATCTCCCGCAGCACCTTGCTGCGGCTGTTCACACAGACGAGCAGCAGGGGCGGTTCCTGCGAGACGCTGCACGCGGCGCTGCAGGTGAAGCCGCAGGGGCCGCCCTGGGAGTCCAGCGTGGTCACCACGGTCACGCCGGTGGGGAGTGCTCCCATCACGGCGCGGAACGTCTCCGTGTCCACGGGACGCGCCGTGGCGGCCGGTGCGGTCCGGTGGTCGGTGGGGGTGGGGGTGGGGGTGGGATGGGACATGGGCGTCTCCTCCGCTGTCACAGGACGGGGGCCGACCGGCGGATCTCGGACCGCTGCGCCAGCGGGAGCCGGCTGTGCGGGGGCCGGACACGGGAGTCGGCCGCGAGGATCTCCTGGTGCAGGTGCCACAACTCCGGCGAGGGCTCCAGACCGAGTTCCAGGCGCAGCAGGTCCCGTACGTTCTGGTAGGCGTCCAGGGCCTCGCTGCGGCGGCCCGCCTTGTGCAGGGCCGTGATGAGCTGGCTGTGGAACCACTCGTTGAGCGGGTGGACGGTCACCAGGGAGCGGAGCTCGCCGATTATCTCCCGGTGATTACCGAGCCGCATTTCCGCCTGGAGGCGGAGTTCCAGTGCGGCGATGTGACGTTCTTCCAGGTTCACCGCATAACCGCGCAGAATGTTTCCGCGTTCCACGCCGGCCAGCGGGGCGCCGGTCCACAGGGACAGTGCTTTTTTCGCGTTTCGGGCCGATTCCCGAAAATCCTCAGCGGTGGCCGCGAGCTGGGCGCGGGTGATGAGGGAATCGAATTGCGGAATGTCGATATCGTTGTCATCCGCGGTGAGGACGTACCCGGGTGCGGCGGTCCTGATGATTTTCTCGGCCTGGTCGGCGCCTACTGACCTGCCCAGCGACCTGCGCAGATGATAGACGTACGTCTGTGTCGTGGTGATGGCTGTCTGGGGTGATTTGTCGCCCCACAGTTCCTCGATGAAGGTGTCGAGGCCGACCACTTGGTTCGCCCGCAGGAGGAGCAGGGCTAAAACCTTCTTCACTTTAGGAGCGCGGGGGGTGCATATATGCCCTTCGTGGGTCGCTTCGAGCGGTCCGAGCAGTTTGAATTCCATGCGGCTGATCCTTTTTGGGGACGATTCTCGGGCGGTGTGAAATTGAACGTAGTGTCTCGAAAAGATCGCTGGCAATGGGGTCCTCTGAAGGTTGCCCTAACTGGGCCGGGAGGATCAAAGAAGGTGTAACTTTCGATGTATTCGGTGGCTGAAAGGTTGACGTCTCAAGAACCCGCGTGCGGGACGTGCCGGGTGCATGTGCGGGCGGGGTGGGCGGAGTTGTGAGTGGGGGTGCGGGCGGCGGTCAGCGGGTCGGGGCGTTGTGGAGGGTGTCGAGGGCCTTGTGGAGGATGAGGCCCGCCCGCGACGAGGGGGGACGTGGTGGTGCGGGCCGGGCCAGGAACGGCCTTGGCGGCCGTCCGGTCGTGGACACGAGTCCGGCCCCGCGTCATGTGATCCCGGGCCGGAACAGCACCGCGCCAGCGGCGTTCTTCTCGGTCGGTGCTCGAACGGCCTTCTGTTCGGCGGTGCGACGGTGGCGCGTCCGTGGACGACTCTCAGACAGGAGAACGCCATGCTGTCCGCTCCGCCCGTGCCACCGATACCGGCTCACTCCCTGCTCGTCTTCCTCCTCCAGGTCGGGCTGCTGCTGGTCCTCGCGCTGTTGTTCGGCAGAGCCGCCGCTCGGCTCGGACTCCCCGCCGTGGTGGGGGAGTTGTGCGTCGGCGTGGTCCTCGGGCCGACCCTGCTCGGCCATGTGCCGGGCGGGTTGGCCGGGTGGCTGCTGCCGCGACAGCCCGAGCAGTTCCATCTGTTGGACGCGGCGGGCACGCTCGGCGTCCTGCTCCTGGTGGGGATCACCGGGATGGAACTCGATCTCGCACTGATACGGCGCCGCGGACGTGCCGCGCTCGGCATCAGCCTGGCCGGCCTCGTCCTTCCGCTGGGACTGGGGCTCGCGGCCGGCCGGTACGTCCCGAACTCCTTCCTCGGCCCCGCCGTCACCGGGCGCTCGGTGTTCGCGCTGTTCCTGGGCGTGGCCATGTGCGTGAGCGCGATACCGGTGATCGTCAAGACCCTCTCCGACATGAACCTGCTGCACCGCAACGTGGGCCAGCTGACCCTGGCCGCCGGGACGATCGACGACGTCGTCGGCTGGGTCCTGCTGTCGGTCGTCTCCGCGATGGCCACCACCGGAGTGCACCCGTCGACGGTGGCCACCTCGCTGATGTGGCTCGCGGTCGTCGCCGTCGCGGCGACCACGGCGGGACGGTGGCTGGTGGGCTGGGTGCTGCGGCTGACCGAGCGCACCACCGGACCGGGAGCACCGGCCGCGGTCGTGGTCGCCACGGTCGTGCTGTGCAGCGCCGCGACCCAGGCCATGGGGCTCGAAGCGGTCTTCGGCGCGTTCGTGGCCGGCATGGTGCTGAGCCGGTCGGGCAGCCCCGTGCTCGCCCGGCTGGCCCCGGTACGTGCCTTCGTGATGAGCGTCCTGGCACCGCTGTTCTTCGCCACGGCGGGACTACGGGTGGACCTCACCGCGCTGCGACACCCCGTCGTGCTCGGGTTCGCCCTGCTGGTGCTGCTCCTCGCCGTGCTCGGGAAGTTCACGGGAGCCTTCGTCGGAGCGCGCTTCAGCAGGCTCACCAAATGGGAGGCGCTCGCCATCGGCGCCGGCATGAACTCGCGCGGGGTCATCGAGATCGTGGTGGCCTCGGTGGGCCTGCGACTGGGCGTGCTGACGACCGACTCCTACACCGTCGTCGTCCTGGTCGCCGTGGTCACCTCACTGATGGCACCGCCGATCCTGCGGTTCGCCACCCGACACATCGAGCAGACCGCCGAGGAGACCCTGCGGGCCCGGGTGTCCGCGCGGACGCGGGGGGAGCAGCTGGATCCCGCTTGAGCACGGAGCGGCCACGGGAGGCGGGCGGAGCCGGCCGAGTGCCGCTGCGCCCGCCGTTCCTGCCCGTTCCGGGGCTCCGGCCGACCTGGAAGCCGAGGGGGCCTTGCGGGCCAGGGTGTCCGAGCGGGCTCGGGGGAGTGGTTGGGCCTTGCTTGAGCGCGGAGTGGCCGCGTGGAGGCGGGTGGATCTGGTCGGGTGCCGTTGTTCCCGCCGTTCCCGTCACTTCAGCCCGTTCCGCTGCTCCCGGCGATCTAGAAGCCGAGGTGGCCTTGCGGGCCCGGGTGTCCGAGCGGGCTCGGGGGAGTGGTTGGGCCTTGCTTGAGCGCGGAGTGGCCGCGTGGAGGCGGGTGGATCTGGTCGGGTGCCGTTGTTCCCGCCGTTCCCGTCGCTTCAGTCCGTTCCGCTGCTCCCGGCGATCTAGAAGCCGAGGTGGCCTTGCGGGCCCGGGTGTCCGAGCGGGCTCGGGGGAGTGGCTGGACCTTGCTTGAGCGCGGAGTAGTCGCGTGGAGGCGGGTGGATCTGGTCGGGTGCCGTTGTTCCCGCCGTTCCCGTCGCTTCAGTCCGTTCCGCTGCTCCCGGCGATCTAGAAGCCGAGGTGGCCTTGCGGGCCCGGGTGTCCGAGCGGGCTCGGGGGAGCGGTTGGACCTTGCTTGAGCGCGGCGTAGCCACGTGGAGGCGGGCGGAGCCGGCCGGGTGCTGTTGCGCCCGCCGCTCCCGCCGCCCCCGTCCGTTCCGCCACTCCGGGCGCCGTGGCGGCGGTTGTCAGCCCCGTAGCAGGGTGGCGACCGTGGTGCGGATGTGCTCGCGGAGCACGTCCGCGCCCAGGTCCTCGTAGAAGGACGTGTACATCACCAGCGGGCCCATCATCGCGCCGAAGGCGCAGCCCAGCCGGATGCGGTCGGCGGGCGGGAGGGACGGGTCGGCGAACAGCGCGGCGAGGGGTTCGCCCTGGGCCTCGATCCGCGGTCCGAGGACCGGGTCGTCGGCGAACAGCTTCTGGAAGGCGTCGTCATTGCGGTCCCAGACCATGAACAGCCGGCGGTTCGCCAGGGCGATCTCGATGATCTGGTCGAACGCGCGCTGCCACGCCTCCGTGTCCTTGCCCGCCACGGTGAGCCGGTCAGCGATGCCGCCGTTCACCTCCATGATCTGCTCCACGATGACCCGCGCGATGTCCTCCTTCGTGCGGAAGTGGTAGTAGATCGCCGCCTTGCTCACGCTCAGGCGCTCGGCGATCTCGCGCAGGGACGTGCCTCCGTACCCCTGCGTGGTGAACAGCTCTATGGCCACCGCGAGGAGCCGGTCACGGGTGCTGCCGGAACCGGATTCCTTCCTGCTGACCTGGTCATTCGTTGTCCGACTGGCCATGACGACGGACCTCTCCTTGACGATCGGCAAGTGCCTGCCTTACCGTTTGGCAAGTAGGGACTCGCCGAAGTGTCTAATACGGGCTTGTCGGTGGGTCTGGTTTTCACCTGCACAGTAGCAAGCCGGGGGCCGGATCCGGTTACCCGGACCGTCAGTCGGTCGCTCGACCCAATCCCTTGTTCCGGTGAGGAGAAGTCCGTGGCTGTCTCTGTGCGAGACGACATCGCCATCAGCGTCAAAGGCCTCGTCAAACGTTTCGGCGATCACGATGCCCTCAAAGGGGTCGACCTGGAAGTTCCGGCCGGCACGGTCGTCGGTGTCCTCGGGCCCAACGGCGCCGGCAAGACCACGACCGTCCGGGTGCTCGCGACACTCCTCAAGCCCGACGGCGGGGAGGTGTGGGTGGGCGGTTACGACGTGCGCAAGAATCCCGCCGCCGTCCGCCGGACCGTCGGTCTGACGGGCCAGTACGCCGCGCTGGACGAGTTCCAGGGCGGCCGTGACAACCTTGTCATGATCGGGCGGCTGGCCGGCCTGCGCCGCCGGGCGGCCCACGAGCGGGCCGAGGAACTGCTGGAGGAGTTCGACCTCGTCGAGGCGGCGGGACGGCCCGTGAAGGGGTACTCCGGCGGTATGCGACGGCGCCTGGACCTGGCCGCCAGCCTGGTGTCGCGCCCGCGCATCCTCTTCCTGGACGAGCCCACGACCGGCCTCGACCCGCGCAGCCGGAACGTGATGTGGGAGGTCATCCGCGACCTGGTGGCCGGCGGCGCGACCATCTTCCTCACCACGCAGTACCTGGACGAGGCCGACCAGCTGGCCGACCAGATCGTGGTGATCGACCGCGGCGAGACCATCGCCAAGGGCACCCCGCGCGAACTCAAGTCCGTCCTGGGCGGGGCCCAGATGGAGATCGCGGTCTCGCCCGGCGGCGATCTCGCCACGGCGGCTCTGGTCCTGGGCGGCTTCGGTACCGGCCCCGCCACCATGGACTCCGAGACGCGCCATGTGCGGGTGCCCGTGACCGCGCGGCCCCGGCTGGCCACCGAGGTGGTCAAGGCGCTGCTGGCGCACGGCATCAGCCTGGACGACTGCTCGATCCGGCGGCCCTCCCTCGACGACGTGTTCCTCGCGCTGACCGGCCGCTCGACGGTCGAGAGCCGTGCGGCGGACGAGAACGACGTCGTGGCCACGGCCGGCTGACGGCGGCATCCGCACCTCTTCCTCATTGGAGACCACCGCATGACCACCCTGACGGTCGCCCCCGACCTCGACCCGGGACTCGGCACGGTCGGCCAGATCCGCCGGCTGATCAACGACACGCTGGTGCTGACCCGCCGGAACCTGGCCCGCACGCTGAGCGAGCCGGAGTCGCTCATCGACGTGACACTCACCCCCGTGGTGTTCACCCTGCTCTTCGCCTACGTGGTGGGCGGCGCCATCGCGCTGCCGAACGGCGTGAGCTACCACGACTACCTGATTCCCGGCATGTTCGCGATGACCATGACGTCGGCCTCGACCGGTACGGCGAGCGCCGTCAACCACGACATGGCGAACGGGATCATCGACCGTTTCAGGTCCCTGCCGATGTCCCGGGCCGGCGTCCTGGCCGGGCAGAGCCTGGCGGATCTGCTCACCACCGTCATCGCGGTGATCGTCCTCGCCGTGACCGGACTGGCGATCGGCTGGCGCATCCACACCGACGTCGGACACGCCGCGGAAGCCTTCGTCCTCGTTCTGTTGTTCGCCTACGCTCTCAACTGGGGCATGGCCTGTCTCGGCATGGTGTTCCGCAGCGCCGAAGGAGTCCAGCAGTTCGGTGTCCTGCTGATGCTCGGACTCACCTTCGTGTCGAGCGCCTTCGTGCCCACTTCGGGTATGCCGTCCTGGTTGCGGGTGGTGGCGAACTGGAATCCGCTCAGTTCACTTTCCGCGGCCATCCGGGAATTGTTCGGAAATCCGAATCCAGCGAGTACAGTGCAGGCTTGGCCCTTGCAGCATCCCGTCCTCGCGACGACCGTCTACTCGCTCGGAATGATCGCTGTTTTCGCACCGCTCGCCGTGCGGCTCTATCGAACGCGTACCAGCCTGTAGCCATATTGCTGCCGTCGTGAACCCCCGCATAAATGCGGGGGTTTCCGATGCGTTCGCGCCCCGTCCGCAGCCAGCTGACGAGGTGCTCCGACTTCTGTTTGCTTTTAGTAGCGTTACCCTGTTAAGTGTCGTCATTACCGAACTTTTACCTGCTGTCCGATGAGGGGTCGGGTAGAGTGCCGAACGAGAAAGAGGCTTGACAATCTGCGCCATATTCGGCGGCCTTTTGATTAGTCGAAGTTCCAGCGTGTCTCGAACTGCACTCACGGGGGGTTCGCGGATGTTGCATATCAGACTTCTTCTTGTCGATCACCAGACGCTGCTCAGGGAGTCCCTGGGCGCGATGCTGGGCGCGGAGCGTGATCTGACGGTGGTGGGATGTGCCGCCGGCGGCCGGGAGGCCGTCGACCTCGCGGTCAAGTTCCAGCCAGAGGTCGTCATCGTGGACGCGGACCGGCCCGGTGGTGTCATGGAGATCTTCATGTCGCTGCGGCAGGCCGCGGCGAAGGCCCGGTTCCTGGTGCTCAGCTCGCACGACCATCCCACTTTGCTGCAGGAACTACTGGCGCTTGGGATCAGCGGTTATCTGACGAAGAGCGTGACCGTTCTGGAACTCGTCACCGCTATCCGGACCATCGCCTCGCGCGACGGCCGGGTGGTTCTCTCGGTGACCCGCTCCAGTATCGAGGCGCTCGGCCGCCCCGGTGACGAAGGCGTTCTTTCCCGCCGGGAGAAGCAGATCATCGAGAGAATAGCGGCAGGCCTGAGCAATGGCCAGATCGCGCGCCGGCTCTCGATTTCCGAGGGTACGGTCAAGCGTCATGTGCACAGCATATTCGTAAAACTCGGAGCCGTCTCCAGGATCGACGCGGTGAACAAGTATTCCGAGGTGCGTGCGGGCGGCGGCAACCTCTACGAATCCGCTTCCTAGACTCGTGGATTCCTCGATCGTGGATCCGTAGCGTCGCAGATCCGGAGCGTCGTGGATCCGGAGCCCTCGCGGTTTCGATACGGCGCGAAGAAATGTGCGTACAGAAAACAGTCGCCCCGCGGGCGGCCTCCTTCGCATGCGCCCGCGGCCGGCCGGTCCACCCTGTCCGCAGCCGATCGGAGGCTCAGATCCAGCCATGACAGCCATCAACGCATTAAAGCGAAACAGCGCGTACAGCCCGGCACTCGACGGCCTCAGGGCCCTGGCACTCCTGGTGGTCATCCTCTACCACCTCGGGTACTGCCCCTGGGGCTGGTTCGGAGTCCCCACCTTCTTCATCCTCAGCGGGCACTTCATCACCCAGACCCTGCTGAAGCACCCCGAGCTGACGCGGGGCCGGCGCGCCCGCAACTTCGCCCGCAACCGGATACTCCGCCTGGCACCCCTGTACGTCGCGTTCTGCGTGGTGCTGACCGTGCTGGCCATCGCGGACTACGGCGACGGATCGACCATGCGCAACCTGCCCTACCTGTGGACCTGGTCGCTCGACCTCTCCACCATGGCCCACGACTTCCAGCCAACGCAGATGCAGCTCTTCACCCACCTGTGGACGCTCGGCGTCGAGGCGCAGGTCTACGTCCTCTGGGGTCTGCTCGCGATCCTGCTTCCCCGTCAGTGGTTCGTCCGCACCCTGGTCGTGCTGGCGCTGACGGGACCGCTGCTGCGGGCGGGCCTGTGGTTCTACCTGACCGAGTCGGGCTACCCCACCATGATGAGGCCGATCATCGTCTACACCTCACCGCTGACCTATCTCGAAGCATTCGCCGTCGGAGGCCTGACGGCACTGCCCGAACTGCGCGAACCGCTGCGCAAGGCCGCCCGCTGGATGGTGGCGGTGTTCGCCGCGGCCACCGCCGCGCTCGTCCTGCGCGCGCTGTCCGAGGGGCGCGGTCTGGTGGGGGACCTGGGCTATCCCGTGTTCCTGCCCGACCACTACGCCTGGGTCTGGAAGTACACCCTGGTCACGCTGTTCTTCGGAGCGGTCGTCCTGATCCTCGACGAACACGCCTGGAGCGGAGTACGGCTCTTCGAGTGGTCCCCGCTGGTACGGATCGGAGTGATCTCGTACGGGATCTACGTCTCCCACATCCCGCTGCTGGGGCAGATCCAGCGGTGGCGGGGCGGCGAGGACCAGCCCTGGACCGCGGGCGGCGCCTTGGTCACCGTCCTCCTCTTCGCCATGGCCGTCACCTTCGCCGAGCTGAGCTACCGGTTCCTCGAACAGCCCTTCCTGCGCCTCAAGCGCGGCGGTCTGCTCCAGTCGAGCGAGGAGCCGGCCCGGCCGGCCACCGCCGACCCGGTCGACCCGGTCCGCTCCTGACCCGGACCACGACGAGCGGCACCGCGCGGTGCACAGCCGTCCGCCCCCGTACTCGCTCCGGAGTGCGGGGGCGGACGGCCGTGCGGGTCAGGTGCCGACCGGCCGCGCGACCGGGTCCGGCCGTCCTGACGCGGACGGAGTGGGCAGGGAGGCCAGCGCGGTACGGAAGAACGGCAGGTCCGCGCCGGCCCGCGGCGGCAGCAGCGGCACCACCGCACTGCGGCGGGCCCGCACCTGCGGATGGCGCCGGGCCAGCGTCGACAGGCCCTGGCCCGGCCCCGTCTCCACCAGGGTGAAGTCCCCGTGCCGCAGCAGGTCGTCCAGGGCCGGCCAGAACAGCACGGGGGCGACCAGCTGCTGGGCCCAGAACCCTCCGTCGGTGGCCTCCCGCGCACGGACCGGGCGTGCCGTCCGCGTCGACCAGATCCGGACCGAGGGCGGCTTCAGCGACACCGCGTCGAACGCCGCCTCGAAGACGTCGGCGGCCTTCCCCAGCGCCGGGCAGTGGAAGGCCTGCAGGGCGGGGACCCGACGCGCCGTCAGCCCGGCCTCGCGCAGCGTCTCCTCGAACTGGGCCAACTGCGGCTCCAGTCCGCTCAGCACGGTCTGGGCGGGCGCGTTGAGCGCGCCGATGGCCGGCCGGTCGGGGCCGATGCCGGGCCCGGACGCGAGCAACGCGGTCAGCTGCTCGGGGCGCGCCGCCACGGCCAGCATGCCGCCGGGCCGGGTGTCCGCCAGCGCGGCCGACCTGGCGGACATCAGCCACGCCGCGTCGGCCAGGTCGAAGACACCGGCGAGGGCCGCCGCCGCGAGCTCCCCGACGCTGTGCCCGAGGAGCACGGTGGGCCGGACCCCGTGGTCGAGGAGCGTGCGGCCGAGGGCGTATCCGACGGCGAACAGCAGCGGCTGGGCGCGTGAGGCGTCGTCGAGGGACACGCGCGGGCTGTCGCTCAGCCAGTCCCGCCGCAGTTCCTCCCCCTCCTGCCGCAGCAGCGCGAAGAACTCGTCCATGACGGCGGTGAAGACGGGAACGTGGCCGTACAGCCCGGTGGCCATGCCGGGATGCTGCGAGCCCTGCCCCGGCAGCAGCAGGGCGACGGGCCGGTCCCGGGCGGCGGTGGCGGTCGTAGCGGACGAGGTCGAAGTAGGGGCGGGGGAGGGGGCGTTGAGGTCGGGCGAGGGTGGCATGGCGGTCCTTGGGGGAGTGGGCGCTCCGGTACGGGAGGTCGCGCATGCCTCGCCGCCGGCCCGGAAGGTTTCGGGCCGGCGGCGAGGCACGGGGAGGGCACGCCCGCGTGGGGCGGCCGGGGCGGGGGTCAGGCGGGGACGGTGGCGTCGAAGAGGTGCAGGTAGGAGTTGACCGGGCGGATGCCGTCGACCCGCAGCCCGGCCTCCTCCATCAGGGCCGCCAGCCCGGCGCGGGTGTGCTTCTTGCCGCCCACGTTCAGCAGGAGCAGCAGGTCCATCGCGGTGGTGAACTTCAGCTCGGGGCTGCCGTCCACCAGGTTCTCGATCACCAGGACCCGGGCGCCGGGCCGGGCCGCCGCCACCGCGTTGCGCAGTGCGGTCACGGTGCTGCGGTCGTCCCACTCCAGGATGTTCTTGAAGAGGTACACGTCGGCCTGGACCGGGATCTCCTTGAGGCAGTCCCCGGGCAGGAGGCGGGTGCGGGCCGCGAGCGCGCCGCCCTCGGCGAGCCGGGCGTCGGGACGCGCGACCACGTCGGGCAGGTCGAGCAGGGTGCCGTGCAGCTGCGGGTTCCGCTCCAGCAGGGTGGCCAGCACCAGCCCCTGGCCGCCCGCGATGTCGGCCACGCTGCCGACCCCGGTCAGGTCCAGTTGCTCCGCGATGGCACGGGCCGACAACTGGCTGGACTGTGTCATCGCCCGGTCGAAGACCTCCGCCGACCGCGGCGCACTGGAGTGCAGGTAGGAGAAGAACTCCTCCCCGTGCAACGAGGGGAACACACCCTTGCCGGTGCGTACGGCCTCGTCCAGGTGCTGCCACAGCTCCCAGGTCCAGGGCTCCGTCGCCCACAGGACGTTGTACTTGATGCTGTTCTCGGCGTCCTCGCGCAGCAGCCTGGACTCCGAGGTGTGCACATAGGCGCCGTCGGCGTCCTCGGCGAACACGCCGTAGGTGGTCAGCGAGCGCAGCAGCCGGATCAGCGCCTCCTCGTCCGCGCCGACGGCCGTGGCGAGGTCGGCCGCGGTGGCCGCTTCCTCGCCGAGGGCGTCGGCCAGTCCGAGCAGGGCCGCCGCGCGCACGGAGGCGGCGCAGGCGGCGCTGTGGGCCAGTTCCCGCAGCCGCATCACCGGGCCCGGTACGGCGGTTGTTGCCTTGGTCATGGTGAGAAGTCCCTTCGTCCGTCGAGGCGTGCGAGGCGGGCCCGGCCCGGCGGGGAGAACGGGCCGGGCCCGCGGATCCGCGGGGCGTTCAGGCGCCGGCGGCGGTCTCCCGTTCGGTGACCAGGGTGTACGGGCCCGGCTCGGCCTTGGCCAGCTTCATGACCTCCATCACCGGGCCGCGGAACCCGTCGCTGCCGACGGCCTCCTTGTGCGCGGCGCCGTCCGTCCACTCCGCCGTCTCCACATAGACGGTGGGGTCCTGCGCCGACCGGTACAGGCGGTACCCGCGGAAGCCGGGCTGTGCCGCCATGTGGTCGGTGATCTTGCCGAGCAGCCGCTCGAACTCCTCGGTGTCGCCGGTCACGGTGAAGCGGTTGACGAAGTGGTGCATGGCGGTCCTCTCCTTGGTCGGGTCCAGGGGTGCGGACGGGCCGGCCGGGCGGTCGCGCAGTTGCTGGCGCAGCAGCTTGCCGGTCGGCGACCGCGGGACGCGGTCTGTCCGTTCGATGTGCTCGATGTGCTCGTAGTACGGGAGTTGTGCGTTGACCTCGGCGGCCAGCGCGTCCGGATCGGTGTCGTGCGCGCCCGGGGCGAGGACCACGAAGGCGTGCGCGACCGCGCCGCTGAACTCGTGCGGCCGGTCGATCACGGCGCAGTCGGCGACCGCCGGGTGGCGCAGCAGCACCCGCTCGATCTCCGTCGGCGACACCAGCCAGTTGTCCCGTTTGAAGACGTCCTTGATCCGGTCGACGACGTAGAGACATCCGTCGGCGTCCATCACCCCGATGTCGCCGGTGGAGAACCAGCCCTCGGCATCGGTGTCGTGGGACAGGTCCCGGCCGAGGTAGCCCTTCATCAGCTGCGGCCCGCGGACCTGTATCTCGCCCTTCTCGCCGGCCGGCCGCACCCTGCGGGTGTCGACCTCGACGATCCGGCACTCGGTGCCCGCCACCGGCCGGCCCGACGACCGGGGGCGCGGTGCCTCCAGGCTGTCGAAGTGCGTGGAGGGCGAGGTCTCCTGGAGGCCGTATCCCTGGACGACCGGTACGCCGAAGTGCTGGCCGAGTGTCGCGGCGGCGGCCGGCGGCAGTGTCGAGCCGCCGGACAGCACCGCGCGCAGGGTGGGGCATTCCAGCTCCGGCAGCCGCGGATGCACGGCGAGCCGGGCCAGCCGTACCGGCAGGCTGTAGAAGTGCGTGGCCCGGTGGCGGGCCGCGGCGTCCATCGCGTCGGCCGGGTCCGGGTCCGTGCACAGGACGAGCGTGCCGGCCACCGCGACGGTGACGGTCAGGTGCATCAGATGGAACGTCGGCAGGTAGTCGAGGACCACGGACGACGCGTCGAGGCCGTGCGCCCGCGCCGACTGCGCGGCGTTGACCACCAGATTGCGGTGGCTCAGCAGCACCGCCTTGGGTGCTCCCGTGGTGCCGCTGGTGAACTGGACGCAGCCGACCGCCTCGGGATCAGCCGCCGGCGCCGGGGCCGTTCCAGTGGTGCGGGCGGCCAGTTCGTCGAGGGTCGGTACGTCGGCGGGGATCGCCGGGAAGGCCGGGTCGCGCCGGGTGAGGATCACCTGCCGCAACCCGGGCAGCCGGTCGCGGACGGCCGCGATCCGCTCGTACACCTCGGGCGGTGTCACCACGGCCCGGGCCCCGCCGACGCGGAGGACGTGCGCGAGCCCGTCCTCCCGCAGCAGCGGGTTGACCAGGGCCGGGACGCGGCCCGAGCGGAGGATGCCGAAGAAGGCCGGCGGGAAGTGCCGGTCCAGTGCGGTGGTCACGGCGATCACGTCGCCCGGCGCACCGGGCAGCGCGTGCAGGGCCGCCGCGTACCGGTCCGAGAGTTCTTCCAACTCGGCGTAGGTCAGGGTGAGTTCGCCGTCCCGCAGCGCGGTGTGTGCGGGGGCCGTGGCCGCCGCGCGGTGCAACAGGTCGTCGATCCGGGGACCGCCCGACAGGTCTCCGAGGGTGCTCAGCGGTGCGCCCGTCGCGACGAGCCCCGGCGCGGCGGCCGTCACGACCGGGGAAGGTCGTCGCGGTACACCTGACGGTGCCGTACGAGCAGCCGGCCGTCCTCGCGCACCAGCAGGTCCTCGCAGGAACAGCTCAGCTCCAGACCGGCCTTGCCGCCCTGTTGGGTGGCGATGATCTGCGCGTAGGTGCGGGCGGTGAGCGAGCCGTCGGGGTTGCGGGAGACCTGGAGCATGCCCAGCCAGTGACGGCGCTGGACGTTCTGCTCCACCAGCTTGCGGTTGGCCTCGGTCGCCCCGCGAAGGATCGCCGCACGCCCTTCCTGCGGCTCGGGGTGGGCGTTGGCGCGGAAGACGCCGTCCTCGGTGAAGGTCCCGGCCCAGTCGGCGACCTCGCCCTCGTCGAGACTGCGCATCTGCCGGGCGTAGAAGTGCAGGACCTCCTGATACAGCGCGCTGTCCTGTTCCTGGTCCACGGGAGGTGCCGACAACGGCATGGCGGGCCCCTTTCCGATCACGGTGACGTGGTGTGCAGCAGAGGCTGGCAGCACCGCTTCGAGAACCGTTGGAAAGCGCCTCTCCGCTGCGTCCACGACCGTTGCGGGACCTCGAAGCATCCTCGGCCGGATCTCGAATCCGGTCCGCCAGGCTGCCGGGCACCCGAACCAGGAGGTCGAGATGACGACAGCCCCCACCCCGGGACCGGCGGATCCGGTCCGCCCGCCCCGTATCGCACTGGTGACCGGAGGGACCAGCGGCATCGGCCTCGCCGTGGTGAACAGGCTGGCCCGGCGCGGCATCCCCGTGTTCCTGGGCGCCCGCACCGCGGAGAACGTGTCGTCGACCGTCAAGGAACTGCGGGACCAGGGGTTCGAGGTCGACGGCCAACCGGCCGACGTACGGTCGCAGGAGTCGGTCACGTCCCTGGTACGGGCCGCCGTCGACCGCTACGGGCCGATCAGCGTGCTCGTCAACAACGCCGGCCGCAACGGCGGCGGACGTACCTCGCAGATCACCGACGAACTGTGGGACGACGTCATCGACACCAACCTCACCAGCGTCTTCCGCGTCACCCGCGAGGTGCTCACCACCGGCGGTCTCGAACAGTGCGGCGACGGACGCATCATCAGCATCGCCTCCACGGGCGGCAAGCAGGGCGTGCCGCTCGGCGCCCCGTACTCGGCGTCCAAGGGCGGTGTCATCAGCTTCACCAAGGCACTCGCCAAGGAGCTGGCCACCTCGGGAGTCACCGTCAACGCGGTCTGCCCCGGCTATGTCGAGACGCCCATGGCCGTCCGCGTACGGCAGTCCTACGCGACCGCGCGCGCCATCTCGGAGGAGGAGGTGTTCGCCGAGTTCCACGCCAAGATCCCGATGGGCCGCTACTCCACCCCGGATGAGGTCGCCGGCCTCGTCGACTACCTCGTCTCCGACACGGCCGCCTCGATCACCGCGCAGGCACTCAACGTCTGCGGCGGACTCGGCATCTTCTGACCCCCCGCGCCCGGGCCCCGGCCGACCCAGAGAGAGGCAGAGCAATGCTGCGCACCGGAACCCACCGCACCACGCACCACATCGACATCGACGCGCCCGCCGCGACCGTCTACGGAATCGTCGCGGACGCACCGGCCTGGCCGGCCCGCTTCGCCCCCACCCTGCACGTCGAACGCGTCGAGGGCGCGGACACACCCGCCGAGGGCGGCCGGGAACGGCTGCGGATCTGGGCCACCGCGAACGGCGAGGCCAAGACCTGGACATCGGTGCGGGACCTCGACCCCGAGACCTCCCGCATCACGTTCCGGCAGGAGGTGTCCACCCCGCCGGTCGCCTCGATGAGCGGCGAGTGGATCGTCGAACCCGGCGCAGGACCCGGCTCCACGCGGCTCACCCTGCTGCACGAGTTCACCGCCGTCGACGACGATCAGGCCGGCGTCGAGTGGATCCGGCAGGCCACCGACCGCAACAGCGGGACCGAGCTGGCCAACATCAAGGAACTCGCCGAGACCGCGGAGGCGACCGTGGACCTCGTCTTCGACTTCGAGGACTCGGTCCTCGCGGACGCCGACCCCGAGACGCTCTACCGCTTCCTGCACGAGGCCGCCGCCTGGCCCGACCGGCTGCCGCACGTCTCCCGCATGCAACTGCGCGAGGACGTCCCGAACCTCCAGTGGATGGTCATGGACACCGTCACCAAGGAGGGCTCGGCGCACACCACCGAGTCGGTCCGCATCTGCTTCCCGGAGGAACGGCGCATCGTCTACAAGCAGTTGGTCACGCCGCCGCTCATGGCCGCCCACATCGGCGAGTGGACCGTGCGCCGGACGGCCGACGGCGTACAGGCGACCTCCTGGCACCGGGTGCGGCTGAACGCCGACAACATCGCCTCCGTGCTCGGCGCCGACGCCACCCGCGCGACCGCGAGGGACTTCGTGCGCCGGGCGGTCGGCGGCAACAGCGCCGCGACCCTCGCCCTGGCCAAGAGCTTCGCCGAGGCCCGGCATGGCTGAGAGCCCGGCCGGTGCGGGACCCGACGTCCTCGTCGCGGGCGCGGGCCCCGTCGGTCTCACCGTCGCCCACGAACTGGCGCGCCGCGGAGTGGCCGTGCGGGTGATCGACCGCGCCCCCGGCCCGGCCGTCACCAGCCGGGCGCTGGCCGTGCACGCGCGCACCCTGGAGATCTGCGAGCAGATGGGCGTCCTGCCGTCCCTGCTGCCGCGCGGGCGCAAGGTCGAGCACTTCACCATGCATCTGCGCGGCCGGACCCTGATCCGCTTCGACACCGACTACTCGGCGATGCCGACGCGCCACCCCTTCAGCCTCATGGTCGACCAGGTGGTGACCGAACAGGTGCTCCGGGAACGGCTCTCGGCGCTCGGCGTGGAGGTCGAATGGGGCCTCGGACTCGACTCGTTCGACCGGTACGAGGACCATGTCGACGCCCGGCTCACCCGCACCGACGGCTCCGCCGAGACCCTGTCCGTCCCCTGGCTGGTCGGCACCGACGGCGCCCACAGCACGGTCCGCAAGAGCCTCGGCCTGCGGCTCGTCGGCGACGCCACCGAGACCTGGCTGAACGCCGACGCCGAGATCGACGCCGACCTGCCGGCCGACAGCAACCACCTGCTGCACACCGGCGCCGGAACCCTGCTCCTGGTCCCGTTCCCCGAGCCCGCCAAGTGGCGGGTGATCGACACGCAGGACATCGCCGACGCCGACGACCCGGAGGTGGTCAGGGACCGGCTCGCCCACAAGATCTCCGTCGCCCTCGGCCGCCCCGTCAAGGTGTCACGGCCCACCTGGATCTCGGTCTTCACCGTCCAGCAGCGCATGATCACCAGCATGCGCGTCGGGCGCTGCCTCGTCGCGGGCGACGCCGCACACGTGCACAGCCCGGCCTCGGGGCAGGGCATGAACGCCGGTATCCAGGACGGCTACAACCTGGCCTGGAAACTCGCGGACGTGGTGCGCGGACTGGCCGAGGAGCGGCTGCTCGACAGCTACAGCGCCGAGCGCGTCCCCATCGGCGAACGGCTGCTCGGCTCCACCCGGCTGGCCACGGCACTGGTCACCCTGCGCAACGCGCTGGGCCCGTACCTGCTGCCGGTCGGCCTCGGCACCGTGAACGCGGTCAAGCCGCTCAAGCGCAAGCTGGAACGCAAGATGATCCGCGGCTTCTGCGGACTCACCATCGAGTACCCCACCAGCCCGATCAGCGTCACGGACCCCCCGCCGAGCGGGACCTACAAGCGGGGCCCCGCACCCGGCCAACGGGTCGGATGCACCGCCGACGACCGGCGCGACCACGCGGGCTGGGACGCGCTGTGCGAGGAACTCGCCGACCCGCGCTGGACCCTGCTCGTCACGGCGGGCCCCGACCGCTCGCGGACCGGCGACCTCCTCGACCGCGTCGAGCACCGGTACGGCCGCGCGGTGTCCATCCGCGGGGTCCGCGACGCTCCCGACGACGACACCCGGTCGCTTCCGGACCCGCGGCGGGTGCTGCGGCGCGATCTCGGCCTGGGCGAGGGCGGCTACCTGCTGATCCGGCCCGACGGGTATCTCGCCGCCAAAGGCGACCTGACCGGCTGGGACCACGTGCGCCACGTCCTCGGATCGGTCGGCCTGACCGGGGCCGAGAGGCTGCCGACACCCCTTGTGCACACACCAGTTGACGAAGCACGCGACCAGAACGGATGAACTGATGAGCCAGAGTCAGCAAGACGCCTTCAAAGCTCTGCTCGCCGAGCGGAGCGGCGGACGCGGCGTCCTGGTCACCCTCAAGCGGGACGGCCGCCCCCAGCTCTCCAACGTCGGCTACAGCTACGACCCCGACACGGAGACCATCCGCATCGCCACCACCGACGACCGCGCCAAGACCCGCAACGCGCGCCGCGACCCCCGGGTCAGCTTCCACGTGACGACCGAGGACATGTTCGCCTACGGCGTGTTCGACGGCACGGCGACCCTCTCCGAGGTGGCCGCCGACCCGCACGACGCCACCGTCGACGAACTGGTCGAGATGTACCGCGCCACCCAGGGCGAACACCCCGACTGGGAGGAGTTCCGCGAGACCAAGGTGAAGGACGCGCGGCTCGTGCTGCGGGTACGGGTCGAGCACGCCTACGGCTTCATCTTCCAGAAGAGCTGACCGTGACGACGCACCCGGCACCGGCCGTCACCCGGCAGAGCCTGCTGGAAACCCTCCAGGCGTTCAAACGCACGAGCCTGCTCCGAGCCACCGTGGAACTGGGCGTCTACGACGCGCTCGCCGCCGGCCCGCTCGACGCCCCCCGGCTGGCGGACGCGGTCGGCGCCGACCCCAGGGCGCTGCGGATCCTCCTCGGCGCCGCCGCGGCCACCGGACTGCTCGACACCGTCACCGGCACCGGCGGCGATCTCGGCGGCGACCGCTACGCGCTGCCCGAGGGCGCCGCCGACCTGCTCGTCAGCACCAGCCCGCAGTACGCCGGACACGCCCTGAAGGTCAACGTCAGCGACTGGGAGTGGGAGGCCATGCGGGACCTCGCCGCCGTCGTCCGCAAGGGCGGCACCCTGCTCGCCCCGGACGCCACCGACGAGGACTTCACCTACTGGACGGACTTCGCGGCCGACGGCACGTTCGTGACCCGGGCGGCGGCCGCGGCCCTCGTCGAGGACACCCGTGCCTGGGCCACCGGGCTGCGGCAGCCGCGGGTGCTGGACGTCGGCTGCGGACACGCCCTGTTCGGCCTCGAATTCGCCCGGCAGCACCCGCACGCCGTCGTCCGCGCCCTGGACCGGCCCGACGTCCTCGTCCAGGCCCGGGCCCACGCGGAACGCATGGGTCTGTCGGACCGGGTCGGCTTCATCGAGGGCGACGCCTTCACCACCGGACTCGACGGACCGTACGACCTGGTGATCGCCGCGAACATGCTCCCGATGTTCCCCCGGGACCAGGGCACCGGACTGCTGCGCCGGCTGGCCGGTGTGCTGCGTCCCGGCGGCCGGCTCGCGACCGTCGGCTTCAGCGTCGACGGCGGACCGCCGGCCGACGAACACGCCGCGCATCTGCTCTCCCTGCTCATGCTGATCTCGACGCCCGGCGGCGAGGCCCACTCCCTGGCGACGACCCGGCGGATGCTGGCCGACGCCGGTCTGGCGGAGCTCTCGGCCCGGCGCGTCGGCCCGCTTCCCGTGCACGTCGTCACCGCCGAACCCCTGGTGGCCACCACCGCGGGCCTACAGGAAGGAACCTCGCGATGAAGTACGCGCAAGTGGGCGACAGCGGGCTCGTGGTGAGCCGGATCATCTACGGAAACGCCATCACGCACGGCGACCAGGTCGACGAGGCGGCCGCCGCAGGGTGCGTCCGCGCCGCCCTGGACAGCGGGATCACCACCTTCGACACGGCCGACCTGTACGCCGGGGGCCGGGGGGAGGAGATCCTCGGCCGGGCCCTGGCCGGAGTGCGCCGCGAGGAGCTGGTCGTCTGCACCAAGGTGGGCCGCTGGGCACGGCCCACCGACACCAACTCCGGGCGCCTGTCCCGCAAACACATCGCCGAGTCGATCGACGGCTCCCTGCGCCGGCTCGGCCTGGACCACGTCGACCTCTACCAGGCGCACCGCTACGACGCGGCCACCCCGGTCGAGGAGACCGTCGCGGCCTTCGCCGACATCGTGCACGCGGGCAAGGCCCACTACGTCGGCGTCTCCGAATGGCCCGCCGCGAAGATCACCGAGGCGGTACGCATCGCCCGCGGACTCGGAGTCGAGCTGATCGCCAACCAGTCCCAGTACTCGGTCCTGTGGCGCGTCATCGAGGCCGAAGTCCTGCCCGCCAGCCGGGAGTCGGGCGTCGGACAGCTCGTCTGGATGCCGCTGGCCGGCGGCGCGCTCACCGGAAAGTACCGGCCGGGCCGGAGCGCTCCCGCCGACAGCCGTGCCGGGGCCACCGCGGGCGGGGCGAAGTCCATCGGCCGCTGGAACTACCTCGACGAGAAGATCCTGGCCGCCGTCGCCGACCTGGAACCCCTCGCGGCGGAGGCCGGCCTGACCCTGCCCCAGCTGGCCATCGCCTGGGTCCTCGGCAAGCCCGGGGTGAGCGCCGCCGTCATGGGCGCGTCCCGGCCGCAGCAGGTGCTGGAGAACGTCGAAGCCGTCGACGTCACCCTGGACGACGAACTGCTGCGGTGCGTCGACGCGGTCCTCGCCCCGGTCGTCCGCAGCGACCCCGCCCTCACCCTCGACCCGCTCGGCCCGGCCGCGAGCCTGTGAGGAGTGGCGACGACGTGATCTTCACCGAGAAGGAGATCGAGTACCTGCGGTCCCAGCCGTTCGGACGGCTGGCGACGGTCGGTGCCGAGGGCGACCCGCACGTGGTCCCGGTCGGCCTGCACTACAACCCGGACCTGCACACCATCGACATCGGCGGCATCGGACTCGGCAGGAGCAGGAAGTACCGCGACGTCCGGCACCGGCCGCGGGTCGCCTTCGTCGTGGACGACATCGACCCCGCCGACCCCACGGCACCCCGGGGCATCGAGATCCGCGGCCTCGCCGAGGCACTGGCCGAGGGCGGACGCGCGTTCAACGACCTCGTGGCCGACGAGATGATCCGGATCACCCCGACACGCGTCATCTCCTGGGGCATCGAGAAGAACTGGCAGGCGGGCCCCTTCGCCCGCGCTGTCTCCACCGAGGACCGACCGGACAAGGAAGTGCGATGACAACCGAAGTGGTCCACGAAGCCACCGTGCCCGCGCCCGCGCGCCGGCTCTTCGACCTGGTCGCCGACGTGGTCGCGGCACCCCGGTACTTCGCCACGCACCTGTACGCCGAGATCGTCCGCACCGAGAGCCCCGAACTCGACCTGGTGGCCCGCTGGGTCATCGACAACGGGTCGGCCCGCGGCTGGCGGCTGTGGCGCACCCGCGACACCGAGGCCCTGGTGATCGACTTTCAGCACGAGATCCCCAAGCCGCCGCTGACCCGGATGCTCGGCCGGTGGAGCTTCGAGAGCCTCCCCGCGGGCGGCACCCGGATCAGGGTCGCCCACAACTTCGACCTCGCCCCCGGCACCGACCCGGCCGCGGCCGGCAAGGTACGGCAGCAACTCGACGGCAACGTCCCCGGCCAGCTGGTGAACATCGGCGAACTGGCCGAACGGATCGATCTGTTGCGGCGGAACACCGTCACCAGCACCCGCAGCGTCCGCGTCGACGCGCCCCTGGCCGCGCTCGCGACCCGCACCGCCGAGTCCGTCGCCGACGACACACGCTGGACGAGGCTCCAACTCCCCGACAGTTCCCTGGTGTTCAAGCAACACGCAGGACACGACCCGTACCTCCACTCCTCGACCGGAGTGTTCCGGTTCACCGAGGAGGGCGACGGCACCACGGTCCACCTCACCAGGGCCGACACCATCGCCGTACCCGCGACGGCCGACGAGATCGGCACGGCCCGCAAACAGCTCGACGCCGAGGTCCGCGAACGGCTCGCCGACTGCGCGCGGTTGGGCCCGCGCGCCGCCACCACCGGCTGACACCGCACCCCTCTCCGCACGGGAGGAGACCACGAGACCGGCCCCGGAACCGTCCCATCGGTTCCGGGGCCGAACGACGTACGGTGTCACCCCGTCTCACCCGGGCTTCGCGGCCACCATCACCGTGTCGTTGCCCTTCTCCAGCCTGGTGGCGGACAGGAAGGTGAACCCCGCCCTCTCCACCCAGCCCCGGCAGTCCGGCACGGTGTACTCCGAGCCGCCCGGCGTGATCAGCGCCACGTTCAGACTGCCGATGAGGCTGCGCAGGTCGGGGGAGTCCTCGTCGAGCATCTGGTCGTAGATCACGACGGCACCGCCCGGCGGCAGCGCGGCGTACGCGCGCTCCAGCAACTCCTCGCGCAGGACGCTCGACCAGTCGTGCAGCACATGTCCGAGGACGAGGACGTCGGCCTCGGGCAGGGTGCCCGTGAAGAAGTCGCCCGGGTGGAACACCACCTTGTCGGCGAGGCCGAGTTGCTCCATGTACTCGTCGAAGAAGGGCCGCACGGCGGGGAGTTCGAACACCCCGCCTCTCAAGTGCGGGTGGTGCCGCACCAGATGGGAGGCGACGTTGCCGCGCGCGCCGCCGACATCGACGAAGGACGAGTACGCCGACCAGTCCACCGCCGTCGCCAACTGCGGCCCCACCATGCCGTTGTTGGCGTCCATGTGGACGAGGAAGTTACGGGTCGCCTCCGGGTTGGCGTACAGCGTGGCGAACGCGTCGCCGCCCACCCCCGCCTTGGGGGCGCCGTCCCGCAGCGCGTCGGTCAGCCTGCCCCAGGTGTGGTAATGCCGTTGGGCGGCCGTCCGGATCCGGGCGCCCAGATAGAGCGGACCGCCGGGCACGAGGAACTGCTCGGCGGCCGGCGCGATACGGAACTCGCCCCCGGCCCGTTCGATCAGCCCGAGCGCGCTGACCGCGCCCAGGAAGTCCCGTACGAGACGCGGGTGGAGTTCCAGGCGCCCGCAGATGGCCTCCTGGCCGAGCGGCCCCTCGGCGAGGAGTTCGAACAGACCCACCTCGACGGCGCTGTGCAGGATCCGGGCCTCGGCGTACGAGGCGCTCAGCCGGGCGATCGCCCCGGCGTCGAGGGACGGCGGCCGGGTACTGGTGTCGCTGATGGTCATGGGAGTCCTCCCATCTCTTCCGGAATTCGGATGACGGCCCATGGTCGCGAGGCACGTTCGAGGGATCGTCGAAGTACCGGAGAGCTCCCGGGCGCAGCCGGACACCGGTGCGAAAAGGTCTCTAACGGCGATGGCTACTTTTGCTTCCAACCGGTCCTGCCTGGTCCCGCACTTCCGGAGAACCGACGCCCGCACCACACGCGCGTCCAGCACATCCACGAGAAGGGAGTCCGTCGTGCGCATCGCCGTCACCGGCTCTATCGCCACCGACCATCTGATGGTGTTCCAGGGCCGGTTCACCGACCAGCTGCTCACCGGAAGTCTTGAGAAGGTGTCGCTCTCCTTCCTCGCCGAGGAACTGGAGATCCGGCGCGGCGGAGTGGCCGCGAACATCGCCGTCGGGCTGGGCCGGCTGGGCCTGACGCCCCTGCTCGTCGGCGCCGCGGGCAGCGACTTCGCCGACTACCAGCTGTGGCTCAAGCAGAACGGCGTCGACACCGACTCCGTCACCGTGTCCACCACCCGTCACACGGCACGCTTCGTCTCCACGACCGACAGCGAACAGAACCAGATCGCCACCTTCTACACCGGAGCGATGAGCGAGGCCCGCGAGATCGGCCTCCGCCCGCTGATCGGCCGGGTCGGCCGGCTCGACATGGTCGTCGTCGCACCCAACGACCCCGCCGCCATGCTCCGGCACACCCAGGAGTGCATCGCCCTCGGCATCCCCTTCGCGGCCGACCCCTCCCAGCAACTCGCCCACCTGGGACGCTCCGACGCACGGGAACTGCTCGACCATCCGCAGCTCCTGTTCACCAACGAGTACGAGTCCTCGCTGCTCCAGGAGCGCACCGGCTGGACCGAGCAGCAGGTGCTGGGCCGCACGGACGTCTGGGTGACGACCCTCGGCGCCGACGGCGTCCGCATCCGGCGGGCCGGCCGCCGCCCGGTCACCGTCCCGGCCGTCACCGGTGTCCCGGTCGCCGATCCCACCGGCGTGGGTGACGCCTTCCGCGCCGGGTTCCTCGCCGGCCGCGCCTGGCACACGAGCGCCGAACGCGCGGCCCAACTCGGCTGCGCCCTGGCCACGTTCGCGCTGGAGACCGTCGGTACGCAGGAGTACACCCTGGACCGCACGACACTCCTCGAACGCGTCCGCCGCGCCTACGGCCCCGACGCGGAGGACGACCTCGCCGTACACCTGCCGGCGGACGGCGAGGACGCGGCCCACGGTTCAGCGGCGGGAGACGGCGGATGAGCACACTGCGGGAAACCCTGGCCGCCGGCGGACGGAGCTTCTCGTTCGAGTTCTTCCCGCCGGGGACGGCCGCGGGGGAGCGGACGCTGTGGGACGCGATCCGCAAGGTCGAGGCGCTGTCGCCCACCTTCGTCTCGGTGACCTACGGAGCGGGCGGATCCTCCCGCGACCGCACGGTCGCCCTCACCCGGCGCCTCGCCGCCGAGACGACCCTGCGCCCCGTCGCCCATCTGACCGCGGTCGGCCACTCGGTGACCGAACTCCGGCACATCGTCGGGCAGTACGCCGACGCCGGCATCCGCGATGTGCTCGTCCTGCGCGGAGACCCGCCGGGCGACCCCCGCGGGCCCTGGGTCCGGCACCCCGAGGGCTTCGGGTACGCCCACGAACTGCTCCGGCTGGTCAAGTCGCTCGGCGACTTCACCGTCGGCGTCGCCGCTTTTCCCGAGCGGCATCCGCGGTCACCGGACTGGGACAGCGACATCCGGCACTTCGTGGCCAAGTGCCGGGCCGGCGCCGACTACGCCGTCACGCAGATGTTCTTCCACGTCGAGCACTACCTCCGGCTGCGCGACCGGCTCGACGCGGCGGGCTGCGCCACCCCCGTCATCCCGGAGATCATGCCCGCGACCGACGCCCGGCAGATCCGCCGGTTCGCGGAACTGAGCGACGCCGACTTCCCCGCGGACCTCGCGCACCGCCTGGAGTCCGCGCGACCCGCGGACGCCCACCGCATCGGGGTCGCGTACGCCACCGCCATGGCCGAGCGGCTGCTCGACGAGGGAGCGCCGGGGCTGCACTACATCACCCTCAACCGGTCCACCGCGGCGCTCGACGTCCACCGTGCCGTCCTGGCGACCAGGGGCCTGTCCGCTCGCTGACACCGCCGACGCCGTACCGGGCGGCCGGGACGCCCCGGCCGCCCGCACAGCACGAGGCCCATCGATGCCCGACGGGGGATGTCCGGGCATCGATGGGCCGGTTCGAAGGGCGGGGTCCGGGACCGCAGGGCCTCAGACCACCAGCGACAGACCTCCGTCCACGGTGATGACCTGGCCGTGGATCCAGCCCGCGTCGGCATGGCAGAGCAGGGACACCACGTCGGCGACGTCCTGCGGCGCGGTGAGCCGGCCCGCGGGTGTCCGTGCGGCGAGTCCGGCCAGCACGTCCGGCGGGCCGCCCGTGCCCGGCCCCTTGTCCAGCTTCGAGGTGGACACGGCGTTGACGGTGATGCCCAGCGGCGCGAACTCGACGGCGAGGTAGCGCACGAGACTCTCCAGCGCGGCCTTGGCCAGGCCCTGGGTCGCGTACCGCGGCACCACCCGGCCGGCTCCCGCGCTGCTGACGGCGATGACACGGCCCGCCCGGCCCGCCATCAGCTTCGTCAGCGCGGGCGCCGCGGCCAGCAGCGGACCCACCCCCATGGCGAGGTCGTCGCGCGCACCACGCAGCGTCGTCTCCAGCGTGGCCGAGGGACGCCAGTCGGCGGCGGCGTGCACGAGGACGTCCAGGGCGCCCCAGCGCGCCTGCACCTCGTCGAGCACGTGCCCGATGCCACCCGGCACGGTCAGATCCGCCCTCATCGCCGAGGCGCTGCCCGGCAGCCCGGACAGCGACTCCAGCGCGTGCCCGGCGTCCGTCCCGCTGTGCCCGTACACCAGCAGGACGTCCGCGCCGGACGCGCACAGCTTGCGCGCGACGCACAGACCGATGCCCCGGGTACCGCCCGTCACGACGGCGTAGCGGCTCATCACGGGCCCTCCCTTCCTGTCGGGACGCGGCCTTGCCCGGCCGCGTCCCGACAGGATCGCCGTCGCCCGTCCACGCGATGTCGAAGGGAGGTCGAGGACCCGGCCGCCCCTCCAGCCGCGCGCGATCGCCCTCACCCACGCTGGACGACCTCGGCAGCGGTACGGGGCGACGGCCCGGCGGGGCGTCGCGGAGAAGGGAGCCGCCATGGGCGGGTACGGGACAGTGACGCGGCGGAGTGCGTACGAGCCCCGCTTCGAGGAGGTCGCCGACGGGGTGCACGCCTTCGTGCAGCCGGACGGCGGATGGTGTCTGAGCAACGCCGGAGTGCTGCGGGACAGCGGGACGACCGTGGTGGTGGACACCGCGGCGACCGTCGCGCGCGCCACCCGGCTGCGGGCGGAGACCGATCGGCTCCGGGGCGGGGCACGGCTCGCGGTGGTCAACACCCACCAGCACGGCGACCACACGTTCGGGAACTCCCTCTTCGCGCCGGACGCCCTGTTCATCGCGCACGACACCGCCCGCACCGACATGGAGCGGTCCGGCCTCGGGCTGACCCGGCTGTGGCCCGACGTCCCCTGGGGGGACATCGCCGTCACCCTGCCGCAGCTGACCTACTCGGACCGGCTGACCCTGCACCTGGGCACCGAGGAGGCCCGACTGATCCATCCCGGGCCCGCTCACACCACCGGCGACACCGTGCTCTGGGTACCCGGCCGGAAGGTGCTGTTCACCGGCGACATCGCCATGAACGGCGTGACCCCGTTCTGCCTCATGGGCTCCGTCGAGGGCTCCCTGCGTGCCCTCCGAGACCTGCGCGCACTCGGGGCCACCACCGTGGTGCCGGGCCACGGCCCGGTCTGCGGACCCGAGGTCCTCGACACCTGCGCCCGCTATCTGCGCTGGGTCCAGGAACTCGCCCGGGACGGTGTCTCCGCCGGCCTGTCCCCGCTCGACGTGGCCCGGCAGACCGACCTGGGCGAGTGGGACGCCCTCCTCGACACCGAGCGCCTCGTGCCCAACCTCGTCCGCGCCTACGCCGAACACCGCGGCGGAACACCGGGCGAACCGGTCGACGAGACGGGCGCGTTCGGCCAGATGCTGGAGTTCTACGGCGGGCTGCCCCCGTGCCACGCCTGACGGACCGGCCGGGGCCCACAGCGTTCCTCGAAGAGCTTTCGACGCCCACGGCCCAGACTCCCGGCATCGGTGACGAGAAGGGGCAGTCATGACCACTCTGGAGGACCAGCCGCTGCAGGCCGTCCACGGCCGGGTCGCGGAGCTGGCGGAGATCCGGGCCGGCGCCGCCCGCGGCCCGAGCGAACGGGCCACCGCCGCCCAGCACGCCAAAGGCAAGCTCACCGCCCGCGAACGCCTCGCCCTGCTCTTCGACGACGGCGTGTTCACCGAGGTGGAGGGCTTGCGACGGCACCGGGCGACCGGCTTCGGCCTGGAGGACAGAAGGCCGTACACCGACGGGGTCGTCACCGGCTGGGGTCGGGTCCACGGCCGGGTCGTCTTCGCCTACGCCCACGACTTCCGCATCTTCGGCGGCTCGCTCGGCGAGGCACACGCCGAGAAGATCCACAAGATCATGGACATGGCGTCGGCGGCGGGCGGCCCCCTCGTGGGGCTCTGCGACGGCGCGGGCGCCCGCATCCAGGAGGGCGTCAGCGCCCTCGCCGGATACGGCGGCATCTTCCGGCGCAATGTACGCAACTCCGGAGTCATTCCGCAGATCAGCGTGATCATGGGCCCGTGCGCCGGGGGCGCCGCCTACTCGCCCGCCCTCACCGACTTCGTCTTCATGGTCCGCGAGACCGCGCAGATGTTCATCACCGGCCCGGACGTGATCAAAACGGTGACCGGAGAGACGATCAGCCAGGACGCGCTGGGCGGCGCCGACCCGCACACCACCCTCTCGGGCGTGGCGGGCTTCGCCTACGACGACGAGGCGGACTGCCTGGCCGACGTACGCCACCTGCTGTCGCTGCTCCCCGCGAACAACCGCGAACTCCCCCCGGCGCAGGCCACGTCGGACCCCGCGGACCGGCGTACCGAAGCACTGGCGAGCCTGGTCCCGGCCGATCCGCACCGGCCGTACGACATCCGGCTGGTCATCGAGGAGATCGTCGACGACGGGGAGTACTTCGAGACGCACGCCGCCTGGGCGGCCAACGTGGTCTGCGCCCTCGCCCGGCTCGACGGCCAGGTCGTGGGCATCGTCGCCAACCAGCCCTCCTCGCTGGCCGGCGTCCTCGACATCGGGAGCAGCGAGAAGGCCGCCCGCTTCGTGCAGACCTGCGACGCGTTCAACATCCCGCTGGTGACCCTGGTGGACGTGCCGGGCTTCCTGCCGGGCGTGGACCAGGAACACGGCGGCATCATCCGGCACGGGGCGAAGCTGCTGTACGCGTACTGCAACGCGACCGTTCCCCGCGTCCAGCTGATCCTCCGCAAGGCGTACGGCGGCGCGTACATCGTCATGGACTCGCGCTCCATCGGCTCGGACCTGTCGCTGGCCTGGCCGATCAACGAGATCGCCGTGATGGGCGCGGAAGGCGCCGCCGACGTGATCTTCCGCCGGGAGATCGCCGCCGCCCCCGATCCGGAACTCGCCCGCAAGCAGTACATGGAGGAGTACCGGGCCCAGCTGATGCACCCCTACCACGCCGTCGAGCGCGGCCTCGTCGACGACGTGATCGACCCGGCCGAGACCCGCGCCCGCCTCATCGACGCACTCGCCATGCTCCGCGCGAAGCACGTCGCCCTCCCCAGCCGCAAACACGGGAACCAGCCGCAGTGAGCACCGACGCCCCGCCCGCGCCACTCCTGACCGTACGACGCGGCACCCCGACCCGCACCGAACTCGCCGCCCTGACAGCGGTGTTGGCGATCGCGCTCGGCCGCCGCGCAGCCACGCCCGACGCGTCCGCGGCCCGCCCGGCGCCGGCCCCCTGGTGCCGCCGGGAGGAGCCGGCCCAGCAGTCGGCGGTGAGCTGGTCGGCCGCTCCGCGCGCCATGTCCCGGGGCGTGCCGTGACCGACACGGCGTAGACGTCTTCTTCCCCTCATCGGGTACCGACGGACCCCTCCCGATCACGCCGAGTCCTGCGGCTGACACGATCGGAGTGAGTCAGCGCATCGGATTCCGACAGAGAGGACAGGGAGACACCCATGGGTACTCCACGCGTGAGCAGTACGCCGTTGCCGGGGATCGGTGTCCGGTACGACCTGACGACACGCGAGCGGCGCCGTGTCTCGGTGGTCGCGCACCGGGACGGCGAGCGCACGCTGAACGCGTACCGCACGGACGACCCGGACGCCTGCGCCCTGTCGGTGCGCCTGACCGCGGGGGAGACGACGGCGCTCATCGACGCCCTGCTGCCCTCGCACCACAGCCCGAACCTGCTGTCCACCACCGAACTGGGGCTGGTCGCGGAGCGCGTCCAGCTGTCGGCGCTCTCGTACTGGAACGGCCGCGTGCTGGGCGAGACCCGGATGCGCACCGAGACCGGCGTCTCGATCGTGGCCGTACTGCGCCGGGCCGAGGCCGTGCCGTCTCCTACGCCGGACTTCCGGCTGGCCGGCGGGGACACCCTGATCGTGATCGGCACGCGCGAGGGCGTCGAGTCGGCCGCGGCGATACTCGGGCGGGAGTGAACCGATGCATTCGTCCGCGAGGTTCCTGATCGAGTTCGGCGCGATCATCCTGGCCCTGGGACTGCTGGGCCGGTTCGCCGCGCGCTTCCAGTTCTCCCCGATTCCGCTCTATCTGCTGGCCGGGCTGGCCTTCGGCGAGGGCGGGCTGCTGCCGCTGGGCACGAGCGAGGAGTTCGTCGCCATCGGCGCCGAGATCGGCGTCATCCTGCTGCTGTTGATGCTCGGCCTGGAGTACTCGGCCAGCGATCTCGTCTCCAACCTCAAGACCCAGTACAGCGCGGGACTCGTCGACGCCGCGCTCAACGCGCTCCCGGGCGCGGCCATGGCCCTCCTCCTCGGCTGGGGACCGGTCGCCGCGGTGGTGCTGGCCGGGGTCACCTGGATCTCCTCCTCCGGTGTCATCGCCAAGGTCCTCGGCGACCTGGGCCGCCTCGGCAACCGCGAGACCCCGGTCATCCTCAGCGTCCTGGTCCTGGAAGACCTCTCCATGGCCGTCTACCTCCCGATCATCACCGCCCTGCTGGCCGGCACGGGCCTCGCGGCGGGCAGCCTCACCCTGGCCGTCGCCCTCGGCGCCGCGGCATTCGTCCTGCTCGTCGCGGTCCGCTACGGCCGCCACATCTCCCGTTTCGTCTCCAGCGACGACCCGGAGAAGCTGCTGCTGGTCGTCCTGGGCCTGACCCTGCTGGTCGCCGGACTCGCCCAGCAGCTCCAGGTCTCCGCCGCCGTGGGCGCGTTCCTGGTCGGCATCGCCCTGTCCGGCGAGGCCGCGGAGGGCGCGCACAACCTGCTCTCCCCGCTGCGGGACCTGTTCGCCGCCGTCTTCTTCGTCTTCTTCGGCCTGCACACCGACCCGGCGAGCATCCCGCCGGTCCTGCTGCCCGCGTTGGCACTGGCGGTCGTCACCGCCGGCACGAAGATCGCCACGGGGTACTGGGCGGCCCGGCGCGCGGGGATCTCGGCGAAGGGCCGCTGGCGCGCGGGCGGCACGCTGGTCGCCCGGGGCGAGTTCTCCATCGTCATCGCCGGACTCGCCGTCACCTCCGGCATCGAACCCTCCCTCGGCCCCCTGGCCACGGCGTACGTACTGATCCTGGTCATCGTCGGCCCGCTCACCGCCCGCTACACCGAGCCCCTGGCCACCCTCCTCACCGGGCGGCTACGCAAACCCGCACCCGCGTCCGACACGGCGGACAGCGGACTGGAGAGCGTGGCCGAGGAGCCGCACGAGGTGGGCCAGTGACGGTGTGGACCGTCGGCCACGGGTGAGAGGTGCGGGACTGCCGGACTCCCCGGCCCGTGCTCCGCTTCGCTACCGCTCGTCGGCGGTGCGGATCTTCCATCCGCCTAGAGCGGGGTCGCCGCGTGCAGGAGCAGCAGCAGCGTCACGGCCGAGTTCGCGGAGAGCGTCGCGGACAGGGCGGCACCCGCCGCCGCGCTCCAGAGCGCGAGGCTCACGGCGGTGAAGAGCGGTGGCCAGGTGCGTGCCGGGGGCGGCGGGGCCAGCAGTGCGGCGACCCTACGGGGGAGGGGGCCCGGCGCCGCGAGGGCCGCGAGCGTAGGTGCCGGCGTGCCGCGGGAGACGAGGGCCGCCTTGCCGATCGCGCGGGCGACGACTCTACGGCTGCCGACGGACTGGGCGGCCTCTTCGTCGGCCCAGCGTTCCGTGACGTAGGAGACCGCCGTCCGCAGGGGCAGCAGGAACGGGTTGGCGCGGGCGGCCAGTTGGGCGATCAGCAGGTGGCGGTGGTGCCGGGCGGTGAGGTGGGCCCGCTCGTGGGCGAACAGGGCCCGGCGTTCCCGGGAGTTCAGGCAGCCGAGCAGAGCGGTGGTCACCACGATGCGGTCGCGTGGGCCGCCCGGGAGGGCGTAGGCGTACGGCTCGTCGTCGGGGAGGACCGCGACCGAAGTGGCCCGCAGTTCGGCGAGTGCGGCGTGGGCCCGGCGCCGAACTCGGCAGTGGTGCAGGAGAGTTCGGGCGCAGCCCATGACCACGGCGAGGAGGACGGGAATCGCGGCCTTCCCCACGATCTCGTCGTGGGGCACGCTCTCGCGCACCTCGGGGTCCGACCAGCCGTCCGGCAACGGGTTGCCCGGCAGTTGGGCGGTGCCGACCACCATCAGCAGGCCCAGGCACAGCGTGCTGCACAGGGCCATGACGGCGGCCATCGCGCTCAACAAGGCCGTGGCGGTGCGGGGATGCAGGTGCTGGGTGGCGAGGCGGGCGATCGGCCAGGCCGTCAACGGCAGGACGAGCGGCAGGAAGACGAAGACGCCCACGGGACGTCAGCCCGCCGACTCGTCGGTTGCCTGGTCCAGCAGGTCGCGCAGCAACCGCTCGTCGTCCTCCGGAAGGGCGGTGATGAAACTGGCCAGCACCGCCCGGCGGTCCTGCTCGCGATCGAGCACCTTGCGCATCTTCAACGCGGCGAGTCCCGCCTCGTCCGCGGCCGGCGACCAGGCGAACGAGCGGCCCTCCCGCACCCGGGTCACCGCCTGCTTCTCCAGCAGCCGGCTCAGCACGGTCATCACGGTCGTGTACGCGAGCTCGGCGTCCAGACGCTCCTGCACCCAGGCCGCGGTCACCGGCGCGTCGGCCGTGCGCAGCACGGTGAGCACCTGCGTCTCCAACTCGCCCTGCGCCCGGCGCGGAGGGCGCGGATCCGGCTGCTTCACCACGCTCCGTCCCCTCCTGTATGCCATTGCGCTGTTTCGGGCTCGCGATCGTCCCGTCCATCGTATCGACGCGGTACCGCTCGGCCGCACGGTCCTCGGTCGCACCGTCCCGTCCCCTCGACCATTTCTACAGTGTTGTAGATTTTGGTTCGGGTCCGTGCCGCGGACCGGAACCGTCGGTATGCGTGGAGGAATAAGCCATGGGTGTTTCCCTGTCCAAGGGTGGCAACGTTTCGCTGAGCAAGGAGGCACCGGGGCTTACGGCGGTGCTGGTCGGCCTGGGCTGGGACGTGCGCACCACGACCGGCACCGACTTCGACCTGGACGCCTCGGCGCTGCTGCTCAACGCCTCGGGCAAGGTCATCTCCGACCAGCACTTCGTCTTCTACAACAACCTCAAGAGCCCCGAGGGTTCGGTGGAGCACACCGGCGACAACACCACCGGCGAGGGCGAGGGCGACGACGAGTCCATCAAGGTGGACCTCGCCGCCGTACCCGCCGAGGTCGACAAGATCGTCTTCCCGGTCTCGATCCACGACGGCGAGAACCGTCAGCAGTCCTTCGGCCAGGTCCGCAACGCCTTCATCCGCGTCGTCAACCAGGCCGGCGGCGCCGAACTCGCCCGCTACGACCTCTCCGAGGACGCGTCGACCGAGACCGCGATGGTCTTCGGCGAGCTGTACCGCAACGGCGCGGAGTGGAAGTTCCGTGCGGTGGGCCAGGGGTATGCGTCCGGGCTGGCGGGCATCGCGTCCGACTTCGGGGTGGGTGTCTGAGAACCCTTAGGGGGAGGGCTGGCGTGGGTCGGCCGACCTGGGCAAGGGCCGACGGATCGGCCTGAGCAAGTCGGTTGCCGGCGCCCTGGGTTCGGTACGGATGGGGCTCGGCCGGCGGGTCGCACCGCGCGAGGCTTCCCGGCCGGGCCGGGCCGACCGATCGCCGCGAGATCGACCTGGGCGCTTCGGTGCCGCTCTTCGTCGACGTCGGCCGTGTCCCTGTCCGACCTCCCGACTCCGGGTGTCGGACAGGGCGATGAGGGGAACCGTCCTTCGATGAACAACATACGGTGCACTCAATGCGGTGCGGTGGGGCTGGAGCCGGGCTTCGTCGAGGACTCCGGGCAAGGTGCTCGCGGGTTCGCACGGTGGATCGCGGGCGCCCTTCAGCGAGGCCCGCTCGGCAACGCCAAGAGGATGGGCCGACCGCGTTGGCAGATCGACGCCTATCGTTGTCCGACCTGCGCGCACCTTGAACTGTTCGCCGCCCAGCCGGACTAGGGACCAGCCGGACCAGGGACCAGCCGTCGCCGGACCAGGGCCTGGTCGTCAGGGGCGTCGCGAGTCGTCCTCCTTGAGTGCCCTGGCCTCGCTCTTGAAGATCCGGGTCGCCTTGCCCGCCGAACGCGTCAGCTCCGGCAGCTTCTTGATCCCGAGGACGACCACGACGACGAGAAGGATCACGGCCAGTTCGCTCAAGCCGAACATCAGGTCTGCTTTCTCCCGGGAGCAAGGCCGCTACGGCGTACCGGCCACACGCTTCAATCTACAGTGCTGTAGAAGTCTCCCCCGAGGTGTGATCGTTCAACAACCCCGCCTTTGGGCCCGGTTCGCCCCTCACCGGCCGGCCGGCCTGGTCACACCATGCGGGCGCGGGGAACCAGGGGAATCAAACGTGGCAGCCGGACGCTTCAGGCTGTGTGAAGAAGATAGGTTTTCTCTCCTTTGGTCACTGGTCGCCGAGTCCGCACTCCAAGACCCGGTCCGGCGCCGATTTCCTGCACCAGTCCATCGACCTGGCGGTCGCCGCCGAGGAACTCGGCGTGGACGGCGCGTACTTCCGCGTGCACCACTTCGCGCAGCAGGCGGGCAGCCCGTTCCCGCTGCTGTCGGCCATCGGTGCGCGGACGTCGAAGATCGAGATCGGTACCGGCGTGATCGACATGCGCTACGAGAACCCGCTGTACATGGCCGAGAACGCGGGTGCCGCCGACCTCATCTCCGGCGGCCGACTGCAGCTCGGCATCAGCCGTGGCTCACCGGAGCAGGTGATCGACGGCTGGCGCTACTTCGGTTACGAGCCCGCGGAGGGTGAGACCGGCGCGGACATGGCGCGCCAGCACGCCGAGGCCTTCCTGAAGGTGATCGAGGGCGAGGGCTTCGCGCAGCCGAACCCGCGGCCGATGTTCGCCAACCCGCCGGGCCTGCTGCGCGTCGAGCCGTACTCCGAGGGGCTGCGCGAGCGGATCTGGTGGGGTTCCAGCTCGAACGCGACCGCCGTCTGGGCCGCGAAGCTGGGCATGAACCTGCAGAGCTCGACACTGAAGGACGACGAGACGGGCGAGCCGCTGCACGTCCAGCAGCGCAGGCAGATCGAGGCGTACCGCGAGGCGTACAAGGCGGCGGGCCACACGCGCGAACCGCGGGTGTCGGTCAGCCGCAGCATCTTCGCCCTGACCAACGACATGGACCGGGCCTACTTCGGCAACGACCGCAACTCGCGGGACCAGGTCGGCATGATCGACGACACGACCAGGGCGATCTTCGGACGTTCCTACGCCGCCGAGCCGGAGGTCCTGGTGAAGCAGCTCCAGGAGGACGAAGCCATCCAGGCCGCGGACACCGTGCTGCTGACCGTCCCGAACCAGCTCGGGGTCGACTACAACGCCCATGTACTGGAGAGCATCCTGACCCAGGTGGCACCGGAGCTGGGCTGGCGCTGAGCGCCCTGCCGCCCTGCCTGCGGGGCGGCTCGGGCCGCCGATCAGGAACTCAGGTGCTCGTGCCGCATCTTCCACCCGGCCTTCCGTTTCACCAGCACGTTCGTGCCCCGTCCCTCTCCGGAACGGGGCCGGCCGTCGACCACCCCCGTCCAGAAGAAGCGATACCGGCACACGGCGTGATCGGTGGCCAGGACGACCCACTCAAGATCCCGGACTTCGTACACCTCGTCCTGGATGGCTGCGAAGGTCCGCTCGATTGCTTCCATGATCTCGCTCAGGCCCCGATGGGAACCGTCGGAGAACCAATAGACGGCATCCGCATCGATCAACGGCGCCACGCGATTGATGTCGTGAGTGTTGGTCGCCTGCTCGTACCGCGTCATGAACGCCGTGAGCTCGGCAGCGAGATCCGACATCGGGGCGGCCCCTTCCAGCGCCTAAGTCATGAACAGCCGAAGCCACCAACAACCGTGGCGGGCTTGGAGTTCCTTGTGTTGTGATGGCGACGTGAGTCAGCATGTGGTCTGGTCCGCCTGTCACGCGGGTTCTGAGCACTCCACACGGCGTTCGTTCGTGATCAGCGGGTCGCACTCGACGATTCCCGGCACCGTGTGGACGTCGAACGGTCGGTCCGGGGCAGTCCCGTTGGTGTTGCTGGGGCACGGCGGCAGCGGCCATCGCCACAGCGAGCGAGTCCTGTCGATGGCCGACCGCATCACCTCGTCCGGCTGCGCGGCCGTAGCGATCGACGGTCCGTTCCACGGTGAGCGGGTGGCATCACCTCTCCAACCGGTCGAGTACCAGAGACGGATGGCCGCCGAGGGGATCGGTCGGGTGCTGGATCGCATGGCTGACGACTGGGTCGCCGCGCGCGACCTCCTGGTGGGCGTTGGGACAGCCGACCCGACACGTCAGGCGTACTTCGGGTTGTCCTTGGGCACGCGCCTCGGCCTCGCCGCCGCACGCGCCCTCGGGCCGGGACTGAGGTGCGCGGTGTTCGGAAAGTTCGGCATGGTATCAACCCCCGCTATCCATCCCGGACTTCACGCCCCGCACCGCGTCCTGAACGACGCTTCCGCCATCACCGCACCGATCCTCTTCCACCTGCAATGGGACGACGAGATCTTCCCGCGCTCGGGGCAACTCCAGTTGTTCGACGCCTTCGTGAGCCCCGACAAAGAACTGCTCGGCTTCGCGGGAGGTCACCGGGACACCCCGGAACACGCCTCCGCCATGTGGCACGAATTCATCAACCGCCATATCGCGTAAGCCGATTGCCGAGGTGTCCTAGAGTCGCCGCATGCGGCGAAGGACGGGACTGGCGATGGCCGGGGCAGCGGCGCTGGCCTGGGGTGAGTGGCTGAACTGGCGTTGGTCTCGGGTTCTGGTGGGGAACAGCGAGGGCCCTTCGGAGGCGGTCGTGGTGTTGGGGTACCGGAATCCCCAAGCGACGGCGAACCCGATCAACCGGTGGCGAGTCCGCGCCGGTATCCGCTCCATCGACGCCGACCGTGCGCAGGGGACATGCGTGATCTTCAGCGGCGGCGCACCCGGCAGAGGCGTTGCGGAGGCCCAACTAATGGGCGACTACGCGAAGTTGGTGCTCGGTTTCGACGGGAGGGTGCTTCTGGAGGACCGGAGCACGACGACGTGGGAGAACATCACGAACGTGATCCCACTCCTCGAAGACGTGGACCGCATCAAGATCGTCTCCCAGCCGGCTCATGCGCTCAAGGCCCGTGCGTACTTGCGGCGGCAGCGCCCCGATCTCGCGGCGAGGCTGGTGCGCGCGAACGACTACCGCCCCGGCGAGTGGGTGGTCGTCAAGCCGTTGCTGGCGCTGTACGGACTCTGGGCGCTGCGCGGCCTCAAGCCCGATGAGCGCAAGGTCTCGCTGTCGACAACTGCGCTGCTGCGCAGGGGTGTTCGGCCTCCTGCCGGCGTTGGCTTGACGGCGCCGATCGCCCCTTCTGACGCGGAGTCGTAGCCGGGCCGTAGTCGCCCACTCATCCGTTCACCCACACTCATCCGCTCGCCCCCTCACCCCCATCGCTCCGAACCCGCGACCCATGTACCCCCGAGCCCACCCATGACGTATCTTTGGCATAGGACAAACTTTGGCATAGGACGAACCCTCCTGTTCGAGCGGAGCTGATCACGTGGGCATCAAGGGCACCACCGCGGCCGAGATCGCGGGCAGCGTGCGGGACCAGATCGCTTCGGGCGAGTTGGCGCCGCGGGCGAGTCTGCCCCCGGTGCGGGTGCTCGCGGCCGAGCTGGGGGTCAACCGGAACACGGTTGCCCTCGCGTACCGGCGGCTTGTCGAGGCGGGGGTGGCCGAGACGCGGGGGCGCGGCGGCACGGTGGTCGCGGCGGTGCCGCAGCTCGCGCGGGAGGGGGTCGCCGCCGGTGTCGGGGGTGACTGCGTCGACCTGGCCAGTGGTAATCCCGACCCGCTGCTGTTGCCCGACCTCCTCGGTGCCGCCCGGCGCGGGGACTACAGCCCGCCGTTGTACGGCGAGCCCGCGATCGACCCGGGGCTGAATGCCTGGGCCCGCGCCGACTTCGCCGAGGACATCGACCAGCCGTTCCGCACGCTGGTGACGCACGGAGCGGTCGACGCCACCGAGCGGTTGCTCAACGCTCACCTCACCCGCGGGGACCTGGTGGCGATCGAGGACCCCTGCTTCCTGGCGAGCATCGGGACGCTGCGGCTGAGCGGTTACCGCTCCGCGCCCGTCGCGGTCGACGGCGCCGGTATGCGCCCCGACGCGCTGCGGGCCGCGCTGGAGGCCGGTGCCCGCGCGGTCGTCTGCACGCCCCGTGCCCACAACCCGACCGGCGCGAGTCTCACCGAGGAACGGGCGGCCGACCTCCGGGCGATCCTCGCCGAGCACCCCCAGGTTCTCGTCATCGAGGACGACCACTTCTCGGCGGTCTCCGCGCGGCCGTACCACCGGGTCACGCCACCCGGCAGTACACGCTGGGCGTTGGTCCGCTCCGTGTCCAAGTTCCTCGGGCCGGATCTGCGCCTCGCCCTCGTGGCCGCCGACGCCGAGACGACCGCGCGCCTGGAAGCGCGGTTGAGCGCGGGCACCACCTGGGTCAGCCGCCTGCTGCAACACACCGCCCGTGAACTCCTGTTGGATCCCCGGGTCCACGAACTCCACGAACGCGCACGTGAGTTCTACGCCCGGCGCAGCGGCCTGCTCGTCGAGCGCCTCCGCGCCCAGGGCATCGAAGTCCCGTACCGGCCGGACGGGTTGAACGTATGGGTCGAACTCGACGTCGACGCACGAGCCGTGGTCGCGGCCCTCGCGCAGCGGGGCTGGGCGGTGCGGCCGGGGCACCTCTTCGCGCCGGATCCGGCCGCCCACCAGGGCGCGATCCGGATCACCACCTCCACGGCCACGGAGGCGCAGGCCGAGGCTTTCGCCGCCGAACTCGGGGCGGTCGTAGCGGAGTTGCGCTCGACGGGCACCTGACCAACGCGATCCGCCTGCCCACTTCGCCCGCCCATTTCTCTCTCCCCTCCCTCAAGGAGCCATGATGTTCAGCGGATTGAGCGCCTTCCCCCTCACGCCCACCAGCGAGCAGGGCATCGACGAAGCGGCGTACGCGGCGCTCGTCGCCCGCCTCGCCGCCGCCGGTGTGGACTCCATCGGAGCGCTCGGCTCCACCGGCGGCTACGCCTATCTCACCCGGGAGCAGCGCGCCAGCGCAGCGAAGATCGCGGTGGGGGCCGCAGACGGGGTGCCCGTCATCGTCGGTATCGGCGCGCTGCGTACCTCGCACGTGCTGGAACTGGCCGAGGACGCGCAGAAGGCGGGTGCCTCCGGCGTGCTGCTCGCCCCGATGACGTATCAACTGCTCACCGAGGACGAGGTGTTCGGCCTCTATGAGGACGTCACGCGCGAACTCTCCGTGCCGTTGTGCGTCTACGACAACCCGGGCACCACGCACATCCACTTCACCGACGAACTGCACGGCCGTATCGCACAGTTGCCGAATGTCGGCTCGATCAAGATCCCCGGTGTGCCCGAGGACCCGCGCGAGGCCGGACTCCGCGTCGCCGCGTTGCGCGCGCTGATCCCCGACACCGTCACGATCGGGGTGAGCGGCGACCGGACGGCGGCCCGCGGACTCAACTCCGGTTGCGACGCCTGGTATTCGGTCACCGGCGGCACCTTCCCGCAGACCGCCCTCGCCCTCACCCGCGCCGCCCAGGCCGGTCACGCGGACCAGGCGTACCAACTGTCCGCAGGACTCGAACCGTTGTGGGCCCTCTTCCGCCGCCACGGCAGCCTGCGCGTCATCTCCGCAGCCGCCTCCCACCTCGGCCTGACGGAGGAACCGAACCTGCCGCGTCCCCTGCGAGGGCTGGACGAGACCGCCCGCCAGGAGGTCGTCGCCGTGCTGGACGTCCTCGGGCTCACCTCCTGAGCACGAACCACATGGGTGAGCAGCACATATCAAGTACGCGGAGGGTGTGGGAAGTTCCGCCTTCGCTCGGAAAGGGTGGCAGGGAGGGCAGGCGCGGCAACGGCCTGGCGCGCTACGTCGCCGCCGCGGCCCTCGCCCGTACGGCCGACGGGGGAGCGGTCGTCGCCGTCGTTCTGCTCGTCACCTCGTCCGGTGGTTCCGGGACGCTCGCCGGGGTTCTCGGCGCGTGTATCACCGCCCCGCACCTGCTCGGCCCCTTCGTCGCCCGGCCGCTGGACCTCGCCCGGGACGGCCGGAAGGTCATCGCGGCGGCCTGCCTGCTGTACGCCACCGCACTGGCCGCGGGAGTGCTGACGTACGGACACGCCCCAGCCGTAGTGACCGGGCTGTCGCTGGCCGCTGCCGGCACCTGCGGGCCGCTGCTGACCGGCGGTATCAGCAGCCGGCTGCCCGCCATCGTCGGACCGCGACCACGACTGCGCACGCAGCGGCGGGCCCAGGGCTGGGACGTGGCCACCTACGGCATCGGGGGCACCGTCGGCCCGTCGCTGGTGGCCGCGCTGTCGGGATGGGTCTCGCCCACGGCGGCGGCTCTCGCCCTCGCGGTGGGCGCGGGCGCGGCGGCGGGTGCCGTCCTGCTGCTGCCGTTCACCGCGCCGCCCCACGACGGCGACAGGTCGGCGATCCTCAAGCCGGGAGCCACCCTCGCGCTGATAGCCCGCACCGGCCCGCTGCGGCGCACCGTCTACCTGACGATGATCGTCGCCCTGAGTGTGGCCGCCCTGCCGATCACCGCGGTCCACATGACGAAGATCCTCGGTGTCGAGCCGGCCACCGCGGCCGTGCTGACCGCCGCGTACGGCCTCGGCAATCTCACCGGTTCCATAGCCGTCATGGCCTTCCCGCTCACCGGCGACCCGGACCGGCTGATGCGCCGGCTCGCCCTGGGCGTCGTCGCCGGTCTCCTCACCGTCGCCGCGAGCCCCGCCTTCACCGTGACCGTCTCGGCGTACGCCCTCACCGGGATCCTCAACGCCTTCTTCTTCGCCTCCACCCTCGCGGCCCGCACGGAGTACGCCCCGAGCGGAGCGCGCGGTCAGGTCTTCATCTGGGTCGCGGCCCTGAAGATCACGTCCGGTTCAGCCGGAACGGCGTTGGCCGGTTCCCTGACGGGCGTGACCGTCCAACTGCCCTTGGTCGTCGGCCTCTTGGCGGTTTGCGCGGCTGTCGTCGCCGCGACCGTCGAGACGCGCTTCGGGAGAGCCGACGAGAAACGCCGCGCGTGACGGTTCCGGTGGCGAGCGAATCGAACCGACACAGCCTGTCTTCGGAACGGCAACTCGCCCCTGTCCGTACACGATCGAGCCTGACGCGATCCGCACCACCCCTTCGCTGCTGCCGGCCTTTCGACCCCACTCGGGGACCGCCGGTCGGCATGCCGCAGTTCCTCGGACACAGCCGCGATGTCGGGGTAACGCGCCGAGGACAGCCCCGGGTTGCCCGTGGCGCTGCTGACCACTCCGTGCCCGGTGGCGATCCAGGCGCTCAGGTGACGGGACCAGAAGAGCTCGTCGGTGGTGCGCGACTCCTCATAGAAGTCGTAGAGGCGCTCTTGGATCGCGGACTCGACGGCACGGCCCACGCCCGCAAGTGCCCGTTCCGGCCGGAGCCGGGAGACACCCCGGACGCGTGACCCCGACGGCACCCTCACCCTGCACCTGACCGACGGCTCGACGCGCACGGTGCGGGGCGACACCCTGCTCGACTGACCGGACCCGGCGAGCCGTCTCGTGGATCACGTGGACCGTCGGACCGGGTGGGGTCGGGTCGGGTCTGACGGGCCACGGTGCCTCAGCCCTGCCCGCCCGCGATTTCTCTGGGGGGTTCTTCGGGTACATATCCGAGTTGGTATTCGGCACCCTGGAGCAGTTCCTCCGTCACCCGAACCCCGGTCAGCCGCTCGGCGAGGGCGAAGGCCGCCGCCTTGGTGTCGACCCGTTCGCTCGTCTCGCTCGTCCCGTCCTCATCGTCCGAGAGTGCGTAACCGACCTCACGCATGGCCGAGTTGAGGGCATCAGGAGTGCTGCCGTGCCTGGCCGTGTGCCACTCGAAGGTGGTCCGGAGTTCCCCGTCCTCGTACCAATGGAAAAAGTGCATGGGCTTACCGCCGTTGCTGGAGTGCACCACGGCGCACCCACCGTCCGTCAACGCTTTCAGGAAGCGCGACCGCATCCCCGTTCCCCCCTCTCCGACGTGCAGGACGAGCGTCCAGTCACCGCCCTCGCCCGGGACGGTGAATGCCCCCGCCATGAAGGACCCGTCCGAGTAGTCCTCCGGGTCGCGCAGTTCGTCCTGCCGCTCGATCAACGCGTCCGCCCCCGTGCAACTGCCCTGGGGCTCCGCGTCCATTACCCGCAGCACCTCCCTCGGGGCGATGCCCCGCACCAGGGACAGGGTGTACCCGATCTCCAACGCGCAGTCGAACAACCGAGAGGAACGTATCCAGGCATAGTCACGAGCGGTCACCGAAGTCATACGGCACAGTCTGGGCACTGCCACTGACAACGGCCGGGACACGGGCTGGGAGCCGTCACAGCCCGCGCGCATTCCGCGTGGATCGGTGGGTCGGCAACCAGTTGTCGATGACGGCCGCCAACTTGTCGCGGCCGGTGAAGACGTGTCCGTTCATGCCCATGGTCCGTGCGGCGCGCACGTTCTCCTCTCGGTCGTCGACGAAGAGGAAGTCGCCCGGGGAGGCCCGCATGGCGTCGACGCAGTGGCGGAAGGCGGCCGGGTCCGGCTTCGCCGCCCCGATCTTCCCGGAGAAGGCGACGTGGTCCAGTTGCTGGAGCCAGGGCTGCGCGGCGAGGAAGACGTCCGCGTGGTCCGAGGGGATGTTGGACAGCAGGGCGACCTCGGAGACAGCGCGGAGGGACTGGACGTAGGCGACCATGCGGTCGTCGACGCGCGACCAACTGTCGATGTCGGTGAGGCGCAGCTCCTCGATCGTGTCGGCGTCGGCGGACAGGGACAGCCGTCGCAGTACGGCGGTCCAGTACGCGGACGCGGACTGCCGACCCGCGTCGTAGGGCGGGCGGCAGTCCCAGTAGGCCGTCGTGAAGGTGTCGGTGGGTGTGTGACAGCGGGCGGCCATCTTGCCCTGGGCGCCCGGGCGTTGGTGACGGGCGATGACCCCGAAGAGGTCGAACAGCACGATGCTTCGGTCGGTGGACATGAGCGTGGGTTCCTCCGGATTCCGAGGGCGTGTCAGCTGCTGCTCGCTGCCATCTCGGGCGTGCGGTCGGATCCGGTGCGCAGGATCCCGGCGGCCACGGCGGTGATCGCACACAGCAGGATCAGCAGGACGAAGGCGTGGTTCAGGGCGACGACGTGGGTCAGCCAGCCGATGGCGGCGGGACCGGCGAGCATGCCGACGTAACCGAGCCCGGCGACGCGGGAGACGTTGGCTCCCGCGGCGGCAGGGTCGGCGTGCCCGGCCGCACTGAAGAGTTGCGGGACGCAGCCGGACAGGCCCAGACCGAACAGCGCCCACCCCGCGAACGCGGCCCATATCCACGGCGAGACGGTGACGATCGTGATGCCGACGGCGGCCGTCGTCGCGCCGTAGCGCAGGATCGCCATCGACCCGAATCGGGTGACGAGCCGGTCGGCGAGGAGTCGGCCGATGGTCATGGTCGCCGCGAAGGTGCCGTAGGCGAAGGCGGCCGTGCTCGCGGGTGCGCCGAGGACGTCCTTCAGGTGCAGCGCGCTCCAGTCGTTGGCGGCTCCCTCGCACAGCATGACCATCAGGGCGAGGGCGGCGAGGAACCAGATGCGCCTGCTGGTGCTACGGCGCCCGGTGGCCGGAGTCTGTTCGCTCTCCCGAGGCGTCTGTTCGGTCTCCCGAGTGGAGGCGGTCTCGGCAGGAGTGGGCGCGGCAGGCAGCAGGGCGCGGGCCGACACCAGGGCGATGGCGATGCCCAGGACTCCCATGGCGGCCATGCCCGCGGCCGGGCTCAGACCGGCGCTCGCCGTAGCCGCCCCGACGAGCGCGGCCAGGACGCCGCCGACCGAGAACGTGGCGTGGAAGGCCGACATGACGGGACGGCCGTAGGCCTTCTCCACGTGTACGGCGTGGGCGTTCATGCTCACGTCCAGACAGCCGTTGCAGAAACCGAAGACCAGCAGGGCACCACCCAGCGTCCACGCGTCCCGGGGCAGGCCGGGCAGCACCAGGGCCGCACTGCACAGCACACCGGTGGCGGGGACGACGACGCGCGCCCCGAGACGGTCGGTCAGCCGCCCGGCCACCTGCATGCCGATGAAGGCGCCGAGGCCCAGCAGCACCAGCAGCCCGCCGAGCGTCGCGTGCGTGATGCCCACGCGCTCCTCGACGGCGGGGATGTTCACCACCCAGGTGCCCATCAGAGTGCCGCACAGACTGAAGTAGACAAAGGTCGCTATGCGGGCGCCTCGCAGCGAATCATTCATGCCGACCACGGTAACGAACATCCATAGCGATTGAATACTGTCGTTTCGCACACATTGAATGTTCGTTTCGGTTGGTGTTCAATCGCGGTATGAGCAGCAACACCGATCGGCACGGGGCGATCGCGCAGGCCGTCAGGGAGTCGGGCCGGGTCACGGTCCAGGAACTCGTCGAACTGACCGGCGCCTCCGAGATGACCATCCGGCGCGATCTCGACGCGCTGTCCGCGCAAGGCGTCCTCGAACGCGTCCGCGGCGGCGCGCGCACCCTGTTGCTCAGAGGTGAGGAGCCCCCCTTCGCGCTGCGCGCCCACGAGGCCGTCGACGCCAAGCGCCGCATCGCCGCCGAGGTCTCCGCGCTCATCGCGGACGGCGAGACCGTCCTCCTCGACAGCGGCACCACCTGCCTGGAGATCGCCCACCTGCTGCGCCGGCGGCCGATCACGGTGATGCCCCTGTCGTTGCAGGCCATCCACGTGTTCGGCGAGATCCCGGGCCCGGCCACGCTGATGGTGCCCGGCGGGCAGCCCCGGGGCGCCGAGGGAGCCCTCACCGGCCCCCTCACCCTCGCGTCCCTCGCCGCACTGCGCTTCGACACCGCCGTCGTGGGCTGCTGCGGTCTCAGCGCGGCTCAGGGCCTGACCGCCTACGACCTCGACGACGCGGCCGTGAAGAAGGCCGGCATCGCCGCCACGCGCCGCATCATCGTCGCCGCCGACGGCAGCAAGCTCGGCCACACCGCCTACGCCCACGTCGGCCCGTCCACCCTCCTGCACACCCTCGTCACCGACACCGGGGCACCCGCCGACGAGGTCGCCGCGCTCGAAGACACCGGCACGGTCGTGAAGGCCGTCTGACCGGACCGCCGATCGTCGGCTATCGGCTATCGGCTATCGGCTATCGGCTATCGGTCGTCGGTCGTCGGTCGTCGGTCGTGAGATTCGCCCAGTGGGATATGAGTTTCCGCGATGCCCCGTACCTCCTCAGTGGCCCGGCAGCAGGGCCGGCGGGTCGAGCCGATGAGTTTGCCGGTTGCCTGAGGTCTTCCCCCGTGACATGACCGCCTCGTCGGCGGGTCAGGAAACACCGGATCCCGGTGTCATGGAGGAGAGCTGGAGGCCAGGATGAGCAATCCGATTCGGCTGTACATGTCGATGGCGCTCGACGGCTGTATCGCCGGTCCGGACGATCGACCGGGCCAGGAGCTCGGACGCGCCGGCGGACGGCTCTTCAACTGGCTCGACGACCGGAAATCCGACGGTCCCAGCGGCCAGGTCTACCGCGAGGCGCCGGCGACCGGCGCCGTGATCTCCGGCCGACGGACCTTCGAACTCGCCGGGTGCTGGCAGGGCGACCATCACGACGGCGTGCCGATCCTCGTCCTCACCCATCACGTGGACGACGGGGACGTACCACCCGGCCACGCGCGATTCGTCACCGACGTCGAGGACTGCGTCCGTCAGGCTCGCGCGGCTGCCGGGGACCGGCCGGTCATGGTCCATGGCGCGGGCGCGGCGCAGGCGCTCCTCCGAGCCGGGCAGATCGACGAGGTGGAGATCCACCTGATCCCGGTCCTCCTCGGGGACGGCCGACGGCTGTTCGACCACCTCGGTGCCGATCACATCGAACTCGACCTCGTCCGACGGCTTGACGACCGAGATGTCACGCACCTCCGCTACCAGGTGCGTCGTACCGAGGAGGCTGCGTGAAGACGCTCTTCGTCTCCTACCGCGTCACCGATCTGGACCGCTCGCTCGCCCTCTACGCCGCTCTGGGCTACGGCGAGTTGGGCAGGGTCGAGACCGGCGACGGGGCTCGCCTCGTGATCCTCAAGTTCCCCGACGAACCGTCGGCCTCGCTCGAACTGGTCCACCGCCCCGGCGACGGACCGGTCGACGTGGGCAGCGGTTTCGACCACCTGGCGATCCAGGTGGACGCACTGGCCGCCACCCTGGAGCGGCTGACCGCAGCCGGCCTGGACCCGGGACCTGTCCAGCACCCGGGCGGCCCGCAAGGCCCGAAGACGTCGTGGCTCACGGACCCGGACGGCTACCGCATCGAGTTGGTGGAGTGGCCGTCCGGACAACCCGACGGCATGACCGCAGCGGACTTCGCCTGAGGCGGTGATGGTCTATGGAGAAGGTGTCGCGGAGGGTGTTGCTCTGGATGAGCGGGCGGTTCGCCGACGAAGGCGCCTCGGTCGCGCCGACGGCAGGGCAGGTGGACGGGCACGTGAACGGGCTGGATTTCGCAGGGTGCGCTGAGGCGGTGCCCACGCTGTCACGGCAGCCAGACACGCCCAACTACCCCCATCCTCAAGGAGCTTGTGACAGCCCTGTGACTGGAATTATGGCCTCCATCACATGCCCAGGGTGCACACGCTGATCAGATGACCGGATGCCCAGACCCGCCCCACTCCACCCAACTCTCGCCCGCACCGTGCCCTTCCTGTCGGCCCTCGCAGCGACCGCCCTGCTGCTCACGGCCTGCGGAACGGAGCGCACCGGTGCCGGGAACGCCGGCGCGACCACGGCCGAACCGTCGTCCCGCACGCAGGTCGACGACCCGGGCAAGGACGGCGTACGGATCACCTCCCTGACCCTCCCGTCGGTCTCCCCGTCGCCCACCCGCAGCACCTCTGTCTCCGCCGAGAGCCTCCCTGGGGACTCGGGGATCTCCGCCACCTACGAGGTGACCAACAAGGGCACCGAGACCCTGACCTACTCGGTCGTCTTCACCTTCATGAGCGCCGACGGCGGGGCCATGGCCAACCAGACCGCGACCGTCCGCGACGTCGGCCCCGGCAAGACCGTACGAGGCACGGTCCGGGCCGGCGAACTGCCGCCCAGCACACCGCGGGTGACGCAGGCCAAGGTGCTCGAAGTGCACAAGGTCCCCTCAAGCGAGGCGCCGGCCGCGGCGGGCACGTGCCCCGCCTCCGGGATCCGGGTCACCGCAGATCAGGGCGACGCCGCCATGGGGCTGCGCGTGGTGGGCCTGCGTCTCGACAACTGCGGTAAGCGCGACTACGGCGTCGACGGCCACCCGCTGCTGGAACTCCTGGACGACGATCTCAAGCACGTCGACGGCATCAAGATCCTCGACGGCGGTGGCGAGATCACCCCCGGCAGCGTGGACGACAAACAGCCCGGTCCCGTCACGCTCAGGCCCGGCGAGTCGGCGACCGCCAGCCTGGTCTGGCGCAACACCACCGAGTTCGGCACGCAGGTGAACGTGCCCTATGTGCGCGTCCGGGCGAAGGCCGGTGCCGACCCGGTGATCGTGACCCCGAACCTCGACCTCGGAACCACCGGAAAGCTCGGGGTCACAGCGTGGCAGAAGGACGAGGACTGAGCGGACCCTGCGAGAGGGATGATCACCGGTGTCCGGCGACGGATGGTTGTGCGTCGAATGCGGGTCCGCGGTGTCGCGTACAGCTACAGCTCAACGCCGTCGGGAGCGGGGTTGCTTGCGATGGCGGGCGTGGAACTGGCCGAACCGACAGCCCAGTTGAGGGCGGAAATCACCGAGGCCATGCGGGTTGGCGAGGAGGCCGGGCTGCGGTTCGAGCCGGGCCCGCCCGCCCCCACGCGTCACGGCATCCTGCCCGGCCGGCCCGGCGCCCGACGACGGGTGGGGCGCACGTCGGTCTGGCCGTCGATGTGGGGGAGTGCTCCCGAGCGAGGCCCTCTCGGATGTTCCACTTCCAAGATCCCTGACAGCGCCAAGCCAAGCGAAGGCGAGCCAAGCGAAGCCGAGCCGAGGCCAGGTCAGCGGTCGCCGCCGCCGTCCCCGCGAAACGCCCCGGCCACCACAGGCACCAACTGCCGCTCGATCTGCTCGGCTGACATGGCGGCTAGCTCGCTGCCGATCGGCGCGAGGGCGAGCCAGTTCAGCAGGCCGGCCGCGCAGCGCGTACGGAAGATCAGCTCCTGCTCGTCGACTCCGGGAACGTGAGGCGTCAGCACCCGCAGGACATCCCGGCGACTCTGGACGAACTTGGCGGTCAGCCGCTCCCACCCCTGGGGCGGTTCGATGCCGACCCGTGCCACGGTCCGCATCACGGCCAGATCCTGCCCACCGGCCGAAATCGCGCGCACCATCGGCCCGGCGAACGCCGCCGCCACCTCCTGGAGGGTCGGAGCGGAGCCAAGGGAATCGATGGCCTGCATCTGCGCGTCCAGATACCGTTCCAACGCGTGCTCGATCGCCGAGTCGCACAGCGCCTTCAGTGACCCGAAGTGGTAACTCACCGCGGCGACATTGGCTCCGGCGCGCTCCGTGATCTCGCGGAGCGTCAGGCCGTCCTGGCCTCGCTGAGCGAGCAACTCCAGGGCTGCCGCCTGTAGACCGTCCCGCGTGCGCTGGCCGGCCTCGCGACGCAGGTCTGTCTTTTCCACCCTGGTCATGGCGGGTATTCAAGCGGTTGCTTGAGTGCATTGTCAAGCGGTGGTCCCGCGGGTGGATCCGGTCCCGCCGGGCCTCCGGGGTCGCGTGATCACACAATTCAAACAGTCGCTTGACAGCTTGCGTCGCCGTTCATAAAGTCAAGCCAGCGTTTGATTTACTAAGAATCCGCGGAGGGTCGAGCCCGTTGCGACGGACCTCGGATCCTGTCGGCGAACCTGGAGGAATACGTCATGAAGCTGCTCAGCCGGAAGTCGATCACCGCCGCGACCGCGATAGCGATCCTGGGCGGTCTCTCCATCGCCGCCGTGCCGTCACAGGCGGCGAGCCCCGTCCACAACAAGTCGGCGGTGCAGGACAGTTCGGCGGCTCCGACCCTGACCGCCCGTCAGCTCGCGAAGCTGCCGCTCACCGACCGCCAGCTGACCAAGCACGAGAAGGCCAACCTCGCGATCGTCCTCCGCGACTACTACGTGGCGGAGGGCAGCCACATCGACGTCCCGACGTTCGTCAACAGCTTCACCAGGGACGGCGTCTTCGACGACATGGTCGCCGGCCAGGCCTACCGGGGTAAGGCGCTCGGCAGCGTGCTGCCGTACATGAAGGGCCTCTTCTCCGACGTTCACCGTGACCTCAAGCGCATCACCGTGAATGGCGACACGATCAGCATCGAGCTGTCGATCCAGGGCACGTTCGACGGACAACTCCCGTCGCCGACGGGCGGCTTCGTCCAGGGCAACGGCCGCAAGGTCGACGCGCCGACCGCCGACTTCTGGTACCTGAAGAACGGCAAGGTCACGACGTTCAACTGCTTCGTCGGCTACTCGAAGATGTACTCCGACATGGGCGTGAACTTCGACTGGGCCTCGGCCGTCAACAAGCACTGAGCCGACCGTCCCCGGTGCTGACGGTCCATCAATCAGCCAACTCCGTAGCCGTAGTCGGCGTCGCGTGCTCGGGTGCGACGAACCACGTGCCGCTCAGCCGTCTGACGCCGCCTCTCGCCCGCAGACTCGGCGCGCTGATCGACTTCGACGGTCTCCTGACCGACCACCCCACCGGAGGAGACGGCGCGGGGAACGAAGCAGTCCTGGCCCGGGCGAGAGCACTGGCATCAGCTCTCCCGGGAAGAGTCACGGAGGTTTCCTACGACACCTGCGGCGATGGGCGGTGGCTTCGACACGTCGGAGACGTGGAGTTCCTGGAAGCCTGGCTGCACCATCCCGAATTCCACTTGATCAAGTAGCGCCTCGGCGTCGATCCCACAAGCTGGGCAAGTCAGTGCCAGGAAGCCTCTCCGGCGCACTCCGGTCGCGACCGCCAAGGCGCGGGACGCCGTGATCATGTACCCACCGCGCGGGCCCCGTCCGCCCCCGTCCCGCCCGTCCCAAGGATCACCGTCCCCCCGGCCGGGTGCAGTTCAGGGACCTCACGGGTGATCCTCGACAGATGCCGTCACGAGTCCGGGTGTGATGGTTCCATGACCGACCCCGCCGTACCCGCCCCGGACGCGTCCGACCATTCCCAGGCGCCCCAGCCACCTACCGAGTACCTTCCCGAACCGCTCACCTACCGTCTCAAGCGTCGGCTGCTCGGGCCGCCGTTGGTCACCGGGCGCATCCAGCGGGAGAAGCTCGACAACCGGACGGCGCTCGGCGTCCTCGCCTCGGACTGCATCAGTTCGTCGGCGTACGGCAGTGAGGAGATGCTGCGGGTCCTGGTGCCGGTGGTCGGGGTCGCCGCCTTCACGCTGCTGATGCCGGTGACGGGCGCGATCCTGCTGATCCTGGTGCTGCTGACGCTCTGCTACAGCGACGTCGTCACGATCTACACGCGGGCCGGCGGGTCGTACGTCGTCGCCCGCGAGAACTTCGGCCCCGACGTCGCGCAGGTCGCCGCCGTGGCGCTCCTCGTCGACTACGTCGTGACGGTCGCCGTCCAGGTCTCGGCGGGCACCAACGCGCTCATCTCGCTCGCCCACCTCGTCGGCAACGGCTGGACCGGCATCGACCACCTCCAACTCCCCGTCAGCGTAGGGGTGGTGCTGATTCTGGTGTACGGCAATCTGCGCGGCCTGCGCGAGGCGGGGCGGGTGTTCGCGGTGCCCGCGTACCTGTTCATGGCGGCGGTCGGACTGATGCTCGCCGTGGGAGTGGCCCGCTGGGCGTTCGGGGATCTGCCGCACGCCGACGTCCACGCGCAGGGTGTCGTGCCGCTCGGTACGCCGGGGGACGGGTGGCTGTACGGGGCGTCGCTGTTCATGGTGCTGCGCGCGTTCGCGAACGGCGGCTCCTCGCTCACCGGCCTGGAGGCGATCTCCAACGGCATCTCCGTCTTCCGCGAACCGCAGGGCCGCAACGCCCGCCGCACGCTCATCACCATGAGCTGCGTCCTGGGCGTCCTCGTGCTCGGCGTCTCCGGTCTCGCCCACCTCACCCACGCCGTCCCCTACACGGACGGCACGCCGACCGTGATCGCACAGGAGGCCCGACTCGTCTTCGGCAGCGGGGTGTCCGGCACCGTGGGGCTGGTGTTCGTGCAGCTCGCCACCGCGCTGATCCTCTACACCGGGGCGAACACGCCCTTCACGGGCTTTCCCTACCTGGCCAGTTTCGTCGCCGAAGACCGCTTCCTGCCACGGCAGTTGACCCGGCGCGGGCACCGACTGTCCTTCTCCAACGGCATCATCACGCTCGCCGTCGTCGCCCTCGCCCTCCTGTTGGTGACCGACGCCAACGTGGACCGGCTCGTCGCGCTGTACGCCATCGGCGTGTTCACCGCGTTCACGATGGCGGGCGCCGGACTGACCGTCCACCACGCACGCCGACGCGAACCCGGCCGACGCTGGAAGATCGCGGTGAACGCGACGGCGGCCGTCGTCTCGGCGCTCGTGGTGCTCATCTTCGCGGTCACCAAGTTCACCGAGGGCGCGTGGCTGGTCGTCGTGGTCTTCCCGCTCGGGGTGTGGGCCCTGATCCGCATCAACCGCGAATACCGCGCGGAGACCGCCGAGGTGGAGTCACTCCCGCCCGCCGGGCAGAGCGACCGGCCACGCCGGCGCCGCCATGTCGTGTGCGTCCTCGTCGACGCCGTGGACCCGGCCGTCTTCCACGCGCTGCGCTACGCCCACGAGTTGAGGCCGGACGAGGTGCGGGCCGTGCACGTCGCGGTCGACGCGGTGCGCGCCCGGCATCTGGTGGCGCGCTGGGAGGCCGTAGGCACCACCGATGTCCCGCTGGAGATCGTCGACTGCCCCGACCGCCGACTGGAGCGGGCCCTGACCGAACTCGCCGCCCGCGAGACCGCCGACGGCCACACCGCGCTCACCCTGCTGATCGCCCGCCGCACCTACACCACCGTGCTCGGCCGCCTCCTGCACGGCGGCACCGCCGAACGCATCGCCCGCGCCCTGGAGGAACTGCCGTCCGTGGTGGTCACGATCCTGCCGTACAGCGTGGTGGTCGGCGGCGGTCCGGAATGCCGGCCGGACCCGCACGGGTGACCGGGGTCCGGACCACCTCCGTACGAGTGACCGAAGCCCTGGCGGAGCGTGCCGGACGTCGCTGACGTGCGGCCCGTCCCACACGATCCGAACATGCTGCCCGGATTCCTGACCAAGGCGATGAACCTGCTGCTCGCCCGGGAGGGCCGCTCGCTGCACCTGAAGACCGCGGGCGCCGCGACGGCCGTCCTCGTCGTGGTGATGCTCGTCGCTTCGTACGCGGTCGTGGCCGCCGAGGACGGGGCGAAGCGCGCCAACCTGACCACGTATCCAAGGGCGTTGTGGTGGTCGATCGAGACCGCGACCACGGTCGGCTACGGCGACTTCTACCCCGTGACGTTGTGGGGCCGGCTCGTCGGATCGGTCGTCATGGTCGTCGGGATCACCACGTACGGCCTCGTCACCGCGGCGCTCGCCACCTGGTTCGTCGGCCGGGAACAGACCCGCCGCCACCACCTCGTCCGGAGCGCGGAACACGACCTCCACGAGGCGTACGACGAGACCGCCCACGCCCTGCACGAACGGTTCGACCGCCTGGAACACCTGCTCACCACCAAGGGAGAGGCCAAGGGAGAGGCCAAGGGCGAGGCCAAGGGCGAGACGCAGTGAACGGCACCGGACGGGTGTGGTGCGTCTCCGGGCATGAACTGTTCGGCGTGGTCCGGCTGTTGTCGTATGTGCCGGGTGTCTCCGGAGTTTCTGCATTCCGGGGCTCACGTCGGAACTCGCCGAATGCCTTGTCCGTAGGCAGTAATTGACGCCAGAGGTACCGGAGTTCGCATAAGCCGGATTCAACACGCTCAACATTCCTGTGTGTTGCACGGCATCCCGTGGTGAATCGGCGTGGATCAGCGTGAATTGGGGTGTGTGGAATCGCGGGGGGTGTAAACCGAATTCGACGAGTGCTTCAACCTCTTCCTTCGCGCCCTGCTGGACATCGTGCCCGGCGGGCAATCTGGCGGAAGCCGACCGTGCGTACGGATTCCGGCGAACTGGCAAACCCCGCAAGCCATTTGGAGGTACACGGTGTCCCCAGCGCCGAGCATCGGCGTCCTCGCCACCGGCACGTGCTTACCCGAGGGCATCCTGACCAACGACGAGGTCGCCGAGGCGGCCGGCGTCGACCCCGACTGGATCGTCCAGCGGACCGGCGTACTGCGTCGGCACATCGCGGAGCCCGATCAGGCCGCCTCCGATCTCGCCGCCGAAGCCGTGCGGAAGGCACTCACCGCGGCCGGTCTCCCGGCATCCGCACTCGGTCTGCTCGTCCTCGCCACCTCCACCCCCGACGAGTTGGGACCGTCGACCGCGTGCAGGGTCCAGGCACTGGTGGGCGCGGACCGGGCGGTCGCCTTCGACGTGGCCGCGGCCTGCTCCGGCTGGCTGTTCGCCGCCCGGGTCGCCCACGACTGGCTCCGCTCCGGCACCGGCGAACGCTATGCCGCCGTGGTCGGCGTCGAGGTCTACTCCCGTTTCGTCGACCCGTCCGACCGCGCCACGGCGGTGCTGTTCGCCGACGGAGCGGCGGCGACGATCCTCGGGCCCGTCCAGGGAGGCAAGGGGTTCGCCTCGATCCGGCTGGGGTCGGACGGTACGGCGGCGGGCGACGTCCTCATCCCGGCCGGCGGCAGCCGACTGCCCGCCTCCCCGCAGACCCTCGCCGACCGGCGCCACAAGGTCCACATGAACGGCAAGGCCGTACGGGACTTCATCCTGCGGATCTTCCCCGAGGTCCTCGGCGACGCCCTGCACCGCAACGACCTGCGCCTGTCGGACATCGACCTGCTGATCTCCCACCAGCCCAACCCCCTCCTCCTACGTCGCGCCGCGGCCGACGCCGGAGTCCCCGAGGACCGGGTGGTGATCGTCGGGCACGAGGTCGGCAACATCGGCGCGGCCTCCATCCCGTACGCCCTGGCGAGCGCGGACCACGACGGACGGCTCCGGGCCGGCAGCCGGGTGCTCGTCACCGCGTTCGGCGCGGGCCTGACCTGGGGGAGCACGGTCCTGACCTGGACCAGAGCACAGCGGCACGGCATCGTCCCCGCACCCCGAACCGAAGCCCCCAACACGAAAGCATCTCGAACTGAGGTCCCCGAACTGAGGCCCCCGAACCGAACTCCCCGAACCGAAGCTCTCCGGACCGAAGCGCTTAGCGTCATAGCCCCTCGCATGGGAGCGCCCGGTGCCGAAGCCCCCGAACCGAAGCCCTCCGACCGAGGCGCTTAGCGCCGTAACTCCTCGCACGGGAACGTCCCGCGCCGAAGCCCTCGAATCGAAGCCCTCCGACCGAAGGGCTTAGCGCCGTAACCCCTCGCACGGGAGCGCCCCGCGCCGAAGCCCCTGTGCCGAAGCCCCGGACCGAAGGGCTTAGCGCCGTAACTCCTCGCACGGGAACGTCCCGCGCCGAAGCCCTCGAACCGATGCCCTCCGACCGAAGGGCTTAGCGCCGTAACCCCTCGCACGGGAGCGTCCCGCGCCGAAGCCCCCGAATCGAAGCCCTCCGACCGAAGGGCTTAGCGCCGTAACCCCTCGCACGGGAGCGTCCCGCGCCGAAGCCCCCGGACCGAAGCCCTCCGACCGAAGGGCTTAGCGCCGTAACCCCTCGCACGGGAGCGTCCCGCGCCGAAGCCCCCGGACCGAAGCCCCTCGCACCAAACGCCGTCGCACCGACGCCGCTTGCACCGATGCCTCTCGTGCCGAAGCGCCTCGTAGCGAAGCCCCCCGTACCGAAGCGCCTAGCACCGAATCAGCCCTCGCCGAAGCGCCCCGCACCGAAGTCCCTCGCACCGCGAACCCCGCCCCGAAGGAGCCCAGTCGTGACCGAGCCCCTCTCGTCCACCGCCACCGTCTCCACCGACCCCGCCGCTCTCGGCCCCCTCGCCTCCCTCTTCCGTCTCGACGGCGCCCGGGTCCTCGTGACCGGCGCCTCGCGCGGCATCGGCCGTGCCATCGCGGTCGCCTGCGCGGAGGCCGGGGCGGATGTCGCGCTGGCGGCCCGTAGCGACGACGCGCTGCACGACGCCGAGCAGGAGGTGCGCAAGCTCGGGCGGCAGACGGCGATCACGTGCGGTGACCTCGCCGACTCGGGGACGGCCGCACGCCTCGTCGACGAAGCGGTCACCGGTCTTGGCGGCCTCGACATCCTCGTCCACAACGCGAGCGCCTTCCCGGCCGACGACACCGGCACCTCGTACCTGGTCCCCTTCGCCGAGAGCAGCTCCGCCGAGTGGGACCCGCTGCTCGCCGTCAACATCGGCGCCACCGTCGACCTGTGCCGCGCCGCCCACCCCCACCTGGCAGCCTCCCCGAAGGCGGCCGTCGTCCTGGTGTCGTCCGTGGCCGGACTCATCGCGACGCCCGCGATGGAGGCGTACGCCGTCACCAAGGCAGCCCAACTCTCCCTGATGCGCTCGCTGTCCGTCGGCTGGGCCCGGCAGGGCATCCGGGTCAACGCCCTGTGCCCCGGCTGGGTGCGCACCGACATGACCGAGCCGATGCAGCAGCACGCGCCGCTGTCGGACTGGCTCATGAGCCATGTACCGCAAGGCCGTTGGCTGACGGCCACGGAGGTCGCCGCCGCCGCGCTCTTCCTGGCCGCACCCGCGGCCTCGTCCGTCACCGGACACGCCCTGGTCTGCGACGGCGGGGTCTCGGTCCCGGACGGCGGCCTCGCCGGCATCCCCAAGCCCGCCTCGCCCTTCGCCGCCTGACCCCGTACGCGCCCCGTCCCGGGACCCCCAACTGCAAGCGCAGGAGCGACAGATGACGGACTATCAGACGCGGTCGTCGGAGCCGAACGACACCGAGTCCCTCCACCAGGACGACGACTCCCGCCACCAGTGGGTGGTGGGCGAGTCCTTCCAACACGCCAGCGTCCAGCCGGACTTCACCACGGCGTCCCAACTCCGCGACCGACTGCGCCGCCGGCCCCCCGACCAGGACAACCCGCTGCGCATCCGTCCCGGACTCGGGGTCGACGACACCGAGTGGAGCGACCTGACCTCCGAACTCCTCAAGGCGTACGGCGCGGCCGTACTCCCCGAGGGCCGACCGCCGACCGCCGTGCCCCGGCACAGCGTCCTCAAGCACAGCCGCGACAACGTCCTCATCGGCGACGCACACGTCGAAGGCGACGCTTTCCAGGCGCAGTTGGCCGTCGTCAACGACACCGAGATGCTCCGGGACCACACCGCCGACCAGCAGCACGTACCCGGCATGCTCCTCATCGAGGCGTCGATCCAACTCGTCACCTGGGCGGTGTCGGAGATCTGGCTCCCACCCACCGGCCATCCGCCCTACTACGCGGTGATGCACGCCAGCGCCTTCGAGTTCAGCCGTTTCGTGTTCCCCCTGCCCACCCTCCTCACGGGCACGTTCACCCGCACCGGCCCGGCCGAGGACGACAAGATCCCCCTGAGCGCGGAGGTACGGGTGCGACAGGCCGGCCAGGACTGCAGCCGCGTCCGCATCGACCTGCACGCCTTCCGCCCCGCCCTCGTCTTCGCCATCGAGGACGGCCAGGCCCGGCGCACCCTGCTGCGCGCCGCCCCCGCCGCATGACCGCCGACCAGGCGGCCACTGACACCGCCCAGCTGCTACGGCGACTCGTCCATGGCGACACAAGGCCCGATGCCGACGCCCTGGACGGCCTGCTCGACACCCCGCCGTTCAAACGGTCCGCACCGCCCTGCGGCCCCGAACGCCACGCCCGGACCTACGACCGGCTGCGCGCCCTGGGGGAGTGGGTGGGCGGAGCGAACGCCCTGCAGCGCGACCCGGCCCGACTCCTCGCCGTACTGGAGTGGTCCGCCACCGTCGACCCACCCCTCTTCCTCGCCGGCACCGTGCAGTACGCGGTGTGCGTCGCCGCCATGACCGAACTCGGCAGGCCCGGCCCGTACTTGGACCCGCTGATCGGTGAAGTCGACCGGCACGAGACCTTCGGCTCCATCATGATCACCGAGATCGGCCGCGGCAACAGCCACCTCGCCACCCGCACCGAGGCCCGATTCGACCCCGCCACAAGGGAGTTCACCTTACGGACCCCCGACCCCACCGCGGCCAAGTTCATGTCCCACGTCGCCGGCACGGGTCGCTCCCACATGGCCATCGTCTACGCCCGCCTCCTCCTCGCCGGCCAGGAGTGCGGGGTGTTCCCCTTCGCGGTCCGCGTCCGCGACGCCGACCGCATCACGGACGGCATCCACATCACCGAACTCCCCGAGACCACCTCGGTCCCGCTGAACTACGCCCTCGTCACCTTCGACAACACCCGTGTCCCCTACGACGGTTGGCTCCGCGACGACGCCTCCATCGCGCCCGACGGCGAGTTCTCCGACCCCCTCGGCGACCCGGACCGACGTCTGGTGCGCTCCCTCTCGGTCTCCTCCAACGCCTCCACCGGTGCCGCGGCCGCCCTCACCGCGGCAGCCCGAGCCGCCGTCACCATCGGCATCCGCCACAGCCAACACCGCCTGACCATGGGCCGGTTGGGCACCGACCTCCCCGTCCTGAACTACCGCACCCAGCAGGACGCCCTCTACGGCGCCCTCGCCGAGGTGTACGCGTGCGGCTTCCTCGTCGCCCGGATCAAGGCGCAGTACGTACGACAGCGCAGGGCCCCCACGGACCTCTCCGCGGCGCGGCGCCCGGTGTGGGCACCCTGGGCCTCGGTCAGCCGCGAACAGGCCCTGACCAAGGTGGCCGCGACCCGCATCCTGCGGAACGCGGCCGGAGTCAGCCGCGAACGAGCGGGCGCCCAGGGCCTGTTGACCGTCAACCGGCTCCTTGAGTACGAGGGCCTGGCACAGGTGTACCAGGCCGCCGCGGGCGACAACCTCCTCATCCGGTTGGACGCGGGCAAGCAACTCGTCGAGGACCTCACCCACACGGTCCCCGTCCCGCCGGCCGTTGGCGAACTGGTCTCCCCGGCTGGGGCGTTGGCCTTGGCGCTCCTCCGCGAACGCGGCCTCCTCACCGAACTGCGCGGCTGCGTCGAAGGCCTCCCCGTGGAGGAGAAGACCGCCTTCGAGACCTGGAACCCCCTGCTCCCGGGCCTCGTCACACTCGCCGACGCACACCAACAGCGCCTGCTGCTGGAGGCGTTCGCGGCGGCGGTCGCCGAGGCCGAGTCCACCCGTACCGGCACCGACCCGGCGCCCCACCTCCCGGCGCTGCACGCCCTCCACGCCCTCTACGCCATGACGTCACTGGAACAGACGCTGAGTTGGCACCTGGAGAACGGATCACTCACCCCCTCGGACGCCCGCCGCGTGCACCAGGAACGCGACCGCGCCCTGGACGCCGTACACCCTCATCTCGCCGTACTCCTGGACGGATGCGCGCCGCCGGACGCGCGGTTGAGGGCTCCGATGGCCGAACAGGACGTCGTGGCGGCCCTGTTCGCGAGCGGTGGGCAGACAACATGACCGCCGCCGCGGTGATCACCGGGCTGGGGGCGGCTCTGCCACCGGACCGGATCACCAACGAACAACTGGTGCGCGAAGGTCTGGACACGTCAGACGCGTGGATCCGGGGCCGCACCGGAATCGAGAGCCGCCATCGCGTCCGACCAGGCACCTCGACCGGTGATCTGGCGGTGGCAGCCGCGCGCGGCGCACTGGAGTCGGCCGGCGCGCACGACGCCGGTCTGCTGATCCTCGCGACCACGACACCAGACCGCCGATGCCCGGCCACAGCACCCGAGTTGGCCGCCCGGCTCGGCATGACCGGCACCCCGGCGTTCGACCTCGCGGCCGTCTGCTCGGGCTTCGTCTACGCGGCCGCCGTCGCCTCGGCGCTGCTCATGGCGGGCGCGTACGACAGCGTGCTGCTCGTAGCGGCCGAGACGTACTCGACGATCGTGGACCCGCGCGACCGGGAGACCGCCGTCATCTTTGGCGACGGCGCGGGCGCCGCGTATCTGACGCGAGGAAACCGGCCGGATCCCGGAGCCCTGGTCCACTTCGACCTCGGCAGCGACGGCACGGGCAGCGACCTCATCACGATCCCCGCGGGCGGCTCCAGTTCGCCGTACACCGACGAACTGCCTCGCCAGGAACGCTACTTCCGCATGCGCGGCCGGGAGGTGTACGCCCGAGCCGTACGGCAGATGGCGGCCTCCTCGCGTACGGTTCTCGACCGGGCGGGCTGGACCACCGACTCCGTCGCCGCCTTCGTCGCGCACCAGGCCAACCAGCGCATCCTCGACTCCGTCGCCGACCGGCTGGGCATCCCGCCGACCCGCTGTCACGGCAACCTGCGCGAGGTGGGCAACACCGCGGCGGCCTCGCTTCCCCTGGCCCTCGCCGACACCGCCGCCCGAGGCGTCGTACGGCCAGGCGCCCGCACCCTGCTCACCGCCTTCGGCGGCGGCCTGACCTGGGGCTCCATCGCCATGACGTGGCCCGATGCGAAACCCGTGCGGCACACACCCCAACCCCGCCCCACACGCAAGGAGTTCGACTCATGTCCGCCGTCTACGACCACCTCGTGACCACACTGAGCGGCAAGTTCGAGGTACCCGCCGGCACCGTCCGCCCGGACATCTCCTACGACGACCTCGGCCTCGACTCCCTCGCCGTGATGGAACTGTTCCTGACCCTCCAGGAGGAGTGGGCGATACCGCTGGAGGACTCCGAGGCGGTGGGCACCCTCACCGTGCAGGAGACCGTCGACCTCGTCGAAAAGCTGAAAGCGGCGACGTCGTGACAACTTCCGCTGGCCGGGCGGAAGCTGTGGTGACCGGGATCGGTCTGGTCACCCCGGCAGGCATCGGGCGCGAGCGGACCTGGGAACGCGTCTGCTCGGGCCACCCCACGGCCACGGACGACCCGGAACTGGAAGGCCTGCCGGTTGGTTTCTCCTGTCGCGTCCCCGGCTTCGACCCGGCCACCCTGGTACCGGGAGTGCCGCACTGGCGCGTCGACCGCTACACGCTCCTCGCCCTCGCGGCGGCGCGGGAGGCGGTCGTCGACGCCGGGCTGACGCCGGAGACCTGGGACGGCGACCGGGTCGCCGTGGTCATGGGTTCGGCCGCCGGCGGTGTCGCGACCCTCGAAGCCCAGCAGGACCGCTTACGGGAACGGGGCCCGGGCCTGGTCTCGCCGCTCACGCTGCCCATGTTCCTGCCCAACATGGCGGCCGGCCACATAGCCGTCGACCTGCACACCCGCGGGCCGAACATGCACACGAGCACGGCCTGTGCCTCGGGCGCCACGGCGATCGGTATCGCCGTGGACCTGCTCCGCTCGGACGCCTGCGACATCGCGCTGGCGGGCGGCGCCGACGCCATGGTGACCCGGCTCTGTTCGGCGGCCTTCGCCCGGATGGGAGCCCTCTCCCGACGTGCCGAAGACCCGGCGACGGCATCCCGCCCCTTCGACAGAGACCGCGACGGATTCGTCCTGGCCGAGGGCGCGGGCGTCCTGGTCCTCGAACGCGCCCCCGACGCGACCGCCCGCCGCGTCCGCCGCTACGCCACCCTCGCGGGCCACGGCGCGTCCGCCGACGCCCACCACCAGACGGCACCCCACCCACAGGGAGCGGGCGCCGAACTCGCCCTGCGCCGCGCACTGTTGGATGCCGACGCCTCACCCGCAGACGTCGACCATGTCAACGCCCATGGAACCGGCACCCAGTTGAACGACCGAGTCGAAGGGGCACTGATCGAAAGGCTGTTGAGCGGCGGCCCGTCCGTGACCGGCACGAAGGGTGTCACCGGCCACACCATGGGCGCCGCCGGAGCGATCGAGGCCGCGCTCACCGCCCTGACGGTCTTCCATACGATCACCCCGCCCACGGCCAACCTCCAACACCCGCTCGACGATGCCGAGTTGGACCTGGTGAGCGGCACGGCCAGAACCGGCAAGGTCTCCCTGGCGCTCAGCAACTCGTTCGGCTTCGGCGGGCAGAACGCTGTGCTGGCCTTCCGGCCGGCCTGAGCGGTGCGCGGAGCGGCGGGCGGATTCGGCGTAGCGCGGGTCGAACGGATCAATCACAGTGATCGCGCCCCTCGATGAGCTGGCCAGTGATCTGGAAACGGCGGGCCGGGAATTGAGCGAAGGATAATGATCAATATCTTTCAACCGGTCCGAGGCGTGACGTGGAGCCGCTTGGGCCAGCCCTGCGCGCCCCAGTTGGCCCGCCCCTCGCGTGACGAGGTATCGCAGAATGCCGGGCCTCACAGCGCGACGGCGACCGCTCCCACGGTGGTCGCCGCCGCCGCGACGACAAGGGCCAGGACGCTGAAGACGATCTCGGATGCGCGGGAACGGTGTTCGGACGCGAGGTCCAGGGTGAAGACGGCCGGGTTGTCGGGCGTGTAGTGGATCGTGATGTCGCGGCCGTACGAGTTCGTCGGGTCGGGCAGCCCGTCGGGGGGGTGCCTCTATGTCCTTCGTCAAGGCGTCCCTGTGGGGTTTGGGGTGATTCGGTCTTGCTGGGGTCATGCGGCGAGCTCGACGTCCGCGGGCGTGCGGGATTCGTAGAAGGTGCCGTCTCGGAGCATGGCGAACAGGACGCTGATGCGTTGGCGGGCGAGGCGGAGGAGGGCCTGGGTGTGGTTTTTGCCGCGGGCTCGTTGCTTGTCGTAGTAGGTGCGTGAGGCGGGATCGGCGTTCATGCAGGCGAAGGCGGAGAGGAACATGGCGCGTTTGAGCTGGCGGTTTCCGCCTCGCGGGGCGTGTTCGCCGTGGACCGAGGTCCCCGACGACTTCGTGGTCGGGGCGAGTCCGGCGTAGGAGGCCAGGTGGGCGGCGCTCGGGAAGCTGGTGCCGTCGCCGACGGTGACCAGGAGGACGGCGGCGGTCCTGACGCCGACGCCGGGCATCGACGTCAGGACCGGGGAAAGAGGGTGGGCCTCCAGCAGGGCGTTGATCTGGGCTTCCAGGGCCCGGCGCTGTTCGTGGACAGCGGCGAGAGAGCGGGCCAGGGAGGGCACGACGATGTCGAGGGTGCCGGTCCCGGGGACCACGACGGTCTGCTCGTCCAAGGCCTGGAAGACGTCGTCGATCAGCCGCTGTGCCATGCGCGGGGCCTTGGGCCGGATGAGCTCGACGAGCCTGCGGCGGCCGGCTTTGCGCAGTGCGGCCGGGGAGCCGTAGCGCTCCAGCAGCCAGGTGACGGCCTGGTGGTCGAGGCGGGGGCCCAGGACGCGCTCCAGTGACGGGTGGAACTGGGTGAGCAGGCCGCGTATGCGGTTGGAGGTGCGGGTGGCCTCGGCCGCGAGGTCCTGGTCGAAGCCGACGAGGACCGTGAGTTCGGCGGTGATCTCGTCGGTGAGCTCCAGGGCGCGCAGGGTGTGCGGCATGGTCCGGGCCGCGTCCGCGATGACCGCGGCATCCTTCGCATCGGTCTTGGCCTCGCCCGGATACAGGTCGGCGATCCGCCGCATCGCGAGTCCGGGCAGGTAGGCGACTTTGCAGCCGGCGTCCCGGGCGACGGTGAGCGGGAGGGCTCCGATGGATGCGGCCTGGTCCACGATCACCAGGACCGTGCCGAACTTCGCGGCCAGTTTGTCGAACACGGCCCGCAGTTTCGGCTCGCTGTTGGGCAGTTGCTTGTCGAAGACCTTCTTGCCGGTGGGAGTCAGCCCGTGCCCGTGATGAAAGCTCTTGCCGACGTCCAGGCCGAGGAACACGCCCACGTCTTCGGTGTCGAACATCGCGCCCTTCCAAGGGAGTTGAACGTGCCGGCCTCGGCGTTGGTGTCGTACGCGCGCATCCACGTTATGCAGACCTGCCGCCCGCGAGCTGTCCGGCATTGCGCCGGACCGGGCGGTGGCCGGACCTCTCATCAGCGTCTCCGACGGCACCTCCCGGGCCCGGTGACACCACCCCCCAGGTCATGCCTTCGACAGGGGGCAACAGTCATACCGGGCCCGGAGGCCAGCGGCCCTCTTGCAGGACCGCGGAAAACATAACGGGGTAGGCGGTGACGGTCGTGCCCTCGTGGGTGGTGAAGGTGATGACCGGTGTGTGGCCGGTGGAGGTGTAGCCCTCGTTGTCGGTGCTGGTGTCCGTGAGGACGGCGACAATCCGGCCCTGGACGGGCAGTTGGGAGGCCGGCGCGTCGTACGGCGGCTTGCCGCGCGTGCGCTCTGCGGGAGGTGGCAGGCGACGGAGACGGTCCAGGGTGCGCCGAAGCCGAGCAGGGCCCAGGGCCAACCCCAGTCGTTCGCGGCGACGGCGACAAGACCGACGTAGAGGAGGAAGAGTGCGAAGTTGGGTCAGGCGCGGCCGTGTTGGTCGGCCTGGAGGTCGGTGGTGAAGCGGTAGGCGTGTGGTCTGCCGCGCCGGTAGCGGATGCCGATCTCGCGGACCGTCCAGGCGGCGGTGATCCGGTGGCCGTGGTCGGCGTCGTTCGTCACGGTGAACTCCCGTCCGGTGGAAGGGTCTTGGAAGGAGACGACCAGCGGAATCCCGTCCTTCTGGGAGCTTCCGTGCCGGGGTTCCCGTACCCGCTCGACCCGGCCATGACCCGAACCGTGCGCTGGGCCCGGGTCAACCTCGCCAGCGACATGCCGTATCCGAGCACGCCCACGCGCCTGACACCGCGCACCACAGCACCAGATATCCGTGCCAGCCCATGTCGCTTGCCCTTCTCCTGTTCTTGGTTGTCCATCGCGTCGCCGAACTGAGCCTCGGTGCTGTCAGCGGGCCGGGGTGCGCCGCACCACCTCGCCCTTGCCGTTCGCCTCAAGCGAGGCCGTGCCGTCGGAGCCGGTCACGCCGACGCGGATGGTGAGGGAACCGGTGAGGCGGTCGGTGGTGATCTGCCAGGTCTGTGGGGAACGGATGCCGAGGGCGGACCTGGCCTCTTCGACCAGGGCGGGGAAGCGTTCGTAGGGGACGGAACCCGGGTCGAAGTGCGGGGCCTGTGAGCCGGTGGGGGCGAACACCACTGACAGCAGGCGTTCTTGTACGACGACCGTGAGCGCCTGGCCGGTGTTCTTGCCTTTGCCCTTGGTCAACGAGTCGACAGCGCGGCGGAGTTCGCCCTTTTCGAGGAACGACTGGCCGGGGCCGAGGGCGACCGTGCCGGACGCCGACGACACGACCGTGGTCGAGGACGAGGAGGAGACGGAGGGCTCGGTGGAGGAGGGTTGCTGCGCGGAGGTGTCCTTGTCGAACAGGTCGGCGCGGAACAGCAGGATCACACCGGCCGCGGCGAGGAGCAGCGCGAGCAGCGTGACGAAGCCGACGGCACGGCCCGCGGAGGGTTCGCTGACCACGGCCGGGCCCGGTGCCGAGTCCAGGCGGGCGCCGGCCATCCGGTCCTGCCATTCCGGTGTCGGCCGTTTCACGATCCGGACCTTCCACAGCCGGTCCGGTGGGTACTCGACCACCACGACGCCGCCGGGGCGGTAGTCGGGCAGGTCGGCGAGGTTGATGTGCTGGGTGAACCGGACGCGGTACGCCGGTATGCCGTCGTCCGGGGCGACCGTGACATCGAAGCGGACCGCCACGTCGCTCGTCGCCTCGCCCCCGACGGCCTCCAGGCTCTCGATCTGCGCGAGTGCCGTGCGGGGCGGGATCGCCGCCTCCCGGGCGCGCCTCGGCATACCGGTGAGGAAGAAGAGCAGGCCGTAGACCGCGGGCAGGGCCACGCCCGTGACGCACAGCGGCACGCTCTCGATGACGCAGCCGACGACGAAAGCCGCCGACGACGCGCCGATCACACCGCCCGTCACCATCCCTCGGGCGAGGGCGACGGGAGTGTTGCGCGTGGGCGGCGGTGCGCCCTGGGTGATCGTCACACGGGGGATTGTGCCGGGCCCTGGTGATCGCCAGTAGGTACGGAAGGTGTCGATATCGGTACGTAGGCGGCATGGGTTGGACATCTTCGGCCGTTTCGCACGTCGATCGCGCAGCTTTCTCCGGCTCGTCCGTAGTGCTCGCCGTTCCCCGTCTTGCATGCTGGGAACGGGAGTTGAGTGCACCCGTGATCCAGGAAGGGGGCGTTCATGAGGGCCGAGTCCGGGAGGCAGTCTCGACGTGTCGCTGTCGTCGGCGTGGGCATCCTCGGAGCCTGCGTGGGCTGGAACCTGGCCCGGCGCGGTGCCGAGGTGGTCCTCATCGACGCCGGCCGGCCGGGCGAGGGCGTCACCGACTGGTCCTTCTCGTGGGCCAACGCCAGCAACAAGACCGTGACCAGGGCCTACTTCGACCTGAACGTCGCGGGTATGGCGGCGCACCGTGAGTTGGCCGGGATCATCGGGCCGGACTCGTGGTGGTATCCCAGCGGCCATCTGCGCTGGACGGACGATCCCGTGGCGGAGGCGAGGTTCCTGAAGACCGCCGAGTTGCTGGGCAGTTGGGGCTACCGGGTCGAGGTGTCCACGGGGGCCGAGGCGCGGCGCCGCCTCGAACCCGCTCTCGCGCTGCCCGACGAGGTTCCCGTCGTGCTCTACCCCGACGAGGCCTGGGTGCACGGACGTCGTCTCGTCGACCGCCTGGTCGGCCAAGCCGTCGCAGCAGGAGGGGAGTTACGCTCCGACACCGAGGTCCGTGACATCGGGACCGGAGCCGACGGGAGCGTCCGGACCGTCGACCTGTCCGACGGCAACACTCTCGCCGTGGACGTCGTGGTGAACGCGGCGGGCCCGCGTGCCTCCCACGTCGCCGGTTTCGTAGCACGGCAGTTGCCGATGCGCCGGGAGCCCGGCGTCGTCACCCGGATCGACTGTGCTCCGGTCCCGATCCACCGGACCGTGCACGCGCCGCACATCGAGATGCGCCCTGACGGAGACGCCTCGATGGTCCTCCACAGCCGTGAGGTCGACGCACTCATCGACACGGGCGAGGAACCGGCGGAACTCGCGCGGCTGCTCCACGAGTTGGCGCGGCGCGTCATTCCCGACCTCGCCAACTCCCGTATCGCACAGGCGCAGGTGGCGTTCCGGCCGATCCCGGCCGACGGATTCCCCTCGGTGGGAGCGGTGCCGTCCGTTCCCGGCTACTACGAGGCCGTCACTCACAGCGGCATCACGCTCGGGCCGGTGATCGGCCGGCTGCTCGCTGCGGAGATCCTCGGCGGGGAGAGGGACGAGTTGCTGGCGGACTTCCGGCCGGAGCGGTTCCCTCGGTGACGGTTCGGGCAGGCGCCACCGGTGCGGTGATCGTCTACGGGGTGCGACGGCGCGGGAGCCGCTCACGTCTGCGCCGGCGGAGACCGACGTGACTCGACGCCGACGTTGACCTTGGCCCCACTGATACCGGTGCGGATCACGCTGTGCCCTGGCCTGGAGAAGATCAGCCCGTTCGACGTGCCGAACCCCATGGGGACGCGGTGGTCGGAGTCGGTCAGGTCGAACCGCCGCGGCCTCCGTCGTCACCGAAACGACCCCGGCGAACTCGAACCGGTGCTCGGGTTCGGCATACCTCGGCCCTTTCGTGGTAGACGCCAGGGCGGCGGCAGAGGTCGCGATCGGGCTCGGGGCCGGGACCGGGATCGGGCGGGGTGCGGCAGCCGGAGGCGCCGGGCACTCGTCGTCACAGATCACTCGGTGCGTACCGAGTCTTGAGAGACGTTTTACGCGACGCACGCAACTGAGGCCCCCTCTGTCGCTGTCTGACAGTGAGTCGGGCCCGTCAGGGTCGAGGTCGAGGAGCTAGAGAGTGGGGCAAGTCGTGGGACGGCGCAAGGGCAGCATAGGGATCGCACTCGTCACGGGTGCGGTGCTGGTGGGTGCGACTGCCTGTGGTGGGGGCGGCAGCGACAAGGCGAGCGGGGACGACGCGAAGGCGTCGGACAAGGCGAGTGCGACCGCCTCTCCGTCGCCGACGAAGCCCTTGGGCCCGCCGATGCTGCTGGACACGATCACCCCGCAGACGGGAACCACGGTCGGCGTGGCCATGCCGATCTCGGTGATCTTCACGAACCCGGTGGCGTCCAAGGCGCGGGCCACGGTCGAGAAGCACATGAAGGTCAGCGCCTCGCAGTCGGTCGTCGGCGCCTGGCACTGGATGGGCGACAAGCGCGTCGACTGGCGCCCGAAGACGTACTGGCCCTCCGGTACGACGGTGAAGATCGACGCCGACATGAAGGGCGTCACCAACGGCAACGGCCGGTACGGCGTGCACAGTTACACGCACACCTTCAAGGTCGGCGACGACGTGCGCGCGGACGTCTCCGTCACCAACCACACCATGAAGGTGACCAAGAACGGCGCGGCGGTACGCACCCTGTCGATCAACGCGGGCAGCGCCGAGTACCCGACGTGGGACGGCACGATGGCCGTCATCGACAAGCAGAAGAAGGTCCACATGACCTCCTGCAGCGTCGGCATCAGCTGCGACAAGGGCAGCGCCAACTACTACGACCTGACGCTGCCGTGGGACATCCACCTCACCCAGTCCGGCACCTACGTCCACTACTCGACCGGCGACCCGAACCCGGGCAGCGGCAGCGCCCGCGGCTCGCACGGCTGCGTCCACCTGTCCCTGTCGGACGCCGAGTGGTTCTACGGCCAGGTCAAGCAGGGCGACCCCATCACCATCACCGGATCGCCCCGCGGCAAGGCCCCCGCCGACAACGGCTACGCCGACTTCAACCTCGACTGGGGCCAGTGGCTCGCGGGCAGCGGCTCCGGCGAGGGGACGACCGCGGCGCTGTGACGCGCCGCGGTGGGGTCACCGGGCAGCACGACGATCGATGTCAGCAGGTGCGCCCGGTGTAGTGGGCGCCCTGGATCTCACGGGCGGAGCCCAGCCAGGTCGTACCGTGCGCGACGCACCGCTCGTAGTCGCGTGCGCGGGCGACCTCGACCTTGATGACGACCCGCGAACCGTCGGTCGTGCAGTGCCGGTAGAAGGCGTCCGACCCGGTCTCGTAGAACCCGCAGGGCCCGGCCGCCGCGGAACTCGCGGCGGCCACCCCGCCGAGCGAGCCGAGCACGAGCGCGGCGGACCCGAGGGCGCTGATCACCGTACGACGAAAGCGCAAAGGAACTCCTTGGCCAGGGAAGGGGCAGTCCTGGAAGGACTGTCGCTGCCGAGCGGGACGACAGCCGTTCCAGGATTGCCGCACCGACCTGCGCGGCCGGTCGTAAGCCGCCTCGGTCACCCGGCGAAACGATTTGTCGCTACGTCGACCGGATGGTTCCGGCACCGGGGCCGCATAGGCCGCTGATGCCCGGAACCGGTCAGTGTGGGCTGGGCCGGGCGCCTACGCCCAGCATCCGTTCACCGTGGCCGCGAGCCCGTCAAGCGCATCCTTGGTCGCGTCCGGCGCGGCCGTCGAGTTGTTCTCGATGAACGAGAAGATCTTCCAGCGGCCGTCGTCGGCCTTGGTCAGGCCGCTCAGGGCGATCGCGCCGGTGAGCGTGCCTGTCTTGGCGCTGACCTTGCCGACGGCGCACTGGGAGTCCGCGGTGTCGAAGCGGCCCCACTCGGGGCCCAGGGTGGAGCCCGCCTCGCCCGCGACGGGAAGGCCGTCGACGATGTACTTCAGGGTCTGGGCGTTGGCGGGGTCGTCGGCCACGTCGAGGATGTCGGCGATCGTCTGGGCCGGGATGCGGTTGGAGCGGGAGAGGCCGCTGCCGTCGTGGATCTCGAAGTTGGCCAGGGATACGCCGTACTGGGTGAGGACTTGGCGGACGACGGCCGTGCCGTCCTCGAAGGTGGCCGGGCGGCCGGCGGCCAGCGCGGTGCTCCGGAGCAGGGTCTCGGCGATATCGTTGTCACTCACCTTGAGCATGTGCTCCACGATGGACGACAGCGTGCCGGACTCGTGCTGGGCCACGGGGACGGCTGCGGTGGCGGCGGTGCCGTGGGCGACGCTTCCGGTGACGGTGACACCCTGCCGGGCGAGGAGCTTCGCGAAGATCTGGCCGGCGTCCAGGGACGTGTCCGTGACGTGGCGGCCGTCGACCACCAACGCCCGTACGGGGGCTATGGAGTCGGGGTAGTAGCCGTCGTTCCAGCCGGTCGCGAGGGTGGGCGCGGGGAAGAGGCTGTCGTCCACCGTCACCTTCACCGTGGTCAGGCCCGCGTTCTTCAGGCCCGCCACGGCAGTTGTGGCCATCGCGGTGAGGTCGGCGGTGGTCAGGGTGCGGTCCCCGCCACCGACCAGGGTGAGGGTGCCGTTGCCGTAGACGACCTTCGTGGTGAAGCGGTGATCGGGGCCGAGGATCGTCAACGCGGCGGTCGACGTGGCGAGTTTGGTGTTCGACGCCGGCATCAGCGCCGTGGTCGCGTCGTGGCCCCATACGGCCTTCTTGGACTCCGAGTCGATCACGACGCCGCTGAGCGTGCTGCCCAGACGGACGTCCTGGACACGGGTGTTGAGGTTGTCCGCGATCTTCTGCTCGGCGGTGTCGAGCGTGGCGGCCGTGGTGGAGACGGTCTTCTCGGCGGCGAAGGCGGAGCTGCCGAACAGGATCGTCCCGGCGACGGGGGCGGTCACCGCTATGACGGCGGCGCGGCGGAGCGCCGGACTCATCGTCCTGCTCTTGCGGTGACGTCCGCTCGCGCCGTCTACGGAGGGGGAGTTGGGCATGGGGGCCTCGCCGCGGGGTGTGTGGGTGGGGGAGGGGACAGAAGATCCGGGGATCTTGGAAAGGAAAATAACAGCTGTGAGTGGCCTATGCGGCGCGATCGGACGAGGCCGTCCCCGCGACGCACGACGAGGCGTCCCCCGCTACGCACATCGAAGCCTGCGCCGGGGGCACGCGACAGTGGTGGACGCGTACCGCGCGACCGCTTCTCGGCTCGTCCAGTGCCCCGAGGAGAGGCATCATGACCTCGTCGCGCACGCACAAGTGGGGGTTCCGGAGGGCGAGTTCGACCGCCCGGAGCCACACACCGGGAGAGGCCGAGGAGAAGCGGGCGCTGTCCGTCACAGGGCGCGCCGGGTTCGTCGCACGCGGTGTCGTGTACGTCCTGGTGGGCGCGCTCGCCCTGCGGCCCGCCAGATCGCCATGCAGCCGAAGCCGACGACGAGCATCCACAGCATCACCTTCCCGAAGGGCTGCGCGGCCTCCCAGGCGCTGCTCGCGAACGGGCCGAAGAACAAGGTCGGTTCGCGCCTGCTGGACGGGGGCCGTGCCGTGTTCTACGGCTTCGTCTGCTGGGGTACGGCCTCCTTCGCCGCCGGGACCGGCGGGTCGTCCGGCAGCGACGCCAAGTCGCAGGACTGGACCGCCTCGGCGTTGAAACTCCCGGGCGGCCAGGTGCTGGTGGGGATCGTCGGCTGCGTCCTGATCGGGGTCGGCGCGACCCTCGCCGTGCGCGCGGTGACGCGGCGCTTCCTGCGGCGGCTGGATACCGGGAGGATGAGCCCCCGGGTACGGCAGGCCGTCACCGGCCTGGGCGTGGGCGGCGGTGCCGCGCGCGGTGTCGTGTTCGCCGGGGCGGGTGTGTTCGCGCTGGTGGCCGCCATCGGCTTCGACCCCCACCAGGCCAAGGGCATGGACGGCACCCTGCGTACCTTCGCGCACACTCCGGCGGGGCCGTGGCTGCTGGTCGCCGTCGCCACCGGGCTCGTCCTGTTCGGCGGCTTCTCGTTCGCCTCGGCATGCCGGCGCCGCCTGTGAACCCCGGCGGCGCGGCACCCGGCCGTGACCCGGCGGCGCGGCACCCGGCCGTCCGGCCGCGACCCCGCGCACGGCAGCGTCGTAGAACGGCCGAAGGGGTGTGAAGGAACCGCGAAGTGTGTGAAACCGCGTGGGTTTCCCGAGTCGGTTGAGCCCGAGGGGGCAGGCTTTTTGGGCCGGGTGCGGAATTGTGAGGTCCGGGGAGACATGGTTGTGCCCGAAGGGGGCACGCGACGTTCGTCCTGTTCTCCAGTTAAGGCGGCACCGTGGCTTCCTCCGTGAAGGCTCTCGAAGCAACTGCTCCTGTCAGCGCGGGAGCACCGGATGTCGTGGACGACCTCCCGTGGATCGAGGACGGGGCCAAGGTCGCTCCCAAGGACGCCCGGGCGATGTCCCGGATCTTCCTCGACCGGCTGCAGGAGCTGGAGGAGGGCACCCAGGAGTACCAGTACGCGCGGAACACGCTGATCGAGATGAACCTGTCGCTGGTGTCCTTCGCCGCGCGCCGGTTCCGCAACCGGGGCAGCGGTGACATGGAGGACGTCATCCAGGTCGGCACGATCGGTCTGATCAAGGCCATCGACCGCTTCGACCTGTCGCGCGAGGTCGAGTTCACCTCCTTCGCGATCCCCTACATACTCGGCGAGATCAAGCGCTTCTTCCGCGACACCACCTGGGCCGTGCACGTCCCGCGCCGCCTCCAGGAACTCCGGGTCGACCTCGCGAAGAGCAAGGAGACCCTCGGCACCGAGCTGGGCCGTACCCCTACGGTGAAGGAACTCGCCGCCCACCTGGAGCTGACCGAGGACGAGATCATCGAGGGCCTGGTCGCCGCGAACGGCTATGTCGCCGGATCCATCGACACCCCGAGCGGTGACGACGAGTCCGACAGCGCGCCGAAGTACGCGGACACGATGGGCGACGACGATCCGGCACTGGAGCTGTTCGAGGACCTGCACACGCTCGCCCCGCTGCTGCAGCAGCTCGACGAGCGGGAGCGGATCATCATCGAGATGCGCTTCGGCCAGGAGCTGACCCAGGCGGAGATCGGCCGCGAGCTGAACCTCTCGCAGATGCACATCTCCCGCCTGCTCAACCGCACCCTCGCCAAGCTGCGCACCGGCCTTCTGCCCACGTGATCCGCCCGCCCGACAGTCCTCCCCTCGCGCGGCACCGAAAGGATCACCCCGCATGAGCACCACGAGCACCGACCACGATCCCCTGCACCAGCCCGCCGCACCGATCGTGACCGAGCCCGTGCCCGACCTCCAACTCCAGATGCTGGTACGGCTGATCGGCCAGGACGCCGAGGCGGCCCTGCCCATCACGCTCACCGTCGGAGGCGTCTTCCTCTACGGCGACCTGATCTCCCACGAGGCCTGGACCACCGACTGGGCACGCAGCCTGCACGGGATGGACGGCACCGGCGCCCAGCTGCTGGAGCGGTTCCCGCAGCAGGTGGACGAGGTGGTCGAGGACAGGCAGGGAGGACCCGGCCCGCAACGGCTGCCGCAGTGGATCCATCTGCGCGACGCCACCGGAGTCGCCGGTGGGGGCGGAACCGCCGTCATGCCCTTGTGGCGCGGCCGGCTCACGGACGTGTCCGGCTGGTCCCTGGGCAAGCCGAAGCAGCCCTGAGGCGCCGTAGGCATCGGAGGCGTCGGTACAGGGTGGGCGCGGTGGGCGGAGAAGGAAGCGGTCTGTGAGGATGTGCCGCATGCGTATGCGGAGCAGGAACCATGTGACGGTGTCGGGCCGGGCCGGTGGGCCGGTCGTGATGCTGGCGCACGGCTTCGGGTGCGACCAGCACATGTGGCGGCTGGTGGTACCGCTCCTGGAACGCGACTTCACCGTGGTGCTCTTCGACCATGTGGGCGCCGGCCGCTCCGATCTGTCCGTCTGGAGCCCGGAGCGCTACTCCACGCTGGACGGCTACACCGATGACGTGCTGGAGATCTGCCGTGAACTGGCGCTCGGCCCGGTGACGTTCGTGGGGCACTCCGTGAGCGCGATGATGGGCGTCCTGGCCGCCGCACGCGAGCCGGAGGCGTTCGCCGGTCTGGTGCTCCTGGCCCCCTCGCCGTGCTTCGTCGACGACCCGGCCACCGGCTATCGCGGCGGGTTCAGCGCAGAGGACATCGACGAACTGCTGGAATCGCTGGACGCCAACTACCTGGGCTGGTCGGGCGCCATGGCACCTGTGATCATGGGCAACCCCGAACGCCCGGAACTGGGCGAGGAGTTGACCAACAGCTTCTGCCGCGCCGACCCCGACATCGCCCGCGTCTTCGCCCGCGTCACGTTCCTCTCCGACAACCGCGCCGACCTCGCCGAGGTGACCGTGCCCACGCTGGTCGCCCAGTGTTCCGTCGACGCGATCGCGCCCCCGGAGGTCGGAGCCTTCGTACGGGACCGGATCCCGGGCAGCCGGCTGGTCACCCTGAGCGCGACCGGGCACTGCCCGCAGCTCGCCGCCCCGGAGGAAACGGCCGCCGCGATCACCGACTTCGTCGAGTCCGTGCGCTGATGGGTGCGAGCGGCGACAGCGAGAGCGGCGACCATCGGCCGCCCGAGAGATCCCACGGGAAACCGCCCGGCAAACAGCCCGGTGACGACCACGCGGCGTTCTCCGCGCTCCTTGAGGACAGCGTCGAGGACCTGTACGAACACGCGCCGTGCGGCTACCTCTCCACGCTGCTCGACGGCACCATCGCGAAGATCAACACGACACTGCTCGACTGGCTCGGCTACGACCACGGGGACCTGGTGGGCCGTAGGACCTTCTCCGACCTGCTGACCGTGGGTGGCCGGCTCTACCACGAGACCCACTTCGGCCCGCTGCTGCGCATGCAGGGGGAGGTCAGCGGGATCGCCCTCGAACTCAAGGCGACCGACGGCAGCCGGCTGCCCGTGCTGGTCACCTCCACCGTCAAGACCGGTGGCGACGGTCATCCGCTGCTCATCCGCACCACCGTCTTCGACGCCCGCGACCGCCGCGCCTACGAGACGGAACTGCTGCGCGCCCGACAGCAGGCAGAACACGAACAGGAGGAACTCAAGCGCCTCAACGCCACCCTCCAGCAGACCCTGTTGCCCCCAACTCTCGTGAACGTGCCAGGACTTGACGTCGCCGCGCATTACCACGTCGCCTCCACCGACATGGTCGGCGGCGACTTCTACGACCTCTTCCCCCTCTCCGCCGGGACCTGGGGGCTGTTCCTCGGGGACGTGTGCGGCAAGGGCGCGGCGGCGGCCGCCGTCACCTCGCTGGCCCGCTACACGCTGCGGGCCGCCGCCGTCTACGACCCCGACCCGGCCGCCGTGCTGAGCAACCTCAACACCGTCCTCAACCACGAGTACAACGGCCACGACCCGCGGTTCTGCACCGTCGTGTTCGGACTGCTGACCCCCGAGGGCGACCGCGGCGGCTTCCGCATCACCCTGGCCAGCGGCGGCCACCCGCCGGCGCTGCTCCTGCGCGCGGACGGCAGCGCCGACCATGTGCACACCCCCGGAGGACAGCTCATCGGCGTGCTGCCCGACGCCCATATAGCCACCGCCACCGTCCACCTGGCGGCGGGCGACACCCTGCTGCTCCACACGGACGGGCTCACCGAAGCCCGCTCGGCCCACACCAGGGGCGCCGACCGATACGGCGACGACGCCCTCCTCGACTTCGCCCGCGCCCTGGCTCCCACCACCGCCTTCGCCGCCGTCGCCGCGATCCGCGACCTGCTCGACACCTTCGGTACCGGCGTCGACGACGACACCGCCGTCCTCGCCATCAACGTGCCCCGACCCACCAGCGAAGAGCAGCCGTGACCCAACTGGCCATCCGCACCCGGACCACGCCCGCAGGACCCGTCGTCGAACTCACCGGAGAACTCGACTACGACAGCTTCCCCCGGGTGCGTGAACTCCTGCCCCGGCTGGCGCTGTCGGACGGCCAGCAACTCGTCGTCGACCTGGCCGGCGTCACGTTCTGCGACTCCAGCGGCATCACCGCCCTGCTCGCGGCCCGCAACCACGCCCTCGCCGCCCGGGCGGGCATCGCGCTGGCGGCGGTCCCGGGTCACATCAGCCGCATCTTCCACATGGTCGGCCTCGACCAGGTCTTCCCGACCCATCCCACCGCTCAGGACGCGGAAGCGGCCTGGACACCTCCGGCGACCCGACCCTGAAGCGTCAACGGGCCAGGTAGAAACGGATGGTTGTGCCGTCCGCAGCCGTATGGACGCGGACGAGATCGGCGACGTAGTGCACCAACAGCAGCCCTCGTCCGCCGGGTTGGTCACGTGACGGCGGGCGCCGGCCGGCCAGCGGGTCCGTCAGCCGGCCGTGGTCGTGCACCTCGCAGACGATCCGCTCGTCCTCCGCCCAGATCCGCAGCGTCCCCGAACCGCCGCCGTGCAGCACGCTGTTGGTGGTCAACTCCGCGACGGCCAGCGTCAGATCCTGCAGCCGTAGGCCCGCCAGGCCCAGCCGCTCGGCCTCCTGGACAGCGAAATAACGGGACTTGGGGAGTTCTCCCGCGTCGAACGCGATGGACGCGGCGCCCGGCGGGTGGGGGAGCGGTTCGTTGTAGCGGGCGATCGCGCGCTGCGGATCGTAGGCGGAACTGGGGAGTTGGGCGCCTTCGTCGATGACGACCGGGTGGGTGACGCGGGCGTCGGCGAGCACGTCGGGCTCCAGCCGGTCCGCGTCGTACGGGCAGAGGATCGTCACCTCGCGATCCCGGAACGCGGAGTTGATCAGCGCCTCGTGCTGGACGCACGCCGGGTACTCGACGGCGGTCCGGCCGGGCCAGATCGGCTCCCCGACGACCCGCACCCGGCCGCCGCTGTCGGCATGGGCGTCGGCGAAAGCCCGCAGCACGCCGGGGATGATCCGCCCCGGATTGCGCCCGACCTCGGTCATGTCGAGGAACCGCACATCGGCGCCGCTCGATCCGAGTCCGGCCCTGATCAGTTCGAGATGCGGGCCGGGAACGGCGACCGCGACGGCCTCTCCGGCGGCCAGCCCCGCCCGCACGAAGGGCACCGTACCGGCCGTGTACTGCTCCTCGCCCCGGTAGAACAGCGCGGGATGCGCGAACGGTGCACCGTCGGTGGACGTACTCATCGCGCCGCCACCTCGATCCTTGTCGGGCCGGGCCAGGACATGTCCACGGCACGCGGTGACAAGGAGGACGGCGGTCACCGCCCCAGCAGTCTACGGGGGTAGCACGACAGGGTGGTGGGCACCGGCAGAAGTGCCGGTGCCCACCACCCTGTCGAGCCACGAATGCCGATCAGGCGCGGGGGTGCCCGTAATAGCCGCCGACCTGCTCGTGGTACCCGGCGTCACCGGGGTGCTTGTCCTTGTCGAACTCCGGGGAGTTCTTGATCTCTTCCTTCGTACGGCCGACGTGGATCGTCCGCTCCGCGACGTCGATGGACGCGATCGTCCCGACGGGCAGCAGCACGTGCTTGCCGAAGATCCACACACCGGTGTCCACGACGATGTACATGGCCCCGACGTCCTCGGAGTGCTTGTCCACCTTGCCGATCGAGCCGTCACTCGCCTCGACCTTGAATCCGGTCAGATCCGTACCGGTCTGGTGACCCGACTCGGCCTGGTAGTCCCACATGTTGTCCGCCATGTAAACCTCGCTTTATGGTGAGTGAATTTCGAGATCGGTGATTTATCTCCTACCAGCGGTACCAACGCCCTCGGGTACCACCGGAACCCGTCGAACGGGCGACAAATCCCAGCAGCCACAGGACGAGAACGACGATTGCGACCCACCAAAGAATTTTGATGGCGAATCCCGCACCGAAAAGCAGCAGTGCCAGGAGAAGAACAAGGATCAGGGGAAACATATGTATCGACCTCCAGGCGTCCTAGTGCCCTTGCGGAAATGATTCATGCGCAGGGAGGAAACAAAAAATGCCCGGTGCGCCGTTCGAGGGCGATCCGACACTGTGCGGTGGCCGGCGGCGACAACGGTGCGAACGCGCTGGTGCTCGCGGACGAGGCGGACGACAGAGCCTGGCCGCTCGAACTCGCCTACAGAGCAGGCCTGTTCAGGTCGAGGTGTCCGATGCGGGACACGTTCTCCCGGTCGTCGGCGTCCTCGCTGGCCTCCGCGGTGAACCAGGCGTCGAGGATCTCCTTGAGCAGGGGCTCGGACGTCAACCGCAGGCTGAGGGCGAGTACGTTGGCGTCGTTCCAGCGGCGGGCGCCGTCCGCCGTGTAGGCGTCCGTGCACAGGGCCGCCCGTACGCCAGGCACCTTGTTCGCGGCGATCGACGCGCCCGTGCCGGTCCAGCAGCACACGACCGCCTGGTCCGACGTCCCGGTCGCGACCTCGCGGGCCGCCGCCTCCGAGCAGACCGCCCACCGCGGGTCGTCCCCGGGACGCAACGCCCCGTGCGTCACCACCTCGTGGCCCCGGTCGCGCAACTCCGCGACGAGGGAACGGGCCACAGGTTCGTCCATGTCCGAGGAAACAGAGATCCGCATGGATCGCAGGCTACTCAGCGGATCAGCGAGGTGCCAGCTCGGAACGTGTGTGTGGCGAGGCTGTCGCCGGACCGTGGGCAGGAGAGGTCCTACTCGTCCACGACCCGGCGGAAGCCGGCGATGCTAGGACCGGCGCCAGATCTGGTTCGCGCCGCCCGTGCAGGTCCAGATCTCCAGCGCCGTGCTGTTGGCCGTGCCGTGGCCGACCGCGTCCAGGCACTTGCCGGAGCCCACGTTGACGACACTGCCGTCGGAACGCACCCGCCACTGCTGGGCCGCGGAACTGCCGCAGTCCCAGATCTCCACCGGACTGCCGTCGGCGGTGGCGCCGCCCGTGACCTCAAGGCACTTGGAGTCGTAGACGGACAGTTGGTTGGTGGTCGTGGACGTCCACGTCTGGTTCGTGCCGCCGTTGCAGTCCCAGAGGGCGGGCTGGGTGCCGTTGGTCTGGTTCGCGCCGGGGACGTCGACGCAGCGGCCGGACTCCTGCCCCTTGAGAGGTGCCGGGACCGCGCCGCGCAGCCAGCTCTGGTTGGTGCCGCCGGTGCAGGACCAGAGCTCCAGCAGGGTGCCGGGGGTGGTGGCTCCGGCCGTCGCGTCCAGGCACTTGCCCGAGGTGGGGTTGACCACCGTGCCGTCGCTGTTCACGGTCCACTTCTGGGCCGCCGAGGTGGTGCAGTCGTAGATCTGCACCGGAGTGCCGTCCGTCGTGCCGCTGCCCTTGGCGTCCAGGCACTTCGCACCGCCGTAGACGGTGAGTTGGCCGGCGGGCGTCAGGGTCCAGGACTGGTTGGCGCCGCCGTTGCAGTCCCAGAGGGCGAGTTGGGTGCCGTTGGTCCGGCTCGCTCCGGGGACGTCCGCGCACAGGCCGGACTGGCGGCCCTTGAGGATGCCGCCGTGGTTGCCCGGCGGGTTGGCGGTGACGGACAGGTTGTCGAACTGGTCGGTCTGGTAACCCACCACACCGATGCCGATCTGGCCAGTGGAGTACGAACTGTCGTTGGTGGTAACGAGGTTGGCGCCGTCGGCCGTGGCGGTGATCTGGTCGCCCGAGAAGCCGAGGGCGAGCGTGTGCCACGCGTGCGTGCCGAGCGCCGACCGGGTCCCGGAGGTCAGCGTGGTCAGGGCCCCCGCCGCCGAACTCCTGACGATCGACCAGGCACCCGTGTCGCTCACCCGCAGCAGGTACGCGGCCTGGTGACTCTGCGGGCGGTTCTGGGTGTTGGCCCGGCCCAACAGCTCGACCGTACCGGCCTGTTGGAGGTTCACGTCGGCCTTGACGGTGTAGTCGGCCCACGTCGGATCGCCGAGCAACGAGAAGGCGTCGGAGTCGTCCTGCCACTCGATCGGTCTGACCGGCGTCACCTGCTGCACACACTGTCCGCTACGGCCGTCCGCACACGGGCGCGCCTCGAACGAGCCCTGCATGTCGGACAGATACGTCGCCTCGGTGCTGGTGGCATCGTTGTCGAACGTGTCGTCGTACGGCAGCGCGAGGGCGTGCGCGGCCGGCGCGGTGGTGGTGCCCTTGCCCTGGCCGGTGGTCGTGGTGACCGTGTAGATCCAACCCGGCTGAAGCGTCAGCGCGTACGAGCCGGCGGTCGGGGTGATGTCCTGCGTGTGCGTGAAGTCGGTCGACGGGCTCGGGCTGTTGACCCGGGTCGCCCACACGTGCACCGCACCGGTCGAAAGACCGCCCTGTACGTGAACGTTGACCGTCTGCGCCGCCGTGGCGGTGGTGGTCTCCAGGACCGTGGAGTAGTCGGAGCCGTTCGGCGACTTCAGGGTCGCGTACGTGCCGTTGGACTCGGTACCGCCGAGGTAGCCCGACGCGGAGTCGATGAACTTCCAGCCTGGCTGGGCGAATTGGGTGACCTGCGCGGTCGCCCAGGTGTTCTCGCCGATCGCGTAGTTCCCGGACCACGGCGAGTTCGCGGTGGCCAGGCCGACCGTGCCGTACGGCAGGTTGGGGTAAATGGCCGCGACCAGTGGCCAGTTGAGGTACGCGGTCATGCGCGCGTCCACGTATCCGCGCACGATCGACCGGATCAGTGCGGGGGCTCCGGCGTCCATGTCCAGTGAGCCGTTCTCCGACGCCCACAGCGGCTTGCCGTTGTTCTTCGCCGCGGTGGTGCTGGAGCAGGTGTCCGCGCTGCCGCCGTCGCCGCCCGCGCAGGGGTAGTGGGCGCCGATGACCGACACGGCGTTGTTGAACGCGGCGTTGTTCGCCATGTCGTCCGCGACGCTCCAGCCCGAGTCGTCGCCGACGATCTGCACGCCGCCGTATCCGGCGCTGTCGAGGGCGGACCGCAACTGGATGTACCAGTTGACGTCGTGGCCGCGCTCGTTCCAGCCGCCGAGGTAGCTGATCGTCAGACCGTGCTGTTCGGCGCAACCCAGCCAGGAGATCAGGTAGTTGATGGTGTCGGTGGACCAGAATCCGCCGCTGATCCAGCCGGGGGCGGCCCAGGCCAGACCGTACAACTTGATGTCCGGGTTACGGGCCTTGGCCTGCTCGGCGAGCCAGAACTCGTAGCCGGCGTCGCAGTTGATCTGTCCCTTGGTGTGCTCGATGGACGGTTCCGAGCCGTCGGTGGAGTTGGCGTCTCCGCCGATCTCCAGTTTCAGCAACTGGAGGTTCGCGCCGTAGCCCGGCTTGAACAGGTAGTCCAGGATCTGCGCCTGCTGGGCGGCCGGATAGTCGCGCAGCAGCCGGGAGTTGCCCCCGCCGCCGCTGATCGCCCCGATCCCGTCGAACGTCCGGCCGCTCTGGCCGCCGTCCACGGTGATCGAGGTGGCCGCCGCTGCCGCTTGGGCCGGTTGCGCGCCGACCGAGCAGAGGGCGGCGACCAGGGCCATGACCCATAAGGGCAGGAGGTGTCGCACGAATCTTCGCACAGTGTCGTCCTTCTCCAGCGGGGGGTGAGGACAGTCCCAGAGAGCGCTCTCAGGAGCGGGAGGACGCCGTCCTGACTGTCCGTGGAGGTTTGGGCGACAGTGTGGAGTTGTGTTGAATCGGAGTCAAGGGTCTACACCTGTTGAGATGCGCTCCGGCCGAGGCGTGGTCAGCGCACGACGTCGAGGACGTTCAGCTGCAGGCCGTTGGCGTACACGGCGTGCTCGACCAGCTTCAGCTTCTGGGTGTCCTTGTCGGAGGCGGGGAACAGGCGCTTTCCGGCGCCGAGCAGCAGCGGGAAGACGAGCAGGTGGTAGCGGTCGACCAGGCCGGCGTCCGCGAGGCCGTGGTTGAGGGCGGCGCTGCCGTGCACGATGATCGGGCCGCCCTCGGTCTCCTTGAGTGCGGCGACCTCGTCGAGGGAGCGCAGGATCGTGGTCTCGCCCCAGTTCGACACGAGCTTGTCGTCGGTGAGGGTGGTGGAGACGACGTACTTCGGCAGCGTCTTGTAGTGCGCGAACTCGTCCATGGCCGGCCACACCGGACTGAACGCCTCGTAGCTGGCCCGGCCCATCAGCATCGCGGCGGACTCCAGCTGCTCCCGCCCCTTGATGTCGAACGACTCGGGCAGGAACTCGACCTCCTTGAAGGTCCACCCGGTGTTCCGGTAACCGGGTTCGCCGCCCGGGGCCTCCATGACGCCGTCGAGGGAGATGAAGGCGGTGCTGATCAGGGTGCGCATGGCGGGTCCTCGGGTGGTTGGTGTGCGGGGCCTGCGTGTGGGGCTGTGTGGTGCCTGTGTGCGTGCCACTCCAGGATCCAACCGACAAAAAAAATTGTCAAGGAGGGGTGAGTTGTCGGAGGGGAGGTGAGGGGGAGTTTGCCGGGTGGGCATGGATCCGCCCACCCGGGTAGAGGCGTACGGGGAGAGGCGTAGAGGCACTGTCGCGGCAAGGAGCCGGAAGGGAGGTGCGGGGTGGCTGGACTGGCGGTCCCGTTGTGGGACGTGAGCAACGGGCAAGGGCTGCGCCAACTCGCCGAACTGGGGCTGGCGTTGCTGCTGTCGACCCTGATCGGCTGGGAACGCGCGGCCCAGCAGAAGAGTGCCGGGCTGCGCACGCACACGCTGGTCGGGATCGCCAGCGCGCTGATGATGGAGGTCTCCCAGCACGGCTTCACGAATGTCCTGGGCCTGGTGAACGTGTCCTTCGACCCGTCCCGCGTGGCGGCCCAGATCGTCTCCGGGATCGGTTTCATCGGCGGCGGCCTGATCTTCGTACGCCGGGACGCGGTACGAGGGCTGACGACCGCCGCCACCATCTGGCTCACCTGCGCGGTCGGCATGGCCTGCGGCGGCGGCCTGCCGATCCTCGCGCTGGTCACGACCGCCGTGCACTTCCTCGTCGTACGTGGGTATCCGTTGCTCTTCGCCCGCATGATGCCCGGCGCCGAGGCGGGGTCGTTCGAGGTACGGCTGACCTACCGGACCGGAACGGCGTTGCTGCCACAGCTGATGGAGACGTGCACGCGGAGGGGGTTCCGCATTCAGGAGGTCAAGGTCGATCGGTTGCCGGAGCGGGCCGATCCGGCGGCGCGGGTGTTGTTGCGGCTGGAAGGGGCGGCTGACGCCGGGCAGTTGACGTCCGAGCTGTTCCAGAGCGAGGGCGTGACGGAGGTTGAGCTGACGGCTGCCGGTGATGAGGAGTAGCGCCGCGAAAACCCGTTGGCGGACCACGGCGACCACTGCTACTTTCCGGGAGGCCGTGCGAGAGAACGAGGAGGTGGTACCCGTGAACACAGTTCTGACATGGGTGCTCCCCTCTGGGGTCACGGTCGGGCGGTAGGTCGTCCGGGAGCGCCGTAGAGCAGCCCTCCCGAAAGGTACGACCATGCACTTCACTTCCGAGCGGCGCCTCGACGACGGCGTCCTCGAACGCGAATTCACCCTCGGCGAGATCCCCGGCACCCTGTGGACGCCTGAATCCGCCGCACCGGCCCCGCTGATCCTGATGGCCCACAACAACGGCCTCCCCAAGGCGGAACCCCGGCTGGTGGCCCGGGCCCGACTGTCCGCGGCGTACGGCTACGCGGTGGCCACCATCGACGCCGCCGGGTGCGGTGACCGGCCCCGCTCCGCCGCCGACGAGCGGGCCCGCGCCGAGCTGCGCCGGGCGATGCGGGCGGGTGAGCCGGTCGATGACATCTTTGAGTCCCTTGTCGCCCCGCTGGTCGAAAACGCGGTCCCGGAATGGCGGTTGGCTCTGGACGCCCTCTTCGCGCTGCCCGAGATCAGCGGCCCGGTCGGGTACTCGGGGTGGACCGCCCTCGGCATTCGGCTGGCGGTCGTCGAGCCGCGCATCGCGGCAGCAGGGTTCTTCGCCGGGGGGTATGTGCCGCTCGCTCAGCGTGAGGAGGCTCGGCAGGTCGGCATTCCGCTGCTGTTCCTGCTGCAGTGGGACGACGAGGGGAATCCTCGGCAGCGGGCGCTGGATCTGTTCGACGCCTTCGGTACGAAGGAGAAGACGCTGCACGCGAATCTGGGCGGGCACACCGGGACGCCGTGGTTCGAGCGGGAGGACGGGGATCGCTTCTTCGGGCGGCACTTGAAGTGAGGGCGGCCTGACGGGGTGGCGGGTGCTGGAGCAGCCGTAGACGCGTGATCGTCCCGGTCGCGGTGGTACTGGACAGCGCAGTACCGGCGGTCGGGGCGGCGCTCGGTCGTCGGTGCGGCGATCAGGCGGTCCCATGCCGCGAGGGACGACGACGTCCTACGAGGCGCTCCGCGAGTGAACTTGGGGCGGGCCGGACTGAGTGTCAGGCAGGCTGGTGGGTTCAGCAAGCGCGGCTCGGCCCGCTACTCGTACCGGTACTTCAGCGAGTCCGCCTCCGACTGCTCGATGTCGGCGATCGTCAGCTCCGGCATGCGCAGTTGGGCCAGTGTCACCTCGGCGGAGGTCGGTTGGGCGTCCGTCGGCAGCCACTGCTCCGGCTTCCAGGCCGCGCTGCGCAGGAGGGCCTTGGGACAGTGCGGGTAGACCTCCTTGATGCCGAGCACGAGTGCACTGGCCGGCGGTTTGCCCACGGCGGTCAGTCGGGACAGCAGCTCCGGGTGGGTGGAGACGCAGGCGCGGCCGTTCACCCTGAGGGTCGTGGTGCGTCCTGGGATGACGAACAGCAGGCCGGCCCGTCCGGTGGCGATGACGTTCTGCAGGGTGTCGAGACGCTTGTTGCCGGTCGCGTCCGGAATCGCCACCGTCCGGGCGTCCAGGACGGCGACGAACCCGGCGGGGCCGCCGCGCGGGGAGACGTCACAGTTGCCCTCGGTGTCCGTGCTGGCGACCAGGACCAGCGATGAGCAGCCGATCAACTGCCTGGTCTGCTCGGTGAGTTCGGTCATCTGCTTCCGCATGGCGGTGTCACGCGGGAGTCCGTAGACCTGGCGCAGCGCCTCCTGGTCGCGCACGGCGTCGAGGCGGAGCGAGTCGAATGCGCTGCCGGTAAGGGATGACGTCATGCCTCCGAGCCTAACGAGCCGACCTGCGATTGACCTTGGTCGGTGAGCGCGGGGACGTATGGACGGCATCGCGAGCTCGGTCTGCACTGACCGGTTCCTGGTGGCGTTGGTTCAGCTGAGGACCCGGCTCACTCATGAAGCGTGCCCCGGTCCCTGCTCATGGACCGGGGCACTGTCCGCGAGTGTCAGCTGACCGCCCTGGCCGCGTCCGTGATGAGGGCGGCGACGACCTTGGGGTGGCTGATCATCGCGACGTGGGACGAGCGCGGGACTTCGACGACCTTGCGGGCGTTCGCCCGGCCGTACATCCAGCGCTCGCACGCCGGCGGGATCGCCTTGTCCTGGCCGGCCACCAGGCCCCACGACGGGATCGTCTTCCAGGCCGCGGCCGTGGTCGGGAAGACGAACGAATCGGCGTCGAACGGCCGCTGCGTGGCCTGGAGGACCCGGAAGTCGGCGGTGGAGATGTCGGCGGCGAAGGCCGCCTGGCCGTCCTTGCTCAGGTACAGGTCGGTTCCGGTCGTGCCGTCGGCCTTCGTGTACGGGACCGGCACGCTGACCGGTCCGACCTCGCTGCCGGGGAACTTGGTGATGAGCTCGCCCTGGGTCTCGCCCACGTCGGGCACGAACGCCGCGATGTAGACCAACGCCTTGACGTTGGACTTCCCGGCGGCGGCGTTCGTGATGACCGTGCCGCCCATGGAGTGCGCGACCAGCACGACCGGTCCGCTGATGGAGTCCAGCAGACTCGTGACGTACGGGGCGTCGGTCGGAATGCCCCGCAGCGGGTTCGCCGCGCAGACCGTGGTGTAGCCCTTGTCCTGCAACTCCCCGATGGTGGCGTTCCAGCAGGACGAATCGGCGTATCCGCCATGCACCAGAACGATCGTGGGCTTCACCTCGGACTTCTCCTCACGGTTGCCAGTTGTGGCCGTCGCCGCGCCGGCCGTTCCTTCGGCGCCGGCGATCAGCGCCGCCGACCCGGCCAGCGCCGCTCCGGCGGCCAGTACCCGCCGGCGGGAAACATCGGAACTCATGGGACTCCTCAGGCATGGAGATGGGGAAAGGGGAGGGCTGACGAAGCGCTCGCCGCCGAGCTGCTGTGCGAGGGCGGCGGGCGCCAACTGAACAGGTCGCCGTAGGAGTTCGGCTCGGTCGGCGGGCTCAGCCGCGCACGGGCGGCTTCATCGGTGTGGCATGTCATGGACCCTACGAGGAGCGCTTTCGCGGTGGCATCGGCAATGTGACCTAGATGCCGGGGTCGGCCGCCCGGCCGTTGCCTTCAGTAGTGGGTCGAGCGCCGCCTACGTGCGGCTGGCGATCCGGTTCTACGACGGATACAGGGAACCGCCCCCGCCGCGTGCCGCGTGCCCAACCTCCGGCCCCACGACGGAAACTGGCGCTACGCCACCGTCCCCGCCGCCCCCTCACCAGGCACACCGCTCCACTCCCGGTACGCGGCCACAGCCGTGGGCAAGGTCGGGAAGATGTGGTCCGTGCCGACGGACTCCACCAGGCCGTACGCCTCCAGGTCTGCCAGGAGGTCCTGCTTGACTCGGGCGAGGGCGAACACGACGCCCCGGTGGGCGAGTTCGCGGCGGAGTTCGTCGACCGCGTCGAGGGCGGTGATGTCGACCTCCACGTTGGCCTCGGCGTTGAGGACGAACCAGCGGACGGGGACGGTCTGTTGGGCTACGGCGGCCAGGGCGCGGCGGCGGAAGTTCTCCGCGTTGGCGAAGAAGAGGGGGGAGTCGTAGCGGTAGACGAGCAGGCCGGGGATCGTGCGGGCCTGCGGATAGTCGTCCACGTCGTGCATGCCGGCGACACCGGGGACCAGGCCCTCGACGGCGTCGTGCGGACGGGCCACCCGGGTGAGGAGTTCGGCCACCGACAGGCCCACGGCGACGATCACGCCGTAGAGGATGTCCAGGGCCAGTACTCCGGTCAAACAGCCCAGGGCGAGGAGGAGTTCGCGGCGGCGGAAGGTGGCCAGGCGGTGGAAGCCGGTGAGGTCGATCATGCGGACGGCGGCGTAGACGACGAGGGCGCCGAGGACCGCCGAGGGGGTGCGGGAGAGCAGGGGGCTCAGGAAGAGGAGGACCGAGAGGACGAGCGCTCCGGCGATCAGTGAGTACGCCTGGCTGCGGGCGCCGGACGAGGAGGCGAGCGCGGTGCGGCTGGCACTGCTGCTCACCGGGAAGCCGTGGAGGACACCGGCGCCGAGGTTGGCCGCGCCCAGCGCCAGGAACTCCTGGTCGGCGTCCAGACCGGGACCGTCGTCCTCGGCGCCGCCGGTGAAGGCGCGGGCGGTGAGGATGAAGTCGGTGTAGGCGACCAGCAGGACACCCAGCGCGGGCAGTACCAGGTGGGGGAGTTGGGTGAGGTCGGGCAGGCCGATCGTGGGAAGTCCCGCCGGGACATGGCCGATCACCTTGATGTCGTAGCGGTCGTCGAGGTCGAGGACGACCACGGCCGCCGTGCCCAGCACCACCGCCAGCAGCGGGCCGGGCACCATCCGGGACAGCCGCGCCACCGTGAACAGGAACGCGAGCGTGACGGCGGCGAACAGGACTGTGGGCGCGTGGAGTTGATCCAAGTGGCTCAGGAACGACCAGAGTTGGGGGAAGAACGCCGAGCCCGTCGTCGACACCCCGGTGAGCTTGGGGAGTTGGTCCACGATCATGATCAGGGCCACGCCCGCCAAGTAGCCGATCAGGACCGGGCGGGAGAGGAGATCGGCGACGAAGCCGAGGCGTACCGCCCATGCGACGAGGCAGAGCAGGCCGACCGTCACCGCGAGGGCGGCGGCGAGGGTGGCGTAGCGGGCCGGGTCGCCTGCGGCGAGCGGACCTACGACCGTCGCCGTCATCAGCGCGGTCGTCGACTCGGGGCCGACCGAGAGGAGCCGGGACGAGCCGAGGACGGCGTAGAGCGCGAGTGCGGGGAGGATCGCCCACAGGCCCGCGACCGGCGGGAGGCCGGCCACCCCGGCGTACGCCATCACCTGCGGGACGAGGTACGCGGCGACCGTGACTCCGGCGAGCAGGTCGCCGCGCAGCCAGGCGCGCCGGTATCCGGCCAGCGCGGCGATTCCGGGCGTCAGGCGTCGCCAGTTCAGGACGCGCCCGCCCGGGCTGGGGGACATGGTGCTCCTCGATCCGACCCGCTCAGAGGCTCGCCGCGTGGTCCGGGACGAAGGTCTGCAGGTCGCGCGGGGGGCGTTCGTAGCCGGTGGACGGCGGGCGGGGCGGGAGTTCGAGGACCGGGGGCGACACCTCGTGGTAAGGGAGGGAGCCGAGCAGATGGGCGATCATGTTCAGGCGGGCCCGGCGCTTGTCGTCGCTCTCGACCACGTACCACGGGGCCTCGGAGATGTCGGTGTGCACCAGCATCTCGTCCTTGGCCCGGGAGTAGGCCTCCCAGTGGGTGAGGGACTCCAGGTCCATCGGCGACAGTTTCCAGCGGCGCAGGGGATCGTCCAGTCGGCGGCGGAAGCGCTCCTCCTGGACGTCGTCGCTCACCGAGAACCAGTACTTGCGCAGCACGATCCCGTCCTCGACCAGCATCCGCTCGAAGATGGGGCACTGGCGCAGGAACAGCTGGTACTCCTCCTTGGTGCAGAAGCCCATCACGTGCTCGACACCTGCCCGGTTGTACCAGCTGCGGTCGAACAGGACGATCTCGCCGGCGGCCGGCAGATGCTCGACGTACCGCTGGAAGTACCACTGGGTGCGCTGGCGGTCGGTCGGCTTCGGCAGGGCGGCGATCCGGGCGACACGCGGGTTGAGATGCTCGGAGACACGCTTGATGGTGCCGCCCTTGCCCGCCGCGTCCCGTCCCTCGAAGATCACGACCAGCCGGGTGCCCTCGGCCCGCACCCACTCCTGGAGCTTCACCAACTCCGTCTGCAGACGCAGCAGTTCGGTCTCGTACTTCTCGCGCGGCAGCTTTGCCGCCTTCTTGCCGGCCATGCCGCCTCAACCCCTCGGTGACGTGCGCGGTTCCTCGTGTCCAAGGTCGAACACCTGGACAGCACCGTACTGACCGGCGGGGGAGCGCGCACCCCGGATGCCCGCTCCGGATGCCTGCTCCGGATGCCTGCTCCGCCGGGTTTGTGCCGGACGGCAGCGGCAACCCGGACTGTGTGACAGCGATGACCACGCAACAGGAACTCGTCCGTTTCCTGGAGGACCGCTTCGCCTGCGCACAGGCCTGCACCAAGTGTGCGCGGGCCTGTGTGCTGCGCGTCAGCCGCTCCGATCCGGACGCCGGCGACCACGAGGCACTCGTACGACGCAAGGCACTGCTGTGCGCGGAGGTGTGCGACGCGACCTGCCGGATGCTGGCCGAGCAGAACCTCCAGGACGAGCCCGCCCTGCGCCTCCAGGCCAAGTGGTGCCTGCTCGTCTGCCTGGAGTGCGCGCAGGTCTTCGACGCGCAACCGGGCGCCGAGGCGGACGCGGAGGCGTGCCGGGACTGCGCGCGGGCGTGCACGGAGTTCATGGCCACGCTGACCTGACGTCCGCGGCGACCCTCGACTGACGTCCGCGGCGACCCGCAACTGACGTCTCTGGCCACGCTGAACTGCCGCGCGCCTACGGCCTCTTCAGGATCATCGCCGCTTCCTTCAGGGGCATTGCCGCCTCGCCATTCCCTATTTCTGGAACACGTTCTACGGTGTGCGCCGTCAGGACCGGCCTTGGGGAGCCTGGAGGCGCCGTGCATCTCGAATACACGCCCGAGCAGCAGCGGCTGCGCACCGAACTGCGCGCCTACTTCGCCGAGTTGGTGCCCGACCATGCCTACTCGCGCTACGACGACCCGGCCGCCCAGAAGCGCTTCTACCGCGAGACCATCCGCCGGCTCGGCACGGACGGCTGGCTCGGCGTCGGCTGGCCCGAGGAGTACGGCGGGCGCGGGCTGTCGCCGATGGAGCAGTTCATCTTCTTCGACGAGGCCGCGCAGGCGGGCGTACCGCTGCCGCTGATGGCGCTGAACACCGTCGGACCGACGATCATGCGGTTCGGCACCGACGAACAGAAGGCGTACTTCCTCCCGAAGATCCTCGCCGGCGAGATCGACTTCGCGATCGGCTACAGCGAGCCCGAGGCCGGCACCGACCTGGCAGCGCTCAAGACCCGCGCCGTACGGGACGGCGACGAGTACGTCGTCGACGGCCAGAAGATCTGGACGACCAACGGCGACACCGCCGACTGGGTCTGGCTCGCCGTCCGCACCGACCCCGACGCCCCGCCGCACAAGGGCATCACCATGCTCCTGGTGCCGACCGCCGACCCCGGCTACTCCTGCACGGTGATCAACACCCTCGCCTCGCACGACACCACGGCGAGCTACTACGAGAACATCCGCGTCCCCGTCACCCGTCGCGTCGGCAAGGAGAACCAGGGCTGGCGCCTGATCACCAACCAGCTCAACCACGAACGCGTCACCCTCGCCGCCCACGGCACCATGGCGATCCGCGCCCTGCACGACGTCCAGCACTGGGCCATGGAGACCAAACTCGCCGACGGCCGCCGCGTCGTCGACCTCCCCTGGGTCCGCCGCCTCCTCGCCCGTACCTACGCCAGGCTCGACGCGATGAAACTCCTCAACTGGCAGATGGTGAACGCCGTCGAGGAAGGCACCCTCACCCCCCAGGACGCCTCCGCCGTCAAGGTCTACGGCTCGGAGGCGCGACGCGACGCGTACGCCTGGCTGATGGAGATCGTCGCCGCGGCGGGCGCCCTGAAGGAGGGCTCGGCGGGCGTCGTCCTGCACGGCGAGTTGGAGCGGGGCTACCGCTCCGCCGTCATCTTCACCTTCGGTGGCGGCAACAACGAGATCCAGCGGGAGATCATCTCGTGGATCGGGCTGGGGATGCCCAGGGTGCGGCGGTAGCCCGGGTCGTGCACCGCCACAGGAAGGCGCGAGCGCCGAGCAGGGGTGGCCTTATATGCAGAACCCGCTGCACGGTCCCAGCCACAGTGGACCGCAGCCGTGATTGGTCCAGTTGCAGTAGAACGGTGAGGCGTAGCACACGGTGTCGCAACTGCCGCTCCCCGCGCACTGGGAATTGCAGTCGAGAACCTGGGTGCTCTGATCGCTCCGAGGCGCCACACCCTGTGTGTCGGCACCTTGTGTGTCGGCGGGGCCCAGCGTCCTGAGAATCGCCCGCGCCTCGGTCTCGCCGAACGCCGCCACAGTCGCCGTCTCCAGCCCTTCGGCGGCTGCTTCTTGCCGGCGCCCCGCGATGATCTGCGGTGCCGACCGCGTCGCGTCGTCCAGCACGGCGGACTGCTCGGCCGACAGACCGGGGTGTGTCTTCCGGTAGGCCGCGAAGTGCGCCACCCACAGATCACTCCGAGCCGAGGCGGGCAGCGCGCCGTAAATGGCACGCCGATAGTCCGCGGGGTAGGAGGCGAACTCGGAGTAGCCGGAGGGCAGTCGGTCGAGGTTGGCCTTCACCCATCGCGACGCCTTACTGCCTTTGGCGCGGGTCACCGCCTGCGCGGGTGAGGCCGCCAGGCCGCCGGTGACGAGGAACGTTCCCAGAGCCAGCCCCGGGACGGCCTTGAGGATTCCGCGACGGCTCGGAGGCCGCAGCACGTCGAGGTCGCGGAGCGCACGTACCACTCGCAGTGAGTCCGAGGGCCCCAGCAGCCGCGCCAGGCGGAGGGACAGCGCGGTCCCGGTCCAGGCCCGCACCTGGTCGCCGTCGACCGACAACAGGGTCGGGGCCCATTCGGCCCCTTCCCCCAGGGCACGCACGCGCAGGTCGCGAATACGGGGTTCCGTGAGTCCCGCGGTGGTCAACGTGCCGTCGACGGACACGCGAACCCGATCCACCACTTCCTCACAGAATCGGCAGTCCGCGTCGAATGCCAATATCCACTCGGTCACAAGATTCTCCCCACGATTTCGAGTCCATCTGAGGAGAAACCATTTGCCGAGACGTCCGGAAGCGTCAATCACTTCGACGGGGATCGAAAGGCTTTACATTCGCAGACCCCGCCGCCCTTCCTGAATGTGGACACGGAGATAGGGTCCGATGGGCTTCTTCGCCTGGAAAGTGCCTTCGGTCCCAGTGGATCCGCAGGTGGTGCGACGCTCTGCCCCGCTGTCCCCTCCTCTTCCCGGCGCGCGAGGTGCTCCGACGGCGCGTGACGCACTTGCCGCAAGCCTGCCGGCCGTCGTACGCCCATCAGCTCTACGGCGGACCGGTCCCCGTGCCCGCCACCGTCCCCCGGCAACTGCCCACCACAGGCACCCTGTTGCACTGCGTACCCGCACATGTGCTCCGGCACCAACCGCCCACGCGCATCCTGTGTGCCGTGTCACGGCTCGGGTCGGCTCGGGCACGCCCCCGTACAAAGTCGGACGATCGCTCGCCATACTGGACGAGCCAGGGGAGGGCGGGACGAACACCGACGGGGGCGAACGCGGGAGATGGGGGACAGCAGACTGATCCAGGGTCGCTACCGCCTGCTCGATCTGATCGGGCGCGGTGGCATGGGCGAGGTGTGGCGGGCGCGGGACGAGTCGCTGGGGCGGCAGGTCGCCGTGAAGTGCCTCAAGCCGCTGAACCCGCACCACGACCAGTCGTTCACCCGGGTCCTGCGCGAGCGGTTCCGGCGGGAGGCCCGGGTGGCCGCCGCGTTGCAGCACCGCGGGGTGACCGTCGTCCATGACTTCGGTGAGGCGGACGGGGTCCTCTATCTGGTGATGGAACTGCTCGACGGCCGGAACCTCTGCCAGCTCCTGGAGGACAACGAGCAGCGGCCGTTGCCCGTCGGTGATGTCGTCGACATCGCGGAGCAGGTCGCCTCCGCCCTCGCCTACACCCACCAACAGGGCATCGTGCACCGGGACTTGAAGCCCGCGAACATCATGCGGCTGACCGACGGAACGGTGAAGATCTGTGACTTCGGCATCGCGCGGCTCGGCGCCGACATCGGCTTCACCTCGCGGCTGACCGGCACCGGCATCGCGATGGGCACCCCGCACTACATGTCGCCGGAACAGATCAGCGGCACGGAGGTCGACCAGCGCAGCGACCTCTACTCCTTCGGCTGCGTGCTGTACGAACTCACCACCGGGGCACCGCCGTTCGACCTTGGCGACGCTTGGGCGATCCTCATCGGCCACCGCGACACCGCGCCCCGGCCGCCGCGCGCCGAGCGTGCCGAAGTGCCCGAGTACCTGGAGAAGGTCATCCTCGACCTGCTCGCCAAGCTCCCGGAGCAACGTCCCCATGACGCCCGCGAGTTGGGCCGCCGGATCACCATGGGCCGTACGACACCCCTGTACGTGCCGACCGTTGTGACCCCGCAGCCCCAACTGCGCCCGTCCGAAGCCGTTTCCGAGCCGGTGTCCGAGCCCGTGTCCGAGCCGGTCTCCCGTGAGGCGCGTCTGCCGTCCTGGACGCGCGGGATGACCACCGGGCACAAGGCCACCGGCGCCGGACTGCGCACCACCCCGCCGGACGCCGGAGCCGGACTCACCGGTGAATGGATCGCCCGCCCGACCAGCGGCCACGCGGAGGAATCCGCACCGGAGTCGTCGTCCGCGCCGTCCCTGGAGACCCTCAACTCCCTTGCCGGACGCCACAACGCGGGCCTGAGCCTGGGGAGGTTGGGCCGCTGGGCGGAGGCCGGCGAGGTACACCGCGCGGTCGCCGCCGAACGACGGCACCTGCTGGGCCCGGACCATCCCGACACCCTCGCCAGCCAGTACGAACTCGGCTTCACCCTCAGCCGTACCGGCCGCGCCGCCGACGCCCTGCACGAGTACACGCACGTCGCCGGCGCCAGGGAACGGGCGTTGGGCGCCGACCATGCCGACACGCTCGCCGCCCGGCAGGAAATGGCTTACGTGCTGGGGCAGTTGGGCCGTCACTTCGACGCACACCAGGTGTACACGTCCGTGCTCGCCGCCCGGGAACGCACGATGGGCCCCGACCACCCGGACACCCTGCGCTGCCGTCACAACCTCGCCTTCAACCTCAGCCGGCTCGGCCGCCTGGAGGACTCGTACCGCATGGCCTGCGAGGTCGCCGCCGCCCGCGCCCGCGTGCTGGGTCCCGGTCATCCCGACACCCTGGTCACGCGATATGAAGTGGCTTACGCACTGGGCCAGTTGGGGCGTTGGCCCGAGGCCCTGCACACCTACGGCGAGGTGGCCGAGGCCCGCGCGCAAGCACTCGGCCCCGACCACGCCGACACGCTCGCCGCCCGCTACGAGATCGGCATCAGCCTCGGGCGGCTCGGCCGCAGCGCCGACGCCCTCAAGCTCTACCGCGACCTGATCGACGACCGTACCCGCGTCCACGGCCCCGCCCACCCCGAGACCCTCCGCGCCCGCCACGGCCTCGGCGTCAACCTCGGGCGCCTCGGCCGTTGGGAGGAGGCACTCGCCGAGTCCCGCGACGTGTGCGCCATCCGCGAGCGCGTCCTCGGCGCCGACCACACCGACACCCTGGTCAGCCGCCGCGAGGTCGCCGTAGGCCTCGGCTGGCTGGGCCGCTGGGCCGACGCCCTCACCGAGTACCGCCGGGTGGCCGCCGCCCGCGAACGCGTCCTGGGCCCGGACCACCCCGACACCCTCGCCAGCCGCAACGACGAGGCCCACTGCCTGGAACAACTCGGCCGCAACGCCGAGGCGGTCGAGCTGTACCGCCGGGTGGCGGTACTCAGGCAGGGTCGGGCGGCCGGCGGGCACTGAGAGCCGCGCCACCAACTCCGGCCGCAGACGCGGACAACCCCGGCTGCCGACCGAAACGGCCGCGTCTGCCTCTGACCCTGTCCGGGTCCGTGCGCAGGTGTCAGTTACGGCTCCACTTTCTCCGGTTGTGTTCGCGACGGCTGCGCCGCCGTCCGCCTGCGGATGGGACGCCCGCGTCTGTTTTCGGTCCTGTCCGGGTCCGTGCGCAGGTGTCAGTTATGGCGCGACTCCCTCCGGTTGTGTTCGCGACGGCTGCGCCGCCGTCTGCTTGCGGATGGGGCGTCCGTGTTTGTCTTCGGTTCTGTCCGGGTCCGTGCGCAGGGGCCCGGTACCGCTCGCCTCCCTCCGGCCGTGCTCGCGGACGGCTGCGCCGCCGTCTGCCTGCGGATGGGACGCCCGCGTCTGTTTTCGGTCCTGTCCGGGTCCGTGCGCAGGTGTCAGTTATGGCGCGACTCCCTCCGGTTGTGTTCGCGACGGCTGCGCCGCCGTCTGCTTGCGGATGGGGCGTCCGTGTTTGTCTTCGGTTCTGTCCGGGTCCGCGCGCAGGGGCCCGGTACCGCTCGCCTCCCCCCGGCCGTGCTCGTGGAGGACCGCGCGCCCCCTTCCGCCCGCTGACGGGACGGCTGCGCCTGCCTCAGGCCCGGTTCGCATCCGCCTGTCAGCGCCCATGAGCGCCCGCCCCTCCGGCGCTGGGCGCGGGCACCCGCAAGCCCAAGCCCCCCACGGATGCGGCCGCCCACGCCTGCCCCGACCCGGTCCACATACGCCCACGGCCACCGAGCGCAACCCGCCCACCCCTGGCCGACCTAGATCACCTCGTGTTACGAAGAACCATGCCTGCACACGAGGGACCCGGACACCGGACGTACGACGCCGTCATCGTCGGCGGTGGACACAACGGCCTGGTCGCCGCCGCCTACCTGGCCCGGGCCGGGCGCTCCGTGCTCGTCCTGGAACGCCTCGACGGCACCGGCGGCGCCGCCGTGTCGACGCGCCCGTTCGCCGGGGTCGACGCGCGGTTGTCGCGGTACTCGTACCTGGTCAGCCTGTTGCCCAAGAAGATCGTGCGGGACCTCGGCCTCGACTTCCGCATCCGAGGCCGCACCATCTCGTCCTACACCCCCGTCGAACGCGACGGACGCCCCACCGGCCTCCTCGTCGGCGGCGGCGAGCGCCGCACCCGGGACGCCTTCGCCCGACTGACCGGCGGCGACCGCGAGTACGCGGCCTGGCAGCGGCTCTACGGCATGACCGGCCGCCTCGCCCAGCGGGTCTTCCCCACGCTCACCGAACCGCTCCCCACCCGCGACGAACTGCGCCGCCGCGTCGACGACGAGGACGCCTGGCGGATGCTCTTCGAGGAGCCGATCGGTGTCGCGATCGAGGAGAACTTCGCCGACGACCTGGTCCGGGGCGTCGTCCTCACCGACGCCCTCATCGGCACCTTCGCCGACGCCCACGACCCCACGCTCGCCCAGAACCGCTGCTTTCTCTACCACGTGATCGGCGGCGGAACCGGCGCCTGGGACGTCCCCGTCGGCGGCATGGGCGCCCTCACCGACGCCCTGGCCACCGCCGCGCGCACCGCCGGCGCCGTCCTCGCCACCGGGCACGAGGCCGTACGGATCGACACGGACGGACGCGCCGCCGAGATCACCTACCGCACGGCCGAGGGGGAGGGAACCGTAGCCGCCCGGCACGTCCTCGTCGGCGCCTCGCCGCAGCAACTGGCCGCCCTCACAGGCGACGAGCCGCCCGTCCCCGCCGAGGGCGCCCAGCTCAAGGTGAACATGCTGCTGAAGCGACTGCCCCGGCTCCGCGACACCTCGGTCGACCCGCGCGAAGCCTTCGCCGGCACCTTCCACATCGCCGAGGGCTACGACCAACTGGCCGCCGCACACGCCCAGGCCGCATCGGGTTCGCTGCCCGCCGCGCCGCCCTCGGAGATCTACTGCCACTCGCTCACCGACCCGAGCATCCTCGGGCGGGACCTCGTCGAGGACGGCTACCAGACCCTCACTCTCTTCGGCCTGCACACCCCGGCGCGGCTGTTCGAACGGGACAACGACGCCGTACGCGACGAGCTGTTGAAGGCGACGCTGGCCCAGTTGGACCACCACCTCGCCGAACCCCTCGCGGACTGTCTGGCCACCGACGCGGACGGCCGCCCCTGCATCGAGGCGAAGACCCCGCTCGACCTCGAACGCGACCTCAGACTCCCCGGCGGCAACATCTTCCACCGCGAACTGACCTGGCCCTACGCCCAGGACGACACCGGCCGTTGGGGCGTCGAGACCCGGCACGCGAACGTCCTGTTGTGCGGGGCGGGCGCGGTGCGGGGCGGCGGCGTGAGCGGGGTGCCGGGGCACAACGCGGCGATGGCGGTGCTGGAGGCGGGAGGGTGACGTCCTCCGTCCGGGAGTTCTACGACGCGCTCGCCGCCGACTACCACCGGATCTTCCCGGACTGGGACGCGAGCATGGCCCGCCAGGCGGCGGCGCTGGACGGCGTCGTTCGGAATCGGTTGGGCGCGGGGCCACACCAGGTGCTGGACTGTTCATGTGGGATAGGCACACAGGCGATCGGGCTGGCGGGCGTCGGACACCAGGTGGTCGGGAGCGATCTGAGCCCGGCCGCTGTCGCGCGGGCCGCCGTAGAGGCCGCGGCCCGGGGCGTCCGCCTTCCGGTGGCCGTGGCGGACATGCGGGCGCTGCCGTTCCGGGCGGGCGCCTTCGACGTCGTCGTCTGCGCCGACAACTCGCTGCCGCATCTGCTCACCGCCGACGACGTGCGCACGGCCCTGGTCGGCATGCGCCGGGTCCTGCGCGACGACGGGCTCCTCGTGCTGAGCATCCGGGACTACGACGAGATCCGCGCCGCCCGTCCCCCGTCCGCGCCCCCGCAGGTGTCGACGAGCGCCCAAGGCCGGGTGGTCACCTTCCAGTTGTGGCACTGGCACGAGGACGGCGCGCGCTACGACCTGGAGCACTTCCAGCTCGTCCCGAGCGAGGGCGACGGCTGGGAGGTGCGGGTACGGCGTACCGCGTACTGGGCTTTGACACGGCGTGAGTTGAGCGACGCGGTGGCCGACGCGGGCTTCGCGGAGGTCAGTTGGCACGACCCGCGGGACAGCGGCTTCCACCAGCCGGTGCTCACGGCTCGGCGGGTTCGGTAGGCCCGCGGCTCCAGGAAAATCTGACGGAGCATCAGAAAAGGCCTTCCGTCGTCCGGAGGACTGCGGCATTCTGCGCCCATGCAGACGGAGTTGAGCAAGAAACTGGGAGTCGAGCACGCCATTTTCGGCTTCACGCCGTTCCCCGCCGTCGCCGCGGCCATCAGCCGGGCCGGCGGATTCGGCGTGCTCGGCGCGGTCCGCTACACCGCCCCCGACGACCTCAAGCACGATCTCGACTGGCTGGAGGCGCACGTCGACGGGATGCCGTATGGCCTCGACGTGGTCATGCCGGCGAAGAAGGTCGAGGGCGTCACCGAGGCCGAGGTCGAGGCGATGATTCCGGAAGGGCACCGGCAGTTCGTCACCGAGACCCTGGCCAAGTACGGCGTCCCCGAACTCGCCGAGGGCGAGGTGTCCGGCTGGCGCATCACCGGGTGGATGGAACAGGTCGCCCGCAACCAGCTCGACGTCGCCTTCGACTATCCGATCAAGCTGCTCGCCAACGCCCTCGGTTCCCCGCCCGCCGACGTCGTCGCCCGCGCCCACGACCACGACGTGCTCGTCGCCGCGCTCGCGGGCAGCGCCCGGCACGCCCGCAAGCACGCGGAGGGCGGCATCGACATCGTCGTGGCCCAGGGCTACGAGGCGGGCGGACACACCGGCGAGATCGCCTCCATGGTGCTCACGCCCGAGGTCGTCGAGGCCGTCGACCCGCTGCCGGTGCTCGCCGCGGGCGGCATCGGCAGTGGACAGCAGGTGGCCGCCGCGCTCAGTCTCGGTGCCCAGGGTGTGTGGCTGGGCTCCATGTGGTTGACCACCACAGAGGCGGATATGCACTCGCCCGCCCTGACCCGCAAACTGCTCGCCGCCGGGTCCGGCGACACCGTCCGCTCCCGTGCCCTGACCGGGAAACCGGCCCGCCAGTTGCGCACCGAGTGGACCGACGCCTGGGACGACACGGACGGTCCGGGCACCCTCCCCATGCCCCTTCAGGGACTGCTGGTCGCCGACGCCGTCTCACGCATCCAGAAGTACGAGATCGACCCCCTGCTAGGCACCCCCGTCGGCCAGATCGTCGGCCGCATGAACAGCGAACGCAGTGTCCAGGCCGTCTTCGACGACCTCACCCGCGGCTTCGAGCACGCCGTCGACCGCATCAACCGCATCGCCGGAAGGAGCGGCCAGTCGTGAGCACAGAGGGAGCAGGCACAGAGGGAGCGACGACACGGGGTGCGGCACCCGAGGGTGCGGCCACACAGAGGGAGACGACACAGGGCGCGGTCACACAGGCGCCTACCACACAGGGCGTGAGCACGGAGGGCGTTGGCACACCGGGTGCCACCACTGGTGGGGCGGCCACACGGGGCGAGACCACACGTGAGGTGACCACACAGAGCGCGGCCGCACAGGCGTCGACGACACCGGGCGTGAGCACACGGGCGGCTACGACACAGAGCGCGGCCACACAGGGCGTGAGCACACCCCCCGCCGGTTTCTGGGCCCAGGCGGCTCAGGATCCCGACCGGGAGGTCCTCGTCGCGCCCGACGGCGAGGTGTGGACGGCCGGACGACTGCACGCCGCCACCAATCAACTCGTGCACGGTCTGCGCGCCGCCGGGCTCGAACGCGGCGACGCCTTCGCGGTCGTGCTGCCCAACGGTGTCGAGTTCTTCACGGCTCATCTGGCCGCCAGCCAGGCCGGGTTCTACCTCGTCCCCGTCAACCACCACTTCGTCGCACCCGAGATCGCGTGGATCGTCGCCGACTCCGGCGCCAAGGTGCTCATCGCGCACGAGCGGTTCGCCGAGCCGGCCCGGCAGGCCGCCGACGAGGCCGGCCTGCCCGCCACCCACCGCTACGCGGTCGGCACGGTCGAGAGCTTCCGGCCGTACACCGAACTCCTCGACGGACAACCGGAGTCGGCGCCCACGGACCGCACGCTCGGCTGGGTCATGAACTACACCTCCGGCACCACCGGCCGCCCCCGCGGCATCCGCCGACCGCTGTCCGGCAAGCCGCCCGAGTCGGCGTACCTCGGCGGGTTCCTCGGCATCTTCGGCATCAAGCCGTTCGACGACAACGTCCACCTGGTCTGCTCGCCGCTCTACCACACGGCCGTCCTCCAGTTCGCGGGCGCCAGCCTGCACATAGGGCACCGCCTGGTCCTGATGGACAAGTGGACCCCGGAGGAGATGCTCCGCCTCATCGACCGCGAGAAATGCACCCACACCCATATGGTCCCCACCCAGTTCCACCGCCTCCTCGCCCTCCCCGAGGACGTACGGGCGCGCTACGACGTCTCGTCCATGCGGCACGCCATCCATGGGGCCGCGCCCTGCCCCGACCATGTGAAGCGGGCGATGATCGACTGGTGGGGCCACAGCGTGGAGGAGTACTACGCGGCCAGCGAGGGCGGTGGCGCCTTCGCGACCGCCGAGGACTGGCTGAAGAAGCCCGGCACGGTCGGCAAGGCCTGGCCCATCAGCGAACTCGCGGTCTTCGACGACGACGGCAACCGGCTCCCGCCCGGTGAACTCGGCACCGTGTACATGAAGATGAGCACCGGCGGCTTCGCCTATCACAAGGACGAGGCCAAGACGAAGAAGAACCGCATCGGCGACTTCTTCACCGTCGGTGACCTCGGCATTCTCGACGAGGACGGCTATCTCTTCCTCCGCGACCGCAAGATCGACATGATCATCTCGGGCGGCGTGAACATCTACCCGGCCGAGATCGAGTCCGCGCTCCTCGCCCACCCCGCCGTCGCCGACGCCGCCGCCTTCGGCATCCCGCACGACGAGTGGGGCGAGGAGGTCAAGGCCGTCGTCGAACCGTCCCCCGGCCACGAGCCAGGACCGGCCCTCGCCACCGCCCTCCTCGACCACTGCGCCGAGCAACTCGCCGGCTACAAACGGCCCAAGAGCATCGACTTCATCACCGAGATGCCCCGCGACCCCAACGGCAAGCTGTACAAGCGGCGGCTGCGGGACCCGTACTGGGAGGGGCGGACGCGACCTGTGTGAGTGCCCTAGGCACTTGGAGGGGTCAGGGCGGGGTCCGGACCCATGTGGCTCCGACTCATGTGGTCCCGAGCCATGTGGTCCCGAGCCATGTGGTCTCGGCCCATGTGGGGCGGGCCCGCCCGACCAGCCCGCTTGACCTGCCCGGGTGGCGGCCCGAGGATCATGTGTCATGACGCCCGGACACGGCAGCACGGTTGACGGGGTACTGCGACGCAGTGCCCGGCGCACTCCCGCACGCGTGGCGGTGGACTACGGCGAGCGCTCCTGGACGTACGAGGAACTCGACGACGCCGTCTCCCGCGCGGCGACCGTGCTGCTCGACCAGGGCCTCGCACCGGGCGACCGGGTCGGTTCCTACGGCCACAACTCCGACGCCTACCTGATCGGCTTCCTCGCCTGCGCCCGCGCGGGCCTCGTGCACGTGCCGGTCAACCAGAACCTCACCGGCGACGACCTCGCGTACATCGTCGGCCAGTCCGGCAGCACGCTGGTGCTCACCGACCTGGATCTCGCCGGTCAACTCCCCGACGGCGTAAGCACGTTGCCCTTGCGGGACGCGGACGGCTCGCTGCTCGACCGGCTCGCGTCGGCGGCGCCGTACGACGGGCCCGAGCCGCGTACCGACGACCTGGTGCAGCTGCTCTACACCTCGGGTACGACCGCGCTGCCCAAGGGCGCGATGATGACCCACCGGGCCCTGGTGCACGAGTACTTGAGCGCGATCACCGCCCTGGACCTGAGCGCGGGGGACCGGCCGGTGCACTCGCTGCCGCTGTACCACTCGGCGCAGCTGCACGTGTTCCTGCTGCCGTACCTGGCGGTCGGGGCGACCAACATCATCCTCGACGCGCCCGACGGCGACCGGCTCTTCGACCTCATCGAAGCCGGGCGCGTGGACAGCCTGTTCGCCCCGCCCACCGTGTGGATCGGCCTGGCGAACCGCCCCGACTTCGCGACCCGCGACCTGAGCGGCCTCCGCAAGGCGTACTACGGCGCGTCGATCATGCCGGTGCCCGTCCTGGAGCGGTTGCGCGAGCGGCTCCCCAAGCTGGCCTTCTACAATTGCTTCGGGCAGAGCGAGATCGGCCCGCTGGCCACCGTCCTGGGCCCCGACGAGCACAAGGGCCGACTGGATTCCTGTGGGCGTCCCGTCCTGTTCGTGGACGCACGCGTGGTCGACGAGGACGGCAAGGACGTTCCCGACGGCACGTCCGGTGAAGTCGTCTACCGCTCACCGCAGTTGTGCGAGGGCTACTGGGACAAGCCCGAGGAGACCGCCGCCGCCTTCCGTGACGGCTGGTTCCACTCCGGCGACCTGGCGGTGCGGGACGCGCACGGCTTCTTCACCGTCGTCGACCGGGTGAAGGACGTCATCAACTCCGGTGGCGTACTGGTCGCTTCACGTCAGGTCGAGGACGTGCTCTACACCCACGAGGGCGTCGCCGAGGTCGCCGTGATCGGCCTCCCCGACGACCGCTGGATCGAGGCCGTCACCGCGGTCGTAGTGTCGCGCGGCGAGGTCACCGAGGCCCAACTCATCGACCACGCCCGGGAGAAGCTCCCTCACTTCAAGGCGCCGAAGCGGGTCGTGTTCGTGGACGAGCTGCCGCGCAACGCCAGTGGGAAGATCCTCAAGCGGGAGTTGCGGGAGCGGCTCGCAGACTGAGTGCCGTCGAGTAGTCAAGCGGGAGTTGGGCCCATACGCGATTCCGCGTTCGCGATCGTGTCCCGCAACACCTCACGTGCCGCGGCGAGTTCGGCGGCCCGGCGGTCGAGGTCGCTCAACTGGGCACGCAGGGCGTCGAGTACACCCGGGCAGGGCTGCACGTCGACCTCGTCCGTGGTGCAGGGAAGTACGTGCCGGATGACCCGGGTGGGCAGCCCGGCCGCGAGGAGTGCGCGGATACGGAGCACGGCGGCGGTGTCCGAATCGGCGTACTACCTATAGCCGTTGGGCAGCCGATCGGGTCGTAGCAGCCCCGCCCGCTCGTAGTGGCGCAGCAGTCGCTCGTTGGTTCCCGTCCGCTCGGCCGGCTCCCCGATCAGCACCGGCGCGTACCCCTCTCCGACTTGACCTTCCAACGATGTCAGGGATCAACACTGGCTCCCGCCCCCGGCATTCCGCCGGGCGGTCGGCCCGCTCAGGGAGACACACATGATCCTCGACGCCCACAGCCATGTCCACGACCCACTGGGCGCCCACCTGTTGTCACTCGACGACGCGGGTGAGCACCGCACGGTCCTGTTCCCCACCCGCGCGCACCCGGAACGGGCCACCGACCTGGACTCCCTCCACGAGGAAATGGGCGCCCTGGAGCAGGCGTTGGCCGGTGATTCCGGTGACGACGGATTCGCCCTGGCGCTAAGGGAGTTGGACGAGGCCCTCGCCGCACACCCCGACCGCTTCCTCGGCTTCGGCTCCGTCCCCCTCGGCCACCCCGGCGCCGAGATCGCGGCCCGGGTGGAGCGCGACGTGACCGGCCGCGGGCTGTACGGCATCGGGGAACTCACCCCGCCCCCGAACCGGGCGGCCCTCGTCGAGCCGGTGCTCCGGGCGGCCAACGACCATGCCGGACTCCCGGTCGTCGTCCACGGCTCCGCGCCCACCACCGCCGAGGACCTGCGCACACTCGCCCAACTGGCCGCCCGCTACCCGAAGGTGCCGCTGATCATCAGCCAACTGGCCGGGGCCCACTGGATGTTGGCGATCGAACTGGCCCGCGCCATCCCGAACCTCCACCTCGACCTCTCCACCGCGAACATCGTCCTCGCCGTCCGCCTCGCCGTCCACGAACTCCCCACCCGCACCTTCTTCGGCTCGGACGCTCCCTACTGAGACCCGGTCGTCGCGCGCACGACGGTGGAACGGGTCACGCGTCCGGGCGAGGTGCGAGAACGGGTGCTGGGCGGAAACCTGGCGGAACCGCTGGGGCTGGGCTGAGCCGGGAGAAGTGTCCCGTGGCGCGCCTCACCGCACCGGCAGCAACGCCTCCCCGAGCGCGCGCCAGTACGGCATCGCCGACCGGCCCGGCTCGATCCCGATCACCTGTACGGCGACGTGGTCGGCGCCTGCCTTCACATGGCCGTGGAGCTTCCCCACGATGGTGTCCAGGTCGCCCCAGAACACGAAGTCGTCGACGAGCCGGTCGCTGCCGCCCCCGGTGATCTCCTCCTCGGAGTAGCCCAGGCGGCGGAACTTCGCGATGTTGTAAGGGGTGTTGAGATAGCCGTGCAGATGGTCGCGTGCGATCGCGCGTGCCGTGCCCGGGTCCGACTCGAACAACACCGCGTGTTCCACGGCCAGGAAGGCGTCCGGACCGAGGATCTCCCTTGCCTGAGCGGTGTGTTGGACGTTGACGTGATAGGTCTTCGCGCTGCCGGTGCGGTCGCGTGCCAGCTCCAGCATCCTGGGCCCGTACGCGGCCAGGATGCGGCGCATCGGGGCTTGGGGCGTGGGGTTGGGCGTCTCCTCGGCCAGGGCGTCCATGGCGTCGAGGTACTCGGTCATGGCCGCCAGCGGCTTGGTGCCAGGCCGCGGTGTCCCACCGAGTCCCAGGCCGAGCACATGCCGGTCCGGATAGGCGTCGGCGAGGAGCAGGCCGGCGCCGTACGTCCACCGGGCCTCGCGCGACGTGATGCGGGCGATGCCGTTGACGATGTGCATCCGCTCCGTGCAGGAGAGCAGATAGCCGGCGTGCGTGAACGCGTCCCGACCGAGAAGCTCGGGAATCCACAACGCCCGCCACCCCTGCTCCTCAAGGCCCCGGACCGACTCGCGCATCAGCGCGGCCGGCTGGTACTCGAAGTCGAACGTGTAGATCCCGAACGTGTCCAGCTCCAGGCCCTCGATACCGCTCATGGAACAACCCCTCATGTGTGACGCGCGAACGACGCCGATGGATACGCATCGAAATATCGCAGAATCTCGATATGAGAGGAAGTGTACGGCGGACGACAAGTGCACAGTGGGCGACCGGGGTTGAGTGGTCGGCTAGAGGGTGCGTCCCAGTTCGGCGACCAGGTGGGCGATGCGCTGCTCGTCGCGCCGGTAGTGGGTCCACTTGCCGACCCGCGTCGCCCGCACCAGGCCGGCCCGCTGGAGCTCCGCCATGTAGGCCGACACCGTCGACTGGGCCAGCCCGGCCCGGGCCTGTATGTGGGTCACGCACACACCCACCTCGACCGGGTCGGCTATGGCGCCCTCCAGGGAGAAGTGGCGCTCGGGCTCGCGCAGCCACTGCAAGAGCTGGAACCGCATCGGGTTCGACAGCGCCCGCAACGCGCCGACCAGGTCGGGATCGGGTGAGGTCGCAGTCTCCGCCATGGGTCCGGAGTATAGGTCGACACCTACGATTCGAAGAATGTCGATGTGTGTGACGGCCGAGGTGAGGGCTGCGTCAGGGCGTCCGCAGGTCCACGATCCGCCGGATCTTGCCCACACTGCGCTCCAGTGACTCCGGTTCCACGATCTCGACCGCGACGGAGACGCCGATGCCGTCCTTCACGGCCGTGGTGATGGCGCGGGCCGCCGCGTCCCGGGTTTCGGGGCCGGCGCCGGGGCGGGCCTCGGCCCGCACGGTGAGGGCGTCGAGGCGGCCCTCGCGGGTGAGACGGAGCTGGAAGTGGGGCGCGACGCCCGGGGTGCGCAGGACGATCTCCTCGATCTGGGTGGGGAAGAGATTCACCCCGCGCAGGATCACCATGTCGTCACTGCGGCCGGTGACCTTCTCCATGCGCCGGAAGGCCGGTCGGGCGGTGCCGGGGAGCAGGCGGGTCAGGTCCCGGGTGCGGTAACGGATCACCGGCATGGCCTCCTTGGTGAGCGAGGTGAACACCAACTCGCCCTTCTGGCCCTGGGGCAGGACTTCACCGGTGATCGGATCGACGACCTCCGGGAAGAAGTGGTCCTCCCAGATGTGCAGTCCGTCCTTCGTCTCCACGCACTCCTGCGCGACACCCGGACCGATCACCTCGGACAGCCCGTAGATGTCGACCGCGTCGATGGCGAACCGCTCCTCGATCTCCCGCCGCATCTGCTCGGTCCAGGGCTCCGCACCGAAGATGCCGACCCGCAGAGAGGTTCCGCGTGGATCGATCCCCTGCCGCTCGAACTCGTCGAGGAGGGTGAGCATGTAGGACGGGGTGACCATGATGATCTCGGGCTTGAAGTCCTGGATGATCTGCACCTGGCGGGCCGTCATACCGCCGGACGCGGGGATGACCGTACAGCCCAGTCGTTCGGCACCATAGTGGGCGCCCAGACCACCGGTGAACAGCCCATAGCCGTAGGCCACATGGACCTTGTCGCCGGGCCGTCCGCCCGCGGCGCGGATGGAACGGGCCACCACGTCCGCCCACATGGAAACATCGTTCTCCGTGTAGCCGACCACTGTGGGGCGTCCGGTGGTGCCGCTCGACGCGTGGATGCGGCGGATGCGGTCCTCGGGGACGGCGAACATGCCGTACGGGTAGTTGTCGCGCAGGTCCAGCTTGGTGGTGAACGGGAAGAGGGCGAGGTCGGAGAGCGCGCGGCAGTCGTCCGGGTGGATCCCGGCCGAGTCGAAGGACCGACGGTAGAAGGGCACGTTCGCGTAGGCGTGCCGGAGGGACGCCCGTAGCCGCTCCAACTGCATTGTCCTGAGGCCGTGTTGGTCGAGCAGTTCCCCCGAGTCGAGGAACTCGGCCGCGTCCGCCATCAGTGCACCCTTCCATCAAACGTGTTATTTCGGGCGACCGATCATTCGGTCGATGTGTGTGGGATCAGTAATCCAGCCCGCCACCCACCGAGGCAAGAGGTCTGCCCCCACTTTCTCGACGCGTCGCCCCGCAGAATGTCCGCGTGGATCTACGTCCGGAACTCCTGCCACCGTCCGTGCCCCTGGCGCGAGTTGAGCAACTCGGCCGCGAGATCGACCGGGTCGAGACCCTCCTCTGCGGCGCCGATCGCGTGGCCGCCGAAGAGGCGGTGGCTGCCTTCGCCGAGGCGACGGGGCACGACTGCCCGGCGGCCTCCTTCCTGGGCTGCGCCGGGTCGCGGACGCGGGAGGAGTTCGCCCTGGAGGCCGCACGCCCGGCGTATCCGCGCGTGCCCGACGTCACCCGCGACGAACTAGTCGAAGTCGTCCGCAGGATCCTCGCCGCGGACACGGACGCCGAGTACCACCTCCGGCTCTTCACGGCGAACGTGACGCGTCCAGCGGCCTCGGACCTGATCTTCCATCCGGCGTCCGATCTCGCGAACGCCTCCGCCGAGCAGATCGTCGACGCGGCGCCGGCCCACCGTCCCATCGCCCTCCGAGGAAACGAGGACCTGAGGAACTGCCTTGCGGCGAGGCCCGGTTGGCGGTGAGGATCAACCGCATGCCGACCTTCACCGCCACCGACGGCACCGAACTCGCCTACCACGTCCACGGCGAGGGCGACCCGCTGGTCGTCCTGCCCGGAGGCCCTATGCGGGCCTCCGCATACCTCGGCCACCTGGGTGGACTGGCCGCACATCGGCGGCTGATCCTGCTCGATCTGCGGGGCACCGGCGACTCCGCGGTGCCGGCGGACCGGACGTCGTACCGCTGTGACCGGCTCGTCGACGACGTGGAAGTGTTGCGCGCACACATGGGGTTGGACCACATGGACCTGCTCGCCCACTCGGCGGGCGGCAGCCTCGCGATGCTCTACGCGGCCCGGTATCCCGAGCGAGTCGCAAGGCTGCTCCTCGTCACGGCCACCCCGTGGGCACTGGACATGCCGGCCACGCCCGAGGACCGGCTCACCGCAGCGCGGCTACGGAAGGGCGAGCCGTGGTTCGGGGCCGCGTACCCGGCGTTCGAGGCGTGGCTCGCGGGCACGGGGGACTTCGACCCGGTCTTCGAGCCCTTCTTCTACGGCAGTTGGGATGCCGCAGCCGAGGAACACTCCGCGCTCGCCGACGAGCAGTGCAACGACGAGGCCGCCGACCTGTACTTCTCCGAGGGCGCCTTCGACCCGACCGCCACCCGGGTCGCCCTCGCGGACCTGCCCGCACCCGTCCTGGTCCTCGCGGGTGAACTGGACGGCGGCCCCCGGCCCGACCTCGCCCGCCGCGCCGCCGACGCCTTCCGCGACGCGGAGTTGGCGGTCCAGCCGGGTGCCGGGCACTACCCGTGGCTCGACGACCCGGAGTGGTTCGTGCACCGGGTCACCGCGTTTCTCGACGGGAGGGGGGAGCGGGGGATCTCCCCCTTCGGCAGCGCAGCCGAATGACTCGGCCGCCCACCGGATACGTTCCCGGCACGGACACCGGGATCCGTGCCGTCAAGGCGAACGGCATCACCCTCGCCGTCGCGTGTCTGCCCGCCCGGGGCGCGCCCGGCGGGGGAGTCGCCGTTCGACTGGGCGATGATCGAGGGCGCCGACGTGCGGCTGATGGCCGTGGACGCCGCGCATCTCGTGGACGAGAACCGGCCGGAGGAGTTCCTCGTCGTCGTGGAGGCGTTCCTCGTGGGGGAGCAGGTCACTTCGCGTACGCCGTCATGAAGCGGTCCCGGAACTTGTCCATGCCCAGCACCGGTGCGCTGTCGGCCGGCTTGAGGCCGTCCGTCCAGCCCCAGCTGGAGATCTTGTCCAGCACCTTCGGGTCGTGGGCGACGATGGTGATCGGCACGTCCCGGTCGGTGGTGCCACCGGTGACCGTCGGGACGGGCTGGTGGTCGCCGAGGAAGACGAGCACGGTGTTCTTGTTGCCGTAGCGCTGGACCCACTGGGTCAGGCTGTCCACGGAGTACTGGATGGCCTTGCGGTACTCGGTCCGTACGCGCTTCGCGCTCTTCCAGACCTCCGTCGGGTTCGTGCCCTCCTTCTTGATCTGGTTGAAGATCGTGCCATCGCCGAGCTGGTTCCAGGGGATCGTGTGGGCGATGGGCGACCAGGGGTTGTGGCTGGACGCCAGGATGATCTCCGCCATGATCGGGTCGCGGTTCTTCTTGCCGTACTCCAGCTTCTCGAACGACTCCAGGCTGAACTGGTCCGGCACCGGCGTCCAGCTGAAGTACGGGCCGTTGTAGCCGAGATGGGTGGAGTCGTAGATGTTGTCGAGGCCGAAGTACTTGCCCTCCGGCCAGGACTTGCGCACGCCGGGGACGATGCCGACCGTGCGCCAGGCGCCCGTCTTCTGGAAGTAGCTGGTGAGGGTCGCGCGGGTGCTGGTCGTCACGGTCCGGTACCGCTGCTGGTTCTTGATCCACAGACCGGACAGGAACGTCGAGTGGGCGAGCCAGCTGCCGGCGCCCGTCACGGGCGACCTGAGCCACGCACTGCGCGACGAGAAGCCGGCCGCCTTCAGCCGGGCGTCGCCCGCCGTGAGCGTCTTGTCCATCTCCGGTGCCATCGTGGGGTCGTCGAGCGCGACCCGGCCGTAGCTCTCGATGAAGGTGAACAGCACGTCCTTGCCGCGCAGTCCGGTCAGCAGTTGGTTGGGCGGGGTCTTCGCGAAGGCGTCGACGGTGAGCTGCTTCTTGAAGACGTCGGCGTCGCCCAGGCCTTCGCGCACGTACTTCACCCGGTTGCTGAGGAACTGGCTGTAGCCCTTGGTGGCGAGGGTGACTCCGCCGACCTGCACGCTCAGGGTGAAGCACATGATCCACGCGACACCGAGGACAAGCGTGGTGCGTACGGCCGTGGGGCGGTGCCTGGCCATCACGTCCGCCAGCCGCACCATCGCGAGCGCGCTGCCCGCGAGCACGGCGATCAGCAGCACGATCACACCGACGATCGAGAGCACCTCGCCCGAGCGACCGAACGAGTCCTTCATCCAGTCCGCCGCGTCGCTCAACAGCACCCAGTCGAAGACCAGGTCGAACGGCCGCGCCAGGGTCTCGTAGAACCCCATGTCGAGGCACTTCAGCACGGTGGACAACCCGACGAACGCACCCAGCACGACGGCGGTGACCCGCCGGGCCCGCGACGGCAGCGCGAGCAGCACGACCGCGAGGACGATCAGCTCTACGGGCAGCCGGAGAAACGACTGAAACGTCATCCGATCGAGCCGGTCGGGCACGACCAGCGCGACGAGCAGCAGGGCTCCGGCCAGCACGCTTGTGCCTACACCTACGGCGCGTGAGGTACGGGGGAAGCGGCGGCGCCAGCCGAACCAGCCTGCGCGGAGGGGGAGTCGGGGGGATTGCTCGGCGGGGTCGGTCGAGTCGGCCGACCCCGCGGGCTCAGTGGTCTCGGCGGGTGCGGCTGACTTCGCGGTGGTAGCGGGGTCAGCGGTATCGGTGGGTGCGCCGGAGTCTGCAGTCTCGCCGGGTGCTGCGGAGTCTGTGGGGGCGCCGGTCTTTGCGGTCTCGCCGAGTTCGGCAGACTCTGTGAGGGCTGCGGATTCCGCGGCGTCGCCGGAACTTGAGGAGTTGCTGGGCGTCGCGGTCTCAGCGGGCTCTGCGGACTTGTCGGACCCGGTAGGCACGGCGGAATCGGCCTGCTCGGCGGACTCCGCGACCTTGCTGGGCTCTACGGCCTCGGCGCGCTGGGCGGATTCGGCAGGCTTGGCGGAACGTGTGGGTTCAGTGGGCTCTCCGGGCTCGGCAGGCTCCGCGTCCTCGGTGGATCGTGTGTGCTCGGCAGACTGCGCGGGTTCAGCGGGTTCAGCGGGTTCAGCGGGTTCAGCGGGTTCAGCGGGCTCGTCGGAGCTTGCGGGTGCGGCGGATTCAGCAAACCCGGGGACCTTGGTCGGCTCGGTGGCCTCGGACGATTCATCCTCGCCGGCGGAGCCAGCCGCGTCGGTCGCATGGGCTGTGTCGGCCGCTTCCGGCGGCTTGCTCGCGCTGGCGGATTCCCTTGCCTCGGTCGCGTCCGCTGAGTCGCGTGGCTCGGGTGGGTTCTGTGGTTCGGGCGGTGCGGCGGTCTCCGGCGCCGCTGTCGGGTCGGTCTCCCCAGAGGCCTTCTGATCCGGCAGTGGGTGAGAGCGAGTGAAGAGCGGCACCCGAACGTCCTTCCGTGCTGAGCCCGGTGACGGCACGGCGGACCTGGCCCGGGCCACCAGATTCGTCACCATCGGTACGGCCGCACGCTACCGTCAGTTCAATCCGGCCTGCTCATTGACCCACTGTTGACTCACTGATCTGCGGAGACTGCCACCTCCCGCGCCCACCGGTAGTCCGCCTTGCCGCTCGGCGACCGTTGGATGGAGTCCGCGATCACCAACTGGCGCGGGATCTTGTACCCGGCGAGATGCGTCCGGCAGTGCGTCTGGATCTCGTCCAGCGACAGCCGCTCCGCACCCGCCCGCAGTTGTACGACGGCGGCCACGTGGTTGCCCCACCGAACGTCCGGTACTCCGGCCACCAGCGCGTCGTAGACGTCCGGGTGTGACTTGAGCGCCTGCTCGACCTCCTCCGGATACACCTTCTCCCCACCGGTGTTGATGCACTGCGACCCGCGCCCGAGGACCGTGACGACGCCCTCCGCGTCCACGGTCGCCATGTCACCGAGCAGGACCCATCGCTGGCCGTCCTTCTCGAAGAAGGTCTCGGCGGTTTTCCTCGGGTCGTTGTAGTAGCCGAGCGGTACGTGACCGCACTGGGCGACCCGGCCGATCTCACCGACGGCGACCGGTTCGTACGTAGCCGGATCGACCACCTGAGTACGGGAGTTGACGCGGATGCGGAACGACTTCCCGGCCCCGGAGTCGGCCGTCGCGGTGCCGTTGAAGCCGGACTCGGACGAACCGTAGTTGTTCAGCAGCATCGTGTTCGGGAGCAGCTCCTGGAACTGCCTGCGCACCGTCTCCGACATGATCGCGCCGGATGACGACACGCTGAACATCGACGAGCAGTCGGTGCCCTTCATCGGCCCGTTGAGGGCGTCGATCAGCGGACGCAGCATCGCGTCGCCGACCAGGGACATGCTGGAGACCTTCTCCTTCTCCACGGTCCGCAGCACCTCCTCCGGCACGAACTTGCGGTGGATCACGATGCGTTGGCCGAAGTTGAAGCCGATGAACGCGGTGAGCGTGGAGGTGCCGTGCATCAGCGGGGGAGTGGGGAAGAAGGTGATCCCCGCCCCGCCGGCCGCGACCCGCTCGGCCAACTCCTCGGGTTTCTTGACCGGTTCGCCGGTCGGCGCGCCCCCGCCGAGCCCCGAGAAGAACAGGTCCTCCTGGCGCCACATCACACCCTTGGGCATCCCGGTCGTGCCGCCGGTGTAGATGATGAACTGGTCGTCCGCCGACCGTGCCGGGAACCCGCGTTCGGGAGACCCGGTGGCCTTGGCGTCCGTGAAGGCCACGGCGGGCACGTCCGGCCCGTCCGCCTGGAGTGCTCCCACCCGTACCAGGTGCCGGAGTTGCTCCGCACGCGGCAGTGCTGCCGCCACCCGCTCGGTGAACTCCGTGTCGAAGACCAGCGCCACGAGGTCGGCGTCCCGGTAGAGGTACACCAACTCCTCTTCGACGTAGCGGTAGTTGACGTTGACCGGGACGACCCGCGCCTTGAGGCAGCCCAGCACCGTCTGCAGGTACTCGACGCCGTTGTAGAGATGAAGCCCGAGATGCTCACCCGGGCGTATCCCGGTGTCGATCAGGTGATGGGCGATCCGGTTCGCGGCAGCGTCCAACTCCGCGTAGGTCAGGCGGCTTTCCGCGCCCGTACCCGGGTGGTCGATGTACACGAGCGCCTCGCGGTCCGGGACCACGTCGACGACCGACTCGAACAGGTCGGCAATGTTGTACTCCACCACTCCTCCTGACATCGGTTCGCCGGTCATCAGAGCAAAGGGCGCGGCAACTGTGAAGGGTCCGCGCAGAAGAAATCTGACTGAGTGTCAGAAACCCCTTGTACTGGCAGGGCACCTCCTGCAACCTGTTCTCGTTCCGGAGGCGGTACGGCGACGGGAGGACGACCATGAGCGGTACGGAACACCTGACCGTGCGGCGCGAGGGCGCCACACTGGTGCTCACGCTCAACAGGCCCGAGGCCAAGAACGCGCTCTCCCTGCCGATGCTGGTCGGGCTGTACGACGGCTGGGTCGAGGCCGACGCGGACGACGCGATCCGGTCGATCGTGCTGACCGGGGCGGGTGGTGCGTTCTGCGCAGGGATGGATCTCAAGGCCCTGGCCGGCAAAGGCATGGAGGGGCAGCAGTACCGGGATCGGCTCACGGCTGACCCGGATCTGCACTGGAAGGCGATGCTGCGGCATCACCGGCCCCGCAAGCCGGTGATCGCCGCGGTTGAGGGGTACTGCGTGGCCGGCGGTACGGAGATTCTTCAGGGCACGGATATCCGGGTCGCGGGGGAGTCGGCGACCTTTGGGCTCTTCGAGGTCAAGCGCGGGCTCTTTCCGATCGGGGGGTCAACTGTCCGGCTCCAGCGGCAGATTCCGCGTACGCATGCGCTGGAGATGTTGCTGACCGGGCGGCCGTACAGCGCGCGGGAGGCGGCGAGCGTTGGTCTCGTCGGGCATGTCGTGCCGGAGGGTGCGGCGCTTGCCAAGGCGTTGGAGATTGCCGAACTCGTCAATGAGTGTGGGCCGTTGGCAGTTGAGGCGGTCAAGGCGTCGGTGTATGAGACGGCGGAGCTGACCGAGGCGGAGGGGCTTGCGGCCGAACTCAAGCGGGGGTGGCCGGTGTTCGACACCGCCGATGCGAAGGAGGGGGCCCGTGCCTTTGCGGAGAAGCGGGCGCCTGTTTACAAGCGGGTGTAGGTGCGCTGCTGGTCGGTCCGTTTTTGTCTGCGGGTTCGTTGTGGCTGGTCGCGCAGTTCCCCGCGCCCCTAGGGAGAACCCCGCAACCTCGTTTGTTCAGTGAGGAGATGCTGTGCCCGAAGTACTTAAAGCCCCCCTCGTCCTGGAGTTTCCCTTCACCCGCTCCCTCGGCCCGGTCCAGAGTGCGTTCCTCACCGGGCTGCGTGAGCGTGTCGTCCTCGGGGTGAAGACCGGTGACGGGCGGACCCTAGTCCCTCCCGTGGAGTACGACCCCGTCACCGCCGAGGAGATCCGCGATCTTGTCGAGGTCGGCGCGACCGGTACGGTCACCACCTGGGCCTGGAACCACGAACCCCGGCGCGGTCAGCCCCTCGGCACGCCCTTCGCCTGGGTTCTGGTCCGGCTCGACGGTGCCGACACCGCCCTCCTGCATGCCCTGGACGCGCCCGGCCCCGATGCCGTCCGCACCGGCATGCGCGTCCGCGTCCGCTGGGCCGAGGAACGCACGGGCGCCATCACCGACATCGCCTGCTTCGAGCCGTACGAAGGCGGAGACGATGGCGACGAGGGACGCCAACCCGCCGCCCACAGCGGTGAGTTCGAGGACATGGTCACCGGCATCGTGGCCCCGGCTCGCCTCGACTACGTCTACTCGCCCGGCCGTGCCCAGACCGACTACATCCGCGGGCTCTCCGAGCAGCGGACCGTCGGCGAACGCTGCCCCTCCTGTCGCAAGGTGTACGTCCCTCCGAGGGGTGCGTGTCCCACATGTGGTGTGGCCACATCGGAACATGTCGAAGTGGGGCCGCGCGGCACAGTGACCACGTTCTGCATCGTCAACATCAAGGCGAGGAACCTCGACATCGAGGTGCCGTACGTCTACGCGCACATCGCCCTGGACGGCGCCGACCTCGCGTTGCACGGACGCATCGGCGGGCTCCCGTACGACCAGGTGCGCATGGGGCTGCGGGTCGAGGCGGTGTGGAGCGAGGGCGGCCGTTATCCGGACCACTACCGGCCGACCGGTGAGCCCGACGCGGACTACGACGTCTACAAGGAGCTGCTGTGATGCAAGGAGCTGCTGCGATGCGGGAGATCGCCGTCGTCGCCTTCGCGCAGACCGACCACCGGCGCACCACCGACGAGCTCTCCGAGGTGGAGATGCTGATGCCGGTCCTGCACGGCGTTCTCGAACAGACCGGACTGAAGACCGCCGACATCGACTTCACCTGCTCCGGCTCCAGCGACTACCTCGCCGGCCGCGCCTTCTCCTTCACCCTCGCCCTCGACGGCGTCGGCGCCTGGCCGCCGATCTCCGAGTCGCACGTCGAGATGGACGGCGCGTGGGCGCTCTACGAGGCGTGGACCAAGCTGCTCACCGGCGACGCGGACACCGCGCTCGTCTACTCGTACGGCAAGTCGTCCCCGGGCTCGGTGCGCGACGTCCTGACCCGACAGCTCGACCCGTACTACGTCGCCCCGTTGTGGCCGGACTCCGTCGCCCTGGCCGCTCTCCAGGCCCAGGCCCTCATCGACGCGGGCGACACCGACGAGCCCGCGCTCGCCGCCGTCGCCGCCCGCAGCCGGACCGACGCGAGCGCCAACTCCCATGCGCAGGTGCGGGGTTCGGTGCCCCAGGGCGACTATGTCGTACGACCGCTGCGCACCGGTGACTGTCCGCCGGTCGGTGACGGCGCCGTCGCCGTGATCCTCGCGGCCGGAGACCGGGCCCGCGAGCTGTGCGAACGGCCCGCCTGGATCAGGGGGATCGACCACCGCATCGAGGCGCACGGGCTGGGCGTACGGGAGTTGACCGACTCGCCGTCGACGCGGCTCGCCGCCGAGAAGGCGGGGGTGTTCGAACGGCCCGTCGACACCGCCGAGTTGCACGCGCCGTTCACCGCGCAGGAGGTTGTCCTGCGCAAGGCGCTGCGCCTCGGTGGCGACGTGCGCGTCAACCCGTCCGGGGGTGCCCTCGCCGCCAACCCCGTCATGGCCGCGGGGCTCATCCGTATCGGCGAGGCCGCCGCCCGCATTCACCGGGGCGAGTCCGACCGGGCCCTCGCGCACGCCACCTCCGGCCCCTGTCTGCAACAGAACCTGGTCGCCGTACTCGAAGGGGATCCGCGATGAGCAAGGAACCCGTGGCCGTCGTAGGGATCGGCCAGACCAAGCATGTCGCCGCCCGGCGGGACGTGTCGATCGCGGGCCTGGTGCGGGAGGCGGCCCAACGGGCTCTGAATGACGCCGAGTTGACGTGGGCCGACATCGACGCCGTGGTCATCGGGAAGGCGCCCGACTTCTTCGAGGGCGTCATGATGCCCGAGCTGTATCTCGCCGATGCGCTGGGTGCCGTAGGGAAGCCCATGCTGCGGGTGCACACCGCGGGGTCGGTGGGTGGGTCCACCGCGCTGGTCGCCGCGAATCTCGTCGCGGCGCGCGTGCACGGCACTGTCCTCACCCTCGCCTTCGAGAAGCAGTCCGAGTCGAACGCCATGTGGGGGCTGTCCCTGCCGATTCCCTTCACACAGCCGTTGTTGGCAGGTGCGGGCGGGTTCTTCGCACCCCATGTACGCGCCTATATGCGGCGCACCGGGGCGCCCGACACGGTCGGCTCGCTGGTGGCGTACAAGGACCGGCGCAACGCGCTGAAGAACCCCTACGCGCATCTCCACGAGCACGACATCACGCTGGAGAAGGTGCAGGCCTCGCCGATGCTGTGGGACCCGATCCGGTACTCGGAGACCTGCCCGTCCTCGGACGGTGCCTGCGCGATGGTGCTCACCGACCGGGCGGGAGCGGCTCGCGCACCACGTCCGGCGGCCTGGATGCATGGGGGCGCAATGCGGAGCGAACCCACACTGTTCGCCGGAAAGGACTGTGTGTCGCCACAGGCCGGCAAGGACTGCGCCGCCGACGTGTACCGGCAGGCCGGGATCGCCGACCCGCGCCGGGACATCGACGCCGTGGAGATGTACGTGCCGTTCTCCTGGTACGAGCCCATGTGGCTGGAGAACCTCGGATTCGCCGAGGAGGGGGAGGGCTGGAAACTCACCGAATCGGGCGTGACCGAACTGGACGGCGACCTTCCCGTGAACATGTCAGGGGGGGTGCTCTCCACCAATCCGATCGGCGCCTCGGGCATGATCCGCTTCGCGGAGGCCGCCCTTCAGGTGCGGGGCCAGGCCGGAGAACACCAGGTGGAGGGCGCTCGACGGGTTCTCGGGCACGCTTACGGCGGCGGATCACAGTTCTTCGCGATGTGGCTCGTGGGCAGTGAACCCCCCGCCTCCTGAAAGGTCCCCCTCACGTGGCCTGTTGGCATCAGAAACCGATCGCTAGGCTGGCCGCGGACGACGAATCGGGAGGAGCACGGACGTGGCCGAGAGCACCATCCAGCAGCACCCGCTTGCGGGCTGGGACAAGCCGGAGCTGGACCTCAGTGACGCCGATTGGCACTCGAGCAGCCGTGGCCAGGGGGATGTCCAGATCGCCTTTGTCGAGGGATTCATCGCGATGCGCAACAGCGGCCGCCCGGAAAGCCCTTCCTTGATCTTCACGCCCGCGGAATGGGGCGCGTTCGTGTCGGGGGCGCGGGAAGGGGAGTTCGACCTCACCTGATGGTGACGGTTCCCCGACGAAGTCTCGGGGGACGTGCGCACTGGCATCCTCAGCCCGGCCTTCACTCGTGAGGGTGGCGGCCGGGCTGCGTGCCCGCTGGGAACTCGATGCCGGTCATGTCCTGGGAGAGTGCCCACAGGCGGCGTTGCAGCGATGTGTCGTACGACTGCGGGCTGGAGCGGACCACCTTGGGGTACCCCCTGCTCTGCTGGAATCCGCGCGGGCCGTAGTACTCACCGCCCCGTACGTCCGGGGCGGTCGCGGCGCGCAGCACGGGCAGTGCCCCCCTCTCGGGGACTGCAGGAGCAGCGGTCGGATCGCCGCGAAGGCCGTGCGGGTGAGGGCGGAGGAGTGCGACATCGCGCTCCGGGAACCGGCGGTGTCGGCACCGCCGGGATGCGCGGCGACGGCCAGCGGCCCACCGGCGGGCAGTCTGCGGTCGAGTTCGTAGGTGAACAGCAGGTTGGCCAGCTTGGAGTGCCCGTACGCGGCCGTCCGGTCGTAGGGACGTCTGTGCCGGTCGAGGTCGTCGAGATCGATGGGGCCGCCCATGCGATGGCCCGCGCTGCCGACCGTGACGACGCGGGAGGCGGGCGAGAGCGGCAGCAGGTCCAACAGCAGCCCGGTCAGGGCGAAGTGACCGAGGTGATTGGTTCCGAACTGGAGCTCGTAGCCGTCCGAGGTCGTCCGGTACGGGGTGTACATCACGCCCGCGTTGTTGATCAGCAGGTCGATCCGGGCGTAGGTGTCCCTCAGCTCCCCGGCCGCGTCGCGGACCGAGGCGAGCGAACTCAGGTCGAGCCGCTGGACGTGCACCCGTGCCGACGGCGCGACGAGAGCGATCTCCGCCGCCGCGTGCTTGCCCTTGTCGGTGTCCCGTACCGCCAGGACCATTTCCGCTCCGTGCAGGGCGAGGGCCTTGGCCGTCTCGAATCCGATGCCGGTGTTGGCACCTGTGATCACGGCGGTGCGGCCGTGCTGGTCGGGGATGTCCCGGGCTGTCCAGTGCGCGGGGTTCGATCCGGTCATGGGTTCCTCCAGAAGTCGTACGGGGACCAGGCGGTCGCGAGGGGCACCGTGGCCTGCCTGCCTGCCTGCCCACCACGGAGATCTGCGCAACGCGCTGGAGGAGGCGGCCCTCGCCCTGGTCGGTGAGCGAGGCCCGCACGGGTTCACCCTCGCCGAGGCGTGCCGGAGGGCCGGGGTGAGCGTGTCGGCCCCCTACAAGCACTTCAGTGACCGGGAGGCACTGCTGGCCTCGCTGGCTCTGAAGGGCTACGAGGAGCAGCGCCGCCGCTACCGCACCGCGCTGGCCGCGCACTCGGACCCGGTCGAGCAGTTGGCGGCCTTCGCGACCGCCTATGTGCGGTTCGCAGCCGAGGAGCGCGCCCTCTTCGACATCACCTTCCTGGCCGGCCTCGACAAGAGCCGGCACCCCGAACTGGCCGCGGCGGGCGGTGCCCTGCACGACGACCTGATGCCCGTCACCAGCCGCGTCGCCCCCGACCCGGACGAGGCGTTCGAACTGCTCGTCCAGGTCGCCGCGGCGGCCCACGGTCTGGCCCTTTTCCAGCAACAGGACATGCTGCCCGGCCCCTGGAACACCCGGTCCTCCGTCGAGCAGCAGGCCGCCCGCACGGCCCGTGCGCTCGCCGGCCGGAAGACCCGCTAGCCGCCCCCGTCACACCCGCTAGCCCTGGAGACCCGCATGACCACCCCGCGCGGCGACTTCGACCAGGCTCTCGACCGCATCGGCGAGGGCAGCCACGTCAGCCTCACCACCTTCCGCCGCAACGGCCAGGCCGTCCCCACCCCCGTCGGCGGCCTCGTGCAGGACGGCACCCTCTACGTCCTGACACCGCCGGAGGCCGGGAAGGTCAAGCGGATCCGCAACAACCCCCAAGTGACCATCGCCCCCTGCGACATGAAGGGCACGGTTCCCGCCGACGCACCCGCCGTGCGGGCGACCGCCCTGCTCCTGGATCCCGCGGAGACCGTCCGCGTCCAGAAGATGATGAGGCGACGCTTTCTCATGTACCGCCTGGTGCACCTCCTCGACCGAGTCCTGGGCCGCGAACGCCGACTCGTCGCCATCGCCGTCACCGTCGACGCGTGATCGGCACGCAGTGAGTACGTGGAGGGGTGTCGGACCTGATTTTCCGGACACGCGACCTTCAGAACCCTTCCGAAGCCAGTGCCTGAGACAGGCTGGCCCCGGAGGGGGGGAAGGTCCCGTCACTCCGGAGGAGAGGAACCCATGAGCACCCTGCCGGTCATCGCGGCGGTAGACGGTTCGGACGACAGCCTGCGCGCCCTGGACTGGGCCCTCGACGCGGCCCGTGGACACGGGGCGCCCTTGCGGGTCGTCCATGTGTGGCAGTACGCCGCCGCCTGGACACCGCCCGGCGTCCTGGTCGCCGGGCCGCCGGACCCGGACGAGGACGAGGTGCTCGACCAGGTCCGTACGTACGTCGAAGGGCGTGCCGACCGGCCGGTCATGGAGTACCTCCGGTTGCAGGGCGCGCCGGCCGCGGTACTGCCCGAACTCGGTTCCACCGCACAGCTGTTGGTGCTCGGTTCGCGTGGCCGCGGTGGCTTCGCCAGCCTGCTGCTCGGCTCGAACGGCATGGCCGCCGCCCGCGACGCCGGCTGCCCCGTGGTCGTGGTGCCCCGGCCCGGCCGCGAGGTCCACGACGCGATTCCGGCCGAACCCGGACCCCGCGTGGTCGTCGGACTGCACGTGGACAGCCCCGACGAGACCACCCTCGCCTTCGCCTTCGCCGAGGCAGCCCTGCGCGGAGCCCGCCTCCAGGTCGTCGCCGCCTACCCCTGGCCGCCGCAGGCCTGGGCGTCCCCCGGCGAACTCCTCCCGTCGGTCATCGACCAGGACGCCATCGAGAACGAGACCCGCACCCTCACCGAGGCCCTCCTCGCCCCGCACCGCGAACACCACCCGGACGTCCCCACCGAGCCGTACGTCGCCCCGGGCGACGCGGCCGGCCACCTCGTCGCCGCCTCCAAGGACGCCGACCTCGTCGTCGTGGGCCGCCATCGCCGCCGCCTGCTGTCCCCGGCCCGGTTGCTCGGCTCGGTCACCCAGGCGGTGCTGCTGCACGCGGCGAGTCCGGTGGCGGTGGTGCCGCCGACGGCGTTGGACGAGTGAGCAAGTCCCTTGTCTCCACGGTGACGTGCCGGGGCGACGTCGATTTGGCGGAGCCGGGCGGATGGTCGCCGGCCGTGACCGCCACGCCGTTCAGCTGGCCGAAGGGGTGCCTTCCCGCGCGGCCAAGTCGCCGTAGCCATAAGGCCGTTCAGCCTCAGCCGCCCGAAGTCCCACACCCGACAGACAAGGCACCGATCACGGCCACAACAACTGCTTGCGCCACCCTGAACCCTGGCCCGCGCCCCCACCCTCACGGACATACACGAGCCGCGTATGCCGACGCTCCTTGTCGCCCTGCCAGAACTCGACCGACTCCGGGCGCACGGTGTGCAACGTCCAGCCAGGTGCCACGAGGTCCGGCTCGTCCTCAAGGCGTTCCAGGGACTCCTTGACCGCCGCGTCCCGTTCCGCGAGGTCCGCCAGCGGCTGCGACTGACGGCCGACCAGCGCCTCCGCGCGGGCGCCGGTGCTGCGGGCCAGGAAGTCCGCCGCGCCGGCCGCCTCGTCCGCCGCCACGACGGGACCGCGCACACGGATCTGGCGGGCGAGCGGTGACCAGTAGAACGTCAGGGCGGCGAAAGGGCGTTGGGCGAGATCGCGGGCCTTGACGCTGCCGCCGTCCGACGCGAAGCGCCAGCCGTCGGGGCCAATGCCCTTGAGGATCAGGGTCCTTGCCGTCGGGTTGCCGTCGGCGCCGGCTGTCGAGACGGTCATCGCGTGCGGCTCGCGCACGCCGGCCTCCAGTGCCCCCAGGAGCCACTCGGTGAACAACTCGGACGGGGTGTCCGGCGCGGCCAAGGGATCGAAGGTGGGCAGTTCGCCCGCGAAGACCTCAAGTTCGCGCAGCAGTTGACGTAGATCGTCCATCGACGTTCGCCTCCGAGCCTGAGGGGGAGATCAATGATCCCATCGTCCGTCTCGGGCGGGACTCGATCAAGCGGGGACCGTGCCTCCGCCGTCACTGATAGCACAGGAGGACCTGCCGGTACGCCTTCGTCGACTACCGGGTCGTGCGACCCTCGGGAAGCGTACGCTGAGGTCCCTGTAGCTCACGGTACGCGTTCGCTCCCCGCGCGGGCGCACCACCGTGGCAGGGGGTATGGCATGGGGCAGCGGAGTGCGCGCAGCAGAAGGACACTCTTCGAACGGGAGAGTGAACTCGCCGCCGTGGACGAGGCGTTGGGCGAACTGACAGGTCTGCGCACGGACGGCGGCGAACCGGGTGACCGGCCACGCGGTGCGCTGCTCGCCTTCGCGGGCCGGGCCGGCATCGGCAAGACCACCCTCCTCACCGAAGTACGCCGTCGCGCCGCCGCCCAGGGCTGCACCGTGCTCTCCGCGCGAGGCGGCGACCAGGAACAGCGCGTGGCCTTCCACGTCGCCCGACAGCTCCTGCAACCGCAGTTCGCCGGCTCGGCCGACGCCGATCTCCGCTCCTCGCTGGGGAGTTGGTACGACATCGTCGGCCCCGCCCTCGGCCTGTGCGCGCCCACCGAAGGCTCCCCGCCCGACCAGCAGGGTCTGCGCGACGGTCTCGACTGGGTGGTCACCCACCTCGCGGTGAAGCGCGCCCCGATGGTCCTCGTCCTCGACGACGCGCACTGGGCCGACCCCGAATCCCTGGGCTGGCTGGCCGCGTTCGCGCCCCGGGCCGAGCAACTCCCGTTGCTGGTCGTCGTCGCGTACCGCCCGGACGAACTCCCCGACCACGCCGAGTCGTTCAGGGGACTGCCCGGCCGGGCCGGCGGACGCCCCCTGGACCTCGAACCGCTCAGCGTCGCCGCCGTAGCCGACCTGGTGCGCGAGACGCTCGGCGAGCACGCGGACGACGCGTTCTGCCACGAGTGCTGGGCCGTCACCGCCGGGAACCCCTTCGAGACCGTCGAACTCACCGCCAAGATCCACGACCGGGGGCTGAACCCCACCGAGGCCGGGGCCTACCAACTGCGTGACCTCGCCGCCGCCGTCAAGGGCAGCGGTCTCACCACCCGCCTCGAACGCCTCGGCACCTCGACCGTGCGGTTCGCTTGGGCCTGCGCGGTCCTGGGCACCGAGCCCCATCCGATGCTCGCCGCCGCCGTCGCCGGACTCGGCCACGAGGAGGCCGCCGACGCCGTCGACGCCCTGCGCGGCGCCCGTATCCTCACCGGCACGTTGACCACCGCGGGCACCCTCGAATTCGTCCACCCGCTCATCGCCACCGCCGTCTACCGGGCCATCCCCGCCGGCGTCCGCGTGGCCCTGCACGGCCAGGCCGCCTGGTGCGTCATCAACGAGGGCCAGGGTCCCTCCGCCGCCGCCCGCCACCTCATGGAGACCCACCCCGACGGCGACAACTGGGTGGTCCAGCAACTCCGCGCGGCAGCCGGCGAGACCCTGCGCGCGGGCGCCCCCGACACCGCCCGCAGCTACCTCGCCCGCGCCCTGCGCGAACCCCCGCCCTTCGACGACCGGGCCGCCGTCCTCTACGAACTGGGCAGCGCCTCCCTGCTCACCGAACCGGCCACCACCGTCAACCACCTTCGGGCCGCCCTCGAAGAGCCGATCAGCGACGCCGGCCTGCGCCAGAACATCGTCTACCGCCTCTCCCAGGTCCTCGCCCACAGCGACCGCCTCGCCGAGGCCTCCGACACCCTCGCCCGCGAGATCCGCGTCACCGACGACGCCCGGGTCAAACTCCGCATGCTCTCCGAGCAGTTCATGTGGGACGCCTTCCGCGCCGACGAACCCGACCACCCCTCGCGCTCCCGCCGCCTCACCAAACTCGCCGACCGACTCAAGGGCCGCGACCTCACCGAGCGGTACATCATCGGCCTCCGCACCTGGGACGCCGTACTCCGTGGTGAACCCGCACATGTGGCCCTGCACCATGCCGAGCGCGCATTGAGTGGTGGTCTCGGCTGGGCGGAGGCCGACCGAGGCTTCGAGGTGCCGGTGCTGGTCGCCCTCACCTTCATGTACTGCGACCGGCCGGGCCGCGCGGAGGAACTCTTCGCCACCGGCATCGCCGACTTCGAACAACAGGGCTGGCGCGGCGCGCACCTGTCCTTCGGGTACACCTTCCTCGGCTACCTCCGCTACCGGCGCGGCCGGCTCGCCGAGGCCGAGGACTTCGCCCGCGCGGGCCTGCGCCTCGCCGAACGCGTCGGACCCGGGACCCCCGTCTACTGGTACGGCACCGGCATCCTCATCGAGGTCCTGCTGGCCCGCGGCCGGGTCACCGAAGCCGTACAACTCGCCGAGGACCACGCCTTCGCGGAACCCTTCCCGGCCGCCGTCGTCTTTCCGGACGCCCAGACCGTCTACGGCGAACTGCTCCTGGCCCGCGGTCTCGCCAAGGAGGCTGCTGCCGAACTGGCCGCCGCCGGCCGCCGTTTGGACCCGCGCGGCATCCGCAACCCCGCGTGGTGCCCCTGGCAGCTCCACCTCGCCCGCGCCGAACGGCACGACACCCCCGAGCGCGCCGTCGCCACCGCCCACGAAGCGGTCGCCCGCGCCCGCCAGTTCGGCACCTCGTCCGCCATCGGCCAGGCCCTGCGCATCGCCGCCGAGGTCTCCACCGGCTCGGCCCGAGCCAAACTCCTGGAAGAGTCCGTCACCCACCTCGAACGCTCCCCGGCCGCCTACGAGTTGGCCTGCGCCCTCGTCGCCCTGGGCGCCGAACTCCGCCGAGTGGGCAGGTCCAAGGAAGCCGGCGACTACCTCTACCGAGGCCTCGACGCAGCAGTCCAATGCGGCGCCGACGGCCTCGCGGACACGGCCCGAGCCGAACTGGCAGCAGCGGGCCTACGCCCCCGCCGCCTCCACAGCACAGAGACCGACACCCTCACATCCCAGGAACGCGCAGCCGCAACCCTGGCCGCCCAAGGCAGTACGGACCATGAAATAGCCGTAGAACTCCACACGGAAGAACAGACGGTGGTGCGCTTGCTCTCGTCGGTCTGCCGGAAGGTGGGCACGGAGCGTTCAGGGCTGGAAACGGCACTTATCCCGCCAACACGGGACGCACTCACCTAGGGGTGCGGGGAACTGCGCGACAAGCCACGACGGACCCGCACCCGACAAGGCCCCCAGAACCCACGTGACCTCGCGCACATCGCCGAACGGCACCCCGTACCATGGCTTCATGTCGTTCCTCCGCCGCCGCAGCGCCACCCCCGCCGGCCCCGAATTCGATGTGCTGGCCATGGACCCGGGCGACTGGCCCGGCAACCTGGGTGCCGGTCTGCTGCCCGCGCCCGATGGCACCTGCCAGGGCGTGTTCCTGCGGTACGACCTGTTCGGCGGCCGTGGCCCCGCGATGGTCATCGGCAATCTGCCGGAGGGCTCCCCGGCCCGTGACGTCGCCGAGGACGAGATCCCGTTCGAGGTCGCGCAGCTGCTCCTCGCGCTGGAGAACGACGAGGAGGTGACCGTCGTCGGCGTCGAGGACATGCCGGTGATGCAGGGCGACAACCTGCTGATCGTGCGCCGTCTCAAGCTCTCCGAGAGCCGGATCTCCTGCGTCCAGTTCGACCGCAGCGACAACGTCCTGGTGACCATCGCCGCCTGGGACCGCCCCATCACGGACGACCTCTACGCCCTGCTGAAACCGCTCCCGGCGGAACTGTTCCAGCAGGGCTGAGGCGGCTGCTACCGGCTGGACCGCTCCACCGTCACGTCGGCGGCGCGCACGAACTCCACCCGGTGGCCGTACTGGATCTCGTAGTAGAGATCCTTTCCTACGACGACCTTGTGCGAGTCGGTGGTGAAGGTGACCGCGTAGTAGTACTCGCCGGGCACCTTGTCACCGACCACGTACTTCTGGCCCTTGAGCAGCTTGTACGGCAGCGGGGAGATCGCCTGGGCGGGCACTCCCGCCGGATAGGCCGAGGCCTCCGGGTAGGCGCGGCCGTACACCGGGACGCTGTCCACGCCCTCCTTGGGCGTCACCACCAGGCCCGCGGCCTTCACCGCGGTGGGGTGGGTCTTCGGGTTCTTGAACCAGGCCTCCTGACCCAGGTACCAGATCGCGGTCCAGTCCCCGGACCGGTCGGCCACCGCGTACTGCTGCCCGGTGGACACCCGTGAGGAGAGGTCGTTGACCCCGGTCGTCGGGGTCGTCCCGAGGCCGATGTCCTTGATCAGGGGGTAGGTCTCGCCGGGCCCGGAGTACAGCCGGACCTCGCTCGACCCGTGCACCGCGCACGGCTGGCCGGCGGTGACGCAGCCCGTGTACACCGGCTGGTTGCGGGCGTAGTCGGGACGGATCGTCACCAGGCCGCCGCCCTTCTTCGCGGTCTGCTTGACCGGGTGGCCCAGCAGGTCGAAGTAGTGCGCCCAGTCCCAGTACGGGCCCGGGTCGGTGTGCATCCCGGGAACCGTGGACGTGGTCGGCCCAGGCACGTTGTCATGGCCGAGGATGTGCTGCCGGTCCAGCGGGATGCCGTACTTCCTGGTCAGGTACGTCACCAGCCGTGCCGACGAGCGGTACATCGCCTCCGTGTACCAGGCGTCCGGCGCGGCGAGGAAGCCCTCGTGCTCGATGCCGATCGACTTGGCGTTGATGTACCAGTTGCCCGCGTGCCAGGCCACGTCCTTGGCCTTCACATGCTGGGCGATGAGACCGTCGGTGGAGCGGATCGTGTAGTTCCAGGACACATAGGTGGGGTCCTGGACCAGGTTCAGGACACCGGCCCACTGGCCTTCCGTGTCATGGACGACGATGTACTTGATGCTCTGCGACGCGGGCCGGTCGCCCAGGTCGTGGTTGCCGTAGTCGTCGTCCCCGAACTGGGAGTACGGCGCCGGGATCCACTCGCAGGACACCTTCTTCGGGCACTCCGTGCCGTCGGCGGAGACCGTGCGCAGGCCGGTCTCCCTCAGCTGCGCGGTGTCGGGCGCGAGACTCGGCTGGGCGGCCAGCGCGACCTGCTGCCCGGCGTCCGTGGTGCGCGCCTCGCCGGTGTGGATCACGTCGTAGACATCGTTGGCATACGCGGCCGCCGTCGCCGTGTCGTCCGCGCCGGAGAAGCGCGCGATCGCGCCGTACCAGTCGGCCGGGTCCGCGCTCAGCGACTCGCCGAGGCCCTTCTGGGCGTCGGCCAGCAGTGCGGCGCCGCCGGCCACGTTGGCGGTCTCGTCGGTACGGAGGTCGGTCGCCGGAAGGCCGGTCAGCTCGGCCGCCTTCGTCAACGTCCTGAGCCGGGCCGGGAGTTGGGAGTCCGCCGGGACCTGTGCGGTGGGGTGCAGGGCGGTGCGGGCGCTGTCGCCGCGGGGGTCCTCGGCGCCCTCGCTCAGGTGCTCCGTCGCGGCGAGGGCGGTGCGGGCGTCCGTGAGGTGCATCGGGCCGTAGCCGCCGGTCACGCTCGGCGCTCCGCCGTGCGTGTCCCAGCGGGACTGGAGGTAGGAGACGGCCAGCAGCACCGTCTGCGGCACGTGGTATTCGGCGGACGCCGACGCGAACGCCCGCTGGAGGGTGGCGGCGGAGGAGTCGGTGGGGCTCGCCGAGGGGGCCGCGCCCAGCAGGGGCAGCAGCAGGGCGGCGGTGGCGAGCGCGCCGGCGGACCGGCGAGCGCGTCTGTGTCCGGGAGAGCGGGTGGGGTCGGTCGAGGATCCTCGCAATGCAGCCTCCTGGGACGGTGGGATTGTCATGAACCGTGCGGGGCCGGGCGTGCGTCAGTGGTATCGGCTGGCCGACGATCCGTCAATCATGCCCAGAGGGAGACGATTTCCCATGTCAACGGGGGATGCGAGGAGTTTCGTGGCGGCGACTCCCGGGCCTGCGGGGCGTCAGTGGAGTACACCAATGGGGGAGTGCGGCGGGGCCCCGGCAGATATATGTCGGCCGGACACATAGGGGTCGGCCATATGTCGGCCGGACACACGAAGGTCCGGGGTGCGCCGCTGCAGGGCGCACCCCGGACCTTCGTCCCCGTCAGCGAGTGCCGACCGCCGCACGCACGGCCCGTCGGGCCATCTGGCAGTCGTCGTGCAGCCGCCTCAGCAGCAGCCGTTGTTCCTCGCCGGACGGCGCAGCACCCGGGTGGGCCACCACTCCCGGTGCCGCCGGGGTCGAGTCATGCATCGAACGCTGCACGGCCATCTCGTAGGTACGGATCTCGCGGGTGAGTACGAGCATCAGGTTCACCAGGAACGCGTCACGCGAGGCCGGTCCCGCCGACTGCGCGATCTGACTGATCTGCCGCCGGGCCACCGGCGCGTCCCCGAGGACCGCCCACAGCGTGGCCAGGTCGTAGCCCGGCAGGTACCAGCCGGCGTGCTCCCAGTCCACCAGCACTGGACCGGCCGGTGAGAGAAGGATGTTGGACAGCAGGGCGTCACCGTGACAGAACTGGCCCATCCCGCCCCGGCCCGCCGAGTGCGCGATGCCGTGCAGCAGCTTCTGCAGGTCTCCCATGTCCCGGTCGGTGAGCAGCCCCAGCTCGTGGAAGCGGGAGATGCGGGCCGCGTAGTCCAGCGGGGCGTCGAACGTGCCCGCCGGCGGCCGCCAGGCGTTCAGCCGGCAGATGGAGCCGAGCGCCGCCCGGATGTCCGCCCGCGGCGGGGCCTCCGCCGGGTGCCGGTGCAGCGCCGCCACCCGGCCCGGCATCCGCTCGATGACCAGCGTGCAGTTGTCCGGGTCCGCCGCGATCAGGCGCGGCACCCGCACCGGTGGGCGGTGCCGGACGAACGAGCGGTACGCGGCTATCTCGTGCCGGATCCGCTCGGCCCACGCGGGGGAGTGGTCCAGTAAACACTTCGCAACAGCCGTGCTGCGTCCGGTCGTTCCGACCAGAAGCACCGAGCGCCCGTTGCGGCGTAGCACCTGCACCGGAGCGAACTCCGGGCAGATCCGGTGCACCGACGCGATCGCCGTACGCAACTGGGCGCCCTGAGGGCCGGACAAGTCGAGTCTCCCGCTGAGGGGTTGGGGGCCGAGCCCGGGAACGCGCCGCGGCCTGCCCGCGCCGAGCACGGGGGCGGCCGCCGGCCGCGCCGGGTCGAGGTAGGGGCCGCCGACGCCCGGGCGGGGGTGCAGCGACCGGGGCGGGGCGGACACGGAGGACGATGCTGTGTACATGGGAGGTACAGATCCCTTCGTGTGCCTGCAGTGCCTGTCCAAACAAACGCGCTGCCCGGCCCGGTCCCACGGGATCACCCTGGGGAATGTCCCTCGGTGACCGGGTCGGGGTGGCGCGTTCCTACCTGACACCAGATGCGCAGTGGCACACCATCTGGCGCACCCTGGCGAACCCTGGCGAATAGTCGCCCGGCAACCCGCGCCGGGCTATGTTCAAGTCAGCCGAGAACCTGGGGGCTTGACGTGAACGGACAACCCAACTCCCGTCTCTCGGACCTGTTCGGCCTGGCCGGCTGGTCCAAGGGCGAGCTCGCGCGGCGGGTCAACCGGCAGGCGGCGGCCATGGGCCACCCCCAGCTGTCGACCGACACCTCGCGGGTACGGCGTTGGATCGACACGGGAGAGATCCCGCGCGATCCGGTGCCGAGGGTGCTGGCGGCTCTGTTCACCGAGCGTCTCGGCCGTGTCGTGACCATCGAGGACCTCGGTCTGGTCCGGCACGGGCGTACGGGAAAACGGCCCGACGACGGGAGTGTGGAACATCCCGACGGTGTGCCGTGGGCGCCCGAACGGACAGCTGCGGTCCTCACCGAATTCACGGGAATGGACCTCATGCTCAACCGACGCGGCTTGGTGGGCGCGGGCGCCGCGCTCGCCGCAGGCTCCGCACTCAGCAGCGCCATGTACGCATGGCTGCACTCCGATCCGACTCTTTCCGCCGACGCTCCCCGGTTCGACGATCCCCTGCACGCCGACCCCGCTGGGTTCGACCGCTACGAGGCCGCCCCCATCGGGTCGCAGGAGATCGAGGAACTGGAGGAGTCCGTCAAGGTGTTCCGTGCCTGGGACGCGGCCCGCGGCGGCGGGCTGCAACGCAAGGCCGTGGTGGGACAACTCAACGAGGTGGGCGGCATGCTCGCCTACCGGCACCCCGCCGATGTACAGCGGCGCCTGTGGGGCGTCGCCGCCAATCTCGCCGTACTCGCGGGCTGGATGTCGCACGACGTCGGCCTGGAGCCCACGGCCCAGAAGTACTTCGTCATCGCCGCCCACGCGGCCCGTGAGGGCGGCGACCGGCCCCGCGCCGGGGAGGCGCTCTCACGGGCGGCTCGCCAGATGGTGCACCTGGGCCGGCCCGACGACGCACTCGATCTCATGAAACTCGCCAAGACCGGTTCCGGCGACGAGGTGCTGCCGCGCACCCAGGCGATGCTCTGCACCATCGAGGCCTGGGCACAGGCGTCGATGGGCAAGGGTCAGGCCATGCGCCGCACCCTCGGCCAGGCGGAGGACCTCTTCGTCTCCGACCGCGGTGACGTACCGCCCCCGAGCTGGATGCAGACGTTCAAGGAGGAGGATCTCTACGGCATGCAGGCCCTGGCCTACCGCACCCTGGCCGAGCACGAGCCCGGAGCGGCCGTGCACGCCCAGTACTTCGCGTCGAAGGCCCTGGCGCTGCGGGTCGACGGACGGCAGCGGTCGAAGATCTTCGACTTCCTGTCGATGGCCTCGGCCTGCTTCATCGCCGACGACCCCGAACAGGCGGACAGGTACGCGCGGTTGGCCCTGGCGTCGATGGGATCGAACTCCTCCCACCGCACCTGGGACCGGCTGCGCGAGATGTACCGGCTCACCGCCCAGTACGCCGGCTATCCGAGGATCCACGAACTGCGGGAGGAGATCGAACTCGCGCTGCCGAAGACCCAGTCCAAGAGCCCGAGGGCCAAGGGCGGCAACAGCGCACAGGCATAAGGGGTTTGTGCGACTCCTTCCGCACAGGGAGTTCGTACAGCCGCTTCCTTCTCAGGTCGTCCTGGCGACGAGCACGCACGCGTCGTCCGCGCGCTCGGTGTCGCCGAACTCCTCCACGACCATCCGTACGCAGTCCTGTGCGGTGCGTGCCTCGCCGAACCGCGGGGCCAGGTCGAGGAGTTGGCGCACGGCGGCCTCTCCACTGTGCCCCGGCACCAGTCCGTCGGTGTGCAGCAGGAGGACGTCGCCGGCTTCGAGGGTTTCCTCGGCCTGTCCGTAGGCCGCCCCCGAGGTGGCGCCGAGCAGCACGCCGTCCGGTGCGCTCAGCACGCGCCCCGTCCCGCCGCGGAACAGCAGCGGGGCGGGGTGTCCTGCCTGCGCCCACGCCAGGGTGCGGGTCTCGGGCCGGTAGCGGCAGCACACCGCGCTGCCCAGGGCCGGTTGGACGGTGGCGTCGAGTAACTGGTTGAGCCAGGACATCAGTTGACCGGGCTCCGTGCCCGCCATCGCCATGCCGCGCAGGGCGCCGAGCAGCATCGCCATGCCCGAGGTGACGGCGACACCGTGTCCGGTGAGGTCGCCGACGCTCAACAGCGTTGCGCCGTCGGACAGTTGGAGCGCGTCGTACCAGTCGCCGCCGATCAGCGCGCTCGTGGAGGAGGGCAGATAGCGGGCGGCCAGGTCCAGTGTCTCCGGCCCCTGGTGCGGGAGCCGCAGGGAGCCGCGCCACGGCGGCAGCACGGCCTCCTGCAGCTCGACCGCGAGCCTGCGCTCGGTCTGCGCGTGGTGCCGGTGGAGCTGCAGCGAGTCACGGGTCTCGCTCACGGTCCGCTGGCTGCGGCGCAGTTCGCTGACGTCCCGCAGTACGGCCCACATCGAGGCGGTGCCGCCGTCGGCGTCGAGCACGGGCTCGCCCATCATGTGCACGGTCCGTACGGTGCCGTCGGGCCGCACGATGCGGAACTCGCCGTCGATCGGCTTGGCGTCGATCAGGCAGTCCGTGACCATCGTGGTCAGCGCGGGCCGGTCCTCGTCGAGGATCAGGGACGGCAGTTCGTCCAGGGTGAGCGGGGGAGCGGACGGGTCACGGCCGAGGATCTGGTACAGCTCCCCGGACCAACTCGCTTCGTCCGTCAGCAGATTCCACTCCGCGCTGCCGACCCGGCTGAGCAGCGGGTCCTCACGAGGCGCTTCCGGTACGGCAGTCGGGGCCGGCGCTGTTTCCACGGCCGTCGGCACGGGCGGCGGGCCGTCCCGCAGCTGGGCCAAGTGCTCGTCGAGATCGTTGAGTTGATGCAGCGCCAGATCGCACAGCGCCCGCTGCCACCGCTCGCGCGGGTCCGCACCGTCGTGCTGCGCGTCCCGTCGTACGGCGTCCACGTCGCCCATGAGCCGCCGCGCCTGCGATATCAACGCGTCGACCGAACCACGCGCGGGCGGCTGGGCGGCGGGGCGGTCCGCGGAGAGGTGGGACGGCATGACGCACTCCGATGCGGGGACGGTACGACCAAGGCGGATGGAGGGACCGGTTACGACTGTCGCACAGGCTGCGACGCCCTGTAAGGGATTTGGCAACACACGATCCGGTGGTGCTTCTGGCATATGCCAGCGTCTCCGCGGGCGACTGGTGCCGTGCCCGTGGCGCGGTTGTCCTGGTGCGGCAAGTCGTATGCGCCGTACGCGAGTTGAAGGACTGATTACCCTTCCGGGTCGTCATTCAACCACCTGTTCGACGGCCTGCCGTTCCCGTGCGGCGCGGACGCCTGGGGCGAGGCTGAAAAGTGTTGTTCAAGTGAGTGATCCGCAGTACGCAACAGCCATTTTGAGACTTTGCTTTGTTATAGCCATGACAATTCTGTGAGCGTGATGCCACGCTGCTGTGCACCACGCTCACCGAGCGTTCACTCCTCCCTCACCTTTCCTCCCCGCACCCGCGCGCTCGCCGGACGGCCGTACCCCGGCCCGACCCGCTCTCCAGGACTCCACCGAGTCCGACCACCCCACATAAGGAGAACGCCTTGACCCGGCATGACCGTTATCCGCACCACCCCAGATACACCGCCGCCCTCGTGCTCACCGCGGTCGGCACCCTGCTGGCCGCCGGTATGCAGACCGGGGCCGCCTCCGCCGCTCCCGGTGGGCACACCGCCTCCGCGAAGATCCTGGCCACGCCTCGGGCCGGAGCGGCCCCGGCCGCCCTGTCGCCGTCGAAGCACGCCGCCCTCCTCAAGAGCGCGGGCGCGGCCGTCAAGAGCACGGCGAAGACCCTCGGCCTCGGCGCCAAGGAGAAGCTCCTCGTCAAGGACGTCAGCCAGGACGCCGACGGCACCACCCACACCCGCTACGAGCGGACGTACTCCGGGCTGCCCGTCCTCGGCGGCGACCTGGTCGTCCACGCCAAGAGCGGCCGCCTCACGGTCACCAAGGCCGCGAAGGCCGACCTGACCCTGCCGGACATCACCCCCAACGTGACGTCGGCGACGGTGAAGACCAAGGCGCTCGCGACCGCGTCCAAGGCGGGCGGCGAACAGGCCGAGCTCGACGGCGCCCCACGGCTCGTCGTCTGGGCCGCCGGAGCCAAGCCCGTCCTCGCCTGGGAGGCGGTGGTCGGCGGCTTCCAGGACGACGGCACGCCCAACGAACTGCATGTGATCACGGACGCCGACTCCGGCAAGGCCGTCTTCCAGTACCAGGGCATCGAAACGGGCACCGGCACCGGCCAGTTCAACGGAACGGTCCCGCTCGGCACCACGCTCTCCGGCTCGACGTACCAGCTCGTCGACGGCGACCGCGCCGGACACCGCACCTACGACCTGAACCAGGGCACCTCCGGCACCGGCACCCTCTTCACGGATGACAACGATGTCTGGGGTGACGGAACCCAGAGCAACCGGCAGACCGCGGGCGTGGACGTCGCGTTCGGCGCGTCGGCGACCTGGGACTACTACAAGGACGTCTTCGGCCGCAACGGCATACGCAACGACGGGGTGGCCGCCTACAGCCGGGCCCACTACGGCAACAACTACGTCAACGCGTTCTGGGACGACACCTGCTTCTGCATGACCTACGGCGACGGCTCGGGCAACACCCACCCGCTGACCGCGCTCGACGTGGCCGCGCACGAGATGAGCCACGGCGTCACCGCCGCCACCGCCGGCCTCACCTACTCCGGCGAGTCGGGCGGCCTCAACGAGGCCACCTCGGACATCTTCGCCGCCGCGGTGGAGTTCCACGCCAACCTGCCCGCCGACGTCCCCGACTACATGGTCGGCGAGAAGATCGACATCAACGGCAACGGCACACCGCTGCGTTACATGGACAAGCCCTCCAAGGACGGTGCGTCCCGCGACTACTGGAGCTCGACGCTCGGCAGCGTCGACGTCCACTACTCCTCGGGCCCGGCGAACCACCTCTTCTACCTGCTGTCCGAGGGCAGCGGCGCGAAGACCGTCAACGGGGTCGCCTACGACAGCCCCACCTACGACGGCGTGCCCGTCGCCGGCATCGGCATCGACAACGCCCAGAAGGTCTGGTACCGGGCGCTGACCACGTACATGACCTCGTCCACGAACTACGCCGGTGCCCGCACCGCGACCCTGCAGGCCGCCGCGGACCTCTTCGGCGCCTACAGCCCGACCTACCTCGCCGTGGCCGACGCATGGGCCGCGATCAACGTGGGAAGCCGGATCGCGCTCGGCGTCAACCTGGCCCCGGTCGCCGCCCAGATCAGCGGAGTCGGCCAGGCCGTGTCCCTGCAGACGGACGCGTACACCACCAACTCCGGTGCGGGCCTGACCTATTCGGCCACGGGACTGCCCGACGGCCTGACCATCAGCAGCACCGGTCTGATCTCCGGCATCCCGACCACCCTGGGGACCAGTGACGTCACGGTGACCGTCACCGACGACACGGGCGCGAGTGCCACCGCCACCTTCAGCTGGCGGATCGCCAACATCTACGCCAGTGCCACCCGCGTCGACATCCCCGACAACGCCGGCGCCGTGGAGTCCCCGATCACGGTCACCGGCCGCGACGGCAACGCCTCGGCCACCACCCAGGTCTACGTCAAGATCGTCCACACCTACCGCGGCGACCTGACCGTCGACCTCGTGGGTCCGAACGGGACGGTCTACTCCCTGCTGAACCGCTCCGGCGGCTCGGCGGACAACGTCGACCAGACCTTCACCGTCGACGCCTCCGCCCAACCGGTCAACGGCACCTGGAAGTTGCGGGTGCAGGACCATGCGGGGGTCGACATCGGCTACATCGAGCAGTGGCAGCTCACCCCGTGAACCGAGCTGTCTAGCCTCGCGGTTGGGGGCTGAGGGGTTCGGACTCGGAGCCTGACAGCCCGAGTTGGTTCTGGCCGCGCCGGTATGCACGGAGGCGCGGCCAGAACCGACGTCCAGGGATCGTAGATTGAGCCCATGATCGAGGACAGTTCGCCCGAGCGGCCGGACCGCTTAGGGACACGACGGAGGCATGCCGCGCGGAGGAAGCCCGAAGGCGGTGGCGGACTGCTGCGGTCGACCGCGCTGATGGCGGCGGGCACCATGGTCTCGCGCGCCACCGGACTGATACGGATGGTGCTGCAGGGCGCCGCACTGGGCACCGGACTGCTGGCCACCACGTACAACCAGGCCAACACGGTGCCGACAAGCCTGTACTTCCTGCTGATCGGCGGCGCGCTGAACTCCGTCCTGGTCCCTGGGCTGGTCCGCGCCCGGACCGAGGACCCCGACGGCGGGGCCGCCTTCGAACAGCGCCTGGTCACCCTGGTGTTGTGCGTGCTCGGCATCGGGACCGCACTGGCCACGTGGGCCGCCCCCGAGATCATCAGCGTCTATCAGCACGACACACCCGCCACGCACGACGCCTTCCGACTGACCGTGGTGTTCGCCCGCTTCCTGCTCCCGCAGATCTTCCTCTACGGCGTCTTCAGCATCTTCGGCCAAGTCCTCAACGCCCGGAGCCGGTTCGGCGCGATGATGTGGACCCCGGTGCTCAACAACCTCGTCCTGATCACCATGTTCGGCCTCTACCTCGACCTGATGACCGCGCCGGAACAGGTCTCGGACATCACCGGCGCCCAGGTCCGGCTGCTCGGGATCGGGACCACGATCGCGCTGGCCGTCCAGGCACTCGCGCTGATCCCTTACGCCGTCGCGGCCGGGTTCCGGTTCCGCCCGCGTTTCGACTGGCGTGGCACCGGGCTGCGCAGGAGCGTCAACGCCGCACGCTGGACCCTGCTGTTCGTGCTGGCCAACCTGGCGGCGAGCACGGTGGTGACCCGGCTGGCCTCCGACGCGGACGCCGCCCGTCCCCGCGACGGTGTCGGGTACACCGCCTACAGCTACGCCCAGCAGATCTGGATGCTGCCCCAGTCGATCGTCACCGTCTCGCTCGTCACGGCCCTGCTCCCGCGCATGACCCGGGCCGTGGCCGAACACCGCGTCGACGACCTGCGGGCCGACCTGTCCCGCGCGCTGCGCGTCAGCGGTGTCGTGATCGTCCCGGCCGCCTTCTTCTTCCTCGCCTTCGGTCCGCAGACGGCCCGACTCCTGTTCGCCCACGGCTCCGCCGACGCCCCGGCCACCGCGCCGCTGGGCCACATGCTGCAGGCCTTCGGCCTGGGACTGATCCCGTTCTCCGCGCAGTACCTCCTGCTCCGCGGCTTCTACGCCTTCGAAGACACCCGTACGCCGTTCCGGATGGCGGTGTGGATCGGCGCCGTCAACATCGGCCTCGCCACGGCCTGCCACGTCCTGTTGCCTGCGAGCTGGGCGGTCACGGGGATGGCCGGCGCCTACGCGCTGTCGTACGCGATCGGGCTGCTGGTGACCGCGCTGCGCCTCCGGCGACGTACGGAAGGGCTCCTCGACGGACGCCGGATCTGTCGTACCTACGCGAAACTGACCACGGCCGCCGTCGCTGCGGGCGGGGTCGGGTGGCTCCTCTCCCGCGTCTGTGACGAGACCCTGGCCGCGGCCTCCTGGGCGCCCGCGCTCTCGCTGGCCGCGGGCGGCACCGCGATGGCGCTGCTGTTCCTGCTCCTGGCCCGGTTGCTGAGGATCGGGGAGTTGCGGAGCCTGCCCGGGCTGGGATGAGGGTCGAGGACCGGTGTCACCTGTACACGGATACCGCTGCCGTCACGGTGTGATCAGCCGGTCCTGTTCCACCGGCGGTGTGCCGCCGTACCAGTCCAGCGCCTTGCCGAAACGCACCAACTCGCCGTAGAGGGTGGGGTCGACGTGCTCGGCGAAGACGAGGTCGAGGACGGCGCTCGCCGCGTCGGCGGGGGACTGGGCCCGGCTGAAGTCGCTGAACCAGGGGCGGGAGGTGGCCGTGTCGACCATGCCAGGGCAGACGGAGGCGATCAACGTGCCGGTCGCGAGGTCGTGTTCGCGGCGTTCGGCGGCGACCGCGCGGACGGCGGCGACCTGGGCCACCTTCGAGGGCACGTTCAGCCAGCGCGGCCAGCCCGCCTCGGCCGTGGTGCGGTGGTGGACGGCGCCGCGCCAGGACTCGACGGCGTACTCGACCTGGTCCAGGCTCGCGCCGTCGAACAGGTCGTGCAGCGCGGGGTCCAGGTGACCGAGGGTGCCGAGGCTGCTGGCCACGACCAGGAGCCGGCCGCCCGGGCGCAGTACGGGGCCGAAGGAGCGCAGCATCGCGTGGGTGGCGGTGTTGGAGACGTCGATGAACTCGTCGGCGCGGGCCGCCTGCGACTCCCCGGGCAGCACCCGGGCCACGGCGTTCGAGATCACGATGTCGACCCCGCCGTAGCGCTGCCGGAGATCGTCGGCGAGGTGGGTGATCGCGTCGGTGTCGGTGACGTCCAGGACCCGGCCCTCGACCCGGCTGCGGGTGCCGGGCAGGCCGGCGGCCTCGTGGGCCGCGTCGGTGACGCGCCGCTCGTCGCGGCCGGTGAGCAGGACCAGGTCGTCGGGGCCCAGGCGGGCCGCCAGACCCTCGACGAGGGCGCGGCCGAGTCCTTGGTTGGCGCCCGTGACGAGGGCGATACGTGAAACGTTCATGACTGCCACGGTAGGAACCCGCCGGGTGTGCGTCCAACGAGACTTACGCACGGCTAGCATGCGTGATCGTCATGGACTTCACCGCTGTGTCACTCACCGCGCTGCGCGTCTTCCGCGCGGTCGCCGAACAGGGAACCTTCACCGCGGCCGCCGCGTCACTGGGCTACACCCAGTCCGCGGTGTCCCGCCAGATCGCCGCGATCGAGCGGGCCGCGGGCGCCGAACTGCTCGAACGGCGCCGCGACGGCGTACGGCTGACCCCGGCCGGCCGGATCGTCATGCGCAGGGCGACGGTCGTACTCGACGAGATCGACGCGACCGCGCGCGAACTGTCCGGTCTGCCGACGGAGGCCGCGACCGTCCGGCTGGGCTGGTTCCCCAGCGCGGGAGCGGTCCTGCTGCCCCGCGCCCTGGCCGCCCTGCGCCGCACCGACCCGGACCTGCACGTCGTCAGCCGGGAGGGCGGCACCCCGGCCCTGGTACGCGCCCTGCGCGCCGGCAGCCTCGACCTGGCGCTGCTGGCGTCGGCACCCCCGTTCCGCCCGCCGGACACCGAGTCACCACCGCTGGTGCTGCGCACCCTCACCGAGCGCCCGCTGTACCTCGCGGTGCCGGCCACGCATCCATTGGCCCGCGCCGACTACATCGACGTGGCCGACCTGCGCGGCCAGCGCTGGATCGCCGGACCCTCCTCCGGTGAGGACCGCCTGATGGGCGTATGGCCGGGGCTGGACGAGCGCCCGGAGATCGTCCACACCGCCCGCGACTGGCTCGCCAAGCTCCAACTCGTCGCGGCAGGCTTCGGGTTGACCACGGTGACCGCCTCCCTCGCCCCCGCCGCCCCACCGGGCGTACGCGTCCTCCCGGTACGCGGCGGCCCCCAGGAGCAACGCCGCCTCCTACTGGCCAGGGTTCCACAGACACCGACCGAAGCGGTTACCCGCGTGGGCGCCGCCCTCCGCCTGGCCGCGCTCGATGCGTACACCCCGAGCACGGAACCGGCACAGGAGTGACCTGCTCGGTCGGCCTGACCGAGGTTCCCAACTCGGGTGCGGTGGACGGTCTGTGGCCTGCGATCCGCCACCCGTGCGGCGAGGGGCAGCGGCAGGTCCTGTCGTCGGCGGTTTTTCGCGGTGGGCGCGGTGCCCGCATGGGGGGGGAGTTGGTCAGCCACCCGTCCTACCCTCCTCCCCAACACGGCGCCGCCCGGCCGACGTTGCCCCGCACCCCAACACCCGGGCACCCACCAACACCCCACAGGCCCCCACAGTCAGCAACCCGCCGACGAGGAACGTCTCCCGCACATCCGCCACCCGCAACACAAGCCCGCCGAGCGCCGCGCCGGCCGCGATACCGGCGTTGTAGGAACCGGAGTTGGCCGCGAGAGCGATGTCCGTACGTCCCGGTGCGCACTGGAGCATCGCGTTCTGGGCGGTCATGAACACCGGTCCGAGCGCACCGCCCATCAGGGTCAGGAACACCACGGCCGTCACGGGATGGGTGCCGAGCGCGTACAGGCCGAGCATGCCCACCGCCTGCATCGCTACGGCGGTGTTCAGCGCCGCCCGCGGACAGCGGTCCAGCACCGCCCCGGTGACCGTGACCCCGGCCAGGCACGCGACGCCGAACACCACCAAGAGGGCGCTGACCGCGCCCGGGGAGAAGCCGCTCACGTCGCCGAGGAACTTCACGACGTAGGTGAAGCCCGCGAACGACCCGGTGGCGGCCAGGGTCCCGGCCGCGAGAACGGTTCCGAACCGGCGGGCGTCGGGGTGGGTGCCGTAGGCCGCCCGCTCCCCGTCCGGACGTGAGGTCGGGAGCAGGGCCGCGATCGTCACCAGGGACATGAGCCCCAGGGCCGCCGGGACGGCGATCGGTACGGGCCAGCCCTCGCGGTGGCCCAGCCAGGTGCCGGCGGGCACTCCGAGTACGAGGGCCAGCGAACCGGCGACGGACAGCGCGCCGATGACCCGCCCCCGGACCTCGGGCGCGAACAGACCCACCGCGACCGGTCCCATCACGGCCCAGAACAGGGCCTGGGCGAGTGCGGTCAGGAGTCGGGCCGCCAGGAGCAGCCAGTACGACGTGGCCAGTGCTGCCATGGCGCTGGACACGACCAGCGCGGCCAGGAGTGCTGTGAGCACATGGCGCCGGGCCACACCCCGCATGACGTGGGCGAGTGGGACGGACGTGACCGCCACCGTCACGCCGTAGCCGGTGACCAGCAGTCCGACCGCCGGTACGGAGACCCGCAGGCTGCCGGCGATGAGTTCCAGGAGGCCGATCGGCAGGTTCTCCGCGGTGTTGAAGGTGAAGGCGGCCAGCATCAGGGCCGCGAGGACCGCCGACCTGTGCCACCGCGTCTGTCGTCCCCGTTCCGCGGCCCCGTCCATGGGGCCACCCCACCGGACCCACCCGTCCCACCGCAATCGAATTCACCGGCAGCCCCACGTCTCGACGGTGATGTGATGCAGGTCACATCAACTCGTTCGGGCTTCCGCGTAATGCAAAGGGCACCTGCGAGGTCGTACAGGCACACGGCAATCCGGCCGACCTCATGCCCGCAGTGGAGACCGACCATGGACATCACCCTCGAACAGTCCACCCGAGCCCGGTTGATCACGGCGGAGGAGACGGAGATCCCCGTGTCCGCCACGCTGCGCTACGTCGCCTCGGACCCGCTGGCCGTGCACCTCGACTTCCCGCCCGAGGTCTCCCTCGACGGCGAGGGTGTCACCTGGACCTTCGCCCGGTCGCTGCTGGAGGAGGGGCTGCGCAGGCCGGCCGGCGGCGGTGACGTGCACCTGTGGCCGTGCGGCGTGGCCCGTACGGTGCTGGAGTTCCACTCGCCGTTCGGACTCGCCCTGCTCCACTTCCGCACCCCGGAACTGCGCCGCTTCCTCCTGCGCACCTACGACGTGGTGGCCACCGGACAGGAGGACATGGGCGCGCTCGTCGACCGGGGGCTGAGCGCCCTGTTCGGGAACGTGTGATCGGCCGGGGGCAACTCGTCGCCCTGAAGGCGACTTTGACTTTTGTTCACCTCCATCTCACCGTCCCGGTATGGACCTTGGCGATCACCCCGTGCACCCTTGCGCGCGGTGTGCCGCTCGGGCACGCCGGTGACGAGGGTGGAGCGAATGACACCGATCAGCCGAAGAGGCTTCGTGGGGCTCGGTGCCACCGTGGCGGCGGGCATGGCGACGGGCGCCGGCGCACGGCCGGCGGTCGCGGCGCGGCGGGCGGCGGCGGCGACCGGCACGATCTCGGACGTGAAACACGTGGTGATCCTCATGCAGGAGAACCGCAGCTTCGACCACTACTTCGGGCGCCTGAAGGGCGTGCGTGGCTTCGACGACCGCAGTGGCATCACGCTGAACGGTGGCTACCCGGTCTTCGACCAGCCCAACGGCGGCGGCCGTCAGTACCCGTGGAAGCTGAGCGCCACGCCGGCCGCGGGCGGCCAGGACGGCGAGACCCTCGCCCAGTGCAACGGCGACCTGCCGCACTCCTGGTCGTCGCAGCACTCCGCGTGGAACAAGGGCCGCCTCGACAACTGGGTCTCCGGCGTCGGGAACGTCCGCTCGCTCGGCTACCTCGACCGCGCCGACATTCCCTTCCACTACGCGCTCGCCGACAACTACACGATCTGCGACGCCTACTTCTGCTCCACCCTCAGCGCGACCGGCCCCAACCGCACCTACCTGTGGAGCGGCAAGGTCGACTCCTCCAGCTACGACGGCGGTGACGAGTCCGGTCTCACCTGGCAGACCTACGCCGAGTCCCTGCAGAACGCCGGAGTGACCTGGAAGGTCTACCAGAACGCGCAGGACAACTACGGCGACAACGCCTGTGCCTATTTCAGGAACTTCACCAACTCCAAGGCGGGCAGCCCCCTTTACGACCGCGGCATGTCCTCCGTCCCGGCCACCACCGGCTCGACCCCCGACGACATCGCCGCCGCCATCAAGGCCGACGTCCTTGCCGGCACCCTCCCGCAGGTCTCCTGGGTCGTCCCCAACCAGGCCTTCTCCGAGCACCCTTACGCCCCGCCCGGCGACGGTGCCCACTTCGTCGGCCTCGTCTACCAGGCCCTCGCCGCCGACCCGGACGTCTTCGACTCGACCGTCCTGTTCCTCAACTACGACGAGAACGACGGCTACTTCGACCACGTCCCGCCGCCCGCCCCGCCCGCGGGCACCGACGGCGAGTTCCTCAACGGCGTCCCGTACGGCTTCGGCTTCCGCGTCCCGATGATCGTCATCTCGCCCTGGACACGCGGCGGTTGGGTCTCCTCGGAGGTCTTCGAGCACACCTCGGTCCTGCGCTTCCTGGAGACCTGGACCTCGACGCTGGGCAAGCCCGCGGCCTGCCCCAACATCAGCACCTGGCGCCGCAAGGTCAGCGGCGACCTGACCGGCGTCTTCGACTTCGCCCATCCCGTCTACGGCGCGGTGTCCCTGCCCGCGACGAGCGTCATCGGCCTCTCCACCTGCGGCCCGCTGCCCAACCCGGTGCCGACGAACAACGCCCTGCCCGTGCAGGAGACCGGGACCCGGCCCGCCCGCGCGCTGCCGTACCAGCCCAACGGGTACCTGGATCACCTGGAGTTCGGAGCGAGCGGCAAGATCCTCGCCTGGTTCGCCATGACCAACCAGGGCGGCGCCGCCAAGAGCGCCGCCCACCTCTCCATCCATCCCAACGCCTACCGCGACACCACGCCCTGGCAGTACACGGTCGACCCGGGCGGCACCGCCTCCGACTACTTCAACATCGGTACGGGCTACGGCAGCGGCAAGTACGACATCACCATGGTCGGCCCCAACCGCTTCCTGCGCCGCTTCCAGGGCGACGCGACCAAGGCGGGCAAGTCCGTTGAGGCGAGCACCCGTTACGCCGTCGAGCCGGGCACCGGCAAGTTGGCCGTCTACTTCAAGTTGGCCAACTCCTCCGCCGCGTCGGTGAAGTTCACCATCACCTCGAACCACTACCGCGGCGACGGACCGTGGGCCTACACCGTCGCCGCGGGCGCGTCCACGGAGGACTTCTTCAACGCCGTCGCGTACCAGGGCGGTTGGTACGACTTCACGGTCACCGTCGACTCCGACGCGACCTGGTCGCGCCGGTTCACCGGGCACCTGGAGTCGGGCACGGCGAGCGTCAGCGGCTGACGTCGGCGTACAGGTCCGGGCGCGGGGCGAGTCCGACGGTCACCCGGCCGCCGCTCTCCAGTGCCCGGACCCCGGCCTCGGCGACCGCGGAGGACGCGTAGCCGTCCCACACGCTCGGGCCGGTGACCAGGCCGCGCCGGGTGGCGTCGACCCACGACTGCACCTCACGGTCGTAGGCGTCCGCGAACCGGACGAGGTAGTCGAGCGGCACGTCCTCGTGGGCGCTGCCCCGCGTGGTGACGACCATCGAACGGTCCTCGCCGATCCGGGCGCTGCCCGCCTGGCACACGGCCTCGCAGCGCACCTGGTAGCCGAAGCCGGAGTTGACGAAGATCTCGACGTCGACGAGGGCACCGCCCTCGGTCTCGAAGAGCACCAGCTGCGGGTCGATCAGACCCTCCGGGGCGTTCGCCGACGAGCGCGGGCTGAGCACGGTCACCGCGGTGAGTTCCTGGCCGAGCAGCCAGCGGGCCGCGTCGATCTCGTGCGAGACGGAGCTGTCGATGAGCATCGCCGAGGTGAAGTACGGCGGCGACGACACATTGCGATGGACGCAGTGCAGCATCAGCGGGCGCCCCAACCGCCCGCTGTCCAGCAGGGACTTGAGGCCCTGGTACTCCGCGTCGTAGCGCCGCATGAACCCGATCTGCGCGAGCCGTCGCCCGAGGCGGGCCTCCGCCTCCACCACCCGGAGCGCTCCGGTGGAGTCGGGCACCATGGGCTTCTCGCACAGCACCGGCAGTCCGCGCGCGAAGGCCGCGAGCAGCGCCTCCTCGTGCGCGGGACCCGGCGAGGCGATGAGCACCGCCTCGACCCCGGGGGCGTCCAGCGCGGCCACGGCGTCCGCGTGCACCGCGACCGTGTCCAGACCGGCCACCGCTTCCTTGGCGCGATCCGTGTCCGGGTCGGCGACCGCGGCGACCCTGGCGCCGCTCACCACCTGGTCGAGGCGTCGTATGTGGTCGGCTCCCATGTGTCCCGCACCCAGCACGGCCACGCCCAGCAGGTCACCCACGTGTGCACTCCCTCTCCGTCGACGATCACGCCGTAGCGTACGCCGTAGGGGGAGGGGGCCTCCGGAATGCGCGGGGGCCCGGCAGGTGGGTTCAGTAGCGCAGCACGCCCGCGATGCCGTCCGCGTCGTTCAGGGTGCCGTCGGGGACGAAGCGGACGTCGGCGCCGGTCTCCAGACACTGTTCGACGATCTCGTCCACGATGTCCTCGCGGGCGTCGAGGTCGCTGCCGTCGGCCGGGACCAGATGGTCGCCGTGTCCGTCGCGGACCGTGACGCGGTAGTTCTCCTCGACGGCCAGCAGCCGGATCCGGCCCTCGCGGGCGTTCTGCCAGACCTCGTCGACGCCGGCCGCGAACTCCTTGCGCCCGCGCGCCGATTCGAGTTCCCGGGTCACGGTGACGGTGCTCTTGCGCGCCTCGGCGTCGACCAGCGGCCGCACCGCCTGCCACACGGCGTCGGGCGTGCCGTGCGCGAGGCCGCCGTGCGCGATGTGCACCGCGTCCTTCGTGGCGCTGCCGACCTCGTCGAAGGCGGACAGGGCGGCCTGTTCGCCGGTGACGTAGAGCGGGCGCCGGTGCTCGCGCAGGATCCGGCCCATCGCGGTGTCCGCCTCGCGCAGGAAGTGGCGGGTGTCCTCGTCGCGGAAGGTGCTCGGGATGTCCCCGATCCGCTCCTGGCGCTCGGCGTCGAAGTTGTCCCGGTGGTCGCGGGTCAGCGGGAAGCCGCCGGTGCGGGTCTCGGTGACCCGGTCGACACCGCCGTTCCACAGCGTCACGCGGTCCGCGGCGAGGGACAGCACCCAGAACGGGCGCTCGGAGGCCTGCGCGGAGACGAGATTCCGGGTGAGGAACGTGTCGGAGAGCACCACACGTTCCGGCACGGACCTGGCGAGGGACCACACCTGGTGCTCGCCCGGCGCGGCGAAGATCACCAGACCGTCCTCGGCGTGCGCCAGATCGATCTCGGCGAGGGCCTGGTCGAGCTGCCGGGACACGTCGACGCGCCGCTCCCGGGGGACCGCGGGATCGGCCTCCAGCTGCTTCTTGGCCTCGGCCAGCACATTGCGCAGCCGGACCGGATCCTGGGCGTTGTCGGGCTCGCGACGATGCGTCGGGGTGAGCACGGAGACCGCGGGGTAAGGGCGCGGGCGCCGCAGTTCGGTGAGGGTGGCGGGACTCAGTGCGTGCTCCATAACAGCACGATAGGGCCGATCGGCGGATGGGGCATATGGGGGAAGACCGCCAGGCAAATCAGGCAATTCATTGCTAACGTCCCTCGGGCCACGCAGGACGCCACCACGGACGCCCGCTCTCCACCGTCCGCCCGACCCCGTCTCCGACCTCCGGAAGGGTGCGTGCACCGTGACCAGTCAGGACACCGTGGACCGGCATGAGTACGGCGTCCACTCCGAGGTCGGCCGACTGCGCAAGGTGCTGGTCTGCGCGCCGGGTCTGGCCCACCGCAGGCTCACCCCGACCAACTCCGCCGACCTGCTCTTCGACGACGTGATGTGGGTCGAGAACGCCCAGCGCGACCACGCCGACTTCGTCAACCAACTCCGCCAACGCGGCGTCGACGTCGTGGAGTTGCACGAACTGCTCGCCCAGACCATGACGATCCCCGCCGCCAGGGACTGGCTCCTGGACCGGAAGATCGTCGCGAACGAGGTCGGCCTCGGGATCGTCGACGCGACTCGCGCCTACCTGGAGAGCCTCGAACCGGCCGACCTGGCCAGGTACTTGATCGGCGGCCTCGCCACCACCGACCTCCCCGACGACCACCGCACCGACTTCGTCGCCCTCGTCCGCGAGTCGACGGGCGTCGGCGAGTACCTGATGCCGCCCCTGCCCAACACCCTCTACACCCGCGACACGACCTGCTGGCTCTACGGCGGCCTCACCCTCAACCCGCTCTACTGGCCCGCCCGGCACGGCGAGACCCTGCTGATGAAGGCGATCTACACCTTCCACCCGGACTTCGCGGGCTCCGTCGTCTGGTGGGGCGACCCCGAACTCGACTGGGGGCAGGCCACGTTCGAGGGGGGCGACATCATGCCCGTCGGCAACGGCGTGGTCCTCATGGGCATGAGCGAGCGCACCTCGCGCCAGGCCATCACCCAAGTCGCCAAGGCGCTCTTCGACTTGGGCGCCGCCGAGCACGTCGTCGTCGCCGGGATGCCGAAGCTGCGTTCCGCGATGCACCTCGACACCGTCTTCACCTTCGCCGACCGCGACCTGGTGACCCTCTACCCGGCCATCATGGACGCCGTCCACACCTTCTCCCTGCGCCCCGCCGACAAGGGACCCGGCCTCGACATCGTCGACGAGGGCGCGACCCCGTTCACCGACGTCGTCGCCAAGGCGCTCGGCCTGCCCGAACTGCGCGTCGTGGAGACGGGCGGCGACGTCTACGCCTCCGAACGCCAGCAGTGGGACAGCGGCAACAACGCGGTCGCGCTGGAACCGGGCGTGGTCTTCACCTACGACCGCAACACCCAGACCAACACCCTGCTGCGCAAGGCCGGCGTCGAGGTCATCACGATCGTCGGCGCCGAGCTCGGGCGCGGCCGGGGCGGCGGGCACTGCATGACCTGCCCGATCGTGCGGGACCCCGTGGCGTTCTGAACGTCCGCGCACTTCACGGTTGTTGAGCAACTCTTTGCCCATGGCCGATTTCTGACGAGAGCCGCCCGGTGGAGCCCCGATCCGTGGATCTCGGGGACGCAAAGCGCGGCCGAAAACGCGGGGTCGGCCCGAGCGGTCAGGTTACGGGCATGTTGACCGGCCCTGTGGGTGTGACCCACGCTCGTCATATAGATGCTCGATACAACTGGTTCGGCGGGTGTGGGCCACAGACACGGAAAGACGCAGGTGGGTGGCCTCCGACCGGCGGACCGGACGCAGGAGGTAACGCATGTGCGGCATCACCGGCTGGGTCTCCTTCGACCGTGAACTGCGCACCGAGGCCGCGACATTGGATGCGATGACGGAGACGATGGCCTGCCGCGGCCCGGACGACCGCGGCACCTGGGTCCAGGGTCCCGCGGCCCTCGGACACCGTCGGCTCGCGATCATCGACCTGCCCGGCGGCCGTCAGCCGATGATCGTCGACACGGCGGACGGCACGGTCGCGCTCGTCTACTCGGGGGAGACCTACAACTTCACCGAGCTCCGCCGCCAACTCGCCGACCGGGGACACCGGTTCACCACCGACTCCGACACCGAGGTCGTGCTGCGCGGCTATCTCGAATGGGGCGACACGGTCGCCGAACGCCTCAACGGCATGTACGCCTTCGCGATCTGGGACGGCCGCCGCGATCAACTGGTCATGATCCGCGACCGTATGGGCATCAAGCCCTTCTACTACCACCCGACTTCGGACGGTGTCCTGTTCGGCTCCGAACCGAAGGCGATCCTCGCCAACCCGCTCGCCCGCGCCAGGGTCACCCTGGACGGCCTGCGTGAGCTCTTCACCATGATCAAGACACCCGGACACGCCATCTGGGACGGCATGCACGAGGTCGAGCCCGGCACGGTCGTCACCGTCGACCGCTCGGGTCTGCGGCGGCGCGTCTACTGGCAGTTGGAGACCCGCCCGCACACCGACGACCGCGACACCACCGTCGCCCACGTCCGCACCCTCCTCGACGACATCGTGCGCCGCCAGCTCGTCGCCGACGTACCGCGCTGCACCCTGCTCTCCGGCGGCCTCGACTCCTCCGCGATGACCGCGATCGCCGCCCGTCAACTCGCCGAGAACGACGAGAAGGTGCGCAGTTTCGCCGTCGACTTCGTCGGCCAGAACGAGAACTTCGTCGCCGACGAACTGCGCGGCACCCCCGACACGCCCTACGTCCACGACGTGGCCCGCGCCTCGGGCACCGACCACCAGGACATCGTGCTCGACGCACAGGCCCTGGCCGACCTCGACGTCCGCGCGAAGATGGTCCGAGCCCGCGATCTCCCCCTGGGCTTCGGCGACATGGACTCCTCGCTGTACCTGCTGTTCCGCGCCATCCGTGACCAGTCCACCGTCGCCCTGTCCGGCGAGTCGGCCGACGAGGTCTTCGGCGGCTACCTGCAGTTCTTCGACGAGGAGGCCCGGCGCGCCTCCACCTTCCCCTGGTTGGTGCGGTTCGGCCAGCACTTCGGGGAGGACGCCGACGTACTGTGCCCCGACCTGAACAAGGCCCTGGACACCGAGTCGTACATCGCGGACGGCTACCGCACCGCCGTCGCCGGCATCCAACGCCGCGACGGGGAAAGCGACTTCGAGTACCGCATGCGGCGCGTCTGCCACCTCCACCTCACCCGCTTCGTCCGCATCCTCCTCGACCGCAAGGACCGCGCGAGCATGGCCGTCGGCCTGGAGGTCCGCGTCCCGTTCTGTGACCACCGGCTCGTCGAGTACGTCTTCAACACCCCCTGGTCCTTCAAGTCCTACGACGGCCGTGAGAAGACCCTGCTCAGGGAGGCCACCGCGGACGTCCTCCCGAAGTCCGTCTACGACCGCGTCAAGAGCCCCTATCCGTCCACTCAGGACCCGAAGTACGCGGTCGCCCTCCAGGACCACGCCAAGGACCTCCTCGCCCGGCCCTCCCACCCGGTCTTCGACCTCGTCGACCGCGAGAGGCTCCGGCAGGCCGCCCACCGGGAAACACCCATCAGCACCCAGGCGGGGCGCCGAGGCCTGGAACGCGCCCTCGACCTGGCGCTCTGGATGGATCTCTACAAGCCCGAGATCGCCCTCGGCTGAACCGTCCCTCAGGGGACCACGGTTCTGTCCGGCTGGCACGAACTCCCGCTGGCCGGCAGCGAACCGTAGAGCAGGAAGTCGTCGACCTTGGTGTGCACACACTTGGACGACGCGTAACCAGTGTGGCCCTCACCCTTGTTGTCGAGCACCACAGCCGAGGAACCGAGCCGCTGGGCCGTCTCCACGGTCCAGCGGTACGGCGTCGCCGGGTCGCCCCGGGTGCCGACGAGCAGCATCTTCGGCGAGCCCACGTTCTTGACGTCGGCGCGGATGTAGTCGGTGCCCCGGGGACGGCCGTAGCACATCAGCACCTCGGTGAGCCGGTAGCGGCCGAAGACCGGTGAGGCTTCCTCGTACCGCGCGCGCAGGCCGTCCAGGTTCTTGGTGATCTGCTCGGCGGTCGGGCGGTCGGGGTCGTCCGCGCAGTTGATGGCCATCAGCGCGGCCGGGAGGTTGTCGAGCGGGACGTCCTGGGCGTCGACGATGCCGCCGCCGCTGAGATGGGGCAGGCCGGTGCCGCCCGACGAGAACGCCATGATGGCGCGCGTGTCACCGTCCTCCACCAGTGAGGCGATGGCCCGTTCCAGCGTCGGCCACATCCGCTTGCTGTAGAGCGCCTGACTGATGGCACCCACCAGGTCCTGGCCGGAGAACGAGTCGCCGAAGTCCGTCCGCACCGGGTCCTGGTCGAGCGAGCGGACGAGGTGTACGGCTCGGTCCGGCGCCGACCGCGCGTCCGTCCCGAAGGGGCAGGCGATGTCCTGCACACACCAGTCGAGGAAGTCCTCCAGCGCCGTCTGCTGCCCCTCGGCGCCCGCGATCCCCTGCTCGGAGAGCGGTTCGGTGAGGGTGTCGACGCCGTCGAGCACCAACCGGCCGACCTTCTTGGGGAATTGGGCCGCGTACACCGCGCCCAGCCGCGTTCCGTACGAGAAACCGAGGTAGTTGAGCTTCTTGTCGCCGAGCGCCTGCCGCATCACGTCCAGGTCCCGGGAGGCGTTGACCGTGCCGATGTGGGGCAGGACCGGGCCGGAGTACTTGGCGCAGGTGGCGGCGGCCGTCCGCAACTGCTTGAGGACGACCTTCGGATCACTGCTCTCCGTGGTGTCCTCGTCGACCGCGGCCGAGCCCTGGTCGGAGCCCTCGCCACAACTCACGGGCGAGGACTGGCCGACGCCGCGCGGATCGAACGTGACGACGTCGTAGCCGTTCGTCAGATCCATGAACTCCTTGCCGTCCGAGGCGAGTTCACTGACTCCCGCGCCACCCGGACCGCCGAAGTTCAGCAGTACCGACCCCCGTGACTTCCCGGTCGCCCGGTAGCGGGCCAGCGCGAGATCGAGCGTCCCGCCGCCGGGCCTCGCGTAGTCGAGCGGGACGGTGACCTTCCCGCACTGCAGGTCCTTGGGCGCGTCCGGGGTTCCGCACGCGGCCCACTTCACCTTCTGCCGGTAGAACCGGGACAGGTCGGCCTGCGGCCGGTCGTCGGCCGTGGCGAGCGCGGGCAGCCCCGCGCCGAGCAGCGTCAGCGTGAGGACCCCGGTGAACGCGCACCGCCGGAACGCGGGCCGCGAGGACAGCTTGGCCAGCATCAATGCCTCCAAGAACGCGCCGTGACCAGCGCCTGCGATCACGATATGCGGGCCTCGCGGGCCCCGCCTCCCGGCGGGCGGACCCGTGACCGGTGCCGTATTCTGCGCCCCTTCAATAGGCATAAGAGGTTTTCCGACTAATGGTTTGCGACCGATGAGGATTCGTTACGAGTAGTTCGATAACCGTGACGCTCGATGGAGTGAAAGGCCGATAAGCCATAACTCGGATGGTGCGCCCGCGTTTTATCCGGTGCGGGTGAGTGCCCGCTACATCTCTGGAAGGCAGGGACCCTATGAAACGGGTTACCCGAAACGGTGTGATCGCCGTCGCCGCCGCATCCGGTGCGCTGGCCGTGGCGATGCCGGCGTTCGCGGATGCCGGTGCGGACGGCGCCGCGGTCGGTTCGCCCGGGGTGATCTCCGGCAACACCATTCAGCTCCCGGTGCACGTACCGGTGAACGTGTGCGGGAACACCGTGAACGTGGTCGGGCTCCTCAATCCCGCCGCGGGGAACACATGCGCCAACGAAGGCGACGCGAAAGCCGGTGGTGGCGAGCGGAGCGGCGGGAAGAACCCCGGCGGACCACACGGCGGTGCCGTCGCGCAGGGCGGCGAAAAGGATTCGCCGGGCTTGCTCTCCGGCAACGGAGTACAACTCCCGATCCACCTCCCCGTGAACCTCAGCGGCAATTCCGTGAGCGTCGTCGGCGTCGGCAACCCGACCGTGGGCAACCACTCCGAGAACACCTCGGGCGACCACCCCCACCACCCCGCGCCGCCGACCCCCGCGCCGCCCACGCCGTCGAAGCCGCACCCCGGCCCGAAGCCGATGACGGAGGTGAAGGGACACCCCGCCCCACCCGCCGCCGAGGCGTCGCTCGCCCACACGGGCGCCGACGGCACCGTCCCGGTCGCCGTCACGAGCGCGGCCCTCCTCCTGGGCGGCGCCGCCCTGTACCGGCGCCACCGCCCCAGGGCGGGACGCTGACCCCAGCACCCGTTCCGGAACGGAAGGCCCCACCGGGTCAGTGACCGGTGGGGCCTCCGTCGAACCGCGGGGAAGTCACTCGGCCTGCTCCGCCGGAGCCCGGAGAAGTGCGTGCGCCGCCCTGCGGAACGCGGTCAGCAGACGGTTGTGCTCGCCGGCGCGGGTCGCGAGGGCGACGTGGCTCGGTTCCACGCCGTGGAGGGGGATCGCCGTGATGTCGGGGCGGATCGTCTGACCCGGTTGCAGACCGGCCGTGATGGCGACGGCCTGTCCGTCGGCGACGAACTCGAACTTGTCCTCCAGGGCCCGGACGACCGGACCGCCGGGTGCCGGGCGACCGTCCGGCCGGGGATCGATGCGCCAGAAGGCGCTCCACGCCGGGTCCGCCCCGGGCGTCCGGGGCAGCGGCTCGTCCGCGATGTCGTCCAGGGTGACGGACTCCTTGCCGGCCAGTCGGTGGTCCAGCGGCACGAGCACGACACGCGGCTCGTCGTAGAGGACCGTGACCTCCAACTGGTCGGTGGCGAAAGGCAGTCGGGCCACCACCGCGTCCACCCTCCGGTCGAGCAGGGCGACGCGCGTCTCGTCGTAGGCCAGATGTACGACCTCGACGTGGGCGTCCGGATGCCTGCGCCGCACCTCGCGCACCGCCGGGGTGACGAACAGGTTCGCCATGTACCCGACGGTGAGGCGGCTGGGCTCCGCGGCGGCGCGGGTCTCGGCGGCGGCCTGGGCCGTGGAGCGCAACAGCGCCTTGGCGCGCGGCAGAAACACCTCCCCGGCCTCCGTGAGCCGGGTTCCCTGCGGCGTACGGTCCAGCAGCCGAGCCCCCAACTGCTCCTCCAGCCGCCGGACTTGGCGGCTCAGTGACGGCTGGGTGATGTGCAGCGCCTCGGCGGCACGGCCGAAGTGACGCTGCTCGGCGACGGCGATGAAGTACCGCACGAGACGCAGTTCGAGATCGGACGCGGGGGGCAGGTCCGTCATGCCTGAAGTGTACGGCGTGAGACTGCGAGGACTTCGGTCAGATAGCTTCTGAGCTGCCGTGATGCCTGAACCGTATTGCGACATGCGAAACAGGCTTTGGACCCGGAACCCGCGCCCGGCCCACGATGGAAACACAGCACACCACAGCACCGCGCAACACATCGCAGCGCAAGCTGGCCCCCATCTCATCGACCTCATCGAAGGAACGCCCCATGCGTGTTTTCGTCACCGGCGCCACCGGGTTCATCGGCACCGCCGTGGTCCGTGAACTGCTCGACGCCGGGCACACGGTCACCGGACTGGCCCGGTCGGACGCGTCCGCCGAGGCGTTGACGGCCGTGGGTGCCGCCGTGCACCGGGGCTCGCTCGACGACCTCGACAGCCTGCGCGCCGGCGCCGCGGCGGCGGACGGGGTCTGCCATCTCGCGTTCATCCACGACTTCACGGACTTCGCCGCCAACTGCGCCACCGACCTGCGGGCCATCGAGACGATCGGTGAGCAACTCGCGGGCACCGACAAGCCGTTCGTGGTCACCTCGGGCACGCCCGGACTCGCCGACGGGAGGGTGGCGACGGAGGAGGACCACGTCGAACCCGGATCGTTCGCGGCGATCCGGCAGCCCTCCGAGATCACGGCGGTCACGCTGGCGGAGCGCGGGGTACGGTCGTCGGTGATCCGGCTGCCCCGGTCCGTGCACGGCACCGGCGACCAGGGCTTCGTCCCCCAACTCATCTCCGTCGCCCGGGAGAAGGGCGTATCGGCGTACGTCGGCGAGGGCGCGGCCCGCTGGCCCGCCGTACACCGGCTCGACGCGGCCCAGCTGTACCGGTGGGCCCTGGAGTCGGCCCCGGCGGGCGCGCAGTACCACGCGGTCGGCGACGAGGCGCTGCCGCTCCGCGAGTTGGCCGAGGTCATCGCCCGCCGTCTCGACGTCCCGACCGGAAGCGTGCCGCCCGAGCGGGCGGTCGAGCACTTTGGCTTCCTCGGCCTCGTCGCCTCGCTGGACTGCCCGGCGTCGAGCACGCTGACGCGGAAGCAGACGGGATGGGAGCCGGTGGAGGTGGGGTTGATCGCGGATCTTGAGGCGGGGCACTACTTCGGGGAGGTGTAGGGGGGGGCAGGTCGGGCGCGGTCGGGAGTCGTTGGTTGTCCGCGGGGCGGTGGGGGCCGGTCGCGCCCACGCGGTGGAGCCGCAAATGTCACAGCCCCGCGCCCCTTTGGGGTGCTTACGTCGGCGCTGGTTGGTGGGTCAGAGGCATCGCCCTTACGAACAGGGTGAGTTGACGTGGCTCTCGGCCTCCAAGGGTGCCGACGGGAACGCGTGCCGGCGGCCCAGCGCGACCACGGCGAACGCGCCCGCGACCAAGGGCAACGCCGTCCAGGGCAAGGCCCCCGCGCCCATCCCCGACAGCGCGAGCCCACCGGTGAACGAGCCCCCGGCGATCCCCGCGTTGTACACCGTGGTCTGCAACGACGTTGCCACATCGGCGTGTTCGGGACCGGAGGCGTTGACGAGTGCGGTCTGGATCAGCGTGGGTGCCCCGCCGAAGGCGACTCCCCACACGGCGACGGAACCCAGCAGCACGGCAGGGGAGCCGGCGTACAGGCCGAGCACACACATGACCGCCACGAACAGGGTCGTCGCGCCCAGCAGCGTGGGTCGCGCCCACCGGTCCACGAGCACTCCAGTGGCCCAGACACCGACGACCGTGGCGACCCCGAACACCAGCAGGACGACGTCCGTACGGCCGTAGCCGGAGTGTGCCGCGAACGGGGCGACGTACGTGTACATCACCTGATGCCCCAGCAGCAGGAACAGCGTGACGGACAGGACGGCCGGCATCCCCGGGAGGACGGCGACGCCCCTCAACGGGACGCGTGCGCCCGGGAGTTCACCTGGGAAGCCGGGCACCCGCAGCCGTATCCAGACCACCACCAGGACCGAGAGCCCGGCCAGCATCCCGAACGCCGTGCGCCAGCCGACCGCCCCGGCGAGCGCGGTGCCGGCCGGTACGCCCAGGGAGAGGGCGAGCGTGATTCCGGCCAGCACGATCGCGATCGCCCGGCCGCGCCGCTCGACCGGCACCATCCGGGCCGCGTACCCGGCGAGCATCGCCCACATCGTGCCGCCCATGACCCCGGCGAGGAGGCGGGCGCCGAAGGTGACGGTGTACGACGACGACAGCGCGACCACCGCGTTGGCGCAGGCGAAGCCCAGCAGCGTACCGACGAGGACCGGGCGGCGCGGCAGCCCGCGCAGGGCCGCGGTGACCGGGATCGCGGCCAGGAAGGAGGCGACCGCGTAACCGGTGACCAGGAAGCCGACCCGTGCCTCGGAGACGCCGAGGGCCGGGGCCATCCGGGGCAGCAGACCGGCGGGGAGGAGTTCCGTCAGGACGGCGGTGAAGGCGGCCGTGGACAGGGCGAGGAGCCCGGACCAGGGCAGGGCGGTGCCCTTGGCCGGGGATGCGGTGGTCATGGGACCATGGTCGAACCCTCACATCAGTGTGAAGGCAAGCGGACCTCGCGAGTGGGCCCCGCGAGCACGCCCTTCCTGGAGGCAGGCATGAAGATCGGCGAGCTCTCCCGCCGCACCGGCGTCCCCACCCGCCTCCTGCGCTACTACGAGGAGCAGGACCTCCTGCACCCCGACCGCACCGAGAACGGCTACCGCTTCTACGGCGAGCCCGCGGTCCGGGACGTCCAGCAGATCCGCGGGCTGCTGGACTCGGGGCTCACCACCGAGATGATCCGCGCGATCCTGCCGTACCTCTCCGGCCCGGACGAGATCCACGTCCCCGCCGACTGCCTGACCCCGGAGACGGCCGCCCTGCTCAGCGACCACGTCGACCGGATCCAGGCCCGCATCGACTGCCTGGCCCGCAACCGCGACCGGCTCAGCGCTTATCTGGCGGCGGTACGGGCGGACGTACCGGCGCGGGGCGCCTAATCCCGTTGCCGGAGCCGCCCGCGGGTGTTGAAGTGAGCGTATGGATCACACCTCTGTACTCGCCCTCCACGACCGCGACCTGCGCGAAGGCGCCCGGCCCGACGGCCCCGGGTCCCGGGTCGAACGCGTCGGGGGAGTGGTGCGCCAGGTCGCCGACGCCAGCGGCTGGAACGGCGTCCTGTGGTCCGACCTCGACGAGACGGACGCCGACGCGACCATCGCCGAGCAGATCGCGTACTTCACCGCGCTCGGCCGCGACTTCGAGTGGAAGCTCTACGGCCACGACCTGCCGACGGATCTCGGACAGCGGCTCGCGGCGGCCGGGTTCACGCCCGAACCGCAGGAGACCCTGATGATCGGCGAGGTCACCGCCCTCACCCTCGACGCCCAACTGCCGGACGGCATCCGCCTGTTGCCCGCCACCGACCGGGTCGGCATCGACCTCGTGGCGGACGTCCACGAGAAGGCCTTCGGTACGGACAGCGCCCGGCTGCGTGCCCGTCTGCTCGCCCAACTCGCCGCCGAACCCGACACAGTCGTCGCCGTCGTCGCCCTCGCCGGCGACGAACCGGTGAGCGCGGCCCGCATGGAACTCGTCCCCGGCACCCGCTTCGCCGGCCTGTGGGGCGGCGGCACGGTGGAGGCCTGGCGGGGGCGCGGCATCTACCGCGCCCTGATCGCCCACCGCGCCCGCATCGCCGCCGACCGCGGCTACCGCTACCTCCAGGTCGACGCCTCCGACCAGAGCCGCCCCATCCTCGAACGCCTCGGCTTCTCCCCGCTGACCACGACCACGCCGTACGTCTACGAGCCGTAGACCCGCAGCTCAACGGGTCGATGTCACATCGGCGCCGACCCGATCCGTCGCACCGTCATGACGACGAACGCGAGCAATCAGGGCGGCCGGAGCATCCTCCTCGCCGGTGCCACCGGCGTCCTCGGCGGCCACGTCACCAGGGTCCTGACCGACGCGGGCCACAAGGTGACCGGCCTCGGCCGAGGACCCGGCAACGGCATCCGCGCCGACCTCACGGACCGCGACGCGCTGCTCCGTGCGGTCGACGGACGCCGCTTCGACACGGTGATCCACGCGGCGACCGCCCTGCGCAAGACACCCCTGCGCCACCGCGACATGCGCGCCACCGACGCTCTGCGCACCCACGGCACCGCCCACCTCGTCGAGGCCGCACAGGCCACCGGCGCCCGCCGTTTCATCGCCGAGTCGATGGTCTTCGGCTACGGCTACGGGGACTTCGGCACCCGCCCCCTCACCGAGGACGACCCCTTCGGCCCGCCGGGCACCAACCCGGAGCTGGAGAGGCACATCGAGGGCATGCGCACCAAGGAGCAACTCGCTTTCGGGGCCCCGGACTTGGAGGGCATCACACTCCGCTTCGGCCTCCTCTACGGCCCCGGTGCCACCGACGCCTTGCTCCCCATGCTGCGCAGGCGTCAACTGCCCGCCGCCGACGACCGCGGCCGGGTCGTGCCCTGGGTCGAACTCACCGACGCGGCCCGCGCGGTGGCCGCCGCCGTCGAACACGGGCGGCCGGGTCGGGCGTACAACATCGCCGACCGGACGCCGCTCGGCTTCCGCACCCATCTCCTGTGCGTGGCAAGGGAGTTCGGGCTGCCGAAGCCGATGGCCGTACCGCCGTGGACGGTTCGGCCGATGGCGTACGCGCACACGGTGATGACCGGCAACCTGCGCGTGTCCAGCGCGAAGGCCGAACGGGAACTGGGCTGGACGCCGGTGTACCCGTCCAGCGGCGACGGTCTCGCCGCGCTGCGTGCCGCGCGCTGAGTCGCACTCCGGGGCCGAACGGGCGGTGGGACAGGGCAGGTTGGTCGCGAACGGCCGACTGCGCCTGCCCCTCCCGGTAGACCGGAGGAACAGGCGCAGCGAAGCCGACCCGACGGGCCGGACTCCGGATCGACGAGCGGAGTGATGTGTGGTGACGGGGCTCGCCGTGAGTTGTGAGGAGGGTCAGGAGTGCGGAAACGGGGGATCGGGCGGCAGGGCCGCAGAAGCCGGCCGCCGCCCGGTCTCACCCGTGACGCAAGTCCCGCCTCAGGCTCAGCGGCGCGCCCTGGACCGGTCCAGCGCGGCGATACCGACCGCTGCCAGGCCGATCTGGATGAGCCACTCGATCCAGTCGACGCCGTTCGTGTCGGCGACCCCGAGGCCAGATGCGATCGCCGCGCCGATCAGCGCGGCCACGATGCCGACGACGATCGTCAGCAGAACGCCTATGTGCTGGCGCCCAGGGACGACGAGCCGTCCCAGCACGCCAATGATGATGCCGATGATGATGGCACTGATGATGCCCGAGATCTCCATGTCCGCCCCTCTTTGTCGATGGTCCTGCTCTCATCATGTGCCCGCTGAAGGCCAAGGCAGTCCGCCCGAGTTCTGTTGCCTGTTATTGCCGGGACTTTCTGTTCAGCACCCCTTCATGCCATGTACCTTTCAATCGTTCAACGCGTGTAGAACTCCCCAACTACCGTTCTACGCGCGCAGATCAGGCGCCCGCACCGCACCCTTCCCCATCCCCTCACGGAGGTTCGACGGATGCTTGGATCCAGAAGATCCCGCCGCAGACTCACCACCGCCCTCGCCGGCCTGGGACTTTTCGTCACGGCGGCCGCTTTCCAGGTCACCACCACGGCCGCGCCCGCGCACGCGGCCACCACGAACCGCGTCCTGTTCGACGACGGCCACGCCGAGGAGGCGGGCAACGCGGACTGGATCATCTCCACCAGCAAGCCCGACCCGCTGTCCCAGGACTCCTCCCCGTCCGCCGAGACCGACTGGACCGGGGCGCTCTCGTCATGGGGCGTCGCCCTGCAGAAGACCGGCGACTACAGCCTGAAGACCGCCACCAGCGCGCTCACGTACGGCGGTTCGTCGACGACCGACCTGTCGAACTTTGACACGCTGGTCCTGCCCGAGCCCAACACGCTGTTCACGACGGCCGAGAAGACCGCGATCATGACGTTCGTCCAGAACGGCGGCGGCCTGTTCATGATCTCGGACCACACCGGCGCCGACCGCAACAGCGACGGCGAGGACGCGGTCGAGATCCTCAACGACCTGATGACGAACAACAGCGTCGACTCGACCGACCCGTTCGGCTTCTCCATCGACACCCTCGACATCAGCTCCGGCTACCCCGCCGCGATCAGCGACAGCACCAACGAGGTCCTGAACGGCTCCTTCGGCACGGTCACCAAGAGCCTGATCGCCGACGGCACCACGGCCACCCTCAAGCCCGCCGACAACTCCGCCGTCAAGGGCCTGGTGTACCGCAGCGGTTACTCCGGCAACACCGGCGCGTTCTTCGCGACCAGCACCTTCGGCAGCGGCCGTGTCGCCTTCTGGGGTGACAGCTCACCCATCGACGACGGCACCGGCCAGTCGGGCAACACGCTCTACGACGGCTGGAACGACACCGGCGCCACCAACGCCGCTCTCGCCCTGAACGCCACCGCGTGGCTGTCCGGCGACGGCAGCACCGGCGGGGGTGGCGGCGGAGGCGGCGGCACCTGCACGGCCGCCCAGCTGCTCGGCAACCCGGGCTTCGAGTCCGGCAGCACCACCTGGACCGCCAGCAGCGGCGTCATCACCACCTCCTCCAGCGAGGCGGCCCGCACCGGCTCCTACAAGGCCTGGCTCGACGGATATGGATCGGCCCACACCGACACGTTGTCCCAGTCGGTGACCATCCCGTCCGGCTGCTCCGCCACCCTCAGCTTCTATCTGCACGTCGACACGGCGGAGACCACCACCAGCACCGCCTACGACAAGCTGACGGTCACCGCCGGCTCCACCACCCTGGCCACCTACTCCAACCTCAACGCGGCCTCCGGATACGTCCTGAAGTCCTTCGACGTCTCCTCCCTGGCCGGCACCACCGCCACCATCAAGTTCAGCGGCGTCGAAGGGTCCACCCTCCAGACGTCCTTCGTCATCGACGACACCGCGCTCAACGTCAGCTGACGACGACCGGTGGGGCCCGGCGGCGGCCGGGCCCCACCGGTTCACGGGGTGTGCGCCTTCACCGCGCCGGGACCGTCCGTTCCGGTGTGTTCCAGCCGGAGACCCGCACGCGTGGCGCCGACCCGTGCAGGTCCGCCGTCCGGTAGGTCGCCGTCAGTGTCGTCGACTCCCCGGGCCACAGGCTCACGTCGTTGTCGGACCACCGCACCGGCAGTACCGGTTTGCCCGCCGAGTCCACGAGATGGACGTCGGTGAGGAGGGAAGGCGTCTTCCCCGAGCCCTTGCCCGTACCGGAGTTGCGCACCGTGACCGTCGTGGTCGACGTGCCGCCCGCGCCCGCCTTGGTCGACGCCGTCGCCGAAACCGGCGCCCGCGCCATCGAGTTGAGCCCCTTGAGGTCGGCGTAGCTCGTCGTCGGCGTGTAGTACCAGTCGGTGTGCGCCCAGTCGAGCGTGTCGGGCTTGCCGGAGAGCCAGTACACGTTCCGGCTCACCTCCTTGCCGGACGCGTCGGTCAGGGTCAGCCGTACCAGGTACGTCGTCGACAGCCCGCTCACCGACGAGGGCGGGGGCAGGGTGAGCGCGGTGCTGTGCGCGCCGCCGCCGGAGACCTTCACCCCGGTCACCTTCCTGTCGTACTTCCGCGTACCGTCGGTGTCGAACAGGGTTGCGCGAGCGGTGAGTTGGTGTGCCGACGCGTTCCGGTTGTTCACCACGACGACCGAGCGGTTGTCGTACGAGTACTGGATGTGCAGCGGCTCGTTCGCCTTCTTCGCGCCGAAGTAGGCGCCGCCCTGGTCGAGGTAACGGTCCATCAACTGCCAGTGGAGCGAGGTCCATCCGCTGTTGAACATCCAGTAGACGACCCCGGTCGCGGGCTTCGAGGCGTCCGTGGCGTTGCGCTCGTACGCCTCGAACTGGGCCCGCACGTTCTCGTATTGGGCCAGCTGCGCCTTGCGGACGTAGTCGGTCAGGCTCGTCGGCGGGCCGTAGCGGCCGGTGAGGGCGTTGTCGTAGAGCTTGAGGGTGTTGAAGGTGGAGGACGGGGAGCGGTGGTACTGCTTGGCGCTCGGGTCCTTCCAGAGGGTGGCCAGTTCGGACGGGGTCATCATGCGGCGCAGGGTGTCGAGGGTGGGGATGTCGGGGCCCGCGCTGGTCTCGCTGTTGAAGCCGGTGGCGCCGCCCTCACGCTTGGCGTACCAGTAGTCGGGCGGGATCCAGTCGTAGGGCCCGGTCATCTTCATGCCCGAACTGCCGCTGACCGGCGCGGAGTTGTCGGAGGCGGCGGCGACCACCGGGGTGTTCCAGTCGGCGGCCTTCAGGGCGTCCAGGTACGTCTTCTCGATCTTCGCGTCCGGGGCGAAGTCGCTGCCGATGAGGAAGGAGATCACGCTCGGGTGGTCGCGCAGCCGGGCGGCCTCGGCGGCCATCGACGCCTTGGCGACCGGATAGTCGGCGGCGGTCCACTTGTCGCCGGTCTCGTCCCCGTTGACCTGGCCCTCCCACTTGTCGCAGCACTCCCAGCCGGGCAGGGTCAGGATGCCGTAGCGGTCGGCCAGGTCGAAGAACTCGTCCGGCTCGATGTGCCCTTCCAGGCGGATGGTGTTCAGGCCCAGATCGAGGGCGTACTTGAGGCGGTCCTCGACGTACGTCCGGTCCCAGCGCAGGAACTCGTCAGGTGACCAACCGCCGCCCTTGATCAGCAACTTGCGGCCGTTGATCCGGTACTGGCGGGCCCCGTCGGAGTTCAGCGGGGCCCGGACGTCGCGGATGCCGAAGGTCTGGTGCGCGGTGTCGGAGGGGGTGCCGTCCACGGAGGCGGTGAGGTCGAGGCCGTAGAGCGGCTGGCCGCCCATGCCCGCGGGCCACCAGACCTTCGGGGAGGTCAGGTGGAGGCCGAAGGTGATGTTTCTCGTCTCGTGCGCGGCGAGGGAGACCGTCTTCTCGAAGGTCGAACTGCCGATGTTGCCCCTGACCTTCGTGGTGACGGGCGCGTCCGTGTCGTTGCGGGCCCGCGCCTTCACTTTCAGGTCCGCGGTGGCGAGCGACGGGACGGCCAGCTTCGTCACCACGTGTGCGTCGCGCAGCGCGACCGGGCCGCCGCGTCGGACGAGGACGTCGCGGACGATGCCCATGTTCTCGTCGGGCGGCGGCTGGAGCCAGTCGATCCAGCCCATGGTGAGGTTCTTGTTCGGGTCGTTCGGCCGGATGTGGAAGGCGACGGTGTTCGTGCCGGAGCGCACGAGCGAGGTGACGTCCAACTCGTGCTGTGTGTAAGCCCCGTTGACGTCCGCGGCCTTGGCGACCCGCTTGCCGTTGACGTAGACGTCGGCCGCCGAGATCACCCCGCTGAAGTCGAGGTAGGTGCGCCTGCCGGGGTCCGCGACCGTGAAGTCGCTGCGGTACCACCACGGCACCTGGAAGTCGGCCTTCGGGATCTTCCGCTGGTTGGTCGAGTAGAACGGGTCCGGGTGGACACCGTCGGCGATCAGGGCCGCGAGGACGGTCGAGCGCGCGCCGGCCGGGTACCAGCCGGCCGCCGGATAGCCGGGGGAGGAGACGGCCGCGGCGGAGTCGGTGACCTTCGCGGACGACTGGATCGCGTAGCCGGACAGCGGTGTGGCGGTCCCGGCGGTCGACCGTACGACGGTCACCGGGACCTGCGCGCGGTGCTGCGGGAACGTCTCCCGGGCCCCGGCCCACGCGCTGGTGGTGAGGGTGCCCAGCAGGCCGAGCGCGACCGCGGCCGTGGCGAGCCGGCCTCTGAGGAGTGGGGGAACGGCGGGGCGGTGGAACACGGCGGTCTCCAGCCTCGTCAAGTTAGGAAGCTTTACTAACCGCACCAGAAGGTAGGGCGCTCGACCATGCCTGTCAAACACCTGTGTCCACGGGTGAGTTGCTCAGGACGCCGAGTGACGCTCGAACACCAGGTCCCGCGCGGTGCCGAGCGCGGTGGCCACCGCACCCAGCAGCACCGCGTCCTCGCCCAGCGCGCTGGGCACGATCTTCGGCCGGAGCGGAGTGAGCGCGCGCAGGTTCTCCCGCACCGGACGCAGCAGCAGATCCACGCTGTGCCCGACCCCGCCGCCGAGGACCACCAGGTCCGGATCGAGGACGGCGGCAGCGGCCGCCACCGTGTGCGCGATCCGCTCGCCCTCCAGCTCGACCGCCTTGATCGCGGCGGCGTTTCCCTGCCGGGCCGCGTCGAACACAGCCTTCGCGGTGAGCTGCTGCCCGCTCATGCCGAACCTGCGAGCCGCCTCCACGACGGCCACCCCGGACACCGCGTCCTCCAGCGTCTCCGGCTTCTGCCGCCCCGGCCACGGCAGGAACCCGATCTCCCCGGCACCGCCGTGCGCCCCCGTGAACAGCCGCCCCTCGCTGACCACACCCATGCCGAGACCGGTGCCGATCAGGATGTACGCGAACAGCCGGCTGCCCGCGCCGACGCCGTACGTGTACTCGCCCAGCGCCGCGAGATTGGCGTCGTTGTGCACCTCCAGCGGGACGCCCAACTCCTCCCGCATCCGGTCGAACAGCCCGGCCCGGCCCCAGCCCGGCAGATGCATCGCGTACCGCACCCGGCGCCGCTGCTCGTCGTAGATTCCGGGCGTGCCCACCACGGCGTGGACGACCGCGGCCGGTTCGACCTCCGAGTTCGCGACGACCTGGTGCGCGGTGGCGACCACCAGCTCGGCCATCGCGCCGGAGCTGCGGGCCCGGTTGCGCACGTCCGCCCGGGCCACCACCTCACCGTCCAGGTTGGCGACCGCGACCCGCAGCCAGCTGCGCCCGACGTCGATCCCGAGCGCGTAGCCGGCGGACGGGTCGGGGGCGTACAGCACGGCGGTCCGGCCGCGCTCCGGGGCCTGTGTGCCGACCTCGTGGACCAGTCCCGCCTCCTCCAGGGCGGCCAGCGCACTGGAGACCGTCGGCTTCGACAGGCCTGTCTCGCGGGCGAGTTGGGCGCGGGAGGCGGCACCGGCGGTGCGCAGCCGGTCGAGCAGCAGGCGCGCGTTGGTACTGCGCAGCCGCTGACGGCTCCAAGGCTGGTCCGGTCGCTCCACGGCGTCACTGACGGGCATCGCATCATTCTCCGGTATCCGGGACAGCCTCTTGACGAGTCTAGTAAGGCTCCTTAACTTTATCGCCCAGTCACCCGCGCCGGACCACCCCGCATCCCTCTCGCCGTATTCCTCTCCCCGTGACCAGCCCCAGGAGTCCCCATGTCCGGTAGTCCGTCTCCCGGTAGCCAGCCCCCCGACAGCGGGTTCGTCCGCCGCGTCGGCCTCTTCCAGGCCACCGCCATCAACATGAGCCAGATGTGCGGCATCGGTCCGTTCGTGACGATCCCGCTGATGGTCGCCGCGTTCGGCGGTCCGCAGGCGGTGATCGGCTTCGTCGCGGGCGCGATCCTCGCGCTGGCCGACGGGCTCGTGTGGGCCGAGATGGGCGCCGCGATGCCCGGCTCCGGCGGCAGTTACGTCTATCTGCGCCAGGCCTTCCAGTACCGCACGGGCCGGCTGATGCCGTTCCTGTTCGTGTGGACGGCGATGCTCTTCATCCCGCTGATCATGTCCACCGGCGTGGTCGGCTTCGTGCAGTATCTCGGCTATCTGGCACCGGACCTGGGCAAGACGTCCGGCGACCTGATCGGCCTCGGCGTCATCGCCCTGGTGATCCTGCTCCTCTGGCGCGGCATCGAGAACATCGCCCGCATCACCGCCGTGATGTGGACGGTGATGATCGCCTCGGTGTTCCTGGTCATCGTGGCCGCCGCGAGCGACTTCAGCGCGCACCTCGCCTTCACCTACCCGGCGCACGCCTTCGACCTGGGCAGTGACCACTTCTGGCTCGGCTTCGCCGGCGGCCTCACCATCGGCATCTACGACTACCTCGGCTACAACACCACCGCCTACATGGGCGCCGAGATCAAGGACCCCGGCCGTACGCTGCCGCGCTCCATCCTCTTCTCCATCGTCGGCATCATGGCGATCTACCTGATGCTGCAGATCGGTACGCTGGGCGTCATCGACTGGCACCGGATGACGAACGTGAACGACATCGCCTCCACCTCGGTGGCCTCGGCGGTCCTGGAGGAGACCTGGGGCAAGGGTGCCGCCGACACGGTCACCGTCCTGATCCTCATCACGGCCTTCGCCTCCGTCTTCACCGGCCTCCTCGGCGGCTCCCGGGTCCCCTACGACGCGGCCCGCGAACGCGTCTTCTTCCGCCCCTACGCCAAGCTCCACCCCAAGCACCGCTTCCCGATGCTGGGACTCGCCACCATGGGCGTGATCACGGCGATCGGCTTCCTCATCGGCCGCCACACCGACCTGGCGACCCTGATCCAGTTGCTCACCACGGTGATGGTCATCGTCCAGGCGCTGGCCCAGATCCTCGCCCTCACGGTCCTGCGCAAACGCCAGCCGACCCTGCGCCGCCCGTACCGCATGTGGCTCTACCCCGTGCCGAGCATCATCGCCTTCGTCGGCTGGTGCGTGATCTACGGCTACGCGGACCGGAACTCCCCGGGCCGCCACCCCATCGAGTGGTCCCTCGCCTGGCTGGCCCTGGGCTGCGTGGCCTTCCTGATCTGGTCCCGCTTCGAGAAGGTGTGGCCCTTCGGCCCGAAGGAGATCACGGAGGAGTACCTCGTGGAAACGACCCCGGACCCGGAACCGGCAGGCGCCTAGCGGCAGTTGACCCACCCGGTCGCGGCCGGCACGTCCTCCGCGATCTCGACGACAGGGCGCCCGTCGGTCACCACCCGCACGGTGTCGACGGGCGCGCGCTGGTCCAACAACCTTGCTCTACGGCGTTGTTGGCCAGCTCCCGCTCCAACTCGCCGCAGATCTCCCGCCCGTTGAGCCGCGCGGTCGCGGTCGCGGCAGAGGCGGTCAGCAGCACCCGTACGATCCGCACGTCAGCCCCCATCGCGCGGCGGAACTGCCCGGCCAACTCGTCGAGCACACTCACCGTGTTCGTGTACACGAGCCGCCGATAGCCCAGCGCCGCGTAATTCCCCCACACGCCGGTCAAGTCGGCCTCACTGATCGCCGCCCGATGCGGATCGCCGTCCGGCGCCCGATGCACCTGCCCCATGAAGTCCCCGTCGATCACGGCATGGGCGCCCCCCGCCCGCCCGCAGCCGCGCCGACACCTCCCAGCCGACGGTCGTCTTCCCGACCCCGGCCCGTCCTCCGATGAGCGGTGCCTCCGCGTGATCCATACGCGCAGCGTGCCAAGCGATACTCGTGCGGTCGAACGACACGAGGAGGCGGGCCAGTTGGCGGAATCGGCGCTCGGCGGAGGCGCGATCAACGCCGTCGTCCGGGTCGGGGAGACCGTACGACGCACTCCGACCGCGCCGGAACGGTCGGCCTTCGTCACCGGACTGCTCGCGTTGTTCGAGCGGCGGGGGTGGACGGGGGCGCCATGCTTCCTGGGCACGGACGAGCGGGGGCGGGAGGTGTTCCGGTACATCGAGGGCCGGGCGGCCGTCAGCCCCGACGAGCGCTCCGCCGCCCGCACCGACGACAGCCTGGTGCGCGTCGCGCAGCTCGTCCGCGCCTTCCACGACCTGACGCACGGCACACCGGAGGCCGGTGACCAGGACGTCGTCTGCCACAACGACCTCGCCCCCAAGAACACCGTCTACGACAGCGCGTGGCACCCGCGGGCCTTCGTCGACTGGGACCTCGCGGCTCCCGGCGAGCGCGTCCACGACGTCGCCCACGTCTGCTGGCAGTACCTGGACCTCGGCCCGGGCATCACCGACGTGCCCGAGGCCGCCCGCCGGATCGCGCTGATCCGCGAGGCGTACGGACTCGACGAACTCGGCTGCACCGACCGGCTCCTCGACACGGTCCTGTGGTGGCAGGACCGGTGTTGGCGGGGCATCGAGGCCGGTGCCGAGCGCGGTGAGCGGGGCATGGCCGGCTTGCGGGCGGGCGGTGTCGTGGAGCAAATCCGGGGCGCGCACGACTGGGTGGCCGCGCACCGGCGCGAGCTGGGCGCGTTCCTGCGCTGAGGCGCCGTAGAGGATCGGAATGCATCGGACGAAGGTCCCACCTTGACATGCAGGTAACTGCCTGCATAACGTTGAGTGTGCGATCCGAACATGACTCAAAGATGGACGCGGTCTTCAAGGCGCTGGCCGACGAGACCCGCAGACGTCTGCTGGACCGGCTGCACGAGGACAACGGGCAGACGCTCGGTGAGTTGTGCGGGCGCATCGACATGACCCGTCAGTCGGTGACCCAGCATCTCGCCGTTCTGGAGGCCGCCAACCTGGTCAGCACGGTGCGGCGCGGGCGGGAGAAGCTGCACTACCTCAATCCGGTCCCGCTGCACGAGATCCAGGAGCGCTGGATCGACAAGTTCGAGCGCCCGCGCCTGCGCGCACTCGGGACCCTGAAGCGACGAGCCGAGGAAGCCATGACCGACAAGCCGACATTCGTCTACGTCACCTACATCGCGAGCACCCCCGAGAAGGTCTGGGACGCGCTCACCGACGCCGACCTGACGGCCGCATACTGGGGCCACAGCAACGTCTCGGACTGGCAGCCGGGCTCCCGTTGGGAACACGTGCGCACGGACGGTTCCGGCATCGCCGACGTCGTCGGCACGGTGGTGGAGAGCGAGCGCCCGACCCGGCTCGTGACCACCTGGACCTCACCGGAGAACGAGGGGCAGGAGGACACTCACTCCCGCGTCACCTACGACATCCGGCGCCACGAGGACATCGTGCGCCTGACCGTCACCCACGAGGACCTCGCCGACCAGGGCGAGCTGTCCGACGTGTCCGGCGGCTGGCCGGCCGTGCTGTCCAACCTGAAGTCGGTCCTCGAAACCGGCAGCCCCCTCCCGCAGGCGCCCTGGCTGGTACCGGGCGGCCACTGAAGGGGGCGGAGGAGCCGGTGTGCCTTCCTTCCGGGTTTCTGCGGCCGGTTTCCGGGGTCGGTCGCTACGGCTTGGGAGTGCTCCGCGCCGCCGTACCGGCGCACACCAGGCCCATCAGCACGGCCAGTCCACCGATGATGACGTTGTTGAGGATGACGCCCTTGTCGGGGTTGGTGCCGACGATCCACGGCGAGACGATCATCCAGACACCCAGGGCGCTCATCGCCCAGCTGAGGCCGTACATGCGTTCCGGCGCTCTGGTGAACCCGAGGGCCAGCAGGCCGATCGCGATGCCGACGATCAGGTTGTGCGGCACGAGCGCGGGCTGGCTCGTCGTGTAGTGGAGTATCCACGGGGACACGGCGCAGTACAGACCGAGCAGGAACACCGGTCCGTCCACGAGCGCCACATCGCGTCCACCGAGCATGCGGGCGTAGCGCGCCTGCATTTCGGAGACATCAGGGTGGCTCGCCATGTCACCTCTGGTGTGCGAGACGTTGGCCATGACTCGTCTCCTTTGACTTCGCTGGCCTGACCGCGTCTGGTGCGGTATGCGACAAAAGCCGCTTATCCCCATAGTGCTCTTATTTCGCCTTTATGTGTAGTGGTCAGCCTGTTCCTCCTCCTGGAGGCGGCGGCGCAACTGGTGGAGCCCACGTCGTGCGTGGCTCTTCACCGTGCCGAGCGGCCAGCCGGTGCGTCGGGCGATCTGGGTCTGGGTGAGGTCCTCGTAGTACGTCAGCCGCAGCACCCGCTGTTGGGGCGCGGGCAGCCGGGCCAGTTCGTGCAGGACCAGGACGCGGTCGAGAGCCGTCTCCGGCTTCCGCGTGACCGGATCGGCGAGGGCGAGCGACGAGCCCGCGGCGGCCAGGAGGTGCAGGCGGCGGGTGCGGGCGGACAGCGCGTCGGCGATCCCGCGCCTGGTGATGCCCACGATCCAGCCGCCGATCGTCCCGCGCTCGGGACGGAAACCCCGCCGCCCGCGCCACACCCCGAGGAACACCTCCTGTGTCACGTCCTCGGCTTCCTTGGCGTCGCCCAGTGAGCGCCGCGCCAGGCTGTGCACCAGTGGCGACCAGCGGTGATACGCGGCGGCGAGGCAGTCCTCGTCGCCCGCCACCAGCCCCCTGGCCAGCTCCTCGTCGGTGAGCGACTCGGCAGCCGGGCTCGGGCGGACGGTGCCGGTCTGCGGGCTCATGGCTACGACTCCTCGCGCGTCGGACGGCGACTGTCCGGTCATCGTGGGAGCAGGGGATCAGGGTCATCAACTCGCGTCGATTCTGCGTCGTATAGTCGCTGTATGAGCGAAATGCCCGCAGGCGGAGACGCCGCGTATCCGTCAGTGGCCGAAGTGCCCCTGACGACCGGCGCGTTGGCCCGTCGACTGGGTGTGGCCCCGACCACACTGCGGTCCTGGGAGCGTCGCTACGACATCGGTCCCGCGGTCCGCGCCGAGGGACGGCACCGGCGCTGGACCCCGCGGGACGTGGCACTGCTGGAGGCGATGTGCCGGCTGACCTCGTCGGGCGTACCGCCGGCCGAGGCGGCGCAGGCGGCGAAGAGGGCCGCCGGTCCGCAGGCGGAGCACATGCCCGTACGGAACCGGAGGTCACAGGCCCCCGGCGCCCTGCCCCTCGGGGACGTGCGCCAGGAATGCCGCGGCCTGGCACGCGCCGCCGTCCGGCTCGACGCACCGGCCGTCGAGCGTCAACTGGCCGATGCCGTAGGCCAGTACGGCACCGTCGTCGCCTGGCAGGAGGTGATGGCGCCGACGCTGCACGCGGTGGGGCGCAAGTGGGCGTCGTCGGGGGACCGTTACGTCGAGGTGGAGCACCTGCTGTCCTGGCACGTCTCCACCGCCTTGCGTCGACACACCCCGCTTCCCGGGCCACAGGTCGACATCTCGCCGATCGTCCTGGCCTGCGTACCCGGCGACCAGCACACCCTCCCCATCGAGGCACTCAACGCCGCACTGGGTGAACTCGGCCTCCCCACACGGATGTTCGGCGCCGCCGTACCCGCCGAGGCGCTCACCACGGCGGTACGGCGGCTGGGCCCGGCGGCCATCGTGCTGTGGGCGCAGGCGCGCTCCACCGCGAGCCCGCCGCTGGCCCGGCACCTCGCCGACATCCGGTGGGGAGTGAAGGGCGCCCGGCGGCAGCCCTCGGTGGTACTGGCCGGTCCCGGCTGGTCCGGCACTCCGGCGCGGGGCGCGCTGCGGCCGGCGACGCTCGCGGATGCCGTGGACGCCCTGGCCGGGTTGTACGAGGCACGGCCCTGACCAGGGGCCTCAGCCACCTTCCCGACCTCGCCTGAACCGCGCCAGCCCGTCCGCGAGTTCGACGATCGGATCCGGATAGTCGCCGAGCGCCGCCCGGTCAAGTGCCCTGAGTTTCCACGGCTCGTGCACCAACGGGCCGTCCAGCCCGGCGAGTTCGGGCACCCAGCGGCGGACGTACGCGCCGTCCGGGTCGTACCGCTTGGCCTGCGTGACGGGGTTGAGGACCCGGTTGGGGCGCGAGTCGGTGCCGGTGCCCGCCATCCACTGCCAGTTGAGCTGGTTGTTCGCCACATCGCCGTCGACCAGCAGGTCGAGGAAGTGCCGGGCGCCGATGCGCCAGTCGACGTAGAGCGTCTTGGTGAGGAAGCTGCCCGTCAGCAGGCGTCCCCGGTTGTGCATCCAGCCCTCGTGCCGCAGTTGGCGCATCGCCGCGTCGATCAGCGGATAGCCGGTACGGCCCTCCTGCCAGGCCGCGATGTCCTCGCGGGCCGTGCGGTCGGACCGCCAACGGTCGTGTTTCGTACGGTAGTCGGCGCCCGCGGCCGAGGGCCTGGCCGCCAGCACCTGGCGATGGAAGTCCCGCCACGCGAGCTGCCGCACGAAGGCCTCGGCGCCCGGCCCGCCCGACTGCCTTGCCCGATGGGCCAGTTCGACGGGGGAGAGGGTGCCGAAGTGGAGATGGGGCGAGAGGCGGGAGGTGGCGTCCGCGGCCAGGGCGTCGTGCAGGTTCTCGTACTCGGCGATGCCGTTGCGCAGCCACCGGCTCAGCAGCTTGCGGCCCTCGGTCTCCCCGCCGGTCGCCAGGCCCGGCGACAGCCCGACGACGCCGGTACGGGAGGGGAGTTCCTCGGAACCGACACCGTCCGGGACCCGCACGGTGCGCGGTGCGGCGAGCGGGGCGCGCAGGTGCTGTCCGGACCAGTGGCGGAAGTACGGGGTGAAGACCGCGAAGTGGTCCGAGGAGGCCGGGGTCACGGCACCCGGGGCGACGGCCGTGGTCACGGTGTCGTGGACGTGCAGCCGCCGCCCCTCCGCCTCCAGCGCCCGCCGTAGCCGCTGCTCGCGCCGCCGCGCGTAGTCGCTGACGTCGGCCGCCATGTGGACCTCGTCGGCGTCCGTCTCGGCGGCCACCTTGCACACCTCGTCGACGACGTCACCGGACCGGATCACCAGGTGGCCGCCCCGTTCCCGCAGGCCGGCGTCGAGGTCACGCAGGCAGTCGGTGAGGAACGCCAGCCGGTTGGGCGCCGCGAACCCGGCGTCCGTCACGCCCCGGTCACGGACGAACAGCGGAACCGTCCGGCGGGCCTCGGCGGCGGCGCGCAGCGCGGGATGGTCGTGCAGGCGCAGGTCGGCGGTGAACAGGGCGACCGAGACGTTCATGGTGCGTACTCCGGGAGACGGGAAAGGGGGTCGTGAGGTGCTTCCGGTCCGGCGCGCCCGGCGGATGCGGCTGTCACCCGACGGGCGTACGCGCTCCCGGCGCCGTCCCGCCGCCGAGCGAACTTGGCATGTCGGCGTCGATCGGGGGCAGGTGAACAGGCACGACGGTCCCATGGGGAACCGAGGAACGATGCTGGAGGTGTCTGGGGACATGGGCGCGAAGGTGTTGAAGCGGTTTTCGGCGGGGGCTCCGCGCGGATCATGGCCCGCCGAGGAGTTCGCGGCCCGGCGCCGCGCCGAGGGCGAGCCCGCCAGCGTCGTCATGGACCTGAAGTCCGACGCGTTCCTCGTGGTCGTTCCGATGGGCGACGAGGACTGACCGTACGACCCTGGTCCCGGGGGACCACAGCCTCAGGCGGGTGTTCCGCTCAGCTCCCGTGCCCGTCGTACGAATGCCTCGTGCAGGTCCCCGGCCGCCTGCGGTACGGAGTCCGCGCGGCGGCGGCGCAGCATCAGCAGGACGCGGGCCGTGTCGCCGGCGATCGGCCGGTAGGTGATCGCGCCGAGCCGCTCCAGCGGATCCCCGACCACGCTGAAGTCGGGCAGGACCGTCGCCCCGAGCCCCTCCGCGACCATGAGCTTGCCCATCTCGGCACCGTCGGTCGAGTACGCGAAGGCGGGACCCCGCCCACCGAGAAGCCGGTGGACATAGCGGTGCATCACATAGCCGGAACGCATACCGATCAGCGTCTCGGTGAGGAGGTCGTCCACACTGACCGTCGGCCCGGACGCCAACGGGCTGTCGGGGCGCATACACACCACCGGCAGCCCGGACAGCAGCTCGGTGGACTCGAAGTCGGCCGGCATGTCGTCGCCGTCCAGGTGATTGACCAGCCCGAGATCGAACCCGCCCTCCGACAGCGCCCGGTGGATGTCCGTCTGCTGCGCGCCGACCACCTCGACCTGCGTGAGCGGATGCGAGGCGCGGAACTCCCGTACGACGGGAAGCAGCAACGGCACGGTCGCCGCGTTGACCGTGCCCACCCGCACCATGCGGCTGATCCGGTGCTGCTCACCCGCCGCCGCCCGCAGCCGGTCCACCGCGTCCAGCACGTCGACGATCTTCGGCAGCAGTTCGCGGCCCTCCGCGCTCATCGTCGCGCCCGTGCGTTTGCGCTCCAGGAGATCGACGCCGAGTTCGCGTTCGAGATTGCGTACGGTCTCGCTCAACGCGGGCTGTGACAGGCGGAGTTCCTCGGCGGCCCGGCGCAGGGAGCCCAGCCGGGTGACGGCCGCTATGTATTCCAGCTGTTCGGTGCGCATGCCCGCAGAATGCGGCCGATTTCCCGGGCTGTTCAAGGGTTTCCCTGTCACACGTTCGTGAAATTCAATGGTCCGCGATACGAGACCGGTCGGGTTTTCCTTGACGGTCCCAGCCGACGGCTGCCACGATCGACGGCATGATGATGCGACTGGACCTCACGCGGCGACGCCATGTCGACCTCGCGCGCGTCTCCAGCGCCTCCTGTTGCACCGCGGCCTGATCCCCGTCACCTCCGTCCCGTGATCCGCCGCCCTCTCTCCATCCCCGCCTGAATTCCGTCCTTTCACACGTCGTGTCGCGTGCCCGGAATTCGGCGTGCCCGGAATCGCATTCCGCAACAGGAGTTCCGCATGCCCGCAGAGCCCGTGAAATTCGCCTACTGGGTCCCCAACGTCAGTGGGGGACTCGTCACCAGCAAGATCGAGCAACGCACCGACTGGGGCTACGAGTACAACCGCGAACTCGCCGTCCTCGCCGAGAACAACGGCTTCGAGTACGCACTCAGCCAGGTCCGCTACATGGCCAGCTACGGCGCCGAGTTCCAGCACGAGTCGACCAGCTTCAGCCTCGCCCTCCTCCTCGCCACCCAGCGTCTGAAGGTCATCGCCGCCGTCCACCCCGGCCTCTGGCACCCGGGCGTCCTCGCCAAACTCGGCGCCACCGCCGACCACTTGTCGAACGGCCGTTTCGCCGTCAACGTCGTGTCCGGCTGGTTCAAGGGCGAGTTCACCGCCCTCGGCGAGCCCTGGCTCGAGCACGATGAGCGCTACCGCCGCTCCGAGGAGTTCATCCAGGCCCTGCGCCAGATCTGGACCGAGGACCACACCGAACTCGCCGGTGACTTCTACCGGTTGCGCGACTTCTCCCTCAAGCCCAAGCCCCTCAACACCCCCGAACGACCGCACCCCGAGATCTTCCAGGGCGGCAACTCCACCGCCGCCCGCGCGATGGCCGGCCGCGTCTCCGACTGGTACTTCTCCAACGGCAAGGACTTCGACGGCGTCACCGAGCAGCTCGCCGACGTACGCCACTCGGCGGCCCAAGTCGGCCGCACCGCACCGAAGTTCGGCCTCAACGGCTTCCTCATCGCCCGGGACACCGAGGCCGAGGCCCGCGACACGCTCCGCGAGATCGTCGCCAAGGCCGACCGCGAGGCCGTCGAGGGATTCGGGGCCGCGGTGAAGCAGGCCGGGCAGTCCTCGGCCGACGGCAAGGGCATGTGGCAGGACTCCACGTTCGAGGACCTCGTGCAGTACAACGACGGCTTCCGTACGGGACTCATCGGCACCCCGGAGCAGATCGCCGAACGGATCGTCGCCTATAAGAAGTTGGGCGTCGACCTTCTCCTGCTGGGCTTCCTGCACTACCACGAGGAGGTGGAGTACTTCGGCAAGCGGGTGCTGCCGCTGGTGCGTGAACTGGAGGCCCAACTCCCCGACGGCGAGACCGAGTCCGTCTCCGTGCACGCCTGATCGCACCCCACTGCGAAAGAGGACACCCGCATGAGCACCGTCACGCCCACCGACTGGCAGACCCGCCCGGCCCCGCGGTCCGCCCAGGACTGGATCGCCCGCGCCGCCGAGGTCGCCGCCCTCCTCGACACCGACACCGACGCCGCCGCCCGCGACCGGGCCGGCGCCACCCCCTACGCCGAGGTCCAGCTCCTCAAGGACTCCGGCCTCGTCACCCTGCTCGGCCCCACGGAGCACGGCGGCGGAGGCCAGGACTGGCCCACCGCCTACCGCGTCGTCCGCGAGATCGCCCAGGCCGACGGTTCCATCGGCCAACTCCTCGGCTACCACTACCTCTGGAACTGGGCCGCCCGCCTGGTCGGCACCCGCGAACAGTGGGAGCACGTCGAGGCCGAGGCCGCCCGCAACCAGTGGTTCTTCGGCGGCGCCGTCAACCCGCGCGACAAGGACGTCACCGTCACCGAGGACGGCGACGACCTCGTCTTCACCGGCCGCAAGTCCTTCTCCACCGGCAGCAGGATCTCCGACGTCACCGTCCTCGAAGGCGTCCTGGACGGCACCGACCAGCACGTCTTCGCGATCGTGCCCTCCGACAGCGAGGGCCTGACCTTCCTCGACGACTGGGACAACATCGGCCAGCGGCTCACCGAGAGCGGCGGCGTCATCCTCGACGGCGTCCGCACCCCGTGGTCCTCGGCGGCCGGCTACGTCGACAAGGAATTCCGGCCGCGCACGTACAACACGCTCAACGTCCCGACCATCCAACTCGTCTTCGTCAACTTCTACTTGGGCATCGCCGCCGGCGCCCTGGAGACGGCCGCCACCTACACCCGCACCAAGGCCCGCTCCTGGCTGCACGGCGGCTACGAGCGCGCGGTCGACGAGCCCCACGTCATCGACACCTACGGCGACCTCACCGCGAAACTCTGGGCGGTCGAGGCCCTCGCCGACACCGTCGCCGCCGAGGGGCAGAAACTGCACGACGACCCCGACGCCGTCACCGAGAAGACACGCGGCGACTTCGAAGTACGGGTCGCGGCGGTCAAGGCACGCGCCACCGATGTCGCCCTGGAGATCGGCAACCGCGTCTTCGAGGTCACCGGCGCCCGCTCCACCGCCACCTCCGAGGGCCTCGACCGGTTCTGGCGCAACGTCCGCACGCACACCCTGCACGACCCCGTCGCCTACAAGCGGCGCGAGGTCGGCCGCTGGGTCCTTGAGGGCGAACTGCCCGAACCCACCTGGTACTCCTGACCCGCCAGCCCAGGGGCGCCCGCCGCACGCGGGCGCCCCGCCTCCCCGAAAGAGGACCCATGGCCACCGTCCTGTCCGTCTCCGGCAGCCCCTCCGTCTCCTCCCGCACGAATCGCCTGCTACGGCATCTGGACAAGCGGCTGATCGCCCAGGGCCACGAGGTGATCCCGCTCGACGTGCGCACCATCCCCGCCGAGGCCCTGCTCGGCGCGGACTTCCGCCACCCGGCGATCGTCGAGGCCACCGAACTGTTCGCCCGCGCCGACGGAGTGGTCGTAGGCACCCCCGTCTACAAGGCCTCCTACTCCGGAGTACTCAAGGCGCTGCTCGACCTGCTCCCGCAGTACGCCCTCACCGGCAAGACCGTGCTGCCGCTCGCCACGGGTGGGTCCACCGCACATGTGCTCGCCATCGACTACGCCCTGCGTCCGGTGCTGAACTCCATGGGCGCGGCCCACATAGTCCAGGGCTGGTTCACCCTCGACAAGGACATCACCGCCCACGAGGACGGCTCGCTGACCGTCGCCCCGGGCACCACCGAGGCGCTCACCCAGGTGGTGGACCAGTTCTCGGCGGCCCTCGGCCGTACCCCGCTGCTGGCCGCGGCGAGCTGACCACCATGACCGACCGTGCGACCGCCCACGTGATCGCGGACGACGCCGAGGCCCTCGCCCTCGCCGCCGCGCTCGCCGACGAGTTCCGGGCCGGGGCCTCGGCACGCGACACCGAACGCAGGCTCCCGCGCGCCGAGTTGGACCGCCTGTCCGACTCCGGACTGCTCGCGGTCACCGTGCCCGCCGACCACGGCGGCGCCGACGTCAGCGCGCAGACCCTCGCCGAGATCTTCCGCCTGCTCGGCTCGGCCGACGGCAGCCTCGCCCAGATCCCGCAGAGCCACTTCGCCTACGTCAATGTGATCCGCCGTCAGGGCACCCCGGACCAGCGGAAGTTCTTCTTCGCCGAGCTGCTGGCGGGCCGCCGCTTCGGCAACGCCCAGTCCGAGGCCGGCACCAAACACGTTCAGGACATCCGCACCCGCCTGACACGACAGTTTGACGGCTCGTACCAACTGACCGGCGTCAAGCACTACTCCACCGGGGCCCTCTTCGCCGACTGGATCCCCGTCCTCGCCCGCACCAAGGACGACAACCTCCATGTCGCGTACGTCCCGAGCGACGCCGAGGGCGTCACGGTCGTCGACGACTGGGACGGAATGGGCCAGCGTACGACGGCCAGCGGTACGGTCCGCCTGGAGGCGGTCGCCGTCCCCGCCGACCGCGTCCTGCCGCACCACCTCACCTTCGAGGGACCCCAACTCCACGGCGCCGTCGCCCAGTTGCTGCACGCGGCCATCGACGCCGGGATCGCCGGGGGAGCGCTGGCCGAGGCCGCCGAGTTCGTCCGGACGAAGAGCCGACCCTGGTTCGAGAGCGGGGTCGAGACCGCCGCCGAGGACCCGCTGCTGATCCAGCGGTTCGGTGAACTCGCCATCCAGGCAAGGGCGTCCGAGGCCCTGCTGATCCAGGCGGGCAAGGCCGTGGACGCGGCGCACGCCAACCTCGACGACGACTCGGCGGCGGAGGCCTCCATCGCGGTCGCGGCGGCCAAGGTGCACGCGGCGCAGACCGCCGTCGAGGTGGCGGGCGCCCTGTTCGAGGTGGCGGGAACCCGCTCCGCCCTCAACTCGCTCAATCTGCACCGGCATTGGCGCGACGCCCGCACCCACACCCTGCACGACCCGGCCCGCTGGAAGATCCAGCACATCGGCCGCTACGTGCTGAACGGCACCAGGCCACCCCGCCACGGCCTTCTCTGACCCACCCGCAGGACAGCCCAGACAGGAGCCCCCACGTGTCCCTCACCTTCCACTGGTTCCTCCCCACCAACGGGGACAGCCGCCATGTCGTGGGCGGCGGTCACGGCACCCCCGCCACCGCCTCCGGACGGGACCGGCCGCCGACGGTCGCCTACCTGAGCCAGATCGCCCGCGCGGCGGAGGACCTCGGCTTCGTGGGCGCCCTCACGCCCACCGGCGCCTGGTGCGAGGACGCGTGGCTCACCACCGCGATGGTCAGCCAGAACACCGAGCGCCTGAAGTTCCTGGTCGCCTTCCGCCCCGGCTTCGTCTCACCGACGCTGGCCGCGCAGATGGCGTCCACGTTCCAGCGGCAGACCGGCGGACGCCTGCTCCTCAACGTCGTCACCGGCGGCGAGAGCCACGAGCAGCGGGCCTACGGGGACTTCCTCGACAAGGACGCCCGCTACCGCCGTACCGGCGAATTCCTGGAGATCGTACGGCAGTTGTGGGACGGCAAGACCGTCGATGCGGCCGGTGAGCAGCTGCGCGTCGAGGACGCGAAGCTGGCGAGGCTGCCCGATCCGGTGCCCGAGGTGTACTTCGGGGGATCGTCGCCGATCGCGGGGGAGATCGCCGCCAAGTACGTGGACGTGTACCTCACTTGGGGCGAGCCGCCGGCCCAGGTCGCGGAGAAGATCGCCTGGATCAGGGGACTGGCGGCCAAGGAGGGGCGGACGCTCCGTTTCGGCATCCGGCTGCACGTCATCACGCGTGACACGTCCGCGGAGGCGTGGGCCGAGGCGAACCGGCTGCTCGAAGGGTTCGACTCCGAGACCGTCAAGTCCGTACAGGCCGGGCTCGCGCGGAGCGAGTCCGAGGGACAGCGGCGGATGCTCGCGCTGCACGGCGGAAGCCGGGACGGGCTGGAGATCCATCCCAACCTGTGGGCCGGGATCGGGCTCGTGCGAGGTGGCGCCGGGACGGCTCTGGTCGGCAGCCACGAGGAGGTCGCCGAGCGGATCAAGGAGTACGCGGCGCTGGGGATCGAGGAGTTCGTGCTGTCCGGGTATCCGCACCTTGAGGAGGCGTACTGGTTCGGGGAAGGGGTGCTGCCGAGGCTGGCGGCGGAGGGCGTGTGGCAGCACCCGGTCGGTGAGCAGCGGGCTTCCGCGGCACAGGTGCCGTTCGCCAGTTGATTCGGGTGGGCCGCACTGTTCGCGGGCGCGTGGTCAGAACCAGTGCAGGCAGTGCGGGGAGCGGTCGGCGCGGAAGAGGGCGTCGGCGCGGGTGGCCGCGTCCGGGCGGTGGGCCCGGATGTGTCCGGCCCGCACGAGGGTGCTCGGGGCGGTGCCGCCGAGGTAGACCGAGCCCAGGTCGCGTACGTCCAGGGACAGGTCGGGCTCCCGGCCCGTCGGCACACACTCGGCCTTGCCGTCCCGGACGGTCAGCAGATAGCGGCCGTGCTCGTCCAGGAACGGGTCGTCGACGGCGAGGACGAGTTCGCCGTCCGTGAACCAGCCGCGCGCGGTCAGCGCACGCGGTACGTCCAGCAGCCGCACCCAGAGCCAGTCCGTGTCGCCGCCCACCTCGCCGGCGCGGAAGTCCACGAGCTGCCGGCGCAGCGGGTGCTGGGGCGGGACGTGCTTGAACACGACCTGAGAGACCAGGTCGTGTTCGAGTACGAACCGGGCCAGGGCCGTGAAGACGGCGTCGTCGGTGGCGATGGTCTCGTCGACCGTCAGGGTCTTGCCCTCCCCGATCGAGTAGCTGGCGTACCCGTCCGGGACGCCGTCGGCGTTCCGGTGGACGGCCACGTAACGCGGCGCCGGCGAGATCGGGGGCTGCCCCGCGCGCAGGGCCCACCAGCGGTGCGGCCGGGACAGCGCGCCGGGCTGGGCGCGGCGGTACCGGTCGTAGACCTCTTCCAGGATCTCGCCGCACTCGGCACGACGCAGCACCTCGACGGAGCCGGTGTCCGGACCGGTCGCCGGTGCGTCGGCCGATCCGCGCGCCCGGGGAACGGCGAGGGCGCCCTTGTGGTGCGGCACCGTCAGCCGGGCCGTGTAGGTCGCCGGTCCATAGCCGAACCTGCCGTAGATCGTGGCCTCGGAGGCCAGCAGCACGGAGAGGACCTCCCCGCGGGCCCGCAGCTCGGTGAGCTGATGCCGCATCATCGCGCTGAGCACGCCCCGGCGCCGGTGCGAGGGGAGGACGCCGACGGCGGTCACCCCGGGAGCCGGGACGAGGGTCTCACCGGGCAGCGTCAGCTCGAAGGGGTACGTGGCCGCCGTACCGACGGGCCGCCCGTCCGCCGTCAGGGCGAGCAGGCAGCGGTCCATTTCGAGCGCCGACCACCAGAGCCCGCCGCCCTCGACGGGGGTTTCCGGGAAGAGCCCGAACGCCGCGTGGACCGTGTCGACGAAGACGTCATGGTCCTCGTCGGTCGTGGGACGGATCTCCATCGCTGCCGCAGCCTCCCCGATACCGGCACCACCTCCCGTGGTGTCCCGCCACAGTGCAGCGTCGCTCCGTGTCCAGGTCAACCGAATTACGGCCCGACACGACACAACTCCTGAGGACAGGCCGGCCGACCTACGTGGCGGAGTCGGCCAGTGTCTTCAGGTGGGCCCTTCTCGACTCCGCCGTCTGGCCCTGCACCAGCAGGAACAGGGCCTCCCTCGCGAGGCGTTGGGCCCTGCTCGACAACGACAGCGCTCTGCCGCCGCCGGCCACCACCGCTGCCGTGGTCGCCGTCATCAGCACCTCGTACGCCTGCGTCCTGAGCGCCAGCCGTTCCGCCACGTGCTCGTGCGCCACCGGGTGGTCGGCCAAGTCGTAGGCCTGCGTGCGCACCTTGTCGAGACGCGTGCGCAGCGGGCCGGACGTGTCGTCGTCCAGCAGGGCGAGGGCCGCCTCCGCGACGCCGAAGACCGCAGGTGACGCGTTCGTCGGTTTCGGGCGGTCGGTCCTCGCCCACTCCGCGTACGGCACGCGCAGGGCTACGGCGTCCTCCGGCAGCCACAGGCCGTCCAGTTCCAGCGACACCGTCCTGGAGGCGGTGAGCGCCGCCAGCCGCATCGGGTCGGACGGACGCAGTCCCTCCTGTTCCCGGGCCTCCGTGAACGCGAACAGTGCCTCGTCCGCGTCCGTCACCCCCGCGAGCAGCATGACGTCGTTGAGGCCCCAGCCCGTGTACCAGGGCACCGTCCCGTCGAAGCGCCAGCCGGCCCGCTCCCGCGTGACCCGTACCGGGATCCGGGGGTGGGCCCGCAGGTGCGCGTACGCCACCCCGGACATCAGCTCACCTCGCGCGAGCGGGCCCAACAGGCGCTCCCGTACGGGGAGTTCACCCTTGGCCAGGGTCATGACCGGCGTGTGGTGCTGTGTCTGCACGAACCACGTCGAGCAGCACGCCCCGGCCAGGATCTCCGCCGTCTCCCGCGCCACCGCGGCCGGCGCCGCCGAGCCGCCGTAGGCCACGGGGGCGCTCACGCCCAGCAGACCGGACCGTTTGACCGCCTCGATGTGGCTCGCCGGGACCTGATCCTGGTCGACCTGTTCGGCGTGCGGGGCGAGGAGGCCGTCCGCGAGTCGGCGGGCGCGGGTGACGAGGGAGTGCGAGGTCATGCGGGAGATTCTGCCGATCGGGCGGGGCGGCCACGCGCGACGCTCCGGCCCGTGTCGCGTGGGACACGGGCCGCAGCGCCGGGAACGCGGGGGTCAGTCCGCCGAGCGGACCGCGGGCATTACCAGGTCGACCGGGCCCGTGGCGCCGGGGGCACTCTTGCAGGAGTCGTGGCAGTCCTTCTCCAGGCTGCAGCACAGGGAGCAGATCGGGCCGGAGTGGAAGGGGCAGTTCGCCACGTCGGGGCGCTCGAAGTCCGTGGTGCAGACAGTGCAGTTGAGGATGACGGCCGAGGGGAGTCCGTCCGCGTCGAGCAGCGGCTCCGCCAGGTCGTCGAGACGGGCGATGTAGTACTTGCCCTTGGTGAGGTACGCGAACAGCGGCGAGAGGACCATTGCCAGGAACAGGGCGATGAAGGGCGAGTAGGCCTTGGCGTAGTCACCGAACGCGTCGAAGTACGCGGCGATGGAGACCGCCGACGCGATGAGCATCGAGCCGAAGCCGACCGGGTTGAAGTTGTACAGGTGGGCGCGCTTGAACTCGATGTAGGACGGGCTGAGTTTGAGCGGCTTGTTGATGACGAGGTCGGCGACGACCGCGCCGATCCAGGCGATCGCCACGTTGGAGTAGAAGCCGAGCACTGTGTTGAGGAAGCCGAAGACTCCGCCCTCCATCAGCGCCAGCGCGATGCCGACGTTGAGGAAGATGTAGACCACACGGCCCGGGTGACGGTGTGTCAGGCGGGAGAAGAAGTTCGACCAGGACAGCGAACCGGAGTACGCGTTCGTCGAGTTGATCTTCACCTGGGAGAGGATCACGAAGAACGTGGCGAGGCCCAGGGCGACCGGGGCGGCGAAGGTCTTGAAGCCGTGCACGTACTGCTGGATGGGCTCGTTGGCCTTGGCCAGGCCCACGCTGCCCGCGATGTAGAAGGCGAGGAACGCGCCGCCCATCTGCTTCGCCGCGCCGAGGACGACCCAGCCCGGGCCCGCCGAGAGCACCGCGCCCCACCACTTCTTGGCGTTCTCGGGGGTCTTGTCGGGCATGAAGCGCAGGTAGTCGACCTGCTCACCGATCTGCGCGATGAGGGACAGTGCCACACCGGCGCCCGCGCCGACGCCGAGCATGCTGATGCTGGAACCGGTGGGGGAGTTGCCCGCGAAGTGCGTGAACTGCGAGAACTTGCCGGGCTCTTGGATCGCGATGGACACGAACGGCGCGACCATCAGCACCAGCCACACCGGCTGCGTCCACACCTGCATCTTGGAGAGCGCGGTCATGCCGTAGATCACCAGCGGCAGGATGATCAGCGAGCAGATCAAGTAGCCGACGGCCAGCGGGATGTGGAGGCCCAGGTCCAGCGCCTGCGCCATGATCGAGCCCTCTAGGGCGAAGAAGATGAAGGTGAAGCTGGCGTAGATGACCGACGTGAGGGTCGAGCCGAGGTAGCCGAAGCCGGCGCCCCGGGTCAACAGGTCCATGTCGATGGAGTACTTGGCGGAGTAGTACGAGATCGGGATACCGGTGAGGAAGATCGTCACCGCCGCCGCCAGGATCGCCACCATGGCGCTGGAGAAGCCGTTCGAGATCGCGATGGAACCGCCGATGGCGAAGTCGGCGAGGTACGCGATACCGCCGAGAGCGGTGGTGGCCACCACGTACGGCGTCCAGCGGCGGAAGGACTTCGGCGCGTAGCGCAGCGAGTAGTCCTCCAGCGTGTCGTTCTTCGCCCAGTCGTTGTAGGTCCGTCCGGCAGCCGTTGCCGGCGCCTCTTTGTCGACGATCTCCGTCACGACACTTCCCTCTTCCACGGGTGTGGGTCATCTCCCGGACGGCCCGGGGGAGTTGGACGGAAGAGTCACGCCGAATTGTTTCCCGACCGTTTCACCTGCTTTAAATGGAAGGGATTTCAAAATTCTTTTGGCGACGCGCGTAGATTTAATCGATACTTCCTGTGGGAACTATTTCTGGGGCAAGGTACTCTCGGTCGGAGCAGGTGGGAAGGTCAGAGCTGGGCGACGATGTCGAAGTCGAAGACGTCCGCCCGCGCCAGGTACAGCCGTTGGCGGAGGTGATTGCCGTGCAGACGCAGTACGCCTCGCGGGCCCTCGTACGAGACGGTGCCGCCCACCGCGCACATGGCGCCCACATCGAGCGACCGCGCCTGCTCGGCCAGTGCGGAGAGCAGACGTACGCCTTCGAAACACGACTCGCCGAGGCTGCCCACGACGGGTGCGTCCATGCCGAACCGGGCCGCGTAACGCCCGCTGAAATCAAGGCTTTCGGCGGTCGCCAGGGTCTCGAAGTAACCGGCCGCCGCCCACAGCCCCTCGGTCGCCTCCGCGCCGGTGGACAGCAGGATGTTCTCGTCCATGTGCGTGCTCAGCCGCAGACACCGCTGATGCAACCCGCCTGCGGCGAACGCCCGGTTGAAGCGCGCCGCGTCGTCGCCGACCAGCAGCATCAGGACGGCGTCCGCCTCGCACCGCTCGATCCGCCGCAGCACCGGCCCGAACTCGTACGTCCCCAGCGGCACGAACACCTCGTCGCGCACCCGGCCGCCGCACTCCCGGGCGTAGCGGCGCGCGGCCCGGGCGGTCACCCTCGGCCACACGTAGTCGTTGCCCACCGTGCACCAGCGTCGTACGCCGGTCTCCTCCGCCAACAACCGCATGGCGGGCCGGAGTTGGGCCGCGTCGGTCTCACCGGTCAGGAAGACGCCCGGCGTGCGCTCGCCGCCCTCGTACTGCGCGGTGTAGACGTACGGCACCCGGCCCGCGATGCGCGGCACCAGCGCCTTGCGGACCGCCGAGGTGTGCCAGCCGACCACCGCGTCGACCGCGCGTATCGACACCAACATCTCGACCTCGGCGGCGACTTGCTCCGCCGGCGCGCCGCCGTCCACCACGATCAGCCGGACCTCGCGGCCCAACACCCCATCGGTGGCGTTGAGTTCCTCCACGGCGAGCTGTGCGGCGAGTTCGCAGGACGGGCCGAAGACGCCCGCCGGGCCTTGCAGGGGTACGACCAGTGCCACGACCAGAGTCCTGACCGGGCCGCTGATCCGCCCGGGTGGCAGGGGATGCACCAGACCACCTCCGTGAGGGCGTGCGGGCACGGAAACCGGTCCCGGCCCCGGCGCCCTCGCAGAGGCTCGTAATCTGAACCGCACAGTAGACCTACCGGAAGGACAGCGGCAATGTCGTCCGTACCGTCGCCGGGCCTCGCCCACCTGCTGAGTCACGCCGAGCGGCGACTGGGCCTGCGCATGACCGCCGTCCTGGCCGAGGAGAACTGCTCGGTCGAGCAGTGGCGCGTCCTGTCGGTCATCGCCGACGGCAAGGGCCACCCGATGACCGAGATCGCCGACCAGGTATTGATGCCGGCCCCGAGCCTCACCAAACTGGTCGACCGGATGGTCGCCGACAACCTCGTCCACCGCCGCCCCGACCACTCCGACCGCCGCCGCGTCCTGCTCCACCTCACCCCCCGCGGCCGTTCCCTCCACCAACGCGCCGCGGACCGCCTGCTCACCGACCAGACCCGGCTCCTCGACGCGATCGACGACCAGGGCGACCTCGTACGCCTGCTCGCCCGGCTCACGGCGGCGCTCGACGGAGAGCCCGCGGAGAAAAACCTGCCGGTGTCCTGAGGCGAGGTGTCGATCCGGCACCACGGTGTTCGTGTAGGAGGTGAGAGAACCCCAAGAGGGTTCGAGGATCCCTGCGCCCTGGAGGACGTCATGCCGCACTACCTGCTCAGCGTGATCACCCCGACCGACGGACAGATGCCCTCGCCCGAGGCGATGGCGGAGATCGTCCGCAAGCTGGAGATCTTCCACGACGAACTGCAGGCCGCCGGTGCCTGGGTCTTCGCCGGGGGGCTGCACGGGCCGGAGACCGCGACCGTGCTGCGCCCCAAGGACGGCGACGTGCTGATCACCGACGGGCCGTACGCCGAGGGCAAGGAGTATCTGGGCGGGCTGTGCCTGATCAAGGCGGCCGACCTGGACGCGGCGCTGGAGTGGGGGAAGCGGGCGACCTGGGCGACCACGCTGCCCGTCGAGGTGCGGCCCTTCATGAACACGGCCGAGGACTGATGCCGTTCGACACCGACATCGAGGCCGTCTTCCGTGCCGAGTACGGGCGGGCGGTCTCGGTCCTGGTGCGCTTCCTCGGTGACATCGACCTCGCCGAGGAAGCGGTCCAGGACGCCTTCACCACGGCCGTACAGAAGTGGCCGGAGGCCGGTGTGCCGCCGAGCCCGGCCGGGTGGATCATCACGACCGCCCGCAACCGCGCGATCGACCGGCTGCGCCGCGAGTCGTCGAGGGAGGCCCGCCACAGCGAGGCCGCTCTGCTGTACGCGTCCGACGCGCCCGCCGAGGAGGGACCCGTGCGCGACGACCGGCTCCGTCTGATCTTCACCTGCTGCCACCCCGCGCTCGCCACCCAGGCCCAGGTCGCGCTCACCCTGCGGCTGCTCGGCGGGCTCACCACCGCCCGGATCGCCCGCGCCTTCCTGGTGCCGGAGGCGACGATGGCCCAGCGTCTCGTCCGCGCCAAGGCCAAGATCCGCGACGCGCGGATCCCGTACCGCGTGCCCCGCGACGCCGACCTCCCCGACCGGCTCAAGGGCGTCCTCGCCGTCGTCTACCTGATCTTCAACGAGGGCTACACGGACTCGCCCGAGCTGTGCGCGGAAGCCCTGCGCCTCGGCTGTCTCCTGTCCGAGCTGATGCCGGACGAGCCCGAGGTCACCGGTCTGCTCGCGCTGATGCTGCTCATCGAGTCGCGCCGGGCCGCGCGGGAGGGCGCGGACGGTGAGCTGGTGCCGCTGCCCGAGCAGGACCGCGAGCGGTGGGACGGCGAGCTGATCGCCGACGGCCAGTCACTCGTCCGGCGGTGCCTGCGGCTCAACAACCCCGGGCCGTACCAGATCCAGGCCGCGATCAACGCCGTACACAGCGACGCACCGACCGCGGACGCGACCGACTGGGGACAGATCCTCCAGCTCTACGACCAGTTGACGGCCGTCGCCCCGAGCCCGGTCGTCGCCCTGAACCGGGCCGTCGCCGTCGCCGAGGTCGACGGTCCGCGCAAGGCCCTCGACCTCGTGGACGCGCTGGACCTCGGCGAGTACCACGTCCTGCACGCCGTGCGCGCCGATCTGCTGCGCCGGCTGGGCCGCGACACCGAGGCCGTCGAGGCGTACGAGGCGGCCATCGCCCGGACCGAGAGCGCGGCCGAGCGTGGGTACCTGGAACGCCGCCGCCGGGAACTCGTCCGCATGTGACAGCCGGTAGACGGCGGGTGACCATGGCCGCACCGGAATTTTTCCCGGCGCATCAATGGTTGCTATATACACCTGACCGTCCAGAACCCCCACGCACCAGCAGCGAGGCATCGTGAACCAGTCCAGCCCCGAGCAGCCCGCCGATATCGTCGCCCGGCTGCGCGCCACCTTCCGCACCGGCCGCACCAAGCCCGTCGAGTGGCGTACCGCCCAGCTGCGCCGCCTGCGCGACCTGCTCACCGAGCACGGCGACGACCTCGCCGCCGCCCTCCACGCCGACCTCGGCAAGAGCGCCGCCGAGGCCCAGCGCACCGAGATCGGTTTCACGGTCCGCGAGATCGACCACACTCTCGACCACCTTGAGGAGTGGCTGCGCCCCGAGTCCGCTCCCGTACCGGCCCACCTCGGCACGGACGCGACCGCCTGGACGCAGTACGACCCGCTCGGCGTCGTCCTGGTGATCGCCCCCTGGAACTATCCGGTGCAGCTCCTGCTGACCCCGGTCGTCGGCGCGCTCGCCTCCGGTGACGCGGTGGTCCTCAAGCCCAGCGAGATGGCCCCGGCCACCTCCGCCGCCGTCGCCCGGCTGATTCCCGCCTACCTCGACACCGACGCGGTCGCCGTCGTGGAAGGCGGCATCCCGGAGACCACGGCCCTGCTCGCCGAGCACTTCGACCACATCTTCTACACCGGCAACGGCGCCGTCGGCCGCATCGTCCTGCGCGCCGCCGCCGAGCACTTGACCCCGGTCGCCCTCGAACTCGGCGGCAAATCCCCGGCGTTCGTCGACCGCGACGCCGATCTCGCCGTCGTCGCCGACCGGTTGGCGCGCGGCAAGTTCCTCAACGCCGGCCAGACCTGCGTCGCCCCCGACTACGTCCTGACCGACCCGGAGACCGCCGCCGCGCTCGAACCCCTGCTGGTGAGCGCGGTCGAGAAGGTCTACGGCGCCGACCCGCAGACCTCCGGCGAGTACGGCCGGATCGTCAACGAGCGCCACTTCGACCGGCTCGCCGGACTGCTCGACTCCGGCCGTGTGGTGGTCGGTGGACGCAGCGACCGCGGTGACAAGTACATCGCACCGACCGTCCTCGCCGACGTGGACCCGGAGGCGCCGGTCATGGCCGAGGAGATCTTCGGCCCGATCCTGCCGATCGTCACCGTCCCCGACCTCGACGCGGCGATCGCGTTCATCACCGACCGCGACAAGCCCCTCGCCCTGTACGTCTTCACGGACTCCGACGACACCCGCGCCCGGATCGCCGCCGAGACCTCCTCGGGCGCCGTCGGCTACGGTCTCCCGCTCGCCCACCTCACCGTCTCCGACCTGCCCTTCGGCGGTGTCGGCGAGAGCGGCATGGGCAACTACCACGGCCGCTACTCCATCGAGACGTTCAGCCACCGCAAGGCCCTGCTGGAGAAGCCGCTCGTCTGACCGGCCCGCTCATCTATCACTGGTCGCTTATATAAGCGACCGGTGATATTTTTGCCGCATGCACGCCTTTGATGTGCTCGGAGACCCCGTGCGCCGTCGCATCCTGGAGCTGCTCGCCGAGGGCGAGCAGCCCGCCGGCACGGTCAGTGACGCCGTCCGGCGGGAGTTCGGGATAACGCAGCCCGCGGTCTCCCAGCATCTGAAGGTGCTGCGGGAGAACGGTTTCGCGACGGTACGGCCGGACGGCACCCGGCGCCTCTACGCGGTCAACTCCGAGCCGCTGCGGGACATCGACGCCTGGCTCGACCGGTTCCGCCGCTACTGGACGCCTCACCTGGACGCCCTGGCAACCGAGTTGGCCCGGGGCAAGCGTGAACGCCGGCTCCGCGAGGCCGACGACGACAGCCCCGACGAGTCGAGGAGCACCCCATGATCGACGTCACCCACCAGATCAACTCCGTGAGCCGCACGGTCGGCCGACGCGACTTCAAGGCCGGCGAGGCCCGCGTGATCACCATCGGCCAGTCCTACGACTCGCCGGTCGAGGACGTCTGGGACGCCTGCACCAACCCCGAGCGCATCCCCCGCTGGTTCCTGCCGGTCACCGGCGAACTGCGGCTGGGCGGGAAGTACCAGTTGCAGGGCAACGCGGGCGGCACCGTCGAGCGCTGCGACCCGCCCAACAGCTTCTTCGCGACCTGGGAGTTCGGCGGCGAAGTCAGCTGGATCGAGCTGCGGTTGACGCCCGAGGGTGACGGAACACGCTTCGAGTTGGAGCACATCGCCCACGTCGACGACACGAAGTGGGCCGAGTTCGGGCCCGGCGCGGTGGGCGTCGGCTGGGACTCGATCCTGCTGGGGCTCGACGGCAACCTGTCGGGCACGGCACCCGTGAAGCCCGAGGACGCCATGGCCTGGCTGGCGTCCGAGGAGGGCCGCCGTTTCGTCACGGCGAGCAGTGAGGCGTGGTTCGCGGCGAACGTGGCGAGCGGCGAGGAAGAGTCGGCGGCCCGCGAGGCGGCCGACCGGACCACGGCCGCCTATACCGGGACCGGGAGTTGAGCGTCGTAGCGACCGAAGCGCTGACCCGGGACCGATCACCGTTGTAGCGTGCGCGCTGGATGCCACGGTGATCGGAGCCAGGGATGAGTGTCGGCGGCGAGACGGTGTTGGTGACCGGCGGGAGCGGATTCGTCGGCAGCCATCTGGTCCGGCAGTTGCTGGAGCGCGGCTACCGGGTGCACACCACCGTGCGGTCCCTCGGCAACGAGGCGAAGGTCGCGCCGCTGCGGGCCATGGGGGAGCGATTCCCGGGCGCGCTGGAGCTGTTCGAGGCCGATCTGCTGGCGGCGGGTTCCTTCGACGCGGCGATGGACGGCTGCCGGGTCGTGTTCCACGTGGCCTCGCCGTTCCTGATGCCGGAGAAGATCAAGGACGGCCGGAAGGACGTCGTCGAACCGGCGCTCACCGGCACCCGGAACGTCCTCGCCGGCATCGAACGCACGCCCACCGTCGGGAAGTTGGTGTTCACCTCCACGGTCGGCGCGATCTTCGGCGACTACGTCGACGTACTGGCGATGAAGGACGAGACCCTCTCCGAGGACTACTTCAACACCACCAGCACGGTCGAGAACAACCCCTACCACTACGCCAAGACGGTCGCCGAACGCGCCGCCTGGGACGCGCAACAGGCGCAGAACCGCTGGCGCATGGTCGCGGTCAACCCCGGCCTGATCCTTGGCCCTTCACTCACCCCGGCCTCCGACTCCGGGAGCCTGTTCCTCCTCGACGAGCTGTTCAAGGGCTACTTCTTCTACGGGGCACCCGACTTCAGCTTCACCGTCGCCGACGTGCGGGACGTCGCGGGCGCGCACATCGCGGCGGCGGAGAACCCCGACGCGCACGGCCGTTACATCGTCGCGGCCGCCCGGATGGCGTCCTTCCTCGACATGTCACGCGCCCTGCGGCAACACCTCCCGCGCGACTACCGGCTGCCCCGACACGGCCTGCCGCACTGGCCGGTGCGGGTCCTGGGCCCGGCGTTCGGGCTCACCCAGGACTACATCCGCAAGCACCTCGGGATCAGGTTCACGGTCGACAACCGGCGCGGAGTGAGGGAACTGGGCATCGACTACCGGCCGTTGGGGGAGACCCTCCTCGATCACCACCTGGCCTGGCGGGAGTTGAGGAAGGCGGACTGAGCGGCACTCGCCCTTCCTCGTTCACTCCTCGGACCGTTCAAGGCTCTTGACCGGTTCAGACCACAGGCGCTTGGGTGTGGCCGATCACCTTTTCGGTGTCATGAGCCTGACCACACTCGAACCGAAGGGCACCCATGCGAACCCCCCACGCCCTGCTCGCCGTCGCCGCCGCGCTGTCGGCGGCGATCGTCGCTCCACCGGCCGGAGCCGCCGACGCGGTCCCCGCTCCGGGCACCTACTACGTCCAGAGCGCCACGACCGGGCTCAACACGGCCGACAAGGGGGGAGCGGTGGAGCAGCACAACCCCAAGGGCAACGAGGACCACCAGCAGTGGAGCCTCCGGACGAGCGGATCGTCGTACGTCCTGGAGAGCACCGACACGGCCGGCAGCTGTCTGGGCCGCTCGGGCGGCCAGGCGAGGACCGTCGCCTGCACGAGCGCCGACGCGGCCTGGCAGATCACCCCGACCGGCGGCGACCAGTACACGCTCAAAGTCCCCGGCGCGGAAAGCTACTTGACCGTCGGCGCCAAGCCCTCCGGCGCCAACTACCCGGCCCAGCTGGCCATCGGCTCCTCGGGCGGCCTCGCCTCCTGGTACCTCACGCCGATCACCTCGCCCACCAACCCGATGCCCGCCCAGGACCAACGCACCCTGGACCAGGTCACGTTCCTCACCGCGCACAACGCCTACGCCAACGGGGTCGACGGCGGTTTCGCCCCGCCGTTCGTGAACTTCTTCCCGAACCAGTCCCGCGGCATCAACCAGCAACTCTCCGACGGCGTAAGGGGGTTCATGCTGGACATCCACCAGACCTCCGACGGCGCGATCCTCTGCCACGACAGCTGCACCCTGGTCAGCAGCCCGGTCGCCCTGAACGTCGACCTCCAGCGCATGGTCGACTTCCTCAAGGCGCACCCCGACCAGTTCGTCACCGTCTTCCTGGAGGACTACGTCGACCCGGGTGTGCTGCGCAGCGAACTCGCCCGCGTCAACGGCCTGTACGACGTGCTGTACCGCCCCGACCAGACCGGCGTACGGCAGAACGGCTGGCCGAAGATGGCCGACCTGATCGCCGCCAACCACCGGCTGCTGATCTTCACCGACCACAGCCGCGCCTCCGACGAGTCCGCGGGACTGACCCGGGACAGCTTCGGTGTGATGTACCAGCGCGACTGGACCGTCGAGAACTACTGGTCCATGGGCTCCGGCGCGAGCTCCTCCGACTGGTCCTGCTACAGCCGCTGGTACGGCAGCGACCTCAACGTCCCGCTGACGCAGACGTATTCGGGGTTCCGCCCGCTGTTCGTCATGAACCACTTCCGTGATGCCACCATCGCCGGGACGGCGCAGACCGACAACACCAAGGTCCTCGACCGGGCCCAGCGGTTCTGCCAGCCGGCCGCCCGGAAGAAGCCCAACTTCCTTGCGGTGGACCGCTATGACCTCGGCAACCCGGCCTCCGCGGTCAACTCCCTGAACGGCTACACGTATCCGTGAAGTGCGGTCGGCCCTTCGGCGGGCGTGTGCGAAACTCCGCTGATGACCTCTGAGAAGATCACCGCGGCCGCCGCGGGCGCCTGGCAACTCGGCGACCTGCCCGTCAACCGCATCGGCTTCGGCGCGATGCGGCTGACGGGCAGCGCAGCCTTCAACCTCGGGACCCCGAGCGACCGCGACCGGTCGATCGCCGTGCTGCGCAGGGCGATCGAACTGGGTGTGAACCACATCGACACGGCCGCCTTCTACTTCTCGTCCCTGCGGTCCGCGAACGAACTCATCAACTCCGCGCTCGCGCCCTACGCGGACGACCTGGTGATCGCCACGAAGGTCGGTCCCTTCCGCAACTACTCCGGGGAGTGGGGTACTTCGGCCCGTCCCGACGATCTGCGCGGCCATGTCGAGGAGAACCTGCGGCAGTTGGGGCGCGACCACCTGGACGTGGTGTACCTGCGCCGGATGCGTCAGGACTCGATCGCCGAGCACTTCGGCGCCCTCGCCGAACTCCGCGACGAGGGACTGGTCCGGCACCTCGCGATCTCCGACGTCGAGCCGCGGCACCTGGCCGAGGCGCAGGCGATCGCGCCGGTGGTGAGTGTGCAGAACCGGTTCGGGCTCGACTCGTCCAGTCCCGACACCGACGAGATGCTGCGGATCTGCGGGGAACAGGGCATCGCCTTCGTCCCGTTCTTCGCCATCGCGGGCGGGGCCGGGGCGCAGGGCGCCACCACCGCCCACGACGACGAGGTGCTGGCCATCGCGGACGCCCATGACGTCAGCCCCGCCCAGATCCGCCTCGCCTGGTCCCTCGCGCAGGGGCCGCACGTCCTCGCCATCCCGGGCACGGGCAACCCCGACCACCTCACCGAGAACGTGGCCACGGGCGCGATCCGGCTCACGGAGGACGAACTGGCCCGGCTCAACGAGCTGCACCGCAAGGCCGGTTGAGCGGGGGCAGGGCTCACGCCACCCAGGTTCCGTCCCGCATCAGATGGCGCTGGGACAGCTCGCGTTGCTCGTGCCACGCCTGGACGGCGAGCGGCCGGACCCGGAAGAAGGAGTAGGGCGCGCGGTCCTCGCGGGGATCCCAGCCGTACTTCGCGTGGAAGGACTCGGCCGCGGCGGCCGGGACGTCCTGCGCGGTGAAGGCCGTCGCCTCGCCGTCGATGAGGACGACGTCCCGGGTGTCCGCGAAGGCGAGCCGGGTTCGCCGCCCGTCGGTGAGATTGCGGCCCGTGGGGTTCGTGGCCCGGGTGGACAGCCACACGGCCTGCCCGTCCCAGACGAACCACAGTGGCACCAGACACGGCCGCCCGTCGGCGTCCGCCGAGGCCACCCAGATGTCCGACTCCCGCTCCAGCCTGGCCAGTACGTCACGCCTGCGCTCTTCGGGGCCGCGGGGCGGCACGGTGATCGTCATGCCCGGGACGCTACCGGCGCTGCCCGCGCGACACCTCGGGCCAGGGTCGTAGGACCTTGGCCCGAGGGTGTCGGGGATGTCGGGGCGTCAGCCCAGCTGCTCGTGCAGGAACGGGACCGTGCTCGCCCAGGCGCGGGTGGCGGAGTCGGCGTCGTAGACCGGCCGGCCGTCGTTGAAGAAGGCGTGGTTCGCCGGGTAGAGGCGCAGGTCCGGGGTGATGCCGGACTGCTCCTGGATGTGTTTGCTCAGGGCTTCGAGGCCCGCCACCGGGATGCTCTCGTCCAACTCGCCGTAGTGGCCCTGGATGTGTGCCTTCAGGCCGGAGAAGTCGGGGAGTTCGCCCTGGATCACGCCGTAGAACGGCACCGCGGCGCTCACGCGCGGGTCGGCCGCGGCGAGGTACAGGACGAAGCCGCCGCCCATGCAGAAGCCGACCGCGCCGACCGTGTCCGAGGTGACCTCGGGCAGGGACAGCAGGTGGTCGACCGCGCCGGAGAGCAGTTCGACACCGCGGGCGACCGGGAGGGCCAACATCATGCGGAGGGCCTCGTCGCTCTCGTGCGCCACGTTCCCGCCGTAGAGGTCGGGGGCGAACGCGACGAAGCCCTCCTGGGCGAGCCGGTCGGCCACGTCGGCGATGTGGTCGGTCAGGCCCCACCACTCCTGGATGACGATGACGCCCGGTCCGCTCCCGGACGGCGGCAGCGCGAGATAGCCGTGGGCGGTGCCCCCGGCACTGGGGAAGGTGACGTTCTGGTGGGCGGGGGCGCCGGTCGACTTCGGCAGCTCGGAGGACATGGGGCTCAACTCCTGTACGGCGGTGCTCGGTTGGGGGTGGAGCCGTCGGGGCGGGACCCGACGTGATCTCCAGCCTGCCACGGCAGGGTTCGGCGGGCGCCCCGGCCCCTCGATCCGGCTATCGCGCGGGGGCCGGCGCGGGGTTCGTTTCCCGTCCTATGCGGACCACCCGTCCGGCGGCCACCTTCTGCAGCAGCCCGTACGCCAGCACCGGCAGCAGAATGTGCGGGCGGTCGGGCAGGGTCGTCGTGATCAGCACCGCGCTCGCGCTGCTGTTGTTCATCCCGCAGGCCAGCGTCACCGAGGCACCGGCCCGGGCGTCGAGGCGCAGGGCCCGTGCGGCCACCCGGCCCAGCGTGAAGGACAGCCCGCACACCGTCGCGGCGACACCGAGCGCGGCCAGCAGGAGCACCGGGCGCGGATGGCGCAGGAAGGGGCCGAGCACTCCGCTGGCATTGACGTACGTCAGCAGCAGCGAACCGGGGAGCGCTGCGGGCACGGCCACGCCGATGAGTCCGTCCCGTGCGCGTCGGGGCAGGGCGAGCCGGCACAGGATGCCCGCCGCGCACGGCAGGACGACCGAGGTGAGGGCGAAGGCGTCCCCGGCCGAGTGGGCGGCGACGGCGAGTCTGCCCGCGTAGTCGCCTTGGAGCAGCGGGCACAGGACGGCCAGGGTGAGTGGGACGGTGAGCGGGCTGACCAGGGTGGAGGCGAGCACCAGACCGACGGCCGTGGGCTGGTCGCCGTCCCCCTTCGCGGTCCACACCGTCGCCCCGGCGGCCACCGGCATGGCGACGACGAGGATCATCGCGGCGATCATCCCGCTGCCGCCGTCGTGGTCCGGCGACAGCCGCAGCGCGAGGGCCACCCCGGGGACGATCAGCAGCGGTACCAGGATGTGCAGCGCGAGGCCCGCGAGCAGGGCGGCGGGGCGCCGTAGCAGCAGCCGCAGTTCACGCAGCGGCACCTGCAGACCGGCGCCGAACAGAACGAGGGCGAGGAGAAACTGGGGTGTGCGCAGGGGTAGTTCAGCGATGCCCGTCGCGTGTGGGTGCCGGAGCCACAGGCCGGGGCCCGGCAGCACCGCTGCCGCGAGGTACGTCACGGCGACGGCTCGGCCCAGGTGACGGCGGAGCAGGGCGAGGAGGCGGGGTACGCAGGGAATCCTCGCGGGGATCCCGGACGAGTCGGGGATCCCGGATGAGTGGGGACGCATCGTGGCGCTCTTCCGTCGTAGGGCCTGGGCGGAGACGGGGCGCCGGTATCGCGTGGAAGCTCGTCGACACGTGCGAGGGGATGAGTGAGCGAAGCCCTGCGGTCATCGTCGACGGTCCTTCCATAATGGGCGGGCGGAAGCGGACACACGGGTGCGGTGACGAGACGGCACCCGAGTGACTACAATTCTGTAGACGGTCTACTGAACTGTAGACGAAGACGGGGTGAGGATCGTTCCCATGGCCGACGAAAAGGACGAACGCCGACCGGCGGGTGAGCTGGAGGCCACCGTCATGGCCGCCCTCTGGGCCGCCGGCGCCCCGCAGACCCCCGGCGAGGTACAGCTGAGCCTCGACACGGGCCTGGCCCGCACCACGGTGACGACGATCCTGACCCGGCTGCACGACAAGGGCGTCGTGGAGCGGCACCGGCAGGGGCGGGGGTACGCGTACTTTCCGGTGCAGGACGCGCAGGGGCTCACCGCCCGCCGTATGCATACCGAGCTCGACAGGGACGGCGACCGGGAGACGGTGCTGGCCCGGTTCGTGGCTCAGCTCAGTCCTGATGACGAGCGGGTGCTGCGGGACCTTCTGGAGTCCGGGGAGGTGTGAAGGCCGGCGTGGAGTGAAGCCTGGTGAGTCGTGGGAGCGGGTGAGCAGCGGAATCGGGGGCGGTTTCTTGTCGCGCGTACTCGCCACTCGCCGTGAGTTCGCGTGCTGCCTCGACGAGGGCATCTGAGGCGATCCATGTCTCCCCAGGGAGCAACAGGTTCATGTGCCTGCCTGTGGGCGCCGAGGCCGGTAGGCCGTGGCCAGCACGGCGACCGTGACGTGGTCGGGCAAGCGGCCGGTATCGGCTAGGTCTGCACGGCTCAAGTGGCGTGCGCTAGGTGTCATCCCGACCAGATCGAGGGTCTCCTGCCTGGTCAACTGTGCGGTGTACTCGATCTGTTCGGTGACGGTGGCCTCGAAGTGGGGATCCATCGCCCGGTGCAGGCGTTGTTCCTTGGCCGGGTCGATCGTGACCATCGCCGACACCCGGCCGCGCAGCTCGGCCAGGTGTCGCCCGGTGGGTCGGACCACGATCAACCGGCCGGTCGGGCGCAGTACGCGGTGGAACTCGACCGGGTTGCGCGGGGCGAACACGTCCAACACGACCTCGGCCATTCCGTCGGCCAGCGGGAGGGGACGGAAGACGTCCCAGGCCACCGCGGCGGCCCGTTCATGGGCGCGCGCCGCCGAGCGCAATGCGCGCACCGACGTGTCCAGCCCCAGACCGCGGGCGCCGGGCAACTGATCGAGTACGCCGGCCAGGTAGTAGCCCGTGCCGCACCCGACGTCCACAACCGTGGCCCGCTCGGGCGCGGAGTCGGCCGCCAGCCGGGCAACCGCTTTACGGATGGGCGCGTACGTGTCGGTCGATAGGAACCGTTCCCGGGCCTGGACCATGGCCGCGTCGTCGCCGCTGGTGGCACGGGCACCCGTCAACAGGCCGGCGTAGCCGTGGCGGGCGATGTCGAAGGAATGGCCCGCCGGACAGCGCAGCGCGCCGCGGTCGCGGTGCAGGCCGGGCGTGCGGCACGTCGGGCAGCGCAGCAGGTCGAGGGACAGGTCGAGGGCAGGGGGAAGCGACATGGGCACGAGGCACTCCAGGCAAGGGTGAAGGGAAGGGGCCGTGCCTGTACGCGCGCTCGGAACGTCACTGCCTCAAGCAGGAACGGGCAGCGCCGGAAAGGTGGTTCACGCGGCAGGCACACCAAGGAGGGCGACGCCGTTCGGCCTCGCCCTCAACGCCTTCCGGTTACAGGAAGCAGTGCGGAGTGCTCGTGAATGCCACGCCCTGAGTCTACGAGCATCGGCGAAGCCGCTCGGGTCGCCGATGTCGGGAACCACGGCCGAGGCAACCACCCCCGGTCGGCATCCGCCACGCCCCACAGCCCCCGCGCATCCGCCGCACGCCCCTGCCGGGCGACCGTGCCCACCCGCGCAGGCCCCGTGCATCCGTCTCACGCCCGTGTCGGCGGACCGTGTCCATCCGGTGTCCGCTGCTCTCCGCGGACCCCGCGCATCCGCCGCACGCTCCTGCCGGGCGACCGTGCCCACCCGCTGCCCTCCGCAGGCCCCCCGTGCATCCGTCTCACGCCCGTGTCGGCGGACCGAGTCCATCCGGTGTCCGCTGCCCTCCGCGGGCCCCGCGCATCCACCCCACGCCCCTGCCGGGTGACCGTGCCCACCCGCTGCCCGCTGCCCTCCGCAGGCCCCGTGCATCCGTCTCACGCCCGTGTCGGCGGACCGTGTCCATCCGGTGTCCGCTGCCCTCCGCGGGCCCCGCGCATCCACCCCACGCCCCTGCCGGGTGACCGTGCCCACCCGCTGCCCGCTGCCCTCCGCAGGCCCCGTGCATCCGTCTCACGCCCGTGTCGGCGGACCGAGTCCATCCGGTGTCCACCGCCCTCCGCAGGCCCCGCGCATCCACCCCACGCCCGTGCCGGGTGGACCGTGCCGGGCGGACCGCGTTCCCGGTGCCCACCGCCCTACGTCGGCCCCGCGCATCCGCCCCGCGTTCCCGCCGAGCCCTCCAAACCCACGCGGCATCCCGCCGACACCCCGCTGACCTGTCCATTCGCTCAGGTGTCCTTGCCTCCCCGACACCCCGAAGGCCTCGCCGCCCCACCCCCTCCTCACCCCCCTCCGAATCCGACTGGCGCGAGTGAAGTTTTACGTATAACCTCACGCGTCAATCCCACCGACCGGAACCCGCACGGAGACCCCCGATGAGCCGTATCGCCCTGGTTGCCCTCGTCGTCGACGACTACGACGAGGCGATCCGCTTCTACACCGAAGCCCTCGGCTTCCGTCTCGTCGAGGACGCTGCCCGCCCCGACGGCTCCCGCTGGGTCGTCGTGACGCCGCCCGGGGTGGACGGCTCCGGGACCGGCCTGCTGCTCGCCCGTGCCAAGGGTGAGGAGCAAGGGGCCCGGGTCGGGGACCAGACCGGCGGTCGTGTCGGGTTCTTTCTCCACACGGACGACTTCGCCCGCGATCACGCCCGCATGCTCGCCGCGGGCGTGACCTTCCTGGAGGAGCCGCGCCACGAGCCGTACGGTTCCGTCGCCGTCTTCCAGGATCTGTACGGCAACCGCTGGGACCTGCTCCAGCCGGCCGCCTGAAACCCCGCACCCCGCATCCCCGCACCCCCTGCATCGCCCCACCCCGCTCACCGAACGACGACCGAGGAACCACCGCACATGTCATCTACGCGCATAGACGTCGACACCCTCCGCCGACTCCCCAAGGCCGTGCTGCACGACCACCTCGACGGGGGTCTGCGCCCCGCCACCGTGGTCGAGCTGGCGGAATCGGTCGGGCACACGCTGCCCACCACCGACCCGGACGAGTTGGCCGCCTGGTACTTCGACGCCGCCAACTCCGGTGATCTGGTGCGCTACATCGCCACCTTCGAGCACACCCTCGCCGTGATGCAGAACCGCGAGGGCCTGCTGCGTACCGCCGAGGAGTACGTCCTCGACCTGGCCGCCGACGGTGTCGTCTACGGAGAGGTGCGTTACGCCCCCGAGCTGAACACCAACGGCGGGCTAGCGCTCAGCGAGGTCGTCGAGACCGTTCAGGAGGGGCTCGCGGCTGGTATGGCCAAGGCCGCGGCGGCGGGTACGCCGGTACAGGTGCGGACGTTGCTGTGCGGGATGCGGATGTTCGACCGGGTCGGCGAGGCCGCCGACCTCGCGGTGGCCTTCCGGGAGGCAGGTGTCGTCGGCTTCGACATCGCCGGTGCCGAGGACGGCTTCCCGCCCGCCGACCACCTCGCCGCCTTCGAGCACCTGCGCCGCGAGAGCGTGCCGTTCACGATCCACGCCGGTGAGGCACACGGTCTGCCCAGCATCCACCAGGCCCTCCAGGTCTGCGGCGCCCAGCGCATCGGCCACGGCGTCCGCATCACCGAGGACATCGTCGACGGCAAGCTCGGCCACCTGGCCGGCTGGGTGCGGGACCGTCGTATCGCCCTGGAGATGTGCCCGACCTCCAACCTCCAAACGGGCGCGGCCAGTTCGATCGCCGAGCACCCCATCACCGCCCTGAAGGACCTCGGCTTCCGCGTCACCCTCAACACCGACAACCGACTGGTGTCCGGTACGACGATGACGCGCGAGATGTCCCTGCTGGTCGAGGAAGCGGACTGGAGCGTCGAGGACCTGCGCACGGTCACGGTGAACGCCCTGAAGAGCGCGTTCATCCCGTACGACGAGCGCAAGGCCCTCATCGAGGACGTCGTCCTGCCGGGTTACGCCTCGGCGCTCTGAAGCAGCCCGCGCACATACGCGGCCTGTCCGACGTGCTCCAGATCGTCGGACAGGACGCTGACCAGCCGTACGCCCAGGGTGACCGGCGGGTCCCAGCGTTCGTCCACGATCCGGTCGTAGTCCTCCGCCGTCAGTCCGCGCAGATACGCGAGCGTCTGGTCGTGCACGGCGTCGTAGTACCCGGTCAGCTGCCCGGCGGACTCGACGCGCACCTTGCCGACCTTCGCGGCGGTGTGGCCGTACCCGGTGTCCTTGGCCGGCAGGTCGAGGCCGAAGCGCTTCTCCCAGCCCTGGGTGAGCCACACCTGGTCGAGGCCGGCGGCATCGGCGACATGGTCGTCCTGGACCCGGGTGAGATGCCAGACCAGCCAGGCGATCGAGTTGGCGTCGGGGGCGAGGCGGGCGTGCAGTTGGTCAGGGGCGAGGCCGTCGAGGGCGGCATGGACTTCTTCCTGGACGCGGCCGTACGCGTCGATGAGGATGTCGTTGGCATGCATACGACCACCATCGCGCATCCCCGTTCCTCATGCGGCCGGAGTGTCGGTTTCCAGGAGGGTCATCAGGGCCCGGGCCGCCGGACTGGTGGCCTGCGGGGGCGGGAGCAGGGCCACCGTCTCGTAGACCTCCTCTCCGGGTCCCTTCAGAAGGAGCGCGGTGAGGGCCTCGCGCTTGTGGCGGAAATGCTGGGGGACCACCGCGATGCCGAGGTTCTCGTCGATCAGGTCGAGGAGGCTGTGCACGTCGTTGACCTCCAGCGCGACCGTCCGCCGTACGCCCGCCGCCGCGAAGACGGCGTCCGTGGTGCGGCGCGAGGCCCAGTCCGGGTGGAAGTCGACGAAGACCTCGCCCGCGAGGTCGTCCGGAGTCACCGCCGCACCCGTCTCCGCGAGCCGGTGGCTGGGATGGCACAGCACGGTCATCGGCTCGCTGGTCAGCGATACGGAGCGGAGCTGGTCGGTGTCCGCCTGGGTCCGGTACGCGAACGCCAGGTCGAGGCGCCCGGCCGCGACCTCCTCCGCCAGCGCGCCCGAGCCCGCCTGCCGTAGCCGGATCTCGACATCGGGGTGCCTGCGCCGGAACGCGGCGAGCAGCCCCGCCACATGCACCCCGGCGATGCACTGCTCGGTGCCCAGCGACAGCGTGCCGCGCAGCACGCCCTGCACCGCCGCGACCGCCTCGTGCGCCGAGCGGACCTGCGCCAGAATGCGTTCCGCCTCGCCGAGCAGCGCCCGGCCGGCCTCCGTGAGCGTGACCCGGCGGGTGGTGCGGACGAACAGCGGGGTCTGCAACTCCCGTTCCAGGGCGCGGATCGATGCCGACAGGCCCGACTGGGACACCATCAGCCGCTCGGCCGCGCGGGTGAAGTGGTGGTCCTCGGCGACGGCGATGAAATGCTGGAGATGACGCAGTTCCATGATTGAGAAGCGTAACCGCTGAATTCCATCGGATTCTTCTGTTGGACCACTGCCCGCAGGTCACGGCAGAGTGGGCGGTGGTTCCCTGGAACCGGTATCCCGTGTGCCAACCCCTCTGGAGTCGCGTTGTACACCGCACACCCCGACCGCTACGCGGACCTGCCCTACCGGCGCACCGGCCGCAGCGGTCTGAAGCTGCCCGCGATCTCGCTCGGCCTGTGGCACAACTTCGGGCCCGACCGCCCGGTCGACACCCAGCGCGCCATCCTGCGCCGCGCCTTCGATCTCGGCGTCACCCACTTCGACCTGGCGAACAACTACGGCCCGCCGCCCGGCGCCGCCGAGTCCGCCCTCGGCGAGGCGCTGAAGGCGGACTTCGGGTCGTACCGCGACGAGCTGGTGATCTCCACCAAGGCCGGCTATCTGATGTGGCCCGGCCCCTACGGCGAGTGGGGTTCGCGCAAGTACGTGCTGTCCTCGCTGGACCAGAGCCTCAGCCGCATGGGCCTGGACTACGTCGACATCTTCTACTCGCACCGCCCCGACCCGGAGACTCCCCTGGAGGAGACGATGGGCGCCCTGCACTCGGCGGTCCAGTCGGGCAAGGCGCTCTACGTCGGCATCTCCAACTACTCGGCGGAGCAGACCCGGGAGGCCGCGCGCATCCTCGGCGAGCTGGGCACCCCGCTCCTCATCCACCAGCCGCGCTACTCGATGCTCGACCGCCGCCCCGAGGACGAGGGCCTGCTCGACGCCCTCGACGAACTCCAGGTCGGGTCGATCGTCTTCTCACCGCTGGAGCAGGGGCTGCTCAGCGCCCGCTACCTCGACGGCATCCCGGAGGGTTCCCGGGCGGCGAGCGACAGCCCGTTCCTGAACTCCGACGCGGTCACCGAGGACCTGGTGGGACAGCTCCGCGCCCTCGACGACATCGCCAAGGGGCGCGGTCAGACCCTCGCCCAGCTGGCCCTCGCCTGGGTGCTGCGCGGCGGCCGGGTGACCTCCGCGCTGGTCGGTGCGAGCAGCCCGCAGCAGATCGAGGACAGCGTCGCGGCCACCCGAAACCTGGACTTCGACGCCGACGAGCTGGCCCGCATCGACGCGATCGTCAGGCCGTAGGGCACACCATGGCCGTCAGGCCGTGAGTCGCTCGCTGATCTCCCAGAGACGGGCCGCCGCCTCCGGGTCCACGGCGCGGGACAGCACCCCAGGGGTGGTGTCCCCGCCGGCCCAGGCGGCCTCGTCCTCGGGGGCGAGCAGCGGGCTGATGTCGACGTTCTCGCAGTAGACCCCGCCGAGGCCGTGGAGCTGCGGGCTGGTCGCGCACCAGACGCTGGTGGCCGCGCCCTGCTGCACGGTCTTCATCTGGCGCTCGGGGTCACGGATCGGCTCGCCCTCGCCGTCGAGCGCGCCCGCGGCCTGGAGCATCGCCGGGTCGATGTGCTTGACCAGGCCGGTGTCGACGATCAGGCCCGGGTGCACGGCGAACGCGCGGATGCCCTCGGCCTGTCCGCGCCGGTCCACCTCCACGGCGAACAGCGCGTTGGCCGTCTTGGACTGGCCGTAGGCGAGGAACGGCTCGTACTTCCGGTGCTCGAACTGCGGGTCGTCGAAGTCGACGCCGGAGAAGCGGATGCCCCGCGACGACAGCACCACGACCCGCGCGCCGTTCGCCGTGACCAGCGCGGGCCACAGCCTGGTGGTCAGCTGGAAGTGCCCGAGATGGTTGGCGGCGAACTGCGCCTCGTACCCGCGTGCGTCCCGCGCCAGTGGGGTCGCCATGATCCCGGCGTTGTTCACCAAAAGGTGCAGCGGACGCCCGGAGGCCAGGAACTTCTCCGCGAACGCGTCGATCGACGCCGGGTCCAGCAGGTCCATGTGCTCGACCTCGGTTCCGGGGAGGACCGCGAGCGCCGTCCTGGCCCGCTCCACGTCCCGCGCGGGTACGACGATCCGCGCGCCGGCGCCGTGCAGTACCCGGGCCGTCTCCAGGCCGATGCCGGAGTAGCCGCCCGTGACGATCGCGACCTTGCCGGTCAGGTCGACGCCCTTGATCACCTCCTCGGCGGTGGACGCGGCGCCGAAGCCGGAATTCAGGGGCTGCTGTGCGGTGCTGGTCATGTCTGCGCTCTCCTCGTCAGCTGAGCTGTTGAGACCACCGTAGGGCGGTAGATCCGTACGATGAATACTTGAGAATCCGCATAACTTGCGTGATAGTTCGAACATGACCGTGGATCCCCTGTCCGACGCCCTCGCCGTCGCCGATGCCCGCAGTGTGTTCTCCGGTGGTTTCACGGCCGGCGGCGACTGGGCCATCGAGCTGCGCGGACGCGACCGGCTGAAGGTGAACGCCGTGGTGCAGGGCGGCTGTCTGCTGGTCCGGGACGGCGGCGAACCGCTGCGGCTCGCCGAGGGGGACGTCGTGATCTCCGACGGCGGCCAGCCGTACACGCTGTGCAGCCGGCCCGGCGTCGAGCCGACCGATTCCGCGGACGTCGTCATGGACCCGGCGACCCGGATGGGCCGGCTCGGGCAGGGCGACGCGGTGGACATCGCCTGCGTGTCCGGGCACATCGACCTGAGCCGTGATCGCGGCGACCTGCTGCGGCGGGCGCTGCCGGAGCTGGTCCACGTGCGGGCCGACTCGCCCGAGGCGGGTGTACTGCGGTGGCTCATCGGGCAGTTGGCGGCCGAGATGCGCACGCGCCGGGCCGGGGTCGAGTTCGTCTCGGCGCAGCTCGCACAGCTGATGTTCGTGCAGGTGCTGCGGGTCTGTCTGACCGACTCGGACGGGCTGCCGCCCGGCTGGCTGCGCGCCCTCGCCGACGAACGGCTGGCCCCCGCGCTGCGCCTGATGCACGGCGACCCGGCCCACCCCTGGCAGTTGGAGGAGCTGGCCCGGGCCGCCGCGATGTCCCGCACCACGTTCGCCGTGCGGTTCAAGGAGGCGGCCGGGGTGCCGCCCCTGACCTACCTGCTCAACTGGCGGATGAACCTTGCCGCCCGGGCCCTCCGGCAGGACACCGCCCCGGTCGGCGCGCTCGCCCGTTCCGTCGGCTACACCTCCGAGAGCGCCTTCAGCAATGCCTTCAAGCGGGCGGTCGGGGTGGCGCCGCGGCGCTACCGCGAAGAGGCCCTGGCCAGGAGCTGAGCCGCTCTTCGAGTCGTACGGTGACCTGGTCGCCCTCGCCTTTGTCGATGGCCTTTCGAAGATCGGCTTTCACGGGGAGTTTGTGGGTGCCGTCCCCGAGAGCCATGAACGAACTGCGGAAAGGGTGTCCGTCGATGGTGCCGCGGACCTTGACCAGACCGCGGGTGCCGAAGAATGCGACGGACTCGGGCCAGACGAGATAGGTCCAGCCGCCGTCGTTCGGGCTTTTGATCAATTCGGCGGTGAATTCCTCGTTCAACGGGATGCCGGTGCTCATGGTGCGTCCTCCGCTCGGGGTGGCCTGCCGTGGAAGAGGCCGCCCCGAGCGGGGAAAATCATCGCGGACGCCGGCCCTCAGGCCCCGGCGGGCACCCGGTCGAGGAAACCGAGCACGGAGCGGATGCGACCCTCCGCGTCGAGCGTGATCACGTCGAATCCGGCGACGGGCGCCGATCCGTCGGCTTCGCTCACCAACTCCCAAGCGAAGCGCGCCGTGTCGTGATGTCCGTCGACGGCGCCCAGGGGGCGGAAGGCGAACCCCGGGAACTGCTCGTGCGCGCCGGCGATCAGCCCCGCGATCTCCGTGTGTCCGGCGACTGTCGCCAGCGGGTCGGTGTACGTACCCTCGACGGACCAGGCGGCGGCGACCGCCTTCGCCAGCGCCTCCGGATCGCCCGCGTTCCAGGCCTCGAAGTAGCGGGCGACGGCACTCTTGTATCGGTCGGTGTTCGCGGACATGGTGAATCAGCCTCCAGCGAGGTCGTTCGTACTGGTCAGGGACCGGATCCGCTGCCTGGCGACCCGGTGGCACCACCCTGCCGGGGCGCGCGGGATGCGTCGATTACCTCTCGGGTAATGACGGCGGGAGAACCCCGCACAACGGGCTACGAAGCTTTTCAGCCAAACAGGGCTGTGAATATGCCAAGAGAGTGGCTAAAAAGTCGTGGTGACAGTGTTTCAGGAGTGAACATACTCGTCTGCTAGGGCATAACTTCCCGAATGCCAGGGCATAGCTTCACGAGGCAAATCCGCCATCGTGCGCACCAACTGAGCCACCCGAGCCGCCATCAGAGCCGCATGGAAAGCGAGGCCCGACCGGCAATCGACACGCGACGGGGGAGTGATCGTGCACGACGAATTCCTGTGCCATGTCACCGCGTACGGTACCTGCGGCGGAAAGCGCGTGGGGGTGCCGCTGGGAACCTACCGCGCGCCGACCCTGGCTCTCGCCCTGTGGTGGTTACGGGACCGCGCAGTGTGGATGGCCGACCGGCTCGACCCGCAACCGGAGAACCCGCGCTTCCCCCGGGGTGCCCTGGTACCGGTCTCCGACACGGCCCCCGACGTGCCCCGCGCGTTACGCACCTGGTCGCGTGACGTCGGCCAACAGGAGCAGGTCGCCTACGAGTTGGCGGCCGGGCGGCTGGTGCAGATCGCCATCAGCGACGAGACCACCGAGTACGAGCTGCTCGCCGAATCGGTCGACGCCCTCCGGATGCAGCGGACCGTTCCGGCACTGGTCGTCCCCGTCGCCTGACACGTGTCGACCACCGCACACCCCTGACCGCTGGCCGGGCGCACAGGTGAACGAATCGGTAGAATTCGGGGCATGTCAGAGCGGCCGAACGCGCCGACCGCGCCCGAACTCCTCCTGGAGACGGAATCGGGCTCCACGGTCATGACCCCGGGCCGCGACTACCACGTCGGCCGCGACCCGCTCAGCGACATCGTCATCGACGACGCGCGGGTCTCCTGGCACCACGCGGTCCTACGTCCCGACGCCGGCCACTGGACCCTGGAGGACGAGCACAGCACGAACGGCACCTACGCCGACGGCCGCCGAGTCCAGGAATGGGGCGTCGGCCCCGGCAGCGTGATCCGCTTCGGCAACCCGGCCGACGGCCCCCGCGTCGTCCTGGCCGACCGTCCCGCCCCGGCACCGGAACGCCCCTCGGCCGTGTCCATGCCTGCCTTCACCGGCACGTTCCGGCAACCGACCACCGTACGACCGCTGCCCAGCCTCCCCCAATCTCGACTGCGCCCGATCGGGGGGACCCCCATCGTCCGCATCGGCCGGGCCGACGACAACGACCTCGTCGTCGACGACCTGATCGTCTCCCGCCGCCACGCCGAACTACGGGCCATGCCCGACGGGACGTACGAGATCGCCGACCTCGGCAGCCACAACGGCACCTACCTCAACGGCCAGCCCGTCGCCCGCGCACCGATCGGACCGGGTGACATCGTCGGCATCGGACACTCCGCGTTCTGTCTCGTCGGCGACCAGCTGCAGGAGTACGTCGACACCGGCGAGGTCTCCCTCGACGTACAGGACCTCACCGTGGCTGTCGACCACGGCCGCAAGGTCCTTCTCGACCAGGTGTCGTTCCCGGTGGGCGAGAAATGCCTGCTCGCCGTCGTCGGACCCAGCGGCGCCGGCAAGTCCACCCTGCTCAACGCGCTCACCGGCCAGCGCCCCGCCGACCGCGGCACCGTCCTCTACGACGGCCGCGACCTCTACCGCGACTACGCCGAACTGCGCCAGCGCATCGGCCTCGTCCCGCAGGACGACATCCTGCACGCCCAACTGACCGTGCGCAGCGCCCTGTCCTACGCCGCCGAACTCCGCTTCCCCCAGGACACCGCCAAGGCCGAACGGCAGGCCAGGGTCGACGAGGTCATCCGCGAACTCGGTCTCGAACAGCGCGCCGCGCAACCCGTGCACAGCCTCTCCGGCGGCCAGCGCAAGAGGGTCAGCGTGGCCCTGGAGCTGCTGACCAAGCCCTCGCTGCTCTTCCTCGACGAACCGACCTCCGGACTCGACCCGGGCATGGACCGCTCGGTGATGCACATGCTGCGCGGTCTCGCCGACGACGGCCGTACCGTCATCGTCGTCACCCACAGCGTCCTCAGCCTCGACGTGTGCGACCGGCTCCTGGTGCTCGCGCCCGGCGGCAAGGTCGCCTACTACGGGCCGCCCGACGACGCGCTCGCCTTCTTCGGCTTCGAGCACTGGCCGGAGGCCTTCGAGGCATTCGAACGGGACCAGGACCGGGACTGGGCGGGGGAGTTCAGGGAATCGCCCTTCCAACGTCGGTACATCGCCAACTCCACCGTGCAGCCCCACCTGGTCGGCTCCGCACCGGTCGCCGTGGCCCCGCCGCCCCGCCCTCGCAGTCGTAGCGCTCAACTCGGCACGCTGGTACGGCGCTACACCGCCGCCCTCGCCGCCGACCGGACCTTCCTCGTCATCATGATCGCGCTGCCGTTCGTCATGGGCGCGATGGCCCGGGCGCTCGCCGGGAGCGAACTGACCCGGGAGACGGCGATGAACGCGCTGCTTATCCTGTGCGTCGGCGGCGTGCTCACCGGCGCGGCCAACGCCGTGCGCGAACTCGTCAAGGAACGCGCGATCTACCGGCGCGAGAGAGCAGTCGGCCTCTCCAGATCGGCGTATCTGCTCTCCAAGGTCGTCGTCCTGGGCGCGATCACCGTGGCGCAGGCCGTGGTGCTGACCCTCGTCGGACTGTTCGGCGTCGACCTCAACGCGCCGAGGGGCAAAGGGGTGTTGATGCCACCCCTGATCGAAATCACCGTGGCCGTCGCCCTGTTGGCGTTCACCGCGATGATGCTCGGCCTGCTGGTCTCCGCGACGGTGCGCAAGGAGGAGGTGACGATGCCGTTGCTGGTGCTGCTCGCCATCGTCCAAGTGGTGTTCTGCGGAGCCCTGTTGAAGCTGCACGGCGTACCCGGCCTCGAACAGCTCTCGTGGCTCGTTCCCTCCCGGTGGGCGCTCGGCGGGATGGCCGGCACCATCGGGCTGGCCCGGATCGTGCCGGGCGAGCTGACCGGCGACCCGATGTTCCGGCACTCGGCCGGGGTGTGGCTGCTCAACATGGGCATGCTGGTCGTGCTGTCGCTGCTCTTCGGAATCCTGGTCTCCCGGCTGCTGCGGCGGCACGAGCCCGCCGTGATGCGGAAGTAGGGGCCGCCGCGATGTCGATCCCGCCCCCCGGCTTCCGGCCCACGCATGTCGTCCCCGAGCACGGGATGCCCGCCTGGGAGGCCCCGGACCCCGCCCGCCCGACCGTGCCGCTCGACGCGCTGCTCCCGGTCCAGCTGCTGGAGCGACGCGGCGACTGGGCCCACGCGCTGTGCTCCAACGGATGGTCCGCCTGGGTCGACGGCCGCCACCTGATCTCCGTCTCCCAGGACCCACCGGCGGCCGGCGGCCCGCTCACCCGCACCGCCGACCCACGCCCGCTGCTCGCCCGCGCCGAACAGGCCCTCGCCCGCTACCGCAGCGCGGTGGAGGACCTCGCGGGCGGCGGCCTGGACGGCGCGTCCTTCCAGGCACGCACCAAGGGACTGCGGATCGGCGTGGTCGTCGACGGCGAGTCCGTCTGGCTCTACGACGCCGACCACGAACGCTGGGTCCACGGCGACGGCACCCGCCTCAGCACCTACGCCTCGGCCGACGGACCCCGCGCCGAACCGGTCGACCCCGGCCACGCCCCCACACAGGTCGTGAGCCCCGATGGCCCGTGACGCGAGCCTCTTCTCCGGCCGCCCCTCCGAACTGATCGGGCAGCAGATCGCCGGCTACCGCGTCGAGGACGAGATCGGCCGCGGCGGCATGGCCGTCGTCTACCGCGCCCACGACCTCCGCCTCGACCGCACGGTCGCCCTCAAGCTCCTCGCCCCCGAACTCGCCCGCAACGACACCTTCCGCAAACGCTTCACCCACGAGTCCCGGGTCGCCGCCGCGATCGACCACCCGCACATCGTCCCCGTCTTCGAGGCGGGCGAGACGGACGGCGTCCTGTACATCGCCATGCGCTACGTCGCCGGCAGCGACCTGCGTCATCTCCTGGACCGGGAAGGCCCGTTGACGCTACCGACGGCCACGCGCATCGCCACACAGGTCGCGTCCGCGCTGGACGCGGCCCACGAACACGGACTCGTCCACCGGGACGTGAAACCCGGCAACATCCTCGTGGCCCGCGGCACGGACAGCGACCACCCGGAGCACGTGTACCTGACCGACTTCGGCCTGACGAAGAAGTCCCTGTCCCTGACCGGGTTCACGACGGTGGGGCAGTTCGTGGGCACGCTCGACTACGTGGCTCCTGAGCAGATCTCCGGGCGGCCGGTCGACGGCCGGTGCGACGTGTACGGGCTGGCGTGCGTCGTCTACGAGACCCTGGCGGGGCGACCGCCGTTTCGGCGGGACGACGACATGGCCTTGCTGTGGGCGCACCAGTACGACATGCCTCCGGCGGTCAGCGAGGCTCGGGGCGATCTGCCGGGTCACGTCGACGGGGTCTTCGCTAAGGCGTTGGCGAAGAGTCCGGATGATCGGTACGAGTCCTGCCTGGCGTTCGTGACGGAGTTGCGCGGGGGTGAGCCCGGGCATGCGCCGACGGAGGTGGACCGGCGGGTGGCGGTGGCTCGGGGGCGGGATGAGGGACCGCCTGCGCCGCCTCGGTGGGCGGAACCGGTGTTCAGGCGGCGTGCCTGAGGCGCGGCGCCTGCGGGTGGGCTGTGGTCGACGGAACCGGGTCGCTCCCTTCGGGTCACGCCCTCTCGTTCGAAAACCGGTGGATTCTCCGCTGGGGGCGAGGCACTATCCACGGGGAACTGGGGCGAGGGGGAGCTTGTTTGGACGTGTTCGTGTGTGCCGGGTGCGGTACGGAGCTGACGGCGCCGGTGTCCCGGGTCGCCCTCCCCGTCCACACCCACTACGGGGGATGGGAGGAGCTTCACCCTCCGCTGATGGAGCCTGCGACGTACGCCGTCGAACCCCAGCCCGTCGGACCGCCGTGGCGGTTGTGGAAAGAGGTCGGAGCGGAAGAGGCTGCTCGGCAGGGCGTGTTCGCGCCGGTGTATTCCGTCTCCTTCGGCGCGCGGAACAAGATCGTCATCGCCCCCGGCGACTCCCGGTCCATGACCCTGATCCTCGACAAGTGCGAAGGGTACTGCCGGGGTGTGGACGGCCGGGCCGGTCCCAACCTGGCGTGCGAGGGGTGCGAGCGGGCCGTGGCCACCCGCCTGGACGACTGCGGAAGCTGGCAGACGGTGTGGCTTGAGCCCGACGCTGTCGTACGCCGCCCCTCGGGGCTCCCGGCCGGTGCGCCTCCGGACTGGGTTGATCTGGGACGCGTTGAACATCGCGTCCCACCCGTCGAACTCGACGGGTCGTGGAACCGTCGTTGGGAGGCGGCGATCGGAGTCGCCCTGGCCCATCTCGTGGCGGTCACCGACGACCGGCCGGTGAACCTCCCCGAGGGTCCCGTGGCCGAGTTGTTGGGCCACGCTGTCGGTCGGTACCTCCCCGCCGGGCCCGATGCCCGGACCGTGGGACTGGCCGGCCCGGGCATTCGGTTGCCCCGGCCTCGTCCTGACATCCTCCTCGTCCCACGCCACCCCCTCACCGGGGCGTCCTGGCATCAGCCAGGCCATGAGGGGGCTGTGGTGCCGCTGGACAGTGGGGTCTGGGCATACCTCGCCCATCCCGGCGAGACCTCGCCGACACCCGCGACCGGAGGCCTCCCGGAGGGCGTCCTTCGCGACGACTACCCCCTGCCGTTGCGCCCCTGGCGCCCGCTGACGCCTCACCATCAGGCCTTCGAGGCCACCCTGGTCCGGCTGCCGGCCGTACGTGACCTCCGGCTGCGTCGAAATCGCGACGCGTACAGCCAGGCTGCCGGCGAAGAGTCTTCCTGATGTCCGTGACGGAGTTGGGGGAGAGGTCGCGCCGTTTCCCGCGCCCCTGGGTGACCAATTCCAAGGGATGTCTGCGGAGCGTGTGGGGTGGGCGGCGGCCGAAGACACCGCGAGACGGTCAGGCGGCGGGCGTTCAGGCGTCAGGGTCGACTTCGGGGTGCGTGAACCGCACGGGCTTGTCCAGCGACCGGGCGTAGGCGATTTCGGCTCGGGTGCTGTCTCCGATGTAGCCGCCGACTACGAGCACCTCGTCAGCGAGCCGGATCTTCGCCCGGTGCAGATCGTCGAGCCGAACCTTCAGCGCCTCGGCCTCGACAGGATCGGACCACAGTTCGTGCGGCGACTTCATGTCACAGCCCGGTTTGACGACGATCTTTCCGGCTTTGGTCTCCCGCAGATCGGCCTCGTTCATCTCGGTCATGAAGCGGGTGGAGCCGCAGATCACGACGATACGCGGGAGGCTCAACAGCTTCTTCGCGTCGGCGAGCTTCTCCTCGGGGGTGAGCAGTCGCGGGTACGACACTGGTTCCTCCTGGTGGTGTGGTCCAAGGGATGCCTGCCGAGACGAGAACGAGGATGCCGAACTGGTCACCCTCCCTACGATCTGGCAGGTTGGGCCGACTACGGCCGTGCAAGCCGCCGCGACAGGTCGTCGAATCGATCAACGAGACCTACACGGGGCCGGCTTGACCTAGGACGGCGCCGAGGGCGCACACCCGGAGGTGTCATGGCCCGCGTCATGCAACGCATCCTCGCGCTGACACTGATCGCCTACGATCGCTGACCCCCTGGAATAGATCATCTAGAGGGGCGCCGAAGTGCCCGGTGTCAGGCCGTTCAGCGGCACCCGCCGCGCCTCCACCCTCCGCCGTGCGATTCGCCAACCCGCCCCCACCCGGACCACCGTGTCCACATACGTCACTGATCCGCACGAGCCGTCCGCTTTGATGCCCAGGCCCTTCGACCGTGCCCGGATCCGACCGTCCGCCAACTCCTCGATCACCACGTTGGTGACGTGATGGGCGACGGGGTTCGCGGCGCCCAACGCGAGGGCCGCGTCCGTGAGTTGAGTGAGGCCGGTGAGTGTGCCCTGGCCGAAGTCCGTGAGGTCGTACTCGACGTCCGGGGTGAACACCTCGGTCAAGCGGTCGAGTTCGCCCTCGTCGACCAGGTGGCCGTGCAGCGCGATCAACTCCGTGATGGCCAGGCGGTCTTCGAGTGTCAGCGCCATGTCTGTCCTTCCCTCGGCTCGGCGCACACTCTCATGCCTGGCGTTGCGGCCGCGCGGGGATTTCCACCGCGCCCCGTCGGTGGACCGGCCTTGCCAGAAGTGCGCCCAAGAAGCCCGCCACCAACCCCCACGCCGCCGCCAGTCCCACCGCCGACCACACCTCGGGTTTCAGGAACAGGTCTCCGGACAGGCCGCCGCCCACGTCGCCGATGCCGAGGAGGGAGAGGCCGTAGTGGGCCGAGATTCGTCCGACCAGGCAGATCATGAGGACCGCGAGGGCGAAGGCGACGGCCAGGTGGACGGCGTGCTGCCAGGCGCGTACGTGGGCCGGGGAGCGGGCGGCCATCAGGAAGGCGGCGGAGAGGAGCAGGACCGCGGTCACGGCCAGGAGCCACCACACGCCGTTGTCGTGGGCGGCCAGCGAGTGCAGGTTGAGGGTGGAGACGTCCGGGGTGCGCAGGACCTTGCTCAGGAGGCGGGGGACGGGGAGGCCGAAGGGGCCGTCGACCCGGCCGTTCCAGGTGGCGCCCAGGCCGATCGTGAGGGCCAGCCAGACCAGGTTCGGCATGCCCAGGAGGATGAGCGCGCAGGTCTGGGCGGCGTTGCCGCGTGTCGCCGCTACGGCCAGGGCCAGGACGACGCCCAGCGCTACGTAGGCGAGGAGCAGCGCCACCACCGCGAACGCTGCCGGGCGCACCGACGCGTGGAAGCGGAGGAGACGGGCGGGGAGGGGTGCGCCGGGGGAGACCAGGAGGGACAGGACCAGTACTCCTGCCAGCCACAGCAGTCCGAACAGCACCGTCTGCGGTACGTCCGCCTCGAAGCCCACCTCGGGGGACGCGCCCAGCAGGTCGCCGATGTCGCCGAGGGTTCCGGTACCCAGGGAGATCGAGAACTTCTGGCGCGCGCCCAGAGCCAGTCCGATCAGGGCGAGCAGCCACAGGACGGCGATACGGGCGGCCCAGCCGGCCAGTTCCGCCCCCGAGGCGACCGCTCGGTGCCGGAGGGGTCGTAGGAAGCCTGCCGCGGTCAGCAGGGCGCCGGTCAGGGTTACCGAGAGGGGGATGACCGTCAGGCCTGCCTTGGTGTCGGCCAGGGAACCGGCGTTGCCCGTGAGTTTCACGGTGCCGCCCACCGCCGTCACCACGGTGGCCGTGACGACCCGGGGGAACGCGCCGTCCGGGAGGTCCGTCGCGCCCGCCGCCCACAGGCCCAGCGCGGAGACCAGGCCCATGCCGAGCACTCCTGCCAGCATCGTGGCAAGCGCCTGGAGCCAGCCGTGTTGGGCTACTGCCTGGTCAGAGGGGGTTCGGGTGGTCACGTTGTCACGCTAAGCAGCGGCCGGGGAGCGCGCCCGCCGGGAGGGCCGTCCGCGTCGGCTTGCGGGCGGACCGGGACCCGAGCACACAATGGGTCATTGTGGAAAAAGCGGACTAAATCATAACGAGTGCCGCTGTCGACCGCGTCGGGAAGAAGAGCTCGTGAGCGTCGAACCTCCGTCTTCAGGCCGCCCCACCGGACCGCCCTCCGGCCCGCTGTCGGGACCCTCCCAACCGCCTTCCGGCCCGCCCTCGCAGCCCTCGGGCGGCGGCGGTGCGGGAGCGCCGGAGCCGCACCGGCCCTGGTGGAAGTCGGTGCCGCGGGTCGCGATCCTCACGGCCGTCGTGGTGGCCGCCGTGGTGCTGGGGCTCGTCTTCACCCGGTCCGACGGCGGTTCGAGCAACACCGCGAGCAAGGGCGAGGTGTTTCTCCAGGCCGCGGCCAAGACCGGGCCCGACCCGTTCACCGAGTCCAGCGCCACCGAGAACTCCGCCCCGCCCGTCACCGCGTCCCCCAGCGCCTCGGAACCGGTGAACGCTGTGCGCGGCGTCGACGGCGGCGCCCCCGGTCTCTACGGCGGCACCCAGAACGTCTCCAGCTGTGACGTCGAGAAGCAGATCAAGGCGCTCCAGGCAGCCCCGGCGAAGAACGAGGCGTTCGCGTCCGTCGTCGGCGTCCAGCCCGCCGCAGTCCCCGCCTACCTGCGCTCGCTCACCCCCGTACAGCTGCGCATGGACACCCGTGTCACCAACCACGGCTACCGCGACGGCGCCGCCACCAGCTATCAGGCCGTCCTCCAGGCCGGCACCGCCGTCCTCGTCGACAACCACGGCGTGCCCCGCGTCCGCTGCGCCTGCGGCAACCCCCTGTCGCCGCCGGTCGCCCAGCAGACCACCCCGAAGCGCACCGGCGACACCTGGTCCTCGTACCGGCCGCAGAACGTCGTCGTGGTCACCCCCGCACCCCAGATCATCAACATCTTCGTGATCTACGACCCCGACAACCACCACTGGTTCGGCCGTCACCACGGCGACACGGGCAAGCACGACCACAAGACCCCGCCGCCGGTGAACCCGGCCAGCCCTTCGGTCACCGTGTCCCCGCCGACCTCGCCGTCCTCCAACTCCCCGTCGCCGTGCGCCTCCACGGCCCCCGGCACGCCGGGAACGCCCGGCACGTCCACCAGCCCGTGCCCGCCGACGTCGAGCGCACCGTCCTCGCCGTCCTCGCCGTCCTCCTCGTCCCCGAGTTCGGAGTCCCCGTCCTCCGAGCCGCCGTCCACGGAGTCGTCGTCAGCCTCTTCCGCCTCCTCGGCCTCGTCCTCCCCACCCGAATCGCCGGCTTCCGACACGACCACGACCTCGTCGTCGAGCTTCAGCGCGCCGGTTTCGGCGGGGTCGATTTCACCGTCACTCTGATCGGGGGGACTGCCGGGCGTGGGGCTGGGTACGAGCACTGGTACGACAGCGACCGGCAGTGCCGCCTTCCGAGAGAGACACGCATGATCGACCACCGGGACGGGGTAGTGATACCGACTCGTTTCGACGTGCCCGTGGAACCGCTGAGGCGGGCGGCGCACTACACCGGAGAACCGGGCTGCATCTCCGCGGCCCGGCACTTCACCCACCAGTTCCTCGAACAGCTCAGAACCGAGTGGTGCGCCACGATCGACGACCAGTCCGACGGTGAACTGCTGCTGCTGGTGAGCGAGTTGGTCACCAACGCGGATCGCCACAGCAACGGGCCGTACATCCTGGAGCTGGAGGGAACGGACTCCTCGGTGACGGTGTCCGTCTGCGACAGCAGCGTCGCCCTGCCCCGGCTCTTCGCCCGGGACCCCGAGCGCATCGGCCGGCACGGCCTGGAGATAGTCCACGCCCTGGCCGCGCAGGTGAGCGTCGAACGGGTCCCGGTCGGCAAGCGGGTGCGCGCCGTGGTGTACCTGGGCGGCGAGGACCGCTAGGCCCTCATGCCCCGGTCCCGCACGCCCCGGTCCGGGTGGCCGTGATCAGCTCGTGGAAGTACCGCTTGGTGACCCGGCCGCCGTGCCGCGTCTCCAGCAGCTCCCGGAGACAGGCCAGCAGGCCCTGGCGCGAGGGCTCGTCCATCGCGAGATGGCCCGAGTACGTGAGCACGACGTCGAGGTACTCGTCGGTCGTGTACGTGATCTCCTGCGCGCCCCGCCACACCGTGACGTCCTCGAAGTACGCGGAGCCCTCGAACTCCCGTGTGTCTGTTGCCGTTTCGACCTCGGTGGGCATCCGCAGGCCGGGCGGAGTGGCCGGGTCCCAGCGTTCGTAGCAGCGCTGCATCCGGTCGAAGAAGTCCTGCGTGCCGCCCGCCACATGGTGCGTGGTGACGACCGCGAGGTGCCCGCCGGGACGCAGCGCGGACGCCGTCCTCGCGAGGAACCTCCCGGGATCGAACCAGTGGTACGCCGTCGCGGTCACCGCCAGGTCGAACGGCTCGTCCGGCACCTCCCACAGCTCGAAGTCCGCGACCTGTACGTCCACCCGCGGGAACGCGCCCAGATTGCGCCGGGCCAGCGCCGCGAGCGACGGACCCAGCTCCACGGCGGTCAGCCGGCAGCCGAACTCGGCGAGCGGGACGGTGAGTTGGCCGGTGCCGGGGGCGATCTCCAGGACCCGCCTGGCCGGACCGAGGTCCGCGGTGCGGGCCAGTTCGTCGACCAGGGGGCGCGGATACCGGGGGCGGGCCCGGTCGTAGCGCTCGGCCGCCCCGTCGAATGTGTCGCGCAGCACCGTTCCGGCACCCTTTCGTATCGGCGATTCCCCCCAGGGCAGAATGCTGATCCCTTGCCCTCACGTCCAAGGCTTTTAGTCTGAGGGGGTGAGCAACCAAGCGCCGAACCAAGCCCGCGTGATTCCGCTGCGCCCGCACGAGCCGGCCCCTCACCTGCCGGAGCCACAGGTTCCCGCGCCCAAGGAACCCCTGTGGCGCGACCTGGTCGGTGACGTCCTACGACGCGAACGCCTCGCGCAGGAACGCACGTTGAAGGACGTGGCCGACGCCGCCCGGATCTCCATGCCGTATCTCTCGGAGGTGGAGCGGGGCCGCAAGGAGGCCTCCTCGGAGGTCCTCGCGGCCGCCGCCCACGCCCTCGGTCTCGACCTCGGCGACCTGCTGTCGCTGGCCGGGGACGAGCTGGGCCGGCACCGCAACAGGCGTCAGGGCAGGGTCACTTCGCCGTACAACGGGCAGCTCAGTCTGGTCGCCGCCTGACGGCGCCGCTCAGGACGGGCCGAGGCGTCGGCTGACCACCTCGTCGGCCAGGCCGTACGCCACGGCCTCCTGCGCGGTGAACACCTTGTCCCGGTCCATGTCGGCGCGCAGCGTGGCGATGTCGTGGTGGGTGTGCCGGGACAGCACCTCCTCCACCTGGGAGCGGATCCGCACCATCTCCTTCGCCTGCAGGGCGAGATCCGAGACCATGCCACGCTGCCCGCCGCTCGCCGGCTGACCGAGCAGCACCCGCGCGTGCTCCAGCACGAACCGCCGTCCGGGGTCCCCGCCGGCCAGCAGCACGGCCGCCGTCGACGCGGCCTGACCGACGCAGAACGTCGAGATCGGGGCCTGCACGTACGTCATCGTGTCGTAGATCGCCATCAGTGAAGTGAACGATCCGCCGGGCGAGTTGATGTAGATCGCGAGCTCCCGCTCCGGGGCCGACGACTCCAGATGGAGGAGTTGCGCGATGACGACGTTGGCGACGCCGTCGTCGATGTCGGTGCCGAGGAAGATGATCCGCTCGGACAGCAGCCGGCTGAACACGTCGTACGAACGCTCGCCGTTCGGGGTCCGTTCGACGACGTTCGGAATCGTGTACGTCCCCATGTCAGAGCCCCATCCGTCGCTTGGAGGCGGCGGGGCGCACGTCGTCCAGCGAGGCGACGACCCGGTCCACCATGCCGTACTCCTTGGCCTGTTCGGCCGTGAACCAGCGGTCGCGGTCGCCGTCGCGGGAGATGGTCTCCTCGCTCTGGCCGGTGTGCTGGGCGGTCAGCCGTTCGATGGTCCTCTTCGTGAAGTCCAGGTTCTCCGCCTGGATCTCGATGTCGGCGGTGGTGCCGCCGATGCCCGCGGACGGCTGGTGCATCATGACCCGCGCGTGGGGGAGGGCGTAGCGCTTGCCGTGGGTGCCGACGCTGAGCAGGAACTGGCCCATGCTCGCCGCGAAGCCCATCGTCAGCGTGGCGACGTCGTTCGGGATCAGCTGCATCGTGTCGTAGATGGCGAGGCCCGCCGTCACCGAGCCGCCCGGGCTGTTGATGTACAGGCTGATGTCCGTGCGCGGGTCCTCCGCGGACAGGAGCAGCAACTGGGCGCAGACCCGGTTCGCGGAGACCTCGTCGACCTGCGTGCCGAGGAACACGATGCGCTGCCCGAGGAGTTGGGCGGCGAGATGGTCGTCGAAGCGGGAGGACGGGGTGTCGCCCTCCTCGGCGCGGGGCATGAGGCCCGGCGCGAAACCGGCCGTGAGTGGAGACATGGGCACTCCTTGTCGAGGGTGTCGCGAGTGTCGTGACCTGTCTCCACTGTCGGCCGACGACGCCCCCGCCTGGGGGTTTCTAGGCCCTCAGCAGATTCGCCGTGAGCAGAGGGGTCAGCCGGAGCCCTCCTCGCGCAGCTGCCGGAAGAAGGCCCGTACGTCCGCTGCCAGCAGGTCCGGTTCCTCCATCGCGGCGAAGTGGCCGCCCCGGTCGAGCCTGGTCCAGCGGACGATGTTCTCGGTGCGCTCGGCCTTGTGCCGGAGCGGGATCTGGATCTCGGCCGGGAAGACGGCGAGCGCGGTGGGGGTGGTCGAGGGGAGGGCGGGCGCGGCGGCCCGGGCGCCGGTGGCGTGGGCCCGCTCGTAGTAGATGCGGGCGGCCGAACCGGCGGTCCCCGTCAGCCAGTACAGCATCACGTTGGTGAGCAGCCGGTCCCGGTCGACGGCCTCCTCGGGCAGCTCCTCCGAGTCGGTCCACTCCCTGAACTTCTCGACGATCCAGGCGAGTTGGCCGACCGGCGAGTCCGTGAGGCCGTAGGCCAGGGTCTGCGGGCGGGTGGCGTGGAGGACGGCGTATCCGGTGCCCTCGCGCGACCAGGCGGTCCAGCGGCGCCAGGATTCCTGGGTGTCCGCCCGCTCCTCGGGGCTGAGCGCGGCCAGTTCTTCAGCGGTGGGTTCGGTGAGGGCCTGCGCGCCCGGCAGCAGGTTGAGGTGGACGCCGATGACCCGGTCGGGGTGGGCGCGGCCCAGCTCGCGGGAGATCGCCGAGCCCCAGTCGCCGCCCTGTGCGCCGAACCGTTCGTAGCCGAGCCGGTGCATCAACTCGGCCCAGGCGTCGGCGATCCGGCCCGCCTCCCAGCCGGTGTCGGCCGGCGGCCCGGACAGCCCGAAGCCGGGGATGCCGGGTACGACGACGTGGAAGGCGTCGGCGGGGTCGCCGCCGTGGGCTGCCGGATCGGTCAACAGGCCCACGATGTCCACGAATTCGACGATCGAGCCCGGCCAGCCGTGGGTGAGGATCAGCGGGGTGGCGTCCGGTTCCGGGGAGCGGATGTGCGCGAAGTGGACCTTCGACCCGTCGATGGTGGTCGTGAACTGCGGCCACGCGTTCAGCTCCGCCTCGGCCGCACGCCAGTCGTACGTGTGCCGCCAGTACCGGACCAGCTCCCGCAGGTAGCCGGCCGGTACGCCGTACGCCCAGCCGGTGCCGGGCAGCTCGTCGGGCCAGCGGGTGCGGTCGAGACGGGCGTGCAGGTCGTCGAGGTCGGCCTGCGGGATGCCGATGCGGAACGGGTCGATGCGGGACGGGTCGGTAGGGGACGGCTGGACGCTGTCTGCCTGCGAGGACGTCATGGGATCCGAGACTAGTTCCGGGCGGGGGATCGGCCCCCGGATTGTCCTGCCGTCGGACCGATGAGTTTCGCGGCTCGACCCGGTCGATACAGATGACCGTGTTCGATGCACCTGGAGCCCATGGAGGAGCTCATGACCACCGACGCACGCACCGACGGATTCACCACGTGTCTCTGGTTCGACGGCCAGGCCGAGGAAGCCGCCCACCACTACGTGTCGATCTTCAAGAACTCCAGCATCGGGCGCGTCAGCCACTACGGCGAGGGCGCCCCGCTGCCGGCGGGCACCGTGCTCACCGTGGAGTTCACGGCCTTCGGCCAGAAGTTCGTCGGCCTGAACGGCGGCCCGCAGTTCAAGTTCACCGAGGCGGTGTCCTTCCAGATCCCGTGTGAGAACCAGGAGGACATCGACTACTACTGGACCAAGCTCACCGACGGCGGCGAGCCCGGCCCCTGCGGCTGGCTCAAGGACAAGTTCGGCGTGTCCTGGCAGGTCGTCCCCAGCCGGCTCATCGAGATGATCACCGACCCGGACCCGGCGAAGGTCGCCCGCGCGACGGAGTCCTTCATGGCGATGAGCAAGTTCGACCTCGCGGCACTGGAGAAGGCCTTCGCGGGGGAGTGACGCCGGGGTCGGCGGGCGGACCGGCCGCCTTTCGGTCACGTGGAGAACGCCTGCGCCCAGCGCCGCCACCTCGGCGGCGCTCAGCGCCCTGCCACGGCTCCGGAAGCCATCGACCGCGCCCTTCAGGTGCGGGTCGGCGTCGATGCGAGGATCCCGCTCCAGTCACCGGGTCGTCCGTCCGACCGGACCCACCCGGCGAGGGACAGGCGGACGCACCCGCCAACGGGTCCTCGGCGAGGGCGACATGACCAGCCGCCCCAGCCAGCACGACCGCACCACCGACGCGGCCCTCAGCCAAGCAGGAGGCCCAACCGACCAGTTGGGCCGCACGATCATGCCCGTCGCATCGGACGCAGCCGTGCCCGGCGTTTCGTCGAAGCGGTGGGCGCGGGCGGTGAAGCGCAGCGGGTCCGACGACTCCTGCCGTACGGAGCCGACGTCCAGGCGCTACGGCCAGGGATCGGCTTGAGCACCTGAGGCCCCTGCCAGGACCTCCCGTCCTCTGGATCTTGCCCTCGGATCTCCCCGGCGTCACCCTGGCCGTCGTCGGCGGGTTCTCGGGCGGCGACCATGGCCTCGGTCACGTCATCGTGGCCTCCGGCGGCAACGCCCGCACATCCCTCGCCTTCGCGGCGACGGCCCTGCCGCCCTGGGCCCGGGACCACCGCCTCAGCGATACCGCCTGAGCGACCGCCCCCGGAGCCACCGCACGGCCCGTTCCCGCGACCCCCGCACACCCCCTCCGCGTAACCAGTGCGTTTCGGACGTTAATTTCCGCGCCCAAAGGGTTGGCGGGAAACCATCCCCTCGTTATCGTTCACCAACTTCACTCAATCGTTCGGCTGAACGAATAGCGACAAGGACGGTCGGTACATGTCCGACATCCACCACCCGGGCCGCCGGTCGGTGCTCGCCGCGGGCGTCGCCTCGGCCGCCGCGCTCGGCGGGTCCTGGCTGCTGACGGGCTGTTCCGGGGCGGAGGCCGCTCCCGTCCTGCCGGCCGCCGCCGCGAAGGGCGCCCCCGACCGCGGCGGCACCCTGCGCATCGCCCGACCGCCCGCCTCCGACGCCGAGACCCTCGACCCGGCCGGCTCGCTGTCCGCGTACGAGTACCTGGGCGCCCTCTATAACCGGCTCGTCCGCGTCGCCGCGAACGGTGAGCTGGCCCCCGACCTCGCCGAGTCCTGGGAGACCGACGCCAAGGCCCGCACCTGGACCTTTCGGCTCCGCAAGGGTGTCGCCTTCCACAACGGCCGCGCCTTCACCTCCGCCGACGCCGCCTACACGCTGCGCCACATCCTCGACAAGGCGACGGCGTCACCGCAGGCCGCGGTCCTCGCCCCGCTCATCGACCCCGCGAAGCTGGGCACGCCCGACGCCCACACCCTCGTCGTCCCGCTGAAGAGCCCGAACGCCGAGTTCCCGAGCCTGCTGACGCACTACAACTGCTACGTCATCCCCGACGGCAGCGCGAAGTCCATCGGCCGCACCGGCATCGGCACCGGCCCTTTCAAGCTGGAGTCGTTCGCACCGGCGGGCCCCGGCCGCGTCATCGCCTACAAGGACCACTTCGCGGGCCGCCCCGTCCTCGACGCGATCGCCTTCTACTCGGTCGCCGACATGTCGGCCCGCTCAAATGCCCTACTGGCAGGCCAAGTTGACCTGCTCTCGCAGACCAACCTCGACTTCGCGACCGCCCGTGTGGTCGCCGCCTCGGACCGCGCGACCATCGCCCGCGTGAAGGACGCCCAGTGGTACGTCCTCCCGATGCTCACCACCGAGAAGCCCTTCACCGACGTCCGCGTCCGCCAGGCGATGAAGCTCGCCTACGACCCCGAGCACGTGGTCAAGGTCGCCCTCCAGGGCGCGGGCACCCCCGGCTGGGACAACCCGGTGCCGCCGAGCGACCCCGCGTACATCTCCGCGCATCCGAAGCACGACCCGGAGAAGGCGAAGTACCTCCTGAGACAGGCGGGCCACGAGGGTCTGGCGATGGACCTCTACACCTCCTCCTACGACCCGCTGTTCACGCCGATGGCGCTCGCCTACCAGGACTCGGCCAAGCGCGCCGGTATCCGGATCAAGGTCAAGACGGCCTCCGCGGACTCGTACTACACGCAGATCTGGATGAAGAAGCCGCTGATGGCCACCTACTGGTTCACGGGCCGGCCCGTCGACCAACTCTTCACGCAGATCTTCCGCAGCGGCTCCTCCTACAACGAGACCGCCTGGTCCGACAAACAGTTCGACGCGGTGCTCGACAGGGCCCGCGCCGAGATCGACGACACCAAGCGGCGCGAACTCTACGGCGAGGCGCAGACGTTGGTGATCGAGAGAGGCGGGGCGATGACCCCGATGTTCGCCGACCGGCTCGTCGGCATCTCCCGCAAGGTGCGCGGATACGCCGAGCACGGCTTCGAGTTCGACTACCTCAACATCGGCCTGAAGGGAGCCTGACCATGCTCTCCTTCATAACCCGCCGTATCGCGGCGGCCGTCGGCACCCTCTTCCTCTCCTCCATCCTCGTCTTCCTCGCCGTCCAGGCGCTGCCCGGCGACGTCGCCACCCAGATCCTCGGCAAGGACGCGACCCCCGACGCGGTGGCGGCCCTGCGCGAGAAGCTGAAGCTCGACCGGCCGGCCTGGGAGCGGTACTGGGACTGGGTCTGGGGCGCCCTGCACGGCGACTTCGGCACCTCTCTCGTCTCCGGCAAGGCCGTCGGCGGCGAAGTGTCCATGTATCTCGGCAACTCCGCGCTGATCGCCGTCGTCACGGTCCTCTTCGCGGTCACCGGCTCGATCGTCCTCGGCATCCTCGCGGGCCTCTACCGCGACCGCTGGCCCGACCACGTCATCTCCACCGTCAGCCTCGTCGGCATGAGCGTCCCCGAGTTCGTCGTGGCCACGGTCCTCGTCCTGTGCTTCTCGGTCGCCCTCCCGTGGTTCCCCGCGGTCGTCCTCTACGGCCCCGACGCCACCGTCTCCCAACTCCTTCCCGCCGTATGGCTTCCCGCCCTCGCGCTCGCCGTGGTGATGGCCGCGTACATCGTCCGCATGGCCCGCACCTCGGTCATCGACGTGATGGCCACCGAGTACGTCACCACCGCCCGCCTCAAGGGCCTCTCCACCTGGCGGGTCGTCACCCGACACGCCCTGCCCAGCGCCCTGTTGCCCACCCTGCACGTCATCGCGCTCAACGTCGCGTGGCTGGTCGGCGGGGTCGCGGTGGTCGAGAACGTCTTCAACTACCCGGGCATCGGCAAGCTGATGCTGTCCTCGGTGCAGAACCGCGACCTGCCCACCATCCAGGCCATCGCCCTCATCAGCGCGGTCGTCTACGTCGTCTGCAACCTCGCGGCCGACCTCGCCACCATGGCCCTCAACCCCAGGCTCCGCACCCGAGGGAGGACTCGATGACCACGCTCGACACCGCCGCGCCGACCACCGTACGAGGCGCCCGCACCGTCCGCGCCTGGCGCACCGTGAGCAGTTCCCGCACGGCACTCGTCGGCCTCGCGATCGTCGCCGTGCACGTCCTGATCGCGCTGCTCGCCCCCCTCCTCACCTCCTACGACCCGATCGCCAACGACGCCGACCACGCTCTCCTCGGGTCGAGTTGGAGCCACTGGGCCGGCACCGACCAGTACGGCCGGGACGTCCTCGCCCGCGTCCTCTACGGCGGCCGGTATGCCCTCGGCATCTCCGTCACCGCGACCCTGATCACCGTCGCCCTCGGCACGGTCATCGGCTGCGCGGCGGCCCTGCGCGGCGGCTGGTTCGACGACGTACTGGGCCGGATCCTGGACGCGATCCTGTCCATCCCCTCCGTCCTGGCACTCCTCGTCATCGTCACCGCCCTGGGTACCGGCCCGGCGGTCATCGTCCTCGCCGTCGCGATCACCTACGTCCCGCAGGTCGTCCGTGTCGTGCGCGGCGCCGCCCTCGCGGTCGTCCCCGCCGACTACGTGACCGCGGCCCGCGCCCGCGGCGAGAGCACCTGGTCGATCCTGCGCCGGGAGATCCTCCCGAACATCACCGACGTGGTGTGCGTGGAGTTCGCGATGCGGGCCTCCTGGGTCGTACTGCTGATCTCCTCGCTGTCCTTCCTCGGCTTCGGCGCCGACCCGCCCACCCCCGACTGGGGTCTGATGGTCGCCGAGAACCGCACCGCCATCACCGTCGTCCCGATGGCCAGCATCGCCCCCATCATCGCCCTGGCCACCCTCGTGGTCGGGCTCAACCTCGCGGCCGACGGCCTGTCCAAGGCGTGGGGCGTCGACCGGATCAGGGAGGGCTCCTGATGGCCTCGATCGTGTCCGTCAACTCCCTCTCCGTGGCCTACCGTTCGGGCGGCGAGGACGTGCCCGTCGTGCACGAGGTGTCCCTGGACGTCGCCGAGGGGCGGACTCACGCCCTCGTCGGCGAGTCCGGCAGCGGCAAGTCGACCATCGCCGCGACCCTCCTCGGACACCTGCGGCACGGCTCCCGGATCACCGGGGGCTCGGTCCAGGTGTCCGGCGCCGACGTATTCGCTCTGCCCGCACGGGAGTTGCGACAGCTGCGCGGCGGAACGGTCGCCATGGTCGGCCAGAACGCCGGCCACGCCCTCACCCCCTCCATGCGCATCGGTCGGCAGATCGCCGAGGCGGGCGGTGACGTCCCCGTCGTCGACCTCCTCGAACAGGTCCGGCTGCCGAACCCCGCCGAACTCGCCCGCCGCTACCCGCACGAACTCTCCGGCGGCCAGCAGCAGCGCGTCGCCATCGCCATGGCCATCGCGGCCCGCCCCAAGGTCCTGGTCCTCGACGAGCCGACGACCGGCCTCGACGTCGTCACCCAGCGCAGCGTCCTCGACCTGATCGCCGCCCTGCGCGACGAACTCGGCCTCGCCGCGGTCCTGGTGAGCCACGACCTCGGCGTCGTCGCCCACATGGCCGACGAGGTGACCGTCCTGCGGTCCGGGCGAGTGGTGGAGTCGGCACCCACGCGACAGTTGTTCTCACAGCCCCAAGACCCGTACACACGACGCCTGTTGGCGAGCGTGCCGCGCCTCGACGACGCCGGGCTCGCCGTCGTCGGCGAGGCGGGGGAGCGGGAGGTCAGGCCCCGGGCCGAAGTCCCCGCCGACGCCCCCGTGGCCGTCTCCGCACAGGACATCACCATCGACTACGGCAGCACTCGCGCAGTCCACGGTGTGTCCTTCGACGTCCGGCGCGGTGAAGTCCTCGCCCTCGTGGGCGAGTCGGGCAGCGGCAAGTCCACCCTCGCGTGGAGTCTGGCCGGGCTGCGCACCCCGTCCGGTGGCACGATGAAACACGCCGACGGCGACCTGGCCCGCCCCGCGCAGCAACGACCGCTGTCCCTGCGCCGCAGGGTGCAACTCGTCTTCCAGAACGCCGACACCTCCCTCAACCCCCGCCGTTCCGTGGGCGACGCGGTCCGCCACCCCCTGCGCTTCTTCGGTACGGTGACCGACCGCACGGAGGCGACCGAGCGGGCCCGCCGACTCATCTCCGACGTACGTCTCGACCCGGCCCTCGCCGACCGCCTGCCCGCGCAGCTCTCCGGCGGCCAGCGTCAACGCATAGGCATCGCAAGGGCGTTGGCGGGCGAACCGGACGTCCTGATCGCCGACGAGATCACCACGGCCTTGGACGTATCCGTCCAGGCCGATGTGCTCCGGCTCCTCGACGACCTGCGGCGCGAACGCGACCTGGCGTGCCTGTTCATCAGCCACGACCTCGCCGTCGTACGGGGCATCGCGGACCGGGTCGTCGTACTGCGCCACGGAGTCGTCGTCGAGGAAGGCCCGACGGAGACCGTCTTCGCCGACCCCCAGCACCCCTACACCCGCCAACTCATGGCCGCCGCCCTCGAACCCGACCCCGACGCGCGGCCCTACGTCGACGACACCGCCGACTGGGCCGACGCGGTCGACGGGGACGACATCTGGACCGAGAACGGCGACGACGGCCACCGCGTCCGGCGCTGGCGTCCCCTCAACGCCCCTGTGGCGGAAGGAGCTTTGTGAAGTACCGCGAGCAGTTCGAGCGCCGGGTCGTCCGCGAGGACGTCTGGATCCCCACCCGGGACGGAAGGACCCGGCTGCACGCCCGCGTCTGGCGGCCCGATGACGCCGAGTCGGACCCCGTGCCCGCGCTGCTCGAATACCTCCCGTACCGCAAGAGCGACTGGACCGCACCGCGCGACGCCCAGCGCCACCCCTGGTACGCAGGACACGGTTACGCCTCCGTCCGCGTCGACATCCGGGGCCACGGCGACAGCGAGGGCCTGCCCGGCGACGAGTACGACGCGCAGGAACTCGCGGACGGCGTCGACGTCGTCAACTGGCTTGCCGAGCAAGCCTGGTGCACCGGCAAGGTCGGCATGTTCGGCATCTCGTGGGGCGGTTTCAACGCTCTCCAGATCGCCGCTCTCGCGCCCGAACCGCTCAAGGCGATCGTCACCGTCTGCTCGACCGACGACCGGTACGACAACGACGTCCACTACACGGGCGGCGCCGTCCTCGGCATCGACATGCTCGCCTGGGCGGGCACGATGCTCGCCTTCGCGTCCCGCCCGCCGGACCCGGCCGGCGTCGGCACGGACCGCTGGGTGCCGATGTGGCGCGAGCGTCTCGACGCCCTCGAACCCTTCCTGCACACCTGGCTCGCACACCAACAGCGCGACGACTACTGGAAGCACGGCAGCGTCTGCGAGGACTACACCGCCATCGACGCGGCCGTCCTCGCGGTCGGCGGCTGGAACGACCCGTACCGGGACGCCGTGTTGCGACTCGTCGAGCACCTGCCCGAGGACCGCGTCCGGGGCATCGTCGGCCCCTGGTCGCACCAGTACCCCGACCGGGGACTGCCGCCCGGCCCCGCGATCGGCTTCCTCCAGGAGACCCTGCGCTGGTGGGACCAGCACCTCAAGGGCATCGACACGGGAGCGATGGCGGAGCCGCTGCTGCGGGCCTGGATCACCGACCCGATCCCACCGACCACGTCGTACGACGTGCTGCCCGGCCGTTGGGTGGGTGACGCCAAGTGGCCGAGCCAGAAGGTCAGTTGGGACTCACGTCCGCTCGGTGCGAGCGCGGACCCCGTCCTCGTGCGCTCACCGCAGCACACCGGTCTCGACGCCGGACGCTTCTTCCCCTTCGGCAACGCGAGCGACCTGCCGCCGGACCAGCGGGAGGAGGACGGCCGTTCGGCGTGCTTCGACTCCGAACCGCTCACCGAACGCGTCGAGATCCTCGGCCGCCCGCGCGTCCGGCTCCGCCTCGACAGCGGCACCCCGCGCGCCCACGTCATCGCCCGGCTGTGCGACGTGGCACCGGACGGCTCGTCCACGCTCGTCACCCGGGGCGTGCTCAACCTGCTGAGCAGGCACGGCCGTGACCGGGCCGTCGAGTGGACACCGGGGACGTACGAGGACGTCGAGTTCGAGCTGACCGGCATCGGCTACGCCATCCCGCCCGGCCACCGCGTCCGGCTCGCCGTCTCCGACACCTACTGGCCGTGGGTCTGGCCGCACGGCGAGCGCGGCGAGTTGCGCGTCGTCCCGGCCGAGAGCGCCGTACAACTGCCCCTGCGGGAAGGCGGAGAGGAGCCGCCGATCCGCTTCGAGGAGCCCGAACAGGCGACGCCGCTCGACGTGACCTACGACCGGCCCGCCGAACCCACCCCCGAGCGACTCGTCACGCACGACGTCGCCAAGGGCGAGTGGACGCTGGAGGTCGACCCCAACTACGGGGGATCTCGGACGTATCCGGACGGGCTGCGGTACGAGGAGAGCGCGCGGGAGACGTACCGCATCCGCGGCGACGACCCGCTCTCCGCGCACGCCGTGTCGGAGTGGCGGATCCGGTTGCGACGCGGGGACGACTACGACGCTGAGATCATGGCGCGGACGGAGCTGCGCGCCACGGCCGCGGACTTCGTCATGGACAGTCGCGTCGAAGCAAGGGCGAACGGAGAGACAGTGGCCGAGCGAGCATGGCACCGCACCACCCCGAGGACGTCGGGATGACGGCCGCCAAGCAGCCCCAGCCGGCCACCAAGTCCCCGCGTCGTGCCGTCGCCGCCGCCGACCGGACCCGGCAGCCCACCGAGGTGCGCCGCCGGCTCATCGTCGAGGCGGCCGTCCCGTTGATAGCGGAACGCGGTTACGCCGCCGTCGGCGTCCGGGACGTGGCGGCGGCGGCCGGGGTCTCCGTCGGCACCGTCACGTACCACTTCGGCAGTGTGCAGGAGATCCTCTCCGAGGCGATGGTCCTCCATATCGAGCGCTACTACGCCGAGTTGAACGAGGCGGCCGAGCAGGCGACGAGCGGGGCCGAGGCGCTGCGGCTGCTCGTCGACGCGCTGTTCACCGAGGACACCGACCGGCACTGGCGCATGTGGTTCGACTACTGGAACGCGGGCGAGCAGGGCACGGACGCGGCCTTCAGCGGTGGCCAGGCCCACCGCTACGAGACCTGGCACCAGCAGATCCGCGCACTGGCCCAACGGGGCGTCACCGACGGCGAGTTCGACGCCGACGACCTCGACGGCTTCACGGTCCGCTTCGCCGCCCTCGCCGACGGCCTCGCCCTGCAACGGCTGCGCCAGGCACCCCCGTTGAGCACCCAGGACGCCCGCCGCCACCTCAACCGCCTCATCGAGACGGAGCTGGGGACCGGGCGCCGATCACCCGAGTGAGATCCCGGGCTCTCCGCATACGCCGGCGGCGGGAGGAAGACGCCCGGCTACTCGGGACTCTCCAGGAACTCCAGCAGGTCGGTCAGCGGGAGCGGCACGGCGAGATGGGCGTCGAAGCCGGCCGCCCGGGACAGCGAGCGGTCGGTGCCCTGGCTGAAGCCGGAGACCGCGATCAGACGGGGGCGGGTGCCGTGCGGGCGGGCGCGTACCGTGCGGGACACCGTGTAGCCGTCGGTGTCGGGCAGGCCCAGGTCGCACAGGACCACGTCGAAGACGTCGGAGGCGGTCGCGGTGAGCGCGTCCGCCTCCGACGTCCTCGATCTCGGCCCTTTCCGGCGCGGGTGCCCATGGCCCAGGTGACGGTGAATCCCTCGCGTTCCGGATCACCTGGCCCAACTGCTGCCCGCTCGTTGTGTCGCCGATGAGCGGGCGTTGATGCCCCGACCATGTGGCGAAGGTGGAACAGTTGGTACCCACGGTTCAAGGGGGAGCTGCTCGGGGGTAGTTCCGGCGCGGGCTCGTGCGGTGCGGGGATGTCGAAGCCGGCGCACGGACCCGCGCCGGATCGCGCGCCGACGCGCGAAAGGCATGAATGAGGACGGAGCACCTTGCGCGAGAACGGCCCGGAGCTAGTACCCGCCCCGGCCTGGCCCGCACCCGGCGAACACGCCCTGCTGGGTGCCCCGGACGGCCTGCTGGTCGTCGACCTGCACGGCGATGTCGACCTCGCGACCGCCACCCCGCTGCGCGAGTGGCTGGACTCGGTGGTGGCGCTGAGCGCGCCCGCCTACGTCGTCGATCTGCGCCGCACCACGTTCATCGACTCCACCGGCCTCAACCTGGTGCTGTGTTTCCGCCGCCGGGTGCTGGAGCGCGAAGCGGGGTTCGCCGTGGTCTGCGCCGCGCGCACCGTGCGCTGGACCTGCTCGACCCGGTGCCCGGCCTCCCGGAGACGGCCTCCCGGATCGCCGGGCGCTGAGCCTCAGACCCGGTCGGCCGCGATCAGCAGATACTGGAAACTGCCGTTGCGGTAGGCGTCGAGGAACGTGTCCTCGATCCCCGTCACCAGGTGGTCGGCCCGCTTGCGCAGCGCCCAGTAGGGGATGGTGTCCTCGGTGAGGTCCTGGACGTGGACGGGCACCAGCCGGTTGCGGGCCATCGCCCGGAAGTACTCCGACCTGGGGTGGATGTCGCAGATGTAGTGGGCGTTGATGAGGGACACCTCGCGCGAGGCCCGGCCGTACGTGTCGTTGTAGCAGCCGGTGATCACCACATAGCGTCCGCCGCGGCGCAGCAGCCGGGCGTGCTCGGCGAACAGGAGGTCCAACTCCACATACATCGTGGACTCGTTGTTCCAGGACGCGGCGAACTCCCCTGTCGGGAAGCCGGTGTCGAGCATGTTGCGGTGGTGATAGCGCACCTGGCCGTCGATACCCCGCTTGCGGGCCTGCGTGTTGGCGAACTCGGCCTGCTTGGCGGAGATCGTGACCCCGTCGGCCCGGCAGCCGTACCGCAGATGCGCCACTACGCTGCCGCCACCGCGCCCGCAGCCCGCGTCGAACACCCGGTCGTCCGGGGTGAGTTGGCCGAGGTGGGAGGCGAGGAGTTCGGCCTGCGTGTGCTCCAGGCGGTGCAGTTCGGCGGTGAGCCGCTCCCGGCGCCGGACGGGATCGGGCTCGTCGAGCACGGACTCGTCGGCCCCGCCGATTCCGTAGTGGTGGTGGTACAGGTCGTCGAGCTGTCCGAGGTCGAGGTTGACCGGGTTCTCTTCGGCGTTCCAGTAGTCCGCGACCCGGCTTTGGTACGTGGACTGGGTCGGCACCGGTGCTGCTGTGGTGCCGGCGTCGGCGGTGGTCAACGGTGACTCCTAGCGTCGTGCGTCCGACAGAGCATCAGGGTCCGGACGGTTACCAGTAGTTGGGCAGGTGGTAGCGGTGGCTGTTGGTCGCGTGCCACTCGTGGTTGCCGGCCACCCAGGCGGCCAGGCCCTGGATGTAGCGCTCGACGAGGGGGGAGGCGGCGGACAGCGTCGTGGACTCCTCCTCGAAGGCGTCCATGATCCCGTTGTGGATGTCGACGGACTTCAGATAGGCAGCCTTCAGCCCGCGCCGGTCGTTGGCGGCGACGACCTGCGGCAGGTTGAGGTGGCCGGGGTCGGAGAGTTCCTTGGTGAAGGAGTAGAGGTCGTTGACGATCGTGGTGGCGTTGCAGGCAAGGGCCGTGACCCGCTGGATCTCGGGCCGGGCGTACACCTGCTCGGGCAGTTCGTAGCCGTCGATCGCGTCGACGATCGACAGACAGGGGCGGAAGTTGTTGAACTGCCGCATCACCAGGTACTCCCAGACGCGCGGCTTGTACCGGATCTCCGCCCATGCCGCCTCGGCGAGGTACCCGAGGTGGAGCCGGGCGATGTCGTGCACGAACCGGTCGGTCTGGCTGGGGGTGGCGAGGAGGGCGTAGTCCTTGAGCGCGAAGTGGTACGAGCGCAGCGGGCCGTCCGCCTGTACGCCGTGCCGCCACTCCTCCTCGTATGCGGGGGTGGAGTGGAAGGGGTCGAGCGCCGACTGCCCGAAGATCAGGCGTCCGCCCAGGCCGCGGTGCGCGCCGCCCTTGTCCCCGTCCTCCTCGCAATAGCAGTCGTCGACGATGTTCTCGGCGAGCAACAACTTGCCCGCGACGGTGAGCCGTTCGAGGTCGAGCGCGCCGGGGTGCTGGAGCACCACGGCCCGGCCGAACTGGAACCCGGCGAAGTCCCCGTCCCACGCGGCCGGGAACAGATCCAGCTCGCGGGCCCAGGCCTCCAGCCTGCGGTCGATCTCCGCGGCCTTCTCGGGGTCGGCGGGTGCCGCGGGCTGGTACTTGAGACCGGGGATAGCCCCGCTGGGCCGGGCTCGTACGGTGCTCGCCAGGTTCGGGGGACCGGGCAGCGAAAGGGACGTGGTCATGGCGTGCTCCAGGCCGTCATTCGGCGGTCCGGCCGATCTGGACGTTCTCCAGGATTCCCGCCGCGTCGGGGACCAGGATGGCCATCGAGTAGTACGCGGTGACGAGGTAGCGGATGATCGCGGCCGAGTCGATGCCCATGAAGCGCACGTTCAGACCGGGCTGGAACTCCTCGGGGATGCCTGTCTGGAAGAGGCCGACGACACCCTGGTCGGCCTCGCCGGTGCGCAGCGCGATGATGCTGCTGGTGTGCTGCGGGGTGATCGGGATCTTGCCGCACGGGAAGAACGGGACACCGCGCCAGGCGGGGATCTCGTGCCCCTCGACGTTCACCGTGCCGGGCACCAGACCGCGCTTGTTGCACTGCCGGAAGAAGGCCGCGATCGCCTTCGGGTGGGCGAGGAAGAGCCGTGTCCTGCGCCGCATGGCGAGCAGTTCGTCCAGGTCGTCCGGGGTCGGTGGGCCGGTGAAGGTGCTGATGCGCTGGGTGTAGTCGATGCTGTGCAGCAGCCCGAACTCCCGGTTGTTGACCAGCTCCCACTCCTGCCGCTCGCGGATCTCCTCGATGGTGAGCCGCAGTTGCTGCTGGGTCTGGTCCATCGGGTCGTTGTAGAGGTCGGCGACCCGGGTGTGCACCCGGAGCACGGTCTGGGTGAGCGACAACTCGTACTCGCGCGGGGCGAGTTCGTAGTCGACGAAGCCGCCGGGGAGCGTCTGCTCGCCCACATGGCCGGCCTGCACCGGGACGTCGGCCTCGCCCTTGCGGTTCATCGGCAGCCGCTGCCGCTCGGCGTACGCCTCCAGATGCGCGGCCAACGACGGTACGCGGTCGGTGAGTTCGGCCACGACGTCCCACGGCAGTACGAGCAGGACGCCCGCGGTCTCCGCCCGCACGGAACTCAGCCACAGGGGGTCGGACTGCCCTATGGCCTCGTCCCCCATCTGGTCGCCGTCGGTGACGACGCCGAGGATCTCCTCCTCGTCGTACTTGCCGGCGGTGTAGCGGGTGAAGCGCCCGTGCGCGACCAAGTAGGCCTCGGTGACGGGCTGTCCGGCCTCGAAGAGGATCTGCCCGGCCCGCACCTCCCGGACCCGGAACCGGCCCGCGACCTCCTTCAGGACCTCCGTGTCGGAGTACCCGCGCAGCACGGGCAGTTCGGTGAGCGTCTCGGGGACGACCCTGATGTCGTCGGCGCCGTTCTGCTCGAACCGCACCCGGCCGCGGCCGACGCTGAGCTGGAGCCGCCGGTTGACCCGGTAGGCACCGCCCCGCACGTCCACCCAGGGCAGCATCTTCAGCAGCCATCGCGAGGTGATGGCCTGCATCTGCGGTTCGGACTTGGTGGTCGTGGCGAGCTGACGTGCCGCCAGGGTGCTGAGGCTGGTGGGTGGTTGACCGTTGTCGGGGGTCGCGGGGCCGGGTTCGTCGGTGGCGGGTCCGTGGGCGCTTTCCGGAGTGGACACATTCCCTCCCGGGAGGTGAACAGGGGTGAGCGCGTCGTCGGTGTACAAGCCAAACAGTCCTGCCCAGGACCGGTAACCGCGCGCAGGGGGCGGCTTCACGCCCTGCGGGGTGTAAACCGCCGATCGAGGCAAGGAGGGGAAGAGATCCTTCCCGTGCCCCGGCGCACGGGTGCCGGAACGCCTCGGCCGCGCGAACCTCCGTGCGCCGCCTACCCGTTGAGGTCGTTCACCAGCACCGCGGCCCCGTCGAAGCGGCCCGCCTTCAGGTCCGCCAGCGCGTCCGCGGCCCGTGAGAGCGGAAAGGTGTGCGTGGTCGCGCGCACGTCGTGCCGGGCGGCCAGAGCGAGGAACTCCCTTGCGTCCACACGGGTGTTGGAGGTGACGCTGCGCAACTCCTTCTCGTAGAACAGCTCGTGCTCGTAGTCCAGGGGCGGTGTGTCGCTGAGGTGGATGCCCGCGACCGCGAGAACACCGCCCCGGTCGAGCGCCCGCAGCGCCACCGGCACGAGATCGCCGACCGGCGCGAACAGGATCGCGCTGTCGAGCGGCTCCGGCGGAGTCTCGTACGCGTCGCGCGCCGAAGCCGCCCCCAGCTCCAGCGCGAGCCGCCGCGCCGCCGGGCCCCGGGTCAGCACATGCACGGTGGCCCCCTCGGCGAGCGCCACCTGGGCGCACAGATGGGCGCTGCCCCCGAAGCCGTAGAGACCGAGCCGTCCGCCCGGGGGGAGGGCGGCCCGGCGCAGCGCGCGGTAGCCGATGATCCCGGCGCACAGCAGCGGTGCCAGGGCCACGTCGTCGAGACCGGCGGGGAGTCGGTGGGCGAACGCGGCCGGTACGGTCGTGTACTCCGCGTAGCCGCCGTCGGCGTCCCAGCCCGTGTACTCGGAGCGCGGGCACAGATTCTCGGCGCCGCGCAGGCAGTACGCGCAGGTGCCGTCGGTACGGCGCAGCCACGCGACGCCCACCCGGTCACCGACCGCGAACCCGCTCACCCCGGTCCCGACCCCGGCCACCTCCCCGACGACCTCGTGCCCCGGAGTCACCCCGGGCGGCGCACCGGCAGGTCCCCCTCGGTGACATGCAGATCGGTCCGGCACACCCCGCACGCGCGCACGTGAACGAGCAGTTCGTCATCCCCAGGTACCGGCACCGGCTTCTCCACGAGCTGGAGAGAGCCTCCCTCGACGGGCCCCGGCTCGGTCACGGCCCACGCGCGCATCGTCGTCGTATCCGCCATCCGTCCAGTGTGGAACGGACCGCGGCGTTCGGCGCGCGTCCTGCCCTCCGGGTGACTAGCGTGAGAATTCGGACAACCCGACCTACCGGAGAGGGCCGCGATCATGGCCGTACAACCTGAGGGAACCCCCTGTTGGGCCGACGCGATGTTCAGCGACGTGGAGGGGGCCAAGCGCTTCTACGGCGAGGTCCTCGGCTGGACCTTCGGCGACGCGTCGTCGGAGTACGGGAACTACACCCAGGCCTTCGTCGACGACAAGGCGGTCGCGGCCGTCGTACCGCCGATGCCCGGCGCGGAGGGCCAGTCGCAGTGGTGCCTGTACCTCGCGTCACCGGACGCGGCGGCCACCGCGGCGAAGATCCGGGAGAACGGCGGCCAGGTGCTGATGGAGCCGATGAAGGTCGGCGACTTCGGCACGATGTGCCTGGCCAGTGAGCCCAGCGGCGCCGTCTTCGGCGTCTGGCAGGGCGGCGTCCACGAGGGCTTCGAGGCCACGGGCGCGCCCGGCGCCTACGCCTGGGCCGAGATCTTCACCCGCGAACCCGCAAAGGCGGACGCGTTCTTCGCGGCGGTCTTCCCGTACGCGCAGAAGCAGATGGACGGCGGTGAGATGGACTACCGGATGTACAACATCGGCGACGACACGGTGCTGGGCCGGATGGCCATGGGCGACGAGTTCCCGCCCGAGGTGCCGTCGTACGTCAACGTGTACTTCGCCGTCCCCGACTGCGACGAGGCCGTCGCCAAGGCGACCGAACTCGGCGGCGTCGTGCGCTTCGGCCCCATGGACAGTCCCTTCGGGCGGTTCGCGGCGCTGAGCGATCCGCAGGGCGCCGCGTTCACGGTGATCGACGAGAGCACGACCAAGGGCGAGTTCCCGACGAGCACGGACGTCTAGCCGAGGCCGCGCGTCAGCTCCCGTCGGCCGCCCACCAGGCGGGAGCGCAGGCCACGGCCGCGTCGACCATGGCCAGTGCTTTCTCACAGGTGTCACCTGGCCGGTTCCTCGTAGTTGGCCACTCGGTTGGCCACGGCGACTCCCCAGGGGATGCCGAAGAGCACGACGAGCGCCAGGCCGAGGACGAGGGGAGCCGGGCGCAGAGCGCCGACGCCCACGCAGAGGAGGGCCATGGCGACACAGGTGCGGGCCAGGGGCCGGTAGAGCCCGAGGTTCTCGCTCCACGCGCGCGTGGATGCCGCGAGCGCCATCGTCGCGCAGAGCACGACGGCCGCGCCCCCGCAGAGCACCCAGGCCGTGGCCGCGGGGGTCCGGCCGTCGTGGGCGTGCTCGACGAGGCCGACCATCGCGGCGCCCATGGCGGCCACCGCGGCCGTGATCGGCAGGTGGACCACCATCCATCGCAGGGCGCACGCGCGCGTGGGCCGCGGCAGCCGGTGTCCGGCGAAGTCGAAGTAGGTCCACCACGCGCCGAACCCGACGACGACGGCGACGAGTCCGACGGCGAGGGTGAGCGCGTTGGTCGGTTCGTGGGCCAGTCCGTCGACCACTCCGGTCACGTTCTCGCCCAGCACGATGATGATGAACAGCCCGAACCGTTCCGTGAGCGCGTCGGTCACGCTGAGCGCGACCACCTGTTCCGGGATGGCCCTCCCGATGATGACCACGAACCCGACCAGGTAGACGACGGCCAGCGCACCCCACGTCAGCACGCGGGCGTCCGCGGGCAGGCTGGCGCTCGCGCCCAGCACGACCGCGCAGGCCGCCGTCCCTGTCACGTACAGCAGGCTGGGACGCCGGAATTCGGGAGTGTCACTGCGCGAGGCGAGCAGCCACAGCAACGCCAGCACCGCGAACAGCACCCCCGCGTCCACGGCGAAGGCGACACCGCGTTCGTCGCCCGCGCCGGGGATGAACGCGCCCAGCGGGACGAGCACGAGGATCTGCAGCAGGAACATGCTCCGGCCGCGGGCGTCCTCGTGCCCGTGCAGTTCGTGGTGCAGGCTGCCGTTGAGCCAGGCGATCCACACCAGCGCGAACACCGCGGCGAACAGGCCCAGTCCGTGCCAGTCGAGTTCCCCGGACAGATGGTGGGCGGCCTGCGCGACCAGTACGACCACGACCAGGTCGTAGAAGAGTTCCAGCGGCCCGACCACGCGCTCGCGCGGCTGCTCGCCATGCGGGCGCGGGGGTTGCCACAAGTAGCGGCGCACCCGGGCGAATTGCTCCTGTCGCGAGGTCATGCGCGCAGCGTAGAGGGCTGGCGGACGAGATCTTCGGATACCGTCCACAGCCGGTTCGCGTTGTTTCGGTCCGGGGCGTACGGCGCGACGCGGGCCACGGCACCGGCCCGCTCGGTGAGGCGGCCGCAAGTAACGAGGTCGCTGTGCTGATCGACGCCGAACCGCCATGCGCGGCCCTCGGGCGTGCGCCCTGCCAGGCCGGCCCGAACGCGGCGATCGTCACCCAGGTCGCCACGGCCCGGCCCTGCCCTGTCTGCCGAGCGGGACCTCGCCCGGGGCGACGCGGAGCCCGTCGCGCGGTCATGGCATGATCGGGCGCATGCGTGAACGTGTGGTGGCCGCGTGCGACGGGGCTTCGAAAGGGAATCCCGGGCCGGCCGCCTGGGCCTGGGTCGTCTCGGACGACAAGGAGAGCCCGGCCCGCTGGGAGGCGGGGCCGCTCGGCAAGGCCACCAACAACGTCGCCGAACTCACCGCGCTGGAGCGGCTGTTGACGGCGACCGCACCGGACGTACCGCTGGAGATCCGCATGGACTCGCAGTACGCCATGAAGGCGGTCACCACCTGGCTGCCCGGCTGGAAGCGCAACGGCTGGAAGACCTCCGGCGGAAAGCCCGTCGCCAACCAGGAGTTGGTCGTCCGTATCGACGAACTCCTCGGCGACCGCTCGGTCGAGTTCCGTTACGTCCCCGCCCACCAGGTCGACGGCGACCCGCTGAACGACTTCGCCGACCGCGCGGCCAGCCAGGCGGCCATCGTCCAGGAGCCCGCGGGCAGCGACCTCGGCTCCCCGGAACCGCCCCCCTCACCCGACACCCCGAAGAAGCCCGCCCGCGCGGGCGGCGCCAAGTCGGCCCGGAAGAGCACGAGTTCGGCCTCCCGCACCATCAAGGCCAAGTTCCCCGGCCGCTGCCTGTGCGGTCGCGCCTACGCGGCAGGCGAGCCCATCAGCAAGAACCCCAAGGGCTGGGGCCACCCGGAGTGCGCCACGGCCGAGGCGTAAGCCCCTCGCCTGCCCGACGCGTCCCGTCGGCCTTCGAGTCCCGAGGCCGATGGGGCTTCTTCGCGCCCTCGGGCTGCTACTCTGCGGTTCCACTTGACCACATTGAGTAATCTCCAGGGGTGTGCGCGTGAAGGTCGCCTGTGTCGGAGGCGGGCCCGCCGGTCTGTATCTCTCGATCCTGCTGAAGCGTCAGGACCCGTCCCACGACATCACCGTCTACGAGCGCAACGCCGAGGGCTCGACCTACGGCTGGGGCGTGACGTACTGGCGCAGTCTGCTCGACCAACTCCGGGAGTACGACCCGGAGTCCGCGCAGGCCGTCGACGAGCACTCGGTGCGCTGGAGCGACGGCGTCGCCCGCATCCGGGACCTGACGACCACGCAACCCGGGGACGAGGGCCACGGCATCGGCCGCCACCGGCTCCTCAAGATCCTCGCCGAACGGGCCCGGTCCCTGGGCGTGCGGCTGGAGTTCGAGTGCGAGGTCACGGCTGACGACCTGCCCGACGCCGATCTGATCGTGGCCGCCGACGGCGTCAACAGCGCGCTGCGCACCCGCCACGCCGACCACTTCGGCGCCGAACTCAAGCCCGGCCGCAACCAGTACATCTGGCTCGGTGCCAGCAAGGTCTTCGGCTCCTTCACCTTCGCCTTCGTGGAGACCGACCACGGCTGGATCTGGTGCTACGGCTACGCGTTCGGCCCCGAGGGCAGCACCTGCGTCATCGAGTGCGCACCCGAGACCTGGACCGGCCTCGGCCTCGACACCGCCGCGGAGGCCGACGGACTCGCTCTGCTGGAGAAGCTGTTCGCCGACCTCCTCGACGGCCACTCCCTGATCGGCCGCGCCTCCGCCGACGGCAGCGCCCAGTGGCTCAACTTCCGCACGCTGACCAACCGCACCTGGCACCGCGACAACCTCGTCCTGCTCGGCGACGCCGCCCACACCACCCACTACTCCATCGGCGCCGGCACCACCCTCGCCCTGGAGGACGCCATCGCCCTCGCGGACGCCCTGCGCGACCACACAGACCTGCCGCAGGCACTCGCCGCGTACGAACAGCGCCGTAGATCCGCCCTGTTGTCCATCCAGAGCGCGGCCCGCTACAGCGCCCAGTGGTACGAGAACCTCCAGCGCTACATCCACCTGCCCCCGCACCGCATGTTCGCCCTGCTCGGCCAGCGCCACTCGCCCCTGCTGCCGTACGTCCCGCCGCAGGTCTACTACGGCATCGACAAGGCGGCGGGACGACTGGAGGCGCTGCGCCGGTTCAAGCGCTGGCTCGGGCCCAAGGTCGCGCGGACGGTGCACGCGCGGGCGCTCGCGTCCCGCAAGTAGGGCACCCTCCGGGAGCGGTTCCGCTTCCCTGAGCTGCCTGGGAAGGTTGGGTGAATGACTATTCACCAGTTAGGGTGAATAGTCATTCACCTTCTTTTTTCATGCCAGCTGGAGTGCCCATGGGCCAGCCCGTCCCGATACCCGAGCCGTCCGGCGACCTCGCCGGGCGGATCCCCTTGCGGGACCGGCTCACCGTTCCGGTGCTGGCGTTCGGCGGGATCCTGATGGCGGTCATGCAGACCGTGGTCGTCCCGCTGCTGCCGTCCCTGCCCCGGCTGACCCACTCCTCGGCGGGCGCCGTCTCCTGGATGGTCACCGCGACCCTGCTCTCCGGCGCGGTCCTCACCCCCGTGCTCGGCCGGGCCGGTGACATGTACGGCAAGCGGCGGGTCCTGACCGGCGCCCTGAGCCTGATGACCGTCGGCTCGGTCATGTGCGCCCTGTCCTCCGACATCCGCGTCCTGATCTTCGCCCGTGCCCTGCAAGGCGCTGCCGCAGCCGTCGTACCCCTGTCGATCAGCATCCTGCGCGACGAACTGCCCCCGGCGCGCCGGGGCAGCGCGGTGGCGTTGATGAGCTCCACGGTCGGTATCGGCGCCGCGCTCGGACTGCCGCTCGCGGCGCTGATCGTGCAGTACGCCAACTGGCACGTCATGTTCTGGGCGACCAGCGCGCTCGGCGCGATCGGCGTGTGGGGGATCTGGTGGGCGGTGCCCGAGTCACCCGTCCGTTCGCCGGGCCGCTTCGACGTGCTCGGCGCGCTCGGGCTGGCCGTAGGACTGGTGTGTCTGCTGCTCGGGGTGTCGCAGGGCGGTCAGTGGGGGTGGGGCAGTGCGCGGATCCTGGGGCTGTTCCTCGCCACGGTCGTCGTGTTGGGGTTGTGGTGGTGGCAGCAGCTCCGGGTCCAACAGCCTTTGGTGGACCTGCGGTTGGTGTCCCGGCCCCGGGTGGGCCTGTCCCATGTGGCGGCCCTGCTGACCGGCTTCGCGTTCTACGCCAACTCCCTCGTCACCGCCCAACTGGTGCAGGCGCCCAAGGCGACCGGGTACGGACTCGGACTGTCCATCGTGCAGACCGGGTTGTGCCTGCTGCCCGGCGGCATCACCATGCTGTTGCTGTCGCCCGTCTCGGCCCGGATCTCGGCGGCCCGGGGCCCGCGCATCACGCTCGCCCTCGGCGCCGCGATCATCGCCCTCGGCTATGTGGTGCGCATCGCCGACAGCCGTGACCTGTGGACGATCATCCTCGGCGCGACGATTGTGGCCACCGGCACCACCTTCGCCTACTCGGCGCTGCCCACCCTCATCCTGCGCGCCGTCCCGGCCGGCCAGACCGCGTCCGCGAACGGCGTCAACGTCCTGATGCGCACCATCGGCCAGGCCGTCTCCAGCGCCGTGGTCGCCGCCGTGCTGGTGCACCACACCAGCCTGGTCGGCGGTCTCTCGCTGCCCACGTTGCACGGATACCTGATGGCGTTCGGCATCGCGGGCGTGATCGCCCTGGTCGCGAGCGCGGCGGCCCTGACCATCCCGGGCGACCCCGCTCCCGACGAGACGCGGCGCGCCGGGGACCGTACGGAGGGCGCGCGGGACGAGGCGCTGGAGGGAGCATGAGTGCCGTGAGCACCACTCCACCCACCGCGTCCCCGCCCGGCCGCCGGGACGCCGAGGCGACCAGGACGGCCATCCTCAAAGCCGCCCGCCATCTCCTCGCGCGCAACGCGCACGCCGACATCACCCTCAAGGCCGTCGCCGAACGCGCAGGTGTCAGCGCGCCGTTGATCCTCAAGTACTTCGGCAACAAGGACGCCCTCTTCGCCCGCGTCATGTCCTTCGAGACCGACGCGCAGGACCTCCTCGACGCCCCGCTCGACGGCCTCGGCCGCCACATGGTCCGGCACGTCCTGGTCAGCCAGCGCGAGCGGGGCGCCGACCCGCTGCTGCGGATCGCGTTCGCACCCCTGCACGGCGACCACGGCGACGTCCTGCGCGTCAACTTCCGCGCCCACGTGGTCGACCGCCTCGCCGCACGGCTCCCCGGCCCCGATGCCGCCCTGCGCGCCGAACTCGCCGTCGCGACCCTGCTCGGCCTCGGCGTCATGTACGGCATCGCGCGCGGCACCGAGCTGCGAGCGACCGCCGTCGACACCATCGTGGACCGCTACGGACCCACCGTGCAGGCCCAGTTGACGCCCTAGGCGTAGCGGCGCGCCTCGCGGTACTGGCGGGCCAGGACCCGCAGTGTGGCCAACGCCGCCGGACCCGTGTCGTGCAGCAGAACCCGACCCCCTTCGCGTCGCGCCGCGCCGAGCCGCAGCTCCTGGACGCCGATCAACGCGTCGAGGAACGGCCGGTGTTCCGCCGCGACAAGCGCGGGAAGCGTACGGCAGCCGGCGAGCGTGGTCTCCGCGAGGTCGGCCTGCGCCCGGACCACCCGGTCCAACGCCGGTACGCACGCCGGTGACTTGCTGCGCAGATCCTCGAACTTCAGCCCGTGCCGGGCGAGTTCGTCCCGCGGGATACCGATGCGGTCGTTCTCGGTGTCCTCGCGGAGGTCGGCGAGGAAGTCGCTGCGCTGCCAGCCCTCGATCAGGTCCCGGCACCCCTTGACGTACGGCTCGTACGCGTCGGAGTCGGCCGGCGCGAGCAGGGACGCGGTCAGCATCAGGGCGGGCAGCGAGTAACTGTCCACGTACGCCTGGAAGTCGGCCTCCGTCTCGAAGCCGGTCCAACTCGCCTCCACGGGAGCGCCGTCGAGGAAGGCACGCACCCGGGCCGCCATGTGCGGGTGACGGCGCGTGGTGTCCCAGAGCGCCAACAGGGTGTCCTGGACGGGCGGTTCACTGCTCTCCAGGGCCGCCGTGGTCTCGGCGTCCCAGGAGGCGAGGGCCGCCGTACGCGCGTCCACGTCACCGGTGTCGATGAGTTCGTCGGTCGCGTGCATATAGGCCACCGCGGCGACGACCGGCGGATGCAGCTCCGCCGGCAGCAACAGCCGTACCGCCACGTACTCGTGCAGTGCGAACTCGCGCACGATCCCGCGCTGGGTGTCGTAGGCGCGCCGCGGTCGCGGATCGGTGATGCCCGCCTTCGTCAAGGCGGTCGACCAACTGCTCACAGCTCTCCCCAGCTCAAGGACCCGGAGACAGCCTAGTCAGTCCTACCCGAACAGCCGGTCCAGGAAGGCGTTCCCGAACACCCCGTGCGGGTCCAGCCGGTCGAAGGTCCCCGCCGCCTGCCCCCACACCGACTCCCCGAACGAGCCCGGGATCGCCGTGCCCAGCACCTCCGCGTCGCTCCACGCGGCCTGCTCGGTGTAGGCCCAGCCCTTCGACCACTCGACCCGGGTCAGGGCGTCTGTCCCGTCGTACGAGCGCAGCAGGAACTGCTCCAACTCCCGCAGGAACTCCTCCGCGTACGGCGTGCCGGGCAGGGTCAGGACGTCCAGCCAGACCGCCGTGTCCCACTCCGGGTGCACGGTGCTCGGGCGCAGTGCGGACAGCAACGGGGTTCGGGCGCCGGTGAGTTCGGTGTCGGCGGGGTGGTCGAGGCCGGTCACCCGGATCTCGACGGTGCCGTTGACGGGGAAGCGGCCGAGCGCGGCGTACGCGGTGAGCCGTTCCTGGTAGAAGTCGGTGAACTCGTGTACCACGCGCTGCACTTGGGCCCGGGTGGTCAGCACCGCGTAGCCGCCTGCGGTCTCCCGCAGGGTCGTCGGCTTGATGTAGAGCAGCGTGTTCTTCGACGGCCCCCAGATGTCCGCCGCCAGCGTCGTCGTCAACCCCAGTGCGGCCACGCCGAGTTGGGCGTTGCCGAGCACCGGCGCCAGATACCACGCGGCATCGGAGAGGATCCGCCCGACGAGATCCGCGACCAGGGTCGGCACGTTGTCGGAGAACGGATAGTTGTACGGCGACGAGACGTGCCGCGAGGTCAGCGGCCGGGTCGGTGCGACGCTCCACACCTTCAGCCAGGGGAACTCGGTGAACGCGAACCAGATCGCCTCGGCCCGCCCCGACGCGTCCAGGAAGCTCGCGAAGGTCCGCCCGCCCGACCCGGGCGCCCCGAAGAGTTCGGTGGCCGGGATGTCCGTACGGCTCACGCAGCGGAGGTTGGTGTTCGCGCCGACCCGCAGCACGACCTCGGTGACCAGTGAACGCCCCAGATGCGTGAGGAGCGCCGCGCAGTCCGCCTCGTCGCGGGTGTAGGTCCGTAACACGTACTCACCGGCGTCCGTGTCCCACACCACCGCCGTCAGTGACAGCACCAGATTGCTGAGCGACCCGAAGGTGTGCCCGGCGGTCCGCTTCTCGCCCTTCGCCGGTACGGCCGTGCCGTGCGCGTCGATGGCCAGGGCGCCGCCGAGCGTCAGGTCGCCGGGCGCGGGCGAGGCGGTGAGACCGAGGCCGTGGCCCTCCAGGTAGGTGAGCAGCGCATCCAGGGTGACGCCCGTACCGGCCCGAACGGCCGAGGCGGAGTCCAGGGCCAGACCCGTGAGGTGTGGACCGGTGTCGACCAGCAGCACCGGCGCGTCGGACGTCGTACCGGACTCGATCGTGAGCGGTGACCAGCCGTGCGAGGAGCCGCGGGCGCGGACCCGCCGGCCGTGCTGCCAGGCCCAGTTGACGACCGACACCACCTGCTCGGCGTCGGTCGGCGCGCACGCCCACAGTCCGTCGGCGGTGATCTCGCCGACCCAGTTCCGGTACGCCGAGCGGTAGAGGTCGACCTCGGCCGGGAAGTCGGGCAGCTCGGCCGCCGCGACGGCCGGATCGGCCGTCAGGAGTACGGGTACGGCGGCCAGGGCCGCGGCCGAGAGCAGGAAGCCGCGACGGGTCCAGGGAGCGGAACCGCCGTTCCCCGGCTGGAGGTTGTTCGCCACATGATCGGTCACGCGCACACGCTAGGTGCGCGTTGACACGAGTAGGCATCCCGTTGGAGGGGTTCACTCGTGCGAGTGAAGGATTCACAGGTCGTGGCCCGGCGGAGCCCGATCCGCGCATGTCAGTGGCGGATGACACACTGACTGCATGGACGAACGTGTAATCGGCAGGTCGAATCAGCAGCTGTCCGTCGTCGGTCTCGGCACCTGGCAGCTGGGTGCCGACTGGGGAGACGTCGACGACAAGGAAGCCCTCGCCGTGCTGGAGTCGGCGGCGGAGTCGGGGGTGACCTTCTTCGACACGGCCGACGTGTACGGCGACGGGCGCAGCGAGCAGACCATCGCCACCTTCCTGAGCGGCCGGCCCGATCTGCATGTCCTGGTCGCGACGAAGATGGGCCGCCGCGTCGACCAGATCCCGGAGAACTACGTTCTCGACAACTTCCGCGCGTGGAACGACCGTTCGCGCCGCAACCTCGGCGTCGACCGCATCGACCTGGTGCAGCTGCACTGCCCGCCCACGGCGGTCTACTCCTCGGACGAGGTGTTCGACGCCCTCGACACCCTGGTCGCCGAGGAGCGCATCGCCCGGTACGGCGTCAGCGTGGAGACCTGCGAGGAAGCCCTCACCGCGATCGCCCGGCCGAACGTGACCAGCGTGCAGATCATCCTCAACGCGTTCCGCATGAAGCCCCTGCTCCAGGTGCTCCCGGCCGCCCAGGAGGCGGGCGTCGGCATCATCGCGCGCGTGCCGCTCGCGTCGGGCCTGCTGTCCGGCAAGTACACCAAGGACACGGTCTTCCCGGAGAACGACCACCGCACCTACAACCGGCACGGCGAGGCCTTCGACCAGGGCGAGACCTTCTCCGGCGTCGACTACACGACCGGTGTCGAGGCCGCCGCCGAGTTCTCCGCGCTCGCCCCGGTGGGGTACACCCCGGCCCAGCTGGCCCTGCGCTGGATCATCGACCAGCCCGGTGTCACCTCGGTGATCCCCGGCGCCCGCTCACCCGAACAGGCCCGCGCCAACGCGGCGGCAGCCAAGCTGCCCGCCCTGTCCCAGGACACGCTCACCGCGATCCGGGACCTGTACGACCGCCGGATCAAGGACCAGGTGGGGAACCGCTGGTAGACCCCCGCTCCTGAGCGGTCCTCCGTTTGAACGGGCGGCGGTCCGGTTACACGGACCGCATGACCCAGGAGGAAGATCGACGAATGGGGCGCGACGAGTCCGAGGACGAGCGGGCGGACCGGATGTGGGGCGAACTCATCCAGGAGGTCCGGGTCGCGCAGACCGGCGTGCAGATCCTGTTCGGGTTCCTGCTCACCGTCGTCTTCACCCCGAAGTACGAGCAGCTGGAGCACGCGAACCAGATCCTCTACCTGGTGACCGTCGTCCTCGGGGCCACCGCCACCGGTGCCCTGATCGGCCCGGTGTCCCTGCACCGCCTGGTCTCCGGCCGGAGCGTGAAACCCCAGGCGGTGCGCTGGGCGTCCCGGCTCACCTTCGTCGGACTCGTGCTGCTGCTCGCCACGATGACCGCCGCGCTGCTGCTGGTCCTCCGGGTGGCCACCCACGACGCGTACGTGCCCTGGCTGGTCGCGGGGGTCGTCACCTGGTACCTGCTGTGCTGGTTCGTACTGCCGCTGTGGGCGCGGCACCGTTATACGACCCGATGACCCCGAGCCGCGTCATCTGCCGGTCGTGGACCCGGCTGAGCACCAGCACCGAGACCGTGGCCCCGATCAGCGCGCAGAACATGTCCCATTGCGTGTCCCACACATCCCCCTGAGTGGCCAGGAACGCGTCCGCGCCGTGCCCGCCGATCACGGCCGCCGCCCACTCGAACAGCTCGAAGAGCGCGCTGAAGGCGAGGCACGCGCACACGGTGAGCGGCGCCAGCCAGCGGCTGCCGCGCAGGGGCGAGGTCCGGGTGAGCAACTCCCGTACCAGGACCGCCGGTACGAACCCCTGCATGAGGTGGCCGAGACGGTCGTAGGGATTGCGGCTGAGGCCGAAGGTGTCACGGACCCAGTCGCCCGCCGGCACCTCCGCGTACGTGTAGTGGCCGCCGACCGCGAGGACCAGCGCGTGCGCGGCGAGCAGACAGCACAGCAGGCCGGTCAGGGGGAATCGGCGCCAGGTCAGGACGATCACCGGGAGTCCGACGAGGACCCACACGGTCTCCAGGAACCACGTCGTGCGATCGTGCGGATGCCAGGCGGAGACGGCCATGCCGACGACCACCAGCGCGACCATGGCGGCGGGCAGACGCCGCCGCGGTGCGGAAGCGGGAACGGACACGATGGGGCTCCCTCGTCGTGGGGAGCCCCATCGTGTCCGAAGGCCGAAGTCACTGCATGAGTACGGCTACTCAGCCGGAGTGGTGGTCTTGCGCAGCGCGTTCAGGCAGCTGTCGATGGCCTGCTGGAGCTCCTCCAGACGCTGGACCATGTCGTCCTCGTAGAAGTCCTGGGCATCGTCGAAGGTCAGCTCCTCGAACGCCTTCGTGGCCTTCTGCAGGCTGCTGTAGAACTTGGTCCGCTTCTCCTGGACGCGCAGTTCGGGGTCGGCCTCCACCGCCTCGACGACCAGGTTCTTCATCGTGTCGTAGGCCTCGGTCGCCCACCCGCCGGTGTCCTCGCCGTCCTCCAGCTCGTCGAGGAGCGACAGGTGGCGCTCGGCCTCCTGGCGCAGGTCGACGGGCGCGTCGACGGTCTGGCCGGCGGGGGTCTTGATCTGGCCCGACTCGGCGATCTGGCGGACGTATCCGATCCGGTCCGCCGAGCGGCTCTCCGTCGCGACGGCCTTCTTCAGGTCGTCGGTGCGTACGACGTCCCGGGCCAGCTCGGACTGGAGCTCCGGGTCCTCGCGGACGCGGTCCAGCAGCGCCTGCCGGGCCGCCCGCGCGGTGGACGGGTCGGCGAGGATCGCGGCGCGCAGCGCGGTCGGGTTCTCCGCGACCTCCAGCGCCTTGGTGGGGCGGATGCCCTCGGCCTCGGCGGCCTCGGAGATGGCGGTGCCGCGCTCGGAGGTGGCGCTGGAACGGGAGACGTAGTAGTTCAACCACACGTCGGAGTCCGGGAGTTCGACCTCCTGGCCGGGGGCCAGCTCCTCGAAGTGCGGGACGAGACCGTCGTCCGCGGCCCGGTCCCAGGCCTTGTAGTAGCGCATGACACGCTCGGGGGAGCAGTCGGCGAGTTCGGCGAACTCCTTCGCGGACACCTTCGGCGTCTCGTCCGCGCTCTGCCCGCCGGGCCGGACGCTGCGTGCCACCTTGAGGCCGAACGCCCAGCCGCCGGTGCGGACGTAGGCTCCGAACTCGTGTGCGTCCCGGGCGACGAGGCCGGCGTCGTCGAGGGCGGTGAAGGACGTCTCGGCCTGGTCGATCACTACGGTCAAGGCGGACTCTCCTGGGCTTGTGATGAGACTTGGTGCGAACAGGCAGCCTATATCCACCCATTGCCGCTGGTATGAGCGCCCGGCTCACGCGTCGCCGTCGGTGCCGTCAGTTCGAGTCCCGCCGGAAGGTCTTGAAGAAGGTCTGCAACGCCTGGCGATTGGCCGCGTCGTTCCACTCGTCGGCGGGCGTCGTCCACCGTAGCGAGAAACTGCGCCCGCCGCCGATCAGGAAGCCGCGCCCGAGGGTGCGCACCCGGTCGTCGCCTGTTCCGGAGAACCACTCCAGGTCGGCCGCCTTGTCGCCCTGGAACGTAGTGGCCTGGATGTCGCCGATCTGCTGGAATCCCTCGGTCTGCTTCAGCCCCGGCAGGACGTCGTCACGCCAGATGGCGACCGGGTCCGGGCCCGCCTGTGTGCTGTATGTCACGGCCAGCGTGCGCGGGTCGCCGGTCGCGCCGAAGGTGACCCGGTAGGCGCCGGACGCCTGCTGGGTCTCCAGCACCTTCCAGCCCTTCGGCAGCGCGACGGAGAAGCCCTGCGGCGCCTTGAACACGCGGAAGCCGGCCGGCAGCGCCGAGACGGTGGGGGAGGGGGACGCGGTGGGGGAGGGCGAGGCGGACGCGGAAGCGGACCGGGAGGCGGGGGACGTGGGCGACGGCGTGGCGGACGGGGAGTAGGCGTGACCGTCGACGTTCTCGCCCGGGGTGCTGACCGGGGCGGACGCGGACGGCAGGGGCGAGGGCTCGGTCGTGGCCGAGGTCTGGGTGCCGGGCAGTTGGTGGGTGGCGGCGAGGACGGCGACCGTGACGGTGCCGACGGCCAGGGCGGTCCCGGCGGCCAAGCCCCGGCCACTCCAGGTGGTCCCCGCCCCGCACACCGCGTCGTAGGCCCTCCGCAGGCGGGGCAGCGGAACCGGGTCGCGGTCGGCGTACGGGTCGTCGTTGAGGATGCGGGTCAGGGCCTCGCGGACCATCGGGCGGGTCATCCGCTCCCGGGAGTTCTTGCGCAGCAGCCCCTGCACGACCTGCGCCAGCGGCCCGGCGCGCGACGGGCCGCGCATCGGGAGCCGGTCGACGCCCTTCATGGTCGCCTCGGGGCGGCCCCGGTCGCGGAACGGCGGGTGTCCCTCGACCAGCGTGTAGAGGATCGCGCCCAGCGCCCACAAGTCGGCGGCGGGACCGATGCGTTCGTCCCGTGCCTGTTCCGGCGACGCGTACGACGGCGCGGTGATCCGCGGGGCGAGGGTGGCGCCCGCGAGTCCGAAGCCGGTGAGGACGACCCCGCCCTGGTCCCGCACGAACACCTGGCCCGGGCTGAGTTCGCCGTGGGTGATGCCCTCGCTGTGCGCCGCCTCCAGGATGTCGAGCAGTTCGAGGCCGATGCGGGTGGCCCGTACGTAATGGAACGTGCCCTGCTGGGCGAGGAGTTGGCCGAGCGGGGTGCCGTCGATCCAGTCGGTGACGGTCCACAGGGTGCCGGCCTCCTCGACGGCGTCGACGACCGGGGCGACCCGGGTGGGGCAGAGCAGCACCATGACGTCGGTGGTGCGCCGGATGCCGGCGGTGATCCGGCCCGCGCTCTCCGCGTCCGGGGCGAAGGGGAGGGTCACCTCCGTGAGGAGGCAGGGCTGTTCGGCGATCGTGTCCTCGCCGTACCAGGAGACCCGGTTGGTCTCGCGGTGGGCGACCTCCATGGGCCGGTATCTCCCGGCGACCAACTCGTGTACGGAGACGTTCGTCTCGACCATGGCCATCCCTCGCTGAACCCCTGGCTCTCACCTTTCCCAGAAGTACGGCGGGTGTGATGGGCTGCGTTCAATGGAAGCCCAATTCCCCGGTGTTTCTTGCCTTTTATTCAACGGCGGCGATCAGGTGTGCGAGAAAACCGAGTCGCGGGGAGGTCCCAGGTCGGCGCTCGTGTCCCGGGGCGGGTGAATTCGCCCCGGGGGCTTCCGTGGCGGAATACCGGCGCCCTACCTGGTGGTAACCGGCGGTAAACGCGGACGTGAAGACCACGAATACGCTGGTGTTTGTCGACAACGTAGTCAAGGGATCTGTCCACGAGCCTGTCAACGATCCCGTGGACGAAGGGAGTTGACGCGAAGTCAGTGCAACCCGAAGCCCTCCGACCAGGCCGCGATCTCCCCGACCGTCGCGTTGCCCCCGCAGACCACGAGGCCGAGCCGGGCGCCGTCGCCGACCCTCTCCAGCACCTGCCGGGCGGCGGGCAGCAGACAGCCGGCGGCGGGCTCGGTCCACACCTTGGCGTGTTCGGCGAGGTCGAGACAGCCCTGCACGGCCTCCCGGTCGGGGACGGTCAGCACCTCGGTGACGAGGGCCGACACATGGTCGTACGTCAGCCGCGACACGGCCGGAGCGCTGAGCGTCGTCACGATCGACGAGGGCGTGACGGGCACCGGGCCGCCTGCCGCGAGCGCCGCGGACATGGCCTCGGCGCCCTCGGTCTCCACGCCCCACAGCCGGATTCCGGGGCGCCGGGCGTGCAGGGCGGCGGCGATGCCGGCGATCAGGCCACCGCCGCCGATGCTGACCAGGACGTCGGTGAGTTCACCGGCGTCCTGCGCGAACTCCAGCCCGACCGTGCCCTGTCCGGCGATCACCACCGGGTCGTCGAACGGGTGGACCAGGGTCAGCCCCTCGTCCCGCAACCGGTTCACCAGCTCGAACGCGCTCGGCATGTCGTCGGTCAGCCGCAGCGACGCGCCCGCCGCCTTCACCAGCGCGACGGACCGCGCCGGCGCCGAACGCGGCATGACCACCGTCGCCTTCACATCGAGCGCCGCCGCCATGACCGCGAGCGCGATCCCGTGATTGCCGCCGCTGACCGCGACCACTCCGGCCGCCAACTCGCCCTCGCTCAGCGACAGCAGCTTCGCCGTCGCACCCCGCGCCTTGAAGGAACCCGTGCGCTGCAACAACTCCAGCTTCGTCGTGACCGGGACACCGAGCAGCTCGGAGAGCCCGAAGCTCTCCACGGTCGGGGTGCGTACGACGTGTCCGGCGATCCGCTCGGCGGCGGCTTCGATCTCCGAGATGCCGATCAAGGCAGTCATCCTTCCGGCACGGGGACAGGTGACCCGCGCCGGTTCGACCCTTCCTCGGAAGGGACGCGCAGGTCAACACGTTTCGGAGTTCGCGGCGCGGCGGCAACGCCCCTCAGTGCTGCTGCGCCTTCTGCGGAGTCTCCTCGCTCGGTCGTACGACGACGAACCCCTCGCCCTGGAGCATGAGTTGGACGGCCTCGCCGGAGCCGCCGCGCAGCATCGACCCGATGGACTGCGAACGGTGCAGCGAGGTCTGGAGGTGGGCCGACCAGCCGACCACCGCGTCCGTGTCGACGAACACCGGGTACTGCGGCGAGACCGGTATGACCAGCGGGTTGCCCTCGCAGACCAGGCCCAGCTTGCCCTGCCCGGTGAAGACGCTGTTGAAGAGACCGCCGCCCGCGATGCCGGAGCCCTTCACCGTCTTGATCGCGTACGACAGCGAGGCGTCGAAACACAGCACGTTGCGCCCGTTCACGGTGAACTCGTCACCGGGGTCGATCTCGACCACGAAACAGTTCTGCGCCTCGTGCGCGAACCACGCCTCGCCCTGGCCGCGCACCGCCATCAACGGCAGCCCCTCACCGGTGACCGCGCGCTTGAGCATGCCGCCCACGCCCTGGCCCTTGCGCTCGAACTGGAGGTTGCCGCGGTAGGCGATCATCGCCCCCTGGCGGGCGAGCATCTCGCCGTTGACCGCGTACCTGATGCACTTGGCATTCTCGACGGTCATGCCCGGCGCGGTGGCCGGCTGCACCATGTGCTCACTGGAAAACAGATCACCCTTCATGCGGGCATCCTGTCCCGGAGGAGCGCATTCCGACAAGATCGCGGACGGCACGAGCGTCCCGCGCGGTCAGGCACCGAAGAGCTGCGTCCAGTACGTCCCCTTCTGTCCGCCGCCCGCGAAGCCGATGCCGATGTGGGTGAAGTCCGGCTTGAGGATGTTGGCGCGATGACCGGGGCTGTTCATCCACCCCTCCACGACCTCGGCGGCCGATCGCTGACCGCAGGCGATGTTCTCCCCGATCGTGCGTCTGCGTGAACCCGCGGCGGCGGCCCGGTCCCAGGGCTGCGAGCCGTCGGGGGAGGTGTGCGCGTAGAAGGCGCGGGCCACCATGTCGGTGCTGTGCGCCTGCGCGGCGGCGGCGAGCAGTGGGTCCACGGCGAGTGCGCGCAGCCCGGCCCTGGCGCGTTCCGCGTTGGTCAGCTCGACGACCTCCGCCGCCGTGCGGGCCAGGTTGCCTGCGGTGAGCGGTGTGGCCCACAGCGCCGTCCAGTAGACGTCACCGGAGCGGGGGTCGACGGCCTGGGCGATGCCCGCGTGCGTGAGGTCCCGCTCCACCAGCGTCCGGCGGGCCTTCTCGGTGCGCAGGCAGTAGTCGACGAACTCGGCGGGGGTGCGCGGCCCGGAGACCAGGTGCTCGCCGATGGTGAGGTAGGCGTAACCGGCCTGGGTGACGCGCTGGTACACGGAGGTGCCGTCGCGGCTCTCGGTGCTGAGGTGTCCGGCGGCGGCCATGTCGGAGGCGTGCGCCTGTGCGGCTGAGGTGAGTCGGGGTTCGAGGGCGACGGGCGGTGAACCTGCGTTGGCGCGGGCCGAGTTGGCCAGGGCGAGGAAGCCGGTGGGGTCGGTTGCCGTGGAGGTCGAGGTGAAGTGAGGGCCGGTTGACGGTGCCGACCGAGGTGTGGGTATGGACGCCGATCGCACAGCAGCAGGAGCAGCGGTTGGAGTCGCGTCCTCGACGATGTCCACGCCGAAGTCCCGCGCGATCCCCGCGAGTCCGTCGGCGTACCCCTGCCCCAGCGCGCGCAGCTTCCAACCGGTGCCGCGCCGGTACAGCTCGGCCAGGAGCAGGACCGTCTCCCGCTGGGGGCGTGGCGGGGTGAAGCGGGTGAGGGGTTGGCCGCCGGAGTTGGTCACGTGGAGGGTCGGTGCGGGGAGGCGCCCCAGGGAGGTGCCCGGATCGGCGGGACTGATGACGACGGTGACCCGCGCGGCGCCGGCGCGCAGGCGGGCCGGGTCGATGGTCAGGGTGTCGTCCCGCAACCGCGCACCGGGCGCCGTCGGTTGGTTGTAGAACACGAAGTCCGCGTCGCCGCCGACCTTGCCGCTCTCGTCGGTGATCAGTGCCGAGACGTCGAAGGGACCGGGCACCCACAGAGTGAGGGCACCGCCCGGCAGGGGCAGATTGCCGCCCGGCACCAGCTCGTTCATGGCACCGCCCTCGCTGCTCGTGCCCGGTGGGGGACTTCCCCGAGGGCCTTCCCCGGTGGGGGACTTCGTCCTCCACTCAACGTCCCGCCAGGGCGCGAGGGTTCCCACGTGAGGAGGTGGGGGCCGGAGGGCGATGCAGCCCGTCCCCCCGCCCCCACCGCGCCCTCAGTCCCGTGCGACCCCCGGCGCGATGTCCTCGTAGGCCACGTTCCGTTCGGTGACGTAGGAGCCGCGGCCCGTGAGCGGTGAGGTCTGGATCGCCCTCGTCCGCTTGCCGCAGAACGCCGACTCCAGGGTGCGCGCCATGGTGTTCAGGACCGTGCCGTTGTTGGAGGTGTTGGCCAGCGCGGTGAGGCTGCGGCGGCCGTCCTTCGAGGTGAAGGAGTAGGTGTAGAAACCCTGGACCGCGCCTGTGTGGCCGTACACCGAGACACCGCAGGACAGATCGCGGCGCCGCAGCCCGAGGCCGTACCGGGTCGTGCTGTTGACCGGGGTCCAGCGTTCCATCTGCGCGAGCTGGGCGGCGGAGGTGAGCCTGCCGCCGAGCAGCGCGGAGAAGAAGGTGTTCAGGTCGTGCGTGGTGGAGATGACCGCGCCGGCGCTCTGCGCCCAGGAGACGGTCTGGTCGGTGGCGTCGACGAGCTGTGCGCCCGTGCGGTCCGGGGTGAGATAGCCGTGGGCGTACCGGCCCGGGATCTTCGTGGCCGGGTGGACGTAGAAGGTGCCGCGCAGCTTGAGTGGCTTGATGATGCGGTCGCGGTACTCGGTCCCCACGGAGTGGCCCGTCAGCTTCTCGATGAGCATCCCGGCGACGACGAAGTTGGTGTTGGAGTACGAGTAGGCGGCGCCCGGCGCGTTGGTGCGCGCGTGGTTCAGGGACAGCTGGACCAACTGGCGGTAGGTGAAGACCTTGTCGCGTACGGCCTCGAAGCCGGAGACCGAGCTGGCGAACAGGGAGTTCGTGTAGTCGTACAGACCGCTGCGGTGGCTCAGGACGTGGCGCACGGTGATCCGCTGGTCGGGCAGCAGCCCGGGCAGGTAGCGGTCGACCGAGGCGTCCAGGTTCAGCTTGTGGGCGTCGGCCAGTTGGAGCAGGACGACGGCCGAGAACGACTTGGTGATGCTGCCGATGCGGAAGCGGTCGGCGTTCCCGATGGCCCGGCGTGTCGTGCGGTCGTCGATGCCCGCGGCGGCCGTGTGGACGGTGCCGTGGTCGTCGATGCGGGCGATCGCCCCGGGCGCGCCCTGCGCCGTGAGCGTGCGCAGTACGGCACGGAGGCCTGCCATGTCGGGGGCGGGAAGTCCCGCCGCGTCGGGGGCCGGAAGCGGTGCTGTGCTGCTGGTTCGCGTGGTGTCCGACTCGTGGGTCGCGGCATGCGCCGGTACCGCCGCGAGCGTCAGCAGCGCCGCCGCTGACGCCGTGGCCCTGCGCACCGTTCTTGAGACCATCCGGTTCTCTCCCGTTTTTCTCGGTATGCGAGATCGATCACAGTGGCGCGAGGCAACCTTCTCGCGTCCCGTCACATCTCCACAGCTGACGCACAGTTGGTCATTCGCTGATCACTGAGCGATACGGATTTACCAAGTATTGCCATGAAACGTTCGAAAACCGTTCATTTCGGCTTTACATGTACATGGTGGATACGTGAGGGTTTCGGTTCGGGGCCCGACCAGCCCCGTGGGTGCGTTCAACAGCGCCCTGTCTCAAGGCGGTTGGTGATCCCGGCCGCCTTCGTACGGAGGAGCCCTCATTCATGCGTGGACCCCACATACGCGGCCTGGCGGTCGCCGTCGCGGTGACGACGGCCGCCACGGGGCTGGCCGGCACGGCCTTCGCGGGACCGGCCACGGGGACGGACGGTGCGACGGCCTCGCCTGAATCCGGCACCAGTGCCACGTCCGTCGTCACGGCCGCGCGGGCCGCCGCGTTCGCGCACGCGTCGGCGACCGGTGTCACGCGGGGCGACGAACTCCGGGCCCAGGACGTGATGATCGACCCCGAGGGCGCACGCCACGTGCGCTTCATACGCACGCACCAGGGCATGCCGGTCCTCGGCGGCGACCTCGTCGTCCATCTGTCCCACCGGCTGGCCTACACCGGCGTCACCCGCGCGGCCGAGCAGAGCGTCCGGCCCGCGACCACGCGGGCCAGGCTGACGGCCGGTCAGGCCGAGGCGAAGGCCGCCGCCATCGGAAAGGGTGACGCGGGCACCGCTCAGCTCGTGGTGGACGCCCGGGACGGGGGAGCCGCCCTCGCCTACCGGATTCCCGTCAGCGACAGCAGCACCGCCGAGGCCACCGGCACCCGGACCGTCGTCATCGACGCCGTCACCGGCAAGGTCCGCAGCAACACCCCCGACAGCGACGAGTTCCTCTCGCCCAAACTGCTCGACACCCTGCGCGAACGCGGCGAGACCATGGACCCCGCCACCGGCACGGTCGTACAGTCGAAGTCCCTCACGGGAGCCGCCGCCGTGGCGCGCGCGGTCCACTACCCGGTCACCGCGTCGGGCACCGGAACCTCCCTCTTCGTCGGCAAGGTGCCGCTCACCACCACCCGTACGGCGCGCACCAGTTACCTCCTCAAGGACCCGACGCGCTGGGGCACCGAGACCCGCGACGCCAAGGGGAAGGAGCTGGAGAGCTTCGCGCAGGGCAAGAAGTTCACCAGCACCACCGACAAGTGGGGCAACGGCGCCGTCTCGCACCGCGACACCGCGGCCGTCGACGCCCAGTACGGCATCACCAAGACCCTGGACTTCTACAAGAAGACCTTCGGCCGCAAGGGCATAGCGAACAACGGCAAGGCCGCCCGCGGCATGGTCCACTTCGGCGACAAGGTGGCCAACGCGTTCTGGGACTCGACCTGCGGCTGCATGCTCTACGGCGACGGCGACGGGGACATGTTCAAGAAGCCGCTCGTCGTCCTCGACGTCACCGGCCACGAACTCACCCACGGCGTCGTGGACGCCACCGCCAAGCTGGAGCCGACCCGCGTCGACGCGGACGGCAACCAGTACGGCGAGGCGGGCTCCCTGAACGAGTCCCTCGCGGACATCTTCGGCTCCAACGTCGAGTTCAGCGCCAACAACGCCAAGAACCCGCCGAACTACCTGATCGGCGAGAAGCTCGGCCTCGCCCAGAAGTTCCTGCGCCGCCTCGACCACCCCTCCCTGGACAAGCTGGAGGGCACGATCGACTACTGGTCGCCGCAGACGTACGACGCCGAGGTGCACGCCGGTTCCGGAGTCTCCTCGCACGCGTACTACCTCCTCGCGGAGGGCAGCGGCCGCAAGACGATCGGCGGCTTCGCCTACGACTCGCCCACCTACGACGGCTCGACCGTCACCGGCATCGGGCGCACCAAGGCCACGGCGATCTTCTACCGCGCGCTCACCCGCTACATGGTGTCCACCACCGACTTCCACGACGCGCGCCTCGCGACGCTGAAGGCCGCGGCGGACCTCTACGGCGCGAACAGCACGGCGTACAGGACCGTCGACCAGGCCTGGGCCGCCGTGAACGTCACGGTCGCCAACACCCCGGCCGCCAGGCACTGACGACCGTCCGGGTGCCCTGCCACGAGCGGGGCGCCCGGAGGTCCGGCCTCGGCCCCGCTGCTTGTCGACCTCCTCAGATCCACTGCTTCTCGACCTCTTCGGACACCGTGAACACGGCCTCGCAGGAAGGGCAAGCGGCCTTCCCGAAGACATACCTCAACGCCGTCGCGACCTCCGTCTGCCCGGACGCGAGCGCCTCGCCGTGCAGCCGCGCCCCGATGCCGTCGAGCCCGTCGGGCGTCGCCGGTATGAGCTCGGTCCGCCCCTCCGTGGCCTTCTTGCCGGCGCCGGACACATAGTCGCCGGCCGAGGTGAAGACGCCGTACGAGCCGAACGCGACGAACAGGCCCTCCTCGCACTCGGGGCACTCCAGGTCGTACTCCTCGGCGTTGATCCTCTCCAGCGCCTCGGCCCACACCCCGTCGTCGCCCTCGAAGGCGAGCACGGCCATCTGCAGATAGACGAAGGTGTGTGCGTCCTGCCCCGGATCGGCGCGCAACACCCGTGCCACCTCCAGCAGTTGGCCTATCTCGTGCGTGTACCGCTCGCGGCACTCCTCGTCCGGGTCCGTGGTGATCAGCCCGGCCATGGTGACCGCCTGGATCGCCCCGCCCGGCGCCCGGCCCAGTGCGATGTCGGTGAGCACGGGCAGTGCCGCCCAGCTCGCGTCGTACACCGAGCCCTGGTGGCACAGCGAGCCCCACAACTCCTGCCACACGGCGTCGTCCTCGGTGCCACCGAGGCGCGCGAACAGGCCCGGGATGTCCTCGGCGCTGCCGTAGGCGTGGGTCAGCTCGGACCAATCGATCGTCGTCATACGGCGATTGTGCCGCCCGGCACTGACAACGAGGCCTCAGGAGGCATCAGCTCCGCTCAGACGACTCACAACTTCGCTTCGACGAATCCTGCTTCTTTTATTGACGACGGAAATGAAGGGACCTAGGTTCCCGCCATGCGCTCGATCCCCCGCACCGAGTCGTTCCCGGCACACACGCCGGCCGTCTCACAGGTCTTCACGACCGTGCTCTCGCACGGCCCCCTCACCCGTCTTGAGGTGGCCCGCCGGGCGGGGCTGTCGGCGGCCGCCGTGACCAAGGCGGTCCGGCCGCTGATGGAGGCCGGGTACCTGGCGGAGGGCGCCGACCAGGACGCGCCCCCGGCGCTCGGGCGGCCCGCGAACCTCGTACGGGTCGACGGCGGGCGGGCGTTGTTCATCGGGGTCAAGGTGACCGGCGACGAGATCATCGCCGTCCTCGCCGACCTGTGCTGCCGCATCCGGGTCGCCCGCCATGTGCCGCTGACCGACCACGACCCAAAGGCGGTGCTCTCGTCGATCGCCGACCTGGCCCAGGAACTCCGCATCGAGGCGGACGACTTGGGTATCAGGGTGCTCGGCCTCGGGCTCGCGGTCTCCGGCGATGTGGACCGCGCCGAAGGGGTCGTCCGCTACTCGCCGTTCCTGGACTGGCGTGACGTACGCCTGGCCGAACTGGCCTCCATGACAACGGGGTTGCCGGTCACCGTCGACAACGACGTACGGGCGCTGACCGTCGCCGAGCAGTGGTTCGGCGCCGGCGCGGGCCTCACGGACTTCGCCGTGGTGACCGTCGGCGCGGGCATCGGCTGCGGACTGGTCGTGCACGGCCGGGTCGTCGCGGGTGCCCACGGGGTGGCCGGTGAGATCGGGCACGTGGTCGTCGATCCCGCCGGGCCCCTGTGCCACTGCGGCAACCGCGGCTGCGTCGAGGCGATCGCCGGAGACGCCGCGATCGTCGCCCGCGTCCGCGAGGTCACCGGCGTCCAAGTCACAGACACCGCCGAGGCGTTGGCCCTCGCCCACCGGGGCGACGCCGGAGCGCGCGAGGTGTACGCGCGGGCCGGTGAGGCGATCGGCCGGGGCATCGCGACCGTGGTCAACCTGTTCGGCCCCGAACGCGTGATCATCTCCGGCGAGGGCCTGGCCGCCTACGACCTGTTCGCCGAGCAGATCCGAGACTCCTTCACCGCCGCCGCCTTCGGCTCCGCCGCCCGGTGCGACGTGCACACCCGTCCTCTGCCCTTCGACGAATGGGCGCGCGGGGCCGCCGCGACCGCGATCCAGTCCTTCATCCGATCGGACACCTAGCCGCACGATCACACCCCCACCCCCAACCCGCGCACTCCCCGCCCCACACACTCCTACCCGCACGAGGAGCCCGACGATGTACTCCCTCACGCCTGTCCGCGCCCTGAGAGCCATGGTGGTCCTGGCCCTCACCGCCGGCTTCGCCACCCACTTCCCCGCCGCGCACGCGTCCACCCCCGCAGCGGACCCGGCCTCGACCGTCGCGGCCAAGCCCTTCATGGGCTGGTCGAGTTGGAGCATGCAGTCGTCCAAGTACCCCGGCCTCAACCCGGACGGCGACTACAGCTACCTGACCGAGGCGAACGTCACCAAGCAGACCGACGCGCTGGCGAGCAAGTTGAAGAAGTACGGGTACAACTACGTCAACATCGACGCCGGTTGGTGGCGCGACAACGCCTGGGCGCCCGAGTACGACGAGTACGGCCGCCAGAAGGCCGACCCGAAACGTTTCCCCAGCGGGATGAAGGCCGTCGCCGACCGCATCCACTCCAAGGGCCTCAAAGCCGGCATCTACCTGCCGGCGGGCCTGGAGAAGGAGGCCTACAACAGCGGCAAGACGCCGATCTGGAACGCCGACGGCTGCACCACCGCCGACATCGTCTACAGCGACCTGCGCACCACCAACGGCTGGGACAGCTCGTACAAACTCGACTTCTCCCGGCCCTGCACCCAGAAGTACATCGATTCGCAGGCCCAGTTGATCGCCGGCTGGGGCTACGACTTCCTCAAGCTCGACGGCGTCGGCCCGGGGTCCGGAAAGAGCGGCGACCAGTACGACAACGTTGCCGACGTGGCCGCCTGGAACAAGGCCATCACCGCCGTCGGACGCCCCGTCCACCTGGAGCTTTCCTGGTCCCTCGACTACGGGCACGCCGCCGACTGGAAGAAGTACTCCAACGGCTGGCGCATCGACACCGACGTCGAGTGCTACTGCAACACCCTTGTCAGCTGGGAGAACTCGGTCGACGACCGCTGGGACGACGCCCCCGCGTGGACCGGCCAGGCAGGCCCCGGCGGCTGGAACGACCTCGACTCCCTCGATGTCGGCAGCGGCGCGATGGACGGCCTGACCAAGGCGGAGCGCCAGAGCTACGCGACCCTCTGGGCCGTGGCCAAGTCCCCGCTCTTCACCGGTGACGACCTCACCCGCCTCGACGACTACGGCCTCTCGCTCCTCACCAACAGCGAGGTCATCGGCGTGGACCAGAGCGACGCGCCGCCCGCGCGCCCGGTCACCCCGTCCGACCCCCAGCAGGTGTGGGCCGCGAAGAACCCCAACGGCACCTACACCGTCGCCCTGTTCAACCTCGCCGACGCCCCCGCCGCCGTCTCCGCGAACTGGACGACCCTCGGCTTCACCGGCAAGGCCGCCGTCCGTGACCTCTGGAACCACGAGGACCTCGGCACCTACACCAACAAGGTGACCGAGGCCCTGCCCGCCCACGGCTCCCGCCTCTTCACCGTCACCCCGCACGGCAGCGCCGTCACCACCACCGCCTACGAGGCCGAGGCAACCACCAACACCCTCAGCGGCAACGCCGACATCGCCGACTGCTCGGCCTGCTCCGGCGGCCACAAGGTCGGCAACCTCTACGTCGGTGGCAAGCTCACCATCAACAACGTCGTCGTCGCCAAGGCCGGCACCTACCAGGTGAAGATCGCCTACGTCAGCGGTGACTCCCGCCCGGCGAGCATCTCCTCGAACGGCAACGGCGCCACCAGCCACAAGTTCCCGTCCACCGGCGACTGGGGGACCGTCGGGACGGTCAGCGTGCCGGTGACCCTGAAGGCGGGCGCCAACACGATCACCTTCGACAGCGGTTCGGGCTACGCGCCGGACATCGACCGGATCGACGTGCCCACCTCCTCCTCCTGAGCCGACCTTTTCGGAGACCGCCATGTCCAGTGCACTGCCCGACCTGCCCAGGCGCAATCTGCTCGCCCTCGCCGCGGCCACCGGCGCCCTCGCCGGCCTGCCCGCCTTCACGGCCTCGGCCGCACCCCAGCGACCGACCAACGCCCAGACCAGCAGCGGTACTTCACGCCACACCCTGTGGTGGCAGGCCCCGGCCGACGACAACTCGATGATCGAGCAGGGCCTCCCGATCGGCAACGGCCGCCTCGGCGCCCTCGCGAGCAACGACCCCGGCCACGAGGTCCTCCTCGTCACCGACGCCACCCTGTGGACCGGCGGCCTCAACGACACGCTCGACTCGGACGGCCAATTCCCCTACGGCCGCGCCGACTTCGGCTCCCTCACGCTGCTCGCCCGGCTCACCGTCGACATACCCGACCACGACCTGGGCGCGGTCTCCGGCTACCGCCGCACCCTCGACCTCGAACAGGGCGTGGCGAGCGCCTCGTACGTCCGCTCCGGAGTGACGTACCAGCGGCGGCTCTTCGCCAGCCGCCCCGACGACGTGATCGTCCTGCACCTCACCCAGAGCGGCGGCGGACGCTACACCGGCACCGTCGAGTTGGCGGGCACGCACGGCGAACCGGCCGGTGACGCCCGCTCGTTCGGCGCCACCCTCGCCAACGGCCTGCGCTACGGCGCCGCCGTCACCGCGTACGGCACCGGCGGCAGCGTCACGGTGACCGGCTCGCGCGTCGCCTTCTCCGGCTGCAAGGACGTCACCGTCGTACTGAGCGGCGGCACCAACTACGCGCCCAACGCGGCGGCCCACTACCGCGATCCGTCCCTCGACCCGCAGAAGCTGGCCCGCACCAAGGTGAGTGCGGCTGCCAAGCACTCGGCGGACACCCTGCTGCGCACTCATGTCGCCGACCACGGCGCGTTGTTCGGGCAGTTGGACATCTCGCTCGGCACCTCGACCGCCGACCAGCGTGCGCTGGACACCTGGGAGCGCATCCAGGCCCGCGCCCGGGACGGCGAGCCGGACCCGGAACTCGAAGCCGCCTACCTCCAGTTCGGCCGGTATCTGATGATCGCCGGCTCCCGGGGGAGTCTGCCGATGGGCCTCCAGGGGAACTGGCTCGACGGCAACGACCCCGACTGGATGGGGGATTACCACACCGACATCAACATCCAGATGAACTACTGGATGGCGGACCGCGCCGGACTGTCCCAGTGCTTCGACGCGTTCACCGACTACTGCGTCGCCCAGCTCCCCGACTGGACGGACGTCACGCGCAGGCTCTTCAACGACTCCCGCAACCGCTACCGCAACTCCAGCGGCAAGAACGCCGGTTGGACCGTCGCGATCTCCACCAACCCGTACGGCGGCGGGGGTTGGTGGTGGCACCCGGCCGGTAACGCGTGGCTGAGCAACACCCTCTGGGAGCACTACGAGTTCACGGGCTCGCGCGCCCACCTCGCGAAGATCTACCCGCTGCTCAAGGGGGCCGTCGAGTTCTGGGAGGCGCGGCTGCTCACCACCACCCTGCCCGGCAGCTCGAAGGAGGTGCTCATCGCCGACAGCGACTGGTCGCCCGAACAGGGACCGCTGGACGCGAAGGGCATCACCTACGCCCAGGAACTCGTGTGGGCGCTGTTCGGCAACTACTGTGTCGCGGCGGCCGAGTTGAAGAAGGACACCGGCTACGCGGGCACGATCGCCGGACTCCGCAAGAAGCTGTACCTCCCGGTGGTGAGCCCCAAGACGGGCTGGTTGGAGGAGTGGATGTCCCCGGACAACCTGGGGGAGACCACACACCGGCACCTGTCGCCGCTCATCGGACTCTTCCCCGGCGACCGCATCCGCCCCGACGGCTCCACCCCGAAGGACATCGTGGACGGCGCCACCGCGCTGCTCACGGCCCGGGGCATGGACAGCTTCGGCTGGGCCAACGCCTGGCGCAGCCTGTGCTGGTCCCGGCTCAAGAACGCCGAGAAGGCCTACCAGTTGGTCGTGAACAACCTTCGGCCGTCCACCAACGGGAGCAACGGCACCGCCTCCAACCTCTTCGACATCTACCAGGTCGAGGTGGGCCGCGGCATCTTCCAGATCGAGGCCAACTTCGGCACCCCCGCCGCGATCATCGAGATGCTGCTCTACTCCCGCCCGGGCCACCTGGAACTCCTCCCCGCCCTCCCCGACGCCTGGGCCGCGTCCGGCTCCGTCACGGGGGTCGGCGCCCGCGGCGGCTTCGTCGTCGACCTCCACTGGCGCAACGGGAAACCGACCGAGGTGAAGATCCGCAGCATCAACGGCCGGACCACGACGGTGGCCTTCGGCGACACCACACGGACGGTGCGTCTGACACCGGGCGCGTCCGTCACGCTGCGGGACTTCGCCCGGTGACGGCCCGACGGGCACGACTGCGCCGTACGGCCGCACTTCTCCTGCTCGTCGCCGCCTTCCAGTCCGGACCCGCACACGCACAACCCCAGGCGCCGGCACAGGCGAAGGCATTGAAGAACCCGACATCCGTCATCACGTGGGGAGCGAGCGCCGACCACCTGGGCGACGGAGTCGCCGACCGCGGCTACCGGCTGATCGTGCACACCAGCGTGGCCGGCAGCGATCTGCGGATCCGGCTCTCCAACGCCTTCGGCGACCGGCCGCTGACCTTCGACGACGTCTACGCCGGTGTGCAGCGGACGGGCGCCGCGCTCGTCCCCGGCTCCAACCGGCGGCTCACCTTCGACGGCGCGAAGTCGGTCACGATCCCGCCGGGCGCGGTCGCCTACAGCGACCCGCTCTCCGGCAGGATGCCCGCCGCGACCAACCTGGTGGTCAGCATCCACTCCCCGGACGCGGCGGGCCCGGCGACCGGCCACGGCATGGCCATGCAGACGTCGTACGTCAGCCAGGGCGACCACACCGGCGAGGAAGGCGCCGCCGCCTGGACGGGCACCACCGGATCCTGGTACTACCTCGACGCCGTCTCCGTACGGCCGAGCGCGGGCATCGGTGCCGTGGTCACGCTCGGCGACTCCATCACGGACGGCTGGGCGTCCACGTCGGACCTCAACCGGCGCTGGCCGGACTACCTGGCCCGGCGGCTCGCCCGCGCCGACACGGCCGTCAAGGGCGTGGCCAACGAAGGGATCTCGGGCAACAAGGTCCTCGCCGACGGCGCCGGGCAGAGCGCCCGCAACCGGCTGCGGCGCGATGTGCTGTCGCAGCCCGGAGTCCGCACCGTGTTCCTCTTCGAGGGCGTCAACGACATCAAGGCCCACTCCGGCGTCACCGCCCAGGACATGATCGCCGGCTACCGCGAGATCATCGACCGGGCGCACGCGGCCGGGAAGTGTGTCGTCGGCGCCACGGTCGGCCCGTTCAAGGGCTGGTCCGAATGGGACCCGGCGGCCGAGGCAGTCCGTCAGGAGGTCAACCAATTCATCAGGAGCGGCGGGGAGTTCGACGCGGTCACCGACTTCGACCACATCCTCCGCAGCCCCTACGACCAGGAGAGGATGCTCCCCTTCCTGGACAGCGGTGACCATCTCCACCCCAACGACAAGGGGATGGCGGCCATGGCCGACGCCGTCGACCTCAAGAGTCTCGACTGCGCGAAGTGAACGCCGGAGTCAGCCGGACGCCGTCGCCTCCGGGGTGATCAGCCCCTGGCGATAGGCGATCGCCACCGCCTCCGTACGGCTCGCGGCGCCCAGCTTCGCGAGGATGTTGGAGACGTGGACGCTCGCCGTCTTGCCGGTGATGAACAGCTCCTCGCCGATCTGGCGGTTGCTGCGCCCGAGGGCGAGCAGCCGCAGCACGTCCCGCTCGCGGGCCGTCAGCGGCGAGGGGCGGTCCCCGGTGTCCGGTGCCGGGTCGCCGAGGCGGCCACGGCGGATCAGCGTGTCCAGCCGCGCGAGCAGGGGCGCGGCACCGAGCCGGGCGGCGGCCTCCCGTGCCGCACGGGCGTGGGCGCCCGCCTCCGCACGGCGGTCGGCCGCCAACAGGGCCTCCGCGAACCGGAATTGGCAGCGCGCCCGTTCGTAGACGTCGCCGTAGCCGAACGCGGACACCGCCTTCTCCCAGGCCGCCGCGTCCGGTCCCGCGGCCGTCCGTGTCCACTCGGCCTCGGCGCGGGCCAGCCACGCCTGTCCTTCCGGACCCTGCGGTCGGGCCTCGCCACCCGCGTCGGCCACGGACCGGGCCAGCTCGACGAGTTCCGTCGCGGTGTCCGTCCAGCGACGCACCCCCGCCTCGTCCCCGGTCAGGCGGAGCGCGGTGGCCCTGTCGGCGACCGCGGCCAGGGCGAGGGCGGCGAGCCGGACCGTGAGATCGGGACGCCGACCGGAGTCGTCGGTGAGGGCCGTGACCGCGGCACGCATCCGCTCCACGGCCGCCCCCGGGTCGCCCTCGAAGGCAGCCGCGTCGGTGAGCACGATGCCCGCCACCATGGCGGCCATCCAGTCGAACGGCCCCTCCAGCAGGACACGGGCCCGCTCCACCGCCCCCAAGTCGCCGCGCGCCAGCGCCACATGCAGCGCGGGCCCCATGGTGAAACCGCCCGCGTGCGGCAGCACGTCCGCGTCGCTCGCGGCCACCTTCACGCACTCGTCCCAGCGGCCCAGCGTGTACAGCACCAGGAGCTGGAGATAGCGCATCTCCAGCGGATACGGCGACGAGAGCAGTCCGGCGCGACGGGCCCGGTCCAGCCCCTCGGCGAGCCAGGGCAGCGACTCCTCCAGGTCACCGGACTCGAAACTGCCGATCGCGAGATGGAACAGGGCGCGCATCTCCACGGGGGAGTTCCCGGCCTGCCGGGCCAGTTCGCGTGCCTGCGCGAGCCGCTCCCGGCCCTCCCGGGTGCGCCGGCCGCCCTTTTCGAGCGTGGCCAGCGAGATCAGCAAGTCGGCCCGGGCGTCGGTCAGTTGGAGATCCTCGGCGGTGCGCAGGGCCTGGCGGGCGATCCGCAGCGCGATCTCGTTCTCGCCGACCTGACGGGCCGCCAGCACATGCGTGGCCGCGGCCCACACCCAGGTCCGGGAGGGCGGTTCGGCGGGGATCATCGCCAGAGCCTCGCTGCTGTACGCGAACGCGGCCGTGAGACTGTCGACGCCCATGAGATTGCCGGCCAGCGTGTAGCGGACCCGGGCGGCCAGCTCGGAGTCCGTGTCCTGGCCGATCCCGGCGAGCGCGGACCGGGTGAGGGAGACCGCGCGGTGCGCGTCCCCGGCGTGGGCGGCCGCCGCCGACGCACGCAGGGTGAGGGTCACACTGCCGATGCCCTCGCCCGAGGGCCGCGCCGCGGGGTCGACCGACGACCACAGATCGAGGACGGTTTCGAGATGCCGCAGCTCCTCGGCGGGTGCGCCGACGCGCTGGGCGTGGTCGGCGGCCTCCAGGGAGGCGGCCAGGGCCTCGGCCAGGTCGTGGCTCTCGCGATAGTGGTGGGCGCGCTCCGCCGCGCTCTCGGCCCCGTGACCGCGTGAGGCGAGGAGGCGGGCGAACGCGCCGTGCTGCCGGGAGCGCTCTCCGGGGAGAAGGTCGGCGTACACCGCCTCGCGGGCCAGGGCGTGCCGGAAGGAGTACGTGTCGGCGTGCCCGGGGACCAGGAGCTGTCGCTCGACGGCCTCGCGGAGCGCCGACTCCAGCTCGTCCTCCGGGAGTTGGACCGCGTCCCGCAGCAGGTCGTACTCGACGCGGCGCCCGGCGACGGCGGCGATGCGCAACACCTGCTGGGCGGTGTCGGAGAGTTGCTCGAAACGGATCAGCAGGACGTCGGCCAGACCGCTCGGCACCCCGCCCGCCTCCATGTCGCTCGCCGCGAGCAACTCCTCGGCGTAGAAGGCGTTTCCCTCGGCGCGCTGGACGATCCGGCGGACCGTGCCGTCCGGTACCGGCCCCGTGCGCAGCGCGCGCACCAGCCGGGCGACCTCCGCGTCCCCCATGGGCCGCAGCTCCAGGCGCTCCACGGCGGGCAGCCGCACCAGCTCGGCCAGCAGGGGCCGTAGGGGATGGCGGCGGTGGAGGTCGTCCGCGCGGTACGACGCGAACACCGCGAGGCGGTGGGTGGGCGCGCCGCCCGCCGGGCGCTGGAGGATGCCGCGGCTGAGCAGGAAGCGGAGCAGGTCGCGGGAGGACTGGTCGGCCCAGTGCAGGTCCTCCAGGACCAGGAGCAGGGGAGCGATGTCGGAGAGGTCGGCGAGGAGTCCGGCGATGCCCTCGAAGAGCCGCAGCCGGCCGCCCGCGTCCCGCGCCGCGTCCGAACCGGCGCCCAGGAGGCGGTCGACCGCCGGATGCGCGGCCAGCGCGGCGGCGAAGCGTTCGTCGTCCGCGAGGACCCCGAGGATCTCGGTGAAGGGGAGATACGGCAGACCGACGTCACCGAGGTCGACGCAGTGCCCGGTGAGGACCGTCATCCCGGCAGTCGCGGCCCGCCCGGCGATCTCGTCCAGGACCCGGGTCTTGCCGACGCCCGCGTCCCCGGCGATCAGCACCGCCCCGGCCGTACCCGCGCGGGCGCGCTCCAGCACACCGGCGAGGCGGGCGAGTTCCTCGTCCCGGCCGATGAGCGGCGCTGCTGCCACGGATGACGTCACGCCCCCATCCTGGCACGCGCCACTGACAACGCACCTGGCCACCGGGCGGGAGAAGGTCCCCGCCCGGCGGGCCCGGGTTCAGCGCAGGGTCTCGGCCCAGTTCGCCGGAACGCGTCCCGCGGGACCCGGCACCGGCTGGTCCTTCGGGTGGCTCACCGGGGCGGTGAGTTCGGGACCGGAGTCGTACAGCTCGGAGGTGGTGAAGTTCCAGAACCAGTCCTCGCCGGGCTCGTAGCTCTGGATGAACGGGTGTCCCGTGGACTGGTGGTGGGCCGTGGCGTGCTTGGCGGGGGAGTCGTCGCAACAGCCGACGTGACCGCACTGCGCGCACCGCCGGAGGTGGAACCACCAGCCGTCGGCCGCGTCGCACTCCACACAACCCGCCCCGCTGGGCGGGACGTTCGGCTCGATTCCTGCGATGTCGCTCATGCGGACTCCTCGGGCGTCTCGTTGTCGACGGCGGTGAGTGGCAGCAGGACCTGGAAGCGGGTGTCGCCCGGCACCGACTCCACCTGGAGGGTGCCGTGGTGCTTGTTGACGACGATCCGCCAGGAGATGTCCAGACCGAGCCCCGTACCCTCGCCGACCGGCTTGGTGGTGAAGAACGGATCGAAGATACGGCCACGGATCTCCTGCGGCACACCGGGGCCGGTGTCCCGGAACTCCACCATCAACTGGTCGTGCTCCAGGGCCGTCCGCACCGTCAGCGTGCCGGTCCCGTCCGAACTCTCCATCGCGGAGACCGCGTTGTCGATCAGGTTCGTCCACACCTGGTTCAACTCGGCCGGATACGCGGGGATCTTGGGGAGCGTGCGGTCGTACTCCTTGACGACCTTGACGCGATCGCCGAACTTGCCCGCGAGCATCAGCAGGGTGCTGTCGAGGAGTTCATGGACGTCAACCACCTGATAGGGAGCGCGGTCCAGCTGTGAGTACTGCTTGGCGGCGCCCACCAGGTTCGAGACCCGGGTTGTGGAGTCCTCGATCTCCGTCATCAACAGCTCTGTCTCGACGGTGTAGTTGAGCCAGCCGATCGCGCTCGGCAGGATCTCCGCGTCCACGGCCGCCGCGACCTGGTCCAGCCACTCGATGTCGAGACCGGCCTGCACGAACGTCGGCGCGATCTGCCACGACTCCGTGATGTCGTGGTCGTCGAGCCAGTCGGTGAGGGCGTCCTCGCGGTCCGAGGCCTCCAGAGGGCTCAACGAGGGCGCCTTGGCGACGCGTTCGGCCGTGCGCTCCTGGATGTCGATCAGGTTGGCGAGCGCCTCGCGCGGATACCGGCCCGCGGAGATGAGCCGCAGCTTGTGCCGCATCTTCGCCACCCGCTCGCGCAGCGCCGAGGTGGCGCGGACGGCGGCGGCGGCCGGGTTGTTCAGCTCATGCGTCAGGCCGGCCGACAACGAGCCCAGCGCCAGCAGCCGTTCACGCTGGCTGATCGCCAACTGGGTGCTCTTCGAACCGAAGAAGAGGCCCTCCAGCAGGTGCACCGCCATCGGGAACCACTCGCTCATGATGGCCGCGAACGTCTCGGCGGGCAGCACGAAGAACCGCGTCTGCTCCGTCACCCGCATCGAGTTGAGGTACACCTGCTGCACCCGGTCCCCGATGTAGGCCTGCATCGCGCCCGTGTACACGCCGCGTTGGGAGGTCCGGCTGACCTCCACGTCGTCGCCGCCGACCCGCCGCGACAGCACGACGGTGCCCTCGATCATGACGTAGAAGCAGGTCGCGGGGTCGCCCTCGGTGTAGACGGGCCCGGCCTCGAACTGCTCCACCTGCCCGTCGCAGCACAATCGGCCGAGCTGCTCCGGTGTCAGCTTCTCGAACAGGAACAGCGTGCCGATCTCCTGCGGGCTGCACGGCAGCACCTGCCCGCTCATGACTGCTCCAGGTAGCGGTGGACGAGCATCACGGCCATGGCTCCCTCTCCGACGGCGGACGCGACGCGTTTCGCGGACTCGGCGCGCGCGTCGCCCGCCACGAACACGCCGGGAATATTGGTCTCCAGGTGGTACGGCGCCCGGTCCAACTCCCAGCTCGCGGGCGGCTTCCCGTCCGCGCTGAGGTCCGGCCCGGACAGGATGAACCCGCGCTCGTCCCGCAGCACCGACCCGTCCAGCCAGTCGGTCAGCGGAGCCGCGCCGATGAACACGAACATCCACTGCGCGTCTACGAGTTCGGTCGTTCCGCTCTCCGTGTCGCGCAGGGTGAGCTGCTCCAGATGGTCGGAACCGTGCGCGGCGTCGACCACCGTGCCGGTGCGCACGGAGATGTTCTCCGCCTCGTTGATCTGCTGGATCAGGTAGTACGACATCGACGCGGCCAGCGAGGGCCCGCGCACCAGCAGCGTCACGGACTTGGCGCCCCGGGCCAGGTACATCGCCGCCTGGCCCGCCGAGTTGGCGCCGCCGACGATGTACACGTCGTGCCCCTGGCAGGAGGTCGCCTCGGTCAGCGCCGAGCCGTAGTAGACCCCGCAGCCCGTCAGATCGGGCATGCCGGGCGCTTCCAACTGCCGGTACGACACTCCGGTTGCGAGGATCACGCTGTGCGCGGCGACCGCCGAGCCGTCCGCGAACCGTACGACGCGTGCGGAGCCGCTGACCTCAAGTCCCGTGACCTCGCGGGCGGTCAGGATCTCGGCGCCGAACTTCCCGGCCTGCCGCCGTGCCCTGTCGGTGAGTTGGGCCCCGGACACCCCGTCGGGGAACCCGAGGTAGTTCTCGATGCGCGAACTCTGCCCGGCCTGCCCGCCGGTCGCCGACCGCTCGACGAGAACCGTCCGCAGCCCCTCCGAAGCCCCGTACACGGCCGCGCCGAGCCCGGCAGGGCCGCCGCCGATGACGACGAGGTCGTAGAAGTCCGCCGTCGGTGTGGTCGCGAGCCCGACCTCGGCGGCCAGTTCGGTCGCCTCCGGCTCGACCAGCACCTTTCCCTCGGCGGTGATGACGAGCGGCAGCCGCTGCCCGTCCTGCCCGGCGGCCGACAGGAGCCGCAGGCCCTCCGGGGTGTCGGCCGAGTACCAGCGGTACGGCACCTGGTTGCGGGCCAGGAACTCCCGCACGTCCGAGGAGCGCGCCGACCAGCGGTGTCCGACGACCTTCGTGGCGGGCACGGGCCGGTAGTCGCTGTTCCGCCAGGCCTCCAGGAGGTCGTCCAGGACCGGGTAGAGCTTCTCCTCCGGCGGGTCCCAGGGCTTGAGCAGATAGTGGTCGAGGTCGACGACGTTGATCGCGTCGATCGCCGCGTCCGTGTCCGCGTACGCGGTCAGCAGCACCCGGCGCGCGCCCGGATAGACATCAAGAGCCTGCTCCAGGAACTCGATGCCGTTCATCTGCGGCATGCGGTAGTCCGCCAGGATCACGGCCACGAGATCCCCGCGCAGCTTCAGCTCGCGCAACGCGTCCAGCGCGGACTCGCCGGACTCCGCACGCACGATCCGGTACGACTCGCCGTAGCGCCGCCGCAGGTCACGGGCGACGGCACGGGAGACTCCCGGATCGTCGTCAACGGTCATGATGACGGTCCGCGCGGCTTCGGCGGCCTGTGCCATACGTCTCCCACCCCGAGTGGTCGGCTTCACGGCACGGCGGCGCCGTTGTCACCGCGCCGGCTCCCCACCATCGTATGGTCGATCGCCGTGTCGCGCTCCGCTACACCCGAGACGGGGGCCTCAGGGGCGCCGGGAGCGCAACACGCAGAACTCATTTCCCTCCGGATCCGCCAGCACCACCCACGACTGCTCGCCCTGCCCGACGTCCGCGGTCCGCGCGCCCAGCGCCAGCAGCCGGGTCACCTCGGTCTCCTGGTCGTCCGGGCGGAAGTCCAGATGCAGCCGGTTCTTCACCGTCCTCCCCTCCGGCACCGGCACGAAGAGCAGCCCGGGCAGCCGTTCCGGCTCCGGCCGGATCTCGAACTCGTCCGGCGCCTCGCCCACCACCACCCACCCGAGCGCTTCGGCCCACCAGCGTCCCAGCGCGACGGGGTCGGCCGCGTCCACCACCACCTGCTCCCACTCCAAGGTCATGCGGGCACCGTAGTGAAGACTGGGCCCGACGCACGTGACCGCACCACCGGGAGGCCACCGCATGACACGACCGATCACCGCAGGCGTCGACGGATCGGCGGAGAGCCTCGCCGCACTCGCCTGGGCGGGCCGGGAGGCCGTACGGCGGGGGCTGGCGCTGCGGGTGGTGCAGGTCTGGCGGTTCGAGGAGCACCACGCCATCGACGCGGGGGACCGGGAGACCCAGGACGGCTGGGTGCGGGACGCGGCGGCCGGGGCCACTCGGGAGGTCGCCGAACGCCACCCCGGGCTGGACATCACCACCGACGTCCTGGAGGGCGAGCCCGTCGACGCGCTGACCGCCGCCGCTGCCGACGCCGAACTCCTGGTCCTCGGCTCACGCGGCCACGGGCCCGTCGTCGGCTTCCTGCTCGGTTCCGTCGGCCAGCAGGTGATCGCCGACTCCGTACGGCCCGTCGTGCTCGTGCGCGCCGGTGACGAAGCCGCCAGGGAGGCCGCCGGGCGCGAGATCGTCGTGGGCCAGCACGGGGACCCCGAGGACAGCGCCGCCGCGCTGGGCTTCGCCTTCGAGACGGCTGCGGCGCGGGGAGCGGCGGTCCGTGCCGTACGGGCGTGGACCCTGCCGCCGGTGTTCGCCTACAGCCCCGGATCCATGCGACTGCTCGACGAGGCCGGTGGCCTGGAGCCGTACGAGAAGAAGGGCCTCGCCGAGGCACTGGAGCCGTGGCGCAAGCGCTTCCCCGACGTGCCCGTGGTCGAGCACGTGGAGATCGGCAGCGCGGGGCAGGTGCTGCTTTCGCTCGCGGGGCGCGCCCAATTGATGGTTGTCGGGCGGCGCTCCCACCGTACGGCGGTGGGCGCGCGGATCGGCTCGGTCGCGCACGGGGTGCTGCACCACGCGGAGTGCCCGGTGGCCGTGGTGCCGTCGCCGGAGGCCTCTTGAGGCTGAGGCGGTTCAGGCCTGGATGTCCTCGATGGGTACAGGGACGCCCTTCTCCACCGAACTGATGGCCGCCAGCGCGATCTGCAGCGCGGCGCGGGCGTCCTCGCCGGTGGCCGAAGGGGTGCGGGCGGTGCGGATCGTCTCGGCGAAGTCGGCGAGCTCGGCTGCGTACGCGTCGTGGAACAGGTCCTGGTCGTAGGTGACGGTCTCGGCCGCCATGCCCTCCGCGCCGTAGGACGTCAGATGGGTGCGCCGGATGTCGCCCATCGTCAGCATGCCCGCCGAGCCGAAGACCTCGCCGCGTACGTCGTAGCCGTACACCGCCTGGAAGTTGGCCTCGGCGGTGGCGAGGGCGCCGTTGTCGAAGCGGATGGTGACGACGGCCGTGTCGAGCAGGCCGCGGTCCTTGAAGTCGGGGCGGACCAAGGCGTCGGCCATGGCGAAGACCTCGACCGGCTCGGACCCCGGGTTGAGGAAGCGCAGGGTGTCGAAGTCGTGGATGAGGGTTTCGAGGAAGATCGTCCACGGCGGGATCGGCGCCGGGTCGGCCAGCTTCGGGTCGCGGGTGAGCGAGCGCAGCAGCTGCGGGGTGCCGATCGCGCCCGCCGCCACCTTGTCGTGCGCGGCCCGGAACCCGGTGTCGTAGCGCCGGTTGAAGCCGATCTGGAGTGGTACGCCCGCCTCGGCGGCGGCCGCGATGGCGCGATCGGCGTCCGCGAGGGTGGTCGCCATCGGCTTCTCGCAGTAGACGGCCTTGCCCGCGCGGGCCGCTGCCTCGACGAGATCGGCGTGGGTGCGCGCCGGGGTCGCGATGACCACCGCGTCGACGTCGGGATCCGCGAGCAGGTCGCCGATCTCGGTGTACGCCGTGGGGCAGTCCAGCCGGTCGGCCAGGCGCCGCGCGGCGCCCGGGGCCGGGTCGGCCACGGCGGCGAGACGGACGCCGGGCAGCCGGCGGGCGAGGGTCTCGGCATGGAAGGATCCCATGCGGCCCGCGCCCACCAGGCCGATGGCGAGGGGCAGTTGGGTGGTCATGGGGTTCTCCCTGGTGCCGTGTGAATGTGTTGTCCGAAGCCGGGGCGGGTCAGACCGTGAAGGCGGTGCGGAAGCGGTCCAGGGCGCGCTCGCTCTCGCTCTCCGAGGCCCAGGCCTCCATCGCGACCGTGCCGTCGTAGCCGATGTCGGCGAGGGCGCGGGCGATCGCCGGGTAGTTGATCTCGCCGGTGCCGGGCTCCTGGCGGCCGGGTACGTCCGCCACCTGGATCTCGCCGATCAGGTCCGACTGGTGGGCCTTGCGGACGAGTTCGATGAGGTTCCCCTCGCCGATCTGCGCGTGGTAGAGGTCCAGGTTCATGCGCAGGCCCGGCCGGTCCACCGCCTTGACCAGGGCCAGGGTGTCGGCGGCCGTGGCGAACGGTACGCCCGGGTGGTCGACCGCGGCGTTCAGGTTCTCCAGCGTGAAGGTGACCCCGGCGCTCTCGCCCAGCTCGGCGAGGCGGGTCAGGGTGCGGTGGGCGGCGATCCACATCGCGCCCGTGGGTTCGCCGGTCACCGGAACCACCGGCAGGCCCTCGGAGTCGAGGCCGGTGCCGTGCAGGTTCAGTCGGGGGCAGCCCAGTTGATCGGCGGCCTTCACCGACTCCTCGGCGGTGCGCAGGAGTTCGGCGGCGCCCGCCTCGTCGGTGAGGCTGCCCCGGATGTAACCCGTCATCGACGAGAACTCGGCCGGGGTCCGCGTGAGCGCGTCCAGGTCGTGCCGGGTCCAGTCCCAGATCTCGACCTGGAAACCGGCCTCGTGGACGCGCCGCGCCCGCTCGTGGATCGGGAGGTCCCGGAAGACCATCTCGGCACAGACCGCCAACGTGTACATGACTGCTCGCCCTCTTCTAGAACGTTCTAGATGGCAGTAGTACGCCACTACCGGATTCCGGTGTCAAGACTTCGCCGGGCATGTTTCTAGAACGTTGCAGTACCTTCGGAGCAGCGACGTCGCACACCTTTCGGAGCGGCTACGATCCCGAAACGCAACGACACCTCGACCGGAAGGACCACCGTGCCGACGACCCCCGCGGTCCCCGACGGAAAGCGGCCCACGCTGGCGCATGTCGCGGCCCGGGCGGGCGTCTCCGTCGCGCTGGTCTCCATCGTGATGCGCGGGGCCTACGGCGCGAGCGCGACCACCCGTGAGCGGGTGCTCAAGGCCGCCGAGGAGATCGGCTACCGGCCCGACACCCGGGCCCGGGTGCTGCGCAGCAACCGCTCACGCCTCCTCGGCGTGCAGTTCGGGCTCCGCCACCCCTTCCACACCGACCTGGTGGAGGGCATCTACGCCGCCGCCGAGCCCGCCGGCTACCAGGTGGCCCTGAGCGCGGTAGCACCCACGCGCGGTGAGCGGCAGGCCGTGGAGGCGCTGCTCGCCGATCGCTGCGAGGCGCTCGTCCTGCTCGGCCCCGAGGTCCCGGCCGCCCGCCTGGCGCACCTCGCGACGCAGGTTCCGGTGGTCTCGGTGGCACGGCGGCTGCGGCCCGCGCCACCGGCCGTGGACGTCGTCCGCACCGCCGACGACGAGGGCGCCCGCCAGGCCGTGGACCACCTGGTCGCGCTCGGCCACCGCGCGGTCGCCCACATCGACGGCGGCCGGGCGCCCGGCGCCGCGGACCGCCGCCGCGGCTACCGCACCGCGATGCACCGCCACGGCCTCGACGACCACGTCCGCGTGTTGCCCGGCGGGCTCACCGAGGACGACGGCGCACGAGCGGCCCGCACCCTGCTCGCCGAGGCCCGCACCGCCCGGCCGAGCGCGGTCCTCGCCTTCAACGACCGGTGCGCCACGGGTGTCCTCGACACGTTCCTGCGGGCCGGTGTGTCCGTCCCCGGGGAGATCTCCGTGGTCGGCTTCGACGACACCAGCCTGTCCCGGCTCGCCCACATCGACCTTACTACCGTGGCCCAGGACATCCCGCGCCTCGCGGAACTCGCCGTCGGCCGCGTCATCGCCCGCCTGGACGGGGAGGCCATGGCGGAGGGAGAGCGCGTGGTTCCGCCGCGCCTAGTAGTCCGCGGCACCACGGCCCCGCCTGCGAAGGGCTGACCCGGGTCACTCCGGGGTGGTCGGCGCCAGCGTCTCGCGCACCTTCGGCAGGATGTTCTTGAGGTAGTCCTCGACCGCGATGTCCAGACCGATGTCGTGCTGGGCGTGCTCGGACATGTACCAGCGGTGTTCGAGCAGCTCGTGATAGATCTCGGCCGGGTCCATCGAGCCGCGCAGTTCCAGCGGTACGGCCCGCACGGTCGGCCGGAACACGTCCCGCACCCACCGGTGCGCGAGCACCTCGGGCCGGGCGGCGAGCGGGTCGCCCGGGGCGTAGTCGTCCTGGGTGGCCATCCAGGACTCCAGGTCGTTGAGCAGCCGCCGCGCCTGGTTCTCCTCGGCGTCCAGGCCGGTCAGGCGCAGCAGTTGACGCTGGTGGTGCCCGGCGTCGACGACCTTCGGCACGAAGGTGACCGTGTCGCCGTTGGAGGAGTGCTCGATCTGCATCTCGGCGACGTCGAAGCCGAGTTCGTTCAGGCGCCGGATCCGGCGTTCGATGAAGTGGTACTTGCCCGCCGGGTACACCGAGACGCGGGTCAGCTCCTCCCACAGGCTCTGGTAGCGGGCGCAGATCTCCATGCCGAACTCGATCGGGTCGACGGACGGGTGCAGCGCCCCGGACGCCTCCAGGTCGAGCAGCTCCCCGCTGATGTTCACGCGGGCGAGGTCGAGGTCGTAGTCCCGCTGGCCGTTGCTCAGCGCCGGGTGCAGATCGCCGGTCTCCGCGTCCACCAGATACGCGGCGTACGCGCCCGCGTCCCGCCGGAACAGCGTGTTCGACAGCGAGCAGTCGCCCCACGCGAACCCGGCCAGGTGGAGCCGCACCAGCAGCACGGCGAGCGCGTCCATCAGCCGGTGCATGGTGGCCGGCCGCAGCGTGGTCTCGAACATCGAGCGGTACGGCATCGAGCCGCCCAGGTGCCGGGTGATCAGCACCGGCTCCAGCGCCTCGCCCTCGGCGTCGACGCGCCCGGTGACCACGGCGAGGGGGTCGACCGCGGGGATGCCGAGCCGGTCCAGGTCGCGCAGCAGCTCGTACTCGCGCAGCGCGGGCCGTTCGGCCAGCTCCTTGACGGCTATGACCTCGCTGCCGGCGCGGGCGTAGCGCACGACGTGGCGGGAGATGCCGCGCGGCAGTGGCACCAGGTACTCGTCCGGCCACTCCTCCAGGGGGACGTCCCAGGGCAGTTCCAGCAGGAGGACCGGATGCTCCGGGTTCGTCGCGTTGATCTGCAGTGCCATGGGATGACCTTAGATCGCGTGTTCGCGGGCGCGCCGCGCCGCCTCACGGACCGGACCGGTGTGTACGGAGCCGTGGCCGGGCAACAGGGTCTCGGCGTCCAGCGCTTCGAGGATGTCCAGCGAGGCCACGGCACGCTCGCGCTCGTGATGGAACATGTCGGGCAGCAGCTGCGGTCCCTTGATCCGGGAGGTCGGGTGGCCGCTCACCAGGGCGTCCCCGGAGATCACGATCCCGCTGTCCCGGAGATGGAAGACGCAGTGCCCGCTGGTGTGGCCGGGGGTGTGCACGGGGACGGGCCGACCGGGCAGGTCGAGCGGGCCGCCCGCGCCCGGGAACGCCTCGGCCGAGGCGACGGGATGCTGCTCGGTGCCTCCGGCGCGGATCGTGTGCACCATCCAGGGCAGGACACCCGGACGCCAGACGTTCTTCAGCACGTCTCCGACGGTCACCTGCTGCAGGAACTCCCGGCGGGCGTGCGGTACTTCGGCCTCGTGCAGCAGGACAGGCGTGCCGTAGGCGCTGTGCAGGTACTCCGCCGAACCGAGGTGGTCGTTGTGGGCGTGGGTGATCAGCACCGCCGTGACGGCCTTCGGTGAACTCCCCACCTGCTCAAGGGAGTCGAGCACCAGGGGGCGGTCCCCGGGGTACCCGGTGTCCACCAGGGTGACCGCGTCGCCGTCCGTGAGGATCACCCAGTTGGTGTTGCTGCCGTGCACCAGATAGGTGCCGTCCGCGACTTGGCGTACATCTGCCCGCATGATCGTCCCTCGTGAGGTGGTGCCCCGTACGGGGACAGCCAACCAGACGCGGACGACCTCGGCTCGCGCGGGGGAAGCCGCCTCCGACGCCGTCCGTCGGGGGCGGCCCCCGCGCGCATCCGAAGCGGCCGCCTCTCCGCCTCAGTGCACGCCGTGCGGGCGGAACTGCACGCTGATGCGCGGTCCCGCGGCGCGAGTGGTCTTGGGGACGCAGTGCTCCCAGGTCCGCTGACAGGAGCCGCCCATCACGATCAGGTCGCCGTGCCCGAGCGGGCGCCGCACCGACTCGCCGCCGCGCACGGGTCGTAGCAGCAGGTCGCGGGGCGCGCCCACGGAGAGGATCGCCACCATCGTGTCCTCGCGGGCACCCCGCCCGATCCGGTCCCCGTGCCAGGCGACACTGTCCCGGCCGTCGCGGTAGTAGCAGAGCCCGGAGGTGGTGAAGGGTTCGCCCAACTCCCGTGCGTAGTACGTCGAGAGCGCGTCCCGGGCCTCGGCCAGCACCGGATGGGGGAGCGTGTCGGCCGCGCCGTAGTAGGCGAGCAGCCGCGGTACGGCGACGGCCTGGTCGTACATCTGGCGCCGCTCGGCGCGCCACGGCACCTCGGTGGCCAGCTCCTCGAACAGGGCGTCGGCGCCGCCGAGCCACCCGGGCAGCACGTCGATCCAGGCGCCGAGCCCCAGTGTCGTACGGCGTGTCCCGTCGAGGGGGCCGAGGCGGAGCTGGTCGGTCTGGTCGAAGAGGGAGCCCTGGAGGTGGTGCGCGGTCATGGGACCAGCGTACCTCTTATTCGAATATCTGTTCCTATTTGAACTCCGCTCTTTCGATACATCGGTGTATCGGATACATTCGCGTATCGAATGGAGGTCCGGGCATGGTGACTGAGGTGACGCCCAAGCGTGTGACCAGGCGCCGTGTCCGCACCCGGGCGAACCTCCTGGCCGCCGCGTTCGCGGTGTTCGCCGCCAAGGGATACGGCCGGGTGTCCATCGAGGAGGTCTGCGAAGCCGCCGGCTACAGCAGAGGCGCCTTCTACTCGAACTTCGACAGCCTGGACGAGCTGTTCTTCGCCCTCTACCAGGAGCGGGCCGAGCTGATCGCGGACCAGGTCTCCGAGGCCTTCGCCCTCGACGGACCGGACCTCGACGTACCGGCCGCTGTGGACCGCGTCACCGACGTGCTCCTCCTCGACCTGGACTGGCTCCTGGTCAAGACGGACTTCCTGGTGCACGCGGCCCGGGACCCGGCCGTCGCGCAGAGCCTGCTCGACCACCGGGCGCGACTGCGCGCGGTGATCGCCGATCGGCTCGCCCTGGCGGCCGGCCGGTTCGAACTGCCCACTGTGCTCAACCATGTGGACAGCGCCGCCCACGCGGTGATCGCCGCGTACGACGGAGTTACCACTCAACTGCTGCTCGACAAGGACGTGGAGCACGCCCGTGTCTGGCTCAAGCAACTGCTCACCGCGCTGCTGACGGACGGCAGCAACACCGTTGAATGACAACCCACTTGTGAATGACCCCACTTGAGAAGGGCAACCTCGCCATGGATGCGGACGTCATCGTCGTCGGAGCCGGGCTGGCCGGTCTGGTCGCGGCCCATGAACTGACCAGCCGGGGACGCCGGGTGGCGCTCGTCGACCAGGAGAACGCCAACAACCTCGGCGGGCAGGCCTTCTGGTCCTTCGGCGGACTGTTCCTCGTCGACTCCCCGGAACAGCGCCGCCTCGGCATCAAGGACTCCTTCGACCTGGCCTGGAACGACTGGCAGGGCAGCGCCGGCTTCGACCGCGTCGACGACGAGGACTCGTGGGCGGTGCGCTGGGCGCGCGCCTACGTCGAGTTCGCGGCCGGCGAGAAGCGGACCTGGCTCGACGGGCACGGCATCAAGCTGCTGCCCACGGTCGGCTGGGCGGAACGCGGTGACCTGCGCGCCCACGGCCACGGCAACTCCGTCCCGCGCTTCCACGTCACCTGGGGCACCGGCACCGGAGTCGTCGAACCCTTCGTCGACTACGCCAGGCAGGCCGCCCGCGACGGACTGCTCACCTTCTACTACCGCCACCAGGTCGACGAGCTGGTGGTCGAGGAGGGCGAGGCGCGCGGCGTCCGCGGCACGGTCCTCGCCGAGGACAACGCGGCCCGGGGCGTCACCTCCAGCCGCGAGACGATCGGCGCGTTCGAACTCACCGCGCAGGCCGTCGTCGTCACCACCGGCGGCATCGGCGCCAACCACGACATCGTCCGCGCGTACTGGCCCGAGCGCCTGGGCACCCCACCCGCCGAGATGGTCACCGGCGTCCCGGCCTACGTCGACGGCCGGATGCTCGACATCAGCGCCGAGGCCGGCGTACGACTGGTCAACCGCGACCGCATGTGGCACTACACCGAGGGCCTGCAGAACTGGGACCCGGTCTGGCCCGGCCACGGCATCCGCATCCTGCCCGGCCCGTCCTCCCTGTGGTTCGACGCCCTCGGCCGCCGTCTGCCCGACCCGTGCCTGCCGGGCTACGACACCCTCAACACCCTCAAGTACCTGCGCACCACCGAGGACTTGGCCGAGCACGACCACTCCTGGTTCATCCTCACCCAGAAGATCATCGAGAAGGAGTTCGCGCTGTCGGGCTCCGAGCAGAACCCCGACATCACCGCCAAGGACAAGAAGGCGGTCCTGCGCGACCGGCTCCTCGGCAAGGGCGCCCCGGGGCCGGTGGACGCCTTCCTGCGCAAGGGCGCGGACTTCGTGACCGCCGGGAACCTGGAGCAACTGGTCGAGAAGATGAACCAGTTGACCGACAAGCCCCTCCTGGACGCGGCCGTGGTACGGCGCCAGATCGAGGCCCGCGACCTCCAGATGGCCAACCCCTACAGCAAGGACTCCCAGGTCCAGGGCATCCGCAACGCCCGCCGCTACATCGGCGACCGCCTGGGCCGCGTGGCCACCCCGCACCGCATCCTGGACCCGGCGGCCGGGCCGCTGATCGGCGTCAAGCTGCACGTCCTGACCCGCAAGACGCTCGGCGGCATCCAGACGGACCTGGACTCACGCGCGCTGGCCGCCGACGGCAAGCCGATCGGCGGGTTGTACGCGGCGGGTGAGGTCGCCGGCTTCGGCGGCGGGGGCGTCCACGGATACAACGCGCTCGAAGGCACGTTCCTGGGCGGCTGCCTCTTCTCGGGCCGGGCGGCGGGACGCGCGGCGGCGAAGCAGACGGCCTAGCGGTAGGCGGTCGACCCCGCGGCCCGTCTCCTCACCCCTCCAGGAGGCGGGCCAGCACCGAGGCGTGACTCCGCTCCGGCGACCTGACCGCCGTCACCAGCGTCACCGGTCCCATACGGACCAAGTTCCGCAAGGTGTGCAGGAGTTGAGCCGCCTCGGGCTCGGCGAGCTCGGCCTCGTAGCGGCTGCTGAACTCGTCGAAGTCGCCCTCGCCCGCGTGGTACCAGCGGCGCAGCTCGGTCGACGGGGTGATCCCCTTGGGCCACTCGTCGACCCGGGCCGCGTCCTTGGACAGGCCACGCGGCCACAGCCGGTCGACCATGACGCGCACACCGTCCTCCGGCTCGGGCGGATCGTAGACACGACGCACACGGACGGTCACGGGCGGGCTCCCTCGGGTGGCGGTGGTGCGGTGAGCCTACGGTGTGCGTCCTGAAGCCGCGCCCGCCGCTACATCGTCCGGCGGAACCGCCGTGCCGACGGCCGGCGCCCACGCGCCGTCGTCGACATGGCGGACGTCGCCCGATGGGCCAGGGGCCGCCCGGTTCAGAAGGCGTGGGCCATCAGTTCCGCGAACAGGGCGTGCTCGTCGGCATCGAGACCCCGTGAGCGGAACCAGCCGCAGATGTTGGCGCAGTCGCGCTGGAGGTAGGTCATCCCGTTGAGGTTGCCGACCAGGTCGACGATCTGTGGCAGGTCGATGATGACCAGCCGGTCGCCCGCCGCCAGGATGTTGTACGCCGAGAGGTCGCCGTGCACGAGGCCGTTCTGCACCATCACCGCGAGCGCGTCGGTGAGTTGCTCGAAGTACGCCGCCAGCAGTTCGGGTGAGGGGCGGGTCTGGGCGAGCCGGGGCGCGGTCTGGACGGTGCCGTCCTCGTCGACGACGCTGATCCACTCCATCAGGATCTCCGTGCCGTCGATCTGGACCGGGTAGGGGACCGGCAGCCCGAGGTTCCAGAGCCGTACCAGCGCGGCCCATTCGGACACCGCCCACTCGCCGGCCGCGACCTGCCGGCCGAAGGTGCTCTTCCGTTTCAGGGCACGCTCGTCGCGTGAGCGCTTCACCGAGCGGCCCTCGGTGTAGGACGCGGTGCGGTGGAAGGTCCGGTGCTCGGGGGAGCGGTACCGCTTGGCCGCCATGACGACCCCGCGGGCGGGTTCGCGCGGGTCGGCCCGCTCGACGAGGTGGACGTCGGCCTCCTTGCCGGTCTTGAGGACGCCGAGCTCGGTGTCGATCGCGCCCTGTGAGGTCACCACCCAGTCCGGGAGCGGCTCGGGGCCCCGGCTGAGAGGTTCGACGCGGAGCCAGGTCGACCAGCGCTGGCCGTCGGCGAGTTCGTCGTAGGGACGGAAGTCGAAGACGAACCGGTCGTCGATGTCGTCCGGTACCGCGTTGCCCGGCGGCGGGACGTGGCGGTAGGGGGCGGTGCTGAAGTCGTCAGGAAACGCGGGGAGTTGAGACTGCTGAGGGTGCTGCGGGACATCGTTGCGAGACATCGCTGGGGGTGCTCCATGAGGTGAGAGGGAGGTGGTCGGCGGGCAGGCCGAGGACAGTCGTGTTCACGGTCGCGCCTCCTCTCGTGGAGCACCGGGCGGCTCCCGGTCGCCCGCCCATGGTGAGGGACGGGTACGGGGAGCGGCAACCGAATTGGGTTCCGGAGTGATCCTCCGTGCCGGGCCCGTCCCGGCTCTGTGGGCCGGCGGAGGTCGGGTAGGTGATGGCCGGACCCAGGTGCTCGTCGCCGTCCGGCGGCCAGGCCGTCATCGCCGGGTCGACACGCGCCGCCCATCCGGCGTCAACCCGCGCACACAGCAACGGAGTTCCGCTAGCGGCCCTTGCGTACGAGGTCGGTGATGCGCTCGCCCTCACCGATCGTGAGGGGGCCGGTTCCCTCCGTGGGGTCGCCGACTCCCAGGGCGACCGCCAGCGTGCGGCCGTGCAGGTCGAGGGTGGCCTCGGTCAGCGTGGTGAGATCGGCTACGGCGGAGCGGGCGCGGGCCCATCCGGTCAGGCCGATGCCCGCGGCGATCAGGCCGGCGGGCCACCACACCACGGTGAGTACGAGGTAGGGCAGCGCCCAGGTTCCGGTGGCGACCGCGGCGGCGAACGCCGAGTGCGCGGCGGTGAGTTCGGTGCGTGCGGCGTCGGGGAGGACCAGCCAGAGCCGGGACCAGCCGTAGGTCAGGTCGAGTCCGTAGCGGTGGTGGGCGATCGACTCCACGGCGTGGATCCGGTCGCCCATCCAGGTCGGCCTGCCCGGTTCGGCCATGGCCAGCCGGGTGACGCGGTCGGCCGCGGTGTCGATCCGGTCCTGCTGATGGTGGGTGGGTGTGCCCGGACTCGCGGCTTCGAATGCCCGGCGTTCCTCGACGAGTTGGTGCCACCGGGCACGCCGACGCGCCGTCCGTGCCGCCGCGACCGTGACGAACGGGCGGGGCCACGGCCCAAGCCAGACGCGCCGGGTGACTCCGGCCAGCGCCTGCACGACGAAGCCCACACCGGAAGAGGCCGCCAGTACGGCCACGACGAGCAGCGCCTGTGCCCCGCTCGGCAGGTCCCTGACCGTGTCGGCGGTGTTCTCGACCCGCCGGGCGGCCAACGCGACGTTCCACGCGTCGGCATGGCCGAGGTTGACGGCCAGCCACACCGCGCCGAGGAAGAACGCGCCGGGCAGCACCAGCAGGCTGATCCACCGGTCGGCGAGCGTCTTGGCCAACTGCTCGAAGAAACCGCCCACTTGCGCTACCGCCGTTCCAGGGGCCGGCCCAGCACGGCGCAGCGCGGGATCGCGCCCGCCGGGAGCGGTACCGCCGTCCGGTCGCAGGCGCCGTCCGGGCAGCGGAAGGTCTCCTGACGGGCGAAGCCCGGCCCGGATCCCGGCAGCCCCGTCGAGAGCGTGCGCAGGGTGGTCTCACGGTCGGTGTTCAGCAACTGGCCCAGCAGGGCGAGCACCGGGCGCCGGGCCCGTGCCTCGGCCACGATCCGTCGCAGCAGTTCCTGACGTTCCGCGGAGTGGAGTCCGGTCTCGCCGATCAGCGCCTCGAACTCCTGGCACAGCGTGGTCAGGGCCGATCGTTCGGCGTCCACCGGGGCTCCTCCTTCCGCCAGTCGGCCGATAGTCTCATGGGCGATGTCCTCCTTCCACCAGCCCGATCCGGAGCTGCTGAACCAGCAGGCGGTCGACCTGCTGAACCGGGCCACCAGGGCCGGTGACACGGCACAACTGGGCACCTGCGTCTCGTTGTTCCAGGGCGTCGTCGCCCTCACACCGCTCCACCATCCACGCCGCGCCACCCGCCTGTACAACCTCGCCGAGTCCCATCGGGCGCTGTACGCCCTGGCGGGGCAGGAGTTCGACGCCGACCGGTCGATCGGCATCGGGCGAGAGGCCGTGGCCGCCCTCCACCCCGGCGACCCGAACGCCGCACTGATCCTGGGCAACCTCAGCGCCACCCATCTCCTGCGGTTCCAGCGGATCGGGCAACCGCACGACCTGGACGGGGTCGTCGCGTTCGGGGAACGGACGGTTGGCGTGCCCGGCGCCGACCCGAACATCGCGTTCCACCTGACCACCCTCGGCACGGGATACCTGCTGCGGTTCCAGAGAACAGGGCAGCTCTCGGATCTGGACCGTTCCATCGACATCGGCGAGCGGGTGATGGCTGTCGCCCCCGCCGATTCGCCTCACCGGACGACAGCCTTGTCCGATCTCGCCTCGGGTTACCTGCTGCGCTTCGAACGGACGGGGCAGCTCTCGGATCTGGACCGCTCCCTCTACAGAGGCGAGCAGGTGATCGTTGTCGCCTCCGCCGATTTTCCCCACCCGACGACGACCCTGACCAATCTCGCCACGGGCTACTTGCTGCGGTTCGCGCGGACCGGGAACACCCCAGACCTGGACCGTTCCATCGGCAGTGGTGAGCAGCTGATGGCTGTCGCCCCCGTTGATTCCCCGCATCGCGCGACGACCATGACCAACCTCGGCAACGCCTACTTGCTGCGGTTCGAGCAGACCCGGCAGGTCTCGGATCTGGACCGTTCCATCGGCAACGGTGAGCGGGCGATGGCTGTCACTCCCGCCGACTCCCCTCACCGGCCGACGATCCTGACCAACCTGGCCATGGGCTACCTGCGGCGGTTCGAGGGAACAGGGCAGCTCGCGGATCTGGACCGTTCCATCGACAGTGGCGAGCAGGCGATGGCCGTCACCCCGGTCGACTCCCCGCACCGGGGGACGACCCTGACCAACCTCGCCACCTCCTACTGGGCACGGTTCGGGCGGGCGGGCCGTCCGGCGGATCTGGAGCGTTCCATCGGCTTCGGGGAACAGGCCACCGCCAACCCCGGCAACCCGCACCGGGCGACCGCCCTGTCCAACCTCGCCGCCGCCTACGCCGACCGCTTCGAGCGGACCGGGAACCTGGCCGACCTGGACCGGGGGATCGGCCACTACGAACAGGCGGTGGCCGCCGCTCCCGGCAAGGCCCCCGACGGCGCCACCTACGTGTCCAACCTCGGCATGGCGTACCACGCGCGGTTCGAACGGCTCGGGCAGGAGGCCGACTTGGACCGGGCCATCGGCCACCTCGACCGTGCCGCCGCCGCGGCGCCCCGCGGGCACCGCGAGTTCGCGACGATCCTGTCCAACCTCGGCATCGTGTACCGGGCGCGGTTCGACCGGCGGGGGGACGTGACCGACCTGGACCGGACCGTCGTACACCACGAACAGGCTGTGGCCGCGACGCCCGAGGGCCATTCGGATCTGGCCCGCCGTCTGTCCAACCTGGGCACCGCGTACGACGCGCGGTCCGACCGGAAGGGGGACCTCGCGGACGTGCACCGGGCCGTAGAGAGCCTGGAACGCGCCGTCGCCGCCACACCGGCCGATCACCCCTTCCGCGCGATGGCCCGGTCCAACCTGGCGGCTACCCTGCGCGGGCGGTTCGAGCGGCTGGGGGACGTGGCCGATCTGGACCGGGCGATCGCGCTTCACGAAGAGGCGGTGGCCGCCACGCCCGACGACCACCCCAACTTGGCGATCCACCTGTCCAACCTCAGCGTCGCCCTCTGGTCCCGGCTCACCCGCACCGGAGACCTGTCCGACCTGGACGCGGGCATCGACGCCGGCAGACGCGCGGTGGCCGCCACGCCGGACGACCACCCGGACCGTGCGATGCGCCTGTCCAACCTCGCCACCGCCCTCCATCAACGGTTCGAGCACAGCGGCAGCATTCACGACCTGGACCGTGCCGTCGCGCATCACCAACAGGCCGTGGCAGCCACGCCCGACGACCACCCGAACAGGGCGATGCACCTGTCCAACCTCGGAACCGCCTACCAGTCGCGGTCCAGCCGGACCGCCGGCAGCGCCGATCTCGACAACGCTCTCGACCGCACGCTCCTGGCGCTCGCGGCCACCCCCGCCGACCACCCGGACCGACTGCTGCGCCTGTACAACCTCGGACGGTCCTATCAGGCGCGGTACGAACGCTCGGGCGATCCGGCCGACCTGGACCGCGCGGTCGACCTGGCGCGGGAGGCGGCCGACGCCGTCCCCGCGGACGATCCGGTCCGCGCGCAGCATCTGTTCAACCTCGGCAACACCCACCGGCTGCGGTTCCAGCGGACCGGCGACCCGTCCGACCTCGACCGCGCCGTCGACGCCGCGGAACGGACCATCACGGCCACCCCCGTCGACCATCCCCGGCGGGCCTCACGCATCTACCTCCTCGCGATCTGTCACACCAGGAGGTGGGACAGCGGCAGCGCCGTCGACAGGCCGCGAATCATCCGGCTCGCCGAGGAGGCGCTCGCGGCCACGACATCGCCCCCGCTCGAACGGCTCCGCGCCTGCTGGGCGGTCGGCCGGCTCGCCTACGTACTGGACGAACCGCACACCGCCCGGCTGCTGCTCGACACGGCGGTGGAACTACTGCCGTTGGTCGCGGCACGGGAGACCTCGGCGGCGGACCACGAGTACCGCCTCGGTGCGAACCACGGACTGGTCGGCGAGACGATCGCCGTGCACTGCGCCCTCGACGATCCGAGCGGCGCGGTCCAGGCCGCCGAGCTGGGCCGGTCGATCCTGCTGACGTCCCGGCTGGCGCTGCGGACACCCCTCGGCGACCTCGAAGCCGAACACCCTGCGCTGGCCGCCCGGTTGAGCCGGGTCCGCGATGCCCTCAACATGCCGGATCCACCGGCCATGGCCACGCCCGACGTCCAGGACGTCGACCACATCGACCGCCGTAAACGCCTGTGGGCCGAGCACGACGCCGTACTGGCGGAGATCCGCGGGCTGCCGGGCCTGGACCGGTTCCTGCTCCAGCAGAGGTGGACCCGGCTGCGGCCGACCGGCGCCGATGAGGCGGTCGTGCTGCTCAACGCAGGCCTGCAGCGGTGCGACGCCGTCGTCGTCACCGCCGACGGGCCGCTGCTGCCGGTGCCGCTGCCTGAACTGCGCTTGTCGGACGTCGAGTTGTGGGCCGCCGCGCTGACGGAGGCGACGCACAACGCCGGCTCGTTCACCGGCGAGCTGCGCTGCCAGCGGGTGCTGACGGAGCTGCTCGGCCGGCTGTGGGACACGACGGTCGAGCCGGTCCTCGACGCGATCCAGGACCGGCTCCGTCTCGACGACGGAGCATTGCCCCGCGTGTGGTGGATGCCGACCGGGCCGCTCGCGCTGCTGCCGTTGCACGCGGCCGGACACCCCGGTGCCGCCGGGGCGCTGGACCGGGTGATCTCGTCGTACACGCCCACCATGCGCACCCTGGCCCGTGCGCGAGGACGCCCCGTCGCGACGGCCCGGCGCCGTCTCACGGTCGCCCTCGACCGGACTCCGGGTCTGCCGGACCTGCCGGCGACCGCCGCCGAGGCGGCGAACCTGCACGCCGCCCACCCCGACATGCCGCTCCTCACCAACGAGCAGGCAACGGCCCCCCGGGTGACCGGGGCGCTCCCCAGGGCGAGTTGGGCCCACTTCGCCTGCCACGCGGGCACCGACCCCGACGCGCCGTCCGAGGGCGGGCTCCACCTCCACGACGGTGTGCTGTCCATCGCGGAGATCGGCCGCCTCGACCTCCACGAGGCCGAACTGGCCTACCTGTCCGCGTGCTCCACCGGCCATGTCGGCCGACGGCACGCGGACGAGTCCATCCACCTCGCCTCCGCCTTCCAACTGGCCGGCTTCCGGCACGTCGTAGCGAGCCTCTGGCCACTGGCCGACCACGTGGCGGCCGCCGCGGCCGACCACTTCTACCGACTGATGTCGGACACAGCGTCCGCCGACGACGCGGCGATCGCGCTCCACCGCGTCCTCCGACAGCTGCGCAGCGAACACTCCGGCCGACCACACCTGTGGGCGTCCCTGATCCACAGCGGGCCGTAGCCTGAGCCGAGCCTGAACTCGGCGTCCCCTACGGGGAATTCGTCCTTGGCGGACAGCCCGTTCTGTTGGCAAACCAGCGGCACGCCGCATTCGTTGTCCTCGGGATCGGCCATGACCGCCCGGTCCCGGTCCGAACCCTGGCCCACATCAGCGTTGGTGGCGCCGAGTCCGAGCAGCCTGGTCACCTCGTTCTCCGTGCTGGCGTCGATCGGGCTGACGTCGAGGCGGAGGCGGTTCTTGACGGAATATCAGTTCGTGAACTCTCCTTGGCGGCGCGGCATTTGGCGCGTGCCGTGCCGTAGGGGGAGGTTGCATGGATGCCGACGTGATCGTCGTGGGAGCCGGGCCGACCGGGCTGATGCTGGCGTGCGAACTGCGCCTGGCCGGGGTACGCCCGCTGGTGCTGGAGCGCCAGTCGCACCGCCGGGACACCGCGAGGGCCGGTGGCCTCGGCGGACGGATCCTGGAACTGCTGCGCCACCGAGGCCTGTTGGAGCGATGCGAAGCTGCCTGCACCGGTCCCGTCCCGGCGCCCCGGTTCCCGTTCGGCGGCATCCATCTCGATCTGACCCGGCTCGCCGATCCTCCGCTGCACGCCCTGCCCCTTCCGCAACAGCGGCTCGAAGACGTGCTCGCCGAACGTGCCGGTGAACTCGGTGTCGAGATCCGCCGCGGACACCAGGTGTCCGAGGTCGGCCAGGACCCGGCGGCGGTGACCGCGGAGGTGCTCGGTCCGGACGGGCCGTACCGGGTGACCGCCCGGTACCTGGCGGGCTGCGACGGCGCCCGCAGCCGGATCCGCGTCGGAGCGGGAATCGCCTTCCCCGGCACCACCTGTCCGGAGGTCAACCGGCTGGCCCAGGTCGCCTTTCCCGACACGGTGACCGTCCTCGGCAACGGGGATCTCGACGTCGCCGGACACGGCACGGTCCCCGGCGGCTTCACGCGAACGGACCGCGGTCTCCTGGGCGTTGGCGCATCGCCCGACTCACCCGTGGTCTCCCTCTTCACCACCGAGGACGAGACCGACGAGTACGACGACGACATCCCGATGTCCCTGACCGAGTTCCAGGACAGCCTCCGTCGGGTCCTGGGCACGGATCTTCCCGTGCGCGAGGTGATCCGGCTGTCGCGGTTCACCTTCAAGGCCCGGCAGGCCGAGCAGTACCGAAAAGGGCGGATCCTGCTCGCCGGTGACGCGGCGCACCTGTTCCCGGCGACCGGCGTGGCGATCAACGCCGGCATGCTCGACGCGGTCAACCTGGCCTGGAAGCTGGCCGCCGACATCCACGGCCGGGCCCCCGACGGTCTGCTGGACACCTACCACGACGAACGGCACCCCGCCGGCGCGCGCACCATGCTGCACACCCAGGCCCAGGTGGCGCTGCGGCGCGGCACCGACCCGGCCGCCGAGGCACTCCGCGAGGTCTTCCAGGAGCTGCTCGCCGACGAGCAGCCGCAGCGTCGCCTGGGGGCGTTCCTCGCGGGCACCGACATCCGCTACCCGATGCCCGGACCTCCCGGCCACCACCCGCTGGCCGGAGCGTTCGTCCCCGACCTCACCCTGCACAGCGACCGGGGAACGATCGGCGTCGGAGACCTCCTGCACACCGCACGCCCCCTCCTCCTGGACCTCGCCGACCGCGAGGATCTCCGCCGGGCGGCCGGAAGTTGGCGTTCCCGCGTCGACGTCCACACCGCCAAGACCGACGACCGCCCCGCCGACGCCATCCTGATCCGGCCCGACGCGCACATCGCCTGGGCCGCGGCCGTCGACGAGTCCCCCGACGACTCCGTACCGGCGCTGCGCGACGCGCTCACCCGCTGGTTCGGCGCCCCCGAGGGTGACGTCTGACGCCCCGTCGGCCTTGGAAAGCCCCCGCATCGGTCACGGAGCGGCCATCGTCTCAGCCGCACCTCACTGAACATCTCCGCACGGTCATGTCCGGCATGGTCGACGACCCGGAAGCCGTAACACCCGGCCCCTCGCCGCGCTGAGAATCGAGCCGTCCGCTTGACCCGTTCGTCCCCGGCCGCCCGTTCACCGACTGGCTTCGCGCACACGCCGTCCCGCTCACCCACCTCGACCCCGAGGCGCCGCTCGACGATCTGACACCGCTGCGCGGCATCGTCGGAGCCGTCCGCGACGTCGCTCACCCTCGGCAAGTACTGGGCGTCAGACCGGTGGCCGGGTGAGTTTGGCGGCGACGGCGTCGAGGACCCAGTCCAGGCCGGTGGTGAAGGATGTCTCGGCGTCCACGTCCGTGCCGTCGTGCACCGCTTTGGCCAGCGCCGGGAAGCGGCCCGTGGCCAGCATGCTCGTCACATGCGGGCCGTGGGCGCGCTGCCAGTCGCGCTTGGACAGGCCGGTGGCGTGCTCGGCCCGCAGGTTCGCGATCTCGCGCCTGATCGCGCCGGTGGAGTAGGCGCTGACGGTCTCCACGGCACGCATGACGGTGTCGGTGTCGGCGAGGCCGTCGAGGGCGGCCAGCGTCGCCTCGGTCACGGCGAGGCCGTTCGGGCCCAGGGTCGGACGGCCGCCGAGCAGGTCGGCCAGCCATGCGTGACGGAGCGCGGTCCGCCTGGTGCGGTGCGCGAGGACGCGCAGCGCCTCCCGCCAGTCACCGGGCTGCTCCTCGGGGAGGATCTCGCCCTGGACCTCGTCGACCATGAGGTCGAACAGCTCCTCCTTGGTGGCGATGTAGCCGTACAGCCGCATCGGGCCGGCTTCCAGCCGGGCGGCGACCTTGCGCAACGACACCGCGTCCAGCCCGCCCTCGTCGGCCAGCGAGATCGCGGCGGCGACGATCCGCTCCCGGTCCAGCGGCACGGGGCGAGTCGGCGGCTCCGGCCTGTCCCACACAGTCATGACCACATCGTACTGTTGCGATGCGCCGTATCGAGTCAATACAGTGTATCGACATGAGACATCGCATCACTGTCGTCGGGGGTGGCCCCGCCGGCCTCACCTTCGCCCGTGTCCTGTACCGCCATGGCCACCCTGTCGCCGTCCTCGAAGGCGATCCCGGCCCCGACGCCCGCCCTCCTGGCGGCACGCTGGACCTGCACGAAGGCCTGGGTCAGCTCGCGCTCGACAAGGCGGGGCTGCTGACGGAGTTCGGAGCGCTGTCCCGTCCCGAGGGGCAGGCCATGCGCATCCTGGACACGGACGGGACCGTGCTGCGCGACTGGCGACCCGGTCCGGACGACCGGGCCAATCCCGAGATCGACCGCGGGCAACTCCGTGACCTGCTGCTCGGGCCGCTCGACGTCCAGTGGGGTCGGAGCGTGACGCGGGTGGTGCCGGGGGCCCGGGACGGCTTACAGGTCCATTTCGCGGACGGACGACAGGAGACGTACGACCTCGTGGTCGGCGCGGACGGCGCCTGGTCCCGGGTCCGCCCGGCCGTCTCGTCGGCGACGCCGCACTACACCGGCGTCACCTCGATCGAGACCTCCCTCGACGACGTCGACACCCGCCACCCCGACCTCGCCCGGTTGATCGGCGACGGTTCCGTGGCTGTGTACGGCGTGAACCGAAGCCTCGTCGCCCAGCGCAACAGCGGCGGCCATGTGAAGGTGTACACGAAATTCCGCGCGCCGCTGGACTGGCACACGGACCTGGACCTGGCCGACGCCGAGGCCGTGCGATCGCGCCTGCTGGCTCTGTTCGACGGCTGGGCCGCTCCCGTCCTCGACCTTCTGCGCCACGGCACCGCGTTCGTCCACCGCCCCTTCCATGTCCTGCCCGTGTCCCACACCTGGACCCACGTCCCCGGGGTCACGCTGCTCGGCGACGCCGCCCACCTGATGCCCCCCTTGGGCGCGGGCGCGAACCTCGCGATGCTGGAAGGCGCCGAACTCGCCGAGTCCATCGCCGCGGGCCCCGAAGATCTGGACGAGGCCGTCCGCGCCTTCGAAGTGGGGATGTGGGCACGGGCCGGCAGGTGGGCGAAGATCACGACAGCCGGTCTGGAACGCCTCGTGAGCCCGGACCCCGCCGAAGCCCTCGCCGTCTTCGACCAGGTCCAGCCGTCCTGACCGTCGAGCGTGCGCGAGCACCGGCGCACAGCACTTCCTCGTCCGTGACGCGACACGGTCCGAGGTGAAGTGGTGGGCGCCTGCGGGCGATTGCGCCGGCGCATGGGTAGTGTCCGCCCCGATGCACCGGGCCTGCGGCATCGCGGTCCGCCAGAGGGAGGATCACCATGGCCGAGCGTGGGCACGGGGCCGTAGCGGACGAGGGGTCCGCGGCGGGGCCGCCGGAGGCTCGCCGGGCGAGTGCGCGGGAGACCGTGCGCCTCGCGGTGGTGATCGGGGCGCTCGGGGTGGTCTTCGGTGACATCGGGACCAGCCCGATCTACACCCTCCAGACCGTGTTCAGCCCGAGCGACCCGCACCCGGTCCCGGTCAGCACGCAGAACGTCTACGGGGTGGTGTCGCTGGTCTTCTGGTCGGTGATGGTCATCGTCACGGTCACCTATGTGCTGCTGGCGATGCGCGCCGACAACGAGGGTGAGGGCGGCATCATGGCGCTCATCACGCTGGTGCGGCAGTGGAGTTCGCAGCGGGGGCGGCGAGCCGCCGTAGTGCTGACCGGACTTGGCATCTTCGGCGCGTCGCTGTTCTTCGGAGACAGCATGATCACCCCGGCGATCTCGGTGCTGTCCGCGGTCGAGGGACTCAAGGTCGTCGAACCGTCGCTGGACGACGCGGTCGTGCCCATCACCGCGGTGATCATCGTGATGCTGTTCCTGGTGCAGCGGCGGGGGACCGCGGCGGTGGGGCGGGTGTTCGGGCCGGTCATGATCCTCTGGTTCGTGGCCATCGGCGCGTGCGGCGTCGTGGCCATCGTCGATCACCCGGCCATCCTCCGTGCCCTGTGGCCGAGTTACGCCCTGGGCTTCCTCTTCGGCCACTTCGGCACCGCCTTCTTCGCGCTCGCCGCGGTCGTGCTCGCGGTCACCGGCGCGGAGGCCCTCTACGCGGACATGGGGCACTTCGGCCGCCGGGCCATCACCCGCGCCTGGATGTTCCTCGTCTTCCCCGCCTGCATCCTGAGCTACCTCGGCCAGGGCGCGCTGATCCTCGACGACCCGGCCAACATCAGCAGCCCGTTCTTCCTGCTCGTGCCGCACTGGGGACGCTGGCCGATGGTCCTGCTCGCCACGGCGGCCACGGTGATCGCCTCCCAGGCCGTGATCACCGGCGCGTACTCGGTCGCCTCCCAGGCGGCCCAACTCGGTTACCTCCCGAGGCTGCGGATCGCGCACACCTCCGAATCCACCATCGGCCAGATCTACGTCCCCTGGATCAACTGGCTGCTCATGGTCTCGGTCCTCACCCTCGTCTTCGCGTTCCGCAGTTCCGCCGCCCTGGCCTTCGCGTTCGGCATGGCGGTCACCGGCACCATCACCATCACGACCTTGTTGTTCTTCTACGTCGCCCGCGCGAAGTGGGCCACGCCTCTCTGGCTCATCGCGACCGGCGCGACCCTGCTGCTCTCCGTGGACCTGCTGTTCGTGGCGGCCAACCTGACCAAGTTCGTGCACGGCGCGTGGCTGCCGCTGCTGATCGGCATCACCGCGTTCACCGTCATGACGACCTGGCAGCGTGGCCGCGAGGTCGTCACCGCGGAACGCGCGGAACACGAGGGCTCGTTGCGTGAGTTCGTCGACCAACTCCGCAGCGGGGAACGGCCGGTGCTCCAGGTCCCCGGTACGGCGGTGTTCCTCAACCGGGGCAAGCGGACGGCGCCCCTGGCCATGCGCGCCAACGTGGAACACAACCACGTACGGCACGAGCAGGTCGTCATCCTCTCCATCGAGACCGAACCCGTGCCCCGCGTCCCGGCCGACCGGCGGATCGTCGTCGACGGCCTCGGCTACGCCGACGACGGGATCGTCCACGTCACCGCCCGGTTCGGCTACATGGAGACACCGGACGTGCCGGCCACGCTGGCGATGCTCGACCCGGCCGACACCGAGGGGCCGTTGCTGCTCGACCAGGCGTCCTACTTCCTGTCGACGATCGACCTCCGGCGCGGCCCGGCCCCGACGATGGCCCCCTGGCGCAAACGGCTGTTCATCGCCACGTCCCACATCACGGCCGACGCCGCCGAACACTTCGGCCTGCCCCGCGACCGGACGATCATCATGGGCTGGCACATCGAGGTGTAGCCATGCCTGTGGTCCACGGCCCGTCGCACCGCGGGAGTTGAGCGCGGGCGACGCCATTCGTGGCCGCGACGCACGCGCGCCGCGGCCATGAACGGCTCATGGTTCCCGGTGGCCGGTGGTTCCGTCAGCCGGGTCCTAGAACGGTGCGCAGAGGCCTGCCTGGCTGGCGCAGGCGCGGAGGTTCGGGTCCCAGCTGGTGTTGGAGCTGGAGAAGTACACCTCCGGTACCCAGCCCCAGTTGCCGTTGTCCGCCTCGGTGAAGGCCCAGGCGTCGTTGCAGTAGCCGCCGGAACAGAAGTTGGAACTCAGGGTGTCCCCGCGGAACCAGTTGATGTTGGCGCTGTTGACGGTGCCCACGAGGGAGCTGGACCCGGGTGCGGAGCGCACCCCGATGCTGCCGCCCCACAGACTGCAGTAGTTCACCTCGCCGGCGCCGTGGTGGGAACCGCCCGAGATGTAGGAGTAGGTGACGTTGCAGGCCGTGTCGTACTGCGCGCTGGAAGGCGCGGCGGAGGCCGGCGCGGCGGTGACGCCGAGGGCCGTGACGACGGCCGCCGCCATGACGGCGAACGTCGCGGCCAGTGATGTCGCGGTGTTTCTCACTGTTGTCTCCTCGTGGTGGTGGTCGTGAGCCTGTTCGGTTCGGTGGCCGGTGGTGCGGGGTGACCTCTCAGCCGCGCAGGGCGAACGTTCCCGGGCCCTGCCCGAGCGCGAGATCGCGGCGTCCTATCCGGTCGGCGAGCCGCGCGAGGCGGTCGTCGGACGGCGGGACGTCGATCTGGAAGTGGGCCTCATAGGGGGTGCTGAAGGTGCCGCCCCACCGCACGACGCCCGCGCAGTCGGCGACGATGTCGGCGATCGCGGCGCGTTGCGCGGGGAAGAGGGTGCCGGTCGCGCCCGGCGGATGGGCGCCCGGGCGGAGGGCGACGGCGGTGCCGGAGGCGTAGTTGGTCCGGAAACCCGTCAGGCCCCGCGGTGCCCGGAAGCCCTGGACGTCGTCCGGTTCGAGCGCCTCGATCTCGTAGTGGTAGCGGCTGATCACATGGACGAGCACGGCGGAGGCCGCGCCGAGCCGCAGCGCGACGGTGGCGCCGGTGCCCGGTACGGCCCTGGTCCATACGGCGCCCCCGATGTCGGCGCCCTTCTCCATGGGCCAGCCGTTCGCGCTGGTGTCGCCCGTGCGCGGATCGACTCGGGAGGACGGGCCAACTGCGCGGCCCGGTGCGTCCGTTGCCGCTACGGCGGCGGTTGCGAGTCCGGGTACCGCCACGGCGGCGGCGAGTCCGGTGGCCGTGCGCAGCAGCACGCGCCGGGTCGGGGCAGGGCTGGGTAGGGACATGGCGTGGCTCCGGGGAGAGAGGGGGAAGTACGTGAGTGGGGGCGCGGTCAGTCGCGCATGAGGCTGTTGTACTTCTCGAAGACGGCGTAGAGGCCGATCATCGCGGTTCCGTACTGCCGCGCCCCTTCGCCGGTCCCGTTGTACCGGCCCATGATCCCTTGGCTGTCGGCGTCGCTGCTGGTCACCGAGGGGCGTGCGACGCCGATGAGGCCCGCTCCCTGGACGAGGACGGCCGGCATGGTGCTGATGTTGTAGACGTCGTCGTCATGGAGGCTGTGCCACATGGTGCTGAGGTCGTCCGCGTTGTCGGCGCTCATGATGCGGCCGGTGATGATGCCCGCGTCCACGCAGTAGTTGCGGGCGTCGATGCCGGTGTGCGCCCGGATCTGGCCGAGGCCGGTGCTGCTGTCGTCCACGACGCCGGCCTCCACGGCGTCGTCCGCGACCTTGTCGGCGAGGTTGAGGGCCCTGAGCTCCCACAGCAGCGGGCACTGGATCAGCGCCTTGCGCATGCCGTACGTGCGGGACAGCGAGGTGATCAGCCAGTCCAGGTCCATCACCATCTGGAACGACTGGGTGGTGGTGCGGATGCTGTAGGCCCGGGAGCCCTCGCCGCCCTGCTCGGGCACCCCCATGGAGTTGACGAAGTAGTTCTGCACGTCGGCGAGCAGGACGTCCCGGAAGAACGTGTCGAACCGGCCGTCCAGGTGGCTGTCGTCGTTCTCCTCCAGGAAGCTGCTCTGCCCCTCGTCACGGCCCGACGCGATGTCGTTGTCGATGGAGATCGCGCCGGAGCCGCTGCCCGCGGAGATCGTGGCGATCTGGTCGAACGACCAGTCGGCGGGGTGCGGGTAACCGAGGTTTCCCGAGAAGCCCGTCGACATGTCGGACAGGAAGCTGGCCGAGGTCAGCCCCTCCGCCCCGACCCTGCTGCACACGTTGCGCGGGGCGTAGATGCCGATGCGGTACTCGGGAGCGTACTCGTCGATGACGGCCTTGATGCCGCGGAAGTGCGGCAGGACGCTGTCGGTCACCTCGTAGTCGAGGGCGTCGAAGTCGACGGCGAAATAGATGCGGGTGCCGGCCTTGAAGCCGTAGTGGCGGGCGCGCTCGATCGCGGCGTGGGCGTCGGCGATGCCCTGCGCACGACGGAAGTACGCCGCCTCGCCGCCGTAGGTCTGATAGATCGGGAAGACGTTGAGGCCGTGCGCGGCGATGACCGTCAACTCCCCGGGCTGGAGCTGCTTGTTGAGGGTGGAACCCGGGACGTTGGAGAGGTAGCGGCCGACATACCGGTAGCCGGCCGAGTAAAGGGCCGTGGCGCGGGCGGCGGTGAGTTCGGTGACGGTGTCGCAGGCGGTGCCGGCGCGGGTGTTGTCGCCCGTGGACACCAACAGGGAGGCCCAGGTGGGGAAGTCGCCCTGGCCGTTCACGGTGATCCGTACGAAACTCTGGAAGTCCCGCACCCTGGAGGCGAGTCCGGCGTCGAAGGTGGTGGTGAAGGAGCTTCCGGGCCGCCGGTTGAAGAGCATCGCCGCGCTGAACAGGGCGACCCAGACGCCGGTGGAGCCCTGGGCCACGGGGTGGTCGCGCAGCCCTTGTTTCGTGGCGGGGCCGAGCGAACCCGTGGCCACGTCGTCGCTCATGCCGATCTCGTACTGGATGGCGTAGATCAGCGCCTTCTGCACGTCCCTGGAGAAGTTGCCGTCGCAGGGGATCACGAAGAATTCCCGGCGGCCGACGTAACGGCTGTTGAGCCACTGCTCGACGGAGCGGATGGCGTCCGTGCCGCCCTCGACGAGCACGTACGCGTCCATGGTCAGCAGGGCCTTGAAGACCTTGGGGGTCAGGCTGTCCCCGGGGTAGGCGGCGTCGACGCCCATGTTCCGCTTGAGGCTGCTGACGGACGCCGAGACGCGTTCCGTGTAGTCGCCGTTGATCTGGTCGCCGTCGTACCCCTTGCAGTACAGGGCGGACTGCACGATCCGGTAGATGTTGCCGTTGCGGGTGTTGCCGTCGATCACCGGGAAATGGGCCTGCAGGGCAGCCAGCGTGGCCGGTCCGAAACTGTCGGCCAGAGTGGTCATGCCCAACTCGTGCTGGAGCGCCCGCGTGAGCGCGAACATCACCGTCCAGCTGGTCCTGCCGTCGACCTCCACCTTCGGGATGCCGTCGACGTCATAGCTGTTGATGAATCTCTGAGCCTGTTCCACCATCGCGTCGGCCACGACCGGCTCTCCCCCTGCACCGTGCTCGGTCGGCTGACGGTGCACCGACAGACTTCGCGACGGGCGGTGGACTCGCAATGAATTCGAACACGCTCTAATACTCCAGTCGTACGTGTACGCCGCTCGCCCTGCGCGACCGGCGGCGCCGACCTGCGCCGACCTGCGCCGACCTGCTCCGACGGGCCCGCGGAGGCGTCGGCCCGAGCTGAATCACGGGTGGGTGGATGGACGAACGCAAGGTCAAGCTCAACGAGTTGGCGCAGGGACTGCGTCCGCTCGCAGAGGGGATCGAGTGGTTCGAAGGCCTTGCCGCCGACGAGCGGTTCGAGGTCCTGCGCGACCTCGGCGGGTTCTGCGTTCAGGCCCGCGCGACGCTGGAGGACGGCCCCGAGAGCGTGCGTCTGGCCGGCATCCGGCCGACGCACACTCCGGCGGTCCTGATCACACGCGGGCAACAGTTGTCCGCGCAGCTGACAAAGATCATCAATCTGCCGCAGGACGAGCGCGTGAAGGCATTCCGGCTTCTGGTGGCGCTGCTCGGGGTGGCCGACGGGCGCCGCCGGGAGCAGCTGTGCGCTGCCGGGTGCACCCATGCCTGGCACCAGCTGGTCCGGGAGGCGGGGCCGGTGGATTCGGGCTGAGCGGTGGGGTGTCGAGCCGTGGGGTTCGGTGGTGGACGCCGATGACGCGCGTGGGCGTTGTGGGTGATGCGGAGGGCGGCGGCGCACTGTCCCGAGGCTGTCGGCCGGTATGTCGCCGAGCGCGCCCCGGCCCCCAGCCCTCAGCCGCCGTAGGGGTCAAAGCTGTACGGCCGTGCGGATCAGCCCCGCGAGGGCGAGCGAGTGACTGTGGGCGGGCCAGGCGATGTGGGTGACGACCGGGGGCGCGTCGGTCAGGGGGACGGCGGTGTGCCCGGCCCACAGCCAGGAGCGGGCGGAGTCCGGGAAGACGGCCATGGTGCGTCCGAGGGCGATCAGTTGGGCCAGCTGTGTCTGGTCGTGGATCTCGGGGCCCGGGCCGGGCGGGTACGTGCCGTGGTGGGGCCAGCGGGCGGGCGGAAGATCGGGGATGTCGTCGATGTCGGCCATGGTCAACGCCTTGCGCGTGGCGAGGGGGTGCCCGGCGGGCAGGACGGCGATCTGCCCCTCCGTCATCAGCGCCTCGGTGTCGAACCCGGCGAGGGAGTTGTACGGCGCGTGCATGAGCGCCACATCGGCGCGGCCGTCGCGCAGCAGCTCCGGCTGCTCGCACATGCCGCACGGCAGCACCTCGATCTCGGCGGCGCCGGGCTCGGAGACGTAGGCGGCGAGGAGCTTCCGCAGCAGGTCGTGGGACGCGGCGGCCTTCACCGCCAGCACCAGACGGTCGCGGGAACCGCCCGGACGGTCGGCGCCACCCGCACGACGGGTGCGGCGAGCGGCGGCGGTGCTCGCGTCGAGGGCGGCGCGGCCCTCGTGCAGCAGGACCTCTCCGGCACCGGTCAGGGCGACGCCACGCCGGTTGCGCTCCAACAGGCGGACGCCGAGGCGCCGTTCGAGCTGCTGGATGGCCCGGGACAGTGGCGGCTGGGCCATCCCGAGGCGCTCGGCGGCGCGGCCGAAGTGCAGTTCCTCGGCGACCGCCAGGAAGTACCTCAACTCGCGGGTCTCCAGGGTGTCCATGGCCACAGCGTAACTCCCGGGTGATACCCACCGGGTATGACAGGACACCGAATCGGTGTTGGCCGCACCGCTCGCCCGCGAGTGACGATCAACGGCATGAGCGAAACGAAGACCGCGAAGACCGCGCTGGTGACCGGCGCGAACAAGGGAATCGGCTACGAGATCGCGGCCGGGCTGGGTGCCCTCGGGTACCGGGTGGGCGTGGGAGCCCGCGACGAGGCCCGGCGCGAGAGTGCCGTGGAAAAGCTGCGCGCCGGCGGAGTGGACGCGTTCGGGGTGCCGCTGGACGTGACCGGCGACGAGAGCGTCACCGCTGCCGCGGAACTGGTCGAACGGCGGGCCGGGCGTCTGGACGTCCTGGTCAACAACGCCGGCATCTCAGGAGACATGGGACCGGGATGGATCCAGGACCCGACCACGCTCGACGTCGACCTGGTCCGCACGGTCGTGGAGACCAACGTCCTCGGCGTCATCCGCGTGACCAACGCGATGCTGCCGCTGCTGCGCCGCTCGACCGCGCCCCGCATCGTCAACATCTCCAGCGCCGTCGCCTCCCTGACCCGCCAGGCGGACCCGGACATCGACATCGGCCCCGTCATGGCGGCCTACTCCCCGTCGAAGACGTTCCTCAACGCCGTCACCGTCCAGTACGCCCGCCAACTGGCCGACACGAACATCCTCATCAACGCCGCCTGCCCGGGCCTGGTCGCAACCGACTTCACCGGCTTCCACGGACCCCGCACCCCCGAGCAGGGCGCGGCCACCCCGATCCGTCTCGCCACCCTGCCCGACGACGGCCCGACCGGGTCGTTCTTCGAGGACGACGGGGTCGTTCCCTGGTAGCCCGTCACCTGTCGGCGACATCACCCGTACGGCCCCGCCCTGCTGCGAGCGACCACCCCGCACCCGACCCTGGGAAAGCCGACCGCACGCCGGTGAAGTGCCCGTGCCTCCGCCCGGGCCGCCCGTGGTCGCGGCATGAAGGCGTCAAGGCGTCAAGGCATCAAGGAGGGACGGCGTTCATGGCGAAGGCTTACCTGGTGGGAAGCGGTGTCGCGGCCTTGTCGGCGGCGGCGTTCCTGATCCGTGAGGGTGGGTTCGTGGGGGCGGACGTCGTGCTGCTTGAGGAACAGGACCGGGAGGGCGGCAGCCTGGACGCGGCCGGGTCGCCCGCGGCCGGGTACACGATGCGTGGTGGCCGGATGTTCGAGATCCACTTCGACTGCACGTACGACCTGCTGGGGTCGATCCCGTCGCTGGACGACCCGTCGAAGTCGGTGACCGAGGACACCTTCGCCTTCCACGAGGACTTCGCCTGGGACGACCACGCCCGGCTCGTCGACGCGGCGGGCAAGGTCGTCGACACGCACTCCATGGGCTTCTCCGAGCGCGACCGGCTGGAGCTGGTGAAGTGCGTGGGCACCCCGGAGAAGCTGCTGGACGGCAAGCGCATCACGGACTGCTTCAGCGAGGGCTTCTTCCGCACGAACTTCTGGTGGATGTGGTGCACCACGTTCGCCTTCGAGCCGTGGCACAGCGCGATCGAGTTCCGCCGCTACCTCAACCGCTTCGTGCACCTCTTCAAGACCTTCGACTCCATGTCGGGGATCTACCGGACCCGTTTCAACCAGTACGACTCCATCGTGCGGCCCCTGTCCAAGTGGCTGACCGAGCAGGGGGTGACCGTCCAACTCGGCACCCGCGTAACCGACTTGCGTCTCGCCGACGGGGACGCTCTCACCGTCGAGGCCCTCACCTGGACGCGGGAGGGCCGTAGCGAGGAGACGGAACTCGGCCCCGGCGACCTGGTGTTGGTCACCAACGGCTCGATGACCGCCGACTCCACGCTCGGCTCCACCGACACCGCACCCGTGCTGAACACCTCCGGCGACGCGGGATCCTGGCGGCTGTGGGAGACGCTCGCGGCGAAGCGACCGGGTCGGCCGGACCGGTCGGACCGGGCGGGTCTGCTGGGGGACCCGTCGGTCTTCAACTCCTCCGTCACCGACTCCACTTGGGTGTCCTTCACGGTGACGACGAAGGATCCGACCTTCTTCGAGTTGATGGAGAAGTTCAGCGGCAGCGAGGCCGGCAAGGGCGGGCTGATCACGTTCAAGGACTCCAACTGGCTGCTGACCATCGTCCTCAACCACCAGCCGCACTTCCGCGAGCAGCCCGAGGACACCTTCGTGTGGTGGGGCTACGGCCTCTTCCCGGACAGGGAGGGCGACTTCGTCCGCAAGCCGATGCGCGCGTGCACGGGCCGGGAGATCCTGGACGAGGTCCTGCAACATCTGCGCTTCGAGGAGGGCCCGCAGATCCTCGACCACTCGATCGTCGTCCCGGCGCTGATGCCGTACATCACCAGTCAGTTCCTGGTGCGCAGTTCGGGAGACCGACCACAGGTCGTCCCGGAGGGCTCCACCAACCTGGCCTTCATCGGCCAGTACGCCGAGGTCCCCGACGACGTCGTCTTCACCGTCGAGTACTCGGTACGCACCGCCTGGACCGCCGTAGCCCAACTCCTGGGCCTGGAGCGGCAACCACCGCCCGTCTACAAGGGCGGCCACGACCCGAAGGTGCTGGTCGAGGCCCTGCAGACGATGCACCGCCGCTGACCTGCCGAACGAGCGGACGAGAACACCCCCTGGCATCGGCAGGCCAAACGGCCCTAAGATGCCGGGGTTTGACCACCTGCATCTCCATCTGCACCTGTACCTGCACCAGCAAGGCGACAACCGCACCACCTACGCGTGCGACCGGGGGAAGCCGGTGGGAATCCGGCGCTGACCTGCAACCGTGTGCGGCCCGGCAGGGTCGCGAGTCGGAGCACCCGGCGTGCGTCGTGTTCCGAACCGCTTCCCACTGTCATGGTCCGCAGCGCGAAGCCGAGAGCCTGGTCCGCCGACGGGTGCGTCGCGCGGGCCGCTCGGTGCCGTCCCGCGGGCCCGACCACGCCAGGAAGGCAACCCCTTGCGCCGGACGACCGCACACCGTGCCCTGCTCGCCACCACCGCCCTCGGCCTCGCCCTCACCTCAGCGCCGGCCGTCGCCGCGACTCAGCCGGCGGCCGGTACGAACGCCCCGATCGGAGTGACCCTGACCGTGCAGGGGCCGGACGGGCTCCTCTACAGGGGGAGGATCAGGACCAAGGGGCACGAGGTGACGACCGCCACCGGCGGCACCCACACCTGCGACGGCACGAACGGCGGCGCCAACCCCGGCGCCGTCCCGACCCCGACCGCCGCCCTCGACGACGCGGCCCGCAAGCGTCACTTCACCTGGGACGGCACCTGGTACGCCTCGTTCGACGACTACTCGGTCGACACGATCAAGAACGTCTCCGGGGGCGGGACCGCCTACTGGAACATCTCCGTCAACGGCACCCCGACGCCGGTCGGCGGCTGCCAGTTCAAACTGAACCCCGGCGACAGGGTGGCCTTCACCTGGACCACGTTCTGAGCGGAGGGGCTCACAGCGTGCGGGCCTCGGCGGCGGTGACCGGCCGCCCGGCCCGCACCCCGTGCAGGACATGGGCCAGCACCTCCGCACCGCGCACCACTCGCGGCCCCGGACGGTTGAAGTAGGACGGTCCGTCCACCACCCAGACCCGGCCGTCGCGTACGGCCGGCAGCTCCGCCCAGCCCGGCAGCCCGGTCAGCAACTCGGCCTCGCGCAGGGTCCGTTCGGGTGGGAAGCCGCACGGCAGGACCAGCATCACGTCCGGTCGTGCGGCCCGCACCGCCTCCCAGGTCATGGGCTTGGTGTGTTCGCCCGGCGAGGCGAGCAGCGGAACACCCCCGGCCGCCGTGATCTGCTCGGGCACCCAGTGCCCGGCGGGCCACAACGGGTCGAGCCACTCGACGGCCACCACGCGAGGCCGCTCGCGTCCGGCGACCGAGGCGCGCACCTGGTCCAGCCGCGCTCGCAACCCGGCCCGGCGCCGCTCCGCGTGCTCCCGTACGCCGAGCAGCTCGCCGACCGTGACCAGGCAGTCCAGCACGTCGCCCAGCGTGCGCGGCTCCAGACTCAGCACACGGGTGTCCGCGTCCAGCAGCCGTACCGTCCGGCTCACGCTCTCGTACGACACCGCGCACACATCGCACAGGTCCTGCGTGAGCACCACGTCGGGGCGCAGGCTCGCCAGTGCCCCGGTGTCCAGCGTGTAGAGCGAGGAACCGGAGTGCGCCGAGCCGCCCACCGCGTCGGAGATCTCCCGGCTGGTGAGCCGGTCCTGGTCCAGGTCCGCACCGGTCACCACCGGCACCGAGGCCATCTCGCGCGGCGGCCAGTCGCACTCGTGCGTACGTCCGACCAGCCGCGCGGACAGCCCCAGTTCGGCGACGATGTCGGTCGCGGCGGGCAGCAGGGAGACGATGCGCATGCCGCGACCCTACGACCCCGGCTCCGGCGTCAGGCGCCCCAGCGCACCGCGATCGTGTCGCCGACGCTGATCATCTGCTGGCGGGTCGCGCCGGTGAAGGCGGCGCCGTCGACGCTCACCTTCCATGTCCCGGAACCGCTGTTGGCCTTGCTGTTGAGCGTGGTGATCGTGCCCGTGCCGGACGACGGGGTCACGCCGGTCACACAGCCCGAGGGGGTGGCGGCGCTGGTCGCCGCGTCGAGGACGGCGCCGAGTGTCGTCGTGGTGCCGGTCGGGGTGAGCGCCACCGAGCACACGCCGAGGCCGCCCGCGCCGTCGTCAACGGTCAGCGCCAGCCTCGTCGCCGTACCCGAAGTGAACGCGGTCTGACCCACCCACTGCGCAGCCCCGCTGGTGACCGGGGCCGGCGGGGCGGCGGTGAAGCCACCGCCAACCACCGCGCGCAGCCCGTCGATTGACGCGTAGGCAGACGGACTCGTGTCGCTCGGCAGGTACTTGAAGCCGCCGCCCGGGTTGAACTGCTGGGCGATCAGGAAGTCGACCGGCGTCTTGCCCATGGAGGTGAGGAAGTCACCGGTCTGCGGGTTGATGCCGCAGGCGTTGAGACCGGAGACGGCCCAGCCGTTGGAGTCGGTGTTGACGCCGAACAGGGCGTTGAACGCGCCGCTGGCCGCGACCAGTTTGCTCTTCAGGAACGCCTTCGCCTGCACGATGTCGGTGTCCGTGTTGGGTACGCCGGACACGCACAGGGCCGCCATCGCCGCCCCGGTCATGTCGATGTCGCTGGTCGCGGCGAGCTGCGTCGCGTTGCCCTCGGCCTTGCTGTAGTTCCAGCCGCCGTCGTTGTGCTGGTTGGCCCGGAGCCGCGTGATGATCGTGTCCCGCAGCGCCTGCGGGACACGCTGCACACCGGACTGCGTCTTCGCGCCGTTCAGGGCCAGCGCGGCGAACACGGTGCCGTTGAAGTTGGCGGACGGACCGAAGTAACCGGCCTCCGCCGTCTGCCAGTAGCCGTAGATGTCCGCGACGAGATTGCGCCCCGCCGACACCCGGGCCGGATCGATCCCGGCGGCGTACGCGTTCAGCGTCGCCCGCTCGTAGTCGGTGACCACGGGGGAGGCCGAGGGCCAACTCGCCGTCGACAGCAGGGTCCGGTAGACCGTTCTGGCGTTCTTGCTCGCGTCGCCGCCCGGCGTCACGTCCGCCGCAGCGGTGCCCGCCGCGGCGAGCGCGCTGAACGCCCACTCGTTGGACAGCCCCGACCCGGCGTACGAACCGTCCGCCGCCTGAAGGGACTTGAGATACGCCACACCGTTGGTCCTCGCGGTCGCGATCTGCGCCGGGGTGGCGGTCGCCGCCGCCGGCGAGGTGGTGAGCGTGAACGCGCCGAGGGCTGCCGCCGTGGTGAGGACGCCGTGGCGGAGGGCAAGGGTTCGGGACATGGCCTGCTCCTGGGATGAGGGACGCCGACCGGCCCGTGCCGGGCCATGACGGCCTGCGGAGCAGCGGGCGTGGCCGGTGTCCGAAACGCGTGGACCGGCTACCAAAAGTGCTTCGCCGCTTGGGCATTCGGGCTCGGGACGACCCCCTGTCGTCCCACACCGCTGCGCGTCAGCCCCGGACTCCCACCGGGTTCCCCCACTCGGCAGAGCGGGACGGTACTCGACGAACCTCGCCGTCGCCAGCGCTGCTCCGGACAACCCACGGGGCGACCTGTGACCCGGCTTGACGCTTCCTGTGAACCATGTTCAAATCCGGCTGATACGCAAAGAGTTCCAGGGAAAGCCGGTCGAAACCCGGCGCTGACCCGCAACCGTAGGCCCGGCACCGCCGGGCGAGCCGGAACGCCTGGAGCGTGTTCATCAGCAACAGACGCCGTCGCGGACTACGGCGTGGTGCGACCGCCTTCCGTGCGCGGGGATCTCCCCGTGCGCCGGGGGCTCTCAGCCACGTTCCCACCCGCGCCGGACCGGCGGGACGAGGGGGACGCGGTGGGAACCGTAGAGCGAAGAGACGGCCGGATCGGCACACGACCCGGGCCGCTCGCGGCACTTGTGTCGGCGCTGCTCGTCCTGCTGGCCGCCTGCATGACATTCCTCACGACGACACCCGCGGTCGCCGATCCGATCGGCGACTGCACGGCCACCAGGGGTGCCGTCGTCGCCGTCGACTTCGGACCGTTCGCCGGAAAGGTCGAGCGCGGCTGCGACACCACCCCGACCACCGGCTACGACCTCCTCCACGAGGCCGGCTTCAGCACGACCGGCACCCAGCACGACGGCCCGGCGTTCATCTGCCGCATCGGCTACGGCGCCTTCAACTCCGGTACGCAGTACCCCACTCCGGACAAGGAGTCCTGCGTCCTGACCCCGCCCGCGACGGCGTACTGGTCCTACTGGACCGCCGCGCCCGGCCAGGACACCTGGTCCTACAGCCAGTACGGCGCGATGGACCGCAAGCTCAAGGACGGCGACGTGGACGCCTGGGTGTACGGCGGCACCGACATCGGCGGCAGCACGGGGAAGCCCACCTTCAGCCCGGACGACGTACGCGCCGGCGGCACCGGCACCCCCCACCCGGGCGGCACACCCACCGGCGCCCCCGGCGACATCGACGTGACCGCCGCCGCGAGCTGGCTCACCTCCCAACTGACCGACGGGGAACGGGTAGGTGACGACGGTGCCGATACCCCCAACTACCTGCTGACGACCGAGACCGCCTACGCGCTGGCCGCCGCGAACGGCAGTAGCGCGGCCCTCGACAAGATCACCGCCTTCCTGGCCGCGCACACCGACGACTACGCCTACCCGGCGGGCGGGACCGAGGCTCCCGACGCAACTGCCGCCGCCCGTCTGGCACTTCTCGCCGAGGTCACCGAGAGCGATCCGACGAAGTTCGGCGGCCACGATCTGATCGGCGACCTCGCGGCCAACGTCTGCGCGGCCGGCCCGGAGTCCGGTGAACCCACCCCCGGCTGCACCGCCAAGGGTGACTTCCGCAACGCGACCTACACCGACGGCCAAGCCCTGTCCGTACTGGCCCTGTTGAGGGCCGGGACCACACCTCCGGCCGACACGGTCGCCCGGCTCACGCAGGTCCAGTGCGCGGACGGCGGTGTCACCAGCATCCTGATCCGCACCGGCGAGTTCTGCGACGGCGACCCGGCCACGACCGGGCTCGTGGCCCTCGTCCTGCACACGGCCGGCGGCCACGAGGACGCGGTCGCGAAGGCCCGTGCGTACCTCGGCAAGGTCCAGCGCGCGGACGGCGCCTTCCCCGGCTACACCGGTTCGACGACCGGCAGCGTCGCCGCGACCGCGTACGCCGCCGAGGCCCTGCGCGCGCTGGGCGACACCGGGCGCGCCGACTCGGCGGTCGGCTGGCTGTCGAGGCAGCAACTCGACGGCGGGGGCTTCGGGTTCGAGGAGGGCGCCACCGACCCGGCGTTGTACCCGACCCCGCCGGCCGTCCTCGCCGGAGCGGGCACCAGCCTGGTCACCCTGACCACGAAACCGGCCGACCCCACCGACCCGCCGACCAGCGAGCCGCCCACGACACAGCCCAGCACCACCCCGTCACCGGACGACGGCCCCGACCTCAAGAAGGGCGTGGCCTACCTCACCAGCGCAGCCAACCTCCAGCAGGGCCAGTACTATTCGGCCGGACCCGGCACCTCCCGCGCCGACTTCGGCCTCACCATCGACGGCGCCTACGCACTCGCCGCCACCGGCCTGAACAACGCCGAACTGCGCGGCATCGTCGACTTCCTGGACCAGGGCGGCAAGGACGGCGAGGGCCGTACCGTGAACGACTGGACAGGCACCGGCACCGCGTACGCGGCCGGCGGCTCCATCGGCAAGACCGCCCTGCTCGCCGAAGTGGTCGGCCGCGATCCACGCGACTTCGGCGGCAAGGACCTCATCGCCGCGCTCGACAAGGCGGTCTGCGCCAAGCCGAGCACCGCACCCGACCGCTCCTGCGCGGCCAAGGGCGCCTACACCTACGCGCCGTCCGTCTTCGCCCAATCCCTCGCCCTCATGGCGCAGTTGAGAGCCGACGACAAGACGGCAGCCGAGCGGCCGATCGCCTATCTGGAGAGCCTCCAACAGGACAACGGCGCCTGGCCGAGCCTGATCCCGTCCACCAAGGACTCCGACGTCGACTCCACCGCCATCGCCGTCATGGCGCTGGACCTGGCAGGCGGCGACAAGGCGGAGCGGGCCGTGGCCAAGGCGCTCGGCTGGCTCGCCTCCAGGCAACTGTCCGACGGCGGCTTCCCGGGCGCCGCGGGGGACTCCGTCAACTCGGCCGCGCTCGCCGTACAGGGGCTGTCCCTCGACGCCGGAAAATACGCCCAACAGATCACGCGGGCACGGAAGTTCCTCGCCGGACAGCAGAACTCCGACGGCGGCTTCAACGTGGCCAAGGGGGGCCAGCGGGGCTCCGATCTACGAGCCTCGACGCAGGCCGTGGGCGGTAGCACCGGCATCTCCTTCGGCACACTGATCCGCGACTTGAGCGGCACGTCGCCCCAGCCCACCCCGAGCGTGAGCGCGAGTGCACCCGACATCGTGACCCCCGGCGGGGACACGGGTGGCACGGGAGGATCAACAGCAGGCTCCGGCGGGGGAGTTCTCGCCTCCACCGGTGTACAGGTCGGCACCCTCACCGGGATCGCCGCGCTGCTGGTCCTCGTCGGCTGGCGCACGGTCGTAGGTGCTCGTCGGCGGACCGGTGTCAGGGGTCCGCGATGATACCAACACGCCTTGTCCGCACGGTCGTTCGTGCCGTGGCCGCGCTCGGACTGACGGCCGCCGCCTTCGGTGCGAGCATCGCCCCGGCCGTAGCCGACCCGCAGTCCATGGGCCGTTGCACCACCACCTCCGGAGTGGTCCTCGCCGTCGACTTCAGTCACTGGGGCGGTCCGATCCTGCGCTCGTGCGGGACGACCCCCACGACCGGCTACGAGCTGCTGAACCAAGGCGGTTGGGGCACCACCGGTACCGGCCACGACGGTCCCGCCTTCATCTGCCGGATCGGTTACAGCGGCTTCAAGAGCGGCAGGCAGTACCCGACGGCCGCCCAGGACGACTGCGTCCTGACCCCGCCCGCGTCCGCCTACTGGTCGTACTGGCACGCCGACCCGGGCGCGACGACCTGGCAGTACAGCCAACTCGGCGCCATGCTCTACAAACCGAAGCCTGGCAGCGTCGACCTGTGGATCTTCGGCGGCACGAACATCGAGGGTACGGAGGGCCGTCCCACGGTCACCCCCGACCAACTCCGCGCCCACAACACCCAACCGCGGGGCGACGCGGCCAAGCCCGCCTCCACCGCCAAGGCACCCACGCTCACACCGGGCGTCGACACGGGCCCCGCCCCCGACCGGCCCCAGCCGACGAAGTCCGCCGCGGCGAAGCCCAAGCCCACACCCGCGCGGTCCAACAGCCCATCCCCGAGCCCGAGTTCGAGTCCGACCCCCACACCTGAGGCGGCCACCCCGAGTCCGAGCACCAAGGTCGTCGACGCGGCACCCGCCGCCGACGTACGACACGACTCCGGCTCGGTCCTCCCCATGGTCACCGGCGTCTCGCTGATCGTGCTGGTCGGCGGTACGGCGGTGTTCGTCGCGCGCCGACGCCGTCGTACGGAATGACCGCCGTGGCCCGTACGGGAGTTGAGGCGGCCCTGCCCGGGTCCGGTGCCGCGCCGGACCCGGGCGGCCGTCGCCTTCCGCGCACGCTGCACCCCGTGGCCTGGTGGATCTGGGCCCTCGCCCTCGCCACCGCCGTCAGCCGCACCGCCAACCCGCTCCTGCTGCTCCTCGTCCTGGCCGTCCTCGGCTACGTCGTGACGGCCCGCCGTACCGAGGCGCCCTGGGCGCGGGGCTTCAAGTACTACCTGTACCTGGCCCTCACGGTCGTCGCGATCCGGGTCGTCTTCCGGGCCGTGTTCGCCACCGGCATCACACCCCGCGACCACTTCCTCTTCTCGCTGCCGCACATCCCCACCCCCGACTGGTACGCGGGCATCCAGATCGGTGGCCCGGTCTCCCTGGAAGCCGTCCTGTCCGCCGCCACCGACGGACTGCGGCTGGCCTGCATGCTGTGCTGCATCGGCGCCGCGAACACCCTTGCCAACCCCAAACGCGCCCTGCGCGTCCTCCCCGGCGCCCTCCACGAACTCGGGGTCGCCGTCACCGTCGCCATCAGCGTGGCACCCCAACTCGTGCAGAGCGTCCAACGCGTCGCGCGCGCCCGCAAATTGAGAGCCGGACGCGCCAACGGCCTGAAGGCGCTGCGTGGCATCGTGGTCCCCGTCCTGGAGGACGCCCTCGAACGCTCGCTGCGCCTGGCCGCAGCCATGGACTCCCGCGGCTACGGCCGGGCCGGCACCGCCACCCGCAACTCCCGCCGGGCCACAGGGGCGTTGATGCTGCTCGGCATGTGCGGCCTCTGCGCCGGCGCCTACGGCCTGCTCGACGCGACCGCCCCGCGTTTCCTGGGCCTGCCCGCCATGGCGTCGGGCGCCGTGCTGTGCCTGGCGGGACTGCGGCTCGGCGGGCGCCGGGTCGCCCGGACCGCCTACCGGCCCGACCCGTGGCGGCTGCCCGAGTGGGCCGTCGCCGGGAGCGGTGTCCTGTCCGCCGTGCTGCTGTTCAGCAATCTCGGCTACAACGCGGCGGAGCTCAACCCCTCCATCTATCCGCTGAGTTGGCCCACCCTGCCCCTGGTGCCGACCGCCGCGATCCTCCTCGCCGGAACGGCCGGATTCCTCGCACCCCCGCCCAGCCCCGCGCAGAGAGGCCGCGCCTCGTGATCACCTTCGACCAGGTCACCGTCCAGTACGAGGACACGGCCGAACCAGCCCTGCGCGAGGTCGACCTGACCGTCGAGGAAGGCGAACTCTGCCTCGTCGTCGGCCACACGGGAGTCGGCAAGTCCACGCTCCTCGGCGCCGTCAACGGACTCGTCCCGCACTTCACCGGCGGCACCCTCTACGGCCGCGTCACCGTGGACGGCCGCGACACCGCACACCATCCGCCGCGCGAACTCGCCGACGTCGTAGGGGTGGTGGGCCAGGACCCCCCGGACGGTTTCGTCACCGACACCGTCGAGGAGGAACTCGCCTACGCCATGGAGCAGTTGGCGATCCCGCCCGCCACCATGCGCAAACGCGTCGAGGAGACCCTGGACCTGCTCGGCCTCGCCGACCTGCGCCACCGCGCCCTGCACGAACTCTCCGGCGGCCAGCAACAACGCGTCGCCATCGGCTCCGTCCTCACCGCCCACCCCCGGGTCCTCGTCCTCGACGAACCCACCTCCGCCCTCGACCCCACGGCCGCCGAGGAGGTCCTCGCCGCCGTCACCCGCCTCGTCCACGACCTCGGCGTCACCGTCCTCATGGCCGAGCACCGCCTCGAACGGGTCGTCCAGTACGCCGACCGGATCATCCACCTCCCCGGCGACGGCCGCGCGGTGATCGGCACACCGGCCGACATCCTGCGTACGTCCACCATCGCGCCACCGATCGTGGAACTCGGCCGGGCCGCCGACTGGTCCCCGCTGCCGCTGTCCATCCGCGACGCCCGGCGCGCCGCCGCGCCCCTGCGCACCCGGCTGACCGGACGCACGCCCGGCCCCGTGCGCCCCGCCCAAGTCGCTGTCGGCCCACGGCTGTTGACCGCGCGCGGAGTGACAGTGACCTACCACGGCGTACCGGCCGTCCGAGAAGTCGACCTCGACCTGCACGGCGGCCAGGTCACCGCGCTCATGGGCCGCAACGGCTCCGGCAAGTCCTCCCTGCTGTGGGCCCTCCAGGGCTCCGGCCCGCGCCGCGCCGGAACCGTCGAGGTCGCCGACGCCCCGGGCGACCAGCGCGACCTGTCCGCCGCCGACGCGCGAAAGGCCGTAGGCCTGGTTCCGCAGACCCCTGCAGACCTGCTCTACCTCGAAAGCGTCAAACAGGAACTCGGCCAGGCCGACAGCGAGTCGGCCTCCGGAGAATCCGCCCGCGCCATCCTGGACAGGCTCGCGCCCGGTGTCCCCGACGACACGCATCCACGCGACCTGTCCGAGGGACAGCGGCTGGCGCTCGTCCTGGCCATCCAACTCTCGGCCGCACCACGGGTGTTGCTCCTCGACGAACCGACACGCGGCCTCGACTACCGCGCCAAGACGGAACTCGTCCGGATCGTCGACGCGCTCGCCGCCGAAGGGCGTGCCGTCGTCATCGCCACGCACGACGTCGAGTTCGTCGCCTGCGCCGCCGACCGGGTCGTCGTCATGGCCGAGGGAGACATCGTCGCCGACGGACCCACCACCGAAGTCATCGTCGCCTCACCGGTGTTCGCCCCGCAGACGGCGAAGATCCTTGCTCCACTGCCCTTCCTGACGGTCAATCAGGTACGGCAGTTGCTGGGTGGGGAGCCCCGGTCATGACCGCCCCGGCCATCCGGCTCACCCCGCGCGTCGGCATCGTGATGGTGCTCGCCGCGTTCCTCGGACTGGTCGCGTTCTTCTGGCCGTTCGTCGTCGCACCGGGCACGTTCGGCTCCAACTACGCGCCCCCGCTCATCTTCGGCGTGCTCCTGGTGCTCGTGCTGTGCGTCGTCCTGTCCGAGATCGCCGAGGGCGGCATCGACTCCAAGGCCCTCGCGATGCTCGGCGTCCTGTCCGCCGTCAACGCGGCACTGCGTCCGCTGGGCGCCGGTACCGCGGGCATCGAGACCGTCTTCTTCGTCCTCGTCCTCGCCGGCCGCGTCTACGGCCCCGGCTTCGGCTTCGTCCTCGGCTGCACCTCGCTGTTCGCCTCCGCGCTCATCACGGGCGGGGTCGGGCCCTGGATGCCGTACCAGATGTTCGGCTGCGCCTTCGTCGGCATGCTCGCCGGGTTCCTGCCCCGGGCGCGGGGCCGGTACGAGGTGCTGATGCTGGCCGTCTACGGGTCGCTCTCCGGCTACCTGTTCGGCTTCCTGCTCAACCTCTCCTTCTGGCCGTTCTCCCTCGACCCGAACAGCTCCATCGCCTATCTGCCCGGCCTGCCGTTCACCGAGCAGTGGCACCGCTATCTCGCCTTCGACCTGGCCACGTCCCTGGGCTGGGACACCGGCCGCGCGGTCACCAACTTCATCTGCGTCCTACTGGCCGGGCCCGCGGTCCTCACCACCTTCCGCCGGGCTGCCCGCAAGGCCCGCTTCCGGGCACCCGTGCGCTTCGCGGCACCCGCACCGGTTGCTGATCCGGACGGTTCCCGAGCGCCCGGTCGACCCTCCAAGTCCCCTTGGACCGCGTCCGGTTGACCGCCGACCGCCGACCGCCGACCGCCGACCGCCGACCGCCGACCGCCGACCGCCGACCGGCTGCTCGGCCCCGAGGGCGAGGGGTTCCGTATCGCTACGAACGCGCTCCACGGCGGCTACGGCCAGCCGAGCGCATACGGTAGCGAGAAGATCGTCCGCGACCAGCGGGTCCACCAGATCCTGGAAGGAACCAACGAGATCATGCGCGTCACCGTGGCCCGAGGCCTGACGGAGGTGTTCGGATGAACGGCACCGACGACTCCGTACTCGTACGTGTCGAGGGGCGCGCCGCGTACCTCACCCTCAACCGGCCCAAGGCCCTCAACGCCCTGACCCACACCATGGTCCGCCGTATCGACGAGGCGCTGACGACCTGGGAACGCGACCCCGCCGTGGAGACCGTCGTCCTCACCGGCGCGGGGGAGCGGGGCCTGTGCGCGGGTGGCGACATCCGCGCCATCCACAACGACGCGCGGGACGGGGACGGTTCGGCGTCGGCCGCGTTCTGGCGTGACGAGTACCGGCTCAACGCCCGTATCGCCCGCTACCCGAAGCCGTACGTCGCCGTCATGGACGGCATCGTCATGGGCGGCGGCGTCGGCGTCTCCGCGCACGGCGGCTTCCGGATCGTCACCGAGCGGTCGCGGGTCGCCATGCCGGAGACGGGCATCGGCTTCGTACCGGACGTGGGCGGTACCTATCTCCTCGCCCGCGTGCCCGGCGAACTCGGCACCCATCTGGCGCTGACCGGAGTCGCGGTGGACGCGTCCGACGCCCAGCACTGCGACCTCGCCGACCACTGCATCCCCTCCGAGTCCCTGCCGCAGCTCCTCGACGACCTCGCGCACGCGCCGGTGGGCGAGGTCCTGGGCCGGTACACGCGTGAGGCGCCTCCCGGTGAACTGGCGGAGGCGCGGGCCTGGATCGACGCCTGCTACGCGGCCGACACCGTCGAGGAGATCATCGAGCGCCTGCTCGACCACGGCGACAGCGCGGCGAAGCAGGCCGCCGAAACCCTGCTCACCAGGTCGCCCACCGCACTGAAGGTCACCCTTGTCGCACTCCGCCGGGCCCGCCGACTCGGTGTGCTGGAGAACGTGTTGAACCAGGAGTACCGCGTCTCCTGCGCGGCCCTGGCCACCCCCGACCTGGTGGAGGGCATCCGCGCCCAGGTCATCGACAAGGACCGCACCCCGCACTGGTCACCGCCCACGCTCGCCGAGGTCACTGTCGCGGACGTCGAGCGCTTCTTCGCACCCCTCGGCGAGCGCGAACTCGGCCTCGCCGTACCGGACATCGCTCGGGGCAGCTTCTGGGGATAGCCCCACGAGCGCCGACGGCGAGGCCGAAGCCGAGGAGTCGGGCAGTCCCGTCCTCAGCTCGACCCAGCTCGCCAGGAGTCTGGACACGAACCGGAGCCTGGTCCGCAAGCTGATGGTGCCGTTGGTGCGGGACGGTCTCGTCGCGTCCATCAGGGGCCGCAGCGGAGGGAGTGTCTGCTCCGCACATTGGCAGGCCGCACCCTCGCCGACAGTCTCGACGAACTGCGCGCAGCCACTGGCCGCTCGCCAAGTGGGGAACAAGTTTGCTTTAAGAAGAGGGATCGGGAGGGAGTCGGCGGCCTAGTCTCTGAGGCGGATGATCAACCCCCCTCACCCGCTAGGAGCGCATGTGACGCAACTCCGGCAGCAGTCCACAAGACGCACCGCTGTCCTCCGCCGCAGCGCAGTCGTGGCCACCGTCCCCGTCGCCCTCACCGCCCTGCTCGCGGCCGCCGCACCCGCGGGCGCCACGACGATCGGTTCGGCCGGCGCGGGCGACCCGTACTTCCCGCTCTCCGGCAACGGCGGCTACCACGTCGCCCACTACGGCCTGACGCTCCGCTACGACCCGACGAGCCGCCGGCTCGAAGGCAAGGCGGTGCTCACCGCCCGCGCCACCGAGAAGCTCACCCGTTTCGACCTCGACTTCAAAGGCCTCAAGGTCACCGGTCTCACCGTCGACCGAGCCAAGGCGGACTTCCGCCGCGACGGACAGGAACTCGTCGTCACCCCGCGCCGAGCCGTGCGCAAGGGGCAGCGGTTCCAGGTCACCGTCACCTACAACGGCGTCCCCCAGCAGGTCACCGACCCCGACGGCTCGGCCGACGGCTGGATCGCCACCGACGACGGCGCCTTCGTGGCCGGCGAGCCGCAGGGCGCGATGACGTGGTTCCCGGCGAACAGCCACCCCAAGGACAAGTCGTCGTACGACTTCACGATCACGGTCCCGCAGGGGCGCACCGCGGTCGCCAACGGCGTGCTCCTCGGGCAGAGGACCGCCCACGGGAAGACCACGTTCCGCTGGCACGCGCCGGAGCCGATGGCCGCCTACCTCGCCACCGCGACGGTCGGGAAGTTCAAGGTCGAGCAGTACACCACCCGAGACGGCGTCAAGGTGTACAACGCCGTCGACCCGCGTGAAGTCGCCGCCGCCGAGCCCGTGTTGAAGAAACTGCCCTCCGTCCTGGAGTGGGAGGCCAAGCTGTTCGGGCCGTATCCGTTCCGCTCGGCCGGGTCGATCGTCGACCACGCGCCGGACGTCGGGTACGCGCTGGAGACGCAGGGGCGGCCGATCTACGACTCGGCGCCGGACCTCAGCACCCTCGTGCACGAGAACGCCCACCAGTGGTTCGGCGACTCCGTGTCGCTGACCTCCTGGAAGGACATCTGGCTCAACGAGGGCTTCGCGACCTACGCGGAGTGGCTCTACAGCGAGCAGCACGGCGGCAAGACCGCCCAGCAGACCTTCGACGCGCTGTACGCCCGCAAGGCGACCGACGACCTGTGGTCGTTCCCGCCCGGTGACCCGGGCAGCGGCGCGAACATCTTCGGCACGCCGGTCTACGACCGCGGCGCCATGGCCCTGCACCAACTGCGCCTGGCCGTCGGCGACAAGACCTTCTTCACGATCCTGCGGGCCTGGGCGAGCGCCCACCGGTACGGCCACGGAACCACCGCGCAGTTCGTCAGCCTGGCGGAACAGAAATCGGGCACACGACTGGATGCCCTCTTCCACACCTGGCTCTACACGAAAGGCAAGCCGACCCAGCCGTAGGAACTGACGAGTTCCTCACATGTGTCGGTCATCGTCGACTCATGATCACTCGTATTCCCTCGGTCGCACTGGTCGCCGCATCCGTTCTCCTCACGGGATGCGGCGGCGGTGCGCTGGCGGCGACGGACCACACGTCCGCCCCCACTCCCGCCTCCTCGTCCGCGCCGTCGCCCTCCTCGGAGATATCCGCCGAGGCGGCACCCCGCCAACTCCCGGGCGTGGGGCCGAAGATGCTGGCGCGCATACCGGCGGCCACCGAACAGGTCGTCCTGGTGACGGGCCGGGGCGAGAACTCGCCCCTCTCCACCCTCGCCCTGTACGAGCGCACCGACGACGGCTGGCAGCAGACCGCCGGCTGGGCCGGGCACAACGCGCTCAAGGGCTGGTCCGACCACCACATGGCCGGAGACCTGCGCTCGCCGATCGGCGTCTTTTCGCTCACCGACGCGGGCGGACTGCTCAAGGACCCCGGCACCAAGCTGTCGTACGACCACGGCAGGGGCTTCGTCTCGCCCGGCACCGGCTTCGAGGGCGAACCCCTCGCAGGGTCCTTCGACTACGTGATCGCCATCAACTACAACCGGCAGCCCGGCACTTCACCCCTCGACTGGACCCGCCCCCTCGGCGCCTCGCGCGGTGGCGGCATCTGGATCCACGTCGACCACGGCGGCCCCACCCACGGCTGCGTCAGCATCGCCGAGGACCACATGAAGGAACTCCTGCGCACCCTGGACCCGGCCCGGCATCCCGTCGTCGTCATGGGCGACGCAGCCGCCCTCGACCACTGACCGCTTAGGATCCGCCACGTGTGCGCACATGTGCTGGTCGCCGAGGACGACGAGATGCAGGCCGAGCTGATACGACGCTCCCTGCTGACGGAAGGACACACCGCGACCGTGGTCCACGACGGGGCCGCCGCCATCGAGGCGGCCCGGAAGCTGAGACCCGACCTCGTGGTGCTCGACCTCATGCTGCCGGTGATCGACGGCTTCGGGGTGTGCCGGGTGCTGCGTGGCGAGGACGACATCCCCGTCCTGATGCTCACCGCCCGCTCCACCGAGGACGACATCCTGCTCGGTCTGGAACTCGGCGCCGACGACTACATGACCAAGCCGTACAGCCCGCGCGAGCTGATGGCCCGCATCCGCACGGTCCTGCGGCGCAGCGGCCGGGTCACCGAGGTCCGGCAGGAGGACGCCGTCGTACGGGCGGCGGGGCTGTCCGTCGACGCGGTACGGCACGAGGTGCGCTGCGACGGGGTGCCCGTCGACTGCACACCGGCCGAGTTCGAGATCCTCCTCGCGATGACCGCCGAACCCGAACGGGTCTTCTCCCGGCGGCAGTTGCTCCAGTTCACCCGGGGGCTCGACCGGGCGTCCACGGAACGGGCCGTCGACGTCCACATCATGAACCTGCGCAAGAAGATCGAGGCCGACCCGCGACGGCCGGTCCGGCTGCTGACCGTGTTCGGCGTCGGCTACAAACTGCGCGGCGGTCGCGCGTGAGGCCCCGGATACCACTGCGCAAGCGGCTGTTGGTCCGGCTGCTCGTCGCCACCGTGCTCATCGCCCTCTGCTCCGTCGGGGCGACGGCCTGGCTCGCGGTGGAGACCACCACCCGCGCCATCCAGGAGGAACAGGGCCAGGACCTCGCGGACGACATGCGCATCGTCGCGCAGCTCAGCGGATACGCCGCGACCCACCCCGAGTGGAAGGGCGTCGAACCCTCCCTCCGCGCGCTGTCGAAGAAGATGGGCCGCCGCATCGCCCTCACGACCACCGACCGCGCCCTCATCGCCGACTCCGCACCGCACGGCACCTCCCTGCCGCCCCGTGCCGCCGCGAACGTCGACCCGCTGCACACCGACACCTACACGGAACCCGGCGCACAGCTCAGCGGCCTCGACCCCCGGGTCGTCGGACCGTACCGGCTGACCGCGAACGAACGGGCCCGGCTGGCGAAGCTGGCCAAGGCCCGCCAGGCGTGCTTCAGACAGAGCGGAATCGACACGACCATCACGAAGACGCCGAGCGGCCGTCCCGTCCTCACCGACGCGAACGGCAACAACGCCAATGACTCGGTGCCGGAGCCGTGCGCCGACGGGAAGCTCAACACCCCGACCGCCACCGAGAACAAGGCGTTGAAGAACCTGATAGTGAGCGCTCAGCCCTGCCTGGTGCGGGGCGGCCTGACCTTCAAGGTCCCGTACTTCGGGGTCGACATCTCCGACAAGAGCCTCGGCTCCCGCTACGTCACGGGCGAGTACAACAAGCTGGGCTCCGCGGCCGACATACGCAAGGCGGAGGCCTGTACCGACAGCGCCCGCCGCGCCCAACTCGACCCCTACGTAGCCCCGGTGGCCGAACTCTTCCTGGGTGGCGGGGACATCACCGCACCCCGCTTCGCCGTCTCGCCGGCGAACAAGGCCAAGGTCGTCGGCGCGGCGGCGGCCGTACTGGCGCTCACGGTCCTGGTGACGGCGGTCGTCGCCACGCGACTCGTACGACCCCTGCGCGCACTGACCGAAGCGGCCCAGCAGCCACCGGAGTTGCACGTCCGGGTGCCGGTGAGGACGAGGGACGAGACCGGCATCCTGGCCGAGGCGTTCAACGACCTCACCGAACGCCGGGAACGCATGGAGGCCCAGCGCAAGGCCATGGTCAGCGACATCGCCCATGAACTCCGCAGCCCGCTCACCAACATCCGCGGCTGGCTGGAGGTCACCCGCGACGGCTTCGTCGAACCCGACCAGGCCCTGCTCGGCTCCCTGCACGAGGAGGCGATGGTCCTCCAGCGGGTCATCGACGACCTCCAGGACCTCGCCGCCGCCGATGCCGGCACCCTGCGCCTGCACCGCGAACCCGTGCGCGTCGAGGACCTCGTCGACCAGGTCGTCGCCGCGTACCGGGTCTCCGCGGACACGGCCGGGGTCGCCCTCACCGGCAAGGCGGACAACTCCCTCTGGCTGGAGGCGGATCCGGTCCGTATGCGCCAGGTCCTCGGCAACCTCGTGTCCAACGCGCTGCGTCACACCCCGGCCGCCGGCACCGTCACCGTGACCGCGTGGCGCGACGGCGACGACATCGTCCTGACGGTCACCGACACCGGCATCGGCATCGCGCCCGAGAACCTCCCGCACGTCTTCGAACGCTTCTGGCGCGCCGACCAGTCCCGCAGCCGCCGCACCGGAGGCAGCGGCCTGGGCCTGTCCATCGTCCGCGACCTGGTCGCCGCCCACGACGGCACGGTCGAGGCGACGAGTGAACCCGGCGCGGGGTCCGTGTTCGCGCTGCGGTTGCCCAACTCCACCGCGCCAGAGGGGGATTGACGCCAGATCAACTCGCTTTCATCGGCCTTGAGTTGACGTCCGTCACTGCTCCCGCAGCCCCCACGGCGCTCCGTACGCCGTCAGCAGCTCCAGGAACGGACCGGCCGGAAACGCCTCCGGACCCAGCACGCCCGAGCCGCTCCACGCCCCCGTGGCCAGCAACTCCAGTGCGATCACCGGGTTGATCGCCGTCTGCCAGACCACCGCCTGGGAGCCGTACTCCGCCATCGACCACTGGTTGTCGACCACGTGGTAGAGGTACACCTCGCGCGGCGCCCCGTCCTTCGTGCCGCGCACCCACGTGCCCGCACACGTCTTGCCGTGCATACGGTCGCCCAGCGTCGCCGGGTCGGGCAGGCAGGCGGCGACAACATCCCTCGGCGATACGGCGGTTGGGCCCGACGCGCTCGGCACGGTGACCGGGTCGGTACGGTCCAGGCCGAGCAGGTGCAGGGTCTTCAGGGTCTCGATGAACTCATTGCCGAGCCCGTACTTGAAGGTGACCCGCTTCGCGTCGACCCAGCGCGGGACCAGCAGCACCTCCTCGTGCTCCACGTTCACGCACTCCACCGGCCCGATGCCCTCAGGGAAGTCGAACACCTCGGGCTCGCTGAACGGTTCGGTGGTGAACCAGCCCCGGTCGGCCTCGTAGACGACCGGCGGGTTCAGGCACTCCTCGATCGTCGTCCAGATGCTGAAGGAGGGCGCGAAGTCGTAGCCGTCGACGGTGAGGTTCGCCCCGTCGCGGATGCCGATCTCCTCGATCTCGTCGAAGAGTTCGTCGGCCGCGTACCGCGCGAACACGTCCGAGAGCCCCGGCTCCACACCCATCCCGACGAGCGCCAGCGCACCCGCCTTCTCCCAGCCGTCCGCGTCGGCGAACTGCGCGTCCCCGAGTTTGACCCCGCACTCCTCGTACGGTCGCTCCGGGTGCGGCCGGGACAACGACATGGCCATGTCGAGGTAGTCGGCCCCGGCGGCACGCGCCGCACGGAACAGGGGCAGGACGAAGCGTGGGTCGGTCGCGTTCAGCAGCACGTCGCACTCGTGCGCACGCAGCGCGGTCACGACGGCCTCCTCGTCGCTCGCGTCCAGCCGCTCGGCGCGGAACCGGGCGCCGTCCGCCCCGAGCGCCGCGACCGCGGCCTCCGCCCGGGACAGGTCGTAGTCGGCGACCACCATCGCGTCGAAGAACGGACGCCGGGCCGCGATCCGGGTGACCGCGGTCCCCACACCACCGGCTCCCACGAGCAGTACACGCATGACGAGAACTCCTTCACTGCCGATGTCTCAGCCGAATCACGAAAGTCAGTGGGCCCCTGCCGGAGATACAACGCCGGGGGCGCGGATAAGGTCAATGGTGTTGGCATAAGGAGCACCAGGGAGCGCAGGGAGGCCGCGATGCCGAAACCGGTGGTGTCGGAGGAGAAGCGGCGACGGCGCCGGCCCACCAAGAGCGGCACCGTCCTCTCCGAGCAACTGATCGTCGACACGGCCCTGCGTATGCTGCGCGAACACGGCAGCGCGGGCCTGACCGCCCGCCGCCTGGGCCTGGCCCTGGACGCCGACCCCAGCACGCTCTACCGGTACTTCCGCGGCATGGACGAACTGACCCTGGCCATCGGCGACGCCCTCGTCGGGCAGGCGCTGCGCGGGTGGGAGCCGACGGGGGAGTGGCGGGCCGACCTGCGCGCGATCGGCCTGCGCATCCACGCCGCGTACGTCGCCCACCCGCAGGCCGCCCAACTGACGGCGAGTCGTGTCACCGGCCGCCCCAATGAACTGGCCGCGGACGAGGCCGTGTTGGACGTCCTGCGCACGGCCGGCTTCCCCCTGCGGGACACCGTACGGATCTACCACGCGTTCATCGACCAGACCCTGGCCTTCGCCGCGCTGGACGCCGCGTCCCTGGCCCTCCCGAGCGCGGCCCTCCACGCCGACGAGGCCATATGGCGCTCGACCTACGCCCGCCTGCCCCGAACCACCCACCCCCGCATCGCCGAGGCGGCCCCACTCCTGGCGGCCCGCATGGTCGACAGCGCGTATCCGACGGCCTTGGAGATGCTGCTGGACAGCGCAGCCGCCCAACTGAACTCCGCCCGCCCCTGAGCGGCCCGAGCGAGGTCCACCGCGATGCGGCAGCGTCCCAAAGAGCCGCGGGACTGTATCGATATGCGGCTCCGCCGCGCGTGCGCGACCAGCCACGACGGCGCCGCACCGGACCGCGCATCCCCTGAGCAACCCGCACGGATCAACCGCGAAACGACAGTGCCGTAAAGAAGCGCGGGGCTGTGCCGAGATGCGGCTCCGCCGCGCGTGCGCGACCAGCCACGACGGCGCCGCACCGGACCGCGCATTCCCTGAGCAACCCGCACGGATCAACCGCGAAACGACAGTGCCGTAAAGAAGCGCGGGGCTGTGCCGATACGCGGTTCCGCCGCGCGGGCGCGACCAGCCATGACGGCAGCGCAGCGGATCGGAGTCTCCTGACCAGCCCGCGCGAGGTCAACCGTGATGAGACAGCGTCCTATAGGGTCGCGGGGCTGTGCCGAGATGCGGCTCCGCCGCGCGTGCGCGACCAGCCACGACGGCGCCGCACCGGACCGCGCATCCCCTGAGCAACCCGCACGGATCAACCGCGAAACGACAGTGCCGTAAAGAAGCGCGGGGCTGTGCCGATACGCGGCTCCGCCGCGTGGGCGCGATCAGTCGCAATGGCGTCGCAGCACAAAACCCGCACACAGCGCCCCGCGGCGGAGCCGCACATCGACACGGCCCGATGGCCGCTCAGCCCCGCAGTGCCCCCTCCGCCGCCCCCACGACCGCCCCGGCCACCGCCGCCAGCGCAGGCGAGTCCAACTTCCACTGCTGCCAGTACAGCGGAACGTCGACCGACCGCGACGGCGCGAAGTTCACCAGCCGCCCGGCACCCAGCAGCGGAGCGGCCTGCATCTCCGGCACCATGCCCCACCCCAGCCCCGCGGCGACGGCCTCGACGAACCCCTCCGAGGTCGGCACGAGATGCCGTACCGCACTCGCACCGCCCTGCCCCCGCCGCAGCCTCCGGACGAAGGAGTCCTGGAAGTCGTCCCGCCGGTCGAAGGTGATCACCGGAGCCTCGGTCAGGGCGTCCCGCAGGGTGCCGTCCAGATACGTCCCCCTGAACTCCGGGCTTGCCACCGGGAGATAGCGCATCCGTCCCAGCGCCCGCACCGAGCAGCCCGGTACCGCGTCCGGCGACGAAGTCACCGCCGCCATGACCAGGCCCTCGCGGAGCAGGGCCGCCGTATGGTCCTCGTCCTCGCGGCGGAGTTCGAAGCAGACCCGGAGTTCGCGCGGGACGCGGGTGAGGGCGGGCAGGAACCAGGTGGCCAGGGAGTCGGCGTTCACGGCGACCGAGACCCGGGTCGGCTCGCCGGCGTCGCTCATGCCCAACTCGGCGCGCGCGTCCCGTTCCAGGCGGGCCAGTTGGCGGGCGAAGCGGACGACCACCTCGCCGGACTCGGTCGTCCGTACCGGTTTGGTGCGGAGCAGGAGGACCCTGCCCGTGCGCTGCTCCAGGGCCTTCACGCGCTGGCTGACCGCCGAGGGCGTCACATGCAGCGCGGAGGCCGCCGCGTCGAACGTGCCCTCGTCCACCACCGCGAGCAGCGTCCGCACCTGATCGAGGGGAAGCTCCGAAACCATCACGAGCGCTAATGTTACGTAAGAATCTTTAGCTGTACTCCAGTCGCCGGTATCCCTAGCGTCGAGGGCGTGACCAACGTTCTCTCCGCGGCGGCCGCCGGCTTCGGCACCGGCCTCTCGCTCATCGTCGCCATCGGCGCCCAGAACGCCTTCGTCCTGCGCCAGGGCATCCGCCGCGACGCGGTCCTCGCCGTGGTCGGCATCTGCGCCCTGTCCGACGCCCTCCTCATCGCACTCGGCGTCGGCGGCGTGGGCGCGATCGTGGTCGCCTGGCCGGGCGCGCTGACGGCGGTCGGCCTCGTCGGCGGCACCTTCCTGCTCTGCTACGGCGTCCTCGCCGCCCGCCGGGTCTTCCGCCCCGCCGCCCTCCAGGCCGAGGGCGAGTCGACCGGCTCGCGCCGCCGGGCCGTCCTCACCTGCCTGGCGATGACCTGGCTCAACCCGCACGTCTATCTGGACACCGTGTTCCTGCTCGGCTCCATCGCCGCCGCCCGCGGCCCGCTGCGCTGGACCTTCGGACTCGGCGCCGTCTGCGCCAGCCTGTGCTGGTTCACCGCGCTCGGCTTCGGCGCCCGCCTGCTCAGCCGCTTCCTCGCCAGGCCCTCGGCCTGGCGGGTGCTGGACGGCCTGGTCGCCGCGACGATGATCGGTCTCGGCGCGATGCTCGTCGCCGGGGCGTGAGACGGCGGATTCGGCTGCCGCGGCCGGTGCTGGGATAGTGAACCCCGGCCGATTAGATGTAGCGAGCAACCAGGAAGCCAGTGGACACGAGCGAGAGCACCGACAGCGGCACGGAACCCGAGTCGGAGAAGGACCGGGAACCGGCGGCAGGCCCCCGGCGCGGCTGGCGCCGCTGGGCGATGGACACCCGCCCCCTGCGGATCCCCGCCTACCGCCGCCTGTGGTCCTCGACCATTGTCACGGCCGTCGGCAGCCAGCTCACCGCCGTCGCCGTACCCAAGCAGATCTACGACATCACCGGCTCCTCCGCCTGGGTCGGCGCCGCCAGCATGGCCGGCCTGCTGCCGCTCATCGTGTTCGCGCTCTGGGGCGGCTCGCTCGCCGACAGCATGGACCGCCGCAAACTGCTGCTGATCACCAACAGCGGCATAGCCGTGACCTCGGTGCTGTTCTGGGTCCAAGCCGCCATCGGGCTCGACTCGGTGACCGCGCTGATGGTGCTGCTCGCCATGCAGCAGGCCTTCTGGGGCCTCAACGCGCCCGCCCGCAACGCCTCCATCGCCCGCCTGGTCCCCGCCGAACAGCTGCCCGCGGCCAACGCCCTCGGCTCGACCGTCATGCAGACCGGGCAGGTCCTCGGACCGCTCCTCGCGGGCGCCCTCATCCCGGTCATCGGCCTGCCCGAGCTGTATCTCATCGACGCGCTGGCGCTGTGCGTCACGCTCTGGGCGGTCGTCCGGCTGCCCGCGCTGCCGCCCCTGGAATCCGCGACACCGCGCCGCGCGGGCTGGCGGGAGATCGTCGCGGGCTTCCGCTACATCTCGCTGCACAAGGTGCTGCTGCTGTCCTTCCTCGCCGACATCATCGCGATGGTCTTCGGCATGCCCCGCGCCCTGTTCCCCCAGCTCGCCGCCCAGACGTACGCGCCCTACGGCGAGGGCCTCGCCCTCGGCATGCTGTTCGCGGCGATCCCGATCGGGGCGGTGGTCGGCGGGCTGTTCTCCGGCACGTTCTCGCGGGCCCGGCGGCACGGCTGGATGGTGATCGGCGCGGTCGTCGCCTGGGGCGCGGCCATCACCGGGTTCGGGCTGAGCGGCAATCTGTGGATCGGCGTGGTGTTCCTGGCCGCCGCCGGAGTCGCCGACATGGTCTCCATGGTGTTCCGCGGGGCGATCCTGCTGTCCGCCGCCACCGACGAGATGCGCGGCCGTATGCAGGGCGTCTTCACCGTCGTGGTGGCCGGCGGCCCGCGCCTCGCCGACGTCCTGCACGGCACGGCCGGTTCGGCCCTCGGCCCGCGTACGGCGGTCGCCGGGGGCGGCATCCTGGTCATCGTCATCATGCTGGCCCTGGCCGCCGCGGTCCCGGCGCTGCGCCGCTACCGCATCTGACCTCAGACCGGCCGATGGATCGCGTAGTGCTCCATCAGCTTGCTCCGGGTCATCGCCAGCCGGTGTGCGAGGATCTCCGCGACGATCCGGACCAGGGACAGCCCGAGCAGCGGGTCCTCCACGCTCAGGGCGAGGACGGCCGCCGCGTCGAACTCGTAGGCCCGCACGGCGCTGAACGCCTCCGCGCCGAAGTCCCACTCGTACGGCGGGAACAGCCACGACCAGCCGAGCAGGTCGCCCGCGCCGAGCGTGGCCACGGTGACCCGCTGCTGCGCGGTGACCCGCTGGTCGAGCGAGACGGCACCGGAGCGGACGACCCAGAAGCGGTCGGCCGTGCCGCCCGCCTCGAAGATCCTGGAGTCCTCGGCGAACGAGACCTCCTGCGCGACCTCCATCAGCCGTTCGCGCTGGGCCTGGGGCAGTGCGGTCAGCAGTTTTATCGCTTTGGTCATGGCACAGGGCTCCTCGCCGGCAGCGGATCCGGAATTCTCCCTACGCCCATTTCAGCCTCTGCCGACGTCCCGGGCACCTCGGGGGACGGAATCGGGCATGAAAAAGCCCTGGCTGGACGGGGGAGACCAGCCAGGGCCGTTAAGCGGTGGCGCCGGAGGACGGTACGGTCGACTCCGGGACCACGTATGAGTGAACCGTAAACCATCCACGGGCATTTCGTACCCACTTCAACCGGTCGCGTGACCGGTTTCACTTCGTCGCATGCTGTCCGGGGGCCACGATCTCGTCCAGCACGCGCAGCACGACCTCGTAGGCCACTTCCCTTACGGCGTCGCCCTGTTGGGACCACGTCTGCACCTCCTGGGCGGCGAAGGCCCGGGCCCGCCGGATGCGCCGCAACAGTTCGTCCGAATCCACGACATCAGTCATGGCCGTCGCCTACCCAGGCGCGCGGAGTTCACTTCACCGGTGCGGCGATCGGCACGTCGAGCGGCCGGGCCAGGCCGGTCACGGCCTCGTCGAGACGCTGCAGATGCCGCAGCACACGGTCGGTGACCCGGCCGTAGCGCGGGGTCCCCGGTGTTCCGGGCCGCAGCAGGGAGGCGATGCTCGGCCCGGTCTCGATCTCGCCGACGGCGTCCCCGTCGGAGACATGGGCGCCGATCACCCCGATGTTGTGCACGATCCGGCGCCCCGCCTCACGCAGCCGGGGATCGGCCGCTATCGACGGATGCGTGGGCAACAGCTCGGCGGTCGCCGCCAGATACCGCGCGTGATACGCGCAGGTCTCCAGCAGCGCGACGACGTACCGCGCCGTGTCCCGCCGCGCCCGCAACGGCGTGATCGGGTGCGTCAACGGCTGCGTGGACGCGCTCAGATCGGCCAGCGCCTGGTCCAAGTCCCGTGCCTTGTCGAGCAGTTCGGCCGGGGCCCCGCCGCTGAGCTGGTCGACGGCGGCCTCGGTGACGTCCGTGAGCCGCGCCAGCACGGTGCCGAGCAGCTCGTTCGTACGGCGGTCCGTGTGCACCGGCAGCACCAGCGCCGCCGCGACGACCCCGCAGGCCGCGCCGAGCGCCGTCTCCTCGATCCGCAGCAGCAGCACCGACGCGCTGTAGGTGTGCAGCAGCGTGTAGAGCAGGCCCAGCATCGCGGTGACGAAGAAGGACATCAGGGTGTACGACAGCGGTGCCGTGTAGAACATCGCGAAGATGAACAGCAGCACCAGCGCGAACGCCGTCCAGGTGTGATGCCCGACCAGGCCCGCGAGACCGATACCGGCCACGACACCCAGGACCGTGCCCAGCAGCCGCCGGTAGCCCTTGACGAGGATCTCGCCCGTGGACGAGGTGTTGAGGAACACGATCCAGCAGGTCAGCACCGCCCAGTACCAGCGCTGGCTGGACAGGAACTCGCCGCCGACGATGGCCAGGGAGGATCCGACGGCGACCTGCACGGCCGCCCGCGTCGTCGGCCGCCGTAGCCCCGTGCGCTCCGCGTCCTCCTGTTCGGCCTCCTCGCTGCCCGCGATGGCGGCGTCCTCAGCGTCCAGCTCCTCGCGGGAGCGGGTCGTCGCGGGCGTGTCCTCCGACTCGTCCTGCGGCCCGTCCACGGCGATCCGCAGCCCCAGCACCGCACGCCCGGCCTCACCGATGCCCCGGAACACGTCCTGCACGGCGTCCGAGGCGGGCGGCAGGTTCTCCTCCTCGCGGTAGCCAAGCAGCCGGTTGCGCACATGCGCCAGCCCGGTACCCGAGTCCGTGCCCGCCGGCCGCAGGACGAGCAGGCGCAGTGCCTCCAGGTCGCGGCGCAGCGTGTCGGTCGTCTCGTCCCGCTGGGGCAGCAGGTCGCCGGCGGGTACGGGCGCGCCCGGCAGATGCAGGGTCAGCGTGTGGCCGCGCTCGGCACTGCGGGCGGTGAGCAGCAGGAGCCCGAGCCGTTCGGCGGCCACCTCGGCGTCGGCGATACGCCGCTGCACGAGCCGTGCCACCGTCTCGTCGGAGGTGCCGTCCTCCAGCCGGCCCTGGATCAGCAGCGCCGTCTCGTGCAGGCGCGCGGTGCCCTCGCGTACGTCGACGAGGGCCTTCTCCATGTCGTCGGGGCCTGCGTCGAGCAGCGCGAGCTGCGCGGTGACGAGCTGGGCGAACCGCGCCCGGAACGCCCGCCGCAGCCGGTCCAGCGTCCCCGTGGGCGTCTCCGGCACCAGCGCGAACCGCACCAGCGCGCTGCACGCGAAGGCGACGCCGAGCACGCCGTACAGCCGTGGCAGTGCGGAGACGGTCGCGCCGACGAACAGGGACAGGAAGTAGATCTGGAAGCCGATCAGACCGAGGGCCGTGCCGCGGTCGCCGAACCGGCGGCTGTAGACGGCGCCGAAGATCAGCAGGACGAAGAAGACGTCACCGGCGACCACCCGCGAGTTCAGCAGCGCGCTCAGCGACACCGAGGCCAGCGCCACCGGCAGTCCCAGCGCGAGCGTCACCGCCTGCTGGGCGCGCTGCTTCTCGCGGATGGCGAACGTGGAGACCATCGCCGCCATCGCCCCGGCGACCAGATGCGGCACCGAGGCCTGTGCCAGGGAGAGCACGGTCAGCGTGAGGGCGATCGAGGCCACCGTCCGCAGCCCGGCCGTCAGCCGCAGCAGTCCGGGATCGGACGCCGCGACGCGATACCGCACCCGTGCCCACGCCGTCCGTCCCACTGCCCTCACGCCGCCGTACTCTCCCCAGGTTCACATCAAGATCCGTGCCACCGATGCTACGGCTCCTGGGTCCCGGCCCCCTCGACGCGGTCCCGTACCTGCTCCGGCGACAGATACGAGTCGGTGTACTCGAAGTCCTTCAGCGTGGCCGGTTTGCGGGCCTGGAAGCCGGTGCGCACGAAGTCGTCACCGGCCAGCGCGTTGAGCGTCCAGTTCGTCGCGACCCGGACCTTGGCGACGTTCGTGCGCAGCGCCGACCAGTGATAGCCGCGGGCCACGACCTGGGCGGGAAAACCGCGCAGTTCGATGCCCAGCGGCTTGGACACCGCGTCCTTGCCGCCGAGGTCCACGACCAGCCCGAGGTCCTTGTGGACGTACTGCTTCAGGGGCTGGTTGCGCAGCGTCGCGATCACGTTCTCGGCGACCACCTTGCCCTGCCGCATGGCGTGCTGCGCGGTCGGCGGGCAGATCGCGCCGTCCCCGCCCTTGGCCTCGTCCGGCACCGCACCGGCGTCACCGAGCGCGAACACGCCGTCGTGTCCGGGCAGGTTCATGTCGGCGGTGACCGCGAGCCGACCCCGCACCGTCTCCGCGCCCAGCGTCGCGATGAGCGGGCTGGCGACCACACCGGCCGTCCAGATCAGCGTGCGGGTCGGCACCACCCGGCCGTCGGTGAAGGTGACCTCCTCCGGCCCCGCCTTGGCGATGGAGACGCCCAGGGAGATGTCGATACCGCGCTTGGTCAGGATCTCCTGCGCGCTCCTTCCGAGCTTGTCGCCCAGCTCGGGCATCAGCTTCGGCGCGATGTCGATGAGGTGCCACTTGATCAGACCCGGGTCGATCCGGGGGTAGCGCTTGACCGCGGCGTGCGTCAGCTTCTGCAGACAGGCCGCCGTCTCCGTACCGGCGTAACCACCGCCGACGACCACGAACTGGAGCCGGGACGCCTTCTCCGCCGGGTCGTCGCTCGCGTCCGCGAGGTCCAGCTGCGTGATCACGTGGTCGCGGATGTAGGCGGCCTCCGCCAGGGTCTTCATCCCGAAGGCGTGATCCGTCAGCCCCGGGATGTCGAAGGTACGGGTGATGCTGCCTGGGGAGAGCACGATGTAGTCGTAGGGCTCGTTCACGATCTCGTCGTTGATCGTGCGGATCACGCAGACCTTGGACTTGATGTCCACACCGATCGCGCCGCCCGGAATGATCCGCGTGCGGTACTTCTTGCTGCGGCGCAGCGAGACGGCGATCGACTGCGGGGTCAGGACGCCGGAGGCGACCTGGGGCAGCAGGGGCAGATAGAGCTGGTAGGAGAACGGCGTCACCAGCGTGACGTCGGCTTCCTCCGGGGTCAGTTTCCTCTCCAGGCGGCGAACGCACTCCACTCCTGCGAAGCCTGCGCCAACCACCAGGATCCTCGGTCGTGTCACGGTGTTCATCCCTTCTGCGGCTCCAGGCGGTCTGCCTCGACGCCGTACGCCTGCCCCTGGATCGCTGCCTCGCACCACATCGATCCCACCGTGCCGGGAGCCGTTCCGCCAGCTGAGCGCGGCAGGCAGACGAACGCGTGGGCACCAGCATGCCCCGCCGAGGCCCGCCGTACGCCGCGGACACATGAACAAATGCCGTCCCTGAATGACCTTTGACCCGCCTGTGGACGATCACTTCGGACCGTAGAGTGCACGCCATGTCGCACACTCAGCCCGATCCGGGGTCAGGCTTCCGCACCCAGAACATCGACGCCGGCAACGTGACGCGGCTGGTGGCCGCGCTCGACATCCAGGAAGCCAATCCAGGCGTACGACGACTGCGCGCATGGGCCCACGAGGCCCTCGCCCCGGGCAACGGGGAACGGGTTCTCGACGTCGGAGCCGGCACCGGCTCGACCACCCGTGAACTGGCCGCGGCCGTCGGCCCGGACGGGTCGGCGCTCGGCGTCGAGCCCAATCCCGGGCTGCGCGCGGTCGCCGAGGAACGGGCCGCGTCGGACGGGAACCCGGCCCGCTTCACGGACGGCGACGCGCTGTCCCTGCCCGTGCCCGACGCCTCCGTGGACGTCGTCTGGTGCGAACGGGTGCTCCAGCACCTCGCGGAACCGGACAAGGCCGTCGCCGAGATGGCCCGCGTCCTGCGCCCCGGCGGGCGCGTGGCCCTGCTCGACACCGACTGGGCGACCACGATCCTGCACCCGGGCGACCCCGAGGTCACGGCCGCGCTCACCTCCGGCGCCCTCACCGGAGCGGTCAACCCCTACTCGGGACGCCGGCTCGTCGGCCAGCTCAGCGCCGCCGGACTCGTCGTCGACGACCGCGGCTCGCAGGCGCTGCTCCAGGACCACCGGTCGGTGGCCTGGCCGCTGATCCGCATGCTCGGCGAGTCCGCGGTCCGCCGCGGCGCCCTGAGCGAGGCCCAGCGCGACCGCGCCTACGCCGACCTCACCGAGGCCGCGGAGCGCGGCGCGCTGCACATGTCCGTCACGATGTTCGCGGTCGTCGCCCACCGCCCGGAATGACCGTCGGTGGGGGTGACCCCTTCCGGGGTGACCCCCGTCCGGTGACCTAGCGGAACACGTTGTCCGCGTCGTCCCAGCCCGCGAGCTGTTCCTCCGCCGACTGCTGCGGGGCACGGGCGCGTGCCTGGTACATCGCGTCGATCTCGAACGCGTAGTGCCGCACGATCGCGTCCCTGCGCAGCTTCATCGACGGCGTCAGGAGCCCGCCCGCGACGTCGAACGGATGCGGGAGCACCCGGAACACCCGGATCGACTCGGCGCGCCCCACAGGGCTGTTGGCAGCCGCCACGGCCCGCGTGATCTCCTCCCGCAGCGCGTTCTCCTCCCGCGCCTCCCGGCCCCGCGCGTCGCTCTGCAGCGCGAGACCGGCCCGCCAGTGCGCCACGAACTCCGGGTCCAGGGTCAGCAGCGCCCCCACACAGGGACGGTCGTCACCCACGACCACCGCCTGATGGATCAGCGGATGCATCCGCAGCCGGTTCTCCAGCGCGGCCGGCGCGACGCTCTTGCCGCTGCTGGTGATGATGATGTCCTTCTTGCGGCCGGTGATCGTCAGATAGCCCTCGGTGTCCAGCCGCCCGATGTCCCCGGTGGCCAGCCAGCCCGCCTGCATCACGGCCCGGGTCGCCCGCTCGTCGTTGATGTAGCCCTGGAACACCGAGGGCCCGTGCACCAGGATCTCCCCGTCCTCCGCGACCCGGATCTCCGTGCCCGGCAACGCCTGCCCCACCGTGCCGATCTTCTCCCGGCCCAGCGGCTGCATCGTGATCCCACCGGCGGTCTCCGTGAGGCCGTAGCCGTCGTGCACGAGGATGCCGATACCCGAGTAGAACAAGGACAGTTCACGGTTCAGGGGAGAACCGCCCGACGTCGCGCGGACCACCCGGCCGCCCAGCGCCGAGCGCAGCTTGCGGTACACCGTCCGCTCGAACACGGCGTGTTGGAGCCGGAGATCGAAACCGGGGCCCGAACCCCGGCCGAGTCTCTGCCGCTCCTCGGCCGCCGCGAAGTCCCGCGCGGTCGCGGCGGCACGCTCGAACAGGGCGCCGCGGCCCGTCTGTTGGGCCGTACGGAGAAAGTTCTTGTAGATCTTCTCGAAGATCGACGGCACCGCGTACAGGTAGGTCGGCCGGAAGGTGCGCAGCGCCGACACCAGCGCCGCCTCGGTCATCTCCGGCTCGTGCGCCATCAGCCAGCCGCCGCGCATGCACAGCCCCTGGATCATCAGCCCGTACACGTGCGAGAAGGGCAGGAAGGCCAGCACGGCCGGCTGCTCACCGGGCGGCGCCGCCGTGTGCGACCAGCCCGCGAGCAGCGTGTCGCAGGGGCTGGCCAGACTGCGGTGGCTCAGCGCGCAGCCCATGGGGCGGCCCGAGGTGCCCGAGGTGTAGGCGATGACCGCGGTCGAGTCCGGCATCACGATCCGGCGCAGCGAGTCCACCGTGGTCTGCGGGATGTACGTGCCCCGCTCCATGATCTGGGCCAGCGCCCCGGAGTCCAGCTGCCAGACGTGCCGCAACAGCGGCAGCGCGGCACACACCGTGCCGACGGTCATGATGCCCTGCTCGTCCTCCACCACCACGGCCACACAGTTGGCGTCCCGCAGTATCCACTCGACCTGCTCGCGCGAGGACGTCGGATGCACCGGCACGACCTCGGCGCCCACCGCCCACAGGGCGTGGCTGAGCACGGTCCACTCGTAACGGGTACGGGCCATGATCGCGACCCGGCTGCCCGGCGATATCCCGGAGGCGATCAACCCCTTGGCCAGATCGACGACTTCGTCCCGCAGCTCCACGGCCGTCACCTCCTCCCATTCGGTGGAGGACGGGTCCTGCTTGCGTGCGATCAGGGGGAGGGTGGGATGGAGGACCGCGGTCTCGAAGATGCTGTCGGCGAGGCCGCCGTTGAGGGTGGAGGTGGGGGGTGGAGCGACGGCGAAGTCGCGCATGCGCTGCTCCTGGGTTGTACGGGGCGTGACTCTGCCGATCATTGCTGTTATCGACGGTGCTCGAATGTAGCCCAGGTGTGAGCGTTTGGTGAGGGGAACCGTGAAGTGCCCCTGCGGAGTTCGACGGTTCAGTGGGACCGACCTGACAAAGCGGGGGGTACGAGGACATGAACGCGGTGGATCTCGGCGAGTTGAGGGCGCGGGACTTCGGTTACCTGGACGCCGAAGGGCACACCTGTCTCGACCACACGGGCGCCGGACTCGCCCCGGCCTCCCTGGTCCGGGCCGGCGCCGAGCGCATCACCGGAGGCGTCTTCGGCAACCCCTACTCGGAGAGCCCCGCCTCCCGCGCCTCGGGCGACCTGCTCGCCCGGACCCGCGCCGCGGTGCTCCGGCACTTCCACGCGGACCCGGCCGAGTACACGGTCGTGTTCACCGCGAACGCGACGGCCGCGCTGCGCCTGGTCGGCGAGTCGTACCCGTTCGCCGCCCCCGAGGCCGGGGCCTGGAGTCCCGCGAGGGTCTGCAGCAGCACCGTCTTGCCCGCGCCGCTGCTCCCCGCGATGATCACCAGCCGCCGGGCCTCGACCTCGAACGACACGTCGTCCAACACCCCCCGGCGCCCCGCACTTCCTGCGTGACGTCCCGCAACTCCAGGCGCAGGCCGGTCGAGTGGGTGGCATCAGGGTTGATCGGCGTCGGCATGGGAGCAAGATGTCACCCGGGTGTCAGCCACACCGTCGCGAGAGGCGGGAGCGTGAGCCGGATGTGGCCGTCCTCCGGTTTGATCGGGTCGGGGTTCCTCACATCGCTGCCGCCGTAGAGCGCGGAGTCCGTGTTGAGGGTCTCCTGCCAGGCCGGGATCTCGTCGGAGACAGCCAGACGGTAGTCATGGCGTACGACGGGGGAGAAGTTGCTGACGGCGAGGAGCGGGGAGCCCCCCGCGTCGAACCTCAGGAACGCGAAGACGTTGTCCTCCGCGGCGTCGCCCATCACCCATCGGAAGCCGCCGGGGTCGGTGTCGCGCTGCCAGAGGGCGGGGGTCGCGCGGTAGGCCGTGTTGAGGTCGCGGACGAGGTCCTGGACACCCCGGTGATCGGGCGCGGCCTCGTAAGCGGGGTCGAGAAGCCCCCAGTCGGGGCCGTGGGACTCGGACCACTCCGCGCCCTGGGCGAACTCCTGGCCCATGAAGAGGAGTTGCTTGCCGGGGTGGGCCCACATGAATCCCAGATACGCGCGGTGGTTGGCGCGTTGCTGCCACCAGTCGCCGGGCATCTTCGACACCAACGAGCGCTTGCCGTGGACCACTTCGTCGTGGGAGATGGGGAGGACGTAGTTCTCGCTGTACGCGTACACCATGGAGAAGGTCATCTCGTGGTGGTGGTGCTTGCGGTGGACGGGCTCGTGCGACATGTAGTCGAGCGAGTCGTGCATCCAGCCCATGTTCCACTTGAACCCGAAGCCAAGACCGCCGGTGTCGGTCGGCCGGGTCACCCCGTCCCAGGCGGTGGACTCCTCGGCGATGGTCACGACTCCGGGCACCCTGCGGTACACGGTCGCGTTCATCTCCTGGAGGAAGGCCATCGCGTCCAGGTCCTCGCGCCCGCCATGGACGTTCGGGGTCCACTGACCCGAGTCGCGTGAGTAGTCGAGGTAGAGCATCGAGGCGACCGCGTCCACGCGCAGGCCGTCGATGTGGAACTCCTGGCACCAGTAAACGGCGTTCGCCACAAGGAAGTTGCGCACCTCGGTCCGCCCGAGGTCGAACTCGTACGTCCCCCAGTCCGGATGCTCGGCCCGCCGCGCGTCCCCGGGTTCGTACAGCGGCTCCCCGTCGAACCGGGCCAACGCCCAGTCGTCCTTGGGGAAGTGCGCCGGAACCCAGTCCATGATCACGCCGACACCGGCCCGGTGGCACGCGTCGACCAGGAACTTGAAGTCGTCCGGGGTGCCCATACGGGAGGTCGGCGCGTAGAAGCCGGTGACCTGGTAGCCCCAGGAGCCGCCGAAGGGGTGCTCGGTCACCGGCATGAACTCGACGTGGGTGAAGCCCAGTTCGTTCACATAGGCGGGCAGTTCGACGGCGAGCTGACGGTACGTCAAGCCCTGGCGCCAGGAGGCGAGATGGACTTCGTAGACCGAGAAGGGTGCCTCGTGGACCGGGGTTTCCGTCCGCCGCGCGAGCCAGTCCTCGTCGCCCCACTCGTAGTGCGAGGCCGTCACGATGGACGCCGTGGCGGGCGGCACCTCCGTGCGGCGGGCCATCGGGTCGGCCTTGAGGAAGCGCTCGCCGCTCCGGGAGGTGATCTCGAACTTGTAGCGGGCGTCCTCGCCCACACCCGGCAGGAACAGCTCCCACACGCCCGACGAACCGAGCGACCGCATCGGGAAGGCCGTACCGTCCCAGGAGCTGAACTCCCCGGCGACACGCACCCCTTGGGCGTTCGGCGCCCACACGGTGAAGCGGGTACCGGCCACCCCGCCGTGCGTCATCGGCTCCGCGCCGAGCGCCTTCCACAGCTCCTCGTGCCGCCCCTCCTCGATGAGGTGCAGGTCGAGGTCACCGAGGGCGGGCAGGAAGGCGTACGGGTCGTGCACCTCGTGCTCGTCGCCCTCCGCGTACGACACCAACAGCGTGTACACCGAGGGGAGTTGGGCGAGCGGGAGCACGCCGGAGAAGAGGCCGCCGCCCTCCGAGACGAGCGGGCTGTGCGTCCCGTCGATCAGGACGCTCACGGCACGGGCGTACGGACGCAGCGCCCGGAAGGCGATCCCGCCCGGCACCGGATGCGCGCCGAGAAGTGCGTGCGGGTCGTGGTGGGCGCCGGCGAGGAGCCGGTCGTGGTCGGCGGGGTCCAGCGGGGAGGCCGCCGTGGGACCGCCCGCGCCCGGGGGAACCGGAATGGTCGCGGGCGGGGAGGTGGTACCGGACAGGCCCTCATGCGCTCGGCCGGCAGTCGTAGGCGAATCGCTCGTCTCCGGCGCGGCGGGCCCGCTTGGTTCGCCCGTTTCCGGGGCGGCAGGCGTGGGCGAGCCGTTCGTCTCCGGTGCCTCGGTCGCGGTCCGGCCGACGGTCTTCGGTGGGCCAAGTACGGCCGGGGCGGAGCCGTCGGGTGCGGCGGGCCCGCTTGGTTCGCCCGTTTCCGGGTCGGCAGTCGTGGGCGAGCCGTTCGTCTCCGGTGCCTCGGTCGCGGTCCGGCCGACGGTCTTCGGTGGGCCAAGTACGGCCGGGGCGGAGCCGTCGGGTGCGGCGGGCCCGCTTGGTTCGCCCGTTTCCGGGCCGGAGGTTATGGGTGAGCCGTTCGTCGGGGGTGCCTCGGTCGCGGTCCGTTCGGTGGTCTCCGGCAGGCCGGGCGCGGCCGGGCCGCGGGCGTCCGGTGCGGCTGACCCGGTCGGTTCGCCCGTCTCCGGGCCGGCGGGCGTGGACGGACCGCCCGTCTCCTGAGGTGAAGTGTCGCGCAGGGCCACGGAGTTCAGCCTCCTCGGACGGCGAGACGCTCGATCGCCGCCATGGGTACGGGAAGCCAGTCCGGACGGTGTCTGGCCTCGTACAGCACTTCATACACGGCGCGGTCCGTCTCGTACGCGCGCAGCAGGGCGTGCTGGGTGCGGGGGTCCCAGCCGGCCCGGGCCGCGTAGCCCGCGCAGAAGGCATCCCGGCAGCGGCGCGCCCACTCCGGGCGCCAGGGCCGGCGCTGCCGGGCCGCGTAGTCGAAGGAGCGCAGCATGCCCGCGATGTCCCGCACCGGGGACTGCGCGCTGCGCCGTTCCGCCAGCGGCTTGGACGGCTCGCCCTCGAAGTCGATGACGAACCAGTCGCGACCGGCCCGCAGCACCTGCCCGAGATGCAGATCGCCGTGGATGCGCTGGGCGGGCGGCCCGGCATCCCGGCCGACGAGCGCCCCGAACGCGGTCCGCAGCCCCGGCACGAACGGCCGCAGCGCGGGCACTGAGTGCGCAGCCGCCTCCAGGTGCTCGGTCATGGCCGCCGCCGTACGGTCGTTCTCGGCGAGGGGGCGACTGGCGGACGGAAAGGCCGCGGCCAACGCGAGATGGACATCCGCGGTGGCCTGCCCCAACTCGTGTGCCTCGGTGGTGAATTCGTCACCGACGGCGAGTGCGCGCAGCGCGAGAGCCCAGCCGTCGGAGGCGTCCGGCAGGAACGGCTGGAGCACACCGAGTGTAGCGGCCCGCGGCTCCGCCGTCCGGAACCACGCCACCGGCGCCGGGACCCGCTTGCAACCCTGCGCCGCCAGCGCCCCCGGCAGCTCCAGGTCCGGATTGACGCCGGGCTGGATGCGCCGGAAGACCTTCAGGATGTACCGATCGCCGTACACCAGCGAGGAGTTGGACTGCTCGGCGCCCAGCAGCCGGGGCGTGAGTCCGGCGGGCACGGAGACCGCCGGGTCCGCCTCGAAGTGCAGGGGACCCGTCGCACCGGGGTGCCGCAGTCGCTCCAGCAACAGCTCCGCCGACCGCGGATCCTGTAGCGCGTCGTAGACCGCGAGACCGGCCAACGGACCTTCCTGCACCCGGCCGATGTAGGCCCGGGCGTGGCGCGGGGAGATGTGTTCCCTTACGCCGAGCAGGAGTTGATAGCAGTCGCCGGGCGGGGGAGTGCCCCCCGGTGAGGGCACCGGCGTATGCGAGGCGTGGACCAGCAAGTGCAGGCAGCCCGGGAAGAGTTCGGTCGTGGACAGCACGTCGAGGTCGGCCACCGGCCGGTCCTTGCCGGCGAACCAGCGCTGCCCGGGCAGCCATTCGCGCAGCAGCCCGGCGAGCGTGGCCGGAGGCCGGTCGACGCCGGGGCTGCTCAGTCGAAGCGGTGCGGTCTTCGGCATGGTGACGCGTCCTTTCGCCGGCACATCCTCAACGTCGTCGGCCGATGCGGGGAGCGGCTCGCGGGAGCCGGAACCAGTAGAAGCCGTGCCCCGCGAGCGTCAGCAGATACGGCAGTTCACCGATGGCCGGGAACCGCACCCCGCCGATCAGCTCCACGGGATGCCGGCCGTCGAACTCCCGCAGATCGAGCATGGTGGGCTGCGCGAACCGGGAGAAGTTGTGCACACACAGGACGAGGTCGTCCTCGTACTCGCGCAGGAACGCGATCACCGCCGGGTTCGACGACTGGAGCTCCGTGTAGGAGCCGAGCCCGAACGCCGGGTTCTGCTTGCGGATCTCGATCATGCGGCGGGTCCAGTGCAGCAGCGAGGAGGGCGACGACATCGACGCCTCGACGTTGGTGACCTGATAGCCGTAGACCGGGTCCATGATGGCCGGCAGGAAGAGGCGGCCCGGGTCGCAGGAGGAGAAGCCCGCGTTCCGGTCGGGGGTCCACTGCATGGGGGTGCGGACGGCGTCGCGGTCGCCGAGCCAGATGTTGTCGCCCATGCCGATCTCGTCGCCGTAGTAGAGGATCGGCGAGCCGGGGAGCGAGAGGAGCAGGGCCGTGAACAGTTCGATCTGGTTGCGGTCGTTGTCCAGCAAGGTCGCGAGGCGCCTGCGGATGCCGATGTTGGCGCGCATACGCGGGTCCTTGGCGTACTCGGCCCACATGTAGTCGCGTTCCTCGTCGGTGACCATCTCCAGGGTCAGCTCGTCGTGGTTGCGCAGGAAGATGCCCCACTGGCAACCCGAGGGAATCGCAGGGGTCTTGGCGAGAATCTCCGACACGGGATAGCGGGACTCACGGCGTACGGCCATGAAGATGCGGGGCATGACGGGGAAGTGGAATGCCATGTGGCACTCGTCCCCGCCGCCCTGATAGTCGCCGAAGTAGTCGACGACGTCCTCGGGCCACTGGTTCGCCTCCGCCAGCAGCACGGTGTCCGGGTACATCGCGTCGATCTCGCGGCGGACGCGCTTCAGGAAGTCGTGACTGGCGGGCAGGTTCTCGCAGTTGGTGCCTTCGGCCGCATAGAGATAGGGGACGGCATCGAGGCGGAAGCCGTCGATGCCGAGGTCCAGCCAGAAGCGGAGGGCGGCCAGGATCTCTTCCTGGACGGCCGGGTTCTCGTAGTTGAGGTCCGGCTGGTGGGAGAAGAAGCGGTGCCAGAAGTACTGCTTGCGGACGGGGTCGAAGGTCCAGTTGGAGGCTTCGGTGTCGACGAAGATGATGCGGGCGTCGGGGTACTGCTTGTCGTCGTCGGCCCACATGTAGTAGTCGCCGTAGGGGCCGTCGGGGTCTTTCCTCGACTCCTGGAACCACGGGTGCTGGTCGCTGGTGTGGTTCATGACGAAGTCGATGATGACGCGCATGCCGCGTTGGTGGGCGGAGTCGACGAACTCGACGAAGTCGGCGAGGTCGCCGAATTCGGGGAGGACGGCGGTGTAGTCGGAGACGTCGTAACCGCCGTCGCGCAGGGGGGATTTGAAGAAGGGGGGTAGCCAGAGGCAGTCGACGCCGAGCCACTGGAGGTAGTCGAGTTTGGCGGTGATGCCCTTGAGGTCACCGACGCCGTCGCCGTTGCTGTCCTGGAAGGAGCGGACCAGGACCTCGTAGAAGACGGCGCGTTTGAACCACTCGGGGTCCCGGTCCTTGGCGGGAGTGTCCTCGAAGGTGTCGTGGACCGGTTCGTTGACAGTCATGAAGCTCTTGACCCTCCGCTCTCTGTGGACCTCCGGACGTGCAACACGTGCGCGGGAGCCCGGCCGGGTTCGAGGCGCACATAGTTGGTCCTGCCCCACTGATAGGACTCACCCGTCAGTTCGTCGTACACCGACATGGATTCGTTTGATTCCAGGCCGAGTTGCGGCATGTCCAACGAGACCGTGGCCTCCTGGGTGTGGTGCGGATCCAGGTTGACGACCACCAGGACCGTGTCCACCCCCGTGGTCTTGCTGTACGCGATCAGCGCGTCGTTGTCCGTCCGGTGGAAGCGGAGATTCCTGAGCTGGTGCAGCGACGGATGACGGCGCCGGATGTCGTTCAACTTGCCCAGCAATGGCGCGATGCTACGTCCTTCCCGCTCGGCCGACTCCCAGTCGCGCGGGCGGAGTTGGTACTTCTCCGAGTCGAGATACTCCTCGCTCCCCGGCCGGAGAGGAGCGTTCTCACCTAGTTCGTAGCCACTGTAGACACCCCATGTGGGGGCGAGGGTGGCGGCGAGGACCGCGCGCAGTTCGAAGGCCGGCCGGCCGCCGTCCTGGAGGAACTCGTGGAGGATGTCCGGGGTGTTCACGAAGAGGTTCGGCCGCATGTAGGCCGCCGCCTCGCCCGACAACTCGCTCAGATACTCGGTGAGTTCCTGCTTCGTGTTGCGCCAGGTGAAGTAGGTGTACGACTGCTGGAACCCGACCTGCGCCAGGGTGGCCATCATCGCGGGGCGCGTGAACGCCTCCGCCAGGAAGATGATGTCCGGGTCGGTGCCGTTGATCTCCGCGATCACCCGCTCCCAGAACACCACCGGTTTGGTGTGCGGGTTGTCCACGCGGAAGATCCGCACCCCGTGGTCCATCCAGTGCCGCAGCACGCGGACGGTCTCGGTGACGAGTCCGTCCAGGTCCCGGTCGAAGGCGATCGGGTAGATGTCCTGGTACTTCTTCGGCGGGTTCTCCGCGTACGCGATCGTCCCGTCCGGGCGGTGGTGGAACCACTCCGGGTGCTTCTCCACCCACGGATGGTCCGGCGAGCACTGGAGCGCGAAGTCCAGCGCGATCTCCATGCCCAGTTCGGCGGCCCGCGCGACGAACGCGTCGAAGTCCTCCAGCGTGCCGAGCTGGGGGTGGATCGCGTCGTGGCCGCCCTCGGGGGAGCCGATGGCCCAGGGGACGCCGACGTCCTCACGCCCCGCGGACAGGGTGTTGTTCGGACCCTTGCGGAAGGTGCTCCCGATCGGGTGGATCGGCGGCAGGTAGACGACGTCGAAGCCCATCGCCGCGATGCCGTCCAGCCGTTTCGCGGCCGTACGGAACGTGCCGTGGGGCTGGGCCGGGGTGCCCTCGGAGCGCGGGAAGAACTCGTACCAGGCGCCGTACAACGCCCGCTCCCGCTCGACCAGGAGCGGTCGCGGTTCGGAGGTCGTGACCAGTTCCCGCAGGGGATACCGGGCCAGCACCCCGTCCACGCTCGGAGTCAACGCGGCCACGAACCGGGTGCCGACCGGCAGTGTGTCGTCGCGCAGCGTCTCCGCCGCGGCCAGCATCGTGGCGCGGGCCGGGCCCTCGGGCACCCCGGTGGCGGCTCGGGCGTACAGCTCCGCGCCCTCCTCCAGCATCAGGCCGATGTCGATGCCGGCCGGGATCTTGATGCGGGCGGCCCGGCGCCAGGTGGCGATGGGGTCGCCCCAGGCCTCCACGACGTAGGACCAACGGCCTGTCGCGGTCGGGGTGACCTCGGCGCCCCAGCGGTCGCTGCCGGGGACGAGTTCGCGCATCGGGGTCCATGGACCGGGGCGGCCGTCCGGGTCGTAGAGCACGACGTCGGCGCCGATCGTGTCGTGGCCCTCGCGGAAGACGGTGGCGGTGACCTGGAACGTCTCGCCGACCACCGCCTTCGCCGGGCGGGCGCCGCTGTCCACGGACGGGCGTACGTCACGTACCGGAATGCGGCCGATGGCTGCCGGGGTCGCGTTCATGGGTCTCACCTCCGTCGTGCCGGAGGCCGGGCTGTTCGCCCGGCCGTGGGTGCGAGCTGCGCCGGAAGGGGGACTACCTTCCCGCCGGGGACCGCTGATCGACCGTGACGGGCGGACCGCGGTGCACCACGGCCGCCGTACGGGGGAGGGCGTTCTGCTCCTGCTGGTACGTGCCCTGGCCGCCGCGCAGAAAGCGCTCGGCGGCCTCCGCGGCCTCGCGCGCGCAGCGTTTCCCCATCAGCACGCACAAGGTGTAGCCCGAGTCCTCGAAGGTGGCCCGTACCGTCCGGTCGCCCGGCGATGCGAGCATCACGCGTTCCCACGCCCGGTAGCGCCGCAGTTGGCGGGCCACTTCGGCTTTGGCGGGTAGCAGCATGGCGCTGTTCACCTTTCGCCTCGGCGGACCGCGGTTCCCGACCGTCGGGTGGCGGCCGTACCCGGAGCGGCATGGCTCCGTCACGGCAGTCGAGGCTTTCACTCATGGTGCACAGGTGATGACCCAGCGTCTTGTTGGTTCTTCAACTACCTCACCCGTCGCTCGTGTTGCACGAATGGCCTAGCGCTCGCACTCTGGAGGTGACTCAGAAGCGATCATTGCTCACGCTTCGTGTTCGGGGCCCCGGCCCCGCAGGGCGAGGGGAAGCGTGAGCTTCGCCGGTAGGGAGCCAACGACGATGAAGACCGCAGTCCCCTGCTACTACCACCTCGATGTGGACGTCAGCCAGGAACGGGTCGGGCAGGTCAGGCGCATCCTGGCCGCCCACCTCCGACTCTGGGACCTGGAGATCCTCGTGGAGCCCGTCTGTCGCGGCGCCGAGCTGCTGCTGCGGGCCATCGACGAGCACGCCACGGACAAGCACACGTCGATAGAGCTGTGGTGGAACGGGCAGCACCTGATCACCGCCATCGGCGACAACGACCGCGATCTGCGCCCGGACCAGGACCTGCGCGCCTGCCTCGCCCGGATCGCCGCGATGAGCGACGGCTGGGGCTGCTGCGCCACCGACACCGGTAGCAAGGTCATCTGGTTCTCGCAGCGCGCCCGCAGCGGCGAACGCGTGCCCCGGGTCCCCAGGACGCCCGCGCCGCGTCTGCGGGAGATGCTCCAACTCCCGCGCGAGGTACCGGCCGCCCTGCCGGCCCGCCCGACACACGGCGTCCTGGAGGACGCCAAGTGACCGCGCGCCCGTCCCGGAAAGGGGTGTCCGTCTGGAACGGGCACCCCTTTCCCCTGGGGGCCGCCTACGACGGGACGGGCACCAACTTCGCCCTGTTCAGCGAGGTCGCCGAACGTGTCGACCTCGTCCTTGTCGACGACGACGGCCGACACCGCGACATTCGGCTGACCGAGGCCGACGGCTTCGTGTGGCACTGCTATCTGCCGGGCGTCGGGCCCGGTCAGCGCTACGGCTACCGGGTGCACGGTCCGTGGGCTCCGGCCGTCGGGCACCGCTGCAACCCGGCGAAACTGCTCCTCGATCCGTACGCCCGGGCGGTGGACGGCCAGATCGACAACGACCCCTCGCTGTACGAGCGTTCGGCCGGACCCGCCCCCGGCGACAGCGCCGGGCACGGCATGCTCGGCGTGGTCACGGACCCGGCCTTCGACTGGGGCGACGACCGCCCGCCCCGGCGCTCCTACGCCGACACGGTGATCTACGAGGCCCATGTGAAGGGGCTGACCCGCACCCACCCGGAGGTCCCCGAGGAACTCCGGGGGACGTACGCGGGGCTCGCGCACCCTGCGGTCGTGGAGCATCTCGTCCAACTCGGCGTGACCGCAGTCGAGTTGATGCCGGTGCACCAGTTCGTGCAGGACGGGGTGCTCCAGGACCGGGGCCTGTCCAACTACTGGGGCTACAACACCATCGGCTTCTTCGCTCCCCACAACGCCTACGCCGCACACCGCGAACGCGGGCGCCAGGTCACCGAGTTCAAGTCCATGGTGAAGGCGCTGCACGCGGCCGGGCTCGAAGTCATCCTCGACGTGGTCTACAACCACACCGCCGAGGGTAACGAGAAGGGCCCCACCCTCTCCTTCCGGGGCATCGACAACGCCTCCTACTACCGTCTGGTGGACGGCGATTGGGGCCACTACTACGACACGACGGGCACCGGGAACAGTCTGCTGATGCGGCACCCGTACGTCCTTCAGCTGATCATGGACTCGCTGCGCTACTGGGTCACCGAGATGCATGTCGACGGCTTCCGCTTCGACCTCGCGGCCACGCTGGCCCGGCAGTTCCACGAGGTGGACCGGCTGTCGGCGTTCTTCGACCTGATCCAGCAGGACCCGGTGATCAGCCGCGTCAAGCTCATCGCCGAGCCGTGGGACGTGGGCGAGGGCGGCTACCAGGTGGGCAACTTCCCGCCGCTGTGGTCGGAGTGGAACGGCAAGTACCGTGATGCCGTACGGGACTTCTGGCGGGCCGGCGAGCACACGCTCGGCGAGTTCGCGTCCCGGCTCACCGGCTCCTCCGACCTGTACCAGCACAGCCGGCGCCGACCGCGCGCCAGCGTCAACTTCGTCACCGCGCACGACGGGTTCACCCTGCGCGACCTGGTCTCGTACAACGACAAGCACAACGAGGCCAACGGGGAAGGGAACCGGGACGGTGAGAGCGCCAACCGGTCCTGGAACTGCGGGGCCGAGGGCGAGACCGACGACCCCGCCGTGCTGGAGCTGCGCGCGCGTCAGCAGCGCAACTTCCTTGCCACGCTGCTCCTTTCGCAGGGCATCCCGATGCTCGGCCACGGCGACGAACTGGGCCGCAGCCAGCGTGGCAACAACAACGCCTACTGCCAGGACAACGAAGTCTCCTGGATAGACTGGGAGTTGACCGACGAGCAGCGTGGACTCGCCGACTTCACGCGGTATGTGATCGGGCTGCGCGCCGCGCATCCGGTGCTGAGGCGGCGCCGGTTCTTCCGCGGTGAGACCGCCGTGCACGCCGGACAGCCGCTGCCCGACCTGGTGTGGCTGCTGCCCGACGCCCGCGAGATGGCCGACCTGGACTGGCAGCGCTCCGACGCGCACAGCGTGGGCGTGTTCCTCAACGGTGACGCCATCGCCGAACGCGACCCGCGCGGCGGGCCCGTCGTCGACGACTCGTTCCTGCTCCTGCTCAACAGCTACTGGGAGCCCGTCGACTTCCGCCTGCCCGACGTCGCCTACGGCGAGCGCTGGACGACCCTGATCGACACCGCCGAGCCGCAGGGCGCCCCGGACGAGACGGAACACAAGGCCGGCACCGAGATGGCCGTAGCGGCGCGCGGTCTCGTGCTGTTGTCGCGGCCCGCGCGGGAGCCGGCCAGGGTCAGGGGGCGTCGCGGGAGGTGACCGTGAAGCGGGCGCCGTCGGGGTCGCGCAGGACGGCCTCGGTGGTGCTCTCCCGCAGGACGCTCCCGCCGTACGCCTCGGTGATCCGGGCGCAGGACCTGATGTCCGAGACCGAGAAGTGGACCTGCCAGTGCGGGCGGACGGTCGGGTCGGGGGCCGCCTCCAGGGCACCCGACTCGATCCGGGCCACGACGTTCCCACCGCTACGCAGGACGACCTCACCCCCCTCGTACCGCACGTCACAGCTCTGCGGGTCCGCCGAGGCCCAGTCGAGGACCTCGCCGTAGAAGATCGCCGCGTCGAAGGCGTCGCGGGTGCGCAGCCGGACGAAGGCGGGGGCCGAGCGGCGCCATGTCTCCCAGCCGCGGATGAGGTCGCCCTCCCAGATGCCGAAGGTCGCGCCGTCCCGGTCGCCGAGCAGGGCCGCGCGGCCGGGCGGGAAGGAGAGCGGTCCCACGGCGACCGTGCCGCCGCGCTCCCGGACCCGGGCCGCGGCCACGTCCGCGTCGGGCACGGCGAAGTACGGCGTCCACGCCACCGCGACCTGCCACATGGAGGCGACCGCGGCCAGACCGGCCACCGGGGTGTCGTTCGCCGTGGCGATCCGGAAGCGGTCGCCGAGGCTGGCGGAGCGCCACTTCCAGCCGAAGACGGCCTCGTAGAAGGCCTCCGTGCTCTCCAGGTCGCGGCTCGTGAGACTCACCCAGCAGGGTGCGCCGAACACCGAACGGGTGGAGACGGAGTCCGCTTCTCTCAGGGACGGTTTGCTGTCGTGGTTCATGGCAGTCGCGTTCCGATCTCGTGGACCGGCGGCCACCGGTCTCCACCAGTGTCCAACCGGAACCGGTCCCGCTGCCTCCCGAGCAGGTGTCTTGACCATCCTTTTGGGTTAGTTACCTCTGCTAAAGAGGTAATCTCCGAGTGTGGAGACGGAGAACTTCCCGGAAGAGCTGGCCGACGCGCTCGTCGGTGTCCAGCGGCTGATCCGCAGGCGACTGCGCAGCGAGATGGCCGTGCCGCGGCTGCGCGGCGCCGAGGTGGAGCTGCTGCGGCTGGTCGAGGTCCGGCCCGGTATCGGCATCTCGGACGCGGCGAAGGAGCTGTTCCTCGCGAGCAACTCGGTGTCGACGCTCGTCAACCAGCTCGTCCGGGACGGCTTCATGATCCGTGAGACGGACCCCGCCGACCGGCGGGCCGCCCGCCTCCAGCTCACCGAGGCGGCCAAGAGGCGCCTCAGCGACTGGCACGCGCGGCGCGCGGCGCTCGTACGGGGCCAGGTGGACCGTCTCGACCAGGCGGACCGGGACGCGCTGCGCGCGGCGATCCCGGCCCTGCGCCAACTGGCCGTCAATCTGCACGAGGAGGCCGAGGAGTCATGACGCCGTCCATCGACGCTGCCACCGGTACCGCCACTGACATCGCCACCGGGCGGTCCGCGGCCGTCAGCTGTACCCGGCTCGCCTATTCCTTCGGCGAGACGACCGCGGTCGACGGGCTCGACCTGTCCGTGAGGGAGGGCGAGGTCTTCGGACTGCTCGGCCCCAACGGCGCCGGGAAAACCACGGCGATCCGCTGTATCACCACCCTCCTGCCGGTCCCGGCGGGCATGGTCCACGTCTTCGGCCACGACACGGCCAAGGAACAGATGTCGGTGCGCCGCATGCTCGGCTACGTCCCGCAGCAGTTGTCCGCCGACAGCGGGCTCACCGGCCGCGAGAACGTCGCTCTCTTCGCCCGCGTCTTCGACGTGCCGCGCAAGGAACGCGCCGCGCGGGTCGCCCAGGCGCTGCGGGCGGTCGACCTCACCGACGCCGCCGACCGGCTCGCCAACACCTACTCCGGCGGCATGGTCCGCCGCCTCGAACTCGCGCAGGCCCTGGTCAGCGCGCCCCGCCTGCTCATCCTCGACGAACCCACGATCGGCCTCGACCCGATCGCCCGCACCAGCGTGTGGGAGCACATCAACGCCGTGCGCGAGGCCACCGGCATGACCGTCCTGGTCACCACCCACTACATGGACGAGGCCGACCAGTACTGCGACCGCGTCGGCCTCATGCACCGAGGCCGCATCCGCGCCCTGGGCACCCCGGACCAGCTCCGGGAGGGCCTCGGCGAACGCCGGCGCGCCGACGGAGCGCCCGCCACCGATCCGCTGCCCACCCTTGAGGACGTCTTCCGGGACATAGCCGGCAGCGGTCTCGAAGACCAGTCAGGAGGTTTCCGCGATGTCCGAAGCACCCGCCGCACCGCGAACCGCGTCGGCTGACCCAGCCCTTGAGAACGACCTGAACCTCCTCCTGACCCCGCCCCAACCCCGGGCAGGCTGGCGGCTGTTGCCCGCCCGCGTCATCGCGATGTGCGCGGTCGAACTCCAGAAACTCCGCCACGACCGCACCGAGTTGTACACCCGCGCCGTCCAACCCGCCCTGTGGCTGCTGATCTTCGGCCAGACCTTCACCCGCATCAAGGCGATCCCCACCGGCGGCATCCCCTACATCGACTACCTCGCCCCGGGCATCATCGCCCAGTCCGCGATGTTCATCGCCATCTTCTACGGCATCCAGATCATCTGGGAGCGGGACGCGGGCATCCTCAACAAGCTGCTTGTCACCCCGACCCCGCGCTCGGCGCTGATCACCGGCAAGGCCTTCGCGGCCGGCGTGAAGTCGCTGATCCAGGCCGTTGTCGTGGTCGTCATCGCCGCGCTCCTCGGGGTCGCGCTGACCTGGAACCCGCTGAAGCTGATCGGCGTCGGGGCGATCGTGATCCTCGGCTCGGCCTTCTTCTCCTGTCTGTCGATGACCATCGCCGGCATCGTGCTCAGCAGGGACCGGCTGATGGGCTTCGGACAGGCGATCACCATGCCGCTGTTCTTCGGGTCCAACGCCCTCTACCCGGTGGCGATCATGCCGGGGTGGCTGCAGGCGGTGAGCAAGGTGAACCCGCTGAGCTACGAAGTGGACGCCCTGCGCGGGCTGCTGCTCGGCACCCCGTCCCATGTGGGCACCGACTTCGCCGTGTTGCTGGTGGCCGCCGCACTGGGCATCGCGGCCGCCTCCTCCCTGCTCGGACGGCTCGCCCGCTGATCTTGGACGGGACGTGATGTGCGGCACGCCCCCGACCGGGATTCGACGGCCGGAAAGCGGATTCTTGCTGCGCACGGCTTGATCAGTGATCAAGCGGTCGAAAACGCTGGCCACAGCGCATTCCGCTCATTTGACAGTGCGCTGAGCGCACAGATAGGAAGCAGCTCTCTGAGGTCGAGAGGGTGCACTGTGTACGAGCCGAACGTGGTCGGGGACTGGCAGGAGTACGACGAACATGCCGGTCTGCGTGTCCGCGTCCACAGCCTGGCCGCCGCCGAGCCGCCACGCGGACGCGACGACGCGGCCGAAGGGCTGACCTACTTCACGCTCCGTGTCACCGTCGAGAACCGCGGCACACGGCACTACGGCATCCACCTGGAGGACGGCCAGATCGACGTCAGGGTCGGCCCCGACGGCGAGAGCGCCTTCATCGACTGGCGCAGCTCACAGTTCATCGAGGGCTTCGACGTCCATCCGCTGCGCCGCGCCACCGCCGTCGTCTACGCGGCCGGTCCCGAGGCCTCGCTGAAGCAGGTGGACGTACAGGTCCAGCTGCGGGTGGAGGAGGAGTGGACGGAGCGGCGCCTGTGGGCGGGCGGTATCGGTCTCTGCGAGGCGGCCGTCGCCGCCGGTGTGGGGCGGGACGGCCTGGCCCACCAGGTGAGCAAGTTCCTCCGGGACCAGGCGGAACCCGGTACCCCCTGAGCCTCCGGGACCAGGCGTGGCCCGGCACCCCCGGAGACTCCCGCGTCAGTGCGGGATGCCGTCGATGATCTCGCGGGCACCCTGCCGCAGCAGCGCCACCGCCACCGACGTGCCGAGCGTCGCCGGGTCCAGGCGGCCCGCCCACTCGTGGGCGTTGAGCCGGGTCTTGCCGTCCGGGGTGAACACACAGGCGCGCAGCGACAGTTCACCGCTCCGGTCGACCTGCGCGTACCCGGAGATCGGGCTGTTGCAGTGCCCCTGGAGAACGTGCAGGAACATACGCTCCGCAGTCGCCTCCCGATGCGTCTCCGGGTGGCCGAGCCCGCTGACCGTGTCGATGACCTCGGTGTCGCCCTCACGGCACTGCAGGGCGAGGATGCCCGCGCCGATCGGCGGCATCATCGCCTCGGGGGACAGCACCTCGCTGATCACGTCGAGCCGGTCGATGCGGTGCAGGCCGGACATCGCGACCAGCAGCGCGTCGGCCTCACCCGCCGCGAGCTTCTCCAGCCGCCGGTTGACGTTGCCCCGGAACGGCACGCATTCCAACTCCGGGTGCGTGGCGGCGAGTTGCGCGACCCGCCGGACCGACGAGGTGCCGATCCGGGTCCCGGCCGGCAACTCGTCGAGGGTCAGCCCGCCCGGGTGGACCAGGGCGTCACGGATGTCGTCCCGCTTCAGGAACGCGGCGAACGTCGTACCGGCCGGCAGCGGACGGTCGGCGGGCACGTCCTTCACACAGTGCACCGCGAGGTCCGCCACCCCGGCGAGCAGTGCGGCGTCCACCTCCTTGGTGAACGCCCCCTTGCCCTCGACCAGGGCCAGATCGCCCATCCACTTGTCGCCGGTCGTCTTGACCGGTACCACCTCGGTGCGCACCTGCGGATGAAGGACGGCCAACTCGGCGCGCACACGCTCCACTTGGGCCAGCGCCATGGGCGAGTCGCGGGAGACGATACGGATCAGTTCGGGCACGGACATGCGGACACGATAGACCGTCCGGCATGTCGCCGTTGACCGATGGGCGCACCTGGCAACAGCGTCAGGCCCGCCCCCGCACGAGGGGCTCACTGATCTCCACGGCCCGCAGTGCGGCGGCGAGAGCCCGCTCGTCCCCGACATCCAGGGCCGTGTCCGTCAACTTGATCACGTGCTCGTCCCCATGCTCCAGGGCCCGCTCCATCACCTCTTCGGCCGTAAGCCGCACGTGTGGAACGAAGTCGATCGCCTCCTTTGGGGCGTACATCGCGGTGACGGCCGCGGACGCCGTCCACGCCGCGTGCAGACTCGGCACCCACAGCTCGCGCGGCAGTGCGTCCAGGGCGCGCAGCACGGCGTTGGGCGCCGTAGCCGCATGCACCAGCATGGTCGGCTCACCGTGCCCGTGAGTGGCGTAACGATGCGTGGCCGCCCCCACCAGCTCACCGAGCCGCTCCCGCGCCACGTCCGGATCGCTCACCTCACCTGCCCAGACCGGCAGTCGCCGCACGGCGGCCAGCCGCGCCCGGAACCCGACCACGCCTCCCGCGATGGGCGGCACGGAGTCAAGGGCACCGGCTGCGCTGTGACCGGCGGCCAACTCCGCGATGCCGCCGACGGGTTGATGCCGCGCCGCCCAATATCCCAACCCGTGGGCGAGTTCGGTGAGCCGAGGTTCGTTCTCCTCCACACCGAGGGCCCGTACGGCATGCCCGACACGGATGACCGGATGGGTGGCGCCCGCGGCGATCCCGGGCAGCAACCGTGGCCACCACACGGCGAGCACGTCCCGCCAGGGCCGCTCGGCGAGAGCCCGGGAGAAGTAGCCGATCCAGTCGGCGGCCCGACGCGAATCCCCCAGCGCGTCAGCCCAGTTGGCGTCCGTGACAGCGGCCACCGGCTCGGGGAAGTCCTCCAGCTTGTCCCGATAGAGATCGAGCCAGCGATGAACGGCCCCCGCCTGGCCACGCGCGGCAAGCGCCTCGGCAACCATCGGGGCGTGGTTACTGAGCCACCCCTCCCGCTCGGGCCCGGTGGAGTGCAGCCGCCCGAATGCTTCTTCCAACGTTCCACTCGTATCCATACCCAGCACGCTAGGCCCGGTCCTGTATCCGCAGAACGGCCCGAAGGAGGAAGAGCCACCCACCTCCGGTCCTAGTCCCGAGGACCGAGGCGGATTGGTCGCGGGGCTGTGCCGATGTGCGGCTCCGCCGCGCGGGCGCGACCAGCCACGACGGCGCGGCACCCGAACGGCGACCCATCAAGACCCCGCGGCGGAGCCGCACATCACCCCCAACCGGCCGATCGCTCACTCCGCCAGCACGATCGAGATCACCCGACGCCCCCGCCCACCAGCAGCCACGACCGGTGAACCCGGCGCCCCGTCCACCGTGCAGGACTGCACCCGACTCCCACCCCCGCTCAGCGATACATCCAGCGTCATCCCCCGATACGGCAACCCCCGCAGACTCACCGCCCCCCAGTTCGCCGGCAGACACGGGCTCAGCCGTAGCGAGTCGTCCGTGAACGTCAGGCCGAACAGGCCGTCGTGGATAAGGCGGAGATACGCCGTCGCCGACCAGGTCTGGTCGGGCTGGGAGACGAAGTGGTCGGCATGCCCGCTCGCGCCGCCCTGCCAGCCGCCGTCCACGACGCCGGAAACGGAGTTGTACAGCTCGTAGAAGCCACCGCCCGCCGTGACCAGATCGGCGAGGGTGTCGACGGCGAGGGCGAACGGCTCGGCGCGGCCCGCGTCGGCGGCGGCCTGGCCGTACAGCCCGTGGACCATCGGCCAGACCATCACGTTGTGCCGCCCCGGATGCCGGTCGTCGAAGCGCGGGAAGTGCGGCCACACGTTGACGATGCCGTACGGCTGCCAGTGCGTGGAGTCGAGGATCCGGACGGCACGTTCGGGGTCGGCGACGCCGAGCAGGATCGCGAGGGCCAGGCCCGCGCCCTCCTGCGAGGTGTCGACGTGCCCGGCACGCGTGCCCTCGCCGTGCACGAGATAGGCGTAGGTGCCGGCGTCCGCGCGCCACAGGTGCTTGTCGATCGCCGTGCGCAGGTGCTCCGCGTCCGAGCGGAACGACGCGGCCTGTACGGGGTGGCCGAGGGCCTCGGACATGGCGGCGAGGGCGAGTTGGGCGCCGTGGTAGAGGGAGTTGGTCGACAGGCACATCAGCTTGTCGGCGTGCGGGTGGTCGAGGACGAAGGACGAGTGGACGGATGTCGAGGCGGGCGGGCTGGGGTAGCCGGAGATGCCGTCGTTCATGAAGCCGGGGCCCTCGAAGAGGCCGAACGACGGGTTGAAGTGCTGGGCGCGGCGGGCCGCGAGGGTATGCGCGGACGTGTCGTAGGCCCGGGTCAGGAAGTCCCGGTCGCCGGTGACCAGGTAGTGGTGGTGCGCGGCGAGGACCCACACGATCTGGTCCCACCACTGGTTGTCCTGCTGGACGACGAACCCGTCCCGCGTGCGGTCGACCACGGACCACAGGGTGTTGCGGCCGACGTCCGGCGCCAGCAGGCTCACCCCGCTCCACGCGTTGACGGCCGCGTCCCGCGTCCACCGCTGCGGCGCGGGATAGCCGCCGCCCGCCCGGACGACGGTGCCGGGCGGATAGGACAGCAGGCCGGAACGGTCGTACACCGAGCGGTCGGCGCCGATGGTGTTGGCGCCGGAGACGGATCTGAGCGCGGACGCGTAGACGGTGCCGAGGCGGCGTTGGACGGCCTGGTCGTCGAAGGCGAGGGTGGGCACGGTGTATCCGTTCCCGGGAGCCGGTCCCTGCGCGCCCGCCGGGACCGCCGTCGCCCCGGCGATGCCCAGCGCGATCAGGAGAGCCCGCCGCGAGATCCCGCGTTCAGCTGCCACGTTCCGTCCTCTCGGGCTCCCGGGGTCGAGATGACTCCGGGAGCCCTGAGAACGATGGTGCCCCCTGACCGGTTCGGTCAGGCGCTGGGGTCGAACGTGATTCCGGACGGCTTGGCCGAGGTGAGGTGGGCCACGAAGTTCGCGTCCTTGAGACCGAAGTTGGCGCTGCCGAAGTCGTACGCGCTCAACTTGTCGCGCAGGCCCGCCGGGTAGCCGTTCCAGCCGACGAGCGGCGGGTACTGCCAGGTGTGCTTGGCGTTCTCCGGCGGCTCGTCGTTCGCGTTCCCCAGCCGGAAGTCGTGCGTGCCGATGCCGTCCTTGTGGTAGACGATCTTGGCGTGCGTGCCGTCGAAGCGGACGTCGGACGCCGCGTGCACGGTGAACGAACCGTGGTTGGACGTCGAGACGTACTGGATCGTGCCGTTCTGCACCCACACCACGACGTGTTCCCAGTCGTTGCGGTGCCCGCCGATGCTGGAGTTGGCGACGGCCTGGTCCTTCTCGAAGTACAGGCCGTACATGTACGCGCACCAGCCGTTGTCGCACTTGTAGCGCGAGTAGCTGTTGGTGTTGTCGAGGTCCGAGGCGTCGTGGCACTCGCCGCTGAGCGAACCCGTCGGTTTCAGGCCGCCGTTGATCGTCCCGTCGGGGCCGATCGCGGGCGTCGGGTAACAGCCGTCCGTGTCGTAGTCGAAGGCCGGCAGATACGTCTGCTCGGCGGCCTCGGCGTTCGCGGGCAGCGCCGTGGGCGGGGCGGCAAAGGCCGCGGAGGGGAAGGCGATGACGAGCGCGGCGGCACCGCCGAGGCCGACGAGCCACCTTCCGCGGCGGGTGCGGGACTTCTGGGACGACACTGCGTCCTCCTCTTGGGTGCAGCCCAACGGCTATGGGGGAAAGGGCTTTCATGGTGCCGACTTTCCATGTACGCGCCAAGGGGGTGGGATGTCACTTCGGTAACGGGCGCCCCAATACTTGAGCTACGCAACTTCCTTACCCCTCGGGCAGATCCGCCGCCGACTCCTCCGGTGCGAGGTCCGGACGCAGCCGCAGCCAGGACGGCTGGCGCAGCATCCCGGCCCGGGTGCGGGTGCTGTAGCGGACCTCGCCGACCAGCCGGGGCACCACCCAGCGCGCTGCGGCGACCGGCGGTACGGGGTCGAAGGGGCACGTGTCGGTCCCGCCCGCCCGCAGCAGTACGGCCAGTTCGGCGCGCTCGGCCTCGCTCCAGCCGGTGCCGACATTGCCGACGTACCGCAGCCGCCCGCCCGCGCGCTGCCCCACCAGCACCGCACCGGGCAGGCCCGTCAGGCGCCCCTTGCCGGGCACCCAGCCGCCGACCAGCACGTCCTCGCTGCGCAGGTTGCGGATCTTGATCCAGGCGCGGGAACGGACCCCGGGTTCGTACACCGAGTCCAGTCGCTTGCAGACGAGGCCTTCGAGCCCGTGCTCGTGGGTGGCTCGCAGGGCTTCTTCGCCATGTCCGTTGAGGGCGGCGGGAGTTGACCAGTACGGGCCGTCGAGGTCGAACTGCTCCAGCGCGGCGCGTCGGCGGGCGTAGGGGAGGGCGAGGAGCGGTTGTCCGAGGTGGGGGATGTCGAACAGCACGAGATGGACGGGTGTTTCGGCGGCTCGGCGCGCCGCCTGCGCCGGTGACCCGGCCAGACCCATCCGGCCCTGCAGCAACTGGAAGTCGGCGCGGCCCTGTTGGTCCAGGGCGAGCACCTCGCCGTCGAGGATGGCTGGAGTGGAGCCCAACTCGCGGCCCAGGGCGAGCAGTTCGGGGTAGGCGGCGGTGATGTCCTCCCCGGAGCGGGCACGCAGGAGGACGCTGCCGTCGCCGGGGAGGTAGACGAGTACGCGCTGGCCGTCCTGTTTGGTCTCGTAGGCCCAGCGGGAGTCCTGCGCGGCGGGCGGGAGCGGACCGGAGGCGGCGAGCATGGGCGGGATGTGGGGGAGTGGCGTCGGTGGCGGGGTCACGGCAGAGGTGTCGACGGGGGTGGGCGGTGGCACGCGTGTTTCGGGGCGGGTTCGCCTGAACGGGGGTGGTTCGGCGAGAGGGGTGCCGGGTGTGCGTACGCGCCGCCGCCCGTGTCGTCCCCGGGCGCGAGGAGCGGCGGCGCGTGCGTCACACGTTCCGCAGATACGCCAGGACCGCCAGCACCCGGCGGTGCCCACTGTCGCTCTGCGGCAGGCTCAGCTTCAGGAACACGTTGCCGATGTGCTTGCTGACCGCGCGTTCCGTGACCACCAGGGTTTTGGCGATCGTCGTGTTGTCGTGGCCCTCCGCCATCAGCTTGAGCACCTCGCGCTCGCGCGGGGTCAGCGAGTCCAGCGGGGAATCGCGGCGCCGGGTGAGCAACTCGGTCACCACCTCGGGGTCGAGCGCCGTACCGCCGGCCGCCACCCGGTCCAGCGCGTCGAGGAACTCGTCCACGCGGCCGATCCGGTCCTTGAGCAGATAGCCGACCCCGCTCGCGCCGACCCCCAACAGCTCGGCGGCGTACGACTCCTCGACGTACTGCGACAGCACCAGCACCGGCAGCCCGGGGATGCGTTCCCGTGCCTCCAGCGCGGCACGCAGGCCCTCGTCGCGGAAACCGGGCGGCATCCGAACATCCAGCACGGCCACGTCCGGCCGGTGTTCGAGCAGCGCGGGCAGCACCTCGGGCCCGCTGCCCGCGACGGCCACCACCTCGTGCCCCGCCGACGTCAGCAGCAGGACCAAGCCTTCCCTGAGCAGGGCGTTGTCCTCGGCGAGCACGACTCTCACGACAGTTCCGCCTCAACCACACTCACCAGACGCACGGCAGCTCCACTTCGATCACGGTAGGTCCCCCCACGGGGCTGGTCACAGTCACACTGCCGTCGAGCGCGGCGACCCGGCGCTGCATACCCAGCAACCCCGAACCCCCTGCCTCGTCGGCCCCGCCCCGGCCCTCGTCGCGCACCCGGACGCGCAGTCCGGTGCGGGCGCGGGCGAGGTGGACGTCGGCGCGGTCGGTGCCGCTGTACTTGGCCGCGTTGGTCAGCGACTCGGCGATCACGAAGTACGCGGCCGCCTCCACCGCCGCGGGCGCGCGCGGCCCGTCGTGTCCGTCGGCCAGCCCGTCCACGGTCACGGTGACGGTCAGCGCGCTGCTGGCGGCGAGCGCGCGCACCGCGCCGACCAGGCCGCGGTCGGTGAGGATCGGCGGATGGATGGCGCGTACGACATGCCGCAGATCCGTCAGCGCCTCCTCGGCCAGCGTCTGCGCGTCGTCGAGCATCCTGCGGGCCGCCGCCGGGTCCTGGTCGTAGGCCCGCTTGGCGAGCCCGATCCGCATCGACAGCGAGACCAGCCGGGCCTGGGTGCCGTCGTGCAGATCGCGTTCGATCCGGCGCAGTTCGGCGCCGTGCGCGGCGATCGCGCCCGCCCGGGTCTGCACCAACTCCTCGACCCGAACGGCTAGTTGGGCCTTCGGTGAGGGCTTCAGCAGGACGGTGGACCAGTGCGCGTCGAGATCCGCGAGCCGACTGATCAACGGCAGGACGACGGCCCGGCGGCGCAGCAGCCCGCACCACACGCCGTCGACGACCAGACCCAGCGGCCACAACGGCAGCATCAGCACGGGCAGCGCGCCGTAGGCGTAGTAGGCGACCATCCAGCGGAAGTCGGTGAGCGTGCTCGGGTCGCGGACCGCCGTGCGCACCCGGTCCCGCACGGTGCCGGTGAGCGGTTGGTACGCCTCGGGGATCTTCCGGCCGGTCCACGCGCCCGTCTGCTGCCGCTTGGCACCGGCGATCCGCCGTATCAGCAGCACCGTCTCCGGGAGCATGAACGCGCCGACCACCGCGGCCGTGGCGATCGCGGTGATCAGGAGCACGGTGATGAAGATGTACGACCCGAAGGCCATCGCGGCCGAGACGACCAGCTGGACTGTCGCCCGGGCGGCCTGCCGCAAGGTAGCGCGCATGAAGATCAGGTTAGGCGCATCGGCCCGGGCGCGGGCGAGTGGGCGACGGAATCGTTGAGGCAACACGTCAGCCAAGATCCAAGTCTGCTCGATCGGGACGAAACCACACAGCGGGCGGAGGGAAGCACCCGTGAAGCCGCTGCTCGCGTCGGCGCCCACGTGGCCGGAAAACGGCGATGGTCAAGTCAGTTGCTTGTCCTGAATGAGGGCTTCCGCTTGTCTGGGCCGCGGGCCCAGGAGAACGGCGGTGGCCGCGATGGCGGACGGGACGACGGTGCGGACCGAAGTGGTCGCCGGTACCCGGGAGTTGATCCTCACGACGGCGGAGCGGCTGTTCGCCGAGCACGGTGTTCATGCCGTCTCCGACCGCCACGTCAGCGAAGCCGCCGGCCAGGGCGACAACGCGGCCGTCGGCTACCACTTCGGTACCAAGGCCGACCTGGTCCGGGCCATCGCCCGCAAGCACGCCGAACGGGTCGAGGGGAACCGGGTCCGCCTGCTCGCCGAGATCGGCGACTCCACGGCCGTACGGGACTGGGTGTCCTGTCCGGTCCGCCCGAACACCGAGCATCTGGCGGCCCTGGGCGGCCCCACCTGGCACGCCCGGTTCTGCGCCCAGGTCATGACCGACCCCGCCCTCCACCGGATCATGGTCGAGGAGTCCCTCGGCTCCCCGTCCCCGCGGCGGCTCGTCGACGGACTGTGGCGCTGCCTGCCCCGGCTGCCCGACGAGGTGCGGGCCGAACGCGCCTCCATGGCACGCCGCCTGATCCTCCACACCTGCGCCGAACGCGAGCGCGCCCTCGCCGAGAACACCCGCACGCCCAGGGCGAATTGGCATGACGCCGCCACCGGTCTCGTCGACGTGATCGTCGGCCTGTCGCGGACCCCCGTCACCTGCCCCCCCACCCGAACCACTCGACCGTACGAGCGGAGAAGCGGTGAATCGATGCCCCCCACGCCGAACGCTGTCGACCGACTCCCCACCGACATCGCCCTGTTCCCGATGCCCAGGGCCGCGGCCTGTCCCTTCGACCCGCCGCCCCGGCTGCGTACCGAACAGCAGGAGCGGCCGCTCACCCGGGTCCGCCTGTGGGACGGCAGCAACCCCTGGCTGGTGACCCGGTACGCCGACCAGCGGACGCTGCTCCTGGACCCGAGGGTCAGCGCCGACGTCACCGGCCCCGGCTGCCCGGGCCAGATCGCGTTCACCGGCGAGAACACCGCCAGTTGCATCCTGATGGACGACCCCGAACAGGCCCGGCTGCGCCGGATGGTCACCGCGCCGTTCGCCATCAAGCGGATGGACGCCCTGCGCCCCGCCGTCCAGAAGATCGTGGACAACCTGATCGACGACCTGCTGGCCGGCCCCGACCCCGTCGATCTGGTGCAGGCGTTCGCGCTGCCCGTGCCCGCGCTGGTGATCTGCGAACTGCTCGGAGTGCCGTACGGCGACCACGACTTCTTCCAGGAGAACAGCAGCACCCTCATTAGGCGGGACGCGTCCACCGAGGAGCGGATGGTCGCCGGCGCACGGCTGATCGAGTACCTCGACAGCCTGCTGGGCACGAAGGCGGCCAATCCCGCCCAGGACCTGCTGTCGGGGCTGGTCGCGCGAATCGAGTCGGGCGAACTGACCAGCTCGGAGGCGGCCCGCATGGGCGTGCTGCTCCTCGCGGCCGACCATGAGACGACCGCCCACATGATCGCCCTGGGGACCCTCGCCCTCCTCGAACACCCCGACCAGCTCGCCCTGTTGCGGGACACGGACGATCCCGAGCTGGTCGTCTCGGCGGTCGAGGAACTCCTGCGGTACCTCAACATCCCGCACGACGGACGGCGCCGAGTGGCCCTGGAGGACATCGACGACGCGCACGGCGGAACCCCCGTCGTGCTCGATCTCCTCGACCGTCCGCTCGGCGCCCGGCCGGTCCTGGTCCGCCACCGCGCCCTCGGCACCCGCGAGGGCGAACTGCAGCGCGGCGGCCCGTCCGATCCCGGACCCCGCCCCGGTGACGACGACACTGCGCCCTTGAAGGCCGATGCCGTGCATGGCGTACTCCTTGGTTCTGCGCGGGTCGGCCGCGGTCGTCCCGAGGTGGGGGAGAGGGTTCGTCCGCGGACCCGGCGCCGATCTGGGGGAGTGGCCGGCGACCGGGTCCGGGACGGCGCCGACCCCCGTCCCCACGGGTTCGGCGCGGGGGCCGCCTTCTGCTCAAGGCGGCCCCGGCTCTGGTGAGCCAGGGCTCAGCTGTGCTCCTGACTCCTGTCGGCCCGCACTTGGGGCGGGCTTCCTTGAGTTAGGCAAGCATATCCGACTTACTTGAGTCAAGCAATCGAATGCATATTGCTTGAGTCAGGCAAGCAGGACTGTAGGGTGACGCTCATGTCCACGTACGACAGCATCAGTGAGACACGATCACCCGCCCGCGGTGGCGGGCAGCATCTGCTCGTCGCCGTGGACGAGCCGGACAACGCCGAACTCCTCTCCACGACACTGGAGTTGGCGGGCTACCACATCAGGACGGCCGGCAACGGCACCGAGGTGGTGTCCCGGCTCGCGGAGCAGCGGTTCGAACTGGTCGTCATCGACGCGGAGTTGCCCGAGATGGACGCCCTCGCGCAGGGCCGCCGACTCGTCACGCACCGCCCGCCCGTCCTCCTGCTCACCGGCTGGGACGCTCTCGACAAGCTGCTGCCCGAACTGGGCGCGGGGGAGCGGGACTACGTCACCAAGCCCTTCCGGATCGCCGAAGTGCTCGCCCGTATCCAGGTGTTACTGCGCGGCCGGGGAGGCGGACGCGACGGCGCGCTGCACTACGCCGACCTCGTGCTCGACGACACCACCTGTCAGGCGCGGCGCGGCCGGCGCACCCTCGATCTCACGCCCGCGGAGTACCGGCTGCTGCGCCACCTCCTCGTCAACGCGCACAAGGTGCTGTCCAAGGAGCAGATCAGCCGCTACGTCTGGGGCGACTTCCGCGGCGACAACGCGATGGAGCAGCTCGTCTCCCGCCTCCGCCGCAAGGTGGACCAGGAAGGCGCGGCACTCATCCATACCCGCCGGGGCTTCGGCTACTGGCTCGGACGGGCGGCCGGCGAGGCGTGAGCGCGCGGGTGCCCCGCCGGGGAGTTGCAAGGGATTCGCGGAGCAAATATGGGCACCCTGTGAAGCGGGGTGCGAGGCGATGTCACGGTGACGTGGCGCCGCCCTTTTCTCGTCGCGTTCGGGGGTCGACGGTGTCACGTCAGCGTCGGTCAACTCGCGTGCAATGCAACTGAGTTGACCGTTCCTGACATCTCTGTCCGGTTCATGGCGACAGCGTCGACGCTCGTCGCCGTCTCCAGCATGGCCGGGCACTACGCCTCACTCACCCTCGAGACCAGAACCTTCGGTTCCGGCACAGCGCGACGAAGCAGGAAGCCACGGAATCCGGTCCGGAGCCCGTGCCGCAAAGCGGCAGAGCACCGGACCGGAAGGCCAGAATCTCCCTGCTCCAACAGAGAGAGCAAGCCAATACAACAACGATGGCAAGCCCTCCGCACGCAGCGAGTCGTACGGCGGCGGCCCCATCGAGTTCCACGCGCTGCTCAGGCAATGGCGGGAGGACAGCGACATGCGGGACGTCCTGGCCGAGTGACAAGGGTGGGCGGGCCTCTGCTGTTCAGTCCCTGGACGTGAGAATGCTCAGCGCGTTCGCGGCCACGACGGCACCGATGCCCGCCCACTCCGCCCAGCCCAGCCGCTGCCCCAGGCCGATCCAGCCGACCACGGCGGCGAGCACGGGATTGACGCTCATGAACAGCCCGAAGGCCGGAGCCGGCACCCGGCGTAGCGTGAACAGATCCGCCAGATAGGGCACCGCCGACGACAGCACCCCGGCCGCCACCGCACACGCGGCAGCCGTCAGGGTCGGCGGGTGCCGGACCGCGACGATGATCCCGACCGGCAGGAACATCAGCGCGGACACGCCGGCCGCGGCCGCCGGGCCCTGCGCCCCGGGGACGCGCCGCCCGACGGTCCGGTTGAGCAGGATGTACGACGCCCAGCACGCGGCGGCCAGCAGCCCGAGCCCCATGCCCAGATAGTCGGCCGAGGGGCGTGGCCGCATCAGCGTCACCACGCCCGCCATCGCGATCAGCGCACAACAGGCGTCCACGCGACGGCGGGTCGCGGCCAGCGCGATGGACAGCGGACCCAGGAACTCCAGCGTCACCGCCAGACCGAGGCCGACACGGTCGATGGCGGTGTACAGGGACAGGTTCATCGTCCCGAACACCACGGCCAGCAGCAGCACAGGCCACCACTGCCGCCAGGTGAACTCCCGCAACCGGGGCCTGCCCACGGCGAACAGGACGACCGCGGCGACGTACTGGCGCACCGCGACGACCCCCACGGGCCCGATGACCGGGAAGGCGAGGGAGCCGATCGCCGCACCGAGCTGGTTGGACAGACCGCTGCCGGCCATGGTGGCGACCCCGACGAGGCCCACCCGGGTCGGCTGCGGGGTGACAAGTTCCCTGGCGGGCAGGGGAGTTGAGGCGGCGGCGCGTGCGGGGGCGACTTCGGGCATGCTCCGATCGTGCGCCCGTTTGACACTTGCGCAAAATGCAAGGACGGGACGATCTATACGCTTGAGTCATGGATATGGAGTTGAGGCAGCTGCGGTGTCTCGTCGCGATCGTCGACGAGGGCACCTTCACGGACGCCGCCGCCACGCTCGGCGTCTCCCAGGCCGCCGTCTCCCGCACCCTCGCCTCGCTCGAACGCGCCTTGGGCGTACGGCTGTTGAGGCGCACCTCGCGGGCGGTGACCCCGACGAGCACCGGGCTGCGGGTGGTCGCGCACGCCCGGCGGGTGCTCGGCGAGGTCGACGACCTGGTCCGTGAGGTCGCCTCGGGCCACGCCCATCTGCGCATCGGCTACGCCTGGTCGGCGCTCGGCCGGCACACGCTGCCCTTCCAGCGCCGCTGGAGCAGGACGCACCCGGAGACCGACCTGCACCTGGTACGCGTCAACTCCGCCACCGCGGGCCTCGGGGAGGGTGCCTGCGAACTCGCCGTGGTCCGCAGGCCGTTGGACGACCGGCGGTTCGAGTCGGCCATCGTCGGGCTGGAGCGGCGGCTGTGCGCGATGGCCTCCGACGACCCCCTCGCCCGCCGCCGTTCGGTCCGGCTGGCCGACCTGGCGGGGCGCACCCTCCTCGTCGACCGTCGTACCGGCACGACGACCGCCGACCTGTGGCCGCCCGACTCCCGCCCGGCCACCGAGGACACGCATGACGTGGACGACTGGCTCACCGTGATCGCCACCGGCCGCAGCGTCGGCATGACCGCGGAGTCGACCGCAAACCAGTACCCGAGGCCCGGAGTCGTCTACCGCCCGGTGCGCGACAGCGAGCCGGTCGCCGTACGGCTCGCCTGGTGGAAGGACGACCCGCACCCCGCCACCCAGGCCGTACTGGAACTGCTCACCACGCTCTACCGCGAGGCCTGAGTCCGTCACCCGGGTGGCCCCGGGCGGCGGCCTCCGCCGGGGGCCGACTCGACGCTGACAGCATGAGCCCTGGTCATGCCCACTCGTCGAAGCGGACGAGGATCGTCATCCTGGTGGCCGTCGTCGTCGCGGCCCTCGTCACCGGCCTCGCGCTGCTGCCCGACACGTTCTCGGCGGACGCCGACGCGAGCGCGCACGTCACCAAGGTGTCCACCCGTCCCACCGCCAGCGGTGACGTGGGCAAGAACCTGCCGGTCAGCAAGCCGAAGATCTCCTGCACCGAGCTGCTGCGGAAGGATTTCGGCGCGCTCGACGACGCGGCGACGTCCGTGGCCTCGGCGAGCGTGGTGGCCAAGGGCGACGCGAACGCCTACGAGTACGAGTACTGCGACGTCAAGGGCACCGTCGCCCCGCAGATCCAGTTCGAACTGCGGCTGCCGACGAAGACGTACCGGCAGCGCTACCTGCAGGAGGGGTGCGGCGGCTACTGCGGCATGGTCGGCGGCAGCGCCCAGCCCGCCGCCTCGACCGGCTGCGCCCCCAAGAACACCGAGGCTTCCGCGGGTGCCGGCAGCACCGCGCCCACCGTCGAATACACCCGGCCCGTCTACCCGTACCCGCAACTCGTCGCCTACGACGGCTCGGGGGACAAGAAGGACGCGGCCAACTACCGCGCCTACACGCCCGACAAGCTGCCCGACGACCACTACAAGTGGGCGGGCTCCTTCACCTCGGGCTACCAGGAGTGGTGCGAGACGAAGGACGGCAAGTCGCTGAGCTGTAGCCGCCACGAGTCGTAGGCAAGCATGAGAAAGTCGTAGAAATTCGCTGTCCCCTGCCCGCCCCTGGCCGGTCCATGGGCGGGCAGGGGCGTGTCTGCGGTAAGTATGGGCGGAGCTATGCGTGCAATACGGCGGACAAAATTGTTGACAATCTTGTTTGGCTAGATTTAGGTTCGACAGGCACTCACTCAGGGAGGGCAACGATGCCGAAAGAAGCCCGTCCGAGCACCGGGGAGCAGGCCAAGCAGCATGCGCTCACGCAGCTGCGGCAGGCGATCCTGCAGGGCGACATGGCACCGGCGCAGCGGTTGGTGGAGAACGAACTCGCCGAGCAGTTCGATGTGACGCGGGCCAGCATCCGGGCGGCGCTGATCGATCTGGCGGCCGAGGGACTGGTGGAGCGGATCCGCAACCGGGGGTCCCGGGTGCGGGTGGTGACCGTGGAGGAAGCGGTCGCGATCACGGAGTGCCGCATGGTCCTGGAGGGACTGTGCGCGGCCAAGGCGGCCGTCGCGGCCAGCGACGAGCAGCTGACCGAACTGGTGGACCTGGGCCGGGCCATGACCAAGGCCGTGGCCGACGGCGAGCCGGTCACCTACTCCGAGCTCAACAGCGAACTCCACTACAAGGTACGGGAGTTCTCCGGCCAGCAGACGGCCGTGTCCCTGCTGGAGCGGCTCAACGCCCAACTGGTGCGGCACCGCTTTCAGTTGGCGCTGCGACCGGGGCGTCCGCAGCAGTCCCTGAGTCAGCATCTGGCGATGATCGAGGCGATCACGGCCAGGGACCCCGAGGCGGCCGAGGCGGCCGTCCGCGCCCATCTCACCAGTGTGATCGAGGCGTTGCGCGACTGACGCGCGGCGCATCGGCACGCCTGGGGCGGGCGCACACCTGTCCATCAAGGAGATTCGAGTCATGACGCACGGCAACGCGCCCGCCCCCCCACGATCGACACTCGTCGTCACGGCGCACGCCGGGGACTTCGTCTGGCGGGCGGGCGGTGCCATCGCCCTGGCCGCCGCCCGCGGCGAGAAGGTCACCATCGCCTGTCTGACCTTCGGCGAGCGCGGCGAGTCCGCGAAGGCCTGGCGCGAGGGCAAGAAGCTGGACGAGATCAAGGCGATGCGCCGGGACGAGGCCGAGCGTGCCGCGGCCACCCTCGGCGCCGAGGTCCGCTTCTTCGACGCGGGCGACTATCCCCTGGTCGCCACCGCCGAGTTGACCGACAAACTCGTCGAGGTCTACCGCGCCACGCAGCCCGACGTCGTGCTCACCCACCCCGCCGAGGACCCGTACAACGGCGACCACCCGGCCGCCAACCGGATGGCGCTGGAGGCCCGCGTCCTCGCGCAGGCCATCGGCTATCCCGGCGAGGGCGAGATCATCGGCGCCCCGCCGGTCTTCTACTTCGAGCCGCACCAGCCCGAGATGAGCGGCTTCAAGCCCGAGGTCCTCCTCGACATCACCGAGGTCTGGGATACCAAGCGCAAGGCGATGGAGTGCCTCGGCGCCCAGCAGCACCTGTGGGACTACTACACCGACCTGGCCGTCCGTCGTGGTGTCCAGCTCAAGCGCAACGCGGGCCCGAACCTGGGCCTGGCCCACAAGACGATGGCCGAGGCGTACATGCGCCCGTACCCGCAGATCGCGAAGGAGCTGGGATGACCATGGGCGGCGTGATCGTCACCAACCCCCCGAAGGCGGACGCCGAGGACGTCGAGGCGCTGGCCGCCTTCGGTGTGGCCACCGTCAGCGAGGCCATGGGCCGCACCGGTCTGCTCGGACCGTCGATCCGCCCTGTCCAGCAGGGTGTTCGGGTCGCGGGCACCGCCGTGACCGTGCTCAGCTGGCCCGGCGACAACCTCATGATCCACGCGGCCGTGGAGCAGTGCGGCGAGGGCGACATCCTCGTCGTCACCACCACCTCCCCGTGCACGGACGGCCTGTTCGGCGAGCTCTTCGCCACCGCGCTGCGGAAGCGCGGGGTGCGCGGAGTCGTCCTGAACACCGGCATCCGCGACACCCAGGAACTCCGCGACATGGGCTTCGCCGCCTGGTCCCGCGCCGTCTCCTCCCAGGGCACCGTCAAGGCCACCGGCGGCTCGGTCAACGTGCCGATCGCCATCGACGGCCAGGTCGTCCGCCCCGGTGACGTGATCGTCGCCGACGACGACGGCGTGGTGGTCGTCCCGCGGGAGAAGGCCCGCGAGACCGCCGAGAGGTCCGAGGCCCGCGAGGCCAAGGAGGCCGCCACCCGCGCCGCCTTCCTGGAGGGTCAACTCGGCCTGGACCGCTACGGTTTGCGAGACACCCTCAAGCGTCTCGGCGTCGAGTACCGGTCGTACGAGGAGTACACCGGAGCCGGCTCGTGACCGGGCCCGCGGAGGTCCGCTGCATGCTGATGCGCGGCGGTACCTCCAAGGGCGCCTACTTCCTTGCCGAGGACCTCCCCGCCGACCCGGCCGAACGTGACGACCTGCTCCTGCGCGTCATGGGCAGCCCCGACCCGCGCCAGATCGACGGCCTGGGTGGCGCCCACCCGCTCACCAGCAAGGTCGGCGTGGTCTCCGCCTCGACCGACCCCGAGGCCGACGTCGACTACCTGTTCCTGCAAGTCGCCGTCGACCGCCCCGAGGTGACGGACCGTCAGAACTGCGGGAACATCCTCGCCGGAATCGGCCCGTTCGCCGTGGAACGGGGGCTCGTGGCCCCCGGTGACGGCGAGACGTCCGTCCGCATCCGGATGCTCAACACCGGGGAACTGGCGATCGCGCGCTTCCCGACTCCGGGCGGGCGCGTCGGCTACACCGGCATCGCGGAGATTTCCGGTGTGCCCGGCACGGCCGCACCCGTGGTGATCGAATTCCCGCCGGGCGCGAACCCGTTGCTGCCGACCGGCCGCGTCCGTGACGTGATCGCCGGCACCGAGGTGACGTGCGTCGACAACGGCATGCCGGTCGTCCTGATCCCGGCCGTCGCACTGGACGTCACGGGGTACGAGACGCCCAGTGACCTGGAGGAGAACGCCACTCTCGCCGCCCGCCTGCGGGAGATCCGCCTGGCGGCCGGAAAGCTGATGGGCCTCGGTGACGTCGAGCACACCACGATCCCCAAGCTCAGCCTGCTCGCACCGCCCACGGACGGTGGCGCCGTGACGACCCGCACCTTCATCCCGGTGCGCTGCCACACCTCCATCGGCGTCCTGGGCGCCGCGAGCGTGGCGGCGGGGCTCCTCGTCCCCGGCGGGGTGGGGGAGGGCATCGCGGAATTCGCCGTACAAAGTGACCGAATTCGCATCGAGCATCCCAGCGGATTCCTGGACATCGAAACCAGCGTGGACGCCGGATCGGCGGGCTCCGCTCCCGTGGTCCGCAGCACCGCGGTCGTCCGCACCGCACGCAAGATCTTCGACGGCACGGTCTTCCCCAGGCCCGCCGACATCGCACCGACCCGCAACGCCCCAACTCCCGTACCCGCAAGCCCCCTTGGAGGCAACGATGGCTCCGCCGCTCGGTGACATCGCCCATATCGGCCACGCCCAGCTCTTCACCCCGGACCTGGACGCCAGTGTCGCCTTCTTCACCGACTACCTGGGCCTCACCGTCAACGGCCGGGACGGCGACACCGTCTACCTGCGGACCTACGACGACTACGAGCACCACAGCCTGGTTCTCACCGCCCGCGCACAGCCCGGCCTCGGCCGGCTCGCGTTGCGCACTTCCAGCGAGGAGGCGCTCCAGCGTCGTATCAAGGCGGTCGAGGAGGCGGGCGGCGCCGGCAGGTGGGTCGAGGACGAACCCGGCCTCGGCAAGCTCTACGTCACCACGGACCCGGACGGCCACGAGCACGCCCTGTACTGGGAGAGCGAGTACTACCGGGCCCCCGACGAGCTGAAGCCGGCCCTGAAGAACCAGCCGCAGGCCAAGCCCAACAGGGGTGTCGGCGTACGGCGGTTGGACCACATCAACTTCCTTGCCGCGGACGTGCTGTCCAGTGCCGAGTTCCAGCAACAGGTGCTGGGCGCAAGGCCGACGGAGCAGATCCGGCTCAACGGCGGGCGGATCGCGGCGCGTTGGCTGACGTACACGAACAAGTCGTACGACGTCGTCTACACCGAGGACTGGACCGGTTCGACCGGCCGGCTGCACCACATCGCCTTCGCGACCGACACCCGCGAGGACATCCTGCGCGCGGCCGATCTCGCCATCGACACCGGCGTGTTCATCGAGACGGGCCCGCACAAGCACGCCATTCAGCAGACGTTCTTCCTCTACGTCTACGAGCCCGGCGGCAACCGCATCGAGCTGTGCAACCCGCTCACCCGACTCGTCCTGGCGCCCGACTGGCCGCTGATCACCTGGACCGAGGAGGAGCGGAAGAAGGGGCAGGCCTGGGGCCTGAAGACCATCGAGTCCTTCCACACGCACGGGACGCCGCCGGTCGGCTGAGCGCTGCTCGGAAGCCACTGAGCGGTGCGCGAGAGCCACCCCGAGCGATTGTCGATGAGATTGTTGACAAAAACGTTGACTATCGAGCGGGTGGCTCTTTAGCGTCTAGCGCACCACGTACGAGAGGTAACCAACGATGTCTTCCTCCCCCTCGCCGTCCCCCGCGCCCGCCCTGTCCGCGCGCGCCGGCAGGCTGGCCCTCCTGGTCATCGGTCTGTGCTGGCTGGCCGTCCTCTTCGACGGCCTCGACATGTTCATCTACGGCTCGGTGCTGCCGCACCTGCTGGAGACGAAGACCTTCGGTCTCACCGCCGACCAGGCCGGCGACCTCGGCAGCTACGCCACCTTCGGCATGCTCGTCGGCGCCCTCACCGCGGGCACGGTCGCGGACCGGATCGGCCGCAAGCAGCTGATGATCGGCTGCGTGACGCTCTTCTCGCTCGCCTCCGGCATCTGCGCGGTCTCGGGCAGTGTCGAGGTCTTCGGCCTCGGCCGCACCCTCGCCGGTGTCGGCCTCGGCGGTCTGCTGCCCACCGCGATCAGCATGGTCTCCGACTACGCCCCGCGCGGCCGTACCGCCCTCACCATCGGCATGCTGATGACCGCCCACCACGCCGGCGGCATCCTCTCCGCCTACGTGGCCAAGTGGCTGGTGGAGCCGGTCGGTTGGCGCGCCGCGTTCTGGGTCTGCGTCCTCCCGCTGGTCTTCGTCCCGGTGCTGCTGAAGTTCCTGCCCGAGTCGCTGAGCTTCCTCGTCGCCAAGGGCCGCACCGACGAGGCCCACGCCCTCGCCGAACGCTTCGAGGTCCAACTGCCCGCCGCGGCAGGCAAGAAGACCGCGGCCGACCGCTGGGACGCCCTGCTCGCCCTCTTCCGCGGCGGCGAACGGCTCCAGACCCTGCTGTACTGGCTCGCCTCCTTCGGCGGCCTGCTCCTCGTCTACGGCGTCGCCACCTGGCTGCCCACCCTGATGCGCGCCGAGGGCTACGAACTGGCCAACGCCCTCACGTTTGTCGTGGTGTTCAACCTCGGCGGCATCGTTGGCATGCTCGTCGCCGGCCGCGCCGCCGACCGCTTCGGCGCCCCGCGCATCTCGGCGATCTGGTTCGCGCTCACCGCCGTGGGTGTCTTCCTGCTCGGTGTCCACATGAACCAGGCCGTGACGATGCTGGTCGTCTTCCTCACCGGCGTCTTCCTCAACAGCGCCCAGACGATGATCTACGCGACCGTCTCGATCCGCTCGACCCCGGACAACCGTGCCACCGCGGTCGGTTGGACCTCCGGCATGGGCCGCTTCGGCGCCGTCTTCGGCCCGTGGCTCGGCGGCCAGCTCCTCGCCTCGGGCAACGGCGACTGGGGCTTCACGTCCTTCGCCATCGCCGGTCTGTCCTCGATGGTGTTCATCGGCATCGCGGCGCTCCGCAGCTCGAAGCAGACCGAACAGGCCGGTGCGGAGCAGGAGTTGGTCGCCAGCCACTGACCGCGCCCCCGGCCCGGGTGACAGGGGCGGGACCCGACGCCGGCCACCGCAGCGGATGCGGGGCCGGCGTCGGTCTGTGGACACGTCGGCCTGTCCGAGCATGTCGACCTGTCCGGACACGAAGAAGCGCCTGCCGCCCAAGTGGGCGCAGGCGCGGGCTGGTTGACGAGGGTGTCCCTCAGTCCCTGCCCATCTGGTCCTCCGCCGACAGGTGTTCCACCGTCTTCCCCGTCTCGGTGAAGGTGCGCGTGACGTACCCCGACGAGTACACCCACAGGATGCGCAGCGGGGTGTCGCCGATGTTCCGGAACAGGTGGGGGATCGGGGAGGGGACGTAGGTGGTGTCGTACCGCTCCAGCTTCGTCACCTCGCCGTCGACCACCACCTCCGCACGGCCCTCCAGGATCGTGACGTGCTCGTCGCAGTTGTGCGAGTGCAACGGCGCCCCGGAGCCGACCGGATACACGCTCATCCCACTGGTGATCCGGTTCTCCCCGCCCGTCGACGGCGTCGTGACGAGAGGCGTCGTGACGACGGCACCGCCCCGGTCGAGCACGGGCACGGACGCGACCTTGATGATCGTGGTCATCCGGATTTCCTTTCCGCTCACACGCTTCTGCGTCGCATGACGTTAGGCCCCGCGTGAAGGAATGGGTGCCCTCTGGCGTGCAGCTTTACCTTGCATTTCGAGAGGGGTGAGCTTCCCGGACCCGCCTGTACCGTCGGCACGCATCGCACGGATTCACGAACCGTGCACGTAACGCGCCGGAAAGAAAAGGCAGGTACAGGCCCTATGAGGCTCCCCGTTCTCACCGAAGAGGAAATGGACCCGCGCCAGCAGGAACTGGCCGCCCGCATAGCCGGCCGGCGCGGTGCCGTCCGTGGTCCCTTCCGAGTCTGGCTGCACAGCCCGGAGATGTGCGAACGGGCCGAATCCCTCGGCGCGTTCGCCCGCTTCGACTGCGTCCTCCCCAAGCACCTGCGGGAACTCACGCTGCTGATGGCCGCCCGCAACTGGGACGCGCAGTACTCCTGGAACGCCCATGTGCACCAGGCGATCGAGGCCGGCATCCCGGAGGCCGCCGTCCAGGCGATCGCCGAGAAGCGCGAGGCCGTGTTCGACAACGAGGCGGACCAGGCCTTCTACCGGTTCTGCCGCGAGATCCTCGACGAGCACTTCGTCACCGACGAGACCTTCGCCGCCGCACTGGACCACTTCGGCTCCAAGGGGCTGGTCGACACCATCGGCGCGCTCGGCAACTTCACCATGCTCGGCATGTGCCTGAACACCTTCCAGGTGGACCTCCAGGCCGACAAGGAACCCCCGTTCCCGGACATCCGCGGCTACGGCCGTTTCACCCCGGACGGGCCCGTCGGTTCCGTCGGTTCCGAGCCACGCTCGTGACAACCCCGGGGCAGGGCGCGGTACTTCGCGTCCGGGGGATCACCAAGAGCTTCGGTGGCGCGGCTGCCCTCAAGGGCGTCGACCTCGATCTGTACCCCGGCGAGGTCCACGCGCTGATGGGCATGAACGGGGCCGGCAAGTCGACGCTGGTGCAGGTCCTTTCGGGGGTCCATCAGCCCGACGCAGGCACAGTCGAGGTCAACGGGCAGGCGCAGCACGGACTTACGGTCCGCAGGGCACGCCGGCTCGGTATCGCGTCGGTGCCCCAGCGCCGGGAGCTGGCGATCGGGCTCACCGTCGCCGAGAACGTGATGCTGGGCGACCTGCCGACGCGCGGCGGGGCCGTGCGCTGGAGGGCGGTCAACTCCGAGGCGCGCAAGGCATTGGAGGGGCTCGGCATCGACATCGACGTGACGCGGACCGCGGGTTCGCTCACCGTCGCCGAGCAGACCATGGTCGAGGTGGCCCGCGAGGTCCGCCGCGGCGGACGCATCCTGATCCTCGACGAACCGACCGCCTGTCTGAGCGCCGAAGCGGCCCACCAGATAAGGGAGTTGGTCCGCACCCTGCGCGACGAGGGCGTCGCCGTCGTCTATATCTCGCACTACATCGACGAGGTGCTGGCCGTCGCCGACCGCGTCACGGTGCTGCGGGACGGAGCGGTCGTACGCAGCGCCCCGGCCGCCGAGTTCGACGCCGCCGGTCTCGTGCGCAGCATGGTCGGCCGGGACGTCGTGTCGCAGCGGTCCCAACGACCCGCCCCCAAGGACGAGATCGGGCTCACGGTGCGCGGCCTCACCGACGGCCGGGCCGTACGGGACTTCACCGTCGAGGTACGCAAGGGCGAGATCGTCGCCGTGCTCGGACCGGCCGGGGACGCGCAGTCACGTCTCTTCGACCTGCTCTCCGGGCGCCGCCGTCCCGACACCGGCCGACTCGCCGTGGACGGAACTCCCGTGCCGTACGGCCGAGTTCACGCCTCCCTGTCCAGCGGTCTGCGCTGCGTCACCGGCGACCGCCGCGCCCTCGGCCTGGTCGCGGAGTTGTCCCTGGACGAGAACCTGATGCTGGCCGGTGACCGCCTCGCCCGCCGCCGGACGCACCGACGGGCCCAACTCGCCCGCCGGGCAGCCCCGTTGCGCCACAGCTACGGCGTGGTCGCGCTCGCCGGGAACCCGCCGGTGGGCGCGCTGTCCGGGGGCAACCAGCAGAAGGTGCTGCTCGCCAAGTGGCTCCAGACCGAGCCGGTCGCCTGCTTCCTGGAGGACCCCACCAACGGGGTCGACATCGCGGCCATGGCCGACATCCACGCTCTCGTCGACGACCTCGCCTCGCGCGGTGTCGCCGTACTCCTCGCCTCCTCGTCCGCCGAGGAGGTCATGCGCCTCGCCGACCGGGTCGTCGTCGTCAGCGCCGGCCGGACGGTCGCCGAGCACGACATCGACGCCATCACCCACGACGAACTCGTCGCCACCGCCCTCGGAGGTCAACCGCAGTGAGCGTCAAGACACTTCCCGACGCCCCCGGCGTCGACGACCCACCCGGGAAAGCCCGTTCGCGCTTCTCGCCGACGGCATTGCGCCGGGCTCCGCACACCGGACTGACAGCCGTCCTGATCGTCGTCATCGTGGCCACCTCGATGCGGACCGACTCGTTCGCGACCGACACGAACGTCATCAACATCCTGCGTCAGGTCAGCGTCGTCGCCGTGATCGCGGCCGGACTCACGCTGCTGATGACCGCGGGCGGCATGGACTTCTCGATGGGCAGCAACGTCGCCGTGACGACCGCGGTCGGGGCGCAGTTGCTGGCCCACGGCCACTCCACCGCCTTCACCGTCGTCGTCACCCTCGTGCTGGCCACGCTGATCGGTCTGGTCAACGGGGTGGTCGTGACGTTCACGAACGTGGCCCCCTTCGTCGCGACCCTGGCCACGGCCACCCTGCTCGACGGCGTCGCCCTGCTCGTGCTCGACAGCGTCAGCGTCTCCATCGGCAGCAAGATGTTCGCCCTCGGCAACAACAAGATCCTCGGGGTGCCGTACCTGCTGGTCGTCGCGATCCTCGTGCTGATGGCGACCGCCCTGGTCATGCGGTTCACCGTGTTCGGCCGCGACGCCTTCGCCATCGGCGGCAACGAGCACGTGGCCCGGCTCAGCGGCATCAACGTCACCGCCCGCAAGCTCTCGCTCTACGCCCTCACCGGCGCCCTGTCCGGCCTCGCGGGCCTGATGCTGCTGTCCCGGCTCAGCGGCAGCAGCCCCGGCACCGGCGGACTCTCCCTCCAGCTCCAGGCCGTCGCCGCGGTCGTCATCGGCGGCACCGCCCTGGCCGGCGGCCACGGCACGGTTGTCGGCACCGCGCTCGGCGTGGTCCTCCTCGGGGTGGTCGCCAACGCGCTGAACCTGCTCCAGGTCTCCAGCAACTACCAGTCGGTCTCCGTCGGCGCGGTGCTGCTCATCGCGGCCGTCGCCAACGAGATGCACAAGGCACGTTCCGCACGGCATTGACCCGTCCCACTCACCGCGTCCGAATCCTGTATCCACAAAGGCGGTTCACCATGAGAATTTCGTTCCGTTCCCGCAGAACCATGCTCGCCGCGTTCGCCGGCACCACTCTCGTACTGAGCGGTTGTGGCACGAGCGACGACAGCGGGAGTTCCGGCGATGTCACCCTCGGATTCGTCAACGGCGGCGACACCGAGTTCCACAGCTGTCTCCAGAAAGCGGTCGAGCAGGAGGCGAAGACGGAGAACGCCAAGGTCTTCACCGCCAACTCGCACCAGAATTCCACCACCGAACTGTCCAACATCGAGGACATGACCTCGCGCAATGTGAGCGCGCTGATCGTGCAGACGGTCAACGTGGACGCGCTGAAGGGCGACATCGCCAAGGCGAAGGCCGCGAAGATACCGATCTACCTGACCTCCGTGGCCACCAGCGACGTCGACGACATCCTCGGTGCGGCCGTCGTGGACCTCACCAAGGTCGGCGCCCTGGACGCGGGCTGGGTCGCGACCGACGCGGGCGGCAAGAGCGTCGAGGTCGGTGTGATCGCGGGTGCGCCCGGCGCCGCCTCCGACCTCCTCGTGGGCGGCTTCACCAAGGCGCTGCCCAGCACCGCGAAGGTGGTCGCGAACCAGCCGGGCATGTTCAACCCGGTGAAGGCGCAGGACGTCGCGGAGAACATGATCCAGGCCCACCCGAACCTGCAGTACGCGTTCGTCGCCTCCGAGGACATGGCCCTGGCCGCCCGCAAGGCGTTCGACGCGGCCGGCAAGAAGGACGTCAAGATCGTCACCGTCAACGGCACCGACGAGGGCCTGGCCGCGGTCAAGGACGGCCGGCTCTCCGCCACCGTGGCCAACTCGGCCATGGCGATCGGACAGACCGCGGTCAAGAACGCGGTCGGTCTGCTGGCCGAGAAAAAGGTTGACAAAATTGCCAACATTCCTCTTTTGTTGGTGACCAAGGACAACCTGAGCAAGGCCCCCCAGTACTGCCCGAAGTGACGAGCACCGCTTGAGGCAACGCGCACCGCTTCGAGCAGCGGGGTCCGGTGCCGGGAGCGACGCCTGCCTCATTGTTGTCCGAGCCGCCTGTCCGCCACATCGCCGGAATGTCCAAGTGGAGCCGCCACCAGGACATCCCGGCAGGGGCGGACCCATCAGTACGACCGGCACCGCCGCCGGGGCCCACCCCTGGCACACGTGGGCCTCCGGAGGAATCATGGATCGACTGCTCCTCATGCACAGCTTCGTCACCGTCGCGCAGGCCGGCAGCTTCAGCGGGGCGGCGAAGAAGCTGGGCTCGTCGGGCTCGCTCGTGTCGCGGCACGTGGCCGAGCTGGAGCGCCAGGTGGGCGTCCGCTTGGTCAACCGCACCGCCCGCTCGGTCAGCCTCACCGAACCGGGGCTGAAGTACGCCGAGTTCGCGGCCCGCATCCTCGACGAGATCGAGGCCGAGGACGCCGTCATCTCGCACCTCCACGACCGCGCCGAGGGCACCCTGAGCATCATCTGCCCGAAGTGGATAGGCAGCCTGGACCTCGGGGACGCGATCGCCGCCTTCTCCGCGGCCCACCCCAAGATCCACGTCCGCTTCGAACTGGGCGGCATGTCGGACCGTACGTACGACTTCCTGGACAGCGGCTTCGACGTCGCCTTCCACACCCGCGACCTGCGCGACTCCAGCGTCCGCCTCAAGAAGATCGCCTCGCTGCCCTTCGTGCTCTGCGCCTCCGAGAAGTACCTGGAGCGCGGCGGCCCGCTCACCGAGCCCAACGGCCTCGCCCACCACGACTGCCTGGTCCACGTGAACGACCCCGTCTGGCGCATCGGCCACGGCCACGCCTCCACCCTGCACAAGATCCGCAACATCGCCTTCTCGTCCAACTCGTACATCGCCCTCCAGAAGGCCGCCGTCCACGGCCGCGGCATCGCCCTGCTGCCCCAACGCCCGGCCTACGACGACCTGATGACCGGCGCCCTCCAGGTCCTGCTCCCCGAGCTGGCGGTCCCCGACCGCCCCCTGTTCGCGATCTACGGCCCCGGCCAGGCCACCCCGCGAAAGGTCAGCGTGTTCCTGGACTTCCTCGCCGAATGGTTCTCACAGAATCCCATTCCGGCCATCGGGTCGTAGGGCCTGTCCGGCGGATCCTGTCGCAGACGCGGGGTGTGGCACGTCCTCCCTCATTGCCCTAAAGGCGTGAGGGGGCCCCAGCGGCGTTGCCGTCGGTTGTCGACGTCCTCCTCCGCCTTGCAGCCGCACGCGCCACACCCCGCTCACCGGCGCTGATGAGGCACCGATGTTTTCCTGCGAGCTGATCCGCCGGACAGGCCCCAGCCGCAAGAAACGATTGCGAATTCAGACGAGCCCGGACCATTGAGGCCTTCACGCCGCGAAATCTAGGCTCGCCGGGCGACCCGCGAAACGAGGCATCCATGGGAATCCAGAGAATCGAATCCGTCACCTACGGGATCGACGACGTAGACGAATGTGTCCGTTTCTTCGGCGACTTCGGGCTGTTCCTGCTGGAACGCACCGAGGAGCACGCGGTCTTCGAGACCCTCACCGGGCAGACCCTCCACCTGGACACCCTGCCCGGCCCCCTGCTGCCGCCGCCGGTGGAGGCAGGCCCTACCATCCGTGAGGTGGTCTGGGGCGTCGACACCCCGGAGGAACTCGCCAGCCTGGTCGCCGAGTTGGGCCGCGACCGCAGGGTCCACGAGAGCGCCGACGGCGTCCATCACACCGTGGACGAGAGCGGCTTCGGCGTCGGACTCGCCCTGGCCCGCCCGAAGAACGCGGACGTCACCCCGCGCCCCGCCAACGCGCTGGGCAGCGTGGCCCGTTGGAACACCGCGCTGGACCCGCTCACCCGGGCCTTCCCGCTGCGCATGTGCCATGTCGCGCTGAACATCGTCAAGGCCGGGCGAGAGGAAGCCGTCGCCTTCTACACCGAACGGCTCGGCTTCCGGCCCACCGACATCGTCGAACCCATGGGCGTCTTCATGCAGGCACCGGGCGACGACGACCAGCACACCATGCTGCTGTGCCACCGCCCCGACCGCGCCGGCGTCAACCACATCGCCTACGAGGTCCCCGGCTTCGACGACGTCGTCGAGGGCGGCAACCACATGATCGAGCGCGGCTGGCGGGAGGCCCGCAAGCTCGGCCGCCACACCGTCGGCTCGAACGTCTTCCGCTTCCTGCACGCCCCGTGCGGGGGCCGCGTCGAGTACGCGGCGGACATGGACCGCGTCGACGACACCTACGAGACCCGCGTCCACGAGACCACCCCGCCGCACCACATCTGGGCGCTGCGCTCCAACCGCGATCAGCAGGACGCCCCCGCCACCTGACCTCCACTCCCGCCTTTCCAGCCTGAGAGGGCACCGACTCATGACCTCCGACCACGGCTACCCCGCCGTCCGCATGTACATCGCGGGCGAGTGGTGCCAGGGCGGCACCGGACGGACCGCCCCGATCGTGAACCCGGCCACCGAGAAGGTGATCGGCGACGTACCCCTCGCCACGACCGCCGACCTCGACCGCGCCCTCGACGCGGCCACCGAGGGCTTCCGCACCTGGCGCGACACCCCGATGGCCAAGCGCTCCGCGATCCTGCACGCCGCCGCCGACCTCATCACCGAACGCGCCCCCGACATCGGCCGCGTCATGGCCCAGGAGCAGGGCAAGCCCCTCCGCGAGGGCACCACCGAGGCCCTGCGCACCGCCGACACCCTGCGCTGGCACATCGAGGACGCCCGCCGCGCCTACGGCCGGATCATCCCGTCCGCACCCGGCACCGTCCTCACCGTCCGCCGCGAACCCGTCGGCCCCGTAGCCGCGTTCGTGCCGTGGAACTTCCCCGTCGGCGGCCCCAACCGCAAGCTCTCCTCCGCCCTGTCCGCAGGCTGCTCGATCGTCATCAAGGCCTCCGAGGAGACCCCGGGCACGGCTGCCGCGCTGGTCGCCTGCTACGCCGACGCGGGGCTTCCCGCCGGCGTCCTCAACCTCGTCTTCGGCGAACCGGCCGCGGTGTCGGCCCGCTTGATCCCCTCACCGAAGATCCGCCTGGTCGCCTTCACCGGCTCGGTCCCGGTCGGCAAGCTCCTCGCCGCCCAGGCCGGCGAGGTCATGAAGCCCACCCTGATGGAACTCGGCGGCCACGCCCCGGTCATCGTCTGCGCCGACGCCGACCCCGTGAAGTCCGCCCGCAAGGCGGCCCAGGCGAAGTTCTTCAACGCGGGCCAGGTGTGCACCTCCCCGAGCCGCTTCTTCGTCCACGCGAGCATCGTCGACGCGTTCACCGCCGAGTTCGTGAAGGCCGCGCAGGAAGTCACCGTGGGAGACGGCCTCGACGCCGACACCACCATGGGTCCGCTCGCCAACGAGCGCCGACTGCACGCCATGGAGACCCTGGTCGCCGACGCCGTGGAGCGCGGCGCCAAGGTGCTCACCGGCGGCCAACGCCTCAGCAGGGACGGCTACTTCTACGCCCCGACCGTCCTCACCGACGTACCGGCGGACGCGCGGCTGATGCACGAGGAACCCTTCGGCCCACTCGCCCCGATCGTGCCCTTCACCGACCTGAACGAGACCCTGGCCATCGCCAACTCCCTTCCCTACGGCCTCGCCGCCTACGGTTTCACCGAGTCCGCCGCCACCGCCGAGAAGCTCTCGGACACGCTGGAGGCCGGCATCCTCTCCATCAACCACTGCGGCGGCTCCGTCGCCGAGGCCCCCTCCGGCGGGGTCAAGGAGAGCGGCTACGGCAGGGAGGGCGGCCCCGAGGCCCTCGACGCCTACCTGATCACCAAGCGCGTCTCGCACCTGCTGGCGGGCTGAACCGCCATGAGGTACACGCGAGTCGCGGTCGGCGGCCGGGCGGTGTGGGGCCGCGTGGGGGAGGAGGACGTCGAGCTGCTGTCCGAGTCCCCGATCGACGGCGACCCGTCTGTGATCGGCATGGTCGCGGTTGCCGACGCGCAGTGGCTGCCCGTCGTCGTCCCGCCGGTGTTCTACGCCGTCGGCATGAACTACCCGCGCCACATCGAGCACGCCCGCGCCGAGACACCCACCCGCCCCGAGGTCGGCTACCGGGCCAACAACGCGCTCACCGGCCACCGTTCGCCCATCGTCAAGCCGACCGGGGTCGAGGGCCGCTTCGAGGCCGAGCCCGAACTCGTCGCGGTCATCGGCCGCACGCTGAAGCACGCCTCCTACGACGAGGCCCGCGAGTCGGTCTTCGGTTGGACGATCGGCAACGACGTGAGCGCCCGCACCTGGCAGCACCAGGACCGCTCCTTCTGGCGCAGCAAGAACAGCGACACGTTCAAGCCCATGGGCCCGTGGATCGAGACCGACGTCGACGGGCTCGCGCAGACCACGACACTCCGTGTGAACGGCGAGGTCCGCGCCTCGTTCGCCACCGGCGACATGGTCTTCGACCCCTTCGACCACATCGTCGAACTCACCAGGCACATCACCATGCACCCGGGCGACGTGCTGTGGATGGGCGCCGAGTCCACCTGCCAACTCGAACCCGGGGACACCGTGGACATCGAGATCAGCGGCATAGGCGTCCTGTCCAACCCCGTACACAGCGAAGGGAATCCGTCATGAGCAGCGCACCCCGCTACATCCACCACGTCAACTTCCCCACCACCGACCCCGACCGCACCGCCGAGTGGTACACGAAGGTCTTCGGGATGAAGCGCATCATGCCCAAGTCCAACACCCGTGTGGTGCTGATGACCCGCGGCAACTTCGACCTCCATTTCACCCCGGTCGAGGAGATGGAGCGCATGGCGCCCTATCACTTCGCCGTCGAGGTCGACGACTGGGACGACTTCCTCGCCCACCTCAAGGAGCTGGGCATCCGGCACACCCGGCCGATCGAACGGCCCGAGAACCAGTCGAAGTTCTGCTACATCCACGACCCCGACCACACCATGATCGAGCTCGTCTTCCACGGCCGCCGCCCCAACTAACCACCCGCGTACAGGAGTTCACCCCCATGTCCATCGCCGACTCCGACGGTACCTCCATCTACTACGAGCGCCACGGCAGCGGTCCGGCGATCCTGTTCGTGCACGGCAGTGGCGGCCACCACGCCGCATGGTGGCAGCAAGTGGCCGCGCTGCGCGAGGAGTTCACGGTCGTCACCGTGGATCTGCGCGGCTTCGGCAAGTCCGACTCGTCGATGCCTGAGTTCGACGGCCAGGACTTCCCCGGTGACGTGGTCGCGGTACTGGACCAAGAGGACCTGCACGATGCCATGTTGGTGGGGCAGTCCATCGGCTCGGTCGCCGCGCTTCGCGCCGGACTGCTCCGTCCCGAGCGCGTCGGCTCCGTCGTCCTCGGCCACTCGCTGGGCGGCATCAGCCACCCCGAGCTGAAGGAACTCGCCGCCGCCGACCGCGCCGAGGCCGTCAAACTGCCCGTCATCGACCGCCTGTTGACCAAGAGGTTCCAGCGGGAACGGGCCGATCTCACCTTCCTCTTCCAGCAGATGGGCACCTTCAACGTCGCCAGGATGCAGGACCTGCGCAACCTCGACACCGACGGCCCGACCCTGGACGACATCCACGCGTCGGGCGTCAAGGTCGCCTTCCTCGCCGGCGAGAAGGACGCGGTGCTCAGCGTGAAGACCGTGACCCGCGCCCACGAACTGCTGCCCGGCTCACACCTGGAGATCGTCCCGGAAGCCCCGCACTCCATGTACTGGGAGACGCCCGCGAAGTACAACGCCGCCGTCGCCCACCTGCGCCGCACCCTCACCGCACCGAAGGAAGCAGCATGAGCAGCCTCACCCTGGACGCCGCCGAGGAGATCATCGACGCCGCCCACAAGCGCGCCCAGTCCATCGGAAAGGCGGTCAGCGTCGCCGTCGTGGACGCGGGCGGTTTCCCCATCGCCATCCGCCGCCCGGACGGCGCCCGCCCGCTCACCCCGGACATCGCCCGCGCCAAGGCGTACACGGCCGCGATCATGCAGCGCCCCGGCAAGATGCTGAAGAAGTGGCAGGAGAGCCAGCCCGTCTTCTTCGCCCAGCTCTCCCAACTCCCCGGCGCCGCCATGCCGATCATGGCCACCGAAGGCAGCCTCACCATCAAGAAGGACGGCGAGATCATCGGCGGCCTCGGCATCGCGGGCGGCACCGCGGACGAGGACCAGCAGATCGCCGAGGAGGTCCTCGCGTCCCTCGGCTACGAACTGGAGTTCGCCGCCTGGGGTGTTGCGGGCGAGCCGGCCTCGACCTCGTCTTCTTCTTCCCCGTCCCTGTCCCCGTCCTCGTCCCTGTCCCCGTCCCCGTCCTCGTCCCTGTCCCCGTCCCCGTCCCTGTCCCCGTCCTCGTCCGGAAAGGACGCATGACCCATGGCGGACACGTTCAACTACCGCATCGACCACCACGGCAGCCTGGTCCGCCCCGCCGAACTCACCACCGCACACGCGTCGGGCGACCCCGAGGCACTGAAGGAGGCGGAACTCCAGGCGGTCAAGGACGCGGTCGCCTTCCAGCGCAAGCTACGCTCCACCGTCGTCACCGACGGCGACTTCCCTCGGGAGGACTTCCGCAGTGCGGTTCTTGACGGAGTGTCAGGCTTCCGGCGTACGGACGAGACCGACGCCGACGGCCTCACCCGCTGGGTCGCGGAGTCCCTTCCGAAGGTCAACGGCCCACTGCTCGCGGACTGGGCGGCACGCCTCACCGAACTGACGGTGATCGCCCCGAAGGCCTCGCTGCCCTCGCCCGCGTACCTCGCCGCCACCACCTTCCAGCCCGGCCACGGCCCCTCCTCCGCAAGGGAGTTGGGCGAGGCACTGGCGGAGATCGTCCTCGCCGAGATCGAGCTGCTGGTCTCCAAGGGCGTCCGCCTGATCCAGCTCAACAACCCGCTTCTGCTGGGGCAGTTGGGGACCGACCCGACCGACCCCGGCGCGCTCTCCTTCGAGGACGCGCTCGCGGTCGACGCCCTCGCGGTACGCCTGGACGAGCGCCCCGAAGGCGTACGGATCGGTCTCGCCCCCGGCCCGGTCGCCCCCGCCGCGATCGACTGGGCCCGCGCCGAGCAGCTCTACGGCGCGATCGCCGCCGACCGCTGGATCCTCCCCTTCGACCAGGGCACCCCGGCCGAACTCGCCCTCGTCAAGGCCCTGCCCGAGGAGCGTGACTTCTGCCTGGGTCTCGTCGACGCGACCGTGCCCGCGCTGGAGGACATCGACACGGTGATGGCCAGGCTGGATGCCGTGGGGGAGTTCAAGGACCTGGAGGACGGGGCCGTAGCGCCGTCCCGGGGTTTCGCCGACGTGGCGAGCCGACCGCTGCTGAGCACCGAACAGCAGCGCCGGAAGATCGAATTGGTGGAGACGGTGGCACGGTACGTGTGGGGCAACGAGTTCTGACGTACGGGCCGGGAAGCGCGGGAGACGCGCTTCCCGGCGAGGTCTCGGCAGACCTCAGAGCACCTCGGCGAACGTCACCCTGCGGTCGGTCAGCAGGGGCCAGATCGTCCGCACGATCAGCTCGTTGAAGTGCCCGGCCGCCTTGTGCGCGTCGAAACCGGCCCGGTCGGCGTACTGCTCGTACAGCACGAAACTCCCCGGCACGTCCGCCTCGGCGTGCACCTCGTACGCCAGGTTCGCCGGCTCGGCACGGGTGTGTTCGCGCACCTTCAGCAACGCGGCGCGCACCGTGGCCTCGTCGGCGGGTTCGCAGAAGTAGTGGGCGATGACGGCGTAGGCCATGTCGTGTCTCTCCTCGTCGAAATCCTCGGCGGATCCGCGAATCCTCTGTGGATCCCCGGCTCCCGGCGGCAGGTCGGCGGCTGCCGTCCGGCCCGCCGATTCCAGCACGGAACAACCCTCCGCCGACCTGCGCCCCGCGCAAGCAATGCCTGCCTCCGCGGGGCTGGTGGCACCGCCCCCACATGGTGTGTTGTCGCATCCGGCCCACTGTGGCCGCCGACTGTGCAGACCGCGGACCCGCACCGCGGCGGACGAAGGAAGTGATCTTCATACGAAGCCTGGAAACCCTCTCCGGTGGAGAGTGGGTGACGACCGGCGAGTGGATCGAGGTGCACAACCCCGCCGACGTCCGCACCCCCCTCGCGCGCATCCCCGCCCTCGCCGCCAAGGACGTCACCCGCGCCTACGACCACGCCGAGCGCGGCTTCGCCGTATGGAAGCGCACCAGCCCCTTCGAACGGGCCCGCGTCTTCACCGAGGCGGCCAGGCTGATCCGCGAACGCGTCGACGAGATCGCCGCCGACGTCACCGCCGAGAACGGCAAGACCGGCGCCGAGGCCCGCGGCGAGACCCTCAAGGCCGCCGACTTCCTCGACTACTACGCGGGCCTGGCCCGCCAGGGCTACGGCACCCTCCTGCACGACGCCCGCCCCGACACCCGCGTGCACACCCAGCGCGAGCCGATCGGCGTGATCCTCGTGATCAGCCCCTGGAACGACCCGTTGATCACCCCGGCCCGCAAGCTCGCCCCGCTGCTCGCCACCGGCAACGCGGCCGTGTTCAAGCCGGCCACCGAGACACCGTTGTCGGGCCTGCACTTCGCCCGCGCCCTGCACGACGCGGGCCTGCCCGCCGGTGTCCTGAACGTCGTCACCGGCCGCACCGCCGAGATCGAGGAGGCGCTCCTCGACGACCCGCGCATCGTCGCCGTCACCTTCACCGGCTCCAACGAGGTCGGAGGCCGCATCCGCCGCCGTCTCGCCGACCGCAACGTCCGCTTCCAGGGCGAACTCGGCGGCAAGAACGCCTCGGTGATCCTGGCGGACGCAGACCTGACGTTCGCCGCGAAGACCGTCGTAGCAGCCTCCTTCGGCCAGGCCGGACAGCGCTGCACCGCCACCAGCCGGGTCGTCGTGGAGGGGCCGGTGTACGACGAGTTCACGCGGCTCCTGGTCGTGGAGGTCGGGGCGCTGAAGGTCGGCCCGGGCAGTGACCCGGCGACCACCCTGTGCCCACTCTCCAGCCCGAAGCAGCGCGACAGCGTCCTCGCCCACCTCGCGGGGGCCGTGGAACAAGGCGCGACCGTTCTCACCGGCGGCCACGCGGACACCGAGGGCGACCACGCGCACGGCTGCTTCGTCCAGCCGACCGTGCTCGCCGACGTCACCGCCGAGACGGCGATCTGGCGCGCGGAGGTCTTCGGACCGGTCCTCGCCGTGCGCGCCGTGGACGACTTCGCACAGGCCGTCGACGCGGTCAACGACTCCGAATTCGGCCTCGCCGCGGCCGTGTTCACCCGCGACCTCGCCTCCGCGTACCGCTTCGCCGACGAGGCCGAGTGCGGGCAGATCGCGGTCAACGCGACCACCCCCGGCTGGGACGTGCACCTGCCCTTCGGTGGATTCCACGATTCCGGCACCGGCTACAAGGAACAGGGCGACGAGGTCCTGCGCTTCTCGACACGGGTCAAGACCATTGCCATCCACTTCTGTGCCTGACTAAGTCGGTACGACAGAGATTTGGTACGACAGAGAGGAGGATGCCGATGGCTGACCAGACGATCGGCATCGTCGGCGCCGGCATCGTGGGCCTGGCCACCGCCCGCGAGATCGCCCTGCGCCGCCCCGGCACCCGGGTCGTGGTCCTGGAGAAGGAACAGGAGGTCGCCGTCCACCAGACCGGCCACAACTCCGGGGTCGTACACGCCGGCATCTACTACGCGCCGGGAAGCCTCAAGGCCGAGCTGTGCGTGCGCGGCGTAGCGATCCTGCGCGAGTACTGCCAGGACCGCGGGCTGCCGTACGACGAGATCGGCAAGCTCGTAGTGGCCGTACGCCAGGACGAGTTGGGCCGGATGGAGAACCTCTACGAGCGGGCCAGGAACAACCACGTGCCCGAACTCCGCAGGATCTCCCAGGCCGAGATCAAGGAGCTGGAGCCGCACGCCGGCGGCATCGCCGCGCTGCACTCCCCGCGCACCGCGATCACCGACTACCCCGGGATCGCAAGGGAGTTCGCGAAGGACATCGAGGCCTCCGGGGGCGAGGTGCGGCTCGGTTTCCCGGTCACGTCCATCACCAATGTGCCGGGCGGCATCGAGGTCGCCTCGGGCCAACTACGTGTCCGCGTCGACCGGTTGATCCTCTGCGCGGGCCTCCACTCGGACGCCGTGGCGAAGTTGGCGCAGGACAGGAGGGAACCGAAGATCATCCCGTTCCGGGGCGAGTACATGCTCCTCAAGCCGGACCGCACGCACCTGGTGCGCGGGCTCATCTACCCGGTGCCGGACCCCCGTTACCCCTTCCTCGGCGTGCACTTCACCCCGCGTGTCGACGGCACCGTCGAGGTCGGCCCGAACGCTGTCCTGGCCCTGGCCAGGGAGGGCTACAAGCTCAGCCGCTTCTCCCTGAAGGACCTCGCCGGACTCGCCGCGTACCCCGGCTCCTGGAAGATGGCCGCCCAGCACTGGCGGACCGGCATCAAGGAGTACCGCGGCTCCCTGTCCGCGAAGGCCTTCATGAAGGACGCGGAGTCGTACGTCCCCGGTGTCGGCGTCTCCGACGTCGTACGCGGCGGGGCGGGCGTCCGCGCCCAGGCACTGGACCCCGACGGCACCCTCGTGGACGACTTCCGCATCCATCAGGTGGGCCGGATCACCGCCGTGCGCAACGCGCCCTCGCCGGCCGCCACGGCGTCCATGGCGATCGCCGAGCACATCGTCGGCGCCGTGTTCGACAACCCGTCCGCACACTGAGAATGCCCTGCGTACAGCGGTGTTTCGCGCAACTACTGCTTGCGCTCCCAGGGCTCGGCAAGGCCTCCTGACCCGCCTAGCGTTCCTTCCGCACCACCACCTCACCAGCCCCTTCGCACGACCTTCGTACGACCTTCGAGAGAAAGAGCTCACGACATGTTCGTTGTCGACACGCAGATCCACATCTGGAAGGAAGAGGCCCCGGACCGCCCCTGGGTCCCGGGCGCGCGGGAGCGCATCCGCCTCAACGGACACCGCGAGGACCCCTTCTCCTACGAAGAGGCCCTGGAGCTGATGGACGAGGCCGGCGTGAACCGGGCCCTGATCCTGCCGCCGTCCTGGGAGGGCGACCGCATCGACTACGCCCTGGAGGCCTGCGAGGCGCACCCGGACCGCTTCGGCATCATGGCGCGCATCCCGCAGAACAAGCCCGAAGAGGGCAAGGCGATGCTGGCGGACTTCGCGCAGAATCCGCATGTGAAGGGCACCCGCCTCACCTTCCACCGGCCGCAGGACCGCAACTGGATGATCGACGGCACCAACGACTGGTACTGGCCGATCGCCGAGGAACTGCGCGTCCCGACGATGGTCCACGCGCCCATCTGGAAGCGGGAGTTGGGCGAGATCGCCGCCAAGCACCCCGAGCTGAAGATCATCATCGACCACATGGGCATCATGGCCCGCTGCGTCGACGACGCGATCGGCTACTGGGTCTCGGAGACCGCCGACCTGGCCGCGCACCCGAACATCTACGTGAAGCTCTCGGCGCTCCCGGGCTACTCCACGCAGCCGTTCCCGAACAACAACATCCAGAAGTACGTCCGCGAGATGGTCGACAGGTTGGGCCCGCAGCGCTGCTTCTACGGCACCGACATCACCCGGCTGCTCGGCCACGGCATCACCTACACCGACACGATCGAGCAGTTCACCAAGCACTGGGACTTCACGCCCGAGGAGCTTGAATGGATCATGGGCCGCGGTATCTCCGAGGTCCTGAACTGGCCGATCGAGGGCTGAGGAACCACGAGAGATGACCGACACCACCAACACCCCCGGCGCCGACGGCGGCGACGCTCTCGTCAGCGCCTTCAACGCCGTCGGCGCCGACTACATCTTCTGCTCGTCGGGCTCCGAGTGGGCCCCCGTCTGGGAGTCCCTCGCCCGCCGCCACCGCGACGGACTGCCCTGCCCGCGGTACCTGGACCTGACCCACGAGACCGTCGCCGTCGGCATGGCCACCGGCTACGGCCTCGTCAAGCGCCGGCCGCAGGGCGTCCTGCTGCACGCGGCCCCCGGTCTGCTCCAGGGTTCGATGGCCGTGCACGGGGCGCTGCTCGCGGGCGTCCCGATGGTGGTCAGCTCCTCGGAGTCCACCACGTACGGCGACGGCCCCGGCCAGGACCCCGGCGGCCAGTGGTACCGCAACCTGTCCGTCGTGGGCGGCCTGCACCAGATCGCCCAGCCCTTCACCAAGTGGTCCAACGAGGCCGCCAGCGTCCACACCCTTCCTACGGTGGTGACGCGGGCGGCGGAACTGGCCTGGCGGGCCCCGGCGGGACCGGCGTACCTCAACGTCCCGCTGGAGATCCTGCTGGAGGAGTGGGACGGGCGCGAGGCCAAGCCGATCGTGCGGCCCGGCTCGACGCACAGTTCACCCGAAGAGGTCGACCCTGTCGCCCAGTTGATCCGCGAGGCCGAGAACCCGGTCATCGTCACGGAGACGGCGGGCCGTGAGGCGGGCGGTTTCGAGGCGCTCGTCGCGTTCGCCGAGGCGTGGAACATCCCGGTCGTCGAGCCCGACTCGGCGGTCTGCGGCAACTTCCCGCGCACCCACTCCCTCCACGCCGGCAGCGACATCGGCCCGTGGATGGACGAGGCGGACCTGATTCTTCTGGTCAACTGCCGTGCTCCCTTCTACCCGCCGTCGCGCCGCCCCTCCAAGGCGACGATCGTCGTCATCGACGAGGTGCCGCAACGCCCGCACGTCGTCTACCAAGTCCTGTTCGCCGACGCGTACTTGGAAGGCAACGTCACCAACACCTTGCGCCAACTGGCCAAGCGCGCAAAGGACGTGGACGCGGGGGCCGTAGCCGTACGCCGTGCGGCCCAGGAGCGGCGGCACGCCGACGAGCAGGCCGCGATCGCCGCCGCCGAGGCGAAAGCCGCACAGGCGGAGGGCATCGACCCGGTCCTCGTCGCCGCGACTCTGCGCCAGCTGCTGGACGGCCAGGGCGGGATCGTCGTCGACGAGACCATCACCCACAGCCGCGTCGTCAAGCGCCATGTCCAGACCGCCGACCCCGACTCGTACTTCTACGTCCAGGGCGGCCTCGGCCAGGGCATCGCGGTCGCGCTCGGCGTCAAACTCGCCGCGCGGGAACGCCCGGTGGTGCTCACCATCGGCGACGGCGCGTTCACGTACAACCCGGTGATCCCGTCGTACGACGCGTCCAACGCCTACGAACTCCCGTTGCTGATCGTGGTGTTCAACAACCGCGTCTACAAGTCGATGAACCTCAACCACCGCAGGTTCTACCCCGAGGGAGCCGCCGCCGACACCGGGGAGTGGCTCGGCACCGATCTGCACCGGCTGCCCCGACTCGCCGCGTTCGCAGCGCCGTTCGGGATGCACACCGAGACGGTCGACGCGCCCGAGGCCCTCGCCCCCGCGCTGGAGCGGGCGCTCAAGGCCGTGGCGGAAGGCACCACCGCCGTCGTCGACGTGCTCGTCACCCGCTGAACCAGGAAGGCACCCACCACCATGTCCGACACCGCAACGCCCAAGCCGGGCAAGGTACTTGTCGCCGCCGACGACCTGCGCACCTTCTCCGCCGCGCTCCTGGAGAAGGGCGGCCTGAACACCGAGCAGGCGCGCACCACCGCCGACGTGTTCGTATGGGCCGCGCTGCGCGGCGTCGACTCGCACGGCATCGCCCGCGTCCCCGCCTACCTGGAGCTGCTCGCCAAGGGCGTGGCCAACGCCGACGCGGACCTCAGGATCGAGTCGACTGCCCCGGCCGCGGCCGTCCTTGACGCAGACCGTGCTCCCGGCCCCGTGGCCCTCAGCGCCGCCGCCGACGAGGCGGTCACCCGGGCCAGGATCAGCGGAGTCGCCGCCGTCGGGGTCCGCCGCACCGTCCACACCGGTGCCATCGGCTACTACGTGTCGAAGATCGCCGAGCAGGGACTCGTCGGCATCGGCTATGTCGCCGGGATGCCCAACATGGGCTACACCGGCGTCAAGGGCGCCGCCGTGGCCACCAGTCCGCTCGCCATCGCCGTACCGGCCGAGTCCCACGCCCCGCTGCTCCTCGACATGGCCACCGCGACCATCGCCCTGGGCAAGATCCGCCAGGCGAAGGCGAGCGGCACCCCGCTGCCCGAGGGTGCGGCGGCCATGGCGGACGGCACCCCGACCACCGACCCCGAAGTGGCCGTCATGCCATTGCCGTTGGGGGGTGCCAAGGGCTCCGGGATGTCCCTGGCCTTCGAACTGCTCACCAGCGTGCTGGTCGGTGCGCCGATCTTCGCCGCGTTCCACTCGGACGACCCCGAGGGCCGCAAGCACCGTCAGAACGCCCTGCTGATCGCCCTCGACCCGGCGGCCTTCGGCGACCCGGCCGCGTTCAAGGCGGCGGTCGATGAAACGCTGGCCACCCTCAAGCGACTGCCGCCGGCGGACGGCGCCGAGGGCGTCTTCTACCCCGGCGAGCGCAGCGCTGCGGTCGCCGAGGGGCGGGGTGCGAAGGGCATCCCCGTCGCACCCAAGGTCTGGCGTGAACTGACCGAGGCGGCAGGGAAGTTCGGCCTCACGCCGCCGGAGCCGGTGCCGTCGGCGTGACCCGGAGCCACTTCGCCGACCGTCCGAGGGGGACGGTCGGCGAAGTGCGTTGTGCGGGAGAGGGGTTCAGACGGTGCCGACGGCATCCCGCACCTGACGGGCGATCAGGGCATAGGTGTGCAGAGCCCGTTCGTCGTCCTTGCCGTCGTAGCCGTGGTCGGCTCCGGCGACATCGATGTGCCCGGCCAGGGCACCCGCCGTCCGCAGTCGGTCGGCGTAGGCGATGCCCTCCGCCTTGAGCAGGTCGTACTCCGCCGTGATGACCAGGGCCGGAGCGATGCCCTTCAGGTCCGCGGTGTCCGACGGATGGGCGGGCGACACCAGCCGGTCGGCCCGTACCTTCGGATCCGGGACGTACGACGTGTCGAAGACCTCGGCCATCCAGGGCTTCAACACGGGCTTGGCGATGGCGGAGTGCTTGTCCTTGGCGCTGGTCGCCAGGTCCAGCGGCGGGTAGTGCAGCACCTGGAGCGCGATCGAGGGCCCGCCCTCCTCCAGCGCCTGCCGCGCCACCGCCGCCGCGAGTCCACCCCCGGCACTCTGCCCGCCCACGGTGAGCCGCTCCCCGTCCCAGCCCTGCTCACCGCCGTGCTCCGCGATCCACCGGACCACCTCGAAGGCCTGCCGGGGCGGCGCGGGGAACGGGTGCTGCGGCGCGACGACATAGTCGACGTTGACCACGACGACGCCTGCCTCCGCCGCGAGGAAGCGGCACAGCGGGTCGTCGAGTTCGGTCAGCGGGACGACGTAGCCGCCGCCGTGGAAGTTCACGTGCACCGGCGGAGGCGGCCCTTCACCGGCCGGCAGGTACACCGTGGCCCGCGCCGGGGCGATGCTGGTCGGGATCGTCAACTCCCTTGTCCGGCGCGGGAATTCAGGCAACCGCTGATGTGAGGAGGCGGCGGAGCCACGTCCGCTCGGGCGCCGGTCGGCCATCACGGCGAGACGCTGGAAGGACTTGGCGGCGAGGGCGGCCACCGCCGGCCGGGCGAGGACAGACATGCCGCTCCATTCGTGGAGTGAGCGCGACGGGGGATCTCAGCCCGATCGCCGGAAGCCGATCGACAGGTTTCCTGGCGATGAGTAGGGCGACGATAGCACGGGTGTATTTCGGGTGGATGCTGGGATCGGCGCTGTTCAGGGGCGGCGGGCCTCGGGGGCTGGGGTGGTTGTAGAAGTGTGACACTTACTCGTGTCAGTGTCACAATTCCACGGGACACCCCCTCCGGGGGCGGGAGAGGCGTCCGGCGGATCAGCTCAGCGGTGTTGGACAGGTCCGTCCGACTGTCCGTGTCCACAGCCCGCCTCGTGCTGCTGGCCCGAGGGCGCCGGAACGGCCCGTGCCTCCGTCGTCACGCACGCCGCCCGCTGCGCTGTCTCGATCATCTCCTCGCTGTCGGTCGCCGCGTCGGCCAGGCTCACGCAGCACACCACGAGCAGTGCGGCGCCCGCGACGAACGGCAGGGCCCGGCGCGGGGGAGGAGGGGCGAGGAGCGCCCGGACCCGCTGCGGCACCGCTCCGCCGGTCGCGGCCAGTGCCGGGCGCGAACGGTTCGCCGAGCCGGCGAGCGCGGCCCGGCCCACGGCATGGGCGACGACCGTACGATCGCCGACGCGCACCGCGGCCTCCTCGTCGGCCCAGCGCTCCAGGACGAAACCGCCCGCGTTGGACAGCGGTCGTAGGAGCGGATTCACGGCGGCGGAGAGGCGCCAGAGGGTCTGGAAGAGATGGTGGCGGCCACGCAGATGTGCGCGCTCGTGGGCGAGAAGTGCCTCGCGTTCGCCGGCGCCGAGGCAGCGCAGCATCCCGCTCGACACCACGATCCGCCCGGGCGCCCCCGGCAGCGCGAACGCCTCCGGCGACTCGATGTCCATGACGGCCAACTCCGTGTCACCGGGCAGGAGTCGGCACTCGCGGCGGGCCCAGCGCAGATGCCGTAGCTGACGTGTGGCGGCGACGGAGAGACCCGTGACGGACGCGAGGAGGGCGAGGGCGGCGGCCCCGGCGACCGTCAGGTGGACCGGGTCGGAGGCACGCACGGCCGCGACCGACCATCGGCCCTCTTCGGCGACCTCCGGGATCTGCACCAGCCCGGCGAACGCCAGCAGCGCCAGTGAACCCAGCCAGCCGAGCGACGCCACCAGCGCTGCGGAAGCCAGTGACCAGGCGGCCGGGCGCGGGGCCAGCCGAGGGGCGGCGCGGGGTGCGAACACCGCGAGGACCATGGTGATCAGAAGGGGGACGTACACGCTGATCAGCACCGGCTCACGGTCCTTCGTCGACGCGGCCGGTGAGGTGGGGCCCGTCGTTCCCGGAGAGCAGTCGCTGTAGCAACTGCTCGTCCTGCGCGGAGAGTTCGGAGACGAAGCGGGTGAGCACCGCCTCGCGGTCGGTGCCGTGCTCCAGCAGTGAGCGCATCCGCTCCGCGGTGTGGGTCGCCTCGTCCCGGGCCGGCGCGTACGCGTACCCGCGGCCCGCGCGCTTCCGGACGAGCATCCCCTTGTCGTACAGGCGCGACAGGATCGTCAGCACGGTCGTGTACGCGAGGTCCCCGGGCAGCCGGTCCTTGACCTGGCGCGCGGTCTGCGGCTCGTCGGCCCCGTAGAGGGCGGCGAGAACCCCGCTCTCCAGCTCACCGCGCGCCCGCCTGCCGGAGGTCGCGCCGGGCTCGTCGTTCTTCCGGTCGTGCACTGTTCACCCCACCGCCTTTCACCGCTCGGCGTCACAGCCTACCCGCGCACCTACTACGGCCTGTAGGAAGTGCGCGAAGGGCTCGAAAGGGTGGGCCGAGGGGTCGTAGAGATCGACCGAGCAGTCGGTCGCCGGGTCGATCAAGGGCTTTGCGAACACGATCTACTACATGTTGTACGAGCTTACCTACTACATGTTGTAGAGTTTCGCCGCTCCACTCCACCTGCGGAGGAAGAAGCCCATGCCCCACCTCGGAAACACGGTGCGCCGTCCGTCGTCGGCCGAGCGTGTCGTGATCGTCTCGGCGAGCGTCGGAGCCGGTCACGACGGCGCCGCCGCCGAACTGGAGCGGCGGCTGGTGGCGGCCGGTCTCACGGTCGACCGGCTCGACCTGCTGGACGTGCTCCCCGCCCGGCTCGGCCGGCTCGTGCGGGACGGCTATCACCGCCTGCTCGTCCGGGCGCCGTGGGCCTACCAGCGGATCTACAGCAGCACCGAGCGCGCAGGGGGCGGCGGCGCCGTCGCGAGGGCGCTGCTCCGCTCCGCCGAGGAACGGCTGCTACGTGCCCTGCCCGCCGACACGGGCGCCGTCGTGTCGACCTACCCGGGCGCGAGCCGGGTCCTGGGCAACCTCCGGCTCGACGGCCGGCTGACCGTGCCGGTCCTCACCTACCTCACCGACTTCTCGGTGCACCCACTGTGGGTGGCCGACGGCGTCGACGTCCACCTCGCGCTGCACGCCGTGCCCGCCGCGCAGGCCCGGGCCGCCGGCGCACGCGACGTCCGGGTGTGCGGCCCGGTCGCGGACCCGCGCTTCCACCCCGTGGACGCGCCGGAACGCGCCGCGGCCCGCGCCCGCTTCGGTCTGCCCCCAACTGCCCCGCTGGCCTTGCTCGTTGCCGGTTCCTGGGGCGTGGGCCCGGTCCGGGAGGTCGCCCGTGACCTGCGCGACTGCGGCGCGGCCGTACCGCTCGTGGTCTGCGGCCGCAACGAGACACTGGCCGACCAACTCCGCGCGGACGGCATCGAACACGTCCACGGCTGGGTCGACGACATGCCCGGCCTGATGCACGCGGCCGACGTCCTGGTCCAGAACGCCGGCGGCCTCACCTCGCTGGAGGCCTTCGCCACCGGCCTGCCCGTCGCCAGCTACGGCTGCATACCCGGCCACGGACTGACCAACGCGGCGGCCCTGGACGAGGCGGGCGTCGCCGCGTGGATCCGGGACCCGGCCCAACTCAAGCACGTGCTGAGCGAGTTGATCGACGGCCCACGTGGACTGCTGCAACGGGAGGCGGGCCTCGCCCTGTTCGCGGACGAGCCGCTCGGGCCGGCCCGGGGCCCGGCAGCGGAGACGGCCAGGATCTGCCGAGCGGCCGTCGGGGCTGCCGCCGGAACCACCACCGGGCCTCCCAGGCCACTCACCGCGCGGCCCGCCACCCTGTCCACCGTGTCACTCACCGCGCCGCCCATCGCTCGGCGGGTCGGCCGACCGGCCGCTGTGCGGCTCGCGACCACCACCGTCCTGGCGTGCGCGGTCTGGGCGGGCGCGGTCGGCACGGCGGTCGCCACGACCGAGGGCGGCCCGCGCCTGATGCATGCCATCGGACACGGCCTCGACCTCGACGACCTGGGCCACGCACACCACCCGGATCACGTCTCCCACGGGGATTACGCGAAAGGGCGCCACGCATGAGGACCGCAGCCCCTCTCCCCATGACGGCGTGTGCCGCGCCGCGCATCCTCGACCCCGCGCGCACCGTGTCCGCCGCGCGCCGCGTGAAGGGGTGCCGCTCATGACTGTCGTACACCTCCTGCTTACGACCGCCTGCGCCGCGTCGCGCAACTTCCCCTCCCCGCGCGCCACTTGCGTCGAGGGCTACGTGAAGGGGCGCCACGCATGACCCCAGTAGGCCCTGTCTCTACGACCGCCTGTGTCGAGCCGCGCCCTCCCGGCGCCGCGCGCACCGTGCCCCTCGCGGGCCGCACGAAGGGCCGCCCCCAATGACAGCCCCGCGCCTCCTCCGCACGACCGCCCGCGTCGCGCTCCCCGCACTCCCGATCCTCGCTGCCGCGTACGCCGCCCCCGTCCTCTCCACCTACGGCCCGCTACGCAACCGCGTCATGCCCCGCCTCTCCGGCCGCGGCCGGCCGGACCACGTGGCGCTCACCTTCGACGACGGGCCGGACCCGCTGTCAACTCCGTTGTTCCTACGGCTGCTTGACGACCGTCGAGTCCACGCCACGTTCTTCCTCCTCGGCAACCAAGCCGTACGCGCCCCCGCGCTGGTCCGCGAGATCGCCGCCGCCGGACACGAGATCGGCGTTCACGGCTGGCTGCACCGGCCGCTGCTGCTGCGCGGTCCGCGCGCCACCCACGAGGACCTGGCCCGCGCCCGCGACACCGTCGGCGACCTCACCGGGTTCGCGCCACGGCTCTTTCGCCCGCCCTACGGCGTGATGTCGACCGCCGCCCACCTCGCGGCCCGCCGCCTGGACCTCACACCGGTGCTGTGGACGGCCTGGGGCGAGGACTGGAGGGCGCGCGCCACACCCGAGTCGGTCCACCGGACGGTCACGGAGGACCTGCGCGGCGGCGGCACCGTCCTGCTGCACGACTCCGACTGCACCTCGGCACCCGGCAGTTGGCGCGTCACCCTCGGTGCCGTGCCCCGCATCCTCGACACCTGTGCGCTGCGGGGCCTGTCCGTGGGGCCGTTGCGGGAGCATGCCGTGGATCCGCTCTGAACCGTCGCATGTTCCTCAACGGGGCGCTCCGCATCGACACCGGCCGCGTGTCCGGAGTGGCCTCCCGCGTCTCCGACGTCACCGTTCCGCCCGGTCCTCGACGGCTGGGTCAAGCCGTGGACGCACGAACAGGCCCTGGCGGGCGGCCACTTGAACGACGTGCCCGTTCTGGCCGGCGGCAACAAGGACGAGAACGGCGCCTCCCCGAGCCCGACCGTGAAGCTCGCGGACTACGAGAGCACCGCGGAGAAGGAGTACGGCACTCTCGCCGACGAGTTCCTGAAGCCCTACCCCGCCGCCACCGACACGGAGGCCGGCCAGGCCCGCAACGCCTCCGCTCGCGAAGGCTCGCGCGTCTCCGCGAACCTGTGGGCGGCCCAGTGGGCTAAGAGGGCGAAGAGCCCGGTCTTCACGTACTACTGGGAGCACGTCCCGCCGACCGCTACCGGTGCCAACTCCCGTATGGCGTACCACGGTTCGGAGATCAAGTACGTCTTCGACAACCTCTACGCTGCCGGCCTGCCCTGGACCGACGCGGACCGCGCGGTCGCCGACACCCTGTCCGACTGCGTGGTGAACTTCGTGACCCACGGCGACCCGAACGGTCCCGGCCTCACCCGCTGGCCCGCGGCGAACCACCGCTTCGCGACCACGATGGAACTCGGCGACCGGTTCGGCCCGCTCGCCCTCGCGGACGCGGCCAAGGTGGACTTCTTCGAGCGGTCCTTCGCGAGCCAGGAGCCCTGGTGAGGCTTCGCTGAGGTGGGCGCGGAGGCGGGAACCGGGCGGGGAGCGGGGGTGGCGGAGCGGCGGAACACCCGGCAAGTACTCTCTCCGCAGTACGCGCGCCAAACGAATGCGGTAACTTACTTGAGTTACGCAACAATATGGTAAAGTGGGTCCCATGTCCACACCACCTGTCCCCGAAGCCCCCGCCTCCCCGGAGGTGACCGAGATCGAGCGAGCCCTCACTCGGATCACCTACCTGAGCACGCGCGCCCGCCAGCACGACCGGCTGATGGCCCTCGCCGGTGTGCCACTGGACCGCGCGGCGGTGGCGTTGCTGCGGCAGGTCGCCGACTCCGACCCGCTGCGCCCGGGGGAGCTGGCCCACCGGCTCGGGGTCGAGGCCTCGCATGTGACGCGGACGGTGCAGCAGCTCCAGAAGTCCGGCTACGTCACCCGCGTGCCCGACCCCGACGACCGCCGCGCCCAGCGGATCGAGCTGACCGAGGCCGGCCGGAAGGCCGTGAGCAGTGTCCGGGACGCAGGTGCGCGCGGCATGCAAATGGCACTCTCGGAGTGGTCGACGGACGAACTGCAGCAACTGGCAACGCTGTTCCACCGCATGGTCGACGACTTCCTGAAGTACTCGATCGACGAGGACGGCGAGACCGAGATCGCGGCACCGGCCGGCACGGTCTGAGTTCGGGACTCGGATCGCGCCGACGTCACCCGAGGTCGGCGACGATCTGCGGAAGGTCGGCCGTGGTGCGGATGCCGGGAGCCGCCGCACAGACGAACGGCACGGCGTTCACCGCACGGTTCGCGGTGTAGGACGGGGACATCGCGGCCATCCGGTCGAGCGGCACCGGGAACCGCAGGTCGACGTCGAGCGGTGCGTCCCCCTCGACCGAGACATGCCAGCCGGTCGCGCGGAGATCCCAGTCGGGGTCGAGGTCGGTGGTGCAGTACCAGTTGGCACGGAACCGCAGCAGGGGCTGGCCCTTCCGCAGACCGGACACGGTGATGCGCTGCGCGGCCACCGTACCTACGGGCAGCGTGCCCGCGGCAATTCGGGTGCTGCGCCGGGCAGTTGCGACCTCGCCGATCGCCTCCACCGAGTCGAGCGGTACCGAGAGCGCCTCCGCGAGCAGTCGCAAGGACGGGCCGAAACTGTCGCGCAGTCCGGCCAGACGCTGTTCGCCGAACTCGGCAGGGGGCCGGCCGAAGCCCATCACCTCGAACAGCAGCCCGGGGGAGTCCCGTTGGGAGAGGTCCGCGAACTCGTCGATCGCCAGCGCGTCGAGCCGCCGCTGGATCGAGGTGAGCGCGAGCGGCAGCGCCTCCGTGATGAATCCGGGACTGCTGCCCGTGCTGTGCACCGAGGTCCCGCCCCGCTCGCACGCGTCCTCGATCCGCTTCCGCGTGACCGGGTCCAGGCTGGGTGGGTGATGGAACTCGCCGCGCGTCGACACGACGTTCACGCCCGACGAGAGCAGTGCGCACACGTCGTCGAAGTCGCAGGTGCGCGGGGTGTAGAGGACGCAGTCGGCGCCGAGCGCCAGGATCTCGTCGATGTCGTGCGTCGCGAGGATCCCCGTGGCGCCGAGCCCGTCCCCGATCAACTCACCCGCGTCCAGGCCTGCCTTGGCCGGAGTGTGGACATACACCCCGGCCAAGGTCAGGTTCGCGTGCTCCAGTACGGCACGCATCGTGCGGGCGCCGATGTTCCCGGTGGCCCACTGCACGACCCGGTAGCGCTGTACTCCATGCCGTAGCGGCTCGGTCATCGCCCACCCCTTGTTCCGGTGGGCGAGAACCGTACTCTCCACTATCGAGAGCGTCAATTACGCCGTCGGCTACCCGTCGGCTACCCGTCAGTCGTCCGTCAGCCGTCCGTCAGTTGTGCACCGGGACGCCCGAGAGGCCGCCGAGACAGAACTGCCAGACCTCCTCGGCCGTGACCGGGGCCGCATGGCTGCCGGCCGGAACTCCGTTGCCCTGCGCGACGAACATGACCGTCTGCATCAGGATCGAGGCCTGACGGCGGGGCTTCCCGGCGGGGATGACACCGGCGTCCTCGGCCTGCTCGACCAACTCCGTGAACACCTGGTGCAGGGGGAGGTGAGCGGTCGCCACCTGCGCGGGATGCTTCACGAGGAGTTGCAGTGCGAAGTCGCTGAACAGGGGGCGCTCCACACCGGGGTTGGACAGCGACTGCTCGAACAGCATCGTCACCCCGAGTCGCAGAGCCTGGAGCGGATCCGACAAAGAGCCTGCCGATTCGCGGATCTCCGCCGCCGACTTGGACAACGCGTCCTCGAACAGGGCGAGCAACAGCTCGTGTTTGCCGTCGAAGTGCTGGTAGAAGCTGCGCAGTGACTGTTTGGAGCGGTCCACGACCTCCTGGACGGTGAAGTCCGTCGTCCGCTTCTCCGCGATGAGTTCCTGCGCCGCGTCCAGGAAGCGCTGCACACGCTGTTCGGCGCGGAGCTTGGCGGCACGGGTGGAACGCTCAACGGCGCGCTGGCGCCAGGCTGGTTGTTCTTCGGGGACAGCTGTCACATGAAGAACGATACTCCACTTCAGCGGTAACACCCCGGCTTCCCCTACCGAAGGGCGCACTGCAAGTTTCGAGACTCTTACTTGCGTGAGATGAGAATGATATTCTCACCACCATCCGTCCGGGTTGGCAGGAGGTTCGTCTGACATGGCATGGGACTTTTCCACCGAGCCGGAGTTCGAGGAGAAACTGGAGTGGATCCGGCGATTCCGCTCCGAGCGCGTGGAGCCGCTGGACCTGCTCCATCCGGACCGGGCGTATCACCCGCTCGACGACGAACTCGGCCCCATAGTCCGGGCGTTGAAGCAACAGGTCCGTGACGAGGGCCTGTGGGCACCGCACCTTGGCCCCGAACTCGGCGGGCGCGGCTTCGGCCAGGTCAAGCTCGCGCTCATCAACGAGATCCTGGGCCAGTCGAGTTGGGCCCCGGTCATCTTCGGCACGGCCGCACCCGACACGGGCAACGCCGAGATCATCGCCCGCTACGGCACCGACGAGCAGAAGGAGCGCTACCTCAAGCCACTGCTGGAGGGCGAGTGCTTCTCCTGCTTCTCCATGACCGAGCCGCAGGCCGGCGCCGACCCGACGATGTTCACCACCCGCGCCGAACGCGACGGCGACGACTGGGTCATCACCGGCCGCAAGTTCTTCTCCTCCAACGCACGCACCTCGAAGTTCGTCATCGTGATGGCCGTGACGAACCCCGACGTCAGCCCCTACAAGGGCATGTCGATGTTCCTCGTGCCCAGCGACACCCCCGGCGTCCGCATCGAGCGCCACCTCGGCATCATGGGCGAGGCCACCGACGAGGGCATGCACGCACTCATCGCCTACGACGGCGTCCGCGTCCCCGCCGACGCCCTGCTCGGCGGCGAGGGCCAGGCCTTCGCGATCGCCCAGACCCGGCTCGGCGGTGGCCGCGTCCACCACGCGATGCGGGTCGTCGGCCAGAGCCAGAAGGCGCTCGACATGATGGCCGAGCGGGCCCTGTCCCGCGAGACCCAGGGCGAACGGCTCGCGGACAAGCAACTCGTCCGCGCCGACCTCGCCGACTCCTACGCCCAACTCGCCCAGTTCCGGCTGTTCGTGCTCTATACGGCTTGGCAGATCGACAAGTACCAGGACTACAAACGGGTCCGCAAGGACATCGCCGCGATCAAGTTCCTCACCCCGAAGGTGCTGCACGACGTCGTGTACCGCTCGATGCATCTGCACGGCGCGCTCGGTGTGTCGAACGAAATGCCGTTCGCGGACATGTGGAACGGCGCTGCGGTCATGGCGGTCGTCGACGGCCCCACCGAGGTTCACAAGATCACGGTCGCCCGTGACGTCCTGCGCGGCTACGAAGCGGCCCCCGGCCTGTGGCCCACCCAGCACCTGCCCACCCGCCGCGAATGGGCCCGGAAGCAGTTGGAGGACCTGCTGTGACGCTCGCGAACACGGAACCGCTCGCCCGCTGGCTCGACGACCAGGGCATCGCCCCCGGTGAACCCGTCGAGACGTCGTACATCTCCGGTGGCACCTCCAACGACATCTACGGCATCCGGCGCGGTGAGGTGAGCATGGTGCTGCGCAAACCGCCGGAGAAGGTTCCGCCGGGGCGCAACGAGACCATGCTCCGTGAATACCGCGTTCTCAACGCGCTCAACGGCACGGACGTCCCGCACCCCGAGGCGATCGCCGTGTGTGACGACACGAGCGTGCTCGGCTCCTGCTTCTACCTCATGGCGCACGTCGACGGCTGGTCGCCGATGAACTCCGACGGCTGGCCCGAGCCGTTTCTCAGCGACCTGTCCACGCGCCCCGGACTCGCCCACCAACTCGTCGAGGGCATCGCCAAGTTGGGCAACGTCGACTGGCGGGCCCAGGGCCTTGAAGGCTTCGGCCGCCCCGACGGCTTCCACGACCGGCAGGTCGACCGCTGGCTCGCTCACCTCGCCAAGTTCGAGTTCCGCGAGATACCTGGCCTGGAGAACGCCGCTGCCTGGCTGCGGGAACACCGTCCCGCCCACTGGGAACCCGGCATCATCCACGGCGACTACCAGTTCGCCAACGTCATGTTCCAGCACGGCGCGCCCGCCAAGCTCGCGGCCCTGGTCGACTTCGAAATGGCCACGGTCGGCGACCCGTTGCTCGACCTCGGCTGGGTCATCATGGGCTGGCCGGACGCCGACGAGGACCGGACCCAGAAGGGGTACGTCGACTACACCGGCATGCCCGACCGCGCCGATCTGCTGGAGCACTACGCCAAGGTCAGCGGCCGGGACGTCAGCGAGATCGACTACTACGTGATCCTCGCCCGGTTCAAGATGGCCGTCGTCCTCGAAGGCGGCTACGCCCGTCACGTCAGGGGCGAGGGCGGCAACCCGAAGATGGCCCACTACGGCGACGTCGTCCTGCAGATGGCCACCCAGGCGGCCGACCTCGCCGCGACGACCCGGCTATGAGAGCCGCCCGCTGCAACGCCGTCGGTGGCCCGGTGGTCGTCGAGGACGTGCCCGAACCGCCTTTTCCAGGGCCGGAGTTCACCCAGAACGAGAGCGGCATCCCGGTCGACGTGCACTACGCCGCCGTCAACTTCGCCGACGTCCTCGTCATCGACGGCGCCTATCAGGTGAAGGCGGAACCTCCCTTCACCCCCGGCAGCGAGTTCGCCGGCGTGGTCGCCGCGTCAGCGAACGGATTCGAGAAGGGCGAGCGGGTCTTCGGGTCGATGTTCGTCGGCGCCTTCGCCGAACGCGTCACCGCCCGTCCCGCCGGCCTGAGCCGTATCCCCGAGGGAATCCCCACCGAGCGCGCGGCGGCCTTCGGGGTCAGCCACGCCACCGCCTTCGACGCCCTCCGCCTGGTCGCCGACGTACAGCCGGGGGAGCGGGTCGCCGTTCTCGGCGCGGCCGGCGGGGTCGGCCTCGCGACCGTCGAACTCGCCGCGCTGCTCGGCGCGGAGGTCGTCGCCGTCGCCTCGACGGAGGAGAAACGGGCGGTGTGCGCCGAGCAGGGGGCACGGCTGACCCTGCCGTACGACGATCTGAAGCGGGCGCTGCGGGACGCGGGCGGCGCCGATGTCGTGATCGACCCGGTCGGCGGGCCGTACGCGGAAGAGGCGTTGCGGGCCATGCGCTGGGGCGGGCGGTTCGTGAGCGTGGGATTCGCGAGCGGGGAGATCCCGCGCATCCCGCTCAACCTCCCGATGCTCAAAGGTGTCAGCCTGCACGGCTTCGACCTCGGCGGCTGGGCACGGCACCGGCGGGACGACCTGGTCGCCGCCCGCACCGAACTCCACGGACTGTTCGCCGCCGGGAAGATCCGGCCCCGCGTCCACGCCGTGTATCCGCTCGCCGACGTCGCCGAGGCCCTCGCTCTGGGGCGCCGAGCCATCGGCAAGGTCCTTCTGGAGGTCGCGCATGGAGTTTGAGTTCGACGACGAACAGCGGCTGCTCCAGCGAGTGGTCCGCGAGACGGTCACCAAGTCACGGTCTCTGCCCGAGAAGCAACTGTGGGACACCTACCTGGAGTTGGGCTGGCTGGAGGCCCCACCGGTGGAACTGGCCATCGTCCTGGAGGAGTTGGGGTACGTCGCCGATCCGACGCCCTTCCTCGCCACGGCCACCTGGTTCGCGCCGCTGGCAGGGCGGCTGCCCAACGGCTCGGGCACCGGTGTCTTCGACGGGGAGGGGAAGTTCGTCCTCGACGCCGACCGCGCGGACGAGATCGCGATTCTCACCGCCGAGGGCGTGGTCGTACGGGACGGAAAGGAGCTGGCGGCCGAGCGGCTGTCCGTGTTCGACCCGACCCTGCACATCGCCAGGGTGGACGCGCCGGACCTGGCCTCCGGAGTGCCGGACCTGGCCCTGATGGGCCTGGCGGTCAGCACGGTCGGCAGCTGTCGGCGCATCCTCGACCTGGTCGTCGCCCATGTGAAACAACGGCACCAGTTCGGCGTGCCCATCGGCTCGTTCCAGGCCGTCAAGCACAAGGCCGCCGACATGTACGTCGCCATCGAACGCGCCAAGGTGCTCGCCTACTTCTCCGCGCTCACCATCGCCGAGGACGACCCGCGCCGGGGCCGGGCCGCCGCGATGGCCAAGGCCGCCGCCGGTGACTGCCAACGGGTGTGCTTCCAGAACGGGTTCCAGCTGTTCGGAGCCATGGGCTACACGTGGGAGAACGAGCTGCAGATCCATCTCAAGCGGGCCAAGGCCGGGGACCTGCTCCTCGGTACGGCGTCCGAGCACAGGAAGGCGCTGCTGGTATGAGGCTGGCCCCCGACCCCGAGGTCGAGAAGTTCCGCGCCGATTTCAACGACTTCCTCGACGCCCACCTGCCCCCGCCCGAAGAGGCCACGGTCCGCTCCAAGTCCAGTGCGGACATACCGGATTGGGCCCGGCGCTGGCAGCGCAAGCTCTTCGACGCGGGCTGGCTGCTGCCCGCCCAGCCGTCCGAGTACGGCGGCCGGAACGCCACGCTGCCCCAAGTGGTCGCCCACCTGGAGGAGTTGTCCCGGCGGCGGATCTACCACAGCTTCAACCCGCAGGGCCTCAACATCATCGCGGCCTCGCTGCTGACCTTCGGTACCGAGGAACAGAAACGCGACTGGGCCGTGCCCCTGCTGCGCGCCGAGATCACCGCGTCGCTCGGGATGAGTGAGCCCGGTGCCGGCTCCGACCTGGCCGGGCTGCGCACCCGCGCGGCTCTGGAGGGCGACCACTTCGTGGTCAACGGGCAGAAGGTGTGGACCTCGGGCGCGCACGACGCCGACGTCCTGCTCACCTTCGTCCGCACCGACCCCGAGGCCCCCAAGCACAAGGGCATCAGCGTCCTGCTCATCCCCACCGACTCCGAGGGCCTGGTCCGGCGGCCGTTCGGCTCGATCGCCGCGCCGGACGACTTCGACTTCAACGAGGTGTTCTTCACCGACGTCCACGTCCCCAAGGAGAACCTCGTCGGCCCCCTCAACGAGGGCTGGCGCGTGGCCAACGGCTCGCTCGGCCACGAACGGACCCTGCTGTGGGTGCACTACGCCGAGCGGATGGACGCCCTGATCAATGACGCGGCCTGCGACGAGGAGTGGTACGCGACCCTCCAAATGGACGTCCAGGCACTGCGGTTGCTCGGCTACCGGCTGCTCGGGCCCGACCGGAACCCGGTCGAGATCTCGGTGCTCAAGCTGCTCGGTTCCGAGGCCGCGCAGAGCGCCGAGCTGAACGCTCTCGAACAGCACGGGACCGAGTCGCTGCTGCATCCGGTGCAGACGGGGCCGTACACCCATATGAACTTGGAGACGTTCAACGCCAGTTGGTTCGAGCGGTACGCGCGCAGCTTCGGCGGCACCATCGCCGGCGGCACCTCCGAGATCCAGCGCAACATCATCGCGGAGCGCATCCTCGGCCTGCCCCGCTAGAGCCGTCAGCCCAGAGAGCCGACACCCCAGAGCCGACAGAGGACAAGACGCATGGACGAGATCCTGTACGAGGTCGACGGCCGGGTGGGGATCATCACCCTCAACCGGCCCGAGGTCGCCAACGCCCAGAACAGTGAGCTCCTCGACGCCCTGGACGCGGCCTGGAGCCGGGCCGCGGCCGACGAGGACGTGAAGGTCGTTCTCCTGAAGGCCAACGGCAAGCACTTCTCGTCGGGCCACGACCTGAAGGACCGCTGGCCGGCGCCGAAGGAGATCACCCTGGAGTGGATCTACAGCGCCGAGACCCGCCGATACCTGGAGTACACCCTGCGCTGGCGCAACGTGCCCAAGCCGACGATCGCCGCAGTGCAGGGCAAGTGCATCGCGGGCGGACTGATGCTCTGCTGGCCCTGTGACCTGATCGTGGCCGCCGAGAACGCCGAGTTCTCCGACCCCGTCGTGCACATGGGCATCGGGGGAGTCGAATACCACGGTCACACCTGGGAGTTGGGCCCGCGCAAGGCGAAGGAGATCCTCTTCACCGGACGAGCCGTCACCGCCGAGGAAGCGGAGAAGGTCGGCATGGTGAACAAGGTCGTCCCGCTCGACCAACTGGGCAGCGAGGCCTTGGAGTTGGCCCACCAAATCGCCCGGATGCCGTCCTTCGGCCTGCGCCAGGCGAAGCGGGCCGTCAACCAGAGCCTCGACGTCCAGGGCTTCTACGCCGCCATCCAGTCCGTGTTCGACATCCACGAGACGGGACACGGGAACGCGCTGAGCGTGAGCGGATATCCCATTCTCACGCAGCTCGACGCCATGAAGGAACGCATCAAGGGCCAGTAGGCCGGGCCGCCCGGGTCGATGGGCCGGACCGCGACCGTCACCGCCCCTTGTGCGCGGTCGCGCCCCGGCTCATGGCCAGCACCGCGTCACGGCGGCTCAACGCCCCGAACGGTGAACCGCCGGTCGGGGTGGGGCTGCCGCAGATCCAGGTCGGACCGTCGGAGAGATGGTCGAGCGCCTCGGCGGCCACATCGTCCGGATCGGCCAAGTCGCCACCGTAGGACCCCCCTTGGACGCCCTCGGTCCGGCGCAGGGACGGGGTGTCGGTCCTGCCGAGGACCAGCCCCAGGACGTCCACCCCGCTGCCCTGCCACTCCGCCCACAGGCTCTCCGCGAGGATGAGGTCGAACGCCTTCGACGCGCCGTAGGCGGCGAGCGTGGCGCCACCCGCCCACGCGGCGCCCGAGGTCACCAGGACCACGGCTCCCCGCTTGCGCGCCACCATCGGGCCACCGAAACGGTAGGCCGCTTCGAGTACGGCGGTGCAGTTGCGCCGCACCAGCCCGAGATGGATGTCGAGGTCCTTGTCGAGGAACGGCACGCTGCGGTCGTCGCTGCCCGCGTTGTACACGAACAGACCGACCTCCAGACCGGCGGTCGCCGCCTCCAACTCCGCCAGGGCACTCGGGGAGCTGAGGTCGAGCGCGACGGTGCGGACCGCGACGCCGTACCGGGCGCGGATCTCGTCGGCGAACGCCTCCAGCACGGGCAGGCGCCGGGCCACGAGTACGACGTTCATCCCCTGGGCCGCCAGCCGGTGGGCGAACGCGGCACCCACCCCGTCCGACCCGCCGGCGATGACACTCCACGGCCCGTACTTGGTAGTGAGGGTTTCGGTCACTTCGTACTCCTCAATCAAGATCAGTCAGATCGTCCGGGCGAACGGAGAACCTTCTTCTTGACCGCGTCCGACGACAGCACCGTGCCGATGATCCCGAGGTCGGCACCGGTGCTGCGCGCGACCTCGCGCACCACGGCGACGTCCTTGCTCATCAGGTCCGCGAGCCGCACCGCGACCGAGTCGACCGACCCGCCACTGGCGACGACACCGAGCGCCCGACTGGCACCGCTGCCGTGTTGCAGGGCCGCGAGAATCACCTTCTCGTCGATGCCCAGCGACCCCGCCACCCGCACCGCGTCGACCGCGAGACCGACCTGGGCCACGAACAGGGCGTTGTTGACGAGCTTGACCCGCTGACCGTTCCCGGCCGGTCCCACGTACATGACCGGCGAGGCGTACGTCTCCAACAGCGGTCGCATCGGCTCCAGTTGCGCCTCGTCCCCGCCTACCCACAGGGTGAGTCGGCCCGCGGCGATGTCGTGCGGGCCGCCCGAGAGAGCGGCGTCCAGCACCCGGACACCGCGCTCCGCGCCCGCTTCGGCGAGCAGACGGGCGGTCCCGGGGGTGGAGGTGGTGTGCTGGACGAGCGTCGCCCCCGCCGCCATGGCCGCGACAACACCGTGAGGGCCCAGGCACACCGATCGCACCTGCTCGTCCGTCAGTACGACGACGAACACCGCGTCCGCGTCGCGCACGGTCTCCTCGACCGTCTCGGCCCGACTCGGCCCGTCTGCCTCTGTGTCGGTGCGCGTCTCCGGGTGGCGCGAGTGGACGGTGACGTCATGCCCCGCGGCCACGAGGCGCTCGACGATCGGCTGCCCCATACGGCCCGACCCGATGATCCCGATCTTCAACTCTCCTCCAGAAGGAGCGAGTTGGAGGACGGCGCCAGCATCGCGCGCGGCCCCTCGGTGCCGTCGAGGTTGGCGTTGACCCGCTCGGCGATCCGCCAGCCCTCCGAAGTGCGAACCCAGCGCCAGGTGTTCGCGGAGACCTGGTACACCCAGAACCGGCCGGCGTCCACGTCCCAGCGCAGGTGCAGCGCATGGCTGCGCCCCGTGGCGTGGTCGCCGTCGACGACCACGTGCGGCGCGGTCAGGATGTGTCCGCAGCCGGTGTGGATCACGGTCTGGTGGCCGGGGCCGTGGACCATGCCGACGATGCCGTCCCGGCCCTCCATCCGCAGATGGGGGATCGCGTCGAAGACGCCGTCCTCGGTCCAGAGCGCCGCCGCGGCGTCTCCCGAGCCGCTGTCGACAGCCGGTCCGTACTGCGCGACGAGCTGCGTGATCTCGACCTGGTCCTCCAAGACGCGCACCTTCGCCGCCAACGCTGCGACGCTGGCGCGTAGTTGGGCAAGTTCGTCGGTCTCGCTCATGAGTGTTCAGCTCCCTGGTACGACGATGATGCGGGCCGGCCCGTCGGCGTCCCGTGCGGCGTCGAGCGCGGCCGGCACCCCGTCGAGCCCGACGGTGTGGCCGAGCATCGGCCCGACATCGAGGCTGCCGGAGCAGACCGCCCGGAACGCCTCGTCCCAGTGGTCCATCGACGGGCCGCCCCCGAACTGGATGTTGATGCCCTTCCGCTTCGCGGTCAGGGTGTGCAGATGGTCGCCCTCCGGCGGACCGCCGACGGAGAAGATCCGCGTACCGCGCTCGCAGCCCTTGATGATCGAGTCGAGAACGCCGGGGACGCCGACGCACTCGAACACGACACAACTCGACCGGCTCCCGGCCGCGTTGCGCCACGCCTCGTACGGCGAGACCACGGCCGGGTCGACGACCACGTCGGCCCCCATGGCCAGCGCGGTCGCGCGGCGCGACGCCACGAGATCGGCCGCGACGATCGGGCCGACGCCGAGGTTCTTGAGCCGGCCGATCACCGAGAGGGCGATGGCGCCGCAGCCGATGACCAACGGCGCCTCGCTCGCGGTGAGTCGGGCGCGGGAGGCGGTCGACCAGCCGACCGAGATCGCGTCGGCGACACACACGATCTCGCTGGGCAGGTCCGACACCACGACCCGGGTGATGGCCTCGGTCAGCAGGAACAACTCCCCGAATCCGCCGGGGGAATCGGGGTTCTGGCCGATGATCCTGCGGCCGGCCGGAGTGGCCAGCACGGGCAGCGAACTCACCCGCGTCCCGACCGGGATCCGGCGCTCGGTACCGGGGCCGTGGTCCACGACCTCGGCGCAGTACTCGTGACCCATCACGATGTCGACGTCCTGGTCGTACGTCGACATCCCGCTGTCGTCGTCGGCGCCCGCCTCCGGATGGTCCATGAAGTGCAGGTCCGACGCGCAGATCCCGCACGCCAGCGAGCGGACGAGGAGTTGACCCGGTCCGGGCACTGGATCGTCGACGGTCCGCGCCTCGACGCTCCCGCCCCGCAGCACAGCAGCACGCATCAGACTCTCCTCCGCACTCCGAAGCCCGTCCCCTTCGGACTGTAGCCACACAAAGGTAATTACAGAAGACCGTCTCCTATAATTAAGAGAACGTGGAACACCGCCCGATCACTACAATCACGGCATGGCAGAACCGCGCCGCGCCCCTGGCCGTCCACGGGACACGAGCATCAGCGAACGAGCCCTCGCGGCGACGCGCGAACTCCTCGTCCGGCGCGGCTTCGACGCGACGACGATCCAGGCGGTGGCGGAGCACTCCGGCGTGCACGCCTCCGCCATCTACCGCCGCTGGCCGTCCCGGATCGAGCTGATCGAGGAGGCCACGTTCCCCGGACTCAGCCCATTGAGCGTCCAACCGACAGGGGACCTCCGCCGTGATCTACGCCGGTTCGTCCGCGCCTACTTGGCGGCCTTCGGCGCGCCCGCGGCCCGTGCCGCCGCGGCCGGTCTCTTCGCGCACTCCCAGACGTCGAACACGCCCCGGCCGCCGGAGATGCTGCTGCGCGTGTCGGCGCGGCCGCAGTTCCAGGACATCCTGCGCGCCGCGCCGACCGGGTCCGTCGACCCGGCCGTGGACCCGGACGACGTCTTCGACATGCTCCTCGGCGCCGTCCTGACCCGCACCCTCTTGTCCACGGTCGCGGCCCGCAACCGCCCCGTCGAGCGCACGGTCGACATGATCCTGCGGATGCTACGACCCCTCGACGGGCCGGTGTGATCAACTCCCGCCGCTGGCCTGGGCGTTGATGTCAGCGGCGTTCGTCGCGGAACACCTTCCCGCCCTTCATCACGAACCGGACGTCCGCCATCACGGAGACGTCCTCCAGCGGATCGCCCGGCACCGCGATCAGATCGGCGAGCAGCCCTTCCGCGATACGGCCCCGGTCGTCGGCGTCGATCAGCTCCGCCGCGTTGACGGTCGCCGCCCGGAGCGCCTCCAGGGGAGTCATCCCCCGGTCGACCAGGGCGATCAGCTCCTGGGCGCCCCGGCCGTGCGGGATCGCAGGCGCGTCCGTACCCAGCGCCATCCGGACACCCGCCTTGCCGGCCCTGGCCACCACCGTCTTCGCCCGGGGGAAGATCTCGGCGGCCTTCTCCTTCAGCTCGGGCGCGGCGTGGGACATGTCCATCCCGTCGATGAGAGCGGTGGTCGGCACCAGGAAAGTGCCCCTCTCCGCCATCAGCGCGATGGTGTCGTCGTCGAGCAGGAAGCCGTGCTCGATGCAGTCGATGCCCGCCTCCACCGCGGACCGGACGGCGTCGGCCCCATGGGTGTGGGCCGCCACCTTGAGTCCGCGGCGATGGGCCTCGTCGACGATGGCGCGCAGTTCCTCGTCGGAGTAGTGCTGCGCGCCGGGGGTGCCGGTGTGGGACATGACGCCCCCGGACGCGCAGACCTTGATGAGCCGTGCCCCGTGCTTGATCTGGTAGCGGACGGCCTTGCGCACCTCGTCGACACCGTTGGCAATGCCCTCTTCCAGGGAGAGGGGCATAATTCCAGGGGCGTACGCGGCGAACATCGTGGGGTCGAGATGGCCGCCGGTGGGTGTGATGGCGTGTCCGGCGGGCACGATGCGCGGGCCGTCGATCCAGCCGGCGTCGATGGCCTTGGCCAGCGCGACGTCCAGCAGATAGCCGCCCGTCTTCACGAACAGGCCGAGGTTGCGGACCGTGGTGAACCCCGCGCGCAGGGTCCGCCGGGCGTTGCCCACCGCGCGGAGCATCCGCAGCGGGGGATCGTCCTGGACGGGGGAGAACGCGAGCGTCTCTCCCCGGCCACCCATCAGGAGGTTGACCTCCATGTCCATGAGACCGGGCAGGAGAGTCACGTCGCCGAGGTCGAGAATCTCGTTCTCACCGGCGCCCTCGCCGATGCCGACGCCGGTGTGCGTGATGCGATCGCCCTCGACCGTGATCAGGCCCGGTGACTCGAACTCGCCCGTCTCCACGTGCAGTACACGCGCCGCTCTGAGCGTGAGCACGACCGGTCAGACCTTCGGCTCGACGACGAGGTCCATATAGGCCGCCCCGCTGTCCGGCACCCGGGCCTGCTTCCAGACCTCGACCGGGAACGACACGTTGACCAGGGAGAACATCAGGAGCAGCAAGTTGCGCTCCTGCTCCGGGAGTTCGGAGAGCGGGAACTTGTCGAGGTGGTCGGAGGCCTGTTCCAGCAGCGGGAACGCGGCGTCGTAGAAGGCCTGCATCTCTTCCATGGAACTGGCCAGGCGCTTGCCGTAGCGGTCGCGCTCGGTCTCCAGGACCCACGCGTTGAACGGCTCTAGTGCCGCGAAGTCACTGGGCAGCATCGGTGTGCTCCTTGACGTAGTCGGCGACCGTCTTGTGCAGATGGCGGAGCAGCAACTCCTGGTCGCAGAGCGGGAATTCGGTGACGACCCGGCTCTTGAGCATCGTCTGGGTGGCCTCCAGCGTGTTGCCGTCCTGGAGCGCGTACTCCTTGAACGTCACCGCCGCCAGCTCCTGCTTCAGCCGCTCGCGCGCCGTCTTGGCGGGCACGAAGTACAGGTTGGCCTCGAAGAGGTGCTTGTCCACCGCCGTCGGCCAGTAGTGGTAGGTGAGATACCAGCCGGGCTTCCAGATCAGCAGGGTCATGTTCGGGAAGAACTCGAAGGAGTCGTTGCCCCACGCACGGTGCCGGCCCGGGTTGAGGCCCGTCGGCAGATTGTCCAGGCCCTCGATGTCGGGCGCCTCCCACGGACCGAACAGGCCGCTGCGCAGGACGCGTTCGATCGGCTTGACGATGGTCAGGTCCTTGGGCGGCGACATGCCTCCCCAGGACGAGATCATCGAGTGCGGGGGGTGGATCTCGTAGTGCAGCGCCTCGTACCCGACGTTGAAGAGCTTGTCGGCCTCGTCCTTGACGGCCTGCTTCATGTGCAGGACGGGTGCGTGGTAGAACTCCGCGAACGCGTCGATGAACAGCTTCCAGTTGCTGCCGATCTCGGCCCTGTAGGTGAAGACCTCGGTCATCTCGTGGAAGGGGTAGCCCTCCAGGCCCTTCGCGAACTCGCCCAGGTACTCCTTGAGCGGCTGTGCGTCGGGGTCGAGGTTGACGAAGACGAACCCCTCCCAGACCTCGCAGCGGACCAGTTTGAGGCCGTAGTCCGCCTTGTCCAGGTCGAAGAACTCCTTCTCCTGCTGGACGAAGGTCAGATCGCCGTCGAGGCTGTAGCGCCAGGCGTGGTACTTGCAGGTGAACTGGCGGCAGGTGCCCTTGACCTCCTCGCCCGGGAAGTCGTTCCACACGAGCTTGTTGCCGCGGTGGCGGCAGACGTTGTGGAAGGCGCGGATCTCCTTGTCCTTGCCCCGCACGATCACCAGTGAGGTGTCGGCGACCGCCAGCTCCTTCGTGAAGTAGCTGCCGACCTTGGGCACTTGCTCGACCCGGCCGACGTTCAGCCAGGTCCTCTTGAAGATCGCTTCCCTCTCGGCCTCGTAGTACGCGGGGTCGATGGAGTCCTCGTAGTTCACCGGGCTGGTGCCCAGCTCGGGGTAGTTCTCGGTCCAGCTCCCGGCCTCGGGCTTGGTGAAGTGCGGCATGGGATCACCCCTCTCGCTTGTGAGAATACCATTCTCTTTTTGGGAAACTGAAGTTCTCTTCCGAGATCACGGGGTCGAGTTCCACGCCGAAGGTGTTGAGGGCCATCGTGAGCATCGTGTAGGCGCCGATCGTGAACACCAGGTCCATCAGCTGGTGTTCGTCCAGGTCGGCGGCGAGGGCGGTGTACGTCGCGTCCGACAGGCCCGAGTCGGTGTCCAGTTCGTCCACCGCCCGGTTGAGCAACGTGTCGGCGCCCGTGCGGACTTCGTCGATCTCGGCCTCGGTCACCCCGGCCTTCCGGGCGATCAGGACATGACTCGCCCACTCGTACCTGCTGCCCCGCCGCCAGGCCACGCGCAGGACGGCCAGCTCGCGGACGCGCACCGGCAGGGTCGTGGTGTTGAGGTGCATGTTGAACGTCAGGAACGCCCGGGCCAGCGCCGGATGACGCTGGAAGATCCCCAGGACGTTGGCCTGCGGCAGCTTCCGGGGATGGCTGATGACCGAGAACAGCTCGTGGTCCCAGTCGTCGTACGGCACCGGGGGGATGCGAACGGTGTTCTCGGCGGCGGCGTCGTGGTGCGAGCCGCGCTCGCCGTGTCCGCTGTGCTCGGTGGCTGTCTCGCCGGGTCCGTGGTGTTCGCTCCGCCCGCTCACGTGTTCCGCCCGCCGTTGACGCCCAGGATCTGGCCGGTGATGTAGCCGGCCTCCTCGGAGGCGAGGAAGGCGCAGGCCGCGGCGATGTCCTCCGGGCGCCCGACCCGCCGTACCGGAGTGCGCTGGATGTGTTCCTCGACCGTCCCGCCGAGGAGTTGGCGCTCCTCCGAGCGGCGCAGCATCGGCGTGTCGATGAAGCCGGGCGGCACCGCGTTGACGGTGATGCCCTGCGGGCCCAGCTCCAGGGCCAGCGCCTTGGTCAGCCCGTTGACCGCCGATTTCGCGGCCACGTAGTGCGTCATGAAGGGCTGGCCGGACTGTGCGCTGGACGAGGAGATGTTGACGATCCGGCCCCAGCCGGCCTCCACCATGTCCGGCAGAACCGCCTGGACGCAGTGGAAGACGCCGTGGAGGTTGACGTCGATGACCCGCTGCCAGGCCTCGAAGGTGAGGTTGGCGAAGCGCTTGTAGCCCTCCGTCCCGGCCGCGTTGACCAGGACCGTGACCGGGCCGAGCTGCTCCCGGATCTCGGCCAGTGCCTCGTCCACCTGGGCCCGGTCGGAGACGTCGGCCTTCCGGGAGAAGCCCCTGTCGGACGGGTTGAGGTCGAGGGTGGCGACCTGGAGACCGTCGGCCTCCAGGCGCTGTGCGATGGCTTGTCCGATGCCGGAGCCGCCGCCTGTGACGAGCGCTGTCCTCATACCGGAACCCCCTTCGTCTCGATCATGAAAATCTCCCTTCCGGATCTGAGAAGCGTATTCTCGTGTCCGGTGCTTCCGGAAGTCCCGCGCAGGCGGGGGCTGTTCGCCGAGCTCCGCGGGTCTGTCAGCAAGTCGTCAGGATGACATTCTCGCTGCCGGATGGTTGATTCGCGTATAAGGAGAATGTAGTTTCCGCTTCATTGGAGCAAGCCGTCCATCCATGCGAGGAGAACAGGATGCGGTTCCAGGACAAGGTGGCGATCGTCACCGGAGCGGGACAGGGAATCGGCGAGGACTACGCCCGGGCGCTGGCCGCCGAGGGAGCACGGGTCGTGGTCGCCGACATCAACGAGGAGCAGGGACAGCGGGTCGCCAAGGAACTGGACTCCGCGCTCTTCGTCAAGGTCGACGTCGGAGACCCCGCCTCGGCCGACGCGCTGGCCGCGGCCACCGTCGCCGAGTTCGGCCGCATCGACTACCTGATCAACAACGCCGCGATCTACCACAGCATGCGGCGCGAGGGACTGACCACCGTCGACCTCGACTACCTCAACCGCTTCATCCAGGTGAACCTGATGGGCGCCCTCTACGTCACGCGGGCCGTCGTCCCGCACCTGACCGAGGGCGCCGCGATCGTCAACCAGTCCTCCGCCGCCGCCTACATGGCGAGCGGCTACTACGGCCTGGCCAAGATCGGCATCAACCACCTCACCGCCTCGCTCGCCGCCGAACTCGGCGGCCGGGGCATCCGCGTCAACGGCATCGCCCCCGGCCCCACCGACACCGAGGCCACGGCCACCGTCGTACCGGTCGAGTTCCAGGAGCGGATGACCCAGGCCTTGGCCATCAAACGGATGGGCACCCCCGGCGACTTGACCCCCACCGTGCTGTTCCTGCTCTCCGACGACGCGGGCTGGCTCACCGGCCAGACCATCAGCGTGGACGGCGGACAGGTGGTGCGGCTGTGACCCGCCTGCTCATCGACGGCCAACTTGTCGACGGGGAGCGGACGTTCCCCTCCCTCAATCCCGCGACCGGCGAGGTCTACGGCCACGCCCCCGACGCCACCACCGCCCAGGCCGAGACAGCCGTGGCGGCGGCCCGCACCGCCTTCGACACCACGGCCTGGTCCACCGACGTACAGCTGCGCATCCGCTGTCTCGACCAGCTGCACCGGGCGCTCACCGACCACGTCGAGGAGCTGCGCGAGCTGACCATCGCCGAGGTCGGCGCACCCCGCATGCTCACCTACGGCCCCCAACTCGACGACCCCGTCAAGCTGGTGCGCTACTACGCGGACCTGCTGCGCAAGTACCCGCTGACCGAGGAACTCGGCGAGTCCGAGAGCCGCGGCCAGCGTCACCGGCGCTGGGTGGAGAAGGAGGCCGCCGGGGTCGTCGCGGCGATCATCGCCTACAACTACCCGAACCAACTCGCCCTGGCCAAGCTCGCCCCCGCACTCGCGGCCGGCTGCACGGTCGTCCTCAAGGGCGCCCCCGACACCCCGCTGACCACCCTGTTCCTCGGCCAACTCATCGCCGAGCACACGGACATACCGCCCGGCGTGGTAAACGTCCTCACGTCCTCCGGTGCCGACGTCGGCGAGACGCTCACCACGCATCCCGACGTCGACATGATCACGTTCACCGGTTCCACCGCGACCGGCCGCCGCATCATGGAGGCCGCGAGCCGCACGGTGAAGAAGGTCTTCCTGGAACTCGGCGGCAAGTCCGCCATGATCGTCCTGGACGACGCCGACTTCGCCACCGCCGCCATGTTCGCGGCCGGCACCATCTGCTCCCACTCCGGGCAGGGTTGCGCGCTCACCTCACGACTGCTCGTGCCCCGGGAGCACCACGACGAGATCGTCGCCATGGTGGCGGCAGGCCTCGGCCGCATCCCGCTCGGCGACCCGGCCGACCCCAAGACCTTCGCGGGTCCGCTCATCAGCGAGCGCCAGCGCGAGAAGGTCGACGGCATGGTCGAGAGGGCCGTAGCCGCCGGTGCGAACCTCGTTGTCGGAGGCGAGAAGATCGATCCCGGCTTCTTCTACAGGCCGACTCTCCTCAGCAACGTCGACCCGGACAGCGAGATCGCCCAGGACGAGGTCTTCGGCCCGGTGCTCGTGGTGATTGCGTACGACGACGATGACGACGCCGTCCGCATCGCGAACAACTCCATCTTCGGCCTCTCCGGCGGCATCCAGAGCGCCGACGACGAGCGGGCCATCGCGCTCGCCCGCCGGATCCGCACCGGCACCTTCAGCATCAACGGCGGCAACTACTTCGCCGCCGACGTGCCGTTCGGCGGCTACAAGCAGTCGGGCATCGGCCGCGAGAGCGGAGTGGCCGGTCTGGAGGAGTTCCTGGAGTACAAGGCGTTCGCGGTCGTGGTCCGGTCATGATGCCGCTCGAAGGCATCCGCGTCCTCGAAGTCGCCATGTACGGCTTCGTGCCCTCGGCGGGAGCCGTCCTCTCCGACTGGGGAGCGGACGTCATCAAAGTCGAGCACGCCGTTACCGGCGATCCGCAACGCGGTCTCCGCCAGACCGGCACGATGCGCGTCGAGGGCGACCCCAACCCCAACGTCGAGCACGCCAACCGCGGCAAGCGCAGCCTCGGCCTCGACATCTCCCGCCCCGAGGGAAAGGACGTTCTCTACGACCTCGCCCGGCGCTCGGACGTGTTCCTGACCAGTTTCCTTCCCGGTCACCGGGAGCGGTTCGGCATCGACGTCGACGACATCCGTAGCGTCAATCCCCGCATCATCTACGCCCGGGGCAGCGCCTTCGGCCCACGCGGAGCGGAAGCGAGGAAGGGCGGCTACGACATGACGGCGTTCTGGGCCCGCGCCGGCACCGCCGCGAGCATCACCCCCGAGGGCACCGACGGCATCATCAACCCGCCCGCACCGGCCTACGGCGACACCATCTCCGGCACCAACCTCGCCGGCGGCATCGCCGCCGCGCTCCTGAAACGCGAACGCACCGGCGAACCGTCGGTCGTGGACGTCTCGTTGCTCGGCAGCGGACTGTGGGCGATGGGCCACGCCACCGCGCTCTCCCTGCACCTCGGCAAACCCTGGATCCCGCCGCGCGTCGGCACCCACGGCTCCGTCACCAACCCCCTGTCCGGGCTGTACGAGACCTCCGACGGCCACCATCTGGCGTTCGTCATGATGCAGCCCGGCAAGTTCTGGGCCGATGTGTGCCGGCACATCGACCGGCCCGAACTCGCCGACGACCCCCGCTTCGACACGGCCGAGAACATCGCGGCCAACACGGCGGAGGCCGTCAAGATCCTGCGCGAGGTCATCGCCACCCGCACCCTCGCGGAGTGGAGCGGGCGATTCACCACCCTGGCCGGGCCGTGGGCCCCGGTGCAGGACTCCCTGCAAGTGGGCGACGACCCGCAGATCAGAGCGAACGAGTACCTCCTGCGAGCAGGAGAGCTCGAACTGGTCGCCAGCCCCGTGCAGTTCGACGTGCAGGCCCCACAACTCGGGCCCGCACCCGAGTTCGCCGCCCAGACCGAGGAGATCCTCCTCGAACTGGGCCTGGACTGGGACCGCATCATCGCGCTCAAGGCGGCGGGCGCCGTCACCTGATCACCCGACAGCGAGACTCACATTCTCAACGAGGAGAACCGATGAGACGCTTGCTCATCCCCGCGCTCGTCCTGGCCCTCGCGGCCGCGGCCGGATGCTCCGGCCGCACCAAGTCCGCGGACACCAGCAGTCCTTCCACCACCGGAGCCGCCGACACCGCCACCGCGGACTTCGGCACGCTGAAGTCCGTGTGCGGGAAGGGGACGGCCAAGTCCGTCACCAGCCAGGGCGTCACCAGCTCCGACATCAAGGTCGGCGTCTTCAGCGACGTCGGGTTCACCAAGAACCCGGAGTTCGAGAACGCGGCCAAGGTCTTCACCTCCTGGTGCAACGCCGCCGGCGGCATCAACGGACGCAAGATCACACCCGTGACGCACGACTCAGCGCTCATGCAGGTCAACCAGCAGATGATCTCGGCCTGCCGCACCGACTTCTTCGAGGTCGGCGGCGGCGCCGCCCTCGACGGCCTCGGCGTCAAGACCCGGCTGAAGTGCCTGCTCCCCGAGTTCCCGGCACAGGTCACCTCCGAGATCGGCGCCGACCTCCAGGTGATGACCCAGGGCGCCTCGTACGGGTACTCGCCCTACGCGGGCTACTACTCCTGGCTGTTGAAGGAGGCGTACCCGTCGTCGGCGAGCGGCGTCGGCATCATCTCCGGTGACGTGCCCATCACCAAGGTCCTCTCCGCGCAGGACAAGGAAGTCCTCATCGCGATGGGCGGCAAGGTCACCTACTCCGACCTCTACCCCGCGCAGGGCGTGTCCGACTGGACGCCGTACGCCCAGTCCATCAAGACGAAGAAGGTCAAGGGACTCGTCTTCCTGGGGGACTTCACCCAGTTGGCGAAGCTGGAGCAGGCGCTCACCAACATCGACTACAAGCTCGACTGGGTCGACGCCAACAACAACGCCTACGGCCCCGCGTTCCTCAAGCTGGCCGACACCGCGTTGAGCGCGCAGACCAACTTCGCAGCCATCGACGGGACTTACCCGCTGGAGAAGGCGGACGACAACCCGGCGACGAAGGAAATGGTCGCCCTGTTCAAGAAGTACGCGCCCGACGCGCAGATCACCCTGCCCGCCGTGCACGCCTTCTCCACCTGGCTGCTGTTCGCCCGCGCGGCCCGCGACTGCGCGGAGCTGACCCGCAGTTGTGTCCTGGCCAATGCCAAGAAGCAGACCGAGTGGACCGGGGGAGGGCTCCAGGCGCCGGTGAACCTGTCCGCGCCTGACGAGCCCGTGAAGTGCTTCAACGTCGAGAAGGCCACCACCAGCGGCTGGGTCCCCGCCGACTTCAAGCCGACCGACGGCGCCTACCGCTGCGACGCGCCCGTCTACAAGTACAAGGGCAACTACGGCAAGCCGCCGACGCTGGCCGACGTCGGCAAGTCGCTCGCCGACCTCAAGTAGCCACGCCAGAAACCCCGTTCACCACGGCGTTCACCACGGCAGGAAGGAAGGACCGTGAAGGTACGAGTCGACCCGGAGCGCTGTCAGGGCCACACGCTCTGCGCGATGCGCGCTCCGGACACCTTCGAGCTCAGCGAGATCGACGGGCACTCCTCGGTCGTCGAGGAAGAGGTCCCGGCCGACCAGGAGGCGGCCGTCCGCGAGGCGGTCCTGTCCTGTCCGGAGCGGGCGATCTCCCTCATCTCCTGACCCCACCTCATCCACCGAGCAGGAGAGGACTCCGCATGACCACGGAAGACGTGGCCGTCGACGACGACGCCGGCCGCAAGCACCCTCAGGTGCACTTCGACCGGCACACACCCGACTACCGCGACCGGTTCGAGGACATCACCCACGAGCTGCACGGACAGTGCCCGATCGCCTGGACGGAGACCCACGGCGGCCACTGGGTCGCCAGCGGCAACCGTGAGGTCTTCGAACTCGCGCGGTCCGCGGAGTTCCTCTCCAACGACCATGACGTCAAAGGGGAGCGGCGCGGATACAACGGCATCTCCATCCCCGCGCCGCCCCCCGAGCGGAAAGGCCGGGGCGGGTTCCTGGAGATGGACCCGCCGGACCAGCGGTACTACCGGCAGACCCTCAACCCGTATCTGTCGCCGGCGGCGATCCAGCGCTGGATCCCGTTCGTCGACGAGGTCGTCCGCGCCGGCATCGACGAGAAGATCGAGTCCGGGCACATCGACTTCGTCGACGACCTCGCCAACATCGTCCCCGCCGTGCTCACCCTGGCGATGATGGGCATCCCGCTGGAGCACTGGACCATCTACAACGAACCGGCCCACGCCTCCGTCTACACCCCGCCCAACTCACCCGACATGCAAAGGGTGTTGGACCTGAGCCGCAAGATGGGCATGGACCTCATGGCCCAGCTCGCGGAGATCCGTCGAAACCCCCGCCCGGGCCTGGTGGACGCGCTGGTCCGCGCCGACATCAACGGCCGCAACCCCGACGACAGCGAACTCCTCGGCGTGTGCGCCCTGTTGATCGGCGGCGGCTTCGACACCACGACTGCGCTCACCGCCCATTCCCTCGAATGGCTATCCCAACACTCCGACGAACGAGCCCGGTTGAGCCGCGACCGCAAGACTCTGCTGGACTCCGCGACCGAGGAGTTCCTGCGCTTCTACACCCCCGCTCCCGGTGACGGCCGCACCATCACCGCCGACTGCGAGATCGCCGGCACCGAGTTCAAGGAGGGCGAACGCCTCTGGCTGTCCTGGGCGATGGCCAACCGCGACCCGTCGGTCTTCCCCGACCCGGACCGCATCGACATGGAACGAAAGGGCAACCGGCACAGCAGCTTCGGCCTCGGCATCCACCGCTGCATCGGCTCCAACGTGGCCCGCACGGTGTTCAAACGGATGGTGACAGCCGTACTCGACCGGATGCCCGACTACGAGTGCGACCCCGAAGGCGCCGTCCACTATGAGACCATCGGCGTCATCCAGGGCATGCGCCACCTCCCCGCGACCTTCACCCCCGGCCCGCGGCTCGGCGCCGGACTCGACGAGACCCTCGTCGAACTCCAGAAGGTCTGCGAAGAACAGCGCCTCGCCGAACCGGTCACCGTCCGCAAGTCCACGGCCCGGATCGACACATGACGGACCATCTGCGCCCCGGGCCGGTGATCACGGAGGAGAACGCGTTCTTCTGGACCTCCGGCGCCGACGGCCGGCTGCGGGTGGCGGAGTGCGGGTCCTGCGCGGCCCTCATCCACCCACCGCAGCCGGTCTGCCGGTATTGCAACGGCCATGACATGGGCGTCCGGGCCGTGTCCGGCCACGCGACGCTGATCGGCTTCACCGTCAACCACCGCTTCGCCCTGCCCGGCCTGCCCGCGCCCTACGTTGTGGCCCAGGTCGCCCTGGAGGAGGACCCCCGGGTCCGACTCACCACCAACACCGTCCAATGCGCCCCGGACGAGCTGCGGTTGGGCATGCGAATGGAGGTGGTCTTCGAACAGGTCGAGGACGCCTGGCTGCCCCTCTTCCGTCCCGCCCGCGACCACCCGGCCACCGACCCCCTGCCGCTCGCCGAGGTCGACACCCGTCAACTAGCCCGCCGCGTACGGCCGATGGTGACCACGGAGAAGTTCGAGGACAAGGTCGCGATCACCGGCATCGGCATGTCCGAGATCGGCCGCCGACTTCTGGTCCCCCCGGTGTCACTGACCGTCCAGGCCTGCGAACGCGCCATCGCCGACGCCGGCCTCACCGTCGACGACATCGACGGCCTGGCCACCTACCCGGGCGCCGGTGCCGCATACGGCGGCTTCGGCGAAGGAGGCGTGACCGCCCTGGAGTCGGCCCTCGGCCTGGAACCGACCTGGTACAACGGCGGCAGCGAGACCTTCGGCCCCTGCGGCTCACTCATCTCCGCGATGCTCGCCGTCGCCGGCGGCCTGGCCCGCCATGTGTTGTGCTTCCGCACGGTGTGGGAGGCGTCCTACGGCGACCTCGTGCGCCGGGGCCGGATCGCCCAGGACCCGCCGCGCGCAGTGGACGGCTGGATGAAACCGTTCGGAGCCGTCTCGGCCGCCCACACCCTCGCCCAGAACGCCCAACGCCACTTCCACCGCTACGGGACCACCCGCGAGACCCTCGGCTGGATCGCCCTCAACCAGCGGGCCAACGCGGCACTCAACCCCACGGCTGTCTACCGCGATCCGATGACGATGGACGACTACCTCAACGCCCGCCCGATCACCACCCCGTTCGGCCTCTACGACTGTGACGTTCCCTGTGACGGGGCGGTCGCGGTGATCGTGTCGGCGGTGGACGCGGCCCGGGACCTCGCCCAACCGCCTGTCTTCGTCGAGGCAGTCGGCACCCAGATCCTGGAACGGCTCGAATGGGACCAGAGCACGCTCACCCACGAACCCCAAGTCCTCGGCCAATCAGCCCACTTGTGGTCACGCACCACGCTGCGCCCCGAAGACGTCGACGTGGCCGAGCTGTACGACGGCTTCACCTTCAACTGCCTCTCCTGGCTGGAGGGGTTGGGGTTCTGCGGTATCGGGGAGTCCAAGGACTTCCTGGACGGAGGCAAGAACATCGCACGGGATGGCGTACTGCCCCTGAACACCCACGGCGGACAGCTCTCCCACGGCCGCACCCACGGCATGGGACTGGTCCACGAGGCGATCACCCAATTGCGCGGCGCGGCCGGGGCACGCCAGATTCCCGGCGCACGGGTCGCGGTGGCGAGCAGTGGCGGACTCACCCCGAGCGGCGTCATCCTCTTCCGGGCGGACGGATGAACTCCCGTACCACGGAAGTCGTTTCACGCGTCGTCGATGTCGACGGCATCCCCATGTCCGGGCTGCTGTGCGAGGTCCGCAACCCGCGCGCGGTCGTCGTCGCCCTGCACGGGGGAGCGGTGACGGCGGGCTACTTCGACTACCCGGACCAGCCCCGGCTGTCCCTCCTGCGCACCGCGGCGGCACTGGACTTCACCGTCGTCGCCATCGACCGCCCGGGATACGGCAGTTCGGCTCCGCACAGCGAGACCATGGCGTCCCCCGCGCGGCGCGTCGACCTCGCCTACGCCGCGGTGGACCGGCTGCTCGCCACGCGTCCACGCGGAGCGGGACTGTTCCTCTGGGCGCACTCGATCGGCTGCGCCCTGGGTGTGCACATGGCCGGCGACGAACGCCGGAACGACCTTCTCGGCCTGGAGATCGCCGGTACCGGACGCCACCACGCTCTCGGCGCCGTCGAGATCCTCGACTTCCGGCGGCGAGACCCGGCCGTGCCGCGACGATCCGGACCCGGGCTGCGCGACCTGCTGTGGGAACCGTCGCGCCTGTACCCGGACGAGGTCATCGGGGCGCCCCGCATCCAGTCGCCGGGTCCGCCGTACGAGTCCATCGTGGCCCGCCGCTGGCCACGGGAGTTCGCCGAAGTCGCCGCCCGCGTACGGATTCCCGTCCACTACACGCTCGGCGACCACGAACGCGTGTGGAGCTCCGGGCCCGAGTCCATGGCCGACATCGCGAGCCTGTTCACCGACTCCCCGCGGGTCGTCACCGACGAACAGGCCGACAGCGGCCACAACTTGAGCATCGGGCACACCGCGACCGGATACCACCTGAAGATCCTCTCGTTCGTCGAGGAGTGCGTTCTCGCATCCGAGAACGGCGGATACGACAACGACGGGATCGACCGTCTGCCGAGGAGGGCCGGATGAGTGACGCCGACGTCGCGGTACTGCTGCTCGTACGCGTAGTCGTAGGGCTGATCATGATCATGCACGGGCTGAACCACTGGCGGGGCGGCGGCCGCATCGAGGGCACCGCCCGCTGGTTCACCGGACTCGGCCTGAGACAGGGCGTGTTGCAGGCCTGGGCGAGCGTGCTCACCGAGGTCGGCGCGGGCGTTCTCCTCGTCCTGGGCCTGCTCACCCCGCTGGCCTGCGCCGCCGTGATCTCCGTGATGCTGGTCGCGGGGCTGCTCGCCCACCGGCCCAACGGCTTCTTCGTCTTCAAGGACGGCTACGAGTACGTCCTCACGCTCGCCGTCGTCGCCCTGGCCCTCGCGGTACTGGGCCCCGGCCGCTGGTCCCTCGACCACGCGGTCGGCATCGACCTCACCGGCTGGACCGGCGGCGGCATCGCGCTGGGCGCGGCCGGGGCGGCGACCGGGGGACTGCTGGGCACGTTCTGGCGACCGGAGCCGAAGGGTGACGCCGAGTCTGAGGTGGGCGCGGAGGCGGGAGCCGAGCCTGAGGCTGACGCCGAGCCGCAGAGCGTGGCCGAGCCGGGCCCCGACGCGATGCCGTCCCCGCCGAAGCCCGAGAACACCCCCGAGTCCGTCGAGCAGGAGGCCCGCTGATGCGTGTCGGATTCATCGGGCTGGGCAACCAGGGCGCTCCCATGGCGCGCCGGATCGTCGAGGCGGGTTTCGCCACGACGCTCTGGGCGCGCCGCCCGGCCACGCTCGCCGCGTTCGCGGACACGGCGGCGCAGCGGGCCACGTCGCCCGTCGAACTGGCCGCCGCCAGCGACCTGGTGTGCGTCTGTGTCGTGGACGACGCCGATGTCGAGCAGGTCGTCACGGGTGAGCAGGGAGTGCTGAGAGGTCTGCGCCGGGGCGGGGTGATCGCCGTGCACAGCACCGTTCACCCCGACACCTGCCGGCGGCTCGCCGAACGCGCCCAGGTGCACGGTGTCTCCGTGGTCGACGCCCCCGTCAGCGGAGGCGGACAGGCGGCGGCCGAGGGCCGGCTGCTGGTGATGGCGGGCGGCGAGTCCGGCACGGTCGCCTACTGCCGGAAGGTGTTCGAGACGTTCGGCGATCCGGTCGTCCACATGGGGTCGCTCGGCTCGGGACAGATCGCCAAACTCCTCAACAACCTTTTGTTCACCGCCAACTTGGCGACCGCGGCCGACACACTCGCTCTGGCGCCGGGGTTCGGCATCGACCGTGGCGCCCTCGCCGAAGTCGTCCTGCACGGCAGTGGATCGAGTTTCGCGCTCGACCGGGTGCGGGCCGCGGGCGGCACGCTCGACCGTCTCGCCGAACGTGCCGGACCGCTGCTCCGTAAGGACGTGAGGCTGCTGGCCGACCTCGCCGACACGGCGGGCGCCCCGACGGGCACCGTCCTGACGGCAGCCGACGCGGCCCTCGACCGCATGGGCCAGGGGCGCCTGACGACATCCCCAACTCCCGTTCCAGGAAAGTGAAAACGAGCTTCTCGCCAACGGAGAATATTGATAACGTCGCTCGTCGTCAGACTGGTGACGGAAGGGAACCGTACGCACCGTGAAGGACTTCGAGGCGATCGACTTCTTCCAGGACGACGAAGTCGTCGCGGACCCCTACCCCTACTTGGCGGCCCTGCGCGGGAAGTGCCCGGTGCAACGCGAGAGCCACCACGACGTGACGATGGTGACCGGGTACGACGAGGCGATCCAGGTCCTCAACGACCCCGACACGTTCTCGTCCTGTCTCTCGGTGACCGGCCCCTTCCCCGGCTTCCCGGTTCCGCTCGTCGGCGACGACGTGAGCGCGCTGATCGAGCAGTACCGCGACCAGCTCCCGATGAGCGACCAGTTGCCGACGCTCGACGCCCCCACGCACACGGACCACCGCGGACTGCTGATGCGGCTGATCACCCCGCGCCGCCTCAAGGAGAACGAGGCGTCCATGTGGCACCTCGCCGACGCCCAGCTGGACGCGTATCTCGCCGCCGGCGAGGGCGACTTCATCAGCGGGTTCGCCGGTCCCTTCACCCTGCGGGTCATCGCCGATCTGCTCGGCGTGCCCGACGAGGACCGCAACACGTTCGTGGAGGGCCTGGAGCACCAGCCGCGAGGCGGCATCGGGAGCACGGACGGCGAGGTGGCGCACTCGCCGCTGGAGTACCTGTACGGGCAGTTCTCGGCCTACGTCGAGGAGCGCCGCCGCGAGCCCCGCGAGGACGTGATCACGGGTCTCGCCACCGCGAAGTTCCCCGACGGCTCGACCCCCGACGTCGCCGACGTGGCGCGCGTCGCCACCAACCTCTTCGCGGCCGGCCAGGAGACCACCGTCCGACTGCTGAGCAACGCGCTCAAGATGATCGCCGAAGACCCCGATCTGCAGCACCTGTTGCGCACCGAGCGCGACCGCATCCCGAACTTCGTCGAGGAGGTGCTGCGCACGGAGAGCCCCATCAAGGGCGACTTCCGGCTGTCCCGCGTTCCCTCCACGGTCGGCGGCGTCGACATCCCGGCCGGCACCACCGTCATGGTCCTCAACGGCGCCGCGAACCGCGACCCGCGCCACTTCGAGGACCCGGAGGTCTTCGACCCGGCCCGCGCCAACGCCCGCCACCACCTCGCGTTCGGTCGCGGCCCCCACACCTGCCCCGGCGCCCCGCTGGCCCGCGCCGAGGGCCGGGTGGGCATCGAGCGCATGCTCGACCGCACGACGGACATCAGGATCTCGGAGAGCGCGCACGGCCCTGCCGACGCGCGGAACTTCCGTTACCTGCCGACGTACATCCTGCGCGGACTCACCCATCTCAACCTGGAGTTCACGCTCGCCGAGGAGCCTGAGAAGGCCGAGGGGTCCGAGGGGTCCAAGGGGGCCGCCCGATGAAAGCCGTCGTCGACACGGACCGTTGCCGGGGTCACGGGATCTGCTGGTCGATCTGCCCCGAGGTGTTCGACCTGACCGACGACGGTTACGCCGAGGTGCTGACCCCCGATGTCCCCGCCGAGTACGAGGACCAGGTCCGCACGGCCATCGCCAGCTGCCCCGAACGCGCGATCACAGTGAGCCAGTGAGCTGAGGAGAACCGGATGCCCAAGGGGTACGTCATCCTGACCGAGTCCATCAACGACCCGGCCGGGATGGACGTCTACAGTCGGGCGGCCGGTCCGTCGATGGCCGAGGGCGGCGCGTCCGTCCTGGCGGTCGACGGCCGGCCGCAGCTCCTCGAAGGCGAGTGGCACGGCGACCGGACCGTCGTTCTCGAATTCGAGAGTGCCGAAGCCGCACGTGCGTGGTACGAGTCGGAGGCGTACGAGCGGGCGAGGCCCCTGCGGCAGGCCGCGGCCGACACGAACGTCGTGATCATCGCGGGCTTCGAGCAGCCGTCCCGAGGCGCGTGACAAGGCACTGTCCGGCGTGTTGTCACCGGGCCCCGGCTGCTGCCGGCGGCCCGTTCCGCGTACGCCCACCCTCTCGACACCCTTCCGGGCGCGCCGACCGGTCCCGGCGCCGTCGTACGGTCAACGGGTCCGTGATGGCCGGAAGGGTCGCCCGATCGCGACGGCAACCGTAATGTCACCTGGGTGTTGCCGGGGTGGAAGGGGTGCTCAATGACGACGGCCCGACACGAGGAGATTCTTGTCGCCGCGCTGGGGGTGTTCACCGAGCGGGGCTACAAGAAGGCATCCATCGACGCCGTGGCCGAGCGGGCCGGCCTGACCCGGCAGGGTGTCCTGCACTACTTCCCCAGCAAGAAGCGGCTTCTCCTCGCCCTCGTCCAGCTCCGCGAGGACCTCGCCCGCGAACACCTGGCCGCCCTCCACGCGGACGCCGGCGAGGACCTGCCCGGTCTGCTCGCCGAGGTCATCACCTACGATCACAAGAATCCCGGTCTCGCCCAGATACACAGCGTTCTCGTGGCCGAGGGCGTCACCGGCAGCGACGAGGCACAGCGGTTCTGCCACGACTACTATCGGGCGATCCAGGACCACACCGTCGAGCACCTCACCGCGCTCTACGGCGACCGCGTACCCAGCGGCCTGACCCCCCGGGCCGCCGCCACCGCCGTGGTGGCGATGCTCGAAGGGGTCCAGCAGCAGTGGATGCTCGACGAGGAGCGGACCGACTACCCGGAGATCATCCGCGATGTCATGGGCGTGCTGCTCGGGCCCACGCCTGTATGAAATCGGCCATCGCCGTGACGCTCTCCGGATGCAGACTCACCGCGTCCGGCCGTACCCGGAGATCCACCGTGACCCCGGAGTGGGCCGCGCGGGCGGCGAACGACAGGGAGTCGTCCAGCAGCGGATCGGTACCGGCGACCAGGAGCTGGATCGGCGGCAGCCCGTGCAGATTGGCGTGCAGCGGGCTCAGCAGCGGGTTGGTCCGGTCGGCGCCGCCCGCGAACCGGGCCGCGTGCAACCGGAGTTCGTCGATGTCGAAGCCCGGGTCGGCAGCCGCGTTGAACAGCAGACTCGGCGCGTCCAACGTCAGATCGAGCAGCGCCGAGATCAGCACCGCACAGTCCGGCTCCGGCGCCCCCATGTCCCGCAGCCGCACCAGCAGCGAGGCTGCGAGCCCGGCACCCAACCGCTCACCGGCCAACGCGACCGGACCACGCGCCTGACACGAGCTGTACACGGCGTGCACGTCGTCCAACGCCCCCGGGAACGACGACCGATAGCGCGGGCACACCACAACTGCCCCTGTCCGCAGGGCGAGTCGCTCGGCCAGGTCCACCGCCGACTCCGGCGAACCCGACAACTGCCGGTCCCCGTGCAGATACAGGACGACGAGATCGCTCGCGTCCGGCGGCCGTACGATCGGCCCCACCGGGCTCGACTCGACCCGCACCCGCCCGTCACCGGCCGCCGCACGGTCCGTGTCCGCCCGTACGTCGGTCAGGTCGGTGCCGTTCAGGTCGGCGCTCGCTCCGGTCGCCCCAACTCGTGTGTCACCCACGGGACATCACCTTCTCCGCTGCCTGCCAGTGCTCGTCGGACACCCAGAGGCGGGCGAACGCGCGGGCCGCCTCCTCCTCCGGAACGGCTCCGCTCATCACACGTTTGATCTCCCGCGCCGGATTGGTCGCGAGGGATCTGGCCAGCGTGCGCCAGCCCTCGGCGAACTCGGCGCGGGGCAGCACCAGTTCGAGCAGCCCGACGCGCTGGGCCTCGGCCGCGTCGAGAACCGTCCCGGCACCGGCCAGCATCAACGCCCTCCCCCTGCCGACCAGTTGGGCCAGACGCTCGGCGCCGCCCCACGCGGGCATGATGGCCAGGGCGACCTGGTTGAAGCCGATCCTGATGTCGTCGGCGGCGACCCGGATGTCGGCGGCCACCGCGACCTCGGCGCCGCCGCCGAACGCGTGGCCGTTCAAAGCGGCGATCACCGGTCCGGGGAAGGCCGCGATGCGATCGCAGATCCCCCTCATCCGCAGGGCCATGGCCATCGCGTCCTCCTCGGTCCGGATCGCACTCAGCTGTTTCAGGTCCCCGCCGGAGACGAACGCCCGGTCGCCGGCACCCGTGATGACCAGGGCCTTGGCGCCCGCGGCCGCGTCGAGAGCCTTGTCCAGTTCGTCCATCGTGGTCGGGGCGATGGCGTTGCGGGCGTGCGGTCGGTCGATGGTGACGACCGCCAGGCCCTCGTCGAGTTCGAGATCTACGTCCATGGCCTCAGTCCTCGTATTCGACGGTGACGTGCGGTGTGGTCGGCTCGCCCTGGCAGGTCAGGACCCAGCCCTCGGCGATCTCGTCGTCGTCGAGCGCGTTGTTGACGCGCATCTTGGCCTCGCCCTCGGTGACGTGGGCGATGCAGGTGGCGCAGTTGCCGGCCTCGCAGGAGAACGGCGGGGCCAGACCAGCCCTTCGGGCGCTCTCCAGGAACGTCTCGCCGGAGCGCTGCGCGAGCGTGTGCCGTTTGCCGGAGAGCACGAGCGTGAGGGTGCTGTCGTGTTCGGGCAGCTCCTCCGGTTCCTGCTCGGGGTTCTCCCGGAGCGGGCGATCGGCGGCGGTCTGCGCGAACCGCTCGACGAAGATCCGCTCGGGGGCGACTCCGTGGGCGAGAAGCGCGTTCTCCACCAGGTCCATGAAGGGCGCGGGCCCGCAGAGGTAGAAATCCGCCTCCGTGGTGTCGCCCGCGAACTCCCGTACCTGGTCCGCGGTGGCGAACCCCTGTCTGTCGTCGAGGTGGTGCCGGACCTCGAACCGGTCCGGGTACCGCTCGGTCAACTCGCCCAGCGCGGCGGAGAAGATGACGGAACCGGCGTCCCGGTCGGCGGCCAGGACCCGCACCGGGCGCCCGCTGCCGGCCAGCGCCGACTTCGCGAGCGACAGGATCGGCGTGATCCCGCTGCCCCCGCAGAACGCCACCACCGGAGCGGCCAACTCCCGTACCCCGCCTGCCCCGTCGCCCTCCCGCAGGCAGAACACCCCAGCTGGCAGCGTGGTTTCGACGACATCGCCGGGCGCGAGATGGTCGTGCATCCAGTTGGACACCAGACCCCCCGGAACCCGCTTCACCGTCGTCATCAGCTCGGCGTCCGTCTCCGGCGAACTGGACATGGAGTAACTGCGCAGCGTGCCACACGCCTTGATCGTCACGAACTGGCCCGCCCGGTACGGGAAGGGCGCGTCGAGTACGTACGTCCGTGTGTCGGGCGTCTCCTGGATGATCCGTGTGATCCGCACCGGGTGGAACCCGTGGTCTCGTCCCATGTGTGGAATTTACCTTCTCGCTCTGAGAGAGTGCAATTCTCAATGACGAGAGGAAGTTCCTGTCGTGCGAACGATCCCCGCTGAACTCGTCAACCGCTATGAGGCGGAGGGCTGGTGGACCAGTGAGACGATCGGTGACCTGCTGACGCGGGGACTGACGGCCGCCCCGGGGGCCGGGTTCCGCGTGCACTCGGCGGTACGCCCCTGGGAAGGGACCTTCGCCGAGGTCGAGTCGACCGCCCGTCGACTGGCCGCCGGACTGCGCGACCGGGGCATCGGCCCCGGTGACGTCGTGGCCCTCCAACTGCCCAACTGGATGGAGGCGGCGGCGGTCTTCTGGGCGTCGGCGTTCCTCGGCGCGGTCGTGGTGCCGATCGTCCACTTCTACGGACGCAAGGAGGTCGGCTACATCCTGGACACGGTCCGGCCCAAGGTCTTCGTCACCGCCGAACGGTTCGGGCATCTGCGCCACGACCCCGAGCTGAGCGCGAAGATCCCCGTGGTCGGCGTCGTGGGGCGGGACTTCGACGAGCTGCTCGCCGACGAACCGCTCGTCGGCGTCGTACCGACGGACCCGTCCCGACCCGCGTTGATCGCCTTCACCTCGGGAACGACCCGCGACCCCAAGGGAGTTGTGCACAGCCACCGCACCCTGGGCTTCGAGACCCGCCAGCTGGCCGGCCGTTACCCGCCCGACCGGGGCGACCAGCTCACCTCCGCGCCCGTCGGCCACTTCATCGGCATGGTGAACGCCTTCCTGATCCCCGTCCTCGACGGCAGCCCGGTGAACCTCGCCGACACCTGGGACCCGGGCCTCGCCCTGGAGTTGATGGCCCGCGACGGACTCACCGTGGGAGGCGGCGCCGCCTACTACATGACGAGCCTCCTCGACCACCCCGACTTCACGCCCAACCACCTGGCCCGCATGAAGTACGCGGGGCTCGGCGGCGCGGCCGTACCGAACGCGGTGACCAGACGCCTCGCGGACCTCGGCATCACAGTCTTCCGCGCCTACGGCAGCACCGAGCACCCCTCGATCACCGCCTCGGCCCACACCGCGCCCGAGGACAAACGGCTCTACACCGACGGGGACGCGCTGGCCGGAGTGGAGATCCGCCTCGCGGAGGACGGCGAGATCCTCAGCCGCGGCCCGGACCTGTGCCTCGGCTACACCGACGAGGCCCTCACTGAGCTGGCCTTCGACGCGGACGGCTGGTACCGCACCGGCGACATCGGTGAGTTCGACGAGGACGGCTACCTGACCATCACCGACCGCAAGGCGGACATCATCATCCGCGGTGGCGAGAACATCGGCGCCCTGGAGGTGGAGGAGGTTCTCCTCGCCCTGCCGGCCGTCGCCGAGGCCGCGGTCGTGGCCGCCCCGGACGCACGCCTCGGCGAGCACGCGGCAGCCGTCGTGCGACTGCGGCCCGGCCATCCCGAACCCACCCTCGACGACCTGCGCGCCCACTTCGCCGCGGCGGGCCTGGCCCGTCAGAAGTGGCCGGAGGAACTGCACTTCGTCGAGGACTTCCCGCGAACCGCCAGCGGCAAGGTCCAGAAGTTCGTTCTTCGCAAGAACATTGCCGCCCATCAAGAGTGAGAATATGATTCTCGCAATCTGCGAAGGAGGATCTCATGCCATCGCGTGTGCCGCCGTATCCACTGTTCGACGCGGACAACCACCTGTACGAGACGGAGGATGCGCTCACCCGGTACCTGCCCAAGCAGTACGCGAGCGCCATCCAGTACGTGCAGGTGAAGGGCCGTACGAAGATCGCCATCCGCGGTCAGATCAGCGATTACATCCCCAACCCCACCTTCGAGGTCGTGGCCCGGCCCGGCGCGTGGGAGGACTACTTCCGCGAGGGGAACCCGGAGGGCAAGTCACACCGGGAGCTGTTCGGCGAGCCGATGCGGTCGATCCCCGCGTTCCGCGAGCCCGGGCCCCGCTTGGCGCTCATGGACGACCTGGGCATCCAGCAGACGCTGATGTTCCCGACCCTCGCCAGCCTGGTCGAGGAACGCATGCGGGACGACCCGGAGCTGATCCACGTCGTCGTCCACGCCCTCAACCAATGGCTGCACGAGACCTGGCAGTTCAACTACAAGAACCGCATTTTCACCACCCCGGTGATCAGCCTGCCGATCCTGGACAAGGCGATCGCCGAGCTGGAGTGGTGCCTTGAGCGCGGCGCGAGGGCGATTCTCATCCGGCCCGCCCCGGTCCCCGGCTACGGCGGCTCGCGGTCCTTCGCGCTGCCGGAGTTCGACCCCTTCTGGAAGCGGGTCGAGGAGGCGGGCGTCTTGGTGGCCATGCACTCCTCCGACAGCGGCTACTCGCGCTACTCCAGCGACTGGGAGGGCAAGAGCCAGGAGATGACGCCGTTCCAGGCGCAGGTCTTCCGGATGATGTCCGAGTGGCGGCCGGTCACCGACGCGGTCGCGTCCTGGGTCTGCCACGGAGCCCTGTTCCGCTTCCCGGAACTGAAGGTCTCGGTCATCGAGAACGGCTCTTCCTGGCTGCTGCCGCTGCTCGACCAACTGGGCAGCACCTACAAGAAGCAGCCGAAGGGCTTCCTGGGCGACCCGGTCGAAGAGGTCAGGAAGCGGATCCACATCAGCCCGTTCTGGGAGGAGGACATGGCCGCGCTCTCCGAGGTCGTCGGAGTCGAGCGGGTCCTGTTCGGGTCCGACTACCCGCACCCCGAGGGGCTCGCCGACCCGGTCTCCTACATCGACGCGCTCCAGGGCATGAAGGAGGCCGACCAGGCCAAGATCATGGGCGGCAACCTCGCCCGGTTGATCGGCGTATGACCTGGGAGAGCATCCCGCAGATGGTGCTGAGCGCGGCCGACCGCTTCGGTGATGCCGAAGCTGTGGTGGACGGCCCGCTCCGCCTCACGTTCACCGAGCTGGTCGAGCGGGTGCGTGTGGCTGCGGGTGCGTTCGCGTCGGCCGGGGTGGAACAGGGCGACCGGGTCGCGATCTGGGCGCCCAACTCCGCAGAGTGGATCGTCGCCGCCTTCGGTCTGATGGCCGCGGGCGGTGTGGTGGTGCCGGTGAACACCCGGTTCAAGGCGGACGAGGCGCACGACATCATCGTGCGCAGCGGTGCGAAGGCCGTTCTCGTCCAGGAGGGCTTCCTCGGCCTGGACTTCAAGGCGCCGCCCGGTGTGCCGGTGATCGACCTCAAGTCCGGCTTCCTGGCGAGCGGTTCACCCTTCGAGCGGAAGGTGACCGGCGACCAGGTCAGCGACATCGTGTTCACCTCGGGCACCACCGGCCGGCCCAAGGGCGTCCTGATGACCCACGCCCAGACGCTCCGGCTGTACGCGGAGTGGTGCGACCTGGCAGGGGTCAGGGAGGGCGACCGCTATCTGATCGTCAACCCGTTCTTCCACATCTTCGGCTTCAAGGCGGGCATGGTCGCGTCGCTCATCCGCGGCATGACCATCCTCCCCGTGCCCGTCTTCGACGTGGACACCGTCCTCGACCTGGTCGAGCGCGAGAAGGTGACGGTCCTGCCCGGCCCGCCCACGCTCTACCACTCGCTGCTCACCGACCGCGGCTCAAGAGACCTGTCCTCACTGCGAGTTGCGGTGACCGGGGCCGCCGACATCCCGGTCGAACTGATCCGCCGCGTGCTGACCGAACTGCCCTTCACCTCGATCATGACGGGCTACGGTCTGACCGAGGCGGGCACCGCCACCGCCACCCGGCCCGGCGACTCCTTCGAGGACATCGCCACCACCGTCGGTACCCCCTGCGACGGCGTCGAGGTCCAAGTCGCCGACGACGGCGAGGTGTTGGTCCGCGGCTACAGCGTGATGCGCGGCTACTTCAACGACCCCGACGCGACCGCCGAGGCCATCGACGAGGACGGCTGGCTCCACACCGGGGACCTCGGCACGCTCGACGAGCGCGGCTATCTGAGGATCGTCGGCCGCAAGAAGGACATGTTCATCGTCGGCGGCTTCAACGCCTACCCGGCCGAGATCGAGGGCTTCCTGATGGAACACCCGGCGGTCGCCCAGGCCGCCGTGATCGGCGTCCCCGACGAACGGATGGGACAGGTCGGCAAGGCCTTCGTCGTCCTCCGACAGCCGCTGACCGCCGACGAGTTGATCGAGTGGAGCCGGCTCCGCATGGCCGGGTTCAAGGTGCCCCGGACCGTGGAGTTCCTCATGGAACTGCCGCTGAACGCCACCGGAAAAGTGATGAAGGACCTCCTGCGATGACGCCTCCCACACCGCCCCAGGGCGACGACCTCGTCCGGACCGCGTCCGGCCTGCCCCTCAAACCGGTCTACGGCCCCGACGACGTCGGTACCGCACCGCCCGCGCCGGGCAACTTCCCTTTCACGCGCGGCAATTACGCCACCGGCTACCGGGGCCGGCTGTGGACGCTGCGCCAGTACTCCGGCTTCGGCACCGCCGAATCCTCCAACCTCCGCTACCACTACCTCCTCAAGCAGGGCGGCACCGGACTCTCCGTGGCGCTCGACCTGCCCACACAGTGCGGCTACGACTCCGACGACCCCGAAGTGACCGAGGAGGTCGGCCGCGTGGGCGTCGCCGTCGACACACTCGCCGACGCCGAGGTCCTCTTCGAGGGCATCCCCCTCGACAGGATCAGCACCAGCTTCACCATCAACGGCACGGCCGCGATCCTGCTCGCCTTCTACGTCGCCGCCGCCGAACGGGCGGGCGTGCCCCGGGCGAAACTCACCGGGACGATCCAGAACGACATCCTCAAGGAGTACGCGTCCAGGGGCACTTGGATCTGGCCGGCCGAACCCTCCCTGCGACTCATCGCCGACACCATCGAGTTCTGCGCGGCCGAAGTACCGCGCTTCAACGCGATCTCGGTCGCCGGCTCGCACTTCCGCGACGCGGGCGCCAACGCCGTACAGGAGATGGCGTTCACGCTCGCGGACGGGGTCACCTACTGCGACACGGTGCTCGCCCGCGGCCGTATGACGATCGATCAGTTCGCCCCGCAGGTCTCCTTCTTCTTCTACACGCACGGCGACTTCTTCGAGGAGGTCGCCAAGTACCGTGCCGGGCGCAGGCGTTGGGCGACCATCGTGCGCGAGCGGTACGGGGCGGACAGCGACAAGGCCGCCATGTTCCGCTTCGGCTGCGTCGCCGGAGGCGCCTCCCTGTACGCGCCGCAGGCACAGAACAACACCGTCCGCGTCGCCTACGAGGCGCTCGCCTCGGTCCTCGGCGGCGTCCAGTCGATGTTCACGGCCGCCTGGGACGAACCGTTCGCCCTGCCCAGCGAGGAGTCGGCGACACTCGCCCTGCGCACCCAGCAGATCCTCGCCCACGAGACCGGCGTCACCCGGGTCGCGGACCCGCTCGGCGGCTCGTACTTCGTCGAGGCGCTCACCGATGCCACCGAGGCCCGCATCGTCGAGATCATGGACGACCTGGAGCGCTACGGCGGCATGGTCCGGGCCATCGAGGACGGCTATCTGCAGACCCTCATCGCCGACGAGGCCTACCAGTTGCACCGTGAGGTCGAGGCGGGCGCCCGGCCGGTCGTCGGCGTCAACCGCTTCGTCGCGGACGAACCACCGCCCGACCTCGCCACGTACGAACTCGACGCGGAGGGCCGCGACCGGCAGCTGAAACGGCTCGCCGACGTGAAGGCGACCCGCGACGCATCCGTCGTACGGCAACGCCTCGCCGAACTGACCCGCGCCGCGGAAGGTACCGAGAACCTCATGCCCATCCTGATCGACTGCGCCAACGCCTACTGCACGGTCGGCGAGATGGTCGCCGCGCTCAAGGCGGTCTGGGGCGAGTTCCAGCAGCCGGTGGTGTTCTGATGAAAGCCCGCGTACTGGTCGCGAAACCCGGACTCGACGGACACGACCGAGGGGCGAAGATCGTCGCGCGGACCCTGCGCGACGCGGGCTTCGAGGTCATCTTCACCGGGATCCGGCAGCGCGTCGCCGACATCGTGGCCGTCGCCGTCCAGGAGGACGTCGCCGTGGTCGGCCTCAGCATCCTCTCCGGCGCGCACCTCGCGCTGACCACCCGGGTGATCGAGGGGCTGCGCGCCACGGGGTCCGAGGACATCGCCGTCGTGGTGGGCGGCACCATCCCGCCGGCCGACGTGCCGAAGCTGCTCACCGCGGGAGCCGCCGCGGTCTTCCCGACGGGCACGCCGCTCGACGCCCTCGTGGCCAAGATGCGCGCTCTGACATCCGTCACCTCGCCATGACCCGGCGGCGACCCGAAAACCTGGAGGCAGCGTGCGTATCGGAGTGATGATCGGGCCCGAACGCGGGGACTCGGTCCGCAAGGTCACACGGATGATCGACGACGTGACCTGGGCCGAGAAGGCGGGCTTCGACACCGTGTGGGTGCCGCAGATCCCGACCGACTTCGACGCGCTCACCGCGATCGCGTTGATGGGCGCGCGCACCGAGCGGATCGAACTCGGCACCGCCGTCGTGCCGTTGCAGGCCCAGCACCCCGTCGCCCTTGCCCGGCAGGCGATTTCGGCCCAGGCCGCGGCGGGCGGACGGCTCGCGCTGGGCCTCGGACCGTCGCACCACTGGATCATCCGGGACATGCTGGGACTGCCGTACGAGAAACCGGCCGCCTTCACCCGCGACTACCTGGACGTCCTGGACGCCGCGTTCGGCGGAACGGACATGGTCGATGTCGAGAACGACACTTTCACCGTCCACAACCCCCTCACCCTCGCACCCGTCTCCCCGCTGCCGGTCCTGATCGCGGCCCTCGGCCCGGTCATGCTGCGCCTCGCCGGAGAACGGGCCGACGGGACCGTGCTGTGGATGGCCGACGAACGCGCCGTCGCCGAACACGTCGTCCCCCGCATCACCAAGGCCGCCGAGAGCGCCGGACGCCCGGCACCGCGGATCGTCGCGGGCATCCCGGTCTGCCTGTGCAGCCCCGACCGCGTCGACGAGGCCCGCGAACGCGCCAACCGCATCCTCGGCGAGGCCGAGATCTCGCCCAACTACCAACGCGTTCTCGAATACGGCGACGCCCGCGACGCCGGCGACCTGTGCGCGGCGGGCGACGAGAACGCCATTGCCGCCCGCTTCAAGCGGTTCGCGGACGCCGGGGTCACCGATCTCTCCGTACGGCTGCTGCCCATCGGCGACAACCGCGACGAACTGCTCGCCTCCAAGTACCGCACCCGCGACATGCTCGCCGCCCTGGCCGCGGACCTGCGATGACCGCCGGACCGCTCGACGGCATCCGCATCCTGGAGGTCGGCCACATGCTGGCCGGCCCCTACGCCACGATGATGCTCGCCGACCTCGGCGCCGAGGTCACCAAGATCGAACCGCCGGGCGGTGACATCTCCCGCCAGGTGAGCGACGCCTACTTCGCCAGCCTCAACCGCGGCAAACGCAGCATCCGCCTCGACCTCACGACGGACGATGGCCAGGCCCGGCTCGGTGAACTCCTCGCCGGCGCCCACGCGTTGCTCGTCAACCTCAAACCGTCGGCCATCCACCGACTGGGCCTGACCTACGACGTGCTGCGCAAGTGGAACGACCGCATCGTGTGCGTCGCGCTCACCGGATACGGCCTGGAGGCGGGCGACGAGCCCGCCTTCGACTACGTGGTCCAGGCGGCCACCGGGGTCGCCGCCCTCACCGGCCACCCGGACGATCCGCCGACGCTGCCCGGTTACTCCTCGGCCGACAACTCCTCCGGTCTGACAGCCGCGTTGGGGCTTCTCGCCCAGATCGTCTCCGGGCGCGGCGGCCAAGTGGAGGTGTCACTACGGGATGTGATGCTCTCTCAGCTCAACTACCGCGCCTCCGCCTATCTCAACGAGGGCGTCGAACCACGCCGGCTGCCGCTCGGCGCGCACTCCTACTATGTACCGGCCCAGCTCTTTCCCACCGCCGAGGGCCACTTGGCGCTCTTCATCACCCACGACGGCTTCTGGAAGTCCTTCGCCACCGAGGCCGGCGTCCAGGGATTCCCCACCATGGCCGAACGCGCGGAGCGGCGGGAAGAGGTGCTCGCCGCCGTGACCGACGCCCTGGCCGGGGACACCGCCGCGGCCTGGGAGGCACGGCTGCGCCCGCTCGGGGTGCCGGCCGCCGCCGTACGCACGCTGCCGCAGGCACTGGCGGCGACACCGGAGGCCGTGGTGAGGGCCGGGGACTTCCGGCTGGTGCGCAGTTCCGTGCGGGTCGAGGGGTACGAGCCGGAGTACGGACCACCGCCCCGCCTGGGTGAGCATGACCTTTCCGGGGCGGTGGGGGAGTCGTGAGGGCCGAGGACCAGTTCCATCTCGGGTTTGTCGTCGAGGACTTCGAGGGGACGCTGGCCGAGTTCTCGGCCGCGTTCGGGTACGAGTGGTGCGCCGAGATCGGCGGGGCGGTGCCGCTGACGCTGCCGACCGGAAACGCCGTTCTCGACATCAGCTGCGCCTACTCCCGGACGGTGCCCCGGCTGGAGATCGTCCGCCGCGTCCCGGGAACGCTGTGGGAACCGGTGGCCGGCGGCGGTGTGCACCACGTCGGCTACTGGTCCGACGACGTCGCCGCGGACGCGGCCGAACTCATCGGGCAGGGCTTCGTGAGCGAGGCGAGCCGGTCCGGTCCCGGCGGCGCGCCCTTCGCCTTTCTGCGCGGGCCGAGCGGGCTGCTCGTGGAACTCGTGGACCGGGTGGCGCGACCGGGACTGGAGAAGCTCTGGGGTCACGGAGGAGACGACGCATGACGACCGTAGGCATCGCGACGGGAGCCGGGCGCGGCATGGGACTGGCCTGCGCGCGGCGGCTCACCGAACTGGTGGACACGCTGCTGCTGGTGGACCGTGACGAGCCGGCCGTGACCGCCGCGGCGAAGGAACTGGCCGCCGCGCACGAGGAGATCGAGGTCGAACCCTTCGTCCTCGACATCACCGACCGGGCCGGACTGTCCCGACTCACCGCCCGTGTCGCCGAGTTGGGCTCCCTGAGGGCTGTCTCGCACGCCGCCGGGATCTCACCCACCATGGCCGACTGGCGGCGCATCTTCGAGGTCGACCTCGTCGGCACCGCACGCCTGGCCGAGGCACTCCGCCCCCTCACCACCGAGGGGACCGCAATGGTGTGCTTCGCCTCGATGGCCCCGCTCCTCGGCAACCTGGAGGCCGATCCCGCCGTAGCCGCGATCCTCGACGATCCGCTCCGGGACGAATTCCTCGACCGGCTGCGCGAGGCCCTCGGGCCCGCTGTGGAGAACACCGGTCTCGCGTACGCGTGGGCCAAGCACGGGGTACACCGGTTCGTACGGCGGGAGGCGGTGCGGCTCGGGCCCTACGGCGCCCGGGTGTGTTCCGTCTCGCCGGGCGTCATCGACACCCCTCAGGGGCAGCAGGAGGCCGCGGCCCAGCCCGCCATGGCCGCTCTGGTGGAGCAGACGCCGCTCGGGCGGGTGGGCCGGGCCGAGGACGTCGCGGCCGCGGTGGCGTTCCTGCTGTCGGACGAGGCCGCTTTCGTTTCCGGAATCGACGTTCTCGTCGACGGTGGGGTCTGTGCGGCGGTGCGAGAACGCGCCGGGCGGTGACCGGTCAGCGGCCGGTCAGCGGCCGGTCGGAGGACGTCGGAGGAGGCGCGCTGCCGAGGGAGCGCGCCGTTCCCTCAGCGCCGACGGCCGCTGCTGCGCCGGGCGGACCAGCCCGACCCCACGCCGGCCGAGTGCGCGGCGAGGAAGGCGAGCCCGAGCAGCATGAGGCTCGTCGAGCTGAAGACGATCTGCGTCGACGTCTCCGTGACACGGATGATGAAGGCGATGAAGAAGAGCGCGGCCGCCACGAATGCAAGCATCTGATAACCCCTACGGATAGACGGCGAGCCACCGGTGATCCCGGTGGCTGCGCCGTTGTCTCCCGAGTGCCCCCGAAGATGCCGAACATTCATACGCATCCCGCGTCGCCCGCAGGCCAACTGCCTTTCAGGCAAGGGATTCCGAGCGCTGCACGGTCCCCGTGAGCCCGGTCGCGTCCTGGCCCGCGAGGAGCACGGCGGCCCGCGCCATCGCCTCCGGCGGCTCCACCATCTCCGGCGGGATCTCCCGGCCCCCGCCACCCGCCTGCCACCCCTCCGTGAGCACCACCCTTGACGGAGCAAGGCAGTTGACCGCGATGTTGTCCTTCTTCAGGTCGGCGGCGAGGCCCAGGTAGAGACGCTCGACCGCCGCCTTGGACACCCAGTACGCGTTCGCACCCCGGTCCGTCATGCCGACCCCGCCGGTCGTCACGGCCACCAACGAGCCACCGCCACGCGCCCGTACGTGCGGAATCACCGCCCGGGTCACCAGGAACACCCCGGTCAGATTGACGTCCAGCGACAACTGCCAGCGCTTGAGCGGCGTCGACTCGACCGGGCCCAGCCACAGCACCCCGGCATTGGCGATGAGAATGTCGATCCCGCCGAACTCCGCGACCGTGGCGGCGACAGCCGCGTCGACCGACGCCTCGTCGCTCACGTCACAGGGCACCGGCAGCGCACGTCCGCCCGCCGCGTTGATCCGGTCCGCGACCGAGTGGATCGTCCCGGGCAGTCGGCCCTCCCGCTCGGAACGCGCGGCCACGGCGACCGAGGCGCCTGCCTCCGAGAGCGCCACCGCGACCGTACGGCCGATGCCGCGGCTGGCGCCCGCGACGAACGCGACCTTGCCCTTCAACTGCCCGCTCACGCCCGTCACGTGACTCATTCCGGTTACTTCGGCGGGAATCGGAGGGCGCCGTCGAGACGGACGACCTCGCCGTTGAGATAGTCGTTCTCGACGATGTGCTGCACGAGACCGGCGTACTCGACCGGCAGTCCCATGCGCTTCGGGTACGGGATCTGCGGCCCCCAGTAGGCCTCCAACTGGTCGCCCGCCTTGCCGTAGGCCGGCGTGTTGAAGGTGCCCGGCGCGATCGTGACGACCCGGATGCCGAGCGGGGAGAGGTCGCGGGCGGCGACCAGGGTCATGCTGACGACCCCGCCCTTCGCTGCGGCGTAAGGGAGTTGGCCGATCTGGCCCTCGTACGCGGCGATCGAGGCCGTGCTGACGATGACGCCCCGGCCGCCCTCGGTGGGCTCCTGGCGGGCGATCGCGGCAGCGGCCAGCCGCATCACGTTGAACACGCCGGTGAGATACACGTCGATCGTCGTGCGGAAGCCCGGGAGGTCGAGGGGTGAGCCGTCCTTGCCGACGAGTCGGCCACCGCTCGCCGGACCGCCGTGCGCGTCCACCGAGATGCGGAGCGGTCCCGCCGACTCCGCCTCGGCCAGGGCCGCTTGGACGTCGTCCTCGGAGGTGGCGTCGGTACGCACGTAGCGCACACCCAACTCCTGCTCCAGGGCCTTGCCCTTCTCGTCGGCCAGATCGGCTACGACGACCTTCGCTCCCGCCGCGTGCAGCCGACGGACGGTGGCCTCGCCCAGGCCGCCCGCCCCGCCGACGACCACCGCGGAGCTCCCACTGATCTGCATCAAGGATTTCCTCTCTTGCGAACAGCGCTCTAGTAAGACGAGAATAGCATTCTCATGAATATATCCATGATTCTGGAGATGGTGGCCTCGGGCGGCGACCGACCGGTGGTCACGGCGAACGGCCGCTCCCTGACCGCCTCGAACCTGCTCCTCCGCGCCCGCGCCGCCGCGCACCGCTTCCGGGGCCGTCCGGCCGTGCTCTATCTGAGCCCCAGTCACCTCGCCTACCCGGTGGCCCTGTTCGGCGCCGCCCTGGCGGGCATCCCGTTCATCCCCCTCAACTACCGCCTCGGCGAACACCAGTTGGCCCGCCTCCTGGCCCGCCACCCCGGGGCCCTCGTACTGCGCCCCGCCGACCTCGACAGCCTGCTGAAAGCCGATGGCGGCGCCGAAGAGGGCGCCGACGCACCGGAGTTGGCCCAGGACCAGGACGCCGTAGCCGTGGTGCTCTACACGAGCGGCACGACCGCCGAGCCCAAGGCGGCACTGCTGCGCCACCGGCACCTGCTGGCCTACGTCCTCAACACCCAGGAGTTCGCCTCCGCCGAGGAAGACGACGCGGCACTCGTGGCCGTACCGCCGTACCACGTGGCCGGGTTGATGAACCTGCTCACGAACCTCTACTCGGGCCGCCGCCTGGTCTACCTGTCCGCTTTCGACGCGGGCGAGTGGCTGGAGACCGCGCGCCGCGAACACGTCACCCACGCACTCGTCGTCCCCACCATGCTGGCCCGCATCGTCGCGGAGGTCCCGGCCGACGACGCCGGCACACCCACGCTCCGGAGCCTCGCCTACGGCGGCGCGAGGACCCCGCGGCCCGTGGTGGAACGGGCGTTGGGGGTGTTCCCGGGCACGGGGTTCGTCAACGCGTACGGCCTGACGGAGACGGCCTCCTCGGTCGCGGTCCTCGGGCCCGACGACCACCGCGAGGCGCTGGCGGCCTCCGACCCGGCAGTGCGGGACCGACTCGGTTCCGTGGGACGGGCCCTGCCCGGAGTCGAGATCGAGATCCGTGACGACGACGGGAAACCGGCCCGTGCCGGGGAGACCGGGCTGGTGTTCGTGCGCGGGGAGCAGATCTCCGGCGAGTACGGCGGACGCAGCGCCCTTGACGCGGAGGGTTGGTTCCCGACCCGGGACCGGGGCCGAGTGGACGCCGACGGCTATCTGTTCATCGAGGGACGCGCCGACGACACCATCATTCGCGGCGGTGAGAACATCGCTCCCGCCGAGATAGAGGACGTTCTCGTCGCCCACCCCGGGATCGTCGAGGCGGCGGTGATCGGCGTGCCCGACCCCGAGTGGGGACAGCGGATCGTGGCCGTCGTGGTCGGCGAGGGCGACCCGGCGGAGGTCCGCCAATGGGTCAAGGACCGGCTGCGCTCCGCCAAGACCCCCGACGCGATCGTGTTCCGCGCCGAACTCCCCAAGACCGAGACCGGAAAGCTGCTGCGCCGCACCCTGCTGGCCGAGTTGGAGACCACCCATGCCTGAAGCAGTCCTCGTGTCCGCCCTGCGCACCCCCGTCGGCACCGCCGTCAAGGGCACCCTGCGCGACACCACCGCGTTCGACCTGGCCCACCACATCGTCGCCGCCGCGGCCGCCACGGACGACCTCGACCCGGACGCGATCGACGACGTGATCCTCGGCGAGGGTCTGTACGGCGGCGGGGTCGTGGCCCGGCACGCGGCACTGACCGTCGGCCTCACCTCCGTACCGGGCCTCGCCCACAACCGCCACTGCGCCGCCGGACTCGCCGCCGTGCAGAGCGCGGCGGCGAGCATCCGCGCGGGCATGGACGAACTCGTCATCGCCGGCGGCGTCAACTCGGCTTCCACCTCCCCGAAACAGCGTTTCCGCGTCGAGGGGGAGTGGGTCGAACCATGGAGCCCGCCCACGCACCCCGACCGGCCTGACGCCCCCAACCTGGACATGTCGATCACGGTCGGCTGGAACACCGCCGTGCGGGCGGGCCTCAGCCGCGCCGACATGGACGCATGGGCCATGCGCTCCCACCGGAACGCCATTCGCGCCATCGACGAAGGCCGTTTCGACGCCGAGTTGGTGCCCATCGACACACCGCACGGACTGTTCTCCGTCGACGAACACCCCCGCCGCACCACCAGCCTGGAGAAGCTCGCCTCCCTCAAGCCGCTCCACCCGGAGATAGACGGTTTCTCCATCACGGCCGGCAACGCGGGCGGCGCCAACGACGGTGCCGCCGCCCTGGTGGTGGCCAGCGACCGGCTGGGCCTGCCCGCCCTCGCCGTCGTCCGCTCGTGGGCCTCGGTCGGCGCCGACCCCGCCGAGACGGGCCTCACCCCGGTGAAGGTGATTCCCAAAGCCCTTGCCCGCGCCGGACTTTCGACCTCCGACGTCGATCTCTTCGAGATCAACGAGGCCTTCGCCGCCGTGCCCGTCGCCGCGGTGAAACTGCTCGGCCTCGACCCCGACCGTGTCAACGTCAACGGCAGCGGCTGCTCCCTCGGCCACCCGGTCGCCGCGACCGGCGCCCGGATGCTGGTCACGCTCGTGCACGAACTGCGCCGTCGCGGCGGCGGCATCGGTGTCGCCGCGATGTGCGCGGGCGGCGGCATGGGCTCGGCCACGGTCATCGAGGTACTCGCGCCGTAGTCCGTCACCTGTCGGTTGGTTGGTTGCGGTGGTGGAGAGCGTCGACGACATGAAGGGAACAGTGTGGAGGGCTTGAAGGAGAAGGTCGTTCTCGTCGCCGGTGCGGCCACCGGGCTGGGGGCCGCCTCCGCCCGGCGGCTCGCGGACGAGGGCGCCCGGGTCGTCGTCGGCGACCTCGACCTGGACGGAGCCCGGCGGACCGCCGCGGCCATCGGTGACGCCGGTGGCCAGGCGGTCGCTGTGGGCTTCGACATCGCCGACGAGACCTCGGTCGCCGAACTCGTACGGACCACCGTGCGGACGTACGGCGGGCTGGACGCCGTGCACATCAACGCGGGCGACATGGGCGCGGTCTCCCAGGACACCGACGTCGTCGACATGGACCTCGCGGTGTGGGACCGGACGTTCGCCGTCAATCTGCGGGGCCACATGCTCGTCACGCGGTACGCCGTTCCCGAGCTCCTGGCCCGGGGCGGCGGCGCGATCGTCTACACCTCGTCCATCGCGGCCTTCACCGGCGAGGCCGCGCGCCCCGCCTACTCGGCGACCAAGGCGGGCATCAACGCCCTCGCCCGCCACGTCGCCTCCCGCTGGGGCCGGGAGGGCATCCGCGCCAACGCCGTCGCACCGGGCCTGATCCTGACGCAGGCCATCCAGGAAGGCGCCGAGCCCGACCTGTTGGAGGCGCTGCTCGCCCGCACCCGCAGCACCCGGCACGGCCGTGCCGACGACGTCGCCGGCATGGTGGCCCACCTCATGTCCGACGAGGGAGCCTGGATCAACGGCCAGGTCATCAACGTCGACGGCGGCACGGTGATGCGCTGAACGCTGTGTGGGGGACGGGCCGTCACGCGATCGCACGGAAGCGCAGCAGCGCTTCCTGCGCGAACGAGGCGACCAGCGACCCCTGCGCGGTGAGCACATCGCCCCGGCAGTAGCAGCGGCCGTGGGCGAGAAGCGGGCTCTGGTGGCGCAACAGAAGCCAGTCGTCCGTGGTGAAAGGGCGGTGGAACCACACCGTGTGCGCGGTGACGGCTGAGGAGAACGCCGTTCCCGAATCGTGCTGGGTGACCCCTTCGAGCGGCCGAAGCGCCGTACCGATCAGACTCAGATCGCTCGCGTACGCCGTCAACGCCGGGGCCAGCTCCGGGGCGACGGTCGGTGTGCGCATCCAGAGGTCGTACTCGGGCGGCTCCGACTTCGGCGAGTCCACGTCGACGGAGGCCCGGGTGTCCCAGGGAAGCAGGGAGAGATCAACGTCGTGCTCGGCTCCCGGCACCGGGGGCATCGGGAACGCCATCTGCTGGTCGGGACCGTCCTCGTGGGAGTGCAGCGATACGGCGGCCACGGCCGCGACGCCCTGCGTCTGCCGCGCCACCACCGTCAACGTGGCGAAGGAGCCGCCCTCATGATGACGCGTCACCTCGTACCGCACCGGTTCCTGCGGCCGCCCCGCGCGCGCGAACTGCACGTGGAGGCTCTTGACTGCCTTCTCCGGGCAGGCCAGTTGGGCGGCCCGGACGCTCTGGGCGAGTAACTGCCCGCCGAAGACGCGGTGGTAGCCGAGTCGCTGGTTGGCACCCTCGAACACCTCACGGGGTTGGGCGTCGAGGTCCAGGCAGGAGAGCAGGTCGCTCCAGAGATCGGTCACTGATGCACTCCTCGGTCGATCACAGGTGGACGAGCCGTGGCGCGGACCCGCCGGCCCGCAGCAGTGACCCCGCCTCGCGCGTCAACTCCCTTGCGCTGCCGAGCAGTCCGTCCAGCACCATGGCCCGGCGGACGTGCCGGTGCAGATCGTGTTCAGCGGTGAAACCGATCCCACCGAGAACCTGCTGGCAGTGCCGGGCCGCCGTCAGCGCGGACTTCCCGGCCGCCGCCTTGGCCAGCAGCGCGCCTAAGTCGTCGTCGGCGGCCACCAGGGTCGCCTCGGCGCCGTCCAGTGCCACGAGGGTCTCGGCGAGCCGGTGCCGTACGGCTTGGAAAGAGGCGAGCGGGCGGCCGAACTGCACGCGGTCCACGGCGTGTTGGCGGGCCAGCGCGAGCATGGCGCGCCCGGTCCCGAGCAGCCACCAGCCGAGCGCGACCCGGCCGGCGGCGAGGGGGACGGAAGCTCCAGCGGGCACGGTGTGCAGGGGGAGTTCGGCGTCCAGGGCCATCCCGGCGGCAGCGTCCTCGCGCTCCCAGACGACCCACGAACCACCCGTGTACGGCAGCGGCAGCGTGCCGCCGACCGGACGCTCCGCCGCTCGGAGCAGCACGTCGTTGAGGAGCGGCGCGTGTGAGCCCGTCTCACCCAGCAGGCGGAAGGTGAGCGGGACGGCGATGTCCGGTAGCTCCACGAGGAGGTCGGCCCAGCCGAGGTCGGTCAGGGCGGTGTCCAACGCCTGTCCCGAGGCTGCCGTCATCGTCTTGCGGAGTGTCTCGGCGAGCAGATGCTCTTCGGCGGCGTCCACGGCTACTCCCTCCCGAGGTCGAGCAGTCGGCGCGCGATGATGTTCCGCTGGATCTCGGCCGTACCGCCGTAGATCGTCGCCGCCTTCGCGTACAGGTACTCCGAGCGCCATGGCGTGTCCGTCAACTCCAGTACGCCGGGCAGCAGATCGCGCACGGTCTCGAAGAGCTGTTGCTCGGCCGTGGCCAGCAGGACCTTGTCGACCGACGTCTCCGCACCCAGGCGTTCACCGGCGGCCAGGCGGCGCTGGGTGGCGTGGGAGCGGCAGCGGACGGTGTGCAACGCCAGGTAGGCGGCACCGAGTTCGGCGTCGTCGGGGACGTCCGTCTCGGCCAGCAGGCGGTCAAGTCGCGTGTAGAGATGGGCGATCCGGTGCCAGAAGCAGGTGGAGCGCTCGTGCGGGAGCAGGTCCATCGCCAGGCGCCAGCCGTCGCCGGGACGGCCGAGCATCCGGTCGGCGGGCACCATCACATCGTCGAAGAACACCTCGGCGAACTCGTCCACGCCGTGCATCGTGCGCAGCGGCCGGACCGTGATGCCGGGGGTGTCCATGTCGACGAAGAACGCGGTGATCCCGTCGTGTCCCGGCGCGGTGCGGGTCAACAGGACGCAGCGGGCGGCGAATTGGGCCAGGCTCGTCCACACCTTCTGACCGCTGATCTCCCAGTGGTCGCCGCGCGGAACCGCCCGCGTGGTGAGGGAGGCGAGGTCGCTGCCGGAACCTGGTTCGGAGAAGCCCTGGCACCACTGCTCACGCCCGCTCAGCAGCCGCGGGACCATCTCGGCGGCCAGCGCGGGAGGGGCGTAGGAGATCATCGTCGGGACGAGGACCTCGATCATCGAGTAGATCCCCGGCTCGGCCAACTCCCTTGTGGCGACCTCCTCGCCGAGCACCGCCCTCAGCACCGCGGGCCCGCCGAGCCCCCTCACCTCGGCGGGCCAGCCGTACCGCATCCAGTCCGCGTCGTACAACGCCCGGCGGACCCGGGCCAGTTGAGCGACCTGGGCGTCCAGGGAGTGGTCGGGGCCGGGGGACAGGTCGTGCTCGTCCAGCCAGGCACGCAGGCCGGAGCGGAAGTCGGCGGCGTTCACGTTCCCGGGCGCCGAGGCGACGTTCATGTACCCGGGCGCTGATAGGCGTGCGGGCGTCCCGAGTCGTGCGCTCCGCTGCGGCGGATGAACGTCATCGCCCGCGTGCGCAGCCGCCAGCCGTCGTCCGTGCGGACGTAGGTGTCGTTGTAGTAGCCGATCCGCAGGTCGTGCGTGGCGTGGTCGACGAAGCAGAGCGGCTGGGTGCCGGTCGCCGTGTCGCCGGACAGGTCGACGGCCGGCGTCCCCGTGAGGAACAGCCCCTTGGGCGCGGCGGCCACGAGCGCCGGGAACTCGTCGAGGCCGTAGGAGTCCCCGAAGGCGCTGTACGTGCCGTCGGACGTGAAGACCCCCAGCACCCCTTCCAGGTCACCGCGGGTGATGCACACCGCGTAGCGGGCGAGGAGCTGCTGGATCTCCATCAGGTCGTCGGTCGGACCAGAGGGAGGAGCCGGAACGGGCAAGGAGGACAAGGACTTTCCACCCTTCGCCATGAGTGAGAATGGCATTCTCTCAGATGAGTGGCAGATTTCCATGGTCGGTGAGGTGACGTCAACAGTCTCTGTCTGAATGGTTGATTCTCCGTAGATGAGAAGCTAGTTTCCAGCGATGGAGAGGGGAGATCCGACGCGATGGACCAGTTCCTCACCTTCGGGATCGTCGGCCTGAGCACGGCCGCGATCTATGCCGTCATCGGCAGTGGGCTCGTGCTCACCTACACCACCACCGGCGTGTTCAACTTCGCGCACGGCGCGGCCGGCATGCTGTCCGCGTTCATGTACTGGCAGCTGACCGTCGGCTGGGGCTGGCCCGTTCCGGTCGCCCTGGTCGTGGTGCTGCTCGTGCTCGCCCCGGGCTTCGGGCTGCTCGTGGAGCGGTTCGTCCTGCGACCGGTCCAAGCGCTCGGCGAAGCCGAACGGCTGGTGATGACGGTCGCGCTGCTCAGCGGTCTCATCGCGGCAGCGCGCTGGATCTGGGACCCGAACGTGGCGCGGCCCCTGCCGATGTTCTTCGCCGCCCGCAGGCCCATCCACCTCGGCCCGGCCGTCATCACGTGGCACCAGGCCATCACCATGGCGGTGGCCGTCGCCGTCGCGGTCGGCCTGCGCATCCTGCTCTACCGCACCCGCGCCGGAGCCGAGATGCGCGCGGCCGTCGACGACCGGGCACTCGTCGGTCTCACCGGCGCCGACCCGGTCCGGGCGGGCCGGGTCTCCTGGATCCTCGGCACCCAACTCGCCGCGATCGGCGGCATTCTGATTGCCCCGACCGTCACCCTCGACGCCGCCCAGCTCTCCCTGCTGATCGTCAGCGCCTACACCGCGGCCGTCTTCGGCAGGCTGCGCAGCCTGCCGCTCACCTTCCTCGGCGCCGTCGTCGTCGGCTGCATGGAGAGCTACCTGACCGGCTATCTCCCGCAGAACGAGTACCTCCCCGGACTACGGCTCGCCGCCCCCGCCCTGCTGCTCCTCCTGGCCCTGCTGGTCTTCCCGCACCGACGCCTGCGCGGTCGCGAACGGCGGCTGGCCCGCGTCCCGGTGCCGAGCGCGCGCGGCACCCTCGTGTTCGCGGCGGTCGTCGTCGCCTTCGGCGCGGTACTGGCCTCTCTCCTCGGAGAAGCCGACCTGATCACCTACGGAGCGATCTTCTCGCTCGGCGTGGTGGCGCTCTCGTACGTCCCGCTCGCCGGGTACGCCGGACAGGTCTCCCTCTGCCAGCTGAGCATGGCCGGCATCGGCGCGGTCGTCTGGGCACACCTCGGCGCGCACGGCGAACTGTGGGCGCTCGGCGCCACGATCCTCATCTCGGCGGTGGCCGGAGCACTGGTCGCACTGCCCGCGCTGCGGCTCTCCGGCGTGTATCTCGCCCTGGGCACCGCCGCGTTCGCCGTGATCCTCGACCGGTGGATCTTCACCCTGCCGGCCTTCCACCTCCTCGGCCTGCGGATCGCCCTGTTCGACCAGGGCTCGGTCGACGCCACCGGACCCGACCTGTTCGGCCTCCGGCTCGACAGCGGACGGGAGTTGATGGTGTTCGCCGCCGTCTGTCTCGCGCTCGCCTCGATCGGCGTGGCGGCCCTGCGCCGCAGCCGCTTCGGCCGACGCCTCATCGCCCTGCGCGACAGCGAGGCCGCGTACGCCACCCTCGGCGGCAACCTGCTGGTCGCGAAAGTCGCCGTGTTCGCCCTCGCCTCCGGCATCGCCGGACTCGGCGGGGCGCTGTACGGAATGCAACAACGCACCGTCACCGCCGACCAGTTCAGCCTCATCGCAGGACTGCCGATCTTCCTCGTCGCCGTAGTCGGCGGACTCGGCGCGGTCGGTAACGGGCTCTTCGCCGGCACCGCCTTCGTCGGACCGACGAACGCCCTGATCGCCGTCGTCCCCGGCACCGCGAACCTGGTCGCCCTGCTCCCCGGCCTCGCCGGCGTCGGACTCGGCCACAACCCCGACGGCATCGTCCCCCGCCTCCGCCGCCAGTGGGAGCCCCTCGGCCGCGACCGCATCGCCCTGCCCACCCTGCTCTGCGCCCTCGCCCTGGCCTGGGCCCTGCGCTTCACCGACGTCATCAACGACTGGACGTACTACGGCGGTTCACTCGTCCTCGCCGTCGCCCTCCGCGCCTGGGCGAGCGCCCGCCAGACCGCTCCGGCCGAACCGGAGATCCCCGTCGAGTGGTGGGGCCTACGGCGTGACTGGCGCCCCGAGGACAAGGAGGTGCTGGCCCGTGGCGTCGCTGCAGGTTAGTGGAGTGACCGTCTCCTTCGGCGGGAACCGCGCTCTCGACGGGGTCGCCCTGACCGCCGAGGCGGGCCGGGTCACCGGACTCATCGGACCCAACGGGGCAGGGAAAAGTACCCTGTTCGACGTCGCCTCCGGACTGCGCAGGCCCTCCTCGGGACAGGTCCGGCTGGACGGCCGGGACGTCACCCGGGCCCGACCCTCCGCCCGCGCCCGGCACGGACTCGCCCGCACCTTCCAGCGCCTGGAACTGTTCGGCCGGCTCAGCGTGCGCGACAACCTCCTCGTCGCCGCCGAACTCGGCCCCGAACGCCGCCGCGCCGACCAGGTCGTCACCGAGATCCTGCACCGCCTCGGTCTCACCGACCTCGCCGACACCTCACCCGACGCCCTCCCCACCGGAGTCGGCCGTCTCGTCGAGGTGGGAAGGGCGCTCGCGATCCGGCCGAAGGTGCTTCTTCTCGACGAACCCGCCGCCGGACAGGACGCGGAGGAGACCGAACGCTTCGCGGAACTCCTGCGCGCCCTCACCGACGACGGAACCGCCGTCGTCCTCGTCGAGCACGACATGAGCCTCGTGATGGCCGTCTGCGACGAGGTGTACGTCCTCGACCTCGGCAAGATCATCGCCGTCGGCCCGCCCGAGGTGATCCGCGGCGACGAAACGGTTCTCGCCGCCTACCTGGGGGACGCGTGAGCGCACTTCTCGAACTGCGCGGCATCCGCGCCGCCCACGAACGCATCACCGTCCTGCACGGCGTCGACCTCGACGTCGCCGCCGGACAGGTGGTGGCGCTGCTCGGCCCGAACGGCGCCGGAAAGACCACCACCCTGCGCGTCGCCGCCGGAGTCCACCCCGTCGAGTCGGGCCAACTCGTCCTCGGAGGACGGGACATGACCGGCGCCGACCCCCGCGACCTGGCCCGCGCCGGAGTCTGCCTCATCCCCGAAGGGCGAGGCGTCTTCCCGAACCTGTCCGTCCGCGACAACCTCCTCATGATGACCTTCACCGGCCGCAGCCGGGAGGAGATCGAGGAGATCGCGTTCGCCCGCTTCCCCGTCCTCGCCCGGTGCGCCGGACAGGCGGCGGGCACCCTCTCCGGCGGCGAACAGCAGATGCTCGCCCTCGCCCGCGGCCTCGCCACCGACCCCGCCGTCCTGCTGCTCGACGAACTCTCCATGGGGCTCGCCCCGTTGGTCGTCGGCCGGCTCTACGAACAGGTCGGCGAGATCGCCCGGCAGGGCGTCGCCGTGCTCGTCGTCGAGCAGTTCGCCGCCGCGGTCCTCGACATCTGCGACCACGCCGCCGTCCTCGTACGCGGCCGGGTCGAACGGCAGGGCCACCCCGACGGCGGGTTGCGTGCCGAACTGTCCGCTCTCTACCTGGGGAGTTCCACATGACGTCCACCGAGACGCGAGCGGACCGCTTCGTCCGCGAACTCACGGTCCTGAAAATCCCCGACCCGGCGGCCGGAAGGGCCGTTCTCTGGCTGCGCGCGGGCGCCGCCCTGATGACGATCGGCGTCGTCCTCGGCGTGTGCGCCTACTTCATCTCGCACGACACCAGCGACCCGCTGGTGCAGAACGATGCTCTCACCCTCGGCCTGGCCGCGGTCGCCGGGAGCGTCGTCGGTTCCGCGCTCTTCCTGCGGTACTCGCTCACCGGCTTCCTGCGGTACTGGATGGCCCGTCAGTCCTACGACGTGGAACTCCTCGCGGACCGACTGCTCGAAAGGGAACTCCGCCATGACCCCACCGGCACCGACGCTGCGCCCCGGTGACCAACTCGCCAGCACCGTCTGCGGCACCCGCGTGGTCGTCATCCGCGCACCCGGCGCGGCCCAACCACAGCCCCAACTGGCCTGCGGTGGAAGCCCGTTGGTTGCCGCGGCCGACGTGCCCCCGGCGAAACCCGGACCGGTCGGCACCACCACCCTCATCGGCAAGCGGTACGTCGACCCCACCGGGACGCTCGAACTCCTCTGCACCGCCTCGGGCGCGGGCGAACTCACCTGCGACGGCGCCCCCATGGCCCTGAAGGCGGCCAAGCCGCTGCCCGCCTCCGACTGACCGACCCACCCCTGTAAGGAGCCGTCATGGACCGCGACGACCTCATCCTCATCAGCGTCGACGACCACATCATCGAACCCCCCGACATGTTCGTGAACCACCTCCCCGAGCGCTACAAAAAAGAGGCGCCCCAGCTGGTGCACCGGGACGACGGCACCGACGTGTGGCAGTTCGGCGGCGCGACCATCACCAACTCGGCGCTCAACGCGGTGGCCGGTCGGCCCAAGGAGGAGTACGGCGTCGAACCGCAGGGCCTCGACGAGATCCGCCCCGGCTGTTACGACGTGCACGAGCGGATCAAGGACATGAACGCGGGCGGCATCCTCGCCCAGATGAACTTCCCGTCCTTCCCCGGCTTCTCGGCCCGCCTGTTCGCCACCAAGGACGTGGACTTCTCCCTCGCGCTCGTGCGGGCGTACAACGACTGGCACATCGACGAGTGGTGCGCCGCGTACCCGGGACGCTTCATCCCGATGGCGCTGCCCGCCATCTGGGACGCGGAGCTGTGCGCGGCCGAGGTCCGCCGGGTCGCCGAGAAGGGCGTCCACTCGCTCACCTTCACCGAGAACCCCGCCGTCCTCGGCTACCCGAGCTTCCACGATCCGTACTGGAACCCGCTGTGGCGCGCGCTGTCCGACACGGACACCGTCATGTCGGTGCACATCGGCTCCTCCGGCAGGCTCGCCGTCCCGGCCGCCGACTCGCCGCCCGACGTGATGATCACGCTCCAGCCGATGAACATCGTCTCGGCTGCGGCGGACCTGCTCTGGTCGCCCCCGATCAAGCAGTTCCCGAATTTGAAAATCGCCCTCTCGGAAGGCGGAACGGGCTGGATCCCGTACTTCCTGGAGCGCCTCGACCGCACCTTCGAGATGCACTCCACCTGGACCCTCCAGGACTTCGGCGGCAAGCTGCCCTCCGAGGTCTTCCGGGAGCACTTCCTGACCTGCTTCATCACCGACAAGCTGGGCGTACGGCTGCGCCACGACATCGGCATCGACAACATCTGCTGGGAGGGCGACTACCCGCACAGCGACTCCCTGTGGCCCGACGCCCCCGAGCAGCTGCACGACGTGCTGTCGAGCTGCGACGTTCCCGACGACGAGGCCCGGAAGATCACCTACGAGAACGCGATGCGCTGGTATTCCTTCGACCCCTTCACACACATCCCGCGCGAACAGGCCACCGTGGGCGCACTGCGCAAGGCGGCCGAGGGCCACGACGTCAGCACCCGCTCCCGCAGCCACCAACTCATCGAACCGGCCGAGAAGTTGGAGGCGTTCCGCTCCAAGGCCCGGGCGGCCGTGGCGGCGGCTGCCCGATGAGCGACCTGGTCCTGACGGAACGGGTAGGTGCCGTCTTGGTGGCGACCATGAACCGTCCGGAGTCCCGAAACGCCCTCAACCCGGAGCTGATTGACGAACTGTCAATCGTGCTCCGGGAGGCGGACACCGACCCGGCGGTCCGGGCGGTCGTTCTCACGGGCGCCGGACCGGTCTTCTGTGCCGGCATGGACCTCAAGGCGTTCGCGAAGGGCGGCGGCAAGTTCGACGGCCTGGTGTGGTTCTTCCGCGAGGGCATCACCACACCGGTGATCGCCGCCCTCAACGGCTCGGCACTCGCCGGTGGCTTCGAACTCGCCCTGGCCTGCGACCTGGTGGTCGCCGCGGAGGACGCCAAGCTGGGGATCGCGGAGGTGAAGCGGGGGCTTTTCGCGGCCGGTGGCGGTACGACCCTCGCAGACCGGGTACCGCTGGCCGTCGCCCTGGAGATGGGGCTGACCGGTGAGCTCGTCACCGCGGTGGACGCCAAGCAGTTCGGCCTGGTCAACCGCGCCGTCCCGGCCGGAGAGGTGCGAGAGACGGCACTGACGCTGGCCGGACGCATCGCCGAGAACGGCCCTCTCGGCGTCGCGATGACCAAGAAGCTGATGCGAGAACGCCGTTGGGCCGAACCGGCAGAGGTCGACTCGGTGTTCAGGAGCGCCGACGCGGTGGAGGGGGCACGGGCCTTCGCCGAACGCCGTAGCCCGGTATGGAGGGGGAAGTGACCGAACTCCGGTGTCCCCGAGGCCGCGGGACGGTCTCGGGGACACCGGTGCGAAGCGCGCGGTGCCTCAGTGCTGGAAAGCCCGCCGAGAGTCCGCAGCCGCGTCGTCCAGGTCGCTGATCTCGTCGACGAGCCCCCAGCGCAGCGCTTCCTCCACGCTCAACTCCAGCCCGGACAGGGCGAGATACGCCGTCCGCTCCCGGCCGACCCGGACCGGGATACTCGCCGTACCGCCCGCGCCCGGAATGAGCCCCATCCCGATCTCGGGCAACCGGATCACCGTGTCCGACGCGGCGACCACCCGCCCAGCGAACGCCGCGAGCTCGATCCCCGCGCCGACACACGCACCGTGCAGATACGCGGTCACCCGGCGAGCGCAACGGTGCAACAGCGCGCCCGGACTGCGGTGCACCCGCACCAGATGAGCCCGCGCCGGATCGCGCGACGTACCGAACTCGGCGAGATCGCCGCCGCTGCAGAAGGCCGGGCCATTGCCGCACAGATCGACCCGGCCGATCGACGGATCGGCGAGGGCCACCTGGAGCGCCTCGCAGAGCGCGTCCCGCGTCGCCGCGTCGAACGCGTTGCGCACCCAGGGCCGGTCGAGCGTGATGGACAGCCGGGGACCGTCACGGCCGAGCCGTACGGGAGTCTCGGCAGGGCGGTGGGTACGCCGGGGCGCGGCGGCCAGCCAGGAGCGGAAGTCCGCTCCGCCCTGAAGCGTCGAGTACGCGAGGGATTCGAGAACCAGCCTGTCCGGGATCGAGAGCCCGTCGCCCATCCGCAGCACCTGTACAAGTGCGACGGACGCGGCGGGTCGGCTCTCGACGAGGTCACTCAGTTGCCGGGCCGTGGCATGCGGATCCGCGCACCCCACCCACGGCTTGGGCGGATCGGGAACCCCGGTGAGCAGGATGTCGAAGCCCTCGACCGTCTCCCTGGGGTCCGCAGCCAGGCCGATCAGCACGCGGTCCCGGTCGCGCGGTTCCGTTTCCTGCGCCAGGGCGAGGTCCTCGGGGGCGTGGTCCAGGTCGACGATCACGAAGGGCGACTCCACAGTGATCTCCCTCCAGGCGTGGACCGGAGTGTAATTTGAGATCACCTCGGGAGAGAAGGGGGTTCGACTCATGGAGAATCACGTTCTCCGCGACTGGATGGACTCCGTCGAGCCGTTCCTGGACCCCCTCGCCGATGTCGCCCGCTCGTTCACGGACCTGACGGGCGTGCCGGTCGACCTGCCGACCGCCCTGTTCCTACGGGCCCAACTGGCCGGCCTGGAACGTCCGGGCAGGACATCCGCCAACGGCTCCTGTCACCTCCTCCAAGCCACCGACGGCTGGGCCGCCGTGAACCTGGCCCGCCCCGACGACCTGGCCGCCGTACCCGCACTGCTGGCGCTTCTCGGCTCACCGGATGAGCCCGAGGGTCTGCGGGCCGCGGTACGAGGGTGCAAGGCGGCCGAGGCCGTAGAGGGTGCGCGGCTGCTCGGTATCGCCGCTGCGGTACCAGGATCGGCCCAAGGCGTACGGCCCGCGGTTCACGCCGAGCGGTTCGGGGAACGGTGTACCCGCGCGATGACGGAGATACGGATCGTCGACTTCTCCGCGCTCTGGGCGGGGCCGTTGTGCGCGCGGCTGCTGGGGCTGGCGGGTGCCCGGGTCCTGAAGGTGGAGAGCGCGACGCGTCCCGACGGTGCGCGCTTCGGGACGCCCGCCTTCTATCGCTGGCTGCACGACGGACACGACAACCTGGTCGTGGATTTCGCCCCCGGCGCGCTGGACGAGATCGTCGCCGAGGCCGACGTCGTCATCGAGGCGTCACGGCCGCGCGCGCTGCGCCGACTCGGTCTCCGCGCCGAGGAGTTCCTCGCCGCCCGCCCCGGCCGGGTGTGGGTGGGCATCACCGGATACGGACGCGAGAACGACCGTATCGCTTTCGGAGACGACGCTTCCGTCGCCGGCGGACTGACGGGCTACGACCCGAACGGCGACCCCGTCTTCCTCGGCGACGCGCTCGCCGATCCCGTCACCGGCGTGTTCGCCGCTCAGGCCGCGGCCCGTTCACTCGCCGAGGGAGGCGGAGAGCTCCTCTGTGTCTCCATGGCGGCCTGCGCCGCGACACTCGCGGACGCGCGGACCCGGGTCCAACCGCCGTGCTGATAGGGAACGTTGAGGTCGAGGGCCACGCGGAGGCGGTGGACGTACGGATCAACGGCGGGCGGATCGCCGAGATCGGGTCCGGGCTGTCCGGGCCGGGTGACCTGGACGGTCAGGGCGGTGCGCTGCTGCCTGGCTTGCACGATCACCACGTACACCTCGCGGCGCTGGCCGCCGACGCCGCCTCCGTGCGCGTCGGGCCGACGGATGTGCGAGGCCGAACGGCGTTTGCGGCGGCCTTGGTTGGTGGGCCGCCGGAGGAGTGGGTGCGGGCGGTCGGCTATCACGAGAGTGTCGCGGGGGAGTTGGACCGGTGGGTGCTGGACGCGCTCGCGCCGGACCGGCCGGTGCGGGTGCAGCATCGGACCGGCGCGCTGTGGGTGTGGAACAGTGCCGCGCTCCGGGCGGTCGGGCTTGACGGCGACGGCCGGTTCTGGCGCGAGGACGAGCGGCTGCGTGGGCTTGTGCCGCCAACGCGGTTGGATCTGCAGGGTGTTGGGCGGCGGGCAGCGGCGCTCGGTGTCACGGGGTTCACCAACGCCGACCCGCACCCCGCGAGCGGGCTCACCCAGATGCTGGCGGTCCTTCCGCAACGGCTCCTGGTGATGGGTGTCGAGGAGCCCGTGAAGCTGATGCTCGACGATCCGACACTCCCCACGCCCGCCCAACTCGCCCGCACCATAGGGGAGATCAGACCCCGACCGGTCGCCGTGCACTGTGTGACCCGGGTGCAGTTGCTGGTGACGCTACTCGCCCTGGACGAGGTGGGACCGGCCGACGGCGACCGGATCGAGCACGGGTCGGTGATCCCGGCCGAGACGATTCCGTGGCTACGACGGCTCGGCGTGACGGTCGTGACCCAGCCCCACTTCCCGGTCGAGCGGGGCACCGCGTACGCCACCGACGTGGACCCCGACGACCGCCCGCACCTCTACCGCTGCCGGACCCTCATCGAGGCGGGCGTCCCGCTCGCCGCCGGCACCGACGCGCCGTACGGCACCGCGGACCCCTGGGCGGTCATGCGGGCGGCGACCGGGCGGGACGACGCGGAACGACTCCAACCCCGCGCCGCTCTGCGGCTGTTCACCGGTGAGCCCCGACACCCGGCGCGGCCACGCCGGTTGACGGTCGGCGCGGTCGCCGACCTGTGCCTGCTCCACGTACCGCTGCGCGAGGCCCTCCGTACGCTGTCCGGGGAACTGGTCCGTGCCACCTATGTGGCCGGCCGGCGCATCGGCGCCCTCTGACCTACACGCTGTACCCGCCGTCAACTCCCAACGCCTGCCCGGTGATGAACCCGGCCCGGTCCGAGGCGAGGAACGCGACCGCCTCCGCGATGTCGGTCGCCTCGCCGAAGCGGCGCATGGGGATGTTGCGCCGGGTGACGGCGAGGGCGGCCTCGTCCAGTTCGCCGGAGCTGATCAGACGGCCGGCGATACCGTCGTTGAGCATGCCGGGGGCCACGCAGTTCACGCGGACGCCGTAGCGGCCCTCCTCGGCGGCCAGTGCTCGCGCGACCGCCTCGACCGCGCCCTTCGCGCCCGACGACAGCCCGTCCCGTACCGGGAAGCGGCGGGTGGCGACGGTCGTGACGGCGACGATGTTGCCCCGGCTCTCGCGCAGCAACGGCAGCGCGGGATGCACCAGGTTGAAGAACGCCACGGCGTCGCCTTCGAGTTGGGCGCGGTACTCGCCGGGCGTCACCTTGCTCAGGTGGCGCATCGGTACGTGCGGGCCCGCCGCGTACACGAGGGTGTGGATGCCGCCGCCCACCTCGGAGACGGCCTCGGCGGTGGCGGACTCGTCGGTCAAGTCCACCCGCAGCGACCGGACTTGACGGCCCAGCTTCGTGACCTCGGCGGCCACCGCGTCCGCCGTCTCCTGGTTGGCCCGGTAGGTGAACACGATGTCGCTGCCCCGCTCGGCGAGAAGACGGACGATCGCCGCCCCGATCCCGCCCGAGCCACCCGCGACGAACGCGACACCTGGTCTGCTGGAGAAGTCCGGCACCGTAACCGCCTCACAATCCGAGGGACTTGGCGATGATGACCTTCATGACCTCGCTGGTCCCGGCGTAGATGCGGGTGATGCGTGCGTCCGCGTAGAGCCGGGCGATGGGGTATTCCAGCATGTAGCCGTAGCCGCCGAACAGTTGCAGGCAGCGATCGACCGCACGGGCCTGCATCTCGGTGCAGAACAACTTGACCTTTGCGGCGTCGGGTCCGCTCAGTTCGCCGGCGACGAGTTCGAGCACCGCGCGGTCCAGCATCGCCTGCGCAGCCTCGATCTCGGCGGCCACGGCGGCAAGTTCGAACTTCGTGTTCTGGAAGGAGGCGACCGTCTTTCCGAACGCCTTGCGTTCCTTGACGTAGGAGATCGTCGTGTCGAGAGCCGCCCGTGCCTGGGCGACCGACCCGATCGCCACCGTCATCCGCTCCTGCGGCAGGTTGTTGCCCAGATAGCCGAACGCGGCGCCCTCCTCGCCGAGCCGGTTGGCGACCGGGACCCGTACGTCGTCGAACGCCAACTCCACTGTGTCCTGCACCTTGATGCCCATCTTGTGCAGCACCCGGCCGCGCGTGAACCCGGCCATGCCGTCCTCGACGACCAGCAGGGTGAGCCCGGCGCGGCGATTGTCCGGGTCGGTCGACGTACGCGCCACGACGATGACGAGGTCGGCGAGGAGCCCACCGGTGATGAACGTCTTCGCGCCGTCGAGGACGTACGAGTCCCCGTCGCGCACGGCTGTCGTACGGATACCGGCGAGATCGGACCCCGTGCCCGGCTCGGTCATCGCGATGGCGGTGAGCAACTGCCCGGAGGCGAGGCCGGGGAACCAGCGCCCGCGCTGATCCCGGTCGGCGTAGGTGAGGAAGTACGGCAGTACGACGTCGAGTTGGGTGCGCACGGTCCCCAACGTCACCAGGGCACGGGCCGATTCCTCCTGGAGGACGACGTTGTAGCGGTAGTCCGCGAGGCCCGCTCCGCCGTACTCCTCGGGGACGGCCGTGCCCAACAGGCCCAGCGCACCCAGCTGTTCGAAGAGCGCGCGAGGGAGTCGGCCGGCCTCCTCCCACTCGGCGTAGTGGGGGACCACCTCCTTGGCGATGAAGTCCCGCGCGAGCCGGCGGAACGCCTCGTGGTCGTCGGTGAAGACGTCTCGGCGCACAACATCCCCTGTCAGGAAGCGAGTTCGACGACGGTGGCGTTGGCGGTGCCGCCGCCCTCGCACATGGTCTGCAGGCCGTAGCGGATCCCGTGGTCCCGCATGTGGTGGATCATGCGGGTCATCAGGACGGCACCCGACGCGCCGAGCGGGTGCCCGAGCGCGATGGCGCCGCCGAGCGGGTTGAGCAGCGCCGGGTCCGCGCCGGTCTCGGCCAGCCAGGCCAGCGGGATCGGTGCGAAGGCCTCGTTGACCTCGAAGACGCCCACCTCCGACAGGCCGATGCCGGTCTTGCGCAGCACCTTCTCGGTCGCCGGGATCGGTCCGGTCAGCATGAGGACGGGATCGGAGCCGGTGACCACGCCCGCGCGGTAGCGGACGATCGGCGTCAGCCCCAACTCCCGTGCCTTTTCAGGGGTGGTGACCAGCAGGGCGGCGGCTCCGTCGGAGATCTGGGAGGAGTTGCCCGCGTGGATCACCCCGTCCTCCTGGAAGGACGGTTTCAGCCTCGCGAGAGTGTCGACGCTGGTACCGCGCCGGATGCCCTCGTCGGCGGTCACCGGGCCCGCGCCGTCGGTCACCGGCACGATCTGCGCGTCGAACGCCCCGCCGTCCTGCGCGGCCGCCGCCCGCTCGTGCGACAGCGCGGCGAACTCGTCGAGGACACCCCGGCCCAGTCCCCACTTCTGCGCGATCTTCTCGGCCGAGACACCCTGATTGAAGGAGAACCCCTCGTAACGGGCGAGGACTTGGGGGCCGTACGGCATCCCACCGGCCCGCGAGGCGCCGAGCGGTACGCGGCTCATCACCTCCACCCCGCCCGCCACCACGACGTCCTGCTGACCCGACATGACCGCCTGGGCGGCGAAGTCCAGCGCCTGCTGGCTCGATCCGCAGGCTCGGTTCACTGTGGTCCCCGGGATGCTTTCGGGCCAGCCCGCGGCCAGCACCGCGTAGCGGCCGATGTTGCTCGACTGGTCACCCAACTGGCCGACGCAGCCCCACACCACGTCGTCGACGACCTCGGGGTCCAGACCCGTACGGTCGACAAGGGCCTGAAGGACGACGGCGGAGAGGTCGGCCGCGTGCACACCGGCCAGTCCGCCGTTCCGTCTGCCGACGGCGGTGCGGACCGCTTCCACCACCACTGCCTCACGCATCACATGTCCTCCGTAGCTGTCGGCGCGGCCGTTCCTGGCACCGCTGTTCCCGGCACCGCCCAGCGCCCCGTGTAGCGAGGCGGGCGCTTCTCCACGAAGGCTGCATACGCCTCCGGGACGTCTGCCGTGGCGAAGCTCATGGCCTGCGCCCGCGCCTCACCGGCAAGGGCCTCGCGCAGGGTGCGATCGGCGTTCTCGTTGAGGAGCGCCTTGTTCTGCGCGAGCGCGACCGGCGCTCCGGCCACCAGCCGGGCGGCGAGGTCGTCCACGAAAACGTCGATCTCGTCGGCGCCCACGACCCACGTCACCAGGTTCAGGGCGCGGGCCTCCTCGGCGTCGATCGACTCGGCCAGCAGCACGAGCCGCTTCGCCTGCTGCAACCCCACCAGCTTCGGCAGCAGCCACGAGCCGCCGCAGTCCAGGGACAGGGCGCGGCGCGCGAAGATCTGCGAGAACGTGCTCTCCGGAGTCGCCACGACGAAGTCGCAGCCCAGAGCGAGGTTCCAACCCGCCCCGAACGCTGCGCCGTTGACCTTGGCGATGGTGGGGATCGGCAGCTCGTGCAGCAGCAGCGTGACCTCGCTCAGGGTCCGCATCCGGTACAGGGGGTGCTCGCTGCTGACGCCGTTGCGGATGTCGGCCCCGGAGCAGAACGCGCCGTCGGCACCGGTCAGGACCAGTGCCCGCACCGTACGATCGCTGCCCGCCGCGGAGAGCGCTGTTCTCAGGGCGTCCCACAGCTCGGCGTCGATCGCGTTCTTGCGGTGGGGCCGGTTCAGGGTGAGCGTCCGAACGCCCTCGGTGTCGGTCGTGAGGAGGACCGGGTGTGCGGTCATCGCACAGCTCCCTGCGCCCGGAGAACGGCGATCTCCTCGTCCGTCAGCCCGAGTTCGGCGAGTACGGCGTCCGTGTGCTGGCCGAGAGCGGGAATCGCGCCCATCGGCGGGTCGTACCCGGCGATGACCGGGGGCGGTAGCAGGGCCGGGACCGGGCCCGACGGTGTGTCGATCTCGCGCCACCGGTCGCGGGCCCGCAGATGAGGGTGGGCGATGACGTCGCTGGGCGTGTTGTAGCGGGAGTTGCCGATCCCGGCCGCGTCCGCACGCTCCTGCACGTACGCGAGGTCGTGCCGTGCGCACCAGGCGCTGATCTCCGGCTCCAGCTCGGCGCGGTGCGCCACCCGCCCGGCGTTGCTCGCGAAGCGCGGGTCGTCCGCGAGGTCGGGCCGGTCGATCAACTCCCTTGCCAGGCGCTGCCATTCACGGTCGTTCGTCGTGCCGAGGACCACGGTGTGGCCGTCGGCGGTGCGGTGGGCGCCGTACGGTGCGACGGCGGGGGAACTCATGCCGAGCGGCTGTTGCTCGATGCCTGAGTGGCGGGTGTAGGTGAGCGGATAACCCATCAGCTCCGTCATCGTGTCGAACAGACTCACCGCGACGGACGAGGCCGCAGGCCCCGGTCCCACCCCGCGTTCCCTGCCGCACAGCAGCGCGACGATCGACAGGGCGGCGTACAGGCCGCTGCACACGTCGGCCATCGGCGGACCCGGTTTGGCCGGTGCCCCCGGGTGGCCCGTCACCGCGCAGGCGCCCGACTCGGCCTGTACGAGGAGATCGTAGGCGCGCTTGTGGGAGAGGGGGCCGCCGGCGCCGTATCCGTCGATCTCGACGGCGATGAGGTCGGGGTGACGCGTCTTCAAGTCCCTTGGGGAGAAGCCGAGTTTGGCCGTGGTGCCGGGTGTGAGGTTGGAGACGAGGACGTCGGCCCGTTCCAGCAGGCGGTGCAGGACGCCCATGCCACCGGGTGTCTTCAGGTCCAGGGCCACCGACTCCTTGCCGCGGTTGACCCAGACGAAGTGCGCTCCCAGACCCTTGACCACGTCGTCGTAGTGGCGGGCGAAGTCGCCGCCCTTGGGGTTCTCGACCTTGATCACGCGGGCGCCGAAGTCGCCGAGCGTGCGGGTGCACATGGGGGCCGAGATCGCCTGCTCCAGCGCGACCACGGTGATTCCGGCCAGCGGCCCGGTCGTTGTCGTCGTTCCAGAACTCGGCATGTCGGAACTCGTCATCTCAGATCGCCGTGTCTCGGATCGCGGCCGTGAACTGTGCCCGGAGTTCGTCCTTCAGCACCTTCTGGCTCGCGTTGCGCGGGAGTTGGTCGACGAGGCGGACATGCCGGGGCACCTTGAAGTTGGCCATGTTCTCGCGCGCCCAGGCGATCACCTCGGTCTCGGTCGGCGTCCGCTCCGGGGGCGCGACCACGAAGGCGCAGCCGACCTCGCCGAGCCGTTCGTCGGGAACCCCGATCACGGCGACCTGCTGGACGTTCTCACAGCCGAGAAGCAGCTTCTCTATCTCCGCCGGATAGGCGTTGAAGCCGCCGACGATGTACAGCTCCTTCTTGCGGTCGACGATGGCGAGGTTGCCGTCGTCGTCGAGCCGTCCGATGTCCCCGGTGTGCAGCCAGCCCTCGGCGTCGATCGTCGCTGCGGTGGCGTCGGGGTCGTCCCAGTAGCCGCGGGTGACGTTGTAGCCGCGGACGAGGATCTCGCCGTCGAGGCCGATCGGGACGTCGAGTCCGTCGGCGGCGACGATGCGGACCTGGACACCGGGAATGGCGCTTCCGGTGGTGTGGGCGACCGTCTCCTCGGAGTCGCCGACGCGGGTCGTGGTCACCAGCGCCGTCGACTCGGTCAGGCCGTAGGCGCTCATCACGATGTCGAACGACAACTCCGTTTTCATGGCGTGGATCAGTGATTCCGGGATCGTCGTGCCGCCCGTCATGGAGACCCGCAGTGACGACAGGTCGTACGTGGTCCGGTCCGGGTGGTTGACCAGGTCGTGGAAGATGGTCGGCGGTCCGAGGAGGATGCTCACCTTCTCCCTCGCGATGAGGTCCAGCGCCCGACCGGCGTCGAAGACGGGCATGGGGATGACGGTCACGCCGTGCATGAGCGAGGCCAGCCAGCCCGCCTTGTATCCGAAGCAGTGGAAGAACGGCGGGATCACCAGGAAGGTGTCGGACGCCTCGAAGGCGTACTCCTTCGCCATCCACCCGTAGGCGCGCAGGGACTGGCCGTGGGTGAGCATCACGCCTTTGGGGTGGCCGGTCGTGCCGGACGTGAACATCACGTCGGACACGTCGTCCGGGGTCAACCGGTCGATCGACTCATGGGCCGCGGACGCGGAAACGCCCTCTCCAGCACCGAGAAAGTCGTTCCAGGCCAGTTCGGCAGCCCCTTGCGGACCGAGGACGGACACCGTCTTCTGCAGCGCCGGCAGTCCCGGATCGGCCTTCCGCAGTTCGCCGATGTAGTCGTTGCCGAGGAAGGGCGAGGCGAACACGGCCGCCGCCTCCGACTTCCGCAGGATGTACGAGATCTCCTGCGCCTTGAACCGCGTGTTGAGCGGAACGAGGGTGGCTCCGGCGCCGTGGATGCCCAGCGCGGCGAAGATCCACTCCGCCGAGTTGGGGGCGCACAGCCCGACCCGGTCGCCCGGCTCGACGCCGAGTGCCATGACGGCGCGGACCGAGTCGACCATCTGCTCCTCCAGCTCCCGGAACGTCCACCGGCGGTCACCGTCGATGAGCGCCGTGGCGTCCCCGAAACGCCTGCCCGCCAGCCTGATGACGTTCGGGATGCTCAGGAATTCGTCGTCGTAGCGCATCAGTTGGCTCCAGGGCTAGCCGTTCGAGGGCAGATGCAGGATCCGCTTGGCGATGATGTTCCGCTGGATCTGTGAGGTGCCGCCGTAGACTGAGGCCGCACGGGAGTACAGGTAGTCGCCGAACAACTCGCCCCCTTCTCGCGACAGTTCGGCCGGGAACACCTCAAGTGCCGTGTCGTAGAGCCGCTGTTCGCTCCTCGTCATCAGCAGTTTGTCCACGGACGACTCCGGGCCGGCGACCTGCCCGGCGAGCCGTTCGGCGGTACGGCGACGGGCGTGCGCCACCAGGACCTCGTAGTCCACGACACACCGGCCGATCCGGGACAACAGCCCGTCGGGCAGGCTGCCTCGGTGCTCGGCGGCATGGCGCCGCAGCCGTTCGACGAGCAGCCCGTACTTCGAGATGTGCCCGGTGTCGAGGGCGTTGCGCTCGTACGACACCGTCGTCATCGCCAGCGCCCAGCCGACGCCCTCGGCGCCGATGCGCTCCGACGCCTCGATGCGGACGTCGTCCAGGAACAGCTCGCAGAACTCGTCGTCGCCGTTGGCCGCGCGCAGCGGTCGTACCGTCACGCCGGGCCGGTCCAGGGGCAGCACGAACGCCGAGATCGACTTGTGGGCGGGTGCCGCGCGGTCCGTGCGGGCCAGCAGCAGGCACAGGCCGGAGTACTGGGCGTAGCTCGTCCAGAGCTTCTGCCCGCGCACCGTGTAGTGGTCGTCGTGCCGCTCGGCGAAGCTGCTCATGCTTGCCAGGTCCGAACCGGCACCCGGCTCGCTGAAGCCCTGGCACCACACCTCGTCACCGGCCAACATCCTTGGCAGGAACCGGAGTCGCTGCTCCTCCGACCCGAACTCCAGGAGCGCGTGGGTGAGATAGCCGATCCGGGGGACACCCGGGGCCCGGCACACGCCCAGTTCGTCACTGATCGCCACCTGGTGCAGCGCGGTCAGTCCCCGGCCGCCGTAGCGCTCCGGGACGTCGAGGCCGACCCAGCCGCCCGAGTGCAGCAACCGGTGCCAGCGGCGCAGGAAGACCGGTACCGGTTCGTCCGACTGCCGCTCGGGGAGCGGGTGTTCGGCCAGCCAGGCACGGAACTCCCGCCGCAGCCGGTCCAGATCGGCCGGGTCGCCGAAGTCCAGCGGGGTGTCGGTCATCGCGACACCTCCGGTACGGCCAGCGCGGCGAGCAGCTCGTCCGTCGTGGCCAGCAGCGTCGCGCCCAGCCGCACCTTGCGCAGATACAGGTGCGCGATGTGCTCCCACGTCTGCGCGATACCGCCGAAGACCTGCATCCCCGCGTAAACCGCTTCCAGCGCCGAGGAGTTGACCTCTGCCTTGGCGACGCGGGCCGCCGTCAGGGCCCGCTCGGGTGGTTCGTTGTCGAGACACCAGGCCGCGTACCGCGTGACGCTGGTGCACGCCTCCACCAGGACGGTCGCGTCCGCGAGGAGATGCTGTACGGCCTGGAAGGAGCCGATCGCCTGTCCGTACTGGCGGCGGACACGGGCGTATTCGACCGCCCGCTCCACGAACGAGCCCGCCGCGCCTGCGAGTTCGGCGGACACGACGACAAGCGCGTAGGCCTGCCAACGGAGTAGGTCCGCTGGGGCGAGATGGCCGACGACCTCCACGGGGCCATCGGATGGCACCGCGCGGACCGAGCGCACGAGGTCCGTGCTCGGTGCCGTCGGGCCCAACTCGACCCGGGTGACCGCGCCTTCGGCGGTGACGCGGAGCGCGCAGTCGGCTCCCTCGCTGTCCCAGGCGACGAGATCTGTCGGCGTCCGTCCGGGGAAGCGGAGTTCACGGGTGAGCACGATGGTGGGGGTCGACTGCGGGGTGCCGTCGCCGAGCAGGCGGAGCAGCTCGGGGGCCAGCAGGACCGTGCCGAGCAGGGACGTCGTGAGCGGGCGGCGGCCGTGTTCCTCCGCGAGCAGCGCGCACTCCTGTGCGGTCGCCGCCGGGGGCGACGTGCGCCGTAGATCTCCCAAACCCAGTTCGGCCAGGGCCTGTTGGGCGGACGTACGGGTCGACGGCTTCACCTCGTCCGCCGATGTGACGGCGAACCGGGTCGCGAGTGAGCGCACCATGTCGCGGACCAGGACGAACTCCTCGCGGTCCACGCTCAGTTCTCCTCAGAGGGGTTGGCGCGCCGTTCGGCGCGGGCCGCGAGTTCGGTGATGATGCGGATATGGTCCGGGCTGGTCATCGTGGCCCGCTCGGCCATCAGCGCGGCCTCCATGCCGCCGCGCGACACCTGCTCGACGACCGCGGCGAGGGCCAGCTTGGTGGCGCGGAGGGCCTCGGCGGGCTGCGCCGCGAGCCGGTGGGCCAGTGCGAGCGCCTCGCGCATGAGGTCGTCGGGCGGGACCGTGCGGTTGGCGAGGCCGAGTTCGACCGCCTTGGGGGCGGGGATGCGGTCCCCGGTGAAGAGGTACTCCTTCACGCGCAGCAGGCTGGTGAGCATCGGCCACAGGGTGACCCCGCCGTCGCCGGCCACCAGGCCCACCGAGATGTGCGGGTCCGCGAAGTAGGCGTCCTCGGCGATCAGCACCAGGTCGCAGGCCAGGGCGAGACTGCAACCCAGGCCCACCGCAGGGCCGTTGACGGCGGCGATCACCGGCAGCGGGAAGCGGATCATCTCGGTCTGGATGGTGCGGTCGAGACGGATCGACCGCTCCCGCAGCTCCGGGTCGGTGTGGTGCCGCAGAAGATGGTCGAAGTCGCCGCCGGCGCTGAACGCGCGGCCCGCGCCCGTGAGGACGACGGCCCGGGCCGACGCGTCGTCCAAGAGTTCGCGCCACACCTCCGACAGGCGGCGGTGCAGTTCCTCGGACACGCCGTTCAGCCGGTCGGGGCGGTTCAGGGTGACGATGCGGACGTCTCCGTCGGCGGCCACGGTCAGCACGGGGGTCACCTTGCTCATACCGGGATGGTATTAAAGGTCAGACCGATACTGTCAATGGTGTTGCACGAAGAGGAGAATCACATTCTCCCCTTAGGTTGAGCCAGTTCTCCGGTCCAGCCGGTTCTCCGGTTGGGTCAGTTCTCCCGCCTGGTCAGTTCTCCGGATCGACGAGCTCCACGCCGTCCCGGCGGTCCACCTCGGCCGCCGCACGGGCGAAGCCGCACACATGGCGCGTCATCCGGCGCGTCGCCGCCTCGCTGTCGCGGTCCCGGATCGCCTCGGTGATCCGTGCGTGCGCGCGGGCGGTGAGCTTGCGGATGTCCACGTCCATGAACTGCTCGATGTTCGTGGCCGCGTGGATCGACTGCGAGAGAGCGCTCATGAACCCGATGAGAAGCTCGTTCTCACCGGCCCTCGCCACCGCGTTGTGCCAGTGGATGTTGGCGCGCAGGAAGCGCTGGATGTCCTCGCCCGCCGCGACGAGGTCCGCGTGGGCGTCGTTCAGCTCCACGAGATCGGCGTCCGTACGCCGCCTGGCCGCCAGTGCCGCGCACGCGGGCTCGATCGCCTCCCGGGTCTCGTGCAGGTCCTCCAGCCGGATCCGCTGCCCCCGGATCACCAACCGCACGGTGTTGGCGAGGGATTCACGCCCCGGCCGGTGCACGAAGGCGCCGCCCCCGCGCCCCGGCCTGATCTCCAGCAGCCGTTCGACCTCCAGGATGCGCAGCGCCTCGCGCACCGTCGCGCGGCTCAGCCCGGTCTGCTCGACCAGTTGCCGTTCCGGCGGCAGTGCCGTGCCCTCCGTGAACTCCCCGGAGAGAATCCGCTCGCGCACCTCCGCCGCCAGCACGTCCGACGCCTTCGGGACGGTGAGCGTGTCGAAGCGCGGCCGGGGCTCACCGGCCGTAGCGCGTCCCCGAAGGGTGCGGGAAGGGTGCTCGGCGCTCTGCACAGGTTCAGGCCTCTCGTCGGAAGCCGCGCTCTTCGGCCTCTTTGGCTGAACCATTCAACACAGCACGCGCGCCGGCTGTCACATCACCGTGCCGCGCAGCAGGCCTGGCGCCCGTCACATGACCATGCCGCCGTCCACCGGCAGGACCTGCCCGGTGATGAAGGACGCGGCGTCCGAGGCGAGGAACACGAAACTGCCCGCGATCTCCGCCGGCTCGGCCCAGCGGCCCAGCGGAATGCGCGCGAGCATCCGGGCCGAGAACTTCTCGTTGGTGCGGATGGTCTCCGTCATGGGCGTGGCGGCCAGCGGCGCGAGGGCGTTGACCAGCACCCGCCGGCGCGCGAGTTCGCGGGCCAGGGACTTCGTCAGCCCGATGATGCCCGCCTTGGCGGCCGAGTAGTTGACCTGTCCGAGGGTGCCGACCAGGCCCGCCGACGAGGTGACGTTGATGATCCGTCCCGTGCCGTCGTCCGGCAGGAACGGCAGCGCGGCCTGTGCGCAGTGGAACGTGCCCATCACGTGGATGTCGAGGACGCGCCGGAAAGCCTCCTCCTCCAGCTTGTCGAACATGGCCGGCGCGATGACCCCGGCGTTGTTCACGAGGATGTGCAGCGTCCCGTCGGCGAGTGTCGCCGCGCGGGCCATCGCCGCGTCGGCGGCGGACCGGTCCCGTACGTCGAGTGCGGCGCTGTCCGCCGTCAGGCCCGCGGCGTCGATCTTCCCCGCGACGGCCGCGGCGGCCGACTCGTCGACGTCGGTCACCAGTACCGCGGCACCCGCGCGCGCCAGCGCCTCCGCGACCGCGGAACCGATGCCGCCCCCGGCGCCGGTGACCAGTGCCGACCGGCCCGTGAGGTCGAACAGCCCTGTGCTGTCGGTCATTCAGTAGCTCCTCGGGAGTCCCAGTGTGTGTGATCCCAGGTAGTTCAGGATCATTTCCTGACTGATCGGCGCGATGCGCATGAGGCGGGCCTCACGGAAGTAGCGGGCCACGCCGTACTCCTCGGAGTAGCCCATGCCGCCGTGGGTCTGCAGGGCCCGGTCGGCGGCCGTGAACCCGGCGTCCGCGCACAGGTACTTGGCGGTGTTCGCCTCCCGCCCGCAGGGTCTCCCGTTGTCGTACAGCCACGTGGCTTTGCGCAGCACGAGTTCGGCGGCGTCGAGGTGCGCCAGGGAGTCCGCGAGGGGGAACTGGATGGCCTGGTTCATGCCGATCGGGCGGCCGAAGACGACGCGCTCCTTGCCGTACTGGACGGCCTTGTCGAGCGAGGCCCGGCCGATGCCGAGGGCCTCCGCGGCGATCAGCATGCGTTCGGGGTTGAGGCCGTCGAGGAGGTAGCGGAAGCCCTGGCCCTCCTCGCCGACGCGGTCCTCGACCGGGATGCGCAGGTCGTCGATGAAGAGTTCGTTCGAGGTGACGGCGTTGCGGCCCATCTTCGGGATGGGGCGGATGTCGATCCGGTCGCGGTCGATGTCCGTCAGGAACAGGGTCATCCCGTCGGTCTTCTTGGCGACCTCGTCGGCCTTGCTGGTGCGGGTCAGCAGCAGGATCTTCTCGGACTCCATGGCCTTGGAGATCCAGACCTTGCGGCCGTTGACGACGTAGTGGTCGCCGTCCCGTCGTGCGTACGTCGTGATGCTCGCGGTGTCGAGTCCGGCGCCCGGCTCGGTGACGCCGAAACAGACGTGCAGGTCGCCGCCGGCGATGCGCGGGAGCGTGCGCCGCTTCAGCTCCTCGGAGCCGTGCACCACCACCGGATGCATGCCGAAGATGGACAGATGGATCGCGCTGGCCGCGTTCATGCCGCCGCCCGACCGCGCCACCTCCTCCAGCAGCAGGCTGGCCTCGGTGATGCCGAGGCCGTGGCCGCCGTACGCCTCCGGGGTCGTGATCCCGAGCCAGCCGCCGCCCGCGACGGTGTCGTAGAACTCCGTCGGGAACGCGTGCGCCTGGTCCTTCTCCATCCAGTACCGGTCGTCGAAGTCGCGCAGCAGTCCGGCGACGGACTTGCGGATCGTTTCCTGGTCCTCGGTCAGCTCAAAGTCCATGGAATGCCGACCCTTCTCCGGTTCCGATTGCGAAACATATCAAAGGTCAGACCGAAGCAGTAGGGTCCAGATGTACGGCGATCCGCGCGACCGTGCCGGCGTTGTCCTCGAACAGGTGCGCCCGCATCCCCGCCGCGCGGGCGGCCTCGACGTTGGGGGCGAAGTCGTCGACGAACAGGCAGTCGCCGGGCCGCACTTGGAGCCGGGCGCAGGTGACGGCGAAGGCACGGGGGTCGGGCTTGCGGACGCCGATCTCGTGCGAGTAGACGATCTCGTCGACCAGTCGGTCGAAGTCGTACGCCGCCGACTCCAGCTCGCGGGCGCCCACGAAACTGTTGCTGAGGATGCCCAGCCGGCAGTGCGGGCGCAGCCCCGCCACGTAGTCGATGAGTTCGGTGTTCGGGGTGCCCAGGTACTCGTCCCACAGGTCGGCCAGGAAGGACTCGGTGTCCACCGGGCCGAGTCCGAGCCGGGCGGCGACCTGCTCGCGCACCTCGTCCTCGGTGACGGTCCCGATCTCCCCGGCGTCCCAGACCTCGGCCAGGCGTCGGTCGGCCGTGCCCGGCGGCAGGCCGAGGCGCTCGTCCCATCGGGCGAGCCAGCCGGTCCGGGGCGTCAGCTCCAGGACACCGCCTATGTCGAGGATCAGGCAGCGCGCGTTCATGCGGATTCCTCTCGGTCGTCTCCGCACGACCGTCGGGCCTCGCCTTTGGGCAAGGTCAACCGCCGCCGCCCGTCTACCGTGGAGTAACATCGCGCGGCAGGTCATCAGAGGAGGAACCGTGCCACGGTCCGAACGCTCGTCGCTGCTGCTCGCCGGTCTGTTGGCGACCGCGGGAGTCGCCCATCTCGCCTCGCCGAAACAGTTCGACGCGACGGTCCCGCGCGCCCTGCCGGGGTCGCCCCGGGCCTGGACGTACGCGAGCGGTGTCGTCGAACTGGCGCTGGCCGCAGGGGTCGCGGCGCCGCGGACCCGGCGTACGGCCGCACTGGCCACGGCGGGCTTCTTCGTGGGCGTGTTTCCCGCCAACGTGAAGATGGCGCTGGACTGGCGCGACCGCCCGACTCCGCAGAAGGCGGCGGCCATCGGGCGGTTGCCGCTGCAGGTACCTCTCGTACTGTGGGCCCGTAGTGTCGCGAAGAATGGGGAGGGACGGTCATGACGGGACGCCTGAACGTCGGTGACAAGGTCGAGGACTTCACGCTGCCGGACGAGACCGGTGCCGAGCGCGGCCTCACCGAACTGCTCGCCGAGGGGCCGGTGGTGCTGTTCTTCTATCCGGCCGCCCTGACCGCCGGCTGCACCGCCGAGGCCTGCCACTTCCGGGACCTGGCCGCCGAGTTCGCGGCCGTCGGCGCGCAGCCCGTCGGCATCAGCGGCGACTCCGTCGACAAGCAGCAGGAGTTCGCCGGGAAGCACACCCTCGGCATGCCGCTCCTCTCGGACACCGACGGCACGATCCGGGAGCGGTTCGGGGTGAAGCGCGGATTCTCCCTCGCGCCCACCAAGCGGGCCACCTTCGTCATCGGCGAGGACCGCACGATCCTGGAGGTCGTCTCCAGCGAGCTGCGGATGAACACCCACGCCGACCGCGCCCTCGCCGCCCTCCGCGCCCACCGGAAGTGACACAGGGGCCACAAATGCCGTATCGCGGTTGTTACGACGCGGTATAGGGACCATCCTGGACGATATGGAGCAGGCCTCCGCCGCGGCGGTCATCAATGCCCGAGGCATCGTGACGGGGTGGAGCGACGGTGCCCGGACACTGACGGGATACCCGGCCGAGGAGGCCGTGGGCCGGTCGGTGGCGGCACTGCTCGCCGAACCTCCCTCCACGGCGGCCCTGGCCGCGCTGACGGGAACGTTGGTCCTACGACACCGGGACGGAACCCCGCTTCCGCTCACCGTGCGGGCCTGCCCGGTGAGCGGGGCGGACGGCGCACCCGACGGATACGTCCTCACCGCCGAACCCCCCGCCGAACCGACGCCCGCACCCGAGCCCACCTTGGCGGAGCAGGCTTTCCAGCAGGCGTCGATGTCGCTCTCCGTCTTCGACACCGAGCAGCGCTACGTCCGTCTCAACGAGGTCGCCTGCCGGGTGATGGGCGTGCCCGAGGACGTCCTGATCGGCCGGTTCTTCCCGGAGAGCGTGGAGGACGCCGAACACAGCCACAGCTTTCTGAGCAACCTGCGCCTGGTCGCCGAGGCGGGCAGGCCGGTCCGCTACAACAGCTGGGCGGGCGCTCCGGCCCTGAACCGGGAGCACGCCTGGAGCATCGAGATGTGGCCCCTCAAGGACGACTCCGGCGAGGTGACCGCGGTCGCCCTCGCGGCGTTCGACAGCACCGAGCAGTACCTCGCCCAACAGCGACTGGCCCTGCTGAACGAGGCGGCGGCCGGCATCGGCACCACCCTCGACGTGGTTCGCACCGCCGAGGAACTCGTGGAGATCCTCGTGCCGCGCTACGCCGACTTCGCCAGCGTGGACCTGCTCCCGTGGGTGCTCGGCGCGGACGAACAACCACCGGCCCCGGACGGCGAGATCGTGCTGCGGCGCGTCGCCCACGGCTCCGTCACCGAGGGGGTGCCGGACGCCGCCGTGCGCCTGGGGCAGACGGACGTCTACCCGACGTTCTCGCCGCCCGTGCGGGCCCTGCGCGAGGGCAGGGCGGTGCGCAGCCAGGCCGGTGAACCCGACTTCGTCCGCTGGGTCGACGACCGCAACGCCCTTTCTCCCGAGGGGATTTCGCACCGCAAGGGAGTCCACTCGATGATCGCGGTGCCGCTGCGGGCCCGGGGCACCACCCTCGGTGTCGCGGTGGGCGTCCGCATGGCCCACCCGGACGACTACGTCGCCGACGACGCCGTACTCGCCGAGGAGTTGGCCAGCCGGGCCGCCGTCTGCATCGACAACGCGCGTCGCTTCGCCCGTGAGCGCTCCACCGCCCTCGCCCTCCAACACGGCCTGCTGCCCAGGGACTTGCCCGGGCAGGCGGCGGTCGAGGTGGCCCATCGCTATCTTCCGTCCGGGTCGCTCGCGGGCATCGGCGGCGACTGGTTCGACGTGATCCCGCTGTCCGGCAGTCGCGTCGCGCTGGTCGTCGGCGACGTCGTCGGACACGGCATCGCGTCCTCGGCGACCATGGGCCGTCTCTGCACGGCCGTCCGTACGCTCGCCGACGTGGACCTGCCGCCCGACGAACTCCTCACCCACCTCGACGACTTGGTCACCCACCTCGCGACGGACGACACCGGCGCCGAGGTCGCGGAACTCGGTGCCACCTGCCTCTACGCGGTCTACGACCCGGTCTCGCGCCGCCTCACGATGGCCGCAGCCGGGCATCCGCCGCCGGCCGTCGTGCTGCCCGACGGGACCGCGAGCCTCGTCCCCATGACGGCGGGACCGCCGCTCGGCGTCGGCGGACTCCCTTTCGAAGCAGTGGAGTTGGAGCTGCCCGAGGGGGCCACCGTCGCCCTGTACACGGACGGCCTGATCGAGGACCGCGACCGCGATGTCGACCACGCCACCGCGGAACTGTGCCGCACGCTGACCACGTCCGCCGAGTCGCTGGACGCGCTGTGCGACGTGGTGCTGAAGGCCGTGATGCCGGAGGAACCCAGCGACGACGTGGCCCTGTTGCTGGTGCGCACGCGGGCACTGGGCGCCGACCGGGTCGCCACCTGGGACATCGAACCCGACCCCGCGCGCGTGGCCGGGGCCCGGCAGGCCGCCACCGACCAACTCGCCGTCTGGGGGCTGGACGAGGAGTCCTTCGTCACCGAACTCGTCGTCAGCGAACTCGTCACCAACGCGATCCGGTACGGCGAACCGCCCATCCAGCTCCGCCTGATCCGCGACCGCGCCCTCATCTGCGAGGTCTCCGACGGCAGTTCGACCTCACCGCATCTGCGCCGCGCCCACGCCAACGACGAGGGCGGACGCGGCCTTCTCCTCGTCGCCCAGCTCACCCAGCGCTGGGGCAGCCGGCAGACCGGCAGCGGCAAGACCATCTGGGCGGAACAGCCGCTGCCGCCACCGGACTGACCGGACAACTCGCTCACCGGGCCGCCTATTCGAAGGGGCACCCCGGGTTCGGCGCGTCCTCCGAGAACGGCGCTCCGTGCGGCAGGACGTACAGCACGTCGAGGACGAGAGGGACGTTCCCCAGATTGCGGCCGATGTGCACGTTGCCCGAACCGGCCGGCTCCTGGATGGGGCTGCCCGCCCGGTACACGCCGTCGGAGGCGCAGCTGGAGTCGAAGTGGCTGAGCGTGCCCTGCTTGACGACGCCGTAGAGGGGGCCGTCGTGGTAGTGCCAGCCGGTGGCCTGGCCGGGCGGAATGGTGATCTCGCGCAGGGTGTAGTCGGTGTCGCCGATCGTGGTCTGGCTGATCAGCGTGGCGGTGACTCCGGGGCCTGCCGGGGTCGCCTGGGCGGTGCCGCCGACCAGCAGGGCGGCGGCGGCCACCGAGCCGGTCACGGCGGTACGGAACGCGGTGCGCATACGAGAACCTTCCGGTGAGATCCTGGGTATCCGCCGTGAACATAGAGGCAGGGAAGGCGAGTTGGGGGCAGAAACGCCGACTTCCACCTCGGGAACTCCCCGGAACTTCCTGAACTTCCGTGACTCCCCGGAACGGTCAGAACTCCTCGTGCGTCTCCGGGTCCCCGCCCAGCCGCTGAGGCGCGTGGTCGGCGATGGCGGCCAGCTGGGCCGGGCCCAGCTCGAAGCCGAAGATGTCGAGGTTCGCGCGCTGCCGGTCGGGGTCCGCCGACTTGGGGATCGGGATGGCCCCGAGCTGGGTGTGCCAGCGCAGCACCACCTGGGCCGGTGTCACCCCGAAGGCCTCGGCGACCGTCACGACGGCGGGGTCGTTCAGCAGCTCGGAACCGCGCCCCAGAGGACTCCAGCTCTCGGTGAGAACACCCTTCTCGGTATCGAAAGCGCGCAGTTCGTCCTGCGGGAAAAGCGGGTGCAGCTCGATCTGGTTGACGGAGGGCAGGACGCCGGTCTCCTTCTCCAGCTGCTCGATGTGTCCGGGGGTGAAGTTCGAGACGCCGATCGACCGGACGAGACCCTCCTCGCGGAGCTTGATCATGGCCTTCCAGGAATCGACGAATTTGCCGACACGGGGCAGCGGCCAGTGGATCAGATACAGGTCCACGTACTCCACGCCGAGCCGCGCCCGGGACTCCTCGAAGGACGCGAGGGTCTCCTCGTAGCCGTGGTGGCGGCCCGGCAGCTTCGTCGTCACGAGGATCTCCTCGCGCGGTACGCCACTGCGGGCGACGCCACGGCCGACACCGGTCTCGTTGCGGTAGTTCGTCGCCGTGTCCACCAGGCGATAGCCCATGCGCAACGCACCGGCGACGGCCTCCTCGGCCGTCGCGTCGTCCATCGGCCAGGTGCCCAGGCCGATGGCGGGGATCTTCGTGCCGTCGTTGAGCGTGTGCGTCGGGATGCTGATCACGGTCGACCTTCCCTTGACTGTGCGGTACAGCCAGTATGGGCGACCCGAACACCTGTCGCCCTGCGCGGGGATCGCTGACACGATCTTCCTTGGAACCCGTACGACCTGGGTACGACCCGGTAGGGAGGACCCGGTACGGACGACCGGCCGGGCACGGACGACGACGGAGCGGGCATGACGACGGACAGCGGCGGAGCGACGACGGACGAGACGGTGCGGGTGGCCGGCCTGGAGGTGCGGCCCGCCTCCGGGCACATCGGGGCCGAGATCACCGGTGTCGACCTGGCCGGTGAACTCGACGACGCCGTGGTCGCCGCGATCCGCGCGGCGGTCCTGCGCTGGAAGGTCGTGTTCTTCCGGGGGCAACGCCTCGACCACACCGGGCATATCGCGTTCGCGCGCCGCTTCGGGGAGCCCGTCGTGCTCGGGCGGCGCGGCAGCGCGTCACCGGCCGGCTTCCCCGAGGTCGAAACGACCGCCGACCGGCTGGAGCTGGGTGGCCGGTTCGGCATGGAGCACGAGGAGTGGCTGGAGCGACGCAGGCACACCCTCCTGCGCGGCTGGCACTGCGACCACGGCGCCCGCGTCGATCCGCCCGCCGCGACGATCCTGCGCGCGGAGACCGTCCCCCCGTACGGCGGCGACACCACCTGGTCGAATCTGGCCGCCGCGTACGCCGGACTCTCGCGGCCGGTAAGGGAGTTCGTGGACGGGCTGCGGGCCGAGCACCGGCTCGGCGTCGGCTACCAGCCGCGGCCCGGTGACGACGCGTACGTCCGTCACCTCCTGGACCACCAGGTCGCCTCGGTGCACCCGCTGGTACGGGTGCATCCCGAGACGGGGGAGCGGGTGCTGTTCGTCAACGGCTACTACCTGGAGCAGATCACCGACGTCTCCCGTGCGGAGAGCACCGCGATCCTGGAGATGCTGCTCGCGCAGGCGACCCGGCCCGAGTACACGGTCCGGTTCCGCTGGGAGCCGGGCAGCGTGGCCTTCTGGGACAACCGGGCCACCATCCACCTCGCCCCCAGCGACAACGCCCACCTCGGCTTCCCGCGCACCATGCACCGCGTGATGCTCACCGGCGACATACCGGTCGGTGTCGACGGCAAGCCCTCGGACCCGATCGTCGGCACCGAGCCCGGCCGCTGGTGACACCGAGGTCAGGCGGTGGGCTTCCACCCGAGCGCCGGTCCCAGCTTCGTCGCCATGTCCGTGAGGATCTGCACGTAGTCCTCGTGCTCGAACGTGAACGGCAGCGCGAACGCCACCTCGTCGATCTCCCTGAACGCGGCGTGCGCGTGCAGGAGTTCAGCGATCTCGTCGGAGGTGCCGACGATGTCCGGCGCGAACATCAGCCGGGCCGGACCCTGCGGTGACGCCGTCCGGGGAGTGCGCTTGCGGGCGAACTCCCCGTACTTCGCGCGCTGTTCGGGCGACGCGGAGTCGGTTGGGATGACCACCAGCCCCTGCGAGACGCGCGCGGCGTCGCCGTCGGGGTGGTGGGCGCGGAACGCGCGGACGTGGGAGAGCTGGATCTCCGCGAAGACCCTTGACTCGTCCGGCCCTTCCGCCTTGACGACACTGCTCGTCAGGAAGTTCATCCCGTGCTCGCCCGCCCACTTCGCCGAGCCCGTGCTGCCGCCGCCGTACCAGAGGCGACGGCCCAGGCCGGGGGAGTGCGGCTGGACCCGGTCGGAGAACACCTCGAAGCCCTCGACCCCGCTGAAGTCGGTGGCCGGTTTGCCCCGCACGAAGTCCAGGAGGCGGCGCACCCGCTCGTAGCCGAAGTCCTCGACGTCGGCCGTGTCCGGGTACAGCGCCTCCTTGAGCTGGTCGAAGTGCATCGGCGGGCCCACGCTCACGCCCGGGTTGATGCGGCCCCCGGACAGGATGTCGACGGTCGCCAGGTCCTCCGCCAGCCGCAGCGGGTTCTCCCAGCCGAGCGGGATCACCGCCGTGCCGAGTTCGATACGGCTGGTGCGCTGCGAGGCCGCCGCCATGACCGCGACGGGGGAGGAGATGCCGTACTGGAGATGGCGGTGGCGCAGCCACGCGCTGTCGAAGCCGAGGCGCTCGCCCAGTTCGATGATCTCCAGCGTCGACTCGTGGCCCCGGCGCGGATCGGCCTCGTCGAAGAGGCCGATCGTGAGGAAGCCCAGCTTTCGCAGCGGGCGTGAGGTGGGCGGCACGGGCTCCTCCGGCGGTCGTACGTCAGTTCCGTTCTGTCCTGATGGTGACAGGTGAACGTTGCGGGCGTGTGATCAGTGCAGCGGGATGGTGATCTCGTCCTCGACCGGCGGGTCGATCTCCTGGACACGGTTGCCGGTGGCCGCGAAGCAGCGCAGGCGGATCGCGTCCGGGGTCACGTCCAGCCGCAGGAAGCACTTGAAGAACGGCGGGCTGTACGTCACCGAGCTGGGCGAGAAGAGCTGCGTGTAGATCTTGCGCACCGGGAGGCGGAAGCGCGAGCGGCGGTCGGGACGGCTGCCGGCGCCCAGCAGACTCGCGACCAGTCGGATGCGGCGGGTGATGCGGACGGGCGGGCCCGGGGTGCGGGTCGGCGGGATGCCGAGGCGCTCGCAGATCACGGCCGACGCCTCTGCCTCGGTCAGGGTGAAGAAGCGGCGCAGGTGCAGGCGGCGCCCGTACAGCCTGCTGTAGAAGGCCAGGGAGTCGCCGCGCAGCGGGTAGCAGCGGAAGTCCTGCTCGGTCATGTTCGCGATGTCGACGCGCGGCACGGTGTGCGTCGCGTGCATGAACGCGCCGCCGCCACCCGAGACCACGTACTGGAGCGTGCGGCCGTCCGCCAACTGCACCGGATACCGCTGGTAGTTGTGGATGTCGCCGCCGATCGCGGCGACGAAGTGGTGGGCCGGGTCGCTGACGATGTCGTCGACCGTGCCGCCGCCCTCGATCGCACACGGGTGATGCTCGCCGTCCACGTACAGGGGCGAACCGGTGATGAGGATCTTCGGCGTGGGCCCCTTCGCCACCTCGCGCAGCCAGGCGCCCTGTTCGGCGTCGATCGTGCCCAACAGGCCCGTGTCGATACCGATGATGCGCACCGGACCCGCGTCGATCGCCCAGTACGGGCCCGGCTGCACGGCCGCTTGGACCGGCGAGGAACGCAACTCCCTTGCCTTGTGCAGGCGTTCGCCGTCGGACCGGGTGGGCCGGTGCCACAGCAGCGAGCGCAACCAGGCACGCGTCAGCGGGCGCGGGGCCTTCGGTGCGGGCAGCGCGGGCGCGTCGTCGCAGAAGACGCGCATGAAACCGCCGAGGCCCTCGTACCAGTCGTGGTTGCCGGGTATCGCGTAGATGGGCGCCGGATAGGCCTGGTACGGGCGGAAGAACTTCGTCTCGTAGTCGTCCGCGGTGCCGACGGGATAGATGACGTCACTGGCGACGACCGCGAACGCCGTGTCCTGACTGACCTTCAGAAAACCCGGCACGACGGCGTATTGGGGATCGTCACCCTCGCCCGTGTCACCGATGACCATGAAGGAGAAGGTGTCGGGATCGTCGCGCCGGATCACCTTGTCGGCGGGAGCGCCGACGGCCGCGCGCTGCGCCACCCAACGGCCGCGGGTGGAGCCGGTCGGGTCCCCGAACCAGGAGGCCAGCACGCCGTTGCGCGCGGCCCAGAGAGTCTTCGGGCTGAGCCACGAGACCTTCTCGACATGGGACGGCATGAGCTGCTGATACGCGCCGCGCTCCGCGGTGCCCCAACCGGCGCCCTCGGGAGTATCGCGTGAAGATTCAGACACCGGTGAACCGTAACAACGAGCCAACGCGGTACGAGAGGCAGGGGCCTGGCAACATCAACTCGACGTTGCTCAACCGAAAGGCCCCCGCATGCCCGGCGAAGCCGACTTCATCGATCTGATCCCCGACCCCGAACTCCGTTCGGACCGGCTGCTGTTGGGCATCCGTCACTTCGACGAACCCTTCCTCCTCTCCGTCTCCCTCTCCCAGGGTCTGGGCTCCAGCGACCTGTGGCTGGACCGGGGGAAGGCGGGCCGGACCTGGCTCGCGGAGTTCCGCCGGGTCGGCGACCGGGTCCTGTTCGCGGTCCGTAACAAGCACTTCCTGACCTCCGGCGACGCGGCCGCCGTACGGGCCGGGGACGAGTCCTTCGCGCTGTCCGTGCTGTGGAGCGGGCCCGTGCTGCGCGAGGAGAACGGCGCGGCGGTCGTCGACGCCACCGGGCTCGTCCTCGCCGACCACGACGGGATCGCCGAGCATCTGCACGCCCGCGAGCAGGGCGACTACACGATCGACGCGTCCACGAGCCTCCCGCTGGTCGCCGACAGCCGCACCGGCCCCACCGCCGTCCGGCTGCCCGCGCTGCTCACCTTCCGGGGTCCCGGCCGCGGCTCGGCGGTCCGTGCCGTCGCCGCCGACCCGCGCGCCCTCACCGTCGTCCAGCAGCTGAACCTGCTGCGGCTGCCCGCGTCCCCGCTGCCCGTCCGGCGCTACCACCCCGCCTCGGGCGGCTACGGCATCAGCTACGCCGACCACGGCCTCGTCGGCCGGGCGAGCACCCAGGTCAAGTTCCAGCCCCGCTTCCGCGCGGAACCCGGCGGCGCCCCGATCGTCTTCCGGATCGACCCGGCCGTCCCCGAACCCTTCCGCTCGGCGGTCGTCGAGGGCGGCAACTGGTGGCAGCGGGCCTTCGCCCGGATCGGCCTCCCCGACGCCTACCGGGTCGAGCCCGGCGGCGACGACTTCGACCCCTACGACTCCGACGTCAACGGGGTGGTCTGGGTGCACCGGGCGGGCCGCGGCTGGTCCCTCGGCCAGGGCCTGACCGACCCCCGCACCGGCGAGATCCTGCACGCCCGGGTCCGCCTCGGCTCCCAGCGCGTCGAGCAGGTCCGCGCGCTCGGCGAGTCCCTTCTCGCACCCTACGGCCGTCCGGACGAGGCCGAACGGCGCGCCGCCGTCGAGGAGTTGGTGCTGGCCCGGCTGCGTCAGCTCGCCGCGCACGAGATCGGCCACGCGCTCGGCTTCATGCACAACTTCGCCAGTACGGGACACCCCGAGCCGTCCGTCATGGACTACCCGCACGCGCGGATCGGCGTCACGGAGGAGGGCGATCTCGACCTGTCCGCCGCGTACGGCACGGGACTCGGGCCGTGGGACCACTTCCTGGTCGAGCACGGCTACGGCCGGTTCGACGACGGCGCGGAGGAGACCGCGCTCGCCCAACTCCGCCGCGAGGCAGCCGAGTCGGGCCTCGTCTACCTCTCCGACGAGGACGCGCAGGGCCCGAACGCCGCGCATGCCGACGCCGTGACCTGGGTGACCGGGCCGGACGCCGTCGAGGCGCTGGAGACGATGCTGCGGGCCCGCCGTATCGCCCTGGACGGCTTCTCCCGCGGAGTGCTGCCGCCCGACCGGCAGACCGGCGAACTGGAGGAACGGGCCGTCCTGCTGCACCTCCTGCACCGGCACGAGGTGACGGCCGTGGCCCGGCTGGTGGGCGGGGTGCGCTACGCGTACGGCCTCGCGGGCGAGGACGGCCCGGGCGTGCGGGCCGTCGACGCGGCCACCCAGCACACGGCGCTGACCCGACTCGCCGAACTGCTGCGCGCCGAGCAACTCGCCCTGCCGGGAGCGGTGTTGGACACGCTCACCCCGCCCGCGATCCGCTACGACCGGACGGAGCAGTACCTCGACACGGGTGCCGGCCGGATCTTCGATCCCTTCGAGGCCGTACGGGTCGCGACCGCACTGGTCACGGAGCAACTGCTGGACCCGGCCCGGCTCAACCGGGTCGCCTGGCAGCATGCCGCCGACCCCGCGACGCCCGGTGTCACCGACATCGTCGACGCGCTCCTCGCCACGACCTGGCGCCGTACCGATCCGGTATCCGCCGAACTGCCCGGCGGGGTCGCCGTGCAGCACGCGGCGGACTGGACCCTCCTGAACCATCTGCTGACCCTGCTCGACGACACGGCTCTCCACGCACCGGTCCGCATGGCACTGCGCGGCGCCGTCCGACGGGTCGGCACGGAGCTGCGCTGTCAGGGCGACGAACAGGCGCGTGAGGCGGGCGAGTTGATCCGGGAGTTCCTCGCCGACGCCGGGTCGGTGCGGGTCGACCCACTGCCCCGGGTGCCGCCGGGCGCACCCAACTGAGCCCGCCGTGGGGCCACGTGACGGCTACGGCGGTGGGCGGCTCAAGTCGGGCGGTGGCGCGCGGTGTCGGTCACCGCTCTTTGGGGCGCCTCGGTGTGCCGTACGGATCCGGGCGGCCGCGTGCGGGAGCGGTCGGGGTGCTGTAGGCGCCGCGGGGACTGGGCGGCGACGGGATGGCGGGACTGCCGTACGGGGTCGGTCGGCCCGGTGCCGGGGCGGCGGGGTTTCTGCGGGTGCTCCGGCTTCTGCTCCGGCGGCTGCCCGGTGGGGCGGGCGGGTTCTCGTATCCGCCTGGTTGGCCGGCTGCCGGGCGGTCCGGTGCGTTGAAGAGCGAGTCGGGGCGCTGGGCGGGCTGCTTGCCGCCGGTGTCCGGGCCGACCGGGTGGCGGGCGAAGGAGCGGTCCCAGTCGCCCTCGCCCATCACCAGCAGCGGGTCGAACATCACGACCACCCCGGCCAGCAGCAGGAAGATCGCCGGCCCCAACAGCATGGGCAGCAGTATGGAGTTGGCGGAGTCGCCCGTCCACGCGCCGGCGGTGCCGTGCAGATGGACGCTCACGGCGGCCATGCCCGTGTAGTGCATCCCGGACACGGCCACGCCCATCACCAGGCTGGCGCCCAGGCTCGCCAGGAAGCCCCGGATGGAGACGGCCGCCCACAGGGCCGCCGTCGCGGCGACGATCGCGATCACCACGGAGAGCGCGACCGTGCTGGTCCGGTACTCGATGTCGCCGTTCAACTTCAGGGCGGCCATGCCCAGATAGTGCATGGCGGCGACCCCGAGGCCGGTGATGACGCCGGCCGCTGAGAGCGTTCCGGCCGTGGCGCCGCGGTAGCCCACGGCGAACACGCCGATGCCGACCACGACGATCGCCACGGCCAGACTCAGCACCGTGAGGCCGACGTCGTAGCCGATCCGGGTCTCCTCGACCTGGAAGCCCATCATCGCGATGAAGTGCATCGTCCAGATGCCGCTGCCGATCGATGTCGCGCCGAGCGCGAGCCAACCCGCCTTCCACGACTGCTTGTTGTGCAGGGACCGCACCACGCAGCGCAGTCCCAGCGCCCCTCCCAGGCAGGCCATCAGATAGGCCGCCACCGGGGTCACCGCACCGTAGCGGAACCCGTCGATCGTGCCTTGCATGAGCCAACTCCCCCCAGAGTTGTGGCTTCTTGTGGGGGGAGTATGTACGGATCGGGCCCGGGGCGCGCAACCCTTTCACATCAGCAGTCGATTAACTCTGTGCATTCCGGGGTGCACTTGGGTCGCATCGAGGTCGATACGGGGACAGATGCGGTCAGGGCTGCTGCGGCTTCTCGCGGTCGATGAAGTCATTGGCCTTGTCCTGCGCCATGTCGACCTGCTTGGCGTGCTTGCCGCCCGTGCGCTTGTCGACCATGTCTCCCGCCCGTTCCACACCTTGCTTGGCCTGGTCGGGGTGCTGGCCCAGCATTCCCTTGACCTTGTCCATGAACGACATGGCTGTCCTCCTTCGGACGTGCGTTGGCCCTCCCAGCATCCCCCGGCTTCCCGGGTGCCGCATTTCGGTGCCGGAACCGTGGGTGGTGGCGGGTTCGCCGCCCCTCTGACGTCGCGGTTCCCGACCACTTCGGAAAGGCGTGGCGCTCCCTCGGCTCAGGCCCGTACAAGAGGCTCGACCCCGTCGGTGTCGCGGGCCTCCCGGGTGCGCGACACGGCGAGCAGAAGGGCCTGGAGGACCGCTCCGGACAGGCCCACCCACAGGGCGAACCGGTAGCCGACCCGGTCGGCGAGGAGGCCGCCCAGAGGTGCGCCGATCGCGACCGTGCCCCAGTTGAACGAGCGGATCGTCGCGTTCATGCGTCCCCGCAGCCGCTCGGGCGTGACCGCCTGGCGGTAGCTCATCTCGACCGGGCCTTCGAGCGAGATGGCGCCGGAGACCAGGAAGAAGGCCAGTGACACCGAGACCAGGGCCCACGATCCCCGCTGGGCGAGGATCAGCGGCAGCCAGCCGACGGCGGCGACGAGACGGCCCGCGATCAGGACGGCGGCGACGTCGAACCTCCGCGCCGCGCGTGCGGAGAACGCGCCGCCGGCCACTCCGCCGAGGCCCGCGCAGGCGTACGTCACGCCCAGGCCGAAGTCCCCGATCTTGAGGTCACGCAGCGCGAAGACCACGAAGACCGTGCTGACGACGGTGTTGAAGAGGAGCATCAGGTGCGAGGTCAGCGCGATGGACGCCAGGGTGCGATGGCGGTAGACCCAGGCAACTCCCTCACGCAGTTCGTTGAGCAGACTGCGCCGCGCGCCGCGATCGGGAACCGGGTCGTGGGCCCGTACCGAGGTGAGCAGCAGACCGGACACCAGATAGCTGACGGCGTCCACGAGTACGGCGAGCGGCGCGCCGACCAGCTTGATCAGTACTCCGGCGAGCAGCGGCCCGGTCGACCCGGCCGCCGCGTCGGCCTGTCCCACCCGGGCATAGCCCGCGTTGAGGAGTTCCTTGGGGACCAGCTGCGGGACGTAGGAGTGGTTGGCCGCGTCGAAGAACAGACAGAGCGAACCGAAGGCGAAGACACACGCGCACAGCGCGGCGATGCCGAGCCGGTCCAGGGTGTACAGCAGCGGGATCGCGCCGAGGAGGACGGCCCTGCCGAGGTCCATGGCCACCATGACCGGCCTGCGCCGGCAGCGGTCGACGAGCACCCCGGCCACGAGCCCGAAGAGCAGATACGGCGCCCAGCGGGCCGCGCTGACCAGACCCACCTCCGTGGCGGACGCGCTCAACGTGACGGCGGTGAGGATCTGCAGTGCCAGGCTGGTGATCTGCGAGCCGAACGACGAGATCGCGGAGGCGGTCCAGAAGCGTACGTACCCAGGAACGTCCACCAGGCGCGGCATGATCGGATCATATCAAGTAAGCGGTTTCTGATGGTAGTTGGAGGCGGCGTCGAGCCCCCGGGCGCGATGACCGGGGGCTCGACGGCGGCGACGGCTCCTACGTCACCGTCCGGTCAGCACTGCGGAAGGCTCCCGTTGTGGAAGGCCGTGTTGGTGTCGACGTACGCCCCGTACGTCCACCCGGTGGCGGTCAGCTCCAGTCCGTTCAGGTGGGCGTAGCGCTCGTCGACCGTGCGGTACCAGACGTTGCCCGCACCGAGGTTGTCGCCTCGGCTCCAGCAGGTGGCGAGGATCGTGTCGCCGGGCCAGAGGTCCGGGACGCCGACCGTGCCGGAGGCCACGGTGGTGCCGTTGAAGAGGGCCGCCCCGTCACCCGTGGTCAGGGGGATCAGTGCGCTCGCGGACGCGCTCGCCGCCGTTCCGAGAATCAGCCCGCCGGCGCTGAGTGCGGCGGCCACCGCGATCATGGCGCCACGGCGTCGTATCGTGCGTCTCATGTCTGCCTCCCGAGTACTTGGTCGAGTTCCTCGACCAGGGGTCAAGTCCATTGGCCGGCGGTCGAGTTGTTCGATCAGTGGTCGACTGCCGCCACGCACCAAGGTGTCGGTCGGGTCAGGGACAAACGTTGGACAATCCTTGAAGCGCGGGGGGAGGCGGTCGGGATGACGGTGGAATTCGGGGTGTTGGGCGGCGTCGAGGCCCACATCGACGGCCGGCCGGTCGCGCTGGGCCACACCCGGCAGCGGGGTGTGCTGGCGGTGCTCCTGGTCGACGTCGACCGCCCGGTGACGACCGATCAACTCACCGAACGGGTCTGGGGAAACCACGCACCCCGGCGGGCCCGCACCACCCTCCACAGCTACCTCTCCCGGCTGAGACAGGCCTTGGCCGCGACCGGTGAGGCGGTCATCGCACGGCAGCCCGGCGGCTACGTCCTCACCACCTCCGACACCGTGACCGTCGACCTGCACTCCTTCCGCCGTACGGCCGCCGAGGCCCGCGCCACCGACGACGACGCCCGGGCCGCCGGCCTTCTCGAACAGGCCCTGGGGTCATGGCGCGCGGAGCCCTTCGCCGCTCTGGACACGCCCTGGTTCAACGCCCTGCGCGACACCCTCGTCCAGGAACGCCTCGCGGCCCAACTCGACCTGGGCGACCTGCGGTTACGGCTGGGACAGCACGCCGCGCTGCTGCCGGAACTGTCGGCCCGCGCGGAGGCACACCCCCTGGACGAGCGGCTGGCCGGCCAGTTGATGCTCGCGCTGCACCGCTGCGGCCGTTCCGCCGATGCCCTGGACCACTTCCACCGCACCCGCGGCCGACTGGGCGAGGAGCTGGGCATCGAACCGGGCCCGGCGCTGCGGGACATCCAAACCGCCGTCCTACGCCAGGACACCGCACCCGCTCCGACACCCGGACCGCCGGCGTCGCCGTGCGCGGTTCCCGCTCAACTGCCCCTGGCTGTAGCCGCATTCACCGGACGCGACGGCGAACTCGCCCAGCTGGACGCCATTTTGCCCGCTACGGCCGATCCGGGCCCGGTGCCGCAGGCCGCCGTGGTCATCTCGGCGGTGTCGGGTACCGCCGGGGTCGGCAAGACCGCGCTGGCCGTGCACTGGGCCCACCGGGTCCGGAACGCCTTCCCCGACGGGCAGTTGTACGTGAACCTGCGCGGCTTCGACCCCGGCGGATCAGTGGTGGACCCGACCGAGGCCGTCCGGGGATTCCTGGACGCCTTCGGGGTGCCACCGGCCCGCATCCCGAACGGCCTGAACGCACAAGTCGGCCTGTACCGAAGCCTGTTGGCCGGGCGGCGGGTGCTTGTGGTGCTGGACAACGCCCGCGACGCCGCACAGGTCCGCCCGCTGCTGCCCGGCGCGGCCGGTTGTCTGGCACTGGTCACCAGCCGCAACCGGCTCGCCGGTCTGGCCGCGACCGAGGGCGCGCACCTGCTGGCCGTGGATCTGCTGACCACGGACCAGGCCCGGGAGTTGCTGACCGGCCGCCTCGGTGCCCGCAGGACCGCCGCCGAGCCCGCCGCCGTCGACGAGATCGTCACCCGGTGCGCCGGACTGCCCCTGGCGCTGGCGATCGTGGCCGCCCGCGCCGCCGACCGGCCGCACATCCCACTCGGCACCCTCGCCCATGAACTGCGCTCTGTCGACGGCCGGTTGGACGCCCTGGACGGCGGGGACGGGGACCCGGCCACCCAGGTGCGGGCCGTCCTCTCGTGGTCGTACCAGGCACTGAGCACCGACGCCGCCCGGCTCTTCCGGCTCCTCGGCCTGCACCCCGGACCCGACACCGCCCTGCCGGCCGTCGTAGCTCTGGCCGGACTGCCGCCCGCGCGGACCCGCGTACTGCTGACCGAGCTGATCCGCGGCAACCTGCTCACCGAACACACCGCGGGCCGCTACACCTTCCACGACCTGCTGCGCGCCTACGCCACCGAACTCATCACCACGCACGACAGCGACGCCACCCGGCGCTCGGCGACCCACCGGATGCTCGACCACTACCTCCACACCGCGCACGCCGCCGACGCCCTGCTGACCCGCAGACAGGACCCGATCACGCCGGCCCCGGCCCAACCGGGCGCCAGGCCGGAGGAGTTGGGCAATCGCCGGGAGGCACTGGCCTGGTTCACCGCCGAGCACTCCGTCGTCCTGGCCGCCGTGGAGCAGACGCCCGCCGGGTTCGAGGCCCACACCTGGCAACTCGCCGCGGCCGTCGCCACCTTCCTCAACCGGCAGGGGCGTTGGCCCGCGCTGGCCGCCGCCCACACGACCGCCCTGAACGCCGCCAGTCGACGCGAGGACAGGGCGGGACAGGCTCAGGCCCACCGCGGACTCGGCCTCGCGCACACCCAGTTGAACCACCGTGAGGACGCCCGCGCCCACTACGCCCTCGCGCTGGGCCTGTTCGAGCAGCTCGGCGACCACACCGGCCAGGCCCGCATCCACAAGCACCTCGGCAGGGTGGCATCGGACCGGGGCGAGTACCGGGAGGCACTCGGTCACGCGCACGAGGCGCTCGCGCACTACAGGGCCGTGCGCAACCGGCTCGGGCAAGCCGTCGCCCTCGACCACATCGGCCGGTACCAGGTCAGACTCGGGGACCAGGCGCGGACGGCCCTCGCCCACAGCAGGCAGGCCCTCGCGCTGGTAGAGGAGATCGGGGACGTCAATGGCCAGGCCTACACGTGGGGCAGCTTCGGCTACATCCACCAGCACCTCGGCGAGTACGGGCAGGCCGTCGAGTGCTACCGGCAGGCCATCGACCTGTTCCACAAGACCGACGACCGCTTCCACGAGGCCACCAGCCTCGCCGACCTCGGCGACACCCACCGTGCCGCGGCCGATTCCGACGCGGCCCGCGACGCCTGGATCGAGGCCCTGACCATCATCGACGAGATCAGCCTCCTGGGCACGGCTCCGCTGCGCGCCAAGATCCTGCACAGCCTCGACGCGCTTCCGTCACACCGCCGCGCCGGCACCGGGTCACCGGTCACGGCAGCACCGACGACGCCACCGCCCTCCCCGCCAGCAACGCGGCGACCGGATCGGCCGCCTCGTCCAGTTCGATGAGCACCGTGTCGGCGCCGGGTGTACGGGACATCACGTCGGCCCAGCCCTTCCAGTCGACGATGCCCGAACCCAACTCGGCCATGTAGGGCTGCTGTTGGGCGAACACTGTCTCGTCGATGGTGAGTTCCACGTCGATGGGCCTGACCGCGTCCTTCCAGTGCGCCAGCGCGACGCGCCGCGCGTGACGGCGTGCCACGGCCACCGGATCTCCGCCGCCGAGCGCGATGTGGCAGGAGTCGGGGCACAGCCAGACGTAGCGCGGATCGGTGAAGGCCATGAACAGGTCGATGTCGCGCTCGTACCAGAGTGTGCTGTTGGACTCGGTGTGGAAGGCGAGTCGCACGCCCTGCCGGGAGACGGCCTCGCCCACCGCGTGCGCGATGTCGGCCATGCGCGTCATGTACGGCACGTCGACGAAGAAGGGCGGGCGCGTCCCGAACGTCGTGCGCATCGGGAGTCCCGCGACGAGGAGTTCGGCCCCCACGTCGACGAGGAAGGCCGCTCGTCGCTCGGCGTCGGCGACGATCGCGGGCAGGTTGTCGGCGTCCCGCCAGTCGGGGCTGTCCTCCCCGGCGACGAACGCGCTCACCACGGCCAGCCCGCGGGACACCAGCTCGCGCCGGAAGCCCTGCGCACTGCCGAAGGCCCGCAGCGCCGACTCGATGTCGCCCGGCGCGAAGGTGAGTTCGATGCCCGTGACGCCGGCCTCGTCCAGCGCGTCCATCACCCGCGCCCAGAAGAGTTCGGGATGAGCCAGCGCCCATGCGCGTACGGCGTCCGGGGACGGGAGTTCCCAGAAGTCCGGGTGGTAGAAGGTGACGACATCGGTCGCGAAACGCGGGGTCACTCGGCACCTCCGCGCGCGTTGTAGACGACCACACCGTCCGCCTCGTCGACGGCCTTGCGGTAGCTCCGGAACACGGCCAGCGCCTCGTCCCGGAGTACGTCGCCCACGACCTCGATGCCCCGCGCCTCGAACTGCTCGGCCCAGTCCGCGCCCAGCGGGCCCTCGTCGAACGTGGTGATCTCCTCCAGCTCCGGGCCCTCGCCCGCGACCACCAGACCGCGCACTCCGGACCACAGGGCGGCGCCGTAACACTGGACGCAGGGGCGCCAGTTGACGACCAGCTCATGGGTCGGGAGGCCGGTGGCACCCAAGTCCCAGCCGCCCGCGGCCATGTGGGCCAGACCGAGGGCCATGACCTCCGCGTGTGCGCTGGACACTCCGGAGGCGAGAACGACGTTCACGCCCACCGAGACGATCCGGCCGGTGTCGCGCTCGGCGACGAGCGCCGCGAACGGACCGCCGTTGCCCTCCCGCCAGTTGCGGTCCGCGAGCCGGTGCACGAGGCGCATCCGGTCCTCGCGGCCGGGGACGACGGCGGGCACGTCGGCCAGCTCGTCGTCGATCCACGCCGGCAGTGCCACGCGGTATTCCTTCACGATGTCGATCACTTTCGGGCTTCCTTCACGTTCGGGTTTCCTCTCAGCGCGCGGTGAGCGGCGCGGTGCGGGTGGTCACCGCGCGGGCGGTCCGTACGGCCGTTACCGCGCCGGTCAGGGTCACGTTGGCGGCCATCGGGGTGGGGATCACGCCGGTACCGGCGACGTACAGGTTGTCGAAGCCCCACACCCGGCCGTCCGGGTCGCACACGCTGGTCCCGTCGTCGGCGGTGCCCGAGCGGACGGTGCCGGTCAGGTGCAGGGACGAACCGGGCGCGAGCAGGGCGAGTTCGGTCGCGGGGTCGAAGGGGCCGAACTCCTCGGCCAGGGAACGGACGTCGGCGAGTCCCCGGTCGATCAGCGCACGGTCGGCGTCCGTGTAGGCGAACTCGACGCCGATACGCGGCAGTCCGGCGAGGTCGGTCTCCAACGCGGAGAAGACGAGCCGGTGTTCGGGGCGCGGCTCGACAGGGACGAACAGCGACAGACCCACCGCGTGGGCGAGCGGGCGGCCGTGCTCGTCGACGTACGTCCGGTTCATGATCTGGCCGTGGAACGGCTGGGCGGGCCCGTTCTGCGGCAGCCACAGCGAGTCCGTGCTGAACTCGCCGGTGCGCGCGAGCGGCAGCTCGTCCAGGGCGATCCCGAACCGGTCCAGATCCAGGAGCACTTGGGCGGTGATGAACGCGTGCTCGTTGAGGTGGCGGCCGAGCGCGTCGGGCCGGATGCCCGAGGCGAACAGCAGTTGGGGGGTGCGCAGCGCGTCGGCGCACACGATCACGGTGTCCGCGTGGAGTTCGGAGTCCGTGCCGTCGGCGACGCGGCGCAGTCGGGCGCCGGTGACCTGGCCGTCCGTGATGAGCAGTCGGGTGGCGAGCGTCCCCGTCAGCAGGGTGAACGCCGGGTCGCCGCCCGCCGCGATCGCCGGGAAGATCGTCCCCGGCGCCGTGCGCGGCATGGGGCCCGAGTCCGTCGGCGTGACAGCCATGGGCATCGGCTGCGGGCGCCGGTCGGCGGGTGCGGTGTCGTCGTAGCGGCGGTGCAGGACGTCGAGGACGGTCCGGCCGACCTCGGTCGGGCCGATGGGGGAGGGGGAGACGGCGAGCAGACGGCGCGCGGTGTCCAGGTCGGCCGCCCAGCCGGTCGGGTCGCCGAAGTCGAAGACCTCGGGCCCGGCCGGCCACGGGGTCGCGGCGGTCCAGTGCACGCCCATGCCGCCCGCGTTCCACGCCAGCGCGGTCGCGGGCATCGCCTCGGCGTCCTCGCCGAAGGCCAGCGCGTGGAACATGCCGGGCGTCAGTCCGCCGAGGCTGTCCGCGACCTCGCGCACCACCTCGGCACCGGTGTACATGCCCTGGATACCGGATTCGACCCGCTCGTTGTACCGCGACCAGAGGTCCGGATCGGCGACGTCGTGCAGATGCAGCCCGGGTGCTTCCCCGATCGCGCTGCCGCCGTCGACCATCGTGATGCCCAGTCCCGGATCGCTCTCCCGCAGCAGCCGGGCCACCACGGAACCCATGATGCCGCTGCCCACGATGAGGACGTCGGTGCGCGGGGTGTCGGTCACAGGGAAACTCCAAAATCGTTTGCTGTGGGGGGAGTTAGGGACTGAGGACGAGCGGGCCGAACAACTCGGTGTCCATGCGGTCGAGTGCCAGCTTCACGGCGCCGATCAGCGCTGCGTCGCGGCCCAGGCCGGTGGCGCGCAGTTCGATCGCGGGGGTACGGGCGGCGCGCATCGCCGCGCGCACCCGGGGGAGCAGTACGTCGGCCGCGTCCTCCAGACCGCCGCCCAGCACGATGAGCGAGGGCGCGACCGTCCACGACAGGGTGGTGAGGATGGAGGTGATGTTCTCGACGAACTCGTCGACCTCGGCGAGCGCTTCGGCGTCCCCGGCCCGGGCGGCCTCGAAGCGGGCCAGCGCCACTGTGCGTTGCGCCGCCTCCGGTGAACTCAGCAACGCCACCGGGCGGTCCTGGACCGTGCCGGTCGGGATCGAGCGCGCCTCGACGATCTCGCCCGCCGCGCCGTCCAGACCCCGGTGCACGGCCCCTCGGATCAGGATGCCGAGACCGGTCCGGTTGCCGAGGATCGCCCACACCACGTTGTCGTGATCACCGGCCACACCCCGCCAACGCTCCGCCAGCGCACCGAGGTTGGAGTCGTTGTCCGCGAACCAGGGCATCCGGATCCGCTGTTCGAGCTCCTTGGGCAGGTGCACGCCTTCCCAGCGCGTGGTGTGCACGAGACGTCGTACGACACCCTCGTCGTCGATGGCGCCACCGCCCGCCACCGCACCGGCGCGCAGCCGGTCCGGCGAACCACCCGCGTCGTCGAGCGCCTCCCGCACCAGGGCCGCCGCGTCGTCGAGCGTGACCTTTGGGTCCTGGTAGGCGCGCAGCGGGCGGTGTGCCCGGCCGACGATACGGCCGCGTACGTCGGCGATCACGGCCGAGGCGTCGGCGGTGTTGATGTACACGGCCGCCAACAGGGCGTGTTCCGCGCGCAGTTCGTACCGCCGGGCCGGTCGCCCCGCACTACCGCTGATCGGTATCCGCTCCAACTCGGCGACCCAGCCCGCCTCGACGAGCGAGTCCAGGATCAGCTCGATCGTACGGCGGGACAGCCCGGCCCTCTCGGCGAGCGCGGTCAGTGTCGTGGGCCCCGCGGAGACCGCGAGCGCGCGCAGGACGACCGAGGTGTTGACGCGTCGCACGGCGCTCTGGTTCATCCCCGACATCAACACCCCTCCGCCCCCTCGGACCTGCCCCGTGCGACGGGCGCGAACCCACAGGTCTCGGTCACATGCGTCACCGCATCCCCGATCCGGCGATGCCCTGCACGAAGTACCGCTGCAGGAAGAGAAAGAGCACGAGGACCGGCAGCATCACGACGATCGCGCCGGCGAGGACCAGGCCGTAGTCGGTGACGTGCTGGGCCGCCTGGCTGGTGGCGGCGAGGCCGACCGGGAGGGTGTAACTCGCCGTGCTCTGGGCGACGATGAGCGGCCAGATGAAGTTGTTCCACGAGTTCAGGAACGACATGATCGTGATCGTCGCGACCGCGGGACCGGCCAGCGGCAGGAAGACCCGGAAGAAGATCCGGAACTCGCCCGCGCCGTCGATGCGCGCCGCCTCCAGCAACTCGTCGGGGACCGACTGCGCGTACTGCCGCATGATGAACACCGAGAGCGGCAGCGCCACGCCGGGCAGCGCGATACCGGTGAGCGTGTCGGCGAGGCCCATGTCGACGGTGATCACGAACTGCGTGACGAACACCGTCGTGAACGGCACCATCATCGCCGCCATCACCGCGCCGAACGCGAGCCTCCTGCCCGCGAACTCCAGCTTGGCCAGGGCGTATCCGGCCGCCGAGGCCGCCACGATGTTGCCGATCACCACCATGAGGGCGACCAGGACACTGTTGGTGAGGAAGCGCCCGAAGCCCTCGGTCCGGAACAGCCGCACGAAGTTGCCGAGCGTGACGTGCCGCGGCAGCCACGCGCCCGGGTCGGAGCGGATCTCGTCGAGACCACGCAGCGAACCGCTGACGACCCAGAAGAAGGGCAGCAGCGTGAGCAGCGCGCACAGCAGCAAGGCGCCGTAGAGCAGGGGGCGGCCAACGGACCGGTGTCGTACGGCGGTCCGGTCCTCGGCGGCGGCAGCAGCGACGGTCAGGTCGGCTTCTGCGTCGGTCGACGACGCGGCTACGGCGGTCATGTGCGGGGCCTCAGCAGTCGGAACTGGACGACACTCACCAGCATGACGAGCAGCAGCATCACGAAGGACGCGGCCGAGGACATGCCCAGCTGGCCGGACCCGAACTGGTGGTAGGTGTACAGCGATACGGACTCGGTGGACCCCAACGGCCCGCCGTCCGTGAGGAGATAGGGCTCGTCGAAGACCTGGAGGTAGAACACGGTCAGCAGCACCGACACCATGAGGGTGGTCGGAAGCAGCAGCGGTAGCGTGATGTGCCTCAACTGCCGCCATCTGCCCGCCCCGTCGAGTGCGGCGGCCTCGTACACGTCCTCCGGTACGGCCTGAAGTCCGGCCAGGAACAGGACCATCGCGGTGCCGAAGTTGCGCCAGACGCCGAGCAGGATCACCACGGGCATCGCGAGGTGCGGATCGTCCAGCCAGTTCGGGCCGGCGAGACCGACGTAGCCCAGCGCCTTGTTGACGGTGCCGCCCGCGCTGAAGGCGTACCGCCAGATCAGCGCGACGGCGACGACGTTGGTGACGACCGGTGCGAAGAAGACCGTACGGAACACGCCACGCAGCCGCCGGATCCCGGAGTTCAGCGCGACGGCCAGCGCGAAGCCGATCGCCATGGTCAACGGGACGCCGACGGCGACGAAGACGCCGGTGTTCAGGATGTCCCGCAGGAAGGTCGGATCCTGGAACAGGCGCAGGTAGTTGTCCAGGCCGGTGAAGTCGACCGCGAGCGGGTGGCGCAGGTCCGAGCCCCGGAGGTCGGTCAGGCTGAAGCCGAGCGCGGCCACCGTGGGGATCGCGGTGTAGAGCAGGAACACGACGGCGAACGGCGCGAGGAACAGCCACGCGACCGCCGTGCGGCGGGAGTTGCGTGCTCTGCGCAGCGCTCCCGGGACGAGCGTGGTGGTCATCCGCGGCTCACTCCGTGCCCGTGCCGAGGCTCTTGGCGTACGCCTGGATGCTCGCGGCGGCCTTCTCCGCGGTCTGCGTGCCCTTCGCGACGGTCTCCGTCTCCTTGCCCAGCCGGGTGGCGACCTGCTGCCAAGTGCCCATCTGTGGAAAGGCCTTGGTGTTCTTCAGCTGGGTGAGGAAGGCGTCCAGGAGCGGCTGCTTCTTGACGGCCGGAGCGTCCCAGGCGGAGATCACCGCGGGCAGCGAGCCGTACGTCGCGTACTGCGCGACCTGCGTGCTGGGTTTCGTGACGTAGCGGACGAACTTCCACGACGCGTCCGTGTTCCCGCTGTCGGCGAGGACGCCCCAAGTGCCCCCGGCGGAGAAGGAGACGCTGCCCGAGGCGCCGGCCGGCAGGGGTGCCGTGGCGACATGGGCCGCCGTCCAGCCGGTCTTCTTCGCGGCGGTGTCCAGCTGCCCGAGCACCCATGGACCGGTGATCATCGTGGCCGTCCTGCCGGACACGAAGTACGGCTGCGCGTCGAGGAAGGTGGGCGTGGCGGTGTCGGCCGAACCCGAGGTGAAGAACGACGCGTTGTACTTGAGGGCGTCGACCATCGCCGGTGTGTCGAGGGTCCAACTGCCTTTGGGTGAGAGGAGATTGCCGCCCGCCTGCCAGGCGTACATCGCGACGTCCTGGCCGTTGAAGATGTCCCAGCCGTTGTCCGCCCCGAGGCCGCGCACGGCTCCGGCACCCTTCAACGCCGCGAAGAACGGCACCATTTCGGCCCAGGTCGTGGGCGCCTCGACGCCCGCCTTCCTGGCGAGGTCGGCGCGGTAGACGAGGGCGTACGTGTACGCGTACCAAGGCACTGTGTAGGCCACGTCCTTGACCAGACCCGCGTCCCAGAGGCTTTTGAAGAAGGCGCCGGAGTCGACGAGTCCGTCCGGCACGGGCCGCAGGATCGACGGGTCGAGGAACTGCGCCTGCGACTCGGGGAAGAACTGGGCCACATCGGGGCCCTTCCCCGCCGCGACCGCCGCCTGGAGTTTCGTGTAGTACTCGGAGTTCGGTATCAGCGTGAACTTCACGGTGACGTCCGGGTTCGCGGACTTGAAGGGCTTGATCACCTTGTCGAGGACGTCGGCGTCGCCCTGCGCGGCCCAGACGTTGACGGTGCCGGTGGCCGGCTTGTCGTCGATCGGCTCGGCCGCGGTGTTCGCGGTGGCGGTCGCTGTGTCACCGCGCCCACAGCCCGTGAGGGCGAGGGTACCGAGCAGGGCGGTGCCGGCGGACAGTCTGAGGACGCCGCGGCGGGAGGGGTCGGACACTCGGGGCTCCTGTCTCATGGGGCGCTGAGGACAGTGAAGGGAATTCCGGAGCACCGCCGTATTCGGGTTCCGGGATTTTCGGGGAAAGCAGCGTTATCGGTCCGACGGCCGTAATGCGGCTGATGGGACCTCTGTGGCTGACTGCGACGTTAGGAAGGGTCTGTTTCGCCGGCGTGGCTCAGCCGTCACGAATAATTTCGGAACTTGTAGCGAAATCCCTGACAGAGGGAAAACCCTTGAGTGCCCCTGACCTTGGTGACATGGACGGGTCAAGACTGTCATCCTCCACCCAGCCACCCCCACGGATCCTCCACGGATTGGTCAAAGTTCGTACCGGTCCCGCACAGCTCGGCTCTTCCCGGACAGCAGACCCGGCTGCCCGGTCTGTCACCGGCCGCGTCCGCGGTCGTCGCAGTAGGAGTTAAGAGTGAGACGCATCCCCCGCAAGCGGATGGCGGTAGGAGCCCTGGTCTCCACCGCCGCCTTCCTGGCCGTCGGCATCCAGTCGGTGCCCGCGACCGCGAAGCCCGCATCCCCCCACCCGAGCCCGCTGCTCACCGGCAGCCTGGAGGCGAAGCTCACCCCGGCCCAGCGCACCGCGCTGGTGAAGAGCGCCACGCAGAGCAGCACGGCGACCGCCCGCACCCTGGGCCTCGGCGCCAAGGAGAAGCTGGTTGTCAAGGACGTCGTCAAGGACAACGACGGCACCGTCCACACCCGCTACGAGCGCACCTACGCCGGTCTCCCCGTCCTCGGTGGCGACCTCGTGGTGCACACCCCGCCCGCCACCGAGGCGACCGGCACGGTGAGCGCCACCTTCAACAACAAGCACACCCTCACGGTCCCCTCGACGACCCCGTCCTTCGCCAAGTCGGCCGCCGAGACCAAGGCCCTGACGACCGCGAAGGCCCTCGACGCCAAGGCGGCCGGCACCGACAGCGCCCGGAAGGTCATCTGGGCCGGCGACGGCACCCCGAAGCTCGCCTGGGAGACGGTCGTCGGCGGGTTCCAGGACGACGGCACCCCGAGCCAGTTGCACGTCGTCACCGACGCCACCACCGGCAAGGAACTCTCCCGCTTCGAGGGCATCCAGACCGGCACCGGCAACACCCAGTACAGCGGCGCCGTTTCACTGAGCACCACGCTGTCGGGTTCGACGTACCAGCTGTACGACACCACGCGCGGCGGCCACAAGACGTACAGCCTCAACAACGCCACGTCCGGCACCGGCACGCTGATGACGGACGCGGACGACGTATGGGGCACCGGCGCGGGCTCCAACACCCAGACCGCAGGCGCCGACGCGGCCTACGGCGCCCAGGAGACCTGGGACTTCTACAAGAACACCTTCGGCCGCAGCGGCATCAAGAACGACGGCGTCGCCGCCTACTCGCGCGTCCACTACAGCACGGCGTACGTCAACGCGTTCTGGGACGACAGCTGCTTCTGCATGACGTACGGCGACGGCACCAGCAGCACCCACGCGCTGACCTCGCTGGACGTGGCGGGGCACGAGATGAGCCACGGCGTCACCTCCAACACCGCCGGGCTCAACTACTCCGGTGAATCGGGCGGGTTGAACGAGGCGACCTCCGACATCTTCGGCACCGGCGTCGAGTTCTACGCCAACAACTCGACCGACGTGGGCGACTACCTCATCGGCGAGAAGATCGACATCAACGGCGACGGCACGCCGCTGCGCTACATGGACAAGCCGAGCAAGGACGGCGGCTCCGCTGACAGTTGGTACTCCGGCGTCGGCAACCTCGACGTCCACTACTCCTCGGGCCCGGCGAACCACATGTTCTACCTGCTCTCCGAGGGCAGCGGCACCAAGGTCATCAACGGCACCAGCTACACCAGCACCACCTCCGACGGTGTCGCCGTCGCGGGCATCGGCCGGGCCGCGGCCCTGCAGATCTGGTACAAGGCGCTGACGACGTACATGACGTCCAGCACCAACTACGCCTCCGCCCGCACCGCGGCGCTCAGTGCCGCCGGAGCGCTGTACGGCACAACGTCCGCCCAGTACGCGGGAGTCGGCAACGCCTTCGCCGGCATCAACGTCGGCAGCCACATCACCGTGCCGACCACGGGCGTCACGGTCACCAACCCGGGCAGCCAGTCCACCACCGTGGGTACGGCGGTGAGCCTGGCGATCACGGCCAGCAGCTCCAACAGCGGCACCCTGACGTACGCCGCGACCGGACTGCCGACCGGCCTGTCGATCAGCAGCTCCACGGGCGCCATCACCGGCACCCCGACGACCGCGGGCACCTACAGCACCACCGTCACGGTGACCGACTCCACCGGCGCGACCGGCACGGCGTCCTTCACCTGGACGGTGAGCGCCTCCGGCGGCGGCAGTTGCACCTCGACCCAGCTCCTGGGCAACGCGGGCTTCGAGTCGGGCGCCACGACCTGGACCGCGAGCAGCGGGGTCATCACCAACGACACCGACGAGGCGGCCCGCACCGGTTCGTACAAGGCGTGGCTCGACGGCTACGGCTCGACCCACACCGACACGCTGTCCCAGTCGGTGACGGTCCCGAGCGGCTGCACGGCCACGACGTTCACCTTCTACATCCACATCGACACGGCGGAGACGACCACCAGCACGGCTTACGACAAGCTGACGGTCACCGCCGGATCGACCACCCTGGCCACCTACTCCAACCTCAACGCGGCCAGCGGTTACGTCGCGAAGTCCTTCAGCCTGTCGGCCTTCGCGGGCACCACGGTCGCCCTGAAGTTCAGCGGAGTCGAGGACTCCTCGCTCCAGACCAGCTTCGTCGTCGACGACACCGCCGTCACGACCAGCTGATCCGCCCGTGAGTCCGGCACCCCGCACGCGCCCCCAGGCGTGCGGGGTGTTCCGGTCTCTCAGCTCAGCGGGTCCAGCGTCAGGTAGGCCTGCTGCGGGTTCCCGTCGTTCACCAGGGACTCCTGGGCGCCGACGTCGTCGAACGCGAACGCGTACGCCTTGCCGTCGGCCATCTGCGCGTGGATCTTGCGGGCGTAGTGGTTGGTCACCACGTCCTGGTAGAAGTTGGCCGTCGAGGTGTCCGGCTGGTTGGGGTTGACCAGGAGCGTGGAGCGGTTGAAGCCCGCGCAGAGCGTGCGTGAGATCGGGCCGCGCACCAGGTCGTTGGGGGCGTCGAGGTACTTGGAGCAGCCGAAGATGCTGGCCGCGTCCGGCTTCTGGAAGGTCGTGACGACCGCCCCGGAACTGTTGGTGAAGTTCATGACGTTGCCCGACACCCGGCCGAAGTACTTGGTGTTCGGCTGGTTGGCGAACGGCGTGACGGTCAGCGTCGACGACGAGTACTTCGACCAGACCCGGTTGATGTAGTCGTCCATCACGGTGCTCGGCAGAGCGCCCGTCTCGATCCCGTACGTCGGTGAGAGCGCTCGCAGAACCGTTCCGTCGGACCGGGTCTGGATCAGGTTGGCCCAGCCGCCCGGCTGCCCGCGCAGCGCGTTGAAGAACCCGGTGTAACCACCCGACTTGAGATGCCCGGTGGTCGCCGTGGACCCGTCGGACCGCTGCACGCCGACCGCGTACGGCGCCGAGAACATGTCGACCTGGGTGCTGTTGATCCACAGTCCGGAGTCGTTCAGCGTGTACTCGGACCAGTTGAAGAGGATGTTGCGGTTCGGGTCCGTGGGGTTCTGTACGGCCGGCTGTACCAGACCGCCGGTCGTCAGCTTGAACACCAGCTTCTGGCCGTACGAGAAGTAGATGCGGCCCGAGAACTTGGGGATCCGGATGGTGCTGGACTGCCCTGCGGCAGGGCCCGCGATCGACGCGTCCGGCGCCGGGGTGGGCGGGTTGCCACCGGCCGGCCAGGCGTGGAACGTGCCGTTGGCGTCGGCCCAACCCTGTTGGCCGGTGGCCAGGTTGGTGCCCAGGTCGTAGATGTAGACCGCGTCGCCGCGGCCCGAGTTGTTGGTGATCTTCAGCGGGATCGTGGCGGGCACCGCGGCGTCCGCCGTCACCGGCGTGGCCAGCGCGAGCATCGTGGCCACCGCGGTCGCGGCACCCAGTCGACGTACGAGTCTGAGGAGCACTGCTCACCTCCGTGTGGGGGGTGTACGAAAATTGGTCCGTACCTATGTGAGAGCGCTCTCAGAGTCGCGCCGAGGCGCGGGCATGTCAATGAGTTGAACGAAAGGTGCCCGCGGCGACTCGCTCCGTGGGCACCTGGATTGAATCAGTGAAGGCGGTCCGCCGATCAGAACGTACGGTTCAGCAGGTCGAGCAGCGCGACCCAGTGACGCTCGTCGGCCTCCGCGTCGTACGACGAGGTGTCGGCCTGCGTGTAGCCGTGCTGCGCGCCCGGGTAGACCTCGCAGCGGTGCCGGACGCCGGCCGCGGTGAGCGCGTCCTCGAACCGCTTGATCTGGTCCTCGGGCAGCGAGGGGTCCTGATCGGCGTGGCCGAAGTACAGCTCGGCGGTGATGTGTTCGGCGGCCAGATGCGGGCTGGTCGGGTCGTCGGTGGCCAGCCGTCCGCCGTGGAAGCCGGCCGCGGCCGCCACCCGGTCCGGGTAGGCACCGGCGGTGTACAGCGCCAGCCGGGCGCCCATGCAGTACCCGGCGATCGCGACCGGCCCGTCCGCGACCAGCGGGGACTCGGCCAGCCAGCGCAGGTACGCGTCGGCATCGCGCTCGACCAGGTCGGGCGTCAGCCCCATGAGCAGCGGACCGAGCTTCTGAAAGATCTCCGGACGCTCGTGCGGGTCGATGAACTCGGGCAGCTCCACCACCGGCGCGCGACCCTGCCGGTAGAACACGTTCGGCACCAGGACCGTGTAACCGGCCTCGGCCAGCCGGTCGGCCATCGACTTCAGGTGGGGGCGGAGCCCGAAGGCGTCCTGGTAGAGCAGCACGGCCGGACGGGGACTCTCGTCACCGGGATGCACCAGATAGGCGTCCGCGATGCCGTCCTCGGTGGGGATGTCCACGGCTGTGCCCTGTACGGCGGTCATGGCGGGTGTGCCTCCCTGGCGGATGGGCGCCGGGCCGACAGCCGGCCCGGAGCGGCGTGTTCCGATCATCGTGGCACGCCGTTCCACAGCCCCTCCGCCGGGGTCACTCGAAGCGGGAGACGTCGCCCGCGCCATTGCGGACGATCTCGGCCTCGCCGTTCGAGAAGTCGATGACGGTCGTCGGTTCCGTACCGCAGTCCCCGGAGTCGACCACCGCGTCCACCACGTGGTCGAGCCGGTCCTTGATCTCCCAGCCCTGGGTCATCGGCTCCTCCTCGTCGGGCAGGAGCAGGGTGCTGGACAGCAGCGGCTCGCCCAGCTCGGCCAGCAGCGCCTGGGTGACGACGTGGTCGGGGATGCGCACGCCCACGGTCTTCTTCTTCGTGTTCAGCAACTGGCGCGGCACCTCCTTCGTCGCCGGCAGGATGAAGGTGTAACTCCCGGGCGTGGAGGCCTTGATGGCGCGGAACACGTCGTTGTCGATGTGCACGAACTGGCCCAGCTGGGCGAAGTTCTGGCACACCAGCGTGAAGTGGTGCCGGTCGTTCAGCTGCCGGATCGTCTTGATCCGCTCCATGCCGTCACGGTTGCCCAGCTGACAGCCCAGCGCGTAGCAGGAGTCGGTCGGGTACGCGATCAGCGCACCCGAGCGCACACTGTCCGCGACCTGGGAGATGGTGCGGGGCTGCGGATTGTCCGGATGCACGTCGAAGTACTTGGCCACCCGCCGAGCTTATGCCGTGCCCGCGCCGGCCGCCGCGCGGGCCCGCTGTGGGCGGTCGGTCCGGCGGATGTGTACCTCGCCGAATCAGGGGAATCCGACGAGAGCGCTCGGGTCTCCCCCCCCCCGAACCCGGGCAGGACCGGCTCCGCCCGCGGCCCATCCCCCGTGGCCGCGGCGGGGCGGTTCCACCGCCGTCGAGTACAGGGGCGGTCCGTACTGGTGGTGCGGGGGCGCGGCTCAGCCGTGCAGCCGTACCGGTACTTCCTGCCAGCCGAAGGCGATGAACGACGGCACCTGGCGCAGCTCGTCCGCCACTACGGCGAGCCGGGCGTCCGGGAAGCGGTCGAAGAACGCGGGCAACGCGGTCAGGGCCTCCACGCGGGCGAGCGGAGCCCCGATGCAGCGGTGCACGCCGATGCCGAACGACAGGTGGTCGTCGGCGCCGCGGGCCGCGTCGAAGTCGTCCGCGTCCGGGCCGTAGTGCGCGGGGTCGAGCCCCGCCGCGGCGAACGTCGTGATGATGGCGTCCCCGGCCGGGACGGTGATCTCGCCGACGGTGAGGTCACTCACCGCGAACCGCAACGGCAGCGAGGCGATGGAGGGGTGGACACGCAGGGTCTCGTCGACGACAGCGTCCCAGCCGATCTTCCCGGCGCGTACCTCCGCCAACTGCTCGGGGCGCCGGAGCAGTGCGACGATCGCGTTGCCTATGAGGTTGACCGTCGTCTCGAAGCCCGCGCCGATCACCAGCAGCAGGGTGTAGAGGAGTTCCTCGTCGCTGAGCCGGTCGCCGTCCTCGTCGCGGACCCGGATCAGTTCGGTGGTGAGGTCGTCGCCGGGGTGCTCGCTGCGGTGGGCGATCAGCGCGGGCAGCACCGTACCGATCTGCCGCTGCACGGACGCCGCGTGCTCCGGGGACGGGTCCGAGGTGTCCATGATGGCCGCGATCAGCCGACCCGTGTCGTCCACCAACTCGTCGGGCACACCGAATAGTTCGCAGATGATCCGCATCGGCAGCGGACGGGCGAACGCCGCCCTGACGTCGACCACTTCGGCATCGTCGGCCGCCATCGCGTCGAGCAGTTCCACGGTGATCGTCTCGACCCGGGTCCGCATCGCCTCGGTACGCCGGTGCGTGAAGCTGGGCGCGACGAGTTTGCGCAGGCGGGCGTGGTCGGTGCCGTAGGTGGAGAGCATGTTGATGACGCCGATCCAGCCCAACACCCAGCCCCAGGAGGGGTGTTCGCCCATCTCCGACCACAGGTTCCAGTGCAGCCGGGGGTCCTTGCTGACCTGCGGGTCGAGGATCAGTTCCTTGAGGGTGTCGTAGCCGGTGGGGGCCCAGGCGGGGATGCCGCCGGGCAGCTCGACGGGCACGATCGGGCCGAGGGCACGCAACGTGGCGCTCTCGGCGGCCATGTCGGCGCCGAACGGGTCGAGGGCGATGCGGTCGGACACGGTCACGACAGGTCTCCTGGCTGGTCGGGGGAGTGGGGGCTGAACCGCACGGGCAGGGACGTCAGCGAGCGATGGAAGGGACCGGGACGCCAGGTCAACTCCGCACGCGGTACGACGGGTTCGAGGTCCGGCAGCCACAGGGTGAGCCGCTCGATCGCCTCCGTCGCGATCAGCAGCGTGTGCTGCTTGACCGGGCAGGCGTGCGGGCCCGCCGACCACGACAGGTGCGAGGCGTCCTTGGGATGCCGGCCGGTGACGACCTCCTGCTCGGCGAAGTGCGCGAGCGCGCCGTACGAGACGACGACCGGGATCGCGGGCCTGATCCACGCGCCGTGGAACGTCACGGGCGAACGGGCGTAGTGGATGCCGTAGTTGGCGAGCGGGGTCTCGTGGTGCAGGACCTCCACCACGGCGTCCATGACCGGCCGGGCGCCGCTGGTCAGTGTGGAGTAGTAGACCGAGGTGCCGAGGATGCGGGACAGGGCGTTGGACACCAGGTTCGCGGTCGGCTCGTGGCCCGCGCCGAGCGTGAGGAACACCTGCCAGGTGACCTCCTCCGGGGTGAGTCCGGCCGGATGGTCGAGCAGCCAGCTCGGGAGATCGTCGCCGCGCGACTCGGCCTTGGCGGCGATGAGTTCGAGGACGTAACCGCCGAACTCGGCCTCGCCCTCGGCCGCTTGGGCCCCGCCCTCCATCATCTTGCCCAGCGCCCGGTCCAGCCGCTCGCTCTGGCTGTCGGGCAGCCCGAACAGGCTGTTGAACACCAGCGCCATCAGCGGCCTGGCGAACTCGCCCACCAGATCGGCCTGTCCGCGCGGCCCGATCCGGCTGACCAGCACATGCACCGCCCGATGGACCCGGGTGCGCAGGTCGTGCGGCTCGATGCGCTCGAAGGCGTCGATCAGCGAGGCGCGGTAGCGGACGTGCTCGGTGCCGTCCGAGAACAGCGAGTTGGGCCGCCAGCGCATCATCCCGAGGACCGGTGAGTCCTCGGCGACCGTCGACTCCCACGGCCGGGGATCGTGCGAGAACGTGCCGGTGTCGCGCAGCAGCTCCAGCGCGGCCTGCCGCTCGGTGACGACGTACGCAGGTACGCCCGGGGCGAGTTCGGCCCAGCCGACCGGTCCCTGGGCGCGCAGGGCGGCGTAGTAGCCGTAGGGATCCAGCGCGAAGCCGTCCTCCCACAGTCGGACGGGTCGCGTGGGGCCGACGGGGGAAGTGGTGGTCACCGGTGCTCCGGAGGGTCGCGGTCGATCAGATGCTGGACCAGGGCGAGCAGCGCGTCGAGGGACGAGTCCGCGTCCCGGGCGTCACAGGTCACCAGCGGCGTGCCGGGCTCCAAGTCCAGTGCGGCGCGCAGTTGTTGCTCGGTGTGGTGCCGGGGCGCGTCCGGGAAGGTGTTGAAGGCGACGGCGTACGGCAGGCCGCTCTCCTCCACCAGCGCGAGCACGTCGAACGAGGCGTCGATGCGGCGGCTGTCGACCAGGACAAGCGCTCCGAGCGCGCCGTACGCGATGTCCTCCCACAGAGCCCGGAACCGCTCCTGCCCGGGCGTGCCGAACAGGTACAGCACGATCCCGCCCGGCAGGCTGATCCGGCCGAAGTCGATCGCGACGGTCGTTGTCGACTTCTCCCGCACCCCGTCGAGGTCGTCCACCGCGACGGACGCCTCGCTGAGCCGCTCCTCGGTGTGCAGCGGCCGGATCTCCGACACGGAGTCGATGAGCGTCGTCTTGCCCACCCCGAAGGGGCCCGCGATCAGGATCTTGACCAACTCGCGGGCGGTGTCCGGCAGATGGACACCGCCGGTCGTGCCGCCGCTAGTGGTGCTTGAGGGCGCGTAGGCCATCTGCGACTCTCTTCAGCAGGTCGGGATCGAAGCGTTCGGCGGGCGGGATCGGGGCGCGGGCGAGCACCAGGCTCCGGTCGAGCAGACCGGCGGCCAGGACCCGCACCGCGGACACGGGCAGCTCCAGCAGGGCCGCCGCCTCCAGCACCGTCAGTGAACCGCCGTACAGGGCGTCCAGCAGGGCGAGTTGAGCCGCGGGCAGGTCGGCCGGGGCGGGCTCGCCGCTGCCGCTGAGCACCGTCAGCCGCTCCAGATGCGAACGGCTGGGCCGGGCCACACCGCCGGTCGACAGATACGCGGGAACCAGAGGACGGCCGCCGCGGCGGCCCGTCATGCCGGTGCGCCGCCGTCAACTCCCCGCGGGGCGGCGGCCATCGCCTTCTCACCCAGCCGCGCCACCTGCGAGTGCACCCGGTGCGCCAGCAGATCCAGCCGCACCTCGGTGTCCCCGTAGGCCGCCACACAAGTCCCGTGATCCGTGGGGACGATGAGCACATAGCCGTGGTCCGACTCGATGACCACCTGCCGAATCTCGGCCCCCTCCCGGTCGGCGAACGCCGCCGCGGCGGTACGGCACGCCCCCTGCACCGTGCTGGTGATCGCGGCGACCCGTTCGCCCGAGGCCTGGGACAGCGCGTCGGTGTACCCCCGCACCAGCCCGTCCCGGGTCAACAGCACCGCCGCCACCACATGCGGCACCTCCAGGATCGGATCGAGCGCCCATGCCGTGTCGCCCCCATCGCGGCTGATCATCTAGCCGCTCCCCCTTCGTAGTCGGTCTGATGCGTCTCGTGCGCTGTCACTGCTTCGGCCGCCGCGGCCCGCTCTCCTACGGCGGTTCCGGCGTCGTCGTTCGCGGCGCGCGCGGCGGCGGTGCCGGACTGGAGGGCGCCGAGCGCGGCGGCGGCCTGCTCCGGGCTGCGCTCCGGCTGGTGTGTCTCGCGGGCGTGCGGGGTGGCCGGTGCGACCGGTGCGGTGGCCGCGGTCCGGCGACGCCGTCGGGGCAGGCCGCCCGCATCGGGTACGGCCTGATGCCCGGCCGCGTCGACTCCGGCCTGTTCGTCGCGCTCCGAGCCGTAGGAATGGGACGGTGCGGGGGCGGGCGTGCGGGTGGGTGCGGGGGCCCGGCGGGTAGAGCGCGGGGCGCCGGCCGCGGGCGGCTGCCGCTCGGGGTCGATGCGGCTGAGGAGATGGCTGTCGATGCGCAGGACCGCGCGGACACCGCCGTACGGGGAGGGCGAGGACACGTCGACGCTCAGGTCGAACTGCCTGGTCAGACGGCCGATCGCGGCGAACCCCATGCGCGGCGGGTCGCCCAGGTCGGTGAGCAGGATCGGGTCGGAACCGGCCACCATGCGCCGGGCGTGGTCGCGTTCGTCCTGGGTCATGCCGAGCCCCGCGTCGTCGACGGTGACGCAGGCGCCGTGGTGCACGTGTTCGAGGTTGACCACGACGTCGGTGTCCGGGGCGGAGTGCCGCAGCGCGTTGTCGATGAGTTCGGCGACGATGACGGCGACCGGTTCCACGGCGTGCGAGACGAGCGCGGTACCGGCTTCGAGGTGGTTGTGCACCCGCACCCGGTGGTACCCGGCGAGCCGGGCCTGCCCGCCGGTGACCGCCTCGACGAGGTGCGACTCCTCACGCGCGAGCCCGACCCACGCCCCGCACACCACGGCCGCGACCTGCGCACGGCGCAGCGACTGCTCGTTCTCGTGGTCCAGCATGAACAGGGTCTGCGCCAACTCTGGTTCGTCGTACCGCTGTTGGAGCGAGCGCAGGGCATCCTGCAGCCGGTACAGCGCGGCCTGGATCTCCCGGGTCGCCCCGCGCATGCCGGCCTGTGCGGCGGCGTCGATGCGGGTGCGCTGCGCGACGAGTTCCGAACGCGCCGCGTTCAGCACGCTTTCGAGGGCGATCCCGAGGGGCGAGCCGATGAACTGCGGCTGCCCAGGCCCCGGAACGGCGACCCGCGGATGCGTCAGCTGCCGGGCGGCGGCCGGAATCCGCTGCACCGCGAGATGCTCGACCTCGGCCGCCAACGCCGCCTGAACACCGTCCAGTCGGTCCCGTAGCGCGGTTATCTCCGCACGCTGCAGGGCACGTTGACGCCGCGACCGCAGCAGCCCGGCACCGAGCGCCAGCGCGGACAGCGTGCCGGCGGCGAGCGCACCGGCCACCATGTCCGGTAATTCGGTCATCGAATCGAGTCCAAGCGAAGTCGGGCAGGGCTGAGTTGGGGCCCTTGAGGCTGAGTTCCGGTCCCTCAGGCGGGGCGCCCGCAGCACAGTACACACCGTCATCGACCGCTCTCGCACGGTGTAACAGGACTTCCCTTCGAAACTGACCGGCCTCTGTTTGCTTCTGTGGCAAGTGTCTGAAATGGCCTGTGGGAAAGGAGAGTTGAGTGAATGTCTCTATGCCGGGTCGGAACGAGAGCGTGAATCGATCGTCATCACAAATGATTCAGCGGCAAAACCTTGTCTCCTCGCCCCTTTCGGTCATATGGTCCGGACATTCCGTCGTCGACGCCACCGAGGTACCCCATGGACCGCACCCGCCTGCAGGACCTCCTCGCCCGTGAGAGCGCCGACGCCGAGCGGCTCAACCCGCTGTCGAAGGCTGCCTACGCGCGTGCCGAGCATCTCTTCGGGCGGGTGCCGATGACCTGGATGAACAAGACGGCCGGAGCCTTTCCGCGCTACCTCGACACCGCCCGGGGCGCCCGGGTCACCGACATCGACGGTCACGAGTACATCGACTTCAGCCTCGGTGACACCGGAGCGATGGCCGGGCACTCGCCGGCCGTCGTCGCAGAGGCGGTGCGGCGGCGGTTCGCGGAACAGGGCGGTGCCACGGCGATGCTGCCGACGGAGGACGCCGAGTGGGTCGGCGCGGAGCTCACGCGCCGGTTCGGGCCCGCCCGGTGGAGCTTCGCGCTGACCGCGACGGACGCCAACCGTTGGGCGATCCGGCTCGCCCGGGCCGTCACCGGCCGTTCCAAGATCCTGGTGAACAGTTACAGCTACCACGGCAGCGTCGACGAGTCGCTCATCGTCGTCGGACCGGACGGCCACGGCACCGCCCGCCCAGGCAACGTCGGCGCCCCCTGCGATGTCACGCTCACCAGCCGTGTGGCCGAGTTCAACGATCCGGCCCAGCTGGAACGGGAGTTGGCGCACGGCGACGTCGCCGCCGTCCTCATGGAACCCGCGCTCACGAACATCGGCATCGTGCTGCCCGAGCCCGGCTACCTGGCCGCCGTCCGCGAACTGACCAGGAAATACGGCACGTTGCTCATCAACGACGAGACCCACACGTTCTCCGCGGGCCCGGGCGGCTGCACCGCGGCCTGGGATCTCGAACCCGACATGCTCACCATCGGCAAGGCGATCGGCGGGGGCATCCCGGCCGGTGCCTACGGCCTCTCCGTCGAACTCGCCGACCGGTTGCTCGGCCGCGCGGATCTCGACCTGATCGACATGGGCGGCGTCGGCGGCACCCTCGCGGGCAACGCGCTGTCCGTCGCCGCGATGCGCGCCACGCTCGAACACGTCCTGACCGACGAGGCGTTCGCCCACATGGCCAAGCTGTCCGAACGCTTCGCGGCCGGCGTGCAGCAGGGCATCGACGCCCACGCCCTGCCCTGGACGGTGAGCCGCCTCGGCGCCCGCAGCGAGTACCGCTTCGCCTCCCCGGCGCCGCGCACCGGCACCGAGTCCGAAGCCGCCGGGGACCCGGAGTTGGAGGACTTCCTGCACCTCTACCTAGCCAACCGGGGCATCCTGCTCACCCCGTTCCACAGCATGGCGCTGATGTGCCCCGACACCACCGAGCAGGACGTGGACACCCACACCCGGGTCTTCGCCGACGCACTCGCCGAACTGGCCTACTGACACAAGGAGTTGGGGACAAGCACGTGGACGACATCGACCGGGCCATCCTGCGCGAGCTGCAGACCGACGGACGTATCGCGTACGCCGACCTCGGACCGAAGGTCGGGCTGTCCGCGTCCGCCGCCCGACAGCGGCTCCAACGCCTCTTGGATTCCAAGGCGGTTCAGGTCGTCGGGGTGACGGACCCGATGGCCATGGGCGGGCAGGCCATGGCCATGCTCGGCATCGAGGTGGACGGCGACCCGCGTGCCGTAGCCGACCAACTCGCCCTGCGCGACGAGGTGGTGTACTCCGTGCTCACCTCCGGCGGCTTCGATCTGTTCGCCGAGGTGGTCACCCCGGGACCACGGGACCTGCTCGACTTCGTCAACGACGTGGTGCGGCCGATCGAAGGGGTGCGGAGTGTCCGGTCGTTCCCGTACTTCGGCATCCACACGCACCGGTTCCTGTGGGACGTGGGCTGACGCGCGCCCAAGAAGCTCAAGATGCCGGAGTGATCGCACAGGCGTCTAATGGGGATGTCGGAAATGTCACCCGGCGGAAAAGGCCGAGGCCATGGCGCCCACGGAATCCAGCGCAGGGGACGGCCGGACGGCTGCCAAGGGGATGCTGAGGTGTCTGGGGGAGTGGTGTGCCCGGCACTTCGTCATCGTCATCGTCGCCTGGCTCGTCGCTCTCGCCGCGCTCCAGGTCCTCAACAGGTCCTTCGGGGGCGACTATTCGGACGACTTCTCGCTGTCCGGTGTGCAGTCCCAGCACGGTCTGCAGGTCCTCAAGGAGCACGACCCGGCGGCCGGGGGCTACAGCAGCCAGATCGTCCTGCACGACAAGGACAAGCAGCTCACCTCCCTGAACTCGCAGATGTCCGAGACCGTCGGCGACCTGCAGAAACTCCCGCACGTCCTGTCGGTGCAGAACCCGCTGCCACAGCCCGGAACGCAGCCACCGGCGTCCACCGGCCCGAACGTCGGCCCCCTCTCCTCCGACGCGAGGACCGCGTACATCACCATCCGTTTCGACATCCAGCCGTCCACTCTGGGCGACGGCTACCTCCACGGCGTCGACACCTCCGTGAAGCCGCTGCGTGCCGCCGGCGCCCAGGTCGAGTACGGCGGACCGCTCGGCGAGCTGGCCCGGCCCGCCGCCAACGACCGGATCAGCGAACTCATCGGGTTCGCCGTGGCGATCGTCGTCCTGCTGATCGGCTTCGGCAGCGTGGTCGCCGCCGCGATGCCCCTGGTGACCGCGCTGATCAGCGTGATCGGGGGACTCGCGTGCCTGGGACTGCTGGCGACGGCCTTCACCTTCGCGACGGTGTCACCGACCCTCGCGACGATGATCGGCATCGGGGTCGGCATCGACTACGCCCTGTTTCTGATCACCCGGCACCGGCAGAACCTCATGAACGGCTCCGACCCTGTGAGCGCCGCCGGACAGGCCACGGCGACCAGCGGCCGGGCGGTGCTCGTCTCGGGCTGCACGGTGATCATCGCGCTGGCCGGACTGTTCGTGTCCGGCGTGCCCTTCATCGGCAAACTTGGGCTCGCCGCCGCCGTGACGGTCGTATCGGCGGTCATCGGCGCGCTCACGCTCGTCCCCGCCCTGCTCGGGCTCCTCGGCAAGCGGATCGACCGCTACCGGGTACGCCGCCCGGTCGCCGAGACCGACGCCGCGCCGGGCACCGAACCCACGGGCACCTGGCACCGGTACGCGCAGCGCGTGGAACACCGGCCGTGGACGTTCCTCGCGGCGGGTGTCGCGGCCGTCGTCGTCCTCGCGATCCCGGTCTTCTCCCTCCAGCTCGGCCACATCGGCGACGGCGCGGACCCCACCTCGTTCACGGACCGCCGCGCCTTCGACCTGATGACCGACGCCTTCGGGCCCGGCTCCAACGGCCCGCTCACCATCGTCATCGACCAGACGGGCGTCCCGACCTCCCAGCGCTCGGACCTCTCCAGCCAGGCCCAGAAGACCCTCGACGGGGTGCAGGGCGCCGCCAAGGTCACCCCGCTGACGACCACCAAGGACGGTGACGTCCTCGTCGGCACCGTCTACTCCAAGCAGTCCCCGCAGAGCGCCGACACCACCGACCTCACCAACCGTCTGGTCCACAACACGCTGCCCGACGCGGTCTCCGGCACCACCGCCAAGGGCTACGTCACCGGCACCACAGCAGCACAGGTCGACTTCCGCGACATCGTGTCGAGCCGGCTGCCCCTGATCATCGGCGTGGTGGTCGCGCTGGCCTTCATGATCATCCTCGCCGTCTTCCGCGGCCTCCTCGTCGCCCTCAAGGCCGCCGTCCTCAACGTGCTCTCCATCGCGGCCTCCTACGGCGTCGTCGTCGCCGTCTTCCAGTGGGGCTGGGGCGGCCCCGCGCTGGGCGTCTCCGGCAAGGTCCCCATCGAGAGCTACGTCCCGATGATGATGTTCGCGATCATCTTCGGCCTGAGCATGGACTACGAGATCTTCCTGCTCTCCCGCGTCCACGAGGCCTGGCTGCGGACCGGCGACGCCGAGGCCTCGGTCGCCCACGCCCTGGAGATCACCGCGCGCGTCATCACCTGCGCCGCGCTGATCATGGTCAGCGTCTTCGCTGCCTTCGTCGTCAGCGACAACATCGTGGTCAAGATGCTCGGCCTCGGCCTCGCCGTCAGCGTGCTCATCGACGCCACGGTCGTACGGCTGCTGATGGTGCCCGCGGTCATGACCCTGCTGGGCCGGCACGCCTGGTGGACACCCCGTTTCCTGGACCGGATCCTGCCGCACATCGACGCGGAGGGCGACCACGAGCAGCAGGCGTGAGCCTCAACTCCCGTACGGCGTCCGGGGTGTGCGTCTTCATCAGCTGACCGGTCGGGCCCGGGGCGTGAGCACCAGCATCGTCACATCGTCCCGGATCTCCGGGGAGTACCGCAGGAGGTCGGCCCACACCCGCTCGGCCATCAAGGCCGGTTCCCCGTCGCCGAGTTGGGCGAGCCGCTCGGTGAAGGGGTAGAAGGCGCCGCCCGTGTCCCGTGCCTCCCACACCCCGTCGGAGGCGAGGAACAGCCGGTCGTCGGGCCGCAGTTGGAGGCTCACCCCGCTCAGCGGACCGGCGTCGGAGAGCCCGAGGCCGAGTGGCGTCCACGCCTCGACGTCGATCTCCGTGACCCGGCCCGCGCGGAGCAGCACGGGAGAGGGATGCCCGCAGGCCACGATCCGCACCGCGTCCGCGTCCGCCGTGAACTCCAGCAGCACCGCCGTGGCGAACAGCTCCGCGTGCGCCGACCGCGCCGAGTCCACCACCAGCCGCCGGTCCAGCCGCGCCGCGACCGCCTCCAGGTCCGGCAGATCGAGCACCGCCTCCCGGAACGCCCCCAGCAGGGACGCCACCGTCGCGACGGCCGACAGCCCGTGCCCCTGCACATCGCCCATGACCGCCCGCACGCCGTACGGCCCGTCCCGCACGTCGAAGAAGTCCCCGCCGACCAGCGTCCCGCGCTGGGCCGCCCGATACAGCCCCACGCACCCCACCGGCCCCACCCGCTCCGGCAACGGCGGCACGACGGCCCGCTGCGCCGCCTCGGCCACTGTCCGCTCCAGATCCAGCTGGGCATCACGGCGACTGCGCACGAAGGACACGAACACGCTCAGCACCGCGACGAACAGGACCGTCAGCAGATCGGTCTGACCGGGATCGTTGAGATGGAACGCGGGGACGGTGAGCAGCCCGATCGTGGCCCCGCCCATCAGCGCGGTCGCGAGCGGCCCGTACGACAGACCCGCCAGCGGCGGAATGGCGCCCAGCAGAAAGCCGATGTCGATCGAGTGCGGGCTGACCAGCGTCGCCACGCCCACGCCCACGACCAGGGCCCCCGGCAGCACTCGCACCCACCGCGGCGCCGGCGCGCCCCGAAGCCACCCCCGCCGGGCCGGCTCCCGGACCCGGCGGAACGACGGCACGCGCACCTTTCCCACACCACCACGCTCCTACGGCGGGACCGGCCCCGCACGCCGAGCGCCTAGAACGGCGTGAGCGTCAGCCGTATCCCCGTGGGCGCCGTGTCCTGGACGTACGACGCGAAGTCCGCCACGTCGTCGAAGGCGAAGCCGTACGCCTTGCCGTCGGCGGTCGCCGCGTGGATCGCCTTCGCGTAGTGGTTCGTGAGGTCGGTGGCGTAGAAGCTCGATGCGTCGATGGTCGGCTGGGCGGGGTTCGACAGGAGCGTCGAGCGGTTGAAACCGGCGCCGAGGACGGCCGCGACCGGGCCCGTGGTGCCGTCGTTCGGGGCGGCCAGGTTGCCGTCGCAGAACAGCACGTCCCGGGTCGACGGTTTGGCGAACGAGACCGAGGCCGGGCCGGTGAAGGTGAACTGGCCGGCGCGCACCCGCCCGGTGAAGGCGCCCGCGTTCGTGGTGACGGTGAGGTCCTTGCCGGTGTACGTGCTCCACACCTGGTCGATGTACGGCGCGAAGTAGTCCGCGGCGAACAGGCCCGCGTCCAGCCCGTGCCCCGGCGCGATCACCCGCGTGTCGCCCACGACCAGCGGGGCGAACGCCTCGACCTTCCGTACCGCGTCGAAGACCGACGCCCGGCCGCCGTCGCGCAGGGTGCCCGTCGTCTGGTCCTGCGCACCGGTCAGCCGGATGCTCAGGGGCACGCTGAACATGTCGACCATCGTCGTGTTGCAGAACATGCCTGACGCGTTGTGCGTGAACTCGGCGCAGTCGTGCAGGACTTCGTAGTTGGGGTCGGACGTCACCCACCCGGCCGGGTACTGCAACGCGGGGTCGCCGTTGCCGTCCGCCACGGCCTTGAACCTGAGCTTCGCGCCGAGCGAGACATAGATGCGGCCCGAAAGGTACGGGAGCGAAATGGTCGTCTCCGCACCGGAGTCGAGGGTGATCGCGTAGTCGGTGAAACCGTCGGCACCGTTGTCGGAGAGCGCGATCGGCGCGATCGTCCCGTCGGGAGTGACCCGCACCTGCTTGCCGTCCACGTTTCCCACGACGTAGACGTGCACGTCGGCGTTGTCGAACGAGCCGCTGTTGTTGACCAGCGTCAGCGGGAGGGCGCCCGCCTGATCGGCTCTGGTCTCCGTGGACTTGGTGTCCGCGAGGGCGTGCGGTGCGAGCGCCGCGACGGCTGGGGCGGCCACCGCCGCACCGGCGAGGGTGAAGAGGAGCTTGCGGCGGCCGAGCGTGCGCTGGTGACGGGGAGTCATGTGGGGGACCTCCGGGCGAGTCGGACTGTTCGGAGCGACGGTGCCGACGCATTGAGAGCGCTCTCACAGCGAGCGCCGACACCGCCGCCGAGGCCCGATGTTACGCACGGCCAGGGGTTGAGCCAACGGTTCTGCGGGAAGTCGCCACCGTGCTGACCTGCACAGACGTGGCGGGATGGGTGGCTTAACCCGCACTTAAGGATCACTTAAGCGCCCGGCGAAGCGTTCACCCGTACTTCACCACCCGTACCCGGGAGCCTCTTCCCTCCCATCGCGCGGCCTCCTAGCCTCACGACGCCCCCTGTCACTTCGGCCCCATGTGCCTTCCTGTATCTCTCCCCATGTCCCTTCCCCGAAAGGCGACTTGACGCATGCGTCACCAACTCCTGGGCACGGCAAGACGGTTCGGCGTCGGAGTCGCGGCCGTGGCGGTCACGACCGCGCTCGCCGCGGCTGCCCCTTTCCCCGCCCCCGCCGCGGTGAGCGGCCCGTCCGAGCGGCCGTCCGCGCTCGTCGACCCGCTGATCGGCTCCTCCAACGGCGGCAACACCTACCCGGGCGCCACCCTCCCGTACGGCATGATCGCCTGGTCCCCGACCAGCACCACCGGCGACCAGACCAGCACGGGCGCCGCCAACGGGTACGAGTACGGCGCGACCCGCATCCGCGGCCTGAGCCTCACCCACGTCAACGGCGCCGGTTGCAACCCGGGCGCGGCGGGCGACGTACCGATCATGCCGTTCGTCGGCGACGTCACCTCGTCCCCCTCGGCCGACACCAAGGACGCCGTGTACGCGTCCAACTTCTCGCACGCCGACGAGAAGGCCACCCCCGGCCGCTACACCCTCGGCCTCGCCTCCGGCGCCACCGCCGACCTCGCCGTCAGCAAGCGCGCCGGAGTCGCCGACTTCACCTTCCCCGCCGACCGCCCGGCGAGCCTGCTCTTCCGCGTCTCCAACTCCCTCAACGGCAGCCAGGATGCGCACATCGACATCGACACCGTCCACCAGAAGGTGACCGGGTGGGTGTACACCGGCGCCTTCTGCGGTCGCCGCGCCAACGGCGGCGTCAACAACCGCAAGAGCTACTACAAGCTCTACTTCAGCGCCTCCTTCGACCGCGCCTTCTCCTCCGTCGGCACCTGGCACGACAGCACCGTGTCACCCGGGTCGACGACCGCCTCCGGAGGCGAGGGCTACGCCACCGGTGCCGACCGCGCGGGACGCGGTTCCGGCGGCTGGGTCGGCTTCGACACCACCTCTGACAACGATGTCCGCATGCGGATCGGCATCTCCTACGTCAGCCTCGGGGGAGCCGAGTCCAACCTGCGCCAGGAGATCGCACCGCACGCGCGCGTGGCCGACGTCGCCGAAGCCGGTGCCCGCGCGTGGGACCGCGAACTGAGCACCGTACGCGTCGACGGCGGCACCCCCGCCCGCCGCCAGACCTTCTACACGGCGCTGTACCACGCCCTCATGCAGCCCAACCTGATCAGTGACGAGGACGGCCGCTACTGGGGCATGGACCAGGCCGTGCACCGACTCGCTCGCGGGCAGCGGGCGCAGTACAGCAACTTCTCCGGTTGGGACCAGTACCGAGCCCAGATCCAACTCCTCGCCCTCCTCAAGCCCACCGTCGCGGGCGACTTCGCCCAATCGCTCTACAACTTCTCGAAACAGAACGGAGGGATCTGGGACCGCTGGGTGCACATCAGCGGCGCCACCCACGTCATGACCGGCGACCCCACCGCCGCGACCCTGGCCACCTTCTACGCCATGGGCGTCCGCAACTTCGACTACAAGGGCGCCTTCGACTCCCTCGTCCACCAGGCCACCGTCCCCAACCCGGACGAACTCTCGGACGCCGGCTGCCCCGGCCAGTGCGTGGGCCAACGCCCCAATCTCGCCCAGTACACGACCTCCCACTACGCAGCCCAGGACGCCTGCCACTGCTGGGGCGGCGCCGCCGAGACCCTGGAGGACGCCGTCGCGGACTCCGCCCTCGGACAGTGGGCGAAACTGCTCGGCCGTACCGCCGAGGCGAAGACCTTCACCGAACGCGGCGCCTACTGGCGCAACGCCTTCAACCCCGCCACCGGCTACATCCAGGCCCGCAACCTCGACGGCTCCTGGGTGGGCCCGTTCAACCCGGCGAGCGATCTCGGCTTCGCACAGGGCTCGGCCGCCGCGTACGTCTGGATGGTCCCCCAGGACGTACAGGGCCTGGCCGAGGCGATGGGCGGCCGTGAGACGGCGGCGACCCGGCTCGACGGCTTCTTCCACACCGCCGACGGCGCCTGGTCGGTCCGCGGCGGCGACGCGCTGCGCTACGACCCGACCAACGAACCCGACATCCACGCGCCCTGGCTCTACGACTCCCTCGGACAACCCTGGAAGACCCAGGCGACGGTCCGCCAGATCCTCGACACGGCCTACGGCACCGGCCCCAAGGGCCTACCCGGCAACGACGACCTCGGCACCATGTCCGCCTGGTACGTCCTCTCCGCCCTCGGGATCTATCCCCGCACCCCGGGCAGCGCCGACCTGCTGCTCGGCGCACCGCTCTTCCCGAAGGCGGTCGTCGACCGGCCCGGCCGCACGGACATCGTCATCACCGCACCCGACGCCGACGACACCCACCAGTACGTCGACGCCGTACGCCTCGACGGCCGTGACCTCACGCGCGCGTGGACCTGCGCGGGCCTGACGCTCAAGGGCGGCAGGCTGGACTTCCGGCTCTCCACCGAACCGAACACGAGCTGGGGGACCGACCCGGGACAACTGCCGAAGTGATGCGCATCGGGTGACGCACACCAGGTGACGCACACCGGCCCGGCGGAGTCCCGCTCCGCCGGGCCGGCCCGAAAATACGGTGGACGGCCGGGAGATCAACCGCCTACCGTGTGCCTGCACGCCCTGAGACCAGCGGAAGGAGGCGAGTGCCATGAGGTTCACAACACCCCAGCGCTCCCTCCCCGTTGACCCGGCGTGCCTCGCCTGACCTGACCGGGAGCGCTCCACGCAGCACCCCTCCCGGAGGAAACCCCATGACCGATCTGGTCATTCGCACGCTCGACGAGAGCGACGCCCACCTTTTCGACACCCTTCCCGACGCCCTCGGCGCCCGAGCCCAACACCGCCTGACGACCTGGCGGCCCGACCGGCAGCGGGTGGCCCTCCGCGACGGCACGGTCGTCGCACGCGCCGCCTGGTGGGGCGGCCCGAACGACACCGAACCCCTCGCCGTCGACTGCTTCGACCTGATCGAGGGCGAGGAGGAGGCCGGGGCCGAACTCCTGCGCAGCGCACCCTGGCGCGTCGACGTGGAACTGAACCTCCCCGCCGGCTGGCGCGACAACCCCGAGAACCGCGCGGCGGCCGAGGCACGCTTCACCGCCCTGCGCGCGGCCGGTTACGACCTCCTGGTCGAGCGTTTCATCTACCGATGGACCCCGGAGTGCGGCCTCCCCGAACGCCCCGGCCGCCTGGTCTTCGCCCCCGAACCGGACGACGCTGTGTTCTTCGACGCCCTGCGCCGCATCCACTCCGTCACCCTCGACGCCCACGCCCAACGGGCCATCCGGGAAGGGGGAGTTGACAAGGCCGCGCAGGAGGAGATCGACTTCTTCCGCTGGTGCCCGTCCCCGCGCGAGTGGTGGCAGATCGCCCGCACCCCCGAGGGAGACCTCGCGGGCGTCCACATTCCGGCCCACAACCCGTCGGGCCCCTGCATCGGCTTCATCGGAGTCGTACCGGAACAGCGCGGCCACGGCTACGCCCGCGACCTGCTGGCCGAGTGCACCCACTTCCTCGTAGAGCGCGGCGCCGAGTTCATCGCCGCGGCGACGGACCAGGGCAACTTCCCGATGGCCGCGCACTTCGCGAAGGTCGGCTATCCGGTCATCCGTGAGCGGGCCAGCTTCCATTTCGTCGAGTAGGCGAGTAGGCGCGTCGATTCGTAGATCCGTAGGGCCATAAGGCGGTCGGCCCGGGCTGTCATCAGTTCCGGGCCGACTGTCAGTGCCGGGTGCCATGCTGGCGGCAGGTCGATCTACGGCGGGATGGAGGCGGGCATGGGGTTCGTCGGCGAGGTGTGGCAGGTGCGCAGGGGCGAGGAGTCGGTCGGGGAGATCCTGATCGACGACGCCGACTTCCCGTGGCTGTCGGGCAAGTTCACCGCCGGTCCGGGGTTCGGTGACGTAGAGGAACTGTTCGCGCGGGAACTGGCCTTGACGAAGGCGGACGACGACGGGCACTGGGCACGGTGGGAGGAGGCCTACGACGAGATCAGCCGACAGGTGACGCTGACCTGTCCGGACGGGCCCGTGCCCGAGTTCCTGCTGCACATCGAGGGAGAGCGGGCCTGGTTCCGGTGGAGCGACGAGCCGTTCGACGAGGACGAGGAGCCGCCCGGTGGCGAGTGACCAGGCGACCGACCAGAGCGTCCGATCAGACAGGCTCGCTGTCCACCATCGCCTCGGCCGCGGCCAGGATCTCGGTGACCCGCTGCCCGAAGACCGCGTCGCACGCGTGCGGCTGCCCCGTGCGTACGGCCTCGCTCAGCGCGTCGGCGGCCCGTACCAGGGCGGACACCGCGTCGCCCGAGCTGTCCGGAAGGCTGGTCACCCCGGCCGCGCCGCGCAGTTCGACCGTGGCTCCCGCCGCGGCGGTCGGCGCGGTGAGGCTCAGCGTCAGCGTGCTGGACGCACCGCCGACGTGGTCCAGGACCAGCACGACCGTGTCTCCGGGACCCCGCACGGCGGCGGCCACCCGCCGTGCATCACCGAGGACCGGCAGCAACACGGACAGGGCATGCGGGCCCACGTCCCACAGCGCGCCCTTCTCCTGCCGCCAGGGCGAGGCCGCGAACGGGCTGTCGCTGGTGAACACCGAGCCGAGCCACTCGGCCCGAGCCGTGAACCAGCCCTCCGCGGCGGCCTGTTCGGCGATCCACGCCTCGGTCTCCGGCTGGAAGCGGGTGGTGAAGAACACCACCGACGCGACCCCGGCCTCCCGCACCGCGTCGACCACAGCCCGCCCCTGCTCCACCGTCGGCGCGAGGGGCTTGTCCAGCAACAGATGCCGACCCGCCCGCGCGGCCCGCACCGCCAACTCGGCCTGGATCGAAGGCGGCAGTGCCACGGCGACGGCGTCCACGTCCGCGAGCAGGGCGTCGACATCGTCGTAGGCCGGCACGCCGTACTGGTCGGCCAACTCCTTGGCGGCGTCGGGGCGGCGACCCCACACGCCCGCGAACTCCCACGCGTCGTGCCCACTGAGGGCGGGGGCGTGAGCCATCTGGGCCCAAGGGCCGGTGCCGAGCAGTCCGATGCGCATAGCGGTGCCTTTCCACGGTCGAACCTGGTGACGAGACCGGACCCGATCCGACCGGCCGGTCGCCGGTGAGCGTGCCATATGAACGGGGCGGGTGCGCAAGCCCTTACCGCGACCTGGCCCGCCGACCGAGGCACCGAGAACCTTGCGGCTGAGGCTCGGGCCCGCCCTGAGCAATCTCATCGCACGTGCGCGCCAAGGTCGTTGATAGCGGCCGGCACCGGTTTGCGGGGTTGTTCAGGCGTCGGGGGTCAGGGCGTTGATCGTCTCGACCTCTTCGGTGGTTGGGAGGAGTGCGGTGGGCTCCAGGACCTCGCGGATGCGATCCCCCTGCCCGGTCTCGTTGAGAGTGACCGGATGCCAGGGGGAGAACACCGCGCCATTGTCCGCGGCGGCCTTCAGCGGATCCGCCCCGGTGCGCATGATGGCAACGCCCGTGCGGGCAGCTGCCACTTGCCGCCCGCAACGCGTATGTTCCGTCCCGGACACGGTAGTTGGACGGCGAGGAGCGCCGCTGGATCCACGGCCCTCCTCGAAGTCCCGCTCACGTGAGCCGAGTTGAGCCGCAGTGCATCCGCGATCCTGCGCAGCCGAACTCAGCCGAACTCAGCCGATCCCGGCCTCAGCCCCGGCCCCGGTCGCAAAAGCCCCGCCGTCTCCGAACACCAACCGCGCGAAGTTCTCCCCGATACGCCGATGCCCCGCCGGATCGGGATGGACCTGGTCGGGGAGCGGCAGTTCGGCGTAGTCCTCATCGCCGTAGAGGGAACGGCCGTCCAGGTAGTGCAGGTTCGGGTCCTCGGCCGCTCGCTGCTCGACGACGCCGGCGAGTGCCTCGCGGATGACGGTGAGTGTCAGCCGCCCGAGGGCGCGTTCCGCCGGGTCGCCCGTTGCCCTGAACTGCAGCGTGCCGCCGTCGGGATCGGGCATGAGGGGGCCGGGAGTGTCCTCCTGGACCGGGCAGAGGATGGGGGACACGACCAGGAGCGGAGTGGTCGGATGGCCCTCGCGGATGGTGTCGAGGAAGCCGTGGACCGCCGGGGTGAAAGCGCGCAGGCGCATCGAGTCGGCGTTGACGATGTTGATGCCGATCTTGACGCTGATCAGGTCCGCCGGGGTGTCCCGCATCGCGCGAGCGGTGAACGGGTCGAGCAGCGCGCTGCCGCTGAACCCCAGGTTGACGAGCTCCACTTGGCCCCGGGCGGCAGCCAGAGCGGGCCAAGTCGCCGTCGGATGCGTGGCGTTCGAACCGTGGCTGATGGAACTGCCGTGGTGCAGCCACACCTTGCGCCCGTTGTCCGGCGCCGCTTCGACGGGGGCGTCGGTGCGCAGGGCGATCAGCTCGGTGGCCTCCGTGTGCGGGAGCCAGATCTCGATGTCCTTGTCGCCGGCCGGCAGGTCGGCGAACCGGGCGGTGCCGGGCCGCCCCTCCGTCAGCTCGAAGGACTGGGTCGCCATGTCGGTGATCGTGCGAACGTTGCCGTCGGCCACCGTGGCCTGGGCGGTGAGACGGCCGTCGACCAGAAGGTCGTACACACCGTCCGCCGGAGCGGGGAACCCCCGGTAGACACGCTTCGTGGGCAGCGTCTCCAGTTCGATCGTGGTGGCCCGGGTGCGGAAGACCAGCCGTACACCGGAGGGCTGTGCCTCGGCCACGGCGAGTTGGTCGTCGGGGATCTGGCGGCGCGCCCGCGCGGGCAGCCGATGCGGCAGCAGACCGTGCGCGGTTCTCTCCACGTCGAGGAAGCCGCGCAGCATGTCGGTGGTGACGGGTGTGGTGATCGTGTCGTGGTCGGTGCTCATCGCCTCAGCCTGTTGATCGAGATGTCCGGAAGGGGTGGTCAGGCCCTGAACTGGGATAGGTCGGACCTGGAATCGGAGTACGTCCAACACGGGATCGGAGTACGTCGGATCCGGAACCGGGACATGTCGGACCCGAAGCCGGGACGCGCCGGATCCGGGTTTCGTCAGTCGTGGGGCGCGGCCCGGTTCCGCAGCAGCTCGTCGAGGGAATCCACGACCCAGGCCCAGGATTCGCGCGCGTCCGGCTCGCTGTGGTCGAAGCCCCCGGCCAGTTCCAGGCTGACGTAGCCGTGGAAGACGCCGCCCAGCATCCGGACCGCGTGCGTCTGGTCCGGTTCCGTCAGGTCGTAGCCGCGCAGGATCGCCCGGGTCATCTGGGAGTGCCGCACCCCGGCGCTGGCGGCGGCCGTCTCGGGATCGAGCCGGAGCCGCGCGGCCGCGTACCGGCCGGGGTGCTTCCGGGCGTAGTCCCGGTAGGCCTCCGCGAAGGCGGCCAGGGCGTCCTTGCCGGCCCGCCCGGCCACCGCGTCGGAGACCCGGTCGGCGAGTTCCTCCAGCGCGAACAGGGCGATCCTGGTCTTCAGTTCCTGGGAGTTCTTCAGGTGCGAGTACAAGCTCGCGACCTTGACGTCGAACCGTCGCGCGAGTGCCGAGACGGTCACCTGGTCGAAGCCGACCTCGTCGGCCAGCTCCGCCCCCGCCAGGGTCAGCCGCTCCGGCGTCAGTCCTGCTCTGGCCATAACCATCCTCCCAATCGACGATAGTCATTATGCATTTGCCTAAAGGTTTTAGGCAAACTAGCGTGCCGTTCATGAAACCACTGACCGAGCGGGAGATCCGCGCCGCCTTCGTGAACTGCACCAAGGGCGAGGCCAAGCGCCTGTCCGTGCCCCGGGATCTGGCCGAACGGCCGTGGGACGACCTGGACTTCCTAGGCTGGCGGGACCCCCAGGCTCCGGACCGGGCCTACCTCGCCATCGAGCAGGGCGACCACCTGACGGCGATCGCCCTGCGCAGCCCCGGCGCCACCTCCTGGCAGACGCGGCGCAGCATGTGCTCGATGTGCATGACCATGCACACCGGAGGCGTCTCGCTGATGACCGCCGCGAGGGCGGGCAAGGCCGGGCAGCAGGGCAACTCCGTGGGCGCCTACATGTGCAGCGACCTCGCCTGCCCGCTGTACGTGCGCGGCAGGAAGGACGCGGGCGTCGGCGGACGGATGCCCGAATCGCTCACCCTGGAGGAGAAGATCCAGCGGACCGTCACCAACGTCACGGCGTTCATCGCCAAGGTCGCCGCTCGTTGAGCGGTCCCGAATCTCCAGCTCCGACTGGGCGGTTCCGATTGAGCAGTCCCGCTGCTGGATGCGTTCGATTTCTTCTATTGGACCTGCGGACCCGGGCCGGACAGGCTGGAGGATGCGTCCTGCCCGTCGTGACCCCGATCCGAGAACCGGGTTCGGGCTCCAGCGGTGCGGGACGGCACGTTTCCGCGTGACAGCCGGAGGAGGAGCACCCGCATGGACACCCGCCGTATCGGTGACGTCGAGGTCAGTGCGATCGGCCTGGGCGGTATGCCCATGTCGATCGAGGGGCGGCCGGACGAGGCACGCTCCCTCGCGACCATCCACGCCGCACTCGACGCGGGCGTGACGCTGATCGACACCGCCGACGCCTACCACCTGCACGCCGACGAGGTCGGGCACAACGAGACGCTGATCGCCAAGGCCCTCGCCTCCCACGACCGGGGCGCGGACGTCCTCGTCGCGACCAAGGGCGGCCATCTCCGCCCCGGGGACGGCAGTTGGACCCTGAACGGCAGTTCCGCCTACCTGAAGGAGGCCTGCGAGGCATCCCTGCGCCGACTCGGCGTGGAGGCCATCGGGCTCTACCAGTTCCACCGCCCCGACCCGAGGATCCCGTACGCCGAGTCCGTGGGCGCCGTACGCGAGTTGCTCGACGAGGGCAAGATCCGCCTGGCCGGCATCTCCAACGCCGACCCGGAGCAGATCCGACTGGCGAACGAGATCCTGGACGGCCGACTGGTCTCCGTGCAGAACCAGTTCTCCCCGGCCTTCCGCTCCAGCGAACCGGAGTTGGACCTCTGCGACGAACTGGGCATCGCGTTCCTGCCCTGGAGCCCCCTCGGCGGCATCACCCGCGCCGGTGAACTCGGTTCCGCCTACGCCCCGTTCGCCCGCATCGCCGAGAAGCACGGCGTCAGCCCGCAGCGTGTCTGCCTGTCCTGGATGCTCGCCAAGTCCCCGGTCGTCGTACCGATCCCGGGCGCCAGCCGCCCCGAGACGATCCGCGACTCGGCCGCCGCACCCGAACTCGCTCTCTCCGCCGAGGAGATCGCGGAGCTGGACGCCGTTTGAGAAGACCTTGATGTCTGAGGTGTAGTAGGGGCGGGCAAGGGTGGAAAGCGCTTGCCCGCCACCTGGCCACAGGGGGCCGGCCGGTCACAGGGGGAGGACCACCACCGATGGCATCGTCCACGGAGAAACCGCTCGACCACCGCTACCGCGACGAACACCCGATCCGCACCCTCGCCTATCTCTTCCGCGCCGACCGAAGACAACTGGCCCTGGCCGTCGCCGTGTTCACGGTCAAGCACAGCCCCATCTGGCTGCTCCCGCTGATCACCGCGTCCATCATCGACACGGTCGTCCAGCACCAGCCGGTCAGCCGCCTCTGGACGAGCACCGGCATCATCCTGTTCATCCTGCTGATCAACTACCCCCTGCACGTGCTCTATGTCCGCCTCCTCTACGGCAGCGTCCGCCGCATGGGCACCGACCTGCGCTCGGCCCTGTGCACCCGCATGCAACAGCTCTCCATCGGCTACCACTCCCGGGTCAGCGCCGGAGTGCTCCAGGCCAAGGTCGTGCGGGACGTGGAGACGGTCGAGCAGATGGTCCAGCAGACCGCGGAGACCGGCCTCGGCGCGATCACCGTGCTCACCGGCGGCCTGGTCATCATCGGCTTCCGCACACCGGAGTTCGTGCCCGTCTTCCTCGTCGTCGTACCGGTCGCCGCGCTCCTCGTGTCCCGGCTGCGGGCCCGACTGCGCACCCACAACGAGCGCTTCCGCCACGAGGTGGAGACCCTGTCCTCACGCGTGACGGAGATGACCCGCCTCATCCCGGTCACCCGCGCCCACGGCCTGGAGGGCAAGGCGCTGCGCCGCATGGACGGCACCCTGCGCCGGCTCCTCACCTCCGGAAACCGCCTCGACCTCCTCAACGGCCGCTTCGGCTCGCTCGCCTGGGTCGTCCTCAACGTCGTCGGCGTCCTGGTCCTCGCCGGCGCGGCCCTGGTGTCGTACTACGGCGTCTGGGGAGTCACCGCCGGAGACGTCGTCATGCTGAGCGCCTTCCTGACCACCCTCACCAACTCCACCACGTCCCTCACGACCCTGGCCCCGGTCATCACCAAGGGCCTGGAATCGGTCCGTTCGGTCGGCGAGGTACTCCAGGCCCCCGAGTTGGAGGACAACGAGGGCAAGGCGGAGGTCACCGAGGTACGCGGAGCCGTCACCTTCCGACACGTCGGCCACGCCTACGACAACGACCAGCTCCGGCCCGCCGTGCACGACTTCACCCTCACCGTCGCCCCCGGCGAGACGGTTGCCCTGGTCGGCGCGTCCGGCGCCGGCAAGTCCACCGTGCTCAACCTCGTCATCGGCTTCATCCGCCCCACCACCGGCCAACTCCTCCTCGACGGCACCGACATGAACACCCTCGACCTGCGCACCTACCGCCGCTTCGTCTCGGTCGTCCCCCAGGAGTCGATCCTCTTCGACGGCACGATCCGCGAGAACGTGGCCTACGGAATGGACGACGCCGACGAGGAGTCGGTGCGCGCGGCACTGCGGGACGCCAACGCCCTTGAGTTCGTGGAGAAGCTGCCGCAGGGTCTGGAGACCACTGTCGGCGAACGCGGGGCCCGACTCTCCGGCGGCCAGCGTCAACGCCTCGCCATCGCACGGGCGTTGATCCGCGACCCCAAGGTGCTCGTCCTGGACGAGGCGACCTCGGCCCTGGACACCCGCTCGGAAGCCCTCGTCCAGCAGGCCCTCGCCCGGCTGCTGCGCGGCCGTACGACCTTCGTGGTCGCCCACCGGCTGTCCACCGTCCGGGGCGCCGACCGGATCGTGGTGATGGGTGACGGGGAGATCCTGGAGGTCGGCACCCACGACGAACTCCTGCGCCGGGGCGGGGCGTACACGGCACTGCACAGCGGGCAGGTCGCCTGACCGGATCTCGCGGCCGTCCGTGTGGAACGGCGCGGGCTGGGCACACGGAGCGAAAAGCGAGAGAGGGGCGTTTCGTGCTGGTGCCGGACCCGAAGGCCGTCAGAAAACTGCTCACCCGGTACGCGGTGCTGCGCATCTCCCAGGCGGAGCGCCACCGACCGCAGGCGGCCGCCGAGTTGAACGACGTCGTCTACACCCTCTGCGTGATGATGGGCACCACCGGCATCCGGGAAGCCATCGTCAAGGCGGACACCCTGTTGGCGGCGGCGCGCAGCACACCGGGAGGCGTGGTCGCGGACGGCCGCGCCGCGGCGTAGAGCCGTCGGTGGATCCCTCAGGAGAACGCCACTTCGGGGACCGCCCTGCCGTGGAACGCCGAGCGGTACGCCTGCGGACTGGTGCCGACCACCCGGCGGAAACGCTCGCGGAACGCGGTGGGGGAGCCGAACCCGGCCTGCTGGGCGATGCGTTCGATGGCGTGGTCGCTGCTCTCCAGCAGGTACTGGGCGCGTCGTACGCGGGCCCGAAGCAGCCACTGAAGTGGTGTGCTGCCCGTCTGTTCGCGGAAACGGCGGCTGAACGTCCGCTCGCTCATACCCGATCGCGTCGCCAGCGCCCCCAGGGTGATCTCGTGGGAGAGGTTGTCCTCGATCCACTGGAGAAGCGGTTCGAGGGCCGAGCCCTGCGGGACCGGCGGGTGCCGGTGGACGATGAACTGCGCCTGCCCGCCCTCGCGTTCGAGCGGCGTGACCGACAGCCGGGCCGCGTCCGCGGCGACCGCCGAGCCGTAGTCCCGCCGAATGAGGTGCAGACACAGGTCAAGGCCGGCGGCGGCCCCGGCCGAGGTTAGGATCTGTCCGTTGTCGACGTACAGCACGTCAGGCCGCACCTCGACCAACGGGTAGGTGCGGGCCAGTAGTTCGGCTGCCACCCAGTGCGTGGTGGCCCGCAGCCCGTCCAGCAGTCCGGCCTCGGCCAGCACGAAGGCGCCCACGCAGATGGACACGATCCGGGTACCCGCCGCTGCCGCCTCCCGCAGTGCCGTCAGCACCCGGGGGGAGGGTGGCGCGGCCCGCTCCGAGCGCCCCGGGACGATGATGGTGTCGGCGTCCACCAGCGCTTCGAGCCCGTGGTCGACCCGCAGCGCGAACCCGTCCGTCCGCACGTCCGGCGTCTCGCCGCACACCCGCACCCGATAGGCGTTCTGCCCGTCCGGCAGCCGGGTACGGCCGAACACCTCCATCGGTGTCGCCATGTCGAACGGCACCACATGATCGAGGACGAGGATCGCGACGTTGTGCATGAAGTCCACGATAGACGGATTCCCGCCAGAGGTCTGACGAGCCTCTACATCGCAACTATCAAGTGAGAAGCAGTGGCGAGAATCCGTTGGAAGCTGTCGTTTCAGCCTCTGTGCTGCCGCACCGGACATCCCTAGCCTGGGCCGGTGACCAAGATCCTTCTCACTCTGCACGTCCTGGCCGCCATCGTCGCGGTCGGCCCCGTGACCGTCGCCGCCAGCATGTTCCCACCGGCGGCCCGCCGCGCCCTCACGGGCCCGGACGGACCCGACGCGGGCGTGACGACCGTACGACTGCTGCATCGCATCTGCCGGGTCTACGGCGCCGTCGGACTGGCGGTGCCCCTCTTCGGCTTCGCGACCGCCTCCGCCATGGGTGTCCTGGGCAGCGGCTGGCTCATCGCCTCCATCACGCTCACCGCGGTGGCGGCCGGCATCCTGATCGCGTTCGTGCTGCCCCGCCAGGACGAACTCCTGGAGCAACTCGGCGCACAGCGGCCCGTGGAGCGTTCCGGGACCGTTCAACTCGCCATGTTCACCGGCATCTTCAACCTGCTGTGGGCGACCGTCACCGTCCTCATGATCATCCGCCCGGGCTCGACCACGGGTGCCTGACCGGAGAGGTCAACCGGTGACGCGGACCAGGAGCAGTGCCACGTCGTCGTCGGGCTCCGGGCGCAGCGCGTCGAGGAGCATGTCGCTCGTCTGCTCCAGGGGGCGGCGGGAACTCTGCAACAGCCGGGTCAGCGCGTGCAGTCCCACGTCGATGTTCTCGCCGCGGTTCTCCACCAGCCCGTCGGAGTAGAGGGCGAGCAACGCGCCCGTGGTGAAGTCGACTTCGGCTGTTCCGAAGTCCACGCCGCCGACGCCGAGCGGGACTCCGCCGGGGATGTCGAGGAGTTCCGCGCTGCCGTCGGGGTGGATCAGGACGGGTGGCAGATGTCCGGCGCTGGAGAGTTCGCAGGTGCCGCGTCCGAGGTCGACGACGCCGTACGCGCAGGTGGCGATCGTGTCGCCGAGGGAACCGGTGAGGTCGTCGAGGTGGTGCAGCAACTCGGCGGGCGGCAGGTCGAGTCGGGCCAGTGCGCGGGTCGCGGTGCTCAACTGGCCCATGATGGCGGCGGCTTGGACACCCTTGCCCATCACGTCGCCCACGACGAGCCCGGTGCGGCCCGGGCCCAGTGGCAGCACGTCGTACCAGTCGCCGCCGACCTCGCTCAGCGCCGGGAGGTAGCGGGCCGCGATGTCGAGGCCCTCCTGCCGGGCCGGGGCCGGTGGCAGCAGGCTGCGTTGGAGGGTCAGCGCGGTGGTGCGTTCGCGGCCGTAGAGGCGGGCGTTGTCGATGCAGATCGCGGCGCGGGCGGCGAGTTCCGTGGCGAGGACGCGGTCCTGTTCGTCGAAGGGGCGCTCGTTGACGGTGCGGTAGAGGCTCAGCGTGCCCAGCACCTCGCCGCGGGCCATCAGCGGGACGGCCAGGTAGGAGTGGACGCCCGCGGTGCGCAGGGTCTGGGCGGCGCGGCCGTCCCGGGCGATGCGGCGCATCATCGGCGGGTCGACCCGCTCGACCAGGATCGGTCCGGCCTCGCGGACGCACTGGGTGATGATGCGGTGGGGGCCGTAGGTGGCCAACTCGCCCACCGGGTCCGCCGCGTGGATCGCGTCGGTGAGATAACCGGCGGCGACCGCCAGCGCGCGGAACTCGACCTGCGCGTCCTCGGCCACCGGGGTGATCGTGCCGTCCGTGACGACCGATTCCAGTACGTCGACGGCGGCCAGGTCGGCCACGTGCGGGACCGCGACGTCGGCCAGTTCCCGGGCGGTCTGCTGGAGGTCCAGCGTCGTGCCGATCCGCACCCCGGCCTCCGCCACGACGGAGAGGTGCTGGCGCGCCTGCGCGACCTCGGCCGCCGCCTGCTCCCGCTCGGTCACGTCCAGGACGGCCATCGCCAGCCCGAGGACCCGGCCCTGCGCGTCCTCGATGCGGTGGTACGACTCCGAGTACGCCCGGTCCACCACGTCGGCCGCCGTCCGGCCCACGGTCTGCTGGTCGAGCAGCGGCTTGCCGGTGATCAGCACGTGCCGCATCCGCGACTCGATGGCGGCGACGTCCAGACCGGGCAGCACCTCACCGACCCGGCGCCCGACGACCTCCTCCTCCGGGACGCCGTTGATGCGCTCCAGGGCCGGGTTGACCCCGACCCACCGCAGATCGGTGTCGAACACCGCGATGCCCACCGGCGTCTGACGCACCAGGCTGTGGGACAGGGCCAGGTCCCGCTCCACACCCCGTACCGTCGTGGCGTCCGCCGCAAGGCCCAGCAGATGCGGCTGACCGTGGCTGTCGCGCAGCCGCATCGTGCGGAACTCCACCATCCGCTCCGTGCCGTCCCGGTGCAGCAGCGGGAACACCCCCGCCCAGCGGGCGCCCGTACCGACCTGCGCGAACAGCTCACGGGCCCGGACCCGTTCGTCGGGCGACACCAGCAGCCGGTCCGCGCGCTGGGTCAGCGCCTCCTCGGGGGAGTAGCCGAGCAACTGCTCCGCCTCGGGACTCCACAGCCCGATGTACCCGCCGACGTCCAGCACCACCGCCGCGACCCGCAACAGGTCCAGCAGCCCGCCCGGGGCGGTCGAGAAACCGTCCTCGGCACCGTAAGCGTCCATCCCAGCCGCTCCTTCCGGCGCGGCGCGGCACCGCCAAGATCCGAACCGCGGGTCATCCGATTACGGCACAGCACGCCCCGCGGGGCAACACCGCGCGAGGTGAACAGGGGAAGGGGGCCGTATGGAGCACGCGCCCGCGCGGACGCCGCCGGACCCCCGGATTCTGGTCGTGCCCCGACCCCAAAGCCCTCAGGACACTCGATGCCCCTGCCGCTCCGCCTCGTCTCCCTCCTCGTCGCCACCTGCGTGGGCGCCCTCGCCCCCGCGTCGCCCGCCGCGGCCGACGACCACTCCCTCCAACGCGGCCTCGACGGCCTGGTCGCCGCCCCCGACGGCCCGCCCGGCGTGATCGTCGTGCTCCGCGACGGCGACCACCAGCGTGTCCTCCGCGCCGGAACCGCCGACATCACCACCGGCCGCCCCCTCGAACCGAGCGACCACACCCGGACCGCGAGCACCAGCAAGGCGTTCAGCGGAGCGGTGGCCCTGCATCTCGTACGACAGCACCGGCTCGCCCTCGACGACACGATCGGGACCCGGCTGCCCCACCAGCCCCGGGCCTGGCGGAAGGTGACCCTGCGCCAGCTGCTCCAACACACCAGTGGCCTCCCGGACTTCAGCGAGAGCACCCGCTTCCGCAGCCTCCTCCAGGCCGACCCGCACCGGCACTTCGACTCACGACGCCTGCTCGACTTCGTGGCCGGAGAGCCGCTGCGCTTCACGCCGGGCTCGCAGTACCGCTACTCCAACTCCGACAACATCGCCGTAGCGCTGATGGCCGAGGCGGCGACCGGCACGCGCTACGAGGACCTGCTGCGCCACGATGTCTACAAGCCGCTGGGGCTGCACGACACGAGCCTGCCGCTGGGGTACGAGATGCCGGAACCGTACATGCACGGATACGCCGTCGGCGGAGCGGCCGGGCCGGAGGACGTCAGCGAGGCGATCGGCATGTCGGGCGTGTGGGCGTCGGGCGGGATCACCTCCTCGCCCCGCGACCTGACCGCGTTCATCAGCGGCTACGCCGCCGGGGCCCTCACCTCGAAGGCGGTCGTGCGGGAACAGCGGCACTGGGTCCCCGGCGCCTCCGAACCGGCCGGCCCCGGCCGCAACAGCGCCGGACTCGCGCTCTTCCGCTACGACACCCGATGCGGGGTCGTTCTCGGACATACCGGGAACACCCTCGGTTACACACAGTTCATCGCGGCGACCCCCGACGGGCGGCGCTCGCTCACTTTCTCATTGACAACTCAGGTGAACCAGGCGGGGAACCCGGAACTGCTGCGGAAGGTGCGCGCGGTCGAAGAGGACGCGGTGTGCGGTCTGTTGGGGACATACGGGGCAGAGCGCCACTCCTGACCCGGGGTGCGCCCCTTCGCCTCAGGCGAACCGTTACTGCTCAACCGACCGTGCTGTCCGACCCGTTGACGAGGCCCTCCCGTTCCGAGGCGGCGGGCAGGGCCAGCCACTCCGCGATGGTCCGGGCGATCGGCTGACCGGTCTCCGCCTCGACGAAACCGAACTGGCCCGACTGGTTGCACTCCAGGAACCACCAGGTCCCGTCGCCGTCCTCGGCGAAGTCGAAGGCGCCATAGGCCAGTTCGGCATCGCGCATGTACGTCAGGACGGCCTCGGCGATGCGCGGCGGGACCTCGGTGGGGCGCCACGGCTGCCCTGACACGGCGAAACGGACGTCGACCTCGACGGGGTCGGGGTCCGGGGCGGTCGCCGTGCGGGCGGCCAGCATCCGGTCGCCCACCACGGTGAGCCGGATGTCGGCGCGCTTGGCGACCCGGCGTTGCAGCAGCGTGGGGCCGAACGCGACGGCGGCGAAGTCGGTGTCCGGCGCGACCCGGCTCGTCGGCACCGCCCGGGGCGGGTCCTGCGGATGGGCACCGGAGACCGGCTTGACCACCAGGTCCGGGAAGCGCCGCGAGAACTCGCGGGCGGCCTGCGGGAACGTGGTGATCAGGGTGGCCGGCACGGGCAGACCGCTGCGCTGCGCGAGACGCAGCTGCCAGGGCTTGTGCCGGGCGCGGCGGGACGCGTCGGGGTGGTTCATCCAGCGGGCGCCGGAGCCGCGGAGCATGCCGTAGAGCGCCTGTGAGGCCTCCTCGGTCAGCCACGCGGAGGGCTGGGGTGCGCGGGTCGCCGGCGTGCCCGGTCTGCGCACCCAGATGGACCGCAGCCCGCTCACGCTCACCAGCCGCCCCCCGGCGGACAGATGGCCGCGGAAGGCTCCGTGCACGTACTCACCGGACAGCGCGACCCCGCCGGTGAGGTCGGCGGGATCGATCCGGACCACGGGGACGCCGGACGCGTGCAGGTGGACCACCACCATGTCCGCCGTGACGTCCTCTTCGCAGGTAAGGACCAGGACGGTCATTTTCGTCGTTCCGTGTTCAGTCGTCGAAGTGAGTCTTCGATCCCGCGGTGGACGTCGTGGTCCCCAGTTCTCTCAGCAGAGCGAGATCATGGGCGGCGACCCGTCCGTCGGCGAGCACGTTCAACTGCAGTCCGGAGTCGTAGCTGTACGGAGCGCTGAGCTCCAACTGTGCTGCCGGGCGAGCGTAGTTGAGCGCGAACGGTTGCATCGTCTCTCCCTCGTCGGTACTGCCTCGTGCAAGCGGTGGCCACCCTGCGAGGTCGCTTGGCCCGCTGACTTCCGTCTGCTTCCAGAGACTTATACGAATCGAACGAGTGAATGGTTTCCTTACTCTGCGTAGTCAGAGTAAGGAGCGCGCCACGCGTGCCGGGGTCAGTCGAGCTCGCCCGGCAGCCCCTTCTCCTGCTCGCCGAGGGAGTTGCGCATCGTGCGAAGAGCGAGGAGAAGTACGGCGATGTCGTCCAGATACACGGGATCGGGCATCAGGTCGGTCGGCAGCACGAAGTAGAGGACGGCACCCCAGAAAACCCACTTGGGGCCGGTCGGAAGCCCTGCGCGCCGCATGGAGCGTCGCGTGCGGACGAGCCGCACCAGCACTCCGACGGCCACGGCGAGCAGCATCACCGCGAGCACCGCGGCGATGACGATCACGGTCGTGGTCGAGTCCACTGGCGCCCCTTTTTCCGGTACGGCCGCACGGCATGTGCCCTATCCGGATGCCCGGTTACGGCCCTGGTATGGCCGACGAGGGGAACATCACACCCGAACGCTTCGAAGAGCCTTGACAGCCGTTGACCCCTCGTCAGGCGCTGGTACGTTTTCACCGTGAGCGCGACCAACGGCACCGGAACCCACGTACGGATCGGCCTCGACGCCCCACCGCGTGTGGCCAGCCTCGGCGTCGGCGTGCACGGGACGGTGAGCCCGCGCGACGTGTTCCGACTGCCCGACCTCTGGCAGCTCCACCTGTACGGCTACGAGGCCGAGTTGACCGTCGACGGCGTGGTGCACGAGATCAGGCCCGGCCATGTGAGCCTGGTGCCGCCCGGCGCCCTGGTGCGGTTCCACTACCGGGGCCGCTCCGAGCATCTCTTCGCCCACCTGGAACTCCCCTCGGCCGGCGAGCGGTTGACCGTGCCCGTGATGCAGGACGCCGGCCCGCAGACGCCGGTGCTGACCGACCTGATGCGGCGGGCCGTGGCGGCGGCACCGCGCAACTCCGCCCGCGCGGCGGCCGAGTTGTGGACCGTGCTGTGGCGCGTGGCCGACCTGGCGACCCCGGCCGCGGGCGGAGCCACCGGCCCCCACCCGGCATTCGCCCTCGCGGTGGCCCACATCGAATCGAACCTGGCGGCCCAACTGACCGTCCCCGACGTCGCGCACGCGGCCGGCGTCTCGCACAACCACCTCATCCGCCTGTTCCGTGCCGAGACCGGCACCACGGTCGTCGCCCACCTCCGACACCGCCGCATGGAACGCGCCCGGCACCTGCTCCGCGAGTCGACCCTGTCCATCCCGGCGATCGCGGCCGCCGTCGGCATCGGCGATCTGCAGGCCTTCAACAAGGCGTGCCGACGCGAACTGGGGGCGTCACCCAGGGCGGTTCGCGCCGGCACCTCGTGACTCAATCCCGGCCGGCGCCCCTGTAGAGGTCCAACTCCCCGTCCAGCTCGACCGCCAGGACCGTCGCCGACTCGTCCACGTCGGCCGCGCCCGGGGCGTCGATCCATGTCACGCCCGGCACGTCGCCGAGGCCGCCGGTGACGTCGTGGCCGAGTTCGGTACCGGTGCCGAGGACCGTGACGCGCTTGACGGGCGTACGCAGGCCGCGCACCGACACCGACTCGCGGGGCGGGTCGAAGCACACCAGGTACAGGGTGCGGCGGTCGGCGGAGAGGGTGCTGGGGCCGTAGTGGTGCCCGGCGGGCAGACCGGCGACCGTGCCGTACACCGCCTCGGAGTGCCGGGCGATCCACGCGCCGAGCCCCTCAAGTCGCTCCGTCTGAGCGGGCGTTATCGTCCCGTCCTCCCTCGGGCCCACGTCGAGGAGCAGATTGCCGCCCATTCCGATCGTCTCCGTGAAGTAACGCACCAGCTGCCGCACCGACTTGTGGTGCTGATCCCCGTGCTGGAATCCCCACGAGTCGTTGACCGTCAGGCACAACTCCCATGGCCCGTCCGGAGCGTGCAGCGGCACGCCCTGCTCGGGCGTCGCGTAGTCCCCGTAGCTCAGCATGCGGGCGTTGAGGACGGTGTCGGGGTTCCCGGCGAGGATCAGCTCGGCCAACTCCCGCATGCCCCACTGCTCTTCGCTGCGCTCCCACTCGCCGTCGAACCACAACAGGTCGGGCCGGAAGCGGTCGACCAACTCGCCGACCTGGCCGTTGCGGTAGGCGAGGTAGCGCGCCCAGGCGGCCGGGTCCTCGTGGCCGGGCCGGGCGGAGGAGTACGGGTTGGTGCGAACCTCCTCCTCGGGCGGCTGGGGGTGCACCGCGCTGGCGTAGTCGGGGTGGTTCCAGTCCGAATGGGAGTAGTACAGGCCGACGTTGAGGCCCTCCTCGCGCAGTGCCTCCGCGTACGGCCCGATCAGGTCGCGGCCCGCCGGGGTGCGGCGGACCACGTCCAGGTCACCGTGGGCCGAGTCCCACAGGGCGACTCCGTCGTGGTGACGTGCGGTCAGTACCGCGTACTTGGCGCCGGCCCGCGCGAACAGCCGTGCCCAGGCCTTCGGTTCGTAGCGTGCGGCGGTGAACCCGTCGAGCTGCCGCATGTACTGGTCGTGCGGGACCTCGCCCGAGTAGAAGGACCAGGACTCCGGCACACCGTCGACGGCGTAGATCCCGTAGTGGACGAAGATGCCCAACTTGGCATCGCGGAACCAGGGTTGCATCGGCATGCCCCCAAGCTAGGACGAGGGGCTCGGCGGGCGCGTGGGCGTTGATCACCACTGGTGGTCGATTTTCACCATCAGTGTTGCGCTGCGTAGGCCTTCGGCACGGCAAAGGGGCCGGGAGGTCGTCCACGTGACGATGTCTCCCCGGCCCCGACGCCGATGGGCTACTGGTCCTCAGTCGGTCGGCCGCCGTCACTCGGCGGATCAGCGCGGTCGCTGTCGGTCGGCGGTGCGGGGCGCCGCGCCTTCGTCGCGCCCCTCAGCCGACCGAACGTCCGCTGGAACGAGGACCCGCCGGGCTGGGACGGTGCCCCGGGCATGGCGGCTCCGGCGGAGTCGCGCAGCGCGGCCAGCGCCTCGTTGGCCCGGTCCGCGGACTCCCGGTACAGGTCCCGGGACTTCGTCATCGCTTCGAGCGCCTCGGCGTACATGGCCACGAGCCTGCGCTCCCTGGCCAGTTCCTCCTCCATCGTCATCAGCTTCCACTGCTCGCGCAGCGCGGTGACGGCCTCCTGGCCGCCGTCCGGCAGGGGGCGCGCGGAGGCGGCGTAGCGGCAGAGGACGTCCACGAGTTCGGTGGGCTCGGAGCCGTCGAGGAAGACGCTGCGCACGGAGAACTCGCGCACGTCGTAGGAGGGAGCCACCGGACTGGTGGGCAGCACCACGGCACCGCCGCGCGGCACCTGGAAGTCGAACTCGCGCAGCAACGCCCAGTTGACGGAGCGTAGTTGGTCGGGTGTGGCCCGGTGCTCCACCACACAGTGCCGAAGACTCGCGGGCAGCAGCCGGGCCAGGGGCTCTCGGCCGTGCGCGTCCGGGGTCATGGCCTCGTGCACGACGACGTGGATGCTCCAGCCGTCCTGCGCGCAGCTGCGGAACAGGCGCCGCAGCTCCTTCTCGTCGGAAGGCAGCGGATTGACCTGCCCGAAGAGCAGCCCGGGGACCGTCACCTGGTCCCAGCCGGCGTCGGCGCTCTCGGGGTCCTCGGGCCAGAACATGGTCGCGGGGGAGGGCCACCGGGGATCCCAGACCCGCTCGGCCTCCGCGACCAGGACCCACTCCTGCCCCTCCGTCGAGACGGAGGAGGAGGCGGCGGAGCCGGAACCGGGCTCCGGGACATGCGGAAGCGTCAACCGTGCTCGAACGGTCACCGTCCCCTCGACCCGCCACCGCGCCTCGAAGACCCGGTCGAGCGGATCATGGACCTGATCGTGAACCTGACCCTGACCGGGGTCGGGTTGCTGATCCTGGTCCTCGTCGGGTTCCAGGTGGTCGTCGATGACCTCGCGGTCCTTGAGCCGTTGCAGCTGTCGCCGTACGACATCCGCGGCGTCGGCGGACCCGACGTGGCGGCCGCGAGCCAGCCACACCGTGTGGGGGATCGTGGGCGGAGCTGTGGAGGAGTTCGACATAGGCCAATCTGCGGGCGGGGGCGGTGCTGACCCACCAGTATCACCGTCGGAGATCTTGGCGGGTCAAGCGGGGGGTCGAGCAGGGATCGTGGAGTCTCGTATGCCCGTTTTTCCTGGGATACCGCGTGAGCTTACGCGCGGGGTGTGATCGGTTCGCTCCGGGCGGCCGGGTTTCACGCGTGCCTCTGACGTGGACCTGTCCGCAGAATGATGGGGCGGACGGGACCCGCCCACCATCCGCTCGGGGCGGGTCCCGTCCGTGTGCCACCGGGTCTCACCGTCCCCGACGCCTGTCCGCGGCCCCCGGGCGGGACGGGACGCCCGGTTCGGGCGGGGGCGCGCTGAACCCGGCCGGTACCGAGCGGGTCGTGCTCGTCGGGGACGGCGCCTGGAGGGGTACGACCGTCTCCTCGCGCGGCGGCCGGGTGCGCGGCAGCGGCTTGCCGACGATGCGGGTGTGCGTCATCCGCGAGGCGCAGGCCGCGCAGACCTCGGCCAGGGTCCACACCTGGCCGACCGCGGGATCGTGGCGCAGCACGAGCAGCACCGAGCCCGAGCAGTCGACCCGGGTCCCCTCGTGCGCCGCGCACCGCTGACGGCGGCAGCCGCAGGCCGCGTCGGGGCGTACGGTCGCCGCTCTGACGTGGGCCGCCGCATGGGCTTCGGCGAAGCGGCGCAGGGCCGCGATGTCACGCGACCGGGCGGGCATGCCGCACCCGGAGGAGCAGCTGACCGACGCGGTACGGTCGCGGTGACCTGTGATGCGAATAGTCCAGGTACGCCCGGGTCGACGGGCTGACGGGGCGTCAGGGTACGCGAGAGCCAAGACCACAGTTCCTTTGAGTGGAGGTGTTCACGCGGAGGAGGCGCTGAGTTAAGGGCTAGCTGAGTTAAGAACTACCCGTCGTGGGGCAGTTCACATCATTTGCGGACCCCAAGTATTCGTTCGACACCGCGATACGGTCGGCGCATGTCTGACGCGCGGCTGACCACCTCCTCCTTCCTCGTCCTCGGCATCATCGACAGACTGGGGGAGGCGAGCCCGTACGACGTGAAGACGGAGGCCGCGCGCACGGTCGCGCCGTTCTGGTCGGTGCCGCACGCGCAGGTGTACGCCCAGTGCGACCGGCTGCTGGAGGCCGGGCTGTTGTCCCAGGTGCGGCAGGAAAGTGGCCGCAACCGCCGGGTGTTGACCCTCACCGACCAGGGCCGGTCCGTCCTCCGGGGCTGGCTGGACGACCCGGAGTTCGTGCCGGTCGAGGCCAGGGAGCGCGGCATTCTCAAGTTGTGGTTCGGCGGCCGGCCCGACGTCCTCGCTCCGGTCCAGCTCGGCGAGCACGAGAAGACCCTGCGGGGCTACGAGGAACTCGCCGACGGAGTGAGCGAGTTGCTGACCCCGGGGCAGCGCGAGGCGCTGGAGTTCGGCATCCGGTACGAGCGGATGATGGTCGACTTCTGGCAGTGGGTGCGGCACCGCGACGAACGCGCGCAGGACCGTTGACCCCGACGGCGGTCGCCTCTACCGTTTCGATAGTCCAGACGAGACTATCGAGGGCCGGGCCGAGGCCCTGAGCCCGCAGGGGGGCCACCGTGCGTCGTCCGACGAACAGCACCTGGCGCCGCGCCACGATGATCGCGGTGACGGTCGTGTGCCTGGCGTACGCGCCGATCGCCATGACCGAACTCTGGCCCTACGCCAGCCCCGGAGCCCCCGCCCTCGGCGAGCGGGTCATGGGCCGCGTCGTCTCCCCGCACTACGTCACCGACGCCCTCGCCGGCCGCATCGCTCCCTACCGCCACAGCCTCGTCCCGATGATCGTGCACTCGGTCCTCGGCGGCGCCCTCATGCTCCTGGGCCCCGCCCAACTCCTCACCGCCGCACGCCGACGCACCCGTCTGCACCGCACGCTGGGCGTGGTCTTCGCGGTCACGGTGTACGTCTCGATGGCAGGCGCCGGCATCTACCTGGCGCGCACGGCCCCCAAGGACGCGTTCAGCGGCCCCGCGTTCTGGATCGTGCTCGCCACCCTCCTGGTCGGCACCGTCATGAGCGTGACCTTCGGCATCCTCGCCGCGGTCGGCGGACTCCCCGACCTGCACCAGCGCTGGATGCTCCTCTGCTACGGATTCCTCCTCACCGCACCGCTGCTGCGCCTCGAATGGGGCTTCCTGCCCCGGCTGTTGCCCGGCCTGACCATGGAGCAGATCAACCAGGTGGCGATCATGCACCTGGGCTCGGTGGTCGCGTTCGGCGCGCTGATCGCCTCGCGCGCACGAGACCGCCGTACGACGGTCGAGGGCGTGTCGGGTTCCTGGGCGCCGCTGCCCGTGCTCGTCGTCGCGCAAGTCGCCGGTGTGGTCGCCCTGTTGTGGATCGGGCGCTCCTTTGTCGACTTCGGTGCGACCGGGCGGCGACTGCTGGGGGCCTATCTCCTTCCCTACGCGGTCAGTTACGCCGTGACGGCCGTCAACGCCCGTCGCGCCGGACGGCAGGGTCGGCTCTGGGCGCGGGAGGAGTGGCGGCTGCATCTGACGGCCCTGTGCCTGGCGCCGGTGCTGTCGGTCGGTGCGGCTCCCGTCTTCCAACGTGCCCTGGGACTCGACCGGTTGACGGCGCTGTCCGCCGGGGTCGCCATCGGCTGCGGCCTGCTGGCCTTCGCCGCGACCACTGTCGTGAGCCTGCGCGTGATGTACGGCCGTGAGCTGCTGAAGCGGACCGCGCTCGCCGCCCCGGGCCCAACGCCCCGTCTGTCCACGCCGGTTGCGCAGGGCCGGCCATGACGAACGCACCGGCCGCACCACCGACGGGCGGACGTCCCCTCACGGCCGGAATCGCCATGCTGGCCACCGCCGTTGCGGTCGTCAGCCTCCTCGTCGGTGGACTCCTGACCGTGGTGAGTCTCACCGGCCATGTCTTCGGGGCGTGGCCCTCGCCCGAGTCCGTGAGCCCGGGGCTGATCGGCGCGGCGATGCTGGGCACCGCGCCGGGTCTGTTCACGGTCGCCAGGGCACGCCTCTGGGAGGAAGTACGCACGCTGGTCTACCCGTTGGGGATCGTGCTGGTGGGCCTGTTCGCCGTGACGCTGCTCAACGCGGGGCGGCTGTACATCGCGCGCGGCGGCTCGGTCGTCCCCGTTCTGTTCAGCCTCGGCTGGCTGTTCACGCTGGGGCTGCTGTGCGTGGCCGTGCTGATCACCCTGACCTGGCAGCACCTCACCCCGGCCGACCCACCGCCGTCCCGCACGTCTCCGCTTCCAGGCTGGTCGAAACCACCGCTCGCCGTGCTCGGTTCGGCCTGGCTGGGCATCGGCGCGGGCCTGTTGACGCGGCCCGGCTTCTGGGCCGACTTCGTCCCCTGGACCGTGAACCGGGTCGACGCCCAGGCCCTCGGCGTCTGGGCGCTGGCCCTGGGCGTCGGTGTCCTCGGAGCCCTGGCCGAGGACGACCTCGACCGAACTCGGCCCGCCCTGCTCGCACTTCCCGGCACTGCGATCGCCACGGCCGTCGTGCTGGCCTTCCGGGCGTCCAGCGTGAACTGGTCGTCCGGACCGGCCCTCGGCCTCGTCTGCATGCTGACGGGCCTGTTCCTCGCGGGCGCGAGCGGACGACTGCTGCTCGGTTCGGTCAGTGGGGATAGGCGCGCGGTGGCCGCTGCCGGGGCAGTTCGTCGCGGAACTCCTCGATGAGCGAACTCACTTGGCGGATCAGCGCGGTCCGCTCCAACCGGTCGAGGCAGAGGTTCCGGCGCGCGAGTCCCGGCGCGTCCACGCAGAAGTACAGCGCCATCAGCGGATTGATGAACAGTTCCCCGCCGCGCGTGCGTTCGGTGAAACGTACGTCTCCGAAGTCCCCGCGTACGGCCGCCGCGACGGAACCGTTGACGATGCTCGGATGGTCCGGCGTGGACTCCTGGGCGTGCGCCACCGCATCGAGACACAGCTGCCCCTCGCGGCTCTCGCGCGGAAGCGATAACGCGCCGAGATAGGCACCCTCACGTTCCAGCGCGGCCAGATTCTCCAGCACCAGCGAGTGGTTGACCCCGTGATCCGCGTCCACACCGAACCCGAGGCACGCCACCAGCCGCACCGGCACCTCGTCGAGCCCGTTCACCGCCGCGAGGCTGACCATGTCCTCCTCCGGTGTGCCCAGCCCGTGTTCGTCACCCCGCATCAGGATGTCGGTGCCGCCGTCCACCAGCACGACGGCGTCGACACCGCCGAGATGCCCGATCAGCGTGCGGTACGCGTCTCGCAGCGGCCCCACACCGGTCAGCGGGAACGCGTACACGGTGGACGGCATGTCGTGCAGGTCGAGCCAGCGGGCGAGGGACCGCTCGGGGAAGTGGTCGCCCCGGGCCGCCGTGTCCGGGCGTACGGCGGCGACGTCCTGGTCCACCCACACGTCCTGGTCGAGGCCGTACAGATCGGCGAAGGACAGGTTGGCGAGGTGCACCTCCTTGCCGGCCGAACGCAGCGCGAGGGCCGGCGGCAGCCCGGCGTGGACGTCGAAGCCGCCGCCCGCACCGGCGACGAGGATCCGGCGGGCATCGCGCAGGCGGCTGAGGAACGGGGGTTCGAGGAGAGGGAACACCGAGGGACGTCAACAGGCTCGTACGCCATGATGGGCGGGTGGACTTCGAGCCGTACCGGGGCGAGTTGGTGGCGTACTGCTATCGGATGCTGGGCTCGTTCCACGAGGCCGAGGACCTGGTGCAGGAGACGATGCTGCGCGCGTGGAAGGCCCGCGACCGGTACGACCCCGCCCGCGCGTCCGTGCGCACCTGGCTGTACCGCATCGCCACCAACGTGTGCCTCACGGCGCTCGAAGGACGGGCGCGCCGCCCCCTGCCGTCCGGCCTCGGCGCACCGGGCGAGGACCCCGGGACACCCCTCATCCCCGCGGCCGACATCCCCTGGCTGCAGCCCTTCCCCGACACGCGCTACGACATGGAGGTCCGGGCAGACATGCGGCTGGCCCTCGTCGTCGCCCTGCAACGGCTGCCCGCGCGCCAGCGGGCCGTGCTCGTGCTGCGCGAGGTGCTCCAATTCAGCGCGGCTGAGGTCGCCGACCAACTCGACACCACCGTCCCGGCCGTCAACAGCACACTCCAGCGCGCCCGCGCCGCCCTCACGGACGTGGGTGACGGCGACGCGATCGCCGAACCGGACGACCCCGAGGCACGCGAGGTCGTCGATCGCTACCTGCGGGCGTTCGAGGCCGCTGATGTCCCCGCCCTGATACGGCTGTTGGCCGACGCCGTGGTCCTGGAGATGCCGCCGGTCCCGCTCTGGTTCCGGGGCACCGATCACTACGGCGCGTTCATGCACCGGGTCTTCGAACTCCGGGGAACGGACTGGGCGTCGAGGCGCCTGGTCGCCAATGGACAGCCCGCGCTGGCCGCGTACGCACCGGACCCCGCGGGCGGTCACCGTCTGCACAGCCTTCAGGTCTTCGCGGTCACCGGCGACCGCATCACCCGCAATGTCGTCTTCACCGATCCGCGGGTGCTGGACGCCTTCGACCTGCCCCAACGGATTTCTGCGAACCAACCCCGCAAGCGGCGATGAGTTCGGCCGACGCCACCGGTACGTACGGGTGAGCAACGACCGAAAGGACACCCATCATGAGCGTCATCGTCATCCAGTTCAGCACACTGGACGGGATCGTCTCCGACCCCGACGGGTCCGAGGGCACCCCGGACGGCGGCTGGATCTTCCGCTACGGCCGTGAGGAGATCGACGGCGACAAGTTCCGGCTGGACAGCACCCTCGACGGCGGGGTCATGCTGCTCGGCCGCAGGACCTGGCAGGCGTTCTCGCGGCTGTGGCCGGGCCGCGACGACGAGTTCTCAGCGCGCATGAACGCCGGGGCGAAGCTGGTCGCGTCCCGAACCCTCACCGACGTGTCGGCGTGGGCGAACTCAAGCGTCCTCGACGGCGATCTCGTCGACGCCGTGAAGCGCGAGGAGCGGGATGTGATCGTCATCGGCAGCCTGCCCGTCGTCCGCTCGCTGATGGCGGAGGACCTGGTCGACGAGTACCGACTGATCACCTTCCCCACCGTCCTCGGCACCGGCGAACGGCTCTTCCCGGCGGGCGGTCCGCCCCTCCACCTGGAGTGCCAGGAGATCGAGAGGAGGGCCCACACCGTGTTCGCGCGGTACGGGAGGGCGCCACGCTGACATGCGCGAGGGGCCCGGCGGTACGGCCGCCGGGCCCCTCGATTTCAGCTGTGCGGGAGTGAGGCTTACGCGCCGCTCGCCCTGAGCATGTCCTCGCGCTCGACGAGCTTCACGCGCTCGCGGCCCTGCGGTTCGCCCAACGCCTTTTCGGCGGCGTCGAGTTGGTACCAGCCGTTCCAGGTGGTGAAGCGGACGTCGCGCTCGGCGAAGAACGCGTCCACGGACTCCGGGTCGGGCGAAGCGGGCGTGTGCAGACGGCCGTTGGCGTGGTCGTCGAGGAGGTTGGCGACCGTCTCGTTGGCGTCGCCCTTGGTGTGGCCGATGAGGCCGACCGGGCCGCGCCGGATCCAGCCGGTGACGTACGTCGACTGCAGGTGCTCGCCGGTCTCCTGGATGACCCGGCCGCCCTCGTCCGGGACCGTGCCGGAGTCGATGTCCCAGGGGAGCTTGGGGAGTTTGTCGGAGAGGTAGCCGACCGCGCGATAGATCGCGGTGACGTCCCAGTCCTTGAACTCGCCGGTGCCCTTGACGTTGCCGGTGCCGTCCAGCGCGGTGCGTTCGGTGCGCAGGCCGATGACCTTGCCGTCCTCGCCGAGGATCTCGGACGGGGACTCGAAGAAGTGCAGGAACAGCTTGTGCGGGCGGTCGCCGACATCGCGGATCGCCCAGTTCTCCAGGGTCTTGGCGACCATGTCGGCCTGCTTGTTGCTACGCCGGGTGGTGATCGAGCCCTCGTCGTAGTCGATGTCCTCGGGATCGACGATGACCTCGATGTTCGGGGAGTGGTCCAGCTCCCGCAGCTCCATCGGGGAGAACTTCGCCTGCGCCGGGCCGCGGCGCCCGAAGACGTGGACTTCGAGCGCCTTGTTTGCCTTGAGGCCCTCGTGGACGTTCGGCGGGATCTCGGTCGGCAGCAGTTCGTCGCCGGTCTTGGCGAGGATGCGGGCCACGTCGAGAGCCACGTTGCCGACACCGAGAACGGCGACCTTCTCGGCCTCCAGCGGCCAGGTGCGCGGGACGTCCGGGTGGCCGTCGTACCAGGAGACGAAGTCGGCGGCGCCGTGGGAACCGTCGAGCTCGATGCCCGGTATGGACATGTCGCGGTCGGCCGTCGCGCCGGTGGAGAAGACCACCGCGTCGTAGAAACTGCGCAGGTCGTCCAGGCTGATGTCGGTCGGGTAGTCGACGTTGCCGAAGAGGCGGATCTGCGGCTTGTCGAGGACCTGGTGCAGGGCCTTGATGATGCCCTTGATGCGCGGGTGGTCGGGGGCGACGCCGTACCGGATCAGGCCGAAGGGCGCGGGCATCCGCTCGAAGAGGTCGATGGACACGCCGGGTTCGGCGGCCACCCCGGACTTGAGCAGGGCGTCGGCGGCGTAGATCCCGGCGGGGCCGGCTCCGACGATGGCTACCCGCAGGGGGCGCGGCATGATCAGGTTCCCTTCGAGCGAAAACAAGCGACTCGACGGGAAGCCTAAACTAAGGCATGCCTAAGTCGGTATGCGGGTCCGATCTATGACCTCATAAGGCCGACTTATGGGGTGCCCAAGGCTGACGTTTGGCCGGTGTCATGGACCGTACGGGGGTTTTCTCAGCCCGCCGGCCGGATGTGCACCACGTCCTGGACCACCTCGGGCGGCGTGCTGAGCAACTGGACCATGACCCGGGCGACGGTCGCCGAGGGGAGCGGCTTCATGGCTCCCACCCTGGTCAGATAGCCGTCCGCCTCCCATATCGGGGCCGCGCGCTGCCGGTCCTCGCCGGGGAAGTTCTCGATGAAGGCGCTGTCCGAGATCGAGCCCAGGATCACCAGGGCGACCCGGATCCCGTCGCCGCGCAGCTCCCTGTGCATCGCGGCGGTGAAGCCGTTCAGGCCGTGCTTGCCGGCCGCGTACATCGCCATCAGCGGCATGTGGTCCAGCGTGATCTCGGAGGAGATGTTGAGAATGTCACCACCTCCCGCCGCCCGCAGCAGCGGCACCGCCGAGCGGATCGTGTGGATCGGACCCAGGAGGTTGGTGCCGATGCAGCTGTGGATGTCCTCGTCGGCGGTGTCCTCGATGGCGCGGATACGGGCTGCGCCGGCGCTGTTCACCAGGATGTCCACCCGTCCGAACCGCTCCTCGACCTGAGCGAACGCGGCACGGACGCTGTCTCCGCTGCTGACGTCGGTCGGGATCGTCAGCACCGACCCCGTCATCTCCCGCGCTGCCGCCTCCAGCCGGTCGGCGCGCCGGGCGAGCAACACCACCTGCGCCCCGTTCTCGGCGAGCTGCGCCCCGACGGCCCGCCCCACGCCGGTCGAACCTCCGCTGATCACGGCGACCTTGCTCTGCATGCCTGCCATGACGGCCTCCCCGGCGGGACGTTGACGAGTCGGAACGAGCTGTGACGATCAAGTGAGAGGCTACCTCTCGATAATAGAGAACGCCATATTCATCACAGGAGATCGGTCCTACGTCGCGGCGGTCCCGCCCGGCAGTCGGCGACGGGCTGCTTCCGTGCGGGAAACGGCTCGGTCATGCCCGCGCGGTTTCCCGGGAGAAATCGAGATTCACATCAGGAATCCCCGGATGCTGGGAGCCTCCCGTGGCGATGGACACCGCGGCCGTACGGCCCACGACCACAGACCCGGCACCGACGAACGACCCGGCGTCGACCACCGACCCCACGCCCCACCTCGCCGCCCAAGTCCGCGCCGACGGCGTCGAGTTCGTCCTGGCCGCCGTCGTCGACCTCGCGGACAAGCCCTGCGCCGAGCTCGTCCCCGTCGAGGCGGTCGAGGAACTCCAGTCCGACGGCGTCGGATTCGCGGGCTATGCCGCCGGCGCCCTCGGCCGGCAGCCCAGGCGACCCGGACGTCATCGCACTGCCCGACGTCGCCTCGTACACCCCACTGCCCCTCGTGTGCCCGGGACTTGCCCTCGTGCCCTGCGACCCGCACGTCGAGGGCAAACCCTGGCCGTACGCGCCCCGGATCATCCTGCGCGCCGTACTGGCGCGAGCCGCCGACCTCGGGCTCTCCCTCGCGGTCGGCGCGGAGATCGGGTACTTCCTCGTCCACCGCGACGAGCACGGCGCGCCGCGGCCATCGCGCACGGCGGCCTGTTGGTGATCGAGGGCAACGCGGCGGCCCGGTGCGGGACTTCGATGAAGGGCGTGGACATCGTCATAAGGGGTAACGTCGGCCTCATGAGCGCGTTCATGGGGCAGGTGGGACGGCTGGTGGTCTGCGGCATCTCTGGAGCGGCCCTGTGATCGCCGTCGTAGGAGCGGGCCTCATGGGCGCCGCCACGGCCTGGCAACTCGCCCGGCAGGGCCACGAGGTCACGCTCATCGAGGCGTACGAGATCGGCCACAAGTCCGGCAGTTCCCACGGCAGTTCGCGCATCTACCGCCGCGCCTACGGCGACCCCCTCTACGTCCGCCTGACCGGCCGGGCCCGCGAACTCTGGCAGGAGCTGGAGCACGACACAGGTACCCAACTGCTGCGCCTCACCGGGGGCTTGGACTTCGGCGCGGGCCGTGACCCCGAGGGCATCGCGGACATCCTGGCGGCAGCCGCCGTACCGCACGAACTGCTGACCGCGGCCGAAGCGGCGGACCGCTGGCCGCAGTTCCGCTTCGACGGACCCGTGCTCCATCACCCGGACGCGGGTACCGTCGACGCCGACGCGACGGTGGCCGCCGCCGTACGACGGGCCGCCGAACTGGGCGCCCGCGTCCTCACCGGCACCCGCGTCACCGGCGCGGAGATCCTCAACGACGGCCGCGTCGCGCTGAGTTCGGACGGCCCCACTGTCGTCGCGAACACGGTCGTGATCGCATCCGGCGCCTGGCTGCCCCAACTCGCCGCCCCACTGGGCATTCCCGAGCCCCTGCCGCCCCTCCAGGTGACCCAGCAGCAGGTCTTCCACTTCCGCCGCCGCGACCCGTCGGCGACCTGGCCCGTCTTCGTCCACAAGGACGAACTGAACCTCTACGGCCTCCCCTCCGGCAGCGACGGCGGACCGCTCCCGGCGTTCAAGGTCGCCCAGCACGACGAGGGCACCCCCACAACTGCCGACACCCGCACCGGCATTGTCGATCCGGCCTCGCGCGACAAGGTCACCGCGTGGGTGGAACGCACGCTCCCGGGCCTGGACCCCACACCCGTCGCCGAGGCGAGCTGCCTCTACACCACCACCCCCGACGAGGACTTCGTCCTCGACCGCACCGGGCCCTTCGTGATCGTCTCCCCGTGCTCGGGCCACGGCGCCAAGTTCACGCCACTCATCGGCGCGATGGCCGCCGACCTCGCCCTGGGCCGCGCCGAGCCCCACCCACGCTTCACGCTGAGCCGCCGATGACCTCCGACCCGCAACTCCCGGCAAACACAAGCCCATCGGCCGGAATGACCGCCATGGGCGCCGGCCGCGACGACGTCGGACTCCCCGTCCGCTTCCTGTCGGTCACCGCTCCCGATGATCACGGGAGGGACTGAAACGGTCTGGTGACAGGCCCGTTCGCTCGCTAGGCTGTTCGGCAGTACAGGGATCCTTCACGCGTCGGAGGCCGGGGTAGCGCGTCTCTCCGACGTGCTCGTTGGAGACGCCGATGGCGTACCGATCCCTGCTGCGTGTGCCCGGCGCGGCCTTCTTCCCGCTGGGCTTCCTGGCCCGCCTTCCCTATGCCACCTCGTCGCTCGCGACGCTCGTTCTCGTCCAGGCCGCCTCCGGCAGTTACGCCTTCGCCGGACTCGCCGCGGCGGCCCAGGGCATCGCCAACGCACTCGGCGCCCCCATCGCCGGGGCACTGGCCGACCGCCACGGCCACCGCCTCGTCGGGACGGTCACCGCACTCGCCAACGCCGCCGCCCTGACCGCCCTCGTCGTGGCGAGCCACAGCGGCCGCGCGAGCACGCTGACAGCCGCGGCCCTGTCCGGCCTCACCCAACCCCCGGTCGGCCCCCTCGTACGGGTCCACTGGTCCCGCCTGCTGCGCGCCCGCGCCCGGCCCGACCTCATACCGACCGCCTTCTCGTACGAGGCGACCGCCGACGAGATCAGTTTCGTCGCCGGACCCGCGCTCGTCGGACTGCTCACCGCCCTCGGCCCGACAGCGCCGACCCTGGCCGCCATCGCCCTCCTCGTCCTGGCCACCCTGCCCTTCGCCCTGTCGCTGGCCAAGGGGAGCACCGAATCCCGGCAGGACCCACGCGCGGAGCGAACTCCCTTGCCCCGCCTGCCACTTGTCGCGATGTTCCTCGCCATGGCCGCGATGGGCACGATCTTCGGCGCCGTCCAGACCGGTGTCACCGCCTACTCGAACGAGAGCGGGCACCCCGGCAGCGCCGGACTCCTCTACGCCGTCTTCGGCATCGGCAGCGCCCTGGCGGGCGTCGCCTGCGCCTGGCTCCCCGCGCGCTTCACCCTCCGCCGGCGGTACGTGACCTTCGCCGCGACGCTGCTGCTGGGCGCGCTCACCCTGGTCGCCGGGGAGCGGGGGCACGTGCTCCCCGCCGCCATGGCCGTCGCCGGGGTGACGGTCGCCCCGTACCTGATCAGCCTCTACGCCCTCACCGAACGCCTCGCGCCCGCCGACCGGGCGACCGTCGCCCTGACGATCCTGTGCGCGGGCGGCCCGCTCGGCACCGCGACCGGGCAGGCGCTGGCCGGATATCTGGCCGACGGCCACGGCAGCGGTGGAGCCTTCCTGGTGGCGCCGGTCGCGGCGGCAATGGCGTTTCTGCTGGCAGTCACCGTGGTTCTCGCACACTCCGCCCGAACCCGAGATCAACGATCCACCGGAACCCGGACATGAACGAGAGACGGCCATCCGCAGGGTCGGCCCTGTATCCGTTGCCGTCGCGCGCGAGACACCGGAGTCTTGGGGAAGGTGCCGGGCCACGAGGAGGACACACGATGGGGACGAGCGGTGACACGCCGGATGCCGAACGGCGACGGCTGGCCGAGGCCGACGATTCCGGGGTGCCCTGGCGCCGTTGGGGCCCCTATCTGAGCGAGCGCCAGTGGGGGACCGTACGGGAGGACTACAGCCACACCGGTGACGCCTGGTCGTACTTCACCCACGACCAGGCCCGCTCCCGCGCCTACCGCTGGGGCGAGGACGGCATCGCGGGCGTCAGCGACGACAAACAGCGGTTGTGCTTTGCGCTCGCGGTGTGGAACGGCCGCGACCCGATCCTCAAGGAACGGATGTTCGGCCTCACCAACTCCGAGGGAAACCACGGCGAGGACGTCAAGGAGTACTACTTCTACCTCGACAGCACGCCCACGCACTCCTACATGAAGTACCTCTACAAATACCCGCAGTCGGAGTTCCCGTACGAGGACCTCAAGGCCACCAACCAGGCCCGGGGGCGAGGCGACTTCGAGTACGAACTCCTCGACACCGGCATCTTCGACGAGGACCGCTACTTCGACGTGTTCGTCGAGTACGCCAAGGCGGGCCCCGACGACCTGCTGATCGAGATCACCGCGCACAACCGCGGCCCCGACGAAGCCCCGCTGCACCTGCTGCCGACCCTGTGGTTCCGGCACACCTGGTCCTGGGCCGGCGGCACCGCCGTACCGTCCATCCACCAGGAACCCGGCGGCCCGCTCCGTGCCGACCACGAGGAGTTGGGACCGCGCTGGCTGTACCGCGACGCGGACGCGGAGACCCTGTTCACCGAGAACGACACCAACAACGAGAAGATCTTCGGGAGTTCGAACTCCTCCCCGTATGTCAAGGACGGCATCGACCGCTACGTCGTCGGCGGCGAGACCGGAGCCGTGAACCCCGAACGGACCGGCACCAAGGCCGCCGTCCACCACGTGCTGACCATCCCGGCCGGTCAGAGCGCCACCGTCCGCCTGCGCCTCACCGCCACCGAACTGCCCGACTGGACCGGCGACTTCGACACCGTCATGACCCAACGGCGGGCGGAGGCCGACGAGTTCTACGACGGCATCACCTCCGCCGACGCGTCGGTCGACGAACGGCGGCTGGTCCGGCAGGCGTTGGCCGGCATGCTGTGGAGCAAGCAGTACTACTACCTCGACGTCGAGCGCTGGCTGTCCGAGCACGGCGTCGACCCGCTCGCCTCCGACCCCCGGGTGCGGAACAGCAACTGGTACCACATGGTCAACGACGAGATCATGTCGATGCCGGACACCTGGGAGTACCCGTGGTTCGCGGCCTGGGACCTCGCCTTCCACACCGTCGCCCTGTCGATGGTCGATCTCACCTTCGCCAAGGGCCAGTTGGACCTGCTGCTGCGTCGCCTCTACCTCCATCCCAACGGCCAGATCCCGGCGTACGAATGGAACTTCGGCGACGTCAACCCGCCCGTGCACGCCTGGGCCACCCTGTTCCTCTACGAGTTGGAGAAACACCGCACCGGCAAGGCCGACCGCGCCTTCCTGGAGAACGCCTTCCAGAAGCTGATGAAGAACTTCAGCTGGTGGCTCAACCGCAAGGACACCGACGGCAACAACGTCTTCCAGGGCGGCTTCCTCGGCCTCGACAACATCGGCGTCTTCGACCGCAGCGCGCCGCTCCCCACCGGCGGCCACCTCGACCAGGCCGACGGCACCGCGTGGATGGCGCTCTACTGCCAGAACCTCCTTGAGATCGCCATAGAGCTGGCCGTCGACAACCCCGTCTACATCGAGCAGGCACAGTCCCTCTTCGAGCACTTCGCGTGGATCGCCGTCGCCATGAACCGCATCGGCGCCGACAACGCGAGCCTGTGGGACGAGGAGGACGGCTTCTTCTACGACGTGCTGCGGCTGCCCGACGGCACGGCGACCCGGCTCAAGGTCCGCTCCCTCGTCGGACTGATCCCGCTCGCGGCCACCAGCCTGGTCGGCGGCTGGGCGGACCAGCGCTTCCCCGAACTGGTCGCCGGGGCAAGGGAGTTCATCGACCGCCACCCCGCCGTCGAAGCCACCATCTCCTCGCACGAGGCGCTGGGCCCGAACGCCGACGGCCGCTACCTCTTCGCCCTGTTCGGCGAGGACCGACTCCGGCGCATCCTGTCCCGGATGCTCGACGAGGGCGAGTTCCTCGGCCCGCACGGCATCCGCTCCCTCTCCCGCCATCACGCCGAGCACCCCTACACCTTCGAGGTGCACGGGGAGTCGTACGGCGTCGGCTATCTGCCCGCCGAGTCCGACTCCGGGATGTTCGGCGGCAACTCGAACTGGCGTGGCCCCGTGTGGTTCCCGGTCAACCTGCTGCTGATCCGCGCGCTGCTCAACCTGCACGCCTTCCACGGCGCCGACTTCACCGTCGAGTGCCCCACCGGATCCGGCCGACAACTCACGCTCTACGAGGTCGCCCGCGAGATCTCCGACCGGCTCACCGCCACCTTCCTGAGCGACGCCGACGGACACCGGCCGGTGCACGGCGCCCAGGCCAAATTCGCGAAGGACCCGCACTGGAAGGACCTGATCCTCTTCTACGAGTACTTCCACGGCGACAACGGCGCCGGTCTCGGCGCCTCCCACCAGACCGGCTGGACCGGCCTGTCCGCGGTCACCGCCACCCTCTTCCACACCCTGGGCGGCGAGGAGTGGTCGGCCCGGGGCCGCGAGAGCCTGCGCCCGACCGGCGACCGAGAGGAGCCCCTGTCATGACCGCCTGGCCCGAGCACCCGGTGATCTACGAGATCAACACCCTGATCTGGCTGGGGGAGTTGAGCACCCGCTACGGCCGCACCGTCACCCTCGGCGAGGTGCCCGCGCCCGCCTGGGACGAGGTCGCCCTCCCGGGTGTGGACGCCGTCTGGCTGATGGGCGTGTGGGAACGCAGCCCGGCCGGACTGGAGATCGCGCTGCGCGACGCCTCGCTCCAGGCGTCGTTCCGGGCCGCGCTGCCCGACCTCCGCCCGGAGGACGTCGCCGGATCGCCGTACTGCGTCCGCAGCTATGTCGTGGACGCGTCCCTCGGCGGCCCGGAGGGGCTGGCGGCGGCCCGCGCCCAACTGGCCGCCCGAGGCGTCCGGTTGATCCTCGACTACGTCCCGAACCACGTCGCCCCCGACCATCCGTGGCTGACCGAACGCCCCGACTGCCTCGTCCAGGGCACCCAGGACGACCTGTCCCGCGACCCCGCCGCCTTCCTGGAAGCCGGCGGCAAGGTCTTCGCCCGGGGCCGCGACCCGTACTTCGCGCCCTGGCCGGACGTCGTCCAACTCAACGCCTTCAGCGAGGAGTTGCGCACGGCTGCCGTCGACATCCTCGCCTCGATCGCCGACCAGGCCGACGGCGTCCGCTGCGACATGGCCATGCTGCTGATGACCGACGTGTTCACGAAGACCTGGGGCGAACGGGCCGGCACCGCACCGGCCGAGGACTTCTGGCCGTACACGATCCCCAAGGTCCGCGAGCGCCACCCCGACTTCCTCTTCGTCGCCGAGGCGTACTGGGACCTCGAATGGGCCCTGCGGCAACAGGGATTCGACCACTGCTACGACAAACGGCTCTACGACCGGCTGCTGCACGAGGGCGCCGATTCCGTGCACGGTCATCTGCAGGCCGACGTCCGCTACCAGCGCGGTCTGGTCCGCTTCCTGGAGAACCACGACGAACCCCGTGCCGCCGCCACTCTGTCACCCGAGCGGGAACGGGCGGCGGCCGTCACCATCGCCACCCTGCCCGGCGCGACGCTCTGGCACGAGGGCCAGTTCGAGGGGCGACGGGTACGCCCGCCGGTCTTCCTCTCCCGTCGGCCGGAGGAGCCAGTAGACAAGGAACTCCACGCGTTCCACCACCAGTTGCTCGCCGTCGTCGCCTCCTCAGGCATGCGTACGGGAGGGGAGTGGCAGTTGCTGGACTGCACGGGCTGGCCGGACAACCCCACCCACGAGAACCTGATCGCCTGGTCCTGGACAACGGATTCCAGCCGCCACCTCGTCGTCGTCAACCTCTCCGAACAGCCCGCGCAGGGCCGGGTCCGCGTTCCGTGGGCCGACCTCCGCGGCGGCTCCCACCAACTCGCAGAGCTGCTCACCGACATGACCTTTGATCGGGACGGCGACGAACTGGTCGACCCCGGCCTCTATGTCGAGTTGGAGGGGATGCGCTGGCATCTACTCGCGGTGATGCCCTGATCTTGACCTGTGGCCAACTGGTGAAGGATTGACGGGAGTTGTGAAAGGTGACAAGAATTCAGCTTGCTTCGCTGTGCTCTGGCTGAGCGGAGCATCTGCGAGCGGTCCGGTCGCGCACGCCCCCGATCATTTCCTTCCGTGCGCCCGCCGCTCGTTCTGCCACCTCCCACACCTTTTACCATCGTCGAGGCCCACTTTGTCACGTTCGCACCACCTCCGATCCCTGTCCGCCCTCGCGGCCACCGCGTTCATCGCCGCCGCCGCGCCCGTGCTCGCGGCCGGCCCGGCGAGCGCCACCGACGCCGACGCGTGCCAGTCCGCCACCGTGCAGTACCGCATCGTCGGCGCTGATGGAAACGTTGTCGGCGCCGACTGGACCTCGCAGGGCGGGTTCCTCCAGTGGGACACCATCCCCGGCACCGTCGAGGTCCGGCTGGCTCCCGACCAGAGCGTCGGGGACAGCTGCAAGTACCCCGTCTCGCTCGCCGAGTACACCGCCGAGGGCCCCAACTGGTACACCTCCGGCCACCAGACCATGGTCGACAAGGCCACGGTCTACCTCACCTCCAAGGACGTCGCCGGCGCGAGCGACGCCCAGCGCACCTGGCAGCAGCTGAAGGTCAAGTCACCTGACTGCTACGGCCAGATCGACCTGTACGGCGACGACGTCACCTACGACGGCGGTACGGGCGAGGGCCACGGCCCCCTGCCGTACGAGCCGGACAACATCATGACCCCGTACCACCTCATCGCGGCCTGGAACGGCGGCGACAAGGAGTGCACCCCGAGCACCCCGGACTCGCCCACCCCGACGCCGACGCAGCCCGCCTCGGCGCCGCCCGCGACGCCGTCGACCCCGGCCGGCAGCACGCCTCCCGCCGAGGAGTCGACCCCGCCGCCCAGCCCCAAGCCGTCGACGACGCCTCCCACGTCCGCGCACGTGCCGCCGCTGAAGTCGTCGCCCTCGCCCAGTCCGAAGGCGACGCCGAACGGCGGCAACCAGCCGCTGGCGGAGACCGGTTCCAACGCGCCGGTCGGCCTCATAGCCGGTGGCGCGGCCCTGGTGATCGCCCTGGGCGCCGGCGGGGTCTACGCGGCCGGCCGCGCCCGCCGTTCCTCCTGACACAGGCAGGCCCGGCGTGAACTGACCGCCCCGCTCCGTGAGTTGTCACGGGGCGGGGCTCACGGCCGTGGCCAGGGACGCCCGCCGAGCCGTTCGATGTCGGTGTTGAAGCGTCGTAGAAAGGCCGCGAAGGCGTCGATGTCCTCGTCCGACCAGGCGTCCATGATCTGGTCCAGGGACTGGACGAGACCCTCGCGTTCCTCGTCGAGCATCCGCGCGCCCTGGTCCGTGATGCGGAACTTGCGGGCCATGCCGCCCTGCGGGTCGGGGATGCGCTCGACCAGTCCGGAGCGCATGGCGGCCGCCGTCTGCCGGTTGAGGGTGGACGTGTCGAGACCGAAGGCGTCGCTCAACTCGCCGATGGACATGGGCCCTTGGACGCGGATCCGGCTCAGCAGGATGTAGGCGCTGCGCTCCAGCACGCCGTCCTTGCGGCGCCCGCCCTTCTGCGCGAGCAGCCCGTGCCGGCTGAGAAGCATCTGCTCGTACTCGACCTCGCGCGTGCGCCTGTCCATCGGTCCGCCGCCTCCTGCTTCCAGCCGGTGCCGCCGCCGTGTCCTGCGCTCCGGGGCGGCCCGGCCCATCCTCGCACGACGGTATGCATCATCCCCATCACATGGCTGATACATACGATGTGTACGATGCACATTCCTTCACGTCCCGACTGAACAGACATGCCGAGGAGTCCCGTCATGGACGCCCCCCAGCCTTCCGCCCGCGCAGGCGGCGTGATCGCCACGCTGGCCTTCGCCGGCACCACCGCGGCGATCATGCAGACGCTGGTCACGCCGCTCATCGCCGACCTGCCGGAGATGCTGCACACCTCGTCCTCGAACGCCGCGTGGGTGATCACGGCGACCCTTCTGGTGGCCGCGGTCTGCGTGCCGGTCGTCGGCCGCCTCGGCGACCTGCTGGGCAAGCGCCGCATGCTGCTCGCCTGCTCCGTCCCGCTGATCGTCGGCTCGGTGGTCTGCGCGCTGTCCTCGTCCGTCGTCCCGATGATCGTCGGCCGCGGTCTGCAGGGCATGGGCATGGGCATGGTCCCCCTCGGCATCGCCCTCCTCCGGGACGTCGTACCGCAGGAGCGCCTCAGCCCCTCCATCGCCCTGGTCAGCGCCTCCATGGGCATCGGCGGCGGCCTCGGCCTGCCGATCGCCGCGGCCATCGCTCAGTACGCCAACTGGCGTGCCCTGTTCTGGGGTTCGGCCGCTCTCGCCGTGGTCGTCGCCACGCTGATCTGGTTCCTGATCCCGGACGTACCGGCCGCCGCCAAGGGCCAGCGCTTCGACGCCCCCGGCGCCCTCGGCCTCGCCGTCGGCCTGGTCTGCCTGCTGCTCGGCATCTCCAAGGGCGCCGACTGGGGCTGGGGTTCGGCCACCGTCCTTGGCCTGTTCGCCGTCGCGCTCGTGGCCTTCCTGGCCTGGGGCGTATGGGAACTGCGCACCAGCGACCCGCTGATCGACCTCCGTACGACGGCCCGCCCCCGGGTCCTGATCACCAACATCGCCTCGGTCTTCGTCGGTGTCGGCATGTACTCCAGCATGCTGGTCGTCCCGCAGCTGCTCCAGTTCCCCGAGGCCACCGGCTACGGCCTGGGGCAGTCGATGCTCGCGTCCGGCCTCTGGATGGCACCCGGCGGCATCATGATGATGATCGTCTCCCCGCTCGGCGGAAAGCTCACCAACGTCCGCGGCCCGAAGTTCACCCTGATCAGCGGCGTGCTCGTCATCACCGCCGGCTACGCCCTGTCGATGGGCCTGATGAGCTCCGCCTGGGGCCTCATGGTCGTCTGCATCGTCATCAACAGCGGAGTCGGCCTCGCCTACGGCGCGATGCCCGCCCTCATCATGAGCTCGGTCCCCCTCTCCGAGACCGCCGCGGCGAACGGCTTCAACACCCTGATGCGCTCCCTCGGCACCTCGATCGGCGCCGCGGTGATCGGCGTGGTCCTCGCCCAGATGACCACCACGGCAGGCGGTTACACCTTCACCTCCGAGGGCGGCTTCCGCACGGGCCTCATCATCGGCGGCAGCGTCGCCCTGCTGGCGGCCCTGGTCGCGGCTGCCATCCCGGCGGTACGCGCAGCCGCCCCGAGCGAGGAGAAGGCCGAGGCGGTCAGCGAGCTGGAGGACGCGGGGGTCGAGTCCTGACCTCGGTGGGCTGAACGTACGGGGGGTGCTGCCCGGCGCCGGAGGACCGAGGGATCGCTCCTCCGGCGCGGCGGTGCTGACTAGCCCAAGTCCATTACCCCGGTGGGCAGTTGAGGGTCGGGCCACTGAGATTCGTAGCGCCACGTCCCCAACCCCCGTTCCGCGGCGAACGGTCCGGCACCCCTCTCGATCATCGCGACCGCCTCCCCGCGAGCCTTCTCCACCGCCCGGTGATCTGCCTCGCTCACCACTCCCAACCGGCGGCCGTGGGCGTACTCGTCCTCGTCCTTCCAGTCCCAGCGCGACAGGTCGGGCGCCACCACCAGGTCCAGCAGCAGGTCGAAGGTGTCGAAGCCGATGGACGTGCGGCGCATCGGATGCTGGAAGTTGACGTACCAGTGGGTGAGTTGGCCGTCACCCGTGGCATCGAAGAACGCGTTGACGCTGAACCACGTGTCGGGCGGCACCCATTGGAGCAGGGCCGTGTCCCGCCAGGACCACGGGCCGAGCTGCCAGTCGCCTGCGGCGAGGGTCGGCAGGGCGCGCAGGCGGGCGGTCTCGTCGCCGGTGAGGAGCCACTCGATCCAGGTCGTCGGGGCCAACAACTCGGCGCCCGGCCGGCACCCCAGGACCAGCGCCTCGGCGGTGTCCTCGACGACCCGCGACGCCTGAGCGCTCCACACCTTCCGGCGGAACACATCACGCCGTACGGCGGTCCGACCCGGCTGGAACTCCTGCATGCGTACCTCCGGACGCTCGGCTGACTCATGTCTGCCCGCGTGCCACCGCCCGGAACTCCAACGGCGTACGACCCTCCCGCTTGCGGAAGAACTTCGCGAAGTCGGTCGGCTCGCCGAAGCCGAGCGTGCGGGAGACGTCCGCCGCCGTGGCATCGGTGTGGACGAGGAGGCGCTTGGCCTCCAGGAGGACGCGGGCGTCGAGGTACCGCTTCGCGGTCGTGCCGGTCGCCGCGAGAGTCGCCCGGGTGAGGGTGCGCGGGCTGTAGCCCAACGCGGCGGCGTAGTCCGCGACTTGGTGACTGGTGCGGAAGTCCCGTGCCACGGCGGCGCTGTAGCGGCGGAACGTGTCGTCGGGCGGTGCGGACGACACCGGGTCCGGGCGGACGTGCGAGAGGCGGAGCAGGAGGACGGAGAGGAGCGTGCGCAGTGTCTGGAGGTGCGCGTCGAGGGGCAGTGAGGCCAAGTCGGTGTATTCGTGCGTCAGATGACGGAGTGTCAGGCGTGCCGCTCGCGCGTGCGGGCCCGTCGGGAGCAGGGGTGACTGGTCGAAGGGCGGATCGGCCAGGACGAAGCCGGGCTGCCAGATGACGATCGTGCCCCGGGTCGTCGTCAGGTCGGCGGGGACGTACTGGTGCACCTGCCCCGAGCTCACCCACAGCCAGCCGCCCTCCTCCACCGCGCAGTCCGTGAAGTCCACCCGGTGGCGCAGCGTGCCCTCGGTGACGTGGATCAGGTGGTGGAAGTCCGGCCGCTGCGGCGCCGACAGGTCGATGCCCCGACGCTCACCGCGCGCCAGCAGCTCGGTGAATCCCACGACGTCCATACCGATGGGCGCACTGAGTGACGGACGGTACGACACGTCCGCGATCTCGGGCCGATACTGACCGTTTTTTCCCATGGTGAGTCCCGAGCCTACCCCTGCCGGGCAGCGAACCGCTCCTACGGTCGAAAGCGCAGAGACCGGACTGGGCAAGGAGCTGGCGACGTGCGACTGATCGTGGGGATGACCGGAGCGACCGGGGCCGTCCTCGGTGTCCGACTGCTGGAGCAGCTCGCCGAGCTGCCCGAGGTGGAGACCCATCTCGTCCTGAGCCGCTGGGCCCGGACCACCGTCGAGCTGGAGACGGGACGCACCGCCCGTGAGGTCGCCGAGCTGGCCGACGTCGTCCACAGCCCCGAGGACCAGGGGGCCATCATCGCCTCCGGGTCGTTCCGCACCGACGGCATGGTCATCGTGCCCTGCTCCATGAAGACCCTGGCCGGCATCCGCACCGGCTACGCCGACGGGCTGATCGGACGGGCCGCCGACGTGATCCTCAAGGAACGGCGTCCGCTGGTCCTCGTGCCCCGCGAGACACCCCTGAGCGAGATCCACCTGGAGAACATGCTCGACCTCGCGCGCAAGGGCGTCCGCATCGTGCCGCCGATGCCCGCCTTCTACAACCACCCGGCCACGGTCGACGACATCGTCACCCACATCACCTCCCGCGTCCTCGACCAGCTCGACCTGCCCGCCCCCGCCGCCAAGCGCTGGGAAGGCATGCGACCCGCCCGCGACGCACGCGTCCACCCCGCCGCCTGACACACCACCAGAGACACCCGAGGCACCCCAAAACCCCTGCGCCACACGCCCCTTCACGTACGGAGCCCTCATGCCCTACGACGACCTCCGCGGCTTCCTGGACACCCTCGACAAGGAGAACCAGCTGCTGCGGATCACCGAACAGGTCCTTCCCGAACCGGACTTGGCCGCCGCCGCCAACGCGGCCGGACGCATCGGCGAAGGCGCTCCCGCCCTCTACTTCGACAACGTCAAGGGCTTCACGGATGCCCGTATCGCGATGAACGTCCACGGTTCCTGGCGCAACCACGCCCTCGCCCTCGGACTGCCCCCGGACACCTCCGTGCGCGAGCAGGTCGAGGAGTTCGCCCGCCGCTGGGACGCCTTCCCGGTCGCACCGGAGCGCCGCGAGGACGCGCCCTGGCGGGAGAACGCCCAACAGGGCGCCGACATCGACCTGTTCAAGGTCCTCCCGCTGTTCCGGCTCAACGACGGCGACGGCGGTTTCTACCTCGACAAGGCCGCCGTGGTCTCCCGCGACCCGCGCGACCCGGAGCACTTCGGCAAGCAGAACGTCGGCACGTACCGCATCGAGGTCATCGGCCGCGACCGCCTCGCCCTCCAGCCCGTCCCCATGCACGACGTGGCCCAACACCTGCACGCAGCCGAGGAGTTGGGTGAAGACCTCCCCATCGCGATCACCCTCGGCAACGACCCCGTCATCACGATCGTCGCCGGCACGCCGATGGGCTACGACCAGTCCGAGTACGAGATGGCCGGCGCCCTGCGCGGAGCCCCCGCACCCATCGCCACCGCGCCCCTCACCGGCTTCGACGTCCCCTGGGGTTCCGAGGTCGTCATCGAGGGCGTGGTCGAGAGCCGCAAGCGCCGGATCGAGGGGCCCTTCGGCGAGTTCACCGGCCACTACTCCGGCGGCCGACGCATGCCGACGATCCGCATCGACCGCGTCTCCTACCGCACGAACCCGGTCTTCGAGTCCCTCTACCTCGGCATGCCGTGGACCGAGGTCGACTACCTCGTCGGCCCCAACACCTGCGTCCCCCTCCTCAAGCAACTCCGCGCCGAATTCCCCGAGGTGCGGGCCGTCAACGCCATGTACACCCACGGCCTCGCGGTCATCGTCTCGACGAAGAAGCGCTACGGCGGCTTCGCCAAGGCGGTCGGCATGCGCGCGATGACCACCCCGCACGGCCTCGGCTACGTCACGCAGGTCATCGTCGTGGACGAGGACGTCGACCCGTTCGACCTGCCCCAGGTGATGTGGGCGATGTCCGCGAAGGTGAACCCCCAGGACGACGTGATCATCGTCCCCAACCTGTCGGTCATGGCCCTGGCACCGGCCGCCGACACCCCGGGAATCACCAGCAAGATGATCATCGACGCCACGACCCCGGTCGCACCGGACAACCGGGGCCACTTCGACACCCCGGTACGGGACCTGCCCGAGACCCCGGAGTGGGCCGACCGGCTGCGCGCCCTCATCGCCGCCCGATAAGAACCCGCGGAACCGACCTCAGGAGTCACCCGTCATGATCTGCCCCCGCTGCGCCCACGACACGGTCGACACCGTGACCACCTCGCCGGTCCCCGGCGTGTGGGACGTACTCCAATGCGCCCGCTGCCTCTACATGTGGCGCACCACCGAACCCGACCGCCGCACCCGGCGCGAGGCGTACCCCGTCGAGTTCCGCATGACGCGGGCCGACATCGACGCGGCGCCGGAGGTGCCTGTCGTACCGCCACTGGTCGTCCGCTGAGCGACTTGGCGCGAGGCCGGGTCAGATGGCCAGGATCGCGCGCACCCGCTTGCCGCCCCCGGTGAGCGGGGTGACGTCGAAGCGGTGGGCCAGGCAGCGGACCATGGCCAGGCCGCGTCCGCTCTCGCCCTCGGCCGTCATCGGCCGCACGCGGGGCGGGGCCGGGTTGTCGTCGTAGACCTCGACCGTGACGCGCTCGTCGGACAGTTGGAGGCGCAGCCGGCACTCGCCGCGGCCGTGCTCGGTCGCGTTGGCGACGAGTTCGGACACGATCAGGGTCGCGTCGTCGATCTGCTCCGCGTCCACCCGTGCCAGTTGATGGCGGGAACGCGCGAGGAACTCCGAGGTCAGCTTCCGTGCCTGACCCGCCGACGCGGCCTCGTCGGGCAGCAGGTACTCCACGCGTACGGAACGCCTATGGGTACGCCGATGCGTACGCATGGCGAATCACTTCCCCTCCTAGGACAACCCGGTATCCCCGCGGCGCCACCGCACCGGGGCCGCCGCAGATCTTGCGCGGCCGGTCCTACACAGTTCACTTGCCCTGAGTCCGTGATCGGCAACCAGGCGGCGACAGATGGTTGCCGACTGGTTTTCGTCGATCAGGAAATGTCCGTTCTCGGACTCAATTGGGTAAAGCGCCGGGCACGTCGAGGGGATTGCCTGGCAACCTGTCGATGTCCAAAGGTGGGGGAGGGGCCCCTGCGGAAGGCGGCTCCCGAAAGCCGCGACGCCCTTGGAGTGGACCATGGCCGCAGCGAAGCCGCAGCGCAGTCTTTCCGTGCTGACCTGGCTGCCCGCCGCGGTGATGGCGGTGGTGGCGGTCGGGGACGTCGTCACGGGCCCCGGACTCGGCTTCCTGCCACTGGCCTCCCTCGGCCCGGCCTTCGCCGGGCTCGTCGGCGGCTGGCGCCGTACCGCGTGGTTCGGCGCGGCGGCCCTCGCCCTGTGCGTCGGACTCGGTCTCTACGACGGCCTGTTCCAGGAACGCCGGGGCTTCCTGGCGATGGTGTCGGTGGTGGGCGTGACCGGCGCGGGCATCGCCGCCGCCGTGATGCGAGGCCGCCGCGAGGCCGAACTCGCCAGCGTGCGCTCCATCGCGGAGGTCGCGCAGCGAGTTCTCCTTCGGCCCGTGCCCCTGACCGCGGGACCCCTCCAGGCGGCGGTGTCGTACACCTCGGCCGTCGCGGAAGCGCGCATCGGCGGCGACCTGTACGAGGTGGTCGCCTCGCCGCACGGCGTGCGGGTGATCGTCGGCGACGTACAGGGCAAGGGGCTGGCCGCCGTGGAGACGGCCGCCGTGGTGCTCGGCGCGTTCCGCGAGGCCGCGCACGACGAACCCGACCTCGTCGGACTCGGCGAGCGCCTGGAACGCAGCGTCTCCCGCGTGCTGTCCGACGAGAAGTTCGTGACCGCCGTCCTCGCCGAGATCGGCACGGACCACGAGGTGCTCTTCCTCAACTACGGCCACCCGCCTGCGATGGTCGTCCGCCGCGACGGCACCGCCGACTTCCCCGCACCGCCCTCCTACGCCCCGCCGCTCGGCCTGGGCGGTGCGCAGGGCAGCGAGAGCCCGAAGCCGTTCTCCGTGCGCTTCGCGCCGGGTGAGCAACTGCTGCTGTACACCGACGGCGTCACCGAGGCCCGCGACGGCCGCGGCACCTTCTATCCGCTGGGCGAGCGGGCGCACCTGCTGAAGGAGCCCGACGCGCAGAGCGCCCTGGACTCCCTGCGCGAGGACCTGGTCCGGCACACGGCCGGACCGCTCCACGACGACGCGGCGATGCTCCTGCTGCGCTACCACGGCCATGCGTCCACGACGGAGGACGCGTCACCCCTCCGGTGAACCCGGGAGGTCCTGGGCGGCGACAGTGATCGGCTCATTTGCTTGTTTCGTCAATCAAGTAAACTGGTGGCATGACCACGCCCGAGCAGCCACTGCGCCCCATGAGTCCGCACGAGGAGGAGCTGGTGCGTGAACTCGCGCGGGTGATGCTCGTGCTGCCCCGGGCCGTCGACGCCGACATGGTGCGGGAGCAGCGCCTGCCGCTGTCCGAGTACACGACCCTCATGCATCTGTCGGAGGCGACGGACCGGCGTATGCGCATGAGCGAGCTGGCCTCCGTCTGCAGCCTCTCGCTGAGCGGCATGACCCGCGTCGTCACCCGTCTGGAGACCCAGGGGCTGGTCGGACGCGAGCGGTGCGCCGAGGACGCCCGGGGCTGGAACGCCGTCCTCACCGACCAGGGCCTCGCCCGCCTCCAGGAGGCATGGCCCGCCCATCTGTCCAGCGTCCGGCGCCATGTCCTCGACCACGTCGACGCCGACGACCTGACCCGGCTCCTCGGCGTGATGCGCCGTATCGCCACCTGACCCACCGAGCGGAACCAAGGAGTACGAGATGACCGCCCCGACCACCCCCTTCGCCATCACCCTCGGCCTGGACACGTTCGGTGACGTCACGAACGACGCCGACGGCACGCCGCTGACCCACGGCCAGGCCATCCGCCGTCTCGTCGAGGAAGGTGTCCTCGCCGACCGGGCCGGCGTCGACCACTTCGGCATCGGCGAGCACCACACCGAGTCGATGCCTCTGTCGGCCGCCGACGTCGTCCTCGCGGCCATCGCCGCGCGCACCGAGCGGATCCGCCTCAACTCGGCCGTGACGGTGATCAGTTCGGACGACCCGGTCCGCGTCTTCCAGCGCTACGCCACCCTCGACGCCGTCTCCGCGGGCCGCGCCGAGGTCATCCTCGGCAGAGGGTCGAGCACCGAGTCCTTCCCGCTCTTCGGCTACGACCTGAACGACTACGAGGAGCTGTTCGAGGAGAAGGTCGCCCTCTTCGCCGAACTCCTCAAGGAGAAGCCCGTCACCTGGTCCGGCACTACGCGTGCCGCCCTCGACGGAGTCTCCGTCTACCCGCACAGCGAGACGGGCTCGATCCCCACCTGGATCGGCGTCGGCGGCAGCCCCCAGTCGGTGATCCGCACCGCCCAGTACGGGTTCTCCCTGATGCTGGCGATCATCGGCGGGGACGTGGCCCGCTTCGCCCCGTTCTCCGAGCTCTTCCGGCGGGCGCTGGCGGAGTTCGGGCACCCCGCGCGGCCCATCGGCGTGCACGCGCCCGGCCATGTCGCGGCCACCGACGAACAGGCGGTGGAGGAGTTCGTGCCGGCCTTCCAGCAGCTGATCGCGAGCGTGGCGCGGGAGCGCGGCTTCCGCACCCCGACCCGCGAGAGCCTCATGCGGGACGTCGGCCCCGGCGGCGCCCTGCACGTCGGATCGCCCGAGACCGTGGCCCGCAAGATCTCCGGCACCCTCAAGACCCTGGACGCGACCCGCTTCAACCTGAAGTACGGGATCACCGGAATGCCCCACGACACCCTCATGACCAACATCGAGCTCTACGGCACGAAGGTCGCGCCGCTGGTGCGCGAGATGATGCAGGACTGACGCGACGCCGCCTCGGGGGAGGCGGCGACACGCAGTCCGCCGAGCCGCTAGTGGTGGTAGCCGAAGTCGCGCGTGAACGACTTGAAGGTGTGGCTGAAGTACCAGGTGTCCTGGGCGATCCCGGAGCAGTTGTTGGCGCCCCCGGTGCCCACACAATTCCCGTTGTCGCGCTGAAGTGCCCAGAACGAGAGCGTGTTGATGCCCCGGGCGACGGCCCACTTCTTCACCGTGACCGCGTTCTGCGTGGTGAAGGTCTCCGCCGGGCCGAAGTCGTCGATGCCGGGCATCTCGGTGACGCCGATCGTCTTCCACAGCTTCGCCGGGTTCTTCTTCGGGTAGAGCGCGGCGAGTTGGGAGTGCAGGCCGGTCGCGGCGGTCTTGGTGTCCTCCGCCATGTCGTGGGTGGCGCCGTCGTAGTAGTCGAACGTCATGATGTTGACGACGTCCACGCGCGCGCCGTTGTCGACCGCGTTCTGCAGCAGGGCGACGCCGTTGGGCGCGAGACCGGTGGTGGTCGTGGGCAGCGTGTAGGAGAACTCCACGCTGCGGCCGGTGCGTTGGGCCCAGTGCTGCACCTTCGCGATCGCCTTGTTGCGGCGGTCGATACCGGCCGTGTTGTTGATGGAGTCGGCCTCGATGTCGAGGTCGATCCGGCTCACGCCGTAGGTCGTGACCAGGCTCTCGTAGACCTTCGCGATGGCGTCGACGTCGGTGCAGCTGTCGGCCAGTTCGGTGTTGGTGGTGTCCGCCGCGTAGCCGCCGAAGGACGGGATGACGTTGCCGCCGCGCGCCTGGATCGTCGCGATGTCCTTGCCGAAGGTGGACTTCGCGATCGGCTGAGCGGGCAGGCCGTTCCAGTACGCCGAGCACGAACCGGCCGCCTCGGTCTGCAGGAAGGCCATCGTCAGGTACTTGTTCCCGGACGCGGCGGCCAGCGCCGCCGGGCTCTCACCGGTCCACGCCTCGAAGTACGGCGCCGCGACATGGTCGGGCATGGGCGGCACGCGGTGCGTCGCACTCGCGCCACCCCCGCCGAGCCCGACAAGCCCCGCGGACAAGGCGGTTACGGCCGCGCAGGACAGCGACGCGCGAAGAGGCCCAGGTCGTCTCATTGACGCTCCCATGCTGAGAGGAGAGAAGCCGCCCCTGACCGGGACGAACAGCGACCATATTTGGACTAGACCAATCACCTGTCAAGGTTCTTGACCGTGAACTGACCGTGTCGGCGCGGGAATTCGGCGAGGGGTGACCTGGGAGCTGGGAGTGTCACGCGCCAAGCCGCTTTTCAACGGTTCGGCAAACCCATTGGTTCGGACGCAGCGCGGGTCGGTGACGACGGCTGACAGGTCCGTTCCCGCCCGGAGCAGTCCTACGGTCCGTAGCGCGATCCCGTCGAGACGTGCGCGCAGGACACGCTGGGCCTCTTCCGCGCCGTCGAGCTGACGCAGGGAACCCACGATCTCGCGCACCGCCGGAATGCCGTAACCGGTACTGCGGAGGGCCGCGACGATGCGTGCCGTCCTGATGGCGGAGAGGTCGTAGCGGCGTGCCTGGAGGGAGGTGACGCGCTCGGGGGTGACGAGTCCTTCCTGTTCCCAGAAGCGCAGGGTCGAGGGGCGCACGCCGAGTGCTCTGGAGAGTTCGGTGATCGTCATCGCGTCGCTGTCCTGCTCGGAGGCCTGCTCGAACTCCGGTGTGTCCGCCTCGGCTTGGATCGCTCGCAACGCCCGTTGGGCACGCAGAGCCTCCTCGCGCTCGTGCGCGAGCCGCACATGGACCTCGTTGATCGCCGAGGCCGCCTCAGCGATCGTCCTCGTGCGCAGTTCCGCGAGCAACTTCCTTGCCACGACCGGCCCTACAGCACCCGCGATGCCTCGATAGGCGCGAAGTGCGTGGACGTGCAGCGGTGCGTAGGAACGGTATCCGTTGCTCGACCGGGCCGCCGGAGGGATGACGCCCAGCCGCTCCAGGTCGCGCACCTGTTGTACCGAGTATCCCGACTCGCGCGCGACATCGGCGGTCCTGAGCGTCTCCTGTCGCGGACCACTCGTCGGCTCACCCATCGCCCAACCCCACATGAGCACTTGAAGGTCATGCTTGAACCATGAGTATGGAACAGATCATCGCGACCGTACGAGACCTCACCGGCGCGCTCGTGCTCGTACCGGAACCAGGCAGCGCGTTTCCCGAACTCGCATGGGGAGACGCCTTCTTCTACTACGCCCCCGACGGCCAACTCCCGCGGCACGTCCAGCCGTACGCCACCGTCGTCACCAAGGACTACCCCGACGACACCGCGTCCGACCTCGACCCTCCGGGGCGTTGGCGCGTGAACGTCCACGTCGGCCGGGCGGCGTTCCGCGAACTCACGGGGGAGGAGCAGCCGCACAGCCTCGATCGGTCCCACGATTTCGCGGCCACCGACACCGTGCTGCCGCACCCGGTGTACGGGGCGCTCGGCTGGATCTGCGTCGTCAACCCCGGTGTGAAGACGGGGGAGTTGGTCGTGGAGTTGTTGCGGGGCGCACATGCCGACGCCCGTGCCGGATTCGCGCGGCGTATCCCCTGAACACTCCTGGAGCACCCCTTGAACCTCTCTGCCCCAACGGGCAGTTGTAGTGGATCCGCGGCGCGAATCATTGCCCCGGAAGACCTGGTGGGAGCATCCGGCCTGCGGTTACACAACGGTGATCACGATGTCAGGCCGGCCAGGAAGTGAGCACGTGCACGCCCGAGATGAAGTCCGACCGAAGGGCGCCGGAGCCCGGCGTACCTCGGTGAACGCCCCCGCAGTCAGCCCTGTCAACACCGTCACGCCTTCGCACGAGTTGCTGTCGCTCCAGGGCAAGGCGGGCAACGCCGGGGTCGTACGGATGCTCGGCCAAGGGGGCCACTCCTGGGCCGGAAGGGCGGGCGAGCCCGGTTCGACCGTGCAGCGGGCGGTGGTTCAGCGGAACAAGTTGTCGCACGGGAACATCTCGTTCACCAACGTGTCGCTCAAGTACCCGGAATCGCAGGGGAAGGCCACGCGGGTCCTGGAGCTTCTCTCCTCCAACAGCAAGGTCAAGTCCTTTCTCGGCGACCGGAGTTGCCGGATCACGCTGGAGAAGCGGACGACGGAGGCGCCGGCCAACGTGGTCGACAAGGGGGCCGAGGGCGTCTTCGTCACGCTGGCCTCGTACTACCTGGAGAACTACGACATCGGCTACATCGTGGGCATGCTGTGCCATGAGTTCGGCATGCATCCGATGGCCCAGGCCGCCCCCAACATGAGCGAGGAGGAGGAGAACTTCCGGGGCATGCCGTACCCGGTGCCGGGCCTTGAGGGGAAGGAGGTTCCCGACGGAGTCGCGTCGATGAACTCCGACACCGCCCAGCAGGCCGACCACGTGCTCGGCGTCATCCCCGGAAGCCCGCGGTACACCGTCTACCGTGACGTCACCCTGGAGATGGCGGACCTGCTGCTCCGGGACGTGCGCAACAAGGAGGAAGGCGCCCGGGAGCAGGACGTCACCGACCTGATCGACTGCTTCCTCATGGACGTGGCGTCGATCGCCGCGACGAACGACGACCGTAAGCGCGGTATGCCGCTCCTGGGCAACAGCGAGGGCGAGACGATCCGCAAGGACATCGCCGCGGTGTACAACGCCTACAAGGCCCGCCTCTCCCAGGACCTGCCCTTGGAACGCCGGCCCATCAAGCCCCTGTTCCCGCCGGAGAAGACCCCGGAAGCCGTCAAGGCCGACTTCAACACGCTCCTCAAGCGCATCGCCAAGGGGAAGATGTGGGCCTGGAGCATCGACAACAGCGGGTGAGGCCGACGTCGGTCGGAAAGGCGTCGGCCGGCGAGCGGTGCGCACCGGATTCGTACGGTCCGGGCTGTCCGGAGTATCGGACATCGCGCATGCTCACTGTTACGATTCAGTAGCGTTCGCCGCTCAGTCGACGCCCCGCAATCGCTCCGCGATCAGGACTGCCCGAGACCTTCCCCAGGAGACTCCCATGGCGCGCAGTACCGGCCGCGTGACGGCGACCGACGTCGCCAAGGAGGCGGGGGTCTCGCAGACCACGGTCAGCTATGTGCTGAACGACGTGTCGCACCAGAAGATCTCCGACCGGACCCGGCGCAAGGTGCTCGACGCGGTGGAGAAGCTGGGCTACGAACCTTCGGCCGCCGCACGCGCCCTGCGTCTGGGCCGCAGCGATCTCGTGCTGCTGTTCCTTCCGGACGTTCCCGTCGGCGGCACCCTGACCGCCCTGGTCGAACTGCTCGGCGACGAACTGGAGCGGCACGGCCTGAACCTCGTCACCCGACGCGAGCGGCACGCCCCGCTGAAGTCGCTGTGGCGTGAGCTGATGCCGGCCGCCGTGATGACGGCCTTCGATGTCGGCGCCGACGACGTGGCCAGCATGCGCGCGGCCGGTATCCACGTGGTCAGCGCCGGGATGGGCCCCGCGGTCGCCCCGGGTGTCCTGACCGTGCCCCAGACCCTGATCGGCGCGATGCAGGTCGAGCGGCTCGCGGCGACGGGACACACGCGCATCGGCTACGCGGCCCCCGGGGACGCCCGGCTCCGGGACTTCCTGGACCTGCGGCTCGACGGCGCCCGTACCGCCTGCGCCGAGCGCGGACTTGAGCCGCCGGTCGTGCTGGACGTGCCCCTCGACATCTCGGCGGCGGCCGCCGCGGCCGAGCAGTGGCACGCGGCCGTGCCCGCCGTCACGGGAGTGTGCGCCTACAACGACGAGACGGCCTTCGCCCTCCTCGCGGGGATGCGCCGGGTCGGCCTCGCCGCCCCCGGCGACCTGGCCGTGATCGGCGTCGACAACGACAAGTTGGCCCCGTTCGCGGTACCGCCGCTGACCACGATCGACAACAACCTCGATGTCGCCGTGGGCCGCATCGCCCGCATGATCGTCAACGGTGTGACCGGCCAGTCCCAGCCACCGGCACCCCAGGTGACCCCGCTGACGCTGGTCGTCCGCGAGTCCGCCTGACCCAGGCCGGTGTGACCAGGGCGTCTTCGGCCGACCGCGGGTAGGCCCGGCTCCCGGCGCGCGACAGCGCGGACTCCCCGCGTGCCCTGGCCCCGGCTCCCCGTGCCCCATGGCTCCACCGTCCGTCGCCGTTCGTCCGGAATCCCCCTTTCCAAAAAGCTGCTGCACGGCCCTTGTGGTCCTCCAGGCGCGGGGCTACGTTACGCATACGTTTCACTTGTACGTATCAGTGGCTGATTTCGGACCCACCGAAAAACGGTGGACATATAGCCCCTTCCGCCAGGAACGGCTGACCGCCAAGAACGGTCCAGGCCGCGTCAGGACCTGGTTTCCCACTTCCTCCGAGGCCCTTGAGGGCGGCTCGCCGCGCGATGCCGTCCGGTCAACCACTCACCAGCGGAGCACCCATGCGAAGAATCGCGCTGACCGCCGTATCGGCTGTCCTGATGTTGTCCGCGGCAGCCTGCGGCTCGGGATCGGGTTCCGGCTCGGGCAAGGCGGCCACCGGCGGCACCCTGACCCTGGCCCCCCTGGTCGCGGCCCAGCCGTGGGATCTGGCCGACGCCGGTCTCGGCAACAACACGCAGTACTACCAGCCCGTATACGACTCGCTGCTCCGGCTGTCCCCGACCGCCGAGGTCAAGCCCAACCTGGCGACCAAGTGGTCGTACAACGCGGCCCGCACGGTCCTCACGATGACCCTGCGCACCGGCGTGAAGTTCACCGACGGCACCGCGCTGGACGCGACGGCGGTCAAGATCAACCTGCTGCACACCGAGAAGGGCACCAGCGAGGCCGCGGGCCAGCTCAAGGGCATCACCGGCGTCAACGTCGTCAACGCCAGCACGGTCGCGATCGAACTCTCCGCCCCCGACCCGTCGTTGGTGCCGAACCTCGGCAACGTGGCCGGCATGATCGCCAGCCCCAAGGCCATCGCCGCGGGCACGATCAAGACCACCCCGGTGGGATCGGGACCGTACACCCTGGACAAGTCCGCCACCACGGACGGCAGTACGTACACCTTCGTGCGCAACCAGGGCTACTGGAACAAGGCCGCCTTCCCCTTCGACAAGATCGTCCTCAAGCCGCTGACCGACCCGACCGCCGTGCTCAACGCGCTGCGCTCCGGGCAGGTCAACGGCGCGCTGCTGGCCAGCGCCAAGAACGTCGCGCCGGCCAAGAGCAGCGGACTGACCGTCACCAAGTACACCTCCGGTGACGTCGAGGGCGTCTACATCTGGGACCGCGAAGGGAAGATCGTCAAGGCGCTCGGCGACGTCCGGGTGCGCCAGGCCCTGAACTACGCCTTCGACCGCTCCACGATCGTCAGGACGGCGAAGCAGGGACTGGGCAAGGCGACGACCCAGATCTTCAACCCGGGCGGCTCGGCCTTCGACAGCTCGCTCGACTCCACGTACTCCTACGACCCCGCGAAGGCCAAGCAGTTGCTGGCCGAGGCCGGCTATCCGCACGGCTTCTCGGTGACCGTCCCGGACGTGTCGTCGGTCTTCCCGGACCAACAGGCCGCCATGGTGCAGCAGTTGGAGGACATCGGGATCAAGGTCAAGGTCGACAAGATCCCGGTCACGCAGTTCGTCAGCGCCCTCCTCGCGGGCAAGTACCCGCTGTCGTACATGACGTTGGCCTCCTTCCGACCCTGGGACACCATCCAGATCGAGGTCGCGAAGAGCGCGCTGTGGAACCCGCTGCACAGCTCCGACCCGAAGGTCACCGACCTCATCACCAAGGCGCAGTCCGCGACCGGTGCCGTCCAGGACGCGCTGTTCAAGCAGCTCAACACCTACCTCGTCGACCAGGCGTGGAACGCGCCCTGGGACTCCGTGGAGAACACCTACGCCACGACCAAGAACGTCACCTTCACACCGCAGACGTTCGCCGCCGTCCCGCCGATCTACAACTTCAAGCCCGCTGGCTGACCGGGAGCCGGACCGGGCGGGAGCAGTGACACGGCTTCCGCCCGGCCGCCGATGAACTCCGGTCAGGGAGAGGCAAGGTGGAGAGACAGATGATCGTTTTCTTGGTCCGGCGCATCGTCGCCGGGCTGGTCCTGGTCCTGGTCATCGCGACCACGACCTTCGCGCTGATGGGCCTCACCGGCTCCGACCCGGTCCGCCAGATCGTCGGGCAGACCGCCACCCAGCAGCAGGTGACCGCCAAGTCCGCCGAACTCGGGCTCGACCAGCCCTTCGTGGTCCGCTACGGCCACTGGCTCGCGGACGCGGTGCACGGCAACCTCGGCAGCTCGTGGTTCAGCGGCGAGTCCGTGACGAGTTCGCTTGAGAACAGACTGCCGGTCACCCTGTCGATCGTGCTGGCAGCCCTCCTGGTGTCGGCCGTTCTGAGCACGGTGCTGGGCGTGGCCGCCGCGGTCCGCCGGGGCGCCCTGGACCAACTGGTGCAACTGCTCGCGGTGTTGGGGTTCGCCGTACCCAGCTTCCTGGTCGCCCTGGTGTTCGCCGTCGTGATCGGCGTCGACCTGGGCTGGCTGCCGGCGACCGGCTATGTGCCGCTGGCGGACTCGGCGGGCGGCTGGCTCCGGTCGATCACGCTGCCCGCGCTGTCGCTCTCCGTCGGAGCGATCGCCGCCACCGCCCAACAGGTACGCGGCTCCATGGTCGACGTCCTGCGCGCCGACTACGTACGCACCCTCCGCAGCCGTGGCATCGGCGAGCGCAGCCTGCTGTTCCGGCACGCCCTGCGCAACGCCGCCCCGGCCGCGCTGACCGTGCTGGCCCTGCAGTTCATCGGCCTGGTCGGTGGCGCGGTGGTCGTCGAGAAGGTCTTCGGCCTCAACGGGATCGGCAGTCAGGCGACCAGCGCCGGCTCGCAGGGCGACACCCCGGTGGTCATGGGCGTCGTCGTGGTCATGGTCGCCCTCGTCGTGGTGGTCAACATCCTGATGGACCTCGCATACGGCTGGCTCAACCCGAAGGTGCGTGTCGGATGACGCTTCCCCAGTCCCAAGAGCCGGCGGGCGCGGTCGCCACGGCCGTAGCCGCGCGGGGACGGGCCGGACTCCCGCGCCGACTGCTGCGCGACCCGGTGGCCGTCACCTGCCTGATCCTCCTCGCCCTCATCTCCCTGGCCGGCCTGTTCGCACCGCTCCTCACCAGCCAGGACCCGGCCCACACCTCACTGACCGACAGCCTCGCCCCGATCAGCGGCACCCACCCGCTGGGCGGCGACGGCGTCGGCCGTGACGTCCTGGCCCGACTCCTCTACGGCGGCCGGACCAGCCTGCTCGGCGCGCTGCTCGCGGTGGCCGTCGCCGTGGCGATCGGCGTGCCCGCCGGTCTGGTGGCCGGGTACTACCGCAAGTGGTTCGACGCGGTGAGCAGTTGGGTGTCCAACCTGCTGATGGCCGTACCCGCGATCATCGTGCTGCTCGTCGTGATGTCCGCGGTGGGCCAGAACACCTACCTCGCCATGGCGGTCTTCGGCCTGCTGATGTCACCGGGCGTCTTCCGGCTGATCCGCGCCTCGGTGATCTCCGTACGCGAGGAGCTGTACGTCGACGCGGCACGGGTGTCCGGCCTGACGGACGCCCGGATCATCCGCCGGCACATCCTGCCCGTCGTGCAGGCGCCGACCATCATCCAGGCCGCCCAGATGCTCGGCCTCGGCATTGTCATCCAGTCCGGGCTCGAATTCCTCGGCCTGGGCTCGGCGACGCAGGCGAGCTGGGGCTCCATGCTCAACGACGCCTTCGGCAACATCTACACGAAGCCGGTCCTGATGGTCTGGCCCGGAGTGGCGCTCGCCGTGACCGTCGCCGCCTTCGGCCTGCTGGGCAACGCCCTGCGGGACGCGCTGGACGGGGGCGCGACCGGCGGGCGGAAGAAGTCGCGTGGCACTACGACCCGTAAGCCGGCCGCGGACAAGAAGGCACCGCCCGTCACAGTTGAGGCGGGTGAGACGGACGACGCCCTGCTCGTCCTGGAAGGCCTGACCGTCTCCTACCCGACGGCCCAGGGCGAGAAGACCGTCGTCGACGGCGTCTCCCTGACGGTCTACCGGGGCGAAGTCCTCGGACTGGTGGGGGAGTCCGGCTCGGGCAAGAGCCAAACCGCCTTCGCCGTCCTTGGATTGCTCCCCCGTGAAGCCCAAGTCACCACCGCCCGGCTGGAGTTCGACGGCACGGAACTGGGACGGCTCGGCCGCGCCGCGATGAACCGCTACCGCGGCCACCGCATCGCCTACGTCCCGCAGGAACCGATGTCCAACCTCGACCCCTCCTTCCGCATCGGCGCCCAACTGGTCGAACCGGTACGCCGACACCTCGGGCTGTCCGCGGCCGAGGCGAAGGCGAAGACCCTAGGCCTGCTGGAACGCGTCGGCATCTCCGACCCCGAACGGGTCTTCCGCGCCTATCCGCACCAGATCTCCGGCGGTATGGCGCAGCGCGTCCTCATCGCCGGCGCCGTGTCCTGCGAACCGGACCTGCTGATCGCCGACGAGCCGACCACCGCCCTCGACGTGACCGTGCAGGCCGAGGTGCTCGACCTGATGCGGTCCCTTCAGCGCGAGCGGAACATGGGCGTGATCCTGGTGACCCACGACTTCGGCGTGGTGGCCGACATCTGCGACCGCGTGACGGTGATGCGGACCGGCGCGGTCGTGGAGTCCGCACCCGTGGCGGAGTTGTTCGCCGCTCCGCGGCATCCCTACACCCGCATGCTCCTGTCCTCCACGCTGGAGGACGCCGAGCCGCGGTCCGCGCTGAGCCCGAGCCGCACCGTGTCGGCGAGCGCCGCGGGGGCCACGGACACCGCAGGCGTCACGAACGGCGCGGGCATCACGCACACCGGACGTCAGGAGGGTCCGGCATGACCGGGACATTGAACGGGGCCAAAAACGGAGCCATGAACGGGACGCCGGACAAGGAACTCCCGGCCGAACCCCTTCTGGTCGCCGACCAGTTGGTCGTGGAGTACCCGGCGAAAGGCCGGCGCAAGCCGCCGTTCCGGGTACTGAAGGGCGTGTCGATCACCATCGGCGCGGGCGAGACCCTCGGACTGGTCGGCGAGTCGGGATCGGGCAAGACCACACTGGGCCGCGCCGTCCTCGGACTGGCCCCGATCGCCTCCGGCACCGTCCGCTACGACGGCAAGGTCGTCTCGGGTCTCGGCGCGAAGGAACGCCGGGCGCTCAGCAGTGACATCCAGGTGGTGTTTCAGGACCCGTACACCTCCCTCAACCCGGCGATGACCGTGAACGACATCCTCAGCGAACCGCTGCGCGTCGCGGGAACCCCTCGGACGGAGGCCGAGAAGCGGGTGCGGGACCTGCTCGACCACGTACGGCTGCCCGCCGACGCCGGGGACCGGCTGCCGCGCGAGTTCTCCGGCGGGCAGCGCCAACGCATCGCCATCGCACGGGCGTTGTCCCGGGACCCGCGCGTCATCGTCTGCGACGAACCGGTCAGCGCACTGGACCTGTCGACCCAGGCCCGGGTACTGGACCTGTTCGTCGAGATCCAGGAACGCACCGGCGTCGCCTACCTCTTCGTCACCCACGACCTGTCCGTCGTCCGGCACATCAGCCACCGGGTGGCGGTGATGCGCGGCGGAGAGATCATCGAGACCGGCGACGCGGCCAACGTCACCACAGCACCTCAACACCCGTACACCCAGCGACTGTTGCTTGCCGCGCCGGTGCCGGACCCACAGCGGCAGGCGGAACGCCGGGCCGAGCGCCGACGGCTGGTGGCCGCCACGGCGAATTCTCCGGGCGACTCCACAGCCGTATCCACGACCGCCCCGACGTCGGGAGACCGAGCATGACCCTGCCCAACCCCGTCCTCCCCGGCTTCCACCCGGACCCCAGCATCACCCGCGTCGGCGACGACTACTACCTCGCCTGTTCCAGCTTCGAGTACCTCCCCGGCGTACCGCTGTTCCACAGCCGCGACCTGGTGCGGTGGGAGCAGATCGGCAACGTGGTCACCCGGCCCGGTCAGTTGGCGGTGGAGAAGGTCCCGACGCTCGGCGGGGCCTGGGCGCCCACCATCCGTTTCCACGACGGCCGCTTCTGGCTGGTCGTCACCGACGCGATGGGGCGCGGCAGCCTCATCTTCACCGCCGAACGGGCCGAGGGACCCTGGTCCGACGGCATTGTCATGCAAGGCGTGCCGGGCATCGACCCGGACCTCGCGTGGGACGCCGACGGCACCTGTTTCGTCACGTACTCGGGACTCCAACTCGACGGCGACCACGCCGGCGAGCACCTCGGCATCCAGCAGGTCCGCATGGACCTGGAGACGGGTCAAGCCCTCGAAGAACCCCGGTCGTTGTGGTCGGGCACGGGCCTGATGTTCCCCGAGGCGCCGCACCTCTACGAGATCGACGGCACCTGGTACCTCCTGATCGCCGAGGGAGGCACCGAGCGCGGGCACTCCGTGAGCATCGCCCGCGGCACCCGTCCCGACGGCCCCTTCGAAGGCGGCCCGGCCAACCCGGTGCTCAGCGCCCGCAGCACCGCCCGCCCGGTCCAGAACACCGGCCACGCCGACCTCGTGCGCACTCCCGACGGCGGCTGGGCGCTGTTCCTGCTGGGGATGCGGCCCGGTGGTCTGACGAGGGCGTTCTCTCCGATGGGCCGGGAGACATTCAGCACGACGCTGGAATGGGTTGACGGCTGGCCGGTGGTCCAGCCGGTCCAACTGACCCCGCCCACCGCACCGGTTGAGCACCACGAAGACTTCACCGGCGCCCAACTCGGCCCGGAATGGCTCTCCATACGGACACCGGCCGCCGACTGGTCCTCACTCACCGAACGACCGGCCCACCTCGTCATACATGCCGACGGCTCCACCATGGACGACCCGCGACCGCGGTTCGTCGGCCGCCGTCAGCAGCACCAGGCGGCCGTCTTCTCGGTCCGCGTGGACAGCGCCGGAGGAGTCGGCGGGCTGAGCCTGCGGATCGACGAACGGCATCACTACGACATCGAGGTGGGCGCCGGAATCGCCCGCGCCCGCGCTCGGGTGGGCGGGCTGTGTCAGACCTGGGAGCAGCAGATTCCCCCGGGGCCGGGACCGGTGACCGTACGGATCGAGACCGAGCCGGTGCGGGGCATGGGCCTCGACGCCCTGGGCCCCGACATGGTCCGCCTGTCCGTCGAGACCGACACCGACACCGACAGCGGACCGGTCGAACTCGCCGCACTCGACGGCCGCTACGTCTCCGCGGAGACCGCCGCGTCCTTCACCGGCCGAGTCGTCGGCATGTACGCCGCTGAAGGAGCCGTCGCCTTCCACCAGTTCAGGTACCGGGGCGAGGACTGACACCTTCGCCCCCTCCACGACACCGACCGGCACCTGAGAGAAAGTCACCAGCACCGTATGGGCACCTCCTCCTCACGCATGCTCTTCGGAGCCGCGTACTACACCGAGTACCAGCCGTACGAGCGGCTCGCGCAGGACCTCGATCTGATGGCCGAGGCCGGGTTCAGTGTCATCCGGGTCGGCGAGTCGGTCTGGTCGACCTGGGAACCCCGTGAGGGCCACTTCGAACTCGACTGGCTGCAACCGGTGCTCGACGCCGCCAACGACCGAGGCATCAAGGCGATCGTGGGCACCCCGACCTACGCCGTCCCGCCCTGGCTGCGCCGCAAGTACCCGGAAACGGCGGCCCGTTCGGGCACCGGGCAGCCCATCCCGTACGGCATGCGCCAGGACGCGGACTACTCGCACCCCGCCTTCCGACATCTCGCCGAGCGGCTGGTCCGCGAGATCGTGGGGCGTTACGCCGACCACCCGGCGGTCATCGGCTGGCAGGTCGACAACGAACCCGGACTGCGGCTCTTCCACAACGACTCGGTGTTCCAGGGCTTCCTCGACCACCTCCGCGAACACTACGGCGACGTCGAGACCCTCAACCGCCGCTGGGGACTGACCTATTGGTCCCACCGGCTGCGGGACTGGGCGGACCTGTGGACCCCCGACGGCAACTCCACCCCGTCGTACGACCTCGCCTGGCGCCGCTATCAATCGCGGCTGACGCAGGAATACATCACCTGGCACGCCGAGTTGGTCCGCGGCCTCGTCCCTGAGCACCACTTCGTCACCACCTGCGTCGCCCTCGGCCAACAGGGTCTGGACATCGCGACGATCGGCCGGCCGCTCGACATCGCCGGGGCGAACATCTACTACGCCACGCAGGACGGGTTGGCCCTTCCAGGTCCCGACGAGCCGGAGGGCGGCCTGTATCCGTTCTTCGTCGCCTGGTCCGGTCCCGCCTGGCTCTACCTCCAGAACGACATGGCACGCGGCATCCGCCAGGAACCCTTCCTCGTCATGGAGACCAACGCCACCTCGATCGGCGGCTCAGCCGACAACTTCCCCCTCTACCGCGGCCAAGCCCGCCAGGCCGTGTGGAGCATGGTCGCGCGCGGCGCCAGGATGATCGAGTACTGGCACTGGCACTCCCTGCACTACGGCGCCGAGACCTACTGGGGCGGCATCCTCGGCCACAGCCTGGAACCCGGCCGGACGTACGACGAACTCTCCGAAATCGCGGGGGAGTTCAAGCAGGCCGGCGCCGCGATCGAGGGCCTACGGCCCCGCAGCGACGTGGCGATGCTGCTGTCCGCCGACAGCCGCTGGGCCATGGAGTTCATGGCACCGCTCCGGGGCAACACCCCTGCCTGGTTCGGTGATCCACAGTCCTACGACCGCATCGTCGCCGTCTTCTACCGGGGGCTGTTCGACGCCGGGCTGTCCGTCGACATCGTTTCCCCAGAGCAACTTCCCTCCATTCCGGAGGAGTTGGCGGACCGGTGGCCGGTGCTGGTCGTCCCGGCGCTGTACATCGCGGACGACGCGACGCTCGACCTGCTGCGCCGGTACGCCGAAGCCGGCGGCCATCTCGTCCTCACCCCGCGCACCGGCTACGCCGACGAGGAGGCTGTCGCCCGGCACACGGTCATGCCCGGAGTGCTGCGGCCTGTGGCGGGCGTGCGCTACCAGGAGTTCACCAATGTGCTGACCCCGGTCACGATCACCCCAGGGGACATGAACGGCCCCGCTCTGCACGGGCACGCCACCGCCTGGGCCGATGGACTGATCGCGGAGGGTGCCGCGGTCCTCGCCGGGTACGACCATCCGCACCTCGGCCAGTTCGCCGCCGTCACCACGCACGAGTGCGGCGCCGGCCGCGTGACCCACGTCGGCACGGTCCCGGACCGCGAACTCTCGCGCAGCCTCGCCGAGTGGGTCACCGCGGTCTCGCTCCCCTCCGACACCTGGCGCGAGGACCGGCCGCCGTCCGTCACCTGTACGTCGGCCACCACCGCCGACGGCGCCGTCCTGCGTTTCGTCCACAACTGGGCCTGGGGCACGGTCAGTTACCGCCTTCCTGGGCGCGTCCACGACTTGTTCACCGGTGAGCCCCTCGCCGCCGGAACCGCGCTCGAACTCGGGCCCTGGGACGTCCGGTTGCTCATCGAACGCGACGACGATCCCACTTCACCCGCACCCGCACCCGCATTTTCACCGTCACCTTCACCGAGGAGGACGCCGTGACCCGGCAGCCCACCACCGACGCCCCCTCCACCCCCTCCGCAACCGACGAAGCCGAGCTCGCCAGGCGCCTCGGTGCGCTCACCCTGGAGCAGAAGGTGAGGCTGCTGACCGGCGCCGACTTCTGGTCCCTCCACCCCGAACCCGCCGTCGGACTACGCCGGTTGGTCGTCTCGGACGGACCCGCCGGAGTCCGCGGCGAGTTGTGGGACGAACGCAGCCCCTCCGCCAACGTGCCCTCGCCCACCGCACTTTCCGCCACCTGGGACGAACCGCTGATCGAACGACTCGGCGGACTGCTCGCCCACGAGGCACGCGCCAAGGGCGTCGACGTCCTCCTCGCCCCCACCGTGAACCTGCACCGAACCCCTTACGGCGGACGGCACTTCGAGTGCTTCAGCGAGGACCCGCTGCTCACCGCCCGCATCGGCGTCGCCTACGTCCGAGGCGTCCAGGACGGCGGCGTCGCGGCCACCGTCAAGCACTTCGTCGGCAACGACTCCGAGACCCAGCGCATGACGCTCGACGCGCGCATCGGCGAACGCGCCCTGCGTGAGCTGTACTTGGCGCCGTTCGAGCGGATTGTCGGCGAGGGCCGGGTCTGGGCCGTGATGGCCGCCTACAACGGCGTCAACGGGCACCCGATGACCGAGAGCCCGCTGCTGCGCCAAGTGCTGCACGACGACTGGGACTTCGACGGCCTGGTGATGTCGGACTGGTTCGCCGCCCGCACCACCGAGCCGTCCGCCCGCGCCGCCCTCGACCTGGTGATGCCCGGCCCGATCGGCCCCTGGGGCGACGCGCTGGTCGCCGCCGTACGCAAGGGCAAGGTCGAAGAGTCCCTCGTCGACGACAAGGTGCTACGACTGCTGCGCCTCGCCGCCCGGGTCGGCGCGCTGACCGATGTGCCCGCCCCCGTCCTTCCGCCCCACTACGACGCCGAGTCCGTGGCGGCCCGCCTGCGCGAAACCGCAGCCGCCGGATTCGTCCTGGCCCGCAACGAGAACGCCCAACTACCCCTGCACCGGGCTGCGTTGACCAGGGTCGCCGTCCTCGGCCCCAACGCCGCCGCGGCCCGAACCCTCGGCGGAGGCAGCGCCACCGTCTTCCCGCCCTACACCGTCTCACCTCTCGACGGCATCCGTGCGGCCCTGGGCGCCGACGTCGAGGTCACCCACGGCGTCGGTGTCACCCCGCAAACTCGCGTACCCGCGGCGGCACTTGCCTACCTCCGCCACCCCGACGGCTCCGGCGAGGGCGTGGAGGTGAACTTCCTCTCCGAGGACGGAACTCTCCTCGGCTCCGAGCGCCGCGCCGGGGGCGCCTACACCTGGATGGGGTCCTACGGCCCCGGTGTGCCCACCGGTCAGGTCGCCCGGGTCGAGGTGCGCACCGTGATCCGCGCGACCGACGCCGGCCGGTACGCCATCGGCGGCTCGGGCATCGGACGCTTCCGGTTGTCCGTCGCGGGGTCCGAGGTGTTCGACGCGCGCCTTCAACTCCCGCCGGGCGCCGACCTGGTGGAGGGTCTGATGACTCCGCCGCAACGTCTGCACACCGTCGATCTGGCGGAGGGCGAGGAGACCGAGGTCGTCCTCACCCACGACACGGTCGCTCACGCCATGGTCACCCACGACGTCGACTCGTCGGACGACGCCCTCGGCGACGCGGTCACCATGTTCCAGCTCAACCTCCAGCCGCCGCACGGCAGCGACGACGAGGAGATCGAGCGGGCCGTGGCACTCGCCCGCGAGGCCGACGTCGCCGTAGTCGTGGTCGGCACCACCGAAGAGGTCGAGAGCGAGGGCTTCGACCGCGACAGTCTGGCCCTGCCCGGCCGGCAGGACGAACTCGTCCGCCGGGTCGCCGCGGCCAACCCCCGTACCGTCGTGGTGGTCAACTCCGGTGCGCCGGTGCTGCTTCCGTGGTCCGAGGAGGTGGCGGCGGTGCTGCTCGCCTGGTTCCCCGGCCAGGAGTTCGGCAACGCGCTCGCCGACGTCCTGCTGGGCGTCGCGGAACCGGGCGGCCGACTGCCGACCGTGTGGCCCGCCACCGAGCAGGGACTGCCCGCCACCGAGCCGATCGACGGCGTACTCGCCTACGACGAGGGGCTGTTCATCGGCTACCGGGGCGACGGCCGCACCGGCTCCCAGCCGCCCCGTTACGCCTTCGGACACGGACTCGGCTACACCACCTGGGACTACGTCTCGATCGACGCCCCCGGCGAGGTGCCGTCCGGCGCCGATCTCACCGTAGAGGTGCGTATACGCAACAGCGGCACCCGGCACGGAAAGGAGGTCGTGCAGGTCTACGCCGGCCGTCCGGGAGGTGCCGTCGAGCGCCCGCTCCGCTGGCTCGCCGGGTTCGCCGTGGTCGAGGCGGCACCCGGCGAGGAGACCGTCGCGACGGTCACCGTGGACGGGCGGGCGTTCCAGCACTGGGACACCGAAGTGGGCCGCTGGGAGGTCGAGTTGGGGACCTTCGCCCTGGAAGCCGGACCGTCCTCGGCGACCCTGCCGCTGGCCGCGGACATCGCCGTCGGCGACTCATGAGTGATACGCGGCCGGAAGCGGACCCGGTGGTCGCCCCCTGGCGGCAGACCGAGATCACCCTCACCGGGGCCCGCGACCACGCCAACCCGTACACCGACATCGACGTATGGGCCGAGTTCACCCACGACTCCGGCACGGTCCTGCGCCGCCCGGCCTTCTGGGACGGCGGCCGGGTCTGGAAGGTCCGGTTCGCCTCCCCGGAGGCGAACGGCCGCTGGACCTGGCGCAGCGGCAGTTCCGTCGCGGACGAAGGACTGTCAGGACAGGGCGGAACTCTCGTCGTGCACCCCGCCGTCGATGACACCAACTCCTTCCACCGGCACGGCTTTTGGCGGATGTCGCCCGGCGGACGGAGCCTGGTGCACGCCGACGGGACGCCCGCGCTGCTGGTCGGCGACACCGCCTGGGCCCTGCCCTGGCGGGCCACCGAGGAGCAGGTCACGGAGTACGCCGCCGACCGGCGGGACAAAGGCTTCAACGCGGCCCTGTTGATGAGCGTCCAGCCCGACATGGACGCGCGCGGACCGCGCGACCGCACTGTGGACGAGGGGTTCGACGTCGGCTTCGAGGACCTGCCCACCGGGCACGTCAATGTGCTCAACCCGGCGTATTTCCAGTACGTGGACCGGCTGATCGGCATCCTGCGCGACCATGGAATCGTCCCGGTACTCCAGCCGCTCTTCCACGGGTTCGGCTGGAAGGGCCTGCGGGTGGCCGGGCCGGTGGTCCCGCCGCAGGAGTACGCGCGCTACTGCCGTTATCTGGTGGCTCGTTACGGCGCCGGTCCCACCGTCTATCTGGTCGGCGCCGACGGTGAGGGCCACGAACCGCAGATCCCGGCGGGCGGTGCGGAGATCGGCCGCTGGGACGACCACGGCCAGCCCTGCGGCATCCACTACCGGCCGCACGCCGACAACTCGGCGCACCAGAGCGAGAGTTGGCTGCACTTCCAGTGGTGCCAGACCGGCCACATGGGCGGGCACGTCCAGGAACGCGTCGCCGACATGTGGCGCAACACCCCCGCCAAGGCGGTCGCCAACGCCGAGCCGACGTACGAGAACACCGGGCGTCCAGGCCGCGCCGCGGGCTGGTGGCAGGGACACGAGGCCTGGAGCAACCTCTGCGCCGGCGGCACCATGGGCGTGGTCTACGGCGCGGCGAGCCTGTGGCAGTGGCGGTTGCACGCCGCCGAACCCGGCCACGAGGAGTTCTTCCTGGCCGAGGACGCCGGCTGGCGCGAGGCACTGCACTTCGAGGGCTCACGCCACGTCGGGCTGATCTCCCGCATCCTCGAAGGTCTCCCTCTGACGGACATGCGGCCCGACTGGCGCTCCGCCCTGGCGCCCCGGGGCCTGTCCGTCCCCGGCGTGCTGTACCTCTGCTACGCGGAGGAGGGCGGCCCGCTGTTCATCACCGACCCGGAGAACGTCCCGCTTCCGTACCGGGTGGTCGATCCCCGCACCGGCGGTACCGTCCGCGAGGGCGTGCGCGCCACCGCCGTAGAACCCGTACCCGACGAAGGCGGAGCCCCACGGGTGTACATCTGCCATGACCCGAGCCGGAGTTGATCCCCGTGCATGTCTCACCACCCACCTTCGAGCACCACCGTGAACCCCTGGGCATCGGCGAATCCGCTCCCCGCCTCAGCTGGCGGACGGTCACCGACACCGGGGACTGGCACCAGGCCGCCCACCAGGTGGAGATCACCGCCGTCGACGGCACGGTCCTCGCCGACACCGGACGCCTGGAGTCCGACGCGTCCGTCCTCGTCCCCTGGCCGGGGCCACGCCTCGGCTCCCGGGAACGCGTCGGTGTACGCGTACGCGTCTGGGGCGAAGGGGAGGACGCGCCATCCCCCTGGTCGGAGCACGCGTACGCCGAGACCGGGCTCCTGGACGCGGCCGACTGGACGGCCTGCCCCGTCACCCCGGACCTCGGCACCCCCGCCGAGGAACCACTCCCCGTGGCACTGCTCCGCCGCGACTTCACCCTCGCCGGTCCCGTCGCCTCCGCCCGGCTGTACATCACCGCGTACGGCGTCTACGCGGCCGAGATCAACGGGGAGCACGTGGGGGACGAGGTCATGGCCCCGGGCTGGACCTCGTATCAACACCGCCTGCGCTACCAGACGTTCGACGTGACGCCGTTGCTGCGAACCGGTGAGAACACCATCGGCGCCCTGCTCGGCGAGGGTTGGTACACCGGACGCCTCGGCTTCCACGGCGGTAGCCGCGACATCTACGGTGAACACCGCGCGCTCCTCGCCCAGTTGGAGATCGCGTACGCCGACGGCACGACGCAGACCGTCCGCACCGACGAGCGCTGGCGTACGACGACCGGCCCGGTGCTGCGTTCGGAGATCTACGACGGTGAGGCGTACGACGCGCGGCGGGAGCGGCCGGGGTGGTCCGCGCCGGGACATGACACGTCCGGTTGGCGTCACGTCCGCGAACTCCCGCCCCCTGGAGCCGAGTTGGTGGCACCGACGGGTCCGCCCGTGCGACGCACCCAGACCGTCGCCCCGGTGGAGGTCATCACGACGCCGTCGGGGAAGACCGTCCTGGACTTCGGACAGAACCTGGTCGGCCGACTACGTATCCGAGTGAAGGGTCCCGCCGGCCACGAGGTCACCCTGCGCCACGCGGAGGTGCTGGAGCACGGCGAACTGAGCACCCGCCCCCTGCGGTTCGCCGCCGCCACGGACACGTACGTCCTGCGCGGCGAAGGCGTGGAGGGTGACGCAGGGGAGGGAGATGAAGGGGAGGGAGATGAAGGGGAGGGAGCGGTAGGCGAAGACGAGCGGGTTGAGACCTACGAACCTCTCTTCACCTTCCACGGCTTCAGGTACGCCGAGATCGGGAACTGGCCCGGACCGCTCGACCCGGCCGACGTCGAAGCGGTCGTACTCCACACGGACATGGCCCGCACCGGCTGGTTCGAGTGCTCCGACGCCCTCGTGAACCGGCTGCACGAGAACGTCGTGCAGGGCATGCGCGGCAATTTCCTCGACATCCCCACGGACTGCCCGCAGCGCGACGAACGCATGGGCTGGACCGGCGACATCCAGGTCTTCGCGCCCACCGCGTCCTTCCTCCACGACTGCTCCGGCATGCTGACCGGCTGGCTGCGCGACCTGTCCGCGGAGCAGCTGGCGCGACCGGACGGAGTGCCGCCCCTCGTCGTCCCCGATGTGTTGCCGGGCGCCTTCCAGGACGCGGGTGCGCAGGCGGTGTGGGCCGATGTCGCGGTGCTCCTGCCGTGGACCCTGTACCAGCGGTTCGGGGATCTGGAGGTGCTGCGCGCCCAGTACCCGAGCATGCGGGCCTGGGGCGAGGCCACGATCCGGCTCACCGCCGAGGGCGACGGACTGTGGCGCCAGGACTTCCAACTCGGGGACTGGCTCGACCCGCAGGCCCCGCCGGACCGTCCGGGTGAGGCGCGGACCGACGGCGACCTCGTGGCCAACGCGTATGTCATCCGCTCCGCCGAGGTCCTCGCCGAGGTCGCCCAACTCCTTGACGACACAGGACACTTGGACGGGAAGGAGGACGCCGCCCGCTTCCACGAGCACGCGCAGGCCGTACGCGAGCGGTTCGCCGACCGGTTCGTCACGCCGGACGGCCGGCTGTCCTCGGACTCCCAGACCGCGTACGCCCTGGCCATCGCCTTCGCGCTGCTGCCGACGGAGCGTCAACGGCGGGGCGCTGCCGAGCGGTTGGCGCAGATCGTGCGCCGCGCGTCCTTCCGTATCGCCACCGGCTTCACCGGCACGCCGTTGATCTGCGACGTCCTGTGCGCGGCGGGCGAGCCCCAACTCGCCTACCGCATGCTCCTGGAGAAGGACTGCCCGTCGTGGCTCTACCCGGTGACCATGGGCGCCACCACGGTCTGGGAGCGCTGGGACTCGATGCTGCCCGACGGCACCGTCAACCCCGGCGAGATGACCTCGTTCAACCACTACGCCCTCGGTGCGGTCGCCGACTGGCTGCACCGCACGGTCGCGGGTCTCGCCGCCGCCGGACCCGGCTGGCGCCGACTGCGTATCGCCCCCGTCCCGGGCGGCGACCTGACCTGGGCGAAGGCGGCCCACGACACCCCGTACGGCAGGGCCGAGGCGGGCTGGCGTATCGAGCATGTCCCGGGCAGCGAACGGGACGTCCTCGTCGTCGAGGTGTCGGTACCCCCGAACACCCGGGCCGAGGTCCAACTACCGGACGGCAGCGCCCCGTTCGAGGTGAGTTCGGGGCGTCATACGTTCCACCGCCCCTACACCGCCCCGGCCTGGCCGCCGGCCGCGATCCGGTTCCCGTGACTTGGGCGGCCTCCTCGCTCTACCCCGCGCTGTGGGCCAGTTCGGCGATGGCCTCGACGGCCTGGTCGAGTTCGGCCTCGGTGTTGTAGTAGTGCGGGGACAGCCGCACCAAGGGGTGGACGCCGCGGTGTTCGGTGTCGAACTGGCTGTGCTCGGCCACGGTCGTGGTGACGTTGATCCCCTGCTTCGCGAGCGCCGCGGCGACATCGGCCGTGGGGACGGCATCGACCTTCACGGTCACGATGGCGCACCGGTCGCGGCCCAGGTCGTACGTGGTGACACCCGGCAGTGCGTCGAGGCGGTCACGCAGATACGAGCCCAGGGCGATGGCGCGGTGGCCGATCTCGTCCATGCCGAGTTCCAGGGCCTGTTGGACGGCCGCGCTCAGCCCGAGGACGTTGGAGTAGCTGACCTCCCATGTCTCGAAGCGCCGCGCACCGTCGTGCCAGCTGAAACCGCGCTCGCCGTCCCAGGTCGCGGCCTCGATCTCGGTGACGTACGGGTCCAGGTACTCCAGGGCCTCGGGACGCACCCACAGGAAGCCCGTGCCGCGCGGGCCCCGCAGGAACTTGCGGCCGGTCGCGGTGAGCATGTCGCAGCCGATCTCGGCGACGTCGACGGGGAACTGGCCCACGGACTGGGTGGCGTCCAGCAGGAAGGGGACGCCGGCCGCGCGGGTGATCCGGCCGATCTCGGCCGCCGGGTTGACCAGACCGCCGCTGGTGGGGATGTGGGTGACGCCGACGAGCCTGGTGCGCTCGTCGATCAGGTCGGCCAGGGCCGCGGTGTCGAGCTGTCCGTCCTCGTCGTCGGGCACGACGACGACCTCGGCGCCGTGGCGCCGGGCGGTCTGCAGATAGGCGAGCACACTGCTGCCGTACTCGTCCCGGCCGGTGAGGATGCGGTCGCCGGGCTTGAACGTCATGGAGTAGAAGGCCGCGTTCCACGCGTGGGTGGAGTTGTCGAACAGTGCGATCTCGTTCGCCTGTCCGCCCACCAGCCGGGCGATGGCCCCGTGGGTGGCGTCGATGCGGTCCCGTTCCTGGCCTGCGGCTTCGTAGCCGCCTATGGCCGCCTCCAGCTCCAGGTGGGAGGTCATGGCCTCCAGGGTCCGACGGGACAGGAGACCGGCTCCCGCGTTGTTGAGGTGTACCCGGTTCGCGGTGCCCGGGGTGTCCTGGCGGAGCGCTTCGATGTCCATGTCCTGTGCTTCCCGTCTGTCCGAGGAACCCTTTCCTTCACGTTCTCAAGCCGCACCCGTTCAGTAAAGTGAATGTTTCTGGATGTGAAAGGTTAGGAATGCTGATGAATGAGGTGGCCCGGCGACGTCACCCCGTGCGAGCGGGCAGCCTGCCGACCGCGTACCCCAGAGCGGCGAGGAAAGTCCGGATCAGGGGATGCTCCCCGGCACCGGCGCGCACGGTCGCGAGTACGGTGCGGACGTGGACGGCGGAGGTGTCGAGCGCCAGCCGGGGCGTGCGGTCGAACCAGAGCATGTCGGGCAGGAAGGCCACCGCGTGGCCCTGTTCGACCAGCCGTGCGTGGGTCAGCATGTCCGCGGAGACAAAGGCGACGTCCGGCTCGAAGCCGGCCGCGTGGCAGACACCGGTCGCCCATGCGCGGGCGGGCGTGCCGACGGGTTCCATCACCCAGGGGTGCTCGGCCAGTTCGGCCACGGTCGTCACGGGCGCGGGGGTCGCGAGCCGCATGGCGTCCTCGTACAGGGGGTGGTGTTCGACCTCCGAGGACCGCGCCGGTCGCGGGTGACCGGGGAACGTCTCGTCGATCACGAGGTCGAAGTCCCGGGTGAGCAGGCCGGGCAGCGAGGTGTCGGGCTCGGCCTGCGTGGCCTCCACCCGCACCCGGGGATGGTGCTCGCGCAGCCAGGTCAGCGCGGCGGGCAGCAGCGCGAGCATGGCGGTCTGGAAAGCCGCGACCCTGAGCGTCCCCGACACCTCCCGCAGCGAGGCCGCGATCTCCGTCTCGGCGCGCTCCAGTTCCCGTAGGGCCTTCTCCGTACGGGCGACGAGGATCTCGGCCTGTGGCGTCAGCCGGACCCCACGCCCCTCCCGCTCCAGCAGCGGTGCGCCGACCTCGGACTCCAGGAGCGCCAGCTGCTGGGAGACGGCCGAGGGGCTGTACGACATGGCCGTCGCGACGGCGGCCAGCGTGCCGCGGTACTTCAACTCCCGCAGCACCTCCAGGCGGCGCAGGTTGTACATGCCCTTCACTCCGTCCATTGTCTACGACTGTCTACGGCCCGGTCGGCGGCGTCTGCTCGTCGTGGGAGCGTGTGCGCAGGGCGCGGAGGCGGGTGATGAGCGGACCGCCGTAGGTGGCGGACAGCGGCGCGAAGATCCACAGGACGTAGGCGTAGGAGAACACCCAGGCGAGACCGAGGCTCAGGACGAACCAGAGGCCGACCGCCCAGGAGGCGTCGGCGTGTCTGCGGGCCCGTGCGACATCGCCGATGACGAGGCCGCCGTCGGCCGAGACCTCTTTGAGGGCGACCTCGCAGAAGACGATGCCCGCCATGGTCCCGGCGAAAAGGGTCTGCGCCATCGGATTGGTGATCGCGGAGCCGATGACGGTCGTGGGGAACGGCAGGAACGCGACCAGCAGCAGATAGGGCGCGTGCCAGAACACGAAGGTCGGCGACAGCACGCGGATCTGGTCCATCAGCTGGTGGTGCCGCCGCCACACCGACCACAACAGGACGAACGCCAGCGCGAACGCCAGATAGGAATTCCGCTGGTCGACCAGGAAGCGGGCCAGCGCACCAGCCGACGCCCGCTCCTCCGTGTCCGGTCGCTCCAGTTCGACGGCCAGGAGCGTCATCGCGATCGCGAAGACAGCGTCCGTGAAGAAGGCCAGTCGCTCCGGCGAGAGCCCAGGCTCCGGCCGCACATCCTCGCTCATCCGAACTCCCACAGGTCAAGATCGTGCACCGATCCTAGAGAGTGCCGGGACAGGCACCCGTCAGGCGCGCTTGAAGTTTCAAACGGAGTCGGTCAGACTCTCGTTTGAGGGTTCAAACGACCCGATCCGTCTCGGGGCTTCGGGCTCTGCCCGAAATCTCCCTCCCTGGAGTTGTCATGTCACTCGCCTCTGAAGCCGTCGCCGTCCGCCGTGGTCCGCTCGTCGTCGCGGGAGGTGTCGTCGCCGCGATCGTGCTGGCCTCCGCGGCGGACACCGTCATCGCCCAACTCGCCCTGGCCGCAGGCGCGCCCGACGACTTCCAGCCCCTGAAGGCACCGTCGTACATCTTCCTGACGACGCTCGGCATCGTCGCGGGCGCCATCGGCTGGGCCATCCTGCGCAAGGCGTCGAAGGACCCCCAGGCGCTGGTGCGATGGCTGGTCCCGGCCCTCGTCCTGGTGTCCTTCGTCCCCGATTTCCTGCTCTACGGCGACGGTGGCGCGACCGGTGTCGGGGCGCTGCTCCTGATGCACGTGACGGTCGCGACGGCGGCGGTGGTCACCTACCGCAAGGTGATGCCCCTGTCGTAGGGACACCGGCGGCCACCGATCCGATGGCCGCCGTCGGCTGAGCTAGGCGGCTCCGACCGTCGAACGCCACAACTCCCCGACCTCCGCCGCCGCTTCCGGTGCCACGAGCAGCAACGGCTCACCGTACGAAGGGAGTTGCGGCATGGCCACCGCGCCCGCCTCGGTCGCGATGAGCAGGGCGGGCAGGCCGTCCACCGGGTGGAACTCGCCGATCGCGGCGGCCGTCGCCCGGCCCGCCGCGACCTGGACCAAGGACAGCGCGGTCGAACCCATGACGCGGGCCGTGCAGTGCCGGTCGGCCAGTCGCGCGAGGAGCGCGTCGAGGCCGGGCCAGTGCGCGTGGGCCGCCCACTCCGTCAGGAACACATGGCCGGTGAGCGTGGTGTGGTCCGCCGCGTGGATCGAAGTCCCGTTCAGGTGGGCCCCCTTGCCCCGCACCGCCGTGAAGACCTCACCCCGCCACGGGTCCGCCACCAACCCCAGCAGCGGACTGCCGTCCGGCTCCGCCAGCCCCAGCGAGAAGGAGCACCAGCCAAGCCCGTGGGCGTAGTTGGTGGTTCCGTCCACCGGGTCGATCACCCAGTGCGGAGCGTCGTCCGATGTCCCCTCCTCGGCGCCGTACTCCTCGCCGTCGATGCCCCAGTCGGGGAACTCCCGCCGCAGCACCGCCCGCACGTGGCGTTCCACCGCCTCGTCCGTGTCCGTGACGATGTCGGCCGGGCTCGCCTTCTGCCGGACCGGACCCGCACCTCCTCGGTTCCCGCCACGGATCGCCTCCGTCGCCCACTCGGCCAACTCCACGGCCACCCGCAGAGCACCGTCCAGGTCATGTCCGTTCGGCACGTTCGGCACAGCTCTTCACCACCCCGTTCAGGTCGTTGCCAATGATCGCGTCCACACCCCAGGCGAGCAGTTCGCCGCGCCGGTCCGCGTCGTCCACCGTCCAGCAACTCACCAGCACGTCCCGCGCATGCCAGTGAGCCACCGCCCCCTCGCTCAGGAACCGGTGCTCAGGATTGAAATGCAGCGGGCGTACGGCCCCCAACACACCCTCGGACGGCGGCAGTTGGCCGTACCAACTGAGGAACAACGTGATCCGCGCGTCCCGCACCGTCGTCACCGCCTCCGCCGCGCCACGGCCAACGGTCGCCGCGTGCTTATAGGGATGCCATCGCCGTGTACAGCCCGATCTTCGGGAACGCGTTGACGGAGAGCAGCGCCACCAGGAAGAACCGGCGCCCCGCCGCCACCAGATCCGGATTGTGCGCGACCGCCGTCCACCAGCGCGGGGTCCAGCCAGTCGAGTGGGCCGAGGCAAGGCGGTGAGGGAACGGCCAACGGTCCGGAAGGGCATGGTGGTTGCTCCGGGCATTCTGGTTCGGGGGCGGAACACACTGCTCCGGCGCACGATAGGCAGGGGCGCCGGTGAGGTTCGGGAACAACCGGATGAACGTGGACTTTTTTCGGGGCGACACTTCGGCGGGCGGCGTCTAGGGGGCCTCCGCCATGCGGCGAGCGACGCGTCGATCCTGCCCTGGGCAGTGATGGCCGAGGCTGTCGGCAGACCTAACCGTTCGTCAAGTGCAGAGCGGTTACGCCCGCGAGGACGAGGTCGATCCCGGCGAGGAACTGCTCGCGGTCGTCGTGCCCGCGCACTTGGTCCGCGACGGCCCGGGTGAACGGGTAGTCGTCGGGGTCGAGTTGCTCCCAGGCCGTCGATACGGCGTCGAGGAACTGGGCGCGGTCGGTGTCGGGCCCGAGAGTGCGGGCGCTCATGGTGTTCGCGGCGTTCTGGCCTGCGGCGCCGAGGATGTAGTGCATCAGCGCCGAGGTCGCGGTGAACCAGCCGGCCTCGGGCACCCCCAGTGCGCGGACCTGCCGGCCGATGGTCTCGAAGAGCCGCGGCGCCACCGGCCCCCAGGGGCTGTGGGAGATCTGCGTCGCGAGTTGCGTGGCGAGCCAGGGGTGCTCCTCGATCGCGTCGAACAGGCCGAGCGCGACGGCGCGGATCCCGTCCTGCGGCGCGTCCGGAGACCCGGCGGGCTCGACGGCCAGGGCCGCGGCTACGACGGCGTCGGTGGCGGCGCCGAGCAGCTCGCCCTTGTTCGCCACGTGCCAGTAGATCGCCCCGGGCCCGGTGGCCAGGCGCTCGGTCAGCGTCCGGAACGTCAGCCCGTCCTCGCCGACTGCGTCGAGCAGCTCGACGGCGGCCTCGACGATGCGCTCACGGGAGAGCGCCTCCGTACGCCGCTGTGACCGGCCCGTCCGTGTTGCCATGCGGCCATCTTGACATAACTGGAGCGCTGTTCCAACAATGGAACGGCATTCCAGAGAGGTCGGCCGGAGCTCACCCGGCGACCCGGATCCCGACGGAGTCACCATGGACACGCACATCACGATCATCGGCGCCGGACTCGGCGGCCTCACCCTCGCCCGCGTCCTGCACGTCCACGGCATCCCGGCCACCGTCTACGAGGCGGAGCCCGCCCCGACCGCGCGTGCCCAGGGCGGGATGCTCGACATCCACGAGGACAACGGCCAGCCGGCCCTCGCCGCGGCAGGCCTGACCGAGGAGTTCCGCGGCCTCGTGCTGGAGGGCCGCGAGGCGACACGCGTCCTCGCCCCGGACGGGACCGTCCTCTTCGACGACGACAGCACGCGCGGACGCCCCGAGGTGCTGCGCGGCGAACTGCGCCGCATCCTGCTCGACTCGCTCCCGGCCGGCACCGTCCGGTGGGGGCACAAGGTGAGCGGTGTCCGCGCCCTCGGCGAGGGCCGCCACGAAGTGACCTTCGCCGACGGCACCGCCGTCACCACCAGCCTCCTGGTCGGCGCGGACGGCGCATGGTCACGGGTCCGCCCGCTGCTGTCCGGCGCGGCACCCGAATACACCGGCAAGTCGTACATCGAGACGTACCTGTACGACGCCGACACCCGCCACCCCGCGGTCGCGAAGGCGGTCGGCGGCGGGTCCCTGTTCGCGCTCGCCCCGGGCAAGGGCATCCAGGCACACCGTGAGAGCGGCGGCACCCTCCACACCTACGTGGCGCTGTCCAGGCCGCGGGAGTGGTTCGCCGACATCGACTTCACCGATTCCGTCACGGCGGCCGAGCGGATCACGCGGGAATTCGACGGCTGGGCCCCCGAACTCACCGCCCTGATCACCGAAAGCGACACCCCGCTGGTCCTACGGCCCCTCTACGCCCTACCCGTCGAACACCGCTGGGACCGCGTGCCCGGGGTAGCCCTGCTCGGCGACGCCGCCCACCTCTCGGCCCCGAACGGCGAAGGCGCCAACCTGGCCATGTACGACGGCGCCGAACTCGGCAAGGCCCTCGCCGCGCACCCCGACGACCCCGAAGCCGCCCTCACCGCATACGAGCAGCCCCTCTTCCCGCGCAGCGCCGCGGCCGCAGTCGACGGCGCCGACCTCAACGAGGTGCTCTTCGGCGACAACACGCCGCAGAGCCTGCTCGACATGTTCACCGGAGGCGAGTCGACCCGGTGAGTCATGTACCCCGTGACCCGAGGGGCAGAGGACTCGCTTACTCCGGCAGGTCGGCGCTGTCGAGGTGGCGGTGCAGGAATTCGGTGATGACGTTCATGACGGTCGCGGACGACCAGGCGAGTGCAGCATCCGAATCCGCGAGGACTCAGAAATCGCCGTGATTTGCCCCGGCCACGACATAGCGGGTGCTCTCTACGCCGGCGCTGAGAAGAGCCTTGTGCACGTGCTGCGTCTGGGAGGGGGGACGAGCATGTCGTCGCTGCCGTGGAGCAGAAGGAACGGCGGGGCCGAAGCCGTCACGTAGGTTGCGGGATCCGCGGCGCTCACCGCCTCGGGAATTTCCGAGAACAGTGCGCCTGCCTTGCCGACACAGGCCGAGAAATGCGTGGCCGTGCGCTGGTAGTGGAGCCGCGGCTCCTCGTCGAAGTCGTCGGCGATCGCCGAGAACAGAGAGGTGCCGAAGGCGTCAACCACCGCCTGCGCGACACCTGTTGAGGCGGGGCCCGAGTCTCCGGCGAACTCAGGCAGGTCACTCGTGACACCCGTCAGTGCCGCCACATGACCACCGGCCGACTCTCCCCAGAGGGCAACCGCACGCGGGTCGATACCGAAGTCATCCGCATGCTGCCGCAGATGGGCGAGGGTGGCCCGCACATCGTGGACGGAATCCACGTAGGTGCCACCGTCGGGTACGACGCGGTATTCGACACTGGCGACGACAAAGCCCGATGCGGCAACGTGTCGACGTACATCGAACGCCATCGCCCTGTTGCAGCGAAGGAACGCCCCACCGGGAAGGAAGACGACCAGCGGAAGCCGGTCTCCCGTCGCGGGCCGCAGAATGTCGGCCTTCAGCTCACGCGACTCCCCATTCGGTAGATCCACGCTGCTGAAGACGACGTCAGGGCGGGGAGCTTGGGGGCGGACCGGCTCTCAGGTGTCATGTAGCGAGTTTGTAACCGTCGTAAACAAGCGTCAATGAACATGGAGAGGCTTCCTCCACTTCCACGGAGGAAGCCGTCGCCGTGTCGAACGTGATCGGCTGACTGCCGCCGGGCCGGCCTGAACTCCGCCTGAGAGACGGCAGGTTCGTCACAGGCGCCAGGATGATGTCGGGGGAGTGGCGCCGCGGAACTCCGCGGATTCGGTGAACTCGGTGATGCCGGCAGGCTGTGGATTGAGCACGAGCGAGCGTCGGCCGAGGATCGCGTCGAGAGACCCGCCTTCCCAGACCAGCCGGCGGGGAACCTCGACCTCGACGATCCTCGGCGTGACCTCCCGCTCGGAGGTGCCTCCGTCCGAGGCGCGGCCCGAGATCTCCGCCCCGACCACGACCTCCTCGGCCTTCGCGCCGAGCGACACGGCCGGGTGCCACTGCGCCCACCCGTCCAGCGCGACGCTCACGCGCCACGTGACCCCGACCGGTCTACGGCACCAGTACGATCCGGCCGCGCCGACCGCCCCGGGCGAGCTGGGCGTGGGCCTCGGCGGCCTGGGACAGGGGGTAGGTCTGCGCCACGCGTGGCGTCAGGACGCCGACCTCGGCGAGGGCGGAGAGGTAGGCGAGACGGGTGGGTTCGGGGCCGGCGGTGGTGTTGCGTACGACCACGCCCCGCTCCGGTGTCGGCAGCACGTCGACGCGCACGCTCACGAAGACGCCGCCGTCGCGGACGGCCGCCAGCGCGGGTGCGCCCAGCGCCGCCGCGTCGAGCACACCGTCCACGCCTTCCGGCACGAACCGGCGTACCGCGTCGCCCAGTTGCTCGTCGCGCGCCACGAACCAGGTGACACCACGGTCGCGGAGGAACTCCTCGTCCTCGGGCCGTCCCTGTGCGACGATCCGCACGCCCCGCGTCCGTGCCAACTCGACGGCGTAGCCGCCCACGGCACCGGCGGCGCCCGTGATGAGCAGGGTGTCGCGAGGGCGCAGGGGGAGGTGGTCCAGGGCCATCGAGGCGGTCATCGCGTTGAGGGGGATCGTCGCCGCGAGCGTCAGGTCCATGCCCTCAGGGGCGAGGGCGATGGAGTTGAGGTCGGTCACCAGGTACTCGGCCTGTGCCTTGGTGGGGCGCTGCACGGGGGAGTGGAACACGATGACCGGTGTTCCGACCTTGAGGAGGACACCCGTACCGACCGCGTCGATCGTCCCGGCGGCGTCCAGACCGAGACCCGTGTACTCGACCTCGTCCAACGGTCCGAAGAACCCGCCCCACACGGCGGCGTCGGCGGGATTCAGCGCGGCGGCCGCGACCTTGACACGGATCTCGAAGGGGCCCGGTTCCGGGAGAGGAACCTCCAGGACCTCGACGGCCTCGGGTCCACCGACCTTCTTGACGACTGCAGCGCGCATGATGTCCGCCATTCCGTTTGCGTATCCGAACACCACAAACGCTAGGCGGGTTACGATCGATTAGTAAGTAGGCACTTCAAAGTGCGTTACAGGCCGCTCGGTGGGCGAGGCTGACGTCTGTCGCCTGCCGTCACTGGTCGGTCTGCCGGGCGTCGTAGCGTCCTCGCGCCTCGTCGACCTCGTCCGTCTTCTCGGCCGCCCAGTCGCGCACCTGGGACAGCAGGCCGTAGAGGCCCTGCCCGAGCGGGGTCAACTCGTAGTCGACGCGTACCGGCACGGTCGGCGTGACCGTCCGGGTCACCATCCCGTCGCGTTCGAGCATGCGCAGCGTCTGGGTGAGCATCTTCTGGCTCACGCCCGGGATCTCGCGGCTGACGTGGCTGTACCGCATCGGCTCGCCGTACGACCCGAGAGTGCACATCGTCAGGCTGACCCACCGGTTGCTGATCGTCGAGAGCAGGGCCACCGCGGGGCAGTCGTGCATGTACGCCTCGTACGTGCCGGGCTCGATCTGACGCGCCTGCTTCGCCTTGGTGGCCACCTGGTTCTCCCGTCAGGACTGCAACGCACTCAAGAGTGTCTACGTACCAATCGATCGTAACCCGCCTGCCGTGCGTCCCATTTGCGTGACTGGAGTCGTTCCACTTCGCAAACGAGGGGTGTGCTTCGCTCCTTCGAGAGTTTCACCGCGCCGCCGGGCGTCGTGGTGTCGGTGGCGTGATCCCTGATGTGTCGGACGGTGGAGCGGTTCCCGTGGTCCGGGTGTTCTCGGGCATTCGTCGATTGCTGGCCTCACGGATGGATGTGTTGATTAAAACGAACGATGTGTTCACTATTCCTCCCCTAGTTCGGTATAGTGAACACATGGTTCATTCGATCGCGGATTCTCGGGTCGCCGCACAGGCCGGCGCCTACCTCGACGACACCTACTTGGAACACGTCGACACGCGGGTGATCGCGGTCGGCGAGAGGGACGGGACGCCCTGGGCGGCCGTAGAGCACTGTCTGTTCCATCCGCAGGGCGGGGGACAGCCTGCCGACCGCGGGTGGTTGGGGGATGCGGAGGTCGTTCCGGTCCGGGATCGGGAGTCGGGGCTGGTTGTGGCTACGGCGGCTGAGGGCGGGGGGCTTCCGGACCTTGCCGTGGGGGAGTGGGTGCGGGCCCGGATCGATCTGCGGGAACGGATGCTGCATGCCGCGCTGCACACGGCCGGGCATCTCGTCGAGGCGGTCGGGCGGTCGCAGGGGTGGGAGATGGTCGGGAGCATTCACTTCCCCGGTCAGGCTCGGATCGAGTTCCGGGCGCCGCACACGGACGCGCGGCTGGGCGACCCGGACGGGCGGGAGGAAGCGACCGCCGCGCTGCGCGCCGCCGTGGCGCGCGCGGTCGCCGATGATCTGCCGGTCTTCGCGCGGTACCTCCCCGACGGTCGGCGCGTGGTGCATCTCGACACGCTGCACTCCGCGCCCTGCGGCGGCACGCATGTGCGCAGCCTCGGCGACCTGGCCGACGTGGTGCTGCCGACACTGAAGGTCAAGAAGGGCCGCGTCCGCGTGTCCTACACCGCGACCCACCGGAGCCGTTGATGACACCCCCGCCGTCCGGCCGTCGGCCGGTGAGCAGTACCGCGGCCGCGGTCGGCGCGAAGATCCGGCTGCGCCGTCAGCAGCGTGGGATGAGCGCGGCGGAGATGGCCCGGCGGGCCGGGCTGAGCAAGGCCACCCTGTCGCAGTTGGAGGCCGGGAACGGCAATCCTACGATCGACACCCTGGACGCGATCGCGATCGCCCTGCGCATCCCGATCGCCGACCTGCTGGCACGCGACGCCGACACCGGACCGGTCTTCCGGCCGGGCACGGACATCGAACCCGGCGAAGTCTCAAGGGAGTTGCTACGCCGGATCAGCAGCGGCAACAGCCTGGAGATCTGGCGGCTGCGCATCCCGCCGGAGACGGAGCTGGCCGGCGTACCGCACGCCACCGGCACCATCGAGCACCTGCTCGTCGCCACCGGGCACGTCACCGCCGGCCCCGTCGACACGCCGGAGGACCTGGGCCCGGGCGACATGCTCGCGTTCGCCGGTGACGCCCCGCACTTCTACCGGACCGGTGCCGATGACGTCGACATCACCGTCGTCTTCGCCTCTCCCATCAGCACCTGAGACACCGTCAACAACCAATACCTCAGCAGTATTTGAGACCGAGGAACCCCCGCTCATGAGCACCTCCACCATCGCCACCACTCCCTCCAGCCGTGCCTTCATCAGTGACAACATGGCCGGGGCGTCCCCGGAGATAGCCCGTGCCGTCGCCGACGCGGCCACCGGGCAGGTTCTGCCGTACGGCAACGACCCCTTCACCGACAGCGCCCGCCGCAGGCTCGGTGAGATCTTCGAGCGGGACGTCGATGTCTTCCCGGTCTCCACCGGGTCCGCGGCCAACGGCCTGAGCCTGGCCGCCCTCACCCCGCCGTGGGGGAGTGTGCTGTCCCACCCGGACAGCCACATCAACACCGACGAATGCGGTGCGCCGGAGTTCTTCACCAACGGGGCCAAGCTCGTCGGAGTTCCGGGCGCCGACAGCAAGATCGACCCCGGGGCGCTGCGGGCGGCGGTGCGTCGGCGGGCCGGTGACGTGCACAGTGTGCAGCCGTCCGCGGTGAGCATCAGCCAGGCCACCGAGAGCGGCAGTGTCTACACCCTGGCGGAGATCCGCGAACTGTCCGCCATCGCCAAGGACGCGGGGGTGCGCGTCCACATGGACGGGGCGCGCTTCGCCAACGCCCTGGTCCAACTGGGCGCCACCCCGGCCGAGATGACGTGGAAGGCGGGCGTCGACGTGCTGTCCTTCGGCGCCACGAAGAACGGTGCCATGACCGCCGACGCCATCGTCTCCTTCGATCCCGCGCTCGCCGGTGAACTGGCCTTCCGCGCCAAGCGTGCCGGCCAGCTCGCCTCCAAGATGCGCTTCAACACGGCCCAGATCGACGCGTACCTCACCGACGATCTCTGGCTGCGCAACGCCCGCCAGGCCAACGCGATGGCAGCCCGACTCGGCGATGGCCTCAAGTCCATTGGCGGGGCGGGTCTGTTGGCCATTCCGCAGGCCAACATCCTCTTCTGCCGTCTGGCCCAGGAGGTCACCGAAGGACTCCTCGCGGAGGGGTATGCCTTCTACCACGACCGGTGGGAGCCGGGGATCGTCCGCTTCGTCACCGCGTTCTCGCACAGTGCCGACGACATCGACCAACTGCTGGACGCGGTCCGCCGCCACACCCACTGACGGGTGTCGCCGCGGACCGCGTACCGGCTGACGCTCAACTCGGCGCCGGGAAAGGCGAGTTGGCGCCCACGGAGGTGCCGGGGGAGAGGGTGTGCCTCGTCAGGCGGTGACGAGCGGCTGGTGCGGGGGAGCGAGGGTCGGGCGGCTGATGTGCAGGTTCCTGGTGACCTCGGTCAGGTCGGCGATGAACATGCCGGCGAGTTCGGCGGTGAATCCGGTGCGCACCACGAGACGTAGGACGGAGACGTCCTGGCAGGGCGCGGGGAAGCTGTACGCGGGCAGATGCCAGCCGCGGGCGCGCATCGCGTGGGAGACGTCGAACACCGTGAAACCCTGCGTGCCGGGCGTCAACCGGAAGGCGAACGCCGGGAGTTCGGAGCCGTCGGTGATCAACTCGTAGGGCGCGATGGTCTGGATGCGCGCGGCGAGTGCGCGGGCCGTGGTGCGGCTCTGGGACGCCAGACCGCGCAGCCCTTCGACGCCGTAGCGCAGGAAGCTGTAGTACTGCGCTACGACATGGGCGCCCGGGCGGGAGAAGTTGAGGGTGAAGCTGGGGGAGCTGCCGCCGAGGTAGTCGACCTCGAACACCAGGTCGTCGGGAAGGGCTTCGGCATTACGCCACAACGCCCAGCCCAGGCCCGGGAAGACGTGGCCGTACTTGTGCCCCGATGTGTTGATGGAGGCGACGCGTTCGAGTTGGAAGTCCCACATGAGGCCCGGGTCGAGGAACGGGGCGACCATCGCGCCGGACGCGCCGTCGACATGCACGGGAATGTTGGTGCCGGTGGCAGCCTGGTAACCGTCCAGGGCCATGCAGATGTCCGCGACGGGCTCGTAGGAACCGTCGAAGGTGGATCCGAGGATCGTCACCACGCCGATGGTGTTGTCGTCGCAGTAGGCGGTGAGGGTGTCGGCCGTCAGGTGATAGCGGCCCGGCTCCATCGGGACGTAACGCGGCTCCACCTCGAAGTAGTTGGCGAACTTCTTCCAGCAGACCTGGACGTTCGCGCCCATCACGATGTTCGGGCGTGAGGTGTCCTTGCCCTGGGCACGGCGGCGTTCCTGCCAGCGGCGCTTGAGCGCGAGCCCGCCGAGCATGGCGGCCTCGCTGGAGCCGGTGGTCGAGCAGCCGCGGACCTGCTCCGCGTGCGGCGCGTGCCAGAGCCGGGCGAGCATCCGTACGCAGCGCTCTTCCATCGCCGTAATCTGCGGGTACTCGGCGCGGTCGGCGAGGTTCTTCTCGGCGGTCTCCGCCATCAACTCCCTTGCCTGCGGCTCCATCCAGGTCGTCACGAAGGTGGCGAGGTTGAGACGCGCGTTGCCGTCGAGCATCAGCTCGTCACGTACGCGGCGGCAGACCAGGTCGGGCTCCGACGCGAACTCGGGCAGCTCGTCGACGGGCTGGAGAAGGTCGACGGCCGGCGGGAGGCCGCCGCCGCGGGTGGCGGTCAGGGTGTCGAACTCGGCTTCGGGCAGGACGTCGGTATGCGGGATGGGCATGAGTGTCTGGATGCCTTTCTGGTCCGTGCGGCCCCGTGCACTCCGACGCTAGATCGCCGAGCGGTGCGGCGTATGTGCCGATTACACCGATCCAGTGATCGATTTGCGGACTGATGAACTGGATTTTCCCTTGTACATACTGGGCATTACTTTTTGCAGGGCTGATCTTGCCTGTCGGTGGGCTCTGACCAGGTTCTTTTGGGCGGCCGGGGTTGGTCTGTGTGTCTGGGGGCCGCCCCTTTGGCGCCGAGCACGGGGTGCCGTAGGGACAGCCTTTCTGTTGGGCAACGCGGTTTCGTTGGCCGCGAACGTCGCGGCGCCGCCGGTGCTGGTCGGGAGGTGAAGATCCTTTGCCGGCGCGGGTGTTGGTGCGGCGTCAGCGGATCACTTGATTCGGGCTATTGAGCAAGTCCCCCTGGTGAGTGGCCAGTTCAACCGGGCGGGTGTGTTTCGGTTGGCCGTTCTGAGCTGGACGGTGGTCAGTAGGATCGGCGCGGGGCACCGGGCTCCCCGCACCACTCGCGGGGTCGGGTCTTCGCCGAGGGCTTCATCCTGATGGTGAACACCCCGCAGACCGGGCACGCCTGGGCTTTTTTCATCGGCCGTGGCAGGTGCACCCAGTGGCCCGTCCGCCGGCCGATCGACCCGGACGACGGACGCTCCGCTGCTTCCACGACACCAGCGCCGCCGCGTCGAAGCCGTCCCGCTCGATCGTCACGCTGCTGCGGATCCCGGCAGGTCAGTGGCCGTGTCGTCCCGCCATCGCGCCAGATCCCGACTCGCCGTGGACATGGGCCGGACCGGAGCCCAAAGATCACCTGCAGCGCCGCTTCCGCTTGGCACCGCCGTAGCGGTGGACAGTCGGCTCCGGCAGGACTCGAACGCCGTGTCGCCCAGCGGTTCCCGCGTCGCTCACCGCAACCGGACATCAAGGATAGGAACATGTCATGAGCCTGCTCGGCCACAACCACCAATTGTCTCGACGCAGGTTCCTGACCCTCGCCGGCGGCGCCGCGGTGGCCACCGCGACCGGCATCGGATTCGCCCAGTCGGCGTCCGCGACATCCGCGGCTTCCGCAGTGACCGGCTACGGGATCGACTACTCCGACGCGTCGCTCACCGCCGGTTCGGTCGCCGCGGCGGGTTACGGCTTCGTGTGCCGGTACCTCAGCTGGCTGCCGAACTCGAAGGTCCTCACCCTGTCCGAGGCGCAGGCCCTGACCGCCGCGGATCTGGGCATCGTCTCCAACTGGGAGTCCGACGGGCTGCAGGACTGGCAGAGCGGTGTCCCCGCAGACCCCTACTCCCAGGGGGCCGGGCATGCCACCGAGGCGCAGCGGCAAGCGCTGGCCAACGGGATGCCGTCGTCGCGGCCGATCTACTTCAGCGTCGACTTCGACCTTCAGCCCTCGATGTATTCCGCGCTCAACTCCTACTTCGACGGCGTCGCCTCGGTGATCGGCCGGTCTCGGACCGGTGCGTACGGCGGCTACCACGTGATCGGGGAGCTCTTCGACAACGGGAAAATAGCCTGGGGCTGGCAGACGTACGCGTGGTCCGGTGGGAACTGGGACAGTCGCGCGCAGTTGCGGCAGGTCCAGAACGACATCACCGTCTCCGGCCATGACGCGGACCTCGACCAGGCGATGGCCGCCGACTTCGGGCAGTGGGGCGGCACGGGCGGCGGCAGTGGTGGAGGTGTCATCCTGCCGTCCTGGCCGAACATCACCGACGGCATGACGGGGCCCAGCGTGCAGGCGGCGCAGTATCTCCTTCGCTATCACGGTGCCTCGATCACCGCGGATGGTCAGTTCGGGTCGGGCACGCTCGCCGCTGCGAAGAGTTTCCAGTCCGCGCATGGTCTCGGCGTGGACGGTCAGATCGGCCCGCAGACGTGGTCGGCGCTGGTCGTCCAGGTTCAGGACGGCTCCAGTGGCGACGCAGTCCGGGCCGCCCAGGTGGAGCTGAATCGGTTCGGCTACGGCCTCACTGTCGACGGCAACTTCGGCTCGGGCAGTGTCAGCGCCGCTCGGGCTTTCCAGTCCGCGCACAGCCTGGGTGCGGACGGCCAGGTCGGACCGCAGACCTGGCAGATGCTCGTGGGCACCGGGAACGGCGCCTCGGGCGGTAGCACCGTCGCGCCGCCCTGGCCGAACGTCATCGACGGCGACACCGGGAACAACGTGCTGGCCGCGCAGTACCTACTGCGGTACCACGGTGCCTCGATCACCGCCGACGGTCAGTTCGGGTCGGCCACCCTTGCCGCTGCGAAGAGTTTCCAGTCCGCGCATGGTCTCGGCGTGGACGGTCAGATCGGCCCGCAGACGTGGTCGGCGCTGGTCGTCCAGGTTCAGGACGGCTCCAGTGGCGACGCAGTCCGCGCCGCCCAGGTGGAGCTGAACAAGTTCGGCTACGGCCTCACTGTCGACGGCAGTTTCGGCTCGGGCAGTGTCAGCGCCGCTCGGGCTTTCCAGTCCGCGCACGGCCTGGATGTGGACGGCCAGGTCGGACCGCAGACCTGGCAGATGCTCGTCGGCAGCTGATTGCGAGTCCCTCCGGCGGCGGGTGTGCGGGGCGGGGCGACGGCGCCGGTTCGTTCGTCCCGCACTCGCTTGCCGTGGGGGAGACAGACCCGCTCTCCGGGGTGCTCAGGGCGGCCGAGTGGACGGTGATTGACGGGTGCTCGGTGGCGCTGACGACGCGCTCGTTGAGGTCAGCCGGGATCGCTTCGGGGGAGAGGCAGATCGGGTAGGGCTCCGGGGTGACAACCTGGCCTCGGGGGCGTCTGCTTCGACCGGCCCGAGTGACCGCTGGTGTCGGCGCCCTACGCGCCCTACGCGCCCTTCGCGCCGTTCGTGAAGAAGGCCATGGGCGACTTCCAGGGTTCAGGCCCTGGTGATGTCCCGGCCCGGCATCGGCTCCGCGAGTGCTGTCCGCCATTCGGGCGCACCGAAGGTGTTCGCGAAGTACTGCGTCTCGTGCACCACGTGCCCGTGGGCGAATTCCATGATGCTCACCGAGTACGAGGGCGCCCCGTCGTACGTGATCACACACTCGCTCACCCACAGTTCCCCGCTGCCGGTGATCCGGAGGACGGTGAAGTGCCGGTCGGCAGGGTGGCCGCCGCGTTGCGCCGCGATCGTCGCGCGACCCCGGAACCGTTCCCCCGACTGGGGATAGTCGAGGATCGCGTCCGGCGCGTAGATCGCGTGCTCGGTTTCGCCGTCTCCCCGCTCCGAGGCCTGCCAGTGTTCCTCGATCGCGGCACGGGTTCGGATGTCAGGGTCCATCGCGCGGTCCCTTCTGGGGGCGGCCGAAAACGATCCGGGGGCTTGTCGACGCCGCGACCCGGGCGCCGGGTGCTGGGCCCAGGCACACAACGGCAACAGCGTAGACCGTCCGGCCAAAGCAGGCCTGGCCGCAGCCCTCGCCCGGAACGATTCGTGGACCGTGCTGTGATCTCGACGCCGGGGGTGGCCCCTCCGTGTATCGGAGAGGGTTCGCTTAGCGACGAGCGCCGCCACCCGGCCCGTTCAGGGAGATGTCGTCGGCGTAGTACGTGCCCTGTGCGTACCAGCCGTGGACGTAGATGGTCGCGGTGGTCTGGGACGCGCCAGTGGTGAAGGAGACGGTCAGTCGGCGGTAGGCGGAGAGGGAATTGGTCCAGGTGGAGGTGGCCCCGTTCACGCCCAGGTAGACGTAGGCGCCGCGGACCCAGCCGCTGAGTGAGTAGGCGGTGTTCGGTCGTACCGCGACGGTCTGGTCGCACTGCGCGGTCTCGCTCGAACTCACCGTCCCCCGGAGGGCTTTGGAGCCCGAGTGCACGGGAGAGGTGACGATCGATCCCGGGTTGCCGGCGCAGGTCCACGGCGAGATCCTGCCCGACTCGAAGCCGGGGTTGGTCAGGACGTCCGCGGCCCCGACCGCGCTCGGGGCGATCGACGCCGGGGCAGCCGAAGGGCTTGCCGGGGGTGCGGCCGGGGTGGCTTCGGTGGGGCTGGGGATCAGGAGGGAGCAGCCGAAGCCGGCGACGGCCGCCGCGGCGACCGCGACCACCACGGCCGCCCGGCGCTGTCCGGGCCCCAGGCGCGGGCGGTCCACGGGGCTCGGGGGCCCGACGTCGCCGTAGGGCGCGGGGAGTTCCTCCGTCCTGCCGCCGGGGACGGACGGGAGTTCCTCTGTGTCGCCGCCGGTCGGGGTGTGCGGGACGGGTGTGGCCTCGGTTGTGTGGGTGCGGTAGTGCTTGTCCTGGCGTATGTCGTCGAGGAGTTGGGCCAGCGCGTCGGTGCGGCGCGGGCGCAGCACGCGGACGGGTTCCAGCGCGGTGCGGTCGTCCGGTGGGCCGGAGGCGGGTGGTGTGGGCACGGTGCGTTCCTTCCGTCCCGTGGCGGGGACCGGGGCTGTCCCTTGCGGAATTGATACGCAACTCGCGCGTCGGAGGTTCAGCCGGTGCACCGCAAGCTCCAGGGCGCGTTGGTCCGGCAGGACCGCACAGCGCGTACGTGGGGAGTCGGCCGCTTTCCTTCAGGTCGGCTGCGGTTGGCTGCGACTCGCGCACTTGATCGCCGAAGCGCCTGAGGACGACCGTCGGAAACCGGCACTTCGGCAACCAGTTCATCCCTCGCTGCTCGATTCCATTCCCCGTATCCGGGGTCTGCGCAGACGCCCCGGGGATTCACACCGAGGATCGCCCGACATGGCGCCGCACCGTTAGTGAGCGGCGCCGGGTCCGCTGAGCGGAACAGGGGGCGACGGCGGGCTGTCGGCGGAACACGCTGTCCACGAACAAGGCGATATCGGATAGGGGATATCGGATATCGGGTTTCCGGTCGACAAGTCAGAGGAGTCACGACGATGAAGATCCGAAACAGGATCACTGTCCTGGCGGCGACGTTGGTGAGTTGCGCGGGCATGGTCACGTTGGCGACGGGGGCCAGCGCCGCCACGCCGACCGCGGACTCTGCGGCGGGTATCACCGCCCGCGTCACGGCAGCGGCTTCCGCGAGCAGCTATCACACGATCAAGAACATGGCCTACAGCCAATGCGTGGACGCGCCCGGCGGGGTACTCAACGTCAGACTTCAGCTGGCCAACTGCAACGGTTCCAGCACCCAGAACTGGGCGTTCGTGTCGACCGGTGCGACGGACACCTACTACCTGGTGAATCAGGCGAGTGGGTACTGCGCCGAGGTCAACAACGGCACCAGCGTTCCCGGAGAGGCCGTCGACGAATACCTCTGCGACGGGCTGGCGTCGGAGCAGTGGGTCGAAACCGCCGCGATCGTTGACCAGAAGGTCGGCGCGAAATTCCGGCACGCGGGCACCAACCTGTGCCTCGACACGGTCAGCAGTACCGGCAGCCAGCTCATGCAATGGAGCTGCGACGACGCACACCCGGCAGCGGCCCAGGTGTGGACCGTGAGTTAGATCGTTCCTGAGAGGCCTGCCGTTTACCGTGCCGGCGATTCCCGCCTTGTCGAAAGGGCGGGGTGGGCGGTCGGATGGATATCGCGCCTGCCCCGCATTCCGAGAATCCCACAAAGGCTTTGCCCGTGCCGCGTTCCGTGACTGAGAATTCTCGGCGTGGCAGACAGGGGAACCAGCGAAGAAGAGGCACCGGACGGCCTGTTGCGCTGGTGCCTCGTGGCCAACGTGGCGCGGGAGACCGCGAGCACGGCGAGGGCGGCCTCGACATCCAGCACGGCACGAAGTACTTCCGCACGGGTGCCCTGCTGTGGATCGCGCCCGTCCGGTGGGACCCCGGCTGGGGTCGCTGGCCTGCGGTGGGCAGGCACCGCGGGAACGGTCGCCGGTACGTCAACATGGTCGTGCGGGCGGAGGACCTGGAGAACTTCCGGGCCAAGGGTGTCTACAGCGAGGCTCTCGTCCGGGGCCTCAACGGCTACCGGCACGACCCGGCCGCCCCGCGGACCCTGCAGAAGCCGTGGACGCGCGAGCGGGCCCGGAGCTGGGCGGACGGCTGCAACAGCCACCGGGAGCCGCTCTTCATCGAGGGCCACCCCTACGCCCACCCGAGGATGTCCGTTCCCAACCCTCCGCCGGCGGAACTCCAGGTCGACGGTGAGACGCTCCACCTCGCCCACTTCGGCACCAGGGGAGCCCGTTACAGCCGTAGACCACCGCCCGGGGAATGGACTCCCGAGCCCTGAGCGGGACGTTCGACAGTCTCGCCGGGGTCCGTGCGCCGACGCGGAGCCGGCCGAGGTTTCCCTCCGGGCCGGGAACAGTGTGAAAGTCTCCTGTTCCCGCCCCCGGAGTGTCACCAAGGCCGGCGCAGCGCGGCATCAGTACTGCTCGGTCTCCACGAAACCGGCGTCCACGTCGTCGTCGGCACCATAGGTGTCGGCAGCGGCGGACAGATTCAGTCCGGGCGGGCTGTCCTTGAGGCCGAGGCCCATGCCGGCCAGCTTCTCCTTGACCTCGTCGATGGACTTCGCACCGAAGTTGCGGATGTCCATCAGGTCGGCCTCGGAACGCGCCAGGAGTTCACCCACCGAGTGGACGCCCTCGCGCTTGAGGCAGTTGTAGGAGCGGACTGTGAGCTCAAGCTCCTCGATCGGCAGGGCGAGATCGGCGGCGAGGGCGGCGTCCGTCGGGGACGGGCCCATGTCGATGCCCTCGGCGTCGATGTTCAGCTCGCGGGCGAGACCGAACAGCTCGACCAGGGTCTTGCCGGCGGACGCCATGGCGTCGCGGGGACGCATGGCCTGCTTGGTCTCGACGTCGACGATGAGCTTGTCGAAGTCGGTGCGCTGCTCGACACGGGTCGCCTCGACCTTGTACGTGACCTTCAGCACGGGCGAGTAGATCGAGTCGACCGGGATACGCCCGATCTCCTGACCGACCTGCTTGTTCTGGACGGCGGAGACGTAGCCGCGACCGCGCTCGACGGTCAGCTCCATCTCCAGCTTGCCCTTGCCGTTGAGCGTGGCGAGGACGAGGTCGGGGTTGTGCACCTCGACACCGGCCGGGGGCGCGATGTCGGCGGCGGTGACCAGACCCGGACCCTGCTTGCGCAGGTACATCACGACCGGCTCGTCCTGCTCACTGCTGACGACGAGCTGCTTGATGTTGAGGATCAGGTCGGTGACGTCCTCCTTGACGCCCGGCACGGTGGTGAACTCGTGCAGCACTCCGTCGATACGGATGGACGTGACCGCCGCACCCGGGATCGAGGAAAGGAGCGTACGGCGCAGGGAGTTGCCAAGGGTGTAGCCGAAGCCCGGCTCCAGCGGCTCGATCACGAACCGGGAGCGGAACTCGTCGACGACCTCTTCGGTCAACGAGGGGCGCTGAGCGATCAGCATGCGGTGTTGCCTCCAGTGGTTTGGCGCCCGCTATGTGACGCCGTAGACACCACGAAGCCTACGGGGCGGCACGGGCGATACGGGCTCCGCCGTGGCCGAACCGCCCGTCTCCCCGACCTGGCGAGGGGACTTTGGGCTGATCGCAGCCGCCCGCCACCCCCACCCACAACCGTTTCCGCCTTGCCCATGCCCCCAGCACTCGGGTGCGCGGGACGGGCAGGTATGGATGTGAGGTCAGGGTCGGCTGATGTCGTGGTCATGGAGTATATGCGGCTCCAAGATCGGATCGATCAGCGCGGGGCGGTGCGGAGCGTGCGTGGATCGTGCGGAGCCGAGTGGGTCGGGCGACGGTGCCCGGTCACTCGGTGCCGCGTGACCAGGCAGCCCGGAGCCGGGCGTAGACCCCGCCCGCCGGCCGCAGCTCGTCGGGGCGCCCCCGCTCGATGACCCTGCCGTCGTCCATCACCACCACGCTATCGGCGGTGGCCGCCTGGGACAGACGGTGGGCGACGGCCTGGTAGTTCCCCACCTGGCCCGCTCGGTCGCCGGCCCCGACCACCGCTGGCTGCTGCCGTCCTTCATGGTCGTCGGCTCGCCCCTGCTTCTCGCCTCCGACGTCGTCGGCCGGGTGATCGCCCGCCCCGGCGAGATCCAGGTGGGCATTGTCACGGCCTTCGCCGGAGCACCCGTCTTCATCGCCCTCGTCCGCCGCCGAAGAATCGCCGAACTGTGATCGCCCCGACCGTGCCCACCTCCGCACCCACCCCGCGCACCGGCCGCCGCACGGTCTGGTCCGGAGTCACCAAGATCTACTCCGCGGACAAGGGCGTACGGCTCGAAGCGCTCGCGCAGGCCCGCCCCGACCTGCTGATCGACGCCGTACAGCCGGACGGCACCCTCCAAGTCGCCTCGCAGCTGCCGGAGATCAGCAAGATCGCGCCTGTCGTCGGGCTCAGCATGTACCGCCCGATCGAGACCATCGCGGCCACCGCCGACCGGCTTACCCACTCCCTGGGCGTCGATCTAACCGACAAAGCGGCCAAGACCGGTTACTTGCGGGCACACACCAAACTGAAGACCGCCATCGACGCCGGCCCCGACCTGCGCGTGGGCTTCGTGTTCGGCATCGACAAGGACACCGTCGGCGTGATGAACCCCAAGACCTGGGCCGTCCTCAAGACGGTGAGCGCGCTCGGCATGAACCTGGTCCCCGTGCCCGGCGGCGCAGACAACACCTACAGCCAGGCGGTCAGTTGGGAGAACGTCCCGTCCATCCCGGCGGACCTGCTGGTGTGGGCCGTCTCCGACCCGCTGCCGGACAACCCCCTGTGGAAGCGTGCCCCCGCCGTCCGCGCCGGGCAGCTCTGGAAGCCCGACCTGGCCTCCTGGTACGCGTACAGCTGGTCGAACTGCACGGTGCTGCTCGACGGGCTCGCCACCCATGTGCACAGCGCGCGGCCGGGCGTCGGCCCGCAGTCCGCCTCCTGACGTTCCTCAACTCACCCGCGTCAAGCCCACAAACACCCCTCCACACTTCTCCGCATCCCTCAACACCCCTTCTCCCGAACGACTTTGGACTACCCCATGCTCACCTCATCTCCGGCCAGGGCGTCCGGTCCGCGCCGTCTGCTGACCGTTGTGGCCGCCACCGCGATGGCGCTGACCCTGGCCGGCTGCGGCTCCTCTTCTGCCTCCACCTCGTCCGGCGGTACGGCAACGTCCCGGACGGTCGCCACCGCTCACGGCAAGCGCTGGAAGGCCACGCCCAAGGTGACGACCGGCGCGGACATCGACTACGAGGAGATCGCCGAGCTCAGGCCCGACCTGATCGTCGGCGTCGACGTCCCCTACCTGTCCAAGGCCTACGAGAAGCTGTCCGCCATCGCGCCGACCACCTTCGCGCCCTTGAAGGACACCGCCACCTGGTCCGCATACCCGGACGCGACAGCGCGGTACGACGACAGGATCGCGGCGGTACGCAAGATCTACGGCACGGAACTGGCCGACGCCCGCTGGGACGTCATCCAGGGCGGCTTCGACAACGGCAACTACTGCCTCTACGGGGCCGATTCACCGGTCGGAGCGATCCTGAGCGAATCGGCGTACGGTTCGCGTCGGCGACCGCCTCCGTCGCCGAGGGCGACACCGAGTCCGTGTCCTACGAGCGGGCGGACCTGCTCAAGGACGCCGACTGCGGCGTCTACTACACGAACAACGACGGTTCCCCCGCCAACAACATCCAGAAGCTGTTCGCCCTCCAGGCATTCAAGGACCTCCCGGTGACCAAGTCCCACCACCTGGTGGGTACTTCGGACTTCCTGCCAGGCTCCTACTCGGACGCCATCGGCGTGCTCGACGGCCTGGAAAAGGCCCTGCACACGTAGCCGAGGACGGACCGAACACCGGGGGTGGCCCGTTCCAGTAGGCGATAGGCCGCCCCCGCGTTCATCACGCGCAAGCAGGCCGAAGGAGACGCCGAATCCTGGCCCCGGGCGGACTTCGTCGAGCAGGTCGTCGCCCTGCAGTGCCGACGGCAGACGCGATCCGCGACGCGAGCCGGGTCCACACAGATCTACGACAGGTCCCCGATCTGCACGCACGCCCTCGCCGCCTATCTGGGACGCCCCGTCCCGGAGGCGCTCTCCGCAGAGATCGGCCGGATCACCCGCGAACAGATCTACGAGCGGCAGGTCTTCTTCATCCGCCCCTACGACCTGGTGGAGGTGCCGCCCGGTGAAGTCGCCGATCGGGCGGCACTGATCGCGACGACCATGGCACGGCTCCTGTGGTGACCCACAACTCCGCAAGGGCGGGGGGTAGTTGGGCGATGATCTGGCCGGCGGACAGCTGGTGGGGGTAGTGGTGCACGCGGGTGGCGGGGTCGGGGATACCGACCTTGTCGAGCCACTCCACGGCCAGGGCCGAAACAGCGCGCCGTCATCGCGATGGCGCTCGCCCTGGGCACCCGGCTCATCGTGGCCGACGAGCCCACCACGGCCCTGGACGTCACCGTCCAGGCGGAGATCCTGGAACTCCTGCACCGCTGCCGCGCCGACTTCGGCACCGCCGTGCTCCTCATCACCCACAACATGGGCGTCGTCGCCGACCTTGCGGACCGGGTGGCCGTGATGAGCGAGGGCGAGATCGTCGAACAGGCCCCGGTCCGCGCACTGTTCGCGACGCCCGCCCACCCGTACACCCGCGAACTCCTCGCCGCCGTACCGGTCTTCGGCGAGCAGAGCCGTACCCCGGCGTCCGCGCAGGACGACGAGCGGCCGGTCGTACGGGCCGCCGGTCTGGTCGTCGACTACCCGGGGCGGCTGGGCAGGAAGGGCTTCCGGGCGGTCGACGACGTGAGCTTCGAGATCCGGCCGGGCGAGGTGCTCGGCCTGGTGGGGGAGAACGGCAGCGGCAAGACCACCATCGGCCGGGCGGTCGCCGGTCTGACGGCCGCGACCGGCGGTGAACTCACCGTGTTCGACGAGCCGTCGGCGACCCGGCTCAGCACCCGCGGCCGGGCCGGTCACATCGGATACGTCTTCCAGGATCCGGCGGCCAGCTTCAATCCGTTGCTCACCATCGGCGACAGCATCGCCGAACCGCTGACCGTCCACCGGCGCGAACTCGGGGCCGCGGCCATCCGGGCCGAGGCCGAGGCGCTCCTGAACTCCGTCCATCTGCCCAGCGGTTACGGCGACCGCTACCCCCACGAACTCAGCGGCGGCCAGCGACAGCGTGCCGCCCTGGCCCGGGCGCTCGCCCTCCGGCCCCCGCTGCTTGTCGCGGACGAACCCACCTCGGCCCTCGACGTGTCCGTCCAGGCGCAGGTGCTCGACCTCTTCGCCGAGCTCCAGCGGGAGTTGGGCTTCGCGGCGCTGTTCATCAGCCATGACATCGGTCGTGGAACAGGTCGCCGACCGTGTCGTCGTGCTGCACCGGGGCCGGAGCGCCGCGTCCGGTTCCACCGCGCGGGTGCTGGGCAGTCCACAGGACGACTACACCCGGCGGCTGGTCGCTTCCCTGCCCGTCGCCGACCCGGTACGACAGAGCCGCCGGCACAGCCTTGGCGAAGGAGTCGCAAGCGCATGACCGACACCGTGAACGATCTTGTCGCAGAGGTACTGAACAGCACGCCCGTCATCGACGGCCACAACGACCTGCCCCTGGCGCTGCGCGCCCGCTCCGGCTACAGCGTCGAGGGGCTGGACGACGGCCGCCCCGACCTCCACACCGACCTGCCCCGGCTGCGCGCCGGAGGGGTCGGCGCGCAGTTCTGGTCGGTGTACGTCTCGTCCCAACTCCCCGAGCCCGAGGCCGTGGTGGCCACACTGGAGCAGATCGACGCCGTGTACCGGCTCGTCGCCCGCTACCCGGACACCCTGCGGATCGCCTACACCGCGGCCGACGTAGAGCACGCGCTCGCCGACGGTCGGATCGCCTCGCTGCTCGGCATCGAGGGCGGCCACAGCCTCGCCGAGTCCCCGGGCGTCCTGCGGTCGTACGCCCGGCTCGGCGTCCGGTACGTGACCCTCACCCACAACGACAACACCACCTGGGCGGACTCCGCCACCGACGAGCCCGGCGTCGGCGGCCTGAACGACACGGGCCGCGCGATCGTCGCCGAACTCAACCGCACCGGCGTGCTCGTGGACCTCTCCCACGTCGCCGACTCCACCCAGCGCGCGGCCCTCGCCGCCTCGACCTCCCCGGTGCTGTTCAGCCACTCCTCCGTGCGCGCTCTCAACGACCACCCGCGCAACGTCGCCGACCCGGTCCTGGAACTGTTGCGGGACAACGGCGGTGTCATCCAGCTCACCTTCGTCCCGTACTTCATCTCCGGCGAAGTCGCCCAGTGGGGAAAGGAGTTGCAGGCCGAGCGTGAACGTCTCGGGCTGTCCGCGCTGCCGTGGACCTGGCCGCGCGCACCACGTCCCGGCGAGGACCCGGCCCGGGTCGCCGAGGAGTTCGCGACGGCCTCCACCGAGCCCGCCGACGACCGGCTGCTCCGCTGGACCGAGAAACACCCGCGCCCGGAGGTGACGGTGGCCCAGGTCGCCGATCACGTCGAGCACGCCCGCGAGGTGGCGGGCCGGAACCACATCGGCCTCGGCGGCGACTACGACGGCGTCGACCACCAGCCCACCGGCCTCGGCGACGTCTCCGGCTACCCGGTGCTGCTGCGCGAACTCGCCGACCGCGGCTGGTCCCGGTCCGACCTGGAGGCGCTGACCGGCCGCAACGTGCTGCGCGTCCTGCGTGAGGCCGAACACCGCGCGACCGAACCGCTGTGGCCCACGGCTCCGTTGCGCTGACATACCGACAGAGGCATGCGATCCGCCCGCGCCGTGGAGGGGGACTCGGCGCGGGCGGATCCTGGGACGCGGGTCGGTCAGTCCTGCGCCGCCCGCGCCGGTCCGGAGACGTCGACCGTCTCGCCGACGGCCGCGGGCTCGGCGAACGCCGGCTCCTCAGGGGCCGGTGACGAGGCCGTCTCCGGTGCGGTCCTCGGCTGACGGCGTGACAGCCCCACGCCGACCAGACACAGCGCACCCCCGGTGAGCGCCAGGCCGGACGGGAACTCCCCCAGCGTGGGCCAGGCCAGCAGCACGGTGAGGGCGGGCACGATGTACGACACCGCTCCCAGGCGCCCCGCCGGCATGCGCGCCAGCGCGTACGACCAGGTCCAGAAGGCCAGTGCCGTCGGCAGCAGCCCCAGGTACAGCACCCCCGCCCAGGCCCCGGCCGACGCGTCGCCCAGATCCGTGACGAGCTGACCCGCGAAGGGCAGGCAGGCGACGGCACCGATCGTGCTGGCGTACGCGGTCACCTGCAACGGCGACGCGTGGGACAGCGCCGGCTTCTGGAAGATGACGCCGACGGCGTGACCCGCCGCCGCTGCCAGGCAGAGCAGCACACCGAGGACGGCCGAGTCGCCGCCCCCGCTGGACGCCCCCGCCAGCGCCGCGCCCACGAAGGCCACCGCGAGGCCGATCAGCAGGGGACGCGGGAAGCCCTCGTGCAGCAGGAACCCGGCGAGCAGCGCCACCAGCAGCGGACCGGCGCCGATGAGCAGCGCCGCCGTCCCCGCGTCCGTGTGCCGCTCGCCCCAGTTCAGCGCCACCATGTACAGCCCGAACCAGAACACGCCCATGCCGGCGATCCCCGGCCACGCGGCGCGCGGCGGCAGGCCCTCGCGCCGGAACGCCACGACGGCGAGGAGCGCGACGGCACCGATGAGGAGCCGGCCGAGCGCGAGGGGGCCGGGCCGCACGCTCTCGCCGATGTGCCGGATCGCCACGAACGCCGAGGCCCACAGGACCATGGTGAGCACTGCGGCGACCAACGCGGAGACCGGAGTCTTCGCGAGGGTGGGGGACGTCTCATGCTGTGCCATCGGGCAACTCCCTGTTCGCTCCGCGCAGGACGCGGCGGAGAATCTTTCCCGTGCTGTTGCGGGGCAACGCGTCGATGAACTCGACGTCCTCGGGGACCTTGTACCAAGTGAGCTTCGAGGCCGTGGTCGAGCGGATCGTGGCCGCCAACGCGGCGAGCCGGTCGACTCCGGGCGCGGGGACGACGTAGGCGCGCAGGCTTGTCGTGCCGTCGGCCCGGCGCACCGAGCAGACGGCGGCCTCGCGTACTCCGGCGATGCCGGTGATCAGGTCCTCGACCTCGATGGGGTGGACGTTGGCCCCGGCGACGATCTCGATGTCGTCCACCCGCCCGAGCAGCCACACCAGTTCCTTGGCGTCCACGCGCGCGGAGTCCCCGGTGGCGAACCACTCGTCCGGGCGGAGCCGGTGCGGCGGCAGGCCGCCGCGCCGCACACCGGGGCCGATACCGGGGCCGGAGATCTGCAACCGCCCGACCTCGCCCTCCGGTACGGGCTCGCCCGCGTCGTCGACGACGCGCACCCGGTACGGCGGAAGAACGCGGCCCAGGCTGTACGGGTGGATCTCGTCCGGGCCGTTGGCCAGGACGGCGTGCCCGATCTCGCTGGTGCCGCAGATGTTCAGCAGCCGCGGTCCCAGCACGCGGCGCAGCCTGTCCTCCAGCGGCCGGGGCAACGTCTCCCCGGCGACCAGCGCCAGCCGTAACCGGCCCAGCAGGTCGGCGACTTGGGGGCGGGCCAGCAGCCTGGCGTAGAAAGTGGGCTGTGCGTAGAAGACGCTCACGCCGTGGCGTTCCAGGAGTTGGGGGACGTTCGTCTCGTCCGCGCGCTGCGGGGACAGTACGACGACGGCGCCGCGCTGGAGCGGGAGCAGGACCGAGTTGCCCAGTCCGTAGGCGAAGTACATGCGCGACACGGAGTAGCAGACCTCGCCCTGACGGAGCGTCAGGACACTGCCGATCGCCCGGTCGAAGTGCAGGGCGTCGCCGTGGTCGTGGAAGCAGAGGCGGGGCGCTCCCGTGGTGCCGGACGTGAACACGGCGAAGGCGGGGGCGTCGGACGCGAGCGGTTCGGGAGCGTCGGCGCCCGCCGGGTCGTAGGCCTCCGTCAGTTCTCTCGGGGTCACGCTGCGACCGCGGAACTCCTCGCGGAGCGACGCGTCGGCGACGACCAGCGAGGCCTCGGCGATCTCCTCGCTGGAGCGCAGTTCGTCGGCGTGGAAGAACGTGTTGACCGGTACGGCCACGGCGCCGATCCGCAGGACGGCCAGGAACGTCACCACGAAGGCCACGCTGTCGGGCAGCGCCAGCAGTACCCGTTCGCCGCGCCCGACACCAAGTCGCCGCAGGGCGGCGGCGGTTCGGCGCACCTGCTCGTACACCTCGCCGTAGGAGTAGCGGTGCGTGCCTTGGAGATACGCGGTCCGGCCGAGCCAGCCGTTGCGGCGCGCGAGGTCCTCCAGCCGTACGGAGAGGTTGCCGTCCGCCGGGACGGTCTCGGGCGGCGCGGCGGGTATGCCCGTGAGGATGTCCGTCACCTGCACACTCCCTCGATCTCGACCAGCAGGTCGGGACGGCAGACCGCGACGTTGAAATACGAGACGTCCGTGTCGGCGGGGAGCGTCGACTCGACGATGTTCCGTACGACGGGAAGGTGCTCGGCGTCGCGTACGTAGACCTTGACCTGGTCGAGGTCCTTGACGTCGTACCCGACACCGTCCAGGCCGTGGCCGCTGAGATTGTCGCCGCCGACGAGCGCCCCGATGTTGCGCAGCGTCTCCTCGGTCTGCAGGGCAACGCTGTCGGGGTGGACCGTGTCGTCGCCCAGGATGCTGGCCGTGCCCGAGACGAACAGGGTCCCCGTCGCGGACTCCGGTGCGCCGACGTCCTTGAGGAACGTGGCCCGGGCGAAGCTCGGCGACTTCGGCCCGTACTGGGAGGGGTACTTGTACGCGGGCGTCTGCCGAGGGTTCTCCAGGTGGACGGCCCGACCGGGCTTCGCCGCGAGGAAGCAGACGTCGACGCCCGGGGAGAGGGTGCCGATGCCGGTGGCCGCCGACAGCTGGGGGAAGCGGTCGGCGGAGGCGGCGAACGCCTCCGCCCGGCCCACGCAGAAGTCGCGGTAGATCTCCATGCCCTCCGCGTTGGGGCTGGTGATGCCGCCGATGAGGTTCCACATGCGGACCAGGTCGGTGTAGCCGTGCTCCCACGCGAACTCCAGGGCGTTCGCGTACAGTTCGCGCACCGGACGGCGGTACACCGGCTGAGGGCCGAGGCGAACGGCGTAGAAGAGGTGCTCGCCGTCCTCGGCGAAGACGGCGTCGCCGGCGACGCCGGTCCGTACCGGGAGAGCGGTCCGCCAGATCTCCTCGACGGGACGCACGTGCTCGTTGGTCATGTGGGTGGTCAGGAGCGGAGCGGCGTCGTCCAGTGCGGCTTCGGCGGGGACGTCCGTGAAACGGATCCGCCCCAGGATGCTGCCGCGCGGGGCCACAGACCCCTCCGGCGCGACGGTCGTGACGGGAACCAGGTCGGACCAGAGGCCCTGTAAGCGTGCCTCGGGCTGACGGTTACTCATGGATCTCCTTGTCTCTGCCGCGGCCGTCGGGGGTGTGACGGAGGCGGTCGACCGGCAGGCGCTGCACGGGTGTTGCGGGACGGTGAACAAAGCGGGCAAGGGTTCGGCACCTGATCTGTTCCTGTTGAAGAATCCATGGTGGAAGCCTTGGCCGGGCAGCCACAGGCTTGCGTCAGGCACGATTACGAGGGGGAGACGAACCGTGAGCTTCGACGGCATAACGGATCTGCCGGACGTCCCACAGGCGGGCACCGCGGCGAGCGACGTGTACACGCTCGCCCTGCGGAGCGAATACGTCGACATCCAACGCTGCGTACGGGAACTCGGCATCTCGGAGGCGGAGGCCGCCGCGGCCATCGAGGGTCTCCTCCGGCTGCGGCTCCTGCATCTGGTCCACGGCTGCACCTACGCCTATGTCGCCGTCAACCCGATGTCCGCCTCGCTGCAACTGCTGGCCGTGCAGGACGAGGCCCTGCGCCAGCGGCAGCACGAACTGGAGCGGCTGCGGCAGCAGATGCACAGCCTGCTGCCGCTCTACCAGGCCAACTTCTCCAGCGAGCCGCACCATCCGCACGTGCAGCGCGTCGACGACCCGAGAGCCGCCCGGGGGGTCCTCACCACGATCACGGTCGAGGCGAAGCGGGAGATCCTGTTCTCCCTCCCGGCCCTGGATCCCTGGGAGGAACCCGCGGACCTGGACCGCGGGGCGTGGCTGCGGAGCGCGGGGACGCGCTCCGAACTCCTCCGGGTGCTGTTGCCGGAGGCGGCCAGGTTCGACGTCCGGGTGCGCGAGCGGGTGGAGACGCTGATCGCCGACGGCGGGCAGGTGCGCACGGCCGTCCATGCCCCGGCCTGGCTGCTGGTCGTCGACGCCGAGGTCGCCGTGGTCCCCGTCGCGGACGGTCCCGGCCTCAGCGTCGTGCGCGAGCAGTCCGTGGTCGCGGCCCTACGGCGCACCCTGAGCGGCGCGTGGGACGAGGCACGGCCCTTCGACGGCAGCTACGACCACGACAGCGCCCGCTCCACCTCGGCCCTGATCGACGAGGCCATTCTCCGCATGCTGCTCAACGGCCTTGAGGACAAGGTGATCGCCCGGCGACTGGACATCTCCCTGCGCACCTGCCAACGGCGCATCGCCGAGCTCATGGACGCCCTGGGAGCCAGGACGCGCCTCCAGGCCGGCTATGTGCTCGGGCAACGCGGCCGGGGCGGGGAGCGGACGGCGGCGTAGCCGGGGCGTAAGCCACACTCCCGGCTCGGCGCCGGGCCGGGAGCGACAGCGGGTGTGGCGGACTTCAGCACGGGCCCAGCCGAAGAACCATGGTCCTGGCCATCGCGACCTTCGTCCCGAAGGCGACCGCCGGAGTCCTCCTCCCGGCTGAACCGCATGTCGCTTCGACCCACGTTGAAGTGATTCCGTGCCGTCTGGCACGGTGCGAAACTGATTTCAATCGCACCAAGAATGGACTCATGAGCACTTATTGCTCTGAAGCCATTGATAGATGAACGAATTGACAAACGGACGGCCGAGCACGGGGGATGCCATGCGGGTGCTGGAATCGGTGAAGTGGCGGAAGTCGACGCTCGTAGGAGCAGCGGCCACATCACGGCGGCGGCCGTGACGGCGCGGGTGTTCGTCGTCGACGGCCACCCCCTCTTCCGGGCCGGAGTGCGGCAGGTAGTGGAGGACGCGGCCGACCTGGAGATGGCGGGCGAAGCGGCCACGGGGGAGGAGGCGGTCGTGGCCCTGCGGGACGGTCACGTGGTCGCCGATGTCGTCCTCATGGACCTGCTGCTCCCGGGCTGTTCCGGTATCGAGGCGACCCGGGCCATTGTCGCGGACGCACCTGTCGGGCCCGACGCACCGCGGGTGCTTTTCATCTCGGGGTCCGCCGAGGACGACGCGGTCGTGGCCGCCCTGCGGGCGGGCGCGCGGGGCTACATGCTCAAGGGTGCTCCGGGCGAGGAACTGGTGCGGGGCGTTCGCACGGTGGCGCAGGGCGGAGCGGTGTTCAGCGCGGCCGTGGCCGACCGCCTCGGCCGCTACTTCTCCGCCGTCCATGAACTGCCCTTCCGGGCCGCCTTTCCCGATCTCACCGAACGCGAGCGCGAAGTGCTCGACCTGGTCGCCCGGGGCCTGAGCAACCGCCGTATCGCCCGCGAGCTGGTCCTGTCGGAGAAGACCGTGCGCAATCACGTCTCCCGGGTGTTCGGCAAGCTCCGGGTGGCGGACCGGGTGGAGGCGGCGATGCGGTCCCGGGACGCGGGGCTCGGTGTCTGACGGGGCGAATGCGGGACCGCGTGGGCCGGAGATGTCGTCGCCCACGGGCCGCCACGGTAGGGCGCCGCGCGCCCCGGGTACCTGGGTCAGGTGTCCTGTCCGTGTCCCGGCCACGGGGTCCACGGGTCCGCACTGGTCAACGTGGTGCCGTGAGCACCGTTGCGGTACCAGCCCTGCCCGGGAGTCGCCCTGACGCGGTCGTCAGGGCGACTCGGTGCCGAGCGGAGCGGACACCCTCGGAGCGCCCTCGGCGAAACGATGACCGTCGGGGACCGACTCCCGGGTGCGCGCCTCCAGCCGTACGGAACTCATCGCGCCGCCTCCAACCGCGCCGGGCGCCAGCCCAGTTCGGGTGCGACCAGGTGGCGTACGTCGTGCAGGATCTGCTCGTACTCCTCGCGGCGGAACTCGTACGGCAGCTCAAGGCGCAGCTCCGACACCGCCGACACGACCGGGTCCGCGCTGAGTTGGTCCAGGATCTGGTCCGCCGTGCCGACCACGTCCGGTGCGAAGAGGGTCCGCCTCGGGCCCTGGGGAGCCAAGGTGCGGGCTTGGCGGCTCGCAGCGTACTCCTGGTAGCGGGTGCGGGTGGCGCGGTCCGCGCTGTCGAAGGGCACGATCACGCGGCCCACCGCGACGCGGGCGCTGGACCGGAGGCGCCGGTACTCGGCGAGGAGGTTCGACTGGGCCGTGGTGAAGTCGTCGGTGCCCTCGCCGGTGACGATGTTGCCGGACAGCAGGTTGAGGCCGTTCTCGCCGGCCCAGCGAGCCGAGCGCAGGCTGCCGCCGCCGTACCAAATGCGGTCCACCAGACCGGGGTTGTGCGGTTGCAGGCGTGGTCGTTGGGTGTTGCCCGGCGACTGGATCACCGTGTCCGGGCCGCCGAGGAAGTCGCCGCGCAGGTTGTCGACGACGCGGGCGACCCGGCCGTAGGACAGGTCGAAGGAGCGCCAGTCGCCGTCGTGCACGAGGTCGCCGAGGATGTCGGCGTGCGGCATGCCGGTGGAGAAGCCGACCTGGAGCCGGCCGCGGGAGAGTACGTCGGCCAGGGCCAGATCCTCGGCCAGGCGGAACGGGCTCTCGTAGCCGATCGGGATGACCGCGGTCCCCAACTCGACGCGCTCGGTGCGCTGTCCGGCCGCGGCCAGGAACACCGCGGCCGAGCCGACGCCGTGTTCGAGGTGGCGTTGCCTAATCCAGGCGCCGTCGTAGCCCAACCGCTCGCCGTACTCGAAGAGTTGGAGCGTCTCCTCCAGGCCGGTGTAGGGGTCGTCGTCGGCGAAGTTGCCCGGGGTGAGGAAGGCGAGGGAGGTGAGGGTCATGCGGTCCGTGTCCTCAGGTCGTGGTCGTCCCGGTGGCCGGGGATCGCCGCGAGCAGCTCGCGGGTGTACTCGTGCTCGGGGTGGGTGAAGAGGTCCTCGGGCGCGCCCACTTCCACGATGCGACCCGCCCGCATGACCGCCACCTCGTGCGCGATCTGCCGTACGACGGCCAGGTCGTGCGAGATGAACAGGTACGCCACTCCCGTGTCGGCCTGCAACTCGGCCAGCAGGTCCAGGACTTGGGCCTGGACGGAGACGTCGAGCGCGGACACCGGCTCGTCGCAGACGACCAGATCCGGTGAGAGGGCCAGGGCACGGGCGATCGCCACGCGCTGGCGCTGCCCGCCCGACAGCTCCGCCGGACGGCGCTCCAGCGTCGAGGCGGGCAGCGCGACCCGGTCGAGCAGGTCGCGGGCGCGTTCGAGGCGGGAGGCGCGGTCGCCGACCCTGAACGCGCGCAGCGGTTCGGTGATCACCTCGCCGATGGAGAAGCGCGGGTCGAGGGAGGCGTACGGGTTCTGGTAGACGAGCTGGGCACGGCGCCGCAGTTGGCGGGCCTGCGAGCCCCGCGCGGTCGTGACGTCGGCGCCGTCGAAGAGGATGCGTCCGTCGGTCGCGTCGGTCAGGCGGAGCACCAGCCGGGCCGTGGTGGACTTCCCCGAGCCGGACTCGCCGACCAGCGCCAGGGTCCGGCCGCGGTCCAGGGTGAAACTGACGTCGTCCACGGCGCGCAGGATGCGGGACTCGCCGTCCGCGCGGGGGAGTCTGAACTCCTTGACCGCGTTGCGGACTTCGACCAGCGGAGTCCCCTCGGTGGCCGCGGGCGCGGTGGCCGGGAAACTCGCACGAGCGGTGGCCAGGCTCGGCGCGCTCGCCAACAACCTCTGTGTGTAAGCGTGTTGGGGGTCGGCGAGGACATCACGGGTCGGACCGGCCTCGACGACCCGCCCCCGCGACATCACGACCAGGCGCTGGGACCGGTCGGCGGCGACACCGAGGTCATGGGTCACCAGCAGGATCGCCGTGCCCAACTCCTCGGTGAGGCCTTGGAGATGGTCGAGGATGACGCGCTGCACGGTGACGTCGAGCGCGCTGGTCGGCTCGTCGGCGATGATCAGCTTCGGGTTCGCGGCGATGGCGACGGCGATCAGGGCGCGTTGCCGCATGCCGCCGGAGAGTTCGTGCGGGTACTGCCGGGCTCGCGTGGCCGCGTCGGGCAGCCCCGCCCGGTCCAGGATGCCGATCGCTTCCGACGGGGCGGAACGCCGGGTCGCCAGCCCGTGGATGCGCAGGACCTCGGAGACCTGTTCGCCGATGCGTTTGACCGGGTTGAGGGACACCGACGGGTCCTGGGGGACCAGGCCGATCCCTGCGCCGCGCACGGTGCGCAGCTCCGCCTCGGACAGGGTGGTGAGGTCGTGCCGGCCGAAGCGGATCGTGCCGCTGTCGATGGAGGCGTTCGGTGCCAGCAGCCGGGTGATCGCATGTGCGGTGGTGCTCTTGCCGGACCCCGACTCGCCCACCACGGCGGTCACTTCACCCGGCCGCACGTCGAGGTCGACGTCCCGCACCGCCTGCACGGTGGCGCCGCGGGTGCGGTACGACACCGACAGGCCGCGTATCTCCAATGCCCCCTGCCCGTTCGGTCCGGTGCTCGGTGTTGTCGTCAAGTCCTCACCCGTTCCGGGGTCGTTCGTCACACGGTCGGTCATCGCTGCCGCGCCCATTCGCCGTCCAGGGCGCGTGCGATGCGGTTGGTGGCCAGCACGGTCGCGGCGATCGCCAGTCCGGGCAGCGCCGTCAACCACCAGGCGTTGGCGAGGTAGTTGCGGCCGTCGGAGATCAACGTGCCCCACTCCGGCGCCGGGGGCGGGGCGCCGTAGCCGAGGAAGCTCAGGGCCGACACGGCGAGGATCGAGGAGCCGAAGTCGAGGGTGGCCAGGACGATCACCGGGCCCGCCGCGTTGGGCAGGACATGCCGGCCCAGGACCGAGTACCAGCGGGATCCGCAGGAGCGCGACGCCTCGACGAAGACCGCCTGCCGCACCCGCAGCACCTCCGCCCGCGTCACCCGCGCGAAGCTCGCGACGCTGGCGATCCCGACCGCGACCGCCACCTTCACCGTGCCGTAGCCCAGCGCGGTGACCAGGGCGAGGGACAGGAACAGGGCCGGGATCGACAGCAGTACGTCGACGAAGCGCATCAGCACGTCGTCGACCCAGCGTCCGACGAACCCGGCGACCAGACCGATCAGACTGCCCATCACGAAGGCGACCGCGACCGCGATCAGCGTTGCCTTCAGGGAGAGTTGGGCGCCGTGGACCACCCGGGAGAACACGTCGCGGCCCAGTTCGTCGGTGCCGAACCAATGCGCGCCGCTGGGGCCGCGGAAGTTCTCCGACGGCACCCCTGTCAGCGGATCCTTCGAGGTGAACAGGTCCGGCCAGAAGGAGGCCAGCACCACCAGGACGACGATCAGGACCGACAGCAGCAGACCCGGGCGGCGCACCAGGAACCTCCGGACGCGCCGCGGGTCGACGCGGCGCCCCGGTCCGGAGCCGCCGTCCGGTCCGGAGCCGCCGTTCGGTTCGGGGCCGCCTGCCGGTTCGGCCGGTCGGGCCGGGAGGCCGAGTGCGGCGCCGGTGGCTTCGTCGATCAGTTCCTGGCTCACGCGAGTACCGCCTTCCGGCCCGAGGCCATCACGATCCGCGGGTCCAGCAGCGGATACACGAGGTCGACGACCAGGTTCGTCACCACGAAGATCAGCGCTCCGAACACCACCACCCCCTGGACCAGCGGGATGTCCTGGGCGGTGACCGCGGCGGCCGTCACCCGGCCGAGGCCGTCACGCGAGAACACCGTCTCGACGACCACCGACCCCGCGATCAACTGCCCGACCAGCAGCCCCACGACCGTCAGCGCCGGCAGTGACGCGTTGCGCAGGGCGTGCCGCAGATGGACCCGCCAGCGGCCGGCGCCCTTGGCGCGGGCGGTCTCCACATAGGCCTGGTCCAGCGCCGTGAGGAGGCTCTTGGCGAGTACCTGGGCGACCTGCGCGCCGGTCGGGATCGCCAGGGTCACGGCCGGCAGGACCAGCCCCCGCAGCCCGTCGTTGCCGAAGGCGGGGAACCAGTGCAGCCGGAAGGAGAACATCTCGACGAGCAGCAGACCGGTCCAGAACGTCGGGACGGACACCCCCAACGGCGGGAGCGACAGCAGCAGTTGGCGCAGCCAGCGCTGGGAGGTGTAGGTCGCCAGCACGGCCAGGCCGCCGCCGAGGACCACCGCGAGCAGCAGCGCGGCACCGGTCAACTGGAGTGTCTGCGGCAGCGCGTCGGCCAGCGTCGAGGTCACCGGACGGCCCGTGGAGACCGCGTCGCCGAAGTCCCCGCGGACCGCCTTGCCGAGGTACTCGGCGTACTGCACCAGGACCGGCTTGTCGAAGCCGTACTGGTGGCGCAGCGCGGCGAGTTGGGCCGGATCGACCTGCCCGGTGTCCGCCCCGGCCCCGGCCATCGCGGAGACCGGGTCACCGGGCAGGTAGTCCAGCACCAGGAACGACACCGTGTACGCCGCCCACAGCACGCCGATCGCCTGCGCGACGCGTTTGATCACATAGCGGCGCATGCGCTAGCCGATCCAGGTGTCGTGCAGCTGGATCCGGCTGGAGGCGTCAAAGTCCAGGTTGTGCACCTTCTTCGACACGCCGAGCTGGGTCTGCAGCTCCACCACGGGTACGACGTACGCGTTCTGCACGATCAACTGCTGTGCCTGCCCCGCCAGTTCCTTCCGCTTGGCGGCGTCCGTCGTGGCCGCCTGCTGGGTGAGCGCCGTGTCCAGCGGACCCGCCGGGAGGCGGTAGGCGTTGGCCAGCTTGGTGGAGTACAGGGTGCGCAGGATGTCGGGGTCGGCCCGGGTGAGGTTGCCCCACAGTCCGTCGAAGTCACCGCTCTGCTGCACCGTCGCGACCTGGGAGATCTGCAGCTCCTTGAGTGCGATGTCGACGCCGACGGCCTTGAGTTGCTGCTGGATCAGCTCCAGCGCCGGCTGGTTAGTGGCCGAGTTCGCGAACCACTTGACGGTCAGGCTCAGCTTCTTGCCGTCCTTCTCACGGATGCCGTCGCTGCCCGTCTTCCAACCGGCCGCGTCCAGCAGGGACTTGGCCTTGGCCGCGTCGAAGGACAGGTCGGCGCCCAGGTTCTCGTAGTCCGGTGTGGTGCGCGCGAGGATGCTGGTGGCCGGCTGGGTGCCGGTCGGGAAGACGGTGTCGGCGATCTCCTGCCGGTTGACGGCGTACTCGATCGCCTGCCGCACCTTGATGTCCTTGAGGACCGGCCGGGAGTTGTTCAGCGCCAGGTTGAACACCGCACCGGGATTGGCCCGTCGGGCCAGGGCCACCTGGCCGCCCTTCAGCGCCGCCTCGTTGGCCTTGCCGACGCTGCTGATCGCGTCCACCTGCCCGGACTGGAGGCCGCCGGCCCGCACACCCGCCTCGGGCACCACCTTGAACACCAGCTTGTCCAGATACGCCTCGCCCTTCTTGCTCCACAGGGAGGAACCCCAGTCGTAACCCGTACGCCTGGCCAGGGTGATCGACTGGTTCTGCACATAGCTCTTCAGCGTGAAGGGCCCGGACCCCACCACTCCCTGGCTGCATTTCTGCTGCGGGGTCCTCTGCACGCTCGCCGAGGACTCGATGCCCAGCGAGTGAGTCGAAGTCGCCTGCAGGAACTGGGCGTTGGGCTGCTGGAAGGTCACCTTGACGGTGAGCGGGTCGACCACGGTGGTGCTCTTGACGCCGCTCAGATAGCCCTCGGCGAGGGTTCCCAGCGCGCCGAGTCTCGGCACCGCGTCGAAGTTGTCCTTGACCACCTGCGCGGTCAGCTTGGACCTGTCGCTGAAGGTGACACCCGATCTGAGGTGGAAGGTGAACGTGGTCGCGTCCGAGCTGACCTCCCAGCTCTTCGCCAGCCACGGCACGATCTTGCCGGTCCTGGGATCCTGGTCGGTGAGAGAGTCGACGAGCTGCCGTACCGAGTAGATGGTGTCGTTGCTGCCCACCTGCTGCGGGTCCACGCAACCGGAGTCGGAGCCCACCGCGAAGGTCAGGGTGCCACCGGACTTGGCCTGGCCGCTGCCGCTGTCGGAGCCGCCGCCTCCCGATCCGCAGGCGGTCAGCAGGATGCTGGTGGTCAGGAGGGCGGTGAGTGCCGTCCATCGGGCGGGGCGGATGTCCGGATGTGCTCTCACGGAGAGTGCTCCTACTCGTGTCACTACGCATGGGGTGCCCGCGGATCACGGCCGCGCACACGGGCGCGCCGCTCCGGTCGGCTCAACGCCGTTGACGGGCAGTGCAGTTGGAGGGTCAAGCGGGAAGGGGGGCGCGGCGGGTGCGGATGCCGTCCGTGAACACGGACAGGACCGCGAGAGGCTGCGGAAAAATGCCTGCGGGCCGCGACGGACGTCAGACGGACGTGGTCAAGGCGGTCAGGCGCGACACAGACAGCTGGTGAAGCGCTGCAGGTCGATGTGGCGGCGGCGGGAGAACCGGGAGAAGACGGTCGCGGCCGTCAGGGAGGCGACGGAGACGCTCGGGTCACTGCTGTGTCGCACGACCGTCCTCCCCGTCTCCGACCCTGGCCAAGGGCCCCGCGCTTGCAGGGATCGTCGGTGATCCTGCCGGGCTTTCACCTGGAGCACCCCACCGCGTCGGAGGGTTGCCGGTCAGCAAGCCAGGGCTTGACGCTGACACTCGATGCCGGTCGCGATCGTACGGAGCGACGTCGTCGTACGTCAATGGCGGGTCCGGCGCGACGAGGGAGATCGACCGGGCGGCCCAGCCCGACTTGACCTTGACGTGCGCGTCAACTCTTAACGTCGGTGGGCGCCGTACACGGTGTGCGGCCGTCAACGACCCGCCAGGAGCCCGTAGATGCCTCCGTCGAACATCCCCGCCACGCACCGCGAGGTCCGACTCGCCTCCCGTCCCCAAGGTGCCCTGGAATCGCGCCACTTCACCGTGGCGGAGGTCCCCGTCCCGGAACCGGGACCCGGGCAACTGCTGGTCCGCAACCGCCTGATGGGCGTCGCCGCGTCACTGCGCACGCTGATGGGGGAACAGGCGGGGCTGCCCCTGCCGTCGTTCGAGGTCGGCGGACCGCTGTCGGCCCCGGCCGTCGGGGAGGTGGTCACGGCCCCCGAGGGCGGGACCCCGCGCCCCGGCGATCTGGTGTCGCACTGGGCGGGGTTCCGCGAGTACGCCGTGGTGGACGCCGACGCGGTGCAACCCGTCGACCTGACGGTTCTGCCGGACCCCGTGGCATACCTCTCGCAGGGACCGGCGGCCTGGATCGGCGTCGTCCGGGGCGCCGAAGTACGCGAGGGGGACACGGTGTTCGTCTCCGGCGCGGCGGGCGGACTCGGCACCCTGGCCGGGCAGTTCGCCCGGCTGCGCGGAGCCGCCCGGGTCATCGGCAGCACCAGTTCACAGCGCAAGGCCGACTACCTGGTCGGGACACTGGGCTACGACGCGGTCGTGCTACGCGGAGCCGAACCCATCGAGGAACAGCTGCGCAAGGCGGCCCCGGACGGCATCGACGCGGTCGTGGACAACGTCGGCGGTGAGCAACTGCGGGCCGCGCTCGCCCTGGCCCGGCCCGGTGCCCGAGTGGGGCTGATCGGAGCGCTCTCCGCGCAGATCCCGGGCGAGAACACGGCGCCCGTCGAGATCGACACGTACTCGCTGATCGTGCGCGGGATCCAGCTCCGCGGCATCAGCGGCGCGCGCCACCGGGACGCGCTGACGGAATACCCGGAGACCTTCGGCCGTTGGCTCCGCGAGGGCTCGGTCACCGTCCCGCACACCCGCCTGTCCGGAATCGACCAGGCACCCCGGGCCCTGATGGAACTGCTCGAAGGACACCACATCGGCAGCGTGGTCGTGGAGTTGTAGTCGTCGGCCACCCGACTTCCGGAGGACGGAATGCGCATCGGCGACGCGGCGGCGGCCGTGGGTGTCACCACCCGAACCCTGCGCTACTACGAGCAGCGCGGCCTGATCACGGCTCGGCGTACGGCGTCGGGACAGCGGGAGTACGAGGAGGAGGACGTACGCCGACTCCACGCCGTCCGCGAGCTGTTGGACTCCGGCCTCACCATCGGCGACGTGCGGCTCCTCATCGACATCCTGGACGCGCTGCCCGGCCGCCCGGAGGTGCCGGCGGCCCACACGGGGCCGTACGCGGAGACGTGCGTCGTCCCTCAGGTGGCCTTCCGGCGACTGGCCGAACTCGACGCGCGCATCCGGGGGTTGACGGAGGTACGGGATCGCCTGGCCGACCGGCTCGACGTACGGTTCGGTGTCCTGGTCGGCCAACTCATCGGCCTGGACGTCCCCATGAGCGATGCCCCCGCCGGTTCCTGACACGGCCGCCGCCGAAGGTCCGCACACAGGCGGGCTTGCGGCGCCGGGCGGCGCCGGGAGATCATGCGCGTGCCCGGCGGGCGCCGGACGCGAGCCCGGAGTGCCCCTGCGCCGAGGCGCCGCAGGTTGCCGACGTCAGGACGGAGGGGAGTCATCGTGAGGACATCACCCCTCGGTCCGGTCCGCACCGCGGCTCTGCTCCCGGTCCGCACGAAGCGCCGGCACGTCGACCTGTGCCGGACCCACACCGCGCTCTGTCGCTGACCGGTCCCTCCGGCTCTCTCCCGGCAGGCCCGCGCCTCTCTCGCGCCTGACCGGTTTCGACCTCGCGTGTCCGGGCGTCGGCCCGTACCCGGGGAACTCCGTCACCCCACCACGCCACCGGCCGCGACGACACCGGCACCGGTGAGACGAGAACGGACGAGTCATGAGCGCGAAACAGCCCCGAACGCTGAAAACCGTCACCGGAGCCGGCGGCACCTCGGAGACCTACGACCTGGCCGTCGACCCCACCCGGTCCACGCTGGACACCGCTGTCCGGGTCGCGAAGCTCGCCGAGGCGGCGAGGATCGACGCACTGTTCACCGCGGATCTGCTCAGCTTCGACGCCCAGGGGCGATCGGCTCGCAGGAGCCGCTGGTCTTCGTGTCCGCCCTGAGCCAGGTGACCTCGCGGATCGGCCTGATCGCCACGGTCTCCACGACCTTCCACCCCCCGTTCAACCTGGCCCGGCTGTTCGGCACCCTTGACCACGCCGCGCCCGGATCGTCCTCGTAGGTCAGGGGGTTCACGTGCGGCTCGATCCATACCGCTCCGTCTGCCGCGGCATCCTCGACCACTTCGCGCACCAGTCGCAGAAGGTTCTCCCGGGGGCCCTCGCGCACCAGCCTGGCAGCGACTTGATCCATGGACATGAAGTCCTCGAACGACGTGAAGCCGCCGGAGCCCGGCGGTTGTTCGCCGTGCTCGCCCGTCAGTTCCGCGAGGGTGGCGGGGCGCATGGCGCCTTCGAGATGAAGATGGAGGTGGGCCTTCGGCAGTCGGGCGCCGCGATCGGGGAAGGGCGTGAGATTCAACGGGCCATCGAGCGATCCATCTCCCGTGCCAGGGTGTCCAGCCCCGTGACGACGACGGTGGCTGACGTGGTCCGGGGGTTGCCGGGGACCTGTACGTCGCGCTGGACTCGACCACCGACGTGGTCGGCTTCCGGTTCGGGGATCTCCACCTCGGTTCCGCCCTCGGAGAGCGCGAAGATAACGGAGTGCCCTGTCCGGCAGTGCCAGGCGACCAGGGCGTGTACGAACTCCGCGTAGGCGGCGGAATCGACTTCGAGTGTGCCCGGATCGGCCCAATGCCTGCCCTGGCCTATTCCCGAGGGCAGGTTCAGTTCCGCCTCGAAGAGCTGAAGCCGGCGTAGGAAGAGGCGCCCGGTACCGTTCGACCGGAAGTTCCGGTGGGTAGTGGGCACTTGGGTATTTCGGTGCCTGGCGGTGCCTGCTGGGTTTTGCGATGGGCGCCCGTCCTTCGAGCGAACAGGCGTCCATCGGAGGTCGACAACGGGTGAGGAAATGTGGGTCAGTTGAGTGGAGGGGACGTCAAGTCGCGACCCTGAGGGTGAGTTACCCCTTCGTCGCGAACGACAGGGTGCCGGAGGCGGTCGTATCGCCGTTCTGAGTGATCTGGAAGGCCCAGCCGTCCTCGGCCGGCCCGCATTCGACCTGGACGGGTGCGTTCCACTCGGTGAAGCGCAGGGCTTGCATGTGGCAGCCGTTCAGGCGGCCTGGCGAAGCTCCAGCCAGGCAGGCCGCCTGGCGGGCCGCCTCCAGGAGGACCATGCCGGGTACGTGGTCGCTGGGGTGGTCGAAGAAGCGGGGGTGGCGCAGGTCGGCCGGTGCCACCAACACGGTTCCGGCGGGCGCGCGGACCAGCATCACATCGCCGGGGGAGGGGACCGACACCTCGGCGGGTGACGGGCGCGCGTGCGCGTTGTCCGGTACGGGGTCGGCGGCGGCGTTCGGGCCGCGGAATGCCTCGTACTCCTCCTCCGACAGGACGCGGACGCGTCCGAAGGCCGAGCCGAACTCCCGCCCGGCGGCGGAGAATTGGATCCGTACGTTCAGTGCGACCGGCCAGGGAACGTCGTCGATATTGCGTACGTCGTGCACCTCGGCCCGGCACAGTACGTCCGTGGCGCCGTAACCGACCACCGGCTCCGCGCTGTTGTCGAGCCGGAAGCCGACGCTTCTGATGATGGGCTTGCTCGTGCTCGGTGCGCCGAGGAAGCGCTGACAGATGTACAGGCCGACCTGACGGATGGTCTCGGCGGCGAGCATCGGATCGTGCCGGTCGCCAGATCCAGAACCGATACCGGAACCGGAGCCGATATCCGACGTAGCGGACGTGGCATACGAGCGTGGCCACTGCGCCGCGAGGAGGAAACGGCCGTCGGGCAGCGCTCGGGCATCGGTGAGCAGGACTTCGGCGACCGCGTTCCGGTGTACGAGAGTCCTGGACACGCAACTGTCCCAGCTCAGCGTCAGCTCTTCCGGGTCGGCTTCGGGAGGTGCGAGAAAAGGTGATTCAGTCATAAAATAATAGAAGCTATGGTTCCCTGGCATCGGTGCGGGAAACGGCTGCCTGTCGGCTAGATTCACCGGAAAAGACGATCCGGCACGCAGGACAGGGACGACCGAGAATATGCAGGAACGTGCGGAAGCCACCCGACGGGCTGTTCTGGCGACGGCCGCGGTGCTGTTCGAACAGCATGGGTACGTCGGTACGAGCATCAGCGACGTGGTGCGTACGAGCGGGTACACCAGCGGGGCGATCTATTTCCATTTCGGCAGCAAGGAAGGGCTGGCCCGGGGTGTCCTGGAAGTCCATTTCGCCGAATGGCCGCGGTATGTGGAGCGTTGGGAAAATGAGGAGGGTCCCGTTCTCGACCGGTTGGTGGGTCTGAGCCTCGCCGTGGCCCGGGAATTCCGTGACAACGTGATCGTCCGCGCCGGCAACAGACTCTGGAGCGAGCGCAGAACCATCCCCGTCTCCCTGCCCCGGCCCTTCGTGGGGTGGATCGACGCCGCCGCCCACATGCTCACCGCCGCCGCGGAAGCGGGTGAACTCGCCCCCGGCGTCGATGCCGAGCGCGCCGCACGCGTCCTCGTCTCCAGCTTCTTCGGGGTGCACACCGTCTCCGACGCACTGGACGACCGCCGCAACATCGAGGACGCGGTGAGCGACCTGTGGATGATGCTGCTGCCGGGGTTGCAGGCGGCGCCGGTGGATCCGGCGAAGTGCCTGGAGGGGGCGAGGACGTTGCTGGCGGCCACGCGGGGGTGGCCCGAGCCGAGTATGAAGTGAACGAGCGCGCGTTCTGAACTGCCGTTGCCTGACTGAGGCGTTGCCGCTCTCCGCGGCCGTCGTCGCCCCCTCCTCTCCGCGCGCCTCCGTCGACGTGCCCCGCCTGTCTCCAACAGATCACCGGAATCCGGTGAGGACCGCTCACCTGCCCTACGACAAACCTGGGGTGCAGGGACTTCGGCAACGCCCGGCAAGGAGGCGGTCTCATGAGTGAGCAAGTGGCGGTGGTGATCGGTGCGGGCGGTGGCCTGGGTTCTGCCACGGCGCTGGTCCTCGCGAACGCCGGGTTCAGCGTGACGGCGGTCGACCGTACGGAGAAGGCGCTGGACCAACTGCCCGACGGCATCCACCGCGTGGTGGGCGACGCGACCGACCCGGTCGTGGCCAGGAACGTCGTCGACCGGATCGCCACCGAGTCCGGACCCCCCGAGGTACTGGTGAACACCCTCGGCGCCTTCCGCCCGGGAGAGGCACTCGCCGCGACTCCCGAGGACCTGCGGGTCATGCTGGACGTCAACCTCGGCGCCGCGCTGTGGCTGAGCCAGGCCGTGGCGCCGTACATGCGCCGACGCGGCGGGGGCGCCATCGTGCACGTGTCCGCCCGGCCGGCGAGCGAGCCGACCGCCGGCATGGCCGCCTACAGCCTCGGCAAGGCGGCGCTCAACCACCTCGTCCGCATCCTCGACCTGGAGCTGCGCCCGGACGGTATCCGCGTGAACGCCGTGGCGCCGCAACTCCTCGACACGGCCAGGAACCGAGCGGTGCTCGCTCCGGAGGCGCTGGCCCACGCCGTCCCGCCGGAGGCGATCGCGAACATCATCGCCTTCCTCGTCGACGGCCTCGTGACGGACATCGGCGGAGCGATCGTGCCGGCCTACGGCGCGTAGTCCGGACAGGTCCCTCCCCCCCCCGAACGCCCCACACCGCCATCTCAATACACGTCCCACCCCCAGACACGTCACCCCACCCGAAGGGAATCACCATGTCCTCGACGAACCGCCGATCGTTCCTCGCCCGCAGCGCGGTCCTGGCGGCCGTGCCCACGGTCGCCGCGCTCGCCGACGGCGCGTTCGCCGGCCAGGCGTCCGCCGCCACTCCCACGCTGCCCGACTACGCACCGATACCGCCGTCCGCACTCGGCCCCGCCGTCAACTCGCAGGGCTACTACGTCGGTCGGGTCGAGCGGAACCTGTACTGGGTGACCGACGGCACGTACCAGGCGGCGTTCCTGACGACTCGCGAGGGTGTCGTGCTGTTCGACGCGCCTCCCACCATCGGGCACAACCTCCAGCGGGCGATCGACGAGCTCGCGGCGGCCAACGGCGTCTCGAACAGGGTGACCCACATCGTCTACTCCCACCACCACGCCGACCACCTCGGGGCATCGTCGTTGTTCGGCCGGCATGTCGTGCGGATCGGGCACGCCGAGAACAAGCGGCTGCTGGCCCGCGACAACGACCCGACGCGCCCGCTGCCCGACGTGACGTTCGAGAACCGCTACTCGCTGCGCGTGGGCGGCGAGCGCATCAACCTCGCCTGGCACGGCACCAACCACTCGCCCGACAACATCTACATCCACCTGCCGGACCACGACACGCTCATGCTGGTCGACGTCAACCTGCCCGGCTGGGTCCCCTTCGACAGCTTCAACCTGAACGAGGACGTCCCCGCCTCCCTAGCCGCGCCGGCCAAGGCGATGACATATCCGTGGAAGCACTACATCGGCGGCCACATGGGGCGGCTCGGCACCCGTCAGGACATGGTCGTCTACCAGCGGTACGTGAACGACATCGTCGACAACGTCAAGAAGGCGCTGACGGCGGTCGACCCCACGCCGTACTTCGCGAAGTACGGCGACAACTCCTGGGCCGCGGTCAAGGAGTACCAGGCCGCCCAAGTCGCCTACGCCGCCGACCCGGTCATCAAGAAGTACACCGGTGTCCTCGCCGCCGCCGACGTCTACACGGCCAGCACGACGTTCATCATCCTCGAATCGCTCCGTCTCGACCTCGGTCTGGGCTCGCAGGTCCATGCCTGATCACGCCCCAACACACGGGAAGGGACACTGAGATGCCGGGCCGACTGGCCGGAAAAGTCTGCGTCGTCACCGGCACGGGCGGGAGCATGGGGCGTGCCACCGCCCTGGCGTTCGCCCGGGAAGGTGCCCGGGTCGTCGGGTGCGACGTGACGGTCGAGGCGGCGGAGGAGACCGTCGCGTCGGTGCGCGCGGAGGGCGGTGCGATGGTGTCGTTGCAGCCGTGCCGTCTCGATGATCCCGCCGAAGCCGCCAGGCTCGTCGACTTCGCGGTGGAGCGGTTCGGCCGGATCGACGTCCTGTTCAACCTCGCCGCCAGGGCCCACTTCGACTGGCTCGAAGACGTCACCGACAAGGACTGGGACGGCGCGCGCCGCGAAGAGGTCGACCTCGTCTTCTACCTCACCCGGGCCGCATGGCCCCAACTGAAGGCCAGCCAGGGCGTGGTGGTGAACATGGCCTCCCTGAACGGCTCCCTCGGCTTCAAGGGCTTCCCGTCCCTGTCCCATACGACGAACAAGGCCGCGATCATCGGCATGACCCGTCAACTGGCCATGGAGGGAGGCGAGTTCGGCATCCGCGTGAACTCCGTCTCGCCCGGCCTGATCGAAAGCCAGGCCACCCGCGAGCAGTTGGAGAACGACGACTTCTCCCGCCAGATGCTCGGCCGGACCCTCCTGGGCCGAGTGGGCCGACCCGAGGACGTGGCGAACGCGGCACTGTTCCTCGCGTCCGACGAGAGCGCCTACGTGACCGGTGTCGACCTCGTCGTCGACGGCGGCATGAAGGTCTGGTGACCGACAACTCGCCGGTGCGGTAAGGCCGTTCACCTCACCCGGTTCATCCGGTCGCGCCCACGACGAGCTGGTAGAAGATCGGCTCGCCGGTCGTCGTCACGCGGTGCTGGAACCGGGTTCGTTCCAGCACCGTGAGACGTCCGTCGGCCACCAGTCGCTCGACCGCGGCACCGAAGCCGTTCGGATCCGACGCGTCCATCCACCGCTCGTCGATCGTGAAGACGACAGGGGCGCCGGGCGGCAGGAGCCCGAGCGCGTTCTCAAGCGCCGGTGGAGTGGCGTGCGTGCCGCCGAACGCCCCTGCCGACACCAACCCCCCTGGCGCGTACGGGCGTAGAGCCTCGCGGAGTGGTTCGGGGCGTAGGAAGTCGCCGACCACGTAGTCGGCGTAGACACCCGGCCGGTCGCGCAGACTCGCCTCGCGCGCGGCCGGCAGCGCGTCGACCCCGACGACCTGAGCTACGCCCCCGTCCCGCACGAGTTGGCCGACCAGCCCCGTGCCGGAGCCGACGTCGAGGACCGTCAGTGAGCCGGGCTCCAACCCGAGGCGCTCGGCCGCGCGCAGGAAGCCCGCTGCCGCGACCTGGGGTGATGTGCACTCCAGCAGTTCCTGGACGACATGCTCGTACAGGCCGGGCACGGCGTAGATCCGCGTGTACTCGTGCAGGTGCACCAGTTCGTGCTCGCTCAGCGCGATGTACTCGCCGTCGGTCTCCGGCGGGCCGAGCAGACGGACGCCCGCAAACACATCTGACATGTCCGCGAGGCTATGCGAACGCGTTTGAGTGCCGCCACCTTCGCACGCCGCCCCTTCACACGACGGACCACCTCGATACGGCCCTCGCCTCATGCCCAGGATCACCGGCGTACAGGCGTCAGTTCGCCGCCGGGATGCCGTGCAGCGCACCGACTACGCTGACCGCGTGGCTGAAGGACATCGCATGACCCCCGACCCGCGGGCCGCAGCGGGTTCGGGCCGCTCGGCGGGCCGGGGCCGACCCGGACTCATCGACCGCCGCGACCTGGTCGCCGCCCTGGACCGTGCGGCCGAGAAGCAGGTGACGCTGGTCTCGGCGCCCGCCGGCAGCGGGAAGACGTCGCTGCTGCGCACGTGGGCCGACCGGCCGGACCAGGACCGCCGCATCGCGTTCGTGTCCGTACGGCCGGGCCAGCGGGACGGGCAGTTGTTCTGGCTCGCTCTGCTGGACGCGGTCCGCGCCGCGGCCGGTACCGACGATGTGGGCGAGCCGTCGGCCGTGACTCCCGGTTCCGACGGCGGTGCCGTCATGGACAAGGTGCTGTCCGAGATCACGGCGTCCCGGAAGCCTTTCGTCCTCGTCATCGACGACCTGCACGAGCTCGGATCCGCCGCGGCCGTCGAGCAGTTGGGGACACTACTGACCGGCCTTCCGCAGGGTGCCCACGCGATCGTGGCCACCCGCCGTGACCCCTCGCTGCGCCTGCACAAGCTGCGGCTGGCCGGTGAACTCGCCGAGATCCGCGCCGCGCAGCTCCGCTTCACCGAGGCCGAGACCCGCGAACTCCTGGCCGCCACCAAGATCGTGCTGCCCGACCCCGTGGCCGACAGGCTGCACCAGCGCACCGAGGGCTGGGCGGCCGGACTGAGGCTCGCCGTGCTGTCCCTGGCCGGGCACCCGGACCCCGAGCGGTTCGTCGCCGAGTTCTCCGGCAGCCACCGTACGGTCGCCGAGTACCTGCTGGCCGAGATGCTGGAGCGCCAACCACCGCACGTACAGCGGCTGTTGCTGTGTACCTCGCTGCTCGACCGGGTCAACGGCGAGCTGGCCGATCTGCTCACGGGCGCGACCGGGTCGGAGCGCATCCTGCTGGACCTGGAGGACGCCAACGCGTTCGTCGTGGCGCTCGATCCCGGCCGGACCTGGTTCCGCTACCACCACATGTTCGGCGATCTGCTCCGGCTGGAACTGCGCCGCACGCTCCCCGGGAACATCCCGGAACTGCACCGGCTGGCCGCGCGCTGGTTCGCCGAACACGCCCAGGCCGCCGACGCCGTCCGGCATCTGCAGGCCGTCGGCGACTGGGCCGAGGCGGCGCACCTGCTCGCCGATCACACCGTCAGTCTCACCCTGGACGGACAGGCCGGAACCGTGGTCGCGCTGCTGCACGCCTTCCCGGTCCGCACCGGTGAGGAGCGCCCGGAGCTGGCCCTCGTGCACGCCAACGCCGATCTGCACCAGCACCGCCTGGACGAGGCCCAGGCACACCTCGACATCGCGCGGTCGTACGCCGACACGACCGCACCCGACCGCCGGCCTCGACTGCGGATGGCGATCGCGTCGCTGGACCTGCTGCTGGCCCGGCTGCGCGGGCACTTCGACGCCGTGTTCGAGCAGGCCGACGCACTGCCGTCCCCCACCACCGGCCAGTCCACCACCGAGGTCGCGCTCGCGGGTGACCTGCGGGCGCTCGCCCTGCTGAACCTGGGCGTCACCGAGGCCTGGTCGCTACGGCTCGACGACAGCGAACGGCACCTTCAGGAGGGTGCCGCACTCGCCCACGACATCGGCCGCCCGTACCTGGAGGTCGCCTGCCTCGCCCACCTCGGGTTCGCCTCCGGCAACCGTTCCTTCACCCTGGTCCGGCGCCGCTGCGAGGAGGCCCTGGCGCTCGCCGACCGGTACGGCTGGGGCGCCGAGCCGGTGATCGTGCCCGCGCAGGTGTCCTTCGCCGGGACGTTGATCTGCACGGGCGAGTTCGACCTGGGGCAACAGTGGCTGGACCGCGCCCGGCGGGCCACGCAGTCCGACGGTGAGCCCGGGGTCCGGCTGCTGGTGCACCTGGTCTCCGCGATGCTTCCGGCGGCGCGCGGTCAACTCCACGAGACCCTGGCCGAGTTGAGCGCCGCCGAGCAGGTGCGGTCGCACATGAGGGGCGAGCACGGGCTCTGGTCCCGTGTGACCGGCTGGACGGTGGCCACCCAGGCCCGCCTCGGCATGGTCGACCAGGCGCGGACCACCCTCGCCGCCCTCGGCGAACGGCGGGCCGCCGCCGGTGAGATCCGGGCCGCGGCCGCGGTGATCCGCCTCGCCGAGCAGGACCCCGCAGGTGCCCGCCGCGAACTCCGGCCGGTCCTCGACGGCACCGCCCCCGTCAACTCCTTCCTCACCCCGATCGAGGCCCACCTCCTGGACGCGCTCGCCTGCCGCGACCTCGGCGACGAGCGCGCGGCGGGAGCGGCCGTAGAACAGGCGCTGAACCTCGCCGAGGCGGACCGGATGATCCTGCCGTTCGTGATGACCGGTGCCTGGGAGTTGCTGGAGTCGCTGCCGCAGCGGACGTCGCACGCGGCGCTGGTCTCCGACATCCTGGACGTTGTGCGCGGCACCGCCACCGGGGGGCCGGACCGGCCGCCTTCGGTACCCGCCGAGAACCTCAGCCCGAGCGAACTGCGCGTCCTGCGGTACCTGCCGACGAACCTCACCCGCCCCGAGATCGCCGGCGAACTGTCGGTGTCGCTCAACACCGTCAACACCCACATTCGGCGGATCTACGCGAAGCTCGGCGCCGGCGACCGGTCCTCGGCCGTGCAGCGCGGCCGTGAGCTGCGGCTGCTGTCGAACGGTCGCGGCTGAGAACCGTACGCTCACCGGATTCAGGCGACGCGGAGTCACCCGGCCGGCCCCGACCATGGGGCCATGGGTGATGACCCCCTCCTGTACCAGATCCGGGTCTGCGGCCACCTCGGCCCCACCCTGCTGACGGCGTTCCCGGAGTTCGCGCCCGAGCAGCAGGGCACCGAAACCGTGCTCACCGGGCTGCTGCCGGACGCCTCGGCGCTCTACGGCGTCCTCGCCGAGGTCGAGGCACTCGGCCTCGACCTCCTCGAAGTACGCAGAGTCGGGCCCCGGCTCCCGCACGACCTCTCGGTCCGGCCGATCGTGCGGCCGAGCCACCCCATATGCAAGGGAGAAGGTTCCGTGAGTACCGAGCAGCAGGACACTCTCGACGCGATCCTGCGTCGGTCGGCCCTACCCGTCGGCAGTGACGTCAGCGAACAGCGGCGCCTGCTCCATGAGTTGACGTCGGCGCAGCCGCTGCCCCCCGACGTGACCATGACGTCGACCACGCTCGGCGGTGTCCCCGTCGCCGCGATCACGGTCGACGGAGTCGAACCCCGGCACGTCGTCCTGTACTTCCACGGCGGCGTCTACGTTCTGGGCGACGCGGCGAGCGCGGCCGGTCTGGCCTCGCAGATCGGGCGCCGGATCAGCGCCAAGGTCTACTCCGTCGACTACCGGCTCGCCCCCGAGCACCCGTACCCGGCGGCGGTGGACGACGCGCTCGCGACCTACGAAGCCCTCCTGAAGGACGGCATCGCCCCCTCGGACATCGTCCTCGCCGGGGAGTCCGCGGGCGGGGGGCTCGTCGTCGCGACCCTGGTCAACGCCCGCGACCGCGGACTGCCCCTGCCCGCCGCGGCCTACGTCATGTCGCCGTACGTCGACCTCACCCTGGCCGGGGCGAGCATCGACACCAAGCGCGAGGCCGATCCGCTGCTCAGCCGGGAACTCCTCGAACCCCGGGTCACCGACTACACGGCGGGACAGGACGCCGCTCTCGGCCTGATCAGCCCCGTCTTCGCGGACCTGTCCGGGCTGCCGCCCCTGATCGTCCAGGTCGGCAGCCACGAGGTTCTTCTCGACGACGCCGTACGCCTCGCCCAGCAGGCGGCCGCAGCGGACGTCGAGGTCACGCTGGAGGTCACGCCTCGGGCCCCGCACGTCTTCCAGGCCTATCAGCCGCTCCTCGACGAGGCGGCCGTAGCGCTGGACCGGGCGGGGGAGTTCTTGTCCGCGCGGTTGGACAGCGCGGACAGCGATACCGGAAAGCCGGTGTCGTAGGAGCCCGGCGGCGATCTGTCCCCCGACCACTGACGTCGTGGTCGTCGGCGGGCCCCCGGCTCAGTCCTCCGAGCGCTGCTGCCCGGTACGACCCCTGCGAGCGTCGGCGACCGAGTCGGCTACCGGCACCACGATCCAGCAGAGGTAGGCCCAGTGCGTGAAGAGCGAGACCGGGATCGAGATCAGGAAGCCCAGTGCCACCATGCCGAGGCGGCGGATGGCCCGGGCGAAGAGCTCGGGCGGCGTGCCGGGGCGCTGGAGGCTGTCGCGGGGGACCTCGCGGACCATCAGGATGAACAGGAGACAGGCCAGGAACTGCACGACGGCGTAGAAGATGAACCGCGCCTGGAACGCTCCGTGGCCGCCGATCACGTCGGTCGCGAACGGGGTGATCACCAGCGTCAGCAGCCAGTACATGGTGAGGGACGTCAACCGGGTGTTGGTCGCCGTGACGTAGCGGAAGACCCGGTGGTGGGAGCGCCAGTGCGCGGCGATCACCACGAAGCTGATCATGAACGCCAGATAGCTCTCACGGTGTGACGTGGCCGAGTGCCACACCTCGGAGTTGGTCGACCCCTCCGGCACCGGCAGTTCCAGCGCCAGCAGCGTGAGCGCGATGGCGACCACCGCGTCCCCGAAGAACGTGAGCCGCTCGCCGGAGACCGCCCGGGCCTCCATGTCCCGGTCCTCGGACGGCAGTTCTTGATCAGTCGAGACATCCATGGCAGCAGAGAATGCCACAAGCCGACGGGCGCCTCGGACGCGCCTGGTACCGAGGGCCCGGCCGGGGGAGTGGTACTGCTGGTGCTACCCGTACGGCTGGCGGCGGGCGCGTGCGGAAGCGGATCATCGGACGGACAGGGCATGGCCCCGACCGGAGACACCTCAGACAGCTGATCGCGCAGAACGGACCGCCGCATGACCATGGCCTACCTCGCACAGCCCGAGCAGCAGCAGAAACTGGAATGGCTCGACGGCGGTGAGTTCGCCGTACTCCTCGACGCCGCGGCCACCGGCGGACAGTTGACCGTGGGGCGGTTCTCCGTCGCCAAGGGCGAGGCGCCGCCGTACCACAAGCACACCCGTGAGGACGAGGTCTTCATGCTCATCAAGGGGAGTGCGCTGCTGTGGTGCGACGACGAGGAGATGGAGCTGTCGGAGGGCGGCATCGTCTTCCTGCCGCGGAACGTGCCGCACGGTTACCGGATCACGTCCGACACGGCCGACCTGCTGATGATCTGCACACCCGGCGGCATCGAGGGCATGTTCCGGCACGCGGGACGTGACCTCACGACCCCGCGTCCCGAGGGCTTCGAGATCTCCCGGGACATCATGGCCGAGGCCGCCGACATGTACGGCCAGATCATCGTCGGCCCGCCGCGCTGACCCATCCCTCCCGAGCACCACCGCACCGACCGGAACCACGAAAGGCACAGCCATGTCCCGGCAACAGCGCCAGGCCCTCGACGAGATGCTGCGGCACGGCCCGCTCGACCTCGGCGGGGACGTCCCCCAACAGCGCGCCCTCTTCCACGACATGATGACGTCCATCCCGTTGCCGCCCGACGTCAGGACGACGGAGGGCGAACTGGGCGGCGTACCGGTCGTCACCGTCGAGACACCGGCGAACGACCCGGCGACCGTCCTTCTGTACCTGCACGGCGGCGCGTACGTCATCGGCTCGGCGGCCGACGCCGCGGGTCTGGCCGCCGAGGTCTCCCGGCGCACCGGTGCGCGCGCCGTCTGCGTCGACTACCGGCTGGCACCCGAGCACCCGTTCCCCGCGGCGGTCGACGACGCCCTGGCCGTGTACCGGGCCCTGCTCGACGACGGAACTCCCAGTACGGCCATCGCCTTCGTCGGGGAGTCCGCGGGCGGCGGTCTCGTCGCCGCGACGCTGGTCGCCGCCAAGGACGCGGGCCTGCCCCAGCCCGCCTCGGCCGCGGTGTTCTCCCCGTGGACCGACCTGACCGTGTCCGGCGACAGCGCGGTGGGCAAGGCGGCGGTCGACGCCTCACTGACCCCGGAAGGCCTGCGCATCCGCGCCCGCGACTACCTCCGCGACACGGACCCGACCACCCCGCACGCCAGTCCCGTCTTCGCCGACCTGACCGGCCTGGCACCCCTGTTCATCCAGGTCGGCTCGTACGAGATCCTCCTGGACGACGCCGTACGACTGGCCGCGCGCGCCGCCGAGCACGACGTCCACGTCGAACTCCAGGTCTGGCCCCAAGTCCCGCACGTCTTCCAGGCGTTCGCCGCGCTGCTCGACGAGGGCGCCGCCGCGCTGGACGCCGCCGGAGCGTTCATCCGGGCCCGGTGGGCCGAGGGCGCCGACGACGCCGCCGACGAGCCCGGCGAGTAAAGACTCCGCCGTACGGCCGTTGAACGTCCGTGTGCCGCACGTCAGTTGGACGACAATGTGGTGCATGGCTACGACGAACCACTTCGGCATAGCTCTGCGGGGGTGGCGCGAGCGGGTGTCACCGCAGGACAGCGGGCTGGAGGCGGCCGGGGACCGGCGCATCCCCGGGCTGCGCCGGGAGGAACTGGCCCGGCTGGCCGGACTGTCGGTCGACTACGTGGTCCGGCTGGAACAGGGCCGCGCCCGCAACCCCTCGGCCCAGGTCGTCACCGCACTGGCAAGAGCGCTACGCCTCGAACCGTCCGAGCGCGACCACCTGTTCCGCTGCGCCCACCTCGCACCACCCTCGGCAGGGAACGTGTCCCGGCACGTCCCCGCGAGGGTGCACCGGCTGGTGGGCCAGCTGGCGGGCAACCCCACCGCGGTGTTCGCCGCGGACTGGACCCTCGTGAGCTGGAACGCGATGTGGTCCGAGGCGGTCGGTGACCCGCGTACGTACGGCTGGGGTCAGGGCAACCTCGTGGCCGGCATGTTCCGGTCCAGCGGTGGACGACGGCGGGAACCGATCGCGGCCTGGCCGGTACGGTCCTGGGCGGGTGAGGAGGTCGAGGAGGAGGACCTCGTCGCCGACCTGCGGATGACGGCGGCCGCCCATCCCCACGACGCGCGGCTCGCCGCCTTCGTCGACCGCATGCTGCACGACAGCCCGCGCTTCGCCCGCCTCTGGTCCAGCGGCACCGCCCGCACCAACGTCGGCGACCGCAAGACCGTCGAGCACCCCCGGGTCGGGAACATCGACCTGGACCTGGACGTCGTGATGGCGGCCGGCACCGACCTGAGGATCGTCACGTACACGGCGGTGGCAGGGACGACGGACGCGGAGAAGCTGGACGCCCTGCGCGCGACCTGTCCGGAGCCGGATCGGGGTCTGGCCCATGCCATGTCGGGGGCCGACGGCCCGAGTTGAGCACGACGGGCGCGGCACGTCCTTCCTCGTCCGTGACGGAAAGGGCATCGGTGATCAGGCGGATGGCGAGGTCCTGGCCGTCGGTGATGCGGTCGATGTGCTCCGCAGCGCCCTCTCGAACGTCGGGCGATGAGTGGAGGTGTGGGCGTACTCCCGCTCGGACCACGCGACGCGTGCGTTGATCAACTCGTCCTCAGCTGCACGGCGTTCGGGTCCGCTGAGCCGTGCTCGCCACCAACTCGCGTTCAGCGTCTGCCGGTTGAGCATCGCATCGACGAGCTTGCCACGGGCGGACGCGTCGAGCCCGTAGGCATCGGCGAGGACCCGCACCTGGGCCGCCTGTACTTCTGCCGGCGGAGCGCTGGGGCGCGAGGAGACGCACCAGGTCCATGCCGCGTAGCCGACGTCTTCGAGTGGGTCCCCGGGAGCGGCGGTGTCGAAGTCGATGAGGGCGAACGGCAGCCCGTCACGGAACACGGTGTTGTTCGGCCCAGGGTCGTGATGGCACACGACGACGCACGGCTCGGCGAGCGCGCTGCCACGCGTGGCGTCGTGCAGGGCACGGAGTAGGACTCCGGCCGCGGTGACTTGGGCGTCGGTCCAGTGCTGGAAGCGCGGAGGCACATGGCCGGGCAGGTAGCTGAACGTGTCACGTCCGGCTTCGTCGAGGCCGAGGTGACGTGGAGCTCCGGTGAACCCGTGCTGTTCGAGGTGGCCGAGGAGCCGCGCGACGAAGGGCGAGGCTGGCGTGGTGGGGCGGCGGACCGTGTCACCGATACGTACGACGCCGGGGGTGATACGGCCTCCGGACAAAGGGACTTCGCCGTTTTCGGCGGGCGGGTGCGACTGCTCCATTCGTCGGTCCCTTCTCGGCCCGGGCGTTCTTGGCCCTGCGAGGCGAGCCGGCCTGCTTCGGCCACTCCTGCTCGAACAGCCCTCGCATCCGCACCAGATGCTCACCCAATTCCGCACGCGCAGCGACAACCACGCCGCGGCGATCACCCGGGGCACGCTCTGCAACACGGTCGCTGCCCTTGAGATGGTGTGGTTCGGGCGCCGTCGGACCGCTCCGCGTCGTTTGTTACGCTCCCCGAGCCTCCCGCGGGGGAAGTCCGGTGAGAATCCGGCGCTGACCCGCAACGGTGTGCGCGGCGGCCCCCGGTCGTCGCGCGAGTCCGATCGCCCGTGGGTGGTGCGACCCGTTGACTGCTCGCCGTGGACTGCGAGAGGGGACCGAGCGGCCGGGCACGGTCGTCCGGGCCGTCTCCTCGATCGAGGCTCACCAGGCGGCCCCAGGTGAAGGACCGCCGACCGTGCTCAGACGTCCGACAACCGGCTCCGGCCGTGGCCAGAGTCCAAGGCGTGACCGCCGCCGAATACCCCAACCCCTCCTGCTGCTCGGGCTGTTGCTCCTGCTCTGCGTCTCCCTCGTGTGCGGCGTCGGTCTCGGCGCGGCCGGGATCGGCACGGCGGACATGTTCCGGTTCCTGTGGGCCGGGGCCACCGGCGGCACCGTGCACGCCTCCGACGCCGCCGCCTACACCATCGTCTGGGAGATCCGGCTGCCCCGGGTCGTCCTCGCGGCCGTCGTCGGGGCCGGACTCTCCGCCGTCGGCGTGGCCGTACAGGCCATGGTCCGCAACGCGCTCGCCGATCCGTTCGTGCTCGGCATCTCCTCGGGCGCGGCGGTCGGCGCCAACGCCGTCATCCTGCTGGGCGCCTTCGCGGGGTTGGGGGTGTGGGCGCTGTCGGCCTCGGCGTTCGCCTCGGCACTCGCGGCCATGGTCCTGGTCTACGCCGTGGCCCGCTCGCCGCACGGCCTCACGCCGCTGCGGCTGATCCTGACGGGAACCGCGCTGGCCTACGGCTTCGAGGCCGTCACCACCGTGATGGTGTTCGGCGCGGCCCGGGGCGAGGCGGCCCGCTCGGCGATGATGTGGCTGCTGGGGAGCCTCGGCGGGGCGACCTGGGCGCAGGTGCCCTTGGCCGCCGTCACCGTGGCGGCAGGCTGGACGTGGCTGCGATGCCGGGCGGAGTCGCTCAACGCGCTCGCGATGGGGGACGAGACCTCCGCCGCGCTCGGCGTCCAACCCGCCCGGCTGCGCCGGGAGTTGTTCCTCGTGACCGCCGCCGTGACCGGGACCGTGGTCGCGGTCAGCGGAGCCATCGGCTTCGTCGGACTGATGGTGCCGCACCTCGTACGGATGCTCGTCGGCGCCGATCATCGCAAGGTCCTCGCGGTCGCCCCGCTCGCCGGAGCGGTGCTCCTGGTGTGGGCGGACGTCCTGTCCCGGCTGCTGCTCGCGCCCACCGAACTGCCGGTCGGCGTGATCACCGCGGTCGTGGGAGTGCCCGCGTTCCTGCTGCTGATGCGGCGCGGCGGCTATGCGTTCGGGGGGCGTTGATGAGGCTCGACATCGAGGGGCTGTCGGTCGACGCGGGCGCGGTGCGCCTGGTGGAGGACATCCGGCTGGTCGTGGACAGCGGGGCCTTCGTCGGGCTCGTCGGCCCCAACGGCAGCGGAAAATCAACCCTGTTGAGGTGCGTGTACCGGGCGCTGCGACCGGCCGACGGCGTGGTCCGGCTCGACGGCGACGACGTGCACGCCATGGAACCACGCGCCGCCGCCCGGAAGTTGGCCGCGCTGCCGCAGGAGTCGTCGGCCGAGTTCGACTTCACCGTCGCCGAAGTGGTCGCCATGGGACGACTGCCCCACCGGGACCGAACCGCCGCCTCGGACCGGGAGATCTGCGCCGGAGCCATGGAACGCACCGGTGTCACCCACCTCGCCGACCGCGGCTTCCTCGCCCTGTCCGGCGGCGAGAAGCAACGCGTCCTGATCGCCCGCGCCCTCGCTCAACGGCCCCGTGTCCTCGTCCTCGACGAACCCACCAACCACCTCGACATCGCCCACCAGTTGGACGTGCTGTCGCTGGTCCGCGACAGCGGCCTGACCGTGTTGGCGGCCCTGCACGACCTCAACCTCGCCGCCGCTCACTGCGACCTGCTGTACGTGATCGCGGACGGCTGGATCCTCGCCTCCGGCGCACCGCACGAGGTCCTCCAACCCGATCTGCTGGCCAAGGTGTTCGGGGTCCGCGCGCATCCCGTACGGCACCCGGAGACCGGCGCCGTCCAGCTCCTGTTCGACCTGCTCCCGCCCACCCCGTAAGGACAACAACAACCCTCATGCGCAAGCTACTTGCCGCCGCCCTCTGCCTCGCCGCGACCACCACCGCCGGTTGCGGTGCCACGGTCGAGCCCACGCCGCGGAAGGCCATGTCCTCCGCCGTCAGCCTCACCAACTGCGGCCAGAAGGTCACGTACAGGACGGCCCCCAAGCGGGTCGTCACCAACGACGTCGGCATCACGGAGCTGATGTTCGCCCTCGGCCTGGAGAACCGCATGGCCGGGTTCGCCATGCCCGACGACAAGGGCGACCTGACCGACGTCCCCTGGAAGGACGGCTACAAGAAGGTGAAGTGGCTGTCCAAGGACCAACTCACCAAGGAGAACGTCCTCGACGCCCGCGCCGACCTCGTCTTCGCCGGCTGGAACTACGGCTTCCGCGAGGACGGCGGCTTCACCCCCGACGCCCTGAAGAAACTCGGCATCCCCTCGTACGTCCTCACCGAGTCCTGCCACAACGGCCGCACCGACACCTCGCGCGGCATCATGCCGCCCCTCGACGCCCTCTACACCGACCTCACCAACCTCGGAAATCTCTTCGGCGTCGAGAAGCGAGCGGCCACCCTGATCGCCGACTTCAAGAAGCAGGTCGCGGCCGTACGGAGCAAGGCCCCGGCCAAGAGCCCCACAGTCTTCCTCTACGACAGCGGCCAGGACTCCCCGTTCACCTCCGGCCGCTACGCCGCCCCCGACCAGATCATCAGCGAGGCCGGCGGCACCAACGTCATGCATGACGTCAACGACTCCTGGACCACGGTCGGTTGGGAGACCGTCGTCCAGCGCGATCCCGACGTCATCGTCATCTGCGACTACGGCGACGTGACCGCCGAACAGAAGAAGAAGTTCCTCCTCTCCTACGCCCCGCTCCGCAACGTCTCCGCCGTCAGGCACCACCGCATCCTCGTCCTCGACTACGTCGACCTCGTCGAAAGCCCCCGCAACCCGTCGGCCATCGCCCGGCTCGGCGCGTATCTGCGGACGGTGGCCGCGGCGAAGGCGGCCAACTAGGGCCAGTGCGGCGGCCCTTGCGGGTCAAGGAGCCTGGCGCAGGGCGGCACCCATCCACTCCCGGACGACCGCAGCACGGGCCCGGTCCGAGTCCGGGTCCGGTTTGGCCGTGCCGTTGATCGTCGCCACCGGGGAGCGGTACTGGGTCAGCGGCTTGAGGCCGGTCTCCTCGGCCGGCACCCGACGGATGTCGTCCAGGCCGGCACCCAAGTCCCGCAAGGTGCGTACGAGTTCGAATCGGGCGACGTCCCCGATGATGTACGGCTCCCGTTCGTTCACGCCCACCACCATGAGCTCTCAAGAGGCCTGAGAATCAAGGAGGTTGGCCACGGTGAGACCCCGGGCAGCCGCCTCGCGCTACGGACGACCCGTGCCCACTTGGTCGTAGCGGCCCAGGAAACGGAACGCACCGTCCCTGACCTGGTACAGGAACCCGGTGTTCTCCGGATCCAGCGCGCGAGTCGTGCCCTGGACGAAGCGGATCGGCTTGGCCACCCCGTCGTACGCGGTGTGGAAGAGACGCTCGGCGACCTGCGCGGGCTCGATCGCGGTGGTGGTCCCGAGCGCGTCCAGGGCTCGGGCGACGAGACCGACGGCGTCGTACGCCTCGGCGGACCAGCGGCCGGGCGGCCCGCCGAAACGCGCCCGAAAGGCCGCGGTGAACGCCTTCGCGGCCGGGGTGCCGGCCGACCGCGCTTCGGTGTACGGCGCTTCGAAGACCCACCCCTCGGCCGCCTGCCCCGCCGCCGTGAGGAAGTCGGCGCGCATGACGGGCTCGAAGCCGGTCACCGCCCCCGCGAACCGGGCCGCGGTCAAGGCGCGGGCGCAGGCCGCCGCACGGCGCGGTGACGTGCCGCCGTAGACCACCGCTTGCGGATGTGTGGCCAGCGCCCGGGAGACAACAGGGCCGAAGTCGCTCGCAGAGGGCGCCACTTGGTGGACGGTGACGGTACCGTCGTCGGGCGGTGTCTCGACCAGGTTCCGGCTGATGTCGACAGCCGCCTCGCCCGCCGCGCCGTCCTGGACGATCGCCGTGTGACGGCTGGGGCGGGTCCTGGTCAGGTAGAAGAGGATCGGCAGGGTCCGTGAGCTGTCGGACGCCCTCGTCACACACAGGGTGCGCAGGGTCGTGGCGGACAGCCCCGCGGCGTCGTCGGCGGCCGACACCAGGACCACCGGCATGGACGCGGTCGCGTAGAGCGGGGCGGCGGCACGGGCACCCGCTGTTGTGCTGGGGCCGATGACCGCGACGACCGACGGCCGGGCGAGCACGCGGCGGGCCGTCGCCCGTGCGCGGGTCGCGTCGCCTCCGTCGTCGAAAGGGGAGAGGGCGAGGCGGTAGGTGACGTTCTTGCGGGCGTTGTGGGCGGCGACCGCGAGGACCGCTCCCTGCATCTGCGCTGTACCCACTGCTTTCTGAGCACCCGTCAGGTCCGCGTGGAGGGCGAGAGTGTGCGTGGGCACGTCGTCGCGTGAACCGCTCGTCGACGTGTGTCCCCGGGCGAGCAGGACCGCCGCGCCGGTGCCCGACGCGGCGAGTACGGCGGCTGCCGAGCCGCCGATCGTCAGGATGCGGCGGCGGGAAACATCTTGATCCGTAGGCGTGTTGAGCGGCTCGGGTGCGGACGGCCCCTCCGCACGGGGTGGCGGGTCGAGGGCGCGGGCCGAGCGCTCGGCGACCAGTCTCAGGACGGCGGGCGGCAACCACTCGGGTGCCGATGACGGGCCGTCGTCCGGGTGCTTCTCGCCCATGAGTGCGGAGTGCACCGCCGCGGCCGTCGGCCGCAGCGCGGGGTCCTTGGTGAGGCAGGCGTCGATCACCGTCCGCAGCGGCGGCGGGAGTTGGGCCAGGCCGGTGGGGTCGTGGGGTTCGTGCACCGTGCGGTACAGGACCGCGGGTGCCTCGCCGGTGCCGAACGGGCGCCGGCCGGTTGCCGCGTACGCCAGCACGCAGCCGAGGGAGAACAGGTCGCTGCCCGGACCGACCTCGCCGCCACGGGTCCGGGTCTGCTCGGGGGAGAGGTAGCCGGGGGTGCCGACGACCGCGTCGGGAGCGGTGAGCGCGGTCGTGCCGACGCCCTTGGCGATGCCGAAGTCGATGAGCCGGGGGCCGTCGGGCACGAGGAGGATGTTGCCGGGTTTGACGTCCCGGTGCACCAGGCCCACGGCATGCAACTCGCCCAGCGCTTGCGCCAGTTGGGCCCCGAGCCTTGCGACCGCGTCCGCCGGGAGCGGCCCGAGGCCGTCCACCGCCTCGGCCAGCGACGGGCCGGGGACGAACGCGGTGGCCAGCCACGGTTCACGCGCCTCGGGGTCAGCGGCCGTCACCGCGACCACCCAGCGGCCGGTGAGCCCGGTGGCCAGCCGCACCTCGCGCCGGAAGCGGGCGCGGAAGGCGGGGTCGGCCGCGTACTCGGCGCGGATCACCTTCAGCGCGACCGGGGTCCCGTCGGCGGTACGGGCCAGGTAGACCACGCCCATGCCGCCCACGCCCAGCCGGGCGAGCAGCCGGTGCCCGCCCAGGTTCTCCGGGTCCCCGGCCCGCAATGCCTGCATCCCACTGCTCCTGTGCCGTGTGTCAGGAAGCGGACAGTCCCACCGGGCCGTCGTAGACGAAGCGCCCGCCCTTGACCTGGTAGTGCTGCACCTGCCGGGTGATGAGCTGCTGGTCGGCGTCGAACGCGTACGTGGTGACCAGCCCCTTGAACCGGGCCTTGGCGAGGGCGTCGGCGACCTGGGTGCGGCTGGGGCGCTTCTTGGCGCTCCCGGCGAGAGCGGTGAGCCGGTCGGCCAGCAGACGCGTCACGTCGTACGCCTCCGCCGCCCAGTCGCCCGGCGCACCGCCGAACCGCTTGCGGTAGGCCGTGGCGAACGGTCGCACGGCCGCGGCGGCCGGGTCGATGTACGGAGCCAGGACCTGCCAGCCCTCGCCCGCCGGGCCCGCCGCCGAGACGAAGGCGGGTGTGGCCGACGGAATGTCCAGGAAGCGCGGGCCGGTGAAGTCCCGTGCGGCCAGGGCGCGGGCGAGCGGGGCGGCGCGTTCGGGGGTGCCGGTGTAGTAGAAGCTGTCGACGCCGTGGGCGAGCATGTCGGCGACGACGGTCGACACGTCGGGCGCGAGGGCGGGGACGACCCGGGCGTACAGGGCGACACCGCCCGCGTCGGTCGCGCTGTGGACGACGTTGACGGACTCCATGCCGGTGATCCCGCCCGCGCGATCGACCAGCAGCCCCGGGCGGCGAGACCCCTGCGCGGTCAGCGCGGTGACGGTGGCGTACGCGGAGTACGCGGCCAGCGGAGCGGCCCGGAAGTATCTGCGCGGCTTGGCCAGCAGGGCCGACTGGACGGCGGAGACCGAGAGTTCGGACACGGTCACCAAGGGCAGTCCGGCACTCTCGTACACCTCCACGGCACTCCGCGCCGAGGCGTAGCCGGTGGGGCCGAGAACGGCGAACACGTCGCGGTCGCGGGTCAGTTGGCGGGCCACGGCCTGGGCACGGGCCGGCTCGCCCCGGTCGTCCAGCACCCGCAGCGTGAGCGGGAACGGTTTGTCCTCCCGTGCGTTGAACTGCTCCACGGCCAGTCGCGCGGCCCGCTCCTGTGCCGTCCCCGCCGCCTTCAGCGGGCCGGTCAAGTCGGCCTGGATACCGATGACCCACTCCCGACGGGCGGCCGAACTCGCCGGTGTCCTCCCGCCGTTGTCCCGCAGTACCGCCCACAACGCAGCGCCGCCACCGGCCGTGAGCAGCGCCGTACCGCCTGCCGCCATGGCCAACACCCTTCGGCGCCCCGGCCGTTGGGGTGCGGACTCGCCGGAGATCTCGGTCGGCTCGATACCGGGCAGCGCCAGCATCTCCGCCGACCGGTCGGCGACCATCCGGACCACCGGGTCCGGCAGCCAGCCGATCGAACCGGTCGGCGCGTCCTCCACCAACTCCGCGTCCACCTCGGCGAGTCGGGGCCGCTGCTCGGGCTCCTTGGCGAGGCAGCGCTCCAACAGGTCCCGCAGCTCGACGTCCTCGACGCCGTCCAGATCCGGCGTGTCGTGCACGGTCCGGTACAACAGCGCGTCCGCCGCGCCGCCCCCGAACGGCAGCCGCCCGGTCACCGTGTACGCCAGCACGCAGCCCAGCGAGAACACATCGCTCGCCGGCCCCACCGGCAACGCCCGCGCCTGCTCCGGGGAGAGGAACCCGGGCGTGCCCACGACCATGCTGTCCGAGGTCAGCTCCGTCTCCTCGGCCGCCGTGGGCCGGGCGATACCGAAGTCGATCAGCCGGGGCCCGTCCAGCGCGAGCAGCACATTGCCCGGCTTGACGTCCCGGTGCACCAACCCCGCCCGATGTACGGCGTCCAGCGCCCGCGCCAACACCTTGCCCAGCACCCGCACCACCCGCGCCGGCAGCGGCCCGCACTCCGCCACCGCCTCGGCCAGCGACGGCCCCGGCACGAACGCGGTCGCCAGCCACGGCGCCGGGCCCTCCGTGTCCGCGCCCAGCACCGGCACCACCCACGGACTGTCCACCCCGCGCGCGGAATCCGCCTCACGCCGGAACCTCGCCCGGAACTCCGCCTGTTGGGCGAACTCGGGCTGGATCACCTTCACCGCGGCAAGCTCCCCGGCTTCACCCCGGGCCAGGTAGACCACACCCATGCCGCCCGCGCCCAGACGCCCCAACAGCCGGTATCCGCCGAGCCGCGACGGATCGGAGGGCAGCAGCCGCTCCATCACGACCCGCCCTTCGTGCCCGACCCGGATGGACTCGGCTCACCGGACGCCGACCCGCCGGAGCGTCCGATCTCCTGCTCCACCCTCAGCAGCATCCTCGGAAGCACCTCCGCCACAAGGGAGTTGAGCTCCTCCTCGCTACGACCGCGCCCGCCGCACACGGACGTACCGCTCACCACCGTGCCCAGCACGGCCTGTTGCCACCAGTACGGATACGGGCCCCCGTGCGTGTCGCTGACGCACTGTCCCGTCTCCAGGAGCAGATCGTCGCCGCTGGTGTTGCCGCCCTCGCCGCGCGCGAACGACAACGACTGCAGCCCCGTGAGGCGTTCACCCGGCCGCTGGGTCTGTTCGGTGCAGTCGAGGTCCTCCTCCAGCATCCGAGCCTGTTCCCACGACGCGTCCAACGCCGTGCGATGCACGGTGACCGTCGCGGACAGCCGTACGGCACCCTTCGCGCCCGAGGCGGGCACCTCGAAGTGCCGGGTCAGCGTGGCCAAGGCATCGCCGGGCAACGGGCGCAGTCGCCACAGACAGTCGTCGCCCAACACCGCCCACTGCCCCGGATCGCTTTCGTACGGCGTAGCCCGCACCACCCCGGTCCCGAACAACTCCGGTCCGGGGATGACCTGTTGGACCAGACCCCGAGCCTGCGCCGCGGTCTTCGGCTCCCTGTTCGGATCCGTCCCGGGGGTGGCCGACGCCGTGGGCCGCGGGTCGGCGGTACTGCTCCGGGACGTCCCGGGCGCCGTCGTCGGCGGTGACGCGGAATCTCCGCCACCCCCCGTGCACCCCACCACCAGTGCCCCGCAGAGCGCCGCCACCCCGCTGACACGCAGTGCTCCGGCATACGCCACGACGTCGCCCCCTCCACAGCCTGCCGCGCGGCCGACCCCATGCCAGTACCGATGCGCTCGGTCACGGGACGGTTCCCCGCCCGCCGCGGCTGTTTCCGGCTTCGCACAGGATGCGTACAGTCGAGACGAGCGTAGTGCCCCGGGCGCCTCAACTCACCCTGTGCGGAGGGAAGTTCGGAGCTGCGGCAGAATCACCTGACGAGTTCGGTCGGCTCGTCCAGCTGCGTCAGCTTCCGCGGATTGCGCACCACATAGATACGGGTGACCCGCCCGTCCTCCACCACGACACTGATCGCGGACGGTTCGCCGTCGAACTCGATGCGGCCCGCCGGTTCGCCGTTGAGCCACACGGGCGCGGTGTCGAGCACGGCCACCAACTCGTGGGCGCGGGCGAGGATCGGCGCCACCAGCTCGACGCCGTGGATCGGGGCGAGCGCGGCGGGGACCACCCCGCCACCGTCGGTCACCAGCACCACGTCCGGTGCCATCACCTCCATCAGCTCCTGCAACCGCCCGGTGCGCAAGGCGCGCAGGAACCGTTCCACCACGGCCTGTTGCTCCGACCGGCTCACCCGTACCCGCGGCCGTCGGGCCGCCACATGGTCCCGGGCCCGCCGCGCGACCTGCCGTACCGTGGCCGCGGACTTCCCGATGACCTCGGCGATCTCGCCGTACGGCATCTCGAAGACCTCGCGCAGCACGAACACCGCTCGCTCGGTGGGCCCGAGCGTCTCCAGCACGGTCAGCATGGCGATCGAGACGTTCTCCGCGAGTTCGACGTCCTCGGCGACATCGGGACTGGTCAGGAGCGGCTCCGGCAGCCACTCGCCGACATACTCCTCGCGGCGCCGCGACACCGTGCGCAGCCGGTTGAGCGCCTGCCGGGTGACCAGCCGGATCAGGTACGACCGCGGGTCCCGCACCTGCGACCGGTCGACGTCGGCCCACCGCAGCCAGGACTCCTGGAGCACGTCCTCCGCGTCGGCCGCCGATCCGAGCATCTCGTAGGCGACCGTGAACAGGAGACCGCGGTGGGCGACGAAGGGGTCCCCGGTCGTCTCGTCGGTGGTCATGCCGTCGACGCTACGTCGGCGTCGGCGAGCCCCGTGCGGGAGACCAGCGGAATCTCGCACGAGTCCGAGTAGCCCTGCGAGGTGATCCCGTGCGCGGTGTTGCACCTGGCCGCCATGTTGGCGAAGCCGATGAACACGGTGAGTTCGACGAGCGCGGCCGGACCGAGCCGGTCGAGCAGGCTCTTCGACAGCTCGTCGGTGACGGTCGGCGGTGTGTTCGTCATGGCCTCCGCGTACGCGAGCACATCCCGCTCCAGCGGTGTGAACACCTCCGACCGCCGCCAGCGCGGCACCTGGCTCGCCTTGGCCAGGTCGAGGTTCTGGTTCAGCGCGTGGAAGTAGTTGACGTCCAGGCACCAGCTGCAGCCGATCTGGGCCGCGACGGCCATGTGCGCGAACGTCTTGAGGCTCGGGTCGGCCGCGTCCCACGTGCCCACCTTCGCCGCGAACTCCTGGTTCGCCTCGGCCAGTCGGGGCTGGTTCCACAGCACTTCGACGGGCTCGGGAACCGTCCCGAGCTGCTTGATCATGGTCTCGCGGAGCTCGGCGGGAAGCTCGGCCCTGGGAACGCGAGGCGTCACGGTGTTCTCCTTGTATCTGTCGTATGTGAGCCTGGTTGGCTGTTCGACATGAAGACACCGGCCGGCTCGCGGATGTGACACCAGGACCGGGCGCACCGGTCGGCCACCGTGCTTGGCCGCTTCGCGCGGGGGTACTCGGCCGTCATGATGATCGCCGAGAACGAACACGTGGACCTCGCCGCATCCGGCGCCGCGATGGGCCTGGTGGTGGCCTTCGCCGGTGGACTCGTCATCGTCGCGTTGCTGGTGTGGGCGGTCCGGCTGGGCATCGATGTACGTCGGCGGGAACCGGCGCCGCCGCGGTCGGACGAGCAGCCCCGGCTGCCGGAATCCGGTCCCGTAGGGGAGATCCGCGAACAGCGGGAGCCGGACGAGGTGCCGCGTACCCCCGACGGCGAGCGGCTCCTGCCGCACGACCTCCACAACTCCGGAGGCCGGCGCAGCGAGAACCAGGAGCGTCCGCGCTGGAACGAGGGGTCCGGCGGTTCCTGATGGCCGGCACCCGCACCGTACGGGCGGGCCGCCGTAGCCTCGACATCCACCGGCCCGACAAGGTGCTGTTCCCCGCCGACGGGAACGGCAAGGAGTACACGAAGGGCGACCTCGTCGCGTACTACCGGGCCATAGCCCCCTTCATGCTGCCGCACCTGCGCGGACGCCCGCTGATGCTGGAACGGCACCCGGACGGCATCGATGGCCCCCGGTTCATGCAGAAGAACGTCCCGGCGCACTACCCGGACTGGATCAAACGCGTCGAGGTGACCAAGGAGGGCGGCACGGTCACGCACCTCGTCTGCGACGACACCGCCACACTCGTGTACCTCGCCGACCAGGCCTGCCTCACCCCGCACCGCTGGCTGTCCCGGACCGCCAGGCTCCACCGGCCCGACCGCCTGGTCTTCGACCTCGACCGGTCGGACGGAGGCAGCGGAGGCAACGGGGACGACTTCGCCGTCGTACGCCAAGCCGCCCTGCTCCTGCGGGAGTTGCTCGACGAACTACGGCTGCCGTCCGCGCCGATGACCACCGGGTCGCGCGGTCTGCACCTGGTCGTGCCCCTCGACGGGCAGCAGGACTTCGACGCGGTACGCGCCTTCGCCAAGGACGTCGCCGACCACCTCGCCGCGGCCCACCCCGGCCAACTCACCACGGCCGCACGCAAGAAGGACCGCGGCGACCGCCTCTACCTCGACATCCAGCGCAACGGCTACGCGCAGACCGCCGTCGCCCCCTACGCCGTCCGCGCGAAAGCCGGGGCACCGGTAGCCGTCCCCATCAGCTGGGCCCAACTCGACGACCCGGACCTCGACGCCCGCCGCTGGACCATCACCGACGCCCTGGACCAGGCCCGCACCAACCCCTGGGCGGGACTGGCGAGTCGGGGACGTTCCCTCGCCCCGGCCGGGCGGCGACTGGACGACCTGCGCGGCTGAGTGACCAACGCCTCGAAGCGAAGATCAATCAGGACGACTGGCGGGTCGGTCTCGGGGTACTCACCGGTTCATGCGAATGAGTGTGGTGGACGTGGGTTCGAACACGGTTCGGCTCGTGGTGGCGGACCTGGAGGACGGCGTACCACTGCCCGTGCACACGGCCAAGTGGAAACTACGGCTCTCCGAGCGCGTCGGGCAGCCGTACGGGGAGATCCCCGAGGACTCCGTACGCCACCTCGTGAAGGCGGTGTCGGCCGCCGCGGAAACCGCCCGGAGCTGGGGCGCGGCAGGCCCACTCGCCTTTGCCACGGCGGTGGTTCGCGGTGCGCCGAACCGGCTCGACGTGCTCCGCGCGGTCCGCACCGAGACCGGCGTACGACTGTGCACGCTGCCGGGAGAGGTCGAGGGCGAGCTGACCTTCCTCGGGGCCCGGCGCTGGATGGGCTGGCGCGCCGGACCGCTCGCGCTCTTCGACATCGGCGGCGGATCCTTCGAAGTCGCCTTCGGGCGCGGCCGGTTGCCCGACTTCGTCGCCTCCCTGCCACTCGGCGCGGCCCGACTGACCCGCGACTTCCTCTACGGCCAGGACCCGCCGCCCGACCGTGCGGTCAAGGCGCTGCGTCGCGAGGTACGGCACCAACTGCGGGACGTGGCCGCACGGATCCGCTGGGAAGGGCCCCGCACCACCGTCGTGACGTCCCGCACCTTTGAACAGCTGGCCCGGCTCTGCGGTGCCGCCCCCGGACGGCAAGGTCCCTTTGTGGAACGGCGGTTGGCGCGGGCCGACCTGCGCGTGGGCCTCGACCGGCTGGCCGCCCTCGCCGCCCCGGACCGGGCCCTGCTCCCCGGCGTCTCGGCACCGCGGGCCGCCCAGAGCCTGGCCGGAGCCGTGGTCGGGCACACGGCCATGAAGCTCACCGGCATCAAGACCGTCACCGTCTGCCCCTGGGGCATCCGCGAGGGAGTGATGTTGCGGTACATCGAGGACGGCGGGGCCTGGTGGACGGAGATGGCACGGCGCAGCGACGACACCGAAGCCGCGGGGGCGATCGCCCTGCGCATCGCGCCGGTGCCGGAGCGGACCCCCGTCGGCAGGTAGCGGACGTCGACCGGCACGCGCCGGCAGGTGGCGGACATCCGCGCCGCGCCGGCCTACGCCGGGCGTGAGATCTCGGTGACCGCCGTCGAGATGCGCTGTTGTACGTCCTCGGGCAGCGGTGCTCCGTTGACCGAGTCGACGAGTTCCTCGGCCAGTTGATGGAGTTTGGTGTTCGAACGCTGGGAGACGTCGACCAGGACGCTCCACGCGTCGTCGCGGCTGAGACCGAAGGAGGCCATGAGCACTCCGCGGGCCAGGTCGATGACCGGCCGGGTCAGCATCGCGCGCTTGAGCTGCCCGACCTCGACGCGCAGCTCCTCGGCCTCGTCGGACACGTCTTTCTCCTCCATCAGGTGGTGCGTGGTGGGGGAATGTTCGCGCCGGAGGTTGACCACCCCGTCGGCGGCCTTGTGCCCTGTCCTGCGGCTGAACAGCGACGACGTGTCGGTGAGCGCGAACAGCCTCGCGACAGCGGCGCTGGCGGCCCGGACGTCGAGTGTCTTGCCGTCCGCCAGGGCGAGTCCGCGGACGGACAGCAGGACGTTGAGCCCGGCACAGTCGCAGAAACCGACTCCGGCCAGGTCGAGGTCCAGCCCTCCGGACGACCGGGCGAGTGCGAGCCCCAGGGCGCGCCGCACCGCCTGTTCCGTGTCGATGTCGATCTCCCCGGAGACCACGACGACCGTCCGGGTACCGGCCGGCCGCGTCACGATCTTCAGGGACGCGGAGACCGACGACGGATCCGCCGCCGAGGACGGGGAATCCACCGTGGAAACGGGGGACACCGCGCATATCGTCCGGACCCCGCTCCCGCGAGGAGCGCTACGTTCGTGTTCTTGCATGGCTGCCGCTCCCGAGGCATCCGCCCTGTTTTCTGCCCGGTCAAGTCTCACCCGCGGCATTTAGCGCGTCAAGATATACACGAAATCTGTTTCGTGTCTCGGGATACGTGAAAGACGGGGCCTATGCTGGGGGTCATGGACGGAGTACCCGAGACACACGCCGGATGGACGTTCCTCACCAGTCACGCGCGCGTGCTGGCCGCGATCGCCGAGGATCACCGCACCCGAATCCGTGACATCGCCGTGCGATGCAGGCTCACGGAAAGAGCCGTGCAGAAGATCATCGCCGATCTGGAGCGGGACGGTTATCTCACCCACACGCGGGAGGGGCGGACCAACGCGTACCGCATCCAGCCGGGAACCATCCTCCGGCATCCGGCCGAGGCCGGGATGACCGTCGAGGCGTTGCTCTCCACCCTCGCCCAGCACGACGATCGGCGCGAGCACCCGTCCACGGCGCCGGCCGACGAGCGGGACTCCGAACTCGCCGAGTGACCGGCCGGGTCGGGGCGGGGGCCAGCACGGCGTCGGGCGCCGCGCTCTGAACGACGCGCGGCCGAGGATCTTCGCCAGTTGCGGCCGGACCGTCTCCAGGGGTTCGTGCTTCATTCCCTCGTTCTGGTGGACGCTCATTCGCCCACCCGGTTGGTAACCTTTCGTCACGTTTTGGCGGCCAGGAGTCATTGCCTTCGTACATTTGTTTCAGGGTGCCGCGCGGGGGAAGGCGCAGGGTGAGTGCTTCGGACAGGAGGCACGTCCGTGGGAGCCGGTGTATGCCGGATCGCGGGTGTGTTCCGCCTGCTCAGTGTGTGCCCGCTCCCATGGGGACCGTCCTTCGACAACCCCTTGAGGGAGTTGTGAGCACCACCATGGACACAGTCACCGTCACCCGGAAGCGTCATCCGCACAACGACGCCCCCCGCACGGCCGCCGCCTTCAACCGCCTCTCACATCTGCCCGCCGGACCCGAGCGGGTCGCCCTGCGCGACGAACTCGTCCGGGTCTGGCTGCCCATGTCCGAACGCATCGCCGGCCGCTATCGGGGAAAGGGCGAGCCCTACGAGGATCTGCGCCAGGTCGCGGCACTCGGTCTCGTGAAGGCCGTCGACGGCTACGACCCCGACCGCGGCCACGCCTTCGAGAGCTACGCCGTGCCGACCGTCACCGGTGAGATCAAGCGCCACTTCCGCGACCACATGTGGGCCCTGCACGTGCCCCGGCGCGTCCAGGAACTCCGCAACAAGGTGCGCGTCGCCCTGCGGGACCTGGCCGCGACGGGGCCGGACCGGCGCCCGAGCGTGGCCGAGATCGCCGAGTGCGCGCAGCTGAGCGAGGAGGACGTACAGGCCGGTCTGGAGGCGCTGGACAGCTTCACCACACTCTCGCTGGACGCCGAGACGCCGGGTGAGGACGCGGGTATGACGCTGGTCGGCCTGCTGGGGGAGTGGGACGCCGGTTTCGACCTGGTCGTCGACCGCGAGGCGGTCAAGCCCGCCCTGCGGACGCTGCCCGAGCGCGAGCGCGTCATCCTCTACCTCCGTTTCTTCCGCGGCATGACCCAGAGCTGCATCGCGGAGCAACTCGGTGTCTCCCAGATGCACGTCTCCCGGCTGATCACCACCTCCTGTGCCACGGTGCGCGAACGCGTACTCGCCGACGCCGCCTAGCCGTGCCGGAAAGGGGAGGCCGGCCGCCCCGCGGGAGTGATCCCGGGGCGGCCGGTGGCGGGCTCACTGCCGAACCCTCCCGGGAGCGGTTGGGCAACCTGCCGCCCTCTTCGGACTACCGGGCTGGGGCCGGTTCAAACAACAACCGGCCCATGGGAAGGGTGCGGCGCACCACCGGACGACCCCGCGTCGCCCGGTGTGCACGCGCGGTGACAGGCCGGCGGGGGAGGGGGTTCCTCGCCGGCTCCCAGGTGGCCGTCGTACCCTCAACGACGCGGAACACAGGGCCTGTTGGGCCATTCCGCTTGCGGTCGGAGCGAGTGCGTACGGGACGTCGCGGCGTACCGGTATGCTCTCGACTGTTGTCTGACGGCAACTATGGTCGCGAGACGGTTCGGTGGGGAGGGTAGGACCATGGTGGTGCCACAGCCGCGGGCCGACGACCTGCTGTCGGTGGGTGGCGAAGGGGTCGGCCCGGACACCTGGGTGGCCTGGCAGCCCGCCGTCCTGCTGGTCGAGGACGATGCCGGTGACGCGCTGTTGGTGGAGGAACTGGTCGCCGACAGTGCGCTGAAGATTCGCCTCCAGTGGGTGCGGTCGATGGCCGAGGCCGCCGAGGTGCTCGCGGTCGACGTGCCGGACTGCGTCCTGCTCGACCTGCATCTGCCGGACGCCCAAGGACTTGAGGCGCTCTCCCGGATCCGGGCGGGCGCCGAGCGGGCGGCTGTCGTGGTCCTCACCGGCCTCGCCGAGGAGGAGACCGGACTGGCCGCCGTCGCCGCCGGCGCACAGGACTACCTGGTCAAGGGCCGGGTCGAGCCGGGCCTTTTCGGCCGGGCCGTGCGCTACGCGATCCAGCGCAAGCAGGCCGAGCGGGCGGCCGTCGCGCTCCAGGCCAGCCGCATGCAGGCCCAGGAGAACGCCCGCCTGGAACGGGGACTGCTGCCCCGCCCCCTGCTGCGCGGCGAGGGCGTCGAAGCGGTGGCCCGCTACCGTCCCGGGCGCGCGCAGGCGCTGCTCGGCGGTGACTTCTACGACATCGTGCAGAGCGTCGACGGCACGGTCCACGCGGTGGTCGGTGACGTCTCCGGACACGGACCGGACGAGGCCGCCCTCGGTGTGGCCCTGCGCATCGCCTGGCGCACACTGGTCCTCAGCGGTGTCACGGGCGCCGAACAGGTGGCCCGCCTGGAGGAACTCCTGGTCGCCGAGCGCGCCCGGAGCGAGGTCTTCGCCACCCTCGTCAGTCTCGTGGTCGCACCCGGCGAACGGACCGCCAAAGTCGTGCGGGCCGGACACCACGGGCTGCTGATAAGGGACGGCGGCCGGGTGGAATGGGTGGAGGTCGCGGGCGGCCCGGCCCTGGGCGTGGTCCCCGGCCTCGCGGACTGGCCGGTCGAGGAACTGGCCGTACCGACCGATGCCGCCGTGGTGCTGTTCACCGACGGCCTCTTCGAGGGGCATGTCGGGCGCGGCTCGGAGCGGCTGGGAGAGGACGGGCTGCTACGGCTCGCCCGCGAACGCGCCGCGCTGGCACCGGAGCCGTTCGTCGACGAACTCATCGCCTGCGCCGAGAGCCTGGCCGAGGCGCAGGGCGGCCTGGCGGACGACGTGGCCGTGATGCACCTGCACTGGACGTGAGGCACCTGCCCCGGACGTGATTCAGTTCGCCGGAAGTGAGCAGGTGAGGACGAGAGGGTGTCGAAACGAGACGAACGGTGAGGGACATGGCGGGCGGAAGAGGGATCGGGCGCCGGTTCACGGTGCAGGGGTGGTTCTTCCTGGCGCTGTCGCTCATGGTGCTGCTGGTGGTGATCGGCACCGCGATCGGCGCCAACCTGCTGAGCCAGACGGCCCGGGTCAGCGACGACCTGCTGCTGCGCGTCCAGCCCTCCCAGACCGAGGCGTACCGGCTGCAGGCCGCCCTGGTCAACCAGGAGACCGGCATCCGCGGCTACGCGATCGCCGCCGACAAGCAGTTCCTCGCCCCCTACACCACCGGCCAGCAGGACGAGGCCCGCTCGGCCGCGCGACTGCGCGGACTGCTCCGCGACCGGCCCGAGCTCCTCGCCGATCTCCGCGCGGTGGAGCGCGGCGCGGCAGCCTGGCGGAAGGACTACGGCGAGCCCCTCGCCGCCACCGTCACCCCCGGCCGGCCGCACGCCGTCGACCAGGCCACCGTGGACAGCGGCAAGCACGAGTTCGACCACCTGCGCACCCTCTGGGCGAAGCAGAACGCGGACATCTCGAAAGCCGTGAAGGAGGGCCGGGCCCACCTCGCCCACCAGCGGACGGCGCGCGACTCCGTCATCAGCGCCATGGTCGCCGCCTTCCTGCTGACCGGCGTCGCCCTCGCCGTACTCGTACGACTGCTGGTGACCCGGCCGCTCGAAGCGCTGAGCAAGGCGTCGGAACAGGTCGCGGGCGGCGACTTCGCGCACCGCATCACCGGCGACGGCCCGGCCGACCTCACCGCGGTGGCCGGAGCCGTCGAGGGCATGCGCAGACGGATCGTCGCCGAACTCGACGCCTCCCGCGACCAGGAGGAGATCCTGAGCCGGCAGGCCGTGGAGCTGGACGCCCAGGCCGTCGAACTGCGGCGGTCCAACGCCGAGTTGGAGCAGTTCGCCTACGTTGCCTCGCACGATCTGCAGGAGCCGCTGCGCAAGGTCGCCTCGTTCTGCCAGCTCCTGGAGAAACGCTACGGCGACAAGCTCGACGACCGCGGCCTGCAGTACATCGACTTCGCCGTCGACGGTGCCAAACGCATGCAGGTCCTCATCAACGACCTGCTCACCTTCTCCCGCGTCGGACGTCTCGACGACACCCGGGAGCGGGTCGGCCTCGGCCAGCCGCTGGACAAGGCCCTGCGGAACCTGGCGGCGGCCGTGGAGGAGTCGGAGGCCCGGATCGACCGGCCCGAGACCCTGCCCGAGGTCGTCGGCGACCCGACGCTGCTGACGATGCTCTGGCAGAACCTCGTGGGCAACGCCCTGAAGTTCCGCCGCCCGGACCGCGCCCCGCACGTGACCGTCACCTGTGACCCCGACCCCGAGAGCCCCGGCATGTGGCGCGTGTGCGTCGCCGACAACGGCATCGGCATCCCCGAGGAGTTCGCCGACAAGGTCTTCGTCATCTTCCAGCGACTGCACAGCCGCGACGCCTACGGCGGCACCGGCATCGGACTCGCCCTGTGCAAGAAGATCGTCGAACACCACGGCGGCCGGATCTGGATCGAGTCCCGGGTCGGCGAAGGCACCCGCTTCTGCTTCACGCTCCCCTCCGCCGATGCGACCGACGCCGTCGAAGCCCCCGAGACCGCCGAGCCCGTCGACGGCACCGGCACCTCCGTCTCCACTGAAGAGAAGGCCCTGACATGACCCTCCCTGACGCGACCCCGATCGATGTCCTTTTGGTAGAGGACGATCCCGGCGACGAACTGATGACCCGGGAAGCCTTCGAGGACAACAAGATCGGCAACACCCTGCACGTCGTCCGCGACGGCGAGGAGGCCCTCGACTTCCTCTACAAGCGCGGCGAGCACACCGACGCCCCGAGGCCCGACCTCATCCTCCTCGACCTCAACCTGCCGAAGTACGACGGCCGTCAGGTCCTGGAGAAGATCAAGTCCGACCCGGAGCTGGCGCACATCCCCGTCGTCGTCCTGACCACGTCGTCGGCCGAGGAGGACATCCTGCGCAGCTACAAACTGCACGCCAACGCCTATGTCACCAAGCCGGTCGACCTCGACCAGTTCATCGCCGCGGTCCGGCAGATCGACGACTTCTTCGTGCAGGTCGTCCGGCTGCCCCATCGCTTCGGCTGAGGGACTAGGGTCACTGGTACGAGGTGATGAACCGGGCGGCGAGTTGGTGAGGGCCATGGTGTCGGAAGACGACCGAGCCGACGAGATCACCGGGGTGTTCCTGCACCGGCTGCCGGAGGACACCTGGTGGTGGTCGGACGAGATGTTCCGCCTGCTCGGCTACGAACCCGACGCCGTCACGCCCACTGCCAAGCTGCTGCGCGGCCACGTCCACAGCGAGGACCACACCGGCCTCGACAGCGCCCTGGAACACGGCAGGACCACCGGCCTCCCCTTCAGCTGCTACCTCCGGGTGGTCGGCACCCCGGACGAGGGACGCAGCGTCGTCCTGGTCGGCGACGGCCGTACCGGCGACGACGGCGAGGTGGTCGTGCTGCGCGGGTTCGCCGTCGACGTGACGAAGTCCGTACGGCAGGAGGCACGGCGCACCGCCGACTCCGACATCGACCGGGCCCGCGTCTCGCAGGAGGACGTCGACCTGGCGCGCGGCGTGCTCATGGCGCTCTACGGCATCGACGCGGACGTCGCCATGCGCGTCCTGCGCCGCCACTCCCAGCACGCCAACGTCAAACTCCGCACGCTGGCCCAGTCCGTGCGCGAGGCGGCGCCCACGGCGCCGGGCCGCCCCCAGCACGACCTGCACCAACGGATCTCGGCGGTGCTCTACCCCGACCGCGACTGAGCGGGCGTCCAAGCTCCCGGAGACGGGCCTGCTTGGGGGTGGCAATCTCGGGTAGGCCAACCCCATGAGCGGCGAATCACCACACTGCCGACTTCCCTGAGGTGTCGAACGCGTGGCACCGCACGGGGAGGCGGACCGGAAACCGGCGCAAGCGGACGGCACGGACGCCGTCGCGGGCCGGATCGCCGATGCCGTGGACGGCCTGGCCGAACTCTGGACCACGGCGGCGGCCGAGGCGTCCGTACGGCTCTCCGCGCATCAGCTGCGCGCCCTGCACGCCCTGGAGGCCGCACCGGGCGAGAACCTGACCATGCTGGCGGAACGGCTCGACGCCGGCCTGCCCACGGTCAGCAGACTGTGCGACCGGCTGGAGGCGGCCGGACTGCTGCTCAGGGAGGCCGCACCGCACAACCGCAGGGAGATAAACCTGCGCCTCACCACGCACGGCCGCGAGGTGCTCGCCGAGGTGGCCGAGCTCAGGTCCCGGGCGCTGACCGAGGTCGTACGCGGCATGGAACCGGACGACCGTGCGGCGCTGGAGCAGGGCCTGCGGGCGTTCGTCGCGACGCTCCGGGATCCGCCGGCCGACGAGGACGGGTGAATCCGCGCCTCACGATGCGTCGGCGCCGCGCCCGTTCCAGTCCAGGCAGACCACGGCGGCGTCGGCCGTCAGGTCGGTACTGCCGAAGTGCTCGACCAGGCTCGCCACCACCGAGCGCGCGACCTCCTGCGGAGCCTGCGTCGGCGCCGCGTCGAGGGCCCGGCGCAGGGCGTCCTCGCCGAACAGGGCGCCCTCCGGCGAACGGGCCCCGTGGACGCCGGTGCTCACCGCCACGAGCCGGTCACCGGGCCGTACGGAGAAGATCTGCTCCTCGTAGGCCGTCTCCTCGAACATGCCGAGCGGGAGCTGTGCCTCCAGTTCGATCTGCTTCACCGTGTCGCCGCGTCGGCGGTAGAGCCGGGGCGAGCCCGCGTCGACGGCCTGGACGGTGCCCGTCGCGAGGTCGAAGCGGAGCAGCAGGGTCGAGGCGTACACCTTGCCGCCGAACTGGGCATAGACGGCCTGGTCGGCAAGGCGGGCCTGGTCGGAGAGGCTCACGCCGGCCCGGCGGGCGTTGCGCAGGGCGCCCACGGTGACGCTGGTGAGCAGGGATGCGTCGATGCCGCGGCCCATGCCGTCCGTGACCGTCACGATGAGCCGGCTGCCGTCGGTGCTCCAGTCGAAGTTGTCGCCGCCGACGGTGTACGCGGGCTCCAGATGGGCGCCGATCACGAACTCGGGCCGCCCGCAGCCGCGGCCCGGAAGCAGCTGCCACTGCATCTCGGCGGCCAGCGTGAGCCGCCGCGTACGGCGGGCCAGGAGGTACAGGTCGGTGTCGCGCTCCGCCGTCGCGATCTCGTGGCCCAGCGCGGTCGCGAACTCGGCGAGAGCGCGCACCCCGGCGGTGTCGGCACCGGCGGCGGGCAGCCGGGCGGAGAGGACGCCGAGCCGGTCGCCGCGCACGGTGACGGGCACGTGCACGGCCGCCGTCCCGTCCTCGGGCGCTTCGACGACGGGTGTCTGGACGGTGAACGCTCGTGCGGCCGGGCCGTCGTAGGCCGAAAGGGGTTCGCCGGTGCCCGGCGGCGGGGCGACCGGACGCAGTACGCGCAGGCCGTAGTCGGCGAGGAGGAGGGTGACGTCCCGGGCTCCGGCGCGGTCACCGAGCAGGCGGCGGGCCGTCTCCACCAGAGCGTTGGGCGGGGCCGACCGCAACTCGCTCTCCACAGAGGGGAGCGACTCAGAGGTGCTCACGGCGTTCACCCTTCCGGCTCAGTGCCTTCACACTAGCGTCACGCCGGTGAGCGCGGGGTGCGACCGGGGCCACCTCACCGCCCCCGCCAGTCCAGGCACACCACCAAGGCGTCGTCGTCCGGAGTCGGCGTACCGCGATGGCCGGTCAGCTCCCGCAGCACGGCCCTCGGCACCTCGGCGGCGGGCAGCAGCCTCGTGTGCTGGATCGCCCGCGCCAGCGCCGCGTCCCCGTACGCCTCGCCCTTGGGCGACGCGACGGCGTACACCCCGTCACTGACGAACAGGAGCCGGTCCCCGGGCTCGATCCGGAAGTCCTGCTCGATGTAGTCGGTCTCCTCGAACATGCCCAGCGGCAACTGCGCGTCGAAGGCGATCCGCTCCACCACCCCGTCGCGCAGCCGCAGCGTCTGCGGCGATCCGGCGTCCACCACCCGGGCCCGCCCGGTGGTGAGGTCGAAGTCGAACATCAGCACGGACATGTGGCTGCGGCCCTGGTAGTGCGCGTACACGGCCTGGTCCGCGAGGGCCGCCTGGTCGGCGAGGGGGATGCCCGCCCGGCGCGCGTTGCGCAGGGCGTTGACCGCCAGGTTCGTCAGGAGCGATGCCTCTATGCCCTCGCCCATGCCGTTCGAGACGTAGAGCGTGAGGTGGTCGGCCGTGGCGGACCAGTCGAAGTTGTCTCCGTGGATCGCGTACGCGGGCTCCAGCTGCGCGCCCAGGTCGAACTCGGAACGGGAGCACGAGCGGCCGGGCAGCAGCTGCCACTGCATCTCCGCCGCCAGCGTGAGCCGGTCCTTGCGCCGGGCCCGCAGATACAGGTCCGTGTCGCGCTCGGCGACCAGCACCTCGTGCCCCAACACCTCGGCCAGCTCGGCGAGTTCGGGCAGGCACTCACGCGCGTGGTCGCCGCCGGGCAGCGTCACCGAGAGCACGCCGAAACGGTCCCCGCGCACACTGATCGGAAGATGCACGCGCACACTGCCGTCGCCGAGGTTGCCCTCCACGAACGGTTCCTGGGCACCGAAGGCGCGGCCCGCCGGGGTGTTGTGCAGGGAGACCGGCGGCAGGGTGTGCGGCAGGTCGGTCACGGGCTGCAGGACGGTCAGGCCGTAGTCGGCCATGAGCAGGTCCACGGAGTCCGCCGCGTAGTGCCGACCCAGCAACTGCCCGACGACGTCGGGCAGTTCGTGGGGAGCCGCCGTGCGCAGCGCCCGCTCGACAGCCATGAATCTGTTCACGATCGTAGGTATGCCAATCTCTCACCCGAGGCACGCGTCGCCCGCTCTGCGGTGGGCCGTACGGCCTTGGCGCCGCGTGTCGTCTCGTCCATCCGTGTCCGTTGCGCGTGCCTAGTAGGCTGGGGTCCGTCCCTGTGCCTGCGAGAGTGTGACCGTGACGTCCTTCCACCCCCGCCCCGAGCCCGACGAGGTCGCGCGCGTCACCTCTACGGCCGCGGAACTGCTGGAAGTCCTGTGGGGGCGCGCCTCTACGGCGCCGGCGTCGGCCTCGCAGCTACGGGTCCTGTTCATCCTGGAACACCACGAGGGCATCAACCTGCGCACCCTCGCCGACCACTTGGCCTCGACCCCGCCGTCGACCAGCCGGCTGTGCGACCGTCTGCAGGCCGCCGGGTTCGTCGACCGCGAGGTGAGCCCCACGGACCGGCGCGAGGTGCGCCTGTACCTCAGCAGCCTGGGGCGTTCCTTCTTGTCGGACCTGCGGGCCCGGCGCGAGGAGGCGCTCGGGGCGGTGCTGGAACAGATGCCGGTCGCCGGGCGCAGCGCGCTCCTCACCGGCCTTGAGGCGTTCTGTGCGGTGGCGGCGGCGCAGATACACGACCACGACGACTCCTCCGGCAGCCGTACCGCCTGACCGGGCCGTCCGACAGCCGACCGCTCGGCCGCTGCCCGCTGTTCGTGGCCGACGCACGGAGTGGCCCCCGCCGACCGGGACATCCCAGATCCTTCCCCCTGCTGCGACGACACCCGCTACTTTCTTGCCTCATGGCCATAGTTGTCAAACGGCAAGTTTCGCGGGTGCCGGTGCCGACTCGTGGTCGAGCAGGGGAGGTTCGGTGCAGATTGCGGGCCGGTCAGCCGAGTTCGGCGCCCTTGGCCGCGGCCTCGGACTCGGAGTGCGCGTCACCGGTGGCGAGCGTGCCGCCCGAGCTCTCCAGGTGCGCACGCACGAACCACTGGAACTGCTCCAGGTCGCGCAGCTGCCCGATCAGCAGGTCCTCGGTGGCGGGGTCGATGTCCCCCGCCTCCTTGATCCCGGCCCGGATGTCCTCGATCAAGCCCGTGTAGACGAGGTCGAGCGCGCCGAGGTGGGCGATGGCGTCGGCCCGGCCGATGGAGTAGTCGTCCCAGGTGCGCTCGGCGACCAGCGTGCCGGGGGTGCCCGGCGCGACCCCGCCGAGCGCGGCGATGCGCTCGGCCACGTCGTCGGCCATCTCGCGCACCCGGTCGACCTGCGGGTCGATCATCTCGTGCACGGCGATGAAGTGCGGCCCGACGACGTTCCAGTGCACGTGCTTCAACGTCAGGTGGAGATCGTTCAGCGAGTGGAGACGCAGCCGGAGCACACCGATCAACCGGCCCGCGGCCTCGCGCTCGATACCGGGAACGGTGTACTTCGGGGTCAGGTCCTTGATCTCGCCGGTCATGGTTCACCTCAGGTCATTCGGTAGGGCGTGCGGTTCCTTACCTGGTCACGGGTGCCCCGGTCCGGCGAGGTCAGACATCCCGTCCCTGAGCGATACGTCACGATTGGCCCGAGTGCCCTCCGCCGGGCAGGAGATCCTGGATCTTGGCCTTGAACCCCTGCCTGAGCACGGCCGCGCGATCACTGTCGCCCTTGAGGACGGAGGACGCGGCGGCCTCGATCTGCTCCAGGGTGGAGTGCGGCGGGACCGGCGGTACGGCGGGGTCGGTCACGAAGTCCAGCACGCACGGCCGGTCGGCGGCCAGCGCGCTCTCCCAGGCGCCGGTCACCTCGTCGGGCTTCTCCACACGGATGCCGGTCAGTCCGAGGGAGCGGGCGAAGTCGGCGTAGGCGACGTCCGGGATCGACTGCGAGGGCAGGAACTGCGGGGCGCCCTCCATGCCCCGCATCTCCCACGTCACCTGATTCAGATCCCGGTTGTTGAGCACGGCGACGATGAGCCGCGGATCCGCCCATTCCTGCCAGTACTTGGCGACGGTGATCAGCTCGGCCATGCCGTTCATCTGCATCGCCCCGTCCCCGACGAGCGCGATGGCCGGTCGGTCACCGTGCGCGAACTTCGCACCGATGGCGTACGGCACCCCCGCGCCCATCGTGGCGAGCGTCCCCGACAGCGAGCCGCGCATCGCACCGTTCAACTTCAGGTGCCGGGCATACCAGTTGGCGGCCGAGCCGGAGTCGGCGGCCAGGATCACGTCGTCCGGGAGCAGGCCATTGAGCGCGTGCACGACGTGCTCGGGGTTGACCGGATCGGCCTCGACGGCGGCCCGCCGCTCCATGACCTCCCACCAACGGCCCACATTGGCCTCGATCTTGACCCGCCACGCCGGATCCTCCATCTGCTCCAGCAGCGGCAGCAGCCGGCGCAGCGTCGCGGCGGCGTCACCGACGAGATTCACCTCGAAGGGATAGCGCAGCCCCACCATGTGCGGATCGATGTCGATCTGAACGCCCCGCGCCTTCCCGAACTTCGGCAGGAACTGCGAGTAGGGGAACGACGACCCGATCACCAGCAGCGAGTCGCACTCGCGCATCATCTCGTACGACGGCTGAGTGCCCAACAGGCCGATCGCGCCCGTGACATAGGGCAGGTCGTCGTCCAACGCGTCCTTGCCGAGCAGCGCCTTGGCCACCCCGGCACCGAGCCGGTCGGCGACCGCCATCACCTCCGCACGGGCACCCCGCGCGCCCTGCCCGATCAACACGGCCGTCTTCCCACCGGAGTTCAGCACATCGGCGGCCCGTCGCAGATCGTCGTCGTCCGGCACCACCGTGGAGTGCGGCATGCCCAGACTGGACGGCACCATCTTGAAGGCGTGCTCGGGCGGGGCGTAGGGGAGGTCCTGGACGTCGGCCGGAATGATCACGGCGGTCACCGTGCGGCGTGCCATGGCGGTGCGCAGCGCCCGGTCGAGGACGTTGGGCAGCTGCTCCGGGACGGTGACCATCTCGCAGAAGTCGGAGGCGACGTCCTTGTAGAGGCTCAGCAGATCGACCTCCTGCTGGTAACTGCCGCCCATGGCACTGCGGTTGGTCTGTCCGACGATCGCGACGACGGGCACGTGGTCGAGCTTCGCGTCGTAGAGGCCGTTGAGGAGATGAATGGCGCCGGGCCCCGAAGTGGCCACGCAGACACCTACCTTGCCGGAGAACTTGGCGTACCCGACGGCCTCGAACGCGGCCATCTCCTCGTGCCGTGCCTGGACGAAACGGGGGTTGTCGTCCGCGCGGCCCCAGGCGGCGAGGAGCCCGTTGATGCCGTCGCCCGGGTAGGCGAAGACGTGCGTGACGTCCCACTCGCGCAATCGCTGGAGGAGGTGGTCGGAGACCTTGGTGGACATGGGCGGGGTCCTTCCGGTGGGGGTGTCCGTCCGGTACGGCCTACGGGTGCCCCGGATCGGTACGGACCTACGGGTACCCCGGAAGTCGGCTTCCCCCGCTGCCTTCATTTCCCTGGCATGCCGCGGGCCGGAAGCCCTCGGCCTCCGGCCCGTTGTCCGGCCCCTGTTCCTCCGACCCGTCAGTCGTCACCTCTGACGATGTTGCCCTCGGTGAGTGTCCCCGGAGGCGGTGTCACGCTGTTGTCGTCGACGGGCGGGATGCAGGTGCGTACGGCCTTCCCGTTACGGCGACGGGCCTTCGCCCAACCGGTCTCGGGCGGCAGATGCAGTTCTTCCTTCTTGACGGTGCGCGCGGTCACAGCGCTTCAACTTCTCTCTCTGCGTCAGAAATGTTCGGTCCTGGAGCTAACCGTTCGGGTCCCCGCCGCCCACGGACTCAAACGCCGACGGGCGGACTCGGCTCCCGGACCGTGGAGATCAACTCCGGGCGAACTCAAGGAGATCCGCGTTGAATCGCTCGGCGAATTTCGGCACCATCGCCAGGCCGTGCGGGGCGCCCGGGTAGACCTTGTAGATCGCGTCCTTGACAAGCTTCGACGATTTGTCGCCGGAGGCCACGATGGGCACGATCTGGTCGTCGTCGCCGTGCACGATCAACGTCGGGACGTCGATCTTCTTGAGGTCCTCGGTGAGGTCGGTCTCGGAGAATGCCTTGACGCAGTCATAAGCGCCCTTGATTCCCACGGTCATGCTCCAGAGCCAGAACTCGTCACGGGTTCCCTGGGTGACGGTCGAGTCGTCCCGGTTGGCGCCGTAGAACGGGGCACTGAGGTCCTTGTAGAACTGCGAACGGTCCGACTCCACGCCGTTACGGATCTCGTCGAAGACCTCGATCGGCAGCCCTTCCGGATTCGCGTCCGTCTTGAGCATGAGCGGCGGGATCGCCCCGACCAGGACGGCCTTGGCGACCCGGCCCGAGCCGTGCCGGCCGAGGTAGCGGGTGACCTCGCCGCCACCGGTCGAGTGCCCGACCAGGATCACGTCACGGAGATCCAGGGCTTCGATGACCGACGCGAGATCGTCGGCGTAGGTGTCGAGGTTGTTGCCGTCCCAGGGCTGACCGGAACGCCCGCCCCCGCGCCGGTCGTGCGCTACGGCCCGGAAGCCGTTGTCGGCCATCAACTTCAGCTGGGGATCCCACGCGTCGGCGGTCAGCGGCCAGCCGTGGGAGAAGACGACGGGCTGCCCCGCTCCCCAGTCCTTGTAGAAGATCTGCGTGCCGTCCGAGCTGGTGGCGAAGGGCATGGTGTTTTCCTCCCGAAATGATCGAACTGTTTGAGTACGTCATACGGAGATTCAACGACGGCAAAGGGTCAGCGGCGAGAGGCGACCGGAATGAGCACGTCGACCACAACACTCTAGGCGAGGCGAGGAACTTCCGCGTGTCGAGCGAATTCCCGGCCGCCTCCACCGTAACCCGGGGGTGGAGCGAAAAACGTCAGACCGCGGTTCGATCTTTCGCACCCGTGCGATCGCTACCGTTTCGGCCATGCCAGAACTGACAGCACGGAACGTCGGCCCGTCCGGAATCGAGATCGCCTACGAACGTTTCGGTGACCCCGAGGCGGCGCCGGTCCTGCTGATCATGGGGGCGGGCGCCCAGATGATCAACTGGCCGGAGGGATTCTGTCAGGCGCTGGTCGACCGGAGTCTGCACGTGATCCGGTTCGACACCCGCGACGCCGGCCGCTCGACCCACTTCCCCGACGCGCCCGTACCGGACTTCCCGGCGGCTCTGGCCGGCGACCTCTCCACGGCGTCCTACACGCTCTCCGACCTGGCGGCCGACACCGTCGGCCTGCTCGACGCACTCGGGATCACCGGGGCACACCTCGTCGGCTCCTCGATGGGCGGGATGATCGCCCAGATGATCGCGATCGAGTACCCGGAGCGGACCCGCTCGCTCACCTCGATGATGTCCACGACCGGCGAGCCCGGCGTCGGTGAGGCCGACTTCTCCGTGTTCGCCGAACTGGGAGCACCGCCGCAGGACCGGGAGGCCTTCGTCGAGTGGCAGGTGCGCGCCCTGCGACTCGCCGCGTCACCGGGCTTCCCGTTCGACGCGACCGCCGCGGCCGAGCGGGCCGGCCGCGTCTTCGACCGGGGCTACGACGCCCTCGGCATCCAGCGCCAGGGCCTCGCGGTGGTGGCCACGGGCGACCGCACCGAGCGGTTGCGGTCGCTGCGTGTGCCCACACTGGTGGTGCACGGCGCCGACGACATCGTGTGCGACGTCAGCGGCGGTCGCGCCACGGCTGCCGCCGTTCCGGGCGCCGACCTGGTGATCCTGGGTGGAATGGGCCACGGCCTTCCGCAGGAACTGTGGCCCGAACTCGCCGACCACATCAGCGAGTTCATCCACCACGTCGAGACGGTGACAGCCTGACCGACACCTCCAGGGCTGGTACCCGATCGATTCGAGCGTGCCCGGGCCGTCGTCGATGCCTCGCGCGGCGGGGAAATTCATTGGACAACTCACCAGCAGTCGGTGACCGTTGACGGAATGCGACAGGAGACGCTTTGGGGTGCGGACGTCGCCCAGCGGTATGACACACCCGGCACCGGCATGTTCGCCCCCGACACACTGAGGCCGACCGTGGACCGCCTCGCGCGACTCGCGGGGGACGGCGCCGCGTTGGAGTTCGCCATCGGAACCGGGCGGGTCGCCGTGCCGCTCGCCGAGCGCGGAGTCCCAGTCACCGGGATCGAGTTGTCGGAGCCGATGGTGGAGCAACTACGCACCAAGGCCGACGAAGCGACGATCCCCGTGGTCATGGGGGACATGGCGACCACCGTCGCGCCCGGGACGTACAGCCTCGTCTATCTCGTCTACAACACGATCTCGAACCTGCTCACCCAGGCCGAGCAGGTCGAGTGTTTCCGCAACGCCGCCCGTCATCTCGCGCCTGGCGGACGGTTCGTGATCGAGCTCTGGGTACCGGAGTTGCGCAAACTTCCGCCGGGGCAGACGGCCACTGTCTGGCGGGCCGACTCCGACTACATCGGCCTGGACACGTACGACACCCTGCGCCAGCACGTCGTATCGCACCACATCCGGTTCGACGAGACCGAGCAGGCGCGGCTGGAGCGCAGCCCGCACCGGTACATCTGGCCGGCCGAACTCGACCTCATGGCCCAGCTCGCCGGGTTCGAGCCGGAGAGCAGGCACGGGGACTGGTCCGGCGCCGGGTTCACCGCCGAGTCGCGTTCCCATGTCTCCGTGTACCGGGTGCCGCCGAAGTCGTAGCGGCTTCAACTGGACGGAAAGACAAGGCACTTACGGCACCTGTGTCCCACCCACCACACCGTCCGGGGCATCCGTCAAAGGGATACGTGCGGTGATGCGTTTGCCGACGGGTTCGCGCTGTGCCTCGAAGCCTCGCGCTACCGCCCGTACGATCTCCAGCCCGTGCTGCCCCACCCGTTGGGCGTCGGCGGCACGCGCGACCGGGAGCACCGGGTCGGAGTCCCACACCGCCACCTCGACCTGGCCATCGACGATCCGCAGATCCATCAGCACCGGGCCGGGCGCGTACTTACGGGCGTTGGTGACCAACTCGCTGACGACCAGCTGCGTGAGGTCCATGGCACGGTCCGACACCGGCAGTCCGTATTCGGCCTGGGCCCGGGCGAGGAACATCGCGGCCAGTCGGCGGGCCTCGGCGATGCATGAGCCGTCCCCGTCCAACGCCACGGTGGACCGCAGGGCCCGGACCTGCGGCGCTGTGTCGTCGTCCTCCGATGAATCTTGTTCCATCCGGATCGTTTCACCGCCTTCCGCGTGCCCGGCGCCTACCCCGTGAAGCAACGCGCACTCCGTCAATCTCCATCGGTCCATCGGACAGCTCCACCGGACACAAGCATCAACCGTACGATGCGGGGCAGCACTTCGGATGAAAATCCTGATCCGTAGCGCTCGCCGACTTGTGTATGAGGACAGATGGTGGACACCGAACACGCGGGGCAGCCAGGGCCGTTGTCGGTCAGGACCGACATCGTCGACGGCACCTTGGTCGTGGCTGTTGCCGGAGAGATCGACCAGCAGACAGGCGGCACACTGAGGGAGGCGCTGACCCTGCCGGAGGGTGCCGCACCGCGCGTGGTCATCGACCTGCGCCACGTCACCTTCATGGACTCCAGCGGCATCAACATCCTCATCGCCGCGCACACCGCCCTCGCCGAAGCGGGCGGCTGGCTGCGACTGGCCGGGGCCGCCCCGCCCGTGCTGCGCATCATCCAACTCGTCGGTATCGACGGATTCATCGAGTGTCGTCCGACGGTCCAACAGGCCCTCGACAGGTGACCGTTGGGGAGCGTTGCGCGTCGGGACGGTCGTGAGATCCGCTGGCCGGGTGTTCAGGCGTGGTGATAGACAGGCCGCGTGACAGAGATCCTGGAGTTCCCCGTCCTGCTGCGGCTGATCGACGAGCGGTCGGTCGCGTTCCGGGCCGCGGTCGCCTCCGCGCCGAACCTCGACGCACAGGTGCCGACCTGCCCGGAGTGGACGCTGCGCGACCTCGTGCGGCACCTCGGCGGGGTGCAGCGCCGCTGGGCCGGAATCGTCACCGCGGGGCCCGCCGACGCCCGACCCGACGTGACGGTCTCGGAGGCTCCGCGGGAGCGTGCGGACCTGCTGGCCTGGTCTGCCGAGTCCACGGAGCAACTCCTGCGTGCACTGCGGGAGTTCGGCCCGGATCGCGGCTGCTGGACATGGTGGGCCGGATCGCAGTCTCCGCAGACCTCCGGCGCCGTGGCCCGGCACCAGGTCCAGGAGGCCATGGTCCACACCTACGACGCCCAGATCACCGTAGGAGACCCGCAGCCGCTGCCGGGTGAGGCGGCACTCGACGGTATCGACGAGTTCCTGTCCACCAGCTGCGCCGGGACGGACCCGTGGCCGCACGAGCCCGCTGCCGTCGAGTACCACGCCACCGAGGGCCGTTCCTGGCGCCTCTCGCTCTTCGCCGACGGCTCACGAGTCACCGAACTCCTCGCGCCCGCCACCGGCACCGGAGAGGACGCGGCCGGCGCCACCCTCCAGGGCACCGCCGGTGAGCTGGTCCTGGTCCTGTACGACCGCATCCCGGTGAACTCCCTGAAGGTGGACGGCGACCCACGCCTCTTCGACCTGCTCCTGGCCTGGGACCCGACCGCGTAGGACGTACCGACGCGGGCCGCCTCCGCTACGCCCCGCTCGTGATCGCGGTCAGTTCCAGGTCGAGCGCCGGGGCGATGCCGCTGACGTCGCGGCCGACTCTTCTCCGCACCTTCCGTACGAAGTCCGCGGCCTTCTCCGCGGGCAGCCACACGCGTGCGACGGACGGTGCCACGAGGGCCACCTCGACGCCCGCGAGCGGCCCCGGCGCGGGTCGTACGGCGATGTCCCCGTCGCCCGCCGGGAACATCAGGCCCAGCGCGAGCAGCTCCCAGGCGAAGGTCCAGGTGACCTCCGCACCGTCGGGCCCGAGCAACACCAGGCGCACCGCCAGACAGTCGTCCGGCCGGTACACCAACTCCGCGGTGACGATGGCCGCTTCGCCGTCCGCGAGCACCACGAGCCCGGTCGTGCCGACCCTCAGTGGAACGCCACCCGAGCGCTCCGTCACGACACCAACTCTCTTTCGCCGGGCGCGGTTTCGCCCGGGGAGTCGGCGAACGTCCGCGGCCGGCGGGAGGGGCTGGGGGAGTGCAGCAGGCGTACGGCTGCCATGGCCTCCTCCGCTGTGCGGGTGCCGGTCAGCACGCACAGGGTGTAGGCGGCGTTCTGCAGGGGGACGGCGACGGCCATGTCCCCGTCGGCCGCGAGCGTCAGATAACGGTCGACCGCCTGTTGCAGTACTGCCGGGTTCGGCACGATCACGTCAGGCCTCCACGTTCTCGGCGGAACCCGGGTTCGTCGACACGCGGTCGCGGCTGGAGGGAAGGGGCACGATGACACTCCTCGCACGGGAAGAAGGGTGCCTGCTGACCGAAGCACTGGACTGCGCTCGCTTGTGCCCCGTCCGTAGGGTCCGAAACAGATCCGACGTACGGCCCGGGACGGATCCGGCCGTGCGCGATGTGCCTTGTCGCGTCCAGGAGTTCAGGCGCGTTCGGGGGTCGACCCCGACCGCTGATGTGGGTGCGGGGCCTGCCCACCGGTCCTACGGATCGGTGAACAGGCCCCGCACTATTGCTGGTTGCTGGTTGCTAGTTGCGACGGCCCGCCGGATCGTGGGTGACCGAGTCCTGGTCGCCTGTACCGGAGGTCGGCCCTGAGGTGTCGGAACCGGTGCCCGTGCCGCCCGGGGTCTCCTGGGCGCGGTCGGCGTTGCCGGGCCACCAGGCGGCGTGGCCGATCAGGGCGGTGAGGCTCGGGGTGAAGAACATCGCCATCACGAAGGCGGCGACGGCGATGCCGAAGGAGACGGCGAAACCCATCTCCGTGAGCAGCGCGTTGCCGGCCAGCATCATCGTCGCGAAGGTCGCCGCGAGGATGAAACCGGCCGCGGCCACGGTCGGTCCCGCGTGCCGTAGCGCCATGCTGGCCGCCTCGCGCGGATCGCGGCCCTCGCGGGCCTCCTCGCGGAGCCTGGCGATCATGAGGATGTTGTAGTCCGTGCCGATGGCGACCACGAAGAGATACATGATCACCGGGAGCATGAACATCAGCCCCGGGTGTCCCTGAGCGTCCTGGAAGATCCACACGGTCGCACCCAGCGTGGCGCCGAAGCCGAGCCCCACCGAGGCGATGAGGTACCACGGTGCGACCACACTGCGCAGGAGCAGGCCCAGGATCAGCATGATCAGCAGGGCGGCGACGGGGAACACGGTCCGGTAGTCGTGGTTGACCGCGCTGTTGATGTCCTTGAAGATCGAGGACATGCCGCCGACCAGCGCCTCGGTGCCGTCGGGCGCGGAGGAGTGCGCGACGTCGCGCACCCGGCCCACGGCGTCGATCGCCTTCTCCGTGGACGCCTCGTACTTCAGCGTGACGGTGAAGTCCGCCGTGGTGCCGTCCTTGTTGACCTGGCTCATCCGGGCGTTCGCCACACCGTCCACGGCCCCGAGCTTCTCGGCGTAGGCGGTGAAGGCGGACCTGTCGAGCGGCTTGCCGTCGGTGCTGGAGAGATAGACGTCGGTGGGGGCCGCGGCGCCCGCCGAGTACGCCTTCTGCATCTCGTCCTGGACGACCATCGACTCCTTGGTCTTGGGCATGGAACCCGAGGCCAGGTCGAAGGTGGCCTTGTACCCGAGCGTGCCCAGCGACAGCGCGACGAGGACGAGCCCGGAGAGCGCGGCCGTGAGCGCGGGCCTGCGCTGCACACCGCGGCCGAGGGCCGCGAACCGGGCGTTCTGCGGCTCCTGTTGCCACGACTTGGAGGGCCAGAAGACCTTCGGCCCGATCAGCGACACGACGGCCGGGATCAGTGTCAGGCCCGCGATCAGGGTGACGGTGACCGAGATGGCCAGCGCCGGACCCATCTGCTTGAGGAAGCCCAGCGTGGACAGCACCAGCGCGAGGAACGCGATGATGACCGCGCCGGCCGCCGAGGCGATGGCCTCGCCGACCCGGGCGACCGCGTTGACCATGGCCTGCTTCGGCTCGTCACCCGCCCGCAGACGTTCTCTGTAGCGGAACATCAGGAACAGGAAGTAGTCCGTGCCCACGCCGAACAGCACGACGATCAGGATCGACGAGACGGAACTGTTGGCCTGGAGACCGAACAGCTTGGTGGCGTACGCGATCAGCCCGTTGGCGATCGACGCCACCACACCGATCAGGACCAGGGGAAGGAGGGCGAGGATCGGCGCCCGGAAGATGATCAGCAGGGTCACCAGGATGATGAGGAACGTCCCGATGCCGATCAGCGCCTCGCCGCGCTTCGAGGAGTCCTGCTGGTCGAGCGCCTGCGCGGCGGAACCGCCGAGCTTCACGTCGAGGTCCGTGCCCTTGGCCAGCTGCTTGACGTCGTCGCGCAGCACCTTCGCGGCATCCGCCTGCACCGGCTGACCGGCCTTCTTGCTGTCCATCTGGACCAGGGTCATGGTGTACCTGCCGTCCTTGGACGGCGGGCCGGGGACCACTTTCTGCACCTGGTCGATGTGCTTCTTGCCCAGCTCGGTGGTGATCCGGGCGACATCCTTCTTGTCGGCGGCGGTCAGCTTGCCGCCGTCGGTCCGCTGGTACAGCGCGATCGCGGACGGCGTGAAGGCGCTGGGGAACGCCTTCACCTGCAGATCCGCGGCTTTGATGGACTCGTAACTCTTGGGCAGGAAACTGCTCTCGTCACTGTTGGAGGGCAGGCCGGGCGCGGTGGCGACGATCGCGACCGCGGCGATCAGCCAGGCCACGATGGTCCAGACGGGATGTCTGACGACCCCGGTGCCTATACGTCGAAACATGCGGGAGGTCCTCCTGGGAAGGAAGATCACCGCAGCCCGGGGAGCGGACCCCGGCATCGGCGACCCCGACCGGTCCTCACCCGTGGGGCCGGTCGAACGGTTGTCTGTGGTCTTGTCATATCGGTCACGCGTGAAGATTCATAACACACGTATTGGCGCGACACAGGTCCGCACGAACGGGTGGTTGTCTGTGACTCGTCCTCCTCCAGCACGTTGTGCCGCTGGGCGGCACGCTCGCCGCCTTCGGAGACCGCCGGTCAGGCGGGTGCGAGGAGAGGGAATCATGGGAGCAGCGCAGTGGTCCACGGCTTTTGGAGCCGCGGGGTTGGTCCTTTTGGCCGTCACGACATCCGCCGGGACGCCGGCCGCCGCCCAGAACCGGGCTCCGCACCTCCGTCAGGCGGGCCACGTCGTCCTCACCGGCGCGGACGACGGGCGCACGGTGCCCGCGAGCTCCGGTGGCGATGTCGAGATCCGGCTGACCCACTCCCGCGAGCGCGGATTCACCTACGCCTGGACCGCTCCGGAGTCCGGTGACTCCGCGGTACTCGCACATGCCGCCGACGCCACGTACCCGTCCGGAGACGCCACGGCGGTCTTCCACGCGGTCTCCCGCGGCGTCGCCACCGTCAGCGCGCAACGCCGCTGCGTCCCCGACCCCGGCAGCCTCTGTCCCCTGCTCGTCGAGACCTGGAAGGTGACGATCGAGGTGAAGTGACCGGCCATCGGTCGGCCCCGCTCCCGGCATCGGTAGGGTGTTTCCGGAGGTGGTCAAGTGACGGACAGCGTGCGGGAGTTGAGCAAGCCGCCGGAATCCACGACCGTGGTGGTGATCGGCGCGGGCCCGGCCGGGCTGACCGTCGCGAACCTGTTGCGGCGCAGCGGGATCGACTGCGTCGTCCTGGAACGGCAGACCCGCGAGTACGTGGCACAGCGCCAGCGCGCCGGCATCGTCGAGACCCGCGCCGTCCGCATGTTCGACTCCTGGGGGCTGGCCGACCGTGTCCTGGGCGGCGTCCCGCACGACGGCATCCTGGAGCTGCGCGTCGACGGCGAGACCCATCTGGTGAACGACTACGACGGCTCCGAGGGCCCTACGGCCCGCCTCTGCCCCCAGCAGATGCTGGTCCAGAAGCTCACCGCCGCGTACCTGGAGGACGGCGGCGACCTGCGCTTCGAGGCCGCGGACGTCTCCGTGCACGACCTGACCGGCGACCACCCCACCGTCCGCTACCGCACGGGGGACGGTGGCCTCCGTACGATCACCTGCTCCTACGTCGCGGGCTGCGACGGCGACCACGGCATCAGCCGGGGCGCCGTCCCCGACGGGGCCCTCACGCCGTACGCCTTCGATCACGGCATCGGATGGCTGACGGTCCTGGCCGACGCCCCGCCGCCGGCCCACCCGCTCCTGGCCGTCAGCCCGCAGGGCTTCGCCGCGCACTTCCCGCGCGGTCCGTACACCAGCCGCTACTACCTCCAGTGCCCGCCGGACGACCGCCCCGACGCGTGGTCCGACGCCCGCGTCTGGGACGCGCTGCGCACCCGGCTCGGGGACCCGGCCCTCGTCTCCGGCCCGATCACCGACCGTGAGATCTTCCGGCTCCGCAGCCTGGTCCACGACCCGATGCAGTACGGACGCCTCTTCCTCGTCGGCGACGCGGCGCACATCGTCTCGCCGATGGGCGGCAAGGGGATGAACCTCGCTCTCTACGACGCCGATCTCTTCGCCCGCGCCGTACGGGACGCCGTCCACGACCACGACGACACCGCTCTGCGCACCTACTCGGAGCGGTGCCTGCGTCGCGTGTGGAGCGACCAGGAGTTCTCGCACTGGATGACCCGGATGCTCCACGACGCCGGTGACGTCACCAACTCCGGTCCTTTTCGGCGCGGTTTGGCCCGCGCTCGACTCGACCGGCTCTTCACGTCCGCCGCCGCGGCCGGTGCCTTCTCCGAACTCATGACGGGGATGGATTTCGGAGAGGGCACCGGGCCGCGGACGCGTTGAGGCGCTACGCCGCGGGGCCGCCGACGGTCAGGTGGCGGGCGAAGAACCGGACCGCGCTGTCCGCCTCGAACCGGGGCAGTTCCTTGTGGGAGCCTGAGTTGACGTGCAACGACTTCTCCTTCGAGGCGAAGGCGTCGAACAACGCGAGACCGGACGAGCGGGGGATGTGCTCGTCGTCCCACTGCAACGCGAACTCGATCGGGACGGTGATCCGCCGCGCCGTCTCGGCGAGCGAGTCGTCGTACCAGAAGAGGCCCAACACCGCGGCGGTGATGCGGGGTTCGGCCGCAGTCAGCGGTACCCCGATCGCGGTGCCCATGTTCAGGCCGTAGTAGCCGACGGGTCCTCCGGTGCCGATCTCCGGGAGTTCCTGGAGGGCGTCCAGGGTCGCCAGCCACTCCGGTACGGCACGCTCGGCGAGGTGGGCGTTGTAGCGGACGACGATCTCGCCGACCGGTTCGCCCGCCGCCATCTTCCTTTGCATCAGGGCGATTTCGCGCTCGTCGTGCGGCGTGCGCGGTCGGTCGCCGTGGCCGGGGGCGTCGATGGTGGCGACGTGGAAACCGGCGCCGTTCACGAGGCGTTCCGCACGCCCGGCCATGGCCGGTGCCTTGCTGTGGTTGCCGCCGCCGTGCCCCATCAGGACCAGGGGAGCGCGTACGGAGGCGGAGGCCGCGGGGGACCAGAGCGCGCCGGTGAGGTCGCCGACGGTGAAGTCGCGGACGAGGACACCGTTCGACGATGTCTCAGCGGTGAAGTGCACTGAATGTTGGGAGAGTTCCATGATGTTGCCTTTCGGGATCGCCTTGATGTGAGGCGCTCCCGGCGACACCTATGCCGCTGGCCCAACCGTGGAAAAGAGGGGGAGCACCCACCTGGATACTGCGTTCATGGGGCTCACCTCCTCATGCGGTGTCACGGCCAACGGCAAGTTAGCAGCCCGGTCGCCGTCGCGGCCAACGCTTTTCCGTCCCGACACCGCTGCATGCGCGTACATCTAATGTTCTTGACACCTTCCCGGGCCGACGACGTAAGTTGAGGCGATCGGTCCCGGACGGATGGAGGCCCCGATGCGCGTACGCGACGCCGCACCCCAGGGTGCCGTCCCGGGCGCGTGGCTGATCATCCGGCGGCATGTCGACTACTGCCGTACCGCCTCCGCCGTCTGTCCTTCCGCACGCCCCTGACCCATGTCGGCCCCTCGGGCCGGCCGTCTCGACGTGTTCTCGGAAGGAACCCCATGTCCGGCCCCGCCCTGCGGCTCGCCCTCGAAATCGACGGTGACGGCGCCCATCCCGCGGCCTGGCGCCGCGCCGCCCACTCGCCCGACCAACTGCTGAGCCCGCGCCGCGTGGCCCGGGTCGCCGCCTCGGCGGAGAACGCCGGGTTCACCCTGCTCACCCTGGACGACGGCGTACTCCCGCCCGGTGCCGGGCCCGACGTGGTCGGCCGGATCGGCGCGGTGGAGCGGGCCGCGTTCATCGCCGCGTCGACGAGCGTCGTCGGCATCGCGCCGGTCGTGCCGCTCACCTACGCCGAACCCTTCCACGTATCAAGCCAGTTGGCGTCCCTGGACCACATCTCGGTCGGGCGCGCCGGGTGGGTGGTGAGCGAGGAGACGCGGGCCGAGGCGGCCTCCGTCTGGGGACGCCCGCCCGTCGACGGGGCCGCGGCCCGCGCCCGCGAGTCGCGTGACGGTGTCGAGGTCGTCCGCGACCTGTGGGACTCCTGGGAGGACGACGCGGTCATCCGCTCCGTCGCCACCAGCCGCTACCTCGACCGCGACCGGTTGCACTACGTCGACTTCACCGGCGGCACCTACACGGTGAAGGGTCCGGCGATCGTGCCGCGTCCACCGCAGGGTCAACTCGTCGTGCTCGGCAGCCCCGACCGCGTCCCCGGCGATCAGCTCGACGTGTCCTTTGTCGAGGGCCGCGACCTCGCCGCCGTCACCGCGAGCGCGTCCGCCGCCGGAACACCGCGCACCTTCGCCGAGGTCGAGGTCGCCCTCGACACCGCGCACGCCACGGCCGAGGAACGCGTCGCCGACCTTGAACCGCACGCGCCCTGGAGTGATCGGGGGCGCCTGCGCCACATCGGCTCCGCCGCCGGACTCACCGCGCTGCTGGGGGAGTTGAGGGGTGTGGTGGACGGAGTGCGCCTGCACCCGCTGGTGTTGGACGAGGATCTCCCCGAGTTGTCCCAGCTGGTCCTGCCCCATCTCTTCGAACGACGTCACGCCGTACGCCCGTTGCCCGGCGCGTCCCTGCGCACCCACCTGGGCCTCGACCGGCCCGCCAACCGCTACGCCGCCGCGGCCGCCCAGGAGGACGCACGATGACCCGCACCGACCCCCTCGACGTCCCCCGCCCCGACGCCCAGCTCCACTTCGGTGTCTTCTTCCAGGGCGTCAACCACTGGACCGTCTGGTCCGACCCGGCCAGCGGTTCGCAGATCGACCCCGCCAACTTCCGGCGCGTCGCGCAGACCGCCGAACGGGGCCTGTTCGACGCGTTCTTCCTGGGGGAGGGGCTGCGGCTGCGCGAGGTCGACGGCCGGATCCACGACCTCGATGTCGCCGGACGGCCCGACGCCATCACCCAACTCGCCGCGCTGGCAGCCGTGACGGACCGCATCGGTCTGGTCAGCACGTCCAACACCACCTTCAACGAGGCCGCGGATCTCGCCCGCCGTCTGTCCGGCCTCGACCTGCTCTCCGAGGGCCGCGCCGGCTGGAACGTGGTGACCACCGACAACGCCTGGACCGGCGCCAACTTCCGCCGCGGGGGGTACCTCGACCACGCCGACCGCTACCGCCGCGCCGAGGAGTTCCTCGCCGTCGCCCGTGCGATCTGGGACAGCTGGCAGGACGCGGCCGTGTCCGGCTCGGCGGATGCCACGGAGTGGGCCGCACCCGGCGCCGTACGCCAAGTCCGCCACCAGGGACCGCAGTTCGACGTCGACCTCGCACCCACCCTGCCGCGCAGCGCCCAGGGACACCCGGTGATCTTCCAGGCCGGGGACTCCGGCGAGGGCCGGGACTTCGCGGCCCGCAACGCCGACGTCATCTTCTCCGCGCACGGCAACGACTTCGACGACGCGCTCGCCTTCGCCGACGATCTGCGGCGCCGGCTGCGAGCCGTCGGCCGCCCCGAGGACGACCTGCGCATCCTCCCGGGCACCGAGATCATCATCGGCGCCACGGAGGAGGAGGCCCTGGAGAAGAAGCGCTGGATCCGGCTCCAACAGGTCACCCCCGCAACCGCGTTGGGCATCGCCGGACTCCTGTGGGGCATCGACCTCTCCGGCCGCGACGCCGACGGGCCGTTGCCCAAGGAGGACCCGGTCGTCGCCGAGAACGACGGGTCCTTCGGCGCGCGGCGCATCACCGATCCCCGCCAAGTCGTCGCCGAATGGCGGGAGAAGGCCGACGCGAACCGGTGGTCGCTGCGCGAGACCGTCATCGCGCTCGGCCCCCAGCGCGGCCACGTCGGCACCCCGGAGGGCTTGGCCGACAAGTTCGCCCACTTCGTCCGGCACGGCGCCGTCGACGGCTTCAACGTCACGCCGTACCTGATCCCCGACGGCCTCGACGACATCGTCGACCACCTCGTCCCCGCACTCCAGGAACGCGGCGTCTACCGCACCGACTACACCGGTACGACCCTGCGCGAACACCTGGACCTGCGCGAACCCCTCACCCACCGCACCGCGACGGACCACCGCCGGGCGGGCTGACGAACCGACGCCGCGGACGCGGTGCCCACCGGCCCCCTGTGTCCGGTGGCCACCGCGCCCGCGTCGCCCCGGCCCGGCGCCGCCGCGACTCCCACGGCGACCGTGACCAACGATGGCGGTGAGAGGCGCTGGGCGGCAATGAATTCGAAGCCCTTCAAAGTCGCACCGGGGAGGTTTGCCCCGGTCACCGTTCGTCAAGTAAGCGCAGGCCCAGCGCAGTTGCCGAGTGCCGCACGAACTGGCCCTCCCGGTGACTGGCGATCAGGCCCCCGTCGCGCAGCACACCGAGCTGGTAACTGGCGCTGGGCAGCGCGATGTTGGCCGCCGTGGCCACCTCGGACGTCGTACGCGCGCCATGGCTGGCCAGATCCGCCAGGACCACCGTCCGGGTACGGCCCAGCAGCCGCTCCAGCCCGTCCCTGCTCGCCCGCACGATCTCCAGGGGCTGTTTGGCGACCGGGTAGACGAGTACCGGCCCGAGCGTGGGGTCCGCGAGCGCGGTGGGCCTGCGCCAGCAGAAGTACGACGGGATGAGCAGCAGACCGCGCCCGTCCAGGTGCAGCTCGCGGTCGACGGGATAGTCCACCTCAAGGACCGGAGCGTGCCAACGGGCGTGCGGGCGCAGCGCGTTGAGCAGCGCGGAGGTACCGCCGTCGAGGAGCGCGCGGGAGCGCAGCTCGACATCGTTGCCGACAGCCGTCTGGATGCGGGGCCAGTACGGTTCGAGCAGCGTCTTGCAGGACAGTTCCAGGGCGCGCGTCAACGTCCCCAAGGCCTTGGCGCCCGGTCTGTTGAGGGTCGACACCCAGGACGGCAGCGGACGCGACTCGGAGAGCCGGGACAGCTCACGGGTCAGCCGGGTACGGGAGGTGCTCCGCACCTGGTCGAGGCCGCCGGCCAGACCGCCGCCCGTGACCGACGGCGTGAGGAAGTCCGGGATGTAACCCACCGGAGGAATCAGCGTCTGCAAGGGCAACAGGGCCCGCCGGGCCCGCGGATCCTTCGCCAGCCCCTCGCGCACCGACCGGCGCCAGTGCCCGAACTCCAGCGCCCCTTGCCGGGCGTCCAACCGGCAGACACCACACACGAGTTCCCAGAGAGCGTGGGGCCGGCGGGCCACCCGGATGCTCTGCAGGTCCTGCGAGGTGAAGTGGATACGGAGCATGCGGCCTCTTTCCTGCGCGTCGTCCGTGCGCAGTGTCGGTGGGGGTTGCGGCCGCGCGAAAACCTTCGCGCCATTAAGGGGGACGACTGAGGGCTGCGCATGGTTGTCGAAGGGGCAAACGGATGGAGGTACCGCGCTCCGGTGAGCAGCCGGGTTCAACGAACCCGGCTGCGACCTGGTGGCGCCGTGGACGCTTCCGGGGCGACGATCAGGCCGTTCCTCCCCGCTCACGGGGTGTCTTCTGCCCGGCCTCGACGGATACGTCCAGCCGGTTCTCCGCCGGCGGCAGCGGGCAGGTGGCCAGGTCGGTGTAGGCGCACGGCAGGTTCGTCGCACGGTTGAAGTCCAGGACGACCGTGCCGTCGGCGTCCGGCGCGGCGAGCGCCAGGGCCCGGTTCGCGGCGTACGTGGTCACCCCGGAGGTGGCGTCGGTGAAGAGCACCAGCAGTCCGCCCGGCCCACGCCCCGGGAACGCCGTCAGGGCCAGCGACTGCCCGTCCAGCTCGAACTCGACCCGGCCCGGCGCGTCGTACACGTGCTCCAGCCCCTCGACCGCCGCGCCCACGGTCGTAGGACGCGGCGTCTCGAAGGCCGTGTACCGTCCCCGGACCACCCAGCGGGGATCCGGCGCGTAGGCGGGCGTGCCGGCGAAGTCGGTGCGCAGCGGCGCGTCCGGGTGCCGGGGCCGCACGATGTCGTTCCCGCCGCGCTTCGCCACCTCGATCACGGCATCGCCCCAGACCGCGTTCACCCCGCCCCGCTCGGGCAGCACTCCGAAGCGGTGCTCACCCCGCACCGGCGTTCCCTCCACGACGAGTTCCTCACCGTCGTCGAGGGCTACGGCGACCCCGTCGGCGTCGGTCCACCAGGCACCCGGCGCGTCCGGGAAGCGCTGCGGACGGTCGTCCAGCCAGTGCAGCCCGGTGATCGCCAGGAACCCGTGCGGAGCGGCGAGGCGTTCCTCCTGCCCGCGATACCACTCCAGCCAGTCCTGGGTGAAGACCTGGAGGTCGGTCGTGGTCAGGTCAACGGTCATGGTGGTCGCTCCTTCGTCGTGCGAGGCCCGGCCTCGAAGCGGGGTCGTACCAGTGCCAACCGCGGCGGCCCGGCGGGGGATTCCGGTCCGTGTGTGACAGCTTCGTGTCACACACGGACCCGGCGGGACACCGTCCACCCGAAGGCCGGAAAGCGCGATAGTCGAGCGGAGAGGATTCGTCCCCGGGCGGGCCCTCCAAGGGGCGCCCTATCGCCCCTTCGATCCTTTTCGATCGGCCCGGCCGGACGGTTCTCAGCCGACTTCGTTGAGCTTCCCGGTGGCCACGTCGAAGACGAAGCCCCTGATCCGGTCCTTGTGCACGATGGAGGGGTCGGCCTTGATACGGGCGATCGACTGCCGTACGTCGGCGTCCAGATCGGTGAAGGCCTCCGCGGCCCAGGACGGGCGGATACCGGTGTCCTCCTCGATCGCGGCCTTGAAGCCGTCGTCCGTGAAGGTCAGCATGCCGCAGTCGGTGTGGTGGATGAGGATGATCTCCTCGGTGCCCAGGAGCCGTTGGCTGATGGCGAGCGAGCGGATCTCGTCCTGTGTGACGACACCGCCCGCGTTGCGGACGACGTGGGCCTCGCCCTCGTTCAGGCCGAGGATCGCGTACACGTTGAGGCGGGCGTCCATGCAGGCCACGACGGCGAGGTGGCTGGCGGGCGGAAGGGGCAGCGGGCCCTCGAAGGTCTCGGCGTAACGGGCGTTGTTGGCCAGCAGTTCATCGGTCACGGACATGGTGGACCTCGGTTCTCGTCTCGTGTGTTCTCAGCGGTGCTGTGCGGGAGTCGGGGACGGCGCACGGCAACAGAACAGGTCGAAGACGTGGACACGACGCGAGGGCCAGAAGCCCGTCAGCGTGGTGGCGAAGGTCTGCACCCGACCAGTGAACCCTCCGCCACCGCAAACTGGCAAGCAACGGCCGACCGCACCGGCCTCCCGGCCCGCCCCACAACCCACGGATCACGGAGGAACGCTCATGAGCACCTTCCCCACCGCACGAGACGTCAGGACCACCCCCGAAGGCCTCCTCTGGGAGCCGAGCCCCCGCTGGGTACGCGGTCGCAAGGGCGACACCACCGTCGTGGACAGCAGGCACCCCGTCCTCGTATGGGGGCCGGCCGTACCCGTACCGACGTACGCCTTCCCCCACGACGAGGTCCGCGAGGACCTGCTCCACCCGGCGAAGAACCCGCCGACCGGCACGCACACCGGATCACGCGTCTTCTACGACCTTGAAATCGGCGGGGAGCTGGTGGAGAACGCGGCCTGGACCTACCCCGCCGACGACCTGGCGGGGCACATCGCCTTCGAGTGGTTCCGGCGGGTCGGGCGGGGCCTGGACCACTGGTACGAGGAGGAGGAAGAGATCTTCATCCACCCCCGTGACCCGCACAAGCGGGTCGACGCCATCCCCAGCAGCCGTCACGTCCGGGTCGAGATCGACGGCACGGTCGTCGCCGACACCCATCGCCCCGTCCTGCTCTTCGAGACCGGTCTCCCGACCCGGTACTACATCCCGCGCGAAGACGTTCGGCTGGATCTGTTCGAGCCGACCGGCCACAGCACCGGGTGCCCCTACAAGGGCACCGCCACGTACTGGTCGTGGCGGGGCGAGGTCGGCGTCTCCGGTGTCCTGGCGAACATCGTCTGGAGCTATCCGGAGCCGCTGCCCGCGGTCGGCGCCGTAAAGGATCTGCTCGCCTTCTACAACGAGGCGGTCGACATCTCCGTGGACGGCGAGATCGCGGAGCGCCCGGTCACGCCCTTCAGCGAGGCGCTCCCGGAGCAGTCGCCGGCGTGACGGTACCGGTGAAGTCCAGCCCCGTTGGTGAGAGTTGAGGTGAAACACCGCCAACCGGGCAGTCGACACCTTGCACATGCCTCTTCGATGGCTGTCGTGCTCCGGAACCGTCAAAGGGATGTTGAAGGACATTGATGGAGAGTCACAAAAAGGATGAGAAAAAGCATGCACCGAAGCGCAAGGTGCTCGACCTGACCGTTGTGCAGGTGGTGGCGAGTGCGCTTGCCACCGTGGTGGGCGCGGTACTGGCGTCCATGCTCGGGGTGACCGGGACGATCATCGGCGCCGCCGTGGTCAGTACCAGCGCCACCACCGGCGCGGCGGTCTTCCAGCACGCCTTCCGACGGACGGGCGAGGGGATCCGCAGAAGGGTGCCGTCGGTCGCGATGGCGCTGACACCGAGTGAGGAGCGGGCCGTACAACGTGCCGACGCCCGGGCGGCGTTCGCGCTACGGGGCGACACCTCGGCCGGTGCCTCGACACGGGCCGACGACCCCTCCGAGGATCCCGGGGACGCCACCGCCGACGACGGATCGGTGACCACCTACCGGACCACGTCCGGTTCCTTCTGGAGGTCCATCGGCTGGAAGAAGTTCGCCCTGGCGACCGGCCTGGTGTTCGCCCTGGCGATGGTCACGGTGACCGCGGCGGAAATCGTCATGGGCAAGCCGATCGCGGCCGCGGTCAGGAACGAATCCGGCAGCGGCACGTCGCTGGGCGGCGGTTCGGCCGGAAAGAGCGCTCCCGCACACAGCCCGACACCCACGCCGCTCACGTCCAGCAGCGCGGGGTCGTACTCGGGCCGCACCGCCTCGCCGTCCGCGAGCACGGAGCCGGAGAACAGTTCCACTTCCGGTGCCGAGCCGAGCCACAGCGCCGCCTCCAGCCCCGCGGCCTCGGCGTCGAGCGTGCCGTCGGCGAGCGGTGACGCCGTGAACGGCTCCGGCGCCACCGCCCGTTGAGCGGGACCGACCCTACTGAGGCGTCTGGTTCGCGTCGGCCAGCGCCCGGTGGTCGGGATGGCCGGGAAGGTCCAGCTGCCGGCCGAACCGCCGCGAGGCGAGGAGCGCGAGCAGCGCGGTGAGCGCCGCCAGTGCGGCGAGTACGGCCATCAGACCCGCGAACCAGGGCGGCGCGGCGGTGATCCGCAACGCCTGGGAGAGGCGTGAGGAGTGGAACCGCCCGTCGAACAACTGGAGGGCGGCCAGCGCGGCCGGCACCACCACGGACACGGCGAGCACGAACAGGCCGCCGTGCAGGATCAACGCCGGTGCCAGCAGGACGCACAGGATCGACACACCGAGCGCGAACCCGTAGGCGGTGCCGGAGGCTCCGTCACGGTGCAGCGGGAAGTACGACAGCCCGCACAGGATGAGCGCCGTCGCCGCGATCAGCCTCGGCCAGACCGGGGGAGCGGTGCGGCGGGTCGCCGTACGCGCACGTCGTGGGCGGCGTTGACGAGCGGCCGGACGGTCGCCCGCGGGTTCTCGATCGTGCGTGTCCGCCGGGGTCCGTCCGGGCGCCTCGTGCAGCGGAGCCGTAGACCGCTCCGCCGTCGGTCCAGGGGCCTGGGCGGACGCGTCCTGTTCCTCGGCCAAGCGGCCGATCAGCTGGACGAGTTCCTCGACCGGCCGGCCGGCCGCGGCCCGTACCGCCTCCTCGCCGCAGTGCGGCTCCACCGGCGCCCGCTGGAGCAGGGCCATCAGCCGGGTGACCTCTTCCACGGGCCGGCGTTCGGCAGCCGCGCGGATCGCCTCGTCGGCGGCGTCGGGACTGCGCGGCGGCTGGGTCAGCAGGGTAACGAGTCGTGTGACGTCCTCCACGGACCGGTCGACACCGACCGCACGAAGGGCGTCGACGGTGGCCTGCGCGTACTTCGGTGACTGCTCCAGCAAGGTGATGAGCTGGAGCACCTCGTCGAGCGGCCGGTCGGCGACGGCGGCATGCACCAGGCGGTGCATCGGATCGACGTTCTCGCCCTCGGGGCCGGTCTGAGCGGGACCCTCTTGCGTCGGACGTGACGTCGGCGGCGTTCCGTCGGCCGGCCCTCCGTCGGAGGGCGCGAACGCGTGGGCCGCACTGCCGTGAGGTATGTCGGGTTGGTCCGGGCTGGGCGAGAAAGAGCGGATGGTCATGCTCGGCTCCATGAAGAGGGTGATGCTGCTATCGCCCCCCGAAGCGCGATGAACAAGCTGATCCAGTCCATTACTAGGCGGCCGCCCGCCACCCCGCCACGCGAGTACGCCACCCGTGTGACCCCGGCCCGCCGCCCCGCGCCTCCCAAGGGCCCGCGCGCTCATCCGTTCGGTGGCTGTCTGCTCGCACCGCGCGCGGGCCGTGCGTCAGATGGAGACAACGCGTTCCGGGGGCCGCGTGAGAAGCGGCGGACGCCGGGTACCTGGGAAATCACCGGAAAACGGGTCGGGTACGGCCGAGCCGGACCGCACCCGCGAGGAAAGGAAGGTGAGCGCCGTGCCGCGAGGTTCCAGCGCGAAGCGCGAGCGTCAGTACGAGCACATCAAGGAAGGCGCCGAGCAGCGAGGTGTCTCCGAGGGCAGGGCGAAGGAGATCGCCGCCCGTACCGTGAACAAGGAGCGCGCCCGCGCCGGCGAGTCCGCGACCGCGAGCAGGACATCCACCCAAGACCCGAAGTCCGCCCCGCAACGCGGCGGTGAGCGCTCCCACAGCGGGGCGCGGGGACCGACGAAGGACCAGCTCTACGCGGAGGCCAAGAAGCGCGGTGTCGACGGCCGTTCGTCGATGAACAAGCGGCAACTGGCCAAGGCCCTCGGCTACTGACCGATCTCACCGCCCCACTCGAAGAACCCAAGGAGAGTGACCCCCGATGGCCACCGTGTCCCTCACCGGAGCGTCCAAGGACGACGCCGGCACCGTCTTCGGCGTCCTGCGGACCGCCTTCCCCACCGACCGGCCCTCCGACGACGTGCCCCAGGAGACACCGGGCGACCGCACCGCCGTATGGACCGCCGAGTTCGAGCCGACGCAGGAATGGATCCCGACCGACCCCATGCCCCTGGAGGGTTCGGTCTCCGCCACGCTCCAGGGCGGCTACGTCGCCGTCGGCCGGCTGCGTGAGGCGCTGAGCGTCGCGTTCGCCGTGGACGAGCGGGGCACGGCGTCCGGGGACCAGGAACAGGAGGTCGACCTGAGGCTCACGTCGAAGCGGTGACGGGAGGGGCGCAGGCAGCCAACTCCTCGTACACACACGGTGCTGTCAGGAGCAGTACGCGGAACGGGCCTGATTGACGGCCTGGAGAGACGCGCCGTACTCTCCCCCTGTAGTGATGGCATAAGGAAGCTGGTGGAATTCCAGCACGGTCGCGCCACTGTGAGCCCGCCGCCGGAAGGTGGAGGGCGAGTCAGACACTGAACCTTCACTCGCCCGTACACGCAAGGGACGCACGATCCCGAAGGAGGGCTCACCTTGAGCAGCAGCATTTCCACCACCCGTCCGGTGTCCACGCCGGTTGTCCTGCCGGTCTCGAAGTCGATCGTCTGGCTGGTCGGCACCGCGCTGATCGCCCTGGCCATCTACTACTTCGTCGGTGTCGACCAGGGCGCCGTGTCGGTGTTCGGCAACGACATGCACGTCCACGAGTTCGTCCACGACGCCCGCCACTTCCTCGGCTTCCCCTGCCACTGACCCTCCGCCGGCACCTGGACGTACGGACAACTCGACATGGAAAAGAAGCTCATACTGCGCGGCATACTCGCCGGCGCGGTCGCGGGCCTGCTCGCCTTCGTGTTCGCGCGCATCTTCGCCGAGCCACAGATCGCCAAGGCCATCGACTACGAGAGCGGTCGTGACGCCGCCCAGAACGCCCTGGACAAGGCGGCCGGCCTGCCCGTCGATGGCCACGAACATGAACTCTTCAGCCGCACCATCCAGGCCAACGTCGGCATCGGCGCCGGCATGATCCTCTTCGGCATGGCGATGGGCGCCCTTTTCGCCGTCGCCTACGCCGTCTGCCTGGGCCGTACCGGCGGTCTGCGGCCGCGCAACCTGGCGCTTCTCGTCGCCGGCGGCGGATTCCTCGGCATGTACCTGGTGCCGTTCCTGAAGTACCCGGCCAACCCGCCCGCGATCGGCCACGAAGAGACCATCCAGCAGCGCAGCGCCCTGTACCTGATCATGGTGGTGTGCTCCGTCGCCTTCCTCGCGGGAGCCGTCTACCTCGGCAAGCACCTCCAGGCCCGCTTCGGCAACTGGAACGCGACCCTCCTCGCCGGCGCCGCGTTCGTCGTCGCGATCGGGATCGTCATGCTGCTCCTGCCGCAGCTGGGCCATCTCTCGTACAACAAGGCCAACTTCGGCAACCAGGCCACCGAGACACCACTGCCGCTGAAGGACGACAAGGGCACCATCGTCTACCCGGGCTTCCCCGCAGACGTGCTCTTCACCTTCCGCTTCTACTCGGTCGCCGCGCAGCTCATCCTCTGGACGGCCCTCGGCCTGATCTTCGCCCCCCTCGCCGAACGCCTCCTCAACCCCGCGCGCCCGGACGCCACCGCACCCTCCCAGGAGCCCGACCCCGTCCCGGCGTAACGGCTGCTTCCACCTCTTCGACTTCTACGGCGAGCGCGGTGATCGATGCGATCACCGCGCTCGGTCCGTTCCTCACGGTGTGCGGGCGACCCCGACGTACAGGGGGATCTGGTCGGTCTCGCTGGGTTGTGCTCCGGGCTCGGGGTGCCAGCGCGCGGCGAGTTCTATGCCGGGGGCGACAAGCTCAAGTCCCCTGAAGAAGCTGGTGAATTCGGCCCGTGACCGTACCTGGGCGGGTGTGCCGCCCTTGCGGTAGACCTCCACGACGCGCTCCCAGGTCTCCGGATCGAAGTCCCCCGTCGCGTGGGACAGGGTCAAGTAGCTCCCGGACGTCAGGGAGCCGAGCAGTTCACCCACGATGCGATGGGGATCGTCCTCGTCCGCCACCAGGTGCAGGAGGGCCATCAGGGACAGGGCGATCGGCTGCTCGAAGTCCAGCTGTTTCCTGGCCGCCGCGAGGATCTTTCCCGGCTCGCGCACGTCGGCCTGGATGTAGGCGGTGCTGCCCTCCGGTGTGCTGTGCAGAAGCGCCTCGGCGTGCCTGAGGACGATCGGGTCGTTGTCCGCGTAGACCACGCGGGCACGGGGGTTGATCGCCTGGACCACCTGGTGAAGGTTCGGGCGGGTGGGTATTCCGGTGCCGATGTCCAGGAACTGGCTGATTCCCCGCTCGGCCGACAGCCGCGAGGCCCGGTGCATGAAATCGCGGTTCACCCGCGCCATCTGCCTGACGGCGGGGAACAAGGAGATGACCTGCTCGGCGGCTTCCCAGTCGACGGGATGGTTGTCCTTGCCGCCCAGGAAGTAGTCGTACATGCGGGCCGACTGGGGTTTGCCGGTGTCCACGTCGTCCGCGCTGAATCCCGCGTCCGTCACTTCGGTTCTCCTGTTGCCCAACAGCCTGTGTCGCGAGGTGAGTTCAGGTCCGCGAGTGTAACGGGCGGAGCTGTTCTCAGGTGCGGTGCGGGACTACGGCCACCGGGCACGCGGTGTGTTCCAGTACGGCGTGCAGGATGGGCCCGAGTGTCGTGCTCGCGCGGCCGATCACCAGCAGTTCCGCCGAAGCCGGGACCGACGCCTGGACCAGGGCGGCCGCCGGGCTCTGGAGGCGGAGATCCTCGTAGACACCCACGTGCGGATACTTCTCCCGCCAGGGCCGCAGTGCGTCCGAGAGGCGTTGGGCCTCCTGGTCCTCCCAGCGGCCTCGGTCCTTCTCCGGCGGTGCGTACGGCATCCAGTGCTCGGCGGGCGAGGGCAACCGCCAGGCGTGGACGACGTGCAGGCCGGTGTCACGCCGACAGGCGGCGTCGAAGGCGAAGTCGACTACGGCGCCGGGCAGTTCGCCGCCGTCGACGCCCAGCGTCACGCCGTACGGTGACCGCCCGCGGCGGCTGTGGACGGACCCGCTCGGCACCAGCACCACCGGCCGCTCGGAGCGCTCGGCGACCGCGTGGGCCACGGAACCGAGGGCCAGGCCCGCGAAACCGCCCGTACCGCGCAGCCCGAGGACCGTGCGGTCTGCCTCGGCGGTCAGCGGGAGCAGCTCCGGCACGACCTCTCCGGTGAGGGCGACCACCTCGGCCCGGAGTTCGGGGTGGTCCTTCGCGAGTGCCGTGACGAGGGCGTCGGGAGAGGGCTCGCGGAAGTAGGGCCAGGTAGTGAGGAGTTGCTCGTCGGGGAGTGTCGAGACGTGGACGACCCGCAGGGTGAGTCCACGCAACTCGGCTTCCGTAGCTGCCCAGTCGGCGGCTGTGCGACTGTCCGCGGAACCGTCGACACCGACAACGATCAGTTGGGCCATGGTCGTTGGACCTCCGTGCGAGCGGGTCGGGGCCTCTACGATCCGCCGCGCGGAGCGTGCCGCACAGGGGTCGGACGGAACCGGGGGAAAGTCCTGCGGTAGCGGTACAGAGCGGCAGTGGTTCAGGGGCACCTCCGTGCCGCACCCCGCAGCGGGAGCCGACCGCCGATCTTGATACGTTGTGCGGGCCAGTCGTGCCACAACCGAGGCCAGGGAATCCGGTGGGAATCCGGAACTGACGCGCAGCGGTGAGGGGGACGGGCGGGGCAATCGACGCCACTGGGGCGACGCGGGCCGGCCGAAGGAGCCGGTGCGTGACGCGCCGGGAAGGCGCCCCGTCCGGACGAACCCGAGTCCGAAGACCTGCTGGCGCCTTCTCGCCCTCGGCGAGGGGGAGTTCGTAGGCCAGGCTCCGCGTTCGAGCCCCGACAGGCAAGGCATGCCCGTGATCCGTACCGCCCCCGTCCCGCTGCGCCGCCGTACCGCGGTCCTCCTCGTCGCGCCCGCCCTGCTGCTCACCGCGTGCGGCGGATCCGACGGCGACAGTGCCGACGGCGAGACGCAGAAGTCCGCCGCGGGCTTCCCGCTCACGCTCACCGACTGCGGGCACAAGGTCACGTTGAAGTCGGCCCCCGAGCGGGTCGTCTCCCTCAACCAGGGCACCACCGAGATCCTGCTCTCCCTCGGCCTCGCCGACCGCATCGCCGGCACCGCAACCTGGACCGACCCGGTCCTCAAGGGCCTGACGAAGGCCAACGCGACCGTGCCGCGTCTCGCCGACAACGCGCCCTCCTTCGAGAAGGTCCTCGACGCCGAACCCGACTTCGTCACCGCCTCCTTCGTCTCGACGCTCGGCAAGGGCGGAGTCGCGACCCGCGAACAGTTCGAGAAGCTGGGCGTGCAGACGTACGTCTCGCCGTCCGACTGCGCGGGCAAGGACAACGACAGCGGCGGCGACGGTTCGCGCAGCACACCGCTCACGCTCGACAGCGTCTACGGCGAGATACGCGACCTGTCCCGCGCGATGGGCGTGCAGGAGCGTGGCGACAGGCTCGTGGCCCAGCTGAAGGCGCGGGTGACCAAGGCCACCACCGGCCTCGACGCCTCCGACACCTCCCTCATGTACTGGTTCGCCAACGCCCAGTCGCCCTACCTGGCGGGCTGCTGCGGCGCCCCCGGCGCCATCACCCGCACCGTCGGTGCGAAGAACGCCTTCTCCGATACCCATGACGAGTGGCCCCAGATCAACTGGGAGACCGTCGCCGACCGCGATCCCGACGTCATCGTCCTCGGCGACCTGACCCGGAAGTCGCAGACCGCCGAGACCGCCAAGGCGAAGATCCACTTCCTGGAGAGCAACGCGGCCACCCGCAACCTCACCGCCGTCAAGAAGAAGCGGTACATCCTGCTCAGCGGCCAGGCGATGAACCCCTCCATCCGCACCGTCGAAGGGATCGAGCAGGTCGCCGCCGGCCTGCGCGACTTCGGACTCGCCAAGTGACCGTCCGCACCCTGCTGTTGACGGGTGGCGGGCTGGTCGCGCTGCTGGTCTCCGTGGCCTTCGCGGTGACCATCGGACCCGCCGACATCTCCACGGCCGACGTCTGGGCGTCCGTCGCATCCCACCTCGGTGGCGGCGAGAGCGCGCTCGCCCCGCTGCGGGACGGCATCGTCTGGGACCTGCGTATGCCCCGCACGCTGCTCGCCGCCGTCTGCGGCGCCGGGCTCGCGCTGTGCGGCGCGGTCATGCAGTCCCTGCTGCGCAATCCGCTGGCAGACCCGTTCGTGCTCGGCGTCTCGTCCGGGGCGTCCACGGGGGCGGTCGCTGTGGTCGTGCTCGGGGTGGGCGGCGGGGCCGTGTCGCTGTCGGCGGGGGCCTTCGTCGGCGCGCTGCTCTCCTTCGGGCTGGTGATGCTGCTGAGCCACAGCCTCGGCGCGAGCATGGACCGGGTGGTGCTGTCCGGCGTGGCCGCCATGCAACTCTTCTCCGCGCTCACGTCGTTCACGGTGCTGACGTCGGCGGACGCCGAGACGACCAGGGGCGTGCTGTTCTGGCTGCTCGGCTCGCTCTCCGGCGCGGACTGGGGCCAAGTGCTGCTGTGCGCGGGCGCGTTGGCGCTCGTGCTGGTCGTCTGCCTGGGCCATGCCACCACGTTGGACGCGTTCGCCTTCGGTGAGGAGGCAGCCGCGGGCCTCGGCGTGAACGTCGCCCGCGCCCGGCTGATCCTGCTGTGCGCCACGGCGTTGCTCACCGCCGTCCTGGTCAGCTGCGCGGGGGCGATCGGCTTCGTCGGCCTGGTCCTGCCGCATGTCACCCGCGCGCTGACCGGTTCCGGGCATGTACGACTGCTGCCGATCACCGCGCTGACCGGAGCCGTCTTCCTGGTGTGGGTGGACACCCTCGCCCGTACCGTCGTCGATCCTCAGGAGGTGCCGGTGGGCGTGGTGACGTCACTGATCGGCGTACCGGCGTTCGTGATTGTCCTGCACCGGGGCCGGAGGAAGACATGAGCAGCCCCGCGCCGGACACCGGCCTGCACGCGGACCGGGTGGCCCGCCGCGCCGACGGTCAACTCATCGTCGACGGCGTCACGCTCGCCCTGCACCCAGGCGAGACCGTCGGCCTCCTCGGCCCCAACGGGTCAGGAAAATCAACCCTGTTGCGTCTACTGGCCGGAGTCCTCCCGACCTCCACCGGAGTCGTCACGCTGGACGGGCACCCGCTGCCCGAGATCGGGCGCCGCGCAACCGCCCGCCGTATCGCGACCGTCGAGCAGCACACCCACACCCAGACCGAGTTGACCGTCCGCGAGGTCGTCGCCCTCGGCCGCATCCCGCACCGCCGCGCCTGGTCACCGGCGTCGGCCGCAGACGCCCACGCCGTCACCGAGGCCCTCGAACGCACCGGCCTCACCGACCGGGCCGCCCAGTCGTGGCACACCCTCTCCGGCGGCGAACGCCAACGCGCCCAGATCGCCCGCGCGTTGGCCCAGGAACCCCGCGAACTCCTGTTGGACGAACCGACCAACCACCTCGACATCCAGCACCAGTTGGACCTGCTGGACCTGATCGCCGATCTCCCGGTCACCACCGTGATCGCCCTCCACGACCTCAACCTCGCCGCGATGTACTGCGACCGCCTGCTCGTCCTCAACACCGGCCGCACGGTGGCCGAGGGCACCCCGACCGAGGTCCTCACCCCGGCCCTCATCAAGGACGTCTACGGGGTCAAGGCCGAGGTGGGCCATGACCCGGGGCATCCGGTGATCCGTTTCCTGCGGCGGGGGAGCGGGGCGTCGTAGCGGCGGGCGACCTCTTCTGCAACTGGCCGAGGTGCAGACGGTGTCGGGCTAGTGGACGGAGAATCCGCCGTCCACGAAGACCGACTGTCCGGTGACGTAAGCGGAGGCGCGGCTCGCCAGGAACACCGTCGCGCCCGCGAAGTCCTCGGCCAGGCCGTTGCGGCCGATCAGGGTGCGGGCGGCCAGGGCCGTCACCATCTCCGGGTTGGAGGACAGGCGTTCGTTGAGCGGGGTCATCACGAAACCCGGGACCAGGGTGTTGCAGGTGACGCCGTGCGGGGACCAGGCCTCGGCCTGGGAGCGGGCCAGGGACTCCAGGGCGCCCTTGGAGACGCCGTAGGCGCCGCTCTGGGCGAACGCGCGGTGGGCCTGCTGGGAGGTGATGTGGATGATGCGGCCGAAGCCCCGTTCGGCCATGCCCGGGCCGAAGCGTTGGCCCAGGAGATGGGGGGCCTCCAGGTTCAGGGCCATCGTGATGTCCCATACGGCCTCGCTCAACTCACCCATCGGCGGGCGCAAGTTGATGCCGGCGCTGTTCACGAGGATGTCCGGTTCGCCGAACACCTCGGCCGCCGCTTCCGCCGCCGCCCGGACGCCGTCCCGGGTGCTCAGGTCGGCGCTCACCCACGCCGCCCGGCAGCCGGCCGCCGTCAACTCGTCGACCGTGACGGTCAGTTCCCGCTCCTTGCGCGCCACCACGACCACGCTCGCCCCCGCCCGGGCGAGTGCCCCGGCGGCGGCCCGGCCGATGCCGGAGCTGCCGCCGGTCACGACGGCGACTCGGCCGTCGAGTGAGAACAGTTCGGAGAGGTAGTCGTTGGAGAGCATTACCGCAGCTTAGGCGCCGGGTCCGGGCGGGTGGGACGGGGCCCTGTCGGACGTGGGTGGACAGCCCCGTACCCCTGCCGTGTCGGCTCCGATCGCACGCCTCTCGCACCGGCGGCACCAACTAGGTACCATCGCGGCATGCCATCACTGAATGTGTCCTTCACCGAAGAGGAACTTGAGGGAGTGCGTGCGGCCGCCGCGGCCGAGGGGAAGAGCCTCAAGCAGTATCTGCACGACCTCGGTGTCCGCGAGATGCAGCGCGGCCGGTTCGTCGCGGGCGCGTCCGTGTGGGCCGAGCGGCTGCGCGGGGAGTTCGACGACGCCTTCCCCGACGAGGTGCCGCCTTCCGAGCGTGACGGGGCCGCGGCCGCCTGATGCACCTGTACATCGACGTCTCCTGGCTGCTCGACGTCCAGGAGGCCGCCCTCGGCCGCGAGGACATGTCGGTCTCCGACTACTCCGCGCTCGTGGCCGCCGTATCGCGGCACAGGACCAAGCTGCCGACGCTCGCCGCGGCCGACCCGGACGCCGCCTGGCGGGCTGCCGCGCTCATGCACACCATCGTGCGCCTGGAACCGCTGCCGCACCGCAACAGCCTCTACGCCGCGTTCGTCGCCGCCCAGTACATGGGCCAGTCCGGCGAAGGCATCGACCCGCCCTACGGCGCCCTCTCCGACCTCGTCCGCAAGATCCGGGACACCCGGGTCGGGGTCCTCGCCGTCGCCGATCAGCTGCGGTCCTGGAAGGTCTGACCTGCGGCGACCTGGTGCGGCTCGGTGAACGTGGGGCCGTAGCCCTGCGTAGGCTGTCCCCGTGTCCTCCGCCCGTCTGCGTCGCGTCGCCGTCCTCGTCCTCGAAGGCGCCAAGCCGCTCGACGTCGGAATCCCCGCGCAGGTGTTCACGACGCGGGCGAGCATGCCGTACGAGGTGCGGTTGTGCGGTGCGGCGCCCGGACTGGTGACCGGGGGCGACGGGCTGTCGTACCACGTGGCTGACGGTCTCGACGCGCTGACCTGGGCCGACATCGTGTTCCTGCCCGGGTACCGGTTCCCGGACCGGGAGGATCCGCCGCAGGGTGTCCTGGACGCGCTGATCGCCGCGCACGACCGGGGCGCGCGGCTCGCCGCGATCTCGACCGGGGCCTTCGCGCTCGCCGCCACGGGGCTGCTCGACGGCAAGCGCGCCACGACGCACTGGCACTACACGCGGGCGCTGGCGACGAAGTACCCGCTCGTCCAGGTCGACGAGAACGTCCTGTTCGTCGACGAGGGCAGCGTGCTGACCTCGGCGGGCGCCGCCTCGGGGATCGACCTGTGCCTGCACATCCTGCGCGGCGACCTCGGGGTGGCCGCCTCCAACCACGCGGCCCGGCGCCTGGTCGCGGCTCCCTACCGCAGCGGCGGCCAGGCGCAGTACGTGCCGCGCAGTGTGCCCGAGCCGCTCGGTGAACGGTTCGCCGCGACCCGTGAGTGGGCGCTGCACCGGCTCGGCGAGCCCCTCACCCTGGAGAGGCTCGCCCGGCAGGCCGCGGTGTCGCCGCGCACGTTCTCGCGGCGCTTCGTCGACGAGACCGGCTACACGCCGATGCAGTGGGTCATGCGCGCTCGCATCGACATGGCCCGCGAACTGCTCGAACGGTCCGAGCGCAGCGTCGAGCAGATCGCCGCCGACGTCGGTCTCGGCACCGGTGCGAATCTCCGGCTGCACTTCCACCGTCTCCTCGGTACGACGCCGAGCGAGTACCGGCGGACCTTCGCGCAGGGGGAGTAGCCCGGCCCTGCCCCGGGGTGTGGCGGGATCCTTTTGAACCATGGCGATCGCGCCACTGTCCGCGTCGGCTGCCGCGCGCGAGCCTGGTGGGGAACCGAAGGGACTCAACTCATGACTCGCATTGCCATCAATGGATTCGGCCGCATCGGACGCAATGTGCTGCGCGCCCTGCTCGAACGCGACAGCGAGCTGGAGGTCGTGGCCGTCAACGACCTTACGGAGCCCGCCACTTTGGCGCGGCTGCTCGCCTTCGACACGACGTCCGGCCGGCTCGGCCGTCCCGTGACCGTCGACGGGGACACCCTTGTCGTCGACGGCCGGCGCATCAAGGTACTCGCCGAGCGCGAACCGGCCGACCTGCCCTGGGCCGAGCTCGAAGTGGACCTCGTGCTGGAGGCCACGGGCCGGTTCACCTCCGCCAAGGCCGCCCGCGCCCACCTCGACGCGGGCGCGCGCAAGGTACTCGTCAGCGCGCCCTCGGACGGCGCCGACGTCACCCTCGCGTTCGGGGTCAACAACGACGCCTACGACCCGGCCACGCACACGATCGTCTCGAACGCCTCCTGCACGACCAACGCGCTGGCACCCCTCGCCGCGGTGCTCGACGAACTCGCCGGTATCGAGCACGGCTTCATGACCACGGTGCACGCCTACACGCAGGAGCAGAACCTGCAGGACGGCCCGCACCGCGATGCCCGCCGAGCCAGGGCCGCCGCGGTCAACATCGTGCCGACCACGACGGGCGCCGCGAAGGCGATCGGGCATGTACTGCCCAACCTGGAGGGCAAGTTGTCGGGTGACTCCATCCGCGTTCCCGTGCCGGTGGGCTCGATCGTCGAACTCAACACCACCGTCTCCCGTGACGTGACCCGCGAGGACGTGCTCGCCGCGTACCGCACCGCGGCCGAGGGGCCCCTTGCCGGCGTCCTTGAGTACTCCGACGACGCGCTCGTCTCCTCCGACATCACCGGCAACCCGGCGTCGTCGATCTTCGACTCCGCCCTCACCCGCGTCGACGGCCGCCATGTGAAGGTCGTCGCCTGGTACGACAACGAGTGGGGCTTCTCGAACCGTGTGATCGACACGCTCGAACTCCTCGCCGCGGGCTGACCGGCCGCGCAGCCGCGTTGATCGTCAGGGCCGGGGGGGGCAGGGGCCAGCGGTGTCGTAGTGTCGCGCGACGCCCTCTCCGTCAAGTCCCCAAACGCACGCTGTGTCCCGCCGAGCCCGTCAACTCGGGCTCGGCGTAGGTGACGTGCCCCGTTGGGGTGAGTACCTCCGAATTGGTGCTGGGCCTAGACGTCGCGCCGGTACCAAGTGCCTTGCTTGCCGCCGATGTCGGACGGGTGGGCGGGGCCGACCGGGGTGAACCCGGCCTTGGCCAGGACCCTTTGGGATGCGATGTTCTCGTGGGAGGTGGCCGCTCTGATCGTGCGCAGGGTGTGTTGTGAGGCCGCCAGTCGGCACAGTTCCTTGACGGTTGCCGTCGCCATGCCCCGACCGGTGACGTGTTGCGCCATCCGGTAGCCGAGTGTCGCCGAGTGCTCGTCGGTGATGTCGACCAGGTTGAATCTGCCGAGGACCGAGCCGTCCTCGCCCACGAGCACGTAGAAGGCGCAGACGCCGGCCTCTTGTTCGGCCAGCAGGGCGTCGAAGCCGGCGGTGAACTCGTCGAAGTAGGCGTCGCCGCGGTCGGAGATCGAGGTGGCGAAGTAGGCGCGATTGGCCAACTCGAAGGTCAGGACCGCCGGGGCGTGGGCTGCGCGGAGTGGCTGTAGTTCGGGCATGTTCCGTGCCTGTTCGGGGAGTTGGTCACTTTCTGACGAGGAAGCAGGTGCCGTCCGGGTCCGTGTCTCCGGCAGAGCAGGGACAGCTCGCGTACACGCGCTCGGTGGGCATGTGGGCCATTGAAGCCCGCCGGTCCCTTGAGCCACATCGGCCTGAGGTCGTAGGGGATGCCCGGAAGACTCGGGATGGTTATTCAGGATGTCCCCTGGTGCGCCAACAGCCCACCGGGTTGGGTCAGTTCGTGAGGTCCCTGGTCCCTCGTCGCGGGATGCACGGCCATGCGGTGAGACGTTGACGCATGCCGATACAGGCATATGATGAGGCCATGGCACGAGCGGCGACGACCTCGGATGCGTTCAACGCGATAGCCGAACCGCAGCGGCGGGAGATCCTGCTGCTCCTGCGGGGCGGCGAGCGGCCGGTGACCGACCTGGCGCGGGACCTGGGGATGACCCAGCCGCAGGCGTCCAAGCACCTGCGGGTGCTCCGGGAGGTCGGGCTGGTGCGGGTTCGCGGGGCGGGCAAGCAGCGGCTGTACGACCTCGATGCCCGCGGGCTGCGGCCGGTCCATGAGTGGGTGGGCGGCTTCGAGCGGTTCTGGAGCGGGAGCTTCGACCGGCTGGACGAGTACGTGCGGGAGCTGAAGCGGACAAGGCAGGAGGGCCCAGATGATGGCGACGAGCAGTAGCGGCGGCGAAGCCGCGGACGCGACCGTGACCGCGGACCGCGAGGTCGTGATCTCCCGGGTGATCGGCGCCTCGCGGGAGCTGGTGTTCGAGGCGTTCACGCGCGTCCGGCACCTGTCGCGGTGGTGGGGACCGGAGGGCCTCACCACTACGACGCGGTCCTTCGAGTTCCGCGTGGGCGGGACCTGGGACTTCGTGATGCACGGGCCGGACGGGACCGACTACCAGGAGTGGATCACCTGGCGCGAGATCGTCCCGCCCGCGCGGATCTCGCTGCTGCACGGTGAGTCCCGCGACGACCCGAACGCCTTCGAGTCCGTCCTGGCCTTCGAGCCGGCCGGTGACGAGACCCGGATCGTGATGCGCACGGTGTTCCCCACCAAGGAACTCCGCGACGAGGCGGTGGAGAAGTACCACGCGATCGAGGGCGGCGAGCAGACGCTGGGCAACCTGGCGGCCTACGTCGCCGAACTAACCCGGAACGAGAGCGACTTGAAGGGAACGGAGAGCTGATGGCCGGGAAGGTGTTCTTCAGTGTGACGATGTCCCTGGACGGCTTCATGGCGCCCGAGGACGTGCCCGTCGACCACGTGTTCTCGCCCGAGGGGCAGAGCGACCCGAGGGTCCACCGCTGGATGGCGAAGTGGTCGGAGCTGCAGGCCTGGGTGTTCCCGCTGCGGTTCTTCCGGGAGAACCTGAAGCTGGGCGAGGGCGGCGAGGAGGGCCGCGACAACGACATCGCGCGGGAGACGTTCGAGCGCACCGGCGCGAGCGTCATGGGCAGGCGCATGTTCGACGGCGGCGAGCTGTCATGGCCGGAGGACGCGCCGTTCCACACCCCGGTGTTCGTCCTCACCCACACCGGGCGCGACCCGTGGGAGCGGCCGGGCGGCACCACCTTCCACTTCGTCGACGACGGCATCGAGAGCGCCCTCGACCGGGCCCGCGAGGCGGCCGGTGAGCGCGACGTGCGCATCGCCGGCGGCGCCGACACGATCCAGCAGTACCTGGACAGCGGCCTGGTCGACGAGTTCTCGATCGCGCTCGCGCCCGTGCTGTTCGGCACCGGCATCCGCCTCTTCGACCACGTGGACCCCGACCGCCTCACGCTGAACCAGACCCGCACGGACACGTCGTCCCGGGTGACCCACCTGACGTACACCGTCGGCAAGCGGTAGCACCTCACCCGTGGTCGACGGGAGGATCACCGAGCACTGGGGCGTGGCCAACCTCTTCTCCTCATGGAGCAGTTGGGAGCCAGGTCCGGCGGCTGACGACCCGTGGATCAGCTCGGTCCCAGCCCCGCGTCCCGCGCCAACAGGGCCACCTGGACCCGGTTCTCGCACCGCAGCTTCGTCAGGATCCGGCTGACGTACGTCTTCACCGTCGCCTCGCTCACATGGATCCGCTCGCCCGCGTCGGCGTTCGACAGCCCCTCGCCGAGCAGCGCGAGCACGTCGAGTTCCCGGGTGCTGAGCGACTCCAGGCGCCGGCGCGCCTCCTCGCCGCGCGCCGCCGCCCGGCCCGAGGCGAGCTGGTCGACCACGTGACGCGTGGCGGCCGGTGACAGATACGCGTCCCCGGCCGCTGCCGCCCGTACCGCCTGGATCAGTTCGGCCGGCGCCGAGTCCTTCAGCAGGAACCCGGCGCCGCCGTGACTCAGCGCCCGCAGCACGTTCTCCCGCTCGCCGAACGTCGTCAGGATCAGTGGACGTACGGCCGGTGCCACCCGCCGCAGTTCGGCCAGTGCGGACAGCCCGTCCAGCACGGGCATCTGGATGTCGAGCAGGGCCACGTCGACGGCGTGCGCGCGGACCAGGTCGACCGCCTCACGGCCGTTGGCCGCCTCCGCCACGACATCGATGTCGGCGGCGGAGGTGAGGATCATCCTGATGCCCGCCCGGATGAGGGGTTCGTCATCCGCGACGAGGACTCTGATCACAACTCTCCTGCGGGACGTGCGACGGGGACGACGGGCGGCCCAAGACTACGACTTGGTGGCGAAGGCCCGCTTCTCGATCAGTTTGCCGTCCTTGAAGCAGAAGCGGAAGGCGGGCATCTTCCCTCCTCCGGTCGGCCAGTTCCTCGTGGAGAGATACGACGAGCAGGCCGCCCCCCGCGGCTTGGCGGGCGCCTCGTCGCCCAGGGCCGGGCCCAGGAACGACTTTCCGTGCGGCAGCCTGTCCCGTACGGCAGTCTCGGAGTCCCCGACCTTCACCGACTCGTAGACCTTCGGATCGAGCATGAGCTTGTCGCCCTCCTTCCCCACCAGGTTGACGATCAGCACGACGGCAAGCACCCCGAGAATCACGAAGGCCAGCACGGCGCCGCCGCATCCGATCACGACGCCCTTCTTCTTGCGTCCCATGGCGATGTCGAACTCCTTCTGCCTGTCCGGCGCACCGGACCAGTCGATGTCCGCACCACCGTCGCCCGGCACCGCCCCCTCGCTCTGCCCCCGGAAGTCGTTCGCCGCGTCGACGAAGGTCGCTCCGTCCGGTCCCGGGTCCGCCGGCCACCGGTCGCTCTCCGTCGCGCGCGGCGACCGGGGACCGTAGGGCAGCACGCCCGCGATGCGGAACCCGCCGTCCGCCGCGGGCCCCGCGTGCACCATGCCGCCGACCAGCCGGGCCCGTTCCTGTAGCCCCGTCAGTCCCTGTCCGCCGCTCACCACGGTCCGTCGTACGGCCGAAGCCAGCGCGGGTGCGGGCCCGTTGGCGACCTCGACGACCAAGGAGTCGGGCTCGTAACGCAGTTCGACGGCGATCGCGGCACCCTGCGCGTGCTTGAGGGCGTTGGTCAGCGCCTCCTGCACGATCCGGAACGCCGCGTGGTCGGCGGCGGGAGCCAGCGGACGTGCCTGGCCCGTACGCCGCAGCGCTACGGCCGTCCCCGCGCCCCGTGACGCGTCCACCAGGCCGTCGATCCCCGCCGCGCCCCGGGACTGGGGCTCCAACTCGGTGTCCTGGTCCCGCAGTTGATCGGGGGTGCCGTCACGCAGGATGCCGACCGCCTCCCGCAGTTCGTGCATCGCGGTCACGGACGCTTCCCGCAGTACGCCGACCACCTCGCGCTGCCTGCCCGTCAGCTCGCGGTCGACCTCCAACGCGCCCGTGTGGACGGCGATCAGGGCCAGTTGGTGGCCGAGACTGTCGTGCATGTCCTGCGCTATGCGCTGCCGTTCGCGCAGGCGCGAGTGGGACGCGATCATCTCGCGTTCGCGCAGGAGCTGGGCGTTGTGCTCGTGCAACGCGCGCATCAGCGTGCGGCGTTGGGCACGGTTGCGACTGGCCAGGCCGGGCACGACCCCCGTCGCCAGGAACGCGAGCGTGGTGAACACCAGCGTCTGTACGGCGGACAGCGGCTGCGACGGACTGGGGACGGACAGTCCGACGTAGAGGACGTAGGTGGCCGTGAAGAACGCGAGTGCCCGGCGTGGTGCGTCGATCCGCGCGCCCGCCGACCAGCTCACCACGATCAGCACGAACCCGAAACCACCGAGCGCACCGGCGACCGCGCCGGTGACGAGCAGGGTGCCGACGGGGAACGCCCGCCGCAGCAGGGAGATCACCGCGGCGACGACCCCGACGGCGACCATCCGCAGGGCGCCGTCGCCCGTCTGGGTCACGGCCATGCACAGGGCCAGAACGACGGCCAGCACCGTCTCGCCGACGATCTGCCGCCGGGACCACATGCCTGCCGCGCCCAGTCGGCTCCGGACATCGAGGGCCATCGTCTTCGCATTCACGCGCCAACGGTAGACACCACCGCCCGCGCGCACAGCATCCGTTAGTCGCATCCACGAACGACCAAAGTCGTACGGTCCACGTCCCACGCGGGCCCGCCCGCCACCATGGCGCGTACGCCGTCGCCGTAGCGCGGGTTCTTCGCCGGGTCCATCTGCACCGGTTGCAGCGGGTGTGCCGAGTCGCAGGCTTCGTGGGTGCCGCCCCCGCCACCACCGCGGGCGGCGAGCCGATCAGCGTTCAGTCCGGTCGTCATCCCGTTGTACGGCGCCGCGTTCCGCACGGTGCGCATCGGCAATCACTTCTGTCCCAACGCTGTACGCGTATCCCGTGTTCGAGATAGCGTCACCACGCAGCTGCCGAGTGAAACGATTCAATCCATTGCGCTCAAGGGGACAGCATGGCGTCGAACAGCACACCGGACAGAGGCATTTCCCGTCGCGTAGCTCTGGCGGCGGCCGGCACCGTCGGACTCACCGCGGCGTCCCTCTCCACCGGACTCCCCACGGCCGCAGCACTGCCCGCCGAGGAGGCCTCCGCTTCCCCCACCGCCAACCCGCCCCGCCGCTCCGGCGGTTGGCACCGCTACGTCCAGGGCCCGTCCTCGCGCACGGTCCGCCCGGTACGGATCACCACCTCGACCGGAGACGTGAAGAACCCCGACGCGCTGCTCAAGCCCGGCGGAGCCAGGTCCGTCCTGCGCCGCCCGCAGCCCGCGGCGGCGCCGACCTGGCCCGCCGGTACCACGGCCGAGGCCTCCTCGGCCCACGCGGGCAACAACGGCAACGACGGTCAGCCGCGCACCTACGACGCCTCCAACGCGATCGACGGAAACCCGGACACCTTCTGGAACGACGACACCCTCGGCGTCTTCCCCGACGTCCTCACCATCACCGCGCCGCAGGTCACGACCTTGCAGGGCATCACGGTGATCTCCAACAGCGACGGCGCGCCGACCGACTGCACCGTCGACGTGTGGACCGGCGGCGACTGGCACACCGCCGCCACGGTCACCGGCAACGACGCGGTGCAGAAGGCCGTCCCGTTCACGGAGAAGGTCAGCACCGACCGCGTCCGCATCACGGTGACCCACGCCCAGGACACCTCGCACGGCAACTTCACCCGGATCAACGAGGTCTGGCCCGCACCGGTCGAACCGATCCCGATACCGACCGTCACCGTGGACTTCGGCAAGGTCGTCGTCGGATACCCGCAGATCAGGTTCACCTCCGCCTCCGCCAACTCCCCGGGCGTACGCGTCGCGTTCTCCGAGACCCGCCAATTCCTCACCGACCGCTCGGACTTCACCCGCGCTGACCAGGCGGGCGGCGCCGGAGGCGGCACGGACCAGTTCGCCGTCCCCGCGAAGGGCGCCAACTGGACGGACCACAAAGGCTTCCAGGCCGGAGACAAGGTCTTCGCGGACGGACTGCACGGATTCCGCTACCTCAAGATCAGCCTCGACGCACTCGCCTCGGACAGCCCCGCCGCGCAGCCCTGGGGAACCGTCGAAATCGACTCCGTGGCACTGCAGTTCACCGCGTACGTGGGCACGCCGAGCACCTACCGCGGCTGGTTCCTGTGCTCCGACGACGAGTTGAATCGTTACTGGTACGGCGCCGCGTACACCAACGAACTCGTCACCGACACCTTCCGCCAGGACGACGTCGACCCCCGCAACGCGTGGAGCGCCACGCTGGAAGGGAAGTTGGTCCTCCAGGACGGCGCCAAGCGCGACCGCGACCCGTACGTCGGCGACCTCGCCGTCTCCGCGCGCACCCTCTACCTCACCCACGACGACGCGGCCGACGCGGCCCGCAACGTCCTGGCCGACCTCGCCGACCACCAGCGCGCCGACGGCTGGATCCCGCCCGCGTCCATCGGCAACTACACCCTGCCGCTCTTCGACTATCCGCTGTACTGGGTCACGTGCAGCTGGGACTACGTCCTCTACACCGGCGACCGCCAGTACGCGACGCGCTACTACCCCACCCTGCTGAAGGTCCTGGACACCTGGTACCCGAGCGTCACGGACGGCGCCGGACTGCTGAGCAAGGGCCTCAACGGCACCGACGGATACGGCGACTACGCCTTCCTCGGCCGCACCGGCCGCGTCACCTACTACAACGCGCTCTACGTCCAAGCCCTCCAGAACGCCGCCCAGTTGGCCCGCCTGCTGGGCCAGAAGGCCGACGCCGCACGCTGGAGCACACGGGCCGACAACGTTGCCCAGGCCGTCAACTCCCTGCTGTGGGACGCCGATGCGGGCGCCTACCTGGACTCGGGGACGGGCGCGGTACGGCACGCCCAGGACGGCAACTCCCTCGCCGTCGTCACCGGCATCGCCGACGCGGCCCGCGCCACCTCGGCCCTCGCGCATCTGGACGCGACGACGCAACGGCCGTACGGCAACGCCTTCATGGACAACGACACGATCTTCGACCAGGCCTCGCAGCGGGTCTACGCCTTCACCTCGTACCCGGAGATCGAGGCCCGCTTCCTCAGCAGTCAGGCCGGGTCCGCGCTCGACCAGATCCGGCGCATGTACGGCTGGATGGACAAGAACGACCCCGGCATCACCCACTGGGAGGGCATCGGCCCCAACGGTTCGCTGTACGAGGACGCCTACACCAGCATGGCCCACGGCTGGTCCACCGGTGTCCTGCCGGCGCTGACCAACAACCTGCTCGGTGCCCGGCCGACCGCACCCGGGTACGCCACCTGGGAGGTACGTCCGCAGCCCGGCGACGTCGACTGGGCGACGGGTCAACTCCCCACCCCGCACGGCCCGTTGGGCGTCGAGTGGGAGAACAGTGCCCGCGTCTTCCGGCTCACCGTCCGCGTGCCCCGGCACACCCAGGGCTCGGTCGTCCTCCCGGGTGACGCGCGCGACCTGCGCGTGAGTGTCGGTCGGCGGACGCTGTGGGACGGACGGCGGGCGTCGAGCCGTGACGTGAGCGTGGCCGACGGCACGGTCACGGTCGCGGGCCTCGGCGCGGGCGACCACAGTTTCGTGAGCGAGCTGCGCGGCAACTGACCCTATTCGGGAGCCTCGTCGGCGCACGGCGTCGCGACGAACCGCTCCGGGACGGACCAACGTGCGTCTGGTCCGGAGCGGTTCACCGTGAACCGGGTGAACCGGGCCTTCGCTTTGGCTAGTTGTGGCGGGTGTTCTGCCGGTCCTCGCGTTGCCCAGGCCTATCGCGCCCACCTAGCCTGACCTGCGGACCAAGGGAGGGCCGACATGCTGAAGACCGTCCGGGAACAGGCAGCGGGACTCACCAAGGATCAGCGCAACGCCTTCGTCGCCGCCTACTTGGGCTGGGCGATGGACGCCTTCGACTACTTCCTCGTCGTACTCGTCTACAGCGAGATCGCCGACGACTTCCATGTCTCCCTCACCGACATGGCCTTCCTCACCACGGCCACCCTGGTGATGCGACCGGTCGGCGCCCTCCTCTTCGGCCTGTGGGCGGACCGCAAAGGCCGCCGCACCCCGCTCATGGTCGACGTGGCCTTCTACTCGGTCATCGGATTCGCCTGCGCCTTCGCCCCGAACTACACCGTCCTGCTCGTACTGCGCCTGCTCTACGGCATCGGCATGGGCGGCGAGTGGGGCCTGGGCGCGGCGCTCGCCATGGAGAAGATCCCGGCCGAGCGGCGCGGCTTCTGGTCGGGCCTGCTGCAGAGCGGCTACTCGCTCGGCTATCTGCTCGCCGCCGTGGCGTTCTTCGTCATCGAACCCGCCTTCGGCTGGCGGGGGTTGTTCGCCTTCAGCCTGGTGCCCGCCCTGGTCTCGCTGTGGGTGCGCGCCCGGGTGGAGGAGAGCGAGGTCTGGGAGAAGAGCGTCAAACTCAACCGCACCCCCGCCTACCAGGTGTTCAAGAACCCCGCGGTGCTACGGCGCTTCGTGTACCTGGTGGCGCTGATGACCGCCTTCAACTGGATGTCGCACGGCACCCAGGACATTTACCCCACCTTCGTCAAGAAGGGCCTGGGCCTGTCCCCGGACACCTCGATCGCCATCGCCGTCGTCTACAACATCGGCGCCATCATCGGCGGCATGGTGCTCGGGGCGTACTCCGAGCGGCTGGGGCGACGGCGGACGATCATGATCGCGGCGGCCGCGGGCCTGGTCGTGGTGCCCTTCTTCGTCCTGTCCACCGCCGTGGGCTGGCTGATGCTGTCCTCCTTCCTGATGCAACTGTGCGTACAGGGAGCCTGGGGCGTCATCCCCGCGCACCTCACCGAGATGAGCCCGGACACGATCCGGGGCTTCTATCCCGGCGTCACCTACCAACTCGGCAACCTGATCGCCGCCCTCAACCTGCCGATCCAGGAGGCCATCGCCGAACGGCACGGCTATCCGACGGCGATGGCGTGGACCGTAACTCCCGCCCTGGTCCTGGTGATTGTGCTGAGCGCCGTGGGCAAGGAGGCCAAGGGGATCCGGTTCGGCGGTACGGGGCCGCAGGCGCCGAGCACCGCGGCGGCGGACCCGGCGTAGCTCCGGCGGCGCGTGCAGGGGGCCGGTCACAGGACCGGTGCCCCCGGTCCCGTGGCGACAACCGGCTCCACCCGGCGCACGCGGGACCGACCGCGTCGTAGCAGAGGCCGTTCGACGAGGGCGTACGACGCGAGGGCCGCGGCGAACGTGGCCGCGAGGCCGGTCTGCAGCAGGGCGTCACCGCGCACACCGAGGTCGTGCAGCAGCCGGATGACGGGGTAGTGCCACAGGTACATCCCGTAACTGAGGTTGCGCCCGATCCAGACCATCGCGGACAGCGACAGCAGACGGGTGGGCCATGACCGGGGGCACAGTTCCAGCGCGGCGATCAGGCACGCCGTCAGCAGGGCGGTGGCCAGGAAACCGACCGTGTACCAGGCCGGGTTCCAGCCGTTCACCTCGGTGATCGGGATCTGCCAGGCGATCAGCCCCAGCACCGCGAGCGCGGGCCAGCAGAGCCGACCAGCCCAGCGCCGCAGCGCCGCCAGCCGGGGATCGTCGGCGCGCAGCCTGGCCAGGACGAGGGCGAGAAGGGCGCCGATGAGGAGCTGGTCGGCGCGGGTGTCGGGGCCGTTGTAGATACGGTGCACGGCTGTCGGGTCCCAGAGCACCGTCCGCCAGAGCGCCGGCAGCACGCACAGCACCGCGACGCAGGCCAGCACCACGCGTGCCGTCGCGTGCCGCAGCAGGACGAGGAGCAGCAGCGGCCAGGCGAGATAGAACTGCTCCTCCACGCCGAGGGACCAGGTGTGGCTGAGGGGCGCGGTGAGATCCGAGTACGCTCCCGAGTCCCCGGCCCGTACGAGATTGACCACCGATCCCGCGGCCAGGGCGGCGGCCACCCACGCCCCGCGGAAGAGCGGCAGCGCGAACGACAGGGAGAGCAGGGCGGTGACCGCGCACATCACCAGCAGGGCGGGCATCAGGCGCAGCCACCGGCGCCGGTAGAACGACCACAGTCGGATGCCACCGGTACGGGCGTACTCGCCGATCAGCAGCCGCGTGATGACGAAACCGCTGATCGTGAAGAACACGTCCACACCCACCGAGCCGCCCGGCACCAGGTCCGGCTGCACGTGGTAGACGATCACGAGGAGCACCGCGACCGTCCGCAACCCGTCCAGCCCCGCGACCCGCCCACCACCCCGCAGCGCCGACGAGAAGCCCCGCCCGCCACCTCTGCCCCGTTCCGCGGACGCGGGCACGAGCGGCGGCGCCGCCCGCACATCAGGGCTCTGCTCCGTGGCTTCGTCTACCGTGCTCCGCTGGAGGGTGCTCATACCGGCCGCGTCTGCCCCCGCCTGCGCGGATCACACAAATTCTCATGTTGCGCACAGGTTGGCGTTGCTCGGACGTCGCCTTTCGGACGCCGTATTCCGGCGATTAATGGTCGGCAGACAGGCCGCCTGACTTGGCAGACTGCTCGGCATGGCCAACTCGTATGCGCAGGCAGTGCTGAGGACGACGGATCTTGCCGAGGCACTGCGCGCCGCCGGGCGACTGCTCGAACTCGCCGACACCACGGAACTCGAAGTCGACTTCGAGGCGTGGGTCTCCACGCCCGGAGAGCTGGAGCGGTTGAGCGGTGCGATGCCGGATGCCGAGTGGTTCTCCGACGGAACCGACCGACACGGCTCCTCGAAGGACGGCGGCGTTCCGTCGGAGTGCCTCCCGGTCCTCTTGCGCAGATGGTGCATGGCCCCGGAAACCGTGGAGGAGTTCGTGGCCGCGGCCGGGGACGTCCCCGCCATGGTCCGCTGGGACTTCGCCGGTTGGCCCGAGGCTCCGGAAGTGGGCCTCGGCTCCGGGGGGTGCAGAGGCGCCTACGTGACGGTGTGCATGAACGCACGCGACCTCGACATCTGCTTCGTCAAGGAGCCCGCGCCGGACCACACGCTGTACGTCCACGTGAAGCAGGTCGAGGCCGAACGGGCTCCTTGGCTGGCGGCACAGGTCGGCCTGCGGGTCATCGGGGAACTGGAGATGGCACCCCTCTGAGCGTGCTCGCCGAACGTCCGCCGGCCCATTGGCCAGGAGGACGAGGCGGACATGGTGGCCGTCATGTCGTCCTTCGCGGCGCCCCCGGATCTTCCCCGCTCGGCTCTCAGGCCCCGATCCGGCGGCTGAGCAGGCTGCCCGCGCCGGGTACGACCGTGGGCAGGCCCAGTTCGGCGAGGATGCGGTACGCCGTGGCGGTCGCCGCCGAGAGGACCGGCAGCCCGGACGCCTCCTCCACCGGCCGGATCGACGGCAGCGCGCATCTGGACACAGGTGGACAGGACGAGCGCGTCGGCCCGTGCCAGGTCCAGGCGCCGCCAGTGCTCGCGCAGGTCGACCGGTCGGTGCGCGGTGACGGTCAGGCGGCCCCGTCGCGCAGGGCCGGCAGGGTGGCCGAGGTCAGTTGCCGTGGCGCGTTGTCGGGTTCGACGAGGACGACGGTGCAGGTGGCCGCGTGGGTGAGGGCGGTGGTGAAGCTGCCTTCCGCGAACTGGGTGAGGGGGCCGTGCGGTGAGCGGCCGACGGCGATGGCGCGGGCGCCCGTGTCGGCGGCGTGCCGGGCCAGTACACGGCCGGCCGCGGAGTGGTCGCCGACGGTGGTGAGGATCTGGCCGGTAGCCGGGACACCCTGCCCGGCGAGGCGGTCGAGGTGGGCGGTCACGGCGGCGCGGGCCTGGTCACGCGTCTCCGTGTCGGCGGCCAGTTCCTCGACGAGGGCCGTCAGTTGGACGTGTACGACCTCCAGCGGACTGTGCGTGTCGCGGGCGAGCCGCGCCGCCGCGTCGACGATGGCCGCGGCCTGGTCATGGGCGGAGACGGCGACGACGACCCGAGGCGCGCTCCCGCTCGCGGGCTTGCCGACCGGGATGAGGGTCGGCGCGACCGACTCGCCCTCCCCAGTGCGCTGTTCGGCCTCGCGGAGCAGGTTGTGGCCGCTGGCCAGGACCGGAATGGCCAGCAGGAAAGTGGCCGCGCCCAGATAGAACGGGACGCTCAGATCGGTGGCGTCGGCCAGCTTGCCCGCCACGTACGGCGCCAGACCGCCGCCGATGAAGCGCAGGAAGCCGTACGCGGACGACGCGACGGGCCGCTCCACCGGCGAGACGAGCATGACGGCCTGCGTGGTCAGGGTGTTGTTGATGCCGATGAAGGCGCCGCTGACGATGACCGCCACGATGACCACGGTCGGCGTGGCGACTCCGGCGGCTATCACCGCCATCACCACGGAGAGACCGGCCAGATTGACGTACAGGACGGGTGCGGTGCCGTAGCGCGCCTGGAGGCGTGGGGCGAAGAAGACGCTGAACGCGGCCACGAGCAGTCCCCACCCGGTGAACACGAGACCGAGCCGATGGGCGTCCAGTTCCATCGGATAGGGGGCGTAGCCCAGCATGGTGAAGAAGCCCCAGTTGTAGAGCAGCGCCATGATGCCCATGGTCAGCAGGCCACGGTGCCGCAGTGCCTTCAACGGCGCGAGGGGTGAGGTGACCCGCTCCGGCTTGGGCAGGTCCGGCACGAACACGGCCGTGGCGACGAGCGCGACGGCCATGAGGACCGCGACGCCGAAGAACGGGCCGCGCCAGCTGATGCCGCCCAACTCGCCCCCGAGCAGCGGCCCTACGGCGATACCGAGGCCCAGCGCCGTCTCGTACAGGATGATCGCGCCACCGAACCCGCCGCTGGCCGAGGCCACGATGACGGCCAGGGAGGTGGCGATGAACAGGGCGTTGCCCAGCCCCCAGCCCGCGCGGAAACCGACGATGCCGTTGATGGAACCGGAGGTGCCGGCCAGGGCGGCGAAGACCACGATGACCGCCAGGCCTATGACGAGGGTGCGCTTGGCGCCGAAGCGGCTGGAGAACCAGCCCACGAACAGCATCGCCACCGCCGTCACGATCAGGTAGCTGCTGAACAGCAGGGAGACCTGGCTCGGGGTCGCGTGCAGGCTGTCGGCCAGTGCGGGCAGGATCGGGTCGACGAGACCGATCCCCATGAAGGAGATGACGCAGGCGAACGCGACGGCCCAGACGGCCCTGGGCTGCCGGAACGGGCTGGCGGCATTTCCGTGTGGTGCGCTCATATGTGCTTTTCCTCCAAGGAGTTGAAGGGTGCGGGAGGGCTCTGTCAGGAAGGGGGCCGGTGGTCCTGGATCGCGCGGGCCAGGGCCGGTAGGGCGACCCGCACCGCCTGCTGTTCCGGCTCGCTCAGCTCCGCGATGAGCAGGTCGAGGGCGTGGGCGCGTTCGGCGCGCCGCTGCCGGGAGACCTCCAGGCCCGTGTCGGTCGCCTCCACCAGTACGCCCCGGCCGTCGCTGCGGTCGGCGGTGCGCCGTACCAGGTCGGCGCGCTCCAGGCGGGTGACGAGCTGCGTCATGTTCGGCTGGGAGGCGCCCTCGGCCCGGGCCAGATCGGTCAGCCGGCACGGACCCTCGCGGCCCAGGCGTCCGAGCACGGCGGAGGCGGCCACGCTCAGGCCGCCGGTGACGGCGCTCTGCCGGACGTAGCGGACCATCCTCTCGACGGCGATGATCAGGTCCTCGGGTGAGGCCTCGGGGACCGCCGGCGCCGCTGGATCCATAACCCGCTTATGCATAACGGCATGATGCACTTACATGTAGCTTGAATCAATGTCGGGGCGGAAAGGAACCGGCCGCTGCCGGACAGTACGGGTTGTGGAATCCATGACGGAACAGGAGGCGCGCCGGATGCGGCGGGCGCGCTTCGAAGGACTGGCGCACCTGGTGGTGGAACCGCTGCACCGGTATCTGCTGCGAAGGACGAGCGCCGACATGGTCGATGACGTGCTGTCGGAGACGATGCTGGTGCTGTGGCGTCGGCTCGACGACGTCCCCGGGCTGGGGGAGGAGGCCGAGCCCGATCCGGGTGACGTGCTGCCGTGGTGCTACGGGGTGGCGCGGGGGTGCCTGGCGAACGCCCGGCGGGCCGACGGGCGCAGGCTCCGGCTCGTGGAGCGGCTGGTCAGGACCCAGGAGGAGGCTCCGGCAGGGGCCGCCGATCACAGCGAACTGCATGCCGCGCTCGACGCCCTCGGAGCGCTGGACCGCGAGGTCGTGCGGCTGTGGGCGTGGGAAGGACTGGCGCCGCGGCAGATCGCGGAGGCGACCGGGCTGACGTCCAACGCGGTGAGTATCCGGCTCCATCGGGCGAAGGCGAGACTCGCCGACCGGCTGGGGCGAAAGGATGTCGGACGGCCCGGACACAAGAGGGATGAAGGAAGGAGCAGTCAGTGAATGACGACGAGTTGCTGGCCCGGCTGAAGTCCGCGGACCCGGCACTGACCGGAGTTGCTCCGCCGCCCGACATCAACCGCCTTGTGGAGGACACCTTGAACACCGACACCGCGCTCCAGTCCGCGACCACCGCCGCCGGCATCGCAACCGCGGGATGGGGACGCCGTCGTCTCTTCGGACTCGCGGCGGCCGGACTACTGGTACTGGGCGGCGGCATCACCGGAGGAATCATGGCCAACAGCGGTAACGGCAACGGTCATTCGGCCACGGCCAAGAGCGCGGCCCCGACCGGCGCACTGAAGCTCACCGCCGAGGGCGGCTCCGGCAAGTGCGTGCCGCCCGGCCTCGACACCCTGAGCAAGTACCCGACCCTCTTCGAAGGAACGGCCGTTTCCGTCGAGGGCTCGACGGCCACCTTCCGGGTGGACCGGTGGTTCAAGGGCGGCGACGCCGAGGCGGTCGTCCTCACCAGCGACACCAGGATCCCGGAGACGCTGACGTACACGGAGGGCGGGCACTACATCGTGGGCGCCGAGGACGGCTTCGTCCCGATGTGTGCCGCGATCGAGGCCTCGCCCAAGGACATCGCCGAATTCCGCCAGGCGTTCGGGAAGTGACCCCGCCCGATCACGAGGGGTCGTCCAGCACACTCCGGGCGAACTCGTGCGCGGGGTCCGTCAGGGTGCGCCGGAGCGTGGCGAAGAGGTCCGCCGCCGTCGTGCCGGACCACGTGGCGGGGAGGAGGGAGCTGGGCAGGCCCGGGTCGAGATAGGGCAACCGCCGCCAGGCGGTGAGGACATGGACGTAGTCGATGAACGCGACCCGGTCGGACACCTTGCCCGGCCCGGCCCAACGCCCCGCCATCGGGGTGAACTCGGCGACGAAATCGTCGTAGAGCTTCTGGAGCGCCTCCAAGTCCCACCAGCGGCCCACCTGTTCGGCGGGGTCACCGAAGGCCACGTAGTCGCCGCGGAAGAGGTCGACGTACTGGTCGAGACCGTGGCGGAGCAGGTGGTCGCGGGTGTCGTCGAGCGCGTGGGCCGGGGCGATCCAGATCCCGGACGAGACCGTGCCGAAGCCCAACCAGGCCAGCCGCGAACGGAGTTGGTGCCGGTGCTGGCGTTCGCTCTCCGGCACCGAGAAGACGGCGATGACCCAGCCGTCGTCGGTGACGGCATGGCGCTCGAAGATACGGCGGTCACCTGTCTCCAGCACGGAACGGGCGTACGGCGAGAGCGCGTAGCCCGCGCGGCCGTCCCGGCGCTCGGCCACCAGGATCTCGCGGCGCTTGAGCCGGGAGATCGACGAGCGGACCGCCTGGGCGTCGACGTCGAGTTCGGCGAGCAGACGGATCAGGGTGCTCACGCTGATCCAGCCGCCGACCTCGCGCGCGTAGAGCCCGTACACCGTCACGATCAGGGATCGCGGCGGTGCGGGCTGGCCCGGGCTGTCGTCTTCGAGATCGCTTGCCGTCACGATCGTAGTATTTCAGTGCGCCTGGCCGGCCGCCGATTCCGGCCGGCCGCCCAGCGCCGTACGCCAGGCGGCCGGCCAGGGCGCGCTGCCGCCGGTCGCCTTGTCGGGGACGTGCACGGTGACGTAGCTGCCCCGGGCGGCACGGCGGTCCGGCTCGCCGTCCTCGGTGTTCCGCCACACCTCGAAACCGAAGGTCATCGAGGACCGGCCGAGGCGGATCAGCTCGACCCGCGTCTCGACCTCCTCACCGAACCGGATCGACGCCTCGAACTCGACCTCGTAGCGCACCCTCGGGGCCACCGGGAAGTAGCCCGGGACGCCGTACGCGCGCATCAGCTCGGCCTCCGCCGCCTCGGCGAACCGGACGACGGTGGTGTTGTGGTAGATCCCGGCCGCGTCGGTGTCGATCCACTCCACGCGAGCCCGGTGGACGCCGAACGGGCCGCTCATTCCGCCGCCCCGCCCGGGGTCCACCGCAGGTGCACGGCATCCCGCGGGGCCTCCCGCAGCAGCGCGAGACGCGGACGGACCGCGTCGGTGCGCGAGGTGGGCGGCTTGCGACGACCCGCCGCGAACTGAACCGGCCAGTCGGCACCCGCGCCGCGGTACTCCTGCTCGGCCGCCGCCTGCAGCGTCCACTGCGGGTTGTAGAGATGGGTACGGCCGAGCGCGCACAGGTCGGCCCGCCCGGCGAGCAGGATCGAGTTGACGTCGTCGTACGACGAGATCGCTCCTACGGCGATCACCGCGGCGCCCGCCGGAGCGGCGACCTCGTGCCGGATGCGGTCGGCGAACGGGGTCTGGTACGAGCGGCCGTACGCCGGCCTCTCGTCCTTGGTGACCTGCCCGGACGACACGTCCACCGCCGCCGCGCCGTGCGCGACGAACGCCCGCGCGATCTCCACCGCGTCGTGCTCGGTGTTGCCGTCGGGGGTCCAGTCGGTGGCCGAGATCCGGACCGTGACCGGGCGGTCGGCGGGAAACGCGGACCGGACGGCGTCGAAGACCTCCAGCGGGAAACGCAGCCGGTTCGCGAGGTCGCCGCCGTACTCGTCGGTGCGGTGGTTGGCGATGGGGGAGAGGAAGGAGGAGAGCAAGTAGCCGTGGGCCGCGTGCACTTCGAGCAGGTCGAAGCCCGCTTCGGCGCCCCGCCGGGCGGCGGACACGAAGTCGGCCACGACCGCGTCCATGTCGGCCCGGGTCATCTCGCGCGGCTCGTGGCAGCCCGTGCCGTAGGGCAGCGGGGACGGGCCCACGACCTCCCAGTTGCCCTCGGTGAGGGGCTCGTCAATGCCCTCCCACATGAGGCGGGTTGAGCCCTTGCGGCCCGAATGACCCAGCTGGAGACCGATCTTCGCGGTGCTACGGCCGTGGACGAAGTCGGTGACCCGGGTCCACGCGTCGCGCTGGGTGTCGTTCCACAGGCCCGTGCAACCCGGCGTGATGCGGGCCTCGGGGGAGACGCAGACCATCTCGGTCATGACGAGGCCAGCGCCGCCGAGCGCCTTGGAGCCGAGGTGGACGACGTGGAAATCGTCCGGCACTCCGTCGACGGCGGAGTACATGTCCATCGGCGAGACGATGATCCGGTTCTTCAACTCCAGGCCACCGATGGAGAACGGCTGGAACATCGCCGGGACCGACTCGGTGCGGCCCTGCGCCGCCGCGAAGCCGCGCTCGATCAGGTCGGCGAAGCCGGCGTCGCGGTCCTTCAGGTTGTCGAAGGTGATCCGGCGAGAACGCGTGAGCAGGTTGAAGCAGAACTGCTCGGGGTCCTGGTCGGCGTACCGGCCGATGTTCTCGAACCACTCCAGCGAGGCCTGGGCGGCGCGCTGGGTGGACTCCACCACCGGGCGGCGCTCGGTCTCGTACGCCGTCAACGCCTCGTCCACGGTGGGGTGTTCGTGCAGACACGCGGCGAGCGCGAGGGCGTCCTCCATGGCCAGTTTGGTGCCGGAGCCGATGGAGAAGTGCGCGGTGTGGGCGGCGTCGCCGAGCAGGACCACGTTGTGGTGGTGCCAGCGCTCGTTGCGGACCGTCGTGAAGTTCAGCCAACGGGAGTTGTTGGTCAGGAGGTTGTGCCCGGCGAGCTCGCCGGCGAAGATCTCGCGGATCCGGGTCACCGACCGCTCGTCGCTCACCCCGGGCGGGAACTGAGTCCCCTCCGTCGCGTCGAAGCCGGCCTTGCGCCACACGTCGTCCGCCATCTCGACGATGAACGTCGAACCCGCGTCGGAGAAGGGGTAGCCGTGGATCTGCATGGTCCCGAACTCGGTCTGCTTGACGAGGAACTGGAACGCCTCGAAGACCCGGTCGGTGCCCAGCCACATGTACTTGTTGGTGCGCTGGTCCAGGGAGGGGACGAAGGCGTCGGCGTACTTGGTGCGCACGGCCGAGTTGATGCCGTCGGCCGCGACCACGAGGTCGTAGGAGCCACGCAGTTCGTCCACTTCCGGGGCGAGGGTGCGGTAGTGGACGGTGACGCCGAGTTCGGCGGCCCGCTCCTGGAGGATGTGCAGCAGGTCCTTGCGGGACATCGCCGCGAAGCCCTGGCCGCCGACCGTGAAGGGGTGCCCGTCGAACTCGATGTCGATGTCGGTCCAGCGCGCGAACCGGCTCTCCATCGCGTCGTGCACGACGGTGTCCGCGTTCTCGATGCCGCCGAGGGTCTCGTCGGAGAAGACCACCCCGAAGCCGAAGGTGTCGTCGGGCGCGTTGCGCTCCCACACGGTGATCTCATGGGCGGGGTCGAGCTGCTTCATCAGCGCGGCGAGGTACAGCCCACCAGGCCCGCCGCCCACGATCGCGATCCTCATGCCCGGTTCTCCTTCTCGACGATCCGACGCAGCAGGAAGTGCTGAAGCTTTCCGCTGGTGTTGCGGGGCAGCGCGTCGCAGAAGCGCACCGCCCGGGGGTACTTGTACGGCGCCAGCTGCGCCTTGACGTGGTCCTGGATGTCCTTGACCTTGGCGTCGTCGCCGACGACGCCCTCGACGAGGACGACGAACGCGCAGACCACGGAGCCGCGTTCGGGGTCGGGCTTGGCGACCACGGCCGACTCGACGACGTCCGGGTGGGTGTTGATCGCGGACTCGACCTCGGGGCCGCCGATGTTGTAGCCGGAGGACACGATCATGTTGTCCGTGCGGGTGCGGTAGAAGAAGTAGCCGTCCTCGTCGCGCACGAAGGTGTCGCCGGTGACGTTCCAGCCGTTCACCACGTAGTTCGCCTGGCGCTGGTCGTCGAGATAGCGGCAGCCGACCGGACCGATCACGGCCAGCCGCCCCTCGACACCCGGTCCGACCTCCTCGCCGTCCAGGTCGAGAACGGTGGCGCGGTAGCCGGGAACGGGTCGTCCTGTCGATCCGGGCCGGATGTCGTCACCGGCGGCGGAGATGAAGATGTGGATCATCTCGGTGGCGCCGATGCCGTCGATGACCTTGATCCCGGTCTCGGCGTGGAGCTGCTCCCACACTTCCTCGGGTATGTGCTCCCCGGCACTGACCGCACCGCGCAGACCGTGCAGCCGGTCCGCCTTCCCTGCCTTGAGGATCTGCCGGTACGCCGTCGGCGCGGTCGCGAGCACGGTGACGCCCGCCTCGGCGACCAACTCGGCGAGCGGTTCCGGTGCTACGGCCTCCGTCAACAGCGCGCACGCACCGGCCCGCAGGGCGCAGACGACCAGGATGCCGAGCCCGAAGGTGAAGGCGAGGGGCGCGGTGCACGACACGAGATCGTCGGGCCGTAGGTGGAGCGTGTGGTGGCCGAAGGTGTTGTCGATGGACAGGATGTCGCGGTGGAAGTGGGTGGTGATCTTCGGTACGCCGGTGCTGCCCGAGGTGGGGCCGAAGAGGGCGACGTCGTCCGCGGCGGTGTCGACCGCCGTGAACTCCGCTGGTTTCGCGGCCACTTGGCGCGTCAGGTCGTCGGGTGCGTCGCCGCCGTAGGCCACGATCGTGAGGTCCGGCAGGACGGTGTCGCGTACGGTCTCGACGTCCGCCGTGAAGCGGTGGTCGACCAGGGCGACGGCCGGGCGGGTCTTCTCGACGACCGGGGTGAGTTCGCGGGCGCGCAGGGCCGCCATGGTGGTGACGACGATGCCGCCGGCCTTGAGGGTGCCGAGCCAACAGGCCACGGTCCAGGGGTTGTTGGGGGAACGCAGGAGCACCCTGTTGCCGGGGACCAGACCGACGTCGTCGGTGAGGACGTGGGCGATCTGGTTGGCGCGGCGCAGGAGTTCGCCGTAGGTCCACACCTCGCCCTCGGGCGTGCGCAGGGCTGGACGGTCGGGGCCGAAGCGGGCGGTGGGTACGTCGATCAGCTCGGCGCCGGCGTTGAGGCGCTCGGGGTAACGGAGTTCGTCGGTGGTGAACTCAAGGACGGGCCACTGGGCGCGTGGTGGGAGGTGGTCGCGGGCGAACGTGTCCGGATAGGCGGAGGGCGAGAGGCCCATCTGGTCCAACTGGTCCATCGGGAGGGTCCTTTCCGCAGGCCGGGGGTGGGCCGTGCAGGGATCAGGAGCTGCGTGGGAGTCAAGAGCTGCGGATCAGGCCTTCCTGGACGACGGTGGCCAGGTGGGTACCGGTGGGGGTGAAGAAGCGGCCGACGGCGAGGCCGCGACCGGTGTCGGCGGCGACGGCTTCCTGGGCGTAGAGGAGCCAGCCGTCCATGGGGCCGGGCCGGTGGAACCACATCGCGTGGTCGAGGCTTGCGGTGATGAGTCCGGGCAGGGCCCACGGCAGGTCCAGTACGCGCAGCACGGGTTCGAGGATCGTGTAGTCGCAGACATAGGCCAGCGCGGCGAGGTCGCGCTGCTCGTCGGTGAGCCCGTCGACGGGACGCAGAGCGTCGAACGGCCTGACCCACACCGCCTGTTGGGGTACGCGCTCGCCCTCGACCGTGAGGTAGACGGGTCCGGGCACGTGCCGCATGTCGAAGCTGCGGCCGCCGCTCCAGTACGCCTCGGAGGTGTCGGTCATCGTGCCCCGGGGCGCGGCGGTGTCGCTCAAGTACGCGGCGGAGCTGGGCAGTTCGGTGGGATCCGGTACGCCGACAGGGGGCTCGGCGGTGTAGGTGGCACCCGGCTCGCCCGCGGCGAAGTTGGCGAGGCTGGTGTAGACGGGCTTGCCGTTCTGGAAGCCGCGGACCTGCCGGGTGGCGTAGCCGCGGCCGTCGCGCAGCAGCTCCACCTCGTAACGGACCTCGGCGCCGATGTCGACCGGCCGCAGGAAGTAGGAGTGCATCGAGTGCAGCGTCTTGCCCTCGACCGAGCGCATCGCGGCGGCCGTGGCCTGGGCGACCATGTCACCGCCGTAGGCCTTCGGCCAGGGGCAGGGCTGGGTGGTCGCGGTGAAGGCGAGGTCGAAGTGCTCGGGCTCGGTGGGGGTGAGTGCGATCGCGTCGGTGAAGATCGCCGAGGTCGGGGCGGAGCGGGCGTCCGCGCGGACGTCGGTGCCGGCGGCGCGGGAGTCGGAGCTGGTGCTCTGGGTGTCGTTCACGGCCGGTCCATCCAGTCGCGCAGGTCGGCGTCGGCCACCTCGTCGAGGTTCACCACGATGTTCTCCGGGGTGCGGGTCGTCATCCAGGTGAGTGGGTTGTTGCGGTCGAGGTTGCACTCGACGTGCGGCATGAACGGCGGGACGAAGACCCAGTCGCCCTCCGCGAGGTCGAGGTAGTCCTCGAACCGTTCGCCGAAGTAGATCCGGGCCCGTCCCGAGAGGACGTAGCCGCCGGTCTCGGCCTCGCCGTGGTGGTGCGGCACCGAGCGGTAGCCCGACTCGTTGCTCACCTTCCCGAACCACAGCTTGGTGGCCGGCGTGTGCTGCACGGAGACACCGGAGATCCGGGTCGCCCCGGCGGACTGCCCGGTGGCACCGACCTCCAGACCACCGCGCGTCACGACCGGCACGACCAGGCCGGACTCGTTGGCGTACAGCGAGTTGTCGCCCTCTAGGACGTACTTGGAGAAATCGGGTTCCATGATCAGCTCCTGGAGTCGGTGCGGTGAAGGTCGGTGAGGGCGGAGTCGGTGAGGCGGAAGCGGTTGCGCAGGGTGCCGATGCCGGGGACCTCGGTCTCGACGAGGTCGCTGTCGGCGAGGTGGACCGGCGGGTTCATGCCGGAGCCCACGCCGCCGGGGGTGCCGGTGAGGACGATGTCGCCGGGGCGCAGGACCGTGAAGGTGGAGACGTAGGCGAGCAGCTCGGCGGCGTCGAATACCAGCGTGCTCGTGTTTCCGCGCTGCCGCTCGACGCCGTTGACCCGGCAGATCACCTCTACGCCCGCGACCGGGTCGAGCTCGTCGGGCGTGACGACCACCGGTCCGAGCGGGGTGGTGCGGTCCCATGCCTTGCCCTGGAACCACTGGAGCGTGCGCTTCTGCCAGTCCCGGACGCTGATGTCGTTGGCGACCGTGTATCCGGCGATGGCACGGTCGGCCGTGTCCCGGTCGGCGTTCCTGAGTTCGGCTCCGACCACGACCGCCAGTTCCGCCTCCCAGTCCACGTCGAGGCCGGGTGGGAGGAGCAGGTCGTCCTCGGGGCCGGTGAGCGTGTCGGCGTACTTGGCGAAGAGCGTGGGGTGGGCGGGCAGGTCGCGGCCCATCTCGGTGATGTGGTCGGCGTAGTTCAGGCCGCAGCAGACGACCTTTCGAGGTGACGGCAGGGGCAACACGGGGGTGGCGCCGGGCAGTTCGGACCCGGCGAGGGCGGCGATGCGGTCGGGCTCGGTGGTCGTCAGCAGTACGGAGAGGTCGTCGGCCGGCAGCGCCCGCCAGTGGTCGCCGTCGAGCACGGCGGCCGTGGTGCGGCCTCCGTGGGCCACGGTGGCGAGCTTCATGGGGGTACTCCCTCGGGGTGGTGGCGGTGGCCGGAGCGACCGGGATGCCCGGAGTGGCCGGGCTGCGTTATAGCGAGATTTTCACGACCGTCGAAAACAGTCAATAGATGAGTTAGGCTGCGTGTGTCAGCCCGTCCGGTCCATGCCGACTCCTCCGGTCCATCCGGTCCGTGCGGCTCATCCGGTCCGTCCGATCCATCCGAGGAGCAACCAGCAATGACTCCGATCCCGGTGAACCCGCCCTCGCTCCCCACCCCGAGCGGCTACTCGCACGGCACGCTCAGCGGCAACACGCTGTACCTGGGCGGACAGACGGCCCTGGACGCGGACATGCGGATCGTCCCCGGCGGCATCGTCGAGCAGTTCCGGCAGGCGTTCGGCAACGTGCTCACCACGCTGCGGGCGGCGGGCGGTATCCCCGAGGACCTCGTGAGCCTGACGATCTACCTCACCGACATCCCCGACTACCAGGCGCACGGCAAGGAGATCGGGAAAGCCTGGCGCGAGCTGGCTGGGCCCGTCTATCCGGCGATGGCGGGGATCGGCACGACCGCGCTCTGGCAGGCGGAGGCGATGATCGAGATCCTGGGCGTCGCGGTGATCCCGGACGAGCGGGTTGTCCGGGCGGGGGAGCGGGACACTCCCAGGGTGTGACGTATCGCCTGGCACCGGTGTCCGGAGGTGGTGGGGGCCGGTGCCGCGGGTGCTGCCCTCGGGGCTGACTCCCGCAGCATGTGCGCAGATCCTGACCCGGTCTCCCGGTCTCCCGGTCTGGCGCGGGCGGTCATTCCGCCTTGGGCGCCTCGACGGTGATCTGGCGGTCGTGGAGATCCTTGAGGACCTACTTCGGGGTGTTCTCGTCCTTCGGGGTGTTCTCGTCGACGATTCCGCGTGAGATGTCTTGTCCGCGGCGACAGCGTCGGGTCCGAGGCCGGCCAACCGGCAGACGGACCCGTGTCTTCTGCGGCACGGGGACGAACTGCGGGCTGTCGGCGGCCTGTCCTGCGGTGCGTACGAGTGACAGCGGACGGCACCTGCGGTCAGCGGCGAGATGAATCTTGCTCGTCAGTCCACCGCGGGATCTACCGAGCAGGGCTTGGTCCGAGCGGGGCCTGCGCCGTCGCCTGACACGCCGTCGCTCTTCCTGCTCGGGGCTGTCGCTGCCGTCCCGTCCGTTCTGTTCTGGCGGGCCGCCCCCTTTTGCCGGGTCCGCTCCTGCTCGGCGGCGGCTTCCCCGAGGGCGTCCATGACGTCCTTGCCGATGTGCATCCCGGCTGTGCCGTGGTGGGCGCGGGCGGTGGCGGAGTCCACGCCTACTTGGGACAAGTCCGCCTGTCCCCGGCGGGCGGCCTCCGCGATCATGCCTTCCAGGAGAGCGGAGAAGACCCCGGCGTCCCGCCAGACGCGAAAGCGCCCGTAGACCGTCGGCCACGGTCCGAACCCGGACGGCATCTCTCGTCACTCGGCACTGGACGGGAACCGCCAGAGCACCCCCTCGAATTGCTCCCGTAGCTGCACGGGGTACGGGCCGTACCCGCCTATCGGCAGGTACGGCTCGATTAACTCCCATTGCTCGTCGGTGAGTTGCCTACGCGTCACACCCAGCGTCCTACCAGGTCCTGCACCCGCACGGAACCAGAACCTGAGACTGATCACGACATCACACAGGCCCTAGTCGTTCAGGCGGGCGAGGATCAGGTTGGGGTCCTTGGCCGTGACGTAGGCGGCGCTCAGGACATACACGGTGTCGCCGCGCAGGGCGATGGATGTGGGGTTCTGCAGGCCGTCGGCCGAGGTCAGCAGGGTGGAGTGGGTGCCGTCGGGCTGGACGAGGGCGACCTCGCTCGGGCCGTTGAGGGCGGCCAGCAGTTGGTCGCCGTGGCCGGTGAAGGCGAAGTCGTCGATCCCCGGCAGACCGGTGGCCTCGGTCCGGACCTTGCCGGGGCCACCGTCCCGGCGGATGGGGATGCGCAGCACGGTGCCCTTGTCGAGGTTGGTTGCCCAGACCGCGCCGTTGTGGATCTTCAGGCCGTTGGCGCCCAGGAATCCGGTGGAGGCCAGTTCGGGGGCGCTGGACCAGGTGGTGGGGGTACCGCCGGTGGTGGGCACGCTCCAGATGGCGCCGCGCACGGAGTCGGTGACGTAGAGGATGTGGGTGCGAGGGTCCAGCGCCAGACCGTTGGGCAGGCCGTCCGCCGGTAGCGCGGCGATCCGCTGCGGTTCCCCGCCGGGGCGCAGGCGCCACACGCCGGTGAGATCGGGGGTGCCGGTGGCGTAGAGGAAGTACAGGGTGCCGTCGTGGGCGCGGACGATGCCGACGGTCAGCGGGAATCCCAGGACCGGGGTGTGGACGCCCCCGTCGGCGGGCTCGGGCAGGGTGGCAAGGATCCGGATGGCGCCCTTGGGGGAGACCTCGGCGATCTGGCGGCTCTCGGCGAAGGTGACGTACGCGGAGCCGCCCGGTGCCAGGGCGATGTTCTCCGGTGTCTGCCCCTTGGCCAGGTCGAAGTGCACGGCGGTCCGCACGCTGCTCAGCGGGGAGGAGACGGCCGACGCCGAAGTCGGGGTGAGCGCCGCGGCACCGGCCGCGACGATGACGGCCGCCGAGAGAGCGGACGTGGAGAGCTTCTTGAACATGGTTCCTTCACTGGATTTCGGGCATACGGCGGCAACGCGCCGACGCCGGGGACAGGTGGATGGGATCTGACCGGGGCCGTGCGGCTCCCGGGACGGTGCCCGGAGGCGGCCGATCGGCGGCCGTGTCCGGGTGGGACGGGTACGTAGAGGTGCCGGCTGAGCGTCAGCCGGCGGTGTGCGACGTCAGCCGGCGTCGGCCCGGGCCCCCGACCGAGGATGCTCGGCCGGGACGGTACTTCGGGTGACGGCCTGGGCGAGCAGGGCCAGCGCGGCCCGCGAGGGCGAGCCCGCCTCCGTGGTGGCGACCACGACGTGGGGGCCCGGCCCGTGGCTCAAGGTCTGCTGCACGACGGTCAGTCGGCCGACCAGCGGGTGCCGCATCTCGTAGGTGGCGACGGTGCACGCCTTGACCCGATGGTCGGCCCACAGGGACGCGAACTCACCGCTCCTCGCGCTCAGTTCGCCCAGCAACGCGTGCAGTGCCGTGTCCTGCGGATGCCGGGCCGCCACCAGGCGCAGATTCCCCACGACCGCCCTGGCCTTGCCCGGCCAGTCCGCGTACAGGTCACGGGTGTGCGCGTCGAGGAACACCAGCCGGGCCATGTTGGGGCGCCGCGCCGGCAGTTCAGGGGCGCCGGGATCCAGGTGTCCGGCGAACAGCGCGTGACCCAGGCGGTTCCACGCCAGCACGTCACCGCGCCGGCCGAGCACGAGCGCTGGAGCCTCCGCGAGCACGTCCAGCAACTGAGCCGTCGCCTCCGTGACACGCTCCGGCCCGGGCCGCCGCCCCCGAGAGCGAGGCCGTTCCACCCGGGCCAGGTCGTGCAGGTACCGCCGCTCGGACTCGTCCAGCCGCAGCGCCCCGGCGAGCGCGTCCAACACCTCGGGCGAGGCGCTCAGCGAGTGCCCCTGTTCCAACCGGGTGTAGTACGAGGCGCTCACGCCGGCCAACAGCGCCAACTCCTCACGCCGAAGACCAGGCACCCGCCGGCGCTCCCCGTAGGTGGGCACACCGACATCCTCGGGACGCAGTTGGGAGCGCCGCGCCTGGAGGAAGTCCCCGAGCTGTGATTTACCGGTCATGGATCCGAGTATGGGCCGGGGAGAAAGGCATAACCTGCCCCAACTGTGGATAGGCACCAGCGGGTCAGGCTCCGCCGCGGGACCGCTGTCGAAACCGGGTCCGACGACCCGGCGTCCCTGATGGGCCCGCCGCCCAGTGATCGACTGCTAGCGTGCCGCCGCATGGAAGACGGCGTGTACGTGGGTAATGCGGGCAAGGACGCGGCACTGGACCGGGGGTGGCTGCTCGGTCACTTCAAGGAGCAGGGCGGTCCGCGCCACAGCGATGCCGTGGAGGTCAAGTGGGGCGTTCACCCACGTGGCGAACAGCGGGCGCAGTGGGTGAAGGGCGAGGTGCGGACCACCTTCCTCGTGTTGATCTCGGGCCGCTTCCGTATGGAGTTCCCCGGTCGCAGCGTGCTGCTGGAAGGGCAGGGCGACTATGTCGTCTGGGGGCAGGGCGTGGATCACTCCTGGGCCGCGGAGGAGGAGTCCGTGGTGCTGACCCTGCGCTGGCCTTCTGTGCCCGGATACGCCGTGCCGAAGGAAGACGAGCGGAAGAGTCCGTAAAGCGTGGGCAAGAAAGCGATGTGACCAGGTGATTGGCCACGGAGGGTGACGTGCGCCAGCACGTCGACCCGCCGGGCGCGGGGTTCTCCCTGGCCTTCGAGGACCTCACCGACATCCCCGGCCCGAACCGCGACGCAGGTGTGTCCTCCCGCCAACTCGACGAGGCACGGCGGCCGTTCGACCGCGAAGCAGGCCCGCTCGGACGCGGCCGTCTGCTCGCCCTGGGGCCCGAGCGCCACGTACTCCTGCTGACGTTCCACCACAGCATCTACGACGGCGTCTCGATGAACGTCATGATGGACGAACTCGGGCATCTCTACGAGGCGTTCGCGGCCGACGCCCCAAACCTGCTGCCGCCGCTGGTGGCGCAGTACGCCGACCATGTGCGGACCCAGCGCCAAGCCGTCCTCCGCGGCGGACTCGGCGACCAGGGGGTGTACTGGCGGCGCGCGCTGCACGACGCGCCGCCCGTCCTGGAACTGCCCCTCGACCGTCCACGGCCGACGGAACAGCAATACGACGGCGGCCGGGCCGAGTTCGCCCTCGCCCTCGGCGTCGGCGTCGGCGTCGGCGCCGACGTCACGGCCGGGCGCCGCGGCCGGGCCAGACAGCGCGGCGCCACCCCCTTCGTTGCCCTGCTGGCCGGCGTCGACGCCGGCAAAGGCCATCACCACTGCGCGGTGATCGACGAAAGCGGCAAGCACCTCCTGTCGCGGCGCGTGGCGAACGACGAAGAGGAACTGCTGAGGCTGCTTGCTGACACCCTTGCCCTGGGGCGTGCTCTACATCCCGGGCATGGCGGTCAACCGAGCCTCGGAGCGCTACCGGGGTGAGGGGAAGACCGACGCCAAGGACGCGGCGATCATCGCTGATCAGGCCCGGATTCGCCGAGACCTTCAGGTTCTTCGACCTGGCGATGAACTCGTGGCCGAACTCAAGATCCTCACCCGCCACCGTCGAGATTTGGCAGACGACCGCACCCGTGTGGTCAACCGCCCGCGAGGTCACCTCACCGGGATCTTTCCCGACTTGGAACGGGCCTCGGACCTGACCAACACAGGGCCGCTGATATTGCTCACCGGCTACCAGACGTGGCCATCCGGCGAGCCGGTGTCCGTCGTCTGGAAACCTGGCTGCGCAACCGCAAGGTCCGCGGCGCCGCCCAACTGGCCACGGCTGCCATGGAGGCTGCTGAGCACCAACAGACAAGCGTGTTCGGCGAGAAGCCGACAGCCCACTGGTGCACACCCTGGCGAAGGAGGTGATGCGCCTGAATGGGCAGGTCGCCGACAGCGACAAGCTGATCGAGGTCCGGTTTCGCGAGCACCGGGCCTCGAAGGTGATCACGAGCATGCCCGGCATCGGGCCGTTGCTTGGCGCCGAATTCCTCGCGTCCACCGGCGGAGACATGGCGGTCTTCGGCACCCCAGACCGCGTGGCAGGCTTCGCCGGCACGGCCCCAGCCCCACGCGACTCAGGTCGAATCAGCGGGAACCTTCACCGACCGAAGCGATACAGCGGAGGACTCCAACGCGCCTTCTGCACATCGGCGTTGATCAGCATCCGCTACTGCGACGAGTCCCGCCGCTTCTACCATCGCCAACGCGTCGAGGGTAAACGGCAGACCCAGGCCGTGCTCGCTCTCGCCCGACGACGGGTCAACGTTCGGTGGGCCCTGCTCCGTGACGGGCGGTGCTGCGAACCGTCACCGCCCGTCACGGCAGCGGCTTGACAATAAGATTAGTAATCGTCGAGAGGCGTGGGCAGGGGCCAGCCGGTGAGGTGGGACAAGGCGCTGATGAGTTCCATGAGGTCCTGATAGTCGCGTCGGTCGTTGCCCTGAGCGGTGCGATAGACGCTGCCTTGCCAGGGACCGTCCCCAGGGGAGATGACGATCTTGCGCGAAGGTCCTTTTTTGTCCACGATTGCAATTCCGCTCAGAAGAAAGCCGCTTTTCGAGTCGCTACGGGAGATGGTTTCACGATCATCTCTTTGTTCAAAAGCGCGGCGGCGACGATCGCCGTGTCCGGCCGGCTCGAACTGCGGGCCTGCCTTCACTCGTTCGCGGCCGTCAGGCCGGGAGTGCCGCGAGCCGGCGTCGGTCGTGCGGGGAGAAGCGGCGGTCCAGACGTTGCTGTAGGCGCTTTCTGGCCGTGTCGCACCGGCCTGCCGAGACCAGCGCGTACAGCAGGGTCTCTTCGACGATCTCGCGTTGCGCGGCGCTGCCGCCGACAGTCGGTAGTTTCGGCAGGAGACGTTCAAGCTGCTGTGCCGCCCGGGGCCACGCCTCTTCCACGAGGTTCTCGAACGCCTCGCACAGCGGTGCGATGACGTCCCGTTGGGCGAGGTCGGCGGTCCGGGCGTGGGAGTGCAGGCGTCGCAGCCCCGGCAGGTCGCCCGCCGCGGTAAGCGCGATCGCGGCGTGCAGGGCGGTGAAAGCGGTGGCCGGCCGTTCGAACGCGTCGGCGGCGACCGCGTCCACGACGTCGGTGATGGGGAGGCGACCTTGCCAGGAACCGGTCAGCCACGCTCGCCACAGCAAGGAGCCGGAATCCACGAGCGCGCGGACCCCTGTGACCTTTCCGGGCGCCAGCTGAGTCGTCCACCTGCGGCGAACAGCCGCGCTGTCGTCGAGAGCCAGTTCGTGAAGAGCCGCGTGCCAGGAGAAGTGGGCTCGGTGCGTGGCCCCCCGGCCGTGGCCGCCGAGCCAGTCGTCCAGCCTGCTGCGCCCCACGGCGTGGTCGCCCTGTTCGTAGTGCACGTGGGCGAGCGCGTGCATGGCGTGGCCCGAGTTGGGCTCCTCTGCCAGCGCCTGCTCGGCCAGCTGACCGGCCTCGTCGAAACGGCCCTCTTCCTGACGCATGAAAGCGAGCAGGGAGGTGTGGAACCAGTGACCGCCGTGTGCGGGCGCGGTCTGTTCCACCAGTCGTCGGGCGGTGCCGTTATGGGCATCGTGCAGCCCCGCGAACGCGATGGTGGGGACTGCCGCGGCGAGGGCGAGCCGGTCGCCGGGCCATGCGTCGAGGTAGCGGAGCAGGGCGGCGTCCGCCTCCTGGGCTTGGCCTCTGACGCGCTGCGCCACCATGTCGACGAATGCGCGCTCACGGTCGTCGGCTCGCTCGGCGGCGCACCGGCGGGCCTGTGCCAAGGCGCGGGGGATGTCCACGTCGGCACCGCCTTCGTACCCGATCAGAGCGAGGGCCGCATGGGCGACGGCGAATCCCGGATCGAGTGTCGTGGCGCGGCGGAAGGCCTTCTCGGCGCCCGCCTGCACCTTGAGCATGCGTTCGGTTCCCTTGCGGTACGCGGCCGCAGCCGCAGAGTGGGTGGTGAGCGGGAGTCCAGCACCGTCCGAGGGACGCCGCCTGGTGCGCGGGTTCGGCGAGTCGGTCGCGTCCCGGAAGGCGGGAAGCGCGAGAACGCGGGCCGCCACCTCGGCCGCCTGGACGCGGATCTCAGGGATCGCGGTGGTCTCCCACAGTTCGCCCTGGCGCGGTGCGCCCAGCGTCCACAAAGGGTGACGCGGGTGCCCGGCCTCGTCGCAGAGCTGTCCGTGACGGGTGGCCACGCCGATGCCGAGAGGACCCGGTACCGCCAGACCGTGTCGCCGCAGGTTGCGCCACAGCACATCGGTGGACTGCGCCAGCGGCAGGCCCCTTCCCGTGCAGTCGATGATCCAGCCCACGGTGAGGCGGTGGCCGTCGCTGAGGTCGATGGCCCAGCTGGTGGGGGTGAGGGGGTGCGCGGCGGTGACTTCCGCACGGCGCGTGTGCAGACGGTGGGTCCGGCGCATCCGGGCCAGCACCTCCGCGGTCGTCGGTGGCATGCGGTGGCGGTGCGTGTTCCATACGGAGGCGTCATGGCGCAGGAATTCGGCGCGGTCGTCGGGGGACAGGGAGGCCCACAGCTGCGCGGTGCGGGGGCGCAGCCCGTCCACGGCGGGACGCCAGTCGCCCTGGGCGCGCTGGACCCGGCTGATGTGGCGGTGCACCGCGGCGCGCAGCATGGGCAGGCCGAGGGCCGTCGGCAACTCGTCGCTCGGCACCGGCGGCAGTGGGGTGACCAGATGGGCCTGGGGGAGCAGCCCCGTACGGGAGACGGCGTACACGGTGCGGCCGGCTCGTTCCAGGTGCAGAGCCACATCGACGGCGGTGAGCCCAGTGCCGACGAGCAGTACGTCGTCCGTGCACCCGGGGGCGGCGGGGGCGTCCAGGACGCCGGGTGCCCACGCGTCGGCGACGAAGCGGTCGCAGGTGCGCAGGGGAGCGGGCAGCCTGGCGGAGGAGGTGGAGGTCGGGCCGACTGCGAGCACAACGCCGTCCGCCTCGGCGGTGGTGCCGTCGGCCAGCTCCATCCGGGCGGTACAGCCGTGGAAGTGACAGTCGGTCACTCGGGTACGCAGCCGCCGGATCTCCGCCACGCCGTGCGCGGCGATGATGGCCTGACCGAGAGTGTCCGCGAGGTAGGCGCCGTAGCGATAGCGGGAGACGAAGTCGGCCGCGGTGATCTCGGGTTGGCCGTGCCGGCACAGCCAGCGCACGAAGTGACCGGGATCGTCCGGATAACAACTCATGCCTCCGGCGGGCACGTTCAGCAGATGGCGCGGATCGCGGCTGGCGTACGCCCTGCCGCGCCCGGCTTCCGGCGCCGGGTCGATGAGCAGTATCCGCAACGGGATGTGCCGGCGCATGGCGATCTCGCAGAGCTGGATGGCGGCCAGGGTGCCGGCCGCGCCCACTCCCACGACGGCCACGGTTCCCCGGATGACGGATGCGGATGACGTCATGCTGCCTCCTGCCCGGTGCGACGAGTTGGCTTCGTACGACGCCGGGGCAGGTGTGCGCGCCGGCGGAGTGCTTGACGGAGAGACGGATCCGGCGGGAGGGACCCGCTTCGAGGAACGGAGCGGGCCCTGCGTGCGCCGGCACGCCGTAGTCCACCATTTTCATGAACTACCGGCAACAACCCCCGAGTTCAGGCTCGGAGCGTGGTTTCGCCGGAGTGCGTGAGTGTGAGAAGTTCGCCGCATGCGGATCTCGGCGAGGACGGATTACGCGGTGCGTGCCATGGCGGAGCTTGCGGCTGTACCCGGAACGCCACTGACGGCCGAGCAGTTGTCTGCCCGTCAGGACATCCCGGTGCGCTTCCTGTTCGAGGTGCTGCGGGATTTGCGACTGGCTCACCTGGTGCGCAGTGTGCGCGGCCCACGAGGCGGATACGTCCTGGCGGACGCAGCCGAGAAGATCAGCCTTGCCTCGGTGATCCGAGCCGTCGACGGCCCCCTGGCCAAGGTGCGGGACTTGAGTCTGAGCAGCCTCCAGTACCCGGGTGCCGCGGCGGCACTGCCCGATGTGTGGAGGGCTGTGCGAGCCAGTCTGCGCCAGGTGCTCGAAACCACCACGTGCGCCGACCTCGCCCGGGGCGAGCTGCCGGACATCGTGCGCCACCGTGCCCAGGAGTACTCGGCCCAGGGCCGCCGACTCGGGTGAGCAGCCTCCGAGCGCGCGTTCGAGGGAGGAACACTCCCGGATGAACGGTGGCGGCGTCGGCGGAGGCAGCCTCAAGATGTGGCGGTGTGAAGGCGCTGAGAACGGTGGCGGCGCCCGCCCTGTCTGCCGCGTCGCAGACACGCCGGCACCAACACCCGCCGCGGAGAAGGGAGATGCGAGATGGCCTGGCGGTCACGTACCTCGCCGGAACACGTTGAGACGGTGGCCGACGAGACACGCCCTCTCGATCTGGTGGCCGGCTGCAGGCTCACCGTGACGGTCTCCGGTGGTTCGACGTGGAGACACAAGCCCCTGTACTGCGAGATCGTCCGTAGGGCGAAGGTCCATGGGCTGGCCAACACCCTCGCGTTCCATGCCATGGAGGGGTTCGGCCTCGACGGGGTCATTCACACCACGCGGAGTCTCACCCTGACGGACGGGCTGCCTCTGTGGATCGTCGCGGTGGACGAGGAAGCCAGGATCATGAGCTTTCTTCCGGAAGTAGCGGCGTTCCGCGCCGTCGAATCCATCGTGGTCGACCAGGTGCGGCAGTTCGTCCCGCGCTGAAACGACCGGCTGCGGCTCATGTCTCGGGCGGGGCCGTACCCGGCTCAACAGGCCCCGCGGATGGCTCGACGCCATCCGCGGGGCTGTCCAGGGATGTCAGACGCCAGATCGGCAGGACACCGCCCAACAGCAGCGCGCCGCCCACCAGGTCCGGGGCGGCGAGGCTGAAGTGCTCGGCCGTCACGCCGCCGAGCAGCGCGCCGACAGGCAACGACATGACGTTGAGAGTGTGGTTGGCAGCGAAGACCCGCCCGCGCAGATCATCCGGGACGCGCTGCTGGAGCACCGTGGTCTCGTTGGCGTTCCACACCATGAACCCGCAGTACACCACCGCCAGCAGCAGGGTGGCGACACGGTAGTCGGGGCAGACGGCCAATAGCGCCACTCCCGTCCCACAGGCCAGCAGGCTGGCGCCGAGGGTACGGCGCGTTCCCAAGGCCCGGGTGACCCGGGCCGCGACCAGGCCGCCGATCAGCCCACCCACCCCGGCGCCGGCCATCACCACTCCGTACAGGCCGACGGGTGTGTGCATGGACCGTGTCAGCTGTAGCACGAGGGTGCTGCCGTAGGCGCCCATACCTGTGCTGGCGATCCACGCGGTGCCGCACACGGTCCGCACCTGTGCGTCGCGGCCGAGCCAGGCAAGGCCCTCCCCGATCTCCTGGCGCAGTGACCGTGACGCGCGGCGGCGGTCGGTCCCTGTCCCGGAGGACGGGGGAAGGCGCAGCCGCAGCACGAGGACGGCGGCGGCCAGGAAGCTGACCGCGTCCAGCACGAAGGGGAGAGAGGGGGCCGCTCCGAAGAGCGTGGCCGCGACGGCCGCGCCCACCAGGGTCTCGGCAATGGTGCGCGCCACGCTGAGGCGGCCGTTGGCGACCGTGAGTTCGTCGGCCGGCACCACGGAGGGCAGCATCGACGTCGAGGCGCTGTCGAACAACGTCTGGAGGGACGACAGGGCGAAGCCGACCAGCATGAGGGCGCCCATGCCGGCGTGACCGGTGGCCACCAGGACGGCGAGGACACAGCCCAGGGCGCCCCGCAGCAGATCGGTGACCCACATTGCGGTCTGCCGGTCCACTCGGTCGGCCACCGCGCCTCCGGCCAAGCCGAACAGGAGCCAGGGCAGGTAGTTGACGACCGACACGAGGGACAGCAGGAAGGGGGAGGAGGTCAGACTCGCCGCCAGCAGGGGGACGGCGGTCTTGCGCAGTCCGTCGCCGAAGCGGGAGACCACGGTCGCCGACCACAGAACACGAAAGGCGCCGCGCCATGTTCGGTCCGCGTCCTTCGCCGCCGGAGTGCCCGCGTCCTTGCGCTCGTGCTCCCGCTCGTTGAGCATCGGGTGCTCCTCAGGCCTCCAGGGCGACAGCGAGCACCTCGGCCGCGATACCGCTGGCTACGCTCAGCCGTCGCTTGGCGCCCTCCGTCAGATCTGCGGGCTCGCTGGAGCGGTCCAACTCGGCCTCGGTGTACAGCTTGGTCAGCGCGGCGTCCCCGAGGTCGGTGAGCTTCGCCTCCCGCCACTTGGGCTTGGGGTTGGTGTTGCCGTGAGCGGAGAGCAGCGCGTCGACGGCGTACCCGAGCGCGTCGCGTGAGTGGAGCATCGATGCGACAGGACGGCCGGCGTCCACCGACCCGATCGCGTCCTCTGCGGCACCGGTGTACGCGAGGAAGCGCTTCAGCATGATGATGCCGGCCAGCCGTTGCCAATCGAAGCGTTCGTACAGCGCGTGGAACCGGTCCTCGCCCAGGATGGGCAGTCCGATGCGGAAGCGATGCGCCAGGTCCAGGTCACGGTTCTCGAAGGACTGCGCCCCCAACCAGTCCATCGGCTTCCAGCCGCTGATCCGGTCCGCCAGGTCGGTCAGCCACTGCAACGACCAGACCTCGGTGTCGGTGCGCAACTCGCCCACGAAGTCGGTCTCGATGGCGTACAGGTCGGAGCGGTCCGCAGGGACCTGCTGCGGGGTGGGGTTGTCGTACACGACGTAGATGTCGAGGTCGGACGTCTCGGTGCCGTACCCCTCGACCAGGGAGCCGCTGATGTAGGCGATGGCGGCGTCGGCGTGTGTGCCGGTGACTATCCGGCTGCCGATGTCGGTGAGCATGGAGACAGGGAAGATCTCGCTGGGCACGTTCTCTCCTGGCCGGTTGTGGCGGTGTTCTGTGCGGGACGTCTGAGCCGGATCGCCGGCCGGGAAACCCGCGGCGGCCCGGAAAGGGGGTAGGGCGGTCAGTTCGGTGCTGGTGTGACGAGACCGCGCGTCCGCAGCGTCGCGATGAACTCCTCGGCGTCCGCCTGGATCAGCTCGGTGTCGGCCGCGTAGATCTGTGCGATGGCGGCGCTGATGTCGGCGACGCCGGTCTTTCCGTCGCACCGTTTCCAGATCTCCAGTCCGAGTGCGTTGAGCGTGAACGCCTTGCCGTACTGGATTAGTACGGGGCCGTCCTCGCCGACCGAGACCCGGACGTCGTAACGCCGCATGGGTGGTGCTTCCACAGTTGTCGTTCCTTCGTGTCGATGTGTCCGAGACCGATCCAGGCCGGGGAGGAGGACTCCTCCCCGGCCTGCTGGTCGGTGAATCCGGAAGGACACGCCGACCGGGTGCCCGGATTCACGCAGATATATTAAGAATTCTGCGTGGTTATCGGGCTCAATTCATCCGGATCACGGACCTTCGACAGCCGTCCGCTTCATCTCGGTGGGCTTGATCTGGGGGCGACGGTACTCGCGCATAGCGATCTCCAATCGGTTTTCGGATTCGTTCTGCCGGTCGAACCGGCGATGAAAATTGAATCAGAGCCGAGACAGTCCGTGCAAGACATTCCCGCGAGATTTGCGGCCACTTTTTCGGTCTGCTATTCAAAGCGAATCAGGGCATGTCTGTGCACCGGCTCCGAATTTTTATCGCCAATATTGCGGGCATGGAGCAGCAGGGCATTCGGTGCCGGTGTCACGCCTCGGGTGAGGCGGGTGATCAGGACACGCCGATGCCGGTCTCCACTCCGTCCAGGGCGTGGCCGCAAGGGCATGAGCGCGTGCTGGGGAGTCGCTTCACGGCGCCGAACAGCACGGGGCGCAGCCGGTCGATGTTCTCGGAGAAGACCCGTAGCACTTCGTCGTGGGTGACGCCCTCGCCCACCTCCACGCCGGCGTCGAGGTCCGTGACGAGGGCGATCGACGTGTAGCAGAGGCCGAGTTCGCGTGCGAGCGAGGCTTCGGGCAGGCCGGTCATGCCGACGATCGAGCCGCCGGCGGCGGCATTCCACCGGGACTCGGCGCGCGTGGAGAAGCGCGGACCCTGGATGACCACGAGCGTCGCGTCCGTACGCGGTTCCCACCCCTCCGCGCGGGCCGCCGCGAGCACGGTCTCGCGGCCCGCAGGGCAGTACGGGTCGGCCATCGGGACGTGCACCACCTGCGGAAGTGCGCCGTCCGGCCGCTCGTGGCCGTCGTAGAAGGTGTGCTCCCGGCCGTAGGTGCGATCCACGACCTGATCGGGCAGGACGAGGGTGCCGGGACCGAAGTCGGGGCGCAGGCCTCCCACGGCGCAGGGCGCCAGGATCTGGCGTACGCCCAGGGAGCGCAGCGCCCAGAGGTTGGCGCGGTAGTTGATGCGGTGGGGCGGGAGGGAGTGCCCGCGGCCGTGCCGGGGGAGGAAGGCGATGGTCCGTCCCGAGTACTCGCCGACGAGCAGCGCGTCACTGGGCGGACCGTAGGGGGTTTCGACTGTCACCTCGGTGACGCCGTCGAGGAAGGAATACAAGCCTGAACCACCGATGACGCCGATCTCGGCGTCGGGCAGATCGGTCATTTCTCGCTCCTAGCGGCAGGGGGTGTCATCGACGACGAACGGCGCCGTCAGGGAGACGTGAATGGCGTGAGGGGTTACGCGGCACGTGACGGTTGAGTCAGCTCGCTCATCACGTCCATCCAATGTCCAAGCACATGGGGAATTCAACCCTGTTCCGTGTTCGAGGTGCAGGCTTCTCGGAATCGGTCAGGTGGGGAATACTCCTACTTAAGGCTGAAGTTGCTGGATCGATGCGCTGGGAGAAGTACTCGGTTGAACGCTCGGCAGTTGAACGTCATGTGGCTCGCCCACAACGAATTGGCCTTCTACGGGATTCCCGCACTGCTCGACCAGGTGCCCGCGATCGGCGGTTATGTGGTCTGCCAGGGCAGCGGAGACGCCGAACGCCGGCTCACCGACGGCGCTGACTTCGACGTGTGCGTCCTGCCACTGAGCAGCTACGGGCCCGCTCTGGGCACGCTGACCCGCAAGAGCGGCGCGCGACTCGTGCTGAGCCTGTCCGACACGGCGGCCCTGCACCCCGGGCTCGCCCACGGTCGCCGCGTGGACGCGTGGCTGTTGGAGCAGTGCATCACCCTGGACGTCCTCAAGGAAACGTTCCGGCAGATGTCGCTACCGACCACGGGGACCGCAGCTCCGCTGCGCACGGAGGCGGAGACCGGCGGCAGGTCGGCGCGCCGCAGCAGCCGGCTCACCGCCAGGGAACTGTCCGTGCTGCGGCTCCTGGTGCAAGGGCTGACCAACCAGCAGATTGCCCGTGCGCTGGGTATCTCCATCCACGGCGTCAAACGGCACCTGTCCAACCTGATGCTGAAGTTCGACTGCTCCAACCGCACCGAGGTCGCGCTGGCCGCGTCCAGGATCTGGGAGTGATCACACCACCCGGCGTCAGACTTTGATCGCCGCGTCGACGTGGTCCCCGCCGAGCGGGCCATGGAGACGTTTCCGGCCCGCGAGGAACGTCAGTTCCATCAGGACGGCCACACCCGTGACCTGGGCACCGCCGGACCGGATCAGGTCGATGGCCGCCTCCGCGGTCCCACCGGTGGCCAGGACGTCGTCGATCACGACCACGCGGTCCTCCGGGGCGAAGGCGTCCTGCTGGATCTCAAGTTCCGCCGTGCCGTACTCCAGCTCGTAGCTCCGTCTGAAGGTGGCGCCCGGCAGCTTGCCGGCCTTGCGCACCGGAACACACCCGATGCCGCACTGCACGGCCACCGGAGCGGCGAGCAGGAACCCGCGCGCCTCCAGTCCGGCCACCTTCGTGGCGCCACGCCTGCGACACATCGCGGACAGCACGTCGACCAGCAGGGACAGCGCCTGCGGATCGGCCAGCAAAGGTGCGATGTCCTTGAAGACGACACCCGGGCGCGGGTAGTCGGGGACATCGCGGATGAAACCCGCCAGCCGGCGGCCGAGCAGGATCTCGGCCGCCTGCCCGTCGACGATCTCGACCGAGCCGGTCGCGGACGGCACCTCTTGTGAGCTCATGTGTTCCTCCGTCAGATCCAGTGAGCGGGGTCGGCGTAGCCGAGACGGTCGGCCACGTGAAGGGTCGCCTTGTCCAGCGCCTGCCCGATCAGGTCGGCGCGGCTCTGCCAGCGGCCCGCACGAGGCTCAGCGGTGGCGACGACAGGGGCGATGCCCCGGTGGACGGCCCGCCGGAAAGCGTTCCGCAGCGGGATGCCGAGCCATCGACTCAACCGCTCGAAGGCCGCGACACGGCGCTCGGCACCACCGATGAAGTCCTCGAACCGCAGGGTCAGACTCTCCGACTTGCCGGACTCGAGGTCGTCGAGCACGGCCTGATGACTGCTGCGCCACTGGAAGGCGCACACGTTGAGCAGAGGGGCATCGGTGAACTGCTGCCAGCCGGGCGGCAGATCGAACTTCCACCACCACCGGTTGTCCTCGCACCGCTCCACATAGTCCGCGATGCCCAGAGGGGTGTTGACGCGGTGTGCGTGGAAGCCGTTGTGCAGCCACCCGTCGTACAGGCCGTTCACCGCGGCCGCCGGATTGCGGGTCAGGTGCAGTATCCGCACACGGGCGTTGGGGAACAGTGCCCGCAGGAATTCCAGCCGGTAGACGTTGCTGGGTGTCTTGATCACCAAGGTGCGCTCGCGCAGGTCGGCCGGCGTCGCTCTGCGCCACGGGCGGGCCAGTACGAAAGGCGGCTCCTCGACCAGCACCGGCCCGGGTGCCTGCGGCGAGGGCGCACCGAACCCCTCCCGGCGCAACAGGTCACGCGGCAGGTCGTAGTACCAGGGGCTGACTGCCAGCCCCTGTCGATGCAGATGCCGCAGCGTCGACAGGGTCACCTCACCTGGGTCCGGCGTCGGAACCCGGCCCAGCAGTTTTCTGGACTGCGCGGCGATCTCCAGCGGATCGATCGGCAGGTGCGGCCACTGGACGGTGAGCCGCCAGGCGACATCCAGCGCCAGCTGCTCGGGGTCCGTCTCGGCGGACGCGGTGCCGGCGTCACAGGCCAGCTCCTGATCGAGCAGCTGCCGCGCGGCCGGCACCAGCGAGTCGAGATGCCTGGCGTCGAGCCTGTCGGAGCCGGTGCCGCTGGCCGGGTGGACGAGGTCCACCAGACGCAGGAACGGATTGATCTCGGCCTGGAGATGGAGCAGGTCCTGCGAGGCGCGCAGTGTCTCGGTGAGCATGCTGGAGCCGCCGCGCGAGCTGGAGGCGATGACCAGCACGGACCTCACCTGGCTGGTGAAGTCCTCCACGGAATGGGCCCGTTCCTGCCTGAGCTGCTTCAGCCGGTCGTGCAACGCCGGCAGGACATCGGGCGCGGGAGCGCCGAGGTGCTCGTCCGTCGCCCGGATCACAGGGGCTTCCTGAGCGAATACACACACCATCGCCATTGGTCCCGGATCGATCCGTCGGGCAGCACCTCGAACGGATGGACGGCGCGGACCTCGGGAGGTGCGTCGTAGAACAACTGCTGGATCTCGCGCCGGTGCGCGGGGGTCGTCTCGTGGGTGTCGATCCACTGGTCGATGGACTCCCACAACAGATGCTCCGTCATCCGCACATCTGTGAAACCCGCTCCGGTCAGCAGGGAGCGGAACTCCTCCTCGCGGAACATCTGGTAGAGCAGCGGCTGCTTCTTCTTGAAGACGCGGTACATCCAGAAGGCGTCCTCGTCGGCGAAGGGCACGATCTGGCCGACGATGAACTGCCCGCCGGGGCGCAGGACCCGGAAGATCTCCGACACGGGACGCTCGGGCTGCGGCAGCAGGTGCAGCACTTCGCGGGTGACCACCAGATCGAAGGAGCCCTCCGGGTACGGCAGGTCGTAGACGGTCCCGCGGTCCACACGATCCAGCCGGGTCGACGCCAGTTCGACCATCTCAGGGGTGAGGTCGAGGCCGACCATCTCACCGACCCGACCCCTGAAGGAGCCGCCCACGACACCGCTGCCGCAGCACACGTCGAGCATCCTGGCGTCGGTCGGCACCTCGCACATCTCGACGTGCTTGCTGAGCAGTTCCTCGTCCGTCAGCCAGGTGCACGAGTCGTGCCAGTTCTTGGACCGGATCCCGAACTGCCGCTGGTAGACGGTGTAGTCGATGTCCAGCTCACGACGCTGGTGGCGGGCGGTTCGGCCGGCCAGGCGGGCGGCGAGCCGGGCCCGGGCGGCGTCCAGCACGCGATGCGCCACCACCCGTCCCAGTTGGTCGTCGCTCTCAAGACGTCGTGTGAACTCGGCCTCCACCGCGTCGTGCACCACACGGTCGACCTCGGCGTTCTGAAGGCGCTTCTTGGTCTGCCCGTCGAACCGCGGAGCGGCCATCCGCAGGGATACAACCGCAGTGAGCCCTTCCAGGACGTCCACGGTGGTGATGCGTTCGCCGGTGCGCGAGTCCAGCAGTCCCTGGGCGGTGGCGTAGCGGTTGATCACTTCGGACAATGCCGCCCGGATACCGTCCACATGGGCTCCGCCCTGGTCGGTGCGTACGCCGTTGACGAAGCTGCGCAACTCCTCGGTGTATCCCTCGGTCCATTGGAAGGCGAGGTCGAACGAGACCGAGGCGTCGTCGGCGAACGACACGACCACCGGCTCGGGGTGGACGGTGGTCGCGCCGGCGTTGAGGTGGTCCAGGAAGCCGCGCACCCCGCTGCTGAAGGCGTAGTGCGTCACCCGTCCGGTGTGCTCGTCCACCAGACGGGCGGTCAGTCCGCTGTGCAGGAAGGCGATCTCCTGGAGCCGCTCGCCCAGTGTCGCGGCGGAGAACTCGACGGTGTCGAAGATTTCCGGATCCGGCCGGAAGGTGATGGTGGTGCCGCGCCGTTCGGTCGGCCCCTGGTCGCTCGGCGCGGCCTTCGGCTCACCGCGTTCGTAGTCCTGGCTGTGGTGCCGCCCCTCGCGCCGCACGTCCACGCGCAGCCATGCGGACAGGGCATTCACGCACGACAGGCCCACGCCGTGCAGACCGGCGGAGTGCACGTAGTTTCCCGCGGTGAACTTGCCGCCGGAGTGGAGGGTGGTGAGCACGACCTCGCAGGCAGGGCGGCCCGAATCGGGATGCGGATCCACGGGGATGCCACGGCCGTCGTCCTCGACGACGCAGGTACCGTCGGCGCGCAGGGTCACCGACAGGGTCGTGCAGTAGCCGGCCTTGTGCTCGTCCACGGCGTTGTCCAGCAGCTCGAACACGAGGTGGTGCAGGCCGTCCGCCGTGGTCGACCCGATGTACATGGACGGGTTGCGGCGTACGGCCTGCAGGCCGGAGAACACGACGATCGACGAGGCGTCGTACCGGTCCGCCACCACCGCGGTCTGCGTGAGGAGATCCTCAGTCATCCGTTCCTCCCGGAGAGGTGAGAAGAGCGGGCTGTGCGCCGGACGCGGTGAGCTGGTCCAACGCGGTCTTGAGACGGCCGGTGTGCCGCTTCTTCAGTGCCGTGAGCGTGCTCAGCCAGCTCGCCGCATCGGCGTGTCCTTCTTCATGGGTGGCCGTCGTCAGCCGGGGATAGAGCTCGCCGGAGTCGTGGAGGGCGCCGACCACGCTGGAGGCCAGGTTCAGCCGCGTGTCGCCGACACCGTCCGTGCGCTCGGGGTCTCCGACCTCGCGCAGCACGTCCAGATGGCCGTGCGCGGCGCAGACGAGGCTGTCGGCCAACTCTGTGAACAGCCGCGCGATCTCCCCGTGCCCCTCGATCTCGGCTGTCTGGGCGAAGTAGGTGTAGCGCACCGCGGAGGCCGCCTCGGCGGCCAGCGCCGCACGCAGTTCACCCGCGAGTGCGTCGGACAGATGCGTCATTGCTCTCCTCGGAAGGGGTGGGCCCGGGTTCCGGCTTGGTGCCCGCCGCCAGCACGAACAACATGTGATCGGTGAACCGGCCGTCGGCCTCACGGACGGCGTGCAGGGAACGGAAGTTCAGGGAGGCGGTGCGGTACACCTCGCGGATCGCCTCACGCCGCCCCTCCTCGATGGCGCCGTTGTCCGACCAGATGTCCACGTCCTCCAGCGACACGTAGGAGCGGGTGTCCGTCCGGTCGCATCCCGCCTTGCGCAGCAGGTCCTCCAGGTCGGAGGGGAGGAAGAAGTGACGCCGTACGGGGTTGCGCAGCCGCAGGATCTCGAAGTACTCCTCGCGGTCGGTCTTGTCGTAGGCGCAGAGGTTGACCACGACGACCCGCCCTCCGGGCCGGACCACCCGGACCATTTCTGCCACCGCGTCCGGCAGATCCATGAACTGGATGCCCTGCCGGCATACGACGACGTCGAAGGTGGAGTCCTCGAAGGGGAGGTGCTCGGCCGGACTGATGACCAGACGGTCGAGATGGGGCGCGGCTTGTTCGGCCATCTCCTCGGTGAGGTCGACGCCGACCAGCTCCGCGACCCGTCCGCTGAACAGACGTGACACCAGGCCGGTGCCGCAGGCCACGTCGAGAACGCGGTGGTGCCGCTCGGGCCGGGCGAGTTCGAGCAGCAGATCGCCCAGGTCGGTGTCGGTGCACCAGGAGCTGGAGCGGTCGTAGGTGGGTGCCCGCAGGGAGAAGTGTTCGGCTACGTCCTTGCGACTGATGGTCAAGAAGAACTCCTCGCGGTCGGCCCCGGGTCTGTCGCACCCTGTCGCGAGCGGGCAGGGCGCGGTCGACCGGGTAAGAACGGTCGTCGGTCGTGTGTTGGGCTGCGCGGCGTCAGAGAGCGGTGCGGCGCGCTGGGAGACGGGGCGCTGTCCCTGTCAGCGGGGCGCGACCGCGTCCCAGGGCCGTCCGGAGACGGAGCCACCGCACGTACACGTCGCGGCGGACCCGTGCGTGGTGGTTGGCGTCCTCGCGCAGGGAGTTCCACTCGATGCGCGCGCGCAGCCAGGCCGAGCGTACGGTCACGGCCAGCGGCGACGGATCCGGTTCGGTGCGGGCCGCGGGGTCGACCGCATAGCCGAGTGACCGTTTCATCGGCCCGGTCACCTTGTCTACCAGCAGCCGTTCGCTGTGGGTCAGTCCCTGCCGGCCGGTGCCGATACGGTCGGTGGCGACCGGCCGGCCGGCCTGCTGCCAGGCTTTCGCCAACCGTGCCGTCCGGCGTGCGTCGGCGGACTTGTGGTGCTCGAACATGGCCGGCTCCGGACGCTCGTCCAGGAAGGCGCAGAGCCGGCCGACCTCCTCCGGCGTACGCGACACCAGGTCCTCGTAGCGCAGCAGGTGCACCACCTCGCTGCCGTAGTCCTCCAACGCCGCCTGGGCGCGCTCCTGCTGGGCCCGCCACAGCTGTGCCATGCGGTACGGGTGGCTGGGGCCGAACACCGCGTGCTTGGCGGAGGAGGCCACGTCGCACGGGTCGCGTACCAGCCACACGAACCGTGCGTCCGGATGGACGGCCAGCACCTCGGCCACGTGATCCACCATGAAGGTGCTCTTGCATCCCCAGCGGGCCTTTCCCGTGGCGATGCGCTGTTCCTCGTAGATGGCAGCCACGATCCCGAACAGCCCCGGTGCGGTGCTGGCCGCGGCCAGCACCCGGTCGGACGCGACCGGGTGCTGCCACGGATGGATGTGCCGACGCAGCAGACCGAGGGCATCGCCCACCGCTCTCGCACGCCCGGCCGGGTCCGACAGGTCTCCGTAGGACCCGGCGACGGGCGTGAGGAACCGCATGAAATGCGGGGGATGAGGGACGGTGATCCGCGAATGGGCGTTGAGGATCAGCCTCAGCAGGTTGGAGCCGGAACGTTCGGTCCCGATGATCAGGATGGGACCGTCTTGGTCGGTCATGCCTCGCCGACACCGGCCAGCGTCGGTGACGTCATCGTCTTGGCGCCGCAGTCCATCAGGCTGCTGCCGGCCTGGGCCACCTCGGGCGTGGCGCACTTGTCGAGGGTGAAGCGGTCCGAGCCGGGCGCCAGCGGGCCGGCCGCCGAGCTGAACTCGCTGCGCCACTGTCGGCCCGCGTAGCTGGTCGAGCGCTCCTGCCCGTCCTCCGGCTGCGGGTGGAAGTACTGGAAGTGCTCGGGGAAGTGACGGAAGTTCATCACCGGGCCCGGCTGGTAGGCGTCGTAGACCCGCTTGTAGGAGTCCCGGCACACCTGCTCCGGCAGTCCGGAGACGTTGAGGAACTCGTCCTCGTGCAGAGCCTGTTCGACCGACAGCCAATTCAGGTGGTCGATCTCGGAGCGGATCGTGCCCGAGGCGATGGCCTGCTTGTAGATCGTGGTGCCGGGCATGGCCGACAGGTACTTCACCCGTGTGACGTGGTTGTACGTCTCGGCGAACTCGACCATGTGGTTGAGCGATTCCTCGCTCTCGTTGGGCAGACCCACGATGAGCAGGGAACCGAAACGCACACCGGCGTCGAAGGTGGTTCGCATCGCGCGCACGGTCAGGTTCTCGCTGCTGCCCTTGCGCGCCTCGCGCAGCACCTCGCTGCCGAGCGACTCCACGCCGTAGAGGATGATGTCGCAGCCGGAGTCGCGCATGGCGTTGATGCGGGGCTCGTCCATGTCGGCGCACCGGGTCAGGCACGTCCAGCGGATGTCGTGGTCCTTGATGACGTCGCAGATCTCAAGCGTCTGTTTGCGGTGCGAGCTGAACGTCAGGTCGACGAAGAACGAGAACTCGATGCCGTACTGGCTCTTCAGCCAGGCCATGTCCCGGTCCATCTTCTCCGGCGATTTCGCCCTGACCTGCGGCGTCGTGCGGTAGCAGAAGGAACAGTCCATCTTGCAGCCGCGGCTGTAGGAAGAGATGATCTGCGGCTGGAGGCCCATCGGGCTGTGGTACTGGGGCCACAGGTCCAGGCGCATGCGGGGCAGCGCGTCGAGGTCCATCATCTGACCGCGGGCCCGGGTGCGTTTGGCCTGGCCCTCCGGGGTGCGGTAGCAGATGCCCCGGATGTTGGGCAGGTCCCGGGACCAGTTGCCGGAGGCGTAGCTCTCCATCAGTTCGAGGATGGTGATCTCGCCCTCGCTGATGACGACGACGTCCGCCGCGGTGTGCTCCATGAAGATGTGCGGCACCGACGTGCACAGGGAGCCGCCCACGATGATGGGCACGTCCGGCTCGGACTCGCGGACCTTCTCCAGCAGCTCCTGGCAGAAGGGAAAGTTGTCCTCGAAGGTGCACAGACCCAGCACGTCGGTCTGCCCGACGATCTGGTCGTAGGCCGATTTCAGCGGGTCGAGGTCGTAGCGGACGTCGACGATGCGTACCGGATAGCCGGCGTTGTGCAGGACGGTCGATATGTAGGTCGCGCCCTCGTACGGCGAGGTGAGGAAGAATTCCCAGCCGCGCGGCATGGTGAACGGGGACGGACCTACGACGAGGGTGAAACGTGGCAGTGACGGGTCCGTGGAGACCGGGGTGGCGTCCTGCTCGCGCATCTGGTTCATGAACTGGTGGTCCACCAGTTCATCGGCGTTCGCGTACAACTCCAGGGCGAGGGATTTGGGTGCCATGAAGCGCTCCTTTGCCAGTCGACTAGAGAGATCTCTCAGCTACTGATGCGTTGGGTGCGGTCGGTTTCGGCCGTGGCGGTGCGCAGATGTGCAGCAATGTGTTGCCAGTACGTGGCGTAGGTGTCGGCGAGGTCGATGATCATGTCGGCGCAGTGCTGCGGGAAGCTGTCGACGAGCCGGTCCCACTGTGGCACGAGCTGTGCTTGAGCGTCGAACAGCCGCAGGAGGGCCCGTCCGGTGTCGGTGAGGCGCAGGGAAGGGTCCTTGCGCAGCACGTGCAGCAGGGTGGCGGGGGTGCGGGGACGCTCGGGCAGACGCAGGACGCGGGATGGTGGGGTGTCCTCCGCGGGGACGGTCCGCGCTGGTGGGGGGTGGGGGGTGTCGGCGAGGTGAGGGGTGGGGAGCGGCTGGGGTTCGGGCGCACGGGGGCCGGTCCGGCGGACACGTTCCGGGAGGGGGTCGCGTCCCGTGCGTAAGCGTTCACTCACGTCGTGGGCGGTGCCCAGGGAGATGCCGGCTTTCGTGGCGACCTCGCGAAGAGGCATGGTGGGGTGGGCGGTGATGAGGTGGCTGGCACGGCGGCGGCCTTCGCCTGCGTCGATGGGACGACTCCGTCCGTCTTGGCCGACGCGGGTGTTCGAGGGGGGAATTTCCGCGGATGAACGCCGGCGGATGGCGGCGACGGTCTTCGGGGACAGCCCGCTGGTGCGGGCTATGGTCCGGTCCGACCAGTGGGGGTGGGAGCGGGCGATACGGGTGGCGGCGGCGGTGCGATCGGCCAGGGACAGGGGAAGTCCGTGGCGGACGTTGTTCTGCACGGACAGGACGAAGGCGTCCTCCTCGGCGCCGTCGAAGTAGCGCACGGCGATCTGGGACTGTCCGCGCAGCCGGGCCACACTGAGTCGGTGCATGCCGTCGATGACCCGCATGGTGGGCCGGTGGACGAGTATGGGGGGCAGTTCGTTCGGGGTCTCCAGCAGTATCCGGAGATGGTCCGGGTCCTCTCCCGACAGTCTGGGACAGGCATCGACGGACAGAGCGTCGACCGGGACCAAGTGCACAGGTTCTTGAGGGATGTGGCGTAGCCGATCTTCCTCAGCTGACATGAGACCTCCGTCCTGAGGGATCCAACGGAACACCCGCTTCCGTCAGGAAGCCTACGAAGCCTCGATCAGTGATCCATCAACGCTCCATCAGCAACCCTGAAGGGAACAGGACGTGCCCAATGTGCTGCTCGTCTCCCTGGACACCGTCCGGGCCGATGTCGCCTACTCCGGGAAGATGCCGGGCATCGAAGGCCTCCGCCGCCGGGGCACCACATTCCGGCAGGCCATCTCCTCTGCGCCGTTGACACCGATAAGCCACGCCAGCGTCTTCACCGGCCTCCAGCCGGCCCGGCACGGCATCCGCCATCTGCTGCGCGAGCAACTTGCCCCGGACGCCGTCCCGTTGGCCGAAAGGCTGCGTGACGCCGGGTACGCCACGGGCGCGGTCGTCTCCTGCCCCGGACTCAACAAGTGGTACGGGATGGACCGGGGATTCGACTTCTACGACGACGAGATCCCCCGGCTGCCGGACGGCAGCGATCCGTTGACCGTGCCGGACGTGAAGATGCGCGGACTGGCCCTGAAGCGGGCCCCCGTGGTGGTGGATCGCGCCATGGACTGGCTGTCGCGGCAAGAGCAGCCGTTCTTCCTCTTCGCCCACTTCTTCGACGCGCACTGGCCCTACGAGCCTCCTGAGGACGTCTGCCCCACGGCCGACAACCCCTACGAGGGCGAGGTCGCCTACAGCGACCACTATCTGGGGAAGATGCTGGCCCGCATGGAGGAGATGGGGCACGACCTCGATGACACGTTGATCGTGTGCTTCTCCGACCACGGCGAGGACCTCGCCGGCTGGTACCCCAACGACCACGCGGGCCCGCTGGGACATCCCTACGAGGAGGGACACGGCTGTCTGCTGTTCGACACCACCCAGCACGTGCCGTTGATCTTCTCCGGCCCGGGACTGCCGCGCGGCGCGGAGACGGACCGGCAGGTCCGTCTGGTGGACATCGCTCCGACCGTGCTGGACATTCTCGGCCTCGACTGTGGAAGCGTGGACGGTGCGTCGCTGACGGAGTTTCTGCGGCCGGAGCCGACCGCTAACTCCCGTCCTGCCTACAGCGAGACCTACTACCCGGAGGAGCGCAGGGCGGACGGGAAGTATCCCGATCTGCTGCCCTTGTCGTCGGTCCGGCTGGACGACGCGCAGGGCGGGCGCCGGAAGGTGATCTGGCAGGTCGGTGGTGACGCCGTGGAGAGCTACGACCTGCGGACCGATCCGTGGGAGCTGGACGGGCACACGCTGGCGACGGGCACGGACGAGACCGTACCCGCCGCGCCGTCGGACTGACACGGGGTCGGCCCGCCGCCGGACGTCAGTCCGACCGCGGCGGGCCGACCGCCGTGTCGTCGCGCCGCAGGATGCCGGTCAGACAGCCGAGCGCGCCGGCCGCCTTGACGTACTCGCCGACCTCGACGTCGAAGACCTCCAGGCCGGCCGACTCCAGCCGACGGCGGGTCGCCGGGCAGCTGGCGGGCATCAGGACTCGGCCGGGTCCAAGCGTCACCAGATTCATCGCGCGCCGCCCGACCACCTCGTCGTCGGGCGGCAGCTCCACCAACTCATAGCCGCGAAGGGTCAGTTGTGTACGCAGCGACGGGCTCAGGGCGGCACTGTGGACCACCGCACGCCTGTGGTCCACGAAGACGACCGAGCCCAGCAGATGCTGCACACCCTCGCCCACCGCCACCACCACGGTGTCGATGCCCTGCGCGGCGAGCACTTCGCGCACGATGCCGATGCCCGTATCGTCGGTGCGCAGTCCTCTGCCCAGCAGGACGGTGTGCTCGTCCACCCAGAGAGCGTCGGCCCCTTCGAAGGCGGCGGTGCCGGTCATCGTGCGCAGCAGGGGAACGCCCAGGGCGGCCAGCGCCGCCGCCGCGTGCCGCTCCTCGCCGGCCCGCTGGGCCGACGCGGGACGGGCCAGGATCGCGCCCTGGGGCGTGGCCATGAAGAGGTCCCGCACGAAGACGATGTTCGGGTCCGCCGTGACAGGCGGGGCGAAGGTGTGCACGCTCACGCCCCGCGCCCGGTAGGCCTCGACCACCGCCGCGAACTGTTCGCGCATACGTCCCGGATCGACGGGTGAGCGCATCAACTGACCGGCGGGGTCCGTGACCGAGGCGATGCTGGCGGGCGGCTCGGACAGCAGGACGTCACGCAACGGCCCCCACTCCGATCGGTAGCCGCAGCCGGTCCACAGAACACCGGCGGCCACCTCCTCCTCGTGGGTGGCCGTGCGCGGGTTCCAGCCGGGGCCGCCGAGGTCGCTCGTGAGACCGGTCCGGGTGACGTCGGGCGAGGCGGCGTCGGCGGCCCCGGTGCGATGTGACGTCATGTCAGACCGAGTAGCCGAGCGCACGCAGCTGACCGCGGATCTCATCGGTGAAGGACACCTGGTCCGGCTCGCGCAGTGCGGTTCGGTAGTCGTCGAGCGCGGCCAGCAGATCGGCCCCGTCGTCCGCGGGGTCGCGACGGGGCACCGACGACTCGTCGAACCGTTCGACCCATGCCATCTCCGTCGACTGCATCTGCTGGAACCACTCGCTGTACTGGCGGGTGAGCCGCACCACGCGCCGGTCCTCCAGATAGGCGGTGTGCCCGACGAGGTAGTGCCGCAGGGCACCCGGCTGCTGCCCGGCGAGCTGCCGCTGCTGGAAGGTGACGAACTCGTTGAGCTCCGAGGTGTACGCCTCGGCGATGGCGGGCGCGTCGCCGCTCAGCTTCTCCGCGCCGCGGACCACCGGGGCCAGGGAGCGGCCGTCGAAGACGCCCGTGGCGGGAGCGGGGATACCCGCCAGGTCCAGGACGGTGGGCGCGATGTCGATGGTGCGGACACGGTTGCGGTGGACTGCGGGGGCGACATCGTCGCCCACGATGATCAACGGTACGCGCAGTACGGCTTCGGCCATCGAGTTGAAGTGGCCGTTGGTGCGCTCGTCGAACTCCTCGCCGTGATCGGCGAAGACCACCAGCAGCATGCGCCGGTCCGCCGCCGCCATCCGCTCGCGCAACCGCTCGACGAAGTGGGCGAAGCGCGACTCCAGGAAGTGCTGCACGCCGTCCAGATAGATCTGGAACAGCCGGTCGTACTGGCCTTCCGCGTGCAGATAGGCGATCGCCCGCTTATAGCGCACGAGCAGTTCGGTGTCCTCGGGGTCGCGGTAGCTCTCCACCAGCAGATCGGTGAAGGGCAGCGACTTGGGCAGCTCGGCCGTCAGCTCGGCGACCTTCTCGCGGTAGGCGTCACCGCCGAAGGCCAGGTTGTGGAAGCCGTACGGTGAGTGGACCGCACCGAAGTGGGCGCAGGCCACGGACTGGTCGGCCTCGATGACGGCCTCGATGAAGGAGTCGTCGTCCTCCACGATGTAGGTGTCGATGTCGCGCGTGTAGCCCAGCTGCGATCCCAGGATGATGGGGAAGTCGGTCTTGAGGACCGTGGCCCGGCCCGCGCGGCGCCCGTAGGTGAAGACGGTGGGGGCGCGCAGCGAGCCGTTGTAGAACTCGTGCAGGCCGTTGTGCAGGGGGTACTGACCGCTGAAGATGGCACCGTGGGCAGCCGCCGTGTAGGGAGCCGCGCTGATCACGTTCGGGAAGTAGGCTCCGCTGCCCGCCAGTTCGTCCAGCACGGTGGTGCGCACCGGCCGAACCCCGCTGTATTTGTGCGGCCACAGCTTCATCGGATTGCACGAGAGCGCGTCACTGCGCAATGTGTCGATGGAAATCAGTACGACGTGGTCGTAAGGGGCGTTCAGTTCCACGGGCATTTTCCTCGACTCCAGTGGGTCCGTGTTGCGGAATGACGCGGAGGTCGTGTTCGACTAGGGAACTTCCTCGGCTGAACACCGTGGCGGCGGATCAATCGTGCTGGGCCGGGTAAACCTCAGGACGGTCCAGCGGGATCTTCAGCCAGGAAATCATCTGACGGAGTTGGTGATACGCCGCGAGCCGCTTCTCGTCGCTGTCGGCCTCCTCGGCCGCGGCGATCGGCTCCCACAGCCGGGGCACCATCACGGGCCCGAGTTCCAGGAGGCCGCCGCTACCGCCCGTAGCCCATTTCGCCAGGACGTAGCGGGCGATGGCGCCCACCGGAATGTCGAGGTTGCGGGACATGCCCCGCACCGTGACCAGCGGGTCCAGCAGGCCGTACGAGGCCACCTCCGTCTTGAAGTTGGCGTGCGGGTCGTCGGCGGGCCAGGTGTCCTTCCAACGCCGCAGGCACACCACTTCGTGCCCTTGGTCGTCGAGCCACACGTCGTGTCCGCCGTTTTCCTCGTCCATGGTCTGCCTCCTCGCAGGGCGTGGGCTTTCCGTCGCTGATTTTCACGGCAGGCTCCATGTCGGGCAACTTCCGTGCGCAGGCGTCGAACGATCTGGACGCGTCGTCGTCGGGCCGAGTAGAACGAGTGCCCGTGGCGCGGTGCCATTCCCACGAGCTTGCTGCGCCAGGTCCCCGCCGAATGCGCCTGCGACGGGCCGGCCGAGAAGGGAACAATTCCTATGACGAGCCGTCACGAATGCGCCGGAGGATCCCGATGACAGCGGCCGTGGACAATTCCAGCGGGCCGACGGACCTCGCCCCTGCCGCTCCGGCGCGCGCGGTGTCCCGCCGGGTCCTGCTCGCCAGCACGGTCGGGAGCGCCATCGAGTGGTACGACTTCTATTTGTACTCGACGGCCTCGGCGCTCGTGCTCGGCCCGTTGTTCTTCCCGAGTCACTCCGCGACCGCGGGCACGCTCGCCTCCTTCGCCACCTATGCCGCGGGGTTCGTCGCCCGGCCGTTCGGCGGGATCATCTTCGGGCACCTCGGCGACCGGATCGGGCGCAAGGCGATGCTGGTGTGCACCCTTCTCATCATGGGAGTGGCCACGTTCCTCGTCGGCGTGCTGCCCACCTATGAACAGGCAGGCATCCTCGCGCCGATCCTGCTGGTGACGCTGCGGGTCGTCCAGGGCATCGGGATCGGCGGCGAATGGGGCGGGGGCGTCCTGATGAGCGGAGAGCACGCGCCCGCCGGACGCCGCGGCCTGTTCGCGAGCTATCCCGCGAGCGGCTTCCCCATCGGCCTGTGCGCCAGCACCGCGATGTTCCAGGCGGTCTCCCGCATGCCGTCCGACGAACTGCTCAGCTGGGGCTGGCGGTTGCCCTTCCTCGCCTCGATCGTCCTCGTGGTGGTGGGCCTGCTCGTCCGCCTCGGAGTCGCCGAGTCCCCGGAGTTCGCACGCCTGCGCAGTGAGGGGAAACAACCCCGTCTCCCGTTGTCCGACGCCGTGCGCCAGGGGCCGTTGCAGGTGGTGCGCGGTGTGTTCGCGGCCCTGGGACTGGCCATGGTCGTCAGCGTCTACACGGTGTATCTGCTGTCCTACGCCTCCTCCGGACCGGTCGCCGACCATCGCTCGGACGTACTCGACGCCCTGCTTGTCGGTGCCCTGGTGGAGGCCTGCGTGCTGCCGGCCGCCGGATGGCTGTCCGACCGCGTGGGGCGCCGTCCGGTCATGCTGTGCGGGTACGGGGTCTGCGCGGTGGTCGGTATCGTCGCCCCGCGCTGGCTGACCAGCGGTGACAGCGTGCTGATGACCCTGACATTCGTCTTGGCCATGGGCCTGGGACACGCTCTCATCTACGGTGCCTTCTCCGCGTTCCTGATCGACATGTTCCCCGTCGGCCACCGCTACTCCGCACTTGCTGTCACATACCAACTCGGCGCCACCATTGCGAGTTTCGGCCCACTGGCGGCCGCGGCCATCGCGGGTTCGCACCGTACGGCGGCGCCGGGCGTGTTCCTGCTGTGGGGGTGCCTGCTGGCCGCGGCCGTGGCAGTGGCCGCCGGCAGGACCCGCCGGGCGGACGCGGACCCGCGCGAACCCATGGGACCCGGCCACGGTGAAGCTTCGCCGCACGCCGGCACGCCGGACGACCAGATACCGGCCCCCGCTCCCGTGGACTAGGTCGTGTCCGCGAAGTCCCGTCTGCCTTTCGAGCTGACAAGAGCACCTCGCGGACACGACCTGGCGAGCGGACTCAAGGGCCCGCCGTCCTCGAACTCCGGCTCACTGTCATCACGCCCAACCGTGGAAAGTAGCGCCGATGTCCCGACCCGTTCTGCGCCTTGCCCTGGAGATCGACGGGGAAGGAGGGCATCCGGCCGCCTGGCGACGGGCCCTCCACCCGCCCGGCGCGCTGCTGACCGGCCGGCGGCTCGTGTCCGTCGCCCGGGCCGCCGAGGCCGCGGGATTCCCGCTGGTCACCCTCGACGACACCCTTGTGCCACCCGGCGAGGGGACCGATGTCGTCGGCCGGCTCGGGGCGGTGGAACGAGCCGCGTACATCGCGGCGTCCACGAGCCTTGTCGGCGTCGTGGCCACGGTCTCCACCACCTACGTGGAACCCTCCTCCCTCGCCTCCCAGCTGGCGTCCGTCGACCATCTCTCCCTGGGCCGGGCCGGATGGCTGGTGAGCACCGAGCGCGACGCCGACGCCGCCCGGACCTGGGGGCTCGTGCGTGTCAGGGGAGAGGCGAACCTGCGCCAGGAGGCGCGGGACGTCGTCCAGGTGGTCCGGGACCTCTGGGACTCGTGGGAGGACGGGGCGGTCGTCCGCGACGCGGCGACCGGCCGCTACCTGGACCGCGAGCGAGTCCACTACGTCGACTTCGAGGGGACGACCTTCAGCGTCAAGGGCCCCTCCATCACCCCTCGGCCACCCCAGGGGCAGCTTGTGGTGATGGCACCCGCACACCTGGCCGACGTCGTGCGACCGGACATCGTCCTGGTCGACGGCCCCACGCCCGCAGACGCCGCGACCGCAGCCCGCGTCGCCCGCGCGCCGCTGGCCTTCGCCGAACTGGACGTGGCCCTGGACACCGACGAGGCGACAGCCGTCGAACGCCGAGCCGATCTGGAGTTCCATGCGCCGTGGCCGGAGCACGGCCGCCTGCGCCACACCGGATCCGCCGACGGCCTGGTCAGGCTGCTGAGCGAGCTCGCCCCCGAGGTGGCCGGCGTCAGGATCCACCCCCTGGTCCTCGACGAGGACCTGCCCGTCCTGGCCGGCCGCGTCGTGCCGGCCCTGGTAGGAGCGGGCATCGCCCACCGGCCGTTGCCCGGCGCCTCCTTGCGCGGCCTGCTGGGTCTGCCCAGGCCCGCCAGCCGATTCGCCGCCCTCCGATCGGAGCCCTCATGACCCGCACCGATCCCACCGACGTCCCACGCCCCGACGCCACCCTGCATTTCGGCGTCTTCTTCGGCGGCCCCAAGCTGGGCGCCGCACCCGGCAGCGGTCCTCCTTCCTCCTGGCGTGCCCACTGGACCGTCTGGACCTTGCCGCAGGGCGCCCCGCCGCTGGACCCGATGACCTTCCGGCACACGGCGGAGCTGGCCGAGCGCGGAATGTTCGACGCCTTCTTCCTCCCCGAAGGACTGCGACTGAGAGAGGTCGACGGGGCGATCCAGGACCTGGAGATGGCCGGACGGCCCGACGCCATCACCCAGTTGTGCGCACTGGCCGCCCACACCAAGCACATCGGCCTGGTCACCACCTCCAACACGACCTTCAGCGAGCCGGCCGACCTCGCCCGCCGGCTGTCCGGCCTCGACCTGCTGTCCGGCGGCCGGGCCGGATGGAACGTCGTCACCAGCGACAGCGCCTGGATCGGCGAGAACTTCCGGCGCGGTGGCTACCTCGACCACGCGGACCGCTACCGTCGTGCCGAGGAATTCCTCGCGGTGTGCCGGGAGTTGTGGGACGCCTGGCCTGACGATGTGCTCTCCCCGAGTCGTGACGCGCCCTCCTGGTCCCGCCGGGACGCCATCGGCCGGGTGCGGTACCGCGGGCAGCACATCGATGTCGACGCGCGTGCGACACTTCCGCGCAGTCCCCAGGGCCACCCGGTCATCTACCAGGCGGGGGCGTCGTCGTCGGGACGTGACTTCGCAGCAAGAAACGCCGATGTGATCTTCTCGCCCTTCGGAACCGACTTCGACGCGGCACTCGACTTCGCACAGGACATCAGGAGCCGTCTGCGCACCGTGGGGCGCTCCGCGGACGACGTGCGCATCATGCCCGGCGTCGAGGTCATCATCGGTGCCACGCCCAAGGAGGCCGAGGAGAAGGCCCGTTGGGTGCGCACGCAGCAAATCACCCCGGCCCTCGCACTACAGATGGCCGGTGCGCTCTGGGGCATGGACCTATCCGACCGTGACCCGGACGGACCGCTGCCCCCAGAAGAGCCCGCAGCCGTGCGGAACCAGGAGCACGTCGCCGAGTGGCGGGCCCTGGCCGAGCGCCACCGCTGGTCCCTGCGCGACACGGCCATCCATCTCGGGCCGCGGACCGACCATGTCGGCACTCCCGCCCAACTCGCCGACCGCTTCGTGCACTTCGCACGGCACGGAGCCGTCGACGGGTTCAACTTCAACCCGTACATGATTCCCGACGGGCTCGACGACATCGTGGAGTTGCTGGTGCCCGAACTCCAGGAGCGCGGTGCCTACCGCAGCGCTTACACCGCCACGACGCTTCGAGGGCATCTGGGGCTCGGGGAGTGAGCGGGCGGGTGTTCGTCTTTGCCAACCCCGACCCCGATGGAGAGGATGACCTTCATGACGACGTCACCCCGTGCCGACGCGGCCCCGGTGCCCACGGCCACGAACGACCGCCTCCCGTGGGAAGAAGTGCCCGAGCGCGTAAGGAGCGCTGTCGAGGACCGGCTCGGTTCACGCGTGGTCACAGCACGCACCCAGTCCGGCGGGTTCTCGCCGGGCGTCGCGGCGCGGGTGCAACTCGCCGACGGCCGACGCGCCTTCATCAAGGCCGTCTCCGCGGACCTCAATCCCGACAGCCCCCGTTTCCACCGTTCCGAAGCCCTGGTCGCCCGGCGTATCCCGCCGCAGGCACCGGTCCCGCAGTTACTGGCCGACGAGGATCTGGACGGATGGGTGGTGCTGGTCTTCGAGGACATCGACGGCGTCATGCCGAGCGAACCATGGCATCTTCCCGATCTGCGCCGCGTGCTGGACGCCACCCTCGACCTGGCCGCCACGCTGGACCCCGCCCCGATCGAGTCACCCACCATCGAGGGACGTTACGGGGACATGTTCGCCGGATTCCGGGCGATGGCCGACGACCCGTGGCCGGACCCGTGGACCCGGCGCCACGCGCGCCGCCTGGCGGAGACGGAAGCCGAGTGGGCACGTGCCTGCGCCGGCAGTGCGCTGGTCCACGCGGACCTCAGGGCCGACAACATCCTGCTGACCGAGGACCGGGTCGTCTTCGTGGACTGGGCCCACGGCGCGGTCGGCGCCTCCTGGTTCGACGTGGTGTTCCTCGCCGGCAGCGTCATCATGCACAACGGCCGCGAGGGTATCGACGTACTCGACGAACACCTCGCCGAACGCGCGGTGGATCCGGAGGCGGTGAACTGTGTGCTCACCGCAGCGACGGGTTTCTTCCTGTACCAGTCCCTCCAGCCTATTCCGCCCAACCTGGCCGGTCTGCGTGACTTCCAGCGGGTCCAGGGCGAAGCGACACTCGGCTGGCTCCGTGAACGCACGGGGTGGTCCTAGACCGGCGCCGCACGCGGGCGGGTGCGCCGGGTTCCGGCTCGGTGCTCAGTCGTAGTAGCGCAGCAGGGTGGGGCTGCTGCGGCGCGCGTACGCCTCCAACAGCCCCTGCTGGCGCGCGATCCGGGCCCGTTCGGCCCGCCGGATCGAGAGCAGGGTCTCCCGTGTCTCCGTCAGGTCGTCATTGATGACGTGGTAGTCGTGCTGGTCGACGAAGTCGAAGTCACGTGCCGCCATCGCACTCCGGAAAGCGAGTTGCTGCTCGTCCTCCGTCCCGCGTGCCGACAGTCTGCGTGCCATCTCGCGGACGCTGGGAGCCATGACGAAGACGCCCACGGTGTGCGCCGGGTAGCGGCGTCGGAGATTGAGGTAGCCCTCCGGCGAGTAGTCCAGGACGACGTCGCGGCCCGCTGCCAGCGCCGCGTCCAGCGGCTCGCGCGGGGTGCCGTAGTACACGCCGGTCGTGGGGTGGATCCACTGCGCGAACCGTCCCTGGTCCGCCATCCGCCTGAAGTCGGCCTCGCTGACGAACTCGTAGACCGTGGTCTCGCCGGTCCGGCGTGCGGCACGCGTGGTCACGGAGGGGACCTGGACCAGATCCGGGTCGGCATCGAGCAGGGCCCGTGCCAGCGTGGTCTTCCCGGTGCCGGACGGTCCCGACAGCACCAACAGGGAACCGGTGACGGGGGTTTGCAACGGCTCGGCGTCATCCACGTACGATCCTCCTTCGACCCGGGCGGCCCGTCTGTGACCGCCGGCGACGCTCAGCCTGGCACGCACGGCAGGATGCAACCACCGCCCTCCGTACCTTGATCGAACATCCGCGGGCTCATCAGGATTGGCCGGTAGCCGTGGTGGCCGCGTGCCCACCGGTCCCGGCCATCGCCGCCGTGGGACGAGACGCCTTCCGCCTATCCGCGACGGGACGAACACTCACATGGACAGCAAGTTCGAAGTTCAGGACGGCGTACTGCTCGGCGGAGCCTGTGACACCGACCGGCTGGTGGAGAGCCTGGCCGATCTGGGTCTGCCGCTGACCGCACACCGGCTGGAGGCGCACCGCACGCTGCTCGTCGGCACCGGACTGTCCGTGCGCCTGGACATGGCCGAGGCAGGCGAATGCGACCCCGTCTGGTGGGCGGCGTCCGCCCTGCGCAGGCGCCTGCGTGAGGTTCCCGACCGCGGGGCGTGCCGGTCGCCCGGTCTGTCCCGGGTCCTGCGCGACGGCGGCTGGCGCAACCCGCGACTCGTCGCGGGCACCGTGCCGGATCCGGCGGGCGTGATGCTGTTCAAGCCCGGTATGGCGATCACGCCGGGACTGCTGAGCGAGATCGCCGAACGGCTGGCTGAGAGTGGTTACGTGGCCGATCGGGCCCGCGTGGTGACCAGTTCCGAGATCCGCAGCCGCGGACTGGCGTCCCGGCACTACCGGCCCGGCATGCGGTTCGCCCGCGACGCGGCCCTCACGTCGCACGAGCGGGCCCGGTTCCTCGCCGTCTACGACAGACCGGGCTCGACCGCGCTGTACGGAGTGCCCGGCCGCGAACTGCCGGTGGCAGCCGCGTACGACGTGATCGAGCGTCGGGGGCTCGCACCGGAGGCACTGGACGACTGGGCGACCCGAAGCGCGCTCCACCACGGGCTCGACAGCGGCAGGTTGGACGGTCCCAACTGCGTCGGCGACTGCCTCCACGTGAACGTCCTGCACGGCGTCGACGGCTGGGCGGGTGGCCCGGTCGCCGTACTCAACCCGCACGTGCCTGGTCTGGTGGCGAGGATGGAGGCACGGGAGACCACCGCCGTCGCGATCCTCGTGCGTGCGCGGTCGGCGACCCCGCTGCCTTGGTGGCGGGTGCGCCGGGAGGTGTGCGGAGTCACCGATCCGGCCAAGGCGCTCCCCGGCAGTCTCCGCGGTGACGCGGCGGCCGGCCTGCTGCCGCTCGCCCGCTTCGACGGGGCTCCTGTCACCAAGGTCAACAACGGCGTGCATCTGAGCAACGGGGCCATGGAGGCCCTGCACGACGCATGGACCTGGTTCGACATCGCACCCGACACGACCGTCGGTGGCCGGGTCCTTTCGGCCGCCGGTCTGTCTGCGCAGGAGTTGCTCACCGAGGCGTTCGTGACGGACACCGACGGCCGACGGCGGGCCGTCAGCGTCCTCACCGACGGCCTGGACCTCACCGATGCCCGGGACGTCCTGGTCGGCGCAGAGTTCGCGCCGAAGTCCTCGTAGGACCTGCTCAGGAGGCTACGACGGTAGAGGAGACGGTGCCGTCGTCGTGCAGCGTCACCTGCCGCACACCCACGATGTGTCCCTCGCCGATCACCGTGTCGTCGCCTGTGTGCCGAAACCCGATGAGGGTGGACGGACACCCCAGGATCTGGACACCGGTGTCCGTCCGCAGCTCGAACGGATCGTGCAGATGGCCGGTCAACAGGGCTTTGACGTAAGGCCGTTCGCGCAGCGCTGCCACCAGTTCCCCGCCACCGACGAGTTGGAAGGCGGGGATGGCGGAAGGGCTCAGCGGGGGGTGGTGCAGGACCAGCACGGTCGGCCGCTCGTCCAGGGCGTCGAGGCGGTTCGTCTCGGCCGCGGTGTCGATGGTGCCGTGGATGTCGCCGGGCCGTGAGGTGTCGATTCCCAAGATCCTCCAGCCTTGTGTTTCGAGCAGGTCGGAGGGAAAGGTCTCGGCCACCGTGTCGGGAACGTCGTGGTTGCCGGGCACAGCCAGGACGGGTGTCCGCAACGGGGCGAGTGCCGCCGCCAGCCGACGACAGGCCGGGGCACTGCCGTCGTCGGCGAGATCGCCACTGACCACGGTGACGTCGGCGTGCACTCCGGTGCGCCGATGCGCTTCCAGGGCTGATCGCAACAGGTGGTCCGGGTCGGTGCGGGCGTTCCCGCTGTGGGCAGCCGTGAGATGTGTGTCGCTGAGCTGAAGCACACGGACGGGCAAGAGGGCTCCTCGGGCGGGGGCGGGATATCAGAGAGGTTGGTGGACCGTGATTATTGGGCCGGCCGGAGCCCGAGCACAATGCGCGTCACATGTGGCCGGATACCGATTGCTCCGGCCGTCGCGCCGCCTTGCTTTGCCTGGAATGGGTCGGTCTTCCCATTCGCATGTGACGCGAACCCGGCGGACGACATGGATTGCCCGCCGGATGAACGCTGCCAAGGCCGGGGCTGCATGTGGTACTTAATTCATCGCACAATCGTGAGTGTTGCGCCTATCGATCTGAGGTGGATTGCGATGCACACCGTCTGTCCTGGTACCGCACACATAATTTACGGGGTAAAAAAATCAGCCTTCTCGCTGTCGATTTCCTCACCAGCCGGCGCACGGAAACAAAATGGATCGGACGATGACGACGACTGGAACAGCACCGGTTCGCGCGGTGCCCGGCGCGGCTCAGGCGCCGGGTAGCTGCGGCAGGGTGTCCAGCAGTCGCGCGATCTGTGCCGCTTCCGGCAGATCTCGTTCGGCGAAGAGCGCTTGGGCTCGTTCCAGATGACGGCGTGCCACGCCGACGTGCCCAAGATCGGCCAGCGTACGGCCGAGCACCGTCAGGGCCTGGGCGAGATCCCGGGCCGCGTCGAGCTCCTCGCACTGGGTGACGGCCCGGGTCGCGAAGTGGACGGCCTCCTGAAGTCTGCCGGTCATTCGCAGGGTTTCGGCCATCCGGTAGAGCGCGTACGTCTCCCGGTCGCGGAGGTCGATGGAACGGCTGACTGTCAGACACTCCCGGTATCGCGCCAGGGCTTCGTCGTAGCGGCGCAGCTCGTGCAGGGCCAGACCCAGCACGTACAGCGCGTAGGCGGTTCCGGCCGCGTCGCCGATGTCATTCAGCAGTTCGAGCGTCGTCTCACAGGCGGTCACCGCGTGGTCGGCCCGCCCGCAAAGGACCTGGGTCAGGGCGGCGTTGACAGTGGTGGCGGCCTCTCCGGAGCGGTGGCCGATGTGACGAGCCAGCGCGATGGCTTCGTTGTAACAGGTCAAAGCCTCGTCGTAGCGCTGTGTGTACTGCATCGCCAGTCCGAGGTCGTTGAGCGCCTGGCGGATGATAACGATGTCGTCAGCTTGCCGCGATGCTTCCACGGCCGCGCGGGCGTGCTGCTCGACTGCGGGTATCCGCCCGTTCTCCAGCGCCAGCGAACTGCACAGCAGTTGGGCGCGGCCGATAGTGCGGGCGTCCGCGGTCGTCTCGGCGGCTCCCAGCAGGGCGAGCGCTGCTTCCTGGAGCTGTCCTGGGGGCAGGTCGCGGTTGAACGGGCTGAGCGCGATGAGCAGATCGACGGCCGTACGCAAGGCGAAAGTGTCGCTGCCCGGAGCCCGTTCGACCAGATGCAGGGCGGCCGTGATGGTCGGGGTCTCGGTGTGGACCCACACACGCGCCGTGTGCACGTTATGGAAACGTTGCCCCACGGTGGTCGAAGGGGCCAGTGTGTCGGCGACCGGGTCGCCCGGGACCGCGTGGAGGAACGCGTTGCACGCTGTGCTCAGCAGGAACTCCAGCAGGCGGTGCAGTGCCTGGTCCCGCTGGTCGTGTTCGTGCAGCTCGTCGGCCAGCCGCTGGGCGAAGACCTGGAGCAGACCGTGGTAGTTGTAGACACCCGGCCGGGGAGACTCCAGCATCGCCGCGTCGACCAGGGATTCGAGGAGGTCCTCGGCGCGCTCGTCCGCCAGTCCCAGCATCGCCGCGGCCGTCGAGAGTCTGATGTCGGGGGCGCCGAGCATCGCCAACAGGCGGAAGGCCTGGGCCTGTTCGGGCGTCAGCTGGCGGTACCCCATCTCGAAGACGGCCCTGACGGCGACACCGCCGACGTGCAGTTCCGCGATTCTGCGCTGCTCGTCGCCGAGACGGGCGGTCAGCGCGGAGACGGTCCATCGTGGCCGGCCCGCGAGCCGAGCGGCCACGATACGGACGGCGAGCGGCAGATAGCCGCAGGCTTCCACGAGTTCCCTCGCCTGTGCGCGTTCCCTGTCCAGACGTTGCTCACCGATGACGGTGCCCAGGAGTTCCAGGGCCTCGGCGGGGGAGAAGGCGTCCAGGTTGAGCTGGAAGCTCAACGGGGCGCCGAAAAGGCGGGGCTGGCTGGTGACGATCACCCCGCACTCCGCGCTCCCCGGCAGCAGGTCCAGCAAATGCCGCGCGTCATGGGCGTTGTCCAGCAGGAACAGCAGCCGCCGGTTGTTGACGACGGATCTGAACAGCTTGCTTCGTTCGTCGAGCGCCTCGGGTATCGCCTCGTTCGGTACCCCGAGGGCCTGGAGGAATCCGCTGAGGACCACGGACGGGTCCGCGGGATCCTCGTGGCTGCCGTGCAGGTCGACGTAGAGCTGTCCGTCGGGATAGGCCTGGCGCACCTGGTGAGCGACGTGCAAGGCCAGCGCCGTCTTGCCGACACCTGCCATGCCGGTGATCGCCACCAGGGGCGGTGTCGGACGGCCCTGTGTCGTGAGCAGGTTGTTCAGCAGGGCCATGTGAACGGACCGGCCGGTGAAGTCCGGCAGATCCGGCGGTAGTTGCGCAGGTACGGGCAGGACGCGGGTCTCGTCCTCGCCGTCGGGGTCCCGTGGGTCGGTGACATCGTCCTCGGGCGTGCCGTGAGCGATGACTTCAAGGGGGCCTTCCCCCTCGGACGCCTGGCCCCGCCGCACCCCGTGAGCCGGCGAGGGCGCGGAACCCAGCAGGGTCGGGTCCGCGTCGAGGATGCGGCGATGGATGGCCAGCAGGTCGGCCCCCGGGTCGACGCCCTGCTCCTCCACCAGACGGCGGCGCAGTTCGGTGAAGACGGCCAGCGCGTCGGTCTGCCTGCCGCCCGCGTACAGCGCTCGCATCAGCAGGCCCTGCGGCTGCTCGCGCAGCGGGTGGGAGGCGATGAGTTCCGTGAGCCCGGGAATGATCATGTGGTGCCGCCCACGTGCGAGCGCCAGGTCGTAACGCTCCTCCAGGATGACCAGCCGCAGCTCCTCCAGCCGTTCGCGCTGGCGCTCGGCGAACGGGCCGGGAACTCCGGTCAGCGGATCGCCGCGCCACATCCGTAACGCGGCACCGAGCAGGTGGTCGGCCTGCTGGTTGTGTCCCTCCGTGCGGGCCCGCAATGCCTCGTTCAGCAGTGACTCGGCCCTTCGCACGTCCAGTGCGGAGCGGGGGACCGTCATCTGGTAGCCGCCTCCGACGGACATCAGCACCCGGGGTCCGACCGGGTCGGGCTCCAGCAGCTTGCGCAATTGCCAGGCGTAGGTGCGTATCGTCGTCACGGCGCGATTGGGCGGTCTATCTCCCCACAGTGCTTCGACCAGTTTGGCCATGGATACGGCGTGCTCGGAATTGAGCAGCAGCATCGACAGCACGGCTTGCTGCTGAGGTGGACCCACGCGGATCTCGACATCGTCTCGGAAAGCTCGAACCGCTCCCAACAGGACAAAGTGAAAATCGTCCGTCAACCCGCTGGCCCTTCTCTGTTCCCCGTTGTTCTGCGGATGTGCTCTTGATCGGAAGGCGGGTGTCTGAGTCGGTTGCGGTCTGGATTGGTCGTCGTTCGTCTACCGGCACGGCCGGCTGGCGGGATGATGTTGCTGAACCCGTCGATCTCCACACGGAAGAGTAGCGTCGAGAATGGCCGTGGCAAATATCCTTGCTGCGATCTATTAAAGGTTCGGTCATCTGTCCTGCGCCAGGCTCGTTGGGGCAAACCTAAGGGCTGGCCTAGGACCGCGCGGGACAATCCGCTCATAGTCTGGCCCGGACAGGAAGATCTTGCGCCGCTGATGCCGAAGGCGAGCAAGGCCCGCCAACTGGTGCGTGGAGCGTGATTGGTGACGGTGGCGTCGAGGCGGGAGAGCCGCCCGAGGCGGGTCGGCGAGGTTGTCTGGCCCTGCGGGATGACGAAAGAGCCCCGGGTCTTCGGGCAGTCGGAGGCGTCGGCTGCCCGTCGTTGATGCCAATTCGAGAGACACCTCTGCCACGTCCTTGGTCGGTGATCCATGGTCGATCGGTTCGCCGAGGCGTCAGACGCCTGGTGCCGATGGTTCGGTTCCGTCGGATGAGGACGGCTGTTTCCGCCGTTTCCAGCCCGGTGCGATCACCGCGTCGGAGGCCTCCTGGAGCCCTGTTCACCGGGCTGAGTACGCGTCAGTTCCGCGGGCTCGTATCCGCGTTGCAGCCTGGAGGCGCGGACCTGGTGCGCAAGGACCGGCCGTGGAGCCGACTGCCGACGAGTGGCTGTGACCGGCACCCGTGGCCAGGGCGGGATTCGCGGATTGGGTCGATGCCGACTCGTCTGGAAGGAGGCGAGGGGGCCCCGGCCGTGCGGGATGGAGTGGGCACGGCTCGGGGATCGTCGCATCGCGATGCGAACCGTGCGGAGACGAAGCACAGGTGGCGAGAGAGCGTCTTGCGTCCGTTGCCGAACGACTGATCGGCTTCACAGCGTGCGCATGCGGGGCGGCAGATGGTCCCAGAGGTTTACGTGCACCACGTGCCATCGGCCGTCCCTCCAATCGACGGCCGTGATACCGCAGTTGTAGAGCGTGGCGCTGAAGGCGTCGCTTCCGGCGATGGTTCTGAGGGCGGTCTTGATGACGCCACCATGGGTGACGGCGAGGACCGGTCGGTGACTTTCCGTGGCCAACCGCACCAGCTCGGTCAGTGCGTCGCCCACCTGCTGCTGAAACGACCGGTATCTTTCGGACGACTCGCCGGTGGGCAGGGTCAACGGACCTGTGGTCCGTGGCAGTTCGTCGGCCACGCGGAACGGAGCCTCGGCGAGTGCCGGCAGTGTGTCCACGGGCAGACCCAGGTCCCGGACAAGGTGATCGGCCGTCTGCCGGGCCCGCTTCAGGGGACTGACCAGTATCGGTCCGACGTCGAACCGGCTTGAGGCGTCGAGCAGTTCACCGCGGGCGCACCAGTCCGCCAAGCGCTGAGACTGCTCCTGTCCGAGCGGGCTGAGGGGCATGTCCAGATCGGCTCCCGGGGCCAGCTGCCACTCGGACTGGCCATGGCGGACGAGATAGATCCGCAGCGCCCGGCCGCCGGTCCGGCTGGTTCCCGCCACTGTCAACGGCCGCCCATCCCCAACGCGGTCCCCGCGCGCTGGTACTTGATGTCCGACGTGATCCGCGTGTCGAAACGGTCACACAATTCGGTGGAGAGCACCTTGATCAGCTGAACCACACGGGGGTCTTGAGCGATCTCCTCGCTGATCCGCGGGTAGATCGCCAACTCCACCTCGCTGACGGGCCGGCGATCACGCTCCTCGGACGGCAGCCGCAGATTCGTGACGAACGCACGGTCGATGCTGCACCGCAGGGCGTCCTGCTGGTCGAGCCAGACGAAGAACGTGTACCGGTAGTCGTCCAGACGCACGGTCGGCACCAGTTCGTTGCGTGGGATGCCGTACTCCCGCTCCAGGAACAGTCCGGGATGGTCGATGTCGGTGCGGGCGAGCAGCCGCCGTACGATCGCCACCGCCTCGGGGGAGTCCGGCGCCGCCTGGATGGTGACCTTCTCCTCGCCGTCGAAGACATAGCGGTGGTCACGCCTGACGTTGTGATCGTCCTGCGCGGCCTTGAAGGCGCAGAACGCGTGGGTGATCTTGTTGCAGGACGTTCGCAGCAGAGCGCCGGTGCGCAGGATCCGGAAGTCCTCGGTGTCGTAGTAGATGGCGGTATTGAGCGGGGGAGCGGTGCGCGCCTCGGCCTTCTCCGCGATCCGCGCTCCGGGGACCAGGTCGCCGATCCTCGCCGTCATGTCGTCGAGCCAGCCGTAGTAGTCGTCGTTGGAGACGGAGTCCATCTCGATCTTCACCGCGAGCTGGTTGAAGACGACGAAGTCTCCGGAGCGCTGGTAGACGGCCTTGTCCTCGGGCATTTTCGGATCGATCACGGCTGGTGCTCCTTCGGATGGGGGGCCGTCGTCGGCCGGTGACCGGGGTGCGATGCGTCGTCCGGCGTCAACTGCTGGGCTGTGGACGGGTCTTGCGCGTCCCTGTCGGTCAGTTCCAGGCCGCGGGCCACTGCCCGGCCCAGCCACTGGCCCGCCACATAGGAGGTGATGACGGACAGCAGGACGAGTACGGTGAAGAAGTTCTGGTCGATGACGCCGGCGGCATAGGTGACCGAGGCCAGGACGATGCCGGGCCCCCCGCGTGCGTTCATCACCACGGCCAGGTTCACGGCTGTGGCCTGCCGTTCACCTGCCAGGCGTGCGCCCAGCCACACACTGAAGGACTTCGCCACGCATGCCAGGGCCAGGAACCAGCAGAAGAACAGCGCGTCGAAGTGGTGGGACAGGTCGAGCTGGAGGCCCACCCGGGCGAAGTAGAGCGGAACGAACACCGCCAGCGCGAAGGAGCGCAGTGTGTCCGTCGCCTCCTGCTCGTCCGTGGCCGCGGTGGACGCCGCACCGGGAGTGATGTCCCCATGGGGGACCGGGATGTTCGCCCGCGAGACGCACATTCCTGATGCCAGGGCACCGAAGACCGGATCGATGCCGAGCCCGCAGCACACGGAGCACAGGACCAGGACGAACACCAGCCGGTGGGCCGGAGAGCTGCGTCGTGCGACGGGGTTCGCGCGGGCGGCCGCCAGACGGGAGTACAGCCCAGGACCCCACCGGCACACGACGGCGAGGAAGACCACGGGAACGACGGCGTAGTACGCGTAGGTCACAGCGGGTGGTGCCGTCCCGTCGCCGACCAGTCGCCACACCGGGACGCCGGAGCCGTCGGACTGCGCGAAACCGAGGACGACGGCCAGCACGGTGTACAGGACGACGTCCTCGGCGATGGCGACCGCCAGCACGATCCGGGCGAACAGTGAACCGAGGATGCCCAGGTCGAGCATGATGCGGGAGATCACGGGCACGCTGGTGACCGCGATCGCCATCCCGAAGACCAGCGTCAGGGTGGCGGGGGAGCCGTTGGGGCCGGACAGACCCGCCAGGTCGGCCATGTGCGCCATGCCCAGCCCGACGGCGAAAGGCAGGGCCAGACCGGTGACGGTGACCATGGTGACCGTGCGCCGTTCGCTGCCGCCGTCCGTGCGGCGGAGATCCGTCCCGGTGAAATGGACGAGGAGCAGCAGGCCGAGGGTGGAGAGACCGCCCAGTGTGTCGGCGACCGGTCCGCGCGTGGGCAGCAGCCAGCGCTGCGCGTCGGGTGCTGCCAGGCCCAGGGCCATCGGGCCGAGGAGCACGCCACCGAGGATCTCTCCGATCACCTGGGGCTGCCGTAGGCGCGCGAAGATCCAGCCGACGGTGTGCGCCGCGATCAGGAGCGCTGCCAGCGCGCACAGCAGGTGGGCGGTGGCGCTGGTCGTGGCCGGCACGCTCACGCCTCGTTCCGGAGCGTGGCCACCGCGAGAGCGGCATGAGCCGTGCGCAGGGCCAGGAGCCCGTCGTCGAACGTCGCTCTGGTGTTGCTGCGGTCATCGTCGTCGAGCCCTGTGTAGGGGTTCATCCTGTCGGGCGCTGCCAGCCGCTGCACCGACCTCGATCCGGTCTTCAACGTCAGTGTCGCCGATCCGTCGGTGGGGTCGGCCGTGACCCGCAGGATTCCCTTGCCGCCGGTGAAGACCAGTTGAAGGGAGCGTTCGGGACAGACCCGGGATGCCATCACCCGGACGCGCGTCGCCCGGCCGAACGCCGTCAGTTCCACCTGTGCCATATCGTCCACCTCGACGACGCTCCGACCGTGCGGGCCGTGCCGTATGTCCGACAACCTGTGCGTCCAGGCCGAACTGACGTCCCATGCGGACACCCCTGTCATCCAGCGCAGCAGATCGAAGAGGTGAGGGGCCAGCTCCATGAGAGCACCGCCCTCGCCGAGGCGCTGCCGCCACGACCAGCGGGTGCCGGGACCGAGATGGGAGTCGTCATGGAGCGCCATGTCCACGGCGAGGATCTCGCCGATGTCCGCGCGCAGGATCCAGGACCGGGCCTCGCGCAGTGCGTCGTTGTGCCGCCACGGGAACGAGGCGTAGGCGCGGGCGCCGCGGAGCTTTGCCAGCTCGGACAGTCGCAGCGCCGTGGTCCGGTCGGCGGCGAGCGGTGTCTCGCAGACCACCCGTAGGTCCCGGTGCAGTGCCAGGGCGACGACCTCTTCATGGGCGCGGGGCGGCGTGGCCACCACGACCATGTCGACGTCCTCCCGCTTGACCAGGGAAAGCGCGTCCGCGGTGACTTCGGCACCGGGATGGTCGGAGGCCAACCGGACGGCGGCCTGCTCATCCGTGTCGTAGGCGACGCCGACGAGGGTGAGGCCGGGGGCCGCCGCGAGCCAGTGGGCGTGCGTCGCCGCTCGCCGGGTACCGATGAGTGCGACGTTCATCGGGCTTGGTCCTCCAGGGTCTGTTCGGTTGCCGCGGCTCGCGGTGGGGATACGCCGGGCCGGTGTCCGACGAGCTGTTCGAGAAAGCGGGCCACGCCGTCCTCGTCGTGGGAAGCGGTCGTCTCGTGCGCCATCGCGAGCACGTCCGGATGCGCGTTGGCCACTGCCACGGACCGTCCGGCCCAGGCGAGCATGGACAGGTCGTTGGGCATGTCACCGAAGGCGATGGTGTCTCGCGCCGCCACACCGAGCCGTCGCGCGAGCCGGCGCAGTGCAGTGGCCTTCGTGACACCGGCCCGGTTCACCTGGCAGAAGGCGGGTGTGGACACCGTCACGGCGCATGCGCGCGGAAGGATCTCTGCCACGGTGGGGCAGTACTCCAGTGCGCTGCCGTCGGCCTGGACGATCAGCTTGGCGAAGCCGCGTCCGTCGAGTTCGTCCAGGAGGGACACGGCGCGCCGGGCACCCACACACAGTTCGGGCGCCAGGACGAAGTCGTCCTCCAGCAGCAGTTCCAATTCGCGCTCGGCGCCCAGCCGGTGGCCGGGCAGGCCATCCCTGAGCGCCGCCACCGCGGCGCGCACGTCACCGCTCGCGATGGGACGGTAGTCGACGACGGTCTCGTGTATGAAGTCGTAGCAGATCGAACCGTCACCGCACACGGCGATGTCCGCGGAGCCCAGGGTCTGGGCGATCCGCCACACATCGCGCACCGGCCGTCCGGTGGCGATGATGAAGATGTGGCCCGCCGCGCGCACGGCGGAGACGGCCGCCCGGGTGCGGGCCGAGACGCGGCCACGCGAGTCGAGCAGGGTGCCGTCGAGGTCGGAGACGATGAGGAGAGGCGTCACCGGGTGGGCTCCTTTGCGGTCCCTGGCACTTCTCCTGCGTCAGGAGTCGGGCGGACGGGGAGATCAACGTCCACGGCGGTCAGTTCTTCATGGCTGTAGGAGAACCGGACGTGGGCGCGGCGGTTCTGCCGTTGCCCGTGCCGGTCTTCGCGCAGGTGGAGCCAGAGCCACCCGGCGTCAGGGTCGAGGGAGATGCCGGCCGTGGGCGAGAACTCGTCGACGGGCGCGAGGGCGTATCCGACGAGCCGCCCTGCGGCGGACGGAGGCAGGTCCTTGATGACGACGTCGGTCACCCAGTCCCGGACGTCGGTGTTCACCTCGATTGTGGTGAGGAGGTCGTCGTACTCCTCAGGCTGCCCGGTGCTCCGCGCACAACGGACGTGCAGGACGCCTGCGTCGTGGTGCCAGTCGACTCTGGGAGATGACGCGGGCGACGCTGCCGGTGTGTGGGGGGAAGGGTGTGTCATGTCCACCTGTTCTCACGTGTGCCGAGTCCATGTCCCGACGTGTCTGTCGCGACCACCGCGTGAAAGGCCTGCCTGTCAGTCGCACAGCCGCTGTGCCTGCGCGTGCAGCAGCAGGAGCAGCGTCTTGGCGTCCGCTGTCTCCTCCCGCTGCACGAGTTCGAGTGCGTGCTCCAGTGCGACCTCGATCACGCGAAGGTCCTCTCCCTCGGCCGCCACTCCGCCCCCGGGGCCGACCCGGTCGCCCGGGTCGTAGCCGGCGACGTACAAGTGCGTGCGTTCTTTGCTGAGTTGGGGTGCCAGGTAGACGCGGAAGACAGGCCTCAGCGCACCAACACGGAAGCCGGTCTCCTCCTCGGCCTCGCGCCGCACGGCTTCGGCCGCGCCCTGGCCGTCCAGCAAGCCCCCTGGGACCTCCAGGAGTTGGCCGTCAGGACGGCCGTGCAGCAGTACGGGAAGCCGGAACTGACTGGTGAGTACGACCGTGCCGCGACGTCGGGAGCACAGCAGGACTCCCGCCCGGTCGCCGCGATGAGCGCTCAGCCTGGTCAGTTGCCGTGGTTCGCCGTCCGAACCTGCTATATCGAGGTGGTACTTGGCAAGGGTCAGCCAGTCGTCGGTCATCGTCTCGACGGCACGCAGGCCCACCCGGGGAGGCTCGGGCGAGCCGTGCGTACCGTCAGGAAGGCCGGGCACCGGCGCGGACGTACAGGGCCTGGCGGATGGCGCGCAGCTTGTCCGCCAGTTCGTCGGGCGTGAACATCACGTTCGCGGACTGGGTGTCGGTCGACGGATAAGCCGTGTTGTAGACATTGGAGAATTCCCGCTCGCGCGGCCCGCGCAGCACGAGCGTGCACGTCATCGATTCCGTGGGCAGCACCACCCGGTGGATTCGGTGATACCGCAGGTGATAGGCGTTGCCCTGCTCCTCCACGGACTCGCCGGTCATTTCCAGCGCCGCCTCGTCGACGAACCGATAGAAATTGGCCTGCGTGGAGACACCTGCCTTCTCCGGGCTGTATCGGTACTGCCGCATGTGTGTCACCGCACCGCCGACCGAAGCGGCGTGCTCCGTGCCGTCGGGCCGGCGTGAGAAGTTCTGCGACACCAGGCGACCCGTCAGAATCGTCGACCAGAAGCTGAAACGGTGGTCGTGTATCAGCTCGCCGCGCAGTTCCTCCTCCGTATAGGGAGGGCGCCACGCGTGCAGAGTGAGCCGATATCCGCCGGGAATTCCCGAGTCGACGAGGACGATCTTGTCGAAGTGATTGACGTGCCGGTAGGAGCGTGCCGCGATCTGTTTCAGCGACTCGTCGTCGTCGAGGTAGCCGGACAGTAGATCACCCATGTACGACGGAGCGCCGAGGCGGCGGACGAGGTCGAGGTTCTCGTCCTTTTGCCGGTCGTCGACGGCCTGCGGCAATGCCTTGAGCAGGTTCTCCAGTCCGCGCGGCCCCAGTCCGTCGAGATCTTTTTCTGAGGTGGCTCGCATACCCATCGCACCTTCTCCTGTCGCAGACCCATCCATGAGGGGTCGTTCGTTCGCGGACGCGCATTCGATTGCCGCAGAGCCCCGGAGATTCCGGCCAGGTAGCGAAATCATCAACCCCGGCGTGAATCGTCAACAAGTGCGCCATGGGTCGGACCGTTGGAGGTGCTCGATCGGCTACCCCTGAAAGAGGCGGCACTTTGGTGTATCTGGCGGGGGTCGGAGCCGAAGCCGATCATTGGCACGCCGCCGGGCGATACGGCCTGGGCAAGCGAAAGGATCCGAGCCTCGTGCCCACCGAGATAGAGCGGAAGTTCACAGCACCGGCCGACGGACCCTTCACGGACGTACCGGCGATCCCGGTCGAACAGGGATATCTGGTGCGGGCGGACGGTGCGCACGTACGGATCAGGAAGAGTGGGGGTGCCCACACGCTCACGGTCAAGAAGGGGCGCGGACTCACGAGGCAGGAATTCGAGATCGATATCAGCACGGACGATTTCGACCTACTGTGGCCCGCGACCGAGGGAGCGCGGGTCACCAAGACCCGTCGCCTCGTCCCTCTGTCCGACGGACGGACCGCCTGTGTCGACGAGTTCGCCGCGCAGTTGGCCGGACTGGTCATGGTGGAGGTCGAGTTCAGCACGGAGGACGAGGCGCGACGGTTTCGCCCGCCGGCCTGGTTCGGCACCGAGGTGACCGAGGACGTCCGGTACTCCAACTCCGTTCTCGTCACCGCCGGACGTCCGGTCACGGACCGCTGACGACCGTTTCCTGCTGTCGCCGACGAGCGGACACAGCGGTTGACCCCTCAATGAAAGGAAGACTCATGCCTGCACCAGGTGTGATCACCCGCGTCACCCGTTCCCGGAGGACAAGGACGGCGTCGCGGCATCTGACTTCACTGGCCGTTGCCGTCGTGACGACCTGCCTGATCTCGGCCGCGCCGGCCTCGGCCCCGACCCCTGGTGCTCCGGGCGTCGGCGACCCCTACTTCCCGGGGCTGGGCAACGGCGGGTACGACGTCGCCCACTACGGGCTGGACATCTCCTTCAACCCTTCCAGCGGCCGTCTCGACGGCCGTGCCACCGTCACCGCCCGCGCTGAACAGGACCTGTCCGCCTTCGACTTGGACCTCCAGCAACTCGACGTCACGTCCGTCACGGTCTCCGACCATCGTGCCGGGTTCACCCGAAACGGCGATGAACTCGTCGTGACCCCGGCGCAACCGCTGCGCGCCGGGCACGACTTCACCGTTGCCGTCGTGTACGGCGGCGTCCCGCAGCCGCGGACGGGCCCGATTCTGAGCGGCTCCGACTACGGCTGGCTCAGAACCTCGGACGGCGTTCTGGTGGCGGGCGAGCCCGACTCCGCGTCCACCTGGTTCCCCGGCAGTGACCACCCCTCGGACAAGGCGACGTTCGACCTGCGGATCACCGCTCCGAAGGCTCTGACCGCCGTGTCCAACGGCCGACTGGTGTCCACCACCCGACACGGCGCCACCACGACCACGCACTGGCGTGAGTCCAAGCCCATGGCGACCTACCTCGCCACCGCGGCCATTGGCAACTTCGACGTCCGCACCGGCCGCACACCGGGGGGCATCCCCGAATACGTGGCCATCGACCCGTCCCTGCCCAACACCAACGGCGTGGACGTGTACGGGCTCACCGCAGCCGTCACGGACTACTGGACCTCGCTCTTCGGCCCCTACCCGTTCGAGGAGACGGGAGCCATCGTCGACAACGTGCCACAGGTCAGCTTCTCCCTGGAACTCCAGACGAAGCCCGCCTACTCGCACGAGCTCTACGACACGACTGTTGTGCACGAACTGGCCCACCAGTGGTTCGGCGACGCGGTCTCGGTCAAGCAGTGGAAGGACATCTGGCTCAACGAGGGCTTCGCGACCTACGCGACCTGGCTCTGGGCCGAGCACCAGGGAACCGCCTCGGCGCACGAGTCCTTCCTGGCCGACTACAACTCCCGCCCCGCCGACTCGGCCTTCTGGCAGACCAAGGTCACCGACCCCCAGCGCGACACCCTCTTCAGCTCGCCCGTCTACCATCGCGGTGCGATGACGTTGCAGGTCCTGCGCGAACGGATCGGGGACCACGCCTTCTTCGCCCTGCTGCGCACCTGGTACCTGACACACCGTTACGGAAACGCGAACACCGCACAGTTCGTGTCGCTGGCCGAGAAGATCTCGGGACAGCGGCTGGACGACCTCTTCAGCACCTGGCTGGACACGCCAGGACGGCCACAACTGGGCTGACCGGCAAACGGGTTGGCGTATCGTACCTGGCCATGCCTATCAGACGCCTCATGTTCATTCTCCGTTCGTGATGTGTTCAAGATCTGTTTACCCTGCGGCGGGGCTCGTGGGAGTTTCCCCGGATGAAAACACCACGCAATGGCATCGAGGATCGGCTCGCCGCAGGCATGACCATGGCCGAACAGCACGAGTACCTCCGCACGAAACTGACCCGCCGCAGCCTGGTCCGCGGGGGTGCGGCGGTGGCCGGCGCCCTGGCCGGACCGGGGCTCGGCCTGGCGCCCGCCGCCGCACACGGGCGGCGGGCCGCCGCCATGCCGCTGCTGTACTCCCCGACCGTGGACGGCGCACTGGTCGCCCCCTTCGGCCGCCACCTCGCCTTCGGTTCCGACGCCCGCACCCAGATGCGGATCTCCTGGCAGGTACCGCTTGCCGTGAAACGTCCGTACATCCGCGTCGGCACCGAACCATGGGAACTGAGCCGCAAGATCGAGGCCGAGGTCCGCGTTCTCCACACCCCCGTACTGACCTCGAAGGCGCCGGCCGTGGACCAGTACTACCTGCACGCGGCGCTGGACGGGCTGCGTCCCGGCACCACGTACTACTACGGCGTCGGCCACGACGGCTTCGACCCCGCCTCGCCCCGCGCCTTCGCCACCATCGGCTCCTTCACCACGGCGCCCCCGGACGGACGCCGGGAGAGGTTCGTCTTCACCGCCTTCGGGGACCAGGGCGTCAGCTATCACGCACTGGCCAACGACAGCCTCATCCTCGCCCAGAACCCGGCCTTCCACCTGCACGCCGGTGACATCTGCTACGCCGACACCTCCGGGTCCGGCAGCACGGAGGACACGTACGACGCCCGTGTGTGGGATCAGTTCCTGGCACAGACCGAGAGCGTCGCCTCCCGAGTGCCCTGGATGGTCACCATGGGGAACCACGATATGGAGGCCTGGTACTCACCCAACGGATACGGCGGCCACGAAGCGCGCTTCAGCATGCCCGACAACGGCGCGCGCGGCGCCGACACTCCCGGCTGCTACTCCTTCGTGTACGGCAACGTCGGCGTCGTCGCGCTGGACGCCAACGACGTCGGCGTGGAGATCCCCGCCAACCGCGGCCTCAGCGGCGGAAGCCAGACCGCCTGGCTGGACCGGCGGTTGAGGTCCTTGCGCGCCCGTCCCGAAGTGGACTTCGTCGTCGCCTTCTTCCACTACTGCGCCTACTGCACGACCGCGCACGCCTCCGACGCCGGCATCCGCGACGAGTGGGTCCCCCTGTTCGAACGGCACGAGGTGGACCTGGTCATCAACGGACACAATCACGTGTACGAGCGCACCGACGCCATCAGGCGGGGCGCGGTCTCGCGGCCTGCCCCTGTCGGCTCCACCGTCAGCCCCGAGCGGGACGGCATCGTGTACGTCACCGCGGGCGGTGCGGGCGCCGGCATCTACACCTTCACGGCACCCGAAAGCTACGAGGGACACGTCCATGACGTGGACAGCATCGACACCTACTGCTGGGTGAGTGAGGACTCCAAGGTGGACGAAACGGTGGAGTGGTCACGCGTGCGCTACTCCGGCTATTGCTTCCTGGCGGTGGAGAGCCGTCCGGCACCCACCGGGGGCGAGGCGGAACTCGTGGTCTCGGCACTGGCGGAGAACGGTGAACGCATCGACCACGTCACCCTGGTACGCACCGTCTCCTGACCGTACGACCCGGTCGACGTCCCCTGGACGGAACCGAGTCGCCGGGGCGCCGACCGTACGGGCGCGGCGCCCCGGCAAGCGTCAACGCAGTGCTTCCTGCACCGCGGGTACCTCCGCGAGAGAACCCCGGCGCGCTGCTCGGCCCAAGGTCAGCGCGATGAGCGCGGCGGTGAGTCCCGCCAGCACGGGAAGGCCGAAGCAGGCGCGCAGACCGCCCTGTTGTACGGCCCAGCCGGCCAAGTAGGCGCCCAGGGCGTTGCCTGCCGTGACGGCGGTGGCCATCCAGGCGAACGCCTCCGTGGCCGTGCCGCTCGGCACGCAGTCGCTTATCACGGTGAAGCCGCACGCCATGATGGGCGACAGGAACAGCCCGGCCCAGGCCGTCAGTACCAGCGCCATGACCGGGTGGGGGATGCTGATGAGGAGGGCGAAGCCCAACGTGCCGCCGGACATCAGCCAGGGCAGCCGCCGCGTCGGGGGAATCCGCCAGCGCAGCAGGCCGTAGCACAGGCCGCCCACCATCGACCCGCCGGCGAAGGTGCCCAGAAGGATGCCGGACAGCCCCGGCCGCCCGACGTGCTCTTCGTAGGCGACCATGCCGATGTTCATCGCTCCGAGTCCGACCCCGACCCCGACCATGGCCAGTACGAAGCGCCGCAGCACGTTCGACCTCAACGGACCTGCCCAGTCGGGCTGTTGAGGTCGCCCGCGCCAGTTGCGCACCACCTGGTGGGGCAGGGCGTACGTCGCGGTTCCGGTGAGCATGAGCACCGCTGTCAGCAGCAACGCCACGCCCCGGCCCGCCAGTTCGCCCACCAGCACGATCAGCAGGGGACCCGCGATGAAGATGATCTCCTGTAGGGCCGCGTCGAGCGCGTAGGCGGTGGCGATCATTTCGGGACCGCTCAGCACCTTGGGCCACAGACTGCGCAGGCACGGTTCCAGTGGCGGTGCCAGCACTCCCGCGAGCGCTACGGCCGCGAGCGCGCCCTGGCGGTTCTCGGCGCCCACGCCGACGAGCAGGGCATACCCGGTGCCGGAGCCCAACGCGCCCGCGCACAGCACCGGCACCTGCCCGAACCGGTCGACGGCCCGGCCCAGCAGCGGCCCGCCGACGGCGAGGGAGAGTTGGAAGACGGCCACCACCAGTCCGATGAAGCCGAATCCGTGGTGATGCGACCTCAGGAAGAGGGTGATACCCAGCGGAGCCATCCCGTTCGGCACTCGGCCGAGGAAATTGGCGGCGAACAGGGACGGCACCCGGGACTGGGCGAAGAATGTCCGATAAGCGGCGAGCATGAGCGCAACTCCTTTCGACGTCATGGAGCTGGACGAGGCAGCAGAAAACGTCGGGTCACCATGTCGGCCCGACGTCCGTGAGAAAAACGTGTGTAGCCGCTGCCCTGTACGTACGGCGGCATTGCTTCAAAGGGAGAGTAAAAGGGAGGGCGGAGAGGAAAGGAAGCTTTCGGCTTTCTCGGGACCGCTGATCGGCTGTTGATGAATTACTGATCGATGCTTCGTACGCTGCTTGACGGAAGCGGGTGTCCGTTGGACGACTCAGGACGGAGGACTTTGTGTCATCTGAGGAAAGCCGGCGACGGTTCGTCCCGTACGAACCGCTTCACGCGGGAGCGGACGAAGTGGTGGTCCACCGGAGCGCGAGCCCGGAAGTCCCTTGCTGTTCGTCCGTGGAGATTCCCCCCTCGAACACCCGCACCGGCCAAGACCCTGGCCCGTCGAAGCCGGTGCGGGGTACGACCTGGACCGGCACCGAACTCTTCTACGGACCGGTGCGCTGATGGACCGCCGGCTGGCCGTACTCGGCCTCGGCGGCAGCACCCGCGAGGGCTCCGGGGCGGAGATGCTGCTGAGCAGGACGCTCGGCGTCGCGCGCGAAGCGGGGATGAGGGCCGAACTGTTCTCCCTCGGCCGCCATGACGTGCCGGTCTTCCGCGAGTCCCTGCTGGTCGATCCGCCTCCGGTGGTGGCGGATCTGCTGGCTGCGGTCCGGGAGGCGGACGCGATCGTCTTCTGTAGCCCCGTCTACCACGGCACACTCACCGGGGCCATGAAGAACGCCGTCGACCACCTCCAGGCACTTGCGGGCGACGAGCGGCCCTGGCTCACCGGGAAGGTCGCCGGACTGATGGCCGTCGGCGGCAATGCCATAGGCGGTGCCAACGCCATCAGCGCGATGGACCACTTCTGCCGCGCCCTTTACGCGACCACCGTGCCGACGGCAGTGGTCGCCGCAGGCGAACCACTGGCTCCCGGCGATCCGCGCTCGGACGGGACGCTGGAGGAGCGAGTGGGACGCATGGTCCGTGAACTCGCCGTACACGCACGGGCGTCGGCGGCCGCGATGGCGGACAGCCTCCGCGGGACGTGACGACTCACCTCGGGGCAGACACGGTCTTGAGCACGTCGGACTCGGTGACCTCCATCGCGCCGGCTCTGAGGATGGCGTCCGTGACCGTCACCAGTTCGGTCACCGGTGCCAGGCCCTGGAGCACGATGATGTCGGCGTCGACCAGGTCCACTCCCGCCCGCCATGACCCGACGGGCATGAGGGGCGCCACTGCGGACAGCTTCTGAACCGGGACCCGCGACGTGATCAGGACACGGGATTTGCCGGGGCCCGCCGCGCTCAACCGGTGCACCACACTGCGGATGTGTTCGCGCTTGCCCTCGTCGGAGAGGGACGCGGGGCAGGCGATGACCTGGGGCGCGCAGGTGCGGATGGTTTGCAGGATTCGAAGCCCGTTGCGCCGTAGGGAGTCACCTGTCTCCACGACGTCTATCACCGCGTCGGCCAGCTCGGGGATCTTGGCCTCGGTGGCCCCGTAGGACCTCACCATGTGTACGGTCAGGCCGATGTCGAGGAAGAACTTCCGCCCCAGGTTGACGTACTCCGACGCCACCCGTGTACCGCTCGCCAACTCCCCGGCGTGCGTTGCCGGGTGCCCCGCCGGAACGGCGAGGACGATCCGCCAGGGCGCGTCCGTCAGCTTGGAGTAGGTGAACGACTCCAGCGTCTCGACCTTCGCCGCCGCCTCCTCGATCCAGTCCGCGCCGGTCAGACCGAAGTCGAATGATCCGCTCTCCACCACGAGTGGGATCTCGCGCGGCTTGTAGAAGGCCACCTCGATGCCGCCGCCGTACTCGATGCTGCCGCGGTAGGTGTGGGGCGAGCTGCGCCGTACCTCCAGACCTGCCGTGGCGAACAGGTCCAGTGTGCGCTCCTCCAGGGAAGAGCCCTTGGGCAGAGCTAGGGAGAGCATGCGTTCTCCTCAGACGTAAAGCAGCCGGTCGATGCCGGTGACGGAAGCCCGCAGCGGGCTGGCGGGCCTGATCTCGATCTGTCCCACGGTCATGTCGTGCGGAAGGTCGATGACCGATGCGACGCAGCGGGCGATCGAGTCGACGGACATCTTGTGCGCGGAGTTGTCGCCGTCCAGGTTGGCGATGGCACCGGGGGAGACCAGACAGGCGCGGACGCCGTGCGGGCGTTCCTCCAGGAGAAGGGTCTCGACGAAGGCGCCCAGTGCCGCCTTGGCCGCGCTGTACGCGGCGCCCCCTTCGAAATAGTGCGTCCCGGCGTGGCTCCCCATGAAGACGAACTGACCGCGGCTGGCTCGTACGGCCGGCAGCAGAAGGCGCGTGAGGTGGAAGTGGGAGCTGAGATTGACTGCCAGGGTGCGTTCCCAGTCGTCGGCGTCCATCGAGGAGATCGGCTCCAGCGCGCGGTCGACGGCGTTGAATACGCAGACGTCCACGCGGCCGGCCTCCGCGAGTACCCGATCGACGGCGAGGCGGATCTGATCGGCGTCCGCGAGGTCGCAGGAGACCTCGTTGAGCCAGCCCTCGCCGAGGGCCGTGCGGTTGAGGCCGAAGACGCGGTATCCACGGGCTTTGAGCTCGGCGGCGATGCTTCTGCCGCTGCCTCGGTTCGCCCCGGTCACCACGGCGACGGGGGCGTCAGCCGAGTTCATCGAGCAGCCTCCGCCAAGCACTGATGATCTCCCCGTGTCCGGCTCCCCTGCGGAAGAGGTCCTTGTCGAGGGAGGAGCCATCGGAATGCCGTAGCCGCATGCAGTCCTGGGACACCTCGGAAATGAGGACGAGTTCCCCATCGGGCGACATGCCGAAGATGAGGCAGAAGTCCCAGACCTCCACGGGACGCAGCCATGAACCGAGCGACTTGTTCACCCTGAGAGCCAGCTGGGCCATCTCGTCCACGGGCAGCTCCAGCGCGCGCAGATAGTCCTCCGCGATCGGCTGGTCCTCAGGGTCGGTCCGGTAGTCGAACTTCACGACGGGCCGTGGCAGCACCTGTTCCGGCGTGAACAGACCGGGGTACTTGACGAGGGTGGATCCCACCGCGCGGTTCTTCACGATCACCTCGAACGGCGGCGCGGGGCAGTACTCGGCCAGATAGCAGATGGGTGACACCCGCCTGGAGAACGCCGTTCGCACACCGTCCGCGGCCAGTCGGGCAGCCGCCCGTTCGTAGAAATCGAGACGTAACGGCCCGGTGTCGGCCACCATTTCATCCCGGTTGAAGGTGAAACTGCGGATGCTCGGAATGATCTCGATCAGGCACAGATCGTCGGGCAGCAGCCACAGTTTCTTGCTCTTGCCCTCGATGTCGGGCTCCCGCCGCTCGCGCAGAGCCAGAAGTTCGTCGTCCGACATGTCTCCCGAGCGCATTCCGGGAACAATGGCGCTGGACATGATTCTCCTTTGAATCGTGAACGTCATCCGGTCTGTTGCTGGAATCGACCGGGTTCCGTGGGCGCTGATCGGGCCCAGCCTCTGGACAGGCAAGAAGGCTGCGCCCTTTTGACGGTCCACGCACTGTCGCGCGGCGTCAAGAGGGAGGGCAGGCGGACGAAAGTGGTAGCCGTTCGTTTACCTCGCCGTCCGGGGTCGCATGTAATATCGTCCGGTGAGCACGGCGCAATTCGACGACCCTAAGCCTTTTATTTCTCCGGTGTATTCGTCGCCGAATCAAGAGGAAAGGCCGTCCTCGAAATCGAGTCGCCGAGCACGGTCCTGAGAACTCCAGCCTCGCCGGAAGACACCTGTCCACCGACTGGATCGAGATGCTGCTGCGATGCCGAAACAGCTTGAGTTCTTCCCCGCCGTGGACATCCGTGACGGGCTGGCCGTCCGCCTCGTCCGTGGCGAGTCGGGTACCGAAACGTCGTACGGCTCCCCTCTGCGAGCGGCGCTCGCCTGGCAGCAGGCCGGCGCCCGATGGCTGCATCTGGTCGACCTGGACGCCGCGTTCGGCACCGGATCCAACCGTGAGCTCATCGCCGAGATCGTCGAAACCGTCGACATCGCGGTGGAGTTGTGCGGCGGCATCCGAGACGACGCCACCCTCGCGGCGGCCCTGGCCACCGGCTGTCGGCGGGTGAACCTGGGGACCGCCGCTCTGGAGCACCCCGCCTGGATCGCCCGCGTCATCGCCGAGCACGGCGACAGGATCGCCGTCAGCCTGGACGTGAGCGGCGGCATCCTCAAGGGCCGCGGCTGGACCAGTGACGGAGGTGACCTGTATCAGACCCTGGCCCGCCTGGATGCGGCCGGCTGCGCGCGTTACGTCGTCACCGACATCGGCCGGGACGGCACCATGACGGGCCCCAACCTCGAACTTCTGAGCGCGGTGTGTGCCGCCACGGACCGGGCGGTCGTCGCGTCGGGGGGCGTGGCGACCCTCGACGACCTGCGCGCCCTGACCGCCCTCACCGCGGAAGGCGTCGAAGGAGTGGTCGTCGGCAAAGCCCTGTACGCGGGTGCGTTCACCCTGCCGCAGGCGCTGGCGGCCATCGGCCAGGTCCGGCCGCCGCAGGTCGGACGCCCGTCTCCGCAACCCTCGCGCTGAGTATCCCGATCCCGTTCGAAACCCACCCAAGAAGGGAAATCTCCCATGGACGTGACTCCGATGCCGCTGAGCGGCAAGGTCCCAGTCATCAGGATGGAGCAGATCGAGCAGGATGTGCTCGACGCCGGACCGGAGATCGCGGATCAGCTCGCGAACTGGGGGTTCATGGCAGCCGAGGTGCCCGGCATCGGCGAGAAGGTCGAGCGCATGATGAGCGAGTTCGCCTCGGCCTGTCTCTCGCCCGAACCCCGGCTCTCGGACTACGAGTTCTCCCGTGTCCCGCAGTTGGCCGCCGGCGGAACGCACGGCTACTTCTCCTACCTCTCGGAGATACCGCGACTGGCCGAGGGAGTGCCCGACCCCAAGGAGTTCATCCACGTCAGCGGTGCCATGCTGGAGGACAGGCCGCCGCACGCCGGAGATGTCCTGAGCGCATTCCCCACGTTCGGGGACGCCGCACGTGACGTCTTCGGCCTGGCCTTCAGGACCATTTCGGGCTTCGGTGAGGTCGTCCGCGGCATCATGCCGCCCGGCACCCCGGAGTTCGAGCTCTCCCGCGACGCCACCAACCTCCGGGTCATCTACTACCGCGATGTGAACGGCCGGGAGGTCCTGGCCCACGAGCACTCCGGAATCCAGATGCTGGGGCTGCAACTGCCGTCCTCCGACCAGGGGTTGCAGTACATCCTGCACGACGGCACCTGGGTCGAGCCGGTCATAGCCAAGACGGACATCGTCCTGTGCAACATCGGCCGCATGCTGACGCACGCCTCCTCGGGCCAGTTCCGGCCCTCCACCCACCGTGTCCACTGCTCGAACACCGGGGGCGACTACACCCGGCTGTCGTCCGTGATGTTCGCCTATCCGCCGCACAAGGCGCGGCAGTGGCAGATGGTGGACGGCGAGCTGATGACGCTGGACGCCACCTGGGGCGACTTCATCGCCAAGCGCTTCGAGGGGCTGGGTGGGCAGCAGGCACAGGGATCGACGGACTGAGGCCGTGCTCGTCGGGCCGGACTGCGGGGGTGAGCGGATGAAGTGGACCGAGGCGAGTGTCGTACCGGTTCGCGTGTTCTCCACGGACGAGGTCTCGGACCTCGTCCGCCGGGACGGCGCGGCGGTTCTCACCGGCGTACCCGACGAACGGACGGCGCTCTCCGCGGGACTGCGCAGCCTGGGCACCAAGGGGGTGAGGATCGGCAGGCAGATCGAGGCGACCCAGCGCAACGAGGCGGCCCAGGCCCGGGCCGTCGCAGAACAGCCGTCCGACGACAAGGGCCGTAAACGGGCATTCACCCTGGCCACGGAGCGCATGCCACCGCACAACGACGGTTACGCCTTCGGTGACTTCGCACCGGACCACCTGTTCCTCTGGTGTGAACGCCCCGCCGCAGTCGGGGGAGATTCCTTCCTCGTCGACACCTCGCGCCTCCTCGATCTCTTCGCGGCCGACCCCGACAACGCCGACATGATCCCGTTCTGCTGGAACGTCGCCGTCGACCACTCGGAGCCGAACTACCCGCAGGACCGCCTCCAGCCCTTGGTGCGTCTGACTCCACGCGGGCGCTTCCAGGGGCGCTACCACCCCTACCTCTCCGCCGCGGACGGACCGACGCGGGAGCGGGACCGGACCTTCGTCCGTCGTTGGGAGCACGCGGTCCTGTCCGCGCGCGACCACGGGCCGATGTTCCGGCTGGAAGCCGGCGACCTGCTCTGCATCGACAACTACCGCATGCTGCACGGCAGGGACTCGCACAACGACCCCCGACGACGGCTGTGCGCGATCTGGGGCTGGAGCACGGATGCCGTGAGTCTTCCCGAGGGCGCCCTGGACATCAACGACCCCTGGGCGGCGGCAGCTTCGTCGACGGGCGCCTGATGAGCACGCTACGTGAACATGAGCAGCTGCCCCGAATGCGCAGCGCTCGCCCATGGATCCTCTACGCGGCCCTCGTCGTGCTCCCCGTGGCGCTCGCCCCGTTGCTGCTTCACCTGGGCAGCGACGTGCTGGACACGCCGGACGCCACGGGGACCGCGCCACGGTCCGCGTCCCTGTTCGATACCGTGCAACGGCTTCTGGTGACGCTGTCCGTGATCCTGGCGAGCTGCCAGTTGACGGGGCGTCTGATGCGCCGCCTGTCCCAGCCGACGGTGATCGGCGAGATCCTCGCCGGCATCCTGCTCGGTCCGTCCTTCCTCGGTCTGTTGTGGCCGGCGGGCTACGACTGGCTGTTGCCCCAGCCGCTGATCGAGCCGCTCAACGCGCTCGCTCAGCTCGGCCTCGTCTTCTTCATGTTCCTGGTCGGCCAGGAGACCGACTTCCGGGGCATCGGCCGACGCGGCAGGAACGTGCTGGTCATCAGCCACGTCGGGGTGGCGGTGCCCCTGCTCGCGGGCATCGCTCTCGCATTCCTGATGTACCGATCGTATGCTCCGGAGAAGATCGGGTTCACTGCGTTCGCGCTGTTCTTCGGTGTGTCGATGAGCATCACGGCGTTTCCCGTCCTGGCCCGCATCGTGACCCACCGCGGTCTCAACGACACCGCCGTCGGAACCACCGCCCTGGCGGGAGCTGCGATCGGCGACGTCACGGCCTGGTGCCTGCTGGCAGTGGTCGTGGCCGTCGTCGAACACTCGTCGTTCACGGGCGTCGCGGTGACGGTGGTCCTCGCCGCATCCTTCGCGCTGGTCATGTGGCTCGCCGTACGACCGGCACTGCTGCGCTGGTCGTACGGTTCTCGGCTCGACGAAAGTGAGCGGGCCGAGGGCGGATCCCCGGACGGGGCGATCCTCCCGGTCCTGTGCTGCGGCATCATGCTCTGCGCCTTCACCACCCAGTGGATCGGCATCCACTCGATCTTCGGCGCGTTCCTGCTGGGTGCGGTGATGCCACGGGGTTCGGAGAAGGTGGAGCGAGCGACCGTCCGTATGCGCGGGATGACCGAGACGCTGCTGCTGCCTCTCTTCTTCGTCTACTCCGGGCTGCGCACGGACTTCGGTCTCTTCGGCGCGAACTGGCGCACGTGGGTGTGGTGTCTGCTGCTCGTGACCGTGGCCGTCGTCGTCAAGTGGGGCAGTACGACGATCGCCGCACTGGCCACGGGGAGCGTCTGGCAGGAGGCACTGTCGCTCGGTGCGCTGATGAACTGCCGTGGCCTGACCGAACTGATTGTCCTCAACGTCGGTCTCGACCTGGGTGTCATCAGCCCGGCCCTGTTCACCATGTTCGTCTTCATGGCCTTCGTCTCCACCGTGATGACGTCCCCGGCACTGTCGTTGATCGAACTCCGTCGGGGACGTGAACGTCCACCGCGTGTGGCACCGTAGAACCGGTCGGCCCACCGCTTACCCCCGTGACGGTGGGCCGACTCTCGTAAGAGACGAAGTCCCCGTCCCTGTCTGCGTGTTGAGCAGGAGCGCGTCGTCGTTGTGGGACGGCCTGGCGCTGCGTCGCAGGGCCGCTTGAGGTCCTAGCGGTCTGGCCGAGGCCTTGGTCCAGCATGCCGGCGCCACTGTCCGCACCCTCGACTACCACCAGCACGAACAGCCAGACCGCTACCGGGAGTTCGACCGTCATCACGCTCGGCCGCGGCCTTCCGGCGAGCGCGCCTTCACGCAGCTGAAGTCCTGGCGAGTGCTCCGGCGAACCTGATATGTCACCCGGCGTCTTGGCACCACCGTCCAGGCCATCCCCACACGCTGGACCTGCGACTGTTCAGGATGAAAGGGATTCACTGGCGATGCTGATTTCGGTTCGTTGCCCGTGCTCGTCGCTCGTGCTTGGCTTGTCCGATGAACTTTCTGCTGACGGCGAGCGGTCTGCGCAACGAGACGCTGCGGGACGCTCTGCGGGACATGCTGGGCAAGCCGTTCCGTTCGGCGAATGTCGTGTTTGTTCCCACGGCGTCGGTTGCCCAGCCCGGCGATCACGGATGGGTCGTCGAGGACATGAACCGGCTGCACCGTCTCGACTGGCGGGAGTTCGACATCCTGGAACTCAACGGGCTGCCGCGGCAGTTGGTGGTCGACCGTCTGCTCCACGCCGACGTCATCTATGCCGAGGGCGGTAACCCGTACCACCTCGCACGCAGCATCACCGCCAACGGTCTGACGGATGTTTTCCTGGAGGTGCTGGAGAGTCGGGTCTACGTAGGGGCCAGTGCCGGGTCGATGATCCTCAGCCGTCATCTCACGAGGCACTCTGCCGACATCTTCGAGGACGCCGCGGACCTGCGGGCACTCGGCGTGACGACGTTGGAACCGCCGTTCGGCCTCTTCGACTGGTACCTCAAGCCGCATCTGGACTCGCCGTACTTTCACGAGCGTGACGACGCCTGGGCCGACCGAATCGCCGCGCGGGCGGACTTCCCGATCTACTTCATCGACGACGAGACTGCTGTTCGTGTGAAGGACGGCAAGGTGGATGTCGTTTCTGAAGGTCGGTGGCGGTTTCATCCGTGACGGTATGTGCGGTGGTGGCCCGGACGTGACTTAGTCCGTGTCTCCCAAGAAGGAACTCATCGCGAGACTCCTGGCGGACACCTGCGAGATCTGCGGAATCAAGGGCAACGTGCAAGTGCACCCCGTCCGTGCCCTCGCCGACCTCGCACATGCCGGATGGCAGCCGTCCGACTGGGCGCGCGTCATGCTTCACCGACGCCGCGAAACCGTCGTGGCCTGCGACACCTGCCACGACCACATCCACTCAGAACGTCCTGCCAAAACAGACACGCAGTAGTCACTGGAGAGCCGGATGACCGGGAAACCGTCATGTCCGGTTCGGCGGGAGGCCGCGCGGAACAGGACCTGTCACGGCGGGCACCTCGCCGCACGGCCGACCCAACCGCCTGGCTGGCCGGATGCCGCCGCCTGCACCGTCGGTACGAACGCGAAGCAGGACACTTCCTCGCCTTCGCCGGAATCGCCGCTGCTCTGATCTGCTACGGCAGACTTGCATGGAACCGCGCTGAGTCCGCGACTCGGCGCTCAGTCCTCGTCCCCGAACGGCAGCGAGTCGAGATCGCCGGTGAAGTCCACCGTCGTCGGGAACATCAACTCCAAGGCGTCGTCGGGGAGTTCCGGCTGGTCCCCGGGCGTGCCCAGTGTCTGCTCCGTCCAGATGCACTTGCCCGTCGGCGTGTAACGGGTGCCCCAGCGCTGGGAGAGGGCGGTGACCAGTTGCAGGCCGCGACCGCCCTCGTCGGTCTCCGTGGCGCGGCGGATACGGGGCATGGTGAGGCTGCCGTCGAAGACCTCGCAGATCAGCTCGGCGCCGTGCAGCAGGCGCAGGCTGACCGGGCCCTTGGCGTGGCGGACGACGTTGCCGACCAGCTCGCTGGCCAGGAGTTCGGTGGTCGGGGTCAGGTCCTCCAGGCCCCAGGTGCGCAGCTGCTCCCGGACGTGACGGCGGGCCTGGCCGGCCGCCCGTGGGTCCTGGGGGAGCGGCCAGGAGGCGATTCTGTCGCTGGTCAGGGCGTGGAGGCGGGCGACCAGGAGCGCGGCGTCGTCGGCCGTCGAGTGCTCGGCGGGGAGCAGACCCGCGGTGAGGGTGTCGCAGAGCTGCTCCAGGTCCGCCTCCGCACCGGACTCGGTCCGGATCGCCGTACTCAGGAGGCGGGCCAGGTCCGCCATGCCCTCGTCCATCTCGCGCTTCGACGACTCGACCAGGCCGTCGGTGTAGAGCACGAGGAGACTTCCCTCCGGCACCTTCAACTCGACCGTCTCGAAAGGGGGTTTCGCCGCGCCGAGGGGCGGATCGGCCGACAGTTCCGGGAAGTGCACGGTGCCGTCCGGGTGGACCACCGCCGGTGGCGGATGACCGGCCCCGGCGATGGAACAGATCTGGGTCGTCGAGTCGTAGAGCGCGTACAGACACGTCACGTACGACTCCTCGCCCATACCGGAGACGAGTTCGTTGAGGTGGCTCATGATCTCGTCGGGCGGCAGTTCCAGGTCGGCGAGGGTGTGCAGCGCGGTGCGCAGGCGGCCCATCGTCGCCGCCTCCGGGAGGCCGTGGCCCATGACGTCGCCGACCACCAGGGCCACCTGGCCACCGGAGAGCGGGATGATGTCGTACCAGTCGCCGCCCACGTCCATGCCCTGGCCCGCGGGAAGGTAGCGGGCGGCCGCGGTGCACGCCGGCAGCTCGGGCAGCGCCCGGGGGAGCAGGCTCCGCTGGAGTTCGCGGGAACGGGTGTGCTCGGCGTCGTAGAGCCGGGCTCGTTCCAGGGCCTGGGCGACGAGGGCGCTGATCGTGGTCAGCAGGGTGCGTTCCTCGTCGGTGAGCCGGCGGGCGCGGTCGAAGGCGACGACGCAGACGCCGAAGGTCTTGCCGGACGCCGTCAGCGGGAGGAACGCCCACGCCTCCTTCTCCGCCCGTTCCGGTCTGGCGGCCAGCTCGGGGTAGTGGGCCGCGTACTCCTCGGCCGAGGAGAGGAACAGCGGCACACCGGAGGCGATCACGTCCCAGCCCGGCTCACCGGGCGTCCGGACGCGGCCGTCGACGGTGGCCAGGAAGTCGTCCGGGTAGCCGTCCGCTCCCACGGTGTGCAGCCGGTCGCCCTCGACGGCCTGCACCAGGAGCCCGGCGGCGGCGAACGGCGGCAGTACCCGGCGGGCCACCGCGGCCACCACGTCCTTCGAGGTCGTCGCCTTGGCGAGGGCGGCCGTCAGTTCACCCATCCGGACCGCGCGTCGGGCCACCGCCAGCTCGGACGCCCGGCGCTCCTCCTCGTGCTGCCGCTTCTCGGTGACATCGGTGAGGTAGAGGGTGACTCCGTCGGGACCCGGGACCAGCCGCAGGTGGTGGCGGCGGCCGGTGCCCTCCAGCTGGGCGTCGAAGCCGACGGGCGTCTCCTCGGCCGCGGCCCTGCGGCAGCGGTCCTCCAGGCCGGGGACGTTCCGTACCGTGGGCAGCTCCCACAGGAGACGCCCGAACAGCTCCTCCTCGGAGAGGCCCAGCGTGCGCTCCGCCTCCAGGTTGGCGAAGGTGATCCGCCACTCGTCGTCCACCGCGAGGAACCCGTCGCTCATGTGGCGCAGGGCCCGGCTGAGCGCGTCCCGGGCGGTCCGGGACTCGTTGCTCTCCCAGCCCACGCCGATCATCCGGAGGGGCTCGCCGTGCTCGTCGTAGGTCGCCCTGGCGCGGGCCCGCGTCCAGCCGTACGTGCCGTCCAGGCGCCGTACCCGGTACTCGGCCTCGAACACGCCGTGCTCGCGGATCGCCCGGTCCACCGCGTCCAGCGTCGGCGCGAGGTCGTCGGGGTGGACGCACGCCATCCAGTTCTCGACCCTGGCGGTGTAGTCCTCGGGTCTGGTGCCGTAGAGCTCCAGGGCCGCCTCGTCCCAGATCAGCTCGCCGCCCCGGATGTCCCAGTCCCACGAGCCGACGCTGACCTCCTTCAGAGCCTGCCGAAGCCGGTCACGGTGGCCGCTCGGCTCGCTCCGGGAAGGCCCGGAGGGCGGGGGCGCCTGCCGCATCCGCTCCTCGGTCCAGGCGACCAGATCCCGGAGGAAGTCCCACTGTCGGGGGGTGGGCCCGCCCTGCTCGCCCATCAGCACCGTGAGCGCGCCGATGCTGCGGTCCCCGCCGGACACCGGTACGGCGGCCAGCCCGGTGCCGGGCCAGGCGAGCTTCTGACCCGCGGTGGCGGGCCGCACCGGCACCCACACGCCATGGCCCTGGCGCACGGCCCGGGCCGGGGCCGTCGGGCCCTCCTGGTCGATGATCTCCCACGGGCGGGTGAGGGCGGGCGGCAGACCGGTCGACGACACCAGCCGCAGCGCGGACATCGGCCCGCGCAGATGAATCGCCCCACCGAGCGCGCCCAGCTCGCCCACGGCGTGCTGCAGTGCCAGCCGGAACACTTCGCTCTCGGTGACGCCGGGGTCCACGGTGCCGAGCAGAGCCAGACGTGCGTTCATACCGTAAATTTTACCGTTCCCGCCTCACATAACGCGGTGCTGCGCAGGACTCCCACCTTTGACTCCCGCTCTCGCACACGGCTCTCAACAGGCAGCGTTCCAGACCGAGTTGCCCCGGCGTACCACCCGTGTTCGCTCGGGTGACAATACTCGGCATCCGGGGGAACGGGGCGTCGTGAACGGGGTATGGAACCCCTTGATCATGTCCGGACGTTGTCACCCCGTCAGGCTCACCCCCGCCCACCCGTCACACAGGAGCGGCATGGACATCGGCGTATTCATCCCCATCGGCAACAACGGTTGGCTCATATCGAAGAGTTCACCCCAGTACCTGCCGAGCTTCGAGCTGAACAAGGCCATCGTGCAGAAGGCCGAGGAGCATGGGCTCGACTTCGCGCTGTCGATGATCAAACTCAAGGGATTCGGCGGCGAGACCGAGTTCTGGGACCACAACCTGGAGTCGTTCACGCTGATGGCGGGCCTGGCCGCCGTGACCGAGCGGATCAAGCTGTACGCCTCCACCCCGATCCTCGTGCTGCCGCCGGCGATCGTCGCCCGCATGGCCACGACGATCGACTCGATCGCCCCGGGCCGCTTCGGCATCAACATCGTCACCGGCTGGGCACCGGGCGAGTACTCCCAGATGGGCCTGTGGCCCGGCGACGAACACTTCGGCAACCGCTACGCCCGCGCCGCCGAGTACGTCACCGTGATGAAGGAGCTGTGGAGCGAGGGCGTCAGCAACTTCAAGGGCGAGTTCTACGAGATGGACGACTGCGTGCTCTCGCCGCGCCCGGCGGACGGGCACATCGACATCGTCGCGGCCGGACAGAGCCCCACGGGCATCCGGTTCGCCGCCGAGCACGCCGAGTACAACTTCATCCTGGGCAGCGGGGTCAACACCCCCCTTGCCCTGTCGGACACCACGGCCTCGCTCGTGGACGCGGCGGAGGGGACGGGCCGGGACGTCGGCGCGCTCTCCCTCTTCATGATCATCGCCGACGAGACCGACGAGGCGGCCCGGGCGAAGTGGCAGGACTACCACGACAACGCCGACCACGCGGCGCTGGCGTACATGGCCGGCGAATCCGCCACCGACACCACCGCCGACGACACCTCCACCGCCCGCACCATCGTGCTGCCCGAGGGCGCGGTCAACCTCAACATGGGCACGCTGGTCGGGTCGTACGAGTCCGTGGCGAAGATGCTCGACGAGGTCGCGGAGGTCGAGGGCACCAAGGGGATCATGCTCGTCTTCGACGACTTCCTCGTGGGCCTGGAGAACTTCGGCACCCGCATCCAGCCGCTGATGAAGTCACGGTCCCTCGCCGAGTGACCGTCGCTCCGGACGGCCCGGGCCCGCGGTGGTGACCGTCGGACGAGGTCCGTGGCGGGTGTTCGCGGCCACCGCCGTGGGGGTGGTGGCCGTGTTCCTGAACATGAGCGGTCTCGCCGTCGCGCTGCCCACGATCACCCGGGAGCTGGGGGCCGAGCCCGGGCAGGCCGACTGGATCCTGCTCGGCTACATGCTGGTCACCACCGCCCTGATCCTCGTCTTCGGCCGGCTCGCCGACATCGTCGGACGCCGCAGCCTGTATCTCGCCGGGCTCGTGGTCTTCACCGCCGGGACCGGGCTCGCGGCGCTCTCCCCGTCGGCCGGGTTCCTGATCGCGGCCCGGGTCGTGCAGGGCGTCGGTGCCGCCGCCGTGATCACCAACAACACGGCCCTGCTGACCGACGTGTTCCCCGCACGGACGCTGGGCCGGGCCCTCGGCTGGAACGTCACCGTGGCCGCCACGGCCCAGGTCGCCGGACCGGTCGTCGGCGGCGCCGCGACCGAACTGCTCGGCTGGCGTGGGCTGTTCGTCGTCTGCGTGCCGATCGGGCTGGTCGCGATCGGTGCGTCGGTCCTGGCCGTTCCGGCGACCGGAGCGCGGGTCGGCCGGGTCCGCGAGCCGTTCGACCTGCCGGGCGCGCTGTTGTCCACGGCGATGCTGACCGCGCTCGTCCTCACCCTGACCCCCGGTGTCACCTCCACCGTCGCCGACTGGCTGCCGTGGGCCTGCGGCGCCGCGACCGTTGTGCTGTTCACGGCCTTCGTCGCCGTGCAGACGCGGCGCTCGCACCCCCTGGTCGACGTGGCGCTGCTGCGCACCCGCGCGATCGCCCTCGTGCTCGCCGCCGTCCTCGCCAACGCGGTCGGCAGCTACGCCGTCGTCCTCCTGGCGTCCCTGCACGAGCAGGCGGTGGGCGGCGCCACGTCCCTGGAGGCGGGGGTGCTGGTGACACCGGTCGCGGCCGGCACGCTGATCACCTCGGCCGCCGCCGGTTCCCTCTTCGACCGCTTCACCCCGCGCACACTGACGACGACAGGCATGGCGGTCACGGCCTGCGGACTGCTGGGCTTCTCGCTGACGCTCTCGACGACGACCGTGCCGTTCCTGGCCGTGGCCCCGTTCCTCTTCCTCGTCGGGGCCGGCACCGGGCTGTTCATGACGCCGAGCACCAGCGCCCTGATGCTCGGCGTACCGGCCGACCGACGCGGCATGGCCAACGGCCTGCGCTCCACCACACAGAACGTGGGCTACCTCCTCAGCACGGCCCTCGCCCTCGCGTTCACGACGACCGGGCTGAGCGAACCGGCCCGCCAGGCCGCGTACGACGGGACACTGAACACCCTGAACGTGCTCGCGTCCGGCGAGTTGGACCGCTTCGTCGCCAACATCCGCGCCACGGGGTTCGTCCTCACGGGCGTCGTCGCGGTCGGGGGAGTGATCTGCCTGGCCTTTCCCACGTCGCTGCGGGCACCCCGTACCGCTGAGGCAGCGGCCGTCAACACCCCACCGGAGTCCGCCACTTCACGAAGGACGACGCCATGACCGGTTCCGCTTCCGCGCAGGAGGACTACGAACGTGCCGGGTTCGACGGACAACTCACCCCCGGCACGTCCCCGGCCCTGATCCTGGTGGACCCCGCCCGCGCCTACATCGACCCGGACTGCCCGCTCTACGCCGGTGTCGAACCGGCGGCCGACGCGATGCGGCTCCTCCTGGCCGACGCCCGCCGGGCCGGTGTCCCGGTGATCGTCACGCGGGTGCTGCTGCGGGCGGACGGCAGCGACGGCGGCCTCTTCCTACGCAAGGTGCCGGTCCTGGGGGTATTCGCGGAGGGCAACCCCTTCGGCGATTTCATCGACGGCCTGTCCCCGGCGCCGCACGAGCTGACCGTGACGAAGCAGTGCCCGAGCGCCTTCTTCGGCACCGAACTGGCCGCCCACCTCACGGCCAACGGCATCGACACCCTGCTCATCGGCGGACTGTCGACGAGCGGCTGCGTCCGGGCCACCGCCATGGACGCGATGCAGCACGGATTCGTACCGATCGTGGTCGAGGAGGCCGTGGGCGACCGTGACCCGGACATCCACGCGGCGAACCTCTTCGACATCAAGCACAAGATCGGCGAGGTGTGGCCGCTCGCGCGGGCTCAGGAGTACCTCGCGTCTCTCGGCTGACCGGTCGTGCGTGTCGTGTACAGCACGCCGCTCGGGTCACGGACGCGCCTTGGGGACGAGAGGTTCGCGGTCGGCCGTGGGCTGGGTCGGCGGGTGCGGGTCGGCCTCGTGTCCGGCGGGAAGGACGGCGTCGGGGACCAGCGGTGACGGCTCGACGCGCAGCAGCCGGGCGATCCCGGCGGGCAGCCACCAGTTGTACTTGCCGAACAGCGAGACCATCGCGGGCACCAGCAGTGCCCGTACGACGGTGGCGTCCAGCAGGATGCCGGCGCCGAGCGCGGTGGCGAGGACCTTGATGTCGGTGCCCGGGGCGGACGCCAGCGCGGCGAAGGCGAAGAACAGGATCAGCGCGGCCGACGTGACCAGCCGCCCGGTGCGGCCCAGACCGTGCTCCACGGCGTACGCGGTGGAACCGGTGCGGTCGTACTCCTCGCGCATCCGGGCCAGGATGAACACCTCGTAGTCCATGGACAGTCCGAACAGGAACGCGAAGATCAGGACCGGCAGCCAGAACGTCAGCGCACCGGTCGCCGCGATCCCGAACACCGCGTTCGAGCCGTGTCCGTCCTGCCAGAACCAGGTGATCATCCCGAACACCGCGGCCACGCTGACCAGGTTCAGCAGCACCGCCTTGAGCGGCAGCAGCAGCGAACGGAACGTGCGGACCAGCAGCACGAAGGTGACCAGCGCGATCAGACCCAGGACGTACGGGAAGTCGTCGAAGACCGCCCGCTGGTAGTCGAGGACGATGGCACCCCGGCCCGTCACGCCGACATACCCGGGCAGGTCCTTCGTCGCGTTCCGGACCGAACTCACCACCGCCACACTGGTGTTGTCCACCGTCTCGCGGGTGGGTACGACGACGACCTCCGTGACGCCGTCCCGTCCGGGCGGGGCCACGACCGCCATCCGGATGCCCGGTACCCGCCGCGCCGCAGCCGCCACGGTGGACGCGTCCGCACCGGACCGGACCAGCAACGGCATCGGTGTCAGTACCCCGCTGCCCACCCCGCCGCCGCCGAGCGCGGCCAGCGTGTCGTGGGCGACGCCGCTGTGGGCCAGGGAGTCGGAACCGGCCTGGCCGATCTGCAGGCCGAACACCGGGACGATCGCCAGCGCGAGCCCCGCGGTGGCCGCAGCGGCGGCGGCCCAGCGATGGCGGACGACACCGCGCGCCCAGGCCGACCAGGCCCGGGAGACATGTGCCTCCTTGCGGATCCTCGGCCGGTCGACCCGCGGACCGACCAGGCTCAACAGGGCCGGAAGCAGGGTGAGGACGACCAGAGTGCTGATCACCGGGATCACCATGCCGCCGAACCCCATGCTGCGGATGAGCGGCACGTCGACCACGACGAGCGCGACCAGGCTGATCGCGACGGTGATCCCGGAGGCGAGCACCGCGTGCCCGGCGGTCGTCACCGCGGTGATCACGGCCTCGTCGTTCGACCGGCCGCGGGCCCGCTCCTCGCGCCAGCGGGAGACCACCAGCAGCGAGTAGTCGATCGCGATGCCCAGCCCGACCAGCGCGATCAGGAACTGCACGACGAACGAGACGTCGGTGAACGTGGTCAGACCGAGGACGACCAGGAACGTCGCCAGGATCGACACACCCGCGATCAGCAGCGGCACCAGGGCGAGGAACGACGCGAACACGAAGGCGAGGACGAGCAGCGCACCCAGCGCGCCGATCAGTGTCTCGCCCAGCACGCTGAGCCCGCCGTCGTCCCCGGCGTCACTGCCGGCCGAGAGCTGGTTGTATCCGGTGACCTCGGCGGTGAGGCCCTGCTGTCGTGCGGCCGCCTTGACGGTACGGTCCACCGTCGGCGCCAACGGGTCGGCGAAACCGGCCGGTTGAGGGCCGTAGACCAGCAGGAAGGTGCTGTGGCCGCCCTCGGTGAGGAAGCCGGGGTCGCCGGTGGTGCCGTAGTCGAGGACGCGGACGCCGGGGATCGTGCGGAGGCGGTTCGCCACGGCGGTGACGTCCGCGCGGTCGATGGGGCGTCCGGCGGGTGCGGTGAGCACCGGCAGGTAGCCCAGGTCGGCGGACACGCCGTAGGAGCGGGCGAGTTGGGCCTGGGTCTCGGAGCCCTCCTGGCCGGGCAGTGAGAAGTCCGACGAGAGCCGGGACTGCAGATGGCCGGCCGCGGTGCCGCCGGCCAGCAGGACGACCAGCCAGAACGCGATCACCCACCAGCGGTGGCGCAGGACGAAGTGCGCGCCTGTGGACACGAGTTGCTCCTCTGGTTTCTTGTCGGCGGTTCGCTCGGTGGGCGGTTCAGCGGGTGGTCTGGAAAGTGGCCATCATCGCCATGTCCTCGTGTTCGAGGTTGTGGCAGTGCAGGAGGTAGCGGCCGGCGTGGTCGTCGAAGCGGATCGCGACGTCGGCGTACTGCTTGGGCCGGAGATCGATGGTGTCCTTCCACCCGTGGTCGCCGGGACCGAGCGGTCCGCCGTTGCGGGAGAGCACCTGGAAGGGCGAGAGGTGGATGTGCACGGGGTGGTAGGCGTCGGTGGCCAGGCGCCAGATCTCCACCTCCCCGAGGCGGGGGGACGCGTCGACGCGACGAGGGTCGAACGCGCGGCCGTTGACGACCCAACCCGCCGCGTCCGTGCCCATGGTGGCGACCTTGCCCTTGCGGAACATCCACGGCCGGGTCGTCGCGGACTTCGTCGACAGGGCCTCGACGGTGGAGAGTTGGGCCGGGATCCGGCTGTCGTCCGTCGCCTTGCGCGCGACGACGAACCGCATGACCCGTGAAGTGCCGCCGCTGCCCGCCCTGTTGGTGAGCGTCACCCGGGTGCCGACCGGGTAGCGGGAGAAGTCGACGATCACGTCGAACCGTTCGGCCGGTGCGATCGGGAGGGTGTTGTGCCGGACCGGTGCCGCCAACAGCCCCTGGTCCGAGCCTATTTGAGTGAACGACGGGCCGCCCGGGGGTACCGGGTCGAGGGCGAGTTCGTAGCGGCGGGCGTTGGAGGCGTTGAGGAGGCGGAACCGGTGGCGGACCGCGTCGACCTCCAACTCCGGCCAGGGCGCCCCGTTCACGAGGATCACGTCACCGGCCGCGCCCGCCATGTGGTCGGCGTCGACACCGGGCATGCTCTTCAGGTCCGGATCCATGGCGGGGTATCGGAACGCGCCGTCCGCGTCGAAGGCGCGGTCCGCGATCATCAACGGGATGTCCCGGTCCCCGCGCGGCAGCGGCAGGGCCTCCTCCTCGTCGTCGCTCACCAGCATGAACCCGGCCAGCCCGCGCCAGACCTGGGGACCGGTGAAGCCCATCCGGTGGTCGTGGTACCAGAGCGTCGCGGCCCGCTGGTCGAGCGGATAGGTGTAGTCGCGGGTGCCGGTACTGGCGGTACCGCCGACGGCCTGTGCCGCGAAGGCCGCACCGCCGGTGACGGGCAGCACGAGGTCGGTCGGGAAACCGTCGCTCTCCGGCGGGGTGTGCCCGCCGTGCAGGTGCACGACGGTCGGTACGGCGAGCTGGTTGCGGTAGCGCAGCACGGTCCCGCGTCCGCGGCGCGCCGCGATCGTCGGCCCCGGGAAGATCCCGTCGTAGCCCATGATCGTCGTGCGCGGACCGGGCAGGATCTCCACGCTCGCCTCCCGCGCTGTGAGGTCGTAGAAGTCCGTGTCCGCGGTGCTCCGCGAGGGCCGTTTCACCGGGGGGACCGGCAGCGGCGTGGTGAACGGTTTCGGTAACGCGGCGGCGGAGGTGAGCGTTCGGCCGCCGAATTCGGCGCCTGTCGTGCCGGCAGTGGCCGCGTCCGATCCCGGCGACTTGCACCCGGCGGTCGTCCCCAGTGCCACGGCGCCGGTGAGCGCGGCCATGGTGCGGAGAAAGCGTCGGCGCTCGGGTCCAGGTAGTTCGGTCATGGCGCAGACGATGGGGGACACGGTCCGTCGTCCACGTCGTCCGGACGCGGTGGATCCGGCGTACTGCGGACGCGGTACACGGGCACCGGGGCCCGTACCGTGCCTGGACGACGTGGCCGTGGCCGGCCCTCCGATAGCGTGCGGCCCATGGCTGACTACCGGTTGTCCCGCTTCCGAGGCCGCGTCACGTCCCACCCGCAGGCCGCCGATGTGGCCTTGGGCCTCCTGGTCGTCACCGTGATCCTGCTCGCGGTCCGCGCCGGGCGCCCGCTGCGCGCGGAGGATCTGGCCTCCGGTGCGACGGCGTTCGCGCTGATCGCCGCCCGGCGCAGGTGGCCGCTGCCGGTCTTCGGGGCGGTCACATTGGTGAGCGCGGCGTTCAATCTGCACGCCGCCCTCGTCGGTCCGTTGCTCGCCGCGAACGTGATCTGCACGTACACCGTCGCCTCCCGGACCGACCGGAGGACCGCCGCGGTGACGGGCGCCGTCACCATCGTGACCGTGTACGTCGCCGTCGTCATCGGCGCCGGCCGGTCCTGGACCGATCCGCAGAACGCCGCGATCGCCGTGTGGGGCGTCCTGGCCGTCGTCGTCGGCGACGCCACCCGCATCCGCCTGGCCAACCTGGACGCCGTCGAGGTACGGGCCCGGCAGGCCGAGCACAGCCGCGACGAGGAGGCCCGCCGCCGGGTCGTGGAGGAGCGGCTGCGCATCGCCCGTGACCTGCACGACGTCGTCGCCCACCACATCGCCGTCATCAACGTGCAGGTCGGCGTCGCCGCCCATCTGCTGCGCGAGCAGCCCGACGCCGCAGAGGAGGCACTGGCCCACGTGCGGCAGGCCACGCGCACCGTACTCGCCGAACTCTCCACCGTGCTGGACGTGTTGCGCTCCGAGGAGCAGGACGCCGAGCACGCCTCCACGACCGAGCCTCCGCCGGGGCTGAGCCGGCTGGCGGCGATGCTGGACTCGCTGGCCGCGGTCGGACTGCGGGTGGAACACCGGCAGGAGGGCGAGGCCCGCCCCCTGCCCTCCGCGGTCGACCTCGCCGCCTACCGCATCGTCCAGGAATCCCTCACCAACGCCCACAAACACGGCAGCGAACCGGCGGCCCGGCTGCGGCTCGACTACACCCCGGCCGGTCTCGGCATCACGGTCGAGAACGCCGCCGGCCGCCCGGTACCGGACGCCGACGGCTGCGGCCACGGCCTCATCGGCCTGCGCGAGCGGGTCAGTTCGGTCGGCGGGCGCGTCCGCACCGGGCGCGACGACGGCCGGTTCACCGTCGACGCCTTCCTTCCCGCCGCACTCGACCGACAGGACACCCCCACGTGACGATCAGAGTGCTGCTCGCCGACGACCAGACACTCATCCGGGCCGGCTTCCGGGTCCTCGTCGACGGCGCGCCGGACCTGGAGGTCGTGGGCGAGGCGACGACCGGTCGCGAGGCGGTCGAACTCGCCGGCAGCACCCGCGCCGACGTGATCCTCATGGACATCCGGATGCCGGACCTCGACGGCATCGAGGCGACCCGGCTGATCACCGCCGACGAAGACCTCGCCGGGGTACGGGTGTTGATCCTCACCACCTTCGAACTCGACGAGAACGTCCTGCGCGCGCTGCACGCCGGCGCGAGCGGATTCCTCAGCAAGAGCGTCGAACCGGCCGACCTCCAGGAAGCCGTGCGGGTCGTCGCCCGAGGGGAGGCCCTGCTGTCGCCCAAGGCCACCCGCGGCCTCATCGCCCGCTTCCTCTCCCAGCCGAACCCGGGCCCACTGCCCAGCCCGGTCCAGCTCGACGCACTCACCGAGCGGGAGCGCGAGATCATGGCCCTGGTCGCCGCCGGGCTCTCCAACGACGAGATAGGGGAGCGGTTGTACGTCTCTCCCCTGACCGCCAAGACCCACATCAACCGGGCGATGATGAAACTGGGCGCCCGCGACCGCGCCCAACTGGTCGTCCTCGCCTACCGGAGCGGCTTGGTGAGCCCGGGCGACCTTCCTGTCGTGTGACGATGGGGCAGATCCGAGGGGGCCTTGTGCGGTGGAATTTCTCATGGCCGGTGTTCCGGCGCTTCGGCAGCGCCTTCGCGATCGGAGTGGCCCTGGCCGCGACCTCCGGGTGCACGGTGCCCGTCGATGCCGTCGCCGGTATCTCCGTGACCGACGACGGCCATCTGCTCGGCATCATGATGGTCTGCGGGCATCACATCGACGGCGCGACCCTCTACGTGGACAGCAGCGACGCCGACAAAGAGGTGACGGTCGGTTCGTGGACCGCCGACCGCTCCCTCACGGCCGGTCTCGCCACCTGGACGCTCGACTCTCCCTCCGCCGGCTGGACCGCGACCAGACCTCTCGAACCGCTCACCGCCAAGACCACCTATGACCTCTACGGCTGGACCGAGGACAACTCATGGTCATCGGGCAACGTCTCCTTCACTGTGACCGACAGAGACCGGCTCACGCCAGGAACGGTCCGCTACGACGACGTCTCGGACAACGGCGACGAATCCGCTGTCACCGTCCCCGTGGCGGAGTTCAAGGCCAAGGCCTGCGAGAACAACTGACGTCACGGCGCCTCACGCCGGCCGGAAACCCACAAGGGCACGATCGGCAACGGGAGTTGAGGGCCTCGGGCATTCACGAGCGGTGCCGTTCCCCGCTGTCGAAGGTACCGGTGGCGGGCCCGATGCGCGGGCGGGAAAACCCCGCGGCGGCCGGTCCGCTCAGTGGAACCGGGCGTGACAGGGGCGCCAGGGGGCGATGACGCTGGGGCGCTCCTGGTGCCGACTGTGGTGGGAGACGTCGTGGAGATGGGCTTGGAGCCGGTGGAGGAAGTCGTCGGCGTCGACGGTCGGTTCCAGTGGGAGTTCCCGCCGCCGGGCGGTACCGGCCCCGACCCCGGTTCGGGTGCTCGCTCCGACTCGGCCACCCTGTCCGTCTGGTACTTCGCCCTGCCGCTCACCTCCGCCCACCGCGGCGGCCACTCCGGCGGCGGTGCCCTCGTGGACGGCGTCGACGGCCAGGAGCGGTACCGGAACGAGGGGACGGTCTACCCGCACTCCGGTCTGGTCGAGATGATCACCTACCAGGAGCGGTACCTCCCCGAACTCTCCTGGAAATACCTCGACTTGAGCCATGTGCCGTGGGACGACGTACGCGCCGCCATCGCCGCGGATCCCCCGGACGTGGCCGCGTTCACCGTCTACACCGCCACCGCACTGTGGGCTTTCATCGTGGCCGCGGAGATCAAGCGCGTGAACCCGGACGCGGTCGTCGTGTTCGGCAACGACCACGCGGGAATCCTCCACCGCGAAATACTCACCGGACACTACGGCCACCGGCTCGTCGATTTCGTCAGCACCGGCAACAACGGCCCCTTCACCATGCTCGGCCTCCTGTACGCCTTACGCGGCCAACTCGACCTGAAACGCGTCCCTTCCCTCGCCTATCGCGAACACCTCGGGGTCATCAACCAGCCCGCTCCCACCTATCCACTCGACCGCCGCATGCTCCCCGACTACACACTCATCGAAGACCAACTGGAGCGGTACTACGACAAGGCGTTCGACGTCTGGTACGCGCACCACTACGACCTGAAGCGCATGGTCACTCTGCCTCTGGACGCCGGTTGTACCTGGGGAACGCGCCCGGGACGCCGGTGCAAACACTGCTCGATCCAGGGGCTCACCCCGAAATTCGCCCGGATGGACACGATCGTTCCCGCACTCGAAAAGGCGGTCGGCGGCCTCGGCGCCAATGTCTACGCCGCCGGTGACTCCACCCTCGGCTTCTCCCGCGCACAGTGGTCCGGCGACATCGGCTACCTCGACGAACTCGCCGAACGCTGCGCCGCCTCACCGGTACTCCGCGACCACCGGTTCCTCCTCGCCTACGGCCTGGTCTTCGAGTTCCTCCAGTCGGCCAAGCTGTGCCAGGGCTTCGTCCGCACCTGGAACGTCGGCCTGGAGGCCTTCGACCCCAAACTCCTCAAGGGCGACTCCAAGGGCATCAACAAAGGACCCGACCGGGTCTACGAGGCACTCGAACTGGCTCAGGAACTGGACTACAAGATCTACGCCTCGGGAATCCTCGGACTGCCCGGTACCACCCGGAAGCAACTCCACGAAGAGGTCGACTCCTGGCTCTCCCTCGCGGAGACCTATCGGGACACCATCACCACGGTCTCGGTCGCCGCACCCGGTGTCATCCCGGGCTCGCGCATGTACTGGGAAAGCTTCCGCACCCACCCCGAAGTACGCGCCGCGCACGGCGAGATCATTCCGGCCCGGCGCCTCACCGAGTTGTACGTCCACGAGAACACCGAGGTCGAACTCGCGGACGTGGAAGCCGCCATCGCCGACGTCGGCCGGGGCGTGATCGCCCTCGGCCGCGAGCGCGGACACATGAAGTTCGGCGGCTACATGCTCGGCGGAGTCGACGACGACGAGGCGGCCGAGCGACGACTGCTCGACGAGATCTGCGCCCAGCTCTGACACGAGCGACGGGCTCACGAGGGCGACGACACCGGTGAAGGCAGGGAACATGACCGCGAACACGACCGTGAATACGGCTCGGACGACGTCCGTACCCGCAGCCTCGACCCCGCGTGTGATCATCGTCGGCGCCGGTGGCGCGGGCCTGGCCGCCGCCGTCGAGGCCGCAGCCGAGGGCGCACACGTCGTCCTCGTCACGAAGGCCCTCTACGAGCACTCCCGGCACCGCTGGGCCTCGGCCGGCGGCTGCACCTGGAAGACCCACGCCTTCAACGCGGCCGTCGCCCCGGACGACAGCGTCGCGGCCCACATCGCGGACACCCTCGCGGGTGGCGCGTACGCGGGCGACGAGGACATCGTACGGACGCTGTGCGAGGGCGCGTTGGGCCTGGTGGAATGGCTGGAAGGCCTCGGGCTGCGATTCGAGAAGAGCAGGGACGGCCGATTCGCCACCCGCCCGTTCGGCGGCAACGGCGCGCCCCGTGCCGTCCACCTGGAGGACCGGCTCGGCTTCCACATCCAGCGTGTGCTCGGCGAACGACTGGCGGGGCTCGTCCAGGAAGGCCACGTCGAGGTCCATTCCGGACTGCGGGCCACGGACATCCTGCTCGACGCCGACGGAGCCGTACGCGGACTGCAGGTGCTGTCCGTCGAGAGCCTCGAAATCCTGGAGATCGCCGCGGACGCGCTGATCCTCGCGGACGGCGGCGGCACCTCGATGTACGCACCGTCGGCCGCCTCGACGGACAAGACCTGCGACGGTCTCGCTCTCGGGCTGCGGGCCGGCGCCGAGGCCATCGACATGGAATACGTCCAGTTCCATCCCACCGGGCTCGCGTCGGACGTACCGACGTACGACGGAATGCCGGTCGAGGAAGCCGTACGGTTCGACGGGGCGACCCTGCTCAACCGTGACGGAGAGCGGTTCATGCTGCGGTACGACCCCCTGGGTGAACAGGCTACCCGGGACAAGGTGTCGCGCGGTGCCTACCGCGAGATCGTGGAGGGGCGCGGTTTCCCGGACGGCACGGTCCAGCTCGATCTCGGTGCCTGCGCGCATCTGATACCGGAGCGCTATCCGGCCCTGTACGAACGTCTCCGCCTGATCAGGCCGGGATTCGGCTCGGCGGACGCGTCGGTACTCGCCGTCCGCCCCACCGCCCATTTCCTGATGGGCGGACTCCGGACCGACAGCACGGCCCGCACCACGATCCCCGGCCTGTACGCCGCGGGCGAGACCGCGGGCGGCGTCCACGGTGCCAACCGCCTCGGCGGGAACGGCCTGTCGGAGGCCCTCGTCTTCGGCCGGATCGCCGGTCGGCACGCGGCGGCCCGCAGCGCCGGTACGGCACTGACGGAAGAGCGCATCCGGGTCACCGGGCCCTACCGTATGGACGTCTCCCCGAGCGGCGCGTGCCCCGAGGCCCTGCTTCAACTCCTGCGGCGTAACATGTACTTGAAGGCCGGCCCGATCCGTACGGCCCGCGACCTCCTGGCGATGACGGAGACGATCGCGGCGCTGGACGAGCGCCGGGAGAGGCTGGACATCGCCTCCGGGCCGCGGGCCGCGGGCCAGGTACAGACGTGTCTCGACCTGGAGAACCTCCTGCTGGCCTCCCGGCTGATCGTCGAGTCCGCGCTGCTCCGCGAGGAGTCGCGCGGGGCGCACCACCGCGAGGACTTTCCCTCGACGGCCGCTCGCATCACCGGCAACGCGGTCGTGCGGGACTCCGGGAAACTCGTCTGGAAGCCCGTTCGCCGGGGTGGGACACGGCCTTCCGACGCCGGCGCGGAGCACCGACGGTGAACCTGGACAACGGGATCAGCGTGGCCGCGATATCCCTCGGCGTCGTGGTCACTCCCGGGCCGAACATGATGTACATGGTCTCGCGGAGCATCGCTCAGGGCCGTCGCGCCGGGGTGGTGTCGTTGGGCGGGGTCGCGGTCGGCGCCCTGGTCTTCGTGGTGGTGACGAACCTCGGCCTGATGGCCGTGCTGCGAACCGTCCCCGTGCTGTACACGTCCTTCAAGATCGTGGGCGCCGCCTATCTGGGCTGGCTCGCCTGGCAGGCCTTCAGGTCGGACGGGGCGTCCGTCTTCGCTCCGCGCGAGATGGCGGACACCTCCACCCGCCGCCTCTTCGCCATGGGGCTGGTCACGAACCTCCTCAACCCCAAGATCGCCCTGCTGTACCTCTCGCTGATCCCGCAGTTCGTGGACACCCGGGCGGGCCACGTCCTCCTCCAGGGCTTCGCCTTCGGTGGCATCCAGGTCGCCGTGAGCGTGTGCGCGAACCTGGTCATCATCATGGCCGCGGGGACCCTGTCGGATTTCCTCGCCGCGCGGCCCGCCTGGCTGCGGGTACAGCGGTACGTCACGGGATCCGCCCTCGGCGCTCTCGCCCTGCTGCTGGCGACGGACCAGTCGCAGGCATGACGAACCGTCAACACCTTCAGCACGGTACGGGCGTGCAGAAGGGCGCAGGGGCGGCCGCACCCCGTGCGCACACCTCCGAACCACCTCCACACGCCCTCCTGTTGGCGACCGGTCACTGATGTGCTCGTCGTCCGTTCAAAGAGGGGGAGAAGGACATGCGTCATCGTCTCGCGCAACGGTTCGCCGTGCTGTGCGCGTCGGCCACTCTGCTCATCGGGGCGGGTCTGGTTGCCGGACCGGCAGCTCAGGCCTCATCGTCATCGCTCAGTGGATGCAGGCAACCGTACGTCTGTTTGTACGAACGCCACGAGGTCATGGTGGGCGCCTACAAAGACGTCACAGGCTACTGGCAGACCTTCAGTCGTACCGACGTCAGGTACGCCTACAACGCCCGGCACCACGGTGTCGCGTACTTCCTCTACAGCAGTGGCTACACCAGCTGTGTCGAACCGGGGCGCCAGGCCTCTCTGCGCATCCAGGGCTACGGCAACGTGACCGGCATCCGTATCGGCACCCGCTCGCGCTGCTACGTCTGACCCGCATTCGATCCTTCGCGCACAGGCTGAGTGCGGCCGGCGCACCGGATCACGGGCGGCCCGAGGAAGGGGGCCGCAACTCCCGAGGCCGTTTCCGCCCTGCCATCATGTTCTGCGGAAGGGGGTCCGCATGGCACAGGACAAACGGCCTTGGGAGCGATCGCGACAGCCGAAAGAGGCCGCCGATCTGCCCCAGACCGAGGACGTCATCGGTGTGTTCCGCTACAAGGGCGCCGACGTCCTCACCATGAGTGACGCACAGGTCCGCGCCTTCTGCCTGGAGCGAGCCAGGTTCTTCCTCTACGAGGCGCAGGTCAAGGCAGCGGACACTCTTGGCGGGCCCGAACTCAACCTCGCAGCCCAGTATGCGGCGATCGCCGAGGCCTTCAGGTCCTCCTCCGTGCCGCCCGGGGGCCAGGCAGACGGGCCCCTTGAGAACTCCCCCTGACCACTGGCACAGGACAACGGTCAGGAGGAAAGCGGACCCTGCATCACCAGCGCGAGGCCCTCTTCCGCGTCGTCGTTCAGGGCGTTGGTGAAGGCCTTGTCGTAGGCGTCGTCGCCGACCGACTCGCGGGCCTGCGACTCCCACAGGTCGCGGACCTCGGAGAGTTCCGGGGTGCCGTGGTTCGGGTGGCCGAGCATGCGCCAGAACGTGTTCCCCGTACCGGAGGTGCGCGCGGCCGCGATGCCGTTGCCCTGGACCGCGTTCGCCCCGGTGAGGAGGTCGAGCGCGAGGGCGATGCCGAGGTTGTCGTTGAGGTTGTGTTTGCTGGTGAGCATGGCCCGGGCATGGAGTTCGGCGTCGTGCGCGCGGCCCTGGAGGAGGTCTATGAAGGCGAGTTGGTGGAACGCGTACGACCGGGCCCAGTGCTCGCCGTACCGGACGCTGAGCCGGCGCAGGGCGATGGCCGCCTCGTAGGCCTCGGTCAGTCGGCCCAGCGCGGAGTGGGCGAAGGTCCGGATCACCATGCAGCACAGCTGCGGCGCGCCCGACGGCGGCGATGTGCCGTGGCCGATCAGCGCCTGGTCGCACACGTCGTACGCGAGCTCGGGACGGCCGGCCATGAGGTGGGTCAGGCCGAGGGTGTGGGCGGCGAAGAGCTCGGACTGCGGGGTGTCGTCCTCGCACGCCGCCTCTGTGCACTCCTCCCCGATACGCAGGGCGGTCGGGTGGTCGCCCTGGAGGGTGAGCGTGATCCCCAGGGCCCAGAGCGCGCGGGTGCGGGACGGGCCCTTGGGGGTGTCGAGGGCCAGGACACGTTCGAGATAGTCGCGGGATTCGTGGAGGTGCCCGCAACAGGGCCAGAACAGGCCCGTCCGTCCGGCCATCTCGACCGCGGCGTCGGGATCCGCCTCGATGAGGTGGTCCAGTGCGGCGCGTACGTCGGCGTGGGTCGCCGAGATCCGCGCGTACCAGGCGACCTGCCGGTCACTGAGCCAACCGGCCTCCGCCTCGGCCAGCATGGCGGCGAAGTGCTCGGCGTGGAGCCGGGCGAGGGCGCCCTCCTCACCGAGTTCCGCGAGCCACATGGCGCCGTACTCGCACAGCGTGTCGAGCATCCGGTAACGCTCGCCCACCTGTTGGAGAACCGACTGGTCGACCAGCCGCTCCATCAGCCACGGGATGTCGTCGGCGATGAGCGGACCGCCCGCGCAGACGGACTGCGCGTCGGCCAGGTCCAGGGGACCGCGGAAGACGGACAGCCTGGCCCACAGCAACCGCTCCAGCGGGGAGCACAGCTCATGGCTCCAGCCGATCGCCGTACGAAGCGCCCGATGCCGTCTGGGCCACACCGTCTCGTCCACGAGCGTGTCCAGCCGTGAACCGAGACGCTCGGCGATCTCCGTGAGGCTGCTCTCCCGCAGCCGCGCGCAGGCGAGTTCGACGGCGAGGGGGATTCCCTCCAGGCGGTGGCAGATGGCGGAGACGGCTTCGGCCGAGCCGGGGGTGTCCAGGGACAGCGCGGGCGCGGTCGTGGCACAACGCTCGCGGAACAGACGTACGGCGTCGCCGTTTCCGCCGTCGTCACCGTCGTCCATGGAGAGCGGAGCCACCTCGATACGGTGCTCGATCCGGACCCCGATGGCCTGTCTGCTGGTGGCGAGGATGGTCAACTGCGGTGCTGCGGCGAGGAGTTCGCTCATCAGCAGCAGACAGGAGGCCAACACGCGTTCGCAGCAGTCGAAGACGAGCAGGATCTGCCGACCGGTCAGCCACTCGCACAACGCCTCGACCGGGGCGCGCGGATTGTGGTCGAGGAGGTCGACCGCGTCGCAGACCGTCGCGGTGAACAACCTGTCGTCGTAGAGGTTGGACAGGTCGACCCACCAGACCCCGTCGGCGTACTGCCCCCGGATCTGCTCCGCGACGCGCAGCGCCAGTCGGCTCTTCCCGACTCCGCCACCACCGGTGAGCGTGACGCATCGCTGCTGCGCCAACGCCGCTCTGACTGTGTCGAGTTCGCTGTCGCGGCCGACAAAGCTGGTCGTCATCACTGGGAGGTTGCCTAACACGCTCCCATCCTGCACGGCCCGGAGGAGGGGCTAAACCCTCTCATCGGAAACGGTCATAAGTGATCGGAGTTGGCAACTATTCGATCGGACGGTTGCGGTGGTCGACAGGGTGAAGTGCTGTGGCGGGTGTATCGATTCGGCGGGGTCCCGGCGGCCTTCGGAAACGGGCGGTTGCGCAGGGCGGAACGGCTCGGCAGTCGCTGAGGAGTACGGACGCGGGCACGGATTTTCGGAGCGTGATTCCTCCATCTTCCGCTGACCGGCGGGCAGTTCCGGCACCTTCCTGCTCGACCGGATCCAGACAGAAGTTCGCCCGCACGACCCGGTCGCCCTCGGTGCGCGCGACGACCATGCCTCTCACCAGAGAGGAGACGGACGCCTGCGGGGCAGAGCAGGGTGAAACCTCCTGCCGTGACCGAGAGTTGGGCGTTAAGCCGCAGCCTTGCCAGTTGGTGAGAATGACCGCGATTCATGTGAAGCGGGCGTTCAAGTACCGCTTCTATCCGACCGAGGAGCTGGCCTTCCTCTCCGAGGTGTCGTCGGTTCCGCTCCAGCAGTGCCTTCGGCACTCGCGGACCGCGTTCACCGGCTTCTTCGCCAAGCGGGCCAAGTACCCGCACTGCAAGTCGCGGAAGGAGTCGCGGAAGTCCGCCGAGTACACCACCTCCGGCTTCCGCTTCCGTGACGGCCGGCCGACTCTGGCGAAGATGTCCGCTCCGCTGGACATCGTGTGGTCCAGGCCTCTGCCTCAAGGCGTGAGCCCTTCGACGGTGACCGTCTCCCAGGACAGCGCGGGACGCTGGTTCGTCTCGCCGCTGTGCGACGATCCGTCCGTCAGGCCTCTGCCCGCCAGCGGCAACGCGGTGGGCATCGACGTCGGCCTCAACCACCTCCTGACCCTCTCGACAGGTGAGAAGATCGCCAACCCCCGCCACGAGCGAAAGGACCGCGTACGGCTGGCCAGGGCCCAGCGGAACCTGGCGAAGAAGGCGAAGGGCTCGGCGAACCCGGCAAAGGCCCGGCGCGAGGTCGCCAGGGTGCACGCCCGCATCGCCGACCGGCGACACGACCTGCTCCGCCAGCTCACCACTCGGCTCGTGCGTGAAAACCAAACGCTCGTGATCGAGGACCTGACCGTACGCAACATGGTCAAGAACCACTCCCTCGCCGGTGCCATCAGCGACGCCGCATGGCACGAGTTCCGGAGCCTCTTGGAGTACAAGGCAGCGTGGTACGGGCGGGCAGTCGTGGTCGTGGACCGCTTCTTCCCCTCCTCCAGGCTGTGCTCCACCTGCGGCACCCTCCAGGAGAAGATGCCGTTGCACGTCCGTACCCGGACATGCGACTGCGGCACGGTCCACGACCGGGACGTGAACGCAGCGAAGAACCTGCTGGCCGCCGGACGGGCGGTTACAGCCTGCGGAGCTGGTGTAAGACCTCAGCGGAGTTCTCCGGGCGGGCAGTCGGCGATGAAACAGGAAGCCTCACGGCGCGAGCCATAAGAATCTCCTCCCATCAGGGAGCGGAACGTCAAGCTCTACCGCCAGATCCTGCCCCTCGGGATCCCCGGCCTGTACTTCAACGGCTACAACTCCTCCTTGTTCAGCCCGCTCAACGCCGAGATCGCCGCCCTGTGGATCGCCACCGACGCCCACCACTGCCGCGGCACCAAGATCATTCCGCTCTCCATGCACAACGCCGACGAGGTGCTCGGCGACCTGGACCTCAACGTCAACCCGCGCGTCCGTGCCGCCCATTGGCTCGGTCCGGTCGGTCCGGCCGCGTACCGACGACTGACTCCGACGCGGCTCAAGCGCCTGGCGTCGATCGAGCCCGGAGACCGGGACCGGCCGAGCGTTCTTCCCGGCGCGGGCATTTCGGCTTCGGGGATGAGCTGAACCCCGGCGAGAGGAACTCGCCGGGGTTCGACGTCGTGCCGGGTCATGGGGACTTGCTGGAGCCGGTCAACCGCACGTCACGGTGATCGGCGTGTGCGCGCTCCGCGCCGGGAGCGTGACGGTCAACGTGCGGGTCGTACTGTCGAAGTGGTAGGCGTGGGAAGGGAGTTGGGACCCTCCCACTCGGACGGTGCTCGGGGCGGTGACGCCGAGGAGGGAGACGGTCCACTGTCGCGTCTTCACCTGGCCGTGGAAGGTTCCGGTCGGAGGGGTGATCGTCACCGTGTGGCGGGTGCCGTTCTCCCGGTACCGGATCTTCGTGACGGCGCTGTGGCCGCGCCCGGTGCGGGCGGTCCCGTCGTCCTCGTAGAGGGTGGAGGAGCCGGAGGCGCCCGCCGCGACGGTGAGCGTGACCTTGGTCAGCGGGGCCTTGTCGTTGCTGGTGACGTCGTTCGAGCGGGTCGGGATGACGGCGCCCGCGCGGACGAACACCGGCATGGTGTCGAGGCCGTCGGTGATGTTCTGGGTGGTGCCGCCGGCGTAGGTCTGCCCGGTGAAGTAGTCGGTCCACTGGCTGCCGGGCGGGAACCACACCGAGGTCGTCGTCGTGGTGCCGGGCGTGGTGACCGGCGCGACGAGCATGTCGGGTCCGTAGAAGTACTCGCTGCCCGAAGTGGCGTACGCCTGCGGCTCGTTGGGGTATTGCAGGTACATCGGGCGGGTGACCGGGACACCGGTCGTGTTGGCCTGCTGCGCGAGGGAGTAGGTGTAAGGCACCAGGTTCTCGCGGAGGTTGAGGAACTTGTCGGCGGAGGCGCGGGCCGCCGTGCCGTACTGCCAGGGCAGGCGGTCGCTGTGGTTGCTGTGCAGGCGGTCGATGGGCTGGAAGGTGCCGAGCTGGACCCAGCGGGCGTACATGTCGTCGGGAAGCTTGCGCGTGGTGCGGGTCGTGCCGTCGGCGGTGTAGGTCTCCGAACCGGTCAGGTTCGTCGTGTCGTTGTGGCCGCCGATGTCATGGCTGATCGCCGACATGCCGGTGGCGGCCGCCTCACCGGGCGTGTAGCCGACCTCGGCCTTCAGGGTGCCCCAGGTGGAGGAGGTGTCGCCGGTGAAGTGGACGGTGGTGCGCTTGTCGGCCCACGGCCCGGTGGGCAGGCCCTGCTGGCCGCTGTAACCGCCCGCCTGGAGCGAGCCGTAGGCACGGGAGACGGCGAAGCCCCGGCCGATGGTCTTGTCGGCGTCCGTGGCGTACTGCTGGTTGATCCACGCGTCCGGGGTGACACCGGGCAGTGAGGACTGGGAGGCGTCGCAGCACCAGTCCAGCCACCAGAAGTCGTTGCCCTGCTGGTCCATGGTCCGGTGCAGGTCCATGTACGCCTTGAGCTGGTCGGGGTCGCCCCAGTCGAAGGTGTAGCAGTCACCGGCACCGCTGCTCGCGGCGGACGCGCAACCCCCCTTGTGCAGCTTGCCCTTGGCGGTCGCCTGGGCCTGTGCGAACTGCGGGTCGCTGCTCAGGATGCTCGGGTGGATGTTGAGCGTGTTGTGCAGCCCCTGGGAGGCGGCCCAGTCGAAGAACCCCTTCGGATCGGGGAACTTGGACTGGTCGATCTCCCAACCGCTCCACGTGTTGGGCGACTTGAAGTCGGTGTCGGTGACGAGGACGTCGAGCGGCACGCCCTCGGCGCGGAAGGCGGGCAGGATCCGGTTCTCGTAGTCGGCGGCGGTGCGGTCGATGTACTCCGAGTACCAGACGCCGTACGCCCATTGGGGAAGCAGTTCGGGCGGCCCGGTGAGGGTGGCCAGGTCGGTCAGCGCCCGCTGGTAGTCGTGGCCGTAGCCGAAGACATAGCCGTCCTGGTACGGCACCCCGCCGCGGGAGGGGCGTTGAGTGACTTGGTGGGTGCCGGTGTCGTACAGGGCGGAGGCGGTGTCGTCGAGGAGGTACCAGCCGTCCTTGTAGAGCAGGCCGGGCGTGGTGGCCGGCGCCCCGTTGTCCCCGTTGACGCCATCGAGGCTGCGGCGGTAGCCGCCGAGCGCCAAGTGGGGTTGCGGAGCCGGGGAGTTGGCCGCCGTGACGGAGACCGTGTCGAGGTTCACGTGACAGCTCGCGGCGTCCGGGCAGCCGACGGTGATGTCGTTGGCCCCGGCCTTGAGGGTGACGGGGACGGAGGCGGTGCTCCAGGTGTCCCAGTTGGCGGTGACGGGCAGCGACAGGGTCCGCGTGGTGCCGCCGGAGGACACCGTCGCCGTACGGGTCTGGTAGAACCCGTCCCGGCCGGTGGCGTTGGCGTAGCGGACCTGCAACGCGTAGGTGCCGTCGGCTGGTACGCCGACCACATGCATCAACGCGCTTGCGCCCTGGTTCAGTTCGGCGAGGAAACCGCTGCCCGAGTACCCGGCGTGATCGGTGGCGGTGATCGTCGTACCCGAGACGCGACCGTCCTCCGCCTCGCAGTTCACACCGTATCCGCAACTCGTGATCGCGGTCGTGGAGGTGGAGGGGAAGCCGCTGCCCTGGTTCACCAGGGCGACGCTGTCGAGGTTGACGTTCCCGGAGTCGGTGGCGGTTCTCGTCAACGTCAACGTGTGGTGTCCGGCGGCGAGTTGGACCGCGCTGCTCGCGAGGCCCCAGGTGTCCCAGTTGGCGGTCGTCGGCAGGCTGAGCGTGCGGCTCGCGCTGCCGTCCACCGTCAGCGTGAGGGTGCGGGTGGTGTTCTGGCCGTCCCCGCCGACGGAGTTGGCGTAGCGTGCGTCGAACGTGTACGTACCCGCTGCGCTGACGTCGACGTCGGCCGACATGGAGGCGCCCGTCCCCTCGAAACCGGCGAGGAACCCGGACCCGGTGTAGCCGGTGTGGTCCGAGGCGGTACCGGCTCCACTGTGGGGCAGTTGCTCGGCCTCGCACAGGGCACCCAGGCCGCAGGTGAGCCGGTGCCACGGACTGGCGTCGACCGCCGAGCCACCGGCCGACAGGTGCACGGAGAGGTTCTGCGCGTCGAACGGCCCTGAATCCACTTGGTACTTGAGCGTGAGCGCGCTCGTGGTGATGGTCAGCCAGCCGTTGGAGGTACTCGATGTGTACGCGGGCGGTGTGAACGCGGTGCGGCCGATCGCGTTGAACGTCGCGCTGTCGGTGAACTTCCCGTCCTGCGCGTACTCGGTGCGGATCAGGGTGGGGGACAGGACCTGGAAGCGTGCGTTGCCCGAAGTCACCGACGCGGAGCGGTGGTTCGCCGCTACGTGCGCCGAGGCCGCTCCGGTGCCGGTCACGAGCATGGCGGCCAGCGTGCTGATGAGGGCGAGGACCGTGACGTGTCTTCGCGGGGTACGTGTGGTGCCTGACGCCGATCGTCTTCTCACGGGCAACTCCGTCCTGGAGTGGGGCCACTTGGGCCCGTGGTGGAGGTGTGCCGTTTCCCGTTCGCGCCTGGTGGAATCTGCTCCTGGCCGACATCGTTGTCAACCCTCGCGGCTGAGGGTTCCTGTGCGTATTGGTTCACCGGGGCGGGTTTCTGGGCGGGATGGGAGCTGTGTGGACTTCTCTGGATGCCGTAGCGGTGAGTTGACGTGCTGTCAGGTTCGGGTGTTGGCGTGTACCGCGGGCTGTGGTGGCTGTCAGGCCGATCGCCGTGATCAGGAGGTCGCCGGTGGCGCGTATTCACCAGACCGGGTGGCGGGCGGTGGCGAGTCCAGGTCTGCCCGGGGCGCGGGTGCGGGCGGTGATGGTCGAGCCGAGGACCGCGACGCCGAGGTTGTCGCTGATCTGGCGGACGGCGGTGGTGATCGCGGCGGACATCCGGCCTGGGCGTGCGGCATGCCGGCTACGGCGGTGCCGGTGATCGGGGCGTTGACCAGTCCGAATCCGATGCCGAGGAGTACGTAGGCGGCGCGCAGGGTCGTCCATGGCGCGGTCGGGGTGGGTGTGGTCAGCGACAGTGCGGCGACGGCGATCAGTATGCCTGCGGCGACCAGTGGCGGGCAGGGCCCGCGCGAGGCAGTGAGGCGTCTCGACAGCGGTGAGGAGGCCGGCGGGAGGTGACGAGGGGGCCTGGTGGCCGAGGTTCAGCGGGCGGCGGCGGTGACGTCCGTGTCGGTGCTGTTCCAGATCGCGTGGATGACCTGGTCGGGGGTCTCCAACTGCGGGGAGTGGCCGGTTTCGGGGAGCAGTTGGAACTGGGCCTGGGGGATCGCGGCGGCGTAGGCGCGTCCGTAGTCGACGTCGACGATCCCGTCGCTCTCGCCCCAGAGCACGAGGGTGGGGATCTCCAGGGAGCCGAGACGTCCGGGGAGGGTGGGGTCGGCCATGGCGGAGCCCGCGTAGACGGCGATCGCGGCCCGGTTGCCCGCGGCGATCGCCCGCGCGGCCGGAGGCAGGGTCGTGGGGTCGATGCGGAACGGCTCGGGATCGTGGAAGGTGAGCCGGAAGACCTCGTCCATGGTCAGGGAGAAGAAGTCGGCCACCGGACGGCCGGGCACCTCGATCCCGACCGCGTCGATCAGGACGATGCCGCTGACGCGCGGCGACTTCAGCAGCGCGATCTCGGCGGTGATCCAGCCGCCGATGGAGTTGCCGATGACGGTGACGTCGGTGAGCGTCAGTTGGTCCAGGAGTGCGCCGTAGAGGGTCGCGAGGCTGGAGACGGTGGTGAGGGCGTCGGGGCGCTCGGTGCCGCCGAAGCCGGGGTGGGTCGGGACCAGTACGCGGACGTCGTGAGCGGCGGCGAACTTCTCGGCGAACCCTGTCACGGACTGTGGGCCGGCGCCGCCGTGCAGCAGCAGGAACGGCTGTCCGTATCCGTATCCGGCCACGGACACCTCGACCGGGCCGACTCCGTCGAGGCTGACGGTGTACTGAGTGGTGGTTGCCACGGGCTGCTCCTGGATTGGCCTGATCGGTTCGGGTGCCGGGTGGGCCGACGGGTTGTGGGTGCGGATGATCAGGCGAAGTCGGTGGACGGCTCGGTGGCGTAGTGGCTCATCGCCTCGATCGTCGCCTCGGGCGTCAGGGGGCGGCCGGCGGCGATCATGTCGCGCAGGTCCCGGAAGTAGTCGACGTACAGGTCCGGGGTGAACGTGTTGAGCAGGACCGTCGTGCCGTCGGTCGGGTTGGCGAAGGTGTGCGGGGCGCCGGGCGGGACCATGACCAGCGTTCCGGCGGGCGCGTCGTACACGGTCTCGCCGACGGTGAACCTGGCCGCGCCGGACACGACGTAGAAGCCCTCGTCGTGCCGGGCGTGCCGGTGCTGCGGTGGACCGTCGGTGTGCGGGGCGAGCGTGATCTCCCCGATGCCGAGGCGGTGATCGGTCGTGGTGCCGTCCTCCAGGATCCGCATCCGGGTGGGGCCGAGCTGGATCGACTCACCGGCGTCCGGGCCGACCACTGAGACGTCTGTCATCTGAGTCTCCAAGGGTGGTAAGAGAGTTAACTGTGTTCGTTGGGGTTGACTCTCATCAATATAGGCGGGTCGACCTGTTCATGCAAGTTCACTCTCATGATGAGAGTTTGGGTTCGGGTGGTGTCCCGGCGTGAGGGGAGTTGTTGCCTTCGGCTCTGCCGTCATGCGGGGCGGAGCGCGCCGGTGCTGGACCGTTGCCTGCTGGAGTCCCGGTTGCGGGTGCGTCGGCCATCGTGACGAACAGACCGTGCCGGCAGGGCAGTTACTCATCCGCCACCTCGGACGGCCCCTGCACTGCACTTCGAGACGATGCCCGACACGAGGGCGAAGTTCTCGTGCTCCGCGGGCCGGTGGGCTCCGTCGAGGTACGTCTACTGGTGGCCCACTCGGACATGATCTACGAAACGGCCGCCAACCTAGAGCCGGCCGAAGGACAGGCCGCGCACAGCACGCTCATCGAACGGGTCAAGGCGGTCGCCAGGCGACGCGTCAACAACGCGGAACGCCAACTGGGCCTGGCGCTGGCCCAGGCCGCGAAGGACCTCGCGGACATCCACCTGACCGACCCCGAACGCTTCGGCACGATTCTGGCCCGCGGACTCAATGCCTTCCGACGCGGCCTGCAACTGACGTTCGCCGCACGGCCGGACGTCGACCGACTATGCCCGTTCGACCACAGCGGCGCGGAACCCACCCGCACAGGGAGTCTGCCGGCAGTGCTTCCTGGCCACCTCCCATCCGAGGGCTACGAGGACCGTGCTCGGCCTCCGTTGCGGCCTGTTGGCCCGGTCGGCGGCGCAGGGTCATCCGTTTCTGGGATGAGACGGTCCGGCCAGCAGTACGGGTTCGATCGCCTCGTAGCGGTGGCGTTCGCGTGCGGTGGCCCTTCGGCCCGACAGGACAGTGCCGAGGATCCCGCAGAGGAAGCCGACCGGGACCGAGACCAGGGCGGTGGTGGTGAAGGGGAACCAGTTGAAGTCTGACTCGGGGAAGGCGGATTGGGGAGAGCCGGAGACGAGGTTGGTGCCGGTCATCAGGATGAGGACGCTGAGGCTGCCGCCGATGAGCGTGCACAGCAGGCCGGCACGGGTGAAGCGCCGCCAGAAGAGGCCGAGGACGAGCGCGGGGGCGATGGCCGAGGCACCGAGGCAGAAGGAGACGATGGCCAGCGGTTGGAGGCTGCGGTGCTGGGCGAGTACGGCCAGTGCGATCACCGGGATGCCCACGGCCAGGGCGGCCAGGCGTGCCAGTGCCATCTCGCGCAGGGGCGGTGTGTTCGTGCGGGCGAGGACGTCGTGAGCCAGGGAGTTGGCGCAGGCCAGCGTCATGCTGGCCACCGATGCCAGCAGGGTCAGGAAGATGGCGGTGGTGACGGTGGTGAACAGCAGGCTCTCCGCGCGGGAGAGGTTCGGTCCGAACGCGGCGCGCGCCCCGAGCAGATAGGCGGTGCTGCCGTGTGGGTCCGCGGCGGCGATCGTCTTGCCGCCGATGAGGGCGGTGGCGCCGACGGCGACGACGGTCATGACCGCGATGAACAGGGCGACCGCGGAGACCGCCCAGGACATCGCGCGGCGCACCTGACGGGTGCTGCCGGCGGTGTACATGCGCATCGTGACGTGCGGCAGGCAGGCGCCGCCCAGCACGATGGCGCACTGGGTGCTCACCATGTCGAGGGCTGGGTGCTGTCCGCCCGCGAACTGCAGGCCGTAGCGCAGGTAGTTCGGACCGGCCCCGCTGTTCTGCGCGGCGGACTGGAAGAGGGTCTCCGGGCTCCAGCCGAAGGTGTGCAGGATGAGTGCGGCGACGACGAGTCCGGAGCCGAGGAGGATGACCGTCTTGAGGATCTGGATCAGGGCGGTGCCGCGCATCCCGCCGATGGCGGCGTACGTGATCATGAGGGCGCCGGCGCCGACGACGCAGCCGGTGCGCATGGTGCTGTCGTTGAAGCCGAGGACGAACGCCAACAGCTGTCCCACGCCGGCGAGTTGGACGACCATCATGGGCACCAGGGCGGCGAGGGTGACCGCGCACGCGGTGATCCGCACCGCGCGGCCGGGCATACGGCGGGCGAGCACGTCGCCCATCGTGAACCGGCCGGTGTGATGCAGGGGTTCGGCCAGCACGAACATCAGGAGCAGCAGCGAGAGCAGGGTGCTCAGGGCCAGTACGACACCGTCGTAGCCGCACAGCGCGATGATGCCACCGACGGTGAGGACGGTGGCCGCGGAGATGTAGTCGCCGGCGATGGCCAGGCCGTTGCGCAGGGGCGACAGCAAGCGGTAGCCGGTGTAGAACTCGTCGAGGTCGTCACGGTCGGGGCCGGTGACCACGCACAGCAGCAGGGTGAGGGTCACGACACTGAAGAACGCCACGAGGGACCAGGACTGCGCGGCGCCCTTGAAGTCCGTCACGGCCGTACCTGCCCGTCGCGGGCGTGATGGGCCCGTCGTACCCGGCGGGCGAGGGGGTCGACGTATCGACGCGCGATTCCCTCGTAGAAGAGCACGGCCAGCCAGGTGACGGGGAGTTGCACCAGGGCCAGGAACAGTCCGGTGGGCAAGCCGCCCGGGGCGGGGCGGGCCATCACCGAGGGGAATTGGACGGTGAGAGTGAGGAAGGCGGCGAAGTAGCCGAGCGCCGCTAACGCGGCGACACGCCGTTGCCAGCGGCAGGCCCGGCGCAGGAGGCGCAGATCGCGGTGCGGTCCGGTCGTCGAACGGGGCAGGGCCACCGGCCGGCGGTCGCCCTGTGGGGCCGAGGCCCACGTGGGCGTGGTGGAGGAGGCGTGACGTCCGGGCCGGTACTGGAGCGGCTGTAACTCGGAGCTGTCGGAAGACATTCCAAGATCTCCTAGTGGGTCGTGGGCCCCAAGAGGTGCGGACCGCGACAGGGCGGGGAATGGTCCGGGTCCTCGCACGCTATGCGGGTGGCGGACCGCGCGCAGGACTTCCGGTGAACTCCCTGGTGAGGAGGACTGCGACGCTCTGACCTCGGATGTTGTGAGTGTGAAGCGTGTGACGGAGTATCACGGGAGTGCCCTGTGGGCCCTGGACGCGTCGAATCGGCCGGCGAGCGCGTGGTGGTGATGGTTGCCCCGCCGGTCACGACGCGGGGTACTCCTGCATGGAGGTTCGGCCGAGGGACGAGCGGGGCCGGCCGGGCCGCAATCGCGGCCGCCCAGCGCGTCGATGCCCGGCTCACGGACGACGAGTCGTTCAGCGCCTGCATCCGCCGCCGACGCCTGGAGGAAGCGGCCGAGGCGCTCACCGCCTCCGGATCGCAGCTCGGCGTCTCCGAGGCCGCCGCGCTCTGGCAGTTCACCGACGGCAGCCACTTCAGCCGCGCGGGACTCGCGGAGCCGGCGTCAGTGCGGCGCATCGGGCAAGGCGACGAGCAACTGCTTGTCCGTCACCACCGCCAGCGACAGGGTGCGATAGCCGACGGACTCGAACAGGATGGTGATCTTGCCGTCGCCCTCGCTCATGACCTCGCCCCGGCCCCACTGGTCGTGGCTGACGCTGACGCCCGGCAGGTAGGCGTGGTCGTCCGTCTCGGCTTGTGCAACGGTCTCCGCCGCCCGGACGGCACCCGCTGTGGTGTCCGAGCGGGCACCGGCGCGGAGCCATCGGCGTTGCCGTGCGGCCGACTTGTCGGGCCGTCCGCCGTCCCCGGACCGCTCGCGCCTCGGACCGCTCGCAGGCTCGGTCACCGGACCCGTGCAGTTGTCGCACGCCCCGCACGGGACGGGGACGGAGTCGCCGAAGTACCCGAGGAGGAACCGCCGCCGGCAGTCGGTCGTCTCGGCGTACCCGCGCATCATGTCGATCCGGGACTGTTCGAGCTTGAGGTGTGTGGCGTGGACGGCGAGGGCGCTCCGCACAACGGCGTCGACCTCGTCGTCCGCGGAGGCGCCGTCGGCGTCGTCCACGCCGGTGAAGCGGCTGCCGTCCCGTCCGGTGCGGACGGCCCCGGTCTCCTCCAGCAGGTTCAGCACGGCGGACAGCGCCGTCGCGCCGAGTTCGCACTCGGCCCGGAGCCGGGTCGCGCTCACGGCGGTAGCCTCGCCGCGCAGGAATTCGGCGACGCGGCGCAGTGCGTCGGCGTCGGGAGCACCGGTGGCGAAGAAGCGTTGCAGGCCGAGATCCTGCGGGCGGTAGGCGAGGATCGCCCTGGCCGGTGCTCCGTCGCGGCCGGCCCGGCCGATCTCCTGGTAGTAGGCGTCGAGCGAGCCGGGGACCGACGCGTGCAGTACGAACCGTACGTTCGCCTTGTCGATGCCCATCCCGAACGCCGAGGTGGCCACGACCACGTCGAGTTCACCGGAGCTGAACCGGTCCTGGGCCTGGCGGCGTTCGGCGGCGGAGAGGCCCGCGTGATAGCTCGCGGCGGCCAGCCCGAGGTCGCTCAACTGCTCGGCGTAACTGTCCGCCGCCTTCCGCGTCCCCGCGTACAGGATTCCCGGCTTCTCCTCGACAGCCGACCGCTCCAGGACGAACCGCTCCTTGGCGGCCACGTCCTGAAAGGCCGACACCTCCAGGCTGATGTTGGGACGGTCGAAGCCGGCGACTATCTCCACCGGGTCGTTCATGCCGAGACGTTCGGCGATGTCCCGCCGTACCGGAGCCGCCGCGTTCGCGGTCAGGGCGAGCACCGGCGGATTGCCGAGCCGTTCGCGCGCGTGGCGCAGCCGCAGGTAGTCCGGCCGGAAGTCGTGCCCCCAGGACGACACGCAGTGCGCCTCGTCCACCACCAGCAGCCGGGGACGGACAGCGGCGAGCCGGTCCGTGACGTCCGGCTTGGCGAGCTGTTCGGGAGCGAGGAAGACCACATCGACCGAGGAGGCGCTGATGCGGGCCCATGCCGTCTCGTTGTCGCTCTTGCGCTGCGCGGAGTTGATGGCGGCGGTGCGCAGCGCGCCGGATCCGAGCAGGCTCTGCATCTGGTCCCGCTGAAGCGCGATCAGTGGCGAGACGACCACGACGGGACCGCCCAGCAGGACCGCGGGCACCTGGTACACGGCGGACTTGCCCGCGCCGGTCGGCATGACGGCGAGCACGTCACGCCCCTTCATCACGGCCTTCATCGCGCTCAGTTGGGCCGGACGCAGGTGCTGCCAGCCGAAGACCCGACGGGCGGTGCCGCGCAGACGACGGGACGTGAGTGCGAACATGGTTCTCCTTGAAAGGGGGCGTCCAACCGCCGTGTGTCTGGCGGCTACCCCCGTTCGCCGGGATATCGCCTCGCGGTGGGGCCGTGTCTCCCAACTCCGTTGGGCACAAGGGGTGTCGCCGATGCGCGTGGACCTCCGGGCGCCGCTTGAACGGGCTCAGGGTTCGATGACGAGCTGCTCGACGAGGTCGTCGCGCAGGGTGAACCGGTAGTGGAGATCGACGGTGCCGCCGGGGAAGTCGCCTTCGAGGTGGTGGGTGGCGATGTAGTGCGCCGCGTCGGTCTCCTGAGCGTGCGTCAGTTCGGTCGTGTACGTGTACTCGCTGGCGGCACGGTCCAGCCACCGCTCGATCGCGGCGCTCCCTCGGTAGGTGTGGCCGTCGTCGATCACGACGGCGTCGTCGGTGAACGTCGTGACCGCGGTGGCGGTGTCGTGGGCACGATGGGCCGCGAGGTAGCGGGTGATGACCTCCGGCAGGTCGTTCGGGGCGATGGTCCGGGGCTGGGTGTCGTGCATGACGCTCCTGTCGGTGACGGTGGGTTCGGGCGGTTGAGCGATGGTGGGGTCAGACGGTGGGTGTGGTGCCGCCGTCGATGACGTGCTCGGCGCCGACGATGGCCGAGGCGCGGTCGGAGACGAGGAAGGCGACGAGTTCGGCCACCTCCTCGGGCCTGTTGGGGCGACCGAGCGGGATGCCTCCCAGGGACTCCATGAGCCGGCCCAGTGCCGCTTCCTGGCTGATCCCGGCTTCGTGGGCGATCCGGGCGACGAGGTGGTCGGCGGAGGGGGTCTGGATGAAGCCGGGCGAGACCGTGTTGACGCGGACGCCGTGCGGGGCGAGCTGGTTGGCCAGGCCCTTGCTGTAGGTGGACAGGGCGGCCTTGGCGGCGGCGTAGGCCAGGGTGCCGTTCCACAGCGGCCGGCGGCGCTGGATGGAGGTGACATGCACGATCGCACCCCGGCCCGTGACGATCATGTGCGGCACGAGCGCGCGGTCAAGGCGGACGGCGGCCAGCAGGTTCGTGTTCAGCTCCGTCGCCCACTCGTCCTCGCCGAGCGAGGCGAACCCGCCGGCCGGCGCATGGGAGCCACCGAGGGTGTGGACCAGGATGTCCACGCCTCCCACGCGGCCGTCCACCTGGGACGCGACATCGGCGGCGCCCTGGGCGGTGGACAGATCGGCGGGGATGAACGTCTTCGCCTCGATGTCGTCGGGGCGGCCGCGGGCGGTGACCAGCACGGTCGCCCCGGCTGCGGAGAGCCGCCGGGCGATCGCGGCTCCCGTGCCCTTGGTGCCCCCGGTGACCAGGGCACGTCGGCCTTCTAGGGATTCGCTCATGGACGGGGATTCGCTGATGGACGTGGTCACGTCGAGTCCGTTCCCGGGCGCGGGCATGCCAGGCGCCACCCCCGTACTAACTGCTAAAATGGAAGCTACTAACTTCGACTTTAGCAGTAACTGAGAGGATGGCCACCGTGGCAAGTCGGATCAGGCTGGAGGACCGGGAGTGCCCGCTGTCCACGACGGTGGAACACGTCGGCGAGTGGTGGACGCTGCTGATCCTCCACGACGCCTTCGACGGCTATACCCGTTTCGACCAGTTCCAGGAGAACCTGGGCATCTCCTCCAGCATGCTCACCACACGGCTGAAGACCCTGGTCGCGGACGGTCTGCTGGAACGCCGGCCCTACCAGACGAATCCGGTGCGCCACGAATACGTACTCACCGAACTCGGGCACTCCCTGCGCCCGGTGATCGTCGCCCTGGCCGCCTGGGGCAACTCCCGCCTCACGGCGGCGGAGCGCAGCATGATCCTCGTTGACGCGGACAGCGGCGAGGAGGTCGAACCCGTCGTCGTCGACGCGAAGTCCGGCCGCCGGCTCGACGACAGTGCCGCCTACGTCTTCACCGCGGGCCCCGCGGCCAGCGACGCGATGCGCGACCGCTACGCGGGGCGTCCGACTGTTCCCGGAGGAGAGGGGTGACCTCCCGGTGGACGTCGAGATCGCGGTGACGGCTCCGTCCCCGGGGCGGACGGCGACGACTTCCCTGGAGGACGGTCACGAGAGCGACTGAGATCACCGAGATCCTGGACCGGCCGATCGGCCGGGAACTGCCGGCGCGTGACGTGCTCCGGCTGGCCTACGTGGCCAAGGACGGCACGCCCCGGAACGTCCCGATCGCGTTCAGCTGGAACGGCTCGGAGATCGTCATGTGTACGACGAAGAACGCCCCGAAGCTCCCGGCTCTGCGGAAGAACCCGACGGTCGCGCTGACGATCGACACCGAGGTGCATCCGCCCAGGATCCTGCTGATCCGGGGCCGGGCGGAGCTGGATGTCGTGGACGGCATCCCGGAGGAGTACCTGCGGATGAACGGCTCCTACGAGATGACGCCCGAGCAGCGGGTCGAGTGGGAGGCCGAGGTCCGCTCGCTCTACGACGGCACGGTCCGCATCGTGATGAAGCCGGCCTGGGTGAAACTGATCGACTTCGAGACGACCCTGCCGAGCGCGGTGGACGAGCTGGTCGAGCGGCGCGCCGAGCGCGAGAACGCCTGATCGGCGCGGGCCGCTCCGAGCACGTGGATCAGCGGGCGATCGAGATCGCGAAGGGCGCGAACCCGCTGGACCGGATGACATGTGGTACGAACAGGATCGCCCCCTCCGTTGCCCGAGCCGTCTCGATCCCGCCGAGGTCCGTGATCCACTCCTGCCGCCACCCGAGGTCCACGAGAAGCCCGCGGACGACCTCCTTGGCCTCCGGGTCGGCGCCGGAGAGGAAGGCGGTGGGCGGCTGAGCGAGCGAGGAGGGCTCGGTCATCACCGAGTGGAGCATCGTGTTGAGCGTCTTGACGACGAGCGTCTCGGGCAGCGCCTCCTGAAGCTGCTCCGCGAGACTCGAACCGGGGTAGAGCAGGTCGGCGGGCAGTCCGTCCGGTCCGTCGACGGTGGCGTTGGAGACATCCACGAGGATCTTGCCCCGCAGCTCCGAGCGCAGCGCGGCGAGCCGCTCCAGCGAGCCTGCGCCGGGGGTGGCGTTGATGACGATGCGCGCCGTTCGTACGGCGTCCGCGGTGGCGTCCGGGGAGCGGGTCACCACGGTCACCTCGTGTCCGGCCCGGGTGAGGGCGGTGGCCAGGCCGCCGCCGACGCGGCCGCTGCCAAGAACGGTGATGTCACTCATGTCGGTCCGGTCCTTCTGTGTCTCGAAAGTGATCAGTGCTCAGTGGTACGTGGGCTCAGTGGTAAGCGGGTTCAGCGGGAGAGCGTGGCGACCGCGTCGGCGTGCACGTCGGGTGCGGCGGCCAGGAAGCTCTCGCTCTCCGGAGTCCAGGGGCGGCCCTCGACGTCGGAGATCCGTCCGCCGGCCTCGGTGACGAGCAGTGCCCCGGGAAGCAGGTCCGCGCGGGCTCCGGCGAACTGCCAGAAGGCCTCGATCCGGCCGGCGGCGACGTTCACCAGGTGCAGGGTGGCGGGCACGGATGTGCGTACCACGAGGGCGTCGACGAGCATCTCGGTGATCGAGGCGCCGACGCGCCGCACGACCTTCTCGTCCTCGTCCGGCCTGGCCTGGCTCGTCGCCACGATGCTCAGACCGAGTTCCGGGGTCCCGGCCACGTGCAGTGCCCGGCCGTCGAGGTGGGCGCCGGCTCCCACGCGTGCGGTGTACGTCTCGCCGGTCATCGGCAGGTGGACCACGGTGAGCGCCGGCTGGTTGTCGCGTACGAGGGTCGCGGTCACCGCCCAGTCCGGCAGGCCGTGCAGATGGTTGACGTTGCCCTCGGCCGGGTCCACCACCCACCATTCGCCGGCCGGGAGGGCGCCGCCCGCCAACTCCTCCTCCACCCAGCGGGCGTCCGGGCGCAGGGCGGTGAGGCGGGGGCGCAGGATGTCGAGGACCGAGTCGTCGTTGGCGGCGAGCGCGTGCATCAGTTCTTCGAAGGTCCGGTAGGGGACGACATCCCCGAAGCGGTCCCGCAGAGCCGCTCCCGCCGCGCGTACGGCGCTCTCGGTCCCCGCGAGCAGGTCGGCGTCGGAGGTGATGGCGGTGTCCTGGATCGATTCGGGCATGGCGGTACTCCTGTCTGAGCAGGGTGGATTGAGGTCGGCCGGGCGAGAACCTGGGTTCTTCCGTGCCCGCACTTCGAAGGTAGGAGAGGCCATCGTTAACAGCAAGTGCATGTAAAGCACGGCTGGGATGACTCCCATGCAACTGAATCTGCTCGCCGCGCTCGACGCTCTGCTGGAGGAAGGCAGCGTGGCCGGCGCCGCCGACCGCCCGCACGTCACCGCCCCCGCGATGAGCCGCAGCCTCGGCCGGATCCGGCGCACGACGGGGGATCAGATCCTGGTGCGCACCGGACGCACGATGACCCCGACGCCGTACGCGATCGCCGTGCGGGAACCGGTGCACGACCTGCTCCAGCAGGTCCGGGGCGTGCTGGCGCCGAGCCGTGAACTCGACCTCGCGACACTCGAACGCACCTTCACGCTCCGCTGGCACGACGCGCTCGTCGCCCTCGGCGGGCCCGCGCTGCTGACCGCCGTGCGCGAGCAGGCACCCGGCGTGCGGCTGCGATTCATCGCGGAATCGAGCGTCGGCACACCGGAGTTGCGTCGCGGCGAGGTCGACCTCGCCGCGAACGCCGACCGCCCGACCGCACCCGAGATCCACGCCGACCGGGTGGCCGAGACCGAGCAGGTCGTCGTCGTACGGCGGGGGCATCCGCTCACCCGGGTGAAGACCGTCACCGCCGCGCGGTACGCCGCGGCGGAGCACATCAGCGTCTCGCGGCGCGACAGGCTCGGAAACATCCTCGACGACGCTCTCGCGCGCCTCGATCTCACGCGACGCGTGGTGGTCACCGCGCCCACGGAAAGCGCCGCGTTCGAGTTCGCGCGGAACTCCGATCTCGTCGTCACCGCCCCCGGGTCCACGGCGCGTTCGGCTGCCGCGGACCTCGGCATGGTCCTGCTCCGGCTCCCGCTCGACCTTCCACCGGCCCCGGTGTACCTGTCATGGCATCAGCGCTACGACACCGACCCCGCGCACATCTGGCTACGAGAGCTGGCACGGACCGCGCTGACCGACGTGGTCGGAGGGGACATGACCGGTAAACGGGACAGAAACTCCCGACCAATCCGAGGTGAATGATTTACCTGCATCAGGTGTACAACCCTTCACCCCCTCCCTGTGTCGAACTGGCGTGCAACGGCGCCGCCGTCGCGGGAGGTCCTGTGGGGGGATTCCATGTCCATGATGGTCCGCTGGTTGTGTGCTGTCCTGCGCGTGCGCGGGAAGGCCGACCTTCTGCTGGTGTTCCTGTTCGGCGCCGGCTTTGCCGCATTGCCGGTTTTCGCGCTGCTGCCGTCCTTGTGGGGCTTCGCCGTCGCGTCCGCCGTGAGCTACCTCGCGGACGAGGCCCTGCACGTCCGGGCACCCCGGTTCGTCCGCAGGCTCGCCGCACTGCAGCTCGACCGCACCCTGCGGTTCGCCTTCCGGACGCTGATGCTGCTCGCCCTGGCCGAGCGGATGGAAGCCCCGGATCGGGTGCTGGTCGCCGGACTCGCCGTCTTCGGCGCCCACTTCGCGCTGATGATGCTGTTCTCGGCGGTGCATCACGCGATCAGTCGGCGGCGGGTGCTGCCGGTGGCCGTGCGCAACCTCGACATGAGCGGGTCCGGCATCCAGAAGCCGCCGCCCGCGTATCTCTACCGGCGTTTCCTGCGCAAGGTGCTGCACCTGGACCTGCCGGCCCACGCGGGGCTGCTGGTGGCGCTCGCGGCCGGGACCTGGTACCCGGCGGCCATCGGCTACACGCTGACGGCCGTGTCGGCGGTGGCGGCCGTAGCGGCCCTGCTGACGGAGTTCCGACGGGCCCGCCGGATGCCGGGAAGGGGCGAGGTGATCGCCGAGGTCAACCGGCAACTGGCCGGATACCGGCCCGAGGTGGCCCTGTACTTCAGCTTCGCGGCGGTGTCCCGGGACTTCATGTACCAGGTCAACATGTGGATCGAGACGCTGGAGCAGCTCGACCGGCGCCCGCTGATCATCCTGCGTGAGCAGGCCTCGTTCCGGTACCTGAGCCGCACACGGATCCCGGTCGTGTGCGTACCCAAGGCCGATGACCTGGCCGAGCTGGAACTCCCGGACGTCCGGGTCGTCCTGTACCCGGGCAACGCCGGCAAGAACGTGCACATGCTGCGCGTCGCCGAGGCCAAGCACGTCTTCATCGGCCACGGCGACAGCGACAAGCTCGCCAGCAGCAACCGTGTCAGCAAGGTGTACGACGAGATCTGGGTGGCCGGACGGGCCGGGCGGGACCGTTACCAGCGGGTGCGGCACGCCATCAGCGACGAGGCGATCGTCGAAGTGGGGCGCCCGCAACTGTCCTCGATACGGCTGCACGCCGACCACCGGCCGGGCCCGCTGCCCGTCGTGCTGTACGCGCCTACCTGGGAGGGCTGGAGCGACGACGACTGCCACACCTCCCTCATCCCGATGGGCGTGCCCCTGGTCGAGGAGCTCCTCGCACAGAACGTACGGATCATCTACAAGCCGCACCCGCTCACGGGCCGCCGCTCTCCCGAGGCCGCCGCCGCGGACCGTGCCGTCCAGGAGCTGCTCAGCAACGACAACGAGCGGCGCGAGAGACCGGAGGCGCAGGCCGCACTCCCCGCCGGTCCGAGACTGCGGGACATCCAGGCCCGGATCGACGAGCTGGCCGGACGGCACGGCGGCGACTACACGCAGCAGACCCGCGACGCTCGTGTTCCCGACCGCGGCGACACGGTCGAGTGGCACACCCTGCACGCCGAGTGGCACCGGCTCTTCTGGGAGAGCCGCGGGCCGGTCCGGCATCAGGTGATCTCCGGCCAGTTGCCCACGCTGTACGAATGCTTCAACCAGGCGGACCTTCTCGTCAGCGACGTCTCCTCGGTGGTCGCCGACTTCGTCGCCAGCCTCAAACCGTACGTTCTGACCAACGCCCGGAATCTGCCGGACGAGGACTTCCGCGCCGCCTACACCACCGCCGGCGGCGCCTATCTCCTCGACCGCGAGTGCACCCGGCTGCCGGAGATCCTTCGCTCGGTCCGCGAGCCGCGCCACGATCCGATGGCGCCGCACCGCGGTGAGTTCAAGGAGTATGTGCTGGGCGCGGACGTCCCGACCTCGATGGAACGCTTCAACACGGCCGTCAACGCCCTGGGCGACAGGGCCGCGGCGGAACGGGGCGAACACCGGGAGGACGGACACCACGGCACCGTCGGGGCTCTGCTGTAGTCGCACGACGGTCGGTTCGTGACCACGTCCACACACTGAGCGTGTCCCCGACTTGTGCGGGCCGAGGAGAGTCTCGGCCCGCACAAGCCGCTTCGCGCGGGGTCAGCCCGCGTAGGCCGCGAACAGTTTGGAGAACTGGTACGGGGTCTGCGGGATGTTCGTGCACTCGCTCAGGCCACCGGTGCAGGCGTTCCCGTCGCGGGTGACGTCCCAGAAACCCAGCTCGCCCAGGTGGTTCTGGCGGGCGAAGGTGAGCACCTGCTGTGCGTCGGCGACGGTGAACACCTCACTGGCGGTGTCGTTCTGGCCGAGCATCGGGGTGAGACCGACCATGGCCCAGGTCTGGGCGGTGGTGAGGTTCGGCCACACCGAGGCGATCTGGGCGCGGGTCGAGGTCGCGGCCTGGATGGCGTACGTGCCCATCTTCCCGGACGGGCTGGGCGCGGCGCTGTCGCCGTAGTCCATGGCCATCAGGTTGACGGTGTCGACGTTCAGGTTGTGCGACTTGGCGGAGGTGAGGACGTAGAGGCCGTCCGAGGTCAGGCCGCTGGGCAGGACCGGGAGGGTGAGCGTGACCTTGAGGTCGCGGCCCTTGGCGCGCTGTGCGGCCTGGACGGCGGCGACGGCCGTCGAGCGCCGGTCGATCGAGGCGTGGTCGACCGTGGCGGCGCCCTCGATGTCGAAGTCCACGCGGTCCAGGGCGTAGGCGTCCACGACCTTCTGGTACTGCGCCTGGAGCGCGGTCGTGCTGGTGCAGGCGAGGGCCAGTTCGGTGCCCGCCTCGCCGCCGAAGGACGGTCGTACGTCACCGCCCATCGCGCGTAGCGAGTCGAAGTCCGTGCGGTCCCAGGCCGTGCCCGGGTCGAAGGAGTTGAACCAGCTCGCGTTGCAGCCGGTCGACCCGGCGGTGATGAAGCCGAGCGAGAACTGGCGCAGTCCGGTGGTCGTGGCGATCTGCGTGAGGTTCGGCGTCGGGTAGGCGCCGAGGTCGATGAAGGGCGCCGCCACGCCGGGCGTGGTGCCGCTGCCCGCGGTCGCGGTGAGCGTCGCGGAGTGCGCCGACTCGTTGTTGGAGTCGTCGAGCGCGGTCACCGAGAAGCCGTGGCTGCTGCCGGCGAGCAGGCCGGCCACCGTGAAGGTGGTGCCGGTGCCGGAGGTGGTGGCGACGACGTTGCCGCCCTCGTAGACCCGGTAGCCGACCACACCGACGTTGTCGGTCGAGGCGTTCCAGCCCAGCGTGACGCTGCCGGGGCCGGTGGCCCGGACGGCGAGACCGGAGGGGGTCGAGGGCGCGACGGTGTCGGCGGGGACGCCGGCGCAGGGGCCGTTGTTGATCAGACAGGCGCTCGGCGCGACGACCGAGCCGCTGTAGCTGAAGTCCATGCCGACCACGGGCGCGGAGTCACCGGGGGCGAGCGGGGCCTCCCAGGTGGGGGAGGTGATGGTGTACTGCGTCCCGCTGTGGGTGAGCGTGCCGTTCCACGAGCTGGTGACGGCCTCGGTGGCGGGCAGGGTGAAGGTGATCGTCCATGAACTGACCGTGTGGGTCGACTTGTTGGTGACCGTGTAGCCGCCCTCGAAGCCGGCACCCCAGGTGGAGGTGATGCCGAAGGAGGCGATCAGACCGGTGTTGTCGGCCGCGTGGGCGGCCGGGGCGGCGGTCGTGGCCATACCGCCGACCATCAGGGCGGCGGTCAGTGCGGCGCGCAGCGACGCATGTCTCATGCGGATGCTCCTCCGTGGGGCGAGGCCGCGCACGGCGTCGCGCCGGTACGCGGATTGCGGTGCCCTGCACGTCCGTCGCACGGTGGAGAGGTGCGGGTGGGGAGGAGCCGTGCGACGTGATCAGGGCGGGGGGTGGCAGGGGGAAACCGTCGAACGGCGAGTCGTGAAGTTAATCGGAAACTTTCCTTACATCTGCCTGCGTAGCGAAGCGTGGCTGGCCCCGTCGGCCGGCGTCAAGAGATCCGGGGACAATTCGTCTAGACCAATTTCGCTTCCGTGGGCGCGAGTTGCCGCCGGAGGCGGTCGCGGACGATGTTCTCGGCGTCCGCCACGATGGTGCTGACCACCGTCTCGCAGCTCTCCACGCTGTCGATGAGGCCCTGCGCCTGACCGGCCCACCACATGCCGCCCTCGACGTCGCCCTCGCCCAGGACCCGCTGCCTGCCGCGTTTCCCGGAGGCGAGTTCGGCGACGTCGGAGAAGGCGGCCCCGGGGCGCGCGCCGATGCGCGCGATGTCCTGCGAGACCACGTTGCGCGCCACCCGGGCGGTGTTGCCGAACTCCCGGAAGACGATCTGGGTGCCGCGCTCGTCGTTCGCGACGATCCGGGCCTTCACGTTCGGGTGGATCGGCGCCTCGTCGGTCGCCTCGAACCGGGTGCCCATGTTGATCGCGCACGCCCCGAGTGCCAGGGCCGCGACGAGCCCGGCGCCGGTGGCGAAGCCGCCGGACGCGATGATCGGGATGCGCAGTCTGCGGGCGGCGGCCGGGATCAGGACGAGGCCGGGGACGTCGTCCTGACCGGGGTGCCCGGCACACTCGAACCCGTCGATGCTGACAGCGTCGACGCCCAGTGCCTCCGCCTTGAGCGCGTGCCGGACGGCGACGGCCTTGTGCACGACCTTCACCCCGGCCCGCCGGAACGCCGGCAGGTGCGGTGCCGGGTTGCTGCCCGCGGTCTCCACGACCCGCACGCCCGAGTCGATGATGACGGCCCGGTAGTCGTCGTACGGCACCGGCTCGATGGTGGGCAGGATGGTGAGGTTGACGCCGAACGGCCTGTCGGTCAGTTCGCGGCAGCGCGCGATCTCCCGTGCGAGCGCTTCAGGGGTGGGCTGGGTCAGCGCGCTGAGGAACCCCAGCGCGCCGGCGTTCGCGACGGCCGAGATCAGCTCGGCGGTGCCCACCGCGAGCATTCCGCCGCACACGATGGGATGTTCGACCCCGAACATCTCCGTGAACTCGTTCCGAAAGGTCATGTCACTCCTGTTGCCGGGCCACGGTCGAAGACGTCACGGGGGGCGGAGCCGTCAGAGGCGCCGCGAGATGATCAGCCGCATGATGTCCGAGGTGCCCTCCTCGATCTCCTCCAGCTTGGCGTCGCGCATCCACTGCTCGACCGGGAACTCGCGCGAGTAACCCCATCCGCCGAGGGTCTGGACGGCGCCCCAGGTCACCGCCATCGAGGTCTCCGAGGCCTGGAGCTTGGCCATGGCGGCGAGCTTGGTGGCATCCGCCCCGGCGTCCATCCGGCGTGCCGCGTGCAGGGTGAGCAGCCACGCGGACTCGATCCGGGTCGCCATGTCGGCCAGCCGGAACGCGACGGCCTGGTGTTCGACGATCGGCTTGCCGAACTGCTTGCGCTCACGGGCGTACGCGAGCGCGTACTCGTAGGCCGCGCGGGCCGCTCCGGTCGCCGCGGCGGCCAGCACGATCCGCGATATGTCGAAGGTCCTCATCAGACCGCGGAAGCCCTGCCCCTCGTCCCCGAGACGGTCGGACTCGGGCACGAAGACCTCGTCGAGGAAGATCTCGCGGCAGACGATGGCGCGCTGGCCCATCTTCCGCATGGGCTCGCCGAACGTCATCCCCTCGGCCCCCCTGCGGAGCAGGAAGGCGGTGACCCCGGAGGAACCCCGGGTGGGGTCGGTCTTGGCGAAGACGACGTACTGGTCGGCCAGGCCCGCGTTGGAGATCCACACCTTCTGCCCGCTGATCGCGTAGCCGCCCTCGACCCGTACGGCCGTGGTGGCGATGGACGCGGCGTCGGAACCCGACTCCGGTTCGGTCGTCGCCAGTGCGGTGAACAGGGGGTTCGGACCGGCGAGCGGACGCAGCCACTCGGCCTTCTGCTCTTCGGTGCCGAGGGCGAGCAGCGGGTCGGCGAAGAACCCGTTGGAGCAGACGAAGTTGCCGATGCCCGGGTCGCCCCAGCACATCTGCTCCTGGACCAGGCACTGGGTCACGACATCGGTGAACCCACCCCCGCCGTACTCCTCGGGCAGCATGAAGTCGGTGATGCCGACCTTGGCCGCGGCCCGGAAGATGTCCAGTGGCGACTCGATGTCACGCTCGTCGACCTCGCGTCCGCGCGGCCGGATCTCGTTGGCGGCGAACTCCCGGCACAGGCCGACGATCGCCCGCTGCTCATCGCTCAGCGGCCAGGGCTCAGTGGACGTGCTCACGTGGTGTCTCCTGCTCCTCGGTGGTTTCCCGGTGGCGGTGCACCCCGGTTGCCTCTTGTGTGGCTTTCGCTACGGCGTACTCGGCACTCGGGACGACGAGCGCGTCCACGGCCAGGGCGCCCTCGGGCCCGACCCGGATCGGGTTGACCTCGATGTCCGCCACGCCGGGGATGGCCACGATCGCCTCGGACACGGCGACGACAGCGTCGATCAGCGCGTCGAGGTCGACCGCGGGCTGTCCCCGCCAGCCGTCCAGCAGTCGGCGCGATCGCAGGCGGTCGAGCATCCCGGCCGCCGTCCGCCCGTCGACGGGTGCCAGTTCCACGGACACGTCGTGCCAGAGTTCGGCGAGGACTCCGCCGTGTCCCACGGTCACGGTCGGACCGAAGTCGCGGTCCCGGCGGGCGCCGATCAGCAGCTCGACGACGCCCGGCCGGGTGTCCTGCTCCTCGACGACGTACTCGCCGGGCCCGAGCCGTTCGTACATCTCGCGGAACACCGCGGTGGCGGTGTCCGGGCCCAACCCCGTTCTGACGGCCCGGTGTTCGCTCTTGTGCTCGATCCAGCCGGCCTTGAGCACCAGCGGCGGTCGCAGGGACGCGCAGGCCGCCGCGAACCCGGCCGTGTCGGTGACCCGTCTTGCCTCGGGCATCGCGATGCCGAGGTCCGTGAGGAACGTCCGGGCCGCCCAGTAGCCGGGCGCCGGAACGGCCGCCCCGATCCGCTCGGCCGCCGGAGCGGGGCGGGGCCGTCCGCCCAGCCGGGTCACGTGGCCGAGCGCGCTCAGGGCCGCGTCGACGGTGTCGAAGACCGGGACGCGGTGCTTCCGCAGGCGGGCGACCGCGGGCGAGGCGGCGCTCATGCTGTGCACGATCAGGGGCACGCGCGCCGCGTCCGTCGATCGGCGTCGGCCGAGGCGGTCGATCACCGCGGACTCGGCGTCCACGAGGCTCGGCGAGTCCTCGCCGTAGCAGCCGAGATATCCCGTCAGGACGATCGAGTCGACCTCGCCGGAGGCGGCCACCAGTTCGGTGACCCGCGCGTAGACCTGGAGGTCCGCTTCTCCCGCGCCCGCGAGGTCCACCGGATTGGACACCGCCGCGGCGGCGGGGAGCAGATCGCGCAGGCGCGCCTGGAGCGGTTCGGTGAAGACCGGCGCCCGCAGACCCCGGTCGGCGGCGAGGTCGGCGGCGATCCCGCCCTGGCCGCCGCTGTCGCTGATGATGGCGACCCGGCGTCCACCGGGCGGCGCGGTCGCGTCCAACACCCGCGCGGCGTCGACGAGTTCGCGCGGCGTCGCCACCCGGAGGGCTCCGGCGGCGCGGCACGCGGCGTCGACGACGTCGAGGGCCGAGGTCATCGAACCCGTATGGGACCGCGCGAGAAGACGGCTGCCCTCGCTGGCACCGGTGGTGAGCAGCAGCGCGTGTTTGCCGGCGCGGCGGAGGGCTTCGAGAGCGGTGACGATCCGTGCTCCGTCGGCGAAGCTCTCCAGGTAGAGCGCCACGGTGCTGGTGTGTTGGTCGGAGACGAGCGATTCGACTACGTCGACGGCTCCCACGTCGAGCTGGTTGCCGACCGAGTAGAAGCGCGACACACCCAGCCCGGCCCGTGCGCCGAGGCCGGCGATCTCGGAACCGAGCTGACCGCTCTGCGAGACGATCGCCAGCCTGCCGGGGGTGAAGTTCCCCCAGGCGAGCCGGAGTTCCGCCGCGGCGTTGAACAGCCCGAGGCTGTTCGGCCCGATCATTCGCGCGCCGAACTCGCGCAGCAGCGCGGCGAGTTCGGCCTCGTCGGCACCGAGTCCCGCCGTGATCGAGAGGAATGCGCGGCACCCCTTGGCGAGCGCGTCCCGGACGACGGGCAGGACGTGTCGCGGCGGCACGCACAGGGCGACGAGGTCGGGGGCCTGTGGCAGGGCGTCCACCGTCGGACGGCAGGACTGACCGAGGACCTGGGCGGCACGGCGGTTGACCAGCCACACCTGTCGCCGGCCGGCACCCGCGAGGGCGCCGGTGGCGAGCCAGTAGCCCCATTTGGCGCGGTCCTCGGTGGCACCGACGACGGCGACGGACGAGGGGTCGACGAAGGCCTGGGGAAAGGACACGGACGATCTCCCGGATGCGGGGCGCGGATGAGGAAATCCCGGGCGGACGGCGGAAGTTCGGGCAGCTGGCCCGGACTCAGGTGCGGGCCGCGACTGCCGGCCGGCGGGCGAAGAACGCGGGGTACAGGCGCCGACAGACCAGGAGGGCGAGCAGTCCCAGCACGACCGTCCCGGTACCGATCACGAACGTGCCGCCGACGCGGGATCCCGAGGAGAACGGGAGGGTCCAGCTCGTACCGCTGTTGACGGGATCCCACGCCTGCACCAGGCTCCAGGCGCCCGCGCCGAGCAGGACGACCCCGCCGATCGCGGGCAGGACCACGGTCAGCCAGAGGTCCGCCGCCCTGGCGCGCGGCCCGGCGCGGTGCACCCAGGCGGAGGTGAGTCCGGTGAGCCCGTAGTAGAACGCGATCAGCACCCCGCAGGCGGACACCGCGTCACCGAGGACGAGTCCGTGGCCGAGGAAGTTCAGCGCGACGTACACCACCGCGCCGACGACGCCGACCGCGATCGTGCCCACGTGCGGGATACGAAAGCGCGGGTGCACCCGGGCCAGTGCGCGGGGGAGCGCGCCCTGGTCGCCCATCGACAGCATCGTGCGGCTGAGGGTCAGTACGGTCGTCTCCGTCGAGGCGGCGGCCGAGGTGAGGACCATGAGGATCAGCAGGTGCCACAGCACCGAGCCGAAACCGCTCGACCCGAACACCGCGGTGCCGAAGCCGTACAGGACGTCACCGGAGTTGTCCGGGTTGTTCAGGCCGATCCCGGAGTCGCCGATGCCGGCGAAGGAGAGCGCGGCGAACGTGGCGAGGAGGTACAGCGCCACCAGCAGCACCGTGGACCAGGTCGCGGCCCGGCCGGGGACGCGGTGCCGGTCGGTGGTCTCCTCGTTGACGGTGAGTGCCGTCTCCCATCCCCAGTAGATGAACAGCATCAGCACCAGCGCGCTGACGAACGCGCTCAGGGAAGCGCCCTCGAACGGGTTGAGCCAGGACAGGCTCGGCCGCCGGGCCCCGGTCGGCGCGGAGCCGCCGTAGGCCTTGACGAGCGCGACGACCGACAGGGCCACGAGCATGCTGAACTCCAGGAACAGCAGGGCTCGTTGGACCGCGGCCGCGATCTCGATACCGCGGTAGCAGATCAGGGTCATCAGCGCGAGCCAGCCGAGGCCGGCCAGCAGGACCCGCCAGTCCGCCGGTGCGGAACCGATGTCCTCCGCGCCCACCAGGAGGAACACGTACTGCCCGGCGACCTGCGCGAGGCTGCCGATCACGAGGACGAACGAGGCGATGATCGCCCAGCCGCCGAGGAAGCCGAGGGTCGGGTTCAGGGAGCGCGTGGCCCAGGTGAAGATCGTGCCGCAGTCCGGATCGCGCTTGTTGAGCGCGGCGTAGCCGAAGGAGACGAACAGGATCGGGACGAAGGCGAGCACCACCACGGCCGGGGCCTGGAAGCCGACGTAGCCGACCACGAAGGCCAGCGTCGCGGTGAGGCTGTAGGCGGGCGCCGCGGACGCCACGGCGAGGATCAGGCTGGTGGCCATGGAGAGCGCGCCGGAGCGCAGACCTTTGTCTGTCTGGGCCTCGCGCACTTGGAGTTGCGAATCCGAGGTCATTGCCACTCCCGATCTATTGGTCTACGGGTACCGACAAGAAAACGCAATGACTGATTGGCGAGTCAGCCTGACTCCAGCCGGGAGTGCTGTCAAGGCTTCGATCGCAATTTTGTGGAGCATCTTGACTGGCGAGTCAATATTGCGACACGGTGTCGGGGTGATGACACCTGACATTTCTGCCGTGGACACCGATGTCGTGGTCGTGGGCGCCGGATACGCGGGACTGACCACCGCGTGGCGGCTGGCCGAGGCCGGCGTCGATGTGGTCGTACTGGAGGCCGCCGACCGCGTGGGCGGCCGTGTGTTCAGCCAGGTGACCGCGTCCGGGGTGCGCGTCGACCACGGAGGCCAGTGGATCGGGCCGAGCCAGCGACGGTTCCACGCGCTGGCGGCCCGGTTCGGCTGCCGGACGTTCCCGACCTGGGAGGCCGGCCGGCACACCGAGATCCGCGCCGACGGCACCCGCGTCGACTACGCGGGCGGCGCACCGGACGCCGGACCCGGCATCGACGAGTACGAACGCGTCACCGCCCTGCTGGACGACCTCGCCCGTACCGTCGACCTCGAACTGCCTTGGTCCACCCCGCGGTTCGCCGAGTTCGACGCCCTGTCGGCCGAGGACTTCTTCCGCGCGCAGACCGACGACGAAGACGCGCTGGCGCGGCTGGCGCTCGCGATCCAGGGCGTGTGGTGCGCCGAACCGCGCGAGATCTCCTTCTTCCACGTGCTGTTCTACCTGGCCTCGGGCGGCGGCTACGAGCAACTGATGGAAACCCGCGGCTGCGCCCAGGACTCCCGGTTCGCCGACGGAGCCGACGCGGTGGCCCACGCGCTCGCGAAGTCGCTGGGCGACAGGGTCCGGCTGGGCGAGCCGGTGCTCTCCCTGCGGCAGACCGCGCACGGGGTGGAGGCGTACACCGGCCGCACCGTCGTCCGCGCGCGGCGGGCCGTGGTCGCCGTACCCCCGGCGGTGACCGACCGCATCGCGTTCGACCCGGTACTGCCCGCCGCACGGCGCGGCTGGGTGCGCCACTCCCCGATGGGACGCGTCGCCAAGGTGCACGCCGTCTACGAGGAACCCTTCTGGCGCGCGGCGGGACGCTCCGGGATCGCGACGCTCTACGGCGACAGCCCGGCCGGCGTCGTCTTCGACAACTCGCCCGAGGACGCCTCGCGCGGCGTACTTGTCGCGTTCGTCTACGGCGACCGGCTCGACCGCTGGTCCGCCGGCACCGACACCGAGCGCCGCCACGCAGTGCTGGCCGCGCTGACCGAGGTCGCCGGACCCCGGGCCGGACAGCCCGTCGACTACGTCGAGAGGATCTGGCCGCGGACCGGCTGGACCGTCGGAGGCTACGAGTGCTTCCTGACCCCGGGCGGCTGGAGCAGGCACGGCAGGGACGGATGGCGTGAGCCGTCCGGGCTCGTCCACTGGGCGGGGACCGAGACCGCCTCGGTGTGGAACGGCTACATCGACGGGGCGATCTCGTCGGGCGAGCGTGCCGCGGCCGAGGTGATCAGCGCCCTGGCGGCCGTCGTCCACCCGGGGTGAACCGCCTTGCCTGACATACTGATCGGGTTATGACCAGCATCGAGGAGCGACCGGTCGAGGCCGCCGACACTCTGCCGGAACGCGTCCGGACGGCGATCCGCGCCGCCGCCGTCTCCCAGCGCGAGCTCGCCCACCGGATCGGAATGGACCCGACCGCCCTGTCCAAGGCACTGCGCGGAAACCGGCGGCTGCGCGACGGGGAGATCGCCGCCATCGCGAAGGCCTGCGGGGTGTCCACGGCGTATCTCGTCGAGGGCGTCGGTCCGGAGCCCGTGCTCCCGCCCGACACCGGACGGGACCGGGCGCAGCCGGTGACGGGACAGGAACGCCGGGAGCAGATCCTGGAGGCCGCGACCGTCCTCATCGCCCGCCGCGGCTACCACAACGTGCGGGTCTCGGACATCGCCCGCTACTGCGGGACCAGCACGGCGACGGTGCACTACCACTTCCCCAGCAAGGAAGCCACGCTGCACGCGGCGCTGGAGTACTACGCCCAACGGTTCCGCACCCGGCTCGACGAGGAGTTCGGCCGGGCGACGTCCGCCCGTGACAAACTGCGCCGCCTCATCGAGGTGCAACTCCCGCTCACCGCCGGGGACATCGACGAATGGTCGGTGTGGATCCAGTTCTGGAACCAGGCGATGCTCGAACCCGGCCTGCGGTCCGCGCAGCGGCGGATCTACTCGGGCTGGTACCGGGTCGTGGTGGACGTGCTGCACGAGTGCCGCTCCGAGGGCCTCGCGCCGGAAGCCGACATCGAGGCCCTCGCCGATCGGTTCACCGCGATGGTCGACGGCCTGGCGATCCAGATCCTCGCCGGCTCGACCGACATGCGGCCCGACCGCATGCGCTCGCTCCTGCTGCGGGCCTTCGAACCCCACCTCGACCTGACCGGCCACCCGGGCACGGCCGGCTGAGGGGTCGGAGGGCCTCGCGGCCGTCGCTCCGTGGGCGCGTGCGCACCCGGACGTCCCCTCCCACGGGCCGTCACCGCAGTCCGCTGTAGGCGGCCATGATGATCTCCATGCCGCGGTTGTCCTCCTGCCGATCCCGGTCGATCATCTGGTTCATCACGTAGGCCACCGTCATCCGTGCGTCGGGGTCGCTCACGACCAGCGAGCCGCCCCATCCGCCCCAGCCGAAGGTGTTGCCGAACTTCCCGAAGCCCGCGGTCCAGGACATCGGCGTCCGCAGCACCCGGTCCTCGCCCCGGAACACCTCCTGCCACGCGGGCTCGCAGCCCCGGGGAGACAGCAGCCGCACGCCACCGGCCGAACCCCGGTTCGCCAGGACCGACTGCACGAGGGCGACGGACCGGGCGTTGCCGAAGCCGTTCACCGCCGGGATCTGCGCACGGCGCCAGGCAACGGAGTTGGCATCCCTGACCCGGACCGTGACACCGGTGTGCTCCCGACGGGTGCCGTCCGGTCCGAGCGGTGCGCCGGCGGCGAACTCGTCGGTCTCCGACGGCGGCGCGATGAGCGGTGCGACGCGGTGGTCGTCGGCGGCGGAGAGCCCGATGTGGAAGTCCGCGCCCAGCGGTCCGGCCACTTCCTCGGCGAAGAAATCACCGAGGCTACGGCCGGTGACGCGGCGGACGATCTCACCGATCAGGAACCCGAAGGTGAGCGCGTGGTACCCGGCGACCGTTCCCGGTTCCCATTCGGGGGCCTGGGCGGCCAGCCCCGCCGTCACGCTCCGCCAGTCGTAGAGGTCCTCGACCGCGGTCGGCCCGGACAGGTCCGGCAGCCCCGCCGTGTGGGACAGCACATGGCGTACCAGCAGACGCTCCTTGCCCGCCGCGGCGAACTCGGGCCAGTAGGCGGCGACGGGCGCGGACAGATCGAGCAGGCCGCGGTCGGCGAGGACGAGCGCGCAGAGGGCGGTCATGTTCTTGGTCGTCGAGTTGACGCCCGTGAGGGTGTCGCGTTCCCAGTCGAGAGTGCGGTCCGCGTCGGCGTACCCGCCCCAGAGGTCGACCACCGGCTCGCCGTCGAGGCGCACGGCGACCGAGGCACCCACGTCGTCCTTGCCGAGCGAAGCCGCGAGGGACTCCTCGATCGCGGCGAACCGCGGCTCGCACAGCCCTTTAACATCAGTCATGTACGCAAGCCTCAGACAACGCCGGGGCCACCCGCCCGACAATTACCGCACGGCTTCTGTCGGGCAGGGTGCGAAGGAATCACCTACACCTGAAGACGGCCCGGCCGCAGCAGCTGCCGCATCGGGGTGCGCATTCCCGCGGGGGAGACTCAGGGAAGTGCGGGGGAGACCCGAGGAAGAGGGACGGATACACGTGCTGGACCGGCTGAACCAGGCGCTGGACCACCTGGAGGCCTGCCTCGACCGGGAGGCCGACGTGGCCGGGGCGGCCCGGATCGCCGCGGTGTCGGAGTACCACTTCCGGCGGATGTTCTCCGCCCTCGCCGGGATGCCCCTCCCCGTCTACGTGCGGCGCCGCAGGATGACGCTCGCCGCGGCCGAGGTGCTGGCCGGTGAACGCACGCTGCTCGATGTCGCGGTGCGCTACGGCTACGGCTCCGGCGAGGCCTTCGCCCGGGCGTTCCGGTCGGTGCACGGAGTAGGCCCGGGCGAGGCCCGGCGCACGGGCGCGCTGCTCACGGCTCAGCCCCGCATGTCCTTCCGCGTCGTCGTCGAAGGCAGTACGACGATGCGGTACCGGATCGTGGGGAAGGACGCGTTCCGGCTCGTCGGCAGGAAGGCCCGGGTCCCGCTGGTGCACGAGGGGGTCAACCCGGCCGCCGCTGCGCATCTGGAAGACCTGGACGAGCGGGCGATCGTACGGATGAAGGAGCTGGCCGGCCGGGAACCGGAGGGGATCCTGTCGGCAGCGGTGTACCTGACCGACAGCCGGGAGGAGGGCGCCGAGGCGGACTACTGGATCGGGGTGGCCACCGGCCCGGAGACGGCCGTAGGGGATCTCGACGCCCTCGACGTGCCGGCCGGCACCTGGGCGGTCTTCGACAACGACGGGCCCTATCCGGGCGCGCTCCAGGAACTGTGGCGCGACGTGTTCACCCAGTGGTTCCCCTCGAACCCGTACACGAGCCGGCCGGGTCCGGAACTCCTGCGGACGCACCTGGTGGAGGTCGGCGAGGAGACCCACTCCCAGCTGTGGATCCCGGTCGAGCGGAACAGCGGCAACGCCACCGCGTGAACACCGGTCCGCCGACCGGCGGGCCGACTGTGACGCAGGCCATGATTCTCGTCGCCCGATCCTGGAATGCGTGTGTGCGTGCCGCGGCTGAAGCACCCGTAGACCCTCTCTGCCCTGAGGGGCGCATCGGGCAACGGTGGTCGGCGCGACGGGCTACAGAAACAGGGCGAACGGGACGCATCACGGTCCTGCCCCCTTCCCCGCTTCCCCCGCATCCGCACCCAAATCGCCGCCCGTGAAAGGTACTTGCGCTCCATGCCACTGGCCCTGCTGGCCCTCGCCCTCGTCGCGTTCGGAATCGGTACGACCGAGTTCGCCACGATGGGACTGCTGCCCCAGATCGCCCACGGCGTCGGCGTGTCCGTGCCGCACGCCGGCAACCTCGTCTCCGCCTACGCGCTCGGTGTCGTCGTCGGGGCGCCCGTCCTGACCGGCATCGGCGCGCGCATCTCCCACAAACGGCTCCTGCTCCTGCTGTCCGCGCTGTTCGTGGTCGGCAACGTGGCCTCCGCTCTCGCCCCGAACTTCGGCCTGCTGTTCGCCGCACGGTTCCTGGCGGGCCTGCCGCACGGAGCGCTGTTCGGGGTGGGCGCCGTCGTGGCCTCCCGGCTGGTCGCCCCGGAGCGGGCTGGGTGGGCCGTGTCGAGGATGTTCCTGGGACTGACCGTCGCCAACATCGTGGGCGTCCCGGCCGGTACCGCCCTGGGGCAGCACCTCGGCTGGCGGTACGCCTACTGCGCGGTCGCCGTCATCGGTCTTGTCGCGCTGGCGGCGCTGGCCGCTTTCGTCCCCCACCAGCCGCGTGGCGGCCAGGCCGGTATCCGGCACGAGCTGCGGGCGATGGGCAACCGGCAGGTCGCCCTGGGCCTGGCCACCGCCGTCGTGGGATTCGGCGGCTTCTTCGCCGTCTACAGCTATCTGGTGCCGATCCTGACCCACGTGACCGGTCTCTCCGACGCCTCCACGACGTGGGTCCTCGCGCTCTACGGCATCGGAATGACGCTGGGCACACTGATCGCGGGCCCGCTCACCGACCGGGCGCTGCGCCCGACGCTGTACGGGGGTCTCTTCCTGCTCGGTGCGACGCTCGTGGCGTTCTACTTCACCGTCCACAGCACCGTGCCCGCCCTGGTGACCCTCGCCTTCATGGGCGCGATGGGCGCCCTGGTCACCACCCCTGTGCAGATGCTGCTCATGGCCAAGGCGAAGAACGCCCCGACGATGGCCGCGGCCTCCAACCACTCCGCCTTCAACCTGGCCAACGCCGGCGGCGCCTGGCTCGGCGGCCTGGCCATCTCCGCCGGCTGGGGCTGGGCCTCACCGGCCCTGGTCGGCGCGACGCTCGCCGCGGCCGGCCTCGGCCTCGCCCTCCTCGCGGGCCTCATGGACCGCGATACCGGCAGCTCCACACTGATCACGTCCTCACCGGTACAGACCCCGTCGGAGCCGGTGTCGACGACGTCCCAAGCGCAGACCGGTAGCGACGCCTGACAGGTGATGCCGGCCTCACCGGACCGAGCGGAGCCGGAGGCGGCGGGGCGGGCAGGTGGGTGGCGACGGCGATTGCTATCTCCCGGTGCTCACCGCGGTGGCGGGCTGCGCGGGCTGGGGCGCGATCAGATCCAACAGCGCCTCTGTGCCGCCCTTCGCGAGCGCGGCACGTTGCCGTGCGGCTCCCGTCCCTTGGTCGAGCAGCTGCTGAACGCCCGAGGTCACCCGGTCGACGTCCCCGAGTTCCTTGAGCGCGGGTGTGAGGCGATCGAGCATGGCGCCCACCACCGAGGCTGCCGGTGAGGACGTGGCGGTACGGGGGTCGACCAGATCCGCGCCCAGGCCGCGGCGCGCCGCGTGCCATCCGGCGGCCTGGAGTATCTCGGGCGAGGGGGTCAGGGCGAGCAGGCTGCGGCGGTCCTCGCGCAGCGCGGTCACCACCAGCGCGCGGGTGAGCCCAGCGAGGGTGACGGCACTCTCGACGTCCAACTGGACATCGGGCGCGCGTACTTCCAACGTCGGGTAGTCGTCGGAGAGTCGGGCATGCCAGTACAGCTGGCCCCGGTCGGACACGACGCCGGTGGCCAGCAGCGCGGTCACCAGCTCTTCGTAGTGCGCGGCGCCGGTGAAGAACGGTGGCGAGCCGCTGATCGGCCAGCGGCCGAAGACCACGGTGCGCCAGCTCGCGAAGCCGGTGTCCCGCCCTTCCCAGAACGGGGAGTTGGCGCCCAGGGCCACCAGCACCGGCAGCCAGGGTCTCAACCGGCCCAGCGCGGCGGCACCGGCCTGCCGGTCGGGCACGGCGACATGGACGTGCATACCGCAGATCAGCTGCTCGTCGACCAGCCGAGCCGCCTCGGCCCGCATGGTCCGGTAGCGCTCCTGTGCGGTGACAGGCACCAGCGGAGCGCCGGCCCGCGGCGCGCCGCCGGTCGCCGCGAGCCGACAGTTCGCGCGGCGGGCGGCGCCGCCCACCGCGCGCCGGAACCGGGTGAGGTGCCCGGCGACCTCATCGAGGTCGGAACACACCGGCGTGGCGACCTCCAGCTGCGCCTGGAGCAGTTCGGTGTCGATGTCCTCCCGCCGCACCCCGGGCTCGTGTCCCGCGGCGGCACGGACCTCGCCGATGCGCGGCGTCGGCAAGCCCGTCGCGCGATCGAGCAGCAGGAACTCTTCTTCGACGCCGAGCGTCACACCTGTCGTCATAGTGGTGGGGTGCCCCCGATCCGCCCCGTCACGTCAGAATCGCGCTCCTGACAGCTCGCTCGTCTTCTACGGCGACGACTCGCCGCGCCGTGCCCATCGGTGTCGAGGCGGGTACGCCGACCCACCCGCGCGCCGCGAAGCCGGTGTCGGCCCGGCGCCGAGGGGAACACCATGCGGCCGCGGTGTCACAGCCCCGTCCGCTTGGGCCCGGCCGCGCCGCCGGGCAGGCGCACACCCTGGGGGACCGTGGCGCGAAGTTCCCTCACCAGGGCGCGTACGACCGCGGATCCTGCCAGTTCGGCGGTGGTGACATAGCCGACCTGCCGTGTCGGGCGGTCGGGACCGAGATCGGCGACGCTGACCGAGGCCGGCGCTCCGGCCAGGGAGAGCGCGGGCATGATCGCCATTCCGTGGCCCGCGCTCACCAAGGACAGCACCGCTCCGTCGTCCTCGGCCTCGACGGTGGCCTTGGGGATCCACTCCTGCGCGGCCCACCAGCCTCGGGTGTGGGAGCCGCAGTTCTCGGCCCAGTCGACCAGCGGCAGCGAACGCGGTGCGGCGTGACCGGGTGCGTGCACCAGGGCATACGGCTCCTCGAAGAGTCCGCTCGCGACCAGTCCCGGTGGAAGCGGCGCGGAGCCGCCCAGCGTGGCGATGGCGATGTCGGCTTTCCCGTCGGCCACTTCGCCGGCGGTACCGCGCCCCACCTCGCGTACGATCCGCACCCGCGGTTCGACGGCGGGATGGCGGGCGCGCAGCCGCTGGAGCACGGGCGGCAGCAGATGGAGAGCCGCGCTGCGGAAGGCCGCGATCCGCAGCGGCCCTTCCGCGGCCTCGGACCGGGCCGCACCGCGCGCCTCGGCGGTCAGGACGTCCAGCAGGCGCAGGATGCGGCGGGCGTGCGCGACGGCCTTCTCTCCGGCGGGAGTCGGGCGGGCGCCCGTCCGGCCGCGCTCGAAGAGGACCGCACCGATCTTGCGTTCACTGCCGCGCACCGAGTGGGAGACCGCGGACTGCGTCAGGCCGAGTGTCCCGGCCGCGGCCGAGAAGCCGCCGGTGTCCGCGACCGCCACCAGGACGCGCAGTTCGTGCGGGGCCGGATCGGAGTCGGTCGTACGGGCCACGGGGTGCTCACCTCGGAGTATGAGAACTGCTCATGGAACGGGCTGTCACATGAGCGCAACCGGCTGCCCACCAGGCACATTCCCGGCCTACGGTCCGGCCATGAACGAGACCGCGCTCACCGTGCACCAGACCGCCCGCCCGCACGGATTCCCCACCGCCGGGCACTTCGCCTTCGTCGAGTCCGCGCTCCCCGAACCGCCGGCAGGCAGCGCGCTTGTGGAGAACCTCTACTGGTCCGTCGACCCCTACCACCGCGAGATGATGGACGACGTACCCGACGGCTTCACGCTCGGCGCACCGCTGGAGGGGCGCGCGATCGGGCGGATCATCGCCTCGCGCACGCCCCGGCTGGCCGAGGGCGAGATCGTGTTCCACCGACGCGGCTGGCGCACGCACGCGGTGGTCACCCCCGAGGAGATCCGGCACCTGCCCCGCTTCGACGGAGTACCGCTGACCGCCTACCTGAGCATCCTCGGCGGAACCGGCCTGACCGCCTATGTGGGCCTGACCAGGATCGCCCGGCTCCAGGAGGGCGAGGACCTGTTCGTGTCGGCCGCCGCGGGCGGGGTCGGTACCGCGACCGGACGGTTCGCCCGGCTGCTCGGCGCCGGACGGCTGGTGGGCAGCGCCGGTTCTGCGGCGAAGGCGGACCATCTCACGCGCGTGGTCGGCTACGACGCCGTCTTCGATTACCACGAGGGGCCGGCCGCCGACCTGCTCCGCAAGGCCGCGCCGGACGGCATCGACGTGTTCGTCGACAACGTCGGCGGCGAGCAACTGGCGGCGGCGATAGGAGAGTTGCGCGAATTCGGACGCGTCGTCCGCATCGGAACGATCAGTCAGTACAACAACCCCGACGCGTCGCCGCCACGGTTCGACCACGCGGACATCGTGGAGAAGAGCCTCCGCATGGAGGGCTTCCTGGTGAGCAACTACCGTGACGTGCAGGACGAGTTGTACGACTTCGCGGTACCGCATCTGCAGAGCGGCCGGCTCGCTCCGGACGAGACGGTCGTCGACGGGTTCGAGCACATCGTGGACGCGTTCCTGGGGATGTTGCGCGGCGGGAACACCGGCAAGATCATCGTGCGGGACCGCACGCAGGTCCCGTCCGTGGGCTGAGGACCCGGTCCGGCGCCGATTTCCTGCATCAGTCCATCGACCTGGCGGCAGCGGACGCGGCGTCATGAGGCGTTCCGCTGTTCCGTGAGCCTGCCCTTGCGCAGATGGAGGACGCGGTCGGACTGCGTGGCCAGTTGCTGGGAGTGGGTGACGACGATGACGCACTTTCCCTGTTCGTGGGCGAGCTCGCGGAAGGTGTCGATGATGCCCTGGGCCGTGTCCTCGTCGAGGTTCCCGGTGGGTTCGTCGGCGAAGAGGATGTCCACGTCGCAGGCCAGGGCGCGGGCGATGGCGACACGCTGCTGCTGGCCGCCGGAGAGCTGCATCACGTTGCGGGTCGCCGTCGCCTTGTCCAGGCCGATCGCTTCCAGCAGGAGCAGGGCACGGCTCCTGCGGCTGCCGGTGGCGGGTTTGGTGCCGGTGATCTCCATGGCGCAGGTGACGTTCTGGAGGGCGGTCATGTAGGTGAGGAGGTTGTACTGCTGGAAGATCGTGGCGGCGTGCTGGTTGCGGTAGCGCCCGAGGCCGAGTGCGGTGAGGTCGCGGCCGTCGAACCTGATGGCGCCCTTCGTGGGGGTGTCGAGGCCGCTGGCGAGGCTGAGCAGAGTGGTCTTGCCGCTGCCGGAGGGTCCCAGGATGGTGTAGAAGGTGCTGCGCTCGAAGTCGTAGTCGATGCTCTTGAGCACGGTGGTCCTGCGGCGCTGGCTGGAGTACGTGTGGCTGACGTCGGTGAGGCGCAGCACGGGCGGGGTGGCGGTGGGGGTGGTCATGGCGGGTCACTTGCCTTTCGTGAGGATGGTGCGGGGGCTCAGCCGCAGCACGGCGCTTGCCGGGATGGCGGTGGCGAGCAGGGCGATGCCGAGGCCGACGAAACCGACCGTGGCGAGGTCCGCCGGATCGAGTGCCACCGTGATCCTGCTGATGGGATCGGCGTTCTCCACGGGCTTGTCGTTCGGGTCGATGCCCTGATCGAGACCGGTGCTGCCGGGGGCCGGGGGCTGCCAGGAGTTCAGTTTCTTCTCGGCGGCCGAGGCTTCCCTGCCGAGCAGCGACTGTCCGGCGCTCTGGGTCAGGGCCGGGGCGAAGAGTGAGCTGACGCCGATGGCGACGGCGGCGACCACAACGATCTCCAGGGCCTGCTGGGTGATGAGCTTGGTCTTCTTCTCGCCCATGGCCAGCAGGACGCCGTACTCCCTGCGGCGCTGCTTGACCGCGAGATTGACCAGGAGGGCCAGGACGGCCGCGCCGGCGACGCCCATGAGCCACATGGCCACGGTGGCCGTGGAGCGGATGCTCTTGAGCGGGCCCGTCATCTGCTGGACGGCCTTGTCGTTCGCGTCGAGCTTGAAACCGTCGAGCGCCGAACCCGCGACCTGCTTCGCCTTGTCCTTGAACGCGCTCTGTTCGTCGGCGTCCTGGAGGAGGAAGCTCGCCTTGCCCACCTGGAGCGTTCCCTTGCCTCCGGACTCAAGTGCGGAGACACCACCCACGGTGCCGTACAGCAGGTTGGCCGGGCTGAGGAAGTTCTCGGGCTCCGGTTCGGTGCTGGGGCGCGGGTCGCGGTAGATGCCGGCCACCGTGAAGCCGACCGTCGTCTTCTCGTCGTTCGACGTCAGAGGGATCGTGTCCCCGACCTTGAGACCGTTCTTGCTGGCCAAACGCTCCTCGATCAGGAGCTTCTTCTTGTCCCGGTCGGCGGCCGTGAGGTGCCGGCCGGACAGGAGGGTGAACTTGCCGCTGCGGAAATCGGGCAGCAGCGAGGAGTCGAGCACACCCGTGGCCGAAGTGGCGCCGGGGCCCATGGTCTGGGTCTTCGGCCCGCCGTCGACCAGCTTGTACCTGCCCTTGAGGAAGGCGCGGTCCCACATCGAGTAGGTGTACTTCTGGACCTGGGGCAGCGCACCGATTTTGTCCACGGTCGCGGCGTCGATGCTCGGCGCCCGCATGCCACCGCCACCGCCCAACCGGCCCATGTCCATCTCCATGGTGATCTCCGCGCCCACGGAGCGTTCGGCCTTCTGCTCGGCCTGGGCCGTCGCGTCGTTGATCAGGACGCCCGCCAGCACCATCACGGAGATGACGAGAAAGGTGGCGAGGGCGATCAGGGTGCGGCCCTTGCGGGCCCACAGGCTGAGCCCGGCGCGTTTGACGAAGTTCATGGGTATCGCTCTCTCGGTCCCTGTCGGTGGATGGAAATGCGGTGAACGGCACGGCTATTCGGGGTCGGTGAGGATGGAGCGGGGATGCAGGCGGAGGATCCCGATGCCCGGGACGACGGTGGAGACCAGGGAGATGCCGAGCCCGATGCCGGCGACCTTGCCGATGGCGGCCGGCTCGACCCGGACCACGACCGGGGCGATCTCGGCGCCCCGTGCCCCGGCCGCCGCGAGCGGCTTGCCGGTCTGGCGGCCGAGAAACGTGTCGCCCACGTGCTGTCCGGCGAGTGAGCCGGCCACGGCGGCGAGCGCTACGGCGGGCAGCGCGACGGCCGCCACCTCCACGGCGTGCTGGCCGACGAGCTTCCACTTCCTCTCGCCCATCGAGAGCAGCACCCCGAGTTCGGCGCGCCGCTCGCGGATCTGCAGCGCCACGACGAGCCCGAGGATCAGTGCCCCGGCGAGGGCGATCACCCAGACGATCAGGCCGGCGAAGGTGCCGACCCGCTGGATCGGGCGGACCTGGTCGCGGTACGCCTTGTCGTTGACGCGGAAGTCGAACCCGCCCTTGCCCAGGAGCCGTTCGGCCTCGGCGTGCAGCTGCTCGGCACGGTCCGGTGAGCCGATCTTGAACACTGTCTCGCTGAGGGTTGCGGTGCCGGTGGTGAGCCGCTGCGCGGCGCGCACCGGCACGTACAGCGTGTTGCCGGGCAGTTCGTGCGGACGCGCCCAACTCGTCGGATCCGGAGTCGGGTCCTGGAAGACACCGACGACCGTGAGCGGCACCGTGCGTCCGCCGTCCTGGGACCGCACCCGGATGGTGTCGCCGGCCTTGAGGTGGTTCCTGTCGGCCAGGCGCTGTTCGATCAGCGCGACGTCGTGGCCCGCGTCCGCGGGGGTGATGCCACGGCCCGCCGTGATCTTCGTCGAGCCGTACGAGAAGGGCAGCAGAAGGTCCGAGTCGCGGACGCCGTTCACGGACAGCGGATCCTTGTCCGCCCCGAGCTTCTTCTTCCCGGCTCCGCCGCCGCCCGGCCGCGGCGCCTTCGACGTCAGCGGTGTGAAGCCTCGCGCACCGGCTCCCACCGGCAGCTCCGGGTTGTAGCGGTGCACCAGGTCCGAGGCGCCGAGCCGGTCGGCCAGGGCCGGAGTGAACCCCTTCTCCCTGACCGTGACGTCGACGCCGACGGTGCGTTGCGCGTCGGCCTCCTGGCGGGCCGCGGCGGCCTTCAGCAGGAAGCCGCCGAGGAGCAGGACGCAGATGACGACGAAGATCGCCAGCAGGGCCGCGGTCCTGGACTTTCTGGCACCAAGGCTCATCCCGGCGCGCTTGACGAAGTTCATGCCGCAGACAGAAGCAGCTCGCCGTTCGCAGCAGGATAAGCGTGTTACAGCGGCATAAGGGCAGGCCCCGCTCCCTGTCCTTATCCGGCTGCGATCGTGACCTTGGTTTCATGAGGACATGAGAGTTCTGGTTGCCGAGGACCACCGTGTGCTCGCCCGCACCATCGCCACCGGTCTGCGCCGCCAGGCCATGGCCGTCGACGTCGCCGCCACCGGCGACGCGGCCGAGCGGATGTGTCTGCTCACCGCCTACGACGTACTGATCCTCGACCGCGATCTGCCTGTCATGAGCGGTGACGAGGTGTGCAGACGGCTGCGCGAACTCCAGGACCCACCGCGGATCATCATGCTGACCGCGGCCGGTGAACTCACCGACAGGATCCACGGCCTCACCGAGCTCGGCGCCGACGACTACCTCGCCAAGCCCTTCGACTTCGCCGAACTCGTAGCCCGTGTACGCGCCTTGAGCCGTCGCGCATCGAAGCCGCCCTCCGCCCTGCTGTGCTTCGGGAGCATCTCCCTGGACAAGGCGCGACGCGAAGTGTCCGTGGACGGCCGCCCGCTGGAACTGACTCCGAAGGAGTTCGCGGTCCTGCACCTGCTGCTCGTGTCCGGCGGTGCGCCGGTGGCGCACGACGAGCTGGTCCGCACCGTCTGGGACGAGCACCTCGACCCGCGCACCAGCGCGGTTCGCGCCACCGTCAGCCGGTTGCGCGGCAAGCTCGGCGACCCGGGCCTGATCGCCGCCGACACGGGGGAGGGGTACCGGCTGTGCGACTGAACCCGCGGGCCCTGTTGAGCGGACTGCCCTTCCGCAGTCGCCTGGCCGCAGCCTTCTCCGGACTCTTCCTGCTCGCCGGCACGGCCCTGCTCGCTTTCGTGGTGCTGCTCGCGCGCTACGGAACGGATCAACAGGTCCAGGGACTGTCGATCACCTACGCCGATGTGCCGAGCAGTCCTACGACGTCCTTCGCGCCGTCGCACCGCACTCGGCCGGATCCCCTCTCCTCGCCCCAGAGCGACAGCGCCATGATCAAGAAGATCGACCAGACCGTGCGGGCCGTACAGAACACCGCGCTGCGGCAGATGGTGCTCTGGTCCGCCGTCGGTCTCCTCGTCATGGCGTTGCTGGCCGGACTGCTCGGCCGGTGGCTCGCGGGACGGGCCCTGCGTCCCGTCGCCTCCATGACCGAAGCCGCCCGCCGCATCAGCGAACAGAACCTGCATCAGCGCCTGGCGCTCAGCGGCCCCGACGACGAACTGCTCCGCCTCGCCGACACCTTCGACACCATGCTCGACCGGCTGGAGAAGGCCTTCGAGAGCCAACGCCGTTTCGTCGCCAACGCCTCCCACGAACTCAAGACGCCTCTCGCCGCCCAGCGCGCCACCCTCCAGGTCGGCCTCGCCGATCCGCTCCCCGAGGGCCTCGCCGAGGTGCGTGAGGACCTGCTCACCACCAACCGGGAAGCCGAGCAGCTGATCAACGCGCTCCTGCTGCTGGCCCGGAGCGACCGAGGGCCGGACGCGACCGAAAGCGTGGATCTGGCGGAAGTAGCCCGGCTGGTGACGGCCGAACTCTCCCTGCAGGCAGCCCAGAACGGTGTGCACCTCGACCTGAGTGCCGACACGCGGCCGGTCGTTCCCGGAGACCCCGTCCTGCTGCGCCACCTGCTGATGAACCTGATCCGCAACGCCATCCAGTACAACCACCCCGACGGCACCGTCCGCGTACGGCTCGACACGGCGACCGTCACGGTGACCAACACGGGCCCCCACGTGTCCGCCCAACGGATCCCCGGCCTGTTCGAACCCTTCCGCCGCCTCGACGCGGACCGCACCGCCACCACCGGCCACGGCCTGGGGCTGTCCATCGCCGCCTCCATCGCCGAGGCACACCACGCCACGCTGACGGCGCGCCCCGGTCCCGAGGGCGGACTCGTTCTCACCGTGCGCTTCCCCTGAGCGTCGCGGGGGAAGTCGTTGAAACGCCGGGCTGCTCCAGTGCGTTGGTACTCTCCGCGACCAGGGCGAGGCGGGGGAGACGATCGTGGGAGCGGAGCTGTCGAGTCCTCCGGGCCGCCGGTTCACCGGAATCGGTTTCGGTGTCCTCTTCGGTGGCCTGACCACAGCGGTGACCATTGCCGCGATCGGGCGGGCATGGGCTACTTGTGACGTCGGCGTCAACGCAGGAGCCAACGGCCTGACCTTGCTGTTTCTTGCGCCTCCCATATGGATCGCCACCACGGTTCCGTGGGTGATCCTGCACAGCACCCTCGGAAGACGTCATCGCAGGGCAGCCCTGATGACGGGGCTCATCCTCACCTTGTGGTTCAGCTGGTTCCTCGTCACGTGGCTCGGGATGCCGGACTCCTACCCCGACCCGTACTGCCCGGGCAACGTCCCGCCCTGGTGGCCGGGCTTCATCCCGGCGTGATCGGCGTGCGCCACGAGAACCCGCTGTGCATGACCGAGAACGTGGGCGCGGACTCTCAGGGCGTCCAGACGCGGTCGGCGTAGTCGAGGAAGTTGCGGCCGAGGATCTTCTCGATGCGTCCGGAGCGGTAGCCGCGCTTCTCCAGGAGGCGGATCAGGTCGCGGAACTGGTCGACGCCCCGCAGGTCCACGACGAAGGGGTAGGTGTCGGCCCGTTCGCCCGCGGCGCCGACGCCGGCCGCGTGCCTGGCGGCGACGTGTTCGGCGAGAGCCGCCCGATAGGCGTCGAGGTCGTCCACGGCGGTGACGCTGCCGTCGGTGCCGATGCCGACGTGGTCCTCGCCGCAGACGTCGACCGCGTGCGCGATGTGGTCCACGACGTCGGTGGCGGTGGCGTGGCCGGTCGGATTGAGGAACGGCATGAAGTAGATGCCGACGAACCCGCCCCGTTCGGCGACCAGGCGGAGTTCCTCGTCCGTCTTGTTGCGCGGGAGGTCGGCCAGGGCACGGCACCCGGTGTGGTTGATCGACACGGGCTGCCGGGAGTGCCGAGCCGCGTCCAGGCAGGTGTTCTCCCCGCTGTGCGAGAGATCGACCATCAGGTGGTGGTCGTTGAGGGCCTCGACGACCTGGTGGCCGAACGGGGTCAGGCCCCGGTTGGCGGTGGCCATGGAGCCGTCGCCGAGGTGGTTGGCCTGGTTGTAGGTGAGCTGGACGACCCGTACGCCCGCCTCCGCGAACCCGGCGACGCGGCTGTCGACGAGGGCGGGGTCCGCACCGACGGCGACGGCGTTCTGGAAGCCGTAGATGACGCCGATCCGCCGCTCGCGGTGGGCGCGCCGGATGTCGTCGGCCGTACGGACCTTGAGCAGGTCGGCCGGGTGTGCGCCGATGATGCCGTCCCAGACCGCGATCTCGTCCAGCGTGTGTTCGTACGGCGGGAGGTCGCCCATGGTGTAGCCGAGGGTGATGTTGACGGCGGTCAGGCCGGAGGCGCGGGCCTCGGCGATCGCCCTTGCGTCGACCGCGAGTTGGGCGCTGTCGGGGTTGAGCTGCGTGGCGGCGGCCTGGGCGGCGGGTGTGTTGGGGTTGTCGAGCTGCCCCAGCGCGTTGACGATCATCGGGTGGGCGGCTCTGGTCACGGGGTGTCCTTGTCGAAGTCGGCGCGGTCGAAGCGGCGGCCGCGTTTCACGGTGAGGGTGATGGAGCGCAGGTTGGCGATGTCCCAGAGCGGGTCCTCGTCCAGGACGGCGAAGTTCGCGAGCTTTCCGGCTTCGACGCTGCCCATGTCCGCCTCGGTGCCGGCGGCCCTGGCGCCGACCAGGGTCGCCGAGCGCAGGACGTCGGCGGCGGACATGCCGCAACGGTCGACGAGGAACGCGAGTTCGCCGTAGAGCGCGGGGAACGGGTCGTCCGGGTCGGTCTCGAAATCCGTGCCGGTGCAGACGCCGACTCCGGCGCGGTGTGCCTGGGCGGTGAGGGTGGCGGCCAACTCGGTGTTGCGGCGGGCTCGTTCGGCGGATTCGGCGGTGTCGCCCCGGAGTTCGTCGCTGGTCCACAGGGACGCGGTGGCGTCGAGGACGGTGCCCCGGCGGCGCATCTCGGCGAAGAGCGCGGCCAGTCGCGGGTCGTCGCCCGCGGCGAAACGGTCGTGGTCCACGGGAGGCTTGGTCTTGTAGCTGCTCAGCGGCTCGGTGGGGTTCTCGAAGGCGAGCAGGGTGACATGGGAGACGCTGTCCACGCCCGCGGCGACCACCTCGCCGGGCGCGGCCGGGAAGACGGTGGCGTGCGCCCAGACGGCGATGCCCTGGCGGTGCGCCTCGGCGGTGACGGCGGCGACGGTCGCGGCGTCCAGGTCGGCGTAGACCTTGATCGCGGCCGCGTGGGTACCACGGGCCAGGGCGACGGCGACGGTGAGGTCGGTGTCGGGGGTGACGGCCTGCATCCAGGGGACGGCACCGGGCGTGGCGCCCCGGGAGACCTCGTGGGTGCGCGGGTCGTCGAAGAAGGACGGTCCGGCCATGAGCGCCGCGTAACGGATGTCGGGTCCGGGGATCTCGCCGACCAGGGTGGCCCGGGCGAGGTCGCCGATCTGCCGCAGGTCGTCGGCCATGTCACGGACGGCGGTGACCCCGCTGTGCACCAGACGCCGGAGCACCGCCTCGGCGACGGGCCGGTCGGGCGGGGTGGCCAGGTGCTGGTGGGTGTCGATCAGGCCGGGGACCACGAACCTGCCGTCGAGGTCGACGCACGGCGCGTCGGCGGCGAGCGGGGGCAACGGATCGCCGTCGGCGACGACGGTATGGATCCGGGCGCCGTCCGTGACGATCGTGGTGTCCGCCCGGGGCCGGTCGCCGGTGCCGTCGAAGAGGGTGGCGCCGCGGTAGACCGTGACGGTTCCGGAGGGCGGTGCGGCCCAGGGGGTCGGGGCACCCGGGGGCAGATCGGTCATGGTCACCTTCAGTCCGCGAGATTCAGTGTTGTTACGCTCTATGTAACATCTGTATCGTGTGATGAAAACGCGGATACTGTACTCCGTGACCGGTGGATCACCGCAAGGACCCGAACCGGACAGGCCGTCACGCCCGGACGCCGTGGTCCGTGGCCGCACCGTGGACGAAAGGGAAGAACCGCTGCCATGCCCGTCGCTCCCCGTACCCCGGCGCCGCCCAGGTCCGCCGTCGACAAGGCGCTGGACCTGGTCGAGGCCGTCTCGCGCGCACCGCACCCGGTGCGGCTGACCGATCTCGCCGCCGAGGTGGGCCTGCACCGTGCCACCGCCTACCGGATCCTGCTGGACCTGGTCCGACGGGGCTGGGTGCTGCGGGCCGGTGACCGTTATCTGCCCGGTGCCGCCGTGCTCCGGATGTCGGCCTCGGCCGCGGGCAACTCACTGACCGCACTGGCCCGTCCGGTGCTGGAACGGCTGTCCGCCGCGACCTCGATGATGGTCAACCTCCAGGTGCTGGAGGAGGGCGGCGCCCGGGTGATCGACGTGGTCAGGCCCGAACGGCTCGCCATGATCAGCCACTTGCGGGGCGAACTGCTGCCGGTACGACGGTTCGCCGGGCCGCTGGCCCTGGTCGCCGCCCTCGAACCGGACGCGAGGACACGGTGGTTGGCCGGACTCGGCGATGAAGCCGCCGACGTGGCACGGGAGTTGGCCGAGGTGGAACGGACCGGTGTCGCCGTGGAGCGCGGTCGTAACGACAAGCTGGTGGCCTCCGTCAGCCGGGCGGTGGTGCCCGACCCCGGGGCCCCGGTGTGCGCACTGACGGTCGTGGGACCGGACGCCGAGTTCGACGGGCCGGAACTGGCCTCAGTGGAGCGGGAGTTGCGCGCGGCGGCGGACGAGCTGGGGACGGCCCTGACCGCCGGTACGGCGGAGGCCGGCCGGTGAGCGGCCTGCTGGTGCTGGACCGTCGGCAGACGGCCGCCGCCCTGCGACCCGACGCCGTCCTCGACGCGGTGGGCCGGGCCCTGGTCTCCGTCGCCCGCGACGAGGTCTCCGTCCCGCCGCGGATCGCCGCACTGACCCCGACCGGCCTGCTGGGCGCGATGCCCGGCTACGTCCCCGGGCTCGGGCTGGCGGCGAAGCTGGTGACCGTGACCGCCGATCCGCGGCACCCCGGACGCGGATTCCACCGGGGACTGGTGGCACTGTTCGACGAACACGACGGGCGGGCACTGGCGCTCGTGGACGGCGAGTCGCTGACCGAGGTCCGCACGGCGGCGGTCGCCACCCGTAGCGCGCTGGCCCTGGCCGTCCGCCCCGGTCTAGGCCGGGTGGCGGTGGTGGGGACAGGTGCCCAGGCCCGCGCCCAGTTGGCGCTGCTCGCGACGGTGCGGCCGGAGGCCGAGGTGACGGTGGCCGGCCGCGATCCGGTACGGGCCGGCGCGGCGGCCTCGTTGTATCCCGGCGCGCGGGTCGCCGCCGGAGTCGAGGAGGCGGTACGCGAGGCCGATGTGGTGTTCTGCTGTACCGGCGCCACCGCCCCCGTCGTCCGACGCGAGTGGCTCGGTCCCGGCGTCCATGTCTCGTCGGTCGGCGGTTCCCAGGGGCCCGAACTGGACCCCGGCACCGTCCGGGACGCGGTCCTGTTCGCCGAGTGGACCGGCGCGGCCACCGCGCCACCACCGGCGGGCGCCCACGAACTCCAGAACCTCGCCCCCGGCAGGACGGTGACCCTCCTCGGGTCCGTCCTCGACGGCGGCCATCCGGGCCGGGGCGGTAACCCCGACGCCCTCACCGTCTTCAAGTCCACCGGCCACGCCGCCCTCGACGTCGCGGCGGTCCGGGTCGCCTATGACGTGGCGCTCGAACGTGGCTGGGGCGTGCACGTGGACCTGTGAGGGACGAGGACCCCGCCCGAAGAACGGCAAGGCCATCCTGTCCCCACGGTCGGGCCGTCGCCGGGTCTCCCTCCGCGGTCGCGCCGCCACTTCAAGTCGCCCTGGTACAGGCGAAGTCAATGCGGATACGGATCTTCATCCCTTGCACGTCATGTGCCGTTGGGGCGGACGTCAACCAGCCCGGCCATGATCGGACGTCTGCGGGCCCGAGCCGCGCGCGTCCTGTCCCAGGGCGAGTGATACGGGCCCCCGGGTGCGTACGGACGGGACCTCCGGTGCGCGCCGACGTGACCGCCGCCGGTACGTGTCCGTGCTGCCGACGTGGCCCTCGCCGGTACGCGCTGCGGCCACCTCCGGTGAGTGGAGTACGAGGAAGATGGAGACCGGATGACCCAGGAGCCCGAGTCCGGCCCGGACGGCTACGAGGAGCAGCTGGAGCGACGCCTCGCCCGGGCCAGGGTCGAACTGGCGGCAGCCGAGCGGGACGCGGCACGCGCGGAGGCCGACATGGCCGGCTTCTCCTCGGCCACGGTCTCCGAGGACGGTTCCGTCGAGGTCACCGTCGGACCCCGGGGCGAACTGAGCGACCTGCGGTTCCTGGGTGACAAGTTCCGTGAGATGTCGAGCGCGGAACTGGGCGCGGCGATCATCGAGGCGGTCGAAACGGGCCGCGCGCAGGCACGACGCGAGGCGGCCCGCCACTTACGGCCGCTCGACACCCCCGGCCCGCAGGTGCCCGAACTTGCCGGACTCGACATCGACTGGGCCCGGTTCGCCGGCCCGTCCGCCCCCGCCCGGAGCAGATCCGCCAGATCCGCCGCACGCAATCGGCTGCACGACGAGATCGCCGACGACGAGGAAGACGGAGGCACCCGATGACCGGCCCGTCCTACACATCGAACCCGGCGGCCATCATCGGTGGCACCCGTGTCATCGAGGACCTCGGCAGGTATGCCGACGAGGTCGGCGCGTCCGCCCATGCCGCCCTGGCCGACACCAGCTGGACCGGCGACGACAGCTACGGGCAGCAGCTCAGGCAGGAGTTCGTCCAGACCCGCGACTCCGTCCTCGCCACCATCGACGCCATCGCCGCGGGCATCTCGGCCGTGGGCGACGGCACGCTCGACAACCTGCGCTCGATCCGCGGCAACCAGGGCGGGATCCTCGACGCCATCCACGAACAACAAGGGCGGACCGGGAGCCGGCCGTAACGTGGCCATCGTCGTCCCGCCCAAGCTCAACTGGCTGTTCTTCATCCTCATCGGGGAAAAGTTCCTGGAGGCCAACGAGGACCACGCCTACGACACCAGCCAGTCGTTCGACCAGCTCCGCCAGCACGTCGGCGCGCTCAAGTCACGGGCGAAACAAGCGGTACTGGCCGTGGGGGAGGGACTCCCCAAGGGAACCGCCGACCAGTTCATCGGGGCGATCAACCAAGTACTGCCCTATCTCGACCAGTTCGAGGCCGACCTGGACAAGGTGACCAAGAACCAGGTCGGCATCGCCATGCAGATCCGCGAGGCGAAGTGGAACATCATCGCCGAACTGGTCCGCCTGTTCATCGAACTCGCGATCCTCGCGGTGATGTCGTTCTTCACCGGCGGCGCCAGCGCCAGCCAGGCGGCGGTGGCACGTGCCCGCAGCCGCGTGTTCATCCTGGAGGTCCTGCTCGAACTCTCGCGCCGCACGCACCTGTTGCCCAGCTTCCTGGAGGCCGCCGAGGAGGCCTTCATGACGCTCGCGGTCCGGCTGGCCATGATGACGGGCGCCCCCAAGGGGCAACGGCCGAAGTCGATCGACTGGGGCGACATCGGTCTCAGCGCCGCGTTCGGCGCCGTCGCGGGGTTCCTCGCGCCGATCTTCGCGAAGACGATGAAGAACGTCACGAACAACCTCAAGAACATCGGTGACCTGGGGAAGAAGTTCGACGACATCAACCTGGTCGGGCCGAAGGCACCGAAGCCGAACACCACCGACCTGAACCTGAAGAACAGGCCGAAGCCCGGTCCCACGCCGAGACCCGGGGCCCACGTCCCCAAATCGACCTCCGTTCCCACGCCCACGCCCACTCCCACCCCCACTCCCCACGGTGACGAGAGCCTCTTCGGCAAGGGGCTCGATCAGAGCGGCGAGTTCATCGCGGACGGCGCTTCGGAGACGTTGGCCGAGTCCCTCGTGATGGGCGCGTTCTTCGGTGACTTCACGCCCAGTTGGCAGACGTTCGTCGGGTCGGGCCTGAGCGAGCGGTTCGAGGCGGGAGCGGAGCACGCGGTCACCAACAGTGCCGACTGGCTCAGAACCTTCGGAAACCCGCCGACGATCTCCACATCGGTCTCCGATACCGGCACCGGCACCGGAGACGCCGCCCACATCGGTCAGAACTCCGGCCCGGGCAAGAGCGGCGACACCAAGTCCGGTGCGGGAAGCGGCCCGCACACGCCCGTGGACGCGGACACCGGCAACCACATCGACACGGACACCGGTACACCTACGAAGGCGCCCCCGGTCCATGTCATCGACCCACCGCCCCACACGTCCGTCCCGGTCGTTCCACCTGTGGTGGGGTCTTCAACGCCGGTCATTCCGCCGGAGGTTGGGGCGTCCACGCCGTCGACAGGCCCCGTGACGGTCACGCCGTCCGCCCCGCCGTCCGTCACCGGTGACAGTGTCACTCCCGCAGCGCCCGTCGCCACGCACGGAAGCAACGGCAACGGCAACGGCACCGAACCTCCGCCGCTGACGCACGACTTGAACACCCCGGAGATTGAGCCGGTCGGAACGACGCGGATCGACCCGCCCACCATCGGGCCCACCGTCCCATCCGCCGTCACCCACAACAACGTTCCCGAGCAGGGGAGTTCGAGCAACGACACGGGCAGCGGCGATCCGACCCCGCACCCTGTCCGAGCCCCGACTCCGACCCGCACCCCGACGACGGACACCGGAACGGATAGCGGCACCGGCAAGGGAAAAGCACTGGCCCCACCAACAACGGACGCCCCGGGACCAGACCCCGGCACCCACCCCGCCCCGCTCGTAGGCGCGGCCCACGACGACCACGCCGACGCCGTACGGTCGTTGCGGCACGCGGTCGACACCGCCGAACGGCTCCGCGTGCGGGTCGAGGCCGGCGAGGGAACGAGCCGCGACGTCACCGCGCTGCACGACGCGGACGACAGGGTGCGGCAGGCGCAGGCGGACCTCTCGCGGACGGAGACGCGGCTGCGCGCATTGGGCGAGGCGCCGCGTTCTCACGCCGACGCCGCGCTGGACCTCGGCTCCGACGCCTCGGCGCAGCCCTCCGCCATCGTCCCCGTGGTGAACCGCTCCGACACCCAACGCCACTGGATCGCCTCGCAGTTGACCGAGGACGACCTGCCCCACGACTTCTCCGCCGCCGGTCTCCCGACCGGCGATGCCGACGTGGACGTAGCCGACCTGTCCGCCACCGGAACAGCCCTCACCGTCGAGCAGCGGACCCAGGCAGTCATGGCGGGCGGCAGACTGTCCCTGCGGGAGGCCGGACTCACCCCCTTGCAGCAGGCCAAGGCGCTGATGCTGGGACCCGGTCCGTGGTCCGGGCACCTCGACACCGCCGCCGCCACGGCCAGCAGGCGTCTGTGGGACGACGCGTTCACGGACTTCGCGCTGAACACGCCAGGGTCGGCTCCTGACACCGCACGCCAGTCGTGGGACACCGCCACCGTGCTCGTGCTGCCCCTGGAACTGCATCCCGTGCTCGCGGACTCGCGGCACGCGATCGAGTCGTACCGAAGCGCGGTACGTCAGGTCGCCGACCTGCTCGCCGCGGGCGGGACGCGTGCGGAGGCGACCTCGCTCGCCGACGGTCTCCGCAGGGGCCTCGGGCTGCCGCAGCGGTTGCGGGGCGGTGCCCCCAAGCCCGGGGAGTCCTCCGACGTTCCGCAGCCAGTGGTCACCGTGAGCGGCGGGACCCCCCTCGTCGCGACGCCGTCCACCACGACCGACTCGACGACCGACGCGACGACCACGATCACGGAGATGCCGTTCGACGGGCGGCTCAAGTCCGGGGACGACAGGTCGACTTCGGTATCTCCGCGCGGTCCGGACGACCCGCCGGAGAAGCCCCGTCGGCAGCGCCCGCCCCGCAAGGGCGCCCCGCCGAACGGCCGTACCCCCCTGCTCGAACCCATCGACGAGGACACCGAGGCCAGATTCACCGCCCCGCCGGTCAAGAAGCCCGCCACGCCGGGGCCGACCTGGGTGGTGCACGACCTGGACTCCCGTCGCCCGCCGCGGGTCGACCTCGACCTGCCCCCCGCGCCGTACAGCGGCGGCGGACCCGCGTCGTTCACCGACGGTGCCCAACTGCCCGTCTACATGGGCGGCATCGGCGGGTTGCTGCGCGGGCTGCCGCGGAACCTGCTGCGCCGGTCCTACGCCCTGGGCCAGGGGGACCGTGTCCTGCGCGGCGCCGACCGCGTGGTCGAGCAGCTCGACCTCAACCTCCGGCAGCCGCCCGGCGTCCGCCCCCGTCCCGCGCGCCCCGGCGGCAACCGCGCCGGCGACGGGCTCCTCGACGACGTACGACACACCCTCGTCCACAACCCGAGCGGCTTCTTCGGCGACGGACAGCAGTTCAACTACCGCACGGTGGACGGCAAGTCGCGGGTTCTCACGGTCACGGCCCGACCGTACGGGCAGTGGGAGAGGTTCACCTTCGGCTACGCCAACCCCGTGAAGATCGACACGATGCAGCGCAACACCGCCCTCACCGGCCGGGTCGCCGTGAACAGCACGTCGGCGTCCCTCGCGCCCACCGCACCGCTCGGACCGGTGAAGACGCTGTTCGCGCCCTGGGGACGGGTCTTCGCGCAGTTCTCCTGGACCAAGCGGGTCGAGTACAACCTGCAGAACCTCGTCGTGAACCAGAACGAGACCCGCACGACCGACGGCTCGCACGCCCATCTCGACGACGTCTGGTACGAGTTCAAGGTCACCGATCCGGCCGGACGCCCCGTGGACCGGACCGGCAAGGCGATCCGGTCCACGTCCGGCACGCGTGGTCAGGTCGCCTTCGGTTTCGCCGTCAGGGACGGGCTGTTCGTGCGCATCGCCGACAGCCTCACCCGGCCCAAGCCCCCCGCCGACCGGCTGCCCCCGCGGATGCGGCTCGACCGCGGCTCCAACTACCGCATGATGAACACGGAGAGCTTCGGCCCCGTCGCACACATCCGGGACTGGGCGCTCCAGCAGATCGGCACCGACACCGACAGCATGGCCGGCAAGCAGATCAACTCGTTCTTCTCCACCGACGGGTTCCACCGCATGAGCCGGGTCATGGCGGCCGGGACGGTCACGTCACCGCCGCTGTTCAAGGACGACGCGGGGCGCGAACCGCTCGGTGTCTTCTCGGTCCGGGTACAGCCCGGCGAGGCCGTCCTCATCAGCGAGACCACCGCCGCCGAACTCCGGGACATCTCCCAGACGACGGTCCGCAACGAGCGCACCACCGGCAGGTCCTCGGGCGTCGACATCGGCGGTGCCCTCGGCCCCGCCTTCCAGCTTCTGGGCATCGACCACGGCAAGTTCGACCTGCGGCTCCTCGCCGGTCTCAACTTCCGCTACGGCGCCTCCCGCAACCGCGCCTCCGTCACGGGCGGAACCGGCGCCGTGAAGTCGGCCGGGCAGGCGAAGGGCGACCCCACGGGCCTCTACCTGGTCCAGAAGACCGTCACGGTCACCGCACCGCCCGACACCAAGGCACCGCTGCCCGACCGCAGGCGCGACGACGCGAGCTCGACACCCGGCAAGCTGCGCAAGAACCCCCCGCGGACCTGGAGCGAGGCACCGCGGACCCGTACGTTCCAGACATGGGCCGTGGAACGGCTCACCCGCACCGAGGCACGCCGCCTCGCCGGGGAGGCGAGCCCCGCGCCGGGCACGCCGCCCAGGGTGCCGCCGTACCTCACGCAGGACTCGCCGGCCACCCTCGGCATGAGCAGGGTCGAGGAGTTCACGTTCGCCGACGGCTCCTACGTACGGGACATCGACGGCGAGGACCGCACGTTCCTCGACCACTTCGGCGACCAGGTCCTCGAAGAGGTCGCGCGCGCCTATCCGGACCTCGTCGCGCCCCTGTCCGAACTCGATCCCGCCCATCCCCGCTGGCGCAACGCCGACCACTTCCAGATGGCGGTCTCCAACACCCTGGAGGTGCTCAACACCCTCGCCTTCCACAGCATGGCGGGCAACCTGGAGACGATGATGACCTCGGGGCTGCGGATCTCCCTGGTCGACTCCCGCCGAGCCACCCGCGCGCACCGCTACGTGTGGGTGGACGCCGCCCTGACCGACCGGCGTTTCGAGGGCACGCAGAAGGACCTGCGGCTGCGGTTCAGCGCACCCGGCAGCGAGAACCTCGGCGGGCGGCAGAACAGCGCGCGCGGCGCGCACATCGGCGCGGAGGGGCTGCTGTCGCTGCGGGACGCGACGACCGACAGCGCGGGCGGCCCACTGCACGCGGGCACCGGTTCCCTGGGCGTGCGCTGGGGCGGCCGTACCGACTCGGAGAGCGGTTACGGGGCCGCCGCCACGCACGAGGCCATGTCGATCGGCACCAAGGGCACCCACCTTTACAGCTACGAGGTCACCCTCACCGCACGGCGCGGCGGCTTCCGCCGGTTCCGCGGCCTGCTGCGCGGTGTCCTCTTCCTCAACCTGCTCGGCACGCGGCCGTTCGTCTTCACCGAGCGGGAGAAGAACCTCATCGGCCCGACCGGTGCGCCGACGCCGGGCGCCAAGGGACCTTCCGTCGGACGGGTGCTGCTCGGCGTGCCCGTCGAGCACACGCCCGCCCGCGACACCGCACGCCCGCACCACCCCCTGCACGGAGTGCCCCTCGCGAGCACCGCGCAGACCGCACGGGACCTGGCGCTCGCCACCCGCGGCCTGTTCGAGCGGGCAGGGCGTCGGGGCCGCGAGGAGTACCGGCGCCACCCGTACCTGACCCTCGCGGTCGTCGCGGACCCTGCCCTCGGCCGGGCCGCCGAGGACGTCCTCAAGGAGTCGTCGGGCAACTCCTGGATGCTGACCCACCAGGGCGCCCCCGTCCACGACGCGGCACTGCGCGTGTTCCAGAGCCAGTTCCTGACCGCGAACTTCGACCAGTCGTCCGCCCCGACCGGCTGGCGCGCCTCCGGGCTGTGGGCGAAGGCCCCCTACCTGGACCGCTCCTCCGTCCTCGCCCACCGCAGCCGCCTGCGCCCCGGGAGCCTCACCGCCGTGACGGGCGCCATCCCGATCGAGGCGGAGACGACCGTCGGCGGTGCCACCCAGGCCTCGGGACGCACCACCAGCACCAGCACGCTGTTCTTCGGCGGCCAGCTCGTCTACCTCCACTCGCACGACACCGGTACCGGGACCACCGGCAACTACGGTCTCGTCGCCAGCCCCTACCGCCTCGACAAGTCCCGCTTCCGGGCCGTCTCCCGGACCGCGCTCGCCGAGATCAACCGCAAGGACCAGGGCCGCCAGGTACTCGTCACCGCCGACGTCGACCACGAGATCGCCGCCACCTCCACCCTCGTCGGTGAACGCGCGACGGGCGTACGGCGGCTGCCCCGTTGGCTCGCCGGCGCGTCCGGACGGCGGGTCCTCGTCAACGACGGCTGGGTCGGGCACGTCCCGGAGAAGAGCGCCTACCGGATGGGACTGCTCCGGGACCGCTGGGGCGACGTACCGCTCTACACCCGGCGCCGGTGGTCGCCCCAACCCTGGCTCCTGGACCATCCGTTCGGCAGTTTCCCGCTCACCGCGCTCGACACCGCGGCCGTACTCAACGACTTCGACCGGCAGTTGAGGCCGCTCGGGCTGACGTCCAGCGACCGGGACACGGTGCACCGGCTGATGTCGGAACGTGTCGTGCGCGCCCTCGGCAAGGAGATGACGGGCGGCAGCTCCTCCGTGCCCGCCCGCGTGGGCCGTTGGGGCTCGTCCTCCGCCAACCTGTGGATCGGCAGTCGCAAGGTACGGGCGCGCGCCGAGCTGATCCCGGTGAAGGTGCCCGTCGGCAGGCCCGCACCGGACGGCAGCGGCTTCGGCGGCCTCGGCCACAGCGTGGAGTTCGAGGAGCACCGGCACGCGGTGGAGACCACGCAGGAGGGCCGCGGTCGCGCCTCCGGCGCCAGCGTCGGCACCACCGTCGCCCAGGGCGCCCACACCGGCAACGACACCGTGCGGATGGCCGGGCCGACGTACGCGGAGGTCGGCTCCACCCAGCAGACCACCGCCCAGAACCAGTCCGAGGGCAGCGTGCGGATCGCCACCGCGACGACGACCCAGGGACACGCCGAGTACGTCACCCGCTACCGGATGCGGCTCACCCTGGAGGTCAGCGACACCCGCGAGCCGAGGACCGGCACCGGCGCCTCCGCCCGGGTGAAGCGGGCCGCGCACCGCACCTGGCGCGGTGTCTCCGGCCGACGCCTGCTGCGCGTCAGCTCCGAGGGCGACGTCGGAGAACTCGTCGAGCACTACCCACTCAGCCTCATGCGCCCCGACCCCGTCGACCCCACCGCCGAACGCGATGACCCGCTGGTCCCGGCCACCCTCGACGCCCCCGGCCCCTCCCGCCGCGTCGCACCGCCCGCCACGACCGGCCCCGGCGGCTGGCTCGACACGCTCCACCCGGACGACAGCATGAAGCCGTTCACCATGCCGCCGGACGGCTTCAAGGTCCGCCGGATCGTCGGCGTCGACCAGCTCCACACAGCCAACTCCCTTGTCCTCGCCTCCGCCTACGACACGTCCTTCCCGCTCACCGACACGGTCGACGACGACCTGATCGCCCGCGCCCAGGACACCCCGCTCACCCGCGCCGGCACCGGGCCCGCCCAGAACCTGGAGGACGGCACCGGCAACGGCGCCCTCAGCGCCTTCTACGACCGCACCCTCGACCCCGGCGGCTACGAGGTGGCCGGCCTGACCGAACGCGGCTTCTTCGGCGGCGCCGACGCCGACCTCCGGCTCTACTCCCGGCCGCGGTTCCGGCAGGCGCGGCTGCTCGCCGTCACCGACGGCATGAAGCACGAGGCACCCAAGCGCCATGTGCAGGGCGGTGGCGCGAGCGCCGGGCGCGTCGGGCAGACCGAGTCGTCGATCGGCGGCGGTCCCGCCACGTCGTCCTCCGCCACCGGCACCAACCAGATGGGCGCCTCGGGACCGGGCGACGTCTCGACCGAGTCCGACACCCTCGCCTCGGCCGGCGACCGCCTCGCGTCGGTGAACGTCAAGCCGAACACCACCCGTACGTTCCTGTTCGCCATCCCCACGACCTGGCTGAGCGTCGCCGCGGTCCACCACCACGTCAAGGACTCCGCGCCGGTGCGGGCGATGCGCAGCCCCTTCGGCAACCCGCAGCGCGCGCCGCAGGCACGCGAGACCGAGACCACCGTCCTGGCCTGGGTCCGCGAGGACGTCGCACGTGAACTGGGCCTCGTAGCGGACGAGGGGTTCCCGCCGGTGGCCGCCAAGGCGTGGGACGCGGTCACCAAGGCCGACAAGGAGTGGACGGCCGCCGACAAGAAGTACTGGGAGCTGCGCCGCGACGAGGGCCCGCGCCGCGAGACCGCGCTCACGGACGCCGAGACCCTGCTGACCACCCTCACCGCCCGCGACCCCGAGACCCTGCCCCAGGTGATCGCCGCACGGGGCGAACTCGCCCGTGTGGAACAGGAGAACGACGGCGCGGAACCCGCGCACGACGGCTGGGCGGAACTCCACGACGCGGAGCGCGACGCCGCACACGACCGTGTGACGGCCCTGCTGCGGGCGGCCGAGGACGAGGTCACCACCGCCCGTACGGCCCGCGACACGGCACTCGGCCAACTGGACGCCTTCACAGCGGAGTTGGGCGAACGACGTGCCTTCGCCGAGGCGCTCGCCGACGAGTACGCACGCGTCCGGGAAGCAGCCGACCGCCTGACCCGCTGGCACCAACTCGCGGCCACACCGGCGGGACGCGCCCAGCTCGGCACCACCCCGGAACCGGACGAGGTCGTCTTCCGGTCCCCACCGGCACCGGGCACCGCGAAGGCACCGGAGACGGAGAAGAAGACCACCGAGACGACCGACAAGACGGCCAGTGACAAGGACGCGGAGAAGAAGGACGCGGAGAAGAAGACCAGCGACACGGACGCGGAGAAGAAGGACGCCGAGAAGAAGACCAGCGACAGGGACGGCGACAAGAAGGACGGCGAGAAGAAGAACGGTGGGGAGCAGGACGAGGCGGCAGGCAACGCCGACCTGCGCCCCGCGTTCAGCCGCCCGCCGTGGGAGACGGACGGCACCCCGGACCCGGCGCTGCGCCGCTTCGACGCGGCCCAGGACCACCGCACCCTCACCGCCACCGATCCCGACGGCCGGAGCTGGGTCTACGACCTGCACGAACCGGACGGCGACGGCAACGGGTTCTTCACGGCGATCCTCGGTGTCGGGGATCGCGACGGGCCGACGGCGGTGTCGGAGACCCGACGCGCCGGACTGGCCGGTCGCGTGGCCCGGAGCGTCGACATGCCCCGGGACGTGGCACTCGACCCGCAAGCGGTGTTCCGTATGGCCGAACTGACCAGCAGGCTCGGCGAGCACTTCCGGCGCGATCCCGCTCTGTCCGGCACCGTCGAGGAGCACGGCGGCCGGCTGCCCGACGCCCTGCTCACCGCCCTCACCCCCGCCCAGCGGCAGAGTCTCGTACGGCTGCACGTGCAGCGGGCCCGCCGTTGGGACGACGCGACGGCGGACCTCGCCGCGGATCTGACGGCGCGTTCCCTCGGGGTGGACATCACGGTCGTGGGGGAGGACGGCAGTTACCGGTTCTTCCCGGGCTCCGCCGATCCGACGGCTGGCCCGCTCCGGCAGGTGACCGTCTACCGGCGCGGTGACAGCTACCTGTCCGCCCGTCCCCGGTCCTCAACACCGGTGCCGGCGCCGCCCGTTCGGGGTGCTGAGCTGCCGGGGGACAAGGACGCCGAGGACACGAAAGGCAAGGGCAGCGACGACAAGGGAGCCAAGGGCGACCAGGACACGAAGAGCAAGGAGAGCCAGGGCAAGGAGACGACGACCAAGGAGACGCAGAGCAAGGACAAGGCCGACTCGGAGACACAGGCCAAGTCGGACACGCAGGCCAAGTCCGTCGGCGACAAGCAGCCGCCGCCCGGCCGGACCGTCCGCGTGGACGGCCGACAGATGACCCTCCAGAACGTCCGCCCCGACGGCAACTGCCTGTTCACCGCCATCATCGCCGGCATCGGCGCCCAGCATCCCGGCCACACCGTGCGGGGCAGAACCGTACGCACGATGACGGTCACCGATCTGCGCAACGACACCGCCGCCTGGTACGGGACGTCCGCCGCCGCCCAACAGCACGCCACGCGGGACCCGTTGGAGACGATCGTCCACGACAGGTACCCGGACCTGCGCAGCCTTCAGCCCCCGCTCGCGCAGCTGGGCCTGCGCAGGAACATCCCGCTGACCTCCGCGCAACAGGCGGGAATCCAGGCGCAGTTGAAGGCCGAGGGGCTGGAGAACGTCACGGGTCCGGTGGCGAACGCCCGAAGCCGCGCGCTGACCGACCAGGCGCACGCGAACAACGTGCGCCAACTGGTCCTGCGTACCCTGCACGGCCCCGCAACGTCGCGGTCGCGGGCGCTGTGGCGGGAGATCCGCAGCCACCTGCCGACCGTCGTGCCCGCCACCCCGGCGCAGACCGTCACGCTGGGGGAGCGTGGGTTGGTCGACCGCGCGATCCGCTCGCCCGAACTGTGGCACACGCCCTTCTACGACGACGTACCCCTGCTGCTCACCCAGTCGCTGGGCATCGACCTCGTCGTCGTCCAGCCCGACGGCCGCGGCGGATCCATCCTGCACCGTCTCTCCGAGGACGCCAACGGGCCTACCGTGTACGTCGCTTACAACGGCGTCGACCACTACGAGACGTTGCTGCCGACGGCCCCGCGGCCCGGTCCGAGCGGTGACCTCACCGCCGGTTTCGGTGACCCCGTGATGCCGAAGCGCGTGAAGGACGAGGAGCGCGACGACGCGGGCGACGTACGGACGAACCCGCTGTGGATCCCTCTCGAAGAGATGGACCCCGACCTGCTCATCACCGGCAACCGCGACGCGGTGTGGCTGTACACGGTGACCGACGACGGCCGTGTGCTGCTCGGCAGCGAGGTCCCTTCGCAGGTGATGGCGCAGGACCGGTTCGACGCACTGCTCGCCGGTGTCCGCACCCGACGCCCCGAGGTGACGGTGGAGTCGCTGCGGGCGGAGATCGACGGCCTCGGGCACACCGGCATCGCCGCCGTGTTCGAGGAGGGCGGTCGTACGCGGCCCGGCGCGAGCCGGGTGTCGGGCGAGTTCCGCTGGAGCGAGAGCCTGCGGTCGTGGACCGTGAACGACAAGTCCGGCCGCTACATGAGCAAGTCGGTACGGCCGGACGTCGACCCCGTGGTCGCGGCCGGCTGGCTGGACAACGTCGCCGCACTCTTCACCGACCGTGTCGGCGTCCAAGTCGCCCCGGACCAGGTGAAGTCGAGCGCCACCAAGGCTCCCGAGCCGAAGCCCGGAGACACCGAAAACCGGTCCGCTTTCGCGTCCTTGCCCATGATGCTGCGTCAGCCCGCAGGCGGCGGCGACTGGTTGCCGTCCGCGCTGGTCGACGCCTTGAAGAAGAAGGGATCCGACCCGTTCGGCCGACCGGGACTCGGGGGTCTTCTCGGGGGACCGGACCCGTCCGACGCGCTGCACCGCTGGACCGAGTTCCGGCTCGCGGCCCCGGACGCCGCGACGAGGGTGCCACGTCTGGCCGCCGCCGACTGGGCTGGTCCGGCGCACACGAGGGTGTCGCTCGACGACCTCGCCGCGGTGGGTGTGACCCCGACACCCGACCAGGCCGCGTTCGCGGCGCTGACCGGCGCGCTCCCGCTCGGCGACCTGACCTTGACGCTCGCACAGCGCTACCGACTGCTGCGCCGCTGGGCGGACCGCGACGACCTTCTCACCGAGATTGCCGCGGGCACGGCAGCGCGGGACCTGGGAATCGTCCTGACGCTGGTGACCGACGACGGGACGGTACGCCGCTTCGAGCCGTGAGGGTCGGCCCCGCCCCGGCCCTGAGCTCACCACGAACTTCCCGGGTCCCGCCGTGCTGACCGGTGCCGGCTACTCGCCGAAATCGGCGATGACCGCACACAGTTCGACGTTCGACGGCGTGGTCGGTGAGCCGTACTGCGAGTCGTTCCGAGGCGGGCAGGACCGCTGTACAGCCGACGAGAACCGTTCGGCGGTGGCTCCGCCAGGTTCGCGGACGTTGGACGGGGTCAGGTCCTCAACGAGGCAAGTGCCGCCGTCACCCGTGCACACGCCTCCGGCGGAGTCGAGGCGTGCGGGGAGAACCGGAGGGAGTCGGCACGGACGGTCGGTGTGACCCCCTCGCCGTGCAGCGCCTTCGCGACGACGGACGGATCGTGCCCCGGCATCGCGAAGGAGAGGACGCCCGCGCGCCGCGCCGGGTCGGCGGGGGACAGGACGCGACCGCCGTGCTCCTCGACGACCTCGGTCAACTCGGCGACCCGCAGGGCGATCGCGGCCTCGATCGCCGCGACCGTGTACCGCTCGACGAGTCCGAGGGCGGCAGCGAACGCGGCGGCCGTCACCGGGCTGAGATTGGTGATCGACCACCGCCGCGCGTCCAGGGCAGGCGCGTGCTCGGTCCCGTCGAAGACACCGACGTCCTCGACACCTGTCCAGCCGGTGAGGACCGGCTCCAGGAACTCCAGGGCACGGTCGGACAGTGCCGCGAAGCCGGTGGCCCATCCCGCGCGCAGCCACTTCTGGCCGCCCGCGATCACCACGTCGGCCGCGTCCCAGGCCATCCGCGCCACCCCGAACGCCTGGATGGCGTCCACGATCAGTAGCCGGTCCGGTCCGATCGCCTCGCGCAGTGCGGCGAGGTCGGCACGGAAGCCGGTGCGGAAGTCGACGGCACTGACGGACACACCGACGACGTCATCGGTCAGCGCGGCGCGGACGAGGTCGGGGGTGACTCCCGCACCGGGCGTGGGATCGAGCCAGCGCGGTGTGGCCCGGCCGAGTTCGGCGCTGCGCCGCCACGGATAGTGGTTGGCCGGGAAGTCGGTGCGCGGTGCGAGGACCACGCCCGCACGGATTCCGAGAGCGGCGTGGAACAGTCCGGTGGACGCGTTCGGGAGCAGCACCGTGTGGCGGCCGTCGGTACCGGCCAGGCGGGCGGCCGTGTCGCGTGCCACTGCTTCCGCGTCCATCAGGCCGTCGACGGTGGTGTGGTCGGCACGAGCGGACTCCTCCATGGCCCGTGCCGTCGCGGCCACCACGTCCCGCGACGGCGGACCGAACCGCGCGAAGTCGAGATATCCCGCAGGCGTGTCGAAGTGGTCTGCGTACGACGTGAGCACGGGGCTCGTCCTTCCGGGAGGGTGCGGGGTCCGCGGGGTTACGGCGGGTGTGTCCGGCGAGGGGCGCCCACTTCCGGTCGGCGCGCACGCGTACCTGCCTGCCCGCACGGTACGTGGCGCGCCTCGCTCGGGCCTGACCGGGGTGAACGGCATCGTCCCCGCATGGCGTGCCGGCGACCGAGCACCTCGGGGACGAGCGGCCGTCGTGGCGAACCGGCTCCCGACGGACGGGGCTGCCCGGCGGACTGCGGCCGGTGAATGGTCTGCGTGAGTCTCGCGTGCTCTCCGCTGCCGACAGGGGACGGGCGGCTGGCTGTGACCGCCGAGTTCGTGTCAGGGAGTGAGCACTTGGATGCGTGCCTGTTGCCGCGGCACCCGGACCTCGGACCGTACAGCGCAGAACCCAGCCCGGACCGCGCGCCGCAGTCCCGACCGACCGCTTGCCGTGTCGGCACAGAACACGGGGCGGTCGTAGCTCCCCGAAAGGGTCTACGACCGCCCCGCGCGCTGGTTGTCGGCCGGGACTCAGTGGCCGGCGGACTCCTCGGGGCGGGCACGGCGCGGCAGGAGGAAGGCGAGCAGGAAGGTCAGCGCGAGCAAGCCGTCGACGATCCAGAGCACGGTCTGCATGACCGAACCGAAACCGCTGCGGAAGGCCGACGAGGCGGTGGCCTCCAGAACGGCGGGTATCCGTGCGCCTGCCTCGGACGCGGTCACCGCGGACCGGGTGTCCTTCGCCAGGAGCGCGCAGGACGCCGGGGTCGCGGCGGGGTCCTTGGCGGTGGCGCGGTCCGAGGCGCACCGGCGCAGGTCGGCGACGACGCGGTCCTGTGTCGCCGGAGCGACGTGTGCCGCGGTCAGCCGGCCGCGCAGATCGTCCGAGCGGTGGTCGACCGCGCCGGCGATCCCGCCGCCCAGCAGACCGAAGAACACGGTGCCGAGGATGGCCACGCCGAAGGCGCCGCCGAGCTGCTGCACCGCGGTCATCGTGCCCGACGCCGAACCGGTCTCGTGCGGCTCGACGCTGGCGAGGACGATGTCGAAGAAGGGCGCCATCAGCAGGCCCATGCCGATGCCGGTGACGAGGAGCGACGGCAGGAGCTGCCAGGGGCCGACGCCGGACCCCACCTGGTCGAGGGTCAGCCAGATGCCGAACACTCCGAGCGCCATGACCACCGTGCCCGCCTGGAGCACGGCGCGTCCGAAGCGGACGACCCCCTGGGCTATCCCGAAGCCGACGATCATGCCGCCGGACCAGGGCACCATCACCAGGCCCGCTTTGAGCGGCGAGTAGCCGAGGCCGATCTGGGTGTAGAGGTTGAACACGAGCATGAAGCCCTGCATGGTCGAGAAGAAGACCAGCCCGAGGACCATGCCGCCGCTGAAGCCGCGCTTGCGGAAGAGGCTCGGGACGACGAGCGGGTCCTGGCCGTTCCTGCTGCGGAACGACTCGTACCGGGCGAAGACGGCGAAGACGGCGATCGACGCGGCCATCATCACGAACGTCCACACGGGCCAGTCGTACTCACGCCCCTGGACCAGCGGGAAGATGAGGAGCAGCGCCGCCAGCGAGACCAGGAGCATGCCGGGGATGTCGAGGCGCGGCTTGGCCTCGGAGCGGGTCTTCGGCAGGTAGCGCAGGGCGCCGAGGATCGCTGCGGCACCCAGCGGCAGGTTGATCAGGAAGATCATGCGCCAGCCGGTGCCGAAGTAGTCCGCGTCCACGAGCCAGCCCGCCAGGATCGGCCCGCACACCGCGGACAGCCCCATGACCGGCCCGAACATGCCGAACGCCTTCTGCGACTCCTTCGGAGGGAACATCTCCTTGATCATGCCGAGGCCCTGCGGCAGCATCACCGCGCCGAACAGGCCCTGCACGATCCGCGCGCCGATCAGCATCTGGGGCGACATGGATATCGCGCAGAGCAGTGAACCCAGCGTGAATCCGGCGGCTCCCACCAGGAACATCCGGCGGCGGCCGTGGATGTCGCCGAGCCGTCCGCCGGTGACGAGCCCGACCGCCATCGACAGGGTGTAGGCGGCGGCCAGCCATTGCAGCGTGGAGGCGCCGCCGCCGAGGTCGGCCCGCATGGAGGGGCCGGCGATGTTCGTGACGACGGCGTCGAGGAGGTCCATCACCTCGGCCGCAAGGATCACGAAGAGCGCGGCCCAGCGCCACCGGTAGGGCGCTGGCGAGTCGATGGGCGTCTCGGTGGACGCGACACCGGTGGTGGACATCGGAACTCCTCGGAAGGGGTCCGCGCGCGGCGAGGATCCGCGAGCGCGGTGGGACGGATGGATGCGACTGCCCGGCTCCCTCTATGGGGGCGGGGGACGCGACCGCACGCCGGAGAACACCGTTCACCCTAACAGAACAGTGCTCACCGCGAGAACGGCGTTCATCAAGATATAGCGCAACTGGGCGCCGCGGACAAGATATATCGCGTTTCTCCGGGTGAACGCTGCTCACCCCGAGAGAACACCGCTCTCCCGGCGCCTAGACTGTCCCCATGACTGACGCGGACGCCGACACCCCCGCACCGCCCCCGCCCTCCCCCTGGGAGCGCGAGCGCCCGGCGCCTGCACGTGTCACCCCGGCCCGAACCCCCCTGTCACGCGAACGGGTCGTCGACGCCGCCTTCACCGTGCTCGACCGTCAGGGGCTCGACGGCCTGTCGATGCGTCAGGTCGCGGCCGAACTCGGAGTCACCGTCTCCGCCCTCTACGCCCACGTCAGCTCCAAGGACGACGTCCTGGAGCTCATGTACGCCCGCCTCTTCGACGACTTCAAGCCGCCCGAGACCGACCCGGAGCGCTGGCAGGAGGAGGTGCGCGAGTACGCCCTCGAAGGGCGGCGGCGCCTTCTGGCGCACCGGGACATGGCCAGGATCTCCATGGCCCACGTCCCCTTCACCGCGGAACTTCTGCCACATGTCGAGGCGCTGCTCGGGGTGTTCCGTACCGCGGGACTGCCCGACCGCATCGCGGCGGAGGCCAGCGACCTCATCTCGACGTACATCGACGGGTTCGTCCTGGAGGAGGGCATGTGGCGGGACCGGGCCGCCCAGCAGAACGCGGACGCCTCCTCGCTCGCCCGCCCCGACTGGCGTGAGATGGCCGACGAGATGCAGAACTACTTCGCGTCCCTTCCCGCCGCGGACTACCCTCACCTGCGCGCCCTGGCCGGAGTCATGGTGACGGACTCCTCCGACGAGCGGTTCGACATCGGCCTGGAGATCATCCTGCGCGGCCTCGCGAGCTATCTGCCGTCCGACCCGGCCTGACCCAACAGGCCGCGTGTCCAGGCCGGTTGGGTCAGGTCTCGTCGTCCGGTACGGATCACGCGGGGCCCGGACCGCGGCTGTGTGGTGCCCTGTCGTGACCGGTGGTCGGTCACCGGTCACGGCAGGGGGGTGGGGGTGGTGGTCAGACGATGATGCGGTCGAGGTTGGGTGCTCCGGCGGTGGGGTTGGAGAACTGGATGGTGTTGGTTCCGGCCTTGAGCTGGACGGTGACGTCCTTGGTGACGACGGTGTTGTAGTCGGGGGTTTCGGGGAAGCTGACGGTCTGCTTGACGCCGTTGACCGTGACGACCGCGGTGCGGGCCTGGCCGACGCTCATGAACGAGACGCTCATGGTGTAGCTGCCCGCCGCCGGCTCGGAGATGTTGCTGAAGGTGGCGGTGCCGCCGTTGCCGAGGTAGCTGAGTTTCTGGCCGCCCGAGCAGTGCGCGCAGTTGGTGACGGTGGTGCCACCGGCCAGGGTTGCCGCCTCGGCCTCGTACGACACGTTCCCGCCACTGGGCGGAGGCGACGTGGGCGGCGGACTCGTCGGAGGAGTCGTACCACCGTTCATGCTCGCCCCGAGGCTGTCCAGGGCCGTCTGGACCAGGGCCTGTGTGTTGGTGTTGAGGTTGGTGTTGGTGCCGTTGACGACCCACTTCGAACCGGAGAACATCACCACGGTCACGCCGTTGTCGACACCGCCGGTGGTTCCGCTGCTGGGTATGCCGAGCAGCTGGGCCGCCTTCACGGACGCCTCGCCCAGCTCGCGGGAGTCGTTGTCCGAGGTGGTCTGACTGTTCGCGGTCTGGGTGTCGCCGAAGATCGAGCCGATGACCTTGCCGTTGTAGAACATCAGCGCGAACTGTCGGCCCGACATGCCACGCTCTTTGTAGTAGAAGTGCGGGCAGGGGGTCTTGCGGTCCCAGCAGTCGTCACCCAGCACATAGAACGGCACGTGATGAGCGCCCAGGGCCTGGCCGTTACTGTCTTCCCAGGTCGTCTCACCCTGATGGTCGGGGTCGGGATCGGAGTCGCTGCCGTCGGTGTCGATGGCCATGCCGGAGGTGTAGGAGTACACGCCCGGGGCGACTTGGTACACGTTCACGTTCTGAGCCCGCGTCATGGTGTTGATGTGGGGCTTGGAGTTGACCTGGTTCGCGGCCGTCGAGTTCTGCTGGACGCCCGCCAGGACCTGGGCGGCGGTGTACGAGGTGGCGGCCGGGGCCGCCTTGGCTGCTGTGGGGGTCGTCGCGGCGTCGGCGTTGCCGACGGCGAACGGGGCGGCGAGCGCGATGGCTGAGGCGGCTGCCACAGCGAGGCGCGTACGGATCGATGACATGGCGGTGTGGGGCCTCCATCGTTCGTTAGTAACGTTTCCTAACAGACGGAAGCAGTAGTGACCGCAGTCACACAATCGTCTCGTTAAGTAGCTTTACTAAGTCCATACCAACAAAGAGGCGCCCGGCTCGCGGTGCCGACGGCGAGTCAATCTTTAGATGTGCAGGTCAAGTAAGGCTTGCGGTAGCGGCGACGACGGCAATCAGGGTGGATGTCGCCCCGGTCCCGATCCAGGCGTCGGTAGTCGGTCAAGTGGCTCTCAGGGGAGGCCGCTTGTCCGCCTCCGGCCACCTCGGCGCGTCCCTGACGGAATCGGTTCCGCACCGAACGACTCTGTTAGGAAACTTTCCATTCCATTGTATTGACGGGTCCCGCCACGGAGAGATTGACTGCGGGCGCTGCCGACGCAACGCCACCACATCCCCCACACCACCGCTTGCGTACGCATCACCTCGACACGGCTCACGGCACTCGAACTGTCCCTGAAAGCTCAGTAGTTGCTGTCGAGCGTCGGCTCCCGCAGCTCTCCCGCGCCGGCGCCCTGCTTCGCGCCGCCCTCCCAGAACACCTGCATGTCACAGCTCCGGTCCTCGACCGGGACCAAGAGCCGGCTTCTCGGGCATGCCCTGTCTCGAACCCAACTGGAGGACATACGTGACATGGTCACGACTTACCAAGGGGCTTGTTGCTTCCGCACTTCCGATTGCAGTGGTGGCGATGGGCATCAACGCGACCGCCAGCGCCAGTCCGCAGGCGGCGAATGCGTTCCCGGCCCACTACGCCGCGCCCTACCTTGAGCTCTCCAGCGGCACTGCCGGTGACATGGCAGCCGACATGAGAGCCACCGGGCTCAACAACTACACGCTGGCCTTCCTCATCCCCAAGTCCGGCTGTACTCCGCAGTGGGAGGCCGGCAACAGCGCACTGGGCGCCTTCACCTCGCAGGTCGGCACCCTCAAGGCGGCTGGCGGCAACGTCATCATCTCCTTCGGCGGAGCGGAAGGCGGGGAACTGGCGCAGACCTGCACGTCCGTCTCGGCACTCACCGCCGCCTACGCCAGCGTGGTCAATACGTACGGCATCACCCGGCTCGACTTCGACATCGAGGGCGACACCCTGGGCAACACCGCGGCCAACACCCGGCGCAACCAGGCCCTCGCCGCCCTCCAGGCCCAGAACCCCAACGTCGAAGTCGACTACACCCTCGCCGTCGACCCGTCCGGCCTGGAGTCCGACACCCTCAACCTGCTCAAGGACGCCAAGAGCAAGGGCGTCAAGGTCAATCTGGTCAACATCATGACCATGGACTTCGGCGACGGCGAGAACGCCCTCAACGACGCGCTGTCCGCGGCCAAGGGCACGGCTGCACAGCTCGCGAGCCTCTACGGCATCTCGACCGCCCAGGCCTACGGACGCATGGGCCTGACCCCGATCGCCGGCAAGAACGACGACGACGAGAACTTCACGCAGGCCAACGCCACCACACTGGAATCCTTCGCCGCCACGAACGGCGTCCAGGAGCTGTCCTTCTGGGAAGTCGACGGCTACGACAAGGGGACCGGGTACGCCTACTCCCGGATCTTCAACAAGATCACCGGTGGTACGACTCCTCCGACGAGTCCGCCGCCCACGTCGCCTCCGCCCAGTGGCGGGAACGTGTCGTACGAGGCCGAGGCGGCAACCCTGGCCGGTGGCACCACCGTCACCAACTGCGCGCACTGCTCGGGCGGCCAGAAACTCAGCTACCTCGGCAACGGCGGCACCGCCACCTTCAGCAACATCTCCGAGCCGGCGGCGGGCAGCTACACCATGAGCGTCTCGTTCATGAGCGTCGGCCAGGCCCGCACCGCGGTCGTCACGGTCAACGGCGTCAAGCAGACCGTCAGCTTCCCCGAAACCCCCGACTACAACACCGTCGTCACCAAGGACGTCACCGTCCAGCTCAAGGCCGGAACCAACACCATCCAGTTCTCCAACCCCACCGCCGGAGCACCCAACCTCGACCGCATCATCGTCTGACCACCACCCCCACCCCCCTGCCGTGACCGGTGACCGACCACCGGTCACGACAGACCACCAGACAAATCCCCACGGTGCCGCTGTCGCGCCGCCGCCCGGCGGTCAGCGGGACTGCAGGACGAAGTCGTACTCGGCGTGCAGGTAGGGGACTTCGAGGGGGCTGCCGTCGGGCGCGGTACCGGCCGGGCGTTCCGTGAACGGGATGATCAGCGCGTCCTTGGTGCCGAAGACGACGTCGGAGTCGAGATAGTCGCTGTCCGCCTGGAACAGATGAGTGATCAGTTTCCGGTAGTCCGGCTCGTCGATCAGGAAGTGGACGTGGGCCGGCCGGTAGTGGCTGATGTCCGTCCGGCGCATCAGGTCGCCGACGGGGCCGTCCATGGGGATGGCGTACCCGCGCGGCGCGATGGTGCGGATGCAGTACGTGCCGTCCTCGCGGGTGCGGTACTTGGCCCGCAGACGTGCCTCGTCGATCTCGGGGATCTGGGCCTCGTAGGCGCCTTCCGCGTCGGCCTGCCACACGTCGAGCACGGCGTCCGCGAGTGGTTTGCCCTCGGTGTCGGTCACCCTGCCGGTGAAGAACAGCGGTGTGCCCGGGATGCCGTCCGACATGTCGAAGCCGTGGGGCGCGGTCGGCGAACCGTCGATGTGGAAGGGGCCGAGCACCGTGGCCGGGGTCGCCTGAGGCGTGAACTCGTTGTTCAACTGGACGACCAGCGTGCTCAGTCCGAGCACGTCGGAGGTGAGGATCAGTTCCTGGCGCTTGTCGTCACTGATCCCGCCGGCCGCGGTCAGCCACTCGATCGCGGTCATCCACTCGTCCTCGGTGAGCCGCACCTCACGCGAGAAGGCGTGCAGATGACGGACCAGCGCGGTCATCAGCTCGGCCAGCCGCGGGGAGTGAGCGGTGGCCCACCGCTCGACGGCCAGCTCGGTGATGTTGTCCTCGTCGACGAACACGGTTGCGGCTCCTTGGTCTGTGTGCGGGTGGATGATCGGACGACGGGCGCGGGGTCAGTCCTCGCGCCGGTCCTTCGTGAGCGGGTCCGGGGTGTACGGCTCGGGCGGCACCGGGGTGTTGTTGAGGTCGACGGACAGGAAGACGTCCTGTGCGACGGGATGGCGCAGTTCCTCGGCGAGTTGGCCGATCAGACCCGCGGTGCGGGCCAACAGCGCGAAGCCGCGCAGCAGTTGGAGGGGCAGGCCGAGGTCCGCGAGGGCGGCGCCGCACACCCCCGCTCCGTTCAGGGGGAGCGTCCGGTGCAGCACCTTCGGGTGCACCCGGCCGATGGCGGCGAACAGGCTCAGGTGCGGGCCGAAAACGCCTTCCTCCTGAGCGATCCGGATCAGTCTCGGCGTACGGGGGTCGCCCTCCTTGTGCACGTGGTGACCCAGTCCGGGGACGAACTCCCCGGCAGCGCGCCGCCGTTCGACCGTGCGCAGCGCGACCGCGTCCCAGCCGGCCTCGTCGGTGGGCAGACCTCCGTCGAGGGACTCCAGTACGTCGTGCAGGAAGCGGCCGGTGTCCTCGGTGACGCCGAGGAAGCGGGAGCCGCCGCCGAGGAGTCCGGCGGCGAGTGCGCCCTGGACCGAGTCCGGAGCGGAGAGGTAGGTCAGGCGGGTGACGATGGCCGTGGGGGTGAAGCCGTGGTCGGCCAGTGCCGCGAGCACGGCCTCGAAGACACGGGTCTCGCCGGGGGAGGGCCGTCGCTGGGTGGCGAGCCAGAACGCGAGTTCACCGAAGCCGACCGAGCCCATGATGTCCTCGGCCAGGTCGTGCCCGAGCAGGGTGATGCTCCGCAGGTCGGAGGCGCCGAGGGCCGTGGGGTAGGCGGGGCGCGGTGTCGGCTCAGACACGGTCGGCCTCCTCCGGTCCGGACAGCCAGGTGCGCAACTCCGCGCCGTGCTCGTCGAGTTCGGGCGGCGGCAGCCGGTACGAGGCGGGGGTGGCCGAGAAGCGGATCGGATGCCGGGTGGTGGGCACCGCGCGGTCCCCCTCGCCCACGGTGACGACCGGGTCGAGTCCGAAGCGGTCGGCCATGGCGAAGCCGCCGTCGATGGTGTTGATCGGTCCACTCGGCACACCGGCCTCCACCAGTGCCTCGAACCACTCGGTGGCGCCGCGTGTCTTCAGCCTCTCGGCCAGCAACGGCCGCAGCAGGTCACGGTGGGCGGTGCGGTCGGCATTGCGTGCGAACCGCGGGTCGTCGGCCACCTCGGGTATGCCGAGGACCTCGCACAGCTTGCGGAACTGGCCGTCGTTGGCGGCCGTCACGATGAGGTCGTTGTCGGCGGTGGGCAGTGGTTCGTAGGGGAAGACGCTGGGGTGGGCGTTGCCCATGCGGTAGGGCACGGTGTCGCCGGCGACGTAGGCCGAGCTGTGGTTGACCAGTCCGGTCAGGGCCGAGGACAGCAGGTTCACCTCGACGAGCTGGCCCGTCCCGGTGGCGTCTCGGTGGCGCAGTGCGGCGAGGATGCCGATCGTGGCGTGGTTGCCGGCCATCACGTCGAACACGGAGATCCCGGCCCGGTAGGGCGGCCCGTCGGGGTCGCCCGTCAGGCTCATGAGCCCCGAGATGGCCTGCACCATGAGGTCGTAGCCGGGGACGTGCCGGCCGGGTCCGGTGCCGAAGCCGGTGATCGACGTGTAGATCAGACCGGGGTTGTCCCGCCGGACCGAGTCGAAGTCCAGTCCGTACTTCGCCATGCCGCCGGGCTTGAGGTTCTCGATCAGGACGTCCGCCCGGCGGGCGAGGTTCCGGGCGACCTCGGCGTCCTCCTCGTCCCGCAGGTCCAGGACGATCGAACGCTTCCCCCGGTTGATCCCGAGGTAGTAGGTCGAGACCTCGTCGCGGGTCGGCGGCACCCAGGCGCGGGTGTCGTCGCCGCCCGGTCCCTCGACCTTGACGACGTCGGCCCCCAGGTCGGCGAGCAGCATCGTGGCGTACGGTCCGGCAAGGATCCGTGAGAAGTCCGCGACCAGCACCCCGGAGAGCGGGCCCGCGGTGCCCGGCGGAGTGGGCTTGGCGCTCTGCGACATGAACCTTGCCTTTCTGTCCGTACACCGGACGAGTGTCCGGACAGTGATTCTCTGTCCCGGGCGACGGAGGCGTCAAGACACGATCGCGCCGGACGGCAGGACCGCGTGGGGTGCGGACTCCAGCCGGGCGAAGTCCAGGCTGATCTCGCCGGCGGCCTGGAGGAGGAGTGGCAGGTGGTCGTCGAGCAGCACCTCCATCGAGGTCTCGGCGGCGTGCGCGTTCACGTTCACGCTCGCGACGACGCGGCCCGAGCCGTCCCGCAGCGGAGCCGCCACCGAACGGATGCCCCTGGCCAGTTGCTCGTCGGTCACCGCCCAGCCCCGCGCGCGCACCTCCCGCAGCTCCGCCTCCCATTCGGCCCGGCCGGGGTGCCACACCGACTCCAGTCCCGAGCGGCTGGGCTCGGCGACGACCCGGGCCGCCTCGTCGGGCGGCAGCGCGGCCAGCAGGACCTTGCCCAGGGAGGTGGGCAGTGCGGGGAATCGGGTGCCGATCTGCACGGCGAGGGTCACGATCTTGGGCACCGAGACCCGGGCGACGTAGACGATGTCCGAGCCGTCGAGCTGCGCGATCGAGCAGGACTCGTTCGTGCGCTCCACCAGCCACTCCAGGTGCGGGCGGGCCACGTCCCACAGTCCCGTCGAACGGACGTAGGCGACGCCGAGGTCCAGTACGCGCGGGGTCAGCACGAAACCGCCGGCCTGCTGGCGTACGTAGCCCAGCTCGGTCAGGGTGAGCAGGATCCGGCGTGCGGTCGGCCTGGCCAGCCCGGTCGCGGTCGCCACGTCGGACAGTGACATCACCGGTTGCCGGGGCCGGAAGGCGGTGATGACCTCCAGCCCCCGGGCCAGCGCCTCGATGAAATCGGGTCCGGTTCCTTCGCGCGGCATGGTGGCTCCTTCTGGTCGCCGTCGGCTTCGCTCACGCGTGTCCGCCCTACGGACACACGTCGAGGGCACTCTACGCAGCAGAACAGGCCTCCGTCGCGATGGCTCGGACGCGGCATCCCGGGGCCGACCGCAGAGCGGACGGCTGGGGGCATTACCGGGCGGAATTCGGAAACCGCGGAGTATTGACACCGGACAACACCCTGACGACGATCGGTCACCTACCGAGAGCCGTCATGCGGACAGTCGTCCGATGTCGAGTGGGAGATTCAGTGATGAGCCAGTCCACGCCATTCCAGCCGGGGCGACCCGTCGTCCTGCGCGGCGGTACCGTCCTGCCCATGGACCGCACACGGCGGGTGCTGAGCGACACCGACGTGCTCGTGACGGGCGACCGGATCGCCGCGGTCGGCCCGCGGCTCGCCGTACCGGAGGGGACCGCCGAGATCGACGCGTCCGACGGCATCGTGATGCCCGGCATGATCGACACGCACCGGCACATGTGGCAGACGGCGATGCGCGGCTACGGCGCCGACTGGACCCTGACCCAGTACTTCGTCTGGTACTACCTCGAACACGGCACAGCCTTCCGGCCCGAGGACGTGCACGCCGGGAACCTCCTGGCCGCCGTCGAGGCGCTGGACGCCGGGGTGACCACGGTCGTCGACTGGTCGCACGGGCTGCAGACGGTCGACCACGCGGACGCGGCGGTGGACGCGCTGCGGGCCGTGCCCGGCCGGTTCGTCCTCGCCTACGGCAACATCCAGCAGGCTCCGGCGGAATGGACCGCGGCACCCCAGTTCCGGGACTTCGTGCGCCGCCGCATCACCGGCGACGACATGCTCGGCTTCCAGATCGCCTTCGACGTCACCGGTGATCCCGCCTTCCCCGAGAAGCCCGCCTTCGAGGTCGCCCGCGACCTGGGTGTCGCCGTCACCACCCACGCCGGAGTCTGGGGCGCCACCAACGACGACGGCATCCGGCTCATGCACGAGCACGGATTCATGACCCCCGAGACGGTCTACGTCCACGCCTCCACCCTGTCGGCCGACTCCTACCACCGCATCGCGGCCACGGGCGGCTCGGTCTCGGTGTCCACGGAGAGCGAGCAGAGCGCCGGCCAGGGCTACCCGACGACCTGGGCGGTCCGCTCCCACGACATCCCCGTCTCCCTGTCGATGGACACGAGCGTGTGGTGGAGCGGAGACCTGTTCTCCGCCATGCGCACCACCCTCGGCGCCGACCGCGCCCGCGAGCACCTGGAGGCCCACGCCCAGGGCGAGACCGTCACCCATTCCGCGCTGCGTGCCGACCAGGTGGTGGAGTGGGCAACGCGCGGCGGTGCCAGGGCACTTGGCCGTGAACACGACCTGGGGAGCATCGAGGAGGGCAAGAAGGCCGACCTCGTCCTGCTGAAGAACGACCACTCACCGGTCTCCTTCCCGCTGCTCAATCCGTACGGCCATGTGGCCTTCCAGGCGCAGCGGGGCGACGTGCACACCGTCATCGTCGACGGCCGGGTGGTCAAGCACGAGCACCGTCTCCTCGACACCGACCTGGCCGCGGTGCGGCGCACCGTCGAGCGGACCGTGGACCATCTGCGGTCGACGATGGGCGAGGAAGCCTGGGCGAAGGGCATGAACCCGGATGTTCCCGAGGCCAAGGTCCTCGACAACCCCTACACGTACACCGACTACCGCAGCACCTCGACCCACGGCAGCTGAGGAGGCGTAGAGGTTCTGCACCGATGAGTTCCGGGCCGGCGGACGGTCCCTAGGGACGTATCCGCCGTCGGCCGTGACACGAGAGGCAGAACCTGATGAGCGATCTGACCGCGCTGCTGGAGAAGTACGTCGCCGAGGGGGCCTTCCCCGGAGCGGTCGCCCTGGTGGACCGCTCCGGTGAGGTGGAGGTCGCGGCCGTGGGATCGACGGAGCCCGCGGGCTCGGCGCCGATGCGGGCCGACACCCTCTTCCGGCTCTCCTCGGTCACCAAGCCCGTGACCGCCGCCGCGGTGCTGGCGCTCGTCGACGACGGCGTGCTCACCCTGGACGCGCCGATCGCGCGCTGGCTGCCGGAACTGGCGTTCCCGAAGGTCGTCCGCACTCCCGCGAGCGAACTGGACGACGTGGTGCCGGCCGCCCGTCCCATCACCGTCGAGGACGTCCTGTCGTCGCGCTCCGGATGGGGCTTCGGGGCCGACTTCACCGCACCCGCCCTTCAGCCCCTGTTCGCGGACGTGGCCGTGTACAACGGAGGTCCGCGGTCGCCGCTGAACCCGGACGAGTGGGTCGCCGCCCTCGCCGACATCCCCTTGCTGCGACAGCCCGGAGAGGCGTTCCTGTACAACGCCGGCTCCGACCTGCAGGGCGTGCTGGTGGCACGTGCCGCCGGGCGCGGGCTGCCGGAGTTCCTGGCCGAGCGGATCTTCGAGCCGCTCGGGATGAAGGACACGGCCTTCTCCGTACCGGCATCGGAACGCGACCGCCTCACCCCCTACTACCTGACAGCCTCTGACGGCACCCACACCTTCGCCGACGCGGCCGACGGCGCATGGTCCACCCCGCCCGCCTTCGCCTCGGGCGCGGGAGGCCTGGTGTCCACCGTCGCCGACTGGCACGCCTTCGGCCGCATGCTGCTGGCCGGCGGCGGCACCGTCCTCTCCCCGGAGTCCGTACGCCTCATGACGACGGATCACCTCACCGCGGACCAGCGCGCCGAGGGCGACCTCTTCCTCCAGGGCCAGGGATGGGGGTACGGCGGTTCGGTCGACGTCACCTCCGCGGAGCGGTGGAACACCCCCGGCCGCTACGGCTGGGTGGGCGGCACCGGCACCGCCGCGCACATCGACCCCTCGACCGACACGGTCACCGTCCTCTTCACCCCCTGCGGCCTGTCCGGTCCCGCCTTCCCCGCGTGGATGTGCGCCGTCTGGACGTACGCCGTGACTGTCTGAGCGTCCCTTCGGATCCTCCTCGGGCCGTTGCGGAGCGGTGTTCGTCCTGCCGTACGGGATCACCATGCCCTTTCAAGACAGGCCGGCCGGACATGCGGGCCGGCCGAGCAGGCAGGTGTGGGGGACGGCCGGGCAGGAGTCCGTGCACATGTCGCGGTCGCCGCGGTCCGGCGGCGAAGATCTCTTTCAAGATCACGACCGTCCGGGGTGCCCGTACGGGGTCCGTGGCATCAGCGACAGAGAGGCCGACCAGTGAACCGACCCCCGTTCTCCCCGGACACCGCCAGGTCGGCCAGGCAGGACCTGGGACTGTCGCCCCATCAGGTGGCGGAACAGATGAACGCCTGCGGAGTGGTCGTGGACATCCCACTGGTCCACGCATGGGAGGCCGGTGAGTACCGCCCCACGGAGGACGAGCTGTTCGCCATCGCGGACGTCCTCTGGTGCCGGACCAAGGACCTGATGGGGATCGAGTCTCCGCGCACCCTGGCGGAACACCGACTGGTACGGCAGTTCAGTACGGACAGACTTGCCCGGTCGATCGGGATGGACACCGCGCGGTACGAGCGCGCCGAGGAGACGAACAGCTGGAGCGGTGACGGACAGCAGACGTCAGCCCTGCTGCGCGTGCTGGACCTCACTCCCCTCCGGCTGGCCCAGGCCACCGGGCGACCCGTTGCACCGCAGCCGGCCGTCCCGAGACAGTCGAGGTCGACATGGAGTCGTGGCGGACCACGCTGACTCCGCCCACCCTGGGGCCAGTTGGAGGGAGCCGTCGTACCGTGCACGAATCCTGGGCTCCGGACCGCGACTGCTCCGGCACCCCCGTCCCCGCCGGAACGGTGACGCAGGCGCTCCGCGCGATGGACATGCCGCTCGACGGCGACGGCGAGGGCTCCTCACCGGCGGACAGTACGACGCCTGTCCGGACGCGGACACCGTGCCCCTGACCGAGGCGCTCAGGATCGCGAGCCACATCGTGCGGACGGGGAACCGGCCGTCCGACGCGACTGGGGTGACGGACCGCTGACGGGGGCGCGGCCCGGACGGAGCCACCGGGACCGCGTCCCCTCGGGCCGGCCTGCGGACTCACGCGTCACGCGAGCCGTGCGAACGCCCTTGGTCGCGCCCGCGGTTCGGGCTACGCGTCGTCCGATCCATGCCCTCCACCGTGCCCCGACTCGTCGTCAGATCCCCGCCCACGGCCGTGACCCGAGCCGTCGTCCGTCCCGTGGCGGGACGGGGTGTCCTCGTCCGCGTGGCGGTCGGGACGGTCCTCGGGCGTGGAGTGGCGGGCTCCGTCGTCGTCCGTGGTCCGGCCGGTCAGGTCGTCGTCGGAGCCGTGACGGCCCCGGTCGTCGTCCGTCCCGTCGGTGGAGCGGCCGTGGTGGTCGACGTCGTCGGCGCGTACGGCGGTGACCTTCCCGGAGGCGGCGGCGACCGTCACCTCGTGCCCGGTGCCGTCCGCGCCCGCGATCTCCACCTCCCAGACGGCCGACCGGCCCATGTCGTCGACCTCGACGGACGTGGCCGTGCCGGGGACCCGGGTCAGTGCGCTGCGTACCGCCGCTGCCAGACCCGTACGGGCCGAGCGTGCGAGCGCGGCCTCGCCGTCGTCGTCGGGCCTGCTGCCGACGACCGTGCCGTCGGCCGTGTCCACGGTGACCTCGTGCCGATCGCCGCCGGCGGCGACGATCTCGACCTTCCAGACGGTCCGCCCGCGATGCTCGTCGAGTTCGACGGCGGTGACCGTACCCGGCAGCGACGCCACCCCCGCGTCGGTGGCCCGCACGAGGCCGATCGCCGTGCCTGTCACGGTGCTCCGGCGGGAGGGGGACGGGGAGTCGTCCGCGCCCTCGGGGTGACGGGTGCCGGAGGTGCCCGGCGAAGTGCCGTGGCGACCGCCGTCGTCGGCGACGGCCACCGCCGTGACGGCCCCCGCGCCACCGAGCACCGCGGTCGCCGCGAGCACGGCCGCCACGGTGCGCCGACGGCCGGTCGGGGAGCCCTGGGAAGCGTTCATCATGCGTGGTCCTTTCCCTCGGTCGCGGCCGGAACGTGCCCCGGAGGAGCACGGCCGGCCCGATGTCGACCACCCTGCGGGAGCGACCCTGAAGCCACGCTGAAGCTTCCTGAAGATCGCTTCAGGGACGGTCTGCGACCCTGTGCCCATGCGCCTGCTGATCGTGGAGGACGAAAGACGCCTCGCCGCCGCCCTCGCCCGCGGCCTGTCCGCCGAGGGGTTCGTCGTCGACGTGGCCCACGACGGGCTCGCCGGTCTCCGTCTGGCGCAGGACCGGGACTACGACCTGATCGTGCTCGACATCATGCTGCCCGGCCTCAACGGCTACCGGATCTGCGCCCGGTTGAGGGCGGAGGGCGACGAGACCCCGATCCTGGTGCTCACCGCGAAGGACGGCGAGTACGACGAGGCGGAGGGCCTCGACACCGGGGCCGACGACTACCTCACCAAACCGTTCTCCTACGTCGTCCTCCAGGCCCGCATCCGCGCACTGCTGCGCCGCCGAAACCGCGCGGGCACCGCCCCCGTCCTGCGCTTCGGGGACCTCTCCGTCGACCAGGCGGCCCGCCGCGTCGAGCGGGCGGGGACCGACATAGCCCTGACCGCGCGGGAGTTCGCGGTTCTGGAGCACCTCGCCCTGCACGCCGGACAGGTGGTGTCGAAGACGGACATCCTCGCCCAGGTCTGGGACTTCGCCTACGACGGCGACCCCAACGTCGTCGAGGTCCACGTGAGCGCCCTGCGCCGCAAGCTCGACACACCCTTCGGCCGACGCACCATCACGACCGTACGGGGCGCCGGATACCGGCTGGAGACCGACGGCGGTCTCCTTGCCTAGGCCGCTCGCCTCCGTCCGCGCCCGTGCCGCGCTCGCCGCGACCCTGGTCGTCTCCTTCGCCCTCGTCGTCACCGGCATCGCCGTGATCGCCGTACTGCGCCACAACCTCACCGACCGGGCGGCCCTGGAGTCCGAGGTCACCGCCCGTACGGTGGCGGGCGCCCAAGCGGCGCTCACCGGGGACTTCACCGCCCTCGATCTTCCCGACGACCGGGACAGACTCGTCCAGGTCGTCGACTCCGGCGGCCGGGTCCTCGCCGCGGGCGACGCGCTGCACGGACGTGGCGCACTCACCGACTTCGCGCCCGCCCCCGCCCCGACCGGCACACCGAGCACCACGCCCACCGGCTCCGGCGTCCCCACCGCCACGGCCACCACCTCGGACGACGACGATGACGACGACAGCGGCGACGACCACGGCGGTGGCCGGGGGAGCGGCAGGGGCAGCGGTCGCGGAGGCGACGAGTCCGACGACACCGGCACCGAGGACACCACGACCGACGACACCGCCACCGGCGCTCCGGCGCGCGGCAAGGTGAGCACCGCCGTGGACCGCGAGACGCTGCCCGTGCGGTTCGACGACCGCAGCCGCGACTACGGCTTCGCCGCCGTCCAGGGAACGACGTACGACGGCCGTACCTACACCGTCTACGCAGGCACCTCGCTCGCCGACGAACAGGCCACTCTCGGCCAGGTCACCCGCACCATGCTCGTCGCCCTGCCGTTCCTCCTGCTCGTCGTGGCGGCCGTGACCTGGCTGGCCACCCGGCGCGCCCTGCGTCCGGTGGAGGGCATCCGCGCCGAGATGGCCGCGATCACCGGCAGCGGCGATCTGACCCGGCGGGTCCCGGTGCCGCGCGCCCGCGACGAGATCGGCCGCCTAGCCCGCACCACCAACCAGACGCTGGCCGCCCTGGAGCAGTCCGTCGAACGCCAGCACCGCTTCGTCGCCGACGCCTCCCACGAACTCCGCAGCCCCATCGCCTCGTTGCGCACCCAGATAGAGGTAGCCGACCAGCACCCCGGGCTCCTGGACACCGGGGACCTCCACCACGACGTCGTACGCCTCCAGCACCTCGCCGCCGACCTGCTGCTGCTCGCCAGGCTCGACGCGGGCGAGCAACCCGCTCACTCCCTCCTCGACCTGACGGCACTGGTAAGGGAGGAGGTCGCCCGGCGCGCCCCGACGGACCGGGTGACGCCCGAGGTGGTGGCCGACGACGAGGCCGTGCCCCAAGTCCTGGGCAGCCGCGGTCAATTGGCCCGCGTCCTCGGCAACCTCCTGGACAACGCCCAGCGGCACACCGCCACCGCGATCACCGTGACGCTGGCCCGCGCGGGCGACGACGTCGTGCTCACCGTCGCCGACGACGGCCACGGCATCGCGCCCGCCGACCGCCCCCGGGTCCTCGAACGCTTCGTCCGCCTCGACGAGGCCCGCAGCCGCGACGACGGCGGGGCCGGCCTCGGACTGGCCATCGCACGGGACGTCGTACGCAACCACAGCGGCGACCTCACCGTCGCCGAGGCCCCGTCGGGCGGCGCGGCCTTCCTGGTCACCCTGCCGCGCGCACCGCACAGCAGCGGCGGCGCCCACACCTGACCCCACCCCCGTACTCCCCACTCCCGTCAGCAGTCGTCCTCTCCGCGTTCGTGCGGGGTGGCGGTGAGCGCGGCACCGGTCGTGGTCAGGTGCCGGGTGAGGAGGTCGGCGGCGGTGTCGGCGTCGCGGGCGAGCGTCGCGTCCTCCAGTCGGGCGTGCTCGGTCGGAGCGTCGCGGTCCGGGTCGCGCTGGGCGGCCCAGCGACGGGCGAGTTCGCTCGCGGTCCACAGCCGGTCGAAAGTCTCCAGCAGGACGGGGTTGCCGCAGCCTTCCAGCAGGGTGCGGTGGAAGACCCGGTGCGCCTCGGCCCAGGCGGCGCTGTAGTGCTCGCCCTCCTCGGGCGCATGCGTAGGGGTGCGGGCCAGTCGGTGGTGTGCGGCTCGCACGCGGCTCTCCCAGTCGAGGTCGCCGTGCTCGATCGACAGGCGCAGTACGACCGGTTCGACGGTCCGGCGGGCCTGGGTGATGTCCTGCCAGCGTTGGTCGGAGAAGGAGGGGACGGCGAAGCCCCGGTTGGGCAGCCGGTCGGCCAGGCCCTCGCCGACCACGCGTACCAGCGCTTCGCGCACTACCGCCAGGCTCACGCCCTGCTCCCGGGCGAGGTCCTGGGGCTTGAGAGCGGCACCGGGGGCGTACCGGCCTCTCATGATCGCGTCCCGCAGGTGTGCGTAGACCTGCTCGGAGAGCATCTGCTTCCCGTGCGGGGCCGGGCTGTGGATCGTCTCGGTCATGGCCTCATCATAGATGAACATCGTAATAATCGATTCTTGGTGTTACTGTCGATTATGTGGTCGGCGAGGCAACACCTCCGGTGTTCGTCCAGCACGTTCGGCTCTGCCCCGACATCGACCGCCATCACCAGCCATCCGACAGCACTGTCCGAGAGGAACGACGCGATGAGCGCCAACAACCCCTTTGCCCGCCTGCCCGAGGCGAAGTCCTTCACGGTCACCAGCACCACCGTCACCGACAGCGCCCCGTTGCCGCCCGAGCAGTACTCCGGCATCTTCGGCGTCCCCGGCGGCCGGGACGCCTCACCGCAGCTGTCCTGGAGCGGCGCCCCCGAAGGCACCAAGAGCTACGCGGTCACCGTCTACGACGCCGATGCCCCCACCGGGTCCGGGTTCTGGCACTGGGCGGTCGCCGACATCCCCGCCACCGTCACCGACCTGGCCGAGGGCGTCGGCGACGACACCGGCTCGGGTCTGCCCGCAGGCGCCTTCCAACTGCCCAACGACGCGCGTGCCGCCCGCTACATCGGCGCCGCCCCGCCGGCCGGCCACGGCCCGCACCGCTACTTCACCGTCGTGCACGCCCTGGACGTCGAGTCCATCGGCGTACCCGCCGACGCCACCCCGGCCTTCCTCGGCTTCACCATGGCCGGCCACATCCTGGGCCGCGCGGTGCTGGTCCCCACCGGCGAAAACCCCGCCTAGACCAGCGGCGCGTGCCAGGTCCATCGGGCTTCGCCGCCTTCAGCCCGGTCGCGTTCACCGTCGACGCGCCGGCCCTGCGCCTCACCCGCGACAGAGCTCCCCGGACCTCTGACGCGCGACCGGATCGCCCGGGGGCCGCGGTGTTCAGCGGTGGGCGCGGAAGAACTCGGTGATGTCGTCGGCGAGGAGTCCGGGCTCCTCGTGGGCGGCGAAGTGTCCGCCGCGGGGCATGCGGGTGTACCGGGCGATGTTGTAGGTGCGCTCGGCCCAACTGCGGGGCGGAAGCGTGAGATCGGCCGGGAACAGGGCCAGCGCGGTGGGCACGTCGACCCGCTCCACTCGCCGGGTCAGCCCTTGGGCGTATTCGTAATAGGGCCGGAAAGACGTGGAGACGGTGTCGGTGAACCAGTACAGCGACGCCTGGGTCAGGAGGAAGTCGTCGCTGAACCGGGACGAGACGTCGCCCCCGCAGTCGCTCCACGCCCGGTACTTCTCCAGAATCCAGCCGAGCAGGCCGGTCGGTGAGTCGGCCAGCCCATAGCTCAACGTCATCGGGCGCGTGCCCTGTTGGTGCAGGTAGCCGCCTTCATGGGCGGACCACGCGGCGACGGAGTCGAGGTACTCCTGCTCCTGTGGGGTGACGCCTGCCTGGTCGTAGGTGACCGGGCTCGCGACGGCCATCAGGTGGATGCCCACGACGGCTTCGGGGTGGGCTTCCGCCAGCCGCGAGGTGATGCCGGCCCCGAGGTCGCCGCCGTGCGCGGCGTAGCGGGTGAAGCCCAGTTCCTCGTGCATGAGCCGGTGCCAGATCTCGTGGGTCTGCGGTGACCGCGTGAGTGAGGGCCGCTGCGGTGAGAAGGCGAAGCCGGGCAGCGAGGGGACGATCACGGTGAACGCGTCGGCGCTGTCGCCGCCGTACCGCGAGGGCGTGGCGAGTCGTCGGGCGAGGGCGGTCAGTTCGAGGAAGGTGCTGGGCCAGCCGTTGGTCAGCACGATGGGCAGCGAGCCGGGGCTTTCGCCGTCGAAGCGCAGGTAGTGGACGGGCGTGCCGTCGATGTCCGCGTGGTGGGAGGGAAGGGCGTTGATGGAGGCTTCCTGGGCACGCCAGTCGTAGTCGTTGGCCCAGTACGTGACGAGGCGTCGCAGCTCGTCGACGTCGGTGCCGGCCTCCCATCCGCCCATGGGCCAAGGCGTGGGCCAGCGAGTGTTGAGGAGCCGTGAGCGCAGGTCGTTCAGCTCGGCTTCGGTGATTGCGAGCGCGGGCGGGGGTGTGCGGTGGGTCATGGGAGCCTCCAGGGTCTGCGGTCTCACAGCGCGGTGCTGCGTGCCGGAGTGCCGGCGCTGGTCTGCGGGGGTGCTCCGGCGGACCGGCGGGTGGCGCCGGCGAGGGCAGCGGCCGACGCCATGAGGATCGTGATGACGAGGAGCGCGTGCCCGATGGTGGACCGGTTGGGGACGAACCCGATGAGCGGCGGTCCGCCGAGGAACCCGCAGTAGCCGATCGAGGTGATGACGCTGACCCGGCCGGCGGCCCGGGCGGGCTCGTCGGCCCCGGCACTCATGCCGACGGGAAAGCCGAGTGCCGCGCCCGCGCCCCACAGGAGCGTTCCGGCGAAGGCCAGGCCGGTGGAGGGCCCGAGCGCGAAGACCGTGACTCCGCAGGCCGTCAGGGCCGCGGCGGCGCGCAGGGCGGTGACCCGTCCGAACCGGTCGAGGACCACCGGCCCGAGCCAGCGGCCGACCGTCAGCGCGGCCAGGAACGAGGTGTACGCCAGCGTGCCGATCGTGGCGGTGGTGTGGTGGCGGTCGATGACCGAGACACCCGCCCAGTTGCTGCCCGCCCCTTCCGCGACCGCGAAGCCCAGCGCGAGGAGCCCCACCGTCACCGTGCGGGGCTCGCTCCACGCGCTCCGGCCCGGCCGGTGGGCCTCGGCTGTCGGTGCCACCGGGCCGGTGTGTGCGCTCGGCTCGGGAAGGAATCTTCGTGCGGCCACGGGAACGGTCCCGGCGATCGCGGCGGCCACGGCGCCCATGTGCACGCTCACCGGGACGTGCAGGGCGACCATCAGGACGCCGACCGCGGCGCCGGCGAACGTACCGAGGCTGAACGCGGCAAAGAAGCGGGACATGACGGGACGGCCGAGGTGCCGCTCGACGGACGCGGCGTGCACGGTCATCGCCACATCCCAGAAACCCGTCGCCGCGCCGAGCAGGAAGAGCCCGGCCACCAGCAAGGGGGTGGAGAGGATGTATCCGACGGCGATGACGCCCAGGCTCGCGCTGACGATCAGGGCCACGCCGGTCACGGCCCGGCGCGGGCCGACGCGAGTGACGACCACCCCCGACAGCGGCAGCACGACCACACCTCCGACGGCGATGGTCAGCAGCAGCAGTGCCAGGGAGGCCGGGTCCAGGTGCAGGTGAGCGCGGACCTGAGGGAGGCGACAGGACCACGTCGCCCCAGCGAGCCCCAGACCGGCGAAGACCGCGTAGGTCGCCTTGGCGCCGACCGCCACTTCACGTGCCGTGGGCGCCTTCCCTACGACAGCAGGCGTGCTCGTCATGCTTCCCACTGGCGGCTCGGACCGAGGGTGCGCGTGATCGCGTCGCGCGTCGTCGCCCGTGACTCCGGCGCGGTCGCCAGCAGGGCGTGCATGATCATTCCCTCAAGGAGGGCGTCCAGGCGGGCGGCACCGGCCGGGTCGGTGAAGCGAGCCAGGACCGTGCGGCTGTCCTGCGTCCATGCCTGGGTCAGGGCGCGCAGTGAGGGGTCACGGAGCGCCGCCAGATGCAGTTCGAAGCCGAGGACCGCACCGCGATGCCGAGAGGGCCCTCCGTGTACGAGTTCGACCAGGGTCTCCACGAAGTCCTCGTGGGTGTCGACTCCGTCGAAGAGCTCCCCGAACACCACGGACTGCTGTTCGGTGTGGCGGGCGAACGCCTGGGCCTGGAGGTCGGCAAGCGTGGTGAAGTGATAGGTGATCGAGCCGAGCGGCACGCCGGCCCGGGCGGCGATGCGCCGGTGCGTCGTGCCGGCCACCCCGTGCTCCGCGATGACATCGAGGGTGGCGTCCAGGATGAGCGCCTTGCGATCGGGATCGTGGCGTCGGGTCCGCCGCCCCCCGGCGCGAGCCTCGTGCCCGCCATCGGCCGGCGCGACTACGGGAGGGCGCACCGACGGGGGTTCTTTGGGCTGCATGCGACGACGGTACAACCGTTAAGAACAGATGTACAAATAGATGTCGACCGGCTCCGGCCCACTGTGGCGCCGAAGCCCGCGACGGCCTTGCGCACAACCGCCGCGTGTCCGCCGGGCAGTTGTTGGCCGTCACCGAGCTGGGCTCGATGGGCGCCGTGGTTCTGGTCGAACGCGGTAGTGGGGGAGTGCTGCCGGGGCGAGCCGGTGGTGGACGTCTCCTCCACCGCCGGCCGGGTCTGCTCCGGGAACGCGTGTGTCCCCAGGGCTCTTTGGCCCCGTGACACTCGCTGACCTGGCCCTGAGGCGGCACAAATCGGTCGCGACGTCTTTGGTATCGTCACGGCACCGGACCACCCAGCACCCCCACGGTCCGCACAACCAAGGCATTCCCAGCCGGTAACACGGGCCTTCGAGCCGTCAGTCCGGCCCCAGTCGCCAGGAGCGAGCGCGTCCGAGGCGGGGCATGCTCTCTCATCCAGAGGCAGACCGTCATGCGCAAGTCCCGGGCCGGCTCCCGCCGCGTCACCGTGCCCCTCTTCGCCGTCCTCACCGCGACGGTTCTCACCGCCGTCGGCTGCGTCGGCTCCGCCGGCCATGCCGACAGCTCGCCGAAGACCCCCGCGGCGAAGGTGTCCACACCGCCCGTCCACGCCGGCGTCGACTACCAGCTCGGTGGCGCCTACACCCCGCCGAAGGGCGTCTCCGTGGTCTCCCGCGACCACACGGCCTCGCCCGCCCCGGGCGCCTACAACATCTGCTACGTCAACGCGTTCCAGGCCCAGCCGGACGCCCAGGGGGACTGGGACGCCGACCTCCTGCTGCGCGACCGCTCCAGGAAGGTCGTCATGGACAAGGACTGGGGCGAGGCGATGCTGGACATCGGCACCCCGGCCAAGCGCGCGCGGATCGCGGCGAAGGTGGACGACTGGATCGACTCGTGCGCCGACAAGGGATTCGACGCCGTCGAGCCGGACAACTACGACAGCTACACCCGCGCCCCGCACGGACTGCTCACCGCGGCCGACGCCGAGGCCTTCCAGACCCTGCTCGCCCGCCACGCGCACGCCCGGCACCTCGCCATCGCGCAGAAGAACACCCTCGAACTCGCCAAGGACCGCAAGCGGGTCGGCCTGGACTTCGCGGTGGTGGAGGAGTGCGGACAGTACGACGAATGCGGGGCCTACGTCGACGCGTTCGGTGACCACGTCATCGTCGTCGAGTACACCGAGAAGGGCATGAGGAAGGCCTGCGCGGGCTGGGGCGACCGGATCAGCATCGTACGGCGGGACCTCGACGTCACCCCGGCCGGCCGCGACGGCTACGTCCGCGAGACCTGCGACCGCTACTGACGGCCGGGCCGGACCGGGAGGCTCACCGGGTGCAGGCACTCACGCGGTGAGCATCAGATGCGCGAGGAAGAAGTCCCAGACGGACGACCCTTCGCCGGGTCTGTGAACTCAACGAACGCGATCCGTTGTATCGGTACCTCTGTGTACGCCACGCTCGCGGAATCGGTCCGGTCGAGGGCCTCGTCATCCGACCGTGAGCCGAACTGCCGGACTCCGCCCCCGCCCCTAGGCCGACTCGCGTACGACCAGTTCCGGTTCGAAGACGACCGACGTCGGCTCGGTGCGTACGCCGTGGATGTGTTCGTCCAGCAGGCGGGCCATCTCCGCCGCCATTTCCTCGACCGGCTGGCGGATCGTGGTCAGCCGGGGGTGGCAGGTCACGGCGATGCTGGAGTCGTCGAAGCCGACCACCGCGACGTCCTCGGGCACCCGGAGTCCGCGCTCCTGAGCGGCCTGGCAGGCGCCCTGCGCCATGAGGTCGTTGGCGGCGAAGACGCCGTCCGTGTCGGGCCGGCGGTCCAGCAGGTCCGACATCGCCGCGAGACCGCTGTCCAGGGTGAACGCGCCCTCGGCGACCGGGACATAAGGGTGGCCGTGGCGGGCGAGCGTGTCACGGAACCCGGCCAGCCGTTCCTGGCTCGCCGCCACGTCCAGGGGGCCGCAGACCGTGGCGGGCCGGCGGCAGCCGCGCGCGAGGAGGTGCTCGGCGGCGAGGCGCCCGCCGTCCCGGTGCGCCAGATCGACGTAACTGAGCGGGACCGGACGGGAGGGTCGGGCGAAGAGCACCGCGGGCAGGCGGGCGTCGGCGAGGAGGGCGGGCAGTGGGTCGTCGGAGTGGGTGGAGACCACCAGGGCGCCGTCGGCGCGGCCCTGGCGCAGATAGGTCAGCACCTCCTCCCGTGCCTCGGTCGACTCGGCGAACATCAGGACCGGGTGCATCGAGCGGGGGCGCAGGAAGCCGACGATCCCGCCGACGACCCGTCCGAAGAAGGGATCGGCGAACACCCGTGTGGCGAAGGTGTCCTGGCCGGCCTCCGTGATGTCCCCGGCGCCGGACACCACCAGGGCCACGGTCTCGGCCCGCCGGGTCACCAGGGAGCGGGCGGCCCTGTTGGGCGCGTACCCCGTCCGCTCGATGGCCCGGCGGACCACTTCCTGTATCTCCGGGTCCACGTTGCGGATGCCGTTGACGACCCGGGACACGGTCGCCCGGGAGACGCCGGCCTCTCGGGCGACGTCCTCCAGCGTCGGGGTCTGTCTGCTCATGCGGGCACCCTAACGGACGTGCGGTGCAGGGCAATAGAGCGCTCTCCCGGAGCGTTCGGTGCGCTCCGGGAGAGGCTTGTCCCTCAGGCGTAGACGCCGAACTCGTACAGCGAATACCCCCAACCCGTGCCCCGCGCCGTGCCGTTGACGCGGACGTAGCGGCCGGTTCCGGTGACGTCGAAGTCGTCGATCCCTCCGTTGCCGTCGGAAACGGTGCGTACGGTCTGCCAGTTCTGGCCGTCGTCGGAGGTCTGGATCGTGTAGGCCTTGGCGTACGAGGCCTCCCAGGACAACTGGACGTGCCGGAACGTGGTGCGGGTGCCGAGATCGACCTGGACCCACTGGGGGTCGCTCCAGTCACTGGCCCACCGCGTGGCCTGGTTGCCGTCCACCGCGTTGGCCGCGGTGCAGGGGCAGTCGCCGTAACTCGCCTGGTAGGACGAGGCGGTGGCGGGTTTGCCGCGGGCCACATCGGTGCCGGACGGCACCGGCGGGACGACCCGGATCGAACGGGTCTCGACGCCGACGTTGCCCCGGCCGTCCGTCGCCTTGACGTACACCTTCCAGACTCCCGGACGGTCCGGTGCGGTGACCTTGAGACGGCCGCCGCCCAGGTTGGTGGACGGCAGTGAGACCAGGTTCTTGCTCTGGTCGATGTAGTTGCTGTTGTCGAGGACCTCGTACGAGATCGGGTCGCCGTCGGGGTCGGTGGCCCTTACGGACAGCACCAGGTCGCGTCCCGCCTGCACCTGGCCGGCGCCGCCCTCGACGGTCAGGTCGGAGATGACCGGCGGGGTGTTGTCGTGGCTGGTGTCGCCGCCGTAGGCCCGCTTCACCGCGTAGTACGACAGCCGTTTCTGGCCCGCGGGCAGCAGGTTGAACCAGATGCCGCCGAAGTCGTACTCGGTGCCGTAGTGGAACATCGTGGCGCCGAGCGCGACCCCCTTGTGCCCGGTGACGCAGTTCCAGGCACGGGTGTATCCGTCGGCCTTGGCCTGGTCGGAGGGCTCCAGCGGAACGCCGTTGGCGTCGTTCGGGACCTCCCACTCGCCGGCCGGACCGGTCTCGGTGACGATGTAGGGCTTGGTGTAACCCCCTTGCTGCCAGGCGGACTTGACGTCGCAGACCGCGTTGTAGGAGTTGACGGCGTACAGGTCGAGATCCGGCGCGTTCTTCTTGAAGTAGGGCCAGGCCCCGACCCACGCGTCGGTGGACGTGACCGGGTGGTTGGGGTCGACGGCGTGGATCTTCTTGGTGATGTCGTTGACGAGGGTGGTGTACGCGTCGCGCTGTCGCTCCAACTCGTCGCCGCTGTAGCAGTTCTGGAGCCCGAGGACCGACTCGTTGCCGACGTCCCACATGAGCACGCCGGGGTTGTCCTTGTAGGTCTGGACCCACTGGGGGAACTCGGTGAGGACCTGGTTCTTGTAGGCGGTGTCGGTGAGGTAGTTGACGCAGCCGCCGCTGCCGGGTCCGCCGCCGGGCTGGAGCCAGAAGCCCGCGACGACCTTGATCCCGTGGGCCGCCGCCGAGTCGAAGAGCGGCTTGCTGGAGGCGTCGGTGCCCCAGGTGCGGATGGTGTTGACGCCCATGGACTGCAGGTCCGGCATGTACTTCTCGGCGTCGGCGACGCTCGGGCCCCAGGTCAGTCCCTTGACCTGGTAGGGCTGCCCGTTCGCCGTCAGTTGCCAGGCGCCCTGGCTGCCGGTGACCTTGACGACGCTGCCCGCGGCGTGGGCCTGGACGGCGGGGAGCGCGGCGAGGAGTCCGGCCGTCAGCACGCCGGCGGTGAGGGGTGCCGCGATACGGCGTGTTCGGGTTCGCGTTCGGGTACGGATGCGGGTGCGTGGGGGCATGGGCGGGCTCCTTACGGCAGTCGGTAGTTCGCGTCGAGCGCGGCGCCCGCCTCCGGGTGGGTCTGGTCGTAGCCGCGCGCGTCGCACTGCAGTCCGCCGACGACGCAGTGGTCGACCAGTGCCTTCAGCGTGCGGTCGTCCCAGGCGTTGAAGAAGTCGTAGTGGAAGCTGTGGCCCGTTCCGCTGGCGAGCCGGACCTGCGACATGTCGCCGTTCACGGGGAAGGCCATCTTGAACTCGATCATCGGCAGTGCCACCGGGTGGTCGGCCGGGCACATGTTGTCGTTCGTGCCGGGCTTGACCACGGGGTAGGCCATGTGGCTCTTGTGGTCGGGGGTGTCGAGGTACTTGCCGTCCCAGCAACTGGGCGCCTGGAAGCGGATGTTGAGCTGGACGTCCGCGCGGTTCGGGCAGGTCGAGGGGAACTCGGTGTTGAAGAAGCTGTCACCGCACTCCCAGCCCTCGACGAAACCGGGGTGGTGCCGGAAGTCGTCGGCGCTCTGTGTGGGGCTGCCGACGACGAAGCGCAGGCCCTTGGGGAACGGCCGGACGCTCGTGTAGTCGGTGACCCCGGCCTTGTAGTAGATGACCTGCGGGCCGACGGGAAGGATCTGCTGGTTGCCGTTGTAGAGCGTGGGCATCCAGTAGCCGGACAGGTCGCCGGGAGCCTTGCACGTGGTGCCGCCGGCCGACAGCGAGGCGGTGGTGCTGTTGGCGTCGGTCGTCGTGTTGCCCATGAAGGTGTGGTCGTGGGACTTGCCCGGCTGCTGCGGATAGACGATGGGGTCGTCCGGCCTGGTGTGCGTGACCGAACAGTTGGCCTGGAACTCGTGGAAGTAGGCGTGCGGCGGATTCTGCGTGGACGGTGTCACGCCGGTGACCGGCGGGTTGGCGGGGATGTAGCCGTCGCCGTCCGGGTCCTCCGGGGAGTTGGCCGTGGACGCGGCCATCGCGTGACCGGAGTGGGTGGCCGCGAACGACCGCGCGGCGACGGTGTGCGGTGCGGGTGCCCCGGCGCTGATGGCGACGCCGCCGAGGCCGAGCGAGGTCAGCAGGAGCGCGCCGGTGATCAGCGTGGCTGACAGGCCTTTCGATCTCCTGGACATGGAGACCTCCTCCTGAACGGTGGGGGTGTCAGAGGTGGTTGCCCGGTGCCCTCATGACGTGATGCCGGACGAGACGACGTGACGTCGGACGTGCCGGTGCGAGGGGATACCGGGAGACGATGGGAGAGCGCTCTCCCGCCGAGGAGTGTTGAGGCCATGTCATCAAGGTGTCAAGGGATCCGGCAGAAGTGGCCCCGGACGGATTTCAACTCCCGTAGCCCCGCCGCGAGTTGGGGATCATGGGTTAAGTGAAGCCGTGAACTAAGCTCCACGGCTGAGGTTTTGGTCGATCGCCCCGCCTGGCATGGGTTCGTGCGTGTTGCAGGTGGCCGCGCCGGCCGCATCCGTGAGGTCTGGAAGTCGCCTTCAAGGCTTGACGGGATCCCCGGCGTGTCCGGTTCGTCCGGCGTGCCGCCGTCCAGGTCGCGCCGTTCGTGACGGTGTGCCGACTCGGCCCAGATGAAAGGAAGTTAAAGAAACTCGCGTCACGACTCTTGCCACCCCAATGGTTCATTACTTAAATCAAACCGTGAACTAAGCATGGCGTAAGGCCAGTTCGTGTACATCGAACGCTGGGCAGAGGCTGCCCCCGCGTTCCGGTTCCGTGTGTCCGCTTCGCTCGTCACCCCACCCGCATGGAGTCACGGCATGAAACTCAGATCCTTGGGTGTCGCGCTGGCCGCAATGGCCGCGCTCGTCACCCTGCCCCTGCACAGCAGCCCGGCCGCCGCGGCAGACCTGCCGCTGTCCCAGGGCAAGACGGCCACGTCGTCCTCCGACGAGAACGCGGGCACCGTCGCCGCCAACGCGGTAGACGGCAACACCGCCACCCGCTGGTCCTCCGGCGCCACCGACACCCAGTGGCTCCAGGTCGACCTCGGCTCCACGGCCACCATCACCCAGGTCGTCCTCAACTGGGAGACCGCGTACGGCAGCGACTACAAGATCCAGACGTCCGCCGACGGGAACACCTGGACCGACGTCAAGTCCGTGACCGGCGGTGACGGCGGCACCGACACGCTCGACGTCTCCGGCCAGGGCCGCTACGTCCGGATGTACGGCGTCCACCGAGCCACCCAGTACGGCTACTCCCTCTGGGAGTTCCAGGTCTTCGGCAGCACGGACGGCGGCACCACCCCGCCCGCGGGCTGCGACACGGCCAACGCCGCCCAGGGCAAGACGGCGACCGCCTCCTCCACCGAGAACGCCGGCACCCCGGCGTCGGCCGCTTTCGACGGCAACACCGGCACCCGCTGGTCCAGCGCGGCCTCCGACCCGCAGTGGCTCCAGGTCGACCTCGGGTCGTCCCAGAGCCTGTGCCGGGTCGACCTCAACTGGGAGACGGCGTACGGCAAGTCCTTCCAGATCCAGGCCTCGGCCGACGGCCAGACCTGGACCACGCTCAAGTCCGTCACCGACGGCACCGCCGGCTCGACGTCCTACGACGTCTCCGGCCAGGGCCGCTACGTGCGGATCAACGGCACGACCCGTGGCACCGTCTACGGCTACTCGCTGTGGGAGGTGGCCGTCCACACCGGCTCGGGCGGCGGCAGCGGTCCCGTGCAGGGCGGCGGCGACCTCGGCCCCAACGTGATCGTCGTCGACCCCTCGACGCCCAACCTCCAGGCGAAGTTCGACCAGGTCTTCGCACAGCAGGAGTCGAACCAGTTCGGCACCGGCCGCTACCAGTTCCTGATGAAGCCCGGCACCTACAACGGGATCAACGCCCAGGTGGGCTTCTACACCTCGATCTCGGGCCTCGGCCTCAACCCCGACGACGTCCACATCAACGGCGACATCACCGTCGACGCGGGCTGGTTCAACGGCAACGCGACCCAGAACTTCTGGCGTTCGGCGGAGAACCTGTCGATCACGCCCTCCAACGGCACCGACCGCTGGGCCGTGGCCCAGGCGGCCCCCTTCCGCCGCATCCACGTGCAGGGCGGCCTCAACCTCGCCCCGAACGGCTACGGTTGGGCCTCCGGCGGCTACATCGCCGACTCCAAGATCGACGGTACGGTCGGCCCGTACTCCCAGCAGCAGTGGTACACCCGGGACAGCTCCGTCGGCGGCTGGACCAACGGCGTCTGGAACATGACGTTCTCCGGCGTGCAGGGCGCCCCGGCCACCAACTTCGACTCCGGCCCGTACACCACCCTGGACAACACCCCCGTATCGCGCGAGAAGCCGTACCTCTACCTGGACGGCAGCACGTACAAGGTGTTCGTGCCCGCCAAGCGCACCAACGCACGCGGCGTCTCCTGGCCCAACACGCCTGGTACCTCGCTCCCGTTGGACCAGTTCTACGTGGTCAAGCCCGGCGCGACCGCGGCGACCATCAACACCGCCCTCGCCCAGGGCCTGAACCTGCTCTTCACCCCGGGCGTGTACCACCTCGACCAGACCATCAACGTGACCCGGGCGAACACCGTCGTCCTCGGTCTCGGCCTGGCGACCATCATTCCGGACAACGGCGTCGACGCCATGCACGTGGCGGACGTCGACGGAGTCAAGCTCGCCGGCTTCCTGATCGACGCCGGCAGCTCCAACTCCAACACGCTGCTGCAGATCGGCCCGGCCGGCAGCTCCGCCGACCACTCCGCCAACCCGACCACCATGCAGGACGTGTTCGTGCGCATCGGCGGCGCGGGCCCCGGCCTCGCCACCAACTCCGTCGTGGTCAACAGCGACGACGTCATCATCGACCACACCTGGCTCTGGCGCGCCGACCACGGCGAAGGCGTCGGCTGGGAGACCAACAGAGCCGACTACGGCCTCGTGGTCAACGGCGACGACGTCCTCACCACCGGCCTGTTCGTCGAGCACTTCAACAAGTACGACGTGCTGTGGAACGGCGAACGCGGACGCACGATCTTCTTCCAGAACGAGAAGGCCTACGACGTTCCGAACGCCGCCGCCATCACCCATGACGGCATCGTCGGATACGCGGCCTACAAGGTCGCCGACTCCGTCGACGTGCACGAGGCATGGGGCCTGGGAAGCTACTGCAACTTCACCTCGGACCCGTCGATCGTGCAGGCCCACGGCTTCCAGGTGCCGGTCAAGACAGGGATCAAACTCCACGACATCCTGGTGATCTCCCTGGGCGGCAAGGGCCAGTACGCCCACGTCGTCAACAACACCGGCGCACCCACGTCGGGCACGGACACCGTTCCCTCGAAGATCACGTCGTTCCCCTGACGGTGACCGTGCCGGCGGTCTGACCGCCGGCGCCGCTCACCGACGGGACGCTGGTGCCGGGTCCTCCTCCGAGGAGGCCCGGCACCCGCATGTCGCGAGCGGGGGAGCCGTGCGGGTTCGTCGTCGACGGCGTCTCGTACGGCAACCGCTGGTGCGTCACCCCGCAGTGAGCGGGCCGCACATGAGGTTGCCGGGTTCGGTGGGGTCGTCGCTGGTCCAGAACTGGGTCCACAGTGTGGCGAACTCGGGGCGGCTGAGGTAGCCGTCGGCGTCCTGGTCGAGCCGGTCGAAGGCGCCGCCGGTCTCCACGGGCCGCCCGTGCCAGGTGTCGACGAGACGCTGGTGCTCGCCGCGCGAGATGCGCCCGTCGGCGTTCTCGTCGACCGCGTCGAAGATGGTGTCGGCGGTGGCGGTGACGGCCTCGGGGATGGTCGGCAGCATGTCCACCATGGCGAGGATGTCGTCCATGTCGATCCGGCCGTCCCGGTCCGTGTCCACGGTCGCCGACAGCTGCTGCCACCAGCCCTTCAGTACGCCGTCGACGCGCGCCGCCAGTTCCGATCCCTCTCTCACCCGCGGCAGCCGGCCCCAGCGCTCCGCCAGGGCCACGAAGTCCGCCTCCTCCAGATAGCCGTTGCCGTCCGCGTCGAACGCCTCGAACATGGACCGGAGCTTGGTCCGCTGGAACTCGCTGGACATCACATGTCTCCTCGGTCGCGGTACTTCAGTACTGAGGACATGCTGTCCGCGACCGACCGCCCCGCAACGGCGCTTGCGCTCACCACGGCGGGCACCCGCGCGCCCACGCGCCCGCCCGGTGCGCCGGGCGCCGGTTTGCCCGCGGCGGACGCGGGACGGTTCCCCGGCAACCGTCGACGCCCGTCGGTGCCCGCCGTAGGCTGCCGCCGATTCCGTACCCTGGCGGCATGCGCATGCGCCCCACCCTGAGCTGGACCCCCACGACAGCGGACCTGTTGCCGGGCACCACCGACCTGGAGCCGGTCGTCGACGCGCTGAGCACGGGCGGTGTGCTGGTGCTCAGCGGGGCGGGCATCTCCACGGAGTCGGGCATCCCCGATTACCGGGGCGAGGGCGGGAGTCTGAGCCGGCACACCCCGATGACCTACCAGGACTTCACCGCAAGCGCGCACGCGCGGCGCCGGTACTGGGCGCGCAGCCACCTCGGCTGGCGCACCTTCGGGCGGGCCCGCCCGAACGCGGGACACCTCGCGGTGGCCGCCCTCGCCAGGGGCGCACGCGTCTCCGGCGTGATCACCCAGAACGTCGACGGTCTGCACCAGGCCGCCGGCAGCGAGGACGTCGTGGAACTCCACGGCAGCCTGGACCGCGTCGTGTGCCTCTCCTGCCGCACCTTCAGCCCGCGCCACGAACTCGCCCGGCGCCTGGAGGCCGAGAACCCGGGCTTCGCCCCGGTCGCCGCCGGAATCAACCCGGACGGAGACGCGGACCTCACCGACGCCCAGGTCGGGGACTTCCGCGTCGTCCCCTGCGCCGACTGCGGGGGCGTCCTCAAACCGGACGTGGTGTTCTTCGGCGAGGCGGTTCCACCGCAGCGCGTCGAACACTGCCGACGGCTGGTCCGCGAATCGACCGCGCTGCTGGTCCTCGGCTCCTCGCTGACCGTGATGTCCGGGCTGCGGTTCGTCCGTCAGGCGTCGAAGGAGGGCAAGGCGGTACTGATCGTCAACCGCGACCCCACCCGCGGCGACCCACACGCCCGCACCCGGGTCGCGCTGCCGCTGGGAGCGGCCCTGACGACCGTCGCCGACCGACTCGGCATCGCGATCGACGGGCCGGCGGACTGACCCGTCGGGGCAGCCGAGGTGAACTCCGCAAGGATCACGGGTCAGGCTCCGGGACGACGACGAGACAAGGATCGTGACGTCGGCATCATCAGGGCATCCGAAGCCCTGTCCGCCACCTTCGACCCCTGCTCCGACCTGTACCAACTCCGATGCGCACTTCTCGGCAGTCACCGGCCGCCGGCGCTCCGTCGTCCCTCACGGACGAACGCGGATGATCGTTTTTCCTTTGCGTCGCTCGGTCGGATTGAGTGCGGCGACGGCGTCGTCGAGAGTCGAGACGTTGTCGATGTTCGTCCGTAGTCGTCCGTCCCGAACCCGCTGCACGATCTCACCCAGTGCGGCACGATCGGCCTCGACGACGAAGTCGACCGCCAGGCCGGCAGCGGGCCGCGCCTCGACCGGGCCGACGATGGACACCAGCGTTCCACCAGTCTTGATCAGGGCAGCGGACCGCTTCTGAATGTCGCCGCCGATGACGTCGAGGACGAGATCGACGCCACCGACGTCCTCCAGCGCGTCCTTTTCCAGGTCGACGAACTCATGCGCGCCGAAGTCGATTGCCTTCTCGCGGTCGGTGGCGCGTCCGGTGCCGATGACGTAGGCGCCGGCTTCACGTGCGAGCTGGGTCACCATCGTCCCTACCGCCCCGGCCGCGCCATGGGCGAGGACGGTCTGGCCGGCCTGAAGGCGGCCGTGCTGGAACAGCCCCTGCCACGCGGTCAGACCGGAGATGGGCAGGGACGCGCCTACCGTGAAGTCGACGTCGCCGGGCAGGGGTGCGAGGTTGCGTGCCTCGATCGCCACGTACTCGGCCAGGGTGCCGTCGCGGTGCCAGTCGGCGAGGCCGAACACCCGCTGTCCGACCGACAGCCCCGTCGTGCCGTAGCCGAGGTCGGCGACCACTCCGGCCAGCTCGTGGCCGGGGATCGACGGTGTCTTGTCACGGCCGGCGCGATCGGTCCAGGTCGACGGCCACTCCATCTCGGTCGGGACGAAGCCCGACGCGTGAATCCGAACGACGACGTCGTTGATCGCTGCCTGCGGCTCAGGGCGCTCTACCAGCGTCATCCCGGCCGTTCCCGCAGCCTGGTCCGTCACCACGATCGCTTTCATGGGAGTCACTTCCTCGATCAGCTGTCTCTTCGGTGTAAATCTCGCAGGGATGGAAAGCCCGTGCGGCTATGCGCTCGTCGTCATGTCTCCGACCCTAGGAGCGAAGCAGCCCAGGAGTGTGGTCCATTTCCATGGCAAATCCTTGGGCCACTCTGAGATTCGACCGCACGTCGAACCGACCAGACGAGGCCTGCACAAAGGGCCGGCGAAGGAACAGTGAGAAGCGGTCCGCTCCGGTCGGACACGGAGCATGGGGTGAAGAGCGGGGGATGTGACAGAGGTCGGTCAGGCCGTGCCGGCGGTGAAGCGCAGCAGGTTCCCTGAGGGGTCGTGCACCTGCAGCGTGGCTCCGGCCACTACATGGGGATACGAGGCCACGGCGAGCCGTTCGGCCGGCGCACGCACCTGCTGTGCCGTGGGCAGCAGGTCGACCCCGATCAGGTGCGCTCAGGCCTCGGGGACGGGTTCGGGTCCGGTGCTGAAGCGGTTGGTCAGCACGAGCAGGGCGCGATGCCGAGTGGCGCCGGCGGCGAGGAACATCTTCCCCGGCCGACCCTGGACATCGAGCCCGAGCAGTTCGGTGTAGAAGGGTTCGCTGTCCTCCAACTCCGCGTCCGTCACCTTGAGTTGCACGTGCCCCAGCTCGGTGTCCGCCGGTTGCCCTTCGAACGGGGCGTCGGCGCCGGGTTCGCCGGTGAAGTCCTCCAGCGTCAGCCGTTCGGCGACGACGGCCGGGCTTTCTCCCTGCCGGCGCCATTCCTGGCGCGGCCGGGCGCAGGTGATCTCCACACAGTGGCCGTCGGGGTGCGTGACGTAGCGGGAGCGGGCGACGCTGTGGTCGGTCAGTTCGGCATCGGTGTGTGCGGCGGTGCAGTGCTTCACGAACCGCGACAGGTCCGCGGGCGTGGGGACCTGTCGCGAAGTGGCTCAGACCCGGCCCCGAAGCAGGCGCAGGAGAGACACCCGGGCGCTCCCGCAACTGGGCGAGCACGCGCCCGGGCACACCCACCGATGCGCCGGCCGCGTCGCGGTCGAGTATGTGAAGGCCGGTGGAGCGCGTGTAGGAGTCCAGGCTGCGTTCGATGTCTGCGACGGTCAACTCGACGGCGTCGAGCTCCAGTTGGGCGTCCATCCGGGCGGCCGGTTCGGAGAGCGTCATGGTCGTTCTCCCTTTCCGGAAGCGGGGATGCGCGCGAACGGCTTGGCGACCTTCGCCACGACCCCCATGGCTTTGAAGAACGGAATCAGCTTCCGCGGCGGGCTCTTGACGAACATCATGTCCAGGCCCCGCTGCGACGCGGCGGCCGACTTGGCCCCGCGCTCGCACATCGTCTTCTCGTAACGGGACAGGGCTGCCTCCGCATCGGGGCCGGAGACGGTCTCGCGTGCGAGGTCGGCATCGTCGATGAGCGCCAGATTGGCGCCCTCGCCCGATGTCCTTCTCGAACTCCTTGCCGACGCCGGTGTCGACCAGGCGGACGCGGCCTGGGCCATCGACCTGCTGGCCATGTTTGTGACCGCCACCGTGGCGGAACACGCCCAGGACCCTTGAGCCGCCAAGCCCGGCGGCCCGATCGAGCAGGCCCCCGCCCGGACGTCAGCCGGCCAATACCCGCGCGTCCATGCCGCCCGCGACGACATCCTCTCCGGTACCGGTGAAGAGCGATTCGACTGGGGAATCGACATCCTCATCCGTGGCATCCTCGCGCGCTCCCAGTCGCAGTGAGCACATCCGCCGACAGCCGGTCGGTGAGCGGACGAGCGGTGAACCGTCGACAGTCACCATCCGGCGATTGAATCTCCTGGCAGGGACTCTCGGCGAATGTCAGGCCACCGGTCCGGCCGAGGTCTCCCGCGATGGGTGAGGGCTCGGGCAGGCCAGCTGCGCGGCGTCGAAGGCGGGCCTCAGCGGCCTCGCGCGTTCCCTCGCCAGGGAGCCAGGGAGCCAGGGAGCCAGGGAGCCAGGGAGCTGGGGCACCGGGGCATCACGGCGAACGTCGCGCGCTTCCTCGACGGCTCGGAATCGTCCTGTCCCGTCGGCGCGGTCGTGCCGGTGAGCGGCGGCCTCGGGATGGGCGTATCGGCATTCCGGGCGGACCCAAGGAGGACTGGACAGGCTGCTTGCCGGGAAGCGGCTGCTGGTCACCGGCGTGCGTGTTCCTCCCCGGCGGCTCCCAGGCCATCCAGTACACCCAGGGGGAAGCCGATGTCGCGGCCGAGCAGGCCCGCGAATCGGGCGTCTGGCTCAACTGTCACGCCCAATTCGCCGAAGTGGTCAAGTCGGCCGCCCGCAACGGCTTCCGGGCCGGCTACCACTGCACGTACTCCGACGAGAAGGCCCTCGACCTGCTGGAGGCCCGCAAGGACGACGACCTCTATGTCGCCTCTATGCCGCCCAATAGCCCGCGCAGCCGTTCGCGATGGTGGACGGACCGGGGTGCGTTCGTGCCGTTTCCCCGGCCTGGACGGGATCTAGCGAGCCGCGGGGCGGTTCCGGGAGACCAGGCGGGTCTCGATGTTACGCAGGGTCGAGATCGTGGCGTCGATGTCGTCGGCATCGGTCACGGCCTCGTCCAATAGGCCGCTCCAGAGTTCCCGTAGGCGCTGCAGGTTCTCGTGGGCCTTCGCGGTGGGATACAGGCGAACCCGCCGCGCATCGTGCTCATCGGCGTCGCGCCGTACCAGGCCCGCCTCCTCCAGGCCCCGCACGGCTCGGCTGAAGTTGCTCGAAATCATCTGGGTGGCCTCGGCGGCCTCCCTGGCCGTCGTGCCCGGGTGGCGGTCGATGTAGCGCATGACCGCGCCCTGCAGCGGTGTCCCCGACACGACCTCGCCTTCCTTCGCTGCCCCGATATGGCGGCCCACCGCCAGGATCCGGTCTGCGAGCTCGAACAGTCTCGAAGTCTGCTCCGCGTCCATGCGTCAGGACTCCTGTCGCCGCTCGTCGATTGCTGTCAGTTGACAGCTAAATTAGGCCGCGTTAGCTTTGCTGTCAACTGACAGGTAAAACGGAAACGGCATCACCGGCGTGCCCCCGATCGAAGGACGCCCCCATGACGCTCATCGCCATCGAAGAACACTGGATCGCTCCGGTCCTCACGTCCGCTCTCCAAGCCCTGCCGCGGCCGGATCAGAGCCTCGCTTTCAATGAGATGGGCGACCATCAGCAACGCCTGGAGGACCTGGGCGCGGGCCGGATCGCCGCGATGGATGCCCAGGGCATCGACATCGCGGTCCTCGCCCTGACTCCGCCCGGAACTCACCCGCTCTCCCCGGAACAGGCCAGGCATCTGAGCCGCGCCGCGAACGACACGGCCATTGCTGCCGTCGACCAGCACCCGACGCGGTTCCGGGCGCTGTCGACCCTGCCCATGTCCTCCCCGGAGCACGTCGTCGACGAACTCGTGCGCGCCAAGGGCCTGGGGCACGTCGGCACGATGGTCTACGGCCGCTCCGGCGACCGCTTCCTCGACGACCCGGCCTACGACCCCTTCTTCGCCGCTGCGGCGGATCTCGGCCAGCCGGTCTTCCTGCACCCGCAGATCCCCTCGGACGCGGTGCGCGACGCCTCCTACCGCGGCCTCGGTGAACTGACCGACCTCGGCCTGGCCACCTTCGGATGGGGCTGGCACCTCGACACCGCGACCGCGGCCCTGCGGCTCATCCTGCGCGGCACCTTCGACCGCCACCCCGATCTGCAGATCGTGCTTGGTCACTGGGGCGAGATGCTGCTGTTCTGGCTCGACCGGGCCGACAGCCTCGCTCGTCTCGCCGGCCTGCAACGGCCCGTCTCGGAGTACATCCGGACGAACTTCCACATCACCGCCTCCGGCATGCTCAACCCCGCACTGCTTCACCACGCCCTGTCCGTCACCACCGTCGACCGGCTGATCTTCTCCACCGACTATCCGTTCCAGCACCCGACCCAGGAAGCGATCAGCGCGTTCCTGGGCCACTTCACGTCCGATGAGGACCGGCAGAAGTTCTCTTCTGCCAACGCGGCAGCGCTCTTTGGCCTCGCCCTCTGACCAGACCAACCACCAGCCACCAGCCTTCGCCGCGGGCCGCTTGACGCCCCCAGGCCGGTGAGCGCGAAGACTGGCGAATATTACGTCTGTCAGTAATTCGTTCATAGAGAATCCTGGAAGAGCCGTCCCCTTCACAGTCCCGGTTCCGTCGGACAGATGGAGTCGTCTGACGGAACCGGGTGGCCGGGGTGATTGGTTCAGTGGTGGCCGGTGACGGTGAACTTCCACTGGCCGGAGCCGACTGTGTAGACGGTCTCGTCAGCGCCGCTGTGCGCCGGTCGCGCACCGGAAGTGGCTTGGACTCTCACGTGGGTCTGTCCGAGGTGCGGGACATGAACGGTCGCGGTGCTGCCGACCGGGACAGTGACGTCGAGGGTGATGTGGTCGCCGTCGTTCGTCCAAGAGCTGGCGATGCGGCCGCGGACGGTCGCGATGGATGCTGCCGCGTGGTGCAGGCCCGTCGGGATCTGCGGGTCGATGGTCACGGTGCTGTAGCCGGGGCCGGTCGGCTGGATACCGCCCAACTGCGTATAGAAGGAGGCGTTGATACCGGCGAACATCGCGTGGTCGTGGCTCTCCATGCTTGAGGCGTAGGTCCACTCCTCCCACGGAGTCGTCGCCCCCTTCGCGATCTCATAGCCGAAACCGGGATAGCTCCGCTTGTCCAGTACCTTCATCGCCACATCGGTCCGGCCGATGCCGGCGAGGGCGTCCATGAGGTACCGGGTTCCGAAGATGCCGGTGTCTAGGTGACCGGCGTCCTTGGTGAGGATGGTGTTGACGAACTGGGCACCGACCTTGCCGACGTTCTGTGCGGGCACCATGCCGAAGGCCAGCGGCAGAACGCTCGTCGTCTGGCGGCCGTCGCCGTAGGTGTCCCCGGCCGCGTTGAGGAACTGGGTGTTGAACGCCTGCTTGATGGCATCGGCAAGCTGGGTGAAGTGAGCGACATCGTCGCTGTGACCCAGTGCTTCCGCAGCCTTGGCAACGTCCACGGCCTGCAGGTACGACAAGGCGGTGTTCACCACCGACACCTCGCTGGTGCAGTTGCCGGCGCTCGGGTTGCCGAGGCCACCGTTGGCGTTGGAGCTGCGGTCGGGCGGGCACCAGTCGCCGAATCCCCTGTTGGCCGGCCAGATGTGCCCGGGCACGTCGGTGGCGTTGGTGTCGACGAACTCCTTCATCCCCGGGTACGCGGTGGCGAGGGTGGCACGGTCGCCGTACTGCTCGTACAGGGTCCAGGCGAGCGTGATCTGGTCGCCGTCCATGTCGGGCTGTTGGGCGTTCCCGCCGTCGTTGGGGAGCGGAACCCCGGGCGGCATGTCCTGGAGGTAGTTGGCGTAGTAGCCGTCCATGCCGAACTCGCGGACGGAGGCGTCGTGATAGGCCTGTACGTCCATGCCGGGCGGAGTCCGCTCGTCACGGACCGGGTTGTCGGTGGGAGTGGTCATCGAGTTGTTCAGGATGGTCCACCGGTTGTTCTGCCAGATCTGGTTGAGCAGCGCGTCGGAGGAGGAGAACGCGCCGGTGGACGTCACGTCGGTGTGCACCACCCGGGCGTCGAGGCTCTTGGCTGTCGGCGTGCCCGGGTAGCCGGTGACCTCCGCATATCGGAACCCGTGGTAGGTGAACCGAGGTTCGTACGTCTCGGTGCCGCCGGAGCCGGCCAGGGTGAAGGTGTCGGTGGCCGCCGCGGACCGGTTGGTGGTGGTGTCGAGCGTGCCGTCGGCGCCGACCTCCTCGGCGGTCCGCATCCGTACGGTGGCGCCCGCCGCGCCCTTGACATGCAGGCGCTCCCAGCCGGCGATGTTCTGGCCGAAGTCGTAGACGTAGACTCCCGGCTTCGGCTGGGTGAGCTTCACCGGAGCGAGTGTGTCGGTGACGCGGACCGGCGGTGCAGCGGCGGCTGTCAGAGTTCCGGTCGGTGCCTGCACGGTCCGCACGGGCTGCCAGCCGGCCGCGTCGAAGCCAGGCTTGTCCCAACCGGGCTTCTCCAGCTTGGCGTTGTAGGACTCGCCGGCGTAGATGCCGTTGCTGGTGATCGGGCCGGTGGACCAACTCCACTTGTTGTCGGTGGTGATGGTCTGACGGTGGCCGTCGGTGTAGGTGACGTCGAGCAGCATCACGGCCTGCTGAGGGCCGCTCCAGCGGAAGCCGTAGGGGCTGAACCGTTCGTCGTAGCCGTTGCCGAGCCACAGCCCGACGGTGTTCGCGCCGCTCTTGAGGTCGTCGGTGACGTCGTAGGTCGTGTAGAGGTCGCGTTTGTCGTAGGGAGTGGAGGCGGGGGCGAGAACCTGGTCGCCGACCTTGGCCCCGTTGAGGTGCAACTCGTAGAAGCCCAGGCCGAACACGTAGGCGCGGGCGGTGGCGACGTGTTTTCCGTCGAGGGAGAAGTCGCGGCGGAGCATCGGCGCATCGGGCTCCGCGTCCAGGAGCGTTGGGTCGCCCCGGGGTTCGAGCTGGCCGTCGCTGATCGCGGTGTCGGGGAAGAGCGGGTCGGGTGAGGTGGTGAAGTCGTCGGAGAAGAGAGCGGCGCCGCCCAGGCTGTGGACCGCGATGTTGTCGTACAGGGCGTCCTCGGAGACGCCGTTGGTGACCGAACTACGGAAGCCCACGGTGCCCGCGGTCAGGGTGGTGTCGGTGCGGGTGTCGACCTGGATGCCGTCGATCGCGGTGGTGATGCGGCTGCCCTCGGCCCTGATGGTGAGGTGGTGCGTGGCGTTGGCGTTCGCAGTGGTGACGACCGGACTGAGATCGACCTCACCGAGGTTGGTGAACTGGCCGCCCGACTGGACGTGCGGGCGCAGCAGCACCTTGCCGGCCGTCTGTGCCGCGTTGATCTGCCACATGTAGTAGTCCTGCGCGTCCTTCACCCGGAACAGGACACTCGCCGCACCGGACTTGATGGTGAAGTCCGTGTCGAGGGTGAAGTCCGACCAGGAGTCGCTGCTGCCGGTGTCCGGGCTGATCCACTGGGCGCGCTGCCAGTCCGCCGCGTTCAGCAGGCCCGTCTCCCAGTGCGCGGGAGAACTCCACCGGGAGGCCCGGCCCTGGGCGTCCCACACCTGCACGGTCCAGTAGTAGGCACGCGATGAGGTCAACTTCGGCCCGCCGTAGGGCACTCCGACCGAGTCCGCGGTACGCACCCGGCCGCTGTCCCAGACGTCGGCGTCCCTCGTGTTCAGGCGCTTCGGGCCGCTTGCCACCAGAATGCGGTACGCGGTCTGCCGGTCGCCGCGGGTCGAGGAACGCAACTGCCAGCCGAGGCTGGGCCGGGTGTCGTCGGTTCCGAGCGGGTTCGCGGTGCCGTCCACGGTCAGTTGTCCCACGGCGATGCGGCCGGACGAAGCGACCGCGATTCCGGGGCCGCCCGGCGATGCCCCAAGGGTCACCGCCGCTATCAGAGTCACGACCGTTGTCCATCGCGATGACTTCCAGCGCCAACGATTGTGCACGGGCTTCCCTCCGAGTGCGGCAAACCATCACCACGACTTGAAACGATTCATTTCATCGAGGCGTTGGCAATGTATGAGGGCAACCCATCGGGGTCAATGGATCGGACGAGACTTCCTTCCTGTCACCACGGTCTCAGCTGCGGCGTAGGTGGGTCGGTCGATCGTGTTGGCAGGCGTGGAGGTCTTCCTGAGTCCAGCGCGCGGAGTTGGAGAGGGCTCGCCAGGTGATCGTGTGTGTATCGGTTCAATTGGTCGAAGTCGAAGTCGCAGTCGCAGTCGGATGGGGTGGCGTGGCGTGGATACGGCCTCCCTGCGTGTGGCGACCTTGTCCTGGTGATCGCCTGCCGTGACCTGGACGGTCCCACTCGGTTTTGGACCGCTGTGCTCGGCTTCGGGCCGATCGGCGGGAGGCGCAGCGGCCCATGTGCACGCGATGTGGACCGAGTTCACGGACGACGGATGGGCCCCGCCCGCCTCCGCCCAGTTCGCTGGCGTCCGCCACTCTCGCCCAGACGGCCGGCTGGACCCTCGAAGGTCCTCCGGTGCTGTCGACCACGGGGCGGCGCCACTACCCGTCCGACACCACGGCCCGGGAACGGGCGCCGATAGAACCGCTGTTCCCTCTGCCGGCATGCCAGCCAGAGGCTGGTGGCCGACGGGACAAGAGGGCTCGGCGTGACATCGTCGACGCGATTCGCCATCTCGTCGACAATGGCGTCAAGTGGCGTGCCCTGCCCGCGGGCCTCCCGCTCTGGCGGACCGTCTCCTACCACTTCGCGGCCTGGCGCCGCCGCGGCGTCATCGCGTTGCTGCGGGGCCGGTTCCGCCGCCGGGTCCGCGCGGGCCGGGGGTAATGCCCATGGCCCGGGACGCTGATCGTGGTCAGCCGGCCGTCAAAGGTGCCGAGACTGTCTCCAAGGACGTCTGTTCCCCAGCGGCTCGGCTGCAGTGGATCTGTACGCGGTCGACGTGCCTTGGGCCTTTGGCGATGCTGATGCCGCCTGTGAGTGGGAAGGGTCCTGCGCCCCGCCCGGTCCCGACTGCTGAACGGCGGACTCTGTCGGGCGTCGACAGGGTGCGAGCCCGGTGGGCACGGCAACAGCCCGAGCAGGCCACGCAGGTGCTGTCGGCTGCATAGCGAGCCGGCCCGGCAGAGGTCGGGACCGGTCGGCAGTCCGCAGCATCGTCTGCGAACTGACAGAGCGGCCCCGTCTCGGCATTGTGAGCGGCCCGGCGGTGTGGCCGAGAGCCATCGCGGATGGCGTGCCCTGTGCCTGACTTGCTGTCAGGGGCGCGAGTGCGGCGCCTGGACGCCGTGGAATCAGGGCAGCTCGGTCCACTCACACCTCCGCGCCGGCCTTGCCCGGTGTGCGGTTCCACCGCGGCCCGGGGTCGCCGTGCTCGCTGGGCCCGGGGTGTCGGTGATGGTGTCGGCGGGCGGGTCGGGGCACCGCGACCGTGCCATGCCGTGAGGCGCGCAGCGCGTATGGCGAATGCCGAGTTGTGCGCAATGGGTTGACGCACTCACAGCTACTGCATAACTTGCCTTTTGCGGAATTGAAATGAAACGTTTCAAAAAGGATTCGAACCGTCAACCGCCCCTCCTGACCTGCGCGTTCTTCGGCGAACGCCGCTGGCCCGAGAGTCGTCAAGGCAGCATTCGCACCTCGGAGTCCCTATGATCATTTCTGGCAGAAGACGTCCGCCCCGCAGACACGGTTGGGCCGGCGCGACGTTCACCCTGGGCCTAGCCCTCATCGTGGCCATGCTCACCCAGCCTGTGGCCGTGTCCGCCGCGGAACACGCCACCGGGACCAGGACACCCCGGGTCCCGACTGACTGGCGGCAGTACGTCCAGACCCCGAAGCACTCCGACGTCTGCCCGGTATCCGTGGTCAGCGCGACAGGCTCGGTCGAAGGTGCCCGGAACCTTCTGTGTGGCGGCACCGGCAGCACGACGCTGACCTACACCGCCGGGGGAGAAGCGCCCACCATCCTTCTCGACTACGGCCAAGAGACGGGCGGCCTGCCCTACTTCACCGTCTCCGCCAAGTCCGGGTCCCCGACTCTGAAGGCCGCGTACAGCGAAGGCCTGGAGTACATGAGCCCGTCGGGTGACGGGGCGGCGCCGTGGGCGGACGGCGACAGCTCACGGTTCAACACCTACCAGGTCTCCGGGCCGGGCACGATCACCAACCGCTCCGCGCAAGGAGGCGAGCGGTACGAGCGGATAACACTCTCCGACCCAGGTCGCCTCACGCTCAGCAAGGTCGGAATCAAGTACATCGCCGACCGAACTCAGGCGAGTGGATACCAGGGTCACTTCCTGTCGAGTTCGGACGAGCTGAACAAGATCTGGTACGCCGGTGCTTACACCTTGCAGACCGATCTCGTCCCGGCCAACTCACTTCCCGGGAGCTGGTCGATCCAGGACGGTGCTTTGAGTGCCGGTGGTTCGAGAGTGAACGACGGTGCCGGCATCCTGAATCGCGGCTCGGCCTGGACGGACTACACGACGACCTTCCGGACCAGGATTCTCCACGACCAGGCCGGGTGGACGGTTCGTGCGCAGAACTCGCAGAACGGCTACCTGTTCATCCTCGATGACAGCACTGACACAGGCGGCGCTCCGAACACCCTGCAGAAACTCAGCGTCCACGACGGTGCCTACACGAGCCTCGGCTCGGTGGCCCTGCCGTCGCCTCTGACCGAGGGCACCTGGCACACAGTGGCCACCACGGTGTCCGGAACCAGCATCTCGATCCTGCTGGACGGCCAGCCGATCGATCATGTCGACACCTCTGCGCTGCCCGCCGACGCCGTCGCCTATCCGAGCGGAACCGTCGGCTTTCGTGAGTTCGGCGACGAGGAAGCGTCCTTCAAGGACCTCACTGTCGTCAGCGGCAACGGCAAGACGCTCTACAGCAATCCGCTGACCGCGTCCGCCTCTCTCGCCGACTTCACTCCGCCCGGATCCAACGCGGTGGCATCGGTTCTCGACGGCGCCCGGCGCGACCGAGCGATCTGGAGCGGCGACATCCTGGTCGAGGGCCTCACCGACTACTACTCCGTGAACAATCCGGAGTACATCAAACAGTCGCTGGACCTGCTGGGCAGCCGTCAGCTTTCCAGCGGATTCGTACCCGGCGCCCTCCACCCGGCAAGCGTGGCGCACCTCGGCCCCCTCACACCGGGCGAGACGGCCAGCTACTCCGCCACGTATTCCATGTACTTCGTCGCGGATCTGGCCAGTTACTACCTCCACACCGGCGACAAGGACTTCGTCACCAAGCAATGGCCCGTCGTCAAGCGTGAACTCGCCTGGAACGCGACCAGGGTGGACGGGAACGGCCTGTTCTCGACCCGCGCCGGGGTCGACGGCGCGGACTGGGACTTCTACGACGGCGACAAGGGCGGCGAGGTCTCGGCCTACAACATCCTTTACTACAAGGCACTGTTGGACGGCGCGGCACTGGCCACAGCGGCCGGAGACACCTCGCAAGCCGCTGCCTACCGTGCCGATGCCGGCGCGCTGCAGAAGCGGATCAACGAGCGTCTCTACGACGCGACGAGCGGCCTCTACAAGATCAGCGACACCCAGTCCGGTGTCGCGCAGGACGCCAACGCCCTGGCAGTCCTGTACGGAGTCGCCCCGGCCGCGAAGCAGGCGGAGATCCTCTCCAAGCTCAAGTCGTCGCTGTGGAGCACCCCTTACGGACCGCTTCCCTTCTCCTCCGACGCCGGCAACAGGGACCTGGTCAGCCCCTTCGTCAGCGGGTTCGAACTCCAAGCGCGCCTGGCGGCCGGGGATACCGCCAACGCACAAGAGCTCCTGCACAACGTGTGGGGTCACATGATCGCTCCCGGCCCAAACCAGACCGGGACCATGTGGGAGAACATCGCCGGCCAGGACGGCACACCCGGCCTAGGGTCGGGAGCGAGCCTGTCCCACGGTTGGTCAACGGCCCCGACGTCCGCACTGTCCAGCTACGTCCTGGGTATTCGGCCGGACACGGCGGGCTACAGCACCTGGACGGTGCAGCCCCATCCCGGAGACCTCACCTGGACCCGGGGAAATGTTCCCACCCCGCACGGAGACCTCAGCGTCAACTGGACCGCGAACAAGGGCAAGAACCAGTTCAGCCTGACTGTCAACGCACCCAAGGGGACCGGCGGCACCATCGCCATCCCGGTCTCCGGCCGGACCGGAACCGTTGCGGTCAACGGTGAGGTGGTCTGGCGCCACGGATCCTTCGCCGCAGCGGCGGGAGTCACCCAAGGGCAGTTCGAATCCGGCTATGTCTACTTGAAGGTGAAGGGCCATGGCACCTTCGAGGTGACCTCGCACTAGGGCTACGCAGCCGGCGGCACCCAGCGACATGTGCAGCCCGAGGACGTGTGACCTGCACCGGCCAACGGTGCAGGTCACAACGTCTACACCTCATCTGCCGGTATCCCTCCGGAGGGCGAGGGCGAGGGCGAGGGCGAGGGCGAGGGCGGTGGCGAGGGCGAGGGCGGTGGCGGTGGCGCTGGTGAGGTCCCCGACGTAGGCCCCGACGATTTCGAGACGGCCGCCGGTGATCGAGGACGTCACAGCGGGCTTGCCCCAGAGTTTGCCGTCGATGACGATGGCGCGTTCGTTGCGCGGGGACGGATCCGCCGCGATGGAAGCGGTCAGGGCGGCGAAACGGGTCCGGTCGTCGGGGCTGAGGGTCACCTCGACCCGCCAGGTGCCGTCGACTCTGCTTTTGCCGGCCTTCGCAGAGGCGGCACGGACGTCGGTCATGCCGCTGGCGCTGTCGACGCGGACGCAGAACGCCCGGTAGGTCGCGCTCGCGTGCGCGATGTAGCCGCCGCTGCCGTGGGTGCATGCGTGCTCCGTGGACGAGGTGACCGGAAGGATGGAGCTCAACGCTGCTCTAGGTGTTCTTCGTGCCTCTGCGGCGGGTTGAACCACCTGCGGGCGCTGGGCCGCGCCGCCCGCGACGGTCACCAGGCGCTGCCGACCACAGCGGCGGCGGCGAGAGCGACCCCGACGCGGGTCACCCGCTGACGCCGCCGGGCGGCCCGCAGTGCACCGTCGGCCAGGCCGACAAGACAGGGACCGGCGACACTGCCGCCGCTCTCTTGGACATGGGCGTGCAACGCGTCGTGCAGCGGGTGTTGGGTCGAGTTCTTCATGCGATGACACCCCTTTTCTTCCGGTGGCAGCAGCAGCGGAGGAGGAGGCCGACGGCTCTGCCACGGCCAAGACGGCGCGGACGGAGGTGAGGGCTTTGTGGGTCTGGCTGCGGACCGTCCCCTGGGTGACGCCCTGAATCGCGGCGATCTCGGCGTCCGGTCGGTCCTCGAAGTAGTCGGGACGGAGCCGGTGCCAGGAGGGCTGGCGCAGATAGCGGGCCCGGGTGCGTCGTGGTGAAGGGGCAGGAGGTGACCGCGGCGAAGGTCAACAGGCGGGCGAGGCCGTCCCGTTCACGCTTACTCCACCCGGTGCCGACGCTGCCGATGTAGCGCAGCCGACCGCCGGTCCGCTGTCCGAGAAGGAGTGCTCCGGGCAGGCCGGACAGACGGCCCCGGCCCGGGACACACCCGCCGATGACCGCGACGGTGGTGACCATGTCGCTGATCTTGATTTGCACACGATCTCCGCCAGCCCTGTGGCCGGGTGAGTGGCTGCCGGCCGTCAGGCCCTGACGGAGTCCCAGGTCCACCGGGTCGAGGACTTCGCGGTGGACGCGTCCTTCCAGGCCCGCCTGATCGACAGCCAGAGCATCAAGACCTCCACCACCGTCCCCTGACCAGCGAAGGCATCGATCCCGCCAAGAAGATTATCGGCCGCAAACGACACACCGTCACCGGTACGCTCGTCTCGGTACCCGCTGATCGGGGCCGTCAAATACCCGGCGACGATCACCGAGCACACGACGATGAAACTGAGCCCGGCGTAGGGGTGTTCCCATGTCCCGCCGTCCGGCTTCTCCTGGTGTGCCTCGGCGATGGAGCCCTGGACGGGCGGGGTCTCGCCTTGGGATACGGGTTGATGTGTCCCACCTCAACGGTCCGTTCGATGGATGGGCGCCGCATCGTCGTGGCGGAATCCCGGAGCGGCCCCTTGCGTAAGTCGTTGACATGGCCCTGTCGTGTAGCTAGCTTCACGAACAGTTCTCGTACGCGCCCTCAGGTGCTCGCGGCCCAGGGGACCCGTCCGTGCGTTCGCATCGCCAGGTGCCTCATCTCGACGATGTGACAACGTTGTCCAACCCGCCTGCTGCTCATGCGAATGCCGTGCTTCAAGTGAAGACAACGTTGTCAGATCTCAGGTTCCAGGTTCAGCTCCAGCGCCGGCTCCCGCTTCCGAGTAGAGGAGAAACCTCCGTGACACGACTGTCGAGACCCCCCGGAACGGCCACGATCGGTTTATTCGCGGCTGCGGCGCTGGCGATGGCCGGGCTGTGCGCACCCGCGTGGGCGGCCGAAAAGGCGGCGCTCGTCGCGTCGCCCGCCACCGTGGTCAACCCGTTCATCGGCACGTCGAACGACGCCAACGACTTCCCCGGGGCCGACGTGCCGTTCGGCATGGTGCAGTGGAGCCCCGACACGACGTCGCGGCCCGCCGGTGGCGGCTACGAGTACAACGACTCGTCCATCACCGGCTTCAGCCTCACCCACATCGCCGGGCCGGGCTGCGGAGCGGCGGGAGACGTACCGGTGCTGCCCACGGTCGGCACGGTCAACACCGGCGCCACGGTGGCGTTCTCGCACGCCAACGAATCGGCGTCCGCCGGGTCGTACAAGGTCGGGCTGAACAACCAGGTGACCACCGAACTGACCACCACGACCCGCAGCGGGATGGCGCGCTTCACCTTCCCCTCGACCAGCCAGGCCAATCTGATCTTCAAGCTCACGGGCAGTCAGAACGGAGCCTCGTCGACGCAGTTCACCAAGGTCTCGAACACCGAGGTGAGCGGTCAGGTCACCAGCGGTCGCTTCTGCGGCGCCGGGAACACGTACTCCGTGTACTTCGACATGGTCTTCGACCAGCCGTTCGCCTCCCAGGGAAGCTCGGTCGCCAAGACGTCGGCCGCCACCCCCGCGAAGCCCCGCACGGCGTCCAAGAACGCGGCCGAGCAGCCCAACAAGCCCGTGCTCCACGGAAAGACGCCCACCGGCGCGGCCCCGAACACCACCAAGGACAACGCCTCGCCGGAGGCCGCCGCCTCGAACGGCTACGTCACCTTCAACACCACGAGCAACCCGGTGGTGCAGGCCAAGGTCGGCGTCTCCTACGTCTCGGTGGCCAACGCGACCGCCAACCGGGCCGCGGAGAACACCGGTTGGGACTTCAACGCGACCCGTACCGCCGCCCAGGACGCCTGGAACAGCGCACTGGGCAAGATACAGATCGCGGGCGGAACGGCCGCGCAGCAGCAGACCTTCTACACCGCGCTGTACCACTCACTCCTGCACCCGAACGTCATCAGTGACACCAACGGCCAGTACTACGGCTTCGACGGCAGGACCCACACCGTGGACGCCGGCCACAAGGCCGCCTACGCCAACTACTCCGGCTGGGACATCTACCGCTCGCAGGCGCAACTCGAAGCCCTGGTCGCACCCCAGGTCGCCTCGGACACGGCACAGTCGATGGTCGACGACTACGCCCAGACCGGGATCTTCCCCAAGTGGTCCGAGAACAACGGCGAGTCGTACGTGATGGTCGGAGACCCGGCGGACGGCATCATCGCCGACTACTACGCCTTCGGCGCCCGGGACTTCGACACCACGACCGCCCTCGCCGACATGGTCAAGCAGGCGAGCACGACCAACAACGACCGGCCGGGCCTCAACTACCTGAACTCACCCGGATACATGCCGCACGACGGCAGCTACGGCTGCTGCAACTTCTACGGCCCCGTGGCCACCACGCTGGAGTACGACACCGCCGACTTCGCGCTCTCCGCGATGGCCGGGGGGCTCGGCGACACCGGCAACCAGAAGACGTACGCCAACCGCGCCCAGGACTGGCGCAACGTGCTCAACCCCGCTTCCGGTTTCGTGGAGCCGCGCAACGCGAGCGGCTCCTGGACCGGTGGCTTCGACCCCACCAGCGGAACCGACATGGTCGAGGCCGACTCCTGGATCTACACCGGGATGATCCCCTTCAACGTCGCGGGCCTCGCGCGCGCCAAGGGCGGCAACACGGCGATGAGTCACTACCTGGACACCGTGCTGCGCAGTTACACGGGCGACAGTGGGTACGCGTGGGTCGGCAACGAACCCAGCATCGAACTGCCGTGGGAGTACGACTACATCGGGCAGCCCTACAAGACCCAGGGCACCGTACGGGCCATCCAGCAGCAGATCTGGGCGAACACCCCTGGCGGGCTGGCCGACGGCAACGACGACCTCGGCGCGATGAGCGCGTGGTACGTGTGGTCCGCGCTCGGCATGTTCCCCGAGACCCCCGGGACCGCCGATCTCGCCCTGGGATCCCCTGTGTTCACGCAGGCCGTGATCACCCTGCCGTCCGGAAGGACGCTGACGATCAACGGCAACGGAGCCGCCGACAACGCCCCCTATGTCCAGTCCGCGACATGGAACGACTCCGCCTGGAACAACGCCTACGCCCCCACGTCGGCGATCACCGCGGGCGGCACCCTGACCTACACGCTCGGCACCACCGCCAACACCTCCTGGGCGACGGCCTCGTCCGCCGCTCCGCCCTCCTACGCCGGTGACACCACGGCTCCGGCCTCACCGCGTATCGGCCCCATCACCTCGGCGGTGGCGTCCAACCTGTGTGTGGACGACGCGAATTCCTCCACCACCGACGGCAGCCACGTCCAGATCTGGACCTGCAACAGCACCTACGCCCAGGACTGGATCGTCGCCGGCGACGGGACGGTCCGGAGTCTGGGCAAATGCCTGGACGCCGACCACAGCGGGACCACCAACGGGACCCTGATCCAGCTCTGGACGTGCAACGGCAGCGGCGCCCAGCAGTGGACCGCGGGCGCGAACGGCTCCTTGATCAACCCTCAGTCCAAGCTGTGCCTGGACGACCCCAACTCCTCGACGACGACCGGTGCCCAACTCCAGCTCTACACCTGCAACGGCACGGCGGCCCAGAACTGGAAGCTGCCGGCCTGAGCCACAGGTCCGGATCGCTCGGCAGCACCGCCCGTATGCCCCGGCCGCTCGGCCGGGGCATACGGGCGCGTACACGATGAATCCATCTCATGGGCGGGTCCGAGTCGGTGTCTCACCGTCTTGGCGTTGCGAATCCCCGGGCATGCACAGAGGTTCACGGACGGTCGATCGACCCGCTCACGGCGCCCAGCGCGGTGGACGTCTCCGACCTGTTCGCCAACTCCGCCCGGAGGCCTCTCACTTGAGTTGCTCACGCGCCGAAGTCTGTTCGCGGGGCGGCGCCGTCGAGGCCCGAATCACGAGTTCGGTGGCGAGTTCTATGTGGTGGGACTCGACCTTCTGGCCGTTGGCCAGTCGGAGGGCGGTGCGGAGGGCGGCACCGCCCATCTCCCGGAGTGGCTGGCGCACGGTGGTCAGTGGCGGTGAGGTCATCTGGGCGAGGCTCGTGTCGTCGAAGCCGACCACGCTCAGGTCTTCGGGGACGCGCAGACCTCGGGCGCGGGCGGTCTCGATGACCCCGAGGGCGATCTCGTCGTTGCCTGCGAAGATCGCGGTCGGTGACTCTTCCAGGTCCAGGAGCACCGTGGCGCCGAGCAACCCGGTCTCGTACGTGAACTCTCCGGGCCGGACGTAGGCGGGGGGTACCTGTACTCCTTCCGCCTCCATGGCGGCGCGGTAGCCGTGCATGCGTGCCTGGTTGCATACGGCCATGGCCGGTCCGCCGAGATAGGCGACGCGGCGGTGGCCGAGGGAGAGCAGGTGCCGGGTCGCGGCCAGGCCACCGGCGAAGTTGGTCGCCCCGACGCTGTTGACCCGGCTGTCCGGCAGGTGCAGGGGGTCCAGCACGACCAGCGGCAGCCCGGCCCGGGCCAGTTCGTTCAGGTGCCCCGCGGTGTACACGCTGGTGACCGCGATGACGGCGCGGCGCCCGGCCGAGACGAGGTCCCGGGCCCAGTGCGGGGCGCGGGACGCCTTGCTGATCACCACCGAGGCTCCCAGTTCGGCGGCGGAGTCGATGATGCCTTCCAGGGTCTCGGCCACGTACGACTTGAGGCCGCCCTGGAACTGGACCTCGATGGTGGGGCTTTCGACGGCCTCGGTGTGACGGAACACCGGCGCGAGGTAATCGTGCTGATGCAGCAGCTCTTGCACCCGGGTGCGGGTGTCCGGTGCGACGTCACCGCGGCCGTTGACCACTTTGGACACGGTCGCGACGGAGACCCCGGCCGCTTGGGCGATGTCCGCCAAGGTGGTGCGCCTGGCGTTCGGTCGCATCGGTTCCTCCCAGCTGTTCGCGTCCACCGGTGTGGTGAGCCGCCGGTCGGACCGGCAACGCGGGTGGAACCGGTCAACCCTACGGCAGCCCGGCACCGAGATCGTCCGGGAAGGTGTCGACCGTTTCCTCGATCCGGACACGTCCGACGATCTGCGGGAGACCGCGTCCGGTGAACACGGTCCGATCGGCACACCCGCCGACCTGTCCGCGTACGGCTGTTTCCGGCTCCAGCCGCACCGGGGCGCAGGGGCCGACTCCCGTAGTGTCCCGCCCGACCCCCGGAGGATCTGCACCCGCAGGCCGGCCGGCGGGATGCCCCGGCCGGGGTGATTGCCTCCGCGCACGCGTGGCCGGGCATGAACTCCCGGGCCAGGCAGGCAGCATGGGGACCGCCGGGTCGGGACTCCGCCGGGACCGTGTGCTGCGACCCGGCAATCACCGCGGCCCTCTCCAGCGCGGTCTCCGGCGGCTGCCGTACACCCGGCCGGGGTGACCGGGACCATGTCGGGCAGTCTCGGCCGGCGGAGGGCTCCCGGATGCCCGAGACCGCATCCTCCGTCGCCGACCCCTGCTGACTTTCGACCCGTCCGGCGCCGTCTTCGGACGCGCGTCCCGGGCGGTTGCCGGCCCGGCGGCTGCCTAGCTGCGGGACGTTGTCCACGACCGTCCGTTGGGCCCGGAGGGCGTCGACCGGGTCCCGCATCGGCCGCACCGAGCCCTGCCCGCCTGGCATGACCTGCACCGACAGTGAGTCAGCCGCAGCCATCGAGCCCCCTTGTCATCGAACAGTCGTTTTCGAAATAGTTTCGGTCGCTGCGAAACCCTTGCGGAGACGGTCGTCGCTCGATGCTGCGCAGCTGAATGGGGTGGATTACGCGTACCTGCACGTGTCTTGACAGGGCTTCAGATCGAAACCTAGCTTGCACGGACAGAGCTCGAAGAAGGTTGTTTCGAAAACCTTTCACCATGACTCACGAGAAGCCTGTGGCTCTCGAGTGCGGAGAAAAGACATGGCGCTCTCCCGACGTACCCTCCTCGGCCTGGCCGTCGGCGTGCCGGCCTCCGCGGCGCTGGCGGCCTGCGGCTCGTCCGGACCCGGCAAGGGCGGCGGTGCCACGTACTGGTACCTGAACGGTCAGCCGCAGGAAGGCGTCCGGGCCGGCGCGGTGGACGCGTTCAACAAGGCCCACCCCAAGGAGCAGATCAAGGACACCACCTACCAGAACGACGCGTACAAGACGAAGATCAAGACCTCCATCGGTGCCGGAAAGGCGCCCACCATCATCTGGGGCTGGGGCGGCGGGACGCTGCGCACCTACGTGGAGGCGGGCCAGGTCGAGGACCTCACCCCGTGGTTCGACGAGCACTCCGAGGTCAAGAAGGGGCTGTTCCCGTCCTCGTTCGGCGCGGCGACGGTGGACGGCAAGATCTACGCGATGCCGGTCGAGACCGTGCAGCCGATCATCCTCTACTACAACAAGAAGGTCTTCGACCAGGTCGGTGTGCAACCGCCGAAGTCCTGGGACGACATCATGGCGCTGGTGCCCCGGTTCAACGCGAAGGGCATAGCGCCGTTCTCCCTCGGTGGCCAGTCCCGGTGGACGAACATGATGTGGCTGGAGTTCCTGTTCGACCGCATCGGCGGTTCCGAGGTGTTCCAGGCCATCATCGAAGGCGAGAAGAACGCCTGGTCCAACCCGGACGCCATCACCGCGCTGACCAAGGTGCAGGACCTCGTCAAGGCCCGCGGGTTCGTGAAGGGCTTCTCCTCGATCACCGCGGACTCCAACGCCGACCAGGCGCTGCTGTACACCGGCAGGGCCGCGATGATGCTGCACGGGGCCTGGTCGTACGGCATCCAGCAGGCGGATGGTGGGGACTTCGTCTCCAGCGGCTCGCTGGGCTACATGACCTTCCCGCCCGTGGAAGGCGGCAAGGGCGATCCGAGCGACACCGTCGGCAACCCCGCCCAGTACCTCTCGATCTCCTCGAAGGCCAGCGCCGAGCAGAAGAAGGTCGCCAAGGACTTCTTCGCCACAGGCGTCCTCCGGGACGCGGAGGTGAAGGCGTGGATCGACAACGGGTCGGTCCCGATCCGGCTGGGCACGGAGAAGCTGCTGGCCGCCTCCAAGAGCGCCGATTTCCTGCAGTTCACCTACGACATCGCCAGCAAGGCCAAGGTGTTCGGCCAGTCCTGGGACCAGGCGCTCAGTCCGACGGCCGCCGAGACCCTGCTGGACAACATCGTCAAGTTGTTCCAACTGTCCGTCTCGCCGAAGCAGTTCGCCGACAATCTCAACGCGGTCACCGGCACATGAGTTCACTCACCGGCCATCGGCCGCAGCGCGAACCGCGCAGCATCCTGCCGTGGCTGGCGGCGCCGGCGCTGGTGGTCTTCGTCGGCTTCGCCGTGGTTCCGCTCGTCGGTGTCTTCGCGTTGAGCTTCACCACATGGGACGGGATCGGCGCCATCCACTCGTCGGGACTGACCAGTTGGCGTGCGGTGCTCACCGATCCCGGGCTGCCGCACGCCCTCGGGGTGACGTTTCTGGTGATGGCCGTGTCCTGGGCCGTTCAGACGCCGCTGAGTATTCTGCTCGGCACGTTCATGGCAGGCCGCCAGCGCTACCGCGCGGTGCTGGGCGTGGTGTACTTCGTCCCGCTGATGCTGAGCTCCGCGGCCATCGCGATCGCGTACAAGGCTCTGCTGGACCCCAACTTCGGGCTCGGTGCCGGACTGAAGATCCAGGCGTTGAGCAAGGACTGGCTGGGGCGGCCCGGGCTCGCGTTCGGAGTCGTCATCTTCGTCGTCTCCTGGCAGTTCGTCCCGTTCCACTCCCTGATCTACCAGGGTGGTGTCCAGCAGATCCCGAAATCCCTGTACGAGGCGGCGCAGTTGGACGGTGCCGGACGGATCCGGCAGTTCTTCAGCATCACGCTGCCCCAGCTGAAGTACACCGTCATCACCTCGTCCACGCTGATGGTGGTCGGCTCGCTGACCTTCTTCGACCTCATCTTCGTCCTCACCGAGGGCGGCCCCGGCGACGCCACCCGGGTCCTCGCGCTGGACATGTACAAGCGGGGGTTCCAGGCCAGTCTGATGGGACCGGCCAGCGCCATCGCGGTCATCCTGGTCCTGGTGGGGCTGGCCCTCGCCCTGCTGCTGCGCCGGCTCGGTGGCCGGGACGCCGGCGCGAGCCAACTTGAGGGGGCCTGACGTGACCACCACCCTGACCGAGTCGCGACAACCCCAGAAGGCCACCCACCGCGAGCGGCGACGCCGCACGCGTCAGAAGGCCCGCCGCCACAACTGGGTCGGCGGCCTGGCCGGTTGGCTCTGGCTCGTCGTCGTCGCCGTACCCCTGTACTGGACCCTCATCACCAGCCTCAAGGTCCAGAGCCGCTACTACGCGAGCAACCCGCTGGTGCCGTCGAGCGACCCGACACTGGACAACTACCGGTTGGTCATCCAGTCCGACTTCCTCCGCTACTTCGTGAACAGCGTCGTGGTCACCGCCGGCGCCGTGGTGCCGGCGGTCCTGGTCTCCTTCATGGCCGCCTACGCGATCGTTCGCGGTTGGCGCATGCGTGTCCTTCGCGCGGTGAACGGGCTCTTCCTCATGGGCCTGGCCATCCCGCTGCAGGCCACGGTGATCCCGGTCTACCTGATCATCATCAGAATGCACCTCTACGACAATCTGCTGGCGCTGATCCTCCCGTCGATCGCCTTCGCGATCCCGCTGTCCGTGCTGGTGCTCACCAACTTCATCCGCGACGTACCCAAAGAGCTGTTCGACTCGATGAAGGTCGACGGCGCCACCGAATGGACGACGCTGTGGCGGCTGGCGGCACCGCTGACCCGACCGGCCATCCTCACCGTGACCATCTTCAACTCGCTGACCATCTGGAACGGATTCCTGCTGCCGCTGATCCTGACCCAGAGCCCTGAGCGCCGCACCCTGCCGCTCGCGCTGTGGACCTTCCAGGGCCAGTACGGCGTCAATGTCCCCGCCGTTCTCGCCGCCGTCGTCCTCACCACACTGCCCGTCCTGGTGCTGTACGCGTTCGGCCGCCGCCAGCTGCTGAGCGGACTGACCGCGGGATTCAGCCGTTGACCGACGCTGACACCGTGTCCGGCCACGGGTCGATGCCGGAGCCCGGACGCGATCTGTCCCGCCCTGAGTCCTGCTCGTCTACCTGTTCGCCCGTCGCGGCCCGCCCAAGGGTCTGACGTACGTGGGAGGAAAGTGAACGCCAACGTGGCTGTAGAGAACATCCCCGGAATCGCCCTCTGGAACGACCCCACCGTGCCCGTCGCCGCGCGGGTCGATGCGCTGATCGCCGCGATGACCCTCCAGGAGAAGACCGCCCAGCTGTACGGAGTGTGGGTGGGCGCCTCGGACCAGGGCGGTGAAGTGGCCCCCCATCAGCACGACATGGAGGAGGCCGTCGATCTCGACGCGCTCCTGCCCGCCGGACTGGGCCAGCTGACCCGGCCCTTCGGCACGGTCCCGGTCGACCCCGCCCTGGGCGCGCTGTCCCTGGCCCGCACCCAGACCCGTATCGCCGCCACCAACCGCTTCGGCATCCCCGCTCTCGCGCATGACGAATGTCTGGCCGGATTCGCGGCCTGGGGGGCGACGGCCTACCCCGTTCCCCTGTCCTGGGGGGCCACCTTCGATCCGGACACGGTACGGCGCATGGCCGCCGTCATCGGTCGCGACATGCGTGCCGTCGGCGTCCACCAGGGACTCGCGCCCGTCCTGGATGTGGTGCGCGACGCCCGCTGGGGCCGGGTCGAGGAGACCATCGGCGAGGACCCGTACCTCGTCGGCACCATCGCGACGGCATATGTGCAGGGCCTTGAGTCGGCCGGGATCGTCGCCACCCTCAAGCACTTCGTCGGATACTCGGCCTCTCGCGCCGGCCGTAACCTCGCCCCCTCCTCCATGGGGCCGCGTGAGCGCGCCGACGTTCTGCTGCCTCCCTTCGAGATGGCGATCCGTGAAAGCGGCGCCCGGTCGGTGATGAGCGCCTACACCGACACCGACGGCATGCCCTCCGCGGCCGACGAGGATCTGCTCACCGGGCTGCTGCGCGACACGTGGGGCTTCGACGGCACCGTCGTCGCCGACTACTTCGCCATCGCCTTCCTCAAGACCCTGCACGGCATCGCGGCCGACTGGGCCGGCGCCGCCGGAACGGCGCTGTGTGCGGGCATTGACGTCGAACTGCCCAACGTCAAGACATACGGCGCGCCCCTGACCGAGGCCGTCGCCGACGGCCGCGTCCCGGAGGCGCTGGTCGATCGAGCCCTGCGCCGGACACTCACCCAGAAGGCGATGCTCGGCCTGCTCGACCCGGACTGGAACCCCATGCCGGCCGCGCTCGACGGGGCGGACCTGGCCGATCCGGCCGCCCTGCGCGGCCGTATCGACCTGGACGGCCCGGAGAACCGTGCGCTGGCCCGCACGGTCGCCGAGAAAGCGGTCGTGCTGCTGAGCAACGACGGCACCCTGCCGCTCGGGAGGCCGCGCCGCATCGCGCTGCTCGGCCCCAACGCCGACGAACCCGTCGCCGTACTGGGCTGCTACTCCTTCCCCCAGCACATCGGCGTCCGCCACCCCGGTACCCCACTCGGCATCGAACTGCCCACGCTGCGCGACACACTCGCCGCCGAGTTCCCCGACGCCGAGATCACGGTCGCCCGCGGCACCGGAATCGACGACGGAGATCTCTCCGGCATCGGCGAGGCCGTCCGGGCGGCACGTGAGGCCGACGTCGCCCTGGTGGTACTCGGCGACCGCGCCGGGCTCTTCGGGCGGGGCACCAGTGGCGAGGGATGCGACGTCGAGGCGCTGGTGCTGCCCGGCGCGCAGCAGCACCTGCTCGACACCCTGCTCGACCTGGAGACCCCCGTGGTCACCGTCCTGCTCGCGGGACGGCCCTACGCCCTCGGCCGCGCCGTGGAGGAGTCCGCCGCGATCGTGCAGTCCTTCTTCCCGGGCGAGGAGGGGACCCACGCGATCGCCGGGGTGCTCAGCGGCCGTACCAATCCCTCCGGACGCCTCCCGGTCAGCGTGCCGCGCGGGCCGGGCTCCCAGCCGGCCACGTACCTCGGGGCGCGGCTCGCTCAGGCCAACGAGGTCTCCAGCATCGACCCGACCCCCGCGTACGCCTTCGGCCACGGCCTGTCCTATACGCGGTTCGACTGGACGGACCTGGCCGTGGACGTCCAGGAGGCCCCCACGGACGGCGAGTTCGCCCTCGCCTTCACCGTCCGCAACACGGGCGGACGGTCCGGAACCGAGGTCGTCCAGCTCTATCTGCACGACCCGGTCGCCTCCGTCGTCCAGCCGGTGCAGCGTCTGGTCGGCTACACCCGGGTCGAACTGGAGCCGGGCGAGGCCCGCCGCATCCACGTCACGGTCCCGGCCGATCTCGCCTCCTTCACCGGACGCGACGGCCGACGGGTCGTCGAACCGGGCGAACTGGAAGTCCGGCTGGCCGCCTCCAGCGCGGACCCGCGTCTGACGGCCAGGGTCACGTTGACCGGAGCCGAGCGCCACGTGGATCACACGCGGCGCCTGCACGCCACGGTCGGACAGGAGCCGGTCGACCGGGTATGAACCGTGCCTGCGCAGCGCCCGGTCGCGACAGGGGCGGCGCTGCGCACGCGGGCCCGCGCGGCCGGAGACGGGGTCAACTCACAGCACGCCGCGCCGGGCGAGATTGCGCATCAGGGCTCCCGCTCCGAACGTCCACGGTGCGGCCTGCTCGCTGGGCACGACGGTGTTGACCAGAGCGCCGAGCCGTGGGCTGGAGATGCGCACGACGTCGCCGTACTCGTGGGTGAAGCCCGCGCCAGGTGCCTGTCGGTCCTCGGTGGGGGCGAACAGCGTTCCGGTGAACAGCACGAAGCCGTCCGGGTATTGGTGATGCGGACCGTGTGTGGCAGTCACCAGGTCCAGTACGTCGCGGCTGATCTCACGCATGGAGCTGCTGCCGTGCAGTACGTAGCCGTCCGTGCCGTCGATCCGCAGGTCGATGTCGAGCCCGCGAACGGTGTCGAGGTCGAAGCCCTCGTCGAGCAGGCGCAGGAACGGGCCGATCGCGCAGGAGGCGTTGTTGTCCTTCGCGCGCGACAGCAGCAGGGCGCTGCGGCCCTCGATGTCGCGGAGGTTGACGTCGTTGCCGAGCGTCGCGCCGCGTACCCGGCCGCGCGAGTCCACGACGAGGACGACTTCGGGCTCGGGGTTGTTCCACACCGAGGCGCCGAGCACCCCGATGTCGGCGCCGGTGCCGACCGCGGACAGGACGGGGGCTTTGGTGAACACTTCCGGGTCCGGTCCGATCCCGACCTCCAGGTACTGCGACCACAGCCCTTCGGAGACCAGCAGTTCCTTGGCCTTGTCCGCTTCCGGCGATCCGGGACGGATGCCGGCGAGGGTACCGCCCACCACCTGTCCGACGCGGGCCCGCACCCGCGCGGCCTGCGCCGGATCGCCGCCCGTGCGCTCTTCGATGACACGCTCCAGCAGACTCCGGGCGAAGGTGACCCCAGCGGCCTTGATCACCTGCAGGTCGATGGGGGCCAGCAGATGCGGAACGTCACCGCGGCCGGTCGGCGCGCCGAGGAGTTGGTCCAGACGCCAGACCTGTCCGCCGTCGGCCTCGCGGACGACTGCCGCGGCGTCCTCGCGTTCCATGAGGTCGGAGACGGTCGGTACGACGGCCGTCAGGTCGACGACCTGCTCGCCGCGGACCGCGGCGACGCACGGTCCGTCGCATTCCGGGTCGTGGACGCGCGCGACGAGCGCGGCCCGGTCGGCGTCCTGCGGCAGGACGGAGCCGGCTGTGAGGACCGGACGAGGGCGCGCTGCTGCCGATTCCACGATCGATGCTCTCCTGGATCAAAGGGATACGGTCGCCCGGGAGCGGGCTCAGTGGGAGTCGCGAGGGACCTCGTGTCCACGGCTTCCGCGCAGGAAACCGAAGTCGGCGCCCTGGTCGGCCTGTTCCACGTTCTGGGTGTAGAGCCAGGAGTAGCCGCTGGTGTGCCGCTCGGCCGGTGCCCTCCATGCCTGCCGGCGTCGCGTGAGTTCGGTGTCGTCCACGTCCAGGCGCAGGGTGCGGTTGGGGACGTCGAGGACGACGGGGTCCCCGTCGCGCACTAGGGCGAGAGGTCCACCGACGGCGGCCTCGGGCGCCACGTGCAGGACCACCGTCCCGTACCCGGTGCCGCTCATCCGGCCGTCGCAGACGCGCACCATGTCCTTGACGCCGGCCTTCAGCAGCTTGCCGGGCAGCGGGACGTTGGCGACCTCGGGCATGCCGGGGTAGCCCTTGGGTCCGGCGTTGCGGATGACGATGACGGTGTTCTCGTCGATGTCGAGTTCCGGGTCGTCGACCACCTCGTGATAGGCCTCGGGGGAGTCGAAGACGCGCGCGGGGCCGCGGTGGGTGAGCAGGTGCGGTGAGGCGGCGGACTGCTTGATCACGGCGCCGTCGGGGCACAGGTTGCCGCGCAGTACGGCGATTCCGGTGCCGGCCGGCTGGAAGGGGGCGTCGAGGCGGGTGATGACGTCGGAGTCGACGCGTTCGGCGTTCTCGTTGTTCTCGGCGATGGTGCGTCCGGTGACCGTGATCTGGCCGCCGTGCAGCAACCCGCCGCCGAGCAGCTCGGCCATGACGGCGGGCAGGCCGCCCGCGTAGCAGAAGTCCTCCATGAGGTATTTGCCGCTCGGCATCAGGTTGACCAGGGTCGGCACCGCACGGGCCAGGCCGTCGAAGTCCCGCAGGTCCAGCTCGACACCGACGCGTCCGGCGATGGCGATGAGATGGATGACGGCGTTCGTGGAGCCGCCGATGGCCGCGTTGACGCGGACGGCGTTCTCGAACGCCTCCCGGGTCAGGATCTGCGAGGGGCGCAGCTCCTCCTCCACCATCCGGACGATGCGCTGCCCCGCCGCCTGCGCGACCTCCATCCGCCGGGAGTCGACTGCGGGCCAGGCCGCCGACCCGGGCAGCTGCATACCCAGCGCCTCGGCCATGCAGGCCATCGTCGAGGCGGTCCCCATCGTCATGCAGTGCCCGTTGGAACGGGCCATGCACCCCTCCGCGAAGAAGCACTCCTCCTCGGTCATCCGGCCGGTCTTGAGGTCCTCCTCGAACTTCCACACCTGGGTACCGGATCCCACGTCCTGGCCCCGGTACTTGCCGTTGAGCATCGGGCCGCCGGTGACCATGACGGCGGGCAGGTCGACGCTGGCGGCGCCCATGAGCATGGCGGGGGTCGTCTTGTCGCAGCCGGACAGCAGCACGACACCGTCGAGCGGATTGGCCCGGATCAGCTCCTCGACCTCCATGGCCATGAGGTTGCGGTACAGCATCGCGGTGGGGCGCATCAGGGTCTCGCCGGTGGCCATGGTGGGGAACTGGAGCGGCAGGCCGCCCGCCTGCCAGACACCGCGCTTGACGGCTTCCGCGACACGTGTCAGATGCGCGTTGCACGGGGCGAGTTCGGAGGCACTGGTCGCGATGCCGATGACGGGACGCCCGTCGAAGACCTCGTGTCCGAATCCCTGGTTCCGCATCCAGGAGCGGTACACCATCCCGCTGCGGCCCTGTGCGCCGAACCATGCCTGGCTGCGGCGGCTCGTCTTCTGAGCGTCGGTCATGTACGCACTCCCGTGGCTCTCGCGTCGTCCGCTTCGCGGTGGGGCGATGTCGGGTGAGGACCCGCAGGCCGTACCCTGGAACTCAATCATTAAATGATTCGATGAATGGCGTCCAGGGGGTGAGCGGAGATCGTGGCGCACTTCCCGACCATGCACCAGCGGGTGGTCGACGAGCTCGGGCGACGCATCGTCGGCGGGGCGTGGGAGCCGGGGGATCCGTTGCCGGTCGAGGACACGCTCGCGGCCGAGATCGGCGTCAGCCGCGGCCTGTTGAGGGAGGCGGTCAAGGGACTGGTGGCCAAGGGGATGCTGCACGTACGCCCGCGCACCGGCACGCGCGTGCTGCCCCCGGAGCACTGGAACCACCTCGACCCGGACGTACTGCGCTGGAAACAGGCCGAGGACGCCACGGCTCTGCTGCGGGACACGGGTGAACTGCGCCGGATCGTCGAGCCCGAGGCGGCCCGGCTCGCCGCCGACAGAGCCGGCCCCGACGAGGTACGAGCCCTGTACGAGGCCCTGTCGGCCATGGAGGCCGCGGCGGCGGATCCTGCCCGCAGCGGCTACATCGAGGCCGACATCGCCTTCCACCGGGCCCTGCTCGACGCCGGCGGCAACCGCCTCCTCGGATCACTGGGCCGCGCTGTCGGCATCGCGCTGGAACACAGCTTCCTCCTCAGCACGCAGACCCCCGGCGCGGTGGAAGCCTCCTTGCCGGGGCACCGAGCCGTCGTGGAAGCCGTCGAGGCTCGCGACCCCGCAGCGGCGGCCGCCGCCGTCCTGGCCATCATCGAAGCCGCCGAACAAGAGATCGCCCAGTCACCCGGACTGCCGAGCGACGCTGTATGACCTGCCACGGCTGCGACCTTGCGGGCCCACGGAAGCGGCCGACGTCCGCGGGATCTCGCACCTGAGGTGGGCGAAGACGAGCAGGGCGTCACGGTCTTTGGCAACGCGCGGCCCATGGGCGGCGCGCTGCCGGTGTTGGTTCCGCAGCAGGGCCGACGGAAAGAACAGGGCGGAGCCGGACGCTCCATGGGGCGTCGCCGATGGATCCGGAGCAGGGGAGCCGCGCAAGCCGAGGCCGAGCTGACGAGGACTTCCGGCCTGGTCGGGTGTGTCACAGCCACGTATGCGTCGCGCGCTCGCGGGGTGACACTGCATTGCCCTCCACATCGGACCGAACGCCCAACTTCCGCCCCGCATACGGCCATCAGGATCGACGCACCTCCCTATGTCAGCCGGGGATACCGCTTTGAGCTCCGGGTGCTGCACCTGGTGAAGGCCTGACCGCGAACACCATGCCGATGTCGCCGGCCCGCTGCACCGAGTCCTGCTCGGCGCTGACGGCCAAGCCGTGTGCGCGGAGGACCTCGCAGACCGTGTCGCGGTTCTGCTGCCAGCCCTCCACCTCGACGACGGCCTGGCGCACCAGCGGCCAATGCCGTTCCTCGATGCCTCTGAGTACCTCAAGTTCGGCGCCTTCCACATCGACCTTGAGCAGGTCGACGTGGTCGATGCCCAACTCGTCGAGCACCGATGACAGGGGCCTGACCTTCACTCGGTGCGTCTCAAGTTGCCGCAGCACCCGCAGTTTGCGGCCGATGAGAAGAGTGAGGAGGGGGGAGGGTATGCGGCGCAGGACCGGTCCCAGGCCACCTTGGCGGATCATTTCGACAACGCTGGCGGTGACCCGGCGCCGCTCGTCCTCGATGTTGCCCTGGTCCCGTGAGGAGGACGAGAAGATCGTGGCGGCCGGAATGTAGCTGAAGTCGAGCTCGTCGTCGCGGGACGCCAGGCCGTAGGGGAGCGCGGTCAGTCGTCCGTTGAAGAACTCGCGGGCATTGCGTTCGAGTGTCGCGTGGAGTGGCGGCAACGGCTCGAAGGCGTAGATCCGCACGTCTCCGTCCAGCCGTTCATAGACGGCGGCCGAGAACACACCGATGTTGGCGCCCACGTCGAGTACCGTCGCGCCCGGCGTGCACTCGATGCCGTGGGCGAAGTAGCCGTCCACCTCTTCGCGGAGGAAGGACGCCTCCCAACGATTGATGCTGTGCAGTTCGATCGCGCTCATGGCCATGACAAGCTGATTTACCAGGGTTGGAGCCAACAATCCAGCTCCGGAGGTCGAGACGACCATGAGGTCCTGACTGATCGTCACCGCATCGGCGCCGACATGGAACCGGTGCCCCGCAGGGCACCGCACGGGGGAGAGCGCAGCGAGCTGCCCCGAGTGTCTTGAGCCGGCCGTCCAGCCGCCGGCCACCGAGATGGCCCGCAAGGAGATCGCTTCTCCTGCACCTCCACGCCGCGCAAATTCGGAAGGCGGCCCTGCGAGAGGGCGCTGGAGAAGGAAGCAGCGCTCCGCGTCCGAGGAGAGCGGCGACCTCGGCCGTGCCGAGCGGCTCGTCGGGGTCCCGGTCCACTGTCACTTCGGGCAGCCGTCCACGGTCGCCGCGCTCGTGTACCCGAGCAGTTCCCCGGCGTAGTCCTGTGGTGTCTTGCGGCTCGTCGGAGGACTCGCCCCCTTGGCGTACAGGTTTCTCAAGAACGTCTGTCCGGGAACCGATGCATCCACAGCAAGCACGATCATGAACCCGAGGAAAGGCTGGTCGCTGTGACGTCAGCATCGGTACCGCAGTCGCTGGACCCGCTCGCGCTCGCCGTCGACGATCTGCGGGCCGGACGACCGGTCATCGTCGTCGACGACGCGGACCGGGAGAACGAGGGGGACCTGGTCATGGCGGCCGAGTTCGCGACCGCCGAGGCCCTGGCATTCTTCGTCCGCTGGACCAGCGGGCTGATCTGCGCGCCGATGGCCCCCGAGATCGCCGACCGGCTGGAGCTGCCGCTGATGGTCCCGCCCGCCCCCGGAACGGACACCATCGAGAGCACCGCCTACACGGTCTCCGTGGACGCGGTCGGCGTCGGCTCGGGGATCTCGGCAGCGGACCGGGCCCTGACCGTACGCACCCTGGCAGACCCCGCCACCCGGCCCGAGGAACTGGTCCGGCCCGGGCACGTGCTCCCGCTGCGGGCCCGGCCCGGCGGGATCGCCGAGCGCCGCGGACACACCGAGGCAGGTGTCGATCTGCTGCGCCTGGCCGGGCTGTCACCGGTCGCGGTGATCAGCGAGGTCTGCGAGGACGACGGCTCCACCGCCGACTTCGACCGGCTGCGCGCCTTCGCCGACGAACACGGCCTGGCACTGGTCTCCGTCGAGCAGTTGTCGCACGCGCTGCGGCTCGTGGACACGGCGACGGTATGACCCTGGTGCTGCGGGCGACGGTCTTCGACCTGGACGACACCCTGATCGACACAGCGGCGGCCTGGCCGCGGGTGTGCGCCGACTTCACCGCCCGTCACGGTCACCCCTGGCGGCCCCAGGACTCCGCCGCGCTGCACGGCAACGGCAGCTGGGCCTCGTACGTCGCCGGCCTGTGCGGCGGCGCGGCCACCGCCGTCGAGGTCGTCGAAACCTGCACCACCGCGATGGTCGACGCCTGCGCCGCGGGAGAGATCCGGGCCCTGCCCGGCGCGATCGAGCTGGTCCTCGAAGCCGAACGCCACGGGCCCGTCGGCGTGGCCACCGCCAGCCCCCGTCGTTTCGTCCGGGCCGTCCTCGAACACCTGGGCCTGGCCGAGAGGCTGCGAGCCGTCGTGTGCGGCGAGGATGTGACCCGGGCCAAACCCGCACCCGACCCCTACCTGCGCGCGGCGGCCGAGATCGGCGTCCCGTCGTCCTGGTGCCTGGCCGTGGAGGACTCCCCGGCCGGCATCCGGTCGGCCGTGGCCGCCGACATGCGCGTCCTCGCCATCCCCCGCGCGGCCACGACCCTGCCCGAGGGTGTCGCCCACCTGCCCGCGGCGCAAGCCCGCACCGCGACCGAAGCACTGCCACTGCTGACCCGGCTGCTCACCTCCCGGCCCGCATCCCTCATCCGCGAAGAAACCACCATGTGAACAACGAAAACGTGGCTCCTGAAGTGGTGGCGGATCCAAGCGAAGTTCGTGGGAACGCGAGGGGCGCGGCCTCCCTGGTCGGTCATGGCGAGACGGATCATCGGCGCAGACCACGACCCGCCGCACGAGCGGTGGAACTCATCGGTGGCCGGGGGCCACGCGGCGGCCGAGAACAGGTACCCCTTGGGCGCGGGTAGCGGGCTACTCGCCGGTTCCCAGGCGGAGGGCCAGGTTGTGGGCGGTTTCGCTGGTGAGGCCGCCGGCGATGGCGAAGTGGCCCTTGGTGAGGGGGGCGGCGATGTAGGTGACGTCCTGGAGCTCGCCGTCGATGACGACGGCCACTTCGTTGCGTGGGACAGGGGCCTTGGCGAGGGCGCTGGTGAGGTCGGCCAGGTGGGTCCGGTCGGCAGGGCTGAGGGTCAGGTCGACCTCCCAGCCGCCGGCGCTGTTGTGGGCCTTCGCGGAGACGGCTCGGATGCTGGTCATGCCCTTGGCGGGGTCGATCTGGACGCAGGATGCCGGGCTGGTCGCGGTCGCGCGTACGGGGTAGCCGTCGCTGCCGGGGGCGCAGGTCTGTTCCTTGACCGAGGTGACCGGCAGGAGGGAGAACCGGGTCGCCTTCTCGGCGTTCCCCGTTCCTCCTACGGAGGGCCGCAACGGGTGCGCGTGCAAGGTCGCCCCGTCCGCGACGGCGACCCCGGCGGTGGCGAGCACGGCGGCGGCGATGACGCCGGCCCCGGAGCGGGCCAGCCGCTGTCGTCGCCGGGCGACCCGCAACGCGTCGTCGGCCAGGCTCACCAGGCAGGGACCGGCGGCGTCGCCCCCGCTCTCTTGGACATGGGCGTGCAGGGCGTGGTGCAGGGGGTGTTCGGTCGGGTCGTTCATGTGAGGGTGCTCCTGCCGGAGGCGGGGGAGGGGAGGGCCGTAGCCGATGGCTGCGTCTCGGCGAAGGCGGCGCGGAGAGAGGCCAGGGCCTTGTGGGTCTGGCTGCGGACGGTGCCCTGGGCGATGCCCAGGATCTCGGCGATCTCGGGGTCCGGCAGGTCCTCGAAGTAGCGCAGCACGATCACCGCGCGCTGGCGTTTGGGCAGTTGCCGCAGCGCGGTCATGATGTCGTGGCGCTGGACCACGGTGTCGGCCCAGTCGGCGGCCTGCGTCGGCGGGTCCGGGAGCGTATCGGTGACCGTCTCCTTGCCCCAACTGAGCAGTCGGAAGCGGTCTATCTGGGCGTGGTAGATCGCCCGGCGGACATAGGTCTCCGGTTGCTGCCGGTCGCGGAGCCGCGACCAGCGGCGGGCGGTGGACGCGAGCGCGGTCTGGAGCAGGTCGCGGCCCTGCTCCCAGTCTCCGGTCAGCAGGTAGGCCGTGTGCAGCAGCGATCTCGACCGTGCCGCCACGAACTCGCGGAACTCACGTTCGTCGTCGGCGTTCAAAGTTCCCTCCCTTGTTCCCCCGTAAAGACGGGTGCGGAAGGGGATTCGACTGCCCGGGCGGCCCGACTTTCTCAACCACGGCGTAACCGGCGGCCGGCGGCGCCGTGATGGCGAGCGCCGACCGCGCCACCGACACCAGCCGGCTCTGGTGTGCCGGCGCGCGAACCCCGGTTCGCATGGCGCTTCGGCGAGTTGAGGAGTGGCCGGGTTGGCGGGGGCAGGGGGATGTACGGGCGGAACAGGTGTGCGTACCGATGGGCCGCACAGGGAGTACAGGTTCCACGGAAGCAGAGCCGGGGGCCGACACGCTTCGGCGGCCCGCCGTCGATCCGGCCGCGGGGGCCGTGTTTTCGGGGGAGCGCAGATGATGCGAACTCGCGGTGGGCACGGTCCGTCCCGGAGACCTACGAACGTCGCCTGACGCCGGTCCTCTCCGCTGCCGGTGAATAGCTCTGCGTCCGTGCAGGGTCCCGGAGCAGGCGCTCGCGTCGTCCGGTGCGCGGCTGACTCCGAGAACCTGCCGGCCAGGCACGAAGCGACGATGCGGTGGTCGATGACCGTACTCATGGGCGGCTGCTTGGCCGGACGACGCCCGGTCGGCTTCCGACGGCGTCACTGCGGGAGCGGTGAACGCTTCCGACCGCATCCGCAGGCCTCACCTCCGCTCCACCGGCCGTCTCGCTTTCGACCGCAGTTCCTCGACCGTCGTCGGGACGGCGTCCAGTCCCGGCGTGAGGTCCAACTGCCGCCAGCGGATGCCCTCCCGGCCCGCTTCAGACTCCGGCACCGCCAGAATCCGCCGGCGGTCCGGTATGAGGGTTGTCGCCGCCATGCCCGTCTCCCGCCGGGGCACCGGAGAGCCTGCTACCGCGCTGCCTGAGGGAGTTCATGCCCACCCACCCGAACTGAACGATCACGTTCGAAAGGCGGATGGTGTCTGAGTGATCTCCTTCGACACCTGTGGCGCCGGGAGGTTGTGGCAAGAATGCGCCGACGTAGGCGCGTTGTCGTGCTGTCGGGCGGCTTTGCGACGGCGGGGCGTCGGGCGCGCGTGACGGCGCGTCCCTCCGGGGCACTGCCTGGGGTTCCCGGCTCTCCATGTCCTCGGACGGAGACCGCGGCTGCGACGGCGCGCAGTGACCCGGTGCGCGGACGGCGAACCTGGGCGCCGCCGCAACGTCCGTACCCGTCGAGGTCACGGCCACCCGGTGGTGTTCTCGGTTCGCCCGGTCAACTCGGCCGGATCGAGCCGGTGATGGGTCACAACCCTGCCTGGACGGCACGTGTCTGACCTGTCAGGAGTAAGGCACTCCTAAGATCATAAGGGGGAAATATGAGATTCGGTCATTCTGTTCTCGCGGGTGCCGCGATGGCGGCCCTGGCGGTCGGCACCACGACGGTTCTGGCCGGCCCCGCCTCCGCAGCGCCGAACACCACCGCGCAGAAGGTCTGCGGGAGCACCTACAAGACCGTCAACTCCGCGCCCGTCGGCACGCAGGGCACTGTCTACCTGACCTACAACGCCTCCAACGGCAAGAACTGCGTCGCGACCATCCGCACCAACCCTGGCGCCGCGCGCGCCATGGGGGCGTGGATCTACGTCTCCGACACCGACGAGTACGCCCAGGACGAGGGCGTGTACACGTCGTACGCCGGACCGGCCTATGTCCAGGGCAGGGCCCACTGCGTGGACTGGGGCGGCCACATCGACAACGTGTACGTCTACGTCACGGGCTCCAACTGTGCCGCGCTGAAGGAGCATCGGGTCACCACGGTCCGCTGACCTGCGGGGCGCTGCCACGGTCCGGCCCACTTCCGTCGGCTGGAGGTGGGCCGGATCCCGTTGCCCGCCCGGATGCCCGTCGTCGCCGCGCAGCGAAGCCGACCCCTTGGCCGGAGGCGGCGCAACCGTGCGTGTGACGCGTGTTTCCCGCGCTCGCTGCTCCGCTTCCGCGACAGTGTCCGCGCCCTGCGCACTCCACAGCACGCGCTGTCCCCTGAGCCCACTTCGGACCGAGGATGGGCAACCGCGCGCGGCGCTCGGGGGCTCCTCTGCTCGATGGGTTCTGCGTCAGTGCCGTCAGCCGTGGGCGCGTACGGGGATGAGGGGATCGCCTCGGTCGCCGTCTGTGAGGTGTCCGACGCCGAGTCTGCGCAGGCGGAAGGTGTGGCCGTCGGGGCAGCAGGCCTTCGTAGCGTCCGGTGCCGACCTGTCGGAACGCGCCAATCGCACGTCGTCCACGTCGAGTTCGAGCAGTCGTCGCCTCAACTGCAGCGTGAGCGTGACGAGTTCCTCGGCATCCACATCGGGTGCACCTGACACAACCAGTCGCACAGTCCCGCCGCAGCCATCCCGTACGCTCCCACGGCCGACGGAGGTAGCGCCCCGCTCGGCTCGTTGTGAACTTCCCGGTGCCGACGTGTGTCCGAGCGCCACGGTCGGCGACCGTGGCGCTCAACGGCGACGACGGCTCGCGTCGGCCGGCATCGTGTCGGTGGCAGGTCAGTCGGTGTACACCTCGGCCCGGTCCACGCTCACGAAGGACGCCGTCGACTGGGCGTTGTGCTCGCCCGTCACCCGGATCCGCAGGGTGTGTCGACCGGCGGCGAGTTCGGGGCCGACGTACTGGACGGTCTCGCCCGTGCGGATGGCTCCGTAGAAGTCGACCCGGGTCTCCGCCCCGCCGTCGATGCTGAGGGCGGCGATGCCGTTTCCGGTGTCGCGGACCGACAGCAGGGCGATGCGGGTGCCGGTGAAGGTGAAGGTCGCCGTGTTGCCGACATGGTCGCTCCAGTGGTCGTCGCCCCAGAAGCACTGAGTGGCGCATCCCGTACCGGAGTTCCAGGATCCAGTGTAGGAGAGGGTGCCGTCCGCGCTGGAGCGGCCGTCGTCGTTGATCCAGTGGTTGCCCGAACCGGGGTCTCCGGAGGGCAGGTTCTGGGTGGCGCCCATGGCGAGCGGGGTGCCCAGGTTCGGGCTGCCGTCGGCGTTCCAGCCGATCTTCTGGGCGCGGCTGGTGCGGTCGGTGTAGGTGTACTGCGAGGTCGACTTGGCGTGGTAGACCATCCAGTCCTCCGTGCCGTCCGGGGACTTGAAGAAGGCGTGGTGGCCGGGACCGTAGACCCCCACCGCGTCGTTGCGCGCGAACATCGCCCCGGCGCGCTGCTGCCAGTTGGACGCCACCAGCGGGTCGGCGCCGTCGGCCAGGGACATCATCCACAGCTGGTAGTCGGGCTTTCCGGTATCGCATGTCGAATACGTCATCCAGGTACGGCCGTTGCGGCTGAGGAACTCCGGTCCCTCGCGCACCTCAGCGCAGCCGCCCGCCGCGTCGATCGCGACCGCGTCGTCGGAGACGGTGTACGGGTTCGACAGGGGTGCGATGTTCAGGCCGTTGTGCTGGTAGGCGTTGATGCCGCTGTAGGCCAGGTACAGGCGGCCGTTGTGGGTGAAGACGCTGGGGTCGATCGCGAAGTCGTTCGTGTGGTTGGGCGGGATCAGCGCCGACTTGAAGTGGTAGGGGCCGGTGGGGGAGTCGGCGTCGGACTCCAGGACGTAGACGCGGTGGTGGTCGTCGACGCCGTCGTCGGCCGTGTAGTAGAGGTACCAGCGGTTGCCGAAGCGGTAGAACTCCGATGCCCAGATGTTCTGGTTGCGGGAGGAGTCGGTGTCCGTCCAGACGGTGACCGGGTCCGACCCCAGGAGGGTGGCCAGGGACGCCGAGCGCCACATGCGGATGCTGCCGCCCTGGGTCGTGGTCATGTAGTACGAGCCGTTCCAGTACGTCAGGTACGGGTCGGGCCCGGTGTTGAGGGGATTGCGGAACGTCGTGCTGGTGACGGCCGCGGCCTGGGGCGCCGCGGTCGACGTGGGTGTGGAGACGAGCGAGAACACCACGGTCAGCAGCAGGGCGACCAGCGCCGCCGTGCGTGCCGTGCGGGGGGACGAACTCATGTGCGACTCCAGCGATTGTGGTGGTGAGTGGGGTGGTTGCGCCTTTCAGGAAGGAGGTCGGCTCACTGGCCGCCGAGGCCCGTCGTGGCGACGGACTTGACGATGTGCCGCTGGAAGAACAGGAAGACGACCACCAGCGGGAGCGCGGCCAGTACGGCCGACGCCATCGACTGCGCGTACTGGACGCCGTAGGCGTCCTTCACCGACGTGATGCCGACGGGCAGGGTCATCAGGTCGGGGTCCGAGGTGGAGACGAAGGGCCACAGGAAGTTGTTCCAGGCCCCGATGAACACGAAGATCGCCACCGCCGACAGCATCGGACGGGACAGCGGCAGCAGCACGGACCAGAAGATCCGGAGGTGTCCCGCGCCGTCGATGCGGGCCGCCTCCTCCAACTCCTTGGGCAGGGAGTCGAAGTGCTTCTTCAGGATGAACACCATCACCGGCGCCACCGTCTGCGGGAGGATCACCGCCGCGTAGGTGTCGAGCAGGTTCAGGGTGAGCATCTGCTGGAACCACGGCACGATCAGCATCTGCGGCGGCACCAGGACGGCCGCCACCGTGATCGTGAACAGCCACCTGCGGCCCGCGAACCGGGTCCGGGAGAAGGCGTAGCCGGCCATCGCGGACACCGCCACCGTGATCACCGTGACGACGGCCGCCACCAGGAAGCTGTTGAACATCCACAGCGGCAGCTCACCGCGGTCCCACACGCTGCGGAACCCGGCCAGGGTGAACCCGTGCTTCGGCCACAGCCAGTGCACCGGATCGCTCGCGTCCTGCTCCGACTTGAACGCGGTCAGCAGACCCCAGGCCATCGGCAGCAGCCACAGCAGCGCCAGCACGGTCAGCACCCCGAACGTGAGCACCCGCGCGGTGCGGCTCTCGCCGAGGGAGAGATGGGTGCGGCGGGCCTCGGCGCGGTACCGGCGGGCCGCCACCTCGCGGATCACCGGGGAGCGGGGCGCGGACTTCGGCCGCGGGAGGGGCAGTTCGGTGGTCGAGGTCATGGTCACTTCTCCCGGCGGCGGAGGGCGGCGTACTGCGCCGCGGAGGCGAGGATGACGAGGGCGAAGAACACGTAGCTGATCGCCGAGGCGTAGCCGAGCCGGTAACCGGTGAAGCCGACGTCGTACATGTACTCGATGACCGGGCGCGTGGAGTTGTCAGGACCGCCCTTGGTCAGCAGGTAGATCTGGTCGAAGACCTTCAGCGAGGCCAGGATCTGGAGCACGGTGACCACCACGGTGATCCGGCTCAGCTGCGGCAGCGTGATGGAGAACAGCCGCCTCCAGGCGCCCGCGCCGTCGATCGCCGCCGCCTCGTAGAGGTGGTCCGGCACCGACTGGAGGGCCGCCAGGTACAGCAGGAAGTTGAAGCCGACCGTCCACCACAGGGTGGTCAGCACGATCGCCCACATCGCGACCGACTTGTCGCTCAGCCAGGCCACCGAGTCGAGGCCCACCGCGTTCAACACCTGGTTGTACAGGCCGAGATCACCCTGGAACAGCCAGACCCACAGCAGGCTCACCACACCGACGGGCAACAGGTACGGCGCGAAGAACGCCAGCCGCCACACCCACTGACCGGGCAGCCCCGTGTGGACCAGCAGCGCCATGCCGAGCGCCACCACGACCAGCGGGACGGTCGACAGCACGGTGAACCACACGGTGTGGCCGAGCGCCCGCCACATCTCGGCGTCCCGCAGCGCCTCCGAGAAGTTGTCCAGGCCGACGAAGCCCGGCGTGTGGGCCGACAGCGAGGTGTCGGTGAGGCTCATCCACAGCCCCTGGACCAGCGGCCAGACCACGAAGAGCGCGAACAGGACGAGGAAGGGCAGGGCGAACAGCAGGCCGGGGGAGAGGATCCGGCGCGCCGGGAGCGTCCCGGTGCGGGACGGGGGGAGGGGAGAGGACATCGTTGTGCCTCCTGCGCGGATGGTTCGCGGCCGGATCAGGCCGGGCTGGGCTTGGAGAGGAAGGTGTTGAGGCGCCGGGTCATCGCGCGGGCCGCGCGCTCCGGGCTGGTGGCGCCGAGCAGGGCCTGCTGGAGGACCTGGCACATGGCGTTCTGGAAGTCGGAGCCCGCCCCGGCGAACCACACCGGCGGGTCGAGTACGACATGGCCGGCGGCCTGCGCGTAGTGCGCCTGCGGTTCGAGTGCCGCGTAGGCGGCGGTCCGGGTCACCGGCTGGTAGGCGGGGATGTGGCCCGCGGTGGCCCAGATCTGACCGGCCTTCAGCAGCGCGGCCACCGCCCGGTGGGTGCGTCGGCGGTGCTCCTCGTCCGGGTGGTCGCGGTGGGGGAGGACCAAGGAGTGCGAGTCGGCGTAGACGGCCGGGGTGCCGAACACCGTGGGGAAGGGCGCCGCGCCGACGTCCTTGTCGGTCGTGCGGAAGGTGCCCAGCTCCCACTCGCCGGAGAGGATCATCGCCGTCTGGTTGTTGACGAAGGAGGCGATGGCGGACGCGTAGTCGAGGCGCTTCGGGTTGACCTTGCCGTCGACGACCTTGGCCATGAAGGCGATCACCTCGGCCATCCGGTCCTCGTCCACCTCGGCCGGTCCGCCCGCGGGCAGGTCGAACCCGCCGCCGGTCTGCCGGTACAGGCCGTAGAACAGCCGCCAGCACTGCGCGGTGTCGGTGACATAGCCGAACGCGATGCCCTGCTTGCCGGATGCCCTGGCCAGTTCCCTGCCCGCGGCCAGGAAGCTGTCCGGGGAGGAGAACGCGTCCGCGTCCAGCGTGCCGTCGGCGGTCAGCAGGCCCGCCTTCTTCGCCGGTCCCTGGTGGTAGAAGACGATGAAGGGGTGGGTGTCCAGCGGGACGGCGTAGGTCCGGCCGGCGAACTGGGTGCGTGACCACACCGCGTCCGCGAAGTCGTCCGGGGCGACGCCGTACTCGGCCAGGACGTCCATGTCCCACGGGTCCAGCAGCCCGGTGGGCGCGTACCCGGCGAGCCGGGACATGTGCGAGACGGCCACGTCGGGCCCGCGACCGCCGGCGGAGGCCATCGCGAGCTTGGTGTAGTAGGGCGTGCCCCACTCCAGGACGGTGCGCTCGATGTGCGTGCCCGGCATGGCGGGCCGTGCCTTGGCCACCATCTCGTTGAGGAGACCGCCGTCGGCGCCGCTGAACAGGTCCCACAGCCGGACCGTCGATCCGTCGTCGGCCGCGAGCGCCGATCCGCAGCCGCTGAGCGCCCCGGCGCCGAGGGCCGCGGCGCCGGCGGCGAGGGCTGTCGTCAGGACACGGCGTCTGGTCGGTCCGTGGCGGGGGACCCGGTCGGGTGTGCCGGTCATGTGCTTCCTTCCCGGTGGGCGGCGACGCGGGGGACACTCCGGTCCGTGCGGCGATGCTGCCCACCATGCGTTTTTACATCGATGTAAATCTTGTGCGGCGTGCGGTGCGTCCGCTCACTCGGAGCGGGGACTGGGGTGCTACGACGGCTCCTCGTACGCCGCGGGGCGCAGCTGGGCGGCGCGCAACTGCTCGGTGTCGGCCTTCTCGGAACGGTCGAAGCGGTAGACGCCGTTGCGTTCCTGGAAGACGTCGGTGAGCTGCGTGTAGCAGTAGCCGAACATCCCGGGGTCACCGAGCAGCACGCCGGTCAGACCGCGGAACCGCTCCACGAACTCGTCCTCGGTGCGCGGCCGTTCGCCGTACCCCCAGGAACTGCCGGTGTCGTCGCCGGCCGCGGCGACGGTCTCCGGGTCCCACCAGATCCCGCCGAACTCGCTGCAGAAGTACGGCTGCCCCCGGTACGGCACCGACCAGGCGCGGCCCTCGGGGCCGGTGTTGACGTACGGCCGGTTCTCGGCGAGCCCGGCCATGATCTTGGCGAACGCCACCGGGTCCTGCTCGTAGCAGTGCGAGTCGTAGACGTCCGTCTCCGGCACCCGGTGCGCGTAGCCGGACGCGTCGACGACCGGCCGGGTCGGATCGGCCTGCTTGGTGGCGAGGAACATGCCCCGGGTGACGTCGTCCAGCACGGTGATGCGGTCGTGCAGGTTCTGGTACGTCTCGTTCAGCGGGCACCAGCCGACGATCGAGGGGTGCGAGTGGTCCCGCTCCAGGGCCTCCAGCCACTGCGTGACGAACGAGGCGTCGGGGCGCTGGTTGTCGTCCCGGACCCCGGTCTCGCAGCCCCAGTCGCCGAACTCGCCCCACACCAGGTAGCCGAGCCGGTCGGCGTGGTAGAGGTAGCGCTCCTCGAAGACCTTCTGGTGCAGCCGGGCCCCGTTGAACCCGGCCGCGATCCCCAGCTCGATGTCCCGCAGCAGCGCGGAGTCGGTGGGCGCGGTCATCAGTCCGTCCGGGTAGTAGCCCTGGTCCAGGACCAGCCGCTGGAAGACGCGTTCGCCGTTGAGCAGCAGTTCCTTGCCGCGTACGGAGACCGAGCGCAGGCCGGCGTAGGACCGGGCGGTGTCGACCACCTCGCCGTCCGGGCCGAGGATCTCCAGGACGAGGTCGTACAGATGCGGGTCGGCAGGCGACCAGGTCCGCCGCCGGTCCGCGGGGACGGTGAGCACGAGGCGCGGGCACAGATCCAGATCCGCCCGCCCCTCGGCGGTGACGACCGTGTCGTCGGCGCCGCTCAGCGTGGCGCGCACCCGGTGCCCGGCGGCGTTCGCCGACAGCGGCAGCTCCACCAGGAAGGATCCGGTGGCCAGGTCGGGCGTGACGCGGGGGCGGCGCAGGGCTACGGCGCGGGGGACCGGCTCCAGCCACACGGTCTGCCAGATGCCGGTGGTCCGGGTGTAATGGCAGTGCGAGTTGGCGTACCAGGTGGCCTGTTTGCCGCGGGCCTGCACGGTGTGCCGGCTGTCCCGGGCGCGCACCACGAGGGTCAGTTCCTCGCCGGCCACGGCCACCTCGCCGAGATCGGCGGTGAACGGGGTGAACCCGCCGCGATGCCGCGCGACCTCCTGGCCGCCCGCCCACACGGTGGTGTCGTGGTCAACGGCCCCGAAGTGCAGGAGGACCCGGCTGCCGGCCCACTCGGCGGGGACGGTCACCGTGCGCCGGTACCAGACGGCCTCAAGGAAGTCCGTCTCCGCGATGCCGGACAGCTCGGACTCCGGGCAGAACGGGACGAGGATGCGGCCGGTCAGTTCGCGGTCGGCCAGGCCGCGCTCCAGGCCGGTGTCGGACCGGTCGGTCTCGAACTGCCACTCGCCGTTGAGATTCAGCCAGGCGTCCCGCGTGAACTGTGGCCTGGGGTACTCGGGGCGGGGCGGCGCGTCCGGGAGATACGGGTCGAGCATGGGGCTCCTCGTGACGAGAGTGCAGGTCGGTGCGGTGTGAAGGTCGTGCGGGGCCATGGCACCATGTCGATTACATCGATGTAAATACCTCGGTCGCAGTTTGTGTGCGACCGACTGGCCGGAACATGACGCACAACGGTCGGTACGATCAAGCAAGTTCGGAAGGAAGGGCAGCGTGGCGGCCAGACCGAGGATCAAGGACGTGGCGGAGTACGCCGGCGTCTCGCCCAAGACCGTCTCCAACGTGATCAACGACTACGAGCACGTCTCGGAGCAGACCCGCTCGGTCGTCCGCGAGGCGATCGACGCCCTCGGCTACCGCGTCAACATCGCCGGCCGACAACTGCGCCAGGGCCGCACGGGCATGATCACCCTCGCCGTGCCCGAGCTCGACGTCGCCTACTTCTCCGAGCTGGCCAGACACGTCATGGAGGCTGCCGGGAGCAACGGCCGGACCGTGCTGATCCACCAGACCGGAGCGGAACGCGACCGCGAACTGGCCGCGCTGCACGGCTTCGACACCCAGTTCTGCGACGGCGTCATCCTCAGCCCGCTCTCCCTGCTGCCCCGCGACCTCGCCACCCGCGACCGCCGGATGCCCGTGGTGCTGCTCGGCGAACGCTCCGCCGAGGGCCACACCGACCACGTCGGCATCGACAACGTACGCGCCGCCCGCGAGGCCACCGAGCACCTCCTCTCCCGCGGCCGCCGCCGCATCGCGGTGGTCGGCGGCGCCGTCCGCGGCCAACAGGGCACCGACCGCCTGCGCACCGACGGCTACCGCCAGGCTCTCGCGGCGGCGGGCCTGCCCTTCGACGCCGGCCTGGTGGTGCCGGTGGAGGCCTATCACTGGCGGGACGGCGCGGAGGCGGCTGCCCGGCTGATGCGGGACGGCTCCCGCCCCGACGCGCTCCTGTGCCTGAACGACAACATGGCGCTCGGCGCGCTGCGGGCCCTGCACGAGAGCGGGATCAGGGTGCCCGACGAGGTGGACGTGGTCGGCTTCGACGGCATCGAGGCCGCCGGCTTCAGCGTGCCCAGCCTCACCTCGGTCTCGCCCGACAAACGGGAGATCGCCCGCACAGCGGTGTCCCTGCTGCTGAACCGCATCGACGCCCCCGACTCGGGAGTCCCCTGCCGGGACGTGGTGATCGGGCACCGGATCGTGGTGCGGGAGAGCAGCGGAGGCTGAGGCCGCCGCTGGGGCCACCGGCTCTCCGTGATGGACGAGCGGGCAGACGCTGGTGTCGACGGTCTCGTCCGTCGGCGTCAGCGACCGGCGACCAGCGGCCCGTCCCGGACACCCTGCCACCTGGGGCTTTTCACGGTGGACCGTCCGCCGCCGTCTCGGCCTCCGGCGGGTCGTCATCGTGCGGTTCTACCGCGTGCGGGATCGGACGCCGCTGCACGGTCAAGTTCTCGACGCGGTACGACAGTTCGGTGGTCTGGGTGTCGGGGAGAGGGTGGTAGCGGCCGGCGCAGACGGAGAGGTTGACGATGAGGTAGGCGTGCCAGTTGGAGCCGACGCCCCGGCCGTCGGCGAAGACCCGGGTGCCGTTGAGTGTCCAGACGACACTGCGGCGGCCGAAGGTCACTCCGAGGTCGACGACGGCACCGGGACCCACCGCCGGGTGGCGGAGGTAGGTGTGTCCTTCGCGGACGTGGTTACTGAGTTCGAGCAGGTCGGGGTTGTCGGGGTGGTACTCGAAGACGTCGACCTCGTTGCCTCCGTCGCGCCAGGTCCAGATCGCCGGCCAGGCGCCGAGCCCGCTGGGCAGGTGGACGCGGGCCCGGAGCTGGTCGCCGGTGCGGACCGTGAAGGCCTCGTCGCTTCCCTCGGTGGTCAGCAGTCCGGTGTCCCACCAGCCGTCGGTCCTGCGGGTGGCGCGGAAAGTACCGGTGCGCGAGTAGGCCGGGTCGGGGGTGAGGTGGTCCAGCTTGTCGTCGCCGGGGTTGGTCGGGCCGCCGTCGGGATAGGCCCAGGAACGGCCGGCCACCCATTGGCTGGTGGAGGTGAAATCGGCTGTGAAGACGACATCGCTCACATACGGCTCCCTCGATGGGGTGGAGGTGGAGGGCAAGGCGTAGCGTGCCGCAGTGCTGCCCGGCACGGCGGTCGACCATGCGGGGGCCGCCCGAGCTCGGGGAATCCTCGCACTCGCGGGTGACGGGCACGCTGTCCGTACCCGAACGCCTACGTGGGACACGAACACGTTCTCCCGGCATATGCGCGAGTGGCGTGGCCCTTCGACCGGCCTCGCCCCGCGGCGTCACGGCCGGGTCCGCATCGTTGGAAAAGACCTCCCCGGTCCGCATCCAAAAGGGCGTCCGGCATGGAAAGAAGAGCGGAAGGCGCGCTTGTGGTCCTCCTGCACCGGGACCGACGGACGGCGCTTCCCCCGGGACCCTTCGGCACCGGCGACGGAGGGTCCCGGCAGAATGGAAGACAGGTCGGCGGAAGGCCACAAATCATGAAATCCACCATCGCCGGGTGTCCAGGCCCACGGGAGCGGTTGGGCGCCGCCGTGTTCGCCCGTGTCGCCGGACCGGACGGCCCGCGCAACCGCGCCCGCATCCACGACACCCCCGGCCCGCGCTGGTTCGGCCCAGAACAGCCCGTCCGCCGCGTGCACGGCGACGCCTCGATGTTCATCGGCGGGCTGTCCGCCCTGCTCCTCCAGTCGCTGCATCCGTTGGCCATGGCGGCCGTGTCCGCCCACTCCGGATTCCGCGGTGACCCCTGGGGCCGACTGCAACGGACCAGCACCTTCCTGGCCATGACGACATACGGCACCGCCGACCAGGCACAGCGGGCCTGCGACCAGGTCCGAGCCGTGCACGAGAGGGTGTGGGGCGAGACCGACCGGGGGGAGGCCTACCACGCCTCCGATCCGCACCTGCTCTGCTGGGTCCACATCGCCGAGGTGGACAGCTTCCTGCGGGCCCACCAGCGCTACGGAGCGCGGCCCCTGACGGACGCGGAGTGCGACGGCTACGTGGAGAACACCGCCAGGGTCGCCGTCGCGCTCGGGGTGCTCGATCCGCCGCGCAGCCGCGCCGAGTTGGCCGAGCGCCTTTCCGCCTACCGCCCGGAGCTGGAAGCGACCCCGCAGGCACGCGACACCGCCCGCTTCCTCCTCCTGAACCCGCCGCTGCCTCTCGCGACCCGTCTCCCTTACGGCGCGCTCGCCGCCAACGCCGTCTCGCTCCTGCAGCGTTGGGCCGCGCAGGAACTACGACTGCCCCGGCTCGCGGCGGTGGACACGCTGTGTGTACGCCCGCTCGGCTCCGCCCTGACCTCGATGATCCGGTGGGCGCTGACACCCGCGCCGCGTCCGACGAACGCATGAGGCAGCGGCCGGCTTCGCCGGACGCGGAGCGGACCCGGCGTGTGCGTTTCCGCGGGCCCGGCTGCTGACCCGGTTTCTTCTTGGCCGGATCGCCGTCGTAGGCGGCACGCAGTTGCGGGAGCGCCTGGACGGCGTCGTAGAGGAAGAGGCTCGCCGCCGAGATGGGATCGGCGGGCCGGTTGTTGTCCGCGACGGGCAACGTGGAGGTGCACCGCACCAGTTCCGCGCCGGTGGACTCGACGAGGTCGGCCACGAACGGGTCGTTGGCGAAGGTGACCCGGTGCCCACGGGCCACCAGTTCACGGATGACCGCGAGGCTGGGCAGGACATGGCTGACGATGGGGACGCCGACCATCGCGATGTGGGCGCGGCGACGGGAGATGGCGATCACCCGTTTTTTGTGCGGGACGCGTGCGGGGGTGTGGCGAGGAGACGCTGTCAGTGCTGGTCGAGCTGTGCGGCGGCCTCCTCCAGGTCCGCGACGGTCCCCGACATGATCGTCCGTACGTGCTCGGTGATGTGCCGCACCGGCCAGTCCCACCACGCCACGGCGAGGAGGCGGGCGATGTCGGCCGTGTCGTGGCGGATGCGGATGAGCCGGGCCGGGTTGCCGCCGACGATGCCGTAGTCGGGGACGTCGCCGGTGACCACGGCGCCTGCGGCGATGATCGCGCCGTGTCCGATGCGTACCCCGGGCATGACAGTGGCGCCGTGGCCGAACCACACGTCGTTGCCGACGGCCGTGTCGCCCCGGCCGGGCAGGTCGGTGATCAGGTCGAAGTGCTCCGCCCAGGAGCCGCCCATGGTGGGGAAGGGGAAGGTGGAAGGGCCGTCCATGCGGTGGTTGGCGCCGTTCATGATGAACCGGGTGCCCGTCCCCAGCGCGCAGTACTTGCCGATGACGAGCCGCTCGGGGCCGTAGTGGTAGAGGACGTTGCGCGTCTCGAACGCGGTCGGGTCGTCGGGATCGTCGTAGTAGGAGAAGTCGCCGACCTCGATCAGCGGCGACGTCACCAACGGCTTGAGCAGTACCACGCGCGGGTGCTGGGGCATGGGGTGGAGCACGGTGGGATCAGCGGGAACGGGCGGCATTGCGGATGCGGTTCCTCTCCAGCGACACTAGAGCGACAACTGTCGCGTTAAGATGCTGGCACAGCCGTGCCACCGTGCTCAACCGGATAGTGAGTGCCGATGACAGACCCACTCGACACGGCGTCGGACCGCCGCCCGGGCGGTCGCAGCGCCCGCGTCCGCGCCCGGGTTCTCGACGCGGTGCGCGCCGAACTCGCCGAAGGCGGCCATGAGGGGCTCACGATGGAGGCCGTCGCGACGCGCGCCGGGGTGCATCGCGCCACGGTCTACCGGCGTTGGCGCGATGTCGGCGGGCTGCTCGTCGACGTCATCGAGGCCGCCGGCGAGATGGACTGGCAGCCGCCGGACACCGGCTCGCTGCGCGGCGATCTGACGGCCCTCAATCAGGAGATCCAGGAGTCCCTGGTCATGCGGCCGTCGTTCGCCGTCGCGTTGATGGCCGCGTCGTTCCACTCCGAACAGGCCGCGCGGGCCCAGACGCAGTTGTGGGCGGACCGGTACGCCCAGTGCGAGGTCCTCGTCGAGCGCGCCGTCGAACGCGGTGAACTCCCCGCACGGAGCCAGGACGCCCGGAGCCTGCTGATCGCGGCCACGGCGCCGCTCTACCACCAACTGGTGCTCATGCGCGCCGATCCGGACCCCCGACTCCCGGAACGGGCCGCGGAGGTGGCAGTTCTGGCGGCTGCCGCGGGTGCCTTCTCCGTACGTCGGGAAGGGGCTGTGTGATCAGCCCACTCCACCGGACGCAGGCAGGGCAGGGCGCTGCTGCACCTCAAGTGGAACGAACGGCCGTCCGGCTCTGAGCGAACCGGACGGCCGTAGCCGACCGAATGACGTTTGACGGTGTGTCTCCGCAGGGCGGTCGTACAGGGATTGCTTGGTGGATCAGGCGGTGACGAGTGTCAGGCCGTAGGTGCTGAGGATCTCGTTGACCGGCTGGAACCAGGTCTGGCCGCCGCTGGTGCAGTTGCCCCAGCCGCCGGAGGTCACGCCCTGGGCCTGGTCGCCGGTGATGAACGAGCCGCCGGAGTCGCCGGGTTCGGCGCAGACGCTGGTGCCGGTCAGCTGGTAGACCGATCCCTGGCTGTAGTTGACGGTCTCGTTCTGGGTGAGGACGGTGCCGCAGTGCCAGTGGGTCGTCGAGCCGGAACGGCAGACCGACGAGCCGACCGGTGCCACCGCGGAGCCGCGGACCAGGACGTCGCTGACGGTTCCCCAGCCGAGCACGACCGGAACGGTCCACCAGCCGTTGCCGATCCGGATGTACGAGTAGTCGTTGCCCGGGAACGACGAGCCGGCGAAGGTGCCCATCGCCGAGCCGTCCCAGCCGGCCACCGAACTGCCGGGCGTTCCGCAGTGTCCGGCGCTGACGAAGCCGCCGACCACGGAGAAACCTATGGAGCAGCGGGTGTTGCCGTTGATGTAGTACGGGTCGCCGCCGACGGTGCCCGCGGCGAAGGTCTGCGGCTTCCGCGCCGTGGTGACGCTGTTGATGGTGAGCAGCCCGGTCCTGCGCGCGGAAGCGAGGAACTTCGTTACGGCCGCGCTGTGTTCGGCTCCCTTGCTGACCTCTGCCACGACCGCGCTGGTGCGGGGGTCGACGTGCCAGCTGCGGACGGCCGAAGGGGCGCCGTCCGTCCTGGCAGTGTTGTCGAGTGCCGTTTTCGTGGCGTCGAGAGTGTGTGCGCTGTGCGCGACCCGTACGACGGTGGCGCCGGTGGACCGTACGGAATCGGCCGCTGCGCCACGAGTGTTGGTGAGCCCGACGACGAGGGTGCCGTGCGCCGCGTCGTACCAGGAGCCGCCGAAGGTCTGTCCCGCCGCTTGTTCGGCGCGGGGTGCGATCTTCGTGGCGGCTGCTTCCTGTGCCAGCCGGGCGCGGGCCTGCGAGGCGGTCAGTCCGAGGTCCCGTTGGAGGGCGGTGGTCAGGCCGGGGGAGAGGGCCTGGGCCGACGTGGGCTGCGACGGCGACGCGGCGGCGGGTGTCAGACCCAGGGTTCCTGTGCCCAGGGCCAGCAGGGCGGACAGGCCCAGGCAGAGTTTCGTGGGGGTTCTCATGGAGCGCTCCTTCATTTCCGTGTGGGGCGGGAAAGGCGTGGATCGGTCGGGCGACGGTCTCCGGATTGCGGTCTATGGTGTGCTCATGTCAGTCGTGGGGGTGGGTCAGACGAGCCGCCAGAGGTGGTCGGAGGTGCCGTTGTCGTTCCACTGCGTCACCTGGGCGTTGTTGGCCTGGGATGCGCCGTCGACGGCCATGAGCTTGCCGCTGTGCACGTTGACGATCTTCATCCAGCCGTCGCCGTTGTCGACGAAGCGCCAGAGATGGTCCTGGGTGCCGTTGTCGTTGTACTGCTGGACGTGGGCGCCGTCGTCGGGGCTCTGGTTGTGGACGGCGAGCAGCTTGCCGCTGTTGCGGTTGTAGATCTTCACGGTGCCGTCGCCGTTGTCGACCACGGTCCACAGGTGGTCGGCGCTGCCGTTGTCCTCGTACTGGGTGACCTCGGCGCTGTCGGCCAGGGACATGCCGCTGACGGCGAGCAGCTTGCCGGAGTTCTTGTTCTGGATACGTTTCCAGGAGACGGAGTCGGCCGCCGGGGCGTTCAGCAGGGCGAGGACGCCGCCGATGACGGGCCGGTCGGCGAAGCCCCGTTGGGCGCCGGTGGCGACGACGTACCAGTCGGTGAACGGCACCCGCGAGGGTGTGGTGTCGGCGAAGCCGTAGACCCCGTTGATCAGCATGGTGCGGGTGTCGGGGTGGTCGGCGAGCCAGGCCGCGGTCCACACCTCCCAGTCGGTCTTGGTGTAGTCGTTGCGCGGGTCCAGGAGCACGCCGTGGGCGCCCGCCTTGGACAGGTACCAGGCGGCCTCCTGCGCGGCCACCCCGGTGGGCACCAGGTCAACGCCCAGCAGGCAGCCGGCGTAGCCGTTGTACTTCAGGCTCCAGGTGCCGTCCTGGTCGTAGGCGAGTTTGAGGTGGGTGCCGGAGGAGTCCTGGGCCAGGGTGACCCACCGGCTGATGTAGCCACGGGCGAGGGCCTCGTAGTGCGTGGCGTCGGCGGAGTTGGACGCCGTCTGGGCGATCACGCTCATCGCGCCGATGCCGATGATGCCCTTGAGCGCGAGGTTGGCGCTGTGCGCGATCCAGCCGGTGAAGTCGTCGGTCTGGTTCTGGTTCTCCGGGTCGAGGGCGTTGGCGACCAGGTACTCGGCCCACTGGTGGAGGATCGCGTAGTGCGTGGTGGCGAAGGAGGCCGCGTCGGCCGCCGGGAGGCGCTGGGCCACCGCCGCCGCCATGATCAGCATGTTGGCGGACTCCTCGATCGGCATGGCCTCCTCGTTGCCGTCGAGGTGCCCGGTCGCGTTCGGGTAGCTGGAGCCGAGGTCGTGCTCGGCATACGGCTTGGGCCAGCCGTCCTGCTCGGCGTAGTGGAAGTGCGGCTCCAGCAGCAGCCGCAGATACGCGGGCGAGAGGTGCAGGTAGGCGGGGGACGCCGGGTAAGTGACGTCCACGGTCGAGAAGTTGCCGTTGGAGGAGATCTCCTTGAGCATCGCCCACGGCGCCCCGCCTCGGTCGACGAGTTCCGTCCCGGCCACGGCCTGACGCACCGCCAGGGCGCAGACGGCCGCATAGTGTTCACCGGTGTCACCGCCGCCGGCCGCGTTCGCGGCATCGTCGTGGATCGCCTTGTCGAAGGCGACGGCGGCGGCCAGGGCGGCGGCGCGGTCGCCGTTGAACCAGTCGAGCATGGCGGTCCACGAACCCCAGTAGTGCGTCCACCACGGATTCAGGTTCGTGCCGAGGTAGCTCACCGCCGGGGTGCGGACGTGGCCGACGACGACCTGGAACACCGCCGAGGGCGCGGACGCGGTGACGGTGCCCAGGTTCTGGTTGAGGCCCAGTACGGGCCAGCGGTCGTTGATCGCGCGGGGCTGGGCGGTGTCGGAGGTGCCGGCCAACGTCCCGTTCCCGGCGGACGCCGCCCGGACGACGGTGTCCTGGCCGATCTGCCAGGTCAGCCCGCTCGCGGTGGGGGCGGCCAGCACCAGCGAACCCCACGACGCCTGGTCGTTGTTCTCGGCCAGCACCCCCGGGGAGGCCGGCTGGCAGGTCAGCGCGGTCATGCTGCCGGTCGCCTGCTTCGCCCAGGTGACCTGGGTGGAACTGTCGCCGTGCACCCACTCCGCGGAGGCGTCGACATGCACGTCCACGGTGTGGCTCGCCCCGTCGCCGCTCGCGGCCTGGACACTGATGTAGCTCAGCGGCACGCACTGGCGCTGCAGATTGCCCAGGTCGACGGGGGAGAAGAAGGTGACCGTCAGCGTGACGCCGCCCCCGGTCAGCGTGAAGATCGACCGGGTGGCCGTGAGCTGCAACGACGTCTGCGTCATCGTCCCGAGTGCCGGACCGGCGGGCAGCGCCGGGGCACCGAGGAACACGTACGGTGTGCCGTCGATCCGGGCGATACCGGCAAGCGCGGTGATCCGCCCGTTCCAGAAGGTGGGCCAGGTACCGGCCAAATTGTCCCCGGCCAGCCAGGTGGTCAGATACGGGGACCGTACGGCGAGCGGGGTGGCGGGCGGGCGCAGCGGGCTGAACGTCGAGGCCGCGGCTGCGGAACCGGCTGCGGAGGTGGCGTAGGCGGGTGAACCGGCGATGCCGAGACCGCCCAGGACACCCGCGGCGGCCACTCCTCCCCAGCGCAACAGGTCACGTCTGGACGGTGGGGTGAGTCCGGGGGCGGGGAGCGGGTGGTTGTCGTCCTCGGGGCGGGGCGTGGGGGGCATGAGGGCTCCTTCGACGGGCAACGAGCGTTCGACATCGTTGTCAGCGCGCCATGCTGACGGGGTGTCACGGCAGAACATGCTTCGTGCCAACAGCGCCGGGGGCAGCGGACGGCCCGGTGTGTGGGGCGGGGCGCCGCATGCGAGTGCCTGGCCAACTCGCTTTCCGTTGAGGGAAAGTGCGCTACTGAGGGATGACAGCATTCCCCGCGACCGCTGTCCAGCCCTCGCGCAACACCCGTCCCTGGCGGCGGAGTTCAGGACGGGACGTATTTCGGCCGGGGCGGGGGCAAGACTGAACGTTTCAATACGAGCTGGTGGGGCGCTCGGTGTCGGGATGTGCCGTGGGCGAGCCGCCACGAGTGGTCACCGATCGGTGGACGACCGTCCTGCCGCGTCCTGCGCGTCGGCTGCCGCGGGCACGGTGTCGGCCGGTTCGGTGGCGGACTGTGAGCTACCGGCGTCGACGTGATCCAGGCCCGGCCTGTCGACGGCATCGATGATGAGTGTCTGGTGGCGCTCGGTGCGGGCCAGGAGCTTGTCCATCAGGAACTACGCCTCGTCCGTGGCTGATTCATAGCGGCCCGCCGCGTGAACGCGGCGCGATCGCTCGGTCAGGGGCTCGACGGCCTCGCGATCCCCTAAACGGCGGTTTCCTGAGCGGGATTCAAAGGCGCCTGGTGCTCTGGGGTGTCGGTCTGCGCGGCGGCTTGCAGTGCTGCCTGGACGCGGCGGTTGCTGGTCATGGTCGCGGTGATGGCGGTCATGGTCAGCAGGAGGCCGGCGGCGGTGTAGAGGGGTGTGCGCACGTCGTAGGTGGTGGCCAGCCAGCCGCCGAGGAAGGCGCCGAACGGGGCGGCGCACATGGCGAGCATGCGGGAGGTGGAGGCGACCCGGCCCATCAGGTGGGCGGGGACGATCGACTGGCGGAGGGAGGGACCGAGGACCATCGTGGCGCCCATGCCCGCTCCGCAGACGGCGAGGGAGAGACCGGCGACGTACGGGTTCGGGGCGGCGGCGAGGCCCAGGATGGCGAGTCCCTCGGCTGCGGCCGTGCAGGTCAGCGCGGTGCCGGTGCCGAGCCGTCGGCCGAGGTAGGAGGCGATGCCCGCGCCGAGCAGGCCGCCGGTCGCCTCTGCCGTGAGGAGGAGGCCGAAGCCGTAGGTGTCGATGCCGAGGCGGTCGTGCGCGAAGAGGGCGAGGACGGTCTCCACGGCGAGGAACGCGATGTTCCCGACCGCGGGGCGCAGGGCGAGCCCGAGCAGCAACCGGTCCCGGAACACGTACGACGCACCGGCCCGCGCCTGCCGGAGCAGTGACTCGTGGGCCTGCGGCACGGGCCGGGGTGCGGCGGGCAGCGATCGTACGAGCAGTGCGGAGACCGCGAACGACGCCGCGTCGGTGAGCAGCGGGACCGCCCGCCCGAGCGCCAGCAGCGCACTGCCCGCGGGCGGTCCCGCGAAGCCGGACATGGCGGTCTGGGCGCCCCGCAGGCGGGAGTTGGCGCGTTCCAGGAGTGCGGGGTCGCGGCCGAGGAGATCCGGTAGATAGGCCGTGGCGGCCGTGTCGAAGAAGAGGCTGCCGAGGCCGAGCAGGAAGGCGACGGCCGCGAGCAGCGGAATGCTGAGCATGTCGAGTGCGGCGGCTGCCGCCGGTATCGCGAGCAGCAGCGCACGTGCCGCGTCCGTGACCCACATCGTGCGCCTGCGGTCCCAGCGGTCCACCAGCGCGCCGCCGAGCACTCCGAAGAGCAGCCACGGCAGGGTCCCGGCGGCCGTGACGACGGCGAGCGCCATCGGGTCCCGTGTCAGCGTCAGCGCGATCAGCGGCAGGGCGGCATGCGACACGCCGTCACCGAGTGAGGACACGGTCTGCGCGGTCCACAGCCGTCCGAACCCGGTCGACAACTTGCTAACGTCCGCGGTCACTTGGCGTCCCCCTCGGCCTGCTCGCGCGGCGCCGGGTGGAACAGCGCGAAGACGAGGGAGGCGTCGGGCAGCGACGGGTCTGACAGTTCCCGGTACTCGTCCGCCAGCGCCCGCATCCGCGCTCCCAGTTGCGCGAACTGCTCATCGGTGAGCCGGAGATGCGCCATGCGCACGTGCCGCTCGCCGTCGGCCGGCGACGCCTCCAGGTCCGCGACCGCATGCCGCATCAGCAGATCGGGCTGCCCCACCCCGGGGTCCGGCAGCTCGATCGACCGCGCGGCCATCGCGTAGTACCGCTCGGTGACTCCCCGGACCTTCCGTGTCCGTACGACCTTCACCAGGCCGGCCCGCTCCAGCAGCCGCACGTGATAGCTGGAACTTCCCTTCGCGAGGCCCACTCGTACGGCGATCTGGGTGATTGTCGCCGGCTCGAAGCGGAGCACGGCCATGATCCGGTGGCGCGTGAGATTGGAGACCGCGCGCAGTTGGTCGTCCGTGGTGACGTGAAAGGTCTCGGGGAGATCGTCCGTAGGCATGCGAGCAATGGTCAACGTTTCTTGACCATTCGGCAAGGGGTTTGGCTCGATGTGCCGAAATCGACTGTCCGGCAGGGGACTTGGGTTTCCGGGCGCTGCAGGAGGGCCTGGGCGTCATGCGGCCGACGATCGGCTCGCTGTCCAGTTCTTCGCCGCGTTCTCCGACCTGGGTGTGAGTGGCGAGCGGCATCGACCGCACGTACTTCAACCTGCCGACCCTGGGTCCGAGCGCGCGGCCGAGGCCACCTGGGGGAAGAAGTCGCACCCTTCGAGGCTGGTGCTGGTGTCGTGCGTCGGGCCGACCAGGTCAAGCGCCGCCGTGTCGACCGCAGGGTCGGTAGAAATCATCCGGACCGGCCATGGCGAGGGTGATTGCCTCCTGGCTGAGAACCGGCAACACGGCGCGCGCCATGGTGACCTGGGCCGGCCGGTCGTACATTTCCTGAGACCGGCCGGCGACCCCCATACGGCGGCCGCCCTTCACCGCAGAGCTCACCACCCACACGCGCCGCACGCTTCTCGCGCTCGTGTGATCACCGAACGGACGTCACCTGGGCACGGCGAAGCCCTCGCGGTGAGGCGGTGAGGGGTCCTCCGGACTTGGGGCCCGGTAACGAGTAAGTAGGTTCCCGGCGCGACGGTTGACACATGCATTCGGGGTACCCGAGCTCCCTCCTGCCGCGTTTCCCTGTGACAGAAAACGGCTGCGTGGCCTGCCCTCCCTGCTCGACGCCGTCCGCGCCGCCACGGTCATCGTGCTGCACGACCTGTGGATCACCGCCCAGCACACGGCGTTGATACGCGCACACAGCCCCCGGACCACGGTCCTCGCCTACTGCCCGCTCGACGGCCCCGTCACCCGGCCGGAGTTGATCGCGGGCCTGTCCGACGCGGATGCCGTCATCGCCTGCACCCCTTTTCGGCAGCGCCCAGTTGAGCCGCCTGACCGGCCTCCCCTCACCTGTCGTCCCGCACGGCGTCGACCACAGGGCCTTCCACCCACCACGACGCCCACGACGTCACGTCCGGCGACTCTCTTCCCCGACCGGGACGATCTGGACGACGCCTTCGTCGTCCTCGACGCCAACCGGCACAACCTCCGCAAGCGCCTGACCTCACCCTGGACGGCTTCGCCCGCTTCTCCCAAGACAAGCCGCCCCACGTCAAGCTGTACCTGCACGCCGACCCGAACCCCAACAGCCTGCCGGATCCGTCCAGTTACCTCGCCCTGCGCAAAGCCGGACGACTCCTCATGACGGATCAGGACGTCGGCGAGTTCCCTCATCTCGCGGACCGGCAACTCAACCTGATCTACGGCGCGTGCGATGTGGGCCTGAACACCGCGACCGCCGAGGGCTTCGGACTCGTCCCCTTCGAACACGTCGCCACGGGTGCGGCTCAGGTCATGCCGGCCCACCCGACGTGCACCGAACTCTGGCCTGCTGGGGCCGTGTTGCTCCCGGTGGGCGCGCCCGTCGCCTACCCCGGTGGCTGCGTCGAGCACCGGGCGGTCGCCCCGTCCGACGTGGCCGAGGCGCTGGACCGCCTGTACGAGGACCGGGATTCGCTCGCCGAACACTCCCGAGCGGCGATGGGCAACGCGGCCGACCCCCGATACGGCTGGGGCACCGTCCTCGACGAGTGGTGCCGCCTGCTCGACGGCGGGAGAGGGGTCTGACACCGCCGTACAGGTCGATGGCGGCCGGCGTTGAGATGCGGACATGCGATCGCCTCGACCGGGTCACCGAGCAGGGGTGTTCGGCCTTTCAGGCGCGGTCGTGGAGCGTGACGTGGTAGCCGTCGGGGTCGGCGAAGGTGAACGTCCGGCCGAAGGGGCCGTCGATCGGTGCGGAGACGATGGTGTGTCCGTCGGCGACGAGGGCGTCGTGGATGGCCTGGACGTCGGTGGCGTGGAGCCAGATCGCGGCACCGATGCCGGGCTGGGCGACGGACGCGAGATCGGTGCCGGGAACGATGTCGCGGAGTGCGAACGCGATCGGCTTGGTCTCGAAGACGACGGCGTGCGGAGGTCCGGCCTGCGAACGGACGAGGCCGAGGTAGTGCTCGTAGAACGCCTGCGAAACGTTGAGGTCGCTCGCCTGGAGCGAGATGAAGTCGGGGCCGGTGACGGGCATGAGGATGCTCCTTGCCTTCGTGTCAGATTCCTGACACAGGTCAATGTATGTCAGAATGCTGACATGAGTCAAAACGGTTCCGGCGTCGACCTGGACACATCACTGGGCTACCTGCTGAAAGAGGCTTCGAGCGCCCTGCGCGTCGCCATGGAGGAGGTGCTGAGGCCGCTCGGGATGAGCGTTACGCACTACTCCTGCCTTGAGTTGCTGGCTCAACGGCCGGGCTTGTCGAACTCCGAGCTCGCGCGTGGCGCGTTCGTGACACGGCAGTCGATGAACGTGCTGCTCCAGGCCCTGGAACGAGACGGCTACGTGACCAGGCCCGCGGAGGCGCCCGTCGGGAAGGTTCTTCCCGCGCGGCTCACCCCCCGCGGCCGACGGAGCCTTGAGAAGGCGACCGTGGCCGTCCGGTCGGTCGAGGTCAGAATGCTGGCCGGTATGACCGAGGCCGAGCGGTCGAGCGCGTTCCGGAGCCTGCGGAGCATGATCCACTCCCTGCGCGACGGCAACGACGGTCCATAGCCCGGCCCGCGGCAGGTTGTGGGTTCCCCCCCGGACCTGGAACTCGTCGTCAACTGGTGCACCTGCGTGGCCTGTTACGGCGCCGCCATGCGGTCGGGTGTGCGATGTCCCGCAGGCGCACGGCGAGGGCGAGGGCGCGGTCGTCGTGGTCGTTGCGCGGGACGCGCTCGGGTCGGGCGCATGAGGGTCGTTCCCTTCCTGAGGCGTAGCGGTGCACATGCGTGGGGCGCGGACGCCGGCCTCGTGGCGCCGGCCCTGTGCCCGGCGGTGCTGATGCAGTCGAGCGCCGACTGGAGTGCGCTCGGCCGGGGGCTGCTGGCGGGCTTCGACGTGGTGTCCGGAGCGGCCCTTGTGCTGCGCCGCAGAGCGCCGTTGGCCGTCTTTCTGGTCGTCACCTGCGCCTTGGGTGACAGTCGTCGTCATCGGTGGCGTGATCGTCGTCGCGGCCGGTACCTGGACCAACCACCTCACCGCCGCCCCCGAGTACCGGGGCGGCTCGGACGTGCTCGCCCCGCTGCCGTTGGCCTGGGCGCTCGGCAACGCGGCCCGCACCCACCACGTCAACCTCGCCGCGGCGGCACGGCGGGCGGACGCCATGAGCCGCGAGCGCGAACTGCGTGAGCAGCAGGCCGCCAGCAGGAGAGGGTGCGGACCGCCGGAGAGACGCACGAGTGGTCGCGTACTCCCTCACCCCGCTCGTGGTGCGTGCGGAGACCCTGCGCGCCCGTGGCGGTGAACTCCCCGACTGGGCCCGCCCCCAGATCGACGGGCTCGCGGTGGCGGGCCGGCAGGCGTGCGGTGAACTGCGCGACCAGGCGGTGGCCAGGGGCATCACCGGTTCGGCGGGGACGGTCACCAGTGCCGCCGCCGTCATGGTCGCCGTGTTCGCGATCTTCTCGACCCTGACCACGCTCGACAGCAAGCAGTTCGGCGTAGGCCTCGCCGCGGCGATCCTCCTGGACGCGGCGGTCATCCGCGCGGTGGTTCTGCCGTCCGCGACGATCCTCCTCGGCCAGGGGAACTGGTGGACACCCCGCGTCCTCGCCCGCGCCGAGATGTCCACGGCCCGCCCGGACCACGAGCCCACTCTCGTCCGACCCGCGCCCCGCGATCCTCGCCACCGGATGGCATCCCGTCCGTGAGCGCCCCAACTCGGCCCGCCCCGGCCGCCGTTGTCACGGAGCGATGCTCCCGATCGCGTCCCGCAGGTCACGCAGCACACTCCCGAGCAGGTCCCGGGGAGGTGTCGCCAGGGCCAGCCGCAGAGCCCGGAACCGGTGAGGACCGGTGGCGAAGGCGTCCGCGGTGGAGACGAGGATGCCGCGCTCCGCGAGCACGGCCGCGACGTGATCGGGACGCTGGTGGGGCTCCAGGCCGAGCCACACGATGTAGGAACGCGGGTGTGCCGTGACGTCCAGCCCGGCGAGCGCGGCGCGGGCGATGTCCTGCCGGGCGGCCGCGTCCGCACGGCGTTCCCGCTCCAGGCGGGTGACCGTTCCGTCGGCGATCCAGCCGGTGGCGAGAGCGGTGACGATCCCGGGTGCTCCCCAGGCGGCGCTCCGGAGACCGGTCGTGGCCGCCGTGAGGTGACGGCCGGGCAGGACGGCGAAGCCGAAGCGGAGGCCGGGCGCCACGTTCTTGGACAGCCCTGCGACATAGCAGGTGCGCTCCGGCGCCAGGGCCTGCAACGGCGGGGGAGGGGACGGTTCGAGGAAGGCATAGGTGCCGTCCTCGACGATCAGGCAGTCGTGTGCGCGGGCGAGGGCGGCCAGCCGCTCGCGTTGCTCCCGGGTGAGGACCCAGCCGAGCGGATTGTGGACGGTGGGCATCGTGTAGATCGCGCGGACGGACCGGGACCGGCACAGCCGGTCGAGCGCGGCGAGGTCCGGTCCCGCGACCGCGCACGGCACGGGAACCAGGTCGAGGCCGTGCGCCGAGGCGATGAGTTTGATGCCCGGGTAGCTGAGCTCGTCGACCGCGAGGGCGTCACCGGGGCGGGTGAGAGTGCGCAGTACGGTGTCGAGCGCCTGCTGGGCCCCGCTGGTCAGCAGGACATTGTCCGGCACGGTGTCGATCCCCCGCCCCAGCAGATAGGTCGCCACCACAGCCCTGTCGTGCCGGTGTCCGCCCGGCGGCTGCTGGTACAGCAGTTCCTCCACGTTTCCCGACACCGCCATCGTGTGCAGGGCCCGGCGCAGCAGGTCGCTCTGACCAGGTGCCAGGGGCTGGTTGAACGACAGGTCCGCCACCCGGGGGACCGGAAGCGAGCGGGACGGTTCGAGGCCGTCGTACCCGGAGCGCACCCGGACGAAAGTGCCCCGGCCCGGCTCTCCCACGACCAGGCCGAAGGCCGCCAGTTCGGCGTAGACGCGGGTTGCCGTGGCCAGTGCCATCCGTCGCTGACGGGCCAGCGCGCGATGGGTCGGCAGGCGGCTGCCCGCCGGGATCGCGCCGGAGCGGATGGCCGCGGCGAACTCCTGGACGACGACCTTGTAGGAGGACGATCCCATGCGACACCTGCCGTCCGTCACGGAGAGGGGAGCCACCAGCAAGCGTATCCAGGACAATTCCTGGATCGTCCTGAGGTGCCGAACCTAGTCTCGGTGGCACGGAGCCCAGGCGAAACGGAGCGACCCGGCATGACTGTGCGCATCGAGCAGGACGACCAGGTGGCGGTCATCACCATCGACCGGGAGCGGAAACTCAACGCGCTCGACTACCCGACGATCGACGCACTGCTCGACCGGCTCGACCTCGTCGAATCGGACGACAGCCTCCGTGCGGTCATCCTGACCGGCGCCGGACAGCGGGCGTTCAGCGCCGGCGCGGACATCCCGTCCCTGGAAGCCAGCATCGCCGGCGGAACCGAACGCGCGCTGCGCGAGGTCGTCGGCCGCGGCCACACGCTGACCCGGCGCATCGAGAACTTCCCCAAGCCGGTGATCGTCGCCGTCAACGGCCTTGCCTACGGCGGCGGTTGCGAGCTCACCGAGGCCGCGCCCCTCGCGATCGCCGCCGAACACGCGACCTTCGCCAAACCCGAGATCACCTTGGGCTTTCCGCCCCCCTTCGGCGGCTCCCAACGCCTGCCCCGGCACATCGGCCGCAAGCGGGCCCTGGAGCTGATCCTGACCGGCGATCCGATCCCCGCCACCCGGGCCGTCGAACTGGGCCTCGTCAACACCGTCGTACCGGCCGACGAGCTCATGGACGCCGCACGGGACCTGGCCCACCGAATCGTCCGACACGCACCGACGGCCGTGACCGCCTGCCTCCGCGCCGTCACCCGGGGTATCGACCTGCCGATCGACGAAGGCCTGGCCATCGAGGCGGAGTGCTTCGCCACCACCGTCACCACGGACGGCGTACGGACCGGCCTGCGACGGTTCCTGACCCGCGGCACAGACACCTTTGACTGACTCGCAGGGCGGTGATCCGTCGGCCGGGAACACCCTCAGCAGGGCGACGGGGCAGGCGTCGTGGCGCTGGCCCGGGCTCGCCGGGCGCCGTCTCACATGTGCGGCGGCGGAGAAGTGATCAGGAGGTGCAGGAGGGCGGTCCAGGCGGCTGCCGCGGTCGCGGTGGCGTGCAGTCTGCGGCGGCGTGCTGGTGCGACCGGGTCAGGTCCTGTCCCGACGGGAAGCGGGGTCGCGGCCGGGGGACGCCGAGGCAGGGCCCCGGGTGTCGCGGATACCGGCGCAGGACACGGTCGGATTTCCGGACGGGGTTGCGGACGGTCAACCGGCTGTTCCGGGCGGCGCCTTGTGGCTCGCCGGGGTGCGTGTACCGCTGACCGTGCGCCCCCGGTATCGGCGGCCGATGGGGTCAGTCCGTGGGCCAGGCCGTGCAGGAACGCGGCGTAGGCGGCCCGCCGCAGGCCGGTCGGTGTGGTGCGACCGCTTTCCCACGAGCGCACCGTCGCCGCCGTCACGCCGAAGGCCGCGGCGACCTGGTCGTCGGTGAGCTGCCATGCGCGGCGCAGCCGGGTGCGGTCCTCGGGCGCGGGCAGGGGTGTCTTCGTGTCTCGGCGGCGCGGGTGGGAGGGCATGGGGTGCGGGGGCAGAAGGTTGGTCGTCATGACTGTAGGACAACCGGTAGACGTGTCTTGTGATCAAGGGATTCTGATTGCACTCGTATGTCGTAGTGCACGGGGCCGCTCAGGACGTGTGGGTTGTTTCAACCCGGTTCGAGGGATGGTCGGTTCAGGTCAAGCGGGGCTCGCGACGGTCCGCCCCGGGATTCCAGCGCCTCGGCCGGTGGCGCGCACGGGAGTTCCCCGAGACATCGGAGGCCGAGATCGAGTCCCGCCGTGCTCCACCAAGGGTCCGACACCGGCTCCCTGAGCGCTTCGGGAGCCGGTGTCGGACCGTGGGAGGGCTTCCTGTCCGGTGGTTGCCGGGGCTACCGGCTCGCGTGGTTGAACGAGAAGTGGTCGAGGTTGCCGAATCCGGGCTGTCCGCCGGGGGCGACGAGGTAGACCTTGTGGTGTCCGTTCGTGGGGGTGATCGACGTGGACTGGACGGAGAGGGTGTCGAAACCGCCGGTGCCCGCGACGTGCAGCACACCGATCCGGGGCCCTGTGACGGAGTCGAGGTGGATCTCGATGCCCTTGTCGGCGTAGGCGTCGTCCACGCCGACGAACGCGGTGAACAGGTCCGCGCCGGTGCCGAAGTCGACGTTGTCGTAGCCGATCCAGTCCCCGCCGTCGAAGCTGCCGACGACGGTCCCCGTGCCGGCGGCGTGGGTGCTCACGCCGCTGCTGGAGGAGTAGGACTCGGCCTCGGTCCGCGGGCCGACCCGGGTGGCTCCGCCGATCCACTTCGGTGCGCCGTACTGGTAGGCGCCGAGGCTCGGCTGCGGGTCGGTGGAGCCGTCCGTCGCCGGTGGGTGGACCACTCCCGCGTTGCGGGCGGGGGAGTCGGCCGCGAGCGTGAAGTCGTCCGCGGCGGGGTTGGTGAACCGCGCGGCGCTGACCGGGGTGAAGTTGTTGGAGTTCGTGATCCCCGGATCGTTCCCGGTGACACCGATGTTGTTGACGATCTCGGTGTCGGAGAAGGTGCCGCCGAAGGTGCTGGCCACGTTGGTGTCGGTGCCGGAGGTGTTGTTGTAGATCCGGTTGCCCGAGGTGCTCTGCCCGTTGGGGTTGATCAGCACGGCCCCGTAGGTGGTGCGGTTCCAGGCGACGTTGTTGTACACGGTCGCGTTGTAGGTGCTGTTGTCGAGATAGACGCCCGGTGCCGGCGCGGTGTGCGCGAACGGGGACGGGTCGTGGAGCTGGTTGTGGTGGATCACCGTGGTCGCGAGGTTCACCGAGCAGCAGACGTAGATGGCACCGCCGTCGACGACCAGGTTGCCGTAGTCGGAGATGTCGTTGTAGGCGATGGTGTGGCCCGCGGAGGTGAATCCGGCGACCTTGTTGTCGATGTTGATGCCGCTGCGGCCCGAACTCTGGATCGTGTTGTGGACGATGCGCTGGCCCGAGCCGAGGACGTTGATGCCCGCCGCGTAGCTGCCCAGTGTGTCGACGTGCAGGATCGTGGTGTTCTCCACGGTGTTGCCGGTGCCGGACATGACCACGCCGTTGCCGGTGCTGCCGTCGATCAGGCTGTTGCGGATCACGTTGCCGTGGCCCTTGAGCAGGATGCCGGACGTGGTCTCGCCGGCGGTCAGGACGGCGCAGCCGTCGGGGGCGGTGACCATGTCGGGGTCGGGGTTCAGCGCCGCGTCGGAGGAGATGTCGTGCGCGACGATGCCGTCGAGGACGACGCCGGTGGAGGCGGCGGAGGTCTGGGCGGTGGCGCCGCGGATTCCCAGGCCCTTGACGGTTATGTGCGAGCGGCCGTTGAGGTCGATGGCGACGGCGCGTTGCTTCGCCGCCACGGAACCGTCGGTCGGCTTCGAGCCGTCGGGTGAGTACAGGTACAGCGTGTGATCCGAGGCCTGGTAGAACCACTGGCCGGGTCGGGTGAGGAGTTCGAGCTTGCCCTTGAGTGAGTAGTTGGTGCTCTGGTTCGGGCTCAGCCCGACACAGGTGGGCAGGCCCGCCGCGGTGATGGTGCCGACCTGAGAGTCGGTGACGGTACCCGTCTCGCTGACGAACCAGTTGTGTGCCGTCAGCTGTGCTCCCTTCCAGAAGCCGGCGGGCTGCGTGAGGGCGGTGTCGGAGAGACTGTCGGTGCTGCCGGACTGCGCGGAGGCGAGCGTCGGCACGCTCACGTTGTCTCCGGGATAGGGCCACTGGGCCTCGATCTGCGCCGCGCCCTTCCAGAACACCTGATCGCCGGTGAGGTGAGGGTTGATCGTGACGTGCGCCCGATAGACCTCGCCGGTCGCGACCGCTGCCGCGAAGTCGGAGCCGGCCATGAAGGGGTCGTCGCGTTCGAGGGAGTTCAGGTCCTTGCCGGAGACGGACCGCCATCCGGTCACCGGGTCGGCGCCGTCGACGACGACCCGCGCGCCCGGAGCCGCTGTGTAGGTGATCGGTGCCACGGCGGTCCCGCTCCGCGCCGGGGTGATCGTCTCGTGGTAGGTGCCGGAGTCGATGACGCAGCGGTCACCCGGGGACATCACGGCGGAACAGCGGTGGATCGTCTTGAAGGGCGACCGGTCGGTACCCGCGTGCCGGTCCGAGCCGCTGGGGGAGACGTGAAAGGTGTGCGGCCGTGCCGAGGCCTGCGCGCTGGTGGCGAGGGCGCCCGAGCCGAGTGAGAGGAAGACCGCGGCCACCGTGAGGGTGGCAGCGCGGGATCTGGAGCGGTTCGACATCGAACTCCAATCGGTTATCGATAGGCGAGAAACTAGAGTCCGTCCCGGATCCCGTCAATCGTTTCGTCCGCCCCCGGAGGCTGCCGCGCCTCGGGGCGGCTCGATGATGCGGGGGAGCGGAGTCCGTCCAACTGCTGGTCAAGCGCACTGTGGCCGGTCACGGGAGGGGCATCGGATGCCGAACGGCATCTGCGAGCGGCAGGCGGCGGCTCGTGCCTTCCGCCGAGGCGCCCGGGGCCGGGGCGGGGGTGAAAGGTCTGCCGGGCCGGTGCCGTCCAGCAGGCGGGGGAGAGGTCGGCGCAGACGCGGCAGGGCCCCGCCGGATCTCTCCGGCGGGGCCCTGCCGTCGTTGGGTGTGCTCAGTGGTCCGGGGTTATCCCGTCGTCCCCTCGCGCGTGGGCGGCGAACTTGACTCCCGCCCGGTCCGGATCCGCCGACTTCAGAGCATCCAGCAGTTCGGCATGGTCCTCGGCCATGGCGGTCCAACTGCCGGTGAACAGCGGGTCGGAGACGACACGCAGGGCCCGCAGGTTGGGCTCCATCACCCCCCACAGCTTGGGGAGGAAGGGGTTTCCGCTGACTTCGCAGACCGTGCGGTGGAAGGTGATGTCGGCATCGCGGAAACCTCCGACGTCACGCTGGAGCGCGGCCCGCCGCATGGCCTCCACCTGGACTTCCAGCGCCTCGAAGGCCGTGTCCGAGGACTGCGCGGCCACAGTGCGGGCAGCGAGTTCCTCGATCACCACGCGCACGGCGCGGGCGTGGTGGGCGTCCTCCTGCGACACCACCGCCACGAAGCTGCCCCGGCGCGGGATGTGGTCGGCGAGGCCTTCGTGCACCAGGCGCCGCACCGCCTCACGTACCGGTGCCTGGCTGACGTTGAACTGGCGTGCGATCTCGGACTCGACCAGCCGGGCGCCGGGTGCCAGCGCGCCCTCGATGATCAGGCTCCGCACCCGCGCGTACACCTGGTCGGACAGCAGGACCCGGGTCAGCGGCTCCCCGATGGCGTCTGACATCAAGCCTCCTTGGTTTATACCACTTGGCATCTTATCGATAGTCGCCTCGATGTTGTGACAAACCCTTGACATGGAGGTAACGAGAGCCGTCAGATGTTCTATCGATAGACGAGAATCGAATTGAGGTCATCATGGGACACCGCAGATTCGTCAGCACCGCCGTGGGGGCGGCCCCCGCCGGCCAGGCAAGACCGGTGAGCACGCGCAGGGCAACAGTCACCGTCACGGCGGGGCTCGCTGCGTCCGTCCTCTTCATGGCCGGATGTTCGTCATCATCCTCGTCCGCGGCTTCGGGCGGTGGTGGCATGACCGGCGACATCCGCATGCTGGCCAACATCACCCCGGTGCTGACCAAGTCGTACTACCAGGGACTGGTCGCTCCGTTCGTCAAGAGCCACCCGGGCGTCAAGGTCACCATCGAGTCGCCCTCCGGCAAGGACGTCCAGTCCACGCTCCAGCAGGAGCTGGTCTCGGGATCGGCCCCGGACATCGTCGCGAGCAGCCTCGACCCCGTGGTCGCCCAGCAGATGGCCGCCTTCCCGAACGAACCCTGGGTCGCCTCGACCCCGCTCTCGGACTCCACCAAGGTGGACGGCAAGACCTGGCAGGTCGCCACCGGTCTGCAGAACCAGTCACTCGTCTACTACAACGAGACCGCGTTCGCGAAGGCCGGCATCTCCACGGCACCGAAGTCGCTGGCGGAGTTCACGGCAGCCCTCGGCAAGCTGAAGAGCGCCGGATACACCCCGCTGCAGACGGCGGGTGAGTGGGTCACGGGCGCGCAGTTCGCCATGATGGCCAACCCGGCCCTGCTCGGCGACGACCCGCAGTGGTACGCCCAGCGCAACGACAAGAAGGCCACGTTCGGGAAGAGCGCCTACACCACCTACCTCAAGGCCTACGCGGGATGGATCGCGAGCGGAGCGGTCCCCAAGAACTCGCTGGGCGAGAAGTACCAGGCCTCGATCGACAACTTCCTCGCCGGCAAGTCGGGCATGTACATCATGGGCAACTGGCTCAACGCCAGCGTCAACTCGGCGAAGAACCTGCCGTTCAAGGTGGGCGTGTTCCCGACACCGACGCCGGACGGATCCACACCGAAGCAGATGAGCGGCCAGGCCCAGCCGTACTCGATCCTCAAGTCCTCCAAGCACCAGGCCCTCGCCCTCGCGCTGGTCAAGTACCTCGTGACGGACAAGGGCGCGGTCACGACATCGCTCAAGTCGGAGGGCAACTTCAGGTCCGGGTACAGCTACCCGGGAACCGCGCTCGACGAGGCCGTCGGAAAGATCGTCGACACCACGCCCGGCACGGTGGGCGGTACCTCCGGCCCCGGAGTGAACGCGGGGTTCGGCAATGAGCTGAACACCGTCGTCCAGTCGCTGTACACGGGACAGTCCGCCGATCAGGCGGCCGCCAAGCTCGACTCCTGGTGGAACGACAATGCAGGCCAGTAGCACCAAAGCCGTTCCGGCCGCTCCGGTGGCGGTCGTCCCCCGACCGCCTTCGAGGCCCGGCCGGTCCCGCGCGAAGCGCCGCGAGTCCGCCATCGACATCGTGATGATGGCCCCGCCACTGATCCTGGTCGTCGGCCTCGTCGTCGTCCCGATCGGGATCGCGGTGTACCTCAGCTTCACGGACTGGAACGGCTTCACGACACCGCCGCATCCGGTCGGGTTCCGCAACTACGTCCGTCTCACCGAGGACTCCGCCGTCCGGCACGCGGCGTTCGTGACGCTGCTCATCACCCTCGTCGGCACCGTCGTGTGCAACGTGCTGGGGCTGGGGGTCGCGCTGCTGCTCAACCGCAACAGCCGGCTCAACGCGATCCTGCGCGTGCTCGTCTTCTACCCCTACGTCGTGGGTCCGGTCATCCTGGGCTTCCTGTGGTCGTCCATCCTGGGCACCGACGGCGCCGTCAACGCGGTGGTCGGAGCCAAGCACTCGCTGCCCTTCCTGTCGGACCCGACCTGGGCGCTCGCGACGGTGATCTGCGTGATCGTGTGGTCCAGCTTCGGGGTGAACGTGGTCCTGTACCTCGCCGGTCTGCAGACCGTGCCGGACAGCGTCATCGAGGCCGCGAAGATCGACGGCGCCTCCCCGTGGCAGACCTTCTGGCGCGTGAAGCTCCCCATGCTCGCGCCCACCGTGACCGTGAACGTGGTCCTCGTCGTCATCGGTCTCCTACGCGTCTACGAGCTGATCCTCGCTCTGACCGCCGGAGGCCCCGCTGGAGAGACGCAGAGTTTTGTGTACAACATCCTCACGTCGTCGTTCGACAACACCCAACTCGGCTACGGAGCCGCCCAGTCGGTCGTGCTGATGATCGTCATCATCGTGGTGACCGTCGGGATCACCTCGGCCCGCCGGCGCAGCGAGCAGGCGGTGTCCACATGACGGCCCGCCGGGTGGGACGCGCCGTGGCCGTGCTTGTCCTCGTGCTCGTCATGGTCGGCCCGCTCTACCTGATGCTGACCAACGCGTTCAAGTCGCAGCACGACATCCTGACGAAGCCCTTCGGCTGGCCCGCGGGCGGCTTCTCGCTGACGTATCTCCACCGCGCGCTGACCTCACCGGACTTCAACGTGGTGTCCGCCTACGGTGTGACACTGCTGTTCGTCGTGGCGATCAACGCACTGAACCTGCTGGTCGTGGGCCCCGCCTCGTACGCCATCGCGCGTGGAACCCGGGCCTACCACCGGGTCGTCATGCTCGTGCTGCTGGCCGGCCTGTTCATTCCGGGCCAGACCCTCGTCATTCCGGTGATCTACGTGCTCAAGGCACTGGGACTGATCGGAACGATCCCGGGCTTCCTGCTGTTCGAGACGACCCTCACCGTGCCCACCACGGTCTTCCTGTTCGTCGCGTTCGTACAGACGGTTCCCCGCGAGCTGGACGAGGCCGCACGGATCGACGGCGCGAGCCGCTACGGCACCTTCTGGCGGGTGATCTTCCCGCTCATGCGCCCCGTCGTCGCGACCGCGATGGTCCTCAACTCGGTCGGGGTGTGGACGGACTTCGTCAATCCGCAGTTCATCCTCGGCCCTCAGTCCGGGGTCTACACCGTCACGACGGGCGTCTACGCGGCCATCAGCCGCCTCTCCACGGACTACACGGTCGTCTATCCCAACATGCTGCTCGCCACCGCTCCGGTGATCGTGTTCTACGTGTTCATGCAGCGGCGCATCATCGGCGGGCTGACCGCGGGCGCGATCAAGGGATAGGGGCGATGGACGATTCACAAGGTGACCTGACACGCGTCGAGGCGACGGTCCCGGTGCGCGAGACCCTGCTGTGGGCGGTGCTGGAACGACGGCTGTTCTCCGTGCTCGACTCCGCGTGGCGCGAGTTCGAGGCGACCTACTGCGGCCCGGACGGACGCCTGACCTACGGCGGTCGCATGCATCACCGGGACGGCGTCGACGACTTCTACGAACCCTTCTTCAACTGGCCCGTGCTGTACCGGCTCGGCGGCGCGGACGACCTTCTCGCGTCGGCCAAGGAGCACTGGGCCGGAGTGACCGCGCAGATGACGGAGTTCGGCTTCGTCCGCGACGAGTACGAGGTCGGCTACGACTGGTTCCATCAGGGCGAGTCACTGAACTTCTTCTACGCCCTGTGCGCGGCCGACCCGGACGACGTCGCCTTCCGGGAGCGGGCCCTACGGTTCGCGCGTCTGTACTCGGACCCGGCCAGGGGCAACTACGACCCCGCCGCGCGGATCATCGTCGCCCCGCACACCGGATCGGGTGGTCCGCGGCCGGGGCTCGGGACCGAGTGGACCGCGTACAGCGCGCACCAGGCCGTCATGAAGCCGTACGGTCTGCCGCTCGACGACCTTCCCGGGATCACCGGCTGGGACGACCTGTACGTGGAGGGGAACGCCCGGCGCATGGGCGACGCCATGCAGGAGCGACTCGGCCGGGGAGACACGGCGATCAACCTCGCGGCCACCTCGCTGGTGACCAATGCCTGGCTCTACGGCCACGACCCGGAGTTCGGGGACTGGGTCGTCGACTACGTCGGCGCGTGGCGTGAGCGCGCGGCGGCGAACGGCGGCCTGATCCCGGACAACGTGGGCCCGTCGGGAGTCGTCGGCGAACTGCACGACGGGCACTGGTACGGCGGCCACTACGGCTGGGCTTGGCCGCACGGGCTGCACTCGGTCGAGGCCGCCGCCATGATCGCCGCCGTCAACGAGACCCTCGTGACGGGCGGCACCGCCGGGCTGGACCTCGCCCGCGTGCCCCTCGACACCGTCATCGCGCGGAGCGTGGTGCGCACCGACGCGGCCACTGCCGGAAGCATGGGCTGGGGCTGGGCGCAGAAGATGGACATCGCGCCCGACGTGCCGGTCCGGCTCGTGCCCTACCGGCACGGCTCGAACGGCTGGTTCGACCTGCACCCCGTGCCTCTCGTCTATCCGGTCTGGCTGTGGTGGCTGACCTCGGAGCCGGCCGACCGCGAGCGACTGGAGTCGCTGGAGCGGGACGCCGGCTTCGACTGGCGCGACACCAAGTGGTTCCAGGACAAGGAGGAGCAGGGACACGAGGCACCGTGGGTGTCCTTCCTGCTCGGCCGAAACGCCGGATATCCCGAGGCCGCCCTCGAACTCGCACTGGGCCAGGTGGCGCGGCGGCTGGCCCTGATGCGGGCGACTCCGTACGGGCCGCCGGACGACGACATCCACTGGTGGCAGCGGCTCAACCCGGTCGTCACCGAGGTGCTCACCCAGCTGATCACCGGCGCGCCCCCCGCGCTCTACAACGGAGGGCTCGCGCTGGCCCGTGTCACGTTCGGTGACGCGCTGCGCGGTCGCCCGGGCCTGCCTGACGGCGTGGCCGCGCTGGTGCGCGAAGCCGATGCCGACGGCGTGCGCCTTGAGTTGGTCAACCTCGACCCCGACACCCGGCGGGAGGTCGTCGTCCAGGCCGGTGCCTTCGGCGAGGACCGCATCGACCGGGTGGTCTTCGACGAGTCCGGAGACGGCTGCGCCGGCGACTCCCGCAGCTATCTCATCCCCGCCCCGGAAACACGGCAGGTGAGCACCTCCGTCGGGTCGTCCCGGCTCGTGGTCGCGCTTCCCGCGCTGCATCGCGTAACGCTACGGCTGGAGGTCACCCGGCGCGCCCGGACCCCGGCCCACACCAGCTTCACCCGCATCACACCCCGGAGAGAAATTTGATGGACACCGAGAACTCGCCGTCGGCAGTGTGGCCGCTGCCCGTTCGGGGCGAGCCCTTCGAGCGCGCCGACGCCGATCACATCCGCCGCATGGACGCGATAAGCGCCGCGACCGCGTGCGCGAAACTCCACTCCATGGGCGTCACCCGCACCGCCGTCCAGGGACCGACACCGCTGGAGACCGGAAGCCGCGTCGTCGGATCGGCCCTCACCCTGCAGTTCATGCCACAGCGCGAGGACGTCGCGAGCGGCCTGGGCCAGGAGTACGTCGAGCGCGACACGGCGCTCTGGGCTGTCCTGGAGACCGTTCAGCCCGGCGACGTGCTCGTCGTCCAGGCGTGGGGCAGCGCCTTCACCGGCTGCTTCGGCGACATGCTCGTGCGCTACTTCAAGCGCCGCGGCGGCGCCGGGATCGTCATCGACGGCCGGATCCGGGATGCCGCCCGGGTGCGTCAGCTCGGCGTGCCGATCTGGTGCACCGGCACCACCCCGCACTACGCGTCCCAGACCGACCTCTTCCCCTGGGCCTACGACGTGCCCGTCGCGGCGGGCGGCGTGCTCTGCCTGCCGGGTGACGTGGTCGTCGCCGACGACGACGGGGCCGTGATCGTGCCGTCGGGCAAGGCGCTGGAACTCATCCAGGACGCCGAGGACCACGAGGACTGGGAGTCGTTCAGCCGCATGCGCCTGGAACAGGGCGCCCGACTCTCCGACTACTACCCGCTCAGCCCCAACAGTCGCGCCGAATACGAACTGTGGCGCGACAACCGGACGAAGGCACCCACCCGGTGACCGAGGTGATCATGGAACTGGAACTCGATCTCGCGGACGCCGTACACGTGTCGCTGGACCACTTCTGGAGCCGCGTCGTCGGCGCGGGGCGGGCCAACGAGGGGCTCCGGGCCCACTGGCAGAGCCAGCTGACGCAGGCGCACCGGCTCGGTGGCTTCGACTACGTCCGCTTCCACGGCCTGTTCCACGGAGACATGTTCGTCTACCGCGAGATCGACGGTGAGGTGATGCCCTCCTTCCACTACGTCGACCTGCTGTTCGACGCGATCCTCGCCGCCGGGATGCGGCCGTTCGTCGAGTTCGGGTTCTCCCCGGCGGAACTCGCCCGCGAGACCGGGACGGTCTTCTGGTGGGGCGCCAACGGGGCGCCGCCCACGGACAACGAGAAGTGGGCGGCGCTCGTCCGCGCCACGGTCGAGCACTGGGTCGCGCGGTACGGGATCGACGAGGTGCGCGCGTGGTACTTCGAGGTGTGGAACGAACCGAACCTCGGCCCGTTCTTCCGCGGCACCCGCAGCGAGTACTTCGAGCTGTACCGGGTGACAGTCCGGGCAGTGAAGGCGGTCGACCCCGCACTTCGGGTCGGAGGCCCGGCGACGAGCAACTTCGTGCCGGACGCCCGCTTCGACGGCGAGGTCGAGGACGTCGCGCAGCACGAGGCCGTGCTGACCGCCCCCGACCTGGACGCTCTCGACTGGCAGCCGGTGTGGCTGGAGGAGTTCCTGCGGTTCTGTGCCGACAACCGGCTTCCCGTCGACTTCGTCTCCTGCCACCCGTATCCCACCGACTGGGCGCTGGACGGGCACGGCAACGGTCGCAAGCTCACCCGTGGCGTCGAGGCCACGCCGACCGACCTGCGCCGGGTGCGTGAGATCGTCGACGCCGGCCCGTACCCGCGGGCCGAGATCCACCTCACCGAGTGGAGCTCCAGCTCCAGTTCGCGCGACTTCACCCACGACTACCCCCAGGCCGCCGCGTTCGTGGTCCGCACGGTGCTCGCGTCGATCGGCCTGGTCGACAGCCTCGCCTACTGGACCTTCACGGACGTCTTCGAGGAGGAGGGGGCCGGCCGCGACCCGTTCCACGGCGGATTCGGCATGCTCAACCAGGACGGCATCCCCAAGCCGACCATGCACGCCTACCGCATGTTGAACGCGCTGGGCGACCACCTCGTCCACCGCGAAGAGGGCCTCGTGGTCACCCGCCGCGGCAACGATGTGACGGCTCTGGCCGTCCACTATCCGGAGGAGGTCACCCTGTCGGTCCCCGCATCGTTCGGCACACGGGACGTCGCCGACCGCACTCTGGCGACGGGGCAGCCGAAGAGGCTGAGCCTGCGCATCGCCGGACTGATGGCCAGTGAGTGCTACACCCTGGAGGTGGTCGATGACCGAAACGGCTGGGCGATGACGGAATGGACCGGGCAGGGCCGCAACGGCAATCCGTCCAGGGCCGACATCGACGCGATCCGCACGAGTGCCGAGCACGGCGCGATCACCCGGCACACCGTCTCCGAGGACGGCGTGCTCGAAGTCGACGCGCCGTTGCGGCCCTGGGCGATCGCGCTGCTGAGCCGGGCCCGTTAGACGGAACAGCGTGCGGATCAGAGGCGGATGCTCCGGCGCCGTACGCGGGCGAGGACGGCGCGGGAGGGGTACTCATGGGGCGGTGTCGGCCGGGGGAGTGGTGGACCCCTGGCCGTCGCTGCCTCCATCGCGAAACCGACCGTGTCGTCGATGCCCGCCTGGCGGCGGCCGTCCTGGTCGGCCCTCAACGAGGGCCGTTCATCCTGTACCAGCGCGCCGCCGTTCCCCCGTGGACCTGGGCCTGTTCATACGGACTCAGCCGCGCGGTCAACGATGCGGCGACGGCGACCGTCTGGTCGTAGGAGGCGGCGAGCAGGCAGACCGGCCAGTCGGAGCCGAACATCACCCGTTCTGGACCCAGCCGGTCCAGGAGCACGTCCGCATAGGCGGCGAGGAAGGGCGTGTGGGGTGCGGGGGAACGGGTGACCAGTCCGGAGAGCTTGACGGCCACATTGGGGCGACGGCCCAGTCGGCCCATGAAGGCAGCCCACGGGGCCAGGGCGTCCGGCGTGACCTCAGGATTACCCGCGTGGTCGAGTACGAACGACACCTCGGGCAGGTCCTCCACGACCTTCACCGCCATGGGCAACTGGTCCGGTCGGACCAGCAGTTCGTAGACGAGGCCGGCCGCGCCGATTGCCCTCAGGCCCCGGTGCACCTCCTCGCGGTGCAGCCACTGGAGATCCGGCTCGTCCTGTACCGCGTGGCGGATGCCCGCCAACGCCGCACCCCCGGGACCTTCCCGCAGTCGGTCCAGCGCCTCACCGATCGTCGGATCGGTCACGTCCGTCCACCCGACGACGGCACGAACGTGCTCATCCCGAGCAGCCAGGGCGAGCAGGTCCGTGGTCTCCTCGGCCACGGTCGAGGTCTGCACCACCACGGAGGCGCCGATTCCGGCCCTCCGTAGGTGGGGACGCAGGTCGGCCATGCTGAAACTGCGGTTCAGGACGGGGATGTCCCGGGTCCAAGGTTGACCTCGGACAGTCAGGTCCCACACATGGTGGTGGGCGTCGACGCGCCAGGACGTGTCCGGCTGCGAGTCCATCGGTTCAGCCCTTCGGGCGCAGCCGCAGGCCGGCCATGCCTCCGTCGACCGCGAGCGCGGTTCCGGTGACGGAACCGGCCGCCGGTGAGGCGAGGTAGCAAATGGCCTCGGCCACTTCCTCGGCGTCGACCAGGCGTCCGTGGGGTTGCCGCGCCGCCAGTGCGGCATGCTCCCCCTCGGGATCGTCGGACCCGTTCAACAACCGCCCCACCCAAGGGGTGTTCACCGTCCCAGGATTCACGGCGTTCACGCGGATGCCGTCGGCCAGGAGGTCGGCGGCCATGGCCAGGGTCAGCGACAGGACGGCGCCCTTGGAGGCCGAGTACAGGGCGCGGTCGGGCAGACCTGCGGTCGCCGCGACGGAGGCGACGTTCACGATGGCCGCGCACGAGGAGGCACGCAGGCTCGGCAGGACGGACCGTGTCACTCGGACGTGCCCCATGACGTTGATGTTCAGGACGCGGTGCCACTCCGCGTCCGTGTTGTCCTCCACCCGTCCCTGGGCGCCGACTCCGGCGTTGTTGACCAGGATGTCCAGCCCGCCGAGTGTCTCCAACGCCGCGTGCGAGGCCGCCGTGACGGAGGGCGTGTCGCCTATGTCTCCCTGTACGTAGAAGAGTTCGTCGCCGGGCGGTGGCTTTAGGTCCAGCACTGCCACCTGCGCGCCTTGGAGCGCCAGTTGGCGTGCGGTGGCCAGTCCGATGCCGGATGCCCCTCCGGTGACCAGCGCTCTTGTTCCAGCGAACGGACCCATGTCACAACCGTCCCGACATGCTGCGGGGGTGGATGGCGGGACAGGTTCTCGGCTGCACGGTAGCTCCTGCGCAAGAGGGTGGACTTGAGGGCGTGGCGGAACGGATCAGGACGGAAGCGTGGCCGTCACGGCACAGGTGATTCGGCGTCGACGAGCCCGGCCTCACGCAGTTCGCTCCACAGGGCGGACGGCAGTTGCCTTTCGGCCAGGGCCACGTTGTCCGCGACCTCGTCGGGATGGGCCGCGCCGATGAGGACGGTACGCACGGCGGGGTGCGCGGCCGGGAACTGGAGCGCGGCGGCCCGCAGGGGTACTTCGTGGCGGGCGCAGATCTCCTTCAACCGAAGTGCTCTGGCGAGGATCTCGTCGGGTACGGGCCGGTAGTTGTACGGCGCTCCGGGCCGCGGATCGGCCAGCAGGCCGGAGTTGAAGACACCGGCCGCGATCACCTCGATGCCTCGTTCGAGACAGAGAGGCAGCAGGGCGGACCGCGCGCCCTGCTCCAGCAGCGTGTAGCGGCCCGCGATGAGCACGCGATCCAGATCAGTGCGGCGTACCAGCTCCGCCAGGAGCCGGTCACTGTTCATGCCGGCCCCGATGGTGCCGATCACCCCCTCGTCGCGCAGGCGCTCCAGCGCGGGCATGGTCTCGGCGACGGCCTGGTCCAGGTGGTCGTCGGGATCGTGCACGTGGACGATGTCGAACCGGTCCGTGCCAAGGCGCCGCATGCTGCCTTCCAAGCTGCGCAGCACGCCGTCCGCGCTGAACGCCGGCACCGGTGGACGGTTTTCGCCGACGCTCCAGCCCACCTTGGTCGCGAGCTGGTAGGAGTTCCGGTCGAGCGACGCGAGCGCCTGTCCGAGGCGCTGCTCGGACAGGCCGTTGCCGTATTTCGGTGCGGTGTCCAGCAGTGTGGAGCCCAGCGCGAGTGCGGTGTGCACGGTGGCCACCGCGACCTCGGGGTCGACCGCCGCGTAGAGGTCGCCGATGGGCGCACAGCCGAGTCCCAGGTCCGGGAGCGGGAATCCGCCGTCACGGACAGAGCCGTCCGCGACACTTCTGTGCTTCATGTCGTCCTCTCAACACATTCGATAAAGTTCTATCGATAGACGATGGGAACGCCTACCTACTTCCCGCGTCAAGAGCGGCATCGAAAATGAGTCGATCACCTCATGATCTGATCCGTGAGGGCAGCGGAGCCTCCACTATCGATTTTCGATAGATGACGGCGAACCTCTAGACGCTCCGGCCGCCGGTGGCTATATATACCTCCGATGTATTGGCGTCAGCAGCTGTAGCCAGTCGCGCCTGAGCCCTGTAGCGGCGGACCTCGCCGACCACACCGATGCCATAAGGAAGTCCTGTGCTCCTACGAATCACGGCATGGCGTGCCGTCGCAGTGGCGGCCGTCCTCGGCCTGTCCGCGGCTGTGACGCTCACGGTCGGCCCGGCGCCGGCCGCGCACGCTGCCACCCTCACCACCGCCTGGCGCCACGGCACGTTCGCGCAGGACACCGCAGGTGTCGTCAGCCGGGCCAACGTCGTCCTGGACCGGCCGAACACCGCGGCCAACCAGTACCTGCCGCTCGGTAACGGCACCCTCGGCGTCGCCGTATGGTCCGCGGACGGTTTCACCGCGCAGCTCAACCGCGGCGACACCATGCCCGACCGCAAGTCCCCCGGCCAGATCCGGATACCCGCGCTGGGCGCGATGACCTCGGCGCCCGACTTCAAGGCGACACTCGACGTCTACGGCGGCGTGCTCACCGAGTCGGGGGGCGGTATGACCGCGACCGTATGGGTCTCCTCGGCGAAGGACGAGCTGGTCGTCGACGTGACGGGCGCCGACCCGACCACGGCACAGACCGCCACCGTCGGCCTGTGGTCCGGGCGCAGTCCGATCGCCGCGGTCTCCGGCCGGACCGGCACCCTCGCCGAGACCTGGAAGGACGACACGGCCCAGGGTGCTTCCGGCCGGACCTTCGGATCCCTCGCGGCGATCACGGCCGGTGGACGGGACGTGACCGCCTCCGTGGCCGACCCGACGTCGGTCAAGGTGGCTTTCCGGCCCAAGGCCGACGGCTCCTTCCGGGTCGTGGCCGGCGCTCCCCGGTGGACCGGGGGCAACGCCGCGCGGACCGCGGAGCGGCTGATCGGCAAGGACGCCGCCCTGTCCCGGTCCTCGCTCCTGGCGACCCAAGCCGCACACTGGCACTCCTACTGGCGCGCTGCCGGGCTCATGAAGATCTCCTCCGCCGACGACTCAGGTGAGTACATGGAGGCCCTGCGGACTCTCTACCTCTACAACGAGGAGGCTTCCAGCGGCGGGGAGTTCGGCGGCAGTCAGGCCGGTGTGGCCAATCTGTTCAACTTCAGCCAGGACCACCAGGACTGGTTCCCGGCCGGCTACTGGCTGTGGAACCTGCGGGCCGAGTTCGCCACGAACATGAGCGCGGGCAACTTCTCGGCGAACCTTCCCCTCTTCAACCTGTACCTGCACGACCTTCCCGGCATCGAGGCCTGGACCAAGGACCAGATGGGCGGCGAGCCCGGTGCCTGCGTGCCGGAGACAATGCGCTTCAACGGCAACGGCTGGTACGCCGGCGGCACTACCAACGCCTCGTGCAGCCTGGCCTCGGCACCGAGCTACAACGCAGAGACCATCACCTCGGGCGCCGAGATCGCCCTCTGGATATGGCAGCAGTACCAGTACACCGGCGACGTCTCCTTCCTGCGAACCTACTATCCGCTGATGAAGGCCGCCTCGACCTTCCTCCTCGCTTACCAGAGCGTCGGCTCCGACGGCTTCCTCCACGCGACCGCGAATGCCCATGAGTCGCAGTGGCATGTCCTCGACCCGACCACCGACCTCGCGGCCGACGCCGCGCTCTTCCCCGCCACCGCCGCCGCGGCCAAGCTCCTCCACAAGGACTCTGCGCTGGTCAAGCAACTGGGCAAGGCGCAGACACAGATCCGGCCCTATCCCCGGACGGACGCCGCGACGCACAGCAGGTTGCTCACGCCCGAGGACGACGCCTCCGGCACCGACGTCATCGCCAACTCCTACGAGCCGTCGGCGCCCTTGCAGAACGGCGAGAACCTCGGGCTCGAACCGGTCTGGCCCTACGGGCTGATCGGTGACGACTCCCCGCTCACCGCGCTGGCCAGGCGCACCTACACCGCCCGGCAGAGCGTCGGCGGCTCGGACTGGAGCATGGACGCCGTCCACGCGGCCCGCCTCGGCCTCGGAGACGAGGTCCGCACCGGTCTGATCGCCAACGCCCAGCGCTACCAGGCGTACATCTCGGGGGCGGCCAACCTGTTCGGTTCCGCGCCCGGATCCGAGCCGTACCTGGAGCACTCCGCGACCGTCGGCACCGCGCTGGACGAGGCGCTGGCCACCGACTACGACGGCACCCTGCGATTCGCCCCGGCCTGGCCGTCCGGCTGGGACGTGTCCGGCACGGTGTACGTGCACAACCACGCGAAGGTCTTCGTGCAGGTCCAGAACGGCACCCTCACCACGGCCGCCCTGTCCGCGGGCCGGACGGGCACAGTGACGGTCCGCAATCCATGGGCGGGCAACGCCGGTCACGCGGCGAAGGTCGTCGACGGATCGACCGACGCCCTCGTGGTACGCCCCACGACCGCACGCACCTTCACGGTCCCGGCCAAGGCGGGACGGTCCTACCTGATCGAGGACACCGCCGCGCCCACCACGTCGTACACCTTCGCGCTGGTCACGGGCGAAGCCGCGACCAGCGCGAAGCACCTGGGCCCGCAACAGATCGGCCTGGACCCGGCCGTGCACTACCCGACGCTGGCCGCCTCCTTCGACAACGTGGCCGTCAGCGCCGACGACAACACCGGTGCCGGCAACTTCGACGGCGGCAGCGCCAGCTACTCGCAGTCCGCCCTCACCACCGCCGGAGCGGGACCCGGCGCGAGCGTCTCCGCCTCGGGCAAGACCTTCACCATGCCGGACGTCGCAGCGGGCACACCTGACAACATCGTCGCCAACGGCCAGTACGTCACCCTGCACGGATCCGCCGACTCGCTCGGCTTCCTCGTCTCCGCCAGCTACGGCCCAGCGACCGGGGCAGGCACCATCAACTACACCGACGGGACCACCCAGAACTACACCCTCACGGCACCGGACTGGTTCGCCACCGACGCACCACCCGGGGGCGAAGTCGCCGTCACGTCGACGTATCAGAACCGTCCGGGCAACACCACCTTCCAGCACACCGCCGCGCTCTTCTCCGTCACCGCACCCCTCGACCCGACCAAGACCGTGGCCTCGGTCGTACTCCCCTCCGTAGGCGCCCTCGGTTCGGGAAGCCCGGCACTCCACATCTGGGCCGTCTCGCTGAACTGAAGCAAGCTCCGGCCGCACAGTGGAACCGGGTTGCATGACGTCACGGCCCGGCAGAAGTGCCGCGGGTGGCACGGGAAAGCGACCGGTTCAGTTTCCCCAAGGCATGTGCCGCCGTGCGACGGCCGACTCGCAGGAAGTCGAAACAGTGTTCCATTCCGGGGATGTCGCAGGTTAGGGTCACGGTCTGAGAGATCTTGTACGGAGGTGCCCGGATGGACAACAACATGTCGGCCCGCCGGGGCCGTCCGCCGGGCCCCCGGGCGGCCGAGGGGCAGTTGACGCCCCGCCAGTCGGCGATCGTCAGCTACATCCGGGAGGCCGTCGGCCGGCAGGGTTATCCGCCGTCGATGCGTGAGATCGGCGAGGCCGTGCACCTGGCCAGTACCTCGTCCGTCGCGCACCAGCTCATGGCCCTGGAGAGCAAAGGCGTCCTCTACCGGGACCCGCACCGTCCCCGCGCCTACCAGGTCCGGCCCACGTGGGCGCCCGAGCTGGACGGCAGAACCGGGACGCAGGTCGACGTCCCCCTGGTCGGGCGTATCGCGGCCGGTGCGCCCCTGCTGGCCGAGGAGATGATCGAGGACGTCTACCCGCTGCCGCGCCAAGTCGTGGGCGACGGGGATCTGTTCGCCCTGACCGTCGTCGGGGACTCCATGCTGGGCGCCGCGATCTGCGACGGCGACATCGTGACCGTACGACGCCAGGACAGTGCCGACCACGGCGACATCGTCGCCGCGCTCCTGGACGACGAGGCCACCGTGAAGGTGCTGCGCCGCGAGGACGGGCAGGTGTGGCTGATGCCACGCAACCCCGCCTACGAGCCGATCCCCGGCGACCACGCACAGATCCTCGGCAAGGTCGTCGGGGTCCTGCGCCTGCTGTAGGTGCGCGCCGGTGGAGTCCGTAGCCGGCACGGTCGGCACGGCTCAGCCTCAAAGGGGTCTGTCGTCACCTGCGTAGAAGCCTGCACTGGCGCAACGGCCACGTCCGTCGCTCCGACATGCTCGCTGCGCAGCGCCGCGGGCGCGTATATCCGTAACGGGTAGTCCATCTGTTGGGGCAGCAGCGCTCGCAAGGGCGGCAGCCTGATCACCGGATTGATGGCCGGATGCCCCGCTGATCCTGGAGGTTGGCGGGGCGGCGTAGTTGATGGGCCTCCGGTTGGTGTGGCGTGCGTGGCGAGCTGAGTGTTGTCTGGTGGATGGAACACCCCGATGTACTGACGGTACGGCTGACGAGTTTCCTTGAGGAGTACTCCATGACGCAGAAGATCTGGTTCATCACCGGTGCCTCACGCGGCTTCGGCAGGGAGTGGGCCATCGCCGCCCTCGAACGCGGCGACTCGGTTGCCGCGACAGCGCGTGACCTCTCCACGCTGGAGGACCTTCGCGTGGAGTACGGAGAGCGGCTGCTGCCCTTGCGCCTCGACGTGACGGACCGTGAAGCCGACTTCGACGCCGTACGGCAGGCGCACGAGCGGTTCGGACGGCTCGATGTGGTGGTCAACAACGCTGGTTACGGCCACTTCGGCATGGTCGAGGAACTCACCGAGTCCGAAGCGCGTGCGCAACTGGAGACCAACCTGTTCGGTGCCCTGTGGATCACGCAGGCGGCACTGCCGTTCCTGCGCGAGCAGGGCAGCGGCCACATCCTCCAGGTGTCATCCATCGGAGGAATCAGCGCCTTCCCGCTGGTCGGGATCTACCACGCGTCGAAGTGGGCGCTCGAAGGCATGAGCCAGGCATTGGCCCAGGAAGTGGCACCGTTCGGCATCAAGGTCACGCTGATCGAGCCCGGTGGGTTCGCCACCGACTGGGCGGGCTCCTCGTCGAGCACCTCCGAGCCGTTGCCCGCATACGCCGAATTCCACAAGCAAGTGCAGGAGCAGCGCCGCAAGCGCGTCGGCACGCCGGGCGATCCGTCCGCGTCCGCCGCTGCCGTGCTGGAGATCGTCGACGCCGACGAGCCGCCGCTGCGCTGCTTCTTCGGCTCGGCACCGCTGGGCATCGCCAAGGCCGACTATGAGCAGCGCCTCGTGGAGTGGGAGAAATGGCAGCCCGTGGCGGAGCTGGCGCAGGGCTGAGCCGGACGGGGAAACCCGGTGCACGGAGGTGGCAGCCGTGCGCGCGGGCAAGTCCGTCCGCGATGAAGGGGTCGACTGGAGTGCATCCGGTCGGCCCCTTCCGGGACGGCACCCTGGGATCAAAAGGTGTGTTCCCGCAATGTCGCGCCTGGCCGGCCCGTTCTTCGAACCGCTGAGCTGAAGCGTCGCGCTACCGCTTCGACCAGTTCGTCCTCGCCCTGGGAAGCCCTCGCGTGGGTCACCGTCCTTGTGAGTGACCAGCGCTGTTCGCCGTCGACTGGAGCGTGCCGCCGCTGCAGCCTGGTCTTCGGGAGGGAGGCGGGTGGGCAGAAGGCTTTGCCATGTCCTCGTTGCCGGGGTGCCATGCGGGCAGGGTTCGTAGGGCGTGTTAGGCGGTTGCCGGTGCTGTGGCCGTGCGCAGGAGACCTTCGACGCCGTGGAGGAACGTCTCGCAGATCAGCGACGGATCGAAGAGGCAGCCGGCTGCCATGGCGCCGTCACGGAGCATGACGAAGTGCCGGCCCGCGGCGTCGGAGGGCGTGCAGCCGGCGTCCTTGAGCAGTTGCGTGGCGGTGTCCAGGAACCACTGCCGGTGGGCCAGCACGACCTGGTGGACGGGGTGTGCCGGGTCGGGGTACTCGGCCGCCGCGTTCAGGAAGGCGCACCCGCGGAAACCGGGGGACTGGATGCCTTCGCCGATGTACCGGCTCACGGCCCGGACCGTGTCAGCCGGCGAAAGGTTCTCTGCCCGGACGGCTTCCACCTGTGCCCGGATGGCGTGGTCGGCCGCTTCGAGGTAGGAGACGATCAGTTCCTCCTTGCCCTTGAAATGCCGGTACAGGGTGGCGCGGGTGACTTGGGCCTCCGCGATGATCCGGTCCACGCCGACGGAGTGGATCCCCTCGGTGTAGAAGATCCGGGTCGCCGTGTTGAGCAGCCGCTCCCGCGCCCCGGACGTGCCCCCGGCCTCTGTACTCGCGCTCATGCCGTCACCGTACCAGCCGATGAGGGAGAACGTTCGGTCTTGACAGCTGAAGGCCGGAGCCCCTTGGATGAGGCACGAGACCGAACGTTCTCCCTCGTGGTGGACCATCCGCCGTTCGCTGCTTCATCCGCCTTCGCCGAAAGGACCCTGATGAACACCTCCACCCACGCCTCTGCCCCTGCCTCCGCCCCCGTCGTGAGTGACACCGCGGTGCTGCGCCGCCTGTACTTCACGCGCTTCGCGTTCGCCGCGGTGTGGGCCGCCCTGCTGTTCGCCTCCTCCGGCGACCTGGGGCCACTCGACGCAACCTTGTTGGTGATCTATCCCCTGTTCGACGCGGCGTGTGCGGTAGTCGACGTCAGGTCCGCCACCGCGAACCGCGGGCCGGTACGCGGCCTGTACGTGAACATCGCGCTCAGCATCCTCACCGCCGCGGGTCTGGCCGCCGCCGCGACATCCGGTGTACCGGCCGTCCTCCGGGTCTGGGGTGCATGGGCCGTCACGGCGGGGCTCGTTCAGCTGCTCGTCGGTGTCCTGCGTCGTGCCACGGGAGGGCAGTGGCCGATGATCGTCAGCGGCGCCATCTCCGTTCTCGCCGGTGGGTCCTTCATCGCCCAGGCCGCCAAGAACGATCCCTCGTTGAGCGCCCTGGCCGGGTATGCCTTCCTCGGTGGGGTCTTCTTCCTCATCTCCGCGCTTCGCCTGGGGCGGGCCAGCAGGACCACCCGATTTCCTGGGTCTGCCGGGCGAACGGTGTAGGCGGAGAGGTTGCTGAGGTGTTGGTGGGTTGCAGCGGCTGCTTTGTCGGCTGCCGCAACCCGTCATGGCGGGTAGGGGGAGGGCCCACGGCTCGGGGAGGCTCGGGGCGAGTGCGTCGATCGGCTGGTCCTCCTGCCCTGTCGGTTGGTCCGGAATCGGTGGAGCGTCCGGCGTATGCGCGTGGTTGGGTGTCGTCATCCGTCGGAAAGACGGACCGCTACGGTCACTTGGGCCTTTACGTCGGTCCTGGCTCGGCTCCGGACGGCTCGCAGTCCGACACGGACGTGCTGGTGCTCTCGGGTCCTTGGCCCGCCCGAGGTGCGGAAAGTCGTCCCGGGCGTACCGTCCGCCGCGCACCCCGTGTGATCGCCGACTGGCGCGGCCTCGCTGTCAAAGTCCTCCGGGCGGCCGGAGTGAAGACCGTAGCGGTCGCCCTCCGCCGGGACGCACCCGCCGCCTCCGTCTCGTACTCCTCGGCTCGGATGACCATGAACCGGACGTCGTGCGACCGCGCCTGGGGACTGCGCCGGTTTACGTGACCACGCGAGGGCATTCCACCGGGCTCTGCCCACCGGCCTACTCGCCCGCTGGAATTCGTACGAAGCCCTCGATCCAATCGTCCTCATCGAGTTCACGGGCCTCGAAGGAGAGGCATTCGGGTTCGTCACGGAGGCCTGGTCGCAGAAGGGCCTGACGCAGACGCTCTTCGACCCGTTCGAGGGTCGAGTAGATATCCAGCAGTTTTACGTCGTCGCCGTCAGCCTCGTCGCAGAACACACCGCCCTCGTCGATGCGCACGGTCGAGCCGTCCCTGCCGGCCAAATCTTCGATGCCCATCACCTCTTGGACATCACGAACAACGACCCGGGTTCACGCGACGTCGCCGAAGCTCTGGCTTGGCGGATCTTCGGAGGTCGCGAGGTTCTGCGTAATCGCGAAGACCTCTGAACGCGAATGGAGAGCCGTCTCGCGCCCGGCCCGCTGGGAAGTGACGTCTCGATCCGGTAGCCGTCGGGGGCGGTGAGCCACGACGTTTTCGGGTCGTGAGGGCCGCCCGGGTGCTCGACGGGCTCCAGTTCCAAGTCGGCGTCGGTCAGCTGCTCCAGGGGGGCGGCCAGGGCGTCCACCTGGATCGCGAGATGGTCGGAGCCGCTGCCCACGTCGACTCGGCCGTCGGCGGGACGGTGGACGACTACGAGTGCGGCCGGCGGCTCGCCGGGAAAGGCGAGGATCAGGAGGTGGCTTGTGTTGCCGCCGTCGACCGGTCGGCTCGCCGAATGCCCTCACGATGGGTCAGGAGGTGACACGCGAGCCGCGTGGATGTGCCCTCGTCACTCGATCCACCGGGCAGCGGCCTCGTAGGTGGTGTCCGGGGTGCTGTTGAACGCGATGGCCGCACCGGGTGCATGCCGCCGAATCAGGTTGATGATGCGCTCAAGGAACTCAACTTGGTCGTCCGAGTGCCGCAGACCACCGCCGACGGTGACGCACTCCCAAGGATGGGCCCGCAGGGCATTGCCGACGACCACGTCGACGTCGTCACTTCCGTCAAGACCGAACAGGCAGGTCTCCACGCCCACGCCATGTTCGGCGAACTTGGCCAGCCCCGCCTTGATCGCCTCGGCTACTGGGGCAGGGTCCCACGGCCCGGGCACCCGATACGGATCAAGCCCGATGACGAGGACGCGGGGTGGGGCAGTGGTGTCCATGTTTGGACCATACGCGTCGAGAGGACTCGCCTCTCGGAAAGTGATGGCGTGCTGTGTACGTGACTTCGATCAGCTGCTCGGCGATCCGTCGTCGCACCGGCCTTCACCGTCAGTCCTGCTTCCAGTCTCAACTCCGTTGTGTCGAGGTGAGGTTGGATGGCTGAGTGTGTCAACGGCCTTGTGTTCGGGGTGGAATGACGCGTTGTCAGTGGCGGCGGATACGTTGTGCGTGCACCTCAGGGACCCCGGGCGTTGGGGGGTGCCTGGTGGTGCGGTACACGTCGCGGCCGGTGGGACCGGTCCGCCCCGGATCACACAAGGACATTCATGGATCCTGTATTTGCTGACTTCTCGACGCACCCGGCCCAGTTGTCGAATGCCGTGGTCGTTCACCACCGTTGCGGGGTCGCTCCGTCGCATCTCGCGCTGGCCGCGGGTGGTTACATCAGGGTGGACTTCACGGTGGGGGAGCGGGAGGAGAGCGCGGAGGCCGTCGTCAGGGTGACCACGCTGGACGCGGGCGCCCCGGTGGACGTCCTGCTCAATGGCAAGGTCCTGGCGGAGGACCTGGCGATATCGGGGGTCGGGGTGGCCGGCGAACCCCAGGCCACTGTGCTGACCGTGCCCGGTGAACTCCTGTCGGTGGGGGACAACGTCCTGGAGATACGCAACCCGGAGGGCGCGGAGGGTCTGCTGCGGCTGCGGGCCTTCACCGTTGACCCGTCGCACGACCAGGAACGGTCTGAGCGCGCGCTGGCGGAACGGTCCGCGAGACGGTCCGTCGTCGCTTTCAACACCGAGGTCCGCGCCCTGGGCACTGCGGTCTGGCAGAGCGGTCCGCGCCTGCTGTTCCATGTCGACTGCGGCGAGCGGTCCCTGCCCGCGCACCTGGCCTGGCGCGGGGCGGACGGTTCGGAGGCCGACATCGGGCTGCCGGCGGACGTGTCCGGGTTCCTGGGCCACCGTAGGTCTGCCGATGGCACCGTCGCCGAATACCGGGGCAGGCAGGCCGACCGCTGGACGTACCCCGAGGGCACGGCCGGAGCTCGGCTGCACCGCTTCTCGACGGAAGAGGGACACGACGACACCTGGACCCCCTCCGGCGAGCTGCGACTGCTGCTCGACGACGGCGGGGCGCCCGTGGAGCGGGTGACCTGGACCGACCGGCAGGGCACCACGGTCTCCCTCACGCTGGGCCGGCCCGCTGCCGTACCCGGACCGGAGGACGCCGGTGCCGAATGGGAGGACATCACGCGTTCGGTCGTCGGTGTCGAGGCGAGCGACGAGTTCGACCTGGCGGGCGAGGTCGCCGAGAACCTGCTGAGCAGGTCGCGGAGCAAGTGGCTGGCGAACGACGACACCGCCGAGGTGGACTTCACCCTCGATTCCCCTGCCGCCGTCGTCCTCTACCGGCTGACGTCGGCGAACGACGCCCCCGACCGCGACCCGGAGGACTGGCAACTGCAGGGATCGCACGACGGCCGGCACTGGACGACGGTGGACACCCGCACCGGTGAACGGTTCAAGCAGCGCCACGAGACGAAGGAGTACTCCGTTTCCTCCCCCGCCGCGTATGCCCGATACCGGCTGGACATCACGGGCAACCAGGGTTCCGACCAGACTCAGCTCTCCCGGATCCAGTTCCTCACCGCAGGTGCCCCGACCGCCGCGTCGAACCCGGTCGCCGCGGACTTCACCGGCTACCGGATCGCGCGCGGGGGTGCCCCCGTCGGCTACCGGGGCACGTCGGTTCCCGGTCCCTGGTCCGAGACCCAGGGCCAGGGCCAGGCAGGAACACCCGAGGCCGGTGCGGCACTTCACACCCTGCTTGCAGGCGACCTGGGTGCAACGGCCCGAGGGCTGGACGACGCCGCCCGGCTCATCGGAAAGCTGGCGGCGTATCTGAACAACGCCTGATCCGACGTCCCTGGAGGGTGCGCCGGGGGCTGGGCGCGGCACAGGGAAGGGACATGCCGGACCAGGATCGCCGCCAGCAGCCCTCCAGGCCCGGGCCCAGGCGCCCGGCCCCAGGCTGGGCCGGGCGTGTGGCACGCGTGCATGTTTGCCAGGTTCGTCGGTGAACGAGACCGGCCGTACATCGGTCCGGCCCGTGCTCTGGATTCCTAGCGGCCCCATCGGGTGCGGCGGAATGAGGGGCAAGGCGCCGGGTCGCACCTTCCCGGCCGGTGCTGGGAACCCGATGCGGTGTCCGGCGGGTCGGCCCGTCGGACACCCCCGTCAGGTGCCGAGGCGGACGCGCAGTCCCGGCTGGAGCAGGTCGCCGTGGGCGGTGACCATGTCGTCGCACAGGCGCCAGATGTCCTCGACGGGCAGGGTCGCGGCGGTGGCCGGGTCGGTCATCGCCGCATGCCTGATGTGCCGCGGGTCGTCTTCGAGCGCCGCCCGCACCACCAGGTCGTTCGCACTCAGGTAAGTGCGGTTGAGGGCCGAGAGCTGGGGCGGGAGGGCGCCCACGCGGGTGGGCTGGACACCCAGTGAGTCCACCAAGCACGGGACTTCGACCACGCCGTGCGCGGGGAGGTTGTCGATCAGACCGCGGTTGGGGACGTTGCCGTAGATCGTGCGCGGGGTGCCGGTGACCATGCTGTGGATGATCTGCGGCGCGTACTCCATCGTGCCCTCGACGGTGATCGGGGCGCCGGCGGCCAACGCGTCGCGGGTCCTCTCGTACTCGGCCGTGTTCTCGTCGACGATCTTGAGGTACTCGCCGACGGGCAGCCGTAGCCGCTCGATCTCGCTGGTGTGGTGCAGGTACCAGGGGACGTACTCGGAGGAGTGCTCGCTGGTCTCGGTCGGGTAGTGGCCGAGCCTGCGGTACATGTCGACGCGGACCCGGCGGCGCAACTGCTCGTCCCCGGCGATCAGTTCGTCGAGCCTCGGGTAGAGGTCCTGCCCCTGGTGCTCGAAGCGCAGTACCCACGCCTGGTGGTTGACACCGGCCGCGTGGTAACTGACTTCTTCGTAGGGCACTTTGACCAGGTCGGCGAGGTCGCGCATCGTCCAGTAGACCGAGTGGCAAAGGCCCACCACCCGGGTCAGGCCGGTGGCCTCGGTGAGGTATTGGACGTTCATGGCCATGGGGTTGGTGTAGTTGAGCAGCCAGGCCTGCGGGCAGAGTTCGGCGATGTCGCGGCCCAGTTCCCGGAGGAAGGGGAAGGTGCGCAGGGCGCGGAAGATGCCGCCGATGCCGAGGGTGTCGCCGATGGTCTGGCGCAGTCCGTAGCGCGCGGGTATCTCGAAGTCGGTGCGGGTGGCCTCCACCATGCCGATCTGAACGATGTTGATGACGAAGTCGGCGTCGGCCAGGGCTTCGCGGCGGTCGGCGTGGGCGGTGACCGTGGGGGCGGCGCCGAGGGTGTCGGCGATGCGGAGGGCGGCGGCGTGCGCGGTGGCCAGGCGTTCGGTGTCGATGTCGTGGAGCGCGATGTGCGCGGATCCCAGTTCGTCGAAGGCGAGGAGATCCGCGAGCAGACCCTGGGTGAAGACGACGCTGCCGGCGCCGACGAAGACGATCTTCGGGGTGGTCATACGGTGGTTTCCTCGGTCTCGGGGAGGCGGGTGAGGGCTTCGTCCCAGGTGGGCTGGGCGGCGGTGCCGCCGGGGGCCCGGGTGGACAGGGCGCCGCAGACCGCGGCGAGGCGCAGCGCGTCGGGCAGCGGCATGCCGTGCAGCAGTCCGGCGATGAAACCGGCGTCGAAGCTGTCGCCCGCGCCCACGGCGTCCACCGGATCGACCCGTATGCCCCGGGTGGTGAGGAGGCGTTCGCCGTCGTGGCACAGTGCGCCGTCGGCGCCGTTCTTGACGACGGTGACCGGTCCCCGGGCGGCGAGCCGGGCGGCGTCCTCGGCCGGGTCCGTGACGTCGGTCGGCCCCGCGGTGTCGGTGGGGGCGGCCAGTCGGCGGGCCTCGGCGGCGTTGGGCAGCAGGAAGTCGGTGTGGGCCAGGACGGCGGCGAGTCCGGCGGGTTCCCAGCGGCCCGCCGGATCGTCGTTGGTGTCCACGGAGGTGGTGGCGCCGTGCCGGCGTGCGGTGCGCAGGAGGTCCGGGAGCGCGGCGGCGAGGTGGGGCATGAGGAAGTAGGAGGCGGAATGGACGTGCCGGGCGGCGGCCGGCAGGGCGGCCGGAACGTCGCTGGCGGTGGTCGCGGCCAGGGTGCCGGGGGCGGTGAGGATGGCCCGGTCGTCGCCGCGGGTGAGGACGACGGTCAGCGGGGTGGGCCGTTGGGGGTCCAGAGTCAGCGCCTCGGTGTCGACGCCGTGGGCGTCGAGACGGTCGCGCATGTATCGGCCCGCGTCGTCGTCGCCCACCCGGCCGGCGAACGCGACGCGCAGGCCGAGCCGTGCGGCACCGCAGGCGACGATCGCGCCGGAGCCCCCAACCGTGAGGGTGCCGGAGGACACCAGCTGTTCACGCTGGCCGAAGGCGAGCGGGGTGTCGAGGGGGCCGATGACGACGTCCGGGTTGGCGTCGCCGATGACGAGCAGGTCGAAGGCGTGCGGCATTGCGGAGGTTCCTGCCTGAGTGGTGTGTGCCGGGGTGGCCCGCGGGCTCAGCCCTTGAGCCCGGTGGAGGTGATGGACTGGATGAACGCCTTCTGTGCGCCGAGGAAGGCGAGCAGGACGGGCAGCACGGTGATGACGTTCCCGGCCATCACGGCGGCCCACTGGGTGTGGTGCTGTCCCTGGAAGGTCGTCAGCCCGAGCTGGAGCGTGTACTGGGTGTCGTGATTGATGGCGATCAGGGGCCAGGTGAGGTCGTTCCAGGTGCTCAGAAAGGTGAGGACGGCGACGGTGCTGAGGGCGGGCCGGGACAGCGGCAGCACGATCCGCCACAGCACGCGCAGCCGCGAACAGCCGTCGATCCAGGCAGCCTCCTCCAGCTCGCGGGGCAGCGAGAGGAAGAACTGGCGGAGCAGGAACACCGAGAACGGGGTGACCAGGGACGGCACGATCAGCGCGCCGAGGGTGTCGATGAGGCCGAGCTGCTTCATCACCAGAAAGGTGGGGATCATGGTCAGCTGGAACGGGATCGCCATCGTCGCCAGCATCAGACCCAGCAGCAGCCTGGAGCCGGCGAACCGCATCCGGGCGAAGGCGTAGCCGCCGAGGGTGCCGAGCACCAGGTTGGCGGTGACGGTGACCAGGCTGACGATGAGGGAGTTGGCGAACCAGCGCGGGAACATGGCGTTGCCCAGCACGTAGCGGTAGCCGCCCAGGTCGAGATGGGAGGGCCACAGGGCGGGTGGGAAGCGGTTGATCTCGGCGTTGCTCATCACCGAGCTGAGGGCCAGCCAGATCAGCGGCACCGCGAAGAGCAGGGCGGACGGGGCGAGCAGCAGGTGCCAGGGGCTGAACGGCAGCCGGGTCCGGCGGGGCCGGGAGTCGGGGCGGGCGGCGGACGGCGTCGTGTGCGCGGTCTCGGGCGGGGCGTCGAGGGCGGTCATGCGGAGGCTCCCTGGAGGCGGCGGCGGGCGACCTGGAAGATCAGGCCGATCACGCCGAGGGCGACGGCCAGGACGTAGGCGGAGGCGGCTCCGTAACCGGCGGTGGCGTTCTTGAAGGCCTGTTCCCAGATGAAGTAGACGATCACCGTGGTGGATCCGAGCGGGCCGCCCTTGGTGGTGACGTAGACGAGGTCGAACGTCTGGAGGGACTGGATGGTCTGCCACAGCAGGAGGAACACCGTCACGGGCCGCAGTGCGGGAAGGGTGATGTGGCGCAGCAGGCGGCGGCGGTCGGCGCCGTCCAGGCGGGCCGCCTCGATCAGCGAGACGGGCACGTCCTGGAGGGCGGCGAGATAGATGACCAGGCAGAATCCGGTTCCGCTCCACAGGCTGACGGCGACCAGCACGGGCAGCGCCTGGGAGGGGTCGCTGAGGAAGCCCTGGGAGGGGATGCCGAAGCGGTGGAGCACGGCGTTGGCGGCGCCGAACTCGGGGTCGAGGATGAAGGAGAACAGCACGCCCTGCGCGGTCGCGGAGACCACGAACGGGACGAAGAACAGGGTGCGGTAGAGGCCCACGAAGCGGATGCGCCGGTTGAGGGCGAGGGCCAGGGCGAGGCCGATCACCATGGACGCCGGCACGTACAGCGCGGTGTAGAGCAGGGTGTTGCGCAGGGCCTGGCTGAAGTGCGGGTCCTGGGCGAGGGCGCGGTAGTTGTCCAGGCCGACCCACCGGCTGGGGGTGACCAGGTCGTCGGCCTGGAAGGACAGCAGCAGCGACCAGATGATCGGTACGACGCTCAGCCCGAGGATGATGAGGATGGCCGGTGAGACGAACGACCAGGCCATGGCGGCCTCGCCGGCGCGTCTGCGGCGCAGGGCACGGCGGTTGTCCGGGGGCCGGGACACGGTGATCGGGGTGGGCAGTCGCGACATGTCGGGGCTCCTCAACGCGGGATGAGCAGTGCGGCGTTGGCGTCGTCGGCGCAGGCGCGCATGGCCTGGGCGGGGCTGCTCCGGCCGAGCAGTACGGCGACGACGGCCTGTCCGAGGGCCTGGGAGATCTGCGGGTAGGCGGCGTGCACAGGGCGCACGCGGGCGGAGTCGAGGGCCTTGGTGAAGACCTCCAGGCCTTCGGTGGTGCGCTCCTTGTGCTGCCATTCGGTCAGGTCGCGCGTGGCGTGGCTGAGCGGCAGGCTGCCCGCGCGGATGTCCCAGCGGACGTCCTGGGCGGGCTGCATGAGCCAGCTGAGGAACGTCTTGGCGGCCTTCCCGCGGGCTTCGCCGTTGTCGAAGACCGTCCAGGTGTCGGGGCCGCTGATGGTCATCGGGCGGCCGGAGAAAGTGGGCAGCGGGACGACGTGGTAGTCGACCTTCGCCTGCTGGATGTCGGGGAGCTGCCAGGGTCCGGTGACGGCCATGGCCATGCGGTTAGACATGAAGACCTGGTACATCTGCTCGCTGCCGGGCTTCGGGTCGACGTAGACGCTCTTGTCGCGGGCGAGTCGGGCGACCACCTCCAGGGCCCGGGTGCCGGCGTCGCCGAAGCCGATGTGCTTGCCGTCGGCGGCGACGACGTCGCCGCCGAGGTCCCAGATCAGGGGCCACAGCCGCCAGACGGTGTCCTCGTCGCCGACGCCCGGCCAGCCGGTGCCGAAGCGTCCGCCGCCGGTGTCGGTGAGTGCCTTGGCGGTGGCGACGAAGTCGTCCCACCGCCAGCCCGCCTCGGGCAGGGGCAGGCCGGCCTCGCGGAAGAGCTTCTTGTTGCAGACGACGGCGAGGGAGTCCAGTACGGCGGGCGCGGCGCGCACCCGGCCGTTGACGGTGACGGCCTTGCGGGCGGGTACCCAGTAGCTGGTCCAGGGGGTGGGGGAGCTGTTGACCATGTCGGTGAGGTCGACGGCCTGGGGACTGCGGGCGACGCTGGCCAGGTCGGAGCCGAAGACGTAGGCGATGTCGGGGTAGGAGCCAGCGGCCAGGGCGGCCGTCACCTTCTGGAGCATCGCGTCGGCGAGTACGCCGCCGCCGAGTTGGACGTGGATGTGGGGATGGCTGCTTGTGAAGGAGGCGACCAGGGACTCCAGGACCTTCTTGCCGGTGTCGGTCTGGCCGTGCCACATCTCGATCGTCACGGTGCCGTCGGCGGCGACGCCGTCGTCGCGGCCCGCCGCGCAGCCGGTGGCCGCCGTGCCCGCGGCCACCGCCGTGGCCAGGCCGGCGCCGGTGCGCAGCACGTCGCGGCGGGCGGGCCGCGCGCTGCGGGGGACCGCTTGCATGGATACCTCCGGTGGGAGCTGTGGGACAGGCGATGTGTGCAGAGGGAGGAGAACGGCGTGCGCCGTGGTGGCCGCGTTCCGGGTCCCGGCGCGGCTGGGAGAAGGGTGGGCCGGTCGGTCCCCGAGGCCCGGTGGAGTTGCTCAGTTCCGAGGCCGGGAAGGCGGTCGTAACGCCGCGGGTCTCGTGGTTGCCGGAGCTTCGGCGGTGCCCGGCCGGCCGCGGCGGGGCACGCGGGTTCGGTTCATCGCCGCGCTCCAGAGCGTGGTGGGCACGTCCCCGCCTCGGATGCCCGAGGGCTCCTGGCGACTCAGTCCGGGCTTCTGGCGCGTGGTCAGCTACCGGCTGGGCGTACCTCTGTCGCCGCGTCCTGCGTGTGCGGCGTTGGCCAGGATTTAAACGACGGGCACCGGCGCCTGTCAAGAGTTCAGGTGCTCGGAGTTGCGTGAAACTCCCGCGAAACACGCATCATTGAGCATTGCGGAGAGAGTGTCCGAGAGGAGATCCGGGCCTCGTGAAGCGGTCCGTGGCGGCTCGCGCGAGCCGCCACGGACCGTTGTCGGATCCCGGAGGGTCCGGTCAGCAGGTCTTGCGGACGTACCCGCTGCTGCCGGCGGGGGAGACGTCGACGTCACGCTGGACGATGCTCAGCGTGCTGCCCCACGACCGGCACGCCTTCGAACGCCCGGAGTCGGTGTACTCGATCACGATGACGTTGGCGCCGAAGGCGCTGGTGTAGTCGCCGCACTCGTCGTACGCGCCGCACTCCTCCGCCACGGCGAAGTCCAGACCGTTGGCCGTGCGGTTCGCGGCCAGCTCGGAGGTGTTCTTCTGGGCGATGGCCAGCCCGTCGGTGTGGGCGCGGGCGGACAGCAGCTTGATGAACGCCTGGGCGTTGTTCGCGGTCAGGCGGTTTCCCGAGCGCGTGTAGCTGTCGTAGTTGTCCGGCTCGACGGCTTGGAAGCCCTTCGTGTGGCAGCTGTCGATCAGGGCCCCGATCTTGTCGGCGATCCGCTTGCGCTTGGCGTCGGTGCCGACGTCGAGGAGCGCCTCGCCCCAGTTCTCGTCGTAGACGACCTTGCCCGCGGAGTCGCGCAGCAGCAGGTCCGAGGCCCAGTCGCCCTCGGCGCCGGGCTGGGCCTGGAAGGCGTTCACGTAGCAGATGTTGTACAGCCCGGCCGCCGGGGTGGCGTCGTGGTCGCGGGTGACGATCTTGACGCCGGACGGCGGGGTGTAGGCGCCTCCGATCTGATAGTCGAAGCCGACGTGGGTGGGGGGCAGGGTCACGGCCGCGGCCTGCGACGTGTTCGCCTGCACGAGCAGCGCGCCCGCCAGGGCGGCGACGCCGACGGCTGTGCCGACGACCTTTCGGGGAGTGGTGCTCATCAGGTGGCTCATGTATCGAGCTCCATGGGAGGAGGGCACGTCCCCGCCTCGGACGCGTGGGGCGTCCTGGCGACTTGGGCCGGACTCGCGGCGCGGGGCCTGCATACCGGCTGGGCGTACCTCTGACGCGGAGCGGGGCTCCTGCGTAGTCCGGGAGTAAAGCGATCGCCGGAGCGGATGTCAACGAGCGCGTCGGGTCCCGTGGGGCGAGATGTGCCGAGGCGTCAAATGCCGGATGGAGAAACCGAGTTGACGGTCACCGTGCCGAGCAGGGCGCGGCGGACCGAGGGGTCGAAGTCCCCGGCGAGGGGCGCGGCCACGGCGGCGGCCGACAGCGCGACGGCCTCCACGAGCCGCTCTGGCCAGGGGAGTTCGGCGGTCAGTCCGAGGGCGAGAGCGGCGACCGCCGCGTCCCCCGCGCCCGTGGGGTTGCCCGCGACGGGAGCGGGCGGGCGGGCCCGCCACACACCGTCCGGGGTGTGGGCGAACAGCCCGTCGGGGCCGAGTGAGACGACCACCGCCCGGGCGCCCGCGGCGGTCAGAATGGCCGCGCCCACCGCCGGGTCGTCGCCGCCGGTGGCCGCGGCGAGTTCGTGGATGTTCGGCTTGACGACGTCGGGACCCTCGGCGAGCGCCGCCAGCAGGGCCTCGCCGTCCGCGTCCAGGAGGGCGGGCACGCCCGCGGCGCGGGCCAGGGCGACGAGCGCGGCGTAGGCGTCCGCGGGTACGCCCGGCGGCAGGCTGCCGGAGAGGACGACGGCCCGTGCGACGCCCAACAGTTCGCGGTACCGGAGGGTGAACCGCGTCCACTCGGCAGGGGTCACCCACGGTCCGGGCTCCAGCAGGATCGTGGTGTCCCGGTCGTCGACGACCGCGACGGTACGGCGGCTTTCCCCGTCGATCGGGACGAGGCGGTCGGCGATACCGGCAGCGGCGAGGTCGGCACGCACGGCGGCGCCGGTCGGGCCCCCGGCGAGTCCGGTGACGGCCGTCCGCTCGCCGAGGGCGCGCAGGACCCGGGCCACGTTGACCCCCTTTCCGCCGGCCCGCTGGGTGACGGAGGAGACGCGGTTGCTCGCGTGCGGACGGAGCCGGTCGACGCGGTGGGTGATGTCGAGGGCGGCGTTGAGGGTGACGGTGAGAATCACTGCTGCTCCCTGGGTGTGTGGCCGGAATCCTAGCCAGAATGCTTGAAGTTGCTCGATAGAAGCATTGATAGAGCAGTTTCGAGCATCTATTGTCATGGGCGTCACGGCGGAACCCGGAGCAGGTCCAGTCCGAAGACCTGCCATGACGTCAGGCCACCGCCCGGGACCGACAACCCACGGCCCTCCGGCCGCCGCGCCGTCGCGGCGCCGAGCGACTTCTTCCCCGCCGCGACGAAGACGAAGGGAACCCGCATGACCGACCAGCCGCCGCCCGAACTACGCCTGGGAGTGGTCGGCGTCGGCCAGCGCGCCGGACTGGCCACCCTGGCCGACCGGCCCGGAACGGCCCGGGTGGTCTCCTGTGCCGACCCGGCCGAGCGGGGACGCGCCGACGCCCGCACGCTGTTCGGCCCCGGCGTTCGGCTCCACGAGCGCTACGAGGACATGCTCGCGGACGACCTCGACGCCGTCTTCGTCCTGACCCCCGACGACCTGCACACCGCACCCGCGCTGTTCTTCCTCGAAGCGGGCGTCGCCGTGTTCGCCGAGAAGCCGCTTGCCATCGCCCTCGACGACTGCGACCGGGTGCTGGCCACCGCCGCCCGCACCCGCACCCGTCTCTACGTCGGCCACAACCTGCGGCACCTGCCGGTCCTGCGCACCATGCGCCGTCTCGTGACCGAGGGCGTCATCGGGACCGTACGGGCCGTGTGGTGCCGGCACTTCGTCGGCCACGGCGGCGACTACTACTTCAAGGACTGGCACGCCGAACGGGCCCGGACCACCGGCTTGTTGCTTCAGAAGGGCGCCCACGACCTGGACGCGATCCACTGGTTGGCCGGCGGCAGCGCCCGTACCGTCACCGCGCTGGGCGACCTGGCCGTCTACGGTGCCGACACGCACCGGCGCTCCGCACCTCAGGGTTCCAGGCGGGTGCAGGACTGGTTCGACGAGGGTGTCTGGCCGCCGTCCGAACTGCGTGACCTCAACCCGGTCGTCGACGTCGAGGACATCAGCATGGTGCTGACCCGCCTCGACAACGGCGTCCTCACCAGCTACCAGCAGTGCCACTTCACCCCCGACTACTGGCGCAACTACACCGTCATCGGCGACGAGGGCCGCATCGAGAACCTCGGCGACGGCATCGAGGGAGACCCGCCGGTCGTCAAGGTCTGGAACCGGCGCCGCTCCGGATACCGGCCCGAGGCCGACCTCACCCTCGGGGCCGAGAACACGGAGAGCGCGGACGCCGCCCACGGCGGCGCGGACCAGGCCCTCGTCGACGAGTTCCTGCGCTTCGTCGGACACGGCGACGCCACCGACACCTCGCCCGTCGCCGCCCGGGAAGCCGTCGCCACGGGCATCGCGGCCACCGTCTCCCTGCGCTCGGGCGGCACCCCCGTCCACGTGCCCGCCCTCGCCCCGGACCTCGCCGACTACTTCGCGCGCCACCAGCCCGGTTCACGCGGCCCGGCCGCCCGGACCCCCTGACCCGCCCTCCCGATCCAGCCATCCACCCCCGCCCACCCAAGGGCGTCGAAGCGCCCTTGCGCACACCGAGGAGCACCAGCATGTCGTTCATAGGCGAGGAGATCGCCCGCCAGCCCCAGGCCTGGCTCAAGGCCGGGGCCGCGGCGGCCGGGTCCGCGGATCTGCTGCCCCGGCCGGGCGAGCGGGTCGCCGTCGTCGGCTGCGGCACCTCCTGGTTCATGGCCGAGGCCTACGCCGCCCTGCGCGAGAGCCGCGGCCTGGGCGAGACGGACCACTTCGCGGCCTCCGAGTTCCCCCACGAGCGCACCTACGACCGGCTGGTGGCGATCTCCCGGTCCGGCACCACCACCGAGATCCTGGAACTGCTCGACCGGCGGCGCGGCCGCTACCCCGCGCTCGCCCTGACAGCCGACACCTCCACACCGATCGTCGACGTCGCCGACCACGTCCTCGACCTGTCCTTCGCCGATGAGAAGTCCGTCGTGCAGACCGTCTTCGCGACCACCGCGCTCACCGCCCTGCGCGCCGGACTCGGCGAGCCGGTGGAACCGCTGGCGGAGGCCGCGCGCACGGCACTCGACGCGCCGCTGCCCGAGGAGTGGGTGACCGCGGAGCAGATCACCTTCCTCGGCCGCGGCTGGGCGCACGGCATCGCACGTGAGGCATCCCTGAAGATGCGCGAGGCCACCCAGAGCTGGACGGAGTCCTACCCGTCCCTGGAATACCGGCACGGCCCGATCGCCATCGCCGCTCCCGGCCGGCTGGTGTGGCACTTCGGCCCGGACACGGCCGGGCTGCGAGGGGACGCAGAGCCCACCGGCGCGCTGTTCGTGGACCACCCCGAGGACCCGCAGGCCGACCTGGTGCGTGTACAGCGGCTCGCCGAGGCAGCCGCCGTCCGCAAGGGACTGGACCCCGACCGCCCACGTGCCCTGACGCGCTCCGTGATCCTGGACCGCCCCGCCTCCTGACGGCACGCCCTGTGCACAACGGTCCCGCGCGGCCGTCCGGGATCCCTCCCTCTGATCACTCCGAAAGGACGTCATGCTCTGCCGCAGCGCGGACCTGATCGCCGAGGCCCATGCGTCGGGTTTTGGGATAGCCGCCTTCAACGTCATCACCTTGGAACACGTACAGGCCGTCGCCGAGGCCGCGCGGCGCACCGGCCGGCCGGTGATCGTTCAGATCAGCCAGAACGCCGTGCGCCACCACGGGGGCGACGTCATGCCCCTCGCCGCCGCCACGACCGCCACCGCGCGCAGCGGCGACACGCGGCTCGCCCTGCACCTCGACCATGTCGAGGACATCGCCCTGCTGCACCGCACCGCCGAGTGCGGGGCCAGTTCGGTGATGTTCGACGCCTCCAGGCTGCCGGACGAGGAGAACATCGCCGCGACCCGCGAGGCTGCCCGTTGGGCACACGGCCAGGGCCTGTTCGTGGAGGCGGAGTTGGGCGAGATCGGAGGCAAGGGCTCGGCGCACACCCCAGGGGTGCGCACCGACCCCGCGGACGCGGCCCGGTTCGTCGCCGAGACCGGCGTCGACGCCCTGGCCGTCGCCGTGGGCAGCAGCCACGCGATGGTCTCCCGGACCGCGGCGCTCGACCTGCAACTGATCGCACGGATCAGCGACGAGGTGCCCGTACCGCTGGTTCTGCACGGCTCCTCGGGCGTACCGCACACGGCGCTGCGGGCCGCCGTGAAGCACGGCATGACGAAGGTCAACATCGGGACGCTGCTCAACGTCTCCTTCACCCGGGCCGTTCGGACCACCCTGGCCCAGGACCCGGAAGTGGTCGATCCGCGCCGTTATCTGGGCCCGGCCCGGGATGCCATGACGGATGCGGTCTCCGACTGCCTCATGGCGCTGAGCACCTCCGACTCGCCTTGACGGCAAGGCAGTTCACTGTCGAACGGACCGGTCCGGTCGATGCCGAACGGAAGAGCAGGTGGGGGAGACCCTGTCCGGACCGAACCGATGCGGTGCGTGCGGTGGGGGAAGTGTCCGATGCTGTTCCCCGTTCGTGGCTTCAGGGTGAACGCATGTCCATCATGACAGGTCAGCGCCGTTTTTCGTAGGACGGAACGCACAGTTCGCGAGGCTTGTCCGGTCCGTTCCTCGTCTCTCAGAATCTCCTTTGTGCGTCATCCGGGGACAAGGGGGAATGGTGACGATCGATCACGACGCGGTGCTTGCGGCCCGTGTGCTGTTGCTGGGGTCCGGCCGGCCGAGTCACGCCGAACTGGCCGGTGCGTGCCGGGTTCTGGCCGAGGTGAGTCCGAAGGTGTACATGCCGAAGCTGGTCGATGCCGTGCTCGCGCTGTACTACCAGAGCCGGGATCCGAAGACGGACCTCGTGCTGGCCGAGGAGGCATCCCGGGCCGCTCGCAGGATGGAGGCCGACGCGCCGAACCGAACCGAGCGGTTGCGCCGGGCCCTGGACGCCTACCAGGCTTCCCTGTTCGCCGTCGGGCGCAGGGCGGAAGGGCGCGTTGTCTGTGAGGAGTTGGCCGAAGCCGGTGGAAGCGAACGCCTGGCGAGCGTTCTGGCCGAGGAGGGACGCTTCAAGGAGGCCGCCGAGCTCGACGAGGAGTCCGCCCGGAACGGGGGATCGGAGCACTCCTTCTGGGACAGGGTGCGGTGGGCGGCGAACCTGGAGGGCGCCGGGCTGCACGACGCCGCGTCGGCCGTCTTCCATGAGCTCCTTGAGGAATCCCGGCACGGGACAGCCGAACGGCGCACCTCTCTGGCGATATTCACCTGGGAGCTGGTCCACTTCTCCCGGATGCGGGACACCGCCGGGGACGGGGCGAGTGGCACCGGCGCCCGTCGGGAGGCCCTGGGCGTTCTGGAGGAACTCGCGACCACGGGCGAGCCCGAGAACTGGAGTTGCATCCTCTCCTGGTGGAGCACGCTCTTCGTCCTGTCGGGGCGGGCGGCCGAACCCGCCGCGAGCCCCGAGTTCCCGATGCCGCCGTTCGGCACGGAACGCGGATGGTCACGCGACGTGCGGGACAGGTTTCACGGCATGCTGCCGGACCTCGAAGCGGAGGCGACGAGACTGCGCGAGGCCGGCCGGCTGCCCGAGCTGGCCGACGTCCAGCGCAGGATCAGCGTCCGCGCGGTCGTCCGCGACGGTGGCCACCCCTACCTGTTCAAGGAGCGGTTCACCCCGTATTTCGACAACGCCGTGACGCTCGCCCGCCGCCTGCCCCACGACAACGCCCGCCTCGCCCGCGCCCTCACCGATCGGTCGATGTTCCTCGTCGCGGCGCGAACCTTCGAACCCGCACACACCGACCTCGCCGAAGCGGTCGCCCTCCTCCACGACCACTGATCACGCCGGGCACGAGGGACAGGAGGACGGGCTCTCTCGGTGCCACCGATATCGGGCCCTACGACAAGCAGCCCGTCCCAGCCCTGTTGAGGCTGGGACGGGCTGCTTGTCCTCCGAATCAGATTGCCCCGGCCGACTTACCAGCGGCCACCGGTGACGTGTGCGGGCCTCCAATAGACGGCGGCCCAGATTCCGTGGTTCGACGCGGATCCCCAGCCCCGGCTCCAAGAAGTCAGCAGGTTGCCCGCGTTGGTGCAGAGCCAGGCCGGGACCTTGAGGGAACAGGCGCGCACAGCGCCTGCGATCAATCCCCTGGCGACGTCACTGTACGAAGCGATAATCCAGAAGTGGTCTCCGGTCACACCCGTCGCCAGTGCTTGGACAACGTGCCCTTTGCCGGTGGATGTTGAGGAGACGACGGTGTCGGTGTTCTGTTCCGGCATGTCCGTGCGGACCGTGGCTACACCGGCGAAGGCTTCCTGGACTTCGGAAATGAGGTGTGTCCGGCTTTCCGGAGTTGCCGTCAGGCGCTCCCACTCCGCCGACTCCGCAGGGGTGAGTTCTTGTGGGTTCGCCGCGAACTGGCGGGCCGCGATGATGCCGGTCGCCTTCGCGGAGTCTTCCGAGGGACTGCCTGCCAGCAGACCGCCGGCCAGCGTGGCCACGACTGCGGCGCTCAGCCCGGCAGCAATCCAGCGGCGCGGCGGGATGGGGAGTACCACGGAGAGTTGTGCTTCACGCGTTATCACCAGGTGTGCTCCTCTTCGCGATTGTTACTGGTGCCGCGTGATATTTCCATGTGATTCAACGTTAAGCGTGACATCTCTTGATTTGATGATCGATTGATCAGCCGTGATCATCCTTGGCTTTTTGTGTGGTTGCCCATTGCTTCGTTTCGTGTCGGCTGATGTGGCGGAGGGTGCTGGAAGTCAACTCAACGAGGGCTGAGGTTTTGCGAGTTCCGGCTCAAGCGCCGGGACCCGAACGTGCTCGGCCGCTGGAGCCACACCGCCGGTGACCGTCGATTCGCGGAGATCATTCCAGGTGCTGCCCGGCGTGCTCGACGATGGTCTGGACCGCGGTCCAGAAGGCCTCCCGGCCCGCCGTGGCGGGGGGAGAGCAGGGCGCGGCGCACGGCGCGTGCGTGGGCACGGCCCCGCTCCGCAGACCCCGGCTGCCGTACGCGCCGCTGAAGCCGGCGGCTCGGCGCGAAGCCGAAGGGAGTGGATGGGCGTCTCCGCGGTGGCGAGGCTTCCGCCCACATCATGACGCTCTGCGGAACGGCGGTTCTTCGCGCCCGCCGGCCCCTCGCCCGATTCGCCTTCCGGAGATCCGTGGCCGACGGCTCGTCGTGGGTGTTCGCGGACGGACGTTGCCCGGCCAGTGGGCCCAGGAGAGGGCCCGCAGTGCGCCGTCCGTGCAACAGACGCCTTCGTTGTCACCGCCATGTCCGTCCGGCAGACAACCCTGGAGAGAGGGAATTCCCTCCCCCCAGGGGATGCGGAGTATGTCAGGCCAGGGAGAATTTCTGGGCGCCGGAGCTGTTGCAGTCCCAGATCTGGAGGCGGGTTCCGTTGGCGGTGGCACCCGACGGTGAGTCGACGCAGCGGCCGGTGGTCGGGTTGGACATCGAGCCGTCGGCGTTGACCACCCAGTTCTGGTAGCCGCCACCGTTGCACGTGGCGAGCTGGAGCTGTGTCCCGTTCGCGTTCACGCCGCCCGCGATGTCCAGGCACTTACCCAGCGTGCGCAGGGTCTGGCCGCTCCAGGTCCACTTCTGGTCGAGGGAGGTGGACTGCTGGCAGTCCCACAGTTGTACGGCCGTACCGTCACCGCCGGTGTCGTCACCCGCCACGTCCACGCACTTGCCGCCCGGTCCGTAGATCGGGGTGCCGATGGCGAACTTCTGGGCGTCGGCACCGTTGCAGTCCCAGATCTGGAGGCGGGTTCCGTTCGCGGTGGCACCCGACGGCGAGTCGACGCACCGGCCGCTGGTCGGATTGCGGAGCGAGCCGTCGGGCTGCCGCACCCAGTTCTGGTAGCCGCCGCTGTTGCACGTGGCGAGCTGCAACTTCGTACCCGCGGCGCTGTTCCCGCCGGCGATGTCCAGGCACTTGCCGAGGGTCTGCAGGGTCTGGCCGCTCCAGGTCCAGTGCTGGTCCTTGGCCGCCGACTGGCAGTCCCACAGTTGTACGGCGGTGCCGTCGCCGCCGGTGTCGTCACCCGATACGTCCACGCACTTGCCGCCGGGACCGGTGATCGTCTGGCCGGTCGCCGAACCGCCGCCGCCTCCGGTGCCGGGCGCCTTGTTGTAGACGGCCACCGAGTCGACGACCAGTTTTCCGCCGGAGACCGTGGCCGCGTTCGGACCGCCGCCGAAGGCGTCCGGGAAGCCGCCGCCGATCGCCAGGTCGTAGATGATGAAGAAGGGATGGTCGACCGCGTCGGCCCAGGTCGTCGCGTCCACCTGGTTCGCGTTGACGGTGAAGAAGTTGTTGCCGTCGAGGTAGAACCTGATCTGTTCCGGCGAGACCGAGCGGTCGATCTCCGCCGCGTAGTCGTGGAAACCGGTCTGGCAGCCGGAACAGGCGCGTTCACCCGAGCCGATACCGGTCGACTCGTTGCACGGTCCGCCCGGGTTCACCCCGCAGTGCAGGGTGCTGAAGTCGGAACTGCGGCCGTTGATGTCCTCCATGATGTCGACCTCGCCGGACTTCGGCCAGGTCACACCGTCACGCAGCGGCGCACCGAGCATCCAGAACGCCGGCCAGTAACCCGCGCCGTTGGCGGTGGTGACGTTGGGCTGCTGGAGGACGGACTCGATACGCACGACGCCGCCGGCCGGGGCGCCGAAGCCAGCCGACTGGGTCTCCACGCGGCCGGAGGTCCATCCGCTGCGCGCGTCGGAACCCGAGTGCAGGGCCTGGAGCACCAGGTGGCTCTGACCGTCGTGGTAGACGTTCGAGGTACTGCTGGTCATGGTCTCGATCTCACCGGTGCCGAAATTGCTGCCCGGTCCGGTGTCGTACTTCCACAGGCCCTGGTCGATGCCGGTGCCGGACGCGCCGTTGAAGTCGTCGCTCCACGTGAGTGTGAAACCCGACGGCGTGGGGGGCACCGCCGCCTGAGCGGCCGGCGCCGTCGCGGTCACGGTGGCCGCCACGGTCGCCACGACGACGGGAATCAGAGTCAGAGCTCTCTTCCATCCGCCGCGCCGTGACCTTGCAGAGAGCGATTGCATAAGTCTTACCTCCGAGGAGCGAACTGGATCTGGAGGGCGACGAACGGGGCAGGGCCGGCACCTGGACAGCCGTCGACAGGCGGGCCCGCAGCACGCGAGCGGGCTCTCGTCAACACAGGTGACGATTGGTGGTGTTGAGCCGTGTGGGGTTCTGTGCGGGGCAGACGTTATTGGACCAGACCAACACCGTCAAGGCTGTGCGCCGGACCATGGCCAGGCAGGACGGGTCGCCATGATCCGGTGAACGAGCCGGGCGGATGGTGATGGAGTGTCAGTCGCACCGACACCACTGGCAGTGGGCCTCGTTGCGGCTGAACCGGACGCGACACGGAGGCATGGGTGGCAACCGCCGGCCCGTTGCGCTCAGGCGACGGTGCGGATGAGCTTCTTGTTGACGAACTCCTCGATGCCCGGCCGGCCCAACTCGCGGCCGAAGCCGGAGCGCTTGATGCCGCCGAAGGGGAGCTCGGCGCCTTCCGCGCCGACGCCGTTGATGAAGACCATGCCGGCCTCGATACGGTCGGCGACACGCCGGGCCTGGTCGGCGTCGGTGGTGAAGACGTAGGAGCCCAGGCCGTACGGCGTGTCGTTGGCGATGCGGACGGCGTCGTCCTCGTCGGTGGCGGGGAAGACCATGGCGACGGGGCCGAAGAGTTCCTGGCGTGCGGCCGGCAGGTCGGTGGTGAGCCCGGTGAGCACGCCGGCCGGGAAGCGGGCGCCCTCGCGGCGGCCCTCGGTGTGCAGGGTGGCGCCCTGGGCGACGGCTTCGTCGACCTGGCGGCCCAGGGTCTCGGCGGCGGCCTCCGACGACAGCGGGGCACCTGTCTGGGCGGCGAGCAGCCGCGCGGTGAACTTCTCCACGAACGCGTCGTGCAGGGTCGTATGGACGATGAAGCGCTTGGCGGCGTTGCAGGCCTGCCCGGTGTTGTCGAGCCGGGCCGCGACGGCGGCCTCCACGACCGAGTCGAGGTCGTCGGCGGACAGCACGACGAACGGGTCGGAGCCGCCCAGTTCGAGGACGACCTTCTTCAGGTGGCGTCCGGCGATCTCCGCGACGGCCGCACCGGCGCGCTCCGACCCGGTGAGGGACACGCCCTGGACGCGCGGGTCGGCGATCACGTCGGCGATCTGGTCGTTGGTGGCGTAGATGTTGACGTACGCGCCGGCGGGGAAGCCCGCCTCGTGGAAGAGGCGTTCCAGCAGGGCGGCGGTGGCGGGGCACTGCGGGGCGTGTTTGAGCAGGACGGTGTTGCCCGCGGCGAGGTTGGGGGCGGCGAACCGGGCGACCTGATAGGTCGGGAAGTTCCACGGCATGATGCCGAGGAGGACGCCCACGGGGCTGCGGCGGATGAGGGCGGTGCCGGGTCCGGAGGTGACGTCGAGCGGTTCGTCGGCGAGGAATCCCTGCGCGTGGTCGGCGTAGTAGCGGTAGATGTCGGCGCTGAAGTCGACCTCGCCCTCGGCCTCTTCGAGCGGCTTGCCCATCTCCCGCACGATGGTCGCGGCGAGTTCGGCACGGTGTGTGCCGTGCAGGTCGCCGAGTCGCCGCAGCAGGGCAGCGCGGTCGGCGACGGAACTGGTGCGGCCCCAGGCGGTGGCGGCGTGCGCGGTGTCGAGCGCGGCGGCGATGTCCGCGGCGGTGGCGGTCGGGTAGACCTCGGTGACCTGTCCGGTGGCCGGGTCGGTGACGGCGTACATCTGCTCTCCAAAAGGCTTACGTGCAGGGGCGGTTCGGCCGCTGCGCGGAGGTGGGAACGGTGGGGGAGGGCGGGTCAGGGCCGCAGGATCGTGCGGACTCCGGTGTTGTTGCGGAGGTCGTCGAAGGCCGCGGCGGCTTCGGTGAGCGGCCTGACGGTGCCGATCAGTTCGTCGACAGGCAGTCGGCCGGAGAGGTAGAGGCGAGCGAGTCTGGGGATGTCCGTCTCTCCCACGCTGGAGCCGTAGTTGCAGCCGAGGATTCGTTTGCCCTGGTCGGCGAGGTCGAAGAGGTCGAAGGCGCCGGTGGCACCGGTGGGGGTCATGCCGACCAGTACGGCGGCGCCGCCCGAGGTGAGCATGGCGGGCAGTGTCTCGATCACCTTGGGGCTGCCGATGGCCTCGAAGGCGTAGTCGACTCCTCCGAGTTGTTCCTGGCACCAGCGGGCGACGTCGGTGTTCGCGCCGTCGAGGGTGTGGGTGGCCCCGAACTGCCTTGCCACGTCGAGGCGTTCGGGCGAGAGGTCGACGGCGACGATCGGGTCGGCGCCCACCAGGCGCAGCCCCATGACCACGGACAGGCCGACCCCGCCGGTGCCGATGACGACGGCGGACTCGCCGGGGCGCACACCGGCGGTGTTGACGACGGCGCCGACGCCGGTGGTGATGGAGCAGCCGAGTAGCGCGCCGACCTCGAAGGGCAGTTCCTCGGAGACCTTCACCGCGGCGGACTCCGGTACGACCAGACGGCTGGTGAAGGCCCCGAGCCCGAGGTAGGGCCACACCTCCGTGCCGTCGGTGTCGGTGAAGGGGGTGCTGCCGTCGGGCAGCGTGTTGGCGACGGCGGTCGTACCGGTGCACAGCCAGGCCTGGCCGGCCACGCACTTGCGGCAGCGTCGGCAGGGGGCGAACCAGGACAGCACGACGTGGTCGCCGGGCCGGACGGTGGTGACGCCGGGGCCGACGGCGGTGACCACGCCGGCCGCTTCGTGGCCGAGCACGAGGGGACGGTCGCTGGGCCAGTCGCCGGTCAGGATGTGCAGGTCCGAGTGGCACACGCCGGCGGCGCGCACGTCGATCTCCACCTCGCCCGGTCCGGCCGGCCGCAGCGCGACCTCGCGCTCGGTGAGGCCGGTGGCGGGGTCGAAGACGATCGCGGGGGCGAACTGGGGGGACATCAGACCGTTTCCATCTTTTCGGGGGCCGGGCTCGGGGCGAGTTTGGTGTGGGGCTTGGCGAGGGCGACGTAACCGAGGCCGATCACGAACAGCGCGGAGAAGACGAGGACGACGGCCCACACCTGGATCCAGCTGCCGCCGACCGGAGCGAGTTCGGTACGGGGCCACGCGATGTTGACGGACTCGAACAGCAGCCAGACCACGGCGAGCACGTTGACGGCCAACCCGGTTCTACCGAGGCGCAGTTGGCCCGCGGACGGCTGCCAGCGGCCGGTGAGGCGGGCGGTGAGGGCCACGACGGCGACGGCGAGGAAGATGAAGTAGAAGCCGCCGGAGCCGAAGGAGATCAGGGTGGCGGCCGCGTTGCCGTTCAGGCCGAGCAGCAGTCCGAGCGCCGCGAGCACGGCTGTCACGACCAGCGAGACCCAGGGAATCTGGCGGGGGCCGACGGTGGCGAGGGCGGCGGAGAAGGGCAGTTGCCGGTCTCGGGCGAAGGCGTACACGGCCCGTCCGATGTACGTCTGGATCGAGACGGCGCAGGCGAAGAAGGCCACCAGGACGACAAGGATGAAGGGCTTCTCGGCCCAGCCGCCCAGGCCGCTCGTCACAGCGGTGAAGACGGGGTCGGCGATCTCCCCGGAGACGGCTCGCTCGGGCTGTTCCAGGGCCAGGGTGACGGCCACGCCGGTGAGCAGGACGGTGAAGGCGACGAACAGGTAGGCCCGCATCAGGGCCCTGGGCACGCTGCGCCGTGGCTGCTCGGTCTCCTCGGCGACCTGTGTGGTGGCGTCGAAGCCCAGGAAGGCCCAGCCCGCGACCGCCAGGCAGGTCAGGAACCCCGCGGTGACCGAGTCGCCGGAGGCCGCGCCGGAGTTCAGGGTGTCGAAGAGGATGCCGAAGCCGTTGTGCCGCGCGAAGACCAGCAGGACGAGGCTGACCGCGATGGAGGCGACCGACTCGGCGATGATGCCCGCGTCCAGGAAGCGCTTGACGGGGTTGACGCCGAGCAGGTTGATGCCGAGTGCGACGGCGACGAAGACCACGCCGAGCAGTACATGGGTGGCGGCCGACATCGTGCCGTCGCTGAAGAGCATGTACAGCCAGGCGGCGCCGAGGTAGGCCACGGTGGTCAGGGAGGCGACGGCCGAGGCGAGGTAGAGCCATCCCACCAGCCAGCCCTGGCGCGGCCCGGCGAGCCGTCGCACCCACTGGTAGACCCCGCCCGTGACGGGGAACTGGGACGACAGTTCGGCGTAGACGGACGCCACCAGCAGCTGCCCGAGGAAGGCCACCACGACGGCCCAGATCCACGCGGGCCCGGAGAACATGAACCCGAGCTGGACGACGGCGTAGATGCCGACGACGGGCGAGATGGTGGCGAAGCCGATGGCGAACACGGACCAGGCGGACAGGCTGCGTCTCAGCTCCTGCTTGTAGCCGTATTCGGCCAGTTCACCGGCGTCGTTGGGGACGTCGTCCACGGGTTTCTCCTGACGGTCGTGCGGGCCTGTCCGGCGCCGGGGGAGGTGGGGCGCGGGCTGTGGCCGGGCGTTGGCGGCGGCTCGGCCGGGGCGACGGCCCGGCTCGGCGAGGGCGCACGCGCCTTATTGGTCGCATGAACAATTGCTTATTGTCTGCACACTCAATAACATCCGCCCCATGACGTCAAGAGCCACGGCCAAGCGAGTACGCAAAGCACCCGCCGAGCGACGCGGCGAGATCGTCGCCACGGCGGCACGGCTCGGGCTGACCGAAGGACTGGAGTGCATCACCCTGCGCCGGGTCGCCGACGAACTCGGCGTGCGTCCCGGACTCGTCAGCCACTACTTCCCCGTCGCGGAAGAGCTCGTGACCGAGGCCTTCACCGACGCCACCACCAGCGAACTCGACGCACTGCTCCCGCCCGACCTCCAGGCACACGGCGGTACGGACGTGCTGGGAGCCCTGCGCCGCTTCCTCGCCCTGACGTCCGGTGACACCTTCGACGACATAAGCCGCCTGTGGCTCAACGCCCGCCACCTCGCCCGCTACCGCCCCGTCCTCCACGACCAGGTCGTCCGACAGGAACTGCTGTGGTGCAAGCGGATCGAGGAACTGATCAACGAGGGGGTGCGGGCAAAGCTGTTCACCTGCGCGGATCCCTGGGCCGCCGCCGTACGCATTCTCGTCGCCGTCGACGGCACCAGCGCGTACATCAACACCAGCCTCCAGCAACGCCTGGCACCGATCGGCGACCTGGTCCGTACGGTCACGGAAACCGAACTCGCGCTGCCGGCGGGCACGTTGCTGCCACCGGCCTGAAGCGGGGGTGCCGCGTCACCGGGAACGGGCCGGGGGAACTGGGCGGCGCGGGCCGACGTTCTCCCCCACGCCGATGCCCCCGGGGCTCAGGACCAGACCGATCGCGACAGCCGACCTACGACGACGGTTGCGTGGGCCGTCCGGCCCGGCGGGTGAAACGTCGCAGTCCGCGGCGGGTGGGCTTGAGGGGCTTGTCCTCGGGAGCGATCGGTTCCTGTCCTGGGGGGAGGGCCGGCAGCGCCGGGCCGCGTCGTTCCAGGGCGTGTTGTTCCAGGCGGTTGCGGACGGCGCGGGCCATGGCCTGGTGAGCCGGCTCCAGCGGTACGCCCTCCTCGGACAGGCGCTCCCACATGTGCAGCAACTCCTGTCCCCGGGTGGCCACTTGGCTCTCGTCCAGCAGCCGCTGCCACGCCGCGGTGGCGCGGGCCACCTCCGGCGCCGCCCGGGCGAGGTCCGTACGGCAGCGGATGCGCGCCACGGTCAGCGCGAGGACGGTGGCGAGTGTGTAGTCACCCCGTCGGAAGGCGAGGTACGCCTCGATCGCCCGTGCTTCCAGGGCGAGTTCGTCCTCCGCGCCCCTGCGCAGGGTGAGGTGTTCCCGTAGCGCGCTGGCAAGGACGAACGCGGCGTGCAGTTCCTCGCGCTGGGCGTGCCGGATGATCCGCTCGACCCGGGCGAGCGGTGGGAAGGCCGCCTCCTCCGCGGTCGTACGCTCGCGTCCCGGCGGCAGGTCCTCGTCCTCGGCGATCGTGCGGCTCGACCCGTCGGGGTGCACCCGCAGGCGGGCCACCTGCATCACCGTACGGTCGATGACGGTGGCCGCCACCGGGGCACCCAGCGTGCGGGCGAACATGGCGATGGCGTCGAGGATGGCCTCGTTGGGCTGCTGCACGCCGCCCATCTCCAGCAGATGGCCGTTGACCACCGTCGAGCCGTCCTCGGCCACGAAGGCGTCGAGCCGGATCAGCGGTGGCGCGCTGAGTACCGGCAGCTTCGCGTCGTCGCGGGGGGTCGGTGACTGGTTCATCCGCTCAGGCTCCGGGTCGGACCACGCCGAGGACGGGCATGGAGGCGGCCGGCGCCACCGTGACCGAACGTCCCGGCCTCGGTGCGTGCACGATCCGCCCCTGGCCGATGTACAGGCCCACGTGGGTGGCGTCGTTGAAGTAGATGATCAGGTCCCCGGGTCGCGCGGACGCCAGGCCGACGTGCCGCAGCCCCTGCCATTGCGCCTGCGACGTACGGGGGATGGGGTGCCCGGCCGCCGCCCACGCGCTGGACGTGAGCCCCGAGCAGTCGTACGACGAAGGGCCGACCGCTCCCCACACGTACGGCTTGCCCATCTGCGCCATCGCGAAGTCGACGGCCCTCTCCGCCGCACCGGTCGCCTTCGCGCCACCGCCGGAATCCGAGCCGGTCCACCGGGACTTGGCCTTCTGCGCCTCGGCAGTGTCCAGCTGGGCGAGTTTGCGCGTCTGGTCCTGTCGCAGCCCGTCCTCGATCTGCTCGGCCCGGGCGATCTTCCCTTCGATCCTCTGCTTCGCCGCGGCCTTGGCCGCACGGCTGCTCCTCAGCTCGCGCAGCTTCTTCGCGGCCGCATCTGTCTGCCGGCCCACCTGGTCGCGGGCGCTCTTCTGGCTGTCGGACACGGTGACCAGGCTCCGCAAGGCCTGGCGTGCCTGGGACGCCTCGTCCAGAGCCTGGTCCGGGTGTTCACCCAGCAGCAACTGGATGCCGGTGGAAGCGAGTTCACCACCGCGGTACTGAGTGCGGGCGGCTGCGCCCGCGAGATCGCGCAGGTCGCGCACCCGGCCCTCGGTCCGCGCCAGGTCCTCGCGCAGCGAGGCCAGCCGCTTCTTCTGCTTGACCGCCTTCACGTCCGCCGTGTTGTACGCCTCGGTGGCTATTTCCGCCTCGCGGTACAGGCCGTTCAGCTCGGCACGGATGTCTTCGATCGACTTGTCGTCCTGTGGGGCGGGTTCTGTCGGCGCCGCGTAACCGGGGGTGGGTAACAGGGTGATCGCACAGACGAGGGCGGCTAAGTAGGTCCGGCTCCATGGCCGTCTGCCGCCGGTCGACACGTTCATCAACTCAACTTTCAGAGGTCGTGCGCAGGGCGGCTCGGACGGGCGACACATCCCAGACATCGCCAGTACAGAACATGCGAAGAGGTGTTCGAGACTTGAACACACTATCGCGCGCCTCCCGCACGGCGGATCTCGGCATCCCTCTCCGGCGTGTCAAGTGGGCTGCGGGCAGAGCTGTTTGCTTCGCCCGCCCGGCCTTGGCGAGGATGAGCTCCGCATCCGCCCTGCCGCGCAGGGAAGTTGCGGCACCTCCACAGCCGCAACATGCTGTCGGCCGCCAGACCCTGATGGGCCGCGAACCCGCTGATCAACGGTGAGGTCAGCTACCCGGCCACCGGCACGGTCCCCGCCTCCACCGCCACAGCCCACCCCCGATGTCGTTTCCAGCTCCCACTCAGTGCGGTGCTGGTGATGAGGAGGCTGAGGTGGTCGGTGAACCGGCCGGACGCCCGCGATCGACACCTGGACCGGGGCACCCGCCCCAGGCACTGCGCCGGGCCCACCACCTGGCCCTCCCGACGTGTCAGGTGCGCGTGCGGTGCCCGCGCTCGGACGGGGACGCCGGAGCGGTCGGGGTCGCCTCGGTCTCGCCGTCCGTGACCGCCGGGGTGCCCTTGCCCCCGGGGTGGCGCAGGGCGACGAGGTATCCGATGCCGAGCGCGATGGCCATGCCGTAGAGGACCCACTGGTTGGCCTCGGCGAAGTCCATCCGCACGCTCGACATGGCGTCACGCGTGGCACTCGCGGCAGGACCGCTGCCGGTGGGCTGGCGGGCGTCTCCGTTGCCCGTGACCGCCTCGGCGATGTCCTTCGCCACGCCGTTCGCGGTGCCCGACGACACCCCGCGGGAGGTGAGCGTCGACACGACGTTCTGGGTCATCTGGTGGGTGAGGATCGTCCCGAGGACGGCCAGGCCCACACTCGCCGCGTAGTTGCGCACGGTCTGCGTGATGCCGGTGACCTCGCCGTAGGAGGCCCCGATCGCCCGGTTGACGGCATCCGTGGAGGCGGGCGCCAGGATGAAGCCGATGCCGGCGCCGGCGAGGGCCACGTAGGGCCACTGATCGTGCATGGACAGGTCGGTCAGCTTGTTGGCCCACAGGGCGAATCCGGCGGCGCCCAGGGCGGTGCCGATTCTCATCGGCCCCCGGGCTCCCTGTTTGTCCAGCATGCGCCCGCCCCACTGGGAGGCGATCGCGAAGCCGGCGAAGAAGTACAGCAGATACAACGCGGCCTGGTCGGGGGAGGCGCTGAGCGAGACCTGGGCGTAGACCGAGGCGAAGAAGAACACCGGGACGAAGGCCAGCATGGCGAAGAACAGGACCAGCACGTCCACGGTGAACGCTCTGTCACGGAACACCGCCAAGTTGACCAGCGGGTGCCGCCTGCCCCGTTCGTAGCGCCAGAACAGCACGAGCACCGCCAGACCGCCCACGATGCAGGCCCAGGTCGCCGCGCTGTCCCAGCCCCAGGACGCGGCCTGCTGGAAACCGAGCACGCTGACGCCCATGCCGACCGCGATGAGGACGGCACCGACGACGTCCAGCGACTCCTCGCGCCGTCGGTCCTGGACGCGCGCCATCATCGTCAGGACGAGGGCCACGACGGCGACGGGCACGTTCACCCAGAAGATCGCCCGCCAGGTCCAGGCCGTGAGCCAGCCGCCCAGCAGCGGTCCGATGGCCGTCAGCGCCCCGGACAGGCCGAAGAACAACGCCAGGGCCCGGCCGCGCCGCTCCACCGGGAACACGGCCACCACCACGGCCAGGGCCGCCGGGAACAGGAGCGCCGCTCCCAGGCCCTGCGTCCCCCGGAAGATGATCAGCCAGGTCTGGGCGAAGTCCCCTTTGGGGACGCAGCCGCAGAGCACGGAGGAGATGACGAAGACGAGGGTGCCGACGATGACGACCCGGCGTGGCCCGAAGAGATCCGCCAGCCGACCGCCGAGGGCGAAGAACGCCGCCAGCGACAGCAGATAGGCGTTCACCACCCACTGCATGCCCGAGGCGGTCAGGCCCAGCTCGTTGACGATGTCCGGAGCCGCGATGGAGACGATCGTCTGATCGATGAACGTCATCGACACCGCGAAGAGCATGGCCGCGAGGGTCAGCGTCTGGTTCGGGGTCCTGGGCGCCGGTTCAGCGGCTGCGCCCTGCGCCGCATCAGTGCCACTCACCCGTTCATTCTCAGCGGCTTTCCCGGGCATCGCATCCCCAGGACGATCACTGCCCCTCTGGGGGCCCCGGGTCTGGTGGCGGCCCGAGAGAGCGCTGACTCAGTCGCTCCCGCATCTCCATGGGCGCGAAGTCGAACAGGTTCCCTCGGACGAGGACGGTGAACCCGCTGCCGTGGCGCCCTCGGGGGAGTGGTGGGGGCCGGTGATGCCGGCCCTGGTTGCGCTGCTGTCGTCGGCGCACCCGATCGAGCGAGTCTCAGGGTCGTCTTCAGGGGCGTCGGCCTCGGCGAATCGCCCCCGTGCCTGCTGCTGGGCAGCGACGCCGATGGACGCGCGTCCCCAGCGGGGCGCCTCGCAGGGGACGGGGAAGGGCGGTCGTTCAACCTGTGCACCGGCCGCGACGAGGCGATGGTCCGGAACGCCGGGCGTGGCTTGTGTACGGATTCCTCGGCGGTGTGCGCTGCGGGGTCAGCCGGCCGCCCACGGCTGCACCGTGGTTGTCACGGGCGTCCCGGTGCGGGCCGATTCCTCGCAGGCCAGCGCCAGCAGGTGATCCTGGCAGCCGTCGGCCAGCGGGTACGGTTCCGGGCCGGTGTCGCGTACCCACGCGCCTGTCCGGCACAGCAGGTCCACGACGGCGAGGTCGTCCTCGGACAGGCTCGCGCCCACGTACTCGTTGCGCCACACCACGTCGCCGTCGAAGGAGATGTGGTGGATCTCGGACCCCTCCAGGTTGAGGTCGGTGCCGGTACGGCGCCGCGTCAGCGCGGACTCCACCGGTGTGCGCGGGTCGGCCATCCGTACCACCGTGTCGTCGACGATCTCGCCGAGCGAGCCCCGGACCACGATCCGGCGGGCGCGCAGCGGGTTCCACCACTGGTTGTCCGTGAAGTCGTAGAGCGCTGTACGGGCCGTGCCGAAGTCGAGCAGGGCGAGGGTGGTGACGGCGTCCTTCGGAGTCAGGTCGTCCGTCCACCCGGCCGGCGTCAGCGGGTCGGCCAGCGGAGCGGTGAAGGCCCGCGCGGTGACGGTCGCGGGTCCGAAACCGACGCCCAGCGTGTGCCGGATCAGCGACATCGCGTGGTACATGTGCGTCGAGGACACCTGTACGGAGCTGACCTCCCCGATCACGCCTCGCCGTACGAGGGCGAGGCGGGCGGAGTGGCCCGGCATGAGGGTGTACTGCTCCGCGACCTGGACGAGGGCGCCGCCCCCTGGACGTTTCGCGGCGCCCACGGCGTCCCACAGCCGGCCGAGTCGCTGCACGTCGGGTGCGGGCGGGGTCTCGGCGAGCACCGGTGTCCCGCGCTCGACGAGTTCCTGTACGACCTGCGGCGAGACCTCCCACGGCACCGAGGGGATCACGAACTCCGGTGCGGCGGCGCACAGTTCGTCGACGGTACGGAAAGCCGGCACCCCCCATTCCGCCGCCACGCGGGCGGCGCGGTCGGCGGAGCGGGTCACCACGCCGACGACCGCGAGTCGTTCGGGCAGTGCCCGTGCCAGCCGTACGAAGAACTCGGCCCGCCAGCCGCTTCCCACGATGCCGAACCGTATGGGTGCTGCGCTCACTGCCCACTCCTCCCGCATCCGGGCGGCGAGTCTAGGCCATGTCAGACGGCAGGTTCACGCACCCCATAGGTCTATCGGTCGGAAGGTCATCGACGGGGCCGGACGCCGGTGGGAGCCCGCAAAATGATCGACAAGGTGCGGTCCGTGGGGCAAGGAGGTCGACCACCACGGGAAAGCGCACCGGTCAGGTCAACGATCTCGGTGCCTACGTCGCCAACGACCGCGTGTCCTCGGCCTCCTTCCGCGCGCTTCTCGGGAATGGCAGGTCTCGCTCGCCATCAGCTTCTGTCAGTTTGTGTTCGGCCAGGGGCAGGGACGGCGCGCGGTCCCCAGGGCGCCGCCGCCGTGGCCGTTCAGAGCCAGCCGCGGCGGGCCGCCTGCCAGGCGAGTTGCATGCGGGTCGTGGCGCCGGCGAGGGTCATCATCCGCTGGATGTGACGCTGGATGGTGCGCCGGCTGAGCCCCATCTGACTGGCGATGGCCTTGTCCGCTATTCCCGCCACCAGCAGGGAGAGGATGCGGCGGTCGGTGCCGGAGAGCGGGTCGCCCGCCGGTGCGTCGGCGCCGTCCGCGAGGGTGCCCGCCGCGCTGACGTCCAGGGGGACCGCTGTCTCCCAGTAGCGTTCGAAGAGCGAGGTGAGCGCCTCAAGGAGACTGCTCTCGCGGACCAGGGCCGCGGTGGGCTCGCCGGGGGAACCCTGGGGGCCGCCGGGCACCAGCGGACAGATGGCGATGGCACGGTCGGCGACGGCCAGGCGTAACGGCAGATGGGGCACGCTGCGGGCGATCTCCCCGGCCTGCACCCCTTCGATAACGTTGTCCACGGCGTGGTCGTCGTCGAAGAACGCCTGCTCGTACAGGACGCGGTAGCGCACCCCGCGGGCCAGGGCGTCGTACTCCGCGCGGTTGCTGCCCGACGGCATCGCGACGTACTGGGCCTTGCAGAACCAGAGCATCTCGTGGTCGGCGTTGTCCTGCATCTGCCGGAGGTGCTGCCGCAGCGACTCGGCGCCCGTGATCACCTCGATCAGCTGGCCGGCGTCCTGGCGGCGCCGGGTGCTGCGGTACAGGTCGAGCAGATCGGTGACCGTGCCGCGGGCCTTGTCCAGTTCGTCGGTACGACGTTGCAGCCGGGGCAGCAGCGCCACGTCCGGTGGCACGGCGGAGTACTGGGGCGGCACATGGTCGGTGGGGCTGGCGAGGCCCTTGCCGGTGAGGCCTGCCAGTACCGCTTCCAGCGTGGCGCGCGGCAGTTCGCTCTGTTCCGCCAGCTCGTGTGCCGACGCCGTGACCGCTCCGACCAGGAGGCGGTACACCGTCTCCTCGACGACCGTCAGCCCTGCCGCCTCCAGCATCGCCGGGTCCCCTTCCGTACCTCGTGCGGCGGCGGCCACCGGTGCCGTGCGCACCGACGGCCGCCGCTTTCCGGTCCGCTGTCCCACCGGGTCAGTGCCGTGTGGCGGAGCCCCTGTGGAGGAAGGCGCGGTCGATCGTCTGCCGGACGCTGTGCCCGGCGTCGTCCGTCGCTGTGACCCGCAGTGTGACATAGGCGTCGCCTCGGGCCCCGGACGGCCGTTCGAGGGTCGCCGTGAAGCGTCCGCCCGTTCCCTTTCCGGGAGTTGAGGAGGTACGGGCCGTCACCCAGGTCCTGCCGTCGTCGTAGGAGGTCTCCACTTTGAGCTTCGTGCCGTGCGGGGCGGGCAGGCCGTCGGGCATGCGGACGCCGAAGCCGAGCGTGTGGGTGTGCTGCGGGCCCACGGCGTTCTCCGCGTCCACGGGAACCGAGTAGTCCACCTGGAGCAGCGGAAGCAGTGCGGGGCTCGCGGTGGTGTCCGAGGCGAAGGACCACGACGTCTCGGTGCGGGTGCCGAAGCGCCAGTCGTCCGAGTCGCGTCCCGTCGTCAGGTCCAGGCGGTAGCCCGCCCGCCCCGTCGGCACCTCGTACGTGCCCCACGCGCCGGTGTCGGAGTGGGCGACCCGCTTCCCGTCCCGGTAGAGGTCGGCGACGGCCGTGTCGCCCGTACCGGACGCGCGGGTTCCGATACCGCCGAGGCTGTCGCTCTCCGCGAAGGACCAGTGGCCCGCGGCGTCGGTGAAGTCGGGCACGTACAGGGAGAGGGTGTTGCCGTACCTGGTGGAGGCGGGCCAGTCGGCGACGCCGTGCGGGAGGGCGGGGCGGACCGGGGCGGTGAACCAGCGCTCCGTGGCCTGCTGTCCGGCCCGGTAGGTGTGGGTGGCCTCCCGCATGCCGACCTGGAGCGGAAAGTCCTGGTCCAGGATGGTGTCGTGGTGGACGACGTGGTTCCAGAGGGTGTCGCCGGCCGTCACGTACTCGACGCGCTCCCGGCCCACGGGTACGTTGCGCGTGTACTGGTTCCACGCGGTGTCCTGGTAGGGCCGCCAGGCGAAGCGCTGTTCACTGGCCCAGTCGGAGGCACCGGTGCGCGCGTAGGTGGCATGGACGACCGCGCTCTCGTCTCCGGAGACGGTGTGCACGAGGTGCTGCGGGACGCGCTGACGGGACACCTGCATGACGTCGTAGAGGTAGGGGCTGCGCACCGTGCCGGTGAATCGGACCTGGGTGGCGGTCCGCGCGCTCCGCTTCAGGAGCGCGGTGCCCTCGGCGTTGCCCGCGCGCATGACGGGCAGGGCGAGGCGTGTTCCGTCCGGGCTCCAGCGGGTCCACGGGTAGAAGTCCTTCGGCACGACGAACATCAGGGCCTTGGCTCCGGCGTCGGCGGCGGCCCGCGCGAGGGCGGTGTCGTCACCGAAGTCGTAGCGGATCACGGCGAGTCTGCCGCGTACGTGGGCGGCCTTGAGTTCGGCGGCGGTGCCTGTGCCGGCGTCCACGGCGGTCAGCCGGGTGCCCTTGTCGTCGAACACCGGTGACGTCGGCAGGTAGTAGGGGGTGAAGGGCCGCGAACTGCCCTGTGGTGTGGCGGCCAGTTGCGGGGCCGTCAGCTGCCAGCGGGAGGCGAACTCGAAGGTGCCGTCCGTGACCTGCGCGGTGGGGCTGACGTAGATCCGCTTGGCGAGGTCGAAGTACATGACCCCCTGGATGAGACCGTTCCCTTCGATCTGGCGGTATGTCTGATAGCTGAGGATTCCACGCTGTTCGGAAGGGCGCGGGGTACGGATCTTCACTTCCGTCACCTTCGAGGCGTCCAGGATGACGGTCGAGTCCTTGGTGACCCGCACCTGAGGGTTGATCACCTCGCGCAGTTCCTGGCCGTCGGCCGCGTTGTCCAGGGTGCCGAAGCTGACCTGGTAGGTGCCCTCCTCGACGACGGCGACGGCCGGGTCGAGGCTGGTGTACTGGGCGAAGCCGTCGGCACCCCAGATCGTCGGGGCGGCCTGCTGGATCACCTTGCCGTCGCGGTCCTTGGCGATCACGGTCATCCGGTGCAGGGGTGCGTGGACGATGAGGGAGAGCGTGGTGTGGGCGAGTGCGGTGCCGTCCGGTCCGGTCGCGGTGACGTAGCCGTAGTAGGAGCCGCGCGCGGCGTGCGCGCCGTCCGCGAGGACCGGGACGTCGACCGAGGCCCCGGGGGTGAGACGGAGGGTGCCGGAGCCCAGGGCGATCACCCCGTCGGCGAGGGTGACACCGTTGTCACGAGACAGTGAGGCGGACAGCTTGAGGTCGAGCTGGTGGTCGCTCTCGTTGGCGTAGTGCAAGGTAGCCACCCGCCGCGGTCCACCCGCGTCGGCGGTCTGGAGCGGGGGCAGGGTGACGGAGCCGGTGGCGGTCAGGGCCCCCATGGCCGCGCCGATGTCGATGCGCCCGCCGCCCTGTTCGGTCACCTTGGTCCCGGACACGAGGTGGGCGGTGCTGATGAGCGCGTCCTTGAGCTGCGGACCGCTCCACTCGGGGTGTTTCTGGGCCAGGAGGGCGGCGGCACCGGCGACGTGCGGTGTCGCCATCGACGTACCGGACGCGGCCGTGTAGTAGGTGTCCACCGGGGTGCCCATGGCCGTCCCCGAGGCGCGGGCGGCGACGATGCCGACACCGGGCGCGGTCACGTCCGGCTTCACGGCCTGGTCACCCGGCCGCGGGCCGCGGCTGGAGAAGGGCGCCAGGGAATCGTCCCGGTCGACGGCACCCACGGTGAGCGCGGCGTCGGCCGCACCCGGGGAGCCGATGGTCGACGCGCCCTGGTCCCCTGCGTTGCCCGCCGCGACGACGAACAGCGTCTGCCCGGAGGCGGACAGGGTGTCGACGGCCTGGCTCATCGGATCGGTGCCGTCCGTGGGCGCGTCCGAACCCAGGCTCATGTTGACGACCTTGGCGTGCTCGGTGGCCGCCCACTCCATGCCGGCGATGACCTGCGACTCGGAGCCGTACCCGTCGTCGCCCAGCACCTTGCCGATCAGCAGGTCCGCCCGCGGCGCGACCCCGCGCCGGCTGCCGCCGGACGCCGCTCCGCTGCCGCCGACGATCGACGCGACGTGGGTGCCGTGCCCGAAGTGGTCGGTCACGTTGCCGCTGTCCGAGAAGTCCCTGGACTCGGCGATCCGGCCCGTCAGGTCCGGGTGGCCGGCGTCCACACCGGTGTCCAGGACGGCCACCTTGACGCCCTGCCCCTCGAAACCGGCCTTCCAGGCGCTGGGTGCGCCGATCTGCGCCGTGCTGCGGTCCAGCGCCGGTGCCACCCGCCCGTCGAGCCACACCCGGGGGATCTGGGCGAGCCGGGCCGTACCCACGGGGCGCAGGGCCTTCCAGAACGCGCCGAGATCGTCGTCGTCCACGCGCAGGGCCGTCGCGTCGATGCTCTCCAGGCGGCGCTCGGGCACGGATGCCGTGTTGAAAGCGGAGAGCCGGTCCGCGGTCGTTGCCGCGGCCTTGCGGCTGGACACCGTCCCGGCTGCCGCACCGCCCGGCTCCGGGGAGACGATGAGCGGGAGCGCCGAGGTACCGGCCTCGTCGTATCCCTGGGCGATGAGGGCGGTGACGTCGAACAGGCGCCGGTCCAGCGTCCCGGCGGCCACCAACTCCGCGGCGTCGGACGGGAGTACGGTCATCGTGCCGTCGTCCTGCTCGTACGTGCGGAAGACGATGCCCCGGCGGCCGGGCCCGGGTACCACCGAGGCGGTGCGCCGACCGCCGTCGCCCGGGGTCACCGTGACCCGGTCACCGGTCACCAGCCGTACGGTGGACGCCGACTCGGCGACGCCCTCCGTCGTGGCCGTACCGGAGGAGGACGCCCGCACGGAGGCGGACGACAGGCCTCCCGTGGTCAGCACCAATGCCGTTGATATCGCCGCCGTCAGACGGATCCATGCCATCAGCCACACACCTTTCGTGCAACGCGCGATCACGCGCTGTTCGAAAGAATCGGCCGAGCGGATGACCATGTCACGAGCGCACGATGTCGCGACTGCGACATGTCCCAACTGCGCCACCCGCACCGCGCGGCACGGCGCTGACCCTGGCGCGCTGCCGGGCGTGGTGGGAAGGCCGGTACGAGTGGGTGGGCCCGATGTACATCGGGTTGGGCCAGGACCCCAACTTCCTTATGTACCTCCAGCAGTTCCGGGAGGGCATCTACGTTGATGCGGTCCGGGCCGCTGTCGGCTTCTGCGTGTCACTGCGAGTCCGTGGCCGTCAGGGTGGCGGTGATGGGCCGGAGTTCGGTGATCAGTTCGTCGAGCTCGGTGGGGGACAGGGCGTCGTAGGGCGGGGCGGCGAGTTCGTCGGTGACGGTCTCGACGCGTTGTTTGGTCGCGCGGCCGGTGTCGGTGAAGTGGCCGTCGGCGTCGATGAGTCCGCGTTCGCGCATGCCGTCCATGACCGCGGCCAGGCGTTCCTTGGGCAGGTGATGGATGCGTCCGAACGACTCCGGGGGGTGGATGTTCTGTTCCAGAGCGGAGAGCACGTGGGCTTCCGTGCCGCCGATGTGCGCGCCGAGGAGAGCGGCGATGTGTCCGTCGCCGCGGTGTTCGCGCAGCATGGTCGCGGAATGCCACAGCCGGGCGACGGGGTCGCCGGGAATGTCGAGGGTGCGCATGCCGGCGTACATCACCCGGCCCTCGGTGGGGGCGCTCGTCGCGGCCTTGGTGGTCAGGTCCGCGGCACGGACCAGGCCCGGGGAGCCGGCCAGTTCCTCGCCGAGGATGCGCCGCAGGGAGGCAGCGCTGCCCCGCTCCCGCGCGGCGACGGAGGCCTCGGGCGGGATCGTTTCCCAGGCGCTGGGGATGTGCCGTGCGGCTTCTCCGTCGGCGAAGTTGTAGAAGGCCGCGTGCACGACGTGGGCCGGCACCCGTCCCAGTGGTGCCGCGCGGCTGGCGAAGTAGCCGTCCCAGTAGGTGCGGTGGCCGAGTGCGGCCAGCTCCTCGTTGCACTCGTCGGCGGCGAAGGTGACCATGCAGATCGGCTCCAGGAGCTCGAACATGCGACGGGCGATGTGAGTCGTCGGACGCAAGCGCGTCGTGTCCATCGGGTTCTCCCTTTGTTCGGTGGGGCGATTGTTCGGTGTGCCGACTTGGACCGTGCGGCACACCGAAACTCATCGGCGACCGAAGGGAGAGCGGGTTCTGGTCCGGTTTCTGGGCTCTGTCGCGGATGTGGTGGTGCGTGAGGAGCACGAGCGGGTGGGCATGGCCGTCGGGCTCGCCGGCCGGGGTCCCTCTTCTCTGTCGGGCCCCGGCCGCGTGCGGGTGGGCCAGCCGGGTAGCGGTCTGTCGCTCCGTGCCGTGGGAAGCCGTCCCGATGAACCGCCCGCCGGCCCGACGACCTGGGAGGACTGTGTACCCGTGTCGCTGCGATGGCGGCTCAGGCCGGCCGAGCCGTGAGCCGGAGACCGTCCGTCAGGAGGTTCAGCAGGCGGCCGGCCTGAGCTTCGCGCTCGGGCCGGGGCGCCACGGTGAAGATGCCGATGAGGGAGGCGGCGATGTCCTCGGCCGTGACGTCGGAGCGGAGGTCACCGGCCGTGCGGCCGGCGTCGAGGAGCGTGGTGATGGCCGTCAGCAGCTCGGTGCGAGTCTGCGCGTGGGCGATCTCGCCCGCTTCGATCATCGCCAGGAGGGTGTCGAGCATGCCGTTCTTGGTCGCGATCCAGTCCCCGAACAGGTCCATCCAGCGTCGCAGCGCCGCAGCCGGGGTCATCTGGCCGAGCAGCTCGCGGGCGCCGGTCGTCAGGCGTACGACCTGGTCCCGGTAGACCGCGTCGACCAGTGACTCACGGGTCGGGAAGTGCCGGTAGAGCGTGGCGATGCCGACCCCGGCCTCGCGGGCGATCGCGCGCATGGACGGTTCGGTGTCGGCCGACGCGAATACGCGGGTCGCCACCGCCAGCAACTGGTCGTGGTTGCGGGCCGCGTCCGCCCTGGGCGCGCGTATCTCCGACGCAGCCAAAGCGGATCGCGCTCCGTTTGTGTTACGGTCATCCATGTAAACGGAGCATAGTCCGTTTCGGTGCGTTCGCAGAGCCTGAGGAGAGACACGTACATGGAGGAACGGAGCAGTCAGCCGCCGGCGGGTCAGGGCAGGGCGGTCCGCCTCGACTCGTTCGGCGGTCCCGACGTTCTGGCCGTCCGCGAGGTGCCCGCGCCGCAGGCCGGCCCGGGACAGGTCCGTGTGCGGGTCGCCGCGGCCGGCCTGAATCCGATGGACTGGTTCATGACCGCCGACGAGGACGTTGCCGCCCGGTTCGGACTGACCCTGCCCGCCGGGTTCGGGACCGACTACGCGGGAGTGATCGACCAGGTCGGCGACGGGGTGAGCGGCTTCGCGCCCGGCGACCGGGTGTTCGGAGGTGCCCTGTCCCGTGCGGTGGCCGACTTCGTGGTGGTCGACCCGGGCGGGGAGAGCGCGGCGAACGAGGCCCACCACACGCCTGACGGTGTCGACGACCGCATCGCCGCCACCCTGACGATCGCGGGCCGCACGGCATCCGCCGCCCTCGCCGCGGTCGTCCTCGGTCCGGACGACACCGTGCTGATCGGCGGCGCGGGCGGCGGGGTCGGGGTGTTCGCCGTCCAGCTGGCCCGGATCGCGGGAGCGCGCGTGATCGGGACGGGGTCGGCGTCATCGGCCGACTACCTGCGCGCGCTCGGAGCCGAGCCGGTCGCCTACGGCGATGGCCTGGCCGACCGGGTCCGAGCCCTCGCGCCCGGCGGTGTCACCGCCGCCATGGACCTGCACGGGGTGGAGACAGTGCACGCCGCACGGGAGCTGGGCGTCCCGGACGACCGCATCTGTACCATCGCCGCGCAGGTCGACGGCGTGGCGGCGGCCAACGGCGCGAACGCGGCCTCCGGCGCCCTCGAAGAGATCGCCCGCCTGGTCGCGACGGGCCAACTCCACGTGCCTGTCGCGGAGACCTTCCCGGTCGAACAGATCCGCCACGCGGTCGAGATCCAGGCTGGTCGACATGTGCGCGGCAAGATCGTCATCGACCTCTCATGACCCCGGGCGGATCATGACCGCAGCCATGAACTGATCGCCGCCGTGGCGACGGTGCCGCGGAACACGCAGGCCCTCTTGTCATGCCGGGTGTCGACGGTCCGGTAGTTGCTGAGTCGGCTGATTGCCCACTCGACCTTGTTCGACAGGACCGAAGCATGCTCATGCGTTTGCGGGCGAACGGGCTGCGGGGCGGGGATGGTCCGGGCAGCGACGATTTTGTCTGTGCGGATCAACGCTCCTGGGCAACGCAGATGTGCAGGCGTCGGGTGTGGGTGGGCCTTGCCGCATCCGCGGCTGACGCGTGGGCGGGACAGGCGTACGTGTCGTCGTATCGCCTCCAGGCTGCCGTCCGTGGCCATGGGAGCGGCGGCCCTGCTTGCCGGGGCCCGATGGCCAGGAGACATGGTCGAACTCGCAGGTCAGAAGGGGAACTTGCTGACCTGGAGAAAACCCACCTACCTCGCCCCAACCACCGGCCACGAGATTCCGACCCCCGACTGCCCGGCCGCTGCCCAGGAGATCGACACCAGAATCGTGGCCGCTGCTTCCCTCCTGCACACCCGCGTACGACAGTCCGAGGGCGCCCGCCTCCACGACTGCCTCGCGCACGGCCGCGGGCCCGGCGGGATCGTGTTCGGCTCGCAGGACGACGGACGTCCCGGTCCACGGCACTCCTCACAGCTTCATGCCGACGCTGTCCGAAGTGAACACGTGTCCCCCGCGGGCGGCGTGAGGGCGGGCGGCGTATGGGCACGGCATGACGATGGCACCCATGTCGTGTCGGCGAGTGAACCTCGTCGGCCGTTCCGGGTCTTTGAAAGAGCGAGGCGATGCTGTCTCGGGATGTCGGGTGCATACCCCGTGTTCCTGTCGGATTGACGCTCACCCGCAGCGCCGACGCCGTCTCGGCGACGTCGGACGGCTCCGGTCTGAGGTGGCAACGGGATGGTGGTGGCGCGTGAAGACCTGGTTGCCCGTGAGCGCCGTGCCTCGCCTTGCCGGAGCGGTGGTCCTCGGAGCCGTGGTCGGCGCGGCTGTCGGACTGCCGACCGACACGGCACTGGGTGTGCTGGCCGGGATCGCTGCGATGGAACTGTCCTTCGTGGTGGCGGGCCGGGCGGCGAAGGCCGAGGCCGCTCCCGAGGCCACCGCCACGATCCTGGCGTCGAGGGGCTCACTCGGGTCGACCCGTGCGCGAAGCGGTTCGTCCGCATCGTCCAGGAACTCGCGGGCGCTCTCCTCAAGGAGGTCGAGGAGCACGGCCTCGCGTGATGCGAAGTAGCGCAGCACGTTGGACTTCGCGAGGCCGACACGGCGGCTCAGCTCGTTCAGGCACAGTGCTGAGAGGGGCATCTCGGCGAGCATCTCCGCGGCGGTCCGCAGGATGTTCTGCCTGCGTACCAGGCGCTGTTCGTCACTGCGGGCACGCTGGAAGGTCGTCACGTCCGCAGTTGTACGGCTTACGGACTGGTGGTCTCTTGATGACGGACCACCGTCCCCCTGATTGAAGACCGTCGGTCTCTTGTGTTGTCGGTGGGCGGTGGAAGCCGCTCACCCCCGGCGAGCGGTCCCTCCGCCGGGCCCGGCACGAACAGAGGCAGAGGTCATGACGAACAAGGTCGCACTGGTCACAGGCGCCTCCTCCGGCATCGGTGAGTCCACCGCGCTGCGGCTGAAGGAAGCGGGATTCACCGTCTACGGCGCCGCCCGCCGCGTGGACCGGATGGCCGGGCTGGCCGCCGCGGGCGTCCACACGCTGGCACTCGACATCACCGACGACACCCCCGTGAAGCACGCTGTCGACCGGATCGTGGCAGAGTAGGGCCGCATCGACGTCCTGGTCAACAACGCCGGATACGGCTCCTACGGCGCGCTGGAGGACGTTCCCCTGGACGAGGCCCGCGCCCAGATCGAGGTGAACGTCTTCGGCCTGGCCCACGTCACCCAGCTCGTGCTGCCGCACATGCGCGCCCGGCGCAGCGGCACGATCGTCACCATCAGCTCCATGGGCGGGCGTTTCGCCACGCCGCTCGGCTCCTGGTACCACGCCGGCAAGTTCGCCGTCGAAGGCCTCAGCGACGTGCTCCGCCTGGAGTTGAAGCGCTTCGGCATCGACGTCGTCCTCATCCAACCGGGCTCCACCCGGACCGAGTGGGGCGCGATCGCCGCCGACAGGGTCCGCGCCACCTCCGGCCACGGCCCCTACGCCGAGCAGGCCGGCGCCGTGGCGAAGTCCCCTGCGGACAGCTCCCGGGAGGGCGTTCGGATGACCTCGGCCCCCTCAGTGATCGCCGCCGCGGTCACCAAGGCCGCCACCGCGCGCCGCCCCCGTACCCGCTACAGCGTCGGTTTCGGCGCCCGTCCGCTCATCTTCCTCAGCCGCCACCTGCCCGACCGCGCTTTCGACGCCCGCATCAAGCGAGCCTCCGGAGTGCCGGCCTGAGCCCTGGACGCGAGTCGCCCTTCCAACGCCCCCCACGGCGCGCACCAAACGCCGCGCGGAACACCGCCCTCTGAGCATCACACCCCGAACGCCACGCGCGGAACGCCTCGCTCCGCACTCGCGTGGCAGGCACATACGTCGCAACCCCCACACCCTCACCGTCGCGTCCGGCATGCTTGCCGGACGCGGAGTACTCAAGGAGGAACCGGTTGGACAGCCAGTTGAGGTTCAGCGTGCTGGGCCCCGTGAGAGCGTGGCGCGGCCCCACGGAAGCTGAACTCGGCACACCTCAGCAGCGGGCTGTGCTCGCCGCCCTGCTTCTCGCCGAGGGGGCGCAGGTGTGCACGGCCGAACTCATCGACGCGGTGTGGGGGATCAAGCCACCCGCCTCGGCGCCCGGCATCCTGCGCACCTATGTCCACCGGCTGCGCAAGGCCCTCGAACCAGACCAGGACACCGCGGCGTCCGTGATCCGTTCCGTCGGGGACGGCTATCAACTGCCCATAGGTGAAAGGGAGATGGACTTCACCGCCTTCCGGCAGCTGCTTGCCGGGGCCGAGCGGGCGCGGCAGACGGGCGACGACAAGGGCGCCGTACGGCAGTTGGACGAGGCACTCCGGCTGTGGCAGGGGACCGCGCTGGCCGGTATCCGGAGCGAGTACGCGCGGATCCAGCGGCAGCGCCTCGACGAACTGCGGCTATCCGCACAGGCGACACGTATCGCCGCCGAACTGGACCTCGGCTCGCACACCGACGCCGTGGCCGATCTCACCGAACTCGTCGCGGACAACCCCCTGGACGAGCGCTTCAGGGAGTTGATGATGCTTGCCCTGTACCGCTCGGGCCGACAGGCCGCGGCGCTCGAAAGCTACCGTGAGGCACAGTTGTTGCTCGCGGAGGAACTGGGACTTGACCCCGGCCCGGCCCTGCAGACGATGTACCAGCGGGTCCTGCGGGCAGATCCCGGCCTGCTGTCCGGTCCCGGCCGGCCGGCACCCGCACTCGTACTCGCGTCCGACATGCCCGCGCCCACCGACCCCTCAGCCGTGTCCGCACCCTCCATACCCTCCGCAGTCCCCGCATCCGAATCCCGCTCCGCCGCCACCCCATCCACAGCCATCCGAACCACATCCCCCCGACCGGAGTCCCCCCGACCCACACCCACGCGCAAACCGCCCGAGCACACGCCCGCCCAACTCCCGCCCGGCCTCGCCGCGTTCGTCGGCCGCGAGGCTCAACTGGCCGCGGTCCGGGACCTGTCGACCGGCGGCGCTGCCGTCGTCAGTGCCGTCGCCGGTACGGCCGGCGTCGGCAAGACCGCCTTCGCGGTGCAGTGGGCACGGCAGGTGGCCCACCACTTCCCCGACGGACAGCTCTATCTGAACCTCCGCGGCTTCGACCCCGTCGCCCTGCCCGTTCCACCGGAACACGCACTGCGCACCCTGCTCGAATCCCTGGGTGTCGACCCGAGGGCGCTGCCCCAGGGCGCCGACGCGCTCGCGGCCCGCTACCGCACCCTCCTCGCCGGCAAGCGCATGCTCGTACTGCTCGACAACGCCCGCGACGCCGCGCAGGTGCGGCCTCTCCTGCCCGGAGCGGCCGACTGTCTGGCCATCGTCACCAGCCGTGACCGGCTCTCCGGCCTGGTCGCCCTCGACGGCGCCGTGCCCGTCCATCTCGACGTGCTCCCCGTCTCCGAGGCCCGCGCCCTGCTGGCCCGGCGGCTCGGCGCCGCCCGGACGGCCGCCGAACCGGAAGCGGTCGACGAGATCATCGCCCTCTGCGCCCGGCTGCCGCTGGCCCTCGCGGTCGCCGCCGCTCGCGCCGCCATCCGGTCCGCCTTCCCGCTGGCCGTGATCGCCGCCGAACTACGCGACCACGCGGGCGGGTTGTGGGCCTTCGAGGACGGCGACGCCGCAGCCGACGTACGGGCCGTGTTCTCGTGGTCCTACCACGCGCTCACCCCCGACGCGGCCCGCCTCTTCCGGCTGCTCGCGCTGCACCCGGGGCCCGATGTCACCCTGCCCGCCGCCGCGGCCATCGCCGGACTCAGCCTCCCGCACACCCGGCAGCTGCTCTCCGAACTCCTGCACGCCCACCTCGTGACCGAATCCGCACCGGGCCGCCACACCTCCCACGACCTGCTGCGCGCCTATGCCACCGAACTGGCCGACTCCCTCGAATCACCCGAGGAACTCCGCGCGGCCCGCAGGCGACAGCTGGACCACTACCTGCACAGCGCGCACCGTGCCGTCGCCCTGCTCAACCCCGCCCGACGGCTCATCGAACTGGAGCCCCCGGCCGAGGGCGTACGCCCCGAGGAGTTCGGTGCCGACGCGGGCAGGGCCAAGGCATGGGTCGCCGCCGAGTTCCTGGTCCTGACCGCGGCTGTCGAGGCTGCCGCAGCCCACCAGTTCGACGCCCACGCCTGGAAACTGGTCTGGGCCGTGTCCAACCACGCGCACGAGCGCGGACGTTGGCAGGACCTCCGGTCCCTGCGGCAGGTCGCCCTCGACGCCGCACGCCGTCTCGGGGACCGGGCCGCCGAGGCCGACGCGCTCCACGGCCTCTGCGTCGCCCTCGCGGGACTGGGCCGTTTCCAGGAGGCGCGGGCCCACTGTGAACAGGCCATCGAGCTCTTCGCCCTGGTGGACGGGAGGAACGACCGTCCCGAGTGCCACCTCACCATGGCCTGGGTGGCGGATCAGCAGGGGGACCTGGAGGCGGCTCTCGACGCCTCGCGGCAGGCACTGCTGCTCTACCGGGCTCGCGAGGGCCGTGAGCCGGGCGGCACGCAGGCCGTGGCGGCCTCGCTCAACGCGGTCGGCTGGGCCCTGTCCAGACTCGGCCGTCACCGCGAGGCGCTCGACCACTGCCGGCAGGCGCTGGCCGTGTGGCTTGAGCACGGCGAGAACGTCCACGTGGCGCACACCTGGGACAGCGTCGGGCACGCCCATCACCGCCTCGGCGAGTACGGCGAGGCTGCCGCCGCCTTCCACAGCGCGCTGGACCTGTACCGCGCTCACCAGCACCTGCCGTGGTTCGTCGCGGGCACCCTCGACCGCCTGGCCGACACCCACCTGAGCGCGGGCAACCCGGAGGACGCCAGACGCACGTGGACGGAGGCGCTGGAGATCTACGAACTCCTCAACCACAACGACGCGGAGTCCATCCGTGTCAAACTGCGCCGGCTGGCCCCTTCCACAGCCGTGTGAACCGCGTGCGGGGCCGCAGCCGTAGGTGGTTCCCGTGGAGATCACACGAACGCCGTCACCGGACACACCATCAGAAGCGCCGCACCGCACCGGGCAGAACACGGCGCCGGCCACCGGGGGGTGGGTGCGCACCGCCCCGGTGGCGGACGCGGAGGAGCCGGGCGACCCGATGGGCCCGGGGGCCTCGGGCGACCCGGCGGGCCCGTGGGACGAGGCCGCCGTAGCCGTCGACGTCCCGACCGTCACGTCGGCCGACCCGACCGGGGCGGAGCCGGGCGCCGAGCCCCCGGACGACCCACCCTTCGTCCTCTACAAGGCGGGGGAGGACTTCGGTGAGGCCGTCGCGGGCCTCGCGCTCTGGGTGCACGGTCTGCTCCTGCCGGTCTACGGCCGCGAGATCTCCTCCAGCGCCCCCTGGTGCCCGCGCTGGTACGACCACATGGAAGCCGTCGCGCAGCTCTACGGCCTCTGGATGGCTTGGCAGGACCTCACCGGAACCCGCGCGCCGCTGACCGGCCCCGCCATGTGGCACAGGGACTTCCTGACACCGGCGATGAACACACTGCGCGACCCCTCGGGCGTCTTCGCGGGATGCAAGCCCGGCCAGCACCGGCCCAAGGAGTCACCCCCGATCGAGGAACCGGCCCCGGACACGACGCCGACCACGTGACACCCGGATCCGTCCCCCCTCGGCACCGTCCCGCGCGCCCAAGAAAGCACCTCAACCATGTTCCCTGACAGGGGAGTTCAGCCCGCCCGCGTCCCCCGGCTCCTGGATGTCGACGCGTTGCGCGGGTTCGCGCTGCTCGGCATCTGACTGGTCAACGCCCCAGTGATCGCCGGGGCTTGGAGCCTGGTGGAGGGAGCGGGCGCGGCCCCGTGGGACCGTACGGCCGCCTGGCTGGTGACGGCCCTGGTCACCACGAAGTTCTACCTGCTCTTCGCGTTCCTCTTCGGTCACGGCTTCGTCTTCCAGGAAGCGGCGGCACGACGCGACGGAGTGCCCTTCGCCCGCCGCCACGCCCGTCGTCTCCTGGGACTGTTCCTGCTGGGCCTGGCCCACGCGCTGCTGCTCTACGCGGGCGACATCCTCATGACGTACGCCGTTCTCGGCCTGGTCCTCTTCGCCGTACGCAAGGCGGACCCACGGGCCTTGCTGGGCATGGCAGTTGCCCTGGTCGTCCTCCTGACCGCGGTGTTTGTCGTCATCGGCCTGGTGGCCTCGGGGACGGAGGGCGCCGGTCAGGTCTCCGCCCACGCGCTGAAGGAGATGCAGGCGCGGCAGAGCGCGTGGTTCCGGGGTGGCGCCGGCGGGGTCGTCCACGCCAACATCTCCGCCTACCGGCAGGCGTTCGCCGGCGCGCTCCTCTACGGCCCCCATCTCCTCGCCGCCATGCTGACCGGCCTCGCCGCGGCCCGGCTCGGGTGGCTGGACCCCGCGCGCTCGACGCCCCCGTCCGCAGCGGGCAGACGCCTGCTCCGCCTCGGCCTCCTCATCGGCCTGCCCGGTGGTGTGTTGACGGCGATGTGTTCCTACGGCCCCCTGGACGCGCGCTACTACTACCTCGGCCAGGCGGTCGACATCCTCACGGCGCCCGCGCTCTCCGCCGCCTACGCGACCGTACTGCTGTCGCTGCTGCACGGCAGGTTCGGCCCGAGGATCGCCGGAGCACTGGCACCGGCCGGCCGGATGTCCCTGTCGAACTACCTGTTCCAGTCCGCCGCTCTGGCCTTCGTCTTCACCGGCTACGGCCTCGCGCGCTACGGCACCCTCGGCCCGGCCGCACTGGCCTGCGGCTGCGTCGTCCTCTGGGCGGCCCAACTCGCCGTCTCCGCACGCTGGATGCCCCATGTCCGTTACGGCCCCGTGGAGAACGTGCTCCGACGTGTCACCGGCGGACGGCGCCGGCATCGCTCGGCCGACGTCCTGGCGGCCTCCTCGAAGGCGCGCCCGCGGTAGTACACGGCGAACGGGGCCTGACGGTGGTCGGGATACGGCGCCGTCACGGCCGTCCCTCCAGGGGCTTCCGGGCTCTGACGGCCTGCCTCGCCGCGGAATCGACGCACGACAGTGAGCCGGCCGGACCGCGTCCAGCGGGGAGTTGGGACGGTGGCCGCCTGTGCGCCCGCCGGGCGGCGAGGGAGGGGAGCGGCGAGCGGGGACAGGGGGAGGTCCGGCCCTGCGATCAGCGGACGAGCTTCGCCGCGCTCTCCCGCACCGCCGAGAGGTCCAGATACGCGGCCGACCCCGGGCATTCGGTGGACGTCCAGTCGCGATGGCCGCCGAGGGCGGGGCCGGGGGTGGACTTGCCGCTGGTGGGACTGGTGTAGGTGATGCCGGTCAGTGGGTCCAGCTTGTGCAGCGCCGCGAGGGAGGCCGTCAGTCCGACCAGGGAGGCACGCATCGGGGTTGACGGCTTCTCCTTGCTGAAGTCCCCCAGCAGGGCGATCCCGATGTTCCCGGGGTTGAAGGCGAAGGTGTGGAAACCGGTGACGACCTCGTCGCGCGCGTTGTGCGCGGGAATGCCGTCCGTACCGCTGAACCGCCCCTCGTAGACAACGCCCTGACGGTCGATCAGGAAGTTGTAGCCGATGTCACCCCAGTCGTTGGAGACGGCGTGCTGCTCGTAGATCGCGCGTACGGTGGCGGCGGGGTCGGGGTCGTCCAGAGGCGTGGCCGTGTGGTGGACGGTGATCGCCTGGGCCCGGGTGAAGCGGGTGGGTGACGACTCGCTGCTGTCTGCGGTGAACCGCTTCGTCTCGTCGGCACCCCAGTCCGCCCTGAGGGCCACGCCGGCCGGCGGGAACGCCGGGGCGCCCCCGGTCCCGGACGCGGCGCTGTTCGAGGGCGTGGCCGCCGTGGCGGGGCGCCCCTTCGTCCCGGAGGTCCCGGCATCGATGGCGATCGCGTCGATGACCTTCACTCCGGAGTCGACGTCGACCTGGTAGCCGTAGCTCCCATGGGCCGGTACGAGTGCCCGGTTCGGTGGTGTGGTCGACTTCGTGCGCGCGGTCTCGGGGTCCTTGGCACACGGGCATCCGGCGGTGACCTTCTGCCAGGCGCCGGGCTTGCCGTTCCGGTCGATCAGCCGCAGCCGCACACCCCGTGGCGAGCCGGTCCAGGTGAGGCCGACCGCGGTGATCGGGAACGAGGTCCGCTTCACCTCTCTCCCCGGAGAAGCCGCCTGCGACGCCTGGACCCGGGGCTGTGCGCCACCCATCGGACCCTTGCGGTCCGCGGCCACCGCCGGGCGGTCCGGGACCGCCCCACATGCTCCGAGCAGCGGCATTCCCACGGCTGCGGTGCCGAAGACGGTGAGGAAGCGCCGGCGTGACGCGCGACGTCCGCGCTCCGCGGGGGGCTGGTGCAGGGGATGTGCGTTGTTCGCGTTGTTCACCATGAGCTCCGTCAAGATCGGCTGCCTTCTACCGACACCTACGGCGCGCCGTGGAAGGTGAGTTCACTCCTCTTCGGAGGCTTCCTCGGCGGGTTGGGCGAAGCGAGGTGGAGCGCGCGTCGGCCAGTGATCCATGTCACGAACACCGGTTGAACCCCGGGGCGCCACAGCTCGGTGTGTCTTGCAAATCAACGGGGACACATGGGAGACAGTGAATGGCGATCCTGCGGCCACGCGCCACAAAAGCCACAAGTCACGAAGCGGTCATCAGGGCTCTCTACCTGGAGCACGGCAAGGCCCTGTTGGCGTACGCGACACGTCTGACCGGTGATCGGCTGATCGCGGAGGACGTGGTCCAGGAGACCCTGATCCGTGCCTGGCGCCATCCGGAGGTGGTCTCCAACCCCGAAGGTTCACTGCGGGGTTGGCTGATCACTGTGACGCGTAACCTGGTGGCGGACCGCTATCGCGCCAAGGCCGCCCGCCCGACGGAGGTGGGGGAGAGTGAGGCGACGGTGCCGGTCCAGCAGGACCATGCGGAGAACGTCGTCGAGTCGGTCGTCCTGATGGAGGCTCTCGCCCAACTCAAGGCGGATCACCGGGATGTACTGATGGAGGTCTACTACCACGGACGCAGCGCGGCCGAGGCCGCCGTACGGCTCGGTATCCCGGAAGGTACCGTCAAGTCCCGTGCTCATCATGCCCTGAAGGCTCTCCGCAAGGTGTATGTGGGTAAGCCCGGCAGCGACGTTCAGCTTCGAAAGGTGGCAGTGTGACCACGCGGGAGCACTCTCATGACGGACTCCTCGGTGCCCAGGCGCTGGGCCTTCTCGATGCCGACGAGCGAGCCAGGCTTGAGCAACAGATAGAGGCGTGCGAGGTATGCCGAGTGGAGCTGGCTGATCTGAGGGCATTGGAGGCCGAACTTGGCGAGGTGCCGCCCGAGTTCTTCCTGGACGGCCCTCCGGAGGACGGTGAACTGATGCTCCGCCGCACGCTGCGGCAGGCCCAGGAGGAGCACTCGGTCATCCAGCGGCGCAGGAACCTCGTGGTCGGTCTCGCCGTCGCGGCCCTGGCCTGCGTGCTGCTCGGCGGCGGCTTTGCCGCGGGCCGGGCGCAGACCGCGACCGAGGCAAGCGCTCCAGCGGCCGGGGACGGCGTGGAGACCGCTTCGGCGAAGGACTCGACCACCAAGGCGGCGATGGCGGTCAGCTTGACCCCTGCCGCCGGATGGGTGCGTGTCAACGCTGAGGTCAGTGGCCTTCAGCCCGGCGAGAAGTGCCGGCTGATCGTCCTCTCCAAGTCGGGTGAGCGGGAGACCGCGGGCAGCTGGGTGGTGGGGGAGCCGCAACAGGGGGCCAAGGGCGAGGGCATGCGACTCGCGGGCTTCGCGGCCGTACCCATGGACCAGGTGAAGTCGGTGTCCGTGGAGAGCGAACAGGGCAAGCGGTACGTCGACGTAACGCTCTGAGGCGACGACACACGATTGGCCTGGCCCGTGCTTTCGGGGCCAGGCCGTCGTCATGTGTCCGACCAGCGGTCGCCGCTCAGCGGTCCGAGGCGTCGGTCATCAGCCCGCGGTGCGCGGCGATCCGTTCCCTGAGGACCAGCGAGGCCAGGTGGGCCGGCAGGTGGAGCATGAACTGCTCCTCGGCTTGGCGCACCACGTCCGAGACCAGGACCACGCGTTCATGGCCCCGCACCGCGTGCCGGACGGCGGCCTCGGCAGCGGCCCGGGCCCGCTGCCAGTCGTGCGCCGACGCGGCACCCGCGCGGCGTTTCTCCCGATGGGCTGCCACCTGGCGGCGGAGCAGCAGTTCCACAAGTGCGGTCCATTCCATGCGATACATATAAGAACCAACGGTTCCGGAGCCGATTCGGGTCATCGCGGCGCGCACCTTTTCAGCACCGCTGCTTTTCCTCCTCGGAAAGTCTCGACCTGAGAGAGTTGAGCGCGTAGTGGTGTCGGGATTTCACGGTGCCGACCGGAATGCCGATCAGTCCGGCGGTTTCCCGCACGCTGTGCTCGAACACATAGAGATGCAGCACGACTTCCCGGTGGTCGGGGGAGAGACCGTGCAGCAGCGCGAGGGTCTCCATGGAGGTGGCGACGGAATCGGCGTGGTCCGGCAGCGTCATCTCCCGGTCGCTCGCCCCGAGCATTTCGCCGGCTCCCACCACTTCCCTGCGGGCCACGGAACTGCGTGACCGGTCGATGATCAGGTTGCGGGTGACGGTCAGCAGCCAGCCGCGGATGGAGCCGGCGCTGGAGCAGAGCCGCTCCGTGTGCGGCCAGGCCCGGATGAACGCTTCTTGGGCGATGTCCTCCGCCAGATGCCGGTCCCGGAGAATCTTCTCCGCATAGGCGATGACGGCGGGTGAGTGTTCGGCCATCAAGCTGTCCAACTGGCCGGAACCGGCTGCGGAGGAACCGAGTTCGCGGGGGCCGGGCGCGGGGTGTTCGAGGGCCGTGTCAGGCGTGCTCATGGTGACCGGATTTCTGGTGCGGAACGTCGGCGTCGTCCGCCGAGTCCGGTGTGGGTCCATTGCCAGATCAAGGCAACCAGCCGCTTGTATACGTGCCGTTGACGGCTTGTCTATGGGCTGTACACGCCACCACCTTGAACCCGCCGGGTCCGTGCGGCGTAGCACCTCATGAGCCCCGGGACCGCCGGGGACGAAGAGTTCCCTCCGGGGACCAGGAGGTTCCCTCCGAGGGGAAGGAGACCGATGGCCACCGAAGCCGAAGTCATCGACGCCGTGTACGCCCACAGTCGCCGTCCTGACCGACACTCCGCCCCGGCGCTGTTCGCGAGCAAATTCGTGATCCCGGACGACAGGATGTTGTACGTGGCGCAGGGATTGGCTGCCCGCATGAACAAGGAGAACGGCACCTCGTCCCTTTGGAAGAGGATGACGTCCCGCACGGACAAGGCCCCTTCGCGCTTTTATGCACAAGCGGGTGCGTTTCTTCGGGACTATGTCGCACAGCAGCGGTTCGCCACCGCCCATCAGGAATGCGTGAGCATGATCACCGAGAGTCGCAACGAGGTGGGTGCAGCGGGGCGGGAACGAGACGACCAGCTTCAGCGGGTGGCAGGAAATCGCCTGACGGGCGGCCCGGGAGATGCCGCAAGACGGGAGTTCGCAGAATCCTTGGGGTCTTCCATCAATGTGTTGGACTCGCTGCACGAGGGTGCCCGGAGAAAATTGGATGACATCCAGGATCGCGTAGTCGGGACCGTGCAGGCGAACCTTGGATCCACGGTCATTGATGATCTGACCGCTGAACTGAAGCAGCAGACACAGGAACTGGGGAGTGCCGTGCGGGCGATGCGCTCCTCGGTGGCGGAGGCCCGCGGTCGACTTTCCGGGACGAGAATCCGCGTGCACGAACTCGCACGCCTCCTGCCGCCGGGAAAGCCTGCGGCGCCACGAAGCTCCTCGCCGACGGGAACCCCGGCGGCTGACGCCGGCCGCCGTTCCGCGGAAGGGCTTCCGTCGGCATACACCGCCCGACCCGCGCCCCACGATCCGCGCGGCATGGGAAGGCGCTGACAGCGATCCTTGCCGGAACCTCGGATGCCGTTGGCGCCACGTAGTCCAATCCAGCCACCCCGATGTCGAATCCCTTCGCGTGAGGCTGAACCCGGATGGCGCTCCCCGCCGTAGAAGCAATTGACCACGCAGGTCATCGAATTCACGAAGGGGTACCTGGTGACAGAGGAAGAAAAACAGGAGAACGCCAGAATCGTGGCCGCCTTGGCCCGGTTCTACGACCGTCTCATCGACAAGGGCGGACTAGTCGACGGGAACGGGCGACCTCTCAGTGACGCCACAGTAACTGCCGTACTGGCGGAGGCCGGTCTGGCCGAGGAGCACAGGGTCGCTCCACTTCTGGGGCAGATCAAAGCACGCGTGAGCAACGGGGGGAGTCAGGACCTCACCTATCATCGCGAGAGGCTGTTTTTGGCAGAGTATTACGAGAAGGGTGCTCCTTCCGCCGAAAAGCAGCGGGAAGCGGATTCCGTCCGCCGGTATGCCCAGCATTACGACCTCGGAATCGCGCGGGCCCGCACCATGCACGTCGACCCCCGGCCCGCGACCCGTTACCCGACGGCCGAACAACTGGCGACGGTGAACAACTCGCGGTACCGGCAGGTGAGGACGCTGGGGCTGACGGAGTTCGCGCAGCCACAGGTGGCCGAGGCACGTGACCCGGAGTTGGCGCGACAGCGCGCCGAGGTGGATGCGGCGTACCAGCGGCAGGCGGTCGAGGCCTATCACCAGGAGGCAGCCGTCTTCCGGCAGCAGGAGGCGGCCCGGCGGCAGGCGGAGGCATTCCAGCAACAGGCGGAGGCTGCTCGTCGACAGCAGGCCCTCGCGGCGTACCAGCAGGCCCCCGCTCCGGCGGCGTACCAGCACATTCCTGCCGCCTATTGTCCGGGCGGTGCCTATCCCACTGACGGTGTCTTCGCCGCCCCCGCGCCCGCCGCCGCTTCACATGCGACGACGTCACACCTGCCGCCACAGGCCTTCGCCCGCTCGGCGGCTCCCGTCCCTGTGCCTGTCCCGCGTGCGACGACGTCGCACCTGCCGCCGCAAGCTTTCGCCCGTTCTGCGGCCCATGTTCCTTCGGGTGTTCGTGCCCCCGGGCCGGCAGTTTCGCAGGTAGTGCCGTACGGAACGGCGTACGGCACCCAGTACGTTCCCGCGCCGAACCAACGGTACGGATCGCGCCCGACCCAGTAACGCCCGCCCACCGTCGAGGAGTTACTCCTCGACGGTGGGCTTCTGTTGCACTGATCCGGCTCATGAGGTCATGCGGCGCCCCGGGTTCTTGACGGGGACGACAGGCCGGGTGACCGAGTCCCGCGACGCGTCGGTGGCGACGGACGGGATCCGGTCGGTGCCCGAGGCACGCAGCGCGGCGACGGCCGCGACCTCGTCACTCGCCCGGAGTGTCGTCCGGCTGGCGTCGGAGCGCGCGGGGCCTTCGAACTGCCGGGAGCGCGCCCGGTCCGTGCCTGCGGACGCTGTCCGAGTGCGGGTGGGTCCCTGAAGAGAGGGTGACATGCTCGGGGTTTCCCGGCTCACCCGCGCATGACTCCGCGACAGGCCCTGCGCGGCGAGAGATCGTTCCGTGGACTCACGCGTGGCCCGTTGCACATAGGCGCCCCCTGCGGCCCCCAGTCCGGCGCCGACCAGCAGACCTGCGGGCCCGGCCAGGACGGCACCCCCGACCACCCCGACAGCTATCCCGGCCATGATCCAGGGATTCTCCTTGGCGAACCGCACGGCGCGGTCGACATAGGGCTTCACCACCTGCCATCCGCGGTTGGCCCGGTCCACCAGACGGTTGAAGGCCGACGGGCGGGCCGGCATGGGGGCGCGCAGGGGTGCCGACTGGGAACTGCTCCGGGCCGTAAGGGGATCAGGGTCTACGACGGTCGTCGGAGCGGAGCGCCTGAAGTCTTCGACAAACCTTGAGCGCGGCGGAACCACGGACGGGGCCGTGGACAGGTGCTCCGGCGTGGGAGCCGCCGAAGGTGCCGCCCCGGCACGTGGCGCGTCGCTTCCTCCCGACAGACGGGACAGGGACGCCGCGCGCTGCCGCTCGATCCACTCCGCGTCAGGGAGGGGTTCCTGAGACGCGCGCCGTTCCTGTCCACTCGCACGGGTGCCATCTTCCATTTCGGTCCTCCGGTGGTGAGAGCTGCTTCGAACAATCGAAGAAGGGCGTCTATGCCTTCTATTGAGGGCTACGCACCCGCCGCGTCACTCAGTTTATCCATTGCGCGGTCCCCGGTAGCAGTAGTGAACGGCGGGGACCGCGCCGACGTTGTACGCAAGGACCGACCGATTCCGACGTGAACAGGCGCATCGACCATGACCACCGCACAGGCCCGCGATGACGCCTCCGACTTCTGGAAAGCGGCCGGAGAGACAGCCGTCCGGGAGTTCGTCTCCGCTCCCGAGGAGTTTCTGCGAAGCAACGTGGTCCTGCTGCGTATGGCGGACGGCATGCGCGCCAGGAGCCCCGAGCCGGCGATGGACCATGCGGCCTTTCTGTACTGGATGGACAAGCAGGACCGCCACTGGTTCACGTTGGCGAGACACCCGGCAGCGACGACGGCCGATGCGGACCGCGCCGTATACGTGTTGACACCGGCGGTCGAGAAGTACGCGCAGGCGTACGGCACCGATCCGAGTCTGAGCGCACTGATCACCGGACGGGCCCTGCCCGAGGTCGGAACCGCCGAGACGTACATCCAGGCGCACTACATTCCGTATCTGCGGGGCGGGACATCGAACCCCGAACAGAACGTGGGCCATACGACGGTTCCGGTGGCGCCGTCGGTCGATTTCCGGGCTGACTTCGTGTTCACGGCAGCCATGAACGGATGCGCCCTCGCCATTACCAAGGAGGACGGGCGGGACGACTTCACCGCCTGGCACTACCAGTCACCTTCGTCGAACCGGGAGGAGTCGGAGCGGTTCCGGGTGGAAGCGAAGCCCGTCGACTGGTTCGGCGACGCCGAGTACCAGAGTCTGGGCCCGAGCTCGATCCCCGAGTCGACCAACCTGCTCTGGCGGGGAAGCCAAGGGTGGGAGTTCATCGGCCAGGAGAACCACGCGAGTTTCGACAACTACGACAACGTCCGGACCAACGCGGTGACCAGCCGTCCGGTCCGGCTCGAACCGGGCCAGGAGTGGCGGTACGTGGCCCGGCACTATCTGCGCTCGGTCGAGGACCGTCTGGAGAAGCTGCGACGAGTGGAGGCGACACATGTCCGGCGCCTCGGTGTCAGCGCGCCCGACATGCTCCTCAAGTCCTCGTTCTCCATGGTGAAGATGCAGGCGGAGCGCGACAGGGAGGCGCTGAGCGGGGTGGGCGGCGCACATCAACTGGCCGAAGCCGCCAGGAAGATGGAGACCGGTCATGGGTCCACCAGGGAGATCGTCGCGAAGTTCGACGAACAACGTCTGTCGGCGGAGCGGGAGGTGGCGGTGGGTGCCCGGTTCTGGAGGCGGAACCCCCAGAACGCGGGCCAAGCCCTGCGTGAGCAAGTAGGGCGCTTCACCGCTGACCTGGGCGGCGACGCGTGGACAACGGGACTGAGGCGCGAGGCCCGGAGCCTCGCCGCCCGACACACATCGCCGCCAACCCAAGCTGCCTGGGCGGCCGTCCCGCCGGCCATCTCCGCCGCCGCCCGCCTCCAGGCCAACGGCACCCCCACCACGCACACCCCGCCCACTTTCCCGACACCTTGGACCGACGGCCTCGCGCCGGCCAGGCGGAGCAGCGCCGTCGGACAGTGAGGTCACCGATGTCGGGAGAGGTGTTCCGGGGGTGCGTAGCGGGGGTGATGGTCTCAGCCGCGGTGCGGTTTGGTCGACGTGGAGGCCGTCGACCCGGCCGAGTATGCGGCAGGGGCCGCCGTCGATCGGGCATGCGCCTCCGCACGGGTCAGTTCTGTTGTGGCTGCCGCCAAGTACTGACGTGCGCTCTCTCGCCCTCTTTCCATCTCTGCCACTTTGACCTTGGCTTCCGCCACTGGACGGTCGAACACCTTGATCTGGTCCGCGGCAGTTTTGGAAACGCGCTGCTGGTATTGAGCTTGGCTTTCCCTGGCCCCCGGGGCAGTGGCCCGGCGGATTTCGTTGTACTTCCTAGTGTGCTGGTCTTGGTATGCCTTCTCCGCAGCGCTCTGGTTGCTCTTCGCCGATGTCACGGCGATATCCCACTTCGACAGTGCGTTGGCTGCCTGCTGCACGGCGTTGCGAGCGCTTCTGACCGCCTCTTCGGCGGTCGGGCTGCTGTTGGGCGGAGAAGGGGTGACGTGCGGCGAGTCCGCGTCCGAGTGCCACGTGGCGCTGGTCCCGGGAGCCTTGGCCCTCGCGGCCCGCTGGGGGGCGACGGATCCGAAGCCCTCGTCCGTAGCCCTGTGGGTGGCCTGGAAGAAGTGATTGGTGGCAGCACCCGGGTTGGTCTGCTGCCCCGCCGCGCTGGACTTGAGCTGGGCACCCGCGTATCCGTAGGACGTGGTACCGCCACGCCCCGGTACCACGTCCTGCGAGGCCGGGTAGTTCGCGATAACCTTCGCCCTGCTGCCGGGAAAGAGGGCTTCCAGATCCTTCACGAGAGCCGACTGCCGCTCCTTGCACCCGTTGCAGGTGCCATTGTTCACGGTGAGATCGACCCCGATTTTCCCCACTGCCTGCCCCCTCAACTTGGAGACCTCGGCGTAGGCCCAGTCCAGGGCCTTGACCTCTGCGTCATTCTTGGAGATACTCAGCTCTTCCCTGGTGCTCTGCGCCCAGGAATACCTGCTGTTGCGACCGGCCCGGGTGCCGCTCAGGAAAAGCTGAGAAGTCATGTTCGGCTGCGTACTTCCGTTGAGATATATGCTCGCTATGACGCCCGTCTGTCCCGTCGGGGTCTGCGTGTAAACGGCTTGCATGGACTGCATGCGTTGCTGTGATCCCGGGCCGTACATTTCGTTCGGAGTGGACATTCTTCCTCGTTCGTCGATTTCTGTGGAGTGTTTCCCTGTCATTTGGAACGACGGCCCGGACCCCCATCGAGTTCAACATTTTTTGCGCAGGGCACGGGACCTCAGGGTGTGGCGAGCTGCCGGAGTTTGGTGCTGGTCTTCTCGGCGTCGGGGTGGCCCAGCGACTCCATGGTGCTCAGTGCTTCCGTCCACACGGTGCGCGCCGAGTCCGGGTCGCCGACGCTCGCATACGAGTCACCGAGGCGTTCAAGCGTGCCGACGGCGTACCACGGTGGGCTGCCATGTGCCTGGTCGAGGGCGATGGCGTTGCGGTATTCGGCGATGGCCTCGGCGTACCGTCCGAGGCAGTGGTGGGCGTAGGCGATGCTGTCCCAGGTGTGTGCCGCGTTGATGTGATCGTCGAGTTCCTCGCACAGGGCCAGCGCCTCGTGGCAGTGGACGAGGGCCTCCTCGTGCCGGTCGAGTTGGCTCAGTTCCCAGCCGACCGCGTTGAGCGCCGAGGCCAGCGCCACCCGAGGACGTTTTCCGCCGTCCCGCGCGGTCGCCTGGCGGAGAAGAGCGAGCGCCTCCCGTGCCGCGCTCAGCGAGGTCTCCAGATCGCCGCTCCGCTCGGCCGTTTCGTTCAGCCTGCGATAGCTCTCCGCACGTACCGCCTCATCGCTGAACTGGTTGAAGAGCGCGATGGCTTGCTCGGCGTGCGACAGCGCCTCGCCGAAGTGTCCCAGGCCCGTCATGGCGGTGCTCAGCCCGCGGTGGGCGTACGCCTCCGCGACCGGATCGTCCGACCGGCGTGCCGCTTCCATGGCGGAGCGGTGGACGATTTCCTCCTCCCGCCACAGACCGCGGCCGTGCAGGTAGTTGGCCATGCTCCAGGCGAGCTGCCAGGTGTGCACGTCGTGCCGGTGCCGAGCCGCTTCCTCGGTGACCGCCAGGAGTACCGCCAACTCGGTGGCGAACCAGGCTTTGGCTTCGGCGGGATCCTCGTGCGGATCCTCCACGTCCACGCCCTCGGCGGGCGGCGGCAAGGAGATCATCGGCCGCCCGGGGGAGGCCAGGGCGCAGGCGGCGTACGCGGTGTGCAGGTAGTGGTCGAACATGCGGTTCCGGGCGGCCCGGACCTCCTGGGGAGGGTCCTCGGCCTCGGCCAGTTCGCTCGCGTAGACGCGGAGGAGGTCGTGGAACGCGTAACGGCCGGGGACGAGTTCGTTGAGCAGGTGTGCTTCGGTGAGATGGAGGAGGAGTTGGCGCGTGCGGGCGGCGGGCAGTCCTGCCAGGCCGGCCGCGGCGGGCAGTGATATGTCGGGTCCGGGATGCAGGGCGAGCAGGCGCAGCAGTCGTCCTGCATCCGCAGGCAGAGCGCGGTAGGACCAGGAGAACACCGCGCGCACGTCGGCGGCGTCGTCTCCGTCCTGGAACGCGTCCAACCCGTGCGCGCTGGCCCGTAGTTCGTCCGCGATGGCCGTGAGGTGGAAGGACGGACGGAGCGCCGCGCGAGCGGCGATGACGGCCAGGGCCAGCGGGAGTCGCGCGCACCGGGCGATGATCTCCTCGACCGCCTCCGGCTCGGCGGCCACCTGCCGGTACCCGAGACGGCGGGCGAGCAACGCCCGGGCCTCAGGGGAAGAGAGCACGTCGAGGTGGAGGGGAACCGCTCCGTCCACGGCCACCAGTCCCGAGAGCCCGCTGCGACTCGTGACGATGACCAGGCAGCCCGGTGCTCCGGGCAGCAGGGGCCGGACCTGTGCCGCGCTGCGGGCGTTGTCCAGCAGGACGAGGACCCGCCTCCCACTGAGCAGGGTGCGGTAACGGCTGGTCAGGGTGTCGATGTCGTGGGGGAGTCCGTGCGGGTCCGCGCCGAGCGACTCCAGGAAGAAGCGCAGCGCGTGCTCCGTCGGCATCGGCGTACCGTTCGGGTCGAAGCCCCGCAGATTCAGGTACAGCTGACCGTCGGGGTAGCGGTGAGCCATCCGCCGGGCCCAGTGCACCGCGAACGTGGTCTTCCCGACGCCCGCCATGCCCGCGATGGCGCTCACCACCACGGTGGAATCCACCGGTAGACCCTCGGTGTCCGCGAGTTCGGCCTCCCTTCCGACGAACGAAGGCAGGTTCGCCGGGAGTTGGGCCGGTATCGGATGCGGTCGGACCGGGGCCTCCGGTCGGGCAGGGGTCTCCGGTTCCCCAGGAGTCGGGGGCAGGTGCAGTTCGGGATCGGCGCGCAGGATTCGCTGGTACAGCGTCTGCAGGGCCTGACCGGGATCGACGCCCAGTTCCTCCGCGAGCAGCGCCCGCGTATCCCGATAGGTCTCCAGGGCTGCGGCCTGGCGCCCCGACCGGTACAGGGCGAGCATCAACAGTTCCCGGAACCGCTCGTCGAACGGATACTGGGCGACCAACTCAGCCAGTTCGGCGCCTACTTCGCCGTGCGCGCCGAGGTCGATGTCGACCGTGAGCCTGAACGTGTGCGCGGACAGGCGGAGTTCGCCCAGGCGGTGGCGGTGGATCTGGGCGTAGTCGCTTCGGATGTCGGCCAGGGCCGGACCCTGCCACAGGCCGAGGGCCTCGCGGAGGTGCTGTGCCGCGGACCGCACGTCCCCCGTGTGCCGGGTTCGGTCGGCACGCGCGAGCAGCTGCCGGAACGCGCCGAGATCCGTGGCGTCCGCGGGGACTTGGAGCTGGTACCCGTCCCCTACGGAACGGATGACGGACGTCGCGGCGGCCCCGCCGGGATCCAGTGCCCTGCGCAGGTGGTGGACGTATGTCCGCATGATGCCGAGGGCCGAGGCGGGTTCCCCGTCGGTTCCCCACAGGGCCTGGATCAGTGTGCTTCTCGGAACCGGCGAGCCCTCGGCCAGCAGAAGCACCGCCAGCACCGTGCGCCGTTGCGGTGTGCCGAGGTCGATCTCCTCAGCGCCCCGCCAAGCCCGGACCGGGCCCAACACCGCGAAACGCAGACCCTCTTCCACAGGCCGATCCTCCCCGGACAACCCCCGTGTGCCTGGCCCGGGTGCGGGGCGATCGGCGATCGGTGGCGCTCGTATACGTCGATCATGGCGCCCTGGCTGTCTGGACGGAGGCGCCGCGGTTTTTACTCCTCGGTGACTCCTCGCGCGAGAGTGGCTGTCGTCGCGGTCGCCTCCTCGATCTTCAGCCGGATGGGATCCGCGTTCGGATGGCCCAGCGCGTCGAGGCTGTCGGCCGCTTCACGCCACGCTTCCAGCGCGTCCTCTCGATGGCCGAGGCGCAGTTGGATGTCACCGAGTTCATCGAGCGCGACGGCGGCGTTGAACGTGGCGCCGGTGGCTCGGAGATGGGGGAGAGCCTCCTCGTACAGCGAGGCAGCCGATGCGTGGGCGCCCGTCATCCGATGGACGTAGCCGATGCTCAGGAGCGTGTCCGCGAAGCCCATGACGTCACCGCCCTCCTTGAGCAGGGGCAGTGCCTCCTGGCAATGGGTCAGGGCCTGTTCGTACTGTCCGAGACGGGCGAGGTACCAGCCGACAGAGTTGAGGATGCGGCCCGTCGTGACGTTCTTGACCCCGGCCGAGCGGTGCAGGTCCAGCGCTTGTCGTGAGTGGTCCAGCGCGCCGTGCATGTCGCCGGCACGCTCGACCACCCAACTGGCCTGGCTGTGGGCCTTGCCGAGCAGGACGGGATCGCCGAGCGCGGTGAAGAGTTCCAGCGCCCGCGTCATGTGTGCCGAGACCTCCTCCATGGAGTCCGTCGTCACGGCCGCCTGCGCGAGCGCTCCGTGCACGTACCCCTCGGCGAACAGGTCACCGAGCCGCTGGGCCGCCTCCCGGGCCTGGTGGAACGCCGTTTTCACCTCATTCCACCGGAACCGGCGTTCCAGATAGGGGCCGAGGGCCCAGGCGAGGCACCAGCTGTAGGTGTCGAGGTGCTTCGCGGCGGTGAGTTCGACACAGGCGAGCAGCACGTTGTGTTCGGCGTCGAACCACTCGCGCGCGGTGGTCGCGGTGGTGTGCTCGCCGTCGAACTCCGCGATGTGCGCGCCGGGCGAAGCGGCCGGGATCTTGACGTTGGCCGGCGTGGGCACGGACGAGAGGTACAGCCGGGCGTTCGTGGCACTGTGCAGGTAGTGGTCCAGCATGCGCCGCCGCGCCGCCGCCCGCTCCTCCTCGGTGTCCTCCTCGTCGAGGAGTTCGGAGGCGTAGGCGGCCAGCAGGTCGTGGGTGGAGTACCGGCCGGGGGACAGCTCGTCCACCAGGTGGGTCCGGAGCAACTCGTCCAGCAGCCGCCGTGCGCGTGCGACGGAGAGACCCACGAGGCTCGACAGGGCCCCGAGTCCGGCATCAGGGCCGGGATGGAGGGAGAACAGCCGGAACAGCCGCGCCGCCTCGGTGCCGAGGGCACGGTAGGAGTAGGAGAAGACGGCCCGCACGTCGGCCGCCGCGTCACCGCTGTCGAACGCGTCCAACCTGCCCGCGCTCTCCCGCAGTTCCGCCACGACGGCGGACAGGGGCAGGGCAGGACGCGTCGCCGCGCGGCCCGCGACGACCGCCAGGGCGAGCGGGAGCCGTCGGCACAACTCGACGATCTCCGCCGCCGCCGCGGGCTCGGCCGCCGTACGGTCCTCGCCAAGCCGGCGGGCGAGGAGACCGCGGCTGTCCGCGTCGCTGAGGACGCCCAGCTGGATCGGATGGGCACCCTCGACGGCCACGAGACCGGCCATCCGGTCGCGGCTCGTGACGATGACCTGACACCCCGGCGCCCCCGGGAGGAGCGGACGGACCTGGGCGGCGTCCCGGGCGTTGTCCAGCAGCAGGAGCACCCGCTTGCCGCTGAGCCAGGTGCGGTAGTACGACGCCCGCGCGTCCGTGTCCTGCGGCACGTCGCTCGGGCTCGCCCCCAGGGCCTCCAGAGCCGTACCGATCGCCTGTCCGGGTGCCAGGGGTGGGGCCGCGTGGTCGAAGCCGCGCAGATTGAGATAGATCTGCCCGTCGGGAAAGTCGTCGGCGCTGCGGCGCGCCCAGCGGACGGCGAAGGACGTCTTGCCGATCCCCGCCATGCCGGTGACGACGGCGATCGCCGCCTCGGAGCGGCGGGCGAGGCGGGAGGCCTTCGCGAGTTCGGCCTCGCGGCCGACGAACACCGCCAGGCCGGACGGGAGTTGGGCGGGCGACACCCTGTCGACGGTGGCCGCGGCCCGGGGCCGTACTTCCACCGGCTCCTTGCGTGCCGTCGGCGCTTCCGGGCGCGCCGTGGGCGAGGGAGTGACGAGACCGGAGTCCGCGCGCAGGACACGCTGGAACATCGCCTGCAGACCCGGTCCGGGGTCCACTCCGAGTTCCCGCGCGAGCAGTTCCTGGACGTCCCGGTAGGTGGCGAGGGCGGCGGCCTGCCGCCCCGACCGGTAGAGGGCGAGCATGAGGAGTTCCCGGAAGCGCTCGTCGAGCGGGTTCTCACTCACCAGACCGGTGAGTCTGCCGACCGCCAGGGCGTGGGAACCGAGTTCGATCTCGGCCGTCGTGAGCAGGGCCTCCGCGGACAGCCGCTGGTCGTCGAGGCTGTGCCGCCGGGCATCGGCGTACTCGCCGCGGATCCCCGACAGGGCCGGCCCCTGCCACAGGCCGAGCGCTTCGCGCAGAATCTCCGCCCCCTCCTTGGAGTCCCCGGCGAGCAGGACGCGTTCGGCCCGGGTGACCAGACCTCGGAAGACATCGGTGTCGAGTACGGCGTCCCGTGCGACGACGAACTGATAGCCGTGTCCGGCCGACGCGATCGCGGGCGGGGCCGTGGGGGTGTCCAGTGCCTTGCGCAACCGGTGGATGTAGGTGCGCAGGATGCCGCGTGCCGAGGAGGGGACGGCCGTTCCCCATACCGCGTCGATCAGTTCGTCCACCGGGACGATCGCGCCCCCGGCGAGGAGCAGCGCGACCAGCACGGTCCGCTGCTGTGGTGACCCCAGATCGACTTCGTCGGATCCTCGCCACGCTCTGACCGGCCCCAGCAGGGTGAACCGCAACTGTTCCGTCACTTCGCTACTCTTCGAGCCCCTCGACCCCGAAGCGGGCATCGCATGGATGCCTGATACGAGGCGAGGAGTTCTGTTCCGTGTCGTGGGAACACGGATCATAACGGTCCGCCGCCCCAACTGCGTTGTGATGCAGTGGGGTTGGCGCCGCCATCCGCCCGGGGGCCTCAGCCCGTGGCCCCTCCCGTACCGATCGTGTCGAGCAACTCCCGTGCCTCCGCGCCGAGTCGGGGGCCCGCCAGCCACTGGGCCTCGCTCGGGCCGATCGACGTGTTGCTGATGAGTTCGAGGCTGCCGTCGGCCCGGGCCATGAACCAACCCCCGCCCGACGCACCGCCGTTCATCGTGCAGCCGATCCGGTAGAGCGTGGGGTCCGACGCGTCGACGGAGAACCGACCGGGCCGGTCCTGGCACGAGAACAGGAGGTTCCCGTCGAACGGTGCCTCCGCCGGGTAACCCCAGATCTTCAGAGTGGGGATCCCGGCGATCGCCGGCGCGTCGAAGGCCACCGGGATCGCGTAGCCGATCGCCCGCTCCAGCGAGGCCGAGGGGTCCCCCGAGCGACGGACATGCAGGACGGCGTAGTCGAAGGGCGCGCCCGCGCCGCCGATCTCCTCGCCCTCCCGGGCCCAGCCGGAGGAGACCCCCGCCCGGTCGGCCCACCAGACGCCCAGGGGGGAGATCCGCTGCTCACTCGTGTCGGCGGAACTCACCCCGGACAGTGCCTCGTTGTTGTACGACGGCACGAACACGATGTTCCGGTGCCAGACGCCGGTCCGGCCGGAGTGCACACAGTGCCCCGCGGTCCATACGAGGCTCGAAGCGCCGGGGTCCGCGGGATCCGTCACCGCGGTTCCGGAACAGACGCGGGGGCCGTCGGGGGTGTCGAAGAACACCTTTCCCAAGACGGCCGCGTTCTCGACATAGGGCGCCTTCTCCGGCTGCGCCGGCACGGCTTTCGGCTCCGAGTCGGAGACGCGCGGATCGACCTTGGTGTCGTCCGGCATCGCCATGTCGTAGGGGGTCGCCTTCGACATGTCCGACGACGACCAGGCTCTGGGTTCGGTGAACTTCCCCACCGCCTGCGATTCCGCGTCGGCGGGCCGGCTCTGGCATCCGGAGAGCGTGAGCAGTACCGCCGCGATCCCGTACAACAGGATCGCGAGCGGTCTCCGCGCGCTGCCCCTGCGTCGGTTCATCTCATCCGCCATCCCTCGTCGCCGTCCTTTCCTGTGCTGTACAGCCGTCCACGGTGGCCCGGTGCGCGGGAAACCGTTGGAGAGGCGAGGGCTATCGGGTACCGGAGGCGAACTCACCGATGAAGACGGAGCGGGTCCTGTTGTCGAAGTCCTGCGCGGCGAGGTTCCTGGACACACCGCTCTCCAGCAGGAGGGACTTACCAGTGCAGTTCCGGCCGTCCCACAGCTTGATCGGCTTGTTGACCGACTCGTCGTCGTCCGCGCTGATCGCGGAGATGGCGGCGCCCAGGGAGGTGTTCCGGCAACCCCGGCCGGACACGGTGCCGGCCGCGCTCTCGGAGTCGCTGGGGTCGTCGACGAACTTGTAGAGGCCGTCCTCGGAGCGCTCGACGAACTCGGTGTTCCTGACGCCCCCGGTGCCGACGCCCTGGGAACTCGCGTCGTCCTGGCCGCCGGTCCCCTCCTCCACCGTGGGCTCGGCGACGTCGCCGTCCTGGCCGGACCGCTTGCCGTCGGGCGTCACGCCGAACCAAGTGCCGCCGACACCCTGTCCCTTGGTGTCACCGGGCTCCACGTCCTTGCTGAACAGGTACAGCGGCGCCCCACCGATGGTCAGCTGGAATCCCTTGCCCCGCCGGACGAAACCGACGTCCGCCTTCTTGATGCCGTCGATGAACACCTTGCCGCCCGGCTTCACCAGATACGGCGGCCAGGTCTTCTCGCACGCGTCGAAGCAGTTGGACTTCGACGGCGCGTCCTTGTCGAACCGGTAGAGCACGAAACCGGCGGCGTTCGTCACCACGGGGTCCAGTTCGCCCACCGAGGCGGCCGAGAGCTGAACCCAGGTGCGGATGACAGGGTTCGACTGCTGGGCCTGCTTGGCGGGGGCCGCGTTGGCGGCGAAGTCGCCGGTGTTCGGATCGGCCTTGTTCTGCTTGGCCGTGCCGTTCTTGAAACTGACCTGATCGGCCGGGACCGTCGTTGCCGAATCCCTCACGCCCTCCGCGCCCCCACCGCCACAGGCGCCGAGGAGCAGGGTGCCGGCCATGGCGATCGCCGCGAGTGCGGCTGTGCGAGTGCGATACATCGGAGCCCCCGTGAAAAGGTGGTAAACCCGTTCTGGCTGTTCCAGACCGGTTGACACCCGCAACACGGCTCACGGCCGGTGGGGGGTTCTAGAAAATACGCGCGTTACCCAAACGTGATCAGAGGATGCGGGGCCCTCAGAGACGCACTCCATGGGCGGCCAGATAGGCGACCGGGTCGACGTCCGAACCGAAGACCGGTTCCGTCCGGGCCTCGAAATGAAGATGAGGTCCGGTCACATTCCCGGTGGCCCCGGAGAACCCGATCCGCTGCCCGTCCGACACGACGGCCCCCTGCTTCACACCCAGTTGGGAGAGGTGGGCATACAGGGTGTACTCGTGCTCGGCGTGTTTGATCAGTACGTAGTTGCCGTAACTGGCGTCGGTCGCCGACATCAGCACCATTCCCGGCCGTACCGCCACGACCGGAGTCCCGACGGGCACGGCCAGGTCGACACCGGTGTGATGACCGGTGGACCAGTTGCCCGACTGGGCGTAGGCGGCGGTGATCACGTAACCCTGGACCGGGGCGGTCGCCGTACCGGCCGTCCGTTGTCGCGCGGCCGGTGAGGAGGCCGGCGCGTCGGGCTGCTCCGTGGTCGGGTCCTCCTCCGGCGGCGCCGAGGCCGCGTCGGCTCCGGAGTCCGTGTCCCCCTCCTCACCCGTCGGCAGGTCCGGCGCCACGATCACTCCGCCGTCCGGCTCCTCGTCGGCGTTCGCGGGGGGCATCACACTGGCGGTCGGAAACGCGGGAAAGGTGGTGACCGTCGACGCCGGAGGCAGACCGTCGGTGACGGTCCGGTCCCCACCCGACAGCGCGAACGCCGTCACCGTTCCGGTGACGAGGGCGATCGCCACGGCTACCGCCGTCAAGGACTTGTTGTCCAGCCCGAGTCGGCGATGGAGCGGTGGCCGGGAAAGGCTCGGTGCGCGGGAGGAGAACGGAGCGCCCGGAGCCCGCGAGGCGCGCGGAATGCGCAGGCGCGCGCGAAGACTTGAGCGGCTCGTTTCACCGAAGTCCGCGTCGGCCAGGAAATCCTCGTCCGGGTCGAGGTCCGGGTCGAGGTTCGGATCGTCGGCTTCCGGCGACGTGGAACTGTGGTGGTCGGGACGGAGATCGGGGCGTATCGGCTGTTTGAAGTAGTCCACGGGAGTCTCTCGGGGCCGCAAGCTCAGTTGGGGTATGTCGGTACGACGTCGTCGCTCTCACCGCATGTTCGTCAGGGACACCGCGAAAGCAGGTGGGGTCACCTGGGCCAGCGTGGCCAGGCGCCGTTCGGCCGCCGTGTAGCGCTCGGTCTCCTCGGCCGGGCCGATCAGGTTCCACAGCGCCAGCAGCCGCTTGCCCAGCGGTACGGCATTGAACGGGGAGGCGATCAACTCCCAGCAGACGACGGCACGTTCGACGTCCTCGCGGGCGCGCGGATCGTCCTGCTGATGCCGTAGCTCGGCCACCTGGAGCCAGAGCGTGGTCGCCGTGGCGTGATCGCCCATCAGATGGGCCACATACGCTTCGAGGGCGCGCGCCTCCAGCGTGTAGAGGTGCTCCGGCCCGAAACGGCGGGCCGACTGCCGTGCCAGCGCGGCTGCTTGGGCCTTGGCCGAAGTCAACTCGCCGCTGGTGATGGTCTCGCAGACGAGCGCCGCCGCGGCGCGGAACTCGTCCGGCACGGCAAGCGGCTCGGGACGAGCGGGGACAGGTGTTCCGACCGCTGTCAGCACGGCGGTGTCCTGATCCCGGCGCGTGTCCTGCCGCGCGGCACCCGCGCTCTCCGGCTCCGGAGCCGGCGGCATGGCCGGCGCCCCGGGGTCGTCGAAGGAGAGCGGGTCCTCAAGGAGTTCACTGGCTCCGTCCTCCCGCACCCGGATCCGCAGAACGGTGCGCCGCTGCTGGTCCAGGACCGACGCCTCGACGGGCGCTCCCTGGGTCATCGCCCGCTGTTGCAGATGGTCGAGTACGACGGTCTGGGCGGCGTCGCCCGACGTGGCTCTCGCGATGATCTCGCCGTCGACCGCCACGGTGCCGTCGGAGGTGATGAAGACGGGGTACGGCCCGTCCCCGGTACGGTCTGCCCGCGCGGCATCGTCCCCGGCCCGGGCGGCGGGCTCGATGCCGGCGGCGGAACCGGTCGGTACGGGTTTCGCATCACGCTGTTCCAGCTGGAACATGGTCCTCACTGTCCTTCGGTGTCTTGGGTGGGCGGGGACGCGGGTACCGCGCCCTCGTAGATCGCGAACTTGGCCCGGACCGCGAGGACGTACTGCTGGGAGGCATTGGTCCGCGGGACGCGGCCGGCCTCGCGCACGGCGTCCGGTCCGGCGTCGTAGGCCGCCAGGGTCAGGCTCAGCAGATCGCCGAGCGGCTCCGCGCTCACCAACGGCCGCAGCTGGTCCGCCAGCTCACACATGAAGCGGCCCTGGGCCAGGATCGAGTCGGCGGCGTCGAGCGCCGAGGTCTTGCCGTTGTCGTCGTCGTCCTTGCCGAGGCGGGTGAACACGTCGGGCGGCAGCTGGGACACTCCCTGCTCGCCGTCGGGGCCGGTCTTGTCGCTCCGGAAGCCGGATTCCTGGTCGATCTGGGCGGCGATGACGACCGGACCGATGTCGGGGCAGAGCGCGCCGGCCTCGGTGATGGGGTCGGCCATGCCCTCCGGCACGGACTTCGGGTCGAACTCGCCGCTCCCGTCGCCCTGGATGATCCCGGCGATCCGGTCGGGGTCGGGCGCATCGGCGCCGCCGTCACCCCCGCCTCCACCTCCGCCGAAGAAGAGGATCAGTGCGATCAGCGGGGCGAACAGGACTCCGAAGCCGCCGATCACGAACACCGAGGAGATCGCCACGGTCATGGCGACGGGCGACATCAGACACCCCAGCCCGCCCACCGCCATACCGGTCTTCACGGCAGTTCCCATGCCCTCGGCGCTCGCCCCTCCTCCGGAGTCGCCCGAGTCTTCGCTCACCGCTCCCACCTCCTCCTTCGGCCGTGACCACACGGCCTCTCCCGGCTGGATCCGGCAGGCTCCCCGGGGCCCGGGGGCGGTGCGTGGATCTTTTTCGTGCTCGGCAACGGCTCGGACCGCTTGCGCAGTTCAATTTCGATGAATCGGAACGAGGAGTGAACTGTCGGCGGGGGTCCGGCCGTAGGTGGCTGTCGTAGGGAGCGCAGGGAGGCGAACGGCCCTTCGCGGGCCACCTCCGAACCCATGTCCTCGGGCTCCCTGACCGCCGCCGTCGACCTGGTGTGCGGCATGTCCGAAACCATCCGTGCGGAAGTAAGGAAGAGGGACACGATGAGCGTCTCGGCCGCGAATCCCCCGTCGGACCCGTGGGTCCGCGGCCCGGTGACGGCGCGTCAGCCAAGCGCGGCGTCAGGCCCGTTCGAGAGGCCCGCGCCGAACCCGCCCGCTTCTACGGCACCGGCTTCCGCGCCCGTCCCTGTGGACCGGCCCGACCCACCCACCTCGGTCGAGCGGAGTCCATCGACCCCGGATCCGTCCGCGACGACGACATTCCGGCTTCCACCCATCACCGCCCAGCCCTCGGCTGCTGGCGTCGAGATACCGCTCGCAGGTGACCAACTGCCCTCGATTGGCGCTCAGTACCCGCTCGCCGGCAGCCCTGCGGCAGCTGCCGAGCCGACACGGTCCGCCGTCGATCAGTTCCGGGCCGCTGCCGTCGAGGTTCCCGCTGTGGTCGGTCAACTCCCTTCTGCTGGGGCTGAGTTGCCGCTCGCCGGCAGCCCTGTGGCGGCTGCCGGGCCGACACGGTTCGCCGTCGATCAGTTCCCGGGCGCTGCCGTCGAGGTTCCCGCTGTGGTCGGTCAACTCCCTTCCGCTGGTGCTGAGTTGCCGCTCGCCGGCAGCCCTGCGGCGGCTGCCGGGCCGACACGGTTCGCCGTCGATCAGTTCCCGGACGCTGCCGTCGAGGTTCCCGCCGTGGTCGGCCAACTCCCTTCCGCTCACGCTCAGTTGCTGCTCTCCGGAGGTTCTGCGGCAGCCGCTGAGCCGACCCCGCTCGCTGTCGACGAGCTCCCGGCTGCTGTCGGTCAACTCCCGCTCGCCGTAAGCCAGTCCGTGGCAGGTGGGGAGCGGAACCCGGCGGTCGGTGTCCGGGCACGGCCCGTCCTGATCCGGAAGGGGGCGGCCGCCGCTCTTCAGGACGTCCCTCCGCCCACACCAGCCCCCGGCATCAGCTGGGTCGGCGCGCACGGCGGTGCCGGGGCGACCACGTTCGCGGGGGCGCTCGGCGGGGTGGACATCGGGCACGCCTGGCCGGACGTCCCGCAGGGCGAACCCGGTGACATCCTTTTGCTCGCCCGGACCCATCTGGCCGGTCTCCAGGCCGCCTCCAAGGCGCTGGACTCACTGCGTACCGGTCGGCACCCCGCCGGGCTGCGGCTGGTTGCGCTGGTCCTGGTGGCCGACGCGCCCGCTCGTCTTCCGCCCGAACTGTGGCGCCGGGTGCGGGTGTTGCGCGCCGCCGTACGCACCTTCAGCGTGCCGTGGATCGCCCAGTGGCGGGTGGGCAAGCCCGCGCCCAAGGCGCCACGGTCCGTCGTCGAACTCGCGGCACTCGTACCGGCACGCACCGAGTCCCCGGCCGGCCCCTGAAGGCCGTCCCGTACTTCCCGGCGCGTGCACGACGGCACCCGCGGCATCTCCACGCGTCGTCGGACCGCCCGAATGCGCCCGGTGCGGCGACGCCCGCAACCTTGCGACGCGACGCGACGCACTCGCACCCGCATCCGACGCCGAGCCGCCGATCCACCGGGAGGCGCGGGGCGGCCCTCAGCCCCACCAGGCCCTGAGTGCGGACCAGGCTTCCCGCCCTACCGACCCATTTCTCGACCCGTACCCAAGGACGGACCATGATCCGCGACACCGCCGCCCACGAGGTCCTCGCCGCCACCTTCGACCCGGGGGCCGACGCCGACTTCCTCCTCGGCGTTCTTGCCTGGTGCGCCTCCGCGGCCGGTGTCGCGGGCGTCCTCTTCACCGGCATCCTCATGGCCGTTCAGCTGCACCGCGGCGAACACGGCGAGGGCGCCTCGTACTTGCGCGGCCTGTTCTTCGTGCTCGCCGGGTGCGTGCTCGCCTCGACCGCCGGCCCGATCGTGCAGTTCCTCGGTCCCCTGGGGCTGTGAACACGGCCGCTCCGGCCCTCGGTCCTCTTCGACTCAAGACCTCAACTCCGTTCCGACACACAGTCCTTCAGCGCTCACCAGGAGATTCGTCATGTCCACCTTCCTCGCCGCCGCCGTCCCCGACCCCCAGCGCCAGGCCCCCGCCGCCCTCACCGAAAAGATCGACCTCGTGCTCGGCATCGCCGCCTGGGCGGGCACCGCCGCCGGTGTGGCCGGGGTGCTGGTGACCGGCGCCATGATGGCCATCTCCGTGAAGCGGGGCGAGAGTTCGGAGCACATGAGCCGCCTCGGCATGGTGCTGGGCGGCTGTGTCCTGGTCGCCACCGCGGGCCCCCTCGTCCAGTTCGTCTTCAACTGAACCGGCGGAGAACCAGCCCATGTCCACCTCGGCCGACCCCGACCGGCACTCGCCGGAGCCCGGGGGACCCCTTCCCGCACCCTCCCCGCCCCAGGGCGACGACCCCTTCGCGGTTCCCTTCTGGCGCCAACGGGGGTGGCGGTTCGCCGCGGGATTCCTCGCGGCCGCCCTCGTCCTGTCGCTGTTGTCCCTAGCCACCCGGGACGACACCCCTCCGCTCCTCGAAACCGCCTCCGCACCAGGGCCGTTGACCCGGGCCGCCTCGGACACCACCGGCCGGCCCGCGGGCTGCGCCACCGACGACGGCGACCGAGCGACTCCCGAAGCACCGCCCCCCGACGTCCGCTGGCGCACGATCGGCGGCACCCGCGTGCCCGTGTCGAAGGTCGCCGGGCCCACCCAGACGACCGGGCCGGTGCTGTGGTGCTTCGCCCGCACTCCGATGGGCGCGGTGCTGGCGGCCCACGTCATCCCCGCCCAGATGACCTCGACCGGCTGGCGCGCGGTGGCCCGGGACCAGGTGGTGGCCGGGTTCGGACGCGACCTGTTCGTCTCGCAGCGCGATTCGCTCTCCGACGCCCGCCTCAAGACCCACAAGAACGGCACCTACGCCGGATTCCTGCTCGCGGACTACAGCCCTGACGCGGCGACGGTCGACGAGCTGATCAGGAGCCCGGAGGGGCCCTACTACAGCACGTCGGTCCGGCTGGAGTGGAGCGGCGGCGACTGGAAGATCAAGCCCGCCAACGACGGGGGACTGCACACCGAACTGTCCTCCGAGAGCGGCACCGACGGCTTCGTGCTCTGGAAGGTGTGACATGGCCTGCGAAACAGGAAGCGGCCCCGGCGACGTCATCAAGGGCTTCTTCGACTTCCTCGGGGACCCCATCGGCACGATCCTGGAGGTCATCGCCAACAAGGTGCTCGCCGGTGCCATCGCGGTCTTCGGCGACCTCACGACCGGCATCCCCACCCTGGTCACCGACGGCACCGCGAACAAGGTCAACCAGCAGACCCAGTGGATCGTCGTCTACACGGCCGTAGGGTCGCTGATCTTCGCGGCCGGACGGATGGCGCTCGAACGGCGCGGCGAGGCGGGCGGGACAGCGCTCAAGGGCCTGATGCGGGTGGTGCTCGTGTCCGGCGGCGCGACCGCTGTCGTCACCGCGCTCGCGAGCCTCTCCGACCGGTACGCCGACCATCTGTTCGCCACCGGCGCGCAGCAGCAGCTCACCACCATCGGGTGCGGCGGCGCCGACGGCATTCCCGCCGTGCTGCTGCTGGTCCTCGCGTTCCTGCTGCTGATCGCCGCGATCGTGCAGACCGTGCTGCTCTACATCAGGCTCGGCGTCATGATCATCCTGCTGGGCACGCTGCCGGTGGCCGCTTCCGCGTCCATGACCAATTGGGGCAGCGGCTGGTGGCGCAAGCACATCGGCTGGATGATCGCCTGGCTGCTGTACAAGCCCGCTGCCGGCCTCGTCATCTTCGCCGGTGCGGCGATGCTCTCCAACGACGGCGACAGCGGCATCCACGAGAAGATCGCCGGCATCGGGGTGCTGCTGCTCTCGGCGCTCGCCCTGCCCGCGCTGTTGAAGCTCATCGTCCCGGCCACGGCCGGTCTCGGCAGTGGCGCCCAGGGCAGTACGGGTGCCGTGGTGGGCTCGCTCGCGTCGGGCGCCAAGTCCATCGGCGGCGGGCCGAGTTCCGCCGGCGGAGCCGGTGGGATGCCCGGCGCCGCGGGACCTTCCGGTGCGAGCGGATCAGCCGGTGGTTCCGGGGCCGGGGGTGCCGCAGGGGCGCGGGCCGCCGCCGCGGCCGGACCGGTGGGCGCCGCCGCGGCCGCCGCGATGACCGCCGGCCAGATGGTCGGCCGCATGGCCGCGGGAGCGATCGACGGGGCCGACGGCGACCGCGGACACAACCAGTGAGGGCGCCACGGCCCCGCACCGACAGGTCCTCCGGCTGCTCGAAGCGGCGCGGACCGGCCGCGGGTCCGGCGCCACCGCCCCGGGCACCCGGTCGGCGCCGCGCACGCCGCCGCCGTAGCGAAGGACTCCCGCGGCGCACGGTACGGCCGGACGGCCCCCACGCGGCGCCGAAGGACCGCCCTCGTCCACTGACAACCCGGCAATTCTTCATCAACTCCCCATCACAGGAACCCTCATGTCGACGGAAACGGTCGTTCCCACCTACGGGAACTGGCGCCGCCCCCGCCGCCCCGGACTCGGCCCGCTCGGGCTGCTCGGCACCTTCGGGGTGTTCGGCGGGCTGGTGCTCACCCTGCTCGTCTCCCTGGTCTCCCTCGTGGCGGCCCTGTTCCTCCTGCTGCCGCTCGCCGCGGTCCTCGTGCCACTCATGGTGCGCACTCAGGACGGCCGCAATCTCTACCAGTTGCTCGGCCTGCGGGTCGGCTGGCTGCGCCGCCGCGCCAAGGGCGCCCACCTCTACGCCGGCGGACCGCTGTCGACCCGCCCCGGCGGCCGCTTCGGCCCGCCCGGCCTGCTCAGCCGCCTCACCATGAGCGAGGGCCGCGACGCCTACGACCGCCCCTTCGGCGTCCTGCACCACCCCGGCCGCAACACGTACACCATCGTGCTGGGGTGTGAGCCCGACGGCGGCTCGCTGGTCGACCCCGACCAGACCGACGTCTGGGTCGCCGCCTGGGGGCACTGGCTTGCGCGGCTGTCGCAGGAGCCCCAACTGCGCGGCGCCTGCGTGGTGGTGGAGACCGCGCCCGACTCCGGCACGCGGCTGGCCAACGAGGTGCTGCCCAGGATCAAGGCCGACGCGCCCGCCGCCGCCCAGGCCGTGATGCGCGAGGTCGTCGAACGCTACCCCTCAGCTTCCTCCGAGATGAACACCTACATCGCCCTCACCTACGGCGTCGCCCCCGGCCAGAAGCGCCAACAGACCGAGATCGTCACCGAGTTGGCGATGCGCATCCCCGGGCTGCTCAGCGGCCTGGTCGGCGCCGGCGGTGGCTCCGCCGCACCGCTGTCGGCCGAGCGCATCGCCGAGATGGTCCGGGTCGCCTACGATCCGGACGTCGCCGGAGACGTCCTCGACGCCCGCGCCCGCTTCGGTGAGACCGGCCTCGTCTGGGAGGACGCCGGCCCGGCCGCGGCCGTCGAGACCGTGGGCTCCTACGAGCACGACTCCGGGATCTCCCGCACCTGGCTGCTGACGCTCGCGCCGCGCGGCACGGTGCGCTCCAGCGTGCTGCGCGGCCTGCTGGAGGCCGCCCCGAACACCCGCCGCAAACGGGTCGCTCTGCTGTACCGGCCCATCGATCCGGCGACCTCGGCCCGGATCGTCGAGGCCGACCGCCGCGCAGCCCAGTTCATGGCCACCTCGGGCAAGGGCATGGTCCAGGCCCGGGCGGCCTCCGAGATGCGTGCCGCCGAGCAGACCGCCGCCGAGGAGGCGGCGGGCGCCGGGCTCGTGGAGTTCTCCCTCATGGTCACCGTGACCGTCGACACCCGGGAGCAACTCGCCGACGCGGCCGTCACGGTACGCAACCTCCAGGCCGCCGCCCGTCTTTCCCTGCGCCCCGCCGACCGGATGCAGGCCGCGGCGTTCACCTGCACCCTCCCTCTCGGCGTCCTGCCGTGGGAGCACACCCTCGTCCCGCAGGCACTCCAGGAGGCACTGTGAGCAGCACCGGTTCCCGGTCCGGGGCCCTCAAGACGTCGTCGCCCGGCGCACGTGGCTGGCCGGGTCCCGGCGGCGGCGAGATCGGACACCTCGACCCGCCGACCATGTGGCGCGCCACGACCGTGCAGGCCTGCGGGCTCTGGCCGTTCGCCGCCGGCTCGGGCTCACCCATGACGGGTGTGCCGCTGGGCCAGCACATGGGCACGGGTGCCACCGTGTGCGGGGACCCCATCTCCTGGTTCACCAGGGCCCGTTACATCTCCAACCCGTCGCTGTTCATGCTGGGGATGCCGGGTCTGGGCAAGTCGACACTCGTCAACCGCATGCTGATCGGGCTCGCCGCCACGGGAGTCGTGCCCCTCGTCCTCGGCGACCTCAAACCGGACTACGCCGACACCGTGCGCGCACTGGGCGGGCAGGTGATCTCCATCGGGCGCGGAGTCGGCGGCATCAACATCCTCGACCCCGGAGCGATGGGCGCCGCCGCCGAGCGCCTGGGCGGATCGGCCGGCCAGAGCCTGGCCGCCGAGGCGCACGGCCGTGTCCTCAACATGGTGGCCGCGCTCATCTCCGTCGTCCGCAGCCGTCCCATGGACGACCACGAACAGGCCGTGGTCGCCGCCGCCCTGCACCACCTGAGGGAAAGGACACCGGCGGGTCGGGCACCCCTGCTGCCCGACCTGCTCGCCGTCCTCCAGGAGGGACCCGACCGCGTCCGCGCCGTCACACTCGACCGCGGCGACGACACCCGGTACCGGGACGCGGTCGACCCGTTGCACCGCTCCCTCCTCGGCATCCTCGACGGCCCGCTCGGCGGCACCTTCGCCTCGCCGACCTCCACCCGAATCGACCCGGCCGCGCCCGCCGTGTGCATCGACATCTCCCGCATCGGCGAGTCGGACACCCAGCTCACCGCCGCCGCCATGCTCGCCGCCTGGTCCGACGGGCTCGGAACGGTCGCCGCGGCGCACGCCCTCGCGGATGCCGGACTCGCGCCCCGCCGTTGGTACTTCACCGTGCTCGACGAACTCTGGCGCCCGCTGCGCGCCGCCTCCGGCATCGTGGACCGCATCGACGCCCTGACCCGCCTCAACCGTTCCCTGGGCCTGGGCGACGCGAAGATCACCCACACCCTGAAGGACGCCGAGGCCCTCGGCAGCGAGTCCGACCGGGCGAAGGCGCGCGGCTTCGTGGAGCGTGCGGGCATGGTCGTCTGCGCCGGTCTGCCTCGCACGGAGATGGAGGAACTCGGCCGTGTCGTAGGGCTGTCGGAGCGGGAGATCGACCTCGTCTCCTCCTGGTCCTCGCCGCCCGGTTGGGCGGTCACCGGCGGGCATGAGGAACCCCCGGGACGCGGCCGGTTCCTCATCAAGGTCGGTGGCCGTCCCGGTATCCCCATCAAGGTCGCCATCACGCAGACCGAACGCGACCTGCACAACACCAACAGCCGCTGGGCCGCCGGAGAGACGGCCCGCCCCGCCGGCCCGGACCACGGGCGGACGGCATGACCACCCGCCCGCGCCTGACGGGCAATGAACTCGCCCCCTGGGCGCTGGTCACCGTCGCCGCCACCGCCCTGCTGCTCGCCGGCACCGTCTGGCTCGGTGGCACCGCCGCCGCGGCCCTGACCGGTGCCGGCTGGCACCCACCGCCGTTCGCCGTGTCCACCTTCGCCCAACTCGCCGCCCACGGACCGGAGAAGACCTGGCCCGGCGCCTCCCCGCTCGCCGTGTACGGCGGCATCGCGGGCGCCTTCGCCACGGTCGTCGTCCTCACCGTGGCACTGCTGACCCGGATCCGGAGCGGCCGTAGTCCCGCCTCCGGACTGGCCGGCGTGCGGGAACTCGCCTCGCTGGCCCCCGCGGGCATCGCCGCCCGCGCCCGTGACCTGCGTCCCTCCCTCAAGGGGATCGCCCAGCTGCACGGCGACGACACCGGTAACCTGCTGGGCGACCTCGCGCCCGACGGCCCCGAACTGCGCTCCTCCTTCGAGGACGTCGAACTCGACCTCATGGCCCCACGCGCCGGGAAGTCCACCGGCATCGCCATTCCCCGCGTCCTGCGGGCACGTGGCGCCGTCCTGCTGACCTCCAACAAGTCCGACGTCTACGCCGTCACCCGCGCCGCCCGTGCCGAGGCCGGCCGGGTGTGGACCTTCGACCCGCAGGGCATCGCCCACGCTCCCCGCGCGATGTGGTGGGACATGCTCGCCGACTGCGCCACCATCGAAGGCGCCCGCCGCCTCGCCGGACACTTCGTCGCCTCGGTCAACGACGACTCCTCCAAGAAGGACTTCTGGATCTCCGCCGCCCAGAACACGCTCACCGCGCTGTTCCACGCGGCCGCGGGCGGGAAACGGGAGGTCACCGACCTGCTCGCCTGGCTCGCCGACCCCGCCGACCGCACCCCCATCGACCTGCTGCGCGACATGGGCATGCACGCCTTCGCCGAACAGCTCCAGGGCACGGTCCGCGGCGCGGTCGAGACCCGGGACGGCATCTACGAGACCGCCCGCCAGTGCGTGTCCTGTCTCCTGGACCCGGAGATCGTCGCCTGGGTCACTCCGCAGCCCGACCTCCCCGAGTTCCGGCCGCACGAGCACGTCCTCACCCGCGACACCCTCTACCTCCTGTCCAAGGACGGGGGAGGCTCGGCGGCCGGTGTCGTCGCCGGGATCGCCGACGGCACCATGCGTGCCGGGGTGATGGCCGCAGAACGCATGGGCGGCCGCCTCGATCCGCCCATGACCGCCGTCCTCGACGAAGCCGCCAACGTCTGCCGTATCTCCGATCTCCCCGACCTCTACAGCCACTTGGGCTCCCGGGGCATCAACGTCGTGACCCTGCTGCAGAGTTACCGCCAGGGCAGCCGCGTCTGGGGCGAGGCGGGCATGGATGCCCTGTGGAGTGCCGCGACCATCAAACTCCTCGGCGCGGGCCTGGACGACGCCGACTTCGTCGACAAGGTCTCCCGGCTGGTGGGCCAGCACGAAGTGGCCACCGTGAGCATCTCCCGCAGCAAGGACGGCACGTCACGCTCCACGTCCTACCGCCTCGACCCGATCCTGCCGCCCGACCGCATCCGTGCCTTGCCCAAGGGCACCGCGCTCCTGCTGGCCACCGGCGTCAAACCGGCGATGATCCGGCTGCGCCCCTGGTTCAAGGAACCCGGCGCCGACGCTATCTCCGCCGCCGCCAAAGCCGAGGCGGATGCCATCACCCGACGCGCCGCGCTGAAGTGGACTGGGCACGGGATCGAACACTGAGGTGCGGCGAGGAGCGCTTCTGTCCGACGGGGCGTCGCTCGTCGGACAGGCCGGTACAGGCCCTGCGCCGTGGGCGGCGCCCTCGCGCCATTGAGCCAGGGCAGGGGCTTAAACTCCGGGTGATTCGAACGGCGCGGCCCGGAGGCGGCCCCGTCCGTCGGATGCGGGTCGCCCGAGGGGGAGTTGGTTGGACGCGGGACTACGGTTCGCGGTGCTGGGACCCGTCAGGGCGTGGCGCGGCTCGGACGAGATCGACCTCGGGCCGCCCCAGCAGCGGGCGGTGCTGGCCGTGCTGCTGCTGGCCGAGGGATCACAGGTCCTGTCGAGCGGGCTGGTCGCCGCGGTGTGGGGGACCAGGACACCGAGGTCCGCGCCCGGCGTTCTGCGGACGTATGTCCACCGGTTGCGCAAAGCGCTGGAGCCAACAGGGGAAACCGCGAAGTCCGTGCTTCGTTCCACCGGGGACGGCTACCAACTCCGCATCTCGCCAAAGGAGTTGGACCTCGCCGCTTTCCGGGAGCTGATCGCTCAGGGGGACCGGGCACGGCGTGCGGGAGACGCCCGGGGCGCCGCGGAGTGTCTGCGCGAGGGGCTGACGCTGTGGCGGGGGCCGGCGCTGGCCGGTGTCCCGGGTGAGTACGCGCGGAACCAGCGACAGCGGCTCGAAGAGCTGCGCCTGTCCGCGGAAGAGGCCCGCATCACGGCCGAACTCGACCTCGGCGCAGCCGTCGAGGTGACCGCCGAGCTGACCGCACTGGTTGCCGAGCACCCGTTGGACGAGCGGTTCCGGGAACTGTTCATGCTCGCCCTCTACCGGTCCGGACGCCAGGCTGCGGCCCTCGCCACCTACCACGAGGCGCGGACGTACCTCGCGGGCGAGCTGGGGGTCGATCCCGGCCCGGAGCTGCGGTCGATGTACCAGCGCGTGCTGCGCGCCGACGACGACCTCCTCGCCCCGCCGAGCCCGGCCGAGGCCGAATCGACACCCGACCGGGCCTCGGCAGCCGCGGCCGTCCCGGTCTCCGCCGTCCCGGCCCAACTGCCCCCATCGTTGCCGGTCTTCGTCGGCCGGGAGGCCGAACTGGCCGAGGTGCTAGGGCTGCCGCGGGGACGTACCGTGGTGATCAGTGCCATCGCGGGCACGGCGGGTGTCGGCAAGACCGCATTCGCGGTGAACTGGGCGCGGAAAGTCGCCGATTCCTTCCCCGACGGACAGCTGTATCTGAACCTGCGCGGGTTCGACCCGGCCGGCCCGCCGATCACACCGGACCATGCCCTGCGCACACTGCTGGAGTCGATGGGCGCCGACGGACGCGGACTGCCGCGGGACACCGATGCGCTCGCAGCCCTGTATCGCACCCTGCTCAACGGCAAGCGCGTGCTCGTGCTGCTGGACAACGCCCGCGACGCCGCACAGGTACGGCCACTGCTCCCCGGGGCACCCGGCTGCCTCGTGATCGTCACCAGCCGTGACCGGCTCTCCGGGCTGATCGCCGTGGACGGCGCCCACACCCTCCAGCTCGACGTCCTGTCCGTGCCCGAAGCCCGCGCCCTGCTAGCCCGGCGCCTGGGGCCCGAGCGTATCGATGCCGAACCGGCCGCGGTCGAGGAGATCATCGCCCGCTGCGCCCGCCTGCCGCTCGCCCTCGCCGTCACCGCCGCCCGCGCCGCGACCCGGCCCACCTTCCCCCTCTCAGCCATCGCCACCGAACTCCGCGACAGCCTCGACGCGTTCCACGACGGGGACACGGCAGCCGACGTACGTGCCGTCTTCTCCGTCTCCTACCACTCCCTCACCCCCGACGCCGCCCGTCTCTTCCGACTGCTCGGCCTGCACCCCGGCCCCGACCTCACCCTGTCCGCGGCGGCCGGACTCGCCGCACTCACCCTCCCGAACACCCGTCGGCTGCTTGCCGAACTCGTCGGGGCCAACCTCCTGGAGGAACCCCTTCCGGGCCGTTACGCCTCCCACGACCTGCTGCGTGCCTACGCCGCCGAACTGGCGGAAGAGGTCGTGCCGCCGCCGGAAGCACGGGCGGCACGGCACCGGATGTTCGACCACTACCTGCACACCGCCCGCGAGGCGCTCGCACTGACCGTCCAGGCTCAGGCACTGATCTCCCTGTCTCCGCCGGCCTGGGGCGTGTGCACCGAGGAATTCTCCGGAGACATCGCGCAGGCGACGGCCTGGTTCGCCTCGGAACAGGCGGTACTCCTCGCAGCCGTCGAGCAGGCTGCCGCCCACGGCTACGACGTCCACGCCTGGCAACTCGCCTGGGCCATGGCCGGCCATCTGCACCGGTCCGGCCTGTGGCGGGAGCAGGAGGCCGTGCACCACACCGCCATGCGGGCGGTGCGCCGGCTCGGGGACCGGGCCGCGCAGGCGCATGTCCACCGCGGCCTCGCCTGGGCCCTGGGCAATCTGGAACGTCACGAGGAAGCACGCGTCCATGCCGAGCATGCCGTCGAACTCTTCCTGGAATCAGGCGACATGGAAGCCTGCGCCGACGGCTACTGCACGCTGTCCTGGGTGGCGGAGCAGCAGGGTGATCTCGTGACCTCACTGGACATCGCGCAGCGTCGGTTGGCGCTGATCCGGACCTTTGACGGTCCGGAGACCCACGGTCAACGCCACCGGAGGTCGTTGGCGTCCGCGCTCAACGCGGTCGGCTGGTTCAACACCCTGCTGGGGCAGCCCGAGCAGGCCCTCACCCACTGCGGACAAGCGCTCGCCCTGCAACAGGGGCTCGGAGACGACGTCAACGAGGCACACACCTACGACAGCATCGGTCTTGCCCACTGTCGCCTCGGCCGGTACGAACAGGCCGTCGCCGCCTACCGCGAGGCAGTCGATGGCTACCGGCGTGGCCATGTCCCTTCGTTCGTGGCCCGCGCCCTCGTGAGTCTCGGGGACACGCACCTGGAGGCAGGACAGCCGGAAGCGGCGCGCGCCGCCTGGGCCGAGGGCCTGGCCATCATGGACCAACTCGGCCACGCCGAAGCCGAGCCCCTCCGGGACCGGTTGAACCGAGTGGCCGCCTCGCACAGCCGTGAGGGTGATGGCAGACCGTCACCAGCCGGTCCCGCGGCCCGGCACCCGGCGTCGACGGCGACGTAGACCGGCACGTCGGTGTGCCCGTGTGTCCGGCCCTCATCTGCGGGACCGTGCCAACGACCGGGCGGATCGCCATAGTCACCACTCCGGGCGACGGGTACAAGCGGAGGCCGCCGCGCCGTCGATCCGGGTTGCCGAAGCGGGCGTGGGTGCGACGAACCACCGGACCCAGCCGGGTCCTGGTCCCACGCCACCGCCCCGCCTGCGCCCCTCCAGCAACGGCGATGCGCCCACTCCGAGGGCCACTTGGCCACGGCGCCCGGCAGCCCGCGTGAACTCCTCGTGCCGGTCCGGGTCCTCGCCCTGCCAGGACCCCGCACCACGCCCTGCGCCCGTCGAACCGGCTTCACCGACACCAGCATCGTGCGGCGGCCTGTCACCGCCCCTGGAACAACGTCACATCAGCGGCCGTCGAATGACAGGAACTTCACGTGTCACGAACCGCAGCCGTGCTGACGGCCGGAGGGAATGTCACGGTCGTGTATCGGAGAGTCGTTCTTAGAACTGTCGGGTGGGGACGGCCCGTGTCTGGGGTGTCGGCGTTCCGGAATGGCCGGGACGACAATCCGGCGGAACTTCTCATGGGGGTTAGCGTGTCTCGCACTCGTAGTTCAGTCTTTACGGCGGTCGCTCTTTCGGGGGCCCTCCTGCTTACCGCGTGCGGTGGCGGAGGCGATAAGTCGTCCGCGGCATCGGATACCGCTGCCGCAGCCTCCAGTCAGCTGACATTCAAGGACGGCACCGCGAAGCAGAACAATGCCGACCTGAGCGCCGGCGATCTGGCTTCCAACGCGACACCTGTGAATCAGTCCAAGGCGGCCAGTCCCGTCGTCCGGAAGTGGGTGCAGCTGTCGTCCAGCGAGGTGGGCGATCTGAATCCGGTGGTCGCGAACGGTGCCGGGTTCGTCCTTTACCGTTTCGACAAGGACAAGCCGAACCCTTCGACGTCGAACTGCGCCGGCGACTGTGAGAAGACGTGGCCTCCGCTCGTGGTGGCGGCGAATGGCAAGGTCTTCATCGACGGCATCAAGAAGTCCGCCGTCGGATTCATCAAGCGGGGCAATGGATTCCAGGTGACACTGGGCGGCTGGCCGATCTACCTGTTCAGCAAGGACGAGGCACCGGGTGACACCAACGGCCAGGGCGTGGGCGGAACCTGGTTCGGTGTCACGCCCGACGGTGGCAAGGCCGGTCAGGACTCTGGCGGGTCCGAGCCCGAAGTCGATCCTGCCGGCAGCGGCCAGGCCAGCGACGACAGCGGCCAGCAGAGCGGTGACCAGACGAAGAAGGAGCTCGACCCGCGTACCGAGGAGGGCCGTTACAAGATCTTCGAGGACGCCAACGACTCGGAGGGCGCGACGGGTGTGGTGGCGGGCAAGGGATGCGTGAACACCCCGAGCTTCGGCACGTCCATCGGCCAGGACGACGCCGCCGACAACGGTCAGCCGATCAAGATCTGGTCGGGATCGAACTGCACCGGTAAGTCGGCCGTACTGACCAATGGCAGTGGGAAGTTCGCGGACTTCGGAATCGACAAGGTCAACTCGATCTTCATCGGACAGTTCGCCAAGTAATGCGGAACACGAGCCGCCGCCCTGACGCAGAAGTCCACCGCGCGACTTCGAGGCCTCTCCTGGCGGTCTGCTCGAACTGTGAGCCTCGTGTTCTCACGGTCCGCGATTCCTGCCCGGATACGGCTGCACCGGCACCGTTCCAGCCGTGGCTCAGGTGCCGGCGGCGCGCGATCCGGGCAGGATCCTGCCGCACGCCGCCCTCGCGGTGGCACTCGCCGGGACTGCCCAGCCGACCGTTGGCATGAATGCGTCCTCGTCCTCGCGCAATCCAAGGAACACCAGCCGCTGACAAGGCTCGTCGACCACGGCCCGGGCAGCTCCGGCGGCCCGGGCGTGGGCCCGCGGCAGCCACGTGGGCTCCTACATCGCCGCAAGCCGCATCGAGGTCGCCGGGCCGCCCCCACGCACCTGCCGAGGTGCCTCCGGCGAGGGCGCCACACGCAGGCCGCACCGGCTCCGGACCTGAAGATCCCGTGCTCGGTGCGGCTGCTGTCCGGCCGTCGAGTCGGACGTCGAGGCGCGGGAGGGGCCCGGGTCGCCGAACACGTCAGCGAGCACCCGGCCGACCGGCCGAGGGACTGTGGCTGATCGTCCGCGAGCAACGGACGTACTCCGGGGCCCGGTTGCGCCGCATCGACGCCGACGGCACGCGGTGTCCTGCTTCGCCACCGACGTGGCTGGCGCGTCGATCTCCGCCCACGAACCGCGCCACTGTTCATGCGAGATGGCCTCCCGCCCCCTTGCCGACCAGGGTCTCGCCAGGTCGGCCGAGGAAATAGGCAAATTCCGTGAACTGAACTCGCACGGCCGCCGTCTGCCTCAGCGAAGGCAATCGCACGAAAGTGCCTTCCTGGGAACCTCGTTCGGTACGCAGGGAAATCTGTTGAACTCCGTCGGCGTGCCAGTCGTAGTACACAGCACAGACGAAGCGGTAAATCGGCGGCGATTCGACACGGATAGGGTCGATCGAAATTCATCGGTACAGGGCCGCGTAACTCGCCGAAAACGCTTTGTATGACGTCAAGGTTTCGTGCAATCCACGCATCTATTCAAGGAGTATTTCATGTCGCGTGCACGCATTACGGTTTGTGCCACTCTCTCCACGCTCGTCCTTCTGGGTCTGAGCGCTTGCGGGGCTTCGGACGCCGACGACAGCGCCAAGCAGGCCGGAAAGGGCAGCAACGTCAAGCAGGTCGACAAGGGAAAGATCGTAACCCAGAGCGGCGGCGATTCGGGAGCGGAAACGGTACTGGTCTGCACCGACGCCAATCTGCAGGGCCTCTGCTCGAACCTGCCGGCCACGACTGAGAACCTGGTGACGAGCCTTTTCTCGGCCAACGACATCAGCAGCGGAGTGACGACCTCCTCCACCTTCAATGACAACATCTCCTACATCAGCAATACCGCCGATCACACGATCTGCTTCTACGAGGACACGGGTTTTTCCGGGAAGAGCCTGAGGGTTGCCCCCGGCGAGATCGTGAACGACGTGAATCCTGCCGGGAAGGGGAACGGGCTCAACGACAGGATCTCTTCTTTTCGGCCGTGCTAGATCGTCCGATCTCGTCCCCGAACCATCGGCATGACGTCGAAGCGATCGTTTGGTTTCGGCTTGTGTGAGGGTCCGCCGACCACGTCGGCGGACCCTCACGCGTCGTGTGGCCGAGGACGGGCAGCGCCCTCCGAACGGGGGTGGTGCGACGTCGGCGATGCGGGTACGGGGCTGTAGCGAACTCGGACAGGCCGGGCCTCCGCGGCTGCTGAACGGTCAATCGTCCAGCCACCCGACGCCATCGGAACCGGGATACACCACCTCCATCAGTCTCGGAGTGGTTCACCACGTCCCGCTGACCTTCGCCTGACAGTCGTATGACATTGGCTTGAGACGGTCAGGTCATGCTCACGAACGCAGACGAAGAACGACACCCGGGCCGTGGACCGTTCGTCAGGACGGGTTCCTCGTTCGGTGGCCGCTTGCGGCGCTTTACGGCATTGAGGCACCCGGACCCGCGAGTGGTCCTCGGGAGTCTTCATGGCTGAGCACGCCACGTCCCGTAAGCCGCGTGGTGGTCGTCGCGTCGGCCTGGCGACAGCGCTGGTGGCGACGGCGGGCGTCGGCATGATCGGTGTCGCCGCCGTGGCGCAGCGCTCCTCCGACGAGACCGGTCCCCAGGCCCACGCCGCGCCTTCCGTGCAGTCCGCCAAGGTGGTCCGCCGGGATCTGAGCAACAGCCTCACCGAGCCGGGCAACCTGGGGTTCGGGCCTGCGAAGCAGCTCAAGGGAAACGGGCCGGGCACGTTGACCAAGCTCCCGTCGAACGGCACGGAGACGGCGCGCGGCAAGGCGTTGTACCGCGTGGACGACAAGCCCGTACCGGTGTTCTACGGAGACACCCCCTTCTTCCGCGACCTGAAGAAGATCGGCCTGGTCGGCAACGACGTGAGCGTGCTGCGAACCAATCTCGCAGCCCTCGGCTACGACGTGGGTGAGGAGCCGGTGGTGCGGCGCTCAGCCGGCCGGAACCTCGAACCGGGAGCGACGTTCACCGTGTCCCTGGCCGCGGCGCTGAAGAAGTGGCAGCAGCAGATGGGGGTCGAGCCGACCGGCACGCTCAAGGTGGGTGCGGTGATCGTGCTTCCCGGGCCGGTGCGGGTGAGCGAGCTGAAGGCACAGGTCGGTGACCCGGTCGCCGAGGACATCCTCAGCTACGTCTCCCCGAAGAAGGTGATCACCGTGCCCGTCGACGCGCAGCAGGTGTCCTCGATCAAACCCGGTGACGCTGTGACGATCACGCTGCCCGGCGCGAAGGCCCCCGGAATGGTGACGTCGATCAGCCACGCGCCTTCGGACGAGTCCGGTCAGTCCGACGCGGGCGACACCTCCAAGATCGATGTGACGGTCCTGCCGAAGCGCGCGGCGGACGTCGCGAGCCTCGACGAGGCGGACCTGCCGGTCGAGTTCGTCTCCGAGATCCACAAGAACGTGCTCACCGTGCCCATCGGAGCGCTGGTCGCGCTCAGCGGCGGTGGATTCGCCGTACAGCCTGTGAGCGGGGAGTTCCTGAGGGTGCGGACCGGCATGTTCGCCATCGGGCTGGTCGAGATCAGCGGCCCCGGCCTCACTGAAGGGCTCGCCGTGGTGGTCGCCTCGTGACCTCGCAACAGTCGGACGAGGGCACCCCTCGGCCGGTTCTGCTCGTCGAACGGGTCAGCCGTGTCTTTCCGGGCGGGATCGCCGCGCTCCAGGATGTTTCCCTGTCGATCGAGGCGGGGGAACTCCTCGCCATCGTCGGACCATCGGGGTCCGGGAAGTCCACCCTGCTCAACCTCATGGGCACGCTGGACCTGCCTACCAGCGGCCGGGTGGAGATCGGCGGCACCGACGTCACCTCGCTGAACGACAGGCAACTCTCCACACTGCGGGGCCGCATGCTCGGTTTCGTCTTCCAGCAGTTCCATCTCACCGACGGGTTGACCGCGTCGGAGAACGTGTCGACCGGGCTGTTGTACGCCGGTGTCCCGCGCCGTGACCGCCGAGCCCTCGCCGAAGAGGCGCTGAACCGGGTGGGATTGGCGCATCGCACAGGTCATCTGCCGGCGCAACTCTCCGGCGGCGAACGGCAACGCGTCGCCATCGCGCGTGCCCTCGTCCACGATCCGGCACTGATCCTCGCCGACGAGCCGACGGGCGCGCTCGACACCGCCACCGGGGAGTCAGTGATGGACCTTCTGGCCGATCTCAACGAGGAGGGAACGACCATCGCCGTCATCACCCACGACCGTGACATCGCGGCCCGGCTCCCACGCCGTGTGGAGATTCGCGACGGACACCTGAACAGCGACACGCGGAGCGGAGCACGCCATGCGTTCGGATAGAGCGGAAACGTCGGTTCGGGGCGTGAGCGGAGAACGGGACGACGTGACGGCCGGACAGATCGTCCGCCTCGGTCCCGCCGACCTGATCAGGGTCGGCATCACGGGGCTTCGTATGCGCAAGGTCCGCGCGGCCCTGTCGGCCCTCGGCATCTCCGTGGGTATCGCCACCATGGTCCTCGTCACCGGCATTCCCGCCTCCAGCCAGCAGGCACTCCTCGACAGGCTGACCGCACTCGGCACCGACCGGCTCAAGGCGCAGCCCCTCGTCCCCGAGGGGCAGGAGCCCATCAAGCTGCCGCCACAGGCTGCCACCATGGTCGCCAGGATCGGACCCGTCACCGCCACCAGCGAGGTCGCCAACACCCACCAGCCCATCCGCCGCATCTCTGGCGGCGACTCCGACGACACCGCCGCGCTGACCGTGCTGGCGACCCGGCCCAACCTCCTCCGCCTGGTCGGAGGCTCCGTTCACACCGGACACTTCATCGACGCGAGAACCGCGGGCCTTCCCACAGTGGTACTCGGATACAAGGCCGCCGGAACCCTCGGCTTCGATCATCTGCCCGTCGGCAAGGACGCACCGCTGCTCCAGCTGGGAGACGGCTGGTTCACGATCAGGGGCATCCTCGACCCGATGCCGCTGGACCCCGATCTGGAACTGTCCGTGTTCGTCGGATGGAGCGCGGCTCAGCACTACCTGGGCTTCGACGGACATCCCACGGTGATCTACGCCAAGGCACCGGACGAGGCGATCGACTCCGTCAAGTCGGTGCTCGCCGCGACGGTCTACCCCCCGCTGCCGAGCTTCGTACGGGTCACCAATCCGTCCGACGTCCTCACGGCCAGACGCGCCACCCAGAACGCGTACTCGACGCTGTTCGTCGCCCTGGCCGGTATCGCGCTCGCGGTCGGCGGGATCGGCGTGGCCAACACCATGTACATCTCGGTCCTCGAACGACGTCGAGAGATCGGCCTGCGCCGCGCGCTCGGCGCCAGCCGCGGGCACATCCGAGGCCAGTTCCTCACCGAGTCGGTCGTGCTGTCGTTGCTCGGCGCCTTCGCGGGTGCCGTCATCGGGACACTGTCCACCGCCGGTTACGCGCTGACCCAGAACTGGCCCGTCGTCATCCCGTTCAACACGATCCTCCTGGGCATTGCCGCCTCCCTCGCGCTCGGTGTGCTGGCCGGCGTCTATCCGTCGGTCAGCGCCTCACGGTTGACCCCGACCGAAGCGCTCGCCACGCCATGAGCCATCGGCCCACTGACCGCCGCATTTCCTCGTCCGTTCCCGAAATCACCCTCCGCAGCGAAGGAAACAAGAAGATGCAGGGGTACACGAAGCGATCCAAGCCGACGCTGCCGTATGTCGCGATTGCCGCTATCAGCGCGAGCCTGCTGCTGACCGGGTGCTCCGGTCAGGAACGACAGGCGGAGAAGGGGAAGGACGTGGCCTCGCTGCCGCCTTCCACGAGTTCGCGGAATTCTTCGGCAGAGCCCGGTACGGAAGAGTCCACTCCCGCGGATTCCTCCGGCGGCACGCCCGGGGTGCAGCTCCGGCTCGACGACACCTCCGAGAAGCGGTTGCAGATCCGAAAGACGTACGCCGGCTGCCTGGCCGAGAACGGGATGGGTGAGAACGCCAACGGGCAGGTGAGCGACGGTGTTCGCAGGAAGGCGGAAGAAGCCTGCAAGGACAAGGCGCCGATCAATCCGCCCGAGCTCGACCCCGCCAAGAACCCGCACTACGGCGAGGACGTGGTAGCCGTGGTGAAGTGCCTCACCAGCCATGGCGTCCCGGCGGTGATCGTGCCGGCCACCGACAGCGGCCCGGTGGGGTGGACACTGACGTCGGCCGATGTACCCGACGACTACGAGCAGGTCAACTTGGCCTGCATGGTCAAGTCCTTCGGCTCGCCGTCCTGACCGCCTCGCCAAGTGCAGGGCGCGTCGGCATCTTTCCGCACCCGCCGACAGATCCGCCACGGTCGGGGACCTCGCAGCCGCTAGGCCGTAGCGACCTCTTCTTTGTTGCACCGACCGGGGCGACATTGTCAGCACATCGTCATGATCCGATGGTCAACTCGTCGTCGAGCGACGAGGACCTCCTCGTCCTTCCTAGAATCGATCGCATGTGCGCACATGTACTGGTGGCGGAGGACGATGCCGACCAGGCCGAACTGATACGCCGTTACCTGGAGCACGAGGGCCATACCGTGACGGTGACCGGTGACGGCCGCTCCGCTCTGGACCAGTTGCGCCGTCGCCCGCCGGACCTCGTGATCCTCGACGTGATGATGCCCGGTGTCGACGGACTCGACGTGTGCCGCGTCATCCGGGCCGATTCCGCTCTGGTCCACCTGCCGGTGCTTGTGCTGACGGCGCGTTCCTCGGAGGACGATCTCCTGCTGGGCCTGGATGTCGGCGCCGACGACTACATGACGAAGCCGTTCAGCCCACGCGAGCTGACCGCACGTGCCCGCTCACTGCTACGGCGCGTCCAGCGGAACTCGCCACCTCCTCCCGAGACCCTCGAACCCGCTCGTGTCCTGCGCGTGGGTCCCGTCTCTGTCGATCCCTCGCGGCACGAGGTTCACGCCTACGGGCAGTCGATCACCTGCACACCAGGCGAGTTCACGGTCATGGAGATGTTGACCGAGTATCCAGGCCATGTCCTGACCCGTGGTCAACTGCTGGAACGGCTGCATGGCTACGAGCCCTTCATCACGCCAAGGACGGTCGACGTCCACGTGATGAACCTGCGCCGCAAGATCAAGCAGGCCGCGGGCGACACGGCACGGCCGACGCCGCTGGTCACGGTGTACGGCGTGGGTTACAAACTGGTGGACGATCGTTTCAGAGAAGCCCCGAGTGACTAGTACCGTGCCGGGTACCGATGCCGACGCGGGCAGCGGAAGCCGCTCGGTACGGCGATCCCGTTTCGTCGCCACCCTGCGGCAGCGGAGCCTGCTGATCCGTCTGCTCGCCGTGTCCGCGCTCGTGTCCGTCTGCTCGATCACGGCCACGGCGTGGGTGGTGCTCAACACCACAGCCGTCGTACTCGGCGAGGAACGCGGCCAGGCCCTCGCCGACGACGCACGGATCTACGACACTCTCGTGGGCTGGGCCGCGACGCACCCCGACTGGAGCGGGGTCGGCTCCACCGTCGAACAACTGGGCCGCCGGGCAGGGCACCGAGTCGTCCTGACAACCGAGGACGGACGGACGCTGGCGGACTCCGACGGCGCCGGCACCCACGCGTTTCAGCGTCCGAGGGACGCCACAGCGACGGTGAATCCGCTCGCCACCGACATCGAACTGAGCGAGGGCACAACGTCCGGTACGCGGACCGGGGAGACGATCTCCATCGACCCCAGAGCGGTCGGTCCGTTCAGACTCTCCGCCAAGGACGGCCGGGATCTGAACGGCATCGCCCACCGGTTGACCGGTTGCCTCCAGCGAGAGGGAGTCCTTTCGCGCATCGAGGTGCTGCCCAGCGGCCGCCCGCGCCTCGTGGCGGCCGGTGCGAGCGATGGGGGATCACTGGGCGTGTCCCTGTGTCCAGTGAACGTCCTCGACGCCCCGATGCCGTCGGAGAAGGCCGCCCTGTCCGCTCTGAACTCACTTGTCGACTCCTGCCTGCGCAGTCGCGGTGTCGGTCTCGTCCGGCTGACGATCACCGGCGGCTGGACCTCGCGCACGCGGACGGCGCCCCCGGCGTCCTCCGTCGCTTCGTGTCTCACGACGAGCCGTGCCCAGCAGCTGGCTCCGTACGTCGCCCCGGCGGCTCTGTTGTTCGTGGCGGGACACGGACGCACCGCCACCACCTTCTTCGACCTCTCCACCGCCAACCGCCTTCGCATCTCCGAATGGGCGGCGGCCGTCCTCGTGATCACGGTGACCGTCACCAGTCTGGCGGGAATCCGCCTGGCGAAGCCGCTGCGTGTCCTCACTTCAGCCGCGATCCGGATGGAGGGCGGTGAGCTGTCCACCCGGGTGCCGGTGCGGGGACAGGACGAGATCGCCCGATTGTCGGCCGCGTTCAACGCCATGTCGGAACGGCGTGAGCAGTCGGAGACGATGCGCCGAGCCATGACCAATGACATCGCTCACGAGCTGCGTACCCCCGTCAGTAATCTGCGGGGCTGGCTGGAAGCGGTGGAGGACGGCATCGCCCGGCCCGACGCCGACCTGGTTGCCTTACTACTGGGACAGGCAATGCAGTTGCAGCACATCATCGACGACCTGCGCGACCTCGCGGCGGCCGAGGCCGGAGAACTGCGACTCGCTCCCGTTCCGGTGCGGGTCGCCGACCTGCTGTCGACCGCTGCGCGTGCCGCGAGGGCGACTGCTGACGCACAGGATGTGACCCTGAGCGTGACGGCGGACCCATCGACGGTGATCGACGCCGACCCCGTTCGCCTGCGGCAGACAGTGGACAACCTGGTGTCGAACGCCGTGCGTCACACACTGGCCGGCGGGACGATCACGCTGCGCGCGACCGTGGAACACGGTAAGGATTCCCTGGCGAGGGCCCCTGGCGTGACGGCTGATGGGCAGGACCGGCGAAGTGCCTTCGTTCTCCTGACAGTCTCGGACACGGGCTGCGGAATTCCGGCGGAGGAGCTTCCCCACATCTTCGACCGCTTCTGGCGATCGGAGAAGTCCCGCAATCGTCAGAGCGGCGGCAGCGGCCTCGGGCTCGCCATCGTACGGCGCCTGGTCGAGGCACACGGGGGCACGGTCACGGTCGTCAGTACGGTGGGCGAGGGGACCACGATCACTCTTCGCCTGCCCTCGAAGGCAAGGCACGTCGGATGAGACGCGATGATCGTGGAGGGCGACAGCCCGATGAGCAACGTGTCGCTGTGCTCGGTCCAGCAGATGGACCTGCGCCCTGACTCGCCTCCTACGCCGCCCAGCGCCGCCTGACAGCCACCTCACGGACAGTACGCACATGATCCACGTCCTGCCCGTCGGCGCCGTACGCTCCCCACGACGGGGTCCCGGTTGGGCCGGTAGGGCAGGGCGGGGGAAGCGTCGAGGGGGATGACACGGTGTCGTTTCCGGGTGCGCGGTCTCGCACGGTGGCAGGTTGCCTCTCAGCATTCATCCGGAACGCATCGTCGGCGAGGCTGGCCGGCGCATCATGTGCCGAGTGGTTGTGGTCGGGGGTGCGGGTGGGAGTGTCGACGTACGGCTGTGTCCTCCCGGTGAGGTGGTCGGTCACACGGCTGCGGGCAACGGCGCGTCGAGGATGGCGAGTTCGGCGGGTGTGGCCTGACCTCTCCAGTCGGGGCCGAGGCGGGGTAGGTGGTCACGTCGTGCCAGCGGCCGTAGGTGTGGAAGAGGTGGCGCGACGTGGCTTCGCGGATCGGTCCCGCCGCGTGCATCACCGGAGGCATGTGGTCGTGGTCGGTGCGGTGCCCGGCCCAGATGTACTGCCGGAGCGCCCGCGGCCGGATCGGGCAACTCGTCGTCCGGCGCGAACAACTGCGCAAGACGGGCCTGCGCACTCTTTGTGTCGTCGACGCTGCGGCGCAGCCGCGCGCCGACGAACAGTTACGCAGAGCCGCCCGGGGCGGCGGCCGGCTCAGTGCGCACGGAGATGGACATGGTCGAGGGTACGCAGCGCGCCGACGGTGGCTGGGCAGTACGCCGACGAGAACGTTCCATGCAGCCGACGGATCCCAGATCTCCTACCGACCGCGTAGCCGAGTTGAAGTCACTGAGTTCCTGAGCTCATAAGTCCCTGCCGGCCTGCTCCCCTACGCTTCCGAGCCATCGCCTTCACGAAAGTCTCGGAGGTAGACCCTCGGGGTGACTCCGTACACCGACTTGAAACGCCGGGTGAAGTGACTGGCGTCCGAGAAGTGCCAGCGGGTCGCTATCTCCGTGATCCCCAGCCCGCGCCCGGGAGAGACCAGGTCGTTGCGGGCCCGATGCAGGCGGGTATCGCGGATGAACGCCATAACAGTGTCGTCGGACGCGGAGAACGCGCGATGGAGCGTCCGCGCCGAGACTCCGATCAGGTCGGCGACGACACCGGGCGACAGGCCGGCGTCGCCGATGTTCCGCTCGATGGCCGCCTTCGCCAAACCCAACGTCCCCATCGGCTCGTCCGGCGGGCGGCGGACGCAGCTGTCCACCAGGATATTGGTGAGGATCAGCGCGCAGACATCGAGGACCGAGGCGCGTAGGGGGGCCGGTAGGTCGCTGTTCCACCCCAATGTTCCCACCCGCTCCAGGAACTTCTCCAGGACCCGGCCCCGGGGGTCATCGGCTTCCAGGACACACACGTCATCGAGGATGGCGGGCGATCCCAGATACGAGAAGACGAGATGCTGCGGAACCGAGAGCAGCCGGAGCCCCACGTCCGGTGCGCAGGAGAAGGTCCACGCGGATCCCGAGTCCCGGACGCACACCTGCCCCGGCGTCAGGCAGTGTCGGCGCCCCGCGTGAGTGAATTCCAGCCGGCCGGACGTGACGACATAGGCGACGACCGGCGCGGCGGACCCGGCCCAGCCTAAGTCCCCGCCGCCGCCCTCCAGCGCGTCGCTGCGGACCCGCGCGGCCTGCAGGCCGTCGAGCGACTGAATCGTGGCGTCGAGGCGGAATCCGTGCGGCACCTGCGTCGAGGGGATGGCGAAGCTGGTGAGATCGGGAAACGGACCGTTCCGCAGTTCGGAGAGGAACGCTTCCGGTCTCCGGGCCTGATCCGGAGTCAGAGCAAGCGAGATACGGCGGAGACTTCCGGAAGGGCAGCCCGAGGGCTGCTCCTGCTGACAGAACATCAACCATCCTTCTTTCCAGCGCTGTTCATGACGGGGCGTGGACGAGCCCTGCCGTGCACACACCGCCCGGCGTGACCTCCTCACGATCACCGACGGCCGCATACGTTCCGTTCACGTTCGGTTGACGCCGTGGGCCCGGCGGATACGCGGATCCCGGGCGCCTCTCATCCGCGAGCGCCACACGGCTTACCAAGCTGGCGCTCTCGCTCTATCCGCCGTACGCGGCGCTCCCCGAGACTGCTGCGGCAACCGACCGGCACCTCCTCGAATTCCACGGAGCGACGCGAAGAGATGGCACACACATGATCAAGGTCAGCCAGGTCACGGAGAGGATCGGAGCACTGGTCGAGGGCGTCCGCCTCGGTGGGGACATGGACGACGGGTCGGTCGCCGACCTGCGTGCCGCGCTCCTGCTGCACAAGGTGGTGTTCGTGCGGGACCAGCACGGGCTGGACGACGTCGGCCAGGTCGCATTCGCCTCCCGGCTGGGCAAGGTCACCCTGGCGCACCCCCTGTCGCCGCAGGAGGAGGGCCCGAGGGTTCTCTCGGTCGACTCCCGGTACGGGAAGGCGAGCAGTTGGCACACCGACGTCACCTACGTCGACAGGGTGCCCGCGATCAGCGTCCTGCGAGCGGTCCACCTCACCCCGTACGGCGGTGAGACGACATGGGCGAACACCGCCGCCGCCTACTCCGCACTGCCCGGTCCCCTGCGGGCGCTGGCGGGTCGCCTACGGGCCGTCCACACGAACATCCACGACTACGCGGAACTCGACGAGGTCGGGACAAACGTCATGGTGTGCGAGCACCCGGTGGTTCGGGTGCATCCGGAGACCGAGGAGCACTGCCTCCTCCTCGGAAGCTATGCCAAGCGGTTCATCGACCTGACGAACGGGGACTCGCGTGTTCTTCATCAGATGTTCCAGGAACGTGTCACACAGCTGGAGAACACTGTCCGGTGGCAGTGGCGGGAGGGTGACGTGGCCATCTGGGACAACCGGGCTACCCAGCACTACGCCCTCGCCAACTACGGGGATCACCCACGGCTCATGCATCGTGTGACGGTCGCCGGTGATGTGCCGCTCGGGCTGGATGGCAGGCGGAGCACGGTACACAGGGGCGACTCCTCCGTGTACTCCCCTCTGGCGTGAAGGGAGTTCGTCTCCCTTCCCCTCTCCGGAATCACGGACAGTGCGGCTGGCGCGGACGTTCAAGAAATTGGCACAGGTGTGCAGTACCAGGTACTCGATGCGCCTCTATGGTTTTACACAAGCCGCTCTGAGCGGACAGAGGGAATTCAAGGAGTTGATGAAATGGGACTCGGTGATGTTCACATTGAGTGCGTTTCCACCGCCTCGGGTGAGTATCAGGTCAAGCTGACGGAGAGCGAGCACGCGTCGCTTGCCATTCTCCTCGGCACCGGTTTCGACGACGAGGTCGGCGAAGCCGCGCTCGCCATCGACAAGGTCTGACAGCAAAGGCTGTCGGACGAAGCCGCAGGCGTGCTTTCGGGGCGCCTGCGGCGCTTTCCGTCACTAGGGAGGAGTCACCCATCGTGGGCAATGCAGAGGCGGACGCCGAGCGCATCGTGAAGAATTCGCAGGCCGGTGAGAGGGAACGAAGCCTCGAAGACGCGTTCCGGCAGGGCATGACCGCTGCGCACGATCTGGGGTTCGAGGTCCGGCTGCGTGCGGTGGTGGACGCCGATCCAGGAGTTTGGCGGTGTGAGCTCTGGCAGGCCGGAAAGGCGAGGGAGGACGGTCTGGGATTCGGGAAGGGGTCGAGAGACGCAGCCCAGGTTGGCGCCGTATTCGAGGCACTGGAACATTATGTGAGTGGAATCCAGTATCTCGACCGCGCGTCGGTGCGAAATGTCCGGACCGAGGAAGTCGCGGACCCCAAGAGTCTGTTGTACCGCGACCAGGCCGTCCGTCTGGTCGGTGAACTCGACAGTGCCTCCATCGGGTGTCTGGAGTACGAAAACCTCTCGTCGAAGGCGACGGCGGAAGTCCCGATCTTTCTCTCCGTTCCCGATTACGTGAGCCCACACTCCACGTCGTTCCGCGCCGACCTCGGAGACACCTGTGACTACTCCGCGCTGCGGCGGTATTCCTGCAACAACGGGTGGGCCGCGGGGGTCACCGTCGTCGAGGCGACGGTGCACGCGCTGAACGAGGTGGTGGAGCGTGACGCCCTGTCGCTGCTGCTGATCGGGCAGTTCCTCCGTGCGCGGCCCCGGCCGCTGCGGGTCGTGGAGAGGACGACGCTGCCAGCGGAACTCGCCACTCTGGCGCAACGCGCCGACGACGCCACCGGTCGTACCGTCCACCTCATCGACATGACCACGGATGTCCCGGTACCCGCGTTCATCGCCTACCTGCCGCCCGAGAACGGGGAACCCGCCCGCATACGAGGCTGCGGGGCGTCCCTGTCGTCCGAGTACGCGGCGTACCGGGCACTGACCGAGATCGTGCAGGTCCAGGGTGTCGTGTCGGACAGTGGGAATCCGGGGAAGATCTTCCGGAATCTCGACACCACACGGTCCTACCCTCCCCTGCATGCCTGCCGGCGCATGGATCTGACGGCGCGCCTCGCGGACGCCGAGACGATCTCCTTCCGGTCGACGAACCCGCCGGAACATCCCCAGGCACACCTGGAGGAGCAGATGCGTCTGCTGTCGGAGGGCGGCTACTCGGTGCTGCGTCACCAGGCGGCGACACCGGAGGGCCTCGCCGTCGTCAACGTCTTCGTCCCCGGCATGGAGCGCTTCATGCTGGTGACCGACGGCCTCTTGGTCCTCCCTGGTCCGCGCGGGGACCAGGTCATGACCGCTTGAACCGCTCTCGCGCGGACGGCTCGGAAGCTGTCGGCGCCGTCCCACGTACGTACCGAATCCGGAGATGCGATGACCGGTCGTGATGCCTCTCCTCTTGTCTGCGATCACACGCCCGATCCCGGGTTCGTCAGCGAGTTCGTGTGTCTTCACCCGCAGGCGCGTGTCGTCCGGGACTCCTCGGGCGTGACCCGGGTCTACGCCGGTCGCCGCGGTACGCTCCTCGGCGCGCTGTCCGGAGACCAGACCTCGGCCCTGGAAGTGCTGGGGTCCCGATCCGTCGGTTTCCGGGCACTTGTCGACTCGGTCCGGGGTGACGACGAGGAGATCTCCGAGTTGCTGCGCAAGATGCGGGCGGGTGGCTGGCTGTCGGTGACGCTGGCGGCAGAGGAGGTCCCGCTGCTGACCTTCCGGCCGCTCGCTCCAGCGGTGCCACCCGTGCTTGAAGTCACCGGTGATCCGGCTGAACTGCGCCTGTCTCGCTTCGCGGTGCTGCGCGCGGAGCAGTCGGGAATGGTCCTGGAATCGCCCTTGGCGCATGTGGCGGTGGAGTTCCACGACGCCACGCTCGTCGGCCTGTTGGCCTCACTGTCGGGGCGGTCGCCGCGGGAGTCGTCGGAGGCGATCGGGTACGCCTCGGCCGTCTCGTCGACCTGCCCCGCGGCACGGTCCGAGGTGGTGTCGGAGGTGCTGAGGGCTCTGGCCCGCCACGGTTTCCTGGTCTCCCGCGGCAGTGGCACGGAGCGCGAGTTCCGTCTCGCCCAGTGGTCGCCGCACGAACTCCTCTTCCACAGCCGTACCCGCCTCGGGCGACATGACCTGGAGCACGGCGGCACCTACTGGGCCAAGGATGTTGCCGCCCCGCTGCCAGCGGTTCGACGGCCGTTCGGCGGCCCCGTGGTCCAACTGCCCACGCCAGATCTGGACGTTCTGCGCACCAACGACCGGACGCTCACTGAAGTGCTGGAGGACCGGCGGTCGTTGCGCGTCCACAACGACTCGGCACCACTCACGCTCGCCCAACTCGGCGAGTTCCTGTACCGCAGTGCGCGCAACCGCCGGCGTCCAGGGGGCGGACCGGAGGAACTGGGCGACCGGCCCTACCCGTCTGGCGGCTCTGCCTACGAACTGGAGATCTACCCCCTGGTCACCAGAGTCGATGGCGTAGCAGCCGGCCTCTACCACTATGACCCCGAGGAGCATCGGCTGGAGTTGCTGGCCCGGCCGGGACCGGCGTTGACGCGACTGGCCGAGGCGGCCCGCCTCTCCGCGCAGGTGTCCTCCCGTCCGCAGGTGACGTTGCTCGTCACGGCCCGGTTCGGGAGAGTCCTGTGGAAGTACTCCACCATTGGTTACGCGCTGGTCCTCAAGCACGTCGGAGTGCTGTACCAGGTGATGTACAGCGTGGCCACGGCGATGGGCCTCGCGGGCTGCGCTCTGGGAGGAGGCGACTCCGACGCCTTCGCCGCGGCGTCGGGTCTGCCGTGGGAGTCGGAATCGAGCGTGGGTGAATTCCTCCTCGGCAGCAGGGGAGCGGAGGACTGAGCGAGCGTTTCTGGCTGACGGATTCACCCGTCCGACGGGACCGGCTCCCCTCTCCCTCCACGCATGTGCGGGGGTTCCGACGGCGAGCCTGAATCGGACGGACAGAGGCCCCCCGACCGGTTCGTCGCCACATTCCGGAACGCCTGGAGACGTTCGTGGTTCAGTCGTCATCGCCGGCGGCCCGAACGATCCTCAAGCGAACCGGTCTCGTGGGCCGCACCGCGCAGGAACTCCGGGACACTGCGAGAAGTCCCGGGGGCCACAGATTCAGTCGAACTCCGGGGAGTCCTTGATCTGCTGCTTGGCGAGGCCGACGAAGACCTTCGTGCGGGTCGATACTGTCGACCGTGCCGGCCGGGAGCATGACCTCCTTGCCGAAGATCCACACACGGGTGTAGACCACCAGACTGGCGTCACCGACCTCGTCGGAGTGCTTGTCGACCTTGCCGATACTCGGCGCGGCAGGACTGGACCTCGGCGACGGCGCGCAGAACGCCACCGTCACCGCCTGCGTGTTCACCGACATCTCCGGCAACGGCCTGGACCTGAGAGGCATGGACATGCCCCAGCCCGACAGTGCCGCCCAGCACACCAGCGGGATCACCGTCAAAGAACCACCGTTGGGATACCTCCGCCGCGAAGGTCACCGTCATCAGCGAGACGAAGGGCTGCTGGAACGAGGGAGTGAGCACTGCCCAACGTACTCCGCTCGCCGACCGATACCTGACGAGGCACCGCACGGCCGCCGGGATCCATCAGGACGCGGAGCTGCACGCGTTCGTTCTCCACTGCCGTCCCGATCCCGTTGACGCCGGTATCAAACAGGCCAGGAGACCTCCTGACCGCACCCACACCGCCGGGTTCACGCGAGGACACCGCTGGCACCGGACGACGACCGACCGGACGCTGCGCCAACGAGTGACACCGATGGCTCTCCTCCTGCAGTGGGCCGGCCCGAGTTCGGCATGAGGCGCGCCGCCGGGGGACGGATGTCGGCCGGCCGACACCGTTCATCTCTCTCGGCCCAGCCACGGACAACTTGTCCCCTGATGAAGTGGGCCTTCATCCGCTCTCCCGTCCGCGCCAGGATCGGTGTGTCGAACAAGGGAGGTCGGACGATGGACCGGGCGTTGCTGGCAGATACGGCCCAGTCGTTCCCGCCGAGCGAAGCGCGTAGGAATCCGCACCCGAGGGCGGCTTCCCGTGACCTCCAGTTCCGACGATCAGCTCGGACACGATCCCCGAGGTCCAGTCCACGCTGCACGACACTCGCGGCAGGGCCGGAAAGAGCACCACAGCACTGATGGACACCCCGGCCCGGGATTGCACGAGGTGAACATGCCCATTGCCTCCAAGCACCGGCGGCATCCCGAGGTGGCCGTGCTGAAGCTGCACTGACAGTGACTGGCAGAGCCCGATCAGACCCGAAGGCCGCCGAACCGTCCCGGGCGCGGGCGGGCGGCCCGAAGTCTGCGGCTCCGGCCCGCGAAGTAACCCGTCCAACAACCACTTGGCTGACCACATAACTGGTTTCGCCGGATTGACTTATCGAAGGAGTCACAGCTGTGAAGGCCATCGTTTTCGACACGTTCGGCGGCACCGAGGTCCTGCACGAGACGGAGACCGACATTCCTGAGCCCGGCCCCGGCCAGGTCCGCGTCCGTGTCCGGGCGGCGGGGGTCAACCCGGTGGACGGCAAGATCCGCTCCGGCACCATGGAGGCCATCTTCCCCACCACCCTGCCCGCCATCCCGGGTGGGGAGATCGCCGGCGTCGTCGACGCCCTCGGTACAGGCGTCGACACGTTGAAGGTGGGCGACGAGGTGCTGGGCTGGTCCGACACCGGCTCCTACGCCCAGTACGCGGTGGCCACCGCCGCCGTTCTCGCCCCCAAGCCGACCGGCCTGGACTGGGCCCGCGCGGTGGCGCTGCCGGTGGCGAGCGACGGCGCCGAACGGGTCCTGGACCTGCTCGACGTCGAGGCCGGCGAAACCCTGCTGATCCACGGCGCGTCCGGCGCGCTCGGCACCGTCGCCGTCCAACTCGCCGTAGCCCGCGGCGCGCACGTCATCGGCACCGCCGGCCCGGCCAACCAGGAGTACGTGACCTCGCTCGGCGCCACCGCGCTGGTCTACGGACCTGACCTGGTCGAACGGGTCCACGTGGTTGCTCCCAAGGGCGTGGACGCCGTGTTCGACGCAGCGGGCAAGGGCGCGCTGGAGGACTCCATCGCCCTGCGCGGCGGCACCGAGCGGATCGTCACCACCGCCGACTTCAGGGCCCGCGAACTCGGCGTCGTCTTCGCAGAGGGTCCGCAGCGCCGCTCGGCCGCCCGACTGGCCGAACTGGCCCAACAGGCGGCCGACGGCGCGCTGTTGCTCATGGTCTGCGCCACCTACCCGCTTGCCGACGCGGCCAAGGCCCAGCAGGCTAGTGACGCCGGACACAGCCGCGGCAAGCTCGTCCTCACCGTCGACTGACCACCTCCCGCGGGGGGCCGGCCCCCAACCTGCGGGGCCCCCACGGTCGCCTGCAACCAGCCGGTCGTCTTCTGTCAGTCGGCATCCACGCGATATGCGGAGAGGACACAGTGCTGGTCCCCGTGGCGGACACGGCCAGAGCCTCGACGAGCTCTTTCCGCGCGATCACCCGCCGATCCAGCTCGGGCTCCGCCGCCTCCAGCACTGCAGCCGCCCGGGCCGCTTCCTTGCGCAGATCCTTCTCCCGCACGCGAGCAGCCGCCTCCAGCAACCCGAACACAGACGCCACCGCACACCCCTCAGTGACCAGGCCGAACAGAACGCCCGAACTCGCCCTCGCCTCAACCGAAGCCATGCTTGACCAGCGGAACTAAGACCTTCACATGCGGTCGAGACACGGTTTCCAAAGCCTCTTCCGATAACATGACCTGCCCCGAACTGCCGGTTCTTGGCATGGGTCTTGTTCGCGGAGGTTGAGATGGACCGGGTGTTGCTGGCCGACTTTCTCCGGGCGCGCCGGGAGGTGCTACAGCCGGAGGATGTAGGGCTTCCCCGAGGTTCTCGGCGCCGTACGGGTGGGCTGCGGCGCGAGGAGGTGGCCGCGCTGGCTGGTATGTCGGTCGACTACTACAGCCGGATCGAGCAGCAGCGTGGTCCGGTGCCGTCCGAGCAGGTGCTCGCTGGACTCGCCCGGGGGCTGCACCTCAGCCTGAGTGAGCGGGACTACCTCTTCGACCTCGGCGGGCACCCCGCGCCACGGCGGGTACTGCGTGATGATCACGTCAGCCCCACCATGATGCGCATCATCGAACGGCTCGCGGACACGCCCGCGTTGGTGATGTCCCGGTTCAACGAGACATTGCTGCAGACCCGTCCGGCGGTTGCTCTGCTGGGCGATTACACCCGGTTCAGCGGAATGTCACGCTACTTGGTCTACCGCTGGTTCACCGATCCGGCGCAACGCGACCTCTATCCCGTCGAGGACCACGCCCTGCGGGGCAGGGTTTTCACTGTGGATCTCCGGGCGGCGTACACGGCGGACCCTCACGGGAGGGCCGGCGAGATTGTCGCGGCACTGCTGGAGGTCAGTCCGGAATTCGCCGAGGTCTGGCAGTTGCACGAGGTGGACGTCACCCATCACAACGACCTCAAACGCTATAGGCATCCCGAGCTGGGTGATCTGGAGTTGTACTGCCAGCGTCTGGTGGACCCCGATCAGGCGCAGGAACTGCTGATCTTCTCCGCCACGCCCGGCTCGCCGAGCCACGGAAAACTTCAACTCCTGTCTGCTGCGGGCGTTTGAAGGGCGTTTTGTCCTGGCGATGGTGTCTGGTTCGAAGTCGGGTATCGCACGCAGCCCTTGCTCCATGACGAAGTCGTAGAACTGACGCACCGACACCAGGCGCCGCTGGACCGTCGGGTTCGTCAGCCCCGCCCCGGCAGTGATCGGGACGACGTTCGCCCCGCGCCGGTCGGGCGCGACGTCAACTCGTGAACGAACACCCCATGTTGAGCCCTTGAGTGAGTCACCGTGGCGGGCCGGTTTCACCGCGGAGGTCAGCAGGATGAGAGCTGGGGCAGGGCATCGCGGCGGCCATCCCGACCCCCGTGACCATCGGCCCTTTACGCACCCGGCCCGAGCCCGGTGCGGACTTCCACCCGCTGCTTGAGGCCGGTGTTGAACGCGGCGTACCCGTCTTTTTTGGGTGTTCTGAGGAAGGGCCGGATCAGGGTGACCAGGGCTCCGGAAAATTCCTCGTGGTTGGTCAGGCGGGTGGTGCCGTCGTGGTTGGGGGAAAGGACGAAGGAGTGCCGGCCATGGAACAGCTGCTTGATGCCGAGCGTGCCGACCCACCGCAGTTCCTGGCCAGGTGTCGCGACGGTGACCGTGGGCCTGAAGGTCATGCCCGGCATGCGCATCGTGAGCCGGCTTCCCACTTCAGCGGTTCCCTCCGCTGCGGAGAAGGTGCTCCACTCGCCGTAGGCGGCGAAGTCGGTGAGGACGTCCCACACCGCTTGCGGGGTGGCGTCGATGTCAATAACGGCGGTGAGGACCGGCTTCATGGTGGTTTCCACTTCTGGCTGGTGCGGAAGGGAGGGGCGGGGGTTCGGCGAGCGGGTGGTCCACCGGTGCTCGGTGGGGCCGGGGACTGGCGTGGAGCGCGGTCCTCGGCGGTCAGAGCGTCCCGCCCGGCGCGGCCCTGTGGGAGAGGGCGCTGTTGGTGCTGGTGGTCGTGGTCTCCCGCAGGCCGTGGTCGATGAAGTCGATCATCCAGGTGAAGCTGTCGTCGATGTCGGTGGCGAACTGGAACCCGCCGGCTGCTTCCAGGGATGCGTATCCGTGCAGGACGGTGCGCAGCATCCGCAGCGCGTGGATCTGCTGGTCGGGGTCGATGTGGTAGCCGTGGAGCATGGCGGCCCAGGAGTCGACCACCCGGTTGAGGGCGTCGATGAGGGGGTCGTCGGGCCCGGTGGGGCGGGCGGCGTTGGCAGCGGCGTATCGGCCGTGGTGGTCCTTGACGAAGGTCCGCATCGCCTGTGCGCCGCGGGCCAGGGCTTCGGTGCCGGACCGGCCCTGGATGGCGTCGCGGATGGCGTCGGCGCACTGGTTCATGGCCAGGATGGCGATGCGGTGGGTGAGGTCGGTCTGGCCGGTGACGTGCTTGTACAGCGAGGGTGTTTTGACCCCGAGCCGTTCGGCGACCAGGCCCATGCCGAGCTGGTCGAACCCGACCTCGTCGATAAGGGCGGCGGCGGCTTCGGTGACCGCCGTGGCGGTGAGTCCGGCCCTAGGCACGGCCGGCCGCCTTGGCCAGGAACGGCAGGGCCAGCGCGAGGACCTGGTCGGGGGTCTGGGCGTGCGGGTAGTGGCCGGCGCCGTCGATCACGGCCAGCTCGCCGAGGCCGGCGGGCAGGTCGGCGATGATCTTCGCCCCTTCGGCGCGGGGGTCGGCCCAGTCGGGGTCCAGGCTGCCCTCGACGATCAGGACCGGGCAGGTGACGTGGGCGAGCTGGGCGCCGGCGTCGGTGGGCTTGGACTTGCACATGTCCTGCAGGGCCTTCATCCGGCCGGGCTCACTCAGCGTGGCCTCGATGCGGGCCAGTTCGCTGTCCCAGTCGGCGGGCTTGGCCGGGTAGGCCACGTCGAGGTACTTCTTCCAGTCCGCCAGACGTCCCCGGACGATGACCTGCGCCATCCGCGTGTACCCGGTCCGGAAGCGCTTGACCCGGATCAGCCCGCCCAGGTCGAGCGGCTGCGCACGGGTGAACGGAGCCAGCTCGATCACTCCGCTGATCACGTCGGGCGCGGTGGCGGCGGCGATGGTCGCGGCGCCGCCGCTTATCGACTGCCCGATGATCACGGCCGGGCCGCCGAGGTGACGCACGACGGCGACCAGATCTCCGGCGATGTCGGTGCGGCTGTAACCGTCCCAACCGAGGCTGGACTCACCGCACCCGCGGATGTCGACGTTCGCGACCCGGTAACCGGCGGCCACCAGTCCGGGAACGAGGAAGCGGTAGGAGTGCCGGCTGTCGCCGATACCGTGCGCCAGCACGACCAGGGGGCCTTCCCCGGTCACGTCGAAGGCGATGGTGTTCTTGCCGATTCTCAGGTGCTCGGTCATGTCGTCCTCCACAGAATGGCTAACGTGATTAGCCATAGACTAGTCACATTAGCTACGAAGGTCAACGCTGCGCCCAGCGGCGCTCGATCGGGGGCCACAGGCCCAGGGCAATGGGCTGCCGCACGGCGCAGAGCGGTATTTTCCGCGAGAACTACTGAGACCCTCGTTACCGCAACGTTCCAGGTCGGAGTACACAGGCACCTCACATGCCTACAGCTCGTGCTGCTCAGGACATGATCGGGTCGCTCTGGCTGCGGTGCGGGTGCGCGTCGTGGATGTATTTCATGGCGGTGCGGGGGGAGAGGCCGAAGAGGCGGATGAGGTGGAGGGGGTCGTCGGTGTGCTGGGCCTCGTTGAGGATGCGGTCCACGCGTAGGCGGCCGGCCTGGTGGCCGTGGGTGCGTAGGGGCTTGTTGATCGCCTGGATCGACACCGGGGGGCGGGTGTCGTCGGTGGCGGTACGGGCGGTGACCAGCAGATAGGGGCTGGTGGTAGCGGGCCGGCGTCGGAGGCGTTCGGCGAGCCACTGCCGTGCCGGGCGGTGGGTGAGTTCGTCCAGGTAGACGGTGTGGACGGGTTTGCCGGTGCGGCGCACGCGGAGGGTGGCGCGGCTGTGGTCGAGGTCGTCCAGCAGCAGGTGGGACTGGTCGTGGGTGCTCAGGGCGTGCATGGCGGCGAGCACGAAGCTGAGCCGGTCGCGGGGGTTGGGGAGGCGTTCGAGAGTGCCGTGCAGCATGTCGTCGGCCAGCGGTCGCGGTAGCACGACGGCGGTGGTCAGGGAGATGGTGCGGGCCGGGTCGCGGAAGATGAGCCTTTCCCGTTTGAGGGCGCGGAACAGCGAGCGCAGGGCGGTGGCCCGGGACTTGGCGGCTTCTCCCTGGACCGGTTCGAGGGCCTGCTCGATGTGGGTCTGGGCGACGGCCCGCAGATCGGTGACGCCGTCCTCGTACAAGGTGCGCGGCGGGGGCGCGCACAGGCGCAGGTAGGAGTGGATGGTCGATGGGGCGAGGGGTCGGCTGGGTCGTGGAGTCGTGCCGTACGGGACATCGATCCACCGGTTGGGCGGGCGGCGGAACGCGGCCGGGGCGGTGTCAGCGAGGTGCCGGGCCCGGGCCAGAGCCGCATCCGAGTGCCGGTCGGGGGCGAGGCGTCCGCTCACGCGCAGGTAGTTGATGACGCGGGCGCCGTGAAAGTGCTCGCGGCGGGCGATCAGCCGCACGTCCTCCTCCGGCAGCGGGGCGTCGGCGCCGAGGTGGGCGAGCAGGACGCGCAGGGTGGGGATGCTCCCGCTCATGCGGCAGGCGTCCCGGCCGCGGCTCTTGATGTGGGCGACGAAGTCGTTGAGCAGGATCCGGGCGGCTGAGGTCAGGGCCGGGAGGTGCCGGTCGTCCAGGCGTGTCCAGTCCCGCGGCAGGTGGAAGAGCTCCAACTGGCCCGGCAGTGCGCGGTGTTGGGAAACAGGGCGGGCGGCCCGCGAGGCACGGATGGCTTCACGGCGCTTGCGCTGGAGACGGCGGCGCCCGTACAGCCCGCCTTCCCTGCTGCGCGGAGCAAGAGGCCCGCCGAACCGAGCTGGTCGCCGCCGTCCAGACGGATGCCGTCGAGGTTGTAGTCGGTCTCCGCGACGGTGAGCACGCATCGCCGGCAGTGGTCGTCGCGCAACGGCAGCCACCGGCCGCACCGGTGGCACGGGGCCGCCCGGCGCCCCAGTCCAGACAGGGCACACACCGCTGGTCCCGCTCGTTCGTCCAGGCCAGGCACTCGCGACAACTGCCCAGGCCGGCGGACATCCAGGAGGGCACCAGGCGCGGCCGCGCCCGGACATCCTGGGGCGGGCAACGTGCCCCGGGAACGGGAGAAGGGCTCTACGTCACCAACGCGTCAGTGGCTGGGCCAGCCCCTGGGAGAAGAGGTCCGTCGTGGCCTTCGACCTGGGGGACTGCGACGGCGTCCGGACCTACCGGAAGATCAGCACCTTCTTTCCACAGCACGGCGAACGCTTCGACCCGAGCCTGTACATCGACTTGTGTACAGGGGAGTACTCAAATGCCCCCTGGACCGAAGAGCGGCTCCACGACGAGTTGCGGCTTGATGACGTGGATGGGGCAAGTAGCGGTGCCGGGCTGAGGTCCTGATCGCTGGAGGCCATCGTCGGCGGTCACGTCCACGGGAGTGGTGAAGCGACGCCCGCTCGGTGAACTCCTCTTTGAGGAAACCTGGTTCAGCAGATTCCGGGCGTCATGGGATGAGACCAAGAGCCGAATATCAGGTCTCATCCCGTCCTCGCGCAGCGGCCGGTTCGACGATGCTGACGTCCAGTCACCTCAGCCCTCTCCGTACGAGTAACGGCTCGACGCTGACCTCCAGCAGCAGCCGCCTGATGATGAGGGAGGGGCTGGTCGGCGTGGGTTCCTCGCCGCGGACCGAGGTGTGCCGAGCCGGTGACCCTGTTTCCTGCCCCACGTCCTCCCGTGCGGCGTTCATTTCCGCGGGTATCCCGCATTCCGCTCCTCCCACTTCCAGAAGAGCGACGCATGGGGCATCCGCAGTCGTGCGCCGCGCCGCACTGCGACCTGGTGTCAGGCTGTCGCCTCTGCCGTGAACTGGATGATCGCGTCGCGCAGCAGCGCGCCGAATCGGTCGGCCAGACCGTCGGGATAGCGTCCCGCGGCCGTGTTCACACCGATCGAGAGGTCGTCCCCGTCCCGCTCGACCTGGATGCTGGGCCCGGGGAAGAAGGTGACGGAGGCGTTCTCGTCCAGGAGTCGGGCCCGCGCGGTACCGAACCGGGTGCCGACCGGCGAATCGCTCGTGTGATGGACGTAGATGTGCGGCTTGTACGGGGTGCGGCCGTCGACGGTGCCCTGGTAGCGCTGGACCAGCACGTTGAACGGCACCGGGTTGCGGTACGCGAACATCAGCTGTTCCTGCGTACGTCGGACGAGTTCGAGTGCCGATACGCCGAGGCCGCCGTCCTGCCCGCCGATGCGGACGATCACACTGTCCGAGAGCCAGCCGACCAGGTCGTCCTGGACGTCCGTCCGGCCGGACTGGGAGGAGCACACCACGGCGTCCTGTCTGCCGTCGAGGGCGTGCAGAGCGTGGAAGACCAGGCCCATGACCGCCGTGTGGCGAGTCACCCGGGCGGCCAGGCAGGCCGACTCGAAGTCGGCGGCGGCCGGAGCGGACAGTGTGAACCGGGTGAACTCGGCGGGCTGTGGGGGCCGGAACTCCTCCGCTGTGTCGACCGGCGCCAGATCGTCCTGAGGGGCGTGCGGAAACCCGGCCAGGGCCATGTCCCATGAATCCAGCATGCGTGTCTCGCCGACCCGCCATTGCGCTTCCCGTGCGCCGAGGACCTGTCGGGCGGTCGTGCGCAGCGGCGGAAGTCCGGGCCGGCGGTTTTCGAGCGACGCCTCGTAGAACTCGGCCAGATCGCGCCAGAGCAGGCCTGCGGAGGTGGCATCGCTGACCAGGTGATCGACGGTCAGGGTGAACAGATGTCGATCCCCGCTCAGCAGGGTGAGGTGCGCGGACAGCAGCGGTGGCTCGCGGAAGTCGAACGGGGTGCTCACCTGTTCCTGGGCCAGGGCCAGCGCTTCGGACCAGGCTGTGTCGAAGGGGCGATGGCGCAGGTCGTGGATGGTCAGGTTCGGCCCGTCGAGGAGTTCCGGCGGCACCTCCCTGAGATGGATCTCGCCGTCCGCGGTGAGGAACGCGGTCCGCAGGCCGACATGACGAACGAGGAGGTCGCGCACGGCCGCTTCGAGTGCGGGGACGTCGACAGGGCCGAGGAGTTCGACCGCGAGCTGGATGGCGAGCGGGGGCGCGCCGCCTTCGCCGGCGAGCAGTCGCTCCCGGGCCATCGCCACCCGGTTGCGCTGTCCGTGCGAGAGGTCCGGCGGAGCCGTCGACGCGGTCGTGGGCGTACGGGGCGCGGAGCGGTCACGATCGCCCTGCGCGGCCACCAGCGCGAGTTGTCTCGCGAACGAGCGGTGTTCCAGCACATCGACAAGGCCGATATGAGGGAAACCCGCCTGCCGTATCCGGGACGCGAGAATCGTCGCCTGTAAGGAACTGCCGCCCAGGGCGAAGAAATCGGCGTCGTCCTGCGGCTGCGAGCCGAGCAGTTCCGCCCACTGTCCCGCGAGCCAGGTCTTCAATTGACCTGGTGCCGGCGGCCGTTCGACTGCCGCTTCGGTTACTGACTTCATGCTCATAGGCGCACCGCCTGAGCGGAACAAACGAAAATCCCCGTGATCACGCTTGTTTTCCTTCCAGCCCGTCGTCGCACTGCGTCCGGTCGCGGCTTTCCAGCCGATGGGCAACCGGAACTGCAGGGGGCAGAAACCGAGCACGCGCACTCTGGGATCGAGGCCTGAGGTGGCCGTGTCTCGATCCTGCGCCGTGCGTCTCACGATCTGTTCGAGCGGCAATGCCCCCGTTGAATGCTCGAATGGCGGCGAGCATAGGTGAGTTCGGTGCGGCCCGCAAGCCTGAATTCGCTCCCACAGGGGAGTCCGGTATATCGGGCATAGGTCACTATCGATGAGAGATGTCCTCTTTAGCTATAACAAGTGCTTCCCGTGTCCCTGCGATGCCTCCCCTGTGCAGAAATGATTCCTCAGATCTCGGATCGCATTCGGAATGAATCCCTCCGATCAGTGGATCGTCCGGCCCCGTCGCCGCTTCCGTGTGTCCCGCGTCTACGAGTGGTCCAGATGAATAAAAAACTCCACCCTCATGCCCCGCGGCACGCATGATGTGCGGATGCCTATTTCCGAAACCCGCCTCAGGAACCTGCTGGCCTCCCTCGATCTGCCGCCGCACGACTACGTCGTCGCCGGCAGCGGACCCTTGCTGGCGCACGGGCTCAAGCCGGTGATCGGCGATCTGGACCTGGTGGCGCGCGGGGCCGCCTGGGCCCGCGCCGCCGAGCTGGGCAGGCCCGGCCCGACGGCGTCCGGGTTCGGACTGCGGGTCGGCCTGGCCGACAGGCAGGTCGAGATATTCGACCGGTGGCACCCGATACGCGAGCGCGGTGTGCTCCTGGACACCGACCGGCTGATCGACGAGGCCGAGATCGTTCGCGGTACCCGGTTCCTCTCGCTGTCCCACACGCTCGCCTGGAAGTTCGCCCTCGGCCGGGTGAAAGACCTGGGCGACATCGCGCTGATCCAGCGTCACCTCGCACGGACCGCCGGAAGCCGACCGCAGGTGAGACCCAGTCACCGCTGACGATCCGTGAGGGGCGAGACCCGCCGTCCAGCGCGCTTCCCCGGCGCCGCCGCTCCGGGACGAGGGCCGGATCGGCGACCTGCCTCGTGCCGTGTGGCCGCGTCCGAACCCCCGGAGGAACGGTCCGCCTCGGGCGGCCGGCGCCGCATCCCAGCGCGTCCGGTGCCATGGCCGGTGTCCGGCTGAGCGTCGTCCCGGTGCGCGGACGACTCGCGCGGCGGCTCGCGTCCGATGCCCGACGTCGGCGCGGGGGAGGCCGCGACGGGGCAGCGAGAACACCCGCGGTGGACGACTCGAAGAAGCCCCCGCACCTTCCCGCGCATTGACCTCTCCGCAGCTCAGCGCCGACGCGGGAGCCGAGATCCGCCACCGTTCTCCAAGCGAACTCGTGTCAGTTGCCGATGAGTTGCCGCACAGTGAACCTCAGGTTTTCCCAAAATGACTGACACTGAAGATCGGACGTGCGCTACATTCCCTGCCACCGACGGCGAGAGTGAATCGGCTGGGCCCTGACCGCGGACTGACGGCGGCAGCGGCAACCACCTCACGCGCTGTCTCTGCCGGAATTCTCCGCCAACTCCATGTTCACCACGGGGGTAAGTTTGTGGTGCGTATCAGCGGTTTACTGCCGCCTCCCGGACCCATACGGGTCCTTCAGATCAACAACCTCATCGCGACGATCGGATATGGCCTCTACACATCGGGCAGCGCCGTCTTCTTCGTGAAAGCGGGTGGAATGTCCCAGTCGAAAGTCGGACTGGGATTCTCGCTGGCAGGTCTGGCCGGCGTACTGCTGGGTGTTCCCATCGGCAGACTGGCCGACCGCTGGAACTCCCGCGACGTGTCGATCGGTTGCTCGGCGCTGCTTTCCCTGCTGCTGGTCGCGGCCGTCTTCGTCCATTCGTTCCGGCAGTACCTTCCGGTGATCACCGCCATCGGAATCGTCGAGGCAGGCGGCAATGTGTCGCGTGGATCCCTCCTCGCCGAGCTGGTACCGAAGGAAAAGCGTGTGCGCATCGCCGCGTACAGCAGAGTGGTCACCAACATCGGTTTCTCGGTGGGTGTGCTCTGCGCCGGCGTGGTGATCGGCATCAACACCCGAGCGGCCTACGCCTCCCTGATCCTGGGCATGGCGCTCGCCGCTGCGGCTGCCGCGGTCCTCAGCCTGCGGCTGCCGCGCCCCCGTCCCGACGGGACGGCCAAGGCGAAGGGGGACAGCGGGCGACGCGGATACGATCTCCCCTACATCGCAGTGTCCGTGGTCAGTAGCACCACCCTGATCGGCAACACCATCCTGACCGTCGGACTCCCGCTGTGGGTCATCGGCCACACCCGGGTCCCCACACCGCTGGCAGCATGGATGATCCTCGGGAACACCCTGTTGGTGATCGCCCTCCAGGTCAGGCTGTCCCGGGGGAGCGACACCGTCCCCGGCGCCCGGCGCATGCAACGCGGCGCGTTCGCCGCCCTCGCCTGTGCCTGCCTAGGCGCCGCGGCCGTACCGCGGTTCGGCACCCTGGCCGCCACCGGCGTCCTGCTGGTCACCGTCGCTCTGCTTACCCTGGGCGAACTGTGGGGCGAGAGCGCCAACTGGTCGTTCCGCTACGGGCTCGCACCGGCCGGCGCCCACGGCGCCTACGGCGGGATGTACGCGCTGGGCGGCTCGCTGCCGAACATCGCCGGCCCGGTGCTCGTCACCTTCTGCACCGCCCGGTTCGTGCCCGGCGGATGGTTGATCCTCGCCCTGGTCTTCGTGGCCGGCCTGCTCGCCAACGGGCCCGTCATCGCGTGGGCCGAGCGCACTCGCGGGCCCGAGGCCGAACCACCGCGCGACGGCTTGCCGCAGACGCAACAGACTCCAACAGCACTCTGATCACGCAGGATCGGAAGACTCCATGAGCACGTATGCCCAAGCACCCACGCGACCCTCGTTGACCGTAGCGGCCGCACAGATCCTCGGACGCGAACCGGACACCCTGCCGGCCGAGGCACACCATTCTTCCTTCGTCACCCTGGGAGGCACCTCGCTCAGCGCGGTCGACCTCGTCGCACGGGCCGAACGCCTCGGCCTGGCCATCGACCTGGCCGCCCTGCTGGGAGGCGAGCCCCTCGCCGAGACCCTCGCGGCGGCCCGCCCGGTCCCCGCCCCGGACGCCGGCCGGGACCACGCGCCGTCACCGCGCGCCGACCGCGCCGCCACCGCGGGCGAGAGCGCCATGCTGGTGAGCGAGGACCTGGGCGCGGGCCACCCCTGGCGCCTGCTCTTCAGCGCGGACCTGCACGGTGAACTCGACCGGGACGCACTGCTCGACGCCGTCCAGGGACTGACGGATCGTCACGAAGCGCTCCGCACCGTCTACTTCCAGGGACCTGACGGACCGCGCGCCCGAGTCGTCCCCCAATGGCGGGCCCGCGTGCGTCTCCAGGAACTGGCGCTCGCCGACGGCGAGGCCGGTGTGGACACCGTCCATGCCATGCTCGCGGCGGCCGCGCCCTCCCTGCTGCGCCCCTTCACCCGCCCGCCCGTCGTCTTCACCCTGACCAAGGGCGGCGACAGCCGACATGTGTTGAGTCTGCTTATCCACCACGTGGTCGCCGACGGCTGGAGCATCGGGCTGCTGTGGCGCGAGTTGTTCGCCCGCTATCAAGGTCGCGGACCGACCGGACCTGCCCCGGGACTCGCGAGTTGGAGCCGACCCGACGCGGAACACCTCGCCGCCCGCCGGATCGGCGAACTGTCAGCGACGCCGACCGTGCTGGAACTGCCCGGCGACCTGCGCCGCCCCGACGTCTTCGACGGCCGGGGGGTACGCATCCCCGTCCCGCTGTCCGCCGAACTCGGCGACTCCTGTGCCGAGTTGGCGCACACCTGCGGTGTCACCCGCAATGTGGTGCTGCTCGCCGCATGGTCGCTGGCCGTCGCCCGCCGGGCCGGCGTCCCGCGGCTGATCACCGGACTGTCCTGGGTCGGCCGGTCGACCCAGTCCCAGCAGTCGACGGTCGCCCTGGGTACCTCACTCCTGCCGGTGCGCTGCGAGCCCGACACCACCGCGACCGTCCGCGCCTATGTCCAGGACGTCGGCCGGGACGTCCGCGCCGCCATCGACGCCCGGGACGTCCCCGTCCAACGACTCGCCAAGGGCCTCGGCGCCGGCACCGACCCCCGCCGCAACCCCCTCGTCCAGGTGGGCTTCGCCGCGCACGACGAGATGGTGCCGGAACACTTCGCCCTTCCGGGACTGGACGCCCGGCTGTACGAGGGGCACTGCGGCGGTGCGACCCTCGACGCCCTGCTCTACGTACAGCGATGGGGCAGCCGGCCGCTCCTGAGCATGGAGTACGCGTCCTCGGTTCTCGCACCGGGCGAGGCCGCGCTCCTGGTCTCGGACTTCCTGACGGTGCTACGGCGGATGACCGGCCACCCGGAGCAGGAGGTCCGGACCGTCACCGCCGCGCGGAGCGAAGCCCCGCCCGCCGAAGCGTTCGAGGCCGCCGCGCCGCCGACGGACAGTCCCGACCTGTCCTCGGTCCCGGTCACCGATGTGTGGCAACTCGTCGCGCGGGCCGCGACCCGCGACCCGCACGCGCCGGCGGTGACCGTACCCGGCCGCCCGGCCTTGTCCTATGCCGACCTGGTACGTGCCGTGGAGGCGCAGTCCGCAGCCCTGCACACGGCGGGCGTCCGTGACGGCGACCGCGTCGTCGTCGCCGTGCCCCGGTCGGCGGAGGAGATCGTCGCCGTACTGGCCGCGCTGCGGATCGGCGCAGCGTACATCGGCATGGAACCCCGGCTCCCCGCCGCCGTCGTGCAGCGCGTCGCCGAAGTGGTGCGCCCCGCGGCCGTGCTGGCGCTCCCGGCACGGGCTGCCGAACTCGTCGCCACGGGGCTCACCGCCATCCCGGTCGAACCGGTCGATCCCTGGGGACCCCCGGATCCAGCCGCGGACGTGCCGCCCCCGGCCGCGCCCGACCCGGAGCGGGTCGCCTACATCGCCTTCACCTCGGGTTCCACCGGCCGTCCGAAGGCGGTCCGCATACCCCACCGTGCCGTACTACGACTGGTCCTCGACCCGCAGGTGGTGCGGCCGAAGGCACTGGCACGCTTCCTCCGGCTCGCCCCGCTGTCCTTCGACGCGTCGACTCTGGAACTGTTCACCCCGCTGGCGGCGGGTGGGTCGATCGTGGTCCATCCCGACCGGCAGCCGACGACCGCCGCGCTGGCCCGGTTCCTGGACGAACAGGCGGTGACCGGGCTGTGGCTGACCGCCGGACTGTTCCGGTTGGTGGCGGACCATGAACCAGAGGCCTTCGGCGGGGTCGACCAGGTACTGACCGGTGGTGACGTCGTGCCTGCGGCCCAGGTGCGCCGGGTACTGGAGTGCTGCCCCGGCCTGCGGATCAGCAACGGCTACGGGCCGACGGAGAACACCACCTTCACCACGGTCCACCACCTCGACGACGCCGCCGCCGTCGGCGACACGGTACCGATCGGCCGACCGATCGCCGGAACCGACGTCCTGGTCGTCGACGAACACGAGCGGCCCGTCCCCCGAGGCGCCGTCGGCGAGCTGTACACGTCGGGACGAGGACTTGCCCTCGACTACCTCGATGACGCCGACGAGACGGCGCGCCGCTTCGTGCGGGGGCCCGACCGACGACGCCACTACCGCACCGGCGACCTCGTGCGCTGGGACGGGGAGGGCGATCTGCGGATCCTGGGCCGACGCGACCACCAGGTCAAGATCCGTGGATTCCGGGTGGAACTGGAGGAGGTGGCCGCGGTCCTACGGGACCTTCCGGACGTGGCGGACGCCGTCGCGGTCCCCACCACGAGCGGCGGGGGCGAGACCCGCATCGTCGCGGGCATCGTCGCCGCCCGCGAAGCCCTCGACCCGCTGCGGCTGCGCGCCCTGGCCGCCGAGCAACTGCCCGAACACGCCGTCCCCTCCCTCTGGGCCGTCACCGACGGTCTCCCGCTCACCGCGAACGGCAAGGTGGACGTAGGGGAGTTGACCGCACGGGCGCTCGCCGCCTCCAGCCCCGGCCGGCCCGCAGGCGACACTGCCGCCCCGGCCGAAGGCAACGGGACCCGACGGAGCGGGCCCGACACGGCCGAGGACGAGAGCGGCCAGGTCGATCCGGGCGAGTCCGTCGAGGAGATCGAGGACCGGGTCGCCGACATCTGGGAGCGGATCCTTGGGACGACCGACTTCGGTTACGCCGACCGGTTCTTCGACGTGGGCGGAGACTCCCTCCAAGTGCCCCAGGTCCGCACCCAGTTGGCCGCCGCCTATCCCGGCTGCGAGCTGAGACTCGCCGACATGTTCCGCTACTCGACGGTGGAGCAGTTGGCCGCCTTCCTGCACAGGAAGGTGAACGCCGGATGAGCGACGGAACCGTCCCCGGACCCGACAGCGACACGGCCGTCGCCGTCATCGGCCTCGCGGGCCGCTTCCCCGGCTCCGACTCCGTCGACGAGCTGTGGTCCAGCCTTCAGGCCGGCGAGGAGTCCCTGACCCGCTTCAGCACCGAACAGCTCATCGCCGCCGGGGTGCCCCCGCACGAGTACGAGAACCCCGACTACGTACCGGTACGCGGTGTCCTCAACGACGTGGAACTCTTCGACGCCGCACTCTTCGGATACTCGGCACGCGAAGCGGAACTCACGGATCCGCAACAGCGGCTGCTCCTGGAGTGCGGGTGGCAGGCGTTGGAGGCGGCCGGATACGGCGGATTCGACGGCAGGGGAGGAGTGTTCGTCGGCACCGGAATGAACACCTATCTCCTGCGCCACCTGCTCACCAACCCGCGAGGAGCACAGGACGCGGACCTTCTCCAGCTCATGCTGGGCAACGAGAAGGACCACGCCGCCACCCGCCTCGCCTACCGGCTCGGCCTGCGCGGACCCGCGCTGGCCGTCCAGACCGCTTGCTCCACCTCACTGGTCGCGGTCCACCTCGCCCGCCAGAGCCTCCTCCAGGGCGACTGCGACCTCGCCCTCGCCGGCGGAGCCTCCGTCCAGCCGCCCCAGCACACCGGCTACGTCTACGCCCGCAACGGAATCCTTTCCCCCGACGGCCACTGCCGCCCCTTCGACCGGGACGCACACGGCACGGTCGTAGGCCAGGGAGCCGCGCTGGTCGTCCTCAAACGGGCCCGGGACGCCTACGCCGACGGCGACACCGTGCACGCGCTGATCCGCGGCTCGGCCATCAACAACGACGGTGGCCGCAAGGTCGGTTACACGGCACCGAGCGCCGAGGGCCAGACCGAGGTGATCGACGCGGCCCTGCGCTCCGCGGGAATCACCGCGGACACCATCGGATACGTCGAAGCACACGGAACCGGCACCGAAGTCGGCGACGGAATCGAGATCGCCGCTCTCACCGAGGCGTACCGGAAGCACACGGACAAGACCGGGTTCTGCGCCGTCGGCAGCATCAAGGCGAACCTGGGGCACCTCGATGCCGCCGCCGGCGTGAGCGGCCTCATCAAGGCCGTGCTCGCCGTACGCGAAGGCGTGATCCCACCGGCGGTCAACTGCCCCGAGCCCAACCCGGAGATCGGCTGGGACGCCACACCGTTCTACGTCACCACCCGCGCCCGCACCTGGCCGGCCGAGGGCGGACCGCGTCGCGCCGGGGTCAGCGCGTTCGGCATCGGCGGCACCAACGCTCATGTGATCGTCGAACAGGCGGCGCCACGGCCCGCGCCACCCGCGGCACGCCCGCGGCCCTCCCTCCTCGTGCTGTCCGCCCACGAACGGCAGGCCGCCCTGTCCTCGGCGGACCGGCTCGCACATCACCTCGGCACGGCCGTCGCGGCGGAGGTCCCGGACATCGCCCGCACCCTCCGGGTCGGCAGGGCCACCCGGACCTGGCGCACCGCCGTCGTGGGTGCCGCACCGCACACCCTGCGCGACCGGCTGCGGTCGGCGCAGCCCCGCCACGCCCACCGCGCGGTCACCCTCGGGTTCATGTTCCCAGGCCAGGGAGCCCAACGCCCGGGCATGGCGACGGGCCTCTACGACGAACTGCCCCGGTTCCGGGAGGTGCTGGACGAGTGCTGCGAGCGGCTGGCCGGCCATCTCGGCCTGGATCTGCGCACCTTGCTGCTGAAGCAGAGCGCAGACACAGACGCCGAGACGGCTCTGCGCGGCACACGGCTGGCCCAGCCGGCCCTGTTCGCCACCGAGTACGCGCTGGCCGCCCAGCTCCTCGACTGGGGTATCAGACCCAGGGTCCTCATCGGCCACAGCATCGGCGAGTACACCGCCGCCTGCCTGGCCCAGGCGCTCGACCTTCCGGACGCCCTGGACCTGGTCGCCGTACGCGGACGCCTCATGGACGCGGCGCCGCCCGGGGCGATGCTCGCCGTGCACGCGGCGGAGGAGAAGATCGAACCGCTGCTGCCCGAGGGCGTGTCGGTCGCGGCCCGCAACGGACCCGAGGCGGTCGTGCTCTCGGGACCGCCCGACGCCGTCGCGTCCACCGCCGCGACACTCGCCGAACACGGCGTGTCCGCGCGGCCGTTGCGGGTGTCGCACGGATTCCACAGCATGCTGATGGACCCGGTCCTCGACGAGTTCCGTGAACACGCCTCCGCCGTACGCCACCACCGGCCCCGGCTGCGGGTGATGTCGAACCTCACCGGAGAACCGGTCAGGGAGTACTCCGCCGAGTACTGGACCAGACACCTGCGGGAACCGGTCGCCTTCTCCGCCGGGCTGGCTCGGGTGCGCGCGATGACCGGTCCCGTCCTTCTGGAGGTCGGCCCGGGACGGGCCCTGACCAGCCTCGCCCGCTCACAGGGAGAGGACGCGCCGCCGCTGTGCCTGGCCGCGATGCCGGGTGCCGAGGCGGGTGAGGACCCCTACGCGGCGCTCCTGTCCGCGGTCGGCACGCTGTGGACCGCGGGCGCCGACGTCGACTGGACGGCGTTCGGCGACGGACCGGGCCGACGGGTCGTCCTGCCGCCCTACCCGTTCCAGCGCCGCCGGCACTGGCTGGACGCCGGGCCGTCCGCGACACCCCGAGCCGAGCCCCTGGCCGAGAACGGCGCGACACCGGCTCCGGAGAGCCCCGGGACTCCGGCACCCGAACCGGCCACGGCACCCGAACCCGCCGGCCACGCATCGCGGCTCCGGATCATCTGGCAGCGGCTCCTGGGCGACCAACCGGTCGGCGCCGACGCCGACTTCTTCGCCCTCGGCGGCGACTCCCTGCTCGCCGTGCGCCTGATCGCGCTGATCCGGCGCGAGTTCGACGTGACGCTGCACCTGGACGCCGTACTCGACCACCCGGGCTTCGCGGCACAGCTGGGACTTCTTCCTCCACCGGCGGCACCAGCCCACACCCCTGGCGTCGACGAAGCACGAAAGGACGCGGACACCCCATGAGTTCCGAAGTGAAGCCCTCGGCGAGGATCACAACCCTGCGCGAGAGCACCCAACGACCCGTGGTGGTCGTGGACTTCAACGAGTTCACCCCCAAGACGACGCTGGCCGACGTCGCGGACACGATCACCACCGACCAGGGCCTCTATCGCGTCGACGCCGTGACCGCCCCGCTCACCGACCCGGCGGACATCGCCGAACTCGCCCGGGCCTGCGCCCTGGAGCTGGATCGCCTGGGCGTGCGGCCGGAGACCGTGATCGGCTACTGCGGCGCGGCGACCCTCAGCCTGCACCTGGCCGCCCGACTCACCACCCCCGGCTTGCCCGGACCGCGCCTCGTCCTGGTGGAGCCGTCCTGGCCGACACCGCGATCGGTACGCGCCGACGCAGACGGCATCCGTGCGAGCCTGGGCCTCGCCACGCCGGAGACGTACGACGGAGAACTGACCCTCGAAGGGGTCATCGACTGGCTGCGCCCGGCCGTGGCCGCCAAGCTGCGTGCCGAGGGGCTCCCCGAGGACGAACTCGACCTGTGCGTCGGCATGCTGAGCGAGCGCTACCGCGCCTGGTTCACCTTTCTCCTGCACACACTCGCCACCCCCGTCCCGGCCGGCCTGCGGCCCGACGCGGTCGTCGTCGGCAACGACGGACTGCGGTTCGCCCACCCGGACTGGGCTGCCGACACCGTCCGCCTGGAGCAACTGCCCCTGCCGACAGGCGCGTTGCTGGGCGATCCGCAGACCGCCCGACTGCTCACCAGGCTCATCGACCCGGCACCGGCCGCCGCCCTGTTGCCGGAACACGGTGAGCCCGCCTGGGACGACGGAGCCCGCACCGCGGACCTGCTGTGGAGCGGACTGACCGTCGACGGCGACGCACCGGCCGTCTCCGACGAGTCGGAATCCATCACCTACCGCGAACTCGCCCTGAGAGCAGGGGATTTGGCGCAGCGCCTGCGTGACCGCGGGGTCGGACCCGACACCACCGTCGCCGTCTGCGCGCAGCGGTCGGTCGCCCTCGCCGTCGCCGTCGTCGCCATCCTCCTCGCCGACGGCGCGTTCCTGCCGCTGGACCCGACCTGGCCCGCGGGCCGTGTCGAGCATGTCGTCGACGAGGCAGGGCCGTTGATGATCCTGAGCGACGACACCTGTCGGCCGGCACTGCCGGCGGACCTGCGTGCTCCGGTACTCGCGCTCGACGCCACCACCGACGGCCCGGCGCACGCCGTCGTCGACCGGAAACAGGACCGGTCCCGTGAGCCCGACGACCAGGACCTCGCCTACGTGATCTACACCTCCGGCTCCACCGGCCGGCCCAAGGGTGTCGCGGTCCCGCACCAGGGGCTGGTCAACCGGCTGCGCTGGATGCAGGAGTGGTTCCCGATCGGCCCGGGGGACGCCGTCCTGCAGAAGACCCCCTACACCTTCGACGTGGCGGTCTGGGAGTTCCTGTGGCCGCTGACCGCCGGGGCCCGGCTGGTCATGGCCCGGCCGGACGGTCACCGCGACCCCGAGTACCTGGCCGAGACGATCCGCCGGGAACACATCACCGTCGTCCACTTCGTGCCCACGATGCTCGACGCCTTCCTGAACGAGACCGCCACCGCGCCATGCCCCTCGCTGCGCCATGTCATCGCCAGCGGCGAGGCGTTGAGCCACGGACTAGCCAACCGCTTCACCTCGTCGTACGGTGCGAGACTGCACAACCTCTACGGCCCGACCGAGGCGTCGATCGACGTGACCTGGTGGACCTGCCGGACCTCCGAACCCGGACCCGGCGTCCCGATCGGCCGACCGATCCGGGGCATCGACGTGTCCGTACGCGACGACAAGGGCCTGCGGGTCGCGGCCGGTGAGCCGGGCGAGCTGTACCTCGGCGGCGTGGGACTTGCCCGTGGATACGTCGGCCGGCCCGATCTGACCGCGGCGAGCTTCGTCGACGACCCCGAGGCCCCCGGCGAACGCCTCTACCGAACGGGAGACGTCGTCAGCTGGTCGCCGGACGGACTCCTCATCTACCACGGCCGCCGCGACCACCAGGTCAAGTTGCGCGGTCTGCGGATCGAACCCGGCGAGATCGAGGCCGTCGCCTGTGAGCACCCCTCGGTCGGCGCGGCCGTCGCGATGGTGCGCACCGACATCGCCGCCGGCGCCAAGCTCGTCCTCTACGTGACCCCCGCCCTGGACCCGGAGCAGACCGCCTCCGTGCGCGGCCATCTCGCCACTATGCTCCCGGAGTTGCTGCTCCCCGCCGCGATCGTCTCCCTGCCGTCCTTCCCCGTCACCGCCAACGGGAAGTGCGACCGGGCCGCACTTCCCGCCCCCGCCACGACGGGCGCGGGCCGTGGTGGCACCCGCAGGCGCCGCACGGCGGACGTCCCACCCGCGGGCACGCGCCGCACCGACGGACCCACCGCATGACCGCCCAGCGGGAAGAGACGACACGTATGGGCCTGGCATCACAGCTGGCGCACATCGTCGAGGAAAGCTTCGACACCCCTCACCTCCTGCGCCCGCCCGACCCCAGGCACCTCTCGGAGGGCCCCCGGACCCGCCAGGACGCGGTCGTGTTCGACGCCGTGTGCCTGTACATCGACGTCAATGGGTCGAGCGACATCCTCAACGCCCTGGGCAGACAGGACGGAGCCAGGTTCTTCCGGGCCCTCGCCCTGGGCGCCGCGGCGGTCACGACCGCCAACGGGGGACACGTCTGCGGGGTGCACGGTGACGCCGTACTCGCGTTCTTCACCGGCCCGCACCGCGCCCTCAGGGCCGCGTCCACCGCCAGACAGGTCGACACCTACGCCTCGGACACCCTGGATCCACGGCTGCGCGCCCGACTCGGCCGCAACCGGACCGCGTTGCGCCGCGGACTCGGATTCAGCGTCGGCTGCGGCATGGACATCGGCCCGGTCTTCGCCGTTCCCGTGGACGCGGGCGGGGTCAGGGACAGGATCTGGTCGGGACGCTGTGTGAACACGGCCGCCAAACTCTCCAAAGTGCCCAGGCAACGAAGACCCCTGGCCGTGACGGCAGAAGTACTGGACTCCATCGAGGCGGAGTCGGAACACCACAGCGACCGGCCGCCGCCCGACTACTGGTCACCCGAGACCACCGTCCACACGGCCGGAGCGATGCGCCGGGTGCGGTTCGGCGGGCAGCCTCCGGGAGAGCGGAAGGAAGCGCCGGTGGGCCTGGAACGACGGGTGCCGACGCCGGTCGTCCCCTAGCCGGCCGGGGTGGACACGTGGGCGCCGATTGGCCCGCCGTCGGCGACTGGGATCGCGTCACCATCGAGCCGCTGCGGCTTGTCCACTGCGGGGACCGCGACGCCCTCGGCCTGGGCCTGTCGGATGACGAGCGGACCCTCGTGCATGTCGGCCCGCACAGCCATGTGCGGGTCTACGACGCCGCATCCGACGACTTCATCGCCTGCGGACCTCAAGCAAGGGCCGCCGCGCCGGCCGGAGTCGGCACGTGCCTCGCCGGTCTCGTGCCCGACGAGGATGCGTGGTCAGGTCACGATCCGCTCACCCCACGCCGCGGGCCCGCGACCGACCGTTCCCCTCGGACACCGCGACCGGTGCGGGGCAGGTGGCAGCGGACGGTGTCGCGGGATCATCGTGCCCCCGGTCCACTGGACCACAGGGCAGGGCTCCGTACAATTTGATCCCGAACGATCCGTGTCCGTGAGTGAGGGAGGGCCCGTGCCCGGCCATCGATCCATTACCGAAGCCGAGAAGCTCGCCGCGCAGAGGCTCGGTGGTTTCCCGATACGCCGGGATCAGATGGCGGCGGTCGCCAACATCCACCGGGCCGCGGCGGCGGTGCGCCAGCATCTGGAGAACTCCGTGCTGCGGGGCTCCGACCTGACCTGGACCGCCTTCGTCGTGCTGTGGGTCGTCTGGGTCTGGGACGAGTCGGAGACCCGGCACGTCGCGGAGGAGGCGGGGATCTCCAAGGGGACGTTGACGGGCGTGGCCCGCACGCTGGAGTCGCGTGGGTTGCTGAAGCGGGCCGGTCATCCGACGGACGGACGGCTGGTCCTGCTCAGTCTCACGGACGAGGGCGAGCAGTTGATGCAGCAGCTGTTCCCGAAGTTCAACGAGGAGGAGGCCTTCGTCACCGGGCAGCTCACCGACGACGAGTGCCGGAGCCTCGCGGACATGCTGCGCCGCGTCGTGCTCCAGGTGGAGGACCATGGTGAGGAGCGTCGGCAGTCCCTGCTGGACGGAGCGGAGCCGGCGCCCCGCCGCAGCGGGCGCCGGCCCAGGGCCTGAGTCTCAGCGGGCCCGCCGAGCCGCCTCGACGAGTGTGTCGAACAGGCCCTGCTGCACCGCCTGTTCGTGCGCGGTGTCCTCGGGATGCCACTGCACGGCCGTGAACCAGCCGCGGGCGCCGGGGAGTTCGAGCCCTTCGACGGTGCCGTCGGCCGCCCGCGCGGTCACGCGCAGACCGCTCCCCGGCCGGTCGACGCGCTGGTGGTGATAGCAGGACGCGTCCACTTTCTCCGCGCCCGTCGCCCGCGCGAGGAGCGACCCCGGCTCCAGGGCCACGGGGTGCACGACGTGCCGGTGTTCGCGCTCCGGTCCGCCCATGTCCTGTTCCAGGGTGCCGCCGAGGGCCACGTTGACGACCTGGAGTCCGCGGCAGACGGCCAGCAGAGGCAGCCCCGACTCCAGTGCCTGCCGGGCGACTTGGAGGTCGAAGCCGTCCTGCCGGTCGTCGACGTCGTACACGCTCTCGTGGGTCCCCTCCGCTCCGTAGCGGTACGGTGCGAGGTCCCCGCCGCCGGGCAGCAGTACCCCGTCGAACCGGGCGAGACGGGCGGCGACCTCCGCAGGGTCGGCCGTGCCGTCGGGGGCGTACGGGTGGATGGTCGCCGGTTCGCCGCCCGCCCGCCACACCGCCTCGACGAGCGCCAGGGAGTTGACCTCGGCGGCGTACCGCAGCGCGGAGGCGGTGGCCGAGAAGCGGGCGGGCAGGGCGATCAGCGGGCGCGGCGGGACGGTCACAACTGGATCCAGGTCGTCTTGAGCTCGGTGTACTTCTCCAGGGCATGGGCGGACTTGTCGCGGCCGTTGCCCGACTGCTTCATCCCGCCGAAGGGCACGGTCAGATCGCCCTCCTCGTAGCAGTTCACCCACACCGTTCCCGCCTTCAGGGCGCGGGAGACCCGGTGGGCGGTGCTCAGGTCCGAGGTCCACAGGCCGGCGGCCAGACCGTACTGGGTGGCGTTGGCCAACTCCACCGCTTCCTCAAGGGTGTTGAAGGAGATGACGGACAGGACGGGGCCGAAGATCTCCTCGCGGGCCAGCCCGGCGCCGGCCTCGACCCGGTCGAACACGGTCGGTTCGACGAAGCTGCCGCCGCTGTCCGTGCGGGTGCGTGAGCCTCCCGTACGCAGCCTGGAGCCCTCGTCGACACCGCGCCGCACATGGCCGAGTACGCGCTCCAGATGCCCTTCGCCGACCAGCGCGCCCATCTCGGTCGCCGGGTCCAGGGGGTCGCCCACCCGCAGCTCCCGGGCTCGTGCGACGACTGCCTCGGTGACCTGCTCGGCGACGGAGGCGTGTACGAGCAGGCGGGACGGGGCGGTGCACATCTCGCCCTGGTTGAAGAAGATGCCCCAGGCGGCCGTCGCGGCGGCCTTCTCCAGGTCGGGGGCGTCCGGGAGGACGATGTTGGGCGACTTCCCGCCCAGCTCCAGCCAGACCCGCTTGAGGTTGGAGTCGGCGGAGTAGCGCAGGAAGTGCCGGCCGACGGCGGTGGAGCCGGTGAAGGCGAGCACGTCGACGTCGGGGTGAACCCCCAGCGCCCGACCGGCGGTCGGGCCGTCCCCGGTGACCACGTTGAGGACCCCCGGGGGCAACCCGGCCTCGGTGGCGAGCCGGCCCAGCAGCAGTGCGGACAGCGGTGAGTTCTCGGACGGCTTCAGTACGACCGCGCAGCCGGCCGCGAGTGCCGGGGCCACCTTCCAACTCGCCAGCGTCAGCGGGAAGTTCCAGGGGACGACGGCGCCCACGACTCCGGCCGGTTCGCGGGTGACGAGGGCGAGCGCGTCCGGTGCGGTGTGCGGGGACTCGTCCGTCAGCTTGTCGGCCAACTGCCCGTACCAGCGGAAGGTGTTGATGGCCGCGCGCAGTTCGATGTCGTGGGCGTCCGTGACCGGCTTGCCCATCTCCAGGGTCACCGCGAGGGCAAGCGCCTCCCGCTGTGTTTCGAGGAGTTCGGCGAGACGAAGCAGGACCCGGCCGCGTTCGGCGGGGGCCAGGCGTGGCCACGGGCCCGTGTCGAAGGCGCGCCGGGCGGCGGCCACGGCCGCGTCCACCTCGGCGGGACCGCCGTCGGCGACTTCGGCGACCACCTGGCCGTCGCGGGGGGAGACGACCCGGAAGGTGCGGCCGGCCCCGGGTTCGTCGGCACCGTCGATGTGGTGGGCGCCGTACACCTGGAACGTCTTGGCGCGACGGAGCCATTCGTCATGGGTGACGGCCGGCATGGGGAACTCCACTTCGTCATCGGGTGGGGGAGAGCGAGGTGTGCCTGGCCCGGTGCGCGCCCGTGTCGTCGGACGCGCACCGAGGGAGGGGAGCCGGTCAGCCGTCGGCGGGCGACGCTCCCCGGCGGCTCAGCCGCGCGGTCACGATGCTCAGCGCCATGACCACCGGGACCGACAGGGCGAGCCAGATCGCCGTGGCGCTGTCGCCGCCGATGAGCGTAGTGAAGTTGGCGAGGATGAGCCAGACCGCGCCCGCGACCGCGATCGTGGCCAGGACCGGGGCGACCAGCGTGTTCCACAGCCGCACCTCCAGGCGCTCGCGGCGGAAGAAGACCACCACGGAGACCGAGGTCAGCAGGTACAGGAGCATCATCGCCAGGACGGCGACGCCGCTGAACCAGGAGAAGAGCGTCAGCACCGGGTCCTTGCCCGCGAGCGCGAACGGCACCACCAGGGCCACCGCGACGAGGGTCTGCACACAGCCGGCCGTCCAGGGCGCGTGGCGGCTGTTGAGGGTGCACAGGCGGCGGGGCAGCAGCCCGTCGCGGCCGAGCGAGAAGAGATAGCGGTTGGCGGAGTTGTGGAAGGTGAGCAGGCCGGCGAAGAGGGAGGTGGCCAGCAGGACGGGCAGTACGTCGTTGACCCAGCCGCCGAACTGCGCGGCGATCGGGGCGAAGACGAACGCTGTGGAGTCCCCGCTCGCCAGCGCCTTGCCCGCCGCCTCGACGGCCTTGGAGGGTCCGTACGCGGCGACCAGCATCCAGGAGGTGAGGGCGAAGAAGCCGACGACCACGACGACCGCCAGGTAGGTGGCGCGAGGGACGGTCTTCTTCGGCTCGCGCGCCTCCTCGCCGTAGATCGCGGTGGCCTCGAAGCCGAACATGGAGGCGACGGCGAACATCACGGCCACGCCCGGTGCGCCCTGGGTCACGGCGCTCGGCGAGAAGGACTGCGTGAAGCCGAGGCCCTCCGGGCCGCCGCCCTTGAAGAGGGTGACGAGGCTGAAGGCCAGCAGGATGCTGAACTCCGCCAGGACGAACACGGCCAGCAGCTTGGCGCCCATGTCGATGCCGGTGGCACCGAGCGCCTGGACGACTGCCATGGTTGCCAGCGACCATGCCCACCATGGCAGGTCGAGTCCCGTGTGGGCGTCGACCAGGCCGCTGACGATGGAGCCGTACAGCCCGTACATCGCGGCCTGGATGGCGCAGTACGCGAAGAGCGCCACGCCCGCGCTGCCGGCCCCGGTGGTGCGGCCGAGCCCGGTGCCGATGTAGGTGTAGAAGGCGCCCGCGTCGACGACGTGCCGGCCCATGGTGACGAAGCCGACCGAGAAGAGCAGGGTCACCACGCCGACCAGGACGTAGGCGCCGGCGGTGCCGGGACCGTTGCCGATGCCGACGGAGATCGGGACCGCTCCGGCGATGCCGGTGAGCGGCGCCTGGGCGGACAGAACGAGGAAGAGGATGCCCAGCACGCCGAGCGCGTTGGGTTTGAGCGTGCCTGCCGTGGGTTCGTCCCGCACGGACCGCTGGGATGCGACCGCCTGACTGTCCACTCGGATCACCTGCCAGTTAAGGGGAGTGTCGTTTCAGGCCAAACGAGTTGCCTCATCGTGGGGCGGAACTATCCGTTTGGCAAGGGGGTGGCACGGAGAATCCGTGTCCGACGCGGATTTCTTACGAGGCCGTAATCAGTGGGGAGAGGGGGCCGGGCGGTCAGTGCCCGTCGCGCTCCCGCGCCAGCAGTCGCAGGACGTTCCGCAGCTCGTCGAGGGCGTCCTCGATGACCTCGCGCTCGCCGAAGACGAGCTGGTGCAGGACCAGGCCCTCCAGGGTGGCGAACACCATCCGGGACAGGCCCTCGTCGACCGGTCCGGGCAGCATCTGGGTCAGTTCGCGCCGGGTGGCGGCGAAGTACTCGTCGTACAGCGCGCGGAGATGGGACAGCAGCTCCGGCCTGCGCCGGGCCTCCAGGAGCAGTTCGTACTGGAAGGCCTGGAGGTCGGGCCCCGAGTCCACCATCTCGGTCAGCCCGTGCGAGAAGTCCTCGGGCCGTCCGGTGCCGGGTTCGAGGTCGCTGCTGCTGAGCGACGAGTGGATGGCGTGGGCGAGCGCCGCCTCGATCAGCGCGTCGCGGGTTCCGAAGTGGTGCACCACGAGTCCGTGGGTGACCCCCGCCTCCTCCGCGACGGCGCGGTAGGTGAGCCCGCGCAGTCCGCCCCGTGCCACCACGCGCACCGCGGCGTCCAGCAGGGCCTCGCGGCCCGCGCCGTAGGTGACGCGCTTGCGGGGGCGGCGGCCGGCGGGCTCGGTCATGCAGGCGACCCTACCTGCGCCGTCGCCGTCAGCGGCGCGGTGGACGAATGCCACGGAACTCCCAGTCGCCGCCGAGCGCGGTGGACAGCACCTCTTCCGACTCGGTCGGCTGGGCGCCGACGTCGGTGCGGATCGGGGTGGGGCCGTCGACGACGTGATTGGTGAGTCTGCCGAGGCCCTCGACCTCGACCTCGACGACGTCTCCGGGTCGGACGGGACGGGAGTTGGCGGGCGTGCCGGACAGCAGCACGTCCCCCGGATACAGGGTGATGGTGCGGGCGATGTCGGCGACGAGGTAGTGCATGTCCCACTTCATCTCGTCGGTCGAACCGTCCTGTACGACCTCGCCGTTGACGTAGGTGCGCAGCCGCTTGCCGTGGAAGTCCCAGTCGGTGACCAGGCCCGGGCCGAGCGGGCAGAGGGTGTCGGAGCCCTTGACCCGCAGCATGGAACCGGCGTCGGTGTCGCGGAAGTCGTGCAGGCCGTAGTCGTTGGCGACGGTGTAGCCGGCGATGTACTCGCCCGCCTCGGCCGGGGAGATGTTCCGCGCGGTCCTTGCGATGACGATGGCGACCTCGCCCTCGTAGTTGAGCCACTTGCAGCCCCCGGGGCGGACGATCGCGCCCTTGTGGGCGTTGAGGGAGGAGGTGGGCTTGTGGAAGTAGGTCGGGGTGTCCGGGAGATCGATCCGGAACTCGTCGACGCGGCTGCGGTGGTTGAGATGGACGGCGATCACCTTGGACGGAACCACCGGAGGCAGATGCAGCGCCTCGTCGGTCTTGACGCGGCGGCCGTCCCCGGCGACGAGTTCGTCGCCGTCGACGGTGACCTCGACGGTGGAGCCGTCCAGCAGAACGCGGCGGTACTCGGGCATGTCGCTCTCCTAGGCGCGGCTGTGCGGGGTGCGGGGGGAGGGGGGTACGGGCGGGCCGTCACCGGTCCAGCCGGTGGCCGGGCGGTCGAACCAGAGGTGGACCTGGCCGGTGCCGACGGAGTTCTCGTACGCGCCGTACTGGCGGGCCCTGGCGGTGCAGGCCTGTTCGCCGAGGGCGCCGGCCATCATCAGGTAGTGGAAGAACTTCGCCTCGGGCTTGTACTTCCAGAACTCGTCCATGGTGTCGAGGACCTTGTCGTGCCGGCCCTCCTTGAACCAGGCGATCCGCTCGTAGTCGGCCTCGCGGGCCTCGGGCGTACGGATGTGCGCGGGGTCGCTGGCCTCGTGGTCGCGGATCTCGCGCAGCGGCCAGAAGGTGTGCGACAGAGCGCCGGAGGCGATGAGCAGCACCCGGCGGCCGGGGGTGGCCGCGATGCCGTCGGCGAGCGCGCGGCCCAGGCGCAGATGGTCCTCCATGTCGCCGGTCTGGCAGACGCCGATGGTCACCCACCGCTTGTCCGGCAGTCCCTCGCCGAGGAACTTCCAGAGGTTGATGGTGGCGTAGTACACCGGCAGGTGGTCGTCGTCGATCGGGGTGATCCAGGTGCCGTGCCGGTCGGCGAACTCGGCGATGTTCTGGGCGAGTTCGGGGTCGCCGGGGTAGTCGTAGGGCATCCGGCACATGCCGCGCGGCAGCTCCTCGGAGGTGAAGAGCCCGGCCCGGCGCCGCTGGGCGGCGATCACGAACTCGACGGTGGTGGCCCAGTGGGAGTCGAGGACGACGACGGTGTCGTAGTCGTCCCGGTCGAAGACGTCCTCGCGGAGTTGGCGGAGGCCGGTGACGAGGGTGATCTCCTCGCCCTCGTTGAGTTCGAGGCGGTCGGCCTCGGGCAGCACGATGGTGGGGACATGGGCCAGCAGGCCGGCCCCGACGATCTCACCCATGGTTGTTCCATCCGTTCGGGGCGGTGACGGTGTTCTTGAGGTCGCAGTAGAAGTCGAAGCTCCAGGTGCCGCCCTCGCGTCCGACACCGGAGAGGCGGGAACCGCCGAAGGGTGCCTGGAGGTCGCGCACGAAGAAGCAGTTGACCCAGACCGTGCCCGCGACGAGCCGGGCGGTGACGCGGTCGGCGCGTTCGCGGTCGCCGGTGGCCAGGGTGGCGGCGAGGCCGAAGCGGGTGTCGTTGGCGAGATGTACCGCTTCCTCCTCGTCGGCGAAGGTCTGGAGGGTCAGGACCGGCCCGAAGACCTCCTCCTGCACGATCTCCGAGTCCTGGGCGACGCCGGTGAGGAGGGTCGGCGCGTAGTACTGGCCGTCCTTGCGCTGTCCGCCGATGACGGCTCGGGCCCCGGCTGCGATCGCGCGCCGCACGAACCCGTCGACCTTCTCCAGTTGGCGGGGGTGGATGGTGGGTCCGATGTCGGTGGTCTCCTCGCGCGGGTCTCCCTGGACCAGGGCCGAGGCCTTCTCCGTGAAGCGTCGCGTGAACTCCTCGACGACCGACTCCTCGACGAGGACGCGGGTGGCGGCCAGGCACACCTGGCCGGCGTTGTCGTACTGCTCGACGGCGAGGTCGACGGCGAGGTCGAGGTCCGCGTCGGCGAACACCAACAGCGGCGACTTGCCGCCGAGTTCGAGGCTGAGCGGGGTGAGGTGGGCGGCGGCCGACGCGGCGATCCGGGTGGCCGTGGGCACCGAGCCGGTGAAGCTGATCCGGCGTACGTCCGGGTGCGAGGTGAGCGCGTCGCCGATCTCCGCGCCGTAGCCCTGGACGACGTTGAGGACCCCGGCGGGCAGTCCGGCCTCGGTGGCGATGTCGGCGAGCAGCGAGGCGGTGAGCGGTGACCATTCGGCCGGCTTGAGGACGACGGTGTTGCCGGCCGCGAGGGCCGGGGCGACCTTCCAAGTGGCCAGCATCAGCGGGGCGTTCCACGGGGTGATCAGGACGCAGGGGCCGGCCGGGTCCCAGGTGACGTGGTTGGTGTGGCCGCGCGTCTCGAAGTCCTCGTGGCCGAGGGTGAGCAACCAGTCGGCGAAGAAGCGGAAGTTGTGCGCGACGCGGGGCATGACGCCACGGCGGTGCGAGCGGAGCAGGGCGCCGTTGTCGTGGGTCTCGACGAGCGCGAGTTCCTCGATGCGCTTCTCGACGCCGTCGGCTATGGCGTGCAGGACGCGGGCGCGTTCGGCGCGCGGGGTGGCGGCCCAGCCGGGGAACGCCTCGCGGGCCGCGGCGACCGCGGCATCGGCCTCGGCGGGGCCGCCGCGGGCGATCGGGCCGAGGACCTCGCCGTCGATGGGGGAGACGTCGTCGAAGGTGTCGGCGGAGGCGACGCGTCGGCCGCCGATGAAGTGACGGGTGTCGACGGGGACTCCGGCGACGATGATCTTCTCGGGCATGGGAAGGGCTCCTGACGCAGGCGGGCAAGGGGCGGAGAGGGGGCCTAGTCGGCAGTTGCGGAGGACGTTCCGGACTCCAGCAGCCGGCCGCCGTCCCAGACGACCCCGACCTGTCGGTAGTAGGCGGCGATCGGCTCGCGGACCTCCAGCCGGGCCAGCTCCTCCGTGGGGGCCTCGAACAACGTCAACTCGGCTTCCCCGAGCCAGGGTTGGCCGCCCTCGAAGTCGGCCGCGCCGGTCTCGACCAGCTCGTCCAGTGCCAGCCCCTTGCCCTTCTCGACGGAGGGGAGCCAGCGGTGGTGAGCCATGGGGTGTCCGTTCACGAACCCGTTCGTCTCCGTCGGCTCGCGCAGGGTCACCACGGTCTCGGCGAGGCGCCGGTCGGCCGCGGCGAGGGTCGCGCCGAAGCGGGCCCCCGCCTCGATCCGCGGAGCGGGCCCGTAGGGATGCGGCCGGGTCTGGTGGATGGAGCCGAGCTTCTTCGGATAGCCCTGGTGCAGCCCCCGTGCGATCGCGAAGTCCTTGTCGACCCAGATGTAGACGCAGCGCGAGTACGTCCGGCCCCGGAACGAGCAGCGCACGACCGCGAACGCCTCCTTGTACTGCGCGCGTACGGGGTCGAGCAGTTCCTCCCCGGCCTGCGAGCAGGACTGCCAGTCGGCCCAGATCAGCGCGACCGCGCCCGGGTCCTCGTCGGCCAACTCCAGTGGCTCGGGCAGCAGTTCACGGACCCGTGCGGGATCCGTGCGGTACTCGACGGTGAGCAGGTCGCCCGAGTAGCGCCAGGGCGGCGCGGGGATCAGCGACGACGATCCGGTCGCGGTCTTGGGGTGGAAGTAACCACGGACGCTGGCCATGACGTTGGTTCCTTACGCGGTGAGGGCGGGCTGCTGGAGGAGCGCGGTGCGGTAGCGGGCGGCCCGCGCGGCCGTTGTGGGAACACCGAGCGCCACGACACCGACGAGCAGGCCCTCGCGGTGGTAGCCGGCGATGACGTCGCCGTCCGGGTCGCCGTCCAGGACCCGGACGTCGTCGAGGCCGAGCAGGGGCGAGCCGAAGGACTGCAACCGGAAGTCGTGCTGGTCGCTCCAGAAGGTGGGCAGTGGCGCGAAGGCCGCCGACTCGCCCTGGTGTCCCGTGAGATGGGCGACGAGACTTCTGGCCGCGTGTCTGGCGCTGTCCGTCGGGATCGACCAGTGCTCGACCCGGCGCGGCACTCCGTCGTAGCGGGCGTTGGGGAAGCGGGCCACGTCACCGACCGCGACGACGGACGGCAGCCCTCCGACCCGCAGCAGCTCATCGGTGAGCACACCGTCGCTCAGGTCGAGTCCGTTGCCCTCCAGCCATTCGGTGTTGGCGAGCGAGCCGACCGACTCCACCACCACGTCGGCGGGCAGGACGGTGCCGTCGCTCAGTAGGACTCCCGTCACCCGGTCGTCGCCCTCGAAGCCGGCGACCCCGGTGCCGAGCGCGAACCGCACCCCGCGCTGTTCGTGCCGTCGTAGCAGCGCACCGGCGAGCAGCCTGCCGAGCGGACCCACCATGGGCAGTGGCAGCGGGTCGACGACGGTCACCTCGGCCACGCCGAGGCCCACGGCGGTGGCGGCCACCTCGCAGCCGATGAACCCGGCGCCGACCACGACCACGCGGACGCCCGGCCGGGTCAGTTCGGCGTGCAGGCCCTGTGCGTCGGTGAGGGTGCGCACGGTGTGGCGGCCGGTGAGCGGTCCGGGGCAGCGCAGCCGGCGGGGGCGCATACCGGTGGCGACGACCAGGCCGTCGTAGGAGAGCGTGGTGCTGTCGTCGAGGGTGAGGGTGCGCGCGGCGAGGTCGGCCGTGACGGCCTTCCGGCCGAGCCGCCACTTCACGTCGGCGGTGTTCGCCTTGGGGGCGAAGGCGAGGGAGTCGAAGGACGCCTTGCCGGCGAGGACGTCCTTGGAGAGTGGGGGCCGGTTGTAGGGCATGTGCGGTTCGTCGCCGACGACCGTCACGGAGCCGGTCCAGCCGGCCGTCCGCAGTTGTTCGGCGGCGCGCAGGCCGCCCATCGAGGCGCCGACGACGACCACGCTTCCCCCGGCCATCACTCCTCGATCCGGATGGCCTGGAGCGGGCAGACGTCCGCGGCTTCCTCGACCTCGTCGCGCAGGGCGTCGTCGGGGTCGGGGACGTAGCCGAGGTGTCCGTCGTCGTCCAGCTGGAAGACGTCGGGTGCCGCGAAGACGCACTGGCCGTGGTCCTGGCACTTGTTCATGTCGACGACGACCTTCATGGCCGGCCTCCTGGGGTGAGGGCGTCGGAGAGGTGGTGGGGAGAGGGGCCCGGCACGGTGGCCGGGCCCCGGCCAAAGGGGCTCGAAGACCGGCCCCTGACTCGTTTGGCTTCAAACAAGATAGGAAGCCGCCGGGGTGGGGTCAATACCTATCCGGATGGATAATTTTCTTGTCGTCGCCTCTTGCGGGACGCGGCGACCGCTCTTACCGTTTGGCGTCAAACAACGTTGCCGGGGTCGCCCGTGACCGCCGTGTCCCGGCCCCTCATTTCCCCATCGGCCGCCTCAGGACCTCGCGTCCCAGAGGTGCCCCACCGTCCGCCCGAGGAGACAACGGTGAGCGTTCAAGACATCCCGGAAGTCCGCCGCCACATGGAGCGACTCGCCGCCGACGGCATCGACGTGGTCCGGGTGACCTATCCCGACCTCATCGGCACCGACCGCGCCCGCGACGTCCTGCTGGAGGAACTGCCCCGGGCCGTGGAACACGGGCTCGCCTTCTGCCGGGCCGTCTACCACACCAGTCCGCAGGGCGACGTCGTCCCGGTCCGCGGCGGCCTGGACGCCGGACTGCCCGACATCTGCGTACGCCCCGACCTGGACACCCTCCTGCCCCTCCCGTGGGAGCCCGGCGTGGCCACCTGCCTCGGCGAGGTCCTGGACCCGGCGACCGGGGCGCCCGCCCCCGAATCGCCCCGCGACCTCCTCCAGGCCGTCCTCGACCGGTGCGCGGAGCACGGACTGCGGCCCGTCGTCGGCCCCGAGCTGGAGTACTTCCTCTGCGAACGCGACGCCGTCGGCGGCTGGCGCCGGTACGCGTCCGACGCCGGTGTCGTCTACACGGCGGGGCTGCGCGCCGACCCCGACAACCACCTCCTGCGCACCCTGCGGCAGGTCCGCGACCTGAACATCGGCGTGCTCAGCGGCAACCACGAGTTCGACGGCGGACAGTTCGAGATCAACCTGGTCCACTCGGAGGCGATGTCGGCCGCCGACCGCGCCTTTCGCTTCAAGGCCGCGATCAAGGAACTCGCCCGCAAGGAAGGCAGACTCGCCACCTTCATGGCGAAGCCGTTCAACGACGCCGGGGGATCCGGCTTCCACCTCCATCTGTCGAGCCACGACACCGAAGGCCGCAACGCCTTCGACGACCCGTCCGGGCCCTACGGCCTCTCCGCCACCGCACGGCACTCCGTCGCCGGCGTGATGGCGCACGCACCCGCCCTGGCCGCGCTGCTCAACCCGACCGTCAACTCCTACAAACGCTTCGGACCCGACACGCTCGCGCCCTGGCTGATCGACTGGGGGCTCGACAACCGCAGCGCCATGGTCCGCATCCCGCCCGAGCGCGGGTCCGCAGCCCGGCTCGAACTGCGGCTGGGCGACGCCGGCGCCAACCCCTACCTCGCGATCGCCGGCACCATCGCCGCAGCCCTGCTGGGCGTGGTGGCCGCAGAGGAGCCGCCCGCCCCGCTGGAGGGCTACGGCTACGACCCGGCCCGCTCCACCGTGCTGCCCGGCACCCTGTCCGAGGCCCTCGACGCGCTGGAGGCGGACACCGCCCTGGCCGAGGTGCTCGGCAAGGACTTCACCACGTCCTTCCTCTCCTACAAGCGGAACGAGGTCGAGCGCTTCCAACGGCACGTCACCGACTGGGAGTTCACCGAGTACGCCTACCACCTGTGACAGCCCGTACGACCCCCAGGAGCCACCGATGACCGAGACGACCCTGCCCGCCGCCGCGAACGAACCACTGCCCCTCGCGGACGTGAACCTCGCCGACCTCGACAACTTCACCGACGGCGTGACCCCGTGGCGCATGTTCCACACCCTGCGCCACGAGGACCCCGTCCACTGGCAGCCCGAGGAGGCCCCCAACTCCGGCTTCTGGTCGGTGACCCGGCACGCCGACATCGCCCGGGTGGACCGGGACGCCGAGACGTTCACCTCCACCCGGTTCGTCAACCTCGAAGAGGTCGACGACGACCAGATCAAGAAACGCGCCTCCATCCTGGAACTCGACGGCGTCCGCCACCGGGCCCTGCGCAGCCTGATCCAGCGGCAGTTCGGCGCAGGGGTGATCAACAGCTACGCCGACTTCCTGCGCGGCCTGACCGCGAAGACCCTGGACGCGGCGCTGGCCAAGGGCAGCTTCGACTTCGTGAAGGAGATCTCCGCAGACTTCCCCATCAACGTGCTCGCCCGGCTGCTCGACGTGCCGCCGGAGGACAACCAGCAGCTCATCGACTGGGGCAACCGCATCATCGGCAACACCGACCCCGACTACGCCGACGTACTCCTGCACAGCGGGGAGAGCGAGAAGTACCGCGACCTGCCGTTCCGTTCACCCGCCTCGCTCGAAGTCTTCGAGTACGGAAGGGAGTTGGCCAGGCAGCGGCGCGGTGGCCAGGGCACGGACCTGGTCTCCAAACTGGTCAACACCACCCCGCGCGACGGCGTCCCGCTCTCCGCGCGGGACTTCGACAACTACTTCCTGCTCCTGGTCGTCGCCGGCAACGAGACAACCCGGCACACGATCACCCACTCCATGCTGGCACTGCTCCAGCACCCGGAGCAGCTCGCCCGCCTCCAGGCCGACCCCTCCCTGATCCCCACGGCGGTCGAGGAGTTCCTGCGCTGGGCCTCTCCCGTCTACCACTTCCGCCGGACCGCCACCCGCGAGGTCGAACTCGGCGGCAAACGCATCAAGGAGGGCGACAAGGTCGTCATGTGGTACGCCTCCGGCAACCGCGACGAGGAGGTCTTCACCAACCCCTACGACCTCGACGTGGCCCGGCAGCACAACGACCACGTGACCTTCGGGAAGGGCAGTCCCCACCTGTGCCTGGGCAACCTGCTGGCCCGCACCGAGATCCGCATCATGTTCGAGGAGCTGATACCCCGCCTCGCGGACATCCGCCTGGCCGGCGAGGTGCCGCGCGTGCGCTCGAACTTCGTCAACGGCATCAAGAGGCTGCCGGTGGAGGTGACCCTGGCGTGAGGAGCTGAGCCGCCGTTTTGCCGGAGCAGCAACAAGATTGGTGTCACCAGGACCTGGTGGGTGACCGTGGGCCGGTGACTGACAACATCGCAGGATCGTCCGCGCCCGACACGTCCTTGCCTGCCGACGGATACGTCGGAGACCCCGAGGTCCGGGCGGAGTGGGACAACCGATACGCGGACAGACAGCAACTGTGGAGCGGCCGGCCCAATGGCGCGCTCGTGGCCGAGGTCGCCGGGCTCACGCGCGGACGGGTGCTCGACGTCGGCTGCGGTGAGGGCGCCGATGCCGTCTGGCTCGCGCGCGGCGGTTGGGAGGTGACCGCGCTCGAAGTCTCGGGCGTGGCGCTGGAGCGGGCCGCGGGGCACGCGAGGGACGCCGGTGTCACCGTCCGCTGGGTACACGCCGGACTGGCGGAAGCGGCGCTTCCCCCGGCCTCCTTCGACCTGGTCTCCGCGCAGTACCCGGCTCTGCTGCGGACACCCGACGCCGCAGCCGAGCGAGCGCTCCTCGCGGCCGTCGCGCCCGGCGGCGTGCTGCTGCTCGTGCACCACGCGGGGATGGACACCCGGCACGAACACGACGCCGGGTTCGACCCGGCCGACTACGTCTGGCCTTCCATGGTGGCCGCTCTGCTCGACGACGACTGGACGGTGGAGGTGGACGAGCAGCGGCCACGCGTGGCACCTGACGGCGGCGCCGGTGCGCACCACACCGATGACGTGGTGTTGCGGGCGCGTCGACTGCGCTGACGGCCCTCCGACGAAGGCGGACCCGGCGCCTGAGGGAAGTAGTCCTGCTGTCGTCGGTCGCGACGCCGACGTCGCGATCGGCGCCATCAGGATCGACGCTCTCGGCCTTTGGCGCGCCCTTACCTACCAGGCGCGAATCGGCCGGCCAGTGTTCCCGCTCGATGCGGGCTTCGCCGCGCCGTATGCCACCGGCTTACAGGTCGAGGACGGCGCGGAGGGCGTTGTCGACGAGTTCCTGCTGTTCGGGGCCGATGTTCCCGTGCGGTGTGCCGGTCTCGAAGCGGAGTGTGGAGAGCTGGAGGAGGTTGACGGCGACGGCGGAGGCGTCGACCGGGGCGGTCAAGCGCACGCTCATCGCCGTGTCGGGGTGCTGGGCCGGGGCGTGCAGGACCAGGACGACGACGGCGCCGTAGGCGTCGGCAAGTCCGTCGAGGCTGACGACCAGAACGGTACGGGTGCCTTTGCCGGTGTCCACATCCCAGACATCGCCCTTGCGGATGGTCACAGGGCGTCGCCTTCGCCTGCCAGGTCGAGGGGGGCGACGGAGGCGAGCCTGCGCGCGGCGTCGAGGGTCATCTGACGGCGTACCGCTCGCACGATGTAGTCGTTGAGGGACGAGGAGCCGGCGGCGGCGTCGCGCAGTTGTTTGTCCATGGCGTCGGGAATGCGCAGCGTGATGGCAGTCATGACACCAATTCTAGTGGCAAGGGTGGCATCGTGTGTGTCGTTGAGCCGTTCCGGAGTGGGCGACACGGCGCCATCGGGTTGAGCCGGGCCGTTGGTCGCCTGGGTGCGTTCGCCTTTGCCGGGCTCGGCGATCCGCGCGCGCCCGGCTCGGCGACGACCGATCCGTCACCGCGCTCGCCTCCCGGCAGCCGTTCGCCTCTACGGCCGCCGGGATCCGTGCCGGTGCCGGGAGCTAGGCCACCGGCTGCTGTATGTACGGCGTGAGTTGGACCGGTCCGACCAGGCCGTAGTTCTGCCTGGCGGACGTGCCGAACACCGCGGGGTTGCTGATCCGCAGCCGGTTGAACAACGGGGTGGCCACCTCGACCTCGATGGTGTTGGCGCCGCGGCGCAGCCGACCGCCGAGGTCCACGACCGGGTTGATCCGGTCGACGGGGTCGAGGCGTGTCCCGTTGACGGTGACCCGGCAGGTGTCGGTCACGCTGCCCAGCTTCAGCACGGCTCCCGTGCCGGAGGTCCAGGTGCTGGGAAGCGTGACCGTCGTCCGGTAGCGGCCGATGCCGCCCACGTCGGCCAGTTCGGGGATCTGCGACCAGGGCAGCAGGGCGTCGAGGACGAGGCTGTGCTGGACGATCGTGGTGGTGGTCGCGGTGGCGCCGGGCTGCCAGTCGTCGACGGAAAGGGTCCAGCGGTCGAGGGTGAGGGCGGCCGGCACCTCGGGGATCTTCGTGGTGACCTTGCGGCCGTTCGACAGGGTGGTGGTGCGCGTCCCGGCCGTGGAGGCGCGGATCGCCAATGATCCGTCCGCGAAGAGCACGCTGTCCGCGTCGGTGGCGACCGCGTGCGGACGGCTGCCGCAGCGGTCCCCGAACAGTCCCGCGCCGCCGAGCGCGACGACGAGGGTCTCGCCCGGCTGGAGGGTGACCCGGAAGGTGAACGCGTCGCCGTCCTGGGTGTATTGGGCGAGCCGGGTGACCCGCCTGCTCCACGGGTCCAGCAGGTAGGGGACCGCGCCGGAGCCCTTGCGACGGGTCGCGTGCAGCGTGACGTCATGGTCGATGAGGGCGACGGCGGGCTTGACGGTCTCGGCGTGCTTGCCGTTGCACAGGTAGTAGAAGTCGGCGTCGTCGGTGACCCGGTGGGCGTTGAGCAGGGTCGAGGACACGGAGTAGACGGCGTCGGAGGTCACGCCGAGTTCCGCGAACGCCGCGCCGACCAGGGTCTTGTCGGTGATCCGGCGGACGTTCGGCAGCGCGAGCAACTGTGCGGTCAGGGACCGCAGTTCATCCTGCTCCCCGTCGTCGGGGAGCCCCGGTGTGAGGGGCTGGTCGAAGGCGCCGAGGAGCACGGTGGGCAGGCCTGCGCGGGCGAACGTCAGGAGTCTGCGGGCGTCGGCGACGGCGAGCGTGGGCGTGGAGCCGTAGAAGAAGTCGCCTTCCAGGAACAGGGCCTTGTAAGCGGGCCCGTCGGGTGCCAGGCGCTTTCCGGAGACCTTGGCCGTGGGCAGGTCGAGCAGGGGGCCGCTCAGGAACTGGTGGGTCCAGCCGAGCGGGATGCCCGTCGAGGTGAGCCAGGACGCCCCGATGCCGGTCGCCGTGTAGCCCGTCTGCCGGAAGACGGCGATGTCCGCGCGGGCGGTGCCCGATTGGAGCACCTCGTGCACGCGGCCGAGATAGCCGGTGATGTCGGGGACGTGGTGCCAGGTGGGTTGTCTCGGCCCCCACGACTCGCCGTATCCGGGTGCTCCGCTGTACGGGCTGAACGCGGCGAAGCCGGGCCAGCTGACGCCGGGCACGGTGGCATAGGAGAAGCCGTGGATCACGGTCTGGTTGACGCCCGCCGCGTACGCGCCGCCCATGGTGCGCAGGAACTTGTCCCAGGTGGTGTTGTAGGCGCCGCCCGCGTACGCGCCCGCCTCGCAGGACAGGACGCGGTGGCCGGCCATGTCCCGTCCGCCGGCGAGACAGCGGTAGTCGTCGAGGTTCTTGAAACCGAGCGACTCGCCCTCGGGGACGTCGAGAACGGCCGCCGAGGCGATCGCGTCGGTCTGGAGTCCGTACGGCTGCGAGCGCAGTTTCATGCCGTGCCCGTGCGCCCAGGACTTGAGCGCCCCGAGGTGGTGCTCGTTGAACAGGCCGGAGACGGTCTCCCAGAAGTCGTGCCGGACCTCCTGGGTGAGCCGCGCCTCGAAGGCGAAGATCTGGTTGCCGTTGTCGAGGACGACGGCCGGCAGGTACGGCAGCAGGTCCCGTCCGGTGTGCTCGCGGAAGGCGGCAGGCAGGCCGGGCGTCCACTGGAGTCCCTTGGTCTCCAGCTCCACGGAGTCCTCGAAGAAGGTGTTGCCCGCCGTTCTGAGGAGTTGGCGGAGCGTGGAGTCCAGGATCGTGGAGTCCCAGTAGCGGGTGACGGCCGCCGTGCCGGTCCCGCTGAAGTGGTCGACGACGTACGCGGCGGGCGAGGAGTGCGGTCCCGCCTCAGGCTGCTGGCCCGAGCCGCGCTGCCAGTACGACAGGATCACCCAGGTCGCCGCGTCGGGCGGGGTCCAGCTGAGGTTCCCGCCCCTGACCCGGTCGGTCAGGTCGGTGACGCTGTCGGCGTCCAGACCGGTCGCCTTGCCGCTGGAGTAGGTGGTGTTGACGCGGGCGGCCTGGACGGCGAAGAGCTTCTGCACGGCCACACCGGAGGCGGCCGGGTAGACGGAGGCCGGCACCGGTCCGTCGTAGGCCGCGCCGCCGGTCAACGTGGCCTTGCCGTAAGCGAGTTCCTTCACCGCGGCGTCGTCATCGGGTGTCACACCGGGCACGGCGACGGGCCAACTCGGCCCGAGCGTCAGGTCGATGGTGAGCCCGCGGCGGGCGGCCTGCCGCAGAGCGGCCTTCACGCCGTCACGCCAGGCCGGGCTGCCCCAACCGTGACGGGCGGTGTCCAGGACGGAGGTGTCGGTGATGCTGTGGTGGACGGCCGCGATCTCGGCGCCGCCGAATCCCGCGTCGGCCATCTGGTCGATCTCCCGCGCGATCTCCACCGGGTCCACCAGCCCGTCCGGCCACCACCAACGGAACCTGGGCCGGACCGCCTTGGCAGGACCGGCGAACCAACTCACCGTAGGGACAGCCTCGTTGGAGCGAGCCGTCCCGGAGGCGGCGGCGCTCGCTGCCGGACCGAGTGCCGCGAGAACGCCCGTCGTCAGACCGGCGCCCAGTACCGACCGACGTGTCGCACCGCCACGCTGCGGGTGGGTTTCGTGCATGGTTCAGCCCCAACTCGTCACGGGTGAGCAGCTGTTGAATCGTTTCAAATCGCTGCAAGTGCCGGAACCGTAATTCGCCCTCCGAGCTGAGGTCAATAGAGACGACAACGATTCAAGGCGATGAGGAATGGGGCAAGTTGGTGAGCGGTGGGCCCTGGGGCTGCTCCCTGTGGGCGGCCTGTGCGGCCGCGCGCGTTCGGCGACCGGCGTGGGGTGCGCGGGGTCGTCGATCCGCAACTCCTGCAAGGCGGAGCTGACTTGGCTCGCCGACTTCTCTCCCGGCTTCGAACCCGTACCTCTGGAGCGGATGGTCCAGTCCGACGTCCGCTCGATCGAAGGAGCGGAAACGGGCCGCGTCTTCGAGCTGGGCTGATCGTCCGGAACGAGGCACGAGACCGGTGGCGACCGGATGGGTCCCGCTCGCCGCGCTCTGTATCTCCGCTCGCTCGTAATTCCCTGTCGGATACGGCCGGATGGCGTACGGTAAGCACAGCGACGCGGGGTGGAGCAGCTCGGTAGCTCGCTGGGCTCATAACCCAGAGGTCGTTGGTTCAAATCCGACTCCCGCTACCAATTACGGCCCCTCAGCCTGGTGTTGAGGGGCCGGACCCGTTGGACTGCCGAGAGCCGGATCGGCCTACGACGCCGAGTGTTCTGAGCTCCTCCTGAGCGCGGACGGCGCGTCACATCCGAGGCCCATGAGGCGCGGTGACACAGGTGCGCTCTCCGATGCCACCGGCCGGCCGGTCGATTCGCACGAGCACGTACCGGCAGGGATGGCCGTCGCTGACGTCGCTGGCCGGAGGCGCAAGCTCGCGACCCGGCCGGGCCGGATCCCGCCGCGGAGCCGATGACAACGACCGGTGCCTGGCGCGAAGGTGTTCTCATGACGCTGCGCTATCGGACCAACGGCCCGGAGTTCGACTTCCCTCACTTCCCCGGTCTGCCGCCCGTCCGCTATGTGCTCGCGTCGACGCCTCGGTGCGGCAGCAACATGCTCGCCCGTGCCCTGTGGCACACCGGGCTGGCCGGCTTCGCCGAGGACTACTTCGCCGACGCCTTCGTGCTGGACTTCTTCGAGCGGTGGGGATTCGACTCCGACGATCCGCAGGAGTTGGCGGCGGGCTATGTGCGGCGGTTGATGACATGCAGGACCAGCCCCAACGGCGTCTTCGGGCTGCGGATCCACGCGGGGCACCTCGGGAGCCTGGAGGCCGACCCGTACGACATCCTCCAGGCACCCCGCTACATCTGGATCCAACGCAGGGACCGGTTACGGCAGGCCGTGTCGTACACGATGGCCGAGCAGACCGGTGTCTGGATCCTGGACGGGACCTTTCTGCCGGAGGGGCGCACGCGCGCCGCTCCCCGGTACGGCTATGAGGGGATCCGCCGGCATCTGCGGATGCTCGACCGCGACGCGGCGGCCTGGGAGGACTACTTCGGCCGGCACGGGGTCCTCCCGCACACCGTCGTCTACGAGGACCTGGTCGCCGACTATGAAGCAGGACTGCGCGGCTGTCTGGACTTCCTCGGCGTCGGCGCGTCCGCGTCGCTGCCGGCTCCCGGTATCAGGCGTCAGGCCGACGAGCTGACGGAACAGTGGGTCGAGAGGTTCCTACGGGATCGTCGTGCTGAGCGGCCAGCGTCGTAGCCGGTACGGCGTCCACCACACGTAACGCCCGGCGCGATGGACCAGGTTCTCGCGCAGGTGACGCTCCAGAACCCGCTCCGTCGACGCCGACGCCACCGCCGGCACGCCGTCCAGCAGCCTCTGGAAAGCCGTGCTGCGGGGGGCGTTGACGACCAGGCGTCGGAAGGAGCCCCAGCGATGGTCGCGGATCTCCAGGAAACCGGGACCACGGCGGTAACCGCACTTCGCGATGTGGAACGAGCCGCGCCACGCGGTGACCACGCCTGCGTCGATCTCCTCTCCCGTGGAGCCGCGGAGGACGGCTGCCGGAGGGTGCAGATGGCTCAGCGCCTGCCACTGGGCCGGGTCGGCCATACGCAGTGTCCAGTCCACCGCGATGCCGTGGCTGGTGAGTTCCCGGACGAGGAGGAGGACGGCGACCGCGGACGCGCCGTCCGGATCGGTGAGGTCCACGGGTTCGGGAACCCGGACGAACTGGACGCCCTCGGAGGCGAGTTGTCCGACGGCGTGCACCGGGTTGTCGGGCGGCCCGTCGAGGGCGCCGTGGTAGATGCCCGGCAGGCGCATGGCCGCTGGGTCGCGGTCCTTCCACAGCGTCAGTTCCGTGGTCATCGGGTGCCTCCCGCGGCGGCTGCGGCTGCGATTGCCAGGGCGGGGACCAGCGACGTGTCGTCCGCGTGCAGTCCGGCGCCGTCGAGGCGCAGCAGGTCCTGGTTGGCCACGGCGGGCGCGACGTGCACGTACTGGCCGCCCTCGGCGAAGACGAGGCCGAGGCGGAGCCAGTGGGCCAGCAGGTCGCTGACGCGCTCCTGCGTCACCTCTCCGGGCGACTCCCGCATGTCCGCGCACCGGGCAGCGGCCTTGCGCAGCAGGGCCGGCAGGCTGTGCGGCGTGTCGAGCAGCCGGAACACCGTCACCTCGAACGGGTCGGTGAGGTCGAGAAGCCGCCAGGAGAAGCCCGGCCGGGTGTCGACCAGGACGATGTGCGTGCCGAGGTCGCAGTGGGTCAGGCGGCTGCGCGGGTACGCCCGTGTCCAGTCGGCGACGGCCGTGCGCAGCCGGTCCAGACAGGCGCCGGCGATGCCCTGGTTCGGTGAGTCGAAGATGTACACCAGGTCGGCGAGTTCGTCCTGCGGCAGGTCGTAGATGTGGTGGTAGTGCGAGGCCGGGCGAAGGTCGCCGAAGCCCAGTTCCGGCCGGTCGAAGTAGGGGCTGAACCGTTCGACCTTCAGGCGGGTGGAGTTGGCCGGCGGTCCGAGGTGGTGCAGCGCGGGCAGCTGGTCGACGATCTCGGCGTAGTCCTGCTCGGTCTCCCCGGGGAAGCCGTAGAGGTAGTTCCAGCTGAGGTTGACACCGACGGTCTCCGCGTCCCGCAGCAGCCGTACGTTCTGGCAGCCGGTCACTCCCTTGTCCATCAGCTTCAGCACCCGGCTGCTGAGGCTCTCCACGCCGGGCTGCACATAGCTGACCCCCGCCGCGTACAGCGTCGCCAGCTGCTCGCGCCGCAGGTTCGACTTGATCTCGTAGCACAGCCGCAGGTCGTACCCGGACTCCTGGAGAAGCGGGGCCATGGAGTTGAGGTAGGCCATGTCGAGGATGTTGTCGGTGACCCAGACGTCGAGCACGCGGTGGCGCTCGACCAGGCCGAGGATCTCCTCCACGAACCGCCGCGGGTCCTTGCTGCGGAACTCCATGAACGAGCCGTTGAGACCGCAGAAGGTGCAGTGGTGCTTCTCGCCCCACCAACAACCGCGCGACGCCTCCACCACCAGCCGTGGCTCCACCCAGCCGCCCGCGGTGGACCGCGCGTGCCGCTCGAAGTAGTCGCCGTAGTCGGGCGTGACCAGTGCTCCCGGGGGCAGCGGCGCGGCGTTCATGGGATGGGCCACGGACCGGCCCCGCACATCGCGGCGGCACAGGCCGGGGATGGCGGCCAGGTCGTCGGCGTCACCGTCGCGGAGCGCGGCGAGCAGTCGGGGGAACGCGATCTCGCCCTCGCCGCGCACCACGAAGTCGACGTACTCGAAGTTGCGGTGCAGCGCGGCGCCCTGCGGGCCGTCGCAGTTCGCGCCGCCGAAGACGGTGGTGGTGCCGGGCGCCAGTTCCTTGACCACGCGGGCCGCGGCCAGAGCCGCCGCGTTCTGCGCGAACGTGGTGGTGAAGCCGACCACGTCCGGTGCCGTCGCGGCGATCTTGGCGGCGGTCTCCCGGACGAACAGCGGCGCGAGTTCGTGCAGTTCCCGCGCCTTCGCCAGCATGTGCTCCGGCATCTTCTCGCCGAAGTGTTCCGTGAACTCGGCCACCCGCCAACGGGGTTGGTTGTTGAGCGCGCCTGAGAAGATCCACTCGCTGTGTCCGGAGAAGTACGAGGTCGAGCAGAACTCGTACTCCTCGAAGCCGTATTCCGTGCGAGCGGACACCCAGTCGGCGAAGTCGAGGTTGGCGTGCACCACTTCGACGTCCGCCGCGCCGTCGGGGAAGACGTCGAGGATGCGGCGTTTGAGAATGCCGAGGGCGAGGGACGGCGCGTCGAGCGACGACCACGGCATGTCCACCAACACGATGTGCAAGGCGCATCCTCTCCCCGTCACCACAGTCCGCGGCGGGCCAGCGCCCGCCGCGCGGTCTCGCGCCGGTCCGACGCTTCGGCCTCGAAGGCCTCCGCCACCCGCCCGGACACCACGCCGTGAGCCAGCCCGGCGGACGTGGTGAAGTACGCGTAGTGCGCTTCGTCCGCGCCCTGGACCTCCGCGGAGGGACGCCCGCCGGTGGTGGCTCCCCACGTGGCCACGGACGACACCGCATACGTACGCACGGCCGCGTGGCCCCGCTCCGTGGGGAGGATCCCCTCCGCCTCGATCACGAACGACAGCGGCTGCTCACACGTCAGCGCGGTGAACAGGGCGATCATCAGCTCGTGCGTCACGGTGTCGCGCAGCGCCCGTTCCTCGACGCCCTCCAGCAGGTAGGACGCGAACGCCTCCTCCGCCGACAGCCCGGGCGCGGTGTAAGGGATCAGCCGGAACCGGGCGAAGTGCGGTGAGCCGAGGAAACCGGTGAGCAGGTCGGACTCCGTGGTGCCGGTGCCCTGGAGCACCCGCAGGCTGCGCGGGAACGTGGTCGCGAGACTGCCGCCGCTGCCGGGCCGCCAGACCTGGGAGCGCAACCGGCGTGCGGTGGTGTCCAGTTCGGCCAGGTCGACGGAGGCCAGACACTCCAGCTCACCGGCATCCGCCGCCACGGCCTCGGCGCCATCGTCGGCGAGCCGGGCCCGCAGGTCCGCGTCCAGCAGCAGCCGCAGGAACAGGTCGGTCAGCTGCTCGCCGTCCAGCGACGCGCCCGGCTCCAGCGTGGTCACTCGGCCTCCTCGCGCCGCCAGGCGGCGACCAGGTTCCGCAGCCGTGCGTAGTTCCGCCGGGACTTCTCGACCAGCTGCCCGTCCTCGCGGTACATCGGGTCCTCGTAGGACACCCCTAGGAGGTTCGGGCAGCGCGGCAGCAGGTACTCGGTGAGCTCCAACTGCTCGTCCAGCAGGACGCCGTGGTGCAGGTCGCGGAACCTGCCGCCCACTATCTGGCAGCCGGACAGGTGCAGTTCGCGGCAACGGGACAGGGGCAGGGCCTCGATCCCGTCGTACATGCTCTTTCCGGTACGTCCTCGCAGCCACTGGTAGCTGAGCAGATGGCCGACGTCGAGCGTCACCCGCACCTCGGCGTCCTCCGCGAGCCGGGCGAAGTACTCGAAGGCGTCCATGTGGCCGAGGACGAAGGAGCCGCCTTCCGTGAAGCCGGGGAACTCGACGTGCAGCGGCGGTTCGAGCAGCCGGGCCGCCTCCGCCACGTTCCGGGTGGCGATCTCCAGGCCCGGCTCGGTCAGCGGCGGCGGGAGCGGATAGGGCATCGGTATGCCGCGCAGGCTCCAGATGCCCAGGTCCTCGACGACCCAGGAGAAGCCGTAGCGGGCGGCCAGTTCGTTGGTGAACTCGGCGGCAGGGCGGCGGTCGTAGCGCTCGGGCGTGCCCATGTTCAGCTCGGTCTGGTGGAAGGCGCGGGCCGACCCGGCGGGCACCGCCTCGAAGAAGCGGTCGTACGCGCGCGTGTAGTCGGCCGGCTGTACGCGGGCGCGTGAGCGTGGCTGGAAGGCGAGGGCGGAGTACGCGAAGTCGCCGCCGTGGCGGTGCAGGAAGGCGCGGACCCGGTCGGTGACGTCTCCGCCGCCGTCGTCGCTCTCCACGAATCCGATGCCGCGTCTGCCGAGACGTCCGCCGCCCCACGGCATGTCCATCAGGACCCCCAGGCCCATCCGGCGCGGGGCTTCGGCGACGGCGGCTGCGTGGGCGCCGCCGGGTGTGGTGCGCGGCGGTTGCGTCATGACGAGCTCCTGGCTGAGGGGGCCGGGCTTGCTGAACGTTCCGGGTCGGCGGTGCCCGCCGCCGCGTCGGCCAGGCGGGCCAGCAGCCGGCCGCCGCGGTCGGTGCGGGCCGTGAGCAGGCCGTCGGGGCGCTGTTCGATGTCGGCGCGGGGGAGTGCGTAGAACCGCTCCTGGACGAGGTCGGCGAGGGTGACGCGGTCTGCCGCGCGGTCGTCGGCGGACGTGGGCACGATGCGTACCCACGTGTGCGGGCGCAGGTCCGCGACGGCGGGTCCGCGACGGTCGGTCGGGGCGGGGTGCGACGACATCGAGGCTTTCGCACGGCCCGGTCTGACGGTGCGGAAGATCCGCACCAGGCGATCCAGTGCCTCGGTGCGTGTCGGGCCGCCGCGGACGGACAAGGGGTGGCCGACCCGGCCGGCCAGGTAGCTCAGCTCGGGGTTGCCCGCGAGGCGGTCCGTGGTGTCGAGGGCGAGACCGTACTCCTCCGGGCTGCCCACGAGTCTGCTGCCGGGCTCCGCGACCATCAGCTCCAGCGCGTCGATGCCGATCCGCCGCTCGTTGTCGACGAGGAAGCGAAGGGAGGCCTCGAACTCGTCCGGCGTCTCGTCCAGGACCTGGCCCATCACGGTGAACCGGACGGTGATGCCCGCCGCGTCGAGGTTGTCGAGGATCCGCTGGTAGTCGGCCGCGCGCACACCCCGGTCCATGCGGTCCAGCAGGCGCTGCGAGGTGCCCTCGTAGCCGACCGAGATCATCGCGCAGCCGACCGCGGCGAGTTCGAAGCAGAACTCCGGGTCGGTCAGGGCGGATTCAAGTCGGCTGCGCACACCGAACCGGACCCGGATGCCGCGTTCGCGTACCGTGCGCATCGCTCTCTGGATCAACCGCAGGTTGGTGTTCTCGTCCGCGACCGACACGTACCGAGTACCCGTGGCGCGGACCGCCGCTTCCACGGCGTCGGCAATCTGAGACGCGGTGCCCTGCTGGTAACTCCCTTGCGGGAGCGCCCTGTTGCCGTACGAGCAGAACGCGCACCGCCCCCAATAGCAGCCGACGCACGAGACGATCGCCAGCTCCAGGGCGTCGTTGAGGTAGGAGCGGAACGGCAGTCCGGTGAAGTCGGGTGGTCCGAGGTCACGGAAGCGCAGGGTCACCGGGGGCCCCATGCGCGGCTCGGCCCCGGAGCGTGCCAGCCAGGTCATGCCGGGTACGGCGGTGAGCGGCACCGTCCCGTCCAGCGCGTCCAGCCAGCGTTCGAGCGGTTCTTCCCCCGCGGTCGGGCACAGGGCGTCGACCGTTTCCAGGACGCCGGGCAGCCGGGCGAGGCTGTCGTGGCGGAGCATCACCTGCTGACCGCCCAGACAGATCAGGGTGTCCGGTGCCAGCCGCCGGATCCAGGCGGCGATCAGCAGGGCGGGCGCGAGCTGGCTGAAGAACGCCACGGACAGGCCGACCACCCGGGGGCGATGGCCGCGGAGCAGCCCGGTCACCAGGCGGTGCAGCGATGCGACCGGTACGTCGGACGCGGCCGGCGGCTGGGCCGCGGCCCGGCGTACGGCATCGTCGAGCCGGCCGAGGTTCTCCCACGTCCGCACCAAGAGGGTGTCGCGGACCAGGAGTTCGAGGGCCAGGCCGGCGAGCCGGACCGCGCGGTCGGGGCCCAGTTCGCCGGCCGGCTCCTTGCGCAGGACGTGGGCACGCAGGTCGCCGATGTGCGCGGCGAACACGTCGGCCACCGCTCGGCGGTACCAGTCGCTCACGGCCGTACCGTCGTCGCCCGTGCCCTGGGCACGGACCGCGTCGTCCAGCAGAGCGGGACGGCGCAGCAGCTCGTGGAGCACGGCGATGTTCAGGTCGGCCTGGTGCACCCGCCGACCCCGGCGGCGCAGGTGGCCGGTCAGGTAGGGCAGGCTCAGATACGGGAAGAACCTGGCCTCGGTCTGCGGCGGGAAGATCAACAGGACGTCGGTGCGGGTACGGTCCGCCGACTTGCTGGACGGCACGACCCACCTCCTCGTCCCACCGGGCCCGTCCGTCGGAGAGTTGCCTTGGCTCCCGCGCGTCCTAGCCGGGGATGTCCTCGGTGCTCTCCGCCGCGATGTAGGTGTACGTGTGGTACGCCGCGCCGAGCTTCAGCTCGCTGGAGTCGATCACCTGGAGTTCTTCGAGCTCCCCGAATTCCTCATCGACGAGTTTCTCAGGAGATGCAGCAGTCATGATTTTCTCCCCTTCGTGAAGGTGATGGGAATGTGCTGCTTGCTGTGTAGGCCCTCACGCTAGCCACACCGCGCGCGCATCAACAGCCCATACGTCGTCGTTTGGGCGGGACGACATTCAGCCAGGTCAGTGGCTCATGAACGCGCTACCACAGTGGGGTGGCGCAGCAGCCGTCCACATGACCATGGCTCATAATCGCCCTCGCCGCCGGGCGGTTCGGAAGGATGGCGGACAACACCGCTGTGCTGCTGGAGGACCGTTTGTACCGCCATGTCGACGCGGCCGTGGTCCGGGCGACGGTCCGGCGTCCCGACCACCGGATGGTCTGGCCGGACCTGACCGGCCCGTCCGCGCACCAGGAGTCGTGGCGGGCGTGGCTTCAACAGGTGTGGCAGACGGCCGACTTCGCCGCCGCCGTCGAGTTCTCCAGCCCGGACCTGGCGAGACGGGTGCGGCAGATATGCGCCGGCGAGCCGGTGCCGGAACCAGCCGTGCGGCGGGCGGTGCTCTCGGTGGCGCGCTATCTGCTGCGTGCCCGCTCACGTGCCACCCCGTTCGGCCTGTTCGCCGGTGTCCAGGCCGCTCGCACAGGGCCAACTCCCGTGCTGCGAGCGGGTACCGGGCACCGGACGGTCACCCGGCCGGACGCGGTGTGGACCGTGGCTCTGGTCGACCGGTTGGAGGAACACCGCGCGCTCCGGACGCATGTGGCGCTGCTTGCCTCCGGCCTCGCGTTCGAGCGCGACGGACGCCTGATGATCGACTACCGCTCCAGCAGCACGGATGACGGTGTCCCCGCGCACGTGGGGATACGCGCGACCGGGCCGGTCCGCATGGCCATGGACGGCGCGCGGACACCGGTTCTGTGGACGGTTCTCGCCGAAAGGCTTTCCGCCGGCTTCCCGGACGCCTCGCCCACCGGAATCGAGAATCTGCTCGCCAACCTCCTGCGCCAGCGATTCCTGATCACCAGTCTGCGTCCCGCGGTCATGGCCTCCGACCCGATCGCCACCCTGCTCGGTCAGGCACAGCACCTGCCCGCGGCTGACGTCACCGGACTGCACGAGGTCGCGGCAGCCCTGGCACGGCACGACGACGCGACCGCCACCCCCGAGGGCGCCCGCGCCGAACGCGCACGGGTGACGGCCGCGATGACACGACTGTGTCCCGCCGCGAAACCCGCGCTCGCCCTCGACCTGCGGTTGGACTGGGACCTGGTGATCCCGGACGCGGTGGCCGAGGAGGCGGCGTCGGCCGCCGCGGTGCTCACACGTCTGGCGCCACGGGCCGCGCTGAGTCCCGGCTGGGTCGCCTGGCACGACCGCTTCCTCGACCGCTACGGCCCGGGAGCGGCGGTACCCGTCCTGGACGCCGTCGAACATCTCGGCTACCCCTCCGGCTACCTCGGATCCGCAGCCGAGCCGGCGGGCCCGATACTGACCACCCGCGACAGCCGGCTGCTGAAGCTCGCCTACACCGCCGCGACGAGCCACCGCCACCAGGTGCGACTCGACGACGCCGCGATCGACGAACTGGAGGTGGCGGATCCCGACCGGCCCGTGCAGCCCAGCACCGAGGTGACCGTGCGGATCCACGCCGAGAGTCAATCGGCCCTGGAGAAAGGGGAGTTCACACTGCATGTCGTGGGGGTGGCCCGTGCCGCCGGAACGTCCACCGGGCGCTTCCTCCACCTCTTCGACGCCGCCGACCGCCGCCGGATGACCAACGTCTACGCCGGCCTGCCCGGCGTACAACAGGACGCGCTGATCGCGCAGATCGGGACCACTCCGCTGTACGTCCGCTCGGCGAACGTCGCGCACACCCCGCGGATCGCGGAGTGGGTGATCCCTCTGGGCGACCACCACGGCCCGGACGCGGGCCAGTTGCCCGTGACGGACCTGGCGGTGACCGCCGATGCCGAGCAACTGCACCTGCTCTCGGTCTCCCACCGCCGCCCGGTGCACACGATGCTGCTGAACGCCGTGGATCTGACCGAGCACACCCATCCGCTCGCGCGGTTCCTGATCGAGGCACCGGTGGCACTGACCGTCCCGTGCACCGGGTTCTCGTGGGGAGCGGCCGTGTCCGGCCTGCCGTTCCTCCCCGCACTCCGCTACGGGCGCACCGTACTGTCCCCGGCCCGCTGGACACTCGGCCACGACGACCTCCCCGGCGCGCAGACGCCGTGGCGGCAGTGGGACGAGGCCCTGGCCGCATGGAGACGCGATGTTCGCCTGCCCGAGCACGTGTACCTGGGCGACGGAGACCGGCGCATGAACCTGGACCTGGCGGAGCCCTCGCACCGTGTCCTGCTCCGTACCCAGCTGGAGCGCGACGGCAAGGCGCTGCTCCGTGCCGCACCGAGGCCCGGGGAACTGGGCTGGACCGGCGGCCGCGCCCACGAGATCGTCATACCCCTGGTCGCGGTGGACCGGACCCGCCCGCCGGTCCGTGGCACGGGCCACGTCGTCGGCCGGGAGCACGGCTGTCTCCCCGGCTGCGGCAACCTGCTCTCCGTCCGGTTGCACGGACACCGCGACCGGCAGGATGCGGTCCTGACCCGTCATCTGCCCTCTTTCCTGGGGGAGTTGGGCGATCCTCCCTGGTGGTTCGTCCGCCACCGCGATCCCGAGGACCACCTCCGTCTGCGGCTGACCTGCGAGTCCGGTTCGCTCGGCACCGCTGTCGAGCAGGTCGGCGAGTGGACCCGGCGACTGCGGCACGCGGGCCTGATCACTCACGCGAGCCTGGAGACCTACCATCCGCAGACCGCGCGCCACGGCGGTCCAGCGGCGACGGAAGCGGCCGAGGAGTACTTCGCCGCCGACTCGGTCGCCGTCCTCGCCCAGCTCACCGCGCAGGCCGGTCGAGGCACTCCCGACGTCCGTGCGGTGACCGCCGCGAGCATGGTGGACATCGCCGTCGGTCTGCTGGGGGACGATGAGAAGGCGATGCGCTGGCTGATCGGGCACACCCGGACGGACAGGAGTGCTCCACCCCGAACGGTCTACGACCAGACCGTCGCCCTGACGACAGCCCTCCTCACACCCCGGGCCCCCGGTCCTCCTGCGCCGGATGCGCGCGTCGCAGCGAGTTGGACCGCCCGCCGTGCCGCGCTGGCCGCCTACCGCAGCGCGCTTGACGGCGCGGAAACGCCGCTCCCGCAGGACCTGTTGTCGGACCTGCTGCATCTCCACCACGTCCGCATGCGCGGGCCGGGGCTTCCTGAGGAGCGCGTACACCTGCACCTGGCCAGGGCCGCCGCGCTGAGCTGGACGGCACGGACGAGGTGACGTACTCCGCGCGGCCGGGCAGCGACGTCCCCAGTCGGCGCGGTGCGCGGCGGTGAAGCCGGAACCGGAGGCGAACCGGGACGCCCCGGTCCGCGTCGAAGGGGCATGCGGGTGTGCGGGCGCAGAGGCAGGGAGGTGCTGGGATGCGGTGGTGTGCCGGGGTGTTGACGGCCGTCGGAGCCGCTGTCCTGGTGGCGTGCGGCACGTCGGCGGGAGGGGCGCCGTCGTCCTCCTCGTCCGTGCATCCGACCGGACGAAGCGCGTCCGCAGAGCCTTCCGCGACGCCCTCCGCCTCCGCGGCGAACTGTGCGTCCGGACGGGTCGAGGTCACGGTGAGCCCTGGTCAGACGGTCGTTCGGCGGCTGTGTGTGCGGCCGGGGACCGTGGTGTCCCTCGTCCTTGAACCCCGTGTCGACGACAAGAGGTGGCGGGGGGTGCGGAGTTCCGTACCGGCCTTCGCCGTGGTGTCCGGGTGGAAAGCGAGCGCCGAGGGCACGGCCCGGGCTTCGCTGCGGTGCGCGGGCACCCGGGGCGGTACCGCCAGGATCACGGCAACCGCGAAGGCGCCCGACGTGGCGGGAGCGCCGCGAGTCGTCTTCACACTCGACCTGACCGTGGTGCCGTACACGACGCGGGGGTGATCGTGCGGATGCCACGGCCGTGGGTGGCCGCGTGGTAGACGACGCCGAGGTCGGTGGCGACGGCGAGGCCGCCGTTCGGGTGAGCCGGATCGCCAGGGGATTCACCCCCCCCGGTAACGGAGGCTCGCGCAGGGCTGGGTGGTGCGGTGTGGTCGAAGGGTTGATTCCGGCCATGCGTCCGCGTATAAATAAGCAACTTTCTTTCTTACAGGCTCGAATGCCGAGACGAGGCTCCCGTGACCCGCCGTTATCCAGCAGGCCCGCAGCGGTTGCTGCGCTCGCTCAACGGCCGTGCCGTGCTGGAGGCGATCGACGAGGCGGGCCCGGTCACGACCACCGACCTGGCCGGGCGGATCACCCTCTCCCGGCCCACCGTCGCCGCCGCGGTCGCGCTGCTGCTGGATCGCGGAGTCATCACCGAGGTCGGCCCGGCGATCGGCCGCAAGGGCCCGGCACCTGCCCAGTACCGGGTCAACGCCGACTGCGCCTTCGCGATCGGCGTGGACGTCGGTCACCGCAAGATCCGTGCGGCGGTCGCGGACGTCACCGGCCGCGTGCGTGGACGCGCCGAGTCCGAGCAGCAGGGGCATCGCGGCGCCGACGCGCTCGTCGCTCAGATCCTGGACATGTGCGTGGACCTGGCCGGGCAGGTGGGCCGGCCGCTGGCCGGCATCACCCAGGTCGTGGCGGGACTGCCGGCCGCCGTCGGCCCCGACGGACGGCATCTGTCGTACGCCGCCGGACTTCCCGACGCGGGGCGGGGGCTCGGCGCCGCACTCGGCCGGGCGATCCCGGTGCCGTTGGTCCTGGAGAACGACGTGAACCTCGCGGCGCTGGCCGAGCGCACCCACGGCCTGGGCACCGACACCGACGACTTCGTCCTGGTCAGCCTCGGAGTCGGCCTCGGCCTCGGCCTGGTCGTCGACGGCCGGGTCAGGCGCGGCGCCACCGGCGTCGCAGGAGAGGCCGGTTACCTGCCCAGCGACCGCATGGTCGCCCCGGTCGGACAGCGCCGTGACCTCGTGCAGGAACATCTGGGCGCCCGCTACATCAGCGACCGGGCGCAGCGCCTCGGACTGCCGGGCGACGGCAGCCCGCGCACCGTCTTCGAACTCGCGCGCACCGGGGATCCGGGCGCGCTGGAGATCGTGGACGACACGGCCCGCAGCGTCGCGTACGTGGTGGCTTGCGTGGTACCCCTCATCGACCCGGCACTCATCGTGCTGGGCGGCGCCATCGGCGCCAACGGCGACCTGCTGCTCGAACCGGTCGCCCGTCACCTGGCCGACTTCAGTACGTTCCGGCCACCTGTCGTCGCGTCGGGTCTCGGCCAGGAAGCCGTGCTCACCGGAGCGACCACCATGTCGGCGGAGCTGGCCCGCGAGGCCGCCTTCGCCGCCGCCACCACTCCCGTCCCGCAGACAGGGTCACCGTCGTCTCTGTCCTGACCGCAGTGTGAAACACCGCGGCGACGCCGTCTTGCCGGACAGCGCCGCCGCACACGTCACCGGGCATTGCCGTGCCCGATCGACCGACCGATCCGTCACCCAGGGAATGCCATCTCCGAGGAAGGACGATCAGTGTTCAAAGCTATCACCGGGGCTACGGCCGTCACGGCCGCCGGCGTACTGCTGCTGGCCGGCTGTACTTCGACCGGATCCACCTCGTCACAACCCGACTCGGCGATATCGCCGGGCGCCTCGCACAAGGCCACCACCGTCACGGTGTGGACGTTCAACCACCTCCCCAACGAAGTGGCCGCGTTCAAGGCCACGCTCAGCCGACTGCACGCCAAGTACCCGTGGTTGACCGTGAAGTTCGTGCCCAACAAGGACGACGCCGCCTACGCCAAGGCCGTCGCCGCGGGCGATCCGCCGGACGTGTTCATCAGCTCCACACCCGACAACGTGGCGAAGTTCTGCTACAACGGCACGGTCGCCGACCTGAGCCCGTACCTGTCCTCGGCGAAGATCGACACCGCCAGGACCTTCCCGCCCGCGACCCTCGTCTACACCCGCTACCAGAGCAAGCAGTGCGCACTGCCGCTGCTGACCGACGCCTTCGCCCTCTACTACAACAAGAAGATGTTCGCCGCGGCGGGCATCACCAAGGCGCCCACGACCCTCGCCGAACTCACCGCCGACGCCAAGAAGTTGACCGTCAAGAACGCGGACGGCTCGATCAAGACCTACGGCTTCGTCCCCCGTTCCGACTACGACGTCAACCGGTACCTCTTCGTCGGTGCGCACAGCGGCACCGAGTTCTACGGCAAGGACGGCAGGACGACGTTCGCCGCCGACCCCAAGTGGCGGCAACTGCTGGCGTGGGACCAGGACCTGATCGACTACTACGGCACGGCGAACGTGCAGAAGTTCGTGGGCCGTTACCAGCCGCACGCCGACGACGCGGGCAACCCGCTGCTCTCCGGCGCCGCGGCCATGGAGTACGACGGCGAGTGGCACGTCGGTGAGATCGCCACGGAGAAGAAGAACTTCGACTACGGCGTCGTACCGATGCCCGTCCTCGACGGATCGTCCGGCACCTACGGCGCGGGCAGCACCCTCGGCACCGTCGCCTATCTGTCGGCAGGCTCGAAGCACAAGCAGGAGGCGTTCTTCGCACTTCAGCAACTCACCACCGACACCACGTTCCTGAACACCCTCGCCGACACGGTCTACAACATCCCCACCACGTTCGCCGCGCTCAAGGCCTGGGACAAGCGCGACGACCCGCACTGGAAGCCGTTCGTCGACATATTCGAGAACACGCACTCCTCCTACAAGGCGGTCACTCCGGCCGGCGTCGAGGACATGGACACCTGGCGTGCGTTCCTGCTCGACTACGAGCAGGGCAAGACGAAGGACGCCGCGAGCGGACTGGCCACGGTCGGCAAGAAGATCGACAGCCTCAACTCCGAAAGCGGGCAGTAGAGATGACGACCGTCCTCGCCCCCGTCGGCGAGGCCCCGGGCACGGCGCGCACGCGCCCTGCCCGGGGTGGGCGGCGCAGCCCGAGCCGGGCCCGCTGGTGGGTCGTCCTCGCCTTCCTGTCCCCGTTCGTCATCGGGTTCGCCGTCTTCGTGCTCTACCCGGTGGCGGCCACGCTCTACTACTCGCTCACCGACTTCCAGGCCGGCTCCTACCGGCCCGTCCAGTTCGTCGGACTGCGCAACTACCGCGCCCTGTTCACCCAGTCCGACACCTTCTGGGTGGCGGTGCGCAACACGCTGTGGATGGTCGTCGTCATGGTGCCGCTGCGCACCGGCTGGGCCATGCTCACCGCCTGGGTGATCATCCGCGTCAAGCGCGGCCGGGCCGTCTACCGCACCCTGTTCTTCCTACCGTCGATGGTGCCCGTGGTGGCCTCGGCCCTCTCGTTCATCGTGCTGCTCAACCCGGTCGGACCGCTCAACCGGCTGCTCGGCTGGGTGGGCGTCGACGGCCCCGGCTGGTTCTCCGACCCCGCCTGGTCCAAGCCCAGCCTCGTCCTCATGGCGCTGTGGGCCAGCGGCAACGTGATGGTGATCTTCTCCGCGGCCATGCTCGACGTGCCCCGCGAGCTGTACGAGGCCGCCGAACTCGACGGCGCCGGCCCCCTGCAGAAGTTCCGCAGCATCACCCTCCCGGCGATCTCCCCGGTCATCTTCTTCGCCCTGCTCACCGGGATGATCTACACCTTCCAGTACTTCACCGAGGCGTTCGTGGCCTCCAGTTCGGCCAACGCCACCTCCTCCAGCAACGACCTCATCGGCTACCCCGCCAACTCGCTGCTGTTCTACTCCACCGAGCTGTACCGCCAGGGCTTCTCCTACTTCAAGACCGGCTACGCCTCGGCCATGGCCTGGCTGCTGTTCCTCGTCATCTTCGCGGCGACCGTGGTGTTCATCCGCGTCTCGCGCCGCTTCGTGCACCACGCGGGAGGCGGCCGATGAGCACCCTCGAACTGACGAGGCGTCACCCCCGCACCGGGCGACGCCTGTTGTACCTGCTGGCCGAGCACGCACCGGCCGTGGCGGTCGCACTCTGCTTCCTCCTGCCGCTCACCATCGGCGTACTCACCGCGTTCATGACCCAACACCAGGCGGGCACCGGCTCGTTGTGGCCCTCGCCCTGGGAGTTCGGCAACTTCCACGAGGTCTTCAAGGCCATGCCGTTCGGCCGCGACCTCCTCAACACCATGCTCTACGCCGGCCTGTCCACGATCGGCGTCGTCATCTCCTCGGTACCGGTCGCCTACGCGCTGGCCCGGCTGCGCTGGTGCGGCAGGGAGGGTGTCTTCCTGGTCGTCCTCGCCGCGATGATGATCCCGGCCCAGGTCACCAGCCTGCCCCTGTACGTCATGTACGCGCACATCGGCTGGGTGGGCACGCTGAAACCGCTGATCGTCCCGTCCTTCTTCGGCGACGCGTTCAGCATCTTCCTGCTGCGCCAGTTCTTCCTCACCATCCCCGACGAGTTCACCGAGGCGGCCCGGGTCGACGGCGCGGGCGAACTGCGCATCCTGTGGAGGGTGTTGATCCCCATGGCCAAGCCGGCGATCGCCGCCGTGGGTCTGTTCGCGTTCCTCTACGCGTGGAACGACTTCTACAACCCCCTGCTCTACACGGGGAACAGCGACACCGGCCAGACCCTCGCGGTGGCCCTCAGCCAGCTCGCCAAGAACGGCCACCAGAACGCGTACCAACTTCAGATGGCGGCCTCGCTGATGTTCCTGCTGCCCGTCCTGGTGCTGTTCTTCCTGGCCCAGAAGGTCTTCGTCGAGGGCATCGCACTGACCGGCGTCAAGGGCTGACAGCCGTCGCCGCAACCACAGTTGGTCAAGGAGCACTCTCGTGAAAATCACCGTTGTCGGCGGTGGCAGCACCTACACACCCGAACTGATCGAGGGCTTCGCCCGCCGCGCCCAGGTGCTGCCGGTCGACGAACTCGTCCTGCACGACATCGACGCCGGACGCCTCGCCGTGATCGGCGCCCTGTCCCGCCGTATCCTCGCCCGGCACGGCTTCCCCGGCCGCCTGACCACCACCACGGACCTTGCCGCCGCGGTGGACGGAGCCGCCGCCGTGCTCGTCCAGTTGCGGGTGGGAGGGCAGGCGGCCCGGCTGGTCGACGAGACCCTGCCGAACCGGTTCGGTCTGCTGGGTCAGGAGACCACCGGCCCCGGCGGCTTCGCCAAGGCCCTGCGTACGGTTCCGGTGGTCCTCGACATCGCTGCCGAGGTACGCCGCCGGGCCGAACCCGGAGCCTGGATCGTCGACTTCACCAACCCCGTCGGCATCGTCACCCGCGCACTGCTGAACGCGGGCCATCGCGCGATCGGCCTGTGCAACGTGGCGATCAAGTTCCAGCGGCAACTGGCCGCCCGGTTCGGCACCGACCCCGACCGTGTACGCCTCGGCCACGCCGGCCTCAACCACCTGTCCTGGATCCGCTCGGTCACCGTCGACGGAGTGGAGCGCCTGCCGGAACTCCTGACCGGCGACGCGCTCGACGACCTCGCGGCCCAAGTCCGCGTCCCCGCCGGGGCGTTGCGCGACCTGGGCGCCATCCCCTCCTACTACCTGCACTACTTCTACTGCACGGACGACGAGGTGAGGGCCCAGCAGGCCGGAGCACACCGTGCCGACCAAGTCATCGCCATCGAAAAGGAGTTGCTCACCCTCTATGCCGATCCCGGGCTGGACCGGCAACCCGAACTGCTTCAGCAGCGTGGCGGCGCCCACTACAGCGAGGCCGCGGCGGCACTGGTCACCAGCCTGCTCACCGGTGACGGCGCCCACCACTACGTGAACGTACGCAACAACGGAGTCCTCGCCGGCCTGCCGGACGAGGCGGTGGTCGAGATCCCGGCACAGGTCGACGCGTCCGGTCCCCACCCCGTCCCCGTACCGCCCCTGCCACCAGAGATGCTCGGACTCGTCCAGGCAGTCACCGCCTACGAGACACTCACCGTCGAGGCAGCCCTGACGGGGGACCGTACGGTGGCCCGGCGCGCCCTCATGGCCAACCCGCTCGTCCGCGAATGGGCCCGGGCAGACGCACTGCTGAACGCGCTGCTGGAGGCCAACCGCCCCCATCTGCCCCGGTACTTCGCGAACGAGGCCGCTGATGCCTGACCTCGTGGTGGGCGTCGACGGAGGGAGCTCCAAGACCGACCTCGTCCTCGCGGACACCGAAGGACGGTTGCTGTCCTGGGTACGCGGCGCAGGCACCCGTCCGCACACCGAGGGAATGGAGATCACCACCGAACGACTCGCCCGCCTGGGCCGACACGCGCTGACAGCGGCCGGCCTGCCCGACACGACCCCGGTCTCGGTCGGCTCGTACTTCCTCGCCAACGTGGACCGGCGCGCCGACGAACGCCTGGCGCTGGGGCAGTTGACCCGACTGGACGTGGCCGACCGGATCCTCGTACGCAACGACACGCTCGCCGTCCTCCAGGCCGGCGCACCCGACGGCTGGGGGGTGGCGGTCGTCTCCGGCGCCGGCATCAACGCGGCGGCGATCCATCCAGGCGGCCGCTCCGCCCGTTTTCTCTCCCTCGGGGACATCACCGGGGACTGGGGCGGCGGGCTCGCCGTGGCCAGGGCCGGCCTGGGAGCAGCCGTCCGCGCGGGTGACGGACGGGGTCCGGCGACCCGGCTGCGGCAGGAGCTGCCTGGCCACTTCGGCCTGCGCAGCGTGGAGTCCGTCGCGCTGGCCGTCGGCAGTGGCGACCTGCCGATGACCGCGCTGCACGGTCTGGCACCGCTGGTCTTCGCGACGGCTGCCGGCGGCGACACCGTGGCCCGGGGCATCGTGGAACGCCTCGGCGACGAAATCGTCGCCATGGTCACCGCTCTGCTCCGCCGCCTCCGCCTCCTGCGCACCCCGACACCGGTGGTACTCGGCGGCGGCACCCTGCAGAACGACCAGTTCCTGCTCCGCGACCACATCAGCGGCTGCCTGGCCACGCAAGCTCCGCTGGCCCGGCCCCGGGTCCTCGATGTGCCGCCGGTCGCGGGCGCTTTGAGGGAGGCGCTCCTGACCGCGGGCGCGCCGGCCGCGGCACAACGCCGCCTCCGCGAGGCCGTCGCCGACCGCAAGCCACCGCCGTTGCTGGCGACGCCACCGTAGCGTCGGGTGCGTGACGCCCCGTCGCGGGTCCGCGTCGGCGCTGACGCGCGAAACACGAAGGGGCCCTACCGCGAACCGGCAGGGCCCCTTCCCGGCACCCGGCGTCGGCACAGCTGTCGTGCTTCCGGGGCGGGTTCTGCTCCTGCCTGACCGCCTGTTCGGACGCGCTGTTCGAGCCGGCTGATGCCGTTCTGTGCGGCGACGGGCCGGTGAGGTCTCTGGCCGAGCTGTCGCTGGTGGGTGAACACCGCCGCGGCCATGGTGGGCTCTACGCCACGATGGCCCGTGGCTGCATTGATGCGGGCCGGCTGCGGCGGGCTCTGGCGGAGGTGCCGCTACCGCGGGCTGCCGACGGTTGGCTGGTTCTGGCCGTCGAGGTCACCTGCTGGCTTCGGTCCGACGCCCATACCAGCCCGTGACCAGCAACTTCACGATGCACAGAGTGCTCCGGCAAGGGACTGGCCGACCGCGACGACCGGGCGGGTGCCGCCACGCTTCCGACCTGCGACGACACACCGAACGACGACAGCGACGGTCAAACGGCGCCGATCTCGACGGTCGCCCACGAGATCAAGGAAGTGTGGATCCCGGCAGCGCCATCGCTGTGGAGCAGTCGTCCGACGACGTCACCTCCGTCAACGTCGACTCCGACAAACAGCTGCCCGATGTCAGAAACTGATCCACGGTTCTTGATGCCGAGTGTGGGGCGCCTCCACAGAGTCGGAAGCGCCCTGACTCGTCCACGTGTTCGCGCGATTCGAACCCCCCAGTGCCACGGCGTTTCCGCCACGGTCGTTGTTCCGTGACGGTCCGTTCGGTCTGCCATGGTTCCGAATCCGGCGGATGCATGCTCGCCCCTCCGACCGAACCACGAGAGGGGGAATCATGCTGTCAGCGGTGGTTGTCCGGGCGAAGCGTTACGGGTACGCATTCGGTACGCCGTGCGTCGCGGTGCGCACCGTGAAGGGGGAGCCGTGCAGTCAGGGACCGTGTTGGACGGCCGCTACCGGCTGATCGAGCCTGTCGGTGCGGGCAGGTTCGGTCAGGTCTGGCGCGCACACGACCCGAGCGTTGACCGCCTGGTGGCGGTCAGGGTCCTCACCCGTGACGGCGGCGCGGACCACGACCGGCAGGTGGCCCGGTTCGCCCGTGCGGCGGCGGTCGCTCGCGGTCTGTCCCACGCTCTGGGCGAGGCGGGGGGCCACCGAGCAGGAGCTGTTCGAGTGCCGAAGCGCTTTCGGGGAGGCACGCGCGATGTGCGAGGACCTGCTCCTGCTGGCGTACTTCCATGGCCGGCGGTCAGAGCGCGCAGAGCTTGAGACGTTGCGGGCCAAGGCTGTTTTGGAAAGCATGCCCATGTGCGAGCCGGTCGCCGCGGCCGTCCGCGCGCTCGCCGGGGACGGCGGCTGTGTCGCGGGCACCGGTCATGCGGTTGTGTCGGGCGCTCCGAACCATGTCGAGAGCGCCGTGGTGAGGTCGTCCTGCGGGACGGTTGCGCAAATGTGGCCGTCGGGTCGCACGAGCAGGGCGTCGTATGCGGGCACGGGCAGGGTGTCGACCTGCAGCCCGACTACACGGGAGGCCCATGGCCGCGCCAGCTCCAGGTACTGCGGCTTCCGTGTGAGGAGCACGCCGTGTCCGGTGTGGAATGCCGTGCTGGCCCAGGAGCCGCCAGATTCGAAGTCGCGCAGCCGGGTACCGGCTGGTGCTTCGCCGCCGTAGCTGATGGCGAGGCCGGATGCCGTCTCGGCCATGGCCTGGTTGGCTTCCGGTATCTGGAGCAGCCGTTCCAGGACCTTCCGCAGTGCTTCGTGGTCCGCGTCCTGGATGCGGAGGGTGTTCTGGGCGCGGGTGTTCTCCAGGACTTGGGCTCCGACTGGGTGCCGCTCCGCGTGGTAGGAGTCGAGCAGGGTCTCGGGCATGGTGCCGGTGATCACGGCGGCGAGTTTCCAGCCGAGGTTGAAGGCGTCCTGCACACCGAGGTTGAGTCCCTGGCCGCCGGCCGGGAAGTGGATGTGCGCCGCGTCGCCGGCGAGGAACACGCGTCCTGTGCGGTAGCGCTCGACCTGCCGGGAAGCGTCGCCGAAGCGGCCGGCGTAGAGGACGTCCTGGAGCTCGTAGTCATCACCGTAGAACCGGTGCAGGCCGTCGACGAGCTGCTGCCTGGTCACCTCGTCACGGGTCGTGCGGTGGTCGCTGTAGAGGATCCGGTACAGCCCCGGTTCGGCATAGGGGAGCAGGTTCGCGGTGGATCCATCAGGCTCGGTACGCCGTAGCCGGCGCATGGACCTGCGTTCCCGCTGCTCTTCGGTGAGCTGCGGCAGTTCCTTGGTCCCCGGGCTGAGCCGGACGTCGGCCATGGTGAAGTACTCCGTCGCCGCCGTACCGGGGAAATCGACCCCGAGCAGCTTGCGGATGCTGCTGCGACCGCCGTCGCATGCCGCCACGTAGCGGGCCGTGAGCGTGCCGGGGCCGTGCACGGTGACCGTGTTCTCGTCCTGCTGGATATCGTCCACGGTCCAGCCCCGCCGCAGTTCGCCGCCGAGTTCGAGGAACCGCTGCTCCAGGACCGCTTCCAGCTGGGCCTGCGGGAGCACCATCTGGTAGGGGTAACGGGTGTCGAGGGAAGCGTAGGGCAGGAACGCGACGGTGAAGTGGGAGCCGGGGATGTCCCCCTCGGCCTTGTCCTGGGCCGTCGTGAGCAGGCCGCGCAAGTCAAGCACCTCGGCCGTGCGCGGCTGGATGTTCAGTGCTTTGCCGAACTCACTGCGTTGCGTGAGCTTGTCGACGACGATCGTGGTCACCCCGCGCAGCCGCAGTTCGGTGGCGAGCATGAGTCCGGTCGGGCCAGCGCCCACCACCACGACATCCGCGTCGGGGGCTTGTCCTTCAAACATCGACGGTCACCGTCTCTTCTCTGTACGCATCGCTGCCCACGGCTGTGCGGCAGCGTCTCCATCGGCGGCGACCGTAGCCCGATCCTAAAAAAATTGCAACGGTTACAAGTTTTGTACAACATCAGCTTTGTGATATCATGACGCCCATGACCTTGAGCAATGCGGATCCTGGCCGCCGGGAGCGGAAGAAGGCCGCGACCCGCAGAGCACTGAGCGAGACGGCGTTGCGGCTGTTCCTGGAACGTGGCTTCGACAACGTCACCGTCCGGGAGATCGCCGAGGCGGCCGACGTGTCGACCACGACGCTCATGAACTATTTCCCGGCCAAGGAAGCGCTGGTCTTCGATCTGGACGACGAGCTGGAGCGCTCGCTGGTCGAGGCCGTGACCGGACGCGCGCCGGACCTGTCCGTTCTGGAGTCGTTGCGGCACTACATGCGGGCGCGGGTCGAGCGCGCGGTTTCGGGCCAGCATGTCGACCGGTTCATGAAGCTCGTGCTGGACACACCCGCGCTGAAGGAGCACTGGCGCAAGATCTGGCTGCGCCACGAGCAGGCGCTCGCGGAGGCCGTCGCCGCGGAGCTCGGCCGGCCCGCCGACGACATGGCCTGCGCTGCCTTGGCCCATCTCGTCCTGGAGGCCTTCTCACTCGCGATCCAGTCCGCCGATCCCGTCCGGATGATCGACACGGCATTCGACATCGTCGAGCCCGGCTGGCCGCCCGCGAAACGGGTGGCCACGGACTGAACCCGGCCCGCCGGCGAAGGGCGCGGGCCTGTCCGCACCGCCGTCGGCGACGTACGGCGCTCGGGCCGCTGTGGACAGGCCGAGCAGCAGGGACAGGCCGGCGCGCCGCCGGCCACGACTGGCTCCTCTTCGCGCTCCCACCGTGGTCTGGGTGCTGTGCCCCTGGTGTGGTTGACGGCGAGCGACAGGTAACTGTGGCACTTCCGCCCGCGCTTCGGAGCAGCCCAGCGCCACGATCGACAACGTTGACGGGCGCGGGTGGGCCCGAGCACCGTCACTTGGCCCCTAAGTCCTGGAATCTCGGACCAGGCTCATTTGCTAGGTACGGGTACCGGGACATAGCTAGAGTGTCGGTATGGGAAAGCAGACGAACATCCGACTGGACGACGCCGTCAAAGCGGCCGCCGAGGACCGAGCCAAGCGCCGCGGACTGAGCTTGCAGGGATACGTGGCCGACCTGATCGAGGCTGACGTGAACCAGTCACGCGCCGCCTTCATGGCCGGCGCGGCTGCCTTCCTCGCCGCCTATACAAAGGAGTTCGACGCGGAGGTCGGGGAAGACCGCTACCCCGGCCTCCCGGACACGCTCACGGAAGCGGCGTCGAAGGACGCCGCGTGAACCTTCGCATCGATCTCGCGTGGATCCTGGCAGTAGCACAGCAGATTCCGGGAGACCCCCAGGTCGTCGACTACGGCGTCCCGGTTGCGGCGGAAGCACGTCACCGGGCGGAAATTCTTGACCATGAGATCTACCCCGAGCCACATCACAAGGCGGCGGCGCTGCTGTGCGAGCTGGCGAGAAACCCGAGCCTGGAGATGCGAAACCTGTTGTTCGCGGCCACGGTGACCGCGGCTTACCTGTCGGCGTGCGACCTGTCGGTGAGCCCGGGCCTGGACACCGTTCTCCCACTGGCCCGCGCAGCCCGGGACGGGCTCCCGGTCCGGGAGGTCGCTGCTCAGATCAAGACCTGGACAAGCTGAGCGTTTCGCCGAACCGTGGGGGTACACCGACCGTGACGCAAGTGCGCAGACGCGGGCTGACGGTCGCCGCGCGGAGAGGCTAGCGCGGTCATGGCTGGCTGATCGCCCCCCCGGCGAGGTAGGCGGCGTGGCCGCGCTGGGCCCACTGGGAGGCCAGCTCCCGTGCTTGCCCTCGTCGGTTCAGCCGGGCAGGAGTCGGAGCCTCAGCTTGGCCAGGGAGCCGGCGGCCTCGTCCAGGGGAACGGCGAGCCTGCCCACGGTGATGGAGTGGATGCTGGGCGGCGAGGACCTGCTCGATGTGGCCCCGTTCTGGGCGAGCCCCCCCGTCATGCTCGCGTTCGCCACTGGCGGGCACGTCGGGGGTGTGCCTTGTGATCGCGTGCCCGATGGCTCCGCCCGTCCTGCGGTGTCACCGACTGGCGGGTTCGTCCCCATCACGCCGTCCGTACGCGCCGAGGCCCGGAAGCGCCTGCTTCCGGGCCACGGCGACGAGGAGTGGGTCAGGCGGGCGTGATGTTCTCCGCCTGCGGGCCCTTCTGCCCTTGGGTGACGTCGAAGGTCACTTTCTGACCTTCCTGTAGCTCGCGGAAGCCACCCGCGTTGATGTTGGAGTAGTGCGCGAAGACGTCCGGCCCGCCACCCTCCTGCTCGATGAAGCCGAAGCCCTTTTCGGCGTTGAACCACTTCACGGTCCCGCTGGCCATTCCGGTGCCCTCTCAGTCGCTGTCGGGAACCGCATCGCGCGGCCCCGGAGGTGATCGTCCTGGTCCAGCTCACCGCACAGCAAAACGCCCGCACCACGGCGCGGGCAGGTACTGCGAACCACGACATCTCGCAGTGACGCTACACGGCGGAACCAGCCCCCACCAGGGCAACAGACACACACAGCACTACGGTCGCCAAGGGCTTCGGGGCCGCCGTGCAGGCTCGGGGAGATCAGCACGCAGGCCTGCACCACCGTGATCCGTCCTGCACCATGGTCCCGCCCGGACCGAGCACCTGGGCGGGCCGCGGTGCCGGCGTTAGGCCCACTGCCGCCGTGCTGCCGCATGCGCCCGACCGTAGCCCCGCGTGGGCCACGGGTAGGACGGTCACCCGGAGTTGCGGCAGGGATAAGAACTCTGTCGCCGGACCCACTTGGGAGGCCTTCGGAGAGCTGAGAAGTGCTGGGCTTTTACGTGAGGGCGGCGAGGGCGGCGGTCACGGTGGCAGCCAGGGTGACGACGGTGGCGAAGGCGGTGGCGGCGCGGGTGAGGGCGGCGGGGTAGGTGGTGCCGTCCATGCGGGCGAGCTTGCCCGCGCCGGCCGCGGCGAGCGCCGCGACGACGAGTACGAGTACGAGTACGAGTACGAGTGTCAAAGGGACGCCGGCGATGGCCACGGCAGACTCCCTGCAGACGGGGGATGTTGACGTGGTCGACGGCCCGCGGCGTGAGGCGTACTGGCCACGATGTCCACGTTTCCTCCCCGGCCGCGCCAGTGGCGGCTGGGACCTGTGCGTCAGCGTCCCTTGCGGCAGATCTGGGTGGTCTGGGTGCCTTCCTCAGGGCTTGGTGGCCCGGTCGTGGCTGCGCCGCTCACGCCGAGTGTGGTGGCCGGCACGTGCCCGTGCAGGTCCGGGGCGACCTCGATGAGGCGGGTCTGTCCCGCGGCCGCGGCGCCACGCGGCGATGCCCAGGACCACGGCCACCTCGGCGGAGGGATGCCAGAGCAGTGCGAGCAGGGCGCACGGTCGGCTCTGGTGGTCTCCTCCGGACGGGCCGCCTTGTATTCGATCGTCACGGATCAGCGGTTTTCGCCTCGTGGGTGATGTCCCCGGTGCACCAGTCCGCACTTGACCGGCGAGGGGTGTCACTGCGATCGGCTCCACAGGCGTCCGACGGGGGGACTCGGCGCGGATCTCGGTGGCCTCGAAGGACAGGCGCTTGTCCTGGCCGGCGAGCACGACCGTGTTCCTTGCGAGGGTGGCGGTGGTTGTGGGCCGGCCGGACCAGCCGTCCACCTCGAAGTTCTGCACGCCGGTGCGGACCAGGACGAATTCGACCGCGTTGTGCCCGCGCGCCTGCCACAGGTCTGCGGCGGCGTCGGGGATGGCGAAGGCTGAGAACCTCAAGGTGACCGATGCTGCGCGTTCGTCGATGAGAACGGAGGCCAGGTCGTAGGCACTCAGCGGTGGCGGGGGTGAGCCGAGGATGTCGCGGACCGTCTCGGGGTTGATTACCTCGGCGGACCAGTCGTGGTTCGGATGGTCCGGCCCTCGCCCGTTTCCGTAGCGAACACCCCGAAGGCTCGCTACTCGGGCCGGGGGCTTTGGGTAGGGAGATCGAGTGGTCTCTGCAGTCCGTAGTGCGCCTGCTCGTAGTCGCTGGCTGCGCCGCGGCCCCTGCTGCCCCTGCCGGGCCGGCCCGGCGAGCGGCTTGGTCACGCCGACGGCAGGTGGTCGAAGCCGAAGTCGTTGGCGGGCGGCGGCCGCGTCGCCGTAGTGCGGCTTGAGGAGGCTCACGAAGTAGGCCCGCATGGTGCCCCAGAAGTTCCTGTCGGTGCGGCTGGCCTCGATGAAGGCGCCGATGGGATGCTCTAGACCCGGGTTTCGCACGTGCCTCGTTCGGTTAGAACGGGGCACGAGCGGTGCCCGACGGGCGGTCTGTTCGTCGATGTGATGTGTCGATGATTTCGCGTGCCGAGCGGCCACGGGTGCACCGTCCACGGATGAACGTGGAGATCGCACCGGTGGTGGAGAGGCGTCTGGGCGCTCTGCCTGCCTCTGCCGAGTTTCTGCGCCGGGCTGGATGCGGCCGGGATCATCGACGGGCTGTGCCCGGTGCGTGAGGTCGCGCATCTCACCCACGGGCAGGTCATCGAGGTCCTGGTGGCCAACCGGCTGTTCGCGTCCGCGCCGCTGGTGCGGGTCGGTGACTGGGCCCGGGAGTGGGCGGTGGAGGAGGTCTTCGGGATTGAGGCGGACCTGCTCAACGACGACCGCATCGGCCGAGCACTGGACGCCGTCGCACCCGAGCTGGAGCACATCGTCGGCACCGTCGGCGCGAGCGCCATCGTCGGGTTCGGCATCGACGTCCCGCGCCTGTACTGGGACATGACCAGCATCTCCCTGCACGGCGCCTACGAGAGCCCTGAAGAGGGGTTCCCACAGGTCAAGTACGGTCATCCCAAGGACCGTCGGGCGGATTTGAAGCAGATCCAGGCCGGGATCGCAATCTCGGCAGACGGCGGCATCCCCGTCTTCCATCGTGCTTACGACGGCGGTGCCGGGGAGGTCTCCCAGGTCGTCGGCGCGATGACGGCCCTGCGTGAACTGGCCGCGCCCCGCGACTTCCTGATGGTCGGCGACTCGAAGCTGATCTCCTACGGCAACCTGCTGGCCCTCCGGGAAGCCGGGGTGAGGTTCATCGCCCCGGCGCCTGCGGCCAAGATTCCCGACGGCCCGTTCGCCGCCCTCGACATGGGCCAGGCCCAACCGGTCGACTACATCGCCGGGCGGGACGCAGGAAAGCCACCCGCCAAGCGTGGCCACTACCGTGTGCTGGAGGACACCCAGACACTGTCCGGTCCACGCAAGCGCGACCCGCAGGTCACCGTGCGCCGGATCCTGGTCCACTCCAGCGCCAACGCCGCTGCCCAGCAGGCCGCCCGCACCCGGCGCCTGGAAAAGGCCCGTGAAGAACTGGACAGACTCCGGTCCGCCTGCGGCGGCCGGCACTACGCCACTGTCCAGAAGATCACCGCCCGGATCGGTGTGACCACCAGCAAACGCCGTATCGGCTCCTGCCTGGTCACCTCCATCAGCACCGACGAGGCCGGACGACCCGCCCTGACCTGGCACTACGACCAGGAAGCCCTGGCCGCCGGAGCCGAAGTGGACGGCTGGTACGCGCTGCTGACCATCCTCGCTGCGGCCGACGCCGACGCCGCCGAGGTCCTCATCCGTTACAAAGACCAGCCGGGGATCGAGCGCCGCCACAGCGACTTCAAGGGCCCGCTCGCCGTCGCACCGGTGTTCTTGCACCACAACCAGCGCATCGCCGCCCTGATCACCGTCATCTGCCTGGCCCTGCTCGTGTTCTGCCTCATCGAACGCCAGGTCCGCCAGGCCCTGGGCGGCGACCAGACCGTGCGAGGGCTCTACCCCGACAACCGGCCCCTCCGGCCGACCGGACGCATGGTCCTCCACCACCTCGCCGACCTCCGGATCCGAACCGGAACAGCCACCGACCCGCCAACCATCCAGATCACCCGGGGAGTTCAAGCCCACCTCCTCGAACTACTCGGCATCGACGAAACCCGCCCACGCTGGCTGGAGACCTCAAAGCCCATGTGCGAAACCCGGGTCTAGCGGGTGGTCCCTCGCTGTCGTCAGGGCCGGCATCCCGCACACGGTCCCCGGCGAAGTCGCTGGCAGGACGGATATGTGCTGGTTGCCCTTCACCGAAGCGCCGGGCACGCCGACGGCTCCCGTCCTGTGAGATAGGAGGGAGCCGTTGAGGTGGTGCGGGTGTGTGCTGTCGGTCGGTCAGGCGTGGCGGTGCGAGCGTCGGTTGCCGGTGACAAGGCGGTAGACGAGAAGCAGGATGAAGGAGCCGACGATCGCGGCGATCCAGGTGGAGATGTCGAAGAACCCGTCGATGGAGTCGACGCCGAAGACCACCTTGCCGAGCCAGCCGCCGAGCAGACCGCCCACGATGCCGATGAGCATGGTGACGATGATGCCGCCGGGGTCCTTGCCCGGCATCAGCATCTTGGCGATGGCGCCGGCGAGCAGGCCGATGATGATCCACGCGATGATTCCCATGATGTGTCTCCGCTTCCTCTTCTTCGGGCAAGGGGTGTCTCAGCTCTTCGTATGCGCCGAACGGGCCCGAACAAACGTCTCCCTTCCGGACCGCGGCATCGCCTGTTCCTGATGCGGCCACGGGGGCACCGCTCAGCGCTGTCCTTTGCGGTCGCGGTGGGTCAGTCGGCTCTGGAGGTGGGCGAGGGCACGGGTGCGATGCCCGTGGAGGGCGGCGCGTGCGGCGTTGGCGCCGGGGGCGCCGTGGACGCCTCTGCCCGGGTGCGCGGAGGCGGACGCGAGGTAGAGCCCGGGTACGGGTGTCTCGGGGCGGCCGGTGCCTGGGGTGGGGCGGAGGGCCAGTTGCTGGTGCGGGGCTGTGGTGCCGCCGTTGATGGCGCCGCCGTGGAGGTTGGCGTTCATGCTCTCCAGCGTGGGTGGGGTGAGGATGCGCCGGGCTTTGATGAGGCCGCGGAAGCCGGGCGCGTAGCGTTCGACCTGTGTCTGTTGTGGCGGGTGCCGGCCAACCGTGTCCTGCCCGTCCACAAGCTACTGCGTGACGGGTCATGGCTCTCCGTCCTCCACGCGACCACCGACCCGGCGAAACGAGACCCGGTCCGGGTCCGTGTCCTTGCCTACCGGCTCGAAGGCCCGGCCACGAGCCCCCGAGTTCGCCCTCGCCGGCGCCTTGGTTCCGGCCTCGGACATCGCCGGTGACACCTACGAATACAGCCTCGACCAGGCGACGCTGCACCTGTCCGTCACCGATGCCATGGGCCACGACGTGGACGCTTCACTCATGGCCACCCTCATGGTCAACGCCTCGCGGGGTGCCCGCCGCGCGGGAGCCGACCTTGCCGACCAGGCCCGCCAGACCCATCAGGCCCTCCTGGAGCACGGCAGGCGGACGTTCGCCACCGGCCAGTTGGTGCGGATCGCCCTGGACGGCAGCGGCGCCCAGCTCGTCAACGCCGGTCATCCCTGGCCGCTGCGGCTGCGCGAGGGCAGGGTCGAGGTCCTGCGCCTGGCCGTGAACCTGCCCTTCGGCGTTGTCGCGCAGGGCCGTTATCAGGTGCAGGACCTCGACCTGCGCCCCGGCGACCGCCTCCTGCTCTACACCGACGGCATGCAGGATCGCCAAGCTCAGACAGTTGACCTGCCCGGCCTCCTCCGCACCACCGCGGCCGAGCATCCACGCGAGGTGGTGCGCGCACTGGTCGCCGCGGTCTCCGACGCCTACAACGGCCTGTCGCCGAAGGATGACGCCACCGTCCTGTGCCTGGACTGGCACGGCCCCCAGAGTGCAGGTCCGCGCGGCTCCATCGTGCTCAGCAAGAATCGGGGGGACGGAGCCGGTAAAGAGTTCTCGCATGCACTCGGCTCCCACGCGTCGGTCGAGCGGGCCACCGGTGTTCTCCACGCAGTGCACGGCATGTCACCGGCCGCCGGATTCGAGGTGCTGCGCGAAGTCGCCCAGCACACCGGCCTCACTCTGCACTCGGTCGCGGAATCCGTGATGGCCTGGGCGCTGGGCGGGCCGCTGCCCGAGATGGTGGACCAGGAGCTGAACGCGGCAGTGCGGCGGCGCATGCCGGGAGATGGCACTCAGCAGCCCGGGTAGCGGAGGTCAGGGGGTCAGGGCGTGCTCGACGGTGGGATGGCAGGAAATGAGCGTGTCGAGGCCGACGATGTGCAGCACATGCACGACGGACTCACGGGCTCCGGCGATGCGCAGCCATCCCTGAGCGTCGCTCACGCGTTTGTGGGCGGTGACGAAGACGTTGATCCCGGTGGAGTCCATGAAGGTCACGCCACTGAGGTCCACCACGATCCGCACGGGCGCCAATGCGCCGTCCTTGGGCAGCAGCGCTTCGTGGAAGACGTCCTCGGCATCTTTGTCGATCTCGCCCCACGCGGTGACGACACGGATACCGTCCACCACGCGGTGCCTGACCGACAGTCGTCCCTGCACGCCTGCTTGCTCGATGTCCGTCACCGTTTCCTTGGCTTCCCTTACGCTGTCCCCGGACCGGGGCCGGCACGGATGATTCTGCCCCACCGCCCCGACCGGATGCACTAGGGCGGCTGTGCCGAACAGCCTGGCTCTGCCATGTATGCAGGGACGGTGGGTAGGCGAGTGGTCATGGACGGGAAACGAGGACGAGCCAGTGGGATCCCATGCCGACGGTGACGGCTCCTCCGAGCCTGACGGGCACCTGATGCGCGCCGGCTACGCCCTTGACGGGGGCGGCGGCTGCATCGCCGAAGCCCGCCACCATGCCATCGGCTTTCTGCACCAGGCCCGCACCGGTCACCATCTGCCGGTATCCCAGCGTGCCGTGGACCTCACCCAGCTGGTGGTCAGCGAACTGGTCACCAACGCCCTCACGCACGCCCCCGGCCCCGTGCGGATGGAACTGCGCCTCACCACCGACAGGGTCGACGTCGTCGTGTGGGACAGCGACCCGGCCCTGCCCGCGGCCCGGAAGGCTGATCCCGGCAGGATTGGCCAGCACGGCCTGGAGATCGTCAAGGCCGTCACCGAGGACCTGTTCATCGAGTCGGATCCGGCCGGCAAGCGCATCACCGCCCGCATCGGCCTGTCCGAGGATCTCGGCGCACACGTGACCGGCCGCCGCCACTAGCAGAAGCCGGCGCCCTCCGCCTGCCGACGGATCCGCCAAGACGCCATGGGCCCCAAGGCGCCGGGCAGCCGAACCTGCTCGCTCGGCAGCCCAGCCCCAGCGGCCGACGTTTCGCCGCGGGGTGAACCAGCGTCACCCAGCTCCACAGCGAACTCGTCGCCGGCAACGCGCCCGTCACCTACCAGATGGTTCGCGCCCACATCGCCACCCTCCGCGGCACTCCCGCCGGCACGCCATCCCGACCTCCGACCGTGCGTCAGGTGACCGGCTGGCTCACCCGACACCCCGCTGCGCTGTGCCAGAACCGAGATTTGCAGTCGCTCAGTTGTGCGGATCTGCCGGGTGCCGGTCAGGGATGCCAGTGTCAGGCCGGGCGGGATGCAGCTCGAAGGGCAGCGCCTAGTCACAACCGTCGAGGCATGGTGGCCAGAGATCTTTGCGTTCCTGCACGCTGGGATCACCAACGTCGGCTCCGAAGGCACCAAGCGGGATATCACGACCATCGGCCGCGATGCCTATGGCTTCCGCAACCCCGGCAACCAGCGCTTACGCACCCGCTGCGCGGCCACCCGTCGAGCCCGTGGACACTTCGATGCCCGCTAATTTCGTTGAGTCCGCACCCTGCAGTCGTGTTGGCTAGGGGCACCGAACTGTCAGTACCGCAGGTGTCCGCTTGGCTGTAGCAGGGAGTTGAACGTGCAGGACGGTGTTGTCGACCCCATTGCCCACAATCGGGCAGCCTGGGACAAGTATGTCCAAGAGGGCAACGAGTGGTCGAGGCCGGTGAGTGCTGAGGATGTCGAGCGCGCCCGTAAGGGGGACTGGTCGATCGTTCTCATCGGGCATGAGCCGGTCGACCGCTCCTGGCTGCCGACGGACCTGACCGGCAAGGACGTGTTGTGCCTGGCCTCCGGCGGTGGTCAGCAGGGTCCGATCCTCGCCGCCGCAGGGGCGCGGGTCACCGTATTCGACAACTCGCCCCGCCAACTCGGCCAGGACCAGATGGTGGCGGCCCGCGACGGACTCGAACTGCGCACCGTCCTGGGCGACATGCGCGACCTCGGTGCCTTCGGCGACGCAGCATTCGACGTCGTGTTCCATCCGGTCTCCAACCTGTTCGCACCGGACTTGGCACCGGTGTGGCGTGAGTGCTTCCGTGTCCTGCGACCGGGCGGAACTCTGCTCGTGGGCTTCCTCAACCCTGATGGATACCTGTTCGACCACGAGGCGCTCGACGAGCGCGGCGAGCTGATCGTCGTGCACAAGCTGCCCTACAGCGATGTCACGCAGTACTCCGCAGAGGAACGCGCCACGAAGTTCGGCGCGGATGCCCCTCTCGAATACAGCCACACCCTCACCGCCCAGATCGGCGGGCAACTCGCTGCGGGATTCGTCCTCACCGGCTTCACGGAAGCGCCGCACCAGTCCAATGCGTCCGCTCAGTACATGTCGAACTATTTTGCGACGCTGGCGGTCAAGCCGGGCTGACCCGGCCAGTCCGGGGAGACGCTGGCGGGTGTGCTGCGCTTCTCTGCTTCGCGCGAGCGCACTGTGGACGACCACATGTTCCGTGCGGGGCGCACCTCGTTTCGGCTGTAGTTGTTCACCGCCCCCGGGCAGCGGGCGGTGGCGGTGGTGACTCAGGACCTGGACGAGGCGCCGAGTCTGACCGACACGGCCGAGTCGTGTGCGGAAGCGGTGTGGCAGCAGCACTGCCGTGACCAGGAACTGCCGCCGGTATGGATCGAGCGGCTGTTTCCGGGAGCGTTCTGCAGGGAGCCGGAGTTCAAGCTGGTCACCTTCGGTGAAACCGAGCCGTACCAGGTGCACGATCCGCACTGGGACGCGATCAGCGCGGAGCAGGTCGTGCACCTGGTCGGGGGGCCGGTCGCCGAAGATCGTGGCGAGGGCGGTCTCTATCCCCCTGGTGGCTTCGCTGGGGTGGCCCTCGGTCTTCAGGGTCGTTGTCGACCGCGCCGCCGACGACCTTCTTGGCCTTGCCCTCTACCTGCTCGCCCTTGGCCTGAGTCTTCCCGTCCGCAGCCGCAACTGGTCACACCCTGCCCCAGTTGAAAGAGGTTCTCTATTCGGCTGGCTGCGAATGCGCCGCCCAAAGCCGGGATCCTAGGCGGGAGAATCCGTGTGGATCAGCAGGAGTGGAGTCCGCCGCGCCGGGCACACGTGTGATCGGAGGTTGATAATCATGGTTCCTGTTCTTCTTGTTCTTCTGCTCGCCCTGATCCTCTTCGGTGCGGGTTTCGCACTGAAGGCACTGTGGTGGATTGCCGTCATCGTGCTGATCGTGTGGGTCCTTGGCTTCGTGATCCGCCCGACAGCCAGCGGCGGCAAGCGAGGCCGCTGGTACCGCTGGTAAAGCAGGATGATCAGCTCTTTCGCAGGGGTGGGGCCCGACACGATCGTGTCGGGCCCCACCCCTGCGTTGTGGCGCCACCAATGGGAGAACGGGGTGATTCTCCCGATACGGGGTATGCGGGGGTGACGGCCGGGGGTGGTCGTGACGCCAGGAACCATGGCCCTCCACACGACACCTCCGGCCGTTTCCGGTCACATGAAGAAAACGTGTGTGAACCGGCACGGCAGGGGCAGCCGCCTTATCGAGGAAGCGTCACACGGATTTGCGAAGTGTGACTATCCGGAATTTCTGCTGCGAGAGCAGCGACGCATTTCGATGAGGGAGCCGTTTTATGAGTGACAGCTTATGAGTGACAGCATCTGGGGCTACCAGCCGACCACCGGCCACACCGCGGGCATCGACCTGACCGGATTCAAGGTCGAGGCCACCGACGGCGGCATCGGCAAGGTCGACAAGCACTCGGACGACGTCGACTCCTCCTACATCGTCGTCGACACCGGAGTGTGGATCTTCGGCAAGCACGTGCTGCTGCCGGCCGGGACCGTCAAGACGGTCGACCAGGCCGAAAAGAAGATCTACGTCGACCTCACCAAGGAGCAGATCAAGAACTCCCCTGAGTTCGACAAGGACAAGCACGTCGGTGACGCCGGCTACCACGAGCAGGTCGGGACCTACTACCAGTCCCACCGACGCATCTGACGTCCCAGCGCAGCCCGCGTGTGGGGGCCCGGACAGAGACCGCTCTGTCCGGGCCCCCACACGCGGGTCTCAGTGCTTCAAGGCGGCTTCCAGGGGAGAGGTCCCGAGGAGGCCGCAGCGAGTCTTTAGTTCGAACCCCGCTACCAGCCGAGCAGCCAGGGCTCGGATCGCACTCCTCTGCGGCGCGGGCCGCCGGGCCCGCGGCCCCGGCGGTGACGGTGGTCAGCGGTGCGGGTGCCCCTGCTCCGGGTCGTCCTCGGGCGTCTGCCACCCCTCGCCACGCCGCGCCGGGTCGGCCGCGGGTGCGGCGGTCTGCGTGGGGTGGGGGACCGCGGTGGAGATCTGGCGCCGAGCCGTACGGCGGCTGCCGATAAGGAAGGCGGCCAAGAGGCCGGCCACGACGACGACCCCGGCCACGATCAGCCAGAGGGGGCCGGTCGACGTCGCGGCCATGGTGAACTGCGCTTGGTTAATCATCTGGTGCGAGTACCCCCAATGTCTCCTGTGCGCCGCACTGCACTTTTTTGGTGGCAGTTGGTGCGGCATGAAGCTAATGACCGCGGCCGCGCTTGCCGTCCTCGCCGCGACCGTAGTTCCCGCGTACGCGGACGTGACCGTGAAGGACGGAAAGGTCTGCACGCCCGCTTGTCGAAGTCGCCGCAGCGGGGAAATGCACGTCACCGGTAGACGTCCCTGTCAGGGGTGATCAGGGGGGTGTCGAGGTGCAGTGGCCTGGTCGCTCCCGCTGTTCAAGGTCCCGGTCAGCTGTCGTTTGGCCATCAGGTGCTGCGTCGGTCGTGGGGGGTGTGGCGGAGTTGCTCGGTGTGCCGGGTCAGGTCGTCGATGCGTGCGGCGAGGTCTGTGTCCTGGGGCCGTAGGTGGGCCCGGGTGTCGGTCAGGGGGTGAACAAGGCGGGCGGCGTCGTCGTGGCCGAGGGCCAGGTTCAGGGCGCCGATCGCGTCGGCGGCGTCGGTGGGCAGGGTGGTGAGGGAGGTGACCTCGGCGGCGAGGCGTCGGAGGTCGGCGGCGTTGTCGCGGGCCCAGGCGGTGACGGCGCGGTCGGCGGCGCGGGTGTCGCGGGTGGCCTGGACGCGCTGCTCGCCGGTGGAGCCGGGGGTGCCGGGGCGCAGGCGTAGATAGCGGCGTTCGGCGGCCTGGCGGCTGGCGACGCCGAGGGGTCCGGCGAGTTCGGCCCAGCTGGCGCCTTCGCCGCGGGCGGTTTCGATCAGGCCGCTCTCCCAGCCGGCGAGTTGTTCGCGGATCTCGCGCAGCGTCAGCAGTGCGGCCAGGGCCGGGTGCGGGCCGGAGTCTGCCGGGGGTGGGGCCGGGGCGGGCGGGTGCGCGGTGGGCTGCTGTGCGTCCCTCACGGACTGGTGGATGGCCTCCAATGCGGCCGCGGCGACGGGGAAGGGGACGGGTGTGGCATGCGGGGCGGGTTCGTTCATGGGACTCTCCGTCGTCTCGTCATCCTCCAGATGACACCGTTCTTGTCATCGTTTCGATGACATGTTACAACGGACGCACGTTGAAGCGCATTGGCAGTTTCTGCCTGAACCAACTGGAGGTGTTTCGCGATGTTGATGCGCACTGACCCGTTCCGCGAGATGGACCGGATCGTCCAGCAGCTGTCGGGTAGCTCGGGCACGTGGTCGAAGCCGTCGGTGATGTCGATGGACGCCTACCGTGAGGGCGAGGAGTACGTGATCGCCTTCGACGTCCCCGGGGTGAGCCCCGAGGCGATCGACATCGACGTCGAGCGGAACATGCTGACCGTCAAGGCGGAGCGCCGCCCGGTCGCGAAGGCCGACTCCGTGAAGGTGGAGCTCTCCGAGCGTCCCCTGGGTGTCTTCTCCCGCCAGGTCATGCTGGCCGACACCCTGGAAACCGAGCGCATCCAGGCCGACTACGACGCGGGTGTCCTGACCCTGCGCATCCCGATCGCCGAGCGCGCCAAGCCCCGCAAGATCAGCATCGGCGGCGAGAGCGGCCGCAGGCAGATCTCCGGCTGAACCCTCCAGCCTCAGTCGGCAGCGGAGGGTGGGAGGGAGTCGATTCCCCCTCCGGCACCCCGCCCTCCGCACCCCCTTTGATCCCTTCACCCCTCTTCCCGGAGGTGACGTGATGCCGATGCGCAGGGAAGCGTTCCTGGCCCGCGTCCAGGAACGCGGCGAGTACGAAACCACCGAAGAGGCCGCTCGCGTCGTCCTGGCCCTGCTCGGCGCACACCTGGCCGGCACGGTCCGCGCCGAGTTCGCCGCCCGTCTCCCCGAGACCTACGCCCTGATCCTCCTCAACCCCCTCCAGGCAGCGGAGCCGCTCTCACCGGAGCGGTTCGTCCGCGCGACCGCGGCCTGGATCGAGGGGCGCCACCGAGAAGACGGCCCTGTGGGACATCGGCGCGGTCCTGTCCACCACGGCCGACGCCGCGGGCGACGCACTCACCCGCGAGGTCCTCCCTGCAGCTCCCGCACGGCTACGACCTCCTCTTCGGCCACCCCAGCCCACCTGACCACCACCGGGGCTGCCACACCCGGCACCCCCACGGCTCCATGAAAGGCCTACACCGCAGTGATCTCCGATGCGCGCGTACCGCTTGAGCAGCAGCAGCCGTACACGACGGCGTACGAGCAGATGCTGGAGAAGGTCCGCTACGAGGGCGCCTACCCCACCCGCGAGCGGGCCGACGAGGCCGTCCGCCTGGTCCTCGCCGGATGTGGCCGCCAGCTGACCGGCGACGAACGCGTCGACCTGGCCGCCTGCCTGCCCTTGGAGGCCGCACGCGTGCTGACCGCGCAGGTCCCCGACCCCCAACCGCTGACCGGCTGGGCCTTCGTCAAGGACCTCGCCGCCCGCTCCGGCGCTTCCTTGGCCACCACCCGCTGGGACACCGGCTCCGTTTTCGCCGCCGTCACAGCCCACGCCGGCCCCCACCTGATCACTCGCATCCTCCACCGGCTCCCCACCGGCTACGCACTCCTCTTCGGCCAGGCCGAACTGCGCCGGCCCCAGCGCGCTGCCGCCTGACCCCGGCCGGCGGCGGCCGGACATGCGTGAAGGCCGGGATCGCCCCTGCGGTCCCGGCCTTCACGCGCGGTGATCAGTCCTTGAAGACGTCCTTGACCTTCTCCTTGGCCTCACGCGCGTCACCCGTGGCCTGCTCCGCGCGCCCCTCGGCGGTCAGGTCCTCGTTGCCCGTCACGCGGCCGGCGGTCTCCTTCAGCTTGCCCTTGGCCTGTTCGGTCTTCGCCTCGGCCTTCTGCTCACCAGACACAGCCGATCACTCCCTCTTCGGTGGAAACGTCTTACGCAACCCCGTCTGGCCGCTGAAAGCTCTCGTAAACAAGCCCGGCTGCAACCTGCCTGTCCGTGCCCCGGAACTCGCACCAGTCCATGCCCCCAGCAGCGAGGAAGGTGAACGGCGCCGCAGGTGGTACGCGTACGCACAGATCGTGTGTGGTGAGGAACCCCGGTCGGCCAGATGCTCCAGGCACCGGCACGCCTCCGTGACCTGTTCGCCGTAGCCGTTGACCAACCGGAATCGTCGTACGACGCCGGCATCACGTTCTTTGACCACCCGCACACCGGCCTCCCGGTTCCTGCACTCAGGTGGCCCAACGGACCTCGCACCTGGATCGCCGTGGCGCCGGTTCAGGCGGCACTCGAAGGTGTCCAGACAAGGAGACGTACGTCCGGTTTGAGCTGGACATGAGCACCCGCCTCGGTCTCGACCTGTCCTTCCGGGCGACGCTGCCCGGCCCGCGCATGCCGCGAGGGGAGACAGTCGCAGCCCGGCGCGACACCTGGTGGCCTGCCCGGTGGGGTCCGACGAACCCGGCGAGCAGAGTTCCAGAGCAGTCGGACTTTCTTTCTCGCCGTTACCGGACCCGGCAAGGGCAGCCATTTTCTCCTCTCGCTAATGTGTATCGAGAAAACAATCGGATGAGTGAGCAGAATTTTCTGAGATCGTCAAATCCCCGCCCCTGACCAGGCTTCCACCCGTTCGTCAAGGCCGGACTCGCTATTTTTCCCGGAAATGGCCGGAGGGCATCGATCGGTGAAGAACAGCACATCAGAGGACTGGCATGCTGCTGACGGCGGGATTTCGGTGTACCCTCTAAAGGCACACGAAATTGCTTTCCGGTTGGTAGTCCGGACCACAGGGCACGTGTTTCCCGCTCTGCGTCAACGTCCTCCCCATTGAGGGGAGTCCTGGTGTGCTCCGAGTACGAGAAGAACTCTGCACTGGGAGTACTGTGTCTGGAATGCGTATTGTCATCGCCGGCGGCGGACTCGCCGGGCTGACACTGGCCCACCAACTGAACCGGAACGGCCTGGACGTGGCCGTCTACGAGCGCGACGCCGATATCGCGGCACGCGAGGCCGGGTACCGGATCCACATCAACTCCACCGGCACCTCCGCGCTGCACACGGCGCTGGAACCGCGCCTGTGGGAGCTGTTCCTGGCGACCTGCGGCATGCCGAGCGAGGACATGCTCCTGTTCGACGAGCAGCTCAACCTCCGCCCCGGCCGCGACAGGTCGGCCACCGAGGGCACCGGCGTGCCCACCGGCATCCCCGAACACCTGGTGGTGTGCCGCTCGACCCTGCGCCGCATCCTCTATCTCGGCCTGGAGAAGGCCGTGCACTTCGGCTCCCGGGTCACCGGCTACCGCACCCACCCCGACTCGACGACCACCGTCCTGCTGGAGGACGGTGCCACGGTCGAGGCCGACGTCCTCATCGCCGCGGACGGCATCAACTCCGCTGTCCGCGCCCAGCGCCTGCCCCAGGTCCAGGTCGCCGACCTCGGCTCCCGGCACATCGCCGCAAAAATCCACCTCACCGACGAGGCCAAGGCCAAGCTGCCCGCCGAGTTGTTCAACGCCTTCTCCCTGGCCTACGCCGCCGACTTCACCGGGCTGACCCTCGGCCCACTGGAGCGCACCGACCCCACCTCGCCGCTGATCGCCGAGCAGGACCCCGGTTTCCTGCGCGAGGCCACCGCCGACTACGCGCTGAGCATCTTCAACTCCCTCCCCGACCACATGCTCCCCGACGACGAACTGTTCACCGCCGGCCCCGATACGCTCAAGGCGCACGTCCTCCAGCGCGTCGCCACCTGGCACCCCGCCCTGGTCGACACCGTCCGCCTGTGGGACACCGCCACAGTCCAGGCCCTCAAGTGCCGCAGTTGCGTGCCTGTCGACGCCTGGGAACCCTCCAACATCACCGTCATGGGCGACGCGGTCCACGCCATGAGCCCCGCCCTGGGCATCGGCGCCAACACCGCACTGCGCGACGCACACACCCTGGGCGACCAGTTGCTCGCCGTCTCCCAGGGCGACAAACCACTCCTCGCCGCAATCGCCGCCTACGAGGACGCCATGCGTGACTACGCCTACCACGCCCTGCGGACGTCCGCGTTCGTCGGCCAGAAGGTGATCGGGCACCTCCCGCTGCCTGAATAGTCACCGTGCTGCTCGGGCGGTGCGTACGGACGCCCCGCCCGAGCCCGCCTGTAGCTCCCGGCGGACGGAGCACCACCGCATCGACCACCGAAGACGAAACCGCGCCGCGCGGGCATCCGCGCCCGCCGCCGAGGCGTGCAGGGGCTGTAGCGCGCAGCCGACCGGCAGCGGATGGCGGTAGCGCCCGACCCTGCCGGCGAAACCGAGTCCGGGGCCGCTCTCGCCGAGCACGAGAAGGCCAAGGCGTTCTCCGAAGGCGCCGAGACGGCACACGCCGTCTTCGCCGCCCTTCAGCGGCGAGACCGCAACCCCAAGTAGTTGCTGAGTGCTACACGCCACCTGGCGGTAGCTGTACGAAGAACAGAGCCGTGCCGTCTGGCGCGCCTCGGCGACGGCGGACAAGAACGAAGGACTGTGCGCTCGGCGCTCAACCCTGCCCGGACCCGGTTACTCGGATCCGCACACTCAAAGAATCTATGTTTGTTGGAGTAGACATTGGCCTTGGGGCGTGGTTATGGTTCTCTCGTAGCTCAGAGAGACAGCAGGGCCTGGCAGACACGAACTGCCGGGTGGCAGTACATGCAAGTGCAGTACCCGTAAGAGCAGTTCGCAGGACTCAGCAGTGAAGTAATTGAGCGGTACCTCGGTGAAGGCGTCGGCTGCGGACGCGCGCACCGGGAGGTTCGGCAGTGGGGTTCCAAGCCAGGGCAGACGCAGGACGGGCGACGGGGCTGGCTGCCGGAGAGCGGCGCCGTCACAGGCCGCTGAGTAGTTCGCATCATCAGCGGTACGTATCACCAGCAGTGCGCAGTACCCCACTTGTAAGCAGTTGATCCCAGAGGGAAGAACGGAGGAGCCGAGCGCCATCAGGATCGCCCGGGCCGACATCTTGAACCCGGGTACCGCAGGACATCGATAGTGAGGTGGTCTCCGGTCAAGCAACCGCGATCCCAGCACCCCCGACACCATTCAGGTCGGGGCTGCGGAAACAGAGGGCCGGCGCAGTACGAGGGCCGGCAGATGGTGTAGCAGTTCCTTCGGGGCCCTGGTGCGACGAGCACCAGGGCCCCTCCACGCGTTCCATGGAGAGGTGCAGATGACAGCAGACGACTCGTTCGGCCGTATCGACGACGAGGACTACCCCGCCTACACGATGGGCCGGGCCGCCGAGCTGCTCGGCACCACCCAGGGTTTCTTGCGTGCCATCGGCGAAGCGCGCCTGATCACCCCGCTCCGCTCCGAGGGCGGCCACCGCCGCTACTCCCGCTACCAGCTGCGCATCGCCGCCCGCGCCCGGGAACTCGTCGACCACGGCACTTCCGTCGAGGCCGCCTGCCGCATCATCGTCCTCGAAGACCAGCTCGAAGAAGCCCAGCGCATCAACGCCGAATACCGCCGTGCTGCAACCCCACACCCGGCCGGCGCGTCCGGCCCGCCCTCTTCCGCCGACTTCAAGAATATGAGTGCATGATCGCCGAAGATGCCCAGTCGCCGGTGCGGGGACGGGAGTTGGAGCCTGGTCCCGGCAACCCGAGCACCCCCTCGACCGATGTCCGTGCAGGCGTGGTTGGCCGGTCGGCTGCCGGGCAGGTAGCCGACGGCCTGGAAGCCGGAGTAAAGCGCACCGCGGCTGCGCTGAAGCCGCGGCTGCGCGGCTGGCTGCACGCCGGGGTGTTCCCCCTCGCGCTGGTGGGCGGGATCGTGCTGATCGCCGTTTCGCGCACAGGCGCGGCAGTGACGGCGTGCGCCGTGTACGCGGTGTCGGCCTGCCTGCTGTTCGGCACCAGCGCGGTCTACCACCGCGGAACGTGGGGCCCCCGCGGGGAGGCGATCCTGCGGCGGCTGGACCACGCGAACATCTTTCTGATCATCGCGGGCACGTACACCCCCTTGACGGTACTGCTGCTGCCCGAAGGCCACCAGCGGGTGCTGCTGGCAGTGGTATGGGCGGGCGCGCTGGCCGGGATCGCCTTCCGCACCGTGTGGATCGAGGCTCCCCGGTGGCTGTACACCCCCTGCTACATCGCGCTGGGCTGGGTGGCCGTCTTCAACCTGCCCGACTTCGCCCACGCCGGCGGCACCGCAGTCGTCGTACTCGTCGTAGCCGGCGGTCTTCTCTACACCGCAGGAGCAGTCGTCTACGGACTCAAGCGCCCGGACCCCTCACCGGCCTGGTTCGGCTTCCACGAAGTCTTCCACGCCCTGACCATCGCCGCCTTCGCCGCGCACTACACCGCCATCCTCCTCGCAGCCACCTGACGGTGTTGCGGTGCGGGCACAAGCCGGGTCCGTGGCGAAGTGAAGCTCCTGCCGCGCATCACCGGGAGGCAGGGCCAGCGGCATCCGTCCGCGGGGTGCCGTAAGGGGGAGGAGGCCGGTCTTCCCGCAAGCCGGTCGGCTCAGGTCGGGCTACGGCGTTCGCGTTGCGATGAGGCACCGGGCCACCGCTCGCGTTACCCCCTTGTCCAGCTCCGCTACGTGCGACATTCCGTCCCATTCCAGCAGGGAGGAGTCTCCGTCCCGCCACGCTGCGCGACGTCCCGCGGAAAAGCCGCTGCCACCCGGGGCGCGCCGCTGGGAGACTGCGGGGATGACCACGCAGCGGCTGCCGTTCCCGGTCCCGGACGAACGCGCCCACCTCTTCGTTGACAGCTATGCCGACATGCACGAATTTGTTGAGGACCTGGTCGTGCCCGACGGTGTGCCCGAGGCCGCGGTGACGGTCCTGCGTACGGCGCGCGAGCTGCTGCGCCAGTCGTACTACTGCTACGAGTTCTCCACTGTGGCGGTCATGCACTCCCTGATCGCGGTGGAGATCGTGCTGCGCGACCGCATTCCGGACGCGGGCAAGAAGCCGCTTTACCAGCTCATCAAGCAGGGGGCCGATGATGGGATCCTGACGGCCCGGCAGGCCGAATACCTCGACTACGGCCGGCAGATCCGCAACGGCATGGCGCACGGCCAGACCACGCACGCGGTGATGCCCCCGGCCATGGCAGTGCCGATGGTGACGACCTCGTTCACGATCGTCACCGAGCTCTGTACCTGACCTGTCGCAGTGAAGGTTGAGTGATTCTCATCGAAGGTTGAGCGATGTTGCACTGGGCTTTGACGCCCTATTTGGCATCGCTCGGCTGCTCGGCAGAGCGGGACCGTCGATGGGCTGCGACTCGTTCGCGGGTCGCGCATCGGCGGGAGCAGTAGCGACGCTCCGGGCCGCTGCCCTGGGTGATGAAGACGTTCTGGCAGGTGGGGGATGCGCAGATCCTGCCGGGCGGACGTTGGCGGTCCCAGACGAGAACGGTCAGGGCCATGCAGGACGAGGCGAGGAGCCACTCGTTCCAGGGGGCGTTGTCCTCGCGGTCGAGGTGGGGGTGCCAGGGAGTGCTGCCGCTGTGTGAGGTCAGGCGGAGCGGTCCGGTGTGGTCCGTCAAGAGCCGGTTGAGGGTGGCCGCGGCGTCATCGGCGTGCTCGGCGGCGAAGACTGGCCGCAGCAGGGAGGCAGCTGCCTGCATCTCTGCGATATCGCGGGTGGTGAGGTCGACGGGGTCGGTCTCACCGTATGAGCGGAGCACGTCGGCGACGTCAGCCGGGTCGGGGCAGCCGTCAGCCAGAGCGTTGATCAGGGCGGCGGTGCGCTGGGCTGTGGTCAGCACGGAGTGCCGGGTGGACCAATCGTCGCTGTGGAATGACACCTGTGGAATGTAACGCATCTTGCGAAGGTTTGAGTTACCTCCGTAACGTCCTGTCGATGGGAAAGCGTTACTCACTCCGGTTCTATCTCGTCGGCGCGGTGGCAGCCCGTGCCGGGGACGAGATGTCAGGACCAGCGCTGATGCTGACAGCATTTGCTTTGACCGGATCGACCATCGCCGCGTCGTCGCTACTCGCGGCCATCACGATCTCTGCCGCGGTAGGGGGGCCGATACTCGGGGCGCTCCTCGACAGAACGGATCGGCCGGGACGCCTGCTGGCTGGGGCCCTCGTCCTGTATTCGGTGGGGCTGGGGATGGTTCTTGGGGGACTCGACCGATGGCCGTTCGCTGTCACGATCTTGATCGCAGCGGTGACAGGGCTGCTGGGGCCGGCCCTGTCGGGGGGATGGACGGCCCAACTTCCGCGTGTGGTGCTGGGTGGCCAACTGCCCCGGGCGAATGCGCTCGATGCCATGACGTTCAATCTGGCGAGTCTGGCCGGTCCGGCTCTCGCTGGCGGCGTGGCAGAGGCACTGGGCGCCCCGATGGCCGTGGTGGTCTCTGCGGTGCTCATCGCCTTGGCGCTGCCCGCCGCGTGGATGCTGCCCGCCCGTCCCGGCCGAGTGCTGGGAGTGCAGGCAACTTCGGTGACCAGCGACCTTATTGCCGGAGTACGGGTCATCCTCGGAAGACCCTCCTTGGCCCGAGCCACTCTCACCTCGACCGTCTCCTGCATCGCCCAGGGAATGCTGATGGCATGCATCCCGCTCCTCGGCGAACGTGTTCTGGGCGGGGCCAGCCGCGGCGCGGTGCTGCTCTCCTGCGTGGCGATCGCAGCTTTGGTGGCCAACGTCGTACTCGCTGGGTTCCCGCGTGCAGTCGCCCCCGACACGATCATCTGGGCCAGTGCCCTTGTCCAGGCTGCCGCGCTGGCGTTGGCCGCGTGGGGTCAACCAGTCGTACTCATCGTGGCCGTACTCATCGTGGGGATAGGGGAAGGACCCCAACTGGCCGCCTTGTTCGCAGTCCGCCACCGGGAGGCCCCAGATCACCTGCGAGGCCAGATATTCACCACCGGCGCCAGCCTGAAGATCACCGGATTCGCCCTGGGGGCAGCAGTTGCCGGACCAGTCGCGACTTGGTCTCTTCCAGGCACGTTGGCACTCGCAGCGAGCGTGGCGGCCCTCGCAGCACTGGCCTTCTTCGTGATCCCGTCGGCAACCGCCAACTCGCCCGAATCCAGCAAGATGTCGACTTGAGTGGTCTCCGCGAAAGGATTGATGACCTGTCGAAGTGGGTTGTGCGGTTCTCAGCGAAGGTTGAGTGATTTTTCCCGACTGGTCCGTTCCTTCTTGAGCCGGTTGGAACGTCTGCTGTGGCAGAGGGCTGAGCACGTCAGGCGTATTTGATTCTTGCGTCCCGGTTCCAGGGGCCCAGCACATTCAGTGCAGGCTGTCGGCTGTTGTCGGGGTGAAATGGACCCGTCCGCTCGGCGCCGGAGGTAGGCGATGTGGCAGCAGCGGTCCGAGCACCATCGTCGTCGGCCGGGTTCGAGCGGGGCGTCGCAGACGCCGCAGGTCAGATTCGGGGTGCGGCTGGCCTCCGCCCTGTCGCGTCGGCGCTGACGCTCTGCGACTTGGCGGCAGGAGACCGAGCACCAGCTGCGCGGTGCCCCGCGGGCGACGAAGGTCAGCTTCTCGCCGCAACCTTGGCAGGCCGCGTGCCTTTCCTCCTTCTGCGGTTTCGGGTTCCGTCTTCTGTATGCCGCCTGCCGGCATGCCTGAGAGCAGGTCTGCCGTGGGCTGCCGCCGTGAGGCTGGAACGTGACGGCCCCGCATTCGATGCACCGCCTGCCCAGAAGGATCTCCTTGAGGGAGGAGGGGTCTCGGCCGACCACCGCGGCCAGCCGTTCCCAGCTGGGTGAACCGCTCCATGACCAGGGCGGATCGACTAGGTAGCGGCGCAAATATGAGGCTCTGACGTAGTTGGCGGCGGCGAGACGCTCGATGAAGGACGTGAGTCCTTCGCCGGCAACCGGTCGGATCTGCCTGGGGAGCGGGGCGGGCGAGCGGGACATGGTCATTTCAGGTGGTCTGGCCGACGCTGTCGTGGTTGATGCTGGAGCGCGAGGTGGATGTGGTGGCGTGTCAGCCGGGGGAAGCGGTGACGTAGGACGTTTCTATGGACGCCGTCGTGGAGTGCGTCTCCGAGCGCGAGGAGGAGATCGACCCGGTCGTTGAGGCCTGGGAGTTCGCGGTCGACCCGCTGCGGGAATGGTCCTTTCCGGTTCGGGTCGGTGTTGACGCGTCCTGGTGCGTCGGGGAGAGCGCGTCGCAGGTCGTCAACGGGGCGGTTCGTGAGCTGAGCGAGCACGTGCAGGTCCGGCGTTCGGCCGTGAGGGCGGAGGACGGCGGTGAGCTCGTCTGGCGACAGGTGGTTGGCCTGGGCCAAGCGCTGTATGTAGGAGGCGATCCCTTCACCGAGGTTCGGCCTGACCTGCATGGGCAGGGGAGCTCGCTTCGGGCTCATGTTCGAGGTTGGCATCGTGCGGTGGCTGTCCCTTCCCGCTCGGCGGTCAGCGGGAGTCGGAGCTGTGATCGAGCGGGATCGCCTGAAGGCTCTGCTCGGTGATCTCCTCGCTGCCGGTGAGGATCGCGTCCAGGGCGGCGCCGCGGATCAGGTGCGAGAGCGAGCCGATCATGCCGCCGGTGCGGTCGTGGAGGTAGCGGTCCAGGCCGGTGAGGCTGCCAGGCTTGTGCGCGTGCAGTCGCAGGGAGTTCTCCAGGGTGGCGACCAGTCCCTGCCACTCGCTGTTGTAGGGCAGCGGGGCCGTGGGAATCAGGGTGAAGCGTCCGGCGATCTGCTGTCCGCGGGTGCCGGTGAACAGGTCGCGTTCGACGTTGATCCCGGCATAGACGAACGTCGCGGGGATGCGCTCGGAGAAGTACTTCAGCGTGTCGGCGACCTCGGCGCCGGACCTGGTCGTCAGCGAGATGTTGTGGAGCTCGTCGACGAGGACCAGGCCGACTCGGGCGTCGATCAACACGCCGCAGACCGACTCCAGGATGTCGGTGATGTTCGACTTCGAGCGGGCGGGCAGGCCGAGGAAGCGTGCGAACTCCACCGTCACCATGCGCGGTGTGGCGGCGGGCGGAACGGTGATGTAGACGACCGGGATGCGGTCGCTGACGCCGGGATGGCGGGCCCGGTCCAGGAGTTCGTGCGCGCGCCCGAGCTGGGTGATCGCGGTGGTCTTGCCGGTGCCGGCCGGGCCGGAGACGATCAGCCCGCGGCGGGCGCTGACCGCGTGCCGGTTCAGCAGCACCAGACGGCGCCCGCAGGTGACCGTGTGCTGAACGGTCGAGGTCGCCACCACCAGCAGCCGGGTGTGGTGGTCGATCCGGTCCTCGTCGTAGCGGGTCCGCTCGGCCGGCGTGAGCTTGGCGTATGCGGCGTCACTCAGCAGCCCGGGTATGTCGGGCTGGGCCGCGGCGAAGGCCCGCCAGCCCGCGAGGGCCGTCAGATGCTGGTCCGGCTCCTGCGGGCCGTCTGCCGACGGGTTGAGCAGGCTGTGCGGCTGTGTCATCAGGTCTTCCAGGGGTCGGCGAGCGGATCGAACAGGCCCAGCGGGATCACCTTGGCGAGCGGTTCTTCCTCCTCCGCTCGCTCAGGTTCCGGCGCGGGATGCGGGACCGGTGGCGGGAGCGGGACCGGCGAGGTCGCCTTGGTGCGGGCAGCCACCGTCTTGTCCCGGCGAGTACGCTTCTTCGCCTTCGTGTCCTGGGGGCCGGCGTGTGCGCGGGTCAGCAGGGCAGCGGCCGCCTCCGCGATCTCCGCCTCAGTGCCCTCGGGCAGGCCGCGTGCGGCATGGTCCCAGGCCAGTTCCCCGAACGGAACCGGGGTGTGACGCAGGTGCTTCCAGGTCGCTTCGATCCACTCGCCCTGGCCGTGGTGATTGCGTACCCAGATCCGGGAGATGTCGTAGGGGTCGTGGTGGACCTCCCACAAGCCCTTCTTCTCCGTGACTCCGGAGTGCTGGCGGCGGATCAGGCCCGGGCCGTCGTAGGTGCGGCGCTTGATCCTGATGCCGTAGTCGTTCACTGCCCGCCAGGCCGACGGCAGCAGTTCGATGTAGTCCTCGGCGCTGAGCGCGACCGGGACGTAGCCGCATGCTTCGACCAGGGCGGCGTACTTCTCGTTCGGCGTGAACGAGCGGCCCGGGAGCAACGGGTCGCGCAGGCCGTCGTGTTCGCGATTTTGCCACTTCGCGACAAGCCATTCGTCGAGAAGCTCCTGCAACTCCGGCAGGGACCACAGGGGCTGCTTGTCCAGATGGCGGCCGCGGTGGTCGGTGCTGCGGCCGGTGAAGCCGGCGACGAACTGCGCGAAGAGCGTGCCGACGGAGTCCAGCATCTTCTCCACGTGTCCCTTCTGGAACGGGGACGCCTTGTGCGTGGGCTGGAAGTCGATCTCCAGAAAGCGGCAGGACGCCCTGAAGTTCCGGGAGACGAACACTTTCCCGTGGTCACAGACGATCATCTCCGGCACGATCACCGGCTTCGCCGCCGCGTGCTCAAGGCGCTCGTCGATATCCAGCAGCCGACGGTAGGGCAGCACCGACCGAGACATCCGCAGGGCATCCACCCAGTTCGGCCGCATCACCTCGGGCGTGAGCGCGCGGGCCAGCAGCACGCTCGCGTCGACCGACTTCGTGGTGGGCCGCAGCACCGCCGCCGGCACCGTCCTGGTCGCGACGTCGATCATGCCGGTGAGCTCGACCTTGCCCACCACCCCGTCGTCCAGGCGCACCAGAACATCCAGCGGGGTGGAGTCGATCTGCACCACCTCGCCCGGCGCGAACACCGTCCACTGACCGAACGGCGTCTTCGCCCCGTGGGCGCGTGAGCGGCGGTTTCGGGCTGTCGCGGAGACGGGCTTGCCGTAGGTCAGCTTGGCCAGCAGCCGGTAGAGCGTCGACTGCGAGGGCAGTTCCACCGTCTCGCCGTGCTCCCGCAGGATCTCGCCTGTCCGCCAGATGAGGTAGGTCCCGGTGCGGGTGGAGTCGTCGACTCCCTCCTTGATCGCTTGCCGCATGGCCTCCACCACCACGTCGGCGACCGCCCCGAACTGCGGCTTCTTGCGCACCGGCCGACGGTCGGCGAGCCCCAGGAGCCCTTCGACCTGGTAGCGGCGGCGGAAGTTGCCGACCGTACTCACGCTGACCCGGTAGCCCGCGGCAGTCAGCTCGGCCGCCTTCGCCCGCTCCCGCGCGGTGAGCGAATGACGGGCCGGATCGTACTCAGGCCGCGGTCCGGCATCCTCGTCCGCATTCGGATCGGCGCCGTGCAGGACCTCCAGGATGTGGCCCTCCCACCACAGAGCCTTCTCCCGCGCGTGGACCGGAAGTGCCTCCAGCAGTGACACCGGCGGCAGCGGCAACCGCGCGGGGCTGTTGAGCACCTCGAAGTTCTCACCACCCAGCAGCACGGCCAGCGGCACGGCCAGCGGCGAGTCGCTCTCATCGGCCAGCGTCACCGCATGGGCTGACACCGCGAGCACCGCCCGGACCTGACCGGTGAACCGCACCCGATCGCCCACCCCGACCGTTGCCGGCCTCGACAGCCTGCGCATCTGGCTCCCTTCACCGCGTGTGCCCGCCCTCGGCAGCAGGCCGTGGTCCCGGCCTCTCCGCTGCAGCCCGACGACAGAACCTTCAGACGTGTGGACCACCGTGCCACTACTCAGCAGAGCACCACCAAGGTCAGCGCGGAGGGCCCCCGTCCAGAGCAGGTGGAACAGGACGGGCAGGACACGCAGAACGTCCCCGGCTTTTTCGGCCCCTGCCCGCAGCCCCTGAGGCTGCCGGAAAATCTCCACCAGATGCTCGGCGACATCGATCTCACGGCCGCACCGCCCATGCCGATAGCGGGCCAGCCACCGCAAGTTCGCCATGACCACCGCATCCGGAACACCGACGTGCGCGAACTCCCAGCCCACTGCTGAACAGGCCCGTTCGGTCGCGGCGAACGCATCCGCGGTCCGCTCATCGAGATCGTCCTCGGCACGGACATCGACCACGCGGGCGCCGCCGTCGGCCAGCCGTACGAAGTAGTCGGGCGCGTGCCGCCGCTTCACTTCCGCCTCGCGCCAGTGGAGCCAGAACGGCTGCGAGGCGATCCCCACCACGTCCGGGGCGAAGTCCAGCAGAATCAGCCGGTCCCGCTCCAGCCACGACTCGTAGCCCACATGACCGCCCGTGGTCACCGCGTAGTACCAGCCCGCGAAACTGCGGCCACCCTTGTTCCACCGGAACCCGCGTACGGGCGCTACGTCCTCGAACCGGACATCCCACCCGGTGCCCAACGAGGTGCGACGACGCCGGCCGCTGTCGAAGAAGTCCAGGTCAAAGGCACTCAACGCAGGATCGCCGTACGCGCGTATCGGTTCCCCCACCGTCTCCCCAGACAGTCAGCCCTAAACGATCACTCAACCTTCGGTGAGAAACCTAGCGTCCACCAACCTTCGATGACAACGCTCAACCTTCGCTGCGAGAGATCAGTACCGCGCCCGCCTGATGATCACGGCTGGGTAAAAGCGTCCGATGGAATGTCACACGAGCATGATCATCCGGACCTTTATGAGGGGACAGCGGATCTCTGTCGGGAGAGCAGCGCACCTGATGAGGAGTTCCACCGTGACGTACACCAGCAGCGCCCGGCAGCCCGGACCGGAGCCGCGCCCCACCTCGACAGGGGGTGCTGAGCGCACTGGACGCGGCCCGGAAAGCAGTACCGCGTCCAGTGCCGCGAACGATTCCAACGTCGTTCCCATCACCGCAGCTCACACCGCCCGCCAGGATCTCCGTCGGCACGCCGACACCTCTCTCCCTTCCCCTGAAGACTCAGCGAAGGGGAAGAAGTCCACTCCTGCGGTCGTGAAGGTTCGGGCCGACGCGCTGGGGATGCTGGGGTGCGTGCGGATAGCCACGGTGCAGCAGATGGCTCAGGTGATCACGGCAGAGGACAAGGACGGCCGGTCGTACGTGCGCAGAGCGATGTCGAAACTGGCGGAGCTCGGACTCGCGGAGATGAACGGCAAGGACGGCAAGCACCCGATCTGGAACCTGGCTCCGGCGGGGCAGAAGGCTCTGGCCGACGGCAATGAGTTGCCGTCCCGCCCGAAGGTCGGCACCGGAGCGAAGGCCGTTCGCGCCGGGTTCGGCCCGCACGGCGTCGCGGTGACCGACACGATCCTCGCCTACGGCAACCGGCGCTCCCTGACCGACTGGCAAGTGGAGGTGAACCACGCCATCAAAGGAGATCGGCCTGAGCTTCAACACCGAGGCCGTCCTCGCCCAGCCCACTCCGACCAGCGAGGTCCGCCTCTTCGAACTCGACAACGGCCCCATGTCCCAGGCCCGCCTCGCGAAGGAGGTCTGAGACCACGAGCGCTACGCCGGGCGCCGCGTCTGGGAGGGAGCCCGCGGCACCATCGGCCGCACGTTCCCGTTCTGGCAGTGCCACCGCTACACCCGCTCGGAACGCTTCCCGCGGCTGCACGTCGTCCTTGCGGGCAAGGAGGAGCACCTGCTCGACAACCGCGCCTGGCGCTCACCGCCGACGTCAGGGCATCGCCATCGCGGTCTGGGTGAACAGCCTGCCCCGGCTCCAGCGCGGCGAGCCCTGGTACGAGATCGGCGTCGACGGCCCGGACCGGCGCCGTCAGCGATACCCCGAACCGGCAGGCCGCTGACAGGGCCGGGCAAGCCGCCCGGGAACGGCGGCTTGCCCGACCGGCCGCGCACACTCGCCGCCCTCTTCCTTGAGGAAGCGAAGGACGGCCGGCCGGTCGTGGCCGCCCGCCCGGCGGGGCAGCTCTCGAAGTCGGGACGCCACCGCCCGGGACAGAAGAGGCCGAACACGGCCGCACGTCTGTGCCGGACCGTAGACAGGGCTCATGAAACGCAGCAGAGAAGAAGAACCCGCCCCGGACCTGCCGGGCAGCCTGTGGCACGCCCTGGTCCGGCTCCAGCACACGCACCCCGACCCCGTGGGCCGGACCGCTCGCCCGGCCAGCCGGGCTGCTGCCCTTCACCGCAGCCACCGACACCATCCTCGCGGCCCGCGTCCATCTGTCCGGCGCGGAGACGATGGGCGAACTGCACGCGACGCTCCGCACCCTGACCGCCGGCCTTACCTGCACCCACTTCGCCCGCCCTGACGTTGCGCTGGACGTCACGCTCGGCAGACGACAGGAACTTCCGATCCACGCGGAGCACACCATCGGCCTCACCCGGCTCTTCCAGAACGCCGCTGGCACCATCGGCGGCTGCAACACATCAGGTGGCGGCCGGTGCTTCCACTGCGAGGGGACCGGGCCTGCCCTCCCACTGTGGGAGCCGTAGTCGTCAGCCGGCCACGACGTCGCGTAGTTCCCGTACGGCGCGCTCGCGGTGGTGTTCGGCGGGGATCGCTTCGTACGGGTCCAGGGCGCGGCGGCGGACCAGACCGGTGCGCTAGCCGTCCGGCAATGCGGCCAGTGTCGCGACTGCGCGGTGGCAGGCCTGCTCGGTGTCGCCGTTGTGGTGGAAGCAGGCGGCGGCGTCGATGTTGAGCAGGGTCCGGGTCATGCTGCTGGTGGGCGCGGACAGCTCCAGCGCCCGCTGCTGGCTCTCGAACGCGCGGCGGGTGTCCATGAGGGTGGTGAAGGCGTGGCTGAGGTGGACGTGATGTTTCTGCTCGCCGTACGTCAGCCACGTGTCCGACCGGGAGGCTGAGTATCGCAAGCGGAGCCAACGCATGGCTGCCTCTTCGCCGGTGAGGACGAGGACCTCATCCTGCTGGCGTCCGGAATGCCGAGTTGCCCCGACGGCCCAGCGGCGGTCCCACAGCCTGCCGAGGGAAGCGCCTCGGAGCCGCAAGCCATCGGCAGCGGAAGCGGCACACTCCCACGGTCGGATTGAGAATACTGCGGCGGGAACGTGGAATGGTGCGGCACCGAGTACGGCTCCGTGTGCATCGTCGGAGGGCCTGCTACGGGGCGGGCGGCCCGGTGATGAGGTGGCCGTTCTCGTCGTAGGGCCAGGCGTTGGCCTTGCACCCGACCAGGCCCTTGATCTGCTGCATCATCACGGGGGCCAGTTGTCCGGGGCCCGCGCATGTCTCGTGCGTGTAGCCCAGGAAGTGCCCCATCTCGTGGTTGACGATCAGGGTCCGGTAATCATGGATCGGGCCATCGAACGTCGGCGAGCCGCCGACCCAGCGTCTGAGATTCACCACCACCCCGCCGGGTACCTCGCAGTTGTATTCGCCGTGAGTGTCCTGCTGTATGCCCGTCCAGCACAGGGCATCCGCCGTTCCCGGCGTCGCGATCATCACCTTGAGGTCGTAGGGCTCTCCCGCCCCCACCAGCTGGAACGACGCAACACCGTTCCGGGTCCAGCCCCGGCGAGCGGCGAGTATGTCAGCGATCTCGTTCGCCGCTTGGGCCGCCGAGATGTCGATTCCGGTCTCGACCTGCACCGTGTACCGGAGCAGCTTTGCACCCCGCCCGACTTTCGAGCCGCTGGCCCTCGCAGTGACAAATGTGCCAGGACCCGTCGCGGGGACGTCGATCTTGGTCGCGGTCGGGGTCGGCTTGGGGCCCGGCGTCCGGGCGGGCTTGAGCGTTGGGATGTGAGTGATGTTCACCGTGCTCCGCGGACGCGGCGTAGCGCTCAACGCGTCGCTTCGTGCGCCCGCCTGGTAGTACACGACGGAGCCGAGCAGACCGACGGTCACCAGCGCGCCGATGAGGTAGGTCCGGCCTCGGCTGCGCGGGCGGCCTCGACGGCGGGAGGGGCGATGGCGGCCACTGCCTGGAGGGGCCCGGTGCAGACCGTCATAGTGGTCGGACGCTGTACTGCTGTCATTGCGCGGGGCGGATTCCTGGTTTCGTACCGAATGCATGGCAGCTCAGGCTGGGCGTTCCAGATGATGGCCATGAGCTCGTGTTGTGACGAGTAGGCAACGAACGAACTCGCGATGGGTGGCTCAAGTGCCCTTTTCGGAGGTCGAGTTGTACGCGGCGATCCGCCATGACGCTCGAACCGAAGAGCTGTTCAGCAGGGTCTTGTCGGTGAAGTGCAGGGGCGGCCCGCAGGACGGTGGCTCTCGCGTTGGAGCCGGTGTGGCCGGCGCCGCGCCAGCAGCTTCCGCCCCGGATCTCTCGCCTGTATCCGTTCAAGGCGACGGTCGACGGGATCGTACGGGATGACCTGCATGCGCCGCGCCAGCAACGGCACACCGTCAAGCGGGTCTTCCGACCGGCTGACACTGCGCTGTCAGACCAACTGGCCACCACAAGAACGCGGTTGGAAAAGGCTCAAGGTCTGATCGATGCACTCATGTCCGATCAGAGATGCCGAACAATACGATCGAGAAAGGTCGGGAATGTGACTGAACTGCAGCAGCCTCGATCATGTGATCATCGTGTAACAGTGATGCGGCGGACCGAGGGCCACCGCTGATACTGAGCGCATGCCTTGTGTCCTCCTCATCGAAGACGACCCCGCTGTCCGTGAAGGCACCTGTCTGGCACTGCGCCACCAGGGGCACGATGTTGCGGCGGCTGAGACCGGTGAAGAGGGGCTGCGTCGGCTGCCGGCCTTCCTGCCGGACGTCGTGGTGCTCGATCTGATGCTGCCCGGCATAAGCGGGCTGGAGGTGTGTCGCCGGATTCGCGCGGAGAGCCAGGTGCCGATCATCATGGTGACCGCCAGGGGCGACGACGTGGACATCGTGCTCGGGCTCGAAAGCGGAGCGGACGACTACGTGGTCAAACCCGTCCAGGCACGGGTTTTGGAGGCCAGGATCCGTTCCGTGCTTCGCCGCGTCGAGCAAGGACAGGCCTCTGACGGAGCCATCCCGTCGGCCGAGACGTACGGTGAGCTCCGCATCGACCGCGCGGGGCTCACCGTCACCTGCAGGGGCGCTACGGTCCCGCTGGCTCCGTCCGAACTACGGCTGCTGCTGACCCTGTCCGCCTCTCCCGGTCGGGTGTTCAGCCGCCAGCAACTGCTGGAGACCGTCTGGGAACACAGCTACCACGGAGATGCACGGCTGGTGGACGCCTGTGTCAAACGGCTGAGGACCAAGCTGGCCGAGCCCCCGCGGCAGCCGCGTTACGTCGAGACCGTCCGGGGCTTCGGCTACCGGTTCAACCGCACCTGATGACGGTACGGTTTTCACCTCGCACGTCCTTCCCCCGGCGACGACTTCTCCGCTTCCTGCCCACGGGCGGTCTGCGTGTCAGACTTGTGGTGGCCTTCGGGCTAGTGGCTGTCGTCGCTGCCCTGTCCACCGGGGCCCTGACGTTCCGCCAGGCCCGCAGCGGCATCCTCCAGCAGAGCCAGGACAGTGTCATCCGCCTGCTGCGCGACCGGGTCGACTCCCTCGCACCGTCACTGGTGCTGCCGCCCAGCCGACAGGACCTGACGGCGTTCGCGGGCAAGATCGCCCAGGGTGATCCCTCGCGGAAGTGGCGGGTACTGGTCGTCTATCGGGGGCAGAGCGCCACGTCAGTACCGCAGGACCCGTTCCACGAGCTGACGGCCGCCCTGCGCACCGCGGCGACGACCCAGACGCCGACCGTCTTCCAGCGGGTGACGACCGGTGGCCGCCCGTCCCTGGTCGTGGGCATGCCGGTCATGTCCACCGCCATGGCCAACGAGCGCAGGGCCTCTGGGCTCACGGTCTTCCTGGTGGTTCCCCAAACAGGCGAACTCGGCTCCGTCCAGGCTCTGGTCGCTGCCATGGGGCGGGCCACCGTACCCGCCATGGGCCTGGCCGTGCTCGTCGCGCTGCTGGCCGCCCGGGGAGTGCTGCGACCCGTACGCGAACTGCGCCGCGCCACCCGGCATATCGCCGAGGGCCGGCTCGACACCCGCCTCGCCGTCCACGGCTCGGACGAACTGGCCGACTTGTCCCACACCTTCAACGAGACCGCCGCCGCCCTGGAGGAGTCCATCGCCGAACTACGCCGCATGGAGACCAAAGCCCGCCGCTTCGCCGCGGATGTCTCTCACGAACTGCGCACCCCGCTGGCGGCCATGTCCGTCGTCACCGACATCCTCGACGAGGACGCCACCCAACTTGCCCCGGACACCGCCTCCGCGGTCCGGCTCATCAGTGACGAGACCGCCAACCTCGCACGTCTGGTGGAGGACCTCATGGAGATCACCCGCTTTGATGCCAGCGCCGCCGCCCTGCACCTGGACAAGATCGATCTCGCGGAGTCGGTCCAGCGCACCCTTTCGTCGAGGGGCTGGCAGGACTCTGTGGTCACAGTGATGCCTCCACCAGGGGTGCTGCGGGGGCAAGTCGACCCCCGCCGCCTCGACGTGATCGTTGCCAATCTGATCGGGAACGCCTTGCGTCACGGGGCACCTCCCGTACGGCTCTCCGTATCCGGTTGCCAACGGCCCACCGCAGACGGTGTGCGCCAGTGGGCAGTCATCGAGGTGCTGGACAACGGGTCCGGGATCCCGGATACCGTCCTGCCGCACATATTCGACCGCTTCTACAAGTCCGACACCGCTCGCACCCGGACGGAAGGCAGTGGCCTGGGCCTCGCCATCACCGCCGAGAACGTGCGTCTCCACGGCGGCACGATCCGCGCGGCCAACCACCCCGACGGCGGCGTCGTTTTCACCGTCGAACTCCCGTTGCCGGAATCCGCAGAGGAGGATCGACCATGAGGTGGGGTGTGTTGCTTGCCATGGCTCTGCTGCTGTCAGGCTGCGGCATCCCGCCAACCGGCATCGTCCAGTCCGGCGACCCCGCCAGCGGACTCCGGTCCGGTGTGCTGCTCTACTTCATCGCCGACGACGGACACCTGGTCCCCGTATCCCGTGAGATCGCCGAGCCGGTCGACGTACGCCAAGCCATAGGGCTCCTGTTCGCCGGCCCTGACGACCGGGACCGGATGCTCGGTCTGACGACTGCACTCACCCGTACACCTACTCCGGCCATCAACACGCAGGACGCCCTGGTGACACTTCGTCTGCCCGCGGGTACCGACCCACTGCCGCCGCTCGCCGCCCGGCAACTGATCTGCACAACCGCCGAGGCACGTCTGACCGACGACCGGAACACGGTGACGACAGGGGTGACCGTGGTCGTGATCGAACCCGGCGGGCAGCGCACACGAGGCTCCAGCCATGGCTGCTCCGTTCTCGCCGCCCGTTCCGCCATTTTCGCCGGTACGGCGGCGCCGGAGGTCGTGCGTCCCCGGGGGTCTCTGAGTCAGGGGCGGCCGTAGCGCGCGCACTTCAGATATTTGACGGGAGGGCTCTCCGTGCCGTTGTCGAGGCAGATCCGGACGACGCCGACTCCGGCCACGTAGAAGGTCACGGGGAAACTGAACGACGCGCTGGCGCCGCATACGCCGTGGTCGCTGAAGTTGACCGCCACGTCGTGGTTCTTGGAGTCGACGCCGAACGCGGTGGTGCCGCGGCAGCTCGTCGCGCTGACCGACTTGTGCTCGCCGGACACGAGGACCTGCCGGTTGTACCAAGTGATCGTGCCCCGGGTGTACGTGTTCCCGTAGGTGACGTCGAAGGAGCTGGTCGGATACGCGGCGGTCTGGGCACCGGCGGCGGGAGCGCCGAGGAGCATGCCCGCGGTGAGTGCGGCGGTACTGAGGGCGGCGGCGAGAGGGTTGGGCATGTCGTCTCCGGAGGTGGGGCCTGCAGGGCCGGCGTGAGTATCCGCCTCAGTATTCCTGCCGCAGGGTCAACCGCGTCGTGGACCGGGGAGTTCTGGGGTTGGGCCGGGCGCACCCTGGGTGCCCCGGCCCGCACCGCTTCGGGCGCGCCCGTGTGGCTGCGCCTGGTGTCCTCGCCGGAGGACAAGGCGTCGGGGAAGCTGTGGGATGGTGCCCTCGATGCCCGGCACGCCTTCTGCGATCTCGACGGGCACTGTCCCGCACTACTGGACGTGCACGACATGTTCGACGACACCACCGCCTACCGGGCGGAACTGTCCGTGCGCGTCGAAGAGCCGGTCTTGGCCGGTGACCCGATCCTCCAGCACGAACTTCAGCTTCCGGACTCCTGGTGGGAGAACTTGGCCGCAACTCTGGAGAAGGTGTCGGCTGTCGCCACCGGGCGGGTCGCCGTACGCCGGCAGTACATGGACCGGGCGATCCCGCGGTTCCTCGGGATCCCGGCGCCCACCGTGACCCGCTGGACCACAGCCCACTCGGACGTGCACTGGGCGAACCTCACCGGGACGCCCCCGCGGGCACTCGACTGGGAGGGATGGGGGCAGGCTCCGGAGGGCTTCGACTCCGCCACGCTCTACGGCTACACGTTGCTCCAGCCGGGCACGGCCGCACACGTCCGCGACGCCTTCCCCGTGCTGGGCAGCACGGTCGGCCTCGCCGCCGAAGCGACCGTCCGGTTCAGGACAGACCCCGCCCTCATCCTGACCAAAAGGGAGGCGGACCCGGGCTGCCGCCCTCGTCCCGGGTGGTGGTCTCTCCCTACGACACCTCGGCCCGCCACGCACGGCACGGACACATCACCAGCTGGACGGGGTTCGCCGCTCATCTGACCGAGACCCGTACTCCCGACGGCTCTCACGTGATCACGGACGCGGCCACCACCCACGACGGCGAGGTCCTGCCCGGAGTCCCCACCCGCCCCTCCCGCCGCGGACTCCTGCCCCTGCCCGCCGAGCACCTGTTCGACGCCGGCTACGCCTACCTGCCCCCTGGAACAAGCCGCCCGCGCACACCAGGCCACCGTCTGTGGACCACTGCGGAGCAGCCCCCGTCAGCATCGCCACGACCAGGGCTTCGTCCGGGACGACTTCCCATCGACTACGACCGTGAGCGGGTCACCTGCCCCCAGGGCCAGACCCGCCAGGGCTGGCACGGCGCCTGCCCGACTTCCTCACCCACAGCGGCCGCGCTGATCGTGGCCCGGTTTGCCAAAAGCCGGTGCGGCCCTGCCCGGCGCGCCCGCCCGGCCGGATTCCGTGAGCCGCGCTCAGGAGCCCTGCTCCGGAAAAGTCGTTTCGTTCTGGTGGGCGCCCGACTCGCGATTCGGTGCTGCCTGTTACGACACCGGGTGAGCGCTCAAGAACGCGGGGGAGCGGATGCTGATGTCCGGGACAGTGCCGGGGCCAGCCAGCGGCTGAGGAAAGTGCGCAGCTGGGTTACGTCCTGCGGTGGCTCGCCGGGGTGCTGCAGCAGCGATGTCAGGAGTCGCATGATGATCTCGGCGAGGCCGTTGAGGTCGTCCTCGCCGATGCCGGCGGCGGACCAGTCGACGGGGAAGCGCTGCAGCATCTTGGCGCCGTAGGCGATGGTGTCGCTGGTGGTGGCGCCGCGGCCGAAGGCGCTGGTGTCTCCGAGTTGCAGCAGGAGGCTCAGGCGTGGCTCGGTGGGGATGGTCCGTACGCAGAAGACCATGCCTTCGACCACGGCTTCGGCCGGGTCGGTGATCCCCTGCAGGTGCGCGATCATCAGGTCGACGAACGACTCGGCGCCCTGGGCCGCCACCGCGCCGATGATGTCGCTGATACGGCGGAAGTGGCGGTAGACGGTCTGGCGGGTGACGCCGAGCTCGCCGGCGACGTCGGACAGGGTCGTCTTGGTGACGCCGTGCCTGTCGATGCAGCGGGCGGTCGCGTCGATGATGCGCTGCCGGGCCTCCGCGTCCGATGCGGGAGGCCGGCCTCCCCAGCCGTGATGCCCCATGGTCTCAGGATCGCACAGGCTCGGTGGTCCGTCGGGACATGGTCACGCGGAGTACGGCCGCGATGAGCCCGGTTGCGGCTACGGCGCACAGCATGGCGTACCACAGGCTGCCGATCGGCGTGCCCTGCTCGGTGATGCCGTTGGTTGCCGCGAAGTAGGCCGGCAATGCGACCAGCCAGAGGACGAGGTGCACGCCGAGGTACAGCGCCGGATAGATCCGCGCGAACAGCGGCGACGCCACCGGAACCGGATCCGTCCCCCGCGCACGCCAGGCGTCCGCGAGAAGGTAGAGGCCGACGATCCAGACCACTGCGAGCTCGGCACCGAGGATGGCCTGCTGGATCCCGAGGTGGTCCCCACCACGGAAGAGGTTGCTGGGGATGCCGGCGACCGCCATCGCCAACGGTGTCAGGGCGCCGGCGGCCAGGGTACGCAGGCTGGTCTGCCGGCCGGTGAGCGTGCCCCGGCCGTCCTTCGCGCCGACCAGTCTGACGACCAGGTAGGTCATCGCGCCGAAGGACACCGAGGCGAACAGGAACATGCTGTTCATCGGGACCGAGGCGAGCGCCGGCTTGTTGATCATCTTGTTGCCGGGGTTCCAGGCCCACCATTTCAGCTGAGGTCCGAGCTGATCGAAGATCTCGTAGAACGCCTGGCAGGTGAACGCGACCGCCAGCGAACCGAGAAGGGGCCCACGTCGCGCGAAGACGCCGAGAGTGCGGACCACCTCGTAGGCGAGCTGCGACAGCGCCGGATAGAAGGCCACGATGTAGAGCGGCAGCCGGTCGTACATGAACTGCACGGTGAACACGTTGTGGGAGAAAATGAACCCGACGTGCTTCTCCAGGCCGAACCAGCCCGGGAAGTAGAGCGGCGGCTCGATCACCGCCAGGTAGACGAGCGAGGCGAACCACAGAGAGATGTTGACCGGGTCGTTGTCGCGCCGCCACCGCCGCCACGCATGGACGAGCGCGAACACCGCACCGCCGATGATGAGCAGTTCGAGGAACGGCATGGTGCCGTTCTCGAGACCGAACGGATCGCGGAAGGTGACGATGGGATCGGCCCCGTGGCAGGAGAAGCCGAGCTTTCCAGCGAGGCGCTCGGCCGCTGCATCGCATGAAGAGCTCATTCCTTGCCCCTCGGGTCAGTCATTGACGAGGTCGGTCTCGGCGTACGGCGAGCTGCCGGCGCGGGTGTGGCCGGTGAAGTCGGTGCCGGGCGGATCCTGCTGGTCGTCGAATCCGCCGGGCACGACCGTGCGTCCGAGCAGCTGACGCAGCTTGTAGCGCGCGACGCCGAACCAGAACCGCACGTCGGTGGTCATCTCCCTGAGTGACATGTCGAGGTTGAAGACCTGGGCGAACGTCCGCTCGACGTAGGCGTCCTCGCGGCTCGTGGCGTTGATGGCGTTGAAGACCGGCCAGCTGAGGCGCGCGGCCAGCTTGCGGCGCCAGGGAGCGACGACCTCACTGCCGGTCGCGAAGTCGTATGCCTGGTCACGTGCCATCGCGAGCATCCAGGGCACGTCGAGTGACTTCTTCTGACGGGCGAGGAATTCACGGAAGAAGGCGAGGTCGAGGACGTCGTGGCCGTGCAGCATTTCGGCGAGGATGAGCGAGGAGCGGGCCGCCGAGCTCATCCCCTGGGCGTAGAACGGGTTGAACGCGCAGATCGAGTCACCGACGCAGACCAGCCCGAGCGGGGGCTGGTCGAGCAGGTCGAAGCGGCGCCACTTGTTGCCGGTCGCACGAGTGAGGTGCACCTCGGAGGTCGGAGTGCAGGCACGTGTCGCCTGCCCGAAGGACCTGGCCCGCACGCGGTCCACCGCGGCCTCGAAGGTGTCGACCTCGCGCGGCATCCGGATGCCCCACGCCCCCATGCACACGATGGCGCGGTTCCCCTCGATCGGGAAGAAGTTGCTGAGGAACTCGTGTTCCTCGGGATGGTCGCCGGTGTCCTGGGTCGGGGTGATGACCAGGTGCTTCCACCACCACGACGGTGGACGCAGGTCGGCGGGCGGCAGGTCGTACCACCGCGACGTGTAGGTGACCTTGGCGTCGAGCGTCTTCTCCGGCGCCGCGGGCCATCCCGCCGTGCTCAGCCAGTCGGCGACGGAGGAGCCGCGCCCCAGGGCGTCGACGACCAGGTTGGCTGACAGGTGGCCCGAGTCGTCGCCCGCGCGGTACTCGACTCCCTCGACGCGCCCGCGCGCGGTGCCGCCCCCACTGGCACGAAGTCCGGTGACGGTCACGCCCTCGCGGATCTCGATGGCCGGGAGCTCGCGGACCTTGTCGCGCAGGACCCGCTCGATGAGGACGCGGGAGCTGTAGAGCATCGTCATCGACCCGGCCTTGCGCGGGGCCCAGCCGTTGTTCTCGCAGTAGGCCGCGTCCATCGATGGCATCAGGCGCATCCCGCCCGCGGCGATCAGTGCCTCCTCGATCCCTGGAAAGATCTCGCCCATCGCGCGACGCCCGGAGTTGAGGAGGAAGTGGGGGTGCTTGCTCTGCGGCACGCCCCGCCGATGCTGAGCGTCGGGCGGGAGCCGGTCCCGCTCCAGGACGATCACCTCGTCGAAATGTCTCGCGAGCACTCCCGCTGCGCACAGCCCCGCCACGCTACCGCCGAGCACCACGGCCGTCTTCCCCCGCATATGCGCCCCATTCATACATGGCATGAGTGAATGTATGATCGGAGGGAAGGTAACAGGTACGGTCTGAACGTGCCACCCTTACCGCGAGACGCTTGGTCGGGCAGAGGGACCTCCCACGGTCCAGGCGAGGTACCGACCGGCTGGGGCGCCCGCGTTGCCTTTGATGGTGGACGCCGGTTGTCATGCGGCGGCGGTCAGCGTAGTTGATCGCTGTTCGTGGGTGATGGGGCTGATCTGGCCGAGGCGGGAGTGCCGGCGGCGGGTGTTGTAGCGGGTCGCCCATCGGAAGACCGCGGGGTGGGCCTCGCTGGTGCCGTTCCAGCGTTTGGGGCCCTGGAGCGTCTTCCGCAACCTCCCGGGCAGCGACAACACAACACGCCACCACTGCCACCGAATCACCGACCCTATGCCTGACCAGCGAAAACTCCGCCTTCAGATTCGGAACGACAACAACCACTCTGCCGAGCCGACGCGGTTGCTGCCGCTCGCAGACCGGACGTCGGCCGGGCCGGCATCGACGCGGCAGATCTGTGCGACGGCTGTGCATACCGTCCCGGCGACCGCGCGGGGGAGCGGGTCTGTCCTTTCACCACCGGCTACTGGTCCTTCGCCCACCGGCATCGCGTCCTGCTCGCCGCCGACCGGCGCACCGCCCGTGCCGTCCAGGGACCGGACCGGCTCCGAAATCTGGAGGAGGTGCCGAACGCCGAATAGCGCTGGGACCAAGAGGTGCCGTGAGCCTGGCGCGCGGGCCGTCCCTGCCGGTTCAGCGCAGGTCGGAGGCCACCTCCCGGGCGGCCCGCGCCCCTGAGGCGAGTGCGCCCTGTACCGAGCCGGTGGCCCGGTGGTCGCCGCAGACGTACCGCGCGGCGGCCAGCCGGGTACGGCGGCTGAGGGGGAGCCCTGGTTCCATGGCCGGCAGTGCTCCGGCCACCGTTCGGACGGTGAGCAGGTCCCAGCCCGCCGTGTCGGTCTCGTAGCACTCGGCGAGTGCGGTCCGCGTCGCCTGCTCCCGTCCCTCGCGGTCGTCGCCGAGCACCGAGGTGGCGACCAGCGCGTACCCGCGCGGCGCGTATCCGGCGTGGACCTCGCTCAGCACGACGCTGTTGACGAAGCGCCGTCGGACATCCGTCACGAGGGTCGGCTCGCGCAGTGGTGAGCGGGACGCGAGGTGGTAGTAGGTGGTGACCGTTCGGTACGGCGGCACGGCCAGGCCGGGTCCCAGCCGGGCCGCCGTAAAGGCGTCCGTGGCCACGACCACGGTCCGCGCGGGCACCGTTCGCCCATCCCCGAGGAGAGCACCCTCGTCGGTGAGAGCCGTCACCGGCGACTCCAGTGCGACCGTCCCAGGTGGCAATGTGGACGCCAGCAGTTCGGGTACGGCCGCCACGCCCGTCGCGGGCAGGCAGAGCGTGCCGCGTGCCATGCTCCGCCACACCAGGTGGAAGAACCTGCCGGAGGTCGCCAGGTCCTCCTCCAAGAACACGCCGGACAGGAAGGGACGGAAGAACCGTTCCACGAAACCCCGGCTGAAGCCCGCCGCTGCCAGCGCCTGCCGCGTGGAGGTGTCGCTGGAGCGCCGTACCAGCGCTGCGGGGGCCAGTGCGTCGAAACCGGTCAGTGCCGCCAGCGCGGCCAGATCACGTGGCCTGGCCAGGCCATCGATTACGCTGCGCAGCGCTTGCCGAGGTGCGCGCGTGGGGTCGGCGAACCGCAACCGCCGTCCGCCGTCATGGACCAGGAACCCCGGTGTGAACGCCCGCAGCCGCAGCTCCCGGAGCGGAAGACGGGCGCGCACCTGGGGGTAGGCGGTGTTGAAGACCTGGAACCCCCGGTCCACCACACAGCCTTCCACCCGGTCGGTCCGCATCCGGCCACCTACCCGGTCGCCCGCCTCCAGCACCCGCACCCGCAGCCCCAGCGCGCTCAGATCGTGCGCACAGGCCAGCCCGGCCAGGCCGGCGCCCACCACGACCGCGTCCCACCGCTGAGATGTCCGCCCACCGGTCAACCGTCGCCTCCCGTCCGGCGTGCCTGACAGGGCAGGCACTCCTGATCACATCCATGGTCACCTCTCCTTCCGGCTCACGCAGTGCCGCGGATGCACAGGCGCCCGGGATGGGACCGACCGCCGGCCGTGACCACGCAGGGCCGCCGCCATCTCGGAATCTGTGGTTTCTTGATCCCTCTTACGGCCGTTCCGCCGGTGTCCCGCGCGGGTCGTGCCTCACCCGGCGACGCGGGTCCCGGTTCCGGCGGTGGCTTGTCGCCGAAGCCGAAAAGGCATCGGAATCGTCCTCCCAGCAGCGTTTCCGAAGCCCACGTTCAGCGCCTCGCGGCGACCATCGTCAAGCCCAACGGGATGCTCCCGCGGACGTGCGCGGAACGGTGGCCCGCTGTGTCTGACCCGGTCGAGCGCGTCTCACCGAGAAGGTGGAAAGAAGCCGCACGGTGTGCATCCGTCAGCGCCGTCCGGTGAGAAGACCCAGTGCGGTGCGGTCGAAGAGGACCTGTCCGCGAAGCGAGGAGGCCTCATGCCTGACAGCGCAGCGCCCGAGGCACCGGGATTCGGAGCCGCTTCTCCCGGAGTGTCCCGGACCAGGTGGGTGACAGGCCCGGAAGGTGTGAACGGTGAGCTGACCTGGCGCACCCTGGGACTTGAGACGGTGGCCTGCATGCTGCTCGTCTCGCTGCGCCGGCTGGGAGACCGCTCCTTCGAGGGGCATTGCCAGTGGCCGCGGTTGCACCCGCTGAACGAGCGCGCCAATGTTGTGGAACATCATCCACTGATCGTCGTTGAGTCCACCCGACAGATCGCCGCGGCTGTCCAGCACGGGCATCTCCGCACCGGAGGGGAGCGGCAGTTCGCGGCGGTGTCCGTGAGCCTGGGACTGCATCCGGGCGCGCAGCCCTCGGAGAGCGGCAGCGTCACCCATGTGCGTGTCCGGGTGACACTGAGCGACCTCGTGCCGGGCGGTGGTGCTCTGGCCTCGTTCCGCATCACGGCTGAGTACCTCCATGCGGGGCAGGTGTTCGCGACCTGCACGATGACCTGCGGGCCGCCCGTCCCGGACGGCGGTGAGCCTCTTCTCGCAGCGCCGGGGTTCGGGCTGCTGCATCCCAGCGCGGCGGCGGTGGGCGCGGTCGCCGACGCGGATGTGCTGCTCGCCCGTGGACCACAGGGCCGACTGGTGGTCGTTCCGCGCGACCCGGCTCACCCCGTTCTCCTGCCGGGCCGACCGAGCCGTCTGACCGCGCTGGCTGTACTGGAGGCCGGGCGGCAGGCCGTCCTGCTGTCCTCCGGCATGACGTCCCGCGCTGTGGCGGGGCTGCGGGTGGACATCCGGTCCGCGGTACCGGCCAAGGGAGCGACCGTCGCCGTTGTCTCGGATCACCTGGGAGCACGCTTCGCCCTGACCGCCGTCGGCCGGATCGTGGCGACGGGCACGGTGAGTCTGCGGCGGTCGTGAAGTGCGGAGTCCGGCTCGTGGGCTCGACCCGGGGGCCGGCCGGTCGAAATTCCGGAGGAGCGCAACCGTATGGTCGTTTTGCCGCGAATACCCTTTTGGGTGGTCGGCTCGGAGGCTGCTCCACGGAAGTCCGCGACGCGTTCGCGCATCGGAAAGGATTCGCCATGAAACTGAGCGACGAGCTGCCTGTGGACCATCAGCTGACCACGGTCTACCGGTACGGCGCCGCACTCTGCGGACTCACCCTGCTTGTCTTCGGCATCCTCGGATTCGCCGATGAGCTCAGCCCGTTCAGCACCCACGGGCACCACATCGCCGGCATGTCGACCAACGGACTGCTGAGTGTGATCTCCGTCGTCGTGGGCCTGGCGCTCATCGCCGGCGGCATCGTCGGCGGAAACCTCGCCTCGACACTCAACATGGTGATCGGAACGCTCTTCCTCCTGAGCGGGTTCGTCCACCTCTTCATCCTGGACCGGTCGGCCAACGTCCTGGACTTCGGGATGACCAACGTCCTGTTCAGCTTCATCATGGGGTTGATCATTCTGACCTTCGGCATGTACGGGCGCGTATCGAGCAAGCTGCCGCACGACAACCCGTACTGGCGTCGTCGGCACGCCCGTGAGGCCGCCCGCGAATCCCTTGCGGTCCGCCGCCGGGGCCACGAAGAGAGGCCGTCACTGCCCACGGGCGGCGCGAGTGCGGGGCGGGCGCTTCCCACGACGGACGCGCAGCGCGAGGGCTGATGACGTGAGAGACCCTGCTGGTTCGTCGTCCCCGCCCTGCCGTGCCGCGTCGGGTGGCGACGACGAACCGGTGGAGCCGGATCGTGTCGCGGACAGCGCGCACCCCGGCAGCAGGCTCGGGTGACGCCGATTCAAGGGGTGGGCGATGTCGCGAGGCGTTCGTCATCGAGCATGAGGAGCGCTTCCTGCAGCCCCTGCGGGCGCAGCAGACCGGAGTGCTGCGCCCGCCGCCAACCGGGGCCCGTGAGCAGTACCCGGCTCTGCGTGCGCGCTCCGCGGACGCCCCAGCGGGTGGCGGCGACATGGTGGGCCAGTGGGACGCTCGCCGTCGACGTGGACTGCGACCACAGGACCACGGCACTCGGACCGACCCGCTGCACCGCGGCCACCAGTGCTTCCGCGGGGACATCGCCACCGAGCATCAGGGTGGGGACACCCCGCTCCGCGAGAACGGCGGTGAGTGCTTCCAGTGGGAGCGTGTGCTGTTCGCCGGGCAGACAGGCCAGAATCACGGGCGCCGAGCGCGAGGACTTCTGAGCGGCAACGGCACTCACGTAGAGATGACGGAGGGTCGCGGAGATGTTCCAGGACAGCAGGTGCTCCACCTCCACATAGCGCTCGCCCGCCGACTGCCACTTGCGCCCCACGGCCTGGAGGGCCGGAGCCAGGATCTCCTCCCACGTCACGACCAGTCCGTGCCTGCGCACTGCCGAGGTGAGCTGTTCCTGCACGGCGGCGCCGTCCAGCCTCACGGCCGCGCGGGCGAGGCCCTTGCACTCCTGCCGCACGTTTCCCAACGGCAGGCCGCTGCCGGACCGCGAGGCGTACGGGGACGCAGAGCCGGCCTCCGACGGAGTGATGGCACCACCCGGGGGCCCGGCAGAAGGGGCGACTTCGTTCCCGGCGTCGCGTCCTTCACTGTGGTCCTTGGCCACCTTCGCCGCCTCGCCCGGCGGGATGCCGGAGGCTGTCAGACGGCACATCTCAAGGACCATGGCGACATCGTCGGAGGTCCATCTGCGGTGGCGGCCCTCCGCTCTGGTCGCAGGGCCGAGGCCATAGCGGCGGTCCCAGGAACGAAGCGTGGTGGGAGACACGCCCACCCGTCTCGCGAGGGAACCGGTGCTCACCCCGGCCTCCGGCGGCAGCACCGCATCCGGCTCGGCCACGTCGATGTCGCCGGTCACTGGGGGTGACCTCCACCCGAGGGCGGCACACGCAGGGCACGGTCAACCGCCTGGGGCAGGCGCTCGGACACCTCGTCCCCGAGCCGGTCGAACTCCCGCTTGAGCAGCGGAGTGGCCAGCCGGGCCAGTCCGTTGAATTCGATGCGCGCCCGGTAGGTCAGCCGTGTCCGGCCGTCGTGCTCCTCGAAACGCATGTCGTCGGTCGAGGTGGCGGTCTTGTTGCGTCCTACGAAGGTCAGGTGATCGGCGTCGAAACGGACCAGACGGTAGAGCAGTTCGGTACGGCGGCCCCGGAACTCCGAGACGTTGTGCCACTCGCATCCCACCGACAGACCTCCGGTGCCGACCCGGTCGCAGGTGATGGTGCCCGGATCCCACAGCTCGGCGTTCGAGAAGTCCGCGAGGAAGCCCACCACGTCGCGCAACGGATGGTCCAGTGTCATGACACGCTCGACTTCGATCACAACTGCCTCCGCTTTCGACATCCGGCCGCCGGAACACACGCTGGTTCCGGCATCTTCCCTTCCGTGCCGCCGCAGCCGACGGATGCATCAGTGCGCGATCGTTCAGAATCCGTCCTCCCGGGTTGCACCGGTGTAGATGTCGCCGCCTTCGGATCGGCCGGTGAGGTCGACGACGCGGTGGCCGAGCACGTGACGGCCGTCAACGCATTCACCCCGATGGCGTTTCTGCGTGCCGCTTCGGACCAGGTGTCCGAGGGCGGCGTCCTCGCCGCCGTCACCGGGGTCGCGGCCGAGGATGCACCCGCGGGGATGGCCGACTACGCTGCCGCCAAGGCGGCGCTGGCCACCTGGCTTACGGCGGTCCGCCGCTCGCAGAGGCGCAGGCGTGTGACGGTGCTGGAGATCAACCTGCTCCACATGGACACCGGTTTCGCCGCCCGCGCCGTCGTGGGCGAAGCGCCGCCGCTGCCCGGGGGGCTCCCCGTCCGGTGCGGCGCGTGCTCTTCCGGCAGAGCTGGCGGGACCTGGTGTTCCTGTACTGGGCTGCCGATCCGTTCGAGGTGGCCCGGCTGCTGCCGGCCGGCACCGTGCCCGACCTCCAACAGGGGCGTGCGTATGTCGGCCTGGTCTTCTTCCGCATGGACGACCTCGCGTTCGGACGGACGCCGGCGCTGCCGTATCTGGGGAGCTTCAGCGAGGTCAACGTCCGTCTGTACAGCCGTGATGCCGTGGGTCGGTGAGGTGCCGTGTTCCAGTCCCTCGACTGCGACCGTCTGCTGCCGGTGCTGACGGCGCGATGGGCTTTCGGCCTGCCCTATCGGTGGTCCCGCATCAGCAGCAAGTGGTTCGACAGCCGGTTCCTCTACAGCACGAGGCGCCGCGGTGGCGGCCGTTCGGGGTCACGGGTGTGGATCGACGTGGGGGACAAGGCCCGTGGCGGCCGGGCCGCTGGAGGAGTTCGTCACCCAGCGGTGGGGGCTGCACGAGCAGTTCCTCGGCCGTACCTACTATCTGCCCAACGCGGACCCCGCCTGGTCGTTCCGCGAGTGCGCCCTCCTGGGGTGGAAGGACGGCCTGATCCCGGCTGCGGGCCTGTCGAAACCGCGGGGGAGCCCGTCAGCGTTCTGTACGCCCCTGCTCGGCTCCGGCTCAGCGCTCTCCTGACCCGCCGCGGAGCCTGCCGCGGTGCGACGACACCGGGATCAGCTCTGCGTCGTCCGACGGTTCATGGCGGCCAGCAGTGCACCGGCCGCCCACCGGGGACCGCGCCGTCCAACAGACGCGGCCAAGCTGGAGACGCGTGGCTCCAGGGTGGTCCACACCGTTTCCAGAGCGGCGGGGACACCGGCCGGCGGCAAAGTGTTCGGGTCGAGCACCACACCGGCGCCCGAGCGCTCCGCGTCCCACGCCACGGAGAACTGGTCGCTGGAAAAAGGCAGCACCACCGCGGGTACGCCCGCCCGCAGGCACTCGGTGAAGGAATTGCTGCCACCGTGATGCACCATGGCGTCCACGTGGTCGAGCAGCGCACGCTGCGGTACCGAGCGCGCCAACACGACCCGGTCACCCGCGAGATCGGCCAGTGCCCCAGTCCGCTCGCCCGCCGCCACTACGACAGACACGTCCCGCACTCCTTCCAGCAGTCCGGTGACGATGGTGCGCAGGACATCGTCACGCGCGGACAGGAACGTGCCGAGCGCGACGAGGACGAGTCGCCCACCGCTGGTGCGCAGGCCCTGGAGACGCGCGGCCCATTCCACGTCGAGGGGGTCCGGGTCGGCGGCCATGTGCCCGGCGAACAGGCGAACCGGCCCTTGCGGGGGCGTCGGCAGCCACGGGAAGGGCGGGTAGGCGTAGACGACCGCGAGTGGAGAGCTGAGGGCGAAGGCCCTGCCCGGGGCAGGCCGGGAGGGCGCGTGCCGCCGAGCGAAAGCTGCGAAGAGAGCGGTGAAGGCCTCGTCGTTCCGCCGCGCCGCGGTACGCAGCTTCGACAGACCCCGGGGGTCGGGGCGCAGCACGCTGGGCCAGGCGTAGGGGACACCGAAGTAGGCTTCGGGGCCGGCGAGCACGTAGCTGGGATGCCCGGGGCAGAAACTCGCGTAGGGCAGACCCAGGCAGTGCAGTGCCAGGGTGACCGGGTAGCTGAGCTGGTCCACCACGTACCAGTCGGGACGCAGCGCCCGGTCGATCGAGCGCAGCGCGTCGAGCACGCCGTCCGGGTCCGCGAGCATGTCAGCGCGGCGGTGACGGGCCTGAGTCAGGAGCGCGGATACAGCACCCTCCCTGGTGGAGTCGAGGAACTCCTTCAGCCTGGCAGCCTCCTGAGCGTCCTGCTCAGTCGCCTCGGCCACCCCGGTGTTGGCGTTGCGCGTCACGGACAGCGGCACGAAGCCCACCCCCGCCTGCCGGGCCAGGTGCTCGAACGCCGGCGCACAGGCGAAATACACGTCCGCCCCGTGCAGGCCCAGGGCGCCGGCCAGGACCGACAACGGCCGGGCGTGGGACATGAACGGGGGACTGACGACAACGACACGCGGCATGGGCACCCTTCGGCCAGACGTCTTCCGTCCTCGACCGGTCAGAGCGAGGCGAGCGCATCGTAGGCGACGTCCGGCCAGGCCGCCCCTGTGTCGATGATCACCGGAGAGAGACGCATCCATAAGGCCGACACTCCCGGAACCACATGGGTCAGAGCCGTACCCGAGACAGGAGAGCCCATGGCCGGCGCCGCCTTCGCACCCGCTTCGGTGCCCCACGACCCTCGACGTCCGGCACACGCGGGCCACGGAGACCACGACGCCCTGGTGGCCGCCCGTACCGCGTTCTTCGACGGCTCCGGACGGACCGGACAGGCATCCTCGCCCGGAAGGCGAGGCTCCACCCCCGCCCCGGACGAGCTGGCGCGGCTGTTGAACGCCGAATACGGACGGGGACCACGGGCCCTGTCGCTCGGGAACGATCCCGGAGCCACCCGCCAGGACGCGGCGGTGGCGGAGCTGCGTCGCGCTGCCCGCCTCTGCACACCTCTGACCCCGGAGGCACTGCTTGCGCACCGCGACGGCAGCCCGAGGCTCATCGCGGCTCTCACCGAAGTGTGGCCGGATACGGTTCGCCGGCATGGCTCCCGGCACGCGGAAGGGGTATTGCGCACGGTCCTCACCGATTCAGTGGACGGACCGGCGGCGGGCTGCCTGCTCGACCTAGCGGTGGGCTCCGGGCTGCACCCCCTCACTCCGGCCGAGACCGCCGCGCTCGCGGAGAAGAGCGCCCATCGAGCGGTGCGCCACTCCGCCTGGCGGTATCTGCACCAGACGCCGGAGGGCTCGGCCCACCTGCCCGACCCGGGCCGAGCCGCAGACGCCTACGAGCGGCTGCTGCTGGCGCCGCCGGTGCCCGTGCTCGGCCCGGACGAGGACGGCCCGTCGGGCCAGGTGGTTGCCCAGACCATGCTGCTGGGCCGACTGGACTCTCCGGGGCAGGGGATGAGCGGAGGACTGGCGGTGCTGCTCGGAGATCTCGGCGACAGGCTCGCCGAGACCGACGGGATCGCCGGCGTGGTCACGATCGTGGTGGCCGCGCACGACGACTTGGCGGTGGACTCTCGGCTCGTCCACCAACGCGGTCCGGGCCACTGGGTCCTGCGACTTCCCGTGGACGCGCCCACGCCACCGGCCCAGCAGGACATGCACCATCACCGCCCCGCACTGACCTGGTGGTCGACCCGCCTGCTCGGTGGGATGGCGCGGCCTGTGGACGTCCTGCATGTCAGGTACGCCGATGACGGCAGCCTGGCGCTCGCCGAGGCCGCCGAGCGCCTGGGTGCCGCGCTGATCTTCACGGCCACGCCCGATCCGCACCGCGATCTTGCCGCACGCCACGCCACGAGCGACCCGGCCGACCCCACGGCGGCGGAGGAACTCCGGCACGATCTGCATCGGGTCTTCGTGGCCGATCGCCTGGTGGCCCGTGCAGGCGCGGTCGTCGGCATCCCCGGACGTGGAGGTACGGAGGAACTCGTCCGCCACTTCCCCTGCCTGGTCCGGCTCAACGCGGGAGCCGGACCGAGCGCCCCGCCCGAGGGCATCGCCCCGTACCGGCCGGCGCCCAACGAGGACGAGCGGACGCACCGGGCGCTGGACATGCTCTATCGGGACGGAGCACGCCCGGACTCCCTGGACCCGGAGGACCGCGGTCTGCCCCTCCTGCTGTCCGTGGGCCGACTTCATCCGGTCAAACAGCAGGATCTCCTGGTCCGGGCCTGGCTTGCGACCGGGGGATACCGCACCACGACCCTGGTTCTGGTCGGCGGCAGCCCCGGCGCAGGCACGGCCGCCGAGGAGGAGGTCCGCCACCGCATCGACATGCTGCTGGCCGAAAGCCCTCAGGCGAGCGGCCGACTGGCGCTGCTGCCCGCCCTGCCGAACACTGAGGTACGCCGCCTCCAGCGTGCTCTTGCCCAACGTACGGCGGATGTGTGCTCCTGGTACGTGTGCCCCAGCGCAAAGGAAGAGTTCGGGCTCGCCGTACTGGAGGCGATGGACGCGGGCCTTCCCGTCGCCGGGCCTCGGCGCGGCGGCGTCGCGCACTACCTGCGTGATCAGGTCAACGGAATCCTGATCGACACGTCCGACCAGGCGGGACTGATGCGAGGCCTGAGGCGTGTCGCGGCCACATCCGTCGACGACCGACGTCGTTACGCCGCTGCGGGCAGGAAGCTGGTCGCCGAACGGTTCTCCGTCACACGTATGGCGGACGAGCTGGCCGACGAATACATCGCTCTGCGCAGCCGCTGAGGGGCGGGTCGGGTCGCAGACACCTGGGCGGAATCACGAGACGTGTCGCTCCCGCCGTACGGCGACGAGCGCCCCGCCCGGGCACTCTGCCACCGCACAGGGACACGCGGACGCCTGGGCAGGCGGCTCCGCTAGCCTCCGCACCCGCACGCCGCGCTACTCGGCGCGCTGGTCATGACTCCTGTCCGTGGCATCCAGGACTTTCGCCGGCCGCGCCGCCGCTTCGCTCATTTCGATGCAAAGACGATGCGAGTTGCCCATCTTGCATCGAATCCGCACCGTGGAGGAGACACAGTCGCTCTCGGCGACCATCAGGTCCAGCGAGGAGCCAGCCATGACGACCGCATTGCACATCAACGCGGAGATCGACGACAGTGCCCTCGTGGACGGGTTCCGGAACGGGGACGAGGCCAGCCTCGAAGCCCTTCATCGTCGATGGGGTCCTCTCGTGTACGCCCATGCCAGACGCTCGACGGGAGATGCGAGGGAGGCCGAGGACATCATGCAACTGGTCTTCTTCGCCGCCTGGCGGGGGCGAGCCGGATTCACGCCCGAACGCGGCACTCTTCCCGGCTGGCTCCTGGGTATCACCCGCCGAAAGATCGCCGATGCCCTGGCCGCCCGCACCCGGCGCACCGAGCTGGTCGACGCGGCGGCCGCGCAGCTGCTACTGACGGTGACCGACGAGGCCGTGCGACCGGAGGCCGTGCTCGACCGCGTCCTGCTGACCGACGAGTTGTCCCGGCTTCCCAATCACCAACGTCAGGTGCTGAACCTGGCCTTCTACGACGATCTCACCCAGACCCAGATCGCCGAACTCACCGGTTGGCCCCTGGGGACCGTCAAGAGTCACGCGCGCCGTGGGATGCACCGACTGGCATCCCGCCTCCAGCCGGACACCGGCCGCGAACGCGCTGCCCGATAACACTTGGGTTCAAGACGGATGGCCGGGCGGTGTGTCGCAGGTTCCCCGGTGCGGCGTCAGTGCCACACGGATGACGGGTACCGACGCCGACCGACTGTGGCCCGCATCCATGCCGGCGCCCTGTTGGACGGTGTCCTATGTGGTGAGGCGGATGAACCGCTTGTAGCAGCAGATGGCGGCGGCGAGGCCGAGGAAGGCCGCCAGGTAGTTGCGGGGATGGCGTTCGTCGCGGGGGCTGAGTCTGCGGTAGCCGGACAGCCAGGAGATCGTGCGCTCGATCACCCAACGGCGGCGGCCGAGCCGTTCGCCGGACTCGATGCCTTTGCGGGCGATGCGCACGCCGATACGCTTTCCGCGTAGCCATTTTCGCAGGTGGGGAATGTCGTAGGCCTTGTCGGCATGCAGTCGCCGTGGCTTGAAGTAGCGGCCGTTGTGGGGGTCGTGTCTCGTTTGGTGACCGGCCACCATGGGCCTCCGGCCTTGGCAGTCGTGGACGTTGGCGGCGGAGATGCCGACGACCAGGGGTAGCCCGTTCGCGTCCGACAAGATGTGCATCTTGGACCCCGGCCTGCCCCGGTCCACGGGGCTCGGACCTGCGTGTTCGCCCCCCTTTTTTTAGCGCGCACGTGGGCGGAGTCGAGCACGACGCGGGAGACGTCGATGAGGCCGGCGTCGTCGAGCCGGTGCAGTACTGCTTCGTGGAGGCGGCCCCAGACGCCGGCCCGCGACCAGGTCATGAACCGGCGGTGGGCCGTCGACTTCGATATCCCGAAGCACGGCGGCAGAGCCCGCCAGGCACAGCCGCTGACCAGCACGTAGATGATCGCCGCGAACAGCATCTCATCAATCCAACTCCATGTACCCAGCCCCATGAACGGACCAACGAGCATCACCACATAGGACACCGTCTACGCCGTGCGGTCGCTTTCCGGAGGCCGTCAGCGCGCGCCTGAACGTGCACCAGGAGGGCAGACAGTCTGTCCGGATGGACCTTGCCGCACCTGTCGCGATGACTTAGAACGAGACGAAAGCTTCCTTGCTGCTGGAGAGGACTTGCGTGCACTACCTCGGACATGGACAGGCTCGTAGTAACGGACTCCCGTCGCCCGCATCGCGTGCCGGCATGCCACGCGCAGGGCTGACGGGCGCCTGGCTGACGCACTTGCAACGTATCGCGGCCAAGGGAAGCGGGTCTGCCGACCAGGAGAGGGAGGACGCGGACCACGCGCAGGTGCAGCGCGCCGCAGTGGACAATGCCCTTCAGTCGCCGGCACGCCAGCTGGATCCCGGCTTGCAGACCGAGATGCAGGCGCGTTTCGACGGCGCCGACTTCAGCCGCGTGAGGGTGCATGACGGGCCTGCCGCGCGGGAGGCGGCGGCCATCGTCGAGGCCACGGCGTTCACTACCGGTCAGCACATCGTGGACGGCGGCGGGATGAGCCAGAAGGACTGGGCGCACGAGCTGGCACACACGCTTGACCAGGCGAAGGGGTCCGTCCCAGGCGTGGACAACGGCGCCGGTCTGAGCATCTCGGATCCGGGCGACTCCGGTGAACGGCACGCTGTCAACACGGCGGACCGGGTCATGCAAGGACCCGCGCCCATCCAGAGGATCGCCTCCGGGGAGCCGACCAAGGACGTTGAACAGCACCGGCACAGCCATGCCTGCGGACACGAGGTGCAGCGTGTCGCGACCGGTGCCGTCGCGGTACAGCGCACCCGGCGGGCCACTCGGGAGGACATGGAGGCGTCCCGGTCCGCCTCGGCGCTGACACGGAGCGCGCAGATGCTGCGGGCCCAGGGCAAGGACGACTTGGCCGCCAAACTGGAGGACCAGCTGGAAAAATCGCTTCCTCTTCCCATACAGGGGACGGTCGCGTTCGCGAACGACATGCTGGTCCAGCGGCGTCACGGCCGCCGGTACAAGCTCTCCCTCGACCTCTCGACAATGCTGTACTCGGCGTCACCGCACGAGGGTCGCAAGCAGTACGGGACCCCCGCGCTGGCGAACGGCAAGTACAACTTTGTGATCCCCGTCCGGAAGCCGGCCAAGATGATGGCGTCGCAAGTCGGCACCGAGTACGAAGAGGGACATTCCGCGCTCGCGAAGGCCAGCAAAGCCGGCGACGGGCACGTGTACTGGGCAGGTACGGCCGTGTTCACCGACGGCGTCCTGGAGAAGTGGACGAACGACAGCGGTCACTACAGGCCCACAGGCGATGATGCAGGCCAGGTGGCAGGCATCACGGGCGGTTTTCCGGTCGACAAATACAAGAACTTCGACGACCCGGGCGGGGCGGGCTGAAGTCTGCGCTGACGAAACGGCTGGACGGCGGCGGGTAGTCAGCGCTGTCCAGCCGTTATGGCTTTCCGCTCAGCCCGCGTCTTGGTCGTCGGCTGAAGGAGCTTCCCGATCGGCCGCCGTCCTCGGGGGACTCAGCAGACGCACAACGGCGGCGTTTCCCGCCAAGCGTTGCAGCGCGGCCAGGCGGTCGAGGACGTTGGTCTCCGGTGCGGCCCGCGCCGGATTGCGGCCCTCGCCCGGATCGCCCGGTGACTGCACGTCGCCTGAGTCACCACCGTCATCGAGCCCATCTCCAACTGGCCTTGCGGCATGTGGCAGTTCACGCATCGCACACCTCGCACTCGTGTAGTGCCACGAGCGTGGAACTCACCCCGCAACACGGGTCGTCGCGGCGCCGTTCATCCTACGGCGGGAAGATCGCGCTGTGCCTCCAGGGGTTCACCGGTTTGCGTTCAGCGGGATCTAGCGAGGAACCCTGGGGTGTTCACGCTCGGGAGGAATCGCTTTTCTGGATTGCTCTGACGTGCAGATCGCGTCGGACGTTTTTGCTGTTCGATGTATTCCTTGATGGCAGCCGACGGTGCTCCGCCGCTGCTCGCCGCGAAATATGAGGGTGACCGGAAGTGTGCGCCCCACAGGTAGTTGCGGATGTGGTCGGGGTGCTTCTGGCGGAGTCTGTGGGCGGAGACCCTTTTGAGGGAGCCCACCCGTTTGGAGAGGGAGACCTTCGGCGGGTAGTGCACGAGGAGGTGGACGTGGTCGCGTTCGCCGTTGAACTCGACCAGTTCGGTTTCGAAGTCGGCGCAGACGGCGCGCATGACTTCCTCGCAGCGTCGGAGGATCTCGTCCGTGGACGGTCCACGCCGGTATTTGGGCGTGAAGACCAAGTGTGCGTGGAGGGTGTACACGACCGTAGGGTCCCTGCGGATGTTGGGGTTTGGTTCCCGGCGCGGTGAGACAGATCACCGGGAGTACGACGCTCCGCGTGAAGATCGTCGTGAGGATCAAGCTGATGCCGGATGCCGTGCAGGCGCCCGCCCAGCGGTGCGACCCTGCACACGGTCAACGACCGTGCCAACGGGGTGTCGGAGGTGGCATTCGCTCGCGGTGTGCCGCGTGAGTACGCACTGCGCAACCACACCTACGCCGGGCTGAAAGCAGCCGGTCTCGGGGCGCAGGCCGGCGCAGCACACCATCAAGAAGGTGTGCGACGCCTACACCACGCTGCGGGCGAACCTGCGGGCGGGGAACCTCGGCAAGCCCGGTTCGAAGCGCCGGAAGAAGGCCGAGTCCAAGCCGGTCGTCTTCCGCTCCGAGGCCGCGCACCCGTTCGACGACCGGTGTTTGTCCTGGCAGTACGACGCGCAGACGGTCAGCATCTGGACCACGGCAGGGCGCCTGAAGAACCTCCGCTTCGCCTGCTCCACCGACGCCTCAAAACGTTCCGGGAGTACCGCAGGGGCGAATCTGACCTGATCGAACGTGACGCCGTGTTCTATCTGGTCGCCGTGTGCGAGGTTCCCGAGGCCGAGCAGTACGAGCCGGACAGCTTCATCGGCGTCGATCTCGGCATCGCCGACATCGTCACTACCTCCACCGGATACCGTGCCGCCGGTTACGGACTGAACCGGCACCGCAAGCAGCAACTCGACCTGCGCAAGAAGTTGCAGTCGAAGGGCACCAAGTCTGCAAAACGACGGCTGAAGAACCGGCGCCGCAAAGAACAACGGCACGCCGCCAACCAGAACCACATCATCGCGAAGAAGATCGTGACCGAGGCTGAACGCACCTCGTCCGGTGTCGCCCTGGAAGACCTGGGCGGCATCCGGCAGAGGGTACGGCTCCGCAAGCCGCAACGGGTCACGCTCCACTCCTGGGCCTTCCACCAACTCGGACAGTTCATCGAGTACAAGGCACGCCGGGCAGGCGTCCCGCTGGTGTACGTCGATCCGGCGTACACCGACCGGAATGCTTCCCGCAACATCGCCCAACGCGGCGAGGCTGTGTGGATTGCGGGGCGTGAGTCACGCGTCCCAGCACCTTCCTAGGTGCCTGGACGGAGGAGGGCACACCACAGCCAGTGGTGTCCTACCTCCAAGCCCGGTCGTTTACGGCGGAGTCAAGTTGACACCGTCTGTGACCGGCGGCGGCATCTGGCCACGTTCGGTGCGGCGTAGAGCGATGAGTTCCGATATCTGTGCGAGGGCCAGTCTGATCATGCTCAGGGCCGTATGGGCGGCGTCTGCCCAGGGTGGTGTGCGGCGCGGGCTGGATCGCCCGGTCGCTGGCAGGCTCGCCGCGGTGCGGCCGGCGGCGATCGGCTGATTCCTCGCTCCGTGCCTGGATGCCGGTACGGGGATGACGTCGGGCCCGGCGGCCGCAGTGCTCCTGCACGCCCGCGGAAAACAGGGCGCTACGTCTGGCGGGGGCCGACCAGTTCCCTGTACAGGGCTTCTCGTTCCTCGCTGCCGTCCTCGGTCTTCCCGAGTTTCTGCACCCACTCCTGGTTGAGTTCGTCGAGGAACGTGCGCCAGTCGCCGTCGTTCCGCTTCTGCGCGAAGTCGGAGAGTTCGACCAGGCGGGAGTTTTCCTTGAGCTTGCCCGCGCCGACCTTGTCGCCCTTGTGGCCGTGCAGGACGGACTCGTCGTTGGCGGTGGCCTCGCTGGAGGTGGCCTTGTGCTCGTAGCCGACCGGGCTCGTGGCGCCCGGGGCGAGAGTCTCGATACCGACCAGGAGGGAACCCTTCGTCTTCGCAGTGGGCTGCTGGAATACCAGCAGCATGTGACCCCAGGACCCGTTGGGCAGGATCACGTCGCCGTTCCAGTCGGCGCCGCCGAGACCGCCGCCCGAGATGTCCATGCCCATGAGCAGCGGTGGGTTCGAGCCCGCTTTGGAGAAGAAGTTCTTCACGGCGGCAGGGAGTTCGCCCTCCTCCTGAAACTTTCCGGGCTTCCCGTCCTTGTCCTCGGTGATCTTCGTACGGTGAGTTGCGAAGCCGCGGTGGGACACCGAGGGGCCGAGCTGGCGGGCCGGATCCTGGCCTTCCGAGTCCGGGGGGTGCGGGACCGGCTGGGTGGCGCCCAGGAAGTCCGTGAGGTCGTACGGCGACTGACCGTCGGTCAGGGCGGGGATGTCGATGACGACTCGGCCGCCGTGGGCCAGCGCCCGGATGACGTCCTGCCCGTGGTCGTCCACGTGGGCCTTCTGGCCGGCGTCGTAGAGCTTCAGACCGTTGCGGAGGATCAGCAGCACCTTGGTGAGCATCTCCCGAGCGTCCTTGTCCTTGGGCGCCCAGGCCCGGGTGGAGTCCTTGTCCGCGTCCGGGTGACGCCGCTCGGCAGGGATACCGGCCGGGTGAAGGGTGTCCACGGCCGTCTGCCGGATCTGTTCGTACGCCTCCCGTTTCATCTCCTCCTTCACGTCGTCGGGGATGTTGGGGGACTTGGTCGTCATGAACCTGCCCAGGGTGTAGTCCGGGTGGCTCGGGGGAGCCGTCATCGCCTCGACCATGTGCGGATGCTGCTTCTTGAAGGCCAGCGTGGCGGTGAGTACGCGTTTCCCGGAGGAAAGCTTCATCCAGTTGTCGAACCGGCCTCCGACGTATTTCTCGGCCTCCTGGTACGTGCCGATGCCGACCCTTTCGAGCCACTTCGGGTTGAGCTCGGACAGGTGCTGGATGTCCGCCAGCTCCTGGTCGGTGAACGGCTCACCGAGCTTCACTCGCCGGTCCAGGGTGCGGCGCAGCTTGGGCTCCCCCTCGACCATCCACTCCTCGGGCCACCAGGTGTTGGGGGCGAGCCAGCCGATCTTGATCTTCTGTAGGACGGTGTGGTCGGGGATTGACTTCATCAAGCGCCGGATCTGCTGCGCGCCGTGTTTGTCGCCGCTGCCGACCTCTGGCGTGGGCGCCTCCTGCTCCCGGGCGGACTCCGCCGGGGCTTCGGCGCCGACACGCTGGACCGTGACTCCGGCCCCGCCGCGGCCGTGGTCGACGGCCTGGGTCTGCTGACTCGCGCCCTCGTGATGCTGTCCCGCACCCGTGTCCCCTGACGCCACCCGCTGCAAGTGGGTCAACCAGGCGCCGGTGAGTGGGGCGGGCGGCTGGGTGGTCCGGGACGGCCCGCCCCGTAACTGATCGGTCTCCGGGTTGCGCTGCCGCTGGTAAGGGTGCACGCGGATTCCTCCTCGCTGGCCGGGGCGGTTCCCGGTCGGCTCCGTTCTACGCCGCGCCGCCACCGCGCCGGAAGGTCCGCTCGGGCAGATTCCGTTGCCCCCACCCGCCACGTGACAGCGTCGTACGACTGCGCACGCCCATGGGTGGCGGCTCCTCGCCCTCGCCTGGGAGAGCGGCACGACTGTGCACCTGTGGGGCACGCTTGTGCTTGGGCCGTGCGAGCTGTTGATACCCCGGGTCAGCACCCGTATCAGGTGGATGATCCGGGTGGTGCTCTTCATGCCGTTCACACACCGCCAGCGCGGTGAACTGCCTTCCTGTGCAGACGAGTTTGACCCCGAGACAGGGCTGCCGACGGGCAGGTGCGGGCAGCGCCGCCTTGAGGGTGGCAGATGTGGGGTAGCGGAGTGCGACAACTGGTTCGCATAAATGTGGTGCATACACGGTCTGCGCCAGCTCGGAGGTCGTACCGCCCGCCGTCCGTGGCCGGCGGTTGGTGGCCCGAGATCACTCGCCGGGCCCGCGCATGTACCGACGTGGTCTCGTATCCGGCGGGGCTGCGGGGTCCACCGCTTCCTCGTGAGCAAGCCCTGAACAGGGCCGAGTACACGCCACTTCCTACACCTCGGCGGGCCAGACCGTCTCCATCGCCCCACAGTCGGCGTCGTACACCCCGTCGGCCAGAAGAACGAGCGGCGCGTCTTCGGCCGCGGACGCCGTTCTCGCGATGCGAGCGGCTCTGAACCGCACCGCGGCTTCGGGGTCGCGCAGCCACTGCTGCACCCGGCCGGGGAGCCTGGCGTCCGGGGAACGAAGGGCGAGGGTCACCGCCGCTTCGGCCAGGCAGGCACGCGCGAGCGCGTGCGACTCCGCAGCTTCCGTCGCCAGCAACAGATCGAGATCAGCCGTTCATTCGACGGATGCGTCCCCCAGCAGGGCCGCGGCCATGGACCGTACTTCCGGGTCACTGTCCGTCAGCAAGGGGCGGACGACGTCGATGTCCCGGGTCAGGAGTTCGGCCACTTCGGTCTCCCAGCCGACCTGGGTGTCGTCCAGCCAGGGCTTGGAACTCGTCTGCCGTTGCGTCTCCCACTCGCCCAGGGCGAAAGCGGTCGCGTCGAGAACGCCCAACGTGTCAGCCACCCATGCGGAGTCACGCCGTTCCAGCAGGCGCAGGAGTTCGCGAACCGCTTCCGGTGCCGTGGCCTCGATCGACGTTCCTCCAGAACGTTCCAGGCCGCGCGGCGGGCCGCGGCCCGATCATCCGCCTCGGCCAGGCCACGCAGCAAACTCGGGACGTCCGTCGGCGTCACTGTCTCTTCGTCCGCAGGTGCTACCGGCACAGGCAATCTAGAAGCTGATACCGAAGTGATTCAGAACGTCTTGGCAGATGGGACATGGACTGGCCGGCGTCGCATGCAGATTGGCGAGCTGGGACTGCGTCGACTTCACGAACTGGGTCCTCATCGAGCCACCGCGGATTGCCGCTTCACCCCTCGTTGTTGAACGCGCCGATGAGGCAGCCCATGTCGGCGCATCCGCGCGTGGTCAGCCCGGCATCGTCGAGGAGATTCGGCGGTTGCAGCAGAAGCGCCGGAGAGATACGGACAAAAGTCTCTGGTGGGCATGATAGTTGTGGTACTAAGTGAACACGGAGTGTGAGCCAGGGGGTTGGATGGCGGCTGAGCACGCGCCGCTGTCGGCGGCATTGCAATATCTGGTGGAGTTGGTCGTGCAGGCTCCGGACGGGTTGACCCGAGGGGAACTTGCGGCAGCTGCTCGTGAGCGGTACGCCCGGCTACCGGGCGAGCGCATCTCCAAGTTGTTGGAGGAGGCATTCCAGGCCGGTGCGCTGACTGAGCGTGTCGGGCGAATCAGGGGGCCTGAGCCGGACGCGAGCCTGGCAGAGGCGGTTGCCGTGCCACTCCCGAGGGAAGGTTTCCGGGCCGTCGCCCTCGACCTGGAGAGTGCCGTACGGACCACGGCCACTGAGCCGTGGACCGAGCGGCGGATCTTTCAGATCGGGGCGGTACGCCTTGGCGCAGACGAATGGGTCAAGGAGCAGCCCAGGTTCGAATGCTGGACCAAACTGCCTGAACTGCCCGACGCACCCTGGGAGATCAACGATCCCGCCCGGCGCAAGCGGCATGACGCCGAGGCCGTGGACATCGCCGAGGCGCTGGAGGCCCTCCGTGCTTACTGCGTCGGCGCGGAGTTCGTCATCGCGCACAATGGGACGGCTGCGGACTTTCCGCTCCTCGACGAGGAATGCGCACGCGCCGGGCTCGCTGTGCTCGACTGCACTCGCGCGGATTCTCTCTATGTGGCACACGTTCTCTTGCCGACCGTCACCAGCCACCGCTTGGCCGACGTCGCGGACGAGTTGGCCACGGACCGTCGCGGTTTGGCCCTTCATGACGCGGTCGACGATGCCGAACTGCTGGCCCGCCTGCTTCGGAGAGCGGCTCAGGTATACGGGCAGTGGCCCGCGGAACGTCGTGAGTTGCTTGCGGCCGTCTGCCCGGATTCGCCCGCCTGGCGGCTACTGCGCCGGTTTGCCGGCGAAGAGGACCGAACAATGGCCCCGTGGACTCCCGCCGACACTGCCGCCGTGGTCGGCCGGTCCCTTGCCTCACACGTCCCGCGCCGTGGCCCTGCCACGGGGATACAGGCAGGGCGGGGGCAGATCGTCGTGGCCGAGCGGTTGTGCGGGTCGGACGGTCGGGTGGACCCTACTGCGCTCGCGGCTGTCGTCCATGGAGGTGAGGCCAGACCGCGTCCGGCACAGCAGGAGATGTCCGCCACGCTGCACACCTGGTGTGACGCCGCTGTACCAGGGCTTGTTGAGGCGCCCACCGGGACAGGAAAGAGCTACGCGGTGCTCGCCGCCGCGCTCGACTGGCTGGCGGGCGGATCCGAACGTACAGCTGTGGTTGCTACCTACACCAAACAACTCCAGACCCAGCTCGCCAAGGACGTAGAGATCCTGGACAAGGCGGTGCCGGGCCTGACGGCCTCCGCGGACCTGGTGAAAGGCAGTGCCAACCGCATCTCGCTGCGCATGCTCACCACCGCGCTGGCCGAAGCGACGACGGTCGGCAGCGGCGCCGCCGCTCGCGCAGTGGGCGTCAATCACCGGTTCGTACAGCGACACGAGTACCGCGAACTGCTCGCTTACCTGTGGCTCAGGCTCGCCGCATCGCAGGCCCCACCTCTCAGCTGGACCGCGAGGTCGGTGGATCCGGTGGACATCCCCGCCCACTTCGGGGACAGCATCGGCGCCGTACTGCCACTCTGGTTGCAGTCGCTGTCGCAGAGCGCGGGTGGCGAGTACCGGGCGGGTGCCGCCACGCCTCTCGCGGAGCACACAGACGCGGTGCGTGAGGCGCTCGCCTCGCACCGGCTGCTGCTTGCCAACCACGCATTGGTCCTCACCCACCTCGACGACCTGCGCGCTCTGCCCGGCGAAGTGCTTCTTGTCATCGACGAGGCCCACCAGTTGGAAGACGCGGCCACCTCCGCTCTCACCATTTCCCTCGACTACGCGGCTATCGAAGACCTGGCGGGGGAGTGTGCCGCGTGGCTGCGGGAAGCGCGTTCAGGTGTCTCACGGGACCGCGTCACGGCGGCGCTCCAGGAGCTGGAACTGCTCCTGGACCATGAGCAACTGCCGCGGGCCGCTGCCCAGGCGTTCGACGGCAGTGGGTCCGGCGGCTCCCGCGTGGGATCGAGGACGGTAACCCTCGCCAGCGCGTACAGCGGTAGCTCGGGGGTTCGCGCGGCGCGGGATGTAGAACGGCCACTGGTCGTCCTGGCCGCCTTGGCGCACAAGCTCGGGGCAGCCTTCGCAGCGTACGGTGCCGAACACGGACGTTTGCTGGACTTCTTTGCTCAGGAGCGGCTCGACGCACTGTACGACCGGGTCAAGGACACGGCCGCCGCTGCACGAGACCTCATCGACGACCTCGATACGGTCCTCGGGCCTCCCGGCACGACATCCCCCCGCACGGCAAGTGAGGAAGCTCCGCCACAGGTCGCCGCCGACGACTCGGAGCAGGACGACACGGCCGCCGCTGACGACGAGGTGCTTGGCGGCGGGCCTGAACAGGAAGCGTTTCCCGGACTCCCTCCCGTCCTCAACCGTGTCGTCCACGCAGAGGAGTTGGAGGTGCCCAGACCGGGACTGCGGCGCTACCGCTTCCGACTCTCGTCCAGTCCTGTCGAGCTCCCCGCTGACCCGGCCTGGCGGCAATTCCGTGAGGCATTTGCCCGCACCTATTACGTATCCGCGACCTTGCGAGTGGCCGGCAGCTGGGACTTTGTACGGGAACGTCTCGGCCTGGCCGAATCCATGGCTACCGTGCACCTACCCACACCGTTCAGGCTCGAAGAACAGGCCGAACTGGTCTGCCTCGCCGACTTCCCTTCCTGGGCCGAGCAACAGGAAGGGGCCATGCGCACTGTCGCCCACCAACTCGCCGGCTACGCGGAACTTGCTGTGCACCCCGCCCCGGCACGCGAATCCGGTGGGTGGGACGGGGGCGCCCTCGTGCTGACCACTGCCCGGTCGACAGCGGGCGGCATTGGTGAACTCCTCACCACCGAACTGCGGCGGCGCAGCCATGACGCACCCGTACGCAACGCGCTGACCCTTGGCAATGGTCGGGCCTTCGCGGACTTCACCGACCGAGACCATGGTGGCGGATTCCTCGTAGGCACCCGGGGCCTGTGGCAGGGCATCGATGTCTCCGACGCGCACAGATTGCGCCTGGTGTGGATCAACAAGCTGCCATTCGCGCCGTTCGCAGCCCCCATCATTGAGGCCCGCAGGGCCGCAGTACGGGCACGGGCAGAGGCCGCATGTGAGGAGGACCCCGACGCGTACGCCACCCGTCACTATTACCTGCCGCTCGCCGCGATTCAGCTCCGGCAGGCCGTCGGCCGGCTCATCCGGTCCGACCAGCACCGAGGCGTCATCGTCATCTCCGACCGCAAACTCGCTGGACAGTCCGCGCTTCGCCGGGCGTACCGGCAGGCGTTCCTGGGCAGCCTCGAACCCGGACTGCTGCGCCTCGACCAGGTCACGGGAGAGCCAGGTGGTGGCAATGTTGTGCCGATGGCCGAAGGCTGGGCCCGGATCTGGACGTTTCTTGCCCGGAACGGGGTCGTGCCCGCTTCCCGTGCCGATGAGCTGACCGAACCCGCAGCGCTGCTCAAGCACACCCTTCTGCCGCAGACGCGCCGTATCCGAGAGCTTGCCCTGAGCACCGAGGAAGCCGAAGAGCTCCGGTCGGCGGGCACGCTAGAGAAGGAAGTATTGCGACGGTGCGCAGAGACGGCCGGTCTGTTGCGCCTGATGGACCACCCGGAGGACTTCCGGCTCAAACCGGCACAGCAGGCGGTTATCGGCGCGGTGGCCGCAGGACAAAACGTCCTCGCGCTACTGCCCACCGGGTACGGCAAGAGCTTCACCTTCCAACTGCCTGCCCTGGTGATGCCCGGCGTCACCATCGTTGTAAGCCCGCTGGTCGCTCTGATGCAGGACCAAGCACTCGAACTTAACCGTTCCATCGGCGGAGCGGTACGCGCCCTGGTAGCGCCGATGCGCGAGTCCAGCAGCCGGGCCGGCAAGACCGAGGTCGCCGAGCAGCTCGAAGACCGCCGCGACCATGGGATCAAGATTGTGTACGTGAGCCCCGAGCGCTTGTGCCAGAGCCGCTTCAGAGGGCTCGTACGCGACGCGGTCAAAGCGGGCATCGTCACTCGGATCGCGCTCGATGAGGCCCACACCATGGTGCAGTGGGACGACTTCCGGCCGAGCATGGGGCGGGTCGAACGGTTCCTCGCCGAACTGCGCCAGGAGTACGCCCTGCCCGTCACCGCGCTGACGGCCACCGCGAACCGGACTGTGCAAGCAGGACTGCGTGAAGGGGTGTTCGGGCTCGCTGCGGATCCGCCGCCCCTTGGCAGTGAGTCGGAGCGGAATGAGCAGGAGCGGTCCGGGGTGAACAGCGCTCTGGTCACCGTGCGCGAGAATCCCATCCGGCCGGAACTCGCCCTGTTTCGCCGTACCTTGCAGCGCTCCGGTTCACTCACCGCCGCCCGGCTCGCCGAGGAGGTGGTGGACGCGCTTCAGGACCATGCCGTGCTGTACTGCCTGACAGTCAAAGAGGTTGTGGCTCTCCACGCGCACCTGCGGGACTACCTCGGAGAAACCGGAATCCGCATACGGCGCTTCCACGGTCGGCTCACGGAGGTCGAAAAGGCCGCAGTCATGACGGAATTCCGGGAAGCACCACGTCGGGGAGAGGAAGGATTCACCCCCCTGGTGGTCGTCGCGACAGCCGCCTTCGGGCTGGGTATCGACCGGGACGACATCCGTACGGTCTTCTGCGTCTCTGCGCCCACCGACATGGCCGCGCTCTACCAGCAACTCGGCCGTGCAGGACGGGACGTCGCCGGATCCGGCGTCCAGTCCGGGAAGGAGTCACCCAGAAACGCTGGTCTCGCCCTGCTCACCGGAGGCGGCCTGCGGACCGTTGCCTGGATGACCGGCACCGATTTGGCGCCGGAGCTGCTGGAGCGGATGAGTCAGGCCGTTCTCGACTGCCGCGGCGGAGTGCTGGACGCTGGGCACTTGGCCGACGCGTTTATCGGTCAGGAGCTGGCCGCGGGACGCCTCACTGAGGAAGACGCCCGGCTTACGCGAACCGTCGGTTCCTACACCACCGGTGTCATGAGGACGTTCAGTGCCTTGGCCGACCGAGGTCTGATCACGGATTTCGGCGACTTTCCGCCGCGCTGCACCGTGCGTCCCGGGGAACTGCCACCGGGCGATGCCGACGTGGAGGCGGCAGTCGTCGCCGCTGTTCTGGCCCTTCCGGGCCGTGCGGAGGCAGCGGGCGGGCTCAACCGTGGCGTACTCGATGTCGCACGCCTCGACGTGTTGCTCGCCCGCACGGTCGACGGTTACCGTCACCTGTCGGTCACCCCTGCGGAAACGTGGCAACTGCTGGCCGATCTGCACGATCGAGGGGTGCTGGACGTGTCCGCGGCACCAAGTCGCAGCCTGGTCACCGGGCTTGAGGTGCGTGGCAGCGGGTTGCCCGGCGGATTCCTCCGTCTTCTCAATGCCCGCGCCGAGCGAGCGGCTCGCGAAACGGCCCTGCTCCGGGACTACTTCGAGGACTCCAGTACCTGCGCCCACCGCAAGTTCGCCGACTACTTCGGTGTCACGGAACTCCCCGACGGATGCTGCACCACGGCGTGGAACCGATGCTCGGCCTGCTGGGAGGATCCGTCGCTGCCGCTCGATGAAACGCGGCCGGCCGTAGCCCGCGCGTTGGCGACCCCGGTGCAGCAACTTCGAGGCGCGAGCACCCGGGCTGATGCGGAACACCTGCGCCGCCGCTTGGACGAACAGGTCTACCGCCTGGTGTGGACGGTTCACCGGGGCCTGCATCCTCGTACCGTTTGGCGGGCTTTGAAAGGTGAGGACTCGTGGTACTCGCCCGTCAAGCGGCGCAGCGTCCGGCTTCACCCCGCTCTGTCGAGCAGCCGTCACTTCGGCTCCCACGCCGACCTGATTTACCGTCAGGTACAGGACAGCCTGGAACGACTGGCCGCCGAAGGACGTGTGCTCCCCGACGAGCACCGGTGGCGGGCCGATGCGCACCTCAGCGCCACCCGCACGGCGCCACCCGCGGGAGGTACCCCATGACCGTCGTCACCCCTGCCGCCGGAACACAGCTGTGGCGTCCGTACGACGATCCGCCGCTCCTCACTCCCGACATGGTCGCAGGGCCCTGGGCGACACCTCCTGAAGACGTTGCCCGGATGGGTCGCTACCTGGCCGCGCTGGTGTCGGCCCGTCGCTGCCCGGTGCATGTCTCCGTGGCGTTCAACGCCGTCTACTTCGGCTACGACGTACACGAAGGCGGCTATCTTGGCGGCCCGCTGGACCTTGGTGCCTTTCCGACGGTCAGCTTCGGTGAAGCCGTCGTGGCGCTGCCGGTAGGAGCGATGGTCAATGTGGCAACCGGGTCGATCCTGATGCCCGCCGAGATCGTCTATAAAGAGGGAGCTCACCCTCAACTGGGCGAGGGCGGGGAAGTGCCTGGTTGGTTGTCGGGCGCGCCAGCAGGAGCCTGTGGCCCAGGACGGACCGACCCTATGGTCCCGGCTGTGCTCCGTGAGCGGCTGGTGATCGATCCGGACGCCTTCGGGGAAGGGCTGTCAGCCAGCGCCACCCAGCTGGCACGCATGAGACGCAAGAGCCGTTGGCTGGACGCTCGTGGCCATCTGGTGCTGGACGCGCAGTACGACTCGGCGACCGAGGCTGACCTCGGTGACACCGACTACTACGCACGCTTCCTTCTTACGCGGGGCCGGGACCTCATGCTCAGCCCGTTTGCTCCGGCCCCGCTGCCGACGCTGTTGCCGCCCGGTGCCGATGAAGACGCGCTGGTTGCCGCACTGCACGGTCTGCTGGACACGGTGCGCGGTGTGCTGCGGGGCATCAACGAGCTTCGGATGTGTGGCGACTACGCGTTCACTCGCTCGTCCCTGGCGGAGTGCCTTGCCGACGATGGACCATTGGGAGGGCAGGCGCTGGAGGACATGGCCACTTCGATATCCCGAACCGGCATCCCCAGTCGGCGTCGTAGCCTCGCCCAGGTTCGAACTGTCGGGCACACCGCGCTCGGCCCCGCCCTTCTCACGATGCGGGACACCTCCGGGCTGCTGGACGGCATCGCCTACCCCGTCGCGATCTGCCATGCCAACGCTGTGCTCTCCGACTACGTGCGCTGCGACAGCGACGAGGACACCGGGTTACTGCGCAACGGCGTTCACCTGCGGCTGGACGATCCATGGCAGGGCGGCGGGATATGGCGGGCCGAACAGCCCCGCACAGCGTCTGCGGACCGGGCGCCGGATGAGCCCCTCAGACTGGGTTGGCAGGACTCCCTGCCGCACCCCGTGCCGCAACCGGCTCCTGAGCCCGAGTCGGTGTCCCCGGAGCCCGCAGCGGGGCCGGCTGAGGAGCACGAACGAGGAGAACGGCCCGACTGGGCTCCTGATGACGAGGATCTGGGTCTCGGCTCGGTACCTGCGCTCACGGACAGCCAACTGGACTGGATCCAGACGCTGCGCTTGTGGCACACCCTCCAAGACGTACTGCCGCTCCCCACCCTTGTTGCCGACGGGCTTCGCGACGCCGGATGGGAGGGCCGTATCCTGCGTCTCGAACTTGATCACGCTGGCGAGTCGCTCGCCCCCGGCGATCAGGCTTTTGGTGTGACCCTAGAACGCGACGATGACGGCGTCAGGCTTGCTGGTGTCGGCTGGCCGCTGGAATTTTTCCCCGGCATTGTGCTCACCCTCAGCTGGGCCCGTGCTGGAGGTGTCGTACGGGTCCGCACCACCCTGCTGCCGGAACCGGTCGTCATTGACGGTGAGGAGATTCGGCACCGCTACGACCCCCAAGTCCTGACCCGGGACCAAGCCCCCGGCAACGCCCGGAAAGGAACACGCGGTACCAACGAACTGACCCCCGGGCAGCAGCTCCTGCGGGCGGTACGAATCCTCGGTCTCCTCGACCAGTACGGCCGGGCGATGCTCCCTGAGGCGCACCTGGCAGAGGCGCTGCGCAGTACGACGCCCGACGGCCACCGTGTGATCACCCAGCTGGAACTACAGGCGGCCATCGGTCTGCTGGTCGCAGCTGGAGAACTCGGCATGGAGCGGGGCAGCCTCGGCGAGGACGGCCGTACCCAATACCCCGCCCGTGCTGGGCGGCCAGGAATTCAACTGCTCTGTTACACCCCACGTCGGGCGCAGGGATTCGCCGAATCGCAGGTTGAGCCGACTCCTTTCACGGGTCGTCCGCCGTCCCGGGGCCATCGTGTCCACGGTCACCTGCGGAGGATTGGACATCTCGGTCATCAACCCAGTGACAGGCAGCGCGCCGCGTACCGCGAGGACATGCGGCGCTGGGGACTGGTCGGCAGCCTGGAGATTCCTCGGGGCTACACATACATCCCTGATCATCACCGGGGCAGCTGAGTCGTCCCGGAACCCTCCCGCATCACTCAACCCGTTGTACATCTGTACCGGAGCCGCGCGTGACGAAGAACCGTATGCCCCGCCCTCTCGACTGCAGCGACGAAACGGCTTACCCGGTAGTCCCGGTCGAGGTGTCCGCTGATAGCGCGGACATCAAGCAGCTCAATGCCTCCCTGAACGAGCTGGCCGCTGCTCTGACGGACGTGCCTGATGCCTTCGAGTCGGCCATCGCGGAACTCACGGTGGCGGATATCGGCGCAGTGCTGAACGCGATGTCCGTCCGAGAGCGCAAACACGCGCTGGGCGCGCTGCGGATCCCGCTCGGAGGGGACAGGGTCAACAGTCCCCTGTGTCGTGATGTACTGGCCCGGCTCCGACAGGACGCTGCTGCTCCACGTGTTCGGCACGCTTTGCGGCACCTCACCTTGCCGGTCCAAGCGCAACTCCTGCAAAACATGGTGCCGGGTGAGGTGCTCCTGCCCGGGGAGGCGCGGAGGCCTCAGTGGCGCGGGCCGCTGCTCCGCTTGTGTTTGTGGTCTCGTACGCAGGTCAGTGTCTGGGACGCGCATCTCTGGCAGTGGGCCCTGACTGAGGGCGGCCTTGCGGAAGGGCTGGACGTGGCAGCCGTTGAGACAGCCGCAGCAGCCGCCACGGCAGTCGTCGACCTGACCCCCAAGGAGCGTTGTGCCTCAGATGCTGCGGTGGCCGAGCCTCCTCAGCAGCATCAGGAGTCAGCCGATCACGTAGAGAGCTACGAAGAAAGAATGTCCAGGCTGATGGCGACTGTCTCCGAGCTGACGGAAGCCGTTGCCGCAGCAAAGGAGCCGGCCGACAGGATCGCGAGTGCGGTGGCCGCGGCCACCCGCCCGGAGGACACTGACATCGAGGTGATCCGCAGGCTCACCGAATCGTTCGATACCACGGTGGCGGCATTCCCGGCGCTCGGTCTGTCCCAGCCTGTTGCCCGGGCGGACGCCATCGAGGCCGCCGCCGAAGACGCTGCCGCCCGGCTCGGCGACGGGGTACTGCGCGCAGAACTCCAAGTCGTCCTAGGGCTGCGGGCAGTGCCTGGATCAGTAGCCGAGCCACAGCTTGAGGAGGCCCAGCGCCATACCGGAGAGCTCCTGACCAACGTGTCATGGTCCCAGAACCATCGGCAGCGGGCCGAAGCCATGACGGCCTTGCTGGGTCTCGTTCGGATGAACGGTCAAGGGGTGGATCCCCAGGAACTGTTCACCCTGCAGGGCCGTTGGATGGCCGGTTTCCCGGAACTGGCCCAACTCGCTGTGTCTATTCCTCTGCTGTCCGAACCGCGCGCGTCGGCCGGGGACACCACTGCCACACGGGACGCAATGCCGCGGCGTCGGACGGAAGACGGTGTGCCGGGGCCGGTCACCACGCCGGTGGCGGCCCCTGGCGATCGAGTTGTCTCCGACGACCGGTCACCGCAGGCCGCCGACGGCGCCGGGGTGGAGATGCCGGTTACTCCGGCTCCAGTCACTGCTGACAACCTGGGCGACGCCGTTGAGACGCCTACGAGTGGGTTGGTCGTGTCCCGTGCCGGGGTCGCGCCCTTGCGGGCCGAGATGTCCGGTAAGGAGGTCGAGGCCATCGCCGAGGACCCCGCGATGGACGTAGTCGTGGCCCTAGTCCCAACTCGGCGCTATGGTCTCGCCGCCCACGTCGCCACCGTGGCTGGTTGGCCCGGGCAGCGGCAGGCCGCCCTTCGTATCGCTGCCTACGCGTACGACCTGCGCACCGAGGCGGGAGGCTGTGCCGCCGGTCTGAGCAAGGAGATGTCCGAACTCGATGCTGAGGCCGTGGCGGTGGACTGGCCCACCGCAGCGCTCGTTGTGCCCGCTGTCATTCGTACGGCACTCATCACGGGAGACCACACGGCCGGCGCACTGCTTCACACGTTGGCGCCCAGGCTGGAAGAGAACCTCGGCACGGTCGCCCGGGAAGTCGCGGACCGGGCTCTTTCGGGTGCTTTGCTGCACTGTCCGCCACTGACCGTCGTCGAGGATGTGGCGGCAGCCGAGCGGGAGTTGGAGCGGGCCCGAGCGGCCTGTCGGGAGGCGCTGCGCAAGCCTGCCGGATTCCGGTTTCCCCGCGCGGGTGACATCGCCAAGAAATGGCTCGCCAAGGACGGACTGCTGGGTGCCATTCTGCACAAGGCCGCGGCGGACGAGCGTGATGCCTTGCCCGAGATCGTAGACGCGGTTCACCGGCTGCTCAGGCCCGAGGCGGTTCGCGGTGAGCTGGACTCCATGGATCGTGAATTGATGAACCCCGGCGGTAAGCCGCTGGAAGGCCGGTCGCGGCAGGACCTGCTGCGGCTCGTGCCGGTTCGGCTCCAGCCGGTCGAACAATGGATCGCCGCTGCTCGCGGGCTGCCCAGGGCGCGCTCCCAGGACCTCGGCTGGAGCAGGAGTGAGGTCTCGGCCTTGCGCGCTGGAGCGTTGGAGCGCAAGGACGCAGTTCTGGCGGCTATGAGCAAGCGGGTGGAGCAGGAGACCGATCGCCTCGCCCGTGCGGCCTGCCAGGCTGCTCTCATTTCTCTCCAGCGGACTTTTGCGTTGTTGGAGGGCGGCGAGCGCTTGTCCGCCGATGAGCGCCCACCGGGCCTGGTACTCAACTCCGAACTGCTCAAACTCCCCGGGACCCGCGTTTCAGCGGGCATCCATGAGATCCAACCGCCTTCGGCCACGGTGGGCGAACTAGCGGCAGCCGCAGGGCGGACGTGGCCCGAAGCGGTACTCCAGCAGCTGAAGGGAGAGCACTACGACACGGTCGACTACCTACTCGCCTGTGCGGAAGGGCAGTTGCTGGAAACCGGCTCGGGTGTCAAGGCGGAGACGATTTCCGAAGAGCTGCTTCGGGACATTAGGGAGGCCCGGCAGCAAAGCACTGATGAACTCACGAGCATTCATGAAGCCCTGGAAGCCGATCTACGCCTGGCGCGTCTCCACAATGCCGTGTCTTCGGATCAGGAGCGTGAGTTGGACCGCTGCCTCCAGGCGACGGCCGGGCTGGAGCGCGGCGATCTGGGTACCGTACGGGTCGAACTCGGCCTGATGGCGGGGAAACTCAAGGAACACTGGGCACGTTGGGAAAGTGTTCTGCGTGCCAGGCTCGACGCACTCCGCACGGTTGAGGCTACTGCACGGGAGAAGGTCGAGCACGAGCTGGCAGCGGGGCAGCTCGGCGACGCCGAAGTGATGATCGCCCAGTTGGAGACGAACGGCGTCCTCGCTCAGATCGGCGGTCGACGTGAGCTCGACAGGTTCTTCCCCCGGGTCCCGGAGGCGCTGCAGACGGGAATCACTCGTGATTTGGTCGCAGTTGTACGCTCCCGTGGCCGTTTCAAGGACCTGCGGGAGCTCGACTATTCCCAACTGTCCGAGGAGAACGCCGAACGCGCAGCGGAAGCACTCGACAGCTGGTCCGCGATGGGGCGCCGGGCAGCCGCACAACGGCAGCAGGGTCTCAAGGAGAGCGAACTGCTGATGCCGGCCCTGCGGCTGATCGGCTACAGCAGTCTGCGCAGCCCGCTGCGCCGTGATGATCTACGCAAGGGGTCGGACCACCGGTTCCTCGACCTGACCGATGTCCGTTCGGATGGCGAGGCGCATGTACCTGCTTTTGGCTCGGAGCTGGGCGGCCGGTTGCGGATCATGCTTGTGTGGGGGCAGCCGGCTCCGCAACTGCTGCTGAGCTACGCGGACCACGACTCCGGACGAGAGGGCCTGCTCGTCGCCTACTTCGGCACGATGTCGCCGAAAGACCGGGCGGCACTGGCCGTGCACTGCGTCGGACGCCGTCCCATCGTGGTCTTGGACGACGCGGCACTCGCCTACCTCGCGGCGTACGGAAAACGTGGTCTCGATGCCACGATGAGCATCCTGTTGCCGTTTTCCGGAGTCAATCCGTACGTCAGCCAGAAGCGAGGGCGCGTTGCGAAGGAGATGTTCTTCGGCCGGGACCGTGAGGTGCGTGATCTCCAGGATCCCCAACAGACACAGGTGGTCTTCGGAGGACGGGGACTTGGCAAGTCGGCGCTTCTGAAAGCGGTAGGGCAGGCGTTCGAGAAGACCGGAACCGACAATCGCAGTGAGCAGATCAGCCTCCTGCTGAGCCTGGACTCGCTGGATTTCGGAGGCTCGGCGACTTCGGCGACGGTATGGCGCGAGATCAGCAGGAAGCTCGAAGCACGGGGGATCACGCTGCGAAAGCGGGCCAGGTCCGCCACCGGCATCACGCACGAGCAGGTCCAGGATGCGATCCAGACATGGTTGCGTGCGGACGACCGGCGCAGGCTTCTTATCCTGCTCGACGAGGCCGACAAATTCTTCGACTGCGATTCTCCCGGGTTCTTCGAGACCCGCCGCCTTCGTGATCTAGGGCAGGAGTACGACGGCAGGGTCAAAGTGGTCTTCGCCGGACTGCACTCCGTGCAGCGCTATACGAAGGTCGCTGGCAACAACCCCTTTAGTCACTTGGCCCAGCAACCTACAGTTGTAGGACCACTCGATCCCCAGGACGCGGCGAACCTGCTTGGTACTCCGCTTGCGGTTCTGGGATACCGGTTCGAGGACGACAATCTCGTGCATCGGATTCTCGGTTACTGCTCTTACCAGCCGTTCCTGCTGCAGATGTTTGGGCACCGCTTGGTGGAGACGATGCACAAGCGACGTACCGAAGAGAGTTCCGGAACCCCGCCGTTCATCATCACCAGGGCGGATGTTCAGGCGGTGCACGGCGACACCAGTCTTCGGCAGGGGATCACCTCGGCATTCCGGGACACCCTCATGCTTGACCATCGGTACAACGTGATCGCCAACGTGCTCGCCTTCCATGCCCATGAACGTGGGATCCAGTCGAGGATGAGCCAGTCGGAGTTGCGTGACGAGTGCGTGTCCTGGTGGCCAGCCGGATTCAGAGGGCTGGACACCGAAGCCTTCCGGGCGTACCTGGCCGAGATGGAAGGGCTGGGCGTGCTCGCTCCGGACACAGGCCTCGGCTGGCATCTGTGCAGCACCAACGCGCTCAGCATGATCGGCAATGTCGGGGAGGTTGAGAGCCAGCTGATCAATGCCGAACAGGGCATCGTTCCCGAGGAATTTGCGGCACTGGAGGCGAGGCCCCGGCTCGCGGCGGACTTCTATGCCCCGTTGACCACCAGCCAGGTCGCGGCGGTACTGGGCGGTGACGGCAACCAGGTGCGGGTGGTGATCGGCACGACCGCCACCGGTGTCAAGCGGGTCAAGCCCGCGTTGTGCGACCTGACGTCCAGGGCCGGGGGGTGGGTCGTTCCGTTCGTCAACAACCGGAAGGACTTCGCCCGAGAGCTCTCGGAGGGAGCAGAGAACACGAAGCGTGTGGTGCTGAGCGATCTGACCGTCAAGTCACCTCATTCCGAGACGTGTCTGGAGTCCCTTGAAGATGCGCTGCGACTGGTTCCCACCGCATCCGGAGTCAAAAGGTCCGCGGTGATCGTCGCCGGCCAGGATCAGCTCGCGCTGTGGCGCGAGGTGATGTCCGGCCATATCCAGGATCCGTCCTTCGATGTGGTGGTACTCCGCCGGTACACCCGGAACGGGTTGCGGGCTTGGGCTCTGGAACAGCAGCGGTTCACTGACAGTGAGCATCTGGAGCAGCTATTCGAGGTGACCGGCGGTTGGCCGGTGCTCGTGGAACAGATCGCCGACTGCCTACGCGAGGGACTCAACGAACGGAAGTCATTGGCTCAGTTCCGTGAAAATCTGGCCATACCGGGCGAATGGCAGGCTTTCGTGGAAGCAGCCGGGCTTGGTGAGGGGTGTGAGCTTTCCGGGGCGTACACGTCGATCCAGCGGTATATGGGGTCGGCTGGCCTCAATCAGGGTGAACTCGTCGACGCCGTTGCGGAGGTCCTGGGTGAAGAAACCGCCAGCGGAACTGTCAACTGTCTAAAGGCCATGCAGGCCTTCGAAGAGAACAGCCCTGGTCGCTTCTCCTTGGAGCCGGTACTGGACTCGTGCTGGCGGCAGCTGTACGAGCAGTAGCACGTAACGGCTTTATGGGCCTGCGCCGGAGCCCAATGCGCCTGTTCCAACCTCGTTCCTAGGCTGGGTAGTTGGCCCGGCAGACGCTCGAGTTCCCACTCCTTCTCGGCCTTGCGCAACCGGCCGAGTTCAGCCCGGAGCCTCGCCAGTTCCTCGTCCCGATCCTCTGCCGCCCCGTCACCACGGACCTGCCCACCGCCGGCGGCCTCGTCGGCCTGCCGGATATGGAGACTTCCGTCCCACCAGGACATCCTTCCTCGGACCTACAAGATCCATTGTCAGAGTGTCCACACCAGGGGAGTCACCTCAGTGATCTGCCGCGACCGTTCCCTCGCCTTCGTCGAGGCCGGACGGCTCGGCGCCCCCAACGCCATCCAGGTCGCGGACAGGTGGCACCTCTGGAAGAACCTCGCCGAGGCCGTGGAGAAGGCCGTCATCCGCCACCGTGCCCTGCTGCGCGAACCGCAGGAGAACAGCTCGCAGTCCGTCACGGTCCCGGACTTGGCGGAGCCGGTACCCGACGCTCCGGCCGGGCCTCGACGGTCCGGCCGTCTCTCGGACCGGGTCTGAAATCAGCACGCATCCGTCCACGACCTGCTCGGCCAGGGCATCGCACTGCGTGTTATCGCCCGGCAGTTGGGCCTGGCCCGTAACGCCGTCCGCCGCCTCGCGGACGCGGCGACCGCGGATGAACTCCTCGTCGGACGGTGGACGGGCCGCACCAGCATCCTCGATGCCTACAAGCCGTACCTGCACCAACGGTGGAGCGAGGGCCGCACCACTGCCAGGGCAAGGCCGGCACCTCGGCCAGGACCTCGACGCCGTCGTCGCCGGCCTCAGCCTGCCCGACAGCTCCGGCGCCATCGAAGGCCACAACAACAAGATCAAGATGCTGAAACGCCAGATGTTCGGCCGCGCCAACTCCGACATGCTGCGCAAACGGGTCCTCCTCGCTGCATGAGGCCGTTCATGATCGCGGGTTCGGTGACCCTCCGTGGCTCCGGCACTGAAAGTGATCCAGAACCACGATTCAACCGCCGCCGATAGGCGCATCGCTGAGCACACTCTCCGCGCCGTGGAGCTGATCGCCGTGTGCGGAGTTGGCCTCTCGCCAGGCGCTGCCGGTGCCGTCAGGGATACCAGGTGCCTGATGTGGGAGTCAGGTTGGGCAAGAGCCTTCCGCAACTGGAACGCGAGGGTTGTGTCGAGGGCTCAGCACGGCCCGTCCTGCTCGGGCGTCGACCGGGACACCTGCGAGGGACACCGTCAGTGCTGCAACGAAAGGCGGCAGCGTAATGACTTCCGAAAAGAATATCCCTCTGAACAGGCATGATGGGCACAGCAGGTGAGGTTGTGCCAAGTCGGGGAAGAAGGGGTGGCAGCCGATAGGAGGTTTTCGTGGTGGGTGGAGATCTGGAACTGGGTGAGTTGCTTGTCGCTGCGGAAGCGGCGCCGCCCGGTGAGTCTGTCGATGTGGTGGCACATGACCTGCAGAAGCGGTTCGGTGCCGAGCATGTGTCTTTCCTGTTCGTCGACCTGATTGGCCAGCGGCTGATTCGGCTCGCCGCAGTCGGCGGCGAGACCGCTGACGATGCCGGGCCGATCGCTCTGCGGGACAGCGTCTACGACAGAGTTCTGCAGAGCCAACGCCAGCACGTGGAACCGGACGGCCAGGGCGGACTGAACGTCATCACGCCGGTCACCAACCGCGGCGACTGCATCGGCGTCCTGGAGGTGACTCTGCAGTCGGCCGACGACACGGTGCTGCGCCAGGTCCGCGACGCTGCACACGCGTTGGCCTACATCATCGTCACCGACCGCCGCTTCACCGACCTGTACCACCTGGGCCGGCGTACCACCAAGCCCAGCCTGGCCGCGGAGATCCAGCACCAGCTGCTCCCCTCGGCCCCCTGCTGCGAGGCGGAGCAGTTCACTTTGGCCGCCGGACTGGTCCCGGCCGATGACATCGGGGGTGACACCTACGACTACACGCTCGACCGCGGCACCCTGCATCTGTCGATCACCGATGCCATGGGCCACGACACGGACTCAGCCCTGTTGGCCACCCTGTTGGTCGGCGCACTGCGCCGGTCACGCCGCAGCGGCTGCGACGCCCTCAACCAGGCCCACCACGCTCACCAGGCCCTGCTGAGTCACTGCCGCGGCCTGGCCACCGGGCAGTTGTTGTGTGTCGACTTGGAGACGGGCCGGTGCGACCTGGTCAATGCCGGCCATCCCCGGCCTCTGCTGCTGCGCGGCGACGTCGTCGAAGAGCTGGAACTCGCCGTCAATTTGCCCTTCGGCGTGGCGGCCCCCAGCTCCTACCGCCTACAGGAACTGCAGCTGTGTCCGGGAGACCGCCTGGTCCTGCTCACCGACGGAATGCAGGAGCGTGGTGCCGCGGCCGTCGACCTCGCCGCGGTCATTCACGACACTCGTGCACTGCACCCGCGCGAAGCCGTACGGAGCCTGACCGCCGCGGTGCTCGACGCCTGCCATGGCAATCTCAAGGACGACGCCACGGTCCTGATACTGGACTGGCACGGTGATCGCCGCCGATCGGCGGGAAGCAGACAGCCCCGTAGCGATGATCCGCAACGGCCCAGTCAGTGAGTGCGTCATGACGCGGTCGCTGGTCATACAGAGGGCGTGTGTCCGTGGACATGAGGGGGACTCGGCTGGAGGGGGGAGGTTGGAAAACGGCCTCGTGGGGGGCTCTTCGTGTCTTGCGGAGGGGCGTTTTGCTGTTGCACTTCGGGGCAGGCGTACTGGAAATCCCGCCCCTATGGAGTCCTGTCACGACGATCTCTCGCGAACAGCGGCCCCTGCCCGACAGAGCGCCTGACGCCGATGCGGCCCGTCTTCGGCAGGAGAGCGCCGAGCTGCGACAGGGCGTTCATTCGCACGCGATCGTCAACCAGGTCATCGGTGTCCCTCATCGCGACCTACGGCATGGCTCCGGCTGCCGGGGCCGAGGTGCTGCGCGAGGTCTCCCAGCAGACCAACATCAAACTGCGTACGGTCGCGGAAGCTCTGATCGGATGGATGTTGGGCCGGCCGAAGCCGAAGCCGCTGGGCCGGGAGCTGGACGCGGCAGTGCAGCGGCGCTCGCGATGCCCGGGTACCCAGGATTGTCCCTCCCCTCGTAGCGTAGAGACCATGACTGCAGGGGGAGTTGGGAGTCATGGCGGAGAAGCGACGGAAGTTCGAGCCGGAGTTCCGTGAGAGAGCTGTACGGATCGTCATGGAGACCGGCAAGACGATCGCGGAGGTCGCCGGAGACCTGGGGATCAACGAGACCACGCTGGCGAGCTGGGTCTCCCGTGCCCGCCGGACGGGGACCGCACCGGCTGGTGGCGGTGACGAGCTGAAGCGTCTACGGCGGGAGAACGCCCAGCTCAGGCGGGACAACAAGGAGCTGGGCATGGAGCGTGATGTCCTCAAGCACTGCATGGTCCCGTGGGTGAAGTAGCCGTGGCGGACCCGGCGTCCGTCGTCGGGGTGATCAGCGACTTCAGGACCGAGCACGGCATTTCGCACCGCGTCTCCTGCCGCGCCCCGGGCGTGAGCGAGTCGTGGTTCTACAAGCACCGCACCCACCAGCCCACCCGGCGTGAGCTGCGCAGACAGCATCTGATCGAGGCGGTGAAGGGAGAGTTCCACACGTCCGGCGGCACCTACGGCTCGCCGAAGATCTGGATCAGGCTGGTGAGGCAGGGCTGGCGGATCTCGGTGAACACCATCGCGAAGATCATGGCCGAGCTCGGCCTGGTCGCACGGAAGGTGCGCAGACGGCGGGGGCTGACCCGGCCGGGCAAGCGGCCGGCCGCACCGGACTTCGTGCGCCGCGACTTCACCGCCGAGGCACCCGACCTGGTCTGGTGCGGGGACATGACCGAGATCGAGACCGGTGAGGGCAAGTTGTACCTGGCCACGGTCGTCGACCTCTTCTCCCGGCGCCTGCTGGGATACGCGATGGGGGCACGCCACGATGCCGAACTGGTCGTCGCCGCCCTGCACATGGCCGCGGCCACCCGTGGCGGAGACGTGCGCGGCGTCATCTTTCACACGGTCCGCGGCAGCGAATACGTCTCACGGAGGTTCCGCCGGGCCTGTCGCCGGCTGGGCGTCTTCCAGTCCATGGGCCGGGTCGGATCTTGTGTGGACAAGGCCGTCAGCGAGGCGTTTAACAGCGTGCTGAAGGTCGAGTACGTCCACCGGCACACCTTCGCCACCCGCGCCGCGGCCCGGATCAGGATCGCGACCTGGATCACCGACTGCTACAACACCCGTCGGCTGCACAGCGTGTGCCATTGGAAGAGCCCGATCGACTACGAACACGACTACTGGGCCAGCTTCACCGAGGAGCTGGCTGCATAGGACGGTCTCCACACTTCGAGGGGATTGACAGAGATGGCGGTTCACCTGGCTGCCACCCTCGTGCAGTGGTTTGCCGCAGGGCTCATTCGACGTGCGCCGTAGCCCACCTCACGCTGATGGGCTTCCGTGGAAAGCGAGCAGGATCAGGATCAGGTGTGTGAGCGAGGCCTGTTACCGAGTCCGTATCTGTGAATGTCTCAGCGGGAACCCGTCTCGACGGCGGTTTCCTTGCACCCTGCATGGTCGTTGTCTACGGGGATGGGACTCACCTCTTCGAGTCCTGCGGGCCTTGACGACAAGCGAGGATGCCATGGGGCGCGAGAAGATGAACAAGCCGCGCAAACCGCACAACGAGAAGCCGCGCATCGTCGACATGGTGAGCGTCCCCGTCGCAACACAGAAGAACGTGATCCTCACGTACATCATGTCCGCAGAGGATCCGACCTGGCGGATGGTCGAGGCAGGGGTCCGGAACAAGTACGGGGAGTTCACGGTCGCTGAGCGAGACCTGCTCGATCTCCCCGCGCAGGCGCGTACCGAGGCGCTGAACGACTTGGCGCTCTACGCGTCTGCGCAGATGCCCCTACAGGCCCCCATGGAGGTACGGGAGCAAGCCGCCCGTACCGCGGCCAACTGTCAGCAAGCTCTGACGCGACTCCGCTCCGCTCTCTGACGCCTGTCTACGCCAGCAGCGCGCTGGCGCAGGTTTGGGTCGACGCCTTTCCCGTAGGGCTGTCCCGGCCGCTTGTTCAGCGGGCGAGGGTGACGGCGATCGTCCACCCGGATGACCACGGATCAACGCAGCCGAACCACAGTGACCACTTCCCTGATGCTTGAGCGTGTTCAAGCTGCGGGTCACGCCGGTTCCAGCAAAACGGCCGGCAGCGTCCCGCTCACGATCGGATCCCTCGGCAGCGTGAGCCCGAAGAACTCCTCGACAACACCCAGCGCGGCGCGGTGGACCTCGCGTCGGTTCCGCTCCGGGTCCGGGAGGCCGGCGGCCGTGAGCCGCTCCTGCAGTCGAGCGGCTGTAGCGGGGTCGCCTTCGACCTTTTCGTAGCCCCATGACCCGTCCATGTGCAGGTTGAAGGCGGCCAGCAGCCGGCCATCGTGGAAGTAGGCGAACTGGGGCGGTACTGGCTTGCCGTTCTCCTCCTCGTACTCCAGGAGGCAGACATCCGCGCCGCCGAGTGAGACCGGTGTCAACGGTCCGAACTCGGCCGGCCAGCCGCCGTACGCAACCGCGTATGTCCAGCCCCCCACAGAGCCGAGGCGCAACCCGACGTCGTCGTAGTCGTCCATGAGCTCCAGGAGCGAAGCTCCCGTGTGGTCCCCGACCGGCACGACGATGTGCTCCGTGTCGTACCGCAGGGCCGCGGCAAGACGCTTGGCGAGTTCCTGCGGGGAGAGCCTGCGGGCGAGTACCACGTGATAGCCCCCGAAAGCGATGGATTGTCGATCAGCGAGCCAGGTCGTTCCGTCTGTCATGACCGTCATCCTGCCCGGCGCCTCTGACAACGCATGCCACGAGCCCGCGGTGTTCAGTACAGCGGCGGTCCTGGAGTCGGTATCGCTGCGTTGTCAGCACTCGCACACATCGTTCTCACGCCGCACCGGGCGACCTCGCCATCGAGCAACAAACGTTCCCGACGCTCCCCTGCAAAGCCACCCGCCTCAAGGGCCCCTGCATCAGACCAAGAACCTGAACACAAGAGCTCGACAGGGAAGACCACCGCGTGCCGGGTCGTGCCTGCCACGACCTCTACGACGACGTCTTCGGAGACGGGTGTGTAGGCGTCGCAGGCTTTCGTGGAAGCGCGCCCGGCATCGGGCAGCAGGCGTGGGCTGATGGCGGCGGTGAGCGCGGTGGTCAGCCGCTGGGACAGTGCGACCCGTCCGTCGGGCTGGAGTACCGCACGGTGCAGCCCGGTCTGGTGGCCGAGTTGGCCGCCCACACCGCCATCGACGCGGGCCGCCACCGTCACCCCGTCCGGTTCCTGCGCGTGCGCGAGGACCTCACCTCGGAAGAGGTCGAACCCTTCCGAGGGTGACCACGTCACCGTGAGCGGGACATCGCGGAACATCCATGGCCACCGGCACCTTCTCCCGTCGCTGGGTGACCGCCATGGAACTGTTCGCCCTCCACCCGGGCTGACGCTCCCTGATTGACGATGCCTCGGACGGGTTCAGGGGGGTGGGGTGAGGCGGGCGGTGAAGATGATGATGTCGTCTTCTGGTTCGGTGCCGAAGGTGTCGAGGAGTTCGGTGCACAGGGCGTCGGGGTGCGCGGCACCGGTCGCGGCGGTGGCGGCCAGGAGTGCGAGCCGGTCGTCCAGGTTGGTGTCGCGGGTTTCGATGAGTCCGTCGGTGATCATGAGGAGTCGGCTGCCGGGTTCCAGGTGGTGCACGGTGGCCGCCGGTTGGGGCAGGCCCAGGCCGAGCAGGGGGCCGTGTTCGGTGAGGTAGCGGGGTGTGCCGTTCGGGGGCAGGAGCAGTGGGGGGAGGTGGCCGGCATTCGCGATGTGCAGGCGGGTGTTGCCGGGTTCGACGAGAGCGATGCAGACGGTGGCGGTCCAGCCGGGTCGGTGCAGGCCCAGCAGGTGGTCGAGGTGTTGCAGCAGGGTGTGTAGGGGGTGGTCCTGGGCGGCGTAGGCGCGCAGGGCGTGGCGGAGTTCGCCCATGACCATGGCGGCCTTGAGAGAGTGTCCGACGACATCGCCGACGGCCAGGAGGAGTCCCTGGCGGGTGGTGACGGCTTCGTAGAAGTCGCCGCCGATCTCTGCGGCGGCGGTGGCGGGCAGGTAGCGCACGGCGAGTTCGGCGCCGGGGACGTCGGGGAGGGTGGCGGGCAGGAAGGTGCGTTGCAGGGCCAGGGCGAGTTCGTGTTCCTGGCCGAAGCGTTCGACGACGTCTTTGTGCTCGACGGTGAGTTCGGCGTACATGGCCATGACGCCCGCGTTGGTCTCGGTCAGTTCGTCGTTGAGGCGTTCGAGTTCGTCGCGCTGGGCGTGGGCTTCCTGCAGTGAGGCGATCAGGTCGCGGGTCTGCGCCTGAAGGTCGTCGAGTGCGCTCGCGCCCGAGGGGTCGGCGGTCTCCAGGAGGGCGCGGACCTGGTCGACTTTCAGGTCCCGGGCCGCGAGGTCGGGGATCGGGCAGGTGATCTCGATCCGGCCGCCGGAACGGGGCGCGGGCCGTGTGGCGTTGGTGGGGGCGGTGTCGTAGCGGGTCTGGAGCAGTAGCCGGGTGACGGCCGTCAGTGATTCGCGGCTGGGGACGCGGTCGTCGGTCCATTCCAGGACGGTGCGCAGTGCGGCCGGTTCCTGCTGCACGCTGAAGACCGCGGTCATCACCTCAGGACGCATGAGGTCGCGGCCGAGTTCGCTCAGGGCGGTGGCCAGGCGTACCTGGTCGCGGGCATCGAGGCCGATGGCTTCGGTGATGGTCTTGGCGTGGCGGCGCAGGGCGAACACGTCGTGCTCGGTCCTGACCGAGACGGCCAGGACCGGCGCCGCAGCGCCGTGGCGGTCGGGGGTGGGCGAGTTCACCGGGCGGCCTTGGCGATCACCGCGCTGGCGTCGTCGCGGCGGGTTCCGGCCTGGCGCAGCAGAGCCGTGGCGATCACGGCGGGCGGGTGGTGCAGGAGGCCGGTGAGGTCGGCCGGGCTCCAGCGGTCGCTGAGTCCGTCGGAGTGCATGACGAGCATCCCCTGGGCGGGAAGCCGGTATTCGTGGGTGCGCAGCCGGTGCATCTGGTGGCCGGCGATCCCGGGATGGGACAGCAGGTTCGCGCGGCTGGTCGCGGTGAGAAGGGCGGCGGTGATGTTCCCGACGCCGCAGAACAGCACCCGTCCGTCGCTCTCCAGGCGGGCGATGGCCACGGCGGCGCCGCGGGTGCCGCGCAGCGCCCGGTGCACTTCTTCCATCGCCTGCTCGGGGGTGCGCCCGTTTCCGGTGCGGAAGGCGTTGACGGCGGCCTGCGCGGCCAGGGAGGCCAGCGGGCCGTGGCCCAGCCCGTCGCAGGACATGACGAGCAGTCCGTCGCCCGGCCCCGGCACCGCCGCGTGGACCGGCGCGGAGGCGCCGGAACGCGCGGCCGCCGGCTGCTGTCTCGGGCCGCCCGTCATCATCGACCAGTCCGGGGCCGCGGCGAGAGGCGGCCCCGCATCGGCGGTCCCCTCCACCCGTGCCACGGCCGTCCCGACACCGGTGCTGGTGCCGGTGTCGATGCGTGCGGCCCAGGCGTCGCCGCAGACCTGCTCGCCGCTGATCGGCCGGGTGATGCCCCCCACTGCCGCCTCCCCGCTGAGAGCGGGCGGTACGGGGTGCGGCCAGAAGCGGGCCAGCTGAACGGTGCCGGTGCCGGGCCGGGAGTGAATGGTGAAGGTGTCGGCCAGGCGCTCGACGGCGCCCAGGCCGATGCCCAGGGTGCTGGTGGTCGACATGCCGTCCCGCAGGGCTGCGGGGACGTCCGCCATGCCGGGACCGCTGTCGACAGTGATCACCTCCACCCCGGCCACCACGTCCCCGGCGAGCGCGGCGTGGTTGCGCAGGATCCGCAGGAGGAGGGAGCCGTCGGTGGCGTGTTTGGTGAGGTTGGCGGCCAGTTCGGCAACGGCCAGGACCAACTCGGCGGTGCGCTGCTCGCCCAGGCCGATCCGCCGGCCCAGCTTGGCGGCGGTACCGCGGGCCCCGTCGGGACCGTCACGGAACCAGGCCACGTCCTCACAGTCCACCAGCAGGGCGGAGCGGGCGGTCATCATCGGGCCCACTTGGTGATGGTGACGGTGGTGCCCGCACCCGGGGCGGTCTCCAGCACGAAGTCGTCGACCAGCCGCTTCGAGCCCGACAGCCCGAGCCCCATCCCGCCGCCGGAGGTCCAGCCGTCGGTCATCGCCTGCTCCACATCGCCGATCCCCGGCCCCTGGTCGGCGAAGACCAGACGCACGCCGCGCCGGCCGCGTTCCTCCACCACCGCAGCGGTCATGGTGCCGCCGCCTCCGTGGACGAGGGTGTTGCGGGCCAGTTCACTGGCGGCAGTGATCAGCTTGGTCTGCTCGACGAGGGAGAACCGGCACTCCTGGGCCAGCGCCCGCACCAGCTGACGGGCCTGCACCACTCCGGCGGTGGAGGTTATCTCCAGTACCTCCGGGGCACGGGAGGGCCCGGTCATGCGCCGGCCGCGTCACCCGGCGCCGTGCCGTCCGCACTGCCTGTGCCACTGTCGTGTCCCAACATCCGCAGGCCCTTGTCCAGACTCAGCGCGGTCCGTACCCCACCAAGCGAGAGCCCGAGTTCGACCAGGGTGATGGCGACGGCCGGGCGCATGCCCACCACGACGGTCTGCGCGTCCAGCAGCCGCGACAGCGACGCGATCGTCGACAGCATCCGGCCCACGAACGAGTCGACGATCTCCACGGCGGTGATGTCGATGACCACCCCGTGAGCGGCGTGATCCACCACCGCGGCGGCCAGATCGTCCTGGAGCTGCAACACGTCCTGGTCGTCCAGGTCGGTCTGGATGGACACCAGCAGGACCTGTCCGATCCGCAGGACGGGAACCCGTTCGCTCACCGGGCACCGGCCTGGGGAGCGGTAGGCGAGAAGGCGACGCCGGAGCGGCGCAGCGCGTGCCGCAGGGCATCGGCGAGCGTGGCCTTGGTGACGATGTCCCCGAAGTCGATCCCCAGCGCCACGATCGTCTGGGCGATCTGCGGACGGATCCCGGAGATCGTGCACTCCGCGCCCATCAGGCGGGCCGCCACCACCGTCTTCAGCAGATGCTGCGCGACCTCGGTGTCCACCGCGGGCACACCGGTGATGTCGATGATGGCCTGCTCGGAGCCGGTGTCGATGAGCGCCTGGAGCATCTTCTCCATCACCACCATGGTCCGCGCCGAATCCAGCGTGCCCACCAGCGGAACGCCGATCACCCCGTCCCACAGCTTCACCACCGGAGTCGACAGCTCCAGCAGCTGCTCCGCCTGCGCCGCGATCAGCTCCTCACGGGTACGGGTGTACGCCTCGATGGTGAACAGACCCAGCGTGTCCAACAGCGTGGCGAACTGAACGTACGCCTGCACGTCCGTGTCCTTGCCGGCCAGCTCCGGCTCCAGGACCTTCTTGAGAGCGAACACGCTCACCGCGGTCTCGGTGGGCGAGAAGCCCTGCATCGCCCGGTTGCGCGACAACTCGCTCAGCAGCGCACGCACCTCACTGAACGCCCCGTCATGCCCGTCCACACTGCCCGCGCCGAGCGCGGCCACCAGCGCGGTGTAGATCTCCTGCAACTCACCCACGACCTCGCTGCGGCTGACCCGCCCGCCCAGCGAACCGGTCACCCTCTCCGCCCACTCCGCGCCCAGATCCTCGCCCCGGACCGACAACAGACCGATCAACCGCTCCGAAACGTCCTTGTCAGCCACGGGACACCTCCTCCGAAAGGGGATCAAGCGACCCCGCTGGAACACTAAGCCATCAGGGTGAGCAGCGACGGAGACCCTTCCTGGCAGGACAGTTCCCGCACATGCGGCCACCCCATCTTCCTTCGCCAAGCCCCCGCAGAAGCGGTCCCCGATACGTGGGTGGTCTGGCGATGTTTGGCCTGACGCGATGCAAGCGCCCGAAGCTATGGACAACGGACAAGACCGAACCCCGTCCATAACTTGATCTCGTACGCCCACGGTCCTGTCGGCAGCTGCTGCACGGGCCGCGCAAGGGCGACGTCCAGGGGCCACTCCACACGACCAGCCTGCACGGCTGCGGCACCCGGCGCCCGCTGGCGAGCAGGTGCCGCGCCCTTGTCGCGGCCGAACGCGGTCACACCCTTCGGTGCAACCCCGCGGATCCGGTCGAACTACACGTGCTTCGTTGCCATCTGCCGATCCCTCAGCTGCTCACGCTGTCCGTGCTCGCTACACCTGACCAAGGTGCATTCAGTGGAGGGGCTCTCATGGTGCTGTCGATCAATGTGGCTGTGCTCTTGGCGGTCGTCATCGTGGTGAGACTTCGCCGTCGTACTCAGGCGCGGAAGCGGACGGATGAGCAGCTGACCGTGCTCATCGTGTTGGTGTTCGGGGTGCTGGTCACCCCGACCGCGTTCGGGCAGGGGATCTTGAACGTGGTGGGGCAACTCGCCGACGGCATCACCCAGTCGGGCCGCTGACAATTCTCAGCTGCTGTACCCAGCTCCAGGGCGGGATGCTGTCGGACCCCCGAGCGGAGAGGCTTCTCGTCCAGCGGGGAGGAATGACGACCGACTGCAGACCGGGATCGGATCGGTGAGAGACCGTTTCGGGGCTCTCACGGGCGGGGTTCGCTGGCTGGGAAACCGGCCACGGACGGCGGCGTGTGGCTCGTTGCGTGGATGCCCGGTTCGGGATTTCGGGCGGCGAGGAGCGTGCGGACCTGTTCGTGGGAGTAGCGCGAGGATGCGGCGATACGCCGCAGGCCCCAGCCCTCTTCGCGGGCTCGGACCATGCCGCTGACGAGAGCGGAGGCAAGGAGTTGATCGCAGGCCGTGCGGAGGTCTGCGGCAGTCCGCAGGTGCTGATGGGGTTCGGCGTCGGGAAGGAGGCCGATCAGCTTCGTGATCTCATCCTGGACGTGACGGGCCTGGTCTTGGCAGGCGGTAGGGGGTTCGGTGTCGGCCACGGGCGCTCTCCGGCGGGCGAGGGGTCAGGTGCGGGGGGTGACGCGCAGGAGCATCAGTGCGGTGTCGTCGACGGCGTAGCCGCCGGAGTGCTTGGAGGCTTCCTGCCACAGCTGGTGGAGAGTCTCGGCGGCGGTGTGGCCGTGGGTGGCGGCCAGGGCTGCGGCGAGGCGGTCGCCGCCGAAGAGCGGACCTTTGTCTCGGGTGCGGGCCTCGGTGATGCCGTCGGTGTAGAGCAGCAGGGCGTCGCCGGCTTCCAGGCGGAAGGGGGTCTCACGGTGCGGGTTGTGGAGGACCGGCAGAAGTGGGCTGAGCAGCATGCCGTCGGCGTGGAGTTCCTCGACGGTGCCGTCTGCGCGGCGGATCAGGGCCGGTGGATGGCCGGCGCTGGCGTAGCGGCCCCTGAGTCCGTTGGCGTCGGGGCGGAAGACCGCCAGGGCGGCAGTGAGGAAGCGGTCGCTGACCTGCTGGTCGATCATCGCCTCGTGCAGGCGGTGCAGCACGGTGGCCATGCTGATGTGCTGGGTGGCCTCGGCGCGGACGGTGTAGCGGGCCAGGGCGGTGACCTTCGCGGCGTCGATGCCTTTGCCGCAGACGTCGCCCATCACCGCGCACCAGCTCTTGCCGCGGGTGCGGAAGAGGTCGTAGAAGTCGCCCACTACTTCCGCGCCGGCGGCGCCGGTGGTGTCGGCGGGCAGGTGGACTGCGGCGACGTCCAGTCCCGGCGCCTTCGACAGCCGGGGCGGCAGGAGGCTGTCCTGCAGGGTGCGGGCGAGCGCCGTCGATGCCTCCTCGCTCGCCCGGGCCTCGCGCAGGGCCTGGCGCAGGGCGATCTCGGAGGACACCGATCGGGTCAGGGTCCGTAGTGCTTCGGCCTGCGCGGGGGTGAAGGGGCGAGCGGCCTGGTCGACCACGCAGAACCCGCCCAGGACGTGCCCGTCGGGCGAGACCACCGGATAACCCGCCCACGCGCCGATACCCAGGGCGTCGATGGCCGCGAGGTCCTTGATCCTGGGGTCGCGGACGGCGTCCTCGGCGATCAGCTCCCGGCCGGTGCCGATCAGGATGTGGCAGGGGCTGTCACGGATGTCGTTCTCGCGGCCGGCCGTGGGATCCATCCCCAGGGCGGTTTTCCAGAACGAGCGCCTACCGTCGGCGATGGTGAAGAACGCCTTCTGCGCACCCGTGATCGCCAGCGCGAGCTGCGCGAGATCGTCGAAAGTGCCCTCCGGTGCGGTGTCCAGCAGACCGGACTGAGCAACTGCGGCCAGCCGTGCTGGGTCGAACACCTCCTTCGGCAACTCATCTGGGGAGCGAGGAACCTCTGTCGCCATCAGGCTGCCGTCCATTCCGAGGCCGTCCCCCGAGCCGTCTACCCGCGTGTCAAGTGACCTGACGGTGAGCGTAAGCGAGCACAGGCCACTGCTCCAGCACGATCACGTCACACCGCCTGACTCGCGCGGGGGTCGGCCCAGCACCGATGCCGGAGCACGGCCAGGGCTGTGGTTCCGGCCACTGTTGTCCCGCGTGGAGAACGCCACGACCAGACCCCGGATGCGCCGCGACGGCGGATACCCGTTGGACCCGACGCTGAAAGTCGCGCTGGAGACGGTCGCCGACGATGTACGACGGTTCCGCTCCTGGGGCTACGAGTTGATCAAGCACGACTTCTCGACGTACGACCTCTTCGGCCGGTTCGCCGCCGACTCCCTGCCCGAACTCGCCGATGCCGACTGGGCGTTGACCGATCGGTCACTGACGAACGCGGAGATCCTCGTGCGTCTGTACCGCACCGTGGCGGAGGCTGCCGGGCCGACGGTCGTCATCGGCTGCCACACCGTGGGGCACCTGGCAGCCGGTCTGGTACAGGTGCAGCGAACCGGGGACGACACCTCGGGGCGCCGATTGGAACGCACCCGACGCATGGGCGTGAACACCCTCGCTTTCCGACTGGCCCAGTACAACCGCATCTTCGCGCTCGACGCGGACTGTGTCCCGTGCACGCCGCAGACCGACTGGGCCATGAACTCGCGGATGCGGAGGCCTCGGGTGGAGGACTCGCTGAGGACGTCTTCGACGAGCGCGGTCGGCTCTCGGAGGAGGAGGGACCGCTGTCGCCATCCCCGTCGGCCGGCATCCGGTACTTCGTATCGCGGTGACGTCTCGGACGGTTTGGTGATGAGCCGGCTGAACGGCTGCGCCGCGAGCACCCGCTGAGCGGTGTCCAACGGGTGTGAACGGGGTCGACTTCACTCGGCCCCTGCCCTGCCAAGTCCGAAGATCCGCTCTGCATGCCCACGGAGGTAGAGATCGGTGGCGGTGTCGTCCAAGCCCAGTTCGTCGAGGTCCGCTAGGGCTTTGTCGGCTGTAATCATGGGGTAGTTGGTGCCGAAGAGGACCTTGTGGCGACTGCTGCGCAGGTAGGCGACCAGTTCGGGCGGGATGCGCTTGGTGGTGTAGGCCGAGGTGTCGATGTAGACGTTCTCGTGCTTACGCGTCACGGCGATCATCTCCTCCGTCCACGGATAGCCGATGTGCCCGCCGACGATGGTGAGTTCGGGGAAGTCCAGCGCCACGTTGTCCAAGTACGGGATCGGGCGGCCGGTCTCGGAGGTCCGCAGCGGGCCGGTGTGGCCGACCTGGGTGCAGAAGGGGATTCCGAGTTCAACACATTCGGCGTAGAGCGGGTAGTAGCGGCGGTCGTCGGGCGGCCAGCCCCACAGCCATGGCACGACCCGCAGGGCCTTGAACCCCAACTCGTTTACGCAGCGGCGCAGTTCGCGGACCGCCTGCATGGGCTTGCGCAGGTCGACAGAGGCGACACCCACCAAGCGGTCGGGGGCGTGGGCGACGAAGGACGCGACCTCGTCGTTGGAGATGAGCGGGCCCTCGGGGCCGTACCAGGCACTGAGAAGGGAAATGCTGACGCCGCCGGCGTCCATCGCGGCGAGGGTGAGGTCAACGGGGAGTTGCTCGGTGAGGAGGTCGGCTCCGGTCCAGCGGCGCAGGGAGGCGAACATGTCGTGCTGGATGAAGCGCAAGGTGGGGTGTTGGGCCCACGCATCGATGATGACGGTCATCGTAGAGCTCTTCCTTTCTACGTTCGGTGATCTCGTAGGGGCTCAGGCCCCTATCGGCAAGCCGCAAGCCCGGTGGCGACGACGGCCCGGGCCACGGTTGCGTGAAGTCTCACTTGCGTTCCTCGTGGGGAAGCGGTAGCAGTCCCATGTTTCCCGGAGGAGTTGAGCGCGAGGAGAACTCGTCACTCTTGATATCCCGCGGACGGATGGATAAATGTCACGTTGAACCAGGGCAGACCCGGTGTGCCCATCGGGCAAGCCTGACAAGGAAGATGGGATGTCTGACTGCTGGTCTCTACGTGGTGCCGCGCGAAGGCGTCGCGGGGAGTGGCGCAGCCGATGGGTTGGCCGACGCGGCTCAGGACGCCTGCTGGTCTTCGGCCTTCTTGACCGCCGGTGTTTCGTCGCGAACGGAGTTGGTGGACTCCAGGTGCTGCCGTAGCCATCGCTCGGTGTTGTTGACGTGCAGGAGCGCGGCGGCCTGGCTCAGGGAGGCGTCGCGGGCGGCGAGGGCCTCGAAGATGGCCTCGTGTTCGGCGAGCGTTCGCCCCGAGGCCTGGGCGTCGACGAGTCCGCGCCAGACGCGGGCGCGGAGGGTACGGCCCGAGATTCCCTCGAGAATGGTCAGCAGCGTTTCGTTGCCCGTCGCGGAGACGACGGACCGGTGGAACGCTGCGTCATGCAGGTTCAGCCGCTCCACGTCGTCACGCGCGTCCCGCATGGCGTCCAGGTGCCGTTTGACCTCAGCAAGGTCCTCGTCCGAGATGCGGGTGGCGGCCAGCGCGGTGGCGACGGGTTCCAGCAGTCGCCGTACCTCCATCAGGTCCAGCAGCGCGCCCGCGTCGCCCTGGAGAAGCTCCACGGCACCGCCGAGACCCTCCAGGAGAAGGCTCGGCTGCAGGCTGGTGACGTACGTTCCGTCGCCCCGTCGGACCTCCAGGACCCGTGCGACGGCCAGCGCCTTGACCGCCTCCCGCGCCAGGTTTCGGGAGAGGCCCAGTTGAGCGGCCAGGTCCTGCTCCGGAGGCAGTTTCGAGCCCGGCGGCAGCGCGCCTGAGCCAATGAGCTCACGGATCTGCTTGATGGCCTTGTCCGTCAGGGACACGGGGAACTCCTTCCGCGAGCGTCTTCGCTGTCGAGGTGTGGTCCACGGCCCGCCGCGGCAGGGCGATCGACAGGTACGTCGGCCCTGATCAGGCCTTGGGCGCGAAGATCGTCCCACAGATCCTCGGGTGTGTGCCGACCGTGCAGTTCCACGTTGCGTGCGACCTGTTCCGGATTACGCATGCCGAGGGTGACGTTGATGGTAGCGGGGTGGGTGAAGGGGAAGGCGATCGCGGCGGCAGGCAGGGTCGTGGCGTGCCGTTCACAGACTTCCGCGATTGCCCTGGCCCGCGTGACGAGGTCCGGCGGGGCGTCCTGGTAGTCGTACTTCATGCCCTCGGCGGGTCGATCCCGGGAGAGCAGTCCGGAGTTGAAGACCCCGACCGCCACGACGCTCTTGCCGAGTTCCGTCGCGGCGGGCAGCACGTCGTCCAGGGCCGACTGGTCGAGGAGTGTGTAGCGTCCGGCCAGCATCACCACATCTGCGGCGGTCTCGCGCAGCAGGCGGGCGAGCATGGCCGACTGGTTCATGCCGGCGCCGATGGCGCCGATGACGCCCTGATCGCGCAGGTCCGCGAGGGCGGGCATGGCCTCCTCGGCGGCCTGGCGCCAGTGGTCGTCGGGGTCGTGCAGATAGACGATGTCGAGACGGTCCAGGCCGGTGCGCTCCAGGGTGGCCTCGATGGAGCGGAGTACGCCGTCGCGGCTGAAGTCCCACTGTCTGCGCAGGTCGTCACGTACGACGAAGCCCTCGGTGTCGACGCCTCGGGGCCGTTCGTTGGGCACGAGCAGTCGTCCCACTTTGGAGGAGACGACGTATTCCTCGCGCGTACGGTTCTTGAGGGCTGCTCCCAGGCGGTGCTCGGAGAGGCCCAGCCCGTAGTGGGGTGCGGTGTCGAAGTAGCGGATGCCGCCTGCCCAGGCCGTGTCGACGGCCGCCGTCGCTTCCTGGGCGGATGTGATCCGGTAGAGGTTGCCCATGGCGGAGGCACCGAAGCCGAGTTCGGTGAGTTCGACGGGTCTGTTCTCGATCTTTCGGTGCCTCAAGGCATATCCTCCTGGGACCTGTTGGGCGCTGGGTGGTTCGGCGGGCTCAGCGACTGACGTGGGCGGAGCCGCCCGCCATGAGCGCCTCGACCTCGGTGAGCGAGGCCATGGACACATCGCCTGGGGTGGTCATGGTGAGTGCGCCGTGCGCTGTGCCGTAGGCGAGGGCACGCTCCAGGGGGATACCGGTCATCAGGCCGTAGATGAGCCCGGCGGCGAAGCCGTCGCCGGAGCCGATGCGGTCCAGGACGTGCAGGCCGGGCATCGGGGGACCGGACACGAAGCCGGTCTCGGCCGACCAGGCCGCCGAGGACCAGTCGTTCACGCCCGCGGAGGGCACGTCTCGCAGGGTGGTGGCGAGCACCTTCACGTCGGGCAGTTGGCTTGCCACTTCGGCGAGGGCGTCGGGCAGTCCGTCGGCGCCGACGCGCACCGCTCCGGGGTGTCGTCCGGCCAGTCCCAGGGCGCCCACCACTACGTCTGCGTGCCGGGCGAGCCGTAGATCGACCTCACGGGCCCGGTCGGCGCCGCCCCGGTCGGCCCACAGACTGGGGCGGTAGTTGGGGTCGTAGGAGACCGTCACTCCGTGCCGCCTGGCTGTCGCCATCGCCTCGTCCGCCACGTCCACCGTGGTGTCCGACAACCCGGCGAAGATGCCACCGGTGTGAAACCAGCACGGGCCCGCCGAGAAGACCGCGTTCCAGTCGACATCGCCCTTCCGCAGCTGGGACACCGCGGTGTTGGCACGGTCGCTGACGCCCAGCGCTCCCCGGATGCCGAAGCCGCGCTCGACGAAGTTCAGCCCGTTGCGGGCGCTGCGGCCGGCGCCGTCTCCGGTCACCCAGCGGATCAGCGAGGTGTCGACGCCGCCCTGCAGGATCAGGTCCTCGGCGAGCCGGCCCACCGCGTTGTCGACGAGGGCCGTCACGATCGCTGTCCGCACACCGAAGCAGCGGCGCAGTCCGCGTACGACGTTGTACTCGCCGCCGCCCTCCCAGACCTGGAACGAACGGGTGGTACGGATGCGTCCCTCGCCCGGGTCGAAACGCAGCATGACCTCCCCCAGGGCGATCACCTCGGCACCATGGCCGCGCCCGGTCACGCCGCACTCCGTGCCACGGCCTCGGCGGTCAGCCGCCGGATCGCCGCGTACTCGCCGTGCTCCAGGTGTGCGGCGGTCGCCATCCAACTGCCGCCAATGGCCAGCACGGCAGGGTGGGCGAGGTAGGCGGACACGTGGGCGAGGTCGATTCCGCCCGTGGGTACGAAGCGGGCCTGGGTGAACGGCGCTGCCAGGGACCTGAGCATCTGCACACCGCCCAGTGCCTCGGCCGGGAACAGCTTGACGGTGTCGATTCCGGCTCGTAGGGCCCGAAGCAGTTCGGTGGCGGTGGCGATGCCGGGGAGGACCGGTACGCCCAACTCCAGGCATTTGGCGACCACTTCGGGGTCGAATCCGGGCGACACGACGAAGCGGGCCCCGGCGGCCACGGCCCGCTCGGCCTGCTCGGGTGTGAGCACCGTGCCCGCGCCGACGGTCAGGCCGCCGTGCGTCGCCATGGCCTTCAGTGCCTGCTCGGCATCCGGTGTGCGGAAGGTGACCTCGGCACACCGTGCGCCGCCCTGCACAAGGGCTTCCGCGAGGGGGCCGGCCGTAGCGGCGCGGGGCACGGTCAATACCGGCAGGATCCGAGAGTCCAGCACGGACGCCAGATCGGTGCTCATCGGCCCAGCCATCCGCCGTCGACGGGCAGGACGGTGCCGTGGACGTAGGCGGCGGCGTCGGAGGCGAGGAAGACGGTGGCGCCGGTGAGGTCGTCGGAGGTGCCCCAGCGTCCGGCCGGGATGCGGTTGAGGATCGCGCGGCTGCGTATCGGATCGACCTGCAGTGCGTGCGTGTTGTCGGTGGCGATGTAGCCGGGAGCGATGGCGTTGACGTTGACGCCGTGCGGTGCCCATTCATTGGCCAGCGCCTTGGTCAAACCGGCGATGCCGTGCTTGGCGGCGGTGTAGCCGGGGACGTTGATGCCGCCCTGGAAACTGAGCAGCGACGCTGTGAAGATGACCTTTCCCCGGCCGCGGGCCACCATCGCTCCGCCCACCGCGCGGGTGAGCGCGAACTGTGCGTTGAGGTTGACCTGGAGGACCAACTCCCAGTCTGCGTCGGTGTGTTCGGCCGCCGGGGCGCGGCGGATGGTGCCCGCGTTGTTGACCAGGATGTCCACCGGCCGCTCGCGTCCCGCGAGGTCGGCGCCGAGGGCCCGTACGGCTTCGGGGTCGGCGAAGTCGGTGCGGATCGCCTCGAAGGCACGCCCCGCGGCACGCACGTCCTTCTCCACCGCGCTGCCGGATTCCTCCAGGTTGGCGCTGACGCCGATGATGTCCGCGCCGGCCTCGGCGAGGCCGCGGGCCATGGCCCGGCCGATGCCGCGCCGGGCACCGGTGACGACGGCGAGCCTCCCGGTGAGGTCGAAGGCGTTCATACGGCGGCTCCCTGGGCGTTGTCGGTGGTGCAGTCCACGAGGATCTTCATCACGTCGCCGCCTGCCTCCAGCGCCTGGAAAGCGGCGGGCGCCTCGGTGAGCGGTACGGTCTTGCTGATGAGCCGCTCGGCCGGAATCGTGCCGTCGGCGACGAGGGTCACCGCCTTCTCGAAGTCCGTGCGGTCGTACAACCGGGCGCCGACGAGGGTGAGTTCGCGCCAGAAGAAGCGGTGGAGGCTGATCTCGCGGGGCCGGGGGTGGATGGCCACCAGGCACAGCCGGCCGCGTACGCCCAGCACCTCGACCGCCGTGTCGACGCCGGCGGCGGCGCCGGACACCTCGAAGGCGACGTCCGCGCCAGCGTCCGCGGTCCACTCGCGGACCAGCTCAGCCACGTTGTCGACGGCCGGATCCCAGGCGGTCAGCCCCGACTCCTCGGCGAGCGCGCGCCGGTAGGCGCTCAGTTCGGCGATGCGTACGTCGGCTCCGGCGGCCCGGGCGACCAGCGCGATGAGGATGCCGACGGGTCCGCCGCCGACCACGACGACCTTCTCGCCCTCGGCGACCTCGGCGCGGCCGACGTCGTGCACGGCGACCGCCGTGGGCTCGACCAGCGCGGCCCGGTCCAGGGGAAGGGTGTCGGGCAGCCGGATGAGTGTCGAGGCGGGCACGGTCCAGCGCTGCTGCATCGCGCCGGGGGAGTCGATGCCGATGAAGTCGAGGTGCTGGCAGATGTGCTGGTGGCCTTTGAGACAGGCCGGGCAGGTGTCGTCCCAGCGCAGCGGCATCACGGTGACGGCGTCCCCGGGCGCCCAGCCGTCCACGCCGGGGCCGACGCGGACGATCCGGCCGGACATCTCGTGCCCCAGGACGGCGGGCGTGGACACCCGGGCGTCCATGTCGCCGTGGAAGATGTGCAGGTCGGTGCCGCAGATCCCGACATAGGCGGGCGCCAGCTCCACCTCGCCGGGACCAGGGGCGGAGGTTTCGGCTGGGGCGGTGTCCAGGGTGCGGGCGGATAGGTAACGGACGGCGAGTGTCATCGTGGGGTCAGGGTCCCTTCAGCGCGGACACCGATGGTCAGCAGCAGGTTGGCGTAGGTACGGGTGTCGGCGGTGACGATCGCCAGCGTCAGGTCGGGGGAGCGGGCGGCGTTGTAGAACTCGAAGCGGCCGAGTGTGTCGACCGGGACGGGCGCCAGCAGGGCGCGGTACTGCGCAATGGCGGGCGGTTCCGGTTCGCGCCCGGGTGGCACCATCACCTGGGCCGACTCGACCGGCAGAGCGCTCAGCAGGACGTCGAGCACGGTGGTGACGTCCAGCAGGCCGGGCGCCAGGTTGAGGTGGATGACGCGGGCGCGTTCCCCGGTCGCGGTGCTCGCTGGGTAGTGGCCGTCGGCGAGCAGCACCCGGGCGCCGTGGCCGGCGCCGGCCAGCGCTTCGAGGATCCCCGGGTGCAGCAGACGGGTCAGGAGCATGGTGTTCCCTCCTTTCTTCCAGAGGTTTGCGGTGCAGTGCGGTTCAGGCGGTAGAAGGCGGTCGCGGTGTCGGCGAGGATCGCCGAGGTCTCGGTGGCGGAGCAGCCGGCGAGCAGTTCCTCGACGGTGGCGGCCCACTGGTTCCAGCCGCCCGCGAGGACACAGACCGGCCAGTCGGAACCGAACATCAGCCGGTCGGGTCCGAAGGCGGACAGCAGCACGTCCCACACCGGGCGGATGTCCTTGGTCGTCCACTTCTGCCGGTCGGCCTCCGTGACCAGACCCGAGACCTTGCAGCGCACCTGAGGGTGCGCGGCCAGAGTCCGCAACTGCCTTTTCCAGTGGCCCAGTTCACCCCGGGCGATGGGCGGCTTGCCCGCGTGGTCGAGGACGATCGGCAGATCGGGGAAGCGTTCCGCCAGGTGGACCGCCTGGTCGAACTGTGGGCTGCGGATCAGGACGTCGTACGCCAGTCGGCGCTCGCCCACTGCCATCAACCCTCTTTCCACGGAATGCCGTTGCAGCCACGCCGGGTCCGACTCGCTCTGCACGAGGTGGCGCAGGGCGCGGAGGTAGGGGCCACCGGGTCCGGCGAGCAGGTTGTCGAGCGTGTCCGCGACGGCCGGGGAGGTGAGGTCCACCCAGCCGACGACCGCGCCGATCAGCGGGTCGGCGTCGGCCAGGTCGAGCAGTTCCCGTGTCTCGGACACGGAGGCCACGCACTGGACGACCACCGTGCTCGCGGGCTTCCGTCCGGCGATCGGCCGGGTCGCCGCCGAGCGCAGATCGGCCGTGCCGAAGGTGCGGCGGATGGGCTCGTGGCCGGGGTCATCCAGCCAGGGCTGCGGTCTGCGGTCCAGGTCCCACACATGATGGTGGGCGTCCACCAGGTGCCGGCTGTCAGACACGGGCGGCCCAGACGGGGCCGTCGGGGTACGTGTACTCCTTGAGGGAGTCCTGGTGCATCTGCGCGCTCAGCCCGGGAAGGGCGGGGGCGAGGTAGTGGCCGTTGGTGATGCGCACGGGGTCGACGAAGTGTTCGTGCAGGTGGTCGACGTATTCGATGACGCGGTCCTCGAGGGTGCCGGAGACGGCGATGTAGTCGAACATCGACAGGTGCTGGACCATCTCGCACAGGCCGACCCCGCCGGCGTGCGGGCAGACCGGGACGCCGAACTTCGCGGCGAGCAGCAGGATGGCGATGTTCTCGTTGACGCCGCCGACCCGGGCGGAGTCGATCTGTACGATGTCCACCGCGCCGGCCTGGAGGAGCTGTTTGAAGACGACCCGGTTGGCGATGTGCTCGCCGGTGGCGACCTTGATGGGGCTCAGGGCCTTGCGGACGGCGGCGTGGCCGAGGATGTCGTCGGGGGAGGTGGGCTCCTCGATCCAGTACGGGTCGTAGGGGGCCAGTTCGCGCATCCAGTCGATCGCGGGCTGGACGTCCCATCTCTGGTTGGCGTCGACAGCGATGCGGATGCCGGGCCCGACCGCCTCACGGGCTGCGCGCATCCGCCGTACGTCGTCCTCCAGGGACGCGCCGACCTTCAGCTTGATCTGGGTGAAGCCGTCCGCGACGGCCTCGCGGGCCAGGCGGGCCAGCTTCTCGTCGGAGTAGCCGAGCCAGCCGGGGGTGGTGGTGTAGGCGGGGTAACCGCGCTCCAGCAACTGGGCGATGCGCTCCTCGCGGCCGGGTTCGGCACGCTGGAGGATCTCCAGGGCCTCTTCGGGGGTGAGGGCGTCGCTGAGCCAGCGGAAGTCGACCTGGGCGACCAGTTCCTCGGACGGCATCTCGCCGAGGAAGCGCCAGACGGGCTTGCTTGCGCGCTTGGCGGCGAGGTCCCAGGCGGCGTTGACGACCGCGCCGGTCGCCATGTGGATGGCGCCCTTCTCCGGGCCGAGCCAGCGCAGTTGGGGATCGTGGACCAGGGAGCGGGAGAACGCGCCGAGGTCGGCGCAGACCTCTTCGACCGAGAGGCCGACCACGTGCGGGGCGAGGGCTGCGATGGCCGCGGCCTGGACGTCGTTGCCGCGGCCGGTGGTGAAGGCCAGGGCGTGGCCCTCCAGGCCGTCGCCGGCGTCGGTGCGCAGGACGACGTAGGCGGCGGAGTAGTCGGGTTCGGGGTTCATCGCGTCCGAGCCGTCCAGGTGCTCGGACGTCGGGAAGCGCACGTCGAGGACGTCCAGGGCGATGATGCGGGCAGATGCCGGTACGGAGGACTCGGTGGAGGACATGGCAACTCCTAGGGGGCAGGGGCGTGGACCCTGCGACGAGAGGGGGCAACGACGACGGCGGAGGCCGGGGGCCGCGCGGTCACGGTGGATCCGGCGGCGGCCGCCCGTTCAGTCCTGGACCTTGCCGCCCGTGATGCGCGAGATCATCAGCGCGACCAGGATGATGAGGCCGTTGAGGGCGCCGATCCACTGCGCGGGCACACCGCCCAGGGTCAGCACGTTCTGGATCATGAAAAGCAGCAGGATGCCGCTGAAGGCCCCGAACATGGTGCCCTTGCCGCCGTTGAGGCTGATCCCGCCGATGACGGCGGCGGCCATGACGGTGAAGATGTAGCCGTTGCCCTGTGCGGAGGCGACGGAGGCGAGCCGCCCGGAGAGCAGGAGGCCGGCGAGGGCGGCGAGCACACTGCCGGTGACGATGACGATCCACAGCACCCGGTCGGTGCGGATACCGGCCGCCTTCGCGGCGTCGACGTTGCCGCCGATGGCGTACAGGGAGCGGCCGAAGCTGGTCCAGCCGAGGACCACGATGGCCACCGCGAACAGTGCCAGGCAGAGCCAGATGGAGGCGGGCATCCCGAACCACTCGGCGGTGCCCAGGTAGAGCATCGACTCGGGCAGCTGGAAGAAGGTCTGGCCGCCGGAGATACCGGTGAGGACCCCGCGCAGGACGATCAGCATGCCGAGGGTGACGATGAAGCCGTTGAGGCCGAAGCGGATGATCAGGACGGCGTTGATGACACCGACGAGTGCGCCGACGGCGAGGGTGACGGGAATCGCCCAGGCGCCCGGGAGGAGACCGAGGCCGTGTCCCGCCCCGGTCGGCACCACCAGCCAGGCGGCCACTCCGGGCGCCAGGCCCATGGTGGACTCCAGGGAGAGGTCCATCTTCTTGACGATCAGGATCATCGTCTGGGCGAGGACCAGCAGCGCGATCTCGGACATGGTCTGCAGCACGTTGATCAGGTTGTCGGCCTGCAGGAAGACCGGGCTGACGATCTGGCCCACGACCGCGATCACCACGATGGCGGGGACGAGCGCGAGGTCACGCAGCCTGGCCAGCGGCACCCGGCCGCCGAACAGCGCAGTCGGCTTGGTTCCCGGCTCCGCGGCCTCTGAGGCGGCCTTGTCCGCGAGAACGGATTCAGACATTGAGGTCCACTCCTTCCATCGCGGCCACGAGGTCGTGGTCGTGCCAGCCGCGGGCGATCTCTGTCGTCACCCGGCCCTGGAACATCACCAGGACCCGGTCGCACATGCGCAGGTCGTCGAGCTCGTCGGAGGCGATGAGCACTCCGGTGCCGGTCTGCGCGGTCTCCTCGACCTTGCCGAGGAGGAACTCCTTGGAGCGCACGTCCACGCCCGCTGTCGGGTTGATCAGCACCAGCAGCCGGGGGTCATCGGCCAGGGCGCGGGCCATGACGACCTTCTGCTGGTTGCCCCCGGACAGTGCGGAGACAGGCAGGTCCGCTGAAGGAGTCTTGATCGCCAGGTTCTCGATCATGCCCTCGGCGAGCCGGTCCCGGTGACCGCGGCTCAGGAAGCCGTGGGAGCCGAGCCGCTTGGGGACGGACAGGGTGGCGTTGTCCGCGATCGACATGTCGGGGACGAAGCCCTGGTGGTGCCGGTCCTGCGGCACGAACCCGGCACCGGCGGCGAGCGCCGCGGGCACGCTGCCCGGCCGGGGCCGACGCCCGGCGATCTCCACCGCTCCGCCGTCGGCGGACCGAAGCCCTACGACGGTCTCGGCGACCTCCGTACGACCGCTCACCGCGGCCCCGGCGAGTCCCACGATCTCGCCCGCCCCCACCTGGAAGGTGACATCGCCGTAGGTTCCGCCGCTCAGCCCCTGGACGTTCAGCGCGACCGTGGCACCGGTGTCCAGAGTGCTCGCCCGCGCCTCGCGCCGGTCGGCCGCCGCCTCGCCGGTCATGGCGGCGACGAGCTCGGTTCGGGGGAGCTCGGCCACCGGCGCGGTCAGGATGTGCCGGGCGTCGCGGAACACCGTCACCATGTCGCAGATCTCGTAGACCTCCTGGAGGTGGTGACTGATGAACAGGAAGGTCACGCCCTGGCGTTGCAGGTCGCGGATCCTGCCGAAGAGCCGGCTGATGGCGGCCGCGTCGAGCTGGGCGGTGGGTTCGTCGAGGATGATGAACCGGGCGCCGAAGGACAGCGCGCGGGCGATCTCGACGAACTGCCGCTGCTCCACGTTGAGTTCGCCGGCAGAAGTCTGGGGGTCGACGTCCACCGACCAGGCCGACAACGTCTCCTGCGCACGGCGGCGCACGCCCTGCCAGCTGATCAGCCGGCTGCGCCCGTGGTGGTGCCGGTTGAGGAAGAGGTTCTCCGCGACGGTCAGCGTCGGGATGATCGTCGACTTCTGGTAGACACAGGCGACCCGCTGCCGCCAGGCGTCGCGGTCGGTGAGCCGCGGCGCCGGGGTGCCGCCGAAGGAGACGCTTCCCTCGTCGGGGGCCTGGAGGCCGGTGAGGACCGACACCAGGGTCGACTTGCCGGCTCCGTTGCGGCCCACGAGCGCGTGGGTCTCGCCGGGCCTGATGGTGATCCGGGCGCCGTTGAGGGCCACCGTCGGACCGAATCGTTTGACTATGCCCGTCGCCTCGACGACGGGCGGGCCCGCTGCGGCCCGGCCGTCGTCCGCCGGGGCGGGCGCGGGGGTGACTGCTCGCTCCCCGTCGCTCATCTCAACCGCCTTGTACTCGTGAACCGTTGTATGCCGGACGGGGGAATCAGCCGAGGTTGTTGCCCCACAGCGACTTGTCGTCGCTCTTGACGCTGGGCACGCCGCCGTAGGTGCCGCCGTCGGCGGTGACCAGCGGGGCGGAGAGCTGGTCCTCCAGGAGGCCGTCGCGGACCTGGATGATGGTGCTGTCGTGGTCGGTCTTGCCGGGCTTGAACGTCTTTCCGTCGATCGCGGCCTTGAGGTAGTACAGGGCGTACTTGGCGTACAGGTCGGCGGGCTGGGAGACGGTGGCGTCGATCTTGCCCTCGCCTATGGACTTCAGTTCCTCGGGGATGCCGTCGTTGGACACGACGAACACGTGCTTCTTGTCCGACGGCTCGACCAGCAGGCCCTTCTGCTTGAGGACCTGGAGGGTGCCGGCCAGGGCGAAACTGGACTGCATGTAGACGCCCTTGATGTCCGGATTCGCGGTCAGGTCCGTCTGCAGCTTCTGCGCGGCGACGGCGCCGTCCCAGTTGGTGGCCTCGCCGAACACCTTGATGCCGGGGTAGTTCTTCTTCACGCAGTCGTTGAACGCCTCGGTGCGGTCACGGCCGTTGATGGAGTCCAGGCCGCCCTCCAGCATGACGACCTTGCCCTTGCCGCTCAGCTTGGTGCCCAGGTACTGGCACGCCTTCTCGCCGTACGCCCGGTTGTCGGCGCGCACCACCATGAAGACCTTGCCGCTGTCGGGGCGGGTGTCGACGGTGACGACCGGGATCTTCTTCGCCGCCAGCTGCGCCAGCGTCGGCGCGATGGCGGCGGTGTCCTGCGGGGCCATCGCCACGCCCTTGACGCCCTGACTGATGAACGTCTGCGCGTTGGCGGTCAGTTTGGCGACGTCGTTCTGCGAGTTGGTGGTCTTGAGGGAGACGCCGAACTCCTTGGCGTACTCCGGCGTGTACTTGATATACGAGTTCCAGAAGTCGGTGTCCGAGCGCGGGTAGTCGACCCCCACCAGCGGGGCACCGCCGGCGGACGTGGAGGTGGAACCGCCGCCACAGGCGCTGGTCAGCAGCAGGGCGGACGTGGCCGAGACAGCTGTGAAGAGTGCGGTTCTGAGTCTCATGGCTTCTTTCCTCACGCGGAACGGCTGGACGGGCGGGCAATGTTTCGGGGGTGCGAACGTCAGATGACGCCACCTCTAGACATGGGATGTTTATAGGCGTGAACCTTCCCCCCTGTCTAGACGTTTGCGACCACTGGCATAAAAAGCGAGGTAACGAGTGGAGAACGGCGGCGGGTGCGGACTTCCACCACGCGATCCATCCCATCTCTGCCTTCGTGGGTGCTCCGCCGCGAAAACCCTTGACTCGATCACTGAGGGCTCAGACATGCCATGTCTGAGCCTCCGGGAGGCACCCAATAAAGTGCAATCAATGATAAATCGGTCATATTGCCTGTCTTTCATCCCTGCAAAGGTGTTGACATCCATGGGATACATGGCCGAAGTTCATCGTTAACATCCGGAGCCTCCGGCCGGGGTGCTGTTCGGCCCGCGTCCCCGCCCGCACACAAGCCGTCGTTCGCGGCACCTGGGGGTTCGCCGACTGCCTGCAGGTGCGAGAACCGGGCGATGCGCATTCGGTCATCTCCCACCGTGTACAGCCCAGCCAGGGACAAAGCACACAAACCAGGAGTGAGATCATGCCGTCAGGAAGACTGTCCCGCCGTACGCTTCTGACTGCGGCGGGTGCTGCGGCAGCAGCGACCGCCCTGCCTGTTCTTCCCGCCTTCTCCGGCCTTCTGTCCGAGGCGTCCGCCGCTGACCTGCAGACCAATCTGGCCCATCTGGCCAACCTGCGGTTCGGGATGTTCAACCACTTCAACCTGGGCACGTTCACCAACGAGGAGTGGGCCGCGCCGAACCAGGACCCCGCGCTGTTCGCTCCCACGGCCGTCGACTGCGCGCAGTGGGCGGCTGCGGCCGCCGCCGCGAAGATGAGTTACGGCGTGCTGACGACCAAGCACCACGACGGCTTTGCCTTGTGGCCGAGCGCCTACGGCACGCAGAACGTCGCCAACAGCTCCTACAAGCACGACATCGTGCAGGCTTACGTCACCGCGTTCCGCGCTCAGGGCCTCAGGGTCGGCCTGTACTACTCGATCTGGGACCGCACCTACAACGTGCAGGCCTACGACACACGGCACGGGGTCGCCGCCGCCGAGGAGATCCAGCCGGGGGACATCACCTTCATCCTCAACCAGATCACCGAGCTGCTGACGAACTACGGCACCATCGACATGTTCATCACTGACGGCTACGCCTGGCAGATGGGCCAGCAGGCCGTCTCCTACCAGCGGATCCGCGAACACGTGAAGTCGCTGCAGCCGAACATCGTCATGATCGACCACGGCGGGCTCTCACAACCGTGGCTCGGCGACGCGATCTACTTCGAAGAACCGCTCGGTGTCACCTCGCCGACCGGCAACACCTACGCCTCCCTCCAGGGACAGACGATCAGCAACGGCTGGTTCTGGCACCCTTCCACACCTACCACCGACCCGATGAGCCAGGCGTCGATCCTGTCCCATCTCACGGACCTGGAACCGAAGTACACCTCCTTCATCCTCAACTGCCCGCCCAACCGCGACGGCGTACTGGACACCAACATCGTCAACCGCCTCGCCGGCGTCGGCGCCGCCTGGAGCCCGAACACCTCCCGGGCCCCGCTGCCGACCCAGCAACTGCGCTGCGAGCACCCGGTCAACCCGGTCAATGCCTACGCCACCGCCTTCCACACCGGCGAGGGCCCGCTCAACGCCATCGACGGGCTCAGCGACAAATCCTTCGAGACCTGCTGGTCCACCTGGAGTCTGTCGCTGCCGCAGTCGATCACGATCGACCTGGGCGGGGTCTGGAGCAACGTCTCCACCCTGGAATACCTGCCCAAACAGTGGAACCGGTCCAACACCACCGACGGCGACATCACGTCGTACACCATCTACACCAGCACGGACGGCGTCACCTTCACGCAAGCCGCCACCGGTACCTGGAGCGGCAACCAGACGACCAAGCTGGTGGAGTGGACGAACCGCAACGTCGGTTTCGTGCGCATCCAGGCCGATGCCGCCACCGGCGGCTACGCGAACATCGGCGGCGTCAGGATCGGCGGCCGGTCGGCCAGGCCCGCCCTGGTCTCCAGTACGTTCCCCGGCGACTCGACCGTCTACAAGCTGGTCAACCGCAACAGCGGAGAGGTGGCCGACGTGTACAACTTCGGCACCGCCAACGGCGCCAACATCCAGCAGTGGCCCTGGCTGGACAACACGGCCCAGAAGTGGACCTTCGTGAGCACCGGCGACGGCTACTTCAAGATCCGCAACGTCAACAGCGGCAAGCTCATGGAGGTCGCAGGGCTCTCCCGCGTCGACGGCGGAAACGTCGGCATATGGGCCGATGCCAACGTTCCCCAGCAGCACTGGGCCCTGACGCCCACCGGTGACGGCTACTACTTCCTCACCAACCGGCTCAGCGGTCTTTCACTCAACGTGGACGGCGCTTCCACCGCCGACGGCGCCAACGTCAACCAGTACACGTACACCAACGCCGCTCGGGAGCAGTGGCGGATCGTCAGCGTTTAGCCGAACGGCCGCAGGCGGCGCAGCGATGCGGATGTCACGGCCCGTCAGCCGGGCCGGGGGCATCTGCTGCGCCGGGCCGGGTGGGCCGGGCTCCGGGGCCGGGTGTCGCGGTGATGTCGCGGACGGCGGCGATTTCGTGGCCGGAGGCGCAGGCGATGACCGAGTGGACCGGCGCCCCGCAGTCGCGATGGATCAGCGTGACCGTGGGCCCGGGCGCGTCGGCAAGCCAGTGTTCGGCCCAGGCGTTGAGAGCGACCAGGGTGGGAGCGAGGCTGAGCCCTTTGTCGGTGAGACGGTACTCGTCCCGCTCGCGGGCACCGGGCTCGCGGTAGGGCCGTTTCTCAAGCACGCCGATGGCCACGAGGTCGCGCAGTCGTGTCGAGAGGACAGTCCGGCTCAGCTCGCACCGACGCTGGAAGTCCTCGAAACGCCGCGTGCCGTAGAAGGCTTCCTTCAAGATTTTGCCGGCCGCGCGGGGGTTGAGGACCTCCAGGGCGAGGGCGATCGAGTCGGGCTCGATGTCCCAGGAATCACGGTTCCACTGGGTTGGACCGCCCGGCAGTCCCGGTCCTTCTGGTGCGTCAGCCACGTCCCTCTCCCCAGGTCGGCGCCTGCCCACAGGCCCCTCACACGCCTGCACTTTACACTCACCCCGAGGCTGAGTACGGTTATGCGTACTCAGCTGAGGAGAGGGGCGCACATGAGCGTCGGACAGAGTTACCACCGGAGCAATGCCGGTACGTCATGGGACGCGATCGTCATCGGGTCCGGGATCGGCGGCCTCACCACCGCCGGCTTCCTCGCCCGGGCCGGACAACGGGTTCTGGTACTGGAGCGGCATTCGACGGCCGGCGGAGCCACCCAGACCTTCCGCCGGGCCGGGTACGAGTGGGACGCCGGACTGCACTACATGGGCGAGGTGCACCGTCCCGACAGCGGGCTGCGCCGGATCTTCGACCACATCACCGGCGGCAATCTTGAGTGGGCCCCGATGCCCGACGTCTACAACCGCATCGTCGTCGGCGACCGCCAGTACGAGATCCCGTCGGGCGCCGAGCGGTTCAAGGAGCGCATGACCCGGTACTTCCCGGACGAAGCCGAGGCGATCAGCCGCTACGTGGACCTGGTCTTCTCGGCCAACCGGACGGCCAAGAACTTCTTCGCGCAGCGCAGTCTGCCGCAGCCGGCCGCCGACGAGCTCTACGAGGCGATGTGCGCACCGTTTCGCGCGTTCTCCGACCGCACGGCGACGGAAGTCGTTTCGGAACTCACCGACAACGAGGAGCTCAAGACCGTCCTGTGCGGTCACTACGGCGACTACTCACTGACACCGGGGCGCGCCTCGTTCGGTATGCACGCCATGCTCATCCGGCACTACATCGACGGCGCCAACTTCCCGGTCGGCGGATCGGGCCGACTGGCCGAGACGATCAGTGAGGTGATCCGGGACGCGGGCGGAGAGGTCCTCATCGCCGCCGAAGTCTCCTCCGTGCTGCTCGACGACGAGGGGCGGGCCGGTGGTGTCACGATGGCCGACGGCCGCGTGTTCCGCGCGCCGGCAGTGATCAGCGATGCCGGCGCCCTCAACACCCTCACCCGTCTGCTGCCCGCCGAAGCGAAACGCGACGACGGCCTCGTTCGGGCGTGCCGGGCGATCGGACCCTCGCTCACCTGGGTCGTCCTCAACATCGGGCTCAAGGAGCCGGCCGACCGGCTCGGCCTGCAGGCGTCCAACATCTGGGCACACCAGGGACCGGGTATCGACGCCCAGTTCGCCGCCTATGAGGCGGATCCCCTGCACCGTCCGATGCCGGCGTACTTCCTGACCGCTGCCTCGGCCAAGGATCCGCTCTGGAACGACCGCCACCCCGGGCGGAGCACGGTCGACATCGCCGGGGTGACGACATGGTCCCTGTTCGAGCCCTTCGCGGACAGCGCCTGGATGCGTCGCGGAGGGGAGTACGAGCAGCTCAAGCAACGACTGAGCCAGGAACTGCTCGACCAGGTCCTGCGGTTCTATCCCAAGGCGGAAGGCAAGATCGATCACATGGAGCTGGCCACGCCGCTCAGCTTCAATCACTTCCTGGGCCGGACCCACGGTGACTTCATGTCGCTGGCGCACACTCCCGAACGCTTTGCGCAGCGGGGTCTGAGCGCCCACACCACGGTGCCCGGCCTGTTCCTCAGCGGCCAGGACATCGCCGCGGCCGGCGTCAGCGGCGCGGTGACGGGCGGACTCGTCGCGGCATCCGCCGTGCTCGAACGCGATCCACTCGCCGACCTCTCCACGAGGAACCTCACGTCCGCAGGAGACAGCGCATGACCGTGAAACTGATGGTGCTGTACACACAGCCCGTCGACGGCGACGCCTTCGACGAACATTACCTGGGTGTCCACGCGCCCCTCGTGGAGGCGGTTCCAGGCCTCCAGCGATGGGAGTCCGCACGCGTTTCCGGAGCCGCCGACGGCGGTGAGCAGACGTTCCATCGAGTCGCGGAGCTGTATTTCACGGACATGGAGTCCCTGGAAGCCGCGCTCGGATCCGACGAGGGACGGGCTACGGGCCGCGACTACCGGCAGATCGCGCCACCCGGCTCCCGGATGTTCATCGCCGCGCTCGACGAGTAGCTGCCGCGGTTCCCCGTTCGCGGTGAGCGGCGCACTCCCGGCACGCGGTATCCCGACGGAGGCGGCCCGTGAAGGACATGCGGCCCGGGGCAGCGGAGTTGCTCGCACAGGACAGGACGCAGCCGCAGGCAGCAGCCCTGCGGCTGCCACTTCCGGGAAGTTCGCTGACGTCTGGTACGCCCCGGCGGGCGGACGGAATGGAGTCTCTGCGGTCCGATCGTCCACAGCCGGCGCCGGTTTCCCTGTCTCATCGCCCGGGCCCGGCATGGGTGTGGTGACGCGGTGCTCGGCCGAGGTGACGCCGGGCAGGCGTTTGAAGGCGGCGCTCGGTGCGAAGGTGCTGGTGTAGCCGACCTTCACCCGGCGGCGGGTGAGGAACCGGCCGGCTCACCCAGGTCGGCCACGTGCGGGCCTTCGCCTCACTCCGAGCATCCACCGGAGCCAACGCCCACTACCGGCGACGACGTGTGCAGGGCGACTGGCATACCGCTGTCCAGCGCAACCTCTTCAACCGCATGACCGGCCGACGTCATCACTGCCTGCGGCATCGCCGGCTGTTCGACGAAAACACCGTGTTCCCTACCGAACTCGCCGCCGCAGCTTGATTCTTCGGCATGGCGAGGTGACTGCCTCGATGCCCGCGACCAGTTGCGATCACCCGGTCGAGGCTCCCGTTCGACGCGCACCCCGCAAGATCGGAACGACAACAGTCACTGGGTTTCGACGCGGGCATGGATACCGCTGATGAGGGGCTCGGCCGGATCGTAATTCGGTTCGCGCAGGTCTTTGACGTGCAGGTGGGGGACGGGCGGGGATCGACGACGGTGCCCGCCCCGGCGAGTGTTGTCAGCGGTGCGGTGTCCAGCCTTGGAGTGCGCCGTAGCAGGCGGGGATGAGCCGGTCGAGGGCCTCGTCGGTGGTGGATCCCTGGTCGACGAGGTCGAGTACTTCGCGGGGGTCGAAGAGGATGTTGTAGAGGAACAGGGCGTGGTCGAACTGCTCGTCGGGGATGCCCAGTTTGCGCATGACACCGCGGATCGGCCGCTCCCACGCGTCACGGACCGTGCCGATCACCTCGTCACCGCCCCGCAGACGCCCGAACCACATCCCCTCACCGGCGAGACAGCGGAGCCGAGGTCCACCTCGTGAGCGCCATCATCGCGCTGGCCGCATCCATCCTGGCCATCGTCGCCTGGAACGTTCTGCTGCGCCGCAACGTCGGAGAAGCGATGATCGTCGGCTTCCTGGTCACCGTGGCCTTCACCGGCGGCGACGCGCGCCAGGTGGCCTGGGACAGCCCTGCCACCGCGCTGAAGGAGCCGATCACCTTCGCGGCCCTGGCCTTCGTCTTCGTGAGTGCCGTGCTCTCCGAAGCCGGCCTCATGCAGCGCCTGGTCGACATTCTCAGCTCGCCGCTCGGTCGCTTCCGCGGCGGATCGGCCTACGCGGCCACGGCGTCCGCGGGGCTGTTCAGCACCGTCGTGCCCGCGGGTCCGGCGATCGCGGGCACCATCGGTTCCATCACCATTCCGTGGATGCGACGCACCAACACCAGCGGGGAGACGGCCGCGCTCATCACCGCGGGCATCGCGGGCCTCCTGGCGTTCGTCCGCATGTACTTCAAGTCCGAGCAGCGCGAGCGAGGGGCGTAGCCCGTGCCGGTGCTGCCGAAACAGCGGACCTGCAAGGTCGGCGCGGTCGGTCGTCTCCGGCGTCAGTCCTGTACGGAGCAGAACCACGCTGCTGAGCCACAACTGCCCAGCAGCGCGCCCGATCCGCCGGTGGGCCGTCCACGCCGCCGAAGCATGTCAGCGGCACTCGTGCAGTTGCTCCGCCGCGCGAGAGTGCGCGTGATGTCCGTCGCGGACGAGTCCGACCGTGACGGGCTCACTTCCTTCGGGTTGTACGGCGCTGGACTCGACGAGCGGCTTCGTGCCGCGGCACCTGGGGGAGTGGACGCGTTCGCCGACGTCTTCGGGGTCGGCCCTGTCGAATGTGCGGCGCTGATGACCGTGTTCTGGGCCCGTCCGTCAACTGTACAGGGACAGCGGATGGTTGGGGCCGTCCTTGAACTCGACAGTGGTGAAGATCAAGGTCGTAGGTCCCGTGTTCTCCAGGTCGTGGAGGAGGTACTGGCCGGATCGGAAGGTGAAGTGCCGGGTGTCGCCCGCCTGGTATGCGACCTCCCGGGTGGTGCCGTCGTGGGTGTGCTGGCGGCTGCGGCCATCGGTGACCGCGGTCCAGAAGTAGTCCAGGACGTGCCGGTGTGCGGATACGCGCTCGCCCGGGGCGAGGCGGATCTCCCACACGCGCACCCGGTCCGTCTCGCTCAGCAGCGTCTGGCCGACGTGGCCGTTGAACGCGTTGACCTGGAATTCCTGGAGCAGGTGCGGAGGCCATCCCTGGAAGCCGTCGGCGATCAGGTCTCCGGCGAGTGGAAGACCGCTCATGTCTTGGATACTCATGCGTCGTTCCGTTCGTGTGAGGGGCCGTCGGGTCGGCTCAGGCGAGGCGTCCGCCGCCGTCGACGTGCAGCACGGTGCCGGTGACGTAGGGGTTGGTGAGCGTGAACAGCACCGCCTGGATGACATCGTCGGGGGTGCCGACACGGCCGACGGGGTTGCTCTCGGCGGTCTGGCGCAGGAACGCCTCCTTGCCGTCGCCCATGGCGTCCCAGGCCCCGGAGTCGATGATGCCGGGGGAGATGGCGTTCACCCGTAGCGGGGCGAGTTCCACTGCCAGGGCTTCGACGAGGAAGGCCAGTGCGCCGTTCGTGGTGGCCATCACCACCCGGCCCGGTGCGGGGCGCCACGCCGCCACACCGGAGAAGAAGGTGAAGGAGCCGCCCTCACGCACCTGACCGGCCAGGTGCTTGGCGAGCAGCAGCGGGCCGATCACCTTGGCGGCGAACGCCCGCTGCACGGCTGCGAGTTCGAGTTCGGCGACCGGCCCGTTGGCCGGCATGGCAGCCGTCGAGACCAGATGGTCGAAGGGGCCGGCCTCGGTGGCGAACGAGGCGATCGAGGCCTCGTCGGCGAGATCGAGCGCCAGCACCCTGGCTGCTCCTGGCAGTTCGTCGGCCGTCGCTTTGAGCTTGCCGGTGTCCGGGCCCGCGAGGATCAGTTCGGCGCCGGCGGCCGATGTCCGCGCGGCCAGGATCCGGCCCATGCGGGAGCCGGCGCCGAGGACGACGATGCGCCGGCCTTCGAGAGACGGGGAAACGGAGCGGGGAGGGGAGGCAGACATGGAGGTACCTCTTCACTTACGCCGCACGCCGGTGCGTACGGCTCTGTCATGTCGACCTTGCGCCATGTCTCATCGATACGTCCAAGACATGCTTTCTACCGGTGGCATAACCTGGGTGTATGGCAACGCTGAGGCAGCTGGAATACCTGGTGACCGTCGTGGACACCGGGTCCTTCACCCGTGCCGCCGAGCTGCTGCATGTCTCCCAGCCCGCTCTCTCCCACCAGGTCCGTGCCCTGGAACGGGACAGCGGAGGCCCTCTCCTCGAACGGCTCCCGCGCTCGGTCCGGTTGACCCCGATGGGCCGCGCGATGCTGCCTCACGCCCGCGCCGCCCTCGCCGACGCGGGCCGGGCCCGCTCCGCGGCCCGTCGTGCGGCCGGGCTGGAAACCGGCGAGCTCCAGCTCGCAGCCGTGTACTCGGTCACCCTCGGCGTCCTCCCGCCGGTCCTGAACGTCTGGCACAAGACCCACCCGCAGATCCAGGTACGCCTGCTGGAACACCGGCACGCCGCGGAGCTTCACGACACGATGACCGCCGGACACGCCGACCTCGCGGTCGGTCCACGCCCACCAAGCTGGGACGGTCTGCTGCGCGAGCTGGGCACCGAGGAGTTCGTCGTGGTCGTCTCCGCCGACGACCCGGCCGCCGAGCAGGGCGCCACCCGCGTACGGCTCGAGACCCTCGCCGACCGCAGCTGGGTGCACTACGCCGCGGGAAACGGCCTTGCCGAGATCCTCGACCGAACCTGCGCCGCCGCCGGATTCCGCCCGCATACGGCGGTACGCACCGAACAGACCGCCGCCGCACCCCTGCTCGCCGCCGCCGGCCTCGGCCCCGCGCTGGTCCCCGCCAACGTCGTCCCGCCCGACTTCGCCGGCCGCCTGCTCCGCCCCGACCCGCCCGTACGCCGCACCCTGGCCGCCTACACCCGGTCCCGTCCGGACCCACTGACCACAGCGTTCCTCGACACTCTCGCCGAGCACGCGCGCGTCATGCCCCCACACGTCCACGACCAGTTGGTCCCTTGCCCGCCAGCAGGATGACGGCTGGCGGAGAAGGCCCGCCGGGCCGGTGGCTTGTGCGCGACGGAGCCTGGATCCGCGCACGACACGCGCGTCCTCTGCGTGCGCGTGGAGGTGAACCAGCTGGCGAAGAGCCCAGTTGGCGGGGAAGAGGAATCCGCTGTGTGTGGGGGGTGCCCCTATCCCCTTGGTCAAGCGATCGTGATGATGACGGGCATGACGGATGAGGGTCAGGGCTTGGGTCGTGAGAGCCGCCAGGGGTGGACGCAGCTGCACTTCGCGGCGGATGCGCAGGATGCCGCGGCTGTCGGCTCTCTCCTGGCGGCGGGTGCAGAGATGGATGCACCCGATGGGCAGGGCAATACGCCTTTGTGGCAGGCCGTGTTGGCGTATCGAGGCGATGGCACGGTGCTGTCGCTGCTGGTCAAGGCAGGTGCTGATCCGGACAGGGCCAACCTTCATGGTGTGAGCCTGCGGCGTCTCGCCGACTGGCGTATCGGTTCAGATGTCGCGGTGCATCTTGGGGAGCCTCCTTCCGTGCAGTGAAATTTCAGCAGGTCAGGCCTCGGCGGGCTGGGGTTCGTAGAAGGTTCCGTCGCGGAGCATGGCGAAGAGGCCACCACAGCGAATCTCATCACCCCCAGTGAGAATCGCGGCCAGCTAAGGCTTGTCCCGTAACTGCTGGTCACAGGTGAGATGATCTTGGCGTGGCTGGTGTGATCACGGCGTCGGAGCCGTCTTGGATAGCCCCGTTCACCGGGCTGAGCCCGCGTTGTTTCGGGAAGCTGGTGAGCGTGCTGCGGCGTGAAGGTGCGGACGCGGTCCGCAAGGGCCGGCCGTGGAGCCTTCCGTTGGAGGACCGGACTCTGCTGGTCGCGGCGTACTGGCGGACGAACTTGACGATGCGCCAGCTCGCCCCGCTGTTCGGGGTGTCGAAGTCGGCGGCGGACCGCATCATCGACCACCTCGGGCCGATGCTCGCGCTCCAGCCCCGAAAGCGGTTCGCCAAGGACACCGTGCTCATCGTGGACGGCACCCTGGTCCCCACCCGCGACCACTCCATCGCCGCGCAGTCCAAGAACTACCGGTACTCCACCAACCACCAGGTCGTCATCGACGCCGACACCCGCCTGGTCGTCCTGGTCGGCCGCCCGCTCGCCGGAAACCGCAACGACTGCAAGGCATGGGAAGAATCCGGCGCCAAAGCCGCCGTCGGCAAGACACTCACGATCGCCGACGGCGGCTACCCCGGCACTGGACTCGTCATGCCCCACCGCCGGCGTAAAGGCGAAGACCTGCCCGACTGGAAGCAGGCACACAACAAGTCCCACAAGCAGGTCCGAGCCCGCGTCGAGCACGTCTTCGCCCGTATGAAGACCTGGAAGATCCTCCGCGACTGTCGCCTCAAAGGCGCCGGCGTCCACCACGCCATGCTCGGCATCGCCCGACTGCACAACCTCGCCCTCACCGGATAGGCAAGCGGACCGCCACGCGGCCAACCACGCCCGAGACGACCCGAAGATCATTTACGGGACAAGCCTTAGCTTCACGCGGCGGTATCGCGCTGCGCGCTGATGCAGGCCACCGCGACCGCCAGCACGTTGAACGCATCCGCCTGGTCGAAGCACACAGAGCGGCCGCGCAGTTCTACCTCACACAGCTCAACACCACCTCCGAGGCCGCTATCGGCCGCACATTCCTCGCCGAGCGTGGTATCGACCAGGCCGCCGCCGAGTATTTCTCCGTCGGCTACAGCGTCCAGGGCTGGGACCACCTCACGCGCTACCTGCGCGGCAAGGGCTTCACCGACAAGGAACTCCTGCTCTCCGGCTTGGCCCAGGAAGGGCGCCGCGGCCCCATCGATCGTTTCCGCGGCCGACTGATGTGGCCCATCCGCAACATCGGCGGCGAAGTCGTCGGCTTCGGTGCCCGCAAGCTCCACGAGGCGGACAACGGCCCCAAGTACATCAACACGCCCGACACGGCGATCTACAAGAAGTCCCAGGCGCTGTTTGGTATCGACCTCGCGAAGAAGGACATGGCCAAGACCAACCGCGCCGTCGTGGTCGACGGCTACACCGACGTCGTGGCCTGCCACCTGGCGGGTATCCCCACCGTCGTCGCCACCTGCGGCACACTGTTCGGTGCTGACCACATCCCGATCCTGCGACGCCTCCTCAAAAATGATGGAAGCGCCCGGATCACCTTTGCCTTCGCCCATGATGGGCACGCTCATCAGTCCGCGCTGCGCATACTCGCAGACGATCAGGAGTTCGCCGCTCACTCCTACATCACCGTTGCACCTGACGGGATGGGCGCCCACGCATTGCGCCTCGCTAAAGGCGACGCGGCCGTCACGGAACTTGCTGAACCACGCACCCCACTCTTCGAGTTCATCCTGCGCAAGATCGTTGCTCGACACGACCTGGAGACGTCGGCCGGACAGAAGGCCGCCCTGGCAGAGGCTGCTCCTGCAATCGCCGGCATCACGAACAGGTCGACTCAGCACCAAGTCACGCTCCAACTCGCCGGCATGCTCGGCAGCCTGGACGAGACCTTCGTGGCCAGGGAGGTAAGCCACCTGGATCGCGAAGCGCGCGGTAGTACTAGCCAGGCTCCCACCATGCGGCGCCCGCTTTCGAACGCGAACGCCGGGACTCAGCCCAAGCCCGTGATCAATCTTCGTAACGCGGTCTATGCAACGGAGCGCGAACTACTCAAGATCGCCCTACAGCGGCCCGACCTGGTCTCCCCAGCTTTCGACGCGTACGGGATCGAGGAGTTCACTGCTCCGCCCTACGCGGCTGTGCGCCGAGCAATCATGGAAGCGGGCGGCGCCGAATACGGTGTCCAGGACCCGCAGGAGTACCTCTCCCTGGTCCGTGAAGCCACTCCCAACGATGCTGTCCGTTCCCTGATCACCGAGCTGACCGCCGAGCCGATCATGCGCAGAAACGTCGACGAAGCCTACGCAGGCGGCCAACTCGTCGCCGTCAGGCGGCGTTCAGTCGACCGGCGGATGCAGGAACTCCTGGGTGTCCTAGCCCGCGAGCACGACGAGAAGGACTCGTCGCAGTCGGCCGCTGTCCAGAAAGAAGTGTGGCTGTTGCAGCAGTACAGTCAAGCCTTGCAGGAGCGAGGTGCAGAAGCCCTGTAAACACGCTCCACCCTTGGCACTGACCTCGTGGCCGTCAATGCCCTCGACCTGGAAAATAGCTGGGCTTTCACGGACTTCAAGGCCGCGCAAATCCTCAGCTGTTCGTACCGCTGGGTCTGCCCCACGGAGTGCCAGGACGGAGATCCGTTTCAGACATAAAAAAACGACCCGCCCAAGCACGAATGCGCGAGTCGTCCCCAGCCAATTTTCTATTTCGTACTTGACTGAGGGACTATATGTTCATAACCGTCCCGAGAGGCTACGGGGCCACCGCAGTGGATGGCTGCGTTGCTCCGATCCACTCGCACACACGCTGTGCGGTGTGGAGCGAGTGCGGCTGACCGCATCCCGCGTCGACCCGGAAGAAACCAGTTACGAGCGCCAACAACAGCGCTGCCACAATCCGCGCGTATCGTAGACGCCGAAGCGACGCTCGTGCAGATACGGGCGAATCGTCAGCAACAGTCGGTGTAGTGAAGTTGGGGCGCTGCGCCCATATCGTGAATCCGATATGCCGCAGAGGCTGCATATTTGCAGCGGCCCTTTTGAGGGCCCTCCTAATTCGAGACACCTGAGTCCCTTTCGCTCAATATTCAGTTAGCGCCGGCGCCGGTTTGCACCGGCGCAACCCCGGTACTGAGCTTGAACTTGGGTTGTCGTAGCTGCTGACAGGGCTTGATCCTCGCGGTACGTCGTTGTCATGAGGTACGCGCAGGGTGGTGGACTGTCGGACGAACGTCGGCAGTTCCGCGAGGGCATTCGCATGATGGCCGCCGAACGGTTCGCTGCTGGTGAGCCGAGCTCGGCGATCGCGAAGGAGTTACGGGTCAGCGTCCGGTCCATCCAGCGGTGGCGCAGGTTATGGGACAAGGACGGTCCGCGGGCCCTGCGGTCAGCGGGAGCTGCTTCTGTGCCCCGGTTGAGCGAGGCCCAGTTCGCCCAGCTGGAGCGGGAGTTGGCGAAGGGGCCGGTCGCACACGGCTGGCCGGACCAGCGGTGGACGCTGTCCCGGATCAAGACCGTGATCGGCCGTCGGTTCCACAAGAGCTACACCCCGCAGGGGGTGCGCAAGCTGTTGATCCGGCACGGCTTCTCCTGCCAGGTGCCGGCCAGACGGGCCGTCGAGCGTGACGAGGAGAAGGTCACTGGCTGGGTGAAGGAGACCTGGCCGCAGGTGGAAGGACCGCGGCGGCGCTCGACGCGTGGATCGTCTTCGAGGACGAGTCCGGCTTCTCGATGACGCCGCCGATTGCCCGCACCTGGGCCCGACGCGGGCAGACCCCCGTGATCCGGGTCCGGGGCCGCTCCCGCCGCCGCATCTCGATCGCCGCACTGACCTGCTACAAGCCGGGTGAACGCTCCCGGCTGATCTACCGGCCGCGCCGTGACGACGGCCGACGCGACGGACGCAAGAGCTTCGCCTGGACCGACTACCGCGACCTGCTCATCACCGCCCACACCCAGCTCGGCGGCCCGATCGTGCTCGTCTGGGACAACCTCAACGTCCATCTCGCTTACGGCATGCGGCAGTTCATCGCCCGACAGGACTGGCTGACCGTCTATCAGCTGCCCTCCTACGCGCCCGATCTCAACCCGGTCGAAGGCATCTGGTCGCTGCTGCGTCGCGGATGGCTGTCCAACACCGCCTTCACCACCCCTGAGCACCTGATCCAGACCATCCGACACGGGATGAGGAAGATCCAGTACCGCCCGCACCTCATCGACGGATGCCTCGCCGAGACCGGCTTATCCCTCACCCCAACGACTTCATGAGTTCAAGCTCAGTAACCATGTTCAGCGACCGGGACACAAGCGTGCCCCCAACGGCCCTCGTCGTGCAACGAGTTCGGGCAAACCGGTCATTGAGCGCCCTGCAAGCTGGCAGTGTAGACCGCGAGTTTGACCACCCTGCGCAACGACGAAGCTCCTGGCAGACGGGTTCTCGACCAAGATCCCCCGTGTTCGCCAGGAGCTTCGCTGTTGCGCAGGACAGTCCAACTTGCGGTCAGCATCGGGATGTTGGAAATCACTCACTGCATTTCGTCGTCGGGATCCTCGGCAAGGTGTCCGTGGTGCCGGTACACCATTTCGTCGGGATGCCGTGTTACCCGTGCCAGCCGCCAGGCCGCGTCGTAGGACATGCGTCGTGGTTCTTGAGCACGTAACCGCAGGGCCAGGAGGCTGGTTGCCGGGTCGAGCAGCCAGCGTAGGGCAGTCAGCTTCATCGCCCTGCGCTCGTCTCGGCGAGGGGGTCGAGCGTGTCCTTGTCGCCACCTCTGTCAGGTGAGTCGGTGGTGGCCGGGTCGTCCGACGCCGGCCAGGGGGCATCGGTCCATCCCATCTGTTCTGCGACGGTGCGCACAGTGGTGGTGAAGCGTGCGTGTTGTCCTGGAGCATCGCCCAGTTTTTCCCTCGGGCAGCAGCGCTGCGAACTGGTCCCACAGGGGTTCGAGCAGGCATGACGGCAGGACAGGCACGAGCCCTCCGCTGATCACTGAGCGTCAAGAACTCCATGATCACCCAGGCTCGTGCCTGTCTTGCCTCCGGGTCGTCACACGGCCATTCGCCACACCTACCGCCGGGCCCTCTTAGGCGGCGCCCGAGCTCGTTCGTAGGAAACGGACCATGGCGCGGTGGCCGCAGAGGGCGCCCGGACGTCGGACGCACGGGGATCGGCGCCCCGGGGACGGCGTAGAGCCGGAGCATGTGGCCCGACAAGGCGGCACCAAGTGTCGCGGGCGTCGTCGTCGGCGGTGAAGATGCCCGACGTACAGTCGGAAGCCAGGGGCAGCCATGCTTCTCCTGGCCGCCGGCTCGTGTGCTTGCCCGGTCCCTGTGTCGGTACGGCTTGCCGCCCGCAGCTCGGGCCGCCGGGGGATCGCGTTCAGCCCGCGGTGACGCGGGAGTTGACCCGCCGCATCCAGTCCCGGTCGGTGTGCCACATGGGGTGGTGCGGGGCCGCGTTGGAGGTGAGGACGACGCCCTGGAAGCCTGCGGCGAGGCAGCGGTCGACGACGAACTCGGCGATGTCCTTGCCGACTGCGTCCTCCTCGAAGCGGGTCAGAAGTGGGGTGTATCCGACGACGCTTTCGCCGAGGACGGCAGGGATGTTGCGTTGGCGGGCGAACTCGGCGACGGAGTCGACCCACCCGGCCAGCGTCTCCCGCATGGCCTGCCGGTGTGCCGGATAGTTCTCGTAGAGCCACAGGTCCCAGCGGTCTGGGTCGACCCAGTCGTGTGCGTAGAACAGTTCGCGGGGGATCCCGGTGGCGGCCAGTCGCCAGGGTTCGTCCGGCTGGTGGTCGGTGAAGGCGGGTGCGTCGGGGCGCAGCATGGCGGCCAGTTCGGGGGTGGGCCAGGTGGTGGTCTCGGGTGCCGTTTCGGTGCCGTGGCCCAGGCCGGCCGCTTCGTACAGTGCGCCGAGGACGCCGTAGACGTAGAAGTGGAAGTGCGCGATCTGGGCCTGTTCGGGCAGGTCGTCGAGCTCGGCGGGCCAGGGCTCGCCCAGCGAGTAGGTGACGGGGATGTCGGGGTGGCGGGCCTGCAGCAGTTTGACGGCGCGTTCGAGGGGGCCGCGCAGCCGGGCGTAGTGGCCTGCGGTGCCGTCGGCGGGTACGAGGGAACAGTTGTCGACCTCGTTGTGCACCTCGACGTAGGCGACGCGGTCGAGCAGTCCGCGCTCGTCGAGGAAGTCCAGCAGGTCTGCGAGCGATTCAGCCACCGCCTCGGCGCGGTCCGGGCCGGGAACCTCGGCCAGGGCGCGGTGCCACGTATCGGTGTCGGCGAAGCTGGGGGACTGCTGGTACTCCCATGAGGACACGATCACCTGGCAGTCGTGGCGGGCGGCTGCCTCGAACAGCTCGACGAGTCGGCGCCGGCCGTCCAGCGGATAGCCGCCGCGCACGTTGTACCAGCGGGTGCGCTGTCCGAACTGATCGCCCAAGCCGCGGACTTGGATGGACTCGGGGGAGTGGACGCGTCCGGAGAACAGCAGGAAGGGCATGGCGCAGACGCGCACGGTGTTGAAGCCCCGTTCCATCGCCTCGGCGAAGGCGCGGTCGAGGTCGGCGAAGGGTTCGCCGGGTCCGGCCTGCGTGTACCAGCTGAAGTCCCACAGGGTGATGGCCAGGCGGCGCGTGCCGTCGGGCGTGGTGGCTTGCTGCGATGCGGAGGTCATGGGGTCACCCGTCGTTCGTGTGCGGAAGGGCGCCGTCGGCGGCTCGGCGGCACCACGCTAGCTCAATTCATTATTTATGAATAATCCTTGACGACGGTGGCGGGCTTGTCCAGGCTGTGGGGCGGACGAACACGTACGTGCCTCAAGGAGCCGCCCGTCATGACCGAATCCATCCATCCGTCCCGGCGCACCGTCGTCACGGCACTCGGCGCCGCCGCCTTCGTCGCTCTGCCGGCCTGGCCGGCGACGGCGCGAGCGGCAGACGGTACGACCGTGGCCCCCGCGAACGGCCCGGTGCTCGACACCCACCCGGCCACCGAGCCCTCCGGCACCCATGTACGGGATGTCGGCGGGACCAACGTCGTCTTCCAGTACGGCACAGTGCTGCCGGCCTTCGACGGCTGGCGTACCCACGAGTCCACGCGTGACTACCTGTCCCTGGACAAGCGGTGGCGCTTCCGCTTCGACCCCGAGGACCGAGGGCTCGGTGAAGGCTGGCAGTCACCGAGCCTCGACGACAGGGCGTGGGGCCGCATCGATGTCCCGGCTTCCTGGGACCTGCTGGACACGCCGGACTTCGGGTCGGAGACCGCCCCCTTCGGTCAGGGCACGGCGTTCAGCGACGGCTACGCCTGGTACCGGACCACCGTCGACGTACCCGCGTCCTGGCGCGCCCGACATGTGCGCATCGCCTTCCTGGCCGCCGGCTACAGCGCGGAGGTCTGGGTCGACGGCACGCATCTCGGCAAGCACGAAGGCGCCAACTCGCCCTTCGCGCTGCCGGTTTCGGGGGCGCTGCGGCCCGGAACTCGGCAGACGATCGCCGTGCGGGTCTTCCGCCGGGCGAGCTACACGGACTACACGGCCTCGACTCCGCAGCCGGTCACCGACGAGTACGAGGTGCCGTACAAGCCCGTCGACTACTGGCCCTACGCCGGGCTGACCCGCTCGGCCTGGATCGAGGCGGTCCCGCAGGTCACCATCGCCAAGCTGCTCGTGGCCGCAGCGAACGGGCGCCTTGAGGCGCACGCGGTCGTCGAGAACCACGGGACCTCCGACTTCGACGGTCGGCTCACGCTGGATCCGGGCCGGGGCAGCGGCGCCGGGCCCACCGACGTCGCGGCCCGGATCGCTGCCCGGTCGGCAGGCGTCGTACGGGTCGTACTCCGTGTACCCGGCGCCCCGCGATGGAGCCCGGCCTCGCCGCACACGCTCATCGCCCGCGCCACCTTGACCGCCGGGCGGCACGCCGGCCTGCGGGTGGACACACTGTCCACCGGGTACGGCGTGCGCGAACTGACCGTTGGCGAAGCGCAGTTGAAGCTGGATGGCAAGCCCGTCTTCCTCAAGGGGCTCAACTGGCACGAGGAGACGGCCGCGCACGGCAGGGCGATGACGCCGGCGGAGTACGACCGCGAACTGGGCCACCTCACGACCCTGGGCGCCAACTTCATCCGCAACTGTGTCTACAACCGCCACCCCTACGTCTACGACTGGGCGGACGCGCACGGCGTGATGGTGATGGACGACATCGACACCATGTGGCTCAACACCGCTCAGGAGAAGCTCCAGACCGAGCGCTACGGCCTCGCCCGCGCCCTGGCCCTGACGATGGCGTGGAACCAGCACAACCACCCCTCGGTGATCCTCTGGGGACTCCAGAACGAGTCGGAGATCGACACCGACGGCGCCCCGGTCTACCGGGCCTGGCTCGCCGACCTCAAGGCGGCCGTGAAGGCGGTCGACCTCACCGCCCGCCCCGTGACCTGGGCCTCCAACACCAGCAACGACCCCGCCTTCGACCTCGCTGACGTGATCGGGTTCAACGAGTACTTCGGCTACTTCTACGGCAAGGACGCCGACCTCGGCCCCACACTGGACGCCGTGCATGCGAAGTACCCCGACAAGCCGATCCTTGTCACCGAGAACGGCACCTGGGCCGTGGCCGGCACCCACGGCCCCGGCACCACGCAGGGCACCGAGGAATGGCAGGCGGCCAGCTTCACCGCCCACTGGGCGCAGGTGGCCGCGCGCAGCGAGTTCGTTGCAGGTTTCACCTACTGGGTTCTCAAGGACTACAAGGAGCGGGCCGGCTACAACCAGGCCTACAACGGCATTTCCGTGATGGGCCTGCTCACGTTCGCCGAGGAGCGGCACAAGCTCGTCTACGACGCGTTCCGCACAGCCGCCCGTCCGAAGGGCCGGTGAACCTGCGGAGCGGGGGCCGGTGAGTAGGGGAGGGGCGAACTGCCCCTCCCCTTTGTGTTGGCGGCTTGTCCGGTTTTCTACGGCTCGGTCAGTACGGCTACTCCGGCCACGGGCAGCGTGATGCGGTCGATGGACGTCCTCCCCGAGGTCAGGGCGTCGGACATCGGCTCGGGGAGCCCGAACTCGACCTCCTCCTGACCGTGGTTCAGCAGGAAGACGAAGCGTCCGCCGTCGCCCTCCCGCACGGTCGCCTGGACGTGCTCGGGAAGCCCGGGGAGTGCGGAGGCGACGGACGCCGTACGGCACACGTCGTCGGTCAGGGACCGCATGGCCTCCGCTCCGAGACGCGTCGCGACGTACCAGGCCTGTCCCTCGCCGAAGGAGTGCCGGGTGACGGCCGGCTGCCCCGCAAGATGTCCGGAGTCGAACTCGGCCACCGTCTGGGCGCCTTCGGGTACGAGGGACTCCGACCACAGGTCGGCGCGGCTGACTGTGCCGTCCGCGTGCCGGACGTCGACCGTCTCCTTCTCCGCCAGCGGCCAGAACTCCTCGACGCGCAGGCCCAGCACCTCTCGCAGTGGGGCTGGGTATCCGCCCAGGTGTACCCGGTCGCAGTCGTCGACGATGCCGGAGAAGAACGACATCAGCAGGTGGCCGCCGCCGCGGACGAACTCGGTGAGGCGTTCGGCGTCCCGTTCCTTCAGCAGGTACAGGTTGGGCGCGACGACGAGGCGATAGCCGGACAAGTCCCGGTCCGGCGGGACGACGTCACAGGCGATTCCGGCTTCGAACAGCGGGCGGTAGTGGGCGAGCGCGATGTCCATCTGGCTGAGCGCGCTGGACGGGTGCGAGTCCAGCTCCAGGGCCCACCAGCTGTTCCAGTCCAGCACCAGGGCGACCTCGGCGGTCGAGCGGGTGCCGGCGATCTGCGGCACGGAGGCCAACTCCCGCCCCAGCTCGCGCACTTCGCGGAAGATACGAGTGTCGGTGCCGCCGTGCGGAACCAACGCCGAGTGGTACTTTTCGGCGCCGCCCCGGGACTGGCGCCACTGGAAGTACAGCACCGCGTCCGCGCCCTGGGCGATGGCCTGCCAACTCCACAGCCGCATCCGGCCCGGCGGCTTGGGTCCGTTGCGTTCACGCCAGTTGACCGCGCTGGGCGCCTGCTCCATCAGCATCCACGGCTGTCCCGCTCGGGCGGAGCGTGTGACGTCGAAGATGAACCCCGCTGCGACATGTGTGTCCTCATCGTGCGGGTCCTGGTAAACGTCGACCGAGACGACGTCCTCCTCGGCGGCCCACCGGAAGGCGTCGACGGGCTTGTGGACGCCGATGAAGTTCGTCGTGACGGGAACGTCGGGGGTGATCCGGCGCAGGACCTCCTTCTCCGCCAGGTAGCACTGCAGCAACGCGTCGTCGGAGAAGCGGGCGAAGTCCAACTGCTGGGCGGGGTTGGGAAAGGTCGGTGCAAGCCGCGGCGGCAGTACCTCGTCGAAGGTGTCGTAGTGCTGCGCCCAGAAGGCCGTCGACCAGGCGTCGTTGAGGGCTTCGACGTCGCCGTAGCGCTCGGACAGCCAGCGTCGGAAATCGGCGGCCGACTCGTCGCACCAGCACTGCGGGGTGTGGCAGCCGTACTCGTTGCCGATGTGCCACATCTCCAGCGCGGGATGGTCGGCGTAACGGGTGGCCAGTCGCTCGACCAGACGGGCGGCGTACTCGCGGTACACGGCGCTGGAGGGGCAGTAGTGCTGGCGTCCACCGGGCCACATGCGGCGGCCGTCGGCGGTCTCGGGGAGGATCTCGGGGTGCAGCCGGGAGAGCCAGGGTGGCGGGGACGCCGTCATGGTGGCCAGACATACGGCTACGCCGGCCCCGGCGAGGTTGTCCATGACCCGGTCGAACCAGGTGAAGTCGTACTCGCCGGGCCTTGGTTCCACCTTGGCCCAGGAGAAGATCCCGGCCGTGACCATGGAGACGCCGGCCTCCTTCATCAGCGCGACGTCCTCGGCCCACACCTCCTCCGGCCACTGCTCAGGGTTGTAGTCGCCGCCGAAGGCGATCCCGGCCGGGCGCAGACGCCGTCGGTTGTCGATCGGTACTGAGGGTGCTTGGTACATGCCGGTCAGTCTTGAAGCGCCATCGCCAGGCAGTCAAGATTTATTCATAATTAATTGAAACATCTGAGTCGGGGTGAGTACGGGAGGGGAGAGGCGCGTGATGACGGAATGCCGCAGGACGACGGAGTGCGTGCGCTGTGACCTCGGCCGCAGGGTCCACGTCCATCGCCTGACGACACGGCGGTCCAAGCGGCGCCACGTGGCATGGGCGCCGACCCTGGTCTGCGCCGGCAGCCTCGTCGAGTACGGCTGTGCGCCGTGCGAAGTCGCGCATCGGGCGGGTGAAGAGACGCTCGACGATCCACCGCTCGGGCAACGCCAGGAAGCCATGCAGGTCGCTGCGTGTGGCATCGCCAACGCCAGTGCGAGCACCCGGACATGGCCACTCAAGGGTGGCGACCCTCGACATTGGCTCAAGCTTGGAGTGGGACGGCGACTTGGTCCGTCGCGAGGGGCGGGACCGTCCGGTCCGGCGGCGTCAGCCCTTTACGCTGCCCTCGGTCAGACCGCTGCGCCAGAAGCGCTGCAGGGCGACCATGGCGATCATCAGGGGGACTACGGAGACGAAGGCGCCACCGACGGTCAGTTGGTAGAGCTGTGGTTGGCGGTCGGCGAAGGACTGCCACGAGGTCAGGCCGAGGGTGATGGGGTACAGCTTGGAGTCGGACAGCATGACCAGTGGCAGGAAGTAGTTGTTCCAGATGCCAACGAACTGGAAAAGGAAGATCGTCACCAGGGCGGGAGTCATGATGCGCAGTGCGACGACCGTGAAGATGCGGATCTCTCCCGCGCCGTCGATGCGGGCTGCCTCCAACAACTCGTCCGGTATGGATGCCGCGGCGTAGATCCTGCACAGGTACACGCCGAAGGGACTGACGAAGCTCGGCAGCAGTACGGCCCAGTAGGTGTTGGCCAGGCCTGCCTTGCTGAACAGCAGGTACATGGGCAGCGCCAGTGCCGTGGCGGGGATCAGGACGCCACCCAGCACGACGTTGAAGATGGTGTCGCGGCCGGTGAAGGAGAACTTGGCCAGCGCGTAGCCGGACATCGCGGCCAGAAGTGTCGCCACGCCTGCGCCGACGCCTGCGTACAGCAGGCTGTTGGCTGCCCAGCGCAGGTAGATCGCGTGGTCGTAGGTGACCACCTGGTGCAGGTTGCTCAGGAACTGGGGGTGGGAGAACCACAGTCCGAAGCTGCCGAACAGGTTGCCGGTGGACTTGGTCGAGGCCACGGCCAGCCAGTACACCGGGAGCAGGAAGTACCCGGCTGCGGCCACGAGCAGGCCGGTGACGAGGATGCGGCTGCGCGTGGTGACCCCGGTGATGCCGCCGCGCGTCGTCGTGCTGTCGTCGGAGGCCGGCGACCCGGCCCTCAGCGGGACTTCGCGGGCCGGTGTCTGGAGACTCACGCGTCCTCACCTCTCTTGTTGATCAGCCGCAGGAATCCGAAGGAGAGCGCGAACGCGGCGAGGGCGAGCAGCACTGCCTCGGCGGCGGCGAGGTGGTAGTTGTCGTTGGTGAACGCCTCGTTGTAGGCGCTGAGGTTGGGGGTGTAGGCGCTGTCGATGCTCGATGAGACGGGCTTGAGCACCAGTGGTTCGGCGAACAGTTGCAGCGTGCCGATGATGGTGAAGACCGTGGTGAGGATCAGCGCCGGGCGCAGCAGCGGCAGTTTGACGTGCCGGACCGTCGCCCATGCGCTGGCGCCGTCGATGCGGGCGGCCTCGTACAGCTCCGCGGGGATGGTGCGCAACTGGGCGACGAGAACCAGGACGTTGTAGCCGGCGAACTCCCAGGTGACGATGTTCGCGATGGACCACAGGACCGTGTTTCCGCCCAGGAGGTCGACCGATATGCCCAGGTGGCGCATGCCGTCCACGAGCGGGCTGACTCCCGGTACGTACAGGAAGCCCCACAAGATGGACGCGATGACGCCCGGGACGCCGTAGGGCAGGAAGAAGGCGGCGCGGAAGAACCGCACGCCTCTGGCCGAGGCGCTGTCCAGCAGCAGCGCGAGCCCGGCGGACAACGCGACCATCACCGGCACCTGGACGGCCGCGAACAGCAGTACGCGGCCGATGCTGCGCACAAAGGCGTGGTCGGACAACGCGTCGGAGTAGTTGCGTAGCCCTACGAAGGCGGTGTGGCTGCCGCCGAGTCCCAGGGCTCCGGTGTGCTCGACATCCATGACGCTCTGGTAGAGGGCGTAGCCGATGGGGACGGCGAAGGTCAGGAGGAACAGAAGGAGGAATGGCGCGACGAAGGCGACGGGCACCAGGTTTCTGCGGCGGCGGGGCGCTCGGGTGGGCATCAGGGTTCTTTCTGGAGTCCGGAGGGGAGAACGGCGGCGGCCGTGTCGCGCCCTCCGGAGGTGGTCACTGGCCGGTGGAGACCTTCAAGCCCTTCCTCTTCAGGTCCTCGACGGTCTGCTTCTGCGCCTGCTGGACCGCGGAGACGAATGTGCCCTTGCCGGCCAGGGCGGCCTGGAAGCCGTCGTTGAGGTGCTGGTAGGTGGCGTCGATCGTCGGTATCCACTTCCACGAGGTGTCGATGCTCTTGTCCGCCTGTGCGAAGACCTCGTTGTACTTCTGGTCTCCGAAGAACTTCGAGGGCTTGTCCAGCGAGGAGCCCTTGTACGCGTCGGCCCCCGCGGGCCAGCCGTATCCGCCCTGCAGCAGCAGGTCGACGCTTGCCGGGTCGGTGTTGAGCCACTCGGCGAACTTCAGGGCCTCGGGGATGTGCTTGGCGCCCTTGAGGACAGCCGTGGAGGATCCTCCCCAGTTCGCGGACACGTTCGAGCCCTTTGTCCACTGCGGCATGGGTGCGACCGCCCATTTGCCGGCGGTCTGGGGAGCGTTTCCGCTGATGATGGCGTCGCCCCACTGGGCACTGACCCATGAGGTGATGGCACCGGTCTGCAGGTCCTTGTACCAGCCGTTGGCGAAGTCGGGTTCGGTCTTGATCACTTTCTCGCTGCGCAGGCTGTCCCAGAAGGCGGCGACCTTGAGGGTCTGCGGGGAGTCGATGTTCACCGTCCAGGTGTCGCCGTTCACGCCGAACCACTTGGCGCCGGCCTGCCATGCCAGGGCGGTGAACCAGGCGGAGTTGCCGGCGGGGAAGGTGCTGATGTAGGCCTTCGGGTCGGCGTCGTGGATCTTCTGCGCGGCCTGGGCGAACTCGTCCCAGGTGGCGGGCGGCGTGATGTTCCACTTCTTGAACAGGTCGGAGCGGTAGAACAGGCCCATCGGACCGGACGCCTGGGGGATCGCGTAGACGGTCGAGTCGAAGACTCCCTGCTGCCACTGCCAGTCCACGAACTTCGACCGGTCCTTGTCCGCGCCGTACTTGGACAGGTTCACCAGGCCGTTCTCCAGCAGGAACGAGGGGATCTCCTGGTATTCCACCTGTGCCAGGTCGGGCGCGTTGCCGCTCTTGAGCGCGGCGCGCATCTTGGCGTAGCCGCCGCTGCTGCCTGCCGGGATCTTCTCCAGTTTGACGTGGATGTCCGGGTGGGTGGCGTTCCACTTGGCGACTGCCTTGTCGACACCGGGAACCCACGACCAGAAGCGCAGGTCGACCTTCTGACCGGCCTTGACGGGTGCCTGGACCCCCTTGTCCTGCGAACTGGTTGAACCCCCGCAGGCGGAGATCACCAGGGCGGTGGCGGCAAGGGTCGCTGCGAGTGCGCCCCGGCTTCTGCGGAGGTGTGCGGTGCGGCTCATGGGAGGAGGTCCTTCCTCGCTTCGTGCTGAAACGTGCCTGTTGCTGCCGGTCAGTCTCGGAGCGGCATCGCCATCTCGTCAAGATATATTCATAATTAATTGAAAGAGCTATGGTGGGTGCACTCAGCAGCCATCAGAGGGGAGACGCACGCGATGACGGAGTGCCGCAGGATGGCGGGGCGGGTGGCGGTGATCACCGGCGCAGCGCACGGAATCGGCGCCGCCACGGCACGAAGGCTGGCGGACGAGGGCGCGAGCGTCGTGGTCACGGACGTGGACGACGCGGTGGGCAAGTCACTCGCCGCAGGCATCGAGGAGAGCGGCGGACGCGCCGAGTACGTACGGTGCGACGTGACCTCGGCCGCCGACTGGGAGAACCTGGCCCGCCACGTCGACGAGCACCACGGGCGGTTGGACGTACTACACAGCAACGCCTTCGCCCAACTCAACAAGCCCGCCCACGAGTTGAGCGAGGACGAGTGGGACGGTCAGATGGCCGTGCTGCTTAAACCGGCCTGGCGCGGGATGAAGACCTTCGCGGCCATGCTGCGCCAGGCATCTGGGTCCGTCGTGCTCACCTCCTCGGTGCACGCGGTCATCGGCATCCCCGGCCATGCCGCCTACGCTGCCGCGAAGGGTGCGCTGTGCTCGCTGGGGCGGCAGTTGGCCGTCGAGTACGGGCCGGACATCCGGGTCAACACCGTGCTTCCCGGGCCCATCCTCACCGCCGCGTGGGAGGGCATACCGGAGTCCGAGCGTGCGCGCAGCGTGGCGGCCACGGCGGCCAAGCGCTTCGGGCAGCCGGAGGAGGTGGCCGCCGCGGTCGCCTTCCTCGCATCGCCGGACGCCTCCTACGTGACCGGAGCCAGCCTCGTGGTCGATGGAGGATGGAGCGTCATGAAGGAGTCCTCGTGAGCATCGCGCACCTCGCGGTATGCCGTACGAGGCCTCCGCGAACAGCACCGAGACGGAAACGGAGAACCTGGTGAGCAAACCCGGTAGGGGGCTGCACGGCCAAGCGGTGGAGGAACTGGGCCGGCGCATCATGCGCGGCGACTACCCCCCGGGCACCGTGGTGGACCCGGCCAAGTTCCAAACCGAACTCGGCGTCAGCCAGACCGTCGTGCGCGAAGCACTGCGCGTGCTCGCCGCCAAAGGCCTGCTCGAATCACGGCAGAAACGCGGCACGACCATCCGGCCCCGCGCCGACTGGAACCTGCTCGACAGCGACCTGCTGCGCTGGCAGGGCAGCAGCGCTCCCACCGACGGCTTCCTGGGGGACCTCGCCGAGGTCCGCGCGATCGTCGAGCCCGCCGGAGCCCGGCTCGCCGCCTCCCGCCGAACCCCGTCCGACCTGGAGACACTGCGCCAGGCGCTCGACGCGATGGCGGCGGCGGGCACGGACGCGGACGCGATGGTCGAGGCGGACCTGGCGTTCCACCGTGCCCTGCTGGACGCCGCGCACAACGAACTCCTCAGCCGGATGGAGGTCGTCATCGAGGCGGGCCTGCGCGTGCGCGACCGGATCGTGCACGGCGCCCGGCACTTCGCCGACTCCATCCCCGTGCACCAGGAACTGCTCGACGCCGTCGAAGCCGGCGACCCGGACGCCGCCGTGGCCGCCGTCGAGTCACTCCTGGCCCAGGCCACCGACGATCTGGCAGCCGTACAGGCACGGAAAGACAAGGAAGACCGCGCCGCCGACGTCGCGACCGACCCGCCGCCGAAGGAAACTCCTTGAAAATAACCGGACTTGAGACGTTCCTGGTGCCTCCGCGCTGGCTGTTCCTGCGCGTCGCCACCGACGAGGGCGTCACCGGCTGGGGCGAGCCACTGATCGAGGGACGCGCCGAGACCGTACGCGCCGCGGTCCACGAACTCGCCGACTACCTCGTCGGCCGGGACCCGCTGCGGATCGAGGACCACTGGCAGGTGCTCACCAAGGGCGGCTTCTACCGCGGCGGCCCCATCCTCTCCAGCGCGGTCGCCGGCATCGACCAGGCCCTGTGGGACATCGCCGGCAAGACCTACGGCGTCCCCGTGCACCGCCTCCTCGGCGGCCCCGTCCGCGACCGCGTCCGCATGTACGCCTGGATCGGCGGCGACCGCCCCAGCGAGGTCGCCGAGCTGGCCGAGGAACAGATGAAGGCCGGCTTCACCGCCGTGAAGATGAACGGCTCGGCCGAACTCGCCCCGATCGACACCCCGGCACGCACCGCCGAGATCGTCGCCCGCGTCGCGGCCGTCCGCGAAGTGCTGGGCGACGAGCGGGACATCGCCGTCGACTTCCACGGCCGGGCCTCCACCGCCATGTCACGCCGCCTGCTGCCCCTGCTCGAACCGCTGCACCCGCTGTTCGTCGAAGAACCCGTCCTGCCGGAACACTCGGGCCACCTGCGCAGTCTGGTGGAATCCACGAGCATCCCCATCGCGACCGGCGAACGCCTCTACTCCCGCTGGGACTTCCGCGAGGTCATGACCAGCGGCATCGCCGTAGCCCAGCCCGACCTGTCCCACGCCGGCGGCATCTCCGAGGTCCGCCGCATCGCGGCCATGGCCGAGACGTACGACGTCACCGTGGCCCCGCACTGCCCGCTCGGCCCGATAGCTCTGGCCGCGAGTCTCCAGATCGCCTTCGCCGTACCGAACTTCCTCATCCAGGAACAGAGCATGGGCATCCACTACAACCAGCAGTGCGACCTGCTGGATTACGTGATGGATCCCGAACCCTTCCGGTTCCAGGGCGGGTACGCCGTCGCCTCCACCCGCCCGGGTCTGGGCGTCGAGATCGACGAGAAGGCGGTACGGCGCGCCGCCGAGACCGGACACCGCTGGCGCAACCCCGTATGGCGCGGCCGGGACGGGGCGTTCACCGAATGGTGACCACCGTCAGGCCCTCGCACCCCACGCACAAGGAGAGCTTGTTCCCATGAACCTGGTGGAATCGCTACGAGCCCACCGCCTGTTGGCGATCGTGCGCGGCAAGGATCCTGCCGCTGCCCTGCGCACCGTGGTCACCCTCGCCGAGGAGGGCATCGCGGCCATCGAGGTCTCATTGATCACCTCCGACGCCCTGACCGTGATCAAGCAGGCACGCACCGAGCTGGGCCCCGACGCACTCCTCGGCGCCGGAACAGTGCGCTCGGCCGCGGACGCCGCCCGCGCCATCGACGCCGGCGCTTCCTACCTCGTCACCCCGGCACTGGTCGACGGACTCAAGCCCTACGGCATACCCGTGCTGATGGGAGCCCTGACACCGAGCGAGATCGAACTCGCCCTCACGCTGGGCGCCGCCGCGATCAAGCTCTTCCCCGGCTCCCTCGGCGGACCCGGCTATCTGCGGGCCCTACGAGACCCCTTCCCCGACGTGCCCTTCGTCCCCGTCGGCGGAGTGGACGCCCAGGCCGCCCGCGACTACCTCGACCTGGGCGCCCTCGCCGTCGGCGTCGGCTCACCCCTCGTCGGGGACGCGGCCGACGGCGGCGACCTGGACCAACTCCGCGCCCGCGCCGCCGAGTTCCGCAAAACGACCGCCGAGGAGACGCCGTGACGACACCGGATCACCAGGCCCCGCCCGAAGTCGTGACCTTCGGCGAGACGATGGCAGCGCTGCGCGCCCACAGCGCCCTGCGGCTCGGCGGAAGCCTCGGCCTGTCCGTCGCGGGAGCCGAGTCCAATGTCGCGATCGGTCTCGCCCGGCTCGGGCACCGGGTGCGCTGGGTCGGCCGGGTCGGCGCGGACGAACTCGGCGCGCTGGTCCTGCGCACGCTGCGTGCGGAGGGCATCGACACCGGCCACGCGGTCATCGACGACACCGGCCGGCCCACGGGACTGCTGCTGACCGAACCTCGCCTGGGCACACTCACCCGCGTCAACTACTACCGCGCCGGTTCCGCGGGTTCGGCCCTCTCACCGGCCGACGTAGTGCCCGCGCTGGCCTCGGGACCCCGCATCCTGCATCTGACCGGCATCACACCGGCGCTCAGCGCGTCGGCGGCCGAAACCGCCCTTGCTACAGCCACGGCCGCTCGCGACGCCGGCATCACCGTGTGCCTCGACGTCAACTACCGCTCCCGCCTGTGGACTTCGGACCGCGCCCGCGCGACGCTCCGACCGCTGTTGGCCCGCACCGACCTGCTCATCGCCTCCGAGGACGAGCTGCCACTGATGCTGGAACGGCCCGGAACGGGCGAAGCCGACGCCGTGCAACACATCCTGGCCGCGGGCGTGACCGAGGTGGTCATCAAACGCGGCGCACGTGGCGCGACCACCTTCACCACAGACGGCGTGGCCAACTGCCCCGCGCGAGAGGTCGGCGCGGTCGACCTGGTCGGAGCGGGCGACGCCTTCGTGGCCGGATACCTGTCCGGACACCTCCACGGCGCGGACATCCCCGCCCGTCTGTACCGAGCCGTTACGACCGCGGCCTTCGCCGTCGCCACTCGGGGTGACTGGGAGGGCCTGCCGACGCGGGACGAACTCGGCCTGTTCGACCAGCCCGAGGGCACGACAATTCGCTGACCGGGAGGACCGATCATGACATTCACGTCAGTACCGGCGTCGGTCGTCGTAGACGGAGCGTACGAACTCGCCGAGGGCGGTCGCTGGGTCGACGATCGGTACGTGTACGTCGACATCCTCAGCGGCCGGCTCTTCGAACTGCGCGGCGACACCGGATCGGCGGCTGCGCACCAACTGGCCCGGCTCGACGTCCCGTTGGGAGCCGTCGCGCCGGTCGACGACCGGTCGGGCACATGGATCGCAGCCGCCGGCACCGGCATCGCGCTGCTCACCGCCGACGGTGCACTGGAATGGCTGGACCGCCCCGAGGACCGCACCCCGGTCCCCAGCCGAATGAACGACGGCGTCGCCGACCCCGCCGGTCGCTTCTGGGCGGGCAGCATGGCCTACGACGGCACCCACGGCGCGGGCTCGCTCTACCGGACCGACCCCGACGGATCGGTCGTACGCGTCCTCGACGGCCTGACCATCGCCAACGGACCCGCGTTCACCGCCGACGGAACGATCATGTACCTCGCCGACACGGCCGCGGGCACCGTCTTCCGCTGCCGCGTCGACCCCGTCGCCGGCGCCCTTGTCGGCGGCCTGGAGACCTTTGTCCAACTGCGTGATGGCGAAGGCAGCCCGGACGGAATGACCGTCGATGCCGAAGGCTGCTTGTGGGTCGCGATGTGGGGCGCGGGCACGGTGCGTAGGTACCATCCCTATGGCCGCCTGCTCCACACCGTGTCCGTCCCCGCACCACACCCCACTTCGGTGTGCCTGCATCCCAGCGACAACCGCCTCTACGTCACCACGGCCCGGTACGGGGTGAAGAGCCCGACCGCCACCTCCGGCGCGGTGCTCAGCCTTCCGGTACCGGTCAGGGGCACGGCGGCCTGCTCCTGGCGCGGCCGTCGCTGAAACCGTCAGCCCTTGATCGCTCCGGTGAGCACACCGGTCCTGAGGTGTTCGCCCGGCGGCCTCGGGCAGGCATGACCTCGGACCGCGCGGTACACCGGCGGGGCCAGGGGCATGCGGTGTAGACGGCTGGCGGTCCTGATGATCAGCAGGTGTCACCGGAAGGGGCACTGGCACCCGGGGTGCCGCTGCCCTGGGAACAACTCGGCGGCAGCCCGTTTCGCCAGTCGCCCACTGCGTTGCCGAATCCATTCACTTCGACTGGTTCGACTACGAGCCGATCGATCGCTGAGCAGACGGTCATGACCGGGTAATGCCGAGGAATTATGCCTGCCGCAAGGCTTGATTCTAGGGAGTTGGCCGGGGCATGTCCCGGCCACGCCATCACATCCGCTTCACCCTAGGCGTGACGGGGCAAATCCCTTCTTGATCAGTAGACCTGAGCGGGCGTCAGGTTTCGGCCATTGACCAATGTTTAGGATCTACGGGATGGTCACAGGAAGGTAAGGCGCGTTCCCTCGCAACACTCGTGTTGCGGCACGCAATTTTTATGGGGGGAGGATTTTCTCCCTGTTTCGAGCGCGACGATGATGGCACGCTGCCGCGTAACCGTTCGCGCCGTCGAGGCGCCCGGTTTGTAGAGGTCTCGCGGGATGAAAATCCCGCTTCTCGCTGTACCGCTGTGTGCGGCGGATACCCGACCGTGATGCGAAGGCGAAGGCATGTCCACTGAACTCCCTGAATCTGTTCCACCCCCCACTGGATCCAGCGAGCCCCATTCGGCGCCCACCCGGCGGACCTTCATCGCCACGACCACCGTGGCCGGCGGTGTCGTGGTCGCGGGCGGAGCCATCGGAGGGGTCCTTCTCGGCGGTACGGAGGAAGCGGCCGGCGCCGAGGCAGCGCCGTCGAGCCGGGTGTCCCTGACGGTGAACGGCACCCGGCGAACGGTGACGGTGGACAACCGCACCTCCCTGCTGGACCTGCTGCGCGAGCACTTCGACCTCACCGGCACCAAGAAGGGCTGCAATGCCGGGGCGTGCGGGGCGTGCACGGTGCTGGTCGACGGCCGTCGGGTCAACTCCTGTCTGACACTCGCGGTGCGGCTGGAGGGGGCGGAGGTCACCACCATCGAGGGCCTGGCCGACGGCGACCGGCTGCATCCGTTGCAGCAGGCGTTCATCGACGAGGACGCGTACCAGTGCGGCTACTGCACACCGGGGCAGATCATGTCCGGCGTCGGCTGCATCAAGGAGGGCCACACCGGCTCACCGGATGAGATCCGGGAGTGGATGAGCGGCAACATCTGCCGCTGCGGCTGCTACGTCAAGATCGTGCGGGCAGTCGAGCAGACCGCCGGCCGGAAGTGAGGACCGATGCATCCCTTCTCTTTCACGAAGGCCACGACCACGCGTGAGGCCCTCAACGCCGGCCGCCGCGGCGGCCGTTACATCGCCGGTGGCACCACCCTCGTCGACCTCATGCGGGAGACCGTCGAACGCCCCGAAACACTGGTCGACATCAGTGACCTGCCGCTGCGCGAGGTCAGAGCCACCGAGCGGGGCGGCCTGCGCATCGGCGCGTTGGTCACCATGTCCCAGACCGCCTCTCACGCCACGGTGCGTTCCTTGTTCCCGGTCATCTCCGAGGCGCTGGAACTGAGCGCATCGGCGCAGTTGCGGAACATGGCAACCATCGGCGGCAACATCATGCAGCGCACCCGCTGCACCTACTTCCGCGATGTGACTGCCGACTGCAACAAGCGCGAGCCCGGCTCGGGCTGTGCGGCTCGCGAAGGCTTCAACCGCATGCACGCCATCCTCGGGACCTCCGACTCCTGCGTGGCCACCCATCCCTCCGACGCGGCCGTGGCCTTCGCCGCGCTGGAGGCGACCGTGCACCTGCTGGGCCCGGACGGGGAACGCCGTGTCCCCTTCGCGGACTTCCTGCTGCGGCCGGGCAACACCCCCAATCGTGAACAAGCGCTCCGGCGGGGCGAGTTGATCACGGCGGTGGAGATCCCCGCCTTGCCGCGTCCGTTGAAGTCCGGCTATCTGAAGGTGCGTGACCGGCAGTCGTACGAATTCGCCCTGACCTCGGCGGCCGTCGCGCTGCACATTCGGGGCGGGGTGATCCGGGAGGCGAAGGTGGCCGCCGGGGGAGTGGGCACCGTGCCGTGGAAGCTGCCCGCCGTCGAGCAGGCCCTCATCGGTGAACGTCCCTCGGACGTCTTGTGGACCGCCGCCGCCGAGCAGGCGGCCGAAGGAGCCCGACCACTGTCGGGCAACCGCTTCAAGGTCGAACTGCTGAAACGAACCGTCGAACGTCAGCTGCGCATCGTAGGAGGTACGAAGTGAGTCCTCAGCCGCAGGCAGCCGTGGGTGCGCCGCTGTCCCGGGTGGACGGGCGGCTGAAGGTCACCGGCAAGGCACAGTACGCCGCCGAGTTCAACGCCGAGGGGATGGTGCACGCCGTCATCGTCGATGCGAGCATCGGCCGCGGCCGCATCACCAGCGTCGACACGGACGCCGCCGAAGCCGTCCCCGGCGTGCTGCGGGTCATCCACCACGGCAACGCGCCGACGCTGCCGTACCGCGACAACTCGGGCGGGTCCAACAACCTGCCCGGCCGCAAGGTACGCGTCTTCCAGGACGACCGGGTCCTCTTCCACGGCTTTCCGGTCGCCGTCGTGGTGGGAACCACGCTGGAGGCCGCGCAGCACGGCGCCAGCCTGGTGAAGTTCAGCTACGACGCTGAGCGGCCCACGACCGATCTGGCCGAGGGCGAGCCGACCCCGGGGAGGCCGTACTCGCGCGGCGACGTCGAAGCCGGACTGCGCGACTCGGACGTGCGGCTGGACCTGACCTACCGCCTGTCGCGCAACCACCACAACCCGATGGAGATGCACGGCACGATCGCCCGTTGGGACGGCAACCGGCTCACCGTGTGGGACAAGACCCAGTGGGTGCCCGGCACGCAGCTGGAGCTCTCCACGGTGTTCGATGTGCCGCTGGACAGCGTGCGGGTCATCAACCCCTTCATCGGGGGCGCCTTCGGCAGCGGTCTGCGCTGCTGGCCGCACACTGTGGTCGCCGCGCTGGCCGCGCGGGAAGTGGGCCGACCGGTCAAGCTGGCCCTGACCCGCAGGCAGATGTACTTCGGTACCGGCTTCAGGCCCTCCTACGAGTACCGGATGCACATCGGCGCCGACCGCAACGGCCGCCTGGTTGCCTCGGACCAGACGATCGACGCGGAGACCTCGTCGTACGAGACGTTCACCGAGGCCGTCACGGCCCCCGGGCAAAGCCTCTACACCACACCCAGCGTCCGTCAGAACTACCGGACGGTGCCGCTGGACGTGAACAGCCCGATCTGGATGCGCGGTCCCGGAGCCGCCACGGGGGTCTTCGTCGTCGAGTCGGCGATGGACGAACTCGCCCACGAGCTCGGCATCGACCCGATCGAGCTGCGCCGCCGCAACGAGCCGACTCAGGACCCGGCGAGCAACGCACCGTACTCCACGCGCCGGCTGCTGGAGTGCTACACGGTCGGTGCCCGCGAGTTCGGCTGGGACCGGCGCAATCCGAGGCCGCGTTCGCGGCGTGACGGCGACTGGCTGATCGGCATGGGCATGGCCTCGGGCATCTACCACACCGGCGTCGCCCCGGCCCAGTCCCGGGCCCGCCTGAACGCCGACGGCACGGCGGTGGTGGAGTCCGCCACCAGCGACATGGGCCCGGGCACCTACACCGCCCAGACCCAGGTCGCCGCCGACGCGCTGGGGCTGGCCGTGCGCGCGGTCGACTACCGGCTCGGCGACTCCCTGTATCCGCAGACCCCGCCGCACGGCGGCTCGATGACCATGGCGAGCGTCGGCTCCGCCACCCTCGACGTCTGCAACCAGCTGAGGCAACAGGCGATCCGGCTGGCCGTCGAGGACGAGGAATCGCCGCTGTACGGGGTGGCGGCCGACGACATCGTGGTCCAGGGCGGCCGACTGCACGTGCAGGGGAATCCGACGCGTGGTGAGTCGTACCAGCGGCTGCTGACCCGCAACGACCGCGACCGGCTCGAAGCGAACACCTCCTTCTCGCCGCCGCAGGGCGAGAGGTTCTCCATCAGCGCCTACAGTGCCACCTTCACCGAGGTGGCCGTCGACGCGACGCTCGGTCTGGTGCGGGTACGGCGGATGCTCTCCGTGTACGACGCGGGGCGGATCATCAGCCCCAAACTCGCTGACAGCCAGGCGCTCGGCGGCATGGTGGGCGGCATCGGCGCGGCGCTCCTTGAGCACACGGTCACCGACCACCGCGACGGCAGGATCGTCAATGCCAGCCTCGCCGACTACCTGGTGCCGGTCAACGCCGACATCCCCGACCTCAGGGCGATCTACCTCGACGGCGAGGACATGCACGCCGACGCGCTCGGCGTCAAGGGCCTTGCCGAGCTCGTGATCTGCGGCGTGGCGCCCGCCATCGCCAACGCGGTCTTCAACGCCACCGGTCGTCGGCTCCGCGAACTGCCCATCACGGCCGAGGCGTTGCTCTGACGCCCAGTGCTCCGGCCGGCGAGCCATCCACCGGCCGGAGCGCACACCCATAACCGTCCGGCAGCGGGCCGCCCCCGTTCCCGCTGCCGGACCTCCAGGGCCGCCGCCGCGTGCTTCCGCTCCCCGCAGCGTGGCGGCGGCCCGCCCATCCCCCCCACTGCACGAAGGACCTGTTCATGCTGAACATCGCGGACACACTGCTCCGTTGGTGCCGCGAAGCCCGTCCCTTCGCCCTGGCCACCGTCGTCGACGTCCGCGGCAGCGCACCGCTGCCAGTCGGTACGTCGGTGTCGGTGGACGCGGACGGCAACGCGGTGGGCAGCATCTCCGGCGGCTGTGTCGAGGGCGCGGTCTACGACCTGTGCCGCCAGGTGCTCGACGACCAGGGCGCCCCGCAACGTGCCTGGTTCGGCTACTCCGACGACGACGCCTTCGCCGTCGGCCTGACCTGCGGCGGCGAACTCGACGTCCTCGTCCAGCGCGTCGATCCGGAGATTCAGCCGATGCTCGCCACCGCCCTCGCCGACGTGGTGGAGGGCCGGCCCGCCGCCGTGGCCCAGGTTGTCCAGGGCCCGGAGGAACTGGTCGGCGGCCTGCTGTATGTCGACGCGGCGAGCGGTATCCATAACGGGCCGTTGACCGGGGCACTGCGCCGCGAGGTCGGCGCACAGGCGTGGGCGCTGCTGCGGGCCGGCCGCACCGCCCGGGTGGAAGTCGGCGGAGATGCCGACACCTGCCCGGAAAGGCTGTCGGTCCTGGTCCACGTGCACGCGAGCCGCCCCCGCATGCTGATCTTCGGCGCGGTCGACTTTGCCGCGGCCCTCAGCCAGGCCGGGTGTTTCCTCGGCTACCAGGTCACCGTCTGCGACGCCCGCCCCATCTTCGCCACCGCAGCCCGCTTCCCGTACGCGGACGAGGTCGTCGTCGACTGGCCGCACCGCTACCTGGCGGAGACGACGGTGGACGCCCGTACCGCGGTCTGCGTCCTCACCCACGACGCCAAGTTCGACATCCCGCTGTTGTCCCTTGCTCTCGGTCTGCCCGTCGGCTACGTCGGCGCGATGGGATCCCGCCGCACCCACGAGGACCGCCTGCGCCGCCTGCGGGAAGCCGGGGTCACGGACGAGCAGATGGCCCGGCTGCGTTCGCCGATCGGGCTCGACCTGGGTGCCCGGACGCCCGAGGAGACGGCCGTCTCCATCACCGCGGAGATCATCGCCCAGACCAACCGGGGTTCGGGCCTGCCTCTGACCCGGCGCACCGGCCCCATTCACCGGGACTTGGTCGAGGAGGCCTTCGCCGACACCACCGGGCCGCGGCCCGCGTACGCATCGCTGAACTAGCTGTACTGCCAGCGGCGTTGGTCACCCTGGTGATGGGCGGTTTGCGGCCGGTCGCAGCATGGAGGCGGTGAGGGCCGCGGTCGAGCGGTTCGGCGGTAGCGACGTCCTCGTGAACGATGCCGCGAACTGCTGTCTCGGCTACTTCGAGGAACTGTCGCCGGAACGGGTTGAGAATCAGCTGATCACCAACCTCATCGGCCCGATGAAACTCACCTGTACGCCGCCTCGAAGTTCGGCATCGAGGGGCGTGGAATCACCGGACCGTGAGATCGCGGAAAACGGATCCAAGACCACCATCGTCGAGCCGGGCGCCTTCCATACGAGTCTGCTGGAGCCCGAGTCACGATGCACCCGGAGTCGTCGGCCGAGGACTACCCCGAGCGCACCGCGGCACGAGCCTCCGCTTCGATTTCCGGCCGGTAAGGACATCGGCTAAGGCTTGTCCCGTAACTGCTGGTCACAGGTGAGATGATCTTGGCGTGGCTGGTGTGATCACGGCGTCGGAGCCGTCTTGGATAGCCCCGTTCACCGGGCTGAGCCCGCGTTGTTTCGGGAAGCTGGTGAGCGTGCTGCGGCGTGAAGGTGCGGACGCGGTCCGCAAGGGCCGGCCGTGGAGCCTTCCGTTGGAGGACCGGACTCTGCTGGTCGCGGCGTACTGGCGGACGAACTTGACGATGCGCCAGCTCGCCCCGCTGTTCGGGGTGTCGAAGTCGGCGGCGGACCGCATCATCGACCACCTCGGGCCGATGCTCGCGCTCCAGCCCCGAAAGCGGTTCGCCAAGGACACCGTGCTCATCGTGGACGGCACCCTGGTCCCCACCCGCGACCACTCCATCGCCGCGCAGTCCAAGAACTACCGGTACTCCACCAACCACCAGGTCGTCATCGACGCCGACACCCGCCTGGTCGTCCTGGTCGGCCGCCCGCTCGCCGGAAACCGCAACGACTGCAAGGCATGGGAAGAATCCGGCGCCAAAGCCGCCGTCGGCAAGACACTCACGATCGCCGACGGCGGCTACCCCGGCACTGGACTCGTCATGCCCCACCGCCGGCGTAAAGGCGAAGACCTGCCCGACTGGAAGCAGGCACACAACAAGTCCCACAAGCAGGTCCGAGCCCGCGTCGAGCACGTCTTCGCCCGTATGAAGACCTGGAAGATCCTCCGCGACTGTCGCCTCAAAGGCGCCGGCGTCCACCACGCCATGCTCGGCATCGCCCGACTGCACAACCTCGCCCTCACCGGATAGGCAAGCGGACCGCCACGCGGCCAACCACGCCCGAGACGACCCGAAGATCATTTACGGGACAAGCCTTAGGGCGCGGAGAAGGAACTGGCCGACATGACCAGCGCGGTCGCGGTATGCCGAGGTGTCCGCGCGCACCGCGCACCGCGCTCCGCTATTGACCGCCCTCGCGGAAATGGGATGAGGCCGGCAGGTGTTGGTCGGCGGCCCAGGAGGCGAGGATGCGCAGGCGCTCGTGGGTGGAGGAGCCGGGCGCCGCGGTCCACACTGTGAGGTGCTGGTCGGGGTCGGTATTCGCGGTCAACGTGTCCCAGTCCAGAACGAGTTCACCGACGACCGGGTGGTGGAGAGTCTTCGTGCCCACGGTGCGGGCGGCCACCTTGTGGTCGCCCCACCACTTCGCGAACTCCTTGTCGCGCGTGGACAGTTCCCCGACCAGCTCGATCAGCCGTGGGTCGTCGGGGTATTTGGCGGCCTCCATGCGCAGCTGTGCCACGGAAATCCGGGCGGAGGTCTCCCAATCGGCGTACAGGCCACGCATCGACGGTTCGGTGAACTGGATCCGAGGGTAGTTGCGATGCTTTTCCGGGATGCGGGAGAAATCGATGACCATGGCGGACGCCAGCGCGTTCCAGGCCAGGATGTCCCCGCGTCGGCCCTGCACGACGGCCGGGGTGGCGGTGAGGTCGTCAAGGACGCGTTGCAGCTGCGGTTGTACCCGCTGCCTGCCGCGCCGCCGCCCGCGGACACTGGTCTTGCCGACGAGCTGAAAGAGATAGCTGCGCTCGTCGTCATCCAAATGGAGGACACGGGCGAGGGTCTCGAGAACGAGAGCGGACGCCTGAAGACGGCCCTGTTCGAGTCTGGTGTAGTAGTCGGTGCTGATGCTGGCCAGCTGGGCGACCTCCTCACGGCGCAGTCCGGCAACCCGGCGGGGCCCGCCCCTCTCCGGCAGCCCGACGGTGCGCGGGCTGAGCTCAGAACGGCGTTTCTTGAGGAATTCTCCCAGCTCATTGAGGGTCACATTCTCGTTCATGCTTCTCAGCATGGCATTGATCGTTCCTCAATAAGGGGGGAGAGTTTTCTCCCAGGACATGACTGTCCCCGGATAGTTTTCTCCGCTTTTCGCGCCTGCCTTCGCGTGCGAGGCTCGACGATGAGCAGCCTCATCCGTTCCCCGAAGGGCAGCTGACCGAAGACCTCTCACATCGAAAGAAGCATCCTCATGCGCGGAGCTGTCATCCACGCCCCCGGCGACGAGCCCGTCGACGCTCCCCACCCGATGGGGCACGACTACGTCGGCGTCGTCGAGGAGGTCGGCAGCGAGGTCACCCATGTCAAGCCGGGGGAGTTCGTCATCGGTTCGTTCGCCACGTCCGACAACACGTGTGTGAACTGCCGGGTGGGCTGAGCGCTTCGCGGGCAGCACCCCGGGGGCCGTGAGGCCCTCGTCGCGGACGAGCCGATCGGTCGTGTAGGCACACCGGACGAGATCGCCGCGGCCGTGCTGTGGCTGTGCTCGGACGCGGCCTCGTTCGCCACCGGCCATGCCCTGGTCGTCGACGGCGGCCAGACCGTCTGAGCCGCCCGCGGTGTGCGCCGGCCACCCAGAGAAAACAGTGGTACCGACTCGCAAGAGTCCTTGATCCAAGGAGCGATGAACATGTCTCTACAGGACGACGGTTACACCTTCCTAAGGCTTGTCCCGTAAATGATCTTCGGGTCGTCTCGGGCGTGGTTGGCCGCGTGGCGGTCCGCTTGCCTATCCGGTGAGGGCGAGGTTGTGCAGTCGGGCGATGCCGAGCATGGCGTGGTGGACGCCGGCGCCTTTGAGGCGACAGTCGCGGAGGATCTTCCAGGTCTTCATACGGGCGAAGACGTGCTCGACGCGGGCTCGGACCTGCTTGTGGGACTTGTTGTGTGCCTGCTTCCAGTCGGGCAGGTCTTCGCCTTTACGCCGGCGGTGGGGCATGACGAGTCCAGTGCCGGGGTAGCCGCCGTCGGCGATCGTGAGTGTCTTGCCGACGGCGGCTTTGGCGCCGGATTCTTCCCATGCCTTGCAGTCGTTGCGGTTTCCGGCGAGCGGGCGGCCGACCAGGACGACCAGGCGGGTGTCGGCGTCGATGACGACCTGGTGGTTGGTGGAGTACCGGTAGTTCTTGGACTGCGCGGCGATGGAGTGGTCGCGGGTGGGGACCAGGGTGCCGTCCACGATGAGCACGGTGTCCTTGGCGAACCGCTTTCGGGGCTGGAGCGCGAGCATCGGCCCGAGGTGGTCGATGATGCGGTCCGCCGCCGACTTCGACACCCCGAACAGCGGGGCGAGCTGGCGCATCGTCAAGTTCGTCCGCCAGTACGCCGCGACCAGCAGAGTCCGGTCCTCCAACGGAAGGCTCCACGGCCGGCCCTTGCGGACCGCGTCCGCACCTTCACGCCGCAGCACGCTCACCAGCTTCCCGAAACAACGCGGGCTCAGCCCGGTGAACGGGGCTATCCAAGACGGCTCCGACGCCGTGATCACACCAGCCACGCCAAGATCATCTCACCTGTGACCAGCAGTTACGGGACAAGCCTTACTCTCCGACGATGTCACACGGACCCCCGTCCGTTATAAGAACCGCTACGGCATCGAGATCGCCGCGGATCTGTACCGCAGCGTGGATCTCGACGAGTCGGCACGCCACCCCGCGGTCGTCATCGGCCCGCCGCACGGCGGCGTCAAGGAACAGGCCCCTGGCGTGTACGGCCAGGAGCTGGCCAAGCGCGGGTTCGTCGCGATCGGCTTCGACCCCTCGTACAACGGCGAGAGCGGAGGCGAACCCCGCCACATCACCTCCCCGGAGCTGTTCGCCGAGGACTTCAGCGCGGGTGTCGACTTCCTGGGCACTCTGCCCTACGTCGACCGCGAGAGGATCGGCGTCGTCGGGGTCTGCGGCAGCGGGGGGTTTGCGCTGAGCGCCGCGCAGGTCGACACACGGATCAAGGCTGTCGCGACATCGGCCATGTACGACATCAGCCGTATCGCGCGCAACGGGTGGCAGGACACCACGAGCGACGACGAGCGCCGCAAGGCGCTCGACGAGATCGCGGCGCAGCGCTGGAAGGACGTCGACGCGGGCGAGCCCGCGCTGACGCCCACCTTCCCCAGCGAGATCCCGGACGGTCTCGACCCGATCACCAGCGAGTTCTTCGAGTACTACGTGCCCACCTCTCGTGGCCACCACCCGAGGTCGATCGGCGGCTTCGCGGTCACCAGCACCCTGTCCCACATCAACTTCGGACCGCTCCGCCACCTCCCGGACATCGCACCGAGGCCGATCCTGCTGATCACCGGCGAGCACGCGCACTCTCGCTACTTCAGCGACACTGTCCACGGGCAGGCGACGGGTCCCAAGGAACTGGTGGTGGTGCCAGGAGCGCGGCACATCGACCTCTACGACCGGACCGACCTGATCCCGTTCGGCAAGCTGGAGACGTTCTTCTCCACGCATCTCAAGTAACGGTTCCATCCTGGGAAGGAGTCTCCCAGGGAATGAAGAATTTCCTTGCGGCGCAGCGTATTCCCTTTTCCGGGGCGGAGCGATGTGGCTCACATTCGGGAACGGGAAGAATGCTGTCGGGCGTCCTTCCTGTACCGGCCCGATTCCGGGCTCGGAACAGGAAAGGGATTCTTCCGTGACACTGCTCGACCTGCTCATCCTGCTGGCCGTGTTGCTTTTCGCCGTATCCGGTTATCGGCGTGGACTCGCGGCCTCCTTGGTCGTGTTCACGCTGACCGCGGTGGGCGCACTGCTCGGCCTTGCTCTGCTTCCCCGGATCCTCGACAGGGTCGGCGACTCCGCCGTGGCCGTGAACACGATCGCCGTGCTCACCGTGCTGATCCCGGCCGCGCTCGGCGCCGCGGTGGCCCGCCGTCCCGCGTACTGGCTGCGCGGCCGGGTTCTGGCACGTGGCCCGCTGCGCACGCTCGACGGCGCAGGCTGCGCGCTGGCCGGGGCCGCCGCGCTGCTGGGCGTGGTCTGGATCGCGGGCAACGCGGCTCTGGGCTCTCCGCACACCTCGACCGCCATGCAGCACCAGATACGTGAGTCGACGACCATGCATGCCCTTGCCGACCGGTTGCCCGCAAAGGCGGACGAATGGGCCGACCGGGCCTGCGGTGCGCTCACCGAGGCCCGTTTCCTGCATGCCGTGACCGCGTAGTCGCCGCAGTGCGTGCGGCAAAGGGGGAGAGTCCGCTCCCCGGATGTTCCGTTGCACGGAGCGAATTCTCCTCTTTTCGCGCACGGGCCCGTGTGTGAGGGGCGGCATCGAATATCACCCATGGATCACGCCTTGGGAATTCCTGTGCGTGGTCATTGAAACGCTGACAGGACGCAAAAAACATGAGTAAGGCCAACATCATCACCGGCGTCGATCGAGGTCCTGCGAGGCGTCCATGACGACATCGACGCTGGATCGGCCTGCCGCCACGGTCCTGCCCGACCGCCGACCGATTGTTCCCGAGTCACCGACGCCTGTCGGGCGCCCTGGGGACCGACGAGTCCGCAGGGCGTTGTGGTGGGCCGTGTGCCTGCTCTGCGGTGGCGCGGTCGGCCTCGTCCTCGCCGTGGTGGGCACCCTTCGCGGGCGGGTGCCATCCCGGCGGCGGCTGGCCGCGGTCGGCGCCGGCGCGGCGGTGCAACTGGTGTTGGCCGGCTCGTTCGCGGTGGCCGGGGCCCAGAGCGGCGGTGGCGTGTGGGAGACCACCCGGGCCGTGGTCAACGCACCTGTCTCCGGGGCGGCCCTGCTCTACGGGGTAGGCAAGGGCGGCGAGGTGTACCAGAACGACAACGGCACCACTGCCGTCCTCCTGGACGAGGGAGTCGTCCGCGCCGGCACCATGTTCGGGACCGTCTTCCTCACCGACCAGCACATGGAAGAGGAGACGCCGCGCACGGACCGCCTGTCGGAACACGAGGCCCGGCACGCCGACCAGTGGGCAGCCTTCTCGATCGCCGCCGGGCCCACCGCCTTCCCCACGCTGTACGCCCTCGACGAGACGTTCTTCCCCGGTGCGTTCAACCACTTCGAACGCCAGGCAGGTCTGGAGGACGGCGGTTACAACACGCCGTCGGACTGCCCGTCCGTCGCCGGCCAGTTGACCCTCGCTTCCCTGGCCCTGCTCGCCGGCTCGGTCCTGATCGTCCGGCGCCGGTACCGCACGTCGCGCGGGGGGCGTACAGCGCGGCGGGCTCATGAGCCGTCAGTGGAAGGTTCGTCCGCCGTCCGCCGCGAGCGCCGCCCCCGTCACGTAGGAGGAGTCGCCGCCGGTGAGGAACAGGATCACCTGGGCGATCTCTTCCGGGGTGGCGAGCCGCTTCAGGGCGTAGTGCACGGCATTGTCGCGATGCCCGTCGGCCATGGCGGTGTCGACCATGCCCGGGCAGACGCTGTTGACGCGTACCCGGGGTGCGACTTCGGCGGCAAGCGCCCGGGTGAACGTGATGATTCCGCCCTTCGAGGTGGCGTAGGCGGTGTATCCCGGTGAGTTGGGAAGCAGGCCCTGGCCGGAGGCCATGTTCACGATGGTCGACCCGACCTCCTCCCGCAGCCACGGCAGGCAGGCGCGGGACACCAGATACGTGCCGGTGAGGTTGACGTCCAGTACGCGTCGCCACTGTTCGACGGGCACGTCCGCCACCATCCCGCGATACATGATCCCGGCGCAGTTGACCAGTCCGTCGATGCCGCCGAGAACTGCGGCGGCCTCTTCCACGGCCGACGCCACGCCCGCCTCGTCAGTGATATCGAGCGGCAGGGCGGTCGAGCCGGTCTCGGCCGCCGTGACGGTGAGGCCGTCGGCGTCACGATCGAGCAGGGCCAGGGCGGCGCCTTCTCGAGCGAACAGGTGCGCTACTGCGCGCCCGATGCCGGCAGCGGCACCGGTGATGACGATGCGCCGACGGTCCAGTCGCCTCATGGACGGGATCTCGCGCGCTGCGGCCGAGGGATGTGTTTCGGGGGTCAAGAGCGCGCTCCTACCGAGGGGGCTGCTGGGACGGTGATGAATGCGCTGGTGGCGGTCAGCGCATGACGAACGGGTTGACCGGTGGCCCGTCGTCGGTGGAGATGACGACGCTCCTCGTTTCGAGGTACTCGTCAATTGCTTCGATGCCGTGCTCGCGTCCGAGTCCGGACCGCTTCGTCCCGCCGAAGGGGACCATGTAGCTGTAGGTGCGGTACGTGTTGACCCAGACGGTGCCGACCTGGAGCGCCTTCGACATGCGCAGAGCACGGGCGATGTTCGACGTCCAGACGCCGGCGACAAGGCCGTACGGGATCTCGTTGGCGAGCCGGACAGCCTCGTCCTCGTCGGCGAACTCGATGACGGACAAGACGGGCCCGAACACCTCCTCCTGGGCAATCCGCATGTCATTGCGGACGTCCACGAGGATGGTCGGCTCGACGAACTGACCGGCACCGAGGCCGGGACCGGTGGCGGGCTTCCCGCCGAGCACGCAGCGGGCGCCGTCGGCGCGGGCGATGTCCAGGTAGTCCAGCACCTTCTGGTACTGCGGCGGGGTAGAGATGGGACCGACGTTGGTACTGGGGCCACGGGGGTCGCCCATGCGGATGTCGGAGGCGAGATCGATGAGCTTCGCGAGGAGCTTGTCCCTGACCGAGGTGTGGACGAGCAGGCGTGAGCCGGCGGCACACATCTGCCCGGCCGCCCCGAAGATGCCGGACATGACGCCGGTGGCGGCCAAGTCGAGGTCGGCGTCGTCGAACACGATCGTGGGCGACTTCCCACCGAGTTCGAGGGCGACCCGCTTCAGGGACTTGGCCGCGCTCTGGTAGATGCGGATGCCGGTGGCGTCGGACCCGGTGAACGCGATCTTGGCGACGTCGGGGTGGTCGACCAGGGCGGAGCCGACGTCCGTGCCCAGTCCGGTGACGACGTTGAACACGCCCGCCGGCACGTCGGCCTGCTCGATGAGTCGCGCGAGCTCGAGGGTGGTCGCCGAGGCGAACTCGGAGGGTTTCACCACGACCGCGCATCCGGCCGCCATGGCCGGAGCAGCCTTCACCGTCGCGAACCACAAGGGGGAGTTCCAGGCGGTGAGCGCTGCGACGACACCGATGGGCTCCCGCATGGTGAACGCGAAAGCGTTGGCCTTCTCGGTGGGAATCGTGGCCCCTTGAACCTTGTCGGCGAGGCCGGCGTAGTAGTACCAGCATTCGGCGACCGACGCGATCTGCCCCTGGACCTCGGTGAGGAGCTTGCCGTTGTCCCGGACTTCGATGTCGGCGAGCCGATCCGCGTTCGCCTTGATCAGGTCGGCGACGCGGCGCAGGAAGCCGCCGCGCTGCGAGGCCGACAGCGTCGCCCACGGGCCGGTGGTCATCGCCCGCCGGGCGGCGTCGACGGCACGGTCTGCGTCTGAGGCCGTGCCGGCCGGGATGACGGCCCACGTCTCGCCGGTGTACGGGTCCGTACTGTCGAGTCCCTCACCCCCTGCGGAATCGACCCACTGCCCGTCGATGTACATCTGGTACCGCTGCACTGACTGAGTCTCCCTACTGGCCCTACTGGCCCTACTGGTCGCGTTGCTGGCTTGGTGGTCGCGAACTAATCCCACGTTCGAGTGCAGGGTGAAGAACGTGGGGTGACGGCCGGGGTACGGCAGCGGGTGGGCGGCGGGGCTGCTGGACGGCAGCCCTCGCGTTGACTGATCGCATCGCGAGTCGTGCGCCGCCGCCGGCCCGCTGTAGCCGTTGCGTCCGGAACGGATCAGGCAGCGCCGCCCTGAGCGGTGGGCGCGATCCCGTGGAGCACTCCCATTTCCTCGAACAGGGCATAGATGTGGTCCGCGTACTCCGCGAACTCGCGCGATCCCGCCAGGGAGATCGGCCGCGGCCTCGGCAGGTCCACCGAGATCTCCTCGATGATGCGACCGGGGTTCGGACTCATCACGAAGATCCGGTCGGACAGCCCCACTGCCTCTTCGACACTGTGCGTGATGAAGAGGACGGTGGGCCTGGTCCGCAGCCAGAGCGCCTCCAGGTCCGTCCGTACTTGCAGGCGCGTGAGGGCGTCGAGCGCGCCGAACGGCTCGTCCAGCATCAGAACCGGCGGTTCATGCACGATCGTGCGCACCAGCGACACGCGCTGCCGCATCCCGCCGGACATCTGCCGCGGATATTTGTCCACCGCCGACTCCAGGTGAAGCTGCTTGAACATGTCGAGGGCTCGGTTGCGCAGCACCCTCTTGTCGAGGCGACGGATGTCGGCCTGGAGCAGCACATTGTCCAACGCGGTCCGGAAGTCCAGCAGCAGGTGGTCCTGGAACGCGATGCCGATGTCGGTGAATGCCTTCTTCACACTGCGACCACCGATTTCGATGTCGCCCGAGGACCTGGACAGCAATCCGGCGACCATCAGCATGAGAGTGCTCTTGCCACATCCGGAGGGCCCCACGATGGAGACGAACTCTCCGGGCTCGATCTCCATGGAGACCGGCTTCAGTGCCTCGAACTCATTGGCCGAACCCTCGCCGTAGATCTTCGTGACGTTCCTGATGGAGATGGACTTGCCGGTTGTCGCTGTCGCTTCCGGTGTATCAGTCATGATCCCAACTCTTCCTGTACTTCCTTTTCCACCTTGAAACGATCCCTAACGGCAGGAAGTCAACGCACTTCGAGGCGGCAGGTAGTCGTAGGAAACGAACTTCGTCGGGTCAGGAGCGTTCGAAACGAGCTTGGCGCGCTTGAGAAGCGCCATGGTGCTCTTCCAACGGGCCGACTCGGCAAGTCCGATGTACCGAGCGTCGCCCGCACAAAGCAGGGGAAGAAGGACCGACAATTCCGTGCGCGCGTTGTCGTCGACCGTGTTCGGCTCCAACTTCTTGATGTCGGCGAGCGCCTGGTCCGGATGGGACCGGGCCTCGCTCCATCCCTGGAGGCTGTCCGCGACGACCTTCTTCACGACCGAGGGGTTCTTCTCGGCATAGCTCTTCGTCGTGAAGATCGAGTGCGCAACCGAGTTGACGCCGTGGTCACCGAAAGCGAAGTCCGTGAAGCGCGCCCCTTGGGAAGCCAGGGCGACGTGCGAGTCCTGGCCGCCGACAATCGCGTCGACCCTGCCTGCGATCAGCGAGGGCGCCATGGATTCGAAGGGCATGGTGACGATCTTTATGTCGTCCTCGCTCAGACCCCCCGACTGAAGGAAGATCGGAAGGAGGAAGGAGTAGGCGCCCTCTGCGGGGACAGCTACGGACTTGCCCTTCAGGTCCTCGACCTTCTTGATCCCCGAGGAGTTGAGCACCTGCATCGCGGTGTTCGTCGCCTGGTTGATGGTGGCCACGACGAGCAGAGGGGCACCCTTCTGGACGGCCTGAGTGATCGCCACGGAGTCCGCGATACCCATGTCTGCCTTACCGGTGGAGACGAGCTGAACCGTGGTGCCGGAGCCCTTACCCGGTGTGAGAGATATGTTCAAGCCGTCCTTTTGGTAAAGGTTCTCCTCCTCGGCGACGGCGAAGCCGGCGGTTGATGGCGACCATGCCCAGTGCAGTTGGAAGGCTACGGACGATCCGCCGCTTCCTGCTTGCGTCGCCGACGACCCGCAGCCGCTGAGGAGCGCAAGAGCCGAAAGGACGCCTGCCAACGCCGGGATTCTCTTCGTCTTCATGATTCTGCCTCTCACCATTTCCGTGCTGCTTCGGTTGATGCGCTGGGCACATGTGAAACCCAGACGTTCGAACATCGCCGCTGTCGCTACTTCTTGCCGCGTTTCTGGCGACGCTCCCAAGGAGTGAGCCACCACTCGAGCGCCTCAATCAGGTAGTTGATCGCGATGCCGATGATGGTGAGAACCACCAGAATGGCGAAGATGTACTCGGTGTCCAGCTGGGAACTCGCCCTCAGCAGGGCATAACCAAGACCCTCGTTTGAGCCGAGGAACTCCGCGACGAGAGCGCCCGTGATCGCGATGGTCGCGCACGTCTTGATGCCCGAGAAAATGATGGGCAGCGCCGCCGGCAGCCTGAGATTCCAGAAAGTCTGGAACCTGGTGGCCCCCATCGAGCGCGTCAAGTACAGCAGCCTGTCGTCCAGGCTGACGAATGCGGCGATGCTCGACATGAGAAGCGGAAAGAACGCGATGAGCACCACCAAGGTCACCTTGGTCTGCACGCTGAAGCCCAGCCACACCACGAGAAGAGGAGCAATGGCGATCTTGGGGACGAGCTGGGTCAGCATCACCACGGGGTAGACCGTCTGCTTGGCCACCTTCGAAAGAGCGATCAGCAGTCCGACCGGGATGCCGATCGCGAGGCACAGCAGCAGCCCGATCCCCAGCGCCTTCAGCGTGGGCAGCGACTGGGCCAGGAGGTTGTCCCGCTCCGCGATCATTCGGTTGAGAACGGCCAGAGGGCTGGGCAGCAGATAGGAAGGAATGGCGAAGACTTCGACGGCCGCCGCCCACAGCAAGATGATGGCGACGAAGGTCGCGGGTGGCAGGGCGGCCCAACCGGCTGACGCGAGCGCCTGCCTCCTAGCCCGACCGCCCGACCGCACTCGACGGCTGTCGTTCGCCGCCGATATGGCGCGGGCGCCGGGCCTGCTCCTCTCCGCCGGGGGACTGGTGTTCGCCATGGACATCTCCATTGATGGGTGAGCTGCGGGGCTGTGGTTCAGGGGGCACCTGAGGGATCGTGCGGTCGCACCTTGAGGTGCCGCCGCCTAGGTCGGCTCGTCTGTCGGCTCTGCCCGATGCACTCGCATGTCCCGTGCTGGCTCAGGGCGCCGACCGCACTGACGATTGAAGATATCCCGCATTGTGAGAATGTCAACGGTCGGCGTCGATCCTCTTTGAAAATGCCCAGCCTGCCCAGGTCATGCGGTCTTGGTCGGGTTGGCGGGTCAGGCTGCAGCCCAGCAATGTGAGCCGGTCGACGACTCGACTGGCCTGCCGACTCGTGGAACCCGGTTGGTGGACTGGCCGACACCTGGGGCCGGCGGGGTTACCGCGGGTGAGGGCGGGTCAGGCGGACATGAGGATCGACTCAGCTGCGGGGAGCCCACCAGGCAAAGGGCACGGCCTACGCTTCAGAACCGTCGCGGGCGGACCCTGGCGCAGGTGGGGCAGGTCTTCGCCGCCCTCGAATCTTCGGGGAGCCTGCGCCGGACCACCACCCGGCTAGCGCGCCCACGTCGCGAAGTGACGCGTGGCCGGGGCCAGAGGGCTCTGGCAACCAGGGGAGTCGTCACGGACGGTGAAGCTCGCGTCTATTCGCATGGCTGTGCCGGGTGTGCCGCTCGCATCCCCCAAAATTCTGACGCCCTCTCAAGTCTGCTGCGATCAGGCTGGACGGATGCGCTGCTGATGAAGCCCTGGACGTGGTTGGACGCGAACTCTCCTGCAGCGACTCGCTGTTCGCAGGGATCACAGTCCTGGCTGGGGCGACTGTGTGGCACAGGGGTGATGATTGTCCGGACTCGGGATCGCGCGGTGAAGGGGCGCTGTCCAAGCTGCTGGTATCCGGCGGCTTGTGTCCACGGTCGCCACCAACGGCAGCCGCAGGTTGTGCCGCTGGCCACCCGCGGGTGCAGATCCTGTTGGGGGTCCGCCGGTTCGTCCGCGCAAACCCGGAGTGTGCATAGCCGACGTGCGCCGACCCGGATACCGGTCTGACCAGCTCAGTCGCCCGCTGCGCCGACTGGCTCGGGGCGCTGATGAACGTCATCGCGAAGTCACCCAGTAGACCGGTGTCCTCCTGCCCACCTGGATTGACGAGGCCTTCGCGGCGAGTTGAATTCGACCTTCTATGAAGATGAGCCTGGTCCCGTGACCTCCGCTTCCTCGCTTGCCGACAGACGTACGGCACCATGCTGGATCAGGAATCTTGGGCCCAAGGTCGGATTCCAGCGGACCTCCGCGAGAAGAAGACGAACGGGTGACCTCTCCTGCGTTCGATGTGGATGCCTTCCTCAGCCGGCCGCTCACCGCGCGCATCGCGACCCACAGACCGACTGTGCGTCCCGTGTGCTTCCTGTGGGAGGACGGAGCCTTTCGGGTCCTGATGACGCCGTGGGCCAGACTCTTCGATCACGTCAGTCAAAGCCCGGAGTCGCCCTCGTGGTCGACGTCTGCGACATTGCAACAGGCTTTGTTCAACAGGTGATTGCTCGTGGTGATGCCGAGCTCGTCCCCTTCGCCGTACCGCTGGGCCGGCGCAAGGTCGTTCGCTGCCTCGGTGCGGACGAGTCCCGCTGGGACGAACACTTCGTCCACTACCTGCACGACAGCCCCGGTGACAGGGGCACCCTGTGGTTGCGGCTGGTCCCCGGCTCCCTCACGGCACAGGACTTGAGCTGTTCCAGCACCGCATGACCGAGCGTGACGGCTCCGCGTGATCGCGGCCACACATCACCGTACGACGCCCGATCTTCGTCATTTGTGCACAAACTGGGTCCGGTTGGATTCGACTCGGTGTCCCGCTTGCGGACACCGTGGCCACCCACCCAGGACGTGCTTGGCACTCGTGACCAGAATTCCCGCGGCGGATCGATGATGAGGCATCGCCCCGAAGCCAAGAAATGACGGATGCTCTTCTGTCGCTCCCTGCAAGGGGGGGCACTCCATCACGGGAGGTTGCCATCCAGGGAGGAAATTCTCCCCCCTTTGCCAGGCGAATGCAGCTGTACCTCTCAGATACTCTGAGCCTCAAGCCGGGAAGGCCTCGACCATTGTTGAGGAAGGCCGGATCACCAAACGTCGACAGCGCGGAAGTCCGACGAGGGAGGGGCCCGCGTGCTCATCGACACCTACGGCCGGCAGGCCACCGACCTGAGGGTCTCGCTGACCGACCGCTGCAATCTGCGCTGTACGTACTGCATGCCCGAGGAGGGTTTGCAGTGGCTGGGCAAGAGCGACCTGCTGAGCGACGACGAGATCGTTCGCCTGATCGACGTCGCGGTCACCTCGTTGGGTATCGAGGAGGTCCGCTTCACCGGCGGTGAGCCCCTGCTGCGTCCCGGCCTGGTCGGCATCGTCGAGCGCGTCGCCGCCCTGGAGCCGCGCCCGCAGATGTCGTTGACGACCAATGGCATCGGCCTCAAGCGCACCGCGGCCGCGCTGAAAGCGGCGGGTCTGGACCGGGTCAACGTCTCGCTGGACACCCTGCGCCGGGAGGTCTTCACGACCCTCACCCGCCGGGATCGCCACCAGGACGTCCTGGAGGGCATGCAGGCTGCGCGCGAGGCAGGCCTGACCCCGGTCAAGGTGAACAGCGTGCTGATGCCGGGTCTCAACGACGACGAGGCCCCAGACCTGCTGGCCTGGGCGATCGAGCACGACTACGAACTGCGGTTCATCGAGCAGATGCCTCTGGACGCTCAGCACGGCTGGAAGCGCGAGGGCATGATTACCTCCGGGGACATCCTGACCTCCCTGCGGACACGCTTCACGCTGACGGACGAGGGCTCCGAGGAGCGCGGCTCGGCCCCGGCGGAGCGCTGGATCGTCGACGGCGGACCGCACCGCGTGGGCGTCATCGCCTCGGTCACCCGCCCGTTCTGCACAGCCTGCGACCGCACCCGCCTGACGGCCGACGGCCAGATACGCACCTGCCTGTTCGCCCGCGAGGAGACCGACTTGCGCACCGCCCTGCGCTCCGACGCCGGTGACGAGGAGATCGCCCGCATCTGGCGTCAGGCGATGTGGGGCAAGAAGGCGGGCGCGGGCCTGGACGATCCGACCTTCGTCCAGCCGGACCGCCCGATGTCCGCGATCGGCGGCTAGAGCACAACGCTCCGAAACCAGAAGGAATTATGGAGTGGAAAATCAGACGCCATCCTAAAAGAAAACTCCTCTGAGGGTATCGGAGGGTGACGATATCGGCCGGTTGACCATCGGGGTCATCCTTCTGACATCAACAATCATGACCCTGTTGGCTGAACTCGCATTCGCCGTCTTCGGTGCGGGGCTAAAGGCAACGGCAGTGGCGGGCGTGAGCGCATTCAGTGACACCTTCGGGCTCGGCTACATCGTCGCCAAGAGGTCGGGATATATCAGAACCGACACTTAGGGCTTGCCTCATGACCCATTGCCATGAACTGAAAAATTGAGGGGGATGCATCTTTCCCTCCCAGTCGAGCGAGGGTCATGGCAACGTTGCTAATCATGAATGTGCCGACACCTTTCGTCGCGCCGTCGATTCCGGCTTCATCCCTATCTCCATGCAGCCGACAAGTGAGGAGTACTTCGTTGGGACATAATCTTCGGCGTAGAGGCTTGGTGGGACTGACTGGCGCGGGCGTCGCCAGGGTGGCGCTCGGGGCGGGCGGCTTCACTCCCTCCAGTGCCCTGGCGAGCCCCCGCGGTAAGACCACCACTCGACGCCGAAGGCCCGCGGGGCCCGCGCCGTGGCGCCGCGGCCGCCAGGTTGCTGCGGTCGCCGGCCTGTTGGCGTTGCTGCTGGTGGTGAGCGGCTGCACCTCCGACGGGGCCACGTCGGGGGACACCCGGACCCCTGTCGAGACGGCAGAAGGAACACCGAACCTCACCGGCGCGGCCTCGGACGGGGGGCCCGCCCGCTCGCAGTCGATCGCGCTGACTCGCGACGGCATCCGATTGGTCGGAACCCTCGAAGTCCCCGCACTCAAGGCCGGGCAGAAGGTGCCGCTGGTGATCGTCATGCACGGGCTCACCGGCAGCCAGAACGTGCCGGTGGTGCGTGCCACGGCGCAGGCCCTGCGGGAAGCGGGGATCGCCAGCATCCGATTCGACTTCGACGGCCATGGTGCCAGCGGCGGTGGCATGGTCGACATGACCGTGCCGAAGGAGGTCGCGGACGCTCGGAGCTTCTACGACTACGCCCGTGCGTTGCCTTTCGTCTCCACGATCGGCCTCGTCGGCCACTCGCAGGGCGGCGTCGTCGCCGCGCTGCTGGCCGGGCAGCTACGTGACAGGGTCACCGCACTCGCGCTGCTCGCGCCCGCGACCACCATTCCCGAAGGCGCACGGTCGGGGAACATGGGCGGCACCCGCTACGACCCGGCCGACCCGCCGGAGTCCATCTCCATGTTCGGTGTGCAGATCGGCCGCGACTATCTCGTCACCGCGCAGACCCTTCCGATCAACCAGGTCCCCTCCCGCTACACCGCGCCGGTCAGCATCATTCACGGCTCCGACGATGCGCTCATTCCTCCGAGCCGATCCGAGGACTACGCCGCCCGTTTCCGGGACGGCGAACTGCATCTGCTTCCCGGTCAGGACCACGAGTTCAGCCGGAACCCCGACCAGCCGGCCGCGCTGGTCGCCCGCTTCATGACCGCGCACCTGCGCTGACCGAGGCGTGTCAACTGCCCTGTTTCTCTCCCTCTCTTTAAAGACGCCGACGTGATACGCGCAGAAGGACCGACGTGGTGACCGCACGACTGAGTGAGAACGATGACCCCACTGTCCCGAACCCACCACCCGAGGACGGTGAGGTCGAGTCGGCTCCGCGCCGGCCGCGACGCTGGCGGCGGCGGATCGGCTGGGCTGTGGTTGTCGTGGGCGTGCTGATCGTGATCACGGTGGTCGGTGGTCTGATCTATGTGCGCACCACACCGTTCGGTGCGTCTCCGTCCGGCGACCGGCAGGCCAGGATCGAGCGGTCACCGCAGTGGCGCGACGGCGAGTTCAGGGACCCCCAGCCGCTGTGGATGTCTCCGCGGGCGCCGCTCGCAGGGACGGTCTTCGACGGCGACAGGAGCGATACCAGTAGCCCGAATCAGCCCCTTCACATCGCGGCGACCGATACCAGCCTGTTCGATGATCCGCCGGCTGACGGGCTGCGCATCACTTGGTTCGGTCACTCGTCGACGCTGATGGAGATCGACGGAACCCGAGTGCTGATCGACCCGTTCTGGGGAGAGCAGGCAGGGCCGAACGGGCTGTTCGGCCGCAAGCCGTTCTACCCGGCGCCCGCCGCGCTCGCCGATCTCGGCCCGGTGGATGTCGTGGTCATCTCGCACGACCACTGGGATCACCTCGACCAGTCGACGGTCCGTGCGATGTCCGGCTGGGCGCACACGACGTTCGTGGTGCCCCTGGGAATCGGAGCGGACCTGGAGCGGTGGGGTGTCCCCTCGCAGCGGATTCGCGAACTCGACTGGTGGCAGACCACCAAGGTCGGCTCCCTGGAACTCGTCTCCACGCCCGCCCGGCACAACTCAGGCCGAGACCCGCTGCGCAGCAACGAAACCCTGTGGTCGGGATGGGCATTGCGCGGCCCGCAGCACCGGGCCTGGTACTCGGGCGACACCGGGTACGCACCCGCTCTCACGCAGATCGGCGAACGCCTCGGACCGTTCGACGTGACTCTGATCGAGTCAGGGGAGTACGACCCGGACTGGCCGGACCAGCACCTCGGACCGGAACTCGCCGTGCGCGCGAATGGACTGGTGGGCGGCAAGCTGATGGTTCCGGTGCACTGGGGACTGTTCGATCTCGCGCCGCACAGCTGGACAGAACCGGTCGAGCGGGTGCGAGCGGAAGCGGAATGTCAGAAGCAGAGTTACCTGGTGCTCGTCCCGGGGGTGCCGACGGAGCCGACCGCGGACGCCGTTGCCGCACAGCGGCAGTGGTGGCCGAAGCTGCCGTGGCGCACCGCTGCGGAGACACCGATCAACCCGACGGTGGACGGCGATTCGGACGAGCGGGTCGGCTACGTTCCCTGCGTGTTGAACGGCCGGTAGGCCGACCCCGCGCGACGAGCAAAGGGGCGCCGGTCAGCGCTCTCGCGCTGCACGGCGCCCTCCTTGTCCACGGCCCCGAGTCGATCGGTGAAGCGTCAGCGAATCGCGCTGATGTGAACCGCTGAGACCACGCAGGGCTTGTCGGTCCGATTCCGCCAGGCGTGCTTGGTGCCGCGCTGAACCATGGTGTCGCCCTGCCGCATGGTCGTCTCGCCGGTTTCGAGGAGAACGCACGCCTCCCCGGAAATCACGGTGACGATGTCGATCGTGTCCGTGGTGTGCATGCCGGGGGCGTCCGCGGGATCGACCGCGTCGCCGGCACCTGATTCGGCCAGGATCCGCGCATAGCCTCCTTCGTAGTCCCATTCGCTGTCGGGAGCAAAGGCCGTGATCACGTAGTTGTAGCCGGCGGGTGGCGGTGGGATGATCGCCGCGTCGCCGGGGCCGTTCGGCGACATCACCTTCGTCGGCACCTGCGTCGCCTGCCACAGATGGTTGCGGGTGTAGCCGTCGGCGACGAGGCGGTCGGCCGTCGGAGCGTCGCTCACGAAGGTCGACCTGCCATCGGCATCGAGTCCGGTGACAATCAGGCGCGACTGAAATCGGCGATGTTCCCCAGGCATGAATGTGGTCCTCTCCATCGTGTGGTCTGTTCTACCGTCGGCTGTCAGAAGCCGACCGTCTGGCCGCCGTCGACGACCATTGCGTGACCGGTCGCGAATCCGCCGAGATCAGAAGAGAGCCAGAGCACCGCGGAGGCGATCTCCTCGGGGGAGCCCATCCTTCCCACAGGTTCCTGTCCGATCACTCGGGCCCGGCCCTCGGAGGTGCCGCCGGAGAATCGGTCCATCATCGGCGTTTCGATGATGCCCGGACAGATTGCGTTGACCCTGATGCCCTGCGCCGCATAGTCCAGCGCCGCTGATTTCGTGAGGCCGATCAGTCCGTGCTTGGCGGCGACGTACGCGGCCTGCCCCCGGATGCCGACGACGCCGGCGCCGGATGAGGTGTTGATGATGGCGCCGCCGCCGGTTTCGAGCATGGCGGGGATCTCGTACTTCATACACAGGAAGGCGCTGCGCAGGTCGATGTCGAGTATGCGTGACCACTCGTCCTCGGAGATGTCGGCGAGAGGCGCCGGAGGCTGTTCGATACCGGCATTGTTGAACGCGATGTCGAGGCGACCGAACTCCTGGACTGTCTGCTCGACAACGCCCTGGATGTCGCTGGAAGAAGTCACGTCGCATTTGACGGCGAGCACCCGGCCACCGTGCTCGGCGACGATCCGAGCGGTCTCTTCGTTGCCGACCGTGTCAATATCGGCGACGACCACATCCGCACCTTCGGCGGCGAACGCGATCGCCGTAGCGCGGCCGATGCCGCTGCCGGCGCCGGTGACGAGGGCGACCTTTCCGGCGAACCTGCGTTCAGTCATTAGCGATCTCACTCTCTGTCATTTAGGAAATCGGTATCTGCCGATCCGACAGGCCGGGTCGGCAGATACCGAAGAGGTGGTGCGGGCAGTACCGGGTCAGGAGTGACGAGTGGCTGTGCCGCTGAAACGCCCGCGCAGTTCAACTTCGAGCTCTTCCAGGGTCCGGCCCTTGGTTTCCGGAACGTAACGGAATGCGAAGAGTGCTGCCAGCACGTTGAGCACCAGGAATCCGGAGAACACCGCCACGGAACCGTACTTGTCGGCGAGGATCGGGAAGAGGAAGGAAATGAGGGAGTTGGCAACCCACAGGCCGCCGAGGGAAGCGCCCATGGCGAACCCGCGGATCGGCAGTGGGAACAGCTCCGAGAGTACGAGGAAGCCTGTGGTGCCCAGGAAGGTCACCATGGATGCCGTCACCATCAGCATGAACGCCAGGACCAGGTACGAGCGCAGGTCCGAGTCGGGCAGCAGATAGGTGACGAGGAGGCCCAGGTGCGAGGCGGCGACACCGCCGAAACCGAGCAGCATCATCCTGCGGCGCCCCATCACACCGAGAATCCACATCCCCACCACGGTGAAGACGATCATCGCGATTCCCACGGTGACGGAGGCAAGCAGCGACGCGGACCGGGTGAGGCCGGAGCTCTCCAGCACGGTGGGTGCGTAGTACATGACCACGTTGATGCCCGTGGTCTGCTGGGCCATGGCCAGGATGATGCCGATCACGATCAGACGCTTCATCCACGGTTCGCTGCGGAGGGTGGCGATGACGGAGAGCTTGCCCTTGATCGCGTCCGCCTCGACGATGGCCGTGATCTGCTCGTACTCCTCCTCGACCCGGTCGGCGAGATGCGCCCGCTGGAGAGTGCGGCGCGCCTCCGACCACATCTGCTTGCTCGCGTACCAACGGGGGGTGTCGGGCAGGGTGAGCATGCCGAGGAGGAGCGCGGCCGCCGGAACGACGGCGACACCGAGCATGTAGCGCCACACGACCTGGTCGTCGATCGTGTTGGCGAGTACCGCGTTGATGACGAACGCCAGGAACAGGCCGATGACCAGCATCAGCTGGTTCACCGTGACGATGCGGCCTCGCTGCGAGGCCGGCGCCAGCTCGGCGAGATACAGCGGAACGACGACGGATGCGACGCCGACGGCGTAACCGAGGGCGATGCGCGCCACGATCAGAAGGGGGACGTTGGGGGCCAAGGCGCACGCGATCGTACTGACGACGAAGATCGCGCCGGCGATCACCAGTGACTTCTTCCGTCCCACGCGGTCAGCTATGGGGCCGCCCAGAAGGGCGCCTGTCGTGGCACCCGGGAAGAGTAGTGACGTGACGACCAGGCCCTCGGTGACCGCGGTCATGTGGAAGCTCTCGCGGAGATACACCAGCGCGCCCGCGATGACGCCCGTGTCGAAACCGAAGAGCAGGCCGCCCAGGCTGGCGATCACGGTCAGCCGGAACAGGAATGTTCTCGGGTCTTCGCGTCCCTCTGTGGGGGGCGAGGCCTGCTTGAAGGGTGAGTTGACGGACATGAAGTCTCCCGCACGGGTCGATCGCCATTGTTCGGTCATGCGTCTTGCTGCCATTGGCCTGGGGTTCGAAGCCCGGCGGGCGTGAACGCGAAAGCCTGTTGATGAACGGCTCGCTCGCGCCGAGATGGACCTTCTGGGTCAAGGCAAACGATCGGCTCGGCCTTGACGGGGCTGGTGCGAATCGCCAGCGGCTCGGTTGTGGCGGTACACACACTCTCGGCGTGGTGGATTGGAAGATATCCTGCATTGTGGGACTCGGTCAATAGTATGGTTGGCTGCCCCGCCCGGGAATGTTCCGACAGAGAGGTCTGATCACCATGCGAGCGAGCACCGAGACGGTGAGGTTGCTGACTGAGTACTACGCGGCGATGGAGGCGAACAGCCCCCGCGAGTTCGGCTCCTACTACGCGGAGGACATGACGCTGACGTTTGGGAACAGCCCGGAGATCAAGGGGCGCGAGAACATCATCGCGGCCTTCACCGCCAAGCTCGACGAGGTGGTGTCACTGGGACACGGCCTCGTGCATGCGTGGGAAGAGGAGGGCGGGGTCGTCTTCTTCGAGTCCATCGGCCGTTGGACCCTCCGCAGCGGGGCGGTAATCGAGATCAAGGCGGCTTCCAAGATCACCATTGTCGACGGCAAGTTTGTCGATCAGCGCATCTACGTGGACAACGCCCCTGTATTCGAAGCGCTCGAGCGAGAAGACGGCTAAGGCTTGTCCCGTAACTGCTGGTCACAGGTGAGATGATCTTGGCGTGGCTGGTGTGATCACGGCGTCGGAGCCGTCTTGGATAGCCCCGTTCACCGGGCTGAGCCCGCGTTGTTTCGGGAAGCTGGTGAGCGTGCTGCGGCGTGAAGGTGCGGACGCGGTCCGCAAGGGCCGGCCGTGGAGCCTTCCGTTGGAGGACCGGACTCTGCTGGTCGCGGCGTACTGGCGGACGAACTTGACGATGCGCCAGCTCGCCCCGCTGTTCGGGGTGTCGAAGTCGGCGGCGGACCGCATCATCGACCACCTCGGGCCGATGCTCGCGCTCCAGCCCCGAAAGCGGTTCGCCAAGGACACCGTGCTCATCGTGGACGGCACCCTGGTCCCCACCCGCGACCACTCCATCGCCGCGCAGTCCAAGAACTACCGGTACTCCACCAACCACCAGGTCGTCATCGACGCCGACACCCGCCTGGTCGTCCTGGTCGGCCGCCCGCTCGCCGGAAACCGCAACGACTGCAAGGCATGGGAAGAATCCGGCGCCAAAGCCGCCGTCGGCAAGACACTCACGATCGCCGACGGCGGCTACCCCGGCACTGGACTCGTCATGCCCCACCGCCGGCGTAAAGGCGAAGACCTGCCCGACTGGAAGCAGGCACACAACAAGTCCCACAAGCAGGTCCGAGCCCGCGTCGAGCACGTCTTCGCCCGTATGAAGACCTGGAAGATCCTCCGCGACTGTCGCCTCAAAGGCGCCGGCGTCCACCACGCCATGCTCGGCATCGCCCGACTGCACAACCTCGCCCTCACCGGATAGGCAAGCGGACCGCCACGCGGCCAACCACGCCCGAGACGACCCGAAGATCATTTACGGGACAAGCCTTAGCTCCAGATCTGCATGTTCACGTTTGGGGGCGGCATACTAAGCGCGTCCGGCTGGCTACGTACAGCGGCGCTGAGGACGTATGTCGCCGCCCCCGTCGCTATCGTGGTCAGCACGGAACCTGGGTTGGACTGGTGTCGATGAGCGCATCCAACGCTTCCCGGGGCCTCGGCCCAGGAGCACGAGATCTGCTACGAGGGCCGAGCACCGCCGTGGTGTGCGTGGATGCCGACGGCATGATCTTCCTGTGGGGCCCGGAGGCGCAGTCGCTGCTGGGATACCGGGCCGACGAGATTTGCGGAACACAAGCCGTCGAACTGCTGACGGTCCAGGAGGATCGGGACGCGGCACGTGCTGCCCACGAGCGGGGACTGACAGGTCGGATCTGGGACGGCGTCATAGGCCTCAGGCATCGCGATGGGCATTCCGTGGAGGCGGCGCTGAGGGTACGTCCCGTGGAGCGCGCCGAAGGCCGGGCCGGATGGTCGGTCAGCGCCGCCGATGCCCGGGAGGCGGAGCGGGACTGCGTGGACCGGGCGATCCTGGAGGCCCTGTTCAGCCAGTCCCCGATCTCCGTCACGGTGATGGACGCCGGGCTGCGGCACCTGAGGGTGAACGCGGCGGCCGAGAGCATCACCAGCTTCCCCGCGGAGCTGCTCATCGGCCGGCGCATCGGTGAACTCACGCCCAGGGGTGGTGTCGAGGAGATCGAGGGGGTGCTCCGGCGAGTGCGGGACACCGGCGAACCGGTGCTCGACTTCAAGTTCGCCGGCTACGTTCCCTCCGACCCGGACCGGGAGCACGTGTGGTCCCTGTCGTCCTTCAGGCTGACCGACCCGGCGGGCGGGCTCCTGGGTATGTGCCAGACCTTCGTCGACGTCACTGAGGGGCACCGCGCCCAGCAGCGGCTGGCCCTGCTGGCGAGGCGAGCGAGCGCGTCGACAGCACCCTCGACGTGATGCGCACCGCCCAGGAACTGGCCGATACTTCTGTGCCCGGACTCGCGGACTTCGTCTCCGTCGACCTGTTGGAGGCGGCGGTGCGGGGCGAGGAGCTGAACGCCGACGCCGTGAAGGGGCGGGTGCAACTCCGTCGAGCCGGATTCCGTTCGGTCGAGCAGGGCTCTGCGGACGCCCCGTACCCCGTGGGCGACACCACGGTCCTCCACCCGGACATGGTTCAGGCCCGGTGCCTGGTGGAGGGGCTTTCCGTCCTGGTGCGTGGGGCGGATACCGACGGCCGGCCGGACATGGACGCACGCGTCAAGTTGAAGATGCGCGAGCTCGGTGTCCACTCGCTGATGGTGGTGCCGCTCCAGGCTCGCGGCATCACGCTGGGGGTGGCCTCGTTCGGGCGTGCACCGACGTCTCAGCGGTATGACGAGGGGGATCTGGCGCTGGCCGAGGAGGTCTGTTCACGCGCAGCCCTGTGCGTCGACAATGCCCGGCGCTACACCCGCGAGCACACCACCGCCCTCGCCCTGCAGCGCAGTCTGCTGCCGCATGATCTGCCCGGTTACCTCGCGGTCGAGACGGCTCACCGCTACGTGCCGGCCGCCGCCCACGCAGGCGCGGGCGGGGACTGGTATGACGTCCTGCCGCTGTCGGGAGCGCGTGTCGGTCTGGTCGTGGGCGACGTCATGGGCCACGACCTGCACGCGGCGGCCATCATGGGACGGCTCCGGACGGCTGTGCACACCCTGGCAGCGCTCGACCTGGACCCGGACGAAGTGCTGACCCAACTCGACGACCTCGTCCTGCGCCTCATCCAGGAGGACCCCGACTGCCTGGGCGCCACGTGTCTGTACGCCGTCTACGACCCCGTCTCCCGCGTCTGCGTCTTCGCCCGTGCCGGCCACCCGCCACCGGCGCTGGTTCAGCCCGACGGTGCGGTGGAGTTCCTGCACGACATCCCGTCCAACCTTCCACTGGGTGTGGGGGGCCTCCCCTTCGAGACGATCGAGCGTCAGCTACCTGAAGGCGCGGTTCTCGCGCTCTACACGGACGGCCTCGTGGAGGATCTGGGACGGGACATCGACAAGGGACTGGACCGGCTGGCCCATGTCCTGGCCGGCTCCGACGGATCGCTGGAGCAGCTGTGCCAGGCCATGGTGGCCGTGACGGCGGAGCCTCGCGTGGACGACGTCGCCCTGCTCCTGGCCCGGACCCGGGCGTTGGAAGCCGATCGGGTCGTCTCCTGGGAGCTGCCCGCCGATCCGGCACTCGTCGCCGAGGCTCGCGCCCTCGTCGATCGCCGGCTCCTCGCATGGGACCTGGAGCCGCTCTCCTTCACCACTGAACTCATCGTCAGCGAACTGGTCACCAACGCCATCCGCCACGCATGCGGGCCCATCGCCCTGCGTCTCGTCTACGCGGAAACCCTCGTGTGCGAAGTGTCCGACGGCAGCCTGAGCGCGCCCCATCTGCGCCGTGCGCGCACCAATGAGGAGGGTGGTCGAGGCCTGTTCCTGGTGGCCCAAGTCGGTTCCCGCTGGGGCACCCGCTACGGCCGAGCGGGCAAGACCGTCTGGGTGGAGCAGGCACTGCCCGGCCCGGACGCCGCAGGTGATCATGCACGGCACCGACCCGATTGACACAGCCGGGGTCCGTGCCGTCGGGCATCAGGATCGCTGCTTCTCCAGCAGGCGTTCCGAGATGGTCGTCGCTGCTTGCTTGATGGCCAGGACGGCGTGCTCAACATCGACGTCGCGCCGCTGCTTCTCGTCCCAGGCGACGCCCACGCTGCCCAGCGCTGTCTTCTGGTCGGTGAGAATGGGCGCCGCGACGCCGATGACGCCGGGGTTGAATTCCCCCACGGTCAAGGCGTAGCCGTCCTTCTTGATCTTTCCCAGGTTGGCGCGGAAGCTGCTCCAGCTGTCGCCGAGCCCGGCGTTCTCGATCTCCGTGCGCTGACGAGGGTAGATGGCCTTGAGGCGGTGATGGGGGAGATGGGCCAGGATGACCTTCGAGATCGCGCCCTGGAACAACGGGCGCCGCTGCCCGCGGCTGAACCGGTTGGCGGGGCCCTGAGGGGCGCGGCATTCGCCGACACACAGGACCGAATCGCGGAACGCGGTGCACAGAAGAGCCGAGTGGCCGATCTTGTCCACCAGATCCTCGAGTACGCCATGGCTTGCCAGGAGCAGCGGGTCCGTCAGACGCATCTGGAGATCCATCTCGATGATCCGCGGACCGAGGGTGTACTGGCCGCTGTACACGGCGTCGAGCAGTCCCGCCTCATGCAGGGTCTTGATGTAGCGGTATCCCGTGGACCTGGAGGTTTCCAGAGCCTCAAGGATGTCGGCCGTCGACCACACGGGTTCTGCTTCGGTGAACAGCTCCAGGATGGAGAGCATCTTGGCCAGGCTCGCGCTGCCTTGAGTCGCTGTCACAGTCATCTTTTAACGGTATCCCACTATGTGGGATACCGTCAACGAGGTGATCGATCCTGCACCGTTCAAAAAGGCGGTTCGGCGACGGCGCTGATGGTGGACATCATAGTGCGCCCGGGGTTCAGGCCGTCCGCTCGTGCAGCACCCGCACCGCGTCCTCCGCTCCGCTGCGCGGGCTGGAGAGTACGGGCTTGCCGACGGCTTCCGCGATCGCGGGCGCCAGCCTGGCCATGGACGCCTGAGCCAGGACGATGGCGTCGACCTGCGAGGCCAGCGCCTTCGCCCCGTCCAGCACCATGGCGTCGTGGCGGTCGCGGTCACCGGACATGAGCACCGAGAAGGCGCCCTCGCAGAGCCGCTGCTGGACGGTGATGTCGCGGCCGGCCGCCCGTGCCTTCTCCTCGACGAGGGCACAGGTCGGCGGCAGGGTCGTGGGAACCGTCGCCAGGACACCGATGGTTTCGGCGGTCTCGACCGCTGCAGCGGTCATCGCGTCGTCGATCTTGACGATTGGGACGGAGACCAGGCGTCGGGCCACGTCGATGGCGGGTCCGAGCGAGGAGCAGGCGGAGAAGATGACGTCGGCCCCCGCGGACTCCGCGGCCTGGGCCAGGTGCACCATGCGCTGTGTGCTGGCAGGGGAGATCTCACCCTCGCGCATCACGGTTGCGAGGACGTCGCTGTCGACGAAGTGCAGGACCTTGGCGTCCGGCGCGAACTCCGCGAGGTAGTCGTTAATGGCCGGCTCGACGGTTACGAACACAAGGCTGGTGTGCAGCACGGCGATCTTGGGCGGGGTGGACATGGTGGCTCCTAAACGGCTCGGGGGCGTACGACGGTCTTGTGCAGTCGGTGACCCGCGGTGCGGCTCATGGTCAGCGGGCTGAGTCGAGGTCGCGTGTTGCTCCCTCGGTGTGAGGGCTCAGACGGCCGATGACCTCCAGGGCGGCTTCCCGGACCGCGTCGCGGCCCGCTGCCCACAGGGAGACGACGTCGGAGCCGGGCAGCGTGGACGGGAGCGTCCCGCGGACGGCTTCGAGGTAGGCGCGACGCAGTTCGGCGTTGACGTTGACCTTGGCGACGCCCCGGGCGAGGACGCCGTGCAGTTCCTCGACGGGCAGGCCGCTGGCGCCGTGCAGCACGAGCGGGACCGGCACGAGCTCGTGGATCGCGGCCAGCCGTCGCAGGTCCAGGTGGACGGGGTTCTTGGTGAAGCCGTGGACATTGCCGACGGCGACGGCGAGCGCGTCCACGCCCGTCGCGGTCACGAACTCGGCCGCCTGCCGCGGGTCGGTCATCGCCGCGGTCTGTGCGACGGCATCGGTGGAGACGTCCTCGTCGCCCGCCATTGCACCGAGCTCTGCCTCCACCCAGGCACCGTGGTCACGAGCCCGACGTACCGCCTCCTTCGTCAACGCGATGTTCTCGGCGAACGGCAGATGGGAGCCGTCGACCATGACGGAGGTGTAGCCGGCCTCCAGACAGACGGTGATCTCGTCGAGGTCCCGGCTGTGGTCGAGGTGCACACCGAGGTGGGCGCCGGAGTGCTCGGCCGCGTCCAGCGCCAACCGCATCAGGGCCTCGCGTCCGGCGTGCTTGAAGGGGCTGGAGCCCGCCTGGATCAGGACGGGCCGCCCAGCGGCCTCGGCGGCGGCCGTGATGCCCTGGACGGTCTCCAGGTTGTAGGCGACGAACCCGGGCAGGGCCCGGCCGGTGGCCGCGGCCTCCTTGAGAGCGTCGGTTCCGTGCAGCAGCATCAGGCGCTCCGGAGCAGGTCGAGGGCGTCGGCGAGGGCGTCGTCGCCGCCGACGTTCCCGGCGAAGACGATGTAGGGGATTCCGGCGGCGGGGCCGTCCACTGGCTCCCAGAGCGAGACGATGCCGGGCAGGAGGGTGCCCCGAGCCCAGGCGCGGCGGATCTCCAGGCCGTCGGTGGCGGTGTCGCTGGAGGTGATGCCGCCCTTGGCGACGACGAAGGCGGGCCGCCGGGTGGCGTTGATCTGGCGTACGGCCTGGACGAGCGCGGCGGAGACCCGGCGGGAGATCGCGAGACTGTCGTCCGCGTCGGCCCCCGTCACCAGCACGCGAGAGGTGCGGATGACAGCGTCGGCCGAGTCCAGTGCGCCGGCCGCCGCTGTCGCGACCTCGGCGATGTGGGCGTCACGCCGCTCCTCGTCGAGCAGGAGGGCCACGTCGAGCTCGTACTCGGCGATCCCACCCCGCTCCCGCAACCGGTCCAACTGCCGTGTCGTCAGCGCGACATGAGACCCGACGACGATGAGACCGTGCGGCGCGTCCCCGCGCAGCGGGCGCACTTCGGCGGGGGCGAGCGGTGCCCGTGCCGCCTGCCCGGCGCGGGCCCTGACGAAGGACGGTCCGACCCGGTACAACAGCCGTGCGCCGTTCTCCTCGGCCTCGGCGAGGGCCAGGGCGAGCACCCGCAGATCGTCGTCGCACACCGCGTCCACCACCGCCGCACGCCCACCGCTCAGCGAGGACAGCAGCCGCGCAGTGTGCTCCGGGCCGCCGCCGCGCAGGTCGTCGAGGGTGATACGCAAGACCGCTTCCGCCCGCACGCGGCCGCCTGTCTTCTCCTCGACCCATTCGGGCAGCGACGAACTGCGGTAGCCGAAGGTGGCGTCGCGGGCGAACTCGCTCTCGCCGACCGGCAGCAGACCTTCTGCGGTCCGCATCCAGTGGCGGGAGTGCACGGTCAGGCGGCCCGCCTCGATGTAGGCGGGAACCAGCACGACCCCGTCCACCGCGCCGAGTTCCTCCGCCAGGACGTCGGTCTCCAACGGGAAGTGGCCGCGCAGGGTGGAGTCGCCACGGCTGGCCAGGACGTAACCGGTGCCCTCGGCCTGCGACGCCGCACGCAGGGCGCCCACCACCTCGCGGTTGCGGGCGGCGGCGTCCTCGGGGGAGAGGCTGCGGGTGTTGGTGAGGACGAAGAAGGCGGAACTGTCCTGGCGCAGTGCCCAGCGCAGGTCGGCCACCGACCAGGAGGTCAGGACCGGGACGTCGGCGACCGTCTGGGTGCCGGTCGGATCGTCGTCGAGGACGACGAGTCGGGGGCCGCCGGATATACGGGCGGCCACCTCTGCGGCGCTCACCGCGCGGACCAGGGGCAACCCTTCCAGCACCGCGGCCTCGGGGACGGCCCGCGTCTGGGCATGCAGGGGGAGAGACATGGCGAATTCCTGGCCTGTTCCGGGTAGTTGAGTGACGGCCACAGGGCAACGCGGAGCCGTGGCTGCGTGTTGCCCCGTGATGAGTCAGAAGGTGTGCAGGACCATGCGCAGGAACTCGGTCGGCTCGACGGCCTCGACAGGAACCGGACCTTCATCGGCGAGGAATTCGTATCCGGTCTCAGGTCCGTACTCAGCGCCGCCCGCCGACACCTTGCCACTGATCTGGAACAGGATCTCGATGGAGGGGAACTGTCCCGCCTGGTACACGGCGCCGGGCTCCAGGCGCAGGAACCCGATGCGCAGGTCGCGTTCGGTGAAGCGGCCCAGCCACTTCTCCAAGACGCCCGCGTCACCCTTCTGCCAGTCATAGGCCTCCGGGTCCATCGCGATGACATCGGTGTACCGCGGGGGCGCGAACTCGAGCTTGCCTCCCATGGCCTGTTCGAAGATCGCAAGCGAGCCGTCCACGGCCTGGGGCGCGCCGTCGGCGTCCGTGTAGTGGTACATGCCCTTCTTGAACTCGCCGGTCTTGGCCAGTTCGGCGTTGGTCGCCTCACGCTGGGCGACGCTCAGGTAGCCCTGACCGCTCGCGCCGCCGCACTGGAGGACCATGGTCCGCAGGCCCTCGGCCCGCTCCTGAGGGCCGTAGTGGACGCTCTCGGGGAAGTACCCCACCCATCCCTGCTTGAGCACGTCGGTCTCGGTGTAGGGCAGCTCGCCCTGTATGACGTAGCGGATCTGGTCGAAGTTGTGCCGGTGGCGAGGGGTCCGCCAGCCACCACCGCCCGTGAGGCCCATGTTGAGGTCGTAGTTGTTGGGCGTGCCGTCCTCACCGAACAGCAGGTGCTTCTGGTCCAGCTTCCCCTCACGCATGCTTCCGACCTGCTCGACGTCGGTGTCGGATGCCCTGCCTACACGCATCGCTGCTCCTTCACGGAATCGCTGTCACCCCATGGCACAAACCAATGGGTTCAATTGACGATATCCCACATTGCGGGATACTGTCCAACAGTCAGTAGGGGATGCCCTCTGGTGCCCCGCAGATGACGCTCGTCTGGCGGGGTGACCAGGCGAGGCGCGAGTGCACGCGGCTGAGGCATCACCGCTGCACGCCCACCACGAAACGCGACGCCGGGAGGGCCGACCATGACGACGACACCCTTGACCCACGCCCCAAATGACTCCGGAGTGCCGGCGTCTGCGCGGGACTTCAGCGTCGAGGGCCGGGTGGTCATCGTCACCGGCGCCGCCCAGGGCATCGGCCGCGAACTGGCGCGCCAGTTCGCGGCGGCCGGAGCCCTCGCCGTGGTGGCCGACCTCGACCTCGGCAAGGCGGAGGCCGTCGTCAAGGAGATTCATGACGTCGGCGGCGTCGGGCTGGCCGTCAGAGTGGATGTGGCCGACGAGTCGTCCGTCACGGCGATGGTCGACACCGTCATCGAACGGTGGGGCCGCGTGGACGTGCTGATCAACAACGCGTCGATCTTCGCCACCATCGAGAAGGGGCCGTTCGACGAGATCCCCCTGGAGCAGTGGGAACAGGTACTGAGGGTCAACGTCACCGGGAGCTACCTGTGCGTTCGGGCGGTAGCCGCCCATATGCGCGCGGCGGGCTTCGGCCGCGTCATCAACATCTCTTCCGATGCGGTGACCCGTGGCACCGTCAACTACCTGCACTACGTCACCTCGAAGTCGGCACTGATCGGCATGACCAACTCTCTGGCGCGCGAGCTGGGCGGCTATGGGATCACCGTCAACTGCGTGCGACCGGGCAGCGTCGCCACGGAGGTCGACCGTGCCGTCAATCCCACCGTCGAGGTGCGGGAGCGCGCGGCCTCACTGCAATGCATCCCGCGGGGGATGGTCCCCACCGACCTCGTCGGAATCATGTTCTTCCTGGCCACCCCGGCGTCCGCGTTCGTCACCGGCCAGACGATCGCCTGCGACGGCGGTTACACCCACAGCAGCTGACCCGTCGGACAAACCACGCGGTCCGAGGAGGACTTCACTCATGAGGCAGTACCCGCACCTCTATATCGACGGTCAGTGGACTGAACCGACCGATGCCCGCGAACTGGAACTCATCGATCCCACCCGCGAGGAGGCCTTCGCCCGCGTGGCTCTGGGGAGCGCCGCCGACGCGGACCGCGCGGTCGCCGCGGCCCAGAGGGCGTTCGAAAGCTTCTCCACCACCTCGGTGGACGAGCGGATCGCTTTGATCGACCGCATCATCGACGCCTACGAGTCGCGCATCGACGACTTCTCCGAGTTGATCGCGCGCGAGGTCGGCATTCCCGTCGCCAACCGTGCTCAGGTCACGGGCCCGGCTCAGCACATGAGGGTGGCCCGCGACCTCCTACGCGAGTACCCCTTCGAGTCGCGTGTGGGCGGCGCCATCGTCCGACGCGAGCCGATCGGCGTGTGCGCGCTGGTCTCACCGTGGAACTGGCCGGTCCAGACCGGCGTGATCAAGCTGATCTACGCGCTGGCCGCCGGATGCACGACGGTCGTCAAGCCCAGTGTCAACTCCGCCGCGAGCGGCGTCCTCCTGGCCCAGGTGCTGCACGAGGCCGAGGTGCCGCCTGGCGTGTTCAACCTGGTCAACGGCGCCGGCCGGGACGTGGGCGACAGGCTGTCCCGCCACCCGGGCGTGGACATGATCTCCTTCACCGGATCCACCGGCGCCGGCCGGCAGGTGGGAGCCGCCGCCGCGGAGACCGTGAAGCGGGTCTGCCTCGAACTGGGCGGGAAGTCGGCGAACATCGTGCTGCCCGACGCCGACCTCGAAAAGGCCGCGCGCTGGAACATCCAGCGCTGCTTCTTCAACGCCGGTCAGTCCTGCCACGCCCCCAGCCGCATGCTGGTGCACGAGAGCCAGGTGGAGCAGGTGGTGCCCTTCCTGGTCGACGAGGCACGCCGCTTCCGCCTGGGTGATCCGCTGGAGAGCTCGACGACCATGGGCCCGGTCGTCAGCGCCGCCCAGTTCAAGTCGATCAGGGATCTCATCCAGGGCGCCGTCGATGCGGGCGCCCGTCTCGTCACCGGTGGTGTCGAGCGCCCTGAAGGTCTCGGGCAAGGCTATTTCGTGCAGCCCACGGTGTTCACCGGAGTCACACCCGACATGACGATCGCCCGGGAGGAGGTCTTCGGCCCCGTCCTGACCGTCCTGTCCTACCGGGACGAGGACGAGGCCCTGCGCATCGCCAACGACTCGATCTACGGGCTCGGAGGCTATGTCTTCGGCGGCGACCGGACCAACGCCCGCCGCGTGGTGAACGGCCTGCGGGCCGGCCGTGTCAGCTACAACGGCGCGGCCACGGACTCGTACACGCCCATGGGCGGATACAAGCAGTCCGGCATCGGCCGCTCGATGGGCAGGTTCGGGTTCGAGGAATACCTCGAGGTCAAGTCCGTGTACGGGTTCGAGGACGAGGCGCAGGCACTGCCGCCTCTCTTCGGCTGAGACACCCCGAACCAGGCAGGAGCCTTCCGAACATGACCAGCGAATCCATCCCTCTGCTGCGCAATCCCGCCAAGGAGAAGATGTCCAGAGGCGAGACGGTGTACTCGATGACCGTCCGGCTGGTGCGGACCGTCGACATCGCCGCCATCGCCCACACGGCAGGTTTCGACTCCGTCTACATCGACATGGAGCACAGCCCGTTTCCCCTGGACGCCGCGGCTCAGATCTGCATGGCCTGCAATCACCTGGGCGTCACCCCCCTCGTCCGGGTCCCCGGTCTGGACCCGCACTACATCGCCAGGGTCATGGACTCCGGCGCCATGGGGATCATCGTGCCCGGCGTGCAGTCCGCCGACGAGGCGCGCACCGCCGTCCGTGCCGTCAAGCACGCCCCCGTGGGCGAGCGTTCCCTGGCGGGTTCACCGCCCCAGCTGCACTTCCGGTCCTTCCCCGCCGACCAGACCATTCGAGCACTCGATGAGGCCTCCATGGTGGTGGCACAGATCGAGACCCGGTCCGGTCTGGACGCGGTGGAGGAGATCGCCGCGGTGGATGGCGTCGACGTGCTCCTCGTGGGCGCGAACGACCTCACCCTCGAGCTGGGCATCGCGGGGCAGATGGACCACCCCGAGCTGCACAAGGCATACCTGCGCGTCATCGAAGCCTGCCGCGTGAACGGAAAGACCGCGGGCGTCGGCGGACTGGGAGGGCGCCCGGACCTGATCCGTCAGTACTTGGCCCTCGGCGCCGGCTACGTCTCCACCGGCAACGACATCTCCTTCCTCAGCGCCGCCGCAGCCCAGAAGCGTCAGCAGTTCGACTGATCGACAGATCGCGGAACAGGAAGCACACATGAAAATCTGCGTATACGGCGCAGGGGCCGTCGGCGGCCACATCGCCGGACGCCTTGCCGCGGGCCGGACCCAGGTCTCACTGATCGCTCGCGGTGAGCAGCTGGCCGCGATCCAGCAGCACGGGCTGCGCGTGGAAACCCGTGACGGCGAGCTGATCTCCCGCCCGGTGGCCACCGACCGGCCCGGCGATCTGGAGCCGCAGGACATCGTCATCGTCGCGGTCAAGGCCCCGGCCCTGCCGGCCATCGCCGAGCACATAGGGTCTCTGCTCCATCCGGACAGCTTGGTGCTCTTCGTCAACAACGGCATTCCCTGGTGGTACTTCCACTCGCATGGTGGTCCCTTGGACGGAACGCACCTTCGACGGCTCGATCCCGAGCGGGCGCTGTGGGACGGCATCGGGCCCGGCCGCGCCGTGGGCGCAGTGGCCTACACCGCCTGCACCGTGGTCGAGCCCGGGGTCATCCGCGCGGCGAACCCGCGCAACCGCCTCATCGTCGGACGCCCCGACGGCCGGTCCGACAAGAGGCTCGACGCGCTGGCGTCCCTCCTGAACCCCACCGGTCTGGAAGCCACCGTCACACCGAGGATCCGCGACGCTGTCTGGGCGAAACTGCTGATGAACCTCATCGGAGGCTCGCTGGCCGTGCTCACCGCATCGGCCATGAAGGACGTCCTCGACAAGCCCGCCGTCGCCGGTGTCGCCAAGGCGATGGCGGCCGAAGGCATAGCCATCGCCCGTGCCCTGGGCTGCGATCCGGGCGACCCCGAGGAGGGCCTGAGCAAGCTGGGGACCTCCGGTCATCTCCAGAGCATCGCGCAGGACCTGCGGGCCGGCCGGCCCATGGAGATCGACGCCATGTTCCGTGTTCCCCTCGACCTGGCCGACATGGTGCAGATCCCGACCCCCAACCTTGAGCTGGTGATCGAACTGGCCATCCAGCGAGCCCGTGCGGCGGGGCAGTACCACGACACCAGTCGATGACATCGCTTCCCACCCGAAAGGAGCACGTCGCGTGCTGCGACCGTTTCCGCGACTGGTGATCGTCACCATCGTGGCGCAGACGGTTGTCTCCGGGTCACGTCCGCTGTTGTCCTGCAAGGCACTGGCGTTCGATGCGTCATGGCTGGTGGTATGTCTGAGCCTGCTCGCACCCCAGTGCCTCACGAGCCTGGTGGCGGGCAGTGCCCTGCTCGGTCTGGGCCACTTGTGCTCGATGCTCGGCATCCAGACGCTCATCGCGCGGACCGAGGACGGCGCACAACGCGATCGCCGGTTTTCGGTCTTCACGATCGTCAACTCGACCGGCCAGATGCTCGCGCCGGCCGCGGTCAGCCTGTCGGCCGGCCAACGTCGGGTCCGCGGACGCCGCCGCGGGCTCGTTCTCCGGGAGCCGGGCGTTCGCCGCGGCCTCCGTTGCCGCCGCCGTGGGCCGGGCGGCCTCTGTCGGCCTCGACCGTTCCCCACGGAGCCGGGGCGGCAGGGCGGGCCAAGCGGTACGACTCCCGCGAGGCGGCTTTCGTACGGAGCTGAAGGTGCGGCGCAGCGCGCGGCTGTCGGTGCGGACCGTAGGCCTGCTCCTGGCCGTGCAGAGAGCCGCATCCCTGATGGCGCGTGTCGGGATGCTCCGGCTGATCCGTCTGCTGACCCGGCGCCGTTTGCTCTTCCTCAGCATGCTGGTCGCCGCGGGCGGCCTCGCCGCGTTGCCGTTGGCCGACCGGCTGCTGGGGCTCTGTCTGCTGATGGTCGTCATCGGCTTCCGTCTTGGCCTCGGCCAGCCGATCACTCTCGGCTGGGTGGCCGAACACGTGCCGGACGGTGATCAGGGCACCGCGATGAGCATGCGGCTGGGCGGCAATCTGCTGGGCCAGACCATCGTGCCGGTGACGGTCGGTGCGGTGCGGGGGCGGCCGGCTCGCGGCGGCCTTCCTCTCGCCCGCTGCGTTCTTGGTGACAGCGGGCTTCGTCGTCTTCCGCTCGCGACTGCGGGAGTGAGGGCAGGCAGGTCCGCACGGCGTTCCGGAGTGATGACAGGGTGGACACCCAAGTCGTTGACTTAATCTCACAATGCAGGATACCTTCAAAATCAGCTGCGAAAGCCGTGCCCCGTCGCTACTGAACCGCCCCGCGCCGCAACAGCGTGTGACGGCGGAGTCGCAGGTTCAGCTTGATCGAGACGGTCTCATTCCCCCGCGAGTAAGAGCGGTTCACCAACACGCCCTCGTGTTCGCGCCGTTGAGCGCCGAGCACCGAGCCAAAGGTTGTAAGACGCATGATCGGACAACGTCGATCGAACCCATGCGGAACTCGTCATCCCGGTCTGGCCCGCGCCAGTTCCTGCCTTGTCCCGGGCTTGGCTCGGCAGGGAGGCGTCGGCCGATGAACACTCACGTCAATGCGGGCCGACGGCTCGACAATCTGTCGGTCGGCAGGTTCCACCGACGCCTGGCGGTGCTCGTCGGCGTCGGCATGTTCTGCGACTCGTTCGACAACACGCTGTCGGCCGGGGTACTGGCGTCGGTCCTGGACACCGGCTTCTCGACGCTGAAGCTGAACTCGCTCTTCCTGTCGGTCACGTTCGCCGGCCTCGCGATCGGAGCGTCCTTCGCGGGCTGGCTCAGCGACCGGTTCGGACGAGCCTTCGCCTTCCAGTTCAGCCTGGCGCTGTTCGGGATCCTCGCTCTGTGCGCGGCGATGGCGCCGTCGATGGAGGTGCTCATCGCCCTGCGAGGCGCGATGAGCATCGGCATGGGCGCCGAGTACGTCATCTGTTACGGCATGATCACCGAGTTCATTCCGCCAGGCCGCCGCGGTCGATACCTGGGTTTGCTCGGGATCTTCGGCGGGATCGGTGTCTCGCTGTCCTCGATCCTCGGCTGGGTCGTCATACCCGTCTGGTCCTGGCGCGGGATGTTCGTCATCGGCGGCGTGGGCGCGCTGATCGCCTGGTGGCTGCGTCGGGGCATGCCGGAGTCGCCGCAGTGGCTGGAGTCGCGCGGCCGGTACGAGGAGGCCGAGGCCGTCATCCGGAGGATCGAGCGGGAGTCCGGTGTCGCGAGCGGGGAGATCAACTCGACGCCGGTCGCGTACGAGAAGGACGAGGAGGCCGAGTGGGTGCCGATCACGGTGCTGTTCTCGCGGCCTGTCATCCGGCGGACGATGATGGCCCTGATCCTGACCGTCACCTGTCTGTTCGGTTCCTACGTCGTCACCGGCTGGATCCCCACGTTCTTCGTGGAGCAGGGGATGACGGTGTCGAAGTCCCTGGGATTCAACGCGGCCATCATGTCCGGCTATGTCGCGGGACCGCTGCTGTGTCTGTTCATCGTCGACCGCCTCGGACGGCGCCGCAGCATCATGATGTTCGGGACCCTCGCCGCGGTCTTCGCCGGCATCTATCCGTTCATGACCGTGTCCGCGCTGGTCATCGCCGTCGGATTCATCCTGGTCGCCACGGTCGCGTCCTTCCTGACTCTGGGCCTGGGCACGACCCCGGAGTTCTTCCCCACGGCCTTCCGCTTCCGCGGGGGCGGTTTCTCCCAGACTGTCGGTCGCGTCGGCCTGATCGCCTCCCCCTTCGTCGTCCTGTGGCTGTTCTCCCGCTTCGGTGTCCTCGGGGTCATCCTGGCCGTCTCGGGCATGTACGTCGTCGTGACCCTGCTCAACGCCGTCGCCGGTGTCGACACCTCCCGCGAGGCCCTGGAGCAGATCGCCCCGGAGAGCCATCTCGACGATGTGCCGGAGGAACCGGGCACTCCGCACGACCCGAAGTCGCTCTCGGAATCATCCGTCGCGGCCCGGTCGCCCAGCTCGAACGGGTGAACCCATCGCCGACAGCGGGCTGCGGCCGGTTGCCGGCCATCACGCGAACGGCGTCATCGACGCAATCCACCTCCTGACCATCGAGGATGGTAGACATGAAGGCTGTTCTCTTCCTGGGCGAAGGAAAGCTCGATCTCCGCGAGATTCCCGTCCCGGCGCCTGGGCCGGACGAAGTCGTCATCCGCATGAAGGCCTCCGGTATGTGTGGGAGCGACCTCCATCACCTCCACGGCCCGATGCGCACCGGATCCGAGCTGGTGATCGAAGGCCATGAGCCGTGCGGAGTGGTCGAGCTCGTGGGCGACGCCGTGCGGCCCAGCGAGGCCAAGGCCGGAGACCGGGTGATGGTCCACCACTATGACGGGTGCCGCACCTGTCGATACTGCCGTTCCGGCTGGACGCAGTACTGCCCGAACGCGCGCACGGTGTACGGCGGGCTGGACGGCGACGGGGGACACGCGGACTTCATGAAGGTTCCCGCGCACACACTCATCGCCCTGCCCGACTCCCTGTCGTTCAAGACCGGCGCGGCCATCTCGTGCGGCACCGGGACGGCCTTCGCGGCGATCAAGAGGGTCGGCCTGTCCGCCGACGAGACCGTCGCGGTCTTCGGCCAGGGGCCCGTGGGACTGAGCTGCACCATGCTGGCCAAGGCCTTCGGGGCGCGGGTCATCGCCGTCGACGTCGAGCCCTCCCGGCTGGCGATGGCCGAACAGTTCGGCGCCGACCACGTCGTCGACGCACGGGAGCAGGACCCTGTGGCCGCTGTCCGGGAACTGACGCGCGACGGCGAAGGCGCGGACAAGTCCCTCGAATGCAGCGCCAACGCCACTGTGCGCCGTCAAGCGGTCCAGGCGCTGCGACGCTGGGGAACCGCCTGCATGGTCGGGGTCTTCGGCACCATCGAGCTGGACAGCGAGGAACTCATCCAGCTGCAGAAGACCGTCGTGGGCTCGCTCACCTTCAGCAAGAACCTCCAGGAGGAGTGCGCCCTGTTCGTCGCCGAGCGCGGTCTGGACGTGGAGTCGCTGTTCACCGACGAGTTCCGGCTGGACGAGGCGGAAAAGGCCTACGAGCTGTTCGACCGACGCCAGATCGGCAAGGGCGTCTTCATCTTCGACTGACGCGGTATCGCGGCTCAGGTGAGAGGTAAGGAAAGTGACCACATCCCAGCAGAACCTCGCTCCGGGTGAGCAGGCCCAGGCCTTCTTGTCCCGCGAGGTGCACCATCACTTCATCGACGGCGAGAGCGTCCCGGCTGCGTCCGAGCAGATCCTGACCACGCTGAATCCGTCGACCGGAGCGGTCCTGGCGCGGATCGCCGCCGGCGACGAGGCCGACATCGATCGCGCGGTCGTCGCCGCGCGCAAGGCGTTCCAAGGCCAGTGGAGCACCTGGACCCCCTATGGGCGCCAAGCGCTGCTGACGCGCGTCGCGCAGGTCCTCGACGAGAGGTTCGAGGAACTGATCCAGATCGAGGCCATGGACATGGGCGCCCCGGTCTCGAGGCTGCGCAACAGCAAGCCCGCCTTGATGAAGATGCTGTCGTTCTTCGCCTCGCAGGCGGCGAACATCTCGGGTGAGACGCTGATGAACGGCATCCCCGGCAAGGTCAGCACGATGACGTTGAAGGCCCCGGTCGGGATCGTCGGCGGAATCATTCCCTGGAACGGTCCGCTCAACGGCCAGTTCTGGATCATCGGCGCGGTTCTGGCCAGCGGGTGCACCGCCGTGCTGAAGCCGTCCGAGGACGCCTCCTTGTCCGTGCTGCGGGTGGCCGAGATCCTCTACGAAGCCGGAGTGCCGGCGGGGGTCGTCAATGTCGTCACAGGCCTGGGCAAGGAAGCCGGTCATGCGCTGGCGGCCCACCCCGACGTCGACCGCATCGCCTTCACCGGATCGACGCAGACCGGACGCAGCATCATCGAGGCGTCCACCGTGAACATCAAGAAGCTGCAGCTGGAACTGGGCGGCAAGTCGGCGGACATCGTGTGCGCGGACGCAGACCTGGACAAGGCGGTGCCGGGTGCCGCGATGGGGGTTTTCGCCAACTCCGGGCAGATCTGTTTCGCCGGCACCCGGGTCCTCGTCCAGCGGGCCGTCGTCGACGAGTTCACTGAGCGGCTGCTGACGTTCATGGACACCCTAAGGGTCGGGCACAGCCTGGATGCCGCAGCCACGTTGGGCCCGGTCATCTCCCAGCCCCAGTTGGACAAGGTGCTGTCCTACATCGACGTCGGACGCGGCGAAGGGGCCGAACTGCTCCGCGGCGGCGGGCGGCTCGGGGGGGAGTTCGAGAACGGGTACTTCATGCAGCCGAGCGTCTTCGCCGGCGTGACCAACGAGATGCGCATCGCCCGCGAGGAGATCTTCGGCCCGGTCCTGTCGATCCTGCCGTTCGACGACGTGGACGAGGCCGTCGCCATCGCCAATGACAGCGAATTCGGCCTCGGGGGAGCGGTCTGGTCCCAGAGCCTGTCCACCGCCCTTCGGGTGGCCCATGGCGTTCATACCGGCACGATGTGGGTGAACTGCTACGGCTACATCGATCCGATGGTCGGGTTCGGCGGAACGAAGATGAGCGGCTACGGCTCCAAGGGAAGCGCCGCTCACATGGACAACTACCTGTACACCAAGAGCGTTTACATCGAGCTCTGAGGGCCGGATGCCCTCCGGGGTCGTGCATCAGCCATGTCCTGCCGGCTCCATCGATCTGCCGGTGTCTGAGATCTCGCGGTAGCCGCGGGTGTGGTCGTGAGTCAACGGCCCAATGGCTCGAAGGAGGGTGATGGCGCAATGGATGCAGGGGTGATCGCCGAAGTCTCCGGGTGCGATCGGGGCAGACCCGCCGCCTCGAGTCCCATCGGCTGACCGACCTGCAATACCGCTTTCCCCGGTCGGCGAGGGCTACGCGCTGACGTGCATCGCCACCGTCTTGTCCTCGCTGGTCAAGTCACCCCGCTCCTCAACGTCCCCTCGGCGACACGGCAGACCCTCCACGGCGCCATCCTGTTGGCCGCCGTGGTCACCTATGCGACCGTCCAGCACGACGCGCTCACACCGCGGACTCGGCTGAAGTCACGAGCCGCTACGACCGGCTCTTCATCAACCGTGATTCCTTCCCTGTCATGATCGTTCCGACATCGAGGCGCCATATGCCCCTTCCCCCCGCCGATCTGGTCCATCACCTCGCCGATGCCATCGTCGGCACGCGGTACGCACAACTCCCGGCCGACGCCGTGGAAGCAGCGAAAAAGAGCATCCTGGACACGCTGGGAGTGATTCTGGCGGCCGGCGGCACAGAGCCCGCCGTGCAAGGCGTCGTCGACCTGGTGCGGGAGAGCGGAGGCCGGCCCGAGGCTTCCGTACTGGCCTTCGGCGGCAAGGCCCCGGCGATCATGGCGGCCTTCGCGAACGGAGCCATGGCGCACTGCCTGGACTACGACGATCAAACGCCCTGGGGACAACACGCGTCCAGTTCCGTCATCCCGGCGGCGTTCGCTGTCGCGGAGCGGAAAGGTGGGGTCTCGGGCAGGGAAATGATCGTGGCGGTCGCCGCGGGACAGGACATCTTCGCTCGCCTGCGGTGCAACGTCGGCTGGCGCAAGGACTGGAACCTGTCGTCCGTGATGGGCGTGTTCGCCGCCACCGCGGCGGCGGGCCGGGTTCTCGGCCTTACGCGCGAACAGATGACCAACGCATTCGGAATTGCCAGTATGCAGTCCTGCGGAGTCATGGAAATGGTGTGCGGGACCGGCAGCGATCTGCGCGGAATGTACGCGGGATTTTCCGCGAAGGGTGCGGTCACGGCGGCTCTGCTGGCCGAAAAGGGAACAACGGGAGTCGAGTCCCTCTTCGAGGGCGAGTATGGATTCTTCGCAACGTATTTCGGCGGCAGGTACGACCGGGACAGGATTCTGGAAGACCTTGGCGTCGACTACCAGGGCGGCGGGACCCTTTACAAGCTGTGGCCGTCGGTCGGTACCGCGCACAGCCACATTCACGCGACCGTCGAACTGATAACGCGTCATGACCTGAGCGTGGACGACATCGACGAGATCAGGGTCTACGTCGGCGATTACCACGACCTGATGTGCAGGCCCCTGGAGGTCCGGCGCGCGCCCACGACACTCGTGGACGCGAGGTTCAGTCTCCCCTTCCTGGTGGCCGTCGCGGCCGTCCGTCGCGGAATGGGCGTCTCGGACTTCACCGCGCAGGCACTGAAGGACCCTCGGGTACTGGCTGCCGCGCGGAAGGTGGTGCCCGTACAAGACCAAGCCCTGGACTGGAAGTTGGAACTCCCGCCGGGACGGGTCGAGATCATCATGCGCGACGGTCGCAGGTTCGACAGGGTAGGCACCAACGTGCCGGGCAGCTCGGAGACACCTATGACATGGGACGACATCGCCCGGAAATTCGGTGACTGTGCGTCCGCCGCCACGATGCCCCCGTCGTTGGACCAAGTCAGAAGGGTGCAGCAGATGACCCGGGACCTCGAGTCGCTGAACGACGCCACCGAACTGCTGCGCGTGCTTGCGTGAGCGATCAGTCCGCACCGGGATCAGGGTCATCTCCTGCTCGCGCGGCCGCCCCCAGATCGACGCTGACGATGCGATCATCCTCCGAACGCGGTTCGGCATGTCCGTCGGTGTTGTTGGTGACGAACCAGAGGTCACCGTCCGGGGCGAGAGCAACGGCGCGGATACGCCCGTACTCACCCTTGCAGTGATCGGTCGAGGCCGAGAGGTCCGAGACCGGTACGGCGCGCAGAACCTGGCCGCGGAGGCTGGCGATGAACAGCGTTCGGGACGAACCGGGCCGAGCGGATGAACACGGTGATCCGCAAAGCCGATGTGCTGTCCGACCCGGCGCTTCTCGCAGGAACCGGTCGAACAGACCTGTTCGTGTTGGTACGCAGGCAATCTCAGTGACCTTCGTGACGTACGGCGATCCATGCAGCCCGACCGGTCGCCGGGGTGACGGTGACCCTGCTGCCACGGAGACGGGTCGGATTGCGTTTGACGGCAGTTGGAGACGGCGAGCTGGGTAGGGAGGCCGAGGCCGCGCCCTGTTGTCCCACCCCGTGGAGTGATCCTCCATCGTCCAGTCGCGCCGGTCAGCTTGCCCGGGTGCTGTGCGTCGACCAGGGTGCGGTCCTCGGTGAGGTTCGGGTCGTAGGTCTCGGCGCCCTTGGCCACGGTCAGGAACTGCTTTACGTGGCCGCGCTCGGAGCCCCTGACGGGGCTGGAGAGCGGGCTGATATTCAGCAAGGGAGAAAACCCTCCCCCTCACAGAACGGATATCCGGTGCGAGGCTGAGCGCATCCGCACCGCTCGCGGGTCCTCGCACTCCGCTCCGGAAGAGAACGCCACCACATGCCACCTTTGCCCCGCGACCGATCCAGCAAGCTTCCTTTTGTCGTCCTGGTGTTGGCCGCCGGAACCTTTCTGATGGGCACCACAGAATTCGTCATCGCGGGCCTGCTGCCAGAGATCTCGGAAGACCTGAACGTCAGCGTCTCCCAAGCGGGTCTGCTGATCACGGCGTTCGCGGCGGGCATGATCGTCGGGGCGCCGGCGATGGCGATCGCGACGCTGCGCCTGCCGCGGCGGTCCACGCTGGTTCTCGCGCTCGTCGTCTTCGCCCTCGGCCATGTGGTCGCCGCGCTCAGTTCGTCGTTCGCGGCCGTGCTCGCGGCCCGAGTGGTGACCGCGCTGGCCACAGGTGCCTTCTGGTGTGTCGGGGCCGTGGTGGCGACGACCGCGGCAGGGCCGGCGGCGACCTCGCGGGCCCTGGGCCTGCTGCTCGGGGGCATGAACCTGGCCAATGTCGCCGGCGTACCGCTTGGCTCGTGGCTGGGCCAGGTGTCGGACTGGCGAGGGCCGTTCTGGGTGCTGGCTGCCCTGTCGGCCGGTGCCGCGGCGGTCATCGGCCGCTTCGTTCCTGACGAGGAGCGGCGCGAGACGCGCTCCGTGCGGGCTGAGTTCACCGCGCTGCGCCAGGGGCGGGTCTGGCTGGCGCTGAGCGCCATCGCCCTGCTCCTGGGGGGTGTCCTGGCTACCTACACCTACATCTCGCCCCTGCTCACCGAGCGCGCCGGGCTCCCCGCCTGGGCGGTGCCCCTGGTGCTGACCGGTTACGGTCTGGGCGCCCTGCTGGGCACCACGGTCGGCGGGCGAATGGGTGACCGTCGGCCGCTCGCCACCCTCGTCACGACCGCCGCCGCCAGCACGCTGGTCCTGTTCTTGCTGGTGTTTCTCTCCACGAGCCCGGTGGCTAGCGTGGTGCTGGTGACGGTCATGGGGGTGACCGGTTTCGCCGCGACGCCGGTGCTCGGCGCGCTGGTCATGCGCTTCGCCGGTTCCGCGCCCACGCTGGCCTCCGCCCTGAGCAGTTCGGCGTCCAACGTGGGTATCGCCATCGGCTCCGGAGTGGCGGGCATCGCCCTGGGCTCATCACTGCGGCAGGCAGGGCCGCCACTGGTCGGCACGGTGGCTGCCGCGCTCACCCTCGTACCGTTGACGGCACTCGTTCTTATGCGCGCCACGCGTTCCGGCGCAACGCCAGCCAGGTCGGGAGCAGTCGCAGACCAGTCGGTAGATGCCCGTCATAGGGACAGGGCCTGAAGGCATCGGAGGGGGCTCTCTCCTCAGCTTTCCCGCGTCCGGACAGATGCACCGTCTGGTGCCGAGGACGGCAGCCATGGCACAGCCTGCCTCTGGGCACCGGTACGGTCCACCGGCCGCCTCATGGTGGCGGCCCGTCGCGGTCAGCGAAGGGGGGAGGAGGCCGGCAGGTTCTGGTCGGCGGCCCAGGAGGCGAGGATGCGGAGCCGGTCGTGGGTGGGGGAGCCGGGTGCGGCGGTCCAGACGGTGAGGTGCTGGTCGGGGTCGGTGTTGGCGGTGAGGGTGTCCCAGTCGAGGACGAGTTCGCCGACGACGGGATGGTTGAGGGTCTTCGTGCCGACGGTGCGGGCGGCGACATGGTGGTCGCCCCACCACCGGGCGAACTGCTTTTCCCGCAGGGATAGTTCACCGACCAGCTCGATCAGACGGGGGTCCTCGGGGTACTTCGCGGCCTCCATCCGCAGCTGGGCCACGGCGATCTGCGCGGAGGTCTCCCAGTCGGCGTACAGGTTGCGCATCGCGGGAGTGGTGAAGATGATCCGCGGATAGTTGCGGTGCTTTTCCGGGACGCGGGAGAAGTCGGTGACCAGCGCGGCGGCCAGCGCGTTCCAGGCCAGGATGTCGCCGCGCCGGCCCTGCACGATGGCCGGGGTGGCGGTGAGGTCGTCCAGGACACGCTGGAGCTGCGGCTGGACCTTCTGCCGGCCTCGGCGCCGGGCGCGGGTGGTGGTTTTACCCGCGAGCTGGAACAGGTAGCCGCGCTCGTCGTCATCCAGATGGAGTACCCGGGCCAGGACGTCCAGCACGGGCGCCGATGCCTGCATGCGGCCCTGTTCGAGTCTGGTGTAGTAGTCGGTGCTGATGCTGGCGAGCTGGGCGACCTCCTCGCGGCGCAGCCCGGCAACCCGGCGGGGCTTGCCAGTATCAGGCAGTCCGACCGTGCGCGGGCTCAGCTCGGAGCGGCGCTTCTTGAGGAATTCTCCCAGCTCATTGAGGGGGACGTTGGCGGTCATGCTTCCCAGCATGACACCGATTCCACCCGGGGAAGGGGGGAGAAATTCCTCCCAGGATGTTTCCGTCCCAGGATAGATTTCTCCACTTTTCGCGCCTGCCCTCGCGTGTGAGGCTCGTTATCGAGCAGCCGATCCCGATCCCGACCCCGGCTGCGTGCTCACCGATCCCCGCACCGAAGGAAGCCCCCCATGCGCGGAGCAGTCATCTACGCCCCCGGCGACGTGCGCTTCGAGAACCTCGACGACCCGAAGATCCTCAATCCGACCGACGCGGTGATTCGCACGGTCGCCACCTGTGTGTGCGGCTCGGACCTGTGGCCCTACCGCGGCGCGGAACCCATCGGCGACCCGCACCCGATGGGGCACGAGTACGTCGGCATCGTCGAGGAGGTCGGCAGCGAGGTCGCCAACGTCAAGCCCGGCCAGTTCGTGGTCGGCTCCTTTGCCACCTCGGACAACACCTGCGTGAACTGCCGTAACGGCTGGCAGTCGTCCTGTCTGCACCGTGAGTTCATGAGCACCTGCCAGGCCGACTACGTGCGCATCCCCAACGCCCACGGCACCCTCGTCGCCACCGACGAGCACCCGGACGCCGAGTTCGTGCCGAGCCTGCTCGCCGTGTCCGACGTGCTGGGCACCGGCTGGTACGCCGCCCTCGCCGCCGAGGTGAAGCCCGGCTCGACGGCCGTGGTCGTCGGTGACGGAGCGGTCGGCCTGTGCGGCGTCATCGCCGCCAAGGAACTCGGCGCCGAGCGGATCATCGCCATGAGCCGGCACGAGTCCCGGCAGAAGCTCGCCCTGGAGTTCGGTGCCACCGACATCGTCAGCGAACGCGGCGACGAAGGCATCGCCCGCGTCAAGGACCTCACCGGCGGCATCGGCGCGGACTCCGTGCTGGAGTGCGTCGGCACCGCCGAGTCGATGCGGCAGGCCCTGCACTCCGCCCGGCCCGGCGGCAACGTCGGCTTCGTCGGCGTCCCGCACGACGTGTCGGTTGACGGCGAGGAGCTGTTCTTCTCCCACGTCGGCCTGCGCGGCGGCCCCGCCCCGGTCCGCCGTTACCTGCCCGACCTGATCGACCGCGTCCTGTCCGGCCGGATCAACCCGGGCAAGGTCTTCGACCTCACCCTGCCCCTGGACCAGGTCGCCGAGGGCTACAACGCCATGGACGAGCGCCGCGCCATCAAGGCCCTCCTCAAGCCCTGACCTCCGGCCCGGTGACCGGCTGCCTCTGTCAAGCGCCACAGAAATGAGACACGGAAATGCCTGTAGCAGACAACTACATCTTCGACCTGGACGAGAACGTCACCCGCAAGCCGGTGTCGTACGAGAACAGGTACGGCATCAGCATCTCCGCGGACCTCTACCAGCCGAAGGGCTTCGACGCCTCCCAGGAACACCCCGCGATCATCGTCGGCGCACCGTACGGCGGAGTGAAGGAGCAGGGCCCGGGCATCTACGCCCAGAACCTGGCCCGGCGCGGCTTCGTGGCCCTCGCCTTCGACCCCTCCTACAACGGCTACAGCGGCGGCGACCCGCGACACGTCTCCTCCGCCGACGTCTTCACCGAGGACTTCCATGCGGCCGTCGACTACCTGGGCACCCGTGACTTCGTGAACCGGGACCGCATCGGCGTCGTCGGCATGTGCGGCAGCGGCGGCTTCGCGCTCAGCGCGGCCCAGGTCGACCGGCGTATCAAGGCGGTCGCCACGGTCGTCATGTACGACATCGCCCGGATCGCCTCGGAGGGCTGGCAGGGCTCTCTCACCGCGGAGGAGCGAGGCGCCATGCTCGACGCGATCGCCGAGCAGCGGTACGCGGACTTCGAGGCCCACGCCCCTGCCTTGACCCCGCGGGGCGCGCCCATCGGGTTCGACGAGAACACCAACCCGGTCGGCCGGGAGTTCGGTGAGTTCTACTCCACTCCTCGGGGCTACCACCCGAACTCCATCACCCAGTTCACGCTGACGAGCGGCATGTCGCTGATGAACTTTCCGCTGCTGTCGAAGATCGAGTGGATCTCGCCGCGACCCATCCTGTTCGTCGTCGGCGAGAACGCCCACTCGCGGTACTTCAGCGAGGACGCCTACGAACTCGCGGCCGAGCCCAAGGAGTTCTACGCCGTCCCGAACGCCGGCCACGTCGATCTGTACGACAGGACGGACCTGATCCCGTTCGACAAGCTGGAGGAGTTCTTCAGCAAGAACCTCGCCTGATCGCACGCCGCCCTCGCGTACGGCCGCACCGGACGGCGCCGGGCACACATTGTCCCTGCCTCGGCCCCCTCCCGCCCAGCATCCAGACCGTCGGGCCCGCATCACGGTAGCGCGAATGCGGGCGGGAGCCACCGCCTCACACAAGGAACGACGAACCCCATGACGACCTTCGCTCTCATCGGCGCCGGCCCGGGACTCGGGCTGGCCACCGCCCGCCGCTTCGGCAGCGCCGGCCACGCCGTCGCCCTCATCGCCCGCAACGCCGAGCGACTGGAGGAGATGACCGCCGAGCTGGCCCGTGACGGTGTTCAGGCGCGCGGTTTCACCGCCGACGTCCTCGACATCGAGTCACTGGACGCGGCCCTGTACGCGGCCGCCAAGGACCTTGGCCCTATCGAGATCCTCCAGTACAGCCCGGTGCCGCGCGCCGACTTCATGAAGCCGGTCCTCGACACCGGCGCCGACGACCTCGACGCGCCGCTCGCCTTCTCCGTCAAGGGCCCCGTCGCCGCCGTGAACGCCGTTCTGCCCGGCATGCGCGAACTCGGCCGCGGCACGCTGCTGTTCGTCAACGGCTCCAGCGCCGTACGCCCCAACCCGAAGGTCGCCGGCACCTCGATCGCCTTCGCCGCCGAGAGCGCCTACGCCCGCATGCTCCACGACACGCTGGCCGCGGAGAACATCCACGCCGCCCAGCTGATCATCCCCGGAGCCATCCGGCCCGACGCCGAGCACAGCAGCCCCGACGCCCTGGCACAGCGGCTGTACGACATCCACCAGCAGCGGGACGGCTTCCGCCACTACGCCGAGCCCCTGCCCGACTAGCCACAGGACGACCTCGTGAACCCGGCACCCCTTCGCGCTCTCGCGCGCGTGGTCCCGGCCGCCGCTCTGCTGCTGGTCGCGACCGCCTGCACCAACGATTCCTCCTCCTCCTCTTCCTCCTCTTCTCCTTCCGAGCCCGCGTCGCCGCAGGCTTCGACAGCCCCGGCCGCTACCACACCGACCGGCAGGAGCACCGCCATGAACATCCGGCTCACGCTCAACGGCCACCACATCGCCGCCACCCTGAACGACAGCCCCACCGCCCGCGACTTCGCCGCCCAGCTCCCGCTCACCCTGTCGCTGCGCGACCTCAACCAGGCCGAGAAGATCGCGGATCTGCCGCGCAAGCTGTCCACCTCCGGCGCCCCGGAAGGCGCCGACCCCGAGGTCGGTGACCTGGCGTACTACGCGCCCTGGAACCAGCTCGCCACCTACTACCGCGACGCCCCCTACGCGGCCGGCCTGGTCCCCCTCGGGCACATGGCCGACGGCGGTACCGAGCAGCTCGCCACAGCCGACGAGATCACCATCGAAGCCGCGCCCTAACTCACCCCACCTCTCGCCCGTCACGGAGAGCAGCCGAAAGATGGGGGGAGGAGATCTTCCCCTTTTCGCCCGTTCCGTTCCATGGAACCGTCGAAGACCTGGCTGCGCCGTCCGGCCACCGCAGTGACGACTTCAGCCGCCACCGATCCGCCGAATTCCACGCAAGGAGAGACCACACGTATGCCTTCCGCGTCCGGGACCACCCCCGGCAAGCTTCCCTTCGTCGTCTGGGTGCTCGCCGCCGGCACGTTCCTGATGGGAACCACCGAGTTCGTCGTCGCCGGCCTGCTGCCGGAGCTGGCCGGCGACCTCGGAGTCAGCGTCTCCCACGCCGGCCTGCTGATCACCGCCTTCGCCATCGGCATGATCATTGGCGCGCCCACCATGGCCATGGCGACCCTGCGGCTGCCTCAGCGCCAGACGCTGGTCCTGGCCCTGTCCGTGTTCTGCCTCGGACATCTGGTCGCCGCCCTCAGCTCGTCCTTCACGATCGTCCTCCTCGCCCGCGTCGTTACCGCCCTGGCCACCGGAGCGTTCTGGTCTGTGGGCTTCGTCGTCGCCACCACCGCTGCGGGACCGCGCAACGCCACCCGGGCCACGGGCGTCATGATCGGCGGCCTGACCCTGGCCAACGTCGTGGGCGTGCCGATCGGCTCCTTCGCCGGCCAGTTCACCGGCTGGCGCGGACCTTTTTGGGCCCTGGCCGTCCTGTCCGGGCTCGCCGCCGTGTTCATCGGGCGCTTCATCCCGGCCCAGGGGCAGCGCGCCGAGGTGTCCCTGCGGGCCGAGGTCCGGGCCCTGCGGCAGGGCCGGCTGTGGCTGGCGCTCGGCGCCGCCATGCTGATCATGGGCGGCGTGCTGGCGACGTACACCTATGTCACCCCGCTGCTGACCGACCGCGCGGGTATCCCGGCAGGCGCCGTACCACTCGTCCTGATCGCCTTCGGTATCGGCGCGCTGGGCGGCACCACCACAGGCGGCCGCCTGGGCGACCGACGTCCGATGGTCACCACCATCACAGCCGCCGCGGCCACCGCTCTGGTCCTCCTCCTGATGATCCCGCTGTCCGGCAATCCGGTGACGGCCATCCTCCTGGTCTTCCTCATGGGCCTGACCGGCTTCACGGTCAACCCGGTCGTCACCTCCCTCGCCATGCGCTTCGCAGGCGACGCCCCCACCCTCACCTCGGCGCTGACCACCTCCGCCTTCAACACCGGCGTCGCCGCCGGTTCACTGATCGCCGGTACGGCCCTGGACTCCGCCCTCGGCCTGACCGGCCCGCCCCTGGTCGGCACCGTCATCGCCACCCTCACACTGCTGCCCCTGATTGCCCTCGCCGTCCACGGCACTTCCCACAAGGGCCGGATCGTGGCCCGGAGCAGCGCTCCCACGCACACGCGACACGACGAGCCCGCGCAGGTGTCGTCGCGGCGCTGACTCAAGAGCCGATCCGTGTCCTGCCGATACGAACCCGACGACGTACCAGCAAGTGAGAGGAATCCGCACATGACTGTGAACAACCCGGACTTCACCGGCAAGGTGGCCTTCGTGACCGGAGCCGGCTCCGGCATCGGCCGCACCACCGCCGTCGCCTTCGCCCGCGCGGGCGCCCGCGTCGCACTCGCCGACCGGTCCGAGGACGGCCTGCGGGAGACCGCACGGCTCATCGAGAAAGCGGGCGGCCAGGCTCTGGCCCTCACCTGTGACGTCACCAGCGAAGACGACGTGAAGTCCGCACTGGACGACACCATTCAGGCGTTTGGACGACTGGACGCCGCCTTCAACAACGCCGGCGTCGAGCAGCCGGTCAAGCCGGCCGTGGACATCGCGAAGGACGAGTGGGACCGCGTCATCGGCGTCAGCCTGACCGGGATGTTCCTCTGTATGAAGCACCAGATCCCCCTGCTGCTCCAGCAGGGAGGCGGCGCGATCGTCAACGCCTCGTCGGGCGCCGGCGTCAAGGGCTTCAAGGGACAGGCGGCCTACGCCGCGGCCAAGCACGGCGTCATCGGCCTGACCCGTTCGACCGCCCTCGACTATGCGGCGTCCAACGTCCGCGTCAACGCTGTCTGCCCCGGCATCATCGACACCGAGATGATCCAGCGCTTCGCCGAAAGCACACCCGGAGGGCGCGACGCCCTGATTGCGGACGAGCCAATCGGACGGCTGGGCACGCCGGAAGAGATCGCAGCCGCCGTGCTCTGGCTCTGCTCGGACGCTGCCTCCTTCGCTACCGGCCACGCCCTGGTCGTCGACGGCGGCCAGACCGTCTGACGGCGGTTCATGGCGGGGCGTCGTGCCGCCGCAGTCCATCCGGGCAGTCCCGACGCCACTCGGGCCACCACACCTCTGCGCTTGAACGGAGACCACGACGTGAATCCCACCTACGACTTCACGGGCCAGGTCGCCCTCGTCACCGGGGCAGGCGCCGGCATGGGCCTGGCGACCGCCCGCGCGTTCGCCGCGTCCGGAGCCGCCGTCGCCCTCACCGACATCGACGAAGCGGCCCTGAACGCGGCCGCGAAGGAACTCACCGACGCCGGCCACCAAGTTCTCGCCCTCCCCTGCGACGTCAGCGACGAGGACCAGGTCGCCGCAGCGGTCGACCGCACCGTCGAGACCTTCGGCCGCCTCGACATGGCCTACAACAACGCCGGCATCCAGATCCCGCCCAGCGACGCCGCCGACGAACCCGCCGAGCGCTTCGACCGCGTCAACGGAATCAACCTCCGTGGCATCTGGGCCTGCATGAAGCACGAACTTCGGCACATGCGCGCCCAAGGCAGCGGAGCCATCGTCAACTGCTCCTCCCTCGGCGGCTTGGTCGGCCTCCCCGGCCGAGCCTCGTACCACGCCTCCAAGCACGGCGTGATCGGTCTGACGAGCAGCGCGGCACTCGAATACGCCCCGCGCGGCATCCGCATCAACGCCATCTGCCCCGGCACCATCGACACCCCCATGGTCAGCGACATGATCGCCAAGGGAGAACTCGACCGCGCCGAGGCCGAGGCCAACCAGCCGATCAACCGGCTCGGCACCGCCGAGGAAATCGCACAGGCCGTCCTGTGGCTGTGCAGCCCCGGGGCGGGCTTCGTCGTCGGCGTCGCCCTCCCCGTGGACGGCGGCTACGTCGCCCGCTAGAGCCGTGGAACCGGCGCGCAACCCACGCACCGACAACACCGGAGAGACACCATGGAATTCATCAAGCAGCAGCCCAGCAGCAAGGCGCCGGCGGACTGGTTCACCGGCGACGTGTGGTGGGACGTCATCGTGGCCGGTCAGGAGCCGTCCCGGATGCGCGCCAACCTGGTCCGCTTCTCGCCGGGCGCCCGCACCAACTGGCACTCCCACGCCGTGGGCCAGACACTCCACGTAGTCTCCGGCATCGCCCTGATCGGCACCCGGGACGGCACCGTCTTCGAGGCCCACCCCGGCGAGACCGTCGCCTGCCCGCCGAACGAGGAACACTGGCACGGCGCCGTCCCCGACCGGTTCATGGAGCACGTCGCCCTGTGGGAGGGCACGGGCGACGGCACCCCCGAGACCGCTTGGGCCGAGCCGGTCACCGACCAGCAGTACAACGGCCCCCGCACCCGCGACCAGTAACCCCGGCCCATCGAGCACGCAATCCCGGCTCACCCAGGACGGCAAGGCAACCGTGGCACAGGTCCTGGTGGCGCGGAGCGCTTCCTGGGCTTCACGTTGAGCGTTCTCGACGGTGACTGTGTGGCCTACGGGGAGGTGGACGGCGCGCGGACGTGCCGGGTGGGGCCGACCAGGCCAAGGCCCTGCTGCCGGTCGGCCGCACCGCCCGCGCCGACCTCGGCGGGGGAGGGGACGGGTGCCCAGAGCACCTGTCTGTCGTCCACGTCCATGCGTCCCGGCCACGCCTGTTGGTCTTCGCCGCCGTCGGCTTCGCCGCCGCCCTCAGCCAAGCCGGCAGCTTCCTGGGCCACCACGCCCCCCTCTGCGGCGCCCCGGCCCTCTCTTCGCCACCCCTGCGTGCTTCCCGCACGCGGAAGAAGTGGCGGTCGACTGGCCCCACCACTGTCTGGAGCGTACGAGCGTGGACGAGCGCGCCGTCGTCTGTGTCCTCACGCACGACGCCAAGTTCGGCATCAACCTGCCGCGCCTGGCACTCGACCTGCCCGTCGGCTATGTGAGGACCAGCGCCCGCTCACGCCACCAGTTCGGCGGCGGTGGGCGGGTCCGACCCCTCGCGCGTGCAGGTGAGAACGGCCACCCGGGAGGCCGCCGCCAGTGCCTCGCCGAGGACCGCGGGCAGCCGGTCGGTGTCGGTCGTCGCGCGAAGGGCCGCGCGTCCGTCGCGGCCTCGGCTCCGGGTCCGCCGCCCAGCGGTCCGGCGTGCAGCAGCCGGCTCATCAGCCCGGCCATGAACGCGTCATCCGCCCCCACGGGGTCCATGACTTGGACGGGCACCGGCGCGATGTCCTGGCAGCCGCGCCGCCACCACACCCGGGCTCCGTCTGCTCCCAGAGTGAGGACGACGAACGCTGGGCCGCTTGCCGCCCAGCGAGCCGCCGTATCGTCGGGGCTCGCGCCTGGGTACAGCCAGGCCAGGTCTTCTTCGCTCGCCTTCACCACGTTGCTGGGGCGACGAGTTGTTCCACCCGTTCACGCTCTTGCTCCGCTGGTCGGAGCAGTGCGCGCCTCAGGTCGGGGTCGTAGGAGATGGTGGCCGAGGGCACACGCCGTCGCCCATTACCACCCTCTTTCCGCGGTCCTGACCTCGATTCCGGGGGTCGCGGTCAGGACCGCCGCCACTGTGCTGGTCACCGTCGGCGACGGCACCAGCTTCCCCACCGCCGCCCACCTCGCCTCCTACGTCGGCCTCGCCCCCACGACGAAGTCGTCGGGCACCTCGATCCACGGCGAACACGCGCCACGAGGCGGCAACCGGCAGCTCAAACGCGCGATGTTCCTCTCCGCGTTCGCGGCCCTGCACGATCCCGCCTCCCGCACCTACTACGACAAATGCCGGGCCCGAGGGAAAACCCACACACAGGCACTTCTGCGCCTGGCCCGACAACGGATCAACGTGCTGTTCGCGATGCTCCGAGACGGCACCTTCTACGAACCCGAACCCCCGAAACAAGCCCCGCATGACCAGCTCGGGCTTGACGAGGGACATAGGTGCGCCGTGAAGCGCGAGTTGTTCGAGTGGCGGTGAAAGGACGCCACCGCCGTCCTGTCGCAGCAGGGCGGTTGAAGCTGAGGGCAGCCCGACCCGGGAGGTGCCGGGGAGGGTGGCAAGCGGCCCTGACAAAGCCGGGACGTACCAGCACTGCCAGATGGTGCGGGTCCGGCAAGCGAGACGGAAAGGAGCTCGACGACGACGTTCTCAACTACTGCTCAAGTAATCGTCAATCCGATTCGACCCCGATTCGACCCAGCCCCCGGTAAGTGGCATGAGCAAGGCCTCTGACCTGCGTAAATGAGAGCCGTAGAGAGAAATGGCTACAACCGCCAGTAGTCCGCAGCCGGTCGGACATCGAACAGCCCGACGAAGGCCGCCCGTGCCACCCGCGTCACCTCAGCCTTCAGCCAGCCCTCACCGCAAGGCACGACGGCACCGGTCACCACAGCGCAAGCTCATAGCCTCAGCATCCTTGGACCCACAGTGTCACGCGAACGCGATGTGGGTCTTCTCGGCCGATCTGGATGGGGTATTGGACGACTTCGATCCAGCCGTATGGTCACTGCCTCAGACGCCATCCGCTTATCGATCACGGGGCTGGCCTGGTCGAACAGGGTTCCTGATCGGGTGATCGCGTGAGGGCCGGTGCATGGCAGCAGGGCCTCTTGGTAGTTCGGGGGTGCGATCCCAACCGAGTACCAGGAGGCCCTGTTGCCGCAGTCTTTCGCGTCCGCGTGCGTGGAGTCCAACTCGCTGCCACCGTCGTGTGACTGCCTCGCGCACAGGTTCGGCAACGCGGCGGACGGGCCGGACCGCACCCCGAGTTATGGCTCCGACATGACGGAGGCGGAGTGGCGGGTGGTGCGGCCGTTGCTGCCTGTTCCGGCCTGGCTGGAGGGGCGGGGCGGGCGGCCGGAGGGCTATTGCCACCGCGTGATGCTCGACGCGGTGCGCTATGTCGTGGACAACGGCGTGAAGTGGGCCAACCTGCCGGCGGACTTCCCGCCGTATCGCCGCGTGCATGCCTTCGCCCGCCGCTGGCAGGTCACGGGGCTGCTCGCCGAGCTCCACGACCGGCTGCGCGACCAGGTCCGTCAGAAAGAGGGCCGCCTGCCGGACCCGACGGCCGCGATCGTGGACTCCCAGTCGGTGCGGGCAGCGGTGAACATCCCGCGCTCGACCTCCGGCTGGGACGGCGGCAAGAAGGTGGGCGGCCGCAAACGGCACCTGGTGGTGGACTGCCTCGGCCTGGTCCTGGCCGTCGCGGTGAGTGCGGCAAGCGTTCAGGACCGCGACGCCGCCGTCCCGCTGTTTCAGCGGCTGCGACGGCAGTACTTCTCCATCCGGCTGGTATGGGCGGACGGCGGCTATGCCGGCCGGCTCGTCGACTGGGCCCGAGAGAAGCCCCGGCTCACCCTTCAGATCGTCAAACGCACCGATGACACAGCGGGGTTCGTGGTGCTGCCGCGCAGGTGGGTGGTGGAAAGGACGCTCAGCTGGCTGATGCGCTCGCGTCGCCTGGTGCGCGACTACGAGACGCTGCCGGCCATGCACGAAGCCATGGTGCTGTGGTCGATGACCATGCTCATGAGCGGTCGCCTGGCCGGACGCCGCCCGGCAGGCTTCAGACGGCCGGCACCGCGAGAGCGGTGAACACTCCCGGCTGCACCTGGAGTGCCCACCCCCGCTCCACCAGGCGTTTCGCCTTCGACCGCAGTCCCTCGACATTCGCCGGCACCGCATCCAGCCCCAGGGCTGTGGCCAGTTGCTGGCAGCGCATGCCCTGCCGGCCCGCTTCAGACTCCAGCACCGACAGGATCCGCTGGTAGTCCGGCGCGAGGGCTGTCGCTGCCATGCCCGTCTCCCGCCGGGGCACCGTCGAACCCGCCACCGCGCTTCCCGTCGGCTCCGTGACCACCGAAGGCGGCCCGGCCAGTACCTCGGTCACTGTCACCCGAGCGTCCACCAGCCGCTGAAGCCCGCGTTCCGCGTCACCGAGCGCGGCCTGCACCCGCTCGGCCTCCTCCCGCAACCGTGCGATCTCCTCCCGGACCCTCTTCTCCCTGGCCTCCAGCAGACCGAGCACCGACACCACCAGCCACCTCCACGAGCAAGACGAGCGGACGAACCACGCCCATCTCTCCCGCCACGAAAAGGAGTTCATGCCCACCCACCCCGAACTAAACGATCACGTTCGGAAAGCGGATGACGTCTTAGGTATGGCGGCCGGACCGCAGGCGATGGCCGCCGGCCAGCCTGTCGTTCCGGTCGCGAAGACAGCCGATGCGGCCACTCGGGCCATCGCCAGGGCCGACCCGCAAGCCGCGGCAGCGGCGGCCACCGTGTGCGGGACCGGGTACAGCCTGTTCCATGCTGTACCGCTTCCGGAGGGGACGGACCCCAACCAGCGGTTCGCCACGTTGTTCTCCTACGAGAACAACGGCAAGGGCTGCGTCATTCTCGACAACAACGTCGGGGTGTCGCGTTACATGTACGTGCACGTGTGCAAGGTGGACAACACCGGCTGCTCCACGGACTCGGGGAACTTCAGCGAATACGCCGGCCCGCTCTTCGTAGCCAGCGCTGTCTGCGCACCCGTGACTGCGAAGATGGGCGCGACTTCGAGCAGCTTGTACATCAACTACACGACCGAGTACATGTTCTCCTGTGACTGAGAACCTGCCCGGCAGAACCCGGGCCTCCGCGCGCTTCCTGTTAGTGGCGATAGCCGCATTGCCGCTTGCTCTGACCGCCTGCGGCAACCAGGGAAGCCACCAGGCCGACACGTCGTCCACACCGCACTCCTCGGCCACTGCCGCGGCCGCGGCCAAGCCGTCAGGCACGGCTGGCGCCCCCAACAAGGCAGCGCAGAACGCGGCCGCCCAACGCGCGGCCGCCGCCGCCAGTGGAGATCCCGTCCAGCCGACGAACACCGCTGTCCCTGATCCCAAGGACTACGGATTCGGGAAGGCCGCGGCCACGGCAGCGCACGGTGAGGTCGTCGCGTACATGCCTCGCCTGGTGTCGGGACGGGTCGTGGTACCGCTGACCTTCCACAACAGCAGTGACAAACGCGTGGCTTACACCGTCACCGTGACGGTCGTGGGTGGCAAGCAGAAGTCCCCGTTCTCGGTCGTCGAGAAGGCCGGCAATGTCTGGCCGGGCACCACGTGGCCGACCCAGGCAGACATCACGGTCTCCGGCGCCACGGCGGGGACGAGCGGCGCGAAGATCAGCTTGAAAGTCGTCCAGTACGACCCGTTCGCCGGCACCCATTGACCTGTCACTCTCACCTCTCAGCGTCACCCACGCCTCGCACGTCGTGCGTAGGAACCGGCTCAACTCTTAGGTTCCCGTCCGCCCTTCAGGCCGTTTCCGGCCGGGGCGGGCGGCCCCACTGGTGCCCGGTCGGAGGCCCCTGAGGTCATCGTCTGTGCGGCCCTCGGCACCACCACCGGCAAGCCCGCCAATTGCGACATCGATGTCAGTGATGGTGTGGACTGGGTCGCCTCAAACAAGTTCCGCATCGAAGGCGTGCCGGCCTACGGCGTGAAGAGCCAGGCCGGCACCGTAGACGGACCGCACCTCGGATCCATTCCGCAGCAACCGAAGATCTGCATCGATGCGCTGGAAACGTACTGAAGGTGCGGGCGAGAGCTTCGTCGGTCCGGATCGACACCGTGGCAGTGGACGCACGGTGCTGTGACTACTGACCCATTCCGCAGAAGCCGACAACTGCCTTGGCGGGCTGGCCACTTACTGGAAGGACAACCAGCACATCATGCGCTATCCAACACGGGCAAGAAGGAGGAGACAGTCATCTGCACTGGTTATCACCGCAGCAACCGCGTTGATCGCTTCCACCTTCACCACGAGCACCGCACAAGCAGCGATACCGAACCCGCCGAAGAAGTCGGCGCAGAAGCAGGCCGTCACATCGGAGGAGAAGTCCGCGTCGGCGGTCCCGCTGAAGGATCGTGACACCGTTCTCGGTAAACGCTGGAAGACCTCTGCCGACCGGGCCGTGACGGCGGCAGCCGACAGCGACGGACTGCACCTCCTGGTCGCGGACAGCAAAGACGGCTACGCCTGGAGGACGGCTGCCGTCCTGAGTGAGCCTCAGCTTCCGGCCGACACCTGGATCGGCAACAGCTGTGTCATGGACGACCATCACGCGGCCGTCGTCTACGCTCCACGCACTTTCACCAACAAGCCCGACCTCAGGGCCCTTGAGAAGTTTTGAGGTGGGCGGTTCGCCTGCCGAGCACCGGATGTGACGTCTTGTCAGATCCTGTCGGCAGCGACCCTGGACGCAGAACAGGCATGGATGCTGGTGATCATGTGGGTGTCGAGTCCGTATGACCACCGAGCGAGTCCATGCCTGCGCACCCATCTTCCCGCATGCCGTCATGTCTCCAGCAACTGGGGGACGCCTCCGGGCCTGCCCCGCTGAAAACGGTCGCTGACCTGCGGAATTATCTGGCCACGGTGCCTGACCCACGGGCCCGTCGAGGTATCCGTCACCCATGGACGGCCCTGCTCACCGCTGCGGCCGCCGCCGTTCTGGCCGGCGCTGCCTCGATCACAGCGATCGGCGAGTGGGTCGCCGACGCCCCGCAGCGCGTCCTGGCCCTGCTCGGATTCCGGCCCGATCCGCTGACCGGCCTGATCCGCCCGCCCCATGCCACGACCATCCGCCTCGTCCTGGCCGCCGCGGACGGTGACGCACTGGACCGCGCCATCGGACACTTCCTCCAGGAACGCAAGGCACCAGCCTCGGGACGGAAGATCATCGCCGTCGACGGCAAGACTCTCCGCGGTTCCCGCACCGTGAAACGGCCGGCCGTCGCCCTGATCGCAGCGATGACGCACAGCGGCCAGGTCCTCGCCCAACGACAGATCGACGGGAAGAGCAACGAGATCCCGGCCTTCGCTCCACTCCTGGACAGCATCGATCTGACCGGCGCCGTCATCACCGCCGACGCCCTGCACACCCAGCACGACCACGCCACCTACCTGCACAAACGCGGAGCCCACTACCTCGCCGTGGTGAAAAGGAACCACCCCGCTCTCCACGAGAGCGTCCGGTGCCTGCCCTGGCGCGACGTCCGCCTGGACCACTACGAACGCGGACGGGCCCACCACCGCGACGAGATCCGCCGTCTGAAGACCGCCACGTTCGCCCACCTCGACTACCCCCACGCCCGCCAAGCCCTCCAAGTCGTGCGCCGGAGACGCGATCTGGGCACAGGCAAGCTGACGATCGAACGGATCTACCTGGTCACGAGCCTGCCACCCGGCGCGGCCACGGGCAGCGAACTCGCCACCTGGATCCGTGGCCACTGGCGCATCGAGAACCAGCTCCACCACGTCCGCGACCGCACCTTCCACGAGGACGCCTCCAAGACCCGCACCCGCCGCCTGCCCCGCGTCATGGCCGGCCTGCGCAACCTCGCCATCGGTATCCACCGCCAGGACGGACACACCAACATCGCAGCCGCCCTCCGCCACACCGCCCGTGACCACCAACGGCCCCTCACCGCCCTCGGGCTGGCATGACGAACCCGGACACAAGACCACTTCTCAAAGACCCTGAGCCCGACCTGATGATGGGCGGCGCGTTCACCGCGATCGTGAACCTGGACGACGGAAGCGTCACCAAGCTCCCGTTCACCGCGTCCCTGGCCTACTTCGACCCTACGTGCAGCCCGGCCACGCGCACCGCTGTCTTCACCGCGCTGCGTGACACCAAGACGCGCCTGATCACGGTGGACGGCAAGGGCACCACGGTCGCCGACACCACCGCCGAGGGTGAGATCACCTCGGCCGTCTCCACCAAGGACGGTGTGATCGGTGCCGCCGGAAACCGGCTTGTCCACGTCGACCACAAGGGCAGGACAACCAAGCTCGCCTCCACGAAGCACGCCCCGTACGGCATCCGCGTGACCGACGACGGAACAGTCGGCTACATCGACCGCACCGGCAACACAGAAGCCAACGTGCAGACCTACGCACATGGCAGGAAAGCCACCGTCGCGAGCGGCAAGCTCACCGAGATGAACCTGCGCCAGGGCACCGACGGCACCGTCTACCTCACTGGAAAGGCCAGCCGCAGCAAGGGCTTTGCGGCCAGCGGCATCAAGGCGTTGGCCGTCTCCCCCGACGCGGACCTGTCCACGCGTGGCCGCCTGGCGATCGACCCGGTCGTCTCGCCGGCGGTGCAGTCGGGCATCGCCACCATCAAGGATGCCGGTCGCGGTTTCACCAGTACCGCTACCAAGGAGCCGGCGGCGGAGACGACCGCTGGCCGCACCAGCCATGCCCTGACCATCACCGGGTCGGTACCGGGCACGGGCAAGCACACAAGCCAGAAGGCCGCCGAGCCCGGCACCACCGCGGGCGGCAAGCCGTCGCCGGCGCTGACCGGTTCCTCGAAGCCGCAGATATCGACGATGAGGACGGCGACCACGGCAGACGCGGACCCCAGGGCCAACGACCCCGTGGACACGGACCGTTGGTGTTCCGTGCCCCGCAACGACGTCGCCACCCAGGCTCTTCAGCCGACGCCGAACCAGGTGGAATGGGCGGTGGACATGGCCGTCCAGGGCAAGCTGCGCTCCAACTACCTCACGCAGGGCGGCTGGCGATCCCAGACCGGGATCTCCACCATCGACCCACAGGGCATGTTCCCCAAACCCCCTCTGAACGGTGGTGGAAGCATTCCCGCACAGGTTCAACTGGGCATCCTCGCCCAGGAATCCAATCTGTGGCAGGCCGAATCCGGCTCCATCCCCGGCCAGATGGGCAACCCGCTCGCGGCCGTCGACGGCTTCTACGGACACCAGACCGGGGGCACCCTCAACGACTTCTGGACCATCCGCTGGGACAAGTCCGACTGCGGCTACGGCGTCGGGCAGGTCACCGACGGCATGCGCCTGGCCGGACACGAGAAGGAGGGCGAAACCTCCCGCGACGTCCCCATACAGCGTGCGATCGCCCTCGACTACACCACCAACATCGCCGCCTCGCTCTACATCCTCGCCGACAAGTGGAACGAGGTGCACTCGTCTGGCCAGACGATCGCCGTGAACAACGACGACGCGGCCAAGCCGGAGAACTGGTTCACCGCCGTGTGGAACTACAACCTCGGCTTCAACAAGAAGGCGGATGCGGGCACCAACGGCAACTGGGGGCTCGGCTGGTTCAACAACCCCGCCAACCCCGTCTACCCCGCGTCCCGGCTGGCGTTCATGAACACCGACCTCGACCCACAGGCCAACAAGGACGCCGCTCATCCCCAGAACTGGCCGTACGAGGAGAAAGTGATGGGCTGGGCCGCCTGGTCCCAGGACACAGGCCACTCCTACGCCACCTCCGGCCGGCAGGACTGGCCGGGCGAGTCCGGCTTCTCCTCCGCCGGCTTCTACCCCGCCTCCTGGAACGGCACCGCCGGGAGCGTCATCGACCCGGCCAGCGGAAAGTACCGCCGGGCGCATGTCTCGCCGCCGCTCGACGCATTCTGCAACACCAAGAACAACTGCGACACCGCCAACCCGCCCGACTGCCCCACAGCCGGCTGCTACACCCAGTACTGGTGGCACGAATCGAACACCACCTGGAAGTCCGACTGCTCCGCCAGCTGCGGCATCGAGCACATCAAGTACGTGACGGCGATCAATGAGCCCGGCCGCGGCTACCGCCTGCAGTACGGCACCCCTGTCTGCTCCGGCGCACCCTCGGGCGCGAAGGTCGTCGAGTCCGTCCCCGCAGGCACCAACACCTGGAGCGACTGCGGCACAACTACGACAGACGGCTCGTTCCAGTTCACCTTCTACCCCGACCCGAACGCGACCGGGCCAGGGCTCGGGCAGTACGACGCGAAGGCCGACCTGCACCAGATCGGCGGCGGCTACAACGGCCACTTCTGGTTCACCCACGCACGCGACACCGACCACCTCGGCGGCGACGGCGGACGCATGACCATCCTCGGCGACTGGAAGCTGAACGCCGCCATCTCCGGCAGCCAAGCCAAGGTCTACGTGCACATCCCGGACACCGGCGCGCAGGTCTCCAACACCACCTACAAGGTCATCACACCCTTCGGCGCGGTCACCAAGACCATCAACCAGAACACACAGAACAACAGCTGGGTCTCACTCGGCGCCTACAACTTCGAGAACCAGGCACCGGAAGTACAGCTCACCAACACCACTTCCGACGGCGCCGCCGACAAGGACGTGGCCTACGACGCCGTCGCGTTCGTGCCCGGCGACTACTCCGGCATCCCCTCTGACCTGACCTTCGGCGACCCGGACGTCAACGCTCCGGATCCCACGCCAGTCGAGACACCGGAAACCATCGCGGGTTCGTTCTTCCCCGGGGGCATCTCGCTGAGCGGCAGAGCAAAGGCGTCGTCCGTGTCCATTACGACCTCTCCGAGAAGCAGGACAAAGGCGCTGTCGTCCGTGTCCGCCGGCGAAACCGCGGCGTGCTCGGTCGTAGAGAAATCAATGACGTACATCCGCACCGACGCGTGCATTCACGACGATCTGAATGTCATACACTATGACGATGACGATCCGGATGGTCTGGCAATTTTCGACTACAGGAACGCGATCGACACTGACGTAGACAGCGATACGTTTACGCAGAGAACAACGATTCAGCTGGACTCCATGAGTGGTGTGATGACCGAGGTAAACCTCGACCTCGGTTTCCAATGTCGGGGATATTGCTCCGTCATCAGTTCAACGTGGAGCGGATCTAGCATATGGACATTCGGGGATGCTCACACCGCGACCATAACCACAAAAATAAAATGGACTCCATCGGGAGATCAAAGTAACTCTATCCTCCCCTACTGGACCTTCGACGGTGTCGCAAACGGTACTCCCGCCGACAACCCCACTACCGTCGAGAAGGATGCCCTCAATGTCCGATGCGACGTCGAGGTAAAGAACACTCCTGGATGTGTGTTCAGCTGGTACAAGCCGACGTACACACTCAACGAGAAAAAGTTTCCGGCAGCTGCGGCACACGCATGGCTAGTACAGCATATGCTGCCAGGACACTACGGGCTGAAAGGCCAAGGAGAACCACTGAACTTTCTCTCCGAGGACGTGCTCGCTCCGGGAAAGAATTATTCGATCATCGACTACAATCGTGACGTAGTCATTTGTCCGCAGGCGTGGCTGCGGAACCCGGACACCACATTGTCGCCGGAACTTTCATCCAGCGGTGACGACAAACCGAGCTGTGACGAATTTCCGTTCGCGGCTAGCTGGCAGTCCGCCGGAACTCCGAAGTCGTGGGGAGGGAAGAACCTCAACCCCGTCTCCTCGGGTGACGAGTGCCTAGCCACCTATGCCAAGAGAGACAGTAGCGGCGTATGGCACATGCTGCCCGACCTGCGTTCCCCTCTCCCCACCTGGAATGAGTCCTGCGGCCGATCCAGTATATCCAACAACCAGAATACCCAGTCCATGGCTGCCTTCCCCGGCTTCAGGAAGAAAAACAGAGTTATCGAAGGGGACGAGTACTGGCTGGAAGCCCGTAAACCCTAAAGTTCGAACTATTGACCGGAACGGCTGGGGGTACATGTTCTCCTCCCAGCCGTTCCGGCCTTTAAATCCATGTAATTCGTCCGTCGGCAGCAGTGGCAGCCGCACCGGACAAAGAAAACGCTGAACCTGCCCCATGGCTAATAGCACTGGACAATGCATCCAGAACATGCGCCAGTGAGGGCGCATAAGGGCGCGGATATGAGCCTTCGGCGAAGGAGAGAATGGGAAAACCCTCGCCTTCACTTTTCATTTCAAGGAGGAATCCATAGGGGGCATCCGGCATCTCGATGACCGGAATCCAGGAAGGCTTCCAGTAGTGTTCATCGCCGATATCGGCAGCAATGTGCAGATAATCGGCGCGATGTGCGGCCATCTCCTGGGAGCTGAGAAACGCCTTCCCGAATGGAAAAATATTCGAATCCGGATGATTCACCACCCTGAAGCCGCCTGGAATAGACTCTCTCCGGTTCTTTGCTGTACTCCCGTTGTTCATGCGAAGCCACGTTTCCAGCACGTCAGGAATATCGTCGTCAAAGACGGCTCGCAGCTGAGCTATGTCTTCATCGCCAGCCGGAGGGTTAAGTGCCTCTGCACTCAAAGGCGCATTTTCCTCCATCCAACCCACTATGCTCCACCACGCTTGCCTCACGCGTTCCGCATCGCTTCCAGACGTCCCGTTCACGCCAGCCTCCAGTCCTGAAAAGTGCATGAAGAGAGCGAGCCAGCCACGCCACATGACCGGCCCAGCATTGACCGAACCAGGGTACCGGGTTGGGTAATTCGCTGGAGGGGCAGGGCTCGATCAAGTTTCGTAGGCGTCCGAATTGTTGGTGATGCCCAGGATAGGGAATTCACAGTGGTGCTCGTCGCGGGACGCGAGGAGCTATGCCACCCGCCTGGGGAACTTCATCAAGTGCATGACCACGTTGGCGCCGGGCAGCGGGAGCAGCATGTCGATCGTGTCCACCGGCCGCAGGACTCGGATGTTCCCGACCGCGCACCAGCCGTCCTTCGCGGCACAGGTCGACCTGGACGCCGCGCGCGCCGCAGCGCCCTCCTTCGACAAATTCTGCCGTGCCGTGAAATTCCTCGTCACCGCAGAACGCGAACGGCACGACTGACCTCGCCAGACGGGTGGGTGTTGATCCAGGAGAGGCCGCCGAGGTCGAGGTGTTGTCGGGCGCGGGTGACGGCGACGTAGGCGAGGCGGGCGTCGGTGTCGTTGACGGGTTCGGGGATGGGGCGTCCTTGGCCGTCGTGCTGGTCGGTGTCTTTGGGCGGTGGGAAGTCGTTGCCGATTTGGACGGTGGGCCATTCGCGGCCTCTGGCGGTGTGGGCGGTGGAGACGGTCGCATCGGCGTGGGACTCGTCGGTGAGTTGGTCGACGGCGGTGAGGATGGCGTCGGGCCCGTGGGTGTCGACGAGGTCGACGAAGGGCTGCAGGTCACGCCCGGCGGGATCGTGTGCGGCGTAGTCCTGGACTTCGCCCCAGGAGGGGAAGAGGACGAGTTCGGGGTGGGTGGTGCGGCGGCCGTCTTTGAGGTCGCTGGCTGCGAGGGCCAGCGCGGCGAGCTGCTGTCCGCCTCGGGTGAGGGCGACGCGGTGGCCGGTGGTGAGCAGGCGCATGACTTCGGCCATGGCGCCGATGTTGGTGCGGCACAGCACAGCACAGCACGGCGTCCGGCCGGTCGAGGCTGCCGACTTCGGTCGCGATGGGCGGTGATGACGTCGCCACCGGCGAGGTCATCACCGCCCTGCACCGCCGCCACCGGGCCGTGGAGTTCAAGAAGTTCCTGATCCGTATCGACAAGGAGGTGCCGACGCACCTGCAGGTCCACCTGATCGTCGACAACTACGGCACCCACAAAACACCGGCGATCAGGGCCTGGCTGGCCAGACACCCGCGGTTCGAGCTGCACTTCACCCCGACCGGCTCCTCCTGGATCAACCAGGTCGAGCGCTGGTTCGGCTACCTCGCCCACCAGATGATCCGCCGCGGCGCACACAAGAACATCATCGCCGCCGAACTCGGCGTCTCGCACGGAACGGTGAACCGCTGGCGGTCGAGATTCATCCGCTTGCGGCTGGACGGGCTGACCGATGAGCCGCGCCCCGGCAGGCCGCCCGCGATCCTGCTGGACCAAGTCGAAAACGTGCTCACGGCGACACTGGAGTCCACCCCCGGCAAGGACACCCACTGGTCGCGGGCCTCGATGGCCAAGCACTCCGGACTGTCGAGGTCCACCATCGGACGGATCTGGAAGAAGTTCGACCTCAAGCCCCATCTCCAGGACGCGTTCAAGCTCTCCACCGACCCGCAGTTCATCGCGAAGGTCGTCGATGTCGTCGGCCTGTACTACCATCCGCCGGAGAAAGCGGTGGTGCTCTGCGTGGATGAGAAGAGCCAAATCCAGGCGCTTGACCGGTCCCAGCCGGTGCTCCCGATGATGCCGGGCATGCCCGAGCGGCGCACCCACGACTACTACCGGCACGGCATCACCAGCCTGTTCGCCGCCTTCAACATCGCCGATGGCAGTGTCATATCGGAACTGCACCGTCGCCACAGGGCGATTGAGTTCAAGAAGTTCCTGGTCACGATCGACAAGGCCGTGCCGGCCGGCCTCGACGTCCATCTGGTCTGTGACAACTACGCCACCCACAACACCGCCGAGATCAAGACGTGGCTCGGAAAACACCCCCGCTTCCACGTCCACTTCACCCCCACCGGCTCCTCCTGGATGAACTAGGTCGAGCGGTGGTTCGGCCTGCTGACGGACAAGCTCATCCGCCGCGGCGTACACACCTCTGTGAAGGCCCTGGAGCAAGACATCAAGGCCTGGATCGACGGATGGAACGAGAACCCCAGGCCCTTCACCTGGACCAAGACCGCCGACGAGATCCTCAACTCCCTCGCCGACTACCTCACCAAAATCAACCCGCCGACGATCGAAACCTGACACAGACTTAAGCCCGAGATTTCTGGCGCATCACACTAGCGACAGCGAGACCAGGACGTCCTGCATCTCGAGCGTGTATTCCCCCGTGGTCGACAGGCCCTTCACGTCCATGTAACGAGTGCTGGCCCGAACGTACTTGAGCAGTTGCCGGGTGTACGGGGACAGCCTGCGGCGGATCCACAGATCGAGGGAGTCGGCAGCACGCTTGACCCACCGTCCCCGCAGGTCGCGCACCACCGCGCCAACGAAGGCGGCGCCAGCGACAACCACCTCATAGACCAACAGCACGCAGAAGGCGAGCACGGGATGCTCCCGCAACTGCGCTGACCGGACGACGGCCGTGACGGGAAACCCGACCGACACCAGGACCAGCAGACCCCCCTGCCCCAGCTGGCGCAGCCACGTCGAATCGCCGCCCATGCGCCCCCACCCCCGCACTGCCCGAATGGCGCCAATGATCTCGCCGGGACCGCCCCGGCGCAGCTATTCCCGGAAATCAGCGTCCGGCCTCGAAGCGGCCCCGTGCGCACCCGATTTCTTCGACGAACTCCACAAACGACACAGGCCACCCGTGATGCCCTCGCGGCCATCGCCTCATCAGTCGGTCGTGTCCCACATCCTCGTACTGCGCTGGACGCACCCGACAGAACAAGGCACATCCAGTCAGGTCATGGAGGACTCTTCGGTGCCACTCTCACGGTCTTCGGCTCGCGTGGTCCGCCCGCCGACGGGGTCGTCGTCACGGCCGACGGCGTCCTGCCCGGATGGGGGAGAGCCGTCGAGGAGAGCTTGCAGCAGTAAGTCGTGGTGAAAGACGTATACGGGGCCGACTTGGCGCAGGACACCGCGGCATGCTGCGTCGTCGAGGAAATCCACCACGGGCCAGGGCAGCCGGCCGGTCAGAGCGAAGTACGGTCGCGTCACGAGGCAGAACCTGCCGTAGGCGGTCGACAGCACGGTGGTTGCCAGACGCACCGGGGCGGCGAAAGCGACAACCACCAGTGCCCACTGCGTCCACTGTGCGGAATGGAAGACTGCCATGGCAACGGCGCCGAGGCCGAGTGCGGTCGAGATGAGCGCGATGGCCGTATTCAGCAGAAGGCTGTTCCGTTCTGCAACGAGTGTCTCCGGCGTGCTTGGTACTGCGTCGAGCTTGAGCGGGGCTTCGAGGAACTGCCGCAGCATGTAGGTGCTGGCGATGGCCAGGCCAAGCCCCCATGTGAGCGTTGTGGCCAGCACCAGGATGCCCGTTTGCCCGGTGAAATACGCGGTGGCTTTCACGGGGAAAAGGGACGTTTTGGCGAAGAGGAAGACCACTACGGACGTTTTGAGGATCTTTGAGGTCCGGCCGCGGAACCGTAGTCGGATGTTCGCCGGTGAGGGCAGTGTTTTGTCTCGGAGGGACTGGGCCGCGAGGATCGCAGCAGCCGCGGCGACCACGGGGAGGCTCACGAGCAGCATGTTTGTGCCCGAGTCACCGGTCCAGGAGTACGCGCCCTGCGCGAGTGCCGCTGCGACCAAGCCGGTCAGCAGGTAGAACGTGCCGATAGCCAGCGTGCGGAAGCCGTGCGGGACGGTCGCGTACAACCGCCACCATGCGAGAACGCCGCCTGACCGGTCGTCTGCGGCAAGCCTGGCGAGAGTCCGGACGTACCGACGTGTCGTCTCGCGATCTTCCTGATCCCTGGTGTGCCACTCCCGAGAACTGCGGCGACGCTTCCTCTGCGGCTCGAGTAACTTCTTGGAGTAGACGGTGGGAACGAACTCGTTGAGGAGATAGTGCTTCACTGTGGCGCTGCTGCCCTCAGCGGCGACCTTCAGCAGTTTGGAGGGGGTGGAGCGGTGGACATCGCGTGCGAGCGTGATCATGAGGGGGGTGCGCAGAGCCTCACGGACGGCAGTCGCGGCCGGATTCTCGATATCGGACGGTCCGACGACGGGCGTCCAGTCGGCGTGACTCGATTGCGGCAAGTACCGTGCGAGCTCGCGGCCGTCGACTTCGCTGAGGGTGATTTCCGTGGCGCCGGGCACCGGCCCGACATCCTGCACGGCCCCCGCGTAGCCCTCTGGCGTGCTCGTCATAATCACGGGCCCGTCACTGGGCAACTGCTCGACGGCAGCGGCCCGTAACTTCAGGGGCAGTTCGTCGAGTCCGTCGAGGACCGGCAGGATCCGATCGTGAATCACTAGTTCATGGGCCAGGGTGATGTCCCCGTTCCTCTGCCTTCGCAGCGGCGGGTACCGCTCGGTGAGTGCGTCGGTCAGCCACTGACGCCAGCCGGTGGTCGGTTCTGTCCAGGTGCGCAGCGTGAAAACCACGGGGACCGGGGCGCCAGCCCTGCGATCCTCGATCAGCTTCTGCGCCAGGCGCAGCGATAGGGCGGATTTTCCGCTGCCGGGCTCACCGAGGATGACGAGCCGCCCGGATGGCGTACGGCGGTACATCCCGAGTATGTCGTCTTGGGGTGCATCTTGCCCGCACACAGGGAGAGGGTATGGGCGATTTACCTGCAGCCCGTCCAGTTCATCGCGCAGTTCGGCACGGACGAGTTCGACCCAGTTTGCGATGGCCTGGTCCAGCGGATCAGTCTCGGTTCCGGGGGGTGCGGATGCCCGCGTTCGATCGGAGTGGGCCCTGGCGCGAGTGGGCTGAGCCTCATCCAGCAAGGTCGCCCACTTGCCTCTGTCGAACTCTTCTCCGGACCACTCGCACCACAGCTTGACCACAGCCAACAGCTGGACTTCGCTCTGGGGGGCAGGTGTCGTCGCCGTGGGCCAGTCATCCGCGAGCCACTTGTTGAGGAGGTTGCCCAACGTCTTGACGTTACCCCCGGCGTCCTTGACGGCCTTCTCGGCGATGTCGCGGCGCGTGTACCGCTTTCCCTTCGCGTTCTGCGCAGTCTTGGCCCTCACTTCCAGCGCGCGTAGCGCGTCGTACAGCGCACGGGCCTTGGGTGGCTTCTCCATCCACACCCCCCTGTTTCCCGGTGCCCGCTGCGCCCGGCTGCCCACTGCGGGCGCGACGGGCACCCTCGATGACCAGGAGGGTAGGGAATTTTTGCCCGCCCTGCCCACCCTTTCGGACAACTCCTTCTTCTACCCGGCACGGTCGTGCTGCCCGGCCGCTGGTGCCGGGCGGACACCCAGGAGGGGAACCATGGACAAGCCCACACCGATCACCCGTCGGCTCACCCGTGCCGCGCTCGTCAGCCTCGTCAACGGGGCTGCCTGGGCGGCGGGTTCGGAATGCGTGGCATGCCTGGTGTGGTGGGTGCAGCACCGGTAGCCGCCCGGGGCGGACGGGCCCGGATCCGCTCCGGGCCCGTCCCCGCTAACTTCATGCGCATGGGTGTGGACGAGCGTGTGATGGCGGGAACAGAGCGCGCGGTCATCGACGTCATGCGGCGCGAGGGCATCGGGCGGCGTATGACGGACGGGCAGCTGCTTGCCGTCCTGCAGCACCACGGCATTCCTACCCGGCTCATCGATGTCTCCGAGTCGCCGATGGAGGCGCTGTTCTTCGCGGTCGACCAGCAGCATGGCGTCGACGGACGTCTGTTCATGCTTCACCTGCACTGCGATGCCACACAGCGGGTGGACACGATCGACTTCTCCCAGCAGACGCTGGAGTGGGCGGATGCTACGCACGGATGGCGTCGCGCCAAGGGGGAGTGGACGCAGCAGGTCGCCGTGGTCGACCAGGCGCCGCTCGATCCCCGGATGCGAGCGCAGCGCGGACGGTTTCTCGTCGGAGGCCTCAACCGGCGCTACGGCGGGCAGTCCTACCGGACCGACGGACTCAACGTTCCGGGAGATCAGTATCCCGACATCTCGACCCTGGGCGTCAACTTCCTCAACAGCGTCAAGGGGAAGCCGCACATGAACTGGTCCGCGACGGGCTGGACGCTGCGTGTCAGCTCCGCGTGGGAGCCCGAACTCCTGAAGTGCCTGGCAGGGGAGGGGATCGATCACGACTCCATGTATCCGCCGTTCGGCGAGGTCCGCCGGCTCGGGCTGCAAGCGGCCCGTGACGCGGCAAGGAGTCTCACCGAGGCAACTGCGTCCTGACCCTGCAGCCCGGCCCCGCCGTGGCCGCGGCGCCGGCTGTCTCTGCGGGGGCGGGGGAGGGGTTCGCGGCCGTGGAGGCTGAACTCCTCGACGCGGCGCTGTCGTTCATCTCCGGCGCCCGCCACGGCTTGTCGGCCCGTCTGGCCGGCGCGCTCGCGGCCATACGGGAGGCCTCTGCTATGTGCAGCCCGCTGCGCTGACCGGTCACCACCCCCGCGGCACGCCGTTCGGGGAGTACCAGCTGTCGCCGGTCAGAACACAGTTGGGGCCCTGGACCGGGGGGCGGTGACCCCTCATCCGGTGCGGTGGGGGAGGCCCCGCACCGCACCGATCGCGCCCGGCACCATCGCCGGACAGAAGCCTAAAAGCGTTTCACCCCATACCCGTGCAACAGGTGCACAGCTGTGGCAGGGTGACGACCAGTATCGGCCCGCCGCATTCCCCCGTTGCGGCGGGCCGGACCTCTGTCCCACCGCAACGGCCGCCGTTGCCGAGCACGACGCGGTCGACGAGGGACCGCCTGTCGACAGAGCTGTCCGACGAGCTGCCTGGCAAGCTGGACGACGAGAACAGGCACGTCAGGAGCACAACATGGCCAACCAGGACCCCGCCCGGGACGCGGTGGCGCAGCGGGCAGCACACGTCCTGGAACAGTGCGTCATCGGACCGGTGGAAGTCCCCGAGCACATGCGCCCCTTCATGGAAGACCTGGTGGCGGCGCTCCTGAGGGTGGGGCTGCCCGTCCGAATTCCGGCACCGGCTCCTTGCATCCGGCAGCCACCCGGGCCCGGGCCGAGGAAACCCGCCAAGGCCGGCTAAAACCCCGGCCTCATTGCGGCCCCGGACTCCAACGCCGGTAAGCGCCCGCACGGTCCCTGCAGATCACTTCTACTCCTGGATGTGCCTTCAGCCAGGCCGCCAGCGGTGCGGCTTCGCGTCCGGGCAGCACATCGATGGGGTTGTGCCGTTCACCGTCCGTGATCACGGTGGCGTACGAGTGGCCGCGGCGGGTGGCGAAGTCGTCGACCCCAAGGACCCGCGGCGTGTTGAACTGCGGGTCCGGCAGGGCCATCACCCGGCGCAGGAGCGTCATCCGCCCGGCACCGAGGCCCAGTTGGGCCGCCAGCTTCGCGCCGGCCCGTCCGGCCAGTGCGAGCCCAATACGCTCCAAGACGCGGTCGAGCCGGGTGGTGAAACGCCCGTATGGGCAGGTCAGCCGTGTGAAGGGCTCGACGAACGTGCGTCGAAGACAGGCCCTCGTGTCACAGACGAAGCGCCTGACCTTCAGCAGGATCACGACACTCCGCTCGCCGAGCGGGAGATCCCGCAGTCTGCGCTGATAGGAGCCGTGCACTCGCTCGGAATAGTGGCCGCAGTCCGGGCAGGCCGCACCGGCCTTGCTGCCTCTGGCCACGATCTCGACCATCCCGAAGGCGGTGGCTACCTGCTCGACATCCACCTCGTCGATCCCGTCGAACACGAGCGCTTTCCAGAACGGTGCGTCGGCTTGCATGAACGGAACCGTCACTGACGACCGCACCAAAGTGCGGAGCTCCGCACCTACTTGATGGAGCGTCAGCAACCACTGTTCGGCGGCACGGCGCACGCCGTCTCACGCATGAGCAGCCCACCGCAATCGAGTTGCGGGGTGAGCGGATGATGGATACAGCTACCGAGGGCGAGATGGCGGATCAGCACGGGCCCGGTGAGGTCGTGGCCGTGGTCCAGGCGGGCGACGAGCCACTCCTGATTCTCGGACACTCACGCCCGGCTGGAGAGAGGAGCTCGAAGCTCCACGCGCAGTCGGATCGAGGTGTCGATGGTCAGTCCCATGCTGGAATAGCGAAGATCTTTCGAGTAGTTGGCGATGAGGTCGAGGTCCCGCAGCTGCCGCTGCAACTCAGAGGTCAGCGCTTCGTCCGAATCAGGGACGAGGTCGTCCTCTTCCTGCTCGGCCAGGAACTCAAGGTGTTGATCAACGGCCTCCACTGCCCGGCGACTGGTCCAGCTGGCGAAGTCGTGGCAGCCGAACAGATAGGCGTGCGCGGCATACAGCGTCGCCGCTGCGGCAGACTCGTCTGCATCATCGGGCCCGTCCTGGCCGTCGTTGTGGCAGTACTCGCTGAGCATGTACTCGGCGACACCCCGTTTCACCGCCGAGAAGGCCGCCGAGTCACCGAGAACGCCCTCCCACACGGAGTTCAACAGGGGACGAAGGCCCACGGTGAACGGCGCCTGCTCGTCCGCGGGCACTCCCTCGTGCCAGCTCATGAGCCGTTCCGCGACACCAGCAGCAAACACGCCGCGTTCCCCAGACGAGATGGCCTTCAGCCGCTCCTCCACCAGCGCTGAAAGCTCCTGCCACGTGTCCATATGAGCCATCCCCGAGTCGTGAAACCAGCGTGCTCACGCCAGCAACGGCGATCATTGCATCCACCAGCGACAACGCATCGGGCGAGGCTCCCTGGCTCTGAGCGCGGGGATACAGCCGACGCAGCTTCCCCGCCCCGGGATCAGATCGCTTGAGACGGGAGACCTGGTGACGCTCCGCGACCGCTCCCCAAGATCTGTGCCAGAGCCCACGTCGGAGCGTTAATGCCAGAGGTCGAAGCGACGGTCGCGTTCGACGCGGTCCGCGGCCTCGTGCAGGGTGAAGGTGACGTCGACGATCCGGTCGGCGAGCGCCAGGACCCGCACGTCGTCGGTCAGCAGTTGGAGCTCGGTCAGGGCCTCGCCCGCGACGGTGCGCGCCTCCAGCGCGGCCGTCTTCGCGGCCTTCTGCTCCGCCTCGGACGCGCCATCCTCCTGGGCCGTGGATGGGCTTTCCGGGCCGTGCCTCGTCTATCAGGTGTCGTCGGGACTGCCCGCGAGTGATCCGCCTATCCAGAAGGGCAGCGCCTTTTGATCTTTGCTCAGTGAGCGTCGTATGGAGTTGACCAACCGCACCTGTGCTTGGGCGGGCGCCCTGTTGGCTCGGGCGAACTCCTCCTTGGTCAACGGGGCACGCGTCGGGTCGCGTGCCGGGTCACGGGCCGCCTGGTCGAGGAATTCCCCGATGGCCTTGCCGAAGTTGTCGATCTCCACCGCGACAGCCGCGGGGGCAACCAGACTGGCACGGGTCAGGGCCGCGCTCCACTCGCTCCAGTCGTAGTCCCAACCCCGGCGGTCGGCGTGGGCTCGGCTGATGACCATCGTGAACTTCGCGTAGTGGCTGATCAGTTCCTGGTAGGCGAGCAACTGCTTGTCCCGCAGCCACTGACGGTCCTGGGCCCGGTGCGTGACGATGCCCCCGACCAGGACGCCGATCGTGGCGGACAGCGCCCCGGCGCCCGTTGTCACCAGCGTGTCCAGCAGTGCCACCCCGGGCCCCGTATTCCCCATCGCTCGAACATTGATTGCTCGAAGCTACTGGTGACCAACCTTCGGTGACAATGCTCAACTCCAAAAGGCGCATTTCGTCGGTTCGTCTCTCCGCGGGACAGGCGCCCTTGTACGGAACCCTGCCCCAAGGGCCGAGCCGTGCGTCACCCAACGGGTCCGATACGGAGGACGGCGGCGGTGTCGAGGATCTCGACGACCTTCAGGCTCATGGCATTGTTGATGGTCGCGGCGGGTCCCTCTCCGCAGCTGAGCCCGACGCCGCCGCTGCCCTCCGAGGACACGCCGCCGCCACCGGAACAGCCCGAAACGCTGAAGCCCGACCCCGTCAGCGGCGCGACCATCTCCACCTCGCCGCTAGTGATCGCAGTCACCTTGATCGGCCCAAGGCCGTACTTTTCCGGCACTGTCACGACGTCCCCCACGGCGACCTTGATCTCACAAGCCCCGTCAGCGCACGGCCCGGTCGGCGAGGGCGACGGCGTGGCAGTCTCCGTGGGAGTCGGCCTGGGGTCCGGTGCCGGTGTCCCGGAGCCGGACCCACTGGGCCGCCCCTCGGCGGATGGCCGGTCCGAAGAATCCGAAGAACACGACGTGAGAGCGGCGAACACGACAGCGACGACAACGGCGACGGCGGTGGATGACGTTCTACGCATCATGGCCGCCATTGAACCGCGCGGTGGCCGACCTCCGACAGCTCCTCACGCAGCCCCCGCTCGAGAGCATTCTGTTGTGCTCTCCCGCCCATTTCCCGATCTCAACCATCGCGCGAATCCGGGCAGCAACGAGGCAGGGATCAAGCCTCGCAGGGCGCATTGCTGATCCGCGCCCGTTCGGGGCTCCTCGTAACTCAGGACGGGGGACGGTGGGGGCCGAAGACGACCGGCGCGTCACCGGTGTCGTCGCTCATCCAGTAACCCTGCGCGGTGAGGATCGTGCGGAGCGCGGTGTGCATCGCGCCCTGCTGCGTGCGCCACACCTCGCCCACCCCGCCGGTGGAGTGGTGCTGGCGCCAGATGACCCGCACGGCAGCACCCGCCGGCCCCGGTGCCCAGCGCGAGCATGACGCCGGTCGCCGCCTCGCCGTCGTCTTCACTCGGGTCGCGAACAGGGACCCCCACCCTCAGCAGCGCCGGGCGCATGTGCTCGGGGACATCCACCGGTCCGATGACACACCGGTCCAGGACGCGTGCGGCCCGCTGCGCCACCGAGTCGTGGGGCTGAGCGGCGTGCTGCTCGGGCATGGTGTCCTCCTGACGTGCTGGTTCGCCGTTCAGTCTGCCAGGCCGGCTGCCATCGGACCGCTTGTGCCCGGGCCCGGCGCGCTTGTGTGACTTACCGTCTGAGCGGGTGAGCCGGGACAAAACACCGGGCGCGGCGGCCGGCACCGCCACGAAGATCACGACCTGTTTGTGATCTTCGAGAGGGAATCTGGTGCGCCCCATCCGCACGGCACGTACCGTGGCCGCCGTCCTGTCCTGACATCGATCTTGGCTTTCCGATGCCGGATGGTGCTGGGCTCACAGCGTGGTGACGACGCGATCACGATGGTGGAGTGGAGCGTTGCCGGTGGTGGTGCGGGTCGTTGAGCGCGGCATGAAGACGCGCGATGACGACGCGACACCGGTGGTCTTCGCCCGGCTGACGGACATGTACTGGCCGGCCGGCGACGAAGACTGCCGAGGGTGTCATGAGCTTCTCGGTGGCGCCTGCGGCGTGACGAAGACGGGCCGCAACCACCGAGCTGCCCACCCGGCCCGCGTCGCCCGCACGGGTTCGGGCCGACCGCGGACCCGGCCCAACCGGGTCCGCGCCGACAAGGCATACGCCTCCCGAAAGAACCGCGCCTACCTGCGCAAACGCGGCATTCGCTGCACCATCCCGGACAAGGCCGACCAGGTCCGCAACCGCAAGAAGCTCGGCTTTCGCGGCGGCCGGCCGCCCAAGTTCGATACCGAGGACTACAAGGCTCGGCACACGGTCGAGTGCGGCATTAATCGCCTCAAAAGGCACCGTGCCGTGGCTACCCGCTACGACAAGCTCGCGGTCCGCTATGAGGCAACCGTCCTCGTCGCGGCCATCAACGAGTGGCTGTGACCACACGCTCACACCGGCCTTTCATTAACCCTTTGCCGAGGACCCGACGGACCAGCTAGGTTCGCCCCGCCGTCCACGTTGTTTGGACCGGCGCTGTCGACAAGGAGGTGTGGAGTACATGCGCAGGAGTGTCCAGCAGTTGAGCCCGCGTACTGACTGAAGCTTCCCCTTGATCGTGGACACCTGGAGACTGGGACCTGAGGTTCCAGAGGAAGTAGCACCAGGTGGGAAGCAAGTACACGAAGCGGTACACAGAGGAGTTCAAGCGGGACGCGATCGCGCTCGTCGACTCCTCGGGCAAGACGGTCACCGCCATCGCCCGGGAACTCGGCATCAGCTCGGAGTCCCTGCGCGGCTGGTACCGCAAGGCCAAGGCAGACCAGGGCGGGGGCCGCCCTGGCGAACTCACCACGCAGGAGCGCGAGGAGCTCAGGCGGCTGCGCAGGCAGAACGCCGAGCAGGCAAAGACGATCGAGGTCCTGCGAAAAGCCGCGGTCTTCTTCGCGAAAGAGAGCGATCGGTGAACGATACGTACGCGTTCATCGAGGCGGAGAAGACCACCCACGGCGTCGCTTTCCTCTGCAGGCTGCTGAAGGTGGCCCGCTCCTCTTTCTACGCCTGGCTCGCCGCGCAGAAGACCCGCGCCGCCCGCCAGGCCGCCGACGCGGCCCTGACCCACGAGATCACCGTCATCCACCTCGCCTCCCGTGGAACCTACGGCGTCCCGCGCGTCCATGCCGAACTGCGGCGTCTGGGACGGCCTGTGAACCACAAGCGCGTCGCCCGCCTGATGCGTGAGCACGGCATCCAGGGCGCCCACCGTCGCCGTCGCCGGTCGCTGACACGGCCGGACAAGAAGGCCAGGCCGGCTCCGGACCTGATCGGCCGCGACTTCCACGCCGGCATCCCCGGCACGAAGCTGGTCGGAGACATCACTTTCCTTCCGACGGCCGAGGGCTGGCTCTACCTCGCCTGCTGGCTGGACCTGGCCACCCGCGAGGTCGTCGGCTATGCCATGGCCGACCATCACCGGGCCGAACTCGTCGTGGATGCCCTCAACATGGCCCACGGCCGAGCCGGTCTGAAACCCGGCTGCGTCATACACAGTGATCGCGGAAGCGAGTACACATCGGCCCAATTCCGTGACCACATCCGCGAGTTGGGGCTGCGGCAGAGCTGCGGACGCACCGGATCATGCTTCGACAACGCCGCCGCGGAAAGTTTCTGGGCCCTACTCAAAGAGGAAATCGGCACGAGAATCTGGCCCGACCGGGCCACCGCCCGCGCCGAGGTCTTCAACTTCGTCGAGACTTTCTACAACCGCCGCCGCCTGCGCAAGCACAAGACCTTCGGCTACCTCACCCCAGCCGAGACCAGACAGCGGCATCAACACACCCTCGCGGCATAACCATCGAGTGTCCGAGATCACGGGCAAACTTCAGTTGCCGAGGTAGCCCGCAGCGGCTGATTCGAGCAGGGCCAGTGGAAGGGCGGGGCCATGGCCGAGGCGGCGGGCGTCCATGGCGGCCTCGACCAGCGCCCGTGCGCCGTCTGGTGCGGTGCGGTATCGCTCCAGGAGAGCCGGAGCCCCTGCCAAGTACTGAGTGATGGCGCCGTTCTCGGCGTGGGCGGCGGCGTAAGCCAGGCGCGGATCCTCCCCCGCGCGGCGGGCCAGGGCACGGAGGTCGGTTTCACTGAAGGCCAGCGGGACAGGCAGGTCGTGGCCAGCCAGCAATGCGCGGCTCTGGGCGTGCGGGTCCTCGCAGCCGGGTTCAGGCTGAAGTGTGAGGGTGCGCCAGTATTCGGGCCATACGGTGCCCAAGACCAGGACGGGTGCGCGGCCCGGGTCGGCCAGCAGGGTGCGCAGCTTCGCCGCAAGGCGTTCACCGAGGTCGGAGGTGGTCAGCAGGTAGTGCTGTGCTTCGTTGAGCCAGACCACTGTGTGGGGCGCGAGCTGTTCGATCGCCGCAAGGGCGGCTTCCGGACGGGTGGGGTCAAACGGGTGCCATACCCTCCACCCGTCAGGGAGATGGCGCAACGCTTCCCAGCAGGCGCGGGTCTTACCGGTGGAGGACCCGCCCGTCAGCATGACGAGCCGGCTCCCCCCGCTTCTGGCCTCCTCGACGAGGGCACGCAGTCGGGCGTCGTGATCCCGCTCCACGTAGACCGGCAAGAGGGGCAGCCCCGGGCCGGTACTCAGCGACTCGGTGTTGATGGCGTGGTGGACCTCCAGCGCGAAAGGGTCGGTCATCTCGGCCAGCGGCTCACCCGGCTGTACCACTAACCGGGCCTTGACCCACAGTTCGGCGACCCGGCAGGCAATGCCGTCGGCATCCCAGCCTGCTCGGCCCGCGAGAACAACGGCGACAGCCACGGCGTCGCTCTGCCGGGCGGGAACACCTGGCTCGCTGATGCACCGCCGGATCGTGTCCCGCCCCGGGGACCCGATCAGAGTGTCGTCTCTTCCTATGGCCGCGGCGATCTCATCCAGACTCGGCTCATCGGCCGCCGTGTAGACCTCGAAGAGCAGATCTTTCAACTCACGTAATGGGCCCGGTCCGACCACGGCCCGAGTCAGCCTCTTTAGACGTCTGCCCGGACCGCACCCCGCGTCGCCGCTCATCGCACCATCATCTCCGGACCTCGGCCGGCAGAGAGCATGAACAGCACAAACGCCGCTGCCCGTTGAGAGCTTGTCGCAACTCGGAGTGGATCTTCGAGGGGCCTTGAAGGTGGACAACAAGCCGGCCGGCTGCCCACCCATCCAGCCCACGTATCCGCGGAGGCTCCCATGCCCACCAACCACCTGACACACCGCGAGCGACTGGCCCTGGCCCGCACCGCTCTTAACGGCACCGTCTCCGGGATTGCCCGGGCCGTCACCACTTGGCTCCTGGACCAACTGCGCTAGCAGCCAGGACCAACAGCTGCATCCATGTCCCGGAGGCGTGCCTCCGGGACACCTGGCGGAACATGCAGAACCGACTATGCGTGCGTCCCAGCCGATTCCGGATGGAGGCCCAGAACCGTGGAAATGACGCACCGGCGAGGCGAAGCTGCTGAAATCGTCCGCAGACAGCGAAAGAGGCACAGTTCAGCGAGCGCTGCCTGTGCCATGGGCGGCCAGATCCTACATATCCAATCGGGGTGTTTGGCAACGAACTAAGCCGTTTCGGCTTTTGTGACAGTGAACCTAGTCGTGCGGGGTGAGCACGCTGGAGGTTGTTGTATGGCCATACCGGCTGGAGCGGACTGGGCGGTACCGTACGACGATGTGTCGTGCGGGGATGCCGCAGGCACGCGTCGGCGGCGTCCCCAGCTGAACTGTGCGACGGCCAGGTTCGAGGAGGCGGTTCCGATACGGCCGTTATCCGCCATCACCCTTTCGTGTCCAGTCGCGCTGACCGGTGTGGGGATCACATCCCATCGGAGTGGGATTACTGCGTTCAGTGCGCGCAGGGCGGCACTGTATTGATGACAGTCGAACTGGAAATGCAGTGATCTACGTCATTGGCATGGCGGTTGGTAGGGGCGGTCAGGCAGGTATTTCTTCCAGTCCTGCTTGGAGATGGGGTCGCCGACCGCGTTGCAGAGGTCGGTGATGACGCGCTGCGGGTCGGCATCCCACAGGTCGATGCCTGCGGAGTCGCGGGCAACGGCGAGGGTCTTGCCGTCGGGAGTGAATGCCAGGGAGGAGAAGCCCGATGCGGTCGGCATGTTGAACTGTCGGGTGGGTGAATCCGGGTCGCTCACGTCCCAGATCTCGGGGCGCGCCTCGTTGTCCGCGTTGGTCGCTATCAGCGCGAGGCGGGTCCCGTCGGTGCTGAAGGCCAGCGGGCCGTCGGACTGGCCGAGGGACACCTTGACCGGAGTACCGACAAGGTGGTCGCGGCGGACGTGTTGCAACTGGAGGGTTCCGGTCCCGTCGTAGAGCGCGAAGAGTTTCCCGTCCGGCCGGAACGCGAAATAGGTGTAGTTGGTGCCGGTGGGCAGGCGCATCGACCATGACGCGGACGGGTGCGTGGGATCGGTGACGTCCCAACTGTGCACCAGTGGGCCTGCGGTCGGACGGGGCGCGTTTGTGGAGGCTTCGGCAGGCCCGCTGATGACCAGTGATTTGCTGTCCGGGGAGAAGGCGACTTCGTACCCGGTCGTCTCGATCGTGGAGAGGCGCCGCGGATGCCGGGGGTCGGCGATGTCGTAGAGCCGGACGACCTGGGGCTTGGTGTTGCTGGCCACATTGCCGTTGGAGTCGGAGACGGCGAGGAGGGGCTTGGTCGGGCTGAAGGCCAGTGCCCCGACACCGTTGTTCACCTCGATCATGCCCAGCTTCTCTTTCGGGCTGGCGGTACTGCGCAGAAAGAGATCGGCGTGCGTCTCCTTGCCCTGCTTGTATGCCTCGGTGTCGGCGAGGAGCTTGCCGTCCGGGCTGAGGGCGATGTCCTGTCCCGTGAACATGTCTGGGGCTTTCGTCGACGTCAACAGGGTGGACTGCAGGTGTCGGACATCGAGATCCCGCAGCCAGTTCGTGCCCGCGCCCTGGTAGGCGAGGAGCACCTTCTTCCCGGACATCGCGACGGACAGCTGGCCTCCGGTGCCGGGTGTCGGCGCTAGGAATCCCACCGCCCCAGGCTGGGCGCCGTTGGAGAGGTCCCAGACCTGGACACCTCGGTCGGTGGCCTTGAGTAGTTGTTCGGCGTTGCCGGGGACGAAGAGGGCCACTCCGCCGTCCAAGTCGGAGACGGTGTTCTGGGCAGCTGGCAGGATCGCGTCGGCTCCGTACGTGTAGATCCAGGTCTTCCAGCTGGCGCCGCAGCTCGCGACGATCCGTTTACTCTTCGAGGCGAACGACATCGAGGTCACACCTTCGTCGCATCTGCTGGAGCTGCTCGACACACCTTTGTCCGCCGCCACGACCTGCCGGGGAGCCCGTGGGTCGTCGAGCGTCCACAGGGCCAGGTCGTCACTGAACGCGAGGACGTCCTTCTTCTTCGGTTCCTCGGCCGGTGCGGCCAGTAGCCCGCCCGTACTGTCGAAGGCGAGTCGGTGCAGAGGGTGTATGGGTCCGAACGAGGGGGACGTGTAGGGCGCCGCACGGAGCGTGGCGACGGGTGTGGTGCCGGTCGTCTTCCACAGCCGTACCCGCCCGTCGGTGCTCGCGCTGGCGAGCAGCCCACGCTTGGGGGAAAAGGTCAGGGAGTCGACCTGCTTGCTGTGGCCCTGCAGCGCGGACAGGGCGTGCGGTGCCGTCGGATCACCGGTGTCCCAGCGGAGGATCGCGCCCGCCGACGTACCTGCGAAGAGGGTGTGCCCGTCCGCACCGAAGACCAGCGCGGTGACCGTGTACGACGTCGTGGGCGCGGCCATCCTCTGCGGGTGGTCGGGGTGGGAGATGTCCCACAACCGTACGGTCGCCGAGTTGGAGCCTTCATGGTCGTAGGTGGCCGCGGCGAGCACGGTGCCGTCGGCGGTCACCGCGATCGGGCCGACCAGGATGCCGCCAATCCTTCCGTCGCCGTTCCGGGTGCGCAGCACGATCGAGTCGCCGGTAGAGATGGCGAGTACCCGGCCGTCCGCGCTGTAGGAGAGGTCGTAGGCCGGATCGTCGCCGTTGATCACTCCGGGGGAGCGCTGGCTGTTGAGGAGGGCGCTGCGCCCGGCTTGGGGGTTGATCCGGTAGGAGAGCAGGCTGAGTTGCTTGGCCAGGCCGGGGTGGAGTGCGCGCTGGCCCTCGGCCTCGGCGGCCAGGTACCGGGCGAGGTCGCGCTGTTGGGCCTGGTTGGCCCGCCGCCAGTAGATCCCGGCGCCGACCAGTCCGGTCGTCGCCAGCAGGGCCAGGACGACGAAGAAGGTGAACGCGGCACGGCGTCGGCGGCCGTCGCGCGTGCGTTGGCGCCAGGAGCTCTCCATGAACTCGGCGGACTCCGAGCTGAGTGGTGGGGCGCCTGGGGCAGCCGTGCGCTCCCGCATCGCGAGGAGCCGGTTCCCTCGGTACAACAGGGAGGGGTCCCGTTCGGACTCCGTCCAGGACGCCGCGTCGGAGGCGAGCTGCTGACGGGCGCGCAGCAAGTCGCGATCCTCGTCGACCCATTGCTTCAGCTGGGGCCAGGCGCCCAGCAGTGCCTCGTGGCTGATCCGGACCGTGTCCCGGTCGAGGGTGAGCAGGCGAGCGTCGCCGAACCGCTTGAGCGCTCCCTGTGCGACCACGTTGTCGGACACCCCGTGCAGGAGCACGGGCCATTCGACGGGCTGCGCGGTGTCGGCGGTGTCCGCGCTCACCTTGACCAGCCGGGGCAACATGAGTCGCACGGCCTCCTGACCCGCCGTGCTGAGCCGACCGTAGACGTTGTCGGCGGTGGTCGCTACGGCCTTCGTGATACCGCCGGTGGCGAGGTAACCGGAGACTGTGAGCCGTAGGCCCTCGCGCTCCTTCCACGTCTCCTGCAGCACGTGGGACAGGAGGGGCAGCGCCTCTGCGGGGGCCCGTCCGCCGATCGCTCTGCCCAGCTCCTTCAGGATGAGGGGGGTCAGCTTGTCATCGAGTTTCAACTGCGCGGTGGCCGCCGGTTCCTCGATCGAGGCGCGGAGTTCGTCGGCGTCCATCGGATCGACGAGCAGTTGACTCTCGCTCAGGACGGTCCGCAGTTCGGGGTGCGCGACTGCCTGGGCGTAGAAATCGGCCCGCAGTGCGAAGACGACCAGGGCTCGCGGCTCGCGGCCTTCTCCGGGCCGTGCCAGTGCGGTCACCGCCCGCAGGAACGCCGTCTGTTCCTCCGGGTCCGCACCGAGGGTGAACAGCTCCTCCAGCTGGTCGACGACCATGACCAGCCGTTGTCCCGGGCGGTCCAGCAGCGGGTCCACGAGTTCGGCCGCGTGGCCGTCCGCGAGCAGCGACCGTGCGGTGTCGGACGACTCGGGCGCGAGGGCGTCGGCGAGATTCCGGAGCGGGTTCCTGCCGGGGGTCAGACGCCGACTGGGCCAGCCGGTCGACCCGGGCAGGCCGGGTAATCCGTGGGTGCGCAGTCCGGCCAGCAGACCGGCGTTGAGCAGGGAGGTCTTTCCGGAGCCTGACGCCCCGACGAGAATCAGGAGACCGCTTCCGCCGGAGGCCGCCGCCGTCGCTTTCACCAAGCGGTCGGTCATCGTGGTTCGCCCGGCGAAGACATCGGCCCGGTCCACCGTGAAGGGGCCGAGCCCCGGGTAGGGGCAGACGCTGTCGGCGGGCGGCTGCCGTTCCGGTGCGGAGGCGCGGGTCCCGAAAGCCGGGTTCGGCGCGATGACGAGATTGCCGGAGAGATCTCCGCTCACCCGCCGGGGTACGGGTTGCTGTCCGTCCCTCAGCTTCCGGTCCAGGGCGTAGTAGACCGCGTCCAGAGTCAGCGACTGCCGCCCTTCGGCGTCACCGCGCTCCAACAGGTCCAGGAACGCTCCGGTGAACGTGGTGTGTTCGGTGTCCTCCGGAGCACGGGCCAGCAGCTCCGCCGACCCGAGGAGATACATCCCGTTCCCCGGTGCCGCGTTGAAAGCGGTGACCATGGAGGTGCCGCCGAGGGACGCCCGCCCGGAGAAACAGCAGTCGAGCACGACGACTTTGGACGTCGCCCGGCTCGCCAGCACCGCCTCCCGCAGCGCGGCGAAGGAGTACGCCTGGTACTCGGCCATGCCGGGAGAGAGCTCCGCGGTGTTGCCGGCGGCCAGATAGAGATCCTCGCTCGGGGTGAGCAGACCGTGCCCGATGAAGTAGATCAGCAGAACGGTGTCGGCCCGCTCCGTCACCCCGGCCACGGCAAGGGCCATGCTCTGGGCGTCAGTCGGGTCGAGCACCGCCGTCACCTGTTCCGGGCGCACCCCGCACCGCTCAACCAGAGCCGTCCGCAGATCTCTGAAGCTGCCGGCGACCGAGGGTACTGAGGGCAGCCCGCCGTCCTGATGCGTCGCAGTGGCGATCAGTAGAACCTGTACGCCCGCGCCGCCCAGATCGGTCATGGGTCCTCTCGGCGCTCGGGCGGGGCGATCTCCAAGGTCGCCTCTCCCTGCCGGTCCTGCCCACCGAGCAGGTCCGCGACGTCGGCCACCTGTTGTCGCAGGGCTGCCGCGTCGAGATCGGCCACGTTCTTGGCGGAGAGTTCCAGCGAACGGCGGTCCGGGAGCGTCACCTTGATGCGTATCTCACTGCGCCGGGTACGCAACCAGGCGATGACGGTCGTGGCCAGCGCGGTCGCCGCGGCACCGGGACCGAGCGCCACCGTCAGCGCCTCCAGCAAAGGACCGAGCGTGCCCTTCTCAGGCGGGCGCTCCTTGCAGCCGACTCGGCCTCTCAACTCGTCGGCATCCGTCAACCAGGCGTGCAGCGAACGAAGCTGGTCAGCCGCCGTCGGGCCGTCGGTATTCAGCGTCACTTCTCACAAGCCCCCGTCGCCGCCGCGTCTAACCCACTGCCTTCACGGCCGCAACGAGATTAGCGGCTGCTTCCGGGACTGACCAGAGCCCCTGTTCTCCGCGGAACCAACGTGACTCCACCCCGCAGCGGTGAGGCAGGACAAGAACGGGTAAGCCGCACCCGGCGACCCCGTGGGTGTCCGCAGCAGACCGAAGCGTCACCAAGGTCGCCTTCACGCGCGGCTTCACCGCCGTGGCCTCGCGAGCCGCACCCCGCGCGAGGTGCGTAGCACGGTCGGCCGCCCCGGTGGGCGGGGCAGTTGCCCTTGGAGGGAGCAAGGAGCCATCGGTGGCGTCACCGTAGCCACTCGAACGGCATCAGCACGAGCAGACTCGTCGACATCCAACCTAGTCGGCCCAGGTCAGCGAGCTGCACACGACTAACTTCGTTGTCGAAGGACAACTGCGATGCGCCCGCTGTGGAGCGCCTCTTTCCCCGTGTCGAAATCTCGCGGGCAGTGTCGGACGGATGTCGGATACGACATCGCCGTGAGACTGGCTGGGCGGCAGGTTCTGTCCGGGAACCCTGAGCAGCAGCACGGCCCGGTTAGAGCTCTGGGGCAGCTTGCCGGTGCGAGAGGGTGATACGACGTCGCATCGGGTCGATGTCCAGGATCCTGACTGGTAGGGCGTCACCAACCTGGATGCTGTCTGAGTAACCGGCAGCCAGTTCGGAGTTGTGCACCAGCCCTTCGAGTCCGTTCTCCACTTCTTCAATGCGTACGAAGGCGCCGATGGGTACGAGTTTGGTGACGCGGCCGACGATCGTCTGGCCGATCTGCCGGGTCAGTAGCGGCATCGGATCATCGTGCAGGGCCTTCAGGGACAGTGATACGCGTTCACGGATGAGGTCGACGTCGAGAATTTCGGCAGTGATCTCCTGACCGACGGAGACGACATCGGAGGGGTGGCCGACAGGTCGCCATGACAGCTCGGGGACATTGATCATCGCTTCGACGCCGCCGATGTCCACGAAGGTGACGCCGAAGTCGGCGATGTGGGTCACCGTGCCAGTGACGATGTCACCTCGGTGGAGAGCCTTGAGGGAGGACCAGTTCAGGTCGCTCGGCGTCGGCTCGGTCCGCCAGCGGGCCCGTACCACTCCGTCGTTGTCAGGCATGACAGCGGTGAACAGAGGCGCACGTTCCTCGGCGTACACGGACAGGGGTGCCGCAGCATCGGCAGCGGATATCCGGGCGGCCAGTTCCGGGAACTCGTCCTCGTCGACGACGGCGCTGTCGATCCGGCCGTCCTTCTCCTGCCAGACGCCTTCGACGAGCCCCTCGGCAGGAAGTGAGCCGAGGACGACGTCGATGTCGGAGGACAGGGCCGGCCACACCGCCAGTCGGGCACGCGGAGCGAGCCCCGCGAGAACCGTGTCGACGGTGTCGCGGTCGAGGCGGTGCCAGCGTGAGGAGCCTTCGACGTAGGTCTCTTCCAGAAGTCCGGCGCGGCCGACGGCGACGGCCCAGTGCAGGCCGGCCCAGAAATCGTCGTCGCCGGGCCGCTGAACGTCGTCGTCGTTCACCATGTCGTACGGAGAGGCTTCCAGGCGTTCCGGGAACAACCCCAGCACGCGCGCTCGGGCCAGCGCCTCCTCGCAGGGCCGACAACTGCCGATGTAGAGGTACTGGTCCCATCCCACGTGGACCGCGAAAGTGTCCTCTGCCTCCAGCCGGCACCAAGCGCCGTTGCCGCGCAGCATGACCCGCACCAGCTCCAGCCCGACATCGAGCGACACCTCAGCCCCGTCGTGGAAGCCGGACGCACCGACTGGGAAGAGTCCGTCCAACCCAAAGCCGTCCGCCGGCGGGTCAACGCCGAGGTACGTGAGCGACGGAACCTGCGGTTCACGTATCGCCAGTTGACTGATGCCGGTGTCCCCGGCGAAAGAGGCGACCGCCTGAAGATAGGCCGCCTCGATCCCGCCGTGATCGCTGACGGTGTCCTCGGTGCCGGTGTAGTACCCGTGTTCGTCACGGTCGGCGGGGTCGTACTTGGTGACGCGGTAGACGTAGGGGAGCTGCACGTCGCTAGCTTCCAGCACAGCCCCGACACCGCCCTGAGGAAATGGCATAAGAGTTGAGACAAGGGTGTCGGGACTCACTCTGGGACAAATCCGGAACCTGCTGGTCAGGGCGATGTTCTACGACACGAGCGGCCAGAACCTACACCAGCCTATGAGCCGTCCCGCCGCCCGGCATGAGGAAGACCCGCGTACGGTCTGCCGCTACGCTCCGGCTTCCTGGCGAATGTCCAGGAAGAGCCGCAGGCGTACCCCGGGTTCGCCGGGCTCCCGTGTGGTACGGTCCGCCTCCGCGGTCGCCCACCGCCCGGCGAGCAGTTCCTGGACTGCGAACGCGGTCTGGTCATCGGCGGCGATGACGTCGACAACGGCCAGCCCGGGCTCCGCGACGTGTGTGCTCAGGATCGGCCTCATGCCCTGGATGACGGCCCGGCACGGGCCGGGGTTGCGCCCTGGCGGGGACGTCACCCGACCGGGTACACGCCATGACGGAGTCGGCCGTGTGCCCGGTCGGGGGTCAGGTGCGGGTGGTGGGGGTGGCGGGTAGGAGTGCGGCGGCCGCGCGGACCGTGGCGTGGAGGGAGTCGTGGACGCTCACCTCGGGGCGGGCCAGCCGCAGTTGCTCCAGGACGTCCCGGCGGCGCGGGTAGCCGGGGTGTGTGCCGACGGCGAGGCGGGTGCCGCGGGCGGCGTGGGCTCCGAGTTCGTACAGGGCGATCGGCTGGACGGCTTCCGCGCAGAACCAGAACAGGATCACGTCGGCGAGGCGGAGGTGGTGGTACTCCCAGGTGGTCTGTTCGCGGGTCGCGTCCGGCTGCCCGAGGGGGAAGGAGGCGCGGCGGGGGTTGAGGGCGACGGCGGGGGAGCCGATCGCGTCGAGTTGGAGTACGGCGCGCCGCTGCCAGTCGGGGCAGCCGGTGATGCCGCCGCCCAGGAACACCGACGGAGCACTTCCGTCGTACGGGGCGGGGGCTTCGATGTAGCGCAGCGGGCGGGGCGGGAGCAGCGGGAAACCGGTGACGGCGATCGCGTCCAGCAGGTCGCGCACGAGTGCCTGGGCTTCGGGGCTGCCGTCCGGGTAGGCGCGCAGGACCGGGGCCAGCCGCCAGGAGCCGAGCTCCGGATGCGGGCGCAGCATCTGCTCGATGGACGCGGCTGTCAGCACGCCGCCGGCGGCGAGGCCGTCCAGGCCGCCGGCGGTGCTCGCCTGTGCGGACAGGATGCGGGCGCGGTGGTCCTCGGTGGCCTCCGGGCGCCACCGGCCGTGTACGTAGTCGTCCGCCAGCTCACCGGCCAGGCCCTGCAGTTGATCCGTCACACGGGTCAGCCTACGAAGCCACGGCGGCATCCGGACGGCCGCACGCACGATGACATGACAGGGGCAGCGTTCGTGACAGCCTGAGCGCCGCGCCGTCGGTGTGCACCGGCTAGCCGGCCGGTGCCTCCACCTGGTGCTCGTGGTGGTGCTTGAGGGCGTCACGGGCCGCGAGGATCTCGGCTGGGGAGACCTCGCTCCAGTGCGTGTGCGTGACGATCACTCCGGCGAGCTCGACTTCCCGCGCCCGCAGCCGGGCTACCTCCGCGGCGTCATCGGGACTCCAGCCGGGGGGAAGCGGGGCGCGAGGCGGGCCGCCAGGCGTTCTCGTGCCTCTCCCACGCGTCCAGCGGTTCGGCCGACCACGGCACCTTCTGGAAGAGCGCCTGCAGATCGGCGCGGACCTGACGGAGTTCGTCCTGCGCGTCGATCAGGTCCTGGGGAAAGTCGTACGAGGCTGCCACAGCCCGACGGTACTGCTGTTCGAGCAGAGCCCCGGGATGCCTCGCGGCATCATCTCCTGCCCGCTCCCGGCGGTGTCGCGCCGGTGTAGGCCCGCAATCGGAATGTCCTGTTCCATCGTGACGAAATGGGCTTTATTCGCCGTCTCATTCGAGGGACACGGCACTTCTGTCTCACGATCTTGTCCTTTTGCACTGCCCGGCCCACGCCCCGGAGGGGTCCGCCCCGATCCGAGCCAAGTCATAGAGCTGTGCGGAGAAAGACCCGCGTCACATCTTCCCCTGTGATGGTCTTGGCCTGAGCGTCCGCAGTGACGTCGACCAAGTGCAACGGAGCACCGAGAAGCCCTGTTGGCCGGCTCGGAACAGCTGCCCGCAGTGGTGGCCGAGGTCGTTCTCGCGGCCGACGAGGCCGCCTCCCCGTTGGCCCCTGCGCTCCAAGCCCTCGCCGGTGTCGGTGCACCAGGTGGTCGAGCGCATTGACCGCGCCGCTGAGTCAGAGCTGCGCTGCCTCGGCGAGTTGACGCGCGTGCAATCGAGTTTCGTCGTTCATCGGGAAGAAGCACTCGATGCGCAACTCCTGCAGCGTCACGTCCTGCGGTGTCCCGAGCGTCGTCACGGTGGAGAAGAAGTCGAACCGCCGGCCACCGTGCACGTACCGGATCGGCACGATCGGCAGCACCGGCGTGGCCGCGTCGAGCGACCGCAGCGAGGCCGGCACCCCTGGGTAGTCCAGCACCTCGTCGAGGATCCGCTGGGCGCGCTCGTCGGCGACACCCCCGATCGCCTCCCGCCGCGCGCGCCGGACCAGCGCCTCGGCAACGTCCGGCCAGTTCGCCACGTGCCGGCGGACGCCGTCGGGGTGGAACATCCGGCGCAGCACGTTCGCCGGTCCAGGAGCTGTCTTCGCCTGCCCGTCCTGGAGGAAAGCGAAGAAGCGGCGGGCGGCAGCGTTCGTGTGCCGGATGTCCCAGCTCCGGTCCATCACCAGGGCTGGGAAGGGCTCCTGCTGCGTCAGGATGGTGTCGAGCGCGTCGCGGACGGCGGCGAGCGACGGCGCGTCCAGTTCGGACTCCGGGTATTCGGGCGCGAACCCGGCCTTGAGCAGCAGGGTGTTGCGTTCGCGCAGGGGTACGTCGAGCACCTCGGCGAGCTTCAGGACCATGGCCCGGCTGGGGTTCGCGCGGCCGGTCTCGAGGAAACACAGATGACGGATCGACACCGCGGCCTCGGCGGCCAGAGCCAGCTGGCTCAACCGCCGGGCGCTCCTCCAGTGTTTCAACAGCGGACCGACCTCAGACACCACTCGAGTATCCCGCAGTCCACGCGTGCGGCTGCACCGCCGCCTCCAGCGGTGGCCGGGCGACGTTGGCGGTGTAATTCGTCATCGCGGAGATCGCCACCCCGGTGATCACTTCGAACAGTTGCTCCTCGGTGAAGCCGGCCGCCGTGAACGCGGCCACGTCCGCCTCAACGAGCCAGCCCCGCTTGTCGATGAACGCGCGGGTGAGCGCCGACAGCGCCGCCATCCGCGAGTCGGTGGGAAGATCGCCGCGGCGCAGGGCCTCGACCACGGCCGGTTCGACCCCGTCCGCGAGCGCCTCCAGCGTGTGGAACGCGACCGCCCATTCGCTGCCGTTGGCGACCGCGTTGGACAGCAGCAGGACCTGCCGTTCCTCCGGCCGGAACGTTCCGCGACCCCGGAAGTGCCCGAACGCGGAGAAGAAGGTGTTCAACAACGCCGGCGAGTTCGCCATGAGCCCGGCCGCGGCCGGAACGAACCCGAATGCCCCTGCAAGACCGTCAGCGGCTCCTTCGCGGCTTCGGACGCAGTGTCGGCGGTGTGGATCTGGTAACTGGTCATGACTCGGAGTCTGCGGCAGCCACGACGTCGAACCAATTCTCTCGGAGGTAAATACGCGATACCGCTCGCGCGCGGTCACCGCAGCAGTTCGACGAGGCCGGCAGCTGATCCCGCGTTGTGCTCCGCGTCGAACGCGGGCTCACCCAGCACCTCGACGACCTTTGGCCGGGTCTCACGCTCTTCGGTCACGTCGTCCGGGTCCAGGACACGACTCGCGACCGGGATCAGCACTACGACGAGTGAACGATCAGACGGGAGCTCGTCTCACCGCGGCGTCCCTTGGACCGGACAAGGCCCACGGTCAATGAAAAAGGGACACTGGAAATGCGAACCTACAGCCGGACTGAGGGTGTGGTGGCGGGGGCCTGGGGGAGAGGCGGTGTCGGCTACGCGATGATGTGCAGCTGGGTGTCGGGGTGGCAGAACGGGCACGCGGGCACTCCGTCCGTGGTGAGGAGCCGGCGGGCTTCGTCGCGGCTGATTGCGCGGTGCCGTTTGCCCTTCATGCCGCACTCGCCGTCGTGGACCTGGAGTGGCTCGCCGGTGGCTCTGCTGAGTTCGACGCCCCAGTCCGGCGGCTGCGGCCGGCTGCGGCGTCCGCGTTCTTCTTCGGTCCGCCGCTTCTGGATGTAGGCGATCCTGCGGTCGATGCGGTCCAGACACCTGGCGTGCCAGGTGCGCAGAGTGGTCAGACGTTCCAGGTCGGGAGGCAGGTCGTCGGACATCTCGTGATCCAGATTCGTGGGTCGGGGTGCGCGCACTCGCTTGCTCGAATACTAGTTCGATAACGTGGGGTGGTGCGTGGGAGGTGGGTGTGATGACCGCAGGTGCCGTATCGCGGCCGGCAGGGTCGTGCGTGATGCATGTGCGCTGTCCGGACCGGATGGCCGGGGACACCTACCGGGAGGTGCTGGAGCTGCTCGGGGAGCTGTTCTCGGTCGTCCAGGCGCTGCCCCCGTCCGCGGCGCTGGTGGAGCTGCGGGGTGCGCTGCGCTACCACGGCGCCACCGCGGCCCACCTCGGGGACGTGCTGCGGCTGCGGACGGTTTCCCACCTCGGTATCGACGTGCGCGTCGGCATAGGCCCGACCGTCACCGTCGCCACGACCGCCTCCGCACAGGTCCCGCACCCGGGCGGCGTCCTCGCCATCGATGCGGCCGATGTCACCGACTGGCTCGCTCTGCTCCCGGTGGAGGAACTGCACGGGATCGGCCCCCGCCACGCGGCCACCTTGAAGCGCTACGGCATCGACCGCGTCGGCCTGCTCGCCGCGCTCCCGCCGGCCACGGTCCAGCGGATGCTGGGGGGGAAGACCGGCCGCATGGCCGTCGACCGGGCACGCGGTATCGATCCCCGCACCGTCACCCCACGCCTCCAGCCCGCCTCAGCGGCCGTTCGCCACCGCTTCCCCCGCGACGTCCACGACGGCGCCGCTGCCCGTGCGGCTCTGCTCGGTCTGGTCGTGCAGCTGGGTGCCGAGCTGCGCTGCCGCGGGCAGGCTGCCCGCGCCCTCACGCTCACGTTGTCGTTCGCCGGCGGACCGAGGTGGGAGAAGACGCGCCGTCTGACCGAGCCGTCCGCGCACGAGGACGATCTGCGTCTGCTCGCCTACCAGGTGATGGACGCGGCGGGGCTCCAGCGGGGCCGGCTGACCGGACTCGGGCTGCGCGGCGAGGACCTGGTCGACGCCGGCCTGGTCGCCGAGCAGCTCAGCCTCGATGCCGCGCGGCAGGCGCGTCTGGTGGCGGAGTCGGCCGCCGACCGGATCCGGAAGCGATTCGGGCCGGGCGTGATCGGCCCGGCCGCCACCTCGGGCCGACGCCTAGATGATGAAGCGGTGGATGGCCTCGTTGGCGTGGTCCTGAAACGACGGGTTGGCCAGGTCGGGGAAGATGTCCGCTTGGTCGACCAGGGGGCCCTTCAGCTTGTTGGCCGCGCTTGCGTAGAACACGCCGCTGGACAGGTTCGGGTCGGTGACGCCGTCGACCAGTCGTTTCGCGCCGACCTCAAGCTTGTGGGAGATCCCCAGGGCGGGGAGGACGTACTTGGACGCCATGCGCAGCGGTAGGGCGATGTCGTTGGAGGCTTGGGTGCCGGTGGTGGCGCCGGGGCTCACGGTGATGAAGCGGCGGTCCGGGTGCTGGCGGGCGAGGTAGGCCATCCACAGGGCCCCGATGTACTTGGCCTGCCCGAAAGCGAGGTTGAAGTCGGTCTTTCCGTCGGCGAAGTACCTGCCGTCGATGACGGTGGCCAGTTCGTCGGCAGAGGTTGAGGCGAAGGACGGCCGCTTCATCCGCAGCATCGGAAGCCCCCTGGCCGCTTCACTTCCGGCGAGGACCGCGACCTCGCCGAGTTGCCCCTCGGCCAGGAGTCCTTCGAGGAGGACGACGTGGCCAAGAACATTCGTCGCGAAGACGTTGGTGACCCCGTCACCGGTCAACTCCATCGACCGCGGGCCGATGACGCCGGCGTTCATGACCAGTGTGTCGACGGTTCCGTCGACGGCGGCAAGGCCGGCTCGCACCGAACTCAGATCGGCGACGTCCATGACGGCGATGTCGAAGATGCGCCGGCCGGTGACGGCTTCGAGTTCGGCCTTTGCCGCTGTCGCCCGGTCTCGGTTGCGGCAGGCCAAGTAGATGCGGCCCGTCTCCGGTCGCAGAGCCAGTTGCCGGGCCACGTCCTTGCCGATCCCGACGTTGGCGCCCGTGATCATCACGGTCTTTCCCAGGGGTGTGCTCATCGGGATTCCCTCTCATCTTCTGCGGGCTGATCAGGTTGAACGGCTCATGCCGCTTCCCGGGGGCCGGTGCTGCGTTGACGAGTCACGAGGCCTTGAAAGTGGGTTGTATAACTCAGTCTGACTCGGCCCAGACTGGGCTGTCAAACTCAGAATCGCTACCATGGGTGCATGGCAAACAAGACGAACGACCGGCCGCGGCTCACCGCGAAGGGCGAGCGCGTCCGGGGCCGAATCGTGGAGGGGGCTGCGGCCTTGATCCACGAGCGCGGAGTAGCGGGTACCACCCTGGAAGACGTCAAGGGAGCAGCGGAGGTCAGCGGCTCGCAGCTCTACCACTACTTTCCCGACAAGAACGAGCTCCTGCAGGCGGTCATCGACTACCAAGCCGACACCCTCGTTAATCACAATCGGCAGGCGCTCAACAGTGAAGACGGAGTCGAAGCCTGGCGGAACATGCTGATCGCCGGGGTGAAGCACGGCCAGGCCAAGGGAGGCTGCCCACTCGGTTCGCTCGGCGGCCAACTCGCCGAGAGCGACCCCGAGGCCCGAGCCCTCATCGCCGCCGGATTCGAGCGATGGTCAGCTGCCATCAACGAAGGGCTCAGGTCGCTTCACGCCGACGGGAAGCTCGCACCCGGCATCGACCTTGACGACCTCGCCACCACTATGCTCGCCACCCTGCAAGGCGGACTGCTACTCGCCCAGGTACAACGGAGTACGCGCCCCTTCCAAGTCGCGGTCGACACCGTCCTCGCCCTTGCCATCCAGACTTGAGACCCTGATGGGGCTCCTTGCCTAAGGACCTGGTCGCGGACGGGCGCACTTGCGCTGCGCGCCGAGGATTTGGTCGGCGCCGGCCAGGTCGCCGAATAACGCAGTCTTGATGCCGTGCGGCAGGTGCGTCTGGTGGCAGAGTCGGCCGGCCGGATTCGGGAGAGGTTCAGGCCCGGCATGATCGGCCCGGCCGCCGAGCGGTGCCTCAGCAGGTCACCGTACGCTCCCTCAGCAACGCGCTGACGATGGAAGCTGCCTGGACGGCAAGACACTGGAGGCGTTCCTCAGGCTCGTTCCGCCCCGCAAAACGCCTCCTGGCGGAACGTCAGAGGTTTGGCGTTCGGAGCCACTCGCGATGGCTCCGGGCGCCCGGAACTGTACGCCGTTCCAGGCGTACCCCTACCGTGCGGAACCGCGAAGAAGATGACAGGAGGCGCACAGAGAAGAGGAACGAAGACAGACCCCCCCCGCGCACCACGGTGGCTGGCCGACCGGGACAGGGCATCGAATGGCGCTGGCCTGCACCGTGAGAAAGCGGCCCTCGCCCGTCGTGGCGGGACCGCACGCGACCCGGGCATCTGCGGCCCGGGGTCTGTCTGTGCTCTGGGATGTTCGACCAGTTCAACGACCCGTCGACGGGAGTGTCACGGCTCCTCCTGGCGAAGCTCTCCCGAGCGTGTCCAACTGGCTCTGGGTAAGCTCGGCGATGGGCGTGTCGGGATCGGTCGTGGCCCGGACCGGCGGGCGCAGTTGCTCGCTGCGCTGCCAGGTCCTGGGCGCCTCGCCGTGGTGGCGGCGGAAGGCGGCGGCGAAGGCGTAGGGCGAGCTGTAGCCGACGCTGCGGGCGATGGCGGGCAAGCCGGCATCGCTGGTGCGCAGCATTTCGCGGGCGAGGGCCATGCGCCAGTCGGTCACGTACTGCATCGGGGTCTGGCCGAGGGTGTCGCGGAAGACGCGGGCGAAGGCCGCTCGGGACAAACCGCTGAGCGCGGCGAGTTCGGGGACCGACCAGGGATGGTCAGGGCTCTCGTGCAGGGCCTGGAGTGCGGTGCTCAGCCGGGGATCGGTCGAGGCCCGGTACCAGCGTGGGGCGGTCGGGCTGTGCCGGAAGTCGGCGCGGAGGGCGTGCACCAGCAGGACATCGAGCAGGCGGTCCAGCACCGTGGGCTGGCCGGGCTCGGGGAAGGCCAGTTCGTGGGAGAGCAGGGTGATCACGTCCCGCAGCGGGTCGCCGGCCGCGGTGGACAGGGTCTGCACCTGCGGCAGTGCCTCCAGGAGGCCGTTGCCTATGTCGCCCGAGAACCGGTAGGCGCCGCAGAAGAAGACCGTTGCGCGGGGGGCCGCGGCGTTGCCGTCCTGCCGCTGCCGGGCCCGGAACTCCTCCGGTTCCAGGCAGTCGGCGCCCGGCTCGTGCCCTATGCAGTGGTCGGGGCCTCCGCGCACCAGTGTCACCTCGCCGGGCACGAGTTCCACCGCGCTGGTGGGGTGGTCGAGCCATAGCCACCCACGTCCGCGGACGACTGCGTGCACCGACAGCTGGATCGTCCCGCTCAGCCGTACCCCCCATGGCGGGTCGGCCTCCGTGCGGGCAAAGCTGGCACCAGCAGCCCGCGCCCGCATCAGGTTGTCGTGTAGTACATCCATACGCTCAGTATCCGCGAGCGTTCTGCGGCGGGCCGCGGCGCAAGAGTTTGGCGCAACAGGGTGAGCGCACGGCGCATTGATTCCTTTCCGGCCGGCTCCCATGATCGAATCGCGGCGGTTACGCAGCTGATCGGTGCGCCAGTGCGGCGGCGCGCTCATGGTGCGAGAACTCTCCTGCCGTGTGGCTGTGGCCTTCCCGCAGGCTGACCGTATCGGCTGCGCGGCGCCTGTCCTCCGCGGTTTGGGCACGGGTTGCGGAACGGGCGGGAGGCGGGCCACCGGGATTGAATATCGCTTATTTCTATAAATTTCTGTTTCATGATGAATGTGCGAAAGGGGTGGCCTCATGCCGTCCGGTCTGTCCTACAAGGTGCATACCGCTGGTGAGCTCGGTATGCACAAGACGTCGGTCCTGGTGATGGGCGAGAGCGAGGCTCTCCTGATCGACGGCCAGTTCACACTGGCCGATCAGCACCGGGTGGTGGCGGATGTCATCGACTCCGGCAAGAGTTTGACGACGGTGTTCGTCAGCGCCGCCGACCCGGACTACTACTTCGGCCTGCAGGTCGTTCTCCAGGCGTTTCCGGACGTCAAGATCATCTGCACGCCCGCAACGCTGGCCAAGATCGAGGCGACCTGGAAGCAGAAGCTCCGGACCTGGGAGTCCCATTTGGGGCGGAACCTGGCCACCGAGGTCGTCATTCCCACCCTGGTGGGGACGGACCACTTCACCTTGGAGGGCCACGTCTTCGAGATCCGCGGCGGCCATCCCGACATGGTGTGGCGCACGGAGTACGTGTGGCAGGGCGAGGACCGGGCCGTGCTCGGCGGGGCGCTGCTGTGGGACGGGCTGCATGCGTGGACCGCGGACTCGCCCACCGCCGCCGAGCGGGTCGCCTGGGACACGGTGCTGGCCCAGGTCGCAGCACTGGATCCGCAGTTGGTGGTGGCCGGGCACGCCGCCGTGGGTGCGAGCCAGGACGCCACGGTGATCGCCGCGAACCGCGCCTACCTCGCGGCGTTCGAACAGGAACTGGCCGGTGCCGCCGACGCCGCCGCCGTGCAGGCCGCGATGCTGCGACGCTACCCGGACCTGGGGCTCGGGGTGGCGCTGGACCACGGCAGCAAAGTCGCCACCGGCGAGATGACATGGGGTTGAACGAGCCGCTGACCGACGCCGAACAGCACCGGACTCCCGCCCCGGTACCCGGGCCCGCCGGCGTGCCGTGGCGGTCGGCGGGGTGGGAAGGCGTCCTGACTGCCGCCTTGCTGTTCGTCGTGGTGACGGCAGTGCGCTGGCTCATGGACCCGGCCTCACCGCTCTTCGTCGCCGATCTGCACGAGGCCCTGGCACTCATGGGCGCCCTGGTCGCGGTCGTCCTGCTGGGATTGATTCTGAGCCCGCCGGGACGCCGGTCCGGCGCCCACCTCAACCCGGCCGTCAGCCTCGCACTGTGGCTGATGCGTGCCTTCCCCGGTCGCGCCGTGGCTCCGTACATCGGGGCGCAACTGCTCGGTGCGCTCGCGGGGACTGCCGCTGCCCGCCTGGTGTGGGGCCCGGTGCTCGACACAGCGGCGTTGAGCACCGGGCTGGCCCAGCCTGCCCCCGGGCTGGCGACGACCTGGGTCTTCGCCATCGAGGCGGCCAACTTCGCGGCGGTGACCCTGCTCGTCGGCTTCTTCCTGGTGCACCCCGAGTACGTCCGGCTCATGCCCTATGCCGTCGCCTTGGCCGTCGGCCTGATCATTGCGCTGCTGGGCCCCGTCAGCGGTGGCGCGGCCAATCCCGCGCGCCAGCTGGGACCGGCTCTGGTCTCGGGGAACACCGTGGACCTGTGGGCCTACCTGAGCGCTCCACTGCTCGGTGCTGCCGCGGGCGCCCTCGCCCACCGCTACCTCGTCCCCAAATGCGCGCCCCCGTCGACGTACTGCCTCAGCGGCCGGCCCGCCGGCCGCTGATCCTCCCCTGCTGAAAAGAGAACCCTCACCATGCGTGTCATCGAGGTGTCCGTTTACGGTGCCCCGGATGTTCTGCGGCTTGCGGAGCGCCCGGATCCCCAGGTTGTTGCTGGCCTGGTCCGGGTGCGGATGGCCGCGACCACCGTCAACCAGGCAGACGTGAAGATCCGCTCCGGGCAGGCCGCCAGCCGGCTCGGCACCCTGGCCCCGCCGTTCGTCCTCGGGTTCGACTTCGTCGGCACCCTGATCGACGCGGCTCCCGGGCTGCCCGCCGGCACCGTGGTCGCCGGGTTCCTGCCGTGGTTCGAGCTCGGCACCGGCCAGGGCACCTACGCGGAGATCGTGCACGCCGACCCGGCCTGGCTGGCCCCGGTCCCCACCGGAGTCGTCCTGACCGCCGCCGCCACCGTGCCGCTCAGCGCCCAGACCGCCCAGCAGGCCATCGATCTGCTCGGCCTGTCCGGCGGTGCGATTGTGTTCATCTCTGGCGCCGGCGGGGTGGTAGGCCGCTTCGCTGTCCAGCACGCGGTCGCACAGGGCCTGCACGTCATCGCCCTGGCCGGCCCCGGCGAAGAGGACGACCTGCGCGCACTCGGCGCCCAGCACACCGTGCCGCGCGGCACCCCCGATGACGCCGCCGCCGGTGTCTTGCGCCTGGTCCCCGGTGGCGTGGACGGCATCTTCGACGCCGCCCTGCTCGCCAGCCCCCTGCTGCCGGCTCTGCGCACCGGCGGGTCCTTCGTCTCCGCCAGCCAGGCCCGTCTCGCCACCCCCGAGCGCGGCATCCGTGTGACGGCCGTCCACGGCGCCCCTGACGGCACCCAACTCCAGGAGATCCTGCAGCGGCTGGCGACCGGGAAGCTCACCACCCGCGTCGCCGGGACGCTGCCTCTGGAAGAATCCGCCGAGGCCCACCGCCGAACTGAAGCGGGCGGCCTGCCGGGCCGCCTCGTCCTCACCTTCTGACCCACGCGTGCCGACGGCGGGACACCTTTTGCCGGCTCGCCGGCCGGAGCGTGGAACTGGATCCGATGTAGACGATCGAGCCACCGCTGTCGACCATGCCTCCTGCCTTCTGCAGTGTGAAGAACGCGCCTTTGGCATTGACGTTGAACATGCGGTCGTATTCGGCTTCGGTGACGTCCAGCACCGGGCCGAGGCCCTCGTCGAGGCCGGCGTTGGCCACGACGATGTCAAGCTGGCCGAACCTGCTGCGCACCGTGTCGAGGAGCGCCTCGATCTCGTCCGGCTTCGACACGTCCGCGCGGACGTCGATGGCGCGGGATCCTTCGGCTTCGATCGCCGCGACCGTTGCGGCGGCGCCGGGTGCGTCCTGCGAGTAGTTGACCACGACGTTTGCGCCAAGTCGGCCCAGGCGGATCGCGACCGCCTGTCCGATGCCCCGGCTGGCGCCGGTGACGACGGCTGTCTTGCCCGTGAGATCCGTCATGACTGATTCCCCTTTGTTCCTCTCTTTTCGGCGTCCCGCAGCTTCCGTGCGGGTCCGGGACCGACACCGAGCGCGTCGCCGGTGATTGAGATGCTGTCGCCGTTCATGTACGGGGTCGTGAAGGAGCGGCCCGGAGCGCGGGCCGCTCTTTTTCAGGCGCCGGCGCCGCCGTCGACCGGGACGATCGCGCCGGTCACGTACGAGGCGCGGTCGCTGAGCAGCCAGGCGGCTGCCTCGGCGATCTCCCGGGGCTCGCCCATCCGGCCCATCGGGATCTTTGCGCTCATTCCCTCGATGAGGCCGGGAGTGGCCGCTTCCCATTCGTCGATCATTTCGGTGGCGGTGCCGCCGGGGGTGATGCCGTTCACCCGGATGTTGGCGGGGGCCAGGTCGACCGCGGCGGTCTCGGTGAGGCTGTTGAGCGCGCGCTTCATGGCCCCGTAGGCGGGCAGGCCGGGATTGGCGCGGCGGCTGCCGATGCTGGAGGTGTTGACGATGGCCCCGCCGCCGCCCTGCCGCATGAGGGCGACCTCGGCGTTCATGGCGGTCCAGTGGGAGCGGAAGTTCACGGTGAACTGCTCGTCGATGTCCTCATCGGTGGTGGCGTCGACCGGGCCGGGCTGCTGGATCACTGCGCCGTTGTTGAAGGCACCGTCCAGGCGTCCGTGCAGCTCCTCGACGCGGTCGACGGCGGCGCGGATGCTCGCGGGGTCGGCGAGGTCCAAGGTGACGGCGTCGGCGACGCCGCCGTCGGCACGGATTTCCTTCACGATGCGGTCCAGGGCATCGGTGCTGCGGGCGGCGAGCACGACGGCGGCGCCCTCGGCGGCGAAGAGCCGGGCCGCGGCCGCCCCGATGCCGCGGCTGGCGCCGGTGATGAAGATGATCTTGCCAGTGAGCAGGCCAATGGGTGCGCTGTCGGTGGTGTTCGTGTGGTTCGTCATGGCAACAGCGTCCGGCCGGCTGCCGGCCGGATACAGGCACAGGCTGTACCAGGATCCGCCGCCGCGCCGCGCGCACACTGGGCGTATGGACAAACAGGAACTCGGGGCGTTCCTCCGCAGCCGCCGCGAGCGGCTCCGCCCGCAGGACGTCGGCATCCCCTCCGGCCCGCGACGCCGCACACCAGGTCTGCGCCGCGAGGCCTCGGCGAGGGTGACCGCGCGCTGATCGCGGACCTCTTCGGCGGTCCCGAAGCGGACGGAGGCGGGTGTGTGCCAGCCGATCCCCGAGTGCCGGTGCTCATGGTTGTAGTACGCGATGAACGTGTCGAACCACTCGCGGGCGTGAGCCAGCGAGTCGAACTACATCGTCGAGACAGAGCAGTGATAGCGCCCGGCATCCAGCTTACGGGCCCAGATCTGCGCGGGCGGCAGCTCCGCGTACTCGGCGCTGTTCATCAACTCCAGTACCGCAGCACGCTCTTCGGCCGTCACGGCCGACGGCTGCACTTGCGGGGCACGTGCTTTGCATGGTGGCACCGGCCGCAGCCGGGGGTAGTGGGTGGCCCGAGAGCGCCCGGTCAGCCGACAGGCGGCCATGATGCCCAGCTGAGCCTCAACACCGGTGAACGCCTCGTCCACGACAGGGCCGGCGGCAGGATTCAGTCCGCACTCTCGGAGATCATTTCCGGTTTCAGGAGTTCCTTGCGGTGCCGCCGGACGTGTAGTGCCTGATCGGCTTGGTGGTGGTGCGTGCGAAGGCGCGCAGCTCGATGCCGTTGTGCAGGATTGACAAGATGCTGTCCTCGACGATCACGGTGACGTGCTTGCCGATGCGGGGTGTTCCGACGTGCAGGCGCTGGCCGGTGACCTGCGTGCCGCCGTCGGTTGAGATCTTGCGCATGACCTGGGTGGGGCCGGGCGGGGGCGGCGGGAGCTGCTTCGTGGTGGCCCTGGCCCCGCTCAACTTCGCGGCCTGCGGGGGTGAGATGCGGGTCGGCATGGGGGCAGCCACATGTCCGTGGGGAACCGTTCCCGGGACACGCCACAGGGGCGCCCGATCTTCATCCAGGGCACGGTGCTACCCCTCCGAGGGGCAAGGAGGTCCACGGCGGGTCGTGCGGAGCAGCACGCCTCCCGCACCGGGCAAAGGCCCGAGGCTCTCGGGGAGGCGTGCGTACTCCTCGGGGTGGGGCTCAGCCCACCGCGTTCGCCCGCTCGGCCGTGCTCAGCGACGAGAGGGGTTCGGCGACAGACTTGGCGTGGACTGGGTTCGCGTGGGTGGCCGCAACCGGGTTCGCGTGGGTGGCCGCAACGGGGTTGGCGTGGGTGGCGGCGACCGGGTCCGCGTGGGTGGCCGGGACCGGGTTGGCGTGGGTGGCGGCGACCGGGTCCGCCTGCGTGGCCGGGACCGGGTTCGCGTGAGTGGCCGGGGTCGCGGCGCTGGCGACGCTGACCATCCCCGCGGCGGCCAGAACGGTTCCGGCGGCCACGCTGAACATCGCGCGGCGGTTATGCGAGAACTTGCGGTGCTTCGACAACGGTGTGCCTCTTCCTCGGATCACCGGACTCCCACCTGTGTGTGGAAGCCCTTTCGGGAGAGAGGTACGGAGTCGGGCGGTGGTCGGGTTGCACGGTGCGGCGGGAGAATTCTCCTGCCCGCACCGTGCAACCCCACAGGGCCGCTCCCCGTATGTATGACCGATGGAGTGGTGTGCAAGGGAGAGGCCGGCAAAGAGTGAGGGACACGGCCCGGGAACGAGAGTTCCGGGAATTTGCCGAGGCGCGGCAGGCGCAGCTCCGACGCAGCGCCTACCTGCTCTGCGGTGACTGGCACCAGGCACAGGACCTGACCCAGACGACTTTGATGAAGTTGTACGCGGCCTGGGGACGGGTCAGCCGGGACGGCAATGCGGATGCCTACGCTCGCACCATCCTCACCCGCACCTTCATCGACCAGTGGCGCAAGAGAGGCTGGCGTGAGGAGCCGGTGAGCGAGCCACCCGATCTCCCCTCGGACGTGTCCGGCGCACCGGAGTTGCGATTGATGATGCAAGAAGCCCTGATGGACCTGGCGCCCCGCTACCGGGCCGTGCTGGTCCTGCGGTTCTGGGAGGACTGGTCCGTCGAGCAGACCGCGCACGCACTGCGGGTGAGTCCGGGAACGGTGAAGAGCCAGAGCGCCCGCGGACTCGCCCGGCTGCGCGAGATCGTCGAAGGCCTTGACAGTGAAGGGACCAGGAGGTGAAACCGGCCATGAATGAGCACAACAACGACGCTCTGCACGCCGCCTTCCAGGCAGTCCTCAGCGCCGAGCCGGAGCCTGCACTGCCCAGCGTTGTCGACGCGGCCGTCGTCGGCGGCTTCCGGATCCGCCGCCGACGAGTCGCGCTCGCCACAGCCGGCGCACTGATCGTCGTGGCCTCCATGGCCGCCGTGGCCGTCAACCTGTCCTGGCTGGGCGGCGAACGGGCTCCAGTACCCCTGGCCCCCGCCAGCACCGCCCACCCCACACCGCACACACCCGAACCCGCTCGCACGGCAGCAGAGCCCCTTCCCTCCGGACACTGACAGCCACCGCCGCCGCCCCGGCATCAGGCTGTGCAGTCCAGGCAGATCCACACGGCCTCCGAGGTCCGCTTCCGCACACGACGGGGACCTGTACCAGGTGACCGCCACAGCCTCAAGATCATCTCTGTTGCGGTTTCTGGGAGTTGTCCGTGCCGCTGCTGATGCTGTCGATCGGCGAGCAGAGCACCCCGCTGGAGGACGTCGCCCGGATCATCCACCACGCGGTCACCCACTACAGCGACCATGAGCTGAACATCGCCGTGTCCTCGCTCGCCGACCCGGAGAGCCGGGATCACCGGATGGACGCACTGCTCGCGGCGTACGAGGCGGCGTACGGGGTGTTCCCGCACGAGCGGGTGCACTCCACGATGCGCGTCTACCTGGCCAACGAGCGACTGGAGGACCAGGCGGCCGTCCACCGCCCACGGCTGACACCGGTGGCGAAGTGGATGATCGTGTCCCTTGTCGTGGTGTTGGGGATCAACTGACTGTGGTGTTGGTGGTGTTGGGTAGCGCGGGCGCGCTTTCAGGGGGTTCGGGATAGAGCGCGTCCATGCTGCCTTCGGGGAGGTAGCGGCGGGACGAGTCGACACCGTCACCGAAGTGATCATGGTGTCCGACGCGGCAGTGATTCGTTTCTTTTCCTGTGGCGGTCGTGGGGATCGCCGATCATGGAAAGAGCACTCCTCGATGACGCAGCCCGTTCGTATCGTGTTCCGCTCCGCACTGCGTGACACGCCCGCCGTCGGCGAGGGTCTGCGGGTGGCGTTGTACCAGGGCCAAGGCCCGGTCGGCAGCCGGGAGGCGGTGCAGCGGAACATGGACCGGCTGGCCGAGGTCTCCGCTCTGGCCGCGGCCTACGACTGCCAGGTGGTGGTCTTCCCGGAGAAGTACACCACCGGCTACGCCATCGACCCCGGCCAGTGCCGGGAACTGGCAGAGCACCGCGAGGGCCCTTCCATCGACCGGGCCCGCCTGGCCGCCAAGGAGAACAGCCTCGCCCTGGTCCTGCCCTACCCCGAACGCGACGGGGGCGACTTCTACGACTCCATCAGCGTGATCTCCGCCGACGGACAGGTGGCCGCCAACTACCGCAAGACCCACCTCTACGGAGCGGCGGAGCGACGCAACTACTCCTTCGGCCAGGAACTGCCGCCCCTCGTGACGATCAACGGCATCACGGTAGGCGTGCTGAACTGCTACGAGTGCGAGTTCCCGCCGCTGTACCAGTACCTGGCCGAGCATGGCGCACAGATCGTGCTGGGCCCCACCGCGGCCGACGGCCACTTCCGTCTGGCCGACGGCACCATGAGCCGCGTTCCGTACCAGGACGCCACCTGCCACATCATCCCCGCCATGGCCAGCATCTGGCGCCTGTTCGTCGCCTACGCCAACCGCCGCGGCTGGGAACAGGTCCCCGCCGGCGCCTGGCAGTACCAGGGAAACTCCGGCATCTGGGGACCAGACGGCGAACCCCTGGTGGCGGCCACCGCTGAAGACCGCCACCAGGACTGCCTCCTGATCGCCGACTGTCTGCCGGCGGCCATCCCGCCCTTCAGCCCCGAAGGCCACCACCCCACCGACAACCGCCTCGCCCTTCAACCCCTCCTACGTCCCGCTCGCTGACAATAGAAGCCGGCCACCTGGCGATCCACACAGCGTCACCATCCACGGCCAGACAGCTCCCCGCTGACTGGCCGTCAATGGGGAGATCCAACTGGCCACTACCAGACATGGGAACCTCACCATGGGCATCCCGCGGTGCCCTACGACTCCGAGGACACGCTGGAATCCTGGTATGTCACGGTCACCTACGGGATGGCGAGTGACGAGGAGTGGGAAGACGAAGAGGACGGGGACGATGGTGCCCCGGCTGCGGGATCCGAGATCGGGCATCTGATCCTGTGGAGGCTGCGTGACTGCACCGGCGACAACCGGTGGGAGGCGGCGGACGCCGAGTCTGGCGATCTTGAGGTCATTGTCTCCGCGGTCTTTGGCCGTTCCCAACGCACCGGCTACAGCGCCGCGTTCGAGAAAGCTGTCACCCACCCCGTCGGTGATCTGCTGATCCTCGACCGCGTCAGCCTCGACAAGGAATGGAGAGGTTTCGGACTGGGTCCGGCCCTCGCTGGTGAGGCGGTCCGTCGCCTGTCCGGGGGCTGTTGCGCGGTGGCGGTATTTCCCGCGATGGGCGAGTACCCCGAAGGCCGTGAGCAGGTCACCGAGGCCCACCGGCGCCAGGCGAGGAAGAAGATCGCCGCGCTGTGGGAGAGCATCGGCTTCCAGCCGTTCCGCCGCGGGGTGTGGCTTCTGGACACCGCCTTGCGCCAGCCGGAGGAACTCATGAAGGCCCGGCGCGCTGAACTGCGCGCGCTCGGCACGGCCTTCCAACGTCGCCCGTCCGCCTGAGAGCGGGCCTGCGGACCCCACGGCTACGGCAGATGACGGTACCCAGGGTTGGCGGCGGAGCCCGCGTACGATCGCGGCTTCCTGGGCGCCGGGCACCCCGAAGATCAATCCCCCCAGCCCCCGTGAATGCCACATCACCATCGCGAGTGGCACATCCGGCCCTCCACATCCCCATCCTGAGTGGCAATCAACAGCCCGGCGGCCGGATCGGAGTCCACTCCCCGCGGCTGAACTTCCGGCCCGTCTCGCTCGCCACCATGCCCGTCTGGTGGGCGGCTGAGACCACGTGGCTGGTTGCCACCTGGCGGCCGCCGACTTCTGGGGTGGGTCAGAACGGGCCGGGCTCGATGATCGCCTCGTCGCGATCTGGCCGGAACCTCGGGGGCGAGCACCGGGGGCGGCGGCCAGGGCGAGCAGCGTGCGCCGGCGCTGGGCGGGGTCGAGTTCGTCGTGGCCGAAGCGGTGCGGTGACGGCCACTGCCGCGGTGGGTGCTGTCGAAAGACCGGCCCCGCGCTCCGGGCCAGCTTCACCAGTAAAGGATGACGCTCCGATCCTACGTGTGTCGTAGTATCAATGCATGCTGTTCACGACACCTTCCTTGACCTCGGACGACCGCCGTGTCATTGAGGAGATCGAGGCGCTGCGTACGGAGTTCCGTCACCGGCTGGCCCAGCCCCGGCGGTGGGAAGGACAACTGCGCCGCTCGCTCACAGCTGCCGCCGTTCGGGGCTCGACGCACATCGAGGGCTACACGATCAGCGCCGAGGACGCCGAGAGCCTGGTGGCCGGCGGAGACCTCTCTCCCGACACCGACGAAGCCACCCGCGACGCCGTCACCGGATACCGCGACGCCCTCACCTACATTCAGCGCGCGTCGGGATTCCGGATCTTCTCCTGGGACCACACCCTGCTCTCGGCCCTGCACTTCATGATGGCCAGGACTGCCGATGAGGAGATACACCCTGGCGAGTACCGAACCAGCGGCGTATGGGTGTCAGGGGGCCCCAACCGCTCGCCGGTCTATACCGCTCCGGACCCGGAGCACGTACCCGCCCTGATGGACGAACTCCTCCACTGGCTTGCCGAGGAAGACGTGGACGCCCCGGCCCTCGTGCGAGCCTCCATGGCACACCTCAACCTCGTCTCCATCCATCCCTGGCGCGACGGCAACGGCCGCATGTCCCGTGCCGTCCACACCCTCGTCCTCGCGCGCGAGGGCATCCTCGCCCCGGAGTTCTCCAGCATCGAGGAGTGGCTGGGGACGGACGACTTCAACACCCGCGAGTACTACGCAGCCCTGCGTACTGTCCAGGCGGGCTCCTGGCAGCCGAAGCGTGATGCCGCCTCTTGGATCAGGTTCTGCCTCACTGCCCACCACCTCCAGGCCCAGGAAGTGCAGCGCCGTTTCGAAGCGGCGTCCCGGCTCTGGTTCCGCCTGGAGCGCCTCGCCGAGCAGCACCGGCTCGACGAACGCACCGTCTCCGCCCTCTACGCCGCGGCCCAGGGGTACCTGCGCCGCACCACCTACCAGGCCGAGGAAGCCCTCACCCGCGACCAGGCTCTGGCTGATCTCCGTACTCTGCGACGCCTGGACCTCATCGAGTCTGTCGGCCACGCCCGCACCCAGCGGTACATCGCCGCCTCCGTTCTCCGAAAGATCCGCGCCGAGGTACATGCAGAGGTCCACGCTGACCTGTACCGCGAGCCCTACCAGCAGCGGTGAGCGTACAGACCCGCGGACCGGTCAGGGCATTCCTTGACGGGTGAGGCCTTGCCAGCGGTGTTCGAAGGTGTGGTGGTGTTTTTTGAGGTCGGTCGTGTGGATGGGTTGGTTGTATTGGGCGGTGATGCCGTGTTGTGCAAGGTCTTTGGTGACGTGGTCAGGGTCGGGGTGGTCGTCGATGGCCCGGTGGTGGGCCCAGACGGTGTAGATCCGGAACTGAAGGAAGTAGCGGGCGAGTGTCTTGGGCCTGATCGGCTGGTTGTCGCGGTCGAGGATTCCCTGCCGGGCGAGGTATGCGGACAGTTGGGCCGCGTCGGGCTCCGTATCCAGTTGTTGGTGGAGGTCCTGCCAGGCCAGGTAGTAGCGGTCGACCGGGGTGAGGCCGTGCCGAGGGGGCGTCGTCGGTTCGCCGGACGTCAACTGGTTGGACGTCAGCTTGTTGGACAGGGCAGGCGTGGTGGGTCCTGCTTCCTCGCCGGAATGTGGGGTCTGCGTGTGTCGTAGAGGGGCTCCTACGTGTTCGGATGCGGATGGGGAGTGTCCGGGCTGCTGTGTTTCTGAGGCCATGTGGGTTGGGGGACTGGAGTTGGAGGCCGTTTCGTCCGGAGTGGTGTGCAGGGCAGGCGGTTGTTCATCCCGTTCCCGCTCCTGTTCCTCGTCGTTGTGGGTGTGCTCCTTCAGGTCGTACTCGGGGTTGTAGCCGTCCTTGTAGGCGGCCTCTTGCAGCGTGCCGTTGAACCACGCACTCGTGTTCTGTTCGGGTTGCGGGATGTGCTGGGGCTGTTGGGAAGGCGTGTTGTCCTCGTCCTCGGGCCCGGGGTGTGGGATGTGTTCCGGTTGTTCGGGGGGCTTGTTGTTCTCAAGATTGGGGCCAGGAACTTGTTCTCTTCGCAGTGCCGTCGCCTCTGTTCGGGTTGTCCGAGTGACGGACCTGTCCGGGGCCGGGCCGGGTGGTGCCGGGGTGTGCTGGACGGTGGGTGCCGTCGGCTGTTCCGGCTCGCGGGCCGGCTCCGACTGTGGTGTGGGGGGGTGGAGTTCGGGTTCGATGTCGGTGGCGGTGAGGCCGGTGGGGGTGGTCTGGGTGAGGGGTATGCCGTAGCGGGTCAGGCGCAGTGGCATGATCGATTCCACCGGGGCTTTGTGGCGCCAGGCGTGGCCGTAGCGGGTGTGGAGGCGGGCCTGGTAGACGAGGCGGTCCTGCTCCCGTTTGATGGCCTGTTCGTAGGAACGGAGTTCCCAGAGCTTCATGCGGCGCCAGAGCAGGAACGTGGGGATGGGGGAGAGCAGCCAGCGGGTGAGGCGGACGCCCTCCATGTGCTTGTCGGCCGTGATGTCGGCGATGCGGCCGATCGCGTGCCGGGCCGCCTCCACCGAGACCACGAACAGGATCGGGATGACCGCGTGCATGCCGACGCCGAGCGGGTCGGGCCAGGCCGCGGCGCCGTTGAACGCGATGGTGGCGGCGGTCAGCAGCCATGCCGTCTGGCGCAGCAGGGGGAAGGGGATGCGGATCCAGGTCAGGAGCAGGTCGAGGGCGAGCAGGACACAGATGCCCGCGTCGATGCCGATCGGGAAGACATACGCGAAGGTGCCGAAGCCCTTCTTCAGGGCGAGCTCGCGCACGGCGGCGTACGAACCGGCGAAGCCGATACCGGCGATGACCATCGCACCGGAGACGACCACGCCGATGAGTCCTCGCTGGGTGCGGCTGAGGGCGGCCGGGGCACGGTGCGGCCCGGGTGGGAGGGCGTCGGTCTGCGCTGCATCGTGGTCCGCTCCCGGTCCCGCTCCCGGTTCTGGTCCTGCGCCTGCGCCCGCTCCCGCTCCCGCTCCCGCTCCCGCTCCCGCTCCCGCTCCTGCGCCCGCTCCCGCTCCCGCTCCCGGTCCCGGTCCCGGTCCCGGTTTGGGGTTGGGGTTGGGTTTGATGGGAGGGGTGGGTGTGGGGGTTGGTGGTGAGGGTGGTGGTGAGGGTTGGGTTGTGGTCATGGCTGCTGTGTCCGGTGGGGGTGTGGTGCGCCGAGGAGGTCGTTGATGAGTTGTTCGGTGTCCGGCTCCAGTGAGCAGTCCAGTGCCCGGTTCACCTGCTGGACACGGGCGATGGCTGTCCCGGTCCTCTTTTGCTGAGCAGATCCTTGAGCGCTGACCTGTGGATTGCTCAGTTCGGAGAGCGGGATGCATCCGGGGTTGACCAATGGCCAGTGCTGACCTGGTCGGTTCCTTTGTGTCTGTGACCTGCGGCTTCGTAAGTGGTTAAGCTGGTCTGCTCTCCGTGAGCGTTGATTGCTCAGTGTGGGAGGGGCGCCGGTAGTAGCGGACGGGTGGCTGGTTGGAGTGGTGGTCGGGCGATCTTGCTTGGTCGGTTCAACCGCTGCTGGTTGGTGGGTTGTTCGCGGAGATCGAGACGCTTGAAGTCGGTCGGAGGAGCCGGGCTGCCGCGCCGTGTCGGTTGGTGCGGCGAACGTGGTGAGTAGGTCGCCGGCCACAGGACCTGCATTGGTCAGGCGGACAGCTCTAACGCCCCTGCATCTCACGCGGCCGCGCTGCCGGTTCGGCAGCGCGGCGAAACCTCCGGTCTCATCCTCGAGGGCGTTACGTTCCCTAGACATCCCATATATAGGCTATATAGAGTACGGCTATGGGTAGTCCGCGTATGACCCTGCAGACCCAACTGGTGCTGCGGGCTTTGCTGGTGGATCCCGCCAAGCAGTGGTACGGCCTCGAGCTGTCCGCACTGGCGGGACTGGCGCCGGGCACGATCTATCCGATCCTCGTCCGGCTGGAAGAGGCCGGCTGGGCGGAGAGCACCTGGGAAGACCCGGCCATACACGAGAAAGCCGGACGGCCGCGCCGCCGCTTCTACCGGATCACCGAGTACGGAGCCGAAGAGGCCCGCCTGGCCCTCGCGCGCGTCTACCGTGCCCGCAAAAAGCCGCTGCCGGGCTGGGTGGCAGTGCACCCGGTCGGCGATGGGGGAGTGTCATGAGGGCGTGGCACCGGTTAGCTGCCCGGCCGGGCAGCCGGCATGACAACAGTTCTTCCCTTGAAGGCCTATTGGGTGTCGTGAGGGCGCACCACCCCGCCGCCGATCTCGCTTCCATCGAGCTCGCCCACGAGGAGGCCGCCCGCTGGCACGAGGGGCAGACCCGCCGCAGCGGCGACCCGTACCTGACCCACTGTCTTGCCGTTGCCCGGATCGTCGCCGATGTGGGTATGCCGCCGACCGTGGTTTGCGCCGCCCTGTTGCACGACGTCATCGAGGACACACTCTGTCCGCCGAGTCGTCTGGCCGGGCAATTCGGCCTGTGCGTCGCCCAATTGGTGGCAGATGTCAGCACCGTCGACCTGCGTGCCATCCCGCCGGACGCCGCGCCGCGGTCTGTCCAGCGGCCGCACAGCGAGGCGGTGCTGGTCATTCGCCTTGCCGACCGACTCCACAACATGCGCACCATAGAGTTCGTCGCCGCGGCCAAGCAGTACGGCAAAGCCCGCGAGACCATCGAAGTCTTCGCCCCCCTGGCCCGCGCGGCGGGCTTGGCCGACGTCAGCCGTGAACTGCACGATCTTTCCGCGGCCGTGCTCCAGCCAGCACCGAACCCCTACGCCGTCACCACACGCCTGCTGGCCCTGCTCACTCTGTTGCTGCCCGGTGCGCAGCGAGCCCGATGGCGACAGGAATGGCAAGCGGAACTGGCCGCCCTGCCCACCCGCCGCACCCGTGCCTGTTTCACCTTCCGGGTGCTGCTCAGCACGCCCCACCTGTCCATGACCCTGCGCCGCCCCGTCTGCCGGGAGCCACGACGATGAGGTGGACAGCCCGCATCGGCGGCCTGCTCGGGGCGGCGGCCGCCTTCGCGGCAGCCATGGTGAACGCAGGCCCACCCGGCTGGGTGGCCGCAGGACTCACCGCAGGCGCCTTCATCCTGCTCGTGCTCGTCCTGTTCCTCCCGAGCGAGACACCCGCCCGCCGCCTGGGGCAGCTCATCCTGGCCTGGCGAAACCCCACCGGAGCCACCGCCGGACCAAACCCCCGCCCGCTCTCCAGCGCGCCCTCCCCGACCACCCGAAACGGCGGCATCTGACCTCGCAGGCGGCAAGTCCCCTCAGTAACGCGGGCTCTGACGTTGCCTGTGATCAAACCGAATGATTCGGCGGTCAGTCGGCCACGGCCGGTCCGGGAGTCCGCGTCGTGGGTCCGCAACTGGCGCAGGGCCCCGACCGGCCGGTCCCTTCCCCTTCCGGCAGTGGCGGTCTTCGGTGCTCCGGTGCGTCCGGGGCCTGGCAGGATGGAGCAGTTCACACGGCTTGGGGGAGAGCCGCGCAGTTAAGGGGGCATCGTGGGGATGGAACGTGAGGTGTCGGAGGAACTGTGCCGGCACTGCGGTGAGCCGATCGTTTTCGTCAACGACCGCTGGAGCCACGGTCGTTACGGGTTCGGGGGATGGGGAACGGTTGGCTGCAGCGCTTACAGCTACACCGCGCACGGTGACTGGGACCGGCGCCTGACCAAGTCGGAGAAGGCGGCACCCCGAACGCGCGGACAGCGCATGGGGCGTGAGGAGTTCCCCGACTGGCCGGGACTGCAGCAGCAGCGCCGTGAAGCCGAGCGCAAGGAACGGGAAGCGGCCGAGCTGGCGGCGACACGCTTCGCACCGCCCCTGGCCCGGGCCGTGAAAGCAGCCGAAGAGATCATCGCGGATCCGGCCAGCACCACGTTCCGGGCCCTGGAGCGGCGCCGTCAGGCGGTGTGTGTGGCGATGGAGCGGCAGGCCTCCCGGACCGCCGCTGCGCGCCTTAAGTCCGGCAGTATGCCGGGGTATCCCGCTGCTGGGGATGAACTCGACCGGCTTCTTCAGCTCACTCAAGAGCTGTTTCGAGCACTGCGTGCCGCAGAGGGGCTCCTGCCTCCTGCAGAGGCGGTCAAGGCCGCCACGAGCCGCTACGCTGCGCGCATCGACCAGGTCGCGACGGAGCGCTACAGCCGTCTTCCCGTCAGCGCCGATGGGGCCTTCGAGGAACGTCGTGCGCTGGATGCGGCCCGGCAGCGGGTTCAACAGCCGTAGCGGTGCTGGGGCGCCTCATCACAACGGCGAGGCGAGGGCCTCAAACCTTACCCGGGCCGGGCCGTTCCGGCGTTGTCGTTGCTGGGGTGTGGGCTCGCTACCGCCTGCGCCGCTGAGGGGTGCCGCGGTCGGCACGGAACGAGTAGCCCGGGTGCGGAGGCGTCCTCCTGCCTGACGTGCCCGCTACGCCATGGGACCGGTGACGCGACCGAACCGGTCCGGAAGCGGGGCCAAGGCGCCCAGCTCAAACGAGACCAGCCCACGTCCAGGGTCCTGTTCGAACCGTTTCCCGGTGGGATGTCAGTGCCTGCTCCTAGTCTCTTTGCCATGACGTTAGCGATGCCCAGACGGCCGGTCAGTGAACTCCCGGGTGATCCTGCCCGTCTTCACTTCCATTACGGCTATGGGCATCCCGCGGTGCCCTACGACTCCGAGGACACCCTGGAATCCTGGTATGTCACGGTCACCTACGGGATGGCGAGTGACGAGGAGTGGGAAGACGAAGAGGACGGGGGCGATGGTGCCCCGGCTGCGGGATCCGAGATCGGGCATCTGATCCTATGGAGGCTGCGTGACTACACCGGCGACAACCGGTGGGAGGTGGCGGACGCCGAGTCTGGCGATCTTGAGGTCATTGTCTCCGCGGTCCTTGGCCGTTCCCAACGCGACGGCTACAGCGCCGCGTTCGAGAAAGCTGTCACCCACCCCGTCGGTGATCTGCTGATCCTCGACCGCGTCAGCCTCGACAAGGAATGGAGAGGTTTCGGGCTGGGGCCGGCCCTGGCCGGCGAGGCGGTCCGCCGCCTGTCCGGGGGCTGTTGCGCGGTGGCGGTATTTCCCGCTATGGGGGAGTACCCCGAAGGCCGTGAGCAGGTCACCGAGGCCTACCGGCGCCAGGCGAAGAAGAAGATTGCCGCGCTGTGGGAGAGCATCGGCTTCCAGCCGTTCCGCCGCGGGGTGTGGCTTCTGGACACCGCCCTGTGCCAGCCGGAGGAACTCATGCAGGCCCGGCGCGCTGAACTGCGCGCGCTCGGCACGGCCTTCCAACGCCGCCCGTCCGCCTGAGAGCGGGCCTGCCGGACCCCACGGCTACGGCAGATGACGGCACCGAGGGTTGGCGGCGGAGCCCGCGTACGATCGCGTCTTCCGGGGGCGTAGTGGCGCGGATGACGCGAACGCCGCGAAGAAGAGGAGGAGTTGGCGAGTCATGGGGGAGAGCGGAGCGGTGGACGAGGATATTCAGGATGCGCTGGGCTGGGCACGGCAGCGTCTTGAGGAGATGGGCGTCTTTGCGGCACAGGACGGACTGCGGTGGGCGGCGGCTCACGGCCTCGTCATGTCCGTGTGGCGCAACGGTCCGATCGAGAACGCGCATGCTTCCCGGCCGACCAGTCGGCGCAAGGCGTTGCGCGACGGGACGATGTTCGCCCGCAACACCTGGCTCATCCGGCAGGCGTTCGACGTCCTGGGCTCCGACGACGAGTTCCGTCTCTATGAGCTGGAGGACCTGATCCTGGACCGGGACATGATCTGGCCGGGATGCGAGGGGACCCTGACGGACTTCGGCTGGGGGTTCCTCGGGGAGATCAAGAAGCAGGTGAAACAGCGCATCGACATGTTCGGGCACTTCGAGAAGGTCCTGCCGCCTGACGACTTCCTCGTCTTCGCCGGCGCTCCCCGGATCGGGACCCACGACGACCATTACGGCATGCCGAAGTGGCCTGCCTGCGTGGACGCGGCGATACGCCGACTGCGCGGCGAGGACGAGGAGTTCTGGCGCGCACGGGGGGATTTGATGACCCGTATCGGTCCCGCTCCTGCTTCCGTCACCGCGGACCTTGAAGCAACCCGGAATCTGCTGCTGGGGGCCCCATGGGAACTGGGCGCCGAAAGCCTGGGCTGGTTCGCCTGGAATCCGGTCCTGCGATCACCGCGCACGACGCCCTAGGCCCAGGCAGGAACAACGGCCGCGCCTCGCAGTACGCACCGCCGCCCGTGGCACCTAAACACCGCGGCCTGGCGCCGGCCCGCCCTCCCAGGGGGCGGGGCCGTGTGGCCAACAACAGGCGGCAGTCCGGGAGTTGTCACCGCGACGGTGCGTTGCCTTCGTGCGGAGCGCCGCCGTGCCGGATGCCGGGAGGACCGGCGTTCGCACGAGAGGGCAGCCGCCCGATGCAGGGGTGGTGTCAGCCCTCGCGAGGCGCTGCGGGACGGTGCGGGCCCCGTCCGGAATACCGGACAGCACCGTTGGCGATCATGATCTCGTGGGCGGGGACCATGCGCGGTGGCAGCCGGCGCACACCGCCGTGGCCCACCCGGCCGGCGTGTCACCGCGCGCCCCGTGCCCGCGCCGAGCGCGGCAGCCTCCGCCGCGGCGGCCCTGACGAACCGGGCGGCCGCCGCGCGGGCGGCCTGCTCACCCGTGTCGGTCTGCACCCGCGGGCCTTCGAACTTCGCCTTCACCCCAACAGCACGGTAGCCGGGCCGTCGGGCGGCCAACTGCTCGTGCAAACGGTGCAGTACGGTGTGCCGGCCCGGGCCGAGGCCGTTGGCAGGCGAGGAATCTGCATCACCGGCAGATCCAGTGCGGGGCCCTTCTCGTGCACGGCCTCCTCCTCGCCCGTTCTCCTGTCTTCAGGGCACGTCGAGGTCGAACTGCTCCAGCCAGTCGGCGTTGCCTGCCCCGGCGACAGCCACGACACCGCACGTCAGCCAGATCATCGCCGGCAGCAGATCGTCGCCCAGGTCCTCGGTCACCTCCGCCACGGTCACATCGCCGGCCCCGGGAACTCCGATCAGCCCCGACATCCGGGAGGCCGTCTCGCCTGCCCGGCCGCCGAGGTACTCATCGACCCACGCCGTGGCCGCCTTGGCCTGCGCCGGCGACAGGCCCGACTCCCGCGCCCCGGCCAGCCATCCCGCCAGCACCCCGAACGACACGCCTCCCGCCAGCCCGGCGGCCTCGTCCCCGGACTCCTCCGCCAGCCGCTCCAGCCCGATCACAACCCGCAGCGCGATGCGCGGATCGCGCCGCGCCAGGATCGTGGCCACCACGTTGCGCAGACTGGCGACCGCCGCCGTCCGGCCGTCACCGGGAAGATCCTCGCCCGCGACGGCTTCGGCCCCGGCGGCTTCCTGTTCGCCGAGTGCCGCCGACTGGTAGGCGTGCACGGCATCGCTGAAGGCCATCACCTCGGCGGCGGAGAAGGTGTGCCGGTTGTCCTCCGTCACCAGATACCCGCACTCGCGCCAGGCGTGCACGAACGCGGGATCCACGCCCGAACGGTCCGCCGCCTCCAGCAACTTGTCCATCACCGGGCCGATGCCCTCCTGCGTCAAAGGGCGCGGCTCGTCAGCGTCGGGATCGAAGAAGACCGGATCGTGCGGGCCGGGCGGCCGTCCGAACTTCTCTTCGAAAGCGGCCCGTTGCCCCTCCATCGCCTGCCGCATGTGCACATCCACCTCCGAGCCGGCAGCCCAGGACACCTCGACCGAACCATCCGCCCCCCTGCGCCGCTGCACAAACCGCGGATCGCCCTGACGCTGCGCCACCACCCGGGCATGCTCCTCGGTGAACTCCTCCACCGCCGCCGTGCGCCGCTGCTGCTCCGCGCGGCCACGCGCCCGCGCGTTGTCCCGCTGACGCTGCGCCTTCGACTTCTTTCCCAACGATCTGCCTTCCTCCTGCGGCCCGGACATGTCGACCCTAAGCAGTCCGCCGCTTCACGGACGCCCTTTGCACACAAGATGAAAGACCCGTCGGCCACCCCTGCAAAATGCCCGGGCCCCAAGAGCCCGTCCTGCCGCCGTCCGAGGAGCGCTGCGGTGGCAGGACAAGCCGGGACAGGCCCCCGCCCTGCACCACCGCTGCCGGTTCGAAGGGAGAATCCGGCAGCGGTGGTGCACGAGGACCCGAAACCCGCGATCCCGGCACGAGTCACACCTGCGGCCGCCCATTGCACGGGCGCCGCCCGGCGTCTGCCAGGTAGGGTGCTGGGGTGGATCAGCACGGCACTCAGGGAGAACGCGGGCGTTCCGCTCCCGACGGGCAGCCCACGCTGTGGCAGGTCCCCGATGACTCCGCCACCGGCATGCCCTTCGCGGTCGCGCTCCTCGCCCTCGGTTCCGCCCACGGCCTGGGACACAAGGGACTGCACGCGCTGGTACGGGAACACCGGGAACAACTCGGCCGGCTATGGGACGTTCCCGACAGCCGCCTGGCCGACGAGCTCGCCCGCGTCAAAGTCCCCACCGCCCGCAAGGTCGCAGACGAGATCAGCACCCATCGTGCCGACCTGCTGGCAACGGCCCGGGCCAAGGCCGACGAACTCGCCCAGCACAACATCAGCATCATCGGCCCCTCCGCGCTGCCGGCCCGGCTCGCTGCGCTCCCGGGCGCACCGTTGTGGCTGTTCGTCGAGGGCGACCCCAGTGCCCTGTACGAGGGCCCGCACGTCGCGGTCGTCGGCACCCGGGACGTGACACCTGACGGCGTGCGCGCCACCGAAGCCGCCGTGCGCACCCTGGCCGCCTACCCGGTCACCCTGGTGTCCGGTCTCGCCAACGGCGTCGACGCGGTCGCGCACCGGGCCGCCCTGCGCGACGGAGTACGCAACGTCGCCTTCCTCGGCCACGGCATCGACATCATCTTCCCGGCCGAGACCGCGGACATCCGCGCCCGCATCGTCCGCACCGGCGGGGCCGTCGCCAGTGAGTACCTGCCCGGCGAGTACTACCGCAAGGCCCAGTTCGTCCAGCGCAACCGCCTCCAGGCCGGTCTCGCGGATCTCGTCGTCGCCGCCGAGGGACGGCGCACCGGCGGCACCGCCCATACCGTGCGCTTTGCCGCCACCTACCGCCGCCCGGTCATCGGCTTCACCTGGCCCGGCGCTGGCGATCTGGCCGACCTGATCGGCACCGAGCCCACCGGGCGGCTCATCGACATCTTCACCACGGCCGGCCGCCGCACCCTCGACGCTCTGTGCCGCAGCGCGGCCGACTCCTACGGACACACCACCTTCGGCCTGAGCCTGGTCGAGCGCCAGCTCGGCCGCGAGGCGGAACTGCGTGCCCTGCCCCCCGAAGACCTCGTACGGCTACGGCAGTTCCTGGATGATCTGCTGGGCCAGGAAGACGGTGGTCATGCCCGCTAAGGCAGTCATCTTCGACTACAAGACCCTCCTTCTGAAGCCCGGTAATGCCGCGGCCGCCGAGACGGCCGCGCTGCTGCACAGCCTTGCCGCGCGGGGACTGCAGTGGTGCATCCTGTCCACTGACCCGCTCTCGCCGGCGCAGAAAGAGCGGATACAGCAGCTCGGCTATCCCGCCCCGAGCCTGCTGGTCGACCGGTCCCACATAGCCGGCGGCAAGAACCGCGGCTCACCGGCCTGGATCGATGCCGTCACCACCGCCCTGCACCTGCAGCGGTATGAGCTGCTGTATGTCGGCTGCACGGCCCTGGACTGGCGCACCGCCATCAACTCCGGCGTCATGTACCAGCACGCCGCCTGGGCCGCCCCGATGCCCGGCGGCACCACCTCGCTCGTCGCCCACGCTCCCGGCGACGTGGACAGGTTCCTGGAGATGTTCCTTTCGGGCGACCCGAGTTGGTCGCACCGCACCGATCAGGACAACTGGTCACTGCGCTCGCTGCTGCCGGCTTCCGCGCGGCTGCCCTCGACCTCGCCCGGCACCACCTTCAGGCTCCAGGACGTCTTCACCTACAAAAGGCCGGTGGAGATCGGGGATGCGGACGCCCGGAGCGTCCTCATGCTGTTCGTCCTCGCCTACGCCTATCTGGAAGACCTGATCCCTGCCAGTCCCTACTTCTGCATCTACCCCAGCAGCACGAGCGGTCAGGTCAGCGAACGGCTGAAGACCTATCTGGACAAGGCAGCCGCACTCTTTCACGGCTACTACCGCGAGGACCTCCTCGTCCGCGCCGTCGACGCCCCGGACACCAGCCTGGAGCGCTGGAAGGCCAGCCAGGGCCAGGCGGCTAAGGACGTCTCCATCGCCACGCAGGCCCAGACGGTGCACTTGGGCCCCGGCTACCGCGGCAAGCTCGGCGCGAAAACCGTCGTCGTCGTCGACGACTTCACCACCCACGGCATGTCCCTGGAATGGGCGCGCCTCCTGCTGACCGCAGCCGGAACCCGGCGGATCGTCATGCTCACCGTCGGCAAGTACGGCAGCCGGCACACCCGCTACGACCTCAAAGACCCCAGTACGCTCGCCCCGTACCGGATCAACACCCTTACCGCTGACAGCTTCACCACGACCTCACTGACCCCCGTCTTCGACCCCCAGGCCGAAGGCCGCCTCTACCAGCGCCTCGCCGCAGCTCTGGACTCCTCCCAGGACTGACAACACCACCGGCCGGCCCCGTACAGGCCGACAAGGCCGCCGGGTCTGCTCGCGGCCCGGTCAGATCAGCCGGTCCCGGTCGCGGGCCGCGGTGTCGCGGACGAGCCGGGCAAAGTGTTCGCGGCTGCGGTCCTGGTGCTGCTCGGTCTGCTCGTCGTCCCATTCCTCCACGTCGTCTGTGCCGGATTCCCCCTCGTGCTCAAGACCCTCGTACTCGTCATAGAGGAGCCAGCAGCCGTGGATGCCCGTAAGAAGGTCTTCGAGGAGGTCACGTGCGGGGCGCTGAGGGTCGAGAGGAGTCAGGCGCAGGGGCATGCGGGTGAGGTCGGCCTCCGTTGTGCCCTTGTATTGGGCAAGCGTTCCCTCCAGATCGTCGAGTTGCTCCCGCAGCGCGGCAGCGTCGGGCAGCAGGCCGACGGCGACGTGCATGGCGTGGCGCACCAGGCCGGTGACAGCCTGATGGGGGCTGGCGCCCTGGCCGATGAGATCGAGGACCAGCGTGGGCGTCTCGTGGGGGAGAGCCTCGATGTTGTCGGCCTCGAGAACCACCTCGGCGGGGTTGAGCCCGGCCGCTTCGGCGGCGACGTCGGCCGCCGCGGCGAGCCAGTGCGCCGCTGCGACGGCGGCCGCAGTCGGGTCGACACCGACGAAGAGCTCGGCAGGGCCGAAGGGGTCTTCCTGCAGAAGATGGTTCGAGGCGGCGACCTGGACGGGAGAGGCGTCCTCACGGCTGAGGAGAACCGCCTGCTGGGCGCGGCCGCTGAGGTCGCCGAGTTCGGCGCTCTCCACGGCAGCGAGTTCGGCGGCCACGGCCTTCACCAGCTGCGGATCGTCCAGGCGGTGCAATGCCCGTCCGACCCGGTGCGCGGATTCAAGGAGCCTGCTGTAGGAGACGGTCATCGAACCGCCGCTGGGCAGGTTCGGGCGGGTGATTGCGTCGGCGACCTCGCTGAAGTGTTTGCGCTCCTGTTCTCGACGCCATCCCTCGCTGTTGGCCTCCAGGGAGCCCGCAGCGCTGGCGGGATGCGTGTAGGTGCGCCACGCGGCACTGGAGAACTGGGTCAGAGCGCGGGCCAGACTCAGGAGCCCGGTGGTGCCGGCGCCGGACGGCAAGGCGGCGGCACTAGCGGCCAGGTCGCCTTCACCGGTTCCCCAGGCGGCTATCAGCTCGTGCCGGTCGAACACGACACAGTAGCGGGTCATGAAACTGCTCCTCCGCGGACAGGCGATGCCATGGTGCTGAGCTGAGCCTATGGGGACGGTCGGCAGAACCGGCACGGGATGACCTGTGAGGCACGGCCACCGCTGTGGTCGGGTGCCTCTCCGTGCGGCACTCTGATACCAACTCCTCGTTGAGCCTGCGGTGACGACAGGTCAGCTGTCGTCCTGCGGCGTTCTGCCACCTCATGCCCGAAGGCTCTGCACTCCGGTAACACGTTGCCCAGCTGGCAGCGTGCACCGCATCATCAGCCCATGACTGATCCTTCCCATCACCCCAATCCCGGTACAGGCCTGCTCGGCCCGAACTATGCACGCCACAACCAGCCCAGTGCCACCACGGACACTGAGGAAGGGGGACGGTGGGTGGCTGTCGACGAATCGGGATGGGACGGGGACCAACTGCACGGTGAGGAGCGCAGCCGTTACCTGTCGATCGGATCGGTCGCCATCAGCGACGCCGACGCGGCGCCCATCGTCGACGAGATCCGCACCGCCATCCGCCTGCAGGCACCCGAGCTGAAGTTCTCCAAGGCCTTCGCCGGCCCGAAGAACGGCCAGCGGCGCCTGGTTCTGTCCGAGCTGCTTTCACCGGGAGGCGCCCTGTATGGGAGGGCATCGGTCTATCTGATCGACAAGCACTACTTTGTCGTGGGCAAGCTGATCGACCTGTTCGTTGAGGAACAAGCCCACAGGCAGGGCCGTAACCTCTACAGGGCCGACCGCGCACGCAAGATGGCCCGCAGCCTGTTCGGTGAGGGGCCGCGTGCCCTGGGACCGGTGCTCTTCGACCGGCTGCTGTCGTCCACCGTTGCCTTCACCTCCCACAAGAACCGGGAGCAGCAGGTGACCGTCGACGATTTCTATGAGGTCGTGGAGGAAGCCTGGGCCCGTTCGCGCCGGCGCAATGTCACCGAAGCCCTGGCGCTGCTGCGCACCACCCGGCAGGAAGCCACCGAATACCTTCGGGACGCACACGGGCCGGACGCCTTTCTTCCGCAGGCGTTGGAGCCCCTGATTCCGGCCGTTGCCGCGATCACCGCGAACTGGTCCCGGAAACTGGGGCGGGTGAACATGCTGGTAGACGACCAAAGAGCCCTGTCCGATGCGAACTTCGACGACATCGAGACGGAAGCACATGGCCGTGGACATCCCGAGTTCCGCCACCTCTCCAGGGGAGTACACCTGGGACACCTGCGGCGCGGGCAGTCCACACACCACCCCTCGCTGCAGCTCGCAGACCTGATCTCGGGCGCCGGATTTTCCGTGGCACAGCGTCACAGCGGGCTCGTCAACCCTGCCGGGGAAGACCTCTACCGCGTTGTCGTACCGCTCATCGATGAAGCAGGCATGCTGCCCCACGACGAGCCTGCCCGCGTGGCCGTATCTTCTCCTTGAGCAGTCTGGCCTTTCGATACCCCGGGATCGACAACGACCCGGAGGCGGAGTGGGGTGCCCTGGTTGCGGTACGCCGTGTCGGCGAGTTGTCTGATTGGCCGGAAGCGATACACCGGGGTTGAACTGCATGTTCCCGTAACGGTTCTGCCCGGGCTGACACGGGCCGCCCATGCCAGGGGGCGGACGGCCTCGGACCAGTCGGTGCCCTCCAGCAGGCGGGCGCCAGCTCCGGCGGCTTCGCGCATGGGCCGACGGACCGTCAGGCCCATGCGGTCGGCATCATGACTGATCATTGTCCGTGCGATCGCGATGCGAAGCGTGCCGCGCCTTCTCGTCGGCGAATGCGCCTGCCAGCCACCCGTCCCTGAACTTGCAGGCCGCTGTCCCGGAGTTGCATCCCCGGATGTCCTTACAGCGGCCTGACCGTTGTTTTCCGCTCACCCCGGACCCTGGCCGGATGGCGGCCAGGCACTGCGGGAAGACGACGTCCTGGCCGGCGCCCCGCTTCAGTGGATCTGCTGAAGGGCCGCCGCCGCAAGCGCAGCAGCGAGCAAACCCTTCTGTATGACACCGAGTTGGGTAGATCGCCAGTTTGAGGGCCGGATGTCCGAGCCCTGGTGCAGGATGACAGCACCGGGCTTCGTCTCTGTGCGGAAAGCCAGGACCGGGGATGGGACCTGCTGCGTCGATGGGGGCGTTCGTGTTTCAGCGTCATCTTCACCGTCACGGTGACATCGATCTGGTGATGTCCGCGCTGGGGAGTGATCCTCAGTGCCTGCCGGTCCTGATTACATGGGGTGCGGCGTTGCGGCGGGACGTGGCTTCGGCCTTGCGGGAGGTCATCGCGACCAGAGCGTGGCAGAGCGACTCCCGTGTGCACAGGGCCGCGGTGAACTGGCGTGAGGAACCCCGCTTTCAGGTCTTCCTCGACCAGGGGCTCGAAAAGCGCCGCAACCGCGGCCCCAAATACGAGCACCTGGACATCGCTCTGCTGACGTTCCCCGAAACCCGCGCCGCTCTCTACCGGGTGAACGCGGCGGAATGCCCGCAGCACTGCCGAACGGAGACCGGCACCTTTGCCGAGGACCGTCATGCGGACGACTACCGCGAGGCACTGTTCGGCTGGTACGCCGCCATCCAGCACGCGCACGCCTGCGTCGTGCGGGCAGCGCGCTGGTTTACGGCAGCGCAACCGTCCGACCCCCGCCGGCCTGAGACCTTCACCGACTGGATGAGCGGAACCCGGCACCGCCACAGCAGCGGTAGCGCACAGGAGACGGACCCGGCCGCCCAGCATGCCGTGCGGGAAATCATCCTGATGATGCACGCCTGGAGCCCGCACACCTTCGAAGCCATCGACGTGGCCTTCCAGAAGGCGGAGGGACAAGACGCCTCCCACGCCTGGGGCGGCGGCTTCGAGCCCGCGGGACGGCCTGAGGCCCAGGCGGCCGCGGAAGTACTCGCGAGCGTCCTGACCCCACAAGAACGCCAGCAGGTCCGGGACGTCATCGGCAGTATCGAAGCCGACGACGAGGACCGCGACATGGACCTCGCCAAGGACAGCACACGGGCCTGCACCAGCGACCGCCACCGCACCACCGGCGCCGAATCCGGCGAGCGTGAGGCTTGCGCCACGGCCCGGGCCCGCGTGTACGAGGAGGCCTCCCAGCCCTGGAGCGAAGGCGTCGACCGCACGGCTGGCGCAGCCCGCCTCGCCCGGTTCCTGCTCGGACCCCGCAACGACCGGATCAGCACCGCCCTCGCCGTAGCCCGCGCGGCCGTCGCCCGGGACACCACCGACACCACACCGCAGCTCTGGCACGACAACGCCCCACTCCTGAGGCAAGCCCGTGAAGCCGCGGGACTCGACCTCCACGACGCCGCCCGGCACCTGGGCATCAAGTCCGCCACGCTCGAGCGCTTCGAACAGGCAGCGGGCAAGCTCCCCGGACGCCCGGTCTCCCTCGGCTACCTCCAACTCCTCACCCTGACCTGCACCCAGACGGGCCGCACCGTCCCCGACTGCATCCCGCAGGCCATCTCCCAGCCGGTTACCTCCCTGCCGACCACCCTGTAGTACGCCACCGCCACACACTGTGCGAGGAACCCCGTGTTCGAAGAGGTACATCACCGGCCCTGCGGACGACCCACCAAGTCCGGCGCTCCCTGCCGTGCGCAGTTCTCGGGTCCGGGCTTCGCCTGCAAACTGCACACCACCGACCACGAAAAAGCCCTTGTAGAGGCATACGAGCAAGGCCTTGAGACCGGCCGTGCTCAAGAAAGAGAGTGGGGACAACGCGTAGAGGCCGCACAGGTCGAACGCCTTGAGCGCCAGATACGCAGCCTGCGGGAAGAACTCGACGCCAAGAACCGCCGCTTCGAGGTCGGCGGCGACCAGGCTGTCACCGTCGACGGCTACGGATACCGCTGGAGCGGCTCCGGCACGCTCGAAGTCGGCGACCGTGTGCTCTTGCCCGAGAACTACGTCAGCGCCATGCGCCACGGTCCCGGGCCCCTTCCCCGGGACCGTAACTGAACTAGGCACCACCTATACCGGAACTCTCAGCAGAGTCATCTCCCGAGCACCCGCCAACCCACGGCAGACCGGCTGAAAACCACAAGCCCAAAGCCGTCATCCGAACCGACCAGCGGAGGCTTTCCGTGAAACGCGAGCGCGCCACCACGCTCCTCAACGACATGCTCAACCGGCTGGAAGGGGGAGGCTGGCCGCTGGACCTTGTCGACGAGATCCTCGTCTTCGGCTCCTACGCACGCGGCGCACTGAACCCCTCGGACGTCGACCTGGTCGTGGAGCACCGCAGGGACGACCGTCTCGTCTCCGAGTTCCTTCACTCCCTGTCCTACGGCGGCGACCCCTCCGCCTCGATGAAGCGCGCCCTGAAGGGCAACAGCCGCGGCCTGCAGATCCACTTCGGTGAACGCAAGAGCCTCGAAGCGGAAGGGTTCGAACTGACCTTGCTGTGGACCCGGGGCGAACCCGTCGATGCCGCCCGCACCCGGCTCGCCGCCATCACCCCCGACCCCGAGGCAGGCCGCGCCCCACGCGACCACATGATCGAAGCCTTCGACGGCATCGACCGCTGGGTCCCGCGCCCGGTCCGCATCGATCTCACCGACCTCGTCGACCGCAAGGCCGCGACCATCCGCCAACTCCAGCTCCCCGACACTGAACCCGCCCACCCTGCAGCCCTCGAAGCTCTCACCCGCTGGAGCGAGACGAGCCCGCTGCGCCGCGCCGCGGCAGCCGTCCTCGCCCACCTCGAAGCCACCTCCCGCCCCCTCGACTCCGTCTACCTGCACGGGGAACCGGTCATCGGCAGCCGCTACAGCGACACCACCTGGCAGACCAGCATCGGCTTCGGCTGGAGTCACCACCGCAGCATCTCCCACCACCTGCAGGAGGGCACCGACTGGTTCGAGGTCGTCCGCCCCACCCGGACCCAGCCCCTGCACACCCTCCACATCACCGTCCAGGACCGCTCCGCCCTCCCCGACCTGTGACGGCCGCCCATGCCCGGGTGAGCCTGCGTCAGCCGACGGTGCCGTCCGGCAGACCGGACGGCAAGACTCCTGCCAGATGCCCTGGCCGGCGCCGCGTCGGCGAACACCCCACCACCGGATGCACACCACACTCCTGGCGCATGCGGTTACGGACCTCTTCACTCAGACGGGTCGAGGTAGGCGGCCAGCCGTTGCTGCCAGGCGGCGTCCTCTTCGGACAGGACAGCGCAGCAGATCTGCTGGAGGGTGCCGTCGTCGCTCCAGATAAGAAATCGGCGCCGGCAGGCCTGGAAGGAGCCCAGAGATGGGGGAAGCCGTGTCCACGCCTGTCCGGTGCAGGCGATGTGGACGATGCCTTCCAGGATCTGCCGTTCGCTACGGGGACGGCCCCCGGTATGAGACCGCGCGGGCAGCAGCCTGGACAGGGACTGCCAGGCGACATCACTGATCCGCGGCCGCCACACCGGCATCCCACCGGTCAGCGAAAGCAGTTCATCAACCAGACGCCGCTGCTCTGGCAACAACAGTGTCCGTCGCGCACTCTGCTCCCGCAGCCAGGCGGTGATGTGCTCGTCGTTCGGGGCATCGGGCCACCACTCGACACCGTCCGGGAGCCCGGTCAGGTGGTAGCGGGAGGCCCACCACATGCGCTGCCAGGCCACCGGCCAGGGCGGGTTCCACCATGCATCGAGGTCCGTCAGGCGGTGTCCCAGCCGGGTGAGCCGGCCGAGGCTGCGCTGCCGCTGGCGTTGATTTCTGAGCCAGGTCCCCAGCGCGAAACCGTCAACGACGGTGGGCTGAGACACGGCGAGGTGGCCGTGGCGAGCAGTGTAGGCATGAGCGACAGCCAGGCCATCGGCGACCGGACGCCGCTGCCCGGACCACGTGTGGAACAGCTCGACCTCGCCCGTGGACAACCCGATCTCAGCCAGCAGCGCCCGCTGGCCATCGTGTAACTGCCCGTAGCTGGCGATCTGGTGGCGCAGCCACCGCTGAAGCCAGCCGGGCAGCCCGGCCAGGTTGTCGCCGCCGTGCACCGGCCCCTGCTCGTGCACATGGGCGCGGGCGCGGTACCAGGCACGCTGCCAGTCGACGGGCCAGGGCGGGTTCCACCATGCATCCAGGCGTCGAAGCTGTTCCGTCTGTTCCACGGTCAGTGACGTCGCGTCGGCACGCCTGTTGGCCAGCCATCGCCCCAGATCGAACTCTTCCCGCGCTCGGCCGCCGGTGTGCGCGATGGCCAGATGCCCGAACCGCTCCACATGAAGACGGGCCTGCTCAAGTCCTTCGGTAAACAACTGTGCATGCCGCTGTTCCAGGCCCCGGCCGTGTCCGGTCCGCCGCGGCACCGCCAATTCCACCCGCCACCCTCGAGCCGCCGGTCCGCCACGTCCTGCTGCACCCGAACCCTCACGGGCGCCTGGGCCTGCGCCCAGAGGGTCTGACAGCCGGCGCAGCCCCGTTCCTACTTCCGTCGGCCGGTGCGCGCTGTGTACCCACCACAGCCCATACCGCCCCTGCTGCGGCGGCGATCCCGCCGGACGGCGCTGCTCGCGTACCGCCGCGCGAGCCCAGGACGCCAACGGGCCGCCATGGCCGTCCGCTTCCAGTTCGCCCAGCCACACCCGTCCCAGACGCTCGCCCAACGCGGCAGTAAACCGCTCACCGCCACCCCGGCCGCGCACCAGGGCACCCGCACCGCTTCCGGCAGCCAGCTGCTGCATCCGCGGATCCACCAGAGCTTCCGCGACCGCGACGACCTCCGGGAACACCACCACGTCCCGTACCAGCAGCCGCCACTGCTCAACGCCCCAGCCCGCCGGATCCGGACACCACCGGCGCGTAGCCGCCACCAGCTGCTCTAGGCGCGGCCCCCATACCGTCTCCCGCTCCCAGAAATCCTCCCGCCCCCACCACCCGCACACCACCGCGCGCGCTAGCCCGAACACCTGACGAGGCGCCGCGTCGGCCGCCTGCCCTATCCGCTCCACCCGGTCCCACTGACGCTGCGCCCGGATCAACTCCATCACCAGATTCCCGGCATCAACGAATTCCACCGGATGGCCTTCGCCCACCTCCAGCAGCCACCGGCCATGCCGCGCACACAGCCGCCGCCACTGCGGCCAGTACGCCCAGACCGGCGCCACGCCGCTGCCACGCCGGGCCGCGCACAACCTGCAGCCGAACACCACCGGCCCCCACTCCGAAGCCCCCGACTGCCACCTCGCCCACCCCTGCCCGTCCTCGCCACGGCCAGCCAGCTCCGTCGGCCCTGCCGTCCAGGACGGCAACGCCCGCGCGAGATGGCCTGCCGGCACACGGCACCAACCGGCCAACTGCCCCTGCGCCACTACATTGAGGAGCACCTCACCGTCGGGACGCACACCATGCCTTTGATGCACGGGATTTGCCCACTGCCACCACGCCGTCAGGTCGGTTACCTGCAGCCGGTAGGCGGACGCCACCCGGTGCAGAAAAGACCACGTCGTTTCCCCTGGAAGGGGTGTCACCCGCAGGACCGCCTCCACAGCATCGATTTCCGCCCAATTCGCTCTTGCTTCCTGGCCGCTGCGGTGCAACCCGGCGACCCTGGAACCGACTGGTCAAGACGGCACGGTGCGTGACCGGTATGAAGAGCGCACCGGCTCTGCTTGGAGACCCCCGGCGCGGGGTAGCCGCCCGGCCGGGGAAGCGTAGGAACCAGAGGAGCAGAGCGACTGTGACAGGACGTCAGGCGGAGTCCTGGTCAGGAGTATCGGTCTCGGCTGCCAGAGTCTTGTCCACGAACTCACTCACCAGGAGCCTGACTTGGGAAGCGGGCACGGCCTGTTCCCATCGGTAGGGGGACGTATGGTGCCAGCAATGGAGACGGAAGCGGATGGACCCATCTCCCTCCACCGCACCCCACGGATATCGAGGCGGCTGCGTACACGAGTCGTGAGGGTCGAACACGAATGTGCGGAGCACGACGTCGGGTTGGTGCCGCGGCGGCACCATACCTTCACGACGGCAGCCGTCGCACCGCAAGAGGTGCTGTACCGCGCCCGGGCGGTTGATGAACTGGTAGCCGCCGCCTTCGTACGTATTGCAGCTGGCGCACACCGGACCACGGACGAATCCGTGCTCGTGGCAGTGGTCCCAGCACATGGCCTGCCGCGGGCTGGGGCACAAGACGCACAGGAATGCGTCCGGTTGCGAGTTCTTCGGAAGCGACTTGTACTGCCTGCCCCGCAGATGGCCTTTGTACTGGCGGGCGGCGGCGCTGGTGCATGAGGGACACAGGGTGGTGTAGCCGGCAGTGCTGGAGGAACGCCATTCCCAGATGTCTCCTTGGGCCCCGCACCGGCTGCAGCGGGCGGCCTTTTCGGCGAACTCGGTGGCGATTTGCTCCGCCCGGTCGAGAAGGGCGGCGTAGGCACGCGGGACCATCCAGATCGCGCCGGACCACGTCAATAGCGGCAGTGGGCGCGTGGAGGCGATACTCTGCTGGCCGTAGCGTGCTTCGACCTGTTCCCGGGTCGCCCCGCACCCTAGTCCGTGCTGGTTCGGCCGGGTGCGGTCGCATGGTTGTTGACCTTCGCAGTGGCAGCCGTTGGCCGTCTGGTCCTCGTAGGCAACTTGGTCGAACCAGTTCATGATCTGCAAACGCCACGTGCGTCCGCGGTCGGTGGGTTGAGGACGGGCGTCGACCAGATCGTCGAGATCGATCGCGAGCGAGGCCAGCCGTTCACCGGCTTTGCGGATGTCCCGTTCGTCCAGCCGCCACCGGTTCTTGTGTTTGTAGCCGCGGACGGCGACATCTCCGATGAGCACGTGGTCACTGGTCTGGAAAGCGTAGCGGGCCATGTTTGCCGGGGCTGCAGGAACGGCGCAGCCTTTCGTCAGTTCCTTCAGTAACTGGCCCGCGTATTCGGGGCTGATGAGCGGCATGATGTATCTCCTTGCACGCGTTGAGGAAAAGGCGGGGGACCGCGGGGAAAGAGCCGCCCGTGGCGGTCCACGGCTGGCGATGCTGCGCGGCATGCGCCGACCTGGTAGCGGATGAATCCGCCGTGATCCAGGGGGAGTCACAGGTACGGTGCTCTCCCTGGTCGTAGCGAGGGAAGCGGTTCCCACCCGCTGGTCAAGAAGGCTGCTCTGGCCTGCTCCGACAAGGCGCGAGTACGACCGTCGTCGAGGAGAGCGGCGCGGTCGCTGTACTCGGCGGGCCGTGCCACGGACTGGTCCACCATCCACAAGCGGTCATCGCTGGTGCCGTCTGCCACGGTGAGCAGCCACTGCCGAAGCGGATCCGCTCGTGCGGCCTCCCAGCCACGGGCGCGGCTACAGGCACCCAGCCAGTCCGCGAGCCACGGCCTGCCGATGCGGAGGCCAACCTCCTGGAGAAACAACCTCTCGGCGGCAGCAGCGCCTGCAGCTGCGACGCTCAAGCGCAGGCGCTGCTGCCAGCGGCCGTCCCCGAGTAGCCGGGCGACGGCAATCGTTTCCGGATAGGCCAGCAGGGCATGAGGCACGATGGCCGCCGGGGGGCACCTCGTGACCGCGGCGAGTCGGCGCACCCGGTCCTGCCAGATGGTCTCCGATCTCCATCGCTGCACCTGCCACGACCACACCACCGCCGCGGCGAAGGCCACCACGTCCCTGCCGCGCGGATGCGTCCGTACGAGAGCGACATGGCGCTGGTGAGCCGCAAGGATCTCGGGCAGGCTCTGCAGTGCAATGCCCGCTGGTTTCCCGGCGCGCGCGAGAAGCCAGCGCCGGTGGCGACGGCAGATATGCCCGGCAGCTCCCGGGTACACCTGCACGCCCGGCCCCGCCAACCAGGCCCGTCCGGTACATGGTGGGCAGGCCGCCACCCACGCCATGCCGGGTGTGTACCAGGCGGCCCGCCGGAGCGGGGCATCTTCGAGACGGCTGTGGCAAACGGCGAGGCTGGGCAGCATGGCGGTGAGTTGGGACAGGGGCGTGCCGGTGAACTGGGCCATAGCTGCCTGTGCGGGTACGTTGAGAAACAGTTCCAGTCCGGTTTTGGGTGTGCCCGTCACGTGAACACCGTGCGGACCGTCCAGGACTGCCCGCAGCAAGTCCTGTGCCGACAGCCCGAATCCGGCGGTCATCCTGCGAATCCAGGAGCCGGTCAGCTCCCGGCTGACTGGTGCATGGAGAGAGGGCACAGGTGCTGGATGGGGGGAATGCACAGGCGTGGTCCTTTGCGGCAGATAGGATCGAGAGCCCCGAAACAGGGGCCGCAGTTGGGGTCCTTTGAACATGACCGGCCCGCGATGGTGCGGCGCCAAGGCCGCGGCACCGCGCTAGGTGGCTAGTCCGCCCTTGCGCTGCCTGCGCGTGGCACGTGCCGCGTTCGTAGCCTGAACGTCGAGCACCACCTGCGACAACAGCTTCTTCGTGACCGCGTGGCTTTCGTCGACGATGGAGCGGATCGCGGCCTCCCGCACCAGAAGGGAGAGACTGGACATCACACCGCCGGTGAGCAGATGGATGTAGTCGGCGTGACGGACCAACGTTCCGGGCCGGTGCCGGGCCAGCCGCAGCGCCCCGTCCATTCTCTGCAGAAGCTCCCGCCACGCCGCCTTCTGCACGGGGGTGCCGTTGAGCAGTGGAGGAGTGCGCAGGATCTTGCAGCGGGCGGCGAGCTGAGCGCCGCGCGGGCCGGCTAGCAGCGGTGAGTGCTCCACATCGACACCGGCCAGCACGAACGTTGCAGGTACCCGCTCCGCAAGGGTTTTGACCTGGTCGGAGGTGTCAGCCCCGGGCCGGGTGCGGGTGTTGAGTAGATGGACGTCGTCGAAGAAAACCAGCCGGGTGCGCCGCTCGCACAGCACGTGGCACACGGCGTTGGTGATGGCGTTCTCAGTCATCCGCTCGTGGACCGGGATACCGGCGAACCGGGCCAGGACCTGGACCAGGCTCTTGGGCGTGCAGGTGGGCGGGATGGAAGCGAACGCCACGGGCATGTAGCCTTCCCGGCCCCCGAGGCGGCGTCGTTCGCTCAGCTCGAAGGACCGGCCAAGTTCGGCAAGCGTGGTCGACTTTCCCGCCCCGGGAGGCCCGGACACGATCAGGCCACGCCGGGCGGTGCCCCGCTGCCGGTTGTTCACCAGCAGCGTCAGCCTGAGCTGGGTCAGCGCTTGTTCCATGAACGGGGTCTTGAGAGTGACGAACTCGGAGTGGTAGTCCAGCAGCCGCTTGCGGTTCCAGGACGGATCGCCCACTGGGGGCGCGGGCACACGCGGGCGGGATACCTCGGCTTGCCAGAGGAGGCCGTTCGTGACCGCACCAGGAGCAACCTCGTCGTCGAAGAAGTCGTCGTCTGCGGCGCTGGTTACGGCAGCCACGGGTCCTCCTCCGCTTCCGTGTCACCCAGGATGTGACAGCCGCCAGCGGACCGGCCGGCCTCCAACTCATCGTCACGGGGGCCGAAGATGTCTTCGCCCTCGTCACCGCCGTCGTATGCGTCGGGCACGGTGTCGTCGTCGAGGTCGGGCACGGCGTACACGCCGGCCAGCCCGAACGACGGTGCGGGCACGTCCAGCACGTTGAGCTCTCCTGCGGGCACCGGCACCGCACCCGAGGCACGGGACTTCGCTACCACCCGCCGCTCCGCGGTGGACAGCTTCTCCTTGCGAGCGGCCCGCTTGAGGAAGCCATCCAGGGCCAAGACCAGTGCGGCTTCGTGCTCCTCCCGCGAGCCGGTGCGTTCGACCACCTTGCAGATGTGCTCCCACACGTGGTGAGTGAACGGCAGGCCGACCGAGGTGGCGTGGATCCACGCCACCTCGCGAAACCCTTCCGGCAACCGGACCCAGATCCGGACGGGGTCGTAGGGGTTGTAGTGCACCTCCCACAGACCCTTTTCCGAGGCCACCCCGGAGTCCTGCCCGCGATGGCCGTTGAGGCAAGGGTCGTCGTAGGTGCGGTAGTCGAAGCGGACACCGGCGTCCGTGATCGGCTGCCAGCGCACTGGCAGCAACTCCACGAAGTCGTCCGCCGACAGCGGCACCGGCACATAGCCCGCCACCGGAAGCAGCGCCGCCCACATCTGATTGGGCGTGAGGGCCTTCTTCGGCATCAACGGGTGTCGCAAACCCTCGCGCGGGCGGTGGTGCCAGTGCACGAGGAACTCCTCCCACAGCACCTGGAGCTCGGACACGGTCCACAGCCGCTCCTGCTCCACACGTGAGCCGCGCTCACTCACACGCGAGCCGGTAAAGCCAGGCAGCCACTGACAAAACTCAGTGCCGATCGAGCCGAAGCCCCTCTCTACATGCCCCTTGGCTGGTCCATTGGCCGGAGGCACCGGCTGCAGGGAGATCCCTAGGCTCTCGCACGCGGCCCGCGTGGCGGGGGAGATGAACACCTTGCCCTGGTCGACCACCACTGTCTCGGGCACGATCACCGGCCGTGCTGCTGCATCCTTCAGCCGCTCATCCACAGCGGTCAGCCGCTCGTGCGGCACCACCGACGCGGCCATCGACAGCGCCGCGTCCCACCCCGGACGCATCACCACCGGCGTCATCATCTGCGCCAGCAACACCGCTACATCCGTCAGCTTGGTCCCAGTCGGCCGCAGCACCCCCCACAGCCCGCGCACGGCCACATCCACAGCGGTGGTCAGCTCCAGCCGCCCCACCACCCCGTCGTCCAGGACCACCAGCGCATCCAGCGGCGAGCTGTCCATCATCACGATTTCGCCGGGCCGCAGCGCCAGGGTCGGCTTGAACGGCGGTGTCGGGCGCGCGGCGCGGGCACGCCGCTGCGCCACCGTCCCCTGCAACCCGAGGGACTTCTCCACAGCGTCGAGGAGTTTGTTGAACGTGGACATGGCCGGCACCTCGACCGATTGCTCACCATGCCGTGTATCCAGCCACCACTGCGTCTCCCGCCGCATCCGCTTCTTCCACCCTCGCGAGCGCGAACGCAAAGCTTCCTCAGGCAGCAGGGCACGCAGCGCGTCGACCACCCGGGGATCGGCCCGCTCCAGCCGCGTCGAGCCACGCCGCCTGACGACCAGCCCCCACACTCCGTCCGCGTGGTAGCGTGCCCGCCACCTGCGCACCGTCGCCCGGCTCACGCGCGGCCAGCCCTGTGCGGCCAGTTCATCGGCCTTCGCCTGCTCACGCTGAGCCAGCGTCGTAACTGCGGGGTCGTATTGAGGCTTCACCAGCCCCTTGCCGCTTGGCGTCGGGTATCCGGTCTCCACCTCGCGGACGTGCCGCTCCAGATCGAGCGCACGCAGCTGCTGATCCTCAGGTACCGTCGCCAACAGGCCGACCTGCGGCACTCGAAGACGCGGGCCGGCCATCGGGCCGAAGCCGGGATCCCTCAGCAGCTCGGACAGAGCGAACACGGCCAAGGAGCCGTCCCCGTTCTTGTCGGCCAGCCAGATCCGCGCCCCGGACGCCATGGCCCCCTCGATCCCGGCCACGGTCCACTCCCGGCCGCCGTGCCGTAGGGCGTCACCTAGCGCAAGGATCGGTCGGCTCATCGTGCTGCCCCCGTCCGCGTAGCAACCGCGACCATGCGCTCGTGCAGTACACGCTCCAGCGGCACGCTCAGCACGCCAGTCCACAGCGCATGGAACACGACCGGCCACACCGCGATCGGATCGCCCAGCAGATGCACTCCCTCCATCAGGGACAACGGGGCGCGGAAGCATGCGATTACCTCAGGCAACCGGCCCCCGGCGCACCGCGGATGCCGGTAGCCGGCCAGCCAACGCACGTTGGCCTCCACCACACGCGGCGGCGGCCCCACTAACCGGTACCGCCAACCTGCCGCCGTGGCCGCAGCCTCGAGGTGTGCAGCACGCCGGACGAGCCGCCGCCCGGCTCCGAACGTGCCTGCACAATCAACCAGAAGCCCACTGCCGTCTGCTAAGGCTTGTCCCGTAACTGCTGGTCACAGGTGAGATGATCTTGGCGTGGCTGGTGTGATCACGGCGTCGGAGCCGTCTTGGATAGCCCCGTTCACCGGGCTGAGCCCGCGTTGTTTCGGGAAGCTGGTGAGCGTGCTGCGGCGTGAAGGTGCGGACGCGGTCCGCAAGGGCCGGCCGTGGAGCCTTCCGTTGGAGGACCGGACTCTGCTGGTCGCGGCGTACTGGCGGACGAACTTGACGATGCGCCAGCTCGCCCCGCTGTTCGGGGTGTCGAAGTCGGCGGCGGACCGCATCATCGACCACCTCGGGCCGATGCTCGCGCTCCAGCCCCGAAAGCGGTTCGCCAAGGACACCGTGCTCATCGTGGACGGCACCCTGGTCCCCACCCGCGACCACTCCATCGCCGCGCAGTCCAAGAACTACCGGTACTCCACCAACCACCAGGTCGTCATCGACGCCGACACCCGCCTGGTCGTCCTGGTCGGCCGCCCGCTCGCCGGAAACCGCAACGACTGCAAGGCATGGGAAGAATCCGGCGCCAAAGCCGCCGTCGGCAAGACACTCACGATCGCCGACGGCGGCTACCCCGGCACTGGACTCGTCATGCCCCACCGCCGGCGTAAAGGCGAAGACCTGCCCGACTGGAAGCAGGCACACAACAAGTCCCACAAGCAGGTCCGAGCCCGCGTCGAGCACGTCTTCGCCCGTATGAAGACCTGGAAGATCCTCCGCGACTGTCGCCTCAAAGGCGCCGGCGTCCACCACGCCATGCTCGGCATCGCCCGACTGCACAACCTCGCCCTCACCGGATAGGCAAGCGGACCGCCACGCGGCCAACCACGCCCGAGACGACCCGAAGATCATTTACGGGACAAGCCTTAGACGTGCCATCAGATGCGGCGCATGCGAGATGGTTTTCCCGCCCCGGCCATGCCACAGGAGCTCCACCGGCCGACAGGCCAGGGCCACTACCCTCGGGTCGTGGTCCAGCATCATGACCTGCGTGCGCATGGCCTTGAATCCATAGGGCACCAAACACCGGTCAGTCGCTGACCACCACCAACCCGGTGCCGTACGGCGGCCCTTGAGTACTGGAAACTGCCGTATCGGCAGACACTCTTCCAGTGCCTGCTCTTCGGCAGCTTCCAGCCACGGCACCTCACGCTTGACTCCGAGCGGATCCACGAACCGAGCCATCATGCGCGCCGGGTTAGCGGAATGACGGCCAGCGCTCAGGAGCGGTGCGAGGGCAGACTGCTCCTGCACCGAGAAAGGCAGGGAGGTCACGAACAACTCTCCAGTTTGCAAGGGAAACAGGACGGAAGGCACCGCTTGGACTCAAGACAGGTGCCTGGAACACGTGTTGAGCAAGGACCGGCCTGGCCTACGACGACTAGTCGGGCCGTCATGACGCGCTCAGGCCGCGAAAGTAGGCGAGGTCGGGAGAAGACCTGACACCGCAACCTCCGAACAGATCACCGCGATGTTTGCGGCATCCGGCCGGACATATCCAAGCGCTCGATGCTGCCAGGCAGAAGTAGGGCATGGACGCGCGGCATCGCCGCCGCCTGTTCCCTGCAAGACGAAGGGTGACTCATGAGCGCATCCTGACGCACCGTCTGGCCGCGCCTGAGGCGTCCAATCTCAGTACCAGGCGGTAGCCGAGACTTCGCGCCATTTCCGTTGCGTCGGTTGCGGATGCATTGTCAGACCCCCGCTCTACACTGCCCCGCCTTCTGCTCCAAGACGAGGTACTCCACCACGCACTGTGCCCGCAGGCGCGACGCTCCAAGCTGCGCATAGTCGTTGCGAACAGTAAGACGCGGCCGACCTTCAGCTCGCAGCTGACGACAAGGAAGGAGAGGAAGACGGCCGCGCGCTACACGCGTTGCATCCCGGCCACGGCATGGGAACAAATGACCGAAAAAATCTTGCTGAGCGTGAGCCCGCTCTAAGTTCGAAATGTGTTCGACGCGCCGTCTGCGGCAGGGACATCAGCCGCAGCACGCCTGACGGCTGAACCCGGCCCTGCTCGAGTCGTGGTGCCTCCGCCGGTGGCCTCCGCGTGCATCAACCCGATCCGGTGCCCGGCACCGTCAACTGGAACCACTCGGCACCGACGGCGCTGTGGATCAGGGGGCTTCTGCCTCGTCGCACGCAGCGATGTCATGACGGGTCAGCAACGGTTGCCGAGGTCAAGCCAACTGCCCTTGTGATGAACCTAGTTGTCAGTGCCTCTTTCTACGCTGCTAAAAGCGCATCACATGGGGAGCGGATATGGCGGACGAGACGGTGGTCGTGCAGGAGCTGTGGCCGCAGGTGCTGGAAGCAGTGAAGAAACGGCGGCGGTTCACCTGGATTCTGTTGAGTCAGAACGCGAACGTGTCCTTCTACGACGGGGCCACGCTGACACTGGCCTGGGTCAACCAGGGCGCGGTGGACAACTTCGTCAGTTCGGACTCCGTGCCCGTGCTCGAGGCGGTGCTTGAGGAAGTTCTCAGCCGTCCAGCCGCCGTTGAGTCGGTCCTCGAGCAAACACCACCTGCGCCCCTGTATTCCATGCCGGCAAGCACGGCGGTGCCAGCGCATGCACCTGCCGCCACTGCTGCCCTGCCACCCCGGCCAGCCGCGTCAGCGGTATCCACTCTGCATCGCGTGCTGGGTCAAACGGCGTTCTTGATGTATGAGCAGGGCAATAGCGAGGCTGCTGCCCTGCTGGCGGATGTAGGAAACGTGGAACTGATACCGGGCAACTGCTCCGGGGGGTGGGCAGCCGTTCTCATTGTGTCGCCCTATCTCGTTCCCCGGTTCACCGACGAGGTCCTCGCAGCCATTCAGCCGGTGTTCGTACACGTGGCGGGACGGCATGGCCTGCAGGTCGATGGCGTCAGTGCCGCTCTTGCGCTTCCCGAGATCGGTGACGACTGGCGGCAAATCCTGCAGGCAGAGCTGGACAAGGAGGCAGCCTCCGAGCAGGCGTCCAAGACGCACACCAAGGAAGCATCCTCCGCCGTCGGCCGGGAGGATCTCGTCAAGGGTCAGGCATCAGAATGTACCCGGTATGGCAAGACCACTGGTCGCCGATGCCGCCGCCAGGTCGCCGAATGGCCAGCCTACGATGACCTCCCTTCTCCTGTAGCCGCGTGCGCTGGCCACCTCACGCCTGAAGAAAGGGAAGCCCTCGAGCAGGCACGCAATCGGCGTGGAAAGGAAAACAGAGCCCGCTGGGCAGAACTGGCTGCTCGCGAGGCCTCCGGCGGCGTGCCAGAACCTGCAGCGAACCCCTCCTTCGCGTCGCGGCCGTGCATCGGCCAGTGCACGTCGCAGGAACGTGCCTGGGGACACGACTCCGACGGGGCCTCGATGTCGTGCGCGAACTGCGACAACTGGGTCTGCGTCAGCTGCGGGCAAGCGCAGGTCGAGGGAGTCTTGGAGTTTTGCGCCGACTGCTCGGAACGCGAGTCACTATATGACCCGGAACCCGAGTGGGAACGACAGTATGACGGTGAAGTCGATACCGGTCCAAACCCCCACGTCCGACTGACGGCCATGGTCAACGATCTCGTCAAAGCGACAGGTGCCACACATCGGGAAGTGAACGCACGCCTTAACCGCAGGATCGGAGTGATCAGCAGGGTCGGTGCCGACGAGCAGGCTATCCGCCGTGCAGCCAGTGCCGCCCGCGCATGGCTCGACCAACTCGATTCCTCCACCTGACCAGGACCGACGAGACCAGAGAGCATCAGGTCGTGGCCGTTGCCGAACCGCAGTTCTCGGGCGGCTCTCCGACTGTCGGACGCTGTTGCGGCGGGCCGCCGAGGTGTAGCCAAAGGGCGCAGCCGATGCGGCCCGCAGGACGCCTGTGCTGCCTGGCAGCGGACGGCCTGGGTCATGGTCCGGTGTGCGCGTCCTCTGCTGGTTGGGCCGGCGCATCTGGCCACGCCATGCCATCAAGAGTTTGACGCCCTTTCGTCTTCCGAACTACACTGCATGCCGAATCAGATATCTGAGCAGGGATTAGGTGGGGATGGGGTGCTGCTGACGACCGGACAGGCCGCGGAAGAGCTCGGCTGCGCGATCACCACGTTTCGCCGCCTCATCGCTGCAGGACTGTTGCCGGGCCTGTCCCGCCGCGGCGTACGCGTCATGGTCCCGCTTGAAGTCGTCCAGGCTCTGCAGACGCGGCGGCAGGCGCCGCTCGATCGACTGCCGGTCCAGGAAATCGCCGTCCTGCGGGTCGATGCGGCCCGGCGGACGCAGGGACCGGAACGCTCCTGGCTCGGCTTCGCTGCTGCCCTCTCGCCCGATGACCTGCTCAAGGCGCTGCGCGGCTGGTGGCGGTGCGACCCGGCGAGTGTTGCGGCCGGGAGAGTGCTGCCGGTCACGCTCGCGGGCTACGTGGTGGCCGTCCTGACTGGCCTTCAGCGGTGGGAGAAGAACTCCGAGGGCCGTCACGCCTTTCCCGGCGCTCGTCTGGCCGGCTACGTCACCGACCTGGCCGCCCCACATACCTGCCTCACCTCCCAGACCGGAGGCGACCGGCAGCTTGCCGAACAGCTGCTGGGTACGCGGCTGGTCTCCCACTCGGGCGGAGCCCTCGCCTACGTTTCCACTCACGCCACCGTCGACTGAACCCGGCCCGGACAAGGAATGCTCGATGGATGCACAGAGCTACAGCGCCGCGCTCGCCGATCTGCGCACCGTGCGGGACCAGATCAAGAGGACCCGGGCCGTACTGGCGAAGCAGGAAGCGGACCGCGACAAGCTGATCATCCAACTGGCCTCCTATGCGAAGGCGAAGGCGGAACGGATCGCTCCGGCGGCCGGACTGAGCGTGGCTCACATCGTCACCCTGGCCCCTGCGCTGGCCCTCGACCGCCTCACTACGGCTGAAACCGCCCCGTCCCACCCCGAGCCGGACCTCCCAGCCACCGCAGACGCTGAGTCTCCGCCCCACCTCACCGCCCGGACAGGTGCGGTGGCGCCCGCGATGACCACCACCGCACCAGCACCGCCCATGGCCGCCGCGCTGCCGGCGGCCCCTGCCGAGGGCCCCGTCTCCGGGAAGCCTCAAGCCCCGGACGCGCCGCGTGCTCTCCCGTCGATCCCCGAGGGAGCAGCGGGCAACAGTTGGTTCACCCACACCCCGAACCTGCTCTCCACTCCGCCGAACTTCACCCAGCAGGCCCGCACCACGGTCTTCCTGGACACGGACACGGGCGTGCTGGTGCACCGCAGCCAGACCTACCGCCTCGACCTGGCCAACACTTCGGTCGCCGCCATTCTGACCGCCGTCTTCCATATCCTGCCCGAAGGTACGGAGCGCATCTACATCACCGCCGGTGACCCCTGGCACCGTGACGCCGACCGCTATCCGTATCTGCGGGATGCGGTCGCGGCCTGGCTGAACGCCCCCACGCCGGGCTGGCGCACCGACACCGGCCGAGGCAAGGACCGGATGGCCGGGCACTTCGTGCACGCCCGCCATCCTGTCGGCCGTTACCAGCGCGAGGACGGCGACAGCCACGTCGAAATCCGCTCGGTGGGGGAGTGGTTCGACACCGGCGGCGACGACCCGGCCACCGTCCGGGACGCGTTCGTGCTGCTGTGGCAGGCGCTGCGCCGCCACTGGACCGACGCCGTCGTCATGGGCTCCCCCTCCCAGACCGGCCGCGACCTGTGGACCCGCACCATCCCCACCCGCGGCCAGCACGCCGAAGGCTTTCCCGTCCTGTCCGAGGAACTGCGCGGCCTGCTGCACGCCACCGCCGGCCAGGGCCGCAACGAACTCATCCTCCCGCCCCGCGTGCCCGAACAACTGCCCCAACTCGTCGAGTACGACCGCACCTTCGCCTACGCCAAACACACCTGGAAGTCCCCGGTCGGTACCCCCCGCCGGATCACCGCCGCCACCTTCGCCTCCTGGAGCGAGAAGGAACAGACCCGGGCCCTGTACGGCTGCGGCCACTGGCAGGTGCGGGCCACCGTCCCCGACACGTGGAATCATGTCGGCATCCTGCCCGCCCCCGCACCGGGCGACCGCGCCTGGCACTACCCGGCAACCCCGGGCGCGACCTTCACCACCTGGGCCGGCGGCCCCGAAATCCACACCGCCCTGACCAACCCCCTCACCCCGTGGAAGATCGAAATCCTCGACGGCATCCTGTGGGAGGACGGCAAACCCCTCGAGGACTGGGCCAAGAAACTCAAAGAGACCTGGACCAACCTCTCCGCCCAGGCCCACTTCCAGGGTGACGCCCAGCAGGCCCGCGCCGCCCACCTCGCCTCCCGCGCGGTGCGCGCCATCCTCCTGTACGGCATCGGCTCCTTCGCCCAGCGCCCCCGCATGGTCACCGGCACCACCCCCCGCACCCTGGAGCGCGACATCCCGCCGGACGCCGAAATCATCGGCTTCGACGACGAACAGATCACCTGGCAGAAGCCCACCGGCTTCAGCCGGGACCCCAACGCCCACCCCGAATGGGCCGCCGCGATCTGGTCCGGCGCCCGCGCTGCCCTCCTTACCCAGCGCCACCGCGACGACAACACCTACGCCGGAGCCCTGCACACCGAACCCGGCAGCGTCGTCGCCTTCCGCACCGACGCCCTCTACCTCACCCAGCCGCAGGCCTGGCCGCATCACCATCAGCCCGGCGACTACCTCCTCAAGGGCCACCTCACCGGCCCCGTAGCCGCACCCACCACCGAGGCAGAACTCCTTACCCTGCGGGACGCCGGACGCACCGCCCTCACCCCCAGCGCAGGAGAGGCCTGATGCCACCCCGCCCCCGCCGCAACCGCCCCACCGGGCAACGCGAATTGAACGAGGCCGCCCAGCTGGCCGACCAACTGCAGTCAGCCGGCTACACCAAGCGCGACATCGCCCGCATCATCAACCGCGACGCCTCCCTGGTGTCCCAGTTCTACACAAAGAACAAAGGCGCAGCCTTCGTCCCTGCCTTGCGCCAGGTCCTGGCCGCCGTCCAGACAGGCGGCATCACCGACCTCCCCGACCTCGCCTCCATCGCAAGCCGGCACATCACCCGCCGCACCACCACCTCCGGTGCCACAGCCCGGGTACGCGGCAAAGCCGTCCTGATCACTCCCACCGGCTCCGGCACCGGTCGCGTCGGCGCCCAGGCGATCGCCTCCGGCTCCTCCCGGCTGCGCCCTCTGATCGCCGAAGCCGCCCGCCACGGCCTGCGCCTGGCCTTCACCGTCCGTCTGGCCAAGACCGGCTACGTGCACCCCTCCGGCAGCCGCACCGACTCACCCGGCATCCGCCGCGACGTCATCCAGCGCACCGACCACACCGAGGAGCGCTCCTACGGCTCCTCCCAGACTGGCGGGCACGACGCCGCCGGCTTTGCCCAACGCGTCGACGCCGCGGGCGGAGACGTCACCGCAGCCGTTCATCAATGGCTGGTGGAGACCGGCCGCATCCGTCCGGATGTGCACATCATCCACCTGGAGATCCGCACCTGGCGCCCGCGCTGATGCGTCTGGGCGGTATCGCTGGGATCGCAGGTGCCTACATCCCGCCGCCGCTGGGTGACTGTCCGCCTGGCCACAGCAGTACGGAAATTACGGGTCGGGACCCCAGGCAATCCCTGTCACCCGACTGCTCGTACTGCCTGCTGCGTACTGAGGCACGCCCGTTGTGCCCCGCCTGGGGCATTCGGTGCCGGGGCCACGGGTTGCGGGACGGAGGAGTGCGCGGCGGCCCGAGGATGCTCAGCCGGCCGCTGCCTCCGGCTGCGGCTCGACCACAGTGGGCTCCGGGGCGGACGCGGCGGTATAGAACACGGATGAGCCCTGCTTGGCGCGGTGAGCGTGACTCTTGGCAACGAGTCCTTCGAGGGTGGTGCGCACGACGGTGGTCTTGATGTTGCGCTCGGGATGGGCTTGTCCCAGCGCGGAGGAGATTTCTGCAGCGGAGCGCGGCTCGCCCTGCTCCACCAGGTGAGTGCGGATCAGTTCGACGAGGGTCGGTGCGGAGGCTGCCGCAGGCGAGGCTTTGGCAGCGGGCTTCTTGGAGGCAGTCTTCTTTGCGCCTGTGGCGCCTGCCTTCTTGGGCTTGGCCGGCTTTGGTGTGGCAGAGGTCCGCTCAGGTGCGGACTGCGAGGTGCTGGTGTCCGGCCGGGCCGGGCTTGCGACGCCGAGCGCCTGCTGCATGCTCACCAGCACACTGTGGTCGTGCTGCAGGGCACTCAACTGCTCCTGCAGTGCCTCGATCTCGGCGGCGATACGTTCCTGTTCCTTGGTGTTGCGATCGAGATCGCCTGCCACCTGGGCGCTGTACTGCGATGTCAGTTCGGTGGCGGGCGCCCGGTTTTCAGACATGACATGGGCCTTTCTTCGATGTGCGGCTGTGGCGGTGAAAGTAGCAGGTGCCGAGCCCGCGAAGAGCTGTGGAGTGTGTCCGTCCACGACAACTGAGCCGTTCGCAGACCGCGACAGTCTAGAAACATGTATGCACGAGAGGAGCGAGATGCTCCTGTCGAGTGATGTCTCATTCTCTCCCGCCGAGCGCGGCACGGCGGGAGAGGGGAGCGCGATCACTGCCGCACATCTGTGCGGCCCACTTCGGCAGGGGACGGAAAGTGCCAGGAGACTTCATCACTCTCCTGGCAGTACTGCCAGGAAGCCAGCATGCGCGCGGCGACCAGCCGGTCGAGGAGTTCCTCGATCTGGTGTGGTGAGTGCCCGCATAGGCGAGCGAGTACTTCCATGTCGGTCCTGCCTCCCTCGTCCGACGTGCAGGAGGCCACGGCCAGGGCAGTCAGTCGCACGGACGGCGGCCACCCGTCAGGCAAAGCCCTTGGGGCGGGGCTCAGTGCCCACTGGGCGGCGCGGGCCCGCGTACGGCGTCCGGCTCGCTGAGCGAGGACCGCGGCGTCGAGTAGTTGGGCCTCCATGTGCGGATGCCCGCCGGCTCTGCAGCTCAGCCAGCCGGCATGCTCCAGCTCTTCCCACAGTTCCCCGCGGCCGCGCAGCCGCATGCCGCGCAGCAGTCCGCCCGGCAGCCGGACATAAGCGCTGGCGTCGGCACGCAGGGCGCACTGCAGAGCAAGCAGGCGGGCGGCGGGGGAGGTGAAGCGGGGCAGCGCGGCACCGAGGTAGGTGAGCATCTCCCGCACCCTTGTGCGCTCACCCGGCCCGTGGAGCGGCCTGGGCGGAGCAGATCGGGCTCGGGACGCCGGGCATCTGGGCCCGGGCCTGAGCGACGTGTCGGGTACGACGGCCGTGTCGCTCATCACCGCGGCACAGGCGGAGCAGGCGTCGGCCAGACGCCAGGTGCGGCCACTGCGATCCCGGGTCAACGCGAGCAGGACCGGTCCGGCGCACCCGCGGTGGCGACGGTGCCAGACACACCCCCGCGCCCGGCACTGGCAGGTCCGCAGGTGCGAGGGCAGTACGTCCGCTCGGGCATGACGAGCCAGGTGTGTCAGCGCGGCGGACCGTGCGGAGGAGGCCGACAGAGGAGTGGCTGCCGCACAGCGGGGATGAGGGCAGGCCAGCAGCGGGCCGCCTGTCTGCGGACGCAGCTCCACGGTCCAGATGCGCCGCACTGGCGCATGCGCCCGGGCAAGCCTCATCGGCTGGTCGTCCTCCCCTCTGTTCCTGCCGCGGTGGTCGGTGCCCGGCTGTTGGAGGCCGGAACGAACGCACGGTAGTGCAGATCTCTGCACTGTGAATGTCACTCCCGCCTCGCCAGATAGTGCAGAGGTCTGCACTGACAGGGCAGGGTCCTGCACCGTCGGATGGTGGAGTGACGATCTTGCCGCCCGACCCCGACCTCACCGCGCTGCGCGTCACGCTGGCGCGCCTGCGGGGCGAACGCGGCTGGACCTTCGACGAACTCGCCGAGCGCAGCGGCCTGGCCCGCCGCACCCTCATCGACCTCGAACACGGCCGCACCACCGGCAGCGTCACCACCTGGCACGCCCTCGCCCACGCCTTCGACGTACCCATCGAGCACCTGCTGGCCCCCCTCTGCGACGACCACACCCCGCCCGGCGCACAAGGCTCCTGACCTGCTGGCGCGCCCTTCACGGACCCCGCCGCAAATCACCCGAACCGGTGAGCAGGTATAGAACACAAGACCGTTAGCCCGCACGCCCGTTCCCTCCGGCTGGGCCGACCGGAGGACATACCGGCCGCCGCGGCACCCCGGGCCGCGTGTCGCCTGGCACGGTCCTCGCCATGTGCCCCACTCCCACCCCCGCCGGCCGCCACTGGGACGGCAGCCCCCGCGTCACCCGCCGCCCCCGACCCCTGCGGGTGGCCGGCACCAGTCCCAGCCGCCTACTACGCGTCGGCCAGAGCCGCTGCTGCCGCCAGTGCGGCAACCGCATCGACCTCTACCAGCGCACCGACCAGCGGCCCATCGCCCTCCACCCGGCCGAACTGGCCGCCGCCGACGTCCCCGAATCCTCCCGCTGGCACCTGAGCGGCGGCATCGCCCACCCGCACGGCGACGGCAGCGCCTGGTGCCGCATCCCGCACACCCTGCTCTGCCCCCGTCGCACCCCCACCTGCAACACCGCCCCGGGCCTCGAAGCGATCCGACGCCAACTCGCCGTCCGCACCCGCCGCATGATCGACACCGGCAACTTCACCCCCGCCCCGGCCACCAGCACACAACCCACCACCGCCACCGATACCGACACCGGTGAACCCGACCGCCCCGTCGTACAGATCCTGCTCTGCCGCTACCTCGCCGAACACCCCCTCAACGATCTCCGCTGCGTAGCCCAAACCCGCCACCGCCACCGCTGCACCCACACCGTCCCTGCCCCCAACGGCCCGACCGGGACCTGGAGACTGCTGCCGGCCACAACACAGCACGGCCAACTCGCCCTCCCCGACGGCCTGATGGCCGTCTACGACCTCGGCAAGCTCCCCTACAGCGAACAACTGCGCTGGCGCGCCCAACGCTGCCCCACACACGCCGCAGCCCCCGGTGCCGCCGAACTCGCCCTGGCCGGATGGCAGCCCTTCGACCCCCTCCTGCACGCGACACACATCCACACCCGACTGCCCCACCCCCAGACCCGCCGACAGGGGAGGGGATGACGATGCCGCACCACGCCCTGGAAATCGTGCTCACCCGCCCCCTGGCCCAGGCCGAACTCCGCGGCGCCGCCCGCGTACTGTCGCTCGCCGCCAACCACGACACCACCCGCCTCATGACCCTCGTCCACGCCAAGACCCCTCACCAGGCCGCCCGCCGACTACGCCACCAGCTCGGGGCACGGCTGCCCATCGACGTGATCACCACGCACTACCCGGACACCGACCACAAGGTGCTCCTCAACATCGACTTACCGGCCGCCACCCACACCGCCCTCACAGCCGAAGCCTGCCGCGCGCACCAGAGCCCCGAGCGCTTCGTGGAACTGGCCCTGCACCGCGCCCTGGCCCAGCACGCCGACCAGGAGACCGACCGCCTCGACCGCGCGGTACGCGAACTCCTGGCCCACACCACCCCCGCGCACCTGCTGTCCGCCGTCGGGCATGCACTCACCCGGCTTCCCGAGAGGCCCACACGATGAAACCGACCGACGAGCAGGTGGCAGCAGCCGACGCCTTCCAGGCCGGCGACCACCTTGCCCTGCAGGCCGGTGCCGGCACTGGCAAGACCACCACCCTCGCTCTCCTCGCCCACGCCACCCGGCGTCGAGGCCGCTATCTCGCCTTCAACCGGCCCGTCGCCCAGGCCGCAGGCGCCCGCTTCCCGAACACCGTCCAGTGCAAGACCGCGCACGCCTTGGCTTACGGGGCCGTCGGCCACCGCTACACCCGCCGCCTGAACGCGCCGCGCCGTCCGGCCTGGCAGACCGGACAGGCCCTCGACATCACCAAAGCCATCCGCATCGGTGACTGCGAGGTGACCCAAAAGGCTCTCTCCAACGCCACGCTGCGCACCGTCACCCGCTTCTGCCACACCGCGGACGAAGCCATCACCCGCCACCACGTGCCCCCACTACGCGGTCTGGAACACACCGACCTGCACGCCCAACTCGCCGCTCACATCGTGCTGTTCGCCCACAAGGCCTGGGCCGACCTGCAGCACCCCTACGACGGCGCGGTCCGCTTCGAGCACGACCACTACCTGAAGATCTGGGCCCTCACCCGGCCGAGAATCGACGCAGACTTCCTGCTCCTCGACGAGGCCCAGGACACCAACCCCGTCGTTGAACAGGTCTTCCTCAGCCAGCGCGACCACGCCCAGCTCGTCATGGTCGGCGATTCTGCCCAGGCCATCTACCACTGGCGCGGCGCCAAAGACGTCATGACCGGCTTCGACGGCACCCAGCTGGCCCTGTCCCAGTCCTTCCGTTTCGGCCCCCTACTCGCCGAGGAGGCCAACCGCTGGCTGCATCTGGCCGACGCCCCCCTCCGCCTGACCGGCACCCCTGACGTGCCCACCGAACTCGGCCCCCTCGCCCGGCCTGACGTGGTGCTGTGCCGTACCAACGTCGGCGCCATGGCCCAGGTCATGGACCTGATGACTGCCGGATGCCGCGTTGCGCTGGTCGAGGTAGGAGACAGCCTGCGCGCCCTGGCCCTGGCCGCCCGCGACCTGAAAGACGGCCGCCGCACCACCCACCCCGAACTGATCCTGTTCCCCTCCTGGGGCGAACTGCAGGACTACGCCGCCCACGACCCCGCCGGCCGAGACCTGCAGCCCCTCGTTGACCTCGTCGACACCCACGGCACCGACGCCATCCTCGCCGCCGTCGCCCGGCTCGTGCCCGAACAGCACGCCCAGGTGACCGTATCGACCGCCCACAAAGCCAAAGGCCGCGAATGGCCCCGCGTGAAGATCGCGGACGATTTCACCCCGCCCAAGAACACCGACCAGCAAGACGCCGAAGGCCGGGCCGTACCCGGACCTATCCATGACACAGACGCCCGCCTCGCCTATGTCGCCGTCACGCGCACCCGCTCCCGACTCGACCTCGGAGGCCTGTCCTGGATCCACGACCATCCACACGGATCGCTATGACGTAGCCACGGCACGATCGGGCGCGACCAGTCCGTCTTCCGCAGAGCAGACACGTCTCGGCAGGCCGCCGCGGGAGTGCGTCGTTGAGCTGGGATGGTGTCCTTGGCCCGGTCAGCAGCGGGGGCTGGCCGCCTCGGTTACTCAGTGCTGGCTGGTGAAGCCAGCTGAAACTGGGGCAGGCCGCTGGCGACATCGCACTCGGCCACCGGTCCGTCGACATCCTCGCCCGCGTCCAGTCCTCCCGAGCCAAGGACTACGTCCGTGAGTTCATCCACCACACCCACACCGAACTCGGCATTTCTGCCTGAACTTGGCCAGCCGGTGTGTGACGTCACTCGATCGATCCGCCATCCGCGGCAACCCGGATGCAGAGATCACCCCGAGGACACCCGATGGGTCTGGGTAGACGTATCCAGATACCGCTTGCGCCACGTCCGAAGGCATAACCCACGCTGAGGCGGACGGCTGATGAGGAAGCCACGTCAAATTGGCGCATGCCCGACGGGGGCAACTCCGGGGCGTATCGCTCCCGATCTGCTGACGCCAGCGTCGTTGCCGACGGGTCTTCCCTGTTTGTCGGGGGATGCAGGTTGCCTAGAACACCGTCTTAGGGTGCAGATGCGGGAACATCGTTGCGCTCGCGGTGTTGGCGGCGGGGGAGCTTTTTGACGCTCCTAACGTCGGTGAGTGCAACGACCAGGGCAGCTGTGGCGGATCCGGCGGCGATGGCGATGACGAGGCTGAGGGCTCCTTGGGTCACGTGGGCAACTTTCGCCACGGCGATGGCCGCCCCGCCGGCAAACGCTCCGCGTGCCGCACCCAGAGTCCGGCGGCGAGAGACAGCAGTTGCCAACCGCGAGCGGCGTGACGGCCTGCGCTGTTCGGCACGCTGCTGGTCCTGTGCGTCCAGACGCGCCATGATCGCGTCGAATCGCTGGTCGAGGTCGTGTTCGTCGCTTGCCAGCCGCCGCTGCAGTGTGTGGTAGTGGCGGTAGAGCATGACTGCGAACCTATTCGTCGTAGTAGTACTCATTGTGCGTTCCTCCCCATTTGCATGAAAAAGGGCTTCAGTACGTCTAGGTTGACTTCTTCCGCAGCCAACTTGGCGAGCCCTTTTGCTTTTTGCACCCTTCTTGTCGAGGCCGCTCCGCCCACTGCCTGAGTCAGACCGTCCATGGTCAAGAGGTGAAGGCATTCAGCTTCCACTGCCCGCCGCTCGGCAAGACTGAGCCGGTCAATGGCCTGGAGCGCCCGACGTACCGGTTCAAGATCTTCAGTCAAGTACGGGTCGAAGACATCTTCGAGTCGGTACGTGGCATATGCGCGTGCGGCTCCACTCTCCCTGAGCGCACTGACGATTCCCTCTGCAGCCTTCCGCAGGTCACAGAAGCCGAATCCTTCGCCCTGCTGGTCGAACACCTGGAAGAACGCCTTGTCGGCGATGTCCAGCGGATCGATGGTCAGCGGCGCGCACTCCAGGAGGAGGAACAGGCGTAGCGGTCCCACATGAAGCTTGTACAGGCGACGCATTACCTCCTGTTGCTCGGCCGTCCTGCCGGCGACGCGCCGTGAACCGATCAAGGAGACCCCTCCTTTCAGAGGCATCCGCAGTCGGTGCCGGCAATCGGAGGCACCGTCACTTCGTGTTGCGGGTACGACAGTAGCGATGCCGGGTCCTTGGCGCGTTTACTTCTCTGCCATCCCACGCTCCTCGACAGTTGCGGCTCTTGGGACATACGCATGTCCAAAGCAGATGATTCAAAAGAAGATTCGATCAACGAAGATTAAGAGTGGCCTGTGCTTCCTTGAGGAATGGTTGTCCTGGTAGGGCAGCCATCTGGCTGCCCTGGTACGCAGAACACTGGTGACGAGGGGGAAACATGAGCATCGACGCGATCGCTGCGCTAGCGGCTGCAGGCGGTACCGCCGTCGTCCAGGCAGCCAGCACCGACACCTGGAACACAGTTAAAACGGCGCTGGCCCGCTTGCTCGCGCGCGGTGACTCCGCCGCCGAAACCGCTGAACTTGAGCGCCTCGACCGCACCCACGCGGCTCTGACGGGAGCTGCTCCCTCCGACCGGAACCGTATGGAAGGTGTCTGGCAGACCCGGCTCGAAGCGTTCTTGAGTGGCATTACCGACGTGGATGCCCGCACCACCGCCGCGCATCAGCTCGCAGCCATCCTCGATACCGTCCACGATGCTCACGGCCCGGTCGCCCATGTCGGGGGAGCAGCGGCCGGCGGCGACATCACTATCCGAGCCGATCACGGTGTGGCTGGCGCTGTCGTTAACGTTGAAGGCGGGGTGAACATCGGCTCCCCTTTACCCCCCCAGCGCCCCTGATGGCGCTTCCGGGTAGTGATCTTCCGCATCAGGCGCGAATCGTGGCGCAGAACGGGGCGCTGGCCGCCGGCCGCATCGATATTCAGCAGACCATCCTGCGTAGCGCCTCCGCCAGCCACCCCCTCACCCTGGCTGCGCCCCTGGGGCTGCGTGACCCTTCACTGCCGCTGCGAGGGAGAGAGGCACTTGTGGACTCCCTTACCCGCGTCCATCTCACCGGTTTGTCAGACGGCCGGGTACACGTCCTGCACGGTCTTAACGGATGCGGGAAGACGGCCATTGCTCTGGAAGCCGCCCACCGCGCGCAGCAGCACCTCGGCGAACGGCTTTCTCTGTGGTGGCTTAGTGCCCGCAGGCCGGAGCCCCTCGAAGAGAGTCTGCGCGCCTTGGCAGGCCGTCTGGGACTGCGCGGCCGTCAGACCCACGCTCACGAACTCGTCGATGTCCTGTGGCAGACGCTCAACCGTTCCCGAACCCCCTGGATGATGATCGTTGACGGTGCCGACGACCCCGCTGTCCTCGACGGCCCCGGACTCTTTGCCGCTGGCACGGGTTGGGCCCGTCCTCACACCTGCCCCTGCGGACTGGTCCTTGTCACCACCAGCGACGGCACCCCCAGTTTTTGGGGCGCCGTCTCCGCACTTCACCCTGTACACCCACTGAGTGATGACGACGCCTCCTGCATTTTGACGGATCATGCCGGCCCCTACGTCGGAACGCACTCCGCCGCCCGCAGTCTTGCTCGACGTCTGGGAGGGCTGCCTCTGGCTCTCAAGCTGGCGGGTGCCTACCTAGCCGAGGTGAATGCCATGCCCCGTGCCTTCCGTGAACCTGGCGCACCCGACGATTTCGCCGCCCTCAGACGAGCCCTGGACGGCCCTCAGGCGGATACCCTCAACCCGGCCCAAGCCATCGCTGGCACCTGGCGTCTCTCGCTCGACCTCCTTCACCACCGTGGCAGCGTCTATGCCCGCCCTCTGCTCGGTCTGCTGTCGGTTTTCGCCGAAGCGCCGATCCCGATTGCTCTGGTGCACCCTGCCACGCTGGCCGGGCACCCGGACTTCCAGGGCATCGACGGAAGGGTTCTGTGGCGCACCCTCAAAGCCCTCTCTGCTCTTCATCTGATCGATATGGCCACCGACACACCCGTCCATGACCCGCACACGACTGCCGGCTCCGAGACGCCTTCCGCACTGAGGGTCCACCCTCTTATCCGTGACGCGAGTCGCCAGATGCACTACTTAGCACTGGCCGTCGAACTCCTGCACCGGGCCTGCGACCTGCAACAAGCCGGACTGCCCGAGGAACCAGAAAACTGGCCGACCTGGCATCTCTTGGCGCCACACTCTCTCTTCCTCATCCGCCAGCAAGAAGCCCTGTCGGAGCTTCCCGGTGCCCTGCAGACAGCGGTTGCGAGAGGCTCGGAGAACGCCGCCCGCTACCTTCTGGCCCGTGGTCTTTTGCGACCCGCTCGCGATGAGTTCTCCCGTCTGCTCAAGTTCCATCGGCACCGGCACAGTCACGACAACGAGGACACCCTCTCCGTACGCCACAACCTTGCCGGCGTCCTGCACGAGCTCGGAGAGCTCGCCCAGGCGGAATCTGCCTACCGGCAGGTGGAACGCGGCTACCGGATCCTGCTGGGCGACCGTCATTCCCACACGCTGACCGCTCGCCACGAACTCGGGCGCGTTCTGCACGATCTGGGGCGCCTCGACGATGCGGAGGTCGAACTCACTGCCGTGGTCGCCCTACGTCGTGACACTCAGGGTGATGAGCATGCCCACACCCTGACCGCCCGCCATGAACTGGCGCGCGTCCTGCACGACTTAGGGCGTCTCGATGACGCGCACACTGAGTACCAGCACGTCCTCGCCTGGCGCCGTACGCATATGGGAGAAGAGCACCCTCGCACCCTGACCGCCCGCCACAACCTCGCGTGCTTAGTCCAGGACCGGGGACAACTGGGCGAGGCGCTGGCCGAGTACGAGCGCATCCACCGCGTCCGACAGCGTGTACTGGGCCCTCAGCACCCTCAGACACTGCACACCGCCTACCGGCTCGGATGCGCGATGCGCGACAGCGGCCAGATGGAACGGGCACATTCTCTGCTCACCGCCGTCCAGCAGGCGATGGCGGACACTCTTGGCCCGCATCACCCCCACAGCCAGCGGGTCGCTGCGGCTGTTGTCTCGTGCACGCCACCCGGTCAGACATCGACCGGCGGATAATCGAGTCCTCCGGTCATGGCTGGTGCATCGGCCGACCCCGATGCGCACAGCTGCACAGCTATGGCCAGCTCGGACAACGTAGCCACAAGGCGCGTTGCACCAGCATCCCGGAGCATGCGGGCCCTGCCGCGGGTGGCCGCGATCCCAATGAAGCTCACCCCGGCTGCGCGCGCAGCCAGCGCGTCCGCCACGGATTCTCCGATGAGGAGCGTTCGTGACCGCGTGCCTCCCAACTGACTGGCTGCGAGGGCGACCGCGTGCGGGTTCGGTTTCATCAGCCGGGGATCACGTGGCCGCCCGTACACTTCCAGGGTCCAAGTGGAGCGCTCCGTCTGTAGCGGAGACAAGAAGGCCTCTACCGCCGATCTGGCATGGTCAGTCACTACAGCCATACGCCACGGCCCTTTGGAGAGCGATTCCAGAAGCTGGACAACCCCAGGCAGAGGTACCGCACGCCGTGCTGCTTCCAGTTCGTAACCCGCCACTATCTCGTCCAGCTCACGGATTTGCTGGGCCGACCCCTGATCGACTACTGACCGGAGTAGGGCGACCGGGTCTGCAGGCGTTGCAGGGCTGGTGAACAGTTGTAGGTTGTGAGCTGCCTGCGCAATGTGACTCGTAATGGCACGGCCGTCACTGGTGAACAGGCGGCACAGGACTCCATCGAAACTGAACAGAATCGTCTCCGCCTCTGTGAACCGCTGTTGCAGCTGGGTCGTCAGCTCTGACCGGCCCGACAGCAATGACTGCTCGTAGGCTTCGTTCTCTTTTTGTATCCACGGATACTGCAGGTCGTACCATGACTTGAAGGATATGAAGTGCCGCTGTCCCTCCGCTGTAATGCCGACTGTCCGCTCGTCTTTTCCGGCAGCCTCTGCGAACGCGCCGATCTCCTGAGCAGCGGATGGACTGCAAAGCAGAGTCGGATTGGAAGATTTTCGGGACTGCCGCAGGTGAAGTTTCGCCAGCAGATGCCACGATTCTGCTGAGAGCTGAGAGCGGAAAAAAACATCCAGACGTTGCGCAAGGACGGTTTCCGCGTTGGCTAAGACTCGGTTTTCGGCGTTCATTCGCCGACTGGCGCGCGCCTGCTCTTCATGAGTTGTGCCATAGTGGGCGGTCGCCTTTTCGATCATGGCACGCCTGTGTGTCTCCCTGAGAGTGGAGATCTCATGCCCGAGAATCTTCGAAACGGCCAGTGCATGGCGACCTAGATGGGCACTTATTTGGCGGACGAGAGTCTCGTCGGCCTGGGGCATATTCAAGTTTCCGGGTCTCACGAAATTTTGCACCAGCTCGTATATTAGTGCAGAAATCTCTGTTATTCTGGAATGGTAGAGGGGCTCATTGGAGAGAGCGTTCTCCACGTCCTGCACCAGAACATTCATCATGGCAGCCAGGCGGGGAGTGACGCCATGGCAGTCTTGCCCTGTGAGTCCTGTGGACTCGATACGCCGGTAGACGTGTGGCTTTATTCTTAGTTCTTTGCACACGTCTGCAATGCGGAGACCGCTGGCGCGGCGTAATGAAGCCAGTGTCCATTCAGGCATCAGGGACTGGTCGGCCAGATCGAGAGGTGGAACTCCTAGTGCGGACGCCAGGTCCTTGATCCGGGGAGGCTCGGGAACCCGCAGGTCGTTCTCATAAGCGAGGATCTGGGACTTGCTGGTCCCGCTGAGACGGGCAAGCTCCTCGGCCGTCATCCCGCGGCCGGCGCGGGCGGCGATGCGCGCCTCCCGCAGTCGTCGGCCGCTGAACATCTGTGCCATGCCCCGCCCCACAACGTCCCCTCTCGCCGACGAGGTCCATTTTATATCCGCCGGACGGGTCACGTCAGAGGGAACTTCCCTCTGACGGATGCTTCTGACCAGGAGGGCCGTGCAAGCTGTATGGGTACCCTCTTCAATGCGGCAGCTGCGGCTGGCGGTATAGACCTGCGCAGAGCGGAAGCGACCTGCCGAGCGACGTGGAACCCCGCATCATCTTTTGAGTCTGTGACACGGGGCCCCACGTCAGGTGATCCACGTCAGGTGATCACTCCAGCACTGTTGTTCCCCCGTTGCAGCGGGGGCAGCGCCTAGAGCTGATCTCCGTCCTTGGGATCCGGAGGATCTCGGACAGACATGGCACCTCCCTCCGGTTGACGGCGGGCCGGGCCACACCGCAGAAGCGGTGTGGCCCGGCCCGCCGTCAACCGGTTTCAGCTGACAATACTCTGTCGTCACTCAGCCCCGTTTATGCCCACCCCTGTCGCGAAGAGCAGCGATAAGTAAGGCGTGGAGACGCCTATCTTTCGGTGGCGATCTTGAGACCGAACTGCCACCTTCTTTACTCTCGGTGCGCGTGCGCAGTGCCTCTTGCTACGTTCCGTGAGAGGGAGTGGGGGCGCAGGGGGCTCGCAAAGGGGCGTGCGTTGTGTGATGCGCCCCCGGAGTCCGCCTGCGCTTCGTGCGGCTGATTCGAATCGCTCCGGGAAGATCCCGGAGGAAGGCTGGCGCCAGCGTGTTGTGACGTTGGTGCCAGATGGGGATCCATGGAAGATCTTGTGGGATCTTGGTTGAAATTTCCGTTTCTGGAGAGAGTGGAGTCTCCGTTGGTGGAGTCTCAGAGACTCCACCAACGTTGAGCGGAGAGCTTCCACCGTAAAATAAGACGGACTTGCTGGGTGGCAGCGAGAGATCCGATCGACCTTCCGTCCGCATAATGGCCAAGCCGATAGCGCATTGTGTGAGGCTGGCGAGAATCTGTCCGTGTAGCTCGCTCTTTCGAAAGCGGAAAATTGAACTGTGCCACATTTGATCAGCGCCCCTGAGGGAAGCCTGAATGGTTGAGGTATTTAATCTCGCCGACGAATAATGCGAGTCCATTGCCTCAATGTGGTGTCGGAAGTCATGGGTGATCTGCGGAATCGAGCCCGTGCGCGCCTGTCGGAATTCAAACTCGTGTGCTTGAGTAGTAGCGGGTGGTGCACTGGGTGTGGGGGGAATGGGCCAAGCCTGTTTCAATGAAGTAGCAGTCATCGAATGCATTACCAGGAACTGCTATGTCGAAGTCGACGAAGGTGACCATCGCATCGGTGGAGACGGCCGTGCCGTTCGGACCGGGATCGTGACGGCAGATCGCAAGATGCTGACCGGCGAGGCGATTGCCGAAGGGCAGTCGCCTCGTGCATCGCTGGCGGCAGCAGTCTGGCAGCGTTGACATGGCCGTCAATTCCCTCTGGAAATGTGTAAGTACCCCGTTCAAGGGGGTAGTTGAGAACATTGAGCGCGACAGTGCCGGATCCTGGATAGCGCGATGCACCCGTGGACCCCTGGACTGCGAAGGTGGCAGAGGAGTTTCACAACTAAGGAGGAGGAACCGGTTGCAGGCCGTCGGGCCGTGTCGCGGACTTTGACGATACTTGGGTGAGACGACCGCCGGTCAACGCCTCTTCTTTCCCCAGCCTCCATCCCGTATGGTTCCGATGCTGTGCCGCCCGGCAGGTATGGGATGCGTACTCATGTGGGGTCTGTGAGATTGTGCAGGTCGTCGCGGACGAGGCGGTCGCGTTCGGGAGCGGTGAGCCAGCGTGCCTGGGAGCCGCGGTGGTCCTTTTCGACCCACAGCACGTCGTGCACCGTCTCGGCGACCGGACGCAGGTGGCTGATCACGGCCAGCAGTGTGTCGCTGCCGACGTGTGCGCGCAGGACCTGCAGGGCGCTGTCCAGGGTGGCGGAGTCCAGGGTGCCGAAACCTTCGTCGAGGAAGAGGCTTTCCATGCGCGTGCCGCTTCGGCCGTGCATCTCCATCAGCGCGAGGGAGAGGGCGAGCGAAGCCTGGAAGGTTTCCCCGCCGGAGAGCGTGCGTGAGCTGCGGCGGGTGTGGCTGGTGAGGCTGACGATGTCGAAGTCGTCGGCGAAACCCAGCCGTCCGCCGGAGAGTTGCTGCAGCAGCTCACTGCCGTGCGAGAGCAGAGCACGGGTGCGCAGGTCGGTGAGGTGGCCGAGGAACTTCCCGTCCGTCATGTGGGTGCTCACAGTCTGCCAGGCAGCCAGCTGGCGTTCGCCCGCGGCCAGAGCGTCTGCCAGTCGTTCCTTGTGGGGGATCTGAGACTCAGCCTTCTCCGCATCATCAAGGGCGTGCTCGGCTTCGCTGCGCAGTGTGCCGGCCTGGCTGCTCAGGCCGTCCAGGAGGGTGGGGTCCAGGGGATCCGTCTCATCGGTCATCTGCAGCATCGGGATGCCGGGGTAGGAGGCCGCCACCTCTTGGGCATGCGCGGCAAGCCGTGCGGTCAGCTCCGCCATGGCCGCGCGCGCCGCGGTGTCGTGTCCGTCCAGTGCCGCTAGCAGCAGGGCACTGGCGTTTTCCAGGGTTGTGGCGTGCTCCTCTGCGGCTGCAGGGTTGTTCGCCGTGGCCGAGGGTGGCAGTACGGGGCGTTCGGACTCCTCGACCAGCGCTGCTGCCCTGCTGATGCTGTCCGCCCAGCGCTGCAGCCGTACTTCGAGCTGGTGCAGGGGGTCGGCGACCTCGTACTGCTGGCGTTCGGCCAGTTCGCTCCGGTCGGTAAGCAGCTCCTGCACGCGTGTACGCAGTTGTTCTTGTCGTTCGGCCAGATTCTTCTGGCGGCTCTGTTCGCGTTGCACCGCCTCGGCCGTAGCTGCCAGGTGGTCGGCCGTGGGGAGTTGGGGAGGCCGGGGCAGCGCGACCTGTACGGGCTCGGGCACTGCGGACAGGCTTGCCAACAGGCTGCGCTGCTCGTTCGCCAGGCGCTCGGTCCGTTTTCCGGCCTGCTCGCGGGCCTTGCCTGAGGCCTGTGTGTCTTTTTCCAGCGAGATGTGCTCCGCGCCCAGCTGGGCTTCTGCCCGTGACAGCTCACTCCTGCTGGCGTCGGCCGCTTCCTGCAGCTGAACGACGCGACTGCGGGCGACCTGCAGGAGGTTAGCCGTCAGGACCTCCCGCTCGATGGCCGTCGGCTGTGTGCCGTCGGCCATGCGGGCAAGAGCTGTCGCGACCGTGGCTTCCAACTCCTCGGCGTACACCGCCGGTTGGGGGTGCTCCGTGCACGAGGCGAGTTTCAGCGCCTGCTCACGCACCGCAGGAAGGGACGCTCCGAACTGAGCGGCGGCTTCCTCGACCTGCTGCTCGTGTTCCTGCAGGGCCTGCTGAAGCCCTTCAGCCTCGTGCGCGTGGCGGGCGTGTTCCTGCTCGGCGCTGCTCAGCGCGGCGGAGGCCTTCTTCGCCGTGGTCGCGGCCTGGGCCAGAGCTTCGCCGTTCTGCGGCTGTGGCGGCTGGTAGTCCTCGGGCAGCGGCCGGGCGCAGACGGTGCAGCCGTCCCCGGGGCCCAGCCCACTGCCCGCCGTGTGTGCGGCCTCCCGGCGCCGGATGCCGTCCAGCACGCCCTGCGCCTCGGCCGCCGCGGTCCGCGCCTTCTCAGGGTCGCTGCCGGGAGGAGCCTGCATGAGGGCGCTGAGCTTGCTGCTGATGGTGGTGCGGTTGGCGCGCTGCTGGGCCAGCACGCCGGTCGCTTCGCCGGCGTGCCGGACGGCAGTCGTCAGTGCCTGCAGCACCTCGTCGGCAGCAGCAGCATCCGCGTCAGTGTCCTGCGCCTGCCCACGCAGCTCGACGATGTCTTTCTCGGCGTTCTCCAGTTCGTCGGCGCGCCGGGCCAGGACTTCTTCCTCGTTCGTGAGCTCGGCCAGGAACTGGGCGTGTGCCGCTTGTCCTTCCGCGAGGGCGCTGAGCCTGCCGGGCATGTCCCTGAGGACCTGGGCGGCTGCCGCAAGGGTGTCGGGGGCCAGGCCCGCTGCGACGGCCTTCTCCTGCTCGGCAGCTACAGCCGTGAGGCCGTCCTGGACGGCGCTCTCGGCTGCGGCGTTGGCCTCGTGCAACTGCAGTAGTTCGTCCTGGGCCTGCCGGACAGCGGCCGTGGTGCGGCCGTAGTCGGTCACGCGCCGCTCGGTGAGTTCGGCAGCGGCCTTCACACTGAGGCGGGCGTGCTGCGACGTCTGTGCGGCCTCGGTCTGCAGCCGACGCAGTTCGGCCAGCCGGTCGTTGAGGTCTGTGGCGCCGAGGGCGGCTCGTTCGTGCCGTTCCCGGTCCGCCTGGGCCTGCACGCCCGGGTCGGTGAGCAGCCGGGCGTCTTCCTGCCGGGCCTGGCTGATGAGGTCTTTGATCCGGCCGACGGCTCCGTCGGCGAGCTGGCGTACCCGCTGCAGTTCGTCGACGCCGAAGAGGGACTTCAGGATGCGGGCACGCTCGGCGTCGCGCGCGTTGAGCAGGTCGCCGAAGCGTCCTTGCGGGACCAGGACGGAGGATTTGAAGGTGATGTAGTCGATTCCCAGGAGCACCCGGATGACTGCGTCGACGGCTCGTGTGCCGTCGGTGTGCCTGCCGTCCGGGTCCGTCAACCGTGCCTGGGTGCCGCGGGTGGCGTGGAAGACGCGGTGCACCCGCCATTCCCGGCCGTCCACGCGGAACGCGAGGTCGACGGTCATGGCCTGGCAGTCGTCGGAGCGCAGCTGGGCGACCTGGTCGGTGAAGGAACACCTGCCGTACAGGGCGACGCTGATGGCTTCCAGGATGCTGGTCTTTCCCGCGCCGGTGTCGCCGAGGATGCCGACGAGGGTCTTGCCGGTGAAGTCGATCTCGCAGGTGCCGGGGTAGCTGCGGACCCCTGAGAAGGTCAGGCGGACGATCTTCATGGGGTCGTCTCCGTTCCGCTGTGTGCGGCACTGGTCCAGGGGGCGGCGATGGCTTGGGCGAGCAGATGCTCGGCGGGGGAGTGAGGCAGCACGGTGTCGGGGGTGTTCAGCAGGTCGGCGAAGGCGGCCACGACCTCGTCGGCGTGCTGCCCGGGGGTGCCGGTATCGGAGAGATAGGCGCTGAACGCGGCGGTGACGTCGAGTTGCCCGTCGCCGGCCGCGTCGGAGCCCGTCAGGACGGTGGCCCGGGTGGCCGCGCACTCTTCATCGACGTCCACCAGGACGGCGTCCGGCACCAGTTCGGCGACCCGCTCCCCGAGCCGGGGAATCGGGTCGTCGCTGTGGATGAGCACCTTGAGGTAGGCGTCGGTGTACTGGGCTGCTGCGGCGCCGAGTTCATCGAGGGTGCCGCGGAAGTGGGCCAGGCGCCGTCCGGAGTGCAGCGTGTGCGGAGTGGTGAGAGTGCGCCGGCCGGGGCTTGCCTCGATGACGGTGACGCTCTTGGTCTCCTCGCTCTCGCCGAAATCCATCTGCAGGGGGCTGCCGGCGTAGCCGGCCAAGCGCCGCCCGATGCCGACAGGCTGGGGTTTGTGAATGTGCCCCAGCGCGCAGTAGGCGACCTGCGGCAGGGCGTCGGCGGCGGTGGCGTAGGGCTCGCGCACCTCCCACATCCGCTCACTGTTCGCGGGCTCGGCGCCGGCCACGTACTGGTGGGCGGTGAACAGCAGCACGTCACGGCCGGCGTCGTAGCCGTCGCTGAGCCGGGTGAACAGCTGCTCCTGCAGATCGCGCAGACCGGTCGCATAGGCGCCTGCGGTGGTCCCGAAACCTGGGAACAGGTGCAGGTAGCGGTTGGGATGCACATATGGCAGAGCGGCCAGACGGATGCGCTCGTGTCCGTCTCGGCTGCCGAAGTCGAGCACGGTACCCGGTTCCGTGTCGCCCCGGCTGTGCACGAAGTGCAGGCGGCCCTGGTGGGCTTCCGGCCGCAGCGTGCACACGTAGCCCAGCAGGTCGAAGAGTTCGGGGGAGTCGTGGTTGCCGCCCAGCACCACGGTGGGCGCGATGCACGCGAGGCTGTCGAGGCAGCGCATCGCGCGCAGGATGTCCTTGTGCGCGGGCCGGTAGGTGTCGAACAGGTCGCCGCTGTGCACGATCAGATCCGGCTGCACCGTCTCGGCTATGGCGATGATCTCGGCCAGGACGGCGTCGAACTCTGCGTCCCGGGAGCGGCGCCCCAGAGTACGGCCCAGATGCCAGTCGGATGTGTGCAGGGCTTTCATGAACGGCTCTCCTCGGTAAGGCAGGACTGCCCGATTGCCTGATGCGCAGCGGCAGTTGGCGGAGTGCCGACGACTCTACAACAGCAATCACAGGAGAAAACTGGAAAACCTTGGAATGCGGTAGAGTGGTTGCCATGCACGAGCACCTGGACGCACTCGAACAACGCATGCAACAGCTGCAGCAGGCCATGCGGCGCGCCCAACTGGCCCGTGACAGCGAGCAGATCCAACAGCTCCGTGAAGACCTGCGGCGTACCCAGCGCGCCTGGGACGCCCTCTTCGAGCAGGCCGAAGAGGGCGAGGAGAGCAACGCTTTTGACGGTGGCGAGAACAGCGCTCCGGCGCAGGAGACTCCCGCAGAGCCGCAAACCCTGCTGCCCGCACGTGAACAGGTCCACCAGGTCCTGACCCTGCTCGCCGTGCCCGCCGCCCCCAAACTCATCAGCACCGTCCATGAAGCCTTCTTCGCCGGCGGACTGGCCCCCTCCCGGCTGACCAGCCTGCGCCGTGACGAAGAACGCTCCTACCGCAGCGCCCCCGGCGCCCGCCCCTACTACCTGTGCCCGGCGCTCACCTCCGACCTGCTCTCACCTGCGCGCGGCCTGCTCACCGTCAGCACCTGGTCCCTGGAACAGCGCATCGTCGGCCCGCTCAGCGCCCGCGTCCACTTCCTCACCAGCGCCCTGAACATCGCGGACGCCGCCGAACGCCTCGATGCGGCCACCCTGCCGCTGCCCGTCCGCCAACTCCTCGTGCGCTACGCCCAGAACATCCCCGGCGCCCAGCCCCCCATAGCGCACCCAGGCCCGGCCGGAGCACCCCTCGACCTGGCCCTGCTGCGCCGTGCCGCCGAGGACGAACTCACCCTCCACACCGCCAGCGACACCACCACCCGCACCCAGGCCGCCGCCCGGGCCCGCAGCCAACTCGACGCCGCGGCACTGCTGTTCGGAGGATCCTTCCAGTCCGCCCGCCGCCTGCGCTCCGTCCCCTGACCGCCTGCGCCCTGTCCCCGCAAGGAAGATCTGTGAGTCAGCTCAACGACCGGCTCGCCGCGCTGCGCGGCCCCGTCTCCGCCAAAGGGCACGACGCCCGCACGCTCGCGGCCCTGACCGCCAACCCCGGCTGCAACCGCCGGGCCCTGCTCGACGCCGCCGGTATCGACAAGGACGCCATCGCCGTCCATCTGGGCAAACCCCGCCCGCTCGCCAAGTCCTCCCTTGCTCTCAGGAGCGGAGCCACCTTCGAACAACAGGTCAAGGCCGACGGCTGCGCCGAACTGCTGCGCCTGCTGCGTGATGTCCTGAATCTGCCGCTGCCCGAAGCCGCCCACACCGACCTCGCGGTGGTCGGCACCCAGGATGCCTCCCCCCAAGTGCGCTACATCCACACCCGCAATGCCGTCCTGGAAGCGCTCCGTTCCACGAGCCCCGCCCGTACGCTGCTGGACCACCCCATCCTGCAGCTGACCGTCGCCGGCCACCCGGTCTACCTCGAGCCCGACGTCGTCGCCTTCCAGATCGACGGCGTGTTCCACATCATCGAGATCAAGTCCTTCGCCGTCGTCGACCAGCAGGCAAGCGGAACGAAAGTGGCCGCCGCCGTCACCCAGGCCGCCGCCTACGTCCTCGCCCTGCGCGAACTCCTCGCAAAAGAAGGCATCGACGGCGACAGAGTCGCCCACGACGTCATCCTCGTCACGCCCCGCAACTTCACCCGCCGCCCCACCGCCAGCGTGGTCGATGCCCGCAAGAAGATCGCCGCTCTCACCCGGCAACTCAACCGGCTCACCCGCGTCGAGCCGCTCCTCGACGCACTACCGGCCCGCATCACGTTCGACCTCGCCCTCGATCAGGACAAGCGGCCCACCCGCGACCCCAAAGAACTCACCGCCGCCCTGCAAGCCACCACCACCCGCTACACCCCTGCCTGCCGTCATTTCTGCGACCTGGCCTACGTCTGCCGAAGCGAAGCCCGCGATGACGGATCGATCGACGTCCTGGGCAGCGACATCAGCGACGACCTCGGCGGCATCGACCACATCGGCACCGCCCTGCGCCTCGCCGACAACACCCGCACCCCCGCCGCCGACCAGGCCGACCTGGCCGCCGCCCTCCGGCACGCCCACGCCGTCCGCACCCAACTGCGGGAGTCCGCATGAGCCGACTGTCCACCCTGCTGCGCCTTGAGGCAGCCGAGACCGAAACAGTGCAGGACGCCAGCATGGTCGGCCACTTCCACCTTGCCGAGCAGCCACTGATCTTCCTGCCGCTCAACCGCTCCGGTACCGAAGCAACCTTGCTGGCCGTCATGTTCGGCAACGAACCGAGCCGCCCCCAGCTCCTGATCGCACCGCCCCATGGGCGGCCCACCGCGTTCCTGGAAGAACTGGCCGGCCACATCCTCACCTACATCGAAGGCTTCCAGAACACCGAACACCTGCCCGCGAAAGGCAAGAAGCCTGGCCGCGAGCGTCACACCCACGCCCCCCAACTCCTGGTCGCCAACCGCAGGTCCCTTCCCTACGTCGGGCGGCTGGGCCGCGCCCTGCGCTTCACCGAACCGCCCGAAGACAGCGACCCAGCCCGCAGTGTCGGCCGCCTCGGCCAGTGGCTCACCTTCTTCGCCGACCACGCCGAACACCCCGGCTCCGCCCTCCTGCTCGCCCTGACCGACCTGCTCGCCATCCGCTGGATCACGGGCCAGAGCCGCCTGGAGGACGAGCATCTTGCCTCCCTCCTGGCCTGGATCGACCCACCCCCCGGCACCACAGGCCTGCGCGCCGCACTCGATGCCGAAAACCCCCAAGTCCCCGGCCCCGACGGCCAACTGCACCGGCCCGCCGGCCCGGCCACCGACCCCTCCTTCGACAGCCTCGAGCTCGACCCCCTGCTGACGGCCTACGACAACGCCGCCAAAGAAGGCAACACCGCCGCGATGATGAGGCTCACCGACCGGCTGCACACCCTCCTGCACAACTACCTCAAGCCGACCTGGGACGACGCCTGGCACGCCCTCGGCCTGCTACGCAACCTGCCCCAGACCCACGACGCGCAGCGCCGCTGGGCCGCCGACCGCGACCGCTTCACCGCCTACACCACCTACCTCGCGGCCGACGGACGCCCCCAGCCCATCAAGGACGATCCCGTCTCCGCCGCCCGCCGGCTCGCCCGCATGGAACTGGCCCAAGGAGCCTTCGACGCCCACCGCGCTTTGGAGGACCCCTACTTCATGGCCGAGCGGCGCACCACCGGAGAAGCCGTCGCCGGCACCGTCACCGAGGTCGACGCCCACCACACCGTCCCCGGCGCCCGAAGCCCCAAACTGCGCCCGCGCCTGACCCTGCACACCACCGACCCGGTACGCCTGGACATCGGGCACCTGCTCGCCGGACCCCACAACCCGCGCGTGCACATGGCCGTGCGTGCCATCACCCCTCAAGGCCAGGGCACGGATCTCCTGCTCGAAGTGAAGACGCTCACCGGAACCGTGAACAAGCCCAGGACCGACTCCGTCCCCGCCGTCGGCGATCTGCTCGAGCTGACCTTCGCCCCCGAGTTCTTCAGCCGGCCACCGTTCCCCAGCCGGGAGAACACTCCCTGGACCCACGGCGGCCCCCAGCACAACCACCCAGCCGCCGTCCTGGAGGAGACCGAGGAGCCCCAGCCGTGACCCAGCCACCGATCCCGCCCACGGAACTGGCCAGCCAAGCGGTCACCGCCGTCCTGACCGCACTGACCGGCACCACCACGCGGCCCCTCGTCGTCGACTCGCCCCCAGGCGCAGGAAAATCCACCCTGGTCGTGAGCGCAGCCCGTGCCCTTGCCGACGCCGGCGAACAGTGCATCATCATCGCCCAGACCAACCACCAGGTCGACGACCTCCTCGTCAGCCTCGCCGACCCAGAAGCACCCCGGCTGCGCCTGGGACGCCTCGCCGGGCACAACTACGAGGCACCCGAAGAAGTCCTGGCCCTGACCGACACCATCATCAGCAAAGACATCAAAGACGCCCTCGCCTGCGACGTGATCATCGCAACCGCCATGAAATGGGCGTACGTAGAGGGCCCCCGCTGGAAGTGGGCCATCATCGACGAGGCCTACCAGATGCGCTCCGACGCCCTCCTGCTGATCGCCAAGCTCTTCGACCGGGCCCTCCTCGTCGGCGACCCCGGGCAACTCGACCCGTTCTCCATCGTCAGCACCCCCCGGTGGACCGGACTGCCCCACGACCCCCTCAACAACGCCGTCACCGTCCTGACGAACCACAACGACACCAGCACCCACACCCTGCCCGTCTCCTGGCGGCTTCCCGCCTCAGCAGCCGGCATCGTCTCCCGGGCCTTCTACCCCTTCACCCCCTTCCAGCCCGCCACAACCCCCGCCACCCGCGCCCTCACCTTCACCATCGACGCCTTGCACACCCCCTTCGACCCAACTGTCGAGGAAGCCGCACGCACCGGCTGGGCCCTGCACGAACTCCCGCCCCGCCACACCGCACGCATCGACGCCGAAGCCGCCCACGCCACCGTCGCCCTGGCCTCCCGCCTCCTGGAGCGCGGAATCGAGGCCGTCTGCGAGAAATACCCCATGGGCCGGCGCCTGCAGCCCGCCGACATCGCCATCGGCACCGCTCACCGGGAACAGGCCCGTCACATCCAGCAACTCCTCAACCGCAGCCCCCACACCCGAGGAGTGCGTGCCGACACCGCCAACCGCCTGCAGGGCCGCGAGTTCGCCGTCACCATCGTCCTGCACCCCCTCTCCGGCCGCCGCGACGCCTCCGCCTTCCACCTCGAAGCCGGCCGCCTGTGCGTGTTGGCCTCACGCCACCGTCACGCCTGCATCATGGTCGCCCGCGCCGGCATCGCCGACCTCCTCGACCGCCACCCCTCCAATGAGCCCGTCGCCCTCGGCGTCCCCGCCAAGTTCCCCGACGGCTGGGAAGCCCACCAGCACATCCTCGACCACCTCTCCCAGCACCGCGTCCCCGCCGCCTGACCACCCCGCACCGGAAGCCGCATCCTGCCCATGGCACCCACCGAGCTGACGCTGCGCCCTCACCAAAAAGACGCGGTCGCCGCAGCCACCCAGACCCTGACCCGCCACCCCCGCGCGAGCGTGATCGCCGCCTGCGGCACCGGCAAGACCCTGATCGCCGCCCGCACCGCCGCCCGCGTCGCTTCACGCGGCCGTGTGCTGGTGCTGCTGCCGACACTGGACCTGCTGTCGCAGACGATCCACTCCTGGCACCTGGCCGGCCGCAAAGGGACCGCCGTGGCGGTGTGCTCGGCACGTCAGGCCCTCGACCACGAGCCGCTCGGCGCCGACATCCCGCTGACCACCGACCCCGCGGACCTGACCGCCCTCACCGCCACAACCGGCCCCGGGCCTCTCACTGTCTACGCCACCTACGCCTCCCTGCCTGCGGTGGTCGCCGCCCACAGCAACCACTGCCTGCCCCCCTGGGACCTCGTCGTCGTCGACGAGGCCCACCGCACCGCCGGCCGCCTGGGCAAGGCCTGGGCCGCCGTCCACCACGACGACCAGGTCCCCACCGCCCGGCGCCTCTACCTGACAGCCACCCCCCGCGTCTGGGACCCGGATGACAGCCCGGACGAGAACACGGAGGCGGTGGCCTCCATGGACGATGAAACCCTCTTCGGCCCCGTCGCCTACCGGCTCACCCTCTCCGACGCCATCGACCTCGGCCTGCTCGCCGATTACCAGATCCTCGTCCCCGTCGTCACCGACGAAGACCTGCGCGACTGGCTCGCCACCGGACCCGGCGCAGGCGTCGACGGACTGCGCCTGGCCGGCCGCCAGGTCGCCGCCCTGCGCGCCATCCACGACCACCGATTGCGCCGCGTCCTGACCTTCCACCACCGCGTCGCCGACGCCCGCGCTTTTGCCGCCACCCTGCACGACACCGCCGCCACCCTGCCCAGCCACCTGCGCCCCGAAGGGTTGTGGGCGGACTGGATCAGTGGACGCCACGCCCCCCAGGTCCGTCGCCGCCTCCTCCTGGAGTTCGCCTCCCACGCCGGCCCCCACGCCCCGGCCGTGCTGTCCAACGCACGCGTGCTGGGCGAGGGCATCGATGTGCCCGCCATCGACGCCGTCGTCTTCGCCGACCCCAAGAACAGCCCGGTCGACACCGTCCAGGCCGTCGGCCGTGCCCTGCGCCAGCAGCCGGGCGCAGGCAAGAAGGCCACCCTCGTCGTCCCCGTCTACCTCACCCCGGGCGAAGACCCCGACGACCTCCTCGGCGCCGACGCCTACACCCCGCTGTGGCACACCATCCAGGCCCTGCGCGCCCACGACGACCGCCTGGAGGCCCGCCTGGCCGACCCCCGCACGCACCGCCCCACCATGCCTGCGGACGATCCTGAGGCATGGCTGCACTTCGATCGTCCCGCCCAGGCCGAAGAAGTTGCCCTCGCTCTGTCCCTGAGGGTCCTGGCCCCCAAGAGCGCCGAGTGGCGCCGCGGGCTGAAAGCCGCCCGCAGCTACCACCGCACCCACCACCATCTCGACGTCCCCCAGACCTACGAGGACGCCGCCGGCTACCCCCTGGGCCGCTGGCTGAGCTGGCAACGCCACCTCTACTCCCTCGGCACCCTCGATCCCGCACGTGGCCAGGCACTCGAACGCCTCGGTGTTATCTGGGACCCCCGTCAGAAGGCATTCGAGCGGGGCCTGGCCCACGCAGCCCTGTACGCCTCCCGCCACGGCCATCTCGCCGTCCCGGTCGACGAGTTCCATGACGACTTTCCCCTCGGCCGGTGGCTCGCCACCCAGCGCACCCGTGCCGACCGTCTCACCGCCGAGCGCACGGCCGCCCTCACCGCCCTGGACCAGTGGTGGAACCCGCCCTGGCCGATCACCTGGCAACGCGCCTACCACGCCGCCCACCAGGAGCACCACGCCGCGGGCGCCCCAGCGGGGGAGTGGCTCACCGTCCAGCGCACCCGCAGCGACGACCTCCACCCGGAGCAACGCCGCCTCCTGAAGGAACTCGGACTCCACATGCCGGATGTGCCTGCCGCTCGCTCCCGGGACGGCCGGCTGCCAGCACGCGAGCGGGCCTTCCAGCTCGGGCTGGCCGCCGCACGGGCCTTCCAGGACAGGGAGGGACACCTCGATGTCCCACAACGGCACGTCGAGAACCTCGGGGACGAACCCGTGCGGCTGGGGCAGTGGCTGAGCAACCTGCGCCGACGCCGCTCCCGCCTCAGCCCCCAGCGCCAGGCGATGCTCACCGAACTCGGCCTGTTGTAACCGCCTCGCCGCGCCTGCAATTCGGAGAAAAGTGTCGTGCCGCGGCAGCGTGCGGCGCACCGTCCCCTTTACTGTCCGCATGTGGCGAGGACACTACGGCTGGCGGTGGCTTACAGCACCGTTCCACAGGACCCGACCGATCCGCAGAACCTCCGCGTGAGCGGAACGGAGATCCGCAGTCTGATCCGTGCGGCGAGCCGGGGCCGGTGCCCGCCTGGTGCAGTTCCCGGAAGGGGCGATCACCTACCCCGGCAAATACGTGATGTCCTCAGCAGGACCCGACACGGTCGCTGAATCGGACTGGACCCGAGTCGACTGGAACATCCTGCGCCAGGAGGCGGAGGAGATCGCCGCTCTCGCCGGTGAGCTCGGGCTGTGGGTCGCGTTCGGCTCGATCCATCCGCTCACGCCGCCTAACCGCCCGCACAACAGCCTCTACGTCGTCTCCGACACCGGACAGCTCGTAACCCGCTACGACAAGCGGCTGCTGTCACACACCGAAGCCACCTACATGCACACGCCGGGCACCGACCCCACGGTTTTCGAGATCGACAGCATCCGCTTCGGGGCAGCACTGTGCATCGAGGCGCACTTCCCCGAGCTGTTCGCGGAGTACGAACGCCTCGACATCGACTGCCTCCTGCTGTCGGTGATGGTCGACGACCCCATGCGCGCCGTCATCGCCCAGGCCTACGCCGCCCTCTACGACTACTGGATCGGCTACGCCATCCCCGCCCAGTACAGCGCCACCGTCCCCTCGGGGATCGTGGCACCCGGAGGGCGCTGGCTCGCACGCTGCCCCGACGACAACCGCCCCGCTCTGGCCGTCACGGACATCGAACTCGACGCAACCGACCACGACATCCACGTCGCACTGCGCTACGCCCGCCCCTGGCGCCGCAAAGCACGAGCGAGCCTTGCTGAGCACGCACCGGCCCACGTTGATTCCCGCAGCTCCACGAAGACTGCCTTCTGAGGAAGTCCGTTGCCTCGGGGCGAACCGTCGTGGCGCCGGGATGCGCTCAGTCAGCGGCCCGAGGAGGTGGGCCCGTCAGGAATATCGAACAAATCCTCGAATTTTGAGACGCGGTATGCGTGTTCGGATTTCCTGAGGGGCGGGAATGGGCGAACTCCTGGCGAAAGTGACTTGTTTTTATCAGGTGACGGTCGGCTGGCCAGGCGGTTTCGTGGCCTGGTGACAGCCCTGCGCGAAGCGGCTTGGTCAGCCAGCCCGGCTCTCATTTGCCCAGTACAGAGCCCTCTTTGAATGATCATTCGGAGAAGTGGACGCCTTCTTCTGTGCGAGAGCTGGGGAAGGTCTCGCCGATTCCGGAAGAGACGTTTTCGAGTCAGGTGAACCGGCTGCTTTCTCCCTGAATTCTGCAGCCCTCGGCCGGATTGTCAGAGGCTGCGTCTAGCTTTTCCAGGCAATGCAGTGCGGCTTCCAGCAGGCTGCCGCACTGGCATGTCCTGCTGTCTTCAAGGGGGTTGGTGTTGCGTTCACGGTTGTGGTGGAAGGAAGTCGTACCGGACGACTGGCACGTGTTCGGGATGTCCGACGGCCTTGTGAAGGAGCGGTACCTGGCGCTGCTGGCGGCCTTGGAGGAGCTGTCAACCCGGGGGCCGATGGCGACGCTGTCGGACATCACCACTCAGCTGAAGACAGTCGGGTACCACGATCCCCTGCCTGAGGCCGAACTGCGCGAGCGCCTCGACCAGTTGGAGCACTGGGGGTTCGCCGAGCCGTTCCGCGACTACGCGGCACCACTGCGCACCCTGCAAGGCCTGTCCGCACGCGAGGAGACCTGGGCGCTGACGCGACGCGGGAGGGGCATCGTCGCCGCAGTCCGCAGCGCCGTCGTCGACATGGTGCGCGCCCTGCAACTGCCCAGCCGCCTTCTGGACCAGGTGACGGACACGCTGCGGGAGATCCTCGACCACCTCAAGAACGATCACGGGCGCCTGCCCGGCGATCTGGAAGACGTACGTACGCGCATCGACGAACTGCAACGGGTGACAGCCGACTTCTACGCGGCACTCGCGAAAATGGTGCAGTCCGACGTGACCGACGACGACGTGTTCGGCGAGAACCGCGACCGCGTCGTCGAAGCACTGCGCCAGTTCCCCCGCGAGTACGGGCGCGGCCTGCCGCGGGTCGAAGCGGCGCTCGCCGAACTGCGCACCGCCGGACTCGCCCGCACGGTGGAAGCCGCCGCCGAGCACGCCGGACTGCTGAACGCCGCCGACCAGCAACACTGGATCGACGAGCGGGTCCGCCGCCTCGCCGACCTGGAGGCCTGGTTCAAGCCTGACGGCACCGTCCACAGGCTGATCGACTCGGCCAGCGGCGCCGTACACACCCTGCTGGTCGCCATCGACCGCCGCTACATGGCCCGTCGCCGCGGCAGCGACCTGGGTGTCGACTTCCGCAGCCTGGCCCACAGCCTGCACCGGCAGCCGGACGGCGCCGAGGCCCGCCGCGTGTACGCGGCTGCGTTCGGCGACTGGCCGTCCTGGCACGCCGTCACCGGCACGGGAGAGGAGGACGTCGCCCACGGCACTCCCGCCCGGGCAGGCGCCAGCCGCTACCAGGTCGAGGTCACCCTCAGGGAGCACGAGCGGCACGGGGCCTCCACCGGACGGCCCCGCAAAGTGCCCGACACCACCGCCGACCGGGCGGCCGCGCACGCGGATGCACAGGCCGCCGCCCAGCGCCGCCGCCGCCTCGCCGCCCTGCTCGCCACCGACGGTGAAGTTGGCCTCGACTACCTCGCCCGACTGCCGTTCGACGCGGCGCTCATCCTGCTCAACGCCATCGAGGTCGCGCTCAGCCAGTACCGTCCCGAGGACGGAAGCGGATGCGCCACCGTCGACGAGGCCGGCCTCGAAGTCATCGTCAGGCCCGGCGAATCCCACGCCACTGTCACCGTCCACCTCGCCGAAGGACGCCTCTCAGGGCCCGACCTCCGGCTGACCGTCACAGCACAGAGCATCACGCCCGCAGTACCCAGGGCCGCCCCCGCCCAGGCAGCAGATCCCGATCGGAGCGTGGCATGAACGATCCCCTGCTGCTCGACCCCGATCTACGAGAGAGCGCCCGTCTGCTCGCGTCGACCGGGCGCCTAGCGATCGAGAAGGACGCCGAGCACTACCGGGCGGCCGTGCAGCACCGCCACGCCCTGGCTGAGTACTTCCGCAGCGAACTGGGCTGGACGGTGGAGTTCCACGAAGTCGCCGGTCTGATCCGCCTGCACAAGCGGCGAACCGACGTCCCCTGCGACCGCGGTCCTCTACTGGCACGGGACCGGCAGCCGCTCGTCGGCACCCTGGTCATGATCCTCGTCTGCCTTGCCTGCGAACAACTGTGGCGCCGCCCCCGGATGAGCGTGCGTGAGCTCCTGCAAGCCATCGCCCAGGTCTGTGCCGCCGACAGCGCGGACGGACACCTGCCGCCCTTTCCCGTTGTCGCCGCCGGCAGCGTCAGCAAGCAAGAAGCACACCACAACCGTTACAGCCTGGGCGACGCCCTCAAAATCCTCGTCGCCGAAGGCACTGTCACTGTCGACGCCGACCTCGACCGAGCCCTGGCCGACGACAACGGCGACCTCGTCGTCACCGCCTCCCGCGACCGCCTCGCCGCCAAGTTCTCCTCACTTCCCCCCACCCTCCTCGAACTCGACAGCCTGCCGGCCAACCAGCACGCCGCCGCCCTGTCCGCGGAATCCCTTCTCGACCACACCACCCGCACCCCGGACAGCGCCCCCACCCTGGAACAGCGGCGCCTCAACGCCATGCGGCGACTCGTCGACGACCCTGCCACCAACCCCCTCGGCGACGCTGGCGACACCACCCCCTACCTGCACACTCTGACCGGACGCGAACGTGCCCTCAACGTCGTCGCCGCCCTCGGACTGTCCGCGACCGTGCGCCGCGACTGGTGGCAGATCACCGATCCCAGCGGCCAAGCCACCGGACTCGACTTCCCCAACGGCCGCCGCACCGAACGCCAGGCCGCCCTCGCCCTCCTGGCCGCCCTCCCCGACCGCGACGACCCCAGCGCCCCGCTGACCCTCACCGACATCACAGAACTGTTCACCCAGCTACGCGCCCGCCAGCCCCGCTGGGCCGCTTCCTATGCACGCATGCCCGCACTGGCCCGGGCCGCCACCGCCGAACTCACTCATGTCGGGCTGCTCATCCCGCAGCCGGACATCCCCGACACATGGCTGCCCACATCCGGAGTGCACCTGTGGCGCGTCCGCGTCCGCCAGCCCACCCCGCCGCCCGGCACCGCCTCACCGGAATCCGACGCTGCCGCCCACCGGACGACCGGAACCACTCCCGCCCTCGACACCGTGCAGCAGGCCAGCCAAGGAGACGACCGATGAAGTCCGTCGAGCAGACCACCCCGGACCCAGTTCTGACAGGCGCCGGCATTCCAGACATCGGCACCCCCGGCGCCGAAGGCCGCTGGCAGCCCACACGCGCCGGAATCGTCAACTCCTGGGCCTGGGCAAGCGAAGAGCTGTACTTCTGCGACGGCTGGCTCGCCCTCGTCGGCCCCAACGGATCCGGCAAGTCCCTCACCGCCTCCATGTTGATCACCGTCCTGCTGGACGCCGATACCTCCCAGACCGCCCTGTCGGTATCCGGCAAAGCCGCAGGCACCCTCACCAGCCGGCACACCGACTTCAACGACCGCGAGGACCGCACCGGCATCTGGTGGCTCGAGTACGGCCTACACGATCCCGCCAGTGACACCACCCGGCACATGACAACAGGTCTGTGGCTGCGCGCCACCGCAGGCAACCTGCATCGAGCGTTCTTCCTCACCCCCGGCCGGGTCGGCACCGACCTGATGCTGGAACACGACCGCGAACCCGTCCGCCTGGACGCCCTCGCCGGTCAACTCGCCGCCTGCCACGGCGAGATCTTCACCGACTCCCGAACACTGCGCGGCTCTCTCACCCAACTCGCCCCACAGGACGAGAGCGCCTACCGCCAAGCCGTCCGCACCCGACTGTTCGCCCCGCTCAACGAGGTCCAGTTCGAGGCGCTGCTCGCCGTCCTGCGATCCCTGCGCAGCGTCCGCACCGCGGAGAACATCACCCTCGCCCGCATGAGGCAAGTCCTCACCGATGCCCTCCCCGCGCTCGACACCGACAACCTCATCCAGGTCGCCGAGGCGATGGAACGCATCTCCGAACTCGAGACCAAACTCGACCGCACCCACCAGGAAGCCAAACTCCTGGAAGGAACCGACCGCAGCTACCGCCGCTACCTGCGCACCGTCGCCCAGATGGAAGCCGCCGCCCTCACCGCTGCCAACACCGAGTTCGACGATCTTGCCCGCGACCTCAAGAAGGCCAACGACCAACTCGACACCGCCCGCGAAGAATCCCGGGAAGCAGCCGGCGAGTACACCCGCGCCCAGAGCGACATCGCCCGCGCCCGGGGACAACTGACCGCAGACGACACCCTGCTGACAGAACACGCCGGCGCCGAACTACCCCACCGCGAGGAACGCGCCCGCGATCTCGCCTCCCAGGCCGAAGCCGCACAGGAACGAGCTCAGACATCTGAGACCGACGTCGAGGAGGCACTCGAAAAAGCTACCGGCAGCCGCAAGGACGCCGAGGCGTCGCAGGCCCAGCTCCGCCGGATCTGCGACGACCTACGCGCCAGTGCCAGCGCCGTGGGAGCCCACATCGCCTGCGAACGCCTCCTGACAGCCTCCGACACCCTTGCCGCAGCCGACCACAGCACCGCACCCGTGCCGGACACCGCATCCCTGCGCGGCCACCCACTCGCGTGGGCGGAAGACCATCTACGCCAGATCCAGACCATCGACAGGGCCCTCAGCGCCTACCAGGGCGCACAGGACAACCAGCGCGCCGCCGCAGACGAACAACGCGCCGCCGCCGACACGGAGCACACCCGCCGAGAGGAAGCCGACCAGACCACGAGCCGACGCCGGCACACCGAGAACGAACTCTTCGCCCAGCTCCACACCTGGCAGGACAGCGCACTGCACCTCGGCCCGCTCCCGAAGGAGCTGACCGATCCGGCCCTCAGCGACGAGCGCACCGACACCGGCCAGCTCATCACCTGGCTCTCGGCCACCGCCGCCAGCGCCCGCGCACGCATCGACCTGGCCGGCCACCAGGCGAGGGCGACCGCCGACGCCGCCCTCGCCCGCGCCGCAGCCGCCACCGCAGAGCAGGCCCGCCATCGGCACACCGCAGCCCAGACCACCGCCGACAAGGCGGCCGCCGCACACCAGGCCGCCCTCCGCCAGGCACAGACCGAGACACAGGCCGACGAAGCGCGCCAGACCCAGGCCCACCACGACCATCACGAAACCCGCAGCCGCGCCCGGACTGAGCTCGATGCAGCCGAGCAGGCCCTCGCCAAAGCCGACACGACCGTCCTCCGGACGATTCGTGACTGGCTGAGCCTCCTCCACACCTGGCGTGCCAGCCTGGTCCACCTGGCCCCCGACGACATCACCCTGCCCGACACCACCACAACCGCAGCCGACCTGAACGCTCTGCGCCCCACCGACCTCACCCTGGCAGCGGTGCGCGCCCACGCCCGCGTCGCAACACGCCTCCAGGGCCACGCCGAAACCGCCGCCCGACAGGTCCACACCGCCACCGCCACCGTCACCGAGCTGACTGACAAACTGCACGTGGCCCAGCAGGCAGCGTCCCTGCCTCCGTCACCCTCATGGCGCACCCGCACACCCGAGGACGGCGTCCCCCTCTGCGAACTCGTCGACTTCGCCCCCGGCCTCCCCGCCGCCGACGCAGACCGCCTCGAAGGAGCACTCCTGGTGGCCGGCCTCCTCGATGCCCTGGTCACCCCCGGCGGTCAGGTGCGCGACGGCGACCTCACCCTCACCCCTGCCACCCCGGCCCCGGGCCGCACCCTGGCCGACCTGCTGGTCGTCGACGACCACCCGGCCATCGAGGCCACCCGGATCCGGGAGATCCTCGCCGCCATCCCCGTCGACACCCCCGGCAGCGACCCTGCCGCCGGCCGGCTGGCCCACGGCGTCCTCACCGCCAGCGCCCCCACCGGATACCAGTCCGCCTTCATCGGCCGCACCACCCGCGAGAAGATCCGCCGCCAGAGGGTCAAACGCATCGAAGACGACCTGGCCGCCGCACGTCTCACCCTCCAAGTGGCCGAGGAACACCTGGCACGCTGCCACCAGGACATCACCGACGCCGCCGAGGAACGCGACACTCTCCCGCCCGCCACACAGGTCGACGAAGCCCGCTCCCACGCTGCCGACCAGCTCACCACTGTGCAAACACTCCAGCAGCGCACCGCGACGGCCCTGGCCCAAGCCGACCAGGCCCTGGAGCGTGTACTCGCCGAACTCGGAGCCGCAGCAGCCACCCGCGCCGCCACCGTCGCCACTGCCGCACTCACCCACGACCACGCCCGCAGCAACGCGCAGCAAGCCGCCGAAGACGCCCAAGCCGCCGCAGAGACAGCGGCTGAACAGGCCGCCACCGCCCAATCCAGTGCCGATGCCCGCACCCGCGCCGCCGACGCACAGCAGGCAGCCGACACCGAACAGACAGCCTTTCCCCGTCAGGAGATCGAGACCGTCGACGCAGCCCACAGCGCCGAGGACACAGCCGAACAACACCTCAACCAGGCCCGCGCCGACGCCGTAAAAGCCACCACCCGTCACGAAGACGCAGGCAAGGCCGTCACCCAGGCCCTACGCGCACTCAACCGCGCCGCAACGCTGCCCGGAGGCGACCTGCTGCGCACCGAAACGAAATACCTCGACGACCGCAGGGAAGCAGTCGCCCGACTCGTCGGCCACGTCCAGGCCTGGGCACCGGCCTCCCACCGAGTGAGCGACCTGCTCAAACGGGCGGACAGCGACCGCAAGGCGCTCGACGAGCGCCACACCCGCCACACCCAAGCTGAGCAGGAAACCTCCCGGATCCAGCGACGTGCCGAGGAAGAAGCCGCCCACGTCGCTGAAATGCGCACCCTGTACGGCGCGCAGTACGAAGAACTGCGCGCCCGCCGGGACACCACCGCCGAACAACTCCACCAGGCCGAAGAACACGCAGAGCGGTGCCTCACCCGCCGACAGGAAGCAGACAGGCAGGCCAGCTCCGCCCAGACCGCCCGGGAAATGGTGGCTCCACGCCGGACGGCCGCCGAACACAACCGGGACGTGTGCCTGGGCCGCCTCGGACGCCTGGCCGACGAACGCCTCGCCGTCCTTCCCGACGACCTGCCCGCCGACAACGGCCGCCCGGCCAACCTCACCGCAGGCCTGGCCTGGGCCCGACACCTGCTCACCGACACGTCCGCCGGCACCGACCGACACCAAGCCCTGGAACGGCAGCGCGACCGCGACCTGAACACACTGGAAACCGCCGCCCGCAAGGCCAGCGCCGGTCTGGCAGGATTCGACCGCCAGGTCACCGTGGTGGGCATCGGCGACACCCCATGGCGACGCGCCGTCGTCGCCGATCCCGCAGCCGTGCGCGGCGAAGACGTCTCCACCACCGTCCACGACCTCAAAGCCACCGCCGCGCAACTTGAGAACGACCTGCGCGCCGACGTCAAGCAGGTTCTCAAGACCAGCCTGTTCACCCGGCTCCAACGCGACATCCAGACGCGCCGCGAGGCAGCCGTCGAACTCGTCAACAAGATCCGCCACACCCTCAAGGACGTCCGCACCGGCGTCGCCCAGGTCGGCGTCCAGGTCGCATGGGACGTCCGGCCCAACGACCCCGAAGCCCAGCACATGGTGGAACTCATCGCCCGTCCGCCCGCCGACGACACCTTCGAAGCGATGTACGAAGCACTGCGCCGACGCATGAAGGAAAAGACCGGCGAACCCTGGGCCGAACGCGTCGCCCACACCTTCGACTACCGCACCTGGTACGAGTGGACGATCTCCGTCACCCACTCCTCCTTCGAGGCCGCCGGCAAAGAAAAATTCCGCGAGATCTCCGTGCGCTCCAACCCCCTGGAAGGCCTCTCCACCGGCGAGCGGCGTCTGGCCACCATGCTGCCCCTCCTGGCAGCCGCATGGTCGATGTACTCCACCAGCGGCTACACAGGTCCCCGCCTGCTCTCCATCGACGAAATCGACGCCGCCTTCGACGAAGCCAACCTGCGCAAGGTCCTGGCCCTGCTGCGCTCCTGGAACTTCGACGTCCTGGCCACCGCCCCAGACATGACCCCCTTGATCAAACGCGAAACCGAGCGCGCCATGATCCACCAGGTCCTCACCAGCGGACGCCGCCGCATCACCGTGCCCTGGCTGTGGCACGGCCACGGCGAACCTCAGCCTCTCACCCTCGACCTCACCCCGGCCCAGCCCGAGGACGCGCCGTGACCGCCGACCGCAGACTCCTCGCCGCCGACCCCGAACTCGCCCCGCTGTGGCAAGCCATCCACAACCGCCTCAGCGCCGGCACCGAGCCCACACACATCGTCGCCGTCACCGTGCCCGGCCTCACCCCCGGTGCCGTGGCCGCCCTGCGATCCTGGCTCGACACCTCCGAACAGCGCCGCCGCGGACGCACCAGCGCACCCCACACCGACCGCGGCACCAAAGTCCCCCTGCAGCCCCTCCTCCAAGCCCTCGGCCTGCCCACCGACGACCTGCAGGCCCTGGTCGAAAACGCAGTCGGCCGCCCCGTCGTCAACCGCAAGCAAGGCCGCCGTGACGTCGACACACTGCGCCAAGACCTCGACCACTATGCGGCCACCCACCTGCCCCACCTGCCCCGGCTGCGAGCCAGACTCCTCATCGGAACAGACCAGAACACCGAGCCCGAGACACGCCGACTCATCGACGCACTCGCCTCCCTCACACGCCACCTGCCCCACACCCCACCCCGGGCCCTGGCCAAACTCGCCCACGACCACGCCGGCGACCCGCACTACTTCGACCCCGTCACCCTGCCCGGGCAACGCCTCATCTCCGCCGTTGCCGAACTGACCGGCCGACCCGAACCCACCCGTCCCGACCACATCCGCGCCTTGCTCGCCGACCACGGCATCCTCGCCGACAGGCTCTCCGCGACCGTTCTGCTCCACCACGTCCGAGCTCTCGGCGACGGACCCATCGACCGGCGGCTCAACGAGGCCACCACCCCCGTCGCCCTCAACCTCCTCGACCTCACCGACACCCCGCCCCGGCTGGCCCCGCAGACCCTCACCGTCGTCGAGAACCCCTCCGTCCTGGAAGCGGCGATGGAACACGCCAGCACTCGGCCGATCGCCTGCACCAGCGGCCAGCTCCGCGCCGTCGACCACGCCCTCCTCCAACTTGCAACAGACCAGGGACTGCAACTCCGCTACGCAGGCGACCTGGACGGCGCCGGCCTGCACATTGCCGCGGCGGTGCAACAGATCTACGGAGCAGAACTCGTCGCCATGGACGCCACCCTTGTCAGGGAGGCAGGCGACCTGCCATCCAGCGTCCCTCTCGGACTCCTGCCGAGCAGTTGTGCCCCCGCGCTGGCCGCCCAACTGCGTGCGTCAGGGCGCGTCCTCTATCAAGAACACGACACTGTGCTCACGCACCTCCTTGACCTGATGCCCCCGGAATCGGGCACGCCACGCTCACCTTCGTAGCGGGTGGATAGGCGATGCGGTGCTGGGGGATTTTGCCGGTTGTCGCTGACGCTGACGTATGGTGCTCACCCGTTGCCGGCATGAGTGACGAGTGGGAATTCGTCAGGCCGTGTCGCCTCCTGCGGGTGAATTCGGCTCCGTCCCGGTGGCTTTGCGTGCTGCGTCGACGAACGCCTCGATGGCTTCGGCTGCCCCCTGGTGGTTGTTGTCGCTGTCGACGATTATCTGCACCGTGCCGTCGGTCTGTTGGGTGAGACTGAGGCGCAGGCGGCTGCGCCGTGCTTGTACCCAGGTGGCTACCGCGCTGACAAGGGCGGTGAGCGCCTCGGGGGCGACCTGGACCAGCAGTCCGGTGAGTTCGCCGCCCAGTGCACCTTCTGCTACGTCCGAGCTGACCTCTTTGAGTCCATCGACGGAAGGTTCCGCGTCCAGTTCGGCCCGGAGGTTCCGCAGGTCGTCCGAATCTTCGGTCATGTGCTCGATGAGGAATTCCATGTTGCCTCTTTCCAAGTGGTGGATTCGGTCATGTTCAGGGGGCGTCGGGGCAGGCGGTCTTTGCCTTGCTGGCGAGGTCCACGGGCCAATGGGCGGCGTCTTGGGCGGTGAACGGGGTGGCGCAGATCTGGCCGATGAGAGCGGACGGGCCCACCGTGGACAGCAGGACCGTGCCGTCCGCCGAGCCGACGAGGAGCCGGTCTTTCGCTCCGAACGCCACGGAGGTGATGGCGGCGGAGCGCGCCGGCAGGCTGGCCACCGCGGTGACGGTCGCGTGGTCGCCTACTTTCACGAGTGCGATGTCGCCCTGGTCGTCTCCGACAGCCAGCAGGGTGCCGTCGCCGTTGAACGCCAGAGCGGTCACCTCCCCACCGTTGGCGGCGGGAATCACGGCGCGATCGTCCTGCCCGACCTCGTCTCCTTCGGCGAGTCGCACGGCGGAGCCGTCTGCCTCTGCCTGTATGCGGCGATGGACCGCCGAGGCCTCGGCCGGACCGGAGAGGACGGGGGTGGGAGGATTGGGCACCTCTTCGGCCGCTGGCCCACCGAGATCCCAGGTGCGGCGTTGGCCGTCCCGGTAGGTGATGCTGAGCCTTGTCGTGCCGGGGGCGAAGTCCAGTCGTGACACGGCTCGTTCCTTGCCCGGAGCGGGAGCCTCGGGCAGGCGGTGGAGGCCGCCATGGCCGTCGAGGCGCCACACGGCCACCGTCCCGCCCGCCATGGCGACGGCGACAACCGTTCCCGAGGAGTCGACCGCGGTGGGACCGGCGGCAGTGGCAGGCCGGATCGCGGTCAGCAGGCCCGGTTGGAACAGGCCGGAGACATTCCACAGCCGCGGCGGGTTGCCCGGGACGGCCAGCAGCGAACCGTCCGGACCGAACTGCCCCACGTCCGCAGTGAGCTCGTCGTGGGGACGGTCAAGGACGGTGACCCGCACGGGTGGCAGGGCCGTACGCAGACGCCAGATCTCCGTAGTGGCCGAGAAGATCGCGAGCATTCTTCCGTCCGGGGAGAAGGAGCAGGAACCACCCTGTGCTGTGAAGCCGCCGACGGGACGGGCGCCACCGTCGGCCAGTCGCCACAGCCGGGGCGCTCCTCCCACCTGCGCGGCTGCGCTGCCGTCAGGGCTGAAGCAGGTGGCGCGCGCCGGTCTGCGCGCCAGCGGTAGCGCGACGGGAGCCTGGGGACGGGCGGCGTCGGAAAGGTGCCAGTTGCCGGCCCGGTCCGCCTCCGCGAGAGTGGTGCCCGATCCAGTGAACACGGCGTAGTCGTCCGGCAACATCCTCTTCCGTGTCGGCCGGGCATCGTGAGGGATCCGCCAGATTTCGGTGGCGAAGGGGGTTGTGGCCCCTGCGTCTTCTTCCTCACCGGCAGTGACGGCGAGGAACGTGTCGTCGGCGCTGAAGGTCAGGCTGGTGGTCACTGCCCCGGCTTCTCCGCTCGGCACGCCGGTGGAGAAAACCTGGGGCGGATGCCGGGGCCGGTCGGTGTCCCAGATCCTGACGGATCCATGGGCGTCGACCCCGGCCAAGATCGTTCCGCGGTGACCGAAAGTGATCTCGCTGACACCGATGCTCGCGGGCAGGACGGCCACACGGTGCCCGTCGGCCGTGGCGTCGAGGGCGATGCCCCTAGCCGTCACTGTGGCGGCTGTTCCCGCTCCTACGGTGAGCCGGGTGCCGCTCAGGTGGCTGGTCACTGCGTTCGAGAGCGGAGTGGGGCGTACTCGTGCCGCGTTCTCCAGCAATGCGGTCCAGGCGGTGGGGGTGCGGGCGGCACGGTAGGCAGCAACAGCGAGTCGGGCCGCCAGATCGGGCTGGCGCGCCGCGGTCACTTGCGCGGCCGCTGCCAGCTGGGAGGCTGTCCGCTCGTGGCGCGCCGAAGCGGAGGAGTGGTGCTCGCCGATGCCGAACCAGATTCCCGCAGTAGCTGCCATGCAGCCCAGGACGGCGATCGTGGCGGTGATCCGTTGCCGCTGTCTGCCCTGACGTCGTTGTTGTATCTCCTGGTCGCGCGAGGCCATTGTGACGTTGAGGTAGTCCCAATCCCGCTGGGTGAGCCCGCTTGTGCCTCCTCGGCGGGCCGCTGCGGCGAAGTCATCGGCGAGGAAGGGGCTCAGGAGGGTGGAGCGGTCAACGCGGCCGTCTCTTTCCCAGCGGAGGGCCTCGGTCTGGATACGCTCGCGGATCGTCAGCCAGGTACGGTCGTCGCGGATCCAGCGCCCCATGCGGGGCCAGGCGTGTACCAGGGCTCGGTGCACGAGGGTGATGCCGCCGACGGTCTCGACGATCAGACGGCGCTCGCGCAGTCGGTCGAGTACCTTCTCCGCTCTGAGGCGGCTGTGCGGATCGCCGCTGTCGGAGACTTCCAGCAGGAGGGTTTCCCGGGGGATGGTCTTCAGCTCGCTGGACACCTCCTGGTCGTTGTGGGCGACGAGATGGAGCAGCAGGACTTGGGCGATGTCACGGTCGGTGGCGTCGAGCTGCAGGAAGCACTGCTCGGCGGTTTCCTTGATGGCGCCCTGAAGTCTGCCGCTGTCCTGATAGGCCCGTAGCGTGAGGCGATCGCGCGGTGAGTGTTCCCAGGTGGCCCGCAATGCCTGGGCCAGGTACGGCAGGAGCCGTGCGGGAGGCAGGTTGGTGCGGGCGTCGCCGTACTGCGGAGCGGTCGCGGAGGCGAACTCGGCACACACGCCGGCCACGAAGTCCTCGTCGGGCACGATGCCTTCCAGCAGCGCGGGTTCGATGATTGCTCGGCGCACCTCGTCCTCGCTGAGCGGGGCCAGGATGTGCTGCGTCGTGGTGAGGGCACGACGCAGGCGGTCGTCGGACTCCTCGAGACGGCCCGAGGATTCCGACGGCACGACGAGCAGCACACGGACTCGGACGGTGTTCTCCGCCCGGTCGTCGTTGAGCAGATGCCAGGGGGCGGGGGCCTCGGCCGCGGCCAGGGCACAGACGGCCGAAACGAAGGCCGTCCGCTCGGGGGCTTCGATGTCGGGACCGTAGATCTTCTCGAACTGGTCGACGATTAGGACGAATTCGGCGGGTACGCCATCGGCCGTGGCGTGCGCGGTCTGTATCTCGCGGGCCACGGCCTGTGCGCCGTCCTCGCTCTCGCGCAGGCGTGACTCGAACACGAGGGGGTCCGCGCCGGGCACGAGCGAGGCAAGATGCCGTGCCAGGTCGTGGACAAGCCGTGGTGATCCGGGGCGCAGCAGGGTGGTGCGGCGGCGGCCTGCGGGGCCTTCGGGGGCTACGGTGGCGAGCCGCGGCCGCAGCGAGGCTTGGACGAACGAGGTCTTGCCCGCCCCGCTGGCTCCGGAGAGAACGACGGGAAGAGGGGGTGACTGCACCGAGGTGAGACTGACGGCGAGGACGTCAGTGTCGTACTCGCGGCCGCGAAACCACTGCCGTTCCTGTTCGGTGAAGGCCGCCAACCCCGGATAGGGGCATCGGCCGGTGGACAGCATGCGGGTGCTCTGGGGTCTGGCTCGGTCGAACGCCTCGGGGTGCGGATTGGGAGCCAGCACGAGACGCCCGGCAGACCCGGAGGCTTTGGGTATGGGTGCCCCTTCCGGCATGGTTTGGCACAGTAGCTCTGCCAGATCTGCGAGTCTGATGTCCGGCCCGAACTCGGGTGCGCCCTTCTCCAGGAGTTCGATGAGGCGGCCGGTGAACAGGGGGAAGTCGGCGCCGGGCGGGGCCATGGCTTGTCGGTCCCGGGTCGCGGCGGCGAGAAAGAAGTAGGACTTCAGGTTCGTCATGTCCGCTGCCCCCCGGTCGGCCATGCAGCAGTCGAGGATGGCCACCACGGCAGCCGGCTGAGGGCGGGATTCCTTGCCGTTGCGGACGATGTCCAGGATGCCGTGAAAGCTGACCTGAGAGTTGGACGAGTAGGCGCCTGGTGCGGTCGGCGGCGCCGAGTGACGCGTCATCAGCCGTAGGCCTTGGCCTTGGCGATCGAAGTCGGGGGCCCCATGGCCGATGAAGTACAGCAGCAGAAGGCCTCCGTCGGCGCGTGATGCAGCGGCATCGACGTAGTCGAGCACCTGCCGGGAGTCCTTGGGGTCATAGAGCTCGCTGACACTGTCCGCAGGCAGGCCGCAGCGTTCGACGAGGATGTCACGTAGGCGTTCCACGGCGCGGCGAGCGGACTTCACCGGAGGCCAGCCTCTGACTCCCGGGCCGTAGGTGCCGTCGGGATCGTATGTTCCGGAGCCGATGAGCAGCGCCTGCGCGCGCCCCGATCCGAGCACACCCTTCGAGCTGGTCATGAGGGTCCTCCTCGTGGCCCGGACGGCGTCTCACGCACGAGAGCGGGCCGCCGCCATCGGCGCAGGCGGTCTGCGCGAGAGCGCCTCGCTACGGTCCGGCAACGGTGGGCGATCTCGGCCTCCAGCTGCCATGCGCGGTGGGCGTCGGCATCTGCGAGCCGGGGCCAGGCAGGGTGCAGCACCGCTTGTTCCTCGTCGGGATCTCCGTAGCGTGCCTGGGTGGCCAGGGAGCCGAGGGCCTGGAGCTGCGGGGCCAGCACGTCCCGAGCCTGGGAGGGCAGGCCCGCGATGAGTTGGTCGGGGCTGCGGGGCGAGCGCCGGCCCAGCAGCCGGTGCCGTACCAGCCGGTCCGCGGCTGTCTCCCAGGCGCCCGTGATCCGTCCGGCCGCCGTGGGATGCAGGCGTGCCTTGCGGCGGCGCAGCCGTGGCGCGACCAGGCGCGCCCAGACGGCGGCGAGCAGGGCCAGGAGGGGAAGGACAAGAAAGACCTGGTAGGGAAAGCGCGGTGCCCCTATGCCACGCGTGGAGCCGGTCGCGGTAGGCGCTGGGGCGGCGGACTGCGCGGTGGGAGAGCGGCTCGGCTGGATGGCGGCTGTCGCAGTGGGCGTCGGCGTGGGACGGATGGAACGCTCGGCGGATGGTGCCAGCCCGGCTTCGGGACCCGTGGTGGCTCGTGGGAGGAAATGGAAAGCCGCCCAGCCGCCGTCTGGTGAGGGGATCTCGGCCCACACCTGTACGTCGCCGCCGCCGACGGCTCGCCATCCGTTGTTGAGCCGGTGGCCGGAGGAGAAACCGACGACCAGCCGACACGGCATGCCCAACTCCCGTGCGGCCAGGGCGAACGAGGTTGCGAACGCCGCAGCCGGGCCCTGCTTGGTCGTCAGGAATCGCTGGACGGAGCCGAGCGACTGACCACCGCCCTCCGCAGGCCGGTACGCGTAATGGGTGCGCAGATGACGGGCGAGCGCCGAAGCCTTCTGGAACGGGGTAGCCGAGGAGGGCAGGCCGGCCGTCGCCGCAGTGAGCCATGGGAAGAGGGCGTCCGGGAGACTCTCCGGCAAGACGTCCGCGTGATCTGGGACCTGTGCCCCGCGGCTCACGCCCACGGAAGGATGCCGCAGTGCACCTGCCCGGTAAGCGGTACCCCGAGTCAGAGCGTGCTGTACCAGGACTGTCCCGTCGCGACGACTGGCTCGAACGGGCAGCCCGGCCACGGAGACCGCATCCGCAGGGACAGGCAGATACGGCCCGGTCAGCGACTCCACGCGGACCCGCGTCATGGCGACGTCCCCCGCCGCAGGCCGGCCAGAGGACAGATAGGCCAAGGACGCGGCCGGCAGATAGCGGGCCGAGGGCCACCACCGGACACCGTCGTAGACGTCGAGACGGGACACGACCCATTCCGAGGGGACGTCACCGGTGGTGTGGAACAGCGTCCGGCCAGGCTGTGAAGCCCACAAAGAGGCCTGCGCCAAAGGATCGAGACCACTGGTTCGCGCGATGGCGGTGCTGCGGTCGAAATCGTACGGCAGCCGTCCACCGAGCCAGCCCGTGCCCGAGGCGACCGCCGCCGCCACACAGGCGAGGGCCAACAGGACGAAGACGCCGCGGTGCCGTGACCCGAGACGGACGGTTTCCCGCCCGCGCACCGTGAGATCGCACGCGGCCGCGACCGTGAACAGGCACGCAGGCAGGACACCCGCTGCGGTTTGGGGCGCGCACAACAGGACTGCCACGGCCATTGCGCCCGTCGCCGGCAGGAGTGCCGCCGGCCCGACAGCGGCCCGCAACCGCAGTTCCGCCGCCGTGGTGGATGCCGCCCACGTCAAAGCGAAGGGCGCGGTCAGTGCCTCCGGACTGCCGGAAGCGGGCAGCGTGACTCCCAGCCGGGACCACACATGCCCGGCGGCCGACGTTGCTGTGCGCAGCGCCTCCCACGGTCCCTGGGTCAGCACAGTCCGGTGGAACAGCAGAGCCGTGCCCACGACGAGCCCGATTGCGGCGAGGACAGGCACATCGGCCTCCGGCCCCCAGGCCGGCCTGACGCGTCGCAGCGCGGCCACCGCGGTGGCCGATACGGTGACTGCCACGAGGACGGGTGCCACCAGATCTCTGTAGTCGAAGGCGTTACCGAAGACGAATCCCGCCGCCGCAGTGGCAGTGGTGAGCCAGACCAACTGCACGAACGCGGCCTTCACCGGGGAGCTCCGGCCCACGCTGTCCACTGTGCCGCCACGGCGCGGGCGTCCCCGCCGTCCACGAGAACAACCCCGCGTCCCCGTGCCCAGCCGGTGACCTCCGTGCGTGTCCGCTGAGGCCCAAGACAGACCACGCGCAATCTCATGGGCGGTACCACCGCCGTCAGAGCGTCCAGCAGGTCCGTCGAGGGCGCACCGGTGACCAGAACTGCGGTAGTTCCCCGGCCCAGCGTCTCGCGGGCGGCGCGGTCGAGTGGGCTCACGTGCCCAGGCGCGCGGTGAGGCGGCGGATCCTCCAACGCGATCGGAGCGAACGCCTGACTGATGTCGTACGGTGCGGAGCGGTCACCTGCCGGAAGCGACCAGACACGCTCTCCCTGTGTGGCCACCAGGTGCACCCCGATGCCCCGTTCTCCGGCGCTGCGGACGAGCGAGGCGGCGAAGTCGACGGCACGCTCGAAATACTCCGCGTCCTCGAATGAGGACACGGCCGTGTCCTGAAGCACGACCAATTCCCTTACCGGGGAATCGCTATGGAGACAGACCAGGACTTCACCGGTACGGGCGCTGTTGGGCCAGTGGATCCGCCGGATGTCGTCTCCCGGCTCGTACCGGCGCACGGTGTCGAACTCGTCGCCGTCGCCCGAGGGCCCCCGCCCCGATGAGACGGCATGTGCAAAGCTGGCCAGAGCCGTCCTAGCCAGAGGCACCTCGGCCGGCCGGACCAGGAGGCGACCCGCAGAAGTCACCGCCACCCGACTCCGGCACAGCCCGAACGGGTCGGTGCGCACCAGTGGCGGCGGTACGACAGAGAACACGCCGTGTTGCATTGCGCGCAACGGCAGACTCCACCGGCCCCCGTCATGCCGCTCGGGCGGTCCCATCACCTCGATGCCGGGCCCCAGAGCGGCTCCCAACTCCCACTCCGCCTCCAGGAACGGACCCAGCGCCGTGGTCTCGACGAGAGCGGTGAGGTGGTCGCCGCGCCGAACCACAGTCACGTCCAGGCACAGGGACACGGCAGCCTGGGGCGCCGTCGCCACCAGCACAGCCGCAGCCAGCGACGCCAGGGCCGCCACACCGGCGACGACACCGAGTGCTGGCGCGGCCAGGAGCACGGCGGCGATCCCGCTGAGCACGGCGGTGGCGAGGACGCCGGCACCGGTTCGGGTGAGGCTCATCGGCTCGGCCTGACCGCCCCGACTGCGCGCTGCACGACCCGCTCCGCCGTCACCCCGCTGAACTCCGAAGCATGGTCGAGGACGAGACGGTGCGCCAGCACGGGGACGGCGAGTGCCTCGATGTCCGCCGGAATCACGTAATGCCGCGCGAGGCTTGCCGCACGAACCCGTGCCGCGCGAATCAGCGCGATGCCGGCTCTTGGGCTGGCTCCCAGGCGCACCGCGTCGTCGGCGCGGGTGCGGCCGAGCATGTGCACCACGAAGTCGTAGAGCTCGTCCTTCACCAGCACCTGCCGGGCTGTCTCGATCATTTCCTCAAGCCGGGCAGCGAGCAGGATGCGCTCCAGCGTGGGCGCCGAGCGCCCCGAACTCTCCTGCCTGAGAACATCCCGCTCGGCCTCGGCGTCCGGGTAGCCGATGCGCATACAGATCAGGAATCGGTCCAGCTGAGACTCGGGCAGTGGATACGTGCCGGCGAAGTCGACCGGGTTCTGCGTGGCCACGACCATGAACGGGCGCGGCACGTCCATGGCGATACCCGCCACTGTGACCTGCCGCTCCTCCATGACCTCGAGCAGAGCCGACTGGGCCTTCGGTGAGGCCCGGTTGACTTCGTCGCACAGCACTACGTTTGCGAAGACGGGCCCTCGGCGGAACGTGAACCCGGTTCTGCTCTCGTCGAGGATCTGGGTGCCGGTGATGTCCGAGGGAAGGATGTCCGGGGTGAACTGGATCCGGTGGAAGGTGCCCTCGACTGCGCGGGCCATCGCCTGGGCCAAAGAAGTCTTACCGAGTCCTGGATAGTCGTCGATTAGGAGATGGCCCTCGGCGAACAGGGCGGTGAGGGCGAGTTCGATCTCCTTGCGCTTGCCGAGGATCACCCGGCCGATGTGATCGGCCAGCATGCCGAAGTCCGCGGCGAAACGTCCGCAGTCGTCGGAACCTCGGCCGTACGGCAGTGTCATGCGTCCCCCTGAGTGCTGGTGCGCCCTCGTGGCGCGGTGATCCGCCGGGTCACCCGAGCTTCCACAGCTGTACGGTCATGGCGTCGGCCACGCCCAGAAGCCCGGTGCGCGGGTCGAAGGCGAGCTGGTGGATGGCGTTCGGCCGACGGGTGAGCGTGCGGATGAGGGTTGGTGCACGTCCAGCGGCGGTGTCCCACAGCTTCACAGTGCCGTTGCCCTCACCCGTGGCCAGCACCGCGCCGGACGGGCTGAACGCGGCAGCAATGACCTTGACGGAAGCGGGCAGCTCTCCGACAACTCCACCTCCCACCGTCCGTATCGCCGCTGACGGACCTTCGCCCGGAGCCAGCAGGTACCGGCCGTCCGGGTTGAACACCACAGGGGAGATCCCGCTGCCCACACGGACCGTCGAGGTGACGGCCGGAGCCTGGACGTCGGTGACGTCGACGAGGTGCAAGTAGCTCGCATCCGTCGTGGTGTGGTAGCTGAGGACGGCCATAGTCCGGTTGTCAGGGCTGAAGCCGATATCCAGGATCTTGACCAGATGCCCGGTGATGCCCTCCACCCAGGCGGCACGCTCGGGGGCGACCGGGTTGGATGTGTCCCACAGAGTGACGACGCCGCCCCCGGCACCGCCGGTCTCCGCCGCGAGGGCCTTCCCGTCGGGTCGGACGGCGGCGATAGAGCCGATGCCGCGGTCCTGGCTGCCCTCGATCGTGGTGGCGGACAGCAGCCGGGGAGGGCCAAAGTCCCCAGCCGCGTAGATGCTGAAATCCTGATAGTGGTTGTCGGAACGACGGCCTGCGACGAACAACAGGCTTCCACGTGCGGCGTAAACGGTTCCGCGGGTGTCGCCTGCGTCGCTGTCGGACACGGGGTACATGCGCCGGGGGTGTCGTGGGTCGGAGACATCCCACAACTGACCCGAGCTTGGGCCGTGTGCGGTCATCAGGCGGGCCGAAGCCGGATCCCACGCCAAGCTGGTGAGGCGGTAGTCATTCTGCGGGGCGATGGCCAGTGTTTTGAGCAGCGTGGGACCCGAGCCGCCGGGAGAGGGCGTCGGGGCCGGACCTGACGCACTGTTTCCGGCAGAGGGAGCGGGGCTTCCGGTGGGGGAGAGGGAGGGCGACGGACGCGCGCTGGCGGTGGGTGAGGAGATGGAGGGAGCAGGGCTTGGTGTGACCGTGGGGCTGGGGCTCCGCGACGAGTTGGTGTGCACGGCCGGTCCGCCGGAGTACGTGGGTGCCGTGGCGGGTGTGCGCGGATACTTCGTCAGCACACGGATCGTGCCCTGGCATTCCACCATGGCTTGTGGTCCGGCCTCGTCGTTGCCCCACACGAGTCCGTTCTGCACGAATACACTGATCCGCGCGTGCCCGCCAGGATGCGCCAGCTTGACGGTCCGCACAGTCCGGCCGGTGCGCGTGTCCACCACGAGCACGGTGCCGGAGCTATCGTCGGGAACGTAGACGCGCGCCCCGGCGGCGACAGGCCGTCCGAGTCGGGCGGAGCGGGCTACCGGAAGGTGGAACGTAGCCGTTTTGCCTGTCCCGGTGTCCACAACGGCGAGCACCTGGGCCTGGCGGAGGACGAGGGGCACTAGCGACGAGGCTGAGGGTACGCCGAGTCCAACATCGGAGGCGGTCTCGACGCGGTCTGCGAGTGACACAGTCCGCCGGGTTCCCGTCGTATCCAGGACGGTCAACCGCAGGGACTGGGCGTCGAGCGCGACCACGGCGGTGTGCGCCGCGGTTGTCAGTTGGAGGGGGCCTTCGACGCTCTTCAGATGTACACGCTGGATGATGCGGCCGCCGTCGATGTGTAAAAGGGTCGCGGACGAGGCCTGAGCGACCCACAGAGAACCCTTCTCTCCGGCGGTGGACGCCACCACGGGGCCGTCGAGATGCACCTTCGCTCCCCTATCGACAGTGTCATCAATGACAGGAGAGGAGACGACATCGACGCCAGTGGGCGCCGTCCGGGAACTCCCGTGCCGTTCAACGCCGTAGACCGTGGAACCCGACACGACGAGCAACTCGGCGCCCACGGGTCGGGAGTTTGCCCGGAAGCGTTCCTGGGCGTCGTCCACGCTCCACACTGTGCCCCCGGAACGCAGTACGACGTTACTGCCCTGCTGCACGACCGCGACGGGGCCCACGGTCGTGCGGTCAGGTAAAGGTAACTGTGCCTGAGGCCGGCCTGTCGCTCCGTCCACTTTGGTGAGCAGTCCCGCTGGGCGTGACAGCAACCACGCCTGTCCCGCCTCAAACTGAGGCCCCGAGTCGCCGGATACCTGGTGGAGGACCACGGGTCCCGCGACACACACCAGACCCAGGCATCCCGCGACGACGGCGTTGCGCCGTGACCGTCCCAGAAGCATCGTGTGTCTCGTCACGACCCCACCCCTCTTGCACCGTCAGACCGCGACGGAGACATGCCCCCGCGGCAGGACACAGACCGTCCACGCACCCATGGGCCGGGCCTGCGTCGGCAAGGTATAGCCGTGACCGGCTGACCACCGACAGATGACAGAAAAGTGTCGATATTGCTCATTCATGGCTGAGTGGCGACCGGTTAATCAGAGTGGCGCCCTCTTGGGCTCCCCTGATGGTCTGCGGGGCAGTGTCAGTCGAACGGAAAAGGTAAGAATCCGGCGATGGCAGTTGAGCGGGCGGAAGGACCGAACTCACGCCCGCGGTCCTACAGCGGATGGCCTACTCTCCCCCTCCAAGACCACAGGGGGGCATGATGCGGTTGAATCGCGGGAGGACTTCGGGCCCTGAACGGCCGTGACCGGTGCACGCGAGGGGCCGGCAGGGGATTCGAAAAGCCCTCGGGCCTTGCTTGCCCGGGTTCGCTCCAGTCGTACGTCTTCCGGAGGGCGCTGGGCGGCCCGTGAAGTCGACGTGGTCCGGCTCGACCACTACCATCTCGGCCCCGATGTCGGATGCGATCCGGGCCGCGATCTGCGACTCGTCGAGCCGGTCTTGTCCCGGGTAGCGGACGGTGACGCAGACCGGCGGCCGCAGCAGATAGGCGAGCACCGACGAATCGAGGCCGCCCGAGAGTAAGAGCGCGAAGTCGCAGGCCGGGGCTCGCAGCGGGACCTGCTCGGCCAGGACGACGGAGAACTTCGCCAGGGCCTCGCTGTAGGTGCCGGTGAAGGGCTGCTGGTCCTGAAGGTTCCAGTAGGTGTGCTGGTCCAGGGAGCCGCTCGCGATGTCGAAGGCCAGCAGAGTGGCCGGGGCCAGCAGTTGGATGCCCTGGAACGGGGTGTCGACGCCGACCGGTGTCTCGATCGCGATCATTTCGGGCCGCAGGACGAGCGGGGCGGTGCCGTAGCCGGTGAGGGTGGTGATCTCGGAGGCGAACGCGAGGCGGCCGCCGTCCAGGCGCCAGTAGGGGGGCTTCTCCCCGAGCCGGTCCCGGGCGAGGAACAGCTTGCCGACGCGTGGGTCATAGACGGCGAGGGCGAACATGCCGTCCAGCCCGTCCAGGCAGGACGGCCCGATCTTCGCCCAGGCCCGCACCACGAAGTGCGCGTCGCTCTCCCCGGCGGCCAGCGGGATGCCCCAAGCGGCGGCCTGCTGCCGGTAGTTGTAGATCTCGCCGTTGAAGGCCAGCAGCACCCCCGACTCGCGCTCCAAGTAAGGGCCGGGCATCGCCTGCGGGTCGACGATCAGCAGCGTGTTCATGGCCAGCACCGCCCGCCCGTCCGAGCTGGCGGTGTGCAGGGTGCCGTCCGGTCCGCGGTGGGCCTGCGAGGCGCCCATCGCGTCGACTGTGCTCTCGTGCCAGACGGCGTCGGCTCCGGCCAGGCCTGCGATTCCGCACATATCTGGTTCACCCCCGAGTCAGTGGTGGCGCCTTAACGGCGACCGCCGCCGGAAGGAGATCCGTGCCGGTTCCGGTGGCGGCCTGGGCTCTCATCACAGCCGCCCGGCAGATGTGCGGGGAGGGCTCGCAGGGGGGCTCACAACTTGCAGATGCGGTTCACACGGGCCCGGAAGGCAATACCCTCGGTGACCCAACACGCAGAACGCGTACGGCTCTTCGCCCCGGGCGAGTACAGACTTACGTGCTCAGCTGTCTGTTCGAGTCGGCCGTGATCCCGGAGACCGGCAAGGGAGAGGTCGTGGCATCGACCACCCGCCGGACCCGTCCGCCGAATGCGGACCTGGCCCGGCTCATCGAAGCCAGCGGCGCGAGCCACAAATCCCTGGCTCTGCGCGTCAACCAGCTTGCCCATGCCGCCGGGATAGAGACGGACTACTCACATACCTCGGTGGCGAACTGGTGCAGGCGTGGGATGACGCCGAAATGGCCGGTCCCGAAGCTGTTGTCGCAGGCCATCGGCGAGAGGCTCGGCCGGCCGGTCAACCTGGGTGAGATCGGTATGGGCGAGGCGGAGACAATCGACGCGTCGGTGGGGTTGGATTTCCCGCGAGACCCCGCCGACGCCGTCCGCGTCGCCACCATGTTCTGGAGCTCCGTGAACCGCCGCGACTTCCTGGCCGGATCCGGCTTCGCCGCCTCCGCCTTCAGCACCCCCGTCACCCGATGGCTCGTCACCCCTGCGGACGAGACCGCCGACCACAGCAGCGGCCAGCAGGTCGGCCGGGCCGACCTCGACGAACTGCGCGAGGCCGCCGACGGCGCGAGGCGGTGGGACTCCAAATACGGCGGCGGGAACTGGAAGGCCAACTCCGTCACCGACTGCCTCGACCACAAGGCCGGACCGCTGCTGCAAGGATCGTTCTCCGACGAGATCGGCCGTGAACTCTTCTCCGTGACAGCCGAGTTGTCCCGGCTCGCCGGCTGGACGGCCTTCGACGTCGGCCAGCACGATGCCGCCCAGCGGCACTTCATTCAGGCCCTCCGTCTCGCCCGCGCGGGCGGTGATGTACAGCTGGGCTGCTATGTGCTGACCACCATGGCCATGCAGACCCTGATGCGGGGCTTCGCGTCGGAGGCCGTGGACATGGCCCAGGGCGCCTTCAACCGGGCCAAGGGCCAAGCCGTTCCCAGGGTGCTGGCGTTCACCAAGCTGATCGAGGCCCGCGCCCACGCCCGCAAAAACGACCCCCGGGCCGCCTCCCTGGCCCTGGAAGCCTCCGAGGACCTCCTGGGCCAGGCGAAGGACGACAGCGGCGACGAGCCCGCATGGATCGACTTCTATGCGCACTCCCGCTTGTCGGCGGACGCCGCCGAGGTCTTCCGGGACCTGAAGAACCCCAAGGCCGCCCTCGGCTGGAACAAGCAGGCCGCCGCGATGCCGACCGGGGCCTCCACCCGCTCCGTCGGTATGCGGCTCGCCATCGTCGCAACCGCCCACCTCCAGGCCCGCGACCTCGACCACGGCCTCGAACTCGGCAACCGGTCCGTCGACATCCTCGCCCGCGTCCAGTCCACCCGTGCCAAGGACTACGTCCGCGAGTTCAATACCGCCCTCGCCCCCTGGCGGCGCGAGCCGGCCGTCCGCGAGTTCATCCACCGCACCCACACCGAACTCGGCATCGCCGCCTGAACGCGGCCAGCCGGTGTGACGCACTCGATCGATCTGCCGCCAGCCGCCTGCGCGGTGCTGCGAGCCCCGCGGCAGGCCATTGAGTCGGCGGCTGCGGGCAGGCCCCGCCCGTAGGCGCGCTGCTGGCCTACGTGATGATTCGGCTCGGTTGGGAGGACCCGTCGGTCCGACCATTTGCCGAGTACTTCAGACTCTCCCGGCTCCTCTTGCGCGCCTCGGGTGGCGCCGCCAATCTCTTTCCCACCGGCCTCGCACCGGATACGGAATAAGGAAGCGCTGAACAAATCAACGGACTTTCTCGAAGAGCAGCCCTGGTCGTGGGACGAGAAGTCACTCAGTCTTGAATAAGGGGCGTCACCAGGCGGTGCTGTTCGGGGGCACAGATTGCTGGCTTGCGCGCTCCGGTCAGTGGGGAAAGGTCACTGCGCGCTCCAGCCAGCCGACCGCCTGCAGGTCCTGGGCGAGCCAGCGGTATGCGAGGTTCGTGGCCTGGCGGTCATGGTAGGGAAGCAGCGTCTCTTGATGGACGATGCCGGGGAGGCGGAAGGCTGAGGAACGGTCCTCGCGCAGCCTCGCCCAGAGAGAGTCGGTGAAATCATGAGGCTCATCGGTGAGATGGAGGTCGACGACAGGCTGGTCGTGTGGGGTAGGTGCCGCATCGGGGCGCAGGGCGTACATGACTGTGGCGGGCTGGGGCTGCGACGCGTCGGGGGGCATGGTCACGATGCCTTCGGCGCGGACGGGGAAGATGCTGTACAGGCCGAGCGCGGCCCCGAACCGGGGGAAGTTGAGCTCGACCAGGTCGCGGTAGCCGATGAGCGCGTCGCGCAGCACGTCGGCGTTGATGGACCGGGTGAGCTCGGGGGAGTAGGCCTGCCAGAAAAAGCGGTGTGAGCCGTGCGCCCGGTCGCCCGGCGGGCGGGGGTCGGCGAGTGCGTCCCCCTGCACGTGCTCCACGTGTGCACTGAGCCAGCGGACATCATCAGAGTTGATCTTGTAACTGGAGCCGCCCCATTGCCACGATGCCCAGACGGTGTTGGCGACCTCATCCATCAGGATGTCCAGCTCGGGCTGCAAGTCGCTGAGAGAGATGTGCCGGCCGACCCGGGAGGGGCGGCCCTTGGCCATGATCTGCCGCGCGAGGAACCATGTGCGTTCGGTGGCCAGAGGCGAGGTAGGCGCAACGGGCAGGGTGCGTTGCTGCATCCGGCTGGCCAGGGCGGGGCGCAGCCGGGAACGTGCCTTGTCCCAGCAGGCCAGGCGTCCGTGCGGGGCGGGGAAGCTCCGCAGGTCGTGAAACTTCGTCAGGGGCGCGGGCATGTCCGCGAGACCGGCCCACACAACGAGGTCTTCGTCCAGGACGCCGGGGCGTGCCTGCGCGACGGTCAGCCAGTCATGGTCGAGTTGGACGGCCCACGGAACGAGCCTGCCCCGCTCGTGCGGGGCGAGAAGAGGGCCGATGCTCTCAAGGCCGGCAAGCCAGCCCAAGGTGGCGTGCCGCAGCCGGCGCGCCACCTTCGGCACGCGGCCCTGGCCGCCGTCGGACGCTTCGTGTGCCGACACGGCCGGGGAGAGGCTTCTGCCTCTGGGGGCCGCCGCGATCTCGTCCAGGACCCAGGAGGCCGCTGCCGGGTTGGTTCGTGCCAGGGTGTCCAGGTGTGTCTCGGCGTCCCCGTCCTCCGCCGTCGCCACGGCGAAGGCGATGGCGTATCGCCAGTGGGGGAAGGACGTGGGTGCGGCGGCGGACCTGAGCGGTGTCTGTCCTTCCCGCAGTGCCTGGGCGGCGAAGTGCTGCTCGAACAGGGGGAGCGCGAAGCGCAGCAGACCGTCGTCGTGGACGACGAGGCCGGTTTCCTCCAGCTCCCAGACCAGATGCTGCTGGGCAAACGAACTGGCCTGGACGGGGCCTTGCTGATCCAGGATCCGCGCGGCGAGGCGGGGCAGCGCTTCCCATACGTCCCGTGAGGCCTGCGGGTGCTCGCGCTGGAGGATGTGGGTGGCGAGCTCGGAGAGCAACTCGCGCGCGGTGACGTGCGGGTCGCCGCCGACGCGCAGGCGGCTGGCGAGGGCGTGAACCTGCAGGGGACTGGTCAGCAGCTGCCGCGTCTCGTGCCGTTCCAGAATCCTGGGAGGTTCCTCGCCGAGCACGGTGCGCAAAAGGTCCAGACCCCGTCGCACCGGCCAGGGCGGCACGGGCAGACGTTCGCCGTCCTCCACGCTTCCCGCCCCCGGCCGGGTGGTCGCCAGCACACTCACGTGAGGCCAGACCAGCACCAACTGCCGCGCATCACACAGAAGTTGGTCGGCCTGCCGAGGACTGACCGCGTCGAGGTTGTCGAGAACCACCCGGCACGTGCGCACCGGGTCGCCTCCCAGGGTTTCCTGGACAGCCTGGGCCAGCGTGGAGGTGATCTCCCGGGCCTCCAGCCACAGCGGAATGTCGATCTCCGAATCGGCCCACGCCTGGGTCAGCCCCTGACTCCACCAGCGTTCGGTTTCCTCACTCTTGCCCGCCCCCATGGGCGCGGCCAGGACCCGGAGGGCGCCCTCGGGCACTGTCACCACCGGACCGGCGTGCTCTGCCTTCCAGGCCAGGACGGCACTCACACGGTCGACAGGGGTGCTGCGCAGGCGTACGAGGCTGCGCGCCCGGCAGCTGCGTGAGGCCAAGTCGAGCGCGTCCTGGCGAGAGCGAAGGCGCGGCGTGAACGGCAGCACGGCGCTCAGGTGCTCCACGAGGTCGTCCAGGCTGAAGGAGACGGCAGCGACCTGGGCCGCCTCGTCGTCGCTCAGCAGCAGGCCCACCGCGCGGGAGCGCGTCTCGATCTGCGTCTTCTTCCAGGCGCGCAGGAGATCTGCCGGATAGTCCTCGGGTGTGGCGTCGATCTCGGAAGCGTGCCGCTCGCACAGCAGGATGAGGTTGCCGAAGCTGCGGTTGTCCTGCTTGCTCATCTCCGGATCCCACCGCGGCCCTCCTTCACTGCGGGCGTGGATGTGCGCGATCCGGCTGTTGAGCAGGCGCTGGCCGGTCGTTGGGTTCTCCCGGTACAGCGGCTCCCCGCAGTCCGGGATCCCGCAGGCCAGCGCGGTGGCGTACAGCTCCTTCACGGTGCTTTCGGTCGGTGGGGCATGCCGAACGGGCACACGGCTGGCAGATGGGATGTCGGCACCCATGAGCACAGTGTGGCGGGCCGCCGCCACCAGCGCAGACAGACCCTCCGCTCAGCCCGGTCTTACCGCAGGTTGGTCCGGTCAGGATCCGGTCCGTGGTCTTCTCTGCCAGCTTCGTAAGCGGCCACGTCGGGCTCATGATCGAGCCAGTGCTGGCACACGGTCCAGTGGATGCGCGGGCTGCCCGCGTCGCGGAGGAAGGCATCGGCGACAAGGTCCCGGGTGCACGTCTTCGTGCCGTGTGCGCTGCACACGGTGTCATCGCGCTGCGGCCGCGCGGTGCTCCACCGCACGATCTGCACAATGTGCGACTTCATCCCGACACCGTAGCCCGGACGGGTGCACACAGCGTCAGGCGGGCTCAACTCCCCTGCGCCGGGGCGGTCATGGGCCGGTAGGGGAGTCTTTGTAGGCCGCCTCGATCGCACCGGCATTGATCAGCGCGATCCGCAGCTGTTCATGCTCGGCCGTGCCCTCCGCGCTGCTGCGGGCGAACAGCCGGGCGGCGTGTCCTTGGATCTCCTGCCGCTCGAACGGGTCCACGGGGGCGTTGAGCAGTGCCGCGGCGATGCGCAGGGCGTCAGCTGAGTCGGGGTGGCGCGCTGCACGTTCGGCGACCGCGTAGGGCGCCTCCACCTCCGGCTGCCGGGCCACGGTACGGGCGGTCAGCTCCAGCCAGGTGACGTCGTCGAGGGGGTCGGCGTAGGCGAACCGCCCTGTGCCGGTGAGAGCAGCGGGTACCAGCTGAGCTTCGAGCGCGCCGCGCCACAGTGCTGCGGCGTGCTCGGGCCACGGGCTTGCTTCCTCGCAGCCAATCACGGCTCCGGCGAGGCGGGACAGCATCTCGGACACCGCTGGGGGCCCGCCGTCCTGCGCTGCGAGCTCTGCCAGCAGTGCCGGGGGCGGGCCCAGGGCCTCGGAGCCGTCGAGAAACACCAGAATGATCTTGTCGAGGACTGGGATGCCCTCCGGGCCGGCGGCTGCCTGCAACAGCGCCACACGGTTCAGCCGTGCCAGAACGCCCGCGTATGGGTGTCCGTGCCGTAGCCAGGCGGCGGCGGCACGCCAGGGGGCGTCGAGCGCGTAGAGCCGGTCGGCGTGTTCCTCGGCCCATGCCGCATCGACGTGTGCCAGCTGGCCAAGACAGAAGCCTATGACCGCCAGGGCCTGGTCGTCAGGCTCCTCCTCCAGCAGCCCGGTCAGCACAGTGCGGACCGGGTCGACCAGAGCCTGGCCAGTGCGCTGAGCCTGCTTAAGGCCCCAGGCGATCAGTGACAGCAGCGCCGCCCCGCCCGGCTGGTCGATGGCCGTCAGCAGCGGCTGCGGGGTATCGGTACGAGGCTGCGCCCAGCCGGTGACCAGGCTCTCCAGCCACTCGACGGCACCATCTGCCTCGCCTGATGCTGCATCCAGCAGCAGACCGCTCTCCCACGCCCGGTGCAGCAGATTGCAGATCACCCGCTGCAACTGCCCTGTGCCCGGCCCATCGTGCCCGGCACCCGGGCGGGCAGCGAAGGCAGCTAGGACGATCGGAGCAAGCTCGCCGTCCGCGAGCTTTCCCTCACGGGCGGCCCGGTGCAGGGAGGTGAAGTAAGCGGCCAGCGCAGTCGGGTCACCGGCCACGGCCCTTGCCACGCCGTCCGGGTCGCGGGCCCACGGCTGCGGATCCTCGGCCACCAGAGCGCTCAGCAGACCGGCACGAGCGCCACTGGCGTCCACGTCGGTGCGCTCCACGGGCGCGGCGACCAGCCGGCCGGCCGCGGCCGCCGGCCCCTCTTCCACGGCACAGGCAGCGAACGCCTCAGCTGACAGACCGCCATGGCTCTCAATCCAGGAGGTGACCCGCATGACCGGTTCCGGGCGCGTGGGCACAGGCTGCCCCGTCAGCGCGGCGAGCGTCTCCAACAGCGGCTGCCAGGCCTCGAGCACGTCCTGGGTCAGGACCGGGGACAGCTCCCAGACGGTGTGCCAGGCAGGCGGCAGCGGTTCGGACGCCGTCTCATAGGCGTCCTTCCAGGCGGCGATCTCCTGCGCGGACGGCGCCTGTCCGAGACTGCGGGCCAGCACATCGTGCAACCCGGCCCGGTGCTCGTCGGGGCAGGCCTCCTCGATCAGCGCGAGGAAGTCCGCGACATCCGCCCGCGGGGATCCGGAAGCCGCAAGCCGACCCGCCAGCGGGAGGGCCTGCTCCCACCAGGTGCCGGACGACGCCGGGTCTGCCCGGTCATCGCCGTAACTCTCCAAAAGAACGACCGCGCGCAGCCGGTCGGCCGCAGCACCGGCTGACAGCTTGTTGTCCAGCACCCGCAACCGTTCGGATAGCGGGACGCCCAACCGGGTATCGTCCCCGGCCAGATCGAGCACGGCACGCATCAGCGTGAACAGCACGCTGCGCGGCGGATCGGCCAGAGCAATCTCCCGCAGGTCGTTGACCAAACTGAGCTCCCACTCCTGAGCCTGCGCCAGATGCACGGCGAGCACAGAGGCAAGAGCGGACCGGGTAATCACCCCCAACCGATCCCCAGCAGCGCGCAGTCGGCCCTCCGGGTGAGCGGTCTCGACCAGGCTGCGCGCCAGCTGCGCCGCCTCCCACGACTCATGGACGCCGAAAGGCGGCTTACGCAGCACGGCTTCGACGACCCGCACCCACGGCCCAGTACGGTCCGACACCGCAACACCCCTGGCCCAGTAACCGACGCGCAGCAGCACATGACGGTCCTGCTGCGCGTCGGCGATCTGCAGCATCACCTCACACGCCGTCATACCGCCCTCGGCCACCAGGCCCACCGCCATGCCGACCGCTCCCGGGCCAGGCGCCTCGATCACGGCAAGATGCTGCTCCACCCACGCGCACACCTGCGCTGCATCGGCCTCCAACTGCCCCCGCAGGTAAGGAAGAGCTGGCCACCGAGATGCCTCCGGGAGCAGCCGGTCCAGCGGCAACAGACCAAGCCAGCGCGGGCTCACTGCCGCGCGGAAGAAGTAGTCGCCGGCGCGAGGATCCGACATCGACGCGATCTCAGCGGCATCCTGCGGCGACGGCTGCTCGCTCAGCGCCAGCTGGCGCAGCCGTTCGGCACGCTCCGGCAGCCCCAGAAACAGCTGCTCGAAGGCCGCCACCACGCCCTCGAACCGCTCGCGGGACTCCTCGGGCGTGGCGCCCGAACCGTGCAGGACACCAGAGGTGTCTCGATAGAACCGGGTCCAGGACTTGCGGACGGCCTCCACCTCGGCCAGCCCCATCTCCTGCCGCGTCAACTCCTGCACCAAGTACCCGATCTGACGGATACGCCGACCGCCCGGATTGCCTTCCTCCGCACGCAGCACATCGACCGCGGCTGCGAGTTCGTTCAGCAGCCCCTCGGGAACCTGGCCGCCCGCACGCCAGGCATCGACGGCAGACTTGGCAACATCGGTGACGGCCTTCGTCACCGCCTCAATACCTGTGATGTCCCTCGGGGCCAGATTGAGGATGCTGTCGATCGCCCCTCGGCAGCACGACTGAGCCACCTCGTACGGCGCGCTCCACCGGCCAGGATCGGACAAGACCGCCGAAGCATCCCGCAGGAGGTTCAACGCCCGCTCACCGTGAGGCCCTTGAGCAGCCAAGGCCATCGACAGTTCAGCGGACACGGTGAAACCGGCGCGGTCGGCATCGCCGCCCGCAGAGTCCTTCGTGGCAGTCACCCGGCCACCGTAACGGCCCCATGGCCGTGACAACGGCCAGCCTCCAGAGGCGAACGCCAAGACTCGCACGGGCCGACAAAACGGCGGCATACCACGGCACTTGCCGACGCACGCTCAGCGAGTCAGCACGGTGCGGTCCCGCCGGCAGGCGGGACACAAGCCTCTTGCTGCAAGCGGGCCGCCAGGCCCGCTCAACTCCCTCAGAAACCAACCAAGTTGGCCCGCCAGGGCCAACCCGATCCCCGACAGGCAACTGCAAAGGCAGGACAGACAACCTAACGAGGCACAAGCCGAAGTGACATGAAAGCCAAGCAGAGCTCCCCGCCAAGGGGAGCGGAGCCAACTCAAATAACTGTGCAACCCCCAGCTATGACATCGGTTCCGCCGGCAGGCGGGACACAAGCCTCTTGCTGCAAGCGGGCCGCCAGGCCCGCTCAACTCCCTCAGAAACCAACCAAGTTGGCCCGCCAGGGCCAACCCGATACCTGACACACAGTCGTGCCGTCAGGCACGACGACGGCACCTAACGGGCCGTCAGGCCCGTAGTTGGCCGCCAGGCCAACTAAAGAGCCGCC